>NZ_NSKH01000007.1 GCF_003144095.1 Streptomyces sp. ICBB 8177 | reverse complement strand
CACTCTCGGCAGACTCCACGGTCTCCAACTCCACGGCGGTATCAGTCACTTGACGTCTCTCCCATGATCGTCGGATCCGCCGTTAGATTTACACTCCCCCAGGGCAAACGGCGTCCCGGTTGTTCTTCTGCTTGGTCGCGCTGTAGTGGAAGTGCAGCGGAACCGGCTTGGCGGTGTGCGGGTTGCCCGGGGCGCCTCCTTGCTGAGCCCTGCGGATGTTGACCGCTATCCCAGGGAGCTGGGCCATCTGCGTCAGTACCGGCGTTGTTCCGGGGAACACGCAGCCGGCGCCCACGCGCTTGGCGAGTTCGTTGTCGCACCGGATGGTCGGGAAGGTGGTGACTCCGGTCCTTCCCGGAAGACCTGCGACGGAGACGAACGTGAAGGAGGGCTTGAAGCTGTCGATGGTGGTGACGGCGTCGCTGAACATCACCGCCCCGGTTGCCCCTTCGCCCGGCTCCACAGGGATCTCCTCCAAGGAGGGGCCGGGGATTGCCTTGCAGGTGGCGCTGCCGCATGTCACCTCGAGGCCCACGGCCAGCTCGGCGATCGGAGCGTCACCGACGTAACTGTCAAAGCGGATGGATACGTTGTCTTTCCACTGCGTGCTCTTGTAGTCCAAGGCCATGTCGTGGCCCGTCGTCACCGTCAGGACGCCGCTGAGCTTTCCGTCGGCGATGCGGACCTCTTCCGTGTGGATGTGGCAGGCCGAGGTACGCGTGATGACCGTCTGCTCCGGACGTGTGCAGGCACCCGCTGCCGCAGACCGCACGACGGAGGACACATGGCCCCCGGGGCGGGCGGCCAGAGTGCCCACGGCAGATAACGGGGTGGTGCCGCCAGACGCCCCGCCCTGGCCGGGGGAAGTCCGCTCGGATGCGCTGGCCCCGGGTACGGCGACAGCGAGCGTGAGCAGGGAGGCACAGACCACACCTATGGTTCGCAACACTGTGAAGATCCTTTCGGGTTGGTTTGATGATCTTATGAGTACGCTTTGACGATCCTGCGTCAGGAGGGCCATGGCCCTGATCACAGGGCATTGTTCGCGCCACTCCGAAGACGGTGAGGATGGGGTGCCGCCCGCCGCCCAAGCGGTCAGAGGCTGAGGCCGCCACTTGAGGCGCCGGCCGCGCATGACAGGCTCGCGCCCGTGACCGATGATCTCGCGGAGGTGTATCTGCACTAGGCAGTGTCTTCAAATGATCACCGCTGGTGGATCATGGTGTTGTGATACGTCGCCATGAACTGTCGGACGCCGAGTGGGAGTTCGTCCGGCCGCT
>NZ_NSKH01000006.1 GCF_003144095.1 Streptomyces sp. ICBB 8177 | reverse complement strand
TCGCACTTGAGGGTGATGGTGGACAGGCTGTAGCCGAGCAGGTCGTGCAGGTCGCGGGCGAACCGCAGGCGTTCGGTGGTCACCGCGAGCCGCGTCAGTTCCGCGCGCGAGCGGTGGACCTCCGCCACCAGGTCGGTGAGCCGGGTGAGGCCGAAGACGACCAGGGCCGTCATCGGGGTCATCAGGCCCACGTACGCGATGTCGGTGAAGTCGGTGACCCCCAGGTGGTACAGGAGGGCCTGGTTGCCGAGGGCCACCGCGCCGAGGACCGTCCAGCCCGCCGCCCGGGGCAGCACCAGCAGCGCGCTGCCCGCCACCATGCCCGGCAGCCCCATCCACGCCATCCCGAAGAAGGCGTACGGGACGAAGGCCAGCAGTGCCTGCGCGGCCAGCGTGGCGTACCGGTGACGCAGCGGGAGGCGGGGCAGCAGGTGGGGGAAGGTCTGCCGGGTCTGGAGGGCGAGCCCGGCGGCGAGCAGCACCGAGGCGGCGGCGAGCCGTCCGCCGGAGACGGCCGAGGTGTACATGTACGTGATGCCCTGGAGCAGGTAGCCCAGGAGCGCTCCCGCCATCAGGTACACGGCGGTGCGCGGCGCCAGGACGGGCCCGAGCCGTTCGGGGGCGGCGGCGTCCGCGTCGCCGTCGTGCGGGCCGCAGCCCTCGTGGGCGTCGGCGTCCAGGGGCAGTTCGGCGACGAGGTGGAACCAGTCGCCCTTCTGCCAGGTGGCGAGGGTGCCGCCGAGGCGGGTGACGCGGGTGGTGAGGTTGGCGATGCCGCTCCCGCCGTCCCGCTCGGCGGCGGAGGCCGCCGGGGAGCCGCGTCCGGGCGCGGTGGTGGCGACGCCGTCGTTGGTCAGGTGCAGGCGGATGGTGGCCTCGCCGCGGGTGGTGGTGATGGCGCAGTGCTCGGCCTTGCTGTGGCGGAGCATGTTGGTGAGTCCCTCGCGCAGGACGGTGGCGAGGACGGTGTCCACCGCGCCGGGCAGCGGCTGGTCGGTGATGCGGACGGTGGTGTGGATGTGGGTGGCGGTGAGGGTCGCGCGGGCGGTCTCGGCCTCGTCGGCCAGGCTCATCTGGCGGTAGCCGCGGGCGACGGTGCGTACGTCGGCGAGGGCCTGGCGGCTGGTGTGCAGGATCTCGGCCAGTTCGTGCTGGGCGCGGGTGGTGTCGCGGGGGACGAGGCGGTTGGCGAGTTCGCA
>NZ_NSKH01000005.1 GCF_003144095.1 Streptomyces sp. ICBB 8177 | reverse complement strand
ACCTCGGCGATCTGCTCCAGCGTGTCGTTGGCGCCCTTGACGTAGGCGGCGTGGTGCTTGGCGTGGTGCAGCTCCAGGATCTGCCCGGTGATCGCCGGTTCCAGCGCGGCGTAGTCGTACGACAGGTCGGGAAGCGAGTACGTGCCCATGCGGGACACAACCCCTTTCAACGTTCGACGAAGACAGTCATGCGCCCTGGTCACACTATTGCGCAGTACTTGCAATTACTATCAATGCGCCTCAGCATGTCATGTGTGGGGTCGGCCCGTCAGCTTCCTGCCAGGCGCGGTCGCTGATCGTCTTTGCACCCGGCGTCCGCCGGTTTCCGGTCGGCCCCGCACCAGGATTGACGAAGCGTCAGGCGCGGCAACGGGGGCAGCGTCCAGTGAGCAGCACGGTGTCGACCTCGAATCCGGTCAGGTCAACCGCCTCAGGCAGCATCGCGTCCACGCGCGCGGCGGGCAGCTCTGCCACGGCGCCGCAGTCCCGGCAGACGAGGTGGTGATGCGGTTCGGCGACCAGCCCGTAGCTGTTCTCCCCCGCCGCGGTCGTGAGGGAGTGAACGATCCCGATCGAGGTGAGCCGCTCCAGAGCCCGGTAGACGGTGGACATCTCCAGCGAACCGCCGTCGGCGAGGATGCGCTCGTGGATCACCCGGGCGGGCAGATGCCCGCCCGCCTCGACCAGTGCTCGTACGACCTGGAGGCGCGACTGCGTACACCGGCCGCCGTTGCGCCGCAGCAGGTCGCGGCAGTGGGCCAGCGTCTCCTCCGCACGGGCCCCCGCCTCCGAGGGCGTGCCGGTCGTCGTGCGCCCCACCGAAGCCTCCTCACGCCTCCTGCGTCACCCCGTGACGCCGCCGCTTGTTGCAAATATATTGCAACTAGGAATGCCACGCGTCTACGCTTCGCGCCGCCGTCTCCGAGGCAGTAAAGGAAGTGCGCCCATGGCCACGGTTCCCGCCGCACCGTCCGAGACCGCCACCCCCTCCCACTGGAAACGGATCACCACGTCCATGACCCGCGGGGAGTGGACCCGTCTCGCCGGGATGGTCTCCTTCATCGTGGCCCTGCACGTGATCGGCTGGTTCACCCTCGTCGCGATCGTGACCCCCGAGCACTACAGCCTCGGCACCAAGTCCTTCGGCATCGGGATCGGGGTGACGGCCTACACCCTGGGCATGCGGCACGCCTTCGACGCGGACCACATATCCGCCATCGACAACACCACCCGCAAGCTGATGAACGACGGCCAGCGCCCGATGTCGGTGGGCTTCTGGTTCTCGCTGGGCCACTCCACCATCGTCTTCCTGCTGGCTCTCCTGCTGAGCCTCGGCGTCAGAGAGCTGGTCGGCCCGGTCAAGGACGACAACTCCAGCCTCCACCACTACACGGGCCTGATCGGCACGACGGTCTCCGGCGCGTTCCTCTACGTCATCGCCGCGATCAACCTGGTCATCCTGCTGGGCATCCTCAAGGTCTTCCGCGACATGCGGTCCGGCGCGTTCGACGAAGCCGCGCTGGAGGAGCATCTGAACAACCGCGGGTTCATGAACCGCGTCTTCGGCCGCCTGATGAAGTCCATCAACAAGCCATGGCAGATGTACCCCGTCGGAGTGCTCTTCGGCCTGGGCTTCGACACCGCCACCGAGGTCGCGCTGCTCGTGCTCGCCGGCACCGGCGCGGCGTCCGGACTGCCGTGGTACGCGATCCTGTGCCTGCCGGTGCTGTTCGCGGCCGGCATGTCGCTGCTGGACACCATCGACGGCTCGTTCATGAACTTCGCCTACGGCTGGGCGTTCTCCCGGCCGGTGCGCAAGGTCTACTACAACATCACCATCACCGGGCTGTCGGTGGCCGTCGCCCTGATCATCGGGACGATCGAACTGCTGTCCATCCTGCAAGGACAGTTCGACCTCGGCGGTCCCTTCTGGAACTGGATCGCCACGTTCGACCTCAACACCATCGGCTTCGTCATCGTCGGCCTCTTCCTGATCACCTGGATCGGGGCCCTGGTCTACTGGCGCGTCGGCCGCGTCGAGGAGAAGTGGTCCGCGGGCATGCGCCCCGCCGACCCGTCGGGGGGCTGACGAGCGCAGGGCCGTGCCGCGGGCCCCGGTCGGCAGGCGGCACACGCCGCGCCGGCCGGGGCCCGCGTCGTGTGCGCCGGGGTACGAGACACCACCCGGTCTTATTGCACAATGGTTGCAGGTGCGTATTCAGCGCATTAAGTCAGAGGTGTCGGGAGGCCGTGGTGGCGGGTTCGGGTTCGCCGGTGGTGCTGGGGATCGAGTCGTCGTGCGACGAGACAGGCGCGGGCCTGGTGCGCGACGGGGTACTGCTGGGGCACGCGGTGGCGTCCAGCATGGACGAGCACGCGCGCTACGGCGGCGTCGTGCCCGAGATCGCCTCCCGGGCGCACGTGCACGCCATGGGCCCGGTGGTGCGGCAGGCGCTCGCCGACGCGGGCCTGCGGCTGAGCGACGTCGGCGCGGTGGCCGTGACCACGGGGCCCGGCCTGTCGGGCGCGTTGCAGGTGGGCGTGGCCGCCGCGAAGTCCTACGCGTACACCCTGGGCGTGCCGCTGTACGGGGTCCACCACCTCGCGGGACACGTGGCCGCCGACACCTTGGAGCACGGCCCGCTGCCCGACCCGTGCATGGTGCTGATCGTCTCCGGCGGCCACACCTCGCTGCTGCTCGTACGGGATCTCGCCCGCGACCCCATCGTCCACCTCGGGGACACCCTGGACGACGCCGCCGGGGAGTGCTTCGACAAGGTCGCCCGTGTGCTCGGGCTGCCCTATCCGGGCGGCCCGGCGATCGACCGGGCGGCCCGCGAGGGCGATCCGGACGCCATCCGCTTCCCCCGGCCCATGACGGGACCGCGCGACGACCGCTACGCCTTCTCCTTCTCCGGCCTGAAGACCGCCGCCGCCCGCTGGTCGGAGGCTCACAACGGCGGATCGCTCCACGTGGCCGACGCGGCCGCCTCGTTGCAGGAGGCGGTCGCCGACGTCCTCACCCGCAAGGCGGTCACCGCCTGCCGGGACCACGACGTGAAGACCCTGGTCGTGGTCGGCGGAGTGGCCGCCAACTCCCGCGTACGGTCACTGGCCCAGGAGCGCTGCGAGGCCGCCGGCATCGAACTGCGCGTACCGCCAATGAAGTTGTGCACCGACAACGGCGCGATATCGCCGCCGTCGGCGACCTGCTGGTCCGCGCCGGAGCCGACCCCGCCCCGCTGGACGTCTCGATCGACCCGTCCGCGCCGCTGGAGTACGCCGCCCTGCACCCCGTCGCCCGACCGGTCGCGCCGAGAGCCGCGTGACGACCATGCGGACGCTGCTCCTGTGCGGCGGGGAGATCCTGCCCCACGCCACTGACCTGCGCGAGGTGTACGCGGACGCCTTCGGCGACGCGCCCTGGCACGAGGACGACACGTACGCCAACGCGTTCTTGAGCCGACTGGAGGGCCACGCCGACCGGCCCGGGTTCCATGCCGCGCTGGCCTTCGACGGGCAGCGGCTGCTGGGCTTCTGCACGGCCTGGCTCACCCCCGCGCCGTTCCCCGGCGACCGTTGCTACCCCCAGGTCGCGGCGGCGCTCGGCCCCGAGCTGACCGGCTCCTGGCTCTGCGGCAGCCAGGAGGTCGACGAGCTCGCGGTGCGCGCCGAGGCCCGGGGCCGCGGTCTGGGCACCGCGCTCCTCGACGCCGTCACGAGCCGGGCCCCCGACGACTCGTCGTGGCTGATGACGTCGGTACGGGCCCCGGACGCCGTGCGCTTCTACCGGCAACTGGGCTGGCGGCAGATCGTCCACCCTGCGCCCGAGGGCCGGGGCATGGCGGTCTTCCTCGCCCCGCGCCATCCCGCCATCCCGTCCGACTGAGCCGATTCGGAGCAACTCCCCTTGCGCACCGCCGAGATCCGCACCCGTTTCCTGGACTTCTTCGCCGCCCGAGGCCACACCGTGGTCCCCAGCACGCCGCTGCCGACGCCCGATCCCACGCTGCTGTTCGTCAACGCGGGCATGGTCCCGTTCAAGCCGTACCTGGCCGGCGAGCACAAGGCGCCGTGGCCCAGGGCCACCAGCGTGCAGAAGTGCGTGCGCACCCTGGACATCGAGGAGGTCGGCAAGACCACCCGGCACGGCTCGTTCTTCCAGATGAACGGGAACTTCTCCTTCGGCGACTACTTCAAGCGGGAGGCCATCGCCCTCGCCTGGGAACTGTCCACGGCGCCGGTCGTGGACGGCGGCTACGGACTCGACCCCGACCGGATCTGGGTGACCGTCCACCACTCCGACAGCGAGGCGCGCGGCATCTGGCGCGAGGTCGCGGGGCTGCCCGAGCGGCGGATCGTGGCCCGCGGGGACGAGGACAACTTCCGGTCGATGGGTGTGCCGGGCCCGTGCGGTCCGTGCTCGGAGCTGTACTACGACCGCGGCCCGTCGCTCGGCCGTGAGGGCGGCCCGGCAGTCGACGAGGACCGCTACATGGAGTTCTGGAATCTCGTCTTCATGCAGTACGAACGCGGTGAAGGCGTGGGCAAGTCCGGCTAACCGATCCTCGGCGAGCTGCCGCGCCGCAACATCGACACCGGCATGGGTCTGGAGCGCATGGCCACCCTGCTCCAGGGCAAGGACAACCTCTACGAGATCGACGAGACCCGTCCGATCCTGGACCGAGCCGCCGAACTCGCCTCGGTGCGCTACGGATCCGACCCGCGGGCCGACATACGGCTGCGGGTGGTCGCCGACCACGTGCGCACCGCGTCGATGCTGCTGGCCGACGGCACCGCGCCCGGCAACGAGGGACGCGGCTACGTCCTGCGCCGCATCATCCGCCGCGCCGTCCGCTCGATGCGCCAACTCGGCCACCAGGAACCGGCGTTGCCCGAGCTGCTGGCCACGGCCCGGGACTGCATGGCCCCCGGCTACCCCGAGGTCACGGAGTCCTACGCGCGGATCAGCGACCAGGCGTGCGGCGAGGAGGACGCCTTCCGCGCGACGCTCAAGCAGGGCACCACCGTTCTCGACACCGCCGTGTCCCAGGTCAAGAAGGATGGCGGGCGCACGCTGCCGGGAGCCCAGGCGTTCCTGCTGCACGACACGTACGGCTTCCCCATCGACCTGACCCTGGAGATGGCCGCAGAGCAGGGCGTCGAGGTAGACCGCGAGGGGTTCACGGCCCTCATGAACGACCAGCGCGAGCGGGCCCGCGCCGACGCCCGCGCCCGCAAGTCCGGTGGTACGGCGGACACTTCCGCGCTGCGTGCGCTGCTGGACGCGAACGGCCCCACCGACTGGCGGGCCTGGAACACGTTGACGACGGAGTCGCGGGTGCTGGGCGTGCTCGGCGCCACCGGGCCGGTACCGGTCGCCCGTGCGGGCGAGATCGTCACCGTGATCCTGGACCGCACCCCCTTCTACGCCGAGTCCGGCGGCCAGGACAGCGACGCCGGATGGCTCTCGGGAGCCGACGCGGAGACCGAGGTCCTCGACGTCCAGCGGCCCCTGCCCGGGCTGGTCACCCACCACGTACGCGTGATGACGGGCGAGTTGACGACAGGTGACTCCGTGGTCGCCGCCGTCGACCCCGAGTGGCGGCTCGGCGCCCGCCAGGCGCACTCCGGCACCCACGCCTGCACGCCGCCCTGCGCGAGATCCTGGGCCCCACGGCCCTGCAGTCCGGCTCCTACAACCGGCCCGGCTACCTGCGCCTGGACTTCCCCTGGCGCGGTGCCCTGTCCCCCACGGTCCGCGGCGAGATCGAGGAGGCCGCCAACCGCGCCCTGCGCAGGGACCTCCCGGTCGGAGTGCGCTGGATGACCCTGCCCGAGGCCAAGGAGATCGGCGCGCTCGCCCTCTTCGACGAGACGTACGGGGAGAAGGTCCGGGTCGTCGAGATCGGCGGCCCGTGGTCACGGGAGCTGTGCGGCGGAACACACGTCGCGCACGCCTCCCAGATCGGCACCGTCGCCCTGACCGCCGAGTCCTCGGTCGGCGCGGGCATGCGCCGCGTGGAGGCCGCCGTGGGCATCGAGGGCTTCGACTACCTCGCCCGCGAACGCGACCTGGTCTCCCGCATCGCCGAACAACTCGGCGCGCCGCGGGCGGAGTTGACCGAGCGGATCGCCGGCCTCCTGGACCGGCTGAAGGCGGCGGACCGGGAGAACGCCCGCCTGAAGTCCGAGGCGACAACCGTGCGGGCCGCCGAACTGGCCGCCGGGGGCGTCGACGCGAACGGCTCCCTGGTCGTCACCACGACCATGCGGGGTACCGCGGCCGACGCGCGGGCCCTGGCGCTGGCCGTCCGCGACCGGCTTCCCACCGGGCAGTCCGGTGTGGTGGCGGTGGCCACCGAGGACGGCGGCCTCGTCGTCACCCTCAACCGTCCCGCCAACGAGGCGGACTCAACGCCTCCACCCTCGTCAAGCGTCTGCTGAACGGCCGCGGCGGCGGCTCGGCGCAGATCGCCCAGGGAGGTGGCGTGCCACGCGACCGGCTTCGCCAGGTGCTGGCCGACGTGCCGCGCGTCGTCTCGACGGGCTGAACGGATCCGTAAAGGCGCGACCAGGATTTTATTGCCAAGAGCTTGCAACTGAGATGACTTGTCAGTGGCTCGATCCGGCCCCTAGTCTTGCCGGGCCGTGGTGTTCGGGAAGACCGGTGCGATACCGGAGCGGCCCTCGCCACTGTGATCAGGGAGTCATCGTGTCGTCCCCGCCGTTCGCGCGGCGGGAGCCACTGGGCCTCGGCCCGGGAAGGCGGACGCGGCGGCGTTCGACCTGTCAGCCAGGAGACCGGCCACGGCACCGCATGACGAACTGTCCACGAGGTGCTGGAGAGGCTGCCCCGACATGGCCCTGCCCGAAAAGACGTCCGCTTCCCCGGACACGCCCGCGACCACGGTCCCCCAGCGCTTCGGCCGGGCCGACTGGATACGCACCGGCGTCCTGCTGTCGGTGATCGCCGCGCTGCACGTGCTGGCCTTCGCGATCCTGGTGATGATGGTCGCGCCGCACCACTACACCGTGGGCAAGCAGGCGTTCGGCGTCGGGCTCGGGGTGACCGCGTACACCCTCGGCATGCGGCACGCCTTCGACGCCGACCACATCGCCGCCATCGACAACACCACCCGCAAGCTCATGGCCGACGGACAGCGCCCCATATCCGTGGGATTCTGGTTCGCCATCGGACACTCCACCATCGTCATTGCCATGGCCGGACTCATCGCCGCCGGCGCCAAGGTCGCCGGAACCCTCGTCGACGAGAACTCCTCCGCCCACGTCACCCTCGGCGTGATCGGCACCACCGTCTCCGGCACCTTCCTCTACCTCATCGCCGCACTCAACCTCGTCGCCCTCACCGGCATCTACCGCGTCTTCAAAGCCATGCGCGCCGGGAACTTCGACGAGCACGAGCTGGAAAAGCACCTCGACAACCGCGGCTTCATGAACCGCATCCTGGGCCGGATGACCAAGTCCATCCGCCGACCCGGCCAGATGTACCCGGTCGGCGTGCTGTTCGGCCTCGGCTTCGACACCGCCACCGAGGTCGCCCTCATGGTGATGGCCGGCTCCGGCGCCGCCGCCGGCCTGCCGTGGTACGCGATCCTCTGCCTGCCCCTGCTGTTCGCCGCCGGCATGAGCCTGTTCGACACCCTCGACGGCACGTTCATGAACTTCGCCTACCACTGGGCGTTCTCCAACCCCGTGCGCAAGGTCTACTACAACCTCACCATCACCGGCCTGTCCATCGCCGTCGCGTTCGTCATCGGCACCATCGAACTCGTCGGCGTCCTGCACGACAACGCCGGACTCAAGGACGGCCTCACGAACTGGATCTCCGGCATCGATCTCAACAACGTCGGATACGTCATCGTCGGCCTCTTCGTCGTCGTGTGGGCCTGCGCCCTCGCCTACTGGCGCCTCGCCAAAGTCGAACACCGCTGGGGCGCCAAGACGGAAGCCCCGGAAGCGGGCTGACCCGCCACGCCCACGCCTCGCCCTGCCTGATCCGGCAGGGCGAGGCGTGGGCGTTCGATGCAGGACGCCCGACGGCGGGCGGACCAGGTGAGGCGAGAAATCCCATGTCCACACACGCGCCGAAGCCGACTCGGATGCGGCTCAACGGCCGGGAGATCGTGCTTCTTCCACAAGAGGAGTATGAGCGGCTCGACGCCAGCCGACGACAGGTCGGCGCCCAGCACACCCGTCTGAGAAAGGCACGTCAGCAGCTCGACACCCTGGAGGAACTGGTGGCGCAGGCGCGCGCCTTGCTCGCGACGCGCGCACCGCACACCTGCTCCGGCTCGCTGCGGGAACCGGAGGCCACGAGGCCGGAGTGCCCAGCCTGCCGCTTCCTCACCCGCAGTCGGGACGAAGGACAGCCGCGGTAACGAGCCGTTCGGCACGGCGGCGCCTTACGGCCTGGAACGCGCCCGCCGCGTGAACGCGTTCCACCGGGCTCAGTCCGTGGCGGTGAGCGGTGCGTAGGCGTCGGGGCGATCGGCCTGCACCTGCCGCACACCGCGGGGCGACTCCGCCTGGGCGCAGGCACTGCGGTCGACGGCCACGTCCTGGGCTGCGACGCACCGGATCCCGGTCGTCGTGCGTTCCGTGCCCTTCGCGGCCACGCCCGGCGAAGCGGCGGAGACGACCCGGCTCCTGCTCGCGGAGGACCCCGCGATCGACGCGGTGATCTGCGGCCCCGACGGCGCGGCTCCCGGTGTCCTGGGCGCGGCGATCGCGGCGGGCCGCGCCGTCGGCCGCGACTTCCTGGTCGCCTCCTGCGTGGACGGCGTGGCCACCCGGACCAGTCACCCGCCGATCACCGCCATCGACCTGCGCCCCGCCGACTACGGCCGCGCCTGCTCCGCCCTCCTGTGCGACATCCTGGCCGACCGCACACCGGCGGACGCAATCCGCCACCACGACTGGGCACTTGGGACACGCGCCTCCACGCGTCCTGGCTGACCCCGTCACAGGGCCGCCGCCATGTGTTGCCCGACGAACCGCCGGGCAGCACATGGCGGCCCTGTCGATCAGACGGCGTTCCGCCGTGCCCTGACCAATGCGAACGCGGCGGCGGCCAGGCCCAGGACGCCCACCGCGAGGCCCGCGATGCCGAGGTCCCTGGCGGTGGAGTCGTCCGCCGTGGCCGCCCTCTGCTGCTTCGCGGGAGCGGGGGACGCGTCGTCGTCGCTGTCGGCGGAGGCCGGCGTGAGTTTCAGGGTCGGCGCGGGGTGCTCGGGCTCCGACTGGCCCGGCTGCTGCTCGTCGATCCAGCGGACGATGTCGCCGTCCGAGTAGGTCTGGAGCGCCTTGAAGACCAGCTCCTTGCCTGAGGTGGGCAGCTGGCCGAAGGCCACGGTGAAGTCCTGGTACTGGCCCGGGGCGATCCTCCCTCCGGTCCAGACGATCTCCGAGACGGCCGTGGTGATGTCGCCGTCGTCGGTCTTGATCGGGGTCTTGAGGTCGACGCTCTTGACCTGTGCCGTCCAACCGGGGACGGGCGAGACCAGGACGGAGGGGATGGGCTGCCCGGCGGGGAAGTAGACGTCGACCTTGGTGGTGTCGGCGTGGTCCTCCTCGTTCGGCACCCGGAAGGTGATCGTGCCGTCCTCGCTGCCCCGCGGGTAGCTGTCGGGGTGCACGGTGACGTGGGCGAACGCGGCTCCGGCACCGGCCAGGACGGTCGCGGCGGCGAGGCCGCCGGTCAGCACGGCACGACGCAACAGCAGCGAACCGCGAGTGGGGGTCTGGGGAAGCGACATGGGGGTGAACTCCTTGGAGCGTGGGACGGGAGGGCGGCTCCGGGAGCCGCCCTCCCACCGGGGGTCAGGCCGCGACGAGTTCCGCGGCCTCGATGGCGTGGATCAGCGAGGTCCTGGCGCGCGCCACCCGCGAACGCACCGTTCCGACCGGGCAGCCGGTGACGGTGGCGGCCTCCGCGTACGGCAGGCCGACCAGGTGGGTCAGGACGAACGCCTCGCGGCGTTCGTCGGGCAGGGCGTCCAGCAGTTCGCGCAGGGCCAGGCCGTCCTCGAAGCCGGGCAGACCGTGCGGCTGCGTGCGCTCCGCCACGAGCTGCCAGTCGGCGGTGTCGGACAGCCGGGGCCTGCTGGCGGCGTACCGGAAGCGGTCGGCGACCGTCCGGCGCGCTATGGACAGCAGCCAGGTACGCGCGCAGGACCGCCCCTCGAACCGGGGCAGGCTGCGCAGGACGCGCAGGTAGGTCTCCTGTGTCAGGTCGTCGGCGGCCTGGCGGTCGCCGCTGAGGTAGGCCACGTAGCGCCACACGTCGAGCCGGGTGGCGCGCACGAAGCGGTCGACGGCGAGCGGTGAGCCGTCGCGGGCCGCGAGGGCCAGCTCGGTCACCGCGGCGTCGGTGGCCGCGTACGGCCCGGGGGCGGTGTCACGAGCACCAGGCCGCCGGGGGCGCGCGGGCGTACTGAGGGCAGGGGTCATCACCAAGGGTCCTTGGAGGTGATCCGGACGGCGTCGGGCCGCCCGGTGACATGAAGCGGACGCTCCCCGGGCACGGCGCTGGGCGACGTGCTCAGGACGGCACGTCCGCGGGGGCGTTGACGACGCGGCTGAGGCGGGACCCCGGCTCGGTTCCACGGTCACAGGCCGCACGCGGCGGCGCGGGAAGCCCGCGAGGGCGCCCGGCCGCGCGGATTCCGGTCCGGTCCACGCCGTCGCGTCGGTACGAGCGGTCGTCAGCCGCGCCGGAGGACCCCCGGCCGGAGGGCGGGGAGGGACGTCAGGCGGGCAGCACGACCGCCGCCCGCGGCGGCCCCCTGGAGACGATGGCGTGGGCGAGCAGCAGCGACCGGGCACGCCTGCGCGACCGCGTCCCGCCGCGTCGCGGCAACGGCCGAAGCGCCGTCGGCGGGGTCCACAGCAGGAGCACGAGCGGCGAGAACAGCCGGGCGGCGACCGCCCGGCCGAGCTGGAACGCGGCACGCTCCCCATAGGCCAGCCAGACACCGCAGAGCACGGCGGCCAGCACGTGGGCGGCCACCATGCCGGCCAGGCCGTAACCGTGCGCCATCGCACCCATGCCGGACATGCCCATCGACGTCGCGGCATGTACGGCCGGGGCACCGTGTCCGCTGGACATACCCGGCATGTTCGCCATCCCGGCCATGTCACGCATTCCCGGTGTCGAACTCATGCCGGACGGCGGTGCGTTGAGGTGGCCGCCGAGTCCCGCCGTGCGCACGACCCGTTCCGCGTCGGCCGGGGAGATCCCGGCGGCGGCCCCCGGACCGCACAGCAGGACGGCCGCCCACCGCTGAGCCGGCGAACCGGCCCCACTGGGCGCGGCGACGGCCTGCCCGAGGGAGAACAGCGAGTGCAGCGCGAGCTGGACGACGACGGTCACGCCGGTGACGAGGCCCCGGCCGCGTTCACGCCCGGCGAACGCCCAGCCGACGCCGGCGGTCACGGCTCCCGCGATCAGCAGCATCCAGCCGGGAATGCCGGCCCCGGACATCAGGATGTGGCCGAGGGCGGCGAACGGCACGCAGACGGAGGCGAACATCGCCGCCCGCGTCACCCTGGAGCCCCGCCCTGTCGTCATAGCGGCCTCATCGTCCCATCCACGCTTTCCGGACGAACAGGGGGGCGGCGGGAACCGGACGCGGCGCCCGTCCGACTACCGGTCCGTGGAACAGAGCAATAGTGCGCCGTGCCTCCGATACCGGCATCACGGCGTGGCAGATTCCGTAGAGGGCGGAGTTGGCGGCGGACAGCAGTCGGTTCACGTCGTCGCCCGCCGCGAAGGCGTCCCCGGGCTTGTAGTCGCTTTTGGTCCACGGGACCCCGGTACTGCAGGCGCTTGAGCCGGTTGCGTACAAGAGCCTCGAGTCGGGTCGAGTGCCGGCTCGGTTGGCGAGCCTCCGGCGTGACGTGTGCCCAGACCCACTCCACGAGTTTGAGGTCGGGCGAGTAGGCGGGCAGGAGGAAGGCTCTCAGCCAGGCACGCTCTGCGATCAATTCGCACATGGCATGGCGATCAGTCCTGGCGAGCGGCGGCCGCTGGCCTCACGACCGGAGTGCGGGCCCGGCCGGCCTCGATAGATGTAGCCCCTGTAGGCCGCCCGCCCTCCCTGATGAGCCAAAGTCAGTGAACCCGCAACGCCCCAGGCCAGCCACCGCCTCGTGCACCAACAAGCCCCTCTTCGAGCGTCAACCTCCGACCGTCACCAGTGGGCCGCAGGGGCGGCGTGCCGAGGCGCGCCTCTCTCCCACTTGTAAAGAGGAACATCGCTCCGTATCGTAATGCGGAGCGGCGCTCCATATTTTGATTCTGTTCCGGCGCCACGGCACGGCCCCTTGGGACCTTCTACGAAAGGCGTCCATCCCATGAGCGACACCACATCCGCCGTCGGCGGCATCGAATCCAGCACCCCCGTCATCTCGGTCCGGCCGGTCACCCTGGCCTCCCCGGACCGCGGCCAAGACCTTCAGGTGCGGGTCACCGCGCCGACCACCGGCCACGGCCTGCCGGTGGTCGTCTTCTCCCACGGCATGACCTTGACCATGGACGACTACGCCCCGTTGGCCGACTTCTGGGCCGCCCACGGCTTCGTCGTCATCCAGCCCACCCATCTCGACTCGCTGGGCCTGCCTCCCGACGATCCGCGGGCTCCGCTCATCTGGCGCATCCGCACAGATGACCTGACCGGCGTCCTCGACCAACTCGAAGCCATCGAGGCGGGTGTGCCCGGACTGGGCGGCCGCATCGACCCCGACCGCATCGTGGCCGCGGGACACTCATGGGGCGCGCAGACCGCCAGCACCCTGGCGGGCGCGCGGGTCAACGATGCCGACGGCACGGCCGGGCAGAGCATGACCGACCCGAGGGTGAAGGCCGCGGTGCTGCTGTGCCTGCCCGGTGTGGGCGGACAGGACCTGAGCCCGTTGGCAGCCCAGTACTTCCCCTTCATGAGCCCGGACTTCGCCGAACTGAAGACGCCGAGCCTCATGATCGCCGGTGACCGTGATCAGTCGCCGCTGACGGTACGCGGTCCGGACTGGTTCACCGACGGCTACCGTCTCAGCTCCGGCGTCACCGATCTGGTGACCCTGTTCGGTGCCGAGCACGGACTGGGCGGCATCCAGGGTTCCAATGACACGCGGACCACCGACCCAAGCCCCGAGCGGGTCGCACTCGTCCAGCAGCTAACGCTGGCGTACATGCGGACAGCGCTCGGTCTCGACGGCGACGTATGGCCCGCCGCCCGCCGCTCCCTGGAGGCGGGCACCGATCCGCTGGGAAAGATCGACTCGAAGTGAGCGGTCCTCTCGAGCCGCCTCGCAGCCCAATTTCGCAATCATGACCGCCTCGGCGCAGGTCGCCTACAGCGACCTGCTACGGGTGTGGCGCGAGGCGGACGGCATGGCGCAGATCGAGCACGCCTGGGCGTTCGACCACCTTATGCCGAACGGCGGCAACCTCCGGACCCGTCAGTTCTTCCACCAGCTGCCGAATGTCGCAGTGAAGGCGGTGACGGCCTTCGGCCATCTGCCCTGTCTCTCGACCCCTGACGAGCCGGCCCTTTCAGGGGCCGAGCGTACGATCCCCGGCGCGAGCCCTCGACGATGCGGGCATGTTCTCTGCAGCCGGCCACGCAAACCCCCTCCCTCAGGCTGTCGTTGGTTCCGCCGTGGCGCCACGCGTCGGAACGCACCCCTCTAGAGGTGGGAATCCAGGACTTCAATGTGCGAGAATGCGCCAGACCGAGGATGTGGAGCCGCGCTCCATATTGAGTGAGGAGCACCGCTCCCCCGTGCCGCTGGAGGTGACCACGTGCCCACGGACGCGACGTCATCGTCCAGCGGCGGCCGGGCCAGGCGATCCGATGTCCGCCGAAACGAGCAGAAGCTCCTGGAAGCAGCCGCGGCCGTGTTCGTCCGTATGGGAATCGACGCTCCCGTGCGGGAGATCGCCGCCGAATCGGGCCTCGGCATGGGCACCATCTACCGCCACTTCCCCACCCGGGCAGACCTGGTGGTCGGCGTCTTCAAGCACCAACTCGACACGCTCGCCGCCGCCGCGGACACCCCCCCGGCCGCTGACACACCTTATGAGGCCTTGCGGCTGTGGGTGCACCGGTTTGCCGACTTCCTGGTCACCAAGCACGGCTTGGCCGAGGCGCTGCACTCCGACCAAGCCGGGTTCGAGACCCTTCACGCCGAGTTCGTCGACCGCCTGCTGCCCGTCCTCGACCAGTTGCTGAAGGCCTCCGCCACCGCCGGCTACACACGGGTCGACGTGCGGGCTTACGACTTCATGCTCGGCATCGGCAACCTGTGTATCGGGGTGGAGACCTTCCCTGACTACCGGTCTCGGCAAATGATCGACCTGCTTCTCGCCGGCCTTGCCCTGCCTGTCCCGGCACTGGCAGACAACCAACCGGAATAGTGCCGCCGAGCCGGGTCCCGGGGTCTGTGCGGTGAGTGGTGTAACTCCCGAGCTGGAAGCGACAGTTGATGGCTGACGTGACGAGTGACACCGAGGCCGGGAAGGCCGCTGTGAGTGGGAGGGGCGCCGTGGACGACGGGCTGGTGGCCGAGTTGGTTGCCCGGGCTCAGGCCGGTGACGTGAAGCTCCTACCGGGGAGGGCGGCCTCCTGCAGCAGCTGACCAAGCGGGTGCTGGAGTCCGCGCTGGAGGGCGAGCTCACTGATCATCTGGTGCACGAGCCCGGCGAGCGGGCCGAGGGCGGCCGGGACAACTACCGCAACGGGCACCGGTCCAAGACGCTGATCACCGAGTCGGGGCCGGTCGAGATCACGGTGCCGTGACCGGGCCGGGTCGTTCGAGCCGCAGCTGGTCAGGAAGCGTCAGCGGCGTCTGGGCGCCGTGGACGAGATGGTTCTGTCGCTGTCGGCGAAAGGGCTGACGCACGGGGATCTCCGCGCATCTCGCCGAGGTGTACGGCGCGGAGATCTCCAAGTCCACGATCTCCACGATCACCGACAGCGTGATGGCCGGCATGGCGGAATGGCAGAACCGTCCGCTGGACAGCGTCTACCCGGTCGTCTTCATCGATTGTGTGAACGTGCAGATCAGGGACGGGCAGGTCGCCAACCGGCCCGTGTACATGGCGGTCGCGGTCACCGCCGAGGGACACCGGGACATCCTGGGCCTGTGGATCCGCAAGGCCGTCCGGGCCCGGGGGCACTTCCCCACCGACCAGGCCGCCCTCCAATGCGTCTACCTGGCCGTCATGAGCCTGGACCTGACCGGGACCGGACGCTAACGCTGGACCATGCGCTGGAAGGCCGCACTCCAAGCCTTCGACATCACCTTCGACGGCCGACTCACCGCCGGACGCCGCTGAATAGAACTCACCGAGTTCCACCGTTCGCTACACAGCAGGACGTGCGCGCCGGAAGACCGTGACGGCCGCCCCGTCGGCAGGGGCAGCCGTCACGGGGCCGCACAGGGTCAGTACCGGTGGCGGACAGGACCATCCCCTGGGCTCGGGCTTGCCAGGGGGTGGTACGGGCAGTCAGCGGAACAGGCGGAAGAACCCGCGTACCTGCTGGACCAGTGAATCCGGCTGCTCCAGCGCGGCGAAGTGGCCACCATGC
>NZ_NSKH01000004.1:490369-525668 GCF_003144095.1 Streptomyces sp. ICBB 8177 | reverse complement strand
CGCTGAACGCCTTCCAGATCGCCTTCGACGGCCGACTGACCCCAAGCAACCGCTGACCACCTCAACAAACAAGATCAGCCGTTAAGTTGACACTCCCTAAGGGGGTGTTACTACTCACCTGACAGGGGACTGGCGCCTCACAGATCGGTCAAGCCGTGTCAGGGGGAATTCGGTCGTCAGGCAGATTGTCCGCCCATCGCCTGGACTATCTTCGCTGTGGCATCGGTGACCTGTGTACTCGGCGGCGCTGTCACATGTACGGGTGTACCGAAGTCATCCAGTCGCATCGTCATCGCTACTTGCACTTGCTGGCCTTGGCCGGGCGCGGTGCCGTTGGACGGCGCCGAAGGGGAGGCAGCAGGTTGGACGGTCATGGAGATGGTCTCTTGGCGCACCCGGTGGGAGGTGTCGATCCACACGTCCACGGGAACCTTCCCGACTACCTGGGTCTTGGCTGTCCCGTCCGCGATCTGGGAGGGAGAGAGGATCAACCGGTAGTGCGTGGTCGGTACACCGTCGATGGTGTCAGTGCCCACTCTGGTGGCCTGCTGTGGGTTGCGCAAGTAGGCGAGTTGCTGGGCAGCGTTGGGTGCCTGGTTTTGTGTGTCCGCCGTCGAGTGCCGGATTTTGGTGGTGTTCACGCTGATCCACGGCTTGCCGTCGCTGAGCTGCCGGGTCGCGGCCGTGGCGGGAAGCTTTTCGTAGAGGGTCGTGCCGAGCACCCGCATCTGCACTGCTTGGCCCGCCGTGCTCAACGTGAATTGGCCGTCGGAACGGCTGCTGTTACCCACCTTCGTGAGGCCGCTGCCCTGCACCGTCTGGGTCTTGCCGTCCGTCCGGACCGTTTCTTGCAGGGTGAGCCGGGCCGACTTCGCGTTAGCTGTCGCGGCCCGAGCCGTTTCGACGGCGGCCGCAGGGCTGGCATCAGCAGCCCCGGACGCGGACTGCTTCGTGCCGTCATGGGAATGGGACGCACCGCAGCCGGTGAGTGCGCCGCTCGCCAACATGATGCTGGTACTCAGCAATGCCGTCCGCCGCAACGCCGAACAACCGTACTTGTGCTGGACGTTCACGCTGATCCTCCCGCTTTCCGGGTTTACCGCTCGCAGAGCGCCTGACGCAGCGTCTGCCCCTCGGCAGGGAAAGCAGTCCGACAGAGCATCGAACTTGCGCTGTCGTGCCGGCCTGGGTTCTTTCTCCAGGTCAGCGCCGAGGCCAGATGTGGCTCCTCGCAAGGTGGGTTGAGCCCTGGTGCGCCATGGTGCGTGCGGCCAGGCCGTGCCACTGCTTCAGGCGGTTGATGCACCGCTCGACGCGGCCTGGCCGAGCCGATGCGAGGCACACGAATGCGAGAGATCACCGTCTCGAAGGCAGGCGCATCACTGGCCTGGCCAGCGGTGACGGCGCAAAGCTAGGGAGTCGTCCGCAGTCAGGTGGACCCTGGCACTCAGCCTTCCCCGGGAGCCTCCGAGCACGTGATCGGCCGGCTCACCGCAGCGTGCCAGCCGCCTTGTTGAGTTCCGGCTGCGTGCCGGTGAGCCCGAGGCGGTCGGCGTGGCAGAGCAGGAGGCAGACGTCGTCCTCGCGGCGGTAGTTGGCGAGCATGCGCTCGAGGATGGTTTCGGCGGCGGTGTCGAGGTCGTCGTGTACGAGGTGTCCGAGGCTTGAGAGGTTGCTGGCTAGTTGGTCGATGCCAGGGTCGATGCCGGTGGTGCGGCGTTCGACGAGGCCGTCGGTGTAGAGGAGGACTGCGGAGCCGGGCGGGAAGGGGCGTTGGTGCTCGGGGAAGGTCTTGTCGATCGGCAGGCCGAGCATGGGGCCGGCGGGGGCGTCGAGGCGGTGGACCTGTCCGTCTGCTTCGCGTAGGAGGGACGGGGGGTGTCCGGCGCTGGCCCAGGTGAAGTGTCGTTGGTCGGGCTCGACACGGATGATGACGGCGGTGGCGTACAGGTCGGGTTCGAGTTGGCGGAGCAGTTGGTGCAGGCGGGTGAGCAGGGCCCCGGGGCTGTGGCCTTCGAGGGCGTAGGCGCGTAGAGCGTTGCGTAGTTGGCCCATCATGATGGCGGCGTGCATTCCGTGGCCGGTGACGTCGCCGATGGCGCCGATGAGGGTGCCGTCGGGGAGGGTGAAGGCGTCGTACCAGTCTCCGCCGATGTTCATGCCGCCGGCGGGGAGGTAACGGGCGGCCATGCTCAGTGACTTGTGGGAGGGCAGGTCGGTGAGCATGGCGCGTTGGAGGGTCTCGGCAATGTTGCGCTCGTGCTGGTAGCGCAGGGCGTTGTCGATGGCGGTGGCGGCTCGGCGGGCGAGTTCTATGAGCATGACGACGTCGTCGGCCTCGAAGCCGCTGGATGGTGCGGTGAGGGCGAGCGTGCCGAGGGTGGCATGCGGCGTGGTCAGGGGCAGAGCGAGTACGGGAGCCGGGTTGCGGGCTCCTGCCCCGGGGGGCGTCGGCAGATAGGTGACGCTGTCGTAGGGGGCCGGGTGCGGTGCGGCGTAGTGGGGCAGTCCTGTGCGGGCCGCAGCGGTGATGGGACGGGACGGAGACGACTTTGGGGGGTTGCGGGTGCTGCCTGCTGGGGTAAGGCGGTCGCGTTCGTCGAGTAGCCAGACGAGGGCGCTGCTGGCTTGTGCGGGCACCAGGAGTGCGGTGAGGCGGTCCACCACGTCGTCGTGGTCGAGTGACGTGGTCAGGGAGGCGCTGGCGGTGGACAGGAAGGTCAGGCGGTTGCGTGCGGCTTCGGCTGCCGCACGAGCTTTTTGTTCGGCTACCAGGAGGTCTTGCCGGGCTTGTACGGCGGCGTCGAGTTCCGCGTGCAGGGCGAGGAGTCCGCGGTTGGTTTGCTGCAGTTCGTCGCGGTAGAAGGCGACGAGTTCCTGGTGTTCGTCCAGCAGGTCCAAGACAGCCTGGACATCGCTGTCGGCATCGAGCAGGCCCTCGGCAAGCTCCAGCAGACTCGTGTTGCCCTTGCGGGCCGCAGCGGCAGCGACGGGGAGGGCGGTGTCGTGCGGCAAGTCCGCGCGGGTCTGCCAGAGTGGCACGGCGCGACTGTCGTCGGTGGCGACCTCGGCGTGCACTGCTGGATGCGGATCGGTGATGAGGCGAAGGCGCAGCCTGGCCGAGCGACCGGACAGTACTTCTTCGCGTAGGCGCTGCGAGACGCTGGTGAGTAGCCGTAGGCGTTCGGCCGGGGGGAGCTTTGCGGCGGCCAGCAGGCGCGCTGTCCGCAGGCGAGCTGTGGCGACATCCACAGGGGTGGCGATGCGCCGGGTGAACACTTCGGTGCTCACGGTTGCGCTCCATGGGGGCGGTGCGGGTTGTTGGTGAGGACGGCGATGGTGGTGTCGTCGCGGAGCGGAGTGGCCGGGTTGAGTGCGTCTCGCAGGATCGCGGCGGCGATGACGGCGGGGTCGTGTTGTGGGAGTCCGGGGTCGTCGGGGTACTGCCAGCGGCTCGGCACACCGTCGCTGTGCAGGACGAGCATGGAGTCGGGGCCCCAGGGGCGTCGCTGGAGGGGGGGTGTGGTGGCGTGCTGGTAGGCGCCGATGATCCCGGGCCGTGACAGGAGATGGTCCCACCGGGGGCCTGTGCGTAGGCGGGCTCCGATGTTGCCGGTGCCGGCGAAGGTCAGGGTGCCGGTGTGCAGGTCGACTTGTGCGAGGGCGATTGCGGCGCCGCGCGTGCCCCGCAGGGCGGTGTCGAGGATGGGCAGCAGCTGGGAAGGCGGCGTGTCGGGGTGCTGGTGAACGCAGGCCACGGCGGCGTCGGATGCTTGGGCGGCGCGCGAGCCGTGGCCGAGGCCGTCCGCCACCATCATGGTGATTTTCTGATCCACGGTGACGTGGGTGAAGGCGTCGCCGCTCTGTGGGGCGGCGTCCAACGACAGGTGCACGCCCGCGGCGCGCACTGTCAAGGCCCCGCCTTGGTCGGCATGTGCGGGTCGCTGGGGGCCGACGCGGGCCAGGGCGATGGTGCCGTGCCCGGGTCGGCTGTGCAGGTCGAAGGCGGTGGCGGCGCGCAGGCAGGCGCCCAGGCCCACGCCGAGGGACGCGGCGGTGGAATAGCCGTCCCGGAACGCGGCATGGGGGTCGGCGATGCCGGGCCCGTGATCGAGGGCGAGTATCTGGATCGTGTCCGCTGGTCCGCCGGACTGCGTGTGCGGGACGACCTCGATCAGGACCTGGCCGCCCCCGCCGTGCTTGAGGACGTTGGTGGCCAGCTCGGTGGCCACGAGGGCGGCGGAGGCGGTGCGGGCCTCGCCCAGCGCTGCTGCGGCCGCGGCGCACTCCGCCGCCACCCGCGCGTCACGGATGCGCGTCGAGTCGTGGACAGGAACGTGCCACACGCCCGTCACCAGCCAGCTCCCTGCGGAGGCGGGGTGGGCGTCGACCAGGCGCTGATGGTCACGGTCGTGCCGCGCCCGGGTGTGGTCTCAAGGGAGAATTCGTGCACCAGGCGGCGCGCCCCGCCCAGGCCGAGA
Organism: Streptomyces sp. ICBB 8177; assembly: GCF_003144095.1. GTDB lineage: Bacteria > Actinomycetota > Actinomycetes > Streptomycetales > Streptomycetaceae > Streptantibioticus_D. The sequence continues at coordinate 521,187 of NZ_NSKH01000004.1, read as the reverse complement.
CCCATGCCGTTGCCGCTGGTCCACCCGTCGGTAAGGGCCTGCTCGACGTTGGCGATACCGGGCCCGTCGTCGCAAAAGCGCAGGCGCAACTCCACGGCGCCGCCGAGTCCTGGCCGTTCGCTCATCTCCATCCGGCCGCCCCCGCCGTGCACCAGGGTGTTGCGGGCCAGTTCGCTGGCCGCGGTGACGACCTTCGTCTGCTGGACCAGGCCGAAGCCCGCTTTCACCGCGGCTTCGCGCACCTGTTGCCGCACTCGGGCCAGGTCGGCGTCAGAGGTGATGGGTACCTGGATGTCCATGTCGCTCGGGGCGCTCATCACGGGCCCCCGGCCTCGGCCCGGTTGCCGATGGGGGGGAACACGACGCCGAGGGTGGCGAAGGCCTCGCCGACGTCGAGCGCGGTACGCAGGCCGGGCAGCGTCAGCCCGAGCTCCACCAAGGTGATGGCGACCGCCGGGCGCATGCCGACCACGATGGCCTGCGCGGCCAGCAGGTGGGCACAAGCGGCGATCTCGGCGAGGATGCGGCCGAGGAAGGAATCGACCATGCCTACGCTGGAGACATCGATGACGACGGCACGCACGCTGCGCTTCTCGATGGCGGCGGCGATGTCTTCCTGCAGGGCGAGGGCGGCGTCGTCGCCCAGGTCGTCGCCGACACACACCAGGAGGATGTCGCCTACGGTAAGGACGGGGGTGGGGCCCACGAGCATTCGTTGCGTCTCCCGCCTCAGCCTGCGACTGCGGGGGTGGCGGGAACGGAGACGCCGAGGCGACTGAGCGCCAGCGCCAGCGCGTCGGCCAGGGAGGCTCGGGTGACGACGGAGCCCAGATCGATACCCAGCTGAACGATGGTCTGGGCGATGGCTGGGCGCACACCGGAGACGATGCATTCCGCTCCCATCAGCCGGGCCGCTGCCACTGTCTTCATCAGGTGCTGGGCGACGAGGGAATCCACCGTGGGTACACCGGTGATGTCCAAGATCGCCACGGCTGCCCGGTGCGCGACGATCGCTTCCAGCAAGTTCTCCATGACGACCTGGCTGCGGGCGCTGTCCAGGGTCCCGATCAGCGGCACGGCTACCACCCGGTCCCACAACTGCACCACCGGTGTCGCCATCTCCATCAGCTGCTGACGCTGCCGGGCGATCACATCCTGTCCGGCGGTGAGCGTGGTCTCCATCACCACCAACCGCAGTGTTGCGAACAGCTCTACCAAGGCCAGCTCGACGCCGGCCCGCTCGGGCTCTGCTGCCTCCAGCGGCTCGGACGCGAACAGCTCCAGCACCGACCGCTTCAGCGAAGCGACCTCGTTCGCCACCTGCCCCGCGGACTGCCCAGCCCGAATCCGTGCCGCGGCCATCCGGGCCAGCCGCTCACGCACCCTCTCGAAGCCCGGCGCCTCCAGGTCCTCCACCCGCCCCGACGCGGCGACATCCGCCAATGCCTCGGCCACGGCACGGCACGCCTCCACCGCCTCATCCCGCGCCACGGTGAAGATCGCACGGAACAGCGGCAGCTCGGCCCATCGCTGCGCCACCTGCTCAGATCGCTGGGAAAGAAACGCCCCAGCGAGCTGCGCCGCCTGCTGTTCCTGCTTCGTCTCGTGCGCCACGGATGTCTCCTTGCACCACATGCGCCCGTCACCTAGGCACCTGCGCGTCAGGCCGGATTGCCTACCGGCAACTATTGCAACACGGCAACTGTAGCGGGCCGGGGCAAGGCCTCACCACCCATCCTTTCCTGCCTCTCCCCCGCAGGAACCTGGCACTTGGAGGCAGGCGGCGCGTCGCCCCTCCCAGCACCGTCTCGGCGCTCGCGTTCTCGCACTTGACTGTCTTGCCGGTCCGAACTGGGGCGAGTCGGGAGAAAACTGCCTCTCATTGCCATACAGTTGTCGTTTGACAACAGTGACGTAGAAGCAACAACCTTGGGCCCGCCAACAAGACATCGGCAACGAAGGCCCTACAAGGGGGCGCGCAGGATGCGGGACCCCCGGCGAGGCGGCTCGGCCCGCCGCGGTCCGGGAGGCGCTCAGGCCGTCCGAGTGTCCGCGCCTGCCGAATGGTCCGCGTCAGCGTCCAGGAGGGAGGAGGCTGTGCCGCAGAAACCTTCGAGTCCGCGCAGCAGCGCCTCCCGCTGAGAGGGGGGCATGTGGGCGATGACCGCCTCCAGCTCCTGCTCCCTGCGGATCCGCAGATCGCGCAGGAAGGTGTGGCCACGAGAGCTCAACGACAACTGCAGTTCTCGCCGACTGTTCGGACTGGCGCTGCGGGTGAGGAAGCCGACCGCCCGGAGACGATCACACATCCGGCTCGTCGCGGGCGGTGTGGAGCCCAGGGCATCGGCGAGGGTGCGCAGGTTGATGCCCTCGTGATGTTCCAGGATGAACAGTGCACGCAGCTGGGAGGAGGACACTGGCGCGATGGAAGCCCGACCCCACATGACTTCCAGCAGCTCGGTCGCGACGGAGGCAACTTTTGCTACCTCATCGGGCCGGGGGTGCGGTGGAGGGGTCACGGCCCCACTGTGACACTTCGAACTGTGTGCTGTCAGCCCGGCCGCAACACACAAGATTGACAAATCAATGCAAAACTCGACAAAGCTGAATATTGACGAGCCGCCTCTCCCCGCACGCGGGGTCGGATGTCGTCTCCGCAGAGAATGGCATAGATCAACATCGTGAACAGATACACGGTCGCCGAGCGAGCCTTGCGTTCGGCCGCGCCCCACCAGTTGCTCGACGCGGTCCGCTCCGTACTGACCGAGCACTACCAGGCGGAGTCGGTGGAGCTGCTCATGGCCGACTACGGCTTGACGGTGCTGCAGCCCGTGGCGGTGCTGCCTCACACCACCCAGCCAGTGCCCCTCCACAGCTCCCCCGCCGGCCGAGCCTTCGGCTCACAAGAGCCCTTCACCGAACCTCTCGGCGACGGACGTTCAACCGTTCACCTGCCGGTGAGCGTGCGCGGTGACCGCCTGGGGGTGCTGTGCGTGACGGCGCAGGAGGAGTGGCCCGCTCCCACGGTCCGCGAGCTGGCCGACATCGCCGAGGTACTGGGCCACGAGGTGCTCGTCGCCGAGCGCGACACGGACCTGTACCTGCAGGCCCGGCGCAAAGACCGACTGACCCTTGCCGCGGAGATGCAGTGGCAGCTGCTGCCTGGGCGCGCCTCCTCGCGTAAGGAATACGCGCTGGGCGCCCAGCTGGAGCCGGCCTACGCGATCTACGGAGACAACTTCGACTGGTCGTCGACCGCCGACACCCTCGTGCTGACCGTCACCAACGGCATGGGCGAAGGCATAGAGGCAGCCTTGCTGACGAACCTGACGATCAACGCCTTGCGCAACGCCCGACGCGCGGGCATCTCCATCGCGGACCAGGCATGCCTGGCTGACCAAGCCGTCTACGCCCAGTACCGCGGCCGCGCCCACCTGTCCGTGCTCCTGCTCGAATTCGAGCTGGCCACCGGACACGCCCGCGTCGTGGACGCCGGCTCCCCCCAGATGCTGCGCCTGCGTGACGGCGTCGTCGAGCCCATCGCCTTCGAAGCCCAGCTCCCGCTGGGAATGTTCGAAGAGACCGACTACGTCGCCGAGGAATTCGCCGTCGAACCGGGTGACAGGCTGGTGTTCGTCAGCGACGGCGTGCATGCGGTCGCCTCACCCGCCGGCGAACGCTACGGAGACCGCGCCCTGGCCCGCGCCATCACCGCCACCCGACTGCTACCCCCTGCCGAGATGCCCCGCGCAGTGCTCCGCGAGCTGACCGGCCACCGCGGAGACCTCACCCCCGAGGACGACGCCCTCATCGTCTGCCTCGACTGGTACGGACGCTGACCCCAGGAAAGAGGGGATAAAGGGGACCGGGCCTTTCGGATACCCCGGAGAGGGGCACATCATGGCGGTCGCACGTTCACGGCAAACGGCCATGAGCGGCCCGGGAAGGACAGGACATGAGCACTCCCGAGACCGCCAAGAGTGCCGACACCCGGCTACGGGAATCCGCGCCGCACGCACTGCTGCCTGCGGCACGCTCCCTGCTCAAAGAGCGGTTCGGGAGTGAGAACGTCACATTGCTCATGGCTGACTACGGACTGACCGTGCTGCAACTGGTCACCCTCCTGCCTCACACCGCCCAGGCCGTCTCCGCCCACGACGGGCCCGCCGGCAAAGCCTTCGCCGCGCAGACCCCGGTCGTGGAAGTCACCAGCGATCCGGCCACCGCAATCGTCCATCTGCCGGTCACCGTACGAGGAGACCGGCTGGGCATCCTGTCAGCCCACCTGCCGAAGACCGCGACAGAGCCGGACACGCTGATCGCCCTGGCCGACTTCGCCACCGCACTGGGCCACGAACTGGTCACCGCCGACCGCGACACCGACGTGTACCTTCAGGCCCGCCGCCGCAAACGGCTCACCTTGGCCGCGGAAATGCGATGGCAGCTGCTGCCCGCACGCGGCTGCGCACGCGACGAATACACCATCGGCGCCCACCTGGAACCCGCCTACGCCATCGGCGGCGACAACTTCGACTGGTCGACCAGCACCGACCACCTCATGATCACCGTCACCGACGGCATGGGACACGGCATCGACGCCTCACTGCGCGCTGGGAGTTGCTGGGCAGGGCGCGGTCGAAGTGGGGTGCCAGCCCGGAACGGCGCAGGTGGTACTCCAGCGGTTGGCCGGATTGGGTTAGGGTCCCCCAGTGGCGACGCAGCGCCGGATCGAACGCGGGCAGGGGTCGGCCGGTCCCGGTCAGGGCAGGCCGCAAGGCACTTGCCGATGCCTCCCGCGCCAAGGAAGACCAGCGCGTTGCGATGCGTTGCAGCGCCTCCAATTCGGGTCGAAGCCCGGCTGGGAGGCGTGGCGCAGGTGCTCGGTGAACGCGGGCCCGCGCCGTTCTGCCACCGGGCCTCACGGTTGGTGAACACCTTGCCGGCATCAGGCAGTGGGTCGTTCGAGCTGAACAGTGCTTTCAGACCCCGGCTCGCCACAGCTCACCCCCTGCCGAACTTCCCTGGCGTCCAGCCGCCGGCCCAGGGCGTGCATCGCAGGTGAGCCCCGGCCCCGGTCACGCTGCTTTCGCGTCCTCGCCGGCCAGGAACGAATGCAGGAGCGACAGCAGGACGCGCGGGCGGTGCAGCGGGATGATGTGGCCGCAGTCCTCGATGACGTGCCCGGTGAGGTTGTCGGTGATCGGGCGGAGCTGGCGTTCCAACGCAGCACCGACGGGCCGAGCGCCCAACGCCATCGTCGGCACCGTCAGGCGGGCGGTGGCGACCGCCTGCTCGATCTGTGCCGCACTCTCGGGCAGCGCCCGGTAGTACGAGAACGCGCGGGTCAACGCCTGGCGGCCGGTGTAGGCGCGGACGAAGGCGTCCCGGAGGGCGGGGCGCACTCCGTCGCCGAGTGTGCCGGCGCGCAGGAACCAGTCGACGTAGTCGGCCTCGTGGCCCTCCAACACGGTCTCGGCGAGGCCGGGCGCGGCGGAATGAAAACCGAACCACCACGGCGGCCCCCCGGCGAGGAATTCCTCGGCGCCTGGCAGCCTGCCCAGAAGGGACTCCATGACGACCAGGCGCCGGACGAGACCTGGGCGGCGCAGGGCGAGGAGGAAGGCCGGGGCGGCACCCGCGTCGATACCCACCACCGCGGCCGAGGACACTCCGAGCGTGGTGAGAAGCGCCGCGGCGTCCTCGGCCAGGGTGCCCGCGTCGTACCCGAAGGCGGCCGGGCTGCTCGCGCCGAACCCGCGCAGGTCCGGCGCGATGACGCGGTAGCGGTCGGACAGGTCGGCCATGACGTCAGTCCACAGTTCCCAGGTGTGCGGGAAACCGTGCAGCAGCAGTACGGCCGGCCCCGATCCGGCGAGGGCGACGTTCAGTTCGACACCGTTGACGGGGACGCGTCGCAGCTCGGGCATGGAGAAACTCCAGGTGTGGTGAGGATTGGTGACCAGGTCACGCTAGAGAACTATCCTGGTCCGTCCAAGACGGCACTTTCCCTTCAGGTGGTGAGTCCTGAGTGACCACATCGAGGTTCGGCGATCGCAGTCAGCTGCCTGGTGAGCGGGGTGATCTGCTGGACCCGAGCTGCCCGACCCGGCAACTGCTCGACCGCATCGGCACCAAGTGGACGTCGATGGCGGTCAAGGTGCTGGCCGAGAAGGCTCCCGACGAACTCCGCTTCGCCGAACTGCGGCGCCGTATCCCGGGCATCTCACAGAAGATGCTGTCCGTCACCCTGCGAAGTCTCGTCCGCGACGGTCTGGTCGCGCGCCGAGTGGAACCCACGGTGCCGCCCGCCGTTCACTACCGGCTCACCGAGCTAGGGCTGTCCCTCGAAGTGCCACTCTCCGCCCTGCGAGTCTGGGCCGAGACGCACATGCCGGAGATCGACCGCAGCAACCAGTTCGCCGACGAGGCACCCCCCGACTAAGGTCCTCAGCCTCGCTGGCGCTCCCGCTCCCGCTCCGTTACGCGGTGGCCGCCGACTCCGGTACGGACAGCGGTAATGCGGCAGCCGTGGGTGCTCCCGCATGCTCACTGTTACGGGGCCGCCCGGGCAGTCCGCCGCTGCGACCGGGATCGGCGTGTCGGCTAGCTGATCGACCATCGTTCAGCCAGCGTCGACGCGGGCACGACCGGCAGCGAGCCGGGATGGAGCTGGAAGTCGGCGACGGCTGGCAGTGAGCCCTATGCGAGGCAAGCCCATGCGCTTCAAGCGGATGCGGTGTTAGAAGAGCCCATCAGGGTCTGCCCCCCGGTGGAACGGCGTCAGCGGCGCTGTGAAGATCCCGGGGGGGAGAGAGAACGGCCCGTACAGCGCCCAGCCCGCCCCGAACCGCATGCCCGACGAGCAGCAAGCATCAGGCCGCCTCCAGGTAAGCGGCGCGCTGCGGTTACCTGCCAAGAGAGCGTGGCAAATGCTCCCCACGCCTGGGAGAACGCATGTTCCCTGCGGGCGGCGGGAGCTAGAGTTCCTGCGTGCTCGCCGTCGGCCCGGGCCGAAGCGAACGGCGCCAGCCCCGTCTGCCGAGTCGAGCGCAGCGAAGCGCCCGGCCGTAGGGACTGGCCCGTACCCTGCCGTGGGGGGTACGAGCCAGTCTGCCCGCCGTGCACCACTACATCAGTTCGCTTCTCACGAGCACTTCTTCAGGACACGAACCACTTCTGGTTTGCACCGTAGTTCGCCGTCCATACCTGGAGGCGACCGGTGCTGACGTTCATGTCCAGGACCAGGTTGGTGTTACCGCCGTTGACGAGCTCGTAGTCGCTGCCTTCCGGCCACGCGTACCAGGTGTAGTCGCCGCCGGTGACTTTGCCGCACGGCCCGGAGACGACGACCGGAGCACCGGCGGTGGTCCAGTTGGGCACCAGGCACCCGTAGTTGGGCAGCCACTCGAAGACGTACCAGGCCCCGCCACGGGAGTCGAAAGCGCTGATACGCACAGCTGCCCAGTTGGAGGAGCTGCCGTTGCACGGGACCGCCTGAACGACCGCCCCCCACGAACCTGACTGAGGCGCGAAGCACGGCGCCCCACTGGCTACCACCCGGAGATTCGAGTACATCCCCTCCGAGATGGACGCCTGCGCCGGCACAGCCTGTGCCACTAAGGCCGCAACAGCGGCACCGGCCACCATCAAGACCCGACGGAGCCTCTTCGTCATGAATCCCCCATCCGTTGCCGACGGCAACTCGAACCCAGCGAGCCGGCCGCCAGAGATCACTTCAAGTGCCACCAAGCTAGGCCCGGCACCCCTGGTGTGGAGTGCACGGTTGCACCGTGAGCGGACGGTTCCGGTGTCGCAGCGCACAGCGAGCCGGGAAGTCGGCCTGGGTGCGGAAGCCGGGGGTCGGGCGCTCCCGTCGGCTGCGCCGCCGATGGCATCGATTTCAGCCCTACCAGCAGCCCAGCGGTGGCTGGTCAGCGCACTGCGGCCGCGGCCTCCCGCGGCGTCCCTTCGGTCATCTCGCGCGTCGGAGCTGCGGTTCCGTACTCCAGCGAGCGGCTGCCGGGGCTGCTGTCACTCGGTGTCCCGGGTCGCAGACAGACGGTCCAGGCGGCGCTGGGTCTCGGCGAGACCGCGGCCGCCGATTGTGTCCTGGACGCAGTGGCTCAACGGTATTTGGCCGAGGGCGTGTCGTGCGAGCCACAAGTCGTGGACAGCGCTGGGGCGGCGTAGGAGCGAGCGTTTGAGCAGTGCTTCGCTGTGTGTCAGACGCTTGCGGACGGCGGAGGCCGAGATGGAGAGTGCCGCCGCCGTTGGGCCGATGCGCGCATCGAGGCGCAGCCAGGTGGTGAGGGTTTCCTCGATATAGGTTGGCACGTCGGGGGCGGTGAGTGGGCGGAGTTGTTCTTGGGCCCACGCTCTGATGTGGGGCAGTTGCAGGAGCTCGGTCAAGGTGGGCGTCACGGCCACTCCCGTGGCATCGCGCTCTGGCGACGGTGGGAACTTTGCGGTGGTGGCGCGTAGGGCGAGCGCGAGTGCGGCTTGATCAGCGAGCCGGTGGAGATTCACGCCGAGCAGGTCCTGGATGTATGTCAGGCGTGCGCTCAGGGTGTTGCGATGGATCTTCAGGTGGGCTGTCGCGCCGGAGCGGAAGCTGATCCATGAGGCGGCGGTGGTCAGCAGCTCCGTGGCGTCGGGGTCCTGGGCACGCCCAGGGGTGTGTGCGTGGATCGGCGCGAGGAAGGCTTTGGCCCAGGCCGCCACAGCGGGCCCGATGGCCAGGGTCAGGTGGGGGCTGGCCGCGAACGAGATCTGCCGTTCGTAGCTGGCGCGTGCGGAAGCAAGGGCGTGGAACGCCTGAGCGTAGCCGGTGGCAGTCTCCCGTAGCGGCACGGCATTGCTCTCCCCGATCCAGCAGGTTGCCGTCAGATGTGGGGGCCAGGCGCGCGTCGGGGCTCTGGTACCGGGTTCGAGCACGAAGATGTGGTCGGCGTAGACCGGACACGGCACGATCCACATCTCGTCATCGGTCGCCGCAGCCAGTTCCTCGGCCCGCCGGTCGCGGTCCTGTGGCGGGACTTCGATGACGTACACCCGCACCATCGCGGGCAGGGCCGGGCCCAAAGCCCCCGCGACTTGGCGTGCAGCGGAGGTGTGACCGTTCAGCAGCAAGTGGACGGCTGCCTCGCGTGTTCCGGCTTCGGCGGCTCTCAGCCGAAGCCGCTGCCGGCCGAGGTGTTCCGCCAACCAGCTCAGGCTCAACGCCGATGTGGCATCCGCGAGCAGGAGCGGCAACCCGGGCGGCACCGGCCGGGGAGCCACGGCGGCGAGGAGCGGCGCCGAGACACCCGGTGATCCCTCGAGGGGCAGCACGATGCACGTGAACTCGTCCTGGTCGATGGCTACGGCACCCCTCCGCCGCTCAGCCAGCTCTCGTGCACCGCGTAGCGCGAGACCACGTTCGGCGTCACTGAGGGGAGGCTGGAGTTGGTGAACTGGGGTGCCCTGGTGGGTCATCAGGGGGATCTTGGCCCCAGTGCGGCGGACCAGCCAGCGGAGCACTGACTCGATGCCTCCCTTGCGGGCAGCACGCTGTATGTCCAGCACGTCGTCGGCCCGCCGAATCCGCGCGACCGTCGCCGCTTCCGCGGTCGGATCACCTTGCATGTCGCCCCCGAGAGCCAAGCGTAAGCCGGTCGACGCAAGGTAAGCGGGGTGCCGACAGGACCACAACAGGCTTGCTGTGCGGACCGACGCCGCACGCGCCACCGCACCGTGCGAACAGGCCCGTCCCTCCGCGCGGTTGTCGTAGCTTTGGTCTGTCCGACATCGCCCGACGTGGGGCAGGGAGACGAGCAGCGAGTTGCTCGCGAGCTTCGTGTTGCTCGGCTGTGCAACGCATCGCCGGAGGAGTTCCGTCATGTGCCCGACTTCCCCCTGACCGTCCCCGAGTGGCGCGAGTTCCTCAGCGTCCACAGCGCCAAGCACCTCGCGTCGAAGGGGTTTCGGGCTGCGCTGGAGGAACGCAGGGCACCATGGTTCACCGAAGCGCACAGGGATACCGGGTGGCTCGGCCGCGAACCGGCGAGTGAGGCGGCCGTCGCCGCGGCCGAGGAGCGGCTCGGAGTCCGCCTTCCTCCGACCTACCGCAACTTCCTGCTGGTCAGTAACGGCTGGAACTCGATCGGCCTCCTCGACCTGCGGGAGGTCGAGGAGATCGGGTGGTTCACCGAGAAGGCGGCCGACCTCCTTGACGTGTGGGAGGAGTTGGAGGACTTCACCGGGGAACTCGCGATACTCAGGCGGTGCCTGCTCATCTCCGTCGACGAAGGTGGCAGTGGCGGCAACTGGCTTCTCCACGCGGACAGCGTTCGCGAGGACGGTGAGTGGACCGCGTACGAGTGGTGGCCCTGCCACGGCGGAGACCCCAAACCGTACGAGGACTTCGCCGCGATGGCGAAGCACGCGTCGGATGCAGTCACCTGAGTCTCCGCGGCCACCTGCGCGATCCCGACGCGAAACGGCGCGCGCAGGAGGGGCGAATGACGATGCCGCTGCTGGACTGGCTCTCCGCGAGTTCAGTTTGGACACCGACCGCCACCAGGGAGCACTGAAGACGGGGGGCGCGCAGGCGAGCCCCTCCCCCACGACCAAGGCGACCAGGGGACGCACGGTGGCACCGTCACCGACCTCGCCCCAGCCTTCCAAGCCGGTCCGGACGGCACCAGCAGCAAACCCCCAGCCACGAAGACCACGGCCAAGAAGACGAACACGGCTGCTCGCCGTAGGCCGACTGCCCTCACCCCACCGGGTCCGCTCACTCCTTACCGTCGGCCTTCACGGATCACGCTCCTGTGCGCGCCCGAAGTTTCAGTGAGTCTTTCGGGGTACCCGAGGCAGGCGAAATAGGAAGAAACATCCGATTCACCCCCTACGGAGGTTGAACGATGCTAGTGAAGAAGTTGCACGACGCAGGGATCCGCAGCGAGTACGCCTACGCGGCCGCCATCGGATCCGTCGGCCTGTCCGTCCTGTCATGGGCCACCAGCACTAAGGCCGAGAACGTCGAGCGCGCAGACCGGTGGGGCATCTTCGTCGGGGAATGGGCACCCACCTTCTTCGGCCTGGGGCTCGCCCTCGCCACGTACGAGTGACCGCCTGAAAAGCGCTCACGGATCCGGCGATGGTCAGGACGAGGGGGCGGTGGCGGTGGTGGGTCCGCGCGCTGCCGCTGTGGCGTCAGCGGACCGTGGTCATGGAGGCGCCGGGCGGGCGCCACCTGTTCCTCACGGTCTACGGCCACCGCGGAACGAGAAAGCTCCTCGCGTCCGCTCGCCTCCTCGCCGAGCGCCAGGGCGAGCCGGACGCGGTCATCGTGCGCGTCGGCAAGCGGCCAGACCCCGGCGAGTACGATCCGGCCCCCGACGAGCACGACGGATGAGCGTGCCCGTGCCGGAGCCGATGCCCGGCCGCCACGGCACGCGAGCGGCGCCGAGGCGGGAGGCCATCGACGGAGGTGACTGGGGGCATGAGAGGCGGCGGCAGGCCGTGCGAGGGCGTGCGACCCAGCGGTACATCTGCGCCGCCAGGCGGGTAGTGCTCGCGTCGGTACGCGGGGACGCGGCGCCTTCGTCGCTTGACTGACTTCAAGCGACGAAGGCCCTCCCCACCTGGTCAGGGTTGCGGAGTCACCTGGACGGAGCGCCGGCTCGTCACCCTGCGCTGCCGTCCGGCGGTCCGAGGTGGCTCAGCCGGGCGGGCCGCAGGCCGTCCATGAGGATGTTGAGCAGGCGGTCGGCCTTGGCTTCGTGCCTGGACCGGGGGGCCACGGTGAAGATGCCGATGAGCGAGGCGGCGATGTCTTCGGCGGTGACGTCGGAGCGGAGGTCGCCTGCCGCTCGGCCGGCGTCGAGAATCGTGGTGATGGCCGTCAGCAGTTCGGTTCGGGTCCGGGCATGGGTGATCTCACCCGATTCGATCATCGTCAGCAGGGTGTCGAGCATGCCGTTCTTGGCGGCGATCCAGTCCCCGAACAGGTCCATCCAGCGTCGCATCGCCGCAGCAGGCGGAAGTTGGCCGAGTAGTTCGCGGGCGCCGGTCGTCAGCCGCACGACCTGGTCCTGGTAGACGGCGTCGACCAGTGACTGGCGGGTCGGGAAGTGCCGGTAGAGCGTGGCGATGCCGACCCCGGCCTCAGCAGCGATCGCGCGCATCGACGGCTCGGTGTCGGCCGACATGAAGACGCGGGTCGCCACCGCGAGCAACTGGTCACGGTTGCGCACAGCATCCGCCCTTGGCGCACGGACCTTCGCTGGAGCAGAAACGGATCGCGCTCCGGTTGTGCTACGGTCATTCATGTAAACGGAGCATAGTCCGCTTCGACACTTCCCTTACCGAGAAGTCAGGCCCACATGCAGGCACAGAGCAAGCAACCGCCCACAGGCGGAATGAGGGCCGTCCAGCTGCACTCGTTCGGCGGCCCCGAGGTCCTGAACGTCTGCGAGATTCCTGCGCCCGAGGCCGGTCCTGGGCAGATCCGCGTGCGGGTCACCGCGGCCGGCCTGAACCCGATGGACTGGATCATGACCGCCGACGCGGACGCTGCCGCCCGATTCGGCCTGACCCTGCCGGCCGGGTTCGGGACCGACTACGCGGGTGTGGTGGACCAGGTCGGCGACGGGGTGACCGGCTTCGCACCCGGCGACCGGGTGTTCGGGGGCGCCCTGTCCCGCGCGGTCGCCGACTTCGTGGTGGTCGACTCGGCCGGGGGGACCGCGGCGAACGAGGTCCACCACACGCCTGACGGCGTCGACGACCGCACTGCCGCCACCCTCACGATCGCGGGCCGCACCGCCTCCGCCGCCCTCGCGGCAGTCAACCCCGGCCCGGACGACACCCTGTTGGTCGGCGGCGCCTCGGGCGGAGTCGGGGTTTTCGCCGTCCAGCTGGCCCGGGTCTCAGGAGCGCGCGTGATCGGGACAGGATCGGCGGCATCGGCCGATCATCTGCGCGCTCTCGGAGCCGAGCCGGTCGTCTACGGCCACGGCCTGGCCGACCGGGTCCGAGCGCTCGCCCCTAACGGCATCACCGCCGCCATCGACCTGCACGGGATGGAGACAGTGCACGTCGCAAGGGAACTCGGCGTCCCGGACAGCCGCATCTGCACCATCGCCGCGCAGGTCGACGGCGTGGCGGCGGCCAACGGGGCGAACGCTGCTCCCGGGGTCCTGGAAGAGATCGCCTGCCTCGTCGCGGCAGGCCATCTACGGGTGCCTGTGGCGGCGAGGTTCCCGATCGAGCAGATCCGCAGCGCGGCTGCGCTCCAGGCCGGTCGGCACGTACAGGGCAAGGTCGTCATCGACCTCTAGCCGGACTGGCCCGATGCGGCTCGGGACGCGGGTGGCCGCCTCAGCGTTGCTCGCCGGTGGCCGGGAGATGGGAACGGCAAAGACCGACCGCTGTAAGGCGGGGGTTGTGCGGCGCGTCGCTGTGCAGCCCGATCTGGCGAGCTGCTGGGGCCAGGTGCTGCCGGAAGGGGGCATGTCGAGGTCGTCACCGTTATCGACAGGCAGTCGAAGGTATCGACAGGCAGTTGAAGGCGAAAGCCCAACTCGTCGTGCTCCGCACCCTTCCCGGGCCGTCTCCCGTCAGCGGGGCGGGCCTGCGGTGACGTCGACGTGGTCGGCGACGGCCACCAGCACGACCCGGGTGCCCGGTTCCACCGCGCGCCAACGGTGTCGCACCCTGCCCGTGAGGTGGAGCGTGTCACCTCGACGGAGGTGACGCGTCGCGCCTTCCGCCACGACCTCGGCGGCCCCGTCGGCGACGGACATCAACTCATCGTTGCGATGCTCGAATTCACGGTCGGCGTCGTGCGCCCCGACGAACTCCAGGGCGTGCAGCTGGTGCTGCCCGCGCACCAGCGACCGCGCGCCGCCCTCCCGCGCGCTCGCCAGCCCCGGGTCGCCCTCGGCCCGCACGACGTCCACCCGGCGCGGGCCGTCGGCGGCCGACAGCAGTTGGACGGCCGTCGTGCCGAGCGCGTCGACGATGGACTGGAGCGAGCGCATGCTGGAGCGGGCGCGGTCGTTCTCGACCTGGCTGAGGAACGGCACCGACGGGGCGGTCCGGGAGGCGACCTCGGCGAGCGTGAGGTCCAACACCCTGCGCCTGCGCCGGATCCCGGCTCCGACCTGCGGCGCCGCCGATTCGTCCACCACATCGAGCCCCTGTCCACTACGGGTCGCGATGGCCCGACGGCCTCCGCACGGATTTTTCCTCTGTTCACAGTGCTGACACACCTGCCCACTACTGTCAAACTCGCTTCACTCTCATCAAAGAAAGTTTGATGTGCGCGTAGGACAGGAGACCGACATGTCCGTGATCGACCAGAACACCCGCCGTCGCCGCGGCACCGGGCTCATCGCCCTCGACCCCGATGCCGCTTTCGACGGCTACACCCTCTTCGCCCCGCTCACCGGCACCGGTGAGGTCTACCTCATCGACCTGCGCGGCGCGGTGGTCCACCAGTGGAACCTCCCGTACCGTCCGGGCCGGCACGCCCGGATCCTGCCCGGCGGGGTGCTCGCGTACAACGGAGTCATGCCCGGCCAGCCGGCGCTCTTCCCGATGTGGCACAAGTACCGTGGCGGTGTGATGCTCCAAGCCGCCCCGGACGGCACGGTCATCCGTGAGCACCGCGACCCGCTCCAGCACCACGACGCCCACCACTACGACGACGGCCGCCTGTTGTACACCGCTCTGGAGCCGCTGCGCGGTGCGCAGGCGGCGGCGGTGCGCGGTGGCGTCGCCGGCTCCGAGCCGGACGGCACCGTGTGGGCGGACACCATCAAGGAGGTCGGCACCGACGGCGCGGTGACCTGGACCTGGCGGGCCGCCGACCACCTCGACCGCGACGAGTACGCCCTCCACCCGGACTACTCACGCGAGCACTGGCCGCTCATCAACAGCGTCTCGCCGCTCGCCGACGGCAACATCCTGGCCAGCCTGCGCAGCGTCTCCGCGGTGGTCGTCATCAGCCGGGCCACCGGCGAGATCCTCTGGCGCACCGAACCCGGCGCCGTCTCCCAGCAGCACTGTCCCACCGAACTGCCCGGCGGCAACCTGCTGGTTTTCGACAACGGGGTCTTCCGGCCCGGCTGGGACGTGCCGTTCTCCCGGGTCATCGAGATCGAGCGGGGCAGCGGGAAGATCACCTGGGAGTACCACGATCCGGCTCGCGAGGCGTTCTTCGCGCCCTTCATGGGCAGCGCCCAGCGGCTGCCGAACGGCAACACCCTGGTGACCGACTCCCCCTGCGGCCGGCTCTTCGAGGTGACCGGGGACGGCCTGGTGTGCTGGGAGTACGTGGTTCCCTACTTCGGCGCGTACCGCGAGTCGGAGGTCCAGCGGCTCTTCCCGGCCGAGCCCAACGCGGTCTTCCGCTCCTACCGTTACTCCGCGGACGAGCTGCCGTGGCTGACCCGCGGAGCGCTGTCGTGAGCGCCGGGCCGGACGTTCGCCCAGAGCGGGACCGCCAGCCCGAGCGGTCCGGCGGCGCCGGGCGGACCGCCCATCCGGAGACCGCCGCGGTGGCCCCCGTCGACGAACTGCCGCCGCTGCGGCGGTTGGTGCCGCTGTCGGTGCAGCACGTCCTGGCGATGGTCGCGGCACCGGTCTCCACCACCTTCCTGACCGGTCAGTCCCTGGGCTTGTCCGCCGGGCGGACCGCCTCGCTGCTCGGCGCGACGCTGGTGCTGTGCGGGGTGGGTGCGCTGGTGCAGTCGCTCGGCGTGCGGGGCCTGCGCGGACTCGGGGCGCGGCTGCCGTTCGTGATGCTGCCGGGCGGGGCGGCGGCTGCGCTCTTCCTCCAGATCGCCAAGGCGCACGGCGCCGCCACGGCTAGCGGTTCGGCACTGCTGGCCGCCGCGCTGCTGCTGGCGGTCACCCCGTTCTACGGGCGGATCGTGCGCCTGTTCCCGCCCCTGGTGATGGGTGTCACGGTGATGCTGATCGGGGTCACCATGGTGCGGGTCGCGGCCCAACTGGTCATCGGCACCGCGCCGTCTCCCGCACCGTCCGCGGTTGGGGCGGCCGGGTTGACGGTGGCGTGCACCGTGGTCTGCATGGCGGTGCTCCGGGGTGCCTGGCGTCAGGCCGCGGTGCTGCTCGGGATGGCGGCCGGGGCGGTGCTCACGGTGGGTACCGGCCTGGGGCGGTTCACCACGGGTGGCGGTCACGGCGCGGCACTGCCCGACCTGTTCCCTTACGGCGCACCGCACTTCGACCCGGTGGCCGCGCTGCCGCTGCTGGTGTTCGCGCTCAGTTCGCTGGCCGAGGCCACCGGGCAGACGGTGCTGAACAGCGAGACGTCGGGACGTACACCGGATCCGGGGCGGGACGTGCCCAGGGTGGTGCGCGCCGACGCGGTGCTGTCGCTGGTCGGCGGGGCCTTCGGTACGTCGATGCTGCTGACCAGTTCGGAGAACATCGGGGTCAACCAACTCAGCGGTGTGCGCAGCCGGTTCGTCACGGCCGGCGCCGGAGTGCTGCTGATCGTCGTCGGGCTGGCCGGGCCGGTCCCCCGGCTGCTGGCCGGGATACCGGCGTCGGTGGTGGGTGGCAGCTCACTGGTGATCTACGCGGCGATCGCGGTGCTCGGCATCCGGATGCTGGGCCGTGCCGAACTGGCAGACCGGTCACAGTCGACAGTGGCCGGTCTGGCGATCGCGGCCGGACTGCTGCCAGTGGTGGCGCCGAACCTCTACGCGGGATTCCCCGGCTGGGTCGGCACCGTGCTGGGCAGCGGCGTGGTGGCCGGAACGCTGACCGCGGTGGTGCTGCACGCGCTCTTCCGCTCGGCGCGCCGCGAGTCCTCGTCACACCGCGCCGACCGGGGCCTGGTCAGGACGGGTTGACCGAACTCGCGCGGGGCGGGGACGGGGACGGGTCAGGCCGGGATGAGGCGGGCGGCCTCGGGGATCAGTCAGGCCGGGATCAGGCGGCGGCCTCGCCGACCGGAGCCACCTTGACGACCAGGCAGGGGTCGGTCCGGCAGGCTGTGCTTGCACACAGGCCTTGGCCTCAGGCGGCACGCCCAGCACCGCGAGGCATGTGCTCGCCGTGCCAGGCGATCAGTCGAGAGGCCCAGGGGCCAGCCGCGCTACACCCGCGTCTTCTGCACGGCAACCCACGCAGGCACGTGACCTGGTACCGCGTCACCTCCCTGCTGGTCGCGGCAGGTCGCACGGTCGTCCGCCCCGACCTGCGCGGCTACGGCGAGTCGGGAAAGCCACCGACCGACGAACGGCACAGGCCGTACTCCAAGCGCGCCATGGCCGGTGACTGCCTGACCGTCATGCGCCACCACTGGGCGGGCGGCCAGTTGGTCGGGGGGCCCGATCGTCTCCGGACACCACACCGCCGAAGAGGCGCCCGAGGCACTCGTCGTCGCCTTGCGCGACTTTTGGCGGAGCGCCGAGGAGCACAGTCCTCGCACGGAACGCACACCTTCCACATCGACACCGCCGAGACCGGCGCCACCGCCTGCGACAAGCTCACGGTGACCGTCAACGGCACCAACCTCGCCCCCTACTCCAACCTCAACCAGAACACCGGCTACACCCTGTACTCCTTCAACCTCTCCAGCTACGCCGGACAAACGGTGGCCCTCAAGTTCACCGGTACTGAGGGCTCCTCACTGCAGACCAACTTCGTCATCGACGACACCGCGCTCAACGCCGCGTGAACCACACCGAACCGTGATGCACGGTCCTGACCCCGAGCGTTCCCCTTCGGGGTCAGGACCGTCAGCTTGCCGACCATCTCGTCCAGAACCCGGTTCGGAGAATCTGCGGGACGGTCAAGATCCCACCCCCGACGAGGCGTCAGGCCCCGGCGGCACCGAGCAGCGTGCCGACCGCGTAGGTCACGGCCATGGCCAAGGCACCGCCGCCCGCGTTGCGCATGATCGCTCGTGCCACTGGCGCCTCGCCGAGCCGGGCGCTCGACCAACCGCACAACACGAGCGCGACGACGACGGCGACGACGGTCACCGAGAGCCGAACCGAACTCGGGGGCAGCACGATGGCGAGGAGGGGGAGCGCGGCACCGACGGTGAAGGCGGTGAAACTCGCGATGGCCGCGTTCCAGGGGTTGGTGAGTGCCTGCGGATCGATGCCGAGTTCGACGCTGGCGTGCGCGCGCAACGCGTCTCGTTCCGTGAGCTGTTCCGCGACCTCGGCGGCCAGGGCGGGTGTCAGACCGCGGTCTTCCAACAGGCCGGTCAGTTCGGCCAGTTCGGCCTCGGGATCGGTTGCCAGCTCGGTGCGCTCCTTGGCGAGCGCCGCCCGCTCCGAGTCGCGCTGGGTGCTGACCGAGACGTACTCCCCCACGGCCATCGACAGCGAGCCGGCCAGGAGTCCGGCCATCCCCGCGGTGAGCAGAGCCGAACGGGAGTTGGTCGCCCCGGCGACGCCCACGACGAGGCCTGCAATCGACACAACACCGTCGTTGGCACCCAGTACCGCAGCGCGCAACCAGTTCAACCGGGCCCCGAGCCCCGCCTTGTGCGGTTCGTCCGGATGCCCGCTGCCGCCCGCCGACTGTGCCTCGCTCACAGCGGCAGTGTGCCATTGGGCTGCTGGGCCACGCCGGCAAGACGTGGCGCTTCGGCCAGAAAGGCTCAAGGGCAGCCGTCTCGATGAGCCCTCGTCCCGCGGCCGTACTGGACTGCGCTGGTCCAGTACGGCATCCCCGCCACCGCCTTCCCCGGGGGCGACGGGCGAGCGGAGTCCGGCCGACTGCGCGCTCGAGGTGCACCTCACCCGAGGGCCGCTCGCCCGGGGCCGGCCCCCAACGCGGGTTTGGGCGCCCCCTGCACCCACCGGCCCGGCACGGCACGGACGGCCTCACGCCGGCAGGCCGCGAAAAGGCCGTCGGACTCATCCGGGACGCGATACCCGCCGCTGGGCGCTGTCGACGCCGAGACACACGTTCCCCGGCCACCTGACAGGGCTTGAGGCTCCCAACAGCCCGGTTCCATGATCGACGAGCCGTGTCACGGTGGGTGGGCTAGCGTTGACGAGACGGGTCAGGGCTCGTCACGACCCCGTGGAGGGCCGAGCGGATGGTCACCCTGCGGACATTGAGCTCCCGGTTCACGGGACTGTTGCGTGAGATGACGAAGTTCGGTGTCGTCGGCGTCGCCGGTGTGGGGGTCAACTTTCTCGTCTTCAACGTTTTGCGTGGTGCGGGCGGGTTGCCCACGGTGCGGTCCAGTGTGATCGCCACAGGGGTTTCCATCGCCTTCAACTACGTCGGCTTCCGGTACTACACCTATCGCACGTACGCGAAGGATCACCGCGGCCGTGAGATGACCCTGTTCGCGGCCTTCAGCGTCGCGGGAGCGGCCATCGAGAACGGGGTGCTGTACGCCGCGGTCCACGGCCTCGGGTGGGATGGTCCGGCCGCCGGCAACGCCCTCAAGTTCACCGGCATCGCCGTGGCGACCGTCTTCCGGTTCTGGGCCTACCGCACCTGGGTGTTCCATCGCGCCATCGAGGTGAAGTCGTGCCCGGCGCCGCTCCCGCCTTCGTTCAGTGTGAACAGCCGTGACGGCGGCTCCGCGCGCGCGTCCTCCTCGACAGCCACCCAGGGTGAGGAGTAGCTCCTCCCCCGCCGACCGCGAACCCGAACGGAGCAAGCCGTGCAGAACCTGGCCGCCGTCAAGGCGACGCCTCGCGCGACCGCGATCCCACGCCGCCTGCCCGTGGCGGATGTGCCGCTTGCGGCCGTGGCGCTCTTCTACGTCGTCGTCCAGCTGGTTCTCACCGATGTCGGTCGCGCCAGCCTCTCGTGGGACGAGTCGATCTACTTCTCGCAGGTCGACCCCCGTGCGCCCGCCGCCTACTTCAGCGCGCCCCGTTCGCGGGGGCCCAGCCTGATCGCCGCGCCGGTGGCGTTGTTCACCTCCGACCCCATGGCGATCCGTATCTATCTGGCGGTGCTGTCCGGTGTGCTGTTGCTGGCCGTCTTCCGGATCTGGTCGCCCCTGATCGGCGCCGGGGCGTCGGCACTGGCCGCGCTGCTGTTCGCCACGTTGTGGGTCACGGTCGACTACGGCACACAGTTGATGCCCAATATCTGGAGCGCGTTCGCCGCCGTGGCCGCGGTCGGCCTGTTTGTGCGCATGGGTCGTGACGGGCCCAGCTCGGGGCGATTGGCCGGACTCGCGGTGTCCCTCGCTTGCGCGGCTTTGATCAGAGCGCCGGACGGCGTCTGGCTGGCGGTCCCCCTGCTGACGGCCTGGGCCCTGGTCGGCCGGTGGCGGCGGATCACGATCGGCGCCGCGATCGTGTGCGGGCTGGCCTCGGGTCTGGCCGAGTGGGTGATCGAGGCTTACGTGCGGTTCGGGGGTGTGCGGGCCAGGCTCACCGACTCCAACGCCGTCGAGGGCGGACTGAATCCGCACTGGAACGTGGGCAACGCCCTGCGCACCGCCAACGGCCCACTGCTGTGCCGGCCCTGCCTCTTCAACTACCCGCAACCAACACGGTTTGCCTGGCTCATCGCCGTGCCGCTGCTGACCTTGATCGCCCTGGTGTGGGCGGTGAGGGCGCGCCGCCTGGCCACCACGCTGCTGCCCGTGGTCTGCGCCGTGTGTGTCAGCGCGTCGTACCTGTTCTTCCTCACCTATTTCGCTCCCCGCTTCCTGTTGCCCGCTTACGCCCTGCTGTCCTTGCCGATCGCCCAGGCAGCCATGGCCGCGATAGGTCGCGTGCGGACCGAGCCCACCGGTGCGCGGCTTCTGTGCCTGGTCGCGGTCGGCTTGCTCTTCGCCGGGCATCTCGCCTCGCAAGCGGTGATGGAACGCGGGCACGCATCGGCAGCCGTCCGTCTCGACGGCCGCTACCGGGCCCTCGCCAACGCCCTGCGCAGCCACGGTGTTCGGCCACCATGTCTGCTGTCCGGAAACACCACGACCATCGCCTACGACGCGGGGTGCTCTTCCAGCCTCAGCCCACGCCCCGCCACCGACTCCTCCGTCGCCGCCGGCCCGCCCGTGATCGAGGCCTCCCACCACGAATCCGTCGCCGTCCTGGCCCCGCCCGGCCATCCCCGACCCGCTTGGGTCCCCACCAGCTGGCAACGCATCGCCCTAGCCGGGTCCCCGCTGGTCCACGGCTGGTCCGCCTGGCTCCCTCCACGTTCCTGACGCACGCGGGCGAGCGGAGAGCGCACGACCACCCCCGCACTCGCACGTCTACAGCGATGTAGACGTAAGGTGGTGTGCGCTCGTGCAGGCGGCTGTCGGCGTGTACGCCCGCTGTCCCGGAGGAAGGAACCGTCGTTGATCAGCCTTTCCTCGCTCACTCGTCTGCGTCAACGATGTCAGCACGCCGATGGCGCACCGCGGCTGCCGGTGATCACGGATGCCGCCGGCGTAGGCGGGCTGGCGGCTCTGGCCGCCTTCGGATTCCTCGCCATGATCATGATTAGCCGGCACGGTGCGGCCCTGGGTCCCGACGAAGCGCTGCTCACCTGGGCCGTCGACCACCGCCCCGCCCCCGTCGCCGAGGCGGCCCGCCTCCTGACCGACTCGGGAGCAGGCGTGGTGCCCTACGGGATCATCGCCCTCGCGGCCTTCCTCGCGACGCGCACCCTGCGCGCAAGCCTTCTGCTGTGCGCCACAGGCTGGACATTGGTGGCATCGGGTCAGGCTGTCAGGTACTCGATCATGCTCTGGATCCACCTGGATCGTCCGCCTCGCTCCGACTGGGCGGTGCGCGCCTGCGGGTACGCGTTTCCGTCCGGCCACACCACCACCGCGGCGCTGACCGCAGGATTCCTCGTCATTCTGGTCCTGGCACTGGGTCAGCGTCGTTCGCGTGCGGCGCTCGTCGTGGGCACCGGCCTGTGGGCGCTCCTGGTCGGCGCATCTCGTGTCTACCTTTGTGTGCACTGGTTCACGGACGTGCTGGGCGGGTGGCTCCTGTCCGTCGGCTGGCTGGGCCTGTGGGCGTGCGGCCTGTTCTGGTGGGTCGCACGACACCCCGCACCCTTCGCGGCAAGGGGCCGGTTGACGCCCGAGCGCCACGACGAACGGCAGGCGGATACCGGCGAGCGCTCGCTGGGTGATTCCGCCGGATAGTCAGGACGAAGGGGCAGGGGGACCCGGACGTGCCCAGAGGAGGGCAGGGATCAAGGAGGGGTCCTTGATCCCCGATGGAGGTTTTGGCGATGACGGCTGATTGGCGGATGGACCGGATCGGGACGGCGTTGAGGGGTGAGAACCCGACCGTGCTGCGACGGCTGATGGCGGGATTCGCGGTGATCGGAGACGTTCAATTCCTGCCCGGTTACTCGGTTCTGCTCGTGGACGATCCCGGCGTGCAGCGTCTGTCGGACCTGCCGAGGGCGAAGCGGCTGTCGTTCCTGACCGACATGGACCAACTCGGAGAAGCGGTCGAGCGTGCCTGTGGACGGCTGGACCCGGCTTTCCGCCGCGTCAACCTGGAGATCCTGGGGAACTCGGACCCGTTCCTGCACGCGCATGTCTGGCCGCGGTACGAGTGGGAGCCGGCCGCTGTAGTGGGCGCTCCGGTGTGGCTCTACCCACGTGAGCGGTGGACCGACGAGCGCTTCAGGCTCGGTCCGCAGCATGACCTGCTGCGGGATGCGATCAGCGGCGAACTGGACCAACTGCGCTCGATGGCCTGAGTGTTGCGCCCGGCCGGGGGCGCAGCTGGCGGACGACTGCGGCCGGCGTATGCGGACCCGCCAACCGGCCCGGAGCCCGCGCACCACGGCACCCGGGATGCCGGAGTCCTGGGAGGACGGCTACCTGTTCAGACCCCGCGCGATCGTCCCATCGAACCCGGCAGGACCATCACCCACGGACGACGACCTGATCCACCTGGTCGGCATCGGCGAGATCTCCGTACTCCCCCCACGCCGCGGGTGTCGAGAATGGGCCGCCCGGTCCGTCCTCGGTATACCGGTACCTCAAGGGCCACGCCGCACAGAGGGAGAAATGTCATGACACTCCAGCGGATGGACAACGTCGGCATCGTTGTCGAAGACCTGGACGCCGCCGTCGCCTTCTTCACCGAACTGGGCATGGAGGTCGAGGGCAGGGCGCAGATCGAGGGCCTCTTCGCGGACCAGGCCGTCGGACTCGCCGGAGTCCACAGTGACATCGCGATGATGCGGACTCCGGACGGCCACGGCAAACTTGAACTCGCGCAGTACCACGCCCCCACGGCGATCGGCGACGCCTCACACAACCCACCGCCGAACACGCTGGGCCTGCACCGGGTGATGTTCGCCGTCGATGACATCGATGACACGATCGCCCGCCTGCGCCTCCACGGTGCCGAACTGATCGGCGAGGTGGCGCAGTACAAGGACATCTACCGTCTCTGCTACCTGCGCGGGCCCTCAGGCATCATTCTGGCCCTGGCCGAGCAGATCAGCTGACGGCTCGTCGCACGGCGACCCGGCCTCGGCCGCTTCTCCGGACGGCGAGCACCGCCGCCTCAAGGGTGAGCAAGCGGTAGCCGCCATTGCGCCGCCATGGGCGGGCCTCCGCGCGGCGGCGAACGCCCCCGTAGCGCGCCCACCTTCAGCCGGGACGGCCTCCTCCATCAACGAGCGGGAACCGGGCCGCGTCCTGGGGTACTGAGCCGACGCACGGTCGGTCGGCAACCTGCGCCGCGCGGCCACCTTTTGAGGCATCCGTACCCCGCCGCACCGCATACCCAGGAGTGGGCGGACGGTGCGGCGGCAGCGGTCAGGACAGGGCAGAGGCCTGCGTGTCGAAGCCGCGGGAGGCGACGAGTTGCGCACTGCCATCGGTCAGCCGGTAACACAGGCCCACGACTGCGGTGTCCCCGGCGGCGACCTTCTCCGCGAGGACCCGGGAGCGGTCCAGGAGTAGGTCGACAGTGTGCCGGACGTGCTCGGCCAGAATCTCCTGCGGCTCCACCCGGCCCGCGGCACGCGCGGCCAGCACGCTGGGCGTCACCCTCTCGACGACGTCACGGATGTATCCGGCCGGGACCGTACCGTCTTCCAGGGCGGCGCACGCCGCACCGACTGCACCGCACGAGTCGTGGCCGAGCACCACCACCAGCGGGCACCCGAGGACGTCCACGCCGTACTCGATGCTGCCCAGCACCTCCGCTCCCATGACGTGGCCCGCCGTGCGCACCACGAACAGGTCCCCCAGACCACGGTCGAAGATGATTTCGGCGGCCAGTCGGGAGTCGGAGCAACCGAACAACACGGCGAAGGGTTGCTGGCCCGGTGCGATCTCGGTGCGGCGGGCGGCATCCTGGTTCGGGTGCTCAGGGACACCAGCGACGAAGCGCTGGTTACCAGCCACTAGCAACTCGAAGGCCTCACGGGGTGTCGGGTTCCGGATCTCATCCATGACCGCAGCCTACGATCCGGGGCCACCTGCCACACCACCTGGTCCCCGGAAGCATCGGGACCAGCCCGCGGGACGGCTTGGAAACGCCGGGGCCTGCGCCCGGCAAGAGCCGCCTCGGCACGGAGCCTCCGCCCATGGCCTGCACCTGTCCACCATGTGCAGAGCCAACAAGGGCGCGGCGCCTCCCTCGACGGCGACACTCTCGTCCCGCTGCTTGACGGACCCCGTCAGCCGCAATGCCGTGAGAGCCGGCGACGGGCTCGGACGCGCGCCGCACTCCAGACCTTCGGCGATGACTGGCGGGTGCCCATGGAAGCGCGCTGCCTCCTGACGTGCTGTGAGGCCGGGTGGCGACGACCGATTGCGCCCAGCGCGGCGGGCTTTCGTGACAAGGACGGCGAGTGGCCGCCGGTGACGTGGCACGCCGCCGAGTCGGTGTTCGAGGCGTGGAGGCGATGCGGCGCGGGCCACCCGTGCGACTACACAGGCCTCTCGCACACCCGGCTGCGCGCCGCGCCCAGCGGCATCCAATGACTCTGCGACGACCAGCACCGGCAGGGCGCCGAACGCCTCTGCACCGAGGGGACTCGGGGGCCCACCCCAGGCCCGCGAGTCGTACGGCAAGGACCTGCGCCGCCGCCCCGACGTGCTGAACGGCACGGTACCGACCATGCCCTCTCCACCACATCGCGACCGGCCTCGGGCGGCTGGTCGCGGGAACACATTCCATGCCTCGCTGAGAGCGCCCACCGTTCTGACCCGCGCGGCCGGTCTACCCCCGCCTGCCGAGGAACCCGTGGCGCACTTCTCGGGCGGAGTCCGCAACGTACGACTGGCCGCCTCACGACCCGTGCGACACCGCGCTCCCCCAGGGTGACCCGATCGGCCCGTCACACGACCGCTCGACCTGCGCATATGCCGGTCCCGTCTTAGCGTGGCGGTATGCCACACCCGCAGTGGAAAGGCCAGATCGGGTTCGGGCTGGTCCAGATCGGTGTCGAGCTGACCCGCGCGACCGGCAGTCACGACCTGCGCGCGCATCAGGTCCACCGCCAGGACGGCGGACGGGTCCGGCAGCGCCGCTACTGCGAGGTCTGCGGTCGGGAGGTCTCCCGCGACGACATCGCCCGCGGTTACGAGCAGGGTGATCAGCAAGCGGTGCTGACCGAGGAGGACATGGCAGGCCTTCCATTGCCCAGCAAGCGGCTGATCGACGTGCTGGCCGTGATCCCGGCCGACGCGATCGACCCGTTGCAGTACGACACCGCCTACTGGGTCACCCCCCAGACCGAGGCGCAGGCCAAGCCGTACGAGTTGTTCCGCGACACCCTCGCGGAAACCGGGCAGGTAGCCGTCACCAAGGTGGCGATCGCCACGCGGGAGGCCGCCGCGCTGCTGCGGGTGCACGACGAATCACTCATCCTGCAAACACTGTTGTGGCCGGACGAAGTGCGCAGCCCTGACTTCCATCTGCCCGGGCCGGACGCCGAACCGCGGGCGCAGGAGCGGCGGATGATGATGTCGCTGATGGACCGGCTCTCCCAGGACTTCCGTCTGGAGGAGGAGACTGACCGCTACCAGGAGGCGCTGAAGGCCGCGGTGACCGCGAAGCTCGAAGGCGAACCGCTCCCACACGACGAGGGCGACGAGGAACCCACGGGGGGCGACGTCATCGGCCTCGCCACCGCCCTCCAAGCCAGCCTGGACGCGACCCGTGGCAAACCCGCGGGCAGGAAGACCACGGCCAAGAAGACGAGCGCGAAGAAGGCGACGGCCAAGAAGGCCAAGGCGCCCTCGAAGAAGGCGGCCGCTGCTCGCCGTAAGACCGGCTGACGTGGCATGTCGCCTCGGGATGGCGGCGTACGAGGCGAGCACTTCGGTCGCCGGGTCGGGTAAGACGTACGGTTTTCGCCTGTCGTCCGATCGAACCGCCGGAGCGCCTCCACGACCCGCGCGGTCGGCGCCCGCCCCCGGACCCCGACGAGGACAATGTCTCGCCGCGCACCCACCGCACCCGTCCGCTGCCAGCAGAGGGCCTGACCGACCGGGCATCGTCCGGCAACTGACGTCGCGGGCTGTCGGACGAGGTGCGTAGGTCCGGAGCCCGTGGAAACATGGCAAGGGTCGGGTCGGCTGACGCGACCCGGACGGGTGTGGAACACCCGCCAGGTGGGCGATGCCGACGATTCGGCGCGCGGGCGGCCAAGGGGCCCGCACTGGAGGTCATCATGCCCAACGTCACGGTCCCCGGATCAGTCACCTCCGACAACGCCGAAGCGGTACTCCAGAGGGAACTGGACAACCGCTTCATCGTTGAACCGCGCGAGAGCTCACCGGACAAGTTCAAGGTCAAGCTCTCGTCGCTTTCCTACGCCACGGTCCGGCGGGATGAGCACGAGACGGACACCACGTTCCATGTGCACGGCGGCGGCATTCTGATCGGCCGGCTGTTCAACGAGTTCGGCGTCGCCCGGGATGTCGCGAAGGCCCTGAAGAGGGGGCTCGCCGAGTAGCGGCCCGGAACGCAGAGCAAGCGACGCCAGCGTAGGAGCCGACAGACTCGGCCAACTGGCACCGGCCTCGGTGGCATGGGCCTCGGCGGCATGGGTCCTTTGCCCGCATCGGGCGACGTCCAGCCGGTTCGACCCTGCCGACCGCCATTCACATCCGGTGCGCCGCGCTCCGAGTCGGCGAGCCCGGAGGTCAAGCGGGCCCGGCAGTCCTCGACAGGCGGCGGGGCGGGCATCGGAGGCGAGTCCCTGCGGGATTCGGCCCGTCCCGCCGGGAATTCCCCTCCCCGAGCCTGGCTGTTGTAATTCGCCGCAGGCACAAAGAGCAGAGCACACATGGTCGGGGCGGCACCCCATTAAAGGCTGCCGCCCCGACCATGTGTGCGCCCGAAGTCAGGTCACCATCGATACCACCGGCTTCGGCCGGCGCCCTCACCGGTGCGGACCAGGAAGCCCAGCAGCCAGATGACCAGCACGGCGACCGCGACCCACCACAGGACCTTCAGGGCGAAGCCCGCACCGAAAAGGATCAGGGCGAGCAGCAGAACCAAAAGCAAGGGACCCATTGTCATCCACCTCCACCACGGCCGGTGCCCTCGCCCACAGGGATCATTCCATCGAGTTTTCGGGGTTTGACGAGGTCCTGTCCGGTGAGACGTTCCAGCAACCAGACGCTGACTCTTGAGGAGGCGCGCGATGAGTGCCGAACAGAAGGCGAAGGCGAAGGCGGAGCAGGCAGCCGGCGCCGCCAAGAAGACCGCGGGCAAGGCGGTCGGCAACGAAAGCGCACGCGCCAAGGGCGAGGCGGAGCAGACCAAGGGCGACGCCCGCGCGGCGAAGGAGAAGGGCAAGGACACTCTGCGCCCGTGAGGACTCCCGCCTGGGCGGGGCGGTGAGGAAGGACGGGGTGGGTCGGCTCCATGGAGCCGACCCACCCCGTTCTGAGTGTGCTGCGCCCGCCGCATCCGGCTTGCGCCGGCGTCGTGAACTCCTACGAATTCGCGGCTCAGAGTCCGTTCCTGCACTGGATCTACACAGGTCGGGTCCGGGTCTTCGCAGGTCCGGCGAGTTGGCCCCGGGCCCGGGATGGCAGGATGAGGTAATGGATGTTGCCCGCAGGAACAACGTGACCGTGACCGGCCAGGCTGACGGGCCGGTGGTCGTGCTGGCGCACGGCTTCGGTTGCGACCAGAACATGTGGCGCCTGGTCGTGCCCGCCCTGGCGGAGCGCTACCGGGTGGTGCTGTTCGACTACGTCGGCTCCGGTCAGTCGGATCTTTCGGCCTGGAACGCCTCCCGGTACTCCTCGCTGGCCGGTTACGCCCAGGACGTGGTCGAGGTCTGCGAGGAACTGGACCTGCGAGAAGCGGCTTTCGTCGGGCACTCGGTCAGCGCCATGGTGGGGGTGCTGGCGGCACAGGCCGCCCCGGAGCGGATCGGGGCGCTGGTGATGGTCGCCCCCTCCCCGTGCTACATCGACGACGAGGGCTACCGCGGCGGCTTCTCCTCCGAGGACATCGATGAGCTGCTCGTCTCCCTGGAGTCGAACTACCTGGGCTGGTCGTCCGCCATGGCACCGGTGATCATGGGCAACCCCGACCGGCCCGAACTCGGTCAGGAGCTGACCAACAGCTTCTGCGCGACCGACCCGGACATCGCCCGGGTCTTCGCGCGCACCACCTTCTTGTCCGACAGCCGTCAGGACCTCAAGAGTGTGAAGGTGCCGACGCTGGTGCTGGAGTGCTCCCAGGACGTGATCGCGCCGCGGGAGGTCGGCGCCTACGTGCACGCGGCCATTCCCTCCTCCCAACTGGTCACCCTGGACGCCACCGGGCACTGCCCGCAGCTGAGCGCGCCGGAGGCCACCGCGCAAGCTGTCCTGGACTTCCTGGGGGCGGCCCACCGGTGATGTGCCGCACCGGCCAGGAGTCGGATCCCCCCTCGGAGAACGGCGGCGCGGCCAGTGCGGACGCGGAGTTCACCGCACTGCTGGAAGACAGTGCGGAGGAACTGTACGAGTCGGCACCTTGTGGCTATCTGTCCACGCTGATGGACGGCACGATCGCCAAGATCAACAACACGCTGCTGGACTGGCTCGGCCGGGACCGCGAAGCGGTGGTGGGCCGGCTCCGCTTTGCCGACCTTCTGACGGTCGGGGGCAAGCTCTACCACGAAACGCACTTCGCCCCGCTGCTGCGTATGCAAGGCGAACTGCGCGGAATCGCCTTGGAGATGAGGACCAAATCGGGTGGCAAGCTTCCCGTGCTGGTCTCGTCAGCCGTCAAGTGCGGCAGTGAGGGCGAACCGCAGCTCATTCGCACCACGGTCTTCGACGCCTCCGACCGCCGCGCCTACGAGCAGGAACTGCTGCATCGCCGTCAGGAGGCCGAGCAGGCGCGCGCAGAGGCGGAAGCGGCCCGGCGGGAAGCGGAGGCCGACAGGAAACGTCTCGCCGACGCCCTCGCCATCCTCCAGCAGTCCCTGGTCCCCACGACCCTCCCCGACGTGCCCGGGGTGGAAGCCGCCGTCTACTACCACACCGCTTCAGTCGTGCGTCTGGGCGGTGACTTCTACGACCTGTTTCCCATCGACGCCGAACGCTGGGCGTTCTTCCTCGGTGACGTGTCCGGCAAGGGGCCGCAGGCGGCCGCGCTCACCTCGCTGACCCGCTACACGTTGCGCGCCGCGGCGCTGCACGACCCCGAACCCGCCGCGGCTCTCCGTACGCTCAACGCCGTGCTCCACCAGCGGTACGCCGCCGGCGGCGACCCGCGCTACTGCACTGTCGTCTTCGGCATCCTCACCCCCGGTGGCGACGGGGAACCTGCCGGCGTGCGTCTTGCCTCCGGCGGCCACCCTCCGGCCCTGATCCTGCGCGCGGACGGCCACGCCGAGTACCTGCCCACCCCTGGCGGACTCCTCGTCGGCGCCCTACCCGATGCCCCCTTCGTCACCGCCGAGACCACCCTGGCCCCGGGCGAGACCATGCTGCTGTACACCGACGGCCTGACCGAAGCCCGCACCGGGCCCAGCGGTGCCCTCTACGGCGACGACGCCCTGCGCGCTTTCGCCACCCACCACGCCCCCGCCGCGCCGCACCAGCTCATCACCGCGTTGACCCGGCTGCTGGAGGGCTTCGGTACCGGCCTGAACGACGACACCGCCCTGTTCACACTGGGCCCGAACACCACCTCCGCACCACGCCGCTCTCGGCCATGAATCCACCACGATGAGCCCGCTGAAGATCACCACTGACCACACCGAGACCGGTCCCGTGCTCCACCTCGCCGGCGAACTCGACTACGATCACGCGACCGCGCTGCGCGACCAGACCGCCAACCTCAGCCTGGCCCCTGGCCAATCCCTGATCCTCGACCTGTCCGGCGTCGAGTTCTGCGACTCCAGCGGCATCGCCGCCCTCCTCGGTGCCCGACAGCTTGCGCAATCCCTGGGCGCCGACATCGTCCTGGCCTCGGTACCTCCCAACACCTTGCGCCTGCTGACCCTCGTCGGCCTCGACCGCGTCTTCACCATTCGGCCCCAGCAAGCACCGCCTGCCTGAACGAATGCGAAGACGACCTGCCATACGACAAGGGCGGTGAGAGCCTCCTGCGCGAATCCCGCGTCATCGTGGCGGCGAGCCACTGGGTGAGGTGTTCGGTCAGCGCGAAACCTCGCGAACCCCCGGGGGGCCGGCTGCGGTCGCGGGATCCGTGCCGCCTGGATCCCCCTGTGTGACGCACGTCACGAAATGATCCGGATTCTTGAGGGTATCCGCTGCACCAGATCACGGCGTATCGGCTGGTCAGGGAGGGAAAAATGGTGGCGCAGCTCGTCTCAACGGTCGCTCTTACCTCGCAGGACACCGCGGACGAGTGTTACGACGCGGCGTCGACTCAAGCCGCACTGGAGGGCAC
>NZ_NSKH01000004.1:166726-490083 GCF_003144095.1 Streptomyces sp. ICBB 8177 | reverse complement strand
TTCACCCACAGGGCCGACCAGATGGAAGACATGCTCCAGGTCGGCACGATCGGGCTGATCAAGGCCGTCGACCGCTTCGACCCCGACTACGGGGTGGAGTTCGTCACCTTCGCCCTGCCCACCATCATCGGTGAGATCAAGCGCTTCTTCCGCGACACCAGCTGGGCCGTCCGCGTCCCCCGCCGCCTTCAGGAACTGCGCATCGACCTGGCCAAGGCCACCGACGCCCTCGCCACCGAACTCGACCGCGCCCCCACCACCGCCGAACTCGCCGCCCACCTCGGCATCGAGGAGGAAGAGGTCATCGAGGCGCGCGTGGCTGCCAACGCCTACACCGCCTCCTCCCTCGACGCCCCCGCCACCGGCGACGACGATGACGACGAAACCACCTCCTGGGTCCACCGCACCGGCGACGAAGACCCCGCCCTGGAAGGCATCGAAAACCTCACCGCCCTCAAGCCCCTGATCGCCGCCCTGCCCGAACGCGACCGCACCATCCTCTCGATGCGATTCGGCGCCGACATGACCCAGGCCGCCATCGGCGCCGAACTCGGCATCTCCCAAATGCACGTCTCCCGCCTGCTGTCCCGCACCCTCAAGCGCCTGCGTGAAGCACTCCTCACCGAAGCCTGACAACCGCGGACACCACCGGGTCCCCCCGCAGCCGACAGGCCCTCGCACCCCAGGACAGACGGGGCGCGGGCCTGCCTTCGTTGCCGACGGGGGGCGGCTGCCTCGAGGCCGCGCCGCCGCCTCGCGCACCGTGCACCGGAGGATCGCTCAGGCGGCGGCGGAGTCCCGGCGGACACGGTCCGGGTAGGTCCTGCTGAACCCCACCATCCGCACGAGGATCAGGACGGGCAGCACGAGACCGAAGATGACTTCGATCGCGTGGTGCTCGTGCAACGCGGCGGCGATGAGTCGTGAGCAGCCGAGCAAGGTGATGGCGGCGCCCCACGCGGCGCTCAGGACGAGGTTGACCCGCCGGAACGTGGGCGACCCCCATGCGGAGCGCGGCACTTGTTCGCGGGCGAACTGCTCGGTGAAGGGCATGACGGGGAGCAGCATGAGGATCATCAGTCCGAGGATGATGCCGACGCCGGCGCCGCCCCACTTGGCGAGCCAGGAGTCGTCACGTCTGCCGAGCGAGAAGCCGAGCACCGCGAAGACGGCGAACAGCACGAACGATGCCGCGCTGATGATTTTCGGCGGCCAGGCCGGGCGGCTGATCACGAGGGCAAGCAGCGCGGCGAGCGCGGCGACTAGCCCGGCCACGCCGATGTTGCCCGAGGGAAGGAACCGGGCGAGGACGGAAAACGCCACCAACGGCAGGAAACTGAGGACCAGTGAGGACGTCTTCATGATCGGGCCTCTCTTGGGCCGACACGCGCAGGCGGTGGGCCGCCCGGCTGCCGCGGCGCCGTCAGCGCGTGTCCGGGGTGGTCATCTCGGGTCCGCGCCTGTTGGGAGGTGGTCGGCGAGGAAGTCGAGCATGGCGGTGTGGGTCAGCCGACGTCCGGTGGGCTGGCAGTGGAAGTCGGCGCCCTGGTCCCGGGAGAAGCCCAGGATGCTCTTCTCGCCGGGCAGCATGTCGTAGAGCGCGCGGGGCTGGCCGGGGAAGAACTGCTCTTCCTCCGGGTCCGTGATCAGCAGCGGCGTCCTGACGCGGTCGACGACGTCGCGTACCTGGTAGCGGCTCACCTCGATGAGCACGTCGTAGAGGTTGTCGGCCTGGTAGGGCCTGCTGCGGAAGGCGAGGGTGCGTGCCGTCTTCACATCGGTTCCCGCCTGGACGGCGGCGTTGAACTCCTCCTTGCGGCCCTCGCGCAGCAACATCAGCAGTTCCGGTGGCATCGAGGCCGTCCAGGTCTCGGAGAGGTCCACGACGCCTGGGTCGGCGACGGCCGCCTTCATGCGGTGTTCGAACGCCAACGCTCTGGTGATCCAGTAGCCGCCCTGGCTGATGCCGTATCCGACCAGCGCGTCGACGCCCACCTCCGGGCGAGTCACCAGTGTGTCAATGACCGGGGTCACAACGGCCTCCCAGTCGTAGCGGAACGGCACACCGCGATCGAAGAGCATCGACTGCTGGCCGGGGCCGTCGAACAGGAACGCGTTCCAGCCCCGCGCGAGTGCCTCCGCCGCGCCGTAACCCATGAGCCCGGGCAGCGACCCGTCGCTGCCGTTGATCACCACCAGCGTCGGCCGCCGCGTACCGGACGCGTCCGGACGCAGCAGATAGCCAGGCATGCTGTCGCCCTCGTACGGCACGGGCAGACGCACCCAGGAGCCGCCTGAGGCGTCGACGACCTTCTCCCAGCAGTACCGGTGTGCGCGGAAGGTCGGCGGCAGCACCGACTGATCAGCCATCCCGTCGACGAAGACCATGGCCTTGTCGTAGTACTCCGACGCTCCCAGCAGCGCCCAGCGCGCGCTGTCCGCATGACCGGCCTGCGACGCCTGCTCGCCCAGCGTCTCCAGATAACCGGCGGTTCCCATCCAAGCGTCGAACCAGCTTTGTGGATCACCGTCGGCAATGCGGTCCAAGGTCGCCAGGACCAGTCCGACATCCCCTGTCCCGCACGCCGCGGCACCAAGCGCGAGACGGGCCTCGTAGTCGAAGTCGAGGTCCTGGAACAGTCCGCCACGGGCGCTGCGCGCGGCAACCGACGCCACGTCGTCCATGCCTCATCACCCCTCGGCAGCAAGGCCGTCGCCCGCCCCGCAGGCCGTCGCTCACCTGGGATGACCTGCCCCGACGCCCGTGCAGGCTCGACTACGACGAGCTTATGCGCACATTTGCGGGCACGCCTCACGAGACGCCGGCCTCCGGCGGCCCTGACCATCGCCGTCCCGGCTTGTCCTCGGGCACGATCCCCCGCCTTGTTCTCGGGCACGATCACTCGCCCGATCAGCAGCGCCACCGCCACCTGGAGCCGGGGATGCTGTGGAATGGGGCAAAGGCCGACGCCCGAGGAGTACGAATGGCGGATGGGGACGCTGAGAAGCAGATGCGGTCGGTCGAGCGACTGACGATCTTCTCCGACGCCGTGGTGGCGATCGCGATGACCTTGCTGGCCATCGAACTCCCCGTCCCTTCGGGCGACTCGGCCGCCGCCCTGCTCACCTCCGCCCGGCACCAGGCCGGGCACTACGCCGCGTTCCTCATCAGCTTCCTGGCGATCGCCGCCTCCTGGAGCCACCACTACGAGGCGTTCCAAAACGCCCACGCGGTCGACGCACGCTTGCGATCGATGAACACGGTGTGGCTCTTGACGATCGTGCTCAACCCGTTCGCCGTCAAGCTGCTGATCAACCATGGCACGGCGTCACTCGACGCCCACGCCCTGCGGTTCGGCTTCTACGCTCTCGTGCAGGCGGTCTCGGCCGCCCTGCTGCTGAACATCACGCGATACCTGGAGGCCAAGGCTCCCGTACACTCACAAAGGCCCCCGCGGGCGACACGCTGGCAGGGCTGGGGGATGGTGTCGGGCTTCGGCCTGTCCGTCCCGATCTTCTTCGCGACCCCCTACGCCTGGACGCTGTGGTTCGCGGCCCCGCTGGCGGTAGCCGTGGCGTACCACTCGCGTTACGGGCGCGGGAGCACCTGACAGCACCCGTACGCAAGCCGCAGAACCACAGGCCTCGCCTGCCTCGCCTGCAAGCGAGGGCCGGTGGTCGGCGCTC
The DNA here is from genome assembly GCF_003144095.1 of Streptomyces sp. ICBB 8177. Lineage (GTDB taxonomy): Bacteria > Actinomycetota > Actinomycetes > Streptomycetales > Streptomycetaceae > Streptantibioticus_D. Next base: position 486,396 of record NZ_NSKH01000004.1, on the reverse strand, counting down.
TTGGGCAGGGCGGCGGCGAGACGCGGGACGGCGGCGGCGTACCGCCGGACCGTCTCGCCGATTCCCACCGGCGGGATCATCCGGCCGTACGCACCTCGGGCAGGAACACGCTTACAGCGTGTGCTCTGCCCCTGCGGGGTGAGGGTCTTCGAACAAGCCGGGGAAGAGGTTGCTAGCCATGCGTATCAGGCGTTGAGGCTGTGCGCCCAGACCGGTGACGGTCACGGTGCGACCGCCCCGCCGGTCGCTGAGCAGGTGAATTGCGGCAACGTCCATGAACGGTACGCCGTGCAGGTCCCAGGTCACCGCGGTGACTGTCTCGGGCAGTTGCGCTGCAGCGTCGAGCAGGCCGGGCAGCGTGTCGTAGTCGATGTCGCCGTGCAGGCTGATCAAGGCGTTGGCGCCGTCGATCGTCGTGGTGGCGTTCATGTGACGCCCCCTTTCCGGGGGCCGTGAGCCCAAAGGCGCCCCGGCCTTGGGGCCGGAGCACGAAGGCGGATGGTGAATGCCCTTGTCGAGGGCAACGTCCACCATCCATGAAACAAGCGCCCGGCAAACGGGCGCCGCGACAGGCTCGCCGTCCCTCTACCGTCGCACCCAAGCCCTGGATTAGCCAGAACCGCAGGCCACAGCGTTCCACCGACCCACGAGACGTGAACCAACAGATCGGGCAGCGTTGTGACGACCACTATCAGGAGCGTGGCCCCGGCGGCCAGCGTCTCCCGGGGCCTAGGTGCGGAGATCGCCCTAGCTCTGGCAGCGCACGGCGCGGACATCGCGATCACCTACCTACTTGGCCAAGGACCGCGCCGACAAGGTGGTGGACGCCATACGCGCGACCGGCCGCCGCGCGTTCGCGGTGCGGGTCGGCCGGCAGCCTCGGCGACCGCCGGATCACCGTCAACCACATCGGTTCGATCCTGCTACGGCCAGCTGCCCCAGGAGCGGCCACGTCCCGGCCCCTGCCCTGGCGTGCCCGGCGAACTGAGGACCGCTCAGGCGGACTTGCCGGACTTCCAGGCCTTGCTGGTCGACCTGGCCCGTCGGCACACCCCCCTGCCGCCCCAATCGCTTCTGGCCTCATGGCGTATGGGGCAGGATGGACGGGCCGGTGGCCCTCGAAGTGCTCGGCCAGTCCGGTACCGAAGCCAATCCGCAGGTCCCCTTCCACCAGGAGATCACCTCGGCGCTGCGGATGCTGGGCCTGCACGAGGCCGCGGTCACTGGCTGACCAAGTCCCCCTCTGTCCGGAGCGCCGTGGTGGCGGTCTCGTTGGTGGCCGTCCGGCGTTCGAGAGAAGCGGACCAGAAGGCCAGGACCAGAGCGGTGGTGGCCAGGGCCGCGCCGACCCAGTTGGGAGAGGTGTAGCCGAAACCCGCCGCGATCACCACGCCGCCGAGCCACGCGGACAGCGCGTTGCCCAGGTTGAACGCGCCGATGTTGACCGCGGACGCCAGCGTCGGGGCGCCGTGCGCCTGGTCGAGCACGCGTTTCTGCAACGGCGGCACCGTCGCGAAACCCAACGCGCCCACCAGCAGCACGGTCACCGCCGCCAGGGCCTCGTTGTGCGCGGTCACGGTGAACACCCCCAGCACCAGGGCCAGTCCACCCAGCGTGGTGTACAGCATCGGCATCAGCGCGCGGTCCGCGAACCGGCCACCGACGAGGTTCCCGATCACCATTCCCACGCCGAACAGCACCAACAGCCACGTCACCGCGCCGTCCGAGAAACCTGCGACACGGGTCATCATCGGCGCGATGTACGTGATGGCCGCGAACACCCCTCCGAAACCGAGCACCGTCATGGCCATGGCGAGCACCACCTGCGGATTGCGCAGCGCACCCACCTCGTGGCGCAGGCTCACACCCTCAGGGCGAGGCAGCGGCGGTACCAGTTTCGCTATGCCGAGCAGACCCATGACACCGAGCGCGGCGACGACGGCGAATGTCACGCGCCAGCCCGCCGCCTGGCCGACGTACGTGCCCAACGGCACGCCAACCACGTTGGCGACGGTCAGACCGGTGAACATGGTGGCGATCGCCCCGGCCTTCTTCTCCGGAGCGACGAGCTCGGCGGCAACCACCGAACCGATGCCGAAGAACGCTCCGTGGGCCAGCGAGGTGACGATCCTGCCCACCAGCATCAGGCCGAAGCTCGGCGCCAGCGCGGATATCAGGTTACCGACGACGAACAACCCCATCAGCAGCATCAGCATGAGCTTGCGAGGGATCTTGGTGCCGATCACCGTCATCAGCGGCGCACCGAACAGCACACCGAGGGCGTAGCCGGTCACCAGAAGGCCCGCAGTGGGGATGCCGACGTGGAAGTCGGCCGACACCTGCGGCAGCAATCCCATGACGACGAATTCCGTCGTCCCGATGCCGAAGGCACCGATGGCGAGAGCGAGAAGCGCGAGAGGCATGGGCTCACCTTTCTGTTACTTGAGTGCGCACCTAACGAGCTTCCACAATAATTGCAGACGCGGTGTACTTGCAAACGCATGGATCGGGCCCGGGGTGGAGGTGGGGAGGCCCGCCTGGGAGACGGGATGCCGAGGTGAATGTGCGGCACGCACGCGGGGCGGGGCTCCGCTCGGCATGCACTCGTAGCGTGCCCGCTGCTGGGAGTGTGGAGTGCCTCCCGTCCCCGGCGCCTACGCGCCTCGCCCCCCGCCCCTGCCTCGCGGCCTCAATGGGGCCGCCTCGCGCCTCGGCGGTCAGGAGACCTTCGAGCCGCCGTCCAGCTTCTCGACCGCGGCCACCAGAGGCGTCAGCCGCGGGTCCCCGTTCGCCCGGTCCAGCGCCTCACGCAGAGCGGCGTCGTGTGTCGGGCGGGCCTCGGCCAGCAGGAACAGGCCCGCGTCGGTGACGTCGGTGTAGATGCCCCGGCGGTCGGTCGGGCACAGGTAGCGCGACAGCAGCCCGCGGTCCTCCAGACGCGTGACCAGCCTGGTCGTCGCGCTCTGGCTGAGCACCACCGCGTCGGCCACCTGGTTCATCCGAAGGTGGCCGCCCTCGTCGTTGTGCTGGCGGCTGAGGACGTCCAGCAAGGAGTACTCGCGCACGCTCAAGTCGTGCCCGCTCTGCAGAGCGCGCTCGATGTGTGCTTCGATCCGGCCATGCAGCAGGGAGAGGGCGTACCAGCCATGCGCCAGCCCGGCCGCGGTCGTGTCCGTGGTGGCCATCGCTCCTCCTCCGCGACCGCGGCCGACGCTTGCGCGGCCTGACGTTCCATGGGTGCTCTCCATGAAATATACCGCGCCTGCAAGTAATGACCAGGGTGAGGGCGGATCGCCCGCCCTCAGGCCGCCTGCTCCCGGCTCGCGCGAGCCCCCGGCGCACCGGTGCGGCGAGCGGCTGACCGGCGTTCGCGCGGCCGTCGTCTGCCCCCTGACCAGCCTCCATGCGGGCGGATCGGGTGGCATGACCGCATCCAGCAGGGCGACGCGGCCCAGCCGGCTGCCGTGCAGCTCGTGGTGGTCGAACTCGCGGCGCTCGCTCACTGTGGCCGGCAGCCCGGCGGGGGTGATCGGTCGGGGGCCGATGCCGTAGAGCACGGAGACCGGCAGGGGCGCGATGGCGGCCGCCGGTCGCCCGCGGGCATCGGGGCGCCGGTTCGTCGGCGTCGTCCCGGGGCCCGCGGCCATGTCCGGTGGGTCACTCGGTTTCGTCGGCCACCCAGCTGCCGTGGATACCAGTCGGAACGCGGCGCGGCATCTCCACTGCGGCCAACTGCTTCATGCCCCGCGCGTCGAGAACCAGCAGCTCGGAACCTTGGTCGCTGCCGTGGGACACCATGGACAGCAGATAACCGGCGTCCTCTTCCGTGCCGTCCTGGGCGGGCACGAACACGGCCTCACCGGGTGAGGTGCCCGCACCGGTGCCGAACGTCCGGGTCGTGCCCGCGTGGGTGTCGTACTTCAGGAGGGCGTTCTCGGTGACCGTGTACAGGTAGCGGCTGTACCGCCCGGTCCGTTCGTCGTTGATGGTGGGGATTTCCACGCCCCGCTCGTCCAGTGCCTCCTCGTGCGCCCTGCCCGTGGCGGGGTCGAGCCGCCAGCGGTACACCTGACCGCCCTGGGTCTCTCCGAGCAGCCAGCCCGGATCGGCCAGCGGGTGGTCGACCCGGCCGCCCATCGCCTGCCACATCCGGTCGTAGGAGGACCGGTTGTAGCGCACCGCCTCCAGGACGACACGGCCGGCGGTGTCCTCGTGGGCATTGCCTACGTGGAAGACGTAGCAGGGGTCGATCTCGAACCAGCGCACCTCGCCTGCCCGGTCGCGGCGCATCAGGCCCAGTCGGGTACCGTATCCGTCGTCCCAGCGCATCGGCATGGTGCCGCCGGCCTGCCGGATGTCGAAGAGGACGGGCAGGTCCATCCATATGACGTAGTTCTCGGTAATGGCGAAGTCGTGCATCATCGTGCCTGCGAGCACGGCGATTTCCTTGCTTTCCACGAGTTCGCCCGCCGCCGACAGCCGGTGGTAGGTCAGGTGGGGAGGGCTCGCGCTGTAGCCGAAGAACAGCAGCTCGCCGGTGACCGGGTCCTCCTTGGGGTGGGCGGTCATCGCGGTGGTGAGCCGTCCGCCGAAGTCGTAGGGACCGACCGTCTCCAGCTCGCCGGTGACCTGGTAGGGCAGTCCGTTCTCGACCAGCGCGAACAGCTTGTCGGCGTGTTCGATCACATGGGTGTTCGCGCTCACCGCGGTCAGGTCCAACGTCCCGTCCGCGCGCTTGTAGGGCGCGCCCGAGAACTTGCTGGTCCGTACCCAGCGGTTGCGGTACCACTCGGCGCGCCCGTTGCGCAGCCGGACGCCGTGCAGCATGCCGTTGCCGGTGAACAGGTGGCCGGGAACCTCCCCCGGCCGCGGGTTGGGGCCATTGCGCAGGTAACGGCCGTTCAGCTCGGGCGGCAGAGTGCCGGTGACCTCCAGGTCGAAGCCGTCGATTTCGTCGGTGACGGGGGCGTAGTGGCCGACGAGGTACGGCGTGTTCGTCTCGGCGGTGTGGTCCGGTGTGGTGGCCATGGTTCCTTCCGTTCGTTCGGTGCGGGTGCTGTGGCCTGGTGTGCCGTGAGGGTCGTCAGACCAGGGAGCTGAGGGGGGCCGACGCGTTGGTGGTGTCGGCGGGGTTGCGGCGCGGGGCCGGCAGGAAGAGGACCGCGAGGAAGGTGGCCCCGGCGCCGATGATGGACAGCCAGGGCAGGGCGCTTGCGGTACCGGCGGCCTGTGCCTGGTGCATCCCCTCGCGGAGGTGGCCGGTGAAGGCGTCGCTGTAGAGCATCCCGGCGATGGCCAAGGCGACGGAGCCGCCGATCTGGCGGAGGAAGGTGACGTTGGAGCTGGCGGTGCCGAGGTCGGCCGGGTCGACGTTGGACTGCACGACGATGGTCAGTCCGGACAGCATGGGGCCGATGCCGAGGCCGATCAGGGCCATCCAGAACGCCATCGTCGTCAGCCGGGTGTTCAGCGCGAGCTGGAGGAACAGTGCGGAACCCGCCGCGGCCAGGACGGCTCCGCCGAGCAGCCAGCGCCGGTAGCGGCCGGTTTTCCCGATCAGTGCGCCCGTGAAAAGACTGCCGGCGACCATGCCGATCATCAGCGGGTACAGCAGCAGGCCGCTGCTGCTGGCGCTGTGGCCGAGTGCCTCCTGGAAGAAGCGGGGCAGGAAGATCACGGAGGCGAAGAGGCGGAACGCCGAGAAGAACGAGGCGAGGTTGGCGAGGGTGTAGGCACGGTTGCGGAACAGGCCCATGGGCATGATCGGCTCTGCGGCCCGGTTCTCGATCAGGACGAACGGCACCAGCAGCACGAGCGCCAGCAGGATGGGTCCGATAACCGCGGCGTCGGTCCAGGTGTGGCTGTCGACGCCCTTCGTGGTCAGGCCGATCAGCAGCGAGCTGATGCCGAGCGCCAGGACACCGATGCCCGCGTAATCGGGGCGGCCGGCGTTCGGTATGCCACCGCCTCCGGGCAGGTACCGCCAGATCACGGCGAGGACCAGGGCGCCGACGGGCACGTTGACCAGGAAGACGCAGCGCTCCCACCACCGGCGAGGCTCAGTAAGGCGACGTTGTTCGGGCGCCTGGCGTTGGAGCCTCGTCGGCCTTGTTCTCGCCTGCCTCGGTGACGGCGATCGTCTGGCGCAGCAGGCGGCGGGCGGTCTCCAGCTCGGCGGCACGCTGGTCGAGGATGTCCAACTGGTCGCGCAGGCTGGTCAGGACTCCGGGACAGGGGTGCAGCATCGCCGCGTCGTGGGTGCAGGGCAGGACCTGGCGGATCACGCGGGTGGGCAGTCCGACGGCGAGCAGGGCGCGCACGCGGCGCACCGTCTCCACCGTCTGGTCGGCGTATTCGCGGTATCCGTTGGCACGGCGCTCAGCATGGATCAGTCCCGCCCGTTCGTAGTAGCGCAGCAGCCGTTCGCTGACTCCGGTTTAGCGTGAGAGCTCCCCGATCAGCACCGATCCGTTCCTTTCGACTTGACCTTCCAACGGTGTCAGGGAGCAACACTGCCCTGACCGGCCGAATTCCGGACCGGTCGAGGTGGAGGGAACGAATCAGTGATCATCGATGCGCACAGCCACGTCCACGAACCGGTCGAGGCGCATGTGGGGCTGCTGGACGAGGCCGGAGTGGACCGCGCCGTGCTGTTCGCCACCCGACCGCATCCGGAGCGGGCCGGGGACCTGGCCGCACTGCGCCGGGAGATGGCCGTTCTGGAGAAGGCGCTCGCAGGCCGGGCCGGCACGGTCGAGGCGTACCGGGGGGCGTGGCGGGAACTGGACGCGGCGGTTGCCGCGCTGCCGGACCGGTTCATCGGCTTCCTGTCGGTGCCGCTGGGCCTGGCGGCGCAGGAGACATCCGAGATCGTTGAACAGGAGGTGGTAGGGCGTCGCTTTCGCGGGATCGGGGAGCTGACACCGCCGCCGGGGAGGGCAGGGCTGATCGAACCGGTCCTCCAGGCGGCCGCCGACCAGGGGCACCTGCCCGTGGTCGTCCACGGATCCGCGCCGACCACTGCGGAGGACCTGGCAACGCTGGCGGCGCTGGCCTACCGGTACCCGGATGTTCCGCTGGTGGTCAGCCAGTTGGGAGGGCAGCACTGGATGCAGGCCCTCGAACTGGTGCGGGACACTCCGAACATGTACCTGGAACTGTCCACGGCCAACATCGTTTTCGCCGTCCGGCTGGCCATCAAGGAGATCCCGAACCGGACTTTGTTCGGATCGGACGCACCGTACGGCGACCCTGTCCTCGCCCGGGCCCTGGTGGAACGGGCCACCAGCCCGGGCGAAGTACGCGATCGTGTCCTCGGCGGCACGATCGCCGAACTGGTCGGGCTCGGCTGATACGAGACCGCCCCCAGGCGCGGCCCGGGTGGTCTGAAAATTTTGGTTCGCGAGTCGTGCATGCCGGGGGCGTGGGTGGAGTCGGTCTCGTGAGCCCGCAGGCTCAGCTCGCCCGATTCTGCACACCAAGATGCTGCTGCTGGGCGAGCTGTGGTGGCATGACGAGGGCACTCTGGGCAGACGGCGTTCTCCGCTTCCTGTCGCGGGCTGAGGTGCCTTTGGCCTCGTCGTCTGCGGTGCGGGATGAGCAGGCCGATGGCCCGGTAGCCGCCGTCGGCGATGGTCGGGGGTGCCGCGGCAGGCCCGGTCGACGCCGGATTCGGTGAAGGCCCGGCAGTCGTTGCGGCTGCCGGGCAACGGCAGCCCGTTCGCGTCCACCAGGCGGCTGTTGGCATCGATCACGACCGGCAGGTTCGTGGAGTACCGGTAGTTCTTGCTGGATGCGGCGACATTCCGATCGCGGGTCGGCACCAGGATGCCTCAACGATGTAGACGGTGTTCCGGCCGCCTGACAGCACACGGGAGCGCCCACCTCTCGAGCCCGCCAACGTGGGAGGACGTGCCGTCCGGGCCGTCGAAGCAGATATCGGGATCGCGGGTCGTCAGCGCGATGTCTCCCTTGCCGAGCACAACCGTCCACTTGACTTGCGTGGAACGTCGCCTGCGGGTTCGAAGAATCTCGAGCCGTAGTGGGTGCGACTCGGGGGGCGGGCTTGATCGGGTGGGCCCGGCTTCTACTCGCTACAGGGCTTCTGGGAGCGCCAAAAAAATCTTGGTGTGCGTTGAACCGCACCGCCCCCTCGGCGCGTATCAGTAACAAACACCCTCAAAATGGACCTCTTGTTCCTGAGGGTCCCGTCGATACGCCAGGAAGGAGGGTCGCTGTGAGCATCTTCCACACACTGGGCCATAAGCACCACCATCACCCGGTGCGTCACCACCACCGGCGTCACCACAGCCGTCGTCGTCACCAGAAGTACTAGTGGCGATGTCGTCTGAGGGCGACTTGTTCACGGCGGGGTAGCCGGCGCCCCCAGGGCGCCTACCCCGCCCCTTCAACTTGTCTGACCAGTGATTCCGTCGCCGACGCTCCCACCCGATCCGGTGCGCCGGTCAGGAGGCGACACACGTCGTGGCGCAGTCGAGCACCGACCAGCTCGTAGTGCGGGCCCCGGCTGTCTCTCAGTGGGAGATGCTGAGGGCGTTCCGTCCCTGGCTTCGCCCGGACCGGTGGCTCTTGCTGGGTGCTGTCTGCCTGCTGGCCCTGGGGTCCGGCGGTGAGGTCGTGTCGGTCTGGTTGTTCAAGGACCTCGTCGACAACGTCCTCGTGCCGCGCAGGCTCGGCGGATTCTGGCCGCTGGCCGTTGGGATGACAGCGGTCACCGCGGTCGCGGCGCTGCTGACGTTCGCGGGCGACTACACGGCCCGCCGGGTCGCCGAGGGTTTCGTGCTGCGGCTTCGGACCTCGTGCGTGGAGCGCCTGCACACCTTGCCGCCCGACACTCTGCGTGCCCGGTGGCACGGCGATACGGTCGCCAGGCTGACCTCTGACGTCTCGAGCGTGGAGGAGTTCGCGGTCTCCGGAGTGATCGATGGCGCGTCGGCTGTGATCAGTCTGACCGTCTTCACCGCCGCCGCGTTCGTCCTGAGCTGGCAGCTGGCGCTGGCGGTCCTCGTCACCGCTCCCGTGCTGTGGTGGTCTGCCCACTACTTCGGCGACCGCATTCAGGAGCGTTCCCGCGAGGCCCGGTGTCGCGAGGGGCGGGTGACGGCGGTGGTGGAGGAGTCGTTGGCCAACGCCTCCGTGGCGCACGCTTACAACCAGCGCCGTCGGGAGGTGGATCGAGTCCGTGCCGAGGGATTGGGTCTCATGCGCGCGCAGCTATCGACCGTACGGATCGCGGGCCTGTACCCGGCGGTCCTGGAGGTTGCGGAGGTCGCGGGCGGGCTCGTGGTCGTCGGGGTCGGCGCCATCGAGATGGTTCACGGGCAGCTCACTCTCGGCGGCCTTCTCGCGTTCGCCGCCTTCCTGACCCAGGTGTTCGGCCCAGCCACCGAACTGTCGTCTCTGGTGGGCGAGTTCGCCGAGGCCTCCGGTTCGGCGGAACGCGTACTGGAGATCGATCGGCTGCGGTCACCGGTGCGCGAGCGGCCGGGCGCCGTCACATTGCCGTCGGTCCGCGGGGAGCTGGAGTGCTCGGACCTGCGCGCCTCCTACCCGGCGAAGAGCGGCGCGCCGCTGCTCGACGGTTTGGCCTTCCGGATGGCGCCGGGCGAGGTGCTGGCCGTGACCGGCCCCAGCGGCGCCGGGAAGTCGACACTGGGCAAGCTGCTGGTGCGGTTCATGGATCCGGACACCGGCTGCATCCGGGTCGACGGGGTCGACTTGCGCGACATGACCCTGGAGTCGGTGCGTCGGGCGGTCACGCTTCTGCCCCAGTCGTCACTGGTCTTCCGTGCCTCGGTCCGCGACAACATCGCCTACGGCCGCCCGGGGGCGAGCGACGAGGAGATCGCATGGGCCGCACGGGCCGCCGACGCCGACGGGTTCGTCCGGGCGCTGCCTCACGGCTACGCGACCGTACTCGGGCAGGACGGCCTGCAACTGTCCGGCGGGCAGAACCGCCGCATTGCCCTGGCACGGGCGTTCTTGCGCGCGGGCGCCATCCTGGTCCTGGACGAACCGACCGCGGGACTGGACCGCACGGCGGCGTCCCGCCTGATGACTCCACTGCGCCGCCTGATGAGTGGCCGCACGACGGTACTGATCACCCACGACCCTGACCTGGCAGGCCAGGCCGACACGGTGATCGCCCTCGGCCAGGGTGACGATGACATGGCAGGTCGCCCTTGCCACCTCACTTGAATGCGCGGTTGAGGCCGCACCGCACACACAGCCCACTTCGAGAGCCGCCGACTTGCGGGCGGCGGGGCATCCATCCGGGACGCGGGAACGCGTCACGGTGCCCAGACTGCCGGGAGTGAGGTAGCCGGCTTGCTCCAGCTCGTCGAGGATCCGGTGGGCGGTGCGTCGGTGATCTGGCAGTGGGGACGCGGTGGCAGAGCCGGTTCAAGATCCGCAGGCTTGCCTACCTGCGCTGGCGCGACACCAACGCACGCCATCTCGACATCCTGGCCGCCCGGAGCCGGGGAACGCATCCGCACCGCATCCGCAGCGAGAAAGGGATCCGCTGAGGGGGGTACACCGGCGGCCGTTGCGTGATCTTCGGGCGGTGTGGTTCGCGCCGCGGTGGGAGCGGGCGTGGGTTCGGCATGGGCGATGGCTGCTGGACGCGGAGGCCCACCAGCCGCTGGAGCACCTGGACCTGCGTGGCCCCCGGGGTGGTGGCGGCGCAGCGCTTCGCGGACGGCGGCGACGAGAGCGGCAGCGGAGTGAATCGTGAACCGTTGTCGGGCCGGGACGCTATGCGGCGGAGCCCCGGCATGCTGCGATGGTTCGAAGCCAGTCAGCCCTTCCGCTCGTGCTGTAACCAAAGGGATGGTCCGTGGGATTCAACGCCGACTTTGCCCGTGCCCCGTCGTTCACGTTGGGGCCCGGAGCTCAACTGACGCAGTACTACTGGTGGGACTCCCGGCTCCAGGCCGGCAACTGGCACCGCATGGCCGGCTGCCCGGACAATCAGGATCCACCCTCGTCCATGGTCCAGATCGTCGCGGAGTACCAGCGCTGGAACAATGACACCAACCTCGTGGAGTTGTGGGTGACCTGGAAGAACCCCGGCACCACCATCGCCGAGGTATGGCCCACCATCGCCATGGTTCCTGCGGCCAATTAGTGGAGGCAGCACATGCAGGTTCACGTCCTCTACGACGCCGACGGCAGCATCGCGTCTTTGTCCGGGACACGGAAGGAGCCTGAGCATCAGGGCCATAGCGCCTACCACCCCGGCCCGGGACAGTCCATCGCCACCCTTGACGTGCCCGGAGACCTCGAACAGTTGCGCCTGACCGAACTGCACGCCCGCCTCAAGGTGGTCACCGTCGACGGGAGCCCGCGCCTCACCACCCGCGCTTGACGCCGCCCCGTCGGCCAGTGCGCGGCATTCCTCGGCGTCGACTCCAACGTTCGCTGCACCGCCGGGCGTTCACGGCGCGGCACTCTGCCCTGCGCGTCTGCGACACCTTCCGGCCAAGCGACATCCGGCTGCTCCGGGCCCCCGAACGGCTGACGCTTTCCGGTCAAAGAACGATCACCTGTCAGGAGGTCCGGTTTTCGGCGGACCCGCGCCGGTAGGGTGATGGCGGTGTACGGCCACACCCGGAGCGCTGGGCTCCGCTGGGACTTGCCGTACGCGGAGGATGACTCCCGTGACCACAGCTCTTTCGCTGGTGGCCAAGAAATTCAAGGTTGCACCGTATACCCCACACTGCGCTGTCATTCACGACGAGGCCGCGCACGCAGTCATCGGCGTATCCCCCGGGAACAGCTACTTTTCAGCCGAACGCCTGCACGATCTCGCGGCATGGGGACTGGCTCACTTCGACCGGGTCGACTTCGTCTACACCGACCTGTTCGTCGCGGAGATGCACGAAGCCTGCGGCTATCCGCCGGTCCAGGCGCGGCAGAAGGCGACGAAGAACCTGCGTGGAGTACGGGCGAAGGTATCCAACGCCTGTGCCCAGGCCGACCCAGGGGGCGAGCGCCTGACCTGGCAGCCCATGTCGGTGTTCCGGGACAACGACGCCTACCGCGAGATTCACGACCGTCTCCAGAGCCTGCTGGCCACCGACCAGGAGTTCCGGGGCGCCTGCGAGGCCCTGGTGTCCACCTTCCTGACTTCCACGACCGGTGAAGCCGCCGACGAGGCGCAGCGGGCCGTGTGCCTCCAGTACGTGCTCGCCGAGGCGCCACTGTTCCTCGACACCCCGGCGATCCTGGGGGTTCCGTCCTCACTCAACTGCTATCACCAACTGCTGCCGATGGCAGAGCTGCTGTACTCCCGGGGCGCGGGGTTACGTGCCTCCCGCAACCAGGGCCACGCCGTCGTCACACCAGCCGAGACCGAAGGAGGGCACGATGACCACAGCGGCGCGGCCTGACCTGATCGACTTCCCGTTCTCCCCCGTCGGCACCGAAGTACCACCGAAGGTCGCGGAACTACGAGAGAGAACGCCCGTCCGACGGGTGCGCACCATCGCCGGGGACGAGGCCTGGCTGGTGTCGTCCTACCGCCTGGCCAGACAAGTGCTCGACGACGACCGTTTTTCCCTCAAGGACACCTCGGCGCCAGGGGTGCCACGCCAGTACGCGTTGACGATCCCGCCCGAGGTGGTCAACAACATGGGCAACATCACGGGTGCGGGGCTGCGCAAGGCGGTACTGAAGGCTCTGAGTCCGAAGGCGGCGGGCCTGACCGACTGGATGCGGACCGAAGCGGAACGCCTTCTTCGGCTTTCGATGGCCGAGGGACCGACACTGGACCTGAGGGGGCAGTTCTGCGACCCGTTCTCCGCGGCGCTGCACTGCCATATCCTCGGCATCCCACAGGACGAGGCGCGGCATTTCCACCGCTCCCTCGACATCGCGTTCATGAACTCCGCATGCCCGATCGCGGGGGCGAGGGTGAACTGGGACCGCGACATCGGACGGATGAAGGAACTGCTGGACCATCCGGACACCACGGGCCTCATGAGAGATCTCGCGGTGTTGCGGAAAGATCCGGCGTACGGCCACGTGACGGACGAGATGCTGGCCACGGTCGGCGTGACGATGTTCGGCGCCGGCGTGATCTCCACCAGTGGTTTCCTCACCATGTCCCTCGTGACGCTGCTGACGCACCCGGAACTGCGGGTGGCCCTGCGGGACGATCCGCGCCTGACGGAGAAGGCGCTGCACGAGATTCTGCGGGTGAACCTGTCCATCGGGGACGCCCTGCCGCGATTGGCCACGGAAAACGTGCGGCTGGGAGAGGTGGAGGTCGAGGCCGGGGAACTGGTCCTGGTGCTCGTCGAAGGGGCGAATTTCGATCCCGAGCACTTCGTCGACCCCGACATCATCGACATCCACCGCGAGAACGCCGCCGACCATCTGTCGTTCGGCGGCGGTTCCCACTACTGCCCGGCCACGGCCCTGGGGCGTAAACACGCCGAGATCGCACTCAACACGATCCTGGAGCACATGCCCCATCTCGAGCTCGCGGTACCCATCGATCAACTGGTATGGCGCACGCGCTTCATGAAACGCATCCCGGAGCGCCTGCCCGTTCTCTGGTAGCGCCCGGTGCCATGGGGGGGACGACCTGCGCCCTTCTCTCCGGCAGGTGCCCCCCCATGGCACCGGTGTGCAGCAGCACCACCGCCGGCAACCGCCTCCCCGATGACGACCGAGGTGAACCTGATGGTGAAGCCCATGACGAATTCGGGCCCTTTCAGGACTCGATGAGGTCGGCGGTGGCCCAGCAGCGGCCGGTTCCCCCGTCAGCGCGACGAGGTTCCTCCGCAGCGCCCACAGCGCAAAGGCCCGAATGCCGTTCTCAACCCTGGAACTTCTTCAACCAGGTGGCGGCAACAAGCTGGACGGTGCGCAGGCAGGCCGGCCGGCCTGGCTTTCATCAGCGCGACGCGGGCCAGGTCACCGTAGTGCTCATCCAGCGGCCGACCGGTGCGACGGACCACCGCCACTCGTCCTTGAGGAGCTGGGTCGAAGCTCTTCCAGAGTGAAATCGCCGTTCTTGAGGGCTCTTTCAGCCGTTCCCACGCCACCCGGACAAGGCCGATCCGCGCGCGCACAGTCTCGCGCTCGTCGTCGGTAAACTCCTGCCCCCGCATCTGGGAGACCGGCCGCCAAAGGGTGGCCGCGAAGCTGTGACAGGAAACGACCATTTCGAGTTACTCGATGGTGTGCTCGATCCTCCGGACGGCCGGGAGTGGTCTCGCTGATCCCCGCCTCGAGTCTCCTCGGAATTGTCGAACCTGGCGCGTTTCAGGAGCGCACGTCAGTCGGGCTGATCGCAGTGCTCGACGAACACGCGAAGTCTCCTGGCGAACCGTCCAGGGTCCACGAGGTGGACGAAATGCCCACCACCCGACCACTCCTCGACTTCCGTGTCCGGTAGCCGGCCAAGTCGTTGGCGTTCGCCATCCGTTGCCGGCCGTCCGAACACTGCGAGGCATGGAGTTTCTATGCCGGTCGTCGCACCGTCGATCCACGCCTGCAGGTCGGCCGGTTCGGTCTCCAGGACCTGAGCCCAATAGCCGAGCACCACATCCTGCTTGACCACGTGCGTCTCCAGCACCAGCGTGCGGGTCGGTTCCGGAATACGGTCGAGTCCGAGGCTGTCTTCGAACCTCTGCCACACCTGCCAGAAGGCAGGGCCCCGCAGCATGGGAGCGATCTGGTGGAGCATCTGCGCGAAGGGGAGGACCTCGGTCGCCTGATCGACCAGAACCAAGCCGCGCACGGGGTGGGCGGACGCGTACAGCGCCGCGAGACCAGCCGACATGGAGTGCCCCACAACAACAGGGCGCTCGACGCTCAGCGAATCCAGCAACTGGCGAAGCTGCCGAGCGACACCTTCCAGGTCTGTCGGTTCCCCTCCGCTGTCACCGTGCGCTGGCAGGTCGATGGCGATACTGCGGATCGAGCCGTCCAGTCGCTGGGTGATCGGCCTCCAGACGCGACGGTCAAACGTCAGCCCATGCAGAAAGACGACCGGTGTACCGCTCCCCTCCATATCGTAAGCCAGGGCGGGCGCCGGGGCCTTCTCCGTTGCCATGGCGCGCCTCCTCGAGAGAGGTTTCGCTACAACAAAAAGATAACGCACATGCGCAGGGCGCGCCGCTGACGGCGATGCACAGTCTGTCGAGAGCGACGGGCAGTGCGTAGAGTTCCTAACGGAATGCGGTTGGGCTGTGACCTCCGGCTGGCCGACTCGGTTGTTCGGGTACGAGGAAGCGCGATCTCCAACCGTGGCTGGTGAACGACGAGTTGTGGTCTCGGATCGAGCCGTTGCTGCCTCTCCGGCAGTCCCGGCATCGGCATCCGGGCCGGAAGGCTCTGGATGATCGCAAGGTGCTGTGCGGCATCCTGTTCGTCCTCTACACGGGTATCCTGTGGGAATGGCTGCTGCCCGTCGAGCTTGGTTTCGGCTCGGGCATGACCTGCTGGCCCAGGCTGCGGGGCTGGAACAACGCCGGGGACTGGCAGCGCCTGCACGAGGTGCTGCCGGCCGAGCTGCGATCCGCTGACCGGCTGGACATGTCGCGGGCGGGTGATCGACAGCTCCCACATCCGGGGGCTCAGCGGCGAACCAAAACCGGTCGGAGAAATCAGGCCCGCTTGAACAATTCAGCGTGGCCGTCCGGCCACCCCTTACCAGCGAGCCAGTCCTTGAAGCCGGGCTGATCAGGTTGATCGAGTCCCTCGATGAAAAGGTACTTGCGAGGGATGTCGCCCTCGTGAGCCCACGCGCCGTTCGTCGACCTGCCGCCCAGTCCCGTGGGCTGGTCGCCCTTCAAGGTGCCTTGCGAGAACAATCCTGGTTCACTCAAATCCAGCATTCGGATTTTCACGTTGACGGCGCTTTCCGATCCGACACCCCTAACGATTCCCGAAACTCCCTTGATCCCCTTGACCGTGGCATCCCACATGAAGACGTGCTGGTGGTGCCCCATTTTTTCGCTGCCTTCAGAAAGCTTCATGTCAAGGCTCGCGGCTGTCTTGAGGCCGTTCGTGTTGAGCGAGAGGCGTAGCTGGTCGAGGCCAGCGCCTTGCTTGTCGACAGCGACATGGGTGTATTCCGGGGAGTGCTGTTCCCGGTCCGGAGAGCGCTGCAGGCTCGCGCCGAAGGCGGGCCGAGCGGAAGCGGATTGTCCATGGCCCACGTTCTGCGTCTGCCGCTGCAGGGCGCGCGCAACGGCCGCATTTCCAGCGCTCTGCTGGAGTGCCGTCACAGCACCGGGCGTGAGAGGGGCAACGTGAGTGAGTGCCGGCGGATTCAGAGCGCTCGAGGGGGTGCGAGAAGTGGGAGGCCGAGGTTTCGTCCTATCCGGAGTCTTGCCTGGATCGTGTGCATACATGCGACGAAACCTTCTGGTAAACGTAAAGTGCCTACGATACATCTTTAGGTGGCAAGCGTGGTCGATCGCAAGGGCAGAAGGGGCACTGTTCGCTGCCCTTTGGGGCGCAACCTCAGAAGCGGCGGCGTCCCGTGGCGCAACGTCAGGTACATGCCTCAAGAGGGGCGCTACCAGCACCCCATCCTCCACCCGCGTTGCCGCAGCCAGCCCCGCTGGTTGATGACGACGATCCTCACGGCACTCCCATCGGAACCCGGACTGTATGGGCGACACCGCGCTGCCATCTGGCCACGGGCCCGGACTGCTGTCACCGGTTACCCGGCGGCGCATTCCATCGTCGGGGTGCCTCGGATCCGAGCAGCAGTACGGCGCCGCTAGGCCATCGAGGGGCCGACGGCCCCGGTCCCCCGGCCTGGCCTTCAGTCGAGGCGGAGATGCACCCAAACGAGGAAGCGGCGACGGGGCGCAGGACATCGGCTCGCTACAGCCGAGGAGCTCTACGACACGTCAGGCCGTGTCGCCACGCGGGGCTCCCTCGTTCTCGTGGCGGGTTGCGGTGCTGCTGCACATGTCCCCCGCCCCTGCCGTAAGGAGAGAATTCCGATGATGATGCTAAAGGCTGTCCCGCAACTCGGACAGGGGCTCCGCGCGGGGTGCACTGCCCGCATATGTGGCCTTCGGCGCCACGTGACAAGTCGGCGCAAAACGGCTTTAGTTAACGGGGCAGGCGGGCGCGAGGCCGCACTCGAAGGGATTACGGGACAGCCCTTAGGACCCCTGAAAGCACTCGGCGCCACCGCGTTCGTTGTTTTCGTCGCGGCCTCCGGAACCGGCACCGCCTCGGCGGCCGACGGACCGATCGAGTCGGCTGCGGACACTGCCGTAGCGGTGTGGCAAACGGTCCCCGCCCAGCAGATCGGCCGACTGGTGCCCGCAGGCGGCCCGGTCGTCAACAGCGTGGACGGGGTGATGAATCGACTGCCGGAGGAGCTGGGCCACGCTGCGGACCACACGCTCGACAGCAAGTCCCGCCCCATCGGCACCAAGGGTGTGCTCGGCCTGGTGCCCACTGGGTTGGTTCCGTCCAAGGGACTCTCCCTCGGTCGCTGACCGCGGAGCCCTGGCAGCATCACTCTGCTTATCAGTACGTAAGTCGGCGCCCTACTCGAAGGTGAAGCCGGACTGGAAACGGATCGGGGCCCTCATCTGTATCCTCCGGCAGGAGCGGTTGACGGCCTCGGAGTCCCCGTCGCTGCCGCAGGGCAGCCTGTGGTAACCAGTGTCGGGGCACGGCGCCGGAGAGTTGCTGGTCCCGTGCCGGGTCTCGTCCCCGGGCTGATACGGCCGTAGGCCACATCGGCGAGACGACCGGCGCGGGCGCCGGTCGTCGGCGTGCCGCGTTCCCTTGCCAGCCGGGTCCAGCCATCTGCCGTCTTGCCCAAATGCGCTGAGCACCGCGGCATGGCCTCTCCGGCAGGCCCGGGCCAGGCGGCCGGAAGGCCTCGATCTCGGGGGGCGGTCAACCCGCCTTGGACGACCCGGAGCACTGCGGGTCATCTGAGAGTCCCTTCGCAATGCCCTCGTTGCGGTTGCGGCACCCCGGTCGTTATGCGCATTTTTACAATGCCTGCCCCGTTTGCCGTCCGTAGGCTGTTCCTCCTCGGCACCTGGCTGCGCTCCCAGGCATCAAGACCTGCACCGCTGGCCTGTGTCGACCAACCGGACATCGGGACTCGGCGTCATACGGATGCCCGTGTGACGTCATCGGATCAACGGTATGCGTCGTACCCGACCTCACCTCAGCGCGAGGTCTCTGTGCGACACGGAAGCGTCATCGATCAGGAGGACGACATGAACCGGAACTTCGCAAAGCGTGCGGCCATGACAACAGCTGCGGCTCTCGCCGCCTGCGGCCTCGCGGCCGGCGCGGCAACGGCGGCTCCGGCCGCTCACTCGGCCCGTTCGGCCGCGCTGCACCCACTGTCGTGCACCGGCCACAACGGCTACGCCTACATCTCCATCAGTGGCGGCCCCAGCGGCTTCACCGTCAGCGGCAGCGGCAGCGGCTTCTTCGGCCACCTCCAGATCACCGGCCCGAACGGCCTGAAAGTCAGCGGACCCCGCGACGTCCCGAGCCCCACTCTGAGCAACGTACACGGCACCGGCGCAGGACGTGTCTACGTCATCGCATGGGCAGCCAACTCCGACGGAAGCGGCTGGCACAACGTCGGCGAGCCCAGCTGCGCCGTGTACTGACACCGGGGACATCGGCGTCGATCGCCCCCGGACTCGGCCCGTGCGTGATGCTGTAGTCGGGCTCAACCACGACCAACACGGCCGCACCTGCACACAGCAGAGCACGGCTCGGGAACGGCACCCCTATCTCACCGCGGACCGTACCCGCGAGCACGACTTGCCCGAACTGCGTGGCCCACTGCTACAGCACCGCCACGCAGCCGCTCTGGACCGAGGACTGCGCCGGCCTGTCAGCCGTGGCCTGCGCAGCAGCCGCGTCCATGCCTGCGGCGACTCGCCCGGACGCGCCGGCGGGAGCCGGCGCGTCCGGGCGAGGGAACAGGCCAGGTGCCGGGGCGGGGGTGCCCCGTTCGGCATCGGTCCTCAAGTGCTGCCGCGGGTGAGCCAGACGCACATACATCGCCCGGCGCCCCCAGACCGCAGCGGGCGCTGATCGGCGGCCATGGTCAGCGGCCTTCGGGAAGGACTCGATGGTGCTCGCAGGTCACCCATCACAAGACAGCGCTCACCCTGTTCGAGCCCCACTGTGGCACCTGCCGCTCAAGGGCCACAGTTGGTGGGACCCGGCCGGCAACCGACGGACCCTAGCGATATCGCCGTGCGGCCTGCCCGCCGGGCTGCGCCGGCCAAGGCCGTTCGACTCGGCCGTGGGCCGTGCGCAGGCCCTGGTGTCGAGAGCGGTGGTGATCGGCAGAGACCCTGGCCTTAGTTCAGGTGCGGGGTGTGTGCCGTCGTCCGCCGACGGTGACGGGCGCCGCCATGTTCCCCCCAGTACAAGACGATGGCGGAACCGGCTGCGATGCCCAGTACCGCGCCCACCAACGCGCCGAACACGCCCCCCGACACCGCACCCAGCACAGCGCCTCCGAAAAGTCCGGAAAGCGTGCCCAAGAAGAAGAGCGTGCGAATCCTCTTGTCCACAAAGACCACTTCCTTTCCGCGCGACCGCCTTCCCAGCCGTCGGTCCAGAAAACCAACAAGGTGTCAGGTATCACTCAGTTCACCGGCGCGGGTGAACTTGCTGGTTGACCGAGCGTCATGACGGCCCTTTGGGTTTTGCGTCGCCCAGCGCAACTCTCTGCACGATCACCTGTACCCACGCAAGGCGCCCCCGGGCACGATCGTGTCTGCGACCGGAACGGTTTGTCAGGTCTGGGGCCAAGGTTCTTGGTGGGGGATGGTGGACAACGAGGGGCTGGTGCCGTCCGTCCAGGCGGTCAAGACTCCGTCCCATCCTTGGGAGGCGGGGTGTCGCCACTCCCCTGGCCACGCCGCTTCATCGTGGACCGCCCCACCCGACTGCCGGCCGTAGCAGACTGGTTCTGCTTCGATGCCGATGGTGTGCCCGGCGCGCCGGTGGCGCCCGGTTTTGAGGCTGTCGCCCGTCGGTGGGGCCAGCAGGCCTTGTGCGAACAGCTGCTGGACCCGCTTGACGATGTGGGTCAGGTCCATGCCGAACTGGGCCGACAAGGTCTCCAGGTCGACCTCCGCGTGCCAGCTGTTGACCAACACGGTGTCCAGGGCCGGCGACCAGCCGATCGTCTGGCCCGGCTGGCCGGCCTCCTCGATGGTCACGGGCTCGGCTGCAACGGCTTGCGAGGGAGTTGTCGTTGCCGGTGGCTGCTGCTGCGCGTCGGTCGGGACCGACGACAGGCTGTCGGACGCCGGCGGCATCAGTTCGGACGGCTGCGGCACCGGTGAACACGGGGAGTCGTTGGCTGCACCGGTCTGGGACGCAGTTGGAGCGGTGTTGAGCAGTTCGTCGGCGGCCTGTCGGGCCTCACTCTTGCCTACGGTGCGCCGTGCCACGCGCACCTCCCGCTCGGCCAACCCCAGCATGGCGGCGACGGCACCGTCACTGCCCACCGAGACCGAGAATCCCGCCAACAACCGCAACCGGTCGGCGCGGGCCTTGTCCAGCAAACTCTGGGCGTCCTTGACGTGCTCATCACTGCGGCAGAACGCCTCCGCCAGAACCTGATGGCGACTCCACAACTCCCTCGGCTCCATGACCTGACCAACTCAACCCGACCTTCCAGGTACGGGGTGCCGGACATATGCCACCCGATCGCTCTAAAAGGCCATCAAGGAAGCTCATACGGCAAACCACCCCTGGGCATCCGCACCGTCCCGATACCCGCTTCGGTCTCGCACACCCCGCTAACAGCGGGGCGGTAAGGGCGCAGCAGCACCGAGCGACGCGTACAGCGCGGTCATTCGGCAATCACGCTGAACGTTTCCGTCCCAGCTGCGGCGCCAGCACCTTCGTCACTCCGTCGCCCACCCGGCGCGGTCGACCTCTATGGGCAGACCACGGTCGGCGACCAGGTGTGCGGTTCCGACATCCAGCCGGTAGAACATGCCCACCATCGCTGCACGACCGTCGGCCACCCGCCGGGAGAGAGCCTGCGAGCGCTCCATCAGCAGGTCGACGGTGCGCCGAATGTGCTCGGCGATGACCTCGCGTTCCTTGGCGAGGCCGTTGGCACGCGCGGCGAGCACGCTGGGAGCCACACTCGCGATCACGTCTGTGACGTACCCCGAAGCGATCTCCCCGTCCTCCAGTGCGCTGCGGGCTGCCGCAACGGCACCACAGGAGTCATGGCCCAACACCACGACCAGCGGGCAGCCGAGCACCTCCAGCCCGTACTCGAGGCTACCGAGGACTTCGGGCCCGAGGATGTGACCCGCTGTTCGCACCACGAACAAGTCCCCCAACCCTCGATCGAAGATGATCTCGGCGGCCAGCCGCGAGTCGGAGCATCCGAACAACGCGGCGAACGGCCGCTGTCCCGGTTCCAGCTCCGCACGACGCGCCGCATCCTGGTTGGGGTGCAACGACGCACCCGCAGCGAACCGGCGGTTGCCCAGCTGGAGCAGTTCGAAAGCCTCCCGAGGAGTCGGCCTTCTTCCGTCTCCGTCCATATCCGCAGGTTACAAGCACGAGCGATCGCCCAATCAGGGCCGAACAGCCCAATGATCGGCCGCCAGGTGGACCGTCTCCGCCCAGGCACGGTCCGACCCGGCGGAAGGCTTTCGGGCGCGTTCGGGGCGGGGCGGCGTCGGCCGCAGCCGGACGAACGGTCGGTGGTGAGTGGGGGCCGATGGTGAGCGAGGGCCAGTAGGGGCCGTCAGTCGAAGCGCAGGCGGAAGGTGGCGCTGATCGTCTTTCCTGCGGTGTTCGGGGTGATGCTGAGGTGTTCGGCGACGGATTGCACGATGGGCCAGCCCAGTCCCCCGGCCCCGGCCCCGGACAGCGCATCTCCCCCCACAGCGGTGTGAGGCTCGGCAGTGTTGTGGTCGGCGACCTCGACGTGCAGGAGATCGCCGGTGACGGCGGCGTGAAAGCCACGCAGCCCGGCGCCGTGCCGCAGGGCGTTGGTGACCAGCTCGGAGACGGCCAGCGCGACGTCGTAACCCACCTCGGTGCTCACGACGCGCCCTGTCCGCCTTCCGTAGCCGTCCAGCGCTCCTTGCACTTGACGACGGGCCTCGCCCGCACTCGTGGGGACACTTTCAGCACCCATGCGCACAGGTCCGCCCGGTGCCTTCCCGGTAGCGCTCACGAGGTACCCCTCCTCCTTCCAGCGCAGATCCGGTCTTGCGGACATCTGCCCTCTACCGGGGTCCTCACACGGCTTTCCTCACGGAGCAGTGAAGCTCATCACACCACCGCATTTCACGATGCGGAAGCCCTGGAGGACACATTCGGTTCCACGCTGCGCCTCACCAGGCACACCGCCACCGCGAGGCCTCGCCGAGGGACGGGCACCCATTCGATCCGGCGCTCGGTCGTGCCTGCTATGGCCCGTCGGCACCGCCGGCTCGCCGTCTTCAGCCTGCCGTGGCGCATGCCCATGGTGCTGCGGGGAACAGGCGGGCGGCTTGGCGGATCAGGCGTTGCGGCTGGGGGCGCAGGCCGACGAAGCGCGGTGTGGGGCCGTCAGACTGGGGGCGGGAGAGCAGGTGCAGGCCGGCGGCGTCCATGAACGGCACGTGGTACAGATCCCACGTGACGCTGGTGACCGTCGCGGGCAGCGCCCGAGCGGCCTCGAGCAACCCGGGCAGGGCGTCGTGGTCGATCTCGCCGTGCGGGGTGATCGCGGCGGTCGCGCCGTCGATCCTCGTGGTGATGTACATGCGGGCGGCCCCCTCTCACGGGGGACACGAGCCCAGTGCCACCAGTCGGCGCAATGCCGGATGGCACAGGCAGGCGGTGAATGCCCGTGTCGGGGGCAACGTCCACCGTCTGTGAAACAGTGCCCACAGCGGGGCACCGGACAGGCTCTCTCGTTCCTCCACCGTCGCACAGCCCGGCAGAACGAACAAGGAGGCCCCAGCAGGCAGGGTCACATCGACGGGAGCCGCGGTGGTGGTGTGTCTGTCCGACTCGCTCCATCTCCGACGTCAGCGGGAGGAGCGGGAAAACAGTCAGGGTGCTGGCGGCGTCCAGGAGGCGCCGCATCTGGCGGGACAGTGAGTCGAGGAGATGGAGCTGCTGCCCGGCTTCCTTGTGGCGGCGGCGCGCGTCCAGCTGGAGGGCCAAGGCCGTGGAGTCGGCGAAGGTGACGCCGGACAGGTCGACCACCGTGGTCCGCCCGGTGCCGGTCACGGACCGCAGCGCCTCCTGAAGTTCTGCGCACGAGTCGATGTCGATCTCACCCTCGACACAAAGCACGAGAACGTCCCCGCGTCTGTGGTGGGTGACTCGCGCTCTGGCCGTGCTGTCATCCAAACGGACAGCCTGCCAGGCCCCCGGCCCGCGACGGAAAGGGACGAGGTGACGGGGCGGGCCATTGGAGGTGCGAGTCCCTCACGGGGATTCGGCCCGCCCCGCCAAGAATTCCCCTACCCCCGTATCGCTGTACTCACCACCGAAACACCCACACAGACGGCCGGGGCGCCGCCCCGTTTCGGGCGGCGCCCCGGCTGGTTGCGGGATCCGGTGTCAGGTCACCATCGGTACCAGCGACTACGGCCTGCACCTTCACCGGTGCGGACCAGGAAGCCCAGCAGCCAGATGACCAGCACCGCGACCGCCACCCACCACAGAACCTTCAACGCGAAACCCGCACCGAAGAGAATCAGAGCGAGCAACAGAACGAGAAGCAAGGGACCCATTGTTCATCCACCTCCACCACGACCGGTGCCCCTGCCTCGAGCGATCATTCCTTCGGGTTTTCGTGGTTTGACGAGCCGTTCGCTGGTGAGGCGTCGGGTCAGCACGAACTGACCTTTCAAGGGAGGCGCGAAAATATGAGTGCCGAGCAGAAGGCCAAGGCGAAGGCCGAGCAGACGTCCAGCGCGGTGAAGAAGACCGCGGGCAAGACGGTCGGCAACGAGTCCCTGCGGGCCGAGGGCGAAGCCGAGCAGGCCAAGGGCGACGCACGCGCCACGAAGGAAAAGGCCAAGGACACCCTGCGCCCGTGAGCAGACCCCCGGCCGGGCACAGGGGATGAGAGGACAGGGGTGGGACGGCTTCGGGGAAGCCGCCCCACCCCTTCCTTCTGCGTACACGCCGACACCGGCAAACCGCGTCGAGGGAATGTCGTACGAGCGCTTCGTCGAACACCACCGCGATCGGCACGCCCCACTGTTCACCTCCATCCCTGAGGCGCAGCGCTACGTGCGCAAGTACACGGTGTCCCACCCGGTGCCCGCTGAGAACTACCCGCCCCGGGCCTACGACGGCCTGGAGATCTGGTTCGAGGCCTGGGCGGACCACGACGCCTTCTTCGCCTCCGAGAACTACCGGACCGCTGGCCAACCCCGACGAACCCCGCTTCATCGACATGGCCTCGGTGGCCGTGATGGTCACCGAGGAGAAGAAGGTCATCTGACAGATGAAATCAACCGGTCCGCGAGCTGAGTACCCGCCCGTTCATCGCCCGATGCGGCACTGAACACGGCAGCGGACTGGGCAAGAAGCGCTGGGGCGTGTGCAAGTCACCTCCGCCGTGCTCCACTGGTTCCGTTGCCCGCGCCACCGTTGGATCCGGGCAGACACCGCCCAAGCCCTCCTGACGCTTGGCTGCGGGATCATCTGCTGGCGACGTCTCAAGGCGTCTGGCCTGAGTACTTATCAGGGCTCGGCGGAACGGGACATCGGCTGGCTTCATAGCGGAGCCCGTCAACGAGCAGGGCGACTATGTGTTCGTCACCGGCGTGGTCCAGAACCCTCCCCACCACTCCTGTGGCAAAAGAATCGAGGCGGCCGGAAACCCCCTGCTGCAGCGAGCCATTCGCGACAAGGCGGTCGCACCGCATGTCACCCTCCACGACCTGCTGACCCTCGCTGTCGGCATCGCCCTGGCCACCGAGCATCACGAGGACCCCGACACCCAGGCCGGCCGCCTCTTCCACCTCGCTGTCGAAGGGCTCAGCCCTGCGCGCGGCACCGTTGGGGCGCCTGGGAGATCCGCATGAGCAGCGGTTCGCTGACTCCGACGTACTGGCGATCGCCGGGCGATCACGAGGCGGGCTGGGTGCCGTTGGCGGCTTGGCCGTGCGCGCGTGCCTGAACAGGCAGTTCGCCGGACCCTACGGCTTGGCTGCGCTGGAAGACCTCAGCGACTGCGCCAGCTGCGTCGGACAGCCGGGGCACACCGGCGCATCCTGCCGAGGCGCAGTGTCCGTGCCCTCGTACTTCGCGCCCGTCGAAGGTAGGCACACCAGCGATGTCCCGTGCTCGGGTCCTCCTGCACCAGCCCTTGTCAGTGCACTGCGGCACGGGCGCCCCGGCGGCAGGGGAATCACTCCACACTCCGCGCGCACGGCCCGGGCGAGACCGCCGCAACCACCGGAGCGGCAAAGAACGCGGGGACCGCGGAGGATTCGCTTCATCGACGCGGCTGATGCGGGGGCTCTGCGGGTGCGGTGCCCGGCGCCGTCGAGACGACCGTCGCGGTGGAGTCCTAGGAGCGGGGCCGAGTAATTCCCCAAGCACCGGGACGGTGGCCTCACGGTCCACGACATCATCGCCCTCTCCGTCGACTGAGGGCGGCAACTCGGGCCCAGATGGCGTTCGGTTCAAGACGCCGGGGTCATCGCGCCCGGCTACACACGGGGCCGGCCGCGGCGCACGGCCTCCGCAGCTCTACACCGCTCGTGCAACTCTCGCCGTGAAGCACGGTGAACGCTTCCAGGCGCCGAGAGCCGCCGATGCAACGGGTGCGCGAACGTGCGACATGCAGGCCCGGTCCTGGAGTGGCTCCCGTCCACCCGGACGGGCGCCGCCGCCGTGCACCCGGCGTCCGATGTCGGGATGCTGGAGTCGTGTCCGATCCCCTGCCGCTCCGCCTGGTCGTCGAGCCGCCGTCGCGGTCCGGCGGCCGCCGTGTGCGGGTCCGCAACGAAGTCCTTGGGGTGGCGTACGACCTGGCGGACGTGATCGAGTTCGCCCGGCGTGCGGGACTCATTGATGTGGATCCGACGGATCCGGTGGTCGACTGGCGTGGTGGCGGCCCTGAGGTCTGGATCTGACGGGGTCGGGCCCGCCTCGGGTGGACCAGTCTGTTCGCGAGCCGGTACTGGCCCGCTTCAAGCGCTTCGCGTTCGTCGGAGGGCCGGTGGGCAGTCCGGCAGATCCAACCACTTCCCCGGGGCGGTCGACGAACGGGCCGGCCCCAGGGGCGCCTCGGCTCTTCAACGAAGGGCTCTGCGCGGCGTGTTGGGGATCAGCGGACCTGAACGGTCGTCGTGGGCGAGGCCTGGTGTATCGAGACGTGCCGGGACATCGGCGAGGACGCCTCGGTCAGGATCCCGCGGAACTGCAACCGGCCCCGGTGCGCCGGGCGCACCGTGAAGTTCAGGCTCCCGCCGCCGTAGTAGGCGCCGTGCGAGCAGCGCAACGTGACCCACGCTCCCTTGCCGGAGCGTTCCTGCACACAGAAGCGGTTGTAGGTGGAGTCGTCGTCCCCACCGTTGCCGACCAGCCGGACCGAGGCACCCAGGCGCACGGTGTGCGGGCCGGCGGTGAATGAGATGTCGGACTTCGCCCAGGCCCCTGCCGCTGTCAGGCCGACCGCGGTCACTGCCACCGTTCCGACGGCCATTCCCCGCAATGCCGTACGGCCGATACGCACGCTCATGGATTTCCTCTTCCTGTGGTCTCCACGGCCCCCCGGGCCGACGGAGGCTGGTCAGGGCCTCACATGCCCGGCGGCTTTCACACAGGGGAGACAGTCGGCGTCCAGGAGGCGTTGCCCCGGAAATGTCACTGTTTTGAAACACCGTCAGCCCGAGGTAGCGACGATCGCCGCCGCCGCAGCACGCCGGGGCCTGCCCTGGCGGTGGGCATGAGGGCAGTCGCACCACAGCCTGAGCCGGCCGGCGTCTCCCAGGTCGTCGGCTCCGTCACCACCCTGATAGCCGGCCTGGTTGGCCTGGCACGCTCACTCCGCACACCCGCCCGAGGTCCGCCGCCTGGGCTACGCCGCCCTCGGCGTCTCCGCGCTCTGCCTGGCCTGACGGGGCTGGGTCGACGCCCCCTACGACGGCCACGGCTTCGACGCCTCGCCCGCCGCCGGGACGTGGCTGGTCTACCTGCTCACCGCGCTCACGCTGGTCGCTTCGCCTGGCGTGAGTCCGCCACCCGCACCCGCAGGCCACCGGCTCCGGCGGCGGCGCCGGTAATGAGGGCAGACAGGAATGCCTGCTGTGGCTCGGACCACCTGGAAGCCCACCCGCGCCTGCTGAGGGCCCACCCCGGCAGGTTCACCGACACCACGATGCCCGGGCTCCTTCCCCGGCGCAGGGCATCGTCTCCCTCGGTCGTCTTCCTCGGTCACTGCCAGCCGACGGCATCGCGCTCGTCATCGGCTGCGACGGCCGGGCGCCGGGCTGGGGAGGTCTCCGGTGAGGTAGTGCTGCACGACCGGGGCCACGCAGGCGATCAGGTCTTCGAGGGCCGCGGAGGCCAGGGGGGTGACGCCCAGGACGTGCCTGCCGATGGCCAGCCCGACCAGATGGCCTGCGATCAGGGTGACGCGCAGGTCGGGCCGGTCGCGGCCGGACGCGGCCACGACCGGCCCGATCATGTGCACGGAAAGGAACTGCCCCAGGGCCTCGGCGGCTTCTTCGTCGGAGAAGACGGAGCGCATCATCGCGGCCAGTGGTGCACGGGTGGTGGGGTTGTTCCATGTGCCGAGGAAGAGGCGGACCACGTGCTCCCCCGCGGTCTCGGGATCGGCGCGTACGAGGGCGGCGACCTGGTCGCGCAGGTGCAGGGGGAGGCGCAGGGTCTCTGCGAAGAGGTCTCGCTTGCTGCCGAAGTAGTGGATCACCAGTGCGGGATTGACCTGGGCCTCCGCTGCGACGGCGCGAATGGTGGTGCCGGCGTAGGAGCCCTGGGCGAACTGCTGCCGGGCCGCTGTGAGGATGCGGTCGCGGGTCGTGCGGTCTCCGGAGCGGCGCCCTGTGGGACGGCCGGGTCGTCGTCCGGATGGCGGGGTTGCGGAGGCAGGGGTGTGCTCGTTCACACCGTGACACTAATAAATTAAACGCCGGTTGCAATGCCAGGACCACCGTTTCTACGCTGACGGCGCCTCAGGCCGAACGAGCCCGAGGCAGGCCAGACCGGCACGTCCCTGCCCTGGTGGCTGGGCGCACGAAGAAGGCGGTGGCCCCTGTGTGGGCGATGATCCTCAAAGAGTTCCTCGAACTGCGTCGCGACCGCCGGACCATGGTGATGATCATCGCCTTGCCGCTGGTCCTGCTGGTCGTGTTCGGCTACGCCGCCAACTTCAAGGTCGACGATGTGCCCACGCAGGTCGTCGGCCCGAAGGCCGAACAGGTCGCCGCTCGGCTCAAAGCGCCCTTCGTTGTGAAGAAGGTCGACCCCTCGGGTACCTCTCAGGACGGCAAGGAAGCCCTGCGCGCCCAGGACGCCGGTGCGGTCGTGGTCACCACGGATGCCGCCGGTCCCGCCACGGTGCTGGTGGACGGCTCGAACCTGTTCTCCGCGCAGTCCGCCGCAGCGGCCGCCGCTGCCACCGGCGGGCAGCTCAAGCCTCAAGTGCTGTTCAATCCGGGGATGAAGACCTCATGGGTGATGGTGCCCGCGCTGGTCGGCATGATCATGGCGTTCATCGGCACGATCATCACCGCAATCGGCCTGGTGAGGGAGCGTCAGGCCGGCACGCTCGAACAGCTGGCGGTGATGCCGTTCAAGGCGTCCGACGTGATCGTCGGAAAGATCGCCCCTTACTTCGTGCTCGCCGCCTTCGACATGATCCTGGTGACCGTGCTCGGCTGCTTGCTCTTCGGCGTACCGTTCGCCGGGAACCTGGCCGTCCTCGCGCTCGGGGCCGCCCTCTTCCTGTTCACCGTGCTCGGGATCGGCGTACTGATCTCGTCCGTGTCCCAGAACCAGGGGCAGGCCATGCAGATGGCGCTGATGACGATGATGCCCCAGATTCTGCTTTCCGGGATGATCTTCCCACTCGCGGCGATGGCCGCCGGAGTGCGCTGGATCGGTTACCTTTTCCCGCTCACGTACTTCAACATGATCTCCAACGGTGTCATGCTCCGCGACGCGCCCCTCTCCTCCCTCGCCCTGCCGCTCGGTGTCCTGGCCGGCATGGCTGGCCTGGTGTTCACGGCGGCCGTTCTGCGCTTCCGCCGCGACCTGGCCCCGTCAGCTCCCAAGGCCACCCGCGCCCCCGCCGCGACCGGGAGCGCGCGATGAGCTTCCCCCGCGACGTCTCAGGCGCCGGCCCCGCCCCGTGGGGGACGGACCACGTCACCGTCGCATTCGGCGACACCACCGCTCTGAACGACATCACACTCACAGCGGTTCCCGGTCAGGTCGCCGCAGTCGTCGGTGGCGACGGCGCAGGCAAGACCACTTTGCTACGCACTCTCGTGGGCCGGATCCGCCCTCAGTCCGGGCGGGTGATCGCACCCGAGGCCACCGCCTGCGGATTCATGCCGACCGGCGCGTCCGGCGTCTGGCGGGAACTCACCGTCGACGAGAACATCGCCTTCGTCGCGGCCGCCCACCACATCACCGGCACCGCCCTCGAGGAGCGGCGCACCGCGCTGCTCGGGACCGCGGGTCTGGACCGTGCCACCGACCGGCTCGCAGGCGCTCTGTCCGGCGGCATGCGGCAGAAACTCGCCTTCTGCATGGCCATCTTCCACGACCCGGAACTCCTCGTCCTGGACGAGCCGAGCACCGGCGTCGACCCGGTCAGCCGCGTCGACCTGTGGCGCCTGATCTCCCGCGCCGCCGCCGCCGGCACCGCCGTCGTCATGGCGACCAGCTACCTCGACGAAGCCGAACGTTCCTCCAACTGCCTGGTGCTGGACCGCGGCCACGCCCTGGCCTTCGGCCCACCGCAGGACATCCTCACCCACACCCCCGGCACCCTGACCACCGGCACCGCCCCCTCGGGCGAGCCCGAACTGTCCTGGCGACGCGGCCGCCAGACCCGCTCCTGGCACCCCGGCCCGCCCCGCCCCGGTGAGCAGCCGATCCCCGCCGACATGGAGGACGCAGTCATCGCTCTCACTCTCGCCGACCAGCAGCAGGAGTCCTGACATGAACGCCCCCGCCACCCCGGACATCCTGATCGGCGCCGACGCCGTCACCAAACGCTTCGGCGACTTCACCGCCGTCAACAACGTCACCATGCACGTGGAACCGGGTGAGATCGTCGGCCTTCTCGGTGCCAACGGAGCCGGAAAGACCACCCTCATCCGCACTCTGCTCGGTCTGGTCGTCCCCACCGAGGGCCACGTGCTCGCCTTCGGCCGGGCCCCGGACCGCACGACCAGACAGCGCCTCGGCTACGTCCCTCAGGGCCTCGGCCTGTGGGAAACCCTCACCGTCGCCGAGAACATTGCCTTCGCTTCGGCCGCCTTCGCCTCCCAGCCACCCGCCCTCGACCCGGCACTCACCGCCGTCGAACACCGCCTCGTCTCCGAGATCGGACTCGGCCTGCAACGCCAGCTCGCCTTCACCATCGCCCTGGCCCACCAGCCCGAACTCCTCGTCCTTGACGAACCCACCTCCGGCGTCGAACCCCTCGGCCGCGCCCGCCTGTGGGACACCGTCCACGAACAGGCCGAAAAGGGCTCGGGCGTCCTGGTCACCACCCACTACATGCAAGAAGCCCAGCAGTGCGACCGACTCGTCCTGATGTCCCACGGCGAGGCAGTCGCCTCCGGCACCGAACGCGACATCATCGCCGACACCACCGCCTGCGAAGTCGACACCGACGACTGGGCCGCGGCCTTCGCCGCCCTCGACACCGCCGGCCTGCCAGTCACCCTCACCGGCCGCCGCGTACGCCTCGCCGACACCTCACCCCAAACCGTCCGCGACGCTCTCGACGCCGCCGGGATCCGAGGTGACGTCCTCGAAGTCACCGCCACCCTCGAAGAGAAGATGACCGTCATCGACCGCGCCACAACCCGGACCTGAAGCTCTCAAAACCGCCTGTTCCTGGGAGTTTCAGTGCCGCATCAGGCAACATCTGCCCTGTCCTGGCGGTGGCGTCACGGCCGGACATCGATCTCCTGCTGACGCAAGGGGGCGATCCGTGAACCAGCAGTGGAACCTGGTGACATTGAGTGTCGAGGACTTGAAGGTCAGCCGCCAGTTCTACGGCCGCCGACCGGGCCGGCACCGTCCCCCGCCACCGCGCCTCCACCACATGCTGTCCACCGCGCAACGGGATGCGGGCCCAGCGCGGCGGCCCGTGCCAGGCGGGTACGGGCGGTGACCGGCGCAACGGCCAGATCCGCTTCGATCAGGGGGCGAACCCCAGCGGCCGTGGCTGCTTTCGTGAAGCGGATGGCGCCACTCACTGTGACCCGGTCAGTGAGTGCCGCGGCGATGACCTTCGGCCTGTTCCTCGACGAGTTCGTTTTCCCATGCGTCGAGAGGCTACGTCCCGGCGGAACCGGGACGTAGCCGTCTGTGGGAATTGTCCGCCCGCACGCAGGGCAAGCCCGCCGGCCCGATCGGACCTCGGCGCGGCCGACCGCGCCGCACTCCCGCAGTGCTACTGCGCGGCGGACACGTCCCGTTCCTGCAGGGGCCTGGCCTACCAGACATCAAAGTGATATCACTTAAAGAGTGGAACGAGAGAGCGCTGATACGCGCAACCAGGCCCCGCCCTCCGGGGCGGCCATCGTCGTCGACGGGCTGACCAAGCGCTTCGGCGGACGTACCGCGTTCGCCGACGTGACCTTCTCGGTCGACTACGGGGAGGTGTTCGGCTTCCTCGGGCCGAACGGGGCCGGGAAGAGCACGACTGTCAGGACCCTCGGGACCCTGCTGTTCCCGACCTCCGGGTCTGCGACGGTCGCCGGCTTGGCCCTGAGCCCCGCCAACAGCGGCGAGATCCGCCGGCGGATCGCTGTCATGCCCGAATCGCCCGGCCTGTATCTGCGCCTCAGCGTCGCCGAGAACCTGGACTTCTTCGCCGGCCTGTACGGACTCGACGACCGGCGAACCCGCATCGAGCGCTGCTTGCGGGCCGTCAACCTGCTCGATCGCGCCGACGACCTGTGCCGTTCGCTCTCGAAGGGCCTGCGCCAGCGGGTCGGGCTTGCCCGAGCCCTGTTGAGCGACCCCCGCATCCTGTTCCTGGACGAGCCGACCTCCGGCTTGGACCCGCTGGCCGCCCGGGACGTCCACCAGCTGATCGACAGGCTGCGCAACCGCGGTGTCACCATCTTCCTCACCACGCATCGCCTTGCCGAGGCCGAGGCCCTGTGCGACCGCGTCGGCATCCTGAACACCACGCTGCGCACCATCGGACGCCCCGACGAACTGCGCGAGCGACTGTTCGCCAAGACCCTCGAGGTCACCACCCGAGCGGCGCTCACCGAGCCCGACCGCGTCTTCACGGGTCTGCCGGGAGTCGACGGCTGGAGCCCGGGGCACGGCCCGGAGGACTGTGCCAACTACGTGCTGACCATCACCGACCCGGACCTGGCGGCCCCCGCCGTGGCCCGCGCCGTGGTCACCGAGGGCGCTGACCTGCTCGCGTTGAAACCGTCACGCCACTCACTTCAGGACGTCTATCTGCAACTCATCGACGAGGACGTGGAGGCGCAGGCACGATGACGAGCCAGACACCGCTGCCGCCCAGCGACCGGACCAGGGGCCGCCTCAGCTGGAGCAGGGTCCGGGCCCTGGTGCGCAAGGAACTGAACGACCTGCGGCGCAATCGCCTCATCGCCACCACCATGGCGGTGATGCCACTGCTGTTCATGATCGAGCCGGTGATCACCGTCTTCAAACTCCCGGCGAACGCCCCGGCGTCCAAACTCGACACCCTGGTCGGCGTCGCGACGTTGGAACTGATGCTGATCCCCGCGCTGGTGCCGGCGGTGGTCGCCTCCTACGCGGTGGTCGGCGAGCGCGAGCAGGGCACCCTGGAGCCCGTGTTGACCACCCCGATCCGCCCGGCCGAACTCCTGCTCGGCAAAGCGTTGGCGGTCTTCCTGCCGGCACTCGGGGTCGCGTACACGATGTACGGTGTCTTCCTCGCCGCGGTCGGGCTCTTCGCACACCCGAACGTGGCGCACGACATCTTCGAAACCCCCAGGATCGTCGCCCAGTTCCTGTTCACGCCGCTGCTGGCACTCTGGTCCATCTGGGCCGCCATCGCCGTCTCCACCCGCGCCGGCGACGTCCGCGTCGCGCAGCAACTCAGCTCGCTCGCCAGCCTCCCGCCGCTCGCGATAACAGCGCTGGTGGGCTTCGACGTCATCAAACCCACCACCACCGTCGCCGTAACCATCGGCGCCGTCCTGCTGCTCATCGACACGATCGCCTGGCGCCTTGTGACCGCCCTGTTCCGCACCGAACGCCTCATCACCGGCGCCAAGCCCGCATGAGGACCACCCTCGCGTGTCCAACAGGCTGACCTGGCGAGCCCGGTGGGCCAGGGCATCACGCCGGCCGGTTGACGGCCGTGGCGAGGAGGAAGGGGAAACGGGCGACGGTGGGGGACGATCCGGTGGCGAGGCCTGGGGCAACTCGCCGACGCCACCCACCGCTTGGCGGAGTGGGTCCTGAAACTGACCGTGCATCAGTCGCGGGATGCCGGACACACCCGGCAGGAGATCGGGGACCTGCCCGGCGTCACCCGCCAGGCCGCGTTCCACCGGTTCGGCGACTCGTGCCGGTAGGCCGGACACGCGCGCGTAGGCATGACCGGCCTCAATCAAGTGTGGGGCCGGAGCCGGTCGTTGAGTGCGGCACGGACTACGGGGCAGGTCCTGTGGATGGTGTCGAGGAAGGCGCGCAGCACCGGGGAGTGGTCGCGGGCCGCGAAGGACAGGACAAGATCGGGCAGGGGCGTCCTCGGGGTCACTTCGCAAAACCGCACGCCGGGACGCGGGACCGCCCTCATGCGGGACGGCCCCAGGCCGACGCCCACGCCGGAAGCGGCGAGGCCGATGATCGTGTGCACGTCCCTCGCGACGGTCGCGCCATCGAGAGCCGAGGAGTCCGTGCCCAGCAGGGCGCGCAGCCCGGCGGCTACAGCGGGCTCGTCCTCGCCGGCCGACACGATCAGCGGCTGTCGCTGCAACTGGTCGGCGTTTACCGAGGGTTGACCCGCGTACGGGTGCACCGTACTCACCACAGCGATCACGTGGTCGCGTCCGATCGGGACGGACACGAGATGCTCGGCTCCGGCACCCCGTGGCGGCCCAAGGGTGACGGCCACGTCCAGCTCCCCGGCGACGAGAGCCGGGCTGCTGCGGCTGGTCGCCATCTCGTGCAGTTCCAGTCTCACGTCGGGCCGTTCCCGGCCGAACCGGGTCAGGACGCCGGGCAGCGGGTCGAGCAGCGCGGAGGCGACGAAGCCGAGGCGCAGCCGTCCCGTCTCGCCACGCGCGGCGCGTCCCGCGTCGGCCTTGGCCGCCGCGATCTCGTCGAGCGCCCGGCGTGCCCGCGCGAGGAACGCCTCGCCGGCGGCGGTCGGGAACACCCCCTGACGTGTACGGTCGAACAGCCGGGCCCCGACCTCGCGCTCCAGGTCCGCGATCTGTTTGGACAACGGCGGCTGCGCGATGCCCAGTTCGCCGGCAGCCCGGCCGAAGTGTTCGTGCTCGGCGAGAGCGACCGCGTACCGCAGGTGTCGCGCTTCCATGACCCGCCCCCATCCCGTCGCCCGGCGGCAATACCTCAAAGATATTGCCATGCCACTTACCAGATCTATGAATGGATGGCGTTGTGGTTCCTGTGTGCAATGGGGCCATGAGGAATGTATCTCTGACCGACACCGTCTTCGTTTTCGTGCACGGCGCCTGGCACAGCTCCGGACAGTGGGCGGCGACGCAGCGTGCGTTGGCCGGACTGGGCGCTGCGAGCGTGGCCGTCGACATGCCGGGGCACGGCTTCGATGCACCCCTGCCCACCGGATACCTGCTGCCGGGCCAGCCGGGCCTGCTGACCGAGAAGTCACAGCTCGCCCTCCTGACCATGGACGACTGCGCCGAGGCAGTACTGAGCGTCCTGCGCCAGGTGCGTCGCTATGGCACTGTCGTGCTCGTCGCGCACAGCGCGGGCGGCGGTCCAGCGTCTCTGGCCACGGAGCGGGCGCCCGAGTTGGTGGACCGGGTCGTCTACCTGTCCGCGTTCGTCCCGGGCGGGCGCCCGCGGTTCTTCGACTATCTGGGCTCACCCGAGAACGCCACCGCGCTGGGCCAGAACCTGAGCCTCGGCGACCCCGAGTCCCTGGGCGCCGTACGGATCAACCCGCTCTCGCCGGATCCCGCCTACCTCGACGAACTGTGGGAAACCCACTACCACGACACCCCCCGGGACCGCTTTGACCGGTGGCGGTCCGCGCTGAGCCCTGATCTGCCCCTGGCGCTCCCGACGACTCCGGTCAACCTGACGGCGGAACGGTGGGGAGGAGTTCCACGAACGTTCCTGCGGTGCGCCGAGGACCGGGCGCTGGCGCCGGCCGCGCAGGACCTGATGATCGCGGAAGCCGACCGGGCCTTCCCCGCCAACCCGTTCACTGTGCATACCCTGCCCGGCAGCCACAGCCCGTTCGCAGCCCGGCCGGGCGAGCTCGCCGCGGCCCTCACCTCGTGAGCCGGCATCGGCCCGTGAAGCATTCCCCGTTCCTGAGCGCGGACGGCTCGCGGACGGTGGCGGCGGGCGGCTCG
Source organism: Streptomyces sp. ICBB 8177 (assembly GCF_003144095.1). Lineage (GTDB taxonomy): Bacteria > Actinomycetota > Actinomycetes > Streptomycetales > Streptomycetaceae > Streptantibioticus_D. The sequence goes on along the minus strand of NZ_NSKH01000004.1, from coordinate 450,604 downwards.
TACTGCCGGTCGTGCTGAGCGCGACATTCGTGTGGTTGCTCGACGTCACGTCGGCTCCCTTCGCGGCCGCGGCCGTGCTGGGCAGCCGTGGCGCACCCACGCCGGCCCGCTCGGCCATGCTCACGGTCTCGGCGCTGGTGTCGGCGGGACGGCGGCCCTGGCTCTCGCGCCGCTCATCGGCACGGCGGCCGGACGCTGGGCGGCGTTGCCGGTCCTGGCTCTCGGCGGCGCCACGTGCGGCTCGTTCACCGCCTCGGTCTTCGCTCTGGTGCCGGCGGGGGTGCACGGCTCCGCGGCCGGTTCTGTGTCCGGGCTGATGCCCACGGCTCAGCAGCTGGGCGGGTCGGTCGGGTGGCCGCGGCAGAGCCCGTCTACTTCGCACCCGCCGCCGGCCCGGACGCCGCGTTTCGGCACGCCATGATCTACGAGGCTGCCGCCTTCGACGTCACCGCGCTGATCAGCCTTCGGGTGCGCGATCAGAAACTGACTGGCCAGGGCGGTCAGCGGCGTGGGGCCGTGGGGGCAATGCTCCCTCGCGTCGGCCTACCGGAGCGCTGTTGGAGGTTTGCTCCTGGACTGGCGCCGATCAGGCGTTCGCCTCGGTCGGCGGCGGCGAGACCCGGCTGAAGGACCTGCACGTGACGATCGCCATGCTCTTGGTGCGCGCGCAGCCGCCGTCGACTTACAGCCCGGCCATCGGGACTGCGGACGCGCTGAAGTACGGGCGTTTGCCCCATGCCGACCAGACGTAACTGCGGCGACGTACCGGACTGCGAACGCCACGCTGATCGGCTATCAGGCGGCTACCCCGTTCACGCAGGCGTTGGGGCGGCGGCCTGGTCGTCTCAGTGGACGATATGCGGTTCGTCGCTCCACGTGCCGTCGGTGTACGGGCGGCCGAACCCGTCGCGCGACGCAGATATTGAGGTGCCTGAGCATGCCAAAGATCAACGTGTATCTGCCCGACGATCTGGCGGCCGCCGTCAAGGCGGCCGACGTTCCCGTTTCGGCCATCTGCCAGAAGGCCCTGCGGGCTGCGGTCGCTTCGATCAGCACCGCCCGCAAGGCCGCGGTCGCCCTCGGCAACCCGGATTTCGACCCCGACGCGCACCCTGCTTTCGCCGAGCGCGTCACTGGCCGGATGACGGACAAACTCCGCGAGGCTCTCGACCGCGCCCGGTCCGCGGCGTCAGACGCGGGGTATGTCGACAGCGGCCACCTGCTCATCGGGATCCTCGACACACCCGCCAACCTCGCGGTCCGGCTGCTTCCCGGCCTCCAGGCCGGCGCCGACGATTTGCGCACCGCCGTGGCGGTGGCGGAGCGGGACGAGGCCCACCCCACCGCCCCTGACCGGGAGAACTCCGGCGAGCCCTCCCGGTGGACCGGCCTGACCCTTCCCGCGCGCGCCGCCATCGGCGCAGCCCTCCAGGCCTCGATCGCCCTCGGGCACAACTACCTGGGCTGCGAACACCTGCTGATCGGGATCGCCCACGCGAGTACGGGCAGCGGCGTGGGAGCTGTGCTGCGAGAGGCCGGCCTGACCAGCGACGCCCTGAAGGCCGCCGTCATCTCGGTGACCGCCGGATTCGCCCACGCGCAGCAGTCCTCCGCCACGGCCGGGACCACCCACGCAACCACGGCACAGGCCCTGAAGGTCGTGATGGACCGCCTCGACGGAATCGAGCAGCGCCTCACCGCCGCGGACCTGTGAGGCCGCCGTTCCGTCGTACCGGACAACGTCGTGCGGGGTGTGACGACACGAGAAGGCGGCGCAGGCCAACAGGCCTGCGCACAACCTGTGCGGGTTCACGTCCCCAGACGACGAGCGTGCGGGTCCCAGGCCGGTTCATGGCGAACCGCGACAGGTGGCGGAACATCGCAGGCTCGCCGGAGGCAGCTGTCTGTCGTAGGCCGGAACGGGTGGAGGTAATGCCCTTCAGGGGAGGTCGATGAGCCGAGGAGCCGGGCCAGCGCTATCGAGCCGCCACCCCTGTAGCCGGTGGTGTAGCCGATGACGAGATCGGCTTGGCCCACCAACTGCTGACCGGGCTCACCCTGCGCGGCGGCAGGGCAATACGCGTCCGGCAGGGTGGCGGGGCGGGCGTTGGAGGCGAGTCCCTGCGGGATTCGGCCCGCCCCGCCGCGAATTCGCCTACCCGAGGCCAGGCGTGGTAATTCGCCGCAGAAGCAGCGGACATGGCCGGGGCGGCACCCGCACAGGGTGCCGCCCCGGCCATGTCGTGCCTCTGGTGTCAGGTCACCATCGATACCAGCGGCTTCGGCCGGCGCCTTCACCGGTGCGGACCAGGAAGCCCAGCAGCCAGATGACCAGCACGGCGACCGCGACCCACCACAGGACCTTCAGGGCGAAGCCCGCACCGAAGAGGATCAGAGCGAGCAGCAGAACCAAAAGCAAGGGACCCATTGTCATCCACCTCCACCACGGCCAGTGCCCTCAGCCACACGGATCATTCCATCGAGTTTTCCTGGTTTGACGAGGCGTCATCCGGTGAGGTGTCCGGCGGCAACGAGCTGACTTTCGAGGAGTCGACGACGGAACAACCGAAGCATGCCCGCCAGTTGACTCCAGGGGGTGGGGGCGGTCAAAGGCGTAGGAGCCGACGGGCGTTGCCGGAGGCGATCTTCTGCTTGTCGGCGTCCGGGAGGCGGGTCCGTTCGAGGGCCGCGACGGCCGTACCTGTCCTTTCGTACGGGTAGTCGACCGCGAACAGCACGCTGTCCGCACCGAGCACGTGCACGAGCGCTTCGATCGCGGCCGGGGACAACACACCGCTGGTCGTGGCGAGCACGTTCGTCCCGAAGTACTCGGACGGCTTGCGCCGCAGCGGGTGCGGCACGGTGAGGGTCGCGTAGCGCGAGTCGAAGCGGGAGAGCTGGAAGGGGAGGAACTCGCCGGCGTGCCCGAGGATCATCGTCGCCTCCGGATGCCGGTCGAACACCCCGGACATGATCACGCGCATGGCGTGCCCACCGGTGGTGGCCTGCCAGCTCCACAACGCGCCGTCCAGCTCGGGGTGGGCGTCCAGGACGCGCCAGCGGTCCGCGGGCGGCATGCCGGGGTGCAGGTACAGCGGTACTCCGAGTTCGCTCAGCGCGGCCCAGACCCGATCGAACGCGGGGTCGTCGAGGTACCGGCCCTGAATGTGGTCGTTGACGAGCGCTCCCTTGAACCCGAGGTGTTCGACGGTTCGGCGCAGCTCCGTGACGGCGGCGGCCGGGTCCTGGAGCGGGAGCGCCGCGAAGGCGGCGAACCGGCCAGGGTGGGCGTCGACGATCTCGGCGAGCTGGTCGTTGACGTACCGGGCGTCGTCCACCGCGCGGGCCGGGTCGGCTTCCGCTTCGATGCCCGGGACGGTGAGGGAGAGCACCTGTACGGCGATGCCGTTGGCGTCCATGTCGGGCAGCCGCAACCGCGTGACGTCGGGCAGCCGGGCGGCCATGTCCGCGAGGAAGGCCGGTTCGATGTTGTCCGGCATCGGCAACGGCGGCCGCCGGTCCGCCAGGCCCGGGATCGCGATGGCCTCCTCGACGGCGACGTACCCGCGCATCAGACGCGTCCCACCGGGACGAGGATTCCCGCTGCGCGGGTCGGCCGCTCGGCCTCGTCGAGCATCAGCGCCGCGACGGTGGCACGGGAGGCGTGCGGCGGCAGGACGGGCTTCGCGTAGTCCTCCAGCGGGACGTTGCGGCGCCCCGTGCTGACGCCGCCGGCCCACAGGTCGGGGGCGTGGAAGACGGTCGCGCCGCCGTCGAGGGCGATCGAGTCCGCGGCGGCCTTCTCCGCCAGCTCCTCGCCGACGAAGGCCTTCATGACCCACTGGTAGATCCGGCCGCCGGCGCCGACGGAGGGGCCGGAACCGAGCGCGCCGAGCCACAGCGTGCGCACCGGGGCGTCGGCGAGGAGCCTCGCGCCGGCGACGAGCGTTCCCGGGCCGTCGCCCTTGCGGATACCGAGCACGGAGACCACCACGTCGACGTCCGTCAGACCCGGGAACGCGGAGGGGGCGGTGACATCGGCCCGGCGCATCTCGACGGTCGGCCGTCCGGACACCGGGCGGGCCTCCGGTCGACGGACCAGCGCGACGACCTCGTGCCCGCGTTGAAGGGCCTGTTCGACGACGAGGCGGCCGACCCTGCCGGTCGCCCCGAGTACGGCGATGCGCATGCTTCCTCCCGAATAACTGAACAAGTGTTGGTTACGTAAGTGAACAAGTGTTGGTAACCGATGTCAAGGCAGGGGGTCGGGGGCCAGGGTTGGCAGGCCCGTGGGTTGGGGGCGAGGGAGTTGGAGGCGGGCGCGGAGTTGGAGGCGAGCGCGCGGCCGGCGGTAAAGTGAACGACTGTTGCCGAACGCTGGGAGTACGCCTGTGAGCAGCGAAGAGGCCGTCCCCCACCGACGCCGACGGAACCCACGGGGGCAGGGGCAGGTCCTCAAGGCCGAGCTGGTGGAGGCCGCCGCCCGGCTGCTGGCCACGCTCGAACGGCCCGAGACGCTCACCCTCCGGCAGGTTGCTCGCGAGGTCGGTGTCGCCCCCGCGAGCATCTACGGGCACTTCCCGGACCTCGGCGCGCTCGTCCAGCACGTGCTGCGGCTGCGCTACGACGAACTCGCGACGGTCATGCGCACGGCCGCGGACGGTGCCGAGGGACCCCTGGGCGACCTGGTCGCCCGGTGCGCCGCCTACGTGCACTGGGGAGTCGAGCACCCCGGGCAGTACCGCACGCTCTTCGGCGGCGGGATGCCCGCAGAGCTGGTGCCCACGAACTCGCACGGCGCGGGAGAGGAACTGCTCGGATCCGTCGTCGCTTCGCTGGCCGGCGCGCGGCAGGACCAGCCCGAACACCAGGACCGTGATCAACACCAGGACCGTCGCGGACCCGAGCAGGAGTGGCAGGCCGGCCTACTGCTGTGGACCGCCCTGCACGGCCTGGTCGCGCTCTACAACGCGCACGGGAACATGCCCTGGCCTGACCTCACCGACCTCATCGCGCAGACCGTCGCCCTGCACACCGCAAGGCCCGTCGACGAGATCGTGGAACTCGCCCGGACAGCGGACCGCCCAACGTGAGCGGCTCACGCCAGCAGCTCCGCACGGTTTCGATCGCCCCCCGGGCTTAGCAGACTGGCCCGCGCCAGGTGGCGCCCCCGACCGTCCCGCCGAGGTGACGTGGCCACCTTCCCAGCGTCGTCCTCGTCCAACACCGGCGCGTCCGGGTCGCGCAGCGGACGTAGAACGTCGGCGGCCGGCACGCCGGCGGTGAAGCTGTAAGGGCCGAGCGGGTTCAGGTGCCGGTGCTTCAGCGGCGAGATCCGGGCCGCGACCTCGTTACGGACGTCGTGGACTTCGGTGCGGAGCTGAGTGACGGCGGCCTCGATGTACATCGTGCTCCACGACACGATGGCGTTGAGGGCCACCCTCACGGGCATCTGGCCGCCCCGCGTTCCTCTCACTCACTCGCGAGCGCCGTCATTTCTCTTCGACATTCACGAGTCGGCTGGTCGGCAATTGCCTCCAGAACCGGTCAACAGTCGCTGTTCCTTGAGATGAACGAAGCCACGCATCGTCATCCCGCACATGGGTGGGGCCTACGAGGAATGGCGGGTGGCGACGGGGCAACTGGCTTCTCCAGGGCGCTGCTTGCGTCGAAGTGCGGCCAGACCTTTCCCCGCTTCCAGGAGCCCGCGCGCCGTTCTTCCTCGTCTACCCGTAAGCGTTCCGCACTCCCCGCCGACGCCAATCGCCGACCCATACCAACGCGGTGACGGCCCGTGGAACGCGGCACTTCGGTCCCTGTGGCGAAGGCGTTACGTCGCCGTGACGGCCACGGCGAAGAAAATCGGCAGGCTTCATGGCGTCAGGAGTTCGGGGCACGGCCCCACGCAGGAGAGCTAGACACGGAGAGTCGACCATGGGTAAGTCCACCAAATTCATCATGGCAGTTGCCGGCGTTGCACTGGCGGGAATCGCCGGTACGGGTGTCGCGCAGGCATCCACCGCCGCGCATCCGGCCGGCTCCAGCGCGCCGTCCTCGTGCCGCCCCGCCAATCTCAAGACGAAGATCACGCCGGACACCGCCAGCTCCGGGCACCGCCACTACCGCGTCACGCTGACCGCCGCCCCCAAGACCAGCGCCTGCCAGCTGGCCGGTTCGCCCAGCGATGTGAAGTTCTACAACTACAACTCCCTCAAGGGCATCACCGCGAACCCCTACGGCTCACAAGGCACCAAGGTGACCTTCGGCCCCGGCCACCCCGTCCACTTCGACATCCAGGTGCCCAACGCGTCCGAAGGCGCCACGGCCAACCGGGTCGTCTTCACCCTCAAGACCCCCGGCGGCGGAACCATCCCCGGCAGCCAGGAGGCCGACGGAAAGCTGTCCGTCGACTTCGGCACCCGCATCGGCCCCGTACAGCCCGGCGCCTGACCAGCACCACAAGCGAAACATGCGGCCCCGCCACCGTCGGGGACGTTGTTGGCCAACCCGGGGTCGTGCGTGACGTCGGCTTTCAAGACCTGGTTGTGGTCTTGAAAGCCGACGTTGTCGTATGGGGTGGGTGCGGGTGTCGATGCAGCCGCAAGGCTCTGGGGAGATTTCGGCGGAGACTGTGAGGGGGACGCAGGGCCGCGTTCCCGAAGGGAGGCTTTGCGATCCGGGTGAGGGACAAGCTGGGGCCGTTGTTCACCGACGCGGAGTTCGCGGACCTGTTCCCGGCGAGGCGCGGGCGGTGTGCGAGGCGATGGACGTGGAGATCGCGCCCAGCAACATCAACAACGTCCGCCTCAAGCTCAAGCGGCTCGTCGAGCGGGAAATCCTGGTCGAGGCCGAGCAGGGGCTGTTCACCCTGCCGCTGCCGTAGCCCTCCGGTGATCTCCCCAAATGGCGATAGCCTCCGGGCGTGGAGAAACGAAGACCGTCTTGGAAGCGGATCAGTCAGGAGCTCGCACAGGAGCGTCGACGGCTACGCCGGCTGGCACGCGGCGGACAACGCCGGTTGCCACCTTGTCCGGTGGCGCCGACGGTCTGCGCTCGGCGCATGCGCCGGTGGATCGCCATCGTGTCGGGTGTGTGGGCCGCAGCAGTCGTCATCGATGTGGCGCTGATACGGACCCACGCGCTGAACGAGTCCTACGTTCCCTTGTCGATGATCGCTGGGTACATCGCGGGTGGGGCAGTTCTTCCGATCTGGTACGGGTGGGGTGGAAGGGTCCATCTCACCGTCAAGGCAGGAACACGGTCCTTGACCGCCCGCACGCTGAGCGGACCGCGCACGCTGGACCTGAACCGGCTGACGAAGGTTCGCCGCTTCGAGACGATCAATCGCACGGGCGGCTTCATCGACGAACTGCACCTTCACGACGAGCACGGCGTGCGCCTGGTGGTGGACGGGTCATCACCTAGCATCGACACCGCGATACGCCAGGCCATCGAGAGCGCATCGTCACAGTCCGATCGCCCCACGATCAAGGTCACCAGGCACGCGCAAGCGCGTCTCGGACTGGCGCCCCAACCACGCCTGCGCCAGCGGGTCCTCTATCGCGCCTTTGGGTTTGTGCTCCTCATAGCCGCGATGTGTGGGCCAGGGCTGGGAAGCTTGATCGTCGCTGCCGCCCTGACGGGACCGGGGCTCTAGAGCACGGACCAGCCTCATTGTCCGGGTTGCGGATGAGGAGCAACGCGACATCACGTCACATACCGCCCTCTGAGGCCAGGTTCAACAGGCGTTGAACCTGGGCGTGTTGGGCCACGTCAGGACCGCGCGACCCGGAAGGCCACATACCGGCTGAAGGCTTCGTTGCTGTCGGGAGTGAAGCGCCACTCCAGCAGGGCCGACCGCAGCTCCGGCTCGGTCAGCCAGCCATGCCAGGCGATTTCATCGGGATCGGCGACCACGGTGTCCGGCACCACGGCCTCGTGCACGCCGAGCCAGTGAGGGCTCAAGCCGCTTCGGTTGATGAACGTGAACAGCAGGCGCGGCAGCGCACGGATGCCCAGTTCTTCGGCCAGCTCCCGCGCGGCGGCCTGTTCGTAGGACTCGCCGACATTCGCGGCGCCACCGACCTCAATCTCGTAGAGCCCGGGGAAGCGGGACACCTGCTGCGACCGTCGGTGGATGAGGATCCGTCCACGCTCATCACGGCACACCGTCACGGCGATGCGGTGCAGCCAACCCTCCTGGGTGGCCTGCCGGCGGCTGACCACCATCCCCAGCATACGATCTTGATCGTCGACACGCTCCACCAGTTCATCCACGACGCACACCTTGGCAGAGCCCACTGACATTTTGACGCCTGAGCCGGCAGAGGCCAGCCCAGGAGAACCAGGACTGGGATGCCTGACACGGATGACCACAGTTGCGAGCTGTCGCGCTCGGTCCCAACCGCCCACACAGCCGTCGGTGACAACCAGCCGGCCCACGTGAAAACCATCGTGCTTCAGCTCACCGCCCAACTCACGTCCCATACAAGACGACCTCTACCGGGCCCCGCGAAGACCAGCCTTCAGCACCACCTCACGGGTGCCGCGATCAACCTCGCCCACATTGACGCTCACCTCACCGACACACCCGGGCCCCCACCCGAACAGCCACTTCGCACGACTTCGCCCTGCCGAGCAAGGCTCGGCAGGGCGAAGTAACCAGGCCCCGGAACAGCCAACAGCGTCCCCGACGGTGGCGGGCCGCAGCCGGCGGCGCGAGGGCATACACCGGCACCTCGTGTGTGTGGGCGAGGCTCGACTCGGCCGAGCGGCCATCCATGTTCGCCGCCGCTTCGCGCCGTTCGTCCACCGCTGGGGCGGCGGGCTGGATGTACGTTCAGCCGCCCTGGCCGGCGCTGCCCACCGGGCCGACCGTCACCTGGGAGGTGGTGGCGTCCGTGACGGGCAGCGTGGCGGCGCCGGGCCACTTGAGGGTGACCGTCCGGGTCTCGTTCGGCGGCGTCACCCGCAGCCCGATGACGCGGACGCCGGAGCCGCCCGTGTCGTTGGTCGGGTAGTGGATCCCGAAGGCGATCGACTGCCCGTTCCGGAGGACCGACGAGGTGGCCTTCTCGCCCGTGCGCTTGGCGGACAACGCGCCTTCCGGAAGCTGCAGGTCGACTCCGGCGTACCCGGATATGGTGCAGTCCCGGCCACCGTGGTTCTTCATCGTCACCACGACGGTGCGCTCCGGGTCGCCGTCGATGGTGTTGTCCACTGCTGTGATCTCCAGCTCGTCGGTACGGCACCAGGCGGCCTTGCCCGTCCCGTCTGCCGCGCCGGATCCGCTGCCCGCGGCCGTGCCCTGCGCGGAGGAGCCCTTGCCCGCCGAGCCGTTCCCGGCCGAGCCCGCCCCGTCGGAATTCTGCGCACCACCGCCCTGACCGGAGCCGCCGTCCGCCCCCGCACCGCCGCCCTGGGACGAAGCGGTGGACGCGGCCGACGGGTCCTTCTGTCCCGTCGTGCCGCCGCCGTCGTTCTGACAGGCGGTGAGCGAGAGGCTCGTAACAACGGCCAGAGCGGCGAAGGTGAGCTTGTGAACGCGCATCGTCTTCCTCGGATCGGTTGCGGGCATCCGCCGCTCGACACGACCCCGCACGCATCCGCGTGGGTCGGTATCGGCGAACGTTTCTGATCATCAGGACTGCTCAGTCACGGTGAGACGTTCCCCCGAACTCCCGCTGAAGACAGACCTGTTACACAGGCAGTGGCACAACACATGTCACAGGTCACGCCGCCCCTCGCCGTCTGCCGGAGACCGGCGGCAGTCGGGACGGATCCGTGACCAGGTGGATCTTGACCAGTGCATCGAGCACGGCAGCCACACCCAGCAGCCGCCCGGGCTCGATCAGTGTGTCTGTGTGAGCGTCCGGGGTCGCTCCGCGCTGGTCTCAGTGAGTCTCCGGCGCTCCTGTCCGCGTGACCCGACCGCCCTGCGCAGGGAGGACCGCGCACACCTGGGCCGGGCACGTCGACTGCGCTGATTCCACCTGAGGTGCGGGCCCCGGCCGCTTCACAGGGGCCTGCGAATCCGGGCCACCGCATTCGCCGGCGTCGTCGGCGGCCCACCCGCTCATTACGACCTCCCTGGCGCAGAAGTGTTGGTCCTCCCGAGTCCCTTGCTGCGGGCTCTCGTTGGGAGTCCCTGTGGCCGAGGGGGCCACGGACCACAACCGACCGTGGCTGCTGGGGCTGGTGTCTCGTGTGGGCTGAGGCTGTTGGTGTGGTTACTTGCCGGTGCCGGTGTGGTAGCCGACGGGGTCGACGTAGACGTCGGGGGCGTCGCCGGACGTGGCGGGCACGGTGATCTTCAAGCCGTTGAGGCTCATGACGTCGAAGACGGTTTCGTTGGGCGGGGTGACGGCGAGCTTGGTGTAGATCTTGCCGGAGCCGCTGGTGTCGGGGATGTAGTGGAGGAGGAAGCGGGTCTCCTCCCCGGGGGCGATGGTGACGGCGGGCGCGGTGGTGTCGGTGCGAGCCGCGTTGGGGCCCTCGTCGCCCAGGCCGTCGGCGCCGAGCAGCTGGACGCCGGGGAAGCCGTGCATGGTGCAGCTGGCGGAGCCGGTGTTCCTCAGGTTGACGACGATCTCGTTGGCGACTCCGGCGGAGTCGGCGCTGAAGCCGAGGTGCGCGGTCTTGCACGGGGCGCCCGACGCGGTGGTCCCTGTACCGGTGGTGTTCTTCCCCGTGCCGCCGCTGGTGCCGGTGTTCTTCCCGCCGCTGGCGCTGCCGCTGGTGGTGGTTCCCGGCCCGCCGTTGGTGTTGCTGGAGGTGCCGGTGGAAGGGCTGGTGGTGTCCTGGCCGTTCGTCGAGCTGCTCGCGGAAGCAGGCGTGCTGGTGTGCGCGGCCGCGGTCGAACCGTCGCTGCTGCCGCATGCGGTCAGCGAGAGGCCGGCCGCGGCGACGATCACGGTGAGGGCGGCGATGTTCTTGGCGCGCATGTGCACTCCTGCGGAATGGTCTGGTCCGGCCCGCTCCAGCTGGCGGGCCGCTGTCGGTGCTGAAGATGTGTGCTGCCGGGCGGTCCGTTGCGATGCGGGTCTGATCAAGATGCCGTTGTGACAGGCGAGTTGATGTTCCGTGACAACCCCTTGCGCGAAACGGGGCGAATCCGGTGAACCGGCATGGCGGGCCACGGCTCCCGGGACTCGGGTGAACCGGTCGTGTTCAGCGCAGAGCGACCGTCTTGGCGGCCTCATCGCCTACGGCAACTCACCAGAGTCATCCGCGGTGTGCCTCGGCGTTGATCGCCAGTCCGCCTACGAAGTCGTGCATGAGTCTCGTGGCCTGGTGGCGGGCGTGGTCCGGGTTGTTGGTCTCCGTGATGGCCAGTGACCGTTCGGTCAGAGCGGCGCCGCAGAAGACTCTGGCGATCAGCTCGGCCGGCTGGGGCCGGATGACCGCGGTGTCGAGGAGGGCATGGGCCGTGTCGAGGACGAGGCGTCCAAGGTGGAGCTGGTCCAGCTGGCGCCGTCGCTGCCAGCCCAGGGCGAGGGGCCGCTGGAGGAGGTCGACATGCCGATAGGTGTCTTCTGAGCAGACGTCGAGGAACGCCTCGACGCCCCGGTCGGCGCGTTCGAAGGGCCCTGCGGCGGAGTCGATCGCGACCCGGATGCGGTGAGCGGCTTGGCTTTCGAGCTCCTCGAAGACTGCTGCGAAGTGTGTCGATGACCGGGATCAGGACGGCCCTCCGCCGTAGCGGAACGGCACACCGCGTTCGAAGAGCATCGTCTGGCGCCCCGGGCCGTCGAAGAGGAACGGGTTCCAGCGGCGTGCCAGCGCCTCGGCCGGGCCGCAACCTTGGCCTTGGGGCCGCGACCCGACAGGTGAAAAGGGCAGACGTGCCGCGTCCGCCGAAGTCCGGCGTCGGGGCGGGCGCCGGTGCGATCATCAAGAGATCGGTTCCTCACCCGGAGGCGTACATGGACGTGCTGATCAGGCCTGCAAGCGCGACGGAGGCCGATGTCCTCACCGACTTGGCGCTGCGGTCCAAGGCGTATTGGGGCTATCCCGTCGACTTCCTGGAAGCCTGCCGAGACGAGCTCACCATTGCCGCTCATGAGGTAACACGCCGACGGGCCACAGTGGCTGACGGGGACGGCCGTATTCTGGGCTTCACGACTCTTGAAGGAAAGCCGCCTACCGGTGCTTTGGGCATGATGTTCGTCGATCCTCGGGCCATTGGCCAAGGGGTCGGGCGCGTGTTGTTCGAGCACACCATCGCCACGGGGCGAGACCTGGGGTTCACCGAACTCACGATCGACGCGGACCCGAACGCCGAGTTCTTCTACCGCGCGATGGGCGCGGTTCGGGTAGGAAGCGTCCCCTCCAGCTCCATCACCGGCAGAATGCTGCCGCAGATGATCTTCACTATCCGGCGTTGAACCATACGGTCCGTCGTCAAGGTCATCTCGTGGCGTGGGCCCCGGCCCACAGGCGGTGTCGACACGCTGATCCTCGACGATACTGGGCGCCGACCCCGACGCGATGGGTACGGCAGTGGGCACAGCGTGGGCGCAACCGGGCAGAGCATCGGCCGGCAGTTCGTCTCCGCTTGGCGGTAGTCGACACCGAGACGCGCGAGCCGATCGGCCCCGGCCGGACGGTGCCGTGGTCGGCCATGCATATGGCGAACGTGCCCGAGCGCATCGACCTGGGCGGCCGTGGGACCGATCCCGCCGTCAGGCGGATCGGCCTTCGGCCGGAAGCCCCTTGGGCAGGCCGCTGTGAAGCACCGCGGGGTCCACGAGGCAGGTACATCAACGCCCGGGGGCAGCAACGGCGTTGCCTCCACCGCGTCGGGAGGTTGCTGCGATCAGCGGATGCCGTGGCTGACCAGTCGCGGGTTTCCGCGTCCCGGTTCTCGGGCTTCGGCCGGCAACCCGCGTGTCGGCGGACGCGGTGTAAGCGTCCTCCGCCCTCGCGGCCAGCCGGGCCTACCAGGACCGGCGCCGCCGCTGCACCACTGGCCCCCGCGCGAACGCCGGCCCGTGCCTACGGCGGCTCCGGTCCGATGTCGCCGGCGTCCATCCCCCGATCACAGGCAACGCCGGACACTCCTATCGCGCCGCGGTTGTTCGCTGCTCAGCGGCATCCCGACGTGATGGGGCGGTGGTCTTCGACCGGGCGGGGGACGGCGGTGATGACGAGGGCGGCTTGGTCGTCGTCGATGCCGCGGCCTGCGGTGAAAGTTCGCAGTGCACCGATGAGTGCATCGACGACCTGCTGGGCGGCGTGTTGTGGCGGCACCCGGGTCAGGGCGTGGCTGAGACGTCGTTCGCCGAACTGCGTGCCGGCGGCGTCACGGGCCTCGGTGATGCCGTCCGTGTAGAGCAGGAGGCTTTCGTGGCGGCGCAGGTGGAGGCGGTGTGGGGTGACCTGGGGGTCGGGTGCGACGCCGAGCAGGCCTCCTGTGGCGTCGACGGGGGTGGTGCGTGCGGCGGTGAGGTGGAGGGGCAGGGTGTGTCCTGCGCGGACCAGTTCGATGTCCAGGCCCTCGGGCGTAGGGGTGAGTTGGCCGTAGACGAGGGTGACGAAGCCGTTTCCGTGGCTGTCGGGCCGGTTGAGCAGAGCGCGGTTGACGGCTTGGACGACGTCCTCGGGGCCGGGCAGGAGAGGAGCGATGGCACGGGCGGTATGGCGGACGAGAGCGGTGGTGGTGGCTGCGAGGGCGCCGCGGCCGCAGACATCGCCGAGAAGGAAGGCCCACCGGCCGTCATCGAGGGGAAACAGGTCGTAGAAGTCGCCGCCGATGTCGAGGCCTTCGCCGGCGGGGTGGTAGTAGGCGGCGATGTCGGCGCCGGGCACGTCGGGCAGGTCCGGCAGGAGCAGGCCGGCCTGCAAGTCCCGGGCGAGGGTCACACGGTGGGTGTACTGGCGGGCGTTCCGGGCGGCTGAGGCGGCACGGCGGGCGAGTTCCTCGGTGAGGGCGACGGCGTGGCCGTCGAAGACGTGGTCGCCGGTGGACAGCAGGGTCAGGGTGCCGAACGCGCTGCCGCGATCAAGCAGGGGCACGCACAGGTAACCGGTGACGCCCAGTTCGCGCCAGGGGCCGGGCCCGGTGGGGGTGCGGCGGGCGACTTCGCTCACGGCGGAGGACAGGACGCGGGCGACGGCGTCGTCATCGGCGTCGTAGACCGGGATGTGGGAGGCGAGCAGGTCCTGCTCGGGCGGTGTCGGGGCTGCGGTGGCAATTCGGCGTACCCGGCCGCCTTCGATGATGTCGACCGCGCACAGCGGTGCGAGTCTCGGCACGCAGGAGGCGGCCAGACGCCGCAGGATCTGGGCGGCATCCAGGTCAGTGGTCAAGGCGGTGCTGGCGCGCAGGAGGAAGGCCAGATCATCGCGGGCGGCCGCCTCGCGGGCTTCCGCCGCGGTGCGGGCCTGCTCGGCCTGGTGGCGTTCGATGGCCAGGGCGGCGGTGTCGGCGAAGACACGGGCCAGAGCCAGGTCGCTCTCCTGCGGGGCCCGAGGAGTGCGGTGATAGATCGCGAACGTGCCCAGCAGGGCGCCGTCGCGGGCGAGGATGGGGGTCGACCAGCAGGAGGCCACGTCGGCCTTTTCCGCCAGGTCACGGAAGTCGTCCCAGAACGGATCGGTGGCGATATCGGTGACGATCACGTTCTGGCGGCGGTGGGCGGCCGTACCGCACGAGCCGACGCCCTCCCCGGTCTCGATGCCGTCGATGGCCTGGTTGTAGAAGTCGGGCAGGCTCGGTGCGGCGCCGTGCCGTAGGTGCCGCCCGTCGGCGTCGGCGAGCAGGACGGAGACGAGCACCTCCTCGGGTGCGAGGTCCTCGATGGTGCGGGCCATGCCGTCCAGCACCTCAGGCAAAGGCGCCTGGCGGGCGATCTGCTCCAGCAGTGCCCGGTGTTCGGCGGCGAGCCGCTGGGCGTGCTTGACCTGGGTGGTCTCCACCCCTATCACTCGCACGCCCATCACGTTGCCGCCATCGTCCAGACGGGGCTCGTAGGTGAAGTCGAAGAACGCCTCGCGGGCGGCGGCGCCCTCCCCCAGGACCACGCGCGCGTTCCGGCCGCTGTAGGCCTGGCCGGTGCGGTAGACACGGTCCAACAGGGAGACGAAGCCCTGCTCGACGAGTTCGGGCACCAGCTGGCCCAAGGGCAGACCGGTACGAGCGCGTTCCCCGCCGCCGATCGCCTCGAAGAACGCGCCGTTCGCCGCCTCCAGCATGTGCGCCGGTCCCGCGAGGGCGGCGAAAACCGCCGTCGACTTCCCGAACAGTGCCCCCAGGTCGTCCTCGCCACCGGTGGACGGATGACGCGCAGCCGGCACTTGGGCACGCTGCTGCTCCGGTGTGCGCGTCATGCGCTTTCCCCCTCACTCGGCCGGACGGGCTCGTCGGAGCCGCCGGCAACCACCATGCCACGTCCTGCCGCAACGCCGGCCAAGGCCTCGGCCACGTCCCGGTGGACGGCGAAGAGCTGGTCCAGCCCGGTCAGAGAGAACAGACGGGACACAGAGGCCGGCACAGCCGCCAACCGCAGCTCCCGGTCCCGGGCGGTGAGCTGCCGGGCCAGCCGGATCAGCGCACTGACGCCGGAGGAATCGCAGAACGACAGGGCAGCGCAGTCCACCACCACGGGCCCCGCATCCCGCCTGCCAAGTTCCCTCTCAGCGGCGTCGTGCAGTTGCACCACACTGTCGAAGTCGAGTTCACCGCGCAACGTGAACACCACACCCCGCGCGTCCCTCCGGACAGCCACCGCGAACACCCGACCTCCTCCATGAGGGAGCCCTGCACGTCACCCCCACATAGTAGGGAGCCACTCCACACCGCCGAGGTTCACACCCGATCAGCGAACCCACCCCGCGGTGATGAGCACTCGCCTTCACCGGCCAAGTCTGCTACGCCGCTCGTGACGAGGCCCGAACCGTGACAAGCGACCGGCAACGGACAACACCTGTCCGGGAAAGGACGTTATTGCGTGGCCGTCATTCGACCAACGGCCGGCGGCACACCGATACGGAACCGGATGCCATTGCGCGCGCCGGGCCGAGCGGACAGACAAGCGACGCGCACGCGCGTTCGCGCTGAACTCCGCAGTCCGTTCGGCAAGCCTTGGGTCCCGCTGCCACTGGTGGCGGAAGAACACGGCGCCACGATGCTCGCCTCCACCGATCGGCGCATCAGCGCTCCCCCATCGAGCGCGGAATTCGCGTCTGTCCACCTCTACCGCGGGCCGGGTCAGCAGATGGTGGAACCACGCGGCTGACAAGGGTGGTTCGACCGTCACCGGCAGAACCACCCCACAACCGCTCATGAGGTGATCAGCGCAACGCGTCCTGCCGTGAATCATGACCTGCCGCGTAGTTCCGGTTCACCACGCCAAGCACGCACGCTCTTCTGTACCACGCGCACATAACGGATCGTCCCCCGCACGCGGGCCTCGTCCGAACTTGGCGGCGAAGGCCTCGGGCGCTCTGCGGATAGCACCTGATCCAGGAAGCATTCCGCCTCACCCTGGAGAAGCATCACATCGAGGGCGTCACCGGCGGCGGCGCGGCCACTCGCCTGTCCGCCGAGGACGAGGCCTCCGGGCGTTGCCGAGCGGGGCGCGGTGGACCAGCGCCTGCGGACGCCCGTACAGCACTACGACGGCGCTCCCCCGCCCGCCGCGTCCCAGCTGTCCAGAAAGCCGGCCGGGAGCGGCGGTGTCCTTCGCTCGCGGGCTGTCTCCCAGGCCTGTGGGGCCCGGCGGCATAGATCAAGCAGGGCGTCCCGCGTCCCTCGAACTCGTCAAATGCCGACGGGAAGCTGCAGGTCGAAGCCTGCCTCGTCCCGCGGGCCCGCAATCTCCAGCGACGGAGGTCCCATTGGTTCTTTCCAGCTGATGAGACTTGCTGTGCCCCGGTCACGTGATCGCGGCACAGTCCGGTGCTCACGAACCCTTTGGACCGCACGAGCACCGCATGAGGGAGGTGCCCATGCTCCGCAGCACAGCGAACGAGCCCTCCGGAATCCACTCCATCACGCCAGGCGGCGGTGACGGCTCCACCTACGGCTACTACGACGGACCCGGCTACATGATCCAAGCCTGCTTCCAGTTCACCTCGTGGTCCGGTGCCGCTGTGCACTGCAGCCCCGCCATCTGACGGAGGTTGTCTCGTACGGGGTTCTGCGTAGCTGGCGAGTCCACCGACGGGTGCCCCTCGAAGCCAGAGCTTCACGCGATCGCGACAGCCCCAAGGCTGCCGCGACGATCTCCCGGCAGGGCCGCTTACCGCATCCGCAAGGCCGTCGTCGAGCCCGCTTCGGCACGAGCACGAGCTGCCACAACGGCCGCCAGTCTCTCCTGCACGGTGAGGAAGGCACCCGAGGCGAGTGCCTCCGGCCCCTCAGGGGCCGGAGGCGGTGAGGTGCCTGTGGATGCGCCCACGCAGCCCGCTCTCTGGTCTGTGGTCCGTCGGCGCCGACGGCGCTACGCAGCAACAGGTTCCGCACCCGACGAAGTTCGCGTCCAATGAAGTTGCGGTCAACTGCGGCACTCCAGGGTGAGGAAGACGTCGTGGCCGCTGCCTGGTCCTCGACGTGCGCCTAGGATTGCGAGGGTGATCGCGAGGACCAGTGACATCGAGAAGGCAGCCGGTGTGCTGCGCGCCGGAGGGCTCGTGGCTCTCCCGACCGAGACCGTCTACGGCCTGGGGGCCGACGCCGAGGATCCCGCCGCTGTCTCACGCATCTTCCAGGTCAAGGGGCGTCCGCCCTCTCACCCGCTGATCGTCCATCTCGGCGATGCGCAGATGCTCGACGAGTGGGTCGAGGATGTGCCGCCTACGGCGCGTCTGTTGGCCGAGCGCTTCTGGCCGGGCCCGCTCACGCTGGTCCTGCGGCGCGGTCGCCGAGTGCCGCTCGAGGCGACCGGCGGACTGGAGACGGTGGCCGTGCGAGTGCCCGACCACCCTGTAGCGCTTGCGTTGCTTGCTGCCTTCGGCGGCGGTGTCACGGCCCCGTCCGCGAACCGCTTCGGCGCCGTCAGCCCCACCACCGCCGACCATGTCCGCATGGAGCTCGGTGACGCGGTCGACTTCGTCCTGGACGGCGGCCCTTGCGCGGTCGGCGTCGAGTCGACCATCGTCGACGTCACGGGCGACACACCGAGCATCCTGCGCCCCGGCGGGATCACGCGCGAAGCCCTCGAGGAGGTGCTGAGGCACCCCTTGGCGGTCCCCTCGAGCAGCAGCGTCCGGGTGCCGGGCCAGCACCCGTCGCATTACGCACCGCGAGCGCGGGTCGTCCTCGTCGAGCCGGAAGGGCTCGTCTCCGAAGCTCAGCGCATGCGGGAGGCGGGGCACCGGGTAGGCCTTGTCCTCCCACCCGCCTCCCCCGACGCCGCCGTGCCGGCACATGCGGTGGTGAGGGTCCCCGGTTCGATGACTGACTACGCGCGCGGTCTGTACGGGTTCCTGCGCGAACTCGACCAGCAAGGGTGCGACGTCATCGTCGCCTCGGTGCCGGCCGAGGAAGGGCTGGGGCTCGCGATCGCCAACCGGCTGCGACGTGCCGCAGGCCCCCGGCCTACAGGGTGACCGGCAATGATGCGCGCGCTCAGCGGACGCGACAGGGGTGCGGAACGCTCAGGATGCGGCGTGGCTACGGCTCGAGACCGTGGAAGGCGACGAGGTGTGCGCTGCCGTAGGCCAGGTCGTAACGCAGGCCCACGATGGCCGGCCCGCCGGGTGAGCGATTGCCGTGCGGCGGACGCTCGACCCGGCGGTCCCCGGTTTCAGGGCGCTGTCCTGCCCGAATGACGGCGGATGCGGTCAGGCGTTGCTGGTGTCGCTCGGTGTCGCCTCGCCGAGCATGGCGAGGGTGAGCACATGGCCGGAGATGCCCCAGCCCCCGTCAGCGACTTCTTCGACCAGCACCATGGTGTTGTTGCGGGCGCGCTCGCCGTAGATCTCGACGTACAGCTCGGTGGTGCGGGTGACGATCTCCTCCTTCTGATTCGCGGTGAGGGTCTTCTCGGGAACCTTGAAGTTCGCGAAAGGCATGGCTGCTTGTTCCTTCTCTCGGTGCGGTGCTCCTGGGAGCTGCCTGCGGTGCGCAGGCTCGTCCAGTCCGATACGGCGGAAGAAGTCGGCGCGGAGGCGGTAGGCGGCCGCGGAGACGACTTCGCTGCCATCTCGACCGGGGTCTATGTGGGTGCGCAGAGGCCGGTGCCGTGCTTCATCCCACCAGTCGCGTGATCGCTTCGCCGATCTCGGTCACATCGGCGTCCGAAGGGACGAGCGCTCCCGGGCGCTTGCCCGGATCACTCATACGGGGTGCTGACGCTGGTCGTAGGCTTCCGCGCGCTCGACGTCGCCGGGGACGATCGCAACACGGGATGAGGTGGCGGACTGGACCGGCACAGCGGTCCCGGCAAGGGAAGTGGGGATGGCCATAGCTGACTCCTGTGGTGGATGGGGTCGGGCCGCGGTCTCGCCATCGCCCTGCTGCGTCTTCCACGATCGGTCGGTCCCCCATCCCTAGCCAGGGCTGCGTTTACCCAGGGGACGCCACCCCCTGGATGGGCTGCGGCCCACGAGCGACCATGGAGGGGTGAACCTTCCAGAACTCGGTGCCTTCCTCAGGACGCGCCGCGACCGCATGCGCCCCGCCGAGGTCGGTCTCCCCCGGGGCCCGCGCCGGCGCGTCCCCGGGCTGCGCCGCGAGGAGGTCGCGCAGCTGGCAGGGCTGTCCGCCGACTACTACACCGAGCTGGAACGCGGTGGCGCGAAGAACGGCGTGCAGCCCTCGGCCCAGACCCTGGCCGCCCTTGCACGAGCCCTGCGCCTCAACGGCGACGAGCGCGACCATCTGTTCCACTTGGCCGAACGGCCCGTCCCCCCGTCAGCGCACGGACCATCGGCACACGTGCAGCCCGCGCTCCTCGCCCTCCTGGACCGGCTGTCGAACACCCCCGCGCGCGTCATCACCGACCTGCACGAAACCCTGGTGGAAAACGACCTCGCCCTGAGCCTGTTCGGGTCGTCCCCGGCACACCGTGGCCCGGCGGCGAGCTTCGTGTACCGCTGGTTCACCGACCCGCAGGCGCGTGAGATCTACCCGCCCGAGGACCACCCGCACCACTCCCGGGTGTTCGTGGCCGACCTCCAAGCGGCGGCCGCCCGGCGCGGCGGGGACCCAGAGGTCACGAAGATGGTCGCCGTGCTACGCCGCCGCAGCCAGGAGTTCGCAGCCCTCTGGGACACCCACGACGTCGCGGTGCGCCGCATGGACCACAAGAGGATCGTCCACCCCCTGCTCGGCGTCATCGAACTCGACTGCTACAACCTCCTCAGCGAGGACGGCCGGCAACGTCTGCTGTGGTTCACCGCTTCGCCCGGAAGCACGGGAGCCGAGCAACTGGAACTGCTGTCCGTCATTGGAACCCAGGAGCTGAGCATCCCGGAGAACCTGGACCGTCAGCTGCCGTGAACCCTCAACCGGCATCCAGAGTCGGACCGTTCCTTGCGTACGATCAGGCGCCTGCCGGTCGGTCCATCGTTGGAGCGGGGGCCGGTGACTTCTGCGGCCCGGGCTCCGTCGCGGATCTCGGCCGGCGGTCTCGACGGCCGCCGCCCGCGCGACGGCGAGGATCTTCAGCACGCACGGTCACCCGCCGGTAGGCGGCTGGGACACCGCCGACGCCGCCATGAGCGAACGAGTTGTCGCAGGAGCCCCGGCCTGTTGCTGACCGAGATGTCGTGGGGGGCGGCGGCCACGGTCAGGACCATAGCGCCAACTCCTGTCGGCGGCGAAGCCCTCTGTACCTGGCAAGCGGTCAGGCGCAGCTCTCTGCGGGCAGACGCGCCCGGTCGTGGGCGGACGGCGGCGGCACGGCTGAAGGCGCTTCGGAGCCGCGGGCACGGCAGACCGGCGCCTCACGGCTGCGCGGGAACTGCCTGGCATTCTCTCCTGCCGAGTGGTGGCTCAGCGGTTCGTGGAACCGAACCTGACGGCGCTGATGCTGTCGGTCAGCCACACCCTCTTCTCACTGGAGTTGACCATCGTGCCGTGATCCCCGTTGAGGCCGTCGAGAGTCTCGTAGGAGGCGGCTCCGTGGATCAGCTTGAAGTCGCCCTCGCCGCAGGACGCGTGCTCGCACAGATAGGCGTACCACGCAAAAGGCGCCCGGTAGTAGACGGACGATGCCCGGTCGTTGGCGTCGTACTTGCTGAGCTGGTCGACATCGTGGCCGTTGAGGACCCAGACGGGGGCATCGTGGCGGCCGTTGAAGTCACGGTCCTGGTAGAGGCACAGGGACCGCTCCGGGCAGGCCTGCTTGCCGTGCCCGTGGATCTCCCTGACGGGAGAATCCGCGGTGGCCGAGGGAGTGGCCAGGGGCAGCCCGACAACCGCAGCCATGGACAAGGCGAGAACGAGTTTCTTGATCACACCCACCGAACTACCCACACCACAGACAGGCCACGGCACAGGACACGAAGACCAACCCATCGAGTGACCGTCGAGCCGGCCGCGGCCGGCTCGACGCCTGCCCCGCCCGTCACTTGGCCGCCCGACCACACCAGCCCAGCGGGTCATCATCTGCCGCATGCCATGGTTCAGGGTGCAGGACCGCGGTCAGGCGCTGGAATCACCCATCCACGCCCAGCCAAGGCGCCAACCAGCACCAGAGGTTACGGGATTGGGTCGCGGCGCGCTCAAAATCACTGGACGTACGTACAGTCAAGTCTTAGCTTGATGTCCGGCGGGTCTCTCGTCTCGGTGGAAGGAGTGGGAAGGAGCAGCGTCGCGGTGGGTTGTTGGTCCTGTGCGCGTCGGTCGCTCCGTGCCAGACCTGTGCGGGTGATGAGCCGGGCAGGCGCGTGATCACCGTGCGCGGAAACGTCGCCCGCCTCGCCCGGCTACCACGCCGGCTCCGGGAGAAAGGTGCTCCGGTGACGATGACCGACCTGCTCGATGTGCGCGCGCATTTCACGCCGCCCACCACTGCCGAGGAGCGAGAGGCGCAACCGGCATGCCCTGGCGGACATCGCCGGGCTGCCTCGCGAACAACGCGAAGCCATCGGGCGAAACGCCCTGCGCTGTTCCCGCAGGCCGCGGCCCGACTCGGGCGGCAGACCGCGCCGGCCTGACAACGTGTGAGCAGTGCGCGGGGCCGCCTGGCGCCGGCCCACCCTCCGAACAGACTCTGCCCCGATCCCGGACGCATCCCACGGTTCGGCAGGAGAAGGAAGGTCATGCACACGATGGACGCGCAGGCTGTCACCCGGGTGACAGCCGGACTGCTCCGCGGAATCCATGAAGAGGGTGTCATCGCGTATCACGGTGTCCCTTTCGCCCAGCCTCCGGTCGAACCGCTGCGGTTCCGCTCACCGTTGCCACCGGAACCGTGGCAGGGCGTCAAGGACGCGAGCCGCCCAGGTCCCGCCTCGTACCAGTTCAACTCCGCCAACCAGGGCGAGGTCGAGCGCATCGTGCGGGACATCGACCCCGGCGTGCCCGGCATCATGGCCTGGCCCGGCTACACGAACGCGACCTACCGCCACAACCACGCGGCGGAAGACTGCCTCTACCTCGACATGTGGGTACCGGAGTCGGCGCCACACAGAGGCCTGCCCGTCTACGTCTACTACCACGGCGGTGCCAACGCCGTCAGTTCCGGTTCGTTCGCGTTGGAAAGGGGCGCGAACCTGGCTCGCGAGGCCAACGTGATCGTGGTCCGGCCGAACTACCGTCTGGGCGCCCTGGGATGGGTCCACTTCGGACTCCTGGCCGGTGACCTGCCGGAGGCGGTCAACCTCGGCGTACAGGACCAGTTGGCGGCACTGAAGTGGGTGCATGAGAACGTCGTGGCCTTCGGAGGTGATCCGGAGAACATCACGGTCGGCGGGGAGTCCGCTGGAGCCACCGCGGTCTCACACCTGCTGACCAACCCGAACGCGCATCCCTACTTCCGGCGCGCGGTGTTGCAGTCGCTGTCCCCTTTCAATCTCTGGTGCACGCAGCAGCGATCGGAAGCCGTCACCGTCGCACGGATGTATCTCGACCTCCTCGGCCTCTACAACCCGTCGCGGCTCCAGGACGTCGATCCGAACCGGTTCCTGGCCGTGCAGAACGTGTTGACCCGCTACTTCCCCCCGGACCACCATCTCGCCTGGCCTCCGCTGGGCGCGGTCGTCGACGAAAACTGGGTTCCGCAGGTCCCGGCGCTGCACTTGTCGGAGAATGTCGCCGCCAAGCCCGGTTTGGAAGTGGCGATCGGTTTCGCGAAGGACGAGTGGCAGTTCTTCCGTGGGCACTCCGAGACGGTCAGGCACGGCTCCCGGCAGGACGTGCTACGCGTCATGGAGCAGGTTTTCGGCGCGGACGGTGCCGAGGAGGTCTACCGGCGAATGCACGAACTCCACCCGGGCCACCTTCCCGGGAGGCTGCTGTCGGACATCATGTCCTTCGAGTTCTTCAAACTGCCGTCGTTGGCGATCGCGCGGAACCTCAGCGCGCAGCGGATCCCGGTGCACCTCTTCCAGTTCTCGTACGACCTGCCCGGACTCGACGGCCGGCTCCGCGCCGTACACACCGGGGACATCCCCTTCCTGTTCCGCAACCACTCCGAACGCGACCTCGCCTGGTGGCCGGCGTTCGACGGGGCCGACCGTGGGGAGGTGCGCCGGGTCAGCGCGCGGATGGGCGAGCTGTACGCGTCCTTCATCCGCAGCGGCCGTCCGGGAGCCGGCTGGCCCCGCTTCGACGCGGCGAACGGGAACGTCCTGTGGTTCGGCCGGTCCGTCGAGCCGAGGCCGGGCCTGCTCAAGCGGGAGGGGGACATCTTTCAGGAGAACGGGTTCGGTACCGTGCGGGCGGTGGAGGACGCGCTCGTCGAAAACGTCCGCGACGCGTTGGCGAACACGTCGGCCACCTGTGGGCTGCCTCGTGGCGGCTGAACCCGGCCGCCACCCGCGTCGCCATGGGAGGGCTCCCGACTCGGCTCACATCCCCCGGTGACGCCGGTGCCATACTCGAGCGGAAGCACGCAGAGATTGAGGGACGGCCAGATGGGCGACATGACGGCCAGTCGAAGCGAGACGAGCGGCAGTCGGCGGAAGGCGATCCTGCGAGCGGCGGAACGCCTCTTCGCCCTGGAGGGCTACCACGGCGCGACGATGCGCCAGATCGCCGAAGAGGCCGGCGTCCAACTGTCCCTCGTCGTCTACCACTTCACTTCCAAGCTCGGCCTTTACTCGGCGATCTTCGAAGAACGCCGGTATGTCAACGACGAACGGCTGGCGCGCCTGAAGGCGATCCCCGACCTGCGTGCCGACGACGCTCTCGAACAGGTCGTCAGCTCCTTCACCGACCCGGTTCTCGCGCTGCACGACGAGCCGGACGGCATCTGGTTCGCCCGCCTCATACTGCGCGAGGCCTCCGATCCGTCCAGCCAGGAACGCCCGGTCATCCGGGACCAGTTCGACCCGTTGGCCCGCCAGTTCATCGACGCGCTCAAGCTCGCGCTGCCCGACAAGCCGGCAGGGTTCCACCAATGGGCCTACCTGTACTCGGTGGGAGCCCTCACCCAGAGCGCGTTCGACACCCGCGTACGCAACATCGCCGACGAGCCGAGCTACGGATCGAAGCACGATTTCCTGCGGTCCTACCTCACCGCCGCCCTGCGCTACGGCTGATCAGGCATTGCTTGCGTCGCCGACGGAAGAGCTACGACCGCGCCCGCCGCTCCACAAGCTCTGGCCTACCCCTCGTCGACGCCGTCGCGGCCCCCACCGGCTGAGCACGCGAGGTTGGCCTCCGCCGGTCACCCGTGGGCTTTCGCCGGCCTGCGCGCGGGCTCACCCGCTGCGTCAGAAGACCGGCAGCAGGCCCCACGTCTGCAGGGCATAGGGCCGCCCCTTCTCCTCCCCTTCGATCAGTGGCACGTCAAGCAGTCTGAAGCCCGCTTTGGTGGCCACGGCAACGCTTGCGGCGTTTTCGGCTTCCAGCTCCAAAATCACCTTCCCCACCGCCAGTTGCTCGGATGCGTAAGCGGCCATCACCCGCACCGCTCGCGCGGCCAGCCCCTGGCCGCGGTGCGCCGGGCCGATCACGTAGCCGATCTCCGCGCCTTCCGGGACACGCCGCAGCATCACCTCCCCGAGCGGCGCGCGACCATCAACGGTGATGGCGAGCAGGATGGTCGTGCCCTCCGCTCGCAGTTGCCGGTCCCTGCCCAACCGTGCGCGGGCGGCCGTTTCATCGAAGGGGGAGACTATCGGCGTCCAGTACGCGACGTCGGGGTGGTCGAACAAATCCGGCATCGCGGCGAGGTCTGCTTCCGTCCAGTCGCGCAGGACGAGACCTTCCCCTGTCAGCTCAATCCGCTCGGGAAAGGGTGGCGAGGTGCCGCTCATGATGCCGTTCCTGTTTGGCCTGACAAGACAGGGCAGCATAACCAGCGCAGTCATCGACGCACCACGTGGCTCCGGAGGTTGTGGCCCTGAGCGCGGCGGCGTGACAGGCGTGCCCCCGGAAAACCGCGCCCAGGCCCGGCTGTGGCACGAACGCGAGCAGGCTGGTGCCGTGCAACGGGCTGAAGTGGCTCAGCACCGGAACACCTATGTGTGGCCACCACCATGGCCATCGTCCGGGGCGGGTGAAGCAGAAAGGACAGCCGGCCACGCTTTCCGGATGGCGCAGGCTTTCGGTCGATGACGGCGGCGCGGGGTCACTGGGCCTGCCGTCACCCTGAAGCATTCCTTGCGGGGCACGCGGCATACTTCGGGCGCGCCCCGCAAGGGCATTACTCCCGGTAAGGGGCCGGGTCAGGCAGTCACCAAGCGCGGCCGCGTACGGCCTTCGCAGTAGGGGGCGGTGTGCGCCCGCGCCTCGGTCAGGCCCGGGTGGTAGACGTGCAGGCTCACCGCCGACGTCAGCGCGTCGTTGACGACCTGGTGGAGGTAACCCGGTGGAAGGACCCGCTGGCTGCCTGCTCCCAAGACGCGCTCTCCACTCTGCGTTCGTTCGGTGAGCGTGCCTTCCAGGACGGTGAGCACACCGGAGGACCGGTCGTGGTCGCGCGTCCTGCCGCCCTGCCCGGGCACCCAGGACAGCAGCCACACCTCGTAGCCCGGGTCGGTGCGCAGCCGGTGGTACCAGCGCTTCGTGGCGTCGTACCGGACCAGGTGCTCCCACTGGGAGCGGTCGGCGGCGATGGCACGGGCCATGCCTGCGAACTCGGCGACGGTGGCCGGGTGTTCGCGCGGGGGCTGCAGCAGGTGCGGGACCTCGAGAATGTCGCCGGCGATCTGGAGGTCGCTGCCTCTCACGTACGAACCACCTGGCTTTCGCGGAGCTGGAGCACACTGGGACCGAAAGCCGTCACGAGCTGCGGGGCCGGGGCTTCGGCCGGCAGGCCCGCACGGGTGGGGTCGGCAGGAGTGCGAACGGCGGGCGGACCGTCGCCCCAGGTCATGAGGGGGACGCAGGACCGGGGATGCATCAGACCGGGAACTTCTGTCATGTTGATTACTGCTCCTTTCGTTCAGGTCGGTTCACCGGGTCGCAGGAGGGCGGTCCGCGCGCGCTGAGAAGGGGCCGGGCCCTCGGCCGGAGCATGGCGGGTGAACCGCCCGTCGCGCGTCCTCACGCCGGGTCTCGAACGGTTCACTCCGACGCGGCCGACCGGGGCGAACCGGCCAGGACTTCGAAGCGTTCGGAGCGGGTCTCCGGTTCGGCGAACACACCGTGTTCTCCGTCGAACTCGGCCCACGTCAGGCCGTCTCGGCACCGTGAGGGGTC
The DNA here is from genome assembly GCF_003144095.1 of Streptomyces sp. ICBB 8177. GTDB lineage: Bacteria > Actinomycetota > Actinomycetes > Streptomycetales > Streptomycetaceae > Streptantibioticus_D. The sequence continues at coordinate 423,843 of NZ_NSKH01000004.1, read as the reverse complement.
GGCACCGCTGTCTGCGTCCCTGTGACGTGCTGCCGGTCCTCGGCGCCGTGGCCCCGGGTGCCGGGATCGGCCGAGGCGAGGTCCGTGCGGGGCCGGTCGTCCCATGAGACCAGGTGGGCGCAGCAGCGGGGCAGTTGCAGGCCGGAGGTCTGTGTTTGATTCATCGTTGGTCCTTTCTTCAGCGTAGGCGACCGCTTCACGGGATACGGTCGAGAGCGGGCCGGGGGGCGCACGAGGCCAGGTCCTGGAGCAGCGCCTCGTACCACAGGTCCGTACCGTCGGGCCCGGTCAGGAAGTGCGCGGCCTTCAGGCTTCGCCACGAGAGGCGGTCGGTCTCCTCACGCCAGGCGAGAGCCGAGGACGTCGGGATCAGGGCGTCCTCGATGCCGTGGTAAAGGAAGACCGGACACCGCAGGCGGTCGTGGGTCCCGGGTCTGAGATAGCTTTCGCTCGCGTGGAGCTCCGCCCGGAGGGTGGGGAGGAACAGTTCGAGGAGTTCCTCCTCGTCCGTCAGGTCCGGGCTCAGCCCACCGATCGCGGCCAGCTCACCGAGCAGTTCCGCGTCGCCCATCGAGCGCCAGTCGACCGGCGGCAGGGGGGTGGACGGCGCCCGCTGGCTGGCCGCGAACACGGCCTCGACCCGCTTTCCGGACGCCTCCAGGCGCGCGGCCATGTCGTACGCCACGAGCGCCCCGTAGCTGATCCCGGCGAACGCCAACCGCTCGCTGCGCGCGATCCGGGCGGCCAGCGTGCGCATCGCGTACGCGCTCACCGAGGCGACGTCCGGGAGGGGCTCGTCGAAGAGCCGTCCCTCCCGGCCGGGCAGGTCGGGGAGGACCACCTCGACATGGTCCGGCAGGTCTTCCCGCCAGCTTCGAAAACGTCCCAGCCCACCGCCGGCGTGCGGGAAGCACACGAGGGTCAGGGTCCGCAGGCCAGACATGTGAACACCTTCTGTCGATCGGTGGTTTCAGCGGCGCGTGGCGACGGCCGCGGCCGGGCCTATCCAGCTGAGCAGTTCGTCCAGTGCCTCGTAGAGGGCCTCGATCTCGGAGACCTCGTTGTAGAGGTACGCGGAGACACGGAGGATCTCCCCGCCGGCCAGGTCGGTGACCAGCGGCTGTGAGCACATGTGACCGCTGCGCACCATGAAGCCGTAGGAATCGCTCAGCATGCGGGCGACTTCGCCGGTGGGGACGCCCTGCTCCAGCCGCAGGCTGACGAGCGCGATCCGGTCGGTCAGGTCCGGCGGACCGACCAGACGCACCCCCGGGCGGGTGAGCGCCCCTCCGACCAGGGCGGCGGCCAGTTCGCGCTCGCGCCGCCGGAGCGCCGGGGCGTTCAGTGACTCCAGATACCGGATCGCCGCGCCGGACCCGATGACCGAGGCGATGGCCGGCGTACCCGCTTCGAACTTGAAGGGTGTTCGCCGGTCCACGCTGCCGTCCAGGTCGACCCAGTCGACCATGCCCCCGCCGACCGACAGGGGGCGCAGTCCGGCCAGGAGGCGAGTGCGGCCGAAGAGGACGCCGACTCCGGTGGGGCCGAGCATCTTGTGCATGGAGAACGCCAGGAAGTCGACGTCGAGCTCGCGCACGTTGATGCGCTCGTGCGGCATGGACTGGGCGGCGTCGAGGACGATGACCGCGTCGGTGGCCGAACGGATCTCGGCGATCAGCTCCGCCACCGGGTGGACGACACCGGTGACGTTGGAGCAGTGCGTGAGCGCTACCACCTTCGGCCGACCGCGCAGCAGCTCGCGGAAGTGGTCGCGGTCGAGTCTGCCGTGGGTGTCGACCCGGGTCAGCGCGAGGCGGCCGGCCCGCCGCCACGGCAGCGTCTGCGAGTGGTGCGCGTCCATGCACCCCACGACGTAGGCGTCCGGTTCCAGGCCAAGTCCCTGGGCGACCAGGTTCAGGGCCTCGGTCGTGTTCCGCGTCAGGACCACTTCGTTCGCCGCGGCGCCGAGGTGGGTGGCGATCGCCACGCGGGAGGCCTCGTACGCGTCGGAGGCCTCCTCGGAGAGCCGGTGCTTGCCACGGTGGATGTTCGCGCCGTTGGTCTCGTAGTAGTCGGTGATCGCCTGGATGACGGGCCGCGGCTTCAGGGTCGTGGCCGCGTTGTCCAGATAGGAGATGGTCTCCCCGTCGATCTTCCGCCGCAGGGCCGGGAAGTCGTCTCGAACGGTCATCGCGCACCTTCCGCGGATATCTGGGAGACGCAGGGCTGGAACTTCCCGCTGCGCTCGCCGGCGATGTAGTCGACAGCCTCGACGCGCACCGGGTTCGGCGCCAGTGCTTCGGTCAGGCGTTGTACGAGCGCGGCGGTGTCGTCGGGCCGCGCCTCGGCGTTGGGGATGTACCGGAAGGTGCAGGCACCGGTCCGGTCCTGTTCCAGCTTGTAGACGTCGAGGCCGGGGGCGTCACCGACCAAGGTGTCGACGGCGCCCGGTGTGACGACACGGCCGTCCGCCAGCTGGATCATGTGGGTGGCACGGCCCTCGATCCGCACCAGCGGCAGGTCGCTGCCGCAGTCGCAGGGGTTGCCCAGGGGCGTGAAGTGATCCCCCGTGGCGTACCGGATGCGTGGGATGAGCGCGTCGTCCTTGGTGGTGACGTACAGCTCGCCCGTCTCGCCGTCCGCGACGGGCTCGCCGTCGCGAACGAACTCCACGTGGAAGTCACGGTCGTTGATGTGCCGCATCCCGAGATGGCACTCGAACCCGAGGTAGCCGAGCTCGGACATGCCGATCATGTCGCCGATCGGCAGCTCCGGGCCCATGAACTCCTCGATCTGGCGCCGTGCAACCCGCGTCATGAGGGTGTACCCGCACACCATGTGCAGGCGGCGAGGTGAGGTGATCCGGCGGCCGAGGCGCCGCGCCCACCTCGTCAGGAAGGCGAAGTGCGTCGGGTCCACCACCAGGAGGTCGGGTTCGTACAGCTCGATCTCGTCGAGGGCCTTGACGATCTGCCACTCAGGTGTGGCCAGGAGGTCGTGGGCCACGGTCAGCACCAGGGTGCCGTCCGCGAGCGTCCGGTCCTCCATGGTCGAGAATCCCGTCGCGCACTCCACGTCCGAGCAGTTCGGCGGGGCGAAGCGGCAGATCCTGGGCCGGCTGCCGGGACGCCACAGCTCGTCGAAACGCCGGTTGACGCCGAGCGCGGTCGCCTGCCGCCTCGCCAGGTCGTAGGCCAGGATGGCGCTGTTCAGCCGTTCGCCGGAGGTTCCGGAGCTCTGGAAGCGCATGACGTGCGGCGAGTTGAGTGTGTAGCCCTTGGCCAGCACCCCCGCGGGGAAGTTGCGCCGGTAGTGGGACTTGAAGGTGGGCGGCAGCCGCAGGAAGTCCACCGGGCCCCGGATGTCCTCCGGCCGCAGACCGCAGGCTTCCATGTGCTTACGGAAGAACAGCGTGTTGTCGAACGCGTAGGCGATCTCTTCGCGAACGGCTTCGAACGTCGTCGGGTCGCTCATGCCATGGCCACCAGGACGGTGCGGGCCCCGGTGTAGGGCTTCCTGCCGTGCGAGAACTGCTCGTTGTCGACGATCATGACGTCGCCGGCCTGCCAGGGCAGGGCGATCTCCTCCGCCGCGTAGGCCGCGCGGATCTGCGCCAGGTCCTCCGAGTGAAGGGGCGTGCCGTCCCCGTACAGCGCGTTGCGGGGCAGTTCGTCCTCGGCGAAGCTCTCGCGCAGCTCGCGCTCGACGTGCTCCGGGAGCGAACTGACGTGGAACAGGTTGGCCTGGTTGAACCAGACCGTCTCCCCGGTCGCCCTCGCCTTGACGGTGGCCTGCACCACGTGCCGGGTACGCAGTCGTTCGCCGCCCAGCCACTCCGCCTGGATGCCGTGCCGCTCGCAGTAGGCGTCGACCTGGGCGCGGTCCTCGGTCTGGAAGACCTCCTGCCAGCTCAGGTCCATTCCGTGGCCGAAGTTGCGGACGTACATCACGCCGTGCCGCTCGAAGCGCTCGCGTGTGGCCCGCGGCAGCCGGGCGTGAACGCGGGCGCTGTCCGCGATGGGTGTCTCGCCCCCCGTGGCCGCCGGAGCGACACAGGTGAGGAAGAGGGTCGCCGGCCACGAGTCGGTGTACGACATCTCGTTGTGCTGGGGGATGGTCTGGTCGGCCGGGTACTCCGTCGACGTGAAGACGTTGCCGTCGACCCGCCGGCGTGGCGTGGAGCGGTTGTCGTAGTCGCGCAATCCGCCGTCCAGCCCGGTGACGAGGTCGGCCAGGCCCGCGGCGTCCAGCGGCGCGAAGCCACGCAGCAGGACGGCGCCGTGCTCGTCACGCAGCCGGGCCAGGGTGTCGCCCGAACCCGCCAGCCACTCCCGTGCGTCCAGTCCGGTGAGGGTCGGTGTACAGGACACCGCCCGCGTTCCTTCGACCAGCGGGGCGACGCGGACCAGGGCCTCGCCGGTGACCGCGACGGACCTTCGGGCCCTGGTGAAGCGTCCGTCGGTGCCGGTGCCGTTCGTCTGGGTCAACATGCTTCTGCCGCCTTCTTCTCGAGGAGCCGGTCGATGAATTCGGCGAGCTCCGACACGACGGGGAACTCGAAGAGGTTGCGCAGTTTGAAGCTCACCTTGAAGTCGTCCCGCAGTCGGGCGACCAGTTGGGTCGCGAGCAGCGAATGCCCGCCGACTTCGAAGAAGTCGTCGTCGGCGCCGACCCGGCGCAGCAGCAGGAGTTGCGCGACGATGTCGGCGACCCGCCTCTCCGTCTCCGTCCGGGGCTCGACGTAGGTGGCGGACTGCTGGGTGTAGAAGCCCGGTTCGGGGAGCATCGAGGCGTCGACCTTCCCGGTGCCGGTCAGCGGGAAGGCTTCCAGGGCCACCAGGTGGGCGGGCAGCATGAAGTCCGGGAGGCGCTCGGCCAGGAACTCGCGCAGCCACTCCGCGCTGCCGCGGTCGCCCTCGGCGTCGACGAGGTACCCCACGAGGTGGGCGCCCGTGCTCTCGCCGGCCTCCACGACCAGGCTGCCCGTCACCCGGGGGTGCTGACGCATGACTGCCTCGATCTCGCCCAGCTCCACGCGGAAGCCGCGCAGCTTGATCTGACGGTCGACACGACCGAGGAACTCGACGGTACCGTCGGGCAGCAGGCGCGCCTTGTCACCGGTGCGGTACATCCGCCCCGACGGGTCCGGGCTGAACGGGTCGGGGACGAACCGGTCCTGTGGGCCCTGGGCCGTGGACAGGTAGCCGTGCGACACGGACGAGCCGCCGATCCACAGCTCGCCGGGCACACCGGCCGGCAGCGGCCGACGCCCGGAATCCAGGACGTAGGCGCGGGCGTGCCGCATCGGCGTGCCCAGCGGGACGCTGGAGGCCAGGGCGGCCAGGTCGTCGGAGGAGGTGGCCTGCCCGCAGAGCACGCCGACGGTCGTCTCGGTCGGGCCGTAGTGATTGAAGAGCCTGCAGTCGCCGAGGTAGTCCTTGAACAGGTTGTACCAGCCCCAACCGAACGGCTCGCCGCCCGCGACCAGGGCCTGGTGCGGCATCAGCCGCTCCGGCTCCTCGGCCACGGTGAAGACGGCTTCCAGGTGCGAGGGCGTGATCTTGAGGAGGTCGTAGCTCTCGCGGGACAGCAGCTCGGCGAGGGCTTGTGCGTCCGCGGAGACCTCCGGCGCCACGACCAGGAGCTCGCCGCCGGTGACGAGCGGCGGGAACAGCGCCGTGTTGCCGAGGTCGGTGCCCAGGGTGCTCAGGGCGACCGAGTCGACCGGGCCGGTCAGGCGCAGCCGGTCGAGCACACCGTCGAGGTAAGCCGCCAGATGGCCGTGTCCGACCAGGACGCCCTTCGGGGTGCCGGTGGAGCCCGAAGTGAAGATCACGTAGGCAGGATCGTCGTCGGTGGTCGCCACGTCGGGGCAGTCGCTCGCGCGGTGGGCACACACGGTCAGATCCGCGTCCAGGACGACGGTGTCGCACTCCCCCGGAAGGGTCGGGGCCGTCTCCGCGGTCGCCACGGCGTGGCGGAGGCCGACCGCGTCGAGGACCGCGGACCGGCGCTTGGCGGGCAGGCTCGGGTCGACCGGCACGTACCCCGCTCCGGCCTTGGCGATCGCCAGCATGGCGACGAGGGCCAGGTCCGAACGTTCCAGGCAGAGCCCGACCAGTTCACCGGCGCGCACCCCGCGCCCGGCCAGCTCGTTGGCCAACCGGTTGGCGGCCTCGTCGAACTGCCGGTACGTCCAGGAGCGGGCGGCCGTCCTGAGGGCGGGGGCGTCCGGGGCGAACCGCGCGGTCCGTTCGACCTGGCGGTGCCAGTGCTCAGCGGGGCGCGCGGGCGGCTGCGCCGGGTTGGTGGCCGCGACGAGTTCCCGCGCGGCGTCCTCGTCCAGCATGGCCAGGTCGGGCACGGCGGCACCCAGGTCGCCGCCCAGTGCCGACAGGGCCGCGCGCAGGCAGGCGAGCAACGCCTCGGCGCCGCCCTCCGCCATTCCGAGGGTCTGGTGGCGCAGGGTGAGGCGGATCTCCCCGTCCAGGTCCTGTGCCGAGAGCGCCACCTTGCGGGCGTCGTCGGACGGTTCGATCCACAGGTCGTGGAAGGCCGCCTCGCGCGCTGAGCCCAACTCCGTGACCTCGTGGAAGGCGAAGCCCGGTATGGCGGTGAAGTGCTGGCCGGCCGGGTCCATGGAGCTTTCGTCCGCCTGCTCGAAGGTGTCGAGCTCCAGGTCCACCGAGCGCAGCAGGTCGGTCAGCGTCGTCTCGTCGCCGACCGCCGCGAACACCGGCGCGGGGGTCTCGAAGAGGCCGATCGAGGTCCGCAGTTCGGGGAACGGCCGGCGGGTGAGCAGCGCGTTGACCGCGAGGTGCTCCGGCCGCCCGGCGGCGTGCCACAGGGCGACGAACCAGCCGGTCAGCAGAACGCTGCGCAGACCGCCGTCGCAGTCGTCCCCGAGGCGTCGCAGTCGCCGGGCCAGGGGCGCGGGGACCGTCCACCGCAGGTCGGCGACGGTCGTGTCGTCGGAGAGGAGTTCGAGCGGCAGGTTCAGCGGAGGCAACTCCTTCAGCCGGGCCGCGCGGCCGGCCGCGAGCTCCTTCTGACGCGGGCTCGGCGCCCCCTCCTCGACCTGCCACTGGGCGTAGTCGGCGTACTGGACGATGCCGTCGCGGCTCCACGAGGCGCCTTGCGTCCTCGCGGCGCAGGCGTCCCCGAGGTCGCGGAGGAAGACCTCGGCAGAGAGGGCGTCCATGCTCATCCGCGGTGCCGACACCACGAGTGACCGCTGCCCGTCGGCGCAGGTGAAGAGGGTCAGGCGCAGGGGGGCCGCGTCCTCCTCGTCGGTCTGCGCTCGCGCCTCCTCCCGTACGAGGGCGGTCAGCGCGGCCTCGTCACCGGAACGCTCCGACAGCCGGAACCGAGGACGGTCCTCGATCACCATCAGCGCGGTGCTGTTGTCGCCGAGCACCTTGCGGTAGACGGTGCGCAGGCTCTCGTGCGCCGACACCACGTCGGCCACCGCGCGTTCCAGCACCTCGCGGTCGAGCGGTGTGCCGAGGGCCGCCCGGGCCACCGTGCGGCCGGCCCGGCCGTCGGCCACGAGCCCCAGGACGTGCTCCTGCTGCTTCGACAGACGAAAGCCTTCCCAGGCCTGAGACATCAGTTCTGCTCCGGCTCGATCCACAGCTGCCCCTTCGTGAACGTGTTCCATGTGTTGACTGCGTCCGGACCGAGGTATTCGGCGGCGATCTGCCAGAAACCCGCGTACTCGGCCGGGAGATTGAGGTGGGAGTGGCTGACCTGTTGCGGCATGTGCGCCAGGACGTCACCCAGCTTCAGGCGCAGGAGATCCTCGAACTCCTCCCGGTCCAGCGGAATGTCCGCACCGGTTCGCCGGTCCTTCAGGGCCGGCTCCCCTTTCGGCCGCATGATGTTTCGGAAGCTCTTGCCGAGCGACGCGTAGTTCATGACGGAAAAGGTGTGGATCATCTGCTCCACCCGGGGTCCGACAGCCGCTCGGACCTCGACGCGCCGTTCGTCGGGAATGGACTCGACATTGTCGTTGTGCAGCCCTTCCGTTCCGTAGACGCCGTGGAACAGTCCGGCGAGGCAGACGTGCTCCCCCGCCTTCATGTCCTGGAGGATGGCGCAGGCCCGGAACATGTGGTCCAGAAGGGTCTCGTCCTGGTGCGCGATTTTGTGCAGGCCCAGCCGCACAAGATCGCTTCGATGTATTTCGGCGTCAAGCATTCGTCGTTCCTCGATTTTCCTGCGGTCGCCGCTGCGACCGGATTTCGTTCCATGACCGCTTTTTCTGACTCCCTTCCTTGCCTTCCCACAGGTCTTCCAGGGTGCGGTTGACAAGGCTGAGCCTCGCGTCCGGCCGGGTGGACAGGAATTTCACCAGTTCACTCAGGCAGTGCGTCAGACGGCGGACGGTGGAATCGGAGAAGAGACCGACGCGGTAGTCGATTCCGCCCGTCATCCCGCCTTCTTCGTCGGCCACGAGCGTGAGTTTGATGTCGTGCACCGACAGAAGGAATTCCGCGTCGATCTCCTCGGCACGTACGCCGGGGAGGTCCCAGTCGGGCAGCGGAACGTCCTCCAGCAGGAACCAGGTGCGGTACACCGGCGCCGATTCGCCCGAGCGACGTTCCGGCCTGACGGCCTGGACGACGTGGTCGAACGGCACGTCCTGGTTCGCGTACGCCTCCAGTGCCTTCTCGCGCACCTCCTTGAGCACGTCCGTGAAGGTCGGGTCGCCCGTGAAACGCGTCCGGATGGCCAGGCTGTTGACCAGGAACCCGATCGTGTTCTCGAGCTGCGGGTGGGCGCGGTGGCCGGCCGGGACACCCACGACGATGTCCTGCTGGCGGCACCACCACTGGAGGAGCACCTTCCAGGCGGCGAGGTAGCCCATGAAGGTGGTGGCGCGTTCGGCCGTGCAGACCTCCCGGAAGCCGGCGGCCACCGCGGGGCCGACCGAGAGCGGCGCCCGGGCCCCCTCGATCACCTCGGAGTCGTCGACCGTCCCCTCGGTGGGGAGGGCCAGCACGGGCAGTGGAGCGGCCAGTTCGCGGCGCCAGAAGTCGATCTGGTGCCGGAACTCGCCCGAGCGGGCCTGCTCGGCCTCCCACAGGGCGACATCGGCGTAGCACACACCGGGTTCCGGAAGCAGGGCCGCGTTGCCATCGCGGTACAGCGCGCTGATCTCACGGACCATGACCGAGGTCGACCATGCGTCCCACACGATGTGGTGCACGGAGACCACCAGGACGTGCTCCTGCGGAGCGACCCGCAGCAGCCGCACCCGGAAGTGCGGGCCGCTGGCGAGGTCGAAGGGGGCGCGCGCCTCCTCGGCGATCACCCGCTCCGGGGCCAGCTGCTCGGGCGCGTCACTCACGTCGATGAGTTGGAAGTCCAGCGGCTTGCCGGTGCCGGGCATCTGGTGGGGGGCGTCCCCGGCCGCTTCGAACGACAGCGACAGGACGTCGTGGCGGTCGACGAACGCCTCGAAGGCGCCGCGTAGAGCGGTGGCGTCGAGCGGGCCCGTGAGGCGGAACGGCTGGACCAGGTTGTACGTGGTGCTGCCCGGGACGAGCTGGTCGTGGAACCACAGGCGGGCCTGAGCGGCCGTCAGCGGGACCGGAGCCGCACCGTGGTCCGTGCGGACGGGCCCCGACACCGGGCGTGACGGGGAACTGTCGTCCGAGGAGCCGATCGCGGCCGCGATGCGCTCCAGCGTCGGGTTGTCGAAGATCACCCGGATGGGGATCTCGACGCCGAGGGCCTTGCGCAACCGGACGACCGTGCGCATGGCGGTCAGCGAGTCGCCGCCGAGCTCGAAGAAGTGGTCCCGCCGGCCTATCCGTTCGACCTTGAGGATGTTCTCCCACACCGCCGCGACGATCTTCTCGATCTCCGTGGCCGGTGCCTCGTACACCGTCGGCTCGTCCGGCTCGTCCGGCACCACGAGGGCCTTGCGGTCGACCTTTCCGTTGGCCGTGAGCGGCAGCTCGGGGATCCCGACGACGGTCTCGGGCACCATGTAGCCCGGCAGCTTCGCACCGAGGAACTCCCGTATGCCGGACGGGACCCGGTCGCCCTCCTGGGGCACGACGAACGCGACCAGCCGCTTGGCTCCCTGGGGACGGCCGTGGACGACGGCCGCCGCGCCGCGCACGGCGGGATGCTGGAGCAGCGCCGTCTCGATCTCGCCCAGCTCGATGCGGTACCCCTGGAGCTTGACCTGGAAGTCCTCGCGCCCGAGGAACTCGATTTCACCACTGGGCAGGAACCGCCCCAGATCGCCCGTCCGGTACAGGCGTTCGCCCGTGACGGGGTGACGGACGAAGCTCGCAGCGGTCCGCTCCTCGTCGCGCAGGTACCCCTCCGCCAGGCCGACGCCGCCGATGTAGAGCTGCCCGGGGACACCGGTCGGACGCGGACGGAACGCCTCGTCGAGGACGTGGAAGGCCTGGTTGCGCATCGGGCGGCCGTACGGAATCGACGGCCAGTGAGCCGGCACCTCCCCCACGAGATGGAGGATGGACCAGATGGACGCCTCGGTGGCGCCGCCGAGGCTCACGATCTGCGGCGTCCCCAGGACCCGCCGGATGCGCTCCGGCAGGGTGACGGGGAACCAGTCGCCGCTGAGCATGACCAGCCGCAGCGCGTCGCTGTGCGCACCGCCCACGGTCATGTGCTCGACGAGCAGTTCCATCAGCGCCGGTACGGAGTTCCACAGGGTGACGCCCGCCCGCTCGGCCAGCTCCAGCCAGACCGCCGGGTCACGGTGCGAGGCCGGGTCCGGGACGACGACGGCGCCGCCGGCGGCCAAGGGGCCGAAGATGTCGTAGACCGACAGGTCGAAGCTCAGCGAAGACAGGGCCAGCGTCCGGTCGTGCTCACCGACCGCGAAGCGGTCGTTCACGTCGATGACCGTGTTGAGGGCGCCGCGGTGGCTGATCATCACCCCCTTGGGCACACCGGTCGAGCCCGAGGTGAAGATCACGTAGGCGAGGTCGCCGGGTTGCGTGGCCGGTCGGGCGACGGGCTGCGTGCCCGCGTCCGCGGGCAGCGTGTCCACGGCGAGGACCGTGTCCTCCGGCCCCAGGGGCCCGGCCAGCCGGCCGGCGACCCACGACTGGGTCAGCACGGCCCGGACCTGCCCCTGGGTGAGCAGGAAGTGGATCCGCTCCTCGGGCAGTTCCGCGTCCACCGGCAGGTACGCCGCGCCCGAGGCCAGGATGCCGAGCACCGCGGCGCTCTGTTCCCAGCCCTTCTCCATGACCACGGCGACCAGGTCGTTCGGTCGGACGTCCAGCGCGGTCAGCCGGGCAGCGATCACCCCGGCACGACCGGCCAGCTCGCCGTAGCTCAGCGTCCGGGCCCGCGTGATCACGGCCGGGCGGTCCGGGCTCCGCTCGGCCACGGCGAAGAACGGCTCGTGCAGCAGGCCCGAAGGCAGGTGGCCTGCCGTGCGGTTGTAGTCCTCCCGCACCGCCGCGTCCGTGGCCGGCAGCAGCGACGGGAGCGGCCGGTCCCACCGCTCCTCGTCGTCTGCCAGCCGGCGCAAGAGGTCCAGGGTGGCGCCGTGGACCGAGGCCACCAGCCCCTCGGGGAAGAGCTCGTCGACCGCGTCGATGTCCAGGACCAGGGAGCCTTCCGACTCGAAGACCTGGGCGTCGATCCATACCTGCGGTGTCTGGGAGATGCTGAACACCTCCCGGCCGAGGCCGGTTTCCTGGCCGTGGTCGAGGAAGAGACTGGTGAACACCGCCGGCATCGCCGCGTCCGGGCGCACCTTCTTGATCTCGCGCAGGACCCGGACACCGCTGAAGAGGCGGTGGTCGATGTCGGTGAGCAACTGGTCCCGCACCGCCCGGGCCCGCTCGCCGAACGAGCCGGTGCCGGTCGCGTCGACCTCCAGCAGCGTCACCGAGGTGAAGTCGCCGACGACGGCGTCCACGCCCGGGTGCAGCGGGAGCCGGTTGGCCATGGGCAGGTTGAGCGTGAACCTGCGATGCGTGGCCCAGGTGGCCAACGCCTCGCCGTAGGCCGTGATGGTGAGCGCGGTGGGGGTGATGCCGCGGCGGGCCGCGACCGCCTTGAGCCTGCTCCAGCGCTCCTCGTCCACAGTTCCGCTCACCCGGCTGAAGCGGGGCGCGTCGATGGTGCGGGGCTCGCGGGCCAGCGGCAGCTCGGGGGCGGGGGCGAAGTCCGGCACCCGCTCGCACCAGTACGCCCGGGCGCGGCGGTAGGACTCGGTCTGCTCCAGACTCTGCTCGGCCAGGACGTAGTCGCGGAAGGAGAGCTGGAGTTCGGGCAGGTCGAGGTCTGGGTCCCGGTACAGGTCGGCGAGTTCACGCAGCAGCAGGTTCGAGCTGCGGGCGTCGGTGATCAGACCGTCGATGCTGTAGTGCAGGCGGGTGCGCTCCCCGTCCAGGAGGGTGGCGCGCAGCTCGAACAGCGGCCATTGCTCCGGCGCGAAGACCTGGTGGGACATGGCGTCGCGGGTGGCCTCCAGGGCCGCGCGCGCCTCGTCCTCCGGCCGCCCGCGGACGTCCTGGGCGGCGATGACGTAGTCGGGCACCTCGGTGAGGATCTGCTGTTCGCCCCCGGGCAGCACGATCGCCCGGAGCATGCCGTGGCGGCGGATGAGCCGCCGGAAGGCGAGTTCGAGCCGGGGCAGGTCGAGGCCGGTGACCTCGAACTCCTCGTAGCCGTGCATGCCGACGTTGCCGATGTCGAAGACTCCGGTGCGGCCGATCCAGTAGGCCTGCTGCACATCGGTCAGCGGGAAGGGCTCCGCGATGGCATCCGGGTCGGGTACGACGGCCGGCAGCGCGCCGGGAGCGTCGGCGCCGGACTCCGCGCCGGCGTCGGCCAGCGCACGCGCCAGGCCGCGGATGGTCGGCGACTCGATGAAGGTGCGCAGCGGGATGTCGACGCCGAAGAGGCCGCGAACCCGGGAGACGAGCTGGGTGGCGAGCAGCGAGTGCCCGCCCAGCTCGAAGAAGCCGTCCTCCGGGCCGATCGCCCGGGCGCCGAGGAGGTCGGCGAAGACCGCGGCGACCTCTCGTTCGGTCTGGTCCTGGTAGTCGGGTGCACCGGTCTCCTCCGGCTCCCGCGCCGCGGGCTCCTCCGCCGGACTTTGCCCGCTCCCGCTTCCGCAGCGGCAGCCGGCGGCGTCGGCGAGCGGCGGGTCGATCCAGCACCGCTCGCGTTCGAAGGGGTAGGTCGGCAGAACCGTGCGGTGCGGCCGGACTCCGCCGGCCAGCGCCTCCCAGTCCACCGCGACGCCCTCGCACCACAGCTCGCCGACGGCCGACAGCAGTTCCGGCCCGTCGGTCGCCGTCGCGGCGGGCAGGCACGCCACCGCGTCGCCGCCGACGGCTCGGGCCAGCCGGGTCAGCACCTGCCCGGGACCGGCCTCCAGGAGCACCGCCCCGGTGTCGCGGACGGCGGTCAGGGCGTCGTGGAAGCGGACGGTGGCGCGGATCTGCCGTGCCCAGTACCCGGGGCTGGTCGCCTCCTCGTCGGTGATCCACTCGCCCGTCACGTCGGAGACGAACGGGATGCACGGAGGCGAGAGCCGCACGCGGGCGGCCTCCTCCTCGAACGCCGCCGCCGCGCCGTCCATGAGGCGCGAGTGGAAGGCGTGGGAGGTGCGAAGCCGCTTGGAGACGACGCCGCGACCGGCGAGCCGCGCCTCGAAGGCCGTGATCGCGTCGGCGGTGCCGGAGACCACGCACTCGCGCGGTCCGTTGACGGCGGCGAGGTCCACACCGTCGAGCAGCGCCACCACCTCGCTCTCCGGCAGCGGGACCGCCGTCATCACGCCGGCCGGCGCGGACTGCATGAGCCGGCCGCGCACGGCGACCAGACGCAGCGCGTCCTCCAGGGACATCACTCCGGCGACGCAGGCGGCCACCAGCTCACCGAGGCTGTGTCCGACCATCGCGACGGGGCGCACCCCCCACGACTCCCAGAGCCGGGCGAGCGCGTACTCCACAACGAACAGCGCCGGCTGCGCGACCGAGGTCCGGTGGACCGTCGCCTCGTCGTCACACACGGCGCCGTCGAGACCGAGCACCGGCCGTACGTCGACGGCACCGTCCGTCAACGACCGCAGCAGGGCCGCCACACGGTCGGCCTCCGCGCGGAACACCGGCTCCCGCTCGTAGGCCGCCCGGCCCATCCCCGCGCGCTGGGCGCCCTGTCCCGGGAAGCCGAAGACCACCTCACGGTCCTGGGACGTGCGGTGCCGCGCCGGGACCCCGGAGCCCAGCGCCGCCACGGCCTCGCCGACGCCGCCGGCGACGACGAATCCGCGGTGTGCGAGGGTACGGCGGCCTCGCTGGAGGGTGTACGCGACCTCGTCGATGCGCTGGTCGGGGTTCGCCCGCAGGTGGGCGGTGAGCCGGTCGACGGCCGTCGCCAGCGCGGTGGGGGTCGCGGCGGAGACCGGCAGCACGTGCCGGGCGCGGCCGCCGGCGGCGGGCGTACGCGCGGGGGCCTCTTCGAGGACGACGTGGGCGTTGGTGCCGCCGATGCCGAACGAGCTGACGCCTGCCCGAAGACGCTCGCCCTCCCACGGCACCAGGACCGTGTTGACGTGGAACGGGCTGTCGTCCAGCCCGAGTCGCGGGTTCGGCTCGGTGAAGTGCAGGGACGGCGGAAGCTTCCTGGCCCGCAGGGACAGGACCACCTTGATGAGGCCGATCGCACCGGCCGCGGTGTCCAGGTGCCCGATGTTCGTCTTCACCGAGCCGAGGGCGCAGCTGCGGGCGGGGACCGTGCCGAAGACGCTCTTGAGTGCGGCCACCTCCACGGGGTCGCCCAGCGGGGTACCGGTGCCGTGGGCCTCGATGTAGGAGACCGTGGACGGGTCGACGTCGGCGATGGCGAGTGCCTCCGTGATGACGTCCGCCTGGCCCTCGACGCTGGGTGCGGTGAAGCCGACCTTGCGTGCGCCGTCGTTGTTGACGGCTGACCCCCGGATCACCGCGTGGATCACATCGCCGTCGGCCAGGGCGTCGTCGAGCCGCTTGAGCGCCACGACGGCGGCGCCGCTGCCGGCCACGGTGCCGTCCGCCGCGGCGTCGAACGCGCGGCAGCGGCCGTCGGCCGACCTGATGCCGCCTTCCTCGTGCCGGTACCCGCGCCGCTGCGGGATCACCGTGGCGCCGCCGGCCAGCGCCACGTCGCACTCGCCGCTGTTCAGGGCCTGGCATGCCATGTGCACGGCGACCAGGGACGTCGAGCACCCCGTCTGCACGCTGACGCTCGGCCCCCGCAGGTCCAGCTTGAAGGAGACACGGGTCGGCACGAAGTCCTTGTCGTTGCCGAGGGACGTCTGGAACTCGCCCACCCGTGCGACCAGGTCGCCGTTGGGCAGCAGGTTGCGGTGCAGGTAGGCGCTTTCGCCGACACCCGCGTAGACGCCGGTGACCTTCTCCGGTGAGCCCGGGGCGCTTCCCGCGTGCTCCAGGGCTTCCCAGGCGCATTCCAGCAGCAGCCGGTGCTGCGGGTCGAGCATCTCGGCCTCACGCCGGGAGAAGCCGAAGAAAGCCGCGTCGAAACCCTCCATGTCGCTGAGCACACCGAGCCGGCGCACGTAATCCGGCCGACCGGACTCGTCGGGGTCCACACCCGCGGCGAGGAGTTCCCCGTCCGTGAACGTGGTGATCGACTCGACCCCGTCGCTCAGGTTCTGCCAGAAGGCGTCCAGGGTCTGCGCGCCGGGACATCGCAGGGCCATGCCCACGACGGCGACCGCTGTGGCGGGCGTTCCGCCGTCGTCCAGGATGTCGTTCGTCATTCCCGTCTCCAAGATGTCGGAAGTCACCGCGCGCTCCCCCGCGGTGCCTGTGCGCGCGAACGCGCCTTGCGTGCGGCCGCCCGGCGGCGCCCCGCGTCACCGGTCGCGGAGGGGCGCTGTCCCTCGTCGGCGAGGTGCCGGGCCAGGCTGCGGATCGTGGGGAACGCGAACAGGTCGACCACGGGGATCTGCCGTCCGAGCCGTTCCGTCAGCAGGGCCTGCATCCGCAGCAGCAGCAGCGAGTGCCCGCCGGCTTCGAAGAAGTTGTCCTCGGCGCCCACCTCCTCGACCGCCAGGACCTCGCTCCAGACGGCGGCGACCAGGCGTTCGGTCGCGCCGTTGAGCGGGGCCCGGGCCGGGCCGGCCCCCGTCGGGCCCGGAGGTGGCAGGGCGCGCCGGTCGGTCTTGCCGCGTTCGCCCCGCGGCAGCGCGTCCATGAGGACGATCGAGCCGGGAACCATGTACTCCGGCAGCTTCCGTTCGAGGTGCTCACGCAGCTCGGCCGCCGTGACGGCGCCGGAGCGGGCGGCGTAGCCGACCAGCACCGGCCTGCCGGGGACGTCCTCGCGCAGCAGCGCCGCCGCGTCCGTGACGCTCGGGTGCGTGCTGAGGGCGGCCTCGATCTCGCCGAGTTCGATGCGGAAACCGCGGAGCTTGACCTGGTGGTCGTCGCGGCCGAGGAACTCGAGCGTCCCGTCGGCGCGCGCCCGGACCCGGTCCCCGGTGGCGTACATGCGCTCGCCCGGCGGCCCCCAGGGGTCGGGCGGAAACGACGCCGCCGTGCGCCCGGGGTCGCCCAGGTAGCCCAGGGAGACCCCGGGGCCGGCCAGGTGGAGGTCGCCGTGGACGCCCCGCGGGACCGGCCGGAGCCGGTCGTCGAGCACGTACGCGCGGACCCCGGCCAGCGGCCTGCCGATGGGGACGGTCGTCCCGTCGTAGGTCTCGCCCGGGCCCGGTTCGTGCAGGGTGGCCGTGATGGTGGTCTCCGTCGGGCCGTACGCGTTGATCCAGCGCAGCCCGGTCGGTGCCGCCGCCCGCCATTGCGCGAGCCGCCCGGCGTCGACCCGCTCACTGCCCACCACGACGAGCCGCAGCGCGGGGCAGGAGGCCGCCGGGTACCGGTCGAACACGGCCACCCACTCGTGCCAGTACGACGCCGGAAGGTTGAGCACACTCAGCCGCTCCCGCCGGGCCAGCTCGGTCAGCTCCGCGATCCCGGGCACCGGTCCCGGCGGGAGCAGGACGACCTGGCCGCCCCGGATGAGCGTGGCGAAGAGTTCCTCCGCGGCCACGTCGAAGGCGGTGGAGGAGAACTGGAGCACCCGGTCGCCGGGGTGCAGCCCGTAGCGGTCCGCGACCGCCGACAGGGTGTGGCGAGGTTGGCCTGGCTCACGCACACCCCCTTGGGGGCGCCGGTGGTCCCTGAGGTGTACAGGACGTAGGCGGTCGCCGCCGGGGCGGTGACACAGGGAGCGGCGTCCGGGGCGGGCCCGTCCGCGCGCAGCGCCTCCTCGGCGTGGACGAGGGGAACGTCACCGCACGCGGGCCGGCCGCTCGCCGACGATCCCAGCACGAGGACGGCCCGCGAGTCGGCGAGCACCTGTTCGAGCCGGTCCTGCGGGGCGGCGACGTCGACCGGGACGTAGGCGGCCCCGGCCTTCATGACCCCGATCAGCGCGGCGGGCCAGAGCGGGCCGCGCTCCATGCGCACGACGACGGTGCTGCCCCGCCGGACGCCGCGGGCGCGCAGGTGGGCGCAGATCCGGTCGGAGTGGGCGGCCAGTTCGGCGTAGGTCAGGGACCGCCCGTCCTGGCTGACCGCGGTGCGCTCGCCCCAGCGGGCGCAGGACTCGGCCAGGAGCCGTACCAGTGTGTCCCCGGCCGCCCCGGACGCCGGGCCGGGGCTCGCCACGAGCGCCTCCAGCTCGGCCGCGCCGAGTACGGACAGCTCGTCCAGCCGTGCTTCGGGCGCGGCCAGCGCGGATTCCAGGAGTGCTGTGAGGTGGCCCGCGAACCGTTCCACGGTCGCCCGGTCGAACAGGTCGACGTCATACTCGATCGCACCGCGCAGAGCGCCCGACTCGAGCGAGGACTCCTCCCAGACCAGGGTGAGGTCGAACTTCGCCACCGGGCTGACGGACTCGTGCACCCTCAGGGAGAGCTCCGGCGCGACGACGGTGTCCCCCGGCACGTTCTGCATCGCCATCATCACCTGGAACAGCGGCGTCCAGCTGGGGTCACGAGGCGGCCGTACGGCCTCCACCACCTGTTCGAAGGGGACGTCCTGGTGCTCGAACGCGCTCAGCGCGCTCTCCCGGACGACCGCGAGGAACTCGGCGAACGTCTGCTCCTCGTCCCAACGGGAGCGCAGCACCAGCGTGTTCACGAAGAAGCCGATCATGTCCTCGAGTTCCGGACGCGGCCGGCCGGACACCGGCGTGCCGACGCTGACGTCCCGGACACCGGCGTACCGGCCCAGCAACAGCGTGAACACGGCGAGCAGGGTCATGAACCGGGTGACGCCGAAGCGTCGGCTCACCTCGCCGAGCCGGGCCGTCAGCTCGCTCGACAGCCGCACCGCGACCGTGTCGCCGACGTGCCGGGGTGACGCCGGACGGGGGCGGTCGGTGGGCAGGCCGAGGAGCGGCGGCGCGCCCGCCAGACAGTCGGTCCAGTAACCGAGGCGTCCGGCCTGGCCGGGATCGTCGAGGAGCGCGCGCTGCCAGACGGCGTAGTCGGGGTACTGCACCGGCAGCTGCGGCGGCGGTTCGGCCGTGCCGCCGAGCGCCGCCCGGTAAAGGGCCACCAGGTCGCGCAGGAGCACACCGACCGACCATCCGTCGCAGACGGCGTGATGCATCGTCACCAGCAGCACGGACCGCCGCTCGTGCAGACGCAGCAGGCGGAAGCGGACGAGCGGGCCCGCCGACAGATCGAAGGGGAGCAGGGATTCCGCTCGGGCCCGCTCGTCGGCCGCCGCGGTCCGTGCGGCCTCGGGCAGATGGCCGAGGTCCTCGGTCTCCAGCCGGACGTCATCGGCCTCGTCCACCACCTGGACGGGTTCGCCGTCCGCGGTCGCCACCAGCCGGGTGCGCAGCGAGGCGTGGCGCCGCACCAGGGCCCGCAGGGCGTGGCGCAGGGCCGTCTGATCCAGGACGCCCGTGAGCGTCATGGCCAGGGGCACGTTGTAGAGGGGACTGCCGGGGTCGAGCCGGTCGAGGAACCACAGGCGCCGCTGTGCGAAGGAGAGGGGCTGGGGTCCCGGGCCAGCGGCAACCAGGGGTTTGGCGGCGCGCACGGAACGCGCCGCCGACGCACGCCGCGCGAATGCCGACACCGAGGACGCCTGGAAGATGTCCCGGATGCCGAGCCCGGCGCCGAGCTCGTCGGCGACGCGGGTGACCGCCTGGGCCGCGAGCAGCGAGTTTCCGCCGAGCACGAAGAAGTCGTCGTGCGCGGAGATCTCCGCGACCCGCAGCAGCTCCGACCAGACCCTGGCGACCAGCTTCTCGGTCGCGCCTCGCGGCGGGACCCGGGTCCCGGACCGGACGCCGTCCCGCTCGTCCGGCTCGGGGAGCGCCCTGAGGTCCGCCTTGCCGTTCGGTGTGACCGGCAGCTCGTCGAGGGGCACGTACCAGGTCGGCACCATCGCCGCGGGAAGCCGCTCGGCGAGGAACGACCGCAGGACGCGGGGCTCCGCCCGTTCCCCGGCCGCCATGACCACGTAGGCGGCCAGGGCCCGCCGCTCGCCTTCACCCTTCACCGCTACGACCGACTCGCGCACGCCGGGACACTCGCGGAGCACGTTCGCGATCTCGTCCGGTTCGATACGGACCCCGCGGAGCTTCACCTGGGAGTCGGCGCGGCCGAGGTACTCGAGGGCGCCGTCCTCCCGCCAGCGGACGATGTCCCCGGTCCGGTACAGGCGCTCCCCGTCCCCGAACGGGCTGGGCACGAAGCGCTCGGCGGTCAGGCCGGGGCGTCCGGTGTATCCGCGGGCCAGGCCCGGACCGCCGATGTGGAGCTCACCGGGCAGCCCGATGCCGGCGTGCCCGCCGTGCGCGTCCAGCACGTACAGCTCGGTTCCGGTGATCGGCCGGCCGATGGGCAGCCGGGCGCCGACAGGCGGTCCGCCGACGTCGTGGCAGCTCGCGATGGTCGTGCCCTCGGTCGGCCCGTAGGCGTTCACGAGCCGGACGCCGGGGGCCGCGTCCCGTACCGCCCGCACCCTGCGCACGTCCGCGGCCTCACCACCGAAGAACAGTGTGCGCAGCGGCCGGAACATGGCCGGGTCCGCGTCGGCGCACTTGTGGAAAAGGGCGGTGGTGAGCAGCATCGTGGTGATTCCGTCGGCCTCGATGCGTCGGCGCAGCGCCGGGGGCGAGAGGACGTCGTCCTTGGGGACGCCCACCAGCCGCGCGCCGTTCAGCAGTGCGCCCCAGATCTCGAACGTGGCCGCGTCGAACGAGGTGTTGGCGACCTGTCCCACCACGTCGCAGGAGCCCCAGCCGAGGTAGTCCGTGCCGCACACCAGGCGCACGATCCCGCGGTGGGTGATGGCGACGCCCTTGGGGAGACCGGTCGAGCCCGAGGTGTAGAGCACACAGGCCTGCTGGTCGGGATGGGCGGACGGGAGGTGCGCCGGTCCGGTGGACCCCGCCCGCAGAGCGCCGACCGGGACCACGGGAACGTCGCCCGCGAAGCGGACGTCATGGTCGGCGATCACCAGGCACGCGCGGCTGTCCGCCACCATGTGGGCCAGCCGTGCGTCGGGATGCCCCGGGTCGAGCGGCACGTACGCGGCGCCGGCCAGCAGCACCGCCAGCATCGCGACGACCAGCGAGACCGAGGGCTCCATGGCGAGCCCGACGGCGCTCTCCGCTCGTACTCCGCGCTCCAGGAGGGCCGCCGCCATGTCCTCCGCCCTGGCCCGGAGTTCCGCATAGGTCAGGGTCTCGTCCCGGAACACCAGCGCCACGGCGTCCGGCGCGGTCCGGGACCGCTCGCGCAGCGCTTCGGGCACGCCGTCGGCGGCCGGTCGCGCCGGTTCCGTTCCCCATGCGGTGAGCAGCGCCCGCTCCTCGGCGGTCGTGTGCACGAGCCGGTGCAGGGGGGACGCGGGCGAGTCGAGGGCGGACTCCAGCAGGGCCGTGAAGTGGTCCGCGAACCGTGCTGCCGCCGCCCGGTCGAAGAGGGCGGTGTCGTAGTCGATCGTGCCGCGCAGGGTGCCGTCCGGTGACGGCTCGTCCCAGACGAGGGCGAGGTGGGGGTCATGGGCCGAGGCGGCGGACTGGTCGGAGTAGGCGCCACGCATCGCCGTCAGCAGCCGGAAAGGCGCCGTCCGGGTGGAGTCGGCGCGCTCGTGCGGGCGCTCGGCACCCTCCCGCAGGCTGTCTCGGATCCCTTCGAGGAAATCTCCGAAGGTCCGCCTGTCCTCCCCGTGGGCGCGCAGTACCAGCGGGCCGTGCGGCTGGGGCCCGACCAGCACACCGACGCGGGCCTCGGCCCCTCCCGCGCAACGGCCGGCCAGCAGGAGCGTCACCGCCGTCAGGGTGGTGAACCGGTCGGTGTCGTGGAGGTGGGCGACCCGGGCCAGACGCCGTGCGATCCCGGCGCCGAGTGTGATGCGCACCGAGTCGCGCGGTTCACGGCGCGTCGAGGACCGCGGGCGGTCGATGGGGAGACCGGGCGACCAGGACGCTTCGCCGGGCCGGTACCGCTCGTGTGCGATGTCCGCCACGTCGGACTTCTCCTTCACAGGACATGGCTCACCGGGGAACGGAGCCGGGACGGTCGGATCCGGCACGCTCACCGGACGGGTTCTCAGGAGGAGCTGACCGGGGTCGGCTGCACCGGCTCGTTCACCTGCTCGGGCAGGTGCCGCATCGCGCGCACCGGGGACAGGAGTACGACCAGGGCGGGCACGAACAGCCCGACCGCGGAGATGACGACCGTCTCGCGCAGGCCCCAGGCACTGGCCAGGGCACCGCCCATCAGGGAGCCCAGTGACAGGGTTCCCCACGAGAGCGAGCGCACGGTCGCGTTCACCCTGCCCTGCAGCGGCTCGGGGGTGATCGACTGACGGAAGCTGATCACGGTCACGTCCCACACCGGAATGCCGAAGAATCCGATGAAGGTGGCGACTGCGGCCAGCGCGGCGGAACCGAGGGAGTCCCCGTCCACTGTGGCGAGCAGGAGAAAGCCGACGCCGGGCAGAGCCACGGCGGCCACCAGGGTCGGGCCGATACCCAGCCGGGCGTTCAGCCGCCCGGACAGCAGGGCGCCGACGAGCCCGCCGATGCTGCCGGCAGCCACGATCAGGCCCACCGCCGTCGAAGCGAGCCCCACCTCACGGACCAGGTAGAGGAAGTAGACCGCCATGACGGAGCTGAAGAACAGGCTGAGGAAGAAGACCGCGACGGTGCACCAGCGGAGCAGGGGGCTGCGGCCGACGACGGCGAATCCCTCGCGGAGCGAGGCCCGGATCGACTGCTTGCCCTCGGGCCTCTCCTCGGCCTGGGGCGCGGTGTCCGCGGGCAGTCTGATCAGGGCGACGGCCGAGATCAGATAGCTGAGGGCGTCGATGGCGATCACCAAGGGGGCGCTCATCAGGCCGATCAGCCCGCCGGCGATGCCCGGGCCGGCGACCTCGGCGGTCGAGGCGGAGGCCTGCAGTTTGCCGTTGGCCTCCATCAGCCGCTCGTAACCGACCAGCCCTGGGAGGTAGGACATGTAGGCGATCTCGAAGAAGACGGTCATGACGCCCACGAGGAAGGTCACGGCAAGGAGTTGGGGGACCGTCAGCACGCCGAACGAGTAGGCCACGGGGATCCAGGCAAGGGCGGCGAACCTGATCGCGTTCGCCGTGATCAGGATGGGTCGCCTGGCCCGTCGGTCCACCAGGATGCCGACGAAGAGTCCGAACAACAGGAAGGGGAGCGTCTCCAGGGCGCTCAGCAGGCCGGCCTCCATCGCCGACGCGTGCAGGACGGCGACCGCGGTCAGAGGCAGTGCCACATAGGTGATCTGTGTTCCCAGGAAAGAGATCGACTGGCTCGACCAGAACACGGCGAACGACCTGTTCTGGAAGAGGGAACCGGGCCGGTGTGGTGCCTCCACGGCATACCTCTGGTTTTCGGCGGGAGTGGGAGGGGGAAGGGCGGCGTGGCCGTCACTCGACGGCAAGGCGAAGGCTCAACGGCCTCATGTCCGTCCAGTGCGCCTCGACATAGGCCAGGCATGCCGACCGGTCCGCCGGCCCGTGTACGACGGTCCATCCGGCGGGCACGGCACAGTGGTCCGGCCAGAGCGAGTGCTGCTCTTCGCCGTTCACCACCACGACCAGGCGGCTACTGGGGTCGTCCAACGCGTTCACCATCGGTTCACTCCTTCGCTTCGAAGGCTTGGTGCGGACTGCTGTCCGGCGACAACGGTCGAGTGGAACAAGGCGGCCGCGGCGGCGTACCGGAAAGCGGTCGGTGGCGTGGCTACACCGGTACGTCAGGCGGCAGGTAGCGGTGCTGCATCAGCGGTGAGGCCGCATGGCAGCGGTGCAGCAGGGCGCTGATACGACATGTCGCGCTACGGAAACCGGGCGCGGCGGGATCGAGGGTGAGCAGGTACATCAGCAGGTGGACACGGTCTGTCTCGGCACGGCCGGAGGCGTGTTCCAAACCGTCCTCGAGTGTCGTGTGGGCCCACAGGGCGCCCAGCACCTCGGACACCTCGCTCGTCGGGTCGACGAAGACCTGGTTGCGACGGTTCAGGCTGGTGTAGACGATGTCCATGCGGCGGTCAGCCGCCCCAGGTGCCGGTGTCCGGGGACGCCATCTGGACGGCAGAGGCCGGGGCGGCGCCCGCCGTGGTGGAGGGAGCGGCCGCAACCGCGGCGGGGGTGAGGAGCACGGTGATGCCGAGCATGAAGGCGGCGACCGCGGTGGCCTTGGCTATACAGGTGCGGATCATGGTGACCGTTCCTTTCTGAATCACATGGCGAGGTGTCCTGTTCCGGACCCACGTCCCGCGGTTGACGCTTCGCCCGGTCGCCGTTCGGGTTGTCCCTGCCGGCGATGAACAGCTTCATCGCAAGCCGAAACCGTTGGAAGGCTTTCCGGGGGTCCTGAACAGGGCTTATCCGGTTCAGGACATGAGGCCGTGTCCATCGGGGGAAATTTCGGTCTCGTCATGGTGTGGCGCCCTGAACGCCCCGCACATGTCCGTCTGCCGGCCTGCGGCATGTGTGGCTCAAACAAGCCTGAATGCTGGTGCCGAGAGTTAGAGTTGTCAGGCTCGATGTGCGGCCGGGGAGCGGCGTTCAGCAGGAGGGGACCACCGGGGCATGCTGCAAGCACTTGGACTGAGCAACGACGCCGCAGACGTCTACCAGGCGATGCTCGACCACCCTGACTACGTTGTCGATCAAATCGCTGACGTATGCGGTCTGACGTCAACGCAGGTCCACGACTGCCTCGACGAACTCGGCCAGTTGATGCTGGTCCGCGCGTCCAGCGAGCACCCCGGACAGATGCGGGCCGTCGACCCCGACATCGGCCTGGCTGACATCGTTGCCCGCCAGGAAGCCGAACTCGCGGCCCGGCAGGCCCAACTGGCCGCATCCCGGGCGGCGGTCACCCGCATGGTCGCCGATCGCGCCCAACACCGCTCGGCCCACGGCGAGCGCCTGCTCGGCATGGACGCCATCCACAACCGGCTGGAACGCCTGTGCCGCACCGCCCACACGGAGATCATCGGCGTCCAGCCCGGCATCCAGCGCCCCGAAGACCTCAACGCCGGACGTGACCACGACCTCGCCGCCCTCGGCCGTGGTGTCATCCTGCGCTCCCTGTACCAGGAACACGCCCGTCGGCACACCCATATCGCGGACTACGCCCACACGCTGCTCAGCCACGGCGGAGAAGTCCGCACCGCCCCCACCACCCCCCAACGCATGGTCATCGTCGACCGCACCCACGCCCTGGTGCCGACCGACCCCGCCGACAACCGCAGAGGCGCACTGCACGTCACCGAGCCCGGTATCGTCACCGCCCTGCTCGAACTCTTCGAGCAGGCCTGGAACACAGCCGTACCTCTCGGGACCACCCGCCCCGACGACCCTCAAGCCGGCCTCACCGACCACGAACGCGAACTCCTGCGCCTGCTCGGCACCGGCCTCACCGACGAAGCGGCCGGACAGCGCCTCGGCCTCACCGATCGCACCATCCGGCGGCAGGTCGCCTCGATCATGGAACGCCTCAGTGCCTCAAGCCGCTTCGAAGCAGGCATCAAAGCCGCACAACGCGGCTGGCTCTGACGGAACCGACAGACCCCCACACGGCCGATGGCGCCCTCACCGAACGAAACGGCGTCGAGGCTCCAGGTGATCACCTCGGTTTTGCTCTGCGCCGATTTTCGGTCACCGGGACAGCCGGCCCGTCCACCGGCGAGTTGCTGATCGGCGTCGGCGCAATCCGTTCCACGGTACGGAAATCGTTCGACCGGTCGCCGCCCCGCAGCCGTGCTGCGCCGACTGCGGTGCTCGGCTCGGTGAGCACCCTGGCCGGCACGGTGCCGGGCACCGGCGGGAAGATGCGCCCCCTGAAAGGGCCGCTCCGATCAGGCTGCTCGCACCGACACCCGAATACCGACACCCGAACGATGGACGCGGTGATCAGCACGAACCCCGCCCCGCCCCGCGACCGGACGGGGGGCCGGTCGGTGGGGACGGGCGGCGGGGCCCGGCTGCCGGCGGTGCGGTACGGGGGACCGCACCGCCGGGGCTTCAGCGGTACCGCGCGCGACCGACGGCCGCCGCCGCGGTCAGGGGTACCGAAAGAACCGCGGCCAACAGGAACATGGGCCGGTAGTGGTGGGCCTGTGCGGCGCCCGAGGCCAGTTCGCTGGCGACCGCGCTGCCGACGTAGAGCGCGACGCCGAACATCGCCACGCCGGTGGCCCGGGCGGTCGGCGACAAGGCCGTCGCCCACGACTGGATGGTGGAGTGCATGAACGACCAGCCGCCACCCAGTAGCAGCGCCGTCACCACGAGGGCTTGAGGCGACTGACTGCCCGCGGCGACGAGATACGCCACCGCCATCTGCGCACCGCCTACCACGATCAGCCGTACCGGAGTCCACCGGCCCACCAGCCGCTTGACCACCTGGGCAGCCGTCATCGAGCCCACGCCGTACAACGCGGAGACCGCACCAGCCAGCGCCGTCGGTACACCGTGGGCCTCCAGCGCCGGCGCCAGGTAGGTGAGGAAGCCCAGCAGCACGGCCCCTTCCACCATGGCCACCGCCATCACTAACCACTGCCAGCGCGACGCCATCACCACCCGGAACGGCGCGAGAAGTGACGCCGCGCGCTCCCGGGGAGGCTCCTGCAACCGCCGCAACTCCACCGCGAGGTAGGCGGCCAGCACCCCGGGCAGGGCGAAGACCAGCCGCCAGCTCACCCAGTGCGCCAGAGCCCCCGCCACCACGGTGGCCACCGCAGTGCCCAGCGCGAACGCCGTCATCAGCTCGCTCAGTGGGCGTTGCCGGAGAGCGACCGGGACGACGTCGCCGACGTAGGTCAGCGAGGCGGCGATGGAGGCCGCGAAGAACGCCCCGGCCACCGCACGGGCACCGATCAACTCCGGTCCGCCGGTCGCCAGCGCCGAGCCGAACGCCGCCAGCGCCGCCCCCGCCAGCGAGATCCGCATCACCCGCACCCGGCCGACGCGGTCGCTGGCCAGCCCCCACACCGGCTGCATCAGCCCGTACGCCAGGTAGTAGCCGCTGGCCGCCAGGACCACCGTGGGCAGTGGCTCACCGAGCTGACGGCCGATCAGCACCAGCATGGGGGCGATGCAGAAGCGGTCGAAGTTGCTGACGAATCCGGCGGCCCGCAGCAACCACAGGGCCCGCCCCGGCAGCACGTCACCCCCGGCCCGGGCTGGAGTGGGTGCCGGTGGCCTGACCGGCACGGGGTCCGGGGTGGTGGCGGTCATGAGAGCACTCCTTCCTGCTGCCGTCCGACAGCTCCAGCGGGTGCCTCCAGCTCACCACCGGCCGGCCGTGGCCGGATCCGTCAGCCGATTACCATCACTGACAGCCTGTCCGGCGTCCGCGCCGCCGACGGCGGGCTTGGCTGTAGGGGCACGGGACGCACGCTCGCCTGAGCGGCGGTGAGGGCTGGGGGACGGGGCGGATGGGACGGCCGTACGAAGCAGGGACCGGGGAGCCGTCCGGCGGACGCACACCCCGCCAGGAGCTGGGCGCCTTCCTGCGTTCCCGCCGGGAACGACTGTCGCCCAGTCAGCTCGGCCTGCCCGGCTCGTCCCGCCGCCGCACCCCGGGTCTGCGGCGCGGGGAGGTCGCAGAGCTCGCGGGCATCAGCGCCTCCTGGTACGCGTGGCTGGAACAGGGCAGGGTGCGCACCTCGGAACAGGTGCTGCGGGCGGTGGCCCGCGCCTTGCGGCTGGACGCGGCCGAGACCGCTCACGTGCTGGCCTTCGTCGAGGAGGCGCCGCCCGCCGTACGGACGCCCACCTGGGTCTCGCGCAACCTGCTGACCCTGGTGCGCACCCTGGATCCGAATCCGGCCGTGGTGCTCGACCCGCACTGGGACCTGCTGGCCTGGAACTGCGGCTACGCGGCGCTGCTGACCGACCCCGGCAGACTGCCCGCCAAGCGGCGCAACCTCCTGTGGCTGGTCTTCCGCTGGACGCCCGCCCGGAGCCTGCTGGCCGACTGGGAGGGCGAGGCGCGGGCGCTGCTGGGGCAGTTCCGGGCGCAGGCGGCTCGCCATCCGGACGACGGGCGGTACGCGGAGATCGTCACCGAACTGCTGGCGGACCCGGACGCGGCGCGCTGGTACGACCGCCGGGAGACCACCGGGTTCCAGCCCGCGGTCCGCCACTTCCGCCACCAGGAGGCCGGCGACCTGCGGCTGCGCTACGTCAAGCTGGCCGCCGTCGACGAACCCGCGCACCACCTGCTGGCCTACCTCCCCGACGACCACTCGTCCGAGCGCGCGCTGCGCGACCTGACCGCGACCGGGCGGGGCGCGGGGAACGCGGGCACGCCGAAGACCGGCACGGGGTGAGGGCCCGCGCCGGCCTTCGGTGTTCCCGCGGAGCATCCGTCCCCGGGGCGCTCCTGCCGGCCAAGGGGTCAGCCGGTGAACACCGCCTTCATGACCCCGCCGGAGCGGACCGCGTCCAGCGCCTCGGCGTGACGCTCCAGCGGGAACGCGGTCACGAGCCGGGCCAGGTCGAAGCGGGCGGCGAGGGTGGGTAGCATCCGGACGTACTCGACCAGATGGGCCCCGGTGAACGCCCACGAGCCGATGACGTCGAGCTGCCGGTACACGATCTGATGGGGGTTGACCAAGGTGTCCCCGGCGTCCGTGTACTGGCCGATGACCAGGTAGGAACCACCGCGTCGGGCCAGGGTGAGGCCCTGCGCCACCGCGGCGGGGGCCCCGGCGCACTCGATCACCAGGTCCGCCCCGCCGCCGGTCAGCGAGCGCACCTGTTCCAGCACCGCGTCCGGATCGTCGGCACCCGCGACATCCAGGTGAACGTCGCCGATCCCCGCCGCGGCGGCCAGCTCCAACCGCTCGGCGGGCCCGCCCACCACGATGACGCGTGCGGCGCCGGCGAGCTGGGCGAACGCCGCGGCGGCCAGCCCGACCGGACCGCTGCCCTGCACCACGACCGTCTCGCCCACACGTACCGGACGCCGCTCGTACAGCGCGTGCACCACGGTCGGCCCCGCGCAGGCCAGGGCCATGGCCGCAAGCGGCTCGACGCCCGGTGCCGACCTCACCACGGTGGTGCCCGGCTGGAGCACGATGGTGTCCGCCCAGGAGCCGGAGAGCGCCTCCCCGTCACCGACCGCGCGGTTGACCCCGTACGTACGGCGGTTCTCGCACAGTGTGGGCTCACGGTGCCGGCGGCACGGCGGGCAGGTTCCGCAGGCGATGGAGGAGGCCCACATCACGGGATCACCAGGAGCCAGTTCGGCGCCGAGCGCGTCGCGCACGGTGCCCGGTCCCAGTTCCCGCACCGTCCCATAGCCCTCGTGACCGAGCACCAGCGGCAGTGGGATCGGCAGGTGGCCCTGCTGCAGGTGCAGGTCGGTGCCGCACACGCCGCCGTAGCAGTCGGCGACGACCATCCCGCCCGCGGGAGCCGACGGCACCGCGAACGTGCGCAGGGCGAGCGGCGCGCCGAACTCCTCCAGCACCACGGCACGCCCGGTCACGAGGACACCCCCGCCAGGGCGCCGGACAGCGCGCCCTCCACCGGCACCAGTGGCTCGCTGTCCCGGCAGACCACGTACTCCGGTCGCGGTTCGCCGGGCGCCTGCGGCAGGTTGGCGCAGTCGTTGTAGGTGGCGATCAGCAGCCGGCGCGGGAACGGCGACATGTTGGGCGCGGAGCCGTGCACGATCTCGGGAGAGAACAACACCACGGATCCCGCGGGCCCCTTGGGGCTGACCATGCCGCAACGGTCCGCGTGCAAGGCCAGTTGGCCGGCCGTCAGCGAGATGTCGTCGGGGTCGAGGTGCTGTTCGGAGCGGGCGTCGGCGGAGCGGTCCCGGCGTACCAGCCCGTCGCGGTGTGAGCCGGGCAGGAAGATGACCGGGCCGTTGAACTCGGTGACGGCGTCGAGGTAAACGCCGATGTTGACCTGGCGGGGAGCGGGCAGCCCGTCGGCGATACGCCAGGCCAGGAAGTCCTGGTGCCACGCCCACTTCTCGCCGCCGAAGGCCGGCTTGGCATTGATCTTGAACTGGTAGACGTACACGTCGTCCGTGAGCAGCTGCCGCACCGGTGTCAGCACCCGTGAATCCCGGATCAGCGCCGCGAACTCCGGCCGGCGGTGATGGGACGCGTAGACGGCGCGCACCCGCGAGCCGTCCTCCTCGGCCACCAGGTGCGGTCCCGGCACCTCGCAGTCACGCCGGAAGGCGTCGCGCAGCAGTTCCACCTCCTTGGTGTCGAGCAGCGAGTCCAGCATCAGGAAGCCGTTCTCGTGGTACTCGTCGATCTGTCGTTGTGTCAGGTGGGTCAAAGACATGTGGTGCGGTCCTCCGTAGTGGCGGGGCGTCCCGGGCAGGGGGTTCACCCCATGAAATGTCCTCCGTCGACCACCAGGTGCTGGCCGGTGACGTAGGCGCTGGCCTCGCCGACGAGGAACTCCAGGGCGTCGGCGATCTCGCGCGGTGATCCGGTGCGGCGCTGCGGCACGGTCGCCAGCACCGCCGCCCGTCGTTGCGGATCGTCGAGCCGATAGCGCTCGACGACCTCCGGTGTGTCGGTGAACCCCGGCAGCAGGGCGTTGACCCGCACGTGCGGCGCCAGTTCCAGCGCCATGCACCGGGTCAGTTGGAGCAGGCCCGCCTTGGCGGAGCAGTAGTTGGCCCCGTCGGCGCGCGGCCGGATCGCCGTGGTCGCACCGATGTTGACGATGCTGCCGCGCCCGGCCTCCACCATCGCCGGGGCCAGGGCGCGGCTGAGGTGGAACGGTCCGGACAGGTTCGTGTCGAGCACCTCCCGCCACTGGTCCTCGCCCATGGTGAGGAACGGCCCGTCGCGGTTGACGCCCGCGTTGTTGACCAGCACGGCCGGAGCGCCGTACCGGTCGAGGACGTGGGCGCAGACCGCCCGCACCTGCGCGGGCACGGCCACGTCCACGCGCAGCGCGCTGATCGCGCCGCCGCCCGTTCGTTCGGCCTGCCGTGCGGCGGCCTCGTCACCTCGGTAGAGCGCCACCACCCGGTGCCCGAGTCTGGCGAGCCTCAGGCTCAACTCCAGTCCGATGCCCCGGGTGCCGCCGCTGACCACGGCGGCCGGGGCGGCGGCAGTGGTCATCCGGCGACCAGGTCGCCGCGCTTGAGGCCGGAGCCCTCCGGTACGTCCGCCGGGTCGCCGCCTCGCTGGAGCACCGCGTTGTCGGCGTCCACGAACACCACGCTGGGAGCGAAAGCGCGGGCCTGCGCGTCCGGCATGTCGGCGTACGCGATGATGATGACCCGGTCACCGGGGCTGATCAGGCGCGCGGCGGCGCCGTTGATGCCGATGACACCGGAGCCGGCGGGCCCCTCGATCACGTAGGTCGAAAGCCGGTTGCCGTTCTCGATGTCGACCACGTCGACCTTCTCACCCGGCAGCAGGTCGGCGGCCGCCATCAGGTCGGAGTCGATGGTGAGGGAGCCGACGTAGTGCAGGTCGGCCTGGGTGACGGTGGCACGGTGGATCTTCGACTTCATCATGGTGCGGTTCATCGCGGATGTCCTTCGTCGGATGCGCCGCGGTGCGCGCGGCGACTGGGATGGGATGGGTCGGGCAGGCGGGTCACATCGGCCAGGCGGCGAACCGCCGGCGCCCGTAGAGCAGCGGTGCGCGGTCGGAGGCGATCACCCGGGCGTCCAGCACGTCGCCGACGACGATGGTGTGATCGCCGGAGGGCAACAGGTCCGCCACCTCGCACTCGGCGATCGCGTGCGCGTCCTCGTGCAGCACCGGCAGTCCGGTGACGCCGGAACGCTCCCAGGGCACCTGGGCGAAGCGGTCGACGTCGCGGCGGGTGAACGTCTGCGCGGCCCGCTGTCCGGCGGTGTGCAGCAGGTTGACCACGAACGTGCCACGCTCGGCGATCACCGGCAGGGTGGTGCCCGTGTGGGCGGCGCAGACCAGCAGGCGTGGCGGGTCGAGCGACAGCGAGCACAACGCCGTGCAGGTGAACCCGTACGGCCGCTCCCGCGCGTCGGCGGTGGTGATCACCGCCACGCCCGCCGGGTGCGCGCCCATGAACGCGCGGAACGCCTCCTGCGCGCGTGCCGTTGTCCGGTCGACCGGGGTCACCACGCGAACGCCCTGGCGTCGAAGAGGTTGACGCCGGCAGCCGCCTTGCCCAGGTACTCCAGGCACTCCAGCGGCTTGGCGGGCATCACGTTGGCGAACGACGCCTCCCTCACGAGGCGTTCCAGCGGATGGCTGCGACTGACCGCGGCCGATCCGCACACCCTCAGCGCGTCCTGGGCGAGGGCGGGACCGGTCTCGCCGACGACGTACTTCGCCGCGTGCACCATCGCGTTCGCCTGGATGCTGCCGCGCTCGCGCTCCACCTGCTCACCGGCCTCGTGCACCAGCGCCCGGGCCGCCATCAGCCGCGCCGACATCCTTCCCAGCTCCTGCTGGAGCACCGGGGAGGCGGCGCGCCCGGGCGAGCCGCTGACGTAGCGGGCGGTCTCGTCGAACAGGGCCTCGGCGATGCCCAGGTAGGCGCCGGTGTACCCGGCGATCATCCAGTGCGGTTCGCGTACCACCTTGAACAGCGACATCCCCTCGACGCCCAGGTAGAGGCGGGAGCGCGGAACGCGCACGTCGGTCAGGGTCATCGGCGCGGTGCTCGTGCCGTACATCGCGGACAGCGTGTGCACGGCGCCGAAGGAGACACCGGGGTCGTCGGCGGCGACCACGAAGTGGGAGACGTCGGCGGTGTCCTCGGGGCCCTCGGCCGCGGCGGCCACCACGTAGTAGTCGGCCACCCCGGCGAGCGAGACGAACGACTTCTCCCCGTTGAGGACGTAGGTGTCGCCGTCCTCGTCGAGCCGGTAACGGGTGCGCATGCCGCGGAGCTTGGCGCCGCGGCCCGCCTCCGAGGTGGCCGAGGCGAACAGCTTGCGGCCCTGCACCACCTCACCCAGCATCCAGGCGCGGAAGCGGTCCGCCGCCGGTGGCAGAGGAGTGCCGTAGGAGTCGGCGAGGGCGCCGATCACGACGTGGTGCATGTTGAAGCCCAGCGCGGCGGCGCCGTTGTACGCGCCGAGGGCCGCCAGTACGCGCCAGTAGGAGCCGAAGCCCAGCCCGAGGCCCCCGGCCTCGGGCGGAGCGAGCATGCCGAGCAGTCCGCTCTCGCGCAGGATCTCGTAGGTGCGCCGGCTGTCCGCACGGCCGGCGTCGACGTCGGCCGCCAGCGGGGCGAGGGCCTGTCCTGCCTCTGCCGCCAGCTTGAGCGTGTCGTCCAGGTCTGTTGGGTTCACAGGTGTCCTCGGGGTCAGTTCTCGACCGGCAGGCCGAATTGACGCGCGACGCCCACCCGCAGCAGGTCGTTGGGGCCGGCGTAGGTGAGGGCCGCCATCGGGCTGTGCAGGTCGGCGGGGAGCGGGGAGTCGGGCAGGAAGGCGCGCACCCCCGACAGGGCGGTGGCGTGCTCGGTCATCCGCACGTAGTCCTCGGAAACGGAGATCTTGGTGAGCGACGCCTCGGCCGCGAGCTGGCGGGCCGGGGTTCCGGCGTCCAGCGCCGCCGCCATCGCGTACAGCTGTGTGCGGGAGCGGTGCAACGCCATCGCCATGTCGCTGACGCGAGCCGCCACTTGGTGGCTCGCGCCCATCCGCCGTTCGAAGTGCTCCCGCTGGTTCGCCCACTCCAGGGTGCGGCGCAACAGCAGGCGCATGGGCCCCAGGGCGTACCCCATGATCAGGGCACGTTCCCACGCGGTGGTCGAGGCCATCACCGCCAGCCCAGAACCCTCCTCACCGATGAGGGCGGAGGCGGGCAGCCGGGCCTGGTCGAAGAGCAGTTCACCCATCGGAACGGTGGGCAGCGCCGACTTGTCGAAAGACTCGCCGCGCGTCACACCGGGCGACGGCACCGGCACCAGGAACGCGGAGAGCGCGAAAGGCGAACGTCCCGCACCGGTGCGGGCGAAGACGACGGCGAGGTCGGCCACGGGCGCGGCGGTGACGAAGGTCTTCGCCCCGTCGAGCACGTAACCGTCGCCGTCCCGCCTGGCGGTGGTGCGCATGGAGAACGGGTCGCTGCCGCCGCCGCGTTCGGTGAGGGCGTGGCACAGCAGCACCTGCCCGTCGGCGACGCCTGCCGACGTCCGCCCGGGCAGGCTGGACAACGTGGCGCGCAACGGGTACTGCATGCCGACGAGTTGGGAGGTGAGCCCGTAGCACAGCCCCGGGTCGGCGCCGGCCAGGCCGATGCCCTCGATCGCGGCGAGCGAACGGGTGACGGGTCCGACGGTGCCGCCATCGGCTCCGGGGTGCGCGTCGTCCCGCGCCCCGTCGAGCGGCGAGCGGAGCACGCCGAGGTCGGCGAGCGCCCGCCACGCCTCACGGAAGTCGTCCACACCCGTCTTGGAGACCACCGGGAGGGCGCGCTCGCGGTGCTCGTCGACGAGTCGCTCGACGGCGGCCGGGCCGCCGCGTAGTAGTCGCTCGACGGCGGCGCTCACGCCTCGGCCCCGCGAGGTGCGGTCCGCACCACAGCCCACAGCGCCGCGGGCGTACGGAAGTTGGCCGCGACGATCTGGGTCTCGGGCAGCGCGATGCCGTGCTCCGCACCGAGTGCGGCGACGATCTCCATGATCGCCAAGGAGTCCAGCAGCCCCATCTCCAGCAGCGGGCTGTCGGGGACCAGGCTCTGCGGGTCCTCGCCCCGGCCCCAGGTGATGTGGGCGGCGATGAGGGCGCAGAGGTCTTCGACGGTGTTCACGCGGATGTCTCCTGGGTGGTGAGGGTTCGGGACACGGTGGAGGAGTCGGCGGGGAAGGCGGCCGCGCCCAGTGCGCGACGGTCGACCTTGCCGCTGACGGTGGTGGGCATGGCGGCCAGTGGGACGACGCGGTCCGGCAGCATTCGCTTGGGCAGCGCGCCGTGCAGCGCGGCCAGCAGTTCCCGCTCCCCGGCGGTGGTCTGGGCGTAGACCCAGATCTCGCCGGAGTGTTCGCCGTCCTTGGCGACGGCCGCCGCGGTGACGACCTGGGGCAGTTCCAGCGCGGCGTTCTCCACGTCGAGCAGGTCGATGCGGTGGCCGCGCCGCTTGACCTGGGAGTCGCGGCGACCGCGCAGGAAGACCCGGCCGTCGGCGGTGATCCTTCCGATGTCCCCGGTGGCGTAGGCCCGCCGGGACACGCCGTCGCGGAACGCCACGGTGGCCGTCGGGTCGCTCAGCCCGCCGTCGCGCAGGTAGCCCTGGAAGACGGTGGGGCCGGCGACGTGGATCTCTCCGTCCCCGTCGGTCGGACGGCCTTGCTCGTCCAGCACCTCGATGTGCACGCCGCCGATGCCCCGGCCGATGGTCATCTCCTGGTCGGCACTCCAGTCGGCGGGTACACGGTGGTAGGTGCAGGCGTTGGTCTCGGTCGGGCCGTAGAGGTTGTAGAACGGCCGGTCGCCCAGCAGCCTCAGGTACTCCTGGAGCAGGTCGGGGACGAAGGGCTCGCCGCCGAACGCCGCGACGCGCAGGGAGGCCGGCACCGCGTCGGCGAAGCCGCCCTGCCGCAGCATGTTGTGGTAAAGCGAGGGAACCGCCATGAAGGCGGTGATCCGCCGCTCTGCGAGCCAGGTCACCACGTCCCGCGCGAACGACCGCAGCACGTCCGGCAGGAGAACCGTGCACGCGCCCGCCGCCGCGGCACTGAACAGGTCGAACGTGGTCAGATCGAAGGTCAGGGCGGCCTGCGAGCCGATACGGTCGTCCGGGGTGAGCGCGAACTCCCGTGCCGCCCACAACGCGTAGTGCGCCACGTTGGCGTGGGAGAGCAGCACGCCCTTGGGCCAGCCTGTGCTGCCGGAGGTGAACAGCACGTAGCCGCCGGTGTCGGCTGGGGCGGGCAGCGGTGCCGGACGGTCGGCGCGCGCGACCACCTCGATCCAGTGCAACCCGTGCGGGAGCTCGCCCTCCCGGGGCGCCCCCGGGCCTCGCCCTACGCGCGCGGCGTCGGCCGCGGCCCGGCAGGCGGCGCCGGCCCGATCCGTGGTGAGCAGCAGGCAGATCCCGGCGTTCCGGATCATGCGTGCCGTGCGAGCCGCGGGGTCGGCGACGTCCATCGGTGCCACCACGGCTCCGGCGCGCAGGGCGGCGTACAGCGCGATGACGGTGGCCGGCGTCTTCGGGGCGTACACCCCGACGCGTACGCCCGGCCCCACACCGAGGGCGGTCAGTTCGGCGGCCAGCGCGCGGACCTCGGCCTCCAGCGCCGACCAGGTCCAGGTCCGCCCTTCGCCCTCCAGCGCGGGCCGGTCGGCGTGGCGGACGGCCGCGGCGGCCAGCAGACCGTCGAGCCGGACGTCGTCGAGGACCGTCACAGCGCACCACCCAGGGCGGCGGCGCCGCGGGCGCCCGTGGCGAGGAAGTCCGTGACGGTGTCGATGACCAGGCCGGGACAGACCAGGTACGGGTAGTGGTCGCAGCCTTCGGGCACCAGGCGGCGCACCGGGCCGCCCACCGCACGCTCGAGTGCGTCCAGTTGGGCCAGCGACCCGTACTCGTCGCGGTCGCCCTGGATCATCAGCACCGGCGCGCTCACCTTGAGGTCTTGCTCAATGGACCAGCCGCGGAACTCCTCGGAGAGCCACACCGCGCTCCAGCCTTCGAAGACCGACGCCGGGTCGTCGTGGACCAGCGCGAGCCTGCGGGCGAGCGGGCCTGCCGCGTACGACGCCTTGGCGGCCTCGATGCCGATCCTGTTCTCCTCCTCGAAGTACAGATGCGGTCCCATCACCACGACCGCCTCGACCGGGCGCACGGAGGCGTACAGCAGCGCGGCGGAGCCACCGTCGCTGTGCCCGACGAGCACGGGTTCACGGATGTCCAGCAGATCCAGCAGCTCCGGTAGCTCGCTCCAGGCGTGTTCGTGGACGTAACGGGCGGTGCGTGGCGACGGCAACCGTCCAGAACCGCCGTTTCCCAGACGGGAGTAGACCAGAGCGCGTCGCCCGGTGGCGGCGGCCAGCGCGGCGGGGAAGCGGCCCCAGGCGGCGACACAGCCCAGCCCGCCGTGCAGGAAGACCAGCGGTGCTCGGTCCGGGTCACCGTCGATCAGGACGTGTTCCACGGGGCCATGTCGGGTCTCGACTACCGGCACATCAATTCCTTAGGTGGTCATGGGGTATGGATTCGGAGAAAGCGCGCGAGCGTGCGGTCGGCGGCCGCACCCGTTACCCAACCGGACGTCCTGCTTCTTGTTCGGGAAGTAACGGCGGGGAAATCAGGCGTCCTTGAGTCTCCGGGTGCGCCGTCGATATGTGCGCGAACGGAAAATCACGCGGAGTCGCCGGCGACACGCTCAGGGTGGGCAGGGAACGTCGACCGGCCGTCAGCCGGACCACGGGACGCCAGGGCGGCCGGGCCCGCCGCGCGGCCGCCGCCGGTCACGGCGAACGGCGTCGGGCAGGGCTGCCGCAAGGCATCGTCGATGGGCGCGGCGAAGTGCCGCGGTGCTGGCGCCACGCCTTTGACCAGGCGCTTCGCGGAACTGGTGAAGAGACTTCAGTAGGCCCGGTCGCCGGCTCCGGCCGTCGACCGCAAGCCGCGCTTCACCCGCGTGATCGTGTCTGGCGCCGGTCGCGTGCGGCCGGAATCCCGGTGAGAGGAAATCGTCATCACTAACCCCCGTTGTGATCCTGGTCTGCCGTGGCCCGGTGGTCCTGGGCAATCGCCGAATGCGTCACCTCTTGACGGACCGGCTCGTCCGGCATCACTGAACACACTAAGCAGGCCGGGACCTGATTGGGAAATAGCGATGGCGCATCACCTATGCTCTGGACGCATGGATGTGGACCTACGTCATTTACGCGGATTCCTCGCCGTGGCCGAGGAAGGCGGTTTCACCGCTGCCGGCCGGCGGTTGCACGTGGCTCAGCCGACGCTGACCCGCAACATCCGCGCGCTGGAGGAGACGCTGGGGGTGCGGTTGTTCGACCGTACGACCCGCAGGACCGAACTGACCGCCAAGGGAGCAGAGTTGCACGACGCCCTCGTGCCACTGCTGCGCCAACTGGACGCCGTGCTGGACGGGATGCGTGAGGGTGAGCGGTTGCGGCTGGGGTTCAGTTGGGGTCTGCCCGACGGACTCGCACGGCTGGCCGCGCGCTTCGACGACGAGACCGGTGTGAGTGTGGAGTTCGTCCGGTGCGACAGCCCCGTGACCCGGCTGGGGACCGGCGACGTCGACCTGGCGCTGCTGCGCGGGCCTCGGCTGCCCCGGGGACTGCGCAGCGCGTTCCTCTACGAGGACGGCCGGGTGGCGGCGGTGCCGGCCTTCTGGTCGCTGGCCGCCAGCCGTGAACTGAGCTGGGCCGAACTCGCCCGCTGGCCGCTGGTGGTGAACACCATGAGCGGGGTGACCACGCCGGACATGTGGCCGCCGGGGAAGCGGCCGGTCGTCGGAGCCGAGTGCGGCAACTACGACGAGTGGCTGGAGAAGGTGGCGCTCGGGCTCGGCGTGGGAACCGCGCCGGCGGCGACCGCGCGCCGCTACAGCCATCCCGAGGTGCGCTTCGTGCCGTTGTGCGACGGCCCGGCGGTCAGCACCCACCTCGCGTATCCCTCGCACGGCGCCCATCCGCGGGCGGCCCTGCTCGCGCACGCGGCGGCACGGGAGGGCGTCGCGTTGCGGGACGGGGGCGAACGGGGCTGAGGCCGGCGAGGCGTCCGCACGCCGCCCGCGACCGCTTCCGGTGACACGCCGACCGTTGCCGGAACGGACCATGGACGCCCGCGCAACGGAGGAATTCACTCCCTTCGCCAATTTACCTGCCCAGCCCCCGGTTTTTCCGCGCTGGAGCAACCTTGACGGGCTGCTCAGAGGTCAACTACTGTCCCGCTCGGCCCCAGGCGAACAGCCCGGGGGCCGGGCGGCAATACCGAGGAGAACGGGCGTACACCTACTCGCCCGTAACCAAGCGGCCGCTTTTTCTGGGCTACCAGCCGACGGGGGTCGCAAGTGCCAACTCATGACGTGCCGGTACGGCACGCTTTTTCCGGCGTGCCCGGGCGGACGCGATGGCGATCCGTTCACGGAACGCCACACTGCGAACCCGGCGGTGCCCGCAGTCACCCGGTTCCGCCGTGCTGAGCCGATTCCTTCCCGCCCCCGGGCCATCGCGCACCATCACAGGAATAACCCTGGTGCACACGATGGGGCAGGGTTTGTGGATGGCGATCAGTGCCATTTACGCGACCCGTGTCATCGGGCTCTCCCCCACCGGATTCGGCCTGGGGGTGGCCGCAGCGGCGGCCGTCTCCCTCGCGATGAGCACGCCGACCGGTCACCTGGCCGACCGTGTCGGTCCCCGCACTGTCCAGGTCTGGTCGTTCGTGGCGCTCGGTCCGCTCACCGCCGCTTTGCTACTCGTCCACGGCTTCACCGGGTACGTGGTCGTCATGGCGGTCCAAGCGGTCGCCTACAGCGCCAGCCGCAGCGCGCGGATGGCGATGATCGCCGGTGTCGTGCCCGCTGCCGAACGAGTACGGACCCGGGCCTATCTGCGGGCCACCACGAACGTCAGCGTCGCGCTCGGCGCCGCGGTGGCCGGCGGACTGCTGATCGTCGGCACCGACTACGCCTATCGCTGGGCGGTCGCCTTCAACGCCGCCACCTACACGGCGGCGGGCCTGCTCACCGTGCTGCTGCCGGCCGTGCCGCCCCAGCCGGCCAGGCCCGGTCCACGGCTGGAGGTGCTGCGCGACCGGCCGTTCCTGAGCCTGGTCGTGGTGGACGGTGTGCTGTCCATGCACAACCAGCTCCTCGACGTGGTCCTGCCGCTGTGGGTGATCGACCGCACCAGCGCCCCGCGCTGGATGGCCGCCGCCGTGCTGCTGCTGAACACCGGCGCCGTGGTGCTGTTCCAGGTCCGGATCTCGCGCGGCACCGACGAGCCGCGCAGTGCCGCCCGGGCGGTCCGGCACGGCGGTCTGTTTCTCGCACTGGCCTGCGTGGTATTCGGATTCAGCGGGGGCGTGCCCGCCCTGGAGGCGTCCGTGTTGCTCGCCCTCGGGGCGGTTGCCCACGTCATGGGCGAGATCCGGCAGGCGGCGGGCAGTTGGGGCGTGTCGTTCGGGCTGGCCCCCGACCATGCCCAGGGCCAGTACCAGGGGACCTACCAGATGGGCGCCGACCTGGGGAAGCTCGTCGCTCCCGCTGTCCTGACCTGGCTCGCCGTCGAGCACGGCAGACCGGGGTGGTGGGCCATGGCGATCGTCTTCGCCGCCTCCGGCACCGCCTTCCCGCCGCTGGTGGCGTGGGCGCGGCGCCGCGGTCCTGCACTGCCCGAGCCGGTGGAGCCGGCGGCCGAAGCGGTGCGCTGACATCCGGTCGGCCGCTCCCCCACACCCGTCCATCCGACCGGGCACGTGCCCACCACTCCGACGCGGCGCCGAAGCGCCGATGAACACCTGACGGCCCTTCCATCGGTACCGTATTTACGCTTCCAGAAATTCTTTCCACGCTCATGTACGGCATGCCACTGAAAAGTGAAATGCCGCGGCGGGGGCTGAGCCATGCGTTCATGCAGCCCTTTCTGCACTCTTTCCGGTCCCCCGCAGTAATTCCTTTCGCCAGTGAGCGAGATGCTGTATCAATGGATTGCGGTCCCGTTGCGAACGGGTCAATGACGATTACGGGAGAATGATGACCGTGGACGAAATGTCCGTCGGCCCCGGCCAGATGGCCGAGGAAATCCATAAAGCCGTTCCCGCTCTTCAGTTCCCGGTCACCGGTTCCCGTCCTGAACGCGGCGCCCCGGAATTCGGTGTCGTCAGCTGGTCCGGCCAAGAGGTGCGGCAACTCAGCGCGTTCGTCGCCGAGAGGGGGCTGTCGGCGGTCGACCTGTTCCGGGCGGCGTTCGCCGTACTGCTGCACCGCTACAGCGGACAGGACGACCTGACCCTGCTTCACCTGGCCCCCGACGACGCGGGCACCTGCCGCGCGACGCCGGTGCGCTCCCGCGTCGCCGACCACACGCCGTTCTCGGCGCTGACCGCGGCCCTGGCATCACGCCGCCGCAAACTCGTGGCCGAGGAACCGCTCCCCCCGCTCACCGACCTCCTGGGCGACGGTTTGCACGCCGGTTTCCTCCAGGGGTCCGTCTGTCAGGAGGGGTCCGTCGCCGAGGAGCACCCGGCCTGGGCCGAGCTGCACCTGCTGCTGGCGGTGGAGGACGGCGCCGGGGGGCCGGCATTCGCCCTGCGCTACGACTGTGCGCTGTTCACCCCCGCGTTCATCTCACGGCTCGCGGCCAACTACCGTGCCCTGCTCCTCGACGCCTGCGCCCGGCCCGCCGCGGACATACGCGAACTCGACATCCTGTCGCCCCAGGAACGGGGTCTGCTCGTCGCCGGAATCGGGGCGCGCGCCCTGGAGTACGACCGGGAAGCCTGCGTGCACCGGCTCGTCGAGGCCCAGGCCGACCGCACACCGCGGGCCCCCGCCGTGGAGTACGCCGGCCGCACCCTCGACTACGCCGAACTCGACGCCAGCGCCAACCGGCTCGCCCGGGCACTGAGGCAGCTCGGAGCCGTGCACGGCGGGCGGATCGGGGTCTCCGTCAGCCGCACCGAGCGCATGGTGTGCCTGCTGCTGGCCATCCACAAGGCAGGGTGCGCCTACGTACCCCTCGACCCGTCGTACCCGGCCGACCGCCTCGGCGCCATCGCCGCCGGCGCAGACATGAGCCTGGTGGTCTACGACACCGCGGACGCCCCTCGGTGGCTGACCCGCACCGGACTGCCCGGCGTACCCCTCGCGCAACTGTGGGACGCGGCGCTGGAGGAAGACCCCGCCCGGCCGGAACCGGTCGACGCCGGCACACCCACGCACCTGATCCACACCTCGGGATCCACCGGCGCCCCCAAGGGCGTGGTCATCACCCACCGCAACGTCACCGCGCTGCTCGCCTGGGCCCATGACACCTACAGCCGCGAGGAGTTGTCCCGTGTTCTGTTCGGCACCTCCCTCAACTTCGACCTGTCCGTCTTCGAACTGTGGGCGCCGCTGACCACGGGCGGCACGGTGGTGGTCGCGGAGAACGTGCTCGCGCTCACCGAGGACGCGTCCCTCGCGCCAACGCTGGTCAACACCGTCCCGAGCGCCTTGTCCGTCCTGCTGCGGCGTGCGGCGATCCCCGACAGCGTGAGCGTCGTCAACGTGGCGGGCGAACCGCTGCCCGGGGAACTCGTCGACGGCGTGCTGTCCGGCACCCGGGCGGGGCGCGTGTTCAACCTCTACGGGCCATCGGAGGACACCACCTACTCCACCGGACGCTGCTTCACCGCACCCGGCACGCCCCGGCCCACCATCGGCACGCCACTGCCCAACACCCGCGTCCATCTGCTCGACGACGCCGGGCGTCTGGTGCCGTACGGCGTGACCGGTGAGATCCACCTGTCCGGCGACGGCTTGGCCGCCGGCTACAGCGGCGATCCCGAGCGCACCGCCGCCGCGTTCATCGAGCCGCCGGCCGAACTCGCGGGCACCGGACGGCTCTACCGCACGGGCGACCTCGCGCGCTGGACGCCGGACGGGGAACTCGACTTCCTGGGCCGCCGTGACAATCAGGTCAAGGTGCGCGGCTACCGCATCGAACTGGGCGAGATCGAGGCGGCCGCCCGTCGCCTCGCAGGTGTGGACGACGTGGCCGCCGTGGTCGTCCGTGCGGGTGGAGAACAGCGCATCGTGGCCTACGTCGCCGACGCGCACGCCGGCCTGGCGCCCGACCGGGTCGCGGCGCACCTGGAGACCCAGCTACCGCACTACATGCGGCCCGCACGGGTCGTCGTGGAGCCCCGACTGCCCCGGCTCCCCAACGGCAAGACGGACCGCAAGGCCCTCGGAGCGCGTCCCGTCGACTGGGGCGAGGCAGGCGCGGGGGAGCTGACGGACCCGTTCCAGGTGCGGATCGGCGCGGTGTGGGCCGAGCTGCTCGGCGTCGCCGCCCCCGGGCCCGGCCTCGACTTCTTCTCCGTCGGCGGCCACTCCCTGCTCGCCAACCTGCTCGCCGCACGGCTGACGGATCTGGCCGGACGCCCGGTGCGGGTGGCGGAGGTCTACGCCCATCGCACCATCGCTGAGCAGGCACGACTGCTGAAGGACTCCCCGTTCGAGCCGGGTGGGACGGACCGGACCGTGATCGGCACCGTCCTTCGCGAGTCCACCACGGGTCACGGCGTCCCCGGCGCCGGCGCGGCCTTCTTCGTCGACGGCACCGTCGAGTACGCCTACCAGGGTCACGCCGACCTCGAACGAGACGTCCCGTACACCGCTGTCACCCGGCAGCGGATGACCTGCGTGACCAAGGTGCTCATCGCCTGTGTCGCCCTGATGCTGGTCGACCGGGGCCTGCTGGAACTCGACGCGCCCCTGGCGCCCCTGCTGCCGGAAGGGTTCCGGCGCCGGGACGGCAACACGGCGGAAGTGACGCTACGTCAACTCCTTTCCCACACCAGCGGGATCGACGACTCCTGGGAGGTGTGGCACGACATCGACCAGCCGGATCTCACCGGCTACGTGACCGGCTTCCGCGACTACCAGCAACTGTTCGACCCCGGCACCATCTTCGCGTACTCGGCCTGTGGGACCTCCGTGGTCGCCCTGCTGATCGAGCGGGTCACCGGTGCCCCGTGGCGCCGCGCCGTCAACGAGATGCTCCTGTCGCCGCTGGGCATCAAGAGGATCCCCGAGACCAACGACCCGGGCGACCACTACGGGGACGAGGTGGCCACCGGATATCTGTGGCACGCCGACGACAAGCGCTACCAGCGCTTCGAGCCCGGACCGCAGACCGTCGCCGACGACGCGGCTTCCTCCTTCGCCGTCTGCTTCACCACCGAGGACCTGGTGGCGCTGGCCCGCTTCGCACTCGACGACGGTGCCACCCCCGACGGCCGCAGGCTGCTGTCACGGGAGCTCGCCACCGCGATGCGCACTCCCCAGATCGACATTCCCGGCCACCACTTCATGCACGCCTGGGGTCTGGGTTGGCTGCTGTTCGGCCCGAGCGCCTTCGGCTTCAACTCCAACGGCAGCGGCCACCACAACTTCATCCAGGTCTTCCCCGAGCAAGGCGCCTTCCTGATCCTGTTGGCCAACGCCTATCCGGCGTTCGGCGTCTACGAGGACCTGATCCAGTCGCTCACCGGAGAGCGCCTCATCCGCACCGGGCGCCCGTTCGACCTCGCTCTGGACGATTGTGCCGGGCGGTACGAGTGCGACGGCT
The DNA here is from genome assembly GCF_003144095.1 of Streptomyces sp. ICBB 8177. GTDB lineage: Bacteria > Actinomycetota > Actinomycetes > Streptomycetales > Streptomycetaceae > Streptantibioticus_D. Next base: position 380,064 of record NZ_NSKH01000004.1, on the reverse strand, counting down.
ACCGCCTCGACGTCACACGCGGACAGCAGCGGCTGGAGTACGCCTACCACGAGCGGGCTCGTGACGGTTCCTGGACGCCGCTGGACGAGGGCGAACTCGTCCTCACCGGCGCGGGCGGCTTCAGCTCGATGTCGGAACGCAACATCCTCGCCGGTTCCATCTCCTTCATCCCGGCCCCGGGCACCAAGGACCCGGCATTCGTCCGCATGGGCCAGCGCGTAGCGGCCAAGGTCCGATGAGCAAGGAGTCCCCCATGCCCCGCAGACACGTCGTCTTCGTGACCTGGAAGACCGGGAACGCCCCGGCGTTCGAGGCCGCGGCTCGACTGGGCCATCACGTCACCCTCATCCGCTCCGCCCGGATGGAACGCTCGCAGAACATCGACTTCGACACCACCCCGTACGGCAGGTTCGTCGACGACGTGCGCCTGCTGCCGGACGCCACCGACCTCGACGCACTGCGTGCCTGCATAGCCTGCCTGCACCAGGAACGCCCGATCGACGGATTCGTGGCGACTGTCGACGCCCTCGTCGTCCCCGTCGCGGTGATCGCCGAAGAGCTCGGTATTCCGTTCACGAGCGCCGAGGGCGCGCGCACCGCAAAACGCAAGGACCACTGCCGCGCCGTGCTGACCGAGGCCGGCGTCGACGCCACCGCCTACCGGGTGGTGAACGGCCTCGCCGAGGCCCGGGAGTTCGCCGCCCGCACCGGTTACCCCGTGGTGCTCAAGCCCGCCATCGGCTCGGCCAGCGAGGGCGCTCACGTCGTCGCGGACGAGACCGCGTTGGAGAAGCTGTTCCAGGACCTCGATCCGCACGGCAGCACGTACGCGCAGGGCGTGCTGATGGAGGAATACCTCACCGGACGGTTCCTCTCCGCCGAAGTGGGCCTGGTCAAGGGACGGTTCCTGCCGCTGGCCGTGAGCGAGCGCTCGGTGTGGCGGGGCCACGAGGCGCTGGAGACCGGCACCACCATCCCGGCCGCCATCACCGCCGCCGACCACACGGCTGTCATGGCGTTCGCCGAACAGGTGGTGCGAGCCGTCGGCCTGGGCATGGGCATCTTCCACATGGAGATCATGCTCGGTGACGACGGACGGCCACGGCTGATCGAACTCAATCCCCGGCTCATGGGCTCCTGCCTGCCGAATCTCTTCCGGCTCGCCGGCGGTGGCGACCTGTTCACCTGGCTGGTGCGCATCCACCTCGGCGAGGACCCCGGCATCGAACCCGCGGACTTCACCGGTTACGCCACCGTCCGCTGGTTCGGTGCCGCGGACCGGCAACCGACCCCCGCCGCCGCCCCGGACCTCTCCTGGGCCGACGAGTACGGTCCCGCACTGCGTTCCCTGACCGTGCGCTTCCCGGACGCCCCCTTCCTGGAGCCCTGCCGCGGCAACCTCGGCAACTTCGGCGAGGTCCAGGTGGTGCACCCCGACCATGACACATCCATCCGGATCGCGCGCCGCGTCGTCGAGCGGGTCCACAACCAGCTCGGCTTCGAGGTGACGAGGTGAACGACGTGAACCACGCTGACGTCCTTTACGCACCGACCAGGGCCAGACTGAGCGGACTCGGCCTCCCGGACGGCGATGCCTGCGTCCTGGCCACCTCCGCGGCCACATTCGACGACGGATCCCACTTCCGCATCGAGGTGCCCACGATCAACTCGGTGGGTGCCGCGCACGCCGTGCTGACCGAGACGAGCCGCCGCGGGCTGACCGTCAACCGCGTCACCGAGACGCTCGGCATGTACCGCCACACCCTCGGCGAGCTGCGCGACTACGTCGCCCTCGGCGAGGAGTACGGCGCCGAGATCCTCATGTCGGTCGGCCCCCGCGCCAGTTACGACATCGGCGGCAGTGTCCAGACCCCCGAGGGGGTGCGCATCGGGTACCGGCTGCGCGGCCAGGAGCAGATCGTGCGCGCCGTCGAGGACGTGATGCGCGCCGTCGAGTGCGGCGTGCGCGGCTTCGTGATCTACGACGAGGGCCTGCTGTGGGTCCTCAGCAGGCTGCGCACCGCCGGTGACCTGCCCGAGGAGACCCATCTCAAGGTCTCCGCCCACTGCGGTCATGCCAACTCGGCGTCCGCGCAGATGCTGGAAATGCTCGGCGCCAACAGCTTCAATCCGGTGCGAGACCTGACGCTGCCCATGATCGCCTCCATCCGCCGGGCCATCACCATCCCCGTGGACATCCACGTGGACAACCCGCGGATGTCCGGAGGTTTCGTGCGCACCTACGACGCGCCGGAGTTCGTCCGCGTCGCCTCGCCGGTCTACCTCAAGACCGGCAACAGCGCGCTGGAAGGCCACGGCACCAAGCCGACGGCCGGACAACTCGACGACATCACACGGCAGATCGAGATCGTCTCGGAGTTCCTGTCCCGCCACTACCCCGACGCCCGCCAGTCCCCCGCCAAGGTCAGTCGCGCCGGCGTCATGGGATAGCCCGGCGCAGGGCACCGTGCGCACCGCCGGTCACCGGCGCGCGCCACCGTATGGTCCGTGCCCGGGCAGGACCGCGACCATCAGGCCCCGCACCCGAGCGGGGCCACGATCCAAGGGATCTTCCTCCTCCATGTGCCGTATCTATGGCCGCTTCGGCGAGCCGTACGCCGACGACACCGAAGACGGCGTGCTCGAGGGCGTCGCCCGCGGGCTGCTGCACGGCGGCCCCGACGCGCAGAGCCGCACCCGCGACCACATCGCCGCTCTCGGCAACAACCGTCTCGCCGTCCAGGGAGTCGCCACCGGCGACCAGCCCTTCCACCTGCCGGGGCTCACCTGTGTCTTCAACGGCGAGATCTACAACCACCGCGCCCTGCGCGCGCAACTCGCGGCCCAGGGCTTCCCCTTCGAGGGCGACTGCGACGGTGACGTGCTCCTGCCGCTGTACGAGCGGTACGGCGACGCCTTCGTCGAGCGACTGGAGGGAATGTTCGCCATCGCCATCGTGGACCGCCGGGGCGAGCCGTGCCTGAAGCTGTTCACCGACCACGCGGGCATGAAGTCGCTGTACTACTACGTCTCGCGGGACGGGCGGCGTTTGTGCTTCGCCTCCGAACTCCAGGCCCTTGCCCGCTTTCCCGACTTCCCGGACGAGATCGATCCGTCGGCGGTCGACCGCTACCTCGGTGGCCGCGCCGTGTGGGGCCCCGGCACGGTCTACCGTGACGTGGCGACCCTGCCGCCCGGTGGCGCCCTGCGCTTCGCCCAGGGGCGCCTCACCCGTTGGGCCACCGCCCCGGGCACGGCCGGGGAGGAGCCGGACGCCCCGGCGACGGTCGAAGAGGCGGGCAGCGCCCTGGACGCCCTGCTGCGCGACGAACTCGGCCGCATGCTCGACGCCGACGTACCGGCGTGCGTCATCACCAGCGGCGGGCTCGACTCCAGCTACCTGACCGCCCTCAGCCGCACCTTCGTCCCCGACCTCGCCTCCTTCAACATCGCCTACAAAGGTGACTGGCCGGCCGACGAACGCCACTTCGCCGAGCAGGTCGCCCGCCACTGCGGCACACGCCACCACCAGGTGATCGTGGACCCCGGTGACTTCCCCGGACTCGTCGACCGCTTCGTGCGCCACCTCGACCAGCCCAACAACGCACCGCATAGCCTCAGCACGTACGCCCTGTTCGAGGCGATCCACCAGGCCGGGTTCAAGGTCGCCCTCACCGGTGACGGCGCCGACGAGTTGTTCGGCGGTTACGCCCGCTACGTCAAGGCGGCGCGCGACGACTCCGCCGACTGGCACCGCGCCTACCAGGACACCATGGCGGTCGCGGGTCCGGCGGCGCTGCGCCGGCTCTACAGTGACGACTTCCGCGGCGAACTCGCGACCTACGGAGGGTACTTCGGTGACCGTAGCGGTGACCGGCTGGCCCGCGCGGTGCGCGACGGGCGGGCGGACAAGCTGGAAACGCTGCTGCGCTACGACCAGACCGAGCGCTTCCCCTACTACATCCTGCGACGTGTCGACCACCTGAGCATGGCCCATGCCGTCGAAGCCCGCATCCCGTTCCTCCAGCCCCGGGTGATGCGTTTCGCCCACGCCCTGCCCTCAGAGCTGAAGGTGCACGGTGACACCGTCAAGGCCCCGGTCGCCGCCGCGGCCAGGCCGTGGTTGCCCGCCGCCGTCGTCGACCGGCCCAAACAGCCCTTCACCCTACCCGTCACAGCGATGATCCGGCCGGGCGAGCGGCTGCACGACTACATCGGCGACACCCTGCTCGCCCCCACCGCCCGATGCCTGCCGTTCTTCAGGCGCGAGGCGATCCGCGAACTGTTCGACCTCCAGAGCCTGAGCCCCGACCCGCACGCGGCGGGGACCTTGTGGTCACTGCTCGTCCTGGAGACCTGGCTCACCACCCGCGACATCACCCTCTGAGGAGACCGTCATGACCCATGCCCACCCGCCGATCCGGTCGCTGCTGGCCAAGGCCACCAAGGACGACATCCGGCACGACCCGTTCCCCCACGTCGTACTGCGCAACCCCCTGGACGACGACCTCTATCAGGCACTCGCCGAGACCATGCCGACCGCGGAGTACATCGGCGAGCGGATCGGCAAGGAGATCACGTCCAACGAGCGCTACAACTACATGTCCGAGCACATTCTCGGTGACGAGGCCATGCCGCAGGTGTGGAAGGAGTTCGTGACCTACCACTCCTCGCCGGAGTTCTACCACCAGTTCCTCGACCTCTTCCACGAGGAGCTGCTGGCCGCCAACCCGGACGCGGAAAAGACGTGCGGGCCGCTGCGCGACCTTCGGGTGGGCCGCCGCAACCGCGACACCTTCGAGACGCACGACATCCTCATGGACTGCACCGCGGTCATCAACTCGGCGGTCACCGGGCGTCCCTCCTCGTACCGGGGACCGCATGTCGACAAGCCGTACAAGCTGTTCGGCGGCCTGTTCTACATGCGCCTGCCGCAGGACGACACACCCGGCGGCGACCTGGTGCTGTACAAGTACCGGACCGACAGGCCCAAGTTCCACACCTCCGCCTCGGAGTACGGCGACAACCGCTTCGACATCGACCCGGCCTACGTGGAGGAGGTCGACACCGTCCACTACGACTCCAACGTGCTGGTGCTCTACCCGATCAACCCGCTCGCCCTGCACGGCGTTTCGGTGCGGGCCCTCACCCAGCACCAGCGGCGGTTCGTCGCACTCGTCGGTGACCTTCAGCACCACCTGTTCGACCTCGCACTCTAAGGAACCGCGATGCTCCCGTTTGACCAACGGTCCGGCCACATATGGCTGGACGGCACACTGGTCGAGTGGACACAGGCCCGGCTGCACGTCCTCACCCACGGCCTCCACTACGCCAGCAGCGTCTTCGAAGGGGTACGCGTCTACGCAGGAGCGCCCTTCCTCCTCGGCGCGCACCTCGACCGACTGCGCTCCTCCGCCCGCATCCTCGACTTCGACCTTCCTCACTCACGACAGGAGCTGTACGACGCCACCACCGATGTCGTCGCCAAGGCGGGCATCGAGTCCGGGTACGTACGGATCAACGCCTGGCGCGGGTCGGAGGTCATCCAGACCGCGGCCCCGCACACCTCGGTCCACACGTCCGTGGCCGCCTGGGAACTGCCCACCGGGTACTACGCTCCCGAGGACGCCCTGGAAGCGGGGATCGGCCTGTGCACCGGCCGCTACCGCAGGCCGTCACCGGACAGCGCACCGGTCAAGAGCAAGGCGGCCGGCAACTACATGATCGGGACCATCAGCAAGAACGAGGCACTGCGCGCCGGGTTCGACGACGCCATGCTGCTGGACGCGGACGGCAACATCGCCGAGGCGACCGGCGCCCACCTGTTCTTCACCCGCGCCGGGACACTGCACACCCCGGACACCCGCAGCACCATCGACGGCATCACCCGCGACTGCGTCCTGCGCATCGCGGAACACCTCGGCATCCCCTGCGTCGTGGGTGACCTGGCACCGGATTTCGTGCGGCAGGCCGACGGCGCCTTCCTGTGCGGCACCGCCTGCGAGGTCCTGCCGGTCAACCGGATCGACGACCACGCCTACGAACTCAGCGGGAACGCGGTGATCGCCGCGGTGGTGTCCGCCTACCGCGACCTGACGGCCGGGAGCGGCCCCCTCACGGTGCCCGACGCGTGGGCACCCTGACCGCACTGGAGAAGTTGATCCCCGTGGGGCTGGCCTTCGGCTGTGGTGCGCTGTTCGCCCGCCGCAAGGCCATCCCCGCGGACAGCTCCAAGGCGTTCTCCGACTTCTCCTTCCTCTTCGCCATCCCCTGTTACCTCTTCGGCAACCTCTACACCAGCGATCTTGGCACTCTGTTCGACGCCAGGGCGATCTGCGGGTACATGGTCTTCGCCCTCCTCAGCATGGTGCTGGTCGGCTGGGCCTCTCGCGTCTCCAGCACCCGTGAGCCACGCGGCGTGGCACTGCGCGTCATGGGTGGGGTGCAGGTCAACACGGCCTACTTCGCCGTGCCGGTGTTCACCATGCTCTTCGGGACCGCCGCGCCGATCTTCCCGGTCCTGCTCTTCCAGACGTGCGTGCTGACATCCGTGATCATCCTGGTCATGGAACTCGGCGCCGATCCACGGCCCGACGGCCCGGACGGGGAACCCTCCGTGCGACGCCGGGCCGCGGCGAGGATCGGCCGGGCCACGTGGGCCTCGCTCACCACGCCCATCGTGCTGGCCTGCGCGTTCGCGATCGCGTTGAACCTGCTGAAGGTCCCCGTGCCCTCGTCGGTGCTCAGTGGCTTCTCCTTCGTCGGAAACGCCGCCTCACCCGTGGCCCTCTTCGCGCTCGGCCTCCACCTGGGCGGCGCGGGCCTGGCGGTACGGGGCACACCGCGGGAGGAGGTGTGGCTGGTGGCGTTCAAGTGCCTCGTGTTCCCGGTGCTGATCTGGACCGGCTGCCACTACGTGTTCGGCGTCCACGGGGCATGGCTGAACTATCTGGTACTGATCGCCGCCATGCCCGCCCCCCAGAACCTGTTCATCTTCGCCCAGCGCTACGACGTGGACGTCGACCTGTCCGCCGCGCTGGTCATCAAGAGCTCGGCCGCGTCGCTACTCCTGCTGCCCCTGTGGTTCCAGGTCGTACGCCTGTCCCACTAACCGCGCCGCCGCCCCCCCCGCACACCCCCTTCTCGGAACGGAAGGCCATCCCATGACCACCGCTTCACCCGTCACTTCCGCCACCAGGCACATCGCCCTGGACATCCGGCCCGTGGCCGGGCGCATCGGTGCCGAGATCCACGGCATCGACCTGCGCGAAGAACTCGACGACGCCACCGTGGCCGCCGTGTGGCAGGCGGTGCTGGAACACCGGGTGGTGTTCTTCCGCGGCCCGGACATCGGTCACGCCCGCCATGTGGAACTGGGGGCGCGCTTCGGCGAGTTGACCCGGCGTCCTGGGGCCAAACACGGTGTTCACCCGGACGGCTTCCCCCAGATCCTCACCGTCGACCCCAAGAAGGACGTGGAGCGCTACGGCAGCGACTTCGAGGAGCACTTCCGCCGCAAATGGGTCTCGTCCGTCGCTGGCTGGCACAGCGACCTCACCCCGGCCGTGAATCCGCCGAAGGCCTCCATGCTGCGGGCGGAGCGCACACCCGCGTTCGGCGGCGACACCCAGTGGACGAACATGGTCGCCGCCTACGAGGGCCTCTCCCGCCCGCTGCGCGACATGCTGGACGGGCTGCGCGCCGAACACGCCTTCTTCACCGCCGTCCACCTCATGCACTCCGACGAGCGGGACCGCGAGATCCTGCGGCGCTACTGCGAGGAGCCGGAGGTCGCGGTGCATCCGGTGGTGCGCGTGCACCCCGAGACGGGTGAGAAGGCGCTCTTCGTCAGCCCCGGCTCCACCACCCGCGTCATGGGACTGTCGCGGCTGGAGAGCCGTCGCCTGCTCGACCTGCTCTCCGAGCACATGACGAGCGCCGAGTACACGGTGCGCTTCCGCTGGGAGCCCGGCAGCATCGCCTTCTGGGACAACCGCAGCACGTGCCACTTCGCGCCGACCGACTTCGCCCACCTGGACGTGGATCGCGTCATGCACCGCGTCACCCTGCTCGGCGACCTGCCCATGGGACCGGACGGCACGGAGTCCGAACTCGTCGCGGGGCAGCCCATGAAGGCCTGCTGACGCACGGCATCGCCCACGAGCCACGCGGCCCGGTGACCTCCCCGGCCGCGTGGCGTCGTGCACGCCCACGGGAGCTCTGGGCTGTCGGCCCCTCCCACGCGGCCGACGACTTCCTCCGCAGCCGTACCGATGCTCAGCTCCGCGGACCAGCCTGATCGCATGCCTTCGACGTGGTTCGGGGCGTCGAGCGCAGTGACCCGTTGTAAGGACGACCGCGGACGAAGAGTGCGGGAGTGGCGGCGAGGTGTCCGTCCGGCGCCGGCTCCGCTCGCACCAGCACCTCACAACTATCCTGGCTTGCAGGGTAATCCGCATAGTCTGTGTCCGTGACACCGGACCACGGCTCGCGATTCCTCAAGGGTGGCCGCCCTTTGCTGCTGGTGCAGCTGCCGCCCGAACGCGGGCCCTAAGACCACGAGTTGCTCCAGCGCCGCGTGGGACAGGCCTGCGGGACGTCGCGGAAGGCACCGTCGGTCCGGGCCCGGCCAGGCCGGAACGCGAGGGACGGGTCACTCCGCAACTGGTGCACTCCCGTTCCGGCCGATCCTACCGCCCGTCCGACGCCGGCTGCCGGGCCCCGGCCCAGGGGGCCTCTCGCTGGACGTCCCCTCGCCGACTCCGTCGCCCCGGTGCTCGCGCGGCCTACCCCAGCCCACCGCGCCGCGCCCACCGAGGAGGCGTGACATGCCGCCCGCCTCGCCCCCCGAGGACCGGTTGCGCGGTGTGACGCGGCAAGCGAGCTGGCAGCCCGGCCCGAGTGGAGAACGCCGCCGCGTTCGCCCTGTGCGGACCCACCGGCGCCCCACACAACGATCTACGCCCGATACCAGGGCGGGCGGGCCTCCGGTTGAGGACGGGAGACAGATGCGACGGGTCACAGCGGTACGGACAGGGGCGCTGCTGCTCGGAGTGGCGGCTCTGGCCTGGGCCGTCCTGTGGTCGATCGGGCCATACCAGGACACCGTGCCCTTCCACTACGCGCGGCTGTGCCCCGGCGGCATTCCGACACCCGCCGGGGACGCGGACGGGTGCGTGGCGCAGGAGACCGGCACGCTCACCGGTCGGCACAGTTACGTGGAATCGATCGACGACGGCAGCGGCGGCGTTTCGAACGTCACGCACTATGTGCTGGCCTTCCGGCGAGCGTCCGGCACAGTGCAGAGCCGGGAGGTGAGCGCATCCCTCTATGACTCCGCAAGGCCCGGGGAGAACGTGGAGCTGCGGACCTGGCGCGGCGGCGTCGTCCGGCTCGACGTCGGTGACTGGTACGAGCGCTACGACCCTTCCCAGGAGTGGGTGCTGGGCTACACGGCGCTGGCAGGTTGGACCGGCCTGGGTCTGATCTTGTGGGTCTGGTTCGGTGACGGCACCTTCCGGCAGCTCTTCGGCCCGGTGGGCTTGCGTGCCTTCGGTTGGGTCCACTCCGGCTTCTGGACGCTGGCCTTCGCCCACTACTTCCTGACCGGACGGCGGGGCACGACGGACTGCCTGGTGGCGACCGGGGTGTGGCTCTTCATCATCGCGATCGGAGTCTTCTGCGTCCGTTGGGGCTGGGACGACTGCCCCGGCTCGGCCTCGCTCGCGCTCACGACGCGCGCACGGCGAGGCAAAGGACCCCGCGAGCGGTAGTGGGCGTGGACATAGCCCCTGGTCACCGTCGGGATCCCGGACATCTTGCATCTACCGCGGCCTCCCGCCGCCCGGGACCGCTGGCACGGTGCCGCCCCGGGGTCCTGAGAACCGACACGGCCGCAACGAGGTGCCGCAGGCCGCAGGGGGTAGACGCAGGAGGACAGATACGCACTCGGGCTGCGGGTACCCGACAGGTGCAGCGGCTCCGGAGGTCCTTCTCATCGCGGGCGCGTCGGGAGAGGGGAAAGGATCATGAAGTCTCTGGAAGGCGTGCTCCGGGGCGCTGACAGCTGGCAGCAGCGTCATCGGTTGCCGGGGTTCATCGTGGGGGTGGTGAAGAAGTTCGGTGACGACCGCGGCGGTCAGCTGGCCGCCCTGATCACCTATTACGGCTTCGCCGCGCTGTTCCCCCTGCTCCTGCTGCTGGTGACCCTGCTGGGCTATGTGCTCCGCGACAATCCGTCCCTGCAAAGCCGCGTGCTCGGCTCGGCGCTCGCCGACTTCCCCGTCATCGGTGACCAGCTGCGCGGCAACGTCCACTCGCTGACCGGCAGCACCCTCGCCGTGGTGATCGGCTGTCTCGGCCTGCTGTACGGGTCACTCGGCATCGCCCAGACGCTGCAGTTCACGATGGCACAGGTGTGGAACATCCCCGGAGTGCGCCGCCCCGGCTACCTGCCCCGCCTGGTGCGATCGGTCGGGCTGATCGCCGTTCTGGGGCTGGGCCTGATCGTCAGCTCCGTCGGCACCGGCCTGGTCACCGACCTCACGCCAGGGCCCGCCGCGACCATCGGCACGTTGATCGTCTCCGTGCTGCTGAACTGCGCGCTGTACCTGGCCTGCTTCCGCATCCTGACTCCGAAGCAGGTCCCGTGGCGGTGGCTGCTGCGGGGGTGCTTGGCCGCGGGCCCCCTCTGGACACTTCTGCAGGCCTTCGGCGGTCTGCTGGTGGCACACCAGCTGCGGCACGCCAACCAGGTCTACGGCCTGTTCGGAACCGTTCTCGGACTGCTGTCGTGGATCTACCTCGGCGCGCAGCTGACCGTCTACGCGGCGGAGAGCAACGTCGTCCATCACCGCCACCTGTGGCCTCGCGCCCTGTTGCAGCCTCCGCTCACCCAAGCCGACCGCCGGGTCCTGGACGACATCGCGGAGCAGGAGGAGCGCCGCCCCGAGCAACACGTGGAGAGCCACTTCCACGATGACGACCCCACGCCGCCCCCGGCGCACGGAAGAGACGATCCGTGAGCGTGACGGCCCAGGTTCACACGCGGGCCGAGGCAGGACAGTGACAACCTGCGTCGTCCGTTCCTCAACAGGGGACTCGCGGGCCCCGCGACGTCTCCATCCCCCGCACCCTTCGCTCACTCCTCGCTCCTGGTTGAGCGCGACCTCAGGCGCCCCTCCGATCACCGGGCGGTGACGGGCCGTCCGTCCCCCACGGCGCGTCCGACGGACTGACCGACCGCTGCCAGTGCCGCGGCCCGCGCCTCAACGGTCATGCGTGCCGGGGCATAGGTCACCACCGGGTCGAGGACCTGGAAGCCCACGAATTCCAGCATCCCGCGGTGGATGTGGAACAGGAAGTCGCTCATGGGGCCGAGGGTGCCACCGGATTGGAACGACTCACTCGCCCCGCCGGTCGTGAGCAGTAGCATCGCACGCTTTCCTGCCAGGGCCGCGTCAGCGAAGAGTCCATGGTCACCGCCGAAGACTCCGCCCATGACGAAGACTCGGTCGATCCAGCCTTTGAGGATGGCCGGCAACGAGAACCACCACAGGGGAAAGGACAGTATGAGCAGGTCTGCCGCGAGCAGCCGGTCGAGGTGATCCCTGACGGCGGCGTCGAGAGTCCCGTCCTTGACCGCGCGCATCTGTTCGGCTTGCGGCTTGAAGTGGCCCTCCGTGGGCCCGAACTCGTGGCGGTCGAGGATCGGTGCCCACTCTTCGGCGTAGAGGTCGAGAATGTCGACCCGGTAGCCGGCCTCGCGCAGGGTCTGCGCCGCAGTGGCCATCTGAGCGGTGCTGAACGACTGGGGCTCGGGATGAGCATGGACGATCAGGGCGACGGGCGCGGCATCAATAGACGACATGAGAAGATCATATCGACGTATCGCGATGTGTCAATCAAATAGTGCTACCCACCGCACGCGCCAGCTCGGCCAACCGCCGTTCGTCGCGCCGGTAGTGAGTCCATTTACCCACCCGCGTGGGCAACACGAGCCCCGCCCGTTCGAGCGTGCTCATGTAGCTGGAGACCGTCGACTGCGCAAGGCCTGCCTTCGCCTGAATATGCGTGACACACACGCCGACCGTACTGCGGTCGGCGATCGGCTCGTACTCACCGAAGTGCACGTCCGGGTCCTTGAGCCACTGCATGATCTGCAGGCGCGCGGGATTGCCGAGCGCCTTGAACACCTCGATCAGATCGCTCGTATCCAGTCCCGGCGCTCCACCCATACGACACTCACCATTCCCTCCGGCAGCCCGACATGCCACGTTATCCCGACAGCGCCTCCCTCTCCGATCGGGACCGGCCCGTCGCCCGGTCGAGGGCCTCCGAGGCCACCGCGGCCCGGGACCGCGTCGGGACGGTTCGGGAGTGCCCTGCGAGTCGCGACGTCATCCCGTCCGGCAGGCCAACCGGCGGGCGACGGGGACATGTGCGGGCACGGCCCGCCACCGGACTCCAGGCCTTGCTGCCGACGGGCCGCCTCCCGCACTCCTCTTGACGCGGTCAATTGGTCTAGTCCAAGTTATGGAGACCAGACGGCCCCACCCGCTTGGAGGCGTGCACCATGCCCGCTCCCCGCTCCTCAACTCGCCCCGCACACAGGTCGCCCACCCGCCTGGCAGCGGCGGCCGTGATCCTGGCCGCGCTCACCACCGTGACGGCACCCACCGCGACGGCGACCGCGTCGCCGCGACGGGACACCGCCCCGCGCACTCCGGCGACCGACGCGACATTCCAGCACCCCGCGTACTTCATGCCGTTGGACAACAACCCGCAGGCGATCTCCGACATCGTCGCCGACTCGGGAGAGAAGGAATTCCTCCTCGCCTTCGTGCTCGACTCGGGCGGATGCACACCGGCCTGGGACGGCGACAGCACGCACCCCGTCGCCGCCGACACGCAAGTAGCCGCGGAGGTGAACGCCATCCGCGCTGCGGGCGGCGACGTCAGCGTCTCGTTCGGGGGCTACAACGGCACCGAACTCGGCGCGACCTGCGGCAGTTCGACAGCCCTCGCCGCGGCCTACCAGCAGGTCGTCGACAAGTACAAGCTCACCAGGATCGACCTCGACTGGGAGGGCGACGACCTGGACGCCAACATGGCGGTGCGCTGGGGCGCCATCAAGACACTGGAGCAGGACAACCCCGGCCTCTCGGTCTCCTTGACGATTCCGATGACCACCGTCGGCCTCCCCGACACGGGCAAGGACGAGATACGGCAGGCGATCGCCGACGGTGCCCGGATCGACACGGTCAACATCATGGACTTCGACTTCGGCCTGACCAGCGGCACCGAGACGGAGGCAGCCGAGACGGTCGCGGACGACGTCAACACCCAGTTGCAGTCCCTCTACGGGTGGGACGCCGCCACGGCCTGGGCGCACACCTCGATACAGCTGATGAACGGCCACACCGACCAACCGAGCGAGTTGTTCACGCAGGACACGTTCAACTCACTGCTGGCCTTCGCGCAGAGCAACCACGTCGCCCAGCTGTCCTACTGGGACCTCAACCGCGACCGTGCCTGCGACCCCGGCGTCCCCCACAACTGGGCGGACGGGGCATGCAGCAGTGTCGACCAGGATCCGTTCGACTTCACCAAGATCATCACCAAGTACACGGGCTGATCCGAAGTCGCCCTGATCCGAAGTCGGGCCACGATTCCTGAGGGCGCACCCCGCCCTTTCCGTCTGTCCACTCGACGACCGCGTCGCTCTTCGCCTCTCCGCCGAAGGGCATCGAATGGCGTCCCGCAGCGCGAGGGGCCGCGGCGCAACGGTCAGGCTGGACGGAACAGGACACCGGCGGCCGTTTGCGGTCGGTTCGCTCTTGAGACCGTCCGCGGCTTCGCACGGACTCGGTGGCTGGCGCCGACGGTGTCGAAGCGGCACCGTCCGCCTCCCCGAGCCGAGCGCCGGAGGGCCGGACGAAGTGCGATCCCCCTGTGCGTCGGCGTTGCGCTCCCAGTGACGGTCGACCGACCGCCTAGTCTCAGCCTGTGGGACAGCCCGACCAGCGCGCCGAGGGCGCGGGACCGTTCACCACCCGGCTCATATGCCAGCCATCCGACGGTGGCACAGCGTGCCCTTCCGCCGCGCCGGTGCCGCACGCGCCCGCCTCCGCCAGCGCGCACCGATGCCGCGGGCGGGTGTGACGGCGTGCCCGTCGACAGGCCTTAGGTGCTCGCGTTGTCTTGACATGGTGGCCTGACGGGTCGACATTTCCCGGGAACCCAGTGCCTGACAACGGTGTCGGGCCCCCCGGGCGAGACAACGTTGCCGCGCGGTCCGCCTGTTCCGCCGGGCCGCCGCCCGCTGCCCGCACGGCCCCCACCACCCCTGAGAACCGATCCTCCCGGCCGGCGAAGGGAAGTCCACGATGGGACGATCAAGAAGACGGCACAGATACGCCCTGCCGCTGCTGGCGGTCGGCGCACTGATCGCGGCAGGCGCCTCGGCGCCCGCGTTCGCCGGTGCCCCCGCGCTGGTTTCCGTCCCGGCGTCACTGGTCAACCCGTTCATCGGCACCTCCAACTCCGCGGACGACTTCCCCGGGGCCGACCTGCCGTTCGGCATGGTGCAGTGGAGCCCCGACACCCCCTCGCGGCCGGACGGCGGGGGCTACGAGTACAACGACTCCGCCATCTCCGGCTTCAGCCTCACCCACATCGCGGGCCCCGGCTGCGGCGCGGCCGGCGACGTACCGGTCCTGCCGACCGTCGGCTCGGTGAACACCGGGGCCACCGACGCCTTCTCGCACAGCAACGAGTCGGCGTCCCCGGGTGCGTACACGGTGACCCTGAACAACGGTGTCAAGACCGAGCTCACCGCCACCACCCGCAGCGGGATGGCCCGCTTCACCTTCCCCTCCACCTCACAGGCCAACCTGCTCTTCAAACTGAACGGCAGCCAGAACGGCGACAGCAACACGCAGTTCAACGTCGTCAGCAACACCGAGGTCAGCGGACAGGTCACCAGCGGCAAGTTCTGCGGCGCGGGCAACAGCTACACCGTCTACTTCGACA
This sequence comes from Streptomyces sp. ICBB 8177, assembly GCF_003144095.1. Lineage (GTDB taxonomy): Bacteria > Actinomycetota > Actinomycetes > Streptomycetales > Streptomycetaceae > Streptantibioticus_D. Next base: position 365,031 of record NZ_NSKH01000004.1, on the reverse strand, counting down.
TGGTCTTCGACCACCCGTTCACCACGAACGGCACCGCCGCGGCGAACGGTGCGGCCAAGGCGTCCCCGGCCTACCAGCCGTCGCACAGCGCCGCGGAGAAGCCCAACAGGCCCACGCTGCACGGCGCCGCGCACCGCGCACGGACGAACGCCACACCGAAGGCGGCCGCCTCCGACGGCTACGTCACCTTCAACGCCACCAGCACCCCGGTCATCCAGGCCAAGGTAGGAATCTCCTACGTCTCGGCCGCCAACGCGGTGGCCAACCGTACGGCGGAGAACCCCGGTTGGGACTTCGCCGGCACCGAGTCCGCCGCGGCCAACAGCTGGAACTCGCTCCTGGGCCGGGTCAAGGTGGGCGGCGGCACCGCCGCGCAACAGGCCGTCTTCTACACCGCGCTCTACCACGCGCTGCTGCACCCCAACGTCATCAGCGACACCAACGGCCAGTACTACGGCTTCGACGGCAAGACCCACACCGTCGACCAGGGCCACAGCGCCGCCTACGCCAACTACTCCGGCTGGGACATCTACCGGTCCCAGGCGCAGTTGGAGGCGCTGGTCGACCCGCAGGCCGCCTCCGACACCGCGCAGTCGATGGTGGATGACTACAGCCAGACCGGCCAGTTCCCCAAGTGGTCGGAGGACAACGGCGAGTCCTACGTCATGGTCGGCGATCCAGCCGACCAGATCCTCGCCGACTACCACGCGTTCGGCGCGACGAACTTCGACACCACCACCGCGCTCAAGGACATGGTCACCGAGGCCACCGCGACCAACGACAACCGGCCCGGCCTGAACTACCTGGAACAGCTCGGCTACCTGCCGAGCAACGGCAGCTACGGCTGCTGCAACTTCTACGGCCCCGCCTCCACCACGCTGGAGTACGACTCGGCCGACTTCGCGGTCTCCGCACTGGCCGGCGCGCTCGGCGACAGCTCGGACCAGACCACGTTCGTCAACCGCGCCCAGGACTGGCACAACCTGTACGACTCCGGCAGCGGCTTCATCCAGCCCCGGGACGCGGGCGGCGCCTGGACGTCCGGCTTCTCGCCGACCTCCGGTACGAACTTCGTCGAGGGCGACTCCTGGCAGTACACGCCCATGGTCCCGTTCAACCTGCACGGCCTGTCCACCGCGATGGGCGGCGACGCCAAGCTCGCCGCCTTCCTCGACACGGACCTGTCCTCCCTCACCGGCGCAGGCGGCTACACCAACCTGGGCAACGAGCCGAGTCTGAACATCCCCTGGGAGTACGACTACGTCGGCCGCCCCTACGAGACCCAGAAGGTGGTCCGCCAGGTCCAGGACCAGATCTGGACCGACGCGCCCGGCGGCCTGGCCGGCAACGACGACCTCGGCGAGATGAGTTCGTGGTACGTGTGGTCCGCGCTGGGGATGTATCCGCAGACCCCGGGCACCGCGGACCTGGCGCTGGGGAGCCCGATGTTCACCCAGACCGTGGTCACCCTGCCGTCCGGCAACACGCTCACGGTCAACGGCACGGGAGCGGCCGACAACGCCCCGTACGTGCAGTCCGCCACCTGGAACGGCGCCGCCTGGAACAACGCCTACGCGCCCACCGCGGCCATCACCTCCGGCGGCACCCTCACCTACACCCTCGGCACCTCGGCGAACACCTCCTGGGCCTCCGCCCCCTCCGCCGCGCCGCCCTCCTACCCGGGCTCGCCCAGTTACACCGACGCGGGCACGTCCGACGACTCCGCTGCGGGCGCCGCGAACTTCGACGGTGGCGGCTACAGCTACTCGGCGCAGGCGCTGTCCGCGGCGGGCGTCACCCCCGGAGCCTCCGTCACCGCGGCGGGCGCGACCTTCCGCTGGCCCGCCGCCGCCTCCGGCGCGCCGAACAACTACCTGGCCAACGGCCAGACACTCTCCGTATCCGGCACCGGCTCCATCACCTTCCTGGGGTCGGCCGCCAACGGGCCGTCATCCGGCACCGCCACCGTGGACTACACCGACGGCACCACCCAGTCCGTCCCCGTGACGCTGTCGGACTGGACGTTGAACGCCGGCGGGTCCGCCGCCGCGGCCGGCAACACCGTCGCGGTCACCACCGCCTACCGCAACCACGCCGGGGCCTCCTCGGACCAGACCAAGACGTACGTCTTCGCCACCGCACCCGCCAAGCTCACCGCGGGCAAGACGGTCAGCGCGGTACGGCTGCCGTCCGACGTGACCGCCGGCGGCATGCACGTCTTCGCCGTGGGCTTCACCAGCGGCCCGGGCTCCGGGCCCATAGTCTCCGGTGTCTCCTCCAGCCTGTGCGTGGACGACCAGCACAGCGGCACGACCGGGGGCAATCCCATACAGCTCTACGGCTGCAACGGCACGAACGCGCAGCAGTGGACGGTCGAGACCGACGGCACCATCCGCGCGCTCGGCGGATGCATGGACGTCACCGGCAGCGGGACGGGCAACGGCACCCTCGTCGACTGGTACCCGTGCAACGGCACCGGGGCCCAGCAGTGGCGGACCGGCAGCGGCTCCTCGTTGGTCAATCCGGAGTCCGGCCGCTGCCTGGACGACCCGCACTCCTCGACCACCGCCGGTACGCAGTTGCAGATCTATGACTGCAACAGCACCGCCGCCCAGCGGTGGACGCTGCCCTGACCCTGCCGGCGGGCAACCGGTGGTGTTCGCGCACAAGGCCGGGCCACGACGTCCGCAGCCCTCATGGCGACGTCGCGGGCCCGGCCGCCGGCAGCGTCTGGGCTGAGGCCGCGGGGGGACCGGGGGCTCGCGCCACGCGGAGAGGCGCTGCGCGCCGTTTCAGCGTCGGGCCAGTCCGTCGAGGATCAACGCGATGGTGAAGTCGAAGCGTTCATGGCCTGTTCCCGCGGTGAGTTCGGCGGCATGGCGCTTGATCTGCGGGAAGGTGTCGGGCAGGTCGGAGAACCGGTTCAGCAACTCGTCGCGGCCGACGACCCATTCGTTGCCGGGTCGGCCGAGCAGGGAGATCTCCAGGGTGTAGGCGTTGATGTACAGCGTCAGGGAGTCGATGCCCCAGGCCGCGGCCTGGGGCGTGACGCCGCCGGCGAGCAGGATGGCGAGCATGCCCTCGGCCAGGCGCAGCGTGTCCTCGTTGGTCGGGGCCGCGGCGAGCGCGGCCCGGGAGATGCCGGGGAAGCGCAGGTACTGGTCGCGCACCTGGGTGCAGACGCCGGTGATCTGCTCCCGCCAGGCAGCCGGATCCGGTGCGGGGAGGCCGATCTCGGCGCACAGCCGGCCGATGAGCAGTTCGTCCAGGTCGTCCTTGTTGACGACGTGGGCGTAGAGCGACGCCGGTCCGGTCTCCAAGGCGGTGGCCACACGGCGCATCGTCAGGGCTTCGTAGCCCTCGCGGGCCACGATGTCGAGCGCCGCGTCGACGATGGCGTCCACCGTGATCGGCGTGGCCCGCCGTCCTCGCGTCCGTGACTCGCTTCCGTCAGGAACGGGCTGATGGTGCCGCGCTGCGCGCCGCTGCTGAGGGGTCGGTGGCATGAACCGAGCATACCGGAGGCACGAACGGCATTCCGTCCCGTCAAACGTTGTTCGCCAAGTACGAACGCTGTTCCATCGCCGCGGCGGCTTCGGCGGTGCGGGGGCAGGCGGGGTCGGCCGGCGAACGCCGTGCCCCCGCAGCCGTTACCAGGCCGCGCCAGGTCTCGTTCCTCCACTCCCCCTCGACCTCGTGGCGGCACGGTGTGGGGCGGCCGGCAGTCGGGCCGGACCACTCGGAACCAGACGCGGGGAGTGATGACGTGAGGATGACTGCACGCAGGACTGCGGGCGGGATCGTCGTGGCGGTACTCGGTGTGACAGGGCTGGGGGTCGTCGCCGCCGCTACCGCCGCGGCTGACGACGGTTTCACGGACGACACCGTGGTGTGCTCGGGCGGGCTTGCGAACGTCTGCGCCCACCTGCAGTACGCGGGCACCGGTGGAGACCTGTCCCTGACGCAGGTGCGGGGGCAGGCGACAGCCGCCTCGGGGCAGCAGGTGACGATCGACAGCGTCACGCTCGACAAGACGACGCAGATCTGGATGGGGACGCCCACCACGACCCAGGTCGCCACGACCGGCCAGTCGACGACCGCCGACGGCCAGGTGACCGCCACGACCGCGGCCGCGCAATGGGGGTACGGATTCGCTCACTCGAGCGTCTCGTACACCGTCACCGTGACCTACCGGATCGACGGCGGTCCCGCGGCGACGGTGTGCGCCACCGACCACTCGTATCTTCCCGTCGGCTGACCGCCGCGCGCGAGCCGCCGGCCGGGGCGCTCGCCTTCGGCGATCACGTCGGTCGTCGCCGCTCCGCGTGGGGGCGGGTCAGGCCGGGCCTCGTCTGCTCATCGCCCGCCGTCCCTGCCCGGGCCACTTACCGGAACCGCGGCCCGGTGGTGGGCCACGTGTCACTCCGCTGGGCCCGTGTGAAACGGAAGGCCGAGGGCGGCGTGGCGTGGGGGCGTGCCACGGGCCGCGGCTGACGGTAAGTGTCGGAGCGCCGGGGCTCGCCTCGGGCGGTGGGGCGACGCGGGCGGTGGCGTCCTCGTGTCCTTCGGCTCGCGACGGCGTTCGGGACGGGTGGACGGAGGACAGCGTGGTGCGGTGGCGTCGTCGGCTGACGGGTGCGGAACGGTTGCCGGTACTGGTGCAGTACGGCAACCGCTCCTGGTTGGTGCCGACGGCGTTGTGCGCGGTGATCGTGGGCGCGGACGCGGCGACGCCGCACTCGTTCGCCGCCGCGAGTTGGCTGGTCCTGGTGCCCGCCGTCGCCGGTGGGCTGTGCGGCCCCGTCGTCACCGCGGTCTTCGCCGTCGTGGTGGTCGCCGCCTATCCGCTGGTCGACGGCCGGTGGGGGCCGCCGCAAGGCCTCGGGGTGTTCTTCCTCGTGGTCACGGGTTCCGCGCTCGCGGTACCGCTCAGCGTGCTGCGGGCCCGGGCCGCGCGCTACGTGGAACGGCTCCGGGGCGCCGCCGAGACGACGCGGCAGGTGGTGCTGCGTCCTGTGCCCGCCGGCTGGGGCGGCGTGGACTCGGCGGCGCGCTACCTGGCCGCCGACGTCGAAGCACGCGTCGGCGGCGACTTCTACGACGTGCTGGCCACCCCGTACGGGGCGCGGGTCATCCTCGGCGACGTCCAGGGCAAGGGGCTGCCCGCCGTCTCGGTCGCCGCGGCCCTGGTCGGCAGCTTCAGAGAGGCGGCGTTCCACGAGGAGGACCTGGCGACCGTCGCTTCCTGGCTCGAGGAGCGGCTGCACCGGCAGAACATGCTCTCCACTCAGCTCGGCGCCACCGAGGAGCGGTTCGCCACCGCCGTCATCATCGGGTTCCCGCAGGACGCCCCGGGTGAGATCGCGGTGGTCAACTTCGGGCACGACGGGCCGCACGTCCTCTCCCGCGACCGCGTGCGGCAACTGGCCGCGGGGCAGGGCTCACCGATCGGGCTGGCGCATCTGACGGGAGGACTGCCGCCTGTGGAGCGCGTGCCTCTCGACCCGGGTGAGACGGTGCTGATCGTCTCGGACGGCGTGACGGAGGCCCGCGACCGCTCGGGCACCTTCTTCCCGCTGCGCGCGCGACTGGACGGCCTGGTCCGGCGGGCCGACGGGAGCGCCGCCATCACCCCGGAAGGGATCGTGGACGACGTCACCGCCGCCGTGCTGCGGCACACCGGCGGCCGCCGCACCGACGACTGCGCCCTGCTTGCCGTACGAAGGCCCTGACGCGGGCGGCGTACGGCGGCCTGTTACGTACCCTGGCGTCATGCGGATGCGTCCCACACTCAGCTGGACCCCTGCGGAGGACCTGCCTGCGGCCACCATGGACCTCGGGCCGATCGCCGACGCGCTGAGCACCGGTGGGGTGCTCGTGCTCAGCGGGGCCGGGATCTCCACGGAGTCCGGTATCCCGGACTACCGGGGCGAGGGCGGGAGCCTGAGCCGGCACACCCCGATGACCTACCAGGAGTTCACGGCCAGTGCTCCGGCCCGGCGCCGCTACTGGGCTCGCAGCCATCTGGGCCGACGCACGTTCAGCCGTGCCCGTCCCAACGCCGGGCACCGTGCCGTGGCCGCGTTCGAGCGGCACGGCCTGTTGTCGGGCGTCATCACCCAGAACGTCGACGGCCTGCACCAGGCAGCCGGCAGCGGCAACGTGGTCGAACTGCACGGGAGCCTGGACCGGGTCGTCTGCCTATCCTGCGGCGACGTCAGTGCACGCCGGGACCTGGCCCGGCGGCTGGAGGCGGCCAACCCGGATTTCGATCCGGTGGCCGCCGCGATCAACCCCGACGGTGACGCCGACCTCACCGACGACCAGGTCGGGGACTTCCAGGTGCTGCCCTGCGAAGCGTGCGGCGGGATCCTCAAGCCGGACGTGGTGTTCTTCGGTGAGGCCGTTCCGGCGGCGCGGGTGGGCTACTGCCGGGAGCTGGTGCGCGGGGCGTCCGCGCTGCTGGTCCTCGGCTCCTCCCTGACCGTGATGTCCGGCCTGCGCTTCGTCCGCCAGGCGGCCCAGGCGGGGACGCCGGTGCTGATCGTCAACCGGGACCCGACCCGCGGTGATCCGCACGCCCTCACCCGCGTCGCGCTTCCGCTGGGAACGGCTCTGGCCACCGTGGCCGACCGGCTGGGCATCCCGCTCGGCGGACACGACGCGGCACGGGTCGAGTAGTGGCGGGGCTGGGGCTCGTCGTGGGCACCGGCTAGTGGTTCGTGTCGATCACACAGAAGCGGTTTCCGTCGGGGTCGGCGAGGACCACGAAGTCGGGATCGGCCGGGTACAGGTCCCACGCGACCCGGTCGGCCCCGAGGCCGACGAGGCGTTCGACCTCGGCCGCCTGATCGGCCGCGTCCCGCGCGTACAGGTCGAGGTGCACTCGCGGACGGGTCTGGACGGGTGTCTCGCTCCTTCCCAGCGCCAGCTGGACACCGCTGCCGGTGCGTGGCACCAGGACCACCCAGTCGTCCTGCGCCTCCTCTCGCGGCACGTAGTCCAGGGCCTGAGTCCAGAAGGCCGCGGCACGCCGCACGTCCGAGACACCCAGCACGACTGATCCGATGGTCACCATGAGGTCAGTATGTCCTGTGCCCGCGCCCTCACACGTCCGCTCGCAACGGGCGGGCGGACGGCAACTGCCGCTGCGAGCAGCGGATTTGAGGTCCGATGCGGCAGCGGCAGTCGCCGGAAGGCGGCCGTCAGGTGGCCGTCAGGGTTCAGCCCTGGGTGTCGAGCCTTCCGACGGAGTGGACCTCGGTGACGTCACCCGTGTTGAAGAAGTCCCACGGGACGGTGAAGAAGCCGCCGTCGCCCCAGCTGGTCCCCCAGCTGTTCTCGATCTTCACGCCCTGGTCGTTGTAGCCGACGATGGTCACCTCGTGGCCACCGATGACCGGGTCGCTGGAGGAGTCGCCGGGCAGGTAGCTGTAGTCCGACGCGGTCTGGGAGTCGAGGTTCTCGAAGCTCTGGTGGACCTGGAAGCCGATCACCACGGGCTCGCCCTGGGAGATGGCGTTCTCGATGTCCGAGCGGGCCGAGTCGCCGCTGGTGGACAGCTCGTCGAAGCCGGAGAGCTTGTAGTGGGCCGCGTTGGCCCGCTCGTTGGCGTCCGGCTGGGTGGTGTAGTCGCTGGTGCCCTGCCAGTAGTCGGACTGGGTGTCGATGCCCTGCTGCTGTTCCATGGGCAGCGCGACACTGGCGGTGGTGCCCTCGTCGTCGCCCTTGGCGATCTGCGCGTAGATGTACATGGGGGCCATCGGGGCGCCGCTGATGCCCTGTTCGTTCATCACGATGCCGTAGGCGGAGTAGCCGGTGGCCCATGCGACGCAGGCGCCGACCTGGCCCTGGTCGCCGGGCGAGAGGGTGTACTGGCTCAGGTCCGCGCTGGCCGGCGCGGCACCGGCGCGCCGGAACACGGCCTGCGCGTGGCCCGCCGCGAGGGCGTGGGCGTGCTCGGCGCGGGACTCCTTGAGGTTGAGGCCCATGCCGTGCGCCAGGTGGCGGGCGTGCGGGGTGCCGGTCTGGTCGGCCGCCGTCGCGGTGGCCGCCGTGACGGCGGGGGTCAGGCAGGACAGGGCGATCGCCGTGGCGACGCCGATGACTATGCGCGGACGCATCGTTGGGGCTCCTCGATACTCAGTGGGGGCCGCGCCGGAGCGCCTGGTGAGGGCGGAGTGCCGGCACGGTGAGATCGCCGGAGCGAATCCTTGGTGTTCGCTGTGGATCGCTCGCGGTGCCGAGGAACCTAGATCAGCAGGCATGAACCTGTCATGAGGGAAACAGGACAATGACGTAAAGGTGACACCGCGGCGAGCTGGGGAACCCTGGCACACCGGCGGAAACCGGGGCACCTTCACGGGAGTTGGCGACCGGGCCTGCTGCTTGGGAGGCGTCACCGCGAGCAGACACAGCCCCGACTGTGGCGACCTGTCACCACGGCCGGCTGCCGACCTCACCGCCATCCGCCGCCGCGGCCACACGTGCCCGCATGGGATGACGCGCCACCATGACCGGGCCGCTCGCCCCGTCACCCCGCTACGGGCGAACGTCACGAGCGGTCAGTCGCCTTGTCACAGCAATGTGCCGGCCACTCCCGTCCCGCAACCGCCGCGACGCCGGGTCCAGTCCTCAACGGGTAGAAGCCAACGTACGAAGGAGAAAAACCCAGTGCGCGTGCGGAAGATCTCGATGCTCACCCTCGCCACCGTGGCGGCCGGCCTGTCGCTCACCGCGTGCGGCAGCCACACCACGACGAACTCGGCGTCTTCGGTGGCGAGCACACCGCAGGCGAGCCACTCCCCCGCCACCACCAGCCAGGCACCCACCGCCGGTCCCGGAGGCGCGGCCTCGCAGGCGCCCGGCGGCTCCGGTCGGTCGTCGCGGGTCTCCGGTGGCGTCGCGCCCTCGGGTGTCCGGCAGAAGCCGGGGATGAAGTGCACCGACCAGATCGACTACGCGGGAGACCCCCGAGCCAACGCCGTCATCAACTCCATCGGCGACCGGACCGGCTACTGCCCGGACCCCGAGCACGGCAGCGCGCCGTCCGGCACCCGGGAGAAGCCCGGCACGAGGTGCACGGACCAGATCGACTACTCAGGAGACCCGCGATCCAACGCGGTCATCAACTCCATTGGCGACAGGACCGGTTACTGCCCCTCGATCGAGAAGTGACGGGCCGCCACCTCGTCAGACGAGCGGCTTCACCCAGCGGCTCCACTGGCCCTCGGCGTGGAAGCCGGACGCCTGCCAGGCCGCCTGACCCGATGCGTTGCGGTCCAGGACCATGGCATCGGCCCGGCGGCCGCCGAGGGCGACGAAGCGCTCCTGAGCGGCGGCGACCAGTGCCGTGGCGATGCCCTGGCGCCGGTGGTCCGGGGCGACGGCGAGCCGGTACAGGTGGCAGCGCCAGCCGTCATAGCCGGCGATGAGCGTTCCCACGATGGCGTTCCCCTGTTCGGCCACCAGCAGCGCCCTCGGGTCACGCGCGAGCAGGCGGGTGACTCCGTCCAGGTCGTCCGTGATGCTGTGGCCCTCGGCCGCGTGGGCCCAGAAGGCCAGGATGTCGGGGGCTTCGGCCATGCGCGCGGTACGGATGCTCACTTCGTTCATCGGTACGGTCTAACAGACGCTCCTGGTACGGCGAGTTGAATTCCATCTGCCGGACACCCCTCGCCCGGACCGCGGCCGTGCTCACGGACGCCGCGGGACCGACGCGCCGCCTCACGGCCCTGGCGCCCGCCGACTGGGGCCGCGCCGTCCTCACCGCCATTCCCGGGCCCTGCGGAGGCCACCCGCGCAAGAGGCGGCCCCGCCCGGTGAGCGCGCGGGTTCAAGCGCTCACCGGGCGGGGGTCTTCCTCCCTACGTCACCGCGTCGTACGGGTTCAGCCGACCGTGTAGTGGTAGGGGATGACGGCGAGTTGGTCGCCGGTCGGCGTGTAGCCGTTCTGGCTCAGGGACGTGGTGTCGTCGAGGTGGATCTCGCCCGTCACCGTTGTTCCGGCCGGACCGCTCGGTGTGATGTCGAGATACAACGTGGTGCTCTGACCGGGCTGGACGACGACCGGGGCGAACGTCGCGTCGGGGTTGGCACCGAGCTGCCACAGGTCGCCCGAGGGCGAAGTGGCCCAAGGGTCGAAGGCCGCCGTGGTCGCGGTCAGGCCCAGGCTCGCCACCGACGAGGACGCGGGTCCGTCACCGAACGCAGCCGCCGGCTGCGGGACGATGTCCCAGTCGCCCTGGGTGAGTTGGGGCGTCGCGTAGCTGCCGTAGGCGTCGTTCCCAGAGGCGGTCGAGCCGAGGTCCGGTTCGCCGTTCGCCGGGGAGAAGTCGAACATGACGGGAGCCGTCGAGTGGGCCGTCGCCACCAGTTGCGTGGTGCCGGTCGGCACGATCCACTGCGGTTCCGGCGCGCTCACGCTCAACGGCAGCGTCAGGTCGCTCGACGGTGTGAACGAGCTGAGCGCGACGGTCGTCTGCCGGTTCAGCCGGGCGTCGAGGAAGTACGACTCCACAGCGGACGAGTCGTTGTGCACGGTGACGCCGACGAGGTGTGATTTCCCGGCGGGCAGCACGCCACCGGAAGGCACTCCGGTGGCGTGGGCCGTGGCCGGTGCGAAGTCGACCGTCCCGTCGAGTGGCGTCGACAGCGCGTCGCCGGTCACCGGATTGCTGAAGGTGACGATCAGCGTCCACCGGCCCGCGGCGGGCCGGAGCACGTGCAGTCGTGCGGCCGACGTGCTCAGGACGGTCTGGTGTGCGCCCGGTGCTCCGACCAGCACCTGGTCGGATGCGCGTGCCGGGGTCTGTCCGTCCGGCGACACCAGGTAGGCCGTGAACGGGTCGGTGGCGTGGTCGCCGAGCGCCAGCCGCACGTCCAGCGCGGGCTGCCGGGCGGGGACGTCCACCTGGTAGAAGAAGGTCTGCGCCGGGACCTCGCCCCGCCCGTTCCCGCCGACCACGGTGCCGGTGAAGTGGCCGACGCCGCCGCGCACCGCAATGACCGAGCGCAACGTCATCGGGACGGAACTCGGGCCGGCCTTCGGCGAGTCGATGACCAGGGACGCGCTCTCGTCGCCGGCCTGCGTCGGCAGTGGCGCGGCCACGCGCACCGTGGCCGAGGACCCGGGCGCGAGCGTCACCCGGGAGGGCGTCACCGTGCCGAGGGGATGGAACGAGGCGACCGTGGCGGTGAAGCCGACCGGCCCGGTGTATCCGGCCGGCCCGGAGGCCGGCTTGCCGCGGAAGTCGGTGATCACCGCGGTCCATGTGCCCGGCTGCGGGGAACGCAGGTCGACGTGTCCGTGGTTGCCGTCGCCCTGCGGCAGGCTGTATCCGGTGAGCTGCTCGTGCGGGTTGAGGAGGGCCAGGTCGGCGGGCTGCTCGCCGCCGGCGCCCGGGTAGGCGATGTTCGCATCCAGCCGGTCGGCGCCGGGCGGCACGGTGAAGGTGAACCGGGCGACGTTGTGGGTCAGGCCGGACGCGTCCTGGTAGGTGGGTCCGCCGTCGCGCAGGGTGGCGGTCCTGGTGGCGATCGTCCGGCTCGCGCCGAGCGTGCGTCCGGCCAGCGACACCGTCTGCGGGTCGCGGCCGGTGTTGGTGAGCCGCAGCGACGAGCGCGCGGTGGAGCCGGGCCGACCTGTCGCGTCGAGCTGGTCGGTGCTGGTGAGCAGTGTGTCGCCGACGGGCTTGGGCGCACCGTCGGCGGTGCGGACCGAGCGTGCGGCCTCAACCGCCCGGTAGGCGTCGACGAGTCCCGCGCCCTGCTCGGATCCCACGACGCCGAGGTCGTCGGCGGTTCCGGTGATGATGTGGTCGACCAGTTGGGGGCTCGGGTCGGCGCCGCCGTGGGTGTCGCGGTACGACTGGATCACCAGGGCCGCCACACCCGCGACCAGGGGCCCGGCCTCGCTGGTGCCGCCGGACTGGTAGACACCGGTGGGCTTGCCGCGGCCGTCGAGGCAGTCGGGCGCGACCGCCGGGTTCGCCGTGCAGATCGCCCAGTCCAGGTCACCCGGGGCGACCACGTCGATGCTGCGTCCCTGTTCGGTCGAACCGCCCGACGACAGTGAGCTGATGTTGTCGCTCACCCAGCCGCGCGCGCCGATGCTGTCGTATCCGGCGGTGTCGGCCTGGGCGTAGGAGCGGAAGGTGGTGGAGGCGCCCACGGAGATCACGCCGGGTTGCGACGCCGGGGACCAGATGGTGTTCTCCAGGCCCGCGTCGTACGAGGGCACCGTGACGGTGACCCCGGCCGCCATCGCGCCGGCGTTGGCTTGTTTGATCAGGTCCGCGCTGGTGTCCGGCATCGGGAACGAGCCGGCTTCCTCGTTCAGCACGTTGACGTGGTCGACGCTGACCGCGTAGTCGATGGATTCCAGGAAGGCGGAGGTGGTGGTGTAGTCGTTGGCGGCGTAGACCTTGTACGCGTCGAGCGTCACCTGCGGTGCGACGCCTTCCAGGCGGATGCGGCAGGGGTGTCCGAGGGCGTGCGTGCCGTAGTCGGCGAGGTCGTACACCTGTCGGCCCTGCGCGGCGATCATGCCGTCGTCGAGGAACGATTCCAGGTCCTCCGACTCGGTCGCGCCGCCTTCGCCCGTGAAGTCCTTGTAGTCGGCGATGACGTGCGTGCCGTCGGCGCGGATCAGCTCGGGGGTGTTCACGTCGATGCTGCCCGCGATGTCCCCGACGATCACGCCCTTGCCGGTCGCGCCCAGCGAACGGGCGGTGTGCCGACGGGAGTTGTCGGAGTCCGCGTGGATCGCCTCGATGGCCTCGGGGTCGAGCTGAACGCCACCCGCCGCGGCGCAGGCAGCGGGCTGAGAGCCCGTCGACGCGCGCCCCTCCTCTGACGTGCCGTCAAGGCCGGTCGGACGCACGGGTGGTGTGGGCTGGTCGACCACCTTGATGGCGGCGTCGGGCACGACCTGGGCGACGGCCGGGTCGGACCGCAGGGCGGTCTCCTCACGGGCCGAGACCGTGGCGGAGACGGCGTTCAGCACGTCCATCGCGTGGATGTGCGTGGCCCCGCTCGCGTGCAGCGCCTTGATGAGGGGCGTTCGCGCCGCGGCCAGCGCCGACTCGCGCGCGGGCCCCGAGGCGTGGGTGTCGGGCAGGTTCTGGTGCTGGTCCTTGAACACCACGATCACCGGCCGGGCCGCACCGGCCGCCGCCGTCGCGCCGGTCGGCACGGCGGCGGCCGGCGTCGCGCCGCACGCCAGCGCGGTGGCCGCCGCGACGGCGGCACACAGTCCGGTCCTGGGTCTTCCACGCCCCATGCGTCTCTCCCTCACCTCGTGCCGCGTGCGTCACGGCGTCGGCGATTATCGTCGCGAGGGGAGGGTGAGGACAGGGGGAAATCGCGCCGAGAACCACCGAGTTGGCGCGGTGGAACCGCTCCGTCGGCGGCCGTCGCTCAGCCCTGGGAGGGGACCGCGTGGGGGCTCGGTGCGGTGGCCGTCCCCGGTACGGGCTCTGCGGGGTCGCCGCCGAGGGAGACGATGCGGTTGGCGGCGTCCACGTGGACGACCCGGGGGCGCAGGGCGCGCGCCTCGGCGTCGTCCACCTGCGCGTAGCTGATCAGGATGACCAGGTCGCCGGGGTGCACCAGGTGGGCGGCGGCTCCGTTGATGCCGATGACTCCGCAGCCGCGGCGGCCCTCGATGACGTAGGTCTCCAGTCGCGCGCCGTTGGTGACGTCCACGATGTGCACCAGCTCACCGGGCAGCAGGTCGGCCGCCTCCATGAGGTCGGCGTCCACGGTGACCGAACCCACGTAGTGCAGGTCGGCCTCGGTCACGGTGGCTCGGTGGATCTTGGACTTGAACATGGTTCGCAACATCGCTGCACTCCCGGAACGGTGGGCTCCCCGCCCGCACTCCACAGGTCGGGGGCTGCGCCCACACCTTACAGCCCGGTGGCGCGTTGGAGCAGGCGCGGGCTTCCGGGACGGCACGGTCAGCACTGCTCCCGCAGTCCTACTCCTTCTGCCACAGCCCGTCCTTGGGGCGCGGCCTCTCCTTGCCGACGATGTCGGTGTGCCGGCCGGAGGACAGGACCTCCACGGAGTTGCTCCGCCTGGGGCCGGACCGCATCGCGAACACCAGCTTCCTCAGGTGGGCGACCTGCTCCTCCTCGTTCCAGAGACCGTCCGGTGCCGCGGTGGTCCCGTCCCAGTAGGCGTGCGGCGCCCAGTTCCCCCGCTCGTCCTTGACCTCCTCCACGGAGCCGTTCGGGCCCTGCCGGGTGACCGCGCCGTGGTGGGGCTCCGCCTCGGGCCTCGACGGGTCCTTCGGGGGCGGGGCGGTCGCCATCGTGGCCGCCACCAGAGCCTGGGCGGCGTGCCGCCAGGAGTAGCCCTTGAGCAGCTCGTGCAGTTGCTCGGCCTCGTCGCGGGCGGCCGGCAGGTTCTCCCAGAGGCCCTCGATGGCCGCGGCCCAGGCCTGCGCCCGTGAGTCGGCACCGCCTTCGACCTCCTTGCCACTGGCGCGGTCGACGGCGATGGGGGCCTCGACGACGCCGGTGAAGGAGCCGCTGGTCACCGACGACAGGAACTCGGCCGCGCCGCTCTCCCCGTTGACCAGGACGGGAAGGCTTCGTCCCGCTCCCTCGGTGGCGACCAGACCGAAGCCCTCGTGCAGGGACGGCATGATCACCGCGTGGGTGGTCTCGCGGTCGCGCACCAGGTCCTCAGGGTTCTTGCTGAAGGGAAGCATGACGACTCCGCCTTCGCCATGGGTCTCCACGATCGACTGCCACTCGGCGAAGGCCTTCGGCTGCTCCTTCGGGTCCGGAGTGCCGCGGATCGTCATCCGCACATCGAGCCCGCGGCCGCCCTGGTCCTTCGGGCGGCGCAGGATGCCGATCGCCCGAACGGCCGCTTCGACTCCCTTGATCCGGTCGTCGGCCCGTCCGGGCAGCAGCACCTTGAGCTGGCGGGGCAGACGCAACGGCTCGACCGGCGTTCCGACCTCGGTGCCCGGAACGAAGTCGTGCAGCGCTGGGACGCGCAGTACGCCCTCCGAGAGCCGTTCGGCCTCCTTGGCCAGCAGCGATCCCACACCGGCCACCAGGTCGGCCTTCCGCATCGCCTTGCGTTCCTTGATGGCCTTCTCGGCGCCCTTCTTGGGTGCCTCCTTGATCTTGTCCAGCCGTACGGGGCTGGTGTGCAGGAAGTGCACCAGCCGCGCGCCGGGGTACCAGGCGTCGCGGATCTTCTGAGCGGCGGGGCCGGAGAAGCGGGAGTGGCCGATGACGATGTCGAAGGCCTGCCGGGCGGTCGGCAGGCCGTACTGGCCCGGTGAACCGCCGGCGACGACGTCGAGGCGGTCGCGGCCCTCCTCCACGCCCGGGACGGAGGCGTTGACGACGCGGGCGCCGTCGTGCTGGGTGACCGTCTTCGCGTGGTCGTAGTCCTCGCGGGAGTTGACGGTCAGGAGGGTGACGTCGTGGTCGTGGTTGAGCCCCTTGACCAGTTCCATGTTGAAGACCGGGACACCGCCGAGACCGAGCCCGCTCTCGTCGCAGACCACCAGCACTGCGCGGCGTGGCTGATCCGTTCCGCCTTCCCGCTCGTCGCCGTTCGGCGTCATGCGCTGCACGGCGTCCGGCCGCGCGGTGCTGCGCTGCACCGACGAGTCGTGCGCGTGGCCGTGTCCGTCCCCGGTGTGGTGCTGTGCCGGCGTCGGGGCGTCGGCCAGCCGCTCGTTGGCGCTCGCGGCCCGCTCGAAGGGGTCGCCGGGGTCGGAGACCCGCACACCGTCCCCGCGGTCGGTACCCGCGACCGGCCCTCTTCGCTGCTGGGAGACGTGGGTCAGCTCGTGGAACAGGGTCCGGTCGTCGATGCTGCCGGTCCCGGAGACGATGTCGTTGCCCACGGTGTAGGCGTGTGCGCCCACGTTCGCCGCGGACCGCTGGGCCACCGTGTCCGTGTGCAGCCGCACGGCGGAGAAGTCCTCCTGGAAGACGGACTCGGCCTTCGCGCGCTTCGCCGGGTCCAGCGGCGTGCCGCTCCGGGACGTCACATCCTTGATCTCCGCGCCCACGTCCGGCCGCGCGGTCTCCTGCGGCCCCTCGGTGCCGGGAAGGTGCCCGGCCAGGCGCAGCATCTGGACCACGGCGGCGTTCCCCGCTGTGCGCTGGAGTGCGAGCAGCCGTTGCCCCGGGGCCGGTGACGGGTGCCGGGGCGCCGGGGCGGCCTGGGCTTCCTGCTGCTTGTCCCGGGTCTTGCGCATGCTCATCGCGGTCCTCGGTGTCGGTGGTCCCTCGCGCCAGGTTAGATCCGCGCGCGGCCCGGCCGCCATGGCAAAGAGGGCAATCCTCAAGGCAGTTGAAGGGCGATGAGGGCAGCGCGTTCTTCGGACGGAGCATCGCTCGACGCAGGCCGTGAGCCGACCGGTGGGCACCGGAGCGCCGCAGCGCGATGCGCGACGGCTGAGGGACGAGCCGCCTGCGGGGCCCGTGGCGAGGGCCCCGGAGGCGGGGCTCGGCTACGACTCGGCTCGGCGTGCGGCCGGGACGGCGGGCTTGCCGGACTTGCGCGGCGACTCCTTGGTCTCCGCGCCGTGGGCGAACGCGCCCGCGTTCTCGGCGTTGCGGTGCGGTGCCGCCTGCGCCTTGAGCCGGGGCAGCACGCGGCGCAGGTCCTCCAGGAACAGGTCGGCCAGGTCGTGGCCGAAACCGTTGCGGATCACCACGCGCAACGCCGCGAGGTCGGTGCGGTGTTCGGGGAAGGTGTACGCGGGCACCAGCCAGCCGCGTTCGCGCAGCGCCGCGGAGACGTCGAAGACGGTGAAGTTGTCGATGTCGTCGCTGACGCGGAAGGCGAAGACGGGCAGCTCACTGCCGTCGGTGAGCAGGGTGAAGGGGCCCAGCTTGGCGATCTCGGCGGACAGGCGCGTCGCGACATCGCGGCAGGTCTGCTGCACCATGCGGTAACCGTCGAAGCCGAGCCGCAGGAAGTTGTAGTACTGCGCGATGACCTGCGCCCCGGGCCGGGAGAAGTTCAGCGCGAACGTCGGCATGTCGCCGCCGAGGTAGTTCACGTGGAAGACCAGGTCGTCCGGGAGCGCCTCGGCGTCCCGCCACAGCGCCCAGCCCACACCGGGCATCACCAGGCCGTACTTGTGGCCCGAGGTGTTGATGGACGCGACGCGCGGCAGCCGGAAGTCCCAGGGCAGTTCCGGGTCGAGGAACGGTGCGATCATCCCGCCGGATGCCCCGTCCACGTGCACCGGCACGTCGATTCCGGTGCGTTCCTGGAGGGCGTCGAGCGCCGCAGCGATCTCGGCCACCGGCTCGTAGGCCCCGTCGAACGTCGAGCCCAGCACCGCCACCACGCCGATGGTGTTCTCGTCGCACAGCTCGACCGCGGTCTCGGCGGACAGGCAGTAGCGCTCGCCCTCCATCGGCACGTAACGCGGCTCGACCTCGAAGTAGTCGGCGAACTTCTCCCAGCACACCTGGACGTTGATGCCCATCACCATGTTGGGCCGGTCGGCCGGCTTGCCCTCCGCGCGCCGCCGGTGCTGCCAGCGGCGCTTGAGCGCCAGCCCCGCCAGCATCGCGGCCTCGCTCGACCCGGTGGTGGAACAGCCCACCGCGCGGTCCGGGTCGGGGGCGTGCCACAGGTCGGCCAGCATGTGCACGCACCGCGCTTCGACCTCGGCGGTCTGCGGGTACTCGTCCTTGTCGATCATGTTCTTCTCGGCGCACTCGGCCATCAGCGCCTGGGCCTGGGGCTCGGCCCATGTGCTCACGAATGTCGCGAGGTTGAGCCTGGCGTTGCCGTCGAGCATCAGCTCGTCGTGGATGATCTGGTACGCGACGTCCGGGTCGATCCCGTCGTGCGGGAGTTTGAACCGGGGGACGGATATCGGCTCCCGGCTGAAGACCGGGTTGGCCGTCAGGTGCTTGCTGACGCCTCGGTGCTGGTGGGGACGCTTGAGTGGCATGGAGCTCTTTCACCCTCTTCGTACGCGAGCACGGCACACCGCCCGGCCCGCGGCCGGGCGGCGCGAAGCACTCAGGCTAGCCCTGTCCCTTCGGCGTCTTCCCGCCGCCCGTGGCCGCACTCCCCCGTTACGCGACGGCCTCGGCGGCGGCGCGACCGGCCGCACGGCCCGAGAACAGGCAGCCACCGAGGAACGTGCCCTCCAGGGCGTTGTAGCCGTGGACACCGCCGCCGCCGAAGCCGGCGACCTCCCCGGCCGCGTACAGCCCCTCGACGGGCCGGCCGTCCTGGCCCAGGGCACGCGAGTCCAGGTCGGTCTGGATGCCGCCGAGGGTCTTGCGGGTGAGGACGTGCAACTTGACGCCGATGAGCGGGCCGGCCTGCGGGTCGAGGATGCGGTGCGGGCCGGCGACGCGGCTGAGCCGGTCGCCGAGGTAGCGGCGGGCGTTGCGGATGCCCTGGACCTGGGAGTCCTTGCTGAAGGGGTTGGCGATCTGCAGGTCGCGGGCCTCGATCTGGGCGCGCAGCACCGCAGGGTCGAGGAGCGGTTCGTCGGTGAGGGCGTTCATCTTCGCGACGAGTTCGTCGAGTGACGTGGCGACGACGAAGTCCGCGCCGTGCCGTTTGAACGCCTCGACCGGCCCGGGGGCTCCCTTGCCGAGCGCCCGTTCGCGCAGCACGGCCTTGCGGTCGCCGCTGGTGATGTCGGGGTTCTGCTCGGAGCCCGACAGCGCGAACTCCTTCTCGATGATCTTCTGCGTGAGGACGAACCAGGAGTGGTCGTAGCCCGCGATGTCCTCGGTGGTGCGCAGGTACTTGAGGGTGCTCAGGGTGTCGTGGCCCGGCAGGCAGGGGTCGGGCAGGCGCCGCCCGAGGGCGTCGAACCACATCGGGGAGGGCCCCGGCAGGATGCGGATCGCGTGTCCGGGCCACACGGGATCCCAGTTGCGCACGCCCTCGGTGTAGTGCCACATCCGGTCGCGGTTGACCAGCCGCGCACCGGCGGTCGCGCTGATGTCCAGCATCCGCCCGTCCACGTACGCGGGCACACCGGTGATCATGCGCTGGGGGGCGGTGCCCAGCCGCCGCGGCCAGTAGCGGCGCACGATGTCGTGATCGGCCCCGATGCCACCGGAAGTGACGATCACCGCCTGGGCGGTGAGTTCGAAGTCACCGGCGCGTTCGCGGTTGGAGGCCACCCCGCGCGGCGAGGAGTCCTCGGCCAGCACCGTCCCGCGCACTCCGGTGACCACCCCGTCCCGGACGACGAGTTCGTCCACGCGTCGGCGGTGATGGAACGTCAGCAGGCCTTCTCGGCAAGCGCGTTGGGCGCTGCGCACGAACGGGCCCACCACGCCCGTCCCGGTGCCCCAGGCGACGTGGAAGCGCGGTACCGAGTTGCCGTGCCCGTCGGCGCGCAGGTCGCCGCGTTCCGCCCAGCCGACCATCGGGGTCAGCTTGATGCCCTGGGAGTCGATCCAGGAGCGCTTCTCCCCGGCGGCGAACTCCACGTAGGCGCGCGCCCAGCGGACCGCCCAGGAGTCCTCGTCGTCCAGGCGGTCGAAACGGGCGCTCCCCCGCCAGTCGTTCCACGCCAGGTCGAAGGAGTCCTTCACGCCGAGGCGGCGCTGCTCCGGCGAGTCGACCAGGAACAGTCCGCCGAAGGACCAGTACGCCTGGCCGCCCAGGTTCGCCGCGTTCTCCTGGTCGACGACCGCGACCCGGCGGCCGCGGACGGTCAGTTCGTGTGCAGCGACCAGCCCGGCGAGACCTGCTCCGACCACGATGACGTCGGCGTCCATGGCGGTACTCCATCCTGTCGGGGCCCGCCGGGCGCGTACGCGGCGGGCGATGGGTCAGCGAGTGGACTGCCGGCGCTCCGCCGTGTCGGGGGACAGCAGCGCGAGGATGAGTTGCCTGAGCCAGGCGCGGGCGTGGTCGACGTCGCGGTCGAGCAGCAGTTGGGTGGTGACGCCGTCGTACGCGGCGACTACCGCGTGGGCCGCGCTGTCGGCGTCCCCGAGAACGGCGGGCAGACGCCGGTGCTCCGCAAGGACGGCCAGCCGCTGGGCGATCGTCTCCCGAAGGCGGCGGCGGTGCTCCAGCAGTGCGTCGGCCACGCGGGGCTCGCGGGCCGCGTGGACCAGGAAGTCCGTCTTGACCAGGAGCCAGTCGCGTTCCAGCAGGAGGGCCGCCGTCACGCGCTCCACGGCGGGCTCCAGGTCGAGGCCGGTCGGCTCCTGCGCCAACGCCCGCGTGACCTGCGCGGCGATCAGCTCGGCTCGTTCCTCGTACAGGGCGAAGAACAACTCCTCCAGGCTGGCGAAGTTCGAGTAGAACGCGCCGCGGGTGTATCCGGCCGCGTCGCACAGTTCCTCGATCGACACCCGGCCGAATCCCCTGGCCGCGAACACCGCGAACGCGGCCTCCAGCAGCCGGGCGCGGGTCTGCGCACGCCGGCGCGTCACGCGTGCCCCCGCCGGCTTGTCCGGCGCCGCGTCGGAGCCCGCCTGAGCTGTGTCGGTCGCCATCACCCTCACCTCGATACGGAAACGTATCAGATACGCGAGTGCATCCGATGCGGGTCCGTATCGAGAGGTCCGGTCGCGTCGCGCCCTCGTCGTGCGACGGAGGAAGCCCGGGGTTCAGCGATGAACCACTGGGGATGCGAGAGCTTCCGACGCCGTCGGCGTGGTCGTCCAGCGCTGATCACGCCGGCCGCTGGCCCGGCACAGGCTGAGTCCGGCGTCGGAGTCCGCGGCGTGCGGCGTGAGGGCCAGGAGCGGGGCGGACCGCGGCCGGATTCGGCCCAGCTGGTCGACGGAGACCAGCAGACCGGTCTCCCGTCCTTCGTCGGGTGCGGCACAGGGCCGTACGCTCGCGCCCCGGTCGTCGGCGCTGTCCGTGTCGAGGCAGAGTGCCGGGTCGGCGAGGGACGCGACCAGTCCTTGGTCGCTCAATCGCCACTGCTGTGTCGCCGAGTCGTCGCAGGGCGCGGTGATCACCTGCCGGCCCTTGGCAGGGCTCGCGCCGTCGATGTCCAGACATCGTCCGGAGGCGACGTTCATGACGCGGGTGTAGACGTCTTTCGCGAATGCCGTGGGCGGCGTCGCGGGAGCCGTGGGCGGGCCGGGCACGCTGACGCGCGGCGACGGGCCGGCGCTCGGGACGGCTGAAGCCCGGGAACGCACCGGCCGGCGTGCCGACGAGCCGCCGGTCAGTTCTTGTCGGGCCAGCACCACCGTGCCCGCGAGTAAGAGCGCCGCGGCGGCTGCGACCAGCGGCCACCGGGCGGACGTCACTCCTCGGCGTCGGTGGCGGCGCTGGGGAAGCGCCTCGCGAGCCTCGGCAGACGGGGGCACGGGACGGCGACCGGGTTGTGGCAACGGCACGCTCGGCTCACCATGGTTCGGCGCTCCCGTCACGTAACGGTGCGCCGCCCAGCCGAGCAGGCCCTCGGCGAGGGCGGCGCGGGGCTCCTCCCACAACCTGGCCAGTTCGGTGAGGGCGACCGTGCAGCCCGGGCAGGACCCCAGGTGGGCGATGAAGGCCTCGTCGTGCCGCTGGTCGTCCGGTCGGCCGGCGACCTCGAAGATGCGCCGGAAACCACGGCATTCCGCGGTGCCCTGGTCCTCGAGGTAGGCGTGCACGAACGCGTGCTTGATCTCCCGGCGCCCCTTGGCCAGCGCGGCTTCGGCGTGAGCCGTGCCCCTCCCCAGCCTGGCCGCCAGCCACGTCAAAGGCTCCCGCTCGACCTCGCCGTGCCACAACGCCGTGCGCACGGGTGCGCTGAGGCCGAAGTACCCGCGCAACACCGCCGCGCTCAAGTGGTCGGGGTTCAACGCGGGCGCGACGAGGCCGGATACGGCGCCCTGGCTGATCCGCTGGACGAACGCCGGGTCGAGTTCCCGCTCCCGCCCCTGGGCAAGCCAGTCGGCCGCGGCCCGCTGTACGACGAGCAGCACTTGCTGCCGCCAGGTGCCGGGTGCGTCATGGCCGGCCACCACTTGGGCGGTGGCCGCTTCCAGGGCTTCGTCCGCGAGTTCGTCCGCGCTCGTCGGATGCCGGGTGCACAGCGCGGCGTACGCACGGGCCGCCGCTCGGTGGCGGCGCTTGAACTCCCTTACGGCGTCAGCGTGGCTGCCGGCCCGCATCCGCTCAGTGAGCGTGGCGTCCGGGACGTCCCTCGCGAAGAGCGGTGGGGCACCGCGGTCGGTGTCCACGTCGGAATCGTGGGGATGCGACATGCCCAGGCCTCCTCGTCCACTGCCGCACGGTGGCCGCGGGCGTCGGAAAGCCGGGCCACATCACACCGGACGCGTGGATCGGAGTGCTCATAGTGGGGGAAGCGACGCGGGGTGCAAAGCCGTTTCCCGCGGTAAGTAGGCCGGGAGACGGGGAGATTCGGTGTCCATGGGACGGCATCGCCGTACCCACGAAGGAAGTTGCCGTCACGACCTATGCAGCTTCAGCCCGGGCGAGTAGCTTTTCGCCACCTCCGGCCCCGAAGTGGAGCCGGCCCCTGGACCTGGGGGTGCCATGCGTGAATGCGCTACGCCACCGTTGGTGGAGGCCCAGCAAACCGGCGGACTGGCCGAGACGGTCCACGACATGGCACGGCGCGAGCCGAACCGTGCCGTGCTCGCCAGACGCGCGCGGGACGACAGCCCCTGGCTACGGGTGACGGCGGAAGCCCTGCGCGACGAGGTTCGCTCGGTGGCGAAGGGGTTGCTGGCGTCAGGCGTCCGTTTCGGTGACCGGATCGCCGTGATGGCCCGGACCCGCTATGAGTGGACGGTCCTCAGCTATGCCGTGTGGACCATAGGCGCCCAGTTGGTGCCCCTGTACCCCACCTCCTCGGCCGAGCAGGTCCAGTGGGCCCTTTCCCACACCAGTGCGACGGCCGTGGTCGTCGAGGGCGAGGAACACGCCATGACGGTGGGCGCCGTCTGCGATCGGCTGCCCGCGTTGCGTTGGATCTGGCAGATGGACCACGACTGCCTGGGCGAACTCGGCCGCGCCGGACGCGGGATTCCCGACGAGTTGGTGGACCAGAACCGCTGGGCCGTGGAACCGGGGTCGGTGGCGGTCATCGCCTACACCTCCGGCACCACAGGCCGCCCGATGGGGTGCCGGATCACGCACGCGAACCTCGCGTACATGAGCGACACCCTCCTCGCCGGCTGGGGCTCGCTCCTGGCGCCGGCTGGTCAGGAGCCCTCGATCCTCGCTTTTCTACCCCTGGCCCACATATACGGCCTGACCTTCCAGGTGGCAGCCCTGCGCGGAGGGATCCTCCTGGGCCACCAGGCCGACCTCACGCCGGCCGCACTCACGGCCGCGTTCGCCTCCTTCCGGCCGACGTTCGTCTTCGCCGTCCCCTACGTGTTCCAGCGCATGCTCGACCGAGCACGCGACCAGGCGGAAGCGGAGGGCAACCTGCGGACCTTCGACAAGGCGATCGATGTCGCCGCACGGTATGCCGAAGCGGTGGAACGACACGCCTGGGGCAAGGGGCAAGGGCCCGGTCCCGCCCTGATCGCGACGCACGCACGCTACAACCGCACCGTCTACCGCAGGATCCGCGAAGCGCTGGGAGGCCGGGTGCGGAACGCCGTGACCGGAGGGTCGCCGTTCGACCGGTATTTGGGCCTGGTCTTCGCCGGGGCCGGGATCACGGTGTATGACGGCTACGGACTGACCGAGACCACGGGCGCGGTCACCGCGCAGCCCCCGGGCCGGCTGAAGTTCGGGTCCGTGGGTCGCCCGTTGCCGGGCAATCGACTGCGTATCGCCCACGACGGCGAAATCCTCGTACGGGGCCGCACGGTCTGCGCCGGTTACCTCGACGACCCGGCCGCGGACGCGGCCGGTCTGCATGAGGGCTGGCTGCTGACCGGCGATCTCGGCCGCTTCGACGACGACGGATACCTGGTCATCACAGGACGCAAGAAGGACGTCATCATCACCAGCGGGGGCAAGAGCCTGTGCCCTCTCGTGCTGGAGCAACGGCTCACCCGGCACCCGTTGATCTCGCAGTGCGTGGTGGTCGGGGACGACCGTCCGTACGTGACCGCTCTGATCACGGTGGACCGGTCGGCCGTCGCTCGCTGGCAGCGACTCGTCGGCCGCCAGGTGTACGACAACTGGGGGCCCGCCCCGGCCAACCAGGCCCTGCACGCGGAGATTCAGCAGGCGGTCTCCGCGGCCAACACCGCCGTGTCCCGTGCCGAGTCCATTCGCGCCTTCCGCGTGCTGCCGACCGAGTTCACCGTGGAGGACGGTCTCATGACAGCGTCGTTGAAGTTGCGCAGAGAGCGGATCATCCAAGTGTACGCGGCGCAGATCGAGGACCTGTACAGCAAGTGAACCTGCCTGGGGGCGGCTGCGCCTGAAGCGTCCAGAGGGGGCGGCGGACGATCCGCGACGGCGGCCAAGTCACCACAACTCTTGCGGCTGTGCCGCGTTATGCCGTGCGTGAAGACCCAAAAGCGAACCCGGGCGCTGCTGGCCGGCGTGCTCGTGGCGGCCGGGACCGTGGTGCTGGCCCCCTTCGTCGTGGCCGCCGAGACCCCCGTCGGGCCGCGTGAGGCGTACACCGAGACCACGTTGCTGTTCGGCACCCAGCGCCCCGACGGCGGAACTCCCGTGACGGCCGCTCAGTTCCAGCGGTTCCTCGACACCCAGGTCACCACACGCTTCCCGGCCGGTCTGACCGTCGAAGACGGGACCGGGCAGTACCGGGACCGGCACGGCGTGATCGAGAAGGAACGCTCCTACCGCGTCGTCATCGTCTACCCGACCCGGAAGGCGGCATCGGCGAACGCCGAACTGGAGGCCGTCCGGAGCCTGTACGACCACGCCTTCCAGCAGGAGTCGGTGGGCCGCCTCGATGAAAGCGTGCACGCCTCGTTCACCTGACGACGTCGGTGTCAGTCACACGTCCGGCGTCAGCCGGCATCCGTTCCCCCAGCCGCCGCAGCGCGACATCGCACCAGGTCAGCGTCTCGCGCTCGAAGGCTGTCCCGCGCAGCAAGGCGAGGTACGGGCCGATCCGTTCCGCTTCGGCGACGTACTCGTCCTCGGTCCGCCCTGCCAGCAGTCGTGAGCGCAGGCGTTCGTAGCGGGAGAGTTTGGCCGCGGCCTGTTCACGGCGTTCCGCGATCGCCGCCCTTACCGCACCGAGGTCGCCCACGTCCGCGCAGTGCACCTTGACCAGCAGTTCGTCCCTGATCGCGGTCGGCCGGCCGACGGGCTCGGCGACATAGGCCCGCACGGCCTGCTGTCCGGCCTCGGTCAGGAGAACAGCCGCTTGTCCGGTCGCCGGTCCTGCCGCACCACCCGGGCGGAGACGAGGCCTTCGCGCCGCATGCGTTCCAGCTCCCGGTAGAGCTGCTGAGGGGTGGCCGTCCAGAAGTTCGCGACCGAGGCGTCGAACGCCTTCGCCAGGTCGTAGCCGGATGCCTCGCCCTCGAGAAGCGCGGCCATCACCGCGTCGCGCAGCGCCATGGCCTCAGAGTACGTCAGGGCGATCAGTCGACGAGTTGCGTACGCAAACCTGGACAAGCACCTGGACGGGCATCTGGACAAGGCCGACGCGAGGCCCGTAGCCTCCGATCCACCTAGTCAATTAGTTGAGTATCGGCAACGTGAGAGGTGGCCCCTTGCACCCCTTCCGCAAGGCCGTCGAGGCGGGCGACCACGCGGCGGTGGAGAGCCTCCTGGCGGAGGACGTCGTCTTCACCAGCCCGGTCGCCTTCAAGCCCTATCCCGGCAAGGCGATCACCTCCGCGATCCTGCGGGCGGTGAGCACCGTCTTCGAGGACTTCGCCTACGTCCGTGAGATCGCCAACCCGGACGGCCGCGACCACGCGTTCTTCTTCACGGCCACCGTGGGCGGCAGGAAGATCCAGGGTTGCGACGTCCTCCACTTCGACGCGGACGGCAGGATCGACGACTTCCTCGTCATGGTCCGTCCGCTCTCGGCGGCCCGGGCCCTGTCCGAGGCGATGGCGCCCCACTTCGAGCAGATCGCCCGAGACGCCACGGGCAGCTGACCCGCGCCGGATCGGCAGCCCGGTCTCAGGCCGCCCGGACGCCGACGGGCGGCGCCGGCTTCGTTCCCCGGCCGCAACGCACTGCCCGCCTCCCTCAGGCCGACTCGCGGCGTACGAGTTCGGTGTCGAGGATGACGTGGCGGCGTGTCGCGGACGGGTCGCTGATCTGTTCCAGCAGGACGCGGGCCATCGTGCGGCCCATCTCCTGTACCGGCTGGCGGACGCTGGTCAGCAAAGGGTCGGTGTGACGGGCGATCACCGAGTCGTCGAATCCCACGAGCGCCACGTCGTCAGGCACCCGGCGGCCCGCCTGCCGCAGGGCTCGTAGCGCGCCGGCCGCCATCACGTCGGAGGCGGCGAAGATCGCGTCCACCTCGGGGCACCGCTGGAGGATCTCACGGGTGGCGCGCAGGCCGCCCTCTTCGGTGAAGTCACCCGCCACACACAGTCGTTCGGCCGCCTTCGCCGCCGCGTCGCCGATCGTCTCGCGCAACGCGGTCCGGTAGCCGTCGAGGCGGCAGCGGGCCACGTACATGTCGAGCGGTCCGGTGATCGTCGCCACCGCGCGCCGGCCCTGTGCCAGCAGGTGGGCGGTGGCGTCGCGGGCGCCGCCGCTGTTGTCGGAGTCGACATAGCTCACCGCTTCGCGACCGGAACGGCGTCCGGCCAGCACCGCGGGCATCTGGAGGTGTTCCAGCAGGTCGGGCAACGGGTCGTCCTCGTGGACCGAGACCATGAGCACGCCGTCGACGCGGTGGGCGCCGAAGAACTGGGTGAGCCGCTTGCGCTCCCTGGGAGTGCGGCTGAGGGTGAGCAGCAGTTGGGTGTCGGTGTCGGCCAGCGCCGCGTCGACGCCGCGGATGATGTCGGAGAAGTACGGCTCCGCGAACAGTCTGCTGTCGGCCTCCGGGATGACCAGGGCGATGGCGTCGTTGCGGTTGCCGGCCAGGGCGCGGGCGGCGCGGTTGGGCACGTATCCCAGGTCGGAGATCGCCCGCTCGACGACCGCCTTGGTCTCGGGGCTGACCAGCGGGGAGCCGTTGACGACCCGGGAGACGGTGCCGCGGCCCACGCCGGCGCGGGCCGCCACCTCTTCGAGGGTGGGCCGCCCGGTACGGCGTCCGTTGTCGCGCATGTCGCCTCCAGGTCGTGTCGCCGCCATCATGCCCTGTCCGGCCGGGCCGGCGGCACGGCAGGTACCCGGCGCGACTGGGAGGCCGCGCGGTTGCCCTTGTCCGGCTTCTTGACACCGTGCCGCCGAGCCGCAACGCTCGTCACGTCTCGGTGGGAGCGCTCCCATCGTAGCGGCTTCCGAGGGAATCCGTGTACGCCCGGGATCTCGGAACCTTCGCCGTCCACGCCCGAAGTGAGCCTGTGTGCAAGGGAGTTGCCCATGCGTGATTGGACCGTCAAGCCCAGACCGAGCCGCCGCACACGCCTGCTGGCGGCGGTCGGTGCCGCCTGCCTTATCGCCGGGGCGGTCTCGGGGTGCGGCAGTGACAGCGGCGGAGGGCCGGACTCCGCCGCCGGTGGCACGGTCACCCTCAAAGTGGGGGACTTCGGGACCTTCGGCTACAACGCCAAGGGCGCCGACCTGTTCGCCGAGTACATGAAGCTGCACCCGAACATCAGGATCGTCGAAGACAACAACGCCAACGAGCAGAACTACTGGAACGCCACTCAGGCGCACCTCGCCGCGGGATCGGGAGCCGACGACATCCAGGCGTTCGACGTCTCCCGGATGGGCCAGGTCACCACGACCCTCGCCTCCCGCTTCACCGACCTGTCGAAGGTCCCCGGGGTGACCGCGGGCAGCTGGGCACCGGTCAAGTGGGCGCAGGGCAAGGCGAAGAGCGGCACGGTGGTCGGTCTCGGCACCGACCTCGGACCGGAGGCGGTCTGCTACAACGCCAAGCTGTTCAAGGCCGCGGGCCTGCCCACGGCGCCGGACGCGGTGGCGAAGCTGTGGGCGGGCAGCTGGCAGAGGTTCGTCGACGTCGTGGGCGAGCAGTACCAGCGGCACGCCCCGAAGGGGACGTACTTCCTGGACAGCGGCGAGGGGTTGTTCAACAGTGTGGTGGGAAGTGGGGCGCTGCAGTACTACGACAGCAGTGGCCAGGCCGTCTACCGCACCAACCCGTCGGTGAAGGCCGCCTGGCAGCTGGCCGGGCAGGCGGTGGCCGCGGGCGAGACGCCGGGGGTGGCGCAGTTCTCCACCCAGTGGTCGGCCGGGTTCGCGAACAACACCTTCGCCACCACCATCTGCCCGGCCTGGCAGATGGCCAACATCGTCAACGACGCGGGCCCGAGGAACTCCGGGGTGTGGAACGTGGCGACCGCGCCGCAGGCTTCCGACTGGGGCGGCTCGTACCTGACCGTCCCGGCGCAGGGACACCACATCCAGCAGGCGCAGGCGCTGGTGGAGTGGCTGACCGAGCCCGCGCAGGAGGCGAAGGTCTTCGCCACCCCCGACGTCGGCAACTTCCCCTCCAACGTGCGGGCCTACACGGACCCGAAGGTCTCCGGCGCGCGTAACGCGTTCCTGTCGAACGCGCCGATCGGCCAGATCTTCTCCGCCGCGGCCAAGCGCATCCCCGCGGCACCCATAGGCGAGTACGACGGGGTCATCCGCAACGACATGGGCAACGGCGTGCTGCTGATGGAGCAGAAGCACACGAGTCCGGCGGCGGCGTGGAACGCGACGATGAGCCAGATCACCACTGACACCACCGGCTGACCCGGAACCCGTCGGCACCGGGGTGCCCTCCCGCTCGCGTCCGCCGCCCCCCCCCCGGCGGCGGACGGTCGCGGGCCGGCCGCTCCGGTGCTCGGGACCAGGTTCCCGTTCCTCCACCGTCACGAAGGGCCTTCCGGTGTCCACGTCCACGACCGCACCGCCCCACCGCGTCCCTCCCCCGGTTCCCGCGCCCGTGCCGACCGCCGCGCAGCGCCGCCGAAGCCTGCTGCACCGGCTCGACGTCAAGGGCACGCCGTATCTCCTCGTCGCCCCGTTCTTCCTGCTCTTCGCCGCCTTCGGCCTCTTCCCGCTGCTCTATACCGGCTGGGTCTCGCTGCACTCGGTCAGCACGCTGACGCCCAATCAGATGACGTGGAACGGCGTCGGGAACTACACGATGCTCGTCCACGACCAGGTGTTCTGGAAGTCGCTGCGCAACACGGTCACCATCGGGCTGCTGTCCGCGGTGCCACAACTGCTGGCCGCGCTCGGGCTGGCGCACCTGCTCAACTACCGCCTGCGCGGCCAGTTGTTCCTGAGGGTCGCGCTGCTGACCCCGTACGCCACCTCGGTGGCCGCGGCGGCTCTCATCTTCCAGTTCGTCTTCCAGCAGAACGACGCCGGGTTCGCCAACTGGGTACTGCACCTGTTCGGCGTCGGACCGGTGTCCTGGGAGTCGGGCACCTTCAGCGCCCAACTAGCCGTCGCCACCATCGTGATGTGGCGCTGGACCGGCTACAACACCCTCATCTACCTGGCCGCCATGCAGGCCGTGCCGGGCGACCTGTACGAGGCGGCGGAGCTGGACGGCACCAACCGGTGGCAGCAGTTCCGGCACGTGACGATCCCCTCGCTGCGGCCGACCATCCTGTTCACCGTCATCGTCTCCGCGATCGGCTCACTGCAACTGTTCGGTGAGCCCTACCTGTTCGGCGGCAGCGGTCAGGGCATCAACGGCGGCCCCGACAACCAATACTCGACCCTCGCTCTGTACGTGTACCGGCTCGCCTTCAACTCCGAGCACCTGGGCCGTGCCGCGGCCGTCGCCTGGGTCATCTTCTTCGTCGCCGTCGTCGTCGGCGCACTCAACGCGGTGCTGGTGCGCCGCATGCGCAAGAGCGCCTGAACCAAGAGCGCCTGAACGAGGAGCCATCCCCATGACCCTTTCCTCCGTGGTCGCCACGGGACCGACGAGCGCAGGGCGGCCGACGCGAGGCCGATGGCACGGCGACGGTGCGGACCGCCGGCAGCACGGCGGCCCGATCGCCCACCTGGTCCTCGCCGTGGTGGCGATCGCCTCGCTCTTCCCGCTGTACTTCTCCCTCGTCGCCGCCTCCACCTCGCAGACCAGGATCGCCCGCACACCACCGCCCCTGGTGCCGGGTGGCAACCTGTTGCGCAACCTGCGGGCGGTATGGGACTACAACGGGCCCGGCGGCCACACCCTGGGCCTCGCGATGGCCAATTCGGTCATCGTGGCGAGCGCGGTCACGGTCTCCACCGTGCTGTTCGCCACCCTCGCCGGCTTCGCCTTCGCCAAACTGCGGTTCACCGGACGCAACGCGCTGCTGGTGTTCGTCGTGGCCACGATCGCGGTGCCACCGCAGTTGAGCGTGCTGCCGCTGTTCCAGTTGATGTCCGGGCTGCACTGGACCGACCGGTTGCAGGCGGTGATCCTGCCCGGCCTGGTGACCGCCTTCGGCGTGTTCTTCATGCGGCAGTACCTGTCGCAGGCGCTGCCGACCGAGTTGCTGGAGGCCGCCAGGACGGACGGCGCCAACTCCTGGCGGATCGTGTGGCACGTCGTGCTGCCCGTGGCCCGCCCGGCCATGGCGGTGCTGGGGATGCTCACCTTCGTCCAGGCGTGGAACGACTTCCTGTGGCCGTTGATCGCCCTGACGCCCTCCGGCAACCCCACATTGCAGGTCGCCCTGGCCAGCATCGGCGGCGGCTACGACATCAACGAGTCCGTGATCATGGCCGGAGCGATCGTGGCCACCGCTCCGCTGCTGATCGCCTTCGCGGTCTTCGGCAAGCAGATCGTCGGCGGCGTCATGCAAGGCGCCGTCAAGGGATGACGCCCCGTCAAACTCACGGCTGCCGAACGGTGGCCGGTCACTCCGCCACCGAACATTTCCGCTCACGACCACCCGGGAGCATTCCGTGTCCGCTGTCTTCGAACCCTCCACCGTCACCGAAACCGCCGACACCCACCTCACGCTCCACACGCCTCGGACCTCGGCGGCCCGTTCCTTCCCCGCCGGGTTCCTGTGGGGCACCGCCACCTCCGCCTACCAGATCGAGGGCGCCGTCGCGGAGGACGGCCGCACACCATCCATCTGGGACACCTTCAGCGCCAGGCCCGGCAAGGTACACGAGGGCCACACCGGCGAGGTCGCCGCTGACCACTACCACCGCCGTGCCGAGGACGTGGCGTTGATGGCGGGGCTCGGCCTGAACGCCTACCGCTTCTCCGTCTCCTGGCCGCGTGTGCAGCCGACCGGCCGGGGCCCCGCGGTCCAGCGTGGCCTGGACTTCTACCGCGCTCTCGTCGACGACCTGGTCGAGCGCGGCATCCAGCCCGCCCTCACCCTCTACCACTGGGACCTGCCGCAGGAACTGGAGGACAGCGGCGGCTGGGCGAACCGCGACACCGCGGGGCGCTTCGCCGAGTACGCGCACCTGGTGGCCGACGCCCTCGGTGACCGCGTACCGCTGTGGACCACGCTCAACGAGCCGTGGTGCAGCGCGTTCCTCGGCTACGGGTCCGGCCGGCACGCGCCCGGACGCACCGAGCCGCTCGCCGCCCTGCGCGCGGCCCACCACCTCAACCTGGCCCACGGGGCGGCGGTCAGCGCGCTGCGGTCGGTGCTGCCGCGTGCCGCCCGGGTGGCGGTCTCGCACAACCTGCACCTGGTGCGTCCCGCGACCGCGTCGGCCGCCGACCGGGACGCGGCCCGCCGCATCGACGCGTTGGGCGGCCGGATCTTCACCGGACCGATGCTGGACGGACGTTACCCGGCCGACCTCATCGAGGACACCGCCGCGATCACCGACTGGGAGTTCGTCGCCGACGGCGACCTGGAGGCGATCCGGCAGCCCATCGACCTGCTCGGGCTCAACTTCTACACCCCGACCGTGGTGTCCGCCACTCCGGAGGGCCAGGAGCCCGGTCGGGCCGACGGCCACGGGGGCAGCGAGCACTCGCCGTGGCCGGGCTCCGAGCGGGTGACGTTCCGCCAGCCACCTGGAGAGCGCACCGCGAGCGGGTGGGCCGTCGACCCGTCCGCGTTGCACGAGTTGCTGGTGCGCGTCTCCCGTGCGCACCCCGGGCTCCCGCTGCTCGTGACGGAGAACGGCGCGGCGTTCGAGGACACCGTCGATGCCGACGGAGCGGTCCACGACCCGCGCCGTATCGCGTATCTGCGCTCCCATCTGGAGGCGGTGCACCGGGCCGTCACGGACGGAGCGGACGTGCGCGGTTACTTCCTGTGGTCGTTGCTGGACAACTTCGAGTGGTCGGAAGGGTATGCCAGGCGGTTCGGCATCGTGCACGTGGACTTTCCCACGCAACGCCGAGTGCTCAAGGACAGCGCGCACTGGTACGGCGCGGTCGCCCGCGCCAACGCGCTGCCCGAACTCCCCTGATACATGGGGATTTGAGACGTCAGAGCGTGTGCCTCGGTCGCGGATTCCGCGGTCGAGGCACACGCCGCGCGCTGTGGTCGCCGGGCGGTCAGCTCGCAGAACCCGGTGCGGTTGTGCGGTCGTGGCTGCCCCTTCCACGGGCGGAACTCGGCCGGTCGTTCAACAAGCGGCACCGTGGGGCAGGCGAGGATGTCGCCCCACAGGAAGCCAGGCCGTCCGCGGCCCGCCAAGAGATCCATAGCGTTCCTTCTTGAACTCGGGAAGCCGCAGACTCCGGCTTGATCGCTTACCTCTCGAAGGGGAAGCGCTCCCATACGCCGGCGCGGAAGTGACGCACGACGCGCGAGGCGCCGGGCCGGCGCACACCAAGGGGGCGTGGGGCGGTCGCCGCCGCCGACGCGGCGCGCGGGCCTGGCGGTAGGACTCACACGAGCTCTCCGGTGGGTCGGCACCCGCTCCTACCCCTGACGGGCCGTGAGCCCCCGGTGCCGCAAGGTGAAACA
Organism: Streptomyces sp. ICBB 8177; assembly: GCF_003144095.1. Taxonomy (GTDB): domain Bacteria; phylum Actinomycetota; class Actinomycetes; order Streptomycetales; family Streptomycetaceae; genus Streptantibioticus_D. The sequence continues at coordinate 332,131 of NZ_NSKH01000004.1, read as the reverse complement.
CATCACGGCCGCTTCACGTCGGCCACCACCCGTTCGACGTGTAGGTTCCTGCGACCAAAGGGGAAGGACTCCGTAGGACTCCCCCGAGCACAGATCCCCCTCAACACGGTTTCTGACGAGAGTTGCAGGATATGTCTGCTCAAGAACCCGCACACCACCCTCCGCAGCACGTGGGCGTGGTCCGCGAATCCCTCGCCGGGGAGAACCGCGTCGCGGCGACCCCGACGACCGTACGCCAGTTGCTGGGGCTCGGCTACGAGGTCGTCGTCGAGCCCGGGGCCGGTGCGGCCTCCGGCTTCACCGACGAGGCGTACCTCGACGCCGGTGCCACGGTCGGCGAGGCCTGGGCGGCGGATGTCGTCCTGAAGGTGAACGCTCCCTCGGAGGCGGAGATCGGGCGGCTCCGCCAGGGTGCGACCCTGGCCGGTCTGCTGTCCCCCGCCCAGAGGCCCGAACTGCTCCAGGCGCTCGCCGGGGCCGGTGTGACCGCGCTGGCGCTGGACGCGGTGCCCCGGATCTCGCGCGCGCAGTCGATGGACGTGCTGTCGTCGATGGCGAACATCGCCGGGTACCGGGCGGTCATCGAGGCCGCGCACGTCTTCGGGCGGTTCTTCACCGGACAGGTCACGGCCGCCGGGAAGGTGCCTCCGGCGAAGGTCCTGGTGGCCGGTGCCGGTGTGGCCGGTCTCGCGGCGATCGGCGCGGCGTCCAGCCTCGGCGCGATCGTGCGGGCCACCGACCCGCGCCCGGAGGTCGCGGACCAGGTGAAGTCGCTGGGCGGCGAGTACCTTCCGGTCAACGTCGAGCAGGAGGCGAGCACCGACGGCTACGCCAAGGCGACCTCCGCCGACTACGACCGCGCCGCCGCCGCGCTCTACCACGAGCAGGCGAAGGACGTGGACATCGTCATCACCACCGCGCTGATCCCCGGCCGGCCCGCGCCGCGCCTGCTGACCGCCGCGGACGTCGCGGCGATGAAGCCGGGCAGCGTCGTGGTCGACATGGCGGCGGCGATGGGCGGCAACGTGGAGGGGACGGTCGCGGGCGAGGCCGTGGTGACCGAGGGCGGTGTGCACCTCATCGGCTACACCGACCTCGCCTCCCGGCTGCCCGCGCAGGCCTCGCAGTTGTTCGGCACCAACCTGGTGAACCTGGTCAAGCTGCTCACACCCGGCAAGGACGGGCGGCTGACGCTCGACTTCGACGACGTCGTGCAGCGGGCCGTCACCGTGGTCCGGGCCGGTGAGGTCACCTGGCCACCGCCGCCCGTGTCCGTCTCGGCCGCGCCCGCCGCGCCGCCCGCGCCGGCGTCGGCGCCCGCCGAGCCGGAGCCGAAGCGGGCCAGGCTGACGCCGGCGGGCCGCCTCGGCCTGATCGGAATCGGGATGCTCGCGATGTTCCTGGTGGTGGGCTTCGCGCCGTCCCAACTCGCCGACAACTTCACGGTGTTCACGCTGGCCGTGGTGATCGGCTACTACGTCATCGGCAAGGTGCACCACGCGTTGCACACGCCGTTGATGTCGGTCACCAATGCCATCTCCGGCATCGTGGTGATCGGTGCCCTGCTCCAGATCGGCCACGAGAGCTGGATCGTGACCACGCTGTCCTTCGTGGCGATCCTGCTGACGAGCGTCAACGTCTTCGGAGGTTTCGCCGTCACCCGCCGCATGCTGTCGATGTTCTCGACGTTCTCGACGTCTTCGAAAGGCTGAGCCGAGATGACCTCCACGACGGCCTCCCACGCGGCCGACCTGGTCGCCGCCCTGCTGTTCATCCTCAGCCTGGCCGGTCTGTCCCAGCACCGCACCTCCCGTGTCGGCGTCGTCTACGGCATCGCGGGCATGGCCCTGGCACTGGTCGCCACGATCGTGGTGGCCGCGCAGAGCCTCACCGCGGGCGCGATCGCCCTGATCCTGGTCGCGATGGTGATCGGCGCGGTGGCCGGCCTGTGGCGGGCGCGCAGTGTCGAGATGACGCAGATGCCCGAACTCATCGCCGTGCTGCACAGCTTCGTCGGCCTCGCCGCGGTGCTGGTCGGCTGGGACAGCTACCTGGAGGTGGAGTCGCACGGGACGGCGCAGACCCGGATCGCCGCCGACCTGCTGGGCATCCACCACGCCGAGGTGTTCATCGGCATCTTCATCGGCGCGGTCACCTTCACCGGCTCGATCGTCGCGTTCCTGAAGCTGTCGGCGCGGATCAACTCCCGTCCCCTGATGCTCCCGGGCAAGAACGCCGCGAACCTGGGAGCGCTCGCGCTGTTCGTCGCGCTGACGGTGTGGTTCACCATCAGCCCGGATCTGCCGTTGATGATCACGGTGACCGTGCTGGCGCTGGCGCTCGGCTGGCATCTGGTGGCGTCCATCGGCGGCGGCGACATGCCCGTCGTCGTCTCCATGCTCAACAGCTACTCCGGCTGGGCGGCCGCCGCGGCCGGTTTCCTGCTCGACAACAACCTGCTCATCGTGACCGGCGCACTGGTCGGCTCCTCCGGCGCCTACCTGTCCTACATCATGTGCAAGGCGATGAACCGCTCCTTCATCTCCGTCATCGCGGGCGGCTTCGGCATCGAGGCGCCGTCCGGCGGCCAGGAGGATCAGGGCGAGCACCGCGAGGTGCGGGCCGAGGAGGTGGCGGAGCTGCTCACCCGGGCCGGGTCGGTGATCATCGCTCCCGGTTACGGCATGGCCGTGGCCCAGGCGCAGCACCCGGTCGCGGAGCTGACGCGGCGGCTGCGCGAGCGCGGCGTCGAGGTCCGCTTCGGCGTGCACCCCGTCGCCGGGCGTCTGCCCGGGCACATGAACGTACTGCTGGCCGAGGCGAAGGTGCCGTACGACATCGTCCTGGAGATGGACGAGATCAACGAGGACTTCAGCGGCACGTCCGTGGTGCTGGTCATCGGCGCCAACGACACGGTGAACCCGGCCGCGGCCGAGGACCCGGGCAGCCCGATCGCCGGCATGCCGGTGCTGCGGGTCTGGGAGGCGGAACAGGTCGTCGTGTTCAAGCGCTCGATGGCCTCGGGCTACGCGGGCGTGCAGAACCCGCTGTTCTTCCGCGACAACAGCAGCATGCTCTTCGGCGACGCCAAGCAGAGCGTGGACGAGATCCTGCGCGCGCTCGGCACCGATGTGGCGGCCCCGGCCGCGCGCGAGCAGGCGGGGGCGCGCTAGACGGGCCCGGCTCGAGCACACCTGCGGCCCCCGTTCCACCGGGAGCGAGACCACCCGTTCGGCCGAGTCTGACCCGTCGCGGCCGGGAAAGACGCCCGCCTGCACGGGTCGGTCGACCATGACCGTTGCGCTCGGGAAAGCTCACGCCGTGCAGCGGCGGTGTCCGAAGACGCCGGACACCGCCGCCCGGACCCGCACGGGGGTCGAGACGGCGCGGTTCCTGACGGCATGTCAAGCCCCCACGCCATCACGGCAGGTGATCGCCCTCAGTCCCCTCGCGGCGTCTCAGCCACCAGGGTGGACCCGCAGAGCCGTCGGGGTCTCGTTCGGCGCCCGCGACCCCGGACCCACTGCGGGCGGGGGTACCCCTGGGCTCGATCGGAGCATCCCCTGCTCCCCGCACTCGAGGAGATCCAACGGTGATGAGGAATCTGGCACGCGGCATGGCCGTCGCTGTCCTTGCGGCGGGCGCCGTGGCGCCGCTGTCGGGCGTCGCCCAGGCCGCGCCCGCGGTGCCGCTCGCTCCCCAGTGGCACCACCCGTGCCCGCCGCGCCACGACGACCACGGCCGCGACGACTGGCGTCACGACCAGGGGTCGCGGCACGACGACGGCCGTGACGGCGACCGCTGCGGCTGCCACGACCGACGGGACGACTTCAACAGGGGCGGGATCGGCCTCGAGCCCCGTTCGGGCCTGCTCGGCCTCGGACTCCTCGGCATCCTCTGACGCCCGCACGGGCCGGCTGATCCCGGGACCTCGGCGGCTGGTGTTCGTCGTCTCGACGACCACCAGCCGCCGTTCCTTTTGCTGCGCCGTGACGTGCACCCGCGGCGGCATCACCGCCCGCGTCGCCGCGGAACCGCCGCTCGCCCGGGCCGCCGACCTGCTGCACGCGGCGGAGTGCGGCATCGGCATCGGCATCGGCAAGGTCGTGCTCGCCCGCCGGCCCTGCGGCCAGGCCTCTTCCCGCACGGCGGCGTTACCGTGGCCGCATGGACGAGAACCGAGCGCTTCATGTCGTGGACGCGTTGCGGGAGCGCGGCCTCGACGCCCATGTAGCCCGCGAGGGCGTCTACCGGACCGGCGTGCGGGTCGTGCTGCACGACGGCCGCGAGGCCGTCTGGGACACCGACGACACCGCGAGCCTGGAGGCACAGGTGATGCGGGACGGGATGCTGGTCGGTTTCGTGCCGTGCGTGGAGGGTTCCGGGGACTTCGACCTCGACCAGACCGTCGACGCCATCGCGCGGGCCGACTACAGCCGGCCGGTCGCCCGTGAGCGGCCCACCGCTCCGCCGCCATCCGCCCCGCTGCCCCGGGAGGGCGGCCTCTTCCGGCGGTTCCTCGGCGGCTTCCGCGAACGCTGAACCCCTACGCGGATGGCGACCGGGGTGCGTTCGGATGCCAGGCCCGAGCCGAGTCCGCAGGCGCAGCCGGAACGACGGCGCCGACGCCGGAACGACAAGCGCCGCGCGGAACCGATTCCATCGCGTTTGCGCCACGATCCATCGCAAACAGTCGCTCCGCCACTCGATGGCGACTGATTCACGTGCGAGGATGCGGGCACTCCGTACCTCACCCCGTCCCCCGAACGGCTCGGACACCCGCTAGGGTCTCGTCCGCCGTGCGAGTGACGCCGGGGCGTTCGGGGTGAGGCGACGTTTTCCCTGGGCAGTCGCTTCCGCAACACGCGTAAGGAGTGCTCCATGCCGTTAACCGCCGCTGACGCCGCCCGCGTGCACCGCCGACGCGTCGGCCCCCGACGCCCCGGCGCGGTCTACCAGGACACTCGTGGCGTGCCCTACCGCGTCGACGCCGTGCTCTACGGTCCCGCCGCACGAGCCGCCCTCGGGCACCCGATGTCCTGGGCCGTCACCGTCACCGGGCCGGACGGCCGACAGCGCACCCACTGCACGCCCTGGGATTCGCGCCGGGAGCGGCCTCGCCCCGACCTGTGCCCCGCCTGCCTCGGCCCCCGGCACCGGCCGGGCCCCGCGTGCCCAGCCCGGTCCGGCACCGTCGCCCGGCCTCCCTCGCGGACCCTGTGAACCAGCCCCGGCGGCCCCTCATCGCTGAGCGTTGAGCCTGGCCGCCTGGCGGGTCAGGTGGTCGCGCTCGGCGAGGTTCCCTGCCTTGCGCGCCGCCTCCGCGTACAGACGAGCCGCCCCGGCCAGGTCGCCGTCGCGCTCGTGCAGGTACGCCGCCACCGCCGCGTAGCGGGGCAACGACGTGTCCAGACCGGTCAGCGCCGCCAGCCCGGCGCGCGCCCCGTCCGCCTCGCCGACGGCCACCGCGCGATTGAGGCGGACGACGGGGCTGTCGGTGAAGCGCAGGAGTTCGTCGTACCACTCGACGATCTGCACCCAGTCGGTCTCCTCGGCGGTGCGCGCGTCGGCGTGCAGGGCCGCGATCGCGGCCTGTGCCTGGTACTCCCCCAGCCGGTCCTGGGCGAGAGCCGCCTGAAGGATCTCGACACCCTCGGCGATCGCCCTGGTGTCCCATGAGGCGCGGTCCTGTTCGGCGAGCGGCACGAGGCTCCCGTCGGGGGCGGCCCTGGCGGCGCGGCGGGCGTGGTGGAGCAGCATGAGGGCGAGCAGTCCGGCGACCTCGGGGTGGTCGACGGCGGCCGCGAGTTGGCGGGTGAGCCTGATGGCCTCGGCGGCGAGGTCGACGTCGCCGGAGTAGCCCTCGTTGAAGACCAGGTAGAGGACGCGCAGCACGGTGGCGACGTCGCCGGGCTGGTCGAACCGCACGCCGGACACCGTGCGCTTGGCCCGGCTGATGCGCTGCGCCATGGTCGCTTCGGGCACCAGGTAGGCCTCGGCGATCTGGCGGGTGGTCAGGCCGCCCACCGCGCGCAGCGTGAGCGCGACGGCGGAGGCGGGCGTCAGCGACGGGTGGGCGCACAGGAAGTACAGCTGGAGTGTGTCGTCCGTCGCCGGCACGGGTCCGGGCACCGGCTCCTCGTCCACCGCCGCCTCGCGCCGTCGCCGCGCGGTGTCCGACCGCCGCGCGTCGAGGAAGCGGCGCCAGGCGACGGTGACGAGCCAGGCCTTGGGGTCCCGCACCGGCCCCCGCGGGCCCGAAGGTCCCGCGCCCGGGTCGGCCGCCCGGACGCGGATCGCCTCCACGAGGGCGTCCTGAACGGCGTCCTCGGCCGCCGCGAAGTCGGCTCCGCGGCGGACGAGGATCGCGATCACGCCGGGGGTGAGGCTGCGCAGCAGGGCCTCGTCCATGGCGCAGGTCACTCCGCGATGGTGGGGGGCGCCGTCAGGAACGGGCGTACCTCCAGCCATTCGTGGATCGGCTCACCGCCCGCTCCCGGGGCCGCCGACAGTTCGCCTGCCAGCTCGACCGCCCGCTCGTAGCTGTCGACGTCGATCACCATCCAGCCCGCGATGAGGTCCTTGGTCTCGGCGAACGGGCCGTCGGTGACCGGCGGGCGGCCCTCTCCGTCGTACCGGACGAAGGTGCCTTCCGGGGCGAGCGCCTGGGCGTCGACGAACTCGCCGGTCCCTTCGAGCTTGGCCGCGAAGTCCTGCATGTACTTCACGTGGGCCGAGATCTCCTCCGGCGTCCACCGGTCCATCGGCACGTCGCAGGCCGCCGGCGGAGCGCCGCGGTAGTGCTTGAGCAGCAGATACTTGGCCATGAGTGCTTCTCCTCGGTACCGGTGCGACCCATTGTGGGCACGTTCACCGGGGAGACGGAGCACGCCACGGATTCTCGACACGGCGGCCGGAGGAATCTTTTCGCGCGGGCCGCTCGTCGGGGCTCACGGAGCGGTGAGGAGGCAGGCGAGGGGCCGGGCGCGGGGACCTACGTGGTGACCGCTGGCCATCACACGAGTCCGCGCTCGTTCCGGCCTCCACGACAGCCGATTTCGTCCGCCCCCCCCGGTCACGGAGCGTGGCGCTCACCGCCCCGAGGAAGGCGGGGCGGGCTCTCACCCGACGTGAGGCGCTCGACGGTCCGACGGACGGGCTGGACGCCGTCCTCGGCCCGGAGCAGGTCGGCGAGGGCGCGGGCCTGGCGGGAGTGACGGGGCTCGGTCGTGGCCTGGCGCAGGGCCGTGGCGAGGGCGTCGGCGGTCAGCGTGCGCAGCGGGATCGCCCGGGGCGCCACTCCCAGGGTCGTCAGACGCCGCGCCCAGAAGGCGGCGTCGAACTGGACGGGCACCGGGACCGCGGGCACTCCGGCTCGAAGGCCGGCGGCGGTGGTGCCCGCTCCGGCGTGATGGACGACTGCCGCCATCCGTGGGAAGAGCAGCCCGTGCGGCACGTCGTCGATCACCAGCATGTCGTCACCGTCGGCGTCCAGACCGCTCCAGCCGCGCTGGATCACACCGCGCAGGCCCGCTGAACGCAGGGCGCGCACCACGGTGGCGCTCAACGCCTCAGGGTCGGGGACCGTCGCGCTGCCGAGGCCTACGAACACCGGCGCCGGACCCGCGTCCAGGAATTCCCTTACCGCGCCGGGTAGTTGGGCGCCGGGCGCCTCGTGCGGCCACCAGTAGCCCGTCACCTCCAGACCCGGCCGCCAGTCGGCGGGCCGCGGCAGTACGTGGGGGCTGAAGCCGTGCAGGACCGGCCAGTCCGCCCGATCCAGGCGCGACCGCTGGGTGCGGGGGCGGCGGTGGGGAAGCCCCAGTTGGGCACGCAAGGTGCGGCAGGCGCCGGCGAAGACCAGATCGAGTCCCGCGTTCACCGCGACCGCGGCGAACCGGTTGGCCGGGCCGCCCCAGGAGCCCGCGCCGATGACCGGCGGCGCGAACTGCCGTGTAGGGGCGAGGGGTTGCAGGTAGACGCCGGCGCTCGGCACGCCGAGGCCTTCGGCGATCACCTGGCCGAGCGGCGCCACCGCGCCGTTGAGCAGGAGCAGCTCGCTTCCTTCCGCGGCCGTGAGGAGGGCCTGGGCCAGCTCGCCGACCAGCGGGCGGACCATGGCCAGCAAACGGGCCAGCTTTCCCGCGGAGTTGCGAGCCCGGTGCAGCCGCCGACCGGCCTGCGAGGCGAGTTCGGCACGCGGGTCGACCGGCACCGCGTGGAAGGCGACACCGGCCGCACGCACCATCGGCCCGAACCGGTCGTGCGTCACGACCGTCACTTCGTGCCCGGCACGCGTCAGCCCGTGCCCCAGCCCCGTGTACGGGGCCACGTCACCCCGCGAACCAGCCGTCATGATCGCCACCCGCACGACGACCAGTATGTCCCGCCAGGGCGACGAAGCGATACGCCCACGGGGCGCGTCAGCCCTGTGGCGCACGCGCGGCGGTGAGGCGGAGCCGTCGGTGCGACCGGCCCGCCGAGACGAATACGGCCGGTGCGGCCCCCGGGCCGGCGGCGGGTGGGCAGCGGACGGGTGCCTTGCGGTACTGGGTCTGCGGCAGTCATCCCTGAATACCTTTGCTCGGGGCGTCGTCGTTATGGCAAGCTGTTAACGCAACAGTTGTCGCACTAGTGGAGTGATCGATGCCCTTCCAAGGCGTTCGCCCGGCCGCGCACCCCTCGACGGCCACCTCGTTCTCGAATGCTTTGGAGCGCCTGCATGCCTACACAGATCACTGCACTCGCCGTCAGCAAGTCCTTCAACGGCAGGCTCGTTCTTGACTCGGTGACCTGCTCGCTCGCCGCGGGCGAGCGCACCGGGATCACCGGTGAGAACGGATCGGGCAAGTCACCCCCGACAGCGGAAGCGTCACCTGCCGCGGGACGATCGGCTACCTCCCCCGAGAGCCGCGACCCGGGGAACCGGCCGAGACCGTGCTGGCCGCCTTCGCTCGTGGGCGGACAGGAGAGGCCGCCGAACACACCGCACAACTGCTGTCTCTCGGCCTGTTCGACCGCGACCAGCTCGCGATACCTGTCGGCCAGGTGTCCACCGGGCAGTTGCAGCGTCTGGCTCTGGCGGGGTTGCTCAGTGCGCCGTCGGACATCCTGTTGCTCGACGAACCCACCCACCATCTCTCGCCCGCACTCGCCGAGGAGCTGGAAACCGCTCTGACCGGGTACAACGGCACGCTCGTCATCGTCAGCCATGACCGCCGGCTACGTCGGTACTGGCGGGGCGCCCATCTGGCCTTACAGGCGACGGAGACATCCGCCGCCACGTGCTGAGGACCTCCGGACCCGCAGACACCCCTCAGGAAGGACGAAATTCGTGGTGCCGCCTGCTCCCGCCGACCCGACCATCGTGCACCCGATGCCCGAACAGCCGCGGGTGGCGCTGCTGAAACCGCCGATCACCTCGCCTCCTATCGAGGTCGGAGACCTCTCGTACTACGAGGACGCCGATGACCCGGCCGCCTTCGAGACCCGCAACGTGCTGTACCACTACGGACCGGAAAAGCTGGTCATCGCGGAAAAGGCACCTCAGGCCCCAACGCCCAGCAGCGCCACGGGCCATTGAACGAACCCGGCCCAGGACGACCTTCGCGGTGACCCGCTCCCCGATCCGCGATCCTCCATGCCAGCACCAAGAATCGAGCTGTCAACATGCCTGCTTCGCCCCACCACAACCCGTTCGCCGACTGGCTTCGCACCCACGCCGTCGCCCTCGATCACCTCGCCCCCGAGGCACCGCTCGACGATCTGGAGCCGCTGCGTGACATCATCGGCGACGCACGTGTCGTCGCGATCGGTGAAAGTTCCCACTTCATCAACGAGTTCGCATCCATGCGCGAGCGCATCCTGCGGTTCCTGGCCGAGCGCTGCGGATTCACCGTCCTGGCCTTCGAGTACGGCTTCAGCGAAGGCTTCCCCCTTGATGCGTGGGCCCAGGGTGAGGGGACGGACGACGACCTGTCGACGCACCTCGCCGGGACGGTCCCCGTGGGAGTCGGCGAGCCGCTGCGCTGGATACGTCGGCACAACCGCACCGCCGCAACACCGGTGCGCTTCGCAGGCGTCGACATCCCGGCGGCCGGTGGGTCCTTGATTCCCGCCCTGGCCCCGGTGGCCGACTACCTGCGCCGGATCGATCCCGAATCCCTGCCGGTCGTCCAGGAGGCGATGCGGATCGCCGAATCGTTCGCCGGTGGCTCCGCAGCCGTCGCCGCGCCCGCGTGGGCGCGCCTTGCCACCGCAGAACAGGACGCCCTCAGTGCGACCCTGACGCGCCTGCTCATCCGGTTCCGCTCCGTCGAACCGCTGTACGTCTCCCGCGGCGACCAGCACAGCAACGACATCGCCGTGCGCCGTCTCGAAGGCGCTTGCCACGCCGACTACACCTTCCGCGCCATGGCCGACCTCTTCGCGGGCAAAGGGCTGACCGCCGACACCTCGGCCCGCGACGTCTACATGGCCGAGTCGGTCCTGTGGCACATGGAGCGCCTCGAACCCGGGACCCGCGTCGTGCTGGCGGCTCACAACGCCCACATCCAGAAGACACCGGTGGCCTTCAACGGCCGGCTCACGGGACTCCCCATGGGGCAGCACCTGCACCGCGCGCTCGGCGATGACTACTTCGCCATCGGTCTGACGAGCGCCACCGGACATACCGCGGACATGCCCCGCGACGAGAACACACCCTTCGGCTTCACCATCGACGCCACCGCGCTGGATCCGGCCGAGCCGGGAAGCATCGAAGCCGCATTCGCCGACGCCGAACTCGGGCTCAGTATCGCCGATCTCCACCAGGCACGCCCGCGCGAGGCCCATGGAAACGCCGACCTTGCCCCGGGCCCCGACCGCATCCGGATCCAAAGCGCATACCTCCACACCCCCATCCTTGAGGCCTTCGACGCCATCCTCCACACCCCGACCTCCACCGTTACCGACAACGTCGAAAGCTTGTGAGACGGGCCAATGACCCGGGCGGTGAGGCCGAGGAAGTACACTCGGGCCCAGCGCCCGAACCATCTCTCACTGAGCTGTTTTCATCCTCGGTTTGAGCAGGTCAGGTGGAGGGTGAGGACGGCTTCCTCCTCACCCCCGCCCCGCACCCGTGCGCCTGGTCGACCCCGCGTCGCTGCCCGCCCCTGTGACCCACCGAGCACAGCGTGCCGCCGCCGCGGCCGGGCGCCCCGTGCACCTGATCGACATGACCACCGACCTGGCCGTCCCCGCCTTCTGCGCCTACACCTCACCCCACGGCGACCACGCCGTCCATGGTTTCGGGGCCTCGCTGAGCGCCGAACACGCCGCCGGCCGCGCCCTGGACGAACTCGCCCAGGTCACCGCCGGGAGTCCGCCCCCGCGCGATCGCACTCCCCAGGCCCGATACCCTCGCCTCCTGGCTGCCGGCCGTGCCGATGTCGACCCCCACCTCGCCACGGCCGAGCGGGTGCGCTTCACCCCCCCCACCGCCCCCCACCACCCCCGCGGGCCATCTCGACGCCCTGGTTACCGCGCTGGCCGCGCGAGGCCTGCGCGCCTACGCACGCACCCCGCACACCGAGCCCAACGGGGTGTGCACGGTCGCGGTGTGCGTCCCGGGTCTGGACAAGTTCTTCGCCATCACCGGTGGAAACGCCGTCATGCCGGGCCCCGGGGCCCTGGCCCGGACCCGCAAGGCCGCCACCCGCTGACAAGACCTCCCGCGAAGCCGCGGGCGGCACCATCACATGCCTGGTCTCTCGCGCGATCCCGCGCAGCATGGCCAGCCCTGGTCGGGAGGCGGTTGGACACATTCCAGCTGGTTGGTATCCAGGACAATCTTCGCCACACGGCAGGGCGTCACCGGACCCGTGATGCTCCCGGTCAGGGGAGGCCCAAAGAAGAACAGCCTCGCAGCGGCCGCTACTGGGTCACGGTTCTTCGGGACGCTGGCCCAGTGCGTGTTCGGCGGCACCCGGCCCGCCGTCCTGGCCCGGGTCGGATGGGGTGAACGGTGCGGGGCGGCGACGGCGTTGAGGATGGCAGTGGCCCGGTGGGCATCGAGACCGAGGCGGGGTGCGCCGACCCCACGGGTGCAGCTCTGCGTTCTGCGCCTACAGGCCGCCGGGGAGGTCGGGCCGGGTGGCGACCCGGTGGTTCAGGTTGACTCTTCAACGTCCGTACTCGTCCCAATCGATCACGCCGGCGATCGATCAGGGGCTGCCGGGCCGCACGGTACCCGCCGGCGAGTGCCACCGCACTGGTAGGGATGATCGGCGCGGACCCGGAGTTGGTGTGCAGCGCAGTTCGATGTTGCTGGCCGGGCCGGCGGGAGCAGCTGCCACTCCCGGACCGGGGCCCTGAACGTGCGGGCGGCGCCTCCGCAATCGAAGGACGAGCAGCCGCACCCGTCTGAGGGCGAGCGGGACCACGCCGACGCCGCTCACCTCGTCCGACGTTCCGGGACGGTAGCGGAACCGCGAGCCGAACCGCGATGCGACGGCGCGGACCGCGGCGGAGAGTCGAGCGCCCGCATCAGGACCGCCAGTTGCCCCGGTCGCAGGTCCGCGACGCGCTGATGCTCGCTGACACCCGCCGCATTGAGTATTTCGTGCGCCGCCAGCGCACCCATCCCGGGCAGAGCCCGGAGCAACGAGGAGAGCCGGATGTTCGCGGCCGCAGGGTCCTGCGCACCGCTCGCACGGCGCAGGACCCGCAGCAGAGCCGTCGTGCCGCCCGTGCTGATCTCGCCCAGAAGTCGGAGCTGATCGCGCCTGTCGATCTCCGTCCGTGGTCGGGACTGCGGTACTCGTCCGGAATGGTGGAACATCTGCGTGGCCTCCGTTCTTCGTGCTCTTCGATCAGAAGCCGGCCCGGCGGAGCCTTCCCCGGGCCCACGACTGGCGTCTACCCGTCTTTGCACTGCGCAAAGCTCTGCCCCGGCGGCCATTTCCGGAACGGGCGCCGCACGGACACGTGGCCTCCTCGCAGGCGGCCCGCTCGCCTTCGACACGGCCCTGGTGCGACTCAGGCGCGCGGCGGGTCCTGGGGCTCGTCCGGCTCCGCGGGCCGCCGCAGGAGCAGCACCTCGTCCCCCGCACGTACGACCGTGTCGGGTGCCATGGGCAGCAGATGCCCACCCCTTAGCGCGGCGCTGACCCACATGTCACCGTTGATGACGAGGTCCTCCAAGGTCGCGCCGTCCGCGTCGGACCCGGCCTCGACGACGTGCAGGGTGCTGCTGGGCTCGTGGGGAAGGCGGACGCCGAAGGTCCATGGTGTCGAGGGCGTGGTGCGCATCGGCACGCCCAGCTTCCGCGCGGCCCAGCCGACGGAGCCGCCCTGGACGAGCACGGAGAAGGCGACGACCATGAAGATGATCTCGTAGATCCGCTTGGCGTCGGGAACGCCGGAGGTGATGGCGAACGCTCCCAGCAGAATCGGCACGGCGCCCTTCAGTCCCGCCCACAGGACGAAACCGCGCTCCCCCGCGCGCATCCGCACCGGCAGCAGCAGCGGCCCGACGAGCAGCGGCCGGACGACCACGGCCAGCAGGACCGCGAGGATCAGTCCGATCAGCCAGGCCCACCCGTCCGCGAGGGTGCGCAGACCGACCGTCAGCCCGAGGGCGATGAACACCACGATCTCCGCGAGACTGGAGAGTGCGCCGAAGACCTGCCGGACCTCCAGCCGGTACGGCATCGTCGCGTCCCCGATGAGCACTCCGGCCACCAGCACGGCGAGGAAGCCCGAGCCGTGCGCGACGGTCGCCACCCCGTAGATGGCCATGGCGCCGGCCAGAGCGCGCACCGGGTGCAGACCCGCCGCGGGCAGGGACACCTTGCGCATGAACCACAACAGGGCGAAGCCGCCGCCCACTCCGACCGCCACGCCGACGGCCATCTGCTCGGCGAAGGTCACCACGACATGCCCGGCCTGCTGACCGACGCTCCCGCTGGCGCCCAGCAGCGCCACCATCAAGGAGATGCCGACAGGGTCGTTCGCTCCGGACTCGCCCTCCAGCACCGTTCCCGTCCGGCCGGTGACCTCGCGCCGCCCCAGTACCGAGAAGACCACCGCCGGATCCGTGGGCGCGAGCGCCGCACCGAGCACCAGCGAGGTGCGCCAGCCCAGGTCGCACACGTAATGGGAAAGCAGTGCCACCGCGCCCGTCGTCAGCACGGTCCCCACGACGCCCAGGGTCACGATCGGGGCGACCGCTCCGCGGAACCGCCGCCACCCGATACCGAGACCACCGTCGAAGAGCACCACGACCAACGCCACCGTGACCACCTGCTCGACCAGGGACACCGGCACGCGCCGGTTCAGCACCGGCAGGGCGTCGGACGCCGCCGCCGAGCAGACCAGGAAGATGAACGGGGCGGGCACCCGCAGCCGTTCGCTGACACGGTTCGACAACGCGGCCAGCATCACCACCACGGACAGGACGAGTATGGTCAGCCCGAGATTCTCCGCGTTCGTCACCCGGTCATCCAATCAAACCGGCCAACGGGACGCGCCCGCCGTGCTCGTGAGGGGGCGCAAGGGGGTCTGGACGCCGTCACGCTTGGCGGAGTCCAGATCCCGGCAGGTGAGCCGGCCCCGGTCGCCGTCCGCGCCACCAACCGTGACCCAGCACGCTGGCCGAAGCCGGACGACCTGGCGCTCACCCGGAGCGCGACCAGCCACCTGCGCTTCGGCACTGGACGGCACCCTCAGTGAGTGCGACCGCCTGAGCGACAAACGCGCCGATTACTCCCACAAGCACCGACGCCACGGCGTGAACGTGCAGGTCGTGACCGATCCTCAAGGCCGGCTGCTGTGGCTCTCGCCGACCCTGCCGGGCCACGCTCACGATCTGACCACCGCACCCGCCCACCACATCACCCGAATCTGCGAACACCAGGGAGTCCCGATCGTCTCCGACCACGCCTACACCGGCGCCGGCTCCTGGGTCACCACCGCCATCCGCCGCCGCCCCAACGGTGAACTGTCACTCCCAACGGACGCTGAACCGGGCACTCGCCCAGGCCCGCGCTCCTGTCGAACGAGGCGTCGCCCCGCCCGAAGTCCCGGCGCATCTTCCATCGGAGCCGCTGCAGCCCGAACCGCATCACAGACATCGCCGCCGCGATCCTCACCCCGGAGAGGCAACGCTGAAAAGGCTCACTCACCGCCTGAACAACCACGCGGACTGTCCGCGTCCTTCGTGGCCCCAGGCACGCTGACACTGAGGGGCACCCGGCCGGCATGAGACGCGACGGCCGCGGTGCAGGCTCAGCCTGATACAGGCAGTCAACCTGGCAGTCGATGGGGCCGGCTCCTGTCGCCGACCGCTGAGATACTTCGCCGGGCAGCACGTGGGCCGTAGGCCCGCCCAGACCTCTGGCCTCTTCGGCCCTACCTCTGGTCGGCGGGGCGGCCGACCCTTGAGAGCGAAGCCGTCCTCCCCCAGCCCAGGAGGTGGAAGGACATGGACCGTCCCACCGAACTCGACGCGGCGACGTTCGAGGGGCTCATCCGCGCCGCGGTGGCCGCACCGTCGATACACAACACCCAGCCGTGGCGGTTCGGGTTCGACCAGAGCACCGGCACCGTGCACGTGCGAGCGGACGCGGAGCGTGGTCTGCGGCAGACCGACCCGCGCGGGCGCGCGCTCCACGTGTCGGTCGGGGCGGCGCTCAAGAACCTGACGGTGGCCGCCTGCCATGCCGGCTGGACACCGAAGGTCACGCTGTTCCCGGACCGGACCGAGCCCGAACTCCTCGCCACTGTTCACCTGCTCGGTGAGGAGTCGGGGCCGCCGGGTTCCGAGGACGAGCTCTACGAGGCGATCTGGCACCGGCACACCAGCCGCCGCCCTTTCGAGGCCCGCGCTCTTCCCCACGCACTGGTCACGCGGCTCACGGAAGCGGCCAGGGCAGACGGAGCAGTGCTGATGTGGCCTGGGCCGGACGGGGTACGGCGGCTGATGCGGCTGACCGCCGAGGCCGAGCGGCGCAACGTGAACGACCCGCGCCGTCGTGCCGAGAGCCGTGCCTGGGTCCGGGCTCAGGGCACCCTCGGGATGCCGCGGGCCGCGCTCGGCCCGCAGGACGCCCAAGGCCACGTGCCGGTGCGGGACTTCGGAGCGTTGCTGCCGCCCGGGCACATGCCTCCCGAGGAGTTCGAGCAGTTGCCTCACCTGGCCGTGCTGGCCACCGGGGACGACCAGCCGCAGGACTGGCTGCGCGCCGGCCAGGCCCTGGAGCACGTCCTGCTGCTCGCGACGCGGGAGCGGGTGCGCGCGTCCTTCTTCTACCAGGCACTCGAATGGCACGACCTGCGGTGGGCCCTGCGCGATGCGGACGCGGGGCCAGCCTACGTCCAGATGATCATGCGCCTCGGTTACGGCCCCGAGGGCGCTGCCACACCGCGTCGGCCGCCGGCGGACGTCACGACCTGATCTCCCGCCGCGCATCCCCGGCCCGCGGGTACGTTCGAGGTAATTCTCCGAGTGACACGGGGCGAGCGCATCGGGTGAGCCGTGGGAGCCACCATACTCGCTGGCACGAAGGCGCCCGCCGTCGCTCAGGGACCACGAGGGAACTCCCGCATGACGCAAACGTCGTCACAGGTCTGCGTGCTCGGTACGGACGGCGTCGACCGCCTGATCCGCTTGCTCGCCGACGGCGGCCGCACGGTGATCGGACCGACCGCACGCGACGGGGCGATCGTGCTGGCCCCCTTGTCCGGCGGGGCCGATCTGCCGTACGGCTGGGGCGTCGAACTGGAGGCCGGGCACTACCGGCTGCGACGGCGTGAGGACGGAGCGGCTTTCGCACACAGCGCGGGACCGCAGTCGTGGAAGGCGTTCCTGCACCCGCAGCGGGAGCGCGAGTGGTCCGCCGACCGGACAGCGGACGGCGGCATCGTGGTCGTCCCGGACGAGCCGCCTCCCGTGGCCTACGCGTTCCTCGGTGTCCGTCCCTGCGACCTGCGGGCGATCGCGGTGCAGGACCGGGTCCTGGACGGCGGACGCTTCGCCGACTCCCGTTACGCGCGGCGCCGCCGAGCGGCCTTCCTGGTGGCGGTGGAATGCACGGAGCCCGGGGCCACCTGCTTCTGCGTCTCCATGGATGCCGGCCCCGCCGCGGGCCCCGGGTACGACCTGGCGCTGACGGAAGTGGTGGACGCACACGGGCACCGCTTTCTCGCACGGGCCGGCAGTCTTGAAGGGGAATCGGTCCTCGCACGGCTTCCCCGTCGGGAGGCCGACGTCTCCACTCAGCAGGCGGCACAGCGCGCGGTCGAGGCGGCGGCCGACCGCATGGGCCGCACCATGCCCGCCGTGGACCTGCGGGACCTCATGGCGGAGACCCTCGAGGCGGATCGTTGGAACGACGTCGCGGGGCGGTGCCTGACCTGCGGGAACTGCACCATGGTGTGTCCGACGTGCTTCTGCACCAGCGCGGAGGAGGTCACCGACCTGACGGGGGAGCACACCGAGCGATGGCGCCGGTGGGAATCCTGCTTCGACCTGGAGTTCAGCCATCTGTCGGCCGGCCCAGTGCGCTCGTCCGGTCTGAGCCGTTACCGGCAGTGGGCGACGCACAAGCTCGGCACCTGGCACGACCAGTTCGACACCTCTGGCTGTGTTGGCTGCGGGCGGTGCATCGTGTGGTGCCCGGTCGGCATCGACATCACCGAGGAGGCGCACGCGCTGGAGCGGGAACGCCACGCTCCCCCCGCGCCGCACAGTCTGGGGGACCACCCGTGACGC
Source organism: Streptomyces sp. ICBB 8177 (assembly GCF_003144095.1). Lineage (GTDB taxonomy): Bacteria > Actinomycetota > Actinomycetes > Streptomycetales > Streptomycetaceae > Streptantibioticus_D. Next base: position 314,379 of record NZ_NSKH01000004.1, on the reverse strand, counting down.
GCGCCACCGGGGGCCTGCTGGAGCGGTTGCCCACCGAGGACCGTGACCGGCTGCTCGGCTACGCCCGCGAAACGCGGGTGTCCGACGGCACATGGCTGTTCGAGGAGGGCGGGCCCGCGGACCGCTTCTGGGTCGTCCGATCGGGCACCGTCGCCCTGGAGACCCACGTGCCGGGGCGGGGCGGTGAGATCGTGGAGACCCTCGGCGACGGTGAACTCGTGGGCTGGTCCTGGCTGTTCGAGCCGTACCGGTGGCACCTGGGCGCTCGGGCACGTGGCTCGGTGGAGACGTACGAGTTCGACGCCAGGCGAGTACGCGACGCCGTCGACGCCGACCCGCGGTTCGGACTGTCCGTCGTCCGCTGCGTCGCCTCCACCGTGCTGGGCAGGCGGCTACGCGCCACCCGGACCCGGCTGCTCGACCTGTACGCGCCCCCCTCGTCGCCGGGGAAGGCATCGGGGCTTGGCTCCGGCCCGGGGACGCCGTGACGGCCGGGGTGGTGGCGGCCTCCGCTCCCGTGGTGTACCGCGTGGTGCGCGCCCGTGACGAGGGCCGGGACATCGCATCCCTCGTGCTGGAACCCGTGGACGGGGCGGTCTCGGGCTTCGCACCGGGGCAGTTCGCCATGCTGTACGCGTTCAGCGTCGGCGACGCACCGATCTCCGTGAGCGAGATCGACGGTGACCGGCTCACCCACACGGTGCGGGCGGTGGGGGCGGTGTCGACAGCGCTGCGGAACACCCGGCCAGGCGAATTCGTGGGCGTACGTGGCCCGTTCGGCACGGCATGGGACCTGGAGCGGGCCACGGGGGGCGATCTGCTAATGATGGCAGGGGGTATCGGACTTGCCCCGTTGCGTCCGGTGGTGCGCGCCGCGCTGGAGCGCCGTGGCGCTTTCGGGACGCTCAACGTGCTGATCGGTGCCCGCACTCCGGACGACGTGCTCTACGCGGAGGAGACGGTTCGGTGGCAGGAAGCCGGGGCCCGTGTGTTCGTCACCGTCGACCGCCCCGCACCATCGTGGCAAGGCGACGTCGGTGTCGTGACGGCCCTGCTGCCACGCGCCCGGTTCGAACCGGCGCGCACAACGGCGTTCGTGTGCGGGCCGGAAGTGATGATCCGGGCGACCGCCCGCGAGCTGGTCGACCGGGGGGTGTCCGCTGAGAGGGTCCAGGTGTCGTTGGAACGGACCATGCACTGTGCCACCGGGCACTGCGGTCACTGCCAGCTCGGTCCACTGCTGCTGTGCCGGGACGGCCCCGTCGTCGACTGGCCCACCGCCGCTCCGTTGATGGCCCTGAGAGAGCTGTGAAGATGCCCGACGAGTACCGGCCGTCGCTGGCCGTCTGGAAGTTCGCCTCCTGCGACGGCTGCCAGCTGACGCTGCTCGACTGCGAGGGCGAACTCCTCGACATCGCGGGGCGGGTGCGGATCTCCTACTTCCTGGAGGCCTCCTCCGCACCGGAGGACGGTCCCTACGACCTGTCGCTGGTCGAGGGCTCCATCACCACGGCCCACGACGTCGAACGGATCGGACGGATCAGACAGGTCTCGCGCCGACTGGTCACCATCGGCGCGTGCGCGACGGCCGGCGGCGTCCAGGCACTGCGCAACCACGCGGAGGTCGCCGAGTTCCTGTCGGTCGTCTACGCCAGCCCCGAGTACATCGAGACGCTGGCCACCTCCACCCCCGTGAGCGCGCACGTACCGGTCGACCTGGAACTGCGCGGGTGCCCCATCGACCGCGGTCAGCTCATCGAGGTCATCACCGCCTACCTGGCCGGCCGCTCCCCGGACGTCCCGTCGCACAGCGTGTGTTTCGAGTGCAAGCGACGCGGCACGGTGTGCGTCACGGTGGCACACGGCACTCCCTGTCTGGGCCCGGTGACCCACGCCGGGTGCGGTGCGCTGTGTCCCACGTTCGGGCGCGGCTGCTACGGGTGCTTCGGTCCCTCCGACTCGACCAACTTCCCCGCGTTCGTCCCGCTTCTGCGCCGGGACGGCATGGAGACGGTGGACATCGTGCGGACCTTGCGCACGTTCAACACCGCCGCGCCCGAGTTCGACGCGGTCGCGGACGAGGAGGCCGGCCGGTGAGCGACTCCCGTGTGAGGTACCTGCGCGTCGCCTCGCTCACGCGGGTGGAGGGCGAGAGCGGACTGACCCTGAGGATGCGCGGGCGGGAGGTGCAGCAGGCCCGGCTCTCCGTGTACGAACCGCCGCGCTTCTTCGAGGCATTCCTGCGCGGCCGCGGGTGCACCGAGCCGCCGGACCTGACCTCCCGGATCTGCGGGATCTGCCCGGTCGCCTACCAGATGAGCGCCTGCCGGGCCGTCGAGAACGCCTGCGAGGTAACGGTTGGCGGCCAACTGGCCTCCTTGCGCCGCTTGTTGTACTGCGGGGAATGGATCGAGAGCCACGTCCTGCACATCCAGCTACTGCACGCTCCCGACTTCCTGGGGACCCCGGACGGCTTCGGCGGGGTCGATCCGGCCGCGGTGAAGCGCGGGCTGCGCCTGAAGCGCGCCGGGAACGCCATCGTCGAGGCGCTGGGAGGACGTGCCATCCACCCGGTCAACGCACGCCTCGGCGGCTTCCACCGCACCCCGGCCGGCGGTGAAATGCGGTCACTGACCGAGCTGTTGAGGCAGGCCCTGGACGACGCGGTGGACACGGTGCGATGGGTCGCGGGCTTCGACTTCCCCGAGGCCCACTGCCCGAACGCCTTCCTGGCGCTTGCGGAGCCGGACCGCTACGCCATCGACGCGGGCACCCCGACGGTCATGGCCGCCGACACGGCACGACGGACGGCGCACCTCCAATCCTTCCCCTTGGAGGCGTTCCCGCAGCGGGTCGTGGAACAGCAGGTGCCCGGGTCGACGGCACTGCACTCCCGGCTCGACGGCGAACACCACCTGACCGGTCCGCTGGCCCGGTACGCCATCAGCGGAGACCGCCTGTCGCCTCTCGCCCGGCAGATGGCCGCCGAGGCCGGGCTGGGCGATCCGGCACGCGGGCAGATCTGCCGGAACCCGTACCGATCCATCATCGTGCGTGCGGTCGAGGTGCTGTACGCGGTGGAGGAGGCGCTGCGCATCATCGAGGGCTACGAGCCTCCCGGGCGCCCGTACGTGCCGGCCACGCCGCGGGCCGCGACCGGTCATGGCGCCACGGAGGCACCACGCGGCCTGCTGTACCACCGCTACACACTCGACGGCGACGGCACGGTCACGGCGGCCGACATCGTCCCGCCGACCGCTCAGAATCTCGGGGCGATCGAGGAGGACCTACGCCGGCAGGTGACCGCCGCGCTGGACGGGCGGGAGCCGCCGCAGTCCGAGTTGACCACGTTGTGCGAGCGGATCATCCGCAACCACGACCCGTGCATCTCCTGCTCGGCGCACTTCCTCGACCTGCGGCTGGATCACGACCGGTGACCTGAGTCGGAGGTCCACCATGGTTCGGTATGAGCCGTCCAGGTCGGAGATTCGGCCGCTCTCGGCGTCCCGTGCCCAACTGACCACGCTTGCGAGTTTGGGTGTGTCGCCCCATGACGGCTTAGCAACTGGTTGGCCACCGTCAGCCACGAGCGCGGCGTGTTCCGGTACCGAAGTTGCCTCAAGCATCCGGTAGGAGGACCCCCACCTGGATCGCTACAAGGTCGCCATGGGCTTCGCCGGTGCTCCGCCATCTGCCGAAGCCCGCGCCTAGGATGAGCTGGTGGTGGATGAGCAGGATCGCGGCGTGCTGCGGGTACTGATCGTCGAGGACGACGCGGGCATCGCCGATTCGCTGGTGCGCGGCCTTGACGCCGCCGGCTACGAGGCCCGGAGTGTGGCCAGTGGACGCGCCGCTCTGGCTGCCGCACCGCGGCCGGACGTGGTCCTGCTGGACCTCGGGCTTCCCGACATCGATGGCATCGAGGTGTGCCGACTGCTGCGGCGCAGGTCGGATGTGGCGATCATCGTGGTGACGGCACGGGGCGAGGAGGGGGACCGGGTCGTGGCGCTGGACGAGGGGGCGGACGACTACCTGGTCAAGCCGTTCGGCCTGGCGGAACTGCTGGCGCGAGTGCGCGCCGTACTGCGTCGCACCCGGCCGCAGGGACCGGAAGTCCTCGTCCACGGATCCCTCGCCGTCGACGTGCGCATGCACAAGGTGGAGTTCGCCGGCCGGGAGATCCCGTTGACGCCCAAGGAGTTCGACATCCTCCAGTGCCTGGTCACCGATCCCGGACGCGTGGTGACCCGGCAGGAGATCCTGGAACGCGCCTGGGACGCCCACTGGTACGGGCCCACCAAGGTGCTGGACGTCCACATGGCGGCACTGCGGCGCAAACTCGGGTCCCCGGGGCTGATCGAGACGGTGTACGGACGCGGTTTCCGGCTGGGGCCCGCCGAATGAGCCGCGGGAACGCGCCGCACGACAGGCCCGGTGCGAGGCGTGTGAGGGTCTGATGACCCGTCGCATCACGTTCAGCGTACTGGCGCTCCTGACCCTGGTCCTCGTCCTCGCCGTGGTCCCGCTGGGACTGTCGATGGCCCAGCGGGAACGGATGGCCTTCCGCGACGAGGTGACGGACGACGCCAGGGCGATCTCCGCCGCGGCCGAGGAGCACCTCTCCGACCACCACTCCGCCGCGGAGGCCGCGCAACTGGTGACGGCGGCCGGACGGCGGGGGGACTGCGCGACGGTGTACGACACCAACGGGGCGGTGGTGCTCACCACCCGCTGTGCCGATGTGGCCGACGGCGACGGAGCCTTCCTGGTCCGCGCCGTCCTGCGGCATCCGGGCACCCGGGTGGTCGAGGACGACCAGTGGCTCACCACCGCGGTCCCCGTCGGCGAGACGGACGACACCGTGGGCGTCGCCGTTCTCAGCCGCTCCGCGGATCCGCTCGATGACCGCATCGACGACATGTGGCTGCGGCTGGGGCTGATCGCGACCGGCGGACTGGCCGCCGCTGTCGGGGTGTCGGTGCTGCTCGGCCGCTGGGTCGGCCGACCGGTCCGCGAGGTGGCGGCCTCGGCCCGCCGGCTCGGCGAGGGCTCTTTGGACGCCAGAGCGCCCCAGGTCAGCGGACCGCCAGAGATTCGGCAGCTCGCGGCGGCCTTCAACACCATGGCCGCGCGCACCGAGGCGCTGGTGCACGGGCACCGGGCCGTCGTCGCCGACGTCTCCCATCAGTTGCGCACCCCGCTCGCGGCGCTGCGTCTGCGGCTCGACCTGCTCGCCACCGGTGCCGACCAGGCGACCGCGGAGGAGCTGGGAAGGGCACAGGAGGAGATCGCCCGGCTGTCACGGCTGGTCGACGGCCTGCTCGCGGTCGCGCGCGCCGAGAACGCCTCCCCGAGGCCGGTACCGGTCAGGGTCGACGAGGTGGCGGCGGAGCGCGTACGGGCCTGGGAGCCCGTCGCCCGCGAACGGGGCGTGACCCTGATCGCGCGGATTCCCGCCCGCCTGTCCGCCTATCTCGGCCCCGGCGATCTGGAGCAGGTGCTGGACAACCTGGTCGCCAACAGCCTCGACGCCGTGCCGGCCGGGAGCACCGTGCGGATCGACGGTGCGCGGCAGCACGACTCCGTCGTGCTGCGTGTCGTCGACGACGGGCCGGGCATGAGCGCGCAGGCGCGGGAGGGCGCGTTCCGGCGGTTCGGGAACCCGCAGGCGGCCGGGACCGGTCTGGGACTGGCCATCGTCCACCGGCTCGTCACCGCAAACGGCGGCACCGCCGAGCTGCTGCCGACCCCTGGAGGCGGACTCACCGTGCGCCTCACCCTGCCCAGGCCGGACAGCCACCGAGAGCAGCAGGGCCCTGGACCGCGCCGCACCGGGACCTGAGGTTCCAGAGCTCTGATCCGGCCGGCGCGGCGCGGGATTCAGTTCCGGTCGAGCCGCAGCGCGAGGGCCGGGCAGCCGGCCACCGCCCGTTTGGCGTGTGCGAGGCGGTCGTCGAGAACCGCGGGATCCGGCACCACCGGGTAGCCCCACTCGTCCAGCTCCACCCCTTCCGGGAACAACTCGGCGCACAGGCCGTGGCCCTCACAGGCGATGCGGTCGATCCGCAAGGTCCATGAACGCGTCTGCCGACGGCTCATCGCCACTCCTCGTCCGACGGCACCTCCACCGCGGGCACGTCGACGAACGACGGGCCGTGGGCATGCGGGCAGGGACCGAAGCGCTGGTGGTGGCGCACGTCGTCGGCGAAGACGCGCAGCGCGGACGCGGCGAGCCGCCCCGCGCCGTCCGGGTGGCGGCACGCCCCCCTGCCCGCGAGCAGCCCCACCCTGCGCTCCAGCCGTTCCACCGACTCCTGGTTCGTACCAGTGTGTGCCAGACGTGCGAAGTCCTCGGCGACCGCGGGCAGCCCCAGGAAGCACGGGCCGCACTGCCGGGCGCTTTGGCCGGCCAAAAAGCCCAGTACGGCCGCGGTCTCGGCGAGTCCACACGCGTCGCGGGGAACGACACAGATGACCCCCGCACCCGGCCCGGCCCCGATTCCGGCCAGGTCCGCCGCCGCGTACGGCACGTCCAGGACCTCGGTGGCGGGCAGCCAGCTCCCGAAGAAGCCGCCGAGCAGCACGGCACCGGGTGCACCGAGCGGTCCACCTGCCCTCTCCAGCAGGGAGCCGATCGTGGACCCCATCGCGGCCTCGTACACCCCGGGCGTACGGATGGCGCCCGAAAGGGTCAGCAGGGCCGTGCCGGGCGCGTCGTGACGGCCCGTCGAGCGGAACCACTCAGGCCCGTACCGGGCGATCAGTGCCACGTGTGCCAGGGTCACGACGTTGTCGACGAGCGTCGGACGCCCGCCGACGCCCGCCTCGAACGGCCGGGGTGGCACGGACATCGGTTTCGCCTGCCCGCCGTTGAGCCAGGAGACCAGCGCGGTCTCCTCGCTCGACACGTAATGGTGAGGGAGCGCGTGGACGCGCACGGCCACCCGGTCGTCGCGCTCGTGGACCGCTGCCTCCAGCGTGGCGACCAGGTCGCCGCGGGTGCGCGGCAGGCACAGGTGGACCGTGTCGGCGCCGACGGACTCCGCCGCCACCACGGCGCCGTCGAGTACGAGGTGCGGCGCCAGCTCCATCAAGGTGGAGTCCTTACGGGCCGCCGGTTCGCTCCCCATACCGTTGGCGATCACGACGGCCCGGCGGCGGCCCCGCGCGACGGTGCGCATCTTGCGGCCGGTGGGAAAGCCGGCGCCGCCGCGCCCGGTGAGCCCGGACGTCTCGACATCCCGCAGCACAGCGGGCCCACCCCGGGGGCAGGCCCCGTACCGCTCCAGATGCTCACGCCGGCCGTCAGGCCGCCCGGAGGCGAACCAGCCGTGCAGCAGCCGGTTGCCGTACGGCCCGGTCGCCGGGCGCCGGGAGGGAGCGAGGGTACTGGTCGATTCGTCGGTCACTGCTCGCCTCCCTGGGCGTTCGACGTCGGAACGGAGTGCGCGGTGCGGCTCTGGCCGGGCGTGTGGGGAAGGGAGTCCGCGCGCTTGGCCCAGCCGCCGCGCAGCGGACCGGCGGCGGCGAATGCCACGAGCATCAACGGGACGGCCAGGCTTGCCACCACTCCCCATACGCGGCCGGCCAAGCGCTGTGGACCACCGTGCCGCAGCCGCCACCAGATGGCCGGTACCACCGTGGCCAGGCATACCGCGTAGAGCGCGAGCTGGAGTGGCAGCCTGGTGTCGGTGCCGGTTCCCAGGGCGTGGAAGAGCGCGATCGGCCACGCCGCGTAGGCCAGCCAGTGCACCCCCTTCCACCACCGGCGCCCGATCCGCAGCCGCACCGCGCTGGTCAGCAGGATCGCGAGCAACATGTCGAACGCGACCGCCCCGAGCCCGACCCACAACGCCGGCCCGGCCGACCAGGACACCGCCGACGGCCGCGCCCATGGCTGCGCCAAGGCGCCGCCGGCTGTCGCCCGACAGCGTTGTCCCGCAAGGGAGTTGACGGCACGTCATCGCCGCGGCGCGGCACCCGGCCCGGGGGAGGGGGCAGGGTGCCGCGCCGCGGCGACGACCGTGTGCTGAGGCCGGTTTAGTACGGGCCGTTGACGTTGTCGATCGAGCCGTACACGTGGTACGCGTAGTTGCAGGCCGCGGTGATGTTGGCGACCGGGTCCGTCAGGTTCCACGACGTACCGGGGACGTGGTACGCGTTGAACGTCGGCTGGATGACCTGGAGCAGGCCCTCGGACGGGGTGCCCGCGGCGGCGTTGGAGTCCCAGTTGTTCACGGCGTTGGGGTTGCCGGACGACTCACGCATGATGTTGCGGTAGATGCCGTCGTAGGAGCCGGGGATGCCGTTCTGCTGCATGATCGCCAGCGCGTTGCGGATCCACCCGTCCAGGTTGTTCGGGTAGCTGACGGCCGAGGTGGTGTCGGCGACCGTGGTGGCGTTGATCGTGCCGGGCTTCGCCGCGGTGGTCTTCGCGGTGGCGGAGAGCTTCAGCACCTCGCCCGGCTTGATCAGGTAGGGGCTGGCGATGTGGTTGGCACCGGCCAGGGTCTTCCAGCCGCCGGGGACGTGCTCGTGCCTCGCGATGGAGGCGAGGGTGTCACCCGCCTTGACCGTGTAGGTGGTCGGGGTGGGAGTCGCGGCCTCGGCCGTTCCGGTCCCGACCGCGCAGGTCAGGGCGACGGCACCGGCGGCGACGGCGGAGCCGACGGCGGCCAGGCGGGTCCTGGAGAGGCGGTTGAAGGCAGAAATGGGCATGGAGCGGATCTCTTCCGGGGTTGGCTGACCGCAGTTGCCGGTTCCCTCGGCAAAAGAGCCCGCAATTCGTTTAGCGGGGCGCTGCGGCGGGGACATTCTTAGCCGCCGGAATTTCGCCAGACAATTGCCCTCATTACTAAGCCGTCTAGTGGTGAGGGCATTCCCATGCCGTCGTTCCCGGCCGGAATCCCAGAGATGTCAAGGCCAGGTAAGCCCACTAAAGCCCTTCGTAAGTGACGTGGGTCCTATGTCCGGCATCACATCTCAGACGGGAGGAAACGGACTAATGGGTGCGCGATGTTCAAGGTCACGGGAGTCGCGCGGGGTGGCGAAAGGTGAGGGCCGATAAACCCGCTTAACGCTGTTTACTGGGTCAAATCGGGCATCTTGCCGGGGTTGGGGACGGCTGCTGACGGGCCCGCCGTCCGTGCGTCGGCCAGCAACAGGCACACCAGGACCGCGGCGGCGAGCGCCAGGGCGGCCCAGCCCGCGCCCCACAGGGCGGCCGGCCCCGCCAGGCAGACCGCCGCCGCGCCCAGCAGGCGACTCACCGGCCAGCCGTCCGAGAGCGTGCGGCGGAAGCAGCCCAGGCCCAGAAGGTAGAGCGCGAGCCCGAGCGGGACGAACCACGCGGCGAGCCCGTGCGACGGCACGCCGAAGGAGTCGATGGCCTTCTGCATGCCGACGGAGGCGACGACGACGCCGAGGATCATCACGAGGTACGCGTAGCCGAAGGAGTACAGCGCCGTCCGGGGGCGACGCTTGGGCGGGACCGCTTCCAGCAGCCGTTCGCTGTCGCGTTCCTCGCGATCGAAGTACAGCCACCACATCGCGGCGCTCAGCGCCAGGGCGAGCAGGGAGCCCAGCAGCACCGGCGGCAGCCGGTCGGAGGAGGTGGCCGCGGAGCCCACCTCGGCGATGGACTCGCCGAGCAGGATGATCACGGCGAGTCCGTGCCGTTCCACGAAGTGCCCCACGCCGACGGTGAACCCGCCGATGCCCGCGATGAAGGGGGAGACCACCTGCAACACGCACGCGGCGCCGAGCAGCCACACCCGCTGCGGCACGGGCCCGGCACCCGCCGCCACCACGATCAGCGCGCTCGCCGCGTTGAGCGGCCCGAGCCGGGAGATCCCGAGCCGTCCCGAGGTGCCCAGGAAGCCGACGGTGTGGATCGTGACGACGGCCAGGTAGGCCAGCGCCAGGACCAGGCCCCAGGGGCCGGGTGCGAACGCGCGCGGGACCGCGAGGGACATCACGAAGAACGCGGCCATGCCGGTGAGCAGCAGCAGCCTGGGCCGGGTGCGTTCCAGGTCGAGGGAGTTGGTGAGCCAGGCGTAGCCGCCGTACATCCACCAGGTGATGGCGAGCAGCACCGTGACCCTGGCCAGGCCCTGACCGGTCGGGCGCACGGCGAGCGTCGAGGCGATCTGGGTGATCGCGAAGACGAAGACGAGGTCGAAGAAGAGCTCGAGCGGTCGCACGCTCTGCGCGGGGGCGGCCGGCACCGTGGGCGCCGTCACGTCGGGATTCCGCCGAAGCGCGCGACGTACCGCCGCTGCCACGGAGTCTCGACCGCGCGGCGGGAGTAGTGGGACCGCACGTACGCCACCGCGCACTGAGCCGGTACGCCGTCCAGGATCGCGAGGCAGGCCAGCGCGGTGCCGGTGCGGCCCCGTCCGCCGCCGCAGGCGACCTCCACGCGGTCCGTCACGGCCCGCTCCCATGCCTCGCGCAGCGCTTGCGAGGCCGCCGCGCGGTCGGAGGGCAACCGGAAATCCGGCCATCTGATCCAGCGGGACTCCCACGCCGTGGCGGGTGGCTCGTGCCCCAGGAGATACAGACCGAACGTGGGCGAAGGGCCTTCGGGCGGCGGTCGGCGCAGGCCCCGCCCGCGGACCAGCCGTCCTGACGGCAGCGGCAGTACGCCCGCCGTGGCGGGGTTCCAGGGCGTGGTCACGAGCTGAGCCTATCGAGTGTGTGCGGAGGAAGTTGACGGAATTGCGGCGGGTGCGGCGGTGGCGGATGTGATGCGATGAGGCGGCCGGTGATCGAGTCGTTCGTCCGTTGAGAGGAATGTGGGGATTGTCATGAACCTGGCCTCACGAGGTAGATCCCTGCCGCTGATGGCGGCAGGCGTGCTGTGCGCCGCGCTGGGTCTGTTCCCGGCCGCCGAGGCGGGCGCCGCCACGGCACCCGCCCCCGTGCCGCACGCGGGCGCCGGTGGCGCGCACCCCGTGCGGAACCCCTCGGCGGTCGTGGCGTCCTCCGCCGCGGACTCCGACCCGGTGTTCACCGCGCCGGTCAGCACCAGCCAGTGCCGCAAGCAGATCGCCCGGGGCTGCTACTCCCCTCTTCAGTACCGCACCGCCTACGACCTCGACCCCCTCTACAAGCAGGGGATCACCGGCCGGGGCCGGACCATCGTGATCGCCGACTCGTACGGCTCCCCGACCATCCAGCACGACCTCGACGTCTTCGACCACCAGTGGGGCCTGCCCAACACCACGGTCGACGTGGTCAAGTGGGGCGACGTGCCGAAGTTCGACCCCAAGAACTCCGACATGACCGGCTGGGCCGGCGAGACCACCCTCGACGTGGAGGCCGCCCACGCCGTCGCGCCCGGCGCCCGCATCGTGCTGGTGGAGACCGCGGTCTCCGAGACCGAGGGCGACGTCGGCGTGCCGGAGATGATGAGCGCGATCAACCACCTGGTCGACCAGGGGACCGGTGACGTCGTCTCGATGAGCTGGGCCACCAGCGAGGCGCAGTTCCCCGGCTTCAGCCAGGGCGACTACGCCGCGCTGACCTCCCAGCGGTACGCGTTCGTCAACGCCGCCCGGCACGGCGTCACCCTCACCGCCAGCTCCGGCGACGGCGGCGGCGACGCCAAGCGCCTCGACGCGGCCTGGCCCGCCGGCGACCCGCTGGTCACCGCGATCGGCGGCACCGAACTGCACCTGAACGACCAGGGCCGACGCACCGCGCCGGACAGCGCATGGTCGGGCAGTGGCGGCGAGCGGTCCAAGGTCTTCGCCCGTCCCTCCTACCAGGACCCGGTCCGCGCGGTCGTCGGCACCCACCGCGGGACACCTGACATCAGCATGGCAGCCTCCACCGACGGCGCGATGTGGATGTACTCCAGCTTCGACCCCGCCAACGTCGGCTGGACCGCCGACGGCGCGGGCACCAGCGAGGCGTCCCCGCTCTTCGCCGCCGTGGTGGCGCTCGCCGACCAGGCCGCAGGCCACCGCCTCGGCCAGATCGACGACGACCTCTACCGGCTCCAGGGCCGTGCCCACAGCGGACTGGTGGACGTCACCACCGGGCGCACCGGGAGCGCGGGATTCCCCGCCACCCGCGGCTACGACCAGGCCACCGGTCTCGGCACGGTGGACGCGGCGGTCCTGGTACACGCCCTGGCCCACCGCCCCTGAAACGACCGCACCACGGTCCGATCCCGAACGACCGGACCATGATCCGCCAACGCCCCACCCGGGCCCCCGCGTTGTGGCAGGGTGGGGCGTCGGCGGGCCCGAACGGAGGACCGCGAAGCCCAGGAGGGACACACGGTGGCAGCGACAGTGGCGGTGCTCGGCCCGGGCGGGGTCGGGGGATTGCTGGCGGGCCTGCTGGCCCGGGCCGGGCACCGGGTGGTGTGCCTGGCCGGTGACGACACGGCCGAGGCGCTGCGCAAGGACGGCATCACCGTGCACAGCGCGGCGCACGGGGACTTCACCACGCCCGTCGAGGCGGACACCGTGCTGCGCGGGACGCCGGACGTCGTCCTGGTCACCGTGAAGCAGACCGCCCTGGCGAGCGCGATGGAGCGCGTCCCGCCCGCACTGGTGGGCCCGGACACGGTGATCGTCCCGCTGCTCAACGGCGTCGAGCACATGGACCTCCTGCGCGAGCGCCACCCCGGAGCCCATGTGGTCGGTGCCACGATCCGCGTGGAGTCGACCCGTACCGCCCCGGGCGTCATCGAGCACGGCACCCCCTTCACCGCGCTGCGGCTCGCCTGCGCGACTCCGGAGCCCGCCGCGCTGACGGAGCTGGCCGAGTCGTTGCGCGGCGGCGGCGCCGAAGTCGTGATCGGCGGCGACGAGAAGGCCGCACTGTGGGACAAACTGGCCGTACTCGCTCCGTTCGCCCTGCTCACCACGTACTTCGGCACGCCGGTCGGCGAGGTCCGCACGACGCACCGGCAGCGGATGCTCGGCGTCGTCGAGGAGGTGACCGCTGTGGCGCGGGCTGCGGGGGCCACCGTCACCACCGACGCCGTCGTCGCGTTCTTCGACAGCGTGCCCGAGACCATGAAGTCCTCGATGCAGCGTGACGTCGAGGCGGGACGCCCCACCGAACTCGACGCGATCGGCGGCGCCGTGCTGCGCGCGGCCGAGCGGCACGGCGTCCCGGTACCCGACACGACCGCCCTGGTCGAAGCGCTGCGGGGACGCGGATGACCCGGCTGACCGCCGCCGTCGTCCAGGCCGGCTCCCACCTGTTCGACACCGCGCGCAGTCTCGCCAAGGCCCGCGAACTGGTCCGGGAGGCGGCCGCCGCGGGGGCCCGGGTCGTCGTCCTGCCGGAGGCCTTCCTCGGCGGCTACCCCAAGGGCCTGGACTTCGGCGTCACCGTGGGCGCCCGCTCGGCGCCCGGCCGGGAGGAGTACCGCCGCTACTACGACGCCGCGATCGACGTGCCCGGCCCGCAGACCGCCGAACTGGGCGATCTTGCCGCCGAGTTGGGCATCCACCTGGTCGTCGGGGCCGTCGAGCGCGGCGGCGCCACGCTGTACTGCACCGCGCTCTTCCTCGGCCGCGACGGCACCCTCCTGGGCAAACACCGCAAGCTCATGCCGACCGGTGCGGAACGGCTGATCTGGGGCTTCGGCGACGGCTCCACCATGCCCTCGGTCGACACCGGCGACGTCCGGCTCGGCGCGGCGATCTGCTGGGAGAACTACATGCCGATGTTCCGCACGGCGATGTACGCCAAGGGCGTCGACCTGTGGTGCGCCCCCACGGTCGACGACCGCGCCGTGTGGCAGGCCACGATGACCCACGTGGCGCTCGAGGGCCGCTGCTTCGTGCTCAGCGCCTGCCAGTACCTGCTGCGCTCCGACCTGCCCGGTGACGTCCATCCCGTGCAGGGCGACGACCCGGGCACGGTGCTGATCGACGGCGGCAGCGTCATCGTCTCACCGCTGGGCGAGGTGCTGGCCGGGCCCTTGCGGGACGGCGAGGGCGTCCTGACCGCCGAGCTGGACTTGGCCGAACTCGCTCGCGCGCGCTTCGACTTCGACGCCACCGGCCACTACGCGAGGCCTGACGTCTTCAGCCTCCTCGTGGACGACCGCGCCAAGCCCGCGGCGCGCCCGGCCGTGCCGTAGCCGAAGCCGGCCGACGCCAGCGGGGCCGCGCCGTTCACCACGGCACGGCCCCGCTCACGACGCGTTCCGCGAGTCAGGCCGCCGCTTCCTCGGCGATGCGCTCCACCCGCGGGGAGGCCGCCTTCACGTAGTCCCCGGTGTCGAGGGACAGCGACAGGTGCAGCTCACCGGCGTTGAAGAACATCCGCGGGTGCTCCAGCAGCGCGGGGTCGACGACCAGTTCCAGCGCCGCCGGGTCGAACGAGAACGGCACGATGGAGCCGCTCACCGAGCCCGACAGCCGCTCGGCGGTCTCCTGTTCCACGAACGAGACGTGCTTGGCCTGCCACAACTCGCGGATCCGGCCCAGGTCGACCCTGCGGTCCCCGGGCACCACGGCCAGCACGTAGTGCGAGGTCTTCTTGGTCACCTTCACACGTGCCACCACGCACTTGGCCGCCTGCGACAGCGCGTTGCCGCGCAATCGGCTGACCACGTCGGTACGCCCCTCCGGCTCGTGCTCGATCACCTCGTACGCGGCGCCGTTGCGGTCCAGCAGCGCCACCAGCCGGTCGAAGACCCGGTCCGATGCCGCCTCGTCCTGCACTGTCATCCCCATACCACCGCCTTTTCGAGTCCCTCGTCCAGGCCGAGGAAGAATCCCATGGTGAGCCGGTCCGAGCCGTGCACGCGCTCGATGGAGTGATAGCGGGTGGGGTTTATCAGATACACGTCCCCGGTGCGCGGCTTGAATTCGTGGCACGCCACGCCTTCCACCACGGCCTCGTCGTAACCGAGGCCGCCGGGGATCTTGTGCACCTCGTCCACCGGCTTCCACTCCTTCTGGTACATGCGCAACTCGCCGCCCTCGTCGCACTCCTGGAGGCACACCACGCAGCTTAGTTGGAAGGCCTGGTCGGCGAGGACGATCCCGCTCCCGGCCGCGTCGCGCATGATGTTGTCGTTGTGCAGCGGGTTGCGCACGCCGTCCGCGTGGATGCGCACCACCGAGGGGGAGTAGCGGCGCCCGTCCGGCTCGGCGGCCGGCTCCAGCGAACGCAAGGAGAACGCCTCCCGCAGCGCGCCGCGCACCTGGGCGTCCAGGTCGAAGTCCACCCCGGCGAGCATCGCCATGGCGGCCTCCGCGTCCGGGTAGTACTCCTCGACCCGGTCCAGGTACTTCGCCAGGTAGGGGCCGACCGTGGTCAGCGCGCCGTTGACGTACTGCGTGGTGGACGCGTTGGCCAGCAGCTTGCCGATCCGGTCGCGGTTGACCGCGAACGCCTCGGCGGGCAGCAGGCCGCGCAGGACGACCACGGCGGTCTCGCCATGGGCCAGCCGGCCCAGGAGCGCGGGGTCGGGGCGGTTGACGGCCGCGTCGTCGACGACGACACGGGTCCACGTTTCGGCGGACGCCATGGTGTTCTCCTTCACGAGAGTACGGGGTCGGTGGCGGGTGCGAGCGGGACGCGCAGCACGAGGCCGGGTTCGAGCGGCTGCCACCGCTCGGGCGGCGCCAGCGACGGGACCACCTCGGAGGCGACGACCCGGAACCGCTCGGTGGTGACGGTGTGCATGCGGAAGTAGCGCTGCGCCGCGGTGCCCGGGGTCGTCCAGTGGATGACGTAGGCGTGGTCCGGGTTGACCGCGATGGCGTTGCCGGAGCTGCCACCGGGTGGAATGGCCGCCAGTCGACGTAGAGTTGACGCCTCGTCAAGCTCCTGAACACCCTGTGGCACGATGTAGTCGAAGTACTCGCCGGAGTCGAACTCCGACTCCGCCATCCCCAGCAGTTGGTGGACGGTGGGCAGGAACCCGTTGTGCATGAAGTACCACGGGTACTCGCCGCCGCGCTCCAGCGGATGGGTGCAGCGCAGGCCCTGGTTGCGCGGCAGGGTGGCGTGCCGGGCGTGGACGGCGAGGAAGTCCGTCTCCACCCCCCTGATCGGGGAGTCCTCGGCGCTCTCGCCCAGCGGTCGGACGTCGCGGTGGACGGCGATGCCGTGCGGCGCGTCGTGCTGCCGCCACACCGCCCCCCAGCCGTTGGGGTGGACGTTCGTCGGGCCGTCGTGGTCGGCGGTGCGGCCGCAGCTCATGTCGACGGCGGCGTCCAGGATGTCGCCCGCGTCGAACCGCCCGGTGGCCAGGATGAGTCGGCACATGTGGGGGTCAACCTCGCAGTCGTGGGGAGACGATCGGCCGCAGGAGCGACTGGACGTGGGCGCAGCTCTCGCCCGCGACGACCACCCGCCCGAGCGAGCCGGTGTGCCGGGCCAGGTCGGAGGCGAGCACCTCGCGGTCGGCCGCCGACAGCGCCCTGGTGCCGGGCGGCGGCGCCGCGCGCAGCACCTCGACCTCGTGGCCGCGCGCGGCCAGTTCGTCGCCTGCCTCCAGCTCCCGCCGGGACACCGCCGCGATCTGGCCGACGGCACGTTCCCGGGCGGGGGAGAGGACGGGCGGGCGGCCGTCGAGGTGGACGGCGAAGACCGCCTCCGCCCACGAGTCGCCGGTCGCGCGTTCCACCAGGCCCACCAGACCGCCGCCGGAGAGCCTGAACCCCATCTCCACGAAGACCGGTCCGGCCTCGCCCTGGATGACGTCCACGTGGAAGGGGCCCTCGCGGTAGCCGACCGCGTCCAGGCAGCGGGCGGTCATCTCGCGCAGCCCCTCCTCCGCGGTGTCACCGTGCCGGGCGAGGTGGCCGACTTCCCGGAAGCCGGACAGCCCGGGGGCGTCCGGCACCTCCTCCAGCGTGGTCAGCTTCTCGCAGACACTGAGCAGATGGGGCCGCCCGTCGTGCGCGACGCCCTGCACGGACAACTCAGGGCCCTTGACGAACTCCTCCGCCAGGACCGAACCGAACGCGCCGCCACCGTAGTTGCGCATGCCGCGGACCAAGTCCGCCGCGTGCGCCCGCTGTTCCGGGTCGTCCACCAGCACGACCCCGAGGCCACCGCCGCCGTCCGAGGGCTTGACCACCTGCGGGTAGCCGAGGTCGTCCGGTGGGCCGTCGGGGGTGAGGACGGCGAACCGGGGCTGGGCGACCACGGCACCGGCGGCGCGCAGGGCCTCGCGCTGCTCACGCTTGTCCGGCGGGCGGAACGCCTCGCCCACCGCGGGCCACGGTGCCGCGCCGACCGCGCGGGCCACCGCGAACCCGGCGTACACATACCGTTCGAAGCCGGTGAGCACCAGCCGGGGCGCCACCCCCGCAGCGGCCAGCGCCGCCGTGACGGCGCTCTCGTCCTGCGGCCGCTCGACCGCGACTTCCAGGTCGAAGGGCCTGCGACCCAGCATCCTGCGCCAGCGCAGGTACGCGGGCGTCTCCACGAGCACCGCCCGCATGCCGCGGTCGCGCGCCTGGTCCAGGTACGGGTCGAGCCCGTCCCGGGTCGCGCCGAGCTGGACGAAGTCGTCCCCGGCGCGCCGTGCGAAGTCCTTGCCAGTAGGTGTCACGTGTCACCGGCCGGACAGCAGCTCGGGCACCAGCGGTCCGTCCGCGGAGTGGCGGGTGGAGATGACCTCCTTGTGCGGGTCGCCCTCCAGGATCGAGTCGATCAGCTCGCCCTGGTCCGCGCCGGCCGTCGCCGACGTGACACGCAGCGAACCCCGGTACAGCACACGGAGTTGACCGAGCGTCAGGCCGGTCGCCGACTCCAGGCGGCGGCTCAGGTCCGCGTCGCCCTCGTCCCCCTCGGCACCGTCGAGCAGCGCGTGCATCCGAGGCGCGGCCTCGGCCAGGTCGGGCTGCTCGGCGCGCAGATACTCCTCCAGGCCCGCGCCCTTCTCGGTGAACGGCGCGTACACCATGGCCACCAACTGCTCCTCGGTGAGACCGTAGGCGTCCAGCGCGTACGCGTCCATGGCGCCCCGCATGCGGTCGGCGGAGCCCTCGTACCGCTCGCGCATCACGTCCACCAGCTGCGGCGGGAACTCCTTCTTGCCCATCAGCGAGATGGCGAACCGCACGTATTCGTCGAGCCCGTCCGCGTAGGTGCGGCCGTAGCGGCGCTCGCACTTGAGCGCGCGCAGGTGCGCCATGAGCGCGGGGTTGCCGCAGTCGGACTCGGTGAAACTGAAGGCGATGTCGTCGAAGCGGAAGCCGAGGTACTCCGTCAGCAGCTCCCAGTGGTCACCGGAGGCGTAGGCGGTGTCGTCGTAGATGGAGAAGAACCGCAGGCCCTCGCGCACGTCGGTGGTGATGGCGTGGTCCGCGATCACACCGGAGGCGTCGGAGCCGTGGATGTCGGCGAAGTAGGCCTGCGAGATGTTGTCCAGCGCGGTCAGGAAGCCCTTGAAGCCGGAGCGCTGGTCGCGGGGAGGCTGGAGGCCGAAGCGCTTGGCCAGCCGGGACACCCACAGGTAGTAGTCGCGCTGCTCGCGCTGGGAGTCCCCGGTGATGATCAGGTCGACGCCGCCGTCGTGTCCGGCCGCCAGGCCGAAGGAGTTGACCATGCTGAGGTTGCAGGCGTTGCAGAACGTGGGCCGGGCGTCGGCGGCCGTGCGGTGGCCGGTCATCAGGATGTCGACCCGGTTGCGCTCCACCACGTCCGTGTCCTGCGGCACGTCCACGTCGAAGGGGCGCACCCGGCGGCCGTCGATGAGCAGCAGCTCGCAGGCGGGGTCCTCGGCCAGGCGCAGCGCACCGTAGACGCGGTCGATGTTCTCCATCACCGTCCGCGGCATGCCCGCGTGCCGGTTGGTCGCCACCCGCATCCGGAAGGTGGTGCCGTGCAGCTGGAAGAGGACCAGCTGCATGGCCCGCACGAACGTGAGGGTGTAGGAGCTGTCCTTGCCGCCGCCGTACGCGACCAGCACGACGCTGCTGCCCAGCGGCCGGTCGTCGGGCAGCGCGTCGTGCAGCCGCATCGCGCAGCGCACGGCGCCCTCGTAGTTCTGCGTGGACAGCACGGCGCGTAACTCACGCAGCGCGCTGGAGCGCAGTTCACTGATATCCGCGGAAACGCCGGGTGATGACACGGCAGAAGGCATGGTGGGGTGACCCTTTCGGAAAGGCGGATGTCTGGTGTCGGGCATCACGGTGCCCATCACGGACGGACACCGGAGATTCGCGTCGTTTCGGGCATGGCGGACGTCGCCGTGCTTTCGGCGGCCCAGCCCGTGGAAAAGCGGAACGATCCCCTTCGGCCGTCGGACGACGACACACCGGGGAACCGTCGCCGCGGCTGTTCAACTGCGCAAAGACGCTACAAGAGCGCGGACCGGTCCACGGCAGGCGGGACTATCCGCGACAACACGCGAAACGTCGGTCGCGAGAAAAGGACATGAGCGATGCGGCCCCCCGTCGAGATTCCCCCGGCCCCGCCTACCACCCGGGGCTCGCGCTTCAATCTCCAGGAGCGGGCGGGACGGTGTCAACCGCCCCGTGCGGTTTGGCTGATACCGGGTTGGCCGAATGCGCGCGGTTCACCGGCCGCCCGGTTTCCGCATCGAAGGAAGGGGCTTGGGGCGAGGTCGCGGCGCCCCAATGGCGACGCAAGGCGTCGAGCACCGCGCGCACGGCGGGCCGCCGTTCGGCCTGCCCACGCCACGTGACGGACACCTGGCGCGACGGCGCCGGACGCATCGGCACCGCGCGGATCCCGGCGGGCAGCGGCCGGCGACCGAGTCGCGGCAACACCGCCACTCCCAACCCGGCCGCGAGCAGCGCCACTTGCGACTCGTGCTCCTCCACCTGGTAGGCGATGTCCGGCCGCGCGCCGCAGCCGGCGAAGGTTCGGGTCAGCCACTCGTGGCACATCGCGCCGGGACCCTGGCTGATCCACCGCTCACCCACCAGGTCCGAGGGTGTCAGGGTCTCCCGGTCCGCCAGTGGATGCCCGGCGGGCAGCACCACGTCGGCGACGTCCTCACCGAGCGGCGAGACGGACAGCGACCCGGGCAGCACCAGGGGGGTGTTGTGCCAGTCGTGGACCACGGCGACGTCCGCCTCGCCCCTGACCACGTGGGCGGTCGAGCGGCTGGGGTCCAACTCGACCAGGCGGCAGTCCAGTTCGGCGTACCGCCCGGACAGCTCCGCGACGGCGGCGGCGACGAAGCCGCGGCACGCGGTGGGGAACGCCGCTAGCACCAACCGGCCGGTCGGCACGCCCCGGCTGTCCTCCAGCCGCGCCTGCGCGCGCTCCAGCACGGCCGCGACCTGATCGGCCGCCTCCACCAGCAACCAGGCGGCCGGCGTCAACTCCGCCCCACTGCCCTTGCGTTCCAGCAGCTCGGTGCGCACCTCGCGCTCCAGCTTGGCGATCTGCTGGGAGACGGCCGAGGGGGTGTAGCCCAAGGCGCCGGCGGCGCGGGCCATGGAGCCGTGCTCCGCGATGGCCTTCAGGGCGCTGAGCCGGCTGAGATCGAGCATGAAGCCATGCTAATCCCCGCCCTTCAGGGATGGTCGCTGGCCGGGACGTCCCGGGTGTTGATTTCATGGTCCACGCATGTGAAGCGCGCTCAGGAAGGTCCCGTATGAAGCCCGCCCATGTCGCTCTCGCTGTTGTGGTGGCTGCTGTGTGGGGCGTGAACTTCGTCGTCATCGACGTAGGACTGAGCGACTTCCCTCCGCTGCTGTTCTCCGCCGTGCGCTTCACTCTCGCCGCTGTGCCCGCCGTGTTCTTCGTGGGGCGGCCCCGGGTGGCCTGGCGCTGGGTGCTCGCGGTGGGAATCGCGCTCGGCGTGCTGAAGTTCGGATTCCTTTTCATGGGAATGGACTCCGGAATGCCCTCCGGAATGGCCTCTCTGGTGCTCCAGGGGCAGGCGGTGTTCACCCTGTTGTTCGCGGCGTTGCTGCTGCGCGAGAGGCCGCGCAGGGCGCAGGTGGCCGGAATGGTGATGGCGACCGCGGGAATCGTGGTGGCCGGAACGGATTCCGGTGCGGCGGGACCGCTCGGCCCGTTCCTGATGGTGGTCGCCGCCGCCGCGTTCTGGGGCGTCTCCAACATCGCGATGCGCAAGGCGAGTCCGCCGGACATGTTCCGCTTCATGGTCTGGGTGAGCGTGGTCCCGCCCATTCCGCTGGCGCTGATCTCCGTCCCGTACGAGGGCTGGCACAAGGACATCACCGCGCTGCGCGACATCTCCTGGGGCGGGGCCGGCGCCGCCCTTTACGTGGCATGGGGCGCGACCCTCTTCGGCTTCGGCGTGTGGGGCTTCCTGCTGCGCACCTACGACTCGCCCACCGTCGCCCCGTTCTCGCTCCTCGTACCGGTCTTCGGGCTCGCCGCCGCCTGGGTCTTCCAGGGGGAGCGGATGACGCTGACGACGTCGTTCGCCGCCGCGCTGGTGGTCGTGGGCATCGCCGTCGGCATGCTGCGCCCCGGCAGCGTGCCGTTCCTTCGGCGTGGCGCACCGGTGCCCGCCGCGGCAGCCGTGGGCGTACCCGCGACGACGCCCGCCGCCGAGGACGCGCCCGCCGCCTGAGGGCGCGCCGGTAGCCCGCGGGCGTGGCGGTCGCCTGAGGGCGTGCGGTGCGGTGCGGGTGCGTCCTCCGCCACGTCCGGCAGCCGTACGGAAACGCACGCGTGACCCTTTGGGGCGGGATCTTCCCGGAGAGCCGCACCGCGCCGCCTTCTCGTGCATCGTGGGTACGTGCGCCGCACGTCCCAAGCGGCCCTTGTCCACAGGAGGTTGGAGTCCCCATGCCCATGAAGGCCAGCCCGCCCCAACGCCTGCGCCGCGGCTGCGCGGTCGCCCTGACCTCGGGCGCCGTCCTGATCAGCGGTACGCTCGCCACCTCGGCGCAAGCCGCACCGGCGCGAGCGACGCCGATTCGGTCCGTCCCGGCGAAGGCAGTAGTGAGGAAGGTCGCGGTGGCGAAGCCCGCGACCGCGAAGGCGCCCTCCATCGTGGCGAAGGGCGGCTACGTGATGAACGACGCCACGGGCCGGGCCCTGTTCGCCAAGGCCGCCGACACCCGTCGCTCCACCGGTTCCACCACGAAGATCATGACGGCCCGGGTGGTGCTCGCCGGCAAGAACCTCGACCTGAACGCCAAGGTGACGATCCAGAAGGCCTACAGCGACTACATCGTCGCCAAGAACGCCTCGTCCGCCCACCTGATCGTCGGCGACAAGGTCACCGTCCGCCAACTGCTGTACGGCATGCTGCTGCCCTCGGGCTGCGACGCCGCCTACGCCCTCGCCGACACTTTCGGCAGCGGCACCACACGGGCCGCGCGCGTGGCGTCGTTCATCGCGCGGATGAACGCCACCGCCAAGAGCCTCGGACTGCGCGACACCCACTTCGACTCGTTCGACGGCATAGGCAACGGCGCCAACTACTCCACGCCGCACGACCTGTCCGTGCTCGCGGCGAGCGCGATGCGCTACAGCACGTTCCGCGCCATCGTGGACACCAAGGCGACCCGTCAGACGGTCACCACGAAGTCGGGCGGCTACCGCTACATGGACTGGAGCAACACCGACAACCTGCTCACGGCCTACCCCGGCACCATCGGAGTCAAGACCGGCTCGGGTCCGGAAGCCGGGTACTGCCTGGTCTTCGCGGCCGTACGCGACGGCAGGACGCTCATCGGGGCGGTGCTGGACTCCACGACGGAGGCCACCCGCACCACGGACGCGGAGAAGCTGCTGAACTACGGCTTCAGCCGCTAGGACGACACACCGTGCGCCCGGCCGCCGCGAACACCGGCGGCCGGGCGCACGGACACGCTCGCGCGGGCGAAGGCGGCCAGGTCGAGAGACACACGCAGGCGGCCGGGCGAGAGGCAGACCTGGGTGGCCGGGGAAGAGGCACGCCTACCCCTGCACCGCCTGACCCGTGCCCGTGCCCGGGTCGCCGCCCGCCGGGCTCGTCTCGACTCCGGCCAGCGCGGGCAGCCGGTGCGCGTGCCCGTGGCGCCAGCGGTGACCGCGGGCGGTGCGCCGGCTGCGCAGATGGCCCAACTCGCGCCGCAACGTGGGCGCGAGCAACGGGCCCAGCACCACGCCGCCGCCGAGCGCCAGCGCGATCCCGCTTGCCGTCACCAGCGAGGCCACGCCCGGCGTGTACAGGCCGGTGCTCAGGTCGACGAAGCCGCGGTACAACGAGAGCCCCGGCACCAGAGGGAAGATCCCCGCCATCACGATGACCAG
Source organism: Streptomyces sp. ICBB 8177 (assembly GCF_003144095.1). GTDB lineage: Bacteria > Actinomycetota > Actinomycetes > Streptomycetales > Streptomycetaceae > Streptantibioticus_D. Next base: position 291,186 of record NZ_NSKH01000004.1, on the reverse strand, counting down.
CGGCGGCACCCGAAGGCTGCGGGCACACAGCGCCCCGGCCAGCCCGATGCCGAGCGCGGCGGCGAACGACGCCGCGACCGTGCTCGCCCCGAACATCGACGCCACCAGGTACAGCAGCGATCCGGCCGCCCCGGCCGCACCCGCCGCAAGCGCCGCCCGCGCCGGTGCGTAGTTGGCGACCGCCGCCGCCCCGGCGCCCAGCGTCCCGGCGATCACCCGGGTCGGCAGGCTGAGCAGCGGTACCGGGAGGTTCGGCGTGACCCGCACGTCCACCCCCGCCAGCACACCGAAACGTACCGCGATCGTCACACCGACCAGCACGCCGATGGAGGACAGCAGGATCTCCACGCCCCTCGACGTCGCGGTCAGCAGGTAGCCGGTGATGGCGTCCTGCACGGTGCCGACCGTGGCCAGCCCGGACAGCAGCACCGCGATGCTCGCCGCGACGACCAGCGAGGGCGCCTGCCCAGCGGGCAACCGGCCCGCCGCGTCCAGGCAGACCGTCACCCCGGTGGCCAGCGCCGCGCCCACCACCTGCTGGAAGAGCAACGGCACCCGGTGGGTGTTGAGCACCCGCCCCACCCGGTCGATCAACGCCGTGGTCAGGCCCGCGAGCATCACGACCAGCGCGCCCGCGCCCAGCAGCAACGACATGCTGGCCGCCATGACCGCGAGTGACACGGTCGACACCCATCGCGGATACCGGTGACCGCCCCGCGACAACTCCACGAGCTGCGACTCCACCTCGTCCAGCGGCGGCTTCTCCGCGACGATACACTGCGCCAGGCGCGTCGCCTCGTACAGCCGGGTGTAGTCGGGCGAACGCGAGGTCACCAGCCACATGGCCGTCACCGGCGCCCCGGGCACGCCCCTGGGCACCGAGAGGGTGATGGCGTCCGCCGTGATGTTCACCTGTGCTTCCGGTACGCCGTAGGCCGCGGCGACCGCCAGCACCGAGTCGGCGACGTCGGCGCTGCCCGCCTGCCGGGCCAGCAGCGTCTCGCCCAGCCGCAGTGCCACGTCCAGGACCCGTCGTACCCGCTCCTCTGTCAAAGCCACGCCCGGTCGCGTGCCCGAGGGGCGCCGGACTATGCACACGGCGCTGCGTACCGCACGTCACACCACGTGCACGCGCTTCGGGCCACCCGCCCGCACGAACGCGGCCCCCGGCCACCGCCTCGCCCCCCACAGGCGAAGCGGCAGCCGGAAGCCGCGGGCACGTCCCGCTGTCAGACGCGCCCGATGCGGTCCGCCACGAAGTGGCCGACGGCCAGGTAGACCGCCGCCGCGATGCCGTAGTTGAGTAGCGTGCGCAGCCAGCCCGCACGCGGTGTGAACAGGTCGCGCGACCAGCCCGAAAGCCAGTCGGCGGCATTGTGGACCCAGTTGACCAGGTCGTTCGCGCGGTTCGCGTCCAGGAACCACATCACGATCCACACGATCAGGATGAGTGCCGCCGCGTCCGCGACTCCCGCAACCAGACGCGCCGCGCCACTTCCTCCGTATCGGGCTCTGTATCCGGTCATGCCCAACGCCTTGCCGTGCGGGAGGCGTTGAAACCTCAATGCCTCCCGCCCTCAGTGCCGTCCCGCCTCAGTGCCTCCCGTCCAGCGGCCGGTCGCCGTCCGGGCGCGACCACCACACGCCCTCACCGTGCGACAGCCCGGGGAGCCTCCGCTGGGCCTCCGGCGCCGTGCGCGCCGGGATCGCTCCCTCGACCAGCCACGACGACGTACCACCCGAGGTCCGCCGGATCCGCGCACCGAGCCGGCCCAGGCAGGCGGTGACCGGCGCGAGGCAGTCCAGCGGCACGTCGGCCTCGAAGGCGTGGCACGGTTCGTACACCCGCGTTCCCGCCCGCGCCAGCGCCCTTCGCAGCACCAGGCGGGTCACCTCGCGGAAGTCGCCCGCGGTGCTGAGGGGGCCGACGAAGGCAGAACGGACCAGCGTGACGGCGCAGTCGGTCACCGCCCAGCCGCCCGGCCCCTCGCGCAGCCCCGCGTGGACGCTCTCCTCGACGGCACGGTGGAACGCGGGCGGGAGCGCACCGAGTTCGGTCTCGTACCGGAACGCGTTGCCTGAGCCGCGCGTCAGCGGCTCCACCCGCAGTCCCACCGTGGCCCACATGCCGCCCGGGGTGGGAGCACGCCAGGCCATCTCCTCGCACGCCTCGGCGGAACCGGCCGGACGCTCGGTACAGATGATCGCGCTCGGTGCGAAGTCGGCCTCGATGCCGTACTCGCGCACGAGGATCGCGGCGATGATCTCCCTCTGGACCTCGCCGTACAGCAGGACGCGGGTGGTGCCGTCCGGCTCCGCCTCGGCGTGGATGAGCGGATCGCGGTCCGCGAGCTCCAGGAGCGCGGCGTGCAGCCGGGTGGCGGCGCCGGGTGACGGGTGCCGTGGCCTGACGGTGGTCCTGAGCGTCGGCGCGGGCAACAGCGGTGCGTCGCCGCCGAGTTCGTCCCCCGACAACCGGTCACCGGGCCGTACGCCATGCAGGCCGGTGATCCGGCCGATGTTCCCCGCCGTGAGCACCGGTGCCCCGGGCCCGTCGCGGCCGACGACGTGGAGGGAGGTGACACGTCCGGCGTGGCGGCCCGTCGAGCCGTCCGCCTGCCGGCGCAGCAGGGTCACCCGCCGTCGGGGCGCCAACTCGCCCGCGAACAGCCGCAGGTACGCCCGCCGTTCGCCACCGGGACCGCGGTCCACGGCGAAGACCGTCCCCCGTGGCTCGGCGGCGACGTCTGGCCGGGCGGGGACGGCGGGAGCGAGCAGACCGGTCATGCCGTCGACCAGCGCCCCGACGCCCTCGCCACTGAGCGCGGAGCCGCAGTACACGGGGAAGACCCGGGCCCCGGCGACCTGCTCGGCGAGGGCGGCGCGCAGTTCGGCGGCCGTGGGAGGCGGGCCGTCCACCACCCTGGCGAGCAACGCGTCGTCGGTCTCGGCGAGCACGTCTCCCGCGGCCGCGAGCACATCGGGGTCGTCGAGGGACAGCGGCAGGGCGCGGGCCTGCGGCGTGCCGAGCCGTCTCACCCGGGTCATCGCGACGATCCGGGGGACCAGCTTGCGCCGGATGTCGTCGAGCAAACCGGCGTGGCGGGCCCCGGCCCGGTCGATCTTGTTGACGAACAGCAGCGTCGGCAAACCCATGCCGCGCAGGGTCCGCATCAGCAGCCGGGTGTGCGCCTGCACGCCCTCCACCGCGGACACCACGAGCACCGCCGCGTCCAGCACGCCGAGCGCCCGCTCGACCTCGGCGACGAAGTCCGCGTGCCCTGGTGTGTCGATCAGGTTGACCCGGGTGTGGCCCGTGGTGAACGAGACCACGGCGGAGCGCACGGTGATGCCGCGCTGCCGTTCGATGTCCCCGGTGTCGGTCTGGGTGTCGCCGGTGTCGACGCCGCCCAGGCGGTCGATGACGCCGGTGTCGAACAGAAGGCGCTCGGTCAGGCTGGTCTTGCCCGCGTCGACGTGCGCCAGGATGCCGACGTTCAGAGTGTGCTGGACGTCCCCCGTGGGAGGGAGGGAAGGAGTGCGCATGCGTGTGTGAGTCCTCGGAGAGTCACCGTCCGGACGGGGCGCTGGGTGATTCCGTGGAGTCGGCGCATCGCGTTGCTTCCTGCCTGGTGGGGAACGGGTCCTCGGACATCCTGGCAGCCGTCGGGCCGCGCGCAACCGAATATCGCGCCGCGCGAACCGCCGTCTAGGGTGGCCGTCATGACGCCGCAGACGTATCTGACGCAGTTGTTCTCCCTGGACGGCCGGGTGGCCGTGGTGACCGGCGGCAGCTCCGGCATCGGCCGGGCGATCGCCGGCGCGCTGTCCCGGGCGGGCGCCCGCGTCGTGATCGTGGCCCGGAAGAAGGACGAACTCGCCTCCGTGACACAGGAGTTGAAGGCCGACGGCGGTGAGGCGGCATGGGTGAGCGCCGACCTGGCCGACCGCGACGGCGTGCGCGACGCGGCGCGGGAGGCGGCCGCGGTGTTCGGGGAGCCCGACATCCTGGTCAACAGCGCGGGGATCAACCTGCGCCCGCCGATGGGCGACCTGGACGACGCCACGTGGGACACCACGATGGCCGTGAACCTCACCGCGCCCTACCTGCTCGGGCAGTGCTTCGGCCCGGGCATGGCGCGGCGCGGCTTCGGCCGCCTCATCCACATCTCCTCGCAGCAGGCGCACCGCGCGTTCGTCGACAGCGGCGCCTACGGGGTGTCCAAGGGCGGGCTCGAGTCGCTGGCCCGCTCGCAGGCCGAGGCGTGGTCCCCGTACGGCGTGACGAGCAACACGCTCGTGCCCGGCTTCGTGATGACGCCCCTCAACGCCCGGCTCTCGTCCGACCCGGACCGGGTGGAGGCGCTCGCCCGGCGCACGCTCGTGGGCCGCAACGGCGTGGCGGAGGACTTCGCGGGCGCCGCGGTCTTCCTCGCCTCGGCCGCCTCCGCCTACGTCACCGGCCAGGCCCTCTTCGTGGACGGCGGCTTCTCCGTGCACTGAGGGCGGACCGCCGAAGCGGGCGGCGGGCGTACAGGGGACCGGCGACCCCGTCGGGGAAGCGAGCGCCGAAGATCAGTCCACCGCTTCGGCCGCCGCCCGGGCCGTGGTCTCCACCAGGGAGATGCCCGCCTGCTGGGACGGCTGGCCGTCGCTGAGCACGGCGATGAGCAGGCGGTGGCCGCCATGCCGTACCTCGCCCACGCTGTTGACCACCCACAGGCCGTCGCCGCTGCGCGGCAGCCAGCCGTTCTTCAGCCCGCTCACGGTGCCGGGATCGGCCGCCGCGCTCACGCCCCACCGCTGGTCGGCGCGCACCGCACGCATCAGCGACACGGCGTACTGGCGGGACGAAGCGGTCAGCGGCGAGGCCGGTGTCATGATCGCCGCGAGCAGTCGCAGCTGGTCGTCGGCGGTGGTCGTGGTCAGGCCCCACGCAGGTCCTGTCCCGGCGGTGGTCGAGCGCAGCCCCAGCGCCTGATTGGTCCGGGTCACCGCGGCGGCGCCGAGTTCGCTCCACAGCGTGCTCGCGGCGTCGTTGTCGCTGTCCTGGATCATCAGGCCGCACAGCTGCCGCTCCCGGTCGGTGAGCGGCCGGTGCCGTTCCTGCGCCTGGAGCAGCAGCGTGACGAGGATGTCGACCTTGACGACGCTCGCGGAGACGAAGCGGTGGCCGTCGGCCGTCGAGTACCGGCCGCTGACGCCGGTGTCGAGGTCGCGGACGGCGACCGACAGCCGTCCGGTGCCCGAACCCGCCGGCTGTCCCGTCGCGCCGGAGACCATCGAGGCCACGTCAGCGTTCGCGTCGGCCGTGGAATGCATGGCCGCGACGATACGCCCTGCGGCCAGCACCGCGACCAGGGAGAGCACCGCACCGACCGTACGGACCCGCATGCGCCGCCGTCCCCTCGTTCCCGTACCGCCCGCCCGGCGGACGCGGCCCGGCCCGCCGGGCACCCGGGAACCGCACCGCACTCCGCCCAAGGGCCTCGGGACCGGCATACCCCGTACGAAGGCCCGGATCAATACGCGATGCGGGTGAAGCGTCCTGGCCGCCGCGTCCCGTCACCGCCCTCGCAGCAGTCCGATCACCGGTGCGAACGCGGCCATGTCCCGCTCGTGCACGCACACGTACGAGAAGCCGTACCGCTCCCTGCGCTCCAGCAGCGCGGCGGCGATCTGCCGCTCGCTGCCGACCAGCAGGGTGGGCACCTCGACGATCTGCTGGGCCGTCAGGTACGGCAGGCGCCTGCGCATCGTCTCCGCGGTGCCCGACCGGTCGGGCGTCACCACGACCGTCTGCACGAGGATGTTGCGTTCCGTGCGCGCCCCGCGCTCGCCCGCCTCCCGCTCGAAGTAGCCCACCCGTTCGGCCATGGCGTCCGCGTCGATCAGTCGCAGCGTGCCGCGAGCCGAGCCGGGCGCGAGGACGGCACCGGCGAACGACACGATGTCCGCGTGGCGGGCGGCGAGCCGCAGCACCCGGTCGCCGTTGCCACCGATCAGCACCGGCAGCCGGGCGGGCGGCTCGGTGAAGCCCAGCGGACGCGGGTCGGCGAACAGGGCACGCAGACTGGTGACGGTGTCCTCGAGCCGGTCCACCCGGCTGCCCGCGCTGCCCCACTCCACCCCTGCGGTGTCGAACTCCGAGCGCACGTAGCCGGTGCCGACGCCCACCTCGACGCGGCCGCCGGTCAGCGCCTCGGCGGACAGCGCCTCGCGGGCCAGCAGGACCGGGTTCCACAAGGCGCTGTTGAGGACGTACGTGGTCACGCGCGCCCGCTGCGTCGCGTGCGCCGCGGCGACCATCGCGGTGAACGGCGCCTGCACTCCCAGGTGGTCGGGGACGGCGATGACGTCGAACCCGTGGCGCTCGGCGGCGCGGCACCGGTCAGCCCACTCAGGGCCACGGGAGGCGACCGGCGAGAGATTGACGCCGAAACGGAAGGGGGTGGCCGGACTCACTCGGTGCTCCTCGCCGGAAGGGAAGGTGTCGGGTCGGTGGGGGCAGCGGCGTCCGCGTCACCGGAACCGGCCGCGCCGGGGCGGGAGTTCCACACGGTCCGCGTGAGCAGACCGGGGAACCGGCCGATGACGGCGGCGAGTTCGTCCGCCAGCGCGTGCGCGTCGGCGGCGCCGACCACATCGCCCCGGAAGGCCAGGTCGCCGCGCGTCCCGTCCGCTCCCCGGGTGAAGGTGACGGTGAGGCCGAACTTGGCGGCCTCGTCGCTGTGCATGGCTTCGAGCGGCACCAGCCGCGCGCTGCCCAGGTCCGCCGACCAGTCGGCCATGCTCACGTTGTTCAGCACGCAGTCGACGTACGGCGCGCGTCCGGGCCTGCGTCGAGGGCGCAGCCGTCCCACGACTTCCTCGAACGGCGCGTGCCGGTGCTCGAAGGCGTTGAGCACCTCGTCCCTCATCGCCCCCAGCAGATCCCCGAAGGTCGTCTCCGGCGCACAACGCGACCGCAGGACAACGGTGTTGAGGCTTGGTCCGAGCACGTCGCCCGCGCTCCGCCCGGCGCGGTCGGCGACCGGGACGCCGAAGGTGAGGTCCGCCGCGCCCGACGCGCGGTGCAGCACCGCCGCGAGCGCCGCGGCGTGCACCGCGAACGCCGTGGTCCGCCGGCGCGAGCCGAGCGCCTCGGCCTTCACCGCCGCGTCGGGCGCGAGAGGCAACGAGAGGGTGCCGGACGGCTCGGCGACGTCGGGCGCGGGCAGGTCCAGTGCGGCCGGGGCGTCGCGCAGGTGCTCCTGCCAGTACGCCAGATCGGCCTCGGCCCTCGCCCGGCCGGTTCCGGTGCGCTGGGCGCGGACCAGGTCGCGGTACTGGCCGCCGGCCTCGGGCGGCGGTGAGCCGGGAGCGGCCGCGTGCCGGTAGCAGCGCTCCAGCTCCCGCACCAGCAGGGGCACCGACTCGCCGTCCAGGACCAGGTGGTGGACGCACAGGGCGAGCACCGGATCGCCGTCCGGCGAACCGACCACAGCGGCGGCCAGCAGTCTCCCCTCGCCGGGCACGAACCCGGTGGCGGCGGTGTCGGACCACTTGCGCAGCCACTGCCGCCGCGCCTCGTCGCCCGACTCGGCCACCTCGGCGAACTCCACCTCGGGCTCCCACGCGTCGCCGACCTCGTGGTGGAGGCGGCCGTCGCGGTCCACGAAGCGGGTGCGCAGGATCTCGTGGCGTTCCACGAGCAGCGCCAGCGCCGACCGCAGCGCGTCCGGGTCCAGGGTGCCGCGCACGTGCCAGAAGAGCGGGATGTGGTAGCGCGCATGGGCCGGGTCGAGGCGTTCGGCCAGCCAGATGCTCTCCTGGAAACCCGACGCGGGGAAGAGCGGGCCCCATCCGTCCTCGTCCGCCCCGGCCGCCCCCTCCGCCGCCGGGGCGATCCGCGCGGCGAGGCGGCCTTCGGCCACCCCGGCGAGAGCGCCCAGTCGGGGGTGGGCGAACAGGTCGCGCATCGTCAGCTCGACGCCGAGGCGGTCGGTGATCCGGCCGAGCAGCGTGGCGGCGAGCAGGGAGTGGCCGCCGAGTTCGAAGAACGACTCGTCGGGGGTCAGGTCGTCGATGCCGAGCACGTCGCTCCACACGGCGGCCATGGCGTCCAGCGTCGAGGGCGTCGCCTCGCACGGAGCGCCGCCGCCGTCCGCCGAAGTGCTGTCGGAGGCATCGGGGGCTTCCGGGCAGGCCGCCGACGTGACCGGAGTCAGCAGGGCGCCGATGTCGGCGAGGGTGCGCCGGGGGTCTGCCGGCATGTCGCTCAGCACGGCGTGGTAGTCCCGTGCCAGTGACGCGATCCGGTCGGCCCCGACCGTGCCGGACGGGTCCTTCCACAGCATCCGGCTGCCGGTGCTGCCCTCGGCGAGCATGACCGTGAGCCGGTAGTCCGCCACGTCCGTCAGGTCGAGCATGCTCAGCCCGCACCGCGTGCCCTCGTGGGCGAGGGCGAAGTCGAAGACGTCCACACCGGTCTCGCTCGCGGTGTTCCAGTACTCGAAGACCACCTGGTGCGTGGTGTGCCGGGCGCGCGGTCCCACCAGGCCCGCGGTGCGCAGGATCGCGGGCAGCGGCAGTGTCCCGTGCGCCAGCGACTCCCGTACGACCGACCGCAGTTCGCGTACGACGCGCTCGTAGGTGTCACTCGCGCGCATCCGCAGCCGGAACGGCAGGACGTTGACGAAGAAGCCGACCCGCCCGGCCAGCGCCTGGTCCGAACGCCCGTGGTACGGCGCCGAGATGATCAGGTCGTCACCGCCGGTGTGGTGCCGCAGGACGACGAAGAGCGCCGCGAACGCCACGGTGAAACGGGAGACGCCCAGCGCGTCGGCGAGCCGCGCCACGCCGGCGGCCGTCTCAGGTTCGAGCGCCAGGGGCCATGTGACCGGCTCTGCCGACCCGTTCGCGTCCGGTGCCGCCAGCAGGCCGTCCTCCGGCGCGTCCCTCAACGCCTGCCGCCAGAACGCGCGCAGCGGCTCGCCCGCGTCCCCCTCGGCTGCCTCACGCGATCGGGCGGCGTGGGCGACCAGCGGCGCGGGGTCCTCGGGCCCGCCGATGTCCTCGCCCGCGTAGGCCCGTCGCAGGTCGTCCAGGAGAAGGGGGATCGACGTGCCGTCCAGCACGATGTGGTGCACGGTCAGGAGCAGGACGGTGTATCCGGGACCCTCAAGCACCTCGACCCGGGCCAGCGGTCCCGCGGTGAGGTCGAACGGTGCCCGTGCCGCCGTGATCGCTGCGTCCCGCTCACCGCTGACGGCACGCACGCGGACCCCGACGGCCGCCACGGGAGCGCCGTCCCAGGTGAGGCGCGGGTCTTCCGGGGCGTCCGACACCCGTGCGCGCAGCGCCGGATGGCGGCGGACCACCGCGTCGACGGCGGCACGCAGCCGCTCGACGTCCAGCGCGCCGGTGACCTGGAAGGCGAGCGGGATGATGTGCTCCCACTTACCCGGGTCCATCCGCCAGGTCACCCACATCGCCTCCTGGGTGGCGGACAGCGGCAGGCTGCCGGGCGCTTCGGTGGCGGTGCGCGGGTCGTCGTTCACGCGATCCCTCCCGAGGGGCGCCGGGTCAGCCGTTCGGCGAGGGCGCGCTTGTCGGTCTTGCCGGACGGGCTGAGCGGCATCTGCGCCACGGCGACGAACCGCCCGGGCACCATGAACGCGGGGAGCACCGCCCGCGCCCGGGCAGCGAGCCGCTGCGGCAGTCCCTCCGCCGGTCCGTCGCCCCCGCCGCCGGGGGTGGTGGTGTAGAACGCCACGAGCATGCGCTCGCCGATGCGGCTGGTGGCAGCGACCACCACGACGTCGGCCACGCCCGGCGTGCCGCGCAGCGCGGTCTCCACCTCGCCGGTCTCGATGCGGTATCCGTTGATCTTCACCTGGTCGTCGGCGCGGCCCGCGTACTCCAGGGTGCCGTCGTGGCGCGCGGTCGCCAGGTCGCCGGTGCGGTAGTAGCGGCGCGGTTCGCGGCCGGGCAGGGTGAGCGTGGGATAGCGCTCGGCGGTCAGCTCGGGCCGGTCCAGGTAGCCGAGGGCCAACTGCGGGCCCGCGAGGTGGATCTCGCCCATCTGCCCCGGCTCCGCGACCTTGCCCTCGTCGGTCAGCAGCACCAGCTCGAAGCCGTCGAGCGGCACTCCGATGTTGAGCGCAGGGTCCGGCGCCGGGTCGGGCGACTCGCTCTGCGCCTCGGGGGCGGGAGTGCCGTCGATCTCGTGCGCGAGGAGCCGGCGGAAGGTGGAGAAGACCGTGGTCTCGGTGATCCCGTACATGTTGACGAACTCCGCGGCGGGCCCGTGCGTCCGGCGCCACGCCCGGACCGCCTCCACATCGACCGTCTCGCCGCCGAAGACGACGTACCGCACCGCGAGCGCCTCGTCCGCGCTCGCCCGCGACAGGTAGCGGAACACCGACGGCACCTGGTTGAGGACGGTCACCCGCCGCTCGCGCAGCAGGGCGAGCGTCGCCTCGGGGGAGCGGGCCACGTCGGCGGGGACCACGACCAGCGTGGCGCCGTGCGAGAGCGCGCCCCACATCTCCCACACGGAGAAGTCGAAGCAGTACGAATGGAAGAGCGTCCACACGTCGTCCTCGCCGGTGTCGAGGACCTTCTCGCAGGACTCCAGCAGCGCGGTGACGTTGCGGTGCGAGACCACGACGCCCTTGGGCCGGCCGCTCGAACCGGAGGTGTAGATGACGTAGGCGGGCTCGTCCGGGGTCACGGCCACCTCCCCGGCGCCCGGTGCATCGTCCCGCCACAGGGCCGGGCCCAGCGGCAGCACCCGCCCGGCGTCCGGCAGTACGGCCGGATCGGCGTCGTGGTCCGTCAGCACCAGGTCCACCGCAGCGTCCCGGGCCATGTACCGCACCCGGTCGGCCGGGTAGGACGGGTCGAGCGGCACGTAGGCGCACCCGGCGCGCAGCACCGCCAGGACGCAGACCACGACGTCGTTGCCGCGTCGCAGACACAGGCCGACGCGGGCGCCCGGCCCTGGGACCTCGCGCAGGATCGCGGCGGCCAGGCGGTCGGCCCGGTCGGCGAGTTGACGGTAGGTCAGCTCTTCCCGGCCGTCGGTGACCGCGGGTGCGTCCGGGCGCAGCTCGGCCTGACGCGCGAACACCTCGTAGAGGCTCAGCTGTGACAACACGGTGCCGGTCCCTTCCCTCACGCGGCCGAGGGGTCCTGCGGCCGCAGGCTCAGCGGACGCATGTCGGTCCACACCCGGCCGATGTGGTCGAGGCACTCCTGCTTGACCCCGGTCACCCCCACCGGCTCCCAGCCGACGGGCGCCGGCCGGTCCTCGGGCCAGATGGAGTACTGGTGCTCGTGGTTGCGCACCACGGCGTAGCGGCGGTCGTCGCCGTCCTCGAACATGACACCAACGTCCTTTCTCAACACGGTCGTTCGCTGGGTTGCGGAATGCGGAATGCGGAATGCGGAATGCGGAATGTGGGATGGGGAATGCGGGATGGGGCGGGCGCTTCGGGGCTCCGGGGCCCCGGTGTCAGACGTGTCGCAGGAGGCGCGCGCCGATCAGCGACAGCAGTTCCGCGCGACTCGGCCCCTCGTGGAAGAAGTGGTCTCCGGGCAGCATGCGCAGCGTGAACTCCGCGGTGGTGTGCGTGCGCCACTGTGCAAGCTCCGCCTCGCAGACGGTGGCGTCCCCGGTACCGCCGAACACACTGACGGGGAGGGAGAGGGGCTCCCGTTCCCGGTGGCGGTAGGTGTAGTCCACCTCGAAGTCCGCACGCATCGCCGGTTCCGCGAGGCGTACGAGGTCGGGCCGGGCCAGCACACCGGCGGGCGTGCCGCCGAGCCCCGCCATCACCGTCATCAACTGCTCGGTGGGCAGACGATGGTAGGCCAGACCGGCGCTGCCCAGCCGTGGCGGCCGGTGCGCGGCCACCATCAGCTCGCGCAGCTGCCCGTCGGCACCGGCGTCCCGCAGGCGGCATGCCATCTCGTAGCCGACCAGCGACCCGAGGCTGTGCCCGAACACCACGGTCGGGCGATCGAGTTCGGCGACGACCGCCTCCGCCAGCGCGTCGGCCAGCGGGTCCATCGCGGTGAACGGCGTCTCCCGCAGCCGTCCGGCTCGTCCCGGCAACTGCACGGCGCAGACCTCGACGTCGTCCGGCAACTCACCGGCCCACGAACGGTACATCGCCGCCGCCGAACCCGCGCCGGGCAGGCACAGCAACCGCAGCCGCGCGCCGGGGCGCGGCGGGAAGCGCAGCAGCCACGGGTTCCTCACCGCGACCCTCCCGGGGCCGCCGCCGTGCGGGCCTGCGGGCGCAACAACGCGGCGAGTTCGGCGATGGTCGGGTGGTGGAAGACATCGCTGACGGTGAGCGTCCACCCGGCCTCGCGCGCCCGGTGCACCACCTGAATGCTGCGCAACGAGTCGCCGCCCGCCTCGAAGAAGTCCTCCTCCACTCCCGGCTCCGGCCGCCCCAGCACCTGCGCCCAGATGGCGGCGAGTTCGCGTTCCACCTCGTCGCGCGGGGCGCCGCCCCGGTCCGCGGCGCAGTGCGCCTCGGGTGCCGGCAGCGCCGCACGGTCCACCTTGCCGCTGGCGCCCAGGGGGAACGCGGGCAACACGATCACATGGCTCGGAACCATGTAGCGGGGCAACTGGTCACGCAGGTGGTCGCGGATCGCCTCGACCACAGCGTCGTGGTCGCCCGCGCCGTCGGCGAGGGTGACGTATGCGGTGAGGGTGGGTTCGTTGTGGGGTGTGGTGGTTGTGGTGGTGATGGCGTCGTGGATGGTGGGGTGGTCGCGGAGGGTGTTTTCTATTTCTCCGGGTTCGAGGCGGAAGCCGCGGATTTTGAGTTGGTGGTCGTTGCGTCCGAGGTAGTCGAGGGTGGTGTTGGTGTTCCAGCGGACGAGGTCGCCGGTGCGGTAGAGGCGTTGTCCTGGTGTGGTGGTGTGGGGGTGGGGGATGAAGCGGTCGGCGGTGAGGTCGGGTCGGGTGAGGTAGCCGCGGGCGAGTTGGGTGCCGCCGAGGTAGAGCTCGCCGGGTACGCCGATGGGTACGGGGCGCAGGTCGGCGTCGAGTACGTAGACCTCCACACCGGGCAACGGACGCCCGATGTCCGGCAGGCCTGCCGAGGGCTGGGCGTCACCGGATACCGTGCCCGAGGTGGCGACCACCGTGCCTTCGGTCGGCCCGTAGTTGTTGACCAGGCGGAACGGCCAGGACCGCCGCTCAGGGGCACGCAGCCGGTCGCCGCCGGTGAGCACGGTACGCGGCGCGCCGTCCGGCCAGGGCGCCCGCGCCATCCCCTCGATGAGCGGTGTCGGCACGAAGCAGCTGGTCACCCGGCGCTCGACCAGCCAGCGCGTCAGATCGCCGGGGGACAGCACGGTCTGAGCGTCGGGCACCTCCAGCGTGGCGCCCGCGGTCAGCGCCGACCAGATCTCCCACGCCGACGCGTCGAAGCCGGGCGCCGCGATCATGGTCGCACGGTCGTCGGGCCCGAGGCCGAACTCGTCGTGGTGCCAGGCCACCAGGTTGGCGAGCGCGCGGTGCTCGACCATCACGCCCTTGGGGCGCCCGGTCGACCCGGAGGTGTAGATGACGTAGGCGAGATCGGACAGAGTGTTCGCTGATGCCACGTCATGACCGGTCATTCTCAGGCCGGTTGAGGTCTGATCGACGTTCACCATCGCGCCGCTGACGAGGTGGGCGTGCGCGCTGCCGGTCACCGTGCACAGCGGCTGGGCCTCGTCCAGGATCGCGTGCAGGCGGGACGGGGGATGGCCCGGGTCGAGCGGCACGTACGCGGCTCCGCTGCGCAGTACTCCGAGGACGGCCACGGCCAGGTCCGCGCCGCGCGGCAGACACACGGCGACCAGCCGCTCCGGCCCCGCCCCCCGCGCGCGCAACGCCGCCGCCAACGCCTCCGCCCTGACGTCGAGTTCACCGTACGACAGCTCGACTCCCGCCTGCCGTACGGCGATCGCCTCGGGCCTGTCGGCCGCGCGGCGCCGCACCGTCCGGTCGACGCGTTCCGCGCCGGGAGCGGGCGGGCGCGTTCCGCCGGACAGCAGCACGCGTTCCTCGCGGCGCCCGAGGACCGGTAGCGCCGAGACGGGGGTGTCGGGCGCGGCGACGGCGGCCGACAGCAGACGCAGGTAGCGCTCGCCCAGGAGAGCGGCGGTGCGGGCGTCGAACAGGTCGGCGCGGTAGCCGGTGAAGCCCTCGATCCGCCCGGCTCCCCAGGCCATGTGCAGGGTGAGTTCGAACTTCGCGGTCTCGGTGCGCAACGGCACCGGGGAGGACGCCAGACCCGGCAGCGCCGACCCCTCATCCAAGGTGTCCTCGTAGGTGAACGCGGCCTGGAACACCGGGTGGCGCGACGTCAGGCGCTCGGGCTGCAATTCCTCGACCACCTGCTGGAACGGCAGGTCCTGGTACTCGTGCCCGGCGAGGAAGGTGTCGCGGACGTGGTGCAGCAGCGCCCCGAACGTCATGCCGGGGGCCACGCGCACCCGCACCGGCAGCATGTTGACGAAGAGCCCGACGACGTCCTCGACCTCCAGCGTCGTGCGCCCGCTTACCGGCACGCCCACCACGACCTCCTCGGACGAGGACAGCCGCGACAGCAGTGCCGCGTAGCAGCCGAGCAGGACCACGAAGCGCGTCACGCGAAGCCGCTTCGCCAACGCCTGGATCTCCTGTCCGAGTTGGGGCGAGACCAGGAACGGCGCGCTGTCACCGGTGTGATCGGCGACAGCCGGGTGCGGCCGATCGGTGGGCATCGTCAGCTGGGACGGCGCGTCGGCCAGCTGCCGACGCCAGTAGGCCAGGGCTTCGGCCCTGCGCGGGCCGTCGAGCATCCGCCGCTCGGCCGCCACGTAGTCCTCGTACGCGTGCGGCGGGTCCGGCAGCGGATCGGGCGCCCCGTCGCGCCGCGCCGCGTACAGTGTCGCGATCTCGCGCTCCACGATGCCGAGCGACCAGCCGTCGACCACGATGTGGTGGAAGGCGAGCAGCAGGATGTGGTCCTCCTCGGCGAGCCGGATCAGCCGCGCCCTGAACACCGGCCCACCGGCCAGGTCGAACGGCTCCAGCGCGGCCCGGTTCACCTCCTCGTCGGCCGCCGCCGGGCGGGCCGTCGCGGGCAGGTCCGTGAGATCGGTGCGGGCCAGCGGCACCTCGGCCCGCGCCGCGATCCGCATCACCGGGCGACCGTCCACGACGGGATAAGTGGCTCGCAGCGCGTCATGGCGCTCGACCAGCCGCCCGATCGCCCACTCCAGCGCGGCGACGTCCAGCGTGCCGCGCAGCCGAGTGGCCCTGGGGACGTTGTACTCGCTGCCCTGGGGCCGCAGTTGCCAGAAGAACCACAGCCGCTGCTGCGCCGAGGCCAGCGGTGACACCCGCTCGCCGCCCACCTCAGCGCCCGTCCCGCTCGGCACGGTCACCACCGGCCCGCGCCGGGGCCATGGCGGCGGTCACCGCGTAGGCCGACAACTCGGCGATGGTCGGGCACTCGAAGAACGCGGCGAGCGGCACCTCGACCCGCAGCGCCTCGCGCATCCGGGAGATCACCTGGGAGGCGGCGAGCGAGTGACCGCCCAGCTCGAAGAAGTCGTCGTCGGGACGCAGATCGTCGACGCGCAGGACCTGCTCCCAGATCCGGGTGACCACGGGCCGCACCGCGTCGTACGAGAGCCGTCCCGGGCCCGGGCCGGCCTGCGTTCCGGCGAGGGTGGGCCGGCCGGACGGCGCGGCGTGCGGGGCCGCGAGGGAGGAGTGGGTTGCGCCGCTGTCCGGTGCGCCGCCGCGGCGGCTGTCCGGCTCGCGGAGCGGTGCGCGGCCGGCGGCATCGCCGTGCGCGGTCTGCCCGTTGGACCTCATGGGTGCAGGCTTCCTCTCTGCCCGGTCCTCGCCGGAACCCCGGCGGGTCTCCCCGGGGCATCGCTCCGCCCGGTGCGTGCCGCTACGCGCGTCACACAGAGGCGAGGGGGTCGGGGGCCGGGATCGATTGCGAAGGAGATGGTCGGCGACTCGTCAGGTTCCGGAGGACGTCCGGTACGACGGGCGGCCCGGGCGGCGACGGTTCGCCGGTCCATTCGACGCGGGGCCCTCCGCGGAATCATTCGGCGGAAGGCCAAGGCGCTCGGGCACGTGGTGCTCTCATTTCGGTGGCGCGTGGTCAATGCGTGGGGGGCGACGGAAATCGCCCTCGGGCTTCCGTGCCGTTACCAAAGGTGTACGGCCCAACCGGTCGGCTTTGCAAGGCGTCCTGCCCATTGGGGAGAAGCAGACTGCACGATGGGGCAGCCGTGGAACCGGACAAGGTTCACGCAGGTCAATGCCCATGCAGGGGATGTATGTCAGCTGAATCGCAACCGCCGCGCGGGTTACGGAACGGGAGCGGGAGTGGCTGTCGGGGAAGTACCGGGAAGGTCCGGGTAACTGGCGGGGAAGTGTCGGCGAAGCGCCCGGAGAATGGCAGAACTTGCGCGTTCTTCAAGATCATCCTAGCCTTCCCGGCGGGAGCCGACAGCGCTCTTCCGGGCCGTTCGCAATGAAGTGACCCTTCAACGCGATGACGTCGCCGCGGGCTTGAGTGAATGGGTGTGGCCATTGTCACTCAACGGAATTACCCTCTTAAGGAACCATCTTGATACGAGAGTTCGTCCAGGATGTGTCGGCGAAGTCCGCGACCCTCGCGGTGGCCGTGCTGGCCAACGACCCGGTCACCGCCGAAGGCGCCGTCTCCTGGCTGTCGGCGTGCCAGGAGCTGACCGCCGTCCACTGGGCGCACCGTCAGCCGGCCGACGTCCTGGCCGTGTTCGCCACCGAGGTCACCGGGGACACCCTGACCCGGGTCGAGCGCGTACAGCGCGACCAGCCGGGCTGCCCGCTGCCGGTGGTCATGATCGCCAACGAATTACCCGAACACCATCTGCTGCGGGCGATCGACCTCGGTCTGGTGAGCTTCCTCTACCGGCAGGACAGCGGTTTCGACGAGGTCAGGAGGGCTGTCGCGGAGGCCGCCGAGGGCCCTGAGCCGGGCCGGCGTTTCCAGCAGGCGCTGATCAACCAGATCAAGACCGTCAGGGACAGTGTGCTGCTGCCGCACGGCATCAACGTCGCGGGGCTCTCACCCCGGGAGATCAAGGTGCTGCGCCTGCTCGCCGACGGATGGAGTACCCGCCACATCGCCGCCCGTCTCAGCTACTCGGAACGCACCGTCAAGAGCATCGTGCACAGCGTCGTGACCCGGTTGAACCTGCGCAACCGCACGCACGCGGTGGTGTACGCGCTCCGCGCCGGGGTGCTGTGAGCCGCGTGGCCCCGTGCCGGGCCGTCGTGGGACTCGGTGGCCGCGAACGGCCGGGCCACGGCGACCGCTTGACACGTCCCGCGGGCTGAACGTCATCGCCTGGGTCGCCCCGCCGGGTCGCGCAGCGGTGGACTGCGGTGGTGGACGCGGCGGGAGACTCGGCCGTGGACTTGGCGGCCCCAAGGGCTCGGGCCGCCGTCCGTCACACCACGAGCCGGTTACGACTCGGCGAGCTCGTACAGACCACGGGCCGGCCGGCGCAGGCGCTGGTCGGAGGTGAGGCGCTCCAGGATGTTGCGCACCGAGTTGACGGCGCCGGGGGTGGCCTCCCGGTTGAGCGCGTCGTTGACCTGACGCGCCCGGATCGGCTCGCCCGCCTCGCGCAGCACCTCGATGATGCGGTCGGCGAGACCGCCGTTGGTCCGCGCCGCGTCGGCCTTGGGGGCGGCCGCCGCCTTCTTGCGGGAGGTGCTGGACGCGGGGGCCTTGGCGGCCTTCGTGTCCTTCTTCGCCTTGGCGGCGGTGGACTTGGCGGCCTTGCCGGTGGTCTTCTTCGCCGTGCTCTTGCGCGGGGTGGTCCTCTTCGGCTCAGGAGTGGACTCCTCCTGCGGACGCGGCGCCGGAATGGCCGCCTCGGGCAGCGTGGCGGCCGGAGCCTCGGCGGGGGTCCCGGCGGCCTCGGTACGCGCCGGGGCGGCGGGGGCGTCGGCCAGCGTCTCCAACGCCCGCAGAGCGGACTCGATGGCACGCAGACGGGTGGTGACGGCCTGCAACTCCGCCTCCAACCGGTCCTTCTGGCGTTCCAGTTCGGGGACCTCGGCGCGCAGTCCCCCGATGGTGGTGTCGAGTTCCTTGGTGGGGTGGGTCGTTGCCATGATGTCTTTCCCTGTCTTTCTCTTGCCACTGGTAAGTGGGGTGCAACTGTAAGGGGCACAGGACGTGGAATACCAGGTGGCATCGCTCGGTCGTGTGGTCGGCAAGCGGATTCTCATGCCTGCCCGGACCTGATCGGCGGCCCCGCCACCCACGTCGGTGGCGGTTGCCGCGGGGGCGTCTGTTGCTCTCCGGCCTTACGCTGATGGGGAGTTGGCCTGCCGCCGCCATGGATTCCACTGCGGGACCGTCGGCTGATGACGGTGAAGTCCGTTCCCCTGATCGTGCCGTTGGCCGCATGGGTGTTCGCCTGTCAGGGTGCCGAATGGCAGGATTCTGACGGGGGTGTTGAGTCCCGGGAGGCGGACGCGATCATACCGACGCCGTGTGCGATGGCATCGCGAGGGGGAAGGGAAGGGACCACGACATGGACCGCGGGGCGGACGAGAGCGTTGTGCCGGACCAGGGCTCGGTGCCGGACCAGGACCTGGTGTCGGACCAGGACCTGGTGTCGGACAGAAGGCCCGACTCGGACGAGGGCCCCGACTCGCACGAGGGCCTCGACTCGCACGAGGGCCTCGTGTCATACGTCGGCCGGGGTCTGGTCACCCCCTGCCGGGCACTGGTGCTGGGCTGCGGCACGGGTCGCGACGCCCTCCGCCTGGCATCCCACGGTTTCGAGGTGGACGCGGTCGACCCGTCGGCGACGGCCGTGGCATCGGCGGTGGCGCGCGCACGTGAGGCGGGCGCCGCGGTGCGATTCCACCACGGCGATGCCTTCGCGCTCACCACGGACGTCCTGGCGGGGCCGTACAACCTGGTCCACGACGCGGGCTGCTTCGGCCGGCTGCCGCCGCAGCGGCGCATCGCCTATCGCGCCCTGCGCGAGCGCGTACTGGCGCCGGGCGGACACCTCTTCCTCACCTGCCCGGCGGCGGACGCGATGGCACTGTGGGCCGCGGACAGCGCTGGTGGGATGGCACCGGAGGCCGATGGCGGGGGCGTCGTGGAAGCCGATGGCAGGGGCGCTCCGGACGCGCCTGCGGCCTGCACGGCGGCAACGCTGCGGCTGATCCTCCACGACCTCACGGAGATCGAGCTGCGCCGCGTGCCTGGCGAGGCGACCGACTCCAGCGCTGGTCCGGCCCTGTGGGCGGGTCTGTTCCGGCGTGATGGGTGACCACGTGCCCGTCGAGCCGCGGGGCCCAGGGGGTCACCCACAAGCCCCGGCCGCCGTGCGAACGGCCGAGCACCGTGGGAACGAACGTCAGGACTGGCCGGTGCCGCCGTCGCGCCGGGTGGCCTGCTTCTCCTTCAGGCGGACCGCTTCCTTGCGGACCTCCTCCTGGGTGGCGCGCTCGCGCTTCAGCCACTCGGGCTGCTCGTCCTTCAGCGCCTCGATCTGGTCCGTGGTGAGCGGCTCGGTCACCCCGCCGCGGGCGAGCCCGGAGATGGAGATCCCCAGCTTGGCGGCGACCACCGGGCGGGGGTGCGGGCCGTTGCGCCGCAGCTCGCGCAGCCACTCCGGCGGATCGGCCTGGAGCGCGTTCAGCTCGTCGCGCGAGACCACGCCCTCGCGGAACGCGGCGGGAGTGGCCTCCAGGTACACCCCCAGCTTCTTCGCCGCGGTCGCGGGCTTCATGGTCTGGGGGGTCTTGTGCGACGTCATGGTGTCAAGGATATCGACTGCGTACGGCCCCTTCGACCACGCCCGGTAACCTGTCCTGGTGACGGACTCCGAGACAGCCCCTTCGTTCCGGCTCGGCTACGTGCCGGGTGTCACGCCCGGCAAGTGGGTGCGGATCTGGCAGGAGCGGCTGCCCGACACCCCTCTGGAGCTGGTGGCGGTGACCGCCGTCGAGGCCCCCGACGCGGTGCGGCGCGGTGAGGTCGACGCGGCCCTGCTGCGGGTGCCGTCCGACCGGTCGGGGCTGAGTGTGATCCCCCTCTACACCGAGACCACCGTCGTCGTGGTCCCGAAGGACCACCTCGTGGCCGCGGCCGACGAGGTGACCGCCGAGGACCTGGCCGACGAGGTGGTCTTCCATCCGCTCGACGAGACGCTGGAGTGGGACCGCCGCCCCGGCCGCCCCGCCGTCGAGCGCCCCGCCACCACGGCGGACGCCATCGAACTCGTCGCGGCGGGCGTGGGCGTCCTCGTCGCCCCGCAGTCCCTCGCCCGCCTGCACCACCGCCGCGACCTCACCTTCCGCACGGTGACGGACGCGCCGCAGTCCCGCGTCGGCCTGTCCTGGCCGGAGGCCGAGACCACGGACATGGTGGACGACTTCATCGGCATCGTGCGCGGCAGGACGGCGAACAGCACGCGCGGCCGCCGCGCCGCCGCCCAGCCGGAGACCAAGGGCACCGGCACCGCGGGCGGGACCGCGAAGAAGTCCGGCGACGGAAACAAGACGGGCGCCGCGAGGAGGTCCGGCGACGCGCGGCGCGGGCGGGCCTCCGGGGCGTCGGGCGCCTCCCACGGCAAGACCGGCCGGAGCCGCACCGGAGGGACGAAGGGCGGCACCCAGAGCGGTCGGCGGGGCAAGCCCCGCCGCAGGTCGTAACGCCGCGCTCGACGGCGGAGGCGGAGGCGGAGGCGGCCGCCGGCCACCGCCACGACTCAGCCGATCGCCCCCGCCAGTACCGCCGCCACCTCGGCGATCAGCGGTTCGTCGGCCTGGGCCTTGGGGTCGTGCTTCGTGGACAGCACGGAGAGGACCACCGGTGTCCCGTCCGGAGTCCAGGCGATGCCGACGTCGTTGGCCGTGCCGTAGTCACCGGTGCCGGTCTTGTCGGCGAGACGCCAGTCGCGGGGCAGCCCCGCCCGGAAGCGCTGTCCGCTCGTGGTGTCGGCGAGCATCCATCCGGTCAGCAGATTCCGGTGCGCACGGGAGAGCACGCCGCCCAGCACGAGTCGGGCGTAGGTCCGCGCGACGGCCACCGGGCTGGTGGTGTCCGTGACGCGCCACGGCTCGGCCGAGTTGAGCGCGGGCTCCCATCGGTCCAGCCGCGTCGTACGGTCCCCGATCGAGCGGCAGAAGCGCGTCACGGCCTGTGGCGAACCGAGTTGACGCACGATCAGGTTGGACGCGGCGTTGTCGCTGTACTCGATCGCGGCGGCGCACAACTGCGCGACCGTCATGCCGTGTGCGAGGTGATCCGGGGTTCCGGTCACGGGCGCGTATCCCGAATCCGTGGTGTCCTTCACCGTGTAGGTGATGCGCTCGGCCAGGAAGTCGCCGTGCACGTCCAGGTCCTTGAGCAGGGCGGCGACCGAGATCACCTTGTGCGCCGAGCAGATGGGGAACAACTCGCGGGCGCGGTATGCCACGGTCCTGCCCGTGGCCGTGTTGCGCGCGAACACGCCTAGGCGGGCGGAGTGTCGCGCTTCGAGGTCGAGCAGCCGCGCCTCGACAGCGTTGTCGGAACGGCGAACGCCTCCATGGGAAGCGGCGTTGCGGCGCCGGGCGTCGGCGGCGTGCGCCGAGGCGCCCGGCCACGTGGCCAGGGCGGCGCCCGCCCCGAGGGCGAGCAGGGTGCGGCGGCTGGGGCGGTCCGGCATGGGCGGTCCTCCATGGCTCGGTGAACGGGCGTCAGCGCGCCCACTGATCGCCTCCGACCATGCCAGAGAACGCGGTCAGCCGTCACACCGGCGGTGTATCCAGGTCAGCGCCGCTCTGACAGCCGCGCGCGGATCGCTGTCGCCGACCGTTTCATCGACGGCGAGTGGTCCGACGATCAAACGGCCGGTGCGGTCGGCGTAGTGGGCCGAGGTGATGTGCAGGCGGGTGCCGTCGCGCAGGACGCGAGTGAGGTTGCCCGTGGTGAAGTCCGCTGTCGGCGTGCCGAGGAAGCGGACGACGGGCTCCCCTCGGCAGGCCACAGCCACCGCCTCCCCGGCGCTCGCCGTACCCTTCGACGTGAGCACCGCGAGCGGCACGTCGCGGGGGCCGCCCGTGCTGCTGAGGGAGCGGGCCATGCGTGTGCTGTCAAGGAGGACCCTGCCGTGCTCCAGCGCCCACACTTCGCTGCCGCCGTCGGCACGGACGAAGCGGCCCACCGGCCCTTCGTCAAGCAGGGGCGCGACCACTGCCAGCATGGGCCACATGTTCCCGCCCCCGTTGGACCGCAGGTCGAGGATCCATCCCACGGGACGGGCCGACGCCAAGCCGTCGAGGAGTTCGCCACCCGTGGCCGTGTAACGCCGCGCCAGGCGCCGCCCGCCCGGCAGCCCTGGGAGCCGGACGTAGCCCACCGACCGCACGACGCGCCCGGTGGGCAGCATCGGCTGGGCGGCGGCCCCCGTCCCTCGGACGCCCTCGCCTCCGGCGCGGCCTGTTCGGCCGCCGCCGCCTCCCGGGCCGGACCGCGTGCCGCGGGGAGGCGTCAGCCGGCTGTGCCGTCCGCCCGCACGCGACAGGACTTCCGCGAGGAACGCGTGCGTGTCCGCGTAGTTTCGTGCCCGGGACAGGACGGCCTCGGCGTCCCGCCGCACGGCCGCCCAGTCCACCGCGTCACTGAACAGCGCTGATTCCCGGACCAGTTCGAGGGCGCCCGTCAGATAGGCACGTACACGGCGCGGCGGCGTGCTCGTGCCCATCGTGCCCCCCACGTGTCCGGCGGCCGGTCCCAGCGGCCCCTGCCGGGACGGTACGCCGTGACACCCCGCCGCCACCACACCGCGCCCGCGTCCCCCCTCACGGTTTGCGGGCGAACACCCAGCGGTTGGCGGCCAGGGCGTCGTCGCGTTGGGGGCGGGGGCCGCGGCCGTGGCGGCGGGTGAAGTCGTAGGGCGTGCAGACCGCGGTGATCCACCCCCGGGCCGCCAGGTCGGCGGCGGAGTCCGGACGGGGCTCGCCGTCGAAGAGCGCGAGGAGATCCACCCCGATCTGCCGCCTGGTCTCCGTGTAGACCGGGCTCTCGCGGACCTGCGGCCGTTCGACGCCGAGTTTCACCTCGAACGCCAGCGAACTGCCCGGAGCGCTCAAGTCGTCCACACAGGCCATGAGTTGGCGCTCCGATGCGCTTGGCAGGTAGAGCAGCAGGCCCTCCGCCAGCCATGCGGTGGGTGCCGACGCGTCGAATCCGGCGTGCGCCAGCGCCGAGGCCCAGTCGGCCCGCAGATCGGCCCCGATCGGTGTGCGCACCGCCTTCGCCGTGGCGCCCAGGCCGTCGAGGACACCGTGCTTGAAGGCCAGCACCTCCGGTGTGTCGATCTCGAAGACCGCGCACCCGTCAGGCCAGTCGAGCCGGAACGCCCGCGCGTCGAGCCCCGCCCCGAGCAGGACCACCTGTTGAACGCCGTCATGCGCCGTCGCCAGGAGGAAGTCGTCCAGCGCCCGGGTGCGCAGGGCGAAATAGCGTCCGAGCCGGCCCCACAACGGATCGGCCTCCCCGTCCGCCACTTGCTCGGGCCTGACCGGCCAGTGCGTGGAGGCGCGGGCGGCGCGTACGAAGTGCTCCGCGAACTCGTCCCGCGCCAGGGCGTCGTGGCGGTGGGTCTCGATGGCCCGGGCGGCCGCCACCATCAGGGCGGTCAGTCCGACGCCCTTCTCGACGCCCCCGTCTCGCCGGTCCCCGTGCTCCGGCGCCGTCGTGTGCTCGCGGTGCTCTCCGGCGTCGCGGTGTGCCGTGCCGACCACATGTCCTCCCCGGGTGCGGGTCCCGACCACGATTCCGGCCGGTCGTGCGTCGTGACGTGGGCGCCGTAGACGAGGCGCACGAAGCGCAGGATCTCCTCGTCCGGCAGGTGCAGGCTCGCGGTGCAGTCCGTCAGCACCGTGACGTGGTAGCCCTTCTGGAACGCCGTGCGCGCGGTGGAGTCCACGCAGACGTCGGTGTAGAGGCCGGCGAACACCAGCCGTTCGGCGCCGAGTCGGGCGAGATACGACTCGAAGCCGTCGCCCAGGAACGCGTCGAAGCAGGCGCGCTTGGTGAAGACCCGCTCGCCGGGCGCGGGCGCCACCTGGTGGAACTCGGCGCCCCAGGAGCCGTCGAGGCACTTGGGCCGCTTGCCCAGCGCGCGGTCCCGCTGCCGCCAACTCGCGCCCTGGTACGCCACGTCGCCCAGGAACCGCACGAAGACGACCTCGGTGCCGTGGCGCCGTGCCACGTCGACCGCACGCACGACGTTCGCCGTCACGGTGGCGAGGCGCGCCGGGTCACCGCGGTAGCGGGAACCGGCGACCGGGCCCACGCAGAAGTCGTTCTGCACATCGACGACGACCAGCGCGGTCCCGGTCGCCGCCCTCATGATCCGGCGACCAGGGCGGCTCCCGGGCCCTCGGCCGGGCGACCGCCGTACGGCGCGGCCGAGGCGTCGTCACAGGGCTCCAGCACGTCGAGGAGCGCGTCGACCACGGCGGTGGTGGAGTGGTCCCCGCCGAGGTCCGGTGTGAGGACGCCCCGCTCGGCGGTGCGCCGGATCGCGCGTTCCGTCGCGGCCACCGCGCCCGCGCACCCCGCGTGCCGCTCCGCGATCGCCGCCGCGGCCCGCACGGTCGCCAGCGGGTTGACCGTGTCCCTGCCCTCGATGTCGTCCGCCGAACCGTGCACCGTCTGGTACTCGACCAGTCCGGCGACGTCCGGGTGGAGATGCACGTTCTCCGTGTAGCGGTTCTCCTGGCGTTCCGAGCCGAAGCGGTCCAACAGCACGACGTGCATGATGTCGGCCCACTCGTTCCCGGCGATGACGACGGTGCGCGGGCGCGGCCCGGAGGCGATGAGGTTGCGGTTGACCGTGTCAGGCTGGAAGAGCGCGATGTCGACGCCGTGCCGCGCGCTGGCCCTGGCCACCCACTCGTCGAGGGCGCCGTCCAGAAGGTGGAACTTGTAGGCCATGACGACCTGGCCGATCCCCTCGCGCGGCCACTGCTGCCGGGCCCGCCGCAGGGCGAACGCGATCACCTCGTCGGTGATCTCCTCGCTGAAGGCCATGGTGCGGGTGACCAGGCCGGGGGAGTGCTGGTTCTCACCGGTGTAGAAGCCCTGTGCCTCGTCCCGGACCAGCAGGAGCGAGGTCTCCCCCGCGATGATGGGATCGACCTTCACCGCGCGCAGGCGCTGGCGGACCAGGTAGAGCGACTGGGCGTTGATCGCGGTGCGGAAGACGGCCGTGGTGCCCCGGCGGGCCAGCGTGCGGCAGAATTCCTCGTAATGCCGCGCGTCCTCCTGGGTGAGTTCGCGGATCCGGCCGATTCCCCCCACGGATTTGAGCGACACGTACGAATGATAGGTCCGCGGGGAACGCTCGATGGCGATGTCGGTCGCATGGGCACGGGCGAGGGCGCCCAGTACCCGCTCGAATACGGCGGCGACCTCCGATCCCGTTCCCCGGCCGACAGCAAGGCCGATGACCGGCTTCACCGTTCTCCTTCCTCGTCGGTCTCCGGAGTCAGGCCGCTTTCGTCCCCACGAGATGGTCGCCGGGAATTCCGGATTTGTCGGGGCTGTAGTAGTCCTTGATCCCGACCACCCAGGTCGTCACCTTGACGCGGTCGTCCTCGGTGGGTTCGAAGGCGTCGAAGAGGGTGTCGACGTTGGCGCGTTCGAAGCCGATCGCCTCCATGAGCGCCATGAACGCCGGCCGTTCGATCAGCCCGTCGCCGTCCGGGTCGCCGAGGGCGGCCAGTGATTCGGCGAAGTCGCCGACCGTCGGGTCGAAGCGCTCAGGCGACAGCACGCAGGCGGAGTACTCCTCGAAGGTGAGCCTGCCGTCGTTGTCGACGTCCAGTTCGGCGGACAGGGTCGCCCAGTACCGGCGGAACGCCGCCACCATCGCGTCCTTCGCGGCCTCGTCCGAATCGGGCGCGGCGTCGATCACCCGGCTCGCCATGAGGTCGAAGTCATCGGATTCCAGGACTCCGTTTCCGTCGGCGTCGAGGAGGTCGAAGACGAGCTTGACCCGCTTGGTCGCCTCAGTGCGCATGAACCCATCACCGTTCTCTCGATCTGGAATTCGCTGGTCTCACTGGATTTCGCGGGAAGGGAGGGGCGGGGAGTTTCCGGTGAACGTGGACTGATCTCGCTTTCCGGTCCGCATTCCCGGACCCGGGCGGCTTCTCCACTATCGAGGCGACTTCGGGTGCGGCGCGGGAAAAAGCGGGCCGTTCACCTGAACGAGGGGAGGCGACGGGACAAACCCGCACAGATCAGCGAGAGGTGTGGCCGTCGCCGACGCGCCGGGCAAGCCGACGGGGCGCCGACGAATGCGAGGGGGACGGTGATCCGGGTCGGCCGACCGCTCCGGCGGCGCGTGTCAGACGGCTGAGGTGATCGCCCGGGTGACGGCCGTGATCGCCGGCGTCGGGCGACCGGGCAGGCGCGCCACGAGAACGCGGCGGATCTCGGGTGGCGCGCCTTCGACGTGTACCAGGCTCACCCCGGGCGGCAGCACCGGCGAGAGCCGGGACGGCACCGTCGTCACCCCGAAGCCGCCCGCGACCAGTTGCAGCTTCGTCAGCCAGTCGCGTGCGCGGTGGACGACGCGTGGGCGTCCTGGCAGGCCGGGCCACACGCCGAGCAGGGGCTCGGCGCTCGATGAAGGGGTGGCGATCCACGCGGCGTCGACCAGCTCGTCGACGTGCACCGTGGTGCGGCCCGCGAACCTGCCCGTCGACGGCGTCGCCAGGACCAGTTCGGTGTCCACGACGGTCTCGACGTGCAGACGCGGCGACTCGCCGTCCAGGGGCCGGTGGGGTGGGCGGGACGTCAGCACGGCGAGGTCGATCGACCCCGCCCGCAGCGCCCGGATCAGGGCGGGCGTGGTGCCCTCGGTCGTGGTGACCGCGATCCGCGGATCGGTCGACGCGAGACGGGAGAGCGCGGCGGGCAGGATGACGGCGCCCGCGCTCAGGAACAGCCCCAGCCGCACCGGTACGGTCCCCGACGCGGTGCCGGTGAGGTCGGACTCGGCCGCCGCAAGGCAGTCCAGGATGGTGCGGGCGTGGCGCAGCAGGGTCAGACCCGCGGGGGTGAGCCGTACCCCGTCGGCGCGGCGGTCGAACAAGGTGGTGCCCGCGCTCCGTTCGAGGGAGGCGGCCTGCCGGGAGACCGCCGACTGGGTGTAGCCGAGCCTGGTGGCCGCCGCGGTGAAGCTGCCGGATTCCGCGATCTGCTGGAGGACCCGCAGACCCGCACTGGAGATGTCCATGCGTCATACGCATACCACAGATGCCAGATCGTCGCTTCCCGCATGGCGGCGGGGCTCCTAGTGTCGGTGCCGAAGGACCCGACGACGAACACGGACGACCCTGGAGGTCACCGCATGCGAGCAGCAGTCCTGACGCGGTTCGGCGCCCCGCTCACGGTGCGGGAGACACCCGACCCCGAGGCCGCGGGCGGTGAGGTGGTCGTCGAGGTACTGGCCACCTGCGTCCCTCCGTACGCGGCCGAGGTCTTCAGCGGCGAACGCGACTACCCCCTGGTGCCTCCCGTCGTGCCCGGGGTCGGCGGCGTGGGGCGGATCGTGCACGTCGGCCCCGATGCCACCCGGCTGCGCGCAGGGGACCTGGTGTGGTGCGACTGCACGGTGCGTTCGCGGGACGACGCCCTCACACCGGACATCACACTCCAGGGCTGGAGCTCCCGCGGGGAAGGCGGCGCACGGCTGGCCCGGCACCTGCACGACGGGCCGTTCGCCGAACTCATGCGGGTCCCGACGGAGAACGTCCATCCCCTGCCGGCCGCGGCGGAGGACGACCCGGCGCGCTGGTCGGCGCTCGGTGTGCACACCATCCCTTACGGCGGGCTGCTGGCGGGCGGGCTGGCGGCCGGAGAGACGCTGCTGGTCAGCGGCGCCACCGGAAACCTCGGCAGCAGCGCGGTCGCTGTGGCCCTCGCGATGGGGGCGGGCCGCGTGGTCGCGCCGGGCCGCAACCGGGCGGCGCTCGGACTTCTCGCCGACCGGTTCGGTCCCCGGGTGCGCCCGGTGGCGCTGAGCGGGGACGAGGACGCGGACCGGGCGGCGATGGCAGCGGCGGCCGAAGGGCCGATCGACATGGTGATCGATCTGCTTCCGCCGAGCGCGCCCGCCTCCGTGGCGCGGGTGGCGGCCATGACCGTGCGCGAGTACGGACGTGTCGTCCTCATGGGCGGCGTCGGCATGCTCGGCGGCGAGGCCCTCGCGCTCCCCTACCCGTGGATCATGCGCAACTCGGTGACCGTGCGCGGCCAGTGGATGTTCCCGCGCGCCGCCAACGTCGGCATGATCCGGCTCATCACCTCGGGCGCGCTGGACCTCGCCCCCGAACACGTCCGGTCCTTCGGTCTCGACGCCGTCAACGACGCCGTGGCGTACGCCGCGTCGCACGGCGGCCCGTTCGAACGCACCGTCCTCGTCCCGGCGGCGACGGTCGCGCTCCCGAGCAGGTGATCACGACTGCCGTGAGCGCGGTGCGGTGCGGTGCGAGCCCGTGACCGGTCCGGGGGTGTCCGCGTCGACGTGGAACGAGATCCAGACGTCGGGCGGGAGGCCGGGCCGGCCCGGCACCGCCCTGCGCTCCTCGCTCCACGCGCTGCCGCACAGGTCGGTGGCGACCCGGCGCCAGAACGCCACCGCGCCCGCGTTGACATCCTGGAACGCCACTTCCCACGAACCGGGATGCCGGGTGACCACCTGCCGCACCGCCCGCAGTCCGACGCCCGACCTGCGGGCGCCGCGCACGACGAAGAAGCTGTTGAGCACCCTCGTCGGTCCGTCCAGGGCCCGTACGAACGCAAGGCCCGCCGGGCGGTCGTCGCTCAGCAGCAGGTACGGCGCCCAGCCCGGATCGGTGAAGGCCGCGTCGAGCCGCTCCTGCCGGAAGAGCCCGTCGGCACCGGGTAGCGCGCCGTCGAACTCCGACATGTCGTGCCGGAACATCAGCCACAGCCGTTCGACCACGGTGCGGTCGTCGGCTGTCGCGTGGCGCACGCAGACATCGGGCATGGAGCCTCCTTCGAGGTCGCTGACCGGGCCGCCGAGCGACGCGCAGGTGATGCGCGTCGCTCGGGCCCGAGGTCGCCGGAAACGGCGAAAGCCTCCCCGGCCGGACCGAAGTCCCGCCGGGGAGGCTCGTTGGATTGCCTGAACCCTGGCAGGCGGGGCGGGAGTTCACCGTGTCGGGGCGAAGGGCCCCTCGCCGTGGAAGGCGAGTGCCGCGAAGCGCTCGCCCATGCGGCGGTGGGTCGCGGCGTCCGGGTGGAGCGCGTCGGGCAGCGGCGACTCGGCGGCGTCGGCCGCTCCGTACAGCTCGCGGCCGTCCAGGTAATGGAGCGCGGGGTCGTCCGCCGACCGCTGCGCCACGATGCGCGCCAGTTCGTCGCGGATCACGTTGAGCGTCAGCTTGCCTGCCGCGCGCTCGGCGGGATCGCCCATCGCCATGAACCGCGGCCGGCTCGTGCCGAAGGTCTCCGGGTCCGGGGCGGAGGGGCCCGGGGTGTCCTCGTGGATGGGGCACAGGATGGGGGAGACGACCAGCAGCGGTGTGGTGGGATGCCCCTCGCGGATGGTGTCGAGGAAGCCGTGGACGGCAGGGGTGAAGGCGCGCAGCCGCATCAGGTCGGCGTTGACCACGTTGATGCCGAGCTTCAGGCTGATGAAGTCGGCGGGAGTGTCGCGCAGAGTGCGGGCGGTGAACGGGTCGAGCAGGGCGCTGCCGCCCAGACCCAGGTTGATCAGCTCCACGCCGCCGAGACGCGCGGCGAGCGCGGGCCAGGTGGTGGTGGGGCTCTCGGCGTCCGAGCCGTGGCTGATCGAACTGCCGTGGTGCAGCCAGACGTGGCGGCCCGAGTCGGGCGCGGGCCGCACCGGGGCGTCGGTGCGCAACGCGACGAGTTCGGCGGTCTCGTTGTGCGGCAGCCAGATCTCCACGTCCTTCTCGCGGTCCGGCAGTCCGGTGAAGCTCAACGTGCCGATGCGGCCGGGACGTTGGTCCATGGTGCCCGCGGCCATGTCGATGGTCAGCACGTTGCCGTCGGCGACGCTCGCCCGCGCGGTCGGCTCGCCGTCGACCAGCAGTTCGTAGAGGCCGTCGGGGCGAGGCGGCACGCCCACGTAGGCGCGCTTGGTGGCCAGGACGTCGAGTTCGACGGTGGTGGCCGACGTGCGGAAGACGAGCCGGACACCTGAGGGCTGGCTCTCCGCCATGGCCAGTTGCGGATCGGTGTACTGCGCCCGGGCCCAGGCGGGCAGGCGGTGCGGCAGCACGCCGCGCTCGGTGCGTTCCAGGTCGAGGGCGCCGCGCACCATGGCGGCGGTGAGGGGGGTGGTGACGCGGGCGTGCCCGGCGGTGTGCATGGGAAGTCCCAGGTGGTCGGTCGGGAGGAGTGAAGCGAGAAGGTCGGGAGGAGCGAAGCGAGAAGCCGGAAGGCGCGCGCGGGAGGCGTCGGTGTGCGTCCGCGGTCGTGACGGCGGCGGCTCGAACGGCCTCAGAGGGCGGGCCAGTTGCGCAGCGTGGCGTCGAGGGCATCGATGATCCGCGGCCAGGTCTCCCGCGGGTCCGGCGCGCTGTGGCTGAAGCTGCCGGACAGCTCCAGGCTGACGTAGCCGTGGAAGACGCTGCCCAGCAGGCGGACCGCGTGGGTCTGGTCGGGTTCGGCCAGGTCGTAGCCGCGCAGGATGGCGCGGGACATCTGCGCGTGTCGCGCGCCCGCGCCGGCGGCCGCCGTCTCGGGGTCGAGCGGCATCCGCATCGCGGCGTAGCGGCCGGGATGCTCGCGGGCGTAGTCGCGGTAGACGCCGGCGAAGGCGGCGAGCGCGTCCTTGCCCGCTCGCCCGGCCAGCGCGTCGGCCGCCCGGTCGGCGAGTTCCGCCAGGGCGAGCAGGGCGATCCTGGTCCTGAGGTCCTGCGAGTTCCTCAGGTGGGAGTACAGACTCGCGACCTTGACGTCGAAGCGCCTGGCCAGCGCGGAGACGGTCACCTGGTCGAAGCCGACCTCGTCGGCCAGCTCCGCTCCCGCGAGGGTCAGGCGCTCGGTGGTGAGTCCGGCGCGGGGCATGGTCCTCCTCCCGTTCGATGGCATCACCGATTATGCAGCTGCCTAAGAGCTTTAGGCAAGCGCCTACGAAGAGAAGGGAGGCGTGAGGGGGCGACGGCAGGCGGGGTCCCCCGTTCGCTTTCGCGACGACCGGGCCCGCCCGTCGCTCACACGTCGACCGGCGCGGGCTCCCCACTGACGGGTTCGGCCGACCGGGTCCACCGGATCTGCGTGGCGCACAACGAGACGATGCCCGCCGAGACCGCCACCGCGCCCAGCCCCCACACCAGGCCGCAGGCGTTCGCGACGAAACCGATGACCGGAGGGCCGCCCAGCAGCCCCGTCGTCCCCATGGCCGCGACCAGCGTCAGCACGCCGGAGCCCTGTCCGGCCGCCGCGACGTAGACGCACGGGGTGACCGCGGCGATGCCGAGCCCCACGCAGGCGAATCCGGCCAGCGCAGGCACCACGCCGCCGCTCAGCAGCGCGAGCGCCAGCCCCACGCCCGCCAGCGCGCTGCCCAGGCGGACGATCGGCCCGTCGCCCCAGCGGTCGCGCCAGCCGTCCGCGAAGAGCCGGGCCACGACCATCATGCAGGAGACGACCGCGATGCCCATGGGCGCCAGTTCCGCCGACGCCTTCGCGACGTCCTTCATGTAGAGCGCGGACCAGTCGTTCATCGCGCCCTCGGTGACGGTGCCGAACGCCATCGCGCAGCACATCCACAGCGTCATCCGCGACGGCAGGGACCAACCGGCCCGCCGCCGTGCTCCGTCGGCGGGCGCCGCCTCGGACTCCTCGGCGCTGCCGGGCTTCGCCTCGTCCCGCGTCAGCAGGCCGGAGCGGGCGTACCCGGCGAGTGCCAGCAGCAGGACGGTGGCCACCCCGAAGTGCACGGCGACCGTGGACGTCACGGCGTTCATGCCGGAGGCCAGCAGCGCGGCGAACAGCGACCCACCGCTGAACGTGGCATGGAGCTTCGCCATCGCGTTGCGGCCGTGACGGACCTCCAGCGCCGCGCCCTGGGCGTTCATGGCCACGTTCAGGCATCCCACCAGCACCCCGTCGCAGGCCATCACCACCAGCGCGACCGGGTAGTCGGGCGCGGCGGCCAGTACGAGCAGCAGCAGGGCCAGGCACACCGCCGAGCCCAGGGCGAGACGCCGCGATCCCAGCCGCTTCATCAGCGCGGCGACCAGCGGGAACGAAGCCGCCGCGCCCACGCCCGTCGCCATCAGCAGCAGACCCACCTCGGCGGTGGTCAGGCCCAGGTGCGCCTTGATGGACGGCAGCCGCGACGCCCAGGTCGCGTACTGGAAGCCCAGTGAGCAGAACAACGCGGCGATGGCCAACTGCCCCTTGCGGAACGGGTCGTGCGGGCGCCACATGCGGGTCAACCCCTCTCTCGTCGGGCCGCCGCTCGCGCCGCCGACCCCTGTGCCGACGACGCGTGTGCCGGCGCCTCCCGTGCCGCTCACCCTCCTGCTCCCGCCGTGACCTCGACCCGCACCGGCCGCGACATGTACCGCGCCCCGGGCCCGTAGCCGTCCGGAGGCACCACGCCGGGGTGCTCCGTGAAGCCCTGGGAGGCCCAGAAGGGCGCGCTGCCGCCGACGGCCACGAGGGAGACCGAGGCGAACCCGTGTGATCGCGCGCTCGCGAACAGAGCGCTCAAAAGCGTCTTCGCCAGACCCGAGCCGCGCAGGTCCTCGGCGACGACGAGGTCGTGCAGATGGAGGTTGCCGGTGCGGAACTCCACGCTCTCGGCGCGTGTCAGGTCGGGATACCGGAACATCGGGTACGGCAGCGCCAGCAGGTATCCGGCGAGGCGTTCTGCGAGGTCCAGCACGAAGCAGGTGGCGGGCGAGGCACGGACCCTGGATTCCAGCGCGGCCCGGCCCTCCGACAGGCCGAGCGGGGTGTACGCGGCGGACTCCAGGGCGACGATGGCGTCCCAGTCGTCGCCGCGTACGTGCCTCACCCGTGGTGTCTGCGTGGTCAACGCGGTCCTCCCGCACAGGCGGTGACGTCGTCGATGCGCTCCGGCAGGCGCGGCGGCGGCACGCGGTCGGGCGGCAGGCAGACGTGCGGGAGCGGGCTGAAGCCGTTGAACCCGCGGGTCATGTAGCTCGTCGCGTAGGCGCCGCTCGCGAGGATCCACACCGGATCTCCCGAGGCGACCGCCCTGGGCACCCGCACCAGGCCGTGGTCGTGCGCGTAGGCGTCGTCGCTGTCGCAGGTCGGCCCGGCCACCACGGCGGGCACGAGGTCGGCGCCGGAGTGCGTGGGGAACACCAGACGGTACTGGAGTTGGTCCATCTCATACAGGCCGTTGAACTTGCCGCAGCTCAGGTAGAGCCAGTGCGCGCGTCCCCCGTCCTGCCGCTCGCGTGAGGTCAGGCGCAGGACGTGGGCCCTGATGGCGCCGTGGTCGGCGACGAGGTGGCGGCCGGGCTCGATGAGGAACGCCAGGCGGCGGCCCGCCACCCGCGTCAGCCGCCGCATGCCCTGGCGGACGGCGGCGAGGATCTCGTCCAGCGGCGGTTCCAGCGGGGTTCCCCACGCGTCCAGGTAGCCGGCGGCGGGCAGCCCGCCGCCGAGATTGATGTGATCGAGGAACACGCCTCGCCGGTCGAGGGCGGTCAGGACATCGGCGAGCCGGTCGCAGGCATCGTCCCACGCCTCGGCGGTCATCTGCTGCGATCCCACGTGGACGGAGAGCCCGGCGGGCGTCAGGCCCAGGTCGCGGGCCCGCTCCAGGACGCGCACGGCGTCGCCGGCGGAGCAGCCGAACTTGTGGCTCAGCCCCCACAGGGCGCCCTTGCCGTCCGTGGCGAGCCGGCAGAAGACCCGGGCGCCGGGGGCGTGCGCCGCGATGGCCTCGACGTCCTCCATGCTGTCGGTGGCGAAGTCGCGCACGCCCAGCCGGTAGGCGTGCGCGATGTCGCGGTCGGACTTGATGGTGTTGCCATAGTGCACGCGCTCGACCGGCACCCCGGTGCGCAGCGCGTGGGCGATCTCCTGCGGGCTGGCCGCGTCGGCGCCCGAGCCCCGGCGTGCCAGGCAGGTGAGCACCTCGTCCACGGGGCACGCCTTCATCGCGAACCGCACCGACACACCGGGCAGTTCGCGTACCAGGTTCGCGTAGGCGGCCTCGATGCCCGCGAGGTCGTAGACCAGGCGGTCCGCGGGGGCGTCCGCCAGCGCGCGGCGCAGCCGGGTGCCGTGAGGGGGCGTGGTGCTCGTCACCGGCGGTGTGCGCACGGGTCCACCTTCCTGCTCGCGTCCACCAGCGACGCCCACGCCTCCAGCAGGAGGGCGAAGTCCTCGGTGTCCTGACGGGCCTCGCGCAGCAGCCGTTCCCGGTCGGCGGCGACGTGTTCGGCGAACGCCGCGTACTTGCCGCCGAGTTTGCGGTACGCCGCTTCGAGCACGTCCAGCCGGTGGGTGTTGCCGGCCTGGTCGAGACCGGTGCTCTCCCGCACGAAGCCGGCGACGACCTGCGCACGCACCTCGCCGCCCTCGTCGAGCAGCGCGGAACCGGCCTCGGCCATGCGGTCGTAGACGAAGTCGAGGTACAGCATCGACAGCAGGAACTTCACGTACCGGGTCTGGTACGCGCTGAAGCCCGCCCCGGTCCTGCGCTCGGGTGTGTAGTAGTTGACGATGTCGCGGTTGTGCAGGACGCCGGGGAGCGTGGCGTCGTGGACGACGTGGATGAGGAAGTAGTCGCTGCCGATGGTGTCGGTCGCCGGCGGCAGCGGTATGCGTTCCTGCACGCGGTGGAAGGCGATGTTGCACATGTCGACCCGCATCGGGTCGACCAGCCCGAGGACCGTGTGGTCCGCCGTGAACACCACGTCGCCCGCACCGCGGAACGACTCCTCGACCAGCTCCCGCTTCCGCTGTTCGGGCCAGTCGAGCGGGGCCCACAGGCTCACCACGTCGTGGTAGACCTCCGGGTCGAGGCGCTGGATCTCCCCGATGTCGACGGACAGTTCGCCCACGAACGAGCCGCCCACCATGGCGACGGGCTTGCCGGCGTGGGCCGTCTCCAGCACGTTGTCCGAGACCAGCGGCGCCACGTCGGACGCGCGGCGCCCCAGGGCCGTCAGCTCCGGGTGGACGGGGAACACCGGTGAGCCGTCGGCGACCTGGTAGCGGCTGTCGGAGTCCCTGCGGTGCACCGACTCGCACCCCAGCGCGGCGGCCAGCAGGAACGCCCGGTTGGTGCAGGCGCCGTAGGAAAGCCGGTCGGGCAGCATGAGGTCGAGCACCAGATCGGGCTTGGCCACGCCCGCCTCGTCGATCACCCGGCGCAGGAAGTCCCGCTGGTCCGCCTCCCCGAAGTGGTGGGCGACGACGCCGGGCACCGCGGGCAGGTCACGCACCGCGCGGGCGTGCTCGGCGAACACCTGCCCCTCACTGGAGTCCAGTACCAGCAAGTGCACCTCGACGTCGAAGTGGCGCACCGCGTACGCGGCCTCCTCGCCCAGCGCCGCGATGGTTGGCGCGCACGCCCTGTTCGTGGGCAGGGTCAGACAGATTCGGCGCATACCCGCTCCCCGCTCACCGCGTCGCTCTCCTGCCCCCAGGACTCCAGCCCGAGCAGCCGGGCGCCCAGGTCGTTCAGGCGGGCGGTGCCGTACCTGAGGGACTCGTGCTTCCTGGCGTCGCCCAGCAGCGTCCGGTTCCAGTCCGGGGTGCTCAGGTGGCGCCAGGAGTCGACGCGGGAGTCCCGCAGCGTCCGGTGGGATTCCAGCGCGGGCATCATGGACAGGTACTGCACGGCCCGCACACCGTCGCGCGAGGTGTTGCGGGCCACGCCGTGGGCCAGCAGCCCGTTCCAGATCAGCAGGTCGCCCGCCTTCAACTGCGGCCGGACCACGGGCATTTCGTCACGGTCGAACGCGGGCCGGATCGGGTCGCGGTCGTCCGGCTGGAGCGCGCGCCACCGCTCGAACCTGCGGAACAGCTCCGGTGCGCACTGGAAACCGCCGTGGTCCTCCTCGGTGTCGCTCAGGGCGATGATGCCCTGCACGCGCTGCGGCAGGACACCGAGGGTGGTGTCGACGTCCCAGTGCAGCTCGATGTCGAAGCCCTTGTCCGTGGCCTCGATCAGCGCGCGGTCGCGGTTCTTGACGTTGGGCGGGTTGAGGTTGAGCCGGTCGAGGGTCACCCACAGCTCCTCGCAGTCCCACACGTCCACGAAGGCGTCGTACACCCGGCGCGTCTGGCGGCTGTCCCACAGCAGCTGGTGGTGGTACGCCTCGACGAAGCCGTAGACGTACAGGTCCCGGTCGAGGTCGGAACGGAAGGTGCGCTCCTCGTACCAGGTCTCGGGGCGCCGAGGGTCCAGGCCCTGGAAGTCCCACGCGAATTCCAGCAGGCGTTGCGCGGCGGCGGTGGGAATCGCCTGTTTGACGACCACGTAGCCGTAGGTCTGCCAGAAGGCGAAGTCCTCCTCGGACAGCACCCGCAGTTCCCGCCGCTTGCGCAGGTCACGCAACTGCGTCTGCGCCAGGTAGGTTTCGCCGTCCGAGCTGAAGTAGGGGACGTCCGAGGCGGCCCGATACAAGTAGCTGCTGTCAAGCGCCCGCATGCAATCGCTCCTCGAAAGATGTCCGGCCGGGGGACGCGCCCCTCCCGCGCCGGGCACACGAGGCCGGGCAACGGCCTGTTGGCGCGGGGGAGTGGACGCGCACCACCGGTGGACGTCGTGAACAGTCGTGACAGGGTCGGAATGGCTCGTGCGAGCACGGCGGCGGCCTTCCGCCCGGATCTCCCCCGTTGATCCGGTGCCGCGGCGACAGTGCCCGCGCGGAATGCGGATGCGTGCGGCAGGGGTGTGACGAGGCAACGCGCCGAATGCTGACGGCGGTTGACCACAACCGCCCCTTTGCCGAACTCGCGTCTCACTAAAATGGACTAGACCAACTTCACGTGTCAACAGTCGAGTTGGTGGGTTGTGGGCGGTTCGGTTCGGATTCGAGACTGCGGCGGGGTGCATAAGTGCAGGTCGGGCGGGTTGGGCGAGTGATGTTTGGGGAGTGCGGTGCGATTCCTGGTTACTGATGGGTTATGGCGACGACTTTGCGGCGGACATGACATGAGTGACTACCGGTGCAACATGCATCGACTCACGGTGAATTCGACTCCGTCCAATTGGCGCGGTAAATCCGGTGCGTAGACGGATGATGACGTTGGGTCATTTCCGGGTTTGCGGGGCGGGTGCTCTGTTCTGATTCCGGAAGGAAGAAGGGTCTCCTGTGGCGATTCGTTCCGTGTCTCGCCGGCGGTGGCGCCCCCGGGTGCACCCCCGGGGTCCGGAACAGCCGGTGCGCGGCCGTCCGGGGGTGCCGTTCGCCCTCTTGACACTCCAGATTGGACTAGGCCAATATCCCGATGGTCTGTACCAATGCGCGGCGCGGTGATCGATGCCTCGGCACTATCGGGAAGGCCCAGCTGATGTCCTCCAGCAAACACAGCAAGGAGTTGCGACGTCTCGCGCTCTCCGTCCTTCAGCCGGGCTTCGTCGGGACGCAGGCGCCGGACTGGGTGCTGCGGGACATCGCCGACGGCCTGTCGTCCGTGGTGCTCTTCTCGCGCAACATCGCCTCCCCCCAGCAAGTCAGCCGACTCACCACTCAACTGCGGGCCGAGAACCCCGGGTTGATCATCGCGATCGACGAGGAGGCCGGAGATGTCACGCGCATCGAGTCGTCGACCGGCTCGTCCCGCCCCGGCAACTTCGCGCTCGGCGCCGTCGACGACGTGGAGCTGACCGAGTCGGTCGCCCAGGACCTCGGCCGCCAGCTGCGCGCCGCCGGAGTCAGCCTGGACTACGCGCCGAGCGTGGACGTCAACTCCAACCCCGACAACCCGATCATCGGCGTGCGCTCCTTCGGCGTCGACCCCAAGCTGGTCTCCCGGCACGCCGCCGCCTGGATCCGGGGCCTCCAGGCCTCCGGAGTCGCCGCCTGCGCCAAGCACTTCCCCGGCCACGGCGACGTCGCCGTGGACTCGCACCACGGGCTGCCGCACTACGAGGCCGGCCTCGACCAGATCCAGGAGCAGGCGCTGCCGCCGTTCCGCGCCGCCCTGGAGGCCGGCGTGCGCGCGGTGATGAGCGGCCACCTGCTGGTCCCGGCCTACGACCCCGACCTGCCCGCCACCCTCAGCCGCCGCATCCTGATCGACCTGCTGCGCGGCGAACTCGGCTTCGACGGCCTGATCGTCACCGACGCCATCGAGATGGGGGCGGTGACCGGCCTGTACGGCATCGGCGGCGCCACGGTCAGAGCCGTAGCCGCCGGAGCGGACGCCGTCTGCGTGGGCGGCGAGACCGCCGAGGAGTCCACTGTCGCCCTGCTCTCCGGCGCCCTGCTCGACGCGGTCGCCGACGGCACGTTGCCGGAGGAGCGCCTGCGCGACGCGGCCCGCCGGGTGGCGGAGTTCGCCGACTGGTCGACCCGGCTGGGGCAGGCCGCCCCCGTCGACCCGGTCAGCGGGGACATCGGATTCGTCGCCGCCCGCCGCGCCATCCGCACCAGCGGCGCGGTCGACGGCGCCCTGCCGCTCGACCACCCGCCGCACGTCGTGGAGTTGGTGCCCTCCACGAACCTCGCCATCGGCAAGGAGACCCCGTGGGGTGTCGCGGTGCCGTTGCGTGAAAGGCTGCCCGGCACGACGTTCGTGCGCGTCCACGCGGCCCAACTCGATGACGGAGCCAAGGCGTTGGAGGAGTACGCGCTGCTCCCCGCCAAGGACCGCCCCCTGGTCGTCGTGGTGCGGGACGCCTCCCGGCACGCCTGGATGGGCAGGGCGCTGGCAGACCTGGTGGCGGCCCGTCCCGACGCGATCGTGGTCGAGATGGGCCTGCCGGTGCCGACAGGAGCGGCCGCGGCCCAGATCTTCACCAACGGCGCCACGGCCGCGTCCGGGGTGGCCGCGGCGGAGGTCCTGGCGGGCACCCGGTAGGGGCACCGGGCGGCTTCCTGACCGCACAGGGTGACGGCGCTCGCTGGACAGGACGGCCACGCATGACGCGGCCACGCTGGGACGGGGAACGCAAAGGCCGCTCACCCGGGGCGTGGCGCCCACCGGACGCGCACGCCGTACGGCACGGAAAGGGAGTCGCTCCCCAGCAGCCACTCGCCGCCGCGTGCAGGTCGCCGAGCCCGGCGGCGCGATGTCGCTGACCACCGCGCAATCGCGCGCACCGGGCCCCGACGAGGTCAGGATCGCCGTCGAGGCCTGCGGGGTGCGCCACTCCGACGCCCTCATCACCACCGGCCATCTGCCCGGCACATCCTTCCCGGTCGTCCCCGGCCACGAGATCGCGGGACGGATCGACGCGGTGGGTGAGCACGTCACCGGCTGGTCGACCGGGGACCGGTGGCCGTGGGCTGGTACGGCGGCTCGTGCGGCCACTGCGACGGACACCATGCGCTTCGCCGCGCACAACGGCGTGCGGCCGTGGATCGAGGAGGTGCCACTGGAGCGCGCGGCCGACGCCTTCGACCGCATGCTCTCCGGCGCCGCCGCTTCCGCATGGTGCTCACCACCGCCTGACCGCGCCGCCGGCCGTGCTCGCCGCGACGGCCGGGATCACCACACCGGACGCAGCGGCACCGGCTGGTCGCCGTACACGTGCCGGATGTACGCCCGCAGGTCCCGGCCGAGCGCGGCCACGTGGTCGGCACCGACGACGTCTGCGAGGTCCCGCTCCACCTCGGACCACAGCCGGTCGGCCAGGC
Organism: Streptomyces sp. ICBB 8177; assembly: GCF_003144095.1. Lineage (GTDB taxonomy): Bacteria > Actinomycetota > Actinomycetes > Streptomycetales > Streptomycetaceae > Streptantibioticus_D. Next base: position 251,294 of record NZ_NSKH01000004.1, on the reverse strand, counting down.
GCAGGTACTCGTGGCCGCGTTCGGTCAGCGCGAGCACCTGGGCGCGCCGGTCCGTGGGATGCGGCCCGCGCCGCAGGTACCCCCAGTCGGCGAGCTCGGCGACCGTCTTGGACGCCGCCTGCTTCGTGACGCCGAGGTGGGCGGCCAGGTCCACGGTGGTGGCCCGGGGGTGGCCGGCGAGGTAGCGGAAGGTGAATCCGTGCGCGGGCCGCAACGGCTCGCGGCCGAGTTGCGCCAGGCGGGCGTGGAAGTGGTCGGTCATCGCCCGGTACGCGATGGCCAGCAGCAGGGGGACCTGCGGGGACGGGTCGGCGTCGTGCCGGTCGGCGGCCATGGGATGTCCCGGACCTCTCCTGTCGGATGCCGTCAGGCGTCGGGCGCCTGCGAGATGGTCAACATGGTTGACCGGTTCGGTGTGACGGGCGTAGCGTGAAGTGGTCAACCAGTTTGACTATATCGTTCGTTCTCCCGGAGGAATCGCCATGCCTTTGTCCACCCTTGCCGGCGCGCCCGTCTTCGACCGCGACGGCTTCACCTTCCGGCCGCTCGCCGTGCCCTCCCGGGGCAGCGCCGAACTGGCCCTGTGGGCACTGGATCTGTCCCCGGGTGCGTGCAGCGAGACCCACCACATGGATCGGGAGGAGGTCTTCGTCGTGGTGAGCGGCAGCGTCTCGGCCACCGTCGCCGGGCAGGACGTGACCGCCGGGCCCGGTGACGCCGTCATCGTTCCGGCCAACGCCGTCCTGCGGATCCGCAACGCCTCCGCCGAGGACCCGGCCTCCCTCACCGCGGTGACCTCCGTCGGCATGAAGGCCACCGTCGACGGCGCGACCTTCCTGCCGCCCTGGGCGCAGTGACGTCCGCGGCACCGCATCCCGTTCGCCGAAGGGTTCGCCATGAGCTCCACCACCGACCACGTCAGCGAGCTGACCCAGCTGGTCCTGCGCGAGCGCCGGGCGCGTGATCGCGGCTGGTGGCGGGTGATGGGGGAGTGCCTGGCGCCGAACGCGTCCGTGCGGCTGAGCTGGTTCCGCGGCACGGGCGCCGAATTCGTCGCGGCGTCACGGGAGATGGCCGCGCGTGGCGACACCGCCCGGCACACCCTGCACCCACCGGTCGTGGACGTCCACGGTGCGCGCGCCGTGATCGAGGCGCCCGCGGGCATCCACCTGCGCGCCGACCTGAACGGCGTCGAGGTGGATCTCACCTCCCGGGCACGCCTGCTGTACCGCGCGCAACGGCGGGCGGACCGCTGGGTGCTCGTCTCGCTCGACCCTGTCTACGAGTACGACGTCCTGCTGCCCGCGGTCCCGGGCACCCGGCCGGCCGTCGACCCGGAGGCGCTCGCCGCGGCCCGGCCCTCCTACCGCATGCTCACCTGCCTGCTGGCCGCGCGGGGCTACGGGGTCGGCGACGACCTGTACGGCGACGACCGACCGGCTCAGGTCCGGGCGCTGTACGCCTCGCTCTTCGAATGGCTGGCCCCGGGAGGTGCCCCGGCGTACGCAGGCTGAGCGGCGCCGCAGCGCGGGTCAACGCCCGCGTCAGGAAAGCCCATTCGCCTTGAGCCAGGCGCGTGCCCGGGTGGGCGAGGCCCGGGAGAGCCACGCGTCCTGCACCACCTCGGACAGTTCGCCGTACGACAGCTCACCGCACCGTGAACCGCGCAGCAGGACCGACGGATGGCCGTCGAAGTGCGGTGTGGTGAAGAACGGCGTGGTCTCGTCGGCGATCAGGGCCTTCTTGTCCTCCTCCGACGCCACCCACAACACGATGACATCGGTGTACCGCTCGCCGGTCACCGGATCGCAGGCGTCCGGGCGGGCGGTCCTGAAGAACACGAAGGACCTCCCGCCCACCGCGTAGACGGCGTTGCCCTGCCGTCCGTACTCCACGGTCACGTGCGGCATCGCCAGCGCCAGGTCATGGACGTCCTCGACCCGGGCGCGGCGGCTCTTCCTCGGTGCGGGCACCTTCCCAGGTTACGCGCGGACGTGCGCGGCGCCCCAGCGGACAGAGCCTCAACGTCCGCGCGGGCGCGGGAGGGGGAGCAGCGCGGGCACCCGCGCCCGGTACGCGTCGTACCGCGCGCCGAACTCCCGGCGCATCAGGCCGTCCTCGACGCGCACCCGGTGCAGCAACCAGGGTACGGAGAGCGCGAACACCACGATCCAGCCGCCGAACCCGCACGCCAGCGTGGCCCCGCCGACCAGCCCCAGCAGCCCGGTGTAGATCGGGTGCCGCACCACGGCGTACGGGCCGCCGGTGCGCAGTTCCTGGTTCTCCCGCACCACCGGTACCGGCGCCCACATCGCGCCCAGCATCCAGCGTGCCCACACCAGCAACGCGGTGGACGGCACCATCACCACGGCTCCCACCACCGCGATCACGGGCTGCCAGTAGAAGAAGTGGTGCCAGAAGGTGCCGGGGGTGTGCCGTACCAGCTGGACGAACGCGATCACGCCGACCGCCAGCACCAGGCGGTAGACCAGGGTCTGCCGGGTGCCCGGAGCCCAGTCGGCGACGCGGGAGCCGCTGCGCACCCCGAAGTACACCGCTCCGACGATCCACGTCACCGCGAAGACGGCCACGCAGACCGCGGTGAGACCGACCATCACCGAGTGCAGCGCTCCCATGGGGAGATCGTCCTCCTGGCACGCCCCGGCCGCCAGGCACGGGCGCGCTCGCCGAATATCACGTAGTGATAACGGGTCTAGTCCAACAGTCTCGGGCTGTTCACCATCCCGTCACCCCTCGGCCGTGAACGGTCAACGCCCCGCCCACAGGCTCCAGGCATGCCAGTCGTCAACCACACGGCCGACCGGATCCCGGCGGCGCGCCCCCTCACCCCGGCGGAGTGGTCGTGATGTCCGTCCGCTTCGACCGCGTCACCGTGACCTACGGAAGCCAGACCGTCCTGGACGCCTTCGACCTCGCCGTCGAACCCGGAGAGGTCATGGCCCTGCTGGGGCCGTCGGGCTCGGGCAAGACCACCGCGCTGCGGGCCGTGGCCGGGTTCGTCACCCCGGCGAGCGGACGGGTGCTCATCGGCGGCCGGGACGTCACCGCCCTGCCCCCGCGCGAGCGCGGCATCGGCATGGTGGTGCAGAGCTACGCGCTCTTCCCCCACCTGCGGGTCGACGCCAACGTAGCCTTCGGTCTGAAGGCCCGGCGCGCCCCACGCCAGGAGACCGCGGAACGCGTCGCGCGGGCGCTGGAGATGACGGGCATGGCGGCCTACGCCCGCCGCTATCCGCGCGAGCTGTCCGGCGGCCAGCAGCAACGCGTCGCCATCGCACGGGCCTTGGCCATCCGCCCCGAGGTGCTGCTGCTCGACGAGCCGCTCTCCGCGCTCGACGCCGCCCTGCGCTCCGCCATGCTCGCCGAACTCGGCCGTCTGCACCGGGAGTTGCCGGACCTGACGATCCTCTACGTCACGCACGACCAGATCGAGGCGCTCACCCTCGCGGACCGGGTGGCGGTCATGGACTGCGCGCGGCTGAAGGAGTGCGGCACGCCACGCGGCCTGTACCGCAGCCCGGGCAGCGAGTTCACCGCCTCGTTCGTCGGGGGCGCCAACCTGCTGCCGGTCAGCGTGAGCGGCGGCACCGTCCGGTTCGCCGGCACCGAACTGGAGGTCGCCGCGCCCGCGTTGACCGATACGGACGCAGCGACCTTGTGTGTACGGCCGCACCGCGTCGGCCTCGGCGACGGCCCGAACGCGCTGCGCGGCACGCTCGCCGAGGTCCAGTGGCGCGGCGCGACCCACCGGCTGGTCGTGGACGTCGCGGGCCACCGCGTCGCCGCCGACGTCCCGGAGCTGCGCGACCCGCCCGCTCCCGGTGCCCCCACGACGCTGCACTTCGCCCCGCGGGACGCCGTGCTGCTGACGTCCGGCCGGGTGCGGGAGGTGGCCCGTGACTAGCGCCACCGCCGGGGCCGTACCCACCGGCCGCCGACTCGCGGCGCCGCGCTGGGCGTGGACCCTGCCGCCCCTCGCCGCGCTGGCACTGGCCTTCCTCTACCCGCTGGCCCTCGTCGTGTGGCAGTCGCTCTCCCCGGACTCCGGCGGCCACGGCCTGTCCGCGTACGGGCAGGTGCTCGGCTCGGCGGTGTTCCGCGAGGCGCTGGTCAACACGGTGGTGATCGCCGCCTCGGCCACCGCCGGGTGCCTGGTGCTGGGCTTCGTCCTGGCGCTGGTCATCGCGTTCGTGCCGTTCCCCGGCGGCAAGGCGCTCAGCCGCGTGGTGGACGTCTTCCTCGCCTTCCCCTCGTTCCTGATCACCCTCGCCCTGCTCTTCCTCTACGGGACGACCGGCATCGTCAACGGCCTGTGGACCGAGGCGACCGGCGCCGCGAACGGGCCGCTGCACTTCCTCCAGACTCCATCGGGCGTCGTGCTCGCCGAGATCACCTACTTCACGCCCTTCGTGATGCGCCCGCTGCTGGCCGCGTTCGAACGGCTCGACACCGCACAGATCGAGGCCGCCTCCTCGCTGGGAGCCCGCGCGCCGCGCATCGTCGGCCGCGTCATCCTCCCCGAGGCGCTGCCCGCGCTGGCCGCCGGAGGCTCACTGGTGCTGGTGATGTGCCTGAACGAGTTCGGCATCGTGCTGTTCACCGGGGCCAAGGGGGTCACCACCCTGCCGATGCTGGTGTACGGCAAGGCGATCCTCGACGGTGACTACCCGGGCGCCTGCGTGGTCGCGGTGGTCAGCGTCGTCGTCTCGGTGGCGCTGCACACCCTCTACCGCGCCGTCGTCTCCCGTACCCTTCCCGCGTCCGGAGGCACACGTGCTGCTGCACGGTAAGGCCGCGAGGCTCATCGCCCGGGCCGTCTTCCTCGTCCTGTTCCTTCCGTTGTTCGCGCTGCCGTTCCTGGTGATCGTGGTCGCCTCGTTCGCCACCGACTGGAGCGGCGCGCTTCCCTCGGGCCTCACGGTGACGCACTACCGCGAGGCGCTCGGCGGCGACGCGGCGCACGCGCTGACCGTCAGCCTGCTGACCGCCGTGGCCGCGAGCCTCGTCGCCCTGCTCGTCGGCGCCTGGGCCGCCCTCGCGGCGCACCGGCTGCGGCGCGCGGGCCGCGTGGCGATGGACGCGCTGTTCACCCTGCCGGTCGCCGTGCCCTCCGTGGTGGTCGGCCTGTCCCTGCTGGTCGCGTTCTCCAGGCCGCCCCTGCTGCTCAACGGCACACCCGGCATCGTCATCACCGCGCACGCCGTGCTGGTCACCGCGTTCGCCCACCAGTCGGTCGCCGCCGCGCTGGCCCGGCTCGACCCCGCCTGCGAACAGATCGCGGCGAGCCTCGGCGCGAGCCCCGCCCGTGTGCTGTGGCGGATACGGCTGCCACTGCTCCTGCCGTCGCTCACCGGTGCCGCCGGGCTCGGATTCGCCCTGTCGATGGGCGAGTTGAGCGCCACGATGATGCTGTACCCGCCGAGCTGGACGCCGTTGCCGGTCAGCATCTTCGGCGCCACCGACCGCGGGTCGCTGTTCACCGGCGCCGCCCTGGCCGTCGTGCTGATGACCACCACGCTGCTCGCGCTGCTCGCCGTCTCCCGGGTGCGCAACCGCGCCTCGTACCGCTGACCGACACCCCTCCCCGTCCAACCCCCTCACCACGCCAGGAGTTCGTTCCGCCATGCCCAGGCACACCGTCACCGCCGTCCTCACCGCCCTCGTCCTCGGCGCCTCGCTCACCGCCTGTGCGGGACAGCCGTCCGCCAACGCCAGGGAGATCACCGTCTACAGCGCCGACGGCCTGAAGTCCGAGACCGGTGACGGCTTCTACAACCAGGTCTTCAAGGACTTCCAGGCCCGCACCGGCATCAGGGTCGACTACGTGGAGGGCGGCTCCGGCGAGATGGTGCAGCGGCTGGCCCGCGAGCGGTCCAACACCCAGGCCGACGTCGTCGTCACCCTGCCCCCGTTCATCCAGGAGGCGGACAGCAAGGGGCTGCTCGCCGCCTACCGGCCGCAGGGCTCGGCGCAGGTCCCGGCCGCGGACAAGGCGGCGGACGGCACCTGGACCTCGGTCGTCGACAACTACCTGTGCTTCATCTACGACAAGAAGCAGCTCCCGCAGCCGCCGAAGACCTGGAACGACCTGCTGGAGGCGAAGTTCAAGGGCAAGCTCCAGTACTCCACCCCCGGCGTCGCGGGCGACGGAACGGCCGTACTGGTCAAGGCGATGCACGACTTCGGCGGCGAGTCCCGGGCCATGGCGTTCCTCAAGAAGCTCCAGGCCGTCAACGTCGGCCCGTCCAGCTCCACCGGCGCGCTCGCCGCCAAGGTCGACAAGGGCGAACTGCTGGTCGCCAACGGTGACGTGCAGATGAACTACGCCGATACCGCCTCCATGCCGGACCAGGGCATCTTCTTCCCCGCCCCGAACGGCGGCGGCGCGCCGACCACGCTCTCCCTGCCGTACGCGGCCGGCCTGGTGAAGAACGCGCCGCACGCGGCCAACGCCCGGAAGTTCCTGGACTACCTGCTCTCCCCGGCCGTCCAGCAGGAGGTCTCCCGGCTCGGCGGCGGCTTCGCGTCCCGTACCGACGTCAGGGCCACGGACGCCAACGCCCAGGCACTGGCGAAGATCATGTCCGGTGTCCAGGTCTTCCGCCCGGACTGGAACGCCATCGACGACAAGCTGACGGACTACGTCGACGCCTGGCAGTCCGCCACGGGCAGCTGACCGCCGCCGGGGCGGCAGCCGGGAAGGCGGCGCCATCGGGGCTCCCGAAAAGAGCTCTCGAAGAGCTCTCGCAAAAAGTGATATCACTCTGCTAGATTCGTGCCATGCGGACAGCGCATGGCACGACAGCAGAGCGGAGAGCGTCATGACCCACCAACCCACCCCGTCCCCGGCCGCCGCCCCCGGCGCCGCGCCGGACATGCCCGGGCCCTCCGTCACCGAGCGGCCCATCGCCGGCGCGCCCGGCCTGCTCATGCTGGCGGTCGGCCTGCTCTTCCTCGCCGGCGGGATCGCGGTCGCCGTCGTGGACACGGGGCTCGTCTGGCTCGGCGTGGTGCTGATCGTGGCCGCGTTCCTCACCTTCCGCGGTCTGACCGCCGTCTCGCCCGGCGAGGCCCGCGTCGTGCAGCTGCTCGGCCGCTACCGCGGCACGCTGCGCACGCCCGGTCTGACCTGGGTCAACCCGTTCACCACCCGCCGCACCGTCTCCACCCGGATCCGCAACCTGGAGACCGAGGCCGCCAAGGTCAACGACGCCGACGGCAACCCGATCGAGATCGCCGCCGTGGTCGTCTGGCAGGTCGAGGACACGGCGCAGGCCGTCTTCGAGGTCGACGACTTCCGCAAGTTCGTCGCCATCCAGTCGGAGACCGCCGTCCGGCACATCGCCAACAGCTTCCCCTACGACGCCCGCGAGGAGGACCGCCCCTCGCTGCGCGACAGCGGCGAGGAGATCACCCGGCTGCTGTCGCGGGAGATCTCCGCCCGGGTCGCCGCCGCGGGCGTGCGCATCGTCGAGTCCCGCATCACACGCCTGTCGTACGCGCCCGAGATCGCGCAGGTCATGCTGCAACGCCAGCAGGCGGGGGCGGTGGTGGCGGCCCGGCGCCGGATCGTCGAAGGGGCCGTCGGCATGGTCGAGTTGGCGCTCGCCCGCCTCGCCGAGCAGGACGTGGTCGAACTGGACGAGGAACGCAAGGCGGCCATGGTCAGTAACCTGCTGGTGGTGCTGTGCGGGGACCGGGGGGCCCAGCCCATCGTCAACTCCGGATCCCTCTACCAGTGAGGGTGACCCTTGCCCGCTGAACGCAAGAAGATCCTGCTGCGTCTCGACCCGGCCGTCCACGACGCGCTGGCGCGTTGGGCGGGTGACGAACTGCGCAGCACCAACGCCCAGATCGAGTTCCTGTTGCGCCGCGCCCTGGCGGAGGCCGGGCGGATGCCGTCAGGCGCGGCCGGCATCCCCCGGCGCGGCCGCCCCACGAAGACGGCCGCGCCGCCCGAGGATCGCGCGGCACCCGAGGACGGCACGCCACCAGGAGACGACCCGCCAGCGGACGGGCTCCCGTGACGGCCGCGGGATTCCCTGAGGCGCCGACGGCGGTCCCGATCCCGCCGAGCCGCGGACACATACGCAGCGTGTGATGGCAAGGAGACCAGACCATGCGATTCCCCGACACCCTGCCCGAGCGCCTCTACCTCCTCGCGATCCGCCCCGGCCACGCGGTCCCCGCGCAGGCGGCGGACCTCGGTGTGATCCTGCGGGCCGCCGCGCTCGCCGATCTCCATCTGCGCCGCCTGCTCGTGGACGAAGGTGGCCGCCCCGCCGCCACCGGATCGGCCCCCGCGTCCCTCAGCCCGCTGCTGGCGGATCCCCTGGAAGCGATCACCAAGGCGGCGCCGCGTCCTTGGCGCCGCTGGGTGGAGACCGGCCACCACGGCCTCGCCCGCACGGTGCGCGCCCGGCTCGTCGAGGACGGCGTGCTCGACCTGGCCGAACGCCGCATGCTCGGGCTCTTCCCCGTCCGCGTCCCGATGCCCGCCGACCCCGGTCTGCCGGACGCCTTGCGGGCGAGCGCGCTGGCGGCGCTGGAGGCAGCGGGCGGCACGGTCGAGCCGCAGGAGGCGGCACTGGTCGTCCTGGCCGCCATCGGCAGGCTCCGCACGGTCCTGCCTTTCCGCCTCCGGCGCGAACACCGCGCGCGACTTCAGGAACTCACCGACGCCGCGGGCCCGGTCCCGCAAGCCCTGCGACACGCCCTGCGAAGCCGCCGAGCCGCCCGCAGCAGCTGACCCCGCCGGCCCAAGGCGCCCTGAAGGCGGGCGGGTTGACGACCCCGGGGTGGACACGCGACGCCGGGCTTGATCGAATGAGGCATGGTGTCCTACTGGGGGGGAACGGGTCCGGCTGCGTGCCGTCGAGCCGGACGACTGGGCGGCGTTCGCGCGCTTCGCCGAGCACGAGGAACGCCTGGGCGACGTGCTGAACCCGCCCCGCTCCGCCGAAGACCACCGCCAGCGGGCCAAGGAGCAGGCGGCGGCCACGACGGATGGCGACTGCTTCCCGCTGGTCATCGAGGAGATCGGCACGCGTGAGGCGGTGGGCTCCGTCGGCGTCCACCACGCCGATCCGCGGGAGGGCTGCTTCGAGTACGGCGTCACGATCGACGCCGAGCACCGGCGCAAGGGCTACGCGGCCGAGGCGGTGGTGCTGTCGCTGCGCTACATGTTCGGCGAGCGCCGCTACCACAGGTGCGAGGCGCGGGTGTTCGCCTACAACGAGGCGTCGTTGACATTCCAGCGGCGGATGGGCTTCGTCGAGGAAGGGCGCCTGCGAGACCGGGTCTTCGTCGACGGCCGCCACCACGACGTCGTGATCATGGGCATCCTCGCCGACGAGTTCGCCCGGTGTCATCCGCAGGGCGCACGCTGACGCCACCCCGCGGAGCCGCCCGGCGGCCCGGCGCGCGCGAACCCATCAGTAGCCTTGTGCCCCCTCGAAGCGGCCCACTAGGGTGATCACGTACCGCGCCCGTCGGCGCGTACGCGGGACCGGCCGGGGAAGGGAGTGGGCATGCGCGCACAGCAACGTGTCGCCTCACTCCCCGCAAGCCACTCCCACGTGGGTGTCACACGACGCCACGTGGATCTGCTGAGGGTGAGCAGCGCCCTGTGTCGTCGGGCCGTCTGAGCACCGGCGCCCGTACTCCCGTGTGACCCGCGTCCGATGACGCCGTGACACGCCCCGGCCGAGCCGGCCCGCACGATCTGTCTCCTCTCGCTTCTCCCTCCACCATCGCCCGCCGCTTCGCCGTGCCCACGGCCAAGTGTGCTGTCGGCGTGGGCGGTTGACGCCGCGCGTCGGCCCGCGGCCGGTGCCCTGCGCGATGACCGTTCCCACGCGCTTCCCGTGAACTTCCCACGAACTTCCCACGAAGGCGGATCACCCATGCGCTACGCGCTGACCCGAGCGGCCAGGATTCTGGCCCTGACGGCCACCATGGCCCTCACCCTCCCCTCGGCCCTGGCGGCGGCCGCGGAACCCACCGGCCCAAGGGTGCCGACCCTGTCCGTCGTGAGCGGCGCGGCTCCGCGCGGCGCGGGCGACCTGTTCGTGGCGCCGTACGAGAACACGCCGTCCGGCGGCTACGCGTCCGGTGTCGAGATCCTCAGCCCCGACGGCCGAAAGGTGGTGTGGTCCCACGCCGTTCCCGCGGGTCAGGAGGCATCCGACTTCCGCGAGCAGACCTACCACGGCAAGCCGGTGCTGACCTGGTGGCAGGGGACCGGCTTCGGCGGCGCCGCCCAGGGCGTGGACCATGTCTACGACGACCACTACCGCGAGATCGCCACCGTGCACGCCGGCAACGGCTACACCGCCGACGGCCACGAGTTCCTGATCACCCCGTGGAACACCGCGCTCCTGCTCGCCTACAAGCAGCGCACCGCCGACCTCACCTCCATCGGCGGCTCCTCCCACCAGAAGGTGCTGGACGGCGTGGTGCAGGAGGTCGACATCCGCACCGGCAAGGTGCTCTTCCAGTGGGACGCAGCCGACCACGTGCCGTACGCGCAGAGCGAGCAGCCGCTGCCGTCCTCCCCGGACAGCGCCTGGGACTGGTTCCACGTCAACGCCGTCAAAGTCGACACCGACGGCGACCTGCTCGTCGACGCCCGCAACACCTGGACGACCTACGAGATCTCACGGCGTACCGGCCGAGTCGAGTGGCAACTCGGCGGCAAGGCAAGCTCGTTCACCCTGAGGGCGGCATCCGGCCAGCGGCTCAACGACTCCGGCACCATCTTCGCTTGGCAGCACGACCCCCAGCCGCTCGGGAACGGCCTGTACACCTTCTTCGACAACGAGTCGGCCGGGGCGGGCAACACCGGCTCCGGTGCCGTCGCGTCGCTTCCCTACAGCCGGGTCGTGACCGTGCGGCTCGACACCCGCCGCCATGTGGCGACCCTGGTGCGCAGCGAGGACCAGCCCGAAGGCCTCAGCGCCCCATCGCAGGGCAACGCCCAGACCACGGCGAGCGGCGACCTCGTCGTCGGCTGGGGCTCGCTGCCGTACGTCTCGGAGTTCGACCGCACCGGAAGGCTGCTGTTCAACGCGGAGTTCCCGACGGGGGTGAACACCTACCGCGCGTACCGGTTCGCCTGGGGCAGGTGACCTCGTGCGGGCGCGAGCCGGCCCCCTCGCGACGGGGGCGGCTCACGCCCGCGTGTCGTCGGCGCAGTCCGGGCACAGGCCCCGGTAGACGATGTCGGCCGTGGTGACCCTGAAACCGAAGCGCAGGTCGGGTGGGAGGCGGGTGAGGGGGTCGCCGGTGGGGTGGACGTCGCGGATGGTTCCGCAGCGGGCGCAGACCAGGTGGTGGTGCGGGCGGCGGGCGTTGGGGTCGTAGCGCTTCGCGCGGCCGTCCACGGTGACCTCCGCGAGTTCGCCGAGGCCGACCAGTTCGCCCAGGGTGTTGTAGACCGTCGCGCGGGAGATCTCGGGGAGCAGCCGGGCGGCGCGAGTGTGGACCTCGTCGGCGGTCAGGTGCACGTGGTCGCCGTCGAGGATCTGCGCGATGACCCGGCGCTGCGCGGTCATCCGCCATCCCCGGCCGCGCAGTCGCTCCAGCAGGTCGCTCATGCCGGTTCACCTCTTCGGGTAGCGCGAGCGGGCCCCGGTGGCCGGATGGAGCGGCCTCGGCCGGTCGCAGGTCTGATGCGCTTCTTGACTTGGACTGTGTCTATCGTAGGATCGTTTCCAGCACGGGCCAAGGGACGGGAGATCCTTCTTGTGACAGGAGGTGATGACGTGACGAGATCACCACGCTCAGTGCGGCCGTACGGCCGCTCGCGGGAGACCTCGTGGTCGCACCGCCTGGGTCCGGCGCCCGTCCGCGCTACTCAGCTCCTTCACCAGCACCCGCGATCGGCACCGGCGATCCGCGTCCCGGTCCGGAAGGATTCCCCATGACTGAAAACCACGACGCCATCGTCACCGACCCCAAGATGGAGACCGAGGGCGGTTGCCCGGTCGTGCACACCGCCCGAGCCCCGCACCCGGCGCAGGGCGGCAGCAACCGGCAGTGGTGGCCGGAGCGGCTGAACCTGAAGATCCTCGCCAAGAACCCGCCCGCGGCGAACCCGCTCGGGGAGGACTTCGACTACGCCGAGGCGTTCGCCGCTCTCGACCTCGCGGCCGTCAAGCGTGACATCGCCGAGACGCTCACCACCTCGCGGGACTGGTGGCCCGCCGACTTCGGCAACTACGGCCCGTTCCTCATCCGCATGGCCTGGCACAGCGCCGGCACGTACCGGATCAGCGACGGCCGCGGTGGCGCCGGTGCCGGTCAGCAGCGCTTCGCGCCGCTCAACAGCTGGCCGGACAACGTCAACCTGGACAAGGCCCGCCGCCTGCTGTGGCCGGTGAAGAAGAAGTACGGCCAGAACCTCTCCTGGGCCGACCTGCTGATCCTCGCGGGCAACGTCGCCCTGGAGACGATGGGCCTGAAGACGTTCGGCTTCGGCGGCGGCCGCGTGGACGTGTGGGAGCCCGAGGACGACGTCTACTGGGGCCCGGAGACCACCTGGCTCGGCGACGAGCGCTACACCGGTGACCGCGAGCTCGAAGAGCCGCTCGGTGCCGTGCAGATGGGCCTGATCTACGTCAACCCCGAAGGCCCCAACGGCAACCCGGACCCGCTCGCCGCCGCCCGCGACATCCGCGAGACCTTCCGCCGGATGGCGATGAACGACGAGGAGACCGTCGCCCTCATCGCCGGTGGCCACACCTTCGGCAAGACCCACGGCGCCGGCCCCGCCGACAACGTGGGCCCGGACCCGGAGGCGGCCGGACTGGAGGAGCAGGGCCTGGGCTGGCGCAGCAGCTTCGGCACCGGCAAGGGCGCCGACGCCATCACCTCCGGCCTGGAGGTGACCTGGACCTCCACCCCGACCCGGTGGAGCAACGGCTTCTTCGACAACCTCTTCGGCTACGAGTGGGAGCTGACCAAGAGCCCGGCCGGCGCCCACCAGTGGAAGCCGAAGGACGGCGCGGGCGAAGGCACCGTCCCGCACGCCCACGACGCCACCAAGAAGATCGCCCCGTCGATGCTCACCACCGACCTGGCCCTGCGCTTCGACCCGGTCTACGAGCCGATCGCGCGCCGCTTCCACGAGCACCCCGACGAGTTCGCGGACGCCTTCGCCCGCGCCTGGTACAAGCTGACCCACCGCGACATGGGCCCCAAATCGCAGTACCTGGGCCCGGAGGTGCCGGCCGAGACCCTGCTGTGGCAGGACCCGCTGCCGCAGGCCGAGGGCGAGCCGCTGACCGCCGAGGACGTCACCGCCCTCAAGGCCAAGGTGCTCGACTCCGGGCTGTCGGTCTCCGACCTGGTCTTCACCGCCTGGGCCTCCGCCTCCACGTTCCGCGGCAGTGACAAGCGCGGCGGCGCCAACGGCGCCCGCATCCGCCTGGCACCGCAGTCCTCGTGGGAGGTGAACGACCCCGAGCGCCTCGCCTCGGTCCTGAGCGTGCTGGAGAGCGTGCAGCGGGAGTTCAACACCGGTGCCCGCAAGGTCTCGCTGGCCGACCTGATCGTGCTGGGCGGCACCGCGGCGGTCGAGAAGGCCGCCCGCGACGCCGGGCACGCCGTCGAGGTGCCGTTCACCCCGGGCCGCGTCGACGCGACCGAGGAGCACACCGACGCCGAGTCGTTCGCCGCGCTGGAGCCGAACGCCGACGGCTTCCGCAACTACCTGGGCAAGGGCAGCCGCCTGCCGGCCGAGTACCTGCTCATCGACCGTGCCAACCTGCTCACGCTGTCCGCCCCGGAGACGACCGTCCTGGTCGGCGGCCTGCGCGTGCTGGGCGCGAACACCGGGCAGTCCAAGGCCGGCGTCCTTACCGCCACGCCGGGGGTCCTGACGAACGACTTCTTCGTCAACCTCCTCGACCTGGACACCACGTGGCGTCCGGTCGCGGGCGACGCGAACGCCTTCGAGGCCGTCGACTCCTCGGGCGCGGTCGTGTGGACCGGCACCCGCGCCGACCTGGTCTTCGGCTCCAACTCCGAACTGCGGGCGCTCGCCGAGGTGTACGCGAGCGACGACGCCAAGGAGAAGTTCGTGCGCGACTTCGTCGCCGCCTGGACCAAGGTCATGGACCTCGACCGGTTCGACGTCGCCTGATACGTCGTCCGGTCCCCGCAACACCCGCACGACGACCGTCGGCCCGCTCTCCCCGCACCCACCATGGCGGGGGAGCGGGCCGACGGCGTTGGGCTCACGCCTCGGCGCGGCGGCCCCAGCAGGTGATCAGGGGCGCGGTGGTGACGTCGAGGTCCTCTCCGGCCAGCGCCGCCAGATGCTCGTCGACCTCCGCGTCCGTGGCCGACCCGGCGCCGGTCAACTGGTCGCGCACCTGCCGTACGGTGGCCGCCTCCAGCTCCCGGCAGGCGGCCGAGGTGAGCGGGAAGTAGCCCTCGGCCGAGACGTCCCGCAGACCCGCCCCACGCAGCAGGCGCGGCAGGGACCGGCCGAACGCCAGGTCCGCACCCCGCTCCGCGAGCAGCGACCGGAAGCCCCGGCGGATCCGCTCGGCCCGCTCCTCGGCGACCGAGCCACCCGCCGGGCAGGCCAGCGGTTGCAGCGCGGGATCGGCGTCCTCCACGACCAGCCAGCCGCCCGGCCGCAGCGCCGAGGCGAGCCGTCGCAACACCTCCGTCCGGTCCGGCAGGTGCACCAGCACGAGCCGGGCGTGGACCAGGTCCAGGCCGGCGGCCGGAGGGTCGTCGCGGGTCACGTCGTGCCGCAGCACCTCGGTGATGTCCGACGCGAGACCGGCCAGCCACGAGGTGTCGAGGTCCGTCGCCCAGACCCGCCCGGTCGGCCCGACCCGTTCCGCGAGCCCGGCGGGCACCGACGAGCCGCCCGCGCCCACCTCCCAGCAGCGCCAGCCGGCCCCGAGCCCGAGACGGTCGAGGTGGGCGAACGTCCACGGGTCGAACAGCTCGGCGAACGCGTCGAAACGCCGTCCCGCCTCACGCTGCCGGTTGTCGAGCAGATAGCCGTCCTGCGATCCCATACGGCTCATCCTCGCACCCGCGTCGCGCCACCTGTGGCCAGGGCCGGTCCGCGGTCCACGCCCTCAGCGGACCTGCTCCGTCGGGCGCAGCAGGATCTCGTTGACAGCCGCGTGCCGGGGCCGGGTCACCATGAAGACGACGGCCGTGGCCACGTCCTCGGGCCGTAGCAGCCCGTACCCCGTGGGGTTGCGCGCGTCGGGTGCGTACTCCTGGCCGCTGGTGGTCAGCGCGGTCACCACGATGCCGGGCTCCACCAGCCCCGCGCGCACGTGGCGTTCGGCGAGCTCCTGCCGCAGGGCTTCGGTGAACGCGCCCACGGCGTGCTTCGTGGCCGCGTAGACGTTGCTCTGCGGGGTGGGGACCCTGCGTCCCGCCACCGAACTGATGGTGACGACGTCGGCCACCCCGCGTTCGCCGGAGGCGGCCCGGTCCAGGTGCGGCAGCGCGGCATGCGTGGTGTTGAGGACGCCGTTCAGGTTGACCTCGACCGTGCTGTGCCAGCCAGCGAGGTCGGCTTCGAGGGCCGGTGCCCAGGTGCCGCTTCCCGCGTTGTTGACCAGGATGCCGATGCCGTCGTGCGCCTCGGCCGCCGACTCGATCGCGACCCGCACGGCGTCGGCGTCCGTGACGTCCACCTCGTACGGGTACGCGCGGCCGCCGTCCCGGGCGTTGATCGCCTCGGCCAGTTCAGTGAGCCGGTCGCGGCGGCGGGCGAAGAGGGCGACGGTGGCGCCCTGCGCGGCGAGCGCCTCGGCGACCGCGGTACCGATGCCGCTGGAGGCGCCGGTGACGACGGCTGTGGTGTTCTTCAGCACGGGTGGAGATGTCCAATCCATCGGAGGTTCGCGTGAGCGGTTGGTTCCGTTCCCCCGCACGCCGCGGGCCATGCGCTCGCCGCCATGTTCGATCCATAACTCGATCGGGTGAATTCGAGAATGATTGCCCGACTGCGGCAAAGGCCTTCGAGGCGCGGTCAGGAGGGCCGGAAGCGACGGGCGCACCCTCTGGTGGCTGAGCTGGTGTGCCGGGCTTTGACAACGTTTGCCTTACCCTCATAGGAAACGCACAGACCGGGACGGGGCCTGCCGCGGGGGTGACGGCACGCCGGTCGGCGACCGAGGGGGAACGGGATCCCGCGCGGCGGTCCTGGAGGCGACCGCGGACGGAACGCTGACGACCGGCCAGGTCGCGCGACGGGTCGGATCCTCGGAACCCAACGTCAGCGAGCATCTGCGCACCCTGCGCGAGGCCGAACTCGTGGTCAGCTTCCGGGACGGCGGCACGGTCCGCCACTCCCTGAGCCGCCTGGGGTGGGCCCTGCTGGAGGGCAGACCCGCGCGGCTGTGACCGGCGCGCCCTCCGGCAGCCGTCAACCACTGCGCCGAACTGGGGCCTTCGGTCATCGCCGAATTCCTTGTGGGTCCGGCGCGGCGCACGACAACCTGGTTTCGGCCGCGACCCGGCCGCGACCGGTCGGGGGCCGGTTGGAACCGGTCGGTCTCGGGCGGCGCGTTCCGTGGTCGCGTACCGCGTCGTTCGGCGGTCGCACGTCGTGGCCGCCACCACAACCAACGGGGGTCCATGCGACACCACAACCTGCGGGGCCACGCGAATCCGGGACCGAGTGTGAGCCGGGGGCGGCTGGTGAGCCCGCGCCGATTCGTCAGCCCGTGCCGGCTCGCGACCGGGACGGCGGCAGCGCTGTCGGCGTTCGCCCTGGCCCTGGCGGTGCCGTCCGCCGCACACGCCGCACCGCGCGGCACCGCAACCGAGCGCCCCGCGGACAGCGGCTGCGGGTGCCGGCGCCCGGAGCGTCGGCCGCCGCGCAGGCCGCCGTACGCGCCGTCTGCTCGCAGATCGGCGTCTGGTACACCTGGGGCGGCGGGCACGGTGCCACGCCCGGTCCGACATACGGCTACTACGACGGCAGCGACCCGGCGAGCAAGGATGACGGCAGCCGCTACGGCTTCGACTGCTCCGGGCTCACCCGCTACGCGTACTACGAGGCCACCGGTCGCGACATCCTGGACGGCACCGCCAGTGACCAGTACCACAGCTCGCTGGCGGTACAGCGGTTCAGCGCCGCCCAGGGGGACGGGCCACTGCTCCCCGGCGACCTGATGTTCTGGGGCAGCGGCTACATCCGCCACGTCGCGATGTACATCGGCGCCGGACAGATGGGCGAGGCCTACGAGTCCGGTACGCACATCCGCCAGGCGGCGGTCCGCACCGGCGGGGACTACGCGGGAGCGATCCGGCTGGCCGCCACCCCGGGCAACCCGACCCCGCCACCGGCGGGCGGCGGCAGCGTCTTCCAGACCTGGGGAACGGACGTGCGCACCCACAGCTCCCCGTCGACGACCTCCAGCGTGGTGCACACCTTCAGCGGCCCCACCCAGGTCGGCGTGGTCTGCCAGGAGCACGCTGAGACGGTCACGGCCGAGGGCTACACGAACGACGTGTGGTCCAAGCTCTCCAACGGCTCGTGGATGACGAACATCTACAAGCACACCCGACACGGTCTACGTCGCCTGCCAGCAGCCCGGCGAGACGATCGGCGGCAACCCGTACTGGCTCAGCGTCAGGATCGGCGCCGAACTGTGGGGCTGGATGGCCAGTTACTACGTCAGGAACCACACCAACTCGATCGACGGCTCGCCGCGGTGCACCTGACCAGACCAGACCAGTCCCGACCTGAGCTGACCGGACTGGATTTCGCCGGACCTGAGTTGACCGGACGGGCCTCGCCGGACCTGGTCGGACCGCATCCAGTCTTCGTGCTCGACCACATACCCATCTGCCGGCGCTCGAAGAAAGGCCAGCCCGTGACGATCTCCAAGACCAGGAAGCCTCTTGGCGCCGCCTTCGCCGCTACTGTCCTGGTGGCCTGCCTCGGAGTGGCCGCGGCCCCCTCCGCGCAGGCCGCTGGCGCGCCCCTGCCGCAGGCGCTGAGTGGTGACTTCACCGCCACCGGTGTACGCATCCACACCGACTCGGACACCGGGTCGCCGGCCCTCGGCGAGGGCAATCCGGGCGACGGGCTCACCTTCTGGCAGGCCACCGAAGGCGAGTACAACCCGGCGTGCGGCAACGACCAGTGGGCGCAGATCACCGACAACCGCACCTACGTGAAGGGCTGGGTCTCCGTCCGCCACATCCACGTCAACGGATGACACGGGCCCTCCACGCCGCCCGGACTCGGTGAAGTGACCGCCGCCGGATGCCGCACCCCACGCGGCATCCGGCGGCTTTCTGTCCGTCCTGCCCAGTCAGGCGTGAGCCGTGAGCCGTCCGAGCCGTCAGCCGTCAGCCGTGCACGCGGCCATGGGCCACGGACCGCGCGGCGTCGGCGTCGGCGTCGGCGTCGCGGACCGGTTCCGTGTGTCGTGCGGGCCGCGCCTTCTTCGCCGAGTGGACGGTCCACCCCATCAGCAGGCCGTAGACGGCGAGCATGAGCATCTGGGAGACGTTGGCCGCGGCGCCGATCGGCAGCAGGTAGACGGCCGCGATGCGCAGACCCGCGTCGATCAGCAGGCCGACGCCCCACACCAGCGAGGTGCGGTACCAACGAGCCCGCATCGTGGCGGTGTTGGCGGCGGCCTGGAATTGCTCGAAGCGCGCCCCTCCCGCGGAACGGGCGACGCGCTGCGCGGCGTAGTAGGCGAGCGGACGGCCGATGACGCAACTGCCCACCAGGACAAGGCCCGCGGCACACGACATCGCGGAGTCCTTGGCGAGGACGAACCGGGGGTCCCCGGTGATGAAGCTCAGCGCCAGCCCGGCGCCGAAGACGACGAGCAGGAAGACGGCGAACGGGTCGAGCCTCCGCTGCCGTACCGCCACCCAGATCATGCGCAGCCCGGAGGCGACGGTGCCGGTGAGCAGGGCGGCGTAGCTGCTCGCCCCGAGCAGTTCGGCGACGAAGTACGCGGCCACCGGGAGACCGATGTCGTAGAGGAACATGGTGATCAGGCCGCGCGGCACCGGAGTCTTCCGCTCTTCGTCCGACGGCTTTCCGGGCGCGGGTTGCGAACCGGTGGAATTCCCGGAACCAAGAGAATGCGATGGCATGGTGGCGACTCCCCATCAGTGAATGGCAGGTGCGCGGCAGGTGAACCATGTCCGGGGCAGAAGAGGCGAGTTCGCTCTTCCTCGGCCGTCAGGTCGGCCCGGCCGAGTCGATTTCCCCGTGATTCGCCCTTCACGCTATGACGGGCGCCGAATGCGGTCATGCGGCGGCTGCCGTAGATCCGGGTGGAGAAGCGTCTCCACCCGACCTGTGCCCCGAATGCCGGCCTGAACTTCCTCCGGTCCCCGCCCCTTGCGTCGACTCGGCCCTCCACCTTGCCCGTACTCGCTCCACCTGGGCTGAAACCGGGTGTCACCGCAGGTCGCAGCGGTCGTCGCGCGGCTGGGCTACACCCACGGGTGGAGAACGATCTCCACCCGGAATACGGCGCTGGGTGCACGACTCCGGCGCCAATTCCCCGTAATTTCCATGGTGTCGAGATGTCGCATCGAGCGGAGGTAACCGAGATGAGCGGGCCGGTGGAAATCGTACTGGTCGTGGCAGGAGTGGGCTATGTGCTGGCGCGGCGACTGATGGGGGAGCCCGCGCAGGCCAAACGCATGCTGGTACTGCCGGCCGTACTGACCGTGATCGGGCTCTCCGACCTGAGCGGACAAGTGAAGTCACCGATTTCACTGCTCTTCCTCGTCGCCACCGCCGCGACAAGTCTCGCGCTCGGAGCGTTGAGGGGCTGGAGCGTGCGCATATCCCAGCGGGACGGCCTCGCCTTCATCCGCTACACGGGGACGACGGTCGCGCTGTGGGTGCTCAATCTGGTGATCAAGTTCGGCGCGAACCTCATCCTCGGCGCGGTCGACTCCAAGGACGCCGGCGCGGTCGGCGACAGCCTGCTCTTCACTCTGGGGCTGGGCATACTCGCCGAGGGCGCCGTCGCGCTCTACCGTGCGCTGAGCGCCGACCACCGGGTCATGTGGACCCAGGGCCAGGACGGCGCGCCGCACCGGATGTCCCCGTTCCTGGACACCCTGCAGCGCAACATCAACGGCCGCGCCGGCGGCCCGGAAGAAGGCCGTTGGGCAGGCGAGTGGAACACTCGGTCCCGTACGCTTCGCCGCGACCGTCGTCGATAAGGATCGGAACCCAGCGCCATGGCCACGACGGAACAGCGGCCGGATGCCGGCCCGCACCGCTTCCACGACGAGTTGATCCGGCCGTTCCTGGTGGCCGTCGCGATCGCGGTCACCATCGTGCAGTGGTCGCACGGGCACGTCCTGTACCCGGCGGTGGCGCTGCCGCTCTTCGTCGTCACCTCGATCGCGGCGCTCGGCGCGGTGGTTCCGTGGACGCGGATGGCGGAGCGCCGGCGGGTGGCGGTGATGGCGGTCTACATGCTGTGCGGCTCGCTGCTGCTGCCGCTCGCGCACCAGACCACGCTGGCCGCGCTGTTCCCGTACGTGGCGTCGGCCTCGGCCGGAGGGCTGCTCGCCTCGCGCAAGGCGGCCATCGGCGTGGCGGTCATGGGCGCGCTCGCCGCGACCGCTGCCACCCAGGTCGTCCTGAGGCTGGCTCCCGACGCGCCGCAGTGGGCCTGGTGGGTGTCGCTGACCGTGGCACTCCCCGTCTACGTCGGGATGTCCAACCGGGACCGCCGGGACGCGCTGCGCAACGCCCAACTCGCCGCAGAGGAGGCCAAACGCGCCACCGCCTCAGAGGCGCGGGAGGCGGCGCTGATCGAACGGGGCCGTATCGCCCGGGAGATCCACGACGTCCTCGGGCACTCGCTGTCCGGCATCGCGCTGCAACTGGACATGGCCGACGCGCTGCGCGACAGCGGGCGCGAACAGGACGCCGTCGCGGCTGTCCGCAGGGCCAGGGCGCTGGCCGTCGACAGCATCAACGAGACCCGGCGCGCCGTGCACGCCCTGCGTGAGGACACGCTGCCGCTGCCCGACACCCTGCGGCGGCTCGCCGAGCACAACGCCGTCGGGTTCACGTTGACCGGTGACCCCGTCGCCGTCGCCGCGGACCTGACCCACACGATGGTCCGCACGGCGCAGGAGGCGCTCACCAACGCCGCCAAGTACGCACCGGGCGCACCCCGCGAGATACAGCTGGCCTTCACCGCCGATCACGTTACGCTGACCGTGCGCAACGGCCCGCCGCCCGAGGAACCGCGCGCCGACCTGACCGGCGGCACCGGCGTCGGGCTCGTCGGCCTGCGCGAGCGCGCCGCCCTTCTGGGCGGCACCCTCCGGGCCGAGCCGACCCGGGAGGGTGGCTGGACCGTGGAACTGGAGCTGCCCCGATGACCGAGGACCGCACGATCACGCTCGCCGTCGCCGACGACCAGGCGACCGTCCGCGAGGCGCTCGCGGTCATGCTCGGACTGGCCGAGGACGTCACCGTGGTGGCCACCGCGAGCGACGGCGCCGAAGCGGTGGAGGCCGTGGAACGCCACCGTCCCGACGTGATCCTCATGGACCTCAACATGCCGGTCATGGGCGGAGTGGAGGCGACTGAACGCATCCATCGCACGGCGCCCGGTACCACCGTCCTCGTGCTGACGACGTTCGACGACGACGAGTCGATCCTCGCCGCGCTGCGCGCGGGCGCCAGCGGCTATCTGACCAAGGATGCCGATCGGGGCACGATCCTCCAGGCGGTGCGCACCGCCGCCGAGGGGCAGACCGTACTGGCCCCGGAGGTCCAGCGGCGCCTGCTCGCTCTGGCGACCCGGCCCGCCCCGGCCGCGCCGCCCGAGGAGGAACGCGTCGCCCTGACCGCGCGGGAACGCGAGATCCTGGGCCTGATCGGCGAGGGGCTGCGCAATCCGGAGATCGCTCGGAGGCTGGTGATCAGCGAGGCGACGGTGAAGACCCACATCAACAACCTGTTCACCAAGGCCGACCTGCACTCTCGCGCCGACGCGGTCCGCTACGCCTTGCGGCGCGCGGGTTCCTGACCAAGGGCGGCCGGCCCGCCTCTCGCGGCCGGCTCCCTCCCGGTCGGCTCGTTTCTCGCGGTCCGCTCGCCCCTTCCGGGCGTCCCGCCCACCCTCGCGGGAGCCCGCAACCGCGGGCGTGGGGCCTGGGTCCGGCGACCCACGGCGCACCGGATTGCCGTCGTCGGCCCCGCGTCTGAGACGGTGGAGCGATGCACGAGATGGACCGAGACGCTCCGCAAACCGCGCCTGAGCCCGCCCGCCGCACCGGTCGCGCCGCCGACCCCGGGCCCGCGCGCGTCCTCGTGGTGGACGACGACCCGGACGTCCGCGCGGCCGTGGAGGACGGACTGACCATCGAGGGCTACGAGGTCCGGGGCGCCGCCGACGGGCACGCCGCCCTCGCCGAGCTGGCCGCGTGGCAGCCGGATGCCATCGTCCTGGACGTGCTCATGCCGGTCCTGGACGGGCTGGCGGTCTGCCGGAGGCTGCGCGCCCTGGGTGACCGCACGCCGGTGCTGGTGCTCACCGCGCTGGACTCGGTGCGGGACCGGGTGGACGGGCTGGACGCCGGTGCGGACGACTACCTGGTCAAGCCCTTCGCGCTGGACGAACTGCTGGCCCGGGTGCGGGCGCTGCTGCGCAGGTCGTCGGACCGGCCGGACGGGGCCCGGGAGGAACTGGTCTTCGCGGACCTGCGGATGGACCCGTCGACGCGCACCGGCGAGCGGGGCGGGCGTCCGCTGGAGTTCACGCGTACCGAATCGGCCCTGCTGGAGCTGCTGATGCGGCACCCCGGACGGGTGCTGACCCGCGAGGTGATGGTGGACCGGGTGTGGGGCGCGGACGTCGGGACGTCCTCCAACTCCCTGGCGGTGTACGTCGGTTACCTGCGCAGGAAGCTGGAGTCCGATGGCGAACCGCGCCTGCTGCACACCGTGCACGGCGTCGGCTACCGTCTGGACCTGCCCCGATGAGCCGCACGCGCGCAGCACGGGCGGACCGCGCCACACGGGCTCGGTCCCGCATGCCGCTGCGCACCCGGCTGGCGTGGATCACGTCGGCGACCGTGGCCGTCGTGTTGCTGGGCGCCTGCGCGGCCGCTTTCTTCGTCGTGCGCTACGAACTCACCCGGCAGCTCGACCTGCAACTGATTCGCCAGGCGCACCAGATCGTCCGGCAGGGCGATCCGGCCCCGCAGGTGGTGGAGGGGGAGTGCGACTGGCTCGCGGCTCCGGCCTGCGCCCAGGTGGTGCCGGCGGACCCGGCGCGCGATCCGTCGAAGCCGTACCTGCTGCCGGTGACCGGCGAGACCCGCGCCGTGGCGGCGGGCCGTTCCCCGGCCGGCTGGACGGACATCACGTTGAGGGGCAGACCCGCCCGTATGCTCACCACCCCCGCGGGGCACCGCACCGCGCTCCAGGTCGCCGTACGGTCCGACGGTGTGCATGACGCGACGCGGCAGGCCGGGGAGCTGATGGCCGCCGTCGGCGGCGTGGGCGTGGTGCTCGCGGGCCTGCTCGGATACGGTGCCGCGCGTGCCGGACTGTCACCGGTGGCGGCGCTGACCGGCGTGGTGGAGCGCATCGCCGCCACCCGGGACGCCCGCCACCGGGTCGAACTGCCGCCGGGCAACGCGGGACGGCGGGACGAGGTGACCCGGCTGGGCGGGGCCTTCACCACCATGCTGGCCGAGCTGGACGCTTCCGTGACCGCCCAGCGTCGCCTGGTCGCCGACGCCTCGCACGAACTGCGCACCCCGCTGACCGCGTTGCGCACCAACGCCGAACTGCTGGCCAGGGCCGACCGGCTCACCCCCGCCCAGCGGGACCGGGCGTCCGCCGCGCTGGACCGGCAGGTGCGGGAAGTGGGGCAACTGGTCTCGGACCTGGTCGAGTTGGCCCGGGACGAGGAGCCGCGGCCGTTGGTGGAACGGGTCGCGCCGGCCGCGTTGGCGCGTCAGTGTGTGGACGCCGCACGCGATCACTGGCCCGCTGTCGACTTCCGGCTGGGGGTCGCCGCCGACGCGGCCGCCATGACGGTGCTCGGTGTGCCCGCGCGCCTGGCGCGGCTGCTGGGCAACCTGCTCGACAACGCGGCCAAGTTCAGCCCGCCGGGCGGCCGTGTGGAGGTGGCGGTGCGGGTGCCCGCCCAGGCGCCCGACAGCCTCGACGTGGTGGTGCGCGACCACGGACCCGGGATCGCGCCCGCCGACCTGCGCCATGTCTTCGACCGCTTCTACCGGGCCAGTGCCGCGCGCGCCCTGCCGGGCTCGGGCCTGGGCCTCGCCATGGCCCGCCAGATCGCCCTCGCGCACGGCGCCGAACTCACCGCCGAGACGCCACCGCACGACGACGGAGCCTGTGGCGATGGAGCCGACGGCGACCAGGCCGGGCCGGCGGGTGCGGGCGCGGGCGCGCTGTTCCGGCTGCGGCTGTCCACGACCACGTCCCCCTTCGCGGCCCCCGGGGACGCGGACGACTCCGGTTTCCCGGAAGGAACCGCGTAGGGCGACGCCGGAGCGAAGCGGTCCGCGCGACCTGTCAGCGCTACGCGCGACCTCTCGGCGTTACACGCGACTTCTCAGCGTTACGCCCGACCTCTCACATGTCTCTTAGAACGGGTCGGCAGGCTCGTCCGGCATGACATCCATGAACACGAGGCGTTCCCATCGCGCGGTCCGTTCGCGTCGTCGGCGCGCGGCGGCGGTGGCACTGGTCGGTGTGGGAGCGGTGACGCTGTCCGGAGTGCTGTGGTCCACCGCCTCCGGCTCACCCGCCTCCTCGGTACGGGTGCACGACGGCACCGTGGACGTGCCGGTCGACGGCGGCACGGCGCAGGTCCGGGTGGACTCGCTGGCCGTGGGCGCGCGGACCGCGGGCTCTGGCGGACTCACGCTCTCCGCCCCGGCGGCGGGGTCGCTCGGCACACCGGGGCCGGTGTCGGTGCACGACGGCTCCGCCCACTGGACGTATCCCGCCGTCGGCCTGAGCGTCACGGCCGGCGCCGAGCAGGGCAGGCTGAAGGTCGACGTGCACGGCACGAAGGACGGCTCCACGCTGTCCTGGCCGGTCACCGGCACCGACGCGTCCGCCTCGCAGGTGCAGATGCCGATCGGCGACGGACTCGGTGTGCCGGTCGCCGACCACTGGTGGAACACGGCGTCCGACGGCCTGGCCGGCCACACCTACGACATGACCGCGGACATGAGCATGCCGCTGTGGGGATACACCCTCGGCCACCGGGGCGTCAGTTACCTGGTGCCGCAGCCGGTGGGCACGAAACTGGGGTTCACCTCGGTGGACAAGCGGCTGCGCGCGACCGGCGTGCACACGTTCTCCGCACGCGCCGACACATCCCACTACACCGTCACCTTCGCCCTCACCCCCCCGTCACCCGTCGCGCCCGCGCAGGACTACCGCTCCTGGCTGGCCTCGCACGGCGGCGTGGTCACCCTCAAGCAGAAGATCGCCGCCAACCCGGACGTCGCCCGGCTGCTGGGCGCCTTCCACGCCTACACCTGGGGCGCCGCGCGCACCGCGCAGGGCGTGCGGCAGATGCAGTCGCTCGGGTTCACCCGCATGTGGCTGGGCTACGACGCGGACGGCGACCCGATGACCGCTGACGCGGTGGCCGCGGCGAAGAAGGCGGGCTACCTGGTCGGTCCGTACGACTCCTGGGCCAACGGGCAGGACCCGACGTCGGCGGACGCGAGCACCTCCGCGTGGCCGTCTCCGGTCTACCCGGACTACTGCGTGCGCCAGGCGGACGGCTCGGTGCTCGCCGGATTCCACGACCGGGGCTGCTACCTCAGCTCCCAGGCGTTCGCCCAGAGCGAGTCCAAGGACCACTTCCTCGCGCAGCGCACGCGGCAGATGACCGCCAACGGCGCCGACAGCTACTTCCTCGACGTGGACGCGGCCGGCGAGCTGTACGACGACCACAGCACCGCGCACCCCATGAACCAGCGGCAGGACGAGGCGAACCGGCTTGCCCGGATGGGCACCCTGTCCGGCAAGGACAAGCTCGTCCTGGGCTCGGAGAGCGCCGGCAGCTGGGCGAGCCCGGTCATCGACTTCAGCCACGGCTCCGAGACGCCGGTCGCGGACGGCCTGTGGTCGCTGGAGAAGGACAAGTCCGTCTTCGGCGGGTACGCGCCGCAGGGAGCGCCGGCCGTCTACTTCAAGCCTGTCGCCCTCTCCGCCGACCTGACCAGGGCCATGTTCGACCCGGCCTACCGGATCCCGCTCTACGAGACCGCGTTGCACGACTCCCAGGTCAACCTCGACCGCTGGGAGCTGTCGTACACCAAGTTCCCGGCCCTGGAGAAGACCCGCGCGCTGCTGGCGGTGCTCTACGACACGCCGCTCAACCTGGTGCTCGACGGGCCGACGCTCACCTCGCAGGGCAAGGAACTCGCCGCGCTCCAAAGGTACTTCGCGCCGCTGCACGAGGCCGCCGCGACGGAGCCGATGACCGGGTTCCGGCGGGTCACCTCCGACGGTTCGGTGCAACAGTCGGTCTTCGGCAACGGAACGCTGCGCGTCACCGCCAACTTCGGCAGCAAGCCCTACGGTTCGCTCCCCGGGGGCTGCGTCGACGCCACCCTCCACGGCGACCACCACACCCGCAGGCTCTGCCCCGAAACGTTCTGACACCCTGACCACCCACCCGACACGCGGCCCGCGGCACCCCCGCGGGCCGCCCGAGTGCGCCAGGGCGCTGCCCCCCGAAGCGGCGTCTGTAAAGCGAGCTTGACATATCCGAAGGTGACAAGCATGCTTTACAGGTGAGAAACAGGGTCAGAGAACTGCGGTCGGCGCGCGGGCTGTCGCAAGGGCAGTTGGGAGCCGCCCTCGGGGTCTCCCGGCAGACGGTCAACGCAATAGAGACCGAGCGGTACACGCCGTCACTGCCGCTCGCTTTCGCCCTGGGCAGGTTCTTCGGGGTCAGGATTGAGGAGATGTTCCATGTCGATGACGACTCGCCGGGTGGCTGACAAGGCGGCGGCCCCGCGCTCGATACCCCTGTTCTTCCTGGGTGTCGGCATCGTCTGCCTGGTGGCCGCCACGGTCGGTGGCCGTCCCGGACTGGGGCTGCTGATGCTCGGGAGCGCGGCGGTCTGCGGTCTCGCCCTGGTCCTGCTGGGTCGCCGTAGCGAAACGTACCGAGGGGTGACCGGGGAGACCGATGAACGCTTCGCCCTGATGGGCCGGTCCGCGTGGGCGACGACGGGGGTCGTGCTGACCGTGGCGAACCTCGGCGGCCTCATCGGTGAACTCGTCGCAGGGCGGAGTGGCTCTCCGTTCTCCTGGCTGATGGGACTCGCCGCCGTCAGCTATGTCTCGTGCGTGGGCGTGCTGCGCCAGCGGTTGTGAAAGGGGGGGCCGGCTTCCGGAGCCGGCGTGCCCGGGTCGTGATGCGGGCCGCCGTCGTGGTGGGCGCGATCTTTTCGTGTGGATTGTTGTCATGGCTATGGCGTTACGTCATGGGGCTGTAACAGGCGCTGACGTGGGGGATCGGGGTGTGGCACTGTGTCTTGGTGCGGCCCCGGTGATCTTGAGCATGCCGGGGCGACACCGTTCCACCGCCTCCCGGGAGGCGGCAGTCTCGACAGTGGGAGAAGTGCATCATGCGTTCCAGGACCGCCCGTTGGAGCCTGTCGACCGCCGTGCTCGTCGTCGCGGGGATGACCCTGACCGCGTGCGGGCCCGACTCCTCGGGCGCCGGCTCCTCCGCGTCCTCCTCCAGCGCGTCCGGCGGCCAGGCCACCACCGGCCAGTCCGCCAACGGCGGCCAGGCCACCACCGGTGGGGGCGGTTCGGGTGGCTCGTCGGCCACGGGTGGTTCGGCCGGGACCGGAGTGAGCGCGGGCGGCGGCTCCGGGGCGAGCGGGGGCTCCGCGGCGGGTGCCGCGTGCAAGACCGCGAACCTCTCCTTCAGCAGCTCCGGCGGCATGGCCCAGGGCGAGGTACTGATCAACCTCAAGAACGTCGGCCCCACCACCTGCTCGATGCACGGATTCCCCGGCGTCGACCTCAAGGGCCGGGACGGCACGGAGAGCGCGACGCGCAGCACGATGAAGGTGCCCACAGTCACGCTGTCGCCCGGCCAGACCACCGACTTCACCCTGCACTACCCGCCGAACAACACCGGCGGCAGCGGGGTGACCTTCACCACCGCCGTCGTGACCCCGCCCAACGAGACGCAATCGCACACCATGCCCCTCGGCATCAACATCCCCGTGACCGCCGGCGGGCCGAACATCACCGTGGACCCGGTGGGAGCGGGCAAGTAGCCGTCCCGGCGGTCGCCATCGCCGGATTACGCAAGCAGCTTGCAGCACATGCGTTATTCTTGCGGGCATGACGCCACGACTTGCCGAGGTGGCGCGGAAGGTCGGGGTCAGCGAGGCGACCGTCAGCCGGGTCCTCAACGGCAAGCCCGGTGTCTCCGACTCCACCCGCGCCGCCGTGCTCACCGCCCTGGACGTGCTGGGGTACGAGCGCCCCAGTCAACTGCGCGGCGAGCGCGCCCGGTTGGTCGGCCTGGTGCTGCCCGAGTTGCAGAACCCGATCTTCCCCGCCTTCGCCGAGGTCGTCGGCGGCGCCCTCGCGCTGCGCGGCCTGACCCCGGTCCTGTGCACGCAGACCACCGGCGGCGTCTCCGAGGCGGACTACGTCTCGCTCCTGCTCCAGCAGCACGTCTCCGGTGTGGTCTTCGCCG
Source organism: Streptomyces sp. ICBB 8177 (assembly GCF_003144095.1). Classification (GTDB taxonomy): domain Bacteria; phylum Actinomycetota; class Actinomycetes; order Streptomycetales; family Streptomycetaceae; genus Streptantibioticus_D. The sequence continues at coordinate 222,534 of NZ_NSKH01000004.1, read as the reverse complement.
GCGGCTTCTACGCCCAGGCCGACGCCCCGCACGACCACTACCGGCTGCTGGCCGAGCGCAACCTGCCGGTGGTGCTGATCAACGCGGCCATAGAGCACCTGGGGTTCCCGCAGGTCTCCTGCGACGACGCGGTCGCCGTCGAGCAGGCATGGCGCCACCTGGTCTCGCTCGGCCACGAACGCGTCGGCCTGGTGCTCGGCCCGCCCGACCACGTGCCGTCGAGCCGCAAGCTGGCCGCCGCCCACGAGGTCGCGAAGGCGTCCGGCCTTGAGTTGCCCGAGGAGCGGGTGGAGCACGCGATGTTCTCCCAGGCGGGCGGCCAGGCCGCGGCGGGACGTCTGCTGGAGCGTGGGGTGACCGGCGTCATCTGCGCGAGCGACGTGCTGGCCCTCGGTGTGGTGCGCGGCGTGCGCAGGCGGGGGCTGCGGGTGCCGCAGGACGTCTCGGTGGTCGGTTACGACGATTCCGCCTTCATGAACTGTGCCGATCCGCCGCTCACCACGGTGCGTCAGCCGATCGAGGCGATGGGCCGGGCGGCCGTGCAACTGCTGACCGCGCGGATCGACGGCAAGCACGTCCCCGCCGACGAGCTGCTCTTCGAACCGGAGCTGGTGGTCCGGGGCTCCACGGCGCCGGTGCGCTGAACCGCCCGCGGCCGTGGCGTCGAGGGGTGCGTAACGATCCCTCGACGCCACGGCGTTGACGCCTCGTCAGCTCTGTCAGGTGGGTGACGCGGCGTCAGTCCCTCCTGCGGCTCACTGCGCGTACGCCTCGAACTCCGACAGCTGGCCCGCCGGCCATTCGGTGTTCCCGGTGAACGTCAGTCGCAGGTAGCGGGTGCTGGTGCCCGACGGGAGGGTCACCGTCGCGGTGTTCCCGCTCGCCGGGTCGAACGTGTACCCCTTCGATCCCACCAGCGTGGAGTAGGCGGAGCCGTCGGTGCTGCCGAGCACGGAGAGGGTCTGCGTCCGCGCGCCCCACGCACTGCTGGGCGGAAGCTTGAGCACCAGCCGTCCGACCGCCTGCGTCGAGCCCAGGTCCACGGTGAAGGACTGCGGGAAGGCGTTGTCGGTGCTCTCCCAGTAGGTGTTGGCGTCGCCGTCCACCGCGTTCGACGCCACGTAGACGTCCTGGTGGCCGGTGTCGGAGACGGGACGGTGCAGGGCGAGGTTGCCGGTGCCGGGCGTGCCGCCGCCGGGGTTGCCGCCGTTCGGGGTGGGCCAGGTCGAGCAGTCGTTCCAGGTGCTGCTCCAGCCGGAGTTGCCCCCGCCGTCGGTCACGGCGAAGGTGCCGCTGCCCGAGGGGTAGGGGCAGTTGTAGACACCCGCCGCGCCGACGCCGCTCGCGGTGACGTCGGAGAAGGTCGCCGAGCCCTGCGTCTCGTTCTGCACGACCACCGTGCCGGTGTTCGTCACCGAGGCGCCTTTGACCGTCACGTTGGTGATCGGGTAGCCGTGGCCGCCGCCGGAGACGAACTCGAAGGCGCTGTAGGGGCTGTCCTTGATGACGGTGTCGGTGATGTTAACGGGGTTGGAGATCGCGTAGTCGTAGGAGTCCACTCGCAGCGCGCCCATCGGGTGGTTCCAGTTGGGGTTCATCGCGCCGCCGCGCTCGATGGTGTTGTCGGCGACGGTGATGGTGCCCGACAGCGGGTTGAACGGCTGGAGGAACGCCTGGTTGGAGATGGCGATGCCGCTGCCGAGCGCGTTGGTGTCGGCCACGTAGTTGCCCTGGACGGTGAGGTCCTTGCCGCCGTAGAGGGCGATGCCGTTGGCCAGGTTGGGCTGGACGACGGTGTTGTCGACGAACGAGTCGTCGGTGTCCGGCGCGTACAGCGACCACATCGCCAGGCCGTCGTCACCGGTGTTGCGGATGTAGTTGTCCTTGATCACCGCGCCGGTCGCGGTGCCGTTGATGTTGATGCCGTCGGCCGTGGTGTCCAGGATGCGGTTGCCGGTGACCTGGAGGTTCGTGTTGGTGCCCTCCAGCCACAGGCCGACCTTCTCGTGCTGGATCCACAGGCCGGAGACGACCGAGCCCGAACCGAGGCTGCCGTTGACGAAGTTGTCCGGCGAGCTGTCGTTGCGGGTGGTCACCTCGCCGATGGCGGCGAAGTTCTCCAGCTTCACGTCGCCCTGCGCGCTGGACATGTCGATCAGGTGGGTGCCGTGCAGTTCGGAGTACCACTCGCCCGCGCCGATCAGGGTGATGCCGTCCACCGGCAGGGGCGAGGTGATGGTGAAGACGCCCTGCGGGATCCACACCTCCTTGCCCTGCGAACGCGCCGCCGAGATGGCCTGGTCGAAGGCGTTGGTCGAGTCTCCCTGGCCGCTTGGGTCCGCGCCGTAGTCGGTCACCGACAGGGAGCCCGACGGCTGCGCGGCGGGCGCGGCCACCTGCTCGAAGTCGGCGAGGTCGATGGTGAACGGGCCGCCGGTGCTGTCGGAGTCGACCTGGAACCTCACCTTCGCGCCGGCCTGGAGGTTCTGGCCGAGCAGCATCCGCGCGTCGTCGAAGAAGTGGTGGGTCTTGGAGCCGCCGATGTTGGGCGTACTGACGTAGGAGTACTTCGAGGTGACCGGCAGCGTCTTGGAGACACGCGTGCCGTTGACGTACACGGCGAGCGAACCGCTGCTGCCCTGCGGCAGGTTGTACGAGACGTCGACCGCGTTCGCCGGTGCGGTGAGGGTGAACTCCACGTACTGGCCCTGGCCGCTGAGCCGCACCGCCCTGCGGCCTGACGCCTCGGAGGCGACGGTGCCCTGGGTGTAGTCGGGGCCGATGACGGTGCCGTTGGTGGCCGCGTTCTCCGCCTCGTACTCGGTGAACGGGACGCTCGCGCCCTGGCCGCCGGTGACCGCGGCGGGGCGGTCTGCGGCCGGATGCGCACGGTGCCCGGAACCGGCCGCGTGGGCGGGGGAGGCGAGCGCGACAGCCGTCGCGCAGACGGCCGCCGCCGCGACCAGCCGGGCGGTGACCGGTCGGCGTGGGGGGTGGTGGGTCTTTCTGCGGTGTGTGTCCATGCCCTGTGCTGCACCTTCTTCACGTCTCGGCGGGGGCGTCGTGCGGGGCGCCCGCGCGTCGGCCGCACGGCGTGCGGTGGGGGAGGAGCGTGCACACCATAGGAGCGCCCTTCGCAAGCAAGCAAGATGCTGTGCGTAAATTCCGCGATGGATCAACGCAACTTCTTGCGCAAGCCCTTCGGCTTCTGTACGTTCAACGCCACTCAGCGGAAGGGACAGCTCATGACAAGACCTCGTACGACGAGACGGCGCAGCCGTGCGCTGGTGGCCGCGGTGGTGGTCGCCGGTCTCGGGCTGACCGGCGTCGCGTGCTCCGGCGGATCCGGTGGCGCGAGCGGATCGGGCGCCGCACCGGCCGACGCCTCGGCGCCGCTCGACCCGAAGACCAAGGTCACGATCACCATCGACTGCATGCCGCCGGCCACCAAGAAGCCGGAGCTGAAGGAGTGGAACGAGGACGTCGCCGCGTTCCACAAGCTCTACCCGAACGTCACCGTGGACGGTAAGTCCACCACCGGGCAGTGCGAGGACCCGGCGACCTTCGCCGCGCAGCTGAAGGGCGGCACGGAACCGGACGTCTTCTACAGCTACTTCACCGACCTGCCGCAGGTGCTCGACGCCGGACAGGCGGCCGACATCACGCCGTACGTCAACCGGCGCACGGTACCCACGCTCGACGACATCGCCCCCGACGTGCTCGACGTCGAGAAGGACAGCGGCAAGCTCTACGGGCTGCCCGCCAGTGACTACACCATGGGCATCCTGATCAACCGCAAGTTGTTCAAGGAGGCCGGCCTCGACCCGGACAAGCCGCCCGCCACCTGGGAGCAGGTGCGCGCCGACGCCAAGGCCATCGCCGCCCTCGGCCACGGCATCGCCGGGTACGGCGACTACAGCGCGGGCAACAACGGCGGTTGGCACTTCACGGCCGAGATGGACGGCCTCGGCGCGAGCGTCGTCAACGCCGCGGGCACCAAGGCGACCTTCGACGACGCCCAGGGCAGGCAGATCCTCGACACACTGCACGCCATGCGCTGGGACGACGACAGCATGGGTCAGACCCAACTGCTCAAGTGGGGCGACCTGCAAAAGCAGATGGTGGCCGGCAAGCTCGGCATGTTCATCGCGGCGCCGGACGACATCACGTACATGGTCGAGACCCTCGGCGGCCACTACGAGGACTACGGGATGGGCCCGATGCCCGGCGGCAAGGGCACCCTGCTCGGCGGCGACGCCTACCTGTTCAAGAAGTCCGACACCCCGGACCAGATCAAGGCCGGCATCGCCTGGCTGGACTTCAAGTTCCTCAAAGAGGGGCAGGGCCAGTTCGACTACGCCCGCACCAAGGCCGACGGGCTGCCCGTGGGACTACCCCAGCCGGAGTTCTACACCGGCGCCACCAAGGCCACCGACGACCGGCTCAAGGCCGCGAGCGCCACCATGCCCGTCGCCAACTTCGCCGCGTTCACCGCTCATCCGCTGCCCGGCCGCGCGGAGCCGCCCAACGCCCAGGAGATCTACAAGGTGCTGGACAACGCCATGTCGGGCGTGCTGACCGACCGTTCGGCGAACGTGGACAAGCTGCTGTCCACCGCCGCCGCGCAGGTCGACGAGGTCCTGGCCAACAGCCAGTAGGGAGGCGGAGGACCATCATGCCGGCACTCGTCGTCCCCGGCGGCCAGGACAGCCGCACCGGGACCCGGACAACCGCTCCACCACAGCATTCTGACGAGGCGTCACGGAAGGCGGCCCTGGCGCGGTCGGCGCGCCGCAACCTGACCGCGCACGGCTTCCTCGTCGGCGCCGTGCTGTGCTTCGGGTTCTTCTCCTGGTACCCGATGGTCCGCGAGGTGGTCCTCGCCTTCCAGCGCACCCACCGCGGGCGCACCACCTGGGCCGGCTGGCACAACCTCCGGCAGATCGTGCACGACCCCGCGTTCTGGCAGGCGTGGCGCAACACGGTCGAGTACACGTGCCTGGCCCTGCTGCTCGGCTTCGTCGTGCCGTTCCTCGTCGCCGTGCTGCTCAACGAGTTCCGGCACGGCCAGGGCTACCTGCGGGTGCTGGTCTACCTGCCGGTGATGCTGCCACCGGTCGCCTCCGTCCTGCTGTTCAAGTACTTCTACGACCCCGGCTACGGCCTGTTCGACCACATCCTGCGCACCCTGCACCTGCCCACGTCGCAGTGGCTCCAGTCGACCGGCACCGCGCTGCTGTCCGTGGTCATCGCCTCCACCTGGATGAACATGGGCAGCGCCACCCTGATCTACCTGGCCGCGCTCCAGGGCATCCCCGGCGAACTGTACGAGGCGGCCGAGCTGGACGGCGCCGGACTGCTGCGCCGGATCTGGCACGTCACCGTCCCGCAGACCCGGCTGATCCTCTCGCTGATGCTGCTCATGCAGATCATCGCCACGATGCAGGTGTTCACCGAGCCCTTCCTGCTCACCGGCGGCGCCGGGCCGCAGGGCTCCACGACGACGGTCGTCTACCTCATGTACCAGTACGCCTTCAACTTCGACAACTACGGGGCCGCGGCGGCCCTCGGCCTCGTGCTGCTCGTCGTGCTCGCCCTCTTCTCCGCCGTGTACGTACGACTCAGCCGCGACGGCCGGGACCAGGACTAGGACACCATGGCCACCACACCCGACAGCCGCACCCTGATCTCCCCGGTCCAGCTCGCCCGCCCGCGGGGCAAGGCGCTGTACTGGACCCTGTTCGTCCTGGTGACCGCCGTCTTCACCCTGGTCTTCCTCGGCCCTCTGTACTGGATGGTCACCGGAGGACTGAAGACCACCCACGAGATCATCCAGGACCCGCCCACCCTCTACCCGCACCAGCCGCACCCGGCCACCTACGCCAAGGCATGGAGCGACCTGGACCTGGCCCGACTGCTGGTCAACACCCTCTGGTACGCGTTCGGCGCGCTCGCCTTCCAACTCGTGCTGGACGTCGCCGCCGCCTACTCGCTGTCGAAGCTGCGTCCGGTACTGGGCAACGTGGTGCTCGCACTGATGCTGGCGACGCTGATGATCCCGGCCACCGTGCTCGTCGTACCGCAGTACCTGACCGTGCTCGACCTGCCGCTCCTGCACCTCGACCTGCTCGACACGCCCTGGGCGATCTGGCTGCCCTCGGTCACCAACGCCTTCACCATCTTCCTGCTCAAGCGGTTCTTCGACTCCATTCCCACGGAGCTGCTGGACGCCGCCGCGATCGACGGCGCCTCGCCACTGCGCACCCTGCGCTCGGTCGTGCTGCCGATCTCCCGGCCGGTGCTCGGCGTCGTGTCCATCTTCGCCGTCGTCAACGTGTGGAAGGACTTCCTGTGGCCGATGCTCACCGAGCCCGACCCGGCCCGCCGCACCCTCAACGTCGGCATCTACGCGCTGGCGACCGGCGTCACCGAGAACGAACTGATCGCGGCCCTCGCGATCGCGTCGCTGCCGACCCTGCTGGTCTTCCTGCTCTTCCAGCGCAACATCATGTCCGGCCTCACCGCCGGCGGCCTGAAGGGCTGAACGTCCCACGGCCCGGCCGGCCGCACACGAAAGGACTCCCCGTGGCAGACATCTCCGCGACCGACGACGCCTGGTGGCGCGGCGCGGTCATCTACCAGGTGTACCCGCGCAGTTTCGCCGACGCGGACGGCGACGGCACCGGGGACCTCGCCGGCGTCCGCTCCCGCCTGGGCTACCTGCGCGAACTGGGCGTCGACGCGCTGTGGTTCAACCCCTGGTACCCCTCGCCGATGGCCGACGGCGGCTACGACGTGGCCGACTACCGCGACGTCGACCCGATGTTCGGCACTCTCGCCGACGCCGAGAAGCTGATCGCGGAGGCGCTGGACCTGGGCATGCGCACCATCGTCGACATCGTCCCCAACCACGTCTCCGCGGAACACCCCTGGTTCCGCGAGGCGCTCGCGGCCGGGCCCGGCAGCCCCGCCCGTGAGCTGTTCTGGTTCCGCCCCGGCCGCGGCGCGCACGGTGAGCTGCCGCCCACCAACTGGCCCTCGCAGTTCGGCGGCCCCGCCTGGACCCGGACCACGGAACCGGACGGCAGCCCCGGCGAGTGGTACCTCAACCTCTTCGACTCCCGCCAGCCCGACCTCAACTGGGCCCACCCGGCGGTGCGGCGAGAGCACGAGGAGGTGCTGCGCTTCTGGTTCGACCGGGGCGCGGCGGGCGTCCGGGTCGACTCGGCCGCCCTGCTCACGAAGGACCCGGCGCTGCCCGACCTGCCGGCGCGGGGCGAGCCCGACCCGCACCCGTACGTCGACCGCGACGACCTGCACGAGATCTACCGCTCCTGGCGGGCCGTCGCCGACGGCTACCCCGGAGCCCGGATCCTCGTCGGCGAGGTGTGGACGCCCGACCCCGAGCGGTTCGCCCGCTACCTGCGGCCCGACGAGATGCACACCGCGTTCAACTTCGGCTTCCTGTGCTGCCCCTGGGACGCCGAACGCCTCAGGACGTGCGTGGACACCACCCTCGCGGCGCACCGCCCGGTCGGCGCCCCCGCCACCTGGGTGCTGTGCAACCACGACGTGACGCGGACGGTCACCCGCTACGGCCGCGCGGAGACCGGCTTCGACTTCGCCACCAAGGCCCACGGCGTCCCCACCGACCTGGCGCTCGGCACCCGCAGGGCCCGGGCCGCCGCACTGCTGACGCTCGCGCTGCCCGGATCGGTCTACCTCTACCAGGGGGAGGAACTCGGACTGCCCGAGGCGGAGGACATCCCGGCGGACCGCCGTCAGGACCCGATGTACCTGCGCACCGGCGGAGCCGACCCCGGACGGGACGGCTGCCGGGTCCCGATGCCCTGGTCCGGCACGCGGCCCCCCTACGGCTTCGGGCCCGAAGGCGGCGCGGAGCCCTGGCTGCCGCAGCCCGACGACTGGGCCGGGCGGACCGCCGAGGCGCAGAGCGGCGACCCGGACTCCATGCTGGAGCTGTACCGCGCGGCCCTGCGCCTGCGCCGCCGCGAACCCGCCCTGGGTGACGGCACGTTGACGTGGTTGGACGCGGGGCCCGGGGTGCTGGCCTTCCGCCGGGACGCCTCGTTCGCCTGCGTGCTCAATCTCGCCCCGCACGCCGTGCGGCTCCCGGAGCACCGCGCACCGCTCCTGGCGAGCGGTGCGCTGGACGGGGATCGGCTGCCGCCGGACACCGCGGTGTGGCTGCGTACGTGACGCGCCGCCCACGACGAGGGCAGGCGGGTTCCCGGCCGGGGTTCCCCCGTCGCCCCGGCCGGGAACCCGCCTGCCGCGACGCTATCGGCGCTCGTCCGGCCCGGTCTTGGAAAAATGCGAACGCCTTCGATCCGGCCGGTGAGGGTGCAGGCCGAGCAACTGGGTGGGGGTGCAGCCGGCGAGGAGGCGGAAGTCCTTCACCAGATGCGCCTGGTCGGTGTAGCCGCAGGTGTGCGACACCTCCCGCCACGTCGGCGCGCCGGGATCCATCAGCAGGTGCGTCGCCCGCTGGAAGCGCCACATCCGGGCGACCGTCTTGGGCGTGAGGCCGACCTGCTCGCCGAACCGCTTCTCCAGGTACCTTCGGCTGCACCCCAGCTCCTCCGCGAGACGCCCGATCCGCACCTGGCCCTGACACCGCGCGAGCTCCTCCCAGGCCCGCAGCAGCACGCCGTCCGGCTCCCGGCCCTGGGACGCGCGCGCGGTCAGGACGCGGTCGAGCACGGCGAACCGGTGGTCCCAGGTGGGCGCGCTCACCAGCTCGTCGACGAGCCGGTCCGCGCGGCGCCGGCCCAGCAGGTCGCCCAACGCCACGTGTTCGTTCGCCACTTCACGCATCGCCAAGCCGAAGAGCGCGTAGGCGCCGGGCGGGGTGAGGGCCACCAGCAGTGCGCTGCCGCGCCGGGCGGCGTACTCGATGAGGTAGAAGCGCTCGTGCAGCCCGGCGAGTCCCGCCCCCGGCAGGTCGCGGGTGCCGTCCGCCCCCATGACGCTCCCGCGCGGTGACTCGGACAGCGAGATGGTCAGCATGACCGCGCACTCCGGCGGGACACGCTGCACCGAGGGAAGGCCGGCGCCGTCGCCCATGGCCGCGATGCCGGTGTACTGGAGCACGTAGGGGAGCAGCGCGGGATGGGGTCTGCCGAACGCCAGTGAGGGGTCCGCACTGACGCTCGCGAACGTGGCACGCTTGCGCGGATCGGCCAGACTCGGCCACCAGTGTTCCCGCTCGGCGCTCGCGTCGGGCGCGCCGGGGGTTTCGAGGTGCCGCCGGGGTGGGTCTTCGAGGTACACGGGCACTCGACCTCCGCTGTGCATGGGCGATGCGACCATGCTGACGGAGTGCGATGAATGCCGGATATACGAGTCCGCTTCCCGGCGGCCGGACCCCGGCGGGCCGGCGGGGGAGGTCGCCCCGCCGGCCCGCCGTTCCCCGGGTGCCCGCCTGCTCTCAGGCGCCGGGCTTCGCCAGCAGCAGTTCGGTGTTGTGGTCGCCGGAGGCCCCGAGCTTCTGCGCGGGGGTGGCGTAGGGATCGTTGTACGCCAACTCCCGGTACAGGGCGGCGAGCCCGGTGTCGGAGGTGTCGGAGAAATCGGTGGCGTACGGAGCCGCCGACTCGATCAGCGTGGTGAACAGCGACAGCGTGCCGTCGCCGTTGTCCGCGATCTCGATCACCCGGGCGTGGTGCGGGTAGTCGATGTGCGAAGCGGTGTTGATCTCCCAGAAGGCGCGCTCCGGGACCGCGTGCGGGTGCGGCGATATCTGGTTGGCGTGGGTGTGGCCGTTCACCCAGGCGACGACGTTCGGGTAGCGCTGGAGCAGCGCGACGACCTCCGAGCCGCTGTGCCTGGCCTCCAGCAGGTTGTACGGGTCGGGCAGCAGGTTGCCCATGGTGGAGCTGGTGTGGTGGCTGAAGACGACCACCAGTTGGTCGGTCGAGCCTGCGCGCACCACGTTGCCGTCCGTGTCGTACCAGTGCGTGCTGTTGGCCTGGAGGACCGACTCCAGCCAGTCGAGCTGCGCGGTGCCGACCGAACCGTCCGCCCAGCCCGCCCGGTTGGTGGTGTCCAGGCTGACCCCCAGCACCCCCGGCGCCACCGGGAAGGTGTAGTACAGCTTCCCGCTGGAGGCCGCCGAGGCGGTGAAGCCGTGTCCGACCGGGCCCGCGCCGGTGTACGAGGGGTCGAGGTGGGCCTGCGCGAACTGCTCCGGGGTGAAGGGCGCGCGGCGCGCGTCGGGGGTGACGCGGCGCACCGGCCCGTTGTCCAGCAGCTTGACGAAGAGCGTGAGCGCCTGCGCCGGGTCGTTCCGCAGCGCCGCGGCGAGCTTGGCGGCGTCCGCGTCGTCGCAGCCTTCGAGCTTGCGGTCGCCGGTGTAGAGGGAGTTGAGCAGACCGAGGTCGGGCAGGGTCCCCTCGATGCTGTCGTCGTGGTTGCCGACGGTCGTGTACCACGGCACCCGCAGCCCCGGCGCGTCGAACTGGCGGCCCGCCGCGGTGAGGAAGCCCGGGATCTGCGGGTACCCGGCCTTCGTCTTGTAGTCGTCCTGAAGACTGGACTCCGGGTTCCAGTACGCGGTGGAACCGGAGTTCTGCACGCCCTCGTACCGGGTGAGGTCGCCGCTGTTGGGGGTGATGGAGCCGCCGCTCATCACCGTGAGGTACCAGTCGAGTTCGAGCTGCTCGTGGTTGTCCGCGTTGTCACCGGTGGCGATGACGAAGGAGAAGGGGCTGCCCGTGTAAGGGCCGCCGGGCAGGGAGTTGACGCGCTCGACGAGCGAGGAGGCGCCGCGCACGGTCAGCGCCTCCTGCGGCCGGTACGCGCCGTCCGCGTACTGCGCCAGGTACTCGAAGCGCGCCGGGGACTCGGTGTCCGCCAGATGCAGGTCGGTGAACTGGACGAAGCAGGCGAGCCCGGTACGGCGGTCGTCGCGTCCGGACTGCCCCGCGACCAGGTCGGTGCGTACGACCAGCGGCCATCCGGGCCCCGCCGCCAGCCGGTGGTACGGACCGGCCGCGGACGGGGTGGCGACCTGCTCCAGCGTGGTGCCCGCGGCCTGTACGGCCCGCGCGGCGGACAGCGCCAGGGCGCGGTCCCGGGCGGCAGCCGAAGCGTAGCGGGCGTCGCCCAGCGTCAGTGCCGCCGCGGCGAAAGCGGCGGACGCGCCGGTGACGAACTGTCGTCTGCTGTATGCGGCCATCCGAGATCTCCTGAGTGTCGAGGCGCAGGGGCGGGCACCGGCGCTACCGGTGGGTAGCAGGCGCCGCACAGCATTAGGACACTCTTCGTCCGTGACGTGAACACGTCGGACTGAGGAAATGTCGTGCGCATGAAGGTCGTTGCACGGAGCCGCTGACGGCGGCCTCGGGAAGGCTGGGAGACGGAGAGCCGGCGCGGGCGACCGACGACGCGTCCGATGCCCCGCCGTAGGCTTACGGAATGACCGATGCCGCAGGGCCGGGCGGTGCCCCGGTGGGCGGATTCCCCGTGGCGACCGGGCACGAACCGGCGGGGCCGCCCGACGCCCGTCGACGGCGGCAGGTCGAAGCCGCCTACGCCGCCCTGCTGGACATCCGCCGCCTGGTGAACGCCGACGTGCCGGAGCCGCTGCGGCTCCCCGCGCCCTGGGAGGCCCGGCAGGCGGTGCGGGCGGTCGCGCTGACCCTGGAGGCGCACGGTCTCCAGCCGTCCGCGGTCGGCCCGGACGGCGCCCCCGCCGTGACCGGATACCTCGTCTCGGCCCCGCGCGAGGGCGTCGTGCGCGTCGAGTGGGTCGGCCCCAGGGGAAGCGGCGCCCCGCACGAGGCCGCCGCGGCCCTGAAGCGCTGCGCCGCCGTGCTGGAAGAGGCCGGGTGGACGGCGCTGGAGTACCGCGACGCACGCGGCCGCCGCCACGTCGAGGTCGAACCGCCCGCCTGAACCCCGCGCCCCCGATTCCTGTCCGCAACGTTGCCTGAGGTCCCCACGAGCAGGAGGGCGGAGCCGCGGACGGCACCGAGGCGATGGCCCGGCGTTCCAACCTCGGCTGCCTGGCGGCCCTGCTCCCGGGCGATCTTCGACCGTGGCCGGAAGTCGTCAATGCCCAGGCCGCGCACGGCGGGTGGCATGGTCGTTTCCGGGGCGGCGCGGCTACGATCGGATCACGGCATCGCGTGCCGTCACCGACCGGGTGAGGCATGGAGGTGCCCGTGAGCTGCCCAGCGGAGGCACTTCACCCATGTCGGTCGAGTTGAACCACACCATCGTCCACGCCCACGACAAGCACGAGTCCGCCGAGTTCCTGGCCCATGTCCTGGGGCTCGAAGTCGGCGCCGAATGGGGGCCGTTCGTCCCCGTGGCCACCGCCAACGGCGTCACCCTGGACTTCGCCACCGCGGACTCCGCGTCGATCACCGCCCAGCACTACGCGTTCCTCGTGTCCGACGAGGAGTTCGACGCCGCGTTCGCACGGATCACCGACGCCGGGATCACCTACTACGCCGACCCCCACCTGAAGCAGCCGGGCGAGATCAACCACCATTACGGCGGCCGGGGCCTGTACTTCCTCGATCCGGCCGGACACGGCATGGAGATCCTCACCCGCCCCTACGGCAGCGCACCGCCGCGGCAGGACTGACGGGCCGCGTCCCGGGACGGCGCGGGACCGAGGCCGGGGAGACAATGCCGGTGTGGACGTGAACGAGGAGTTCCAGGCCTACGCCGACGCCGTTCCGGCCGAGTACCGGCCGCTGTTCGACCGCGTGCACCGGCTGATCCTCCAGGCCCGTCCGGAGGCGAGCGTGGGCATCTCTTACCGGATGCCCACGTACCGGGTCGGCAGGCGCAGGCTCCACCTCGCCGTGTGGAGCCACGGGGTCTCGCTCTACGGCTGGCAGCCCGACCGCAACGCGGACTTCGCCGCCCGCCACCCCGAACTGCTCTTCGGCAAGGCCACGTTGCGCATACGCCCCGAGGACGCGGCAACGATCACGGACGACGAACTGACCGCGTTGGTCGGGCAAGCGCTCAGTCCCTGACCGGGGCAGGCGCTCCGTGCCTCACCGCGCTCTGACGCGCGGTGTCAGCGCTCGCGTTCCTCGTGTTCCTCCCGCTTCTCCTCACGCAGTTCGTCCCGGTCCTCGCGGGTGCGCTCGTCCATCTCCTCCTCGTCGGGCCGGCGCGGCATGCCGCGGCTGTGGCCGGTGTCCGGGTTCTGCTCGACCTGCTTGTTGGACTTGTGGTGATGAGCCATCGTCGTTCCCCTTGTCGGATCGGCCTGGGTCGGATGGGTCGGATGGGCGCGTACAGGCGCGTCAGTCGCCGCCGTCCCGCGATGCCGCGTGGCGTACGCTGCACTGGAGGGCTCCGTCCACCACGTCGGCGACGATGGTGTCGCCCGGTTCCGCCTCGCCGGACAGCAGGAGCGAGGCGATGCGGTTGTCCAGCTCGTTCTGGATCGTCCGGCGCAGCGGCCGGGCGCCGAACTCCGGCTGGTAGCCGCGCTGCACGAGCAACTTCCTGGCCACGTCGGTCACTTCGAGGGTCATGCCCTGGGCGTGCACGCGGCGCTCGCTCTGCGCGAGAAGGTGGTCCACGATCCGGTTCAGATCGTCCTCGGTGAGGCCGTGGAAGATGATGATCTCGTCGATCCGGTTGAGGAACTCCGGCAGGAACCGCGCCCGCAGGTCCTCCATCAGCTCGTCCTTGATCTCGGACACGTCGCCCTCGTGGTCCAGGATGCGGTGGGCGCCGATGTTGGACGTCATGATGACGACGCAGTGCCGGAAGTCCACCGTGCGCCCCTGCGCGTCCGTGAGGCGGCCGTCGTCGAGGATCTGCAGCAGGGTGTTGAAGATGTCGGGGTGGGCCTTCTCCACCTCGTCGAAGAGCAGAACGCTGTAGGGGTTCCTGCGGACCTTCTCGGTCAGCTGCCCTGCCTCCTCGTAGCCGACGTACCCGGGAGGGGCGCCGACGAGGCGGGCCACCGTGTGCTTCTCCTGGAACTCGCTCATGTCGAAGCGGACCATGCGGTCCTCCTCGCCGAACAGCAGCTCGGCCAGGGTCTTCGCGAGCTCCGTCTTGCCGACGCCGGTCGGGCCGAGGAAGAGGAAGGACCCGACGGGTCGCCTCGGGTCGCCCATGCCCGCCCTGCTGCGGCGCACCGCGAGCGACACCGCGGTGACCGCCTCGTCCTGCCCGACGATCCGGGCGTGCATCTCCTCCTCCAGCCGCAGGAGGCGTTCCTTCTCGGTGGCGGTCAGCTGGGAGACGGGGATGCCGGTGCGGCGTGCGACGACCTCGGCGACGTCCGCCTCGGTCACGGAGACCACGCCCTCGCGCCGCTCCTCGATCCCGGCGAGTTCGCTCTCCGCCTCGGCGATCTCGGCCTTCAGCCCGGACGCCCGCTCGAAGTCCTCCGCCGCCACCGCCTGGTCCTTCTCCCGCCGCAGCTTCGCCAGCCGGTCCTCGCGGCTGACGACCTCCGTCGATCGGCTCGCGTTGCGCAGCCGCACCCGGGCGCCCGCCTGGTCCATCACGTCGATGGCCTTGTCGGGCAGGAAGCGGTCGCTGACGTACCGGTCGGACAGCTCGGCGGCCGCGGCCAGTGCGCCGTCGGCGAAGCGGACCTGGTGGTGGGCCTCGTAGGCGTCACGCAGCCCTTCGAGGATCGCCACCGTCTCCTCGACCGTCGGCTCGGGGATCAGTACGGGCTGGAAGCGGCGCTCCAGCGCGGCGTCCTTCTCGATGTGCTTGCGGTACTCGTCGATGGTCGTGGCTCCCACGACGTGCAGCTCGCCGCGGGCCAGCGCGGGCTTGAGCATGTTGCCCGCGTCCATCGAGCCCTCGCCGGTGGCCCCGGCCCCGACCACGGTGTGCAGTTCGTCGATGAACAGGACGATCTCGCCCTCGGCCTGCTTGACGTCGTCGATGACCTTCTTCAGCCGCTCCTCGAACTGGCCCCGGTACTGGGCGCCCGCCACCATGCCGGACAGGTCGAGGGAGACGACGCGCTTGTCCTTGAGCGTGTCGGGCACCTCGCCGGCCACGATCCGCTGGGCGAGCCCTTCGACGATGGCGGTCTTGCCGACGCCCGGTTCGCCGATGAGCACCGGGTTGTTCTTGGTGCGGCGCGAGAGGATCTCCACCGTCTGCTCGATCTCCTCGGCGCGCCCGACGACCGGGTCGAGTTTCCCGGCCCTGGCCTCCTCGGTGAGGTCGCGTCCGAACTCCTCCAGCGTCGTCGCGGCACCGCCGCCCGCCCCCGGCTGGGTGCCGTCCCCGCGCGAGGCCCGGTCCGCCGTGGCGCGCAACTTGCTCACGTCGAGGTTCTCCGCGCTCAGCGCGCGGGCGGCGCCGGAATCCGTGTCGTCCAGCAGGGCGGACAGGATGTGCTCGGGGCCGATGTACGACCCGCCCGCGGCCTGCGAGTGCGCGTACGCCGTGGTCAGGGTCCGCTTGGCGGCGGGGGTCAGGCCCGGCTCCGTGGACGGCTCGGCGGACTCCCTGGGCAGTGCGCGGGCCAGCTCCGCGGCGAGCGCGTCGGGGTCCACGCCGGCGCGTGCCAGCAGCCGCCGCGACGGATCGACCTGCGCCGCGGCCCATAGCAGGTGCTCGGTGTCCAGGTCGGCACTGCCGTCCTCGACGGCCCGCCGGGCGGCCAGGTTCAGCAGTTCGTGCGAGGACTCGCTCAGCAGCCGTCCGATCGGCACCCGCTGCACCGCGGGCGGCGAGGAGGCGGGGGAGGTGCCGAAGAACCGGCTGAGCATCTCACCGAACGGGTCGGAGGAACCGAAGGCTGAGCCGAAGGGGATCGTCATGGGGGCTCCAGTGGACGCGACTGCGGCGAACAGGCCGATTCCCACTCAAACAACCCCTCGGATGGCCCGCAACCGGTGCCCGAGAGCGGTTGGCACCGACGGACTGCACGCGATCCGGCTTGTCCCGCAAGCCGTTTCGCGTGCGTCGAAGGTCTCTCGACCCGGCCGTGCCGCAACGCCGTGCGGCGCGGGGGCGTTTGGGCGTCGTCGGCACTCCGGTCATCCGCGCTCGACCCCCGTCTGCCCGAACGTGCTCACCAGGCCCCGGTCAGGATGTACGGGAGTCCAGCGACACGATCCGTGCGGTCGTGTCGCCGTCCGGGGCGCTGTACTCGACGCGATCGCCGACCCGGCGCCCCAGCAGGGCCTTGCCGAGCGGGCTGTCGTCGGTGACCAGCGGCGCGTCGGACGGCACCACGACCTCCACGATGTCGACTCTCTCGCGCGAACCGTCGGCGAACTCCACCGTCACCGAACTGCCGATGCCCACCCGGTCCGGGTCGGGCGGCCCCGCCGTCCCGGCGCCGCGAAGCCGCGCGGCGAGGCCGTCGACGCGGGCGTCCAGCCGCTCCAGCTCCGTGGCGCGGCGCAGCTCGTCCGCCCGGTCCGCGTAGTCGCCGACGTCCGTGGAGGGGTCCCGGACCGTGGCGGCGATCGCGTCGCGTTCCTCGCGCAGTACGGCGAGTTCCCGCTCCAGCGCCTGGCGGGCGTCGTCGCTGATCGGTGCGGCTTGTGAGGTCATGGCTGCTCCCGATTCGTGGCCCGTGAGGGGGCGCGGGACGTCCTGGGCTCCGGACCAGCCTAAGGCTCGCCGACCGATCAGGCCCGGCAGCGGATCCCCGCCCCCTCCGGCACCTCGCGCGGCGGTTCAGCGCGCGGTGACGGACGGCTCCGGCCCTGCGGGACGGTCGTCGGCCCCGCCGCCCGCGAGCGCCTCCCGCAGCGCCGCCCCGAGGACCGCGAGGGCGTCCGGAACGGCCTGTGGGCCGCGCCAGGCCACCACGTGGTCGGGGCGGACCAGCAGCGCGCCGCGGTCCCCGATCCCGCACGCGTCGGTGGGCCGGGTTCGCGCCTGCGGGGCGGGGTGGCGGGGGAGCGGCGCCGTGTCGAGGAACGTGCCGTGCGGGTCCAGTCGGCGGGCGGCCCGCGTCCAGTCCTCGCCGTCCGGCCCGACGAGCAGCAGGTGGCGGCCGTCGCGGACCAGGTCGAGGGTGGACGCGGCCCCGCGACCGCCGGCGAGCGGAACGTGGGGCAGGCGGGTGCCGGGTTCGCCGCGCCAGCGCTCCGGTTCGTCGGCGAGCGGCAGGCCGGCGGTGGCCGGGTCCTCGTCGCCCTGGGGGTAGCGGTAGCCGAGTGTCACCGCCGCCTCGCTCAGCAGCGGCCGGTCCTCGATCGGCACCCGGGCGCGGTCGCGGGCGCGCAGCAGTGCCTGCTCGACGGTGATCCGCCCGATCGCGTGCCGTTCCTTGTCGTAGGCGTCCAGGAGCCGCGGCCCGGCGTGACCGCGCAGCACGGACACCAGCTTCGCGGTGAGGTTCCATGCGTCCTGGATGCCGGTGTTGGCGCCGAAACCGCCGGTCGGCGGCGTGACGTGGACCGCGTCGCCCAGCAGGAACACCCGGCCGCGGCGGTAGGAGTCGGCCACCCAGCCGTCCATCTGCCAGTTCCGGGAGCCGGTGAGCGCGATGGCCGACGGCGGCAGGCCGAGCGCCCGCGAGACGATCTCCAGCCGTCGCAGGTCGTCGAACGCCTCCGGGCCGGTCGTCGCCGGGTCGTAGGCCACCGAGACCGCGCCGCGGCGCCACGTGGTGTCCCAGGACAGGAACGCGTGGTCGGGCTCGGCGGTGAAGGCCAGCGCGAGACGGCGGCCGTCGAGCGCGGGGCGCAGGTCGGCCTCGAAGCCGAACTCCATGAGGTGCGCGACGGTCCCGGGTCCGGTGCGGCCGATGCCGAGGCTCTCGCGGACGGCGCTGGCGTTGCCGTCGGCGGCGAGCAGGTAGTCGGCCGTGATCGTGCGGAGCACGCCGTCGGCGTCCCGGACGAGGGCGCTCACGTGGTCGTCGTACGGGCGCAGGCCGAGGAGGCGGTGGCCGAAGCGCAGGTCCGCCCCGGCGGCGCGGGCGTGGGCGCGTACGACCTCCTCCAGGTCGGCCTGCTTGACGAAGGCGGACCGGCACGGTGAGACGGCGCTGACGTCGCGCGCGGCGGGCAGCGGCCAACTGCGCAGTTCGGGCCCGGCGAGCGAGGTGACGAGCGCCGCGTGGTCGGCGGGCGGATGCCGGCGCTCGACCGCGTAGACGTCGTCCGCCGCGCCGACCGCCCGGTACGCCTCCATGGTGCGCGGATAGAAGAGCTTGGCCCGCAGCCGGGTCGAGATCCCGGGGTGCTTCTCGACCAGGACAGGCGTGATGCCGCGGGCGGCGAGGAAGAGGGCGGCGGAGGCGCCGACGACGCTGCCGCCGACGATCAGCACCGGGACGTGCTCGGACATGGGACGGCCTCCAAAGGAAACAGAACAGGTCTGTTCCATTATTGCCATGCCCGAGTGACGAAACGCAACAGCGCTGTATCGTTAACGGTGTGATCCAGCAACCAGCCGTCCAGGAACCCGCGGCTCGCCAGGGCGGCCGTCAGCGCGACCCCGCCACCGACTCGGCGATCATCGAGGCCGTCCTCGACATGGTGGCGGCGGGCGCGACACTCACCGGCCTGTCGCTGGTGGCCATCGCCAAGCAGGCCGGGGTCTCGCGCAACAGCGTCTACCGGCGCTGGAAGACCAAGGACGAGCTCTACCTCGACGTGCTCGCCACCATCAACGAGCCCAGGCCCGCGCCGGAGGGTGCCGGCACCCGCGAGGACCTGGTGGCCGTTCTGCGCACCCTCGCCGACCGCGTGGTCGACGAACGGGCCAGCAGCGTGCTGCGCGCCCTCAACGCCGAGGCCGCCGCCTTCCCGCGACTGCACCGCCGCTACTTCGAGGAGATCGTCGCCCCCCGCCGGGAGGCCATGAACGCCGTACTGCGGCGCGGCGCGGAACGCGGCGAGATCCGCGGCGACGCCGACCTCGACCTCGTCGCGGAACTACTGGTCTCCCCGCTCCTCGCCCGCATGGCGTCCGGCAGCACCGACCACCTCGACCCCGAACGCGACACCCGCCGGATCGTCGACCTGGTCCTGCGGGGCGCGGGAGCACCCGACCAGGACGCGTGAGCCCGTCGACGGTGCACTCCCCTCGCGCCCGCCACCAGGCGCACCGGACGGTCCCTCGACCGGCCGGATGACCCGTCGACAGCGTGAAGATGACGTACCGTCAACTACCGGCGCTTCACCGCTGCGGGCTGATCCGGATCTCGGCCAGGGTGCCGGTGCCGCTGATGCGCAGGGAGCCGGGCCGGTCCCGCATCACGGAGTCGAGGGCGCCGAGTCCGCGGCCGGGCGCGAGGATCAGACCCGGGGTGAGGGCGACGAGGACGGCCACGTCGCCCTCACCCACGACCGTCTCGTACTGCCCGGCGACGTCGACCGCGACCAGGGACCCTCGCGCGCGGCCACGCCGGGTCATGAGGTTGAGGTCGCGGGTGGGCCCGGACGGCAGGCGGCACGTCGTCGCGGCCTCGCCGTCGAAGGCGAGGGAGTCGAAACGCCCGAGCGTGTGCGCCACGCCGTCGACGTCGAGGACCATCGTGCCGCCGTCGACGAGCATGATCACGCGATCGATCCGCGGGAACGCCGAGAACGGACCGTCAGCCCCGACCTCGGCGACGCTCACGCGCCAGTCGAAGTCCGCCAACGTGGACCCGCTGGGGGAGGACGCGAGGCCACGGGTGCTACCGCCGCCGTTCTTCCACGGCGTGACGGTCAGATCATCCCAGCGCAGCACCGCCGTCCCGTCCATGCGCACTCCTCGTCCCGCCTTCCATCCGGCACCCGACCGCGCCCGGACCGGCGCGGGGACCCGAACGTATCAGGGCCGCGCGTGCGGGGGCCCGAGCGGATGCGGCCGGGCGCTCACCCCGCTGGAGCAGGACGCCGTGCCGTCCCGCGCGGGCCGTCCTGGCCCGGTGCCCCATGGGTCGTGCGGCCTTCGAGACCACTCGGCGTGCCGCGAACCGGGGTGGCGTGAGGTCGCCCGCGCCGTCGCCGTCTCATAGCGTGCACCGAAAGTCACCCACTGGGTACGCGGCAATGGGTGCGTGCCCGACACCCATGGAGCATGCATGTCCGCCATATCGGCAGTCCCCGAAGAGCCCTCGACCGACCCCCGGTCCATATCCGACGGCTCCCGTCCTCCCGACCCGGCGACACACGTCTCCGGCGGAGCGCCGACGCCGGACGCGCAGGCGCCCCCGGTGCCGGGCGGCACAGGGGCGTCCTCCGGACCCGGCGAGGGCAGCGCGTGCGACGCGCTGCTGAACGCAGCGGTCGTCGAGCGTCCGCTGGACGACGTCCTCGACCTCGTCACGGAGTTGCGCAAGTCGCACGCCGACGCCGCGTGGGGCGAGGAAGCGCTGCGCACGGCCGTAGTGAACCGTCCGGTGCCCGAGGCGGCCGAGCTCGCCGCCCTCGCCAGCCGTCCGCCCGCCGACCCCCGCAGCTCGGACGAGGCGGTCCGCATGGCGGCGTCCGCCCGGCCGGTGCAGGAAGTGATCGAGTTCGTGGAGTGCCTGAGCCGGCCGCCGCACGACGCCGAGACCATGCACACGGCGATCGAGGCCGCCGCCACGGGCCGCCCGGTCCACGAGGTCGCGGAACTCGTGCGGCGCCTGGCGCACCTGCGCGCGCCGCAGACACGCACCGACGGCGACGCCTCGTCGCCCGCGACCGACGCCACCTCGCCTGCTGCCGACGCCTCCTCGCGTGTCGCCGACGCCCCCTCGCGGCATGCGTCGCGTCAACGAGCCCTGGCCGGCGGCGAGGCGGGGGCCCGGCGTTCCGTCCTGCGGTGGCCCGCCGCCTTCGCGATCGCGCTCTGCGCCCTCGTCCACCTGCGCGCGGTGCTGACACACACCGGCGCGTTCACCGTGGCGGAAGGCGCCGGCGCTGCCATCGCCCTGGTGTGCGCGGTGCTGGTGGTGTGCCTGATGGTGCGCGACACGATCGCCGTGTGGTGCGCGGTGGCCGGATCGGCCGCGGCCGTCGTCTCGGTGCACGCGGTGGCCCGCGCGATGCACCTGTCCCCGCTCGGGGCGGCCTTCCGGCACGGCGCGAACGCCGCCGCCGTGATCGCCATGGCCGCGGGCGCGGTGGCGGTACTGCTGGCGCTGCCCGTGCTGGTCCGCCGCGCCGGAGGCGTGCCCCGCTCCGCGGACGCGCCCTCGTAACGGAACCTGGTCGACGCGGAACGCGCACGGCACAGCGCTCGGCCGGACGCCGGGAGGACCGGTGTCCGGCCGAGCACTCACGCGCCGGAGCCCGTCAGGCGGAACAACCCCGGTGGCCGGGCCCGGTTCACGGACCCGACGTCAGATAGGCCACCGTGGAGCCACCGGAGACCTGGGCGCCGGAGTCGTCGATCACGTGCCGGATGGTGCCGGTGCCGCCCAGTGACACGGTCACCATGTCGTGGAACGACGAGCCGCTGCCCGGCACCTCGATGGCACGGTCCGCCGCGACCGACGAGTTGGTGCTGAAGTAGCAGTACACACCGAGTCCCCAGGCCTGGTGCGAGGTCACCGAGTCGGCGACCTTGTACGAGGGATAGCCGCTCTCGCCGCCCCCCGGCGTCCAACTGCCGTTGTCCGGAACGTCGTAGGGCATCTCGGACTGGTAGAAGTACGTGCGGCCGCCGTTGCCGTTCCACAGCGTCTGGTACTTCTGGTAGTGCTCGACCGCGAGACCGTACATCGTCACGTCGGACCCGTTGACCACCAGGCCGTTGGCGGCGGTGTTGGTGTTCCAGCCGACGGTGCCGTCGTTGCCGTGGTCGGCGCGCCAGATCCACAGGTCGCTGCCGATGGTGTCGGCGCTGTTGACCACCAGGGACTGGGTGGCCTTGCCCGCCACGTCACCGCCCACGCGGAAGAACACGTCCTGCAAGGTGGTGGGATCGCTCGCGTGGTCCGCCGAGGAGCCGGACGGGCCGATGCGCACCAGCGCGTCGCTGTTGGTGGTGCCCGCGCTGACGATCAGTCCGGCGATGTCGATGCCGCCCACGTCGGCGGTGGTGATCGCGGTGACGCCGTTGTCCGGGACCAGGGTGGCCAGGCCGAGGCCGAGTACCACGGTGTCGGGGCGGGTGATGTCCAGGCTCTGGCTGAGGTGGTAGACGCCGGGCGTGACGAGCAGGTTCTTCCCTGCGGCCAGCGCCGCGTTGATGGTGGCCGCGGTGTCACCCGGCTTGACCACGAAGAACTGGGTGATCGGAATCGACGTCCCGGCGGTCGAGCCGCCGGTCCAGTCCGGCCCGCTCGCGTTGGTGCGCAACCCCGGGACCATCACGTTGTACAGGCCGGTCGAGTCCACGTACAGGTACGGCTTCTCGCGCACCGTCGGCGACTGGCCGACCGTGGTGTAGGTGGGGAACGACTGGGCGGGGGCGCCCTTGTCGCCGACGAAGACCATGTTCCAGTTCGAGCCGGTCCAGCTGCCCATGGAGGTGTCCTGGGTCAGGAACTGCTGCTGGGTGCCGGAGTTGATCTGCCCGGAGATCCGCGAGTCGCCGATGAACCCGCCCGATGACCAGTTGCTGCTGGAGTTCCCCGAGGTGTCGTCGTCCAGGACCATGTTGCCGTGCACGTCGACCCGGCGGAACGGGTCGGCCTGCGAGACGGCGTACTCCAGCGTCCCGGAGCTGGGGGTGTCGGAGAGGTTCTCCACGTCGCGCCAGAAGTTCTGGGTGGCGTTGCCGCCCGACCAGCCCGCGTCCACGTGAACGCCGCCGCCGGTCAGTGACACGTCGTCCGGCGAGGCGCCGAGCCCCGCCACCTCGGTGTAGAAGCCGACCGGCACGTCGACGTCGTAGCTGCCCGGGGTGAACAGCAGGGCGTAGCGGTTGGTGCCGAACTGGTCGGACTCCTGGGAGGCGTAGACCGAGTCGACGGCCGACTGGATGGAGGAGGCCGACATCGACGGGGTGAAGACCTTGACGTCGGGCCCGAGGTCGGGGTTGTCCGGGTTGGTCGGCGGGGGAGTGCCACCGGTGCCGTCCGCCGCGTCGAGCGAGAAGGACTGCGCGCCGGTCCCGTTGCAGGTGTACTGCTGCAACTGCACCGAGTCCGCGGTCGAGGCGCCGGGCACGTCGAGGCACAGGCCGCTGTAGTGGTTGACGAAGTGGTACCGGCCGCTGGTCTCCCGCACCGGTTGCCACTCCTGGCTGCTCCAGCCGCCGTCGGACCACAGGTGGATCAGCGCACCGCTCGCGGTGGACGGGCCCTCCACGTCGATGGCCGGCTGGGAGCCGTTCGCGTTGACGATGGTGTAGTAGCCGGAGTCGGCGGCCGGTTCGAGCCGCCACTGCTGGGCGGTCGTGCCGTTGCACGTGTACTGCTGCACCGCGGTGCCGTTGGCGGTACCGGCCGCCGCCGCGTCGACGCACTTGCCGCTGTTGTCCGCCACCAGGTCGTACCAGGTGGAGGAGGAGATGTCGGCGTGCGCGCTGGAGGCGCCCGCCACCGAGAGCGCGGCGGCCGTGAGCACCGCGGCGGTCGCGGCCCCGGCCACTCGGCGTACCGAGCGGGTACGGGGGCCGGAGCGGATTCGGGCGCGTCCTGGGAATCGGTTCATGCTGCCCCTTCGCAACGGGTGGATGGCATGGAGTGGGGACGGGGTGAGTCCGTCGCACCGGGGTCGGCGCAGGGCTGTGCGCGGCGGGGCGGGGGCGGTGCCCCGTACAACATGAGTTTCACAAACAGAAGCAGCATGGTCTGAACCTGTCAAGCGTTGCGACGCCGTGGGCCGCGTGCGTTGCGGAGCGGCGTGCCAAGTGGTTTGAGCGGGGCGGCATTTGGCGCTCTGCGGGGATGCGGCAGGTCACGGGTGGTGAGGTGACGGCGATGCGCCGATCGGCGTGGTGTCGGGCTGGTCCGGCGCGGCGGGCGGGGCAGCGGGAGGCGCGTGGTCACCACCGGTTCAAGTCCTGAAGAGTTGGCCGCAGTCAAGATGCCGCAAAGAGGCGCCGCCTGTCCATGTTGTGAACAGCCCAGGTCAGGTGGGGAGTTGCCATGAAGGGGCGCCCTGGAGAGGCATGGTGTGGCCGTGTTCGCCAGTAAGGTTTCCTGTCAGAAGTCTTGACGAGGCGTCACACCGGGGGCTTCACTCCGGTTCTGCTCGGCCGAACACACCCCCACCTTCCGGCCTGGACGGAGCCACGCATGCGTCTGAGACATGCCATCGCCTCCGTCGCCACGATGACCATCGCCACCGCGGGCGCCTTCCTGGGCACCGCGGGCGAGGCCCACGCGGCGACGGCACTCCCCGCCCACTTCGCCGCCCCCTACCTGCAGGTCGACGGCGGCACCGCCGGCGACATGGCGTCGGACCTGAACGCCACCGGGCTGAAGTACTACACGCTCGCCTTCCTCATCCCGAAGTCCGGCTGCACCGCCCAGTGGGAGGACAGCGGCGACCCGGTCGGCGCGTACGCCTCCCAGATCAACGCGCTCACGGCGGCCGGCGGCACGGCCATCGTCTCCTTCGGGGGCGCCGAGGGCGGAGAACTCGCGCAGACCTGCACCTCCGTACCGTCCCTGACGGCCGCGTACCTCAACGTCGTCAAGACCTACGGCATCACCCGCCTCGACTTCGACATCGAGGGCGGCACCCTCGGCGACACGGCGTCCAACCAGCGCCGCGACCAGGCGCTCGCGGCGTTGCAGGCGCAGGACCCGGCCGTGCAGGTGTCCTACACCCTCGCCGTCGCCCCGGATGGCCTGCCCTCGCAGGAGTACGGCGTCCTCAGCGACGCCAGGAGCAAGGGCGTCGACGTCAGCGCCGTCAACCTCATGACCATGGACTTCGGCGACGGGGAGAACGCGCTGAACGACGCGGAGTCCGCCGCGACCGGTGCCGCCGGTCAGCTGGCCGGGCTCTACGGCATCCCCACGTCGGCGGCCTACAACCGGATCGGGCTCACGCCGATCGCGGGCCAGAACGACGACAACGAGTACTTCTCGCAGGCGGACGCCCAGACCCTGGAGAGCTTCGCCGCATCCCACGGCGTCCAGGAGCTGTCGTTCTGGGAGGTCGACGCCTACGACAAGGCCACCGGCTACGCCTACTCCCGCGTCTTCAACCAGATCACGGGCGGCGGCAGCACGCCGCCTCCGTCCGGCACCGGCCGGATCACCGGCTACGGCGGCAAGTGCGTGGACGTGGATGGTGCCAACAGCGCCGACGGCACGGCGGTGCAGTTGTACGACTGCAACGGGACGAACGCGCAGCAGTGGACGGTGGCCTCCGACGGGACGCTGCGGGCGCTCGGCAAGTGCATGGACGTGACGTCGGCGGGGACGTCGGACGGCACGCAGGTGCAGTTGTACGACTGCAACGGCACGGCGGCGCAGGTGTGGCAGCACCAGTCCAACGGTGAGCTGGTCAACCCGAATTCGGGCAAGTGCCTGGACGCGACAGGCCCGAGTTCCGCCAACGGCACCCGCTTGCAGATCTGGACCTGCTACGACAGCGCCAACCAGCAGTGGACACTGCCCAGCTGACGCGGAGTGGGCCGCGAGGAACGGTCCCCGGCGGGCGCGAGGCGCCGGCCGGGGATCACGGCTTGACGGCGACGCCCGCCCACACCGGCACGGCGTCGTCGGCCGGCGCGCCGCCGACGCCGGCCAGGTCATCGTCGGGCCGCCAGTGCTGAGGGGTGACGAGACCGGGCTCGACGAGGCGCAGGCCGGTGAAGAAACGGGCGACCTGGTCGCGGTCGCGGCCGTGGACCTCGGACCCGGAACCCTGGAAGGTGTCCTCGACCGAGGTGACGGTGGCCGGGGTGATGTCGCTCGCGAGGTGGGTGATGACGAGATGGCTGCCCGGCGCGAGCGCTTCGAGGAGTCGGCCGACGACCTCGTAGGGGTCGGTGGTGGCCGGAAGCCAGTGCAGGAACAGGCACATGAACAGCGCGACGGGCTCGTCGAGCCGCAGGGTCGCGGTGACCTCGCCGGAGCCGAGAACGGTCTCGGGGCGGGAGGCGTCCGCGTCGATGTAGGCGGTGCGGCCACGCGGGTCGGAAGTGTGCAGGGCGCGCGAGTGGGCCAGCACGATCGGGTCGTTGTCGACGTAGACCACCCGGCAGGCGGGATCGATCCGCTGCACGGTGTCGTGCAGGTTGGGCTCCATGGGTATGCCGGTGCCGATGTCCAGGAACTGCCGCATCCCGGCCCGAGCCAGCTCCCTGGCGGAACGCATCACGAACGCCCGGTTGACGCGGGCGGCGATCCGCACCGAGGGCATCCGCTCGGCGACGGCCGCCGCCTGCGCGCGGTCGGCGGGGTAGTTGGTCTTACCGCCGAGCAGCACGTCGTAGACGCGGGCCGCGTGCGGCCGGTCGGTGCGTAAGTCGATCGCGGTCCGCGGCCGCGCCCTCATCCACTCCGGTGTGTCCACGCGGGCCATCCCCTCACGCCTCAAGGCCGACTCGCCTTCACCTTACGGTGATCGACCCGCCGCAGGGGACCGACGACCGATGGGTTCGAGCCACTGACGTGTGGTCCGACGCTGTCGAGCGCGGCCGCGACGCCCCGGGCCCGCTCGCGTGTTCGGCCCGGGAAGACCCGGCCGGCGGCTCCAGCCACGCTCCACCAGCACGTGCGAGAAACCCCGCCGAAACCCACGACGTGACCCACCCTCGCCAGAAAGGTGCTGCCGATGCGCCGTATCATCCGCCTGCTCGTCCTGTTCACCGCGGCCTCCGCCCCCGTCTTCGGCCTTGTCGTCGCTCCCGGCGAAGCGTCCGCCGCCGCGCGGCCGTCCGCGTCGGCGCCCGGCGGGTGCGCCTACACCGCGACCGCGGACTCCTCGGGCGTGTACGGCGTGGCCGCGGCCTGCGAGGCGGCGGCAGGCCAGCAGTGGTACGTGGACGTGGAGTGTCAGTACGACTACCGCGGCCAGTTGATCGATTCCTGGGTTCCTGGCACCACGGTCTCCGGATCGGGCACCTCGACGGGCAGCTGTGTGCTCATCGGCGCACCGGTGCTGGCGCACCGGATCGCCACCTCGTAGCGCGGTGGCCGGGGACCCGCTCGGCTCGTCACGTGAACGCGGTCACTCGGGGCGGGGAAGCGGCGGGAGCCTCGTCTCGTAGAGCCAGGCGTGGAACAGGGGAGCCAGGTCGTGACCGGTGATCTGCTCGGCCAGGGAGACGAACTGGGGTGTCGTCGCGGTGCCGTGGCGGTGACGGGTCGCCCAGGCCCGCAGGACGGCGAAGAACGCCGCGTCGCCCACCGTCGTCCGCAGCGCCTGGAGCGTGCACGCCCCACGGGTGTAGACGGTGCTGTCGAACAGGTCGCCGGGGCCGGGGTCGCCGATGCGGACGCCGTCCGGCGCCGAGGCCGGCGCGGCGTGGGCCGCGGCGGCCGTGCGGGCGGCCGGCGTGCCGGAGGCGTGCTCGGCCCACAGCCACTCGCAGTACGTGGCGAAACCCTCGTTGAGCCAGATGTGCCGCCAGTCGGCGATCCCGACGCTGTTGCCGAACCAGTGGTGGGCGAGTTCGTGCGCGACGAGCGTCTCGTTGCCGCGCCTGCCGTCCAGGTGGTTGGTGCCGAAGAGTGAATACGTCTGGTTCTCCACCGGGTCGTCGAGCGCGGTGTCCACCACCACCGACCCGTACACCTCGAACGGGTAGGGCCCGAAGAGGCCCGCGAACAGCCGCATCATCTCCGGCTGCCGCCCGAAGTCGTGCGCGAACGCCGCCGCGTGCTCCGGCGGGCAGGCGTTGCGGATCGGGACCGGGCCACCTGACTGGGTGGAGAACGCGAAGCGGCCGATGGCGACGGTCGCCAGGTAGGTCGCCATGGGACCCGGATGGGCGTACGTCCACAGCCGCCGGCCGCGCGGTCCGGGCGCGCGGCCGGTCAGCGTGCCGTTGGCGACCACCTGGAGACCGTCCGGCACCGCCACCGTGACGCGGTACGCCGCCTTGCGGTCCGGCCGGTCGTTGCAGGGGAACCACGAGGGCGCCCCCAACGGCTCGCTCGCGACGAGCACGTGGGACGACGCGGCGTCCGTGTAGTCCCACCCCACGTCGCCGTACGCGGTGCGCGCCGGGCGCGGCCGACCCTCGTACGTGATCTGCGCGCGGAAAGGACGGCCCGGCGCGTACCGCTCCGGCAGCGTGACGCGCACCCGGTCGCCCCGGTGGGTGAACCTCACGCGAGCGCCGTCCACGCTCACCGACCGCACGGTGAGCGTGGACGCCAGGTCCAACCCCAGCCCCTGCGTGTGCTCTTCGACGACCCCGGTCACGACGGCCACCGCCCGCAGCCGCGACCGCGACGGCAGCCAGTCCAGCCGCAGGTCGTACTCCGCGACGCGGAAGCGCGGATCGCCGTGCGCCGGGAAGTACGGCGGGGGCGTCCGAGGCGTCGCCGGCGCGTCCGCGGCCCGCGCCGGGGCCTGCGGGGCGGCCGAGGCGGGCAGCGCCAGGGCTCCGGCGACGAACCCGCGGCGGGTCCAGAGCGTCACTGCGATCCTCTCCCAGGGGTGGCGGTGTGAGCCGTCCGGTTCAGGGTGCCATGACCGAGGAGACGGGCCCGTGCTCCGCCGAGCCGGTCGCGTGCGGCGCGTCGTCGGCCGCGGGCCACGAGGCGACCGGGTTGCCCAGCCACCTGGTGTCGGCCGGTACGCGCTCGCCGCGCATCACCAGTGACGCCGCACCGATCACCGTGCCGCGCCCCACGGCGGCGCCCGGCAGCACGATCGAGTGCGGCCCCACGGTGGCGCCCGCCTCCATCCGTACCGCGTCCACCCGCATCAGCCGGTCGTGGAACAGATGGGTCTGCAGCACACAGCCGCGATTGACGGTCACCCCGTCCCCGAGACCGACCAGGTCGGTCTCCGGCAGCCAGTGGCTCTCGCACCACACCCCGCGCCCGATGCTCGCGCCGAGCGTGCGCAGCCAGACGTTGAGCCACGGCGTACCCGTGATGGCGGCGCCCAGCCAGGGCATGGCCAGCTCCTCGACGAACGTGTCGTACAACTCGTTGCGCCACACGAACGAACTCCACAACGGGTGCTGCCCCTGCCGGAAGCGGCCCACCAGGACCCACTTGGCCGCGGTCGTCAGCAGGCACGCCACGACCCCCGCCGCCAGCAGCAGCGCGCCGGTGAGAGCACCGGCCGCCGTCCAGCCGTCGACGTCCACGATCCTCTGCACCGCCACGAACAGCAGGTCGCCGAGTACGGCCGTGCACAACAGCGGGAGGAACCGGCACAGTTCGACGGCGGCGCGCGCCACGACCAGGCGCCGCGCGGGCCGGTACGTGCGCTCGGGGTCCCCGGCGTCCGGCGCGCGCGTCACGGACACACCGGGGCGGCCCAGCCACGAACTGCCGGGCTCGGCCTGCGCCGGAGCGTCGGACAGCACGCCCACCAGGGAACCGTCCGGCAGATCGCGGCCGGGACCCACGATGCCCGAGTTGCCGACGAACGACCGCCGCCCGACCCGGGAGGCGCCGAGCCGGATCCAGCCACCGCGGATCTCGTACGGCGCGACCAGCGTGTCGTCCGCGAGGAACGCCCCGTCCTCCACCGTCATCAGCGACGGCAGCCCGAGCGTGGTCGACACCTCGGCGCGCCTGCCGACCCGGGCGCCGAGGAGCCGCAGCCACACGGGCGTGAACAGACTCGCGTACAGCGGGAAGAGCGCTCCGCGCGCGGCCCCGGTCAGACGCAGCGTCAGCCACGCGCACCACGCCTCGGTGCCGTCCGCGCGGTGCACGCCCGGCCGCAGCCGCCGCCCCGCCAGCCGTACCGCGCCGGCGAGCAGACCCGCGTAGCACACCATCGTGAGCAGTGTCAGCGGTGCCGCGCTCCACAGCAGGGTGACCAGGAGCGGGCGCAGGGCGTCGTCGCCGCGCGAGACCAGGTACAGCACCACCAGCGCCGGGACCACCGACAGCAGCGGCATCAGGTTGAGCGCCACCAGGGAAAGGCCGTACCGGGCACGGGACTTGGCGAGCCCCACGGAGCGCGGCGCGGGCCACGCGTCCGGCTCACCGGGCCCGGCGGGACGCGCCGGGCTGCCCGTCCAGCGCTGCCCAGCGGGCACCACCGCGTCGACACACGCGCCCGGCAGCACCTCGGCGCCCGCCCTCACCTCGGCCCCCGGCATCAAGGTGGCGCGCGCGGCGACCCGGGCGCCCTCGCCCACTCTCACGCCGCCCAGGCGCAGCAGGTCGCCGTCGATCCACCATCCCGACAGGTCCGCCTCGCTCTCCACCACGCAGCCGTCGCCGAGTTCCGCCATGCCGGTCACCGGGGGCATGGTGTGCAGATCCACCGAATCGCCGACCGAGCAGCCCAGGGCGCGCGCGTACACCGGGGCCCACGGCGTGCCCAGCACCTCGGCGACGCCGAACGTCGCGACGATCCGCTCCGCCGCCCACAGCCGCAGATGCTCCCGGCCACCGCGCGCGTACGTGCCCGGGCGCAGTCCGCGGGTGAGCAGACGGGCCCAGCCCACGCCGACGCCCAGCCGGGCCGGGAGGCTGTACAGGGCCAGCCACCCGGCGCCGACCGCCCACCACGACACGTGCGGCGCCCACGGCAGCCCCACGAGGTCGTCCACGGCGGCCAGCGCCACCAGCCAGCGCAACCCCGTCACGGTGGACAGCACGAGTAGCACCAGGGTCTGGACGACCGCGGCCCGGCGAGGCACCGGGCGTATCTCCCGCCGCACCTGCGCGCGTCCGCCGAACGCGTCGAGCCGGGCGGCCAGCGCCTCGAGCCGGGAATGCCGGTAGACGTCCGCGACCGACACCTGAGGGTGCCGCTCGCGCAACGCGGCGACCAGCTTCGCGGCGGCCACGCTGTTGCCGCCGAGCGCGAAGAAGTCGCTGTCCGCCTCGACGGGCAGCCCCAGCAGCGCGTGCCAGTGCCCGGCGAGCCAGGCCGCGGTGCCCTCCAGCGCGGACGAGGCGCCGCCGTCGCGTTCCAGCGGCCACGGCAGGGCGGCGCGGTCGACCTTGCCCGAGGTACGGGTCGGCAGGTCGTCGACGACCGCGAGCATCGGGACGAGCGGCTGCGGCAGCCGGCCGAGCAACTCCTCCCGCGCGGTGGAGACGTCGAACTCCACCGGACGGCCGTCCGGACCGCGGTCGGGGACGACGTATCCGACCAGGAGCTGGCCACCGGCCGGGGTGCGCCGCACCGCCGCTGCGGCGGCCCTGACCCCGGCGAGCGACTGCAACGCCGCGTCGATTTCCCCCAGTTCGACGCGACGGCCCGCGATCTTCACCTGCTCGTCCGCGCGGCCCGCGAACACCAGGCCCTCGGGCTCCGCACGCACCAGGTCACCGCTGCGGTAGGCGCGGTCGTACGGCAGCGCGCTGTGGGCGGCGAACTTCTCGGCGTCCTTGGCGGCATCGAGGTAACGTGCCGTCCCCGCACCGGCGATGACCAGTTCACCGGTGCCGCCCCACGGCACCGGCCGCCCCTCGCCGTCCACCACGGCCAGCGCCCAGCCGTCCAACGGCGCCCCGATACGCACCGGTTCGCCGGGGGACAGCAGCGCGGCGCAGGCCACCACGGTCGTCTCGGTGGGTCCGTAGGTGTTCCACATCTCGCGGCCCCCGGCAAGCCGGTCCACCAGATCCGGCGGACAGGCCTCGCCGCCCACGATCAGCAGACGCACGGCGTCCAGCGCCCCGGCCGGCCACAGCGCGACGAGGGTCGGCACGGTGGAGATCACACTGATCCGCCGCTCGACCAGCCACGGGCCCAGGTCCGTCCCCGCGCGCACCAGCGAACGCGGCGCCGGGACCAGGCAACCGCCGTGCCGCCACGCGAGCCACATCTCCTCGCACGAGGCGTCGAAGCTGACGGAGAGTCCGGCGAGCACCCGGTCCCCGGGGCCGAGCGGGTGGTCCTGGAGGAACAGCCGTGCCTCGGCGTCGACGAACGCCGCGGCGGACCGGTGGCTGACCGCCACGCCCTTCGGACGTCCGGTCGTCCCGGAGGTGAAGATGACCCAGGCGTCGTCATCGGGCCCGGGGCGCGACGCGGGGCCCTCCGCCCGGCCGCGCGGCGGGGCCTCGGGCCGGAGCCGGACGGTCTGTCCGGCGCCGACGACGGCGCACACGGAGGCCTCCGACCAGATCATCGCGGCTCGCTCGTCCGGGTCGTCGGCGTCGACCGGCACGTAGGCCGCTCCGGCCCACAGCACGGCGAGGACGGCCACGTACAGGTCGGACGTGCCGGACGGCACCCTGATGCCGACCCGGTCACCGCGGCCGACGCCCAAGCCGCCCAGCTGGTCCGCGAGTTCGGACACCTGACGGAGCAACGTGCGGTAGTCGAGGACCACGCCGTCGACATCGAGCGCCGCCGCGGTCGGGTGGCGCCGGGCGGTCTCCTCCAGGATGTCCACCAGCGTGCGCACGGGGGCCGCTTGGCGCGCGGGCCACAGGGCGTGGCCCGTGGTGTGCGGGGTGTGGAGCCGCGGCGGGCTCAGCGGTGCGGGGGCCTGCGGCGCCGGCGTCTGCGGCTTTGACCGCGGCGCGGCGGCTTGTGCCGCTGCCTTTGCGGATGCCGGTGCCTGCGGCGTCGGTGCCGGTGACTGTGCCTGCGGTGACTGTGCCTGCGGCGCGGATGCCTGTGGTGTGGGTGACCAGGCGCCGACTGCCGGTGTGGTGGATGAGTGCGCGGTATCGGTGATCCGCCGGGGACGCTCCGCTCCGGGTGTGCCCGGGTAACGCGGTGAGGTGGTCAACGACATTTCCTTGTGAGTAGTCTGTGCGTGACGGCGCTGCTCGCTGCCCTTACTCGTCACGGGCGACGGCGCCGGCCGTGCGGGTGTCGAGGGGCCGCTCGGCATGTGGCTTCATGTCCGTGGTTAAGGATGGCCGGACACCCGTGCCCCGTTCCTTCGTTTGCGCAAACAACTCACCAAGGGTTGGCCGCGTTTCCGCCATGACGTGCACACTGCATCGCGAAGAGTAGCTTTTCGGCCACGGCGCAGCTGGCCGCCTGCCCTGATTTGACAAGCGTGGAATTTACCTGAAGATGACAGCGGGTGTGACGTATTCGACATCCGTGGTGCGATGGTTGATCGGATCGGGTCGACTGTTGAATGCCAGATGAACGGTGGGGTGTCGCGAGCGGGCGGCGCGAGGCGCCGGGCGGAGGCCGGGGCGTCTGCGGTGACCGGCGGAAGCGCGTTGGCGGACGTGGGCGCGGGTGGTGGGGCGGGGCGTGCGACCCGGTGGGGTGCCCCGGGATGCGGTTCAGGTTGGGTGCCAGGGATTTCGGGACGACCGCGGATGCCGCGTGCGGCCAATCCTGGAATGAGGAGACGCCTGTCGCCCCCCTCGCGGCACCGGCTAGATGACGCGGAGGGAATTGTGGTGTCATCCGCAATTCCCTGATGTACTTCTGCGCGGGCGGGCGCCGAGTTGTTTCGAGACCTCCGTAGGTCATCCCACATGTAGCCGTGGGATTCATTCGGGGGCGAGCCGGCCGTCGGACTTGGCAGGGCAGAAAGCGTGTTCCCAGTGCGCGGCGGCCTCGATTCTTCCGCCCGTCGGATGAGGAAACGGATGGTGCGGGAAAATGTGCCGCCCGCTGCGCCGCGTGGGCCGCCCGCGTGCGTCGCGAACTTCCACCGCATGCTGCGGAGCGCATTCGCGGCGCCCGCGGAACGCGTCCGCGGCGGAAATGATCGTGAAGGACCGGCAGCGCCGGGTGGCGTTCTCGTGCGTCTCGTGAGCGGTCGCGTACTGCCGCCGAAGTCGTCTACAGCGTTCGGACACAAGGGACTTGGGGTTGCGTCCTACGGCGTCGGCCTGCCGCCTCCCCGGCCCGTCACCTCCCTTGTCAGCCGCAAGCGTTACTGTCACTCGTGGACGGAGCAGGGGCGCGGGTCCCGGGGTGCGGGGCGTGCAGCGACAGGACCGGGAAGGGGGGCGGGCGACACCGCGAGGCCGTCCTGCGGACTCCCGCGGGGCCGTTCCGCAGCGAGGCCCTGGGCTCCTGAGCATGGCGGCCGGGCGCGGGGCGGCGGCCTCACCGCCGCAGGGGAACACACCGCGCGAGGCGTCGACGACATCGGCCCACCCGCCCTTGCCCAGCGTGTGGCTGTCCTCGGAACCGAGCGCTTCCCGCACGACGACGGTCGGGTCGAACCCCTTGGCGAGCAGCCGCCGGTGCGGGTCGGCCGGGGTGAAGACCCGGTCCGGCGGACGCAGCGCGCAGCACACTCCTGCCACCACGCCCTCCGCACCGCCGCGGCAGCTCGCCGGAAGGGTTCCCGGCAGACTGTGCGCGAGGCCTCGGAACCGGTCCTCGAAGACGCGGATCCGAAGCATCGTGCGCAGCATCCCGTTCCTCCGGGTCAGTGGTGGGGGCCTGGTCGGGGATCCGCCGTCCAGCATGGCCGCGCAGCGTCCCGGGCGACCCGGGGAAACCCCCTGGTCTTACGGCCCGTTGGGCGGGTAGATCCCTCGGAACCGCACCACGGAGGAAGCCGGCCACGGAGGATGCCGTCACGACGGAGCACTCCGTCACTACGCAGGAAGTGGGAGAGCAGCGATGAGTGCTGAGGGATCCGAGGCGGCCGTGAACGGCGAGCCGGTCGCGGGGCTGTCCGCGCCGCGTACCCTGTCGCCGCGATCGGCCCCGGTGCTCAGGTGGGGGGTGCTCGGTCCCGGTGGGATCGCCGCGACCTTCGTCGAGGCGCTGCGCACGTACACGCACCAACAGGTCGTGGCGGTGGGGTCGCGCAGTGCCGAGCGGGCCGAGGCGTTCGCCCGCCGGTTCGCGATCCCCGCCGCCCACGGCAGCTACGCCGGCCTCCTCGCGGACGACCGGGTCGACATCGTCTACGTCGCCTCCCCGCACTCCGAGCACTTCGCGCACGCGAAGGCGGCGATCGAGGCGGGTCGGCACGTGCTCGTGGAGAAGGCCTTCACCCGCAACGCGCGGGAGGCGGAAGAACTCGTCGCGGCGGCGCGCTCGCGTGGCGTCTTCCTCATGGAGGCCATGTGGACGCGGTGCCTGCCGCAGACCGACGTGGTCCGGCAGTGCCTGGAGAGCGGGGCGCTGGGGGAGGTGCGCGCGGTCTTCGCCGACCTCGGGCGCCGCATGGACCCGGACCCGGCCAACCGGTGCTTCGCCCCCGAACTGGCCGGCGGCGCCCTGCTCGACCTGGGCGTCTACCCGCTCTCCTTCGCGTCCATGGCACTGGGCCCGTGCTCGGTGGCGTCCGTCGCGGGCTCGGCGACGCACACCGGGGTCGACGGGGAGGCGTCGGTGATCCTCGTCAACGACGACGGCGCCCACGGCATCGTGCACACCACGATGTACGCGCGCACACCGACCACGGCGTCGATATGCGGCTCCCTCGGCAGGCTTGAGCTGCGGGGCGAGTTCCACACGCCCACCACGATGGATCTCTTCGACCGCGCCGGGCGCCTGGTGGACTCCTACCGCCCGGTCGTCTCCGACGACGGCTACGCGTACGAGGCGGCGGAGGCCGCGCGCTGTGTCGCCGGGGGGCGCCTGGAGTCGCAGCTGATGCCGTTGGAGGAGACACTGCGGCTGATGCGGATGCTGGACGACGTGCGCGGAAGGCTCGGGGTGAGGTACCCGGGGGAGTGACGGGCGGCCCGTCACACCACGGAACCCACCTCCGCCCGGGGCGTCGCGGGCGCGGGCGACCAGCCGGGCGGGCGCAGCACGTAGCCGGCCACGTCCCGCCAGCGGTCCGCCCGGCGCGCGTCGTGCCAGATGGCCTGGTACTCGTGGAAGGCGACCCGCACCGGGTTGAAGGACCCGATGTTCTTCGTCAGGCCGTACACCACACGCTCGCCCTCCGGCTCGAAGGTGCGCAAGAGGCGGTCCCACACGATGAGGATGCCGCCGTAGTTTCGGTCCAGATAGGCGGAGTTGGAGCCGTGGTGGACCCGGTGGTGGGACGGGGTGTTGAGCACCTGCTCCAGCGGACGCCACAGGCGGTCGACGCGTTCGGTGTGCAGGAAGAACTGGTAGAGGAGGCTGACGGCCTGCTCCAGCAGGATCATCCACGGCGGGACGCCGAGCAGGGCGAGCGGCAGCCAGAACGGCAGCGCCGTCATCGGTGTCCAGCTCTGGCGCAGGGCGGTGGAGAGGTTGTAGTGCAGGCTGGAGTGGTGGACCACGTGGCTCGCCCACAGCACCCGCACCCGGTGGTGGGCGCGGTGGTAGGCGTAGTAGGCCAGGTCGTCGGCGAAGAACAGCAGGACCCAGGTCCACGGCGAGGCGGCCGACAGGCGCACCGGGGCGACCGTCCACGCCGCCGCGTAGACCAGGACGGTGCAGGCCTTCCAGGGGATCGCGATGACCTGGCTGCCCGCGCCCATCGTCAGGCTGGTGGCGGAGTCCCTCACCTCGTAGCCGCGTTCGTCGTCGTCCGGCAGGAAGCGGTAGGAGAGCGCTTCGAGGGCGACCAGGACGACGAACAGGGGAATGGCGTAGACGATCGCGGGAATCAACGGACCCGTTCTCCTGTCCGGGAGGGGATCAGACTGCGCGACAGCAGGTCGCGGGCGAGGCGCCAGGACGCCTCCGGTTCGTGCGAGGCGATGAGCGTGGCCAGTTGCCGGTGGGCGGCCACGTCCAGGAGTTCGGCGGTGCGGGTCGCGGTCGGTGGCCCGGCCTCGGCCAGAGCGCCCTGGACGAGGGTGTTGAACGCCAGCAGGTAGGCCAGGTTGCCGGACCCCTCGACGATCAGGCGCCACCACGCGACATCGGCCGCGCCCAGCGCCTCCAGGTCGGGTTGGGACCGCGCGTAGCGGTCGGTCGCCGCGGTGATGGCGTCGGTCGTGGACCGGTCTGCGCGCAGGGCGCACAGCCGGGCCGCGTCCGCGCCCACGCAGGCGCGCATCTCCCACGCGCCTTGTTCGAGGCCCGGCAGGTCCACGGGGCCGGAGCCACCGGCGCCGCCGACCGCCAGGTCGAGCCCGGCGGTGCGGCGCCAGTCCAGCACGATGGTGCGCCCGCCGTGGGACACCTCGACCAGCCGTGCCTGCTGGAGCCGCCGCAGCGCCTCCCGCACGGCGTGCCGGTTGACTCCGAACTCCTGCGCCAACTCCCTTTCAGCAGGCAGAGGCTGGCCCGGAGCGAGGTCCCCGGCGACGATGCGATCGCGCAGGATCACGAACGTCTGCTCCGACACGGAAGTCCGCCGAATGGCGCGTCCTGTCATGAGCACAGCATCAACCGGTGTGCGGGACCGGTCAACTGGTTGGACCAGTCTGGTTTTCGCCGCGGTATGGCGTGATGTTCCGCCCCCGGCCTGGTCCGTACCTGCCCCGTTGCCTCGAAACCGTCTCGTGAGGAATCCGTGAAGAGCGCGTTCCGCTTTCGCGACTGAATGACCCGACATGGGAGTTGGGTCCGTTTATCGCCGCAAGTCGGCGTCTGCCCGCTGAGGGAGGGGTGCGCCGCGGACGGAGTTCCGTCCTCGCTGCCGGCGTGGCCGCGGCGCACGTCAACCGTGGTCCGTGCGAGGTTGTGCGGTGCCTTTGACGCCGCTGTGAAACCGGTGTCGGGCCCCGTGGCGCCGGATGGCCGCGTTCCCACTGGCGGACCGTTCAGACCGTCACCGGTGGGAGGTTGTGTGGACGAAATCTGTGGACCGCACAACTGGCCGACCTTGTGAGCCCGCTTTCGATTCCACTAACTTCCCCGATCAGCCACCACTTGGCGGGGTGGCAGCCGTTCCCCCGTGCGTCACGGCGTGTCCCAGGGCCGTGCGCGCAGGGCGGAACGCCGTCTCCCCTCCGTGCCACCCCCACCCGGTGTGCCCCACGCGACCGGAACCGCACGGGACCGAGTGGTGGTTGATCCCGGGTCGGCGTGCGTCCCCGGGCCCACCCGGGTCCGAGCGCGCCGGTCCCATCCCCCCAGGGAGGGCCGTTCATTGCAGATATCGACTCCCGAGGTGCGTACGCATCGCCGTAAGAGCGGCATGCGCAAGTCCCTCATCGCCGCCGTCTCGGCGGCCGCCGTGGTCGGCGGGACCTACGCCATCGTCGCCCCCGCGGGCGCGGCGACGGTGTCCGCCGCCGTGGGGCCGCACGTGAAGCGGCTGTGCTCGCAGCCCGACAAGCCGGGCGAGATGGCCTGCAACGCGCTGGAGCGCACCGACATCGTCGCCAAGCACGCCGTGGCCCCGGGTGACGCCCCGTCCGGCTTCGGCCCGTCGGACCTGCGCAGCGCGTACGACCTGCCGTCGGACGGCGGTGCCGGGCAGACCGTCGCCATCGTGGACGCGCAGGACGACCCCAACGCGGAGAAGGACCTCGGCGCCTACCGCAAGCAGTTCGGCCTGCCGGACTGCACCACCGCCAACGGGTGCTTCAAGAAGGTCGACCAGAACGGCGGCAGCAGCTACCCGACCGCCGACTCCGGCTGGGCCGGTGAGATCTCGCTCGACCTCGACATGGTCTCCGCCATCGCCCCCAAGGCGCACATCGTGCTGGTCGAGGCCAACTCCGCCAACATGAGCGACCTGGGCGCGGCCGTCAACCAGGGCGTGAAGCAGGGCGCGAAGTTCGTCTCCAACAGCTACGGCGGCTCCGAGGACGCCTCGGACACCCAGGCCGACAGCCAGTACTTCAACCACCCCGGTGTGGTCATCACCGCGTCGGCGGGCGACTCCGGCTACGGCGTCGAGTACCCGGCCGCCTCCCCCGACGTCAC
The DNA here is from genome assembly GCF_003144095.1 of Streptomyces sp. ICBB 8177. Lineage (GTDB taxonomy): Bacteria > Actinomycetota > Actinomycetes > Streptomycetales > Streptomycetaceae > Streptantibioticus_D. The sequence continues at coordinate 183,901 of NZ_NSKH01000004.1, read as the reverse complement.
GGCGGTGGGCGGCACGTCGCTGAAGAAGGACTCCAGCCAGCGCGGCTGGTCGGAGTCGGTGTGGAACACCAGCAGCAGCGAGGGCACCGGTTCCGGCTGCTCGACGATCGAGACCAAGCCGTCGTGGCAGAAGGACACCGGCTGCTCGAAGCGGGCCGTCGCGGACGTCTCGGCGGTCGCCGACCCGGCCACCGGTGTCGCGGTCTACGACAGCTACCAGTCCGGCGGCTGGCAGGTCATCGGCGGCACCAGCGCCTCGTCACCGATCATCGCCTCGGTGTACGCCGACGCGGGCGCCCCGTCGTCGGGCAGCAACCCGGCGTCGTTCCCGTACAAGAACACCTCGGCGCTCAACGACGTCACCTCGGGCTCCAACGGTGACTGCAACGGCACGTACCTGTGCACCGCGGGCCCCGGCTACGACGGCCCGACCGGCCTGGGCACGCCCAACGGCCTGAAGGCCTTCACCGGCTGACCCTCCGCCGATCGCGCACGGGCCCCGACCGCCACCCCGCGGCCGGGGCCCGTGGCACGCGGCGAGACGGACGGGCCCGTTCGGGACACGCGTTGTCCGCCGGGACACGCGTTGTCCGCGAGTTCGACGACACCGGGCATACGCCGCCGTTGTGGTGCGGCAGCAGGTCGGCGTGCTCGCTTCAGACCTTGGCGCAGCCCGCGGTCTGCCCTGGAGGGCGTTGACGCACGGGTGTCCGGCGGGCCACTGCCAACAGCGGGCTCCGGCACCCCTCGTGGTGTGTGAGGTGGCGTGCCTGTCTTATGGTGGAGTCCGCCTTATATCCGCCCAGGACGCCCGAAGCCCTCGGGCCGCTGACGGGGAGCGTTCATGAGTCGCGACGCGCCCGGCCACCTCACCGCGTGGGCGGGGGAACACGCCCCGGACGCGGACGCCGGGCAGGATCCGAAGCGGGTCTTCGCCGCGGCGCGCGAGGGCGACCGGTCGGCCGCGGCGGCCGTGCGCCGGTACGTACGGGACCTGGCCGTCGGCACCTCGGCCCTGGTGCTCACTCTCGACCCCCAACTCGTCGTACTGGGAGGGGAGTTCTCCGAGGCGGCGGATCTGCTCGTCGAGCCGCTGGTGACCGAACTGAACCGCGTGTGCGTCCGGACGCCCGAGGTGAAGGCCTCGACGCTCGGCGAGGAGTGCGCGGTCCTTGGCGCCGTCCGGCTGGCGCTCGACCACGCCGAACAACTGCCGCTGGAGCGCTCCGCCGACCTGTGACCGGGGCCGCCCCCCACACCGGCCGATGCTCAACTCCCTTCCTCACGCCGCGTGTCGGCGTCCCCGGGCGACGCGGTGTGGGGCCCGCGCCGCTCGGGACGGATGGGCGGCTCGCGCCCGCCACCCGTGCCACCGGTCGGCAGGACGCGTCGCGGCGCCACGACGGCCCACCCCTGGACGACCTGCCCGCACCTCCGGGTGGCGTCCTCAATAAGCACGGACTCCATCATAATGGCGCAAGGGGCGTGTGTGGTTCTGTTCGCCTGCGGGGCGCCCCGCCCCCGAAGGAGCGCGACGCCCCGCAGGCGGCGTTCGGCGCGTCAGCCGCGCGGCGCGGGCGTCGCGACTGCGCTGACGGGTGCGGGAACGGGGGAGGCGCTGCCCGCGGGCGTGGGCGTGGCGACACCGCGCGCCGGGACCGGCGAAGGGGTGCGCACCGGCGTGGAGGCACCGTGACCCGGCACCGGGGACGCGCTGCGCACCGGAGCGGGCGTCGCGGCGCCGCCGCCACCCGGGACGGGGCTGGCGGTCGCCACGCCTCCCGGGACCGGCGAGGCGCTGCGGACGGGAGCGGGGGCCACGGGAGTGGGCGAGGCGCTGTGCCCCGGCGCCGCCGGCCTGGCGGGGTTGGCGGCCGCGTTGGCCACGGCGCCCCAGCCCGCCGCGGCGACCGCGGTGCCCGCCGTCACGCCGAGCAGCAGACGACGGACTCGGTGCGTGCGCTGTGAGGACTTGCGATGCATTGAGCTGAACTCCTAACCACGGGGCCGAGCGGGACCGCTCAGCCGTTGACCTGGGCCATGGCCCTGGCATGAGAGGAGTACGGGACCGGCCACAGGACGGGTTGCACGCGAGGCCGAGGGATCTCGTTCCCGTTCGCGTGCAACCTGCCGGGAGTCCGCTCGCGTACCACTACCAGGACGGAAGACGGTTCGCGGACGGAAGGCGTGTGTGTGAGGGAAGAAGTCCGTGAACGGGAGTTCCGGGCGTTCGCCGAGGCACGGCAGCCGCAGCTCAGACGCAGCGCGTACCTGCTGTGCGGGGACTGGCACCAGGCGCAGGACCTGGTCCAGGTCACGTTGATGAAGCTCTACGCGGCCTGGGGGCGGGTCCGCAAGGACGGCAACGTGGACGGATACGCCCGCACCATCCTGACGCGTACCTTCATCGACCAGCACCGCAGACGCCGCTGGCGCGAGGAGCCGCTCGCAGAGCTGGCCGAGCCGCCGTCGACCGGCCCGGAGGCGCCGGAACTGCGCCTCGTGATGCGCTCGGCGCTGATGCGGCTGCCACCCCGCTACCGTGCCGTGCTGGTCCTGCGGTACTGGGAGGACTGGAGCGTGGAGCAGACGGCGGAGGCACTGCGCGTGTCGACGGGTACGGTCAAGAGCCAGAGCGCCCGGGGGCTCGCGCGGCTGCGGGAACTCGTCGGGGACCTCGCCGAGGAGACGAGCCGGAGATGAGGAGGGAGATGAACGGGGAGGAAGGGGACGTCGTGCGGACCGCCTTCGAGCAGATCCTCGACGCCGCGGGGGAGCCCGCCGCGCGCGACGTCGCCGATGCCGTCGACGCCGCCGTCGCGGGCGGACGACGAACACGGCGCCGGCGCCTGGCGCTCTCGGCCACGGGCACGATGCTGTTCGTCGCGCTGACGGCCACCGCCGTGGCCGCCCTGCCGGGCGCGCAGCCGCAGCACCGTCCTGTGCCGCTCAGCCCGCCGAGCGTCGGCCCGGCGAGCCCGGACCACTCACCCAGCGGCGTGTCGGTGCCGACGCCGGTGAGCGCGTCGCCGCACATCGGCAGCGCGTCCCCCACCCGGAGCCCCGGCTAGGGCGCGGTCCGCGCCCGGCCGGGGGCCTCACCGGTCAGGCGAACGCGTCGACGCCGGTCAGCCGCGCCGACAGCTCCCACAGACGGGCCGCCTGCTCCGGGTCGCGCGCCCAGTCGCGCACGCCGGTGCGGGGCCCGTCGGCTCGGGCGGGCTCGGCGATGTCGCAGTCCTCGCAGTAGACGCCGCCCATGCCCTCCAGTCGGGGGGAGGTCGCCGCCCACACCTGGGTGGCCGCGCCCTGCTGAGGCGTCTTGAAGCCGAGGTCCGGCACCGGTTCGCCGTTGTCGTCGATCCAGCCGCGCTCCCTCATCTCCTCCTGGGTCAGGTGCCGCTGGAGCGGGGTGAGGATGCCGCCGGGGTGCACCGCGAACGCCCGTACACCGGCGTCCCTGCCGAGCGCGTCGAGGCGGACCGCGAACAGCACGTTCGCGGTCTTGGACTGGCCGTACGCCTCCCACTTGTCGTAGCCGCGCTCGAACCACAGGTCGTCCCAGCGGATGGGGGAGTTGTGGTGCCCGGTCGAGGAGACCGACACCACCCGGGCCCGGCCCGCCGCGATGGCCGGCCACAGCCGGTTGACGAGGGCGAAGTGGCCGAGGTGGTTGGTGGCGAACTGCGCCTCCCACCCCGGCCCGACCCGCGTCTCGGGGCAGGCCATGATCCCGGCGTTGTCGATGACGATGTGCACGTCGCGGCCGGAGGCGAGGAAGTGCTCCGCGAAGTCCCGGACGCTGTCGAGGTCGCCCAGGTCCATCCGCTCGACCTCGACACGGTCGACGCCCGCGAGCGCCTCACGGGCCGCTTCGGGCCGCCGGGCGGGCACGACCACGTGGGCTCCCGCGGCGGACAGCGCCCGGGTGGTCTCCAGACCCAGGCCCGAGTACCCGCCGGTGACGATGGCCAGCTTGCCCGTCAGGTCGACCCCGTCGAGCACCTCGGCCGCCGTGCTGTCGGCGCCGAACCCCGATCCGATCCTGTGCTGCGGTGTTGCCTTCGATGTCGTCATGACGTCGAGACTAGGAATTGGAGCGCGCTCCAACGCAAGGTGACACGAGCGGTACGACCGCCGAGGCCGCCGCCCGGCGGGGTGCGGCGTGGCAAGGTGGGAGCATGTGCGGCCGTTACGTCTCCACTCGCAGCCCGAGGGACCTCGCCGACGTCTTCCACACCGCCGAGCCTCCCGCGTCGGCCGACGCGCCGGGCCCCTCGTGGAACGTGGCGCCGACCGACGAGGTCTGGTCGGTGCTCGAACGCGCGGACCGCGGGACCGGCGAGGTGACCCGGCGGCTGCGGCCGTTGCGCTGGGGCCTGGTCCCGTCCTGGGCCAAGGACGTCACCGTCGGGGCGAGGATGATCAACGCCCGGATGGAGACCGTGGGGGAGAAGCCGGCGTTCCGGCGCGCGTTCGTCAAACGCCGCTGCCTGCTGCCCGCCGACGGGTTCTACGAGTGGCAGGGCATGCCCGCCCGCGAGGACCGCAAGCCGTACAAGCAGCCGTACCTCATCAGCCCGGCCGACGGGTCGCTGATGGCGTTCGCGGGACTGTACGAGTTCTGGCGCGACCCGCAGGTCGCCGAGGACGACGACCCGCGGGCCTGGCTGGCCTCGTGCACGATCATCACCACCGAGGCCACGGACGCGGCCGGGCGGGTCCATCCCCGGATGCCGCTGGCGATCGCCGCCGGGGACTGGGACGCCTGGTTGGACCCGGCCCGCCAGGACCCGGAGGAACTGCGCGAGCTGCTGACGCCTCCGGCCGGAGGCAGGCTCGACGCCCAGGCGGTGACCACGGCGGTCAACAACGTGCGCAACAACGGCCCCGAGCTGCTGACCGCGGTCGACGTCGAGCCGTTCCGGGGCGCGTGAGGCCGCCGCGGAATCGCGTGACCCCCGGGCACGGCGCGGTTCGCCGTCCACGTGATCGGCGGGGATGCGGGATGCCACACCACGTCGGGGGAGCTGGGGCGTCAGGACGGGAGCGTTCGGGATTCGCGGACGATCCCGAACGCTCGCCCGTGAAGTCGCCGGGGGGCAGCCGCACGGTCGTACCGGCCCGCGTCGCACCCGGCCGCTGCGTGAAGCTGCCCGGTCCGCGGCGAAACCCCGGCGGGCCGGGTTCACGCCTTCGAGTGCGGTCGGGGCCGACGCCGGTTCGCCTGCTCACGGCGGCGGAAGGATGACGACGATCACGCGAACGGGGCGGCCGGCACGGTCATCCGGGACCGGACCGGTCGCCCCGCTCCTTCCGCTTTCCACCGGGGACCGAGCCGCCGCGAAGCCGCCCGCGGCCGTGGCTTGCCGATCACACAGGGTTCGCGCCCCAACTCCCGCTTGAGCCCCACGCCTTGTCGCCTCCGTGTTCCCCTGCATATGTTTGGACACCACACGCGACTCGGGGGACGGGCCATCAACGTGGCGTCGCGACTGGGGGCTGGTCGTTTCGGGGGGATGAGCGGTGGAGTACTGCATCCTTGGGCACCTCGAAGTCTTCCGGGCGGGGACCGCGGTACCGCTCGGGGGCCCGCGGGAGCGAGCCGTACTGGCGCTGCTGCTGCTCGAGGCCAACCACGTGATCCCGGTGGACCGGCTGATCGACGCGGTCTGGGGCGAGGACCCACCCGCGACCGCGCGCGGCCAGATCCACATCTGCATATCCAACCTGCGCCGCCGCATCACCCTCAGCGGTCCCGATCCCATCGAGACGCGCAACCCCGGCTACCGCATCCGCGTCGAGCCCGGCACCCTCGACCTGCACCGTTTCGAGCAGCAGGTCGCCGAGGGGCGGGCCGCCATGACCGGATCCCGCCCCGCGCGGGCCGTCACGGAGCTGCGGTCGGCACTGGCACTGTGGCGCGGCCCCGCGCTCGCGGACGTCGACAGCCGGCTGGTGCGGCTGGGCGCGGCGCGACTCGACGAGCGGCGGCTGACCGTCCTGGGCGAATGCCTGGAATGCAGCTTGCTCTCCGGTGAACACCGCGAACTGATCGGCGAGTTGCAGTCACTTGTGGTGGAACACCCGCTCCAGGAGCACTTCAAGGCGCTGCTGATGACCGCGCTGTACCGGGCGGGGCGGCAGGCGGAGGCGCTGGAGGAGTACCGGCGCGCCCGCCACGTGCTGATGGACGAACTCGGCATCGAGCCCGGCGAGGAGCTGCGCCGTCTCCACCAGAGCATGCTGGCGGGGGAGTTCACCCCCGCCCCGCCGGGCGCCGTTCCCCCGTCACACGGCCCGGCTCCCGCCTCTGCCGCCGAGCCCGCCGCTCGGCAGCACGCCCCCACCTCCGACGTCGCGTCGTCCCGCACCCCCGAGGCGCCCTCGCAGTCCCTGGCGGCCCTGCCGACCGGCGCCTCCGCCGTGACGTCCGCCCCGGGCGCGACGACCGATCCGGTGGCAGAAGCCGTCACCGAAGGCACCGGCGCCGAACCCCCCACCCCGGAAACCGGGTTAACGACCCACGCCTGGCCGCAGGCGCGTACCCCCAGCCTGCTGCCCGCCGACATACCCGACTTCACCGGACGCCGCGAGACCATCGAGCTGATCCTCCGCCAGGTCGGCGGCAAGGGCGACGGCGGCACCGAGCACGCGGTACGGGTGTGCGTGGTCGTCGGACAGGGCGGCGCGGGCAAGACCACGCTCGCCGTGCACGTGGCCCACCTGCTCGCGCAGGACTTCCCCGACGGCCAGCTCTACGCCCACCTGCGCACCGGTGACCGGCCGGCGAGTCCCGCCGACATCCTGGAGCGCTTCCTGCGGGTGCTCGGGGTGAGCGGCCCCGCGTTGCCCAAGGGCCTGGAGGAGCGCGCCGAACTCTTCCGGGACCTGGTCAGCGGACGCCGGATGCTGATCGTGCTGGACGACGCGATGACCGAGCGCCAGGTCGCCGCGCTGCTGCCGGGAACCGCGGGCAGTTCGGTGATCGTCACCAGCCGCCGAAGACTCACCGGGCTGCCGTCGGCGGCCCGTGTCGAGATCGGCGCGCTCAGCGACGGCGGCGCGGCGGAACTGCTCTCCCGCATCGTCGGCGAGGAACGCATCGGCGCCGAGCCCGAAGACGTCGCGGAACTGAGCCGGCTGTGCGGAAACCTTCCGCTGGCACTGCGCATCTGCGCCGCCCGGCTCGCGGCCCGCCCGCACTGGAGCGTGGCCGACCTGGTGGACCGCCTGGTGGACGAGTCCCGGCGCCTGGACGAACTCAACCACGGCGAACTGGAGGTGCGCGCCTCCATCTCGCTCACCTACGACGGGCTGTCCGACGACGCCCGCCTGCTCTTCCGCCGCCTCGCGCTGCTCGACGTGCCGAGCTTCGCCCACTGGGTGGGAGCCCCGCTGCTCGAGGTCGACGCGCCGCGCGCCCAGGAGGCGCTGGAGGTGCTGGCCGAGGCCTACCTGATCAACGCCAAGCCGGGCCCCGGCGGCCACGTGCGCTACAGCTTCCACGACATGATGCGTCCGTTCGCCCGGGAGCGTCTGGTCGAGGAGGACGCGGGGGAGCGGCGCGGCGCCCTGGAACGCTGGCTCGGTGCCCTGCTGTCGCTCACCGGCGAGGCCCACCGCCGCCAGTACGCGGGCGACTACCTGGAGTTGCGCAGCCCGGCGAGCCGTTGGCAACTGCCGCGACGGCTCGTCGACCGGCTGATGGCCAACCCGCTCGGCTGGTACGAGCAGGAGCGCACGTCCCTCGTCGCGGCGGTGCGCCAGGCGGCGGCCGGCGGACTGGTCGACCATGCCTGGGACCTGGCGCTCAGCTCGGTGACGCTGTTCGAGGCGAACTCCTACTTCGACGACTGGCGCGACACCCACGAAGTGGCGCTCAAGGCGGCGTGCCGTGCCGGTGACCGGCGCGGCGAGGCCGCGATGCGCTACTCCCTGGGCTCGCTGCACTCCTTCGAGCACGCCTCCGACCGCGCCATGCGCCAGTTCGAGCAGGCGTACGCGCTCTACCGGCGGATGGACGACCACCACGGCGCCGCGCTCGTCGCCCGCAACATGGCCTACCAGGACTGGCTCAAGGGCGACGTCACGTCCGCCATGGGCCGGTGGGAGGAGGCGCTCGGCGTCTTCCAGGTCACCGGCGACCGCGTCGCCGAGGCCCACGTGCTCCAGCGCATGGCCCGGGTGCGCCAGGACTGCGGGGAACCGGACGCGGCGCTGCGCCTGCTGGAGCGGGCGGGGGAGATCTGCGAGGAGGTCGGCAACGAACGGGTGGCCGCCCAGGTCCGCAACCGCCTCGGCGAGCTGTGCCTCGGCGGCGGCGACCTCGACGGCGCGCGGCGTGCCTACGAGGCGGTGCTGGAGAGCGTGCGCGCGGCGGGCGACAAGGTAGGGCAGTGCTACGCGCTCCTGGGCCTCGCCACCGTCGAGATGCGCAGCGGCGGCCACGGCGCCGCGACTCAGACGCTGACCGAGGCGCTGCGCCTGGCGGTGAAGGAGGGCGCGCGGATGGCGGAGAGCCGGATCACCCTCGCGCTCGCGGAAGCCTGCATGGTGGCGCGTCCCGAGGCGGCCGCCTCCCACGCGGAGCACGCCCTGCGGGGCTTCGAGGCGATCGGGGCGACGCTGTTCAGGGCCAGGGCGCTGGGCGTCAGGGGCCGGATACGGGCGCAGGGCGGCGACCCGGAGGCGGCCAGGGACGACTGGCGGGCGGCGAAGGGGATGCTGTCCGGGCTGCGGCTCGACCAGGGTGCGATGGCGCTGGTCGGTGAGCTGAACCGGCGGCTGGCCGCGCTGCCGGGCGAGGCCGCCGGGGAGGCCGGGACGCTGACGCGGGCGGACGAGATGTCCTGCGCGGACCAGGTGGTGTGAGCGGATCGGCTGAGCGGGATCGGGCGGGTCGGGCGGACGGTCCCGCCGCAGAAGTCGCGATCGAGGCGCGGGTCAGTCCCACTGGGTGTTGCCGGGGGCGGGCGCCGGGGTGGGCGTGCCGGTCGGGGCCGGAGTGCTGCCGCCGTCGGCGGTGAGGACCGCGGTGCGCGGGGCGTGGGCGGGAGAGCCGGAGGGTGCGACGGCCGCCGCGCTGCCCGCGAGAGCGGTGAGCAGGGTGGCGCAGACGGCGAGGCGGCGCAGGGCGTAAGGGGACATCGAAGCCAACTCCTGTGGTGGGGACCGCCGTCCGGGGCCCGGCGGTCGATGGCTTCGATGGTTCGCCGGGGGGCTTTCGTCCGGCTTCCCCCGCGTCCTCGAACCGCTATCGAGCGCGACTCGAGTGGCGGCCGCCGTCGGCGGAACCGCGGCCTCCGCCGGTCCGGCCCGGCGTGACTTCGGCGTTCCCCGAAGGGAGCCGGCCCGTGGGCGAAGGCGGATCGATAGCCGGACGATACCGGCGCAGCCAACCGTGGGCCGGTACCCGCGGTCCTTCCGCGCCCGAACGAGGAACGGTGTCCCGATGAAGCTCTCGATCCACATCACCGACAGCGCTTTCGGCGTCGCCGCGGCGGACGTCGACGTCCTGCTCAGGTGCCACGTCGACGGCGGCTGGAAGGACCTCGTACGCGGCCGGACGGGGGCGGACGGCACCCTCGCGGTGTGGAGCGGCGCGCCCCTGGAGTCAGGGGTCTACCAGCTCGTCTGCGACCTGGACGGCTACTACGCCATCCTCGGCACGGTGCCGCTGCACCCGCGGGCCATCGTGGAGTTCCGGGTGAGCGACCCGGTGGCGGACCTGCATCTGCCGCTGGTGGTCTCCTCGCACTCCTGTCTGAGCTATCGCGGCGTGAGCTGAAGCGTCCGCGGCCGACGCGACGCCTCCGGTCCCCGGTTCACCCGTGGTGCCGCCGGCACCTCGGGCGGGAAGAGGCCGGCGTCGAGTTCCGCCCCCGCAACGGCAGGTGACGGCAGATCAGCCACGTCGGACAGCTCACCCAGCGTGCTGTCCGGGGAGGTGGCCGCCCGTCGCACCCCCAGCACCATCGTGCGCAGCGCGGTCACCACGGCCCCGGCGGGCAGCAGGTCGGGATCGGCGCGCAGGGTGATCTCGACGCTGGTGTCGCCGTCCCCGTTGACCCTCACGTAGAAGGGATGACCCGCATGGCGCGGCGGCGGGGTCCAGGCGAACGCGGCAGGCGGCGGCGTGCCCGGCGGACCGGAAGGCGGCGCGTCCGGGCCGGTGACGTAGTTGAACCAGCAGTCGTGCGCGAAGGACACGCCGCCGACGCGCTGTTCGGCCAGCTCGGTTGCCATGTCCACGTCGTAGGAGCCGTGCCGGTAGGCGAGCAGGGCGCCCAGGTGGACGCGCTTGAGGTAGGCGCCGAGCGCGGTGTCCGGGCCGGTGGCGCACACCAGCGGGACGAGCTGGTTCATCGTGCTGACGATGGACTGCCAGCGCGGGTCGAAGCGGTTCGCGCACATCACACTGAGCACGACCCGGTCGCGCCGCAGCACGGTCGCGAGCGCCGCGGCCGTCATCGCGGTCAGCACACTCTGCGGCGACACCCCGTGCGCCGTCGCCGCCTGACGGGTCAGCTCCGCCAGCCGGTGCGAACGCAACGTCGCCTGGATACGGCACTCGTCGGTGCGCGCGGGAGGGACGGGCAGGTTGCGCCCCGGGCCCCCGTCCAGCACCCGGTTCCAGTACGTGCGCGCACCGCGCCGACGGGACGCCCAGCCGTCACCACTCTGCGCCTCGGCCAGGTCACGAGGGTGGGCCGCCGGTTCACCGCCGGGCACCCCGCCGGTGGCGAACACGCGGAACTCGGCCTCCAGTTGGCGCACCGCCCACACGTCGACCACCATGTGGGACAGCGACACCAGCAGCCTGCGCGGCCGCCCGCCCACCCGCAGCAGCGCCACGTGCCACCCGGGATCGTCCGTCACCGGGAACGCGCGGCCGTGCAGGGCCCGCAGGGCGGTCGTCACGGTACCGGGTTCGGCGTCGGGTGCCTCGAACCGGTGGACACGCGGCTCAAGTTGCGCGTGCACGCGTTGGAACGGCACCTCGCCCGCGGTGTGGAACGTGGTCCGCAACGCCTCGTGACGCTCCGTCAGGCAGCGCAGTGCACGCAGGATGCATGCCTCGTCCAGTCCGGTCACGTCCCAGGAGCCCGGGACGTTCACCTCCATCAGCCGGTCGGCGGCGAAGGTCTCGATGGAACGCCAGGTCGACAACTGCCCGAAGTGCAGCGGGGCGTCGATGGGCATAATCCCTCCCGTACGTGGGTCGTCTGGTTGCCACCGGCCCGCCCCCGCGTCCGGGACGCCGTGCGGCGCGCCGGACGCGGGGGCGAAGAGAGCCCGGGTCGCCCCGGAGCCGGGAGGCCTGCGTCAGCCCCGGCGGATGCCGCGCCGGCGCGCGGTCTTCGTACAGACCACCATGCGCATGGCTGCCACCCCCTTTCCGTGGAGGACGCGACGGATTCGGACACCGGAAGCGGAGGTGGACGGACGCGGGGCAGTTCCGCGCCTGCGCTTCCGCGATTCCCAGCCCTTTCCGCGACGCGTCGGGGAAGCCGGTATGGCACCCACTTACCCATGCGCCCGCACCCTTGGTCAACGCGCCCGCGCTGGCAGCTTCTGACCGGCACTGACTGCCACCGCCCACCCTCCCGTACCGCCTTGACCAGCGACGTCGCCCCGGGGAAGCTCGGTGGCGCACCCCGGGACGACCGGCCGGAACACCCCCGGCCGACGCGGCCCGCCGGCCGACCGCGGCACCTCGCGGCGCCCCTCGCGATTTCCCGCTGCTCCTTTCCCGATCCCTTCCGTGTTCCCGCCGAGAACGGGAATGGCGGCATGACGATAGGTGGGTCGATGTCTTCCGTGGATGAACGGTCACGGACCGCCGAGCCGGTCGCCGTCATCGGTATGTCCTGCCGACTGCCCGGAGCCGCGAGCCCGCGGGAGTTCTGGCAGCTGCTGCGCGCCGGAGGCGAGGCGGACGGCACGGCTCCCGCCGGACGGCTGGCCGAGGGCGGCGCCGAGGAGCACGAGCGGGGACGGTTCATCGAGGACGCCGACCGCTTCGACGCCGCGTTCTTCGGCATCCCGCCGGCCGAGGCCGCCGCCATGGACCCGCAGCAGCGGCTGACGCTGGAACTGGCCTGGGAGGCGCTGGAGGACGCCCGCCTCCTCCCGGAATCCGTACGCGACACCCCGACCGCCGTCTTCGTCGGCGCGATCTCCGGGGACTACGCCCAACTGCACGACAGGCTGGGAGAGTCGGCGCTGAGCCGCCACTCCGTCACCGGCACCCACCGCAGCCTGATCGCCAACCGCGTCTCGTACCTGTTCGGCCTGCGCGGCGCGAGCCTCGTCGTCGACAGCGGCCAGTCCTCGTCCCTGGTGGCGGTCCGGCTGGCCTGTGAGGAACTGCGGCGCGGTGCCTGCGACCTGGCCCTGGCCGGCGGCGTCAACCTCAACCTGCTGGCCGAGACCAGCGCCGCGCTCGGCAGGTTCGGCGCACTCTCCCCCGACGGCCGCTGCCACACCTTCGACCGCCGCGCCAACGGCTACGGGCGCGGCGAGGGCGGCGGCATGGTCGTCCTCAAGCCGCTGTCCGCCGCCCTCGCCGACGGCGACCCCGTGCACTGCGTGATCCTCGGCGGCGCCGTCAACAACGACGGCGGCGGCGAGGGCCTGACCGTGCCGTCGGCGCGGGCCCAGGAAGAGGTCGTGCGCGCCGCCTGCCGCGAGGCGGGCGTGACCCCGGGCTCCGTGCGCTACGTCGAACTGCACGGCACCGGCACCGCGGTGGGCGATCCCGTGGAGGCGACGGCCCTCGGCGCCGCCCTCACCATCGGCCGCGCCGCCCGATCCCCGCTGCTGGTGGGATCGGCCAAGGGCAACGTGGGACACCTGGAGGGAGCGGCGGGCATCACCGGCCTGATCAAGGTCGCCCTGACCCTGCGCCACCGCACCCTCGTCCCCACTCCCACCTTCGAGACGCCCTCCGACCGCGTCCCGCTGGCCGACCTGCGCCTCGAAGTCGTGCGGACTGTACGCGACTGGCCCGGCGAGACCGGGCAACTGGTGGCCGGAGTCAGCGCGTTCGGCATGGGCGGCACCAACTGCCACCTGGTGCTGGCCTCCGTCGAACCGGCTACGGACCGCGGGGACGGCGGTGCGCCGGACGGCGTCGAGGCCGCGAGCGAGCCCGCCCCCTGGATCCTGTCCGCGCGATCCCATGACGCGTTGCGGGGCCAGGCCCGCGCCCTCGCCACCCACCTCGCCGACCGGCCGGACGCCCGCCCCGCCGACGTCGCGCTCTCCCTCGCCCGCACCCGCACCCTCTTCGAACAGCGTGCCGTACTGCTCGGCGCCGATCGTGCCGAACTCGTCGCAGTAGTACAGGAGTTGGCGGACGACCGGCCCGGCGCCCAGGTGATCGCGGGACGCGCGACCACGGGCGGCTGCGCCTTCGTCTTCCCCGGGCAGGGCTCCCAGTGGGCCGGCATGGCCCGCGAACTCCTCGCCGAGGCCGGCCCGTTCACCGCCCGCATCGCCGAGTGCGCCGAAGCGCTCGTCCCCTACGTCGACTACGACCTGCTCGCCGTCCTGCGCGGCGAGCCCGACGCCCCCGGCCACGAGCGGGTGGACGTCGTGCAGCCCGCGCTGTGGGCCGTCATGGTGGGCCTCGCCGAGGTCTGGCGCTCCCGTGGCGTGCGTCCTTGCGCCGTGCTGGGCCACTCGCAGGGCGAGATCGCCGCCGCCACGGTGACCGGCGCCCTGCCGCTGCCCGACGCCGCCCGTGTCGTCGCACTGCGTGCCCGCGCGCTCTCCCGCGTCGCGGGCGGCAGGATGCTGTCGGTGGCCGCTCCACGTGACGTCGTGGCCGCCGAACTGCCCGCGTCCGGCGCCGTCGGCGTCGCAGTCGTCAACAGCCCGCGCGCCACCGTGCTCGCCGGACCGCAGGACGAACTCGCCGTGCTGCGCGAGCGGTTCGAGGCCATGGGAGTGCGCAGCCGCCCCCTCGCCATCGACTACGCCTCGCACACCGCCGCGGTGGAGGCCGTACGCGACGAGATCCTGACCGCCCTCGCCCCCATCGCCCCCGTCTCCACCGACATCCCGTTCCACTCCGCCATCACCGGGCAGCCCGTCGACACCGCGACCCTCGACGCGGAGTACTGGTACCGCAGCCTGCGCTCGCCGGTGCGTTTCGCCGACTCCACCCGCGCCGCGCTCGACGCCGGATGCACGCTCTTCGTCGAGTGCAGCCCGCACCCCATCCTGCTGGGCGCCGTCCAGGAGACCGCGGAGGAGGCCGACCGCGAAGCCGCCGCAGTGGGCACCCTGCGACGGGACGAAGGCGGCCGGGACCGGCTGCGCCGCAGCCTCGCCGAGGCGTTCACCCACGGCGCGCCCGTCGACTGGAGCCCGGAGCACGACGTCCCCGGCGCCCGCCTCACCGACCTGCCCACCTACGCCTTCCAGCGCGAACGCCACTGGATCGGGGAGGCACCGCGCCCCCGCGCGGCGACGACCCCTGCCGCCGCGCCCTCGAAGGACGACCGCCCCCGGCCGCTTCCCACCCCGGCCGCACTCCTGCGCACCGTCACCGACGCCGCAGCCGCCGTCCTGGGCCACGCCGACGGCACCGCCCTCGATCCCGCGCGCAGCTTCCGCGACCTCGGACTCGACTCGATGGGAACCGTCGAACTGCGCGACCGGCTCAGGACGCTCACCGGCCTGCCGCTGCCGACCACCGTGACGTACGAACACCCCACCCCCGAGCGCCTCGCCGCCCGCCTCCACGACCTCCTGGACGGCGATTCCCCCGCCGCCGCCCCCGCCCCCGCACCGCGGCCCGCTCAGAACACACCGGCCGATGCGGGCGATCCCATCGCGATCGTCGGCATGGCCTGCCGCTACCCCGGCGGCGTCACCACACCGGAGGAGCTGTGGCGGCTGGTGGCCGAGGGGACGGACGCGATCAGTGACCTTCCCGCCGACCGGGGCTGGGACCTCGACACCCTCCTCGGCGACGGGCCCGGCCGGCTCACCAGCGCGTACGGCGGATTCCTGCACGACGCGCCGCAGTTCGACGCCGCGTTCTTCGGGCTGAGCCCGCGCGAGGCACTCGCCATGGACCCGCAGCAGCGGCTGGTGCTGGAGACCTCGTGGGAGGCCCTGGAACGCGCGGGCCTCGACCCGGCCGCGCTCTCCGGCAGGCCCGTGGGCGTCTTCGTCGGCGCGATGGCCGCGGAGTACGGCCCCAGGCTCTCCGCCCCGTCGGGCGCAGGGGACGGCCACCTGCTCACCGGCACGGCCCTCAGCGTCGCCTCCGGACGGGTCGCCTACACCCTCGGCCTGACCGGCCCCGCGCTCACCGTCGACACCGCCTGCTCGTCCTCCCTGGTCGCCGTGCACCTCGCGGTGCAGTCCCTGCGGCGCGGCGAGTGCCCGATGGCCCTGGCCGGCGGCGTCACCGTGATGGCCGCTCCAGGCAACCTCGTCGAGTTCAGCAGGCAGAACGGCCTTGCCCCGGACGGCCGGGCCAAGGCGTTCTCCATTGGTGCCGACGGCACCTCGTTCGCCGAGGGCTGCGGAGTGCTGGTACTGGAGCGGCTGTCGGACGCGGTACGTGCCGGGCACCCGGTGCACGGCGTGATCCGCGGCACCGCGATCAACCAGGACGGCGCGAGCAACGGGCTGACCGCGCCGGACGGTCAGGCGCAGCGCAGGCTGATCCGACAGGCGCTCGCGGACGCGGGCCTGGGCGCGGGCGACGTGGACGCGATCGAGGCACACGGCACCGGCACCGCGCTGGGCGACCCGATCGAGGCCAACGCCCTCATCGACACCTACGGGCGCGGCGCCGGGCGCGACGACGAACACCCCGTGTGGCTGGGCTCGGTGAAGTCCAACATCGGCCACACCCAGGCGGCGGCCGGGGTCGCGGGCGTCATCAAGATGGTGGAGGCGATGCGCCACGAGATCCTGCCCCGCACCCTCCACGCCGACGAGCCGACCACCAAGGCCGACTGGGGCGACGGCAACGTGCGGCTCCTGACGGCGGATCAGCGATGGCCGAGGCGTGAGGACGGAACGCGGCGGGCCGCGGTGTCCTCGTTCGGCATCAGCGGCACCAACGCCCACGTCGTGCTGGAGGAGCCCGGTCACACCGCCGCCCTCCCGGCCGCCCCGCGGCCCAGCGGGACGCTCACCGCCTGGCCGGTGACCGCGCGCACAGAGGAATCCCTGCGCACCCAGGCCGGGCGGATCGCGCGATGGTACGACGGCCAGGACCCGGACGGTGTTGCGGCGACCCTCGCGGCCCGAACGCGCTTCGAGCGGCGGGCGGTGGCCCTCGGCACGGATGCCGCCCAACTCCTCGACGCACTGCACGCGTTGCGCGACGGCCGTCCGGCCCCCGGCCTGATCACCTCGACCGCACACCGTGACCCCCGGCTCGCGGTGGTGTTCTCGGGTCAGGGTGGTCAGCGGTTGGGGATGGGGCGGGGTTTGTATGAGGCGTTTCCGGTGTTCGCGGGGGCGTTCGATGAGGTGTGTGGGGTGGTTGACGGGTTGTTGGGGCGGTCGTTGAGGGAGGTGTTGTGGGCTGTTCCTGGAGGTGTGGGTGCGGGGTTGGTGGATGAGACGGGGTTCACGCAGCCGGGGTTGTTCGCGTTCGAGGTGGCGTTGTTCCGGTTGTTGGGGTCGTGGGGTGTGGTGCCGGGTGTGGTGGCGGGTCATTCGGTGGGGGAGTTCGCTGCGGCGTGTGTGGCGGGGTTGTGGGGTGTGGCGGATGCGGCGCGGTTGGTGGTGGCGCGGGGTCGTTTGATGCAGGGGTTGGCGTCGGGTGGGGGGATGTTCGCGGTGGCGGCGAGTGAGGAGGAGGTGCGTGGTTCGCTGGTGGGGTTGGAGGGTCGTGTTGCCGTCGCTGCGGTGAACAGTCCGTCTGATGTGGTGATTTCGGGGGAGGTGGGGGTGTGTGAGGCGGTTGCTGGGGGGTGGGTGTCTCGGGGGCGTCGGGTGTCTCGTTTGCCGGTGAGTCATGCGTTTCATTCGCCGTTGATGGAGCCGGTGCTGGATGGTTTTCGGGCGGAGTTGGCGTCGGTGGAGTTTCGTGAGCCGGTGGTGGCGTATGAGCCGGCGGTGGGTGTGGGGCGTTCGTGGTCGGATCCGGAGTACTGGACGGATCAGGTGCGTGATGCGGTGCGGTTCGCTGAT
>NZ_NSKH01000004.1:0-166716 GCF_003144095.1 Streptomyces sp. ICBB 8177 | reverse complement strand
GGTTTTCGGGCGGAGTTGGCGTCGGTGGAGTTTCGTGAGCCGGTGGTGGCGTATGAGCCGGCGGTGGGTGTGGGGCGTTCGTGGTCGGATCCGGAGTATTGGACGGATCAGGTGCGTGATGCGGTGCGGTTCGCTGAGGTGGTGGCGCGGTTGGAGGCTCGCGGTACGGGTGTGTTCCTGGAGGTGGGTCCTCGGGCGGTGCTGGCGGGGATGGTGCGTTCCAGTCTGTCGCCGCGGTCGACGGCCACCGTCACCGCCACCGCACGCCGCGACACCGAGGAACCCGTCGCCCTGCTCACCGCGCTCGCCCAGGCTCACGTCGCCGGGGCCGAGGTCGACTGGGCGGCCGTCGCCGAGAGCGGCAGGGCGGTCGAACTGCCCACCTACGCCTTCGACCACCAGCGCTACTGGCTGACCCGGTCCGCTCCGCGCGCCGACGCCGCCGACCTGGGCCTGTCCGGTCTCGCCCACCCCGTGCTGCGAGCCGCCGTCGCCATGGCGGACGGAGGCGTCGTGGCCACCGGGCGGCTCTCCGCGAGCGAACTGCCCTGGCTGACCGACCACGCCGTGGCCGGCCGGGTCGTGGTGCCCGGCGCCGCCCTTCTCGACCTGGTCCTGCGTACCGGAGAACGCGCCGGGCACGCCACCGTCGCTGACCTGACGTTCGAGGCGCCGATGCTGTTGCCCGTGACCGGGGCGCTGGACGTCCAGGTGGCCGTGGACGCCGACGGAGCCGTGCGCGTGCACGCCCGCGCCGACGCGGACGCCGACTGGACCCGGCACGCCTCCGGCACGCTGGCGGCCGACGCGGGCGGCGCCGTGTCCTGCGACTGGGCCGCCGCATGGCCGCCTCCCGGTGCCGAGCCAGTCGAACTGGGCGGCGCATACGACCGGCTGGCCGACCTCGGCTACGAGTACGGTCCCGCCTTCCGTGGTCTGCGCGCCGCGTGGCGTTCCGGCGAGGAGTTGTTCGCCGAGGTCGCGGTGCCCGAGGCCGCCGAGGAGAACGGGTTCGGGCTGCACCCGGTGCTGCTGGACTCCGCCTTCCACCCCTACGTCGCGGACGGCGACTCCACCGAGCTGCGCCTGCCGTTCGTCTTCCGGGGCGTGCGCCAGGCCGCCACCGGCGCCACCGCCCTGCGACTGCGACTGGCCAGCACCGGTGCCGACCGGCTCTGCGTCGAGGCGGCCGATGACGACGGCCAACTCGTGCTGTCGGCGGCCGAGTTGACCGTGCGCAAGGTCGCCGCCGAGGCGCTCGTGGCGGCGGGCGGCGGCAGTGCCCCGGCGGGCTACGGCCAGGTCGAGTGGACGCCCGTCACGCCCGAGCCGAGCGCGGACACCACCTGGGCCCGGCTGGGCGGCGGTACCGACGAGCTGCGCGAGTACGCCGACCTGGACGCGCTGGCCGCCGCGTACCACACGGGCAGTGGTCCCGACCACGTGCTGGTCGACTGCGACGCCCATGACGCCGCCCGCTCCGGCGACGTGCCGGCCGCAGTGCGTGGGATCACCGCGTACGTCCTCGGGCTGCTCCAGCGGGCGGCCGCCGACCCGGCGCTCGCGAAGGGGCGACTGGTCTTCCGGGCCGACCCGGACGCGCCGCGCACCGGTGCGGTGTGGGGCCTGGTGCGGGCCGCGCAGCTGGAACACCCCGACCGGTTCGTCCTGTTCACCGGTGACCTCCCTGAGCCGGCCACGCCCGTCGCGGCTCTGCTCGCCGGTGCGGTCGCCACGGGGGAGACGCAGCTGCGTGTACGCGACGGCGCTCTGCTGGCTCCGCGCGTCACCCGGCGCGGTGTGGCGGCGATCTCCCCCGCCGGGCTCGCGGCCGACGGCACCGTGCTCGTCACCGGCGGGACCGGTGGTCTGGGCGCGCTGGTGGCCCGGCGTCTGGCCGAGCGCTTCAGGGTACGCCACCTGCTGCTGGTCTCCCGCAGCGGGCCGGACGCGCAAGGTGTCACCCAACTCGTCGCGGAGCTGGGCTCGTTGGGGGCCGACGTTCGCGTCGAGGCATGTGACGTCGCCGACCGAGAGGCGCTGGCCGCCCTGCTGGACTCGGTACCGGCCGACCAGCCGCTGACCGGCGTCGTGCACGCCGCCGGGACGCTGGACGACGCACCGCTGGGCAGCCTCACCGCCGAACGCCTGGAGCGCGTCCTGCGACCCAAGGCCGACGCCGCCTGGCTGCTCCACGAGCTGACGCGGGACCAGCCGCTCCGGTTCTTCGTCCTGTTCGCCTCGATCGCGGGCGTCCTGGGCAACGCCGGTCAGGCCAACTACGCCGCCGCCAACACCTTCCTCGACGCCCTCGCCCGCCACCGTTCCGCCGCCGGGCTGCCCGCGCTCTCGATCGACTGGGGACTGTGGAAGACCGCCGGCATGGGCGCGGGGCTGACGCCCGCCGACGAGGCCAGGCTCGCCCGCATCGGTGTCGCCGCGCTCAGCGAGCGGCAAGGGCTCGACCTGTTCGACGCGGCGCTGGCGGACGACGGCTCGGGCGACCCCGTGGTCGTGGCCTCCCGCTGGGCCCTCGACGGCCTGCGGACCCGGGCGGAGAGCGGCGAGAGCACCCCGCCGGTGCTGCGCGGGATGGTCCGCGCCGTGCGGAAGGCGGCGCCGTCGCGTTCAACGGCGGGCGGACCGCGTGGCGTCACCCTCGGGGAGGCGCTCACCGGCCTGACCGCGGCGGACGCCCGGCACAAGGTGGTCGAGACGCTGCGGGCCCATGTGGCGGCCGTCCTCGCACACGGATCGGCCGATTCAGTGGCGGTCGACCGGCCCTTCATCGACCTCGGTTTCGACTCGCTGAGCTCCGTCGAACTGCGCAACCGCGTCAACGCGGAGACCGGGCTGGCGCTGCCGGCGACCCTGGTCTTCGACCACCCCACGGTCTCCGCCCTGGCCGACCACCTGCTCACCGAGCTGGCCCCGCAGGCCCCCGACCCGGCGCAGGCGCTCGCCGCCGCCCTCGACGGACTCACCGCCGAGGCCCTCGACGCCGAACCCGGCCGTCACGCCCAGGTACTGACGCTGCTTCAGGCAGCCGTCGAGCGCCTGACCGCCACCGCGAGCGGCGCCGACGGCGTACCGGACGGGCTCACCGACGAGCTGGAGACCGCCTCCGACGAGGAGATCTTCGCCTTCATCGACGCCCAGTTGTGAAGCCCTTCGACGACGCCCGGCTGGTGCGGCCCTCGCACGGCGCCCAGTTGTGAACCGCGAGGCGCCCGGCGGCCCACCGCCGCCGGTTGCCTCGCCCGAACGACCGCTCCACCGGCACCACCTTCACCGACTTCCCACATCCGACAGGACCATGGCAGGGGTAGGCAGGATGGCAGGCGAGGACAAGCTCCGCGAATATCTCAAGCGGGTCACCGTGGACCTGGCCGACGCACGGCGGCGGCTCGCCGAGGCCGACGCCCGGCGCCACGAGCCCATCGCCGTCGTCGGCATGTCGTGCCGCTTCCCCGGCGCGGACGGCGTGGACGCCTACTGGCGCCTGCTGGCCGAAGGCCGCTCGGCGGTGCTGGACGAGGTGCCCGGCGGACGGTTCGACCTTCGGCCGCAGATCGAGGAGAACGGCGTCTACACCACCCGGGGCGCCTTCCTGCCCGACGTGGCGGGCTGGGACGCCAGGTTCTTCGGCGTCTCCCCGCAGGAAGCCCTGCGCATGGACCCGCAGCAGCGCCTGCTGATGGAACTGGCGTGGGAGGCGCTGGAGGACGCGGGCACCCCGCCGCCGCACCTGGCCGGCAGCCGCACGGCCGTCATGGCCGGGTTCTCCGACCCCCTCCAGTACGCCCGCGTCCAGCAGGTCAACGACGGCCAGGCGCTCTTCGACGACCCGTACGCCGGGCAGGGCGCGTCCGCCAGTGTCGTCGCGGGACGGCTCGCCTACCACTTCGACTTCCGCGGTCCCACGCTGACGCTGGACACCGCCTGCTCCTCCTCCCTCGTCGCCGTCCACCTGGCGGGCGCCGCGCTGCGGCGCGGGGAATGCGACCGCGCGCTGGCGGCGGGCGCGTTCCTGGTGCTGCACACCGACATGTACGTCAACGGCTGCGCCACCTCGATGCTCGCCCCGGACGGGTTGTGCAAGACCTTCGACGCCGCCGCCGACGGCTACGTGCTCGGCGAGGGCGCGGGCGTGCTCGTGCTGCGGCGGCTGTCCGACGCGCTCGCCGACGGCGACCGCGTGCACGCCGTCGTCCGCGGCACCGCGGTCAACCAGGACGGCCGCAGCAACGGGCTGACCGCGCCCAGCAGGCAGGCGCAGGTGGACGTGATCCGCCGCGCGCTGGCCGCCGCCGGTGCCGCCCCCGACGAGGTGGCCTACGTGGAGGCGCATGGCTCCGGCACGCGGCTGGGCGACGCGATCGAACTCGGCGCGCTCTGCGAGGTGTTCGGGAACCGCGACGCCGGGAGCCCGCTGCGGGTCGGTGCGGTGAAGACCAACGTCGGCCACACCCAGGCAGCCGCGGGCATGGCCGGACTCATCAAGGCCGTGCTGGTCCTGAAGCACGGCACCGTTCCGCCCAATCTCAACATGACCGATCCGGCCGAGTCGGTACGTGACGCCCACGGCATCGCACCGGTGGCCTCCGCGCATCCGCTGCCGAGCGGCGGGGAAGCCCCCGCGCTGGCCGGCGTCAGCTCGTTCGGCTGGTGCGGCACCAACGCCCACGCCGTCCTGTCCGCCGCCCCGGAGCCCGCGGTTGCTGACGGGGCGTCAAATGTCGAGCCGCGCAGGGAGGTTCTCCTGCCCGTCTCCGCGGCCTGCGAACCGGCCTTGGCCGAGCGGCTGGCCGGCGTCGCCGGACGCGCGGGGTCCGTGCCGCTCGCCGACACCGCCTACACCCTGCGCAGCGGACGCGCCCACCTGGAGTTCCGGCGCGCGATCGTCGCCACCGACCGCGCCGACGCCGCCGCCCGGCTCGCCGACGCGGCAGGATCGCCCGGTACCCGCACGGTCGAAGGCCGGCCCCGGGTGGCGTACCTGCTGCCCGGCACCGGCGACCAGTACCCCGGCATGGCGCAGGACCTCTACCGTGCCGAGCCGGTCTTCGCCGGGGCGGTTCAGGCCTGCCTGACCGCCGTACGCGCACGCTGCGGTACCGACCTGCGTCCCGCGCTGTTCGCCGCGCCGGGGGCGGACGCCGCCGACGGACGCGCAGCGCGGCTGCTGCTGCGGCCGGGCACCGACGACGGCGCCGACGAGGCGGCGGCGCACCGCGCCCGGACCACCCATCTGACGCTGTTCACCGTCGAGTACGCCCTCGCTCGCCTCCTCGCGCACTACGGCGTGCGGCCCGACGCGCTGATCGGCTACAGCCTCGGCGAGTACGTCGCGGCCTGCCTCGCCGGGGTCTTCACGCTCGAAGACGCCCTGTGGGTGGTCGCCGGCCGCGCCCAGCTCATCGAGGCCGCGCCGCCGGGCAGGATGCTCGCCGTGGCCGCCGACGCCGACCGGGTCGCCGCCGAACTCGCGCTCTGCGGCGCCCCGGCCGATGTCGCCGCCATCAACGGGCCGTCCATGACCGTCGTCAGCGGCACGCCCGAGGCCATCGCCACCGCATCCCGCCACCTCGCGGACGCGGGCCTCGCCCACCGCACGCTGCGCTCGGCGCACCCGTTCCACTCCGCCCTGCTCGCACCCGCGCGCGACCAACTCGCCGCCCTCGTCGCCTCGGTGCCCCGCGCCCACCCGGCCACCACCTTGATCTCCAACGTCACCGGCGCCCCCCTCACCGCGGACCAGGCCACCGACCCGGCGTACTGGGCGGGCCACCTCACCAGCCCGGTGCGCTTCGCCGAGGGACTGCGGGCCTGCGCCGAGGCGGGCGTCGACGCCTACGTGGAACTCGGCCCCGGCCAGACCCTCGGCGGGCTGCTGCGGCAGAACGCCACACCGGGCGGCGCCGAGCCCGCCGTCCTCGGCACCCTCGCCGCCGGATGGCAGACCGGCGCGGCCACCGGCGAACGTGCCCGCGTTCTGGAGACCTGCGGACGGCTGTGGGAACTCGGCGTCGACCTCGACTGGGAGGCCGTGCGCGGCGACGACGGCGGTCGCCTCGTGGATCTGCCCGCCTACCCCTTCCAGCGCACGCGCTACTGGCCCGATGCGCCCGGCGCCACCCAACTGCCGGCCGCACAGGCCCAGTCGGGCCGTCCGGATCCCGAGGACCTGTGCTACGCCCCCGTCTGGAACCACGACATCACCCTCGCCCCGGAGCCCGCCGCGAACGGCAGGGGCGACGGGC
This sequence comes from Streptomyces sp. ICBB 8177, assembly GCF_003144095.1. Classification (GTDB taxonomy): domain Bacteria; phylum Actinomycetota; class Actinomycetes; order Streptomycetales; family Streptomycetaceae; genus Streptantibioticus_D. Next base: position 160,453 of record NZ_NSKH01000004.1, on the reverse strand, counting down.
GCGCGGCGGGTCCGCTCGTCGTCTTCGCCGACCCGCGCGGTGCCGGCGCCGCGCTGGCCGACCGCGCCGAGGCCGCCGGTGTGCCGGTCACCGAAGTGGTCCCGGGCGCCCACTTCGGACGCGACGGGCGGCGCGTCACCATCGATCCCACCGAACCCGCCCACTACCGCGAGCTGTTCGCCGCGCTGCCCGCCGCCGGCACCGCGCCGCTGCGGATCGCACACCTGTGGAGCGTGCGCGAGCCGTCCGGCCGCCCCGGGTACGCCGACGACGCCGAGCTGCGGGAAGCCGTGCGGTACGGGTTCGACAGCCTGCTGCACACCGTCCAGGCGCTCGCCACCACCGGCCAGGACGTCCGGCTGCTGACCTGCACCTCGGGCGCCGCCGGGGTCGTCGGCGGGGACTGCGTCCATCCGCAGCAGGCCATGGCCCACGGCTTCGGCCGGGTCGTACGGGTCGAACACCTCGGCATCGACTGGCGCGGCCTCGACCTCGACCCCGCCGACAGCGCCGAGCGGTCCGCCCGCTGGGCCGCCGAGGAACTCGACCTGCGGCCCTGGGACGGCGACTGCGAGACCGACGACGCCTCCGGCGAGCCAGGGCCCGCGCTCGTCGCCCGGCGCAACGGCCGCCGGCTCGTCAAGGACTGGCGCCCGGTGCCGCTGCCCGGCGGCGGTGCCCTCCCGGTCCGCGCCGACGGCGTCTACCTCGTCACCGGCGGCACCCGCGGCCTCGGCCTCGCGCTCGCCCGCCATCTCGTCGCACTCGGGGTACGCCGCCTCGCCCTGGTCGGCCGCACCGACCTGCGCGCCGCCGCCGCGACCGGCCCCGAGGGCCGCGCCGCCGCCGCGCTCGCCGCCGTCGCCGAACTGGAGGCGGAAGGCGCCGACGTCCTGCTGCTGAGCGCCGACGTCGGCGACCCCGAGGCGTTGCGCCGCGCGCTGGACGCCTGCCGGGAGCACTTCGGCGCCCTGCACGGCGTGCTGCACGCGGCCGGGCTGCCCTCCGCCGGCATGGCCGCCCGGCTCACCCCGGACGCCGCCCACCGGGTGCTCGCGCCGAAGGTCCACGCCATGGGCCCGCTCGCCGAACTCACCGGCCCCGCCGCCCCGCACGGCCGACGGCTGGAGCTTCTGGTGCTCTACTCGTCCGCCGTCACCGTCTTCGGCGGCCTCGGCGAGGGCGACTACTGCGCCGCCAACAGCGTCCTGGACGCCTATGGCGAAGCCCTCGCCGCCACCGCGGAGGGCACCCGTGTGCTCACCGCCGCCTGGGGCCCGTGGCGGCACGACGACTGGCAGGCCGAAGGGCTCGGCGGCGCCCTCGCCGACCGGGTGCGCGCCCACCGCGAGCGGTACGGCTTCACCGACGAGGGCGGTTGCGCCTTCCTCGGCCGCGTGGCCGCCGCCGCCCGGGGCGCCGTGGTCGCCGTACGGCAGCCGCTCAAGGAGGGACTGCGGGAGTGGGCGGCCATCACCGACCTGGACGCGCTGGTCGGCGAGACGGCGGCGGCCGCGGGACGCGGCCGCTTCCCCCGGCCCCGGCTGCGCACCGAGTACGTGGCCCCGCGCACCCCGCTGGAGACCACCATCGCGGACAGCTGGGGCCACCACCTCGGCATCGAGGCCGTCGGCGTGCACGACCCGTTCTTCGACCTCGGCGGCAACTCCCTGGTCGGCATGGCCATGGTGGCCGCCATCGAGAAGCGGCTGGAGCGGCGGATCGCGCCCGCCGTCCTCTTCCAGCACCCCACGGTGGCCGCCTTCGCCGCGGCCCTCGACGACAGACCGGCAGGCGCCGCGCCCGCGGCCCCTGCCTCCGACTCCGGCTCCGCCCGGGGCGAGCGGCGGCGCCGCGCCCGCGGTGCCCACGCCGCATCCAACTCCCGGAAGTAGAGGACGGACATGACCGAGCACAACCCCACCGAGGTGTCCCCGACGGACATCGCCCTGGTCGGCCTGGCGGGACGGTTCCCCGGCGCCGCCGACGCGGGCGAACTGTGGACCGCCCTGCGCGAAGGCCGCTCCGGCATCACCCGCTTCACCGACGATCAGTTGCGCGCCGCGGGCGTGCCCGAGACCGCGCTCGCCGACCCCGCCTACGTCAAGGCCGGAGCCGTCGTCGACGGGATCGACCTGTTCGACGCCGAGTTCTTCGGCTTCAACCCCAAGGAGGCGCAGGTCCTCGACCCGCAGCACCGGCTGTTCCTGGAGCACAGCTGGCACGCGCTGGAGGACGCCGGCTGCGACCCGGCCCGCTTCGACGGCAGCATCGGCGTCTTCGCGGGCTGCGCCATCAGCACCTACCTGACGAACAACCTGGTGCCCGCGGGCGCCGGGGCGAGCGTCGGCGACCTGACCGTCGGGCTCGCCAACGACAAGGACTCCCTCACCCTCCGGGTCGCCCACACCCTCGGCCTGACCGGCCCCGCCTACGGGGTGCAGAGCTACTGCTCGACCTCCCTGGTCGCGGTCTGCGCCGCCGCCTCCAGCCTCGCCGCGTTCGAGTGCGACCTCGCCCTCGCGGGCGGCGTCGCGGTGACCGTCCCGGCCGCCACCGGCTACCTCTACCAGCCCGGCGGCATCAGCTCGCCCGACGGCGAGTGCCGTGCCTTCGACGCCTGCGGCCAGGGCAGCCTGCTGGGCAACGGCGTCGGCGTGGTCGCGCTGCGCCGCCTGGAGGACGCCCTCGCCGACGGCGACCGGGTGTACGCGGTGATTCGCGGCTGGGCGGTCAACAACGACGCGGGCCGCAAGGTCGGGTTCACCGCCCCCGGCGTCGACGGGCAGGCCCGCGTGGTGGCCGAGGCGCTCGCCGCCGCCGGACTCGACCCGGCCGACATCGACTACGTCGAGGCGCACGGCACCGGCACCGCGCTCGGCGACGCCGCCGAACTCGCCGCGCTCCAGCAGGTGTTCGAAGGCCAGGACGTGCTGATCGGCTCCGTCAAGACCAACCTGGGCCACCTCGACCGCGCCGCCGGCGTCACCGGCCTGATCAAGACCGCCCTCGCCCTGCACCACGGAGAGATCCCGGCCACCCTCAACCACGCCCGCCCCAACCCCCAACTCGCTTCCGGTGACGCCCGGTTGACCGTCGTCACCGCACCGCACGCCTGGCCGTCCGGCGACCGCACCCGCCGCGCCGGGGTCAGCGCCTTCGGCATCGGCGGCACCAACGCCCACGTCGTCCTGGAGGAGGCCCCCGCGCCGCCCCGTCCCGGCACGCGCGGCGACCGCCGAGCCCAGCCGCTGGTGTGGTCCGCCCGCACCGCACGCGCCGCCGACCACCTCACCGAAGACCTGGCGCGGGCACTCGCCACCTCCGGCGCCGACCTCGACGACACGGCCTACACCCTGCAGAGCGGCCGCAAGCGTTTCCGCCACCGCCGCGCCCTCGTCGCCGACACCGCCACCGGCGCCGTCACCGCGCTGCGCTCCGGCACCGCGCTGACCCGCGCCGACGCCACCGACGAGCGCACGACCGCGTTCCTCCTCCCCGACGGCGGCTGCCCGCGGGAGACCGCCGAGGCGCTGTACGCGACGGAACCGGCCTTCCGCGCGGCGGTGGACGACTGCCTGGGGGCGCTGCCCCCCGACTCCGGCAGCGGCGGCGCCACGCCGGGGGAGACCGCCTTCCCGGACGCCGCGCGTGGCGAGTTCGTCACCGGTTACGCGCTGGCCGCGCTGGTGCGTTCGTGGGGGGTCGAGCCCGCCGCGCTGCACGGTCGGGGGACCGGTGCCCTGGTGGCCGCCTGCCTGTCCGGCGCGCTGTCGCTGGAGGCCGCCCTCGCCCTGGCCGGCGGGAACGACACCACCGCGCCGGCCGGGGCGGCGCCCACCGTTCCGCTCATCGACCCGGCGACCGGGGCGTTCGTGACCGCCGAGCAGGCCGCCGATCCCGCCTTCTGGGCCGCCATCGCCGACGTGACCGCCCCCGACGCCCTCGACGCGGCGCTCGCCACGCTGCGCGAGCATGGCGGCCACGTCCTGCTGGAGGCCGGCCCCGCGAGCCAGTGGACCGCGCGAGCCCGCGAACTCACCGACGACGACGGGCTGGTGGTGGCCGCCTTGCCACCGGCCGCCGGCGACCGAAGCCCGGACGCCGCGCTCGCCGAGGCCGCGGCCAGGCTCTGGCTGGCGGGGGCGGCACTCGACTGGTCCGGTTTCCAGCAGGGCCGCGACGTGCGCCGCACCGGGCTGCCCGGTTACCCGTTCCAGCGCGAACGCTACTGGATCGACCCGCCCGAGACGCCTCGTGCGAAGGCCGCGCGGACGATGACGCGGACGACCGCGCGGACGGACGGCGGCCACGTGGAACTGCTGGAACGCCGCTGGACGGCCACCAAGCCGCTCACGGCGACCGCGACCGGCGGCCGGTACCTGCTCGTCGCCGACTCCTCCGGCCTCGCCGACGCCCTCGCCGCCCGGCTGCGCGGCGGCGGCGCACGGGTGACCGTCGCACCGGACGGCACCATGGCCGAGGCGGCCGTTGAGGGCGAAGGGCCGCTGACCGTGGTCCACTTCGCCTCACCCGGCGGGACGGACGAGGACGACGACCCCCGCACCGCGTACGCACGGGCCGCCGCCACCGCGGCCGCGTGGGCCGGGGCAGCGGACACCGCCCGGCTCGTCGTGGTCACCCGGGGCGGCCAGGACGTCGGCCCCGCCGAGCCAGGACGCCCCGCGCAGGCCGCCGTCGCCACCCTTCCGGTGGTCGCCGCCCAGGAGTACCCGGGCCTGGTCACCCTCGGCGTCGACCTCGACCCCACCCACGACCTCGACCCGGCCGCCGACCGCCTGGCCGCCGAACTCGCCCACGGAGCACCGGAGTCCGTGCTCGTCGCCCACCGCGCCGCAAGCCGTCACGTGCCCTGCTACGAGCCGGCCCCCGTCGCCGAGTCCGGATTCACGGCCGTCAGGACCGGCGGCCACTACCTGATCACCGGCGGTCTGGGCGACGTCGGCCTCCTGCTCGCGGAGCACTTCGTGCGCTCCGGCGCCTCCCGCCTCGTGCTCGCCTCGCGCGCAGGAGTGCCCACCGACCCGGGCGACCCGCGCACCCGCGCTGTCGAACGACTCCGTGCGCTCGGCGCCGCGATCGACACCCCCCGGGTCGACGTCACCGACACCGAGGCGGTGCGCGCGCTCTTCGCCACCGAGCGCTTCGACGGGGTCGTGCACGCGGCGGCCGACACGGCGACGGACGCCTTCGTTCCCTTGAGTGAGCGTCAAGACAGCTCACTGGCACGCCACTTCGGCGCAAAGGTCACGGGGGCGCGCGTGCTGGACGCGGTCATCGGGGAGCTGGCCGCAGGGGACGCGCCCCGCTGGTGCGCGTTGTTCTCCTCGACCTCCGCCCACCTCGGCGGCCTGGCCTTCGGCGGCTACGCGGCCGCGAACGCCGCGCTCGCCGCGTACGCCAGGCGCGGGGGCGACGGGACCGGTACGCGGTGGATCTCGGTGGCCTGGGACACCTGGGCGCCGACTCTGCGCAAGGTCGACGAACGGTTCGGCGCCGCCATGGCGGCGCACGCGATGACGGAGCGGGAGTCCCTCGCCGCCTTCGACCGCGCGCTCGCCCAGCCGCTGGACGTGGTGGTGGCCGCGGCGGGTGGCCTGGACGACCGGCTGCCGCGCCCCGCCGAGAGCGCGCCGGCCGCCGCGACCGCCGCGTTCCCGCGCCCCGACCTCCCGCAGCCCTACGCCTCCCCGCTCACCCGTACCGAGCGCGAGCTGTGCGCACTGTGGACGGGCACCCTCGGCGTCGAACCGGTCGGTACCCGCGACAACTTCTTCGACCTCGGCGGCAATTCACTGCTCGCGTTGCAGATGCTCGCCACCGTCAAGACGCGGTTCGGCGTGACCGTGCCGACGGTGACCCTCTTCGAGGCGCCGACCGTGCACCGCTTGGCGGCGGTGCTGGACGCGGAGCGCGCGGGGACGCCGCCGACCCCTGCCACGACCGCGGCCACCGGGCCCGCCACCCCGGCCCCCGCCGAGACGGCCGCACCGGCCACGACGACGCCACCGGTCACCACGGCCGCACCGGTCACTCCGGACGCACCGGCCACGACGACCGCCGCGCCGCCTCCCACGATCCCCGCGCCGCTTCCCACGAACCCGGCCCTCACGACCCCCGGTCCGTTCGCCACGACCGAGCCGAGTGGTCCCGACTTCGACGACCCCGGCCGGCGGATCGCCATCGTCGGTATGGCCGGGCGCTTCCCCGGCGCGCAGGACGTGGCGCACTTCTGGCGGAACGTGTGCGACGGCGTGGAGTCCATCACCTTCTTCACGCCCGAGGAACTGATCGAGGCGGGCGCCGATCCCGAGTCGGTCCGCGACCCCGACTACGTCCCGGCGCGCGCGGTGCTGGACGGTGTGGGCGAGTTCGACGCCGGGTTCTTCGGCATGAGCCCGCGCATGGCCGCCCTCACCGACCCGCAGCAGCGGCTCTTCCTCGAGGTGTGCTGGGAGGCTCTGGAGGACTCCGGCTACGCCAACGAGGCCTACCGCGAACGGGTGGGGGTGTTCGGCGGTTCCAACATCTCCACCTACCTGCTGGGCATCCTGCCGCAGCTCACCGCGGGCGACGACGTGAGCCCGTACGAGATCATCATGAGCAACGACAAGGACGCGCTCACCACGTCCGTCTCCTACCTGTTCGACCTGCACGGGCCGAGCGTGGCCGTCCAGACGTTCTGCTCGACCTCGCTGGTCGGCGTCCACCTCGCCGTCCAGGCCCTGCGCTCCGGTGAGTGCGAGATGGCGCTCGCCGGAGGAGTCTCCATCGCGGTGCCGGACAGGACGGGGCACCGCAGGCGGGAAGGCGGCATGGAGTCGCACGACGGCCACGTGCACACCTTCGACGCGGACGCGCGCGGCACGATGTTCGGCGACGGCGCCACCGTGGTCGTCCTCAAGCGGCTCTCCGACGCGCTGCGCGACGGCGACACCGTGCACGCCGTCATCCGCGGCTCCGCGGCGAACAACGACGGCGCCCTGAAGGTCGGTTACACCGCGCCCAGCGTCGCCGGGCAGGCCAAGGTGGTCGAGGCGGCCATGGCGGACGCCGGCGTCACCGCCGCCGACATCGGTTACGTCGAGGCGCACGGCACCGCCACCGAACTCGGCGATCCCATCGAAGTCGCCGCGCTCACCCGGGCGTTCGGCGACGACACCCCGCGCCGCACGATTCCCATCGGCGCGGTGAAGACCAACATCGGCCACCTCAACCACGCCGCCGGCACCGCGGGCCTGATCAAGACCGCGCTGACGGTACGCGACCGCAAGCTGCCCGCGACTCTCAACTTCACCCGTCCCAACCCGCGCATCGACTTCGAGACGAGCCCGTTCTACGTCAACACGACGCTGGCCGACTGGCCGGCGCCGCAGGACGGACGGCCGCGTCTCGCCGGTCTCAACTCGCTCGGCATGGGAGGCACCAACGTGCACGTCGTGGTCGAGGAGCCGCCCGCGAGACCCGCGCCCGGCGCACCGGACGCTCCGGGCGGGCGCCGCCACCACCTCCTGCCGGTCTCCGCCCGCACCGCCACCGCCGCCGACGAGGCGGCCCGGCGACTCGGCGAGCACCTCGCCGCCCACCCCGGCACCCCGCTCGCCGACGTCGCGTACACCCTCCAGGTGGGCCGCAAGACCTTCGAGCACCGCAGCGCCGCCGTCGTGGGCGACCTGGCGCAGGCGGTGGCCGCGCTGTCCGGCACCGACCCCGACCACCCGCTCGCCTCGCGCACCGAGACCGCCCAAGGGCGGCCCGTGGCCTTCCTGTTCGCCGGAGTGGGGGAGCAGTACCCGGGCCTGGTCGGCGAGTTGTACCGGCACGAGCCCGCCTTCGGCGCCGAACTCGACCGCTGCCTGACGATCCTCGCCCGCCACCTGCCCGACACCGACGCCGCCGACCTTCTCACCGGCGCCCGCGACGGCGGCGCGCTCGACCTGGCGGCGCTGCTCGGCCGGGGCAGCGGCGGCACGGACGACCCGCGTACCACGCGGCTGGAGCGCACCGACGTCGTGCAGCCGCTGATGTTCGCCGTCGACCACGCTCTCGCCCGCACCCTGATGGGATGGGGGCTGCGCCCGGCCGCGATGCTGGGATACAGCCTCGGCGAGTACGTGGCCGCCTGCGTCGCCGGAGTGCTGTCGCTGGAGGACGCCATCGCCCTGGTCGTGCACCGGGCACGGCTGATCGACGCGCTGCCCGGCGGCGCGATGACCGCGGTGCCGCTGAGCGCCGAAGAGCTGACCGGGCGCTTCGGCCTCGCGGACCGCGGCCTGGACGTCGCCGCGGTCAACGGGCCGCGCGCGGTCGTCGTCGCCGGACCCGCCGACGCGGTGGCCGCGCTCGCCGCCGACCTGGAACGCGAGGGCGTACCCAGCCGCGCGCTGCGCACCACGCACGCGTTCCACTCGCGCATGCTGGAACCCGCCGCCGCCGAACTGACGCGCTGGATCGCGGAGAACGTCCGGCTGGAGGCACCCCGCCTGCCCTACCTGTCCAACGTCACCGGCGGTCTCGCCGACGCCGCCCTGGTACGCGACCCGGCCTACTGGGCGAAGCACATGTGCGGCACCGTGCGGTTCGCCGAGGGCGCGCAAGCCCTGCTCGCCGACCCGGAGTCGGCCATCGTGGAGATCGGGCCCGGCCAGTCGCTGGGCGCCATGATGCGCGGCGCGGGCTGCCCGCCCGAGCGCTGGCCGCTGATCACCGCAACCCTGCCCGCGCAGAGCGACCCCCGGCCCGCCGACGCCGTGCTGACCGAATGCCTGGCGCGGCTGTGGCTGACCGGCGTCGACCTGGACTGGCAGGCCTACCACGGCCGCCGGAGCCCGGTACCGGACGCCGCCGCACCGGGCCGGATACCGCTGCCCACCTACCCGTTCCAGCGCCAGCGCTACTGGATCGAGCGGAGCCCCGCCCCCGCCCTCGCGCCCTCGCCCTCAGGCCCCACCGCGCACGACGGTGTGCCGGCGCAGTTCGAGGACATCGACCGGGTGCCGAAGCTCCCCGAGGAGCAGTGGGTCCACCAACCCGTGTGGCGGCAGACCGCGGCCCCCGCCGCAGCCCCCCGGCAGCCGTCCTGCTGGCTGGTGTACGCCGACGGGCCGGAGGCCGACGCCGTGCTGGAGGAGCTCCGGCGTGCCGCACGCCCCGAGGGCGCCACCGTGCTCACCGTGCGCCCCGGATCGGCGTACGAGGAGGCCGGCGACGCGTACGTGGTCCGGCCGGGCAGCAGCGAGGACGCGCAGGCCATGCTGCGTGCGCTCGAACGCGACGGACGGCGCCTGGAGCGCGTCGTGCACCTGTGGGCACTCGCCGAACGCCCAGGTGGGGTCGAGGAGACCGTGCGCTGCGGCCTGCACACGCTGGTCGCGCTGGCCCGTGCCGCCGGTGAACTCGGTTGCTCCGACTGGGGCCTGGACATCGTGACGACGGGAGCGCATGCTGTGCTCGGCGGCCACGAGGTCCGCCCGGACGCGGCGACGCTGATCGGCCCCACGCTGGTCGTCCCGCTGGAGTACCCCTCGGTGGCGACCCGGCTGCTGGACGCCGAACCGCACACCACGCCCCGGGCGATCGTCGCCGAACTGCGCCGCCCCCGCACCGACTCCGCCGTGGCACTGCGCGGCGGCAGGCGCTGGGTCTGCGACTACGAGACACTTCCCGCCACACCGGCCGACGGCGCCGAGGGCACCGGCTTCCGGGACGGCGGGGTCTACCTGATCACCGGCGGGCTGGGCGGCATCGCCCTGGGCCTGGCCCGGGAGCTGGCGGGCCGACACCGGGCGAAGCTGGTGCTGTTCGGGCGCAGGGGCCTGCCGCCCCGCGAAACCTGGCAGGCCATCACCGACGGCGAGCAGGCGGCCGACGAGGCCATCCGGGAACGCGTGGCCAAGGTGCTCGGCATCATGGAGCTGGGCGCCGAGGTGGAGATCGTCACCGGCGACGTGGCCGACCCGGCCGACGTGCGCCGCGCGATCGACACCGCGACGCGAACCTTCGGAGCCCTGCACGGCGTCCTGCACACCGCGGGCGTGCCCGGCACCGGCCTGATGCAGTTCAAGCACCCCGACGACTCGGACCTGGTGCTGGCGCCCAAGGTGGCCGGCACCCGAGCCATCGCCGAGGCGCTGGGCACCGGCGGCGAGGACGAGATCCCCCTCGACTTCCTGGTGCTGTTCTCCTCCATCACCTCCGCCACCGGCGGCGGCCCCGGCCAGGTCGACTACTGCGCCGCCAACGCCTACCTCGACGGCTACGCGGCCAGACTGACCGCGAACGGACGGAGGGTGCTGTCGGTGGACTGGGGGGAGTGGACCTGGAACGCCTGGGACTCCGGGCTCTCCGGCTACGACGAGGGGCTCCAGGCGTTCTTCCGGTCCCACCGGGCGGCGTTCGGGATCACCTTCGAGGAGGGCTGGCGCTGCCTGGTACGGGCGCTGGCCTCCGGCGAGGCCCGGGTGGTCGTCTCCACCCAGGACCTGCCCACCATGGTCAGGTACAGCACCGGTTTCACAGTGGAGGCGGTCACCACGCCCGCGGGCGCCGGACCCGCCGACGCCCGGCACCCCCGGCCCGAACTGCTCACCCCCTACCGCGAACCGGACGGACCGACGCAAGGAAAGCTCGCGGCCGTCTGGTGCGACAAGCTCAAGCTGGAACGCGTCGGCGCGATGGACAACTTCTTCGAGCTCGGCGGCAACTCCCTGCTCGGCATCGCGCTCCTCGCCGACCTGCGGCGCGCTTTCCCCGGCGCCGACCTGCCCCCGCACATCCTCTACGAGGCCCCGACCGTGCTCGCCCTGGCCAGGGTCGTCGACGGTCCCGGCGACCAGGCGGCCACGGCGCCCGACGGAGCGCAACACGCCGCGCTGCGCCGTTCGGGCCTGAAGTCCGCCGCGGCCCGCCGTCGCAGGGGCTGAGAAGGACCACCGGCGCGCACGGCCGCCGCGCGAGCCGTGCCGTGCGCGCCCGCACCACCGCAAGCGGCACGCACCACAGACCTGACAAGCAGTCACATTCCGTATCCTCCAGGAGAGATCATGACCGTCGTAGGCGTTGTCGGAGCCGGTGTGATGGGCATCGGAGTCGCGCAGAACCTCGCCAGTTCCGGGTACGAGACCATCCTGGTGGACGTCGAGGAGCGCATCCTCGACGACGCCAAGGCGGCCATCAACCGCAACTGCCGGCTCAGCCGCCTGATGGGCGGCCCGGCGCTCGACCCCGACGAGGTGCTCGGCCGCATCACCACCGCGGTGGGCGTCGAGGCGCTGGCCAAGGCCGAGATCGTCATCGAGAACGTCACCGAGAACTGGGACGTCAAGCGCGAGGTGCACGCCCGCCTCGACCAGGTCCTCAGCCCCGAGGCCGTGGTCATCGTCAACACCTCCGCCATTCCCATCACCCGGGTCGCGGCGGTCGGCGGCCACCCGGAGCGGGTCGTGGGCGTGCACTTCATGAACCCCGTCCCCGCCAAGCCCGTGGTCGAGCTGATCCCCGGATTCCACACCGCGCCGGAGACCGTCGAGGTCACCCGCCAACTGCTGAGCGGCATGGGCAAGAAGGCGGTGGACGTCAAGGACGCCTCCGGCTTCGTCTCCAACCGCGTCCTGATGCTCACCGTCAACGAGGCCGCCTACCTCGTCCACGAGGGCGTGGCGACCGCCGAGTCCGTCGACGAGGTCTTCCGCGGCTGCTTCGGCCACCCGATGGGCCCGCTGGAGACCGCCGACCTCATCGGTGTCGACACCATCCTCTACAGCGTCGAGGTGCTCTACGAGCACTACGCCGACAGCAAGTACCGCCCGTGCCCGCTGCTGAAGCAGATGACCGACGCGGGCCTGCACGGACGCAAGACCGGCCGCGGCTTCTACACCTACGACAACGCCGGCCAGTGAACCCCTACGCAGCCCCCCACCGCCGCATCCGCTCGTACCCACTTCACCTGAGGGAGACCGCCATGTCCGACACCACCGCCACCCGGATCCTGTCCTTCATCGAGGCCCGCTTCCCGCAGGCGCGCATCGACGCCGCCCAGGACATCTTCTCCCTGGGCTTCATCAACTCGCTGTTCGCGATGGAGCTGGTGATGTTCATCGAGAAGACCTTCGCGCTCACCGTCCCCAACGACGAGCTGAACATCAACAACTTCCGCACCGTCGGCGCCATGACCGCCCTGGTCGAGCGGCAGCGCGGCACCGTCGGCGTGGCCTGAGGGGGGCCGTCATGACGAGCCTGACCACGGCGCCGCCGCCGGTGCCGGAACGTACCCGGACCATCGACCGGACCACGGTGCGCGCGTTCGTCGACGAGCACATCATGCCCTCAGCCGACGCGTACGACCGCGCGGGCGCCATCCCGGAGGACCTCCTGGAGCGGATCGCGGAGGCCGGCCTGTGGGCCCCGTTCCTGCCCGCCGACCTCGGCGGGCAGGGGCTGGACCTGGTGACCCTCGGCGAGGTGCACGAGGAGGTCGGCCGCGGCTGCTCCTCGGTGCGCAGTCTGCTGACCGTCCACACCATGCTCTCCTGGGCCCTGCAACGCTGGGGCAGCGCCGAGCAGATCGAGCGCTGGGGCCGGGACCTGGCCACGGGCCGCGTCCTGGGCTCCTTCTGCCTGTCGGAGGCGGGAGCGGGCAGCGACGCGGCCGGCATCCGCACCACCGCCGAGCCGCACGGCGGGGGCTGGCTGCTCAACGGGCGCAAGAAGTGGATCACCGGCGGGCAGCGCTCCGACCTGTTCCTGGTCTTCGCCCGCACCGAGAACAGCATCGTCGCGCTGCTGGTGCCCCGCGACACCCCCGGAGTGGCGGTGCTGCCGATCGAGGACATGCTCGGCACCCGCGCCTCCATGCTGGCGGAACTGGAGTTCACCGACGTACGGCTGGGGCCCGACGCCCTGCTCGGTCCCGCCTCGTTCGCCGCCGGAATGGTGCTCAGCGGAACACTCGACCTCGGCCGCTACAGCGTCGCCTCCGGTTCCACCGGCATCATCCAGGCGTGCCTGGAGGCATGCGCCCACTACACGGCCCGGCGCACCGTCGGCGGCAGCCCCTTGCGTGAACTGGCCCTGATCCGGGCCAAGTTGTCGGACATGGTGACCGACCTGCGGGCCGCCAGACTGCTGTGCCACCAGGCGGGAGCGCTCAAGGACGCCGGGGACCCCGGCACCATCATGGCCACCTGGGTGGCCAAGTACTTCGCGTCCACCGCGGCCGCCCGGCACTCCACCGAGGCGGTCCAGGTGCACGGCGCCAACGGGTGCAGCACCGACTACCCCGTCGCCCGTCTGTACCGGGACGCGAAGGTCATGGAAATCATCGAGGGCAGCAACGAGATCCAGCGCGTCACCATCGCTGACGAGGCGTACCGGGAGTGGTCACTGTGACAACGACGACCGAGGCCCCCGCACCGGCCGCGGCCCCGCCGGCGAAGCCGGTCCAGGGACGGATCAAGTGCGTGGTGTGGGACCTGGACAACACCCTGTGGGACGGGGTGCTGCTGGAGGACGGGGACGTCACCGCGCGCCCCGGCGTGATCGAGCACATCAGGCGCCTGGACGCGATGGGCGTGCTGCACTCGGTCGCCAGCAAGAACGACCACGAGACCGCCATGGCCAAACTGCGCGAACTGGGCCTGGAGGAGATGTTCCTGTACCCGCGCATCGGCTGGAACCCCAAGTCGCAGTCACTGCGGCAACTCGCGGAGAAACTCAACCTGGGCCTGGACGCCTTCGCCTTCGTCGATGACCAGGACTTCGAACTGGCCGAGATGGCCTACTCGTTGCCGCAGGTCACCCGGGTCAACGCGGCCGACGTCGACACCGAGCTGGTCAAGCCGGACTACCGGCCGCGGTTCATCTCCGACGAGTCCGCGCAACGCCGCGAGATGTACCGCGGCCAGCTGGAACGCGACGAGGTGCGCGAGGAGTTCACCGGCACCGACGAGGAGTTCCTCGCGAGCCTGGAGATGGTCTTCACCATCGCACCGGCCGCCCGCGAGGACCTCCAGCGGGCCGAGGAGCTGACCATCCGCACCAACCAGCTCAACTCCACCGGACGCACCTACTCCTACGACGAGCTGGACGCCCTGCGCGAGTCGCCCGACCATCTGCTGCTGGTGGCCACCCTCACCGACCGGTTCGGCAGCTACGGCAAGATCGGCCTGGCGCTGGTGGACCGCGGCGGTCCCGACTGGCGGCTCAACATGATGCTGATGTCGTGCCGCGTGATGTCCCGCGGCGTCGGCTCGGTGCTCCTGAACCACCTCATGGAACGGGCGAGGGAGGCGGGCGCCGGCCTGGTGGCCGACTTCGTCCCCACCGGACGCAACCGCATGATGCAGATCACCTACGCCTTCAGCGGCTTCCGCGAGGTGGCCAGGGAGGGTGAGCGGCAACTGCTCGCCGCCGACTTGGACCGCGCGCAGGAGCAGCCCGGCTACGTCACCGTACGGGTGACACGGTGACCACGGCCGTTTCGACGGGGGCGGCGACCACCGCCGCCCCCTGGCTGCCGTTCGCCGAGCACGAACCCGACCGCGGATCCTTGCGGCTGTACTGCCTGCCGCACGCCGGCGGCTCGGCGTCCGCGTACCGCTCCTGGTTCGGGCGGGTGCCCGGGGTGTCCGTGCGCCCCGTCCAGCCGCCCGGCCGGGAGACCCGGCTGCGCGAGACCCCGCACACCACGATGGCCGCCCTGGTCGCCGAACTCGCTGACGGCCTGCTGTCGGTGGAGAACGGCCCGTACGCCGTCTACGGGCACAGCCTGGGCGCGCTCGTCGGCTTCGAGCTGCTGCGCGAGATACGCCGCCGCGGCGGGCCCGAGCCGGCGCACCTGTTCGTCTCCGGCAGCGCCGCGCCCGGGGACGACCCGGTGGACGACGGCCCGCCGGTCGCGGCGATGACCGACGCCGAGGTGGTCGCCCTGCTGCGGCGGATCGGCGGCACACCGGAATGGATGCTGACCGATCCCACCGTGCTGCGGATGATCCTGCCACCGTTCCGGGCCGACTTCACGGTCAAGGAGAGCTACGCCTGCCCGCCCGAGCCGCCGCTCACCGTGCCGGTGACCGCGCTGGCCGCCACCGACGACCCGCGCGCCGGGGCCGCGGACGTGGCCGGCTGGCGGGACCAGACCCTCGGGCGTTTCCGCGTCCACACCCTGACCGGCGGCCACTTCGCCGTACTCGAACAGCCCGAAGTCACCCACCGCCACATCACCGAGGCCCTGCGCGCCACCGCCCGGTGATCCGCCCACCCCCACCGAGAGGCACGAGATGACACCCACCGCCCTGCGCGAGAGATCCGCCGGCGCCGCCGGAGCCCCGGCGCACCCGACCGGACACAGCCTCGGCGCCTGGTTCGAGCGCGGCATGGCCGTCGCCCCGGACGCCGAAGCGCTCCGCGTCGGCAACCGCCACCTGACCTACCGCCAAGTGCACGACGAGGCACTGGCGTTGGCAGGCGCGCTCACCAGCGCCGTGCGCGGTCGTCCGCGTCGGGTCGGGCTGCTCGCCGCCCGCAGCGTGCGCGCCTACACCGGCCTGCTCGCCGCCACCTTCGCCGGCGCCGCCGTCGTCCCGCTCAACCCCGCCTTCCCGCCCGCCAGGACCGCGGCGATGATCGAGGCCGCCGGCGTGGACGTCGTGATCGTGGACGACGACGGCGCCGCCCGGCTGCCGGACCTCGCCCACACCCTGGCCGGCGTCCCGGTCGTCGACGCCCCCGCGGACACCCCGGCGCCCGGGCCGCACCCTGCCGACCCGGACGAGATCGCGTACATCCTGTTCACCTCCGGCTCCACCGGCCGGCCCAAGGGCGTGCCGGTGCTCCACCGCAACGTCGACGCCTACCTGCGCTTCGTCCACGACCGCTACGGCTTCGGACCCGGCGACGTCTTCTCGCAGACCTTCGACCTCACCTTCGACCTGGCGATGTTCGACCTGTTCGCCGGGTGGGGCAGCGGCGGCACGGTGGTCAGCGTGCCGCAGGCCGCGTACGCCGGTCTGGAGCGCTTCCTGACCGAGCAGGGCGTGACCGTGTGGTTCTCCGCCCCCAGCCTGATCGCACTGGCCCGCCGCCGGGGCCTGGACGAGGACGCGATGCCCACCCTGCGCTGGAGCCTGTTCTGCGGCGAGCCCCTGCTCGACCGCGACGCGGCCGACTGGCAGCGCGCGGCGCCCCACTCCGTCGTGGAGAACCTCTACGGGCCCACCGAACTGACCATCTCGTGCAGCGTGCACCGCTGGGACCCGGACACCTCGCCCGCCCGGGCGGTCAACGGGGTCGTGCCGATCGGCGCGCTGCACCCGGGGATGAGCTCCATCCTGCTGGACGTGGACGAGGCGACCGGGGCGGGCGAACTGTGCGTCACCGGCCACCAGATGTTCCCCGGCTACCTCGACCCGGCCGACGACGAGGGCCGGTTCGTCAGCTGGGGCGGCAACCGCTGGTACCGCACGGGCGATCTGGTGCGCTGGGTGGACGGCGACGAACTCGTCCACCTCGGGCGGCGCGACCACCAGGTGCAGGTCCACGGGGTACGTGTGGAGCTCGCCGAGGTCGAGTGGGGGCTGCGGGAGGTCGAGGGCGTCGACGACGCCGTGGTGGTCGCCGTCGACGGCGAACTCGTCGCCTACTGGCAGGGCGCCCCCAGCACCGCCGCCGCCCTGGCCGCCCGACTCGCCGACGTCCTGCCCAAGGCGCTCGTCCCGCGCCGCTTCGTGAAGGTCGACGACTTCCCGCTCAACGCCAACCGCAAGATCGACCGCAAGGCACTGGCCGCCCGCGCCGCCGGACCGGTCACGGCGTGACCAGCCCGGGACGCGAGCGGCCCGGGAACCCGCCCGCCAGGGCGGCCGGCTCAGCCGCCGCTCCCCGCGGCCGGGGCGGGCACGGCTTGCGCTGCGCCCGTCGCGTCGTCCAGCGCCGCGGCCAGCGACCGCACCGTCGGATGCCGCACGAGAGTGGCCGGCGACACCTCGGCGGCCGGCAGGGCCGAGCGGATCCGGGCGGCCAACTGCACCGCGAGCAGCGAATGACCGCCCAGTTCGAGGAAGTCGTCCACGGCGCCCACCCGGTCCAGCCCGAGCGCCGCCGCCCACACCTGCGCCAGCACCCGTTCGGTACCCGGGGCGGGCTCCTCGTAGGGCACGGACAGCTCACGCCGCGGATGGCGCGGCGTGTCCGGCTCGCGCGGCGCGGCGGTGCCGGTCACCCAGCGGGTCAGCCGTGGCTCCAGCGGACCGGTGGAGACCACGACCCGCGCCAGACGGTCCCGTTCGGCCGCGACCCGCTCGAAGACCACCGCGCCGTCTCCCGGAGCGATCTCGTACCCCGCGGGGGCGCTGCCGTCCCCACTCCAGGCGTCCCAGTCGATCGCCGTCCAGCCGCCCGCCCCGCGCAGCCGGGCCCGCAGGGCGAACGCGTCGAGCGCCGCGCCGCAGACCGCCCGCGCCCCCTGCCCCGGCCCGCCCAGCACGGACGTCAGGGACGAGAAGGCGATCCGGAAGCCGAACGCCTCGTCGCCGAGCGCCTCCTGGAGCGCGTGGAAGCCGCCCACCCGCGCGGACTCCAGCGCCTCGGGGCCGTCCGCGTCCGCCGCGTGCACCACGACGTCCAGGCCCCCGAACCGGTCGCGCGCCGCGTGCACCACGGCGCGCAGCGCGTCCGGGTCCGCCGGGCAGGCGGTCATCGCGAGCACGGCGGCGGCACCCCGGCGCTCCAGGTCCGCCACCTCGCGCGCGCACCGCGAGGCCTCCTCGGCGCCGGACGGATCGCGGTGCCCCGGCGGCGGCAGCGGCACGGTCGTGGTCAGGGCCAGACGGCATCCGTACGCCTGCGCCAAGTGCCGCGCGACCGCCAGGCCCGCGCCCTCCAGGCCACCGGTGACCAGCACGCGGTCCCCGGCGCGCAGGGCGGGCACGGGCGCCGTGCCGACCTCCAGCCGTTCGTAGCGCGGCTCCCACACCGCCCCGCCGCGCACCGCGACCGGGCCCGGCCGGCCGCGTACCACCGCGGCGAGCGCCCAGCCGGCCGCCCGCTCGGCCGCCGTGCGCCCCGCTCGGCCTTCCGCCGCCGCCGGCACGGCCTGCGGGTCGAGGTCGACGTGACGGCAGTCGAGCGCGGCGTGCTCCTGCGCCAGGACCGGCGCGAGCCCTGCGAGCCCGGCGTGCTCCGGGTGCCGCAGGTCCGCGCCGCTCACCGCGGTCGCGCCCGCGGTAAGCAACACCAGCCGTGTGGGCGGCAGTTCGGGGTCGTGGGCCAGCGCCTCGGCCAGCGCGGACACCGACCGCGTACCGCGCGACCGTTCGGCCGCGAAGTGTGCCGCGCCCTCGCCGACGGGTGTGGCCAAGGCGAAGGCGTGCACCACGGTGCGCGGTGCAACCACCAACCCGCCCAGCGCCCGCGCCAGATCGTCCACCGAGTCAGGGCGCACGGTGACCTCGCCCGCCGCGCCGACGCCGAACCCCGACCCGGCGCGTACGGTCACCACCTCGGCGCCCGCCCGCAGCAGCCGTCCGGCCAGCGCTTCGCCGCGTTCCTCGGCGGCCAGCACCAGCCACGGGCCTGTGGCACGCAGCCGCTCGTCCAGGTCGCCCGCCTCCGGCGGCAGTTGGTGCCAGACGGGGACGTGCGTCCAGTGCGCGGGATCCGCGTACCGGCCCTCCGCGACCGGCGCGCCGGAGGCGGCCGGGCGCGGCGCCAGCCAGTGCCGGGAGCGGCGGAAGGGGTAGGTCGGCAGCGTCACGCGCCGCCCGAGACCGCCGTGCAGCGCGCCCCAGTCCACGCGCGCCCCGGCCAGCCACAGCCTGCCGACCAACCCGGCCAGCCACACCGCCGCGTCGTCACCGCACGCGGTCGGGCCGTCCGGGGCCACCGTCACCACCAGCGCGTCACCGCCGTCCGCCTCCCGCGCGCCGGCCACCCGTACGCCCACCTCGCGCAGGCCCTGCGTCAGGACCCCGAGCACCGCGTCCGGGTCCTCGCCACGCACCGAGGCGCCGGGCAGCGTACGGGCCGCCGCCTCGCCGAGCGCGGCCCACCACGCGGACGGCGCACCGTCCCCCGCGACCAGGACCACCGACGGATTCTGCCGGGCCGTCACCCCGTCGATCCAGCGCGACGGATCGCGCAGCGCCGCCACCGCGTCCGCCGGGTCGCGGCAGACCACGCACCGCCGGGCGGCGAAGTGGCCGCGCGAGACCTGGAGGGTGTACGCCACGTCCGCCAGGTCG
Organism: Streptomyces sp. ICBB 8177; assembly: GCF_003144095.1. Classification (GTDB taxonomy): domain Bacteria; phylum Actinomycetota; class Actinomycetes; order Streptomycetales; family Streptomycetaceae; genus Streptantibioticus_D. Next base: position 141,197 of record NZ_NSKH01000004.1, on the reverse strand, counting down.
TCCGGCGCGCCCGAGGGGCAGGCGGCGGTCCCGGCGGGCTCCCGGCGCTCCAGGTGCGCCGCCAGCCGTTCCGCCACCGCGTCCAGCGTGCCGGGCTCGGCGGCGGAGAAGACCAGCAGGTGCGGTCCGGGCCGCGGCGGACGTTCGGCGCGGGGCGGGGCCTCCTCTACGACGACGTGGGCGTTGGTGCCGCCCAGGCCGAAGGCACTCACCCCGGCGCGGCGCGGCTCGGGTCCTTCGGGCCAGGGCCGGTCGGCGGTCAGCACCGTGAACCGGTCGGCGGCGGAGGCCAGGACGGGGTTGGGCCGCTCGAAGTTCGCGGTGGCGGGCAGCACGTGATGGCGTACGTTGAGCGCCGCCCGCATCAGCCCGGTGACCCCGGCGGCCCGGTCGAGGTGGCCGACCCGCGGCTTGACCGAGCTGAGCACGCAAGGGCGCCGCCCCGCGCGCTGGAAGACCCGGGCGAGCGCGGCCACCTCGATGGAGTCGCCCAGCGGCGTGCCGTTGGCGTGGCACTCGACGTAGCCCACGGACTCCGCCTTGACGTCGGCGACGGCGAGGGCGGTCTCGATGACCGCCGCCTGCCCGTCGACCCCCGGGGCCGCGTAACCGGCCCGCTGCGCACCGTCGTTGGTGACCGCGGAGCCGATGAGCACCGCGTGCACCACGTCACCGTCGGCGAGCGCGTCCGTCATCCGCTTCAGCGTCACCACGCCGACCCCGGAACCGGTGACGGTGCCGTCGGCCGCGGCGTCGAAGGTCCGCACGCGCCCCGTCGGCGAGCTGATCCCGCCCTCGTGGTGCAGGTAGCCGGCCGGCTGCGGCAGTGGCAGGCACGCACCGCCCGCCAGCGCCATGTCGCACTCGAACGTCAGCAGGCTCTGCACGGCCAGGTGCACCGCGACCAGTGACGTCGAGCAGAACGTCTGCACGCTCAGGCTCGGCCCGCGCAGCCCCAGCTTGTACGCCACCAGCGAGGTCAGCGAGTCGCGCTCGTCGCCCACCGCCAGCAGCATCCCGCCGCCCGGCTCGTCCGCCACGTGCGCGGCGTTGGACAGCAGGTAGTCGGGGAACGCGCTGCCGCCGAACACCCCGACCCGGCCGGGCGGCCCGACCGGCGGGTAGCCCGCGGCCTCCAGCGCCTCCCAGCAGCACTCCAGGAAGAGCCGGTGCTGCGGCTCCATCGTCTCCGCCTCGCGCGGGGAGAAGCCGAACGCCGCCGCGTCGAAGGACTCCAGCCCCTCGACCGGGCCGCCCACCCGCACGTAACGGGGGTCGGCGCGGCGTGCGGGGTCCACGCCCGCCGCGTCCAGTTCCGCGTCCGTGATCTCCCGCAGCCCCGGCACTCCGTCGAGCAGGTTGCGCCACAGGCCGTCCACGTCAGCGGCGCCCGGGAAGCGGCCGGCCATGCCGACGATCGCCACCGCCGACTCGTACCGCGACTCCAGGCCCGGGTCCTCGCCGATGCCCCCGTGGGGCTCAGGCACGCTGTCCATGAGGTCCTCTCACTCTCTCGCTCACAGCAGGTGGCTGCGGCCCCAGCCGCGGGCCAGCCGGTACGTGGCAACGGCGCCGCCGGCGAGTGCGATGGCCAGGCAGACCAGCGCCGGTCGCAGCATCGCGCCGGCGTCGCCGGCGATGGCGGCGTGCAGCATCGACATCGCCCAGTAGCCGGGCGAGCAGGGCGCGACGTCCCGGGCCCACCGCGGCATCAGGCTCACCGGCACCAGCGCCCCGCCGATGGCGCTGACCAGCATCGCGCCCAGGTCCGTCACCATGCCCAGGTCGCCCCGGCTGCGTACCAGCGTGGCCAGCGCCGCGCCGAGCGAGAGCAGGGTGACGCCCCAGATCGCGATCGCCAGCAGGAGCAGGGCCGCGTCGACGGGCACGGCCATGCCGATCACGACGCAGCCGAAGCACAGCAGCACCGTCTGCTGGAGCACCAGGATGACCAGCGCCGGGACGGTCTTGCCCAGCAGCAGTTCGGCGCGGGCCGCGCGGCTGGCGCGCAGCCGGTCCCAGGTCCGCCACTCGCGTTCGACCATGATGGAGTTGCCGACGATGGCGAGCGCGAACACCGAGAACATCACCAGCGGCCCGGTGACCGCCTGGAGGGTGCCGGTGTCCAGCGACTTCACGTACAGCGGCTTGAAGACCACCATCAGCAGCATCGGCATCACGATGTAACTGATCATCTGGCCCGGGTCGCGCAACCGCAGCAGGGCGTTGTGGCGGATCAACAGGCCGGTGCGGCGCAGGGATTCAGTCGGCATCGGTGACCGCCAGGGCTCGGTAGAGGTCGTCCAGGTCGGGGTTGCGCACGTCCACCTTCGCCACCGGCCGGGTGGCCTCGGCCAGCAGCCTGGCCAGGGCGGCGGTCGGATCGGTGGTGGAGACCCGCACCTGGCTGTCGTCGTCGAAGGAGACCCGCACCTCGCCGGGCAGGCCCTCCAGCAGCTGAGCGCTGGTGCCCCGGGCGATGACCCGGCCGCGCCGGGCCACCGCGATCGTGGCCCGCAGTTCGGTGAGTTCCGTGAGGTAGTGCGTGGTGTAGACGACGGCCGCGCCCTGGGAGGCGCGTTGCCTGACGGTGTCGAGCAGCGCCTGCCGCGTCTCGGGGTCGGCGCCCGCCGTCGGCTCGTCGAGCAGCAGCAGCTTCGGGCGGTGGATCAACGCCACCGCCGCCTGGGCCCGCCGCTGCTGGCCGCCGGAGAGCACCCCGGCCGGGCGGTCGAGGAACTCCGTCAGCCGCAGCGCCGCCGCCAACTCCTCGATCTCCTCGCCCAGCCGCGCCTTGCGCAGTCCCGACAGACCGCCGAAGAGCCGCAGGTGCTCGCGCACCGTGATCGGCGGATAGAGGGCGAGGTGCTGCGGCGAGACGCCGATCAGCTCGCGAGCCCTGGCCGGTTCGCGGCCGGTGACCGCGACGGTGCCGCCGTCCTGCCGGATCAGACCCGAGACGATCTCCACGAACGTCGTCTTGCCGGCGCCGTTGTGGCCCACCAGGCCGACGATCTCCCCGGCGCGCACGGTCAGTTCGAAGCCGTCCAGCGCGCGCACGTCCCCGTAGCGCTTGTGCAGGCCGCGCACGTCGAGCACGACCGGGCCGAAAGTGTCCGGCCCTTGGTCCCGTTCCGGTTCCGGAGGCTCCTGGGTCGCCCGCCGGGCGCCCGCGGCGGCGGTCGGTGAGATGGTCAACGGTCCTCCCGGGACTCGATACGGTGCCGGCTCGGGGCGTTCCCGGCCGGGCGGTGGATGTGGCGGACGGGGGCGCGTCGCTCGCCCGCGCCCTGCTGGTCGCCGTGCGCCGCGTCGAAGGCCTGCGCGGTCGCGCCCGCCAGGCCGTAGCGGCGCTGCCGCGCGGGCCCCGACCAGCGGCCGGAGGCGGCGACCGGGCTCACCGGGGCCGCGCCCGGCACGGCCGGGCGGTGGGCGGCGCGCGGACCGCGTTCCCGCGCCAGCCGCTCCAGGGCCGCCGACGCCAGGGACCGCCAGTGCGCCGCGCCCAGTTGCTCGAAGGCGGCGAGCGCCGCGCGCAGGCGGGCGGTCGCCTGGTCCCAGCGGCGCTCGTTGAGGTCGAGGACGCCCAGCGAGTGCAGCAGCGCCGCCTCGCCCAGCCGGTCACGGGTGCGGCGGGCCGCCCACAGTGCGGTGGCGTGGCTCTCCCGCCAGTCCTCCCAACGCTGTTGGGGCTCCGCGAGCGCCCCGATGGCCAGCGCCAGGTGCCAGCAGTGGGCGGTCTCACCCGCCTTCGCGGCCTCCCGCACCGCGCCCGTCAGCGCCCCGCGCTCCTGTACGTACCAGCCCGCCGGGTCGGCGGCGACCTCGTCGACCACCGACCGCTCCAGGCGCGAGCGGGTCGGGTCGCCGTGCTCGGCGAGCGGGACGCCGCCCAGGCGCAGCACCGCCTCGTCCGCCAGCGCCAGCCAGGCGCCCAGCATCCGCCGCCGCGCCGCGGGCCAGGCCTCGGGCGCCTGGTCCGCCAGACGTTCGGCCGCGAACAGCCGTACCAGGCCGCGCAGCCGGTAGCGAGCCGTTCCCCGGTCGCCGTCGATGACGTCCACCAGCCGGGCGTCCACCAGCGCCTCCAGCACGTCGCAGGCGGTGCCCGGGTCGACGTCCAGCAGCGGGGCGGCCGTCCACGCGGCGAAGTCCGCCCGGGGGAGTCCGCTCAGCCGGGCGAACAACACCCGTGCCAGGGACGGCAGCCGGTCGTGCGCGGCGGTCAGGGGGGCGCGGACGTCCAGGCCCTCGCAGGACAGCTCGTCCAGGCGCCGCGTCTCGTCGCGCAGCCGGTCGGTCAGCCGGCCCACGCTCCAGTGCGGCCGGGCCGACAGCCGCGCCGCCGCGATCCGCAGCGCCAGCGGCAGTCCGTCGCACAACTCGACCAGGTCGATCGCCTCGCTCGGCTCGGCCGCGATCCGGTCCGCGCCCGCCATCGCGGCCAGCATCTCCACGCCCTCGTGGGCGCTGGGCACGTCCAGTTCGACCACGGCGGTGCCCGCGGGGCCCGACAGCCTCGCGCGACTGGTCACCAGCAGGCGGCAGGTGGGCGTGCCGGGTACCAGCGCCCGCAGCTGGTCCGCGTCGGCCACGTTCTCGACCACGATCAGGGCGCGGCGCTTGGCGATGGCGCTGCGGTACAGCGCGGCCCTGCTGTCCAGACCCTCGGGGATCGCGGCACCCGTGAAACCCAGCGCCCGCAGGAACCGCTCCAGCACCTCCGCGACCGGCTCGGGACCGGCCGTCTTGTGCGGCAGCTCCGCGTACAGCTGGCCGTCGGGGAAGGCGGCGGCCAGTTCGTGCGCGGTCTCGGCGGCGAACACCGACTTGCCGACGCCCGCCCGGCCGCTCACCACCGCGACCCGGATCGGCTCCCGGTCCGCCCCGGACTCCACGTGGCCCGCCGCGTCGGCGGCCATCGGGTCCCCGGCGGGCGCCGTGCCCGCGAGACGTCGGCACAGCCGTTCCAACGCGGCGCGGTCACCGGTGAAGTGCGCGACGCGGGCAGGCAGCATGCGCGGGACCGGCATCGTCGCCACCGGCGCGGGGGCCGCGGGGGAGCCCGCGGGGTCCAGGTCGGCGGAGCCGTTGAGGATCGCCAGGTGCAACCGGTGCAGCGCGGGCGAGGGCTCCAGGCCCAGCTCCTCCACGAACGTGCGGCGGACCGCGCGGTACGCGCCGAGCGCCTCCGCCTGCCGCCCGCACCGGTACAACGCCAGCATCAACTGCCCCGCCGGACGCTCGCGCAGCGGGAACTCCGAGACCAGGGCCCTGATCTCGCCCAGCACCTCGTGGTGCAGCCCGATCCGCAGCTCCACGTCGAGGCACTCCTCCAGCACCTCGAAGCGGCGCTCGGCGACCCCGACCAGCTTGGCCTGCACCACGTCGCTGTCCGCCCCCGGCAGCGGCTCGCCGCTCCACAGCCCAAGCGCCTCGCGGAACGCGGCCCGGGCCGCGACCGGGTGCCCGTCGGCCAGCGCCTGGCGGCCACGGGCCACCAGGTCGTCGAAGTGGTGCAGATCCAGCTCCCCGTGGGCCAGATCGATGGTGTATCCGAGCCCCTGCATCCGGATGCGGTTGCCGAGTCCGGCTCGCTCCAGGCCGCGCCGCAGCGCGGAGACGGCCGTCTGGATCTGCGCCCGGGCGGTGGTGGGCGGGGTGCTGCCCCACACCGCGTGCACCATCGTCTCCAGCCGCACCGGGCGGTTGTCCCCGAGCAGCAGCAGTGCGAGCACGATCTGCTGGCGGCGGGCGGTGACGGCCACCGGCCGGGGCCCGCGCACCTCCAGCGCGCCGAGCACGCGGAACATCGGTTCGCCGTCGGCGCGTTCGGCAGTCGCGCCGCCGGGAGGGGTTCTTCGCGCGGGGCCCGCCCCGACGGGGGCGCCGGGGCCTGAGGGGGGCGGTGCGGTGTCGATCGCCATGTGCGTTCACCTTCCTGCTGTGTCGTGCCGGGGGACGCCGCGTTCACGGGCGGGGAGGGGGTGACGTGCGGGGGTGCGCTCTCAACGGATGGACGCGCGGGCGGCGTCCGGGGATCACCCGGCTCGCGTCAGACCAGGAGTTCGCGTGGCGCGGGGTGGCCGAGGAACGCGGTCGGGCTCGCCGTCAGTCCGTACGCGCCGGCCTGGAAGACGGCGACGAGGTCGCCGACCTGCGCGATCGGCAGGTGCACCGCCTTGCCCAGCAGATCCAGCGGGGTGCACAGGCAGCCGACGACATCGACCGTCTCGGTGCCCCGGGGCGCGCCGGGGGCGCGGTGGGCGACGGCCATCGGGTAGTTGCGGCGGATGGCGCTGCCGAAGTTGCCGGTGGCGGCGAGCTGGTGGTGCAGTCCGCCGTCGACCACCAGGAACGTGGTGCCGCGCGACTCCTTGCGGTCGACGACGCGGGTCAGGTAGACGCCCGCCTCGCCGACGAGATGGCGGCCGAGTTCGATCACCACGCGGGCCTGCGGGAGCCGCGGGCGGATCGCGTTCTCCAGCAGCCCGGCCAGGTTCTCGCCGATCGGCGCCAGGTCCAGTGGCCGGTCGCGGCGCGCGTAGGGGATGCCGAAGCCGCCGCCGAGGTTGAGGTAGCGCACCGGCGCGGGCGCGAACGCGGCCAGCCGCAGCACCAGTTCGACGGTGGCCCGCTGGGCGGCGCGGATGCTGTCGGCGTCGAGGTTCTGGGAGCCGGCGAAGACGTGGAAGCCCAGGAAGTCCACCTCGGCCGCGGGCATCCGGCCCAGCAGCTCGGGCACCCGCTCGGCGTCCACGCCGAACTGCTGCGGCCCGCCGCCCAGCCGCATCCCCGAACCCCGCACCGCGAACGGCGGATTGACCCGCAGCGCGACCCGGGCCCGTACACCGAGCCGGCCCGCCGCCTCCCGTACCCGTTCCAGCTCCAGGGCCGACTCCAGCTCCACGGTGACGCCCGCCGCGATCGCCTGCGTCAGCTCCCCGGTCGTCTTGCCGGGCCCGGCGAAGCTGATCCGGGAGGCGGGCACGGTGGTGTCGAGCGCCCGCAGCAACTCCCCACCGGACGCCACGTCCAGGCCGTCGACCAGCCCGGCCAGATGCGCCAGCAGCGCGGGCATGGGATTGGCCTTCACCGCGTAGCTCAGCTCCACGCCCTCAGGGAGCCCGGCCCGCACCCGCGCCACCCGGCGGGAGACCAGCGCGCGGTCGTAGGCGAACAAGGGGGTGGACCCGGCGCGCGCCGCCAGCAGATCGGCCCGCACACCGCCGACGGTGAGCGTGTCGCCGTCGAAGGGGAACGCGGTGGGATCGGGGTGGGGGAACGCCGTCCCGGTGACCGGGGCCGCGACGTGCGTCATCGTCGCCCGACCCGCCGCCATCAGCCCTCCTCCAGCGTCCGCCGCAGCCCGGCCCGGTCGAACTTGCCGTTCACCGACCGCGGCAGCCGGTCCAGCACCACCGTGCGGCGCGGCAGCATGAACGCGGGCAGGTCGGCGGCGAGCGCCCGTTGCAGCATCGCGGTGTCGCAGGGACCGGATACCACCAGGACGACGTGCTGGCCGAGCCGTTCGTCCGGCAGGCCCAGCGCCACCGCCTCCGTCACCAGACCGGTGGCGTACACCGCCTCCTCGACGTCGGTCGGACTGATCCGGTAGCCGGAGGACTTGATCATCTCGTCGGAGCGCCCCACGAAGTACAGGTAGCCCTCCTCGTCGCGGTAGACGGTGTCCCCGGACCACACCGCGATCTCGCGCGGCGACCCGCCCCACGCCGCGTCCACGCCCGGCGGGCGGTGTCCGTCGGCGGCCGGGACCGGACGGAAGCGCTCGGCCGTGCGCTCCGGGTCGTTCCAGTACCCCAGCGACACCAGTGCCCCGCGGTGCACCAGCTCACCGTGCTCGCCCGGCCCGCACGGGGTGCCGTCCGGACGGACCACCAGGACCTCCGCGTTGGGGATCGCCCGGCCGATGGAGTCCGGCCTGCGGTCGACCTGGGCCGGGTCGAGATAGGTGGAGCGGAACGCCTCCGTCAGCCCGTACATCAGGTACGGCGCCGCCTTCGGGAACAGCTCCCGCAGCCGGTCCAGGGTGGCCCGGGGCATGCGGCCGCCGGTGTTGGCGAAGTAGCGCAGCCGCGCGGTCGCCTCCGTCGGCCAGCGCTGGCCGGACAGCTGCGTCCACAGCGGCGGCACGCAGGTCAGGCCGGTCACCTGGTGGCGTGCGCACAGCCGCACCACGTCGGCGGGGACCAGGTAGTTGGTGAGCACCACGTGGGCGCCGGCCGCCAGCGCCGTCGTCAACTGGCTGAACCCCGCGTCGAAGCTGAGCGGCAGCGCGGCCAGGACGGTGTCGTCCGCCGTGTGCCCGAGATAGCCCGCCACGCTGTCGGCACCGGCGACCAGGTTGCGGTGCGAGAGCATCACGCCCTTCGGCGCGCCGGTGCTGCCGGAGGTGTAGAAGATGGCCGCCAGGTCCGCGTCCACCACCGCCTCCGCGCCCGGCACCGGGCCGCGGCCGCCACCGGTCAGCGTCTCCCAGCCGACCGTCCGCCACGGCAGGCCCTCCGAGGCGACCGCGCAGGTGCCCCCGGCGACCACCACGTCCCGCACCGACGTGGTGGCGGGCAGGGCGGCGCGCACGGTCTCGTACCGCTCCGCCGTGGTCACCACCGCGACGGCCGCGCAGTCCGCCGTCACGTGCGCCAACTGCCGTGCCTTGAACAGCGGGTTGACGGGGACGAAGACCGCGCCGGCCGCCGAGGCGGCGAGCATCGCGACGACGGTCTCGACGCGCTTCTCGGCGTAGACCGCGATCCGGTCGCCGCGCCGCACCCCGAGCCGGTGCAGCCCGGTCGCCGCGGCGGCCACCTCTTCGGCCAGCGCCGCGTAGCCCACGGTGCGGGACTTGAAGGTGAGCGCGGGCCGGTCGGGGGCACCGCGCAGCACCAGCCGGTCCACCCTGGGCGCGAGCGCCTCGCGCTCCGGGCCGGGACCGCGGTTCGGGGCGGTCGGCGAGGCGGGTGACGGGGCGCTCGGTGGGGCGCCGACCACCACGTCAGTCATTGAGGGCCGCCTGGGGCACCACGAACTCCTCGACCGCCGCCCACAGCGCGCCCACGGTGGAGAAGGTCTCCTCGGTCAGCAACTCGTCCGACAGCTCCACGCCGAAGCCGTCCTCCAGGTCGGCGAGCAACTGCACGACGCCCATCGAGTCGAGCCCCAGGGCGGCCAGGTCGTCGTCCGCCCGCAGCTCGCCCCCCTCGGCGTACGGCAGGTGGGGCAGCAGGGCGTCCTGGAAGGAGCGCGGTATGTCCATGGTCATCTCGTGGGTCCCTGTCCGTCGCGTCGGGTCGGCGCGATCCGGCCACCGGGGGACCGCCGCGCCGGGCCGCCCCGAGTCCTTCGGGAACGGCTCGCTGTCGGCTACGAATTCACAACCTCGCGCTCTCAACGCACCATTGTTGCGCTCTCGCCCCAGCGCGAGCGCTCCGTCCGCACCGGCCGGCCGGTCGCTTCCGAAGGCTCCACCGGGACTCCGGCGCGGGCCGTCGATAGCGCATCGATAGCGCGGCGGTCCCCGGGACGTCGGACCGCGCAGCGCGGCGGGCTCGCGGTGATGGCGGACCCCAGCACCATGGGCCGTGTTCGCACCACGGCAGCTTGGCATTCCACAGGGGAGGCAGCCCATGACCAGCGCGAGCGCGCCGGTGCCGCAGGAGGCACGGGACTTCGGGACGGCGACGATCGACGGCGGCCCGGACGACGGACCAGTCGCCGCCGTCTACCGTTACGCGGCCCGGCGGGGAGCACTGGACACCGCCGCCTTCGGCATCGCGGCCGAGGAGTTGGGCCTGACCGTGCCGGAGGTCTTCTGCGCGGCAACCCGGCTGGTCGAGCTGCGTCTGCTGCGGACCCAGGAGGGCCACGACGACGGCGGTGTGCTGCTCCCGCTGGACTCGCGCTCGGCCGCGGCCCTGCTGGTCTCCCCGATCGAACGGGCCATCTTCCAGCAGCGCGAACTCGCCGACCGGCTGCGGGACCGGATCGCGTCCATCGCGGGAACGCCCGAGGGCGCGCCCGGCGCGGCGGACGCCGTCGAGGGGGCTGCCGAGATCCGCGGCATGCTGAAGCTGGCCGCCGGCGCCTGCCGAGTCGAGGCCGCGATGCTGCGCCCTGGGCACGGCGACGACCCGGTGGTGGACGAGGTGTTCGACGCCTGCCACGGCTCGCTGGATCCCCGGGTGGGCGTAAGGGTCGTCGCGCCGCACCGCGACCGGGCCGACTTCGCCTCGCGGGCCCGCGTCAGGCGGACGGCCGAGAGCGGCGCGCGGGTGCGGACCCTGCAACGCGTGCCGCAGACCGCCGTGGTCTTCGACCGTTCGCTCGCGGTACTGGTCACGCTGCCGGAGGGCGACGGGGTGCCGACCGCCCGCCAGGTGACCGACCCCGGTGTGGTGGCCTTCGTGATGGACGTCTTCGAGCTGCTGTGGGAGGGCGCCACGCCGTTCAGCGCCCAGGAGCAGGGCTACGACGAGGGAATCGCCGACGACCTCCAGCAGTCGATCGCCCGGCTGATGGCTCAGGGGCTCACCGACGAGGTGGTCGCCCGGCGGTTGGGGATGTCGGTACGCACCTGCCGCCGCCACATCGCGGCCCTGCTGCGCAACCTCGACTCCGTCAGCCGCTTCCAGGCCGGCGTGCAGGCGGCACAGCGGCTCGTGGCGGTGGTGGCCTGAGGCGTTCCGGCGCGGGGGACACGGTGGGAGGGTGCCGGGCCGGCCGCCCGGCACCCTCCCACCGTCACAAGCCCTCGTCACCCCACCGGGACCATCCGCCGGGCCAGCGCCGTAAGCGGCCGGGCGCCGGTGAAGTCGGACAGCTCCAGGCCCGTCCAGCCCGCGGCGCGCAGTTGTGCCGCCACCTGTGGCAGCCGCAGCACCCGTCCGCCGGCCCCGGTGTATCCGCGGCCCGCGTCCACCGACGCCAGCTTGTTGACACGCGCCACGACACCGGTGAGCGCGGCCAGCCGGGCGGGATCGTCCGGGCACTCCGCGGGTTCGGTCCGCGCCACGCCGCGGTCCGGCGCGGGCGGGAACCCGGGCAGCGCCGTCATCGCGGCGAAGCCGAGGTCGGCCGTCCCGTCCCGGTGCGCGTGGAGCAGCCGGGCGTAGCCGCGCAGGAAGCGTTCGGCGTCGGGGGCGTCCATCACCTCGGCCAGGCATTCCAGCGCCACGGTGACGCCGTCGTCCCACTCGTGGACGCGCAGGTAGGCGTCGGTGGCCGACCGCGCCCACGCCACCGGTTCGGCGTTGCGCACCAGCCGTTCCCTGCGGCTGCCGCACGAACGCCCGGCGTGCGTGAGGAAGTTGACCTCGGGCGCGGCCCGCAGAGTCCGCCCGCGCCGCTCGCCCTCCAGCGCCAGCGCCTCGACCACCTCGTCGTACGCCGCGTAGGCGTGCTCCTGGGCGAGCCGGGCCCGTTCGGCGACCCGGCGCACCACCTCCGAGAAGCGCGGCGCCCCGCCGAGGTCGACGCACACGAGCGCGGGGGAGAACATGCACGTCAGCGCCGACGTCCTCGGCCCGGCGCCGCGATGGCTGGTGAGTTGGCGCAGCGCGATCCGCTCCTCGCCGCAGTACGCCGCCATGGTGACCGCGTACGCCGCCAGGTGCACCGCCGACGGCCACACCGCGTACCGTCCGGCGATCTCCCGTACGGCGGGCAGCAGTTCGGGCGAGGTCAGGGAGACGCCGTACGCCAACGGTTCACCGGACTCCGCCCGGCCGGCGGAGTCCATCGGCCGGCCTCCCGCGCCGGGCGGCACGCGGCGGCGGGCGAACTGGTCGGCCGGGAGCCTGCCGGCCTCCTCGCGCCAGTGCCGCAGGGCCCCTTCGCGTTCCGCCGCCGGGCGGGCCGCCTCCAGGGCCGCCAGGTCGGCGGGCTGGTGGGCGACCGCGGGCAGCCGCGCCGGGCGGCCCGCGACGGCGGCGGTCAGCAGCTCTTCGAACTCGCCCTTGAAGGCCTCAAGGCTGCCGTCGTCGAACGCGACGTGGTTGAAGACCACGACCAGCCGCACCGGCACGCCCCCGGTGGTCACCGCGCACGCGCGCATCGGCCACTCGGCCGCCATGTCGAACTCGGCGCCGGCCAGCTCGGCCACCACCGCGGCCGGCCCCGCGGTGCCGTCCGCCTCGGTGCTCGCCACCCGCAGCGGCAACGGGCCCGGCGGCTGCACCCGTTGGAGCGGCCACGGCAGCGCGTCGGCGTCGTAGACCGTGCGCAGCGTCTCGTGCCGCAGCACCAGGTGGTCCAGGACCGCCCGCAGCCGCGCCATCGACAGCCGCTCGGGCAGCGGGCAGTTGGCGACGATGTGCGCGTCGTGCCGGGCCCCGGGCGGCACCTGGTGGTAGCGCAGCCAGTGGTAGCGCTGCCCCCAGCACAGCTCGGAACTCCTCACCTCGGGCATCCCGCCCCTCCCTCCGGTCCGCGGTCACGTACGAGCATCGCGCCCGAACGGAAAAGGGCGCAGTGTTTCGCGATGGCACAATGCGGGCGGTCAGAAGCTGACACCGGGAACGGCCTCGTAAAACCGTGCACCGGGTTGACGCGGCATTCGCCCGTCCGTGAATCTCCTGGGGTCGGAGAAATTCGGGTCCGGCTCCCGCGACTCCGGCCGGAGTTCGGGACACGTGTCGACGACCAGGAGTGGTTCATGTCGAAGATCGCCGCCAAGGAAGCCAGCAAGATCGCGTCCAAGGTCGCCGCCAAGTCGGCGAGCAAGTCCGCCTCGAAGGTCGCCTCGAAGGCCGCGAGCAAGGCCGCCTCCAAGGTGGCTTCGAAGGTGGCCGTGAAGGAGGCTTCCAAGGTCGCGTCCAAGGCGGCCTCCAAGGCCGCGTCGAAGGTGGCGTCCAAGGTCGCCGCCAAGTCGGCCTCCAAGGTCGCGTCGAAGGCCGCCGCCAAGAGCGCGTCCAAGGTCGCCTCGAAGGTCGCCTGATTCACCGTCGGTGTGGCGCCGGACCGCGAGCGCCAGAACGCGCGGCCGGCGCCACACCGAAATTCGGAATTCACGAGGAAGGACTCGTCCGATGGAACGCGCGGAAGTCATCGAGCACCTGCGGAATTCACTTTCCGTGGTGCTGGATCGGCCACTGCCGGAGTTCAATGCGGAAACGCGGATCCTGGAGGACCTGGGGCTGGACTCCATGCGTTTCATCGAACTCCTCATGAGCCTCGAGGACACGATCGGCCTGGAGGTGGACCCGGAATCCCTCGAACCCGAGGTGTTCCGCGACGCCGGCTCCCTCGCCGACCACATCAGGACCCGGCTGGACCCGGCCCACGCCTCCGCCTGAGGCGCCTGGACCCGCGTCACGCCCCCTCACCAAGGACGGAGCCGACCATGCGCGACCCGATCGCACGATGCGAGACGACCGCCCACGCGGAAGGACTCGCGGCCGGTCTGACGCAGGCGCTCGCCGCCGCGCGGGACGGCGTCAGCCCCCCGGGCCGCGTCGCCGCGCTGCCCGCGGGCCGGGTCCCGCCCGGAGCCGCGGTGGTGCGCAACCGGCTCGCCGAGCGCGAGGGCATCGGCTGCTTCGTCTGGCCCGGCCGCGAGACCGAACGGCCGCACCACCTCCGGCCCGTCCGCCAGGCCGAACGAATCGACCACGACGGCGAGTCGGGCGGGGCCACGGCCGAGTTCGCCGTGCTGCTCGGCGCCGTCCGGCTCGGCGCGACCCGGCGGCTGCTCGAACACGCCGTCGGCCACCTGTCCGGCCGCACCGCCGGCGGCGAACCGACCATCCGCAAGCAGCTCGTCCTGGGCACCGTCGCCGACGTGATGACCGGCGTCGAAGCCGCCCGCCACGCCCTGCTGACCGGCGCGGGAGTGCCGGAAGCCGTGGCCGACACCCACGAACGGCTCACCGAACTGGACTGGGAGACCACCAAACTGCTCGGAGCCAGCGGCTACCTGGCCGACGGCCCGGCCCGCGCGGCCCACGTGTCCCGTCTGCTGGCCGACTGCTGGGTGGCCGCGCCGGGAGGCACCCCGTGACCGGCCCCGTACTGCGAGGAGCACCGATGACCGAGCTCGACGCCCCCTTGCGGGAGCTGCGGGGCATGTGCCGCGAGGCGGCGCGCGACCTGCGCACCCGGGCACTGGCCGTCGACGCCGACCCGGCCGACGTCGAACGCCACCTCGACTCGCCCACGCTCACCCTGATCCGGGTGGCCAGCACCCCGAAGCGCTTCCGGACCGACGGCTCGGTGGACGACGGCGGATACTCCGGCAGCTGTCTGGCCCGGGTGATCGCCGGGGTCGAACTGGCCCGTGGCGACGCCGGGTTGATCTGCGCCAACACCGGCCCGTCGCTGGCCGGGGTGGCCGTCGACGCGCTCGGCAGCGAGGCGCAGCAGGAGGCGTTCTACGACGCCATCGCCGACGGCCGCACCTGGACCTTCTTCGGCATGACGGAACCTGGGTGCGGCAGCGACGCCACGGCCATGGGGACCAGGCTGGAGGCGGCCCCCGACCCGTCCGACGGCATGCTGCTGACCGGCGCCAAGCGCTACGTCGGCAACGCCTCACGCGGCCGGATCGGCGTGGTCTTCGCCCGCACCGGGCGCACCGCCCTGTCCATCCGCGGTGCCCTCGTCCGCGTTCCCGCCGAAGGGTACGCGGCCACGCCGCTGGACATGATCGGTCTGCGCGGCGCCCGGATCTGCGCGATCGGCCTGGACGGGGTGCGGGTGCACCGCGAGGACGTGCTCGGCGCCCACCTGCCCGCCTCCCGGCGCGGCCTGTGGGGCATCGGCCGCACCTTCAACGTCATGCGCACCCAGATCGCCTCCATGGCACTCGGCGTCGCCCTCGCCGCCCGCGACCTCGTGCGCGAGGAGCGTCCCGGGTGGAACGGCCACGAACGGGTCTCCGCACGGCTGGAGGCGGCGCTCGCCCTGCTCCACGACGCCGCCGTCCAGGTCGACCACGACCCCGACGCCCGGCGCCCGCCGTCCGCCGCCAAACTGCACATCACCGACCTCGCGGTGCGCACCACCCGCTGGGCCGCGCACGCGCTGGGCCCCGGCGCGCTGCTGGAGCACCCGCTGCTGGAGAAGTGGTGCCGCGACGTCGCCGCGTTCGAGTTCATGGACGGCACCAGCAACATCCAGCGCCTGCACATCACCCACGACATCGCCACCCGCGCGACGCCACCGGTCGCGGACCGCGTGGCGGCACCCCGGGGGGCGGCATGACCACCGCCGCCGCACCACCGCGCGGGAGCGAGGTGGGCCCGGCCGTCCCGCACGCCTGGGCGGCCCGCCCGCCGCGCGAGGAGGACCACGCCGCGCTGCTCGCCCTGTTCACCGAGCCGGACTTCCACTTCCGCACCCACGAACCGGACCTGCTGCCCGAGTGGCAGGTGCGGGAGCTGGTCGCCGAGGAACGCACCCATGTGCTGCTGGACGGCGGTGAAGTGGTGGGCCTGTACGCCTTCGAGGAGATGGGCGGCGACCACGCAGGGCACGACCTGCTGCACCTGCGGCTGACCGCACGGCTGCCGCTGACCGCGTGGACCTGCGCGTTCGAGGCGATCGTCGCGGGCGAGCTGTGGCACCGCGAACTGGTGCGGCTGGAGCTGCGCGTGGGGGAGTTCGACGCACGCGGACTGGCCGCAGCGCGCACCTTCGCGCTCACCGAGGAGGGCACCCTCGCCAACCTCGTCGTCCACGACGGCGAGCGAGCCGGTTACGTCTTCTTCTCGCGGATCTGGGAGCCGTCATGAGACTGCGCGGATACCGCAGCGACGACCTTCCGCTGCTGAGCGGCCCGTGGCTGCCCGGCGAGCTGCTGGGCCTGCCCGCGCCCGGCCGCCCGCCCCTGGCCCCCGAGACCCGTTTCGCACCGCCCGCCGACACCTGTGTCGACCTGTGCGTGGCACCGGAGGCCGGCTGCGTGCGCTACACCGAGCTCGACTGGGTCAACCGCCGCGCCCGGCTGGAGATCGGCGTGCGTCGGGACGCCACCGACTCCGCCGCCGAGCTGCTCGACGCCGCCCTCGTCCACGGCTTCCGCACGCTCAACCTGCACCGCGTCTACGGCTGGGTGACCCCGCACCTCGCGGAGCGCACCGGGCTGCTGGAGCGCGCCGGGCTCCGCCTGGAGGCCGAACTTCCGCAGGCCCTGTGGCTCGACGGCCGCGCGGCCACCCGGCAGATCTGGGGGAGGGTCCACCATGGCTGACATCACCCGGCTGAGCCTGCCGCAGGCCGCCCGGTTGCTGGCCTCGACCGATCCGGCCGCCGCCCGCGGCTTCCTCGGCCTCGACCCCGTCACGCAGAACAGCGCCCTGCTGGTCAAGGAAATGACGCTGCGTCAGATGTCTGTGCACCTGGTCGGTGACGCCCTGTACGGCCACGCGCCCAACCCGCACCAGCCGCGCCAGGCGTTCGTCGCCGCCACCGAGGCCGAACCGGCGGCCCTGCGTGCCTTCCTCGGCTTCCTCGCCGCCTACCGCCGCCACACCTCCTACGTGGCGCTGCTGCCGGATGGGTCCCCGGTCACCGCCGGGTTCGAGGCCGCCGGCTTCGTCCGCTCCGGCACCCTGCCCGACCACGCCTACCGGTCCGGCCGGTACGGCGACGTCGCGGTCTACCACGCGACACGGGAGGACTGATGTCGTTCGTCACCGTCAGGCACTTCACCGAGGACGACGTGCCGGTGCGCATCGCGCTGCTGCGCGAGTCCCGCTTCCAGGCGAACCTCACCGACTTCGCCGTCGTCAGCTCCGACGACGACCTGACGGCAGGTCAGTTGCGGACCATCGCGCGAGAGCACGACACCAAGCGCATCCTCACCCTGTGCGCCCCCGGCGGCGAGATCGTCGGGTTCGCCTGGATCACCTCCATCGACTGGCGCGCTCAGACCTGCGAGCTGTCCTTCGGCGTCCTGCCGCGCTACCGGGGCCCGTTCGGCGCCAAGGCCGTCATCGCCGCCCACACCCACATCCGCAGCGAACTCAACATGCGCGTCGTCATCAACCAGGTGCTGGAACACAACACCATGCTGGTCTCCGCAGAGGACCTCACCGACCGCCGCCGGGTGCGCTGCGCCTACGACTCGTACACGGTGGGGGAGTGGCGCACCGCCTGCTACTGGACGGAGACCCAGGAAGAGGCCCGGCGCACCCTGGACGCCGTCCAGGAGCGCCGCCGCGAGATCGCCGAGCGCATCCGGGCCACGTCCGCGAAGGCGTCCGCGTCATGACCGCACCCGCCGCGTCCGGCGGCTATCTGCGCCACCCCGCCCTGCGGGGCGACACCGTGGTCTTCTGCTGCGAGGACGACCTGTGGACGGTCCGCGCCGACGGCGGCACCGCGAGCCGCCTCACCGCCGACGGCACCCCCGTCAGCCACCCGAGGCTCTCCCCGGACGGCACCCTGGTGGCCTACGCCGGCACCCGCGAGGGCCCGCACGAGGTGTACGTGGTCCCGCTCGCAGGCGGCCCCGCGCGACGGCTCACCCATCAGGCGGCCCGCTGCGCGGTCAGCGGCTGGCACCCGGTCACCGGCGAGGTCGTGTACGCGAGCACCGCCGGGCAGCCCGAGGGTTTCGGCCACCGGCTGTTCGCGGTGGCCCCCGGCGGAGGCCCGCCCCGGCTGCTGTACGAAGGCCCGGGCGCGGCGCTGTCGTTCGGCACGGACGGCCGGGCGGTGCTGGGCCGCAGCATGGCCGACCCGGCCCGCCGCAAGCGTTATCTCGGCGGCGCGGCAGGCCAGTTGTGGGTCGACCAGGCCGGCAACGGTGCCTTCGAGCGCCTGCCGCTGCCCGGCGGCAACCCCGCCGATCCGTGCTGGGTGGGCGACCGGATCTACTTCACCGGCGACCACGAGGGCAACGGCGAGGTGTACTCCTGCCGCCCCGACGGCACCGACCTCGTCCGCCACACCGACCACGGCGACGCCTACGTGCGTGCCCTGTCGACCGACGGCAGACGGCTGGTCTACCAGTGCGCGGGCGCGCTCCACCTGCTCGACCCGGCGCTCGGCACCCCGCGCCGCATCCCGGTCGGTCTCGCCGTCTCCGGCGCGCAGCACCGCACGAGGATCGTCACCGCCTCCGGCTTCCTCGACCACGCCCGCCTCAGCCCCGACGCCGGCCGGCTCGCGGTCGTGGCCCGCGGCAAGGCCTTCACCATGGCGCCGTGGTCCGGCCCGGTCCGGCGGCACGGCGTCGCGGAGGGCACCCGCTACCGGCTGCTGGAGTGGCTTGCCGACGGCCGCCGCCTGGTCGCCGTCGCCGGGGACGAGGGACCGGACGAGCGGCTGGCGCTGCTGTCCGCCGAGGGCGGCACCGAAGTGGCCGCCGTTCCGCTCGGCGGCCACGGCGTCGTCACCGCCCTGGCCGCCGCCCCCGTCGGCGGGCGCGTCGCCTTCACCACCAGCCGCCAGCAGTTGTGGCTGGTGGACGCCGACGACGCGGGCAGCGACCGGGCCGACGGCTGGAGCACGCCCCGGCTGCTGGACGCCAGCGCCCACGAACGCATCGAGGACCTCGCCTGGTCCCCGGACGGCCGCTGGCTCGCCTACGCCTTCCCCGGCACCGCCCGCACCACCGCCATCAAGGTCGCCGAGGCGGACACCGGGCGCGCGTTCCCCGTCACCGCGCCGGTGCTGCGCGACACCCTGCCCGCCTTCGACCCGGCGGGCCGCTACCTGTACTTCGTCGGACAGCGGGACCTGACCCCCGAGCACGACCAGGTCGAGTTCGAGGTGGGCTTCCCCTTCGGCGCCCGCCCGTACGCCATCACCCTGCGCGCGGACGAACCTCCGCCGTTCACCGGCGCGTTCGGCCGGCAGCGCGAGCCGGGGCCGGACGGCGGCGTCCGGGTGGAGATCGACGCCGAGGGCATCGAACGCCGGGTGGTGCCGTTCCCGGTCCGCGAGGGCCGCTACGCCGCCGTCGTCGGACTGCCCGAATCCGTGCTGCTGCTGACCGTGCCGGTCGCCGCGCCGGACCCGGCCAGGCCGCGCGCCGTCCCCGAGGGCACCGTGGCGATGGTGGAACTCGACACCGGCGAGGTGACCGACGAATACCTGGGCCCGGTCGACGAGTTGAGCACCGACCCGGACGGGGAGGTGCTGCTCTACCGCCACGACCACCGGCTGCGCGTGGTCCGCGCCGGAGCGCCCGCCGAGGCACTGGCCGAGTACGACCACGGGCAGGCGCCGCCCGGACGCCTGACCGGCTGGATCGACCTGGAGCGGGTCACCGTGCCGTTCCGCCCCGCGGCCGAGTGGCGGCAGATGTTCCGGGAGGCATG
This sequence comes from Streptomyces sp. ICBB 8177, assembly GCF_003144095.1. GTDB lineage: Bacteria > Actinomycetota > Actinomycetes > Streptomycetales > Streptomycetaceae > Streptantibioticus_D. The sequence continues at coordinate 121,911 of NZ_NSKH01000004.1, read as the reverse complement.
GCGGCTCCAGCGCGAGGGCTTCTGGAACGCGGCCATGTCCGGCGTGGACTGGCCGGCCGTGCACGACCGCTACCTGCCGTTGCTCGACCTGGCCGCCACCCGCTCCGAACTGTCCGACCTGATCTGGGAGATGCAGGGAGAGCTGGCCACCTCGCACGCCTACGAACGCGGCGGTGACTACGGGTTTCCCGAAGGCCACCAGCAGGGTTTCCTCGGCGTGGACTGGGACCCGGCGCCGGACGCGGACGGCCACTGGCGCGTCGCCCGCGTGCTGCGCGGCGACCCGTGGGACCCGCGGGCCACCTCCCCGCTGGACCGCCCCGGCGTCTGCGTGCTGCCCGGCGACCGGATCGTCGCGGTCGACGGCCGCCCGGTCGGCGCCGCGGGCCCCGGCGAACTGCTCACCGGGCTCGCCGACCGCGAGGTGGAACTGACGGTCCGGCGCGACGGCGCCGCCCCGCGCAGGATCGTGGTCCGGGCCGCCCGCGACGAGGCCCGCGTGCGCTACCTCGACTGGCTCGCCGCCAACGCCGCCCACGTCCACGACGCCTCGCACGGACGGCTCGGCTACCTCCACGTCCCCGACATGTTCCGCACCGGATACGCCGACTTCGTACGGCAGTTCCTCGCCGGACTCGACCGCGAGGGCCTCGTGGTCGACGTGCGGTTCAACGGCGGCGGGCACGTCTCCCCCCTGCTGCTCGACCGGCTCGCCCGGCGCCGCGTCGGCGAGGAGCACGGCCGCTGGAGCGGTGCGCTGCCCTACCCGCTGGAGTCGCCGCGCGGACCGATGGCCGTACTCGTCAACGACCAGACCGGTTCCGACGGCGAGATCTTCGCCCACGCCTTCCGCGCCCGCCACCTCGGCGCGCTCGTCGGGACCCGCACCTGGGGCGGCACGATCGCCACCTGGCCGCGCCACGAACTCGTCGACGGCACGGTCACCACCCAGCCGGAGTTCTGCTACTCCTTCCGTGACGTCGGCGCGGGCCTGGAGAACCGGGGCGTCGACCCGGACATCGAGGTGGAGATCCCCCCGGCGCCGCCCGGCCCCCGCGAGGATCCCCAACTCGCCGCGGCGGTCGCCCACTTGCTCGGCGTCCTCGCCGGCCGCGACGAGCCCGCCGCGGTCCCGCTCGTCGTGGGGAGCCCGGGATGACGCCGACCGCGATCGCCGCACCGCCCCTGTCCCCTCCGCGCGCGGGGGAGTGCCACGTGTGGACGCTGCCGGTCCGGCACCGTCCCGAATGGCTCGACGTGCTGACCGCCGCCGAACGCGCCCGCCTCGACGCCCTCGGCGACGGCCCGGCCGCCGCCACCCACCTCACCTCACGCGCCGTCCAGCGCCTGATCGGATCGGGCTACCTGGGCGTGCCGCCCACCGAGGTACGCATCGGCCGCCGGTGCGAACACTGCGGGGCCGGACACGGGCGCCCCCGCTGGACGGGCTCCACGCTCGACTACTCCGTCTCGCACGCCCGCGAGTGGCTGGTCATGGCAGTCGTGGGCGGCGGGCGCGTCGGCGTCGACATCGACCGGCTCGACCCCGGGCAGAACCCCACCGCCCTGGCCTCGCACGCCCTCGCCCCCGCCGAGGCCCGGGCCTTCGCGGCGCTGCCCGACCACCGCAGGGCGCAGGCGTTCCTGACCGCGTGGACCCGCAAGGAGGCCGCGATGAAACTCACCGGCCACGGCCTGGCCGCGCCCCCGTCCCGCATCGACGTCACCGGCCCCACCGCGCTGGCCCCCGCCGTCCCCGCCTGGCCCCGAGACCCCGTCCACCTGCGCCCCCTGCCGGCCCCGCCCGGTCACACGGCGGCCCTGGCGACCACGCACCCGGTCACGTCCGTCAGGCCGTCAGGGCTCCCCTGGGCGTGAACACGCTGCCGCTCCTCGGGGGGCGACCGGCGGCCGGGCGGGAACGCCGCGGCCATCCCGAATCCGCCCCACAGGCCACGCCGTTGTCAGTGCCCTGCGGCAGGATCGGCGACGACACGGGGACGGCACCCCGTGCGCGTCCGGCCCCCGGAGGTCCTGATGACGTCGTACCCGACGCTGCCCGCCACCGCTCACGGCGAAGTCGTCCTCGTCTGCGTGTGCTACGAGAACGACGCGCCCAAGTGGGGCGATGTCCTGGAACGCCTCGGCGCCGGGCCCGAGGACGCGACGACGTCCCTGGACGGCGGCGTGACCCTGCGCGTCACGCACGACGCGGCCTGGGACTACGTGCCCGGCGGCGCCCTGCCCGCGCTGCTGCCCGCCGGGTCCGCCGCCGCGCCGGTCATCGCCGTCGCGGACATCCCCGCCGTCTACGGTGGTTCGGGGCTGCTGCTCGTGGACGCGCGCGACGTGCCCGGCCGGGGCGCGCGGGTGGACGACAAGCGGCTCGCGTCCGTGCTGCGTCAACTGATCGACGGCAGGCTGGAGTTCGCGGACCTCGTGCGCGGCATGGACCGGTGGGGCACCTACGAGGGCGAGGGCGGGGCCCAGACCACGCCGACACCCGTCGAGGTGGTGCGCACGGGCTTCCCGCCCCTGCCGGCCGCCGAGGACACGACACTGCTGGTGCGCACCGACTTCCACGACGACGAGGGCTGGCAGGCGGTCCTGGACTTTGTCGCGGCCGATGACGGCGACGCCGACGAGGACTTCGTCGCGCTCCACGCCGTGGTCGTGGACGACCGCGCCTACGAAGGGCTGACGCCCGGCCAGGTGCCCGCGCTGGTGCCGGCGAGGCCGCCGACGGTCATGGTCGCCCTCGCCGACGCCGTGACGATGAGCGCACCCGGTCGTCCGCTGTACGCCGTGGACCTGCACGACACCCCGGGCCAGGCGGCGCGCGTCCCCCTGGACGAGGCGGGCTCGATGGCGGTCAACCTGGAGATAGCCAACATGGACTTCGCCGACTTCGCCTGACCGCCGCCCCGCCGGGCACGCGGCAGCCCTCACTTCTCGACGCCGACGCAGATCCCGTCGCAGTCGTGGAGCCAGTAGCTGCCGCAACCGCCGTTGGTCACCGTGCAGTTGTCGTACTTGAGGGAGCACGGGGTTCCAGTTGTCGCACCAGTTGCTCTCGGTCGTGCAGGTGCATGTCTCGTCGGGACTGACGGTCCCGCCGGTGTGTTCCGCCGGGGCCGAGGGCGGCGAACGGAGCGCCGGCCCTCGCGGCACCGAAGGCGGCCGGCGCCTTGCGGTGGAACGCGTCCAGCCGTGTGCTCACGGCCGGGGTGCGCGGGGTCGTGAGGGCGGCCGGTGCCGACAGCGTCGCCCGCGCCGAGCCCAGCACGGCCAGTTGGTCGCCCGTCATGTCGTTGTGCGGTGCGGGATCACCGAGCGCCACCGCCCCGCGGTCGGCCCGGCGCCCAACTCGCCGGGAGAGCCCGTGGGTTTGCGATGTCACGCCCCGGGCGGCCGGAACACGTGCTCTCGATCACGGCACCGTTTCCCCGTGTCCTTCGCGGGCAGCCGTACCGACGTCCCCTGTTGACTGAACACGACGCCAGAAGAAGGGGAGACCCATGCTTTTCCTCATGGCCGCGTTCCTGCTGCTGGGCGTGCTGCTCGGTGCCGTGACGCACCTGCCGCTCCCGGTGACGGCGATCACCGCGGTCGTCATCCTCGGATGGCTGACCGTCTACGGAGTACGCCACCGCCGGCACGCGGGCGACCGGCGCTGAACCGGCCTTTGTGCGGCGCGTGACGACCCCCGCCCCGCACGTCCCGCCCGACGCCGTACGCCCGTCCCGTCCGACCGAAGGAGAAGAAGATGACGACCACCACCGCCCGGCGACGCGCCCGCGAGCGGGCCGCCCGCGACGCCTACGGCATGGCCGCCGCGTCGTTCATCCTCGGGCTCGTCGGCCTTCTGGTCTTCAACGTGTTCCTGGGCCCCGCCGCGGTGATACTGGCCGCCCTCGCGCTGCACCGCGGCACCAGCCACCGCAACCGCGCCTACCTGGGCATGGCGCTGGGCGTCGCCGACGTGATCGTCTTCCTCGTCCTGGCCGGCGCTCAGCACAACGTCACCTGGTCCTTCTGAGTCGGGGGCCGGGACCGGAGGGGACTGCGCCGGACCCTCCGTGGGCACATTGGGTGCATGAACGACAGCCCGGACACGGATGCCCACCAGACCGCCCCGCACCACCCCGCCTCCGGGGCCGACCCCCGGCCCCCCGCCCGCGCCTTCGTGCTCGGCGGGGGCGGCGCCCTCGGGGCGCACCAGGTCGGCATGCTGAAGGCGCTGCTGGAGGCCGGGGTCCGGCCCGAACTGGTGGTGGGCACGTCCGTCGGAGCGATCAACGGCGTCGTGGTGGCCGCCGAGCCCGCACCCTCCAGCGTCGCCAGGCTCGCCGACCTGTGGTCGGGCCTGGGCGACGCGGGCGTCTTCTCCGGTTCGCTGCTGGGACGGATCGGCACAGCCGTGCGCAGCGGCACGCACATCCACTCCGCCGAGCCGCTGCGCGGCCTGCTCACCTCCCACCTGCCCGTCGACCGCATCGAGGACCTGGGCGTGCCGTTCCAGTGCGTGGCGGCGAGCATCGAACGCGCCGCGGAGCACTGGTTCACCGAAGGGCCCGTCGCCGACGCGGTGCTGGCCTCCAGCGCGGTGCCGGGACTGCTGCCGCCGGTGCGGGTGGGCGACGAGCACTTCGTGGACGGCGGCCTCGTCAACAGCATCCCGGTCAGTCGCGCGGTGGCGCTCGGGGCACGGGAGATCTACGTGCTCCAGGTCGGTCGCATCGAGTCCCCGCTGAGCCCGCCGAGGCTGCCCTGGCAGGTCGCCATGGTCTCGTTCGAGATCGCCCGGCGCCACCGCTTCGCCCGCGACATGGCCGACCTGCCGCCCCAGGTGACGGTGCACGTCCTCCCGAGCGGCGCCCCGGCAGCCGAAGTCAACGGTACTTTGCAGCAACTGCGGTACAAGACCTTCGGCCAGACCGCGGAACGCATCGAACGCGCCTACGAGGCGTCGGCGCGCTACCTCGCCGGCCTCGGCCAGGACGGCGGCACGCGATGACCGGGTCGCCGGGCGACGGCACCGGCAGAGCCGTGGCCGCGGCGATCCTCACCGGCATACGCAGGATCGCCACCGTCAGCGTGGAAGTGGCGCTGATCCCGGTGACGGCCGCCCTGGTGATCGTGGTCACCGTGCTCACCGCCCCGTTCTCCGCGCTGCGCGGCGGCCGGTGGCGGCTGGTCAGGGCCTTCGTCTTCGCGCTGCTGTACCTCGTGGTGGATTTCGGCGGTCTCGTGCGGGCCGCGCTGATCTGGCTGCGGTTTCCGCCGCGCGCGCCCGATGCCGTCGCCCGGCGCACGACCGCCACGTACGCGCTGCTCGACGGCATGCTGCGGGTGCTGGTGCGGGCCGCCGAGCCGCTGTTCGGGCTGTCGGTGCGGGTGACGCCCCCGGTGCGGGCCAATCCGGACCGCACCGCGCCCCTGATCGTCCTGGCTCGCCACGCCGGGCCCGGCGACTCGTTCCTCCTCGTCCATCTGCTGCTGTCGCAGGCGCAGTTGCTTCCGAGGATCGTCCTGAAGCGCGCGTTGCGGCTCGATCCGTGCCTCGACGTGGTCTTGGGAAGGCTGCCGCACTGCTTCGTCCCGGCGCGGCGGGGGAGGACGACGGAGGATGCCATCGCCGACCTCGCCCGTGGCATGCGCGCCGGCGACGTGCTCGTGGTCTTCCCCGAGGGGGCCAACTACACGAAACGGCGCCACCGCCGCGCCATAGCGTCGCTGCGCCGCCGGAACGAGGCCCGCGCCGCCGCCCGGGCCGAGCGCCTCCACCACGTACTGCCGCCGCACGCCACCGGAACGCTGGCAGCCCTGGCGGCGGCACCCGAGGCGGACGTGGTGTTCGTCGCCCACACGGGCCTTGACGCGATCCATTCGGTGCGTACGGGGTGGTCGCGGGTACCCCTGCGCGAACCGGTGCGGGCGCACTGGTGGCGGGTGCCTGCGGCGGAGGTGCCGAGGGGCGACGAGGCGCGCAAGGAATGGCTCACGGCCCAGTGGTCCCGGGTCGACGAGTGGATCACGGGGCGCTGAGACAAGCGGCGGGCGCCTTCGAAGGCGACGACCTGTGGCTGGAGGCCGACGGCCTCCAGCCACAGGCGTGGAACACGGCCCGCGGCCGAGCGACGGAGCGGCTCAGCGCTTGAGGGCGTCCTTGACGTGTTCGGCCGCCTGCTTCAGATCGCCCCTGGCCTGCTCGGCCTGCCCCTCGACCTCCAACTCCTCGTCCCCGACCGCCCTGCCCGCGATCTCCTTGGCCTTGCCCTTCGCCTTGCCGGCACTGTTCCTGGCCTTGTCCCGAGCGCTCAACGCGACCGTCTCCTCGTTCGACTCCAGACTGCCGGCCGGTCCGGACCCACGCGTGAACCCGGTGCCCGGCCGGGGGCGTTCACGCAGGACGCGTACCCGACGAACCCGCGGCCACGCGCGCCGCGCCGACAGCGGGTCGGCGGCCGTCGTGAGGACCCACCTCCTGCGAGACCCGCCGCTCCGGCTCAACCGCCTGCTCACCACCGGCTGAGACCGGCCTGTTCCCGCGCCCGGCGGCTGGGCATGATGGGGGTGTGGGAGACCTGTATCGCGACGCATGGATCACGTGCACCGACGACGGCATCGTCATTCGCTGGTACTACCCGTGGGGGAGCCGGAAGATCCCCTATGCGGCGATCCGCTCCGCCCGGCGGGTGCGGCTCACGCCTCTTCACGGCCGCGGGCGGGTCTGGGGCACGGCCAACCCCCGGTACTGGGCGAGCCTCGACCCCGGCAGGCCGGGCAAGGACGCCGCGCTCATCCTGGACGTCGGCAAGCCCGTGCATCCGTTCCTCACGCCGCAGGACGTGTCGGCGGTCGAGCGGATCATCAGGGAACGGGCCGGGCTGCCGGAGGTCTCCGGGGCGGAGCCGGAGGTCGGGCCGATCATCTGAGGCCCGGCAGACCGCCGCCCGCGACGCACTGGAGCGGGGGCAGGCCACCGGCCTGCCCCCGCTCCTTCGGCCACCGCCTACGGGTGCACCGTGCCCTCGCCCTTCTCCCGGGCCGCCCTCAACGCCTCGCCCTTGACCTCCTCGGCTCCGCCTTCCCGTGCCGCGGAGTCGTCCTCGTCCCTTCGGCCCGCGGCATCCTCGGCGGCGCGCACGGCGCGTTCGGACTCCGCCGCAGCCTTCCGTTCGGCACTCATCGCGCTCTCCCATCCATCCGGGTCCGTGATGCCCGTGATGCCGGAACGCCTTGCCCCGCACCCTGCCGTCAAACTCCCGGCGGGGGTCGGCGAGGGTGCGTCGAAGTTCACTCGACCGTGCGATGCGCGGGTATTCGAACACGTGCTCTAATCAAAGCATGGCCACGTACACCTTCCCCGACGACCTCCTCCAAGCACAGCGCGACTGGTACGCCGCCTACCGGGAGCTGGCCGAAGACCAGTCCTCGTCGCAGACCACGGTGTTGCGGCGGCGGCTCCAGCGCCTGTCGGTGCGGATCACCACGCATCCGTACTGGGCGAGTGCTCCCGGCAGCGTTCCGGCCGCGCGGGTCGCGCTCAAGGAGGCGGCGTGGGACGACGAGAGGGGCTGCTGACGTGCGGTAGCCGCCCCAGGAAGTGATCCGCCGCGCCGGTCGTGCGCGTCCCTCGACGTGATCGAGCTGTCGTGCCGACGCGATCAGGCCGTCGCGTTCAGCTGCCGCACTCACCGAGATGCCCGGTCGCCCCCCACTCGGCGAGCGACAAGTGGTGGCCGTCGCCCCGCCAGCGCGTGACGGAAGCGTTGGGGACGGGCGGCAGGTCGTCCGGGGCGGGCGCGCCGATGCCGGCCGCCACGTGCCGCACCGCGACGGCGATCGCGTCGTGCGCGACGAGCAGGACCCTTCGGCCCGCGGCGGCCCGGTCCACGTGGTGGAGCAGGTCCCGCACGCGCAGCGCCACGTCGGCCAGGGACTCCCCGCCCGGGGGCCGGTAGAACCACTCCCCGAGCCGTGCGCGGCGTACGGCCTCATCCGGTGCGCGGGCGGCGACGGCGGCAGGCGGGTGCAGTTCGAACACGCCCATCTCGCGGTCCCGCAGCCGCTGGTCGAGCAGGACCGGCGGGAGGCCGCCGCTGTTGCTCCCGCTCGCGGCGGCCATGCGTTCCCAGGTCCGGCGGGCGCGCGAGTAGGGCGAGCAGATGACGAGTTGAGGGCGTTCGCCGGGCCTCAGACCGGCGAGCCAGCGGCCCAGAGCGTCCGCCTGGGCGACGCCGAGGCGGGACAACGGCACGTCCGCGTCGCGCCCGTCGAGCGGGACCTGCCGCGCGCCTGTGCGTTCCGCGTCGGCGAAAGCGGCGTTCGCGGTGCTCTGGCCGTGGCGGACGACCGTCAACCCGGCGAGAGTGAACGGCGCGGCCAAGGCCGGGGAAACGGCGGGAGGTTCGGCGGCGGATTCCTGCATGGGCCGATCATCGCGGATCCGGGGGCGGTCATCGTGCATCCTGCGAGGCGGACGCCGCGAACGAGTCCCCGCCCCCGCGCCGCCGCACGCTCTCCTCCGGCAGCCACTCCTTCGTCCCAGCCACCTGCGCGAAACGCGCCACCATTCATAGTTGTCGTTTGACAACAGTAGCCGCCAGGCAAGAAAGTGGCTACGCGTGAACAAGCAGAGGAAGGGTTGGGGATGTTCCTGTCAGTGGGGTCGACCCGTCGCGTCGCTCCACGTATGGAGCCGGACGCGCCGACCCGGGGGCGTGCCGCTCAGGCGGAACGCGAGTCGGAGGGCCGGTCCTCGTGGATCCGCGCCGCCGCACTCCAGCGGAACGCCTCCAGTCCTTCCAGCAGTACGGAGCGCTTGTGGGCGGGCATCCGGGTGAGGAGCGCGGTGAGTTCCCGCTCGCGGCGGGCCCGTACCTCGGCGAGAAAGGCACGGCCCGGCTTCGTGAGGTACAGGTGCACCTCGCGGCGGCTGTTGGGGCTGGGGGCGCGCTCCAGGAACCCGACGGCCTGGAGCCGGTCGCACAGCCTGCTGGCCGACGGAGGGGTGGAACCCAGGGTGTCGGCGAGCGTGCGCAGGTTGATGCCCTCGTGGTGTTCGAGTACGAGGAGCACGGGCAGCTGGGACGGTGACACCGGAGCGGTCGGGGTCTGCCCCCACACCGCCTCGAGCAGTTCGGCGGCCCGGGACGTCAGGCGTGCCACCTCGTCGGGCTCGTGAGGCGGGTGCGAGGAGGTCACCGTCCCACTCTCGCAGGCTTCTCGGGTGATGTCAGCCCGCGGTGTGGCGCCCGCGGTGCGGTGCCCGGTTCGGACCCGACCCGTTCGACGGGCGAAGTGTCGTCCCGCAAGTGTGATGCCTTCCTGGCAGAAGAAATGGCGTACCAAGTTCGTGAACAGATTCGTGCCCGCTGAGCGGGCTCTTCGGGCCGCGGCTCCGGACCAGTTGCTCCAGGCGATCCGCGTCGTGCTGGCCCAGCAGTACGCGGCGCGATCCGTGGAACTGTTCATGGCGGACTACGGGATGACCGTACTCCAACCGGTGCCCGTGCCGCCGTGCACGGCGGAACCCCTGCCCGTACACGGCACCGCGGCCGGCCGTGCCTTCGGGGCGCAGGAGCCGTTCGCCGAGCCCGTGGACGGTGAGGTGGAACGCCTCCACCTGCCGGTCACGGTGCGCGGCGACCGCCTCGGGGTGCTCACCGTGACGCTGCCCGCGGACCGCGCGCGGCAGTCGCCGGGAGAGCTCGCCGAGGTCGCCCAGATCCTCGCCCACGAACTGGTCGTCGCCGGACGGCACACGGACCTGTACCTCCAGGCCCGTCGCCTCCATCGGCTCACACTCGCCGCCGAGATGCAGTGGCAACTGCTCCCGGGGCACTCGTGTTCGCAGCCGGAGTACGAGATCGGGGCGCAGCTGGAACCGGCGTATGCGATCTTCGGCGACACCTTCGACTGGTCGTCGACGGCCGACCGCCTGCTGCTGTACGTCACCAACGGCATGGGGGAGGGCACGGAGGCGTCGCTGCTGACCAGCCTGGCCGTCAACGCCCTGCGCAACGCGCGCCGCGCGGGCATCCCCCTCGCGGACCAGGCGGCCTTGGCCGACCAGGCGGTCTACGCCCACTACCGGGGCACCGCCTATCTGTCCGTTCTCATGCTGGAGTTCGACCTGGCCACCGGCCGGGCGCAGGCGGTCGACGCGGGCTCACCGCGCATGGTGAGGCTGCGCCGGGGTGGCGCGGTGGAACCGGTCTCGTTCGACGCGCAGTTGCCGCTGGGCATGTTCGAGGAGACCGATTACGTCGCCCAGGAGTTCCAGGTGCACCCGGGGGACCGGCTGGTCATCGTCAGCGACGGCGTCTACCAGGCGGCCTCTCCCGGTGGGGAACGCTACGGGGACAGGGCGCTCGCCCGGGCGATCACGGCGACGCGGCTGCTGCCCGCCGCCCAGGTGCCGCACGCGGTGCTGCGCCAGCTCACCGGCCACCGCAGTACGGCCGCTCCCGACGACGACGCGCTGGTGGTGTGTCTGGACTGGAACGGACGCGAGCAGTCAGCGAGTTGATGCGGCGACATCATCGCCCGGGGCGGCTTCTCGCCGGGCGGTCAGCCGCTGGCGGCGAAGTCCTGCAGGCCGACCACCCGTAGCAGCCGCAGCCGTTCGTAACTCTCGCTGCCCGGGCGGGCGGTGAGCACCACCAGCCGCTGGGCGTGGTCGTCGCTGAGCAGTACTTCGCAGTCCAACTCCAGCGGTCCCACGACGGGATGGGCGAAGCGCTTGGTGGCACGCCGCCGCACGGCCACCTCGTGCTCGTCCCACAACGCGGCGAACTCCGGGCTCTCGGCGCGGAGCCGGCGCACCAACGAGGTCACCCTCGGGTCCTTTGGCCGGGCCGCCGCGACCGCCCGCAGGTCGGCGACGTACGCGCGGAGGTGGTCGGCGCGGTCCTCGAGCGGTACGGCGTCGAGGGCGGAGGGATCGGTGAACAGGCGCACGAGCAGATTGCGCCGGTGCGGCGGTCGTGACGCCGCGTCGCCGGACAGCGCGATCGACATGGCGTTCTGCGCGAGGACGTCACCGGTGTCGTTGACCACCATCGCGGGTGTGTCGTCCAGCCGGTCGAGGATCAGCAGGAGCCCGGGCGGCACGTGGTCGGTCGTCCGCCGGTCGCGGGGCGGCTCCTGCCCGGCCAGATGGAACAGGTGGTCGCGTTCGTCGTCGGTGAGCCGCAGCCCGCGGGCCAGCGAGCCGAGGATCTGCCGGGACGGATACGGTCCGCGGGCCTGTTCCAGACGGGTGTAGTAGTCCACCGACATGTCCGCGAGCCGGGCCACTTCCTCGCGGCGCAGCCCGGGCGTACGGCGTCGCGGGCCGCAGTTCAGGCCCACGTCCTCCGGAGCGAGGCGTTCGCGGCTGCGCCGCAGGAAGTCGGCGAGGCCGGCACGGTCGAGATCCACGTCTCCAGGATGCGCCCGCTCGCGGGACGTATCCAGGGTCTGCCGATCCCTGGATCACCGGGTCTCTCCCGTCCTGGCTGAGGCGGCCGCACGGTGGAGGGGAACGGGACGGAAACGACGAAGGAGCGGCGGATGGTGATCCTGGTGACGGGCGCGACGGGGCAGGTGGGCAGCCGGTTCGTGCCCCGGCTGCTGGGCCGCGTGCCGGACGGCGGGACCGTACGGGTGCTGGTACGGGACGAGCGGCGGGCGGAACCGTTCGCCGCGCGGGGCGCGCAGGTCGCGGTGGGCGAACTGCGGGACGCTGCCACGCTGCGCGCGGCGCTGGAGGGCGTGGACGCCGTGGTGAACATCGCGGCGGCCTTCCGCGGCGTGCCGGACGAGGAAGCGTGGGAGGTGAACGCGCGCGGCGCCGTGGCGCTCGGCCGGGCCGCGGTCGAGGCGGGAGCCGCCCGCTTCGTCCAGGTCAGCACCAACCTCGTCTACGGTCTCGGACGCGGCCGGCCGCACGAGGAGGACGACGCCTCACAGCCGGGCGGCCCGCTGTGGGGTGCCTACCCCGCGTCCAAGGCGGAGGCCGAACGGTCCCTGCTCGCGCTGCACCGCGACCGCGGACTCGACGTGCGCATCGGGCGACTGGCCTTCGTCTACGGAGACGGCGACCCGCACCTGTCGCAGTCCACCCGTCTCCTCCAGCGGTGGCCGGGCTCCCGGCGGCTCCAGATGGTGCACCACGCCGACGTGGCCCAGGGGCTGCTGCGGCTGCTGTTCGCCGAGGGGATCGCGGGCCGGGCGTACAACATCGCCGACGAGGCGCCGTGCACCCTGGTCGAGCTGCACCAGCTGAACCGCGTGCCGGCACCGGACGGACTCGGCGCGCAGCCCGACGACAGTCCCTGGACCGGCATCGTCTCGGTCGAACGAGCGCGCCGCGAACTGGGGTTCAGGCCGGTGTACCCGACGGTGTGGACGGCCCGCGAGGCGGGAGCGCTGTGAGACGCGGGGCCTGAGCCGGACGGGCGGTGGCAGCGGAGGCCGGATCCGGGGGGCCCACAAGTCCGGGGGCGGGACCCGGACGGACTCAGTGTCTGGTGCCGGCGAGGACGGCTGCCACCGCCCGTTCGAGGTCTCCGGGGTGCGGCGGTGTGTGTTCCTTGTCGGCCAGCAACAGGTGGGCGGCGCCGATCAGGGTGGGCGCGAGCGCGTCGATGTCGGCACCGGGCGTGACCCGGCCGAGGTCCCGTTCCGCGACGAGATACCCGTGCACCATCCTGGTCGCCTCCTTGAGCACCGGAACACCGGCTCCGGTGGCCTGGCGAAGCCGGGTGCGTACGGCGTCGCGGGAGATGACCAGGCCGACGACGCCCAGCATCACGGGCCCGAACAGGTCGGCGAGGGCGCGGGTGAGGTTGGCGACGACGGTCCCGGTGCCGGCGGACTCGCGCAGCGCCGCGGACCGGGCCTCGACGCGGGCGATGTGCTCCAGCGCGAACTGGGTGAGGAAGCCGTCGAAGTCCGGGAAGTGCCGGTGCAGCAGTCCCTTGGCCACCCCGGCTTCGTCGGTCACCGCCCGGCTGCTCAGCCCGTTCGCCCCGTCCCGCACCAGGACGCGCTCCGCGGCGGCGAAGAGCTGCTCACGCGCGTCGCGCATGGCGATCCCAGTCGGCACGGCCCACCTCACCTCTGACCAAGGGGCGCACACCCGTTGAAGAGTGGGCGCTCGCCCATTTAGAGTGGGCGCATGCCCATTCTACCGTCGGCGCCCGATGGGCGCCTCACCGGCGCCGCACCCCACGCCCAACGCGGTGTGGCCGAGTCGTACGGCGCGGACACCGAACGATACGACCGCACCCGGCCCCGCTACCCCGATGCGGTGGTCGAGCGCGTGGTCGCCGACAGCCCCGGCCGTGACGTCCTCGACGTGGGCACGGGCACCGGCATCGCGGGGCTGGCGTTCCAGGCCGCCGGATGCGCCGTGCTGGGGGTCGAACCGGACGCGCGCATGGCCGAGTTCGCCCGCCGCAAGGGGCTGGACGTCGAAGTCGCGAAGTTCGAGGACTGGGACCCGGCGGGCCGCACCTACGACGCGCTGATCTCCGGGACGGCCTGGCACTGGGTCGACCCGGTGGCCGGCGCCGTCCGGGCGGCCGAGGTGTTGCGGCCGAGTGGACGCCTGGCGGTGTTCTGGAACGCGTTCCGGCCCGCTCCCGAACTCGCCGGGGCCTTCGCCGCCGTCTACGCCCGCGTACTGCCCGAATCACCCATCCACCAGCGTGGCATGGCGGGCCCTGACGCCTACGCGAACCTGATCACCATGGCGACCGACGGCCTCGCGCGCTCGGGCGCCTTCGGCGAGCCCGAGCGGTGGCGGGTCGAATGGGACCGCGACTACACCCGCGAGGAATGGCTCGACCAAATGCCCACGTTCGGCGGCCACGGCACGCTCCCGCGCGAGGACCTGGACGCTCTCCTCGCCGGTGTCGGCGAAGTCGTCGACGCGATGGGCGGACGCTTCACCATGCGCTACACCACGGTGGTCCTGACGGCGACGCGCGCATCCTGAACGGCGCCGCGCGGCGTCACCGCCGCCGGGAGCCGGGAGCCGGGAGCCGGGAGCCGGGAGCCGTCACGTCGCCGTGGGCGGGGCCGTCAGGCCACCGACTCGCCGCCGCGGGCCCCGGCCCGCGCGTTCGGGCGCGGCCTGTGGAACGCCGCACGCCATTCGCGCAACACCAGCCGTCGTGCGGGGCACTCCACCCCCTCGTACAGCAGCCACGCGAAGCCGAGGGAGGTGGCGAAGACGGCGGCTGTGACACCGAAGGCGGGCAGAGGCGGCAGATGTGGGCTGTAGCTGTGGAAGACGGCCTCCACCGCGCGGATCACCAAGAGGTGAATCATGTAGAAGGCGAAGGAGAGTTCACCGAGCCGCACCAGCGCCGGGTGTCGCCACGACGACGGTTCGCCGGTGAGGTCGGCGCGTGCGGCGGCGGGGATGAGCAGGGTGAAGCCGAGGATGGTGACCGCCGCGTGCTCGTTGCCACCGAACGCGGGGGCGGCGAAGTAGCAGACCGCGGTGATCGCCAGCGCCGCGTGGCGCCCCGGCCCGCGCCAGCGGTCCAGCAGCACCAGTCGCGCGAGCACCGCACCCAGCACGAACTCGGGCAACCGGGCCAGCGGCGAGTAGTACACACTCCAGCCGATGCCGAACCAGGTGGTCAACGACGGCAGCAGCACCACCGCCAGCACGCTCACACCGCCCACCACCCGTGTGACCCGCACCGAGCACCGGCGCAGCGCCCGGGCCAGCAGTGGGAACAACGCGTAGAAGAAGGCCTCGCAGGCGAGCGACCAGCTCACCGGGTTCAGCGTGTCACGCCACGCGTACGTCCAGGAGTGCACCAGCAGCAGGTTCGCCGCGACCTCACCGTGGTCGGGCTTCATGTACGGGGTGATGGTGTACGCCATCAACAAGGCGAGGCCGACCGTCGCGAGGTGGACCGGGTAGACGCGGGCGAACCGCCGCCGCCAGAAGCGCACCGCACGGTCACGCGGACGAGCCGACCACATCAGCACGAAGCCTGAGAGCACGAAGAAGAAGGACACCCCGGTGTCGCCGGCAGCGAACCCCCAGTCGACCACTTTCCCGCCGATGCCGCCGAAGTAGCCGACGAGGTCGACGTGCAGTCCGAAGACGGCCAGCGCGGCCACCCATCGCATCCCGGTCAACGACGGCAGCGAGGGACGCGTCGCCCGCTCGCCGCCCCAACGGGCCATGGGGGCGGCGCCGAGCTTCGGCCCGGTCTCCGCAGGCCGTGCCCGAGTGGTTGCCGGAGCGCTCATCTCGGCACCCGCTCACCTCGGCCGGGCCCTCGGCGCCGGCCGGCGCGTGTCCCGCACAATCCGATCAGCACCTTCCCGGCCTGTCGTCGGAGCCTCCTGCTCGCCAGGAGGTGGCCGTCGGGCGCGGGCGCGGTGCCCCCGCCACACTCCATTCCTCGACGACCCGGATGAGAGGGGGCTGGCGGATTCGTGAAAGTGGGATGAATGTTCCTTGGTGAGTTCTTTGGACTCGCTTTGTCATCCGAGGCCGGGCCATGAGGGGAATGCGCTGGTGAGGCGGCCGGGCGCAGGCTCCTCCCGCGCCCTTGGCCAATGGAACCGAGGGCGCGGATGGCATGCCGGTGGGCTCGCGCCCATCCGTCCCACCGGCCGGCCCGTCCGGCACGCCGTCGAGGCGCGGGCGCGGACGCGTACGAGGGCGGCGTGGAAGCCGAGCCCCGTGGACCGCGTGGTGGGTCAGGCGTCCGTGAACTCGATGTACTCCAAGACCGGCCCGGCGGGGAGGCGGGCGATCATCCGGGCGCCGTTGGGCGCCGCCCCCGGACCGTCGAGAGCGCGTCCGCCCGAGGGCTCAACCGCATTGATCGCTGGACCCTGTTGGCGCACCAGGACGGTCGCCACCCGGTCCGGTACGCCTCGATCTCGCCACGAGGCGACCCGTTCCAGGCGATCTCGCGGCGATGCCGTCGGGCGGGGCTCGCGCCGCGGGCCGGTGACCCGCTCGCCGTGGTCGAGGAACGCGGTGCGGGCGCTCACGCCTCCGGGGCGTCCGGGACCGGCTGCGGCGCGGGCGGGCCGACGTACCGGGCAGACGGACGAATGATCTTGCTGTCCTCCGCCTGTTCGAGGACGTTCGCACTCCATCCGACCACGCGGGCCGCGGCGAACGTCGGCGTGAACATATCGCGCGGCAGCCCGGTCAGCTCCATGACCACACCCGCGTAGAACTCCACGTTGGTGTGGAGTTCCCTGCCGGGCTTCAGCTCGGCGAGTACGGCCTCCACGCGCTCCTCCACCGTGACGGCGAAGTCCACCAGCGGGCCGCCCATCTCCTGGGCGATGGCCTTGAGCATGCGCGAACGCGGGTCCTCGGTGCGGTAGACGGGGTGGCCGAATCCCATGATGCGGTCGCCCGCCAGCACGTGTTCACGGATCCATGAGTCGACGCGGTCCACCGTGCCGATGGCGTCGAGTGTGTCCAGCGCCCGGCTGGGGGCGCCGCCGTGCAACGGTCCCGAGAGGGCGCCGAGCGCTCCCGTCAGGCAGGCGGCCAGGTCGGCGCCGGTGGAGGCGATGACCCGAGCGGTGAACGTCGACGCGTTGAAGCCGTGGTCGACGGTGGAGATCAGATACCGCTCGATGGCCCGCGCGCGAACGGCGTCCGGTTCCGAACCGGTCACCATGTAGAGGTAGTTGGCGGCATACGGCAGGTCGGCCCGCGGTTCGACGGGCTCCAGACCGCGCCCGAGCCGGTGGAGCGCCGCGAGAAGCGTGGGCACGAGCGCGCAGGCGGTCACCGCGTCATCCAGCCGCTGCTCCCGGCCGATGTCGTACAGCGGCTGGAATCCCACTGTGGCGCCGGCCAGTGAGAGCGCGGTGCGCAGTCCGGCCAGCGGCCCGCTCGAGGCGCCGGCGCGGGCGATGGCGGGAAGCGCGTCACGGACGGCGGGCGGCAGGACCCGGGCCTCAGCCGTACGGGCGCTGAACGCGGCGCGCTGGGCGGCGTCGGGGAGCGTGCCGTGAAGCATCAGGTGCCAGACGTCCTCGAAGCTGCGGGTCTGGGCGAGTTCGACGGCCGAGTACTGGCGGTAGTGGTAGAAGCCCTCGGTGCCCCGGACGTCGCCGAGGGCGGTTTCGGCGACGACGACGCCTTTGAGGCCTCGGGGGGCGTCGGGGGCGTGGGCGGCGCGTGCGGGGGGAGCGGGGGTGGCGGCAGCGGTGGCGGTGCCTGCCGAGGCGAGGGGGGTGGTGGGCATGGTCAGGTCCTCCTTAAGTGTTGATTCGACTGTCTATTGTTGACGTAAGCATTGTCAATATTGATTAACGGCCCCACAATCAACATTGACTTGAAGGTGGATGCATGGACTGATGCATACCGACACATTGATCAGGTGGGACAAGACATGACTGAGCAGCCGACGACGACCCGCGACCGCGAGCCGGGCCCGCCGCCCCAGCGGCTCAGCACCAAAGAAGCCGCCGAACGCCTCGGCGTGAAGCCGGAGACCCTCTACGCCTACGTCAGCCGCGGCCTGCTGAGCAGCCGCCGCCTCCCGGGCCGACGCGGCTCCACCTTCGACGCCGGGGAGGTCGACGCCCTCGCCCGACGCGGCAGGCACGTGCGCCCCGCCACCGGGGACGAGCCGCCCGCCACCCCCGGTGCGGTTTCCGTGCGCACCGGCATCACGCTGATCACCGGTGACCACTACTACTTCCGCGGCGTCGACGCCGTCGAACTCGCGGCGACCCGCGGCTACGAAGAGGCGGCGCACTGGTTGTGGACCGGGGAGGCACGACGGAACATCCGGTTCACGGCGCCCGACGACGCCCTCGCCGCCGCCGACCGGGCCGTCGCCGCCCTCCCCGTGTACAGCACGCTCACCGACCGGCTCCGTGTTGCCGCCGTCGCCGCGGCGGCGGCCGACCCGCTGCGATTCGACCTCGCCCCCGGCACCGTCACGGGTGCGGCGGGCGGTCTGATCGCCACGTTGGTCGACGCCCTGCCGCTGGCCGGGAACAGGAAGCGGCGTCCGAGCGGTCCGATCGCCCGCCGTCTGTGGTCCCGGCTGGCGCCGCACGCCGCCGACGACCCGTCAATCGAGGTATTGCAGACGGCACTTGTCCTGCTGATCGACCACGACCTGGCCGCGTCGACGCTCGCCGCGCGCGTCGCCGCGTCCGCCCGGGCCCACCCGTACGCGGTGGTCTCGGCGGCGCTCGGCACGGTCGAGGGCCAACTGCACGGCGCTGCGAGCGGATTGGCGCACCGGATGCTGACCGAGGTGCTGCAGCGCGGGAGCGCGGCGCCCGTGGTCTCGGACCACCTTCGCGCCGGGCGGCCGGTGCCCGGCTTGGGACACCGGCTCTACGAGGGCGAGGACCCGCGGGCGACCGCGCTGTTCGGGCTGCTGGAACGCGTTCCGCAGGCGGAGCGGGCGCTGACCGCCGCGCGCGAGGTCGTCGCCGCGAGCGCCCGCGACGCGCCGGTGCACGCGAACGTGGACCTGGCGCTCGCCGTGCTGTCGGTCGCGACGGAGATGCCCGCCGAGGCCGGGGAGACGGTGTTCTCGGTGGCCCGCACGGCCGGCTGGATCGCGCACGCGCTGGAGGAGTACGCGGAGGCCCCGCTCCGGATGCGGCCGCGCGGCCGGTACGACGGTCCGATGCCGCCTCGGCCGTTGCCGTAGACGTTCACGGCCGCCGCTGTGGAAGGGGCGGCCTGCCCGCCGGGTGGCGCCCGCTCCCGGCCCGGCGGGTGGGCCGGTGGACAAACTCCTGCCCGCAGATCGTCCTGAACCGGCCGCCACGGGGTACCCGTCCCCTGTCGGACGGCCGGGATGCCGTGCACGGCCCGGCCGGCACGTACGAGACGACGGGAGGTGATCGCCGTGGCGACCACTCAGCCGCGCACTGCCGGAGCCGTGCGGGAGCGGGATTCCCTGAGCCAGGAGCCGGTGGGCGAGCTGGTGCAGAAGGCCTCACAGCAGCTGACGGAGCTGGTGCGGGGCGAGATCAGGTTGGCACAGGCGGAGATGAAGGAGAAGGGCAAGCGGTACGGCAAGGGCGGCGGCCTCTTCGGCGGCGCCGGCCTCATGGGGTTCCTGGCCCTGGAAGCCCTGGTGGCAGCCGCCATCGCCGGCCTCGCGGTACCGCTGCCGGTGTGGGCGGCCGCGTTGATCGTCACCGGCGCGCTCGCGGTGATCGCCGGGGTGATGGCGCTGACCGGCAAGAAGCAGGTCGGCCGGGCGGCCCCGCCGACGCCCGAGCGGGCGATCGAGAGCGTCAAGGCCGACGTGGCCGAGATCAAGGAGAGTGCACACCGATGACCCAGCCATCCCACGACGCACGGGGCGCCACCGACGCCGAGAACCTGCGCGCCCAGGTCGAGCACTCCCGTGAGGAGCTCGGGCGGACCGTCGCCGCCCTGGCGGCCAAGGCCGACGTCAAGGCCCGGGCACAGGAGAAGGCGACCGCGGTGAAGGGGCAGGTCGCCGCGAAGGCCGGGGGGATCAAGGAAGGCGCCGAGCGGACCGTGCGCAAGGTGCGCGGCAGGCTTCCCGAGCCTGTCAGGGGCAAGGCGTCCCAGGCCGGCGAGGTGGCAGGCGGCAATCGCACCGCGCTGCTCAGTCGCACCGCACTCCTCGCGGCCGGCACCGGCCTGGCAACAGTCGTCTGGCTGGCCTGCCGGCGGAGGAAGGGGTGATCCGGTGAAAGCCGCGAAGATCGCCTACAAGCCGGTCGGCCTGGCACTGGGCGCGGGCGGCGGGCTGCTCGCGAGCCTGGTGTTCAAGCGGGTGTGGAAGCTGATCGGCCACGAGGAGGACGCTCCGGAGGCCACCGACGAGGAGCGCACCTGGCGGGAGATCCTGCTCGCCGCGGCACTCCAGGGCGCGGTCTTCGCCGTGGTCAAGGCCGCCGTCCACCGCGCCGGCGCGACCGCCACACGCAACCTGACCGGGACCTGGCCGGACTGAACCTCGCACGGCGCGTTCGGCGCTGACGGCTCGGACGAGGGGGTGCGGGTGGGCGGCCCCTTGGGACCGCTCCACCCGCACCCCTTTCATGCTCAACTCCCGTGATGCCACGGCTCCGCGAGACGGGTGGCGCATTCGAGCAGCAGAGCGTGGACGAAAGCCTGGGGGAGGTTGCCGCGCATCTGGCGCTGGGTGACGTCGTACTCCTCCGAGAACAGCCCCGGCGGCCCGCAGGCGGCGCGGTTGCGCTCGAACCAGCGGTACGCGGAGGCCTCGTGGCCCTGTTGGTGCTCCGCCAAGGCGGTGACGAAGCCGCAGAGCAGGAAGGCACCCTCGGCCGCACCGAGCGGCCGGTCGTCGTGCCGGAACCGGTAGGCGAAGTGATCGTCCGTCAACTGCTCGGTGTAGGCACGCAGTGTGGCGGCGGTACGCGGGTCGTCGGCTGGCAGGGCGCCCCGGATCGGGGGCAGGAGCAGCGCCCCGTCCAGGCCGGGGTCGTCAGGGGAGCGCTGCCAACGGCCCGTGGAATGAAGGCTGTTGGCGGATGTGTGGGCGACGAGCCGGTCGGCCAGTGCGCTCCAGTCGGCCGACTGCCGCCGTCCGGCGCCGGGAGCGGCGGCCAGAGCGCGCAGTCCCGCCGCGCAGATCAGCCTGCTGTGGGTCCACGGGCGGGGCGTCAACTCCCACACCCCGGCGTCGGGTTCGTTCCAGCGGCGGGCGATCGCCTCGGCGCCGACACGCGCCGCCCGCCACCCGTCGGTGTCCAGCCGGTCATGGCGCGCGGCGTCCGCGAACAACAGCAGCGCCTCGCCGAAGGCGTCGAGCTGGAACTGCTGGTTGACGTGGTTGCCGACCAGGTCGAACCCGCCCGGGTAGCCCGGTAGATCGAGGCGGTGCTGGTCGGGGATGGGACGGCCGTCGACCCGGTAGGCCGGTGCCAGCGCGGGACCGTCGTCGAGCAGCCGGGCGGTGGTGAAGCGCACCGCGTCGTCCAGCAGCCCGTGGCCGCCCGCCGCGGCGACCGCGTGACCGGCGTAGCACTGGTCGCGGATCCACACGTACCGGTAGTCGTAGTTGCGGCCCTCCTCGGCCCGCTCCGGAAGGCTGGTGGTCGTCGCGGCCACCATGCCACCGGCGGAACCGGTCAGGCCCCGCAGGACGGTGTAGGCATGGCGTGCGTCCCGGGTGGCGATGGTGTGGTCCAGCGCCGGTACCTGGTCGCGCCAGGCGGCCTCCGTCATCTCCCACGCCCGACCGGGGTCGGGAGGGGCGTCGGGCAGCGGCTGGTCGCCGACCTCCAGCACGAAGTCCTGGTGCGCGCCCTTCGGAAGGCTCAGGTCCAGCGACAGCCTGCGGTCGCCGCCACCGGCCGGACGGGCATGAGGGCTGCCTGACCACCGCACGTACAGGTCACCGGTGCGTCCCGTCCACACCCCCGCCCCGTCGTGCGCCAGGTCCTTCAGCGGATGCTGGTCGAATCCGGCGCACGGCTCCAGCAAGACGGACAGCCGTGTGTCCGTGTCCCGGGCGATGACGCGTCGCAGCACGATCGCGCGGTGCGGGTCGCCGGGGAACGCGAGCGCCTCACGGCATTCGACGATGCCGTCCTGCGTCGCCCAGCGGCTGCGCCAGATCAGGCTGCCGTCCTCGTAGTAGCCGCCCCACACGAAGCGGCCGTGCGGCGAGATGGCGTAGCTGCCGCTGCCGCCGATCAGGGAGGAGAAGACGGCGTCGGAATCCCACCGGGGCGCGCACATCCACACGAAGTCGCCGCGCGGCCCGACCAGAATGCCCCGCTCGCCGTCGGCGAGCAGCGCGTACTGGCGCAGGGGGTGCGGCGCAAAGGCGCCGGATTCGTCCTCGGACGGGCTCTGCGGCATCGCCGCTCCTTCGCTCACGCTCGCGTCGCGCGGGGCGGCCATGCCACGGCGCCGCCCCTCGTGTCGTTACTGCGTCTAACCGGTCCCGGCCACGGAAAACGGCGGCGGGCGGGTGATCGCCGCCTCGCCCCACGTTCCGCTCGACGCTGCGGTCGCGCGACGCAACGCAAACGCGCTCCTGCGACGACGCCCCCGCCGCTCCGGCGGGGGCGTCGTCGCAGGAGCGCGCGGAGCCCCGGCCGTGGCTCGTCGGCTTGGACATACCCCCTTCTCCCCGCCGGGTCCCGGCCGCGCCCGGTCGGCGCGGCCGGGGACCACCGGCGATGGCCGTCAGGCCTTCAGCGCGCGGCCGGCGGCCAGCAGGGCGACGCGCCGCGGGGCGAACTGCGCGGCGCGGGCCGACAGCCGGTTGCCGAGCCCGGCGATGACACTCGGCGGGGTACGACGCCTCTCCAGGGCGCGGCGAGTGGCCGTGACGACGGCGGCCGGGGTGGCGGCGCGCCCCACCATCGCGTCCCGCGTGCCCACGACGTCGAAGAACTCGGTCTCCACCGGCCCCGGCGACACCGCGAGCACCCGCAGGCCCGACCCCCGGGTCTCGTAGGCCAGCGCTTCGGTCAGACTCAGCGCGAACGCCTTCGTGGCCCCGTACACGGCCATGGCGGGAGTGGGCTGGTAGGCGGCGGTGCTGGCCACCGTCACCAGGGCGCCCCGGCCGTCGGCGACGAGTTGCGGCAGGAAGGCGCGCGAGACGTCGGCGACGGCGCAGGCGTTGAGCTGGATCATGCGCGATATCTGCTCCGGGTCCTGCTCCGCGAACGCGCCGTGGCTGCCGAACCCGGCGTTGTTGATCAGGGTCTGGACCGTGAGGCCCCTGGCCCGCAGCTCCTCGCGCAGCGACGCGCCCGCCCCGGCACGGGCGAGGTCGGCCGCGATCGGCGTGGCGGTGACGCCGTACGCCTTCTCCAACTCGGCGGCCAGGGTCTCCAGCCTGTCCAGGCGGCGGGCGACGAGTACGACGTCGGCGCCGCGCTCGGCCCACTGCCGGGCGAACTCCGCTCCCAGGCCGGCGCTGGCGCCGGTGATCAGCGCCGAGGTTCCCTGATAGGACATGGTGGGCATGGGCGGTGGCTCCGCTTCCGTCGTCCGAATGCGTGACGCCGCCAATGTAGGCGCGTGACATCATTGTAGTCAACCGACAACATCGAGGGAGGGATCGTGGCCGAGGGCTCCTACCACCACGGCAACCTGAGGGCGGCCCTGCTGGAACGGGCGGAAGAGGTCCTGGCGCACAGCGGTGTCGTCGGTCTGTCCCTGCGCGGACTGGCCCGCGACCTCGGGGTCAGCCACGCCGCGCCGGCACGCCACTTCCGGGACCGCCAAGCGGTCCTCGACGCCCTCGTGATCAGCGGCTTCACCGACCTCAACCAGCGCATCCGCGCCGTGGCGGACGCGCCGGAGCCGGTGGAGGCGAGGCTGACGGAACTCGGGCGGGCCTACGTGAGGTTCGCCCTCGAAAGGTCCGCGCTGCTGGAGCAGATGTTCGCCGCGAAGCGCGAGAAGGAGCCGACCGAGGAACTGCGCGAACTCAGCCACGAGAGCCTGGAGACCGCGGCCCGTCTGATCGCCGAGGCGCAGCGCGACGGTGTCGTCCGTCCCGGGGACCCCGTGCGCCTCGCGCAGGTGGCGTTCTCCACCATGCACGGGCTGACCGCGCTCGCGGTCGGCGGCCTGCTCGACGAAACCCCCGTCGAGGAGGCCACCGAACTGGCTCTGGTGGTCCTCATGAACGGCCTTCGCGCGCAAGGCCGTTGATCCTCTCGGCCCCGGCACGGCACGGCTCAGGCGAGGCGCCGGACCCGTTCCGCCTGGCACGGCTCAGACGAGGCGCCGGATCCGTTCCGCCGAGGCGGGGGCGTACCGTGGCCACTCCTCGACGCGACCGGTGGTGACGAACCGCGCGACGGCGCCGGCGAACCGCAGGCCGAGGTCGCGCTCGGTGTCGCCGGGCTCGCCCAGCATCGGGCTGTCCGGATAGGCCTCGAAGGTGTTGAACAGGAAGGGGAGTTCGGCGCAGTGCGTGGCGCCGAGGGCCAACTCGTCCCGCCGCGGCCTGCGGTCGAACCGGTAGACGTACGTCGCGTCCCCGCCCTTCGCGTGGTGGTCGGCGATCTCCATCGCGCCGTCACGGAACATCGCGTCGGTCTCCACCGCGGTGAGGACCCCGGCGGGCGTAGCCCGCGGCAGACGGGCGGCGTACTCCTCGTACACCGCCGGGGCCCGGTCACCGAACCGGCGGGCCAGCACGCCGAGCGCGCCCGCGGCCGTGAGGCCCTGGATACGCGGGTCGGCGCCGAAGAAGGCGGTCGCCTCGTCATGGGTCGTGCCGATCAACAGGTCCTTGCCCGCCAGGGCGCCGTCCGCGACCGCGTGCCGCAGCGAGCGGGGCACGCCGGGTCCGCCGAGCACCGGACACATCGGCGGTGCGATGTCCCCGGGGCGGGCGACCCGCGTCGCGAGGCGACCGTAGGCGGCCAGCAGCCGCTCAACGGGCAGCGCGCGCAACGCTGTCGCCGTCCGCGCCCCGGACACGCCCAGCAGCCGCAGAAGCGTCTCGGCGTTCTCGGCCGCGTCGCCCGGGTCCTGGGGCTCCATTCCCCACGGTCCGCTCTGCAACAGCACGCGGTGAACGAGTCCCGTCGTACCCGGGTCCACCGCCAGGGACAGGGCCGAGTACGCTCCGGCCGACTGCCCGCCGACCGTCACGCTGCCGGGGTCGCCTCCGAACGAGGCGATGGTGTCCCGCACCCAGCGCAGCGCGGCCGCCTGGTCCTGCGAGCCCGCGTTCACCGCGCCGACGTCCGGCAGGTGCAGGTAACCCAGCGGTCCCAGACGGTAGTTGGCGGTGACCACGACCATGTCGCCCAGGGCGGCGAGGCGGCCCCCGTCGTACCAGTCCCAGCCTCCGGAGCCGCTGGTGAAACCACCGCCGTGGAACCAGAGCAGCACGGCCCGGGGCACGCCGTCCTCGAACGCGGCCCGCGGAGACCACACGTTGACGGTCAGGCAGCCGTCCTCGTCCCAGTCCGGCACCCGGGTGCCCATCACCCGTTCCAGCCGCGAGGCGGCCTGCGGGGCGGCCGGTCCCGACCGCTTCGCCTCGCGCACACCCGACCACGCCGGGCGCGGCCGCGGCGATGCGAAACGCAGGTCGCCGACCGGCGACGCGGCGTAGGGCACGCCGCGGAAGGCGATCACCGGTCCTTCGACGGCCCCCCTGACCTTGCCCTGGTTCGTGCCCACGACCGGGCCCGCGAGACCTGCCATCGCGCCACCTCTTCCGTCTCCGATGCCCTGCTCGACGGCACCGCACTCCAGCGCACCGCTCGGCCGTTCCGCACCGTTTCTAGCCCCGGAAGGCCGATCCCCGCCAAGAACGACGCCACCAGGCGCGAATGACGGACATAGAGTGTCGTTCCCATGGAGAAAGTACGCCAGCGCCTGGACGCGACGGACAGCCGGATCACCGCCGCGCTCCTGGCCTCGCCGCGGGCCTCGTGGCGCACGATCGCGCACGTGCTGGGCGTCTCGGAGCGCACGGTGGTGCGCCGGGCCGGTCCGCTGCTCCAGGACCGGACGCTGCGGCCGACCGTGGTGCGCAACCCCGCCCGCTTCCCCGAACTGATCCCGCTCGCCCTGCGGGTCCGCTGCCGCCCGAACCGCATCAGGGCCATCGCCGCGACCCTGGCCCGCCGTTCGGACACCGTCTGGGTGGAGGTGCTCGGCGGCGGGGACGAGATCTGCGCCGTGCTCTTCCTGGACAGCACGGACGCGCGCAACACCCTTCTGCTGCGGGACCTCCCCGCCACCCCGGCGGTCCAGTCCTGGACGTCGCACGTGCTGCTGCGGGTCTTTCCCGCGGGATTCGACTGGAGCGGCGGTCTTCTCACCGCGACGGAACTCGCCGGGCTGCGCCGGGACGCGCCGACGCCTCCCGTTCCGGCGCCGCTGCTCCCCGTGGACCACCAGCTGATCGACGTACTGACCGAGGACGGACGAGCGTCCTACACCGAACTCGCGCGCCGCGCCGGCACCACCCCTGCGACAGCACGGCACCGCCTGGAAGCACTCGTCGACGGCAACGTCGTCCGGCTCGCCACCGAGGTCGACCTCGCCCTACTGGGCATCCGCGCGGAGGCGCTGCTGTGGATCACCGTCGCTCCCGGCGGCCTGGAGGAGACCGGACAACGGCTGAGCCGCCACCGGCAGGTCCGTTTCACCGCGGCCACCACGGGTCCGGCCAACCTCCTGGTGGCCGTCGCGGCGGCCGACCTCGACGCGCTCTACGTCTTCCTGAACGACACGGTCGGAGCCCTCGCGCACGTCTCCACCGTCGAGGTCACTCCCGTCCTGGCCGGGGTCAAGAGGACCGGTCTCGTCCGCTGACCCGGCGTTCGCGAGCACGTGCGCCACGACGCGTCACCGCCTGGCACTGCCGCTGACGGGACCACGCGTGGAAGGCTGTCGTCCGTTGCGACCGAGAGGGAAGGGCCGAGGCATGGGTGAAGAGCGTGTGTTCTACGGGTGCATGGGTCTCGGTGGGAGCTGGGACACCACGCCCTACGGCGCCGCGGATGTCGCGGCAGCCGAGGCCGCCGTCGAGGCGGCGCTCGACAGCGGGATCACGGCCTTCGACCACGCCGACATCTACCGGCACGGCAAGTCGGAAGCGGTGTTCGGCGAGGTGCTCGCCCGCGCCCCCGGACTGCGGGAACGCATCGTGCTCCAGACCAAGTGCGGCATCCGGCTGCCCGACGGCGAACGGCCCGGTCTGTACGACCTGCGCGGCGAGACCATCCTGCGGCAGGTGGTGGCGAGTCTCGAGCGCCTGCGGACGGACTACGTGGACCTGCTGCTCCTGCACCGGCCGGACCCGCTGGCCGACCCCGAGGACATCGCCCGCGCGCTGACCTCGCTGCACCGCCAGAAGCTCGTGCGCGGGTTCGGCACCTCCAACATGAATGCCCATCAGATCGCTTCGCTCCAGGCCCACTTGGCCTTCCCCCTGGTGGCCAACCAGTTGGAGATGAGCCTCCACAAGAGGGACTGGGTCGAGGCCGGTGTGCTCGTGAACACACCGCAGGCCGCGTCCGTGGGATTCCCCGCCGGGACCCTGGAGCACTGCCGGGCCAACGGCATCCGCCTCCAGGCCTGGGGTGCGCTCGCCCAAGGCCGCTTCACCGGTCGGGAGGAGACGCCCGCGGAGCGGGCCACGGCCCGGCTCGTCGCGGCGCTGGCCGCGTCGAAGGACACCACACCGGAGACCATCCTGCTGTGGTGGCTCCAGAAGCACCCGGCGCGTATCGCGCCCGTGGTCGGCAGCGCGCGCCCTGAACGCATCCGGGCCTGCGCCGACGCCGCGCGCACGGAGCCCGGGCTGAGCCACGAGGAGTGGTACGACCTCTGGGTCACCGCACGCGGCGCCGCGCTGCCCTAGCCCCCGGGAAGGAGCCGGCGCCCGCGCGCGTCCTGCGCCGGGCCAAGGCGCCGCACGGGTTGCCGACGCGCCGCTCGGCGTCACCGCCGGAGCCGCGCCGAGCGGCTGCGGTGACCGGCGCGACGCCGCCCGCCGGGACCGCACCCGCGGCATACCTCCGAGGTATCACGCGGGTCAGCCTCAGGGCGCACCGCGAAATCGGTCCCCGCGGTGACGGAACGCGGGCAGCCAGACGAAATGCTGGAAGCAGTCGTTCCCCTCGCTTCCTGGAGATGCTCATGCGGCGCATGCCCGTCCTGGCCGTCAGCGGTGCCGTCGCCCTGGCCGGTCTGTGCGTCGGAACCGGGCAGACCCCGGCCCTGCTCCGTCTGCTCAGCCATGAGCACGAGGCGCGCTACACCACGGGCGCCCAGGCACTGCGGCAGGACGCCGCGGACACCCCGCGATGGCTTCCCACGAACGCCCGCGACGTGCGCATCAAATCCAAGGACGCCCCGCAGCGTCCGCTCCACCTGGAGACCCACCCGGCCCAGACGCTGCTGCGGTTCGACCTCACCGGCGGCCGCCTGCCCGCGACCTGCCGCCCCCACACGCCGCACGGGGCCCCCGACTCCCTGTCGGCGCGGTGGTGGCCCACATCCGCCGCACGGCACGCAACGTACAGCTGCGCGGGTTGGCGGGTGGCGTTCGACGGCCACACCGGCTACGCGTGGCATCCCGCGTCCGACCAGGCGTGAGCGGATCCCGTCCGGTACCGGCGCCGGGAGCCCGGCCCTTCTGCACGCAGGCCCGGGGTCAGTCGCGGCTGAGCTGGCGCAGGTTGGTCCGGGCCAGCTCGACGATCTCGTCGCCACGGCCGTTGAGGATGGTGCGGGTGGCGAAGAGGGTGAAGCCCTTGAGCTGCTCGTAGGTGAGCTTCGGCGGAAGGGACAGCTCCTGCCGCTGGGTCAGGACGTCCACGAGCGCGGGCCCGTCGTGCGCGAACGCGGAGCGCAGGGCGTCCTCCAGGTCACCGGCGCGTTCGACACGCGCCGCGAACAGGCCTGCGGCGCGGGCCTGTTCGGCGAAGTCGGGATTGTGCAGACCGGTGCCGTAGTTGACGACGCCCGCGGCCTTCATCTCCAACTCGACGAACGACAGCGCCGAGTTGTTGAAGACCACGACCTTCACCGGCAGGCCGAGCTGGCGCAGGGTGAGCAACTCGCCCAGGAGCATGGCCAGTCCGCCGTCCCCGGCGAGGGCCACCACCTGGCGGCCGGGGTGGGCGGCCTGGATGCCGATGGCCTGCGGGAGCGCGTTGGCCATGGAGCCGTGGTTGAACGAACCGACGAGCCGGCGCCGCCCGTTCATGCGCAGGTAGCGCGCGGCCCACACGGTGGGGGTGCCGACGTCGGCGGTGAAGGCGGCGTCCGCCGTGGCGAGCCGGTCGACGGTGGCCGCGATGTGCTGCGGGTGCAGAGGCGACTCGGACGGCTTGGCCTGGGCGAGACCGTCGAGCCGGGCGCGTACCCGCTGGTAGTGGCCGGTCATGGTGCGGGCGAAGGAGTCGTCCGTACGCCGCTCCAGCAGCGGCAGCAGCGCCTGGGCGGTGTCCTTGACGGTGCCCACCAGCGGAACGTCCACGGGGACGCGGCGGCCGATGTGCTCACCGCGTACGTCCACCTGCACCACCGACGCGCTCTCGGGATAGAACTCGCGGTAGGGGAAGTCGGTGCCGAGCATGAGCAGCGCGTCGCAGTGCTCCATGGCCCGGTAGCCGGAGCTGTAGCCGATGAGGCCGGTCAGGCCGACGTCGTAGGGGTTGTCGTGCTCCAGGTACCCCTTACCGCGCAGGGAGTGCACCATCGGCGCCTTCAGCGTGCCGGCCAGCGCCACCGCCTCGTCGTGGGCGCCGGCGCATCCCGCGCCAGCCAGGATCGTCACCCGCCGCGCGGCGTTGAGCACCTGCGCCGCCCGGTCGAGGGACGCGTCGGCCGGGATCGTGCGCGAGACCGACCGGGACACCGGCCGCGGCGCGGCGCCCCTCGGCGATTCGGCCAGGAACAGTCCGCCGGGGATGACCAGCACGGCCACCCCTTCGCGCTCCAGCGCGTGGCGCATGGCCGCCTGCAGCAGCCACGGCACCTGTTGCGGAACGCTCGCCAGCTCGCAGTACACACTGCACTCGCGGAACAGCTCCTGCGGGTGCGTCTCCTGGAAGTAGCCGCTGCCGATCTCCTCCTGCGGGATGTGCGCCGCGATCGCCAGCACCGGCACCCGGCTGCGCTGGGCGTCGAACAACCCGTTGACCAGATGCAGGTTGCCGGGGCCGCAACTGCCCGCGCACACCGCCAGGCCCCCGGTCGTCCCGGCCTCGCCCGCGGCGGCGAACGCGGCGGCCTCCTCGTGCCGCACGTGACCCCAGGCAACGGTGCCGTCGCGCCGCAGAGCGTCGGTGAAGCCGTTGAGCGAGTCCCCGGGCAGGCCATAGACCCGCCGCACCCCCGACGCCCTGAGGGTGGCCACGATCAGGTCCGCGATGGTGCCGGCCATCCGTCCTCCCGGGTAGGGGGGCCATCTGTCAGCCGGAGACGCCGTGCCCGCGCCCCTGCCTGGACCGCGTCGACGCGCCGACGCGCGCCGCGGCATCCGCGGGCGCGCGTCACCAGCATGTCCCGTCCCGGGGGGCGCCGCACCCGGGGGAGTGGGACCGGACGGGCCTCGGGCGTCCCGGTCGGCACCCGGCCCTTCGCCGCAAGCCGGGCCGCGGTCGCGGTACGAATCCGCCATCCGGGGGCTTCGTCGCCGCCCCGCTCGCTCCGACCCGCCGGGCAGGCCGCTGACGGACGTCTACGGGCGGAAGGTGTCCTTGCCCTTCTCCTTCGCTTCCCGGGAGCTTCCCAGGGCCCTCGCGGCCTCGCCCTTGGCGACCATCTTCTCGTTGCCGACCGCCCTGCCCATGGACTTCATCATCGCGCCCGCGGCCTGCTCGGCCTTGGCCCTGGCCATCTGTCCGGCACTCATGTAGAGCCTCCCTGTGGTGTCGGTCCGATGTCTCACACCACGACGCCTGACCGGACGGCGCGTCAGCAAACCCTGGACGAAGCGGGAATGACTTACCGGGACGGCCAGTGGACGGCGGTGCGCCGTGGACGGGCGGGCACCGTGGACGTCGGCATCAGGCCGGAGGACAGTAGGGCTCATGCCCTTCCCGGCCCCTTCGGTCGCACGGGCGGTGCGGTCCCGGCCGGCGCGCAGGCGGGCGCCCGCGACGCGGCCCGCTCGCCCCGTCACCTGGTCACCGCCCCCGCCGTTGTCCCGAGGGGCGTTTCGCCGCAGACCGTACGTGCCCTGCGCCATGACCATCAGTACCTGGAGCGTGAACGATGGCAGACGACGACATCCGGCAGGCACGTCCGCCGATGCGCCCCGTGGTGCGCGAGACGTACGGTCCGGCCGACCTGAGCGGTGAGCCGATCTTCGCCGGCGGGTTCATCAACTTCGGCTACTGGCGCGCCGTCGACCTGTCGGGGCCGCTCGACGAGGCGGAACGGGTCCGCAGCCAGGAGGATCTCTACCGGCACGTCCTCGGCGCCGTCGGTCCACTCGGGGAGCGGACGATCCTGGAAGTGGGGTGCGGACTCGGGATGGGATGCGCGCTGGCGCTGCGGGAGTTCGCTCCCGGCGCGGTGACCGGCATGGACGTCCATCCCGAACAGCTCAGGCGGGCGCGCGGCACCCACGCCGGTCTGCTCGGCCGCGAGCAGGGCCGACTGCGTTTCGAGCGGGGGGCGGCCGAGGACATGCCGTTCGGGGAGGGCGAGTTCGACGCCGTCATCAGCGTCGAGGCCGTGCAGCACTTCCCGGATCTCGACGCCTTCGCGACGCAGACGGCGCGTGTGCTGCGGCCGGGCGGACGCGTCGCGGTGGCCGGGTTCTTCACCGTGGACGACGCGCCCGGCCGGCCCGCGCAGCTGGCGGGCCTGCTGGAGACGTACGCCAACGGCCTGGACATCGCACGTCCGGTGACGGCGCTCACGGACGCCCTGACGGCGGCTGGACTCGTGAACGCCGGGGCCGAGACGATCGGGCGGCACGTGTGGCGGGGATGGGACCTGTGGCTCTCCCGGTGGTGGGCTCCCGGCACGTGGCCGCGGAACTTCCTTCGCGCCTACGAGCAGCGGATCCTCGACTACTACGTCGTCACCGCGGCCCGGCGGGGGGAGGGACAGCGGCCGGTGCCGCCGCGGTGACGGTGCCCGGCCGTCACCCGTCAGCCGTGTCCTCGCACAGGGCGCAGCGCTCGGTTCCGTCCCACGTCGACCAGCCGAAGACCGCGGGCACCAGCGGACGTCCCTCCAACTCCTCGCGTACCGCGACCCGATAGGCCCACACCGCGTCGATGTATGGGTGGTACGCGTCGTGGAAGGCGCGGGAGGACAGCGTCGCGCCGGCCGCGACGGCCGCGCGCAGCGCCCGCAGCCGTTCGAACATCCGCTGTCCGGCCGCCGCGACGGGGGCGCTCGCATCGATGAAGAGCCGTTCGCGCACCTGGTGGACCCCTGCCTCGGCGAGCGCGTCCCGGCTGGCGCCGTCCAGGCCGGCGGTGGTCGACACGGCCGACTGGGCCAGCTCGCGCAGGCGGGCGTGGGCGACGCCGGTGGCGGCGATGAACTCGAGGTAGACCTCGCGCCGACGCGACCCGAGACCCCGGTCGTCCTCCTTGCGGGCTCGCAGCCGGTCCGCCAGCAGCGTTCCCGACATCGCGATCACCGCGCCGCCCAGCGTGGCGACGAGCGTCCCCCACTCCACCCGAACCCCCTGTGACCCGCCCCTGCCCGCGCACCGCGGCCGACGGTCAACGTACCGCCGGCCATCCGGCGCCGCACAGAACGCTCTGCCCTGGCAGGCGGCTTCTCGCCTTGCCTTCTGCGCGCTCAGATGCGCACAGAAAGCAGCACTTGCCATCATCAAGAGGTGGATATGTCCGCATATGGGAGAGGTGCTCGTCCTCCTGTTCCGCCGTACCGGACCCGCCGGAGAGTCCACCTGAGTGGGGTGGTTATCATATGAGCACCGTCTAGCTCGAAAGATGAACCTGTGACTACCATCGTGGACTCGTTCACCAACTGGCAGAACCGCGAGGAGATCGCGGAGTCGATGATTCCGATCATCGGCAAGTTGCACCGGGAGCGGGACGTCACGGTCCTGCTGCACAGCCGCTCCCTGGTGAACAAGTCGGTGGTGAGCATCCTCAAGACCCATCGATTCGCCCGGCAGATCGCGGGTGAGGAGCTCTCGGTCACCGAGACCTGGCCCTTCCTCCAGGCCCTCACCACGCTCGACCTCGGCCCCTCCCAGATCGACCTCGGCATGCTCGCCGCGACCTACAAGAGCGACGAGCGCGGCCTGTCGGTGGAGGAGTTCACCGCCGAGGCCGTCGCCGGTGCCATGGGCGAGAACAAGATCGAGCGCCGCGCGCCGCGTGACGTCGTCCTCTACGGCTTCGGCCGCATCGGCCGCCTCCTGGCCCGCCTGCTCATCGAGAAGGCCGGCTCCGGCAACGGCCTGCGACTGCGGGCCATCGTCGTGCGCAAGGCCGCGGGACAGGACCTCGTGAAGCGGGCCTCGCTGCTGCGCCGCGACTCCATCCACGGACAGTTCCAGGGCACGATCACCGTGGACGAGGCCGGCGGCAAGATCATCGCCAACGGCAACGAGATCCGGGTCATCTACTCCGACGACCCGACGACGGTGGACTACACGGCGTACGGCATCAAGGACGCCATCCTCATCGACAACACCGGCAAGTGGCGCGACCGCGAGGGCCTGTCGAAGCACCTGCGCCCCGGCATCGCCAAGGTGGTGCTGACCGCGCCCGGCAAGGGCGATGTCCCCAACATCGTGCACGGCGTCAACCACGACACGATCAAGCCGGACGAGCGCATCCTGTCCTGCGCCTCCTGCACCACCAACGCGATCGTCCCGCCGCTGAAGGCCATGGCCGACGAGTACGGCGTGCTGCGCGGCCACGTGGAGACCGTCCACTCGTTCACCAACGACCAGAACCTGCTGGACAACTACCACAAGTCCGACCGCCGCGGCCGTTCCGCGCCGCTCAACATGGTGATCACCGAGACCGGTGCGGCCTCCGCCGTCGCCAAGGCGCTGCCCGACCTCGACGCCAAGATCACCGGCAGCTCGATCCGCGTACCCGTGCCGGACGTCTCGATCGCCATCCTCAACCTGCAACTGGCCCGTGAGACCACTCGCGAGGAGGTCCTCGACTACCTGCGCAACGTCTCGCTGACCTCGCCGCTCAAGCGCCAGATCGACTTCACCACCGCGCCCGACGCGGTCTCCAGCGACTTCATCGGCTCGCGGCACGCCTCGATCGTGGACGCGGGACCGACCAAGGTCGACGGCGACAACGCCATCCTCTACCTCTGGTACGACAACGAGTTCGGCTACTCCTGCCAGGTCGTCCGCGTCGTGCAGTACGTCTCCGGGGTGGAGTACCCGACCTTCCCGGCCCCGGCGGCCTGACCCGCCGCGCACGCCGACCGGACGCCGCCGTCAGCGGGCCCCGCGCCCTGCCGACGGCGGCGTCCGCCGTCTTCGTCCGGTGTACCGGCGCTCACAGCACGCTGCGCGCCGCCCACAACTCCCCGAAGAACCGGTGCTCGCTGACCCGGCGCAGCCAGGCGGCCCCACTGCTGCCCCCGGTGCCGGGCTTGTTGCCGATGGTCCTCTCCACCACCAGCAGGTGCAGGGCCCGCCAGCGGGACATCGCCTCCGCGACGTCCATCAGCGCCTCCGCGAGCTGGAACACCTCGTCGGCCGGCCCCAGTTCGCGGTAGACGTCGCGCCACGCCTGCTCGACGGTCGGGCAGTTCGGGCGCGGCCTGGTGGGGTCGTGGCGCAGCGTGGCGGGGTCGATCGCGGCGCCCCGCCGGGCCAGCAGCGCCACCGCCGCGTCGTAGACGCTTGGTTCCTCCAGCGCCCGCCGCACCTGCTCGTTCACGTGCGGCACGCCCGCGTGCGGCGTGGTGAGCGAGGGCCGTTTGTTGCCCAGGACGAACTCCAGCATCCGGTACATGTACGACTGGAGCCCCGACGCGTCGCCGAGGTGGTCGCGGAAGGAGTTGAACTCCGAGGGCGACAGCGTCCCCAGCACGTCCCAGGTGCTGACCAGCAGATCGGCGACCTTGCGCAGCCTGCGCAACGACCACACCGCCGCGCCCACCGCGTCCGCGTCGAGGTCGTCGCGGACCCGCCGCAGGTCCTCGTACATCAGCTTGAACAGCAGTTCCTTGACCTGCCCGAGGACGTAGAAGGTCAGTTCGGCCGGTGCGCCCGAGCGCGGCTGCTGGAGCGAGTGCAGGACGTCGATGCTCTGGTAGTCGATGTAGGGGGTGCTGGCCCCGTCGAAGGTCAGCACCGGACAGCCTCCGGTGGCGGCCGCCCGTTCGGCCCGTCGCGCGTCGTCGAGCCGGCCGAGGTCGCGCACGCCCGCGCCGGGCGTGCCGGCGGCGTCGGGCCGTGGCCGCACGTCATGGGATGGGGATTGCCGCATGGTCGTCACTTCCTCCGTGGGCGCGGGACGCCCGGTCTCGTGTGGCCGCCGCTAGAGCGTGGCGGCGAACCGCGCGACGCGACTGACGCCTTCCCGTACGGTCTCGGTCTCGCCGCAGAACGCGAGCCGCAGCAGCCCGCGCGCCTGCGGCTCTTCGTCGACCGTCCGCACCTGCCCCGCGGCGTCGACCAGCGGGCGCAGGGCGAAGCCGGGGCCCGCCGCCAGCGCCACGCCGTGCTCCGCCAGCAGCCGCGCGGCGAAGGTGTCCGCGTCCAGGCCGGTGGTCCGGCAGTCCAGCAGCGCGTACCAGCCGCCTTCGGGGAGCCGGGCGAGCAGTCCGGTGTCCAGGAGCGGCCGCAGCGCGGTGTCCCTGGTGTGCCGCACCATCGCCTTGTTGGCGGCCAGGCACTCCGGTCGGCCCAGCGCGGCGATCCCGGCCAGCTGCACCGGCTCGGGCGGACACATGATCGAGGCCTCCTGGACGGTGCGGACGGCGGCGGCGTGCCGCTCGTTGGGCGCGGTGACGTAGCCGAGCCGCCAGCCGGTCATGCCGTAACCCTTGGAGAAGGAGAAGGCGCTGAAGACGCGGCGCTGGTGCGGCGATACGTTTCGCTCCAGTCGCGCCAACGAGATGTGCTCCTCGTCGTACGCGAAGTCCTCGTACGCCTCGTCGCTGATGACCGTCCAGCCGCGGGAGTGCGCGAGGTCCAGCAGCGCCAGCAGGTGCCTTTCACCGCAGACCGCGCCGGTGGGGTTGTTGGGGCTGTTGAGCAGCAGGGTCCTCGGCCGGTCACCGCCGATCCGGGCCAACGCGTCGACATCGGGCCGCATGCGGTCGTCCAGGGGGTAGAACACCGGGCGCAGCCCCGTCAGAAGGCTCTGCTGGAGGTGGATCGGCCAGTGCACCGAAGGCAGCAGGATCTCCGCGTCCGGCGCGGCCACCGCGTGCATGAGCGTCATCAGGCCCTGCGTCGAGCCCGGGGTGACGAACACCAGGTCGGTGTCGGTGTCGTGCCCGTTGCGGGTGCGGAGTTTGTCGACCAGCGCGGAACGCAGTTCGAGCAGTCCTTCCGCGGTGGTGTATCCCGTGCGGCCGTCGCGCACCGCGGCGAGCACGGCGTCGGCGACGGCGGCGGGCGGACGGAACGCCGGTTCGCCGACGTGCAGCCCCAGCGCGGGCACGCCGTGGGCGGCCTCGTACTCGGTGACGGCGCGGAACACCTCGTGCACGCACGACGGGGGGATGTCCGCGACGGTGGGTCGCGCACTCACCGCGCCGGGGGCCTGCGTGCTCATCATGGAAGGGGACTCCTGGGGACTAGGTGGGGTGTCGTGGGGGGACGCCTGGCCGCCCTCGGGCCCGGCGGGCCTGCCATCGGGACGGCATGGCGACGCGGGCACGTGGCCGCGAAGGCGAAGCGGACCGCCGGCACGGCGCCGGCGGCGGTGTGGAAGCGGACGGCGCGGGCGGCTGCCTGCCGTCCCAGCGGTTCAGCTCGTCCGGGCCGGAGCCTCGGGCGCGCGTCCCGACGCGGTGACGAAGAACCAGCACAGGTCGGCCGCCGACGAGTCGTCCAGCATCTTCGTGAGCTCGTCGAGAGTGGTCCCGGGCACCGTGCCGCGACGGCGGAGGATCGGGAGGTACTGCTCGAACGAACGTCGCCAGAATTCGTCCACCGGCTCACCGATTCCGATGGTCAACGGGGTGAGCCGGACCTGAATGCCGGTCAGCCCGGCCGCCTTCAGCAGCGCGGGGACTCGGCGGGCCCAGTAGACGTCGGTGCCCTGTTCCCCCATCAATTGGGCGAGCGTGCGTACACCGGTTCGCAATGCGGGATGCGCGTCGTCGAGAGGGAGAATGTAGAATTCCCCGACGACCAGATGCCCGCCCGGTCGCAGCCATGTGACTGCTTTTCGTACGAGTTCGTCGCGCTGCGGGAGATGGGCCAACAACGCCCGGGTGTGCACCAGGTCGAACGAATTCCTGGAAAAATCCTCGCGGGTCAGGTCCACGGTGGCCACTTCGAGAGGAGCGGCGCGCCCGGGGTCGAGGTGGCGCGGGTCGATGTCGGCGGCGACGACCCGCCCGGACGGGCAGCGCTCGGCCAGCCAGTACGCGATCGAACCGGCCCCGGCGCCCATGTCGAGACACCGCCAGCCCGGCTCGGGGCGCAGGTCGCCGAGCACCTCGTGGGCGACCGGGTCGAGCATCCGTTCCAGGGCCTGGAGGCGACCGAGTTCCGTGGGGATCTCCTTGCTGAGGATCCCGTTGCTGTAGGCGTCGGTCAAGGTCACGCTGTTACCCGTTCTCATGATTCGGGGGCCCGGCACGGTGGTGAGCGCCCGTGATGCACGACGGCGCACAACCGGGATATTACCTGCCTCTTGAGTGACCGCGCTTTTGGCGCGGGCGAACTGTCATACTCCTCAAGGTGAACCGGAAGATCCCTGCGCGTTGATCAGTCCACCATGTTAGTCGGATTAAAATTTCAGGAGAGTGGTGTGGTGAATCCGAGTTCCGCGCAGCGTGCACTGTCGGTCGGCGATCTGGACTTCGACGCCGCCTACCGCGGGAAACCGATGACGGCGGACTCCGAACTCTCCCTCGGCCCGGTCCCGTGGGACATCGGCGGACCCCAGCCGGTCCTGGTCGAGCTGGAGGAGGGCGGCGGCTTCGAGGGCCACGTCCTGGACATCGGGTGCGGCACCGGCGACAACGCGGTCTTCCTCGCCGGACGCGGCCACCGTGTAACCGGCGTCGACGGGTCCCCGCACGCGATCGAGCGGGCCCGGCGGCGCGCCGCGGAAGCGGACGTCGACGTGGAGTTCCTGGTCGGCGACGCCGCCCGGCTAGATGACGTACCCCACCGGTTCGACACCGTCCTCAGCAGCGCGCTCTACCACTGCCTGCCGGAGGAGACCCGCGACGACCACGTCGCCGCCCTGCACCGGGTCTGCCGGCCGGGCGCCCGGATGCACCTGTTCACCTTCGGCGTCGACCTCGCCGACAGCTACCCCATGCCCACCCACATCGACCAGCGCGAACTGCGCCTGCGGCTCGGCGACCTCTGGAACGTCGACCACATCGAGCCGGTCCGCTACGCGACCTCGTTCACCCCCGAGGCGCTGCACGACGTGAGCGCGCGACTGCTCGACCTGGCCGGCGGCGACCCCGGGCGGGCCTGCCGCATCGATCACCAGGTCGACGTGGCGGGCCGCATCGCGTTGCGCATGTGGTACGTCCGGGCCGTCCGCACGTGAAGCGTCCCGGGCCCGCCGCGAACGGCCGGCCGTGCGCCCGCCCGAGCGGCGCGCGGCGCCAACAGCCGCCGCTGAAGGGCCGGTTACCAGTAGACAGCGCGATCCCCTCCTCGAAACAGGGGGTCTTCCACTCGGCCAGAGAGTGCCTTTGCGATGACCATTGACAGTCCGGTTTCAGCCTACGGCCGCGCCGCGGCCCGCCTGTTCGACCAGCTCGGCAAGGTCTACGAGGAAACCTACGGGCGCCTGCCCGAACAACTCGCCGCCATCGAGTGGCTGTTGGAACGCCTGCCCCCACAGGCCAAAGTGCTGGACATCGGTTCGGGCACCGGACGGCCCACCGCCCAGCTGCTGGCCGACGCCGGGCACCGGGTGACCGGGTGCGACGTCTCGCACACCATGGTGACGCTGGCCAGGACCGGCGTTCCGCAGGCGCGCTTCGCCTGGGTCGACGTCAGGGACCTGCCGGAGGCACCGGGCACCTGGGACGCGATCACCGCGTTCTTCCCCCTGCTGCAGATGTCCCGGGCCGAGATCGTCGACACCCTGGGCCGGATCGGCCGCTGGCTCGTCCCCGGCGGCCTGTTCGTGATGTCCACCGTGCCGTTCGACGCCGAGCACGCGGAACTGACGTGGATGGGGCACACCAGCCGCGCCTCCAGCTTCCCCGCCGAGGTCTACCCCCGGCTGGTGCGCGACGCCGGGCTGAGCATCCTCCACCAGCACGAGAGCGTCTTCCATCCCGACTACCCCGGCATGGGCGCCGAGCAGCACCTGTTCATCTACGCGACCAAGCCCGGTGACCCCACCCACGCCGCGCCCGCCACCGCGCCCTCCTACCACCGCGGCCCGCTGGAGCCCAACGCGCGGCACTGGGCGGCGATGGAGGCCCGCTTCGACCGGCAGGACGTGCCGCTGATCGTGGACAGCCTCTCCGCCAACACCCGTGTCCTCGCCCTCGGCGGCCGCACCGTGGCCGTGGCCCGCGACCTCGCCGACCGCCTGGGCGCCGTCGACGCCCTTCGGCACGACCTGCCGGAGGAGGACGACGCCCGCGCGCTGGGCGCGCTCGGTGTGACCCTGCTGCCCGGCGCCGCCGAGCAACTGCCCCCGGTGGACCGTTCCTTCGACGCGGTGGTGGCCGCGTGGACCCTGCACCGCACCGAGGAACCCGACTTCGCCGTCGCCGAGATGGCCCGTGTCGTCGACCCCGACCACCCGCAGGCCAGGGTCGTCCTGGTGCAGGACGCCCCCGACAACGAGATCGTCGGACTGTGGAACGGCGTGCGCGCCCCGCTGACCGGAGCGCCCGCCGACCCGCAGGGCCAACTGCTCATCCGGGCGGCGCACGTGCTGTCCGCCCACGGCTTCGACGACATCTCCGTCACCCGCCTCCCGATCGACGTGGTCTTCCCCGAGGCGGGGCCCGAGGCCCGGGCCAGGGCGGCGGCCCGGGCACTGACCGCGCTGTGGAACGCGGGCCACCCACAGCCGGTCCAGCTCCACCACGCGCTGCTGTCCGCGTTGCGCGGCCACTTCTCCGCGGGCACCGACCGCATCACCAACGACGCGGTGATGCTTCTCGCCCGGCCCCGGAGGCGACCGCCTGAGGGCGCGTGATCAGGGCTGAGGACGGCAGCAACCAGGTAGTTCTGCCCGGAGCCGATACCGTCCCCGCGACCGGGCAGGGTTCGCCGCGGTCAGCCTCACGCCCGGAGCCGGTGAAGCCCGGACTCCTCAGTGCTGTTGCACAGAGGTCAAGGCGGTCGTCCGGCCGTAGTGTCGTGATGACTCAACATGGCCTTTGACCTGCATGTAGCCAGGCATCCCGTGCCGGGCTTCCTTGCGCGCCAACTCCCGTTCTTCTGCTGTGCCATTGCACAGCAGCACGTCCTGTGCCACGCTGCCCGGGTCGTCGGCTGTTCCCTGGCTTCGAGGAGGCCCGAGTTGAGTGCGACATCTGCCCGACCGTGGCGTGGCGTGTACGTCGCGACGCCCCTGCCGCTGCGCGACGACCTGACCGTCGAGGAGGACGCGTACGCCGAGCACGTGCGCTTCCTCGCCGATCGCGGGTGCTCCGGGGTCTGTCCCAACGGGTCGCTGGGCGAGTACCAGACACTGACCCCCGAGGAGCGGGCCCGCCTGGTCCGCGTCGCGGTGGACGCGGCGCCCGACGGCTTCGGTGTGATGCCCGGTGTGGCCGCCTACGGGGCACGGGAGAGCCGCCGCTGGGCGGAACAGGCCGCCGAGGCGGGTGCCGGTTCTGTGCTCCTGCTGCCGCCGAACGCCTACGCGGCCGACCGGGAGACCGTGGTGGCGCACTACCGCGAGGTGGCGAGGGCCGGCCTGCCGGTCGTCGCGTACAACAACCCCCACGACACCAAGGTCGACCTCACGCCGTCGCTTCTCGCCGAGTTGTACGACGAGGGGCTGATCGTGGCGGTGAAGGAGTTCAGCGGCGACGTGCGCCGGGCCTACGAACTGCGTGAACTCGTCCCGGAGCTGGACGTGCTGGCCGGGGCCGACGACGTGGTGCTGGAACTGGCGATCGCGGGTGCGGTCGGCTGGGTCTCGGGGTATCCCAACGCGTTCCCGGAGAGCTGTCTGGAACTCTTCCGGCTCGCCACCTCAGGGGACGTCGAGGCGGCGCTGCCGCTCTACCGGGACCTGCACCCGTTGCTGCGGTGGGACTCCAAGGTGGACTTCGTCCAGGCCATCAAGCTGTCCATGGACGTCGTGGGACTGCGTGGGGGACCGTGCCGTCCGCCGCGCCTGCCCCTGCGGGTCGAGACCGCGGACCGCATCGCGCGGGCGACCGAGGCAGCCGTGGACAAGGGGTACAAGTGAGGTCACGGCGCACCTTCCACACCGTCGAGTCCCACACCGAGGGCATGCCGACCCGGGTCGTGGTCGGCGGAGTGGGAGTCCTGCCCGGGTCCACGATGGCCGAGCGGCGCACCTGGTTCATGGAGCACAGCGACGACCTGCGCACCCTCCTGATGCACGAGCCGCGGGGCCATTCGGCCATGAGTGGAGCCGTCCTCCAGCCGCCCACCACGCCGGAAGCCGACTGGGGTGTGCTGTTCATCGAGGTCTCCGGCGTGCTGCCGATGTGCGGCCACGGCACGATCGGGGTCGCCACGGTGCTGGTCGAGACGGGCATGGTCGAGGTGCGCGAACCGGTCACCGTGGTCCGGCTCGACACCCCCGCCGGACTCGTCGAGGCGCGGGTCGCCGTCGAGAACGGCGCGGCCCGAGCGGTCACCCTGCGCAACGTGCCCTCCTTCGCGTACGCGCTCGACCGGACGGTGACGGTGCCGGGTCTCGGAGAGGTCCGCTATGACCTGGCCTTCGGCGGCAACTTCTACGCCATCGTGGACACCGCCGAGCACGGCCTGCCGTTCGACCGCCGGTCGGGCGGACGGCTGCTGTCCGCCGGGCTCGGCATCATGGAGGCCGTCAACGCCTCGGCCGAACCGGTGCACCCCGACCGGCCGGACATCCGCGGATGCCATCACGTCTACCTCGCGGCTCCCGGCTCCACCGCCCGCCACTCACGCCACGCGATGGCGATCCACCCCGGGTGGTTCGACCGCTCGCCCTGCGGTACGGGGACCAGCGCACGCATGGCGCAACTGCACGCCCGCGGTGAACTCCCGCTGGAGACCGACTTCGTGAACGAGTCGTTCATCGGCACCCGCTTCGTCGGCCGGCTGGTGGGCGAGACCGTGGTGGCGGGGCGGCCCGCGGTGTCGCCGACCATCACCGGCCGCGCCTGGATCACCGGGACGGCGCAGTTCACCGTGGACCCCGACGACCCGTTCCCGGCGGGCTTCGTCCTCTGACGACCGGGCCGCGACCACGGCCGGGGCGCCGCGCAACGGGCCCAAGGCCGGCGCACTCGAAGCCACCAGCACACCGCGAAGCGCGAGCGCAGCACACCCCCGACAGGAGCCGCATGCACAGCGAAGCAGCCGAGGCCGGTCAGCCCCGCGCCGAGGCGATCTGCCCTCCCGTGCCGACCCCACGCAGGAAGGGCATCCTGCGCGACCAGGTGAGGAACGCGCTGCGGGCCGCCGTGGTCTCCGGCGAACTCGCCCCCGGAACCGTCTACTCGGCACCGGCGCTGGCCGAGAGGTTCGGGGTGTCGGCCACACCGGTGCGCGAGGCCATGATCGACCTGATCGCGGAAGGCCTGGCCGTCGTCCAGCCCAACAAGGGCTACCTGGTCACCGAGGTCTCGCCCAAGGCGCTGGACGAGGTGTCGGAGCTGAGACTGCTGCTGGAGCCGCCCTCGGTGCGATCGGCCGTGCCACGGGTCCCGGAGGCGGACTTCCCCACGTTGCGTGGACTCGCCCAGGACATCGTGACCGCCGCAGAACTCGGCGACCTGGTCGGCTACATCGAGGCCGACCGCGTCTTCCACCTCACCCTGCTGGGCCATGCCGGCAACGGGCGACTGCTGGACGTGGTCTCGGGCCTTCGGGCGCAGACGAGGCTGCTGGGCCTGGCGCCGCTGGTCGAGTCGGGCCGCCTGGTGGAATCGGCCAACGAACACCACCATCTGCTGGACTTCGTCGAGTCCAGGGACGCGGTGGCGGCCGAACTGCTGATGCATCGTCATATCGGTCACGTACG
Organism: Streptomyces sp. ICBB 8177; assembly: GCF_003144095.1. Lineage (GTDB taxonomy): Bacteria > Actinomycetota > Actinomycetes > Streptomycetales > Streptomycetaceae > Streptantibioticus_D. The sequence goes on along the minus strand of NZ_NSKH01000004.1, from coordinate 79,116 downwards.
CACGCTGTGGGCGGCGGGTTCGTGACGATGGCCGGGTCAACGCCGAGGCAGAATACGGGTGTTACGGCGGACGTGGTGGTCATCGGCGCCGGTGCGGTCGGCGCCGCCGTCGCCTGGTTCGCCGCGCGCGAGGGCCTGCGGGTGGCCGTGGTGGACCGCGGTCCCATCGCCGGGGGCACGTCGAGCGCGGGGGAGGGCAACGTCCTGGTCTCCGACAAGGAACCGGGTCCGGAACTCGATCTGGCGCTGCTGGCCCAGCGGGTGTGGCGCGGCGACCTCGCCGAGCACGCCGCACTCTGGGAGTTCGAGGCCAAGGGCGGACTCGTCGTCGCCGCGACGGCGCGGTCCGTGACGGCGCTGGCCGGCCTCACCCGGCGGCAGCGCGCTCACGGCGTCGGGGTGACCGATGTCCCGGAAGGAGAGCTGACCGCCTACGAGCCTTACCTGGCACCCGAGTTGGCCGGTGGTGCCTTCTATCCGCAGGACGCCCAGGTGCAGCCGATGCTCGTCGTCGCCCACCTGCTCCGGCTGAGCCGCCGAAGTGGTGCGACGGTGACGACCGGAGCCGAGGTCACGGGGTTCCTGCGCCGCGGCGACACCGTGACCGGAGTGCGGACCACACGAGGTGACATCGGCGCGGCCATGGTGGTCAACGCGGCCGGCCCCTGGGCCGGTTCCGTCTCCGAACTCGCCGGCGCGCCCGTACCGGTCCTGCCCCGAAGAGGCGTCGTGCTGGTCACTCAACCTCTGCCACCGATGGTGCGGCACAAGGTCTACGCGGCGGAGTACGTCGGGGACGTGGCCAGTTCCGACGCGGCGCTCCAGACCTCGCCGGTCGTGGAGTCGACCCCTGCCGGCACCGTCCTGATCGGCTCGTCGAGGGAACGCGTGGGATTCGACCGCACCATCCCGCCCGAGGTCCCCGCGACCCTCGCGCGCAAGGCCGTCGCGCTCTTCCCCCGCCTCGCCCAGGCGCTCGCGCTGCGCACCTACTTCGGCTTCCGGCCATACTGCCCCGACCACCTTCCCGTGATCGGACCCGATCCCCGTGCCCCGGGACTGTGGCACGCCTGTGGGCACGAGGGCGCGGGCATCGGGCTGTCGGTCGCCACCGGCAAGCTGCTGGCCCAGGCGATGACCGGCCGCGACACCGAACTCGACCTCACGCCCTTCGCCGCCGACCGCTTCGCCGCCGCGCCGCCCGTCCCGTGACGCGAGCGAGGTGACGCCGACCCGGCGGTGCGGTGCCCGAAGCGACTGGACGACAAGAGGACACGACCGAGGAGGACCACCGTGCCCCACGAGCCGGACGACCGGCCCGACGGCGAGCCGTGCCGCGTGTACTTCGCCGGCAGGGCCATCACCGCACGGCCCGGCCAGAGCGTCGCCGCCGCGCTGCTGCGCGCGGGCATCACCTCTTGGCGCGGCACACGGAAGGCCGGCAGGCCTCGCGGTCTCTTCTGCGGGATCGGCGTCTGCTACGACTGCCTGATCAGCGTCGACGGCCGCCCGGACCAGCGCGCCTGCGTCGTCGCGGTACGCGACGGCATGCGGCTGGAGGACGGCAGGCGCGCGGACGACGGGCCGGGACCGGAGGGAGTCGTGGCGACGGAGGACGGGTCGCGCGAGACAGGGCGCGGTGCAGGGAGTGGCGATGCGGTCGAGTGACGTACTCACAGCGGACGTCGCGGTCGTCGGGGCCGGGCCCGCCGGACTCGCCGCGGCCGCGGAGGCCGCCGCCGCGGGGCTCGACGTCGTGGTCGTGGACTGCGGTGCCCGCCCCGGCGGCCAATACTGGCGCCACGGGCCCGACACCGCGGGGCCCGGGCCCGGAACGCACGGGCGGGGCACGTACAGCAGGTTGCGCGCCGACACCGCGCGCCACGGTGTCCGGTTGGTGAGCGGTCACCAGGTGTGGCGGGCCGATCGTCGCGACGACGGCTTCGTCCTGCGGCTGCGCCCGGCACACGACGTCACACCGGACACCGCCGTCGCGAGCGTCGGCTCGCGCCGCCTCATCGTGTGCACGGGCGGGTACGACCGTCAGTTGCCGGTGCCCGGATGGGATCTGCCGGGGGTGATGGCGGCGGGCGGGGCGCAGGCGCTGCTCAAGGAGCACGGTACGGTGGCCGGACGCCGCGTGGTGGTCGCGGGCACCGGACCGTTCCTGGCCGCCGTCGCGGCCGGGCTGGCCGGAGCGGGCGCGCGCGTGGTCGCCGTCTGCGAGGCGAACGCCCCGGTACGCGGATGGCTGCGGCGGCCCGTCGCGGCACTGAGCGAACCCGCCAAGGCCGTCGAGGCGCTCCGCTACGCGGCCCTGCTGACCCGCCACCGCATCCCGTACCGGACCAGGACAGCCGTCACCCGGGTGCACGGCGAGGACCGCGTGCGAGCCGTCGATCTCAGCGCACTCGACCACGACGGCCGCCCCAGGGAAGGGACCCGGGTCACGGTGCCGGCCGACCTGGTGGCGCTCGGGTGGGGCTTCACGCCGTCGTTGGACCTCCTCCTGACGCTCGGCGCGCGCACTCGGCTGGACGCCGACGGCTCGCTGGTCGTCCGGGTGGACGACGGACAACGCACCACGGTGCCCGGTCTGTACGCGGCGGGGGAGACCACCGGGGTCGCGGGCGCGACGCAGGCGGTGCGCGAGGGGCGGCTGAGCGGGCTCGCGGTCGCCGCGGACCTGAGCCGCGCCGGGAGCGCGGGCGGCGGCGCGGGGCCGGGCCGTCCGGGGGAGGCGGGTCCCGGCACTGCGGCCGACACCGACGCCGCGCTGCGCGCCCGCCGGGCGAGGCGGCTGCGTGCCGGAGCGCGTCGAGGCCGCCGCTTCGCCGAGGCCCTGCACGCCGCCTGCCCGGTGCCCGCCGGCTGGACGTCGTGGCTGGAGGAGGACACCGTGGTGTGCCGGTGCGAGGAGGTCCCGTTCGGAGCCGTCCGGCACGCGGTGCGGGAACTCGGCGCCGAGGACCCGCGTACCGTCAAGATGCTGGCCCGGCCCGGCATGGGGATGTGCCAGGGGCGGGTGTGCGGATTCGCCACCGCGTTGATCACACGGGACCTCACCGGACGCCCCTCCACCGCGGAGGCGTTGGCCGCCTTCGGCAAACGGCCGTTCGCCGCGCCGGTGACCCTCGCCGAACTCGCCGCGTCGGACGACCACCCCGCACCGGGCACCGGCCCCGAGGCCTGACCCGCTCGCCGATCCCACGGTCGGCCGGAGTGGGCGGGACGGGCCGGGCGGACCCGGCGGGCAGCGAGGGGCGGCCCGCGAGGTCCGGGCCCTCGCCGGGTCAGGCTTCGGCGGCGAGGCGGTCCAGCCACTCCCGCAGCAGAAGCTGCTCGGCACTGCTGAGACTCGTCTGTTCCGGCAGCGCGGCGCGCAGGGCACGGGCGGCACCGGCCGGACCCGAGTGCTCCACGGCCGGCTGCTGGTTGGTGACAGCGGCGACCATGGACTCCCGAAGGGTGCTCAACAGGGCCGGGTCACGCCGGTCCTGGGGCAGGGACAGCCAGGTGAGCACCGCGCCGCGCGCCGTGGCGTGGATGATCTGGGCGGCGAGTTCCTCGTCGACGCGGAGCCACCCTCCGGCGGCCAGGCGCCGGATGCGGCCCCTGAGGATCTCCATGCCCGCCTTGAAGGCGGCCGAACTGGTCCGGCTGGGCTCGGTGTACATCAGCGTGTACAACGCCGGGTTGGCCAGACCGAACTCGATCGCGACGTCCCAGCCGGCCCGCAGGTCCTCGATGGGGTCCTGGGGTTCGGGATCGACGTGCTTCGTGGCGAGGAACGCGGCGAAGCCGTACTCGACCACCGCGTCCAGCAGCCCGTCCTTGTCGCCGAACAGCCGGTAGATGGCCGGCGGTTGCAGGCCTGCCGCGTCGGCGACCGCGCGGGTGGTCACCGCGTCGCGACCGCCGCGCGTCAGCAGACCGATGGCCGCCTCGACGACCCGCTGCCGGGTCTGCTCCCTGCCCGGGGACGCGGCGCCGTACGCGGGGGCCCCCGTGCCGTCTTCGCTGGTTGAACGTTCTGGCATGAACCGATGATACCGCGCTTTTGATTCCACTGTTAGTATCGATGATACCGTTGTGTTGTTTCCAATGGAATCAGGTATCTCGACACGGGAGCGCATCATGATCATCGTCACCGGAGCCACCGGACAGCTGGGGCGTCGAACAGTCGAGCGGCTGCTCACTCGCGTGCCGGCGGACCGCGTCGGCGTCAGCGTCCGGGACCCCCGGAAGGCGCAGGGACTCGCCGACCGGGGGGTACGGGTACGCCAGGGCAGCTTCACCGACGCCGCCGGCCTCGCGCACGCCTTCGAGGGCGCCTCGCAGGTGCTCATCGTCTCCGTCGACGCGATGGGCGAGGAGTGCGTCAGGCAGCACCGCACCGCGATCGAAGCGGCTGTCGCGGCAGGCGCCCGTCGCATCCTCTACACCAGCCAGATGGGAGCCGGCGCGACATCGCACTTCCAGGCCTGCCGCGACCACGCAGCGACGGAGGAGGTCCTGCGTGGCTGCGGTGTGCCGTTCACCTCGCTGCGCAACGGGTTCTACGCCGCCAGCGCGGCACACTTCCTCGGCCACGCGGTGCAGGCAGGCCGGCTCGCACTCCCCGCCGACGGGCCGGTCGCCTGGACCGCGCACGCCGACCTCGCCGAAGCGACGGCTGCCATCCTGGCCGACGAAGGCCGCTTCGACGGCCCCACGCCGCCGCTGACCGCGGGACGCGCGCTCACCTTCGCGGACATCGCCGCCATCGCGACCAAGCTCACGGGCCGGACGATCGCGAGGGTGACCGTCCCCGACGACGAGTACCGGGAGCGGATGACCGAACAAGGCGTCCCCGCCGAACTGGCGGGCCAGTTGCTCGGCATCTTCCCCGCGAGCCGCGCCGGCGAGTTCGCCACCGTCGACCCGACCCTCGCCTCCCTGCTCGGCCGGGAGCCCGCCACCCTGGACGCCGTGCTCCGCGAGCACCTGTCCGCGCACTGACGCACAGGGCCCGAGCCGCCCTCACGGCGCGGACGCTCCGGCCGAGTGCGTCCGTCGCGGGCGGCGCGGCCGGGATGGGCGTGGTACGCCGACCTGCGGCGCCGCCCTGGCGGGGGTCGCGGTCAGGAGGGATGCCGCTCCAGCGCGGACGGCGGCAGGGCGCGGTCAGGGGAGGTACCGCTCCAGCGCGGCCGCGCCCTTCTCCTCGATCAGCCGTCGCGCCTGCTCGACCCGCTCGGGTGTGACGTCCCGACCGGACGCCATCACCAGGTCCTCCGGGTCGAACGGCCGTTCCGCGCCCGTGCGGAAGCGGGCCGGCCCGCCGCCGGCTGTGGACGTCTCCTCGTCCGCTGAATCCGTCATGTCGCTCACCTGACTCGGCCGGGGCCATCACCGGGATGGCGGTGTCCCTCCACGCTAGACCCGGACTCCGCGAGCCGCAGTCGGAAAGGCCGTGGGGAATCAGGGCCCGGCGGGCGACACCCGGTCGACCAGTTCCAGCAGCTGCCGCAGCACCTCGTCGGCGACGTCCGCCAGCGAGCGGTCCTCGCCCTCGCGGATCCACAGGGTGAACGCCGTACCGAACACGGTCATACCCGTCTTCGCCGCCAGGGTCGCGGACGGCTCACCGACGCCGCGCGCCCGCAGGGATTCCGCGACGGTGGCGGCGAGGCTGTCGAGTTTGTGCAGTTCGCGCTCTTGCAGGGCGGGGTTGCGGTCGATGACCGACTGCCGGGTGCGCGAGTGCGGACGGCGCTCGTCGGTGAAGAACTCCGAGGCCGACCGCAGCGCGCACATGACGACGTCGAGCGGGGAAGCGTCGGCCGGAGCGGATCGCATGCCGGTCACGAACGCCTCTTCCAGGAGGTGCTGGCCGTGGAAGAGGACCTCGCGCTTGTCGGTGAAGTGACGGAAGAACGTGCGCTCGGTCAGTCCCACGGACCGCGCGATCTCCGTAGCGGTCGTCTGCTCGTAGCCACGGGTGGCGAACAGCTCGAGTGCCGCCCTCTGCAGCCGCTCCGGAGTCCCCGGTTCCCAACGCACCATGCCGACGAGTGTAGTGATGACAGGAACTGACGTGCAGGCGTAGGGTGGGTCTCGCAGCTGATGTCAGTAACCGACATCAGGGCATCAATAGCCGTTCCCAACGGGCGCCCTCCTTGCGCGGGCGCCGAAGAGGGGTCATGTCATGCGTGTATTCGTCACCGGAGCCTCCGGATGGATCGGCAGTGCGGTCGTCGGCGAGCTGCTCGCCGCGGGACACGAGGTCACCGGGCTGGCCAGGTCGCAGGCGTCCGCGGACGCCCTCCAGGCCAGGGGCGCGCGGGTCCGCCGCGGCGACCTCGACGACCTGGACGGCATCCGGGCAGGCGCCGAGGAGGCGGAGGCCGTGATCCACCTCGCCAACAAGCACGACTTCGCGAACCAGGCGGCCTCCAACGCGGCCGAACGCGGCGCCGTCCAGACCATCGGCGACGCGCTCGCGGGCTCGGGCCGGCCCTTCCTGCTCGCGTCCGGCGTCGCCGGGCTCACCCGGGGCAGGCCGGCCACCGAGGCCGACCCGTCCCCGTTCCACGGCCCGCAGTCCCCGCGCGGCGGCAGCGAGAACCTGGCGCTGGAGTTCGCCGACCGCGGCGTGCACCCGGTGAGCCTGCGGTTCGCGCCGACCGTGCACGGCACCGGTGACCACGGCTTCATCGCGGTCATCGCCGAGGCCGCCCGCCGCACCGGCGTCTCCGGCTACCCCGGCGACGGGACCAACCGCTGGGCCGCCGTGCACCGCACCGACGCCGCGCGCATGGTCGCCCTCGGACTGGAGAAGGCGCCCGCCGGGGCCCGGCTGCACGCCGTGGCGGAGGAGGGCGTCACCACCCGCGACATCGCCGAGGCGATCGGCCGCGCCTTCGACCTGCCGGTGACCTCGATCGAACCTGACGACCTCCAGGACCACTTCGGGTGGATCAGCACCTTCTTCGCCATGGACCTGGCGGCGACCTCGACCGAGACGCAGCGGCTCCTCGGGTGGACCCCGACCGGCCCCGGCCTCATCGAGGACATCGCCGCCGGGGCGTACGCGGCGCACTGACGGCCCGGTTCCCATCGAGCCACGGCGGTCCGATCCGCCGTGGCTCGGACGAGGGATCGCCGCGAGTGGTGAGCCGAAGTCCCCGGCACCGACATCCCCTTCCCCCTCGCCTCCTCGCTCGGCGAGGTACGACCAGCCCGCCGGAGCCGCAACGCCCGGTGTTCGCCGCAGAGTTGGGCGCGGCGGGCGGGCGGCCGCAGCGCCTCCTCGTCGCCGTCGCGTCACGAAGCGCATTGACGAGCCGTCACCGGGTAACCGTGCGCCATGAGACGCAGGACGACTGAGACGGCGGCCCGGGTGGTCGTGGGACGTGGGAGCGTGGCGGAGCGACTCGGGCGGCTGGACCGGCAGGCCTTCCGGGAAGTGGCGTTGCGGCGCTGGCCCGGAGCGGAGCAGGTGCTGCCAGGGCTGAGCCGCAGCGCCAACCACGGTGTGCTGTGGCTGGGCACCGCCGCCGGTGTCGCAGCCCTGTCGGGTCGCACCGGCCGCCGTGCCGCACTGCGCGGCGTCGGATCTCTCGCCGTCGCGTCCACGGTCGTCAACACCATGGCCAAGTGGGCGGTGCGCCGGGCGCGCCCCGCGCTGACCGACGTGCCCGCCGTGCGCAGGCTGCGCCGTCAGCCCGCAACCACCTCCTTCCCCTCCGGCCACGCCGCGTCCGCCGCCGCGTTCGCGCTCGGCGTGGCCCTCGAGGAGCCGCGATGGGGAGTGCTGGTCGCGCCGGTCGCCGCGTCCGTGGCGTTCTCCCGGGTCTACACCGGTGTGCACTACCCCAGCGACGTGCTCGCCGGAGCGGCCGTCGGCGTGGCCGCCGCACTCGTCGTGCGGCGGGCCTTCCCCGTCCCGCGCAGGGTGGCGCCCCCGGCCGCCGACGCGCCCGCCCTGGCCGACGGCGACGGACTCACCGTCGTCGTCAACCACGCCTCCGGCACACCGGCCGTGCTCACCTCACCCGCCGACTGCCTGCGCTCCGCGCTGCCGAAGGCCGACATCGTCGACGCCACCGAGGACGACGACTTCGGCACGCTGCTGGAGAAGGCGGCCCGGCAGGCGGCCGAACGCGGCGGTGCGCTCGGCGTGTGGGGCGGCGACGGCAGTGTGAACCGCGCCGCCGTCGCCGCCGCGCGCTCCGGTGTACCGCTCGCCGTCTTCCCCGGCGGCACCTACAACCACCTCGCCGCCGACCTGGGCATACAGACCGTGGCGCAGACGGCCGCCGCGGTGTGCGCGGGGCGGGCGGCACGCATCGATGTCGCGCGCTTCACCGGATCGGACGGTGCGGCCGTCCCGTTCCTCAACACCTTCAGCATCGGCGCCTACCCGGAACTGGTGCGGTTGCGGGAACGCTGGGCGCGCCGGCTGGGCAGCTGGCCCGCCGGTCTGCTCGCCGCCGTGCACGTCCTGCGCACGTCCCGGCCGGTTCCCCTGGTCATCGACGGCCGGCAGCGGCAGGTCTGGCTGCTCTTCGCGGGCAACTGCGCCTACCCGAGCGCGGGCCTGGCCCCCTCGCACCGCCGCGACCTGGCCGACGGACGGCTCGACGTGCGCGTCGTGGAAGGCGGCACGTTCGCCAGGACCAGGCTGCTGGCGGCGGCACTCACCGGGGCGCTGCACCGCTCACCGTTCTACCGGGCCCGCACCGCCACGTCCCTGCGCGTCAGCGGCATCCCGCACGGCACGCATCTGGCCTACGACGGCGAGGTGACGACAGCGCCCCCGCACACGACGCTCACCAAGGCCTCCGAACCGCTCGTCGTCTACCGTCCGTCCGGGCCCCCGGCCGGTCGGCGCGGCCGGAGCACCGGCGGCGCCCGGTGAACGCCCTCGACGCCACGGCACGGCACGGCCTGCGGCGCGTGCGGATGCCGTCCGCGCGAACCGGTCGCACCTGGTGGGCGGCGTTGCGGCGCACTCCCGTGACGGCATGGAACGACAACGTGACCGACTGGGCCGCGTCCCTCACGTACTACGCGGTCCTCGCGCTCTTCCCGGTCCTGCTGGTCGTCGTCTCGGTCGTCGGCCTGTCCATGCCGCACGCGACACCCGACGTGGTCCGGCAGGTCACCGGCCTGTTCCCGGCCGAGTCACGCGGTCTGGTGCGCGCGGTACTCGACCAGCTCACGCAGCAGCGCTCCACCGCCTGGCTGCTCGTGGGCGTGGGAGGCGTCAGCTCCCTTTGGTCGGGCTCCAGCTACCTCGCCGTCTTCCGCCGGGCGCTGCACGCCATCCACCGCCGCAGCGCGGATCGGCCCGTCCGGCAGACCGCCGTGCGCATCCTGCTGACCGCCGTCGTCCTGCTGGCCCTGCTGCTCGGCAGCGCCGTCGCCCTGCTGCTGACCGGCGGTCTCGCGCGCATGCTGGGCCGCCTGCTGCACATCGGTCAGGCACCGATGGCCGCGTGGTCCGCGCTGCGCTGGCCGGCGATGCTGGGCATCGCGGTGGTGCTGGTCCTCGTGCTCTACCGCTCCGGTCCGCGCGACTCCCGGCCGGTGCGGCGGATGGCGCCGGGCGGGACGCTCGCGGTGGCGCTGCTGCTCGTGGTCTCGTTCGGCTTCAGTCTCTACGCCGCTCACGTGACGACGTACCACCGGTTGTACGGTTCTCTCGCGGGATTCGTGCTCTTCCTGATCTGGCTGTGGCTGTCCAACCTCGCCCTGCTGCTCGGGGCGCTGTTCAACGCGGAGCTGACCAGGGCGACCGCCGGGCGTGGCGCGCGCTTGCGCTCCTCGGTGGGCTGAGGACTCGGGAGGAGCGGGGCCCGCTTCGCCGCGGGCGCCCGAACCCCTTCGGGAAAGCGGCGCGCACGGATCCCGGGAGGGCGTAAGGTGACCGCGGGTAACGCGAGGGGTGGTCTGAGGTGACGGCACTCGATCCGGAACGCGGCAGTACGTCACCGTACGTGTCCACCGCAGGGGACACGTCGGCTCCTCCGCGCACCGCGGCTCAGGCCCGCGACCACGTACGCGGGCTGCTGACCGCCCATGAACGCGCCACCGGCGTCCCGGTGGCCGCCCGCGCCCACGCGGACGCCCTCCTGGTGGTCTCCGAACTCGTGACCAACGCGCTGCGGCACGCAGGCGGCATGACGGGGTTCAGCGCCCGTGTCACGCAGGACGCCCTGCTGGAGGTCGTCGTGACGGACGGCTCGCCGAACCCGCCCGCCACCTCGGTGCATGAGGCGCGGCTCACCGGCGATGGCGGCCTGGGGTGGCCGCTGATCCGCGCCCTGGCGACCCGGGTCACGCTCACCGCGACCGCGAGGGGCGGCAAGGACATCTGCGTCCTGCTCCCGCTGGAATGAGCGCGGCCATTCCGGTGAGGCGCGCCGGTCAGGCGGCCCCGTGCTCCGCGGGGCGGCCGAGCCCGTCGTCGTCGTGGCGCGCGGTGCGCTGGACCACGACCGCCGCCGCGTCGTCGCCGAGGCGCCCGTGGACGTACGCGAGCACGTCGTCGCGCAGCCGGTGCACGAAGGCCCTGGGGGAGTGCAGGCCGTCCGGCGCCCAGGCGCCCAGCCGTTCGGTGAGCGGGTAGAACGTGCCGGTGCCGTCCCGCGCCTCGGTGATCCCGTCGGTGTAGAGCACGAGCAGGTCACCCGGACCGAACGGGAACTCCAGGACGTCGACCGGCCCGCGCGCGGTGAGCCCGCACAGCCCCAGCGGGGGTGTGGCGGTCGCCGTGAGCGGCACGGCCCGGCCGTCGTGCAGCAGGACCGGTGGCGGGTGGCCGCAGCTGACCAGCCGCGCCACCGGCGCCTCGTCCGGCACGTCGAGGAAGGCCGCGGTGATGAAGACCTCGCCCCGGCGGTCGGCCTCGGTGGGGTCGTTGAGGTTCCAGCAGACGCTGGACTCCAGATATCCGACGAGTTCGTCCAGGGTCGCCTCGCGGTGCGCCGCGGCCCGGAAGGCGCCCAGCAGCAGGGACGAGTCCCCTATGGCGGTCAGCCCCTTTCCCATCACGTCACCGATGACGAGCCGGGTCCCGGTGCGGGTGCGTACCGCCGCGTACAGGTCGCCGCCGATCTGCGCCTGCTCGTGCGCCGCGAGGTAGAACGAGGCGAGGCGCAGCGGTCCGGCGCGTGGTGGCAGCGGGGGCAGGACGGCCTCCTGCGCGGCCGCCGAGACAGAGCGGACCTCCGCCAGCTCCCGCCCGTGCCGCTCGCGCAGGACGCTGAAGACGACCAGCAGCGCGGAGATGACCACGAGCGCGGCGATCTGGGCCTGGACGTTGCGCGTGCCGAGGACGTCGCGGACGGCCCCTATGGCGAACTGGGCGGCGATGGAGGCCGCCCCCATCGCGGCGACCGTCCTGGGCCCCGCGAACGAGGCGGTCACGGCCGGGGCCGTGATCAGCAGCGGACCGAGGTGGATGTCCATCGGGGCCAGCACGTCGGCCGCCACGACCGCAGCGATGATCCCCAGGGGCAGGAGCAGCAGGGCGTCGCCTGCCCGCACTCCCCGGTTGCGCAGCCACCTCAACGGCATGTCCCATACGTACCCCATGCGTGCCCGCGGCGCATGCGTCGGCGGCCCACCGTGGGTTCCGGCGTCCCGCGGGGACGCCGGAAACCACGGTGGCACCGCGGGGAACGGGTCAGCTCGACGTGATGATGGCCGGGTCGCTGGTGCTGGGAGCCCCGGTCTCCACGTGCCCGGCGAACCGGCGCACGTATCCGGGGTCGGTGCTGAGGGTGACGGAGACGTCGTACCAGCGGTTGGCGGAGGCCACGCCCCAGCCGGGGACGGTCTGCGAGCCGCCGGCGGCCACGGTGTAGCGGTAGGACTGCGACGGGGCGTACGCGTCGGTGGCGGTGAAGGTCACGGACGCGCTGCCCGGGTTGCTGAACGTGAGCGTGACGTGGCCGGTGGAGGCGTCGTGGCGGGCGGTCACCTCAGGGCCCAGCGCTCCCACCGCCCCGGCGAGGTGCCGCAGGAAGCCGTTGGGGCCGAGGACGGAGAAGTCGTAGCGGGACGTGCTGCCCGAGGGCAGCGCCCAGGTGTCGGTGAGGGACTTGCCCGCCTCCACGGTGTACGGCCACGGCCCGTCGGAACGCACCGCCGAGGTCACGTGGAACGCCGCCCCCGCCGCACCGAGGCTGGAGAAGGTGAACTGCATCCGTCCGTCGACCGGTTTGGTGTCCACCGCCAGGTCGTACGGCAGCGCGCGGGCGTTGCGCTTGCCCGGCTCCTGCGCGGGCAGCGTGGGATTCGCCGGCGGGGTGGGCACGTAGTCGCCGTGCCGGTCGTGGTCCGGCGGCACGTACGCACCGGTGCCGGGCAGCGAGGGCGCGGTGTCGTCGGACGTGGAGAAGTCCAGCGCGGCGGTCAGGTCACCGCAGACCGCCCGCCGCCAGGCGGAGACGTTGGGGTTGTGCACGCCGAAGCGCTTCTCGACGAACTGCACGATCGAGGTGTGGTCGAAGGTCTGCGAGCACACCCAGCCGCCGGTGCTCCACGGCGACAGCACCAGCATCGGCACCCGCGGTCCCAGCCCGTAAGGCCCCGCCGCGTAGCCGGAGTTCCCGGCGAAGATCTCACCGGCCACGTTGGCCGTCGACAGCCCCTGGGCCGCGGAGGCGGGCGGGAAGGGGGAGACCACGTGGTCGAAGAAGCCGTCGTTCTCGTCGTAGGTGAGGAACAGCACCGTGCGGCTCCACACGTCCGGGTCGGCGGTCAGCGCGTCCAGGACCTGGGAGACGTACCAGGCGCCGTAGTTGGCCGGCCAGTTGGGGTGCTCGCAGAACGCCTCCGGCGCCGCGATCCAGGACACCTGGGGCAGCTTGCCACCGAGCACGTCCGCCTTGAGCTGGTCGAAGTACCCGTCCCCGGCCGAGGCGTTGGTGCCGGTGCGGGCGTTGTCGTAGAGCGGGTCGCCCGCGGTGGCGTTGCGGTACTGGTCGAAGTAGAGCAGCGAGTTGTCGCCGTAGTTGCCGATATAGGCGTCGTTCGTCCAGCCCCAGCCACCCGAGGCGTCCAGGCCGGTGCCGATGTCCTGGTAGACCTTCCACGAGACGCCGGCCTTCGTGAGGATCTCGGGGAAGGTGGTCCAGGAGTAGCCGGCCTCCTCGTTGCCCAGCACCGGACCGCCGCCGCTGCCGTCGTTGCCCGCGTAACCGGTGTACATGTAGTAGCGGTTGGGGTCGGTGGAGCTGAGCATCGAGCAGTGGTAGGCGTCGCAGATGGTGAACGCGTCGGCCAGGGCGTAGTGGTAGGGGATGTCCTGCCGGGTGAGGTAGGCCATCGTCGTGGTGCCCTTGGCGGGGATCCAGTTGTTCCACTTGCCCTGGTTCCAGGCGCTGTGCGTACCGGCCCAGCTGTGGTCGAGGTCCTGGATGAACTTCAGGCCCAACTCGTCGGCGTCCGGGCGGAACGGCAGCGTGGTGTGGCCGCTGTCGTCCTCCTGGTACCACACCGGCTTGCCGCTGGGGAGGGTGAGCGGACGCGGATCGCCGAAGCCCCTGACACCGTTCAGCGTTCCGAAGTAGTGGTCGAAGGAACGGTTCTCCTGCATGAGGACCACGACGTGCTGGACGTCGTCGATGGTGCCGCTGACGGTCGCGGGCCGGATGGCGGCGGCCTTCGCGATGCCGCCGGAGAGCACGGCCGCGGTGGCGGTGCCACCGGCGAGTTGGAGGAACCTTCGGCGGTTCACGTCTGCCACGGCTGGATCTCCTGACGGTCCGGTGGGGCGGCCCGAGGCGGACATGACGGGGTCTGCGCACTGCTGCGCACAACTCGCGATTTCATGTCATGACCGCGCAAGATGACGCGCACATGATGGGGAGGGCGCCGACACGGTGTCAATCCCTCGTGAATGCCCGGTGTCCGCAGAGGCGTCGGCCGGCGACCGGTGCGGAAACGGCCGGCGCGAACCTGTGGGACCGACGGCGAACGGCCGGCGCGGGGTCATCCCGCACCGGCCGTCCGGTTCGTCGCTCCGCGCCGCAGGCGCCGGGCTCAGAGGGTGGCGTTGCAGTCCAGCGCGCTGGAACAGTCGCTGAAGATGCTGATGTGGCTGGTCATGGTCGTGATCATGCCCTCTTCCTCGCCGGTGACGGTCTCGGGAAGGTTCTGGAGAGCCAGGATGGCGTTCATGATGCTGTCCTTTCCGTTGGACGTGCGATGGACGTGGTGCTTCCGTGATGCCTCCCGGCTGGGTGCCGGGGACCGGCCACGCGCGCCCCGGGGGTGCGTGCGCGTGACCGGCGGTTCTGAGGGGCCGTCAACGGCCCGGATCACACGGCCGCGGGGGTCGCGGCGACGGGGCGGCGGGTGCAGGCGCACGGGACCTCGGCCGTCGTGGGCTCGTCGGTGAACAGGCTCGCCCCCGGCCCGTCCAGCACCCGGGCCAGCGCCAGCAGTACGCCCGCGCCGCCGGAGGCCAGGTCCGCCTGGTAGCGGGTCTGCAACGAGCCGAGGACGCGCAGCCCGGTGGGATGCCGTACGGCGTACTTGGCCAGCCCGGTCGCCACCCGCAGTGCCGCGTGGCGGTCGGCGTCCCGCCCTGTCAGCTCGGCGTGCTCGGCCAGCGCGTACGCCCAGCCCGCCACGCCGGCGTAGAGGCCGGGCTCCATCGAGCAGGTCAGACGGCACACCCGCAGCACGCCGGGCAGCGCCAGCGCGCTGCGCTCGTCACCGTCGCCGGCCAGCCGGCCCAACGCGGTCGCGACACCGGCCGCGCCGGTCGCCAGGTGCGGCATGACGCGTGTGCCGTCGCTGAACCGCAGCCCCTCCGGCCCGTCACCGTCACCCGTGGCCTTGTCCAACTCGGCGTGGACCAGCCGGACCGCCGCCCGCTTGTAGCATTCCTCGCCGGTGACCGCGCCCAGGGAGTGCAGGAACAACGCGGTGCCCGAAAGCCCCGCGGCGAGGCCCGGCACGCCCGCGCCCGCCAGCACCGCCGCGCCACCGTCGCGCAGCATCGCGTCACCGATGCGCGCCGCGGCGTCCAGCGCTCCGTCATGGCCGTCGCGCAGTGCCAGATGGGCCAGGCCGATGCCAGCCGCACCGGTGGCCAGCTGGGCGGAGGCCCCGGCCAGCGGATGCGTCAGCGCCGCGGCCAGCAGGTGTCCCGCCTCCTCGCGCAGGCCCGACTCGTCCAGCACCCAGGCGATGCCTGCGGTGCCCGTCTGCAGTCCCGGCGCCAGTTCACCGACGCGGGACAGCGCGTCGTGCCGCAGCCTGCCCAGCACCGCGTCCGGCACGTGCGCGCCCGACCGGCGCAGCGCGTACACCACACCGGCCGTGCCGTGTTCCACGCACAGGGTGTTGAAGGAGTAGGCGCGCGGCGAGGGCGGGAAGACCCAGTCGGGCCCGTCCGGCCTGGCCATCGCCAGCAGCCCCGCCGTCAGCCCTTCCTTGAGCCGGGTCAGCGCCCCCTCGGGCCGCTCGTCCAGTTCGGCGGCGGTCGGCAACTCGTAGGCGGACGGCCCGAGGCCGCCCTCGCCCCTGCCGTGGTGGAGTGTCGCCCGCCGCCACAGCGACTCGGGCACAGCTGTGTCGTGGGCTACGTCCCTGCGGTACAGCTCCAGGCGGCCGCGCGGATCGCGCTCCAGCGGCTGGTGCAGCGGGAACAGCGCGCACAGCGCCAGCCCCGCGAAGCCGTAGTCGTCCGGATCGACGCCCGCAGCGGCCACCTTCGGCGGCGGTGTGTAGCCCGGCGTGCCCAGCGGTGAGGGCGGCCGCTCCCGCTCGGTCACGGTCTCGAAGTCGATCAGGCGGACCGTCAGATCACCCTGCACCAGGACGTTGTTGTGGCTCACGTCGCCGAAACGAAGCCCGATCTCGTGCAGCCTCCGCAGGTCGGCGCCGAGCCGCGACAGGACCCGTTCGACGTCCGCGAAGTACGCGGCGTGGCGCTCGGGATCCATGTCCAGCCAGCCCACCGTGGTGTTGGCGGCCACCCACTTGAGGAACCCGGTGCCGCGGACGAACTCCGTGACCAGGAAGTCGTGGTCCCACTCCGTGAAATGGGCGACCGGCTCGGGGCACAGGCCCGGCGCGGCGGCGTGCACGCGCCGCAGGATCTCCCACTCGCGCCGCAACCGGTCGCGGGAGACGGTGCCGTCGCCGATCAGCCCGTTGTGCGGCCGGGCCTCCTTGACGAAGACCTGCGCGCCGGTGCTGGTGTCGGTGGCCCGGTAGGTGCCGCCGCCGTTGCTGTGCCGGATCACCTCGGTCACCTGGAAACGCCCGTCCAGCAGCACCGGCCCGGTGTGCGGTTCCTGCGGCGGCGCGAACGGATCGTCCACCCCGGGCGGCAGCACGAACTCGGTCGACCGCACGTCCACCCGGTCCTCGCCGTGACCGTCGCGCACCAGGTGCACCGACGTGCCGTCCGCCTGGACGCGCTTGCGCGACCGGTAGGCGCCGTAGCGGTAGTGGACGACCTCGCTGTCGCCGAAGCGGCGGTCGGTCAGCACGTACGGGCCGCTCTCACCCTTCAGCTCCCGCGCCAGCCGCTCCATCAGGCGCCGCGCCGTGGGCACGTCCGGCGGGTACAGCGCGCAGAACTTGCCGGCCTGGGCACGGGAGGCGTGCTTGTGGTGGAACGCGCCGTAGAACAGCGGCGCCGCGAGGTGCTTGAAGACCACACCCTCCTCGAAGCACGCCGCGGCCACTGTGTCCAGGGTGAAGGCGAGACGCTCCCGGGTGGTCGAAACGTGCACCTTCCAGCCCTGTTCCGGCAGGACCACGCCGTCGGGCCGCCAGTAGGCCCATACACCCTCCCGGGTGCCGGTCCAGCCCGCCGGCACGTCGTGCGGCGCGTAGCCCTCGCCGGGATCGGGGGCCCGCTCCACCGGAACGTAGAACTCCCGGTCCGCCAAGGTCAGCCAGTACGCGAACACCCTGCGTGCCCTCCCCAACGACGCGGCCCCGGGACCACCCGCGCCGGGCGGCCCGTTTCGACACGGCAGACGCTACGGAGGGGGCGGCGGCCCAAGTAGCCACCCGTTCGGGGGGCTTGCCCGGGCCGCGGCGGCGCGGTTGGCTGGCACGCGCCGCCGCTCACCGGCTCACGGCACGCCGAGACCGTCCTCGCGCACCCGGCACGCGAGGTCGATCTTGGTGTACGCGGGCCGGCCCGCCTGCCGGTACTTGGCCTTGACCCGGTCCAGGTAGTCCTTGGCGGTGTTCGGCGTGATGCCCGCGCGCCGGGCGGCGGCCTTGAGCGTCAGGCCCGACGCGTAGTCCCGCAGGACCTGCAACTCGCGCGGCGACAACCGGGGCCGCTCGGGGCGCTCGTCGTGGGCACAGGCGAACGCCATCTCCGGCGAGACCGCGGTGCCCCCGGCCGCGACCTCCTCGATGGCCGCGACCAGCGCCGGCAGGTCGTTGTCCTTGGTGACGTAGCCGTCCGCGCCCGCCGCGACGGCGGCGACGATCCGGGCGCGGTCCGGCACCGTGCTGATGACCAGCACCCGGCACCCGGCGTCCGTCAGCGCCCGGATGTTCGCCTCAGGAGCCGAGCCGTCGCGCAGCAGCAGGTCGAGCAGCACCACGTCCGCAGGTTCGGCCGGACCGCCGAGCAACTCGGGGACGGTGGCGGCGGATCCGGTCAACCGCAGCCCCTCCCGCCCCGACAGCCACGTACGCATGCCGTCGCGCAGCATGCGGTCGTCGTCCACCACCGCCACCGTGGTGATCACCGCGGCCACCTCAGCTCAACCCGCACGCCCTCGCCCGGTGCGCTCTCCAGCGTCGCGAGGCCGCCGACCTCCGCGAGCCGCCCGTGCACCGAGCGCCGCAACCCCAGCCCGGGGACCACCCGGTCCGGCGCGAAGCCCGCGCCGCGGTCCACCACCGTGACGAGCACGCCGTCCCCGTCCCCGGTGGCCGTCAGGTACGCGCGGTTCGTCCCGGCGTGCCGGCGTACGTTGTTCAGCGCCTCGGTCACCGCGTCGGCGAGCGCGGCCGACACCTCCGGCGCGAGCTGCGGAATCGCGTGGTATTGCGCCGTCACCCGCAGGTTCAGCGACTCGGCCGAGCGCACCGCGT
This sequence comes from Streptomyces sp. ICBB 8177, assembly GCF_003144095.1. Taxonomy (GTDB): domain Bacteria; phylum Actinomycetota; class Actinomycetes; order Streptomycetales; family Streptomycetaceae; genus Streptantibioticus_D. The sequence goes on along the minus strand of NZ_NSKH01000004.1, from coordinate 61,035 downwards.
CCTCCAGCGCGGCGCCCAGCGGCAGCGCACGGCCCTCGCGCTCCGACGTGCGCTGGATCAGCCGCCGCAGGTACGCAGCCTCACGGGCGCACCGCTCCCGCACCTGGGGAGTCGTGGCGTCCACGCCCCCGGCGATCGCCGTCAGCGTGGCGAGCACGGTGTCGTGCAGGGCCCGGTGGTGGTCGAGCCGCTCGGCGTACCGCGCGCGCCTGGCCTCGGCCTGGAGCGCCCGCGCGTTGGCGGCGTCCAGCAGCCTGCCCTGACGGCTCAGGTACCACCAGAAGACCCAGGCCAGGACCGCCGAGGACACCAGGGAGATCAGGTGCCCGCCGATGACCACCGAAGCCGCTCCGGCGTACCGGTAGACCGTCAGGTGCGACACCGCCAGCAGCACCACGGCGCCCACCACCCACCATCCCGGCAGCGCGACGGCGGCGACGGCGCTGGAGGAGGTGCCCAGCAGCACCGGCCAGTCCCCGGGTGTCGACAGCGTGCTGCCTCCCCACGCGTATGTGGTGAACGGCGTCAGGCATCCGACGACGACCACGTCGAGCCACACCAGCGTGACGCTGAACTCCCGTCTGCGCACCGCCGTCCCGTACACCACCACGCTAAAGGCCAGGGCCGCGCCGAGCGCCAACCAGGCGGCAGGGCGGCCCTGTTGATGCTGCAGGACGCTGAACAGGCCCACCACGAGGTGGCTCGCCCGGTACATCACGGTGGCCAGGATCATGAAGGAGCGCGCCCTGTCGACCCCCGTCGCCGCCCTCACCACGCCACTCCCGTGCCCACACGAACCTCCCCGCACAAGGACGCGGCCGTGCCCTCGGCGCCTCCCCAGGGCGGAACACGGCCGCTCACGACGTGGCGCATGATAGTTCGCGGCGCTCGTGTTCCCCAGACGAATCCCGAACGGTCCGACGTGCGGCGGACGGGAAAGCCCGGTGCGGAAGAAGGCGGGTGACGGTGCGTCAGGTCAGGGTCGGGGAGGGGAGACGGGGTAGCAGGTGGACGTGCTCCCAGGGGCCGCCTCGAGGCACACCTTCAGGGGCGTGTGGCCGGAGGAGACCGCCACCATGTCGGTGTAGACGAACTGGTCCGTCGCCCGGGCGTCCTTCACGGTGACGCTCTGCGCCGGCCGGCCGGCGGAGGAGAGGCTGAGCGTCGCGCCGACGCGCGTGTGCCACATCCTGGCCCAGGCCGCCCGGCACAGCGGGTTGTAGCGGACCTCCAGCCCGGCCCCGCCCACCGCCAGGGTGTGCAGGAGCGTCTGCGGCTCCACTCCGCACAGAGTCACTCCGGGATCGCGCCCGTCGCACCCCGTCCCGGTGCAGCCAACGTGGAAGCCGGAAGTGCGAAGCGGCGCCTTCGGCCGGTCGAGCGCACCCCACTCGTGCACCGCTCCGGCGGTCAGGACGACACACGCCGTGGCGATCGCGGTCAGCGTGACGGCCAGCCTATGGCGTCGGGGGCGCGGCCGCGGGGGGCCCTCGGAGGCGCCTTCGGCCAACGTGGGCGCTGGAGCGGCGGGTTGGCCGGTCGCGGTCGGGTCCGCGTCGGCGCGCCGGGCGGGCGCCGGCTGCTGTGCCGTCACCGGGGGAGACGCGGCGGCTTGCGGATGAGGGCCCTTCGGGGAGTGCGGTGCGACCGCGGCACGTCGGCTCCACGCGCTCTCGGCCAGTTCCCACGTCGCCCGCAGGCGCGATTCGGGTTCGTCCGCGAGACGGCACAGCGTCGCGACCGCGTGCCACGGGGGCAGCGCGGACCCGTTGAGGTAGCGGTGCCACGACGACTTGCTGTAGGCGGACTCCGCCGCGAGCCTGGCGAGCGACAGCTTGGCCCGTTCCCGCAGAGTGCGCAGCTCGGTCGCCAGCCGGAGGCACTCGGGAGGCGTCGTGCTCATCCCCGCAGCGCCGCCCACGTCCGCGGACCCACCTGACCGTCCACGTCCAGGTGGTACTGCTTCTGCGCCCGGATCACCGCGCTCTCCGTCAACGGCCCGAAGGAACCGTCGATTCCGCCGGGCGTGATGCCCGCGCGTTGCAGGAGGCACTGCAACTCGGCGACGGCGGGGCCGGTCATGTCGACCTCCAGCTGCTGGGTGCTGGTCGTGCTGTTCCCCGCGTACCACGATCCGTTCTTGCGGGTGTAGGTGCAGGCGTAGGCGACCGGCTTGGGAACGGCCGCCGCCGCGTGCGCGGTCGTGCTGTCCGACGCTGCCCGGCCCGGCTCGACGGCGAGCAGCGTCACGCCGGCGCCGACCGCGGCGGACACGACCACGATCAGGGCCTGCCGCCAGAATCCGGGCTTCCGCCCGGTGCGGTGTGGTTCGGGCGGTTCGTGCGTGCCGTCGTCGTCGGACGCGGGGACGGGCACCGGCGCGGCGCCCGTGGCGTGGGCCCCGGCCTCGTGATCCGGACCTCCCGCCTCCGCCGTTTCCGTCTCCTCGGCCTCCGCCGTGCCCCCGGCCCCCGCCGCGTCGGCCTGCCGCGCCGACCCCTCCGTGGAGTCACGCTGCCACGCCTCGGCGGCGACCCGGTGGAGGGCGAGCAGGCGCTCCGTGTCCGCCTTGGTGGCGCGGGCCGCGGCGTCCACCGCCGCGCGTGGCGCGAGCGCGCGGCCGCCGAGGTACCGTTCCCATGACGACGCGCTGTAGCCGGTCCGCGAGGCGAACTGCGCCAGGCTCAGGCCGCTTTGGTCCTTCAGTCTCCGCAGCTCGCTGACCAGCTGGACGACCAGCGGGTCGAGCTGTGCGGGCAGCGCTCTCCAGCGTGCCACTCCTTGGCCCCCAAGTTCCCCCCACGCGGGCGCGGCATGCGTCCCTGCGGTCGGCAAGGAGACTACCGGCCCGGCGGCATTTTTGTGAGCCGGGAGCCGGACCGCGATGCCACGGAACCCGAAAGTGCGTACGTTTCGCAGGGGGTGGGGAGGAGGCGGATCGGCGGTGTCGAGTTCACACCTGTCACACGCCGCGGCCCGAAGTGGACGTCACCCGGCCAGGTGAGCGGAACGAAGGGCCCCACGAAACGATGCGTAGGCTGGCCGGGGCGCCGGCCGGCCGGGGCGGTGTGGTGGGCTGAGGAGAGGGTGGAAAGGTGACGGACGACGCGATGGCGCCGCGGCTCGGTGACGGCATCCGGCGCAGACGCAGGGCCCTGGACCTCACGTTGGCGGAGGTGGCACGCCGGGCCGCCCTGTCCGTGCCCTTCCTCAGCCAGGTGGAGAACGGCCGCGCGCGTCCGAGCATGCGATCCCTCCAGTCGATCGCCGACGCGCTCGGCACCACCGCGGTGCAGCTGCTGGCCGCCGCGCAGGAGGTGCGGAGCGTCGACGTGGTGCGCGCCGACGACGACCCGGGCCTCACCGGAACCGGCGAGGCCCGGGTGCGTCCGCTGGTGCGCGGCCACCACGCCCTGCACGCACTGGAGTTCAGCGGGCCACACGATACGGACCGCGTCTTCGAGCACCGCAACGACGAGATCCTCTATGTGGCCGACGGCGCGGTGGAAGTGCGGGCGGAAGGTGCCGCGCACCGGCTGGGGCGGGGCGACACCCTGTACGTGGCGGGCGGAGTGCCGCACAGCTGGAGGGCGTTGGAGGCCGGTACCCGCCTGCTGCTGGTCGCCATCGGTGACCACGTGGAGGTCGCCGCCGACCCCCACCGCTGACCCGGCGCTGCCCGGGGGCACGGCACGGGCGGGAGGGGCCGCCCGCAAGCAGCCCTCCTCGCTCACGCCTGTGAAGTCACCGGCTCCTGCGGCTCCGCGACCGCGTACCCCGGTACGGACGGCCAGCGTACGGTCAGCACGACCGACTCCTCCTCCGCGACCCAGGAGTGGTCCACCCCGCGTCCCCAGACGACGTAGTCGCCCTGACGGGACAACAGCACGCTGCGGCCGGGCAGTTCGACGCGGAAGCGGCCGCTGATCAGGACCAGGAGTGCGGTGCGGCGCTCGCCCCGCACCCATTCGGCCCTCGTGTCGCCGGGCGGGTGGATGCCCCACTTGATCTCGACCGCCTCGCTGTGCCGGGGGTCGCCCGCCTCCTTGAAGTGCCCCAGCAGCCAGCCCCGGTCCAGTGGCGCGTCCACGCCCGCGTTCCCCACGTACACGCTGTCGTCGTCCATGCGCAAGGACGCTAACACCCGTGATCGGGAAGGGCCGGGGCGGCTCCGCCGGGCGGCACGCCGATCCGGCGGGCAGACCCTAGTCCGAGATGTCCACGTGCATGTTGAACGTCCGGCCGGCGATCTTCACGAGCAGGTTCCCCTGGACACCACGGACCGCCATCGTGGCGCCCACGGTGCCCTTGCCCGCCTTCTTCTTGTCCTGCGGTGCGAAGCTGTGGAAGTTGGTGAACACACCGTCGCCGGTGGCGTACTCGCCCGCCACGTCCCAGTCCCTGCGCAACTGGGCGTACTTGGCGTTCGTCATCGCCTTCGACAGGCCGAGGTTGACCCGCTGGCCTCCCACGTACGCGTCGGCGCACTGCTGGAGGATGTCCGGCACCAGCGTCTTCGAGAGCTCCCCGGCCTGCTCCACCAGCGAGAGCAGGCCGTCCTCGTCGCCGTCCAGCGTCTTCTTGCGCTTGGCCCTGGCGGCCTCGGTGAGCAGTTCCACCTGGTCCGCGTCGATGGCGCGGTACGCCTCGTCGTACCCGTACTTGCGATCACACGCGATGCGGACGGTGGTGGCCCACCGTTCGTCACCTATCCACTCGCGGTCGAACCTGCTCGCCTCGCAGTAGGCCGTCAGGTCCTCCTCGGCCTCCGCCGCGTCCTTGGCGTACGTCCCCTTGGGCATGGTTCCCCCTCGTCCCGAGCCGCCGTGCCGCGCGGTCGCGGACGGCGGGCTCCACCGTCCCATCCGGGATGGCGCGTGTCAGCCGTTTCCATGTATTCCGTACGTGTGGGACAGATGAGGCTTCCGCCTCGAAACGGACGCCCCTCTTCAGTGCCAAGGAATCGTCAAGGCGGCGATGTCGCGCATAGAGGAAGCGTCAAGAGGCGGCGGAGTGCCCGGTAGGTGAGGTGGAATGGCGGGACGGAAGGGCCTGGGGCCGGGCATCAGGGCAGGGCGCCGGAAAGTGGGGTCCCGGCCCCGGGCCCTTCCATCGCGCGACGGAAGGACGCCGGGGCCCGGCAGTCGTCCTCTGACGGGTCAGCCGGTGCCGGTGACGCTCTCGGCCTCGATCACGTGGACGATCCCGCTCCTGGTCGCGTCAACCACACCACGCGTACGGCTTGCCCGGGCACCGTGCCCTTCTCCGGCCGCCTCCCCCGGCCGGCTTCCCCGATGCCGCGGGCCCGGAACGCCATCCGGGTGAACGTCCCCGGCGAGGCCCTCGTCGGGCCACCGCTGCTTGGATATTCGGGTGATCGCGCCTAACGTCCTGAAAGGTGATCACCTGGGACCGGTCCACGCGGCGCGAGGCGGGCTCCGGACGTGAACGGCCGGGGACGGGGTGGTTCTCCCTGTGGTCCCCGGTGGCCGTCATCGTCGTCGGCACCGTGCTCGACGCCGTCACCCCGCCGCCGTACCAGTTCCAGCGCTTCCTGTCCGCCGCCCCCGCCCTCGCGGCGGTCGTGTGGCCGGTGTCGGGGACCCTGGCGATCGGCGGATGCGCCGTCGTCGCGGAGATCGGCCTCGCGCTGGCGAAGGGAACGCTCGGCACCGCACCGCGGCTGTTCACCCTCGCGGTGACCGCCATTGTCACGTTGGCGGCCGCGTACGGCTGCGCGGCGCGGCTGCGCAACGAACGACTGGTCGCGGAACTCACGGCGGTGGCCGACGCGGCGCAGAGCGTGGTGCTGCGGCGCATCCCGGAACGTCTCGGGAGGGTCGAGATCGCCACCCTCTACGTCGCCGCGGCCGCGCAGGCCCGGGTCGGCGGCGACTTCTACGAGGTACTGCACACGCCGTACGGCGTCAGGGCGCTGATCGGTGACGTGCGGGGCAAAGGGCTGCGTGCCATGGGTGCCGCCGCGACGCTGACCGCGTCGTTCCGCGAGGCCGCCTACGACGCGCCCGACCTCGTGGAGCTGGCGGGACGGCTGGAGACCAGCGCCGTGCGGTACTCGGGCCTGCAACCGGACCCGGACGACGCCGAGCGGTTCGCCACAGCCCTGCTGGTGGAGGTCGCCGACGACGAGCCGGTGGCCCGCCTGGTCAGTTGCGGTCACCCCGAGGCGCTGCTGTTGCGCGACGGCCAGGTGCGCGTGCTGGAACCCACCCTGCCCTCACCGCCCCTGCTCCTCGGCGCGGTCGCGGGCATCGGCTACCACGTCGACACCACCGAACTGCGCGCCGGTGACCAGCTGTTGCTCTACACCGACGGAGTGAGCGAGACGCGGGACCGGTCCGGCGACTTCTACCCCCTGCCCGATCGAGCCCGGTCCTGGACGGCGGTCCCCCCGGGACGCGTCCTGGCGCGGCTCCACGAGGACCTGATCCGCTACAGCGCGACCGGGCTGGACGACGACGTGGCGGCGGTGGCGATCCGCGCCTTCGACCCGCGCACTCAAGCGCCCCCCGGCGACCGGTCGCCGCGGGAAGCGGGCGTACCGGGCTGACGACGGGACGGCGGCGCGGGCCGAGGACACGCCACCGCGGCGGACGGGGGCTCCACAGCGTCGAGGGAGCGCCACACATCGGCCGGTTCGCCACACCCCGGGGTTCACCGCGCGGGGCGATACTCCGGGCATGGACTGCTGCTCCCCCTCCCGCCGGCAGGCCCTGCTGTGGGCCGGTCTCGCCGCCGCGCCGCTCGCCCTCGCCGACGCCGCCCCGGCCGCAGCGGCCGCCCCGGCCGACCTGCTGGTCACCGACCTCGACGTGGTGACCGTCACCGACACCTCCATCACCCTGACCTGGTACACCGGATCACGGACCGCCGTGGACCGGTACGGCGCCCCCGCGCCCGTGGCCACCGACACCGAGGTGCTGCTCGGCGACCCCGGCAATCCGGCGACCATGAAGACGGTCTGCCACGACACGTCCGCCACCGCCTACCACTACGCGGAAGTGGGCGGCCTGGAACCGGGCCGTACCTATGCCTTCATCGCGCGGTCCGCGGGGCAGGCCGCCCAGCAGTCGAGCCTCCAGTTCCCCGGAAGCGCGGGCTCGCTGGACGCGCCGGGCGTCTTCACGACGCTCGTCCCGCCACCCGGTCGCCACCTGTTCACCCTCGCGCTCTCCAACGACCTCCATGTCGGTGAGCAGACCAGCGGCATCATCACCGGCAACTGGCCGCCGTCCTTCCAGCAGGACCCGGGCCTGCCGGCGTACCCCGAGGTCATGCTGGACGCCATGCTGTCCGACCTGCGCGCCGCCGACCGCGGGGCCGACGTCCTGCTGGTCGCCGGTGACCTGACCTCGGAGGCCGAGCCCCGGGACGTCGGCCGGGTACGGCAACTCCTCGACGGGTGGGGGAAACTGGGGAGCGACTACTTCGTGGCGCGCGGCAACCACGACCGCCCCCACACCGGCGCCGACTACGCGGGCTGCACTCCGGTGGCCGGCGCGCCCGACCACCACGACTGCTGGGGCGACGTCTTCCCGTACCGCAGACAGACCCTGACGTCACATCAGGTCGGCGGACTGCGCGTCATCGGTCTCGACACCACGACTCTCGACGCGGCCGGTGGCACGCTGGAGGCCGGTCAACTCGCGGACCTGAGGCGCCTGCTGCGCGACGAACCGGACCGCCCCACTCTGGTGTTCGGTCACCACCCGGTCACCTACGAGTCGGCGGTCACGACGGCGGCAGGGCCCTCCTTCGACCTGGACGCACCCAGCGCCCGCGCTCTGGAAGCCCTCTACCGGCAGACCTCCGGCGTCTTCTTCCACCACAGCGGTCACACCCACCGCAACAAACGCACCACCATGGAGGGCAGCGACGCCGTGGAGTTCCTGGAGGTCGCCGCCACCAAGGAGTACCCCGGCGGCTACACCCTGCTGAAGGTGTACAGCGGCGGGTACCAGGTCACGTTCCACAAGACCCGCTCCGACCTGGCCCGCCGCTGGAGCCAGCGCACCCGCGCCGAGTACTTCGGCGTCTGGCCGCACTACACCCTGGGCACGATCGGCGACCGCAACCACACCGTGGTCCGCGACCTGTCCGGCCTCACCGCGCTGTGAGCGTCGTCAGGCGTTGGGCAGGACGTGGACCTTCGTGCCCGGGCCCGTCCCCTTGCGCACCGCCTCGACGGCGTCGCCGAAACCCTCCAACGGGAACTGACCGCCCAGCAGCGGCGTGGTGTCGATCGCACCGGACGCGATCAACTCCACCGCGTCACCGTAGCTGTTGAGCACCGCCATCGATCCGACGACCTTGATCTCGTCGTTGTAGATGCGGAAGGGGGACAGCGAGACACGGGCCGCGGCGTCCGCCACGCCGAAGACCAGCAGGGTGCCGCCGCGGCGCAGCGCGTCGAACGCGCCCTCGATGGCGGCCGGGACACCGGTGGCGTCCACGGCGACGTCGAACCGCGCACCGAGTTCCGCGACGTCGGTGGCGGTCCGGGAGAGCCCCATGGTCTCAGCGAGCCGCAGTCGCGCGTCACTGCGGTCGACCACGGCGACCTCACCCGCCCCGGCGTGGCGCAGGAGCTGGCCGATGAGCAGCCCCATGGTGCCGGCGCCGACGACCAGCACCTTGCGGCCGAGTACGGAACCGAGCTGGTGGACGCCGTGCACCGCGCACGACAGCGGCTCGATCATCGCGGCCTGCCGCGGGTCCAGCGCCTCCGGGATGCGGTAGGCGTTGGCGGCGGGCACGGCGACGTACTGCGCGAAGGCGCCGTTGACGGTGTCACCGGTGGCGTTCCAGTCGCCGCACAGGTTGCCGCGCCCGACCCGGCAGTACTCGCAGCGGCCGCAGTACAGCGACGGGTCGACGGCGACCCGTGTCCCCTCGGCGAGGTCCCGTACGCCGTCGCCCACCGCGACCACCGTTCCGGCGAACTCGTGGCCGGGAATGATCGGGTACGGGGTGGGCGGGAACTCGCCGTCCAGGATGTGCAGATCGGTGCCGCAGACGCCGCACGCGGCGACCTCGACGACGACTTCACCGGCCCCCGGCGCCGGGTCCGGCGCGGTGCCGACGCGGACGTGCCCGGGCTTGTCGATGATGACGGCTCGCATGGTGTTCCTTCGTTTCGTTCGGGGTCGGGCTGAATGGGACAGAGCTGTGGGACAACTTTCCTTACGGAGCAGTCGAATTGATGTCGCGTCATCTTCGAAAGTCCACGAAGGTGCGCTCCCTCGCGACCGCCGCCGTCCGCACCTCGGCTCGCGTCGGCGGGTTCGCTCCGGCGCGTTCGCAGGTCAGTGCCGCGACCAGTCCCGCTTCGTCGAGCAGGTCGGCCAGCAGATCCGGGCGCAGTGTGTCGAGGGCTCCGCCGTCACGCGCTCCCAGCATTCCGGCCCGGTGCAGTCCGGCGAGCAGTCCCGCGGTGAAGGCGTCGCCCGCGCCCACGGTGTCGGCCACCTCCACACGCACCGCCGGGCGGCGGATCAGCCTGTCGTCGGGGCCGACGGCCAGGCAGCCGGTGCCGCCGAGGGTGACGACCACCAGGGCCGGCCCCAGCGCGCGCCACCGCATCGCCACGTCGGCCGGGTCCGTGCCGGGCAGGAGCCAGGCGAGGTCCTCCTCGGAGACCTTCACGACGTCGGCCAACGCCACCTGCCGTTCCACCCGGCGGAGCGCCGCCGCCGGACCGGAGTCGAACCCGGGCCGGATGTTGGGGTCGAGGCTGATCGTCGCCGTGCCCCAGTCGCGGACCGCGCGCAGCCAGTCGGTGAGCACCGAGGCACCGGGTTCGACGGTGAGCGCCAGCGAACCGGTGTGGACGGCGACGACACCGGGCGGCGGGGTCCGCGGCAGCTCACCGGGCTGCCACTGCCAGTCCGCGGTGCCCTCGTAGCGGAAGTCGTAGCTGGCCACGCCGTGCGGATCGGTGGACACCACGGCCAGCGTGGTCGGCTGCGTCGCGTCCACGGCCCGGTGAAGGCCGACTGCGTTGTCCTCCAGGTGGGTCCGCAGCAGGGTGCCGAAACCGTCGGCGGACAGCCTGGCCAGCAGTTCGGCGGGCACGTCGAGACGGGAGAGCCCGACCGCGACGTTGGCGGGACTGCCGCCGGGGAGCGCCCGGAAGGTCCCGGGTTCCTGCTCGACGAGGTCCACCAGCGCCTCCCCGCACACCGCGACGCTTCCCCGGCCCGGGCTCGTCCCCTCAGCCATGCGGCAGCACCACCGGCTTGACGACGGCCGGGTCGGTCCTGGCCGCGGTCAGGGCGCGTGCGGTGTCGTCCAGCGCGTACGTGCCGGTGACCAGCGCGTCCAGGTCGACGCGTCCCGCCGCGGCCAGCGCGACGGCGGCGGGGTAGGTGTTGGCGTAGCGGAAGGTGCCGGTGAGGGTGATCTCGCGGTTCTGGACGACCTGGGTGGGAATCGGCATGCGGCTGTCCGGCCCCATGCCGACGAGCACCGCCGTTCCGCCCGGACGCAGACCGAGGATGCCCGCCTCGACCGCGGCCGGTGCGCCGGAGCACTCCAGCAGCACGTCGGCGGGCGGTTCGCGGCGTGGCACGCCCTCCTCGGCGTCGTAGGCCCCGTCGGCGCCGAGCCGCAGGGCCGCCGCGAGCCGGGAGGGGTTGACGTCGGTGACGACGACGCGGGCGGCTCCGGCGATCCGGGCGGCCTGGACGGCGAGCAGCCCCACCGGTCCCGCGCCGGTCACCAGGACCCGGTCGCCCGGACGCACGTCGCCGCGGCGTACCGCCCACAACGCCACGGACAGCGGCTCCAGCAACGAGCCCGCCGTGTCGCTCACGTGGTCCGGGAGGGCGTGGGCGAAGTCCTCGTGCACGGTGACGTGGTGGGCGAATGCGCCGTCGACCGGGGGAGTGGCGAAGAACGCCACGTCGGCACAGAGGTTGTAGCGGCCCGTGCGGCACCGCGCGCACCGTCCGCACGGCACACCCGGTTCGACCGCGACCCGCCCTCCCACCGCGTGCCGGTGCGCCTCGGCGCCGACGGCCTCCACGGTGCCCATGGCCTCGTGGCCGAGCACCAGGGGCCGTTCCACCACGAAGTCGCCGATCCTGCCGTGCTCGTAGTAGTGCACGTCCGATCCGCACACTCCGACCGCCGCCACCCGCACCAGCACCTCGTGCGGTCCCGGCACCGGGACCGGCCGGTCCTCCACCCTCAGGTCACGCGGGCCGTAGAGCACCGCCGCGCGGTTGTCCACTCTCTCTCCGTTCCGTTCTCGCCGGGCCTGAACGCCGTCACCGCGCGTTCGGGCTCACTTCACCGCGCCCATCGACAGACCGCGCACCAGCTGCTTCTGGGCCAGCCACCCGGCCAGCAGCACCGGAAGGCAGGCGAGTGTGGCGGCTGCCGCGAGCTTCGCCCAGTACAGGCCCTCGCTCGACATGAACCCCACCAGGAAGATGGGCATCGTCCCGGCCCGCACCGAGGTGAGGTTCAGGGCGAGGAAGAACTCGTTCCAGGAGAAGATGACACAGATCAGCGCTGTGGCCGCGATGCCGGGCGCCACGATGGGCAGCAGGATCCGGGTGATCTCCTGACGCAGCGTCACTCCGTCGACGCGGGCGGCCTCCAGCACCTCACCCGGTACCTCCAGGAAGAACGACCGCATCATCCACACCGCGATCGGCAGGTTCATCGCCGTGTAGAGCACCATCAGCGTCCACACGCTGTCCAGCGCCCCGAGGTCGCGGACCGCGAGGTAGACCGGGATGATCGCGGCGACACCCGGGAGCATCTTGGTGGAGATGAAGAAGAACAGCACGTCCCGGGTCTTGCGCACCGGCCTGATGGACAGCGCGTACGCGGCCGGGATGCCGAGCACCAGCACCAGCACGGTCGAAAGGACCGTCGCCGTCGCGGAGTTGGCCAGGTACGGGCCGATGCCCGCGTCGAAGACCGCCCGGAACTGGGCGAGCGTCGGCCGGAAGACCAGGTGCGGGGTCGTGGTGTAGGCGGCGGACTCCTGCTTGAAGGCGGTCAGTGCCATCCACAGCACCGGGAAGAAGAAGACCAGCGCGGCGACCCACGCCCCGGCGGTCCAGGAGACCTGGCCGATCAGGCGGCGACGCGAGCCCGCCCGCCGTGGGCGCGGCCGGGAGCGGACGGGGGCCTCGGCCGAACGGGTCCCAGCGGTCGGCGTGGCGGATGCCATCAGTCGTTCCCTTCGCTCGCGGAGAACACGGTGAACAGCGTGCGCAGGGCGACTGTTGCGACCAGGATGGTTCCGGCCACCGTCACCACGCCGAGCGCCGACGCCTGACCGACGTCGAAGCCGAGGAAGGCGCGCTGGTAGAGGTAGTACGGCAGGTTGGTGGTCGCGGTGCCCGGGCCGCCCTGGGTCGTCATGTAGATCACGTCGAAGGTGTTCACCAGGTAGATCGCGCCCAGCAGCACACCGAGTTCGATGTAGGACCGCAGGTGCGGCAGGGTGATCGCGCGGAACGTGGTCCACGGGCCGGCGCCGTCCACCCTGGCCGCCTCCAGCACGTCGTAGGACTGGCTCTGGAGCCCCGCGAGCACGATGAGCATCATGAACGGCGTCCACTGCCACACCAGCACGGTCACCACCGAGGACATGGGGAACCGGCTGACGAAGTCGACCGGCGCGAAGCCCAGTTCGCGCAGCAGGTAGTTGACGACGCCGTAGACCGGGTCGAGCATCGTGGTCTTCCACAGCAGTCCGGCGACCGTGGGCATGATGAGGAACGGCGCGATCAGCAGGGTGCGCACGATGCCACGGCCGGGGAACCTGCGGTCGAGCAGCACCGCCAGACCGATGCCCAGCACCATCGAGATCACCACGGCCAGCAGGGTCAGTTCGATCTCGGTGACGAGCGCGTCGCGGAACGCGCTGTCGGTGAAGACCCCCGCGTAGTTGGACAGCCCCACCCAGTGCCGCGAGCCGGGGCGCACCAGGTTCCACGACTCGAAGGAGAAGGCGATGGTGAAGAGGAACGGGATCTGGGTCACCAGGATCATCAGCACCAGGGCGGGGGAGAGCGGCAACCTGCGCCGCCAGCCCTCCCTGCGGGCCGAGGTGTCGGTGGCGGGTCCGGGCCGCATCCGACCGGACCGGGGTGGGGCGAGTGTCGCCATGTCGCTTCCCATCGTGAGGTGATGCCGGACCGGTCAGTGCTTGCGGTAGGTGTCGCCGACGGTCTGGGCGTACTGCTGTGCCTGTGCCAAAGCCGCGTCGGCGGACTGCTGGCCGGCCACCGCCGCGGTGATCTGCTGGCTGAACCGGGTACCGAGGTCCTCGAACTCGGGGATGTCGAGGAACTGCACGCCGGTGTACGGCACCGGCTGCACCGTGGGGTGCCCCGGGTCGGCGCTGCTGATGGCCTCCAGCGTCGGCTTGGCGAACGCCGCGGCGGCCTTCTCGTACTGCGGCAGCCGGTAGGTGGAGGTACGGCTGCCGGGCGGGACGCGGGACCAGCCGAGCTTGCTTCCGACCAGCTTGATGTACTCCTTGGAGGTCGCCCAGGACATGAACTGCCAGGCGGCCTGCTGGTGCGCGCTGGTCTTCGGGATGCCCAGCGACCAGGAGTACAGCCAGCCGGACGAAGGCGTCTTGTCGACCGGTGCCTGCACGTACCCGATCTTTCCCACGACCTTGCTGCTGGTGGGGTCCTCCAGGGAGCCGGCCGCCGACGTGGCGTCGTACCACATGGCCGCGGTGCCCTGGGCCATGTCGGTGCCGCACTCGGTGAACCCCGCGGTGGCCGCGCCCGGTTCGCCGTCGCGGTGCAGCAGGTCCACGTAGAAGTTCACCGCCTTCCTCACCTGCGGCGAGTCCAACTGGGCGTTCCACCGCGGGTCGTACCAGCGGCCGCCGAAGGTGTTGACGACGGTGTCCAGCGGCGCCAGGTTCTCGCCCCAGCCCGGGTCGCCGCGCAGGCAGATGCCGGCCAGGTCGTGCCTGGGGTCGTCGAGCTTGTCGGCGATGGCGGCGACCTGGGCCCAGGTGGGGTGCTCGGGCATCGTGAGGTGGTGCGCGGCGAGCAGGTCCTTGCGGTACATCAGGAACGACGACTCGCCGTAGAACGGTACGGAGTACAGGTCGCCCCGGTAGGAGAGCGAGTCCTTGACGGGCTTGATGAAGTCCCCCGGGTCGTAGCCCGGCGTGTCGTCGGCGTACGGCTGGAGGTCGGCCAGCCAGCCGTTCTTCGCCCACATCGGCGTCTCGTAGTTGCTGATCATCACCACGTCGAACTCGTTGCTCCCGGTGGCAACCGACTCGGTGATCTTCTGCCTGGCCTCGTTCTCCGGCAGCGTCACGTACTTGACGTGGACGTCCGGGTGGGTGCGGGTGAAGTACGAGGTGAGCGTCTCGACGTCCTGCATCTGCGGGTTGGCGACGATGGCCACCGTGATCGTCGTGCCCGGACCCGATCCGCTCGACTCTCCCGCCCCCGCGCAGCCGGAGGCCGTGAGCAGGGTCGCGGCGGCCAGCGCGCAGGCGGCCAGCGTGCGGCGCCGGCCTCGTCGGATACGCATCTGTGCTGTCCCCTCGCCGAGTACGGGTGATGCCGCCCGCGCACGGCGTCCAACGGGCGTGCCGAGAGCGGGACATGACGACGCGCAAACGGTTGCGCCGTGAAGTGGCAGTGACTGTAGGTGTGCGCAACCGGTTGCGCAAGGGGTTGCGCTAGGATTCGGCGCGGCTGAGAGTGAGGGTGGGACGCCCCGGCGACCCGGGAGGGAACGAGCCCGAGGGGCCGAACGGGCGGCGGTCCGCGGGCCGGAGGGGAACCAAAGGGGAGACATGGCGACCATGCACGAGGTGGCACGTCGGGCAGGGGTGTCGGTGACCACCGTCTCGCACGTGGTCAACAACACCCGCCCGGTCAGCGACCAGGCCCGAGCGGCGGTCGAGGCGGCGATCCGGGAGACCGGCTACGTGCCGAACGCCGTCGCCCGCTCGCTCGCCACCGCCAGCACCCGCTCCATCGGCCTGGCCGTCTCCGCGTTGACCAACCCCTACCTCGGCGAACTCGCCTCCGCCATCGAGTCGACGGCCGCCGCCGCGGGATACACCGTGCTGCTCGCCGACACCCACGACGACGCCGACCAGGAGGAGCGGGTGCTGCGGGCGCTGCGCAACCGGCGGGTCGACGGCATCCTGCTTGCCACCTCCATGGACGCGGGACGCCTGCGCGCCTGCCTGGCCGCCGCACCGCAGCCCGCGCCCCCCGTGGTGTTCATCGACCGGCTGGCCTGCCCCGGTTTCGACCAGATCGGCGTGGAGAACGAACGCGCGACCGCCGGCCTCGTCGCCCACCTCGTCGAGCGCGGCCACCGCCGTATCGGCATGGTCGTCGGCCGGGAGGGCATCACCACCAGCGCGGAACGCCTCGCCGGGTACCGCCGGGGCCTGACGGAGCACGGCATCGCACACGACGGCGCGCTGGAGGTCCACGGCGCCTCGGACGCCGAGCCCGCGCGTTCCGCGGTGCTGCGACTCCTCGACCTGCCCGCTCCGCCGACCGCGCTCATCAGCGGAAACAACCACATGACCGTCGGCGTGCTGCGCGGCCTGCGCGACCGGGGGGTGTCGGTGCCGGACGACATGGCGGTCGTCGCCTTCGACGACGTCGAGTGGGGAGACCTGCTGCCCGCGCCCCTGACCGCGGTCGCCCAACCCTGGCAGCGGCTGGGCCGCGAGGCGACCCGGATGCTCCTGGACCGCATGAGCGGCGACACCACCCCTCCCCGGTCGGTCCGCCTCACCCCGACCCTGGTCCACCGCAGGTCCTGCGGCTGCGCCGAGGCCTGAGCGGCGGGGCGTCACCAGCCGGACGGGGACGCCCGGCAGTCATACCCCGGCCGCCCGGGGGTAGTCGACGCAACGGAGGGGGCCGAACTCGCTGTCGCAACCGGGAGAAGCCGTGGTCGACGACTCGTCGCTGAGGGCCGTGGGATGGACACGTTCGCTGCCGATGAGCTGCGGGGTGAAAGCGGCCAGGGACTGGACACGCGGGCACCTGGAGACACTCGGCTGGTCGCGCAGCGCGCCGGAGACCGTCGAGGCGGTCCTGCTCACCGTCTCGGAGCTGGTCACCAACGCGCACGTTCACGCCCACAGCACCGCGCAACTGGTGCTGACCTGGGACAGCGAGTGCCTGCACGTGACCGTGCACGACTCCAGCGCACGCCTGCCCCAGCCCCGGAACCCGGACGGTGACGCGCTCGGCGGCCGCGGCATGCTGCTGGTCGACGCGCTCGCCGACGAATGGCAGAGCCATCCGTGCCGTAACGGCAAGGACGTCACCGCCTGCTTCCGGCCCCCGGACGCCGCACCACCCGGGCCACCGGACGAGGCCGCCTGACCGGAGCCCGACCACGGGCCCAGACCGCCGGGCCCCGGGTCGCGGTGGACGCCGCACCCAGGGCCTCGGCGGCGGCCGGAGCGCCGGGACGGCCGGTCAGGAGACTTCGAGCACGATCTTTCCGCGCGTCCGCCCCTCCTGACTACGGCGGAACGCCTCGGCGGCCTCGGCGAGCGGGAAGGACGCGTCGACGTGCACGGTCAGCTTCCCGGCGTCGGCCAGCGAGCCCAGTACCGCCAGGCCCTCCGCGTCCGGACGCACCCACACCATGTGGCCGCCCTTCGCCGTGACCTCGCCGTCGGCGATGGAGGCGACCCGGGACGGATCCTTGAGCAGTTCCTGCGAGACGTCCACGACGCCACCGCCGACGAAGTCCAGCGCCACGTCGATGCCGTCCGGTGCCACCGCCCGCACGCGGTCCGCGAGCCCCTCCCCGTAGGTGACCGGCTCGGCACCCAGGGAACGCAGGAAGTCGTGGTTGCGCTCGCTCGCGGTTCCGATGACGCGGACGCCCTCGGCCACCAGGATCTGGACGGCGAACGAGCCGACGCCACCGGCCGCGGCGTGCACCAGTGCCGTCTCACCGGGCCGGGTGCCGACCCGGCGGATCGCCTGATAGGCCGTCAGGCCTGCGAGCGGAAGTCCTGCGGCCTGCTGCCAGTCGAGCGCCGCGGGCTTGCGGGCGAGCGTGCGCACCGGCGCGGAGACCAACTCGGCGTACGTGCCGTGCTGGACCTCGTCCTTGCGGACGTAGCCGATGACCTCGTCGCCGACCGCGAACTCCGTGGCATCGGCGCCGACGGCTTCGACCACACCGGCCACGTCCCAGCCCGGAATGAGCGGGAAGTGCGCGTTCATGATCGGGTCGAGGTATCCGGCGACGATCTTCCAGTCCACCGGATTCACCCCGGCCGCCTTGACCCGGACCAGGACCGAGTCAGGGCCGACCTTCGGATCGGGCAGGTCCCCGTACTCCAGGACTTCCGGGCCACCGTAGCTGTTCGTACTGATTGCCTTCATGCTCCACCCCAACACGGGAACCGGCGGGACGCATTCCGCACTGTGTCGGGGTTCACCCGCCCGTACCATCAGGCGAAGCCGGAAGGCGGCCTAGGCACCGGCGGTGTGCGCCGGAAGCACCGAGCCCTGAGGCGTCACACCCGGCGGGGCGCTCGCCGGTCGTCGGTCACCGGCCCTGCGCCTCTTGCTCCAGGAGGCCCTTGAGGGTGGCGAGTTCGGTGTCGACCAGGCTCACCTGCTGGTCGAAGTAGGCGTCGCTGAACGCGGGCGGCTGGAAGAACGTCATCATGAACTCGGTGCCCGTGCCGTTGGCCACGACGCGCGCGGGGACCTCCCAGGACGCCTGCTCCTCGACGTAGTCGTGGTCGAGCAGGCCGAGTTCCGCGTTGGCGCGCAGGCGCAGCCGTGCGGGGCCGTGCGGGGTGGTCATCAGCCACCAGCCGGGGTCGTCGGTGGGCTCGATCGCCTTGACGTTGACCACGGCCCACGTGGGCCAGTTCGCCGGGTCGGCGAGGAAGGCGAAGACCTCGGCGACGGGACGCCGGATGCTGACCGTCTTCGTGATCGAACGGGCGGTGGCGTGAGTGGTGCTCATGAGGATTCCTCTTTCGGTGGTTCGGAGTCGCGTCTCGGTGGTGCGGAGCCCAGATCGCCTACCAGGCGGCGGATCCATTCCTCCAGCTGGAGACGCTGGGCCGGTTCGAGGTGGCGGAAGAAGTGCGCGTCGTTGCGGTCGGCGATCGCCGCCAGGCGCGGCACCAGCTCGCGGCCCGCGTCGGTGAGGGTGAGGCGCAGGGCCCGCCGGGACTCCGGGTGGGGCTCGCGCGCCATCAGTCCCTTGGCGACGAGCCGGTCGACCAGACGGGAGACCGCGCCGACGTCGATGTCGATGAACCGCGCGACCTCGCGGGTGGTGGTGGCGTCACCCCGGTGGACCGTGACGAGCACGCTCCACTGGGAGACGGTCACGTCGTGCTCGGCGAGCTGTCGCTCGAAGCGTCCGTGGACCTCGTCCGACAGCCGTCGCAGCCAGTAGCCGAGGTGGTCGCGCAGTCCGCTGGTCTGTGTCGTCACTCTTCCTATATTAATGTCGCGACAACTGTTGTCAAGGCAACAGATGGGAACGGTGGATCGGCGACGGCCTGAAGGGGAACGACTCTCCGACGCGGCCAGGTTGCCGCGCACCGAGCGCCGGCGAGGCCGGGGCAGCCCTGACGGGGTCGCACGGGAGAGGGGCCGGGGCGCCCGGATACGCTCTCGCCTGACGTACTCGGCCCGCCCGCGCGAACGGCACCTCGCACCCAAGGAGTGACATGTCCGTCTTCGACACCGAGATCGACGCCCTCACCGGCGGCTCCGCCGACCTCGGCCAGTACCGGGGCACCGCCGTCCTCATCGTCAACGTCGCCTCCCGGTGCGGTCTGACCCCGCAGTACGCGGCGCTGGAGAAGCTGCAACAGCATTACGGGAAGCGCGGGTTCACCGTCCTGGGCGTGCCGTGCAATCAGTTCATGGGCCAGGAGCCCGGCACTCCCGAGGAGATCGCCACCTTCTGCTCCGCCACCTACGGCACCACCTTCCCGATGACGCAGAAGACCGATGTGCTCGGCGACGGCCAACACCCGCTCTACGCCGGGCTCGTCGGTACCGCCGACGCCGAGGGCTACACCGGTGACATCCGCTGGAACTTCGAGAAGTTCCTCATCTCACCCGACGGCACCGTCGCCGCGCGCTTCGCGCCCCAGACCGAGCCCGACGCGCCCGAGGTCACCGCGGCGATCGAGGCGGTCCTGCCGAACTGACGCCCCTCGGGGCGGCGCCGCGACGCGGCCCGTCAGCGGTCGCCGGCGCGTAGCCCCGCGAGGAACGCGGCGCCGTTCGGCGTGCCGACGCCGGTCATCGTGTCGTAGCCCTTGGCGGTCACCTGCCCGGTGTAGGCACGTTCCTGCGAGTCGAACACGTCGAGTCCCACGGACCCGTCGCCCGTGAGGTAGGCGCCGCGGTCCTCTTGCGGCGTCGAGGCGGTGGCCGGCAGGGCGTCGTGCAACGCGGAGGTCCCGGACAGGCGGTAGAGCAGCGGGTCGATGAACCCGAAGGGGGTCGTGCGGCCCTGCTGGGCGTCGGCGACGAGACCGGCGATCAGCGGGGTCGCCAGACTGGTCCCCGCGTTCGGCATGGTCCGGTACGGGCCCGGCTTCCCGTTGCTCGTGGACTCGGTGTAGCCGGTCAGCATTCCGGTGTCGGGGTCGCCGTCCGCGGCGATGTCGGGCACCGTGCGCCCGGAGACGACACGGTTGCCGACCTTCACCCGGGACATCGACGCGGGCACGACGCCCTTCTGGTAGGAGGGCTGACCGTAGACGGCGCTGGTGCCCCCGCCGCCTCCGCTGACGCCCGCGTCACTCCACTTGCCGCTCTCCAGCGCGCCGTAGTCGTCGGACCACCCCGTCTCGAACACCCGGTTGCCCGACTTCCCGATACCGAGGCTGGTACCGCCGACGGCCACCGCGTACGGGTCGGAGCCGGTCACCGTCAGACCGGGTGTGTCACCGGAGGCGAAGTACATGCCGACGCCCTCGGCGGCGGCCCGCACGTCCATCGCGTGCACCGTCCCGGCCGGGACGTCGCCCAGCGGGATCTGCCACGAGTTGGACACGATGGACGCGCCGGGGCGGCCGCCGTTCCCGTTCAGCACGGCGAGGGAGGCGTTCAGCAGCGCCTGGTCCTCGTCGCAGCCCTGCCCGACCACCATCACCTGGTCGGCGTCGGGGGCCATCGCGTAGACCGCCTCCGAGTCCATCTCCGCCTCGTCGTCGACGGCCGGCGACTGCGCCGCGCGGCGCGAGGCGGACGCGGCCGACGCCGCTGCGCAGGCCGTGCCCGACCGCACCTGCTTGAACTGCGAGGGCTTCGGCGCCGGAAGGTGATTGGCCTTCGCGAAGTCCGTGAGGGTCTGGAACATCGCGGTCGGCGCCTCGTCCTCGGTCAGGGCGACGGTCTGGCCCTTGCCGGTGTCCTTCGACGTCGCGCCGTAGGCCACGCGCATCTGGTCGGCGGAGTAGCCGCAGACCGGCAGTGCCGCCCTGGTCAGTCCCTGGTAGGCCGGGTGGAACGTCTGGACGTGCTGCCCCCAGTACGCGGAGCACGTCGGCGCCTTCGACGTCTTCGACCGACGTGGGCCGGACGCCACCGGAGCGGCGGCGCGGGGCACGGCAGGCGGCAGGTCGCTCAGCCCGGTCACGCCCAGCACGTCGGAGGCGAGCGAGGACGGGACGGACACCGCGCGGTCGTTGGACCGCGCCATGGTCGCCTTCCCGTTCGGGCCCGTGACCCGGTACTGGCCGATCCGCACCCGGAAAACGGACTGCACCTTCGCCACCGGTCCGGTCGCCGCGACGTAGTCGCGACCGCTGTCGGCGTGCACCTGCGTCAGCCCGCTGGACTCCAGCCACCGCGTCACCGCGGCGGCGCGCGCGGCGGAGGGCCCGAACCTCGCGGTGTAGGCGTCCGGGCCGAGGTAGTGGCGGAACTCGGCAGTGCCAGGGGTGGCGACCGCGTCGGCGAAGGCGGCGGCACCCGCCATGTCCGGCGCCAGCCACACCTGCACGGTCAGCTGCTGCGACGCGGGCACGACTCCGATGCGGGAGGCGGTGAGCACCGCGGGGGAGACCGACTCCGGCAGGACGGTGGTCGGCGCCGCGTGCGCGCTGCCGGGCATCCCCAGCACCGAGCCGGCCGCCAACGTGGCCGCGCAGGCGGCCCGGACCGCCGCCCCACGACCGCGCCCGAGCGCCCGACTCCCCGCGGACTCCTGCGAAAACGTGCCTTCCACGTCCCAGCCCCCTCCCGAACGGCGACGGCGACGGCACGCCAGGCCGGTCGCCGTCCCCCCTCGCCCGTACGACGCGGGGTTCGGCACCGGGGGTTCCCGCGACGCCCACCTTTCACCGGATCGGAGGCGTGGTCCCGTCCATCAGACCGCCGAGCCAGGCCTCGACGTCGCCGGGGGAGCGTGGCAGCGCGGCCGAGAGCAGTTCGGCGCCGGAGGGGGTGATCACCAGGTCGTCCTCGATCCTGATGCCGATGCCGCGCAGTTCACGGGGGACCGTCAGGTCGTCCGGCTGGAAGTAGACGCCCGGTTCCACGGTGAGCACGTGCCCGGCTTCGAGAGTCGCGTCCAGATACGCTCCGGCACGGGCCTGGGCGCAGTCGTGCACGTCCATGCCGAGCATGTGGCCGCTGGCGCACAGCGTGTACCTGCGGTACCTCTCGTCGCGCGGGTCCAGCGCCTCGTCCAGGCCCGTCGTCACGATGCCCATGTCGATCAGGCCGCCGACGATCACGCGCATCGCCGCCAGGTGGAAGTCGCGGAACCTGGCTCCCGGCCTCAGCGCGGCGATGCCCGCGTCCTGCGCGGCGAACTCCAGCTCGTACAGATCGCGTTGCAGCGGCGTGAACGTGCCCGAGATCGGCAGGGTCCTGGTGATGTCGGCGGTGTAGAGGGTGTCGGTCTCGGCCCCCGCGTCCAGCAGCAGGAGTTCGCCGGGCCTGACAGGGCCGTCGTTGCGGGTCCAGTGCAGCGTGCACGCGTGCTCGCCGGCCGCAGCGATCGTCCCGTAGCCGACGCCGTTGCCCTCCAGGCGGGCCCGGTGACCGAAGACGCCCTCCACCCAGCGCTCGCCGCGCGGGTGCCGCGCCGCCTTTGCCAGGGACCTGGCCACGTCCTCGAAGCCGCGCACGGTGACGTCCACGGCCGTCCGCAGCTCGTCCACCTCCCACGGACTCTTGCGCAACCGCAACTCCGAGAGCGCGGCAAGCAGTTCGGTGTCCCGTGGTCCCCGTGGTCCCCGTGGCCCCGGCAGCAACTCGTCCACCGCGGCGTCCACGCCACGCAGCACGCGCGTGGGGACCGGTGGGCCGTCCAGCAGGCCCGGCAGCAGGCGGAGGTCGGCGACCGGCATCCGCAGCATCTGTTCGGCCTCGCTGAGAGCGGGACGCCGCCCTACCCAGAACTCGCCGTGGACACGGTCCCGGAAGGCCTCGCCGTCCCGCGCCGAACGCGGCCGCAGACAGAGTGTCGCGGCTCCGTCCGGCTCCATCACGAGCACACCCTCCGGTGTCCGGTCGCCGGTCAGGTACGTGTAGGCGGTGTGGGGGCGGAAGTCGTACGGCATGTCGTTGGACCTGATCTTCTCCCGTCCGGCGGGGATCACGATCCGTTCGCCGGGGAAGCGCTCGGCCAGCAGCGCGCGGCGGGTTGCCGTCCAGGCGCTCACCGCGAGCGCGCCGGTGTTTGGGAGCGGGCTCGGCTCCCACCCGGTACCCATGAACGCGGACAACGCCGACGAGACCGGGAGGTCGTGGCTGCCGGTGGCGTACGCCGCCGGATCCGGAACGCGGACGGCGCCTTCGTGGGAAGGGTTCACGTGGTGGCCTTTCTCCCTGGTCGTTCGGCTTCCGGCACCGCGGACGGTGCGGGCTCCCGGACGGCCCGGGCCACGCGGCGAGTCGTACCGCGGCGTGGCCCGGGCCCGCGGTCAGTACCGCGTCGTGACGCTCACGCCACTGAAGGCGGTCTTGCCGTAGAGACTGATGTACCGGTATCCGGCGGTGGTGTTCCTGACGGTGAGGGACTGGACGGTCCCGGACCGGGTGGAGGATGCGGTGTGGGTCCGGCCGGTCGCCCACGTGTCGGGGTCGTAGTAGAGGTACGCGTTCCCGGTGCCGCCGCTCGTGCTCACCGTCAGCGTCGTGGTGCCGGCGGGCAGGTAGACCCACAGGTAGTCCAGGCCGCCGGCCGGCTCCGACTGGTCGGCGCGCGAGCAGTTCTCGCCCATCTCCTGCGGGTTCGAGCCGGTGCACGCGCTCCCGCCGGAACCGCCTGCGAGGGTGTCCAGCCAGCTGGTGAAGTCGGCGTCGTAGGACGTGCCGACGGTGTCGGTCCAGTAGTCGTACGCGCCGGTGTAGTCGCCCTGCCTGAAGTCGGCCAGGACCGTTCGCACGTCGCCGGGGTGACGCTCGATCATGTAGCGCACCGCCAGGTAGCCCCACGGGTAGGTGCGGGTCTCGTCGCTGTTGGCGTAGGTGTTCTGCAGCAGGGTGCTGAGGGTGTACGTGTGCTGCGGCGCGTCGGTGAGCGCCTCGGTGTCCGGCACCCCGCGGTAGGTGTAGGAGGTGTACTCGGCGATGCCCTCGATCCACCACACGTCGGGCACGGCGGTCTCCGCGCCGAAGTCGCCCTTGGTGTCGTACACGGCGTCGAGGTAGTGCGTGAACTCGTGGTTGAGGTTCCAGATGTCCGCGGTGAAGTCGGTCGCGTACGGGGCCTGGTACATCACGGAGTACGAGGAGTTGCCGGGCTGGGTGGGATCGCCGGTGACCGTGATGCCGCCGTTGTCGGTGTCGACTCCGTAGATCGCCTCCGCGTAGATCTGGTAGTCGAGCTGGCTGGAGAAGACGACCACGTTCTCGCCGGTGATGTGCTGCCCGGCGATCGGGGCGGAGGCGCCGACGAGATGCTGGAACCAGGGCACCTGGGCGGTCAGGCTGGAGCACACGGCCGCCAGCTGGTCGGCGTCGAGCGCCTCGGCGGTGACGGTGATGGCCGCATTGCAGGGGTGACTGACCGGCAGCGCGGCCTTGATGAGCTGGGAGACCAGGTCGCAGGTGCCGTAGTAGGAGCAGTCGGCCGCGTCGAAGGTCTGGCCCTGCTCGGCGACGGCGACCCACAGCGCGGCGGTCGGACCGCTGATCCTCGACGCCTGCAGCAGGGCCAGCATCAGCGGCCTGACGGTCGCCTGGAGGGCGGGGAACTGCACGTAGGCGGCGAGGTCCTGGCCGGCGTCGGCGTCCATGAAGGTGTTGGAGCCACCGAGCAGGCCGGTGTGGTCGAGCGCGAAGTGGTCGAGCGTGTCGATGGCGGTCGGGTCGTCGGTGACGGCCGTCACGAACGCGGGGTTGTACTGGCCTCGCCACAGCGGGGTGTAGACGTCGTAGACGACGGCGTCCATGGCCGAGGAGGCGTCCCAGGAACTCGTGTAGTCGTCGAGGATCCACTCGTAGTCGGCCAGGTAGTCCTGCTGGACCCCCGCGCTGTCGGTGAGGAGGACGACGTCGCCGAGCACCTGCCCGTTGGCGTCGGTCACGTCGTGGGAACGGGAGCCGGCGAAGAAGGCGTTGAGGCCGCTGACGACCGCCGAGGCGAGCGCGGCGTCGTACGCGCCGACGTCGCCGGAGTCGTTGTACTGGACGTAGTAGCCGGCGCGCAGGTAGAGCACCAGCTGCCAGATGCCGGCCGAGTCGTCACCGGCGTACCGGCTCGCGAGGCCCTGGAAGGCCTGCGCGACCGCCGTCATCTGCGACTCCTGGAACACACCGTGGGCGTCGGCGCCGGTGAGCGAGAAGAGCGTGTTGACGCAGTCGGTGGTCGAGGCCTCGACGTAGGAGGCCAGGCCGGTTCCGCTGCGGCTGCTGAAGTCGGACGGGGTGCAGGACTGCGCCGCGGTCCCCTTGGGCCGCGGTGGCATGGCGGGGTGCTGGTGCTGTTGCGCCGGTGTGGGACGCGGCGGCGGAAGCTGGGCGACCGAACGGCGGCCGTGCTGGACGGCGTCCGTGACGGTGCCGGCGGGCGAGACACCGGTGGGCGCGGGCACGGACGAGGCCGGGCCGTGCGGGGCGTGCGCGGCGGCGTGCGCCGGGGCGGCGAGTGCTGGAGTGGCGTCGGCGAGCGAGGGACCGGCGGCGAGCCCGATGACCGTCGCGACGGTCACCAGGCCGAGGGCCAGCTCTCTGAGATGTCGGACGGGTCGTGTGCGTCTCATGGCGTCCTTTCGGGACATGAACGTCACGCAGACGGTGGGGGTGGGATGCGTGACGCACCACGCACGCTGTCACCACCCGATCACACCGACAACGGCCGCGGGCACAGCACTTCGACCGCTGCGGCCACAACACGCCCGCGTGTGGCGGCGGTTCGGGCGACCGCCTTCGGCGGGAGGAGGCGCGCTCAGCTCGCGCCAGGGGACGAGGTGACGCCGCCCCGAGTGGCCCAGGCCTGGTAGTGCGGCGATCGCGAGATCAGGTCGCGGTACGCCGCGGTGGCCGCCGCGTACAGTGCCTCGACGTCGTCGGCGGACAGCGAGTCCCGGCGCCACGCCAGCAGGTAGCGGCACCACAGCGGCGTACCGGCCAACGGCTTGACGAGGACACCGGGCATCGGCCGGATCGTCGCCTGCACCACCGAGACCCCGTGTCCGTCGGCGACCATGCGCTGCAACTGCGTCTGGTCCCCGAGGAACTCGTGCACGACGGCCGGTGCGAAGCCGTCCGCCGCGCACGCCGCGTAGAACACTCCGGGCCAGCCCGCGCCGTCGTCCGGGGTGAGGAACCACTCGTCGTCGGCGAGCTGCGACAGCCGCACCTCGACCCGGTGGCGCAGCCGGTGTCCGGCGGAGAGGGCGAGGAACGACGGCTCGGTGGCGACGACCCGGTGAGCCAGCGCGCCGGAGTGCCTCAGGTCCTGGCCCGGGTAGTCGACGCCGATCGCCGCGTCGAGCGCCCCGGTCTCCAGCAACTCGACCATCTGGGACGAGGCGTAGACGCTGCTGACGTTGAGCGCGCGCTCCGGCAGGCGGGCGCGCGCACGGGCCAGCATGCCGGGCAGGACGGGGGAGTTGGTGCAGGCGAGACGCAACGCCTTGCGTGCGACGACGTCCTGCGCCGGCGGCCGCCGCGGGATCGCGTCGACGCCCGCCACGATCTCGCGGGCACGCGCCACGACCTCCAGGCCGTAGCGCGTGGGCTCGACGCCTGAGGGGCCGCGCTCGAACAACGGCTCCCCGAAGTACCCTTCGATGCGCTGGAGTTGCCCGCTCAGCGCCTGCTGCGAGTAGCCGAGCGTCATGGCGGCCCGGCCGACGCTCCCCGAGTCGGCGATCGCGCACAGCGTGCGCAGATGCCGTATTTCCAGCTCCATCCATGCGCCTCCGTGACGGCGAAGGCCCACTGGGCCGTGGACATGGTAGATCCACGCACATCCGCCGTCATCCTCTCGTTCAGCGCGCCGAGTCGTCGATCTGCACCGGGTAGCCGGCCCGCAGCACGGCCACCGAAGCCGGAGGCGTGATGACCGTCGCCGTTCCGGCCCTGGGGAGCGCCCCGTGACCCGCGTAGCCCGAGGGCGACCACCGCGTCAGGTGCCCGTCGACGACCAGGGCGGGCTCGGTGTCGATCAGCACGAACGTGCCGTCGGGCAGTCCGGCCCAGGGCATTTCGTGGTAGCGGCGCCGATGGGTGCCGCGCACGATGCGCTCGCCGTGCAGCCGCCGGTTCATCTGGCGTGCCGACGGCGACGCGTCCCCGACCCCGTCGGACCAGGCCTGCCGGTAGGCCTGGTAGTCCCGGTGCCGGCATTCGCCGCAGGGGCGGTGACCGGCCGCGAACGACACGGCCTCGTCGTGGAAGTACAGATGCGTGTAGCGGTGCGGAAGCCACTGCTCGCGCCAGCGGCCCCGGAACTCCAGGACACAGGTGATCCACAGATCGCTCGCGTGGAAGCGGACGATCTCGTGGCCCTCGTGCAGGACGCCGCGGTTGCCGGTCCAGGCGCCACGTAACGCGGTGGCGACGATCTCCCCGGTCGGGGTGACCCTGTTGCGCTCCGGTCCCATCCGCTGACCGCCCCCCGTTCCCCTCGCGTGCGGATCTGCGCCGCTGTCGTCAGCCGTCATCGGTCTCCGCCTCGATCGCCAGGCGCCGCAGGACGTCGTTGGCCGTCACGGCCGGGTCCGCGGAGTCGTGTTCGAGGGCCAGCTCCGCGAAGGCGTCCATGAAGGCGCCGACGATCTGCGTGATGGCCCTCCCGAGATCCCGTGAGGCCTGGTTGACCGCGTGCTGCGTACGCGCGTCACCCGGGATGTCCAGTGGCGGCAGGATTTCGCTGATCATCTCACTGACGACGGCGACCTCCGAGGGCATCCCGCCGCCGGTCGCCGGGCCTTCCGTCGCACCGCGCCGCACCCACTCCAGCCCCTGGGTGAGCACCCCGATGACGCGCTGTCGAACCTCTCGCTGCTTCACCCCCGTAAGGTAGCCGGGCGAAGCCCTCCAGCCGAGGCGATCGTCATGCGGGCTGCGGATACCAGCGCAGTTCGACCGTGTTGCCGTCCGGGTCCTGTACGTAGAGGGAGACCGCGGTCCCCCGGGCGCCGAAGCGTTCGCCGGGGCCGTCCAGCACGGTGAAGACGCCGGAGTCGACGACCTCCTGCCAGTCGAGCGGGTCGACCACGAGACAGATGTGGTCGACGTTGGAGCCCTTCGCCTGATCGGGGGTGCGCACCAGGTCGATGATGGTCGTAGGACTCACCCGTACGGACGGGAAAGGAGCGTCGCCGGCCCGCCACTCCCGTACGCGTACCGGCTCAAGGCCCAGCGGCCCGGTGTAGAAGGCGAGCGAGCGCTCGATGTCGGCGACGTTCAGGACGAGGTGGTCGAAGGCGATCACGCGCATGGGGTCTCCGGTGCGGTCGAGGTGGACGGGCCGGCGGTGGCGAGTAGGGCGACCGGCGGTCGCGGATGCCTTCGGTGATGGAGCCGCGGCGGGTCGCGGACTGCCGTACGCCGCCGCGGTGCCCTCAGCATGGCCGAAGGGCGCCCGTCGGTCCAACGCATGACTCGCCCCACCTGAGTCTTCCGCCCGCCCGGGCCCGGAGCCCGGACACGAACGCGACTTCTCGCGTCCCTTCGGAGGCACCTCGCGACGCCCGGGTGAGGATGGGCGTATGACTGACGTCTTCACCACACGGATCATCGACGTCCCGACCGGTTCCGAGGAGACGGTCGTGGACCTCACCGGCGACTGCGAGGCCTTTCTGCGGGAGGTGTCCGGCGGGCGCGACGGCCTGCTCAACGTCTTCACCCCGCACGCCACCGCCGGTCTGGCGGTCATCGAGACCGGCTCCGGCAGCGACGACGACCTGCTGTCCGCCCTGAGGGAACTCCTGCCGCAGGACGACCGGTGGCGCCACCGCCACGGCCACCCCGGCCACGGCCGGGACCATGTCCTGCCCGCCCTGGTCCCGCCCCACGCCACGCTCCCGGTCATCGGCGGCCGCCTGGAACTCGGCACCTGGCAGTCGGTGTGCCTGGTGGACACCAACGTCGACAATCCAAACCGTACGGTCCGGCTCTCGTTCCTCGGGGGCTGATCGTCCGGCCAAGGTTGCTGCCGCCGATCCTCCTTGTGCTGCGCGCGAAGGGGAGAGGGAATGAGCGTCCACAGTAAGCAGCTTGACTCGGATTGTCGACCACGTATCCGTCCGGCGTCCGTCATTCTGCCTCCAGGTGTCTTCTCGATGGTGGCCGTGAGGGCGTCCTGGAGTCGTCGCACGCCTGCGAGCATGGGCGAGGGCGCCTCCCACCCCGCGTGTCTCCTCGCTCTACCTGCTGTGGCCCGTCGCCTCGCCCGCCACGGCCGCGGCCACACGGACGAAGGCGGCCAGGGCTGGGGAGGTGGCGTGCTCGGGCCAGGCGAGGACGAGCGTGGTGGGCTCGGCATCATCGACTGGGACAGCGACCAGGTCGTCGCGGAGCTGGTCGCTGATGGAGGAGGGGAGGACGGCGACCATGCGGCGCAAGGCGATGAGGTGGAGAAGCTGCCCAAGATCTTGGACCTCCGGTTCGTTTGAGCCACCCTCAGATGCGTCCGGCCAGCACGGCAGGGGCTCCCCGGCGAGGTCCTTCAGGCAGACCCGGGTGCGGCCCGCGAGGCGATGCGAACGCGGCATCACGAGAAGTTGATCCTCGGTCAGGAGGTCCTGGGTGTCCAGGCCGGTGAGGTCGTGGTGGGGGCGGTGGAGCAGGGCGGCGTCGGCACGACCCTCCCGCAGGAGGATCTCACGCTCGCCGAAGCTGAACACCAGCTCGACCGGCAGCGCACCCGGCTCAGCCTGATAGGCGTCGAGGATCGCGGGCAGCAGGCCACCGTCGCCGCCCGGCTTGATGACCAGGACCAGACGCGGGTCGGCGTGGCCGGCCCGCCGGGTGCGGCGCGCCGCGGCCGACGCGGCGTCGAGCACCGTACGGCTCTCGCGGAGCAGGACGGTCCCCGCCTCGGTCAGGGCGACCCGGCGACTGCCACGTTTCAACAGGGCTACGCCCAGCCTTCGTTCGAGCTGCTGAATGGCGCGGGAGAGCGGCGGTTGGGTCATTCCTAGCCGGGCGGCCGCCCGACCGAAGTGCAGTTCTTCGGCGACAGCGGTGAAGTAGACGAGCTCGCGGACCTCCAGTCTTTCCATACCCGCACGGTATCGCTGTGTATCTGGCCGGTGTTGGAACTCCTGGCCGCCCCCGTGTTTGGCTGAACGCATGACAGAAACCACGACTGCCCTGGTCACCGGTGCCAACAAGGGCATCGGGCGCGAGGTCGCAGCCCGGCTCGCCTCGCTTGGCACGAACGTCCTGCTGGCCTCGCGCGACCCGGACCGCGGTGCGGCAGCCGCAGCCGAACTGGGCCCGCGGGTGCACCCGGTCACCCTGGACGTCACCGACCGCGCCAGCGTCCTATCCGCCGCCCGCTGGATCGAGGAGGGCTTTGGCCGGCTGGACATCCTGGTCAACAATGCCGGCATCTCTGGCGACCTCGCCGCCCAGAGCCCTGGCAGTGTCGAACTGCCCGCCGTACGTGAGGTGTTCGAGACCAACGTGTTCGGCGTGATCAGCGTGACCACCACGATGCTGCCGCTGCTCGCCCGCTCCCCCGCCGCCCGGATCGTCAATGTCAGCAGTGGACTGGGCTCCATCGCCCGGATGAGCGATCCCGGTGACTACCTCACAACCCGGCCCCCGTTGGCCGCGTACGTCCCGTCCAAAACCGCACTCAACTCGCTGACCGTGCAGTACGCCAAGGAACTGCGCAGCCGCAACATCCTGGTCAACGCCGCCGATCCGGGGCCGTGTGCGACCGACCTCACCACCGCGTTCCCCGGCCTCACCCGCACCGCGGCCGACGGCGCGGCCGTGGTCGTCCGGCTCGCCACGCTGCCCGATGACGGGCCGACCGGCGGCTTCTTCGACGAGCACGGCCCGGTTCCCTGGTGAGCTGCCTGTCAGGGAACCGAGGGACGCGGTGGTGCCCCGCTCCCTCTTGGGTCCAGCGCCTCGAACCCCTGCTCGTTGAAGGCGTGGATGACGTCTCGCGCGTAATCAGCGCTGACCTGCATCAACGAGGTGATGTCCGGAACCGGCTGCCCCTGCGCGGACATCGTCACCACGCTCGCCCGCCGCAGCCGCACCGCATCTTCCGCTGCCCGGCTGATCCGCTGCAGCCGACGCCTTTCCTCCATGCATACCGGCCGGACGAACACCCCCGGACGACGCCCCACGACCACCGCCACCATCACAACGTGGAAGCAGCCTGCCGCGCAACGAACGGAAGATCAATTACCCGACCAAGGATCCGCGCCAAGCCACTAGCTAGACCAGGCCCGTGCGTGGGGCTGTCGTTCGGTGGGCGCGAGCGTGCACAGCGCAGTCCCTGTCGGTGAGTGGGCCTTGGGCCGTTCGGGCCCGAGGCACCGACGTGCGACCCATGCGGCGGCGGGGGTGCCGGCGGGATCGTGGAGGCCGGCGACCGGAGGGTCCCGCCGCGATCAGGGGTTCTGGAAGGGGCTGAGCCGCATGCGGCACAGGTGTGTGGGTGACTTGATGACGTCGGCGGTGGTGTGGGTGCGGCCTGACACGCCGTTCAAGGATGTCGCCAAGCTCCTGGCGGAGCACGACATCACGGCGCTGCCCGTTCTGGACGAGGAGGACCGGCCGTTGGGTGTGGTGTCGGAGGCGGACCTGCTGCGGTGGCAGGCCGGGCAGCCTGATCCGGGTGGTCGTTCGTCTGGAGTTGAGAGGACGCCGAGATTTACGGCGAGTGGGCTGATGAGCAGTCCCGCTGTCGTGGCGCAGGCCGAATGGTCCGTGGTGGAGGCGGCCCGTGCTATGGAGCGGCACGGCGTCAAGCGGCTGCCCGTGGTCGACGAGGCCGGTCGTCTCGTCGGTCTGCTCAGCCGGTCCGACCTGGTGCGCGTCTTCCTCCGCCGGGATCAGGCGATCTGTGAGGAGATCACCCACGATGTGCTGGACGGTACGTTGTGCCTCGCGCCGACCGATGTCGATGTCTCCGTCGTGGACGGGCGGGTCACGCTGAGGGGAACGGTCGAGCATGGCGGCACGATTGCGGTGGTCGTACGACTGTGTCGCGCGGTGGACGGTGTCATCGATGTCCAGGAGCGGTTGCAGTGTCGCACTGATGCGTCACCGGCTGCCTGACCGGATTCGTCTTGCTCCCTTTGGTGAAAGGGCGACTGTCTCCGCGAGCCGGCGGTGCTCTCGGCTCACACCGGTACGACGGCCACTGGGCAGCGTGCGTGATGCAGCGCGGCGTTGGTGATCGGGCCCAGGAGCGGGCCGACGTGGCCGCTCCGTCGCCGGGCCCCCAGCACCAGCAGAGCGCTGGAAGCCGATTCTGCGACCAGGCGACGACGCGCTTCATCGTCTACCACATCGCACCGCACATCGACCGTCGGGTGCCGTGCGTGTGCTTCCCGCAGTGCCTCGTGCCAGAGCCTCTCACCCTGGTGCTGACGGCTCACCGCGTGCAAGGCGTGTAGCGGCAATCCCTGCAGCGCGGCTTCCTCGAACGCGAAGGTGACCGCCGGATCGATGTCGTGCGCGCCCAGAGCGAGCAGGACCTCGCCGCCGCTCGCTCCCGGCGGGTCTCCGGGGCCACGCGTGACGACCACGGGACAGCGGGCGTGTGCCGCTACCGCGAGACTCACCGAGCCGACCAGCAGGGACCCCACCTTGCCTCGGCCCTGGTACCCGAGAACGATCGCTGAGCATCGGTCGTCGGCGGCGAGGAAGGCTTCCTCGGGGCGCAAGGGCAGGACATCGCCGATGATTTCCAACGCTGGATGAGCTGCCCTGACTCGTTCGGAAGCGCCCTTGACCAGGTGTTCGCCCCATGGCTCAACCGTCCCATGGCCCCCCGAGCCGGCCGCGTCGAATACTTCGTAGTGCTCCCATCGCGAGGCGTGCAGGACGTGGAGTGGTGCGTCCCGACGGGTCGCTTCTTCCGCCGCCCAGTCCAGAGCACGCAACGCCTCGCCCGATTCATCGATCCCCACGACGAGAGGAAGTCGCACTCCCCTCACCGCCTCTCGGTGCCAGGCATACGGGCAGATGCCACGAGGCTCTTTCATCCGGGTGCCCAGGGCCAGAGGCGGTATGTCCCAGGGAGAGGACCGAAAGACCCATCCCCGCCCAGCGCAGAGAGTCGAGTTCGCACGTCGCCGAGGGGATGAGAGAGACGTCATAGCGGTGGGCGCCGCGGCAGAAGGGCCCACTGCCAAGCGCCAGGGCCGTGCGGCCCTAGCAGAAGGCGGCCCCGCCACCCGAAGCTGGGGTGATGGGGCCACCAGGGGACCGACGCGGTCGGGGGCCCGATCAGCACCGGAGGTAGCGATCATGTCCCGTGTCCCACGCACGCCTGAAACCCGTTCCGGGGATATCGGTCGTCGTATGGCGCTGCGCCGGGGGGAACTCGGCCTCAGCAGGGAGCAGGTGGCCGAGCGGGCCGGGGTTTCCGTTTCCTACCTGCAGTACGTCGAAGAGCAGCCCGCTGAGGTGGG
The DNA here is from genome assembly GCF_003144095.1 of Streptomyces sp. ICBB 8177. Taxonomy (GTDB): domain Bacteria; phylum Actinomycetota; class Actinomycetes; order Streptomycetales; family Streptomycetaceae; genus Streptantibioticus_D. The sequence goes on along the minus strand of NZ_NSKH01000004.1, from coordinate 27,953 downwards.
TATCGGTTCTCTGCTTCGGATCGCGGACGCCCTGCGCACCACGGCCGGCCAGTTGCGCGGCGGCGACGTCGACCTGCCTCAGGGGCGGGGGCGGGCGGGTGCGCGTCCGACCCTGGTCGAGCTGTCCCCCGAGGAGTGCTGGGATCGGCTCGGCACGCACGGGGTGGGACGAGTCGCGGTGTTCACGGAGGCGGGGCCACTGGTCGTCCCGGTGAACTACACGGTCCTGGGTGGCGCAATCGTCTACCGGACCACCTGGAACGCGGCGGCGGACGCGGCCGGACACGCCATCGCTTTCGAAATCGACCGGGTGGACGAGGCGCTCAGCGAGGGGTGGAGCGTTGTGGCGGCGGGGCGCACGGAGCACATCACCGACCCGGACCGCGCGCGCAGCCTGGACGAGCATGCTTTCTCCGAACCGTGGGCCGGTGGTGACCGGCCCGAGTGGGTGCGCCTGGTGCCTGAACGCCTGACCGGCCGCCGTATCCACTCCGGCTGACGGCCGACCGGCGCCGCCGCGCGGTCGGCGGGTCGCATCCGGGAAGGACAGACATGGTTGCCGGTGAGCAAACGCCAGAGGTCGTGGTCGGTGTCGACGGTTCGGCCGAAGCCGTGACGGCACTGGACTGGGCCGCGGCGGAGGCGGAACGACGGGCCGCACCCTTGCGGATCGTGTACGCCACCGTGGCCGGGGCGAAGGGGGACCGTGCGGCGGCGCAGGATGACGCTCGAGTGCCGACCCTTCAGGCCATGCGGGCCGTACCGGCCGAGGCCACCGAACGTGTGGCCGCCGCGTACTCGAAGGTCGAGGTCCGTACCACGGTGTACTCCGAGGATGCGGCCACGGCGTTGCTGAGGGCGGCCCGCGCAGCGGACTTGCTCGTGATCGGCGCCAGACGCCACGGAAAGCACGTGCCGCCTTTCCCAGAGCCGTTGTGCTCCAAGCTCGGCGCCCATGTCGGCTGCCCTCTGGTGGTGGTGTGCGACTCGACGCCGCACGGTTCGCCGCGCGTCGCGGTCGGCTTGCGAGACGAGCGGGACGCGGCCGCGGTGCGCTTCGCCGCGGACTCTGCGGCGCGACGGGGTGGGACGGTCTCGGTCCTGCACGCGTGGGAACCGTGGACGAACTCGGCTCGCATGGCACCGCAGGTCGGCTCGATGCACGAGATCAGAGACGAACAGGAGCGGCTGTTGCAGCGCACGCTGGAGACGGCCGAGGCCAACGCGTCGGGGGCCCCGGTCGAGCGGTGCCTGGTCTCCGGACGGGCGCACACCGTGCTGGCCGAGGCCTCGCGCAGCGCGGATCTGCTGGTCCTCGGCGTGCACCGGGCCCACGGCAGGCTGGGCCGACGTACGGGGGGAACGGTCCACAGCCTGCTGGTCCACTCGGCGTGCCCTGTCGCCCTCGTGCCCCTGTCGTCTCAGCGCCGAGGCGCGAGCAGTCAGGACGCCCTGGCGAGGTGAGCCGCATGGCAGATGGTCACCCGCCCGCTGCTGTCGGGGCCGGTGCTACGACGAGCCGACAGAGCGCGTGGTGCACCGGATTGCGGGCCGTCGAGCCGAGGATCATGTCGTGGAAGCCACCCCGGCCCCCGGAGCCGACGACCAGATCGCGCGCTCCGTGGCTCGGCCGCTCGAGCTGGAGGAGCCTGGCCGAACCTCACCTCGGCGCGGACGCGTACCTGAGGGTACTTCTCCCGCCATCCGGCCAGTGCCTCGCACGTCTCGGTCGACGAGGTGCCGGCGACCCCTGGGTTGTGGCCAGGCGCCAGGGACGCACTTGGACCCCGCACCTCCCTCTGCGACTGGAAGTCCCGACAGGGCGGACCGGCCCCGGGGGAGGGTCGGTCCGCCCCTGTGAGGTGCCGCTGCGGGCGGCGATGCTCGGAATGAGGCGGAAGAAGGAGGCCGAGCAACCATGAACGCTACGACGAGCCGTCCCGTGACGGTGGGCACCGACGGGTCGGACGATGCGTTGCGCGCGGTGGACTGGGCTGCCGACGAGGCGGTGGAGCGCGGGGCACGTCTACGGGTGGTACACGCCTCGCGATGGGCGCACTACGAGGGGCAGCTGCCGTCGGCGACATCGCAGCGCAGCGCGGAGGAGGTGCTGGCCCAGCACTATGTGGCGTCGGCCGAGGAAAGGGCGCGAGTTCGTCAGCCCGGTCTCACGGTCTCCGGTGAGGTGCTGGCCGACGATCCGGTGACCGCGTTCGTGGCGGAGAGCGATCGCTGCCTCGCCATCGTGCTGGGGCACCGGGGACGGGGCGAACTCGCGGGGCTGCTGCTGGGCTCGGTGGGACTTCAAGTGGCCGCCCGGGCGCGGTGCCCGGTGGTGGTCGTGCGAGGTCACGGCGCGGGCGGCGCCGACGAGCTGTCGGAGGTCGTCGTGGGTGTCGGGGAGCGGGGGACCGGATCAGCGGCGGTGACGTTCGCCTTCGAGGAGGCCGCGGCACGCGGTTGCGCCGTCACGGCGATCCATGCCTGGCGCGTCCCCAGCCACCAGATGCCGACCGCGCACACCGGCCAGTTGGACGACGCCCGGCAGTCGTGCCGGGCGGACGCCGAGGGGTGGATGGAGATAGCCCTTCGTGCGGTGTCGGAGCGGCATCCCGAAGTCAAGGCCCGCCAAGCCGTGGTCGAGGGTGGCGCCCGCCGCGAACTGCTCGCCGTCTCACGGGACGCTTCGCTGCTGGTGGTCGGTGCTCGTCGTCGCGGAGGCGGGGCGGGCCTGCAACTGGGACCGGTGAATCACGCCTTGCTCCACCACGCCCAGTGTCCGGTCGCCGTCGTCCCGGAGCGATGACCGTCATGATCGGTAGCCCACACACCGTCAGTGACGTCATGTCGCACACTGTGGTAGCGGTCGGCCGGGACGCCTCGTTCAAGGCGATCGTCGAGACCCTGAGACAATGGAGGGTCAGCGCGCTCCCGGTGCTGGAAGGCGGGGGACGGGTCATCGGTGTCGTCTCCGAGGCTGACCTCCTGCCGAAGGAGGAGCACGACACCGCAGGGAGACCCACGGTCGGGGAACGAGGCACGCTCGCGGAGTTCGCGAAGGCTCGCGCCACGACAGCAGAGCAACTGATGAGCACCCCCGCCGTGACCATCCATGCCGACGCCACCCTCGGCCAGGCGGCGCGAGTGATGGCACACGCCCGATTGAAGCGGCTCCCTGTGGTCGACGCCGAGGGGAGGCTGACCGGTCTGGTCGGTCGGAGCGGTCTGCTGAAGGTCTTCCTTCGTGAGGATGAGGAGATCGAGGACGAGGTCCGCCGAGAAGTGATCTCCTCGATGTTCGCCACCACTTCCCCGTCGGTCGAGGTCAGTGTGAGGGACGGCGTGGTCAGCTTGCACGGACGGGTCGGGGCCCCGGAACTGATCCCGGTCGCGGTCCAGCTGTGCCGCGCGGTCGAAGGCGTTGTCGACGTCGCGTGCGAACTTACCGGGCCCTCGTGTGAGCCCCCGGTCTCAGTTGGCGGTCCTCTCACGGATGATGACGACCGGGCATGAGGCGTGCTGGACGCAGTGCTGCCCGACGGACCCGAGCAACGCTCCTGTGAAGCCCCCGTGGCCGCGGTTCCCCACGACGAGCAGGGCCGCGTCCTTCGCGGCTTCGAGCAGGATCGCCGCCGGCACTCCGTAGGCCACCACAGGACGCACCTCGACGCCTGGCTCCTCAGAGGCCACCTCGGCGATCGCGTCGGCAAGAACCTTTCGGGCGGCTCGCTCCAGCTCCGGGTCCGTTTCGGGAGGGGACCAGCCCATGGAGCCGTAGAACTGGGGGTACTCCCAGGCGGTCACCGCTTCGACGGTGGCGCCCGTGACACGGGCCTGCCGCAGGGCCCAGCGCAGTGCGTCCTTCGACGTCGAAGATCCGTCGACCCCCACGACGATGCGGCCTCGTTCCTGCTCGGTTGCCGGCATGTTCCGCCTCCTGGTCTCGGGACGTCCTGAGCGCCGCGTCAGCACAGGCCCGTGCTTCCATCACGTTAGGCACGGGCCCGCGCAAACACCTGTGCGTCCTACCGAGCCTGGGCCAAGCGGCCCAACACCATCCTCCTCGCGGGCCTCCTCGCGGGCGCGTCCGGCCCCGGAAGGTCCGGCTGGCCCATCCGGGAGGGAGCTCCAGCCTCTCGAACCGTCCAGTCAGGGGATGCGATGGTGTATGGACGGCAGGGCAAGGAGGAGGCACGACGATGAAGATCGCGGACCTGATGACCGCACCGCCGGTCACCGCGGCCTCGGGTACGTCGGTGCGCGTGGCGGCGAACCGCATGGACGAGGATGACGTCGGCTCAGTGCTCGTCGGCGACGAGGGGCTTCTGCGCGGTGTCCTGACCGACCGGGACCTTGCCATAAGGGTTGTGGCGCCCGGTCTGTCGCCTGAAATACCCGCGGGGGAGGCCATGTCGTCACCGTCGGCCACGGTCGACGTCACGGACAGCGTGGAGGCCGCGTTCCGAGCCTTGCGCACCCAGGGAGCGAGGCGGCTCCCTGACGGTCACCGGCTCGCCGGCCTGGTGACTCTCGTTGACCTTCTGCTCGACGTCCTCCAGCGATTCGTGGACCTGCTGAGGCCCGTCTCGTGGAGCATGCTGAGCGAGCCCGCGGGGCGGGGCGGGGAGCGCGGCGCGGCCCGCGCCTGAACCGGACCCCTCGTCGGCAGACGGGCCGTGCGCTGTGCACGCCACTCGTGTCCACCCAGCTCCGGGAAAGCCAGGGCCTGAATGGAAGAGGCGCCTGTGGTGGGGGGCTTCCGCGGTCGTGCTCGTAGCCGCTGTGGGGGTCGCGGTGTCGCGGCACGCCGAACTGTCAGCCGCCGCGGCGCTGCTGGAACACGTGCGGACGCCATGGCTCGTGACAGCGGTGGTGGCCGAAGCCGCTTCCATGGCATGCCTGGCGGCGCTGGAGCGGGGGCTGTTGCGCGCCGCAGGGCATCTGCTGCCCATCGGCTTCGTCGCGGCGGTCACCCTGGGAGCCAATGCCGTGGCCGGGGCCCTACCGGGGGGCGCCGCATTCGCGACGGTGTGGACCGTACGCAAGCTACGTGACCGGCGTGTCGAGCCACTGCTGGGGGGTGCGGTCCTCGTCGTCTCCGGTGGCCTGTCGTTCGCGGCCCTGGTCTTCATACTGGTGGGCGGGGTCCTGGTGGCTGGATCCGGCGGACCAGGGGCGCAGGCACGGCCGGTGGTCCTCACGTTCCTCGCCGCGGCGCTGGTGCTCGTCGTGCTGGCGGGCTTCACTCAGCGGCTGCCGCCCATCCGGCGGGTGCTGCGACACGCCTGGCACGAGGCCGTGCTGCGCTGGAGCGTCGCACGAAGCACCGATGAGGCGTTGGGCGCCCTGCGTGAGGTGGTCCACTCCTCCCCGGCGAAGGGAGGGTTGTGGGTGCGGGCATACCTCCTCGCGCTGGGCAACTGGGTGTGCGACTGCGCCTGCCTGGTGTGCTGCATGGCCGCGTTTGGGATCCATCCACCGTGGCGTCAGCTCGCCGTCGTCTACGCGGTGACACAGCTGGCGGGCGCTCTGCGGCTGACCCCCGGCGGGTTGGGCATCGTCGAAGGGAGCCTCGGCACCCTGCTGGTCTGGTCCGGCCTGCCCGTGGCACAGGCGATCGCGGTCACTCTCTTGTATCGGGCGATCAGCTACTGGCTCCTTCAGCCAGTGGGATGGTCCTGCTGGCTCCGGCTCTCCTGGGGTCGAGGTCACCGCCGGAGCATGACACCTCCCCGGGCAGCCAGTACGCCACCAGGACCGCAGCGGTCTCAGAGGAGCTGCTGCGGACTGGCGTTCGGCCCTCGAGCCGTGCAGGCGTTTCACCGGGTTGGAGTCATGACTGGCCGGTGACGAGTGCCGCAGGTCGATCTTCTCAGGTGTCTGAACACGGCCGAGCGGTCTTTCCCGGCAGCATCCCGACATCGTGGCCCTGCGGGGCCGATCCGAGCGCGACCACGACCGCCGCCGGGCGCAAGGCGGAGGGATCGGCCTGCTGGCCGGGCCTTGCTTGGCCGCCTCCACTTGGACCGTGGGACTCGACGCCTCGCACCACCGGCTTTCCCCTCCGAGTACGACAGGCGCCACCCCACCTCCACACTTCAGCGACCGGCGAGGCCGTGCCCAGCGTAGGCTCGTGGCAGGTGGGCGGGTCGGCCCCCGCACCTAAATGAGCCGTCCTGGCTGGAGCCGGCGAGGTGTGGGCACGGATGACAGCACAGGCACAGCCCGGGTCACAGCAGCGCGCAGCCTTACCGCACCCGTGGCCTCAGTGATCCTGACGGACGCAAACGCCGCGGACTGGAGTACCGGACAGCATCCTGGGCTACGGCAAGGAGCGCCGGCGGCTCCACCGTGCGGGTGATCGTGGCGGCTGTTAGCGTGAAATGAGTCGAACGGGTGGCTTGCGTACCGCGTACGCCGCTGTAGCGCACCACACGACCATGGAGTTCATCATGGCGCAGACCACGGGACCGACTTCGCACGCTCCACCACCCGCGCCTCGGAGCACGACCGGGGGCAGCGCGGCAGGGCTCGTGCTCTTCGCGGGCGTGATGATGGTGGCCAACGGCATCCTCGGTATCTTCGAGGGCGTCGTCGCCGTCGCCAAGCAGCACGTCTACGTGGCGACCCCGAACTATGCCTTCAAGCTCAGCCTCTACTCGTGGGGCTGGGTGCACATCGTCGTCAGCGCGCTCGTGCTGATCGTCGGCCTCGGGGTGATCGCCGGGCAGGCCTGGGCCCGCGCGGTGGGCATCGTCATCGTCGCGCTCAGCCTGCTGGCCAACTTCATGTTCCTGCCGTACTACCCCTTCTGGTCGCTGATCGTCCTCGCGATCGACATCTTCGTGCTGTGGGCCCTGTGCACGTACCACCCGCACCGGCAACCACGCTAGAAACCGGTAGTCCGTCGCGGCCGAGGGCCCAGTCCTCGTTGTTCCGCGGGTAGACGGCGGGCATTCGCCGCCTGCCTGCGACACCAGCCGCGCAAGCTTCGTCCTGGGTGACGACGCGGGAGCCGCTGCAGGTTGCGCTTGCGCGCCAGACTCCTTGCTGGAGGTCGATCCATGCGGCTGGGCCGTCTTCCCGGTGTCCTCGCGGTGGGCTGTGCCGTCGTGTTCTCCGCCGTCCCATCCGCTCTGCCGACCACTGCGGAAACGAGTTCGGTGCGGCGGATGCCCTCCGCGATCCCCGCCACAGCCGGCCACCTGACGCGCCTCGACGCGTCCGCGCCGATGTCAACCCGGCAGTGCCGTACCCGGATGCAACAGGACTGCTACGGGCCACGGCAATATCAAATCGCTTACGATCTGCGGCGGTTGTACCGCCGGGGCATCGACGGTGCCGGCCGCACCATCGTGATCATCGATTCCTACGGCTCCCCGACCGTCCAGCATGACCTGAACGTCTTCGATACCCAGTACGACCTGCCCAGCACCACGGTCGAGGTGCACAAGTGGGGCCGCGTGCCTGGCTTCAACCCGAGGAACGAGGATATGGACGGTTGGGCGGGTGAGACCGCCCTGGACGTCGAATACGCCCACGCCATCGCTCCTGCGGCACATATCGAGCTGATCGAGACCGGCACTTCCGAGCAGGAGGGCACCAGCGGGTTCCCGCAGATGATGGACGCCATGGCGCATCTTCACGGCCAGGGCGACGTCGTCAGCCTGAGTCTGGGCGCCACCGAGGACACCTTCGCCCAACAGGCCCACCGTGCCGGGGACTATCGCTTGTTGACCGGTCTGCGCTACGGGCTCGAGGCCGCCGCGGCCCAGCACACCACCGTGGTGGCCGCTGCCGGCGACAACGGCGCCACGGACGACGAACTGAACGGCAAGACACTCTTCCGCCGGCCAGAAGTGGGCTGGCCCGCCTCCGACCCCCTGGTCACCGGCGTCGGAGGCACCCGCCTGTACCTGAATGACAACGGCCGGCGCACTGTCCCCGATCGGGTGTGGAACGACGGCGACGCCGGAGGCGCCGCAGGAGGCGGCGTCTCCCGCGTATTCGGCCGTCCGGCGTTCCAGCACGCCGTGGCGGGCACCACGGGCGGCCATCGCGGCGTACCGGACGTCAGCATGAGCGCCTCACCGGACGGCGGCGCATGGGTCTACGAAAGCTATGACCCCGCCCACTCCGGCTGGGACATCACCGGCGGCACCAGCCAGGCCACCCCCATGTTCGCCGGCGTCGTCGCCCTCGCCGACCAGGCCGCGGGCACACGAGTCGGCGACCTCAACCCAGCCCTCTACCGACTCGCACCCGGCGGGAGAACGCACGGCGTGGTGGACGTGACCGCGGGCGCCAACGGCGCCAACGGCGTGCGCGGCTACCGGGCCGCCCCCGGATACGACCTGGCTTCCGGCTGCGGCACCATCGACGGCTACCGCTTCGTCACCACCCTCGCCGCCACACTGCACACCACTCACTGACACCCGGGTAATCAGCAGCCCGGGGGCGCGCGGCGCCTCCGGCAGGCGCGCGGCGTGCGGGAGGGCGTGTGCGCCCGCCTCGGCGCGGCCAGCCCGCGTACACGGGGCGTTGACGGTAGCTGCCCTGAAGGTGTTACTTCGGCTCTTCGTCGGCGGATGGTGAATGGCGGATCAGCCGTCCTGGACCCGAGTTCCGCGGCGCCGCGGCGTGATGGGCGTGGCGGCGCTCTCGCGGAGGTCGTGCTTGGTCGCGGTGGCGTGTTGGTACCAGTGTCCGTACCGGACGGCGAAGGCCGCGGCCGAGGTCCCGTGGAGCAGCACGCTGAGGCCGACGGTAATCGCCACGACACGGCTCATGAGGTCCACGCCATGGAGGTGCTCCTCGGCGACCAGGAGTCCGAACACCACCGATGCGAGCCCTCGCGGGCCGAACCAGCCGACGTAGACCACTGTGGGCGCTTTCAGTCCGCTTCCGGCCAGGGCAAGCGCGACGGGAGCCATGCGGACCACGGTCAGGCTCAGCACGGCGTATCCGGTGATCCGCCAGCTCAGGTGCGCCAGCGCGGGCCCGAGCGCGACGGCTCCGAAGGACAGCAGGCTCACCATCGCCAGCAGGTCGCCGAGGTTTTCGGCCAGGTCGGTCGTTCGCGCCACCTCGCCCTTGGTGTGCTCGACCCGGCGCACGGTGTAGGCGAAGGCGAAGCCGGCCACCCAGGCTCCGATGAAGCCGCTTCCGTGTGTGGCCGCGGCCAAGGCGTAGGCAGCCGCGGCCGGAGCGAGCGCGTAGACGCTGAGCCAGTCCCGGGCGATCCAGCTGTGCCGGAGGGACAGGCCCAGGAACTGGCCGCCCGCGCCACCGACCAAGAGTCCGAGCGCGGGACTGAGCAGCAAGGAACGCCAGAACGTGTCGGCCACACCTTGGTGTGCGTAGGAGGTACCGGGGACGGCGGAGAGAAAGAGCACAAGAAGGGGCAGCACCAAGCCATCGTTCAGCCTGCTCTCCACATTGAGAGTCTGCCGGACCAGGCCTGGTACGCGGGGGTCCGAGATGGCGCTTTTGCCGAGAGCTGCGTCGGTGGGGGCGAGGATCGCGCCGACCAGCGCGAGTTCCCACACGGTCAGGCCGGGCAGGAGGGGCCAGGCCAGCAGCCATCCCGCGCCGATGGTCAGGACCAGCCCGATGGACAGCAACCGTCCGGGCAACGGGCCGCCACGGCGTAGATCCGCCGGACGCACGTTGGTCGCATCAGTGAACAGCACCAGGGTCAGGGCCGTTTCCACCAGGGTGCGCAGGGGCCCGGCGCCATGGCGCAGGCTGAGCAGGTCCAGGCCGACGGGGCCGAGGACGACACCGGCGCCGACGAAGACCATGGCGGCGGACACCGGAGAGGCCGCCAGTCGTCTGGAGGTGAGTGCGAAGGCGGCGGTGACCGCGGACACCGCCGCGATGGTCCAAGCGCCCCCGCTCATGGCCGTTGGTCCTCGCGGCGGGTGGGTGTGGCGGGCGCTGCCGCTTCGGACGGCCAGCTCCAGACCGCGGTCATCGGCTTTCCGTTGCTTCTAGCGGCGGTCTCGTCCGCTCACTGTGCGGTACGCCAGGCGTGCTCGCCGTCAGCGACACGGGCGGCCACTGACCGGTTCACGCTCCGGACGCGCCTCGCGATCCCGACCGGGCCATTCAGGACGCTGCGGCTGAGCGGCTGGACCCGTTCATCCGCCAATAGCACGAGCGGCACTCCAGCTCCATGTGCAGGGAACCTGCCTGAGGCCTTGTAGACGTGGCGATCACTCGTCCGGCCCTGTTCGGCCGCGTCCTGTGCGGGCCCGCCAGCTTCCCGCCCTAGATTCGGCAGCATCCGTACCAGTCCGCGCGAGGCGGCCGAACACCGCCTGATCCACCCGTCGACGCGTGGCGAGCGAAAGGCAGGGCATGACCGAGCGCCCCAACATCCTGCTGATCGTCACCGACGAGGAACGGTTCAACCTGCCCCGACCGCAGGGCTTCCACCTTCCCGCACGAGAGCGGATCGCGGACCGCGGCGCTACGTTCGAGCGGTACTACACCGCCTCCGCGCAGTGCAGTTCCGCCCGATCGGTGCTCTACACAGGGCAGCACCTGCCGCTCACCGAGATCTACGACAACGACAACATGCCGTACGTCCGCCCGCTCGATCCCGAACTCGGCACCCTTGGCACGATGCTGCGCGCGGCTGACTACTACACGACCTACCAGGGCAAGTGGCACCTTTCGAACTGCTACGTCACGGCGGAAAGCCCCGGACCGACGACCGATGCGCTGGAACCCTACGGGTTCAGCGAGTTCAACGACTGGGGCGATATCGACGGCGGCGCCTGGGCCGGTCTGAAGCTCGACCCGGTCATCGCCGGCCAAGCGGTGAAGTGGCTGCGCAACCGGGCGCCGGTCGTCTCACAGGACCAGCCATGGTTCATGGCGGTCAACTTCGTCAATCCGCACGACATCATGAGCTTCGACTACGGCGGCCGCCCTCAAGTCCAGCTTCCCTTCGGCCTCGCCCACGCCGTCGTCGCCCGGGCCGCGGCGAACATCCCCGTCTACCAGCGCCGTTGGGAATTCGACCTGCCCTACAGCCTCCACGATGATCTGCAAGGCGCGGCGCCGGCGATCATGGAATACGCCAAGATGCTCGACACCGTCTTCGGACCGGTTGCCGACGACGAGCACTGGTACGACGGGCTGAACTTCTACCTCAACGCCGTCCGCGACGTGGACCGCAGCGTCGAGTTCGTCCTGGACGCGCTGGAAGCCTCCGGCCAGGCGGACCGCACCGTCGTCGTCTTCACCTCCGACCATGGCGAGATGGCCGGCTCCCACGGCCTGCGGCAGAAGGGCAACCTCATCTACGACGAGAACTTCCACGTCCCCCTCATGATCGCCCACCCCGACCTGCCGGGCGGTGCCCGCACGGACGGCCTCGCCTCCGCGGTCGACATCGCCCCCACCCTGCTGGAGATCATCGGACTGGACGCCGGGCAGATCGCCAGCCGCTATCCCGCACTGAAGGGCCACTCGCTGATGCCCGTCCTGCACGGACATCCGGTACGCGAGGGGATTTTGAACGCGGTCGAGTCGATCACCACGTTGGATGCCTCGTTCTGGTTCGAGTTCGCCGACGCCCAGGCTCCCCATCGCGTCGCCTCCGGCGACCTGCGCCCCGACTGGAACAAACGCGGCTTCCTGCGTGCCTACAGTGACGACCGCTACACTGTCGGCCGCTACTTCTCGCCCCTCAACCCCAATCGCCCCCCCAGCACACAAGCGCTCCTCGCTGACAATGACGTCGTCCTCTACGATCGCGAGGACGACCCGGCTGAAATGCGCAACCTGGCCGCCGACCCCGCCCACCGCGGCCTCGTCGAGCGCTACCGGGCCCTGTTGGAAGACCTGATCGACGTTGAGATCGGCCCCGACACGCGCGCCTGGGTCACCGAACGCCCTCGCCTGCTCGGCTGGCCCACCTGGCACGGTGACGATCGCCGACCCGAGACACTCATCGCGCAAGGACGCTGACCGGCGCTCCCTGCGGCCCATCTCCGCTACCACCGGCACAGCGTGGAGAGGCGGGTCGAGTGGTAGACCCTGTCCCCGCACGGGGGCTCTTCGCCAAGGCTCACGACGTCGGGCTGACGCCACCTCCCGTGGTGACCACCCAGGCGGGGCCAGCGGCGATCACCGGGCGCGGGGCGCCGAGATGGCGGCTTCGACATCGGAGGCACCCGCGCGGACCAGCCGTTCGCCGAGCGCGATCATCGCGCGGCCCGCCGCGATCTCGTCGCCTATTTCGGGGACGGCCCGGTCGTGGGGATTGCGGCGTGCCTCGGCGACCGCTTCCAGCACGTTGTCGTGGGTGTCGAGACGGGCGTGCGCCCGCGTGGTGTCGCCCTCCTCGTAGATGTCGAGCCTGAGGGCCCATTCCTTGGTGTGCGGCGGTGTCATGCTGCCGTCGGCCGTGGCGGTCATGGGATTCGGTCCTTCCGTGCTGCCGTACCGCCCTGCGGGGAGCGCGCAAACGACATCACGCGCCGCACGGGTGGTCGAGTCGTGATGCTCTTCCGACTCGGTGGCCCGTCTTGTTCGCGCGTCCGCGCCGGTGCGACTGGTCCCAGGATCGCTCCCTGGGAAGGTACCCGGCAGGGGCCGGACGGCCCTGTCCGGGGCGTTGGTCAGTGCCTAGCGTGCTGAGCGACGGACACCATCCGGGAGGTTGCCGTGACCGGTACGAAGGTGCGAGACGTCATGACGAAGGATGTCGCCGCGGTGCGCGTCCGGACGCCCTACAAGGAAGTCGTACGCGTTCTGGACGAGCGAGGCGTCAGCTCGCTGCCCGTTCTGGACGACGAAGGGCAGCTCGTGGGGGTGGTCTCCGAGGCCGACATCCTCGGGGAGACACCAGGAGCCCGGCCGCGCGGGCTGCTGCGCCACGGCGGTTCCGCGGCGAGGCGGGCGCGCGAGAGGGCGAAGCGGCTCAGTGCTCAGGGAGTGATGAGCGCTCCCGCCGTGACCGTGCGCGACGATGACAGCATCGCCGCCGCTGCTCGGACGCTGCTCGGACGCGAACTCAAAGCCGCTCCCGTGGTGGACGACCACGGTGCGCTGGTCGGGATCGTCGCGAGGAGGGACCTGTTGCGCCGCTATCTGCGGTCCGACTCGGAGATTCGGGAGGAGGTCCAGCGGGAGGTGTTCATGCGCGTGCTGTGGGCGGATCCCGAGCGCTTCGAGATAGACGTGCACGACGGCATCGTGGTGCTGAAGGGAACCCTGGAACAGCGCAGCGCCATCCCGGTCGCCGTCCACCTCACACAGGCGGTTGACGGGGTGGTCGACGTCATCGACCAGCTGGGGTACGAGGTGGATGACACGCATACCCGGCCCGCTTTCCGGATGCCTCGCTGAGATCCCTCAGTGTGGGACGCCAACTCCCGTTCGGTGGAATCTGGTTACGGAGGCGGTCGAAGTGCGGGTCGAGCACGCGATGAGCACGCCCGCGGTCGGCGTCGTTCCCGAGGCGACCGTCGAGGAAGCGGCACGCCGGATGACGGAGGCCAAGGTGGGATTCCTGCCGGTCGTGCGTGACGGGGCGGTCCTCGGCACCCTCACGGCTCGCGATCTCGTCACGCGGGTATTGGCGTGCCGCCTGCCGGGGGAGAGCCGGGTGGAACTCGTGATGTCCCAGGACCCGGTGACCGTGGAGGTCCACAGCGAGATGACGGAGGCGCTGTACCGCATGCGGTGTGTCCGGGCGCGGCGCCTTCCCGTGGTGAGCGAGGGCCGCCTCGTGGGTGTTCTCTCCCTCGACGACCTTTTCCACTACGCCGACCGAGGCCTGACGGACATGGCCGAGGTCGTGGAGGCCGCCCGGGACCGCCGCACGTCCGCCGACCACTGAATCGACCAGTCTGGAAGCGGTGAACATGACCACGTACGACCGGCGCCGGCCCGTAGTGGTCGGTGCGACACGCACCCGGGTGAGCCGCCGCGCCGTGATGTGGGCGGCCGACGAGGCCGCGCGCCGGCAACTGCCGCTGCGCCTGGTGCACGCGCAGGAATGGCCCGGGAACGTTCCCCCCACGGCCGGACAGGAGCATCCGCATCACGTGTGGAGCCGGCACTTTCGGGCGGAGGGGCAGACCCTCCTGGAAATGGGGCGGCTCGCGGCCGAGGAACGGCACCCGGGCATCGAGGTCGACGTCCTGCTGGCCGAAGGCCGTGCGGTGCGCATACTGCGGGACCAGGGCGACCAGGCGGGGCTGCTGGTCCTGGGCGCGCGCCACGAACCCGAGATCGAGGGCGTCTTCACCTTCGGCGGGCTGGGCACCTCGCTGGTGGGTCACCCGCCCTGCCCCGTTGCCCTGACCTTCGGCATGCCGCTGGACGACTGGGAGACGGGCCCCGTGGTGGTGGGCGTGGACGGATCGGCGGTGTCGCAGGACGCGGTCGCCTACGGCTACGAGGAGGCCGCGTTGCGCGAGACGGAGCTGGTGGCGCTGGAGGTCCGGCGCCCGCGAACGGCCGACTACTTGAGGATCGCCGACGAGTCCCAGGCCGAACTGTCCGAGGCGCTGGCCGGATGGCGGGAGAAGTATCCGGAGGTCCGCGTGCGGCAGGACGTGCTCTACGGGAGCCCGGCGCTCACACTCGCCCGCGCGGCGCAGGACGCCCAGCTCCTCGTCGTCGGCTCCCGGGGACGGGGCGGCTTCCGCGGCATGGTCGTCGGCTCGACCAGCAGGACCCTGGCCCACCGCGCCCTGTGCCCTCTCGTCGTGGTGCCGCCGCAGACATCGCCGCAGCGCTGAAGATGCCCCCTCAGCCTGCCGCCTGCCACCTGTCCCCGGTGTGCTGCCTCACCAGCCACCGGCGGAGCTCGTCCGCTCCCCAGACGACGAACGGGAACGGGATCAGCCACAACAGATCGCTGCCGGGAACGTCCGCCGTTCCCAGCACGGAGTGCATCGCCGGAACGTAGACGAAGACTGCGGCAAGCAGCAGCTCAGCGGCGATACCCCACAGCAGGTGGCGGTTGCTCAGGACGCCGACCGACCGGAGCGGGGCCCGGCTGGTGCGCACGGCGAACGCGGTGCCGACCTGACCGGCGATCATGCCGAGGAACGACATCGTGGTCGCCTGCCGGTAGGCGTGATGGAGCGGGTGCCCGGTGCCCACCGCGGCGCCGGGGTGCCAGCCGGCGCGGGTGAGTACATAGAAGAAGCCCGCCATCTGCAGGGCGGTGACGATGAGCCCGAGGAGGAGCCAGGCGCGTAGCAGCATGGGGCCCCGGATGACGGGTTCGTCGTGAGGGCGGGGCGGCTGAGTCATCGTTCCCGGTTCGATGGGCTCGCGACTGAGGGCGAGGGACGGCGGGGTCTCGGTGCCGACGTCGAAGGCGAGGAGCTGGGGGACGGTCAAAGGCAGGGGCACCGCACCTCCACTGAGCGCGAAGACGAGGAACGGCACGACCTCGCGTTGGGGCCGTACTGGGTCAGGCGCCGGCCGCCTGGCGGGAGGACAGGCCCCGAGGAGCGGTGTGCAGATGGCGCAGCAGGAGATCGGGTGGCTCCTCGGGCGACGCCTCGGTGAACGACTGGACCTGTGCGGAGAAAGATTCGGCCGGTCGCACGGTCCGCGGCGGTGTCGTTGGTGAATGGTGGCCCACCGAGCTCATCCGTTCCTAGTCGCGGTGCCCGAACTTCCGGCTCCACCGCGGTTCGAAGGCCTCCCACTCGGCGTCCCACTGCTTGTACCGCCGGTCGTCCAGGAGCCACCGGGCGCTTGTCCATGCCACCAGCGAGCAGAACGGGACCGACAGTCCGGCGAGCGCCGCCGCCATCGCTGCGCCCCGGTCCGCCTGGGCCTGCGTCAGCGGAGGGGGCACGGTGTGCCCGGTGCGGACGTCGACCCACACCCGCGTCGTGGTGCCTGCGTGCTCGTCGGCCGGGAAGGGCGCGTTCGTGTCGTAGGGAGCCCGGCCCGGCCGGTCGATGCGGACCGGGGCGTCGACCAGGTTCGTCGCGGTCGTCCCCGTGACCGGTGGGGTGTCGCGCAGCAGCCGGGCGGTCGCCGGGCGGCGGGTGAGCTGCTCGCTGTGAACGACCCGCAGTGAGGAGCGGCTGACGTAGGCGTGGGTGCCGAGCGCGGCAGAGGGTGTGCCGAGAAACGTCAGAACGATGAGCAGCCAGCCGATCCATGTCTCGGTACGGTCGGTGCCGCGCCGCAGGATCCGCGTCCCGCTCGCAGGCGGTGTGTGGTGCTGCTCCCGGTTCGACATGGCACCCTCTGGCCGACTGCTGGTCGCTCGGGAAGACCGTGCTGCGGGCCTCCAGCAACCCACTCTTGCCTTCGTCTGGCAACCCACTTTTGCCTGTCCATCCCGCTCCGCACAGGGCCGAGGAGCCTGTGCCGGGGGCCGACCGTTCGCGGGGGAGGGGCCGGACGGCCCTGTGCGATGTCGCATCGCGACCCTTCGATGAGTAAGTCGGACCGCGCACGAAGCGCATCTTCGGCCGGGCCCCGGGCATGGGCCGCCCGCGCGACGCCGGCCGTGACGTCGCCATTCTCGACGCGGCACTCCGTCTCCTGACGAAGCTCGGGTACGAGCGCTTGTCCATGGAATCGGTCGCTGCCCACGCCCCCGCTACTGCGAGGGCGTGGGCCGGGCAGTGACGCTCAGCGCGGCGTCTCTCGCAGCAAGGGCCCATCTCGCTCGGGAATCGACAGTGCGGTGATTCTTCCAACGCCCGCCCCCGCCCCGTGTTCTGCGGGAAGTGCGGCTCCAGTCGAGCCCAGTCACGAGCAAACAGATCACCCTGCCCCCTACCAGTCGCACGATCCGCTGATGAGACCGTCACCGACCCGTCGGACACGCCCTAGTCCGCCCGCCGGTAGAACCAGATGCCCAGGGGTGCGAAGGCCGCGATGATGCCGATGTCCCAGGCGAGCGCCTGCCACACGAACGAAGCGGTGGGGCCACCGGTCATGAGGGCTCGTACGGCGTTCGCCGAGGCTGATACGGGCTGATGGTCGGCGAATGCCTGGAGCCAGCCGGGCATGGTGGAGACGGGGATGAACGCGGCGGAGGCGAAGACCAGCGGCGCGAGGACGGGGAAGGCCGCCGCCTGGGCCGTCTCGGGGTCCCCGACCGCGAGCCCCAGGGTGGCGAAGATCCACGACATGGCGAACCCGAAGGCGAGTACCAGGCAGGCCCCGGCCAGGAACGAGACCAGGGAGGTGTGAACGCGGAATCCCACGGCGAATCCCACCGCGGTCATCAGGGCCACGACGAGCACGTTGCGTGCGAGGTCCGCCAGAGTCCGGCCGGAGAGCACGGCGGAACGCGCCATGGGAAGTGAGCGGAAGCGTTCCATGAGGCCTGTTTGCAGGTCGGTCGCGAGTCCGATCGCGGTGTTCATGGCGCCGAAGACGGCGGTCTGCACGAAGACCCCTGGCATGAGGAAGTCGACATAAGGCAGGCCGGTGACCGACCGGGTGACGACGCCGCCGAAGACATAGCGGAACATCAGCACGAAGACGATCGGCTGGATGGTGGAGAACACCAGGAGTCTGGGCACCCGGCGCAGGGCGATCATGTTGCGGTGCGCGACGGCCAGTCCGTCGCGCACGGAGTCCGCCCCGCCGCGGACGAACGCGTTCACGCTTCACCGCCCGCGTCCCCGGGCGGGTCGGCCCCCGGGGGAGCGCCGTCGTCGGGGGCGTCGGCAGGACTGCCGGTCAGGGCGAGGAAGACGTCGTCGAGACTGGGTTCGCGGACCCTGATCCGCAGCGGCGCGGCAGTGCCGCGGTCGAGTTCGCGCAGGGCCCGCAGCAGCAGGTCGGACCCGTCGTGGGTACGCAGCCGTACCACCGAGTCGTCCTGCCGCGCCGCGTGGTCGGCCAGCCCGTGCAGGAGGCGGACCGCCCGCTCGGCGCGGTCGGCGTCGCCCATGTCCAGCTCGACCACCGTGTCGCCGAGGCTCGCCTTGAGCGCCTCGGGGGTGTCGTCGGCGATGATCAGACCCCGGTCGAGTACGGCGATCCGGTCGGCCAGCCGGTCCGCCTCGTCCAGGTACTGGGTGGTGAGCAGGACCGTGGTGCCTTCCCGCACGAGCTGACGCAGCTGGTCCCACAACGCGTTGCGGCTGGCCGGGTCGAGTCCGGTGGTCGGCTCGTCGAGCAGGAGCACGGGAGGCTCGCCGACCAGTGCGGCGGCCACGTCCAGACGCCGTCGCATCCCGCCGGAGTAGGCCCGCACCGGCCGGTCGGCCGCCGCGTCGAGGTCGAACCGCTCCAGCAGCCCGTCGGCGCGACCGCGGATCAGCGGCCTCGCCAGATGGTTCAACCGGCCGATCAGACGCAGGTTCTCGCGCCCGGTCAGGTTGGGGTCCACCGCCGCGTACTGGCCGGCCAGACCGATGGAGTGCCGCACCTCGGCGGCCTGGCTGACGACGTCCCGCCCGAGCACCTCGACGTGTCCGGAGGACGGCCTGGCGATCGTCGTCAGAACACGGATCGCGGTGGTCTTTCCGGCGCCGTTGGGGCCCAGAAGCCCGAAGATCGTGCCTGCAGGCACGTCGAAGTCGATCCCGCGAAGGGCGTCCACGGTGCGGAAACGCTTGGTGAGGCCGGTCACGGCGATGGCCGTCGTCGGCATGAAATGCCACCTTTCCGGTCGGCGGCGTCGGTGCCAGTCGACCGCGTCCCGCGGGGCGGAGGACAGGGCCGATCAGCCTCGTGCGGTGCCCGTACGCCCCGGGGGCCGTCCCGGCGGCAGGTCCGAAGGTCCCTGGTCGCGGGCTCGTCCGTCCCTGTCGCGGACCGCCCAGGTACGGCAGGTTGGAGGGAGACGCATGTATCACGCCGGATGACCAGGACAGTCGCGAGCGCCGGAAGCGGTGGTGACCATGCCCGGGGCGAGCCGTTCGACCGTGAGGCCCGCTTGTCCGATGGCCGTGCCAGTGGGGCGGACATGAGCCGGGCGGGTGCCACGGCCGACGGAGCGGACCGGTGGACCTGGTGCTACGAGGGGTACGACCCGGCGCGGGAGAAGCTGCGCGAATCGTTGTGCGCGCTCGGCAACGGCTACCTCGCTACCCGGGGCGCCGCCCCCGAGACAGCCGCCGACGCGGTGCACTACCCCGGAACCTACGTGGCCGGGTGCTACGACCGCCTGCTGTCGGACGTCGCCGGACGACAGGTGGAGAACGAGGACATGGTCAACCTGCCGAACTGGCTGCCGTTGCGCTTCCGCGTGGTCGCTCCTGACACCGAGTGGTTCTCCCCGGACGACGGCTCGCTCCTGTCGTACCGGCAGATCCTCCACCTGCACGCGGGCACGTTGACCCGCCGGATGCGGATCGGCCTCGGCCCCGGGCGGTCGCTGCGCGTCGTCCAGGTGCGGCTGGTGCACATGGGCGACCCCCATCTGGCCGCGCTGCGGACATACTTCACCCCTGACGGGTGGTCAGGCGAGCTGGAGATCGAGGGAGCGATCGACGGCGACGTCCGCAACGCGGGTGTGGAGCGCTACCGGGACCTGCGAGGCGACCACCTGACGGGACACCGCACCGGAACCGGAGCTGGCGGTCTCGTCTGGCTGACGTGCCGCACCCGGGCGTCGGGTGTCCGGATCGCGGTCGCTGCCCGGCTGGTTGTCTCCCGCGGCCGGCCGGCGCGCGCGGTCCCTCAACTGACGGACACCAGAGCTGCGCAGTCCCTCACCGTGCGTCTCGACGACGGGGCCACGACGGTGATGGACAAGACCATAGCCCTGCACACCTCACGTGACCGCGCGATCGCCGAGCCGCTGCACGCCGCCCTCGGGCGGGTCCGCAGGGCGCCGCGGTTCGACCGTCTTCGCGCCGAACACCGCACCGCTTGGGGTCACTTGTGGCAACGCGGCGACCTACGGGTGCCCGGGGAGGCGGGCACGATCCTGCGTCTGCATCTCTTCCACGTCCTGCAGACCCTCTCGCCTCACACGGCGGAACTGGACGTGGGGGTACCGGCTCGCGGCCTGCACGGAGAGGCGTACCGGGGCCACGTGTTCTGGGACGAGCTGTTCGTACTGCCGTCGATGAACCTACGCTTTCCCCAGGTTTCGCGCGCTCTGCTGAACTATCGTCACCGCAGGCTGCCCCGGGCGTGCGAGGCCGCGAGGGAAGCCGGGCACATCGGCGCGATGTATCCGTGGCAGAGTGGCAGCGACGGCCGTGAGGAGTCTCAGACGCTGCACCTCAACCCGCGTTCCGGGCGCTGGCTCCCTGACCACTCCCGCCTCCAGCACCACGTGGGCTCGGCGGTGGTCTACAACGTCTGGCAGTACTGCCAGGCCACCGGGGACGCCGACTTCCTGTTCACCCGTGGCGCCGAAATCGTCCTGCAAGTCGCCCGCTTCTGGGGCGAGTTCGCGACGTTCGATCCCGCGCACGGGCGATACCGCGTGCGCGGGGTCATGGGACCGGACGAATACCACGACGCCTACCCGGACGCGGATCGGCCCGGACTCAACGACAACTCCTACACCAACGTCCTGGCCGCCTGGGTGCTGGGCCGAGCCCTCGACCTGGCTCGCGCGCTGCCCGCCCACCGGCGCGACGAACTGTTCGAACGCATGGCGCTGGAGACCGGGGAACTGGAGCGCTGGCAGGACGTCTCGCGCGGCCTGCGGGTGCCCTTCCACGAGGGAGTCATCAGCCAGTTCGACGGGTACGGGGACCTCGCCGAGTTGGACTGGGAGGGCTACCGGGCACGGTGCGGGGACATTCGCAGGCTGGACCGAATCCTGGAGGAGGAAGGCGATTCCTGCAACCGCTACCGTGCCTCCAAACAGGCGGACGTGCTGATGTTGGGGTACCTGTTCTCGCCGACGGAACTGTGCGCCTTGTTCGCCTCGTTGGGCTATCCACTGGACGATGCCACGTGGCGTAGGACTGTCGAGTACTACCTGCGCCGCACCAGCCACGGCTCGACGTTGAGTGAACTCGTCCACGGCTGGGTGCTGGCCAGAGCCCGTCGTTCGGACGCCTGGGCCTACTGCCAGGAGGCGCTCACCGGCGACGTCGCCGACCTCCAGGGCGGTACCACCGGGGAGGGGGTCCACCTGGGTGCCATGGCCGGGACCGCCGATCTCGTTCAGCGGGGCCTGACCGGTCTGGAGACGCGGGAGGACGCCCTGTGGCTCGACCCGGTACCGGTGCCGGAAGTCTCGCAGTTCAGCTTCTCGTTCCGATACCGCGGCCACTGGGGGATACAACTGCGGGTAGGGGCAGGGGAGTTGAGTATCACCGTTCCGCCGTCGGACGCCGACCCCATCCGTGTGGTGTTGCCGGACCGGACGATCACGGTGGCCCCCGGCCGGACCAGCACCGTTCAAGTCCCCGGGACGCCCACCGGTTCCCGGAGCGACTCGGGCCAGGAGAGGTGAGGGCCGTACTTTGCCGGTCCCCGTAGGAGTCAACGTGCCCGCAGAAAGCCTCGCGACGGCCGCCGGCAGGCGGCTCGGGAGTGCGGTGCGGTTCCCGAGGCTGCTGCCGATCAACACACGGCAGCTCCGGGATGCGATGCGGCTGCACGTCCTTCACCACACGGCCGAGAGAGGCCACGGTGCGTGGACGGTAGAGGAGTTCGTCTCGCACGGCTACGAGTGCCGCCTGCGGGGCCAGCTCCAGCCTGAGGCCTGCTCAGCCGCGGGTGAGCGGCGGCGCCGAGCGCGATCACCACAGCGCCGCACAGCACCGAGGCCCCCGGCAGCGCGAAGGCCAGGGCCAGGCAGCCGGCCGTGCCGAGTACGGGGATGATCCGCAGCGGGCGTCCCTCGGCGGGGGGTGAGGGTCCAAGCCGAGGCGTTGGCGACGGTGTAGTAGGCGAGGACGCCGAACGAGGAGAAGCCGATCGCCCCGCGCACGTCCGCGACCGCCGCCAGGACGGCGACGACTGCGCCGACGACGAGTTCGGCACGGTGCGGCACCTTGAAGCGCGGGTGGACGGCGGCGAGTGCGTGGGACAGGTGGCGGTCGCGGGCCATCGCCAGGGTGGTGCGCGAGACGCCAAGGACCAGCGCGAGCAGCGAGCCCAGGGCGGCGACGGCCGCACCGGCCCGCACCACCGGGGCCAGGCCGGGTGCGTCGGCCGCGCGGACCGCGTCGGCCAGCGGCGCGGTGGCATGGGCGAGCCGGTCGGGGCCTAGGTTCTGTCGTCAAATGTCACGCCCACATCAGGAGTGACGCGAGGGTGACGGCGGCTTTGTAGGACTCGGCGGTCTTGTCATACCGGGTGGCGATGCCACGCCACTGCTTCAGGCGGTTGAAGCACCGTTCCACGACGTTGCGCCGCTTGTAGACCTCGCGGTCGAAGGTCGGCGGGCGGCCTCCGCGGCTGCCTCGCCGGGCCCGGTTGCGGACCTGGTCGGCCCGCTCGGGAATCGTGTGGGTGATGCCTCGGCGGCGGAGCCAGGTGCGGATCGCCTTCGAGCTGTAGCCCTTGTCGCCCAGGACGTGATCGGGCCGGACCCGGGGTCGCCCGGGGCCGATCCGGGGCACCCGGATCGCCTCCATGACGGCGGTGAACCGGGTGCAGTCGTTGGTGTTGCCGCCCGTGACGACGAACGCGAGCGGACGGCCTTGCCCGTCACAGGCCAGGTGGATCTTGCTGGTCAGCCCGCCTCGGGACCGGCCGAGGGCCGGGTTGCGGAGCCCCCTTTTCGGGCCCCGGCCGCATGCTGGTGAGCCCGGACGACGGTCGAGTCGACCGACACCAGCCACTCGATGTCGCCCGCCGCATCCGCTTTCGCCTGAGCGGCCCGCAGCATCCGTTCGAACGTCCCGTCCGCCGCCCACCTGCGGAAACGCGTGTGCAGCGTGGCCCACGGACCATAGCGCTCGGGCACGTCCCGCCAGGCCGTCCCGGTCCGGAACTTCCACACGATCCCGTTCAGGACCCTGCGGTCGTCCAGCCGCTTGCGTCCCCGCAACGACTCGGGCAGCAGCGGCCGGACGAACTCCCACTCGGCGTCCGACAGTTCATGGCGACGTATCACAACACCATGATCCACCAGCGGTGATCATTTGAAGACACTGCCTAGGACGGCGAGGACGGCGAGCGCGACGACGGCGTAGACGATCAGGGTGATACCGAGCGCCACCGAGATGGCTCGGGGAATGGCGCGGGCCGGGTCACGTACCTCCTCGCCGAGAGTGGCGATACGCGCGTACCCGGCGAAGGCGAAGAACAGCAGCCCGGCGGCCTGGAGCACGCCGTGGAACCCAGCGTCGGTGCTGACGGCCCAGTGCGCCGTGCCGGCGGCCGAACTGGTGAGGCAGGCGGTGACCACCGCGGCGAGCACCGCCAGTACGACGGCGACAATCGCCCGGGTCAGCCAGGCGGCCTTCTGCACGCCGACGTAGTTCACCGCGGTCAGCGCCACCACCGCGGCGACCGCCAGGGCGTGGTCCTGAGCAGGCCACACGTAGGAGCACACCGTCAGGGCCATCGCCGCGCAGGAGGCGGTCTTGCCGACCACGAACCCCAGCCGGCCAGGTGGCCCCAGAACTCTCCGAGGCGCTCGCGCCCGTAGACGTAGGTGCCGCCAGAGTGCGGGTAGCGGGCGGCAAGCCGCGCCGAGGAGGTGGCGTTGCAGTACGCGACCACGGCCGCCAGCGCCAGACCCGGCAGCAGTCCGGAACCGCCGACGGATGCGGCCGGCGCAAGGGCGGCGAAGATGCCCGCGCCGATAGCGGCGCACGGTATCTGAACGATGCGGCGGGCAGATCAACGCGCTCAGGCCACCTGCTGGCGACAGCTGCCGACGGGCAATCAAGGGTCGTCCGGCGGGGAAGTTCATGAGGCGGGCTGCAGCGGGCCCACCGTTCCTGGAGAGAGCTTTGTTCGAACGTCTGCTGGCGGTACTCGCGAACAAAGCCAAGTCGCGCGGCACCGGGCAGATGCTCACCAACGCGTTCGATGCGTTGGCTCGCGAGAGCGCCTTTCTGCGAGTCGTGAACGCCTGGCACCGCCAGGACCGTCGAACTGGTACATCGCCGGCGCTCCCGGGCGGAACGAGGCCGCTGGAGGCCGGGGGCCCGTCGCGCACGCCGTTGTCCACCACGTTCCACGCCCTGGTGGCTGCCGTGCCCATCCGCTGAGCGGGTCTGAGGGTGCTGTCCGGCCCACCATAAGGGCCGTCCGTCCCTTGGGGGGGCCGGTGCGAGCGAGGAGAGTGGTCGTGGACCGGGCTTGTGACGGCGCGGCTCGGGTGTGGCGGGAAGGCGTCTCCCGTCCGGCCTGGGCTGGCGGGCCGCCGTTGTCGACACCGACCGGATGAGGAGCCGGAACCATGAGTGATGCGACAACCCGTTATGTGGCCGTCGGTTACGACGGGTCGCCGTCGGCCGGCCTGGCGCTGGACTGGGCCGCCGACGAGGCGGCGCTACGAGGGTGCGCGCTGAGGATCGGGCACGCCTGGGAACACGCGCCCGACCGAGTGCCCGGCCCCGCTGTGCCGGAGCCCGCGCCAGCGCCGACGCCCGGCCCCGCGATGCCGGAGCCGGACGAGCCGCAGGTGCCCGGCCCCGCCGTGCCGCAGCCCGCTCAGCCGCCGGGGGCTTCCCGACAGGCGGTGGACAGCCTCCTGACCGAGGCCCGGGAGCGCGCCGCCGCCCGGCACCCGGGCCTCGACGCCACGACCGCGGTCCTCACCGACAGCCCCGTTCACGGTCTCCTGCGCATGAGCGCCGACGCGGAACTGCTGGTGGTGGGGTCACGGGGGCAGGGCAGGTTCGTGTCGCTGATGCTCGGTTCCGTGAGCCACGCCGTCGCCACGTACGCGGAGGTCCCGGTGGCGGTGGTGCGGCCGGGCGAGGCCGAGCGGCCGGCCGAGACCTCGGGCCCGGTGGTCATCGGGGTCGCCCCCGACGAGCCGCCCGAACCCGTCATGTTCGCCTTCGCCGAGGCCGAGCGTCGCGGCGTCGGCCTGGAGGCCGTGCGCTCATGGACCTACCCGCAGGTCTATCCGGGCCACCGGGGGGTGTCCCCGGCCGAGGAGGCCCGGCGGGACCGCGAGGAGGCCGAAGACCTCGACAAGGCGCTCGCGGACGGACGCGCTTCCCACCCGGACGTGCGGGTCACGACTTCGGTGGGGCTGGCCGAGCCGGCGGCCGCGCTGGTGGCGGCCTCCCGGCGTGCCGGTCTGGTCGTGGTCGGCGCCCGCCGGAAGCGCGGCCGGATGTCCATGCCGCTGGGGATCGTGTCGCAGCGCGTGCTGCACCACGGCCTGTGCCCGGTGATCGTCGTCCCCGTCTGACAACCCCAGGTCACCCGCGCGTCAGCCGTACCCCGCGCGCGGGGTACGCGGAAGGGGATGCCATGACCTCCACGAGCCCGTTCACCGTCCGCGACGTGATGTCGCGCAAAGTCGTCGCGGTGCGCCGTGCGGCGTCGTTCAAGGAGATCGTCGGGGTCGTCGCGACGTGGCGGATCGGCGCCCTCCCGGTGCTCGACGACGACAACCGCGTCGTGGGCGTCGTCTCCGAGACTGATCTGCTGCCCAAGGAGGAGTTCCGCGCCGCCGAGCCGTCTCGCACGGAACAGATGCTCCGCCTCGTGGATCTGGGCAAGGCCGGGGCGCTCACCGCGGAGGATGCCATGACCTGCCCGGCCGTGACCGTACGGGCCGACGCCACACTGGCCCAGGCGGCACGAGCGATGGCACAAGCCGGCGTCAAGCAGCTTCCGGTCGTCGATGACCGGGGCAGGCTGACGGGACTGGTCAGCCGAGGCGACCTGCTCAGGGTCTTCCTGCGCCCGGACACGGAGATCGCGAAGGATGTCCGTGACGTCGTCACCGAAGGGCTCTTCGCCGCTGTGACGCCGCCGGTGCGGGTCACCGTCGCCCATGGTGTGGTGACGCTGAGCGGCGCTATTCCTGATACGTCGCTGGTGCCGATCGCGGCTCGACTCGCACGGGCTGTCGAAGGAGTCGTGGACGTCCAGTGCGAGCTGCGCCAAGCCCACCGCCCAGGTGCTCAGCGCCCCCTGGAGGGGCCGGCCCGAGAGCTCCACCGTCCCGGCGCGGAACGGTGCGATGCGCCTGACTCACCTCCACGGCTGCGTGGGCTTGGCCGCCCCGGCGCTTGAGCATGCCGCCTCGCAGCGACATGATGGAAACACATCCCCGAACAACGCCGTATCCCCGGGGTGGCCGCAAGGCCCGCATCAGAGGGAGGCCGAGGCGGCCTTCCGGCGCGGCGAAAGACTGAAACCCCTTCGGAACGCAGGGGCGGCTCCAATGAGTACCATCTGCGCGTTGATCGACTCTGACGGTGGTCTGAACCTCCGCGACGGCCTTCCCGCGGCCATGATCCAGGACACCGATCCATGCCGTCCGAGCCCGGACACCATCGTCATCCAGCGTCCGGCCTGGTCCAGCCACGGCCTGTACGGCCGGACAGCCGGCGCCATCGGATCCGCTGACGGCCGGCCCCCCAACAAGGTCGCCTCCTGCCTCATCCCCGCCTTGGGAGGCCCCGCCCGCGATGTCGTCGGCGCTCTGACCATCTACGGATGCCACCTTGAACCCGGTGACGACCGCCCCCGCCCATGCGGCCTCAGCGAGGCACAACAACGCCTAATCACCGCTGTTCACACTGCGGTTCAACGGGACATCAGCAATCCCGTGAGCGGCGGTAGTTAAAGGGGCCCGTGTCTTGCCCGCCGTAGTCGAGGCCGGCGAGTGCGTCTCCGTGGGCACCCAGCGCGATTCGGAGCGGGCCGCGCTCGCCAAGGAGCGCACCGAGCTGGCCACCGAGTACGAGGCCGAGCTGGCCGAACTCGCAGGTCTGTTGCAAGGCCGCGGTCTGACACCCGCCCGGGCCGCGGAGGCCGCGGAACAGCTCAGAGGACGAGACGTGCGGTTGGTCGAGCGCCCAGCTCGGCGATGCGTCAGTGGCACGAGCGATCATGCGCAACGCGGGCGGCAGCGCGCCGGCGATGGCGGTGACCTATGCTGCTGGCACGCTGCTCGGCGCCGCCGGGGGCCCGACGCCTCACCGCGGACGGGATCTTAACCAGTTCCGCAGATTCTCCGAACGAGTTCTAGACGAGATGCTCGGCAAGCTGTTGACGATTCGCGATCATCAGGCGCCGGCGACCAGGACGTGACGCTCTCCGGCACAGACGTGTTACTCGCTTGCGCACGAGCCGAGTTGACTTGCCATCACCCCCTACCCGGACAAGGAGTCCCCTTCCATGGGCCCGAGGTGATCAACGGCCTCCCCGCGCACGTCCTGCTCGTGCACGTCGTGGTCGTGTTGGTGCCACTCACGGCCTTGAGCCTGGTGGTGAGCGCGGTATGGCCGGGGATGCTGCGGCGGCTCGGTTTGATGCTGCCGCTGCTGGCCTTCGTCACGCTGGTGAGCGTTCCGTTGACCACGCACGCCGGCGAGTGGCTGGAGCGCCACGACCCGCTGGTGCGTCGGCACCCGGAACTGGGCGACGGGATGCTGCCCTGGGCCCTCGGCCTGTTCGTCGTCTCTGTCGCTCTGTGGTGGCTGGGCCGCAGGGGTGCAGACCAGGCCGGTGCGGAGGCCGGATCCGGCGGCCGGGTGACCGCGACGGGCGTTCCCGTCCGGGTTGCTGCGGCGCTGGTGTGCGCCGTCGTCGCCGTGGGATCCGTGGTCGAGGTCTACCGCATCGGGGACTTCGGCGCGAAGGCCGCCTGGCACGACGGATTCTCGGCCAAGCCCGTCTCCGGCGACGGTCACTGGCACCCTTGCCGTTGCGGCCTCCGCTCACGGCGCAGGGCCGCGGGCCGTCTCGCGGTGCCTCGTCCCCGTCAGCGCGCGACGCCACGCGCACGGCCCCGGCAGCAGCATGGGCACGCGTCGACCGGTACGCGCTTCACACCGGGCCTGTCGTGCGGCGCGTTCCCGCGGCTCATTCGGCGGGCCCCAGCCGGAAACCGCGTCCGTACACCGTCTCGATCAGCCCCGGGGACCCGA
>NZ_NSKH01000027.1 GCF_003144095.1 Streptomyces sp. ICBB 8177 | reverse complement strand
TCTAGCGTGAGTCATCGAGTCTTTGAACGCATATTGCGCTCTTTGGTATTCCGAAGAGCATGCTTGTTTGAGTATCAGTAAACACCTCAACCTCCTCTTGTTTTTTCAAAAGGAGGGTGGACTTGAGCTATCCCAACAACCTTCACCGGTAGGCGGGCGGCTTGAAATGCAGGTGCAGCTGGACTTTTATCTGAGCTAAAAGCATATCTATTTAGTCCTCGTCAAACAGGATTATTACTATTGCTGCAGCTAACATAAAGGATAATTGTCCTCATTGCTGACTGATGCAGGATTTTACGACACTTTATGTGTTGTTCAACTCGATCTCAAATCAAGTAAGACTACCCGCTGAACTTAAGCATATCAATAAGCGGAGGAGTGCGTCA
>NZ_NSKH01000003.1:134085-635813 GCF_003144095.1 Streptomyces sp. ICBB 8177 | reverse complement strand
CTGGGTTGATAGGCCGGAGATGGAAGCCAGGTGACTGGTGGAGTTGACCGGTACTAATAGGCCGAGGGCTTGTCCTCAGTTGCTCGCGTCCACTATGTCAGTTCTGAGACAACGAACCATGGTCATGGTTCACAGTTTCATAGTGTTTCGGTGGTTATAGCGTTAGGGAAACGCCCGGTTACATTCCGAACCCGGAAGCTAAGCCTTTCAGCGCCGATGGTACTGCAGGGGGGACCCTGTGGGAGAGTAGGACGCCGCCGAACAATTCTTCAGCCGCTGGCCTGTGATGGTGTTCCGTCACAGGCCAGCGGCTTTTTCGCGTTGTCTCGTTACAGTAGAGCGATGCGCTACGACCTCGTGATCTTCGACAACGACGGTGTGCTGGTGGACAGCGAGCCGTTGTCGAACCGGATACTCGCCGGCTACCTCACCGAGCTCGGACACCCCACCACCTACGAGGACTCCGTCCGGGACTACATGGGCGCCGCGCTCCACCGCGTTCACGACGTCGTACTCGAGCGGTCGGGCCGCACGCTCCCCGCGGAATTCGACGACGTCTTCCACGCCCGCGTCTTCGAGGCGTTCGAGCGTGAGCTGCGGCCGGTGGACGGGATCGCGCAGGTGCTGGAGAAGCTGGACGCGGACGGGGTGCCGTACTGTGTGGCGTCGTCCGGGAGCCATGAGCGAATCCGGGTCGGGCACCGGGCGGCCGGGCTCACGCGGTACTTCGACGACGCGCGTCTGTTCAGCTCACAGGACGTCGGACGCGGCAAGCCGGCCCCCGACCTCTTCCTGCACGCGGCCCGTTCGATGGGCGTCGCCCCGGAACGTTGCGTCGTCGTGGAGGACAGCCCGCTCGGCGTCCGGGCCGCCGTCGCCGCCGGGATGGACGTGATCGGCTTCGTCGCCATGACGCCGGCCGAGCGTCTGGGCCGTACCACCGCCCTGTACGCCCACCCCTCCGAGCTGCCGGGTCTGTTGGCGGGAGCCCGTGCCCGCGGCCTCTCCGCATCGGATACCAATCAGTAGCGTGATCTCTCTCCCGTAAACGCGCCCCTCCCCGTACGCTCCACCTCCAACGGGACGCGGAGGTGGACGTGGACGCACGGCTTCGGCGCGGCAGGGCATCGCTCGCCGTCAGCTTCTTCGTGCAGGGGGCGGTCTTCGCGCTCCTGGTGACGCGCATCCCCGCGTTGCAGGACCGCTACGGGATATCAAACGCGCTGCTGCCGGTCTTCCTCGCCGCCGTGCCGATCCTCGCCGGGGTCGGGAGCGTGACGACCGAGCACGTGGTCAAACGGGTGCGGCCGACGGTCGTGCTGCGGTGCGTGCAGCCGGTGGTGTGCCTGGCGCTGCTGGCCTCCGGGTCGGGCAGCCGGCTGTGGGAGTGCGCCGCGGGCCTGGCGCTGTTCGGCATCACGGTCGGCGCGCTGGACGCCTCGATGAACATGCTCGGCGTCAGCCTGCAACGCGCGTACGGCCGCAGCATCATGCTGGGGTTCCACGCCGCGTACAGCCTGGGCGGGATCGTCGGGGCGTCGCTGGCGTGGGTCGGGGCGCACTGGCACCTGTCGCTGGCCGCGCTGTACGCGCCGAGCGTGGTCGTGCTGATCCCGGTCGCGGTGGTGGCCGGCAGGTGGTTCGTCGACGAGCAGCCGCAGGTGGCCGAGGCGCTCCAGGAGGAGGAACGGACCGCCGCCGCGCTGTCGTTCCGGCCGCTGCTGCCTCTGTGCTTCGTGATGGCGTTCGCGTACATCGGGGACTCGACGGTCTCCAACTGGAGCGCGAAGTACCTCCAGGACATCCTGCACAGCTCCGAACAGCTGTCGACCGTCCCGTACAACGTCTACATGGTGACGACGCTGCTGGGGCGGGCGGTCGGTGACCTGGGGGTGCGGCGGTTCGGGCCGGCGCCGGTGGTGCGGTTCGGGTCGGTGCTGGCGGCCTGCGGGTTCGCGGTGGTGGCGGCGGCGACCGGGCCGTGGATGGGGATGCTCGGCTTCACCGTGCTGGGCTTCGGGCTGTGCGTGATCGTGCCGCAGACGTTCGCGGCGGCCGGGCGGCTGTTCCCGCAGGCCTCCGACACCGCGATCGCGCGGCTCAACGTCTTCAACTACGTGGGGTTCCTGGTGGGATCGCCGCTGGTCGGCGGGCTCGGCGACGCGTGGAGCTACCGGGGCGCCATGCTGGTGCCGATGGTGCTGGTGCTGGCGACACTGCTGTACGCCCGTTCGTTCGGTGGCAAAACGGACCGATACGGTGTCGGGCATGAGCGGGCGCGCGCGGTTGATGTGGGATGAGGCGGTCACGGGCTACGACTTCGGGTCCGGCCACCCGATGGACCCGGTGCGGCTCGCGCTGACCAGAGCGCTGGTCGAGGCGTTCGAGCTGACCGGTGCCGGGCCCGGGCGGGTGCCGGTGGTGGCGGCCCGGGCGGCCGGCGAGTCCACGCTGCGCCTGGTGCACCGGCCGGACTACATCGACGCGGTGCGGCGGGCCTCGGCCGATCCGAAGAGCGCGGACGGCGGCTACGGGCTGGGCACGGAGGACGATCCGGCGTTCGAGGGCATGCACGAGGTGTCCGCGCTGATCGCGGGCCAGTCGGTGGGGGCGGCCGAGGCGGTGTGGCACGGCGAGGTGGAGCACGCGGTCAACTTCGCGGGCGGCCTGCACCACGCGATGCCCGGCGCGGCCTCCGGCTTCTGCGTCTACAACGACCCGGCCCTGGCCATCGCCCGGCTGCTGGAACTGGGCGCGCGGCGGGTGGCGTACGTGGACGTGGACGTCCACCACGGCGACGGCGTGCAGGCCGCGTTCTGGGACGACCCGCGGGTGCTGACGATCTCGCTGCACGAGCACCCGCGCACCCTGTTCCCGCAGACCGGCTGGCCGGAGGAGACCGGCGGCGCGGCGGCGGAGGGCGGCGCGGTCAACGTGGCGCTGCCCGCCGGGACCGGCGACGAGGGGTGGCTGCGGGCGTTCCACGCGGTGGTGCCGCCGCTTCTGGCCGCGTTCCGCCCCGAGGTCCTGGTCACCCAGCACGGCGCGGACACCCACTTCGAGGACCCGCTCGCGCACCTGGCGGTGAGTCTGGACGCGCAGCGCGCGGTCGCCGAGGCCTGCCACGAGCTGGCGCACGAGCACACCGGCGGGCGCTGGGTCGCGCTGGGCGGCGGCGGGTACGCGGTGGTGGACGTCGTACCGCGCACCTGGACGCACCTGGTGGCGCTGGCGGCCGGTGCGCCGATCGCGCCCGAGACCGAGACACCGCAGGAGTGGCGGCACGAGGTCTACCGCAGGGCGCGGCAGAGCGCGCCACTGCGCATGACGGACGGACGCACGCCGCAGTGGCGGGACTTCGACGAGGGCTACGACCCGGCCGATCGCCTGGACCAGGCGATCCTGGCGACACGGCGGGCGGTCTTCCCCTCGCACGGACTGCTGCCCTGAGGCCGCCGCCGCTTCCGCGTCATGACGCGGCCCGGCAGCGTGTGCGGCTGGTCCGAAAGACCCTCAAAAGAGGGGGATTTGGCGACATGTCGGTGTAGTCCGCCGCGTATGGGTCAGCATCGGGACATGGTGAGTGCCTGCGCCCTGCGCGCGCATCTGCTGGCCGCCCGGCTCGCCGGGCCGGTGGCCACGGCTCGGGAGTCGAGCCTGCGCAGCTACCAGTTGTTCGCCCAGCGCGACCCCCGCTACCTGATCGGGCTCGATCCCCGAGGGCGCTGGACCCGGGGCGAGTTGTTACGGCTGATGTCGGAGCGCTGCGGCAACTCGCCCGATCCGTTCCGCGTCACCGGGCAGGAGTTCATCGACCCGGACCGTACGGTGGCGGCGCTGGACGCGTTCGCGGGCCGGATCGGGGCGGCCGCGCGGGAGCGGTCGCCGGTGCTGCTGGGGACCGGGCACCCGCAGCGACTCCTGGGGTTCTACGCCGTGTTGGCGGGTGCGCTGTCGGCGGCGGGCTGTCCGGTACTCACCCCCGCGTACGGTCGATGTATCGACATCTCGACCCGATTCGGGCTACGTACCCACACCCTGGACTACCTGCACGGTGTGGCCGTGGTGCGCCCCGCGGACGGCGGCGCGAACGGGAGCGGTCCGGGGGCGCACAGCCACTCGCCGCTGCCGGTCCGGGCGGCGCTCGCGGCCGCCGCCGAGGGTGAGGGGCCGCTGCCCGGGCTGGTGATCGGTGACCACGGATGGGTCTGCGGGGCAGGTCAGCTGGGGGTCGAGGCGATCGGGCTGGCGGACGTCAACGATCCGGCGCTCTTCGTCGGTGAGGCGGAGGGGAGAGTGGCGGTCGCCGTTCCGCTTGATGACGCTGTGCGATCTGATTACTACCGGCCGCTTACTCGCTATGTACTCAATCGAGCGTGTCTGTCACAGTAGGCAACCGAACGGTACTCCTCTTCCCCACTTGCCTCACCCGCACCTAGTCTGGTGTAGAGCGCACGTGAGTGCCCGAGTCGCCGGAGGGGAAGCCGGTGGCCGTCATGTGCGGAAGGTTCAGGTGTTGTCATGGCGACAGACGAAAGTTCTCTCGGCCAGATCCAGTTCCTGACCGTGGCCGAAGTGGCCGCAGTGATGCGCGTCTCCAAGATGACCGTGTACCGGCTGGTGCACAGCGGTCATCTGCCGGCGATCCGGGTGGGCAGGTCCTTCCGCGTGCCTGAGAAGGCCGTCCACGACTACCTCAGGGAGTCCTACGTGGGGGTGGAATCGGCTTAGAGTTCACCCGCGCCGACGGCCTGGCGTCACCCCGGATTACGTCCGCCGCGATCGGGCGGGTAGTCTTGGCCGACGTAGGTCGTGTGGGCTCGGACGCCCCGCACCGAGTGATTCCAATCGTGAGCGAGGGTAGTCGTGGGCTCTGTCATCAAGAAGCGCCGCAAGCGCATGGCCAAGAAGAAGCACCGCAAGCTGCTCAAGCGGACGCGTGTGCAGCGCCGTAACAAGAAGTAAGGCCAAGCGAGCGAGCGCCATGCGTTAGCGAGCCGTTCGTGGGCTCTCCCTGCCCCCGGGCCACCGTCGGTCATACGACGGCGGACCGGGGGCAGTGGTGTATGGCGGGGGCGTCACCACGTGGGGCCCGCCCCGGTGGTTCGTGGCCGAAACGCCCGCGTCCGGTGTGGTGCGTGGGGGCCACCGCGCCGACACTTGGCGTACATCGTCCGTCACGTCCCGCGTTCCCCTGACACCACAGCGCAATATCGAACCGATACGGTGGCGTAACGGTGGCTCGAACAGCCGGGTGAGAAGGAAGGCTTCGACCTTGGGCAACGTCGTGCTCGTCACGGGAGTGGCTCGGCGGCTGAGCGGCCGGTTCATCCGGAGCGTCCAGCGCGAGCCCGGCGTGGACCGGGTGATCGGGGTGGACTCCGTGCCGCCGGAACATCCCATCGGCGACGCGGAGTTCGTACGGGCCGACATCCGGCACCCGATGATCGCCAAGGTGCTGGCCGAGCACGCGGTCGACACGGTCGTCCACCTGGACGTGACCGGCATGCCGCTCGGCCGCGCCAGGGGCGGGCGCGCGCTGGTCAAGGAGACCAACGTCATCGGCACCATGCAGCTGCTCGGCGCCTGCCAGAAGGCGCCGAGCGTACGGCGGCTGGTGGTGAAGTCGACCACCACGGTCTACGGGTCCGCCCCGCGCGACCCGGCGGTCTTCCGCGAGACCACCTCGCCCAAGTCGCTGCCCGGCGGCGGCTTCGCCAAGGACGCCGTCGAGGTCGAGGGGTACGTGCGCGGGTTCGCCCGGCGGCGGCCCGACGTGGCGGTGGCGGTGCTGCGGTTCGCCAACATCCTGGGGCCGAGCGCCGACTCGCCGCTCGCCGAGTACTTCTCGCTGCCGGTGCTGCCGACCGTCCTCGGCTACGACCCGCGGTTGCAGTTCGTCCACGAGGACGACGTGCTGGAAGTGCTGCGGGTGGCCTCCCGCGAGCCGGAACGCGGCACCCTCAACAGCGGCACGTTCAACATCGCGGGCGACGGCGTGCTGTTGCTGTCGCAGACCGCGCGGCGGCTGGGCAAGCCGACCGTGCCGGTGCTGCTGCCCGCGGTGCGCTGGGTGGGCGCCGCGCTGCGCGGGGTCGGGGTGACCGACTTCTCGCGGGAGCAGATCAGGCTGCTGACGCACGGGCGGGTGGTGGACACCACGCAGATGCGTGAGACGCTCGGATTCACCCCGCGGTACACCACCGCGGGCACGTTCGAGGACTTCGCGGCGTGCCGGGGCCCCGGACTCCTGCCGCCCGACCGGCTGGCCCGGGCCGTCGACCGGATCGCCGCGGCGCTGCCGCACGAGGCATGAGCACCGCCGACACTTCCAGCACCCTCAAGCGTTCTACCGGGAGGAGCCGCACGATGGCGGACGCCAAGGTCATCCCACTCGACGAGGACACCCGCGCTCGGCGTGGTGCGCGGGCGGGAGGCGGCGGGCGGCCCCGGGGCAGGACCACCGGCCGCCCGGGCCTGGCGGCGGTCCGCACGGACGAGGCGGCGGCGCGCGGTGACGCGTCCCGCGACGACGGGACCCGTGAGGGCACGGCACGTGGGGACGCGGCACGTGGGGAAGCGGGACGCGAGGACACCGCACGTGAAGGCGCCGCACGCGGGGAGGCCGCCGTCGCCGAGGCCGCGTTGGAGGGGCCCAGGGACGACGGCGACGCCGGCGCTCCTTGCGCGCACGCCCCCGACGAGCCGGAGAGCGCCTCGCCGGGTTCCGCGCTCGGCGCGGTAGCCGGTGCCCTCACCGACGCGGTCGCAGGGGCCGCCGACCGCGTGCTGGGCGGGCGTTGGGACCGCAGGGTCGCGGGCGGGCTGTCGTTCCTGCGCCGGCGGATCACCGGCGACTACGAGGTCGACGAGTTCGGCTTCGACGAGGAGCTGACCGACCAGGTCCTGATGTCACTGCTGCGGCCGCTGTTCGACTCGTACTTCCGGGTCGAGGTGAAGGGCGTGGAGAACATCCCGTCCGCCGGCGGCGCGCTGGTGGTCGGCAACCACTCCGGGACGCTGCCGCTGGACGCGCTGATGGCCCAGGTGGCGGTGCACGACCACCACCCCTCGGGGCGCCATCTGCGGCTGCTCGCGGCCGACCTGGTCTTCGTGCTGCCGCTCGTCAACGAGCTGGCGCGCAAGGCCGGACACACCCTGGCCTGCGCCGAGGACGCCCAACTGCTGCTGGAACGCGGCGAGGTGGTCGGGGTGATGCCGGAGGGCTTCAAAGGGCTGGGCAAGCCGTTCTCCGAGCGCTACAAGCTCCAGCGGTTCGGGCGCGGCGGCTTCGTCTCGACCGCGCTGCGCACCGGCGTGCCGATCGTGCCGTGCTCGATCGTGGGCGCGGAGGAGATCTACCCGATGGTCGGGGACGCGAAGATCCTGGCCCGGCTGCTGGGCTTCCCGTACTTCCCGGTGACGCCGACGTTCCCGTGGCTGGGGCCGCTGGGGCTGGTGCCGCTGCCGACGAAGTGGACGATCCAGTTCGGCGAGCCGATCCCCACCGACGGCTACGCGCCCGAGGCGGCGGACGACCCGATGCTGGTCTTCAACCTGACCGACCAGGTGCGGGAAACGATTCAGCACACGCTCTACAAGCTGCTGGTGCGCCGCCGCTCGGTGTTCTTCTGACCGAGCCGCGGCGCAACCAGCGTGCGGGCCTTCCGATAAGTGCGTGCGTACGCGCTACTTGCTGTCGTCCCCGCCGGTGATGCCCAGGCCCGGCAGCAGACCGGGCAGGAGCGGCGGCACGGTGACACCGGGCTGCGACCTGCCGTCGCCGCCGCTGCCCGAGCCACCCGAGGCGGGGGGCTGGCTGCCGCTGGTCGGGGCCGGGTTGAGCAGGCCGCCGGTGTTGCCGCCGATCAGGCCCTGGCCCGAGGTGGTCGACGCGGACGGTGCCGCGCTGCCCTTGCCGTGGCCGGTGCGGCCCTGGTCGCCGGACGGGCTGCCGCTCACGCCGGACGGCTCGTGGCCGCTGTCGCCGGGCGCGGAGTTCTCGGAACCGCCGCCCCGGGTGTCGTGGTGGACGGCGCCGGAGGTGGCGGGCAGCAGGTGGCGCAGCGGTGCGACCTCGCGCTGTATGGCGGTGAAGACCGAGGTCACCTGGTCGCCCACGCCGGTCAGCTGCGAGGGCAGGTGCTTGCGCATCTGGTCCCAGGCCACGCCGTGCTGCTGCTGGAACGCGTTGAGCGCCTCGATGGGGGCGAGCGAGCCGTCCCGCTTGTAGGCGGCGCTGAGCAGCTGGTGGCCCTCGGCCGCCTCGTTGTGCATGCCGAGCAGGGCGCCGCGCACCTCGCGCACCGACTCGGCGTCCAGCGGTCCGGAACGCCCGCGTTCCATCAGGCGGCGGGCCTCCTGCATCCGCGTGGAGGCCATGTCCAGCAGCACCTGGCCGCGGGCGGCGTCGTCGCCCGCCATGCCGAGGCGCAGGTCCTCCATGCCGCGCTTGAGGCCGTAGAGCGTGTCGCCCGGCAGCGCGTTGGTGCTGGCGGCGGCGACGCCGGTGAACGCGCCGGCCGTCACGCCGACCGCCAGACCACCCGCCGCCAGCCGCCGGGACCAGCGGGTCCGCGGCCGCAGCCGCCCCAGGTCCCGGCGGGAACCGGCGCGGGTGGCGCGCTGCTCGGGCACCCGGCCGGCGGTCTCCAGGGAGCCGTCGGCGATCGCCGCCTCCATGGCCGCGATCAGCTGGGCGCGCTGCACCGTCTTGGTCTCGGCGTCCATCTGCGGCTTGGGCAGGGCCGTGACGGCCCGGGCCACGGCGAGCAGCTGACCCTGCTGGGGGTCGGCGTGCCGGTCCGCGGCGTGCGCCGGATGGCCGTCGGCGGACTCCCTCTCGCCCGCCGGCCGCGTGCCCGCCGACTCCATCGACTCCAGACCCTGGGCGAAGGCGTTCGCCCGCCGGTGCGCCGTTGCTTGTCCGATCACGGGCGGCACCTCCTCTCGTCATCACCTTCGACTCCCGCGGGCGCCCGGAGGGTTGCGCACGGTGCGTGTGACCACTCGATCGAGTGAGTGGAGCGAGGCGTCGTGCGGCCACGGGGAGTCCGCACTCCATGCAACGAGCGTCGTGGCACGCGGGTTACGCGGCACTGATGATGTGACCGGTACATGCAGAAATTCCGTTATGCGGTGGGGAGTTCGGCCCGGCGCGCGGGGGCGTGCCGGGTCAGCGGACGCCTGCCGACGTCGGACCAGCGGACGCCTGCCGACCTCGGGTCGGCGGGCGTCTTCCGGCGCCGGGTCACCGGAAGGTCAGCGGGCGTCTTCCGGCAGCAGCCGGGCCAGGGTGCGGACGGCGCGGTACTGGAGGGTCTTGATCGCGCCCTCGTTCTTGCCCATGATCCGGGCGGTCTCGGCCACCGACAGGCCCTGGAGGAAGCGCAGGGTCACGCACTCCTGCTGCTGCGGGTTGAGCTTCTTGACCGCCTGGAGCAGGCTCTCGTTGGACAGGTGCTCCAGCACCGAGTCCTCCGGGCTGCGCTCGACCTCGTTGGCGTCGAGCATTTCGCCGGTGGTCACTTCCAGCCGGAACCTGCTCGACTTGAAGTGGTCCGCGACCAGGTTGCGCGCGATCGTGACCAGCCAGGCGCCGAAGTCCCGGCCCTGCCAGGTGAACGTGCCGATCCTGCGCAGCGCCCGCAGGAACGTCTCGCTCGTGAGGTCCTCGGCCGTCGCCTTACCGCCGACCCGGTAGTAGATGTACCGGTAGACGGTGTCGCAGTAATGGTCGTAGAGCCGGCCGAACGCCTCGGTCTCGCCGGCCTGCGCGCGCTCGACCAGTTCCATCATCCGCAGGCTGTCGCTGTCGGCGGGCGGACGCCGCGAGGAGGCGCCGGCGCCGGGGGACCGGGTTCCGGGGGCGCGGGTACCGGTGCGCTGCGCCGCCGGGCTGCCGAGGCGGGAGGTGCGCGGAACTGCTCTGCCGACGGCGGAGGTGCCGCCGGCGGCCATGGCGAACGCGGTTGCGGGGACGGCGTACGCGGGGACGGCGTACGTGGGGAGGACCTGGCGCAAGCGGTCGGCAACCTGTGCCCGCAGCGCGGCCAGGCCCGAGGCGTCAACCCCGACGAGTGGGTACACGGGACTCCCAGATGCAGGACTTCCATCACGATCAGTACGGAACCGTTCACCCGCCGTAGGGACGCGTGGGTACCGGTGTGCGTCTGAGGAGAATAACGCTTCGTACAGACGACGCTACACCGAGTTGCCGAATTAGCCGGATGCGCTCGTTCCGTATCGCATTGATGACCGGTCAATTACGGGGTGAGCGGCCTAAGTTGACCGTTTGGGTGCGTGGAATGTCCGGAACCAGGGCGTGTTGTGCCGATGTGGCGGCCCGGGGAGTGGCGCGGGCCGCGCCGGGGTACGGGACGGGGATGCCCGCGCGGACGGTGCGGACGCGGCCGTCCGCACCGCGCGTGCGGGGCCGTTGATCCGGCTACCGCCTGCGGCGCTGTATGGCGGCGGCGGCCACCGCGCCGCCCGCCACCGCGCCCACGCCGGCCGCCGCCGGAAGGCCGATGCGGGCCGCCTTGCGGCCGGTTCGGTAGTCGCGCAGTCGCCAGTCGTGTTCGCGGGCGTGCTTGCGCAGCGCGCTGTCAGGATTGATCGCGTACGGATGACCGACCAGCGACAGCATCGGGATGTCGTTGGCGGAGTCGCTGTACGCGGCGCAGCGGGCCAGGTCGAGGCCGCGGGCGGCGGCCAGCGCCTTGACCGCCTCGGCCTTGGCGGGCCCGTGCAGCGGTTCGCCGACCAGGCGGCCGGTGTAGACGCCGCCGACCGATTCGGCGACGGTGCCCAGCGCACCGGTCAGGCCCAGGCGGCGGGCGATGATGGTGGCGGTCTCGACGGGGGCGGCGGTCACCAGCCAGACCGGCTGGCCCGCGTCCAGGTGGGCCTGGGCGAGGGCGCGGGTGCCGGGCCAGATCTTGCCCGCCATGTACTCGTCGTAGATCTCCTCGCCGATGGCCATCAGTTCCTCGACGCGGTGGCCCTTGACGATGGACAGCGCGCTGTTGCGCACGTCCTCCATGTGGCCCGGGTCCTCGGTGCCCGCGACCCGGAACCAGGTCTGCTGCCAGGCGAAGCGCAGCAGGTCGCGCTTGTGGAAGAACTTGCGCTTGTACAGGCCGCGGCCGAAGTGGAAGATCGCCGCGCCCTGCATCACGGTGTTGTCGAGGTCGAAGAACGCGGCGGCCCTGGGGTCCCCGGCGACGGGGAAGCGGGACTCCCGGTCCTCCGCCTCGCGCGCGTCGTCGGCCGCCTCGGCGGGCGCCGCCTGTTCGCGCACCGCGAGAGCGGCCTCGGCGGCGGCCTCTCCGGCCAGCACGCTGCGCGGACTCGCGGAACGGCGCCGCGCGGTGAGCCATCCAAGAGCGGGCATAGGGCGAGCATAGCCATTGCGTTCGACCGGTCAGGGACGGGCGCCGCGCGCTGACGTGAACTCCTCAGGACGCGGGTGTGACGGGGTACGCGGGCGGGACGCCGCGCGCGGGCGGGGCGGGGGACAATGGCGGGCGTGAGCCCTCTGTTCGGCCGCAGCGCCGCCAAGAACCCCGCCGACCGCGTCGTGACGCTGATCGGCAAGCCGGACTGCCACCTGTGCGACGACGCGCGGGCGATCGTGACGAAGGTCGCTTCCGAGGTGGGCGCGACGGTGGAGGAGCGGGACATCACGCGCGACGAGGAGCTGTTCCGTACGTACTGGGAGCAGATCCCGGTCGTCCTGATCGACGGCGAACAGCACGACTTCTGGCGCGTCGACGAACGGCGCCTGCGCAAGGCGCTCGGGGCCTGACCCGGGGCCTGGCGGCCCCTGCCGGGGACGAGCCCGCACCCCGGTGCCCTGCGGGCCTGCGGCCCGGGCTTGGTGTGCGGGCCCGCGGCTTGTGTGCGCGCGCTTGGCGATAGCGCGGGGCCGTTTTGGCTGCGGCGGTGCCGGGCTGTCGGCCTGTGGTCCGCGCACGGGATCGGCTCGCTCCCCTCCCTGCCGGCGGCTTGCGGCTGCGCCAGGGCGATGGGCCTGCGGCCCGCGTCTCGGTGGGTGCGCTTCCGGCTCCGCCGGGCCGCGAGCCTGCGGCCCGAGCCTGAGCTGCGCCCCGCGCCCCGCGCCCCGCGCGACCGCGCCGGACTATGGGCCCGCGGCCCGGGCCCAGCGCCCGCGGAGTCGCCGTGAGTGCGGCTGCGGCATGAGGCCTGGGCGCCTCGCCCCCGTCCACCCGGCCGGCCCCGACCTCGCACCCCACCTCCCGTCGGACGGGCCGCTACGGCCCGTTCCCGTCGCGTTGCCTTCCGTGGTCATACGGGCGTCTTCGGGGCGTCTTACGCCGTCTTCCCCGGGTTTTCCTCCTGGTCGCGTATTCGGTTGCCTTCGACTACCATCGAGGCGTTTTGTTCGGGCTGGGGGCATACGCAAGGACGGTGAACGGGTGCTTCCCGGCTACGCGGTGGTCGACGTCGAGGCCACCGGATCCAGCTCGCGCAGGCACCGCGTCGTCGAGGTCGCCGTCGTCCAGCTGGACGCCGAGCGCCGCGTCCAGGGCGAGTTCAGCACCCTGATCGACCCCGAGGGCCCGGTCGGCCCGACCCACATCCACGGCATCGAGCCGCACCACCTGCTGCCCGCCCCCCGCTTCCCCGGCATCGCCGCCCGCCTCGCCGCCCTCCTGCGCGGCCGGGTCCTGGTCGGCCACAACGTGGGCTGCGACCGCGCCTTCCTCGCCGCCGAGTTCGACCGCGCCGGGATCGCGATGCCCGACGTCCCCACCGTGTGCACGATGCGGCTGGCGCAGGAGTCCTTCGGCGCGCCCTACGGCCTGAGCCTGCGCGCCTGCGCCCGCGCGGCGGGGATATCCGGCTGGGCCGCGCACACCGCGCTGGGCGACGCGCGCGCCTCGGGGCAGCTGTTCGCCCGGTGCGCTCCCGAGGACCGCGGGGAGCTGGCCGAGGCCGCCGCGGTGCGGTGGCCCGTGTCGGCGCATATGACGGACGCGGATGCCCGCTGGATAGCCCGGCGGGCCGGTTTCCGTCCCCTCGCGGGCGCCGGAAATGGGGACGAACGAGACCGCCGAATGGTTTCCTCCGGCCGTGACGGGGGTGCGTGATGCCCATCACTTCACAGGGGCAAATCGGACACCATCTTTGTGCACGCGTTCACAAAGACATAGCCTGGCGAGTACAGGGCCACGCCAGGGAAGGCGTGCGTCCGCAGCCCAGCTCTACCCGCAGGAGCATCGTGGCAACTGGCCGAACTCACCGACCGGCGACCCGGAGCCGAGGGATTCCCGAGGCCACCGTCGCCAGGCTTCCGCTGTACCTGCGGGCGCTCACCGCTCTGTCGGAGCGGTCCGTACCCACGGTCTCCTCCGAGGAACTCGCCACCGCGGCGGGCGTCAACTCCGCCAAGCTGCGCAAGGACTTCAGCTACCTCGGTTCCTACGGCACCCGCGGTGTCGGCTACGACGTCGAGTACCTCGTCTACCAGATCTCCCGTGAGCTGGGCCTGACCCAGGACTGGCCGGTCGTCATCGTCGGCATCGGCAACCTCGGCGCGGCGCTGGCCAATTACGGCGGCTTCGCCTCGCGCGGCTTCCGGGTCGCGGCGCTGATAGACGCCGACGCGGCGCAGACCGGCAAGATGGTCGCGGGCCTGCCGATCCGCCACACCG
Source organism: Streptomyces sp. ICBB 8177 (assembly GCF_003144095.1). Lineage (GTDB taxonomy): Bacteria > Actinomycetota > Actinomycetes > Streptomycetales > Streptomycetaceae > Streptantibioticus_D. The sequence goes on along the minus strand of NZ_NSKH01000003.1, from coordinate 622,134 downwards.
ACGAGCTGGAATCGATCATCTCGGACAACCTGGTGTCGATCGGCGTGATCGCCACCCCGGCCGGTGCCGCCCAGGAGGTCTGCGACCGGCTGGTGGCCGCCGGGGTCACCTCCATCCTCAACTTCGCGCCCACCGTGCTGTCCGTGCCGGACGGGGTGGACGTGCGCAAGGTCGACCTGTCGATCGAGCTGCAGATCCTCGCCTTCCACGAGCAGCGCAAGGCGGGCGAGGAACTGGGCGAGGCGGTCGCCACCGCCCGCAAGGCCGTCAGGCGCCCGGGATCGGACGGGGACGTTCCCGCCGTGATGCCCGTATGAGTCTGCTCGTCGTCGGCCTGAGTCATCGCAGCGCTCCGGTGACGGTGCTGGAGCGTGCCGCGCTGACCGAGGACGCCAAGGCCAAGCTGCTCCAGGACACCCTCGCCGCCGAACCGGCCACCGAGGCCGCCGTGCTGGGCACCTGCAACCGCATCGAGCTGTACGCGGAGGTGGACAAGTTCCACGCCGGCGTCGCCGAGCTGTCCACCCTGCTGTCGCTGCACAGCGGCGTCGGCCTGGACGAGCTGACCGAGCACCTCTACGTGCACTACGAGGACCGGGCGGTGCACCACCTGTTCTCGGTGGCCTGCGGCCTGGACTCGATGGTGGTCGGCGAGGGCCAGATCCTCGGCCAGATCAAGGACGCGCTCAGCCTCGGGCAGGAGCTGCACACCGCGGGCCGCGGCCTGAACGACCTGTTCCAGCGGGCCCTTCGGGTCGGCAAGCGGGCCCACAGCGAGACCGGGATCGACAAGGCGGGCCAGTCGCTGGTCACCTTCGGCCTGGACCGGCTCACCGCCCTGATCGGCCAACTGCCGGGCAAGCGCGCCCTGGTGGTCGGCGCGGGCTCGATGTCCTCGCTGGCCGCCACCACGCTGTCCCGTTCCGGCGTCGCCGACCTGGTGGTCGCCAACCGCACCCTGGAGCGCGCCGAGCGCCTCGCCGCGCAGCTCGGCGGGCGGGCGGTGCCGTTCGCGGACGTCGGCCGCGAGCTGGTCCGCGCCGACGTGGTCGTCTCGTGCACCGGGGCGACCGGCCTGGTGCTCGACCGGGACGCGGTCGCCGCCGTACTGCCCGAGCGGGCGCCGGACGCCGCGCCGCTCGGACTGCTGGACCTGGCCATGCCGCGCGACGTGGACGGCGCGGTGCACGACCTGCCCGGCGTCCACCTCGTCGACATCGAGGACCTGGCCGCCGCCTCCGCCGACGCGCCGATGGCCGCCGACGTGGACGCGGTTCGGCGTATCGTCTCGTCGGAGGTCGAGGCGTTCGGCGCCGCCCTGCGGGCCGAACGCATCACGCCGACCGTCGTCGCGCTGCGAACCATGGCCGCCGACGTGGTCAGCGCGGAACTCGCCCGCCTGGACGGGCGCCTTCCCGACCTGGACGACCGGTCGCGCGCGGAGGTCACCCAGACCGTGCGCCGCGTCGTCGACAAGCTCCTGCACGCGCCCACCGTGCGGGCCAAACAGCTCGCGGGCGAGCCCGGCGGCGCCGGGTACGCCGACGCGCTGCGCGAACTGTTCGACCTCGACCCGCAAGCGGTCGTCGCCGTCAGCCGCGCCGACGCCGTGGGCCCGAACGACCCGAATCGAGGAACATCATGACCGCGGCGCGGAGCGCCTCCGTCGAGGGCGGTGGCGGGCGACGGGAGGGCGCGGCACCACTGCGGCTCGGTACCCGCCGCAGCAAGCTCGCCATGGCCCAGTCCGGCCAGGTGGCCGACGCGGTGCGGGAGTTGACCGGCCGGCCCGTCGAGCTGGTCGAGATCACCACGTACGGCGACACCTCGCGTGAGGCGCTGGCGCAGATCGGCGGCACCGGTGTGTTCGTCTCCGCGCTGCGCGACGCGCTGCTCGCCGGGGACGTGGACTTCGCCGTGCACTCCCTGAAGGACCTGCCGACCGCCGCGCCCGAGGGCCTGACGCTCGCCGCCGTGCCGCGCCGGGAGGACCCGCGCGACGTGCTGGTCGCCCGCGACGGGCTGACCTTCGAACAGCTGCCGGACGGCGCGCGGGTCGGCACCGGCTCGCCGCGCCGGATGGCCCAGCTGAACGCCTGGGCGCGACAGCTGGACCGCCGGATCGAGACCGTCGCGATCCGCGGCAACATCGACACCCGGGTCGGGTACGTCACCTCCGGTGAGCTGGACGCCGTGGTGCTGGCCGCGGCGGGACTGACCCGGATCGGGCGGCTGGGGCCGGTGACCGAGTTCATCGACACCGACGCCGTCCTGCCCGCGCCCGGCCAGGGCGCCCTGGCCGTGGAGTGCGCGGCCCGCGACACCGCGCTGGCCGACGCGCTCGCGCGGCTCGACGACCCGGCGACCCGGGCCGCCGTGACCGCGGAGCGATCCCTGCTCGCCGCCCTGGAAGCCGGCTGTTCCGCCCCCGTGGGCGCGCTCGCCGAGCCCAGCACCCACGGGTCCGGCGCGCACCAAGTAACCGAGCTGCGTCTGCGGGGGGTCGTCGGCACGACCGACGGCACCACGCTGATGCAGATGTCCGCCACCGGCGGCCTTCCGGCATCCCACGACGAGGCGGTGGCCCTGGGCCGCGAACTCGCCGAGGAGATGCTGGCCAAGGGCGCGGCCGGTCTGATGGGGGAGCGAGCACTTTGAGCCCCACCGCCACGCACAAGCCCGTCCAGGGGCACGTCACCTTCCTCGGTGCCGGGCCCGGGGATCCCGGGCTGCTGACACTGCGCGCCGTCGAGGCGCTGGCCGACGCGGATGTCCTGGTCGCCGACCCCCGGGTGCTCGACGTGGTGCGCGTGCACGCGCGGGCCGCCGCGGAGGCACCCGAACTCGCGGCGCTGGACGGCGTCGTGGGTGCCGCCGCGCATGCCTCCAAGCTTGTCATGGCGTCCGCGAGCAACGGCAAGCGGGTGGTGCGTGCCGTCGCGGGCGACCCCGGCCTTGACGGCGGCGCCGCCGAGGAGATGCTCGCCTGCGCGCAGGCCGGCATCCCGTTCGAGGTGGTGCCGGGCGTCGCGACCGCGGTGGGCGTGCCGGCCTACGCGGGCGTGCCGATCGGGCAGGACGTGCGGTTCATCGACGCCGCGACCGCGGACACCCGGTGCTGGACCGAGGTGGGGTCCTCCGACGCCACGCTGGTGGTCTCCACCACGCTGGAGTCGGTGGCCGCCACCGCGAGCGAGCTGATGGCGGCGGGCCGCAAGCCGGACACGACCCTCACCGTCACGGTGGCGGGCACCACGACCCGGCAGCGCACCTGGAACGCGACCCTCTCGACGATCGCGGCCGAGCTGAAGGCGGCCCGGGCGCTGCCCGCGGCGGAGCCGGGCCAGGCGGCGATAGCCGTGGTGGGCGAGCGGGCGGCCGGTGAGCCCGGCCAGCTCTCCTGGTTCGAGACCAAGCCGCTGTTCGGCTGGCGGGTGCTGGTGCCGCGCACCAAGGAGCAGGCCGCGTCGCTCTCGGAGCAGCTGCGTTCCTACGGCGCCGTGCCGCACGAGGTGCCGACCATCGCGGTGGAGCCGCCGCGCACCCCGCAGCAGATGGAGCGCGCGGTCAAGGGCCTGGTGACCGGCCGCTACGAGTGGATCGCGTTCACCTCGGTCAACGCGGTCAAGGCGGTTCGCGAGAAGTTCGAGGAGTACGGCCTGGACGCCCGCGCCTTCGCGGGGATAAAGGTCGCGGCGGTCGGCGAGTCGACCGCGCGGTCGCTGATCGAGTTCGGCGTCAAGCCCGACCTTGTGCCGTCCGGCGAGCAGTCGGCGGCCGGGCTGCTGGAGGACTGGCCGCCGTACGACCCGGTCTTCGACCCGATCGACCGGGTGTTCCTGCCGCGCGCGGACATCGCCACCGAGACGCTGGTGGCGGGCCTGATCGAGCTGGGCTGGGAGGTGGACGACGTCACCGCGTACCGCACGGTGCGGGCGTCGCCGCCGCCGGCCGAGACGCGGGAGGCGATCAAGGGCGGCGGGTTCGACGCGGTGCTGTTCACTTCGTCGAGCACGGTACGGAATCTTGTCGGCATCGCCGGCAAGCCGCACAACGTCACCGTCATCGCGTGCATCGGGCCCGCCACGGCGAAGACCGCGCAGGAGCACGGGCTGCGGGTCGACGTCATGGCACCGGAGCCGTCGGTCCACGCGCTGGCCGAAGCCCTGGCGGACTTCGGCCGCTCCCGCAGGGCCGCGGCCCTGGAGGCGGGCGACCCGGTGACCCGCCCCAGCGAACGCCGCCCCGGCTCCCGCAGGCGAGCCCGAGGCTGACCGCCTCGGGCCCGAAGGAAACGATCGCCTGGGCCCCGTAAGGGGCGCGGGGAACTGCGCGATCAGCCGGGACGGACGGATAGAGGGCCACTCGCCGTCGCGGTTACGGTCGTTTCAGGACCACCGGCCGTCAGTGGCTGAGCGCGCAGTTCCCCGCGCCCCTTGCGGGGCTTATGCGATCGCGTGACTTCGAAGGGGGCGCGGGGAACTGCGCGACCAGCCGGGACGGACGGGTAGGGGGCCACTCGCCGTGCGCGTTACGGTCGTTTCAGGGCCCACCGGCCGCGCCCCTCGGGGCTCATGCGATCTTCGTGACTTCGAAGGGGCGCGAGGAACTGCGCGACCAGCCGGGGCGGAGGGGCAGAGGGCCACTCGCCGTGGGGCTACGGTCGTTTCAGGACCACTGGCCGTCACTGGTTGAGCGCGCCGTTTCCCGCGCCCCTTTCGGACTCGCGCGATCGGATGGGCCCCGCCGGGCCGGGGGACGGCCGGGAGACGCGTGGCGCGTAGCCGAACCGCAGAAGAGAAGGAGCCGCACGATGACCCACGAAGACGGCGGACCGCTCGTGCCGATCGAGCGTCCGCGCCGCCTGCGGACGACCCCCGCAATGCGGCGGATGGTCGCGGAGACGCGCCTGCACCCGGCCGACCTGATCCTCCCCGCGTTCCTGCGCGAGGGGATCAGGGAACCGCGGCCGGTCTCCTCGATGCCGGGAGTCCTCCAGCACACCCGCGACAGCCTCCGCAAGGCCGCCGCCGAGGCGGCCGCGGCCGGGGTGGGCGGCATCATGCTGTTCGGCGTGCCGGAGCACAAGGACGCGATCGGGTCGGGCGGTACGGACCCCGAGGGGATCCTTCAGGTCGCCATCCAGGACGTGAAGGCGGAGACCGGCGACGCGCTGGTCGTCATGTCCGACCTGTGCCTGGACGAGTTCACCGACCACGGCCACTGCGGTGTGCTGGACGCGGCGGGCCGCGTGGACAACGACGCGACGCTGGAGCGGTACGCGGAGATGGCCCGGGTCCAGGCGGCGGCGGGCGTCGACGTGGTCGGCCCCAGCGGCATGATGGACGGCCAGGTGCGGGTGGTCCGTGACGCGCTGGACGGCGCCGGGTACCAGGACGTGTCGATCCTGGCGTACACCGCCAAGTACGCCTCGGCGTTCTTCGGCCCGTTCCGCGAGGCGGTCGACTCCTCGCTGAAGGGCGACCGCAAGACGTACCAGCAGGATCCGGCCAATGCTCGCGAATCCCTGCGGGAACTGGCGCTGGACCTGGCCGAGGGCGCGGACATGGTGATGGTCAAGCCCGCGCTGCCGTACCTCGACATCCTGCGGCAGGTCGCCGACGCGGTGGACGTGCCGGTCGCGGCCTACCAGGTGTCGGGCGAGTACGCGATGGTGGAGGCCGCCGCGGCCAACGGCTGGGTGGACCGGGACCGGATGATCATGGAGACGCTTCTCGGCGTGCGGCGTGCCGGAGCGGGCATGGTGCTGACCTACTGGGCGACCGAGGTCGCGGAGCGGCTGCGTTCCGACTGACCGGTTCTTGACGCTTGCACAGGTGGGCGGGTCATCGGCGAGACGGCGCACAGCCGTGTTCGGCCGGTGCCCGCCCTCCGCCGTTGCGGGGCTTTTCCCGATCCGCCGGGCCCGCCTGCCGGGACGGCGATGGCGAATTTGCTCCACGAGCGCCCGCAAGGAAAGCGCATATTCGGCCACCCCGTTAACGTCTGCGGTCAACTCCCCTTTAAAGTACGGGAGTTGTAAGGGTGTTCGGCGGGGAACGCGCATGACGCGGAGTCGGGCGTACGCGAGCGCCCCCGGACTCATGTCTCCACGTCGTGCCTTAGCTGGCCGTGCCTGAGCTGGAGGAGCGCATCCCGATGACCACGACGGCGAAGTCGCCCGCCCCGGCCGGCGGGCCGGTGACGTCCCAGGGCCGCCGGTGCGCTCGGTGCGGCTGTGTGCTCAGCGCGTACAACACCGACGAGACGTGCGGCGCCTGCACCCGTGCCGCGCTGCCGCCCGCCGACGACACGCCGAAGGTGCCCGCCCGGGTGTGGTCCGACCCGGAGATCCGCGAGGCGCTGGCCGCCTGGAACTTCGGCCAGGTCTCCCGTCTGGTCCGGCAGCGCGGGTCGATCCGGCAGGAGGACGTGGCCCAACTGACCGGGCTGAGCCAGGGCTTCCTGTCCATGCTGGAGTCCGGGGCCCGCCGCCTGACCAGCATCGACCGCATCGTCGACTTCCTCGACGGGCTCGCCGTCCCCGCCGACCTGGTCCGCGTCCCGCGCCGCCGGCCGGTGCCCAGGACCGCCCCGGCCGCCGCCGCGCCGCGATCCGCCTCGCTCGCGTCGGTGCCGCGCGGCACGGTGTCGTTGCCCGCGCAACGCACGTCCTCCGTGACGGAGTTGGACTCGCGGCGCTCGGACGCCGATGCGCCGTGGACCGCGGAGTACGCGGTCACCGCCCTCGCCGACGCCACCGCCGCGCTGACCTCCGGCGTGGCCTGCGCCGCCGTGCCGAGGCTGCCGGAGCTGACCGGTCACGCGCACCGCTGGGCGACCGCGGGGCCGTGCGACGCCGCCCGCCGCGACGGCGCGGGCGCCGAGGTCGCGGCGGGGCTGCCGGAGCGGCTGCGGGCGACCACCGAGGTGTTGCGCGGCATGGACGAGGAGCACGGCGGCGGCAGCCTCGCGCCCGCCGCGACCGCCCATCTGGGCGTCGTCGTCGGCCTGTTGCGCGGTGGGAGCTACGACGCCGGGACCGGGCGGGAGCTGGCCGCCGTGGCCGCCGACGCCGCCGGGCAGGCCGCCTGGTTCCAGGTGGAATCGGGCCGCCCGGTCGCCGCCTCGCTGCGGCTGCTGCTGGCCGCGCTGCGCGTCGCGCACGTCGCCGACGACGCCCGGGTGGGCGCGGGCGTGCTGCTGGGGCTCGCGGTGGGCGCCTGCCGCACCGGGCAGCCGGTGGCCACGGTGGACCTGGCCAGGGCGGCCCGCGAGGGCACCCGGGAGTACGACGCCCCCGCCCTGCACGCCGCGTTGCTCACCTGGGAGGCGCGCGGGCACGCCCGGCTGGGGCGCCGCCGCGAGACGTTGCGCGCGCTGGGGCTCGCCGCGGAGCTGTGCGTACGCGGTCGGGGCGGCGAGGAGCCGCAGTGGCTGCCGCCGCTGGGCGAAGGCGACATCCAGGCGCAGGCGGGCAGTTGCCACCTCGACCTCGGCGACCACCGTGAGGCCGCGCACCTGCTGGACCTCGCGGCGACGCGCCTCGGGCCCGGGCGGTCGCGGGCGCGGGGTCTGGCGCTGGCCAGGTCCGCGCAGGCGAGGCTGCGTCTCGGCGATCCGCAGGGCGCGTACGAGACGGCGGATCAGGCCCTCCAGATCGCCGCCCGGATCCGCTCGGCCAGCCTGGAGGAGCAGGTGCGGCCGCTCACCGAGGCGCTGCCGGGCCTGGCGCAACGCCGTTCCCCGGGACCGGCCGACGCGTAGACTTGGGCCTTCGCAGGGCCCCTTCGCGGACGGGAGGACGACTGGTGGGTGGCGACGCCACGCGCTTCGACGACCCTCCCGCCGAGGTGCTCCAGGAGGCCGCCGCCGCGTTCGGCCTGCTCGCCTCGCCCGCCCGGCTGCACATCGTGTGGGTGCTCTCGCGCGGCGAGTGCGACGTCAGCGGTCTCGCCGAGCGGGTGGGCGGCGCGCTGCCCGCGGTCAGCCAGCATCTGGCCAAGCTGAAACTGGCCGGTCTGGTGCGCTCCCGGCGCGAGGGCCGCCGGCAGGTCTACTACGTCGACGATCCCGACGTCGTCACCATCGTCCGCCTCATGGTCGGCCAGCTCACCGCGCGCGAGCGGGTGCGCGGGCTGGGCGCGTGAGTCCCCGCGTCGCGCCAGTGGCGTGCGGCAGGTGAACGAACGGGCCGGGGCGTCGGTCGTCGGCGTCCTGCGGGGGCTGGGCACCCGGCCGCGCGGGCTGACCGAGGGCGAGGCGGCCGAACGGCTGTCGTGGGCCGGGGAGAACGTGGTGCGCCCGCTGCCCGCCCCCGGGTGGGCGCCGCGCCTGCTGCTGGCCACCCGCGATCCGTTCACCGGCGTGCTGTTCGGGCTCGGCGTGGTCTCCGCGCTGGACCGGGCCTGGGGCACGGCCGGGGTCATCCTGGCGCTGGTGGGCGTCAGTTGTGTGCTGCGCGCCTGGGGCGAGCTGCGCGCCGACCGGGCCGCGGCGGCGCTGGGGCGGCTGGTGCCGTCGACGGCGACCGTGCGGCGCCGGGCCACCGAGTCCTGCGCGCCGCTCGCCCGGGAGGTGCCGGTCGAGGAGATCGTGCCCGGGGACGTGGTGCAGCTCGCCCCCGGTGACGTGGTCCCGGCGGACGTGCGGCTGCTGCGCTCGCGGGGCCTCACCGTCCACCAGGCCGCGCTCACCGGCGAGTCGGCGCCGGTGCCCAAGTCGCCGGACGGGGCGGACGAGGACGAGCGGCTGTGCTTCGCGGGCAGCGACGTGGCCTCCGGCACCGCGTCCGGCGTGGTCACCGCCACCGGCGCGGGAACGGTGCTGGCCGCCACCGGCGAGCCGCTGCGCCGCCGCCGCACCACCGCGTTCGGCCGTGCCGTCAACGGGGTGTCGTGGACGCTGGTGCGCATCATGGCGCTGGCCGTGCCGGTCGTGCTCGCCGTCAACGCGGCCGTGCGCGGCCGGGGCTGGGAGACGCTGCCGTTCGCCGTGGCGGTCGCGGTGGGCCTCACCCCGGAGATGCTGCCGGTCGTGGTGACCGCCGCGTTCGTGCGCGGCGCGCGCGACCTGGCCCGCGACGAGGGCGTCATCGTCAAGCGGCTGCCCGCGCTGCACGACCTGGGTGCGATGGACGTGCTGTGCACCGACAAGACCGGCACCCTCACCCGGGGCACCCTGGTGGTCGACCCGGCGGCCGGTGACCGGGACGCGGTGGCGTGGGCGGCGCTGGGCAGCCGGTGGCTGCTGGACGGTTCTGACGGCCTCGGCCTCGACGCGGTGGACGAGGCGCTGCTCGCGCATCCGCCGGACGTCCCCGAGCCGTTGCCGCCCGGCCACACGTGCGTCGACGTCCTCCCGTTCACCCCCGCGCGCCGCCTGTCCACCGTGGTGCTCACGCGGCCCGCCCGGCCCGGCGTACGGGTGCTGGTCGTCAAGGGCGCGGTGGAGGACGTCCTCGCGCGGTGCGCCGTGGACGAGGCGGAACGCGAGGCGCTGCGCCGCAGGGCCGACGCGCTCGCGGGCGGCGGTCTGCGTGTGCTGGCGGTGGCCACCGCGGAACGCCCGCATCGGGGGCGGCCGTTCACCCCGGCCGACGAACGCGGGCTGACCCCGCGCGGTCTGCTGGCCCTGCGCGACGAGACCGCGCCCGGCGCCCGTGCCGCCCTCGCCGCGCTCGCCGCCGCCGGGGTGGAGGTCAAGGTCCTCACCGGCGACCACCCCGGCACCGCCGCCCGCGTCTGCCACGACCTCGGCCTGGACCTCGGCCCGGACGCGTGGGCGGACCCGGACGGCCCGCACGCCGATCCCGCCCGCGGGTCCGCCCTCGTCCTGACCGGCGACCGCGTCGACACCCTCGACGACGAGGCGCTCACCGAACTCGCCTCCCGAGCCGTCCTGTTCGCCCGCTGCACGCCCGCCCACAAGGCCCGAGTGGTGGACGCGCTGCGCCGCGCGGGCCGGGTCGCCGGATACCTCGGCGACGGCGTCAACGACCTGCCCGCGTTGCGCGCCGCCGACGTCGGCGTCAGCCCCCGCGACGGCGCCGACGCGGCCCGCGCGGCGGCCGACGTGGTGCTGGCCGCCAAGGACCTGTCCGCCATCGGCACGGCGGTCGCCGCGGGCCGCCGCGCCACCGGCAACATCGCGACCTACCTGCGCGTCGCCGTCTCCTCCAACCTCGGCAACGTCATCTCCATGCTGGTCGCGGGCGTGCTGCTGCCGTTCCTGCCGATGCTGCCCGCGCAGGTGCTCGCGCAGAACCTCTGCTTCGACGCGGCCCAACTCGCGTTCGCCTACGACCGCCCCGGCCCCTCGGTGCTGCGACGCCCCGCGCGGCTGCGGCCGGAGGCGTTCACCCGCTTCGTCACGCTCTACGGGGTGTTCAACGCGGCGGCCGACCTCGCGACGTTCGGCGTGCTCGCGGTGGTCGCCTCCGGTGAACGCGCCTTCCACGCCGGGTGGTTCACCGAAAACCTCATCACCCAGGCAATGATCATGGTGATGCTGCGTTCCGGTTCCGCCCGGGACCACGGTGAGCGGACGGTGCCGCCGAGGCCGGTGCGGCTCGCCGTGGCCGCGCTCGCCGCCATCGGGCTGCTGCTGCCGTTCAGCCCGCTCGCCGCGCCCCTGCGGCTGCGCGCGCTGCCCCCGCTGTACTACGGGCTGCTGGCCGTCGTCCTGGCCGCGTACGGCACGGGGCTCGCGCTGGCGCGCCGCCACCGGTCAAGGCGGCGGCGCGCCGTACGGGTCAGCCGCCCGCGCCGTAGCTGAGGTTGGAGCACGGGTTGTCGGCGGCGCTGCGGGCGCTCCCGGCGTCCTTCGACGGCAGCACCGAGGGCGTGGGCCCGGCCGCGGCGGGGGCGCCGCCGACCGACGGGCCCGTGGTGCCGTTCGCGTAGTCCCGCCCGAGCACGAGGTTGATCCCGGAGGTCGCGGTCGGCTCCAACTGGGCGCCGGGGAACAGCTTCGCCAGCGCCTGCGCGCCCTGCAGGTGCGCGGAGCCGTACTCGATCAGCGTCACCTGGTGGTCCTGCTGGGCGGCCGTCGTCGCGCCGGTCACCGTGAAGCCGTCTGCCTGAAGGGCCTGCGCCGCCTTCGCCGCGAGACCGCCCGCGGTCGTGCCGTTGTAGACCGCGACGCTGATGCCCGCGCCGTTCACCGAGGCCGCGGTGGGCGGGGCGGATGAGGGTGCCGGGGCCTGCTTGCCCTTCTTGCCGCCGCCCGCCTCCTTGCCGTCCAGCGTGCGGTCGGCACGCAGCGTCGCCCACAGCGCGTCCACGTCCGGGTGCACGAGGTCCACGCGCGCGCCTACGTACTTCCACGGCGTCGTGATGAACTGGATGTTCTTCAGGTCGATGCCCTTGAGCGACATCGCGAACGAGATCAGCTTCTCCGCCGACCCCAGCCCAGGGTCGACCGTCAGCGACTTGGTCGCCGCGTTCGCCAGCGGCAGCAGCGAGGTCGGGTTCAGCCCCTGCGCCTCGACCTTCTTGATCAGGCTGGACAGGAAGGCCTGTTGGCGCTGCATGCGGCCGATGTCCGAGCCGTCCCCGATGCCGTGCCGAAGGCGCACGTAGTCCAGCGCCTTCGTACCGGAGACGGTCTGGAGGCCCTTGGCGAAGACCAGGTTGCCCTTGTAGCCGAGGTTCGGGTTCACGTCGCCCTGGTAGATGTCGTTCGGCACGCACACCTGCACGCCGTGCACGGCGTCCGTCATCGCCGCGAACCCGGCGAAGTTGACGACCATCGTGTGGTCCACCCGCATCCCGGTCAGCTGCTCCACGGTGTTCTGCGTGCAGGCCGGGTTGCCCTTGACCGTGTTGCCCACGGAGAAGGCCGAGTTGAACATCTGGTTGTACGCGGGCTGCGTCCACTGCCCGTTCGGCAGCAGGCACGGCGGAACGGTCACCAGCGCGTCCCGGGGTATCGAGACGCCCACCGCGTGCTTGTTGTCCGAGTAGACGTGCAGCAGGATCGTGGTGTCGCTGCGGCCGATGTCCCCGGTGCCGCCCGCGAAGTCGCTGTTGTCCCCGGCGCGCGAGTCGGAGCCGATCAGCAGGATGTTCTGGCCGGCGGAGGAGTCGGCCGGGCGGTTCTTGCTCAGGCCGTTCGCGTCGAACGTCGAGATGTTGCCGTTCAGCTTGAGGTAGATGGCGCCCACCGCGGCGACCACCAGCACGACGACCGACGCCGTGACGGCGAGCGCGAACCTCTTGCGGGTCCGCTTCGGACGTCCGCGCGCGTCACGGCGGCCCGGGCCGCCGCTCCCGTCCATGCGGCCGCCGGAGCCGCCCTGGGCCGGCACCCGGCCCCGCCGCGCAGCCTGCCGGGCCGCGGCCCGCCCGCCCTCGCGGGCGTCGTGCACCCCTGCCCGCTGTCCGTGGCTGCCTGTCATCCTCACACCCTTTGTCGCGCGGCTTCCTGCTTCAGGAAGACGGTGGGGGCCCGGGCTGCGGTTTCCACTTGCGCAATGTAGCAAGTGTGCGCAATCCCAGGGCGGCGGGTTCTTCGTCCTGCCGGACCCGCTCACGCGGGTCGGTGGACCGTAGCCCTGGGCCCTTGGAAGATGATTAAAGGCTTGGGGGAGATTAAACCTCGCGTTAACTCAGGCCTCAAGGATGAGCTGTTGACGCTTACGCGTCGGGGACAGGGCGTTGTGCGGGGTGGGACCCTGCGGCTCCTTGGAGTCCCGGACGTGGACGACGGAGGGGCAGGCGGCTACCTCGGCGCAGGCGCCGCCTTCGTCACCGCTGTGGGTGGACTTGAACCAACGCAGTGCGTCGTTCATCCCTCTCCCCGGGGGCGGCGCTTACGCCTCAGGGGCGGGGTGTTGCGCGGCGAAGCTGGTGAACGCGGCCCAGGCGGTGGGGGTGAAGGCCAGGGCGGGGCCTTCGGGGTCTTTGGAGTCGCGGACATGGACGACGGAGGGGCAGGCGGCCACCTCGACGCAGGCGCCGCCCTCTTCGCTGCTATAGCTGGACTTGTGCCACGCGTAGGCGACTTCGACGCAGTTGCCGCCTTGCTCGCTGCTGTAGCTGGACTTGAACCATTGCAGTGCGCCGTTCATCGCTCTCCTAGCAGGCTGTCCAACAGGCCCTTGGTCTCCTCGGGATTGCAGGCCTGGGATCGCAGCATCGCATACTTCCGTGCCAGGATGCTTACCTCGTCCGGGTCGGAGATCAAGTGGCTGCCGCGCTGCGTTTCCGTGTAGGCGAGGTGTACGTGTTCGGAGGTTTCCAGCAGTACGAACGGGCCCGACAACCCGGCGTGCGTGGTGCGGCCTTCAGGCATCACCTGGATCGTGACACCGGGCAGATCCGCGCACGCGCGAAGGTGCGCCAACTGCTCGCGGTGGACGTCATCGCCGCCGAAACGGTCCTTGAGCGTGGCCATGGAGAAGATGAAGCTGGCAGACACGGGCACAGCACGATGCAGGATCTCCTGACGCTCCACGCGAGCCGCTACGCGTTCTTCGATCTCTGCGTCACTGAGCAGCGGGATTTCGTTGCGGAACACGGCACGCGCGTAGTTCTCGGTTTGCAGCAGTCCGGGCAGCACCTGGTTCTCGAACGATGAGAGCGCGACCGCCGTCCGCTCGTAGAGCATGAACTCCTCGGCCCAGACGGGATAGCGGTCCACCTCCGGCATGTTGTCCGTGGCGACCTCGAACACACCCTTCGTGTCGAGCACGCGGTCCAGCCTGCGGGCCAGATCGGGCAGCAACGGGCGCCGTCCCTGTTCGATGGACGACATCAACTCCCCGCTGATCGTCACGCGGTTCGCGAGTTCGACCTGCGTCAGTCCGTTGAGGCCCCGGAACAGCGCGACCTGCGCGCCCACGAGCCCCCACGCGGTCGTCGGCTTCTTCCTGCGCTTTCGTTGTGGCTGCATGTCCCATCAACTCCCCACGCGTTTCCCAGCGCACCGTAACCACGCCCGTACGTTGCGTTCGTACGGGTTCCGGAAAACCTGACCCGTACGTGTGAGCGGGTCGCGGCTCGCCTCTGGCTCACGGGGTGAGTTCTAGCGGTGGCGGGCACGGGGCGTCGCACGATGCCCTCCGGTGCCGTGCCGACGCAGTGGATGTGCCGGGCAGGTCCCTGCGCGACGCCACCGGCCCCTGTTGGAGTGGAGCACCGCGGAACGCCTCGTCGGCGGTCGTGCCATCGGGTGAACTGCCGGGAGCAGGCTTTCCGGGGTGGCTGAGACCGGAGGAAATACCGGGTGAGCGGGTGGGGTTGGGGGAGGCGAGCCTACTGCGACGACTGGAGTTCACGTGAGCCGCTCGTTTCTCTTCCTCCTCGCCAGCGCCCGATCGGACGGCAACACCGAGCTGCTGGCCCGGGCCGCGGCGGAGCAATTGCCCGGCGACACCGAACAGCGCTGGCTGGACCTGGCCCAGCTGGCCCTGCCCGACTACGTCGACGCGCGGCACGCCGACGCGCCCTGGCCGGAGCAGGAGAACGAGGAACTGCTGCGGCGGGCGACACTCGCCGCCACCGACATCGTGATCGCGTCGCCCCTGTACTGGTACTCGGTGTCGTCCTACGCCAAGCGTTACCTCGACTACTGGTCGAAGTGGCTGGCCACCCCGGACCCGGGCTTCCGGGCGGAGATGACCGGACGCACGCTGTGGGGCGTGACGGTGATGGCGCACCGCGAGGAGGTGGTCGCCGAGCCGCTGGTGGGCACGCTCCAGCACACCGCCGCGTACATGGGGATGCGCTTCGGCGGTGTACTGCTCGGCAACGGCTCCCGGCCGGGCCAGGTGCTCGCCGACGAGCGGGCGGTCACCCGGGCCAAGACGTTCTTCGCCCAGGAGGCGCCGCTCGCCCGGTTCCCGTACGAGGAGTGACGGACGAGGCGGGCCCGGCGCGAGGCTTGCCGGTCGCGCGGCCCCGCGGAGCCGGGCCGCGAGGTCTCCTCAGGAGATGTCGTGGAAGCCGTTCCAGCCGCTTGTGCCGATCTCCTCGCGCTTGGCGAACGTGCCGTCGCCCAGGCCGGGGTAGAGCCACAGCCGTCCGGCGGAGTCGACGGCGACCAGGTCGGACTTGCCGTCGCCGGTGAGGTCGCCGGGGGCGGCGATCCTGCCGTACATCTGCCAGCCGCTGCCGATGGCCCTGCGGGAGCCGAACGCGCCGTTGCCCAGGCCGGGGTAGAGGTAGAGCGTTCCGCCCGGCGTGGTGGCGACGATGTCGGGGACGCCGTCGCCGGTGAGGTCGCCCGCGCCGACGATGTGGTTGTACGCGTTCCAGCCGCCGCCCAGCGACACCGGCTTGCCGTCGGTCGAGCCCTTGCCGTCCCCGGGGATGAACCACAGGTAGCCGCTGGGGTTGCGGCCCAGCAGATCGGGCTTGCCGTCGCCGTTCAGGTCGCCGGGGCCGACCACCACGTTGTACGCGACCGTGGGGATCGTCCCGCTGGTGAACGCTTCCAGGTACGTCAGGGCGTGGTCGTAGGCGATCGTGGCGATGTCCGTCATGCCGTTGTCGGTCGGCGCGACGGTCGCGGTCATCGTCGGCCAGGTCGCGGGGGTGAAGCCCGTCGCGGCCGTGGAGCGCGTGTCGAGCTTGCCGTTCTCCTCGCTGGTGTACCAGTACGCGTCGCCGTTGGAGTAGCGCGCGAAGATCTCACCCTTGCCGAAGTCGGGCTGGTGCCCCTCGTTGCCCAGCGCGTTGTACTCGGACCAGTCGCTGCCGATCCGCGTGGGAGCGGTCAGGCCCCCCGCGCCGTCGCTCTCGTACGCGTACAGGTCGCCGGACTCGGTGCGGGCGATGACGTCGCCGTGGCCATCGCCGTTGTAGTCCAGGCCGATCAGCTGGTTGTAGGTGCCCCAGCCGGCGTCGACGAGCTTGCGCGGGCCGAACGTGCCGTCGCCGCGGCCGTCGTAGAGCCACAGGCGGCCCTGCTGGTCCCGGGCGAGCAGCGAACCGGTGGCCGTGCCGTCGAAGTGGGCGGCCCCGACCACCTGGTCGTACATGTTCCAGCCGCTGCCGACCTGGACGCGCGGGCCGAAGGGCTGGGTGAGGCTGTTCCTGCTGGGGTAGAACCAGAGCCTGCCGTGCGTGTCACGGGCCACCAGGTCGGGACGGCCGTCGCCGGTGAGGTCCCCGACGACCGCGACCTGGTTGTAGGTCTGCCAACCCCAGCCGATCACGAGGTATTTGGAACTGGGCCGCGAGTAAGTGCTCGGGAAGAGCCGGAACTGGCCTGACTCGGTGATCGCCAGCAGGTCGTCACCCTTGCCGCCGCTGACGTCGCCGATGTCCAGGAGTTGACGGTACTCGTCGGCGCCGGATGCGACGGACGTACCGCCCTGGTCGTCGAAGGTCAGCAGCGCCATGGAATACGTCTGCGCGGTCATGCTGGACGGCTCGGCCCAGCCGGTGGCCGCGGCCTTGCCCTCGCCGGTGGTGGCGCCGGCGGCGGCCGGCTTGGCGAAGAGGACGCCCTGTCGCGTCGTCACTCGTTCGGGCGGCTTCACCGTCGACGAGGCGGGGCTCGTCGCGTTGGCGGCACCGGTCATGGCCCCCAAGGCCAGGGCGGTGGCTGTGGCCATGACGGCGAGCCGTCTCATGGGACGAGGTCTGAACACCATGGACGATTGCCCCCCGGAATTGTCGCGCGTAAGCACGCGGAAGTGGGCGGAGCCGAGCGCCCCTCCGAGGCCTCAGCCCTGCAGAATCGCCGGATTGTATCCGGCGGGATTCGCGGCACGCGGGCCCGGGCCGGAGTCAGGACCACCCATGAGCTCACCCACACGACCTGGGGATCGGCGGGAGGGCAGGCCGCTGGAAGTTGACTCGAACGTCGTTCGTTGAGTAGAACAGTGATCGTATAGCTAGAACGGCGTTCCTCAGTCGTGGTGACGATGTCCTGGAGGTGTGTGATGCGAGTTTCCGTAATCGGAGCCGGTCTGGGAGGCCTGGCTCTCGCGCAGGGTCTGCGGGGGGCCGGGATCGAGGCCGAGGTGTTCGAGCGCGATCCGGGGATCGTGGCGCGGTTCCAGGGCTACCGGCTCGTGCTGGACCCGGCCGGATTCCAGGCGGTGCGCGACTGCCTGCCGGCGCGCTGGCACCCGTTGCTGGACGAGATCGTCATGGACGCCTCCGCCGAGCAGCTGATCCTGGACCCGCGGCTGAACGAGATCGGCAGGCTCGGTGCCGGCCGGACCGGCATCGTGGTCGACCGGCAGGTGCTGCGGCACCTGCTGCTGACCGGGCTCACCGTGCACACGGACGCCGCGCTGACCGGCTACGACGTGCTGGCCGACGGTACGGTCCGAGCCCGGTTCGCGCGCCGCGATCCGGCCACCGCCGACCTGCTCGTCGGCGCGGACGGCGTGAACTCCGCGGTCCGCGGGGTGTTGACGCCGCGGACCGTCCCGACCGACACCGGCGTCCGGTTCGTCATCGGCCGCACCCCGCTGACCGACGAGTTCTCCGGTCTGTCCAAGGCCTACGGCTCGAAGATCACGGGCGACGGCGTCAGCCTGCTGCTCGGCGCGATGCGTTTCCGTACTCCGCCGAAGCAGGCCGCCGAGCGACTGGCCCCCGACGTCACGCTGCCCGACATCGGCGACTACGTGCGCTGGGCCATGATCCTGCCGCCGAACGGCACGCTGGGGGAGGCGTCCGCTCAGGAGGCCGTGCTGTCCAGGATGGAGGGCTGGCACCCTCAGCTGCGCGCGCTGATCGAGCAGGCCGACCCGGACAACAGCACGCTGCTGTCCATCCGGGTGGTCGAGCCCGGTGAGCGCTGGGCGCCCGGACCGGTCACGTTGCTCGGCGACGCGATCCACGCCACCTCGCCGACCGGCGGCAACGGCGCGAACACCGCGCTGCGCGACGCCGACCTGCTGCGCCGCCGCCTGATCGAGGCTGAAGAAGGCCGCACGGATCTGCTCGGCGCGGTCGGCGAGTACGAGCGGCAGATGTTCGCGTACGGCGCCGAGGCCGTGCGCGGCAGTCTCGCGAAGCTGCCCGCGTTCGCTCCTGAGGCGAAGCTGTCCTGAGGGCGGAACGCACGGCGCCGTGCCCGCGCGCCGCCCCAAGGGGACGCGGGGCTTTCGGCTCTCGGGGGCGGCGGGTTCCGTGCCGCTTGACACGAACAGCGTTCGTTTATAGAACAGTGTTCGTGATGACGATGCGAGTGAAGCAGGACGCGGACGTGACCGTGGTCGGGGCCGGACCGGTGGGGCTCGTGCTCGCCGCCGAGCTGGCGCTCGCCGGGGCGTCGGTGCAGGTGATCGAGCGGCGGACCGACCCGGACGAGGGGATGAAGGCGGGCGCGATCAACGTGACGACCGCCGCAGCGCTCGACCGCCGCGGCCTGCTGCCCGCCGCCGAGCGGGTGCAGCGGGAGACGCTGGAGCGGGTGGGATCGTTCCACCGCGGGGCCGGCGGCCGTGAGTCCGGCGACCGCGAGCCCGGCGGCGTGCCGCGCTTCACCGGGCACTTCGCCGGGATGGTCCTCGACCCCGGCCTCGTGGACTGGTCCGACCCCGACCTCGCCGCGCACGCCGCCGTCGACGGCGCGCGCATGGTGCCGCAGCGCGAGCTGGAGGAACTGCTGGCCGCGCACGTCGCCCGGCTCGGCGTCCCGGTGATCCGCGGGGTCGAGGTGACGGCGCTGGAGGACACCGTCGACGGCGTGCTCGTCGGCACCACCGACGGCACGGTGCGCACCCGCTGGCTGGCCGGCTGCGACGGCGGGCACAGCACCGTGCGCCGCCTCGCGGGCATCGGCTTCCCCGGCACCGACCCCGAGCTGACCGGCCACATGGCGCTCGCCGACATCGAGGACCCGGGCAAGCTCGCCGACGGCTGGACGTGGTCGCCGCGCGGCGCCTACCGCTACGGGCCGCAGCCGGGGCGCGTGGTCACCGTCGAGTTCGGGCGCCTCCCGGCCGACCGCTCGGCGCCGGTCACGTTGGAGGACGTGCAGGAGAGCCTGCGGCGCGTCTCCGGCACCGACGTCACGCTGACCGCGCTGCGCGGCGCCGCGACCCGCTGGAGCGACAACGCCCGGCAGGCCGCCGACTACCGCCTGGGCCGGGTGCTGCTGGCCGGTGACGCCGCCCACGTGCACCCGCCGTTCGGCGGCCAGGGGCTCAACCTCGGGGTCGGCGACGCGATGAACCTCGGCTGGAAGCTCGGCGCGGTCGCCACCGGGCGCGCGACCGAGGAACTGCTCGACACCTACGACGCCGAGCGCCGCCCCCTCGGCGCCTGGGTGCTGGACTGGACCCGCGCCCAGATCGGCGTGCTGCGCGGCGACGCGAAGTCCACGGCGCTCCGCAAGGTCGTCGCCGACCTGCTGGCCACCGGAGAAGGCGCGACCTACGCCGTCAAGCTGATCTCCGGCGTCGGTCAGCGGGTCGCCCTGCCCGGCGACCACCCGTTGACCGGCCGCTACGTGCCCGATCTGCGGCTGCACGACGGCTCACGGCTGGTCGACCACGGCCACGACGGTGGGTTCCTGCTGCTCGACCGCACGCCGGACGGCGCGTTCGCCCGCGTCGCCGCGCCCTGGACCGGCCAGGTGACCATCGTGGCCGACGGCCGCGCGACGCCGGCCGGCGTGCTGGTCCGCCCGGACGGCGTGATCGCCTGGGCCACGGACGCCACCGACGGCGCGGGCCTGAAGACCGCGCTGCGCCGCTGGGCGGGCGAACCCGCGAGCTGACGTCAGCCCGCCACCGGCTCCAGGACGAAGACGGGGATCACGCGGTCCGTCTTCTTCGCGTACTCCGCGTAGTCGGGCCACGCCTCGACCGCCCGCGCCCACCACGCGTCCCGCTCCGCGCCCTCGACCACGCGGGCGCGCATGTCCTGCCGCACGGGCCCGTCCTGCAACTCGGCGACCGGGTGCGCGACCAGGTTGAAGTACCAGGTCGGATGCCTGGGCGCGCCGCCCTGCGAGGCCACGAGGGCGTACGAGCCGTCGTGCTCGACGCGCATCAGCGGCGTCTTGCGCAGCTTGCCGCTCTTGGCGCCCAGGCTGGTGAGAACCACAACGGGCTTGCCCCGCAAGGTCGTTCCCTCGGTGCCGCCGGAACGTTCGTACAACGCGACCTGGTCGCGCACGAACTGCGCCGGACTCGGTTCGTACTCGCCGCTGAGAGGCATGCGGTTCCTCGTTCCACTGGCGGAGGGCGGAAGGTGCCCGACTCGCGGCCGGTCGCCGTTCCACGCCCTCGGTCGGATGCTGCCGTCCCCATGATCCACCAGGCCCCACGGCTGAGAGCGGGCCTCCGGCCGAATCCGCCCACACGCTTGACGACGAACCCCGGGGCAGGGCCCAGACGGGCATCGCGGGGCGGCGGCGCGGTCGCTGCCCGGTAAGCCGCGGGTCCCGGGTGCGGGGCGTGCCTAGGATCGCCGCATGGCACTGCGACCTGTTCAGGTGAACTTCAAGGCCCTCGACTGCGAGGTGGTCGGGCGGTTCTGGGCGGACGCGCTCGGCTGGGGCGTCTCCAGCGAAGGGCCCGGTGTGATCAACGTCGAGCCCGGCGGCGACTTCGTCTGGCCCGACCCGGCCGTCCTGTGCATCGACGTCGTCGCCGTACCGGAAGCCAAGACGGCCACCAAGAACCGCGTGCACCTCGACTTCGCCACCACCTCCGCCGCTCACCAGGCCGAACTGGTCGCCCGCCTGAAGACGCTCGGCGCGACGCCCGCGGACGTGGGTCAGGGCGACGTGCCGTGGACGGTCCTGGCCGACCCGGAGGGCAACGAGTTCTGCGTGCTGGAGCCCCGGGAGACCTACCGGGACACCGGGCCGATCGCGGCCGTGGTGGCCGACTGCGTGGATCCGCGCGCCATGGCCCGGTTCTGGGGCGAGGCGACGGACTGGGACGTGCGCGAAGTGGCGGACGACCGCGCGGTGTTGCGCTCCGCGCGGGGCGTCGGGCCGTATCTGGAGTTCCTGCGCGCGCCCGGGCCGAAGACCGTGCCGGACCGCGTCCACCTCGACCTGCTGCCGTATCCCGGCGACGACAAGGCGGAGGAGGTCGCCAGGCTGCGGGGGCTCGGCGCCACCGACCTCGACCTGGGGCAGGGCGACGTCCCGTGGACGTGCCTGGCGGATCCGGAGGGCCACGAGTTCTGCGTGCTGGGCCGGTCCTCCTGACAAGGCGGGGCCTGTTCCGCCACTTCAACGTATAGCGCACAGGGGGCCTTGCGGCAAGGCCCCCGTCGTGCCGCACAATCGCTGACCGACGCCTATGACCTGCGCAAACGGGAGTACGCATTGCACGCCGCCGCTGAAGGACGACCCGAGCGCGAGCCGGGCGGGAACGCCGCCGTCACCAACGCCGACGTCATCGTGGTCGGCGCGGGGCCGACGGGGCTGATGCTCGCCGCCGAACTTCGGCTCGCCGGCGCGAACGTGCTCGTCCTCGACCGGAGGGAGGGCCCCGGGGACACGCCGAGGGCGAGCGGCATGAACGGGCGGATCGTCCAACTCCTCCGCTACCGGGGGCTGCTGGACGGGTTCAGCGAGGGCGGGCGCGGCCTCGTGCCGAGTCCCTCGATCCCGTTCGGCGGCATGCAGCTGGACCTCGGCCGCCTGCCCGACTCCCCGCTCCAGGCGCTCCACCTCCCCCAGCCACGGCTTGAACGCCTGCTCGACGCACGCGCGCGCGACCTCGGCGCGCGGGTGCTGCGAGGCCGGACGGTGACCGGGCTGACCCAGGACGAGACCGCGGTGACCGCGCACGTCAGCGGCCCCGACGGCACGGACGCGATCACCGCGCGCTACCTCGTGGGATGCGACGGCGGCTGGAGCCGGGTCCGCGAGGCGGCCGGCATCGCCTTCCCCGGCACGGCGTACCCGGAGGTCAACCGGCTCGCGCAGGTCCCCGTGCCCGACGCGCTGACGCTGCGGGACGACGGCGGCCTCGACGTGCCCGGCCTCGGCCGGCTCCGGGCGGGCTTCACGCGCACGGATCGCGGGGTGTTCGCGTTCGGCGCGCTGAGCGGGGGTGACCTGCTCGTGCAGACCACCGAGGACGAGTCGGTGACGGACGAGGGCGACGTGCCCATGACGCTGGACGAACTGCGGGCGAGCATCCGCCGGGTGCTCGGCGCGGACCTGCCGTTCGACGGCGCGACGCGGCTGTCGCGCTACCGGTTCCAGGCCCGGCTGGCCGAGCGCTACCGCGAGGGGCGGGTTCTGCTGGCGGGCGACGCGGCCCACCAGTTCCCGGCCACCGGCATCGGCCTCAACGTGGGGATGCTCGACGCGGTCAACCTCGGCTGGAAGCTGGCCGCCGTCGTCCACGGCCGCGTGCCCGACGTGCTGCTGGAGACGTACCACGACGAACGCCGCTTCGCCGGAGAGCGGACGATGCTCCAGACCCAGGCGCAGGTGGCGTTGCGGCGCTCACACGACGCGGCGGGTGACGCGCTGCGCGAGGTGTTCCGGGAACTGTGCGCGGACGAGGGGGCGTTGCGCAGGATCGCGGCCCTCGTCGCGGGCACGGACGTCCGCTACCGGCTGCCGAACCCCAACGGGCACGCGTTGTCCGGTGACTTCGCGCCCGATCTGAGCCTGACCACCGGTGAGGGCACGACGAGCGTCGCCCGGCTCCTGCACACCGCGCGGCCGGTGCTGCTTCTGCTCGGCGAGGGCGACGACCTGCGCGAGGCCGCGTACGGCTGGCGCGATCGCGTGGACGTCGTGTCCGCCACCACCGGACAACCGCCTGCCGACGCCCTGTTGATCCGCCCGGACGCCCACGTCGCCTGGGCCGCCGCCCTCGGCGAACCGGCGTCGGCCGCCGTGCCCGCGCTGCGCGACGCGCTCGCCCGGTGGTTCGGCGCGCCCGCGCCGGACTCGGCCGCGCCCTGACCCCGTTGTCCACCGTTCGGTGGACAACGGGTGTGGCCGGGCGGTTACTGGCCGACGCGGTCCGGGCGGCGGCCCGCGGCGAGACGGTCCTGTCCCCGACGGTGGCGGGCCGCCTGGTCACCCACCTGCGCACCCCGCGGGCCCCCCGCTGTCCGCCCGGGAGACCCAGGTCCTCACGCTCGCGTCCAAGGGCGCGACGAACGCCGAGATCGGCAGACGGTTGTTCATCAGCGAGGCGACGGTCAAGACCCACCTGCTGCGCGCCTACGGCGAGCTGGGCGTCTCCAGCGGCACGGCGGCGGTCACGGAGGCCCTGGCGAGGGGGCTGCTGCGAGGCTGAGCGACCGCGCGTGAGGCAAAGGGCGCCGTGACCGGGAGCGGCCTCAGGCGATCGCTTCGGCCTCCGGCAGGAAGGTCTTCAGGCCCTCCTCGCAGTCCCTCGCGTACTTCGCGGAGCGCGGGAGCATGACGGACTCGTAGGCGCGGACGCCTTCGTCGACCGTGGCGGCGGTGGCGACGGCCAGCGCCAGTTCCGCCCCGTCCAGCATGGCGAGGTTCGCGCCGACGCCCAGCGGCGGCATCAGGTGCGCCGCGTCGCCCAGCAGCGTCACGCCGGGGACGTGCCGCCACTCGTGCGGCACCGGCAGGGCGTACAACGGCCGCCGCAGCAGCGGGCGTTCGCCGGCGCGCAACACGTGGCGCAGGTCCTCGTGCCAGTCGCCGTACAGCTCCAGCAGCTCCGCGCGCACCCCCTCCTGGTCCTCGAACCCGTCGCGCCGCCACTGCTCGGGCACGCGCAGCATCGCCGCGCAGTCAAGGTAGCCGCCGCTGTTGCGCTGCACGCACAGGCCCTTGCCGTCCGCCCGCGCCATCATCGTGCCCGGGCCGACCAGCTCCGCCAGCGCCCGGTGGCGGACGTCCGCGTCCTCGAAGCCGGTGCTGACGAAGGTCACCCCGGTGTACGCGGGCACCGCTTCCGAGACCGCCGCGCGCACCCGCGACCAGGCGCCGTCCGCGCCGACGACCAGGTCGAACTCCTCGCTAGAGCCGTCCCGGAACGCGACCCGGCAGCCCGCGCCGTCCAGCGGCTGCGCCGACGCCACGCCCTTGCCCCAGCACACCGTGCCCGGCGCCAGCGACTCCAGCAGCATCGCGCGCAGCGTGCCCCGGTCGATCTCGGGCCGCTCGGTCGCGCCCTCGGCAGGCACCCGGACGTCCAGCCGCCGCGCGCTGTACGCGTCGAGCGTCCGCCATTCCTGGCCCTCGGGCCGCGCCAGTTCGAGGAACCGGTCGAGCAACCCGGCCGCCTTCAGGGCCACTTGGCCGTCCCCTTCGTGCAGGTCGAGCGTGCCGCCCTGCGGCCGGGCGTCGGGGGAGGCGTCGAGTTCGAGCACGGTGACGTCGAACCCGTGCAGCTGGAGCACGCGGGCGCAGGTCAGGCCGCCGGGGCCGGCACCGGAGACGGCGATACGGGGGGAGCGGGCGGGATTCGTCATGAGGCTGCCCTTTCTCTGGAGGCCGGGAGTCGAGGGGACCGGCCGGGCTCCTCCACGAAAGCACAGCGACTAAAAAAGTGCAACGGATAAACTTTCGCAGCGAGACAACCTAGAGGGAGGTACCCTGATCCGGTGAACGTCGACGTGAACCAGGACCCCCCGGCCGCCGGCCCCCGGGCGGGCGTCCCTCCGGTCGGCCGCCGGGAGCGCAAGAAGGCCCGGACCCGCCAGGCGCTGGCCGACGCGGCCCTGCGGCTCTTCCTCGAACGCGGTTACGACCAGGTCGGCGTCAAGGAGGTCGCCGACGCCGCCGACGTGTCGGTGACGACGCTGTTCAAGCACTTCCCCTGCAAGGAAGCGCTCGTCTTCGACCTCGACGACGACATCGAGGCCTCTCTCGTCGCGGCCGTGCGCGACCGCCCCGCCGGGCAGTCCGTCCCCGAGGCGCTGCGCGACCGCCTCCTGAACGGGCCCGAGTGGCCGTCGGCGGAGGACGACGAGGAGTTCGCCGCGTTCTCGCGCATGGTGGAGAGCACGCCCGCGCTGATCGACTACCGCCACCGCATGTGGCTGCGCCACGAGGCCGCGCTCGCCCGGGCCATCGCCGAGGAGGAGGGCGCGCCGCCGGACGACGTGGTCTGCGCGGCGCTCGCCCGCTTCACCCTGGAGTCGTCCTTCCTCGCCCGGCGGCAGCCCGACCCGCAGGAGGCGGTGCGGCGGGTGTTCGCGCTGCTGGAACGGGGCTGGGAGACGGCGCGCCCGGGCAGGGCCGGCGGGACCTGAGCACCGGGGCCGCCGCGCACCCGGACACAGAGGAAGGGCCGCCCGCGGGGGGTGGACTGACGCGTCCACCCCCCGCGGGCGGCCCTGGAAGACCGCGCCTACCGTGCGCCGGTCACAGCTGTTCCGGCGTCCTGATGCCCAGCAGGCCCATGCCCCGGCTCAGCGTCCGCGCGGTGAGGTCGCACAGGAACAGCCGGTTCTCCACCATCTCGGGCGTCGGCGCCTTCAGCACCGGGCACTGGTCGTAGAACGTCGTGTAGGCCGAGGCCAGCCCGTACAGGTACGACGCCAGCTTGTGCGGCTCGTAGGTCTCCGCGACGCCGTCGAGCGTGGCCGCCAGCTCGTCCAGGTGCAGGCCCAACGCGCGCTCCGCCGGGGCGAGTTCGAGCTGCGGGTGGGCCTTCGGCGTGCGCTCCTGCGCCCGGCGCAGGATGGAGCGGATGCGCGCGTAGGCGTACTGGAGGTAGACGCTGGTGTCGCCGTTGAGCGAGACCATGCGGTCGAGGTCGAAGACGTAGTCGCGGGCGCGCGACGTCGACAGGTCCGCGTACTTGACCGCGCCGATGCCGACCTGCACCGACCGCTCGCCGACCTCGTCGGCGCCCAGGCCCGCGCTCTTCTCCTCCACGACCGCCCGCGCCCGGTCCACCGCCTCGTCCAGCAGGTCCATCAGCCGGACCGTCTCGCCGGAGCGGGTCTTGAACGGCTTGCCGTCCTTGCCCAGCACCGTGCCGAACGGCAGGTGGTGCGCGGCGCCCTCGGGCAGCCAGCCCGCCCGGCGCGCGGTCTCGAAGACCATCTTGAAGTGCAGCGCCTGGCGTGAGTCCACCAGGTACAGCAGGGTGTCGGCCTTCAGCACGCCGACCCGGTTGCGGATCGCCGCCAGGTCGGTGGCCGCGTAGCCGAAACCGCCGTCCGCCTTCCGCACGATCAGCGGCACCGGCTGCCCGTCCGGCCCCAGGACGTCGTCGAAGAACACGCACAACGCGCCGTTGGAGCGCACCGCGACACCGGAGTCCTCCAACTCCTTGGCCAGCACCGGCAGATCGTCGTTGTACGCGCTCTCGCCGACCAGGTCGTCGTCGGTGAGCAGCACGTCCAGCCGGTCGTAGACCGCGTTGAAGTAGATCTTCGACTCGTCGACGATCTTCTGCCACAGCTCGGTGGTCCGCGGGTCCCCGGCCTGGAGGTCCACCACCCGGCGCCGCGCGCGCTCCTTGAACTCCGCGTCGGAGTCGAACAGCGCCCGGGACGCCTTGTAGAGCCGGTCGAGCCGGGACATCGCGGCGCCGCCGGTCTCCCCGCCGTCGTGGTCCAGCTCGTGCGGGTGCTCGATCAGGTACTGCACGAGCATGCCGAACTGGGTGCCCCAGTCGCCGACGTGGTTGCGCCGGATCACCGTCTCGCCCCGGAACTCCATGATCCGCACCAGCGCGTCGCCGATCACCGTCGAGCGCAGGTGGCCGACGTGCATCTCCTTGGCCACGTTGGGCTGGGAGTACTCGATGATCATCCGGCGCGGTTCGGCGGCGGCCGGCACGCCGAGCCGGTCGTCCTCGGCGCGCGCGGCGAGATTGCGCAGGATCGCGGCGTCGGAGACGGTCAGGTTGAGGAAGCCGGGGCCGGAGACCTCGACGTCCGCCAGCACGTCGTCCTTGGGCAGGTGCGCGGCGACCTCGGCGGCCAGCTCGCGCGGGTTCGCCTTGTTCCGCTTGGCCAGGCCCAGCACTCCGTTGGCCTGGAAGTCCGCCCGGTCGCTTCGTCGCAGCAGCGGGTCGGCATCGGCGGCCGACGGCACGGCTGCCGCGAGGGCGGCCGATACGCGCTGCTGGATCGAGGCGGAGAGGGCGGGGACCGAAGCCATGGGCTGTGTGCCGTTCCTGTCAAAGGGAAAGGGGTACGGGCCGAGTATCCCATGGGAAGCGGTGGTGCCTAATCGTTTGTCAAGCGGCACCGGTGCCGCGGCCCCGCGGAGCGATACCCGCCGGGCCCAGGCAACCGCGTGGCACCGGAGCGACTCCTAGGGGTGGGAGAATGAGCGGTGGTATGCCGTGAGCGGAAGGAAGCAAGGACAGTGGCCAAGAGCACCGAAGCCGACTGGGTCGCCCGTGCCGCGGACGACGTCATCGCGGAAGCCGAGCGGCGGGCTCCGGGCGCGAAAATCGTCTGCGCTTCCGGGATCAGCCCCTCGGGCCCGATCCACCTCGGCAACCTGCGCGAGATCATGGTCCCGCACCTGATCGCCGACGAGATCAAGAGCCGCGGCGTCGACTGCGAGCACATCCTGTCGTGGGACGACTACGACCGGCTGCGCAAGGTGCCGGCCGGGCAGCCCGCCGAGTTCGCCGAGCACATCGGCCGCCCGCTGACCTCGGTGCCCGACCCGTCGGGCGCGTACGCCAGCTGGTCGGACCACTTCAAGGCGCCGTTCCGGGCCGCGCTGGCCGCGCTCGGCGTCGAGGTCCGCGAGATCAGCCAGACCGAGCAGTACACCTCGGGCGCCTACCGCGAGCAGATCCTGCTGGCGATGCGCGAGCGGCACCGCATCGACGAGGTGCTCGGCCGCTACCGCACCAAGAAGGCGAAGGCCGCCGAGGCGGGCGAGGGCGCGGCCGAGGACGACGAGGGTGGCGCGGGCAGCGCCTACTACCCGTACAAGCCGTACTGCGGCGTGTGCACCCGCGACCTGACCAGGGTCACCGCGTACGACGACGCGACCACCGAGCTGACCTACGTGTGCGAGTGCGGCCACACCGAGACCGTGCGGCTGTCGGAGCACAACAGCGGCAAGCTGGTGTGGAAGGTCGACTGGCCGATGCGCTGGGCGTACGAGGGCGTGACCTTCGAGTCCGGCGGCGTGGACCACTCCTCGCCGGGGTCGTCGTTCACCGTGGGCGGGCAGCTGGTCCGGGAGATCTTCGGCGGGCTGCCGCCGGTCTACCTGCCGTACTCCTTCGTCGGCATCAGCGGCATGGCCAAGATGAGCAGCTCCAAGGGCGGTGTGCCGACCGCCGAGGACGCGCTGCGGATCATGGAACCGCAGCTGCTGCGCTGGCTGTACGCGCGCCGCCAGCCGAAGCAGGCGTTCAACATCTCCTTCGACCAGGAGATCAGCCGCACCTACGACGAGTGGGACGCGCTGGAGCGGAAGATCGCCGACGGCTCGGCCGCCCCGGTCGACGCCGCCGTCCACGGCCGCGCCGCCCGCACCGCGCTCGGCGAGCTGCCGGTCACCCCGCGCAAGCTGCCGTTCCGCACGCTCGCCTCGGTCGTGGACATCACCACCGGGGACGACGAGCAGACGCTGCGCATCCTGCGGGACTTCACCATCGAGGACCCGATCGCGTCGCTGGACGAGACCCGCCCGCGCCTGGACAAGGCGGAGACCTGGGTCAACACCCACGTCGAGGACGAGCAGCGCACCCGGGTGCGCACCGAGCCCGACAAGGAGACGCTGGACTCGCTCGGCGACTCCGACCGCGAGGCGCTGCGCCTGCTGCTGGACGGGCTGTCCGACCACTGGTCGCTCGACGGCCTGACCACGCTGGTCTACGCGGTGCCGAAGCTCCAGGCGGGTCTGGACGCCGACGCCAAGCCGACGCCCGAACTGAAGGCGGCGCAGCGCTCGTTCTTCGCCCTGCTCTACCAGCTGCTGGTCGGCCGGGACACCGGCCCCCGGCTGCCCACGCTGCTGCTGGCGGTCGGCGAGCAGCGGGTGCGCGAGCTGCTGGCGGCCGGCTGAGTCGCGGAGCCGTCCGGAAGCCCGCCGCCGGGGGCGCGGGACCGTTCACGTGAGCGGTCCGGCGCCCCCGGCGCGCCTCACGCGATGTGGTCCTCCATCAGCTCGTTGTTGAGACGGGCCGTGAACTGGTCCATGTAGTGGTTCACTTCGCGGGACTTCAGGCGCAGCCCGTACTCGGCCTCGACGTTGGCGGCGAACGCGCCGGGCGTCGGCATGCCCTCGCCCGCTATCGAGCGCCGGAACACCTGGTACAGCTCCTCCTCCGAGGACCCCGCCTCCTGAGCGCCCTTGCCCAACGGCCGTACGCCGCCCGCCCCGTTGGGCACCTGGAGCGGGGGCTCGGGGGCGGAGGCGGGGGGTCGGTCCTCGGCCTGGACCTCGGCCGGGTCCGGCACGGGTTCCGCCGCGCGGGGTTCGGGGACCGGGATCTCCTGCGGCTGCGGCTCCTGTACGGGTACGTCGTACGCGGGCGGTTCGTAGTGCGGGTCGTAGTCGCCGGTGTACTCCACGTGCTGAGGCGTGGCGAACCACTGGCTCGGCCCTTCCTCGGCGGGCGCGACCGGCTCGTCGTACTGGGCGGGCTCGACGGGCCGGTCGTGGTCGATCGGCCGGGCGGGCCGGGCCTGCGCCTGCGGTGTCGTGGGCCGCGCCGGCAGCTCGGGCAGCAGCTGCGGTTCGATCCCCGCCGCCGAGAGCCCGGCGGGCGCGGTCTCCGCGAGCGGTACGCCGTAGCGCGCGAGGCGCAGCGGCATCAGGGACTCGACCGGTGCCTTGCGCCGCCAGGCGCGCCCGAAGCGCGACCGCAGCCGCGCCTGGTACACGAGCCGCTCCTGCTCCAGCTTGATGACCTGGTCGTACGAGCGCAGCTCCCACAGCTTCATCCGCCGCCACAGCAGGAACGTCGGGACCGGCGCCAGCAGCCAGCGGGTGAGGCGCACGCCTTCCATGTGCTTGTCGGCGGTGATGTCGGCGATCCGCCCGACCGCGTGGCGCGCGGCCTCGACGGTGACGACGAACAGCACCGGGATGACGGCGTGCATGCCCATGCCCAGCGGGTCGGAGGCCGACGCGGCGTTGAACACCACGGTCGCGACGGTCAGCAGCCACGCCGTCTGCCGCAGCAGCGGGAACGGCATGCGGATCCAGGTCAGCAGCAGGTCCAGGGCGAGCAGCACGCAGATGCCCGCGTCGATGCCGATCGGAAAGAAGTAGGCGAAGTCGCCGAATCCCTTCCTGAGGGCCAGCGCGCGCACGGCAGCGTAGGAACCGGCGAAGCCGATGCCGGCGATGACCAGCGCACCCGCGACGACCACCCCGATGAGTACGCGGTGTGCGCGTGTGACCTTCAGTGGCGCGGTCACTTGGGAACCCCTCCCTGTTCGGGCTGTTGCGGGCGACAGCCTGGCACACGTGTGCGGGAGGGTGCGGGCCGGTACGGCCGAGTCCGGCCGCGGCGTGAACGCGGCGGGCGCGGGCGGCTACTTGAGCGCCGCCAGCGCTTCCTTCGCGGCCTGCTGGGCGTCCTCGTTCATGCGGTCGGTCTTGGGCTGCTCGTCGCCCTGAAGGCCCGCGCCGCTGAAGTCGACGGTGACGACGGCGTTGGCGGAACGCGCGATCACGGTGGCGTAGTGGTACTGCGCGCCGTCCTTCTTCGCGTCCCAGGTGATCAGCGACGCCTGGTCGCCCAGGCCCGGCGCGGCCGCGGTCTTCGCACCGGAGGCCTTCGCCGCGGTCTGCACCGCGAGCTGGTACGCGGACCGCGCCTGGTCCTCGGCGGACGTGGTGTTCGCGATGGTGTCGAAGCGCTGGAAGGTGTCGTCGAGGAAGCGGTACTGGTAGCCGTCCAGGCCGGTCCACGAGCAGCCCGCGTGGCTGTCGGTGCCGGAGCTGACCGCCTTGCCGTCCGCGTCCTGGGCGCTGGGCACCATCGTCTTCACGGTGGCCTGCGCTATCGCCCGGCACGGGTCGGGCAGCTTGGTGTAGCGGGCGGCGGCCAGGGTGGGCGCGGCGGTGGTGGAGGACGGCGCGGAGGAGCCGCTCGCGTCGCCGGAGGAGGCCTTGGAGCCCGACGAGCAGCCGGCGATGAGCATCGCCGGCACTGCCGCGCAGGCGATCAGGCGGGCGAGGCGCGGGGCGGTTGCGTGCATGGGTCGGGTCCTTCGGTAGGTCGTCGTACGGACGGCCACGATACGTGCTTCGCCCTGTTCGTCCAGTCGAACGCCCTTTTCGTTCCGGAGGGTTGAGTGATGGGGGTGTCTGTCCGGTTTGGTGGGGGATTGGTGGCGGGGCGGAGGGGTTTGTGCGGCTGGCCGCCGTGGCCGTATCGCGGGGGCGATGAGCGCGGTCGCCGTGCCCGTGGCCGTCCCGCGTAGCAGACCCGCGTAGTCGGCCCCGGCGGCCCAGCGGGCAGCCACCCCCCGTAGCCGTCCCGAGGGGTCCCGGTGGGGCTACTCCGCTTCCTCGATCTTCTTCGCCAGTTCGTGGGCCACGTCGTCCGCGCCGAGTTGCAGCGGGCCGGAGGACGGGACCTGCGTCTTGTCGGTGGACGACTGCGAGAGGACCACGGTGACCAGGACGTTGGACTCGCGGAAGACGATCGTGACCTCGCGCCGGACCCCGGAGTCCTCGGCCGTGAGGACGTCGTTCAGGTAGGCCTCGTCGCCGATACCGCCCACCCGGCGCGGCGCGGTGTCCGCGTCGTCGGCGCCCGGGCCACCGCTGGACGCCGACGGGCCCGCGGCGCCCGACGGGCTCGAACTCGGGCGCGTGGAGGGGGAGTCGGACGGCGCCGGCGAAGGGCCGGAGGCCGAAGGGGGCGCCGAGGTGGACGTCGACGTGGACGCCGAAGTGGACGTCGACGGGATCGCGTCGGGGATGTGCGCGGCGGACGCCCTCTGCTCGTAGTCCTGCTCGGCCTTGTCCTCGTCGCTGACCGCGGGGTCGTAGGAGACCACCCGCTCCAGCGTGACGTGCAGGCGGCGCTCCTGGCCGGACAGGACGCCGGACCACTTGCAGCCGACGACGCGGTCGGTGTCGTAGGTGAGCGCGGACTGGCCGGAGTAGTCGGAGGCACCGGGAAGCAGGTCGTGCAGGGTGTCCTGGCTCACGCTGCCGCAGGGCTCGGGGAGTGTCTGGTACTTGCCGGGCGGCGCGGCGCTCACCGAACCGGTCCGCGCTGCGGTGCCCGAGCCGCCGTCGCTGCCGTCGGCGGTGGAGGAGCTGCACGCGCTGAGCGCGGCGATCGCGGTGAGCGCGAACGCGCCCACGAGTACGCCGCCGGCGAGGGCGCGGTCGCGTGCCGGCTTCCCCGTGGGCTCTCCCCTTGCCGCCACTGACC
This sequence comes from Streptomyces sp. ICBB 8177, assembly GCF_003144095.1. Classification (GTDB taxonomy): domain Bacteria; phylum Actinomycetota; class Actinomycetes; order Streptomycetales; family Streptomycetaceae; genus Streptantibioticus_D. Next base: position 589,916 of record NZ_NSKH01000003.1, on the reverse strand, counting down.
TGGCCCCTTCCGGAAAACGTGTTGCCGCCGCCTCGCACCCGCCCGACACAATGTCTACCGCAGAGTTCTGTGCCGCCGCCGGTTTCGCGTGCTGATTGAGTCGCTTCGTCCTCGATTCCTTTTGTGACACGCTTTGACAGTGTTGTGCGGATAGATGACCGCTTCGCCCCGGTAAGGATGCCGAGGGTGAGCACCCAAGGGGGAAAGATGACGTACACCGAGGTCCCGGGCGTCCGGGTGCCGATCCGGATGTGGGCCGATCCGTCGGGCGTCGAGGACGTGGCGATGCGGCAGCTTCGCAACGTCTCGTCGCTGCCGTGGATCGAGGGCCTGGCCGTGATGCCGGACGTGCACTACGGCAAGGGCGCCACGGTGGGATCCGTGATCGCGATGCGCGGCGCGGTCTGCCCCGCCGCGGTCGGCGTGGACATCGGGTGCGGCATGAGCGCGGTGCGGACCTCGCTCACCGCGAACGACCTGCCCGGCGACCTGTCGCGGCTGCGCTCCAGGATCGAGCGGGCGATCCCGGTCGGCCGCGGCCTGCACGACGAGCCGGTCGACCCGCGCGGGCTGCGCGGCTTCGCCACCGCCGGCTGGGACGACTTCTGGGCGGGCTTCGACGGGCTGGCCAAGGCGGTCGGATTCCGTCGCGAGCGGGCCACCAAGCAGATGGGGACGCTCGGTTCCGGCAACCACTTCATCGAGGTCTGCCTGGACACGACCGGTTCGGTCTGGCTGATGCTGCACTCCGGCTCGCGCAACATCGGCAAGGAACTCGCCGACCACCACATCGGCGAGGCGCAGAAGCTTCCGCACAACCAGGACCTGATCGACCGCGACCTCGCGGTCTTCATCGCGGACACCCCGCAGATGGCCGCCTACCGGCGCGACCTGTTCTGGGCGCAGGACTACGCCCGGCGCAACCGCGCGATCATGATGGCGCTGCTGCAGGACGTGCTGCGCAAGGAGTTCAAGACGGCGAAGGTCGGCTTCGACGAGGTGATCTCCTGCCACCACAACTACGTCAGCGAGGAGCGCTACGACGGGGCGGACCTGCTGGTCACCCGCAAGGGCGCGATCCGGGCGGGCTCCGGCGAGTACGGGATCATCCCCGGCTCGATGGGCACCGGTTCGTACATCGTGCGCGGCCTCGGCAACACCGCCGCCTTCAACTCCGCCTCGCACGGCGCGGGCAGGCGCATGAGCCGCAACGCGGCGAAGAAGCGCTTCACCACCCGCGATCTGGAGGACCAGACGCAGGGCGTCGAGTGCCGCAAGGACGCGGGCGTGGTGGACGAGATCCCCGGCGCGTACAAGCCGATCGAGCAGGTCATCGACCAGCAGCGCGACCTGGTCGAGGTGGTCGCCCAGCTCAAGCAGGTCGTCTGCGTCAAGGGCTGAGCGCCGCCGGGAGACGCCGGGCCGGCCACTCGTGTGCGCGCGCCGGGAGTTCGCGCCCCTGACGCGACGTCAGCGCCGCACCGAGCACGCCCCGCCTGCCCCCGGCAGCCGTCCGCGGTTGTGGGCGATGACGCGGTAGGCGCCGTGGGCGATCCAGCGCAGGGGCGGCAGGGTCAGCGCGGCGCCGAGCGGGGCCCAGCCGCCGCCCGCGCGCAGCAGCAGCCGCGCCACCGCCTGGGCCCCGCCGTACACCGTGCCCGGCGGGGTGACCCACAGCGCCTCGTGCTCGGCGCGCTCCCGGCTCACGCCGAGCGCGCCGAGGTCGGCGGACTGGAACGCCACGATGTCGGCGCCGGGACGCAGCCGGCGCTCGGTGAACCGCACGCAGGCCGCGCAGAACCCGCAGTCGCCGTCGTAGACCAGGACCGGCCGCGTCCGCCGCACGGCGTCACGCCTCCCGGTGCACCTTGTGCTGCGCGGCCTGCGCCCGGGGCCGCACCACGAGGAGGTCCACGTTGACGTGCGGCGGGCGGGTCACCGCCCAGGCGATGGTGTCGGCGACGTCGTCGGCGGTCAGCGGGTCCGGAACGCCCGCGTAGACCGCGGCGGCCTTCTCCTCGTCCCCGCCGAACCGGGTCAGCGCGAAGCCCTCGGTCTGCACCATGCCCGGGGCGATCTCGACGACCCGGATCGGGTCGCCGCACAGCTCCAGGCGCAGGGTGGCGGCGATGGCGTGCGAGCCGTGCTTGGCGGCGACGTAGCCGCCACCGCCCTCGTACGCGGTGAAGCCCGCGGTGGAGGAGAGCACGACGACGGTGCCGTCGCCGCAGGCGCGCAGCGCGGGCAGCAGGGCCTGCGTGAGGTGGAGCACGCCCATCACGTTGACCTCGAACATCGCCCGCCAGTCGGCCGGGTCGGCGCTCTCGACCGGGTCGGCGCCGAGCGCGCCGCCCGCGTTGTTCACCAGCACGTCGCACCGCTCCAGCGAGGCCGCGAAGGCGTCCACGGCGGCGCGGTCGGTCACGTCCAGCGCCTGCGCGCGGGCCTCGTGGCCGGCGTCGCGCAGTTCGGCGGCGAGTTCCTTGACGCGGTCCTCGCGCCGCGCGGCGAGGACGACGAGGTATCCGGCCGCCGCGAGCCGGCGCGCGGTCGCGGCCCCGATCCCACTGCTTGCTCCGGTGACCACTGCGGTACGGGTCATTGCTGCGCGTCTCCTTCCCACCGGCGGCCGATGTCCGAGGGGTGCGCCGCCGAGGCGTCAAGATCCACCCTACGGCCCCTCCACCCCCGGGAGCCCACGGTCCCCCGCGGGCCCGATGTGATCAGGCCGCGGGTGGCGCGATCAGGCCACCCGCTCAGCCCCTGCGGGTCAGGCAGAAGCGGAACGCCCTGTACAGGGCGGAGTTGAGGGGCAGGTCCCACTCGCCCGCGTACTCGGCCGCCTCGCCGCCCGTGCCGGCCTTGAAGCGCAGGAGGCCCACCAGGGGGTCGGACTCGTCCAGGGTGCCGGTGATGCCGCGCAGGTCGTAGACGTCGGCGCCGAGGTCGTGGGCGTCGCGGATCATCTGCCACTGGACGGCGTTGCTCGGCTGGGCCTCGCGCTTGCGGGACGTGGAGGCGCCGTAGGAGTACCAGACGTGCCGGCCGACGGTGATCATGATGGCGGCCGCGAGCGTGTCGCCGTCGTGCGAGGCAAGGTAGAGGCGGATGCGGTCGGGGTGCTCGGCGGCCAGCGCGCGCCACATGCGGCGGAAGTACTCGGGCGGGCGCGGCACGAAGCGGTCACGCCCCGCGGTCTCCTCGTACAGCTCGTAGAACGCGGTCAGGTCGTCGAGGTCGCCGCGGACCACCTTCACGCCCGCCTTCTCCGCCTTCTTGACGTTGCGCCGCCACTGCTGGTTGAAGCCCTGCTGGATCTCCTCCAACGTGCGCCCGAACAGCGGGAGTTGGAAGACGTGGCGCGGCTGGCCCGCCGCGAATCCGTGCTCGCCGCCACCGCCGTCCTCCGCGTCGTCCGCCGGCCGCCAGCCCAGCGCCCGCAGCCGCTCCGGCACCGCCAGGCCCACCGGGTCCGTGGTGGTCGGCTCGACGTCGGCCAGCGACCGCACGTCCGGGTCGGCGATCGCGTCCTTAACGGTCGCCGCGTCCCAGCGCCGCACGATCACCGGCGGCCCCATCTTCACGGCGAACGCCCGCCGGGTGCGCACGTGATCCACCAGCGGCTCCAGCCACCGGCCGAGGTCGGTGTCCGTCCAGTCGATCACCGGGCCCTGCGGCAGATAGGCGAGGGAGCGGCGCACCCTGGGCAGCCCGCGGTACAGCACCAGCGCGGTCCCCACGATCCGCCCGCGGTCGTCCACCCACCCCAGGCTCTCCGGCTCCCACCCGGCCTTCACCTCGCCCCAGGACGGCACCTGGAGGTGGCTGGCAGACGGCAGGCTGTCGACGAACGCGAGGTGCTCCTCGCGGGAGATGGTCCTCAGGCGGAGAGTCATGACGGCCTGCTCCTTAAGGCGGGGGCCCCCGCGGGGAGCCTAGTCGGCGTCCGGCGCCCCCGCCCGCCGCCCGCCGCCGTCCGCGTGACGGCCCGATCGCCTCGCGGCGCCTCCGGTACGCCCCTCGCGACGCCCGCCGCGCCCCGCCGTGCGCCCCGCCGCCCGTGTGATCCGTGCCCCCCGCCGGGCGGGGCGGCGGCGCCCGGAGGCCCGCGATGGCCCATCCTCGCTCGCGTGGTCGGCGCCCACGTCCGGCGCGGCGCCGTACGGACGGGAGTGCGTGCCGTGGACATCCTGCTGGTCGCCAGCGCCTTCAACAGCCTGACCCAACGCGTCTTCGCCGAACTCGGCGACCGCGGCCACCGCGTCCGCGTGGAACTGGCGGTCGGGCCGCTGACCGAGGCGGTGCGCGCGCACGACCCCGACCTGATCGTCGCCCCGATGCTGAAGACCGCGATCCCGCCCGAGGTGTGGTCGCGGCGACCCTGCATGATCGTCCACCCCGGCCCGGTGGGCGACCGGGGGCCGTCCTCGCTGGACTGGGCGATCACCGAGGGCGCCGCCGAGTGGGGCGTCACCGTGCTGCGGGCGGTCGGGGAGATGGACGCGGGCGAGGTGTGGGCGAGCGTGCCGTGCCCGCTGCCGCCGGACGCAGGCAAGAGCGACACGTACCGCAACGAGGTGGCCGACGCCGCGCTGGAGGCCGTCACCCTGGCCGTCGACCGCTTCGCCTCCGGCACGTACACCCCCGTCCCGCAGCCGCCGGACGCCGTGCGCACCCGCCCGTACTGCGGCCAGGCCGACCGCCGTATCGACTGGTCGCACGACGACACCGCGACCGTGCTGCGCAAGCTGCGCGCCGCGGACTCGCACCCGGGTGTGCTCGACGCATTCCTCGGCGGCGAGTGGTACCTGCACGGGGGCCACGTCGAGGACTGCCTGCGCGGCGTGCCCGGGGAGCTGCTGGCGGTGCGGGCGGGGGCGCTGTGCCGGGCCACGGTCGACGGCGCGGTGTGGATCCCGCAGCTGCGCCCGCGCCGCGCGCCCGGCGGTCCCGCCACCTTCAAGCTCCCGGCCGTCCTGGCGCTCGGCGACCGGCTGCCGCGCGGCGTGCCGGACTCGCACGTGCCGCTCGCGCTGCCCGCGCACCGCCGCACCTGGTCGGAGATCCGCTACCGCGAGTACGGCGCGGCGGGCGTGCTGACGTTCTCGTTCCCCGGGGGCGCGATGAGCACCGGCCAGTGCCGCCGCCTGCTGGCCGCCTACCGCCACGCGTTGACGCGGCCGACGTCGGTGCTGGTGCTCGGCGGCGGCCGGGACTTCTTCTCCAACGGCATCCACCTCAACGTCATCGAGGCCGCCGACGACCCGGCCGAGGAGTCCTGGCGCAACATCAACGCCATCGACGACCTGGCCGAGGCGGTGCTGACCACCACCGACCGGCTCACCGTCGCCGCGCTCGGCGGCAACGCGGCGGCGGGCGGGGCGATGCTGGCGCTCGCCGCCGACGAGGTGTGGTGCAGAGCGGGCGTCGTCCTCAACCCGCACTACCGGCTGATGGGGCTGTACGGCTCGGAGTTGTGGACGTACACGCTGCCGCGCAAGGTCGGCGCGGAGCGGGCCCGGCGGCTGACGGAGGACGCGCTGCCCGTCTCCAGCGCGCGGGCGCACGACATCGGCCTGGTCGACCGCGTCCTGCACACCACCCCCGAGTCCTTCCCCGGCACGGTGGCCCACCTCGCGTCGGGCCTGGCGACCGCCCCGCTCACCCAGCGGCGGGTCGGCGAGAAGAAGGCGCTGCGCGAACGCGACGAGGCACGGCGGCCGCTCAGCGCGTACCGCGCGGACGAACTGCGGCGAATGCGGGAGACGTTCGCCGACCCGCAGGACCCGTACCACGCCCTGCGCCGCGCGTTCGTACACAAGGACCGCCCCGACGCGACCCCGGAACACCTCAACGCCCGCCGCAACCACCCGGGTTGACGGCCACCGGGCCGCGTCGGCGGCCTACGGCCACACCAGGCAGTACAGCTGGTGGCCCGCCTCGTGGAGGCGGTGGGCGAAGTCCTGCCACTCGTGGAGCATCTGGTAGATGACGAACGCGTCGCGCGGGCCGCGGCGGTCGGGGACCGTGGACCAGATGAAGGCGGCGGCGCCCAACTCCTCCTCGCCCGCCTTGCGCAGCGGTTCCACCACGTTGACCGGGAGCTTGACGACCGCGTAGTCGGGGTGGAGGACGACGAGTTCGAGCGGGGGGACCTTGGCCAGCGGGATGCCCTCGATGCCGGTGAGGACCATCGCCGACATCGTTTCCGGCTTGACCTTCGTGAACATGCCGTTGCCGAGTTCGTCGCCGCCGAGCTCCTCGGGGCGCATGGAGATCGGCACGCGGGCCGCCGTGGCGCCGTCGGGCGCGCCGAAGTACTTGTAGGTCACCCCCACTCGGCCACCCCTGCTTCCACCCTCCGCGGCTCGCGGACGCTCACTGCCGGACGGCCGGCGCCTCTTGCCGGTGGGGCGGGCGCGCTCGGGGCCGCTGTCACCCGCCCCTTCGCCCAGTTCGCCACCTGGCTGCATTTCACTACCCGACCATTCGCAAGCCCAACCGCGCAACCCGATCATCGTCTCAGATGTCCGGCGATGCAGGGTCGAGACCTGATCACGTGGATTCCGTCCCGTACCGCCCGCCCCGAGGGAACGCCGCGGCGCTCTGAGACGATGGGTACGTGACCAATCCGTACGAGTACGAAGCCCCAGTTTCTCAGACCCTCTTCGACCGGGCTGCCGCGGTGACGCCGGGTGGCGTGAACTCTCCGGTCCGTGCCTTCGGCGCCGTGGGCGGAACGCCCCGGTTCATGGTGTCCGGTACCGGTCCGTACCTGACCGACGCGGACGGCCGGGAGTACGTCGACCTGGTGTGCTCGTGGGGCCCGATGATCCTCGGCCACGCCCACCCCCGGGTGACCGAGGCCGTGCTGGCCGCCGTGGCGCGCGGCACGTCGTTCGGCACGCCCGGGCAGGGCGAGGTCGAACTGGCGGAGGAGATCGTGGCCAGGGTGGCGCCCGTGGAGCGGGTCCGGCTGGTGTCCTCCGGGACCGAGGCGACGATGTCCGCGATCCGGCTGGCGCGCGGGTTCACCGGGCGGGCCAAGGTGATCAAGTTCGCCGGCTGTTACCACGGTCACGTAGACGCGCTGCTGGCCGCCGCCGGTTCCGGTGTCGCCACCTTCGCGCTGCCCGACACCCCCGGCGTCACCGGTGCCCAGGCGGGCGACACGATCGTGCTGCCGTACAACGACCTGGACGCCGTACGGGCCGCCTTCGAGGCGAACCCCGGCCAGATCGCCTGCGTCATCACCGAGGCGTCGCCGGGCAACATGGGCGTCGTCCCGCCGCTCCCGGGATTCAACCAGGGATTGGCTGATTTGTGCCGTACCAACGGCGCGCTGTACGTCTCCGACGAGGTGATGACCGGCTTCCGGGTCTCCAAGGCGGGCTGGTACGGGCTCGACGGCGTCACGCCGGACCTGATGACCTTCGGCAAGGTGATGGGCGGCGGCTTCCCGGCGGCGGCCTTCGGCGGCCGGGCCGACGTGATGGAGAAGCTGGCCCCGGCCGGGCCGGTCTACCAGGCGGGCACGCTCTCCGGTAACCCGGTGGCCACCGCGGCCGGCGTGGCGCAGCTGCGGCTGCTGGACGACGCCGTCTACGCGCATCTGGACCGGGTGGCCGACGAGGTCAGCGGCGCGGTCACCGAGGCGCTGGCCAAGGAGGGCGTGGCGCATCGCGTGCAGCGCGCGGGGAACATGTTCTCCGTCTTCTTCACCGACGCGCCGGTCACCAACTACGCCGAGGCCAAGGCACAGGAGGCGCACCGCTTCACCGCGTTCTTCCACTCGATGCTGTCGCAGGGCGTCTACCTGCCGCCGTCCGCGTTCGAGTCGTGGTTCGTCTCGGCCGCGCACGACTCCGCCGCCGTCGAGCGGATCGCCGCCGCGCTGCCGGCCGCCGCCCGCGCCGCCGCGCGGGCCGACCAGGAGAGGGAGCGGCGATGACCGACCGCGACCAGGAGCTCACCGTCGTCCACCTGATGCGGCACGGCGAGGTCCACAACCCCGACGGCGTGCTCTACGGCCGTCTCGACGGCTACCACCTGTCCGAGCTGGGCCGGAAGATGGCCGACCGGGTCGCGGAGCACCTGACGGACCGTGACATCACGTACGTCGTCGCCTCCCCGCTGGAGCGGGCGCAGGAGACCGCGGCCCCGATCGCCGCGTCGCACGGCCTCCAGGTCGCCACCGACGGGCGGCTGATCGAGGCGGAGAACGTCTTCCAGGGCAAGACCTTCGGCGTCGGGGACGGCGCGCTGCGCAGGCCGGCGAACTGGAAGTACCTGACCAACCCGTTCCGCCCGAGCTGGGGCGAGCCGTACGTGGACCAGGTGGTGCGGATGAGCGCCGCGCTGGACGCCGCCAAGGACGCAGCGCGTGGCCACGAGGCGGTCTGCGTCAGCCACCAGCTGCCGATCTGGGTGGTGCGCAGCTTCGTCGAGCGACGCAGGCTCTGGCACGACCCGCGCAAGCGGCAGTGCACGCTGGCCAGCCTCACCAGCTTCACCTATCGCGGTGACAGGATCGTCTCGGTGGGCTACAGCGAGCCCGCCCGCGACCTCGTCCCGGCGCATCTGCTGGCGGGCGCCAAGGCAAAGGACGCACCAAGCGGATCGAAGAGCTTCGGGGCTTAGCTGACGGTTAGTTACAAAATGTCCCCTGTGTGGCGTATGTCGGAGTCAATCAGCATATAAATTCAGCCGTTTGCCAGGAACCGCCAAACCGAACATCACGTCTAATGGGTTGTGCGCCTCACAAGGTGCCCACAGTTGCCGCTGTGGCATGGGATTCCCATGTGACATGGGATCTCCCGTGTCTGTGACACGGCGTCAGTGGACCGGAACACGACCGTGGATGGCGGGGTTACAGCATGCGCTCGATGACACGAAGGGGAATGCTCGCGCTCACAGCCGGCGCCGCCGTGGGCGCCGCGGCCGGCTGCTCGGCCGGCGGGACCTCGAAGTCGAAGGCCGGCGGGACTCCCGCCGGCCGCCCGAACGGCCCGGCCCAGCCCGCCGGCACCCCGATCGGCGACGGCTCCACCTCGTACACCGGAGCCCAGCCCTACCAGCCGGTGGCCGAGCGTCTGGAGCCCGGCCAGACCCCGCCGCAGTTCGTGATCTTCTCCTGGGACGGCGCGGGCGAGCTGGACAACGGGCTGTTCGCCCGCTTCCGCCAGCTCGCCCAGGACCACGACGCGAAGATGACCTTCTTCCTGTCCGGCCTGTACTGCCTGCCCGAGTCCAAGAAGCACCTGTACCGCCCGCCGAACAACCCGGTCGGCGCCTCGGCGATCGGGTACTTCAAGGACGAGCACATCAAGATGACCCTGGAGCAGGTGCGCCTCGCCTGGCTGGAGGGCCACGAGATCGGCACCCACTTCAACGGCCACTTCTGCGACGGCACCGGCACCGTCGGCAACTGGACCTCCGCCCAGTGGGAGAGCGAGATCCAGCAGGCGGTCGACTTCGTCACCCAGTGGAAGACCAACACCGGCTTCACCGACGTCGAGACCCTGCCGTTCGACTACCGCAAGGAACTGATCGGCGGCCGCACGCCCTGCCTGCTCGGCCAGAACCAGTGGCTGCCCACCGCCAAGAAGATGGGCTTCCGCTACGACGCGAGCTCGCCCGGCGGCCTGCAGATCTGGCCCTCGAAGAAGCACGACATCTGGGACCTGCCGCTCCAGGCCATTCCCTTCCCCGGGCACGACTTCGAGGTCCTGTCCATGGACTACAACATGCTGGCCAACCAGTCCCACGCGGCCACCAAGTCCGACCCGTCCAACTACCCCGGCTGGCGCGACCAGGCCACCGCCTCCTACATCGCCGGCTTCGAACGCGCCTACCAGACCAACCGCGCGCCCTTCTACATCGGCAACCACTTCGAGCAGTGGAACGGCGGCATCTACATGGACGCCGTCGAGAACGCCCTCAAGCACATCTCCGCGCAGGGCAAGAAGGACGTCCGGATGGTCTCGTTCCACCAGTACGTCAACTGGCTCGACGCCCAGGACCCCAGGCTGCTGGCCAAGCTGCGCACCCTGAACGTCGGCGAGAAGCCCACGGAGGGCTGGAGCGAGTTCACCAGGAACGTGTGACGCCGACCGTGAACGCGTTCACCACGCGCGTGTGACATGCGCGACGCCCGGTCCCGCGCCGTGTGACCGCCGCCACCCCACCGGCTCGCCGTCCGCCGCCACCGCGGCGCGCGGCGGGCCGTTCACGCTGGTGAGCGACGCGCGGCCGACGTTGGCGGGGGGTGCTAAAACGCGCCAGAAGCCCCATGCGAAACTTTTCACATGAGTCTGCCGCGCGCCCCGCATCCGCGCCCCCGACACCGCGCCGCCTTCGCGTCGGCCACGGGCGCCGCTCTCGTGCTCGCCCTGGCCGGGTGCAGCGCCTCCTCCGGAGGGTCCGCGTCGAACGCGTCGGGCACCAGTTTCGTCCAGAGCAGCAAGGTCATCACCACCGTCCCGCAGGGCAAGCGGCCCACCGCCCCGGACATCTCGGGCACCACGGTCGACGGCAAGCAGCTGTCCCTCGACCAGTTCAAGGGCAAGGTCGTCGTCCTGAACGTGTGGGGGTCGTGGTGCGACCCGTGCCGCGCCGAGGCGCCCAACCTCGCCCAGGTCTCGAAGCAGGACGCGGCCAAGGGCGTGCAGTTCGTCGGCATCAACATCCGCGACTACTCCACCGCGCAGTCCAAGAGCTTCGAGCGCAGCTTCGGGATCACCTACCCGAGCTTCTACGACCCCGAGGGCAAGCTGCTGGTGAAGTTCCCCAACGGCAGCCTCCCCCCGCAGTCCATCCCGACCACGCTGGTCATCGACCGGCACGGGAAGATCGCGGTGCGCGCTCTGGAGGCGCTCAGCACCGACCAGCTGAACAAGGCGCTCGACCCGATCATCGCGGAGAAGTGACGTGACACTGCTGGCCGCCGGGGCCACCGGTCCCAACCAGACGGTGCTGTCCGGGGCGCTGCTGCTGGCGATCCCGGTGGCGCTGCTGGGCGGCCTGGTGTCGTTCTTCTCCCCGTGCGTGCTGCCGCTGGTGCCGGGCTACCTGTCGTACGTCACCGGGGTGTCCGGCGCCGACCTCGGCGACGCGCGGCGCGGGCGGATGGCGGCCGGCGCGTCGCTGTTCGTGCTCGGCTTCACCGCGGTCTTCGTCTCCGGCGGCGCGCTGTTCGGCACCTTCGGCTACACGCTCCAGGAGTACCGGGAGCCGATCACCCGGGTGCTGGGAGCCGTCACCATCCTGCTCGGCATCGCCTTCATGGGCGTCGTGCCGGGGCTCTTCCAGCGCGAGTTCCGGCTGCACAAGCGGCCCTCCATCGGGCTGGCCGGCGCCCCGGTGCTCGGGGTGCTGTTCGGCCTGGGCTGGACGCCGTGCCTCGGCCCGACGCTGTCCGCCTCGCTGGCGCTGTCCGCCAACCAGGCGAGCGCCGGGCGCGGCGCGCTGCTCACCGCGATGTACTGCTTCGGGCTCGGGGTGCCGTTCATCGTCGCCGCGATAGCGTTCCGGCGCGCGCTCGGCGCGTTCGCCTTCGTCAAGCGGCACTATGCGTGGGTGATGCGGATCGGCGGCGGCATGCTCATCGCGGTCGGCGTCCTGCTGGTGACGGGGGGCTGGGACCGGATCGTCTACCAGATGCAGATCTGGTCCAACGGCTTCAATGTGGGGATCTGATCAATGAGCACGACTGACACCGACGCGACCGCGGGCGGGCCGCCGGACACGTCCGGCACCGCGAAGGCGTCCGGCACCGGCGCGGCCGACAGCCGTGCGGCTGACGCCGGGGCGTCCGACGCCGCCGCGCGGGCGCTGAGCACCGCGCCGGTCGAGGAACCGGAGCCGCAGGACGGCTCCGGGGAGGGGCCGTCCGGCGGGCCGCGGCTCGGCGTGCTCGGCTGGGCCCGCTGGTTCTGGCGGCAGCTGACCTCGATGCGGGTCGCGCTGATCCTGCTGTTCCTGCTGTCGCTGGCCGCCATCCCCGGCTCGATCATCCCGCAGACCTCCACCAACCCGGTGAAGGTCTCCGACTTCCTGAAGAACCACAGCGTCCTGGGCCCGATCTACACCAAGCTCGGCCTCTTCCACGTCTACAGCTCGGTGTGGTTCTCCGCGATCTACATCCTGCTGTTCGTCTCGCTCGCGGGCTGCATCCTGCCCCGCAGCTGGCAGTTCATCGGCCAGCTGCGCGGCAACCCGCCGCGCGCGCCGCGCAAGCTCGACCGGATGCCCGCCTACGCGAGCTGGGTCACCGACGCCGCCCCCGAGGACGTGCTCGGCGCCGCCCGCGGCACCCTGCGCCGCCGCCGCTACCGGGTCGCGCCGGGCACCGGCTCGCTCGCCGCCGAGAAGGGCTACCTGCGCGAGGCGGGCAACCTGCTCTTCCACATCGCCCTGTTCGGCCTGCTGATCGCCTTCGCCTGGGGCACGCTGTGGAAGTCCGACGGCACCAAGCTGGTCGTCCCGGGACCCGCGGGCGGTTTCACCAACAACCAGACGCAGTACGACGACCTCAGCCACGGCGCCCTGTTCAACCCCGACGACATGGCGCACTTCGGCTTCACGCTCGACGACTTCCACGCCGCGTACCAGACCTCGGGTCCGACCAAGGGCACCCCGACCACGTTCTACGCGGACGTCACCTACTTCGGCGCTGACGACAAGGACCACAAGACCCGGATCCGCGTCAACGACCCGCTGGACATCGAGGGCAACAAGGTCTACCTGACGTCCCACGGCTACGCGATGAACGTGACCGTCAAGGACGGCAAGGGCAACGTCGCCTACAGCGGCCCGGTGCCGTTCCTGCCGGAGGACGGCAACCTCACCTCGCAGGGCGTCATCAAGGTCCCCGACGCGACCGACAGCAAGGGCAAGCCGGAGCAGCTGGGCTTCGCGGGCCTGTTCACCCCGACCACGACGATCGACCCGGTCATGGGCCCGCAGTCGACCTTCCCCGCGCTGAACAAGCCCACGCTCTTCCTCACCGCGTACTACGGCGACCTCGGCATGGACGCAGGGCTCCCGCAGAACGTCTACGTGCTGGACACCGGCAACAAGAACCTGCACCAGTTCACGGTGGGCGGGCAGCCGCTGAAGATGCCGATGGTCGTCGGCGACACCCTCAAGCTGCCGAACGGCGCCGGCTCGATAACGCTCGACGGCGTCAGCCAGTGGGCCGACTTCGAGATCGTCCACCAGCCCGGCATCGACCTGGCCCTGGGCAGCGCGCTCGCCATGCTCGTCGGTCTCGCCGCCTCGCTGTTCATCCAGCGCCGCCGCATCTGGGTGCGGGCGCTGCCCGGTGAGGACGGGCGCACGGTGGTGGAGCTGGCCGGGCTCGGCCGCACCGAGTCGCCCAAGGCCGCCGAGGAACTCGCCCGCCTCGTGGACGTGGTGCACGCCAAGGCGCCGTCCGTAGCCGAAGAACCCGCATCGCCGTCCACCACCGCCCCTGACGACAGCTCGGACAAGGAGCACGCGTGATCGACATCGCCGCCGGGGTGAACGAGCAGTTCGCCAACCTCAGCAACTACCTGGTCTATTCGGCCATGGCCGTCTACACGCTGGCCTTCCTCGCCCACATCGCGGAGTGGACGTTCGGCAGCCGCAGCAAGGTCGCCCGCTCCTCGGCGGCGCTGCCCGCGTCCCCCGCGACGAGCGCGCCCGCCGTCAAGGTCGCCAAGCGCGGCGGCGGCACCGCGGTGCTGGAGCGCCCCAAGGTCGTCACCCGCGGCGGCGACGACCGCAACATCGAGGACGGCAAGGGCGCGGCCGGCGACGACGAGCAGGGCGAGCTGTACGGGCGGATCGCCATCTCGCTGACCGTGCTGGCGTTCGCGCTGCACTTCGGCGGCGTGGTCTTCCGCGGCCTTTCGGTGGACCGGGCGCCGTGGGGCAACATGTACGAGTTCTCGGTCACGCTCGGCCTGGTCGCGGTCGGCGCGTACCTGGTGCTGCTGGCGCTGGGCCGCAGCGTGCGGTGGATCGGCCTATTCCTGGTCACCGCGGTCCTGCTCGACCTGGGCCTCGCGGTCTCGGTGCTCTACACCTCCTCCGACCAGCTGGTGCCCGCGCTGCACTCGTACTGGCTGTGGATCCACGTCTCCTGCGCCATCATCTGCGGCGCGATCTTCCACCTGGGCGCGGTCGCCACGATCCTCTACCTGTTCCGCGACCGCTACGAGGTGGCGCTGGCGGCGGGCCGCGCGGGCGGGCGCTTCTCCTCGGTGTGGGCCCGGCTGCCCGCGGCGGCGACGCTGGACAAGTTCGCCTACCGGATCAACGCGGCGGTCTTCCCGCTGTGGACGTTCACGATCATGGCGGGCTCGATCTGGGCGGAGTCCGCGTGGGGCCGCTACTGGGGCTGGGACCCCACCGAGACCTGGTCGTTCATCACCTGGGTCGCCTACGCCTGCTACCTGCACGCCCGCGCCACCGCCGGCTGGAAGGGCCGCAAGGCCGCCTACCTGGCCCTGATCGGCTTCGCGTGCTTCCTGTTCAACTACTACGGCGTCAACGTCTTCATCGTCGGCAAGCACTCCTACGCGGGCGTGTGAGTCCGGCGACGCCGGCACGCTGAAGGGGTCCGGGAGCGTGTGCTCCCGGACCCCTTCGCCTACGTGACGGGCGGCCGTCAGCGGCGCTTGCGCCGGCCCGGTTCCTGGTGGGGCGGGGTCTGCCGGGCGCCGGGGAGGGTGGGCTTGGGGAGGGTCGCGACCTCCTGCTCGGCCTCGGCCAGTTGCGCCGCGGTGTTCGTGGGCAGGTGCGGCGGGCGCTTGGCCGGCTGGCGGAAGCCGAAGGCGGAGGTCAGGTCGCCGAAGGTGCGGCGGCGCCACTGGCTGATGTTGGGCTCCGTCACGCCCGTGACGCGTTCGAGGAAGCGCAGTACGGAGGTGTGGTCGAAGGCCTCACCGGCCGCCCAGCCGCCCACCGTCCACGGCGAGATCACGATGCACGGCACCCGGAAGCCGCCGCCGATGGGCAGCCCCTGCACCCACTCGTCGGGCGTGCCGGGCTTCGGGGTGGGCGGCGGCACGTGGTCGAACAGGCCGTCGTTCTCGTCGTAGTTGAGGATGAACGCGGTCTTCGCCCACACCTTCGGGTTGGACGCGATCGCCTCGATCTTGGAGGCGACGAAGTCCGCCCCGGCCGCGGGCAGGTAGTCGGGGTGCTCGGACTGCGTGCTGGTGCAGATCAGCCAGGAGACGGTGGGCAGGCGGTCGGCCCGGGCGTCGTCCTCGAAGGTGCCCTCCGGCTGGAACGCCATGCCGTTGTCGTACAGCGGGTCGCCCGGCTTGGCGTTCTGGAACTGCGCGAAGTTCGCCAGCATGTTGCAGCCGTAGTTGTCGGTCTGCTGGTAGACCTTCCAGCTCACGCCCGCCGCCTGGAGGCGCTCGGCGTACGTGGTCCAGGTGTAGCCGCCGTTCGGGGCGACGTTGCTGAGGATCGGGCCGCCGTGCCGCCCGTCGGGGTCGATCGTGCCGGTCATCCAGTACATCCGGTTGGGCCAGGTCGGACCCATGATCGAGCAGAAGTAGTTGTCGCAGACGGTGAACGACTCGGCCAGCGCGAACTGGAACGGGATGTCCTCGCGCGTGTAGTAGCCCATCACGTAGGGGCCGTCTGAGCCGTCGGCCGCGCGGTGCGCGGGCAGCCAGTTGTCCATCCTGCCGCCGTTCCACGCCTGGTGCTGCACCGACCAGGCGTGCGAGGTCGACGGGATGGCCTGCGCGGAGGTCTTCTTGGTGTCGAGGTGGAAGGGGAGGAGGTAGCCGTCCGGGTTGACCGCGTCCGGCTGGTGGAAGACGGACCTGCCGGTGCTCAGCGTCAGGGCGTCCGGGTCGGCGAAGCCCCGCACGCCCTTGAGGGTGCCGAAGTAGTGGTCGAAGGAGCGGTTCTCCTGCATCAGCATGACGACGTGTTCGACGTCGTCCAGCGAACCGTGCCGGGCGGGTCCGGCGGCGACCGCCTGCTGGACGCTGGGCGGCAGCAGCGACAGCGCCGCGGCGCCGCCGACGGCGCCCGCCGCCGAACCGAGAAGTCTGCGCCGGGTGATGTCGGGCATGGGTGTTCCCCTCTCCCTGTCATCGACGGTCATCGAGAGCCGTCGCGAGCGGAGCCCGTGAGGGCCGCTCACGACTCTGCTGGCGCGTACTCGTCAAGGAGAGGAGGCAGCGCGTGAACGCTTCCGCAACTGATGGGGAACGATTGCGACGCCATCACCCGTGCGTGGGAAGGGAGTTGGCGGAGGTTGACGCAGGCGTGCCGGGGGCCGGTTCCGCCCTCCGCGACGGGCTCAGTCCTGGCCCTGCGGCGCCTCGCCGCTCTCGGCGCCGTCGTCGCCCCGGCGGGCGCGGTTGGCCGCGTCGAGGGAGCGCAGGAACGCGGGGTTGTCGTCCGGCGGGACCCACCGCTCCTCGGGCGGCGGCCAGCCGGCGAACGCGTCGGCCTCCATCGACCTGCGCGCCGGACGCCCCACCGCGAACCACGCGGCCGACGCCAACGGGACCATCCCGAACAGCACGATCACCACCACCCACACCACCTTGGGCAGGGTGCGCACCCGGTCCTCCGGGGTGTTGACGCAGTCGACGAACGTGTAGACCCACAGGGCGAGGACCAGCAGCAGCGTGACCGACCACACGGTCACCGCCATCAGGAAGGTAGAAGAGCCGCCTGCCATACCGAGCCGTCCCCCCAGTCCCGTCGAACCAGCCCCGCCGGTCCCGGTGCCGCCCGGCCCGGTCCCGCTGCGCCCCGCGTACGCCACGGGCTCGGGTACCCACCCGCGGGACGCCGACCCATGACGGATCCAGCGTAGTGCGTACCGGATACTGGAGGGCATGGCTTACGACGATCTTCGCTCGTTCCTGCGAGCGCTGGAGCGCGACGGCGACCTGCGGCGCGTCAGGGCCGAGGTCGACCCCCACCTGGAGGTCGGCGAGATCGTCGACCGCGTCAACAAGGCCGGCGGCCCGGCCCTGCTGTTCGAGAACGTGCGCGGCGCGTCGATGCCGCTGGCCATGAACGTCTTCGGCACCGACCGCCGGATGCTCAAGGCGCTGGGCCTGACCTCGTACGACGACATCAGCGGCAAGATCGCCGGGCTGCTGAGGCCTGAACTGCCGCACGGCTTCACCGGGGTGCGCGAGGCGTTCGGCAAGCTCGCCGGGATGACGCACGTGCCGCCGAGGAAGGTCAAGGACGCGCCGGTGCAGGAGGTCGTCCTCAAGGGCGACGACGTCGACCTGGACGCGCTGCCCGCGCTGTTCACCTGGCCGCAGGACGGCGGCTCGTTCTTCAACCTGGGCCTGACCCACACCAAGGACCCCGAGACCGGAGTGCGCAACCTGGGCCTGTACCGGCTCCAGCGCCACGACCGCCGCACCATCGGCATGCACTGGCAGATCCACAAGGACAGCCGCAACCACTACCAGACCGCGATGCGGCGCGGCGAACGCCTGCCGGTCGCCATCGCCTTCGGCTGCCCGCCCGCCGTCACCTACGCGGCCACCGCGCCGCTGCCCGGCGACATCGACGAGTACCTGTTCGCCGGGTTCGTGCAGGGCAAGCGGGTCGAGATGGTCGACTGCGTGACCGTGCCGCTCCAGGTGCCGGCCGCCGCCGAGGTGGTGATCGAGGGCTGGCTGGAGCCCGGGAAGACGCTGCCGGAGGGGCCGTTCGGCGACCACACCGGCTTCTACACGCCGCGCGAGCCGTTCCCCGCGCTCACCATCGACTGCGTCACGACGCGGCGCCGCCCGCTGCTGCAGTCCATCGTGGTGGGGCGCCCGCCGACCGAGGACGGGCCGCTGGGCAAGGCCACCGAGCGGTTCTTCCTGCCGCTGCTGAAGGTGATCATCCCCGACATCGTGGACTACGACCTGCCGGAGGCGGGCGGCTTCCACAACTGCGCGATCGTCTCCATCGACAAGAAGTACCCCAAGCACGCCCAGAAGGTGATGCACGCCATCTGGGGCGCCCACATGATGTCGCTGACCAAGCTGATCGTCGTGGTGGACGCCGACTGCGACGTGCACGACTACCACGAGGTCGCCTGGCGGGCCTTCGGCAACACCGACTACGCGCGCGACCTCACCGTGGTCGAGGGCCCCGTCGACCACCTCGACCACGCCTCGTACCAGCAGTTCTGGGGCGGCAAGGCGGGCATCGACGCCACGCGCAAGCTGCCCGAGGAGGGGTACACGCGGGACGGCGGCTGGCCGCAGATGGTGGTGTCCGACCCGGAGGTCGCCGAACGGGTGACCCGACGCTGGAAGGAGTACGGGCTGTGAGCGCTCAGTCCATCATGGAACGAGGGCGGCGCGCAGCCGCTCCCCGCGCCTGCGGGGATGGTCCAAGGCTGTGAGCGCCGAGTCCGCCTCCCCCGACCTGTTCTCGCCGGAGCCCGCGCGGCCCGGCCGGATCAGGGCCTTCCTGCGCCTGGTGATGATCGAGCACTCGGTCTTCGCGCTGCCCTTCGCCTACATCGCCGCCCTCACCGCGATGCGGCGCCAGAGCGCGTCCGTGCACTGGTGGCAACTGCTGCTGGTGACCGTCGCGATGGTGGGCCTGCGCACCTTCGCCATGGCCGCGAACCGGATCATCGACCGCGAGATCGACGCCCGCAACCCCCGCACCGCAGGGCGCGAGCTGGTCACCGGCGCGGTGTCGGTGCGCTCGGCGTGGACCGGCGCGCTGGTGGCCGTCGTGGTCTTCCTGGGCGCCGCCGCGCTGCTCAACCCGCTGTGCCTGGCGCTGGCGCCGATCGCGGTGGTCCCGATGGTGGTCTATCCGTACGGCAAGCGGTTCACCAACTTCCCGCACGCCATCCTCGGTCTCGCGCAGGCCATGGGCCCGATCGGCGCGTGGCTCGCGGTGACCGGGTCGTGGTCGTGGGACGCGGTCGTGCTGGGGCTCGCGGTCGGCGTGTGGATCGGCGGCTTCGACCTGATCTTCGGCTGCCAGGACGTCGCCGCCGACCGGGCGCACGGCGTGAAGTCGGTCCCGGCCCGCTTCGGCATCCCCGCCGCCCTGCACGGCGCCCGCGCCGCCCACGTGGTCACCACCGGACTGCTGGTCTGGTACGGGCTGCTCACCGGCGCCGGGGTGTTCTGGTGGATCGGCCTGACGATCGTGGCGGTGGCGTTCCTCTACGAGCACTCCATCGTCAAGCCGCACGACCTGAGCCGCCTGAACCGGGCGTTCTTCACGGTCAACGGCTTCATCGGCATCGCGCTGTTCGTCTGCGCGCTGCTGGACCTGCTGGTGCGCGGCCTGGGCGCGTGAGGCACCCGGATAGGCTCGGCGTGTGAACGCGATCCCGCCCCGCGCACCCCGCGACGGCCGCCCGAGCGAGCGGCGTCCCTGGGTGGTCGGCGTCTCCGGCGCGTCGGGCACGCCGTACGCGGCCTCGGTAATCCGCGCGCTGCTGCGCGCGGGCGAGGCGGTCGACCTGGTCGTCAGCCGCGCGGCCCGGCTGACGCTGCTGGACGAGACCGGCGGCCCGTTCCGTGACGCGCACTGGCGCGAGGACCTGCGGCGCTGGCTGGCGCGCGGCGCGGACGGCGACCCCGAGGCGTTCGCCGCCGAGCTGAAGGCGTACGAGGGCGCGGACGGCAGCTTCGGCGGCGGTCCGGGGGACGGCGGCGGGGTGCGGTACTGGCCCGCGGGCGACCTGGCCGCCGGGCCTTCGTCGGGCTCGTACCCGGCCAAGGGGATGCTGATCGTCCCGGCCAGCACGGCGTGCGTCGCCGGGGTCGCGCTCGGGCTGTCGAAGGACCTGCTCCAGCGCACCGCGAGCGTGACCCTGAAGGAGCGCCGCCCGCTGGTCGTCGTGGTGCGCGAGACCCCGCTGGGCGGCCCGGTGCTGCGCCAGCTGGTCGCCCTCGACGAGGCGGGCGCGGTCGTGCTGCCCGCGTCCCCCGCCTTCTACTCCGGCGCCGTCACCGCGCAGCAGCTGGTGGACTTCGTGGCGGGCCGCGCGCTGGACGCCGCCGGGGTCCCGCACGAGCTGTACCGCCGGTGGACCGGGACGCTGGGCGGCGGTACGGATGTCAGCACCTGACGGTGCGTGCCTTAGATTCGAACCGTAACCCGCCCGACTTCAGCAGGATTGGAAGGCCCCGAGTACATGGACGCGGTGGACAGGCAGCTCATCCAGGCGCTGCGCGAGAACGGCAGGGCCTCCTACGCCGAGCTGGGCAGGCTCGTGGGCCTGTCCGGCCCGAGCGTCACCGATCGCATCAACCGCCTGGAGCAGGCGGGGGTGATCACCGGCTACCGCGCCACCGTGGCCCCGGCCAGCCTGGGCCTGGGCGCGACGGCGCTGATCGGCATCCAGCTCAGCGACGCCGCCGACCACGAGGACGTGGCGCGGCGGATGCACGACCTGGAGGAGATCGAGGACTGCTGGTTCATCGCCGGCGACGACTCCTACATGCTCAAGGTGCGGGTCGCCGACGTGGACGGCCTGGAGCACACCATCCGCAGGCTGTCCGGCCTGCGCGGGGTGGCGCGCACCCGGACCACCGTGGTGCTGTCCACCAAGTGGGAGAACCGGGTCGGGGAGCTTCCGGGCGAAACGCAGGCGTAGGCTCGGTCGGGGCCCGCGCCGAAAGCCGTGCGGGCCCGGTTGACGAAGGAGGGCGGATGGACGCGGGGCTCAAGCGCGAGCTGGAGGAGAAGGTCTACGCAGGGGAGCGGCTGACCCGCGAGGACGGGATCGCCCTCTACGAGTCCGACGACCTGGCCTGGCTGGGCGGCCTCGCCCACCACGTGCGCACGAAGAAGAACGGCGACGTCGTCCACTTCAACGTCAACCGCCACCTCAACATGACCAACGTGTGCACCGCGTCGTGCGCGTACTGCTCGTTCCAGCGCAAGCCGGGCGAGAAGGACGCGTACACCATGCGCATCGAGGAGGCGGTGCGGCTGGCGAAGGCGATGGAGAACGAGAGCCTGACCGAGCTGCACATCGTCAACGGCCTCCACCCGACGCTGCCGTGGCGGTACTACCCGCGGTCGCTGCGGGCGCTGAAGGAGGCGCTGCCGCACGTGGCGCTGAAGGCGTTCACCGCGACCGAGATCCACCACTTCGAGACCATCTCGGGCCTGAGCGCCTCGGAGATCCTGGACGAACTGATCGACGCGGGGCTCGAGTCGCTGACCGGCGGCGGCGCGGAGATCTTCGACTGGGAGGTCCGGCAGCACATCGTGGACCACCGCACCCATTGGGAGGACTGGTCCCGCATCCACCGCCTCGCGCACTCCAAGGGTCTCAAGACCCCGTGCACGATGCTGTACGGGCACATCGAGGAGCCCCGGCACCGCGTCGACCACGTGCTGCGGCTGCGCGAACTCCAGGACGAGACCGGCGGCTTCCAGGTCTTCATCCCGCTGCGCTACCAGCACGACTTCGTGGACATGGCCGACGGCAAGATCCGCAACACCCTTCAGGCGCGCACCACGATGGCGACCGGCGCGGAGGCGCTGAAGACCTTCGCGGTCTCGCGGCTGCTGTTCGACAACGTGCCGCACGTGAAGGTGTTCTGGGTGATGCACGGGCTGTCGACCGCGCAGCTCGCGCTCAACCACGGCGCCGACGACATGGACGGCTCGGTGGTCGAGTACAAGATCACCCATGACGCGGACGACTTCGGCACGCCGAACAAGCTGACCCGCGACGACATCCTGGACCTGATCCGGGACGCGGGCTTCCGCCCGGTGGAGCGCAACACCCGCTACGAGATCATCCGCGAGTACGAGGGCCCCGACCCGGACCGCCGCGAGACCCCGCAGGCGATGCGCGTCTGATCCGGCCAGGAGGCCGGCCCGGGAGCGGTGCGCGGTCCCGCCGGGCCCCGGGCCCGGCGCCCCCGCCCGGGCCCGGCGTCCGTGCCGCCGCCGGTCGCGCCGGCACCTCGTGGCCTTTCGGCCTCGCGTGGCCTCGCGGCGTCTGGCCGCCCATCGCGGACCCGCTTGTTCGCCCGCCGCCCGCCGCCCGCCGCCCGCCGCGCGGCGGGCGGTCGTGTCCAGAGAGCGGAACGCGTTTGCCCGCGCGGGAGGCGTAATGCTTCCCTGGGCCTCATGACCCTTACCTTTCGTCGTGACCCCGAGCCCACCCCCGCGCTGTGCGACGCGCTCGTCGCGCTGTGGGCGCGGGTCAGCAACGCGGGCGGCGCGGTCGGGTTCGTGCCGCCGGTGACCGAGGACGACGTGCGCCCGTCGCTGGAGGCGTACCTGCCGCAGATCGAGCAGGGCCGGGTCCGCCCGCTCGTCGGCTTCGACGGGGACCGGCCGGTGGCCACCGCGTTCCTGAGTCTCAACACCCACCGCCTGATGGGTCACTGGGGCTGGCTGTACACCGTCATGGTGGACCCGGCGCTCCAGGGCCGCGGCGTCGGCCTGCGTCTGCTGCGCGCCGCCGAGGAGTTCGCCCGCGACCAGGGTCTTCGGGCGCTGCGGCTGACCTGCCGGGGCGGGCTGGGCCTGGAGCGGTTCTACGAGGCCGCCGGGTACAAGGAGGTCGGCCGGGTGCCGTCCGCGATCCGCGTCGCCCCGGGCGACGAGCGCGACGACGTCATGATGTGGCTCCCCCTGACGTGATCGGTAAGGGTGCGTGCTTCACTGGATGGGCTACGTGACGTACCCCCAATACCGGAACGAAAGAGTGGAATCGCTGTGAGCTGGAAGCCGAGTGCCATGCTCCGCTACACCGCGCTGCGCGCCGGCCTGTTCCTGGTCAGCTTCGGCGTGATCTGGGGCCTGGTCTACCTGCACGTCCTCCCGGCCGGTCTGGGCAAGTCGAATCTGCTGTGGGTGCTGCTGCTGGCCCTGGTGGTCTCCGCGCCGCTGAGCTACGTGCTGCTGCGCGGCGCCCGCGACCGGGCGTCGGTGCAGATCTCCGAGCGCGTCGAGCGGTCCCGCGCCGCGTACCAGGCGAAGGCGGCCGACGAGGACGCGGCGGACGACGCGGCCCGCGCCCAGAGCGCCTGAGGCCTTTCGCGGCGACGCGCCCCCTTCCGGAGCGGTCCGGGCGGCTTCGAGCGGGGTTCGTGGGGGCGGGGTGAAAGTTCGCGCCGCGCCTCTTGGCGAGCGACCTACTCCACAGTAAGTTACCGGCGGTATACGGGACGCCGGGCGACGGGCCGCGCCGGGCGGTCCCTCCCGCGTCGCCGAGCCCCACGGGAGCCGCCGATGTCCCGCGTGCCGCCAGCGGCCGGAAGCCGCGAACCCGCGCTCCCGGAACCGGAGTTGATCCGCCACGCGGGCCGCGTCGTACAGGCCGCCACCGCGCCGGTCGCGCCCGCCGTCACCCGCGGCAGCCTCGCCGACATCCCGTTCGACAACGCCCGCGAGGCGCCCGGCGACGCGGTACTCAGCCGCAAGGACACCTCCGGCCGCTGGAACGACGTCACCGCCGCCACCTTCCGCGACGAGGTACTCGGCGTCGCCAAGGGCCTGATCGCCACCGGTCTGCGCCCCGGCGACCGCATCGCGATCATGGCCAGGACGACGTACGAGTGGACGCTGCTGGACTTCGCCGCCTGGGCCGCCGGGGCGGTCACCGTCCCCGTCTACCCGACCTCCTCCGCCTCCCAGACCGCCTGGATCCTCGCCGACTCCGGGGCGGTGGCCTGCGCGGTCGAGAACGTCGAGCAGGCCCGCCTGGTCACCTCGGTCCGCGGTGAGCTGCCCGCGCTGCGCGAGCTGTGGCAGCTGGACACCGCGGCACTGGCGCAACTGACCGCGGCCGGGCGGCGCGTCCCCGACGAGGTGGTGCGCGTGCGCCGCGCCGCCCTCACACCGGACACCATCGCCACCCTGATCTACACCTCAGGCACCACCGGCCGGCCCAAGGGCTGCGTGCTGACCCACGGCAACTTCTTCGCCGAGATCGACAACGCGACCGAGCTGCTGCACCCGGTCTTCAAGGCGCGCAGCGAGGAGCCCGCGTCCACGCTGCTGTTCCTGCCGCTCAGCCACGTCTTCGGGAGGATGGTGGCGATCGGCTGCCTGCGCGCCCGGGTCCGGCTCGGGCACGCGCCCAGCATCGCCACCGACGACCTGCTCGCCGACCTGGCCGGCTTCCGCCCGACGTTCCTGCCGGCGATCCCCTACGTGCTGGAGAAGGTCTTCAACACCGCCCGGGCCACCGCCGAGTCGATGGGCCGGGCCTCCTCCTTCGACCGCGCAGCGCGGGTCGCCCGGCGACACGGGGAGGCGCTGGCCGTGGGCGGCACCGGCGCGGTCGCCCTGCGGGCCGCGCACGCGCTGTACGAGCCGCTGGTCTACCGGCGCGTGCGGGCGGCGCTCGGCGGCCGCGTGCGCCACGTCATCTGCGGCGGCTCGCCGCTCGGCCGGGATCTGGCCGCGTTCTACGCGGGCGCGGGCGTCGAGGTGTTCGAGGGCTACGGCCTCACCGAGACCACGGCGGCGGCCACCGTCACCCCGCCGCAGGCGCCCCGGCTGGGCACCGTGGGCCGCCCGCTGCCGGGCACGGCGGTGCGGATCGCGGCGGACGGGGAGGTCCTGCTCGCGGGCGCCCAGGTCTTCAGGGGCTACTGGACGGCCGGCGGCGGCGTGCGGCCCGCCTCGGCGGACGGCTGGTTCGCCACCGGCGACATCGGGCGGCTGGACGACGAGGGCTATCTGGTCATCACCGGCCGCAAGAAGGAGATCATCATCACGGCGGGCGGCAAGAACGTCGCACCGGCGCCGCTGGAGAACCGCCTGCGGGCGCATCCGCTGGTCAGCCAGTGCATGGTGGTCGGCGAGGGCCGCCCGTACGTCGCCGCGCTCATCACCCTGGACCCGGACGGGCTCGCGCACTGGCGGCGGATGCGGCGGAAGCAGGACGTGCCGCTGTCGCGGCTGATCGAGGACGAGGAACTGCGCGCCGACCTCCAGCAGGCGGTCGACGACGCCAACTACACGGTCTCGCGCGCCGAGTCGATCCGCCGATTCGCGGTGCTCCCGGTGGACTTCACGGAAATGAGCGGCCACCTGACCCCGTCGCTGAAGCTGAAGCGAGCGGCGGTGCTGCGCACGTACGCGGACCGAGTGGAGTCCCTGTACCGGCCCTAGCGGACCGCTTGGGCGACCTTGGAGGGCCTGGCGGGCCCGCACCCGCCGGGAGGGCTTAGCGGCCCGGGCCCCGGAAGGTGTCGCTCGGCTGCCTGCCGGACCACGCCCGGGAAGCGAACGCCGGGCCGGCCGGTCTGCCGCCGGGCCTGGGGCCGCTGGACCTGACGCCCCGGCGCGGGGGCGCTCGGCGACCTGCGGTTCGCACCCGGCCGCATGAGCGGCGGTGGCGCTTGTGCCGGGCGGCCGGGGCCGGGCCCGGCGGGCGCCCTGCGGAGGCCGGACGCGGCGTACGCCGGGCCGAAGGCCCGCAGCTCGGCGGCCGGGGGCCGGCGCGGCGGCGCGCCTGTCCCGTCAATTCCCCCGGGGCCGCCAGGCGCCGGGGAGAAGGCAGGAGCCCCGCGCTTCGCGCGGGGCTCCTTGGGTACTGCTGTCGTGCGACAACCCTGCCCGCCTCACGCGGGCCGGAATGCTCAGGCCGGGGTGACGTTCTCCGCCTGCGGGCCCTTCGGGCCCTGCGTGACGTCGAAGGTGACCTGCTGGTTCTCTTCGAGCGAACGGAAGCCGGAGGCGTTGATCGCGGAGTAGTGAACGAAGACGTCGGGGCCCCCGCCGTCCTGGGCGATGAAGCCGAAGCCCTTTTCAGCGTTGAACCACTTCACGGTTCCGGTAGCCATAAAGCCCTCCTTGGGCCACGGGTTGCCCTGCTCCAGAACCTGCAAAGAAGTCTGAAAACTACAAAAGCCTGCGGCGTCAGCTCCGCAGGCTCTGTACTGCAAGGGAAACCAAACTGCAACTTGCGCTGAGCGTAGCACGGGCGCGTGGTGTGCGGAAGGCCCCAAAGATCTTTGTGTCGGGTCCGCGTCGTCCCTGCTCAGAGGCGTGACCGTCGGTAAGGGGCGAGGTGCGGCGGCCGGTCCGGCGGCGCACCGCGGGGCCTTCGGCGGCCCCCTGCGCGGTGCGGCAAGGCGCCGGGTCTAGCCTCCTGATGTGGACAATTCTGCAGCCAAGGCCTCGCTGGACGACCCCCGCCCCGTCCGCCCCCGGGTGGGCCACATCCAGTTCCTCAACTGCCTGCCGTTGTACTGGGGGCTCGCTCGAACGGGGACGCTCCTCGATCTGGAGTTGACCAAGGACACGCCGGAGAAGCTCAGCGAGCGGCTGGTCCACGGCGACCTGGACATCTCGCCGATCACCCTCGTGGAGTTCCTCCGCAACGCCGACCAGCTGGTCGCGCTGCCGGACATCGCGGTGGGCTGCGACGGCCCGGTGATGTCCTGCGTGATCGTCAGCCAGGTCCCGCTGGAGCAGCTGGACGGGGCCCGGGTCGCGCTCGGCTCCACCTCGCGCACCTCGGTCCGGCTCGCGCAGCTGCTGCTGGCCGAGCGCTACGGGATCAGCCCCGACTACTACACCTGCCCGCCCGACCTCGGGCTGATGATGCAGGAGGCGCAGGCCGCCGTGCTGATCGGCGACGCGGCGCTGCGCGCCTCGCTGCACGACGCGCCCCGGCTCGGCCTGTACGTCCACGACCTGGGGACCATGTGGAAGGAGTGGACCGGGCTGCCGTTCGTCTTCGCGGTGTGGGCGGCCCGGCGCGACTTCCTGGCCACGCGCCCGCGCGCGGTCCACGAGGTGCACAAGGCGTTCCTCGCCTCCCGCGACCTGTCGCTGGAGGAGGTGGAGAAGGTCGCGGAGCAGGCCGCCCGCTGGGAGATGTTCGACCAGGAGGTGCTGCGCCGGTACTTCACCACGCTGGACTTCTCGCTCGGCGCGGAACAGCTCGCCGGCATCGCCGAGTTCACCCGCCGGGTCGGCGCCACGACCGGCTTCGACCCGGACGTCCGCGTGGAGCTGTACCGCCCGCAGGACTACACGGGCCCGCGCACCGCGTAGGCGCGGCGGACGCCGAGGGCCCGACCGCCGCGGGCCCGGCCCCCGCGACCGCGACCGCGCGACCGCGCCCCCGTGACCGCGCTCGCGTGACGACGCTCGCGTGACGAGGTCCGCGTGACGAGGTCCGCTACAGCGCCGTCAGCGGGACCTGGACGGTGCGCACCTCGCCGTCGCCGAGGTGGAGCAGCCCGCGGCCCGGGACCACCGGCTGCCCGACCGAGCCGCGTTGCAGCCGCACCCCGACCAGGTCGGCGTCGGAGAGGTTCTGCGGGGAGAGCAGCAGACCGCGCCGGGCCTTCTTCATCTCCACCTGCCAGCCGGAGAAGCCGCCGCACACGTCGTCCGCGTCGCCCGCGATGACCACGCCGACGTCCTTGCCGGCCGACCGCCGCACCAGCGAGGTCAGCACATCGTTGGCCTCGCAGTTGCGCAGCAGCTCCGCGTCGTCCACCAGCAGCACGGCCGGCCCGTGCACCCGCTCCAGCGCCTCGCGCAGCTCGTCGGGCGAGATGTCCTCCCCGGCGAAGTAGCCGACGACGCCCGGCGCGTTCTTCAGCCGACGCAGCGGTGACTGGCGGCGCGGGGCGGCCAGGATGACCTGGGTGCCGACCGACAGCAGCGAGCGCGTCATCGTCAGCAGCACGGTGCTGCGGCCGGAGCGCGGCGGCCCCGCGACGACGAACGCCGGGCTGCCGGTGGCCAGGTCGGGCCCGAGCGCCAGCAGCTGGTCGCCGCCGACCGCGGTGAGCGCCCACATCGGGCTCGCCACGGAACGGTCGCCCGGCTCGCGCAGCTCCCACGCCTCCTCGAAGGAGATCCGGTTCGGCAGCACGTCCACCCGGAACGGCATGCGGGAGCGCGGCACGCCGGCCCAACGGCCCCTGGCCCACTGCCCGATGGTGACGAGGGCTGCGGCCTGCGCCTGGCCCGAGGGGTCCTGGGTCAGCATCGCCACGTGCGTCTCGACCGCGCCCTGCTGGCGGAAGCCCCGGCCCGGCGGCATGGACTGCGGCACCTTGCGCGGGTTGAGACCGATCAGGGTCAGGTCGGAGGGGTCGCTGAGCTGGAACGCCATCTTGTTCTCGGTCAGCGTCGAGATCCGGCCCAGCAGCAGCGTGCGGTCGCCGGAGATCACCACGTGGACGCCGACGGAGGCACCCTCACGCATCAACTGGTGGACCGCGTCGGTCAGTTCGCCCGCGTTCAGCTCGCCCAGCGAGGGCGTGAAGCCCTCCCAGCGGTCCAGGAACAGCACGATGTGCGGCAGCCGGTCCTGCTCGGGGACGCCGAGCCGCTGCTCGTTGATGTCGGTGAAGCCGCGCTCGCCCAGCAGCGCCATGCGCCGCTGCACCTCGGCGGAGAGGTTGCCGATCAGCCGCACCGCGCGGTCCGCCTCGTTGGCGCGCACCACCGCGCCGCAGTGCGGCAGCGAGTTGAGTGCGAGCAGCGAGCCGTTGCCGCAGTCCAGCGCGTAAAGGTGCACGTCCGCCGGGGAGTTGGCGCGGGCCAGCGAGCCGGCGATGGTGCGCAGCGCCTGCGAGCGTCCGGTGCGCGGCGCGCCCGCGATCATCAGGTGGCCGAAGCTCGGCAGGTCGATGACGCAGGTGCGGCGGGCCTGCTGGCCCGGCAGGTCGTCGATGGCGTACGGCGCGGGCAGCAGTCCGTCGCGCGACAGCCGGCGCGGCGGCTCCAGGTCGTCCAGCGTCATCGCCTCAGGCAGCGCGGGCAGCCACGGGCTGTGCTGCGCGGGGATGCCCAGCTGCCCGTTGGCCTCGATGATCGCGTCGACCAGCACGGCGAGGTCGGTCAGCAGGTCGTCGTCGCCGGACTTCGCGCCCGCGGGCCGCTCCGGCGCGGGCCGCCCCAGCGCCTCCCAGCCGACGGCCGCGGTGAACGGCGCCGGCGCCTTCGTGGCGACCTGCCCCGGACGGCGTCCGCCCACCCGGCCGGACTGGAACGGCAGGAGCGACGAGGCGCCCAGCCGTACGTACGCGCGGCCCGGCGTGGACTTGGCGATGTGCCCGGCGTCGGGGGCGTCGATGACGTCGGAGGACTCGGCGGCGTCGGTGACGCGCAGCGCGATGCGCAGGTTGGTGTTGGCGCGGATCTCCGGCGAGACCACGCCGGACGGGCGCTGGGTGGCCAGGATCAGGTGGATGCCGAGGGAGCGGCCGCGCTGCGCCACGTTGACCAGGCCGGTGACGAAGTCCGGCAGTTCGCGGGCCATCGAGGCGAACTCGTCGATGACGATCAGCAGCCGGGGCATCGGCGCGAGCGACGGGTTGGACCGCATCGCGATGATGTAGTCCTCCAGGTCCTTGGTGCCCGCGGCGGCCAGGATGTGCTCGCGGCGCCGCAGTTCGGCGCCGAGCGACTCCAGGGCGCGTTCCACCAGGTGGGTGTCGAGGTCGGTGACCATGCCCACGGTGTGCGGCAGCTTCACGCAGTCCTTGAACGCCGAGCCGCCCTTGTAGTCGACCAGCACGAACGTCATGGCGTCCGGCCGGTTGGCCACCGCGAGCGAGGCGACGATGGTCTGCAGCAGTTCCGACTTGCCGGAACCGGTGGTGCCCGCGACCAGGCCGTGCGGCCCGTCGCGCACCAGGTCGATGGCGAACGCGCCGTCGAAGGACGCGCCGACCACCGCGCTGGTGGACCGGCCGCCGGCCGCCCAGCGCCCCACGATGCCCTGCGCGGTGGGCGGTTCCAGGTCGATGACGTCCAGCAGGCGGCAGGCGTCCGGCAGCGCAGCGCCGTCGTCGCCGCTGATGTCGCGGATCGGGGCGAGCGCGCGGGCGGTCTGCTCGCACCACTGCGGGCTCACGCAGTCCGGGCGGACCCCGGTGACCGGCTCCTGGCCGGCCATCGAGACCTGGAGCATGCCGTAGTAGTCCTCCTCGACCAGCGCCCGGCACTCCTCCGGCAGCAGCCGCCGGTCGGCGTCGAGGCAGACCAGGTGGATGCCGACCTTCGGGCCGTCGCGCAGGATCTGGGTGAGGCCCGGCAGGGCGCGCAGCCGCCGCGAGCCGTCGAGGACGACCAGGGTGGTCGGCCCGCTCCACATCTGGTTGGCGGCCAGACCCGCGTCACGTGCCGCCTCCTGGCGGGCGGTGACCTGGGCCAGCAGTTCGGAGATGCGCCGGGCGACCGAGTCGGAGTCGGTGCCGATCAGCGAGATCGCCGACTGCCCGTCGCGGGCGCGGGCGTGCGGCAGCCAGCGCACCCACTCCCAGCTCTCCCGGCCGCTGGGGTCGGTCAGCACGCAGACCTGGAGGTCGGCGGGGGAGTGCAGCACGGCGGCCTGCGCGACCAGCCAGCGGCCGATGGCGCGCGGCATCTCCCCGCGCCCGGCGATGCCCAGCACCCCGTGCTCCTGGAGCGGCACGGTCACGGGCACGTCCAGCAGCTTGCGCGGCGCGGTGCGCTTGTGCTCCTCCTGCATCGGGTCGGAGACCTCGACCTCGGAGGGCAACGTGCCGGTGCCGACGCGCAGTTGGCCGTAGTCGAAGTCGGCTCGGCGCCGCTCCCACAGCCGCTGACCCGGGCCGGTCGCGGTGACCAGCACCTCGGCCGGGTCGGGCGCGCCGTCGCGGCGGGCGCCGGTCTCGGCTGCGGCGGCCTTGCGGGCCTGCCGCTCGATGGAGTCCTTCTGCTTCTCGTAGTCCGCCAGCGTCTGGCGGAACGACTTCTTGCCCTGCTTGCGGTCGTTGACGTAGTTGCCGACCATCGTCAGCGGGCTGAGCACCGCCATGAACAGGTACGAGGGCTGGTGCATCATCGTCGCCATGGCGACCGAGCCGACCAGCGGGATGCCCGCCATCACCCACGGCAGCGGCCGCGCCTCGCTCTGCTTGGGCCGCGAGGGCAGGTTGAACTTGGTGGGGCGCGGCGGCGGGGTGATGCGCGGCGGCCGGTTGTAGTCCAGGCCGGTGCCGTCCTCGGAGGGCTTGAGCGCGGCGTCGGGGAACGTGGGGTGCTGGAGCTCCAGCAGGCTCTGGCCGACGGCCACCACGCTGCGCCTGCGCCACGGCATCGGCCCGGTCAGCGCCTCGCCGTCCAGCGTGGCGGTGGCGCCGTAGGAGGGGTGGACGGTCACGGTGCCGTCGATGGCGACGTCCACCTCGACGGCGGCGTGCGGCAGCGTGGGGTCGGCCAGCCGTATCCAGGCGTCGGCGCCGCTGCCCACCACGGCCACCCCGGGTCCCAGCCGGTGCACGCCGCCCGCGTCGGGGCCGCCCACGACGCGCACCTCGACGGTGCCCTGCGCGTCGGGCGTCGGGCAGGCGACCGGCGCGGCCAGCGAGACCAGGGCGCCGTCGCGCAGCGGGGAGGCGTCCAGGCTCACTTCGGGGTCGAGGCGGAAGCCGCCCACGTGCAGCCCGGGCGGGCCCTGGCCGTCGTCGGGCCTGCCGAGCTGCCGGGCGATCTCGACGGCGAGCGCGCCGACCGGTGCCGCCGGGTCCGCGTCGACCAGCACGTCGGCGCGGCCGTCCCGGACCGGGTCGATGACGCTGAGCTGGAGTTCCACGGCCGTCCCCCCGGGCGTTGGATCATGGCCCGCGCCCGGCCTTCGCCGTCGCGGGGTGGTTCTCGTCGGACGGCCACCATGATGCCTCAGGCCCGCGACGGCCTCCCAGGCGCCGGGTGCCGGGCCAGGTGTGGGAACGGTGAAGGCGGCGCGGAACGCGGTGAAACCTCGCGCCCCGCCTCCCACTTGCGGGAACGGGGGATGCGACGGCCGCGTCTCCCCCCGTAAGCTGAACGACCGTTGTACCAGGGAGCCACGGGGGTCGGCCCTGAGGCGTGCTCGAAAGGTAAGCCGGTATGGCTGCGAACGTTAACGTCACGTACCAGGACATGAAGGACGCGGCGACCAAGCTGCGCACGGGTCAGCACGACATCACCCAGAAGCTGCACGACCTGCAGAAGTACGTCAACCAGCTGGTCAACGGCGGTTACGTCACCGACCGCTCGTCGAAGCAGTTCGAGCAGTCGTACACCGAGTTCAACAACGGTGCGACGAAGACCATCGAGGGCATCGACGGCATGGCCAAGTTCCTGGAGCAGGCCGCGCAGACCTTCCAGCAGGCGGACGAGCAGCTCGCGAAGGGCATCGGCCACTGACTCGGGTCGTACGCGCCGACGCGCCGCCGCAGTCCCACGCGGGACCGCGGCGGCGCGTCGCCGTTCGGGCGGGCTCGGCCCGTGGCGGGGTCAGCCGGTCGTCGTACGGCACACCTGCGGCGCCGGGGCGTACTGCACCTGGCCGTTGGTGAGTTCCACGATGGACACCACCGTGTAGCACACCCCCGGCTTGAGCGAGGCGGGGTCGGTGAAGACCACCTCGGAGTCGGTCCTGGACCCGGCCGGCTTGAGGGCGACCTGCTTGCCGTTGGCCGAGGCCTGCACGTAGTAACCGGCCACCGTGGCGGGCTGCTGCGGCTGCTTCCAGGACACCTGCACGCTGCCGTCGGCCGCCGCGAGTGAGACACCGCGAGGCATCAGGGCCGCCACCTTGTCCTGCGGGACCTGCTGGGCCTGCGGGTTGCCCTGGGTGCCGGAGGCCGGCGCGGACGCCGAGCCGGACGGGCCGCCGTGCGCCTGCGTCTTCTTGCCGCCGTGGTGCAGCACCAGCGTCATCGCCGTCGCCGCGGCCGCGAAGACCACCAGGGCCGCAGCCGACGCCATGATCCGGCGCCGGGAGCGCCGCTTGAGTTCGGCTTCCGCCTCGGCGCCGATGCGCTCGGCCTCCGCCTGCTCCTCCGGCGTGACGTCGTCGGCCGGGTCCCAGCCGGGCAGCACCGGCTCCGGCGCGGGCTGCGGGTCCTGGTCGGGCACCCGGCTCGCGTAGGCGGGCGGCAGCAGCAGCCGCAGCACCCGGTGCACCTCGGTGAGCGGCGGACGGCCCTCGGGGTTGACCGACATCATCCGGCGCACCAGGTCGAACAACTGCGGGGGCACGTCCATCCGGTGGGGGTGCGGCAACTCCCCGCGCAGCACCTCGTTGTACAGCGCCGACCAGCTGGTGCTGCCCGCTTCCGCGTACGCCGGAAGCCCGTTGAGCAGTGCGTACAGCGTCGCCCCGAGGCTGTAGACGTCCGCCGACGGGCCGGGCTTCTCCCAGCCGAACAGCTCGCGCGAGGCGTACATCGGGTCGAAGACCGCGCCGAGTTCGGGCGCCGAGCGCTGGAGCACCCGGCCCACCCCGTGGTCGGCCAGCAGCGCGTCGCCCGCGTCGTCGAACAGCACGTTGGCGGGCCGCACGTCCAGGTGCAGCACGCCGCGCCGGTGCGCGCAGGCCAGCGACAGCGCGGCGCGGATGCCGATGACGACGACCTCGTCGACCGGGAACGGGCCGGAGTTGGCCAGCTTGGCCTGCGCGTTGCCGCCCCGGCAGAACCGCTCGACCAGGTAGGGGTGGTTGTCCTGGGTGAAGCCCGCGTCGTCCACCAGCACCGAGCAGGGGTGCTTGGCCGCCGCGCCCGCCGACAGCAGTTCGGAGTGCGCCGCGAGCCGGGCGCCCTCGTCGTCCACGGTCAGGTGCAGCAGCTTGACGGCGACCTCCTGCCCGGTCGCCTCCTCGCGGCACAGCAGCACCGTGCTGTGGCGGCCGGTGCCGATCCGGCGCAGCAACTGGTAGCCCTGCGGCAGCCGTCCGCCCATCGCGTCGGCCTCCGCGGCGATCCCGCTGTACGAGCCGCCGCCCGAGGAACCGGTCCCCGGCCGCGCCCGCTCGGCCCACGCGCCGCCCGCGCCGTAACTGCCGAGGCTGCCGGCGCCGCCCGCGTCCTTGTGGCCCCATCCCGGCGTCCGGTCCACTGACCCTCCCGTGCCCTGCGTTCTCCCGTTTCCGCGGCGTGACGCGCCCGCGGCGCTGCCCAACGTATCGCGCCCGCTCAGCCCCGCACCGCCCGCGCATCCCGCTCGTCCCCCTTCGGTACGGGATCGGAATCCGGCGGTCCTCGCGGGCCCACGAGGGCGCCCGCCACGGTGCGCTACCGGCGGCCCAGCAGTGCCGAAGGGCGCAGCGCCCGCCGCAGCCGCTCCCGGCGCGGGCGGCTCGCGACCACCACGCGCTCGACCGCGTCGCAGTGCCGCCAGGCGGCGTCCGCGGCGGCGGCGTCCGGCGCCCGGCCCGCGTAGCCGACCTGGTTGACCAGCTCCGCCAGCGCCGGAAGGTGCTCGCCCGCGGCCCCGCCGACGCGCTCCGCGCCGAACGCGGCCACCTCCGCCGCGGTGTGGGCGCCGGTCGGGGGCAGCCCGATCTCGGTCAGCCGGTCCACGATCTGCTGCCAGGCGCCCAGCACCCGCCGCCCCGGATCCGGGTCGCCGCGCCGCCGCGCCCGTCTGCGCCACGGCACCCAGGCGGCGCGCAGCAGGTAGCAGACGGCGAGCGCGAGCACCGCCAGGGGGGCGTAGAGCCACGGCGGCGGACCGCCCGCGCGGCCGGGCGCGGCGGCCTGCCCGCCGACGCCGTCCTTGCGCGGCGGGGTGGCCGAACGCGGCTGCTGGGTGATCTTCTGGTCGACCTGCTGACGCTGCTTCGGCTGCCCGGCGGGCGCGACGGAGGCGCCGTGCGCGGAGGCGGCGTCGGGCGTCGGGTAGAACGGCACCCAGCCGATGCCCTGGAACTCCACCTCCGGCCAGGCCAGCACGTCCTGCCCGCGCACCTGGTACGTGCCGCCGCCGACCGGCACGCCCTGCCGGAAGCCGACGACCACCCGAGAGGGCAGGTCCAGGGTGCGCGCCATCACCGCGAACGCCGCGGCGAACTGCTCGCTGGTGCCGCGCTTGCCGCTGGTGAGGAAGAACTCCAGCTGCCGGTAGCTGTGTCCGGGCAGCGCGGTCGGGTCGAAGTGGTAGGTGTCGCGCAGCCAGTCGGCCAGCTTGACGGCCTGCTCGTACGGGAACGTGGCGCCCGCCGTGGCCTGGGCGGCGGTCCTGGTGAAGGTGGAGACCGCCTCGATGGGCTGCCCCGCCGCGTCGGTGCGCGGCAGCTCGGTCATCGCCGGATCGTCGGCGGCCGGCGCGTACTGGAGGCGGCTCGCGTCGTAGACCGGGACCTCGCTGGTCGCGGTGTAGCGGTAGCCCGCCCGCACCGACGCCTGGTCCGGGCCCAGCGCGCTGCCGCCCACCGTCAACGTACCGCCGGCCGGGTCGACCGCGAGGTCGGCGGAGGCGGGCGCGCTCACCTGGACCGGCCGGTCGGCGGCGGGCAGCCAGATCCCGGGCAGCGAATCCACGGTGAAGTGCTGCACCACCTTCTGCGTACCGCCCGGGTCGACGCCGGGCTGCGACGGCACCCGGCCGCCGGTGCGCTCCAGACGGGCGTCGCTGGACCAGGTGACGCCGTCGTACGAGTCGAGCACCGCGAGCCGGTAGTTCTGGCCGCCGTCGCCGCCGCTCGTGCGCACCGTGAACACCGGCTGGGTCCCGGCGCGCATCCAGACCGCCACCTCGTCCAGCGGGCTGACCGACATCGGGCGCGTGATCGGCGGGGTGACCGTGTGCCGGGGGTCGTAGGGCGCGCCGACGCCCGGCAGGTACGGGCCGACCGCGCCCGCGACGACGGCGAGCGCCGCGACCGTCGGCAGCCCGACCGCCAGCGACCGCCACGACGGCGCCACCCGGCCCCGGGTCAGCGCGACCAGCCCGGCGCAGGCCGCGAGCGCGCCCACCAGTACGAGCCCGGGCCCCGGGCCGCCCACCCCGAAGACCACGGGGACGCCGAACGCGACCACGCCGGGCAGCGCGGGCAGCAGCGGTCCCTTCGTGCGCAAGCCCAGTTCGGCGGTGGCGAACGACGCCAGCCACAGCACCGCGTGCGGCAGCACCAGCAGCGCGGGCGTGCCCGGAACGGGGAGGATCGTGGTGAGGACGGCGCGCGGCGCGTCCAGCAGCGCCGACCACGCGTCGCTCATCGCGGCGGGCGTCGGCAGACCGCCGCCGCTGTGCCGGAACAGGGTGGCGCAGACGGTCACCAGCCAGCCGACGACGGTCAGCAGGACCGAGGGCCACAGGGGGTTGAGCGTGGCGCGGCGGCGCGAGAGCGCCCCGGACAGCAGCACCGACAGCGTCATCGGCGCGAGCACCGCGACCGCGACGACCGGTGCCAGCCGGGCCGCCGGGTAGACCCGCAGGAAGCCGCAGCCGGACACGGCCAGGAGCAGCACCAGCGGCAGCAGCGAGACCAGCAGGCGGCGGCGCCGGGGGACTCGGGCGTGCGGGGCGCCGGCCCCGGGCGACGGGGCGCCGTGCGGCCCTGCGGGACCCGGGGCGTGCGGGGGCGGGGCGGCGGTAGGGGCGGGGGCCGCCCACTCCCAGTCGTTCCCGGCGGCGGGCGCGGGCCGCACCCGCGCCGGACGGCTTCCGGTACCCGTTCCCGTCTCGGTGGCGCTCACCGCACGGCCTCCCAACGCCAGTTCGCGACCAGCGCGTTGAGCGAGGAGATCGGCAACTGCGGTACGTCGGACGCCACTTCGCGCGCCCCGGGAGCCTCGGCGTCGCCGCCCACCCGCAGCAGCGTCACCCGGTCGAACCGCCGCCGCACCCGGCCCAGCGCCGCCATGCCCTCGGTGTCGCCGGTGCCGGTCACCACGATCAGCGAGCCGCCGCCGCGGTGGTTCTCCAGGCCGTCGAAGGCCGCCGCGGCCGAGCGCTCCCGCGTGCCCTCCACCAGCGCCAGCCGGTCGAGCAGCGCCTCCGCGTCCTGCCCCGATCCGTCCGCGCGCAGCAACAGACCGCCCGCGCCGCGCAGTTCGACGGGGAAGTTGGAACGGGCCGCCGCGTGCCCGATGGACGCCGCACAGTCCACCGCGAGTTCGAAGTCGTCCTCCGAGCCGTACGCGACCGTGCGGGTGTCGAGCACCAGCGTGGTGTGCGGAAGCGAGACGTCCACCATCTGACGAACCATCAGCGTGCCGGTGCGCGCCGAGGATCGCCAGTGCACCCGGCGCAGGTCGTCGCCGAGCACGTACTCGCGCAGCGCGTGGAAGGTCAGCGAACCGTCGTCGGCGGTGTCCGAGGTCGGGCCCTCCATGTGGTGCGCCGTGCCGGACGGCAGCACCGGCAGCACGCACACCTTCGGCCGCACCACGAACGCGTCGGCCTCCCCGTACGCCACCGTCCGGCGCGACAGGCCCAGCGGGTCGGTGCGCTCAAGTCCCAACGGCCCCACGGCGATCCGCCCGCGCCGCGCGGTCGGCAGCGGGTAGCGCGCCTCGTACGTCGCGCCCGGCCGCAGCACCGGCACCGCCAGGCTCAGCGCCTCGCCGCCGCACACGTCGGTGGCCCGCAGGCCGCGCCGGGTGCGCGAGCCCGCGTTGGCCAGCGTCACCACGCCCTGCGCGTACTCGCCCCTGGCCACCTTGCGCGGCGCGATCCGGCGCGTCGCCTCAAGACGCGGTCGCGGCAGCGTCCACACCACGGCCACCGCCACCGCGAGCAGCCCCGCGACGCCCAGCGCCGCCGCCTCGCGGTAGCCGAAGGCGTAGCCCAGCGCGGTCAGCACCGCGCCGGCGACCCCCACGCCCCACCCGGTCGGCGTGAGCATCACACCCGGGCCCCGCCCGCGTGCGGCACCGGCACGGTGGCCAGCACCTGCGCCACCACGTCCGCGCCGGTGCGGCCGCTGAGTTCGGCCTCCGGCGTGAGGATCAGGCGGTGCGCCAGCACCGGTTCGGCCAGCGCCTTGACGTCCTCCGGCAGCGCGTACGGCCGCCCCTGCGAGGCGGCGCGCACCCGCACCGCCCTCGCCAGCGCGACGCTGCCGCGCGGCGAGGCGCCCAGCCGCACGTCGGGCAGCTCACGGGTGGCGGCCGTGATCCGCACGATGTAGTCGTAGAGCTGCTCGGCGACCTGGATCTGGTGAGCCACCTGGATGAACTCCGCGATGTGGTGCGCGGAGGCGATCGTGGACAGCGACTCGGGAGTCGCGCCCGCCGCCGAGCCGTTGAGCACGGCCACCTCGGAGGCGTGGTCCGGGTATCCCACGGTGACGCGCATCAGGAACCGGTCGAGCTGCGCCTCGGGCAGGGGATAGGTGCCGCCCATGTCCACGGAGTTCTGCGTGGCCAGCACCATGAACGGCCGCGGCACCGGGTGCGTCCTGCCGTCGGCGGTGACCCGCCGTTCCTCCATGACCTCCAGCATCGCGGACTGGGTCTTGGGCGAGGCGCGGTTGATCTCGTCGCCCAGCACGATGTTGGCGAAGACCGGGCCGGGCAGGAAGTCGAAGGTGCCGGTGTTCTGACGGTAGACCGTCACGCCCGTGATGTCGGAGGGCAGCAGGTCCGGGGTGAACTGCACGCGCGCGAACTTTGCCTCCAGGGAGGCCGCCAGGCACCGGGCGAGCGTCGTCTTGCCGGTCCCCGGCACGTCCTCGACGAGCAGGTGCCCTTCGGCGAACAGACAGGTCAACGCCAGCTCGACGGTGGGCCGTTTGCCCTTCACGACGCGCTCGACGTTGTCGGCGAGGGCGTGGAAGCACTGGGCGAACAGCGAGACGGCGTCGTTCGGCCCGGAGGCGGGGTGCTGCGCGGGGACGGTCATCGGGCGCTCGCTCGGGGGGTGTCGGGGATCGGTACGGGGGCGGGGGTCAGGTGCATTGCCATACGTCCTGGGGCGAGAACTGGCCGCTGCGGTGGTTGGCGGTCGAGACCCACAGATCGCTGACGTAGCTGTTGCTGCTGCCGTCCCACTGGATGCGGTCCCAGATACTGCCGCTGTAGTTGCCGTTGTCGTTGCTGACGTGGCTTCCGGTGGTCTGGCAGTAGACGGTCAGCTGGGTCGTGTTGTCGCCCGCGTTGATGTGAGTCGTCGTGCGGTTGGCCGTCGTCGCGTACGGGCTTGTGTGGACGTACAGCGGATCGCCGTTGTTGGAGTTGTCCGTGACGTGGAACGTCCGCGCCGGAGGCGTCAGGTTGATCGTCGCGCTGCCCGCCCTCGACCCCGCGCCGTTGCGGGCCGTCACCGTCACGGCATACGTCCTGCCGTTGGTCAGCCCCCGCACGCTGTGCGACAGGCCGCTGGTCGTGGCCGTCGCGCCCGCGCCGGAGACCGTGTACGTCATCCCGCTCCCGGACGACGTCCAGCTCAGGTCCGCGCCGTGGCCGCCCTGCGGTACCGACACGCTGACCGTCGGCGGGGTCGGGACCACGCACGGCTGCGCAGGCGCCGACGGCTGCGACGCCTTGTCCGGGGCGCCGCCCGCGTAGTGGGCGACCACCGTGAACGTGTACCGGCTCCCGCACGACCCGCCGCGCACCTCGAACATGAACGGGCCGCCGGGGCCCACCGAGTCGGGCGTGACGGTGGCGCCCGCGGGGGCGCCGCTGAGCGTGTAGTCCTTCGGCGTCGTGCCCGAGGCCGCGGCGAACGTCACGGTGATCGTGCCCGCGCCGGACTGGGCCTGCGGCGTGCCCGGGGCCATCGGCTCCGGGCACCCCGGCTGCCAGTCGGTGCCGCAGTCACGGGAGGGGCTCGGCTTGGGCCTGGGGGTGGGCGTGGGCGTCGGCCGCACGGTGTCCACCGGGCCCGGCGGCGGGCCTGACGGCGCGCGGTGCCGGGTGGGCCCGGCGGGTACGGAGGTGTGGACCGGCGCGGTCGGCACGGTGTCGACCACCGGGTCGTGCTCGCGCGGCTGCCGGTGCGTGGGCACGTCGTCCGCGTACTTGCCGATGCGGTGGGCCTGCCCGTCCGCGTTGATCACCGCCGCGGTGGCGTTGTTCTCGTCGTTGGCCCACAACAGGCCGTCACGCACGAAGACGTTGAGGGTGCCGGGCGTGCCGGTGACGGTGTAGGTGGGGTCGAACGAGGCGGTGGCCGTGTCGTAGACCACCAGCCTGCCGGTGGAGTCGTCGGGGATGTAGACCTTGCTGCCCAGCACCTGCGGCGCGCCGAGCCGGTCGCCGCCGGTCGGCACCTTGACGTCGGTCTGACCGCCGGTGCCGGTCTGGACCAGCACCATCGTGCCGTCGCCGGTGTCCAGGACGGGGACGACGGCGTCGTCGGTCTGGTCGGGGATCAGCACGCCGGAGGCGCCGGAGGCGGCCACGCCGGGGAGGTTGAACGACTCCTGCGTGCCGGTCGCCGACAGCGTCCTGAGGACGCCGGCGGTGGTGTCGGTCACCACGGGCTGCCCGCCCGCGAGGGTGAGGACGAGATTGTCGCCGGGTCTGCCGACGGTGACGGCCGGGCTGCGGGTGTCGCCGGTCACGGGGACGACCTGGCCGCGCGAGGGCACCGGCACCCACAGCGTGCCGCGCGGGTCCACCTCCGCGGCGCCCAGCGGCGCGCCCAGGTCCAGCTTGGGACCGAGCGGTGTGGTGAGCACCGGGTCGATGCGCTGGACGGTGCCGTGCGCGGGGTCGACCAGGTAGGAGACCGCGCCGCCGGAGACCAGTTGCAGCCCGGCCGCGCCGTACTCGGTGGACTGCTCGGCGGTCAGCTGCGAAGGGTCGAGCCGGACCACCTTGCCGGTGCGGGTGTCGAGGACCAGGACCGTCTTGCCGTCCTGCGAGATCTGCACCGGGTCGCCCGCCATCCCGGGCAGCGTGACCTTGCCGTCCACCTGGCCGGTCAGGCCGTTGGCGTGGGCGGCCTCGCCCTTGTGCGAACTGCCCAGCCACGCGCCGACGTCGGCCAGCCTGGGCAGGGCTCCGGCGGCGCCCACACCGACCGCGACCGAGGTGCCGACCAGTGCGCCGACCGCGCCGACGGCCACGTAGCCGGTCGTGCGGTTGCGGGTCGGGCGTACGGCGGCCCAGACCGCGCGGGCGGCCCGGCGCAGCGCGTCGGCTCTCCTCCCCTGCCCGGTACGGGCGCCGGCCGCCGCCTCAGGGCGCTCCCGCAGATCGCGCAGCCGCAGTCCGGGCCGCGGCCCGCCGCCAGTCTCCGACATCCCGGCTCCCCCAATAGCTTCGCGCGCGCTTGCCGGTCAAGAGGGTAGCCGGACGATTTGGGGGTGTCACGGGCCTGCCCGCCCCGCCCCAAGAGGCTCGCGGCGGCCCGCCATGGGGACGAAACGGGCCAGAACGGCGCCGCATGCGACCCGGTAGGCTGAGACGGTCCGTCAACGCAACCCCGGAGGGACGACGACGTGGTGACCTCGCAGGACGACCTCAAGTCCGTGCTCGACCGTGCCGCCGCCGGGGGCCGGGTCACCCCGGAAGAAGCCCTCGACCTGTACCGCAGCGCGCCGCTGCACGCGCTGGGCGCCGCGGCCGACGCGATCCGCCGCCGCCGCTACGCGGGCACCGAGCACATCGCCACGTACATCATCGAGCGGAACATCAACTACACCAACGTCTGCGTGACGGCGTGCAAGTTCTGCGCGTTCTACGCGGCGCCGAAGGACACCGCCAAGGGCTGGACCCGCGACCTCGACGACATCCTGCGCCGCTGCGCGGAGACCGTGGAGCTGGGCGGCACCCAGATCATGTTCCAGGGCGGCCACCACCCCGACTACGGGGTCGAGTACTACGAGGAGCACTTCTCCGCCATCAAGAAGGCGTTCCCGCAGCTGGTCATCCACTCCCTCGGCGCCTCCGAGGTCGAGCACATGGCCCGCATCTCCGGTGTCTCCGTGGAGGAGGCCATCCGCCGCATCCACGCCGCCGGCCTCGACTCCTTCGCGGGCGCGGGCGCCGAGCTGCTGCCGGAGCGCCCGCGCAAGGCGATCGCCCCGCTCAAGGAGTCCGGCGAACGCTGGCTGGAGATCATGGAGACCGCGCACAACCTGGGCGTGGAGTCCACCTCCACGATGCTGATGGGCACCGGCGAGACCAACGCCGAGCGCATCGAGCACCTGCGCATGATCCGCGACGTCCAGGACCGCACGGGCGGCTTCCGCGCGTTCATCCCGTACACCTACCAGCCGGAGAACAACCACCTGAAGGGCATGACGCAGGCCACGCTCTTCGAGTACCTGCGCATGATCGCCATCGCCCGGATCTTCCTGGACAACGTGGCGCACATCCAGGGTTCGTGGCTGACCACCGGCAAGGAGGTCGGCCAGCTGTCGCTGCACTACGGCGCCGACGACCTCGGCTCGGTGATGCTGGAGGAGAACGTGGTCTCCTCGGCCGGGGCCAAGCACCGCTCCAACCGCATGGAGCTGATCCACCTGATCCGCTCGGCGGGCCGCGTCCCGGCGCAGCGGGCGACCACGTACGAGCACCTCGTCGTGCACGACGACCCGGCGAACGACCCGGTCAACGACCATGTGGTGTCGCACCTTTCGTCCACCGCGATCGAGGGGGGCACGGCGCATCCCGAGCTGAAGCTCATCGACGCGTCGTAGTCCCTGGTGCTGACGATTCACACCGCGCCGCTGCTGCGGACGCGCTGGGAGTCCGGGCCGCCCGTGCCGGAGGGCGCTGTGGTGGTGTCGGGGGACCGGATCGAGGCGGTCGGCGGTCTGGAGGAGCTGACCGCGCGTTACCCGTCCGCGCGCGTGCGGTGCTGGCCCGGCACGCTCGGGCCCGCCCTGGTGCACGAAGGACCGCTGCCGGACGCGCCGAGTCCGCGGGAGCGGGTGTACGCGGTGATGCGGACGGGGGCGGCGGCCGTCGTCGCCCGCCACGTCACCGACCCGGCGTTGCGGGACGCCG
This sequence comes from Streptomyces sp. ICBB 8177, assembly GCF_003144095.1. Classification (GTDB taxonomy): domain Bacteria; phylum Actinomycetota; class Actinomycetes; order Streptomycetales; family Streptomycetaceae; genus Streptantibioticus_D. Next base: position 547,302 of record NZ_NSKH01000003.1, on the reverse strand, counting down.
CGCGGCGCAGCGGGGTCAGGGTGGTGGACGAGGCCGTGGTGCCCGCGCTGGCCCCGGGAGCCCGTGCGGACCTGACGGTCCTCGGGGACGCCGGGGAGTGCCTGGCGACCGTGCTCGCGGGGCGCGTGCTGCACCGCAGGCGGTGAGGGCGGTACGCGGGGGGCCGCCGCGCGCTGCCTATGCTGGGGGCGTGACCCGCGCCTTCCTGGACAAGCAGCCGTCCGACGTCGCCTCGATGTTCGACGACGTCGCCGCCAAGTACGACCTCACCAACGACGTGCTGTCCCTGGGCCAGAGCAGGCTGTGGCGCAAGGCGGTCGCCCGCGCCGTGGACGCCCGTCCCGGCGACCGCGTGCTGGACCTGGCGGCCGGCACCGGCACCTCCTCGCTGCCCTTCGAGCGCGCCGGCGCCCGCGTGGTGCCCTGCGACTTCTCCCTCGGCATGCTGGGCGAGGGCAAGCGGCGCCGGCCCGGCCTGCCGTTCACCGCGGGCGACGCGACCCGGCTGCCGTTCGCGGACGACGTCTTCGACACCGTCACCATCTCCTTCGGCCTGCGCAACGTCCAGGACACGCAGGGCGCGCTGCGCGAGATGCTGCGGGTGACGCGGCCCGGCGGGCGGATCGTGGTCTGCGAGTTCAGCCACCCGACCTGGGCGCCGTTCCGTACGGTCTACACCGAGTACCTGATGCGCGCGCTGCCCCCGGTCGCCACGGCGGTCAGCAGCAACCCGGACGCGTACGTCTACCTCGCCGACTCCATCCGCGCCTGGCCCGACCAGCCGGGCCTGGCCGCGCTGCTGGCCGAGGCGGGCTGGTCGAAGGTGGCCTGGCGCAACCTCACCGGCGGCATCGTCGCGTTGCACCGCGCCACGAAGCCCTGACGGCGGCCGCCCGGCGCGGCCCTGGCGTGACACCGCGCCCGGCCGTCCCCCTCGCCGCCCCGCCTGCCTAGACTCGTCGCGGACGGGAACCGGCCCACGCGCTGCCGTCCCCCGCCCGTGCACACCCCGTAGATTCGCCCAGCGGACTGGAGACTGGACCGTGACAGAGCCGACCGTCGCCACCGAGCGCACCGCCGACGTGATCGTGGTCGGAGCCGGTCCCGCCGGTTCGGCCACCGCCTACCACCTGGCCAAGTCCGGCCTGGACGTGCTGCTGCTGGAGAAGACCGCGTTCCCCCGCGAGAAGGTCTGCGGCGACGGCCTGACCCCGCGCGCCGTCAAGCAGCTGGTCGGCATGGGGATCGACATCTCCGAGGAGGCCGGCTGGCTGCGCAACAAGGGCCTGCGCATCATCGGCGGCGGGGCGCGGCTCGAACTGGACTGGCCGGAGCTGGCCTCGTACCCGGACTACGGCCTGGTCCGCAAGCGGGACGACTTCGACCAGCAGCTGGCCCAGCAGGCGCAGAAGGCGGGCGCGCGGCTGTACGAGCGCTGCAACGTGGGCGCGCCGATCACCGACCCGCGCACCGGCCGGATCACCGGCGTCGAGGCGAAGCTCGGCGAGGAGAAGACCCCGGTCACCTTCCACGCCCCGCTGGTGGTCGCGGCCGACGGCAACTCCACCCGGCTGTCGCTCGGCATGGGCCTGCACCGGCGCGAGGACCGCCCGATGGGCGTCGCGGTGCGCACGTACTTCACCAGCCCGCGCCACGACGACGACTACCTGGAGTCCTGGCTTGAGCTGTGGGACCGGCGCGGCGCCCAGGACCGGCTGCTGCCCGGCTACGGCTGGATCTTCGGCATGGGCGACGGCACGTCCAACGTCGGCCTCGGCGTGCTCAACACCTCCGCCGACTTCAAGGAGCTGGACTGGCGGGAGATCCTCAAGGCGTGGTGCGCGTCCATGCCCGAGGACTGGGGCTACACCCCGGAGAACATGACCGGACCGATCCGCGGCGCGGCCCTGCCGATGGCCTTCAACCGCCAGCCGCACTACACCCGCGGCCTGCTGCTGGTCGGCGACGCGGGCGGTCTGGTCAACCCGTTCAACGGCGAGGGCATCGCCTACGCGATGGAATCCGGCCAGATCGCGGCGGACGTCATCACCCAGGCGGCGGCCCGCGCGGGCGCGGCCCAGCGCGAACTGGCCCTCCAGCGCTACCCCAAGGTCCTCAAGGACACGTACGGCGGCTACTACACGCTGGGCCGGGCGTTCGTGAAGCTGATCGGCAACCCGAAGATCATGAAGCTGGCCGCCCAGCGCGGCCTGACCCATCCGATGCTGATGCGTTTCACCCTCAAGCTCCTGGCCAACCTGACCGACCCGACCGGCGGCGACGCGATGGACCGCGTGATCAACGGATTGTCGAAGGTCGCGCCGCGTTCGTGACCGTGCGTGCGGCCGGGGGCCGCACGCCGGAACGATGGGCCGTGGCCGCGCGGGCCCGCTCGGACCTCACGCCTCGACAACCGCGCGGCCATCGCCATGTCACGGCCTGGCCAGATGTCACGGCTCGGCCAGGCCGGTCAGACCCGGTCCAGGGGCCGGTGCGGACCGCTGGGAAGTGCTGTGTCGATCGTGTCGCCAGGGCGCACCACGCCGCCTTCCCTCACGATGCTCATGATTCCGGCCTTGCGTACGATCCTCCCCGCCTCGTCGCGGCCGACCACCTGCTTCAGCAGCCCGTCCTGGAAGTTGTCGATCTGTAGGCAGGGATTGCGCAGGCCGGTGACTTCCAGGACCGCGCAGTCGCCGACGTGCAGCAGGGTGCCGACCGGCAGAGCGAGCAGGTCGATGCCGCGCGTGGTGATGTTCTCGCCGAGTTCGCCGGGCGCCACCTTGAATCCTTCTTCGCCGACCTCCGCGAAGAGCTCTTCGTGGATGAGGTGGACCTGGCGCAGATTCGGCTGAGTGGGATCCTGCGCCACGCGCGAGCGGTGCTTGACCGTCACACCGGCGTGGACGTCCCCTTCCACACCAAGCCCGGCGAGCAGTCGGACACTGTCCCGGTTCGGCTTGGTGAACGAATACTCCCCGTTGCTGCTGACCGCAGTCACTCTCCCGCTCATACCTCGGAACCCCCTCGTCGGTAACCGTGATCGATCACCACCCTAGCCCCCGCCCCCCGGAGCAGCATCCACGATCGATCGCGGTGGGGCCGGGGCGTGCCGTCCGCAGACCGGGGCCGGAAAAAGGTCGCGCCGCGTTCCTGATTGTCGCAGGCCGGGCAGGGGCGTGTCATAGCCGCGTAACAGGACGTGACATCGGGGAATCTCCGGCGCAAGGTCGGAAAGACGAGGAAGTGAAGACTCCCCCCACGGCTTTCCGTTAGGAGATTCGACGATGCGAACCAGGTCCGCACGACTGGCGATATCGGCCGCCGCGCTCGCCACGGCGGCCCTGTCCCTGACCGCGTGCTCCTCGGGCGGCTCGTCCACGGCCGCCTCCGGCAGCACGACGGCCTCGCAGAGCGCGTCCGCCTTGGGCTCGACGGGGACCTCCTCGCAGCCGTCCACGTCCACCGGCACGGGCTCCACGGCCACCTCCGGCACGTCGTCCTCCTCGCTGCGGACGCAGGCAGGCGGCGCGGCGAGCGTCGTGCCGTGTGCCACCGGCCAGCTCAAGGCCACCCAGCAGGACGCGAGCGTGGGCGCGGGCCAGTACTACTCGAAGATCGTCTTCACCAACGTCTCCGGCACCACCTGCACCCTCGACGGCTTCCCCGGCGTCTCCTACGTCAAGCAGGCAGGCGTGCAGTCCGGCAACGCCGCCCAGCGCAGCGGCGGTCCGGCCCACGTGGTCACCCTGAAGCCGCACGGCACCGCCAGTGCCGTCCTGCACGACGCGAACGGCATCGGCGGCTACGACCCGTCCCAGTGCCGGCTGTCGCAGGCGCAGGGCCTGCGCGTCTACCCGCCCAACCAGAAGGCGGCCCTGTTCATCCCGTGGAGCACCCAGCACTGCGCCGGCCCCACCATCCACAGCCTGACCATCGGCCCGGTCCAGGCGGGCTGACCGAACACGGCGGGCGGAAGGGGTGTTCAGCGCAACAGGGGCTGATCGCCCCGCGTGCTCGGGCTCCAGGGTCCCGCACTAGCATCCGGGGACCCACGGGGAACAGGAGCCTGAAGATGACGACGACCACTGCCGGTGCCGGGCCGGCGCTGCCTCCGCTGCCGGATGTGGCGCGGACCCGGTTGGACAACTCGCGGGCCGGGCGGCCCTGCTTCACCTCCGACCTGTCGGTGAACGAGTTCGTGCTCGTCACCCAGGCCGGGTTCGAGCCGCTGGGCATGGTGATGGGCACCAGCGTCTACCACGTCGGCACCCAGCAGGGGAACTGGCGCACCAGCCAGGAGCTCGGCTACCTCAGCCAGGCCATGTACAACGTCCGCGAGCTGGCGATGGGCCGCATGGAGGCCGAGGCCGCGCAGCTCGGCGCGGACGGTGTGCTGAGCGTCGTGCTGCGGCCGATGAACTACGGCTTCTTCTCCGACGTCATCGAGTACATCGCCTTCGGCACCGCGGTGCGCGCCACCGACAGCGCGCAGTCGTACCGGGCGCCGGACGGCAGGCCGTTCACCACGACCCTGTCCGGCCAGGACTTCTGGACGCTGTGGCAGCACGGCTGGCTGCCGCGCCGCCTGGCGCTCGGCTCGTGCGTCTACCACGTCGCCCACCAGACCCTGCGGCAGACCATCTCCCAGGCGGGCCAGAACACCGAACTCCCGCAGTTCACCCAGGCGTTGTACGACGCGCGGGAGCTGGCGATGGCGCGGATGCAGTACGAGGGCCAGCAGATCGGCGCCGACGGCGTCGTCGGAACGACGGTCAACGACCACCGCTACTGGGGCGAGCACGCGGTCGAGTTCTTCGCCCTCGGCACCGCCGTCAACCGGGTGCGTCCCGACGCCAACCCGGTCCAGCCCAGCCTGACGATGCCGCTCACCGGCTGACCCCGGCTACGGAGAACGCCGAACGGCCGCCGACCCGCAAAGGGTTGGCGGCCGTTCAGGTGTAAAGAGGGCAATTCCGGCGAACGTGGAGCAAGTGCAGGACAAAAGCGGCGAACTACGCCACGCGCACCGCGCCGGTCGGCTCGTCGTAGCTGAGCGGGTGCTCGACGACGCCGCTGCTCGGGTTCTGGGCGCCGATGAAGTTGCCGCCGCCTATGTAGATCGCCACGTGGTACGCGCTGCCCGCGGAGCCCCAGTAGAGGATGTCGCCGGGCTGAAGGTCGCTCAGCGACACCTGCGTGCCGGCCGTCGACTGGTCCTCGGAGACGCGCGGCAGGTCCACGCCGATCGTGCGGTACGCGGCCTGCACCAGGCCGGAGCAGTCGTACGCGTCGGGCCCGGTCGCGCCCATCACGTAGGCCTTGCCGACCTGCGACTCGACGAAGCTCACCACGGAGGCGACGCTGCCGGAGGCGGAGGACGACGAAGACGACGAAGCGGACGAGCTGTTCGACGTCAGGGAGAGCGACGGGCGCTCCTGCGAGCGCGAAGCGGCCTGCTCGGCGCGCTCCTTGGCCGCCTTGGCCGCCGCGGCGCGCTTGGCGTCGTCGGCCTTCTTGTGCTGCTCCGCGGTCTTCACGGCGGCCGTGGAGGCCTGCTGCTCGGCCGCCTGCAGCTGGTAGTTGACGGCCGCCTGGGCGGTGGCGTCGGCCGCGCGCAGCTGCGAGAGGTCGAGGGTCTGGGTCACCTCGTTGACCGGCGCGTCACCGGTGGCGGGGGTGGCCGAGGCGGGGGACGCCGCCGCGGTCAGGACCGCCGCACCGATCACGCCACCGGTAACTCCGGCGCGTTTCACCCAGTTGGGCTGGGTATGTCGGGCGTGCCGCCGGCGGTTTGTGCGGGGATCGGACTGCGGGGCCCGGGTCTGCGTTGGGGACATGGCAGATATGGCTATCAGGAATTCTTGGGTCCATACAAAAAACGTAAGATGCGCCACAGTTGTCGTGGACAGGCTGGACAACGCGCGAATTCGATCTTCACAACCGCCGATTCCGGCCCGCGTTCCCGACTTCTGACGGCTCATTGAAAGCCGTACGCGACGGCGCCTTCTCCCCTCTTACGCGCAGGTGACGGAATGCGCGCCTCCGGCCGCTCGTGCACGCGTTCACACAGTGGACGGACAGTAGTTCCCCGGGGTCAGCGCGGCGTGTCCCGCGTCCTCCGGTCCGGCGACCCGCGGGCAGGGCGCGCGCACCCGTCGGCCGCCTCCCGCCCCACCCGTCGGCGACCTCCCGCGCGGCGCCCACGACCGACGTGTTCGCGCCATATCACGACGGACCGGCCATGACCAACTTTGCGTCGGACGGCGTGACTTGGTATTGCGTCGACTGGTGTGACCTGCGGTTACCGGACTTGATGTGACCTATGGTGATCAGATGAGCGCTTTGCGTGCGACCGGCACCGGTCGTCCGGCTTCATGATCCTTCGTCAGGTGGTGGAGATCACAAAGTCGTTGGCGCACCCCGTGTCGCAGATCACACACGGACGGGCATAGGATGCAGGCGGTTCGGGCTTGTGAACTGCCTCACATAGCCGTGATCTAGGTCCGCGCGGCCACGGATCGCGACTGCTGCCCCGGTCGTCGCGCGGCCGGGACCGCCGTGGGGCGGCCCGCCGGCCCGGGTCCGGTCCGTCGTGCCGGCCAACGCCGACCGGCATGTCAGTCAACGCCGACTGGAAGGAGTGCGGGACGGTGAACGCCTACGCGCCCATCCTCGTGCTCGGAGGCCTCGGAGCGGGGTTCGCGATCTTCTCCGTGGCCATGGCCTCGCTCACCGGGCCAAAGAGGTACAACCGGGCCAAGCTGGACGCCTACGAGTGCGGTATCGAGCCGACGCCCCAGCCGGCCGGCGGAGGCCGCTTCCCGATCAAGTACTACCTGACGGCGATGCTCTTCATCGTCTTCGACATCGAGATCGTCTTTCTCTATCCGTGGGCCGTGACCTTCGACGCGCTCGGCCTGTTCGGCCTCGTGGAAATGCTGCTCTTCGTCCTCACCGTCTTCGTCGCCTACGCCTACGTCTGGCGGCGCGGGGGCCTGGAATGGGACTGAGTCACCGAGTGACAATGGACGCGAAACCCGACATTTGGGACACCAGCCTTTAGGACAGGGGCAAACGCGATGGGTATCGAGGAGAAGCTGCCGAGCGGCTTCCTGCTCACCACGGTCGAGCAGGCGGCCGGCTGGGTGCGCAAGGCGTCGGTGTTCCCGGCCACCTTCGGTCTGGCCTGCTGCGCGATCGAGATGATGACCACCGGCGCCGGGCGCTACGACATGGCCCGCTTCGGCATGGAGGTCTTCCGCGGCTCGCCCCGGCAGGCCGACCTGATGATCGTCGCCGGCCGGGTGAGCCAGAAGATGGCCCCGGTGCTGCGCCAGGTCTACGACCAGATGCCGAACCCGAAGTGGGTCATCTCCATGGGCGTGTGCGCCTCCTCCGGCGGCATGTTCAACAACTACGCCATCGTGCAGGGCGTCGACCACATCGTCCCGGTCGACATCTACCTGCCCGGCTGCCCGCCCCGCCCCGAGATGCTGCTCGACGCGATCCTCAAGCTCCACGCCAAGATCCAGGGCGAGAAGCTCGGCGTGAACAAGGAGCGCGCGGCCCGGGAGGCGGAGGAGGCGGCGCTGAAGGCCCTGCCGACGATCGAGATGAAGGGGCTGCTGCGGTGAGCGACTCCGAAGCCAACGGCGCCGGGAGCAACGGCGTCAACCCCGACAAGGACGTCAGCGCCACCAACCTCCCCGGCCAGCGCGGTGACCACGGCGAGGTCATCGGCGTGCGGCACGGCATGTTCGGCGCCAACAACGGTGGGGACACGTCCGGTTACAGCGGGTTGGTCCGCACGGTGCGGATGCCGGGGGAGGCCTCCCGGCCGTACGGCGGATCCGCGTACGGGGACTTCGACGAGGTCGCCGACGAACTGGAGGGCGCGCTGGAGGAGCAGGACCTGCTCCCGGCCAACGTCATCGAGAAGACGGTGGTCGACCGCGGCGAGATCACCTTCCACATCGCCCGCGAGCACCTGCCCCGGGTGGCCAGGATCCTGCGCGACGACCCGGCGCTGCGCTTCGAGCTGTGCACCGGGGTCTCCGGCGTCCACCACCCCGGCGACAAGGGCCGCGAGCTGCACGCCGTCTACCACCTGCGCTCGATCACCCACAACCGGCTGATCCGGCTGGAGGTCTCGGCCCCCGACAGCGACCCGCACATCCCGTCGCTCGTCCCGGTCTACCCGGCCAACGACTGGCACGAGCGCGAGACCTACGACTTCTTCGGCATCGTCTTCGACGGCCACCCCGCGCTGACCCGGATCATGATGCCGGACGACTGGCAGGGCCACCCGCAGCGCAAGGACTACCCGCTCGGCGGCATCCCCGTCGAGTACAAGGGCGCCCAGATCCCGGCTCCCGACCAGCGGAGGTCGTACTCGTGAGCTACGCATCGCCTCAGCAAGCCGAAGAGCGCGCCACCACCGAGGGCCGGGTCTTCACCGTCACCGGCGGTGACTGGGACGAACTCGCCGAGACCGTCGGCAAGGCCGACGACGAGCGGATCGTCGTCAACATGGGCCCCCAGCACCCGTCCACCCACGGCGTGCTGCGGCTGATCCTGGAGATCGACGGCGAGACGGTCACCGAGGCCCGCTGCGGCATCGGCTACCTGCACACCGGCATCGAGAAGAACATGGAGTACCGGACGTGGACGCAGGGCACCACGTTCGTGACGCGCATGGACTACCTGACGCCGCTGTTCAACGAGACGGCGTACTGCCTCGCGGTCGAGAGACTGCTCGGCATCACCGACCAGATCCCGGACCGGGCCACCGTCATCCGCGTGATGATGATGGAGCTCAACCGGATCTCCTCGCACCTGGTCGCCATCGCCACCGGGGGCATGGAGCTGGGCGCCACCACGATCATGATCTACGGCTTCCGGGACCGTGAACTCATCCTGGACGCCTTCGAGCTGATCACCGGCCTGCGGATGAACCACGCCTACGTCCGCCCCGGCGGCCTCGCCCAGGACCTGCCGCCCGGCGCCGTCGACAACATCCGGGAACTGGTGAAGACCTTCCGCAAGAACCTCCCGGAGTACGACAAACTCGCCACCGGCAACCCGGTCTTCAAGGGCCGCATGCAGGACGTCGGCTACCTCGACCTGGCCGGCTGCATGGCACTCGGTGCCACCGGACCCATCCTGCGGTCCGCGGGCCTGCCGCACGACCTGCGCAAGGCCCAGCCGTACTGCGGCTACGAGACCTACGACTTCGAGGTGCCGACCACCGACACCTGCGACTCCTACGGGCGCTTCCTGGTCCGCCTGGAGGAGATGCGGCAGTCGCTGCGCATCGTCGAGCAGTGCCTGGACCGGCTGGAGCCGGGCCCGGTGATGGTCGCCGACAAGAAGATCGCCTGGCCCGCGCAGCTCGCGCTCGGGCCGGACGGCCTCGGCAACTCCCTCGACCACATCCGCAAGATCATGGGCACCTCGATGGAGGCCCTGATCCACCACTTCAAGCTGGTCACCGAGGGCTTCCGGGTGCCGCCCGGCCAGGCCTACGCGGCGGTGGAGTCCGCCAAGGGCGAGCTGGGCGTGCACGTCGTCTCCGACGGCGGCACCCGGCCGCAGCGGGTGCACTTCCGCGACCCGTCGTTCACCAACCTGCAGACCATGGCGGCGATGTGCGAGGGCGGCCAGGTCGCCGACGTGATCGTCGCGGTGGCGTCCATCGACCCCGTGATGGGAGGCGTCGACCGGTGACCAACACCCCAGAACAGGGTGCGGTGGGGCTCGGGATGCCCGAGATGCCCGCGCCCGAGTACCCGGCCGACGTACGGGCCCGGCTGGAGGCCGACGCCGCCGAGGTGATCGGCCGCTACCCCGACTCCCGCTCCGCCCTGCTGCCGCTGCTCCACCTCGTGCAGGCCGAGGAGGGGTACGTGACCAGGACCGGCATGCGGTTCTGCGCCGACCTGCTGGGGCTGACCACCGCCGAGGTCACCGCCGTGGCCACCTTCTACACGATGTACCGCCGCAAGCCCTCCGGCGACTACCAGGTCGGCGTCTGCACCAACACGCTGTGCGCGGTGATGGGCGGCGACGCCATCTTCGAGGCGCTCCAGCAGCACCTGGGCATCGGCAACGACGAGACCACCGAGGACGGCAAGGTCACGCTGGAGCACATCGAGTGCAACGCGGCCTGCGACTTCGCGCCGGTGGTGATGGTCAACTGGGAGTTCTTCGACAACCAGACCCCCGAGACCGCCAAGCGCCTCGTCGACGACCTGCGCGCCGGCCTCACCGTCAAGCCCAGCCGCGGCGCCCCGCTGTGCACCTACCGCGAGACCGCCCGGGTGCTGGCCGGATTCCCCGACCCGCGTGCCGGGGCGGTCGAGGCGGGCGGCGGCGCCGGGCACGCCTCGCTCGCCGGGCTGCGGCTGGCCAAGGGCGAGACCGTGCCGGGCTCGCCCGGCAGGATCGTCTCGCCGCGCAGCTCCGGCTACCCGTCCGACGAACCGCCGCCAGGGCACCCCAGCTCGCACGACGCGCCGCAGGCCACGTCGGCCTCCGACCCCGAGCACCCGGCAGGGCCCGTGACCGACGGCACCGAGGAGGGGGAGTGATGAGCGTGGCGACCCAGCTCAACGAGGAGTCACCGGAGAAGCTGCTCTCCCCCGTCCTGTCCGCCTTCTGGGACGAGCCGCGCAGCTGGACGCTGGAGACCTACCTGCGCCACGAGGGCTACCAGGGCATGCGCAAGGCGCTCGCCATGCCGCCGGACGACGTCATCGCGTACGTGAAGGACTCGGGTCTGCGCGGCCGCGGCGGCGCGGGCTTCCCGACCGGGATGAAGTGGCAGTTCATCCCGCAGGGCGACGGCAAGCCGCACTACCTCGTGGTCAACGCCGACGAGTCGGAACCGGGCACCTGCAAGGACATCCCCCTCCTGTTCGCCAATCCGCACTCGCTCATCGAGGGCATGGTGATCGCCTGTCACGCGATCCGCTCCCACCACGCCTTCATCTACCTGCGCGGCGAGGTCGTCCCCGTGCTGCGCCGGCTGCACCACGCGGTGGCCGAGGCGTACCAGGCCGGATACCTCGGCAACGACATCGCCGGGTCCGGGTTCGACCTGGACATCACCGTCCACGCGGGCGCCGGCGCGTACATCTGCGGCGAGGAGACCGCGCTGCTCGACTCCCTCGAAGGGCGCCGCGGCCAGCCCCGGCTGCGACCCCCCTTCCCCGCGGTCGCCGGTCTGTACGCGTGCCCCACTGTGGTGAACAACGTCGAATCCATCGCCTCGGTTCCCGCGATCCTCAACCGGGGCAAGGAGTGGTTCCGTTCGATGGGCAGCGACAAGTCCCCGGGCTTCACGCTGTACTCGCTCTCCGGCCACGTCACCAGCCCCGGCCAGTACGAGGCGCCGCTCGGCATCACCCTGCGCCAACTGCTGGACGTCTCGGGCGGGATGCGCCCCGGGCACCGGCTGAAGTTCTGGACGCCGGGCGGCTCCTCGACACCGATGTTCACCGACGAGCACCTCGACGTGCCGCTGGACTACGAGGGCGTCGGCGCCGCGGGCTCCATGCTCGGCACCAAGGCGCTCCAGTGCTTCGACGAGACAACCTGCGTGGTGCGCGCGGTCACCCGGTGGACCGAGTTCTACGCCCACGAGTCCTGCGGCAAGTGCACACCCTGCCGTGAGGGCACCTACTGGCTGGTGCAGTTGCTGCGCGACATCGAGGCGGGCAAGGGCCGCATGGCCGACCTCGACAAGCTCGCCGACATCGCCGACAACATCAACGGCAAGTCGTTCTGCGCCCTCGGCGACGGTGCCGCCAGCCCCATCTTCTCCTCGCTGAAGTACTTCCGCGACGAGTACGAGGAGCACGTCACCGGGGGCGGCTGCCCCTTCGACCCCGCGCTGTCCACCGCGTGGGGCGGCGCGTCCCACCTGGAGGTGAACGCATGACCGTCACGACGAGCGCTCCCTCCGGGGGCGACCAGGCGCCGGTCCCGCCGCAGGACCTGGTCTCCGTCACCATCGACGGCATCCAGCTGTCGGTGCCGAAGGGCACGCTGGTGATCCGGGCCGCCGAGATGGTCGGCGTGGAGATCCCCCGGTTCTGCGACCACCCGCTGCTCGACCCGGTCGGGGCCTGCCGCCAGTGCATCGTGGAGGTCGAGGGCCAGCGCAAGCCGATGGCCTCGTGCACCATCACCTGCACCGACGGCATGGTGGTGCGCACGCAGCTGACCTCGCCGGTCGCCGAGAAGGCGCAGCGCGGCGTGATGGAGCTGCTGCTGATCAACCACCCGCTGGACTGCCCGGTGTGCGACAAGGGCGGCGAGTGCCCGTTGCAGAACCAGGCGATGAGCGCCGGGCAGGCCGACACCCGCTTCGAGGGCGTCAAGCGCACCTACCCCAAGCCGGTCCCCATCTCCCGCCAGATCCTGCTGGACCGCGAACGCTGCGTGCTGTGCGCGCGCTGCACCCGCTTCTCCCAGCAGATCGCCGGGGACCCGATGATCGAACTGCTGGAACGCGGCGCGCTGGAGCAGGTCGGCACCGGTGAGGGCGACCCGTTCGAGTCGTACTTCTCCGGCAACACCATCCAGATCTGCCCGGTCGGCGCGCTCACCTCCGCCGCCTACCGCTTCCGCTCCCGGCCGTTCGACCTGATCTCCTCGCCGTCGGTGTGCGAGCACTGCGCGGGCGGCTGCGCCACCCGCACCGACCACCGGCGCGGCAAGGTCATGCGGCGCCTGGCGGGCAACGACCCGGAGGTCAACGAGGAGTGGCTGTGCGACAAGGGACGCTTCGCGTTCCGCTACGCGCAGCTGCCCGACCGCCTCGCCCACCCCCTGGTCCGCGACGCCGAGACCGGTGAACTGCGCGCCGCCGCCTGGCCGGAGGCGCTGGACGCCGCCGCCCGGGGACTCGCGGCCGCCCGGGGACGCGCCGGCGTGCTGACCGGCGGCCGGCTCACCGTCGAGGACGCCTACGCCTACGCCAAGTTCGCCCGGGTCGCGCTGGACACCGACGACATCGACTTCCGGGCCCGCGTCCACAGCGCCGAGGAGGCCGACTTCCTCGCCGCGCACGTCGCCGGACGCGGCAGGGACCTGGACGGCACGGGCCTGACGTACAGCGCCGTCGAGCGCGCGCCGGCCGTCCTGCTCGCCGGACTCGAAGCCGAGGAGGAGGCGCCCGGCGTCTTCCTGCGGCTGCGCAAGGCCTGGCGCAAGCACGGCCAGCGCACCTACGCGCTCGCCACCCACGCCACCCGTGGCCTGACCAAGGCGGGCGGCACCCTGCTCCCGGCCGCCCCCGGCACCGAGCCGGAGTGGCTGGACGCCCTGGCCTCCGGTGGCGGCCTGGACGAGACCGGCGAGCGCGCCGCCGCCGACCTGCGCCAGGACGGCGCGGTGGTGCTCGTCGGCGAACGGCTCGCCGCGGTGCCCGGCGCGCTGACCGCGGCCGTGCGCTTCGCCGCCGCGACCGGCGCGCGCCTGGCGTGGATCCCGCGCCGCGCGGGCGAACGCGGCGCGCTGGAGGCGGGCGCGCTGCCCGGACTGCTGCCCGGCGGGCGCCCGTTGACCGACCCGGCCGCCCGCGACGAGGTGGCCGACGTGTGGCGGGTGGCGTCGCTGCCGTCCCGCTTCGGGCGCGACGCGTCCGGCATCGTGTCGGCCGCCGCGGACGGGTCGCTGGCGGCGCTGGTGGTCGCGGGCGTCGACCCGGCCGACCTGCCGGACCCGGCGCGGGCCCGCGAGGCGCTCGCCGAGGTCGGCTTCCTGGTCAGCCTGGAACTGCGGCCCAGTGAGGTCACGGCCCACGCCGACGTGGTGCTGCCGGTGGCCGCGGTCGCCGAGAAGGCGGGTACGTTCCTGGACTGGGAAGGCAGGGCCCGGCCGTTCGAAGCCGCCCTGAAACCCGACCAGTTGACGCAGCGGCACCTCCAGTCGGACACCCGGGTGCTGAACATGGTCGCCGACGCGATGGACGTCCACCTCGGGCTGCCCGACGCGCGCGCCGCCCGCGACGAACTGCGGCGCCTGGGGGTTTGGACCGGCGCCCGCCCGGCCGGGCCCGACCACTCCTCCGGGCTGCTGCCGCGACCCGAGGCCGGGCAGGCCGTGCTCGCGGGACACCGGCTGCTGCTGGACCGCGGCCGTCTCCAGGAGGGCGACGACGCGCTGGCCGGCACCCGGCACGCGGCGCTCGCCCGATTGTCGCCCGCCACCGCCGACGAGATCGGCGTGAAGGACGGGGACCCGCTCACCGTCACAGGACCGGCCGGCGCGGTCACCCTGCCGCTGGCCGTCACCGCCATGCCGGACCGGGTGGTCTGGCTGCCGCTGGACTCGGTGGGCGGCGGCGTCCCCGCGGACCTCGGCGCGGTACCCGGCCATGTCGTCACGATCGGCGCCGCCGCCGCGGAGGTGACCAAGTGATCAGCCTGGCAGTGGACGACCTGGCCTACTTCGGGCGCGACCCGTGGTGGCTGGTCGTCGTCAAGGCGGTCTTCTGCTTCGCGTTCGCGATGCTGACCGTGCTGTTCTCCATCGTCTGGGAGCGCAAGGTCGTCGCCTGGATGCAGCTGCGCATCGGCCCCAACCGGCACGGCCCCTGGGGCATGCTCCAGTCGCTCGCCGACGGCATCAAGCTGATGCTCAAGGAGGACGTGGTCGTCAAGGGCGCCGACAAGTTCGTCTACGTCCTGGCGCCGGTCGTCGCCGCGATCCCGGCGTTCATGTCGTTCGCGGTGGTGCCCTTCGGCCCGGCCGACAACGAGATCTCGGTCTTCGGCCACCGCACCCCGATGCAGCTGACCGACCTGCCGGTGGGCGTGCTGTACATCCTGGCCACCGCCTCGGTCGGCATCTACGGCATCGTGCTGGCCGGCTGGTCGTCCGGCTCGACCTATCCGCTGCTGGGCGGCCTGCGCTCGACCGCGCAGATGATCTCGTACGAGATCGCGATGGGCATCTCGTTCGCCGCGGTCTTCCTCTACTCCCACTCCATGTCGACCTCGCAGATCGTCGCCACCCAGCAGCACACCTGGTACGTGCTGCTGCTGCCGGTCTCCTTCCTCGTCTACATCGTCTCGATGGTCGGCGAGACCAACCGCGCCCCCTTCGACCTGCCCGAGGCCGAGGGCGAGCTGGTCGGCGGCTTCAACACCGAGTACTCGTCGATCAAGTTCGCGATGTTCATGCTCGCCGAGTACGTCAACATGGTCACCGTCTCCGCGGTCGCCACCACCCTCTTCCTCGGCGGCTGGCGCGCCCCCTGGCCGATCAGCACCTTCTGGGCCGGCGCCAACCACGGCTGGTGGCCGCTGCTGTGGTTCACGGTCAAGATCCAGCTGCTGCTGTTCCTGTTCATCTGGCTGCGCGGCACGCTCCCGCGCATGCGCTACGACCAGTTCATGAAGCTGGGCTGGAAGGTCCTCATCCCGGTGTCCATGGTCTGGCTGATGCTGGTCGCCTCGGTACGGGCGCTGCGCAACGAGAACTACGACTTCCAGCGGGTCCTGCTCTACGTGGGCGGCGGCGTGCTCGCGGTGCTGCTGATCTCGCTGGCCGCCGACGTCTTCCGGGACCGCGCGGCGAAGAAGGCCGAGGCCGGGCAGGCCCCGCAGGACGCCGCCGGCGACCGGTTCGACCCGATGGCGGGCGGCTTCCCCGTGCCGCCGAAACCGGGACAGACGCTGCCACCGGTGCCTCGCAGGCGCTCGCGAGCCCCCGAGGCCGCCGAACACCAACTCGTAGGCAAGGACGGCGACGATGCCTGACTTCGAAAACCCGGTGGCCGGCTTCGGCGTGACCTTCAAGGCCATGTTCAAGAAGCGGCTGACCGAGCAGTACCCGGAGCAGAAGAAGCCGACCGCGCCCCGCTTCCACGGCCGCCACCAGCTCAACCGGCACCCGGACGGCCTGGAGAAGTGCGTGGGCTGCGAACTGTGCGCCTGGGCCTGCCCCGCCGACGCCATCTACGTCGAGGGCGCGGACAACACCGACGAGGAGCGCTACTCGCCCGGCGAGCGCTACGGCCGCGTCTACCAGATCAACTACGCCCGCTGCATCCTGTGCGGGCTGTGCATCGAGGCGTGCCCCACCCGGGCGCTGACCATGACCAACGAGTACGAACTCGCCGACCGCACCCGCGCCTCCCTGATCTACACCAAGGACGAACTGCTCGCAGGGCTCACCGACGGCATGGTCGACACCCCGCACGCCATCTACCCCGGCACCGACGAGCAGGACTACTACCTCGGCAAGGTCACCGAGGCCGCGCCCGGCACCGTCCGGCAGCCCGCGCTCAGCAAGGGCGAGAAGCGGGCGGACGAGGTGGGCGGGGACGAGGCGCGCGTCGCCGGACCCGAGACCACCGCGCACCCGGGAGGAGCGACCCGATGACCACATCCACCGGCGAGGCGATCCAGTTCTGGGTCCTCGGCGTCGTCGCGGTGCTCGGCGCGCTCGGCACCGTCGGCATGAGAAAGGCGGTGCACAGCGCCCTCTGCCTGGCCGGCACGATGATCGTGCTGGCCGTCTTCTACCTCGCGCAGGGCGCCTACTTCCTGGGCATCGTGCAGATCGTCGTCTACACCGGCGCGGTCATGATGCTGTTCCTCTTCGTCGTCATGCTGGTCGGCATCACCGCCGCCGACTCGCTGAGGGAGACCATCCGCGGCCAGCGCGCGGCGGCCGTGCTGTGCGGGATCGGCTTCGGCATCCTGCTGATCGCGGGCATCGCCAACGCCTCGCTGCACCAGTTCACCGGCCTCGCCCAGGCCAACGCGGGCGGCAACGTCGAGGGCCTGGCCCGGCTGGTGTTCACCACCTACGTGTGGGCCTTCGAGATCACCGGCGCGCTGCTGATCACCGCGGCGGTCGGCGCGATGGTCCTCACCCACCGCGAGCGCACCGAGCGCCCCGCCACCCAGCGCGAGCAGTCCGAGGCCCGGGTCCGCGAGGGCCGCAACGTCACCCCGCTCCCGGCCCCCGGCGTCTACGCCCGGCACAACGCGGTCGACGTCCCCGGCCTGCTGCCCGACGGCACCCCGTCGGAGCTGACGGTCAACCAGACGCTGCGTGCCCGAGGTCAGGTCCGCGACGTGGGCGGCGAACAGCTGCGCCGGGTACGGCGGTTGGAGCAGCGCTCGGACGAGTACGTCGAGGGCGTGACCGAGGGCGAGAGCGAGCCGGAGGGCGGCCAGGACCGCTCGGGCGACAACGACGGGGCGAACCACGCCGAGGGAGCCGCCAAGTGAATCCCGCCAACTACCTGTATTTGTCCGCCCTGTTGTTCACCATCGGCGCCGCCGGGGTCCTCGTCCGGCGCAACGCGATCATCGTCTTCATGTGCGTCGAGCTGATGCTGAACGCCTGCAACCTGGCGTTCGTCACCTTCTCCCGGCTGCACGGCAACCTCGACGGCCAGATCATCGCCTTCTTCACGATGGTCGTGGCGGCGGCCGAGGTCGTGGTGGGCCTCGCGATCATCGTGACCTTCTTCCGCTCACGCCACTCGGCCTCGGTCGATGACGCCGACCTGATGAAGCTGTAGACAGGAGCACTCGACGTGGATCCTCTCATCGGAGCCCTGGTCGGGGCACCGCTGCTCGGGGCGGGCATCCTGCTCGTGGGCGGCAGGCGGCTCGACCGCACCGGACACTGGATCGGCTGCCTGTGGGCGGCCGTCTCCTTCGTCATCGGCGTCGTCCTCTTCGCCGACCTGCTCTCCAGGAGCCCGGCCCAGCGGACGCTGACCTCCCACCTGTTCACCTGGGTGCCGGTGGCGGGCTTCCAGGCGGACGTCGGCTTCCAGCTCGACCAGCTGTCGATGACCTTCGTGCTGCTGATCACCGGTGTGGGCACGCTGATCCACATCTACTCGGTCGGCTACATGGAGCACGACGAGAACCGCCGCAAGTTCTTCGGCTACCTCAACCTCTTCCTCGCGGCGATGCTGCTGCTGGTGCTGGCCGACAACTACCTGCTGCTGTACGTCGGCTGGGAGGGCGTGGGCCTCGCCTCGTACCTGCTGATCGGCTTCTGGCAGCACAAGCCCAGCGCGGCGACGGCGGCCAAGAAGGCGTTCCTGGTCAACCGGGTCGGCGACATGGGCCTGTCGATCGCCATCATGGTCATGTTCACCACGTTCGGCTCCTTCGCCTTCCGCCCGGTCTTCGCGCACGTCGGCGACGTCTCACAGGGGCGGCTGACCACCATCGGGCTGCTGCTCCTGCTGGCCGCCTGCGGCAAGTCGGCCCAGGTGCCGCTCCAGTCCTGGCTCGGTGACGCGATGGAGGGCCCGACCCCGGTCTCGGCGCTCATCCACGCGGCGACCATGGTGACCGCGGGCGTCTACCTGGTGGTGCGCTCCGGCGCGATCTTCAACGCGGCGCCCACCGCGCAGCTGGCGGTCTGCGTGGTCGGGGCGGTCACGCTGGTCTTCGGTGCGATCGTCGGTTGCGCCAAGGACGACATCAAGAAGGCGCTTGCGGGCTCCACGATGTCGCAGATCGGCTACATGATGCTGGCCGCCGGGCTGGGCCCGATCGGCTACGTCTTCGCCATCATGCACCTGGTCACCCACGGCTTCTTCAAGGCGGGCCTGTTCCTCGGCGCCGGTTCCGTGATGCACGGGATGAACGACGAGGTGGACATGCGCAAGTTCGGCGCGCTGCGCAAGTACATGCCCGTCACCTACGTGACGTTCGGCCTGGGCTACCTGGCGATCATCGGCTTCCCCGGGCTGTCCGGCTACTGGTCCAAGGACAAGATCATCGAGGCGGCGTTCGCCAAGGGCGGCGGCGAGGGCTGGATCCTCGGCGCGGTGGCCCTGGTCGGCGCGGGCATCACCGCGTTCTACATGACCCGCGTCATGCTGATGACGTTCTTCGGCGACAAGCGCTGGCAGCCCGCACCGTCGCCGGACCGCCCCAGCGCGGAGCCGGCCGCCGCCGAGACGCACGGCGCCGGCCAGCCGCACGAACTCGGCGCGACGCACGGCGAGGGCGAGATGCCGCACCCGCACGAGTCGCCGAAGATCATGACGATCCCGATGTGCATTCTGGCCTTCGGCTCGGTCTTCGCGGGCGGGCTGCTCTCCATCAACTCCGCCTTCCTCAAGTGGCTCCAGCCGGTCACCGGCCACAGCGACGGCCACTCGCCGGTCGCCACCTGGGAGGTCACGGTGGCCACGCTGGTCGTGCTGGTCCTCGGCGTCGCCCTCGCCTGGCAGCAGTACGGACGGCAGGCCGTCCCCGCCGTCGCGCCGCGCGGTTCGCTGCTCACCCGGGCCGCCCGACGCGACCTGCTCCAGGACGACTTCAACCACGTGGTCCTGGTGCGCGGCGGCGAGCACCTGACCCGCAGCCTGGTCTACCTCGACCACACGCTCGTCGACGGCGCGGTCAACGGCACGGCGGCCGGCGTCGGCGGCCTGTCGGGGCGGCTGCGCAGGCTCCAGAACGGCTTCGTGAGGTCGT
The DNA here is from genome assembly GCF_003144095.1 of Streptomyces sp. ICBB 8177. Taxonomy (GTDB): domain Bacteria; phylum Actinomycetota; class Actinomycetes; order Streptomycetales; family Streptomycetaceae; genus Streptantibioticus_D. The sequence goes on along the minus strand of NZ_NSKH01000003.1, from coordinate 527,824 downwards.
ACGCGGTCTCGATGCTCGGCGGCACGGCCGTGCTGGTCGCCGCGACCCTGCTGATGAGGGGTGTCTGACATGTCCTTCCCGCTCCTCACCGCCACCGCCGTGGTGCCCGCGGCCGGCGCGGTGGTGACCGCCGCGGTGCCGGCCGCCCGGCGCACCGCGGCCAAGTGGACGGCGCTGGCCTTCGCGCTGGCCACGCTGGTGCTCGCGGCCGTGGTCACCGCCCGCTTCTCGCCGGGCGGCCCGCGCTACCAACTCACCGAGTCGCACGCCTGGATCACCGCGTTCGGGGTGCGCTACGAACTCGGGGTGGACGGCATCGCGGTGGTGCTGGTGCTGCTGACCGCGGTGCTGGTGCCGTTCGTGATGCTGGCGGGCTGGCACGACGCCGACCCCCTGGAGACCCGTGACCGCCGCTGGCGTCCCACGCAGGGGTTCTTCGCGCTGATCCTGCTGGTCGAGGCGATGGTGGTGATCGCCTTCGAGTCCACGGACGTCTTCCTCTTCTACGTCTTCTTCGAAGCCATGCTGATCCCGATGTACTTCCTCATCGGCGGCTTCGGCGACCAGGCGGGCGCGCACGGCGAGGACGAGCAGGCCCGCCAACGCTCCTACGCGGCCGTGAAGTTCCTGCTCTACAACCTGGTCGGCGGCCTGGTGATGCTGGCCGCGGTGATCGGCCTGTACGCGGTCACCGCACACCAACTCGGCGCGGGCACCTTCTCGTTGCCGCAGATCCTGCACGACCGGGCCAACGGCACGCTGACGCTGTCCACGACCGCCGAGCGCTGGATCTTCCTGGGCTTCTTCTTCGCCTTCGCGGTCAAGGCGCCGTTGTGGCCGCTGCACACCTGGCTGCCCAACGCCATGGGCGAGTCCACCGCACCGGTCGCCGTCCTGATCACCGCGGTCGTGGACAAGGTCGGCACCTTCGCGATGCTGCGCTACTGCCTCCAGCTCTTCCCGGCCGCCTCGAAGTGGGCGACGCCGGTGATCCTGGTGCTGGCCGTGATCGGCATCATCTACGGCGCGCTGCTCGCGGTCGGCCAGCGCGACATCAAGCGGCTGATCGCGTACGCGTCGATCTCGCACTTCGGCTTCATCATCCTGGGCGTCTTCGCGATGACCTCCCAGGGCCAGTCCGGCGCGACGCTCTACATGGTCAACCACGGTGTCTCCACCGCCGCGCTGCTGCTGGTCGCGGGCTTCCTGATCAGCAGGCGCGGCTCGCGCAGGATCGCCGACTTCGGCGGCGTGCAGAAGGTCGCGCCGCTGCTCGCCGGCACCTTCCTGATCGGCGGCCTGGCGACGCTGTCGCTGCCCGGACTCGGGCCGTTCGTCAGCGAGTTCCTGGTGCTGGTCGGCACCTTCACCCGCTACCCGGCGCTCGGTGTGATCGCCACCCTCGGCATCGTGCTGGCCGCGCTGTACGTGCTGGTGCTCTACCAGCGCACCATGACCGGCCCCGTCCGGGCGGGCATCGAGGGCATGAAGGACCTCAAGGCACGTGAACTCGTGGTGGTGGCGCCGCTGATCGCGCTGCTGCTCTTCCTCGGGGTCTATCCCAAACCGGTGACCGACGTGATCAACCCGGCGGTCAAGGACACCCTCTCCGACGTCCACCGCACCGACCCCCCGCCGAAGGTCACCGTGCCGGCGGTCGCCGCAGCGAAGGAGAACGCCAAGTGAGCGCCACGGCAGCAGCCGTCCACAGCCTGTGGACGACGCGGGCCCTCGCGGACACCGCCGCGACCCCCGCCATTCCCACCCCGCACATCGAGTACGCCCAGCTCTCCCCGGTGCTGATCGTCTTCGGCGCCGCCGTGCTCGGCGTGCTGATCGAGGCGTTCGCCCCCCGCGCCGCCCGTTACGCCTGCCAACTCGCGGTGTCCGTCGTGGGGTTGGCGGCCGCCTTCGCCGCCCTGGTGGCGCTGGCCGCCGACGGCTACGCGCAAGGGCGGTCGCACGTCGCCGCGATGGGCGCGGTCGCGGTCGACGGGCCCGCGCTCTTCCTCCAGGGCACGATCGTGCTGATCGCGCTGGTCGCCACGTTCACCTTCGCCGAACGCCGGCTCGACCCGGTGGCCCACGGCAACCGGGTGGACTCCTTCGCCGCGCAGGGCTCCGCGGTGCCCGGCGGCGAGCAGGAACAGAGGGCGGTACGCGCCGGGTTCACCACCACCGAGGTCTTCCCGCTGCTGCTGTTCGCGGTCGCCGGCATGATGATCTTCCCCGCCGCCAACGACCTGCTGACGCTCTTCGTCTCGCTGGAGGTCTTCTCCCTCCCGCTGTACCTGCTGTGCGCGCTGGCCCGCCGCCGCAGGCTGATGTCGCAGGAGGCGTCGGTCAAGTACTTCCTGCTGGGCGCGTTCTCCTCCGCCATCCTGCTGTTCGGCGTCGCGCTGCTGTACGGCTACGCGGGCACGGTCTCGTACGGCGGCATCGCGGACGTGGTCGACGGCACCGCCAAGCTGACGCCCGCGCTGGCCAACACCACGGGCAACGACGCGCTGCTGCTGATCGGCGGCGCGATGGTGGTGATGGGCCTGCTGTTCAAGGTCGCGGCGGTGCCGTTCCACATGTGGACGCCCGACGTGTACCAGGGCGCGCCGACCCCGGTCACCGGCTTCATGGCGGCAGCGGTGAAGGTCGCGGCGTTCGGCGCTCTGCTGCGGCTGCTGTACGTGGTGCTGCCGGGGATGCGGTGGGACTGGCGGCCGGTGATGTGGGGCGTCGCCATCGTCACCATGGTGGTCGGTGCGATCATCGCGGTCACCCAGACCGACGTGAAGCGGCTGCTGGCCTACTCCTCGATCGCGCACGCGGGCTTCCTGCTCACCGGGGTCATCGCGGTCTCGCCCAGCGGTGTGTCGTCGGTGCTGTTCTACCTCGTCGCCTACTCCTTCGTGACGCTGGGCGGCTTCGCCGTGGTCACGCTGGTGCGCGACGCGGGCGGCGAGGCGACGCACCTGTCCAAGTGGGCCGGTCTCGGGCGGCGTTCACCGCTGCTGGCCGCCGTGTTCGCGGTCTTCCTGCTGTCCTTCGCCGGCATTCCGCTGACCGCCGGGTTCTCGGGGAAGTTCGCGGTCTTCAAGGCGGCGGCGCAGGCGGGCGCGGTCCCGCTGGTCGTCATCGGTGTGATCTCCTCGGCCATCGCCGCGTTCTTCTACATCAGGGTCATCGTCATGATGTTCTTCCAGGAGCCGCAGCCGCAGGGCCCCACGGTGGCCATCCCCAGCCCGCTGACCTCCACCGCGATCGCGCTGGGCGTGGCGGTGACGCTGGTGCTGGGTGTCGCTCCGCAGTACTTCCTGGACCTGGCCGGAAAGGCGGGTGTCTTCGTGCGCTGACAGGGCAGGAGGCCCGTTGTGGCGCCCGTCACACATGGTTGCCACTCGTCCCTTTCTGTCACCGTAAATGTCGTTACGAACCTATGACCAGATTGGTTGGTATTCCGCCGAATCGGGTCGTAGGGTCGTACCCGGCATTCACGTCCCAACCCGGGGAGGACCCATGCGAGGTCGTCACCTGAAGATCGCGGTCATACTCTGCGCGGGCGCCGCCCTCGCCGGAGCCTCCTTGCCGGCGACCGCCGCCACCCGGGCCCCTTCCGATACGCATACCTCAGGTGCGCGGCCGGTGGTGGTCGACTGCTCCTTCAAGGCGCAGGTCCGTCCCGGCACCTACCTGCTGGCCTGCGCGGACGGCAACAACGGCCTCGTCAGGCTGCACTGGAAGTCCTGGAGCGCCTCGTCGGCCACGGCGACCGGCACCGACGTCGTCAACGACTGCAAGCCCTACTGCGCGGCCGGCACGTTCCACTCCTACGCCGTCGACGTGAAGCTGGCGAACCCGAGGCCGTGGGCCGGGCACCACGGCCAACAGCGGTTCACCACGCTGGAGTTGACCTACCCGGGCGCCCGCCCGGACCACAGTGCGCGCCATGTGTCGTACCCGCTGTGGAGCTGACCCGCCAGCCGTCGCGCCGGCCGTCCCCGGCACGCGGAGACCGTCCTGTGCGTGCCGTCCGGCGCTCCCCGTGCGGAGTGCCGGACGGCACGAACGGGCCCTGATGACACGATCGGGCCAATGCCCGACATCGTGTTCGCAATATGGCCGAACCGGTTGCTGGGCCCGACGGTCCGCCAGTAGCGTCCTGGGAACGCCGCGGGGAGGGGGGAGACCTCCCGCGACCGAGGGGGGTCATGTGGCGAGTGCGCCGTCGTTCGCGGTGGACAGGTCCGTACCGGGCCTCATAGTGAAGATCGGCAACTACCCGCTGCACCACGGCGGTGTCGGCGCCATCCGCAGTCTCGGCAGGCTGGGCGTCCCGATGTACGCGGTCACCGAGGACCGCTGCACCCCGGCGGCCTCCTCCCGCTACCTCACCCATGGCTATGTGTGGCCCACCACCGGCCTGGAGGAACCCGAGCGGCTGGTCGCCGGACTGCTCGACGTCGGGCGCAGGATCGGCAGACCCAGCGTGCTGATCCCCACCGACGAGGAGGCCGCCGTGCTCGTCGCCGAGCACGCGGCCGAGCTGTCCGCCCGCTTCCTGCTGCCCCGCGTCGACCCGGCGCTGCCCCGGCGGCTCGCCAGCAAGCGCGGCCTGCACGACCTGTGCCTGACGCACGGCGTGCCCACCCCGCGCGCCGCGTTCCCCGAAAGCCAGGACGACATCAGGGAGTTCGCGCAGGAGGCGCGCTTCCCCGTGGTCGCCAAGAACCGCGACGCGTTCGAACGCCGCCGCGCCCCCGTCGTGCCCGGCACCACCCGCATCGCCGGACCGCGCGAACTGCTGGCGCTGGCGCGCGGCTGGGGCGAGCGGCCCGGCGTGATCCTCCAGGAGTACCTGCCGCGCGAGCAGGCCGAGGACTGGATCGTGCACGGCTACTTCGACGCCGACCACGCGCCCGCAGCCCTGTTCACCGGCGTCAAGGTCCGCTCCTGGCCGCCGCACGCGGGGATGACCGCCTGCGCCTACGTCGTGCCCAACCCCGAACTCGCCGATCTGGCCGCCCAGTTCGTCAAGCGGATCGGTTTTTGCGGCAGCGCCGACCTCGACCTGCGCTTCGACCGCCGCGACGGGCGCTACAAGCTGCTGGACTTCAACCCCCGCGTCGGCGCGCAGTTCCGGCTCTTCGAGAACGCCGCGGGCATCGACGTCGTCCGCGCCCACCACCTCGATCTGACGGGCCGTCATGTCCCGGAGGCGGCCCAGCTGGACGGCCGCCGCTTCGTCGTGGAGAACATCGATCTGCCCGCCCTGATCGCCTACCGCCGCGGCGCCTACACCACCCCGCACGCCCCGCGCCGCGCCACCGGCACCGAACTCGCCTGGTTCTCGGCCGACGACGTCAAGCCCTTCCTCACCATGCTCGCCCGGTTCGGCGGACCGGGCGCCAAGCACCTGCTCCAGCTGTGGCGGACCCGGCGCCGCAACCGGTCGGTGAGGCCGCCCGCGCCGCCACCCGCCGCCCGTACCGCCTCGGCCCACACGACATCGGCCCGCACGACATCCGTTCCGGAAGGGGATCCGGCATGAACCCAGTGGTGGTGATCGGCGCCGGGCCGTACGGCCTGTCCACCGCGGCGCACCTGAAGGCGCGCGGCGTCCCAATCCGGATCTTCGGCACCCCGATGTCCAGCTGGACGGAGACGATGCCGCAGAAGATGGTGCTGAAGTCCACCCCGGACGCCTCCACCATCTCCGCGCCCGGCCGCGGCCACACCCTCCAGGACTTCTGCGACGCGGTGGGGGAGCCCCGGCTGGTCACCGAGCGGGACCTGGTGACCCTGGAGTTCTTCGTCCGCTACGGCGAGTGGTTCACCGAACGCCTCGTGCCCGAGGTCGAACGCGTACGGGTCGCCTCGGTGGACCGCGACGCGCGGGAGTTCCGGGTCAAGCTGGAGTCCGGCGAGGAGCTGACCGCCCCGGCGGTCGTCGTCGCCAGCGGCCTGAGCGGCTTCGCCCACGTGCCCGAGGCGCTGCTCGGCGCCGCCCCCGGGGGCCCGTCCGCCACCGGCCCGGTCTCCCACAGCAGCCAGCACACCGACCTCGACCGCTTCGCCGGACGCGACGTCCTGGTCGTCGGCGCCGGGCAGTCCGCGCTGGAGAGCGCCGCGCTGCTCGCCGAGGGCGGCGCGTCGGTCACCGTGCTGGCCCGGCGGCGCGGCAGCGTCGGCTTCGGCGCGCCGCCGCGCGAGGGCATCCAGTGGAAGCCCGACTCGCCGGTCGGCCGCGCCTGGTCCCTCTACGCGTTCAGCAACGTGCCCGGCCCCTCCGCCTTCCGCTACCTGCCGGAACCCACCCGGCTGTGGCTGGTGCGCAAGGTGCTCGGGCCGCGTGGCGCCTGGTGGCTGCACGACCGCTTCGAGGGCCGCGCACCCGTCGTCCAGGGCCGTGAACCGGTAGCCACCCGGCTCGACCCCGCCACCAACCGCGTGATCTTGACGACACGAGGCGGTGCCGAGGGGAACTCGCGCGACTTCTCCGCCGACCACGTGCTCGCCGCCACCGGCTACCGGGTGGACGTCGACGCGCTGGACTTCCTCGGGCCGGGCTTGCGCGCCCGGCTGACCCGCACCGGCGGCTCCCCGCTGCTGGACCGCGGCTACGTGGGATCGGTGCCGGGCCTGTACTTCACCGGCCTGCCGTCCGCCGCGACCTTCGGGCCGCTCATGCGCTTCGTGTGCGGCACCCGGTACGCCTCGCCCCGGCTGGCGGCGGCGGTGACGGCACGGGTGCGCGGGGCGGGGGCGGCGGGCGCCGGCTGAGGACCCCCGCGGCGGGGGCGGCGGGCGCCGTCGAGCAACCCCCGGAACGGCCGTTTCACCTGGCAGCTCACCACGGTGTCCGGCGCACCGGCCGCCAGTGATCCACAGGGGACCGGATACGCTGCAACCAATGGCACTTCAGGCCACGACCGAATCAGCGACAGGAGTTCCCCTCGTGACCGTCGTCGGGCCCTTCGGGCTGAACGTGCGCGACCAGGTCCTCGACACCGACATCCGTGTCGGTCTCGCGGAGGTCGAAGAGGGCCTGCTGGAGGCCACCAAGAGCGACGTGCCGTTCATCACGAACGCCGCGCAGCACCTGGTGCGGGCCGGGGGCAAGCGTTTCCGGCCGCTGGTCGTACTGCTGGCCGCGCAGTTCGGCGACCCGTACGCGCCCGGCGTGGTGCCCGCGGCGGTCGTCGTGGAGCTGACCCACCTGGCCACGCTCTACCACGACGACGTCATGGACGAGGCGGACGTGCGGCGCGGCGTGCCCACCGCCAACGCCCGCTGGGACAACTCGGTGGCCGTGCTGACCGGCGACTTCGTCTTCGCCCGCGCCTCGCACATACTGGCCGACCTGGGCCCGGAGGCCGTGCGCATCCAGGCCGAGGCGTTCGAGCGGCTGGTCACCGGCCAGATCCTGGAGACCGCGGGCCCGCAGGACGGGCGCGACGCCATCGACCACTACCTGGAGGTGCTGGCCGGCAAGACCGGCTCGCTGATGGCGGTGTCCGGGCGGTTCGGCGCGATGATGTCCGGCGCGGACGACGCGGTGGTGGACACCCTCACCCAGTACGGCGAGCGCATCGGCATCGCCTTCCAGCTCGTGGACGACGTGCTGGACATCGCAAGCGACGGCCACGAGTCCGGTAAGACCCCGGGCACCGACCTGCGCGAGGGCATCGCCACGCTGCCGGTGCTGCACCTGCGCTCCGGCGCCTTCGACAGCCCCGACGACCGCCGCCTGGTCGCGCTGCTGGAGGGCGACCTGACGGACGACGCCCGCCACGCGGAAGCGCTCGCCCTGCTGCGGGCGCACCCCGCGCTGGAGATGGCCCGCCGCGACGCGATCCGCTACGCCGACCTGGCCCGCGCGTCCCTGTCCCCCCTGCCGGACTGCCCCGCGAAGAACGCCCTGGAGGCTTTGTGCGACGCGGTGGTGCACCGGGCGGGCTGAGTGCGAGCGGGGCGCCGCCTGTCCTCCGCCGCGACGGCGGCATGATCGCCACGGCTGCCGCACCCATTTCTTTCCGCCGCGACGGCGAGCAAGAGGCACGTAGCTGTCCGGCGGTGCCGAGCCGACCGGACCGGCGGAGCAGCGCCACGGCTGTCGGCCCCGTTCCCTTCCGCCGCACCCATTTCCTTCCGCCGCACCCATTTCTTCCGCCGCGACGGCGAGCAACAGGCACGCAGCTGTCCGGCGGTGCCGAGCCCACCGATCCCGCCGCGTGCCCGCTCCGGCGCACCGCCGGAACCGGCCGCACCGCCGACCCCGCCGCACCGTGTGGCCCGGCGCACCGCCGGAACCCCGCGTACCGCCGAAACCCGCCGCACCGCCGAAGACGGTCACCGTCCTCCCGGCCCCCGTTGCGCGGCGTCCGCCGCGCTCGCCGCGCTCGCCGTGCCCTGCCGCGCCGCGTAGGCCGCCAGCAGGGGCTCAAGGCCGACGAAGTCCTCCAGCAGGTCCGCGCAGCGCCCGCACTGGGCGAGGTGCTCCTCGAACCGGTCCGCGTCCGCCTCCTCCAGCAGACCCAGGGCATACGCCCCGACGTCCACGTGGTGCCGATCGCCGGCGGTCACGACGACACCCCGCGTTCCTCCAGCGCGATCTTCAGCCTGCGCAGCGCGTAGAAGGCCCGGGTCCGCACCTCCTGCGCCGGCACCCCCAGCTCCTGGGCCGCCTGAGCGGCCGTCCGCCCCGAGAAGTACGTCGCGGTCAGCGCCTCGCGGTGGCTTTCCGTCAGGTCCGCCAGCGCGTCGCAGACCGCCATCATCCGCAGCGCGCCGTCGACCTCCCCGGGTTCCGGCACGGGCGCAGGCGCCCGGCCGCCCGAGGGGCCCAGCGCGATCCGCCGGGCCACGCTCACCAGCCAGGGCCGCAACGCCCCCGGCCCGCGCTCCAGCCGTTCGGTCTCCCGCCAGGCGGTCAGCAGCGTCTCGCGCACCACGTCCTGCGCGCGGTCCCGGTCACCCCCCACCAGCCGCAGCACGAACGCGTACAGCGGTGCCGCGTGCGTGGCGTGCAGGGCGCGTATCAACTCCTCGTCCGGCTCCGGGCCGGTGGACCGTCTGTGCTGGCCCCTGGAGGGTCGGTGCTCGCTCACGCCCGCATCCTGTCGCACTCGAACCCCCAGGTCGAGAGGGGTAGTTGGAGATCCGAGAGATCAGGCCGGAGTGCCGGCCCACCTCGGCGCACCCGTTCAGCGAGGCCGGGGGCGAGCCGCCGCCCCTAGGGGACGGCGGCCCCGCCCCGTCATCCCCGGGGCGTACCCGAGGTTGATCCCGTGGGGGGATGTGGACGGCGGACCCGTTTGGTGGGATGGAACACAGCGGACGAAGGGGGGCCGGGGTGACAATGGTCCGGTACCGCCGCCAACGACGGAGGTAGGCAATGGCACGGAACGAATCGCCGCGACCTGAGGGGGACTTCGGGGGGTACGCGGACTTCGGCGACGTCGACGGCGAGGCCAGGGCCCGGCGGCGCCGCGCGCTGACGCGTTACGCGGTGCCGGTCGCGGTCGCCGCGGTGGCCGCGACCACCATCGGCCTGGGCACCGCGCTGGCCAGCACCGGCAGCGGCCCGTCCCTGCCCCACCTGACGGTGCGCCAGCTGCTGGACAAGATGGCGGCGTCCGACACCAGCACGCTGTCCGGCTCGGTCCGCGTCAGCACGGACCTCGGCCTGCCCTCGGGCCTGTCCGGCGGGCTGCTGAGCGGTGTCGCCGGTGGCGCGAGCGGCTCGGCCGGCTCCTCGGCCCCGTTCAGTGGGGGCTCCTCGGCCTCGGGCGCGTCCGGACCGGGCTCCTCCAGCCCCTCGGCCTCCTCCGACGCCGACCCGGCGGCCAAGCTGTCCGAGCTGCTGTCGGGGACTCACACCCTCCAGGTGGCCGCCGACGGCCCGGACCGCCAGCGGCTGTCGATCGTCGACGACACCTCGCAGTACACCGTCATCCACGACGGCACCCAGGTGTGGGCGTACGACAGCGGCGCCAACTCCGTCTACCACGCCACCGAGCCCGCGCACACCGCCAGGACCGCGCACGCCAAGCAGCCCCGGGCCGGGGTGCCGGCGACCCCGCAGGCCGCGGTGGACCAGCTGCTGAAGGCCGCCGGGCCGACCACCGCGATGACGGTGGACGGCACCGCGCGCGTCGCCGGGCGCAGCGCGTACGAGCTGCTGGTGCGGCCCAAGCAGGCCGACAGCACGATCGACTCGGTCCGCGTCGCGGTGGACTCCGCCACCGGCACACCGCTCGCCTTCACCCTCACCCCGAAGGGCGGCGGCAAGGCGGCGGTGGACATCGCCTACACCCGCGTCGACTTCGGCAAGCCGTCGGCGAGCGACTTCACCTTCACCGTGCCCAAGGGCGCCAAGGTGACGCAGGGCAAGCAGGACCACGGCGAGCGCCCCGGCGGGCAGAACGGTGCGGCGGGCTCCGGCGCGGCGAAGCTGCCGGGCGGAGCCTCGGGCCCCGAGCTGACCGGCACCGGCTGGACCACGATCGCCGAGCTGAAGGCGCCGTCGGGCGCGGCCGGCAAGAGCGGCGGCGGCAGCGCCGGGAACAGCCCGAGCGGCCAGGGCCCGGCCGGGGTCGAAGGGCTGCTCGGCACGCTCGGTCACCACGTCTCCGGCCGCTTCGGCTCCGGTACGGTGATCAGCACCCGCCTGGTCAACGTGCTGGTGACCGACAAGGGCGCCGTCTACGCGGGCGCCGTCACCCAGGAGGGCCTGGTCGAGGCGGCGAACGCGGCCGCCGGGTGACCGTCGCCCCGGCCGCGGCCCCGCGCGGGCCGCGGCCGAGCAGCTAGGAGGAACCGGATGGACGGGCCGCCCGACCCCGCGATCGCCACGCGAGGGCTGACCAAGCGCTTCCGGGGCGGGCAGTTCGCGGTACGCGGTCTCGACCTGACCGTGCCGCGCGGCAGCGTCTTCGGCTTCCTCGGGCCCAACGGCTCGGGCAAGACCACCACCATCCGCATGCTGCTGGGGCTGGTCGAGCCGACCTCGGGCGGCGCGCGCGTGTTGGGCGAGCCCATGCCGCGCGCCGCCCGCCAGGTGCTGCCCAGGGTCGGCGCGCTCATCGAGGGCCCCGCGCTGTACGGGTTCCTCACCGGCAGGGAGAACCTGCTGCGCTACGACGCCGCCGACCCCACCGCCGATCCGGCCACCCGGACGGCGCGGGTCGGCGCCGCGCTGGAACGCGTCGGGCTCGGCGCGGCGTCGGGCAAGAAGGCGCGGGTGTACTCGCTGGGCATGAAGCAGCGCCTGGGCCTGGCCCGCGCGCTGCTGCGGCCGCGCGAGCTGCTGGTGCTGGACGAGCCGACCAACGGCCTCGACCCGCAGGGCATGCGGGAGATCCGCACGCTGGTGCGCGAGGTCGCCGCCGAGGGCACCACCGTCTTCCTCTCCTCCCACCTGCTGGACGAGATCGAGCAGGTCTGCACGCACGCCGCGGTGATGTCCCGGGGCGAGCTGGTCGTCCAGGGCGAGGTCGCCGAGTTGTCCGCGGGCGCGCGCGGTCGGCTCGCCGTCACCACGCCGGACGTGGCCGAGGCCGTCCGCGTCCTGAGGGAACATGGCCTGACCGGTCTCGCGACCGACTCCGACCGGGTCATCGGTGAGCTGCCGCAGCCTGCCGCGGACGTGGCCGAGCTGAACGCCGCCCTGGTCGCCGCCGGGGTACGGGTGCGCGCCTTCGGCACCGAACGCGCGTCGCTGGAGGACGCCTTCGTGGCGCTGACCGGGGAGGGCTTCGATGTCGCGGGCTGAGGCGCACACGACCGCCGACGCGGCGGCGGGAGCCGGGGCGCAGACGGCGGGGACCGGTCCCGCGACGGGCGAGCCGGCCTCGGCGACCACGCCGAGCGCTTCCAGGGCGGCGCGGGCACTGCGGTCGCTGGGCCTGTTCCGTGGCGAACTGCGCATCGTCTTCCGCCGCTGGCGCACCGCCGCGCTGCTGGGCGTCCTGGCCGCGATCCCGGTGCTGGTCGGTGCCGCGGTGAAGCTCCAGACCCGCGGCGACCGACAGGGCGCGGGCGACGGCCCCGCCTTCATCGCCGACGTCACCAACAACGGCCTGTTCCTGGTCTTCACCTCGCTCGCCGTCACCCTGCCGTTCTTCCTGCCGATGGCGGTCGGCGTGGTGGCGGGCGACTCCGTCGCGGGCGAGGCCAACGCCGGCACGCTGCGCTATCTGCTGGTCGCCCCGGCCGGGCGGACCCGGCTGCTGCTCACCAAGTACGCCTGCGTGCTGGTGTTCTGCGCGGCCGCGACGCTGGTGGTGTCCCTGGCCGCGCTGGTGACCGGCGCCGCCCTCTTCCCGTTCGGCGACATCACGCTGATCTCCGGGCAGACCGTGTCGCTGGGCGACGGCCTGCTGCGGGCACTGGCCATCGCGGGCACGGTGGCCGTCTCGCTGGTCGGCGTCGCGGCGCTCGGCCTGTTCGTCTCCACGCTCACCGACAGCGCCATCGCGGCCATGGCCACCACCGTCGGCGTCCTGCTCACCGTGCAGATCCTCGGCGCGGTCCCGCAACTGCACGCCGTCCAGCCCTACCTGTTCCCGCACTACTGGATGAGCTTCGCCGACCTGCTGCGCGCCCCGGTCGTCGGGGGCGCGATCGCCAGGAACGCCGGACTCCAGGCCCTGTACGCGGCCGTCTTCGTCTCGGCCGCCTGGGCCCGGCTGACCACCCGCGACGTGACGGCCTGACGCTCCGGCCGCTCACGCCGAACGCGCGCGGCGCCCCGACTCCAGGCGCCGGACCGCCGCGTCCACGTCGAACGGCAGGATCGTCACCGCGACGTCCGGCAGGTCGACCGCCTTGCCGATCGCGTCACCGGTGTCCCGGTGCAGGATGTGGCCGAGGACAGAGCCGTAGGTGCGGCGCGGCACCAGCAGCGTCAGCGCGGTCCCGCCGCCGTGCGTGGTCTCGCGGGCCAGCGTGCGCACCGCCTGGTTCAGCCGCCGGTCCGGGCAGGCGATGACCTCCAGCGGCACCGTGGTCCCCATCGAGTCTGTCCAGCGTTCCATCAGGGCCCGCGCGTGCCGCTCGTCGATCATGAAGTGGATGGCCCGGATCTCGTCCGGCGCCAGCCCGTGCGCGTACCGCAGCGCCTTGAACGTGGCCAGGTCCAGGCTGTCCACCAGCACGTAGACCACGTGCCGCCGCCAGGGCGCGCGATCGGCGCCGGGCGCGGGCAGTTGGTCCATCGCGGCGGCCTCCGCGCGGTACTGACGGTTGATCCGGACGAGCGCGCCGACGCCCAGCGGGAAGAGGATCACCACCAGCCAGGCACCCTCCGCGAACTTGGTGACCGCGAAGATCAGCACGACCAGCGCCGACGCGACACCCGCCGCCGCGTTGACCAGCAGCTTGAACCGGCGCCCCGGCTCGCGCCGCCTGAAGTGGTACGCGGTCAGCCCGGCCGCCGCCATGGTGAACCCGGTGAACACCCCGATCGCGTACAGCGCCACCAGCCGGTCCACGCTGCCGCCGGTCACCAGCAGCAGGGCCAGCGCCAGCGCGGTCAGCACGATGATTCCGTTGGAGAAGGCCAGCCGGTGCCCGCGCCGGGTCAGCTGCCGGGGCAGGAAGGAGTCCTCGGCCACGAAGCTGGCCAGGAACGGGAAACCGGTGAACGGCGTGTTGGCCCCGGTGTAGAGGATCAGCGCGGTCGCCAGCTGCACGTAGATCAACCCCACCGTGCCGAACCAGCCCGACCCGAACAGCAGGTGCGCCTCCTGCGCGATCACCGTCGGGTTGCCGTCCGTGTAGGGGATCGCGTGCGTGGCGCGGGCCAGCAGCGACACACCCAGCACCATCACGCCCAGCGTGCAGCTCATCGCCACCAGCGTGCGGCGCGCGTTGACGCCTTGCGGCTCACGGAAGGCCGACACGCCGTTGGAGATCGCCTCCAGGCCGGTCAGCGAGGACCCGCCGTTGGCGAACGCGCGCAGCACGATGAACAGCGACGCCCCGTACAGCGCCCCGCCGCCCGGACTGCCCAGCGGCACCGCCCCCGACGCGTGCAGGTAGGCGTGTGGCAGCCGTCCGTCGACGGCGAGCCGCACCGCGCCGGTCACCAGCATCGCGCCGACCGCCACCATGAACAGGTACGCGGGCAGCGCGAACGCCCGCCCCGCCTCGCGGATCCCGCGCAGGTTGCCGTACATCAGGACCAGCACCACCAGGACGCTCAACGGCGTCCTGAAGCGGTCGAACCCGGTGAACCCGCCGCCCGCCAGATGCGCCAGCGACACCAGCGCGTCCGTCCCTGCCGCCGTCTGTACGGCGACCGTCACCACGTAGTCGATGAGCAGCGCGACCGCCGCGATCTGCGCGACGTTGGGCCCGAAGTTCTCCCGCGCCACCACGTAACTGCCGCCCGCCCGGGTGTAGACGGTGACCACGTCCCGGTAACAGAGCGTCAGCAGGAGCAGCACCAGGATCACCACCCCGGTGATCGGCAGCAGCAACGAGAACGCGGCCGCCCCGATCACCGGGACGAGCGCGCGCAGGATCTCCTCCGGCCCGTACGCGGTCGACGACATGCAGTCGGAGGCGAGCACCCCGAGCGCCATCGGGTTCGACAGCTTCTCGGTGCGCAACTCCTCCGTGATCAGCGGCGGGCCGAGCAGCAGCCGTTTGACGCGGTACAGCGGTCGGTCGTGCGACGGGGGCACGGGCTCGGTGGCGGCCATGCGTCAAGGAATACGGCCGCCCGGCCGCCGAGTCACGGGGACGCGACGGCCGGGCACCGGGACGGTGGTCCCTCCGCCGCCGATCGCCGGAGCCGCCGGCGGTCGGCCGGGCGGTCAGCCGACGACCGTCCAGGTGTCCTTGCCCGCCAGCAGCGCGCTCAGGTCGCCCTTGCCGTGTTGTTCGACGGCGGTGTCGAGTTGGTGGGTCATGGCGGTGTCGTAGACGGTGCGGGTGGTGTCGCGGAGGATGCCGATGGGGGTGTGGTGGAGGGTGGTGGGGTCGGCGAGGCGGGTGAGGGCGAAGGCGGTGGTGGGTGAGGTGGCGTGGGCGTCGTGCACCAGGATCTGGTGGGCGTTGGCGTCGGTGACGTCGGTGATGGTCAGTTCTCCGCTGTGGGGGTCGCGGATGACGCCCTTGTCGCCGTTGGTGCCGAAGCGGATGGGCTGGCCGTGTTCGAGGCGGATGAGGGCTTCTTGCGCGGTGGTGTTGTCTTTGAGGGCGTCGAAGGCGCCGTCGTTGAAGATGTTGCAGTTCTGGTAGATCTCCACGAGTGCGGTGCCGGGGTGGGCGGCTGCGGCGCGCAGGACGGTGGTGAGGTGTTTGCGGTCGGAGTCGATGGTGCGGGCGACGAACCCCGCTTCCGCTCCGAGGGCGAGGGAGAGGGGGTTGAACGGGGCGTCGAGGGATCCCATCGGCGTGGATTTGGTGATCTTGCCGGTTTCCGAGGTGGGGGAGTACTGGCCTTTGGTGAGGCCGTAGATGCGGTTGTTGAACAGCAGGATTTTGAGGTTGACGTTGCGGCGCAGGGCGTGGATGAGGTGGTTGCCGCCGATGGACAGGGCGTCGCCGTCGCCGGTGACGACCCAGACGGACAGGTCGGGGCGGGTGGTGGCAAGTCCGGTGGCGATGGCGGGGGCGCGGCCGTGGATGGAGTGCATCCCGTAGGTGTTCATGTAGTAGGGGAAGCGGGAGGAGCAGCCGATGCCGGAGATGAACACGATGTTCTCGCGGGCCAGGCCGAGTTCGGGCAGGAAGCCCTGGACGGCGGCGAGGATGGCGTAGTCGCCGCAGCCGGGGCACCAGCGCACTTCCTGGTCGGACTTGAAGTCGCGGGCGGACTGCTGTGCGTCGGCCTTCGGCACCAGCGACAACGCCGGCAGGCCGCCCGCGGTGGCCGCGGTGGCCGCGGTGGCCGCGGTGGCCGCGGTGGCGGGGGCGGTGCTGTTGGTGGGCTGGTGGTCGATGACGGGTGCCTCAGACATGCGCGCTGTCCCCCTCGTGCCCGTTGCCGCTGGCATGCAACTGCTGCTGGTTGATGGTGTGGGTGATGGCGGTGGCCAGTTGTTCGGCTTTGAAGGGCAGGCCGGTCACCTGGGTGTGGGAGTGGGCGTCGACCAGGTATCTGGCGCGTAGCAGGGTGGCGAGCTGGCCGAGGTTCATCTCCGGCACGATCACCTTCTCGTAGGCCTTCAGGACCTGGCCGAGGTTGGCGGGGAAGGGGTTGATGTGCCGCAGATGCGCCTGCGCGACCTTCCCGCCCGCGCGCCGTACCCGCCGCACCGCGGCGGTGATGGGGCCGTAGGTGGAGCCCCAGCCGATGACCAACGTGGTCGCGTCCCCGTCGGGGTCGTCGACTTCGATGTCCTCGACGGTGATGCCGTCGATTTTGGCCTGGCGGGTGCGGACCATCAGGTCGTGGTTGGCCGGGTCGTAGGAGATGTTCCCGCTGCCGTCCTGTTTCTCGATGCCCCCGATCCGGTGCTCAAGACCCGGCGTGCCCGGCACCGCCCACGGCCGCGCCAGCGTGACCGGGTCCCGCAGATACGGCCAAAACTCCCCGTCATGATTCGGCGTGGTCGCGAACCGCACCCGCAGATCCGGCAGTTCATCGAGCTGCGGGACCCGCCACGGTTCGGAGCCGTTGGCCAGATACCCGTCGGAGAGCAGGAAGACCGGGGTGCGGTAGGTCAAGGCGATGCGGGCGGCTTCCAGGGCGGCGGTGAAACAGTCCCCCGGCGTCGCCGGTGCCACGATCGGCACCGGCGCCTCACCGTTGCGCCCGTACATCGCCTGCAGCAGATCAGCCTGCTCGGTCTTGGTGGGCAGGCCGGTGGACGGCCCACCGCGCTGGATGTCGACGATCAGCAGCGGCAACTCCAGCGAGACCGCCAGCCCGATCGTCTCCGACTTCAACGCCACCCCCGGCCCCGACGTCGTCGTCACCGCCAGCGAGCCGCCGAAGGCCGCACCCAAAGCGGCACCGATCCCGGCGATCTCGTCCTCCGCCTGGAAGGTGCGCACCCCGAAGTTCTTGTGCCGCGACAACTCGTGCAGGATGTCGGAGGCCGGAGTGATCGGATACGAACCCAAAAACAGCGGCAGGTCCGCCTGCCGGCCGGCCGCGATCAGACCATAGGCCAGCGCCAGGTTCCCGGAGATGTTGCGGTAGGTGCCCGGGCTGAACGCCTTCGACGCCGGGGCCACCTCATAGACGGTGGCGAACTCCTCCGTGGTCTCCCCGAAATTCCACCCCGCCCGATACGCGGTGATGTTCGCCTCCGCGATCGCGGGCTTCTTCGCGAACTTCGCCCGCAGGAAACCTTCCGTCGACGCGGTCGGGCGGTGGTACATCCACGACAGCAGGCCCAACGCGAACATGTTCTTGCTCCGCTCGGCCTCCTTCCGCGACAGGTCATAGCCGGACAGCGCCTCGACCGTCAACGTCGTCAACGGCACCGGATGCACCCGGAACGCCTCCAGCGACCCGTCCTGCAACGGATCCGCCGCGTAGCCGACCTTCTGCAACGCCCGCCGGGTGAACTCATCGGTGTTGACGATGACCTGCGCACCCGCCGGCAGATCACCGATGTTCGCCTTCAACGCCGCCGGGTTCATCGCCACCAGCACATCCGGCGCATCACCCGGCGTGAGAATGTCATGATCGGCGAAATGCAACTGGAACGACGAGACACCCGGCAACGTACCCGCCGGAGCCCGGATCTCCGCCGGAAAGTTCGGCAGCGTCGACAGGTCGTTACCGAACGACGCCGTCTCCGAAGTGAACCGGTCACCCGTCAGCTGCATCCCATCACCGGAATCACCAGCGAACCGGATGATCACCCGATCCAACCGCCGGACGGTCGCCGTGCTCATCTCGTCGTCCCTCTCGTGTACGCCGCCGTCGTTCCCGGGCAGTTGTCGTCTCTGCGGACCCGCCGGCCGTCATCCCGGCCGGTGCGCCGACCCGGCCGGGGCCGCGACGGCGCCGGGATCGCCCAGGTCGTCCGCGTTCCAGACCTCCGCCGGGGTCCCGCCGATGAGGGTGACCGTCCGGGTCGCGTTCCGCCCGAAGGAACCACCCACCGCGACGAGTTGCCGTAGGGCATCGGCCGCTGCCGCGTCCGGCGCCAGCAACGCCGCCCGCGCACCCTCGTCGCCCGCACCGCCGTCGTGGGAAGCGGCGTCGTCGGCGACCACCAGCACGTTCCCGACGGCTGCCGCGCCACGACCGCGCGGACCGGCCGCCGTCGCGAGCAACTCCTCGTACAGCGCCACCATTTCGGTGAATCCCGCGCGTGGCACCGCTCGCCGGGCCAGCACACGCACGCCGGAGGGCACGCGGCCTTCGGGGACGGCCGGCGGGCACGGGGTCTCGCCGGGCCGGGGGCGGTGCTCGACGAGTTCGGCGAGCGTGCCGTCGGGGTAGCGCACCCGGGCGCGGGCGCCGGGCAGGATGTCCTCCACCGGTTCGAGGACGGTCGTGCCGGTACCCTCCAGCCGCGCCAGCTCGTCGGCGAGCGACGGCACGATGAGGGAGTACGCGGTCCGCCGCTGCACCGGGGTGAACGGACGCTCGCTGGCGATGAGCAACAGGTCGCCCACGGCGGCCAGTTCGAGCCCGCCGAAGTCCGGTATGGGCATGCGCAGCGAGGCGGGCACGCCGAGCAGGTCCTCGTGGAAGGCGATGTGCCGGTCGAGTTCGGCGAGCGGTATGAGGGACCGGGCGAGCACGCGGGACCGTTCGAGCCCGGACGCGTCGGGGAGCGTACGGAACCAGCGCTCGGGGAGCGCCGCCGCACGGGGGGTCGCGGTCATCGTTCACTTCCTCCGGTGACAGGACGGGCACCGCGATGGGCGACACCAACGGCCGCACCACGCACCGCCGTTGAGCGAACGGGCGGCAACCGGTCGTCGTACGGCGCCGGTTCCCACCAGCCGCGGGCCTGCAGGTCCCAGGCGGCGAACTCCTCGCGGGCCAGCCGATGCAGCGTGTCTCCGTCGCCGAAGTGGTCGGGCATGCCGGTGACGGTGACGTGGAAGCGGTCGCCGGTGCGCAGCAGGCACAACGAGGCGCGCAGCCGGGCGCGCTCGGGCACCACGCCGGGCACGTTCATCGTGCGCAGCGCCACGGCGTCCGCGCGGGCCCCGGCGAAGAGGGTCACCGCCTCGGGGGCGGCGCCGAAGTTGGAGGCGACCGCGTCCGTCTGCTGGGCGCCGGGGGTCTTCAGGGCACCCGCGAGGCCGCCGGGCAGCAGGTGCCACAGGCGTTCCGGCACGAGCGTGGCGGCCTGGAGCTGCGGGTCGGCGAGGGCGGCCTTGGTGGCCCGGCGGGTGGGACGCAGGCCGTCGTGGCGGGGCGGGCCGCCCGCGACGGCCACGGGGACGACGACGAGGGCGTTGGCCCGGCCGTCGCCGGGTGAGGTGCGGCGGTCCACGGGGACGCCGATCGCCACGTCGGCCTCGGCGTCGCGGGGGACGGCGGCGCGCACCAGGTTGGCGGCGATCTCGACGAACAGGCTGTTGACGGTGCCGCCGTGGGCGCGGGCGCGTTCCTCCCACGCGGCGGCGTCGACCTCGAAGACGTCCCAGGAGAAGTAGCGCGGCGCGCTCGCGGCGGGCGCCGGGCCCGCGGGGCGCAGCGCCCGGGCGAGCCGCCGCAGCCGTTCGGGGTGGGTGAACAGGGCGGCGGCCCACGGTGGGGTGCGGGTGAGGGCGGCGGCGACGCCCGAGGCGGCGTCCGCGAGGTCCCCGGCCAGGGGCCCGGGTATGCGGTGGCGCGGTGCGGGCGGGTCGGTGCGTTCGGCGAGGGCGCGGAAGAGGCCCATGCCGTCGCAGCGGAAGTGCGGCACGCACAGCGAGACCAGGCTCCCGTCGCGGTAGGGCGCCGCCGACAGCCGCCACAGCGCGCCGGAGTCGACCGGCAGCGGCGCGCGGACCTGGTCGTCGAGCCAGCCGCGCACGGTGGTGCCGGTCAGCGGCACGTCGTCGTGGCGCGGGGGTTCCTCGTTGTGCGCCGGGGCCCAGCGGTCGCGGGCGCCGGGGACGCCGGCCGGGACGATGCGGCGGCTGAGCCGGCCGCGGTCCAGCCGCCGCCACTCGGCGTCCAGCGCGTCGGCGCTGACCGGTCCGGGGAAGCGCCACAGCAGTTGGACGGTACGCGCGGAGCCCAGGGCGCGGGCGGAGTCGCGCAGCATCTCGTCGGTGGGGCCGAGCCGCCAGGTGCCGCGCGGGCTCATGCCATCGCCTCCTTCAGCAGGGCGGCCGCCTCGGCGCCGACGGCGGGGGCGAGTTTGAAGCCGCCGCCGTTCCAGCCGACGGCGGTGACCAGTCCCGGCGCGGCGGGCCAGGCGGTGACGGCCCCGGGTCCGTCGGTGAACATGGCGTCGTACGCGGTGACCCCGCCGGTGAACCGGGCCCGGGCCAGCGCGGGGCACAGCCGCCGCACGACGTCGTGGACCCGGTGCCGTTCGGCGTCGGTGACGTGGTGGGTGACGCGGGCGGGCACGTCGGTCTCCTTGGAGGTGACGCCCGCGAGCAGCACGCCGTCGTCCCAGCGCCGCAGCCAGGCACCGGTGGTGGCGTCCACGACGGTCGGCAGTCCGGTGGCCGCGGCGGTGTCGTCGGGCGCGAAGAGGCAGTAGCCGACCGACCGCGTGCACAGCGGCAGGTCGACGCCGACCTGGGCGGCCAGCGGCACGCTGCCGACCCCGGCGGCCAGCAGCACGGCCCCGGCGGTCACGTCGCCCGCGCTCGTGCGGACGCCGGTGACCCGGCCCGCGCGGGTCAGCAGCCGGGTCGCGCGGGCCTCGAGGACGAGCAGGCGACCTCCCGCGTCGCGGACCAGGGCGGCGGCGACCTCCCGGGCGGGCAGCCAGCCCGCCCGGGGTTCCAGGACGCCGCCGAGCACGCCGGCCGGGGAGAGCGCGGGGAAGCGGGCGGCGACGTCGGCCGCCGTCAGCAGCTCCACCGCGTGCCCCGCCGCCCGCAGCCGCCCGGCCGCCTCGTGCGCGGCGCGCAGGTCGCCCGCGCCGAAGAGGGTCAGGCTGCCGTCCTCGCGGACCGCGGGCCAGTGGCCGCGGGGGCCCCGGCGCAGGTACACGTCGAGGCTCTCGGCGGCCCGGTCGCCGTACCGGCGGGACAGGTCGAGGGCGCGGACCAGCCCGCCGGAGGCACCGGTGGCGCCGGAGGCGATGCCGGCCGGGTCGGCCATCACGACGGTCAGCCCGTCGCGACAGAGCCGTTCGGCCGCGGCGAGTCCCGCGATGCCGCAGCCGACGACGGCGACGTCCGCCGAGGCGACGGCTCGCGTCACCGCCGCCCCGGCGCCTCGCGTCATCGCAGGGCTCCGGCGACCAGGGGTGCGTCGCTGCCGGTGCCGACGCGTTCGGCGAGCGAGCCGGCGATGTCGGTGGAGCGCACCGACAGCATGGCCAGCGCCCCCGCGTCGCCCATGCCGTGGCTGGCCTCGCACAGCCCGTTGAGGTAGACGCGCGGCGCGGGAGCACCGGGGGTGCGCGGCCGCAGGGTGATGGAGTAGTCGCGGGCGACCACCGGGACGCCGTCGGAGTCCATCGGCAGCCGGTGGGCGATCTCCCGCAGCAGCGGGTGGTAGGGCTCGTCGCCGGGGCCGGTGCCGAAGTCGCGGAATCCGGTGGCCAGGACGACGACGTCGACGTCGACCGTGTCGCGCTTGGCGTAGTTGACGTCGCGCACCACCAGCCGGTGTCCGCCGCCCGGCGCCCCCAGCACCTCGGTGACCTCGCTGAACGGCACCATCCTGAACCGGTCGCACCCGGTCAGCTCGTACTCGCGCTGGAGGCCGACGAGCCGGTCGATGACGTCCTGGTCGCACGCCGCGTAGTTGATGGAGCGCAGCTCCTGCCGGATGCGGCGCCTGGTGGCACTGGGCAGCGGGTGGAAGTAGTCCACGAACTCCGGCAGGAAGACCTGGCGGCTGTAGGGACTGGTGTCCTTCAGCCGGAAGCCGATGCCCCGCTGGATGGAGACGACCTGTTCGATCTCGGGCCGGTCGAGCAGGTCGAGCACGATCTCGATCGCGCTCTGGCTCGCGCCGACCACCGCGACCCTGGCCTTGCGCCCGGCCAGGCCCTTGACGGAGGACAGGTACCGGGTGGAGTGGAAGACCGTGGCGCCCAACCGCTGCGCGAAGGCGGCCGGTATCCGGGGCGAACGCCCGGTGCCGATGACCACGTTGCGGGACAGGTAGCGCTCCCCCGCGGCGGTCTCGACGGCGAGCACCTCCTGGCCCTCTGCGTCCTCGGCGTCTTCGGCCAACGTCAGCCCGGTGGCCGGGCGGCCGTACTCCACCGACCGCCCGAACGCCTCGGCCACCCACGCCAGGTAGCCCGCGTACTCCCTGCGCAGCGGGAACTTGGCGTTCAGGTGCAGGTAGCCGGTGAGCATCCCGCGTTCCGCCAGGTAGTTGACGAACGTGTGGCGGCTGTAGGGGTTGCGGGGCATGACGAGATCGCGGAACGGGTTGTTCTGGATGTCGGCACCGGGCAGGAGCTGTTCGTCCTGCCACTGGAAGGCGCCCGCCCGCTCGATGAAGTGGGCCTGGTCCAGCAGGCCGTGCTCGTCGAGCGCCACCGCTAGGGAGAGGTTCGCCGGCCCGAACCCGACCCCGAGTACTGGATGGACCTGGTGTTTCGTCACTCTTCACGCATCCTCGGCTGGAAGGGAACTGGAAGGGACATCGCCTGGGCAGGGGACGGGCGCCCCCCGCGTCAGCCGCTGAGCAGGACCGACTCGGTGATGCGGTTCTCGTCGTCGACGTGCACGACGCGGGACTTGTGGCCTTCCAGCTCCGTCTCGTTCAGCTGGGCGTAGCTGATGATGATGACCTTGTCGCCGGTCTCGACGAGGCGGGCGGCGGCGCCGTTGACGACGACCTCGTTGGCCTCGGGGCGGCCGAGGATGGTGTACGTCTCGAAGCGGGCGCCGTTGTTGATGTTGACGACCTGCACGAGTTCGTGGACGCCGATCTCGGCGGCCTCCAGCAGTTCGGGCGAGACGGTGATCGAGCCCACGTAGTTGAGGTTGCTGTCGGTGACGGTGGCGCGGTGGATCTTCGAGTGCATGAAGGTGCGCAGCATGGTGTGACTCCTTGTCCGATGCGGGTGTCGTGTGTGCGTGGTGCGGTGGCGCGCGGTGCGGTCGTGCGCGGTGCGGTCGTGCGTGCGGGGTGCGGTGGTCGGTCGTGGGGTGCGCCGCCCGGGGGTGGCTGCGGCTAGGCGGCCGGGTGCGGCGGCAGGTCGAGGCCGCGGAAGGCGCCGGAGGGCGCGGTGGCGGCGTCGGCCAGCAACGGCGGCTCGCCGGGCTCGTCCCGGGCGCCGAACGCGGCGGCGACCCGCCCGGCCAGGTCCGGGGTGACCGGCCAGGCCAGCGAGCGCAGCGTCCACAGGAACAGCAGCGCGCCGCAGACGTCACCGCTGTCCTCCAGCGCGATGTCCTCGCAGCGCAACGCCAGCACCTCCAGGTGCAGGGCGAGCGCTTCGGCGGCCTTGCGGATGGAGAACGTCTCAAGGCGGTAGGCCTCTTCGAAGCGCCGCGTGGACGCCTCGATGGCGGCGGCCCACCACGGGGAGGGCGGCGCGTCGGCGGCGCGGTCCTTCAGGGTGCCGTTGAAGCGGGAGGCGACGACGGCGAGGGGGGTGTCGTAGCGCTCGGTGAGCCGGGCCGCGGCGATGGGCTCGCTGAACTCGGCCTGCTGCAACTCCGGGCTGCTCAGCGCCAGGACGAAGCGCGCCCGGTCCCGGCCGACGCTCTCCAGGTACTCCCCCGCCCAGCGCACGTCGCCCTTGCTGGTGGAGAACTTGCGGCCCTCCAGCATGAAGTACTGGTTGGTGAGCGTGCGGGTCCTGGGCAGGCCGACGGGCAGGCCGTGCTGTGCGGCGAGCAGCTTCAGGGCGACGTAGACGAAGGCGTTGTAGAAGCCGTTGTCGATGCCGATGAACTGCACGAGTTCGTCGCAGCCCGCCGTGCGTCCGTCGCGGGCCCGGGCCAGCCAGTACAGGTGGCCGACGTAGATCTCCGGCCACGCGTTGACGGCCTGCGGCGGGGCGTCCGGCTCGCCGTCCCAGTCGACGGTGATGCCCCAGTTGCTCGGGTACGTGATGGGGACGTACGGGAGCCGTCCGGCGAGGGTCTGCTCGACCACGCGGGCCAGGTCGGGCCGCAGCGGCACGTCGTTGCTGCGGTAGAAGTTGGTCAGCAGCGAGCGGTGGCGCTCCAGGTCCAGCACCCAGATCGGCACGGCCCGGCGGGGCAGCGCGGAGGCGGTGTCGGCGACCGGCAGCAGCGCGCCGGGCAGGTTGTACAGCCCGCACGCCTCGCAGACCCCGGCCCTGGCGTGGGCGAGGCAGGTCGGGCAGCGGCCGGTGACGAACGCCTCGGCCTTGTACTCACCGGTATCGGCGCAGTACGGCAGTTCGACCGTGCGGCGGTCGAAGGCGCCGTGCCGCCACAGGTGGGTGAAGAAGTCCCGGACGAACGCGGTGTAGCGCTCGTCGGGGCGTGCGAAGAGGTCGACCTCGACGCCGGCCAGGCCGAGCGAGGCGGTGACCTTCTCGTAGGCCTCGGCGATCAGCGACTCGGGATCGGTGCCGAGGCGTTGCGCGGTGGTGACGACGTACGTCTGGTTGTCGTCGGTGCTGGTGCCGAAGGCGACGTCGTGGCCGAGGATCTTCTGCGAGCGGGCGCAGACGTCGCTGCCGAGGACCGGCCCCGCCAGGTGGCCCAGGTGCAGGTCGCCGTTGGGGGTGGGCGGCGAGAACGTCACGTCGATCCGGCGTCCGCCACCGGTGCGTGGTACCTGACGAGCCGTCATCTCTGGCCGCCTCACCGCTCGTTGGGCTGGAGCCAGTAGATGCTGACGAACGTGAGCGCGTCGGCGTCACTGGTGTTGGTGACGATGTGGTTGGTGCCGTTGGGGATGTAGATGACGTCGCCGGCCGCCACGTCCCGCTCCTCGGTGCCGATGCGCACGTGGCCCTCGCCGCCGGTGAAGATGAACGTCTCGTCGGTGGCGTGCTCGTGGGGGGTGCTGGACTCGGTGGGGCGGATCGAGCACAGGGTGCTGTTCCACGGCGGCACGACCACCCCGTCCCAGGGGTAGAGCTGGCGCAGGTCGCAGCCGTTCTTGCGGATCTGCTCGTCGCTGTCCGCGGTCTTGACGTACATGCGGGCTTCCGTCCTTCCGTAAGGCGTGGGGCGTGGGCGTGTTGCGTGACGGTGCGGCGGTTAGCGGAGCGCGAAGATGCGCTCGATCACCTCGGGTTCGAACGACTGGCTGGGCACGTTGAACGGCCCCTTGAAGGTGGCGATGCGCGATCCGGCCAGCACCTCGTCCGTGGGCCAGGCGGCGGCGTAGGCCTTGCGGCGGGCGGCGCCCTCGGGGGTGAACGTCATGTTGATCGTGGTCCGGACTCGGGCGGAGACCCGCAACCTGGCCATCCGCACCCTGCGTTCGTGCCCGTACGAGCCGAAGGTGTCCGCGTCGGACCAGTCGGTGCTGGTGCGCAGGATGTCCCAGATCATGCGTGCGTCACGCAGCGCGATGGACAGCCCCTGGCCGATGACCGGGTCGGTCCAGCCCGCGGCGTCGCCGATCAGCACCGCGCCCTCGGTGTACGGCGGCGTGTCGGTCCACGAATCGTTCATCGGGTAGAAGGCGCAGGACGCGGAAGGGGTCGCCGCGGCGAACATCTCGCTGTTCGGAATGCAGGAGAAACGAAATGCCTCCAGGAATTCCGCGTGCCGGTTGGGACCGGAGAAGCGGCCTTTCTGCGTGGGGTCGTGCAGGAGGTACAGACGCGCCTGCGCGCCCGCGCGCGGAAAGACGAAATACAGCAGGTCGCCTTCGGTGCCGATGGAGGTGACATTCACCGGCCAGTCCGGCAGGTCCTTGACGAGCATTCCGCCGCCGAGTGAATTCGGCGGGGTCTGGGTGAGCGTGATGCCCAACTGCCTGCGCACGGTGGACATCCGCCCGTCGGCGCCGACCACCAGCCGGCAGGGCACCTCGTACTCCATGCCGTCGAGTTCGTAGCGCACGGAAGGGGTCGACCCGGCGGTCACCATGACGTCGCCGACGCCGCGCACCACGCCGGCCCCGGCCTCCTCGGCGGCCGTGGCCAGCGCCTCGCAGGCCTCCGGGTGGCCGACGTCGAGCACGCCGCGTATGCCGGGCAGCATCTCGTCCAGGTGCAGGGCCTTGGCCGTGGCGGTGTCCGGGTCGACCGTCTCGTCGAAGCCGACGAAGCGGTTGACATAGGTGCCGCCCGCGGCCAGGACGCACTTCTCCAGGCCGAGTTGCATGAGTTCCTCGACACCCCAGCAGTTGATGACCTCACCGCGGACCTTGTCCCGGTAAACGGTCTGCCGCTCCAGGAGAACCACGTCGTAACCGTCGCCCGCGAGCGCGGCGGCCAGGGCAGAACCCGCGATTCCGCCGCCTACCACCACGGCGTCGACGCGACCGGTGTTCGCCATCGATTCCTCCCTTTCACCATCAAGTGCGCTCGCCGGGTGCCGATGGCCCGGCGGTCGGCCGTCTCAGCGACAGTCGAAATACTTGCTGGATCCCGTCATTCGTGACGAGATCGGGAGGCGACACTTTGCATGCAGTTTCGGTCAGGGCCGATCTGATTAGGCAGAGAAGCGATCGCAATATGGCCGGATGCCGTCGTTCCGCACCCAGCGTAATCATTCCTGGTGATCCGCTACTACCAGCCGGAACGACTGCTTCCGACCATCGGATTCCTGGTGGATTTCTTATGCGCGCAGCACGGGAGAAGGACGCGGACGCGAAATCGGGGCGACATTCGCGTGGCGCGGTCGCCATGCGGAAAGGGCATCGCGTGCGGGAGCGTGACGCCTTGGGGCGTGACCGCGGTCGTGGCTCACGCGCCTTCGTCGGGCTCCCGCGCGCACCCCTCGACCGCCTGCCGTGCGCCCTCCCAGGCGAGCAGTATCTGGCGGGCGTGCGGCAGGAACGCCTCACCGGACGGCGCGAGCCGCACCCCCGCGTGGTCGCGGACGAAGAGCGGTACGCCGAGCGTCCGTTCCAGCGCCTTCATCTGCTTGCTCAGCGTGGGCTGGGAGACGAACAGGATCCGTGCGGCCCGCGAGAAGTGCAGTTCCTCGGCCAGCACGACGAAGGCCCTGACGACTCTTCCGTGCACGTCCATGATCCGGACACCCCCGTGTCGGTCCCATCGGTCGCCCCGGGCGAGTCCCACGACGACCGACCTCCACCGAGCCGCGTACCGCCGGCACATACCATCGGCACGGGCCGTCGCGAACGGGAACAGCCGCACTGGAGCCGTTCGGCAACTGAAGTGGACACCAGATTCCCAGCTACCCACTACGGCTCACGCCACGCGTCTCCCGCGCCCCCACCTGCCCGACCGTCACTTTTCAGCCACGCGGTCCGGGCATGGGCACACGGCCGTCCCCCGGTGCCCGACGGCGTACCCTCACGGCTCGTGCCGAGCGGACGCCGACCCCGTCCCCGATCCGGCTTCCGGAGAGCGGCGTCGCACTCGATCACCTGGGCCGGCCGGGCCAGGCGGCGCTGCCGGAACCACGGCACGGGCGAAGGGAGGGCGAGCACGAGCAGACCCTCTTGCTGGAGGAACTCCCCGCCGGCGCCGACCGCGTCCGATTCGCCTACCGCATCACCGCCACCGCTTCCGCGCGCTTCCGCTCGATCAAGTCCTGCCCGCAGAGGTCCGCCTCCTGTGCCGGCGAGCGGCCACGCCCGGAACTCCCCCCAACCGTTCACGTGCGTGCCTCCGTCGTTTCGGCCAGGCATCAGATGCGGACCGCAGGCAACGCCAGGTCGGGGGACCCCGGTGGGTCGGCCGGACCAGTACGCGGGCTTGGTGCGTGGCTCAGCTGAGGATCTTCTCCTTCGCCCGCTCGAACTCTGCGTCGGTGAGTTCACCCTGGGCCCTGAGTTCCGAGAGCCTGGTCAGCTCGTCCGCGCTCGACGTAGTGCCGACGGTCTGCCGGACGTAGGCATCGAATGCCTGCTGCTGTTCCTGGGCATGCCGCGTTTCGCGTTCCCCCATCCCGCGACCGCGGGCGATCAGGTACACCAAGACTCCCAAGAACGGCAGGATCAGGACGAACAGCAGCCATCCGGCTTTGCCCCAGCCGCTCAGCTCCCGGTCCCGGAAGATGTCGACCACGGCCCGGAACAGGACCACCAGCCACAGGACCCACAGGAAGAACCACATGATGCTCAAGAAGACCCCGAGCACCGGGTAGTCGTACGCAAGCTGCACATGGGCGCCCATCGCTCTCTCCCTACGTGCGAGGGATGTTCTGGCTCCTTTCCAGGTTCGTCCCGTCGGAGGGCCTTTGCCACTTGGTGGCGGTCCAGTAGACCTGGGCGAAGAGGCTCCCATCGGCCGCCCACCCGCCTTTCCGCGTGCCTCGGCGGGCCATGCCCGGGCGAGCGGGTTCACTGTCGTTCATGACAAGCCGCCGGAAACTGGCCGGGCCTCGCGGTGGGCGCCGGAGCGGACGCTCGAGGCTCACGGCTTTGGAGGACGGGAAACGTGCGGTTGGCAGACGTCTACGGACGGCGAGCGGGCTGTGGAACCGGCTCAGCGCGATCGACTTCTTCGGACACTCGTTCCAGCTGGCCGCGTTGGCGATCTTGTGTTTCTTCCCCTTTCTGATCGTTGTCGCCGCGGCGACGGGCCGGGACACCGCAGCGTCGGTCGTCGGATGGCTGGGGCTCGACCAGCGCGCGGCACAAGCCGTAACCACTCTCTTCAAGCCTGGAGCCACCCCGGGCACACTCACGCTGACCAGCGCGTGCCTACTGGTCCTCGGCGCCATGGCTGTCGCGGGCACGCTGCAAAGCTGGTACCAGACGGTATTCGGCGTCCCCCGCCGGGGCTGGCACGACCTCGCCGCCTGCCTGTACTGGCTCGGGGCACTTCTCGCCTACTCCGCTGCGCAGACTTTCGCCGGACGCACGATCGGTACCGTCGGCGGGCCCGTGTGGCAGGGCCTGTTCGGATTCGCCCTGGCGACGTTCTTCTGGTGGTGGAGCATGAAACTGCTCCTTTCCGGCGCGGTGCGCTGGCGCACCTTGTTCCCCGCCGCCCTGGCCACAGGTGTGTGCTGGGTGGGCCTCGGCGGGTTCTCCGCCCACTACTTCTCCGCGACGATCGTGGCCAACGAGCAGAGCTACGGTCCCATCGGTGTGGTCATGGTCATCCTGTCCTGGCTGGTCGCGGTCGGCGTGGTCGTGCACCTGGGATCGGTCGTCGGGTGCCTGTATCTCGAGCACCGCTCCCGGACAGCCTCCTGACTGCGAGTCAGGCGGAGGCGCTTGCAGACCGGTTGTCCGGTCTGAGATGCCGGCCCGCTCCGGTGGGCCCGAGGCGAGCGTCCGAAGGCCTGGCCGGGTGACTTGACCGCCACGACTGCGAAACGTACGACCCCCGTCACTCTATGATTGCGCCGCGGCTCGCGGTGTGGGCAGGCCGGGATCTGTGGAGGTGCACGCGGTGGGACGCTGGCGGGCTCTGATCATTCTCGGCACAGCCCAGTTCCTGATGGTTCTGGACACCTCGGTGATGAACGTCTCGATCAGCCGACTCGTCGAGGACTTCCACACAGAGGTCACCGCGATCCAGGCCGTCATCACCCTCTACACCCTGGTCATGGCCGCCTTCATGATCACTGGCGGCAAGCTCGGCGACATGCTCGGGCGCCGCCGCGCCTTCGGCATCGGGCTGGTGGTGTACGGCACCGGATCAGCGCTCACCGCGGCGGCGCCTGTGCTCTGGGTGCTCGCGCTCGGGTGGTCGATCATCGAGGGACTCGGCGCCGCACTCGTTCTTCCGGCGCTGGCTGCACTGGTGGCCGGCGCCTACACCGGCCGGGACCGTGCCGTGGCTTACGGGGTCATCGGCGGTCTGGCGGGGGCGGGCATCGCTGTCGGTCCGCTGCTCGGTGGATGGGTCACGACATACCTGACCTGGCGGCTCGTCTTCGCCGCTGAGGTCGTCGTGGTGGCGGCCCTTCTCTGCTTCGTGCGGTTGATCGAGGATCACCCCCGCCCTGAGCCACGGCCCCGCCTGGACACGGGCGGCACCGTGCTGTCCGCCCTCGGACTGGCTCTGGTGGTGCTGGGCGTCCTGCAGAGCAGCTCCTGGGGGTGGCTCAAGCCCCGCAACTCCCCGATCACGATCGTCGGCTTCTCCCTCACCGTCTTCGTCATCGCGGCCGGAGCCGTCGTCCTGGGCCTGTTCCGGGCCTGGGAACGGCGCCAGGAAGCTCGGGGGCGCGAACCACTCATCCGATTCTCGTTGTTCGCCATCCGGCCCCTGCGCTCCGGCCTGGCCATGCTGCTCAACCAGAACCTCATCCTGCTCGGACTGTTCTTCGTCGTCCCCCTCTACCTTCAGGTCGTCCAGGGCTTCGATGCCTTCCAGACGGGCCTGCGACTGCTGCCGGTGTCGGTCACCATGCTGGTGTCCTCCATGACCGGCCCGCTCCTGGGCCGCATCGCCGGCCCGCGCACCGTAGTACGGATCGGCCTGCTGGTGCTGCTCATCGCCGCCGTGTGGCTGCTGGCGACCATCAGGCCCCACATCGATGATCTCTCGTTCGCGCTCGCGATGGCTGTCCTGGGCCTCGGGATGGGCCTCCTCGCCTCGCAACTCGGCAACGTGGTCCAGTCCGCTGTCGGGGAATCGGAACGCAGCGAGGCGGGCGGCCTCCAGTACACCGCCCAGAACCTGGGATCCTCCCTCGGCACCGCTCTCATCGGCGCGATTCTCATCGGCGCCTTGGTGAACGCGTTCACAACCCGGATCGCCGACAACCCCCTCATCTCCGACGCCGCACGGCAGCAGACCGGAATCGCCGTCGAAGCCGGCGTCAGCTTCGTCAGCACCGACCAGGTGCGCGCTGCCGCCGAACACGCCAAGCTGCCGCAGCAAGAGGTCGATGCCATCGCCGATGCCTACGCCACCGCTCAACTCGACAGTCTCAAGGCTGCCATCCTCGCGGTCGCCGCCATCACGCTCACCGGCTTCGCGTTCACCCGCAGCCTGCCCGATAACCGGTTCACGAGTCCGACGGCCTCCTGACCGAAGGCCCGTGCCTGTCCAAACCCGTCTTCACTTACTCAAGGGCGCGTCTGCGGCGGACCACGGCAACGTCGGCGAAGTCCCGAGCCCCCCTCGTGTCAGTGGGCGTGGCCGCTCGACGCGGGTTCCGGGCCGGCGTTCTTCACCGTCAGCGGCAGCAGCTTCTTGCCCGTGGGCCCGATCTGGATGTGGGTGTCCATCTGCGGGCACACCCCGCAGTCGAAGCACGGGGTCCAGCGGCAGTCCTCGACCTCGGTCTCGTCGAGGGAGTCCTGCCAGTCCTCCCAGAGCCAGTCCTTGTCCAGACCGGAGTCCAGGTGGTCCCAGGGCAGGACCTCCTCGTAGCCGCGCTCGCGGGTGGTGTACCAGTCGACGTCCACGCCGAAGGCGGGCAGCACCTTGCCCGCGCACTCCATCCAGCGGTCGTACGAGAAGAACTCGCGCCAGCCGTCGAAGCGGCCGCCGTCCTCGTAGACCGCGCGGATCACCGCGCCGAGGCGGCGGTCGCCGCGCGACAGCAGGCCCTCGACGATGCCGGGCTTGCCGTCGTGGTAGCGGAAGCCGATGGACCGGCCGTACTTCTTGTCACCGCGGATCTTGTCGCGCAGCTTCTCCAGCCGCGCGTCGGTCTCCTCGGAGCTGAGCTGCGGGGCCCACTGGAACGGCGTGTGCGGCTTGGGCACGAAACCGCCGATGGAGACCGTGCAGCGGATGTCGTTGGAGCCGGAGACCTCGCGGCCCTTGGCGATCACCCTGGTCGCCATGTCGGCGATCTGGAGGACGTCCTCGTCGGTCTCGGTGGGCAGACCGCACATGAAGTACAGCTTCACCTGACGCCAGCCGTTGCCGTAGGCCGTGGCGACCGTGCGGATCAGGTCCTCCTCCGAGACCATCTTGTTGATGACCTTGCGGATGCGCTCGCTGCCGCCCTCGGGGGCGAAGGTCAGGCCGGAGCGGCGGCCGTTGCGGGTCAGTTCGTCGGCCAGGTCGATGTTGAACGCGTCGACCCGGGTCGACGGCAGGGACAGGCCGATCTTGTCGTCGGTGTAGCGGTCGGCCAGGCCCTTGGCGATGTCGCCGATCTCGCTGTGGTCGGCCGACGACAGCGACAGCAGGCCGACCTCCTCGAAGCCGGTCGCCTTCAGGCCCTTCTCGACCATGTCGCCGATGCCGGTGATGCTGCGCTCGCGCACCGGCCTGGTGATCATGCCCGCCTGGCAGAAACGGCAGCCGCGGGTGCAGCCGCGGAAGATCTCCACCGACATCCGCTCGTGCACCGTCTCGGCCAGCGGCACCAGCGGCTGCTTCGGGTACGGCCACTCGTCCAGGTCCATCACGGTGTGCTTGGACACACGCCACGGCACGCCCGACGCGTTCGGCACGACCCGCGCGATGCGGCCGTCCGGCAGGTACTCGACGTCGTAGAAGCGCGGCACGTAGACGCCGCCGGTCTTCGCCAGGCGCAGCAGCAGCTCCTCGCGCCCGCCGGGGCGGCCCTCCGCCTTCCACGCGCGCACGACGTCGGTGATCTCCAGGACCGCCTGCTCGCCGTCACCGATGACGGCGGCGTCGATGAAGTCGGCGATCGGCTCCGGGTTGAACGCGGCGTGCCCGCCGGCGAGCACCACCGGGTCGTCGATGCCGCGGTCCTCGGCGTTCAGCGGGATGCCGGCCAGGTCGAGGGCGGTGAGCAGGTTGGTGTAGCCCAGCTCGGTGGAGAACGAGACGCCGAAGACGTCGAACGCCTTGAGCGGGCGGTGCGCGTCCACGGTGAACTGCGGGACGCCGTGCTCGCGCATC
The DNA here is from genome assembly GCF_003144095.1 of Streptomyces sp. ICBB 8177. GTDB lineage: Bacteria > Actinomycetota > Actinomycetes > Streptomycetales > Streptomycetaceae > Streptantibioticus_D. The sequence continues at coordinate 494,900 of NZ_NSKH01000003.1, read as the reverse complement.
AGCGCTTCGAGGTCCGGCCAGACGCTGTAGGTGCGCTCGGCCAGCACGCCCTCGCGCTCGTTGAGCACCTCGTAGAGGATCATGACGCCCTGGTTGGGCAGGCCCACCTCGTACGCGTCCGGGTACATCAGGGCCCAGCGCACGTCGCAGGCGTCCCAGTCCTTGACGGTGGAGTTGAGCTCTCCTCCGACGTACTGGATCGGCTTCTGGACGTGCGGGAGGAGTGCTTCCAGGCGCGGGAAGACCGACTCGACAGGCATCAGAGTGTCTCGGTGTCTCTCGTGTGCTGGCAGGGGACCATCCAGCGTAACGCGTCGGGGCCCGGGGCCGCGCCTTCGCGGGCGGCCCCGGGCCCCTCGCACGCCTCGGGCGTGCCTTACGCGGACATCGGACGCTGCATGCGGACCGACTGGAGCAGACCCAGCCCGATCCAGATCGCGAACATCGACGACCCGCCGTAACTGACGAACGGCAGCGGGATGCCGGCGACCGGCATGATGCCGAGCGTCATCCCGATGTTCTCGAAGGACTGGAAGGAGAACCAGGCGACGACGCCGGCCGCGATGATCGTCCCGTACAGGTCGGTGGCCTGGCGGGCGACCCGGCAGGCGCGCCAGAGGATGACCCCGATCAGCAGGATGATCGCGATCGAGCCCACGAAGCCCAGTTCCTCGCCGGCGACCGTGAAGACGAAGTCGGTCTGCTGCTCGGGCACGAACTGGCCGGTGGTCTGAGAACCGTGGAACAGCCCCTCGCCGAGCAGCCCGCCGGAGCCGATGGCGATGCGGGCCTGCGCGGTGTTGTAGCCGACGCCGGAGGGGTCGAGGGCGGGGTTGGCGAAGGCGGCGAAGCGGTCGATCTGGTACTTGTTCAGCAGGTCGAGCTTCCAGACCGCCAGCGCCCCGGCCGTGCCCGCGCCGATCAGCCCGAAGACCCAGCGCTTGGAGGCACCGGAGGACAGCAGCACGCCGAGCACGATGACGACCAGCACCATGGTCGAGCCCAGGTCGGGCATGAGCAGGATGATGCACATCGGCAGCACCGCGAACCCCAGCGCCTGCAGCACGGTGCGGTGGTCGGGGTTGAGCTGGTCGCCCGCGTCCACCTTGGCCGACAGCACCATCGCCATGCTCAGCACGATGGCGATCTTGGCGAACTCGGACGGCTGGAGCGAGAATCCGCCGCCCAGCACGATCCAGGAGTGCGCGCCGTTGACCGTCGAGCCCAGCGGCGAGAGCACCGCCAGCAGCATGACGATCACGATGCCGTAGAGGATGGGGATTATCCCGCGCATCCTGCGGTGGCCCAGCACGATGGTCCCGACGCACAGCCCTATCCCTATGGCCATGTTCATCAGGTGGCGGATCAGGAAGTACTGCGGGTCGCCGTGGTTGATGGAGGTACGGCCGCGGGTCGCCGACCACACCAGCAGCGAGCCGACGCCGGACAGCGCGAGGGCCGCGGCCAGCATCACCCAGTCCATCCGCCGCACCGCGGAGTCGCGGGCCAGCAGCTTGGACAGCGTGCCGCGCTCGGGGCTGAAGCGGCGGACGGTGAAGTCACCGAAGCCGGTGCCGCTCGTCACGTCTGGTACCTCCGGGCGAACGGCAGCTTCTGGTGGCGGTCGGGTTCCAGCGCGGTCAGGGTGTCCGTGCCCGGCCCGGACGAGCCGCCCTCCAGGGAGTTGACGAAGGCGTCGGGGCCGGGGACGTCGTAGGACGCCTGGGAGACGAGCCCGTCGGCGTTGATCTTCGGCAGCGCGACCTGCGGCGTGGGCATCATGCCCTTGCCGGGGTCGATCGAGCCGTTGGACTGGACGCCGTACAGGTGGCTGTAGATGTCGCGCACCGCCAGACCGGAGCCACCGGAACCGGTACCACCCTGCGAGATCGTCATCACGATCGCGTAGTCCTTGGTGTACGTGGAGAACCACGAGGTGGTCTGCTTGCCGTAGACCTCCGCGGTACCGGTCTTGGCGTGCAGGGTGATCTTGTTCTGCGGCCAGCCGCCGAACTTCCACTCCGCCGTACCGTCGGTGATGACGCCGGCCAGCGCGTTGTCGATGTACTTCAGCGTGGACGGGGAGTCCGGGAGCTTGCCGACCGCCTTCGGCGCGATCGGGCTGACCTTCTTGCCGTCGGCGCTGACCACGGCCTTCCCTATGGTCGGCTGGTAGAGGGTGCCGCCGTTGGCGATGGCCGAGTAGATCATCGCCTCCTGGATCGGGGTGACCAGGGTGTCGCCCTGACCGATCGCGTAGTTGACGGAGTCACCGGCGCGCATCAGGTAGCCGTCGGCGCAGTCCTCGCGGGCGATGTCGGTGCTGTAGTCGTGCTTGCCCGTCTTGGCCTGGGCGCACCACGACTTCTTCATCTCCTGGTAGTAGTCCTTCTTCCACTGCCGGTCCGGGACGCGGCCGCCCACCTCGCCCGGCAGGTCGATGCCGGTCGGCTCGCCGAGGTGGAACTCGTGGGCGGTCTTGTAGAACCAGTCCTTGGGGTTCTTCGGGTTGTTCCCGCCGTCCTTGAGCCACTGGTCGTAGGCGAGCCGGTAGAAGACGGTGTCGCAGGAGACCTCCAGCGCGCGGCCGATGCTGATGTCGCCGTAGGACTCGTTCTCGTCGTTGTGGAAGACCTGGTTGCCGATGGAGAAGCTGGAGGTGCAGGGGTAGTCGCTGGCGCCGAGGTCGTAACCGGCCTGTGCCGCGGCCGAGGTGGAGATGACCTTGAAGGTCGAACCGGGCGCCGACTGGCCCTGGATCGCGCGGTTGAGCAGCGGGTAGTCGGAGGAGGGGTCGGTCAGTGCCTGGTAGTCCTTCTCCGAGATGCCGCCGACCCACTCGTTGGGGTCGTACGTCGGCTCGCTGGCCATCGCGATGACCTGGCCGGTGTGCACGTCCATCACGACCGCGGCGCCGGAGTCCGCCTTGAAGTTTTCGTGGGTGACCGGGTCGTAGGTCTTGCGGGCCTCCTGCATCGCCTGGTTCAGGTCCTTCTCGGTGAGGGCCTGCACGCGCGAGTCGAGGCTGGTGACCAGGTCGTTGCCGGGCTGCGCCGGGGTGTCACCGGCGTTGCCGATGACCCGGCCGCGGTTGTCGACCTGGTAGCGGGTCACACCGTTCTTGCCGCGCAGCTCGCTGTCGTAGGTGTGCTCCAGGCCCGAGCGGCCCACCTGGTCGGAGCGCTCCAGGGTGGGCTGTCCGTTCTTCATGGACGCCTGGATCTCCTGGTCGGTGACCGGCGAGAGGTAGCCGAGCACCTGGGCGGCGCTGGCACCGCTGGGGGCGCCGTAGTGCCGTACGGCGGTGGGCTGGGCGGTGATGCCGGGGAAGTCCTCCCGGCGCTCCATGATCTCCAGCGCCTGCTGGCTGGTGGCCTTGTCGGTGATCGGGACCGGCTGGAAGGGCGAGCCGTTCCAGCACGGGCGGGGGGTGTGCGCGTCGCAGAGCCGGACCTGGTCGGCGATGTCCTGGTACGACATGCCCAGCACACCGGCCAGCCGGGTCAGCACCGCCTTGCCGCCGTCCTTCATCTGCATCATGTCGGTGCGGTTGACGGTGACGACCAGCTTGGTCTGGTTGTCCGCGAGCGGCACGCCGCGGTCGTCGAGTATCGAGCCGCGCACGGCGGGGTCGACGACGTTCTGGATGTTGTTGCTCGCGGCTTCCGCGGTGTACTGCTGCCCGTCGCGGATCTGGAGGTACCACAGCCTGCCGCCGAGCGTCAGCAGCAGCGAGACGACGAGGATCTGGAGGATGACCAGACGGATCGTCACCCGCTGGGTGCGACCCGTCTCGGGGATATTAGACATGGCGCGTAGCGCTTCCGCTGAGGGTGGTGGCGGGCGACGGGTGGGAATGGCGCGTAGCGCTTCCGCTGAGGGTGGTGGCGGGCGACGGGTGGGAACTCACAGCTTGCGGCCTCCCTTGAGCAGGCTGTCGCGCTGGCCGCCGGGGCGGATGCGGGTCAGCCGGCTCCCCGAGCGGGCGTTGCCCGGGCTCATCCAGCGGTACGGGCTGCCGCCCGCGGCGCCGGAGTCCGCGGCCATCGGGTCGCGGTCCAGCCGTCGCGCCAGCGCCATGATCCACGGCACGGTGAACGGTGCCAGCAGCAGGTCGTAGACGAGAGCGGTGAACAGCAGGCTGACGATGCCGACGTGGCGGGCGGCGGTGTCACCGACCAGGGCGCCCACGCTCGCGTACAGCAGGGTGGACAGCACGGCGGCTCCTGCGACGACCGTCATCGGCAGCGCGGCGGAGCGCAGTTGCCCGTTCTCCGGCTTGGCCAGGCCGGCCAGGTAGCCGATGACGCACAGCACGAGGGCGTAGCGCCCGGCGGCGTGGTCGGCCGGCGGGGCGAGGTCGGCCAGCAGCCCGGCGAAGAAGCCGATCAGGCAGCCCGCCACGTGCCCGTAGGTCATCGCCAGGCCCAGGACGACCAGCATCAGCAGGTCGGGGACCGCGCCCGGCAGGTGCAGCCGGGCCAGCACGCTGACCTGGATCACCAGGGCCAGGACGACGAGGACGGCGGGGAGCAGGATCCGGTTGACGCGCATCGGTCAGAATCCGTCCTGTGAGTCGGGGCTCTCGGACGGTGTGTCGCTCGGCGCTCCGGAGGGCGCGCCGGACGGCTTGCCCGAGGGTGCGCCGGAGGGGCCGACGGTGACGGTGACCGTCGGCGTCGGCTTCACCTGCGGCTTGGGCGGCAGCACGGTGTCGCGCGGGTCGGTCCTGGGCGGCACGACGACCACGCCGACGATGTCCAGTTCGGAGAAGGAGACGAACGGCTGGACCTCGACGGTGCGGGTCAGCTCGCCCGCGCCCGGGTCTATCCGCACGACCTTCCCGACCGGCACGCCGGGCACGAAGGGCTTGTCGCCTTGCGAGCCGAAGGTGACCAGGCGGTCGCCGACGTGCACGTCGGCGCGGCCGTCCAGCAGTTGGACCTTCATGGGGCGGTCGCCCTGGCCGGTGCCGAAGCCCAGCTCCATCGACTTCTCCATGCGGGTGCCGACGGTGAAGTCGGGGTCGCAGGCGAGCAGCACGGTGGAGGTGGTGGCGCTGGCCGTGGTGACCCGGCCGACCAGGCCGTCGCCGTTGATGACGGTCATGTCGCGCTGGATGCCGTCGTTGGTGCCCGCGTCGATGGTGATGGTCCAGGAGAAGCCCTGGGCCGCTCCTATGGCGATGACCTGGGCGCCCTTGATGCCGTACTGGCCGGCGCCCGCGGTCTTGAGCAGCTTGTCCAGTTCGTTCGCGCGGTTGCGGGTCAGCGCGCTGGAGCCGAGCTGCTGCTTGAGCTTCTCGTTCTGCAACTGCAGCTGGGCGATGCGGTCGTGGCGGGAGCCTGAGTCCCGGACGGCCGCTATGGCGTTGCCGACCGGGTTGACGGCGGAGGCGACCCCGTTCTCGACCGGGCCGAAGACGGCGGCGGCCGCGCTGCGCGCGCCGTTCAGGGGGGACTGGTCGCCGCCGCGGATGTCCGCGGTGATCAGGGCGAACGCGATGGCGACCAGCAGGACCAAGAGCAGCCGGCTCTCTTTCGTGTCCCTCACGTGCGGCGGCCGTGCCTTCCTCGTCGGACCGGTCGGCTACGGGACCAGGCCGGTCAGCGATGTCGTGTGCGGGTCGGCGTCCGCCGGGCGGTGAACGCCCGGCGGACGCCGCGTGCCTATCGGCGGGGCTGGGCGTCCAGTACCTGCTGGAGCGCCTCGAACTCCTCGACGCACTTGCCGGACCCGAGGGCGACCGAGTCCAGCGGGTCTTCTGCGATGTGGATCGGCATGCCGGTCTCGCGGCGCAGCCGTTCGTCCAGGCCGCGCAGCATGGCGCCGCCGCCGGTCAGCACGATGCCGCGGTCCATGATGTCGCCGGACAGCTCGGGCGGGCACTTGTCGAGGGTGGTCTTGACCGCGTCGACGATCGCGTTGACCGGCTCCTCGATGGCCTTGCGGACCTCGCCCGCGGAGATGACCACGGTCTTGGGCAGACCGCTGACCAGGTCGCGGCCGCGGATCTCGGTGTGCTCGTCCTGGTCGACGTCGTAGGCCGAACCGATGGTGATCTTGATCTGTTCGGCGGTGCGCTCGCCGAGCAGCAGGCTGTACTCCTTCTTGACGTGCTGGATGATGGCGTTGTCCAGTTCGTCGCCGGCGACCCGGATGGACTGCGCGGTCACGATGCCGCCCAGCGAGATGACGGCGACCTCGGTGGTGCCGCCGCCGATGTCGACGACCATGTTGCCGGTGGCCTCGTGCACCGGCAGGCCCGCGCCGATCGCGGCGGCCATCGGCTCCTCGATGATGTGCACCTGGCGGGCGCCGGCCTGGCTGGAGGCCTCGATGACGGCGCGGCGCTCGACGCCGGTGATGCCCGAGGGCACGCACACGACGACGCGGGGGCGGGCGAGATAGCGGCGCTTGTGGATCTTCAGGATGAAGTACCTGAGCATCCGCTCGGTGATCTCGAAGTCGGCGATGACGCCGTCCTTGAGCGGACGGACCGCCACGATGTTGCCAGGGGTGCGGCCGATCATCTTCTTGGCTTCGGCGCCGACCGCCAGGATGCCGCCGGTGTTGGTGTTGATGGCGACGACAGACGGTTCGTTGAGGACGATCCCGCGACCCCTGACGTACACCAGCGTGTTGGCGGTGCCGAGGTCGACAGCCATGTCACGGCCGATGAACGACATGTTGTTCGCCATGAGGATACGTCTGGCCTTCCCGAGCTGGAGCGACTGGAGCGATGGGGGGTGTGAGGGCGCGACGGTGCTGCGTGCTGCGGGGTCCGTAGCGGAGGTTCCATCTTAAGTGCGCCCGCCGGACCGGGGGTGAGGGCGCCTCGGCCATTGTCAGCGGAACACACCGCGCTTCCCCTGTAATGGTGACGACGTGTCGGAGCGAATGGTTCCCTGAATCCTCCGGCATATGCCACCCGGCGGCCGGTGTCAACCGGTCGTCGCATGACGACTCGTCAGGTAGGCGGGCGGCCCGGCACCGGCTCCCCCGCACGGCCCGGCGCCGCCGGGAACCGCCCGATCGGCGCACCCCGGATTCCCCCGTCGGGGTCGGGCGCGCACTCGCCTGCGACGCGCCGCGTTCGACGCCGTCAGCCCAGTTCGGGGAAGAAGATCTTGATCTCGCGGTCAGCGGACTCCGGCGAGTCGGACGCGTGCACCAGGTTCTCCCGCACGATCGTGCCGAAGTCACCGCGGATGCTGCCGGGCGCCGCGGCGATCGGGTCGGTCGACCCGGCCAGCGCGCGCAGGCCCTCGATCACCCGCTCCCCCTCGACGACCAGCGCGACCGAGGGGCCGGAGGACATGAACTCCACCAGGGGCTCGTAGAAGGGCTTGCCCCGGTGTTCGCTGTAGTGCTGCTCAAGGGTGGCCAGGTCCAGCGTGCGCAGCTCCAGCGCGCGCAGGCTCCATCCCGCCTTACGCTCGATGCGGCCGATGATCTCGCCCACCAGGCCCCGGCGAACGGCGTCGGGCTTGAGAAGGACGAGGGTGCGCTGGCTCATGCTGCGGCTCCTTGACGTACTGCGACGTTGCTGCGTACTGCCTGGTGGGACGGGGTCACGGCGTCGGCACCGCGGCCCGGACCGCCGACCCTACCGGGCGAAGCTGTCCGGGCGAGCGGCGGCTACGCGGTCGTCGCCGCGGGCTGCTCCGCTCGGCGCTTGAACTCGTCGATCCTGCGCCCGAAGTGCACCGCGGCCCACCACAGGCCGGCGAACGACGCGCCCAGGAAGAACATCATCGGGATCACCAGACCGGACGCCACCAGCGCGGCCTGGAGCACCCAGCCGACCGCCACCCCGCCCGGGCGCGTCACCAGGCCGCACAGCAGCACGCACAGCGCCATCGCGCTGCCGCACACCGCCCACACGGTGCCGGAGGCATAGCCGGAGAGGTTCATCGCGACCAGACCGGCCAGGCCGATGACGAAGGCCTCCCCGATCAGGGTGCTGGCACACAGGGTTCGCATGTCCGCCGTCTCACTTCCGGCCCAGCAGCAGCCGGGCCTCTCCCACGGTGATCACGGACCCGGCGACCAGGACGCCGGCGCCCGCGTACTCACCCTCCTCCTCGGCGAGGGTGATCGCCGCCTCCAGCGCGTCGTCGAGCCGCGGCTCCACCTGGACCCGCTCGGCGCCGAACACCTCCACGGCGACCGCGGCCAGTTCGTCCACGTCCATCGCGCGGAAGCTGGAGTTACGGGTCACCACGACCTCGGCGAAGATCGGCTCGAACGCTTCGAGCACCCCGCGCACGTCCTTGTCCGCGCTGGGCGCGATCACGCCGACGAGGTGGGTGAAGGCGAACGCCTCCCGCACGGCCTCGGCGGTGGCCTGCGCGCCGGAGGGGTTGTGCGCGGCGTCGAGTACGACGGTGGGGCTGCGGCGCACCACCTCCATGCGGCCCGGCGAGGTGACGGCGGCGAACGCGCCGCGCACCGTCTCCAGGTCCAGCGGCCGGGCCGGGCCGTTCGCGCCGACCCCGAAGAACGCCTCGACGGCCGCCAGCGCCACCGCCGCGTTGTGCGCCTGGTGGGCGCCGTGCAGCGGCAGGAAGACCTGTTCGTAGTCGCCGCCCAGGCCGCGCAGCGTCAGCATCTGTCCGCCGACCGCCACCTCGCGCGCCGTGACGCCGAACTCCATGCCCTCGCGCGCCACCGTGGCGTCCGCCTCGACCGCCCGCTTGAGCAGCACCTGCGCCGCGTCCACCGGCTGCTGGGCCAGCACCACGGTCGCCCCGGCCGCGCCCTCGGCGTCGCCCCTGGGCTTGATGATGCCCGCCTTCTCCTGGGCGATCTCGCCGGGCGTGCCGCCCAGCCGGTCGGTGTGGTCGAGCGAGATGGGGGTGACGACGGCGACCTGGCCGTCGATCACGTTGGTCGCGTCCCAGCTGCCGCCCATGCCGACCTCGACCACGGCCACGTCCACCGGCGCGTCGGCGAACGCCGCGTAGGCCATGCCGGTCAGGACCTCGAAGAACGACAGCCGGTGCTCCTGCGCCGCGTCGACCATCTCCACGTACGGCTTGACGTCCTGGTAGGTGGCGACGAAGCGGTCCACGGGGATGGGCGCGCCGTCCAGGCTGATGCGCTCGGTGACCGACTCGACGTGCGGGCTGGTGTAGCGGCCGGTGCGCAGTTCGAAGGCGCGCAGCAGCGTCTCGATCATGCGGGCGGTGCTGGTCTTGCCGTTGGTGCCGGTGATGTGGATCGCCGGGTAGGCGCGCTGCGGCTCGCCGAGGATGTCCATCAGGCGACGGATGCGCGTCAGCGACGGTTCGAGCTTGGTCTCGCCCCAGCGGCCGGCCAGCTCCGCCTCCACCTCGCGCAGCGCCTGGGCCTCCTCGGGGGTGCGCGGGCCCGCGGGGGCGCCGGCGGCCTGGCTGAGCGGCACGCCGGCGCGCAGGGTGCGGCTGCCGGCCTCGATCACCGCGAGATCGGGGTCCCGCCGGGTCTCGTCGTCCACCATCTCGTCGAAGGCGTCGAGGGCGGAGTCGTCGGGAACCGGCTCTTCGTCACGGGGGCGCTCGCTCACGCGGACCAGTCTACGGAGCCCCGCGCCCGAAAACGGCCGGACCCCCGCGCGCCCCGCGAGGGGCGGACGGGGGTCCGGTGACGTCTGCGGCGGTTCGCCTGCCGTCCTACGCCTCGGGCAGCGAGGCCAGCTGGGCGTTGATGCGCTCGATGTCCGCCTCGGCGGTGGCCAGGCGGGCGCGGATGCCCTCGACCACCTTCTCCGGGGCCTTGGCGAGGAAGCCCGCGTTGCCGAGCTTGGCGGTCGCCTGCTTCTGCTCCTTCTCCGCCACCGCCAGGTCCTTCGTCAGGCGCTTGCGTTCGGCGGCGAAGTCGATGGCGCCGGACAGGTCGAGTTCGACCCTGGCTCCGGCCACCGGCAGCGACGCGGTCGCGGTGAAGCCCTCCTCGACCGGTTGCAGGCGCAGCAGCGCGCGGATCGCGTCCTCGTGCGGCGCGAGCGGCGTGCCGGCCAGCGTGAGGCGGGCCGGGACGCGCTGGCCGGGCTGGAGGCCCTGGTCGGCGCGGAAGCGGCGGACCTCGGTGATGACCTGCTGGAGGGTGGCGATCTCGGCCTCCGCGGCGGCGTCGCGGAAGCCGCTGTCCTTCGGCCACTCGGCGATCACCACGGACTCGCGCCCGGTCAGCGTGGTCCACAACTGCTCGGTGACGAAGGGCACGATCGGGTGAAGCAGGCGCAGCGTCACGTCGAGCACCTCACCGAGGACGCGCCGCGAGACGTCCGCCGCGTCGCCGCCGGCCGCGAACGTGGTCTTGGACAGCTCCACGTACCAGTCGAAGACCTCGTCCCACGCGAAGTGGAACAGCGCGTCCGACAGCTTCGCGAACTGGAAGTCCTCGTAGTACGCGTCGACTTCGGCGACGACCGAGTTGAGGCGGGACAGGATCCACCGGTCGGCCGCCGACTGCCGCTCGACGGACGGCAGTTCGCCCTCGATCGTGGCGCCGTTCATCAGCGCGAAGCGGGTGGCGTTCCAGATCTTGTTGGCGAAGTTGCGCGAGCCCTGGACCCAGTCCTCGCCGATGGGCACGTCGGTCCCCGGGTTGGCGCCGCGGGCCAGCGTGAAGCGGACCGCGTCGGAACCGTAGGCGTCCATCCAGTCCAGCGGGTTGACCGCGTTGCCGAAGGACTTCGACATCTTCTTGCCGAACTGGTCGCGGACCATGCCGTGCAGCGCGATGGTGTGGAACGGCGGCGTGCCGTCCATCGCGTACAGACCGAACATCATCATCCGGGCGACCCAGAAGAAGAGGATGTCGTAGCCGGTGACCAGGACGGAGTTCGGGTAGAACTTCGCCAGGCTCTCGGTGCTCTCCGGCCAGCCGAGGGTGGAGAACGGCCACAGGCCGGAAGAGAACCAGGTGTCGAGGACGTCGGAGTCCTGCGTCCAGCCCTCGCCGGACGGCGGTTCCTCGTCCGGTCCGACGCAGACGACCTCGCCGTTCGGCCCGTACCAGACGGGGATGCGGTGGCCCCACCACAACTGCCGCGAGATGCACCAGTCGTGGAGGTTGTCGACCCAGCCGAAGTAGCGGGACTCCATCTCCTTGGGGTGGATGGCGACCCGGCCGTCGCGCACCGCGTCACCGGCGGCCTCGGCGAGCGGGCCGACCTTGACCCACCACTGGAGCGACAGGCGCGGTTCGATGGTGGTCTTGCAGCGTGAGCAGTGGCCCACCGAGTGGGTGTACGGGCGCTTCTCGGCGACGATCCGGCCCTCGGCGCGCAGCGCGGCGACGATCGCGGACCGGGCCTCGAAGCGGTCCAGGCCCTGGAACGGGCCGTGCGCGGTGATGACGCCGTGCTCGTCCAGGACGTTGAGCGACGGCAGGTCGTGGCGCTGCCCGATCTCGAAGTCGTTGGGGTCGTGGGCCGGGGTGACCTTGACCGCACCGGTGCCGAACTCCGGGTCGACGTGGGCGTCGGCGACGATCGGGATGCGGCGACCGGTGAGCGGAAGCTCGATCTCGGTGCCGACCAGGTGCCGGTAGCGCTCGTCCTCGGGATGGACGGCGACGGCGGTGTCACCGAGCATCGTCTCGGCCCGGGTGGTGGCGACCACGATCGCGTCGTCCCCGTCGCCGTAGCGGATGGAGACCAGTTCGCCGTCGTCGTCCTGGTATTCGACCTCGATGTCGGAGATGGCGGTCAGACAGCGCGGGCACCAGTTGATGATGCGCTCGGCGCGGTAGATCAGGCCGTCGTCGTAGAGCTTCTTGAAGATGGTCTGGACGGCCTGGGACAGGCCCTCGTCCATGGTGAAGCGCTCGCGCGACCAGTCAACGCCGTCGCCGAGGCGGCGCATCTGCCCGGAGATCTGGCCGCCGGACTCCGCCTTCCACTGCCAGACCCGCTCGACGAACGCCTCGCGGCCGAGGTCGTGGCGGGACTTGCCCTCCTTGGCCAGCTCGCGCTCGACCACGTTCTGCGTGGCGATGCCGGCGTGGTCCATGCCGGGCTGCCACAGCGTCTCGAAGCCCTGCATGCGCTTGCGGCGGGTCAGCGCGTCGATCAGCGTGTGCTCGAACGCGTGGCCCAGGTGCAGGCTGCCGGTGACGTTCGGCGGCGGGATGACGATGGTGTACGGGGGCTTGTCGCTCTTGGCGTCGGCCTCGAAGTAACCGCGCTCCACCCAGCGCTCGTACAGCGTCCCCTCTACCTCGGCCGGGACGTACTGGGTCGGCAGATCGTCGGGAGAGCTGGGGGCGGCGCCGCCCGGGCGCTGGTTCGTGTCGGTCACGCCGCAATTCTAGAGGCGGCACGCCGGTGTCCTCGAACGGCTTTAACCGGGTAACAGCACGGGCCCCGGGTTTCTGCGGGCGCGGATCATCCGGAAGGATGTGCGCGCACGAAGTCAACGGGAGGAACCGGAAGTCCATGAGCTACAACCAGCCGCCGCCGAACCCCTACGGCGGTCAGCCTCCGCAGCCCGGGTACGGCGGTCAGCCCCCGCAGCAGCCCGGCTACGGCGCCCAGCCCCCGCAGCCCGGGTACGGCTACCCGCAGCAGCCCCCGCCGCCCCAGCAGCCCTACGGCTATCCGCAGCAGGGCGCGCCCGCGCCGGGCCCCTACGGCCAGCCGCCGCAGCCCAACCCGTACGGCCAGCAGCCCGGTTGGGGCGGCCAGCAGGTCCCGCCGCCCCCGGGGCCGCCGAAGAAGAACACCGGCAAGGTGATCGCCATCATCGCGGCGGTGGTCGTGGTGGTCGGCGGCGGCGTCGCGATCGCGGTCGACGCGAGCGGCGGCAGCAGCGGTGACACCGCCAAGGGCGGCAGCGGCGGCACCGCCGGAGGCGGCGGGGGCGGCGGCACGTCGTCGGTGAAGTACAAGCTGGTCCTGCCGGACTCGCTGCCGGGCGGTTACGCGGCGGTGCCGAACCAGAGCAGCCAGTCGCAGTCCGACCAGCAGGCCAAGGCCGCCGTGCTGTTCGCGGGCGTCTCCGGGGGCACCGCCGTCTCCAAGGGCTACACGGCGGGGACCACGTCGATGAGCGTCGTGGGCTCGTACGGCAGCGTCAGCGACCCGGCGTCCGCGGTGGACGGGACCTTCACGGCCCTCAAGGCGAGCATGGCGGCCAGCAACGGCAGCAACTCGGGCTTCACCATGACCGGGCAGGGTTCGCCGCAGCAGGAGAGCCCGGCCGGGTTGCCGTCCGGCAGCGTCATGAAGTGCCAGTCCTTCGCCATCACGGGCAGCGGCGCCGGTTCGGGCAGCACGATCCCGGTCTGCGTCTGGGCGGACTCCAGCGACGAGGGCGAGGTCGTGCCGATCCAGATGACGCCGGGCGGTGCGATGTCGCTGAGCGACTCCGCCTCGCTGGCCGCGAAGATCAAGCAGGCCTCCGAGGTCAAGGCGTCCTGACCTGACGGGTACGACGAAGGGGCGCCCGGACCGTCGGTCCGGGCGCCCCTTTCCCATGCCGTGCTACGCGCTCTTCTCGTGCCGCTCCGTCTCGCCGCCGCGGTTGCGCGGCACCAGCGTGGGGTTCACGTTCGAGTGGACGACATCCTGGGTGATGACGACGCGGGCGACGTCCTTGCGGGACGGCACCTCGTACATCACCGACATCAGGACCTCTTCCATGATGGCGCGCAGGCCCCGGGCGCCGGTGCCGCGCAGGATCGCCTGGTCGGCGATGGCCTCCAGCGCCGGACGGTCGAACTCCAGCTCCACACCGTCGAGTTCGAAGAGCCGCTGGTACTGCTTGACCAGCGCGTTGCGCGGCTCGACCAGGATCTTCAGCAGCGCCTCGCGGTCGAGGTTGTGCACCGAGGTGATGACCGGCAGGCGGCCGATGAACTCCGGGATCATCCCGAACTTCACCAGGTCCTCCGGCATGATCTCGGCGAACTGGTCCACCGAGTCCAGGTCCCGCTTGGAGCGGATCGTCGCGCCGAAGCCGATGCCCTTGGCACCGGCCCGGGACTCGATGATCTTCTCCAGGCCCGCGAACGCGCCGCCCACGATGAACAGCACGTTCGTCGTGTCGATCTGGATGAACTCCTGGTGCGGGTGCTTGCGGCCGCCCTGCGGCGGCACGGAGGCCGTGGTGCCCTCCAGGATCTTCAGCAGCGCCTGCTGGACGCCCTCGCCTGAGACGTCACGGGTGATCGACGGGTTCTCACTCTTGCGGGCGACCTTGTCGATCTCGTCGATGTAGATGATCCCGGTCTCGGCCTTCTTGACGTCGTAGTCGGCCGCCTGGATCAGCTTGAGCAGGATGTTCTCGACGTCCTCGCCGACGTAGCCCGCCTCGGTGAGCGCCGTGGCGTCCGCGATGGCGAACGGCACGTTCAGCATGCGGGCCAGGGTCTGCGCCAGCAGCGTCTTGCCGGAGCCGGTCGGGCCGAGCAGCAGGATGTTGGACTTCGCCAGCTCGATGCCGTCGTCGTGCCCGGGGCGGCCGTTCTCGCCCGCCTGGACGCGCTTGTAGTGGTTGTAGACCGCGACCGACAGGGCCTTCTTCGCCGGCTCCTGGCCGACGACGTAGCCCTCGAGGAACTCGTAGATCTCGCGGGGCTTGGGGAGGTCCTCCCACCGCACCTCGGAGGACTCGGCGAGCTCCTCCTCGATGATCTCGTTGCACAAGTCGATGCACTCGTCGCAGATGTACACACCCGGCCCTGCGATGAGCTTCTTCACCTGCTTCTGGCTCTTTCCGCAGAACGAGCACTTGAGCAGGTCGCCGCCGTCACCGATGCGTGCCACGAGGTGCTTCCCCTTCGCCTGGGTCCCGTCAGTTCGACAGGGCCTGGTGCCTAATATCCGACGGTACCTTGCCGAGGCCCTCGTGCGGGCCCCCCTTGAGCCGACTCGTCCGTGGGACGTGCCACGGTTCGACGCCGGCTCAAGGGGTCGCCGGCTCCGTCAGGCCGAGACCCCGGCCTTCCGGGAGGCCGTGATCTGGTCGACGAAACCGTAGGACAGGGCGTCCTCGGCCGTCAGGATGTTGTCGCGCTCGATGTCCTCACGGATCTGTTCGGCGGAGCGGTTGCTGTGCTTGGCCAGCATCTCCTCCATCTGGGCGCGGATGCGGGTGATCTCGTTGGCCTGGATCTCCAGGTCCGAGATCTGCGCCCGGCCGGTCTCCGTGTACGGCTGGTGGATCAGCACCCGGGCGTTGGGCAGCGCCATGCGCTTGCCGGGGGTGCCCGCGGCCAGCAGCACCGCCGCCGCCGAGGCCGCCTGGCCCAGGCAGACGGTCGCGATGTCCGGCTTGACGAACTGCATGGTGTCGTAGATCGCCGTCATGGCGGTGAAGGAGCCGCCGGGCGAGTTGATGTAGATCGAGATGTCGCGGTCCGGGTCCATCGACTCCAGGCACAGCAGCTGCGCCATCACGTCGTTGGCGGAGGCGTCGTCGATCTGGACGCCGAGGAAGATCACCCGCTCCTCGAAGAGCTTGGCGTACGGGTCGTACTCGCGCACGCCCTGCGAGGTGCGCTCGACGAAGCGCGGCACGATGTAGCGCGACTCCATGCCGTACGCGGCGCGGGGGGCCAGGCCCGGCTGGGCGAGCTGGCTGGGGGCGACCATGGGGTTCACCGGGTTGATCATGGTGGGGTTCACCGTCCTGGAAGTGGGGCGTGGGCGGACACGGGGTGTGCGGTCACTGCGGCGCGGTACACGCGGGGGCCGGGCGCCGCGGGCCACGAGGGGCCCGGGCGCTCTCCCGCGGTGGTCACGCGCCGGTGCCGCCGCCACCGGGCACGTCGGCGGCGGTGTGCATCACCTGGTCGATCAGCCCGTACTCCTTGGCCTCTTCCGCGGTGAACCAGCGGTCGCGGTCGGCGTCCCGGTTGATCGTCTCGACGGTCTGGCCGCTGTGCATGGCGGTCAGCTGCTCCATGCGCTTCTTGGTGCGCAGCAGCTGCTCGGCCTGGATCTTGATGTCGGACGCGGAGCCGCCCAGGCCCGCCGAGCCCTGGTGCATCAGGATGTCCGCGTTGGGCAGCGCGAAGCGCTTGCCCGGGGTGCCCGCGGTCAGCAGGAACTGGCCCATGGAGGCCGCCAGGCCCATCGCGATCGTCACCACGTCGTTCTTGATGTACTGCATGGTGTCGTAGATCGCGAAGCCGGCGGTGACCGAGCCGCCGGGCGAGTTGATGTAGAGGTAGATGTCCTTGTCCGGGTCCGCGGCGAGCAGCAGCATCTGCGCGCAGATCCGGTTCGCGATGTCATCGTCCACGGCCTGGCCGAGGAAGATGATGCGTTCGTCGAGCAGTCGGTTGTAGACCGCGTCGCCGAGGCCGGCTCCGGCCGGCGCGCCGTTCGCGGTGGGCATCAGATGTCCCGGCGTCTGGATCTGCGGAGTCGTCACGTATCCACCTGCTCGTTGTCGGACGGCGACACACCGTCTTCGCGTTCTGACCTGAGTGCCGGGGAGAGCCTCGCCGCTGCGTTCCCGCATCGTGCTCCGGCTTCGTTCAAGGGTCTCCCCTGCCCTCGTTACTACGGACCCTAACGCGCAGGTCGGGCCCAGCGATCCCGCACGCTGAACTGTTCGCTGTGAGCGCAGGCTGTGGTGACGGTGCCGTCGCCGGTACGACAACGGACCCGGACACGCGCGTATGCGTGCTCGGGCCCGTTGTACGTGGTGCGGCAGGAGTACCGGTCGACCTTCGCCGGACCGGCGGCTCCCCGGGGGTGGTCCGCCCCGGGGCGCCGGTGGGGTGGCTGTCAGGCCTCGGTGTCCTCGGCGCTCTCGGCGCTCGCGGTCTCCTCGGTGGTGGCCTCGACCGTCTCGGCGGTCTCGTCCTCCTCCTCGTCGTCCAGGTCGACCTCGGCACCGTTGGTGTCGACGACCTTGGCGCCCTCGACCACGGTGGCCAGGGCCTTGCCGCGGGCGACCTCGCCGACCAGCAGCGGCACCTGGCCGCCCTCGACGACGGCCTGGGCGAACTGGTCGGGGCTCATGCCGGAGGAGGCGGCGCGGCGCATGAGGTGCTCGGTGAGCTCCTCCTGGTTGACCGACAGCTCTTCCTTCTTCACCAGCTCGTCCAGGACGAACTGGGTCTTGATGCCCTTCTTCGCCTGCTCCTCGACCTCGGCGTCGTACTCCTCCTGGGTCTTGCCCTCGCGCTCCAGGAAGCTCTCCCAGGTCAGCCCCATCATCGGGAACTGGTGGTGCTCCAGGTTGTGCTTGCGGGTCTCGACCTCGTCCTTGAGGAGCTTCTCCGGGACCGGGACCTCGACGAGCTCCAGGAGGGCGTCGAGCACCTTCTCCTGGGCCTGGGTGGCCTGGTCGTACTTCTTCATCCGCTCCAGGCGCTTGACGCTGTCGGCGCGCAGCTCCTCGAGGGTGTCGAACTCGCTCGCCAGCTGGGCGAAGTCGTCGTCCAGCTCGGGCAGCTCGCGGGCCTGCACGGCGGTGACGTCGACCTTGACCTCGGCGTTCTTGCCGGCCGCCGAGCCGCCCTTGAGCTCGGAGGTGAAGGTGGCGGAGCCGCCGGCCTCCAGGCCGGTGACGGCCTCGTCGATGCCGTCGAGCAGCTGGCCGGAGCCGATGGTGTAGCTGACGCCCTTGGCGACGCCGTCCTCCAGCACCTCGCCGTCGACCCTGGCCTCGAGGTCGACCACGACCACGTCGCCGTCGGCGGCGGCGCGCTCGACCGGGGAGGTGGAGGCGAAGCGCTCACGCAGCTGCTCGATCGACTGCTCGACGTCCTCGTCGGAGACCTCGACCGCGTCGACGGTGACCTCGATGCCGGAGAAGTCCGGGATCTCGATCGCGGGGCGGACGTCCACCTCGGCGGTGAACTTCAGCTCCTCGTTGTCGTTGAACTCGGTGATGTCGATCTCGGGCTGTCCGAGGACGTTCAGCTCACCCTCGTTGACCGCCTCCGTGTAGAACTTCGGCAACGCGTCGTTGATGGCCTCTTCGAGGACCGCACCGCGGCCGAACCGCTGGTCGATGATGCGCGCGGGGATCTTGCCCTTGCGGAATCCCGGCACCGTGACCTGCTGGTTGATCTTCTTGTACGCCGCGTCGAGGCTGGGCTTGAGCTCCTCGAAGGGCACCTCGACGGTGAGTCGAACCCGGGTGGGGTTCAGAGTCTCGACGGCGCTCTTCACGGTTGGGTCTCCTTGGGCTGACATTTGGGGGTCTGCGTGGCCGACGAGACGTACTGCCTGGGGCTTCCCGGAGTCCCGCGCCCCTACGTCGCCCCGTGTACAGGGCCAGCTTGCATAGTACCGGTAGCCACGGCAGAGCTGTCCCGCCGCCCGGAAAGACTCGAACAAATGGTCGGGGTGGCCGGATTCGAACCGACGGCCTTCCGCTCCCAAAGCGGACGCGCTACCAAGCTGCGCCACACCCCGTTTCAGTGCGACACGTAGAGTACATGCCTCCGCACGCGTCGGCCGCCACATTATGGCGACGGTGACGCGGGACGGGGTGGCGACGGGGGGCGGATCGACCGGCTACGATTCGGTGTGCCAGAATGACTGGCCGTTGCGGGCGTAGCTCAATGGTAGAGCCCCAGTCTTCCAAACTGGCTACGCGGGTTCGATTCCCGTCGCCCGCTCTGCAAGCCGAAGACCCCCTGGTGACAGGGGGTCTTCGTGTTTCCGGCGGTCAGAAGTCCGCGGTGGAGAGCGCGAAGCCGAAGGGCTCCGGCAGGTCGACGTCCTTGCCGAACGGCAACGTGAGGCGCCGGGTGTGGTCGCCCGCTTCGGGGTCGGAGAAGAGGACCGCCTCGCGGCGCTCGCGGTCGGCCGGCAGGTACAGCGGGATGTCCGCGCGGGCGCAGCAGTGGCGCTTGCACTTCAGCGGGTGATCTGCCGGTTGACGCGGGAGACGATCCGCTCGTGGTTGCCGTCAGGAGCGCCGCTGACGACGATCTCCCCTTCGACGAGTTCGAGCGTGAGGTCCTCGGGCGCCTCGCGCTCGGCGAGGGCGAAGACCCGCTCGATCCAGGCGCCGTCCTCGGCCTCCCCCGACAGCAGGCGCGTGGACGTGACGGTCATGCGGCTCTCGTCGCTCGTCGTCCCACGCTCACCGTACGGGCCAGGGCCGAGCCCGTACGGGGCGGCGCGCGGGAACGCGGGCGCGCGGCATACGCGCGCCCGGCGGGGGCAGGCGGGGCTCAGAACTTTATCTGGGCGATGGAACTGGCCAGTGAGTTGAGGAAGCGCTGGATGCCGGGGGCCATGCCGGTCGACGCCAGGAAGAAGCCGAAGAGGATCGCCACGATCGCCCCTCCGCCCTTGATGGACCCACTGCGGATCATCACCGCCAGCACGACCGCCAACAGCACCACTACGGACAGGGAGATGGCCACCAGGGATCACATCCTCGCTCGCTACGCCTCACACCGGACCGGGGGTGCGCCGCCACCGTGCTCCCCCGCGCCGTCCATCGTGCCACCAACGCGCCCTCCAGTGGACCCGACCACGCATTGACACGGGGTCAACTGGCCAATCGGTCACGCGAGATGATCAAAAGGGCACGGTCGTCGTTGACGTCCTTGGCGACCGCGTCGATCAGCGGCCAGGCCGCGCCGTCGAAGCCGCGGGCCACGAAACGGTCCGCCGCGCCGATCAAGCGGTCGATCCCCTCGGCCAGTTCGCGGCCGGGCGCCTCGACCAGTCCGTCGGTGAACAGCAGCAGTACGTCGCCCGGTCGCAACGTCCCCTTCACGCCGTCGAACTGGGCCTCGTCCAGGACCCCGAGCATCAGTCCCTCGGCCGCCTTCTCCTCCCAGCGTCCGGTGCCCGCGTGCAGCTGGACGGCGGGCAGGTGGCCGGCGGAGAGCAACTCGTAGTCACCGCTGTCGAGATCGAGCACCAGGTGGATCGAGGTGGCGAACCCCTCGTCCCAGTCCTGCCGCAGCAGATAGCCGTTGGCGGCCGGCAGGAAGCGGTGCGGCGGCAGCGAGCCGAGTAGCCCGCCGAACGCGCCGGACAGCAGCAGCGCCCGCGAGCCCGCGTCCATCCCCTTGCCGGAGACGTCGGTCAGGACGGCCTCCAGGATCTCGCCGCCGCCGGTGCGGCCCGCGACCACGAAGTCGCCGGAGAAGGACTGCCCGCCGGCCGGGCGCAGCGCCATCTGCGCGTGCCAGCCGGGCGGCAGTTCGGGCAACTGGCTCTGGACGCGGATGCGTTCGCGCAGGTCGAACAGCATGGTGCCGCCGCGCCGCCAGGGCACGCCGACCCTGCTGCGGAACTGCGCGATCAGCAGCCCGGCGAACGCGACCGCGCTGACCACCAGTACCGTGCCCGGGGTCACCGCCCGCGCGGCGGCGACCGGGTAGGGCCCGAGGACGGCGTCCTCGACGACGAGCGCGGTGGCGGCGGCGGTGTAGAGCAGCAGCAGGCTCGCCGGGCGCAGCAGCAGCCCGCCCAGCAGCATGGGGAAGACCAGCGCGGTGGGCGGGCACCAGGCGGGCAGCACGGTGGTGGTCCAGGCGAGGGCGGGCACCGTGAGCAGCAGGGTGGTCAGCGGCAGCCACTCGGCGGCGTCGCCCCGGAAGTAGTCGACGGCGGACTTGCGCAGGACGGTCCTGGCCCGGTGCAGCGCCCCGCGCCACCGCGCCACGATACCCTCCGCGGTCACCCGCCCGTCAGTCATGTGCGGCGACCCTATCCACCCGTTCGGCGGCGCGTCGATTCGCGACCCGCCGGGTACCGGCTGGATCCGGACCGGGCTCGCGGCGCCGGACGGGTCCCGGGGGCGGGCGCGGGAAATTCGGTGGGCGACAGCTGAGGGCGCTGGTAGGCAGGGGGTATGACGACAGCAGCGCAGACGACCGGGCCGCGCATCGAGGTGCTGGATCCCGGGCGGTGGGAGGAGTGGTACGGCGCCCTGGAGCGGGCCTTCGGCGGTCCGCCCGAAGCTCCCGAGGAGCGGGCGCTGTGGCGCGGGCTGACCGAGTGCGACCGGTCACTGGTTGCCCTGGACGGCGACGTGGTCGCGGGCGGCGCCTCGGCGTTCTCGTTCCGGCTGTCGGTGCCTGGCGGGATGGTGGTCCCGGCGGCCGGGGTGACGATGGTCGCGGTGACCCCGACGTACCGGCGGCGCGGGGTGCTGACCTCGTTGATGCGGCGGCAACTGGACGACGTGCGCGAGCGCGGGGAGTCGCTGGCGGTGCTGACCGCCTCGGAACCGGCGATCTACGGACGGTTCGGGTACGGCGTGGCGACCCGGAAGCTGCGGATCGAGGCGGAGACGCGGCGGGTGGCGCCGGTCGGGCCGCAGGGCACGGACGACGTGCGGCTGCGGCTGGCCGACCCGCGCGAGGCGCTCGGGGCCTGCGAGGCGGTGTACGCGGCGCTGGTGCCGCGCAGGCCGGGGATGCTCGCGCGGCGGCCGGGCTGGGAGGAGCTGCCGCTGCTCGATCCGGAGCGCGATCGCGAGGGATTCGGGGAACGGGTGTGCGTGCTGGCCGAGCGGGACGGCCGGGTGAGCGGCTACGCGCGGTACGCCACGCGGCTCGACCACTCCCCCGGCGGGCAGGACGGCACGGCGCGGGTGGAGGTTGTCGACGCGCTGGACGCGGCCTCGTACGCGGCGCTGTGGCGCTACCTGTTCGCGCTGGACCTGGTCTCGGCACTCACGTGCCGCGACCGGCCGGTCGACGACCCGCTGCTGCACCTGGTCCCCGACATCCGGCGGCTGCGCCTGCGCGTGGTGGACTCGCTGCACCTGCGGCTGGTGGACCTCGGCGCCGCCCTGTCGGCGCGGGCCTACGCGGCGCCGGTGGACGTGGTGCTGGAGGTGGCGGACGCGTTCTGCCCGTGGAACGCGGGGCGTTGGCGGCTGACCGGGGACGCGAAGGGCGCGGTGTGCGAGCGGACCTCGGACGCGGCCGAACTGTCGTTGCCGACGGGCGCGTTGGCCGCCGCCTACCTGGGCGGTCCTTCGCTGGCGTCGCTCGCGGGGGCCGGGCGGGTCGTCGAGGAGCGGCCGGGCGCGCTGGCGGCGGCGTCCCTGGCGTTCGGCTCGGACGTGGAGCCGTGGCTGCCGCACGGCTTCTGACGGGCGCGGGCCCGGCGCGGGCGTGGGCGTGGGCCGTCGTCGTCGCGCGCGGTGCTTCTGGCCGAAAATCGCCGCGGGCCCGCGGGCCCGGGTTTCAGCGGCTCTGGCAGCGCGGGCACCAGAAGAGGTTGCGGTTGCCGAGGTCGGCGGTGCGCACCTCGGTGCCGCAGACCAGGCAGGGCTGCCCGGCGCGCCGGTAGACGTAGACCTCGCCGCCGTGGTCGTCCACCCTGGGCGGCCGTCCCATCGCCTCGGGGGTGTGCTCGGGGCGGACGGTGTCGATGCGGTTCGCCTTCACGCCCTCGCGCATCAGGGCCGCCAAATCGTCCCAGACGGCGTCCCATTCGGCGCGCCGCAGCTCACGGCCGGTGCGGTACGGGTCGATGCCGTGCCGGAAGAGGACTTCGGCGCGGTAGACGTTGCCGACGCCCGCGACGACCTTCTGGTCCATCAGCAGCGCGGCGACCGTGGTGCGGCTGCGGGAGATGCGGGTCCAGGCCCGCTCGCCGTCGTCGTCCTCGCGCAGCGGGTCGGGGCCGAGGCGGTCGTGTATCGCGGCCTTGTCGGCGTCGGTGATCAGCTCGCAGGCGGTCGGCCCGCGCAGGTCGGCCCAGCCGCCGGGGCCGGTCAGCCGCAGCCGCACGGTGTCGCCGGCGGGCGGCGCGGTTCCGGGGCCGTGCGCGTACTTGCCGAACAGGCCGAGGTGGACGTGGATCCAGCCGGTGGGGCCGAAGTCGAGGAACAGGTGCTTGCCGTGCGCCTCGGCGCCGTCGAGCACCTGGCCGTCGACGAGGGCGGCGCCGTCCGCGAACTTGCCCTGCGGGCTGGACGCCCGCACCGGGCGGCCGCCGAACCGCTCGCGGTGGTCGGCGGCCAGCCGGTGGATGGTGTGCCCCTCCGGCATGCGCCGCTCAGTCCTGGCGCGGGTGGTGCGCCGGGATCTCGGGGAGCTTGCCGGTCAGCTCGTAGGAGCTGAGCATGTCGATGCGGCGGATGTGCCGCTCGCCCTCGGAGAACGGGGTGTCGAGGAAGACCTCGACGAAGCGCACCGCCTCCTCGGTGGTGTGCATGCGGGCGCCGATGCTGACCACGTTGGCGTTGTTGTGCTCGCGGCCGAGGGCGGCGGTCTCCTCGCTCCAGGCCAGGGCCGCGCGCACCCCCTTGACCTTGTTGGCGGCCATGGCCTCGCCGTTGCCGGAGCCGCCGATCACGATGCCGAGGGCGCCGTCGTCGTCCGCCGCGGTGCGCTCGGCGGCGCGCAGGCAGAAGGGCGGGTAGTCGTCCTGGGCGTCGTAGACGTGCGGGCCGCAGTCGACCGGCTCGTGGCCGGCGCCCTTGAGCCATTCGACGAGGTGGTTCTTGAGTTCGTAACCGGCATGGTCGGAGCCGAGGTACACGCGCATGCGTGCAGTCTGTCATGCGCCCCGGCGGCCCCGCGCGGACCCCCGCGACACCCTCCGCACATACCGGTGACACAAACGGGTAGTGGACGCAACGATTCGGACACAGGTATTCCATTCGCGGTCACGCCTGCGATTCCATGCCTGAACTCGTGACCCGAGAGAGAAGGAAACGGCGCATGGGCGCGCAGCCACCCGTAACAAAGGACGGCCTGGACTCCGGTCACCCCGGAACCGCCGCTTCCGCCCCCACCGGGCACGGCCTCCAGGCCGGACTGAAGAACCGCCACCTGTCCATGATCGCCATCGGCGGGGTGATCGGCGCCGGCCTGTTCGTGGGGTCGGGCGCGGGCATCGCGGCCGCCGGCCCGGCGATCCTGCTGTCCTACGCGCTGGTGGGCGCGCTGGTCGTCCTGGTGATGCGGATGCTGGGCGAGATGGCCGCGGCCCACCCGGTCTCCGGCTCGTTCTCCGCGTACGCCGACCGGGCGCTCGGCCGCTGGGCGGGCTTCACCATCGGCTGGCTGTACTGGTTCTTCTGGGTGGTGGTGCTGGCGGTCGAGGCGACCGCGGGCGCGGGCATCCTGCACGGCTGGGTCTCCGCGGTGCCGCAGTGGGCCTGGGCGCTGATCGTGATGGTCGTGCTGACCGCCACCAACCTCTTCTCGGTCGCCTCCTACGGCGAGTTCGAGTTCTGGTTCGCCGGCATCAAGGTCGTGGCGATCGCCGCGTTCGTGGTGCTGGGCGGGCTGGCCGCGTTCGGCGTGCTGCCGGGCACGCACGACCAGGCGGTGGGACTGACCAACCTCACCGGGCACCACGGCTTCTTCCCCAAGGGCCCGGGCGCGGTGCTCACCGGTGTGCTGCTGGTGGTCTTCTCCTTCATGGGCAGTGAGATCGTCACGCTGGCCGCGGGCGAGTCGCCCGACCCGCGCAAGGCGGTCACCAAGGCCACCAACAGCGTGATCTGGCGGATCGCGGTGTTCTACCTGGGCTCGATCCTGATCATCGTCAGCGTGCTGCCGTGGGACAGCCCGGCGGTCGCCAAGAGCCCGTACGTGGCGGTGCTGGACCACATCGGGATCGCGCACGCCGGTCAGGCGATGAACGTGATCGTGCTGACCGCGGTGCTCTCCTGCCTCAACTCCGGGCTCTACACCGCCTCCCGGATGGCGTTCTCGCTCGGCGGGCGCGGGGACGCGCCGCGGGCGTTCACCAGGACCACCTCGCGCGGCGTGCCCGCGGTGGCGATCCTGTCCTCGGTGGTCTTCGGCTTCGTCGCGGTCTTCTTCGACTACGCCTATCCGAACTCCGTCTTCCAGTTCCTGCTGAACTCCTCCGGCGCGGTCGCGCTGTTCGTGTGGCTGGTCATCTGCTTCTCGCAGCTGCGGATGCGGCGGATCATCGAGCGGGAGGCCCCGGAGCGGCTGACCGTGCGGATGTGGGGCTACCCGTACCTGACCTGGGCGACGATCGCGCTGATCCTCTTCGTGATCGGCTACATGTTCACCGACTCCAGCGGTCGCGAGCAGATGGTCATGTCGCTGCTGGCCGCGGCGATCGTGCTGGTCGTGGCGGTGGTGCGGGACCGGATGCGCAAGCGGGCACCGCAGGACTGACCCCGCGGACGACGGCGAAGGGCCCCGGAGGATCGTTTCCTCCGGGGCCCTTCCGCGTCGTGCGGCCTACCGCTTGCCGCCTCGGCTCACCGGCCGCGGCGCTCCAGCAGCTTCCAGGCGGCCGGCAGCGCGCCCATGGCCAGCGCCGCCTTCACCGCGTCACCCAGCAGGAACGGGGTCAGGCCCTCGGCGATCGCCTGGTTCACCGACAGGTGGGCGGCCACCGCCAGGTAGGGCACGCCGACCGCGTAGATGATCGCCTCGCCCAGGACCATCACGCCCGCGGTGCGCGCCACCGAGCGGTCCGCGCCGCGCCGGGCCAGCGCGCCGACCGCGGCGGAGGCCAGCACCATGCCGAGCACGTAGCCGAAGCTGACGCCCGCGGCACCCGAGGCGCCGCCGGCGAACCACGGCACGCCCGCGACGCCCGCGACCGCGTACAGCAGCAGCGAGAGCATGCCGCGCCGGGCGCCGAGCGCGGTGCCGACCAGCAGCGCGGCGAAGGTCTGGCCGGTCACCGGGACCGGGGAGCCGGGGATGTGCACGGACAGCTGCGCGGCGAGCCCGGTGAGCGCCGCGCCACCGGCCACCAGCGCGACGTCCCGCAACCGGGCGCGGACGTCGGTGGAGGCGGGGAGCAGGTCGGCGAGGACCGTTCCGGGGCGGGCGGCTGCGGTGGCGGTGGTCATCGGGTCTCCGGTCGGGGCGAGGTACGGGTCGGACCAGGTGACCGTAACCCGGCGCACTCGAGCGGAACACGGTCAGTCGGCCACAAGGCCGCTCGGGCGGCTTGGTGGCATCCGTACAAACTCCCGGCCGGCGCGGCCGGTGACACCGGATCCCGCCACCACTGCGAGTGGTGGTCAACAGCTGACGACGTTCCGGACACATTGCGTCAACGAAGTGTCCGGATAGCGAACCGGACGGCCTGCCGGGCGGTGCCTTCCCGCAGACTGTGGCGGTCCCGAACCGCCCCCGACCCCCTGGACGGATCGAGCCTTGAAGCGGATATCCGGGCCCACCGAGGCGGCCCCGGCGACCGGACCGGTCGCGGGCGAACACCTCGGACACGGGCTCAAGCAGCGGCACCTGTCGATGATCGCGCTCGGCGGCGTGATCGGCGCCGGGCTCTTCGTCGGCTCCGGCGCGGGCATCGCCGCGGCCGGGCCGTCCGTCGTCGTCGCCTACGCGCTGTCCGGGCTGCTGGTCATGCTGGTGATGCGGATGCTGGGCGAGATGTCGGCGGCGCGTCCGGCGTCCGGCTCGTTCTCGGTGCACGCCGAGCGCGCGATCGGGCCGTGGGCCGGGTTCGCGGTGGGCTGGCTGTTCTGGGTGCTGCTGTGCGTGGGCGTGGCGGTGGAGGCGATCGGTGCGGCCGGGATCGTCAGCGGCTGGCTGCCGGGCACGCCGTCCTGGCTGTGGGTGGCGGTCCTGATGGCCGCCTTCTGCGGCTCCAACCTGGCGGCGGTCAGCAACTTCGGCGAGTTCGAGTTCTGGTTCGCCGCCCTGAAGATCGCGGCGATCTCGCTCTTCCTGATCGTGTGCGTGCTGGCGATCTGCGGCGTGCTGCCCGGCGCCCACGCCCCCGGTGCCGCCAACCTCACCGGTGACGGCGGATTCCTGCCGAAGGGGGCGAACGGCCTGATCGTCGGACTGCTGGCGTCGGTGTTCGCGTACGGCGGGCTGGAGACGGTCACCATCGCGGCGGCGGAGTCGCGGGACCCGGTGGCCGGGGTGGGGCGCGCGGTGCGCACCGCGATGTGGCGGATCGCCGTGTTCTACGTGGGCTCGATGGCCGTCATCGTGACGCTGGTCCCGTGGAACGACCCGGCGGTCGTCGGCCACGGCCCGTACGTCGCGGTGCTGGACCACCTCGGCATCCCGGGCGCGGGGCGGGTGATGGACGTGGTCATCCTGGTCGCGCTGATGTCCGCGATGAACGCCAACGTCTACGGCGCCTCGCGCATGGCGTACTCGCTGGTCGACCGGGGGCAGGGCCCGCGGGCGCTGCGGCGCACCTCAGGCGGGGTGCCGCGCCGGGCGGTGGTGGCCTCCTGCGCCTTCGGCTTCCTGGCGGTCCTGCTGAGCTACTGGTGGCCCACGACCGTCTTCAGCTGGCTGCTGAACATGGTCGGCGCCGCGGTGCTGGTGGTCTGGGCGTTCATCGCGGTGGCCCAACTGCGCACCCGGCGGCGGCTGGAGCGGGAGGCGCCGCACAAGCTGGTGGTGCGGATGTGGGCCTACCCGTACCTGACCTGGGCGGCGCTGGCGGGCATCGGTGCGGTGCTGGCGCTGATGGCCCGGCAGCCGGACACCCGCACCCAGCTGTACTTCACCGGTGGCGCGACGCTGGCGCTCGCGGCGGCCGGCTACCTGCGGCAGCGCGCGGGCCGCCGGGGCTGACAGCGCCGCCCGGCGGCCCGCGCGCGGGCCTTCGTACGCGGAACACCGTCCGCGTGCGAGGGGGTCAGTCGAAGATCGGGCCGACGGTACGGGTCCGCTTGATCTCGTAGAAGCCCGGGATCGAGGCGACCATCAGCGTGCCGTCCCACAGCTTGGCCGCCTGCTCGCCCTTCGGGGCGGGGGTGACGACCGGGCCGAAGAACGCGATCTGCTCGCCGTCCGAACCGGGCACCGCGATGACCGGGGTGCCGACCTCGGTGCCGACCAGGCTGATGCCCGCCTCGTGCGAGGCGCGCAGCTCGGTGTCGTAGGCGTCCGACTCGGCGGCGTCCGCCAGGTCGGCCGGCAGCCCGGCCTCCTCCAGGGCGGCGACCAGCGTCTCCCTGGTCTTCGGCTCCTGCCGGTTGTGGAAGCGGGTGCCCAGCGCCGTGTAGAGCGGGCCGAGCACGTCGGACCCGTACTTCTGCTCGGCCGCGACGCACACCCGCACCGGGCCCCAGGCCTGCTTCATGCCCTCGCGGTACTTCTCCGGAAGTTCGTCGAGGCGCGGCTCGTTGAGCACCGCGAGGCTCATCACGTGCCAGCGCACCTGCACGGGCCGGACCTTCTCCACCTCCAGCATCCAGCGCGAGGTCATCCAGGCCCAGGGGCACAGCGGGTCGAACCAGAAGTCTGCGGGGGTCTTCTCGGTCACGGTCTCTCCCAGTGAGTCGTCACGTCAGACCGGTGCAACGCGCGTGACCAGGCCCACATTCCCTGCATACCGCTGCTCAGTGCCGCATGCGATGATGCGATTCCTTCACCGTCCTGAAGGAACCACGGCGCACCCCGCCGTGCCGCAACGCAGCGACCGCCAGCGAAGACGAAGGAGTCACCGTGCCCGGCGAGAACCTGACCCGCGACGAGGCCCACGAGCGGGCCGGGCTGATCCGCGTGGACGGCTACGAGGTGGAACTCGACCTGCGTTCGGCCGTCCGGCTGGAGGAGCCCGCCTTCCGGTCGGTGACCACCGTCAGGTTCGGCTGCGCGCGGCCCGGCGAGAGCACGTTCGTCGACCTGATCGCCCCTTCCGTGGAGACGGTGACGCTCAACGGGCGCGAGCTGGACCCGGCCGAGGTCTTCGACGGCGCGCGGATCAGGCTGGACGACCTCGCCGCGACCAACGAGCTGACGGTGGACGCGCGCCCCGCCTACAGCAGGACCGGCGAGGGGCTGCACCGGTTCGCCGACCCCGAGGACGGCGAGGTCTACCTCTACACGCAGTACGAACCGGCCGACTCCCGCCGCGTCTTCGCCAACTTCGAACAGCCCGACCTCAAGGCGCCGTTCACCCTCACCGTGACCGCCCCGGCGGGCTGGACGGTGCTGGGCAACGGCGAGCAGGAGGGCGCGACGGAGCCGGTCGGCACCGACGCGGCGACCTGGCGGTTCGCCACCACCGAGCCGATGTCCACGTACATCACCGCGGTGCTCGCCGGCCCGTACCACGTCGAACGCGACGAGTACACAAGGGAGTTCGCCGACGGCACCCGGCTGCGGGTCCCGCTCGGCGCGCTGTGCCGCAGGTCGCTGGCGAAGCACTTCGACGCCGACGACATCTTCACCGTCACCAAGCAGGGCCTGGACTTCTTCCACGACCACTTCGACTACCCCTACCCGTGGGGCAAGTACGACCAGGCGTTCGTGCCGGAGTACAACATCGGCGCGATGGAGAACCCGGGCCTTGTCACCTTCCGCGAGGAGTTCGTCTTCCGCGGCAAGGTCACGCAGTCGTCGTACGAGAGCCGGGCCAACGTCATCCTGCACGAGATGGCGCACATGTGGTTCGGCGACCTGGTGACCCCGAAGTGGTGGGACGACCTGTGGCTCAAGGAGTCGTTCGCCGACTTCATGGGCGCCTTCTCGCAGGTGGAGGCGACCCGGTTCACCGGCGGCTGGATCACCTTCGCCAACCGCCGCAAGGCGTGGGCGTACCGCGCCGACCAGTTGCCGTCCACCCACCCGATCACCGCCGACATCCACGACCTTCAGGACGCCAAGCTCAACTTCGACGGCATCACCTACGCCAAGGGCGCCTCCGTCCTCAAGCAACTGGTCGCCTACGTGGGACGGGACGCGTTCCTCGAGGGGAGCCGCCGGTACTTCAAGCGGCACGCCTTCGGCAACACCCGGCTGGAGGACCTGCTGTCGGTGCTGGCGGAGACCTCGGGGCGGGACATGGCCACCTGGTCGCGGGCGTGGTTGCAGACGGCGGGCGTCAACTCGCTGACGCCCGAGGCGGTGTACGACGACGCGCAGGGCCGGATCGCCGAACTCGCCGTGCTCCAGGGCGCGTCGGAAGACCACCCGACGCTGCGCCCGCACCGGGTCGCGATCGGCCTGTACCGGCGCGGGGCGAGCGGCGCGCTGGAGCGCTACGCCCGCGCCGAGGCGGACGTGGCGGGCGAGCGCACCGTGATCACGGAGCTGGCCGGCGCCGAGCGGCCGGAGCTGATCCTCGTCAACGACGAGGACCTGACGTACTGCAAGGTGCGGTTCGACGAGACCTCGCTGGACACCCTCCGCGACCACCTGGGCGACCTGGCCGACCCGATGGCCCGGGCGCTGGTGTGGTCGGCGCTGTGGAACCTCACCCGGGACGGGCTGCTGCCCGCGCGGGAGTACCTGGGCATGGTGCTGCGCTTCGCGGGGCGCGAGTCGGACATCGGGGTGCTCCAGATGCTGCACTCCTGGGCGCACGTCGCCCTGGACCACTACGCGGCACCCGGCTGGCGGCCCGAGGGCGCCCGGCTGGTCGCCGAGGGCGCGCTGCGCGAGCTGCGGGCCGCCGCGCCGGGCAGCGGCCACCAGCTGGCGTGGGCCCGCTTCTTCGCGTCGGCGGCCTCCTCCGCCGCGGACCTGCGGCTGCTGTCCGGGCTGCTGGACGGCGGCGAGACGATCGACGGGCTCGACGTGGACCAGGAGCTGCGCTGGGCGTTCCTGGAACCGCTGGTCGCCGAGGGCGCCGCCGGGGAGGCGGAGGTGGCCGCCGAGCTGGCCCGCGACGACACCGCCTCCGGCAAGCGCCACCAGGTGCGCTGTCTGGCCGCGCGGCCGTCCGCCGAGGTGAAGGCGGCGGCGTGGCACGACGTGGTGGAGACCGACACGCTCTCCAACGCGCTGGTGGAGGCCACCATCGCGGGCTTCGCCCAGCCAGGGCAGCGCGAGCTGCTGGCGCCGTACGCGCCACGCTACTTCGAGGCGATCGCGGACGTGTGGGCGAGCCGGTCGATCGAGATCGGGATGGCCGTCGTACGCGGGCTGTTCCCCGAGCTCCAGGCGCACCCCGGCACGCTGGACGCGGCCGACGCGTGGCTGGCCGCGCACGCGGACGCCCCCGCGGCGCTGCGCAGGCTGGTGGCGGAGGGCCGCGACGACCTGGCCCGCGCGCTGCGGGCGCAGGAGTGCGACGCGCGGGCGGGGGCGTAAGGGGCCCCCGGGACCGGCGGCGGGAGGGGCCCTCTCTCCCTACCGCGAACGGGCGAATCGGCGGCCGGAGTTGACGGTGCGCATTGTCGGCCATCGAACGCGCGTACTTTAGCCCTGAACCGTCCCGGTTTGTCGACGGGATCGTAACGACGGTTAAAGCACGGGGAGTTGGCGGGAATCGCGAGGGCATGAACCATGACGCCACACCACTCGGCCCTCGTCCCCTCGTTCACCTGGAGCGCACCCGCCGCAGGGTGATGACCGCCCGCGAACTGCGTGCGCACGGCGTCCCCGCGGCCGTCCTCCAGGAGCGCTGCCGCCCGGGCGGCCCCTGGCAGCAGGTCCTGCCGGAGGTCTTCCTGCTCCACGCGGGCCCGGCTTCCGGCGAGGAGCGGGTGCACGCCGCGCTGCTGTACGCGGGCCTGCCGCCGAAGGGGCAGGAGGGCGGTGGCGACGCGATGGTCACCGGTCTCGCCGCGCTGGCGCTGCACGGCCTCGCCGGGGTGCCGCCGCTGGAGGCGCTCGACCGCGTCGACGTACTGGTGAGCCGGGGCCGGAAGGTCAAGGACGCCGGGGAGGTCCGGGTGCGCGGGGCGCACACCCTGCCGCGCCCGCTGCACGTCGCGGGACTGCCGTGCGCCCCGGTGGCCCGCGCGGTGGCCGACGCCGTCGCGATGCTGGACGACGCGGCCGCGGTACGGGCGCTGCTCACCGAGGCGGTGCGCACCGGGGACTGCGAACCGGCCGCCGTGGTGCGGGAGTTGAACACCGCACGGCTGCTGGACCGCCCGCACGTGGTGAACGCGGTCGACGCGCTGCTCGCCGAGGGCCGCGCGATCGCGGAGAGCAGGCTGTACGAGATGGTGCGCCGCTACGGCCTGCCCGACCCGGTGTGGAACGTCGACCTCAGGCTGCCCGGCGGGCCGTACCTGGGCAGCGTGGACGCCTACTGGCCGGACCACGCGGTCGCCCTGGAGCTGGACGCCCGGGCGCCCCGGCACGACGACCCGCAGCTGTGGACGCAGGCGCGCCGGGCCCGCGAGCACCTGGACCGGCTCGGCATCGAGGTGGTCCGCACCACCCCGAAGAAGCTGCGGACCTCGCTGGAGACGCAGGCGGCGGTGGTGCGCACCGCGCTGCTGTCGGCGGGCGACCGGCGGCCGCACGGCTACGTGGCGGTGCTGCCCCGGTGAGGCCCGGCGGGGCGTGACGGCGCCGAGGGCGCGCAGGTCGGCCCGGCCGGGGCGCGTGGCAGGATGGCGCCACAGTCCACCGATCGGACGATCACAGCACACTCCCAGAAGGAGCTCACACGTGCCGGGTACCAACCTCACCCGTGACGAGGCGCGCCGCAGGGCGCGCCTGCTGACCGTCGACTCCTACGCGGTCGATCTGGATCTGAGCGGGGCCAAGGAGGGCGGCACCTTCCGCTCGGTCACCGTGGTGCGCTTCGACAGCGCCGAGGCGGGCGCCGAGACCTTCATCGACCTGGTCGCGCCGAGCGTCGCCGAGGTCACCCTCAACGGCGTGTCCCTCGACCCGGCCGAGGTGTTCGCCGACAGCCGCATCGCGCTGCCGTCGCTGCGCGGGGGCCGCAACGAGCTGACGGTCGTCGCCGACTGCGCGTACACCAACAGCGGCGAGGGCCTGCACCGGTTCGTGGACCCGGTGGACAAGGAGACCTACCTCTACACGCAGTTCGAGGTGCCGGACGCCCGCCGGGTGTTCGCCTCCTTCGAGCAGCCGGACCTCAAGGCGTCGTTCCAGTTCACCGTGAAGGCCCCGGCGGGCTGGACGGTCGTGTCCAACTCCCCGACGCCCGAGCCGGTGGACGGGGTGTGGACGTTCGAGGCGACGCCGCGCATCTCCTCGTACATCACCGCTCTGATCGCCGGCCCGTACCACGCCGTGCACAGCACGTGGGAGGGCGCCGGCCGCAGCGTCCCGCTCGGTCTGTACTGCCGTCCCTCGCTCGCGGAGCACCTGGACGCCGAGGCGATCTTCGAAGTCACCCGGCAGGGCTTCGACTGGTTCCAGGAGAAGTTCGACCACGACTACCCGTTCGCCAAGTACGACCAGCTGTTCGTGCCGGAGTTCAACGCGGGCGCGATGGAGAACGCGGGCGCGGTGACCATCCGCGACCAGTACGTCTTCCGTTCCAAGGTGACCGACGCGTCGTACGAGCTGCGCGCCGAGACCATCCTGCACGAGCTGGCCCACATGTGGTTCGGCGACCTGGTCACCATGGAGTGGTGGAACGACCTGTGGCTGAACGAGTCGTTCGCCACCTACACCTCCATCGCCTGCCAGGCCGCCGCCCCCGGCAGCCGCTGGCCGCACTCGTGGACGACGTTCGCCAACTCCATGAAGACCTGGGCGTACCGGCAGGACCAGCTGCCGTCCACCCACCCGATCATGGCCGAGATCCGCGACCTGGACGACGTGCTCGTCAACTTCGACGGCATCACGTACGCCAAGGGCGCCTCCGTCCTCAAGCAGCTGGTGGCCTACGTCGGCGAGGACGCGTTCTTCCGCGGCGTGCAGACCTACTTCAAGCGGCACGCCTGGAGCAACACCCGGTTGACCGACCTGCTGGGCGCGCTGGAGGAGACCTCGGGGCGCGACCTGAAGGCGTGGTCGGCGGCGTGGCTGGAGACCGCGGGCATCAACGTGCTGCGGCCCGGGATCACCCTCGCCGAGGACGGCACGATCGCCTCGCTCGCGGTGCGGCAGGAGGCGCCCGCGCTGCCGGAGGGCGCGAAGGGCGAGCCGGTGCTGCGCCCGCACCGCATCGCGATCGGCGCGTACGACCTGCGGGACGGGAAGCTGGTGCGCACCGACCGCGTCGAGCTGGACGTGGACGGCGAGCTGACCGAGGTGCCGCAGTTCACCGGCAAGGCCCGTCCGGCGGTCGTCCTGCTCAACGACGACGACCTGTCGTACGCCAAGGTCCGCCTCGACCCGGAGTCGCTCGCGGTGGTCACCGAGCACATCGCGGACTTCACCGAGTCGCTGCCGCGCGCCCTGTGCTGGGCGTCGGCGTGGGACATGACCCGCGACGGCGAACTGCCCGCCCGCGACTACCTGGAGCTGGTGCTGTCCGGCATCGGCAGGGAGACCGACATCGGCGTGGTGCAGTCGCTGCACCGGCAGGCGAAGCTGGCGCTCGACCTGTACGCGGACCCCGCCTGGCGTCCGGCCGGGCTCGCCCGGTGGAGCGAGGCCACGGTGGAGGGGCTGCGCGCGGCCGCCCCGGGCGGCGACCACCAGCTGGCCTGGGCCCGCGCGCTGGCCGCCACCGCCCGCACCGACGAGCAGCTGGACCTGCTGGCCGGGCTGCTGGACGGCTCGGCGAGCGTGGACGGCCTCGTGGTCGACGACGAGCTGCGCTGGGCGCTGCTGGAGCGGCTGGCGGCGACCGGCAGGGCCGACGAGGCGTCGATCGACGCGGAGCTGGCCCGGGACGCCACGGCCGCCGGTGAGCGGCACGCGGCGACCTGCCGGGCGGCGATCCCGACCGAGCAGGCGAAGGCCGCGGCGTGGGCGGCGGTCGTGGAGGCCGCCGAGCCGCTGCCGAACGCGGTGCAGGAGGCGGTGATCGACGGCTTCGTCCAGGCCGACCAGCGCGACCTGATCGCGCCGTACGCGGACCGCTACTTCGCGGCCCTCAAGGGCGTGTGGGAGTCGCGTTCGCACGAGCTGGCCCAGCAGATCGCCATCCGGCTCTACCCGACGCTCCAGGTGGCGCCGCGGACGCTGGAGGCGACCGACACCTGGCTGGCCTCCGCCGGGCCGGGTGCGGCGCTGCGGCGGCTGGTGACCGAGGAGCGCGCGGGCGTCGAGCGCGCCCTGCGGGCCCGTGCCGCCGACCGCGCCGCGGGCGGGCGGGCCTGACGTCGCGAGAGCCCCCGCACACCGTTCAGCGGTGCGCGGGGGCTCTCGGCGTTCGCGTGACGACCGGGGCCGGGCACGCGTGAAGGCGCCCGGGGGCGCGGCCCCGCCGGGGGGCCGGCCCCCGGGCGCCTTCGTCGTTCACGAGGGCGCCCGAGCCGGTCGGGCCGGCCCTGGAACCCAGCCCCGGGCCCGGTCGCGCGGGCTCAGTCCTGCGGCTTCTTGCGCGACTTGTCGGTCACGATGACCAGACCGGCGATGATCACGAAGAGGGCGACGGGAATGCCCACGTAGAGCCCGAGGGTCTGGCCGAGGCTCAGACCGGGGCCGGGGTCGTCGCCGCCCGTCGCGAAGGCGGGGGACGACAGCAGCATCATCAGTGCCGTACCGGCCGCGAGGGTGCCGGCGCGCAGAGCGTTCTTGTTGACCACGGTCCAAACGTAGCGAAGCCTCGCCGGGCCCGCGCGCCCGGGGTCCTCCTTGGCGGGGCTACCGGTCCGGCACGGGCCGCCCAAGACCCCGGCGCACCTCGTCCACCAGCGCGTACAGCCGCTCGCAGGACACCAGCCGCTCCAGCGTGACCGGGTGACCGCGGCCGTCCGCGACCGGCAGCCGCCAGTTGGGGTAGGCGTCGGACGTGCCGGGCACGTTCTGCGGGCGCCGGTCGCCGACCGCGTCGGGCAGCCAGACGCCGACCATCCGGGCGGGGGTGCGCAGCAGGAAGCGGTGCACCGCCTTGATGGCGCCCTCCTCGTCGTCCGGTCCCTCCGGCAGCAGCCCCTCGGCGCGCAGCAGTTCCAGCCACTCGGTGACGTCGGCCGCGTCGGCGGCGCGTTCCTGCTCCAGCGGGCGGGTCAGCAGCCCCAGCCGGTGGCGCAGCCCCACGTGGTCGCCGGTCAGGCGGGAGGCGGTGCTGGGCAGGTCGTGCGTGGTGACGGTGGCCAGGCAGTCGGCGCGCCAGCGCTCCGGCGCCAGCGGCGCCCCCGAGCCGTCCCCGGCGCGTTCGAACCACAGCACGGAGGTGCCCAGCACGCCGCGTTCCGCGAGGCGTTCGCGGACACCAGGCGCGACGGTGCCCAGGTCCTCGCCGATGACGACCGCGCCGGCCCGGTGCGCCTCCAGGGCCAGCACGCCCAGCATCGCCTCGGCGTCGTAGCGCACGTAGACGCCCTCGGAGGGCGGGCGGCCCGCGGGCACCCACCACAGCCGGAACAGCCCCATCACGTGGTCCACCCGCAGGCCGCCGGCCCGGCGCAGCACCGACCGCAGCAGCTCCCGGTAGGGCGCGTACCCGGCGGCGGCCAGCGCGTCGGGGCGCCAGGGCGGCAGGGCCCAGTCCTGGCCGAGCGGGTTGAAGGCGTCCGGCGGGGCGCCGATCGACATGCCGGGGGCGAGCACGTCCTGTCCGGCCCACGCGTCGGAGCCGTCCGGGTGCACGCCCACCGCGAGGTCGTGGACGACGCCGACCGCCATCCCGGCGTCCTCGGCGGCGCGCGCGGCCCGGGTCAGCTGCTCGTCGGTGAGCCAGGCCAGCCAGCTGTGGAAGTCCACCCGGTCGAGCACCTCGGCGCGGGCCCGCTCGGTGCCGGCCGAACGCGGGTCGCGCAGGTCCTCGGGCCAGGAGCGCCAGTCGGGGCCGTGGAGTTCGGCCAGCGCGCTCCAGGTGGCGTGGTCCTCCAGCTCCCGGCCGCGTTCGGCGAGGAAGTCGCAGTACGCGGCGCGCCTGCCGGGCGGCAGCGGCACCTCGCGCACCGCCCGCAGCGCCTCGTGCTTGAGCCGCCACACCGCGTCCCGGTCGATGAGCGCGTCGTCCTCCAGCACCGCCCGCCGCAACTCGCCCGCCCGCTCCAGCAGTCGGTCCACCCGGGCGCGGGCGGCGGCGGGCAGGTAGGCGTACTCGGGCACGTCCCGCACCCGAAGGTAGACCGGGTCGGGGAAGCGCCGGGTGGAGGGGCGGTACGGCGAGGGGTCGGTGGCCGCGCCCTCACGGGCCGGGACGGCGGTGTGCAGGGGGTTGACGGTGAGGAAGTCGGCTCCGAGCGTCCGTCCGGCCCAGGCGGCGAGCTCCGCCAGGTCGCCGAGGTCACCCATGCCCCACGAGCGTTCCGACAGCAGTGAGTACAGCTGCACCATGAACCCGAAGCCGCGCCGGGGCGGCCCCGGCAGCCGCTCGGGCACGACGATCAGGGCGGCGTCGGCCTCGCGCCCGTCCGCGGCGCGGGCCCGCAGCCGGTGGTAGCCGAGCGGCAGCGGTCCCCGGGTGGCCGTCGTACCGTCCTCCAGCTCGACGGTGAGCGCGGTGCCCTCGGGCACGTCCGGCTTGAGCGGCGCGCCCTCGCGCAGCACCACGCAGGGCGGCAGCAGCCTCGCCGCGAGCAGCTCCTCGTGGCGGGCCAGCGCCCGGGCGACCGCGTCCGGCCCTGACGCGTCGACGCCCAGGGCCCGCAACGCGGCGACGACGCCCGCTTCGGGGGCGTCGACGACGGTGCCGGGGGTGGTCTCGTAGCGGATCTGCACTCCGTGCGCGGCGGCCAGCCGCCGCAGAGCGTCGCCCGCCACCGGGCCGGACGCCGGGTCCGGCCGCTCGGGTCCGCCCATCGCGTCCCGCTCAGCCTTCCGCGCCGACGCCGACCACGGCGGTGGGCTCGCTGGTCAGCGCCGGCTCCACGGCGAGCGGGGGCTCGCTGGTGAGCGGGACGTCCTCCGCCATCGCGGGCTCCGAGGTCAGCGGCTCCTCGAAGCCGCAGTCGCACTCGCTCAGAGCGGACAGCAGAAGATCGGCTGGGACGGCCACGGAGTGCCTCCGGTGGGTGGATCGGTCGAGACGGTCGGACGTCTGAGCCCTACCCACTGTCCGCGGGCACATCCCACACTCACCACACGCGACCGCCCGCACACGCTAGGTCATATCAACGCCAGTCGTGCGTACGGCTCGACGCGGCGCCGCGCCCCCTGTGCCGCGTCCCCGGTCCGGCCGCTACGCGAACCCCTCCGGCACCGCGCGCTCCGCCCACGGCGCCGCCTCCTCCAGCTGTGCGGCCAGCGCCAGCAGCGGGCCCTCCTCGCCGTGCCGGGCACCCAGCATCACGCCGATCGGCAGGCCGTCGCGCGACCAGCCCAGCGGCAGCGAAACGGCGGGCAGCCCGGCGATGTTCCACGGCGCGGTGAAGGGTGTGAACGCGGTCTGCGCCGCGAAGTCCGCCTCCGGATCGGCGTCGTCGCGCAACGCGCCCACGGCTTGCGGCAGTTGGGCGAGCGTCGGGGTGAGCACGGCGTCGTAGCCGTCGATCGCGGTGGCGAACTTCCGCCCGATCGTCTGCATCGCGGCCAGCGCCCGCGCGTACTCGACGCCGGTCACCGCCTCGCCGCGCTCGCGCAACCAGCGGGTCATCGGCATCAGTAGCGCCTCGTCCCGCCTGGGCACCGGGGTGAGGGCGGCCAGCACCGACCACACCGGCGTGAACGCGTCGCGGTCGCCGGGGGCGAGCGGCTGCGGGATCTCGCGGACCTCGTGGCCCAGGTCGGCGAGGAGCGCGGCCGTGCGGTCGTAGGCGGCCAGCACCTCGGGGTCGACCACGACCCCGGCCGGGTCGGGGTCCGCCCAGCGGGCGATCGTCAGGCGGCGCGGGCGGCTGCCGCACCAGTCGAGGAAGAGCCGGTCCGGCCCGCCCGCGGGCCACGGGTCGCCCGGCACCCGCGCCGCGATGACGTCGAGCAGCGCGGCGGCGTCGCGCACCGTGCGGGCCAGCGGGCCGTCCGTGGCCAGGCCGCTGACGTCGCCGCGCGGTGCGGGGCTGACCCGGCCCCTGCTGGGCTTGAGCCCGACCAGGCCGCAGCAGCTCGCCGGGATGCGGATCGAGCCGCCCCCGTCGCTGCCGACCGCCGCCGGGGCGAGCCGGGCCGCCACCGCCGCCGCGGCGCCCCCGCTGGAGCCCCCGGCGCCGCGGCTGGTGTCGTACGGCGTGCGCGCGGGCGGGCCGACCCGGCTCTCGGTGTAGGCGGGCAGCCCGAACTCCGGGGTGTTGGTCTTGCCCGGCATCACCGTGCCCGCCTCGCGCAGCAGCTCGGGGACCCGGGCGGACGCCTGCGTCACGCGGTCCGCGAAGGCGGCGGACCCGGAGGTGAAGCGGACCCCGGCGACCGGCGTCAGGTCCTTGACCGGCACCGGCACGCCCAGCAGCGGCGGCAGCGGCCCGCCCGCGGCGCGCAGCCGGTCGGCCTGCCGGGCCTGCTCCAGCGCCAGGTCGGCGGTGACCGTGAGGTACGCGCCCACGGCGGCGTCGAAGCGCTCGATCCGGGCGAGGTAGTGCTCGGTCAGCGCGACCGCGGAGATCTCGCCGTGCCGTACGGCGGCGGCCTGTTCCAGCAGGGTCAGCTCGTGGGGTTCCGCCATGGGCCGACCCTACGCCGCCCGCGCCGCTCAGTAATCCTTGAGCCGCAGGCCGTGCACGACGTCCTCCAGGCGGGGCAGGTCGAGGGCGTCCGCCGTGCCGTCCACCTCCGCGGCCATCCGCTGCCGGCTGGTCAGCGCGATCGCCTGGTTCCCCGCGACGTACTCGCGCAACTCCCCCTCGTACGCGGCGAACGCGGCCCGGTGCTCCCCCGCCGCGGTCTTCAGCTCGCCCGCCAGGACGTACGCGCCGACCATGGCCATGCTGGTGCCCTGGCCCGACATCGGCGATCCGCAGTAGCCCGCGTCGCCCAGCAGCACCACCCGGCCGCGTGACCAGCTGTCCATGTGGATCTGGCTCATGGAGTCGAAGTGGAAGTCCGCGGCGTCCCACAGGTACTTCACGATCCGGTCGAACTCCCAGCCCGCGCCCGTCAACCGCTCGGCTACCAGCCGCCGCTGGGCGGCGACGTCCCGCACGTCGTACTCCAGCGGCTCCTCGCTCCCGAAGCCGAGGTAGACCCGCGACTCGGAGTTGTCCCGGGCGCTCATGACGCCGCCGAACACCTCGGCGCCGGGCTCCCCGGCCCGGCAGAAGACCTGCCAGCGATCCAGGTTCAGGAAGTTGGGAGCGGTGAAGACGGCCAGGTAGCTGCCGAGGTGGTGGATGAAGCCCCGCTCCGGCCCGAAGGCGGCCGCGCGCACCGCCGAGTGCAGCCCGTCGGCGCCGACGACCAGGTCGAAGGTCTCCGGCGGCGCCTCGCGGAACGCGACGCGCACGCCCTCCTCGTCCCGGTCGTCGAGGGCGATCACCCAGTCGCCGTAGCGGTAGGCGACGCCGCCCGGGCAGGCCCGCTGGATGATCTCGTTGAGGTCATCGCGCATGATCTCGACGTCCGGGCTCGCCAACTCACCGCCGGTGAGTGTGCGTTCGGTGCTGCGGTAGACCTCACGGCCGGAGCCGTCGACCACCGACATCCCGAGCATGTCGGTGGCGTGCTCCCGCAACGACGGCAGTATTCCCATCCGTTCCGCGACGTCCAGGGCGGGGCCGCGCACGTCGATGGCCTGGCCGCCGGGCCGGAAGGCGGGGGCGCGCTCGACGACGGTGACGTCGAAGCCGCCGTGGCGGGCGAGCCAGTGGGCGAGGGAGGATCCGGCGATGCCGGACCCCGAGATCAGGACACGGGTGCGGGTGCCGACGGTCATGGGAATGCTCCGTTCGAGGTCGTCCGGGGTTAACGCGTCCAACCTCCCCCGGGCCGCTGACAACGGGCTGACCGTGGGCTGACGGGAGCCCCGCTGGGCCGCGCCCGCGGTGTCAGCGGGCTGTCAGGCGCTCAGCCCGCGAGGGCTCAGCCCCCCGGCCCGGCCCCCCGCCCGCGTCGCTCCCCGCGCTCACGCTCCCGCTTCTCCTTCGCGGCGATCCTGCGGGCCTCCTCCTGCTCCCACAGCGCCTTCAACTCCAGGGTGCGGGCGTCCAGTTCGATCGGCTCGTCCTCGTCCTTCCACTCCCCCGCCTCCTTCAGCTGCCGCACGTGGACCTCGATGGGCGGCTCCGGGTCGAAGTCCGACGGGCGCGGTCCCTCGGGGCCGTCCGGGCCGACGCGGACCATCCGTTCGACCCGGGTCACCCGGAAGCGGCGGCCCGCGACGGTGGCGACGTTGGCGCGCTTGCCGTCCAGCCGGTCGGCGGCGGCCGCGTAGACGGCGCGCTCCTCGTCGTCCAGCCGCATCGAGAACGGCGCCATCACCCGCATCCAGGACGCCAGACCGTCCCGCGCGCCCTGCGGGGTGGCGTACGTGACACCGGGCCGGTGGCTGCGCCACTCGCCGTCGACCCGTTCGGACAGCGCGAAGACGGCAGGCAGCAGCACCCCGCCCGGATACTCCTGCGCCGCGCGCCGGGCGTCCCGGGACACCTCGGGCGGCGCGCCGCGCACGACGCCCACGAAGCGCATCAGATCCAGCTTGAGCAGGCCGTCAGACAGGCCGGTGCCGGTGAACGGGTCCACGACGAAGCCCTTGGCGCCGCTGACGGGCCGGTCACCGTCGCCCACCTCGCCCGGGTCGGGATCGGACGGGCGAGGCGGCTCGGGTCCACTCGGACCCATGCGCACGAAGTGCGAGGCGCGCACGATCCTGAACCGCTCGCCGCGCACAGCCAGTTCGTCGACCACCTCGCGGTCCATGCGCAGCGCGGCGGCCATCCACCGGCGGGCGGCCTCGGCGTCGCCCTCCTGCTCGGCGGCCTGCGACCGCATGCGGAACTGCGAACCCAGCGAGTCGCGGGCCTGCTGCGGCGCGTCGGCGCCGCACTCCGACAGCTCCCATCCGCCCGCCTCGTGCTCCCGGGCCCAGAAGAACTCCGGCGCACCGACACCCATCACCTGCGGATAGCGCTCCCTGGCCTGCCATGCCTCCTGCTCGGCGAAGGCCGCGATCGGGCCGCTTTGCGCAGTGACCCGGATCGTCAGGTAGGCGGGCACGCTGTCCTCGAAGCCGCCCGGCCCGCCGTTGCTGTAGCCGCTCATGTACCGACTGTGCCCGAAGCGTGCCGGGGAGCGCTTCGGGATTCGGTGAACTCGGCACCCGGAAGGGGGATTTCGGGCCGGATGTGGTTGGCTTCCGGCCGTGATCCCCGACATCCGCACCGGCCCACCGCACTTCGGCGACGAACGCGAGACGCTGCGCGCGTTCCTCGACTACCACCGCGCGACGCTGGAGATGAAGTGCGCGGCGCTGGACGACGAGGCGCTGCGCACCCGCTCCTGCCCGCCGTCCGCGCTGACCCTGCTGGGGCTGGTGCGGCACATGGCCGAGGTCGAGCGGGCCTGGTTCCGCCGGGTCTTCGAGGACAACGACGCGCCGATGGTGTGGTCCGACGAGGTGGACTTCCAGGCTGCGTACGACGCGAGCGGCTCGACGCGCGAGGAGGCGTTCGGCACGTGGCGTGCCGAGGTGGAGGTCTCCCGTCGCGTGGAGCGCGCGGCGGCCACACTGGACGTCCGCGGGCTCCAGCCGCGCTGGGGCGAGGAGGTCTCGCTGCGGCTGGCGATGGTCCACGTCCTGCTGGAGTACGCCCGGCACAACGGCCACGCGGACTTCCTGCGCGAGGCGATCGACGGCGAGGTGGGCGCGTAGCGGTGGTGGGGAGCCGGGCCGCGCGGTCCGGTCCCCCACCACGTGTCCGCCTTCGGAAGGCGTGCTCCGCGTACCTACGACGAAGGCCCGGACCTCAGGCGGAGATGCCGTCGATCCGGGCCATGGCGTCCTCGGCGCCATACGCTTGCAGGTATGGCAGCCAGCGCGGGTCCCTATGGCCGGTGCCGATGATGCGCCAGGCCAGGCCGGAGGGCGGGGCGGGCTGATGGCGCAGGCGCCAGCCGAGTTCCGCGACGTGGCGGTCGGCCTTGACGTGGTTGCAGCGGCGGCAGGCCGCCACCACGTTGTCCCAGGAGTGCTGGCCGCCCCGGCTGCGCGGGATGACGTGGTCGACGCTGGTTGCGGCGCTGCCACAGTAGGCGCACTTGCCGCCGTCCCGGGCGAAGAGCGCGCGCCGGGTGAGCGGGACCGGCCCGCGGAACGGGACGCGCACGAATTTCGTGAGTTTTACGACACTGGGCGCGGGAAGTACGCGGGTCGCGCTGTGCATGAGGGCGCCGGACTCCTCAAGGCAGACGGCCTTGTTGTTGAGGACGAGAACGAGCGCGCGGCGGAGCGGTACGACGCCGAGCGGCTCGTACGACGCGTTGAGGACAAGGACATGCGGCACGGATGCCTCCCTTAATACGCCGGCGGCGCGTGGCTCGCGCCGGGACGATCTCCCCTCAGTGTCGCCGCACTCCTGGTCGTGGCGCCACCATGACCGGGTAACGACCTCAGGGTGTTTTCCCGCACACCTCTTTATATCCACGCATTACGCCCCCGGTCACCGGAGAGGCGTTCGGTCGTCGTCCGGGGGCGCGGCGATTGCCCCGTTAGGGTGGTTGACCGGCCGTTCGCAGACCGGGGCCCCTCCGGGCCCGTCCGGACGGCGCAGCCCGAAGCCCCCGTCCCTAGGGAAGGTCCCCCACCGTGTCCTGGTCCTGGTCCATGATCGCCGCCGCCTCGCCGGGTCCCGGCGACCCGGGCGACGTCACGCTCGACCACGCCCAGCGGTCCGCCACCAACGCGGCCAACTACGTGCAGGTCCACTGGGCGAACTGGGTCGAGGCGGCCCTGCGGATCATCCTCATCCTGGCGATCGCGATCGTCCTGCGAGCCATGGTCCGCCGCATGATCACCCAGCTGATCGCGCGGATGAACCGCACCGCGGAGTCCCGCGCCAGCGCCGCCCTCGGCGGGCTGCTGGTCAACGCGGAGCGGCGCAGGCAGCGCAGTGAGGCGATCGGCTCGGTGCTGCGCAGCGTGGCGTCGTTCCTGATCCTGGGCACGGCGGCGCTGACCGTGCTGTCGGTGCTCCAGATCAACCTGGCCCCGCTGCTGGCCAG
Source organism: Streptomyces sp. ICBB 8177 (assembly GCF_003144095.1). Taxonomy (GTDB): domain Bacteria; phylum Actinomycetota; class Actinomycetes; order Streptomycetales; family Streptomycetaceae; genus Streptantibioticus_D. The sequence goes on along the minus strand of NZ_NSKH01000003.1, from coordinate 451,208 downwards.
CGCCGGGGTGGCGGGCGTCGCGGTCGGCTTCGGCGCCCGCAACCTGGTCACCGACTTCCTCTCCGGCGTCTTCATGATCCTTGAGGACCAGTACGGCGTCGGCGACACGATCGACGCCGGCGTGGCCTCCGGCACCGTGATCGAGGTCGGCCTGCGGGTGACCAAGCTGCGCGGCGACAACGGCGAGATCTGGTACGTGCGCAACGGCGAGGTCAAGCGGATCGGCAACCTCAGCCAGGGCTGGGCGACCGCGATGGTCGACATCCAGGTCGGCTACGGCGAGGACCTGGACCGGGCCAGGGACGTCATCACCTCGGCGGCGGAGCAGATGGCCAAGGAGGAGCCCTGGGACGAGGCGCTCTGGGAGCCGGTGCAGGTCCTGGGCCTGGAGACGGTCAGCGCGGACTCCGTGGTGATAAGGGCGCAGGCGAAGACCATGCCGGGCAGGGCGACCGGCGTGGCGCGCGAGCTGCGCTGGCGGATCAAGCGGGCCTTCGACGAGGAGGGCATCACGATCGCAGGCGGCAGCGCGACGGCCTCCGACGCCACCAGCACCGACCCGGCCCAGGCGCCGGTGGTCGAGACCGGCCCCGCCTCCGCCGCCGCGGTCTCCGTCCCGGCCGCCCCCGCCCCCGTTCCCGCGCCGGAGACCACCGGCGGCACGTCGGTACCGCACCCGTCCACCCCGCCGCACGTCTCGCAGGCGCCGCACCCCTCGCAGGCGCCGGAGGCCTCCGGCGCGTCCGGAAAGGACGGCGGGGACGGCGAGGGCCCGGAGGGCGACGAGAAGCGCCCCGGCCGCCACTCGCTCTTCCGGCGGCGGTGACCTCACGTTCCCGCCGCCCCGACGGCCCCCGCGACACCGGTCGCGGGGGCCGTCGGCGTTTCCCCGGGTAACGCTTTGGTCGAGACGGCCCGGGTACTCACGGGTAGCCCCTTGACGGGTCCGATGCGGAGGCTTAACTTTCCAGTCACCGATAGGAAAGTTTCCTAATAGAGCACTCGCGGTCACCACGCCGCGCGGTGCCCGCGACCATTACCGTTAGCCGTCGACGCCGTACGAGGGAGGGATCAGGACCGTGGCCGGGACACCGGGAACGCCGCGCGTGCTGCGCGCCATGAACGACCGTGCCGCGCTCGACCTGCTGCTGGAACACGGCCCGCTCTCCCGCACCCGGATCGGCGAGCTGACCGGACTGTCCAAGCCCACCGCCTCCCAGTTGCTCGGCCGCCTGGAGGCCGCCGGGCTGGTCGTCGCCACCGGCACGACGGCCGGCCGGCCGGGCCCGAGCGCCCAGCTGTACCGGGTGAACCCCGACGCGGGCCACGTCGCGGCGCTGGACGTGACCCCCGACCGCATCACCGCGGCCGTCGCCGACATCGCGGGCGACGTGCGCGGCGAGCACACCGTGACGACCAAGGGCCGGCGCACCACCCGCACCGTCAGCCAGGTCACCGAGGCGATCGACACGGCGGCCGCGGCGGCCGGGGTGGACCGTTCCCGGCTCAACCGGGTCGTCATCGGCTTCCCCGGCGCCTTCGACCCGGTGACCAACGTGCTGCGGTACGCGGGCCACGTGCCGGGCTGGCACTCCCCCGACCTGCTCGACGAACTCGGCGCCGCCCTGGGCGTGCCGCTCACGGTGGAGAACGACGTCAACCTGGCGGCCGTCGCCGAGCAGCGCCTCGGCGCGGCGGTCGGCTGCGAGGACTTCGTGCTCTTCTGGGCCGAGGAGGGCATCGGCGCGGCCGTCGTGCTCGGCGGCCGGCTGCACCGCGGCGCCACCGGCGGCGCGGGCGAGGTCGGCTACATGCCGCTGCCGGGGGCGCCGGTCCTGCACAACGTCAGCCGCGCCAACACCGGCGGCTTCCAGGAACTGGCGGGCGGCGAAGCGGTGTTGAAGCTCGCCCGGCAGGGCGGCATCAAGGCCCGCACCCCCCAGGAGGCGATCGCCAAGGCGGTGGCCGACGGTCAGGACGGCGCCGCGGTGCTGGACGAACTGGCCGTCCGGATGGCCACCGGACTCGCCTCCGTCGTCGCCGTGCTGGACCCGCAGCTCGTCGTGCTGTCCGGCGGCGTGGTGACCGCGGGCGGCGAGGAACTGCGCTCCCGGGTCGAGCGGCACCTGCGCGAACTGGCCATCCCGCAGCCCGCGTTGCGGCTCAGCGAGCTGACCGGCAACCCGGTGCTGGTCGGCGCGGTCCAGCGGGCGCTGGCCGCCGCCCGCGACGAGATCTTCGACACCACGGCCGAATAAGGCCGCAGACAGCACGACCCCGGGCCCGCCCCTTACCGCGCCCCGGGCGCGACATCCGCACCTCGTCCCACCCCCCCGCGCACCGAGCCCTGCTTCCGCATGCCCTCCTGGAGGATCCGCATGTCCACATCCCGCAGATTCGCCCGCATATGCACCGCCCTCGCCACCGGCGCCGCGATGACACTGCTGGCCAGTGCCTGTACCGGGCAGAGCACCGACCAGGCGGGCGACAACCCGAACAAGGACGTCACGATCAACTTCTGGCACGGCTGGAGCGCGCCGAGCGAGCTGAAGGCGATCAACGACGACATCGCCGCGTTCGAGAAGGCGCACCCCAACATCCACGTCCACGCGGTGCCCAACGTCAACGACGACAAGATCAACCAGGCGCTGCGCGCGGGCGGTCCGGACGCGCCGGACGTGGTCTCGTCGTTCACCACCGACAACGTCGGCAAGTTCTGCTCGTCGGGGGCGATGGCGGATCTCGGGCCGTTCCTGAAGAAGTCCGGCATCGACCCGCAGAGCACGTTCCCCAAGCCGATGCTGGACTACACCCAGTACGACGGGACACGCTGCACGCTGCCGCTGCTCGGGGACGCCTACGGGCTGTACTACAACAAGGACGCGTTCAAGGCCGCCGGTATCACCTCGCCACCGCACACCTGGTCGCAGTTCCAGGCCGACGCGGTCAAGCTGACCAGGTCCAGCGGGGACTCGTACTCCCAACTGGGCTTCATGCCGGACTTCCACGGCTACGAGTCGACGCCCGCGCACTACGCCGCCCAGTGGAGCCCGGCCTACTTCGACTCCAAGGGCGACTCCGAGGTCGCCAGGGACCCCGCCTTCGCCCAGATGTTCACCTACCAGAAGGGGCTGGTGAACGCGCTCGGCGGGTTCACCAGGCTGGAGAAGTACCGCAGCACCTTCGGGGACGAGTTCGGCGCGAAGAACCCGTTCCAGACCGGGCAGGTCGCGATGGCCATGGACGGCGAGTGGCGGCTGGGGATGGCCCAGCAGGCGGGCGTGAAGTTCCCGATCGGGGTGGCGCCGCTGCCGGTGCCGGACGACCAGGCCGACACCTACGGCAAGGGGTACATCACCGGCACCATCGTCGGCATCGCCGCGCACAGCCAGAAGCAGAACGCCGCCTGGGAGTTCGTCAAGTTCATCACCACCGACACCGACGCGGTGGTGAACTTCTCCAACGAGATCCACAACGTGCCCTCCACCCTGGCCGCGCTCAAGTCGCCGAAGCTCGACCAGGACCCGAACTTCCAGACGTTCGTGGACATCGCGGAGAACCCCAACAGCAACACCACGCCCGCGAGCCCCAACGGCGGCCAGTACCAGGTCACTTTGCAGGACTTCGCCTACAACTACGAGGCGGGCAAGGTGCGGGACCTCGAAGCGGGCCTGAAGGGCGTGGACAAGCAGGTCGACGAAGACACCGCGCAGGCGAAGTGACGATGGCCGCCTCCCTCACCACCCCGTCGGCCGGGCGCTGCGCGCGCACGGTCACGCCGAAGGCCAAGCGCCGCCGCTCGGCCCTGGTCACGCTGGCGTTCCTCGCGCCCTGGCTGATCGGGTTCGCGTTCTTCTTCGCCTACCCCCTGGTCTCGACCGTGTACTTCTCCTTCATGCACTACGACGGCTTCCGGCCGCCGACCTGGAACGGCACCCGCAACTGGTCGTACGTCTTCACCGAATACCCGCTGTTCTGGCCCGCGTTGCGCAACACGCTGTGGCTGGTGCTGGTGATGGTCACCACCCGAGTGGTCTTCGGGCTGGGTGTCGGACTGCTGATCACGAAGATCAAGCTGGGCACCGGGCTGTTCCGCACCGCGTTCTACCTGCCCTACCTGGCGCCCCCGGTCGCCGCCACCATGGCGTTCGCCTTCCTGCTCAACCCCGGCACCGGGCCGGTCGACCACCTGCTCGGCGACGTCGGGCTGCCGCAGCCGGGCTGGTTCAACGACCCGAGCTGGTCCAAGCCCGCGCTGACCATGCTGGCGCTGTGGGGCGTCGGCGACCTGATGGTGATCTTCATGGCCGCGCTGCTCGACGTGCCGAAGGAGCAGTACGAGGCCGCCGAGCTGGACGGCGCGGGCGCCTGGCAGCGGTTCCGCTTCGTCACGCTGCCGAACATCTCGCCCATCGTGATGTTCGCCGTCGTCACCGGCGTCATCCAGACCATGCAGTACTACACCCAGCCGATGATCGCCGGTCAGGTCGCCAGCGGGATCATCGGCAACTCCGGGCAGCAGTTCGAGCCCGGCTACCCCGACAAGTCGACGCTGACGCTGCCGCAGCTCGTCTACAACCTCGGCTTCCAGCACTTCGACACCGGCTCGGCCTGTGTCATCGCGCTCGTCCTGTTCGCCCTCGCCATGGCCTTCACCGCGCTGCTGATGCGCCGCCGTGGCGGCCTGATCCAGGCGGGAGACTGAACCGCCATGACCGACGTCCTCAAGGCCCCGGCCCCGGCGTCCGCGCCGGCCTCCCCGCCCGGCGGCGCCGCCCGCTCGGCCCGGCGCAGGGCCGCGCTGGAGTGGGTCGCGGTCCACTCCCTCGCAGTCGCCGCGGCGCTGTTCTTCGTGCTGCCGTTCGTCTTCGTGCTGCTGACCTCGCTGATGAGCGACAACCAGGCGCTGACCCGCTCGCTGTGGCCGCACCCGTTCGCATGGCACAACTACGTGACCGTCTTCCACACCGCGGGCTTCCTGACGTGGTGGAAGAACAGCCTCGTCTACGCGGTCTCGGGCACCGTGCTGACCGTGGTCTCCAGCGTGCCGGTGGCCTACGCGCTCGCCAAGTTCCGCTTCCGGGGCCGCAACACCGCGCTGATGCTGGTGGTCGCGACGATGATGCTGCCGCCGCAGGTGGTCATCGTGCCGATGTACCTGTTCTGGGCCAACCAGATGCACCTGACCGGCACCCTGTGGCCGCTGATCATCCCGATGGCGTTCGGCGACGCGTTCACCATCTTCCTGCTGCGGCAGTTCCTGGTGACCATCCCGAACGAGTACGTGGACGCCGCCCGCGTGGACGGCTGCGGTGAGCTGCGCACCCTGCTGCGGGTGATCCTGCCGATGGCCAGGCCCGCGATCGCGGCCGTGGCGCTCTTCCAGTTCTTCTACTGCTGGAACGACTACTTCGGCCCGCAGATCTACGCGAGCGAGAACCCCGCGGCCTGGACGCTCAGTTACGGACTGGAGTCGTTCAAGGGCGCCCACCAGACCAGCTGGAACCTCACCATGGCGGCCACGATGCTCGTGATGGCACCGGTGATCATCGTCTTCTTCTTCGCCCAGAAGGCGTTCGTCGAAGGCGTCACACTGACAGGAGTGAAGGGCTGATGAAGCTCGCCGTAGTAGGGGGCGGTTCCACCTACACCCCCGAACTCATCGACGGTTTCGCCCGGTTGCGCGAGACGCTGCCCATCGAGGAGCTGACGCTGATCGACCCGGCCGCCGACCGGCTGGAGCTGATCGGGGCACTGGCCCGGCGGATCTTCGCCCGCCAGGGCCACCCCGGCCGCGTCGTGACCACCGGCGACCTGGACGCCGGCGTCGCGGGCGCCGACGCGGTGCTGCTGCAACTGCGCGTCGGCGGCCAGGCGGCCAGGCAGCAGGACGAGACCTGGCCGCTGGAGTGCGGCTGCGTCGGCCAGGAGACCACCGGCGCGGGCGGCCTCGCGAAGGCGCTGCGCACGGTCCCGGTGGTGCTGGACATCGCCGACCGGGTCCGCCGGGCGGCGCCCGACGCGTGGATCGTCGACTTCACCAATCCGGTCGGCATCGTCACCCGCGCGCTGCTGAAGGCCGGGCACCGCGCGGTGGGGCTGTGCAACGTGGCGATCGGCTTCCAGCGCAGGTTCGCCGCGCTGCTGGACGTCGCGCCCGCCGACGTGCACCTGGACCACGTGGGCCTCAACCACCTCACCTGGGAGCTGGGGGTGCGGCTCGGCGGCCCGGGCGGCGAGGACGTGCTGCCCAGGCTGCTCGCCGAGCACGGGGACGCGGTCGCCGCCGACCTGAGCCTGCCGCGCCCCCTGCTGGAGCGGCTCGGCGTGGTGCCCTCGTACTACCTGCGCTACTACTACGCGCACGACGAGGTGGTGGGCGAACTGCGCCAGAAGCCGTCACGGGCCGCCGAGGTCGCCGCGATGGAACGCGAACTGCTCGCCCTGTACGCCGACCCCGCGCTGGACACCAAGCCGGACCTGCTGGCCAAGCGCGGCGGCGCGTTCTACTCCGAGGCCGCCGTCGCCCTCGCCTCGTCCCTGCTGCGCGGTACCGGCGACGTCCAGGTGGTCAACGCGTTCAACAACGGCACGCTGCCCTTCCTGCCCGACGACGCGGTCATCGAGACACAGGCGACGGTGGGCGCCGAGGGGGTGGCGCCGCTGCCGGTACCCGCGCTCGACCCGCTGTACGCGGGACTGGTCGCGGGCGTCACGGCGTACGAGGACCTGGCGCTGGACGCGGCGCTGCGCGGCGGGCGCGAGCGGGTCTTCCGGGCCCTGCTCGCCCACCCGTTGATCGGCCAGTACGCGTACGCCGAGGCGCTGACGGACCAGTTGATCGCGCACAACCGGGAGCACCTGGCGTGGGCCTGACCCCTTCCCGTCCGCCGTCGGCGCCCTCCGAGCGGCCGGCCGTGCCGGGCGGCGTGCTGGCGATCGACGCGGGCAACAGCAAGACCGACGTGGCCATCGTCGCAGCCGACGGCACCGTGCTCGGCACCGCCCGCGGCGGCGGCTTCCAGCCCCCGGTGGTCGGCGTGGCCGAGGCGGTCGCCGGGCTCGCCCCGCTGGTGGCGCTCGCCGCGCACGAGGCCGGGATCGCGGTGGACGCGCCGCCGCTGGTCGAGCAGGTCTGCGCGTGCCTGGCCAACGCCGACTTCCCCGTGGAGGAGCAGCAGCTCGAACTCGCCCTGCGCGCCTACGGCTGGGGACGGCGCACCCACGTCGCCAACGACACCTTCGCGATCCTGCGGGCCGGGGTGGCCGAGCCGCGCGGCGTCGCCGTGGTGTGCGGGGCGGGCATCAACTGCGTGGGCATGCTGCCCGACGGGCGCACCGCGCGCTTCCCCGCCGTCGGCCGGATCTCCGGCGACTGGGGAGGCGGCGCGTACCTGTCGGAGGAGGCGCTGTGGTGGGCGGCGCGTGCCGAGGACGGGCGCGGCGAGCCGACCGCGCTGGCCACCGCGCTGCCCGCCCACTTCGGCCTGTCCTCGATGTACGCGCTGATCGAGGCGCTGCACCTGGAGGTGGTCCCGGCGGCCGCCCGGCACGAACTCGTGCCGGTGCTCTTCCGCGTCGCGGACGGCGGCGACCCGGTCGCCCGGCGCATCGTGGAGCGGCAGGCACAGGAGATCACGGCGCTGGCGCGGGTGGCGCTGCGCAGGCTGGACCTGCTGGAGTCCGACGCGGTGGTGGTGCTGGGCGGCGGCGTGCTGGCGGCCCGGCACCCGCTGCTGCTGGACGACGTCGCCGCCCGGCTGGCGGCGGTGGCGCCGCGGGCGGTGGCCCGGGTGGTCAGCGCGCCGCCGGTGCTGGGGGCGGCGCTGCTGGGGATGGACCGGGTGGGCGCGGGCCCGGCTGCCTCGGCACGGCTGCGCGAGCACTTCGGCGCCGACGCGCCCGCCGACGCGGTTGATACGGCGGGGTGTTGAGGTCCCGGGGCCGCCGTGGGCCGTGAGCGCCCTCCAGGCCGCCGGACGCCGTCGCCCCGTGGGGGGAGCGGCGGCGTCCGGCGACCCCGCCGCCTTCAGCCCTTGATCCCGAACAGCCGTGCCGCGTTGTCGTGGCAGACCGCGTGCAGCCACGCGTCGCCGAGGTCGAGGCGGGCCAGCGCCTGAAGCGCGTGGGCGTACGGATAGGGGATGTTGGGGAAGTCGCTGCCGAACAGCACGCGGTCGCCCAGCGCCGCGAGCCTCGGCAGCAGGTCGCGCGGGAACGGCGTCGTGCGCTCGGCGAAGTCCGTGAACGCCATCGTGGTGTCCAGCCGGACGTGCTCGTACCGCTCGGCCAGCGCGAGGAAGTCCGCGTACTGCGGCATGCCGAGGTGGGCCACGATCACCGGCAGCCGCGGATGCCTGGCCAGCAGCGCGCGCATCGGCCCCGGCCCGGTGAACCTGCCCGGCGCGGGGCCCGAACCGCAGTGCGTGACGACCGGCGTGCCGCTGTCCTCCAGCAGCCCCCACGCGCCGTCCAGCAACGGATCGCCGGGGTCGTAGTCGCCGACCTGGAGGTGCGCCTTGAACACCCGCGCCCCCGACTCCAGCGCCTCGCGCACGTATCCGGCGACGCCCGGCTCCGGATACAGGGTCGCGGTGTGCAGGCAGTCCGGCACGCGGTCGGCGAACCCGGCGGCCCAGTCGTTGAGCCAGGCGGCCATGCCGGGTTTGTGCGGGTAGATCATCGAGGTGAACGCCCGCACGCCGAAGCCGCGCAGGATCGCCAGCCGCGTCTCCTCGTCCTCGCGGTAGGCGATCGGCCACTCCCGCCCGATCAGCGGCCCCGCGGCGTCGAAGTACGCCCGGACCTTCGCCAGGACGCGTTCGGGCATGAAATGGGTGTGCACGTCGACCAGCGAGGTCAGGCCGGCCGCCCGCAGGAACGCGCCCACACGGTCGCGCTGAGCGTCGTCGCGCTCGCGCTGGGCGTCGTCCTCGCCCGGGTCCCGCACCGCCATCGGCCGTCTCCGTCCTGCTCGGTGGTCCTGCTCGGTGGTCCTGCTCTGTGATCCTGCTCGGTGGTCCTGCTCGGTGGTCCTGCTCTGTGATCCTGCTCGGTGGTCCTGCTCGTCGGTCCCCGATCGGGGGTGCCGCTCGGTGGCCACGCCACGGGGCGTCCCGCGGGCGTCGTGCCGGGTCGCGTGCCGGGGCGCGGCCGTGCGTTCCGGGCAAGATCACGGAAATGCCTAGGAGGATGTCAGTGGGGGTGGCCATACTGCTGGGTAAGAAGTGACGGGTACGGCGTCCGCTCGGCAGGAGCGGACGGCGAGGGCGGCGCCCAGGGGGGAGGGTCACGGTGGCAGGCATGCCGACGCACGCCGGTAACGACGGCCCGGCGGCGTCCCCCAGCGGCAGCCCGACAGCGGCCCCGGGCAACGGCCTTGTGGCGTCACGCGGTTCGGGCGGCCGTGCGGTGCCCGTGGGCCCGACCGCCTTGTCCGGGCTGCCCGCACCGCGCCGCCCCGTGTGGGCCGCGCGCGCCGAGCGGCTGCGCGCCGCCGCGACGACGGAACCGGGGCGGCTGCGGCTGATCGCCACGCTGCTGGCGGCGCTGCTGCTGGCGTTCGGCGCGGTCGCCGCCTGGCAGACCGCGCAACGCGTCGGCGCGGCCCGGGCGGTGGCCACCAGCAGTCAGCCGCTGTCCGCCGACGCGGCCGAGATCTACCGCAGCCTCGCCGACGCCGACACCACGGCCGCGACCGGCTTCCTGGTGGGCGGCGCGGCCCCCGCCGACGTGACCAGCCGCTACAGCACGGACGTGCGCACCGCCGCGCAGCTGATAGCCAAGGCGGCCGCGCACAACGCCGGTTCGCCGCTCGGGCAGGCCCAGGTGACGTTGCTGAGCGAGCGACTGCCGGTCTACACCGGCCTGGTGGAGACCGCGCGGGCCGACAACCGGCAGGGCCTGCCGCTCGGCGGCGCCTACCTGCGCTACGCCAACGAGCAGATGGCCGGGACGCTGCTGCCCGCCGCACAGAAGCTGTACCGGGCCGAGACCGGCAGCCTCGGCGTGGACTACGCGCACGCCGAGCAGGTGCCCTGGGCGGCGCTCTGCCTGGGCGCGGTCGCGCTGGCCGCGCTCGCCTGGGCGCAGCGGCGGCTGTACCGGCGCACCCGCAGGGTGTTCAACCCGGGCCTGCTGGCGGGCTTCGTGGCCACCGCCGCGGCGCTGCTGTGGCTGGCCGGGGGCCAGTTGACCGCGCGCGTCGACCTGCACGACTCCTGGGCGCACGGCGCGCGCTCCCTCGACGTGCTCGACGCGGCCCGGATCGACGCCCTCCAAGCCCGCGGCGACGAGAACCTGACGTTGGTCGCCCGGGGCGGCGACACCCAGTACGAGACGCTCTACGAACGGGAGATGACCGACCTGGCCGGGCCGGGCCCGGGCGGCGACGGCGGGCTGCTGGGGCGGGCGCTGGCGCTGGCCGACGAGAACGGCGGCCGCGCGCCGGTGCGCGCGGTGGCCGCCGACGTGGTCACCTGGCGCGCCCGCCACCAGGTCGTGCGGGCCGACGACACCAAGGGCGACTACGTCTCCGCGGTGGCGGGCGCCATCGGCGGCACGGACTCGGCCGGTCACCTGATATCGGCGACGACGGGCCAGTCGTTCGACGCGGTGGACGCGGGACTGCGGCAGGCGCTGGACCACGAGACCGGTGAGTTCCAGCGGTCGGCGGGTGCCGCGCGGGACGCGCTGGCCGGGCTGCCCGAGGGTGCGGCGGCGCTCGCGGCGCTGGCCGTGGCCGCTTCGCTGATGGGCGTCTCCCGGCGGCTTTCGGAGTACCGGTGAGCTTTGGGAGCACCGGTGAGGTGGGTACAGGGATGGGGGCGACGGGACGGCAGGGCACGCGGGAGCGACGGGGAGGCCGGGGTGACGCGACGATGAGCGGTGCGGCCGGGAGGCGGACGCGGCGGCTGCGCGGCTGGGGCGGTGTGGGCGCGATGGCCGGTGCCTGCGCGCTCGCGCTGACCGCGGCGCTGGTGCTCGTGCCGTGCGAGCCCGCCATGGACGCGCCGGCCGGAACGGCGGCCGTGGCGGACGGACCCGGAGCGCCGGACGTGGCGCGGGCTCGCCCGGCGTCCGACGAGACGTGCGCGCACCCGGAGGCGAGCCTGCGCCCGTCGTCCGCGGCGGGCCCCGCGGTCCGGCGCATCCAGAAGCGTGGCTACCTCGTCGTCGGTGTGGACCAGGACAGTTACCTGTGGGGGTACCGCGACCCGAACACCAACCAGCTCGTCGGCTTCGACATCGACCTGGTCAAGGCCATAGCGCGCGACATCCTTGGCCCCGATCCGAGGATCGTCTACCGCACCGTCCCCACCGACCAGCGCATCCCCGCGGTGCGTTCGCACGAGGTGGACATGGTGGTGCGCACGATGTCGGTCACCTGCGACCGGATCCGGCAAGTGGCGTTCTCCACCGCGTACTTCGAGGCGGGCCAGCAGCTGCTGGTGCCCAGGACCGGCACCACGGTGACCGGGTTCGACGACAGCCTGCGGGGGAAGCGGGTGTGCACCGCGTCCGGTTCGACGGGCGAGGCCCTGCTGCGTGCCGAGCCGCACGGCGCCCGGATCGTGCTGGTCGCCAATCAGATCGACTGCCTGGTGCGGCTTCAACTCGGTCAGGTGGACGCCGTGTTGACGGACAACGCGCTCGCCGCAGGTCAGGCCGCCCAGGACCCGGCCGTCCATCTGATCGGACAACCGCTCACCCATGAGCCGTACGGCGTGGCGATGAACCTCGGCGACACGGACCTGATACGCCGGGTCAACGCCGTCCTCGACGCCTACCGCGCCGGTGGCGCGCACAGCCCGTGGACGCGGTCCTACGACAAGTGGCTCGCGCACGACCTGCCGGGGATCAGCGGCCCCCCGGCGCCGCTCTACGAGGACTGACCGCGCCGCGCGGCGGACGCCGCCGGGGCGGGGGACGAGGCCGGGAAGGGAGTGCGATGACGGTGGCGGGATCCACCGGGCCGGTGATGAGCCGGGAGGAGGTCGACCGCGCCCTGGCGCGGCTGGCCAGCGAGCACGAGGCGATCGAGGCCTCGCTGCTGGCGCTCCAGGACCACGCGGGCCGCAGGCTGCTGGAGGGCACCGCGCTCAGCGGGCTCACCAAGGAGCGCTGGGCGTCGGTCGAGCCCGTGATCCCCGCGCTGTGGGACCACTTCGAGGTCTACGGCGCCGCCCTGCGCACCGCCCGCGAGCTGCGTGGCGACCGGCGCTGGCCGCCGTCCGGCGATCTGGCGCGGCTGACCCGGACGTTGCGCGGCGACGGCGTCACGGTGCCCGGCGGCGTCCTGCCGGACGTCGGGCACGACGCGCCGGGAGATCCGGTGCTGCTGCCCGAGCCGATCGGCCTGGAGCGGCTGGCCGAGCGGATGAACGACTGGTACGCCGAGGTCATCGCGGTGGTCACGGCGGCCGACGCGGTGTGGTCGGCGCTGCCCGCCCGGATCGACCTGCTGTCGGCGGAGGCCCGCAGGGTCGAGTCGCTGGCCCGGTCGGTGGGCGTACGGCCGTCGGAGCACCCGGCCGGGGACGACCTGGAGCAACTGATCGCCGAACTCGCCGCGCTGCGCGCCGAGGTGGTCGCCGACCCGCTGGCGTACTGGCTGCCCGCCAAGGGCCGCCGGGCGGGCGGCGGCCGCCCCGACACCCGGCGCTACGAGCGGGCGGAACGCGAACTGGAGGACATCCGACGCGAGGTGGAGGCGGTGCTGCACGTCCGGGAGGACGCCGAGCACCGGTTGATGCGCCTGCGCGACGTGCTCTCGCGGGCCGACCGCACGCTGACCGAGGCGAGGTCCGCGCGCGGCGAGGTGCTGGCGAGGATCGCCGGATCCGTGGTGCCCGCGGTGAGCGGTCCGTCCGCCGCGCTGCACGAACGGCTGGCGGTCGCGGTCGGCTACCACCGGGCGGGCCACTGGCACCGGCTCTCCCCGCTCCTTGACGACCTGGAGGAGCAGGCCGACGAGGAACTCCAGCGCGCACGGGCCTCGTTGACCGCGGTGACCGCCCCGCTGGCGGTCCGCGCGGAACTGCGCGGCAGGCTCGACGCGTACAAGGCGCGGGCCATTCGGCAGGGCACGGCGGACGATCCGCTGCTGATGGAACGCTATGACCAGGCACGGCGTCTGTTGTGGAGCGCGCCCTGCGATCTGCGGGCGGCGGAGAGCGCGGTGCTGCGCTTCCAGGAGGCGGTCGCCGAGGCGCCGGCCGCCGAGGGGGCGGCGGACGGGGGAGGGACCGAGGGATGAGGTGCGGCAGACCGGGCTGCGACGGGCGTCTCGAGGACGTCGGTGGCACCACGCCGTACTGCGACGTCTGCGGCCTGGCGCCGGGCCCGGGCGGCGACCCGGGCGAAATGGACGAAGGGGAGCCCACCGTCCGCGGTGACAGCGCCTCGTCGGGCGGCTCGTGGCCGTCGCGTTCGTCGTCCTCGCGCCGGTCGGTCCCCGGGCGGTTGTCGCGGTCCCTTGGCGCGGGCGGCGAGCGTTCGGTGTCGGTGCGCGGCTCCGGTTCGCACTCGCGCGGCGGCTCCTCGGGCCGCGGTGAGCTGGGCGCCGGTCTGGTGACCGTGCCGCCGGTGCCCAGGAGCGATCCGCGCGCGGCCGTGCTGGCCGACCCCCAGGTGGCCGAGCGCAAGCGGTGGTGCGGCAACAGCGCGTGCGGCGCGCCGGTCGGCCGCTCGCGCGGGGAGCGCCCCGGGCGCACCGAGGGCTACTGCACGCGCTGCGGCCACCCCTACTCGTTCACGCCCAAGTTGCGCCCGGGCGACGTGGTGCGCGGGCAGTACGAGGTCGCGGGGTGCATCGCGCACGGCGGCCTCGGCTGGATCTACCTCGCCCTCGACCACGCGGTCGGCGACCGCTGGGTGGTGCTCAAGGGGCTGCTGGACACCGGCGACAAGGACGCGCTGGCGGCGGCGGTCTCCGAACGGCGCTTCCTCGCCGAGATCGAGCACGCCACCATCGTGCGCATCTACAACTTCGTCGAGCACCTCGACCCGCGCACCGGCAGCCTCGACGGGTACATCGTCATGGAGTACGTCGGCGGCCGGTCGCTGAAGGAGATCGCCGCCGCGAGCCGGGACGACTCGGGACACCGCGAGCCGCTGCCGGTCGAACAGGCCGTCGCGTACGGCATCGAGGCGCTGGACGCGATCGGCCACCTGCACGAACGCGGGCTGCTGTACTGCGACTTCAAGGTCGACAACGCCATCCAGCAGGGCAGCACGCTCAAGCTGATCGACCTCGGCGCGGTGCGCAGGATGGACGACGCGGTCAGCCCCGTCTACGGCACGATCGGCTACCAGGCCCCCGAGGTCGCGAGCGCCGGCCCCTCGGTCGCCTCCGACCTGTACACCGTGGCGCGCACGCTCGCGGTGCTGACCTTCGACTTCCAGGGCTACTCCAGCGTCTTCGCCGACAGCCTGCCGCCGCCGGACGAGATCGAGGTCTTCTCCCGCTACGAGTCGTTCTACCGGCTGCTGGTGCGCGCCACCGACCCCGATCCGCGGCGGCGCTTCGGGTCGGCGCGGGAGATGGCCGAGCAGCTGACCGGGGTGCTGCGGGAGGTCGTCGCGCTGAACACCGGGCAGCCGCGGCCCGCGCTGTCGGTGCTGTTCGGCCCGGAACTGCGCGTCCCTGACACCGAGCTGGTACGACCGCTGCGGGGAAACCACTCGGCGCTCGGCGCGAGGAGGCCGCGCCGGCGCCGTCTCGGCGGCCGTACGGCCGTACCGGCGCAGCGCACGTCGGACGGCGACGAGGCGTCCGCCCCCGCGCCCCCCGGTGCCGCACCGCTCTTCGGCGCGCCACCCGGTGCCGTGCCGCCCGGCACCGTCGCGGAACTCGACCCGCGCGCCTGCGCGCTCGCGCTGCCCCGCCCCTACCCGGATCCGGAGGACCCCGAAACGGGCCTGCTGGCCGGGCTGTCCGGCGCCGGTCCCGCCGAGACGCTGACCGCGCTGGCCGCCTCCCCCGGTACCTCGCCGGAGAAGCGGTTGCGCCAACTGCGCGCCCTGCTGGAGCTGGACGACCACGCGGGCACCGCGGCGACGCTGGCCGCGCTGGAGGCCGAACGGCCCGACGACTGGCGGGTGGTGTGGTACCGCGGCCTGGTGTCGCTGGCGACCCGCGACCACGCGAGCGCCGCGATCGCCTTCGACGCGGTCTACGACGCGTTCCCCGGCGAGACCGCGCCGAAGCTGGCGCTGGCGGTCTGCGCGGAGGCGCTGGGCCAGGCGGACAACGCGGCCGAGTACTACGACCTGGTGTGGACGACCGACCGCGGCTACGTCAGCGCCGCCTTCGGACTCGCCCGGGTGCGGCTGGCGGCGGGCGACCGGCGGGGCGCGGTGGCCGCGCTGGAGTCGGTGCCTGAGTCCTCCGTCCACCACGCGGCCGCGTGCGCCGCCTCCGTCCGGGCCCGGCTGCGCGCCCGCTCGCCCCGGGAGCCGTTGCTGCCGGATCTGCTGAGCGCGGCGGAACGTATCGAGCAACTCGGACGTTTGGGAATCGACGCGGTACGGCGGGAGACGTTGCGGGCGGAGTTGCTGGGCAGCGCCCTGGACTGGGTGCTGGCCGGACGCGACGGCGCGCCGCCCGGTACCGTTCCGCGGACCGCCCTGCTGGGGGACGCCGTGGAGGAACGCGATCTGCGCTTCGGCCTGGAGCGCTCGTATCGCACGCTCGCCCGGCTCGCTCAGCGGGGTGAGGACAGGATCAACCTGGTGGAGGCGGCCAACCGCTTCCGCCCCCGGACGTGGGTGTGACCGATGCCGCAAATGACCGTCTGCCCCTCCTGCGCGGAACACCTCGAACCCGAGGACAGGTTCTGCGGCAACTGCGGTACGGCGCTCGCCGCCTCCCCCCAGGGGGCGGCGCCCGCGTCCGGTCAGGAGATCCCGCGCCAGCAGCAGGCGCCCGCCACGGCGCCGTCCGACGGCACGGCGTCCGACGGCGGCGCGGCCGGGGCCGGGGCCGGGGCCGGGGCCGGGGCCGTCGGCGAGGACGACGCGCACTCCGGTGACTACGGGCTCGCGCCCCCGGCGCAGAGTGCCGGCGCGCGCGGGCCGCGACCGCCCGCGGAGCCCCCGGTGCCCCCCGTCGCGGCGGCGGCGCCGCGACAACCGGCGTCCGCCGTTCCGCAGCCGCGTCCCGGCGCCGCCGACCCGCGACAGGAGTTGCTGATGACGGAGGCCGGCGCGCCGGACGCCTGCGTGGCGTGCGGCGCGGACGATTCCGGCGGCGGGCCGGGTGTGGGCGAGGACGGCGTCTGCCGCCGCTGCGGCCACGTCCAGCCCAAGGAACGCGATCACGTGGAGCGGGAGTTGGCCGAGGTCGCCGCGGTGACCGACCGGGGCCTGCGGCACCACCGCAACGAGGACGCCTTCGCCGTCTCGCGCACCGACCTGCCGGACGGCGCCCCCGCCGTGATCGCGGTCGTCTGCGACGGCGTGTCCTCGGCGACCCGGCCCGACGAGGCGTCCGCCGCGGCCTGCGAGGCGGCCGAGGCGTCGCTGCGGATCGCGCTGGCCGCGGGCGGCGACCCGGGCACCGCGATGCGCGACGCGCTGCTGAGCGCGGCGGAGGCGGTCAACGCCCTGGCCGACCCGGAGACCCGCGACGACCCGCACCACAACGCCCCGGCCTGCACCTGCGTCAGCGCTGTCGTCACCGGCGACCTGCTGACGGTGGGCTGGATCGGCGACAGCCGCGCGTACTGGATCCCGGACGACCGTATCGGCGAGCGCCCGTCGCGGCTCACCGAGGACGACTCGTGGGCGGCCAGGATGGTCGAGGCCGGGCTGATGTCGCAGGAAGAGGCGTACGCGGACCCCCGGGCGCACGCCATCACCGGCTGGCTCGGCGCCGACGCGGTCGAACTCGACCCGCACACCGCCTCGTTCCAGCCGGACCTGCCGGGCGTGGTCGTGGTGTGCAGCGACGGACTGTGGAACTACGCGGAGTCCGCCGCCGAGTTGGCGGCCGTCGTCCCGGCGGACGCCCGCGCCCGTCCGCTGCGGGCCGCCCAGGCCCTGGTCGGCGTGGCACTCGACGGCGGCGGGCACGACAACATAACGGTCGCGGTGGTGCCCTTCCCCGCGCGGGTCTAGAGGACGCGAGGGATGCGGGGGTGCAGGCGGCGCGCACGGGCGGACGGGCGGGGGCGCCCGTCCTCTCCGGGGGGAGTGCTTGACGGATGAACGGCCGTGCCGAAGCGGAGACTCCGCGTTTCACCGCGGAGGTCCGGCAGGACGCGTACCTGCCGGAGGGCGGCGGGGACGTCCACGCGGTCGTGACGGTGTCGTCACGCGACGAGGGAGGCGACGGGCCCGGGCTCGGCGGTCTCGCGCTGCGGTTGTGGACGCCGCGCGGCGCGCGGGTGCGGTGGCTGCGCCAAGTGGCGCCCGTGCCCGACGACCTGACCGGCCGCCGCGAGGAGACCGGGCCGCGCACCGGCGACTACCCGCTCGGCCGCTGGGACTCCGGGGCCAGGGCCTACGACCTCCAGGTGCGGGTGCCGCCCGCCGGAGCGGGGCAGGAGATGCTGGCGGCCCGCCTGTCGCTGCTGGCGCCGTCGCCCGATCCTGACGGCACGCCGCACGTCCTGTGCCAGGCGCTGGTGCGGGCGGTGTGGGCCGGGGCCCGGCCAGACGCGGAGCGGACCGCGAAGCCGCCGGCCACGGTGGACGGCGGGGGTGACGAGGGCCGAGCGGCGGACGGTACTGTGCGACTGAGGCGCGAGGTCGCGGACACCGGCGGGCCGGGCGCGCCGACGCGGTCGGTCGTGACGGTCCGCGTCAGGAAGTAGGTGGGCGGCGGGAGCCCGCCCGCGCGTCCGGAGGGGATACATCGACATGGCGACTTGTCCTGGCGGTCACGCGTCACGGAACGCCCAGTGGTGCGAGGTGTGCGGCCGGCCCATACCCGGCGCGGCCACCCCGGCACCGCTGCCTCCCACGGAGCCGCTGCCCGTCCTCGACCCGACGCCCTCCGGCGCCCCGGCCGCCGCCGAGCCCTGCCCGCGCTGCGGCACCCCGCGCGAGGAGCGGGCGGCGTTCTGCGAGGAGTGCAGCCACCACTTCCCCGACGCGGGCGCGGCGAGCGCGGGTGCGGCCGGCGCCACGACGCCCCCGCCGCGGTTTCAGGGCGCGACCTTCCCCGGCGGCGGCTTTTCTCCCCTGTACG
Source organism: Streptomyces sp. ICBB 8177 (assembly GCF_003144095.1). GTDB lineage: Bacteria > Actinomycetota > Actinomycetes > Streptomycetales > Streptomycetaceae > Streptantibioticus_D. Next base: position 433,012 of record NZ_NSKH01000003.1, on the reverse strand, counting down.
AGCGGACCACCTCGCGGCCGTCGCAGACCAACCGCACCGCGGAACCGCTCCCGGAGGACGCCACGATCACCGGCGAGAGCCTGGCGCGGGCGGCCACGACCTCCTCCGCCGCCGAGGGCGCCGACGACGGTGACTTCCTGCTCCCGCCGCCCGGCGCGGGCCGCAAGCCCGCCGCCCCCGCGGCCGAGCCGTCGGCGCCGCCGGCCTGGACCGCGGTGGTGGCCCCCGACCGCGCGTACTTCACGGCGATGATGGCCCGCAGCGGTCCGGAGGGCGAGGGCCTGTACTTCCCGTCCTACTCCCCCGAGCTGCGCGTCGCCCTCACCGGGCAGCAGGTGGCGATCGGGCGGCGCCGCAACAGCACCGGCGAGGCCCCCGAGATCGACCTGTCGCGCCCGCCGGAGGACCCGGGCGTCTCGCACCGGCACGCGGTGCTGGTGCGCAGGCCGGACGGCGGCTGGTCGGTGGTGGACCAGAGTTCGACCAACGGCACCACGGTCAACGGCGCCGCCGACCCCATCGCGCCCTACCAGCCGGTCGACCTGGCCGACGGCGACCGCGTGCACGTGGGCGCCTGGACGACGATCACGCTGCGCCGCGACTGACGCGGGCACGCCGGGAGTGACACGGCCGGAGGTGACCGGCCGGTCCGGTCACCCCTCCACGTGGCACCCTCGCGGCGGCGCTTCCCCACGAACGGCTACGGGCAGTTGGTGAACCCCGGACCCTTCGTCCGCCAGGAGCAGGTGTCGATGGTGGTGTTGCGGCCGTTGCGGACGGTCGCGGTGTCGGCGTTGTTGTCCCAGACCGTGGTGTTCGAGCCCCAGAAGAGGTTGGCTCCGCCGTTGCGGCCGTGGCCGGAGTAGATCCACACCGAGTCGTCGGGGCCCAGCCAGTGCGAAGGAAGGCGGTAGGTGCGGTTGTGCACACGCTCGTGGAGCGTCCAGTTCGCCAGGTTGATGTTGTAGTTGTGGCCGTTGGTGAGCTTCACGTACTCCCCGTTGACGCCGGTGCCGGGCGGGGAGAGGTAGCGGACCTGGGCGATGAAGACGTTGGCCTGGGGCCTGCCCGGCTCGGCCGCGACCGGCGCGGCGGCGGTCGCGGCGATGCCGAGGGCGGCGATGCCGACGCCGAAGAAGCGAACAGCGCGCATGATCGGTTCCCTTGCTCTCGTGTGGCGGCCACCTCAAGGGTGGTCGGACGGAGCGTACGGACGCGAAGCGCCATTTCCCCTTCAAATCTCCACACAACGGACAGAGAATAAGGATTTCGGACGAGCGACCTACGGCATCCGGGGGCGTGCCGGGACTCAGCCGCGCCCGGTCAGCTCCCAGGTGTGCGGGCCGTCCGGGTCGTCCAGCCACGCCCACTGCCGGTCCCCCTCCACCGTCAGCCCGAACCGCTCCCGGCCCGGCATCCCGGCCTCCCGCCACAGCGCGTGGCAGCGCTCCACCTCGGTCCACAGGTCGTACGGTCCGGCCAGGTGGACGGTGCCGTCCCGGTCGGCCCGCGCGGTCGCCCCGTCGCCCGCGCTCAGCGCGACGCCCCGGCCCCCGTAGGCCCAGTTGACGTCCAGCTCTCCCACGGCCAGCGTCAGCAGGAAGCGGAAGGAGTCGTCGTCCAGCACCGCGGGCGGCGTCCCGGTCCGCCGCACCCGCTCGCCGTCGCCGAGCACGACCGGCGGCGGCACGTGCGCACCGGGCCCGCGCAGCGCCACGAAGCACGCGGGCGTGTCCAGGAAGCGGCCCCACGCCCGCCCCCTCCCCGCCACCCGCAGCGCGATCAGTCCGCTCGCCAGCGGCGCGAGCACCACGCCGCCCGGCGCGCACTGCCGGGTCCACGGCGCCGGGACCGCGGCGAGTTCGCAGGTGGCGATGATCCGGTCGTAGGGGCCGCGTTCGGGGCAGCCGAGCGCGCCGTCGCCGGTCACCACGGCCACCGTGCCGGGGCCGTCGGGGCGGGGGACGAAGCCCGCCGCCGCCAGGTGCTCGCGCGCGGCGTCGGTGATCTCCGGGTCGAGGTCCACGGTGGTGACCGCCTCCGGCCCGAGGCGGTGCGCGAGCAGCGCGGCGTTGTAGCCGGTGCCCGCACCGATCTCCAGCACCCGGTGCCCCTCTCGCACCTCCAGCGCCTCCAGCATCATCGCCATCAGCGACGGCTGACTGCTGGAGGAGACCAGCCTGCCCCCGCTCACCCGCGTCACCAGCGGCGCGTCCTCGTACGCCCCGGCCAGCCAGCGCGTCCTGCGCCGCGCGTCGGGGTCGTCCGCCGCGAGCCGGTCGTATCCGGCACCGCCGGGCAGCGGGCGGAAGTAGCACGGCACGAACAGGTGGCGCGGGACCGCCTCGAACGCCGCTCGCCAGGCCGGGTCGGCCAGCCGCCCCGAGTCGGTGATCCGGCGCACCAGCCGGGTCCGCAGCGCGTCGGCGGTGTGCGCCCAGCGATCGGTCCTCACCCCTCCATCGTGCGGCCTGATCCAGCGGCGGCCCAAGTCACCGGACGCCTTCGTCTGACACCATGGACGGGTGAATGAGATCCCGCGCGGCACGGTGCAGCAGCAGACGTTCTTCGAGGCGGTCGGCGGAGAGCCCGTCTTCCGGCGGCTCGTGCACCGCTTCTACGAGGGGGTCGCGCAGGACCCGGTGCTGCGGCCGATGTACCCGGAGGAGGACCTCGGACCCGCCGAGGAGCGCCTCACGCTCTTCCTGATGCAGTACTGGGGCGGCCCGCGCACCTACAGCGACAACCGCGGCCACCCCCGGCTGCGCATGCGCCACGTCCCGTTCCGGGTGGACCGCGCGGCGCACGACGCCTGGCTGCGCCACATGCGGGTCGCGGTGGACGAGCTGGACCTCGCGCCCGAGTACGAGCGGCAGTTGTGGGACTACCTGGTGTACGCCGCCAACTCGATGATCAACACCGCGGACTGAGGGCGCCCGGCGGCCTGCCGCTAGAGCGGGCTGACGGTGAGACCGACGCCGGGCCCGCCCGCCCGCACCACGATCGAGCCGTACGCAGTGCGCAGCCGCAGCCACGGCCACGAGGCGAACAGCGCCACCCCCTCGTCCTGCCCGGCGGCCTCCTGGGCCCCCGTGGCCCCGGCGGCGACCGCGGCGCGCACCGGGCGCAACAGGCCCAGCGCGTACGCCGCGTGCACGGCCCGCAACGGCAGCGGCGTGCCCGCGTACCCGCGCGACCAGATCTCCTCGGCCAGCGCGTCCAGTCCGGCGCGTGTCCGCTCCCGCGGCGCCAGCGCCTCGGTGCGCGTCCTGAACTCCGCGACAACCTCAAGCGCCCGCTGGCGCAGCGCCTCGGGGTCGAGGCCGGCGACCCGGCGCCAGCCGCCGCGCGGCGGCAGCAAGCCGGCCCACGACGGTCCGGTCACCCCGGGCGGAACGGCCACCGCGCCCGCCGACTCCTCGACGCCGTCCAGGAGTTGACCGGCGGAGACGGTCGCGTCGACCGCTCCGGGCCCGGCGAACGCGTAGGCCCGCACGGCCAGCACCTCGCCGAACGGTGGCCGCCCGAAGACCGCGAGCGTCGCCCCCGGCCCCCGCAGGCGCACCACCGCGGCCTTGTCCCAGCGGACCAGCCTGCCGAGGAAGGCGGCGAGGTCCGCCGCCTCCCCGGCGTCGGCCAGCCGGAGCACGGTCATACCGCCACGGCCTCCTCCGGCGCGCGCTCACCGCTGTCGGGCCCGGCGCACTCGTCGTCCCGGTAGCCCTCGAGGAACTCCCGCTCCTCCGGCGTGAGGCGGCGCGGCCGGCCCTCGGTCAGGTCGTAGGGCACGACGACCGTCCTGGCCCGCACGTACACCTGCTCGGCGTCCTTGATCTCGTAGGCGTAGGTCACCGACGCGGCGGTCATCCGCGTCACCCACGTCTCGATGGTCACCGGCTCGTAGGAGTGCACCAGCGGGCGCAGGTAGTCGATCTCGTGCCGGGCGACCACCGAGCCGCCCGCGAACGACCCGCGCCCCTCGCCGGGCGCCCGCCGGAACGTCAGGTCGATGCGCGCCTCCTCCAGGTACCGCAGGAAGACGGCGTTGTTGACGTGGCCGAAGGCGTCCATGTCCGACCACCGCAGCGGGCAGCGGTAGATGTGGCGTGCCATCGCGTCCTCAGCCCCGGGTGAGCTTCTTGTAGGTGGCCCGGTGCGGACGCGCGGCGTCGGCACCGAGGCGCTCGACCTTGTTCTTCTCGTACGACTCGAAGTTGCCCTCGAACCAGAACCACTTGGAGTCGCCCTCGTAGGCGAGGATGTGGGTGGCGACCCGGTCGAGGAACCAGCGGTCGTGGGAGACGACCACGGCGCAGCCGGGGAAGTCCAGCAGCGCGTTCTCCAGCGACGAGAGGGTCTCGACGTCGAGGTCGTTGGTCGGCTCGTCGAGGAGCAGCAGGTTGCCGCCCTGCTTGAGGGTGAGCGCGAGGTTGAGGCGGTTGCGCTCACCGCCGGACAGCACGCCGGCCGGCTTCTGCTGGTCCGGGCCCTTGAAGCCGAACGCCGAGACGTAGGCGCGCGACGGCATCTCGACCTGGCCGACGTTGATGTAGTCCAGCTCGTCGGAGACGACGGCCCACAGCGTCTTCTTCGGGTCGATGTTGGCGCGGCCCTGGTCGACGTAGGAGATCTTGACGGTGTCGCCGACCTTGATCTCGCCGGAGTCCGGGGTCTCCAGGCCCTGGATCATCTTGAACAGCGTGGTCTTGCCGGCGCCGTTGGGGCCGATCACGCCGACGATGCCGTTGCGCGGGAGGGTGAAGGACAGGTCGTCGATGAGGACCTTCTCGCCGAACGCCTTGGACAGGTTGCTCACCTCGACCACGACGTTGCCCAGCCGCGGGCCCGGCGGGATCTGGATCTCCTCGAAGTCCAGCTTGCGCATCTTGTCCGCCTCGGCGGCCATCTCCTCGTAACGCGCCAGACGCGCCTTGGACTTGGCCTGCCGCCCCTTGGCGTTGGAGCGCACCCACTCCAGCTCTTCCTTGAGGCGCTTCTGCCGCTTGGCGTCTTTTTGGCCCTCGACCTTCAGACGGGCGGCCTTGTTCTCCAGGTAGGTGGAGTAGTTGCCCTCGTACGGCAGCGCCCGGCCGCGGTCCAGCTCCAGGATCCACTGGGCGACGTTGTCCAGGAAGTACCGGTCGTGGGTGACGGCGACGACGGTGCCGGCGTACTTGGCGAGGTGCTGCTCCAGCCACTGCACGGACTCGGCGTCCAGGTGGTTGGTGGGCTCGTCGAGCAGCAGCAGGTCGGGCGCCTCCAGCAGCAGCTTGCACAGCGCGACGCGGCGGCGCTCACCACCGGAGAGGTTGGTCACCGGCCAGTCGCCGGGCGGGCAGCCCAGCGCGTCCATCGCCTGCTCCAGCTGCGCGTCCAGGTCCCAGCCGTTGACGTGGTCGAGCTGCTCCTGGAGCTTGCCCATCTCCTCCAGCAGCTCGTCGCTGTAGTCGGTGGCCATCTGCTCGGCGATCTCGTTGAACCGCTTGAGCTTGGCCATCGTGTCCGCGGCGCCGTCCTGCACGTTCTCCAGCACGGTCTTGGAGTCGTCCAGCGGCGGCTCCTGCAGCAGCATGCCGACCGAGTAGCCGGGGGCGAGGAACGCGTCACCGTTGGACGGCTGCTCCAGACCGGCCATGATCTTCAGGACGGTCGACTTTCCCGCGCCGTTGGGGCCGACGACGCCGATCTTCGCTCCGGGCAGGAAGCTCAACGTGACATCATCGAGGATCACCTTGTCGCCGTGGGCCTTGCGGGCCTTGCGCATGGTGTAGATGTACTCAGCCAAGAGAAACCGTCCGGACAGATCTGGGGATGGGCAGATACACCCATCTTGCCGTACGCCCCGCACCGCACGGAAACCCGCGCCCGGCCCCGCCCCCACCGGCGTCCCGCCCCCGGCCGGGCCGGTCACCCAGCGTCATCCTCCGGCCGCGCGATAACGCGAAGGCCCCGGTACACCCTGGAGGGGGCGGCCCGGGGCCTGCGTCCGGGCCGGATCAGGCCGCGCCGCCGCCCTTGCGCTTGCGCAGGAAGAAGACGGTGCCGCCGCCCACCACGACCAGCACGACCGCTATGCCGCCGATGATCGGGGTGGCGCTGCTGCTACCGGTCTCGGCCAGGCCGCCGCTGGTGCCGCTGGTGCCCCCACCGGTGGTCGACGAGGTGATGCTCGACGACGGGACCGGGCTCGGGGTGCCGCCGCCACCGGTGTTCTTGCAGTCCAGCACACCGGAGAACGTCTTCTTGAAGCCGTTCGGACCGCTGATGGTGATGGAGTAGGCCTGCCCCTCCTTCACCGGGACGGTGATGGTCTGCGACTTGCCCGGCTGGATCGTGTAGGTCTTGCCGGCCAGCGAGAAGGTGAACGCGTCGTCGCCCTGGTCGGTCGCCGTGACGTCCACGCCGCTCTTGGCGCAGTCGACCATCGCGGAGACCGCCGGTATCGCCCCCTGCTTCGCCCAGCTCGCGGTGGCCTGGGCGGCGACCGTCGAGGCGGAAGAGCCCGCGAGGATCTGGGTCTGCTTGCCCACCGACCGGCCGACGCCGATGAACGCCCGCCCGATCGGCACGGTCGTGGTGGCCTGCACCGTCAGGCCGGCGCTGCTCGGAGCGGTACCGGCCGGAACGTCGAAGTAGACCTGCGTGCCGTTGGTCGCGCTGGTGATCGCGTGACCGCTCCTGTCGACCAGCTTCACACCGGCGGGCGCCCCGGCGCCCAGGCTGAGCTGGGCCGTGGCGGCGTTGGTGTGGACGGTGACCGGGCCGATCTCGGTACCGGCCTTGCCGGAGACCGAGGGCGGGCCGACGGTCAGCGACGCGGACGGCTCGGAGAGGTCCTGGGCCTGCGCGTCCAGCCACTTCGACAACTTCTGGGCCTTGGCGTCCTCGGCCGTGACCTGGGCATTGTCCGAGTAGCGCCAGATGGCGACCTGGGTGCCGGCGGCGGCCTCGTCCTTGGTCAGGTGGGCGACGCCGGCTTCGGAGGCGAGCTTGGAGAGGTCGTCGACCTGGGGGTAGGAGTTCTGGAGGATCCAGCGGATCTTGCCGGCGTTGGAGTTGGTGGCCAGCGAGGTGCCGCTCCAGGGGGTCTCCTGGTACGTCTCGCCCGCGCTGGTCGGGTGGTGGATGTCTATGCAGTAGGTGGTGAGGTGCCCGCCGCCGTCGATCGTCATGTCGAAGAGGCCGGCCTCGACCTCGCCCTCGCCCTGGACGTACGCCGCGCCCTTCGCCACGAGGCCGCCGAGTGTGCCCGTGGCACCGCCGGCCTGCGGGGTCTGGTCGGCGAACGCGGTCCCGGCACCGGTGACCGCGCCGACCGCGACCAGGCCGGAGGCCAGAGCGGCCGCGGCAAGACGGGTGGCGGCCCGCCTCCGTACAGTGAACATGGATTTCCCCTCCGAGCGAGACAGACCGCGGGGCGTTCCGCCTCCAGATCCGACCCCCGTGCTACCTGACGGATCCTAGGAACCCGCCGCACCATGACCATCGGTAATCACAGCCGGGAACCCATTCGAATCTGAATCGTTATTTGAATCACGCATGATTCCGGGATTATCGATAAATCCGTTGGGTGACTTCCGTCGCGCCAAAAGGGATGAATTCGCAGGCCCTCGCCGCAAATTGCCCCTCAGGGATTTTATCCGGCTAACTGCTGGCGAAGAACAGCATTCTCCGCCAGCACTCCCGATCCGGTGCATGCGCCCGCGTTCCGGACGATCAGGACGGCACCAACTCCCGTTCCTTGGCAGGCGGTTGGGGTTCCTGGGCGTCGGCCTTCGTGGACTTGGCCTGCGCCTTGGCGGGCGGTGACGGATCGGGGAGCGGATCCACCAGATCCGCACGGGCTTTGAGTACCCGCCGGAAGGCGGAAGTCCCCCTCGACATGTCGTGGCCAACGGCTACGGCGTCGATACTGGCCGACACGAAACTCTGCCCCTTGTCCTCCCGTTCGTGCACGCGCAGTCGCCCTTGGACGACAAGCGGTTCGCCGATGCCTACGGATCCCGCGACGTTCTCGCCGAGCGTGCGCCACGCCCACACGGTGTAGAACGACGTGTGGCCGTCGCTCCAACGCTCTTCGGAACGGTCGTAGCGGCGTTCGGTCGTCGCCAGCCGGAACCGGGTGACGGGCACTCCGGTCGAGGTCTGCTTCAGCTCGGGCTGCGTCGCGACGTTTCCGACGATGGTCACCAAGGTCTCGCCCATGGCGGTGATCCCCCTCAGGTCTGGCCCCTCCACGGCGGCCTCCGGCACTTCGACGGTGCCGCGGTCGCTGCTTCGGATGCGTTTTGCTTCTTGTCTCTGGCTTTTGAGTCGTGCTTCGCGCTTCGTGCTTGGCGCTTTGCGCTTTGCGCTTCCCGCTTCGTGCATGGCGCTTCGTGCATCGCGCTTCGCGCTTCGTGGCCGTGCGTCTTGCTTCCTGCTTGTGTGTCTTGCTTCGCGCCTCCTGCTTCGTGCTTCTGGCCCGTTGTTGCTTCTCGCTCCACTTCTGCCGACTCCGGCCCGGCTGACCGCGCCGGTGCCGGTGCTGCTTCTGCCTTCGCGTTGGGACCAGCTTGCGCCGATTTGGCAAGAGGTGGGAGAACCAGCCGATTTCTGGGGATGAGCCAACATCTGTGGAAAACTTGGCCATCCGGGAGGGGGAACGAGAGCGGTGGAGCGCCTGCCACCTGCGGCTTCAGGGCCCTGCGATCGGCGGCACGGCTGCAGGCCTCCGGCTTTGCGGCTCTTCGCCTTGGGGCCTTGCGGCCCTTCCATCAACGCTGCGGCTGACAGCCCTCCGGGCCCGTGGCCCACGCGATCGGCGGTACGCCCGCCTGCCCTCCGGTCCCACGCCCCCGCCATCAGCGGCAAGGCTGCTGGGCCTCCGGCCCTTCGCCCTGAGGCCCTGCGGCCCCCGCCATCGACGCTGCGGCTGCCCGCCCTCCAGGCCCCCTGGCCCCCGCGATCGGGAAGAACGCCTGCCCGCCCTCCGGCCCGCGCCCCCGCCATCGGCGGCACCGCTGCCGGGCCTCCGGCTCGCGCCTCCGCGATCGACGCACGCCCGCCACGCCCCTGCGATCGACGCACGCCCGCCGCGCCCCCGGCCTCACGCCGCCGCCGCCGACGCCGCGGCTGCTGGGCCCTCCCGCTCACGCCTCCGCTACCCGGCCCCCACGGGCCCGGGGCCGGGACCGGGCCACCCACCCGCCCGCCGCAAACCCCCGCCTCAGACGTCCGTCGTGCCCAGCGCGGCGACCGCGTACTGGTCGCGGACCTCCTGATACCGCAGCAACTCCGCCGCCACCGGCTCCAGTACTCGCGCTCTCCCGCAGTCCGCCGCGGCGTCGCGCAGGGCGCGTTCCGCCTGCTGGCCGAGGCGGCGGGCCGGGGCGCGGTTGACGGAGCGGCAGGTCCACGACAGGAGCGGGCCACCCGCCGCGCCCACGCCGCACAGCCCCGCCGGCACCCACAGCGGCACCGACGACGTACTCGCCGCGACGGCCACGAAGGCCACCGCCGCCACGGCCGTCAACAGCGTCAGGCACCATTGCGTCACGGCCACGGCGGACCACCAGCGCGGAGCGGCCACGGCGCCGGGGTCCGCCTTCGCCATCGCCGCGTCCAGCGCCTCAGGAAGCCCTCGTTCGCCTCGCCGTGCCGCGTCGTGGACCGCGTGGGCCCATGGCAGCGGCAGCCCCTGCGCGGCGGCCTCGGCCAGCGAGCGGGTCGCCTCGGCCACGACCGGTCGTGCGGCGCTCAGGCGTTCCAGCCGCTCCGGGCGTTCCAGCAGCTCCAGGCGCTCTCCGCGAGGCCGCCCGCCCCGGCCGCCCGAACCCGCGCCCCCATGCGCGCTTCCCGACGCCGTCCCCGACGCCGCCCCGGAAGCCCCTCCCCCGTTGAACGGCCGCCTCATCCGCCCCCATCTGACCCCGCACGCCCTGCGGCCCGCGTCCGTCCAGGCGCGTTCCGTCGTGCGGCCGACCGCCTCGGCGCCCACCGCGTCGGCGAGCCGGGCGACGAACCCTTCCCGTGCCGCGTCCGTCAGCCCCGTCACCCCGTGCCCGACGTACACCGGCCGCAGCCGATCCGTCACGTCGTCCAGGTCGGCGGTCAGACGGCGGTCGGCGGCGTCGCTGGCGGCGACCACCTCGCCCAGCGCGGCCCGCAGTTCGGCGACGCCCTCGCCGGTGAGCGCGGACGTGGCCAGCACCACCGCGCCCGCCTCGCCGTGTTCGCCCAGCGCGAGGCCGTCCTCGTCCAGCAGTCCCCGCAGATCGTCCAGCACCGCTTCGGCCGCCTCCGTGGGCAGCCGGTCCACCTGGTTGAGCACGACGAGCGTCACGTCGGCGAGTCCGGCCAGCGGCCGCAGGTAGCGCTCGTGCAGCGCGGCGTCCGCGTACTTCTCCGGATCGACCACCCACACCACGGCGTCGACGAGTTCGAGCACGCGGTCCACCTGCCGCCGGTGCTCGTCGGTCGCGGAGTCGTGGTCGGGCAGGTCGAGCAGGACGAGGCCGGTGAGACCGGTGTCCGACCCGCCCGGGCGCGTGTGCACGCCGTCCAGCAGGCTGCGGCGGGCGAACCGCGCGTGCGGCGCGATGCCCAGCCGGTCCAGCAGCGGCGCCGCGCCTCGCGGGTCCCAGGCGCAGGCGAACGGCTCGCCGGTGGTCGGCCGCCGCACGCCCACCTCGGACAGCTCCAGCCCCGTCAGCGCGTTGAACAGTGAGGACTTCCCGCTCCCGGTCGCTCCCGCGAGCGCGACGACGGTGTGGTCGAGGGAGAGTCTGCGGCGCTCCGCGACCCGGTCGAGCAGCGCGCCGGCCGCCACGAGCGCGTCGGGTTCGACCCGGGTGCGCGAGAGCCCGAGCAGTTCGCCGAGCGCGTCGACACGCCGTTGCAGGGGGTCGCGCCGAGCCAACCCGGTACCGGCCTCCGTACCCGTCCGGCCCCCGGCCTCCGCGCCCGGCCCGGCTCCCGCTCCCGCTCCCGTCCCGGATCCGGAGGGTCCCCGTCGTGCGGGTTCGACTGTCGTGGTCACCGGGCACACACCTCGCGCATCTCGCTCATCGACCGACCTGCCACACATGACGACACTTGTCAGTACAACTTGTCCGAAAATCCGCTCATCGTCTCCACGCTCCCCCGCCGCTCCCGCGATCGCGTCCAGCACTTGCGCAGCACCGAGTACTGGCTGATCAGCGCGGCCTGCTGGCCGGGCGCGACGTCGAGGGCGTCCAGCGCCGCGAGCCGCGCGGCCCGCTCTGCGTCCATCAACTCCTCCAGCACGGCATCGAGTTCGTGGCGCGCCCGGTCCCGCATGCGTACGGCGGCCTGCGCGCCGAGCAGTCGCGCCAGCCGTTCCCCGGCCCCGTCCGCCCGGCGGGCCCCCAGCAGCACGGCGCCGAGCAGGGCGGCGACGTCCTCCGGGTCCGCCGGGACGCGCGTCCCGTCGCGGGCGAAACGCACCTCCTCGTACGCGAGATCGGTGAGCGCGGTACGCCAGCGCTCCACCGCCCGCGCGATGCGGGCCGCCACCTCACGCGGTTCGGCGTCGTACGGCGGCGCCGCCGAGCCCGCGCGGTCCCGGCGCCAACTCGCGGCCGCCGTCTCGTCCGCCGCCGCCACCGCGGTCCGCAGCAGCGTCGCGAGCCCGTCGGCGAGCGCGCCCTGCAACGCCTCGGGGCCGCACGCCGGATACCCCCGCCACAGCGCCTGCGCCTGCCCGGCCAGCACCTCGCCGTCCCGCAGGGCGTCGGCGACGAGGTCGGCGGCGCCGGTGTACGCGGCGGCGACATGGCCCGACAGGCGGACGACGGCGGCGTGTTGGGCGGCCGACGCACCGGCCAGCGCGGGCATCCGGGTGCGCAGGGAGTCCAGCACGCCGTCCGCGGTCCGGTGTACGGCGACGTGCCGGGCGGCCGGGTCCTCGGCGCAGTGCCGCAGCCAGTCGGCGAGTTGGGCGACGGCGGTGCGCGGCAGCAGCCCGCCGCCGTCCGCCGATTCCGGCAACTCCGGCACGGTGAACCGGGGTACGTCGCCCAGACCCGCCCGCGCCAGGAGCGCCGCGTAGTGGTCCGAGACCTCGCCGGCGATCTGGTGCGGCACCCGGTCGAGCACGGTGCCGAGCGTCACGTCGTACTCCTTGGCGGAGCGCAGCAGGTGCCACGGCAGCGCGTCGGCATAGCGGGAGGCGGTGGTCACGAGGATCCAGATGTCGGCGGCGCACAGCAGCTCGGCGGCGAGTTCGCGGTTGGCGCCGACGAGCGAGTCGATGTCGGGCGCGTCCAGCAGCGCGATGCCGGGTGGCAGCGAATCGGCGACTTCCAGCCACAGCGCGGGCCGTTCGCCCGGCGAGGGGGTGTCGTCACCGCTGGCGGTGGCGTTGGCCGCGTCAGCGCGTGGCAGCCCCGGCAGTACGCGAGCGTCGGCGAACCACTCCCGGTCGTGCGGGTGGCAGACCAGCACCGGCGTGCGGGTCGTCGGCCGCAGTACGCCGGCCTCGCTGACCCGGCGTCCGACGAGCGAGTTGACCAGCGTGGACTTGCCCGCCCCGGTCGACCCGCCGACGACGGCGAGCAACGGCGCCCCGGGCGAACGCAACCGGGGCATCAGGTAGTCGTCGAGCTGGTCGAGCAACTCGCGCCGCGTCCTGCGGGCTCGCGCCGCGCCCGGCAGCGCCAGAGGAAAGCGCGCGGCGTCGACTCGGTCGCGCAACACCGTCAACGCGTCAATCAACTCGGGCCGTACGTCGAGGATCGCCACATGCGAAGAATGACCGAATTTGAGGTTGTTTTGAAGCACACCCGCCGCCTGCGGACGGACCAGGACCCGTGCGGCTGAGCGCCGTGAGCCAGCTGTGGCCTGAGGGTCGCTTGCGCCCCGGGCATAACGAGTGCACAACACCCGGCTCGGAAGGCGCGAAAAGCGGTGCGGGATTCGGACTCCCCTGCGATTATCAGATCGCTTCACCGAACCTACACATCGTGGTACGGAGGTGAAGCAACCGGTATGGCGTCCGCAGCGCTCTATCCTTGTCCCCGGCAAGGTCAAGGACCCACCGAGCCCTCAGGCCCGGTCGGCCCCCAGCCCCCAGGGCCAAGGACCCAGACCGCGCCGCGGCCGCGTCCCGGCCCCCGTAGCTCAGTGGATAGAGCAGGCGCCTTCTAAGCGCTTGGCCGCAGGTTCGAGTCCTGCCGGGGGCACGCACCATTCCCCCACGAGCCCCTCCGCGAACCCGCGCGAGGGGGCTTTCCGCGTACACCACCGAGGCTCGGCCCGGGCGAGGCCCCGGCCCCCGTTCTCGGCACGGCCACGGCCGCTCCCCGCAGCCGCGACCACCGCCCGTCGATACCGACACCGGGCCCCCCGGTCGGCAATTTCTTCGCCTTCCACGGCAGTTGGCGCGCCGCCGCGCCCCGCCCTCGGCGCTCCTCGCGCCATCAGCCCGGTCCCGTACGACACCCAGGCCCCGTACGGCGCCCATCGGCGCGACCCCGGGGTTGAATCTGTATCTACTAGTATGTACGGTCGACTCATGGACACCGCTGACCGGCTGATCGAGAGCACACGCGAACTCCTCTGGGAGCGCGGCTACGTGGGCACGAGCCCCAAGGCGATCCTCCAGCGGTCGGGGGCCGGGCAGGGCAGCATGTACCACCACTTCACCGGCAAGCCCGACCTCGCGCTGGCCGCGGAACGCCGGACGGTGGACGAGATGCGCGCGACCGTCGACGCCCTGCTGTCCGGGCCCGGGACCGCGCGGGAACGGGTCACGGCCTACCTGCGCCGGGAGCGCGACGTGCTGCGCGGCTGCCCGGTCGGACGGCTCACCATGGATCCCGACGTCGTCGCGAGTCCCGAACTGCGCGGGCCTGTGGAGGAGTTGTTCGCCTGGCTGCGGGAGCGGCTGAGCGCACTGGTCGCCGAGGGGCAGGCGGCCGGCGAGTTCGCGCTTGGTCTCGACCCCGCCGACACCGCGGCGGCGATCGCGGCGACCTTGCAGGGCGGCTACGTGCTGGCCCGCGCCTCGGCCTCGGCCGAACCGTTCGACCGGGCGATCTCCGGGATCCTCGCCCTGCTCGGCGCCACTCGTTGACGGACCGCCCGCCGGAGGGGCCGCGCCGGTCAGCGTCCGCGTTCGTGCCATTCACGTCCTCAGGGGGACCCGTGTACGCCATGCAGTACGAGATCACCCTGCCCGCCGACTACGACATGGGGATCATCCGGCGCCGGGTGGCGTCCCGGGGACCGGCGCTCGACGGCTTCGCCGGGCTCGGCTTCAAGGCCTACCTCGTCCGCGACCGCGCCGACGGCTCGCCCGTGAACGCGTACGCGCCCTTCTACCTCTGGCACGACACCGCGGGCATGAACCGCTTCCTGTGGGGCGGCGGCGGGTTCCAGGGCATCGTTCGGGACTTCGGCCGCCCGGTGGTACGGCACTGGACGGGCGTCGGCCACGAGCCGGGACCGGACCGGGCGGCGGTGCCGACGGCCGCCGTGCGGGAGACGGAGGCGGTGCCCGAGGGCGCGGACCTCGCCGAGCTGGCGGACCGCGAGCTCTCCGTACTGCGGGAGCGGGCGGCCGAGCCGGGCACCCACTCGGTCACCCTGGCCATCGACCCGTACCGCTGGGAGCTGGTCCGCTTCACACTGCGGACGGACGGCCCTGCGGCGGCCGTCGCCGGGAAGGACGCGGAGGCCGGGGCGACCGCGTACGACGTGCTGCACCTGAACAGGCCGGGGCTCGACGAGTTGCCGACGGGACGGCACTGGTAGGCACTCTTCGCGATCCGCGACGGCTCGGGCCCGGCGGGAAATGTCACCGTTACGCCGGATCTCCGTCACAGGTGATCAACAGCGGCCGGGCGGTGACGGTGTGTGCCACCCGAAAGGCGCAGGGTGACTGATCGACAGCCGCTGCCCTTCTGGGAGGTGCGAGAGATGGCCGACCGGACCCTGTGGTCCTACGCGCAGATCGCCGCTCACATCCGCGTGCGCATCGACACGGTGCGCTCGTATCGCAAGCATGGCCTGCTACCGGAACCGGACGTCGTGGAGGGCGGGAAGCCCTGGTGGTACGCGGACACCATCAGGACGTGGAGCGCGCGCAGGCCGGGCAACCGGTCGCGGCGCGATTCGTGACGCGCCTTTGAGTACGCCGGCGCGCCCGGCTCACGGTCCCGTCTGCCCCGCGCGACCCGCGACGGGCCAGGCGGGACCGCCCTGCGCAGGTCGTACGCCGGAGGTCGAAGCGTCAGCCGTACGGGCGTCGGCCGAACGGGCCGCCGTGCGCGCCCTGCGGCGGGCGACGGCCTGCACGAGAGAGCCCACCGTGGCGACCGCCGCCGACACCCCGAGGCCCAGGCCGAGCGCGTAGAGCGAGTTGGCGGTGGCCCGGCCGCCGAGGTAGCCGATGCCGACGGAGTACGTGGCCCAGATCGCCTCGGCGACCGAGGCGCCGACGAGGTAGCGGCGGGCCGGGTAGCCGACGACGCCCGCGGCGAGTCCACCGACCAGCCGCCCGCTGGGCAGGAAACGGCAGCCCGCGACGAACGGGACGCCATGCCGCTGTATCCGGGTGGCGGCCCAGTCGAAGAGCTGACGGCGGCGGCCGCCGCGATAGACCCTGGCGAGCAGCGACCCGCTGAGCGCGCGCCCGGCGCGGTGGATGAGCAGGTCCCCGGCGAGCGCGGACCCCGCCACCACCAGCAGCACGAACGTGATGTCCAGCCTTCCGCGCGCGGCCAGCACGCCACCGGTCACCAGCAGCGCGGCGTTCGGCACCAGCGGCGGAGCGGTGGTGCCGGCCAGGGCCAGATAGGCCCACAGCGTGTCGCCCGCCATGTGCCGGGCAAGGGTGGACGTGAAGTCCAGCGAGTCCAGTACGGACACGAACGGTGAAACGCCCATACCACCGCCCTTCATTCCGGCATCCGGCGGGCCCGCGCCTCGCAACGGCCGTCCGCTGCCCGGAACGTCCCACCTCGACGGTGACAGAGGGGGATCGGGTCGGCAATCGGGTAGCGGCCGCACGGCTGCTCCGACACGCCGCGGGCGTGGCGCCGATCACCGCGCCCGATACCCCTAGGGGGTATGGTGAAGGAGTTACGACCGCACTTCCCTAAGGACGTCCCATGACCGCCAACGACTCCAGCGCCCCGGCTCTCGACACCGTCACCGTCGCCTACAGCGTCTCCGGCATGAGCTGCGGCCACTGCGAGAAGGCGGTGAGCGAGGAGTTGTCCGCGCTGCCCGGCGTGGTCTCCGTCGCCGCCGACGCCAAGGCCGGCCGGGTCTCGGTGACCGCGACCGCCGCACCGTCCGACGACGCCGTGCGCGCCGCGATCGACGAGGCGGGCTACGAACTCACCGGTCGCGCCTGACCCGCCATCGCGGGGCCGGTCAGCGGCCGAGGAGCTCGCCCCCGTTGCACTGGAGGATCTCGCCGGTGATGAACCCGGCCTCCGGTGACGCCAGGAAGACCACGGCGGCGGCGACGTCCGCCGGGCGGCCCACCCGGCCGACCAGCGTGCGTCCCGCCCGCCGGGTCAGCTCGGCGTCGTTGAGCCGGGCGCCGAAGAACTCCGTTCCCGCGACCGTGCCCGGCGCGACGATGTTGCAGGTCACGCCCTGCGGGCCGAGTTGCGCCGCCAGCGAGTGGTTCCAGGCGTGCAGCGCGGCCTTCGACGCGCCGTACGACCCGCCGCCGCGCAGCGCGGCCAGCGACGTGACCGTGATGACCCGGCCCCGCTCCGGGGTGAGGCGGTCGCGTACCGACTCGGTCAGCAGCACGGCGGTCAGCACGTTGCGCTCGAAGTCGCCGCGCCAGCGGGCCAGCACGGCGTGCGGCCCCGGGCCCGCGGCGGCCTCGCGGCTGCCCGCGTTGTTGACCAGGACGTCGATGCGCTGCGGCAGCCTGGCGAGCGCGGTCTCGACGTCGTCGGGGTCGGCCAGGTCGCAGACGACCGGCGAGACCGCGCGGCCGTGCGCCGCCGTCAGCTCCGCCGCCGCGGACGCCAGCACCTCGCGGCGCCGTCCGACGATCACCACGTCGTCCCCGGCCGCCGCGAACCGTCCGGCGATCGCCCGGCCGATGCCCGTACCGCCACCGGTGACCACGACCGTACGAGGGCCGTCCGGGGCCCGGTCGTGCGACGGGGACGCGGCTTCGGCGGCCGGGTACGACTCGCCGTCCACCCCCGCCACCGCACCCGCCATGCCGACCGTCTCGTTCTGCGCCATACGTTCCGCCCGCCCCAACACCCGCTCCCGACTGGGCGTTTAACGCTACGCGATGACCTTCGCGGCCCCGGCGCAGGGTGCCGTCCCACCGAACGGCATCGACGGGTGTCGTACATCTGGCGTATGCCGTGGGGATTTGGCGGCGTCCGGCGCCCGATCAAGGGAGACCTAGATCACACTCTTGGCAACGTAACCATGGAGGGGGGTCGTTGGTCTAACCGAACGATCACCGGGCTCCCGGCGGACCCGGTGACGACGAGGACGAGCCGTCTTGGGGGACGGCGTGTCCGCGTGGCCGGGGCGAAGTGCCCGGAGAGCTTGAGCGGCCCTCCCGGACTGTTTCGTCCCGGCATGGCGCGAGCGGCCGTGGGCCGCGCGCACTGAGACGCCCGGTACGGACCCGTGGGGGGATCCGCTTCCGGGACCCAGAGCGCCCCGCGCCGGACCCGTGGGGGGATCCGGCCCGGGGCGCTCGTTTCATCTCTGCCGGGCCCGCGAACGTCTTACGAGCCGCGAGGCGGCGGCTCTCCGGCCGTTCGGCGGCAGCACGCGTCGGCGGACCGTCCGCCGGCGGCACCCGTCGGCGGACGGTCCGCGACAGCCCGGCCGCGGCGGACGCGTGTGCGTGCCCGCGTCATCGGGCACGCGTCGGCGCGCTCGGGTCAGCGGGACTCGACCGGCACGTAGTCGCGCAGGTCCACGCCGGTGTAGATCTGGCGCGGGCGGCCGATGCGGGAGCCCGGCTCCTTGATCATCTCGTGCCACTGGGCGATCCAGCCCGGCAGGCGGCCGAGCGCGAACAGCACGGTGAACATCTCCGTCGGGAAGCCCATCGCCCGGTAGATCAGACCGGTGTAGAAGTCCACGTTCGGGTAGAGCTTGCGGCTGACGAAGTAGTCGTCGCTGAGCGCGTGCTCCTCCAGCTTGAGCGCGATGTCCAGCAGCTCGTCGGACTTGCCGAGCGCGGAGAGCACGTCGTGCGCCGCAGCCTTGATGATCTTCGCCCGGGGGTCGAAGTTCTTGTAGACCCGGTGGCCGAAGCCCATGAGCTTGACGCCGTCCTCCTTGTCCTTCACCTTGCGGATGAAGGAATCGACGTCGCCGCCGGAGGCCTTGATGCTCTCCAGCATCTCCAGCACGGCCTGGTTGGCGCCGCCGTGCAGCGGGCCCCACAGCGCGTTGATGCCGGCCGAGATCGAGGCGAACATGTTCGCCTGCGACGAGCCCACCAGGCGGACGGTGGAGGTCGAGCAGTTCTGCTCGTGGTCCGCGTGCAGGATCAGCAGCTTGTCGAGCGCGGCCACCACGACCGGGTCCAGGTCGTAGTCCTGCGCCGGGACCGAGAAGGTCATCCGCAGGAAGTTCTCGACATAGCCCAGGTCGTTACGCGGGTAGACGAACGGGTGACCGACCGACTTCTTGTACGCGTACGCGGCGATCGTGGGCAGCTTGGCCAGCAGCCGGATCGTCGAGAGGTTGCGCTGCTTCTCGTCGAACGGGTTGTGGCTGTCCTGGTAGAACGTCGACAGCGCGCTGACCACCGAGGACAGCATCGCCATCGGGTGCGCGTCGCGCGGGAAGCCGTCGTAGAACCGCTTGACGTCCTCGTGCAGCAGCGTGTGCTGCGTGATGTCGCTCTTGAAGGAGCTGAGCTCGTCGACGGTGGGCAGCTCACCGTTGATGAGCAGGTAGGCCGTCTCGAGGAACGACCCGCGTTCGGCGATCTGCTCGATGGGGTAGCCGCGGTAGCGCAGAATCCCCTGCTCGCCGTCGAGGAACGTAATCGCGGACTTGTAGGCCGCGGTGTTCCCGTAACCGCTGTCCAGGGTGACCAGCCCGGTCTGGGCCCGCAGCTTGCCGATGTCGAAGCCGTTGTCACCAACGGTGCCCTCGATCACCGGGTAGCTGTACTCGCCGTCCCCGTACCGCAGTACTACAGAGTTGTCGCTCACGTCATCCCTCACCGACGTTGTGCCTCTTCTTCGAGGTGCCCTGACTGCTTCTACCTTCCCCCATTTGCCGCACAAACGTGCACCCGGGGTCAGCCAGACGGTCGATCGGTGGCACGCAGTGCCTATCTTCCCCCTTCCCGGGCCGGTTCCACACCTCGGAGCGCGCCGCGCAACCGGTGGTCCAAAGCCGTGAAGCGGCGACCGGCCGACACCGTGCGCACCGCCTGGCCCAGCGCCCGCCGCGAGCCCACCAGCACCACGAGTCGTTTCGCCCGGGTCACGGCGGTATAGAGCAGATTGCGCTGCAACATCATCCACGCCCCGGTGGTGACGGGTATCACCACAGCCGGGTACTCGCTGCCCTGCGAGCGGTGGATGGTCACCGCGTAGGCGTGTGCCAGCTCGTCCAGCTCGTCGAAGTCGTAGTCGACCTCCTCGTCCTCGTCGGTGCGCACCGTCAGGCGCTGCTCCTCGACGCTCAGCGCCGTGACCACGCCGACCGTGCCGTTGAAGACCCCGTTCGCGCCCTTCTCGTAGTTGTTGCGGATCTGGGTGACCTTGTCGCCGACCCGGAAGACCCGGCCACCGAAGCGGCGCTCCGGCAGGTCGGGGCGGGCCGGGGTGACGGCCTGCTGGAGCAGCCCGTTCAGCGTGCCCGCGCCGGCCGGGCCCCGATGCATCGGCGCCAGCACCTGCACGTCCCGCCGCGGGTCGAGCCCGAAGCGGGCCGGGATGCGCCGGGCGACGATGTCCACCGTGAGGCGCCCCGCCGCTTCCGTGTCCTCCTCGGCGAAGAGGAAGAAGTCGGGCAGGCCCTGGATGATCGGCGGCACGCCGGAGTTGATCCGGTGCGCGTTGGTCACCACGCCGGACTGCTGCGCCTGCCGGAAGATGCGGGTCAGCCGCACCGCCGGCACGGGCGAGCCGTCCGCCAGCAGGTCGCGCAGCACCTCGCCCGCTCCCACGCTGGGCAGCTGGTCCACGTCGCCCACGAAGAGCAGGTGCGCGCCCGGCGGCACGGCCTTGACCAGCTTGTTCGCCAATATCAGGTCCAGCATGGACGCCTCGTCGACCACCACCAGATCGGCGTCGAGCGGCCGGTCCCGGTCGTAGGCGGCGTCACCGCCCGGCTTGAGCTCCAGCAGCCGGTGCACTGTGGACGCCTCCGCGTCGGTCAGCTCGGCCAGTCGCTTGGCGGCCCGGCCGGTCGGCGCGGCCAGCACCACCTTGGCGCCCTTCGCCTTCGCCAGCGTCACGACCGACTTCACCGTGAACGACTTGCCGCAACCCGGACCACCGGTGAGCACCGCGACCTTCTCGGTGAGCGCCAGCCGCACCGCCTGCTCCTGCTCGGGCGCGAGTTCGGCACCGGTGCGGTCTCCGAGCCAGGCCAGCGCCTTGTCCCAGGCCACGTCCCGGAAGGCGGGCATCCGGTCCTCCGGACCGCGCAGCAGCCGCAGCACCTGCGCGGACAGCGAGATCTCCGCGCGGTGGAACGGCACCAGGTAGACCGCCTGGATCGGCTCACCGCCCTCCGGGTCCGGCACCCGTTCGCGGACCACGCCCTCTTCCTCGACCAGCTCGGCGAGGCAGTCGATGACCAGGCCGGAGTCCACCTGGAGCAGCTTGACGGCGTCGGCGATCAGCCGTTCCTGAGGCAGGAAGCAGTTGCCGCCGTCGGTCGCCTGGGACAGCGCGTACTGGAGTCCGGCCTTGGCGCGGTCGGGGCTGTCATGGGGTATGCCGACCGCCTGCGCGATCCGGTCGGCGGTCAGGAAGCCGATGCCCCAGACGTCGGCGGCCAGGCGGTAGGGCTGATTCCTGACGACGGAGATCGAGGCGTCCCCGTACTCCTTGTAGATGCGCACGGCGACCGAGGTGGACACCCCGACGCCCTGGAGGAACACCATCACCTCCTTGATCGCCTTCTGCTGCTCCCAGGCCATGGCGATCTTCTTGGTGCGCTTCGGCCCCAGGCCCGGGACCTCGATCAGCCTCTTCGGGTCCTGCTCGATCACGTCCAGGGTGTCGGTGCCGAAGTGCTCGACGATGCGGTCGGCGATCCGCGGGCCGACCCCTTTGATCAGGCCCGAGCCGAGGTAGCGGCGGATGCCCTGGATCGTGGCGGGCAGGACCGTCGTGTAGTTCTCCACCGTGAACTGCTTGCCGTACTGCGGGTGGGAGCCCCAGCGGCCCTCCATCCGCAGCGACTCGCCGGGCTGCGCGCCCAGCAACGCGCCGACGACGGTGAGCAGTTCACCGGCTCCCCGGCCGGTGTCGACGCGGGCGACGGTGTAGCCGTTCTCCTCGTTGGCGTACGTGATCCGTTCCAGGACGCCCTCGAGGACGGCCAAGCGGAACTCGCCCATCGCGAGCCTCCTTTCGCGGTCGGCGACCGTCCCGGCGGGCGATCGCACTCGGTGGGGGTTGTTACTGCGGGCCTTCTTGCTGCTACGGGTCTTGCTGCTACGGCTTGGTTCTACAGGTCGTTCTTGCGCGTCGTTGTTACGGGTTGGTCTTTAGGGGTCGGCATTTGCGGGTCGGTCTTTAGGGGCGGTATTTACGGGTTGGTCTTTGAGGCGGCATTTACGGGTTCGTCTTCACGGATTGGCTTTCGCGGGTTTGCTGCTGGGCCTGGTTGCTGTGGGGCTTGCTGCTCGGAGACCGCACCGGGAGGGCGGGGCTCCGATGAAGTGATCCGACGAAGTGCTCCGACCGTACCGCCGCCGACCGACATCGTGGGGACCCTGTGGATAACCTCGTAACAGGACATGTCAGGCGTGGTCGGCAGGAGGGCAGGGTCCTTGTCCCGGGCGGGGCGGGGACGGACCGGCAGCCGGTCGATCCAGGCGCCGTGCGAGGGCGGCGTGCGGGCGGGGGCGGCTGGGTGCTTGCGGTCGGGGCAGGCCCCGCGGTCATGAAGCGAACCCGGGTCAAGAATCGAACCGGGCAAGTAGGAACCGGGCAAGTAGGAGCTGGACAAGTAGGAACCGAACCCCGGCGGACAGGAGGGACCGGTGCCCGCTCACGAGTTCGACCTGCTGGTCGTCGGCTCGGCCAACGCCGATCTGGTGGTCGGCGTGCAGCGCAGGCCCGCGGCAGGCGAGACCGTACTCGGGTCCGATCTGGCGACCCACCCCGGCGGCAGGGGAGCCAACCAGGCCGTCGCGGCGGCGCGTCTGGGCGCTCGCACGGCCCTGCTGGCCAGGGTCGGCGACGACGCTCACGGCAGGCTGCTGCTCGACACGCAGCGCTCCAGCGGCGTCGACGCGTCGGGCGTGTTGATCGGCGGGGCACCGACCGGGGTCGCGCTGATCACCGTGGATCCCGCCGGTGACAACGGCATCGTGGTCTCCCCCGGAGCCAACGCCCTTCTGAGCCCCCAGGACGTACGGGCCTCCGGGAAGCTGTTCGACGCGGCACGCGTCGTGTCGCTCCAGTTGGAGATCCCGCTCGACACGGTCGCGGAGGCGGTGGGGACGGCGGTACGTGCCGGGACGCGCGTCGTCCTCAACCCCTCGCCACCCGCCGCGCTCCCCGCCCAAGTGCTGGCGGTGTGCGACCCGTTGGTGCTCAACGAGCACGAGGCCAGGCTGCTGCTCCGGGACGACCCGGCAGCGGCGCAGGACACGCCGGAGGCGTGGGCGGAGGCACTCATCCGGCTCGGACCGCGATCCGTAGTCGTCACACTGGGCGCGTCCGGCGCCCTCGCAACGCGTTCCGGCGGCGCGGCCGTCCGCATCCCCGCCCCGCACGTCCACGCCATCGACACGACGGGCGCGGGGGATGCCTTCACGGGCGCGCTGGCCTGGCGGCTGACGCGCGGGGCTGAGTTGGAGGAGGCGGTGGACTACGCGGTACGGGTCGGCGCGGCGGCGGTGATCCGGGCGGGAGCGCAGGAGGCGTTCCCTACAGAGAGGGAGATCGCGCGGGATTAGGGGGTTGTCAGAAGGAGGAGCGACGAGACGGGGAGGCGCGTCGGCCGTTCGGTGGGGCGGCTCGGGTCGGAACGAAGCAGCGCGGGCGGCGCGGCGAGAACGGCCCGTAAAGGCGGAAGGGGTCCGGCGTGGCCGGACCCCTTCGCGTTTCCCCCATCGGTTCCCCGAGCCCCCCTCGGGAACCTCACGACTTGTACGACACCGCACGTAGCCGGATGGTTGCACGCAGCTCGCAAGATTTTTTCGCGGCGGTTGCGAGCGCCGGCGGTCCTCGGCTCCTTGATCCATGTTCCCTGGGCCGGGACCGGGACCGGGACCGGCCTGGCCCCGGGCGCGACCCCAGCCCCGACCCCGGTCCCAGCCCCGGCCCCGGGCCCGGGCCCGAGTCAGCAGACCACCCGCCGCGAAGCGGCACCCGTCTCGGCCCAGAGACCAAGAGAAGGAAGAGGGGAGCGGCCCCGGCCGTGGCGCCCACCCACGCCCTTGCCCCGCCCACTGCCCGTGTCTCCGCCCACGCGTCGTCCGCCAAGGGCCCGTCCGGTCCCCTTGACGTCCGCCAAGGGCCCGCCCGGGGCCACTTGACGTCCGCCGGCGGCCCACCCCGGCCCGCGCGACATCCGCCCGCGACATCTACCCGACACCGGCGCAGCGCCCGCCCGACGTCCGCACTCCCCTCCGTACACCACACTCCACCCGGTACACCCCAGTCCACCCGTCGACGCCCACCCCCGGCCCGCCCCGCTCCCGCAGAGCGCCCGACCGGGCGAACTCAGAGCACGAACTCCCGGAAGCGGCGCGCTGTTTCTGCCACCACCTCGTCCCCGGGCCGTTCCCACAGTGCCGGGCTGAAGACCTCGACCTCGATCGGACCGTCGTAGCCCGCGCGGTCGACCAGTTCGCGCAGGCCCCGCAGGTCGACGCAGCCGTCGCCCAGTTGTCCCCGGCCGAGCAGCGCGCCCTCCGGCAACGGCGTCACCCAGTCCGCGAGCTGGAACGCGGCGATCCTGCCGTCGGCACCCGCGCGGGCGATCTGCTGCGGGGTCCGGTCGTCCCACCACACGTGGTACGTGTCGACGACCACCCCGACGCGTTCGGCGGGAAAACGTTCCGCGAGGTCGAGGGCCTGGGCGAGGGTCGATACGACGCAGCGGTCGGACGCAAACATGGGGTGCAGGGGCTCGATGGCCAGCCGGACGCCCATGTCGGCCGCGTACGGGACGAGTTCGGCGATGGCGTCGGCGACGCGCTCGCGGGCGGCGGCCAGGTCCCGCTCCCCCTGCGGCAGGCCGCCGGAGACGAGGACAAGAGTCGAGGTGCCGAGGCCGGCGGCCTCGTCGACGGCGGCGCGGTTCGAGGCGAGGGCGGCGGCCCGCTCGGCGGGATCGACAGCGGTGAAGAAGCCGCCCCGGCACAGCGAGGTGACGGTCAGGCCCGCCTCGCGTACCGCCCTGGCCGCCCGCACGACCCCGAACTCCCTGACCGGCTCCCGCCACAGACCCACCCCCTGGATGCCGAGTGCCGCGCAGGCCCGGACGAGCTCGGGGACGGAGAGCTGCCGCACCGTCTGCTGATTGACACTGAGTCGAGTGAACCCCTGATCACTTGGTTGACCAGAGCCTTCCGCGGGCCCCCGATTGTCAGTGGTCACTGATTGACTCCATGGAGAGAGAGGAGGGATGCCATACGGGAACGAGCCAGCCCCGGATCGGGGAAGAGGCCCAGCTCGTCCGCGAGTTGGTAGGCGCGGGCCAGGTGCGGGAGTGATCGGGCGGAGTGCAGTCCGCCGACCATGGTGAAGTGCGACTGGTGCCCGGCGAGCCAGGCGAGGAACACCACTCCCGTCTTGTAGTGACGGGTCGGGGCCGAAAAGAGATGGCGGGACAACTCAACAGTGGAGTCGAGCAGAGCCCGGAAGCCCTGCCGGTCACCGTCGCCGAGGAGACGCAGCGCCTCGGCGGCCGCCGGTGCGAGCGGGTCGAAGGCACCGAGCAGGGCATGGCTGAAGCCCTGGTCGTCACCGTCGATCAGCTCGGGGTAGTGCAGGTCGTCCCCCGTGTAGCAGTGGACGCCGTCCGGCAGGCGTCGGCGCAGGGCGACCTCGCGGCGCGCGTCGAGGAGCGAGACCTTGACGCCGTCCACCTTCCCCGGATGCGCGGCGACGACAGCGAGGAACGCCTCGGTCGCCGCGTCGAGTTCGGTGCTGCCCCAGTAGCCGGTCAGCGACGGATCGAACATCGGGCCCAGCCAGTGCAGGACGACCGGCCCCGAGCACTGGCGCAGCAGCCTCCCGTAGACCTCGGCGTAGTCGTCGGGCCCGGCGGCCAGGGCTGCGAGGGCGCGGGACGCCATGAGGACCGGCTGCGCACCGCAGTCCTCCACGACGGCGAGCTGCTCCTCGTACGCGGCGACGACCTCCGCCAACGAGCGTGCCGGGGCGGCGAGTTGATCGGTGCCGACACCGCAGGCGATGCGTCCGCCCACCGTCTTCGCCTCGGCGGCGGAGCGGCGGACCAACTCGCGGGCGGCGGCCCAGTCCAGGCCCATGCCGCGTTGCGCGGTGTCCATCGCGTCGGCGACACCGAGCCCGAGGGCCCACAGGTGACGGCGGAAGGCGAGCGTCGCGTCCCAGTCGACGGCGGCGGGGGCATCCGGATCCCCCACCGTGCGGAACGGGTCGGCGACGACGTGGGCGGCGGCCAGCAGCAGGCGAGGAGCCGGGGGCGGGGTGGCAGCCGCCCCGCCCCGTGCCGAGGCCCGGCCCTCCGCCGAAGCCCCGCTCCCCGGCGACGTCGCGCCCGCCGGCGGAGCTCCGCCCTCCGCCCGGCCACCAAACGCCGCCTCCTCCCGCGAATCGCCCGGGTCCGCCGCACTCCGCCGCACGTACGGCGCCGGATCATCGCGCGGGCGATACCTCCGCAGGTGTCCCTCCTCGTCGGGCAGGACGATCCCCGGGGTCACAGGGTCAGCTCCGGGACATCGAGGCGGCGGCCCTCCGCCGAGGAGCGCAGGCCGAGTTCGGCGAGCTGGACGCCGCGGGCCCCGGCCAGCAGGTCCCAGTGCCAGGGGCCGTCGGCGACGGCGTGGCGGAGGAAGAGTTCCCACTGCGCCCTGAAGGCGTTGCCGAAGCCGCCGGGTTCGTTGTCCGGAACCTCCTGCCACTGCGCGCGGAACCGGTCGGCGGGCGGGCCGTCCGGATCCCAGGCCGGCCTGGGGGTGGCCGACCGGTGCTGGACACGGCAGTCGCGCAGGCCCGCGACGGCGGAGCCGTGGGTGCCGTCCACCTGGAGTTCGAGGAGTTCGTCGCGGTGGATCCGCACCGTCCAGGAGGAGTTGAACTGGGCGACCGCGCCCGAGGCGAGTTGGAAGACCCCGTAGGCGGCGTCGTCGGCCGTCGCCTCGTAGGGCTTGCCGTCCTCGTCCCAGCGGCGCGGGATGTGGGTGGTGCTGAGCGCCTGGACGGAGGTCACGCGGCCGAAGAGTTCGTGCAGCACGTAGTCCCAGTGCGGGAACATGTCGACGGTGATGCCGCCGCCGTCGCGAACGCGGTAGTTCCAGGACGGACGTTGGGCGGGCTGCCAGTCGCCCTCGAAGACCCAGTAGCCGAATTCGCCGCGCACCGACAGCACGCGTCCGAAGAAGCCGCCGTCCACAAGGCGGCGCAGTTTGCGCAGGCCTGGCAGGAAGAGCTTGTCCTGCACGACACCGTTGCGCACCCCCGACTCGCGGGCCAGGCGGGCGAGTTCGAAGGCGTCCTCGAAGGTGGTGGCGGTGGGTTTCTCGCAGTAGACGTGCTTGCCCGCGGCGATGGCGCGGCGCACGGCCGGCACACGGGCGGAGGTCACCTGGGCGTCGAAGTAGACCTCCACGGACGGGTCGGACAGCGCGGTGTCCAGGTCGGTGGACCAGTGGTCGAGGCCGTGGCGGTCGGCGATCTCCCGGAGGGCGGCTTCGCGGCGGCCGAGGAGCACCGGCTCGGGCCACAGGACGGTGCCGTCGTCGAGCCGGAGTCCACCCTGCTCGCGGATGGCGAGGACGGAGCGGATCAGGTGCTGGCGGTAGCCCATGCGGCCGGTGACGCCGTTCATCGCGATGCGGACGGTCCTGCGGGTCACGTCGGGTCCTCTCCGTCGTCGCTGCCGCCTGCCCGGAAGGCCCGTAGAAAGCGCTTTCCGTCCGGCTACGCTAGCGATCCCGGGAAGGACACTTCAAGAGGTCGTGCCAATGGCGGAAACCGGCGCCGACCCCGCTGAGTCCTTCCGGCCGTACGGCGCGTATGACGTGCGGCGGAGAGAGCGAGTACGGAGGAAGTACGACGATGACCACGACCCTGGCCGATGTGGCGGCGCGCGCGGGGGTGTCCTCCGCGACCGTCTCCCGTGTGCTGAACGGCAATTACCCGGTCGCCGACCACACCCGTGAGCGGGTGCTGCGGGCCGTGGAGGATCTGGAGTACGTGGTCAACGGGAACGCCAGGGCGCTGGCGGCGGCGACCTCGGACCTGGTCGGGGTGCTCGTCAACGATGTCGCCGACCCGTTCTTCGGCATCCTCGCCAGCGCCGCACAGGCGGAGATATCCCGCGGCGGCGACGTCGGCCGGCAGGGGCAGGCGGGCGCGCCGGGGGGCGGCAAGCTGGCCGTGGTCTGCAACACGGGTGGTTCGCCGGAGGCGGAGCTGACATACCTGACGTTGCTGCGCAGGCAGCGGGCGGCGGGCGTCATCCTGACCGGCAGCGCGGTGGAGGGCGCCGACACCGGGGCCATCGCCGACCGGCTGGCGCGGCTGGCGGCGTCGGGGACGCGCGTCGTGCTGTGCGGGCGACCGCCGTTGCCGTCGGCGACATCGGGCACGTCGGGGACATCAGGGCCGTCCGAGCCCGCCGGATCGGCCGGACCGTCCAGGCCGTCCGAGCCGTCCGAGGAGAGGGCGGAGGAGCCTGAGGGCGGCAGCTCGGTGATGACGCTGGGGTTCGACAATCGCGGCGGCTCAGAGTTGTTGACCCGGCACCTGATACGCCTCGGACACCGCCGCATCGGCTGCGTGGCGGGCCCGGTCGACCGCACCACGACGCGGCACCGCCTGGAGGGCCACCGCAACGCGCTGAGGGCGTACGGGCTGGAACGCGAGTGCGGCGGACTGACCGCGTACGGGCACTACGACCGGGCCAGCGGCCACCGCGCCGCGCTCGAACTCCTGGACCGACGCCCCGACTTGACCGCGATCGTGGCCGCCAACGACACGGTGGCACTCGGCGTGATCGCCGCGCTGCGCGAGCGGGGGCTGCGGGTGCCGCAGGACGTGTCGGTGACCGGGTTCGACGATCTGCCGTTCAGCGTGGACGCGACGCCGGCGCTCACCACGGTGCGACTGCCGTTGCACGAGGCGGGGGCGCGGGCCGGACGGCTGGTGATGGGGCGCGAGACGGCACCCCCGGGCGCAGTGACGCTGGTGGAGGGCGAGTTGGTGGTACGCGAGTCCACCGCACCCCCGCGCGAAAGCTGATCGCCGCACGCCCCTAGGTCGCGCCCGCCGCTTCCGCGTAAGCCCTGCCGAAGGGACCCGCCCCCGACATACCCTTGTCGGAGACAACGGTGTGACAACCGATTTCCGAAGGGTGGCCCCCATGACCGCGAAAGACGCCCCTGGCTCGGCCCCACGGTCGACGCGATCCGCTCGTTCAACCGCTTCTACACCAGCCTGATCGGCGCGCTCGACTACGCGGGCCGCCTCGGCACCCCGTACTCGCTCACCGAGGCCCGGGTGCTCTACGAGCTGAACCAGCAGGAGCGCACGGCGGTACCGCGGCTGCGCGAGACCATCCGCGCCGAGGCCGCGCACCTGAGCCGGGTGCTGGCCCGGCTGGAGAAGGCGGGGCTGGTGGAGCGCGAGGAGCACCCCACCGACCGCCGTGTGCACCTGGTGCGGCTCACCCGGGCCGGGCGGGAGGCGGCGGCGCTGCTGGACGAACGTTCCTGGGAGGCGGTCGGCGACCTGGTGGCGCGGCTGGGCGAGGGCCAGCGGCGGCGGCTGACCGAGGCGCTGCGGACCGCCGAGGACGTGCTGTCGCGCCCGAGGGTGGGCACGGTGGTGGTGCGCGGCCCGCGCCCCGGTGACCTGGGCTGGGTGGTCCGCGCCAACGGTGCGCTGTACGCGGAGCAGTTCGGGTGGAACGAGGAGTACGAGGCGCTGGTCGCCCGGATCGTCGGCGATTTCGCGAACGGCCATGATCCGGCCCGCGAGGCGCTGTGGATCGCCGAGTTCGACGGCGAGCCGGTCGGGTGCGTGATGTGCGTACGGGAGGACGACGAGACGGCGCGGCTGAGGCTGCTGCTGGTGGCGCCCACGGCACGGGGCAACGGCGTCGGCGACCGGTTGGTGAGCCAGTGCGTGTGTTTCGCGCGCGAGGCCGGGTACCGGGAGATCGTGTTGTGGACCAATGACGTACTGGCGGCGGCCCGGAAGATCTACGAGCGGCACGGGTTCGAGCTGGTGGCGGAGAAACCCCACCACAGCTTCGGCAAGGACCTGGTGGGGCAGGACTGGGTGATGGCGCTGTGAGGCTCGCGTTCTCCACCCTCGGTGTGCCCGGGCTGCCGGTGGAGCAGGTGGTCCGGCTGGCGCTCGAACACGGTTACCACGGCGTGGAGTTGCGCGCCGACCCTGACGAGGAACCGGTGCACCCCGGGCTGAGCGGCGACGCGCGGGCCCGGGTGCGGGAGATGTTCGAGGCCGCTGGGGTCCAGGTGCTGTGCGTGGCGGCGTACACGCGGGTGGCGGCGGCCGGTGCGGACGACGCGGTGGTGGAGGACCTGCGGCGGCAGGTCGGACTCGCGGGTGATCTGGGCGCGCCGTTCGTCAGAGTCTTCCCCGGTGGCGGTGGGCCGGAGGACGACGTGGTGGCGGCGCGGCGGCTGGCGGCGGTCGCACCGTACGCGGCGGAGCGCGGGGTGCGGGTGCTGGTCGAGACGCACGACTCGCACCGCACCGCGGCGGCTCTGGCGCGGGTGCTGGGGCCGGTCGGGCACCGGGCGGTGGGTGCGTTGTGGGACGTGCTGCACACCTGGCTCGGCGGTGAGGAGCCCGCCGCGTCCTATCCGGCGCTGGCTCCGTATCTGGGCTACGTCCAGGTCAAGGACGTCGCGTCGGCCGAGGAGTTGACGCCGTTGCCGCTGGGGAGCGGGGTGCTGCCGCTGGAGGGGTGCGTGGAGGTGCTCAGCCGCGAGGGGTGGGACGGCTGGCTGTGCTGGGAGTACGAGAAGCGGTGGTATCCGCAGGCCGCCGGGTTGCCGGAGTTGCTGGACGCGGGGCGGGAGCATCTGATGCGGCTGCTGGGCGAGTTCGCGTGAGGCGCGGGGTCACGGGAGGCGTTCGGCGCAGGCGGTCCGGCCGCGGGGTTCGGTGACGTAGAGCGCGGTCGTGGAGGGGCAGCGGGCGCGGTCGGTGACGAGGGCGGTGATCCGGTAGCGCGCCGGATGTGCGGAGGCTCCGGCGCGGTCGCAGGCGGTCTCCCCGGCCCGGCCGGAGGCGGCGGAGTACAGGCAGTCGCCGACGATGGTGTTGGGCCCGCCGCCCTGGCCGGGGTCGCCGGGGTGCGGTGGACGCAGGTCGCGCAGGCAGGCGTATCCGCCGCCGGAGGGCGAGGCGGTCGCACCGACGGCGCCGCCCGCCGTCACCGTCAGCAGGAGGTCGGTGGTGGCCGGGCAGTCCGGCGGGCCGGAAGCGCGCCGGGTGACCCGCGCGAGCGCGTCGCGGTCGTCGCACGCCACCTCGCGGTAGGCGGTGCCGGAACGGGCCGCGCAGCTGCCGACGGGCAGGAGCGGCCCCGTGGCGGGCGCGGTGGTCACCGCCGCGGCGCGCTGTCCGGTGTAGCCGGTGGCCGGCGCGCAGCCGGCGGCGCCAGCCAGCAGTGCGGCGGCGGCGAGGAGAAGAGCTGTGCGCATGACCGCCCCCTTCCGGCGGTCAGGGTATGCCCGGTCAGGCGGCGGTGTCGGCCGGTTCGCCCGCGAAGGTGCGCCACAGCTCGGCGTACCGGCCGCCGGCGGCGAGGAGTTCGGCGTGCGTGCCGTCCTCGACGACCCGGCCGTGGTCCATGACGACGACGCGGTCGGCGCGGGCGGCGGTGGTCAGGCGGTGGGCGACGACCAGGGTGGTCCTGCGCACCGCGAGGCGGTCGGCGGCGGCGTTGACCACGGCCTCGGTCGCCAGGTCGAGCGCGGCGGTCGCCTCGTCGAGCAACAGCACGTCAGGGTCGACCAGTTCGGCCCGGGCGAGCGCGATGAGCTGGCGTTGTCCCGCGGACAGGTTGCGGCCGCGTTCGCCGACGCGGTGCAGGTAGCCGTCGGCGAGGGAGGCGACCATCTCGTGGGCGCCGACCGCGCGGGCGGCGGCTTCGACCTCGGCGTCGGTGGCGTCGGGACGGCCGTAGGCGATGGCGTCGCGGATGGTGCCGGGGAAGAGGTAGGGCTCCTGGGGGACGACGCCCAGCCTGCGGCGGTAGCCGGTCAGGTCGAGGTCGCGCAGGTCGAGGCCGTCGACGCGGACGGCGCCGCCGGTCGGGTCGTAGAACCGGGCGACGAGCTTGACCAGGGTGGACTTGCCCGCGCCGGTCTCGCCGACGAAGGCGACGGTCTGCCCGGCGGGGACGCACAGGTCGATGCCGGCGAGGGCCTCCTCGCCGTCGCCGTAGGCGAAGTGGACGTCGTCGAAGGTGATCTCGCCGCGCAGGCCGGTGCCCGGTACGGGCACGGGGTGCTGGGGCAGCGGGGTCGCGGTGGGCAGGCGCAGCAGTTCGGCGATGCGGCCGAGCGAGACGGACGCCTGCTGGTAGCCGTCGAAGACCTGGGAGAGCTGCTGGACGGGTGAGAAGAACAGGTCGATGTAGAGCAGGTAGGCGACCAGGGCGCCGGCGGTCAGGGTGCCGTCGCCGACCCGTCCCGCGCCGACGATCAGCACCAGGGCGGCGGCGACGCTGGAGAGGAACTGCACGAAGGGGAAGTAGACGGATATGTACCACTGGCCGCGCACCCGGGCCTGGCGGTAGGCGTCGGAGCGTTCCGCGAAGCGGCGGGCGCCGGCGCGTTCGCCGCGGAACGCCTGGACGACGCGCAGGCCCGCCACGTGCTCCTGGAGGTCGGCGTTGACGACGCCGACCCGGTCGCGGGCCAGGCCGTAAGCGCGTACCGACTTGCGGCGGAAGACGACGGTGGCGGCGATCAGGGGCGGGAGGGTGACGAAGACGACGAGGGCGAGTTCCACGTCGAGGGCGAGCAGGGCGACGAGGATGCCGAAGAAGGTCAGCAGGCTGACGACGGCGGTGACCAGGCCGGTCTGGAGGAACGAGCTGAGGGCGTCGACGTCGGTGGTCATGCGGGTCATGACGCGGCCGGTCAACTCGCGTTCGTAGTAGTCGAGTCCGAGACGCTGGAGCTGGGCGAAGATCTTCAGGCGCAGGGAGTACAGGACGCGTTCGCCGGTGCGGCCGGTCATCTGGTTCTCGCCGACCTCGGCGGCCCACTGGGCGAGGACGACGAGGAGGGCGAGGCCGGCGGCGGACCAGACGGCGCCGAGGGCGAGGCGGTCGACGCCCTGGTCGATGCCGTGCCGGATGAGGATCGGCAGCAGCAGACCGCCCAGCGCGTCGGCCGCGACCAGGGCGAGGCTGATCAGCAGGGGGGCGGTGAAGCCGCGGAGCATGGCGCGCAGTCCGAAGTGCGGCTCGGCGGCGCGGACGACGGTCTCGTCGATGTCGGGGGTGTCGGTCGCCGGGGGCAACGCGGCGACGCGGGCGAGCAGTTCGGGGGTGGCGGGCATCCCGGCGAGCGCGCCGGCCATGCCGGGCCCGGCGGGAGCCGCCGCGGTCGCACCGACCTGGGCCTCCCCCTCGGCACCCCGATCGGACCTGGGCCACAGCTCGGGGGTGGCCCCGTCGACGGCACCGCCCCGCGCGTCGGCGCCGTCCTCCCCCACGATCCGCACCCGTCCCGCCGGATCCGGCGACCAGGCGTCGTCCCCGGCGAGTTCGTCCGGATCGGTCAGCAGGCGGCGGTAGAGGGCGCAGCGCTCCTGTAGTTCGTCGTGGGTGCCGACGTCCGCCAGGTGTCCGTGGTCGAGCACGGCGACGCGGTCGGCGAGGGCGAGGGTGGAGCGGCGGTGGGCTATCAGGAGGGTGGTGCGGCCGCGCATGACCTCGCGCAGGGCGTCGTGGATCTCCGCCTCGACGCGGGCGTCCACCGCGGAGGTGGCGTCGTCCAGCAGCAGGAGGCGGGGGTCGGTGAGGACGGCGCGGGCCAGGGCGACGCGTTGACGCTGGCCGCCGGAGAGGGTGAGGCCCTGTTCGCCGACGACCGTGTCGTAGCCCTTGGGCAGGGCGGAGATGAAGCCGTGGGCCTGTGCGGCGCGGGCGGCGGCCTCGACCTCGGCGTCGGTGGCGTCGGGACGGCCGTAGGCGATGTTGGCGCGGACCGAGTCGGAGAACAGGAAGCTGTCCTCGGGAACGAGTCCGATGGCCGCCCGCAGCGAGTCGAGCGTGAGGTCGCGCACGTCGGTGCCGCCGACCCGCACCGCGCCGCCGGAGACGTCGTAGAAGCGGGGCAGCAGCAGGGAGACGGTGGACTTGCCGGAGCCGGATGCGCCGACGACGGCGAGCGTCTCGCCGGGTTCGACGCGCAGGCTGAGGTGCTCAAGCACCGGGCGGTCCGGGTCGTAGCCGAAGGTCACGTCGTCGAACTCGATGTCGGCGTCCGCGTCGCGCGGCAGTTCGCGGGCGTGCGGGGACTCGGTGATCACCGGTTCGGTGTCGATCAGTTCGTAGACCCGCTCGACGCCCGCGCGGGCCTGCTGGCCGACGGTGAGCATCATGGTCAGCATCCGCACCGGGCCGGTGAGCTGGGCGAGGTAGGTGGAGAACGCGACGAAGGTGCCCAGGGTGATCTGGTGGTGGACGGCCATCCAGCCGCCGAGGGCGAGCATGGCGACCTGCCCGAGCGCGGGGACCGCCTGGAGGGCCGGGTTGTAACGGGCGTTGAGGCGGACGGTGCGCAGCCGCGCGGCGAACAGGCGCAGGCTGACGCGGCGCAGCTTCTGTTCCTCCTGCGCCTCCTGGCCGAAGCCCTTGACGACGCGCACGCCGGTGACCGCGCCGTCCACGACTCCGGCGACGGCGGCGGCCTGGCCCTGGGCGTACCAGGTGGCGGGGAAGAGCCGGGTGCGGCTGCGGTTGGCCAGGAACCACAGGGCGGGCGCGACGGCGAGCGCGATCAGGGTGAGCAGCGGGGAGAGCACCGCCATCACCACCAGCGACATCACGAACAGCAGCAGGTTGCCGAGCATGACGGGGATCATGAACAGCAGGCCCTGGATCAGCTGGAGGTCGCTGGTGGCGCGGCCGACGACCTGCCCGGTGTCGAGCGCGTCCTGCCGGGCGCCGTCGAGCCGCGCGAGGGTGCGGAACATCGCGGTGCGCAGGTCGTACTGCACGTCGAGGGCGAGGCGTCCGCCGTAGTAGCGGCGCACGTAGGTGGAGGCGTAGACGGCGAGCGCGGCGAGCACCATCAGAGCGGCCCACAGACCGACGGAGCCGGTGTGTCCGGCGACCACATCGTCGATGATCAGCCGGGGCAGCAGCGGGACGAGGGCGGTGACCGCCATGCCGACGAGGGAGGCACCGAGCGCGAGCAGGACCGCCCGGCGGTAGCGCCAGCTGTCGGCGGTGATGCGCCGCAGCCACCCCTGACCAGGGCGTCCGCCGGTGCTCCTCCTCCGGCCGTCGCCTGGCCCGTCCGGGTCCCCGCCGGGCCGTTCCGTCGTGTTCGCGGTCCGCGTCGTCGCCGCCACTCAGTGCCTCCCGTCGCGTCGGCCGCCACCCGGCCGTGCCGCAAGGCTGCAACGCCCGGGGAAGCGGATTTCATCCGTCCGCAACAAAAAGCGGGTCCCAGGTCCGAGCCCGGTGGGGCCACGGACCTAGGACCCGCGAGAGGCGCGCGCCGGGTCAGACCTCGCGGGACGCCGCGATCTGCCGGGACATGATCGTGGTCAGCTCGTACGCGGTGTGGGAGGCGGCGACCGAGGTGATCTCGGCGTGGTCGTAGGCCGGGGCGACCTCGACCAGGTCGGCGGAGACCAGGTGGCAGGAGGCCAGGCCGCGCAGGATCTCCAGCAGTTCGCGGGAGGTCAGGCCGCCCGCCTCGGGGGTGCCGGTGCCGGGCGCGTGGGCCGGGTCGAGCACGTCGATGTCGATGGAGATGTACAGCGGGCGGTCGCCGATGCGCTCGCGTAGCTGCTGGGCCACCTCGTCCACGCCGCGCCGCATGACGTCGGCGGAGGTGACGATGCCGAAGCCCATCTTCTCGTCGTCGGCGAGGTCCTGCTTGCCGTAGAGCGGGCCGCGGGTGCCGACGTGGGAGAGGGCGGAGGTGTCGAGGATGCCCTCCTCGACGGCCCGGCGGAACGGGGTGCCGTGGGTGTACTCGGCGCCGAAGTAGGTGTCCCAGGTGTCGAGGTGGGCGTCGAAGTGCAGCAGGGCGACGGGGCCGTGCTTGCGGGCGACCGAGCGCAGCAGCGGCAGCGCGATGGTGTGGTCGCCGCCCAGCGTCATCAGCCGGGCGCCGCGCTCCAGCAGGTCGTCGGCGGCGGCCTGGACGGTCTCGACGGCCTCGTTGATGTTGAACGGGTTGACCGCGATGTCGCCCGCGTCGGCGACCTGGGCGAGGGCGAACGGGGAGGCGTCCTGCGCCGGGTTGTAGGGGCGCAGCAGCCGGGACGCCTCCCGGATGGCGTTGCCGCCGAAGCGGGCGCCGGGACGGTAGGAGACGCCGCTGTCGAAGGGGACGCCGACGACGGCCACGTCGGCGGCGCCGACCTCGTCGATGCGCGGCAGCCGCGCGAAGGTGGCGGGCCCGGCGTAGCGCGGGATCCGGGAGGAGTCGACGGGGCCGCGCGGCCCGGCGCTGCTGGTCATGATGGTGTCCCCTTAGTCAACATTGCTCAGCTTGGTCAATATTGCTCAACGTTGATCCGTGTTGGTCCGTGTTGGTCAACATTGACCAGCGCGGACCAACACGGATCAACGAGTACACGGTGAACGCGTCCGGCGCCGAAGCGGGGCGCCCGGGAGCCCGTCTCGATGAGAACCCTAGGTCGCCGCTGGGCGACGGTGAAGTGTACGTTTCCTCCATACTGGAGGCACTCACTGAACGGTTCGTCCATGCCCGAGTTGACCCCGCCCACGCCCGCGGTGCCGTTGGCGGCCCTGCTGGACCGGGCCGACCTGGGGCTGCGCAGCCTCGCGGGGCCCGATCCCGAGGGTGTCGCGGTGCGGTGGGTGCACGCGAGCGAGATGGCCGATCCGGTCCCGTACCTGCTCGGCGGTGAGCTGTTGCTGACGGCGGGCGTGCACTTCCCGGCGCCGGACGCGGCCGACGCGGCCGACGTACTGGACGGTTACGTGGCACGGCTCGCGCGCGGCGGGGTGGCGGCGCTCGGCTTCGGGGTGACGCCGGTGCTGGAGGCGACCCCGCAGGCGCTGCCGCGGGCCTGCGAGCGGTACGGGGTGCCGCTGGTCGAGGTGCCGCCGGGAACGCCGTTCGCGGAGGTGGCGCGGGCGGTGTGGCAGTTGATGGCGCAGGTCAGGCACCGGGAGCTGCGGCGGGTGGCGCAGGCCCAGCAGGGGCTGGCGGCGGCCGCGGCGGCGCCGGATCCGGTGCCCGCGGTGCTGCGGCAGCTGGCCCGGCGGCTGGGAGCGCGGGCCTGCGTGCTGGGGGCGCGGGGCGAGGAGCTGTACGCGGCGGGTCCGGTGCCGCCGGACGACGTGACGGAGGCCATGCGGGAGCTGGCCGGGGTCGTGCGGTCCGGGCGGGCGGGGGCGCCGACCACGGCCGCCGAGGCGGCGGGCGGACGGCGGCTGCTGGCCCACGCGCTGGGCGAGGGCGGGACGGCGGCGCTGGTGCTGGCGTTGCCGCAGGACGCCGAGGCGGGCGGAGCGGCGATCGCGGGGGTGGCCGCCGTCCTGCTGTCGCTGCTGACCGCACGCGACCTGGGCACCGCGCCCGCCGACCGCACGTCCGCCCTGGTCAGGCTGTTGCTGGGGGCGGATCCCGAGACGGTCGCACCCCTGCTGTGCGAGGCGCCGGAGGCGTGGTGGACGGTGGTGCACGGCCACCGCCGCGACCCCGTCGGCCTGTCGCCGCGCGCGTCCGCCGCCGCGTTGGCCGCCGCCCTCGGCAGCCCGCTGGCGGACGCGGAGGCGGGCGGCCCGGTACGCGTGCTGGTGCCGGAGGAAGCGGGGACGCCTCGGCGTGAGTTGTCCGCGCTGCCGGGCTGGACGCTGGGGGTGAGCGGGCCGGCCAGGACCGCCGATCTGCCCGGCGCGGACGCGCAGGCGGCGGCCGCGTTGCGCAGGGCGGTCGCCTCGCACGCGGCGGTGGTACGGCACCGGCCGGAGCGCGACGGCATCGGGGCGCTGCTGCCGCCGCAGGACGCGCGGGCGTACGCGGCGGCGAGGCTGGCGCCGGTCGCCGGTTCGCCCGCGTTGCTGGAGACGTTGCGGACGTGGCTCGCGCTGCACGGCGGCTGGGACCGTACGGCGGCGGCCCTGCGGGTGCACCGCAACACCGTCAGGCAGCGCGTGGCCAGGGCCGCCGAACTGCTGGACGCGGACCTGAACGACCCGGACGTGCGAGCCGACCTGTGGCTGGCCCTGCGCCACCTGTAGGCGATCGCGGCGAGGCCGCCTCACGCGACCGCGGCGAAGGCACACCTCACGCGATCGTGGCACAGGCACGCTCCGGTCACGCCTTCGTCTCGATCGCCCACCCCCCGTCCCCCTTTCCCCCGGCACGCGACAATGAAGGCATGCCCACAGTTCACGCACCGTCCCGCACCGCCCTGACCGAGCACCTGATACGCACCCGTATCGCCGGAGCCGTCGCCACCAGCCGCGACAACAACCTCGACCACTACCGCGAGCTGGCCGCGGGCAACCGGTACTACTGGCTGGGTCTCGACCTCGGCGACCGGTGGCGGGACGAGGACGCGGTGCTGGAGCTGATGGCGCAGCGCTGCGGGGTGGTCGCCGATCCGGCGTACCGCTCGGGCCAGGACACCATCGACCCGGACCTGACGGTGGCCGCGCTGGACCGGGCGGCGGCGGCGCTGCGCAAGGCGGCCGAGGGCGGGCGGCGGGTGCTGCTGGCCACCGGTCACCCCGGCGGGCTGCTCGGGGTGCACCAAGCGACGGGCGAGGCGCTGCGCGCGGCGGGCTGCGAGATCGTGGCGATCCCGGAGGGGCTGTTCGCGGACGAGGGGCGGGTGCTGCAGATCGGCGGCGTCGCGATGCTGCTGCGCGGCGCGGCGCTGGTGCACACCCACTCCCCCGACCCGATGTCGGCGATCCTGGACGCGCTGGAACGCGAGGGGCGTCCGCTGCCCGACCTGGTGGTCGCCGACCACGGCTGGGCGGGCTGCGCCGGGCAGCGCGGGATCGACGCCGTCGGGTACGCGGACTGCAACGACCCCGCGCTGTTCGTGGGTGAGGCGGAGGGCACGCTCGCGGTCACCGTGCCGCTCGACGACCACGTGGCGCCGCACTACTACGACCCGATGACCGCCTACCTGCTGAACGCGGCCGGGCTCGCCGGGTAGCCGCTCAGGCGCGGGGGACGCGGACCACGCCCTCCTGGATCACCGACACCGCCAGCCGCCCGTCGCGGGTGTAGATGCGCGCGGTGCCGAGCCCCCGCCCGCCGGACGCGGACGGCGACTGCTGGTCGTACAGCAGCCACTCGTCGGCGCGGAACGGCCGGTGGAACCACATGGCGTGGTCGAGGCTCGCGCCCACCACGTCGCCGACCGCCCAGCCGCCGCGCCCGTGCGCGAGCAGCACGGAGTCCAGCAGCGTCATGTCGGAGACGTAGGTGGCCAGGCAGACGTGGAGCAGGGGGTCGTCGGCGAGTTCGCCCCGGGTGCGGAACCACACCTGCGAGCGCGGCTCGCGCGGACGTCCGACACTCAGGTACGGCGGGTCCTGCGCGTACCTGAGGTCGACGGCGGCCCTGGCCTCCAGCAGCCGGTCCACCACCGAGGGATCGGGGAAGTAGCCGGCGTGCTTCGGCAGCACCTCCTCCGCGGGCGGCAGCGTCTCGGGATCGGGCGCCTCCGGCATCGGCTCCTGGTGCTCCAGCCCCTCCTCGTAGGTCTGGAACGACGCGGACAGGTGGAAGATCGGCTGCCCGTGCTGGACGGCCACCACCCGGCGGGTGGTGAAGGAGCGGCCGTCGCGGATGCGGTCGACCTCGTAGACGATCGGCGCGCCGGGGTCGCCGGGGCGCAGGAAGTAGGCGTGCAGGGAGTGGGCGTGCCGGTCCTGTGGCACGCTGCGGCCCGCGGCGACCAGGGCCTGGGCGGCGACCTGGCCGCCGAAGACCCGGGGCACGACGGCGGGGCGGCTGCGGCCGCGGAAGATGTTCGCCTCGATCCGCTCCAGGTCGAGCAGGTCGAGCAGATCCTTGAGCGGCGCGTCCATCGTCGGCTCCGGTCTCCCGCTCACAGGCCCATGGACTTGGCGATGATGGACCGCATGACCTCGCTGGTGCCGCCGTAGATGCGGGTGACGCGGGTGTCCGCGTACAGGCGGGCGATGGGGTACTCCATCATGTAGCCGTAACCGCCGTGCAGTTGCAGGCACTTGTCGATGACGCGGGCGGCGACCTCGGTGCAGAACAGCTTGGCGGAGGCTGCGTCGGCCGGGGTCAGTTCGCCGGCGTCGAGGGCGTCGAGGGCGCGGTCGACCACCGCCTGGGCGGCGTCCACCTCGGCCTTGCAGTCGGCGAGGACGAACTTGGTGTTCTGGAAGCCCGCGACCGGCTTGCCGAAGACGGTGCGCTCGCGCACGTACTCGGTGGCGAAGCGGATCGCGGCGGAGGCCTGGGCGTAGGCGCCCAGCGCGATGCCGAGACGTTCCTGCGGCAGGTTGTGCGTGAGGTACTCGAACGCCTTGCCCTCCTCGCCGAGCAGGTCCTCGACGGGCACCTTGACGTCGGTGAAGGACAGCTCGGCGGTGTCGGAGGACTTCAGGCCCAGCTTCTCCAGCTTGCGGCCGACCGCGTAGCCCTCGCTCCTGGTGTCGACCACCAGGATGGAAATCCCGCCGCGGCGGTCCTCGGGGGTCGGGGCGGAGGTGCGGCAGCAGACCAGGACGCGGTCGGCGAGGACGCCGCCGGTGATGAAGGTCTTGGCGCCGTTGAGCACGTAGTGCGTGCCGTCCTGCGACAGCCGGGCGGTGGTCTTCATGCCCGCCAGGTCCGAGCCGGTGCCGGGCTCGGTCATGGCGATCGCGGTCATCATCTCGCCGGTGACGAACTTCGGCAGCCAGCGCTTCTTCTGCTCGTCGTTGGCGTACTTGAGCAGGTACGGCAGGCACAGCGCGGTGTGCACGCTGCTGCCGCCGAAGCTGACGCCGGCGCGGGCGCACTCCTCGGAGATGACCGCGTTGAACTTGAAGCTGGTCTCGCCCGCGCCGCCGTACTCCTCCGGCACCTCGATGCCGAAGACGCCCAGCTCGCCGAGCTTGTAGTAGAAGTCGCGCGGAGCGTGCCCGGCCTGCTCCCACTCGGGGTAGACGGGGACGACCTCGGTGGCGATGAAGTCGCGGATGGTGGACCGGAACGCCTCGTGGTCCTCGTTGAACACCGTGCGGCGCACGCTGGCCTCCTCAAGCGCGTGGCGGGACCGGCCGGCGGGATCCGGCCCGGCGGCCGATGGAAACCGGCCTAAGCAAGCGCTTGGCAAGTTACTTCTCGGTTGGCGGATCTGTCCAGCGCCGGCCTCCGCCGCACCCGCCCCGTCCGGCTCCCCGCCGGGCTCAGTCCCGCTCCCCCTCGCCGTCCAGCGCCGTGAACGCGCTCAGCGCGAGCCTGCGCAGCAGTGCGGCGGCGGCCTGGCGGCCGGACAGGTCGCCGCGGGTGCCCAGGTGCGGGGTGGAGTTGAGCAGGCCGAAGACCGCGTGCACGGCGGCTCGCGCCTGCGTCTCGTCGGCGTCGGGGTGCACTTCCCGTACGACCTCCACCCACAGCTCGACGTACTGCCGCTGCAACTGCCGCACCAGCTTGCGGTCCGACTCGCGCAGCCGGTCCAGCTCGCGGTCGTGCAGCACGATCAGCGGGCGGTCGTCGAGCGCGAAGTCGACGTGGCCGCGCACCAGGGCGTCCAGCGCCTCGGCGGCCGAGCCCGCGCGGGCGATGCGGTGCTTGCCCGCGGCGAGCAGCCGGCCGCTGATGCCGACCAGCAGTTCGGCGAGCATCGCGTCCTTGCCGGCGAAGTGGCGGTACAGGCCGGGACCGCTGATGCCGACGGCGGCGCCGATCTCGTCGACGCCGACGCCGTGGAAACCGCGCTCGGCGAAGAGCTGCGCGGCCTCCTTGAGGATCTGCTCGCGCCGGGTCGCCCCGGCCTTCGTCGGCTGCATGCAGAAGATTCTAGACATTCCGCGTTAGCGAGCGTTAACCTTGGCCCCAGAGACGTTAACGGTCACTAACATCGGTGGCGGACGGCGGCCCCGCGCGGTCGTCAGCCATCACCCAGGGATCGCCCCGGCGACCACCCATCGCGTACGTGTGCAAGGGAGCCCACGACATGCGTGACACGGCACCACCCGCGCTGCGCAGCGCGGCCGATCCGGCCTCCGACGCCTTCGCGGCCAACGCGGCGGCGCACGCCGAGTTGTCGGCCCGGCTGCGCGAGAAGCTGGCCGCCGCCAGGCTGGGCGGCGGGGAGAAGTCCCGCGCCCGGCACACCGCACGCGGCAAGCTGCTCCCCCGTGACCGGGTGGACGGCCTGCTGGACCCCGGCTCGCCCTTCCTGGAGCTGGCGCCGCTGGCCGCGGACGGGATGTACGAGGGACAGGCTCCGGCGGCCGGCGTGATCGCCGGGATCGGGCGGGTCTCGGGCCGCGAGGTGGTGATCGTCGCCAACGACGCCACCGTCAAGGGCGGCACGTACTACCCGATGACCGTCAAGAAGCACCTGCGGGCCCAGGAAGTCGCCCTGGAGAACCGGCTGCCGTGCGTCTACCTGGTGGACTCCGGCGGCGCCTTCCTCCCCCGGCAGGACGAGGTCTTCCCCGACCGCGAGCACTTCGGCCGGATCTTCTACAACCAGGCCACCATGTCCGCCCGCGGCATCCCGCAGATCGCCGCCGTCATGGGCTCGTGCACCGCGGGTGGCGCCTACGTGCCCGCGATGAGCGACGAGGCGGTGATCGTGCGCGACCAGGGCACGATCTTCCTCGGCGGCCCGCCGCTGGTGAAGGCGGCCACCGGCGAGGTGGTGACCGCCGAGGAACTGGGCGGCGGCGAGGTGCACTCCAAGGTCTCCGGCGTCACCGACCACCTCGCGCACGACGACGCCCACGCGCTGCGCATCGTCCGCGACATCGTCGGCACGCTGCCCGCCCGCGGCCCGCTGCCGTGGTCCGTGGAGCCGGTCGAGGAGCCCGCGGTCGACCCCGCCGGGCTCTACGGCGCCGTCCCCGTCGACTCCCGTACGCCGTACGACGTGCGCGAGGTCATCGCGCGGCTGGTGGACGGCAGCAGGTTCGCCGAGTTCAAGGCGGAGTACGGCACGACGCTGGTCACCGGCTTCGCCCGGCTGCACGGCCACCCGGTCGGCATCGTCGCCAACAACGGCATCCTGTTCGGCGAGTCCGCCCTCAAGGGGGCGCACTTCATCGAGCTGTGCGACCAGCGCGGCATCCCGCTGCTGTTCCTGCAGAACATCTCCGGCTTCATGGTCGGCCGCCAGTACGAGGCGGGCGGCATCGCCAAGCACGGCGCCAAGATGGTCACCGCGGTCGCCTGCACCCGGGTGCCGAAGCTGACCGTGGTCATCGGTGGCTCCTACGGCGCGGGCAACTACTCGATGTGCGGTCGCGCCTACTCTCCGCGATTCTTGTGGATGTGGCCCAACGCGAAGATCTCCGTGATGGGTGGTGAGCAGGCCGCCTCGGTGCTCGCCACCGTCAAGCGCGACCAGCTGGAGGCGGCGGGCGAGCAGTGGACGGCCGAGGACGAGGAGCGCTTCAAGGACCCGATCCGCGCCCAGTACGAGACGCAGGGCAACGCGTACTACGCCACCGCGCGGCTGTGGGACGACGGCGTGATCGACCCGCTCCAGACCCGCACGGTGCTGGGCCTGGCCCTGACCGCCTGCGCCAACGCGCCCATCCCGGACCGGGGCCCGCTCGCCCCCGGCTACGGCGTCTTCCGGATGTAGGGGGGAGCACACTCATGGACCTGACACACCAGACACCACTGGACCCGGCACAGCGGACCCACCGCACGCGGCCGATGTTCGACACCGTGCTGGTCGCCAACCGCGGCGAGATCGCGGTGCGGGTGATCCGCACCCTGCGCCGCCTGGGTGTGCGTTCCGTCGCCGTCTTCAGCGACGCCGACGCCGGCGCCCGGCACGTCGTCGAGGCCGACACCGCGGTGCGCATCGGGCCGCCGTCGGCCGCCGACAGCTACCTGCGGATCGACCGGCTGCTGGAGGCCGCCGCCCGCACCGGCGCACAGGCGGTCCACCCCGGTTACGGCTTCCTCGCCGAGAACGCGGCGTTCGCCCGGGCCTGCGAGGACGCAGGGCTGGTCTTCATCGGCCCGCCGGCCGGCGCCATCGAGCTGATGGGCGACAAGATCCGCGCCAAGGAGACCGTCGAGGTCGCCGGGGTCCCGGTCGTCCCCGGATCCAGCGGCAGCGGCCTGAGCGACGAGCAACTCATCGCGGCGGCACGGCGGATCGGCACCCCGGTGCTGCTCAAGCCGTCGGCGGGTGGCGGCGGCAAGGGCATGCGGCTGGTGCGCGACGAGGCGCTGCTCGCCGACGAGATCGCC
The DNA here is from genome assembly GCF_003144095.1 of Streptomyces sp. ICBB 8177. Lineage (GTDB taxonomy): Bacteria > Actinomycetota > Actinomycetes > Streptomycetales > Streptomycetaceae > Streptantibioticus_D. The sequence continues at coordinate 389,019 of NZ_NSKH01000003.1, read as the reverse complement.
GCTGCCCGGCGCGAGGCGCGCGGTTCGTTCGGCGATGACACGCTGCTGGTCGAGCGCTGGATCGACCGCCCTCGGCACATCGAGATCCAGGTGCTGGCGGACGCCCACGGCACGGTCGTGCACCTCGGCGAGCGCGAGTGCTCGCTGCAACGGCGCCACCAGAAGGTCATCGAGGAGGCCCCCTCGGTCCTGCTGGACGAGGCCACCCGTGCCGCGATGGGCGAGGCCGCCGTGCAGGCCGCCCGCTCCTGCGGCTACGTGGGCGCGGGCACCGTGGAGTTCATCGTGCCGGGCGCCGACCCTTCGGCGTACTGCTTCATGGAGATGAACACCCGGCTCCAGGTCGAGCACCCGGTGACGGAACTGGTGACCGGTCTCGACCTGGTGGAGTGGCAGCTGCGGGTGGCCTGCGGCGAGCCGCTCGCCTTCGGCCAGGACGACGTCACGCTCACCGGCCACGCAATCGAGGCCCGCGTCTGCGCCGAGGACCCGGCCCGCGGCTTCCTGCCCTCCGGCGGCACGGTGCTGGCGCTGACCGAGCCGGACGGCGACGGGGTGCGCACCGATTCGGGGCTCAGCAAGGGCACCGAGATCGGCAGCCTCTACGACCCGATGCTCTCCAAGGTCATCGCCTACGGCCCGGACCGGCCGACCGCGCTGCGCAAGCTGCGGGCGGCGCTGGCGGACACCGTGATCCTCGGCGTGCAGACCAACGCGGGCTTCCTGCGCGGGCTGTTGGGCCACCCCGACGTGGTCGCGGGGACGCTGGACACCGGGCTGGTGGAGCGGGACGTGGACACGCTCGTCGAGGACGCCGTGCCCGACGAGGTGTACGCGGCGGCGGCGCTGCTGCGGCGGGCGGCCCGGGAGCCGGTGGCCGACGAGCGCGGCTGGGTCGACCCGTTCGACTCGGTCAGCGGCTGGCGGCTCGGCGGCGAGGCGGCGTGGACGCCGGTCCACCTGCGGGTGCCGGGCCACGAGCCGGTGCGGGTGCTGGTGCGCGACGGCGAGGTCAGGGTCGGCGACGGCGAACCGGTGGCGGCGCGTGTGCGCGGCGGCGGCACGCGGGTCGTGCTGCACCACGACGGCGTCACCCACGTCTTCCACCGGGCCGGCGACTGGCTCGGCCGCGACGGCCACACCTGGCACGTCACCGGTCACGACCCGGTGGAGGCGGCGCTGCGTGGCGGCGCCGGGGCGGCCGGGACCGACACGCTGACCGCGCCGATGCCGGGCACCGTCACGGTGGTCAAGGCGTCGGCCGGGGACGAGGTGACCGCCGGCCAGAGCCTGCTGGTGGTCGAGGCGATGAAGATGGAGCACGTCATCGCCGCCCCGCACGACGGCACGGTCGCCGAGATCAACGTCACCCCGGGCAGCACGGTCGCGATGGACCAGGTCCTCGCGGTCGTCGTACCGCACGACAGCGACGTCGCGGCGCACGACAGCGAGAGCGAGGCGGACCGGTGACGGCCATCGACGAACCGGGCGCCAAGCCCTCCGGCCTGCCCATGGTCGCGCCCGAGCCGGGGCTTCCGGCGCGGGTGCGCATCCACGAGGTCGGCGCGCGCGACGGGTTGCAGAACGAGAAGGCCACCGTGCCGACCGAGGTGAAGGCCGAGTTCGTGCACCGCCTCGCCGACGCGGGGCTGACCACCGTCGAGGCGACCAGCTTCGTGCACCCCAAGTGGGTGCCCCAACTCGCCGACGCCGAAGCCCTGATGCCGTTGCTCGGTGATCTGGCCGGCGTACGGCTGCCGGTCCTGGTGCCCAACGAACGCGGCCTGGACCGGGCGCTGGCGCTCGGGGTGCGCGAGATCGCGGTGTTCGGCAGCGCGACCGAGTCGTTCGCCAAGGCCAACCTCAACCGCACGGTCGACGAGTCGCTGGCCATGTTCGAGCCCGTGGTGGCCAAGGCCAGGGACGCCGGGGCGAGCGTGCGCGGCTATCTGTCGATGTGCTTCGGCGACCCCTGGGAGGGCGCCGTGCCGGTGGACCAGGTGGCCGCGGTGGCGAAGCGGCTGGCGGACCTCGGCTGCGACGAGCTGAGCCTCGGCGACACCATCGGCGTGGCCACCCCCGGTCACGTCACCGCGCTGCTGACCGCGCTGGGCGACGCGGGGCTGCCCGCCGCACGCCTCGCGGTGCACTTCCACGACACCTACGGCCAGGCTCTCGCCAACACCCTGGCCGCCCTCCGCTTCGGCGTCACCACCGTGGACGCCTCGGCCGGAGGCCTCGGCGGCTGCCCGTACGCCAAGAGCGCCACGGGCAACCTCGCCACCGAGGACCTCGTGTGGATGCTGACCGGTCTCGGCATCGACACCGGGGTCGATCTCGCCCGCCTCACCGCCACCAGCGTGTGGATGGCCGGGCACCTGGGCCGACCCAGCCCGTCCCGCACCGTCCGCGCCCTCTCCCACGAGGAGTAGTCACCATGTCGATCGACCACCGGCTGCCCGCCGAATACGAGGAACTGCGGCGCACCGTCGAGCAGTTCGCCCACGACGTCGTCGCGCCGAAGATCGGCGACTTCTACGAACGGCACGAGTTCCCGTACGAGATCGTGCGAGAGATGGGCCGCATGGGCCTGTTCGGCCTGCCGTTCCCGGAGAGCTACGGCGGCATGGGCGGCGACTACTTCGCGCTCTGCCTGGCGCTGGAGGAACTGGCCCGGGTCGACTCGTCGGTCGCCATCACCCTGGAGGCCGGAGTGTCGCTGGGCGCGATGCCGATCTTCCGGTTCGGCACCGAGGAGCACAAGCGCGAGTGGCTGCCCCGGCTGTGCGCGGGCGAGATCCTGGGCGCGTTCGGGCTGACCGAGCCGGAGTGCGGCTCCGACGCGGGCGGCACGCGGACCACCGCGCGGCTGGACGAGGCGACGAACGAGTGGGTGATCAACGGCACCAAGTGCTTCATCACCAACTCCGGCACCGACATCACGGGCCTGGTCACGGTCACCGCCGTCACCGGCCGCAAGGAGGACGGCCGTCCGGAGATCTCCGCGATCATCGTGCCCTCCGGCACCCCGGGCTTCACGGTGGCGGCGCCGTACTCCAAGGTCGGGTGGAACGCCTCGGACACCCGCGAGCTGTCCTTCGCCGACGTCCGCGTGCCGGCCGCCAACCTGGTCGGCGAGCGCGGCCGGGGGTACGCGCAGTTCCTGCGGATCCTGGACGAGGGCCGGATCGCCATCGCGGCGCTGGGCACCGGGCTGGCGCAGGGCTGCGTGGACGAGTCGGTGCAGTACGCGAAGACCCGGCAGGCGTTCGGCAGGCCGATCGGCGCCAACCAGGCGATCCAGTTCAAGCTGGCCGACATGGAGATGCGCGCCCACACCTCGCGACTGGCGTGGCGGGACGCGGCGGCGCGGCTGATCAGCGGGGAGCCGTTCAAGAAGGAGGCGGCGCTGGCCAAGCTGTACTCCTCGGAGTCCGCCGTCACCAACGCGCGCGAGGCCACCCAGATCCACGGCGGCTACGGCTTCATGAACGAGTACCCGGTGGCGCGGTTCTGGCGGGACTCGAAGATCCTGGAGATCGGCGAGGGCACCAGCGAGGTGCAGCGCATGCTGATCGCCCGCGAGCTGGGCGTCACGGCGTAGCCGCAGTCCTCCCGCACCTCGCCTACTCAGGCCGTGGCCCCCGTCCGGGTCGCGGCCTGAGCGCGTTCCGGAGGCGGCGCGTCGCACCGTTCGCACGCCATCCGGGTGCCGTTTCTCGCGATGCCTGCCCGATATCGGGCAGGATTGTTGCGGTGCCCGGACCTGATCGCGCAGGATCGTCCGGTGCTCGAACGCCGGGTGTCACACGACGACCTCATCGACCACCTGGTGCGGACCACACCGCTGCGACGCGGCGAGGCCGCCCGGGTGGTGCTGGACGTCCTGGCGTACTTCGACGAGCCGGCGGAGGACTTCGTCCGCCGCCGGCATCGGGAACTGCAGGCCAGGGGGCTGGCGAACGCCGAGATCTTCGAGCGGATCGCCGAGGAGCTGCCGCACCGCGCGGTGTCCCCGCCGGCGTTCTCGCTGCGGCAGCTGCGCCGCATCGTCTACGGCTGAGGACGGCCGACCACGGCTGAGGGCGGTCTGAGGGCGGTTGAGGAAGCGCGGCCGGGCACGACGGCAAACGACCCAGAAAGGGCCCAGTCATGTGCGGGATCGTCGGATACATCGGGAAGCGGGACGCCGCTGCGCTGCTGCTCGAAGGACTTCAGCGGCTGGAGTACCGCGGCTACGACTCCGCCGGTGTCGCGGTGGCCGGCAGGTCCGGCGCGCTCAGGACGGTCAAGGCCAAGGGCCGGGTGCGCGAGCTGGACGAGCGGCTGCCCAAGCGCTTCTCCGGCACGACCGGTATCGCCCACACCCGCTGGGCCACCCACGGCGCGCCCAGCGACGAGAACGCCCACCCGCACCTGGACGCTGAGGGGCAGGTCGCCCTGGTGCACAACGGCATCATCGACAACGCAGCCGACCTGCGGGCCAAACTCGTCGCGGACGGCGTGGAGTTCGCCTCCGAGACCGACTCCGAGGTGGTCGCCCACCTGATCGGCCGCTCGTCCGCCGAGACCCTGGAGGCCAAGGTCCGCGAGGCGCTGGCGGTGGTCGAGGGCACGTACGGCATCGCCGTGCTGCACGCCGCGTTCCCCGACCGGATCGTCGTCGCGCGCAACGGCTCACCGGTGGTGCTGGGCATCGGGGAGAACGAGATGTTCGTCGCCTCCGACGTCGCCGCGCTGGTCCGGCACACCAACCAGGTCGTCACGCTGGACGACGGCGAGATGGCCACCCTGAAGGCGGGCGAGTACCGCACGTACACCACCGAGGGCAGCCGCACCTCCGCCGCGCCGACCACCATCGAGTGGGCCGCCGAGTCATACGACATGGCCGGGCACGACACGTACATGCACAAGGAGATCTGCGAGCAGCCGGACGCGGTCGACCGGGTGCTGCGCGGCCGGATCGACGACCGCTTCGCCACCGTGCACCTCGGCGGCCTGGGGATCGACGCCCGCGAGGCGCGTGCGGTGCGCCGGGTGAAGATCCTCGGCTGCGGTTCGGCGTACCACGCGGGTCAGATCGGCGCCCAGATGATCGAGGAGCTGGCCCGCATCCCGGCCGACGCCGAGCCCGCCAGCGAGTTCCGCTACCGCAACCCGGTGGTGGACCCCGACACCCTCTACATCGCGGTCAGCCAGTCCGGCGAGACCTACGACACGCTGGCGGCGGTGCAGGAGCTCAAGCGCAAGGGCGCGCGGGTGCTCGGCGTGGTCAACGTGGTGGGGTCCGCGATCGCCCGGGAGACGGACGGCGGGGTGTACGTGCACGCCGGTCCCGAGGTGTGCGTGGTCTCCACCAAGTGCTTCACCAACACCGCGGTCGCCTTCGCGCTGCTCGCCCTGCACCTGGGCCGGGTGCGGGACCTGTCGGTCGCCGACGGGCGCCGGATCATCGAGGGCCTGCGCAGGCTGCCGGAGCAGATCGCTGAGATCCTGCGCGGCGAGGACGGGATCAAGCGGCTCGCGGCCCGCTACGCGGACGCGAAGAGCATGATGTTCGTCGGCCGGGTGCGGGGCTATCCGGTGGCCCGCGAGGCGTCGCTGAAGCTCAAGGAGGTCTCGTACGTGCACGCCGAGGCGTACCCCGCCTCCGAGCTGAAGCACGGGCCGCTGGCGCTGATCGAGCCCGAGGTGCCGTCGGTGGCGATCATCCCCGACGACGAGCTGCTGGAGAAGAACCGGGCGACGCTGGAGGAGATCAAGGCGCGCAGTGGCCGGATCCTTGCGGTGGGCCACCGGGTGCACGAGATCGCCGACGACACGCTCGTCGTCCCCCGCAACGAGCCCGAACTGGACCCGATCCTGCTCGGCGTCCCGCTTCAACTCCTCGCCTACCACGCCGCGTTGGCGCTGGGCCGCGACATCGACAAGCCGCGGAATCTTGCGAAGTCCGTGACGGTGGAATAGCGGTCACCACGAAGGGGCGCGGGGCTGTGACCTTGCGCGGCTCCGCCGCGGGGGGCGCGACCAGCCACAACGAATCCGCAGTCGGCCACTCGCCATGCCACTTGCGGTAGCGGCCCGGCCACCGGCCCGTACTGGCTGAGCGCGCCCCGCGGCGGAGCCGCACATCGTCACGACTCGGCGCCCCTTCAGGCGTTCGGGCTCACGGGATCACGATCACCGGGCGCTGCGCGCGCCGCGCCAAGCGGCCCGCCACCGAGCCGAAGATCTTGCCGATGATCCCGTGCGTGCCGCCGACGACGATCGCGTCGGCGCTGTACTCGCGGCCGACCTCCTCCAGTTCGTGGCAGATGTCGCCGCCGCGCTCGACCAGGACCCACGAGACGTCGCCCAGGTGGTCCGCGCAGGCCAGCTCCAGGCCGAGGACTTCCGTGCGGTGGTCGGGGACGTCCACGAAGACGGGCGGCTCGCAGCCGGCCCAGACCGTCGCGGGCAGCCGGTTGGCGACGTGCACGATGATCAGCCCGGAGCCGGCCCTGCGAGCCATGCCGATCGCGTAGGCGAGCGCCCGCTCGCTGGAGACCGATCCGTCGAAGCCGACCACCACCCCGTGCTGGAACGCCGGATCGCAGTGGTGGTGGGTCTCTGCGTCCGCCGCGGGCTGGGCCGTGCCGAAGTCGGCGATCGGCTTGCCGTCGGCGGGGTCGGGGAACTCGTAACCGGCCATGATGGGGTTTTCGGGAGAGGCGGCGCCTGCGGCGTCGCTGGAGCGGACAGGTCTGGCGTGCACACCGGTGACCGCGGGACCGGCCGACAATGGCCGGTATGGGCATTGCCCTCCCACTGCCTCCAGGGTACGGCGACGACATGCTGCTGCACAGACAGGCCAGGCATTCCGCCGCGATGTCGGTAACCCGAAGTTCCCGAGAGAATGCCGGAGCCGGGCGCGAAGCGCAACGCCCATGGCCGCCGGACGCGGGTATTGCGTACCCCGTTTCACCCCTTCGGTAACCCTCCCCGCGTCAACCTCCGGAGGCTGGATTCACCGCACGGGGGAAGGCCGCGAACCGCCCGTCCGGCTTGGGCCCTCGGTCCCCAGGACCGGCCGCCCGGACCGTGTTCCCATCGATGACCTGCCCGTTCAACGACCGGGCGGCCGGTAACCGGAAGGACCGGACGACCGGCTTCCGGGGCGCGCTCCGGCGCACGCCTCAACACAGGGCGCACGACGGCGCGTTGACGGGTGGTGCGGGCATCTTCGACGGCTCTTTTCGGCCAACTTCCCATCGTGCCCACGAGGTCGGGAACAAGAGTTCCCCACCCCCTCTCGACCTGCGCGAACGTGACGGCGCAGAATGCCCAAAGCCAGCCACACCAGGGGGTTACCGGCAGACGGGCCCGAGGCGCACTTCCCACCGGGCCCGGTCAGTGGAACGCTTCGTGATCGAATGCTTCGCGCCAAGTTGTCATGTCGACTTAGTACCGGATGGTGAACTTGTCACCTCATCCGCAGCGAACGCAGTAGATTCGATCTTGGGTAACACGGCGGGGGAAACGTGCAGTACCGAAAGGACGTTGCTTCTACCGAGGGGGGCTCATCCGCCATGACCCAGGACTCCAGGACCGGAGCGGCGACGGAGGTCATCACCACCCCGTCAGTCCGTGTCTCGTCCCAGGCGGGCAGCGGCACCACCACGGCGGTGCCGGGACGCAAACTCTCCGCACGGCGCCGTAAGGAGGTCGTCGCCGTACTGATGTTCAGCGGCGGCCCGATCTTCGAAAGCTCGATCCCGCTGTCGGTCTTCGGGGTGGACCGCCAGGACGCCGGGGTCCCGCGCTACCGGTTGCTGGTCTGCGCGGGCGAGGACGGCCCGCTGCGCACCACCGGCGGCCTGGAGCTGTCCGCGCCCTACGGGCTCGACGCGCTCGGCCGGGCCGGCACCATCGTGGTGCCCGCCTGGCGTTCCATCTCCCAGCCGCCGCCGGCCTCGGCGCTGGCCGCGCTGCGAAGGGCGCACGAGGAGGGGGCACGGATCATAGGCCTGTGCACCGGCGCCTTCGTGCTGGCGGCCGCGGGCCTGCTGGACGGCCGCCCGGCCACCACCCACTGGATGTACGCGCCGACGCTCGCCAAGCGGTACCCGTCGGTCCACGTCGACCCGCGCGAGCTGTTCGTGGACGACGGGGACATCCTCACCTCCGCGGGCACCGCGGCCGGGATCGACCTGTGCCTGCACGTGGTGCGCACCGACCACGGCTCGGACGCGGCCAACGCGCTGGCCAGGCGGCTGGTCGTGCCACCGCGCCGCAGCGGCGGCCAGGAGCGCTACCTGGACCGGTCCTTACCCGAGGAGATCGGCGGGGATCCGCTGGCCGAGGTCGTCGCGTGGGCGCTGGAGCACCTCCACGAGCAGTTCGACGTGGAGACGCTGGCCGCCCGCGCGTACATGAGCCGTCGCACCTTCGACCGCCGTTTCCGTTCGCTCACCGGCAGCGCGCCGTTGCAGTGGCTGATCACCCAGCGGGTGCTCCAGGCGCAGCGGCTGCTGGAGACGTCGGACTACTCGGTGGACGAGGTGGCGGGCCGCTGCGGCTTCCGGTCGCCGGTGGCGCTGCGCGGGCACTTCCGCCGCCAGCTCGGCTCCTCCCCGGCCTCGTACCGGACGGCGTTCCGCGCACGCCGTCCGCAGGATCCCGCGGACCGGGCGGACCGGGGTGCCGACGGGCGCCCCGACCGTCCGGACCGCCTGGAGCGCGGCGAGGGGTCACGCGGTGAGACGCTGCCGCACCAGCGCCGGGGTCCCGGTGCCGAGAGCGGTGGTATGGACCCGGGCCGCACGGAGCCCGATCCGCACGCGATACGCCTGCCCGAGCAGCACGGGCGCGCGGACGGCGCGGAGCTGGCCGGGCTGGCCAGGGCGGCGGGGCTGACCAGGCTGCGCCCGGAGCGTGCCGGGGGCCGCCCGGCACCGGGGCAGGTCCTGGGCCAGCAGGCCGCTCGCAGCACGGCGATGCCGGGTCAACGCGATCGCCCCGTAGGGTGAGACGCATGAACGACCGCATGGTGTGGATCGACTGCGAAATGACCGGGCTCTCGCTGCGCCATGACGCGCTGATCGAGGTCGCCGCCCTCGTCACGGACTCCGAGCTGAACGTCCTTGGCGAGGGGGTGGACATCGTGATCAAGCCGCCGGCCGAGGCGCTGGAGACGATGCCGGAGGTGGTGCGGGAGATGCACACCGCCTCCGGCCTGCTGGAGGAGCTGTCCGGCGGCACCACGCTCGCCGAGGCGGAGCGGCAGGTGCTCGACTACGTCAGGTCCTGGGTGAAGGAGCCGCGCAAGGCGCCGCTGTGCGGCAACTCGGTCGGCACCGACCGCGGCTTCCTCGCCCGGGACATGCCGGAGCTGGAGCAGCACCTGCACTACCGCATCGTGGACGTCTCCTCGATCAAGGAGCTGTCCCGGCGCTGGTACCCGAGGGCGTACTTCAACAGTCCGCCCAAGAACGGCAACCACCGGGCGCTCGCCGACATCCGCGAGAGCATCGCCGAGCTGCGGTACTACCGCGAGGCGGTCTTCGTGCCGCAGCCGGGTCCCGACACCGACACGGCCCGCGCGATCGCCGCGAAACACGTCCTGCCCGCACGCGAGGGCTAGCCGCCTTCGCGTGCGGCGGGGCCGCCCCGGCCGACGCCCCGCCGCACGGAATGGTGGCAGCGAGCACCCTGGAAAACCCTGTATGCTTCTTCTCGGCCGGTGCGAGAAGCGCCGGTGATGGTGGGTGTAGCTCAGCTGGTAGAGCACCTGGTTGTGGTCCAGGATGTCGCGGGTTCAAGTCCCGTCACTCACCCTGACGACAGGGTCCGATCCGCACGGCGGGTCGGACCCTGGTCTTTTGCGTACGGCCCCCTTCACGTACGCCTCCCGTACCGCAGGGCCACCAGCACCTCAGCGCACCCGTGACGGCCGTCGCAGGTTCGGCATCCGTCGGACCACAGACACCGCCAACTCCCGCCTCATACCGTGCTGTTGGCCCCCGAACCGCTCCCATTCTTGTCATGTTCACGTTAAATCTGGGTAGGCGTGCGGAGATTGGCGTTCCCGTTCACCCAGCCTCCAGGGAGCCCCCATGCGCCGAACCCCCACCCCCGCGCGCCCCGCCGAGCCCGCCACCGCCCGACGCGCCGCCACCGCCCGCCCCACGGGCACCCGCCGCACCGCCGCCCTCGGCGCGGTCGCCGCGCTCGTGGCCGTCGCGGTGGCCGCCGGGCCCGCCTCCGCCGCGCCGCCCGCGCCGCCTTCGCTCGCCACCGCCCGCACCGAGCTTGCCGCCCTCGTCGTCGCGGCCCCGGATCCCATGACCGGGTACGCGCGCTCCGCGTTCGACATATGGGCCAAGCAGCCCGACCACTGCACCACCCGGCAGGACGTGCTGGCCAGGGACGGGTCGGACGTCGTCGAGGAGTCGGGCGGGTGTCAGCCGTCGAGCGGTTCGTGGTACTCGGCCTACGACGGCAAGACGGTCACCGTGGTCGCGCAGGCGACCATCGACCACATGGTGCCGCTCGCCGACGCCTGGCGTTCCGGGGCGGACAAGTGGACCGCGGATCAGCGGAAAGCTTTCGGCAACGACCTCACCGACCCGCAGCTGATCATCGCCTCCGAGTCATCCAACTCCAGCAAGGGCGACTCCAGTCCCGACGAGTGGAAGCCGGCGAACCACGCCTTCTGGTGCACGTACGCGGAGGACTACACACGGGTGAAGTGGGTGTGGAAGCTGACGGCGACCAGCGCGGAGAAGACGGCGCTGGGGCAGATGCTGGACACCTGCTCCTAGGAGGTGTTCCCCGGCGCGGGCCCGGATTGCCCGGGCCCGCGGCGCGACCCCGTCCGGGCCGCGAGACGGTCCGGCGGGGTGGGGGGCGGATCGGCTAGGGTCGGCGCGAAATGGTGGGAGTGTCCCTGATGCGCGTCCGGACCAGGGGCCCGCGCACGCAGGGGCACGTGCGTACGGAGGGGTACGAGCTATGAGCGAGCGGGACGGCGGCGCGGGCCGGGAGCAGGCGGACCCGCGCGATCTCGGCCAGGCGGCGAGCGTGGGCGACTCCGCGCGCGCCGAGCTGCTGCGGCTGCGCTCCAGCATCGACAACCTCGACGCGGCCCTGGTGCACCTGCTCGCGGAGCGCTTCAAGTGCACCCAGCAGGTCGGGCGGCTCAAGGCGGCGCACGACCTGCCGCCCGCAGACCCGGCCCGCGAGGTCGCCCAGATCGCCCGGCTGCGGCGGCTTGCGGAGGACGCGCACCTCGATCCGGCGTTCGCCGAGAAGTTCCTGAACTTCATCATCGAGGAGGTCGTCCGCCACCACCGCGCGATCGCCGACGAGAACGGCAACGGCGGCGGCGATGGCGGCTCCCGGGCCCGGTAGCGCCCGCACCGCGCAGGACGTGGTCGTACCGCCCCGGCCGTCGGTGGGGTGACCGGCCGGGGCGGTACGGGCTCAAAGGAGCAGCGGAAACTGGCGCGCCGTCACTTCGTGTACGCGGACAAGGCGCTCGCGAACGCGTTCGGCGCCTGCGTGATCGACGAGCAGGTCGGGGACGCGTAGGACTGGGCGCCGCCGTCGCACTGCTTGTCGCGGGTGGCGGACCACATCGACAGCCAGGCCAGGCCCTTGGACTTGGCGAACGCCACCAGCTTGCTCGCGTCGTCCAGGGTGAAGATCTCGGAGCTGGTGTCGTTGACGCCGATCATCGGGGTGACCGCGATCTTGTTCCATGACGCGGCGTCGGAGATCCCCAGCACGCTCTTGACCTGCGCCTCGGTGGCGGTCGCCGCGTCGATGGCGTTCTGGCCCATGTCGCTGGGGAAGTTGGCGCCGTAGTCCATCGCCATCACGTTGACCGCGTCGATGTCCACGCCGTTGGTCTTGGCGTCGGTCAGCAGGTTGACGCCGTCCTGGGTGAGGCCGGAGGGCAGCACCGGCAGGGTGAAGGAGACCTTCAGGCTCGGGTGGCTCTTCTGCAGCTGCGCGATCGCCTGGTCGCGGCGGGTGTTGGCGGCGGTGTTGCCGAGCGCGGCGCCCTCGACGTCGAAGTCCACCTTGGTGAGCTTGTACGCGTCGATCACCTGCCCGTACGCGGTCGCCAGGGCGGAGGCGGAGGAGCAGGTGGTGGCCAGCTCGTTGCCGTTGGCGCCGCCGAAGGAGACCCGCACGTCGCCGCCGGCGGCGCGCAGCGCGTCGATCTGGCCTGCCGTGCTGTCGTCGCCGACCGCGGTCACGCCGCCCCACTTCGGGGTGCAGGAGCCGCCGTCGGTGACGAAGGCGAGGTTGTACTGCTTGACGCCGGTGGCCTTCTCGGCCGCCGTCAGGTCGAACGGCGGGTAGAGCGAGGTGTCGACGTACGGGGCGAAGCCCGCGTCGGAGGAGCTGCCGCCGCTGGTGGGCGTGGCGGTCGGCGTCCCGGTGGGGGTGGAGGTGGGCGTCGGGGTCGCGGTGGGCGTCGGCGTGGGGGTGGAGGTCGGCCGCCCGGTCGGGGTGGGCGTCGGGCCGTCATCCACCGAACACTTGGCGCCGTCGATCAGGCAGCCGGTGGGTGCCGCCGCGCTGCCGCCGGAGGCGGTGGCGACGAAGCCCACGGTGACCGACTTGCCCGCCGGGATCGAACTGTCCCAGTCCTCACCGGTGACGGTGACCTTGCCGCCGCTCACGGTGTACTTGCCGTTCCACAGCGAGCTGATCGACGTGCCGGAGGGCAGGTCGAAGGTGAGCGTCCAGTTGTCGAGCGCCTGGCCGGAGGAGTTGGTGACGACGTACTGGCCGGTGTAGCCGCCGTCCCAGGTGCTGGTCGCGGTGTACGCGGCGCCGAGCGTCGCGGCCTGCGCCGAGCCGGCCAGGGCGAAGGCGGTGCCGGCCATCGCCGCTGCCACGGCGACGGCGCCGATGGCCTTGACCTTGCGGCTGGGACGGCGGCGGTGCGAAGAACTCATGGGGGAAGACCTGCCTCACGGGGGTGCGTCGATGTGGGGGCGGCAGCACGCTAGCGGCAGGGAATCGGACAAAAGGCCAGTTCAGGGCGGGGGTTGGGGTTCTTATGGCGGGCTTAAGGCAGTGATCGGCGACGATTATGGTTCAGACCTTCGACGGCCGTTCGCCCGTGCGGGGGGCCTGCGGGCGGAAGCCGTGCCGTGCGGCCCCGCGCCAGCCCGCCGCCCATCCCGCACCGCGTCGGCTCACCCGATGACCGCGCCCGCCGCGGCCGTCGCGCGGACGCAGCCCGAGCCGCAGCCGCACCTCGGTGCCGCCCAGCACCGAGCGTCCCAACGCCACGTCGCCGCCGGTGGTTTCGGCGACCCGGCGCACGATGTCCAGGCCGAGGCCGGTGGAGCCGGGACCGCCGGCGCCCTGGCCCCGGCGCAGCGCGGTCGCCGGGTCCCCGATGCCGCCGCCCGCGTCGGAGACCAGCACGATGACCGCGTCGTCGCCGTTGTGAACGTCGACCGCGAAGGCGGTGCCCTCGGCGGTGTGGCGGAAGACGTTGCCGAGCAACGCGTCGAGGGCGGCGGCCAGTTCGGCGCGCGGCACCGGCACCCGTACCGGGCGGTCCACCCCGGCGGTGCGGGCGCTGCGGCCCTGGTCCTCGGCGAGCGCCGCCCAGAACGCCATGCGTTCGCGTATCACCTCGGCCGCGTCGCATCCGGAGGCGGTGGGCGCGGCGGTGCGCTGGGCGCGGGCGGTCCGGATGATCTGGTCGACCTCGCGCTCCAGTTGGGCGACCGCCTCCCGGGTCTGCTCGGCGGCCGGGCCCTCGCCGAGGGAGGCGGCGTTCAGGCGCAGCACGGTCAGCGGGGTGCGCAGGCGGTGCGACAGGTCGGCCGCCAACTCGCGTTCGTTTGCGAGCAGTTGACTGACCTGGTCGGCCATCGAGTTGAACGCTGCTGCGGCCGAGCGCAGTTCGCTGGGCCCGCCCTCCTGGACCCGTACGCCCAGGTCGCCGCGGCCCAGGTCGCGGGCGGCGGTGGCGAGTCTGCGGGCGGGGCGCACCAGCCGGGTGCCGAGCCGGTCGGCGATCGCCACCGAGCCGACCACCAGCCCGGCGCCGACCAGTGCGAGCACCAGCCACGCGGTGGTCACGCCCCGGGTGACGTCGGCTTCCGGCACGTAGACCTCGACGACGGCGAACCCCGAGTCCACGGCGGTCGGTTGCAGCAGCGCGTAGCCGCCGGGGACGGTGAGGGTGAAGGCCTTGCCGAGGCGGGCGGCGGCGGCCACGTCGGCGGCCGGCGCGTGACCGCTGCCGATCTCGACGCCCGTGCTCGCCCCCGCGCCGCCGGCGCCGCCGTCGCCGGGGACGTGCACCGCGATGCGGCCGTCCGCGCCCGCCTGGGTGGAGGCGACCGCGCGTTCCAGCTGGGTGCGGTCGGTGGTGATGGCGAGCGCCGGGTCGATGGCGGCGGCCTGGCGCTCGGCGTTGGTCAGCGCGCGGTCGCGGGCCATCTCCCGTACCACCAGGCCCAGCGGCACGGCGAACGCCAGCACGACCATGACGGTGACCGCGACCACCACCTTGACCAGCGCCCATCTCATCGCGAAGGCTCCGCGGCGTGCGGTGGCCGGGGGGCATGGGGCGGCTGGGGCGCCTCGATCTTGACGCCGACGCCGCGCAGCGTGTGCAGGTAGCGCGGGCTGGCCGCGGTCTCGCCGAGCTTGCGGCGCAGCCAGGACAGGTGGACGTCGATGGTCTGGTCGTCGCCGTAGGACTGCCGCCACACCTCGGTCAGCAGTTCGCGGCGCGGCACGACGACGCCGGGGCGGGCGGCGAGGAACGCCAGCAGGTCGAACTCCCGCCGGGTCAGGTCGAGCCGGACCCCGTCCAGCTCGGCCTCGCGGCGCTGGGTGTCGATGCTCAACTGCCCGACCCGCAGCACCTGCGACGCCTGCGTGCCGCGGGTGCGGCGCAGCACGGCCGCCATCCGCGCCGACAGGTGTTCCACGGAGAACGGCTTGACCAGGTAGTCGTCGGCGCCGTCGTTCAGCAGCCGGACGATCTCGGTCTCGTCGTCACGCGCGGTGGCGATGATGACGGGCACGTCGGTGATGCCGCGCAGCATCTTCAGCGCCTCGGATCCGTCGAGGTCGGGCAGCCCGAGGTCGAGCACGACGACGTCGAACCCGACCTGGGCGACCTCGCGCAGGGCCTCCAGCGCGGTGCCGACGCTGCGCACCGTGTGGCCCGCCTCGGTGAGATGCCGGATCAGCGCGGAGCGCACGAACTGGTCGTCCTCGACGACGAGCACACTTGCCATGCCCGGCACCGTACGCCATGCGGTGGCCCTCGGTCCCCGGCGCCGAACCGGCGGTGAGCGCCCGTGCGGGCGGCGTACTCTACCGCGAACGCCCATGTCGCGGGCGGAATCGGACCGGCGTACGCCGGGTGGGGCGGGCGGCGCTTGACGGACGGGCGCGGTGCGGCAGGATGGGCCGCCATGCGACGAGGTTTGGTGCACGCCGGGGCGTGGACGCTGGCGACCGGCGCGGCGATCGCGCTGTCGTGGTTCGGCGTCCACACCGTGCTGGCCGGCACCGTCTACGATCCGCCGCGCGCGCTGCCGATCTCCGGCGGCCTGCCCTCGGCCGGCGTGAACGGGTCGCTCGCGCCGTCACCCCCCACGACCGGACCGCGAAGGCCGGCGGCCGCCCGGTCGTCTTCCGCGGCCCCCTCGTCCTCGGCGTCCACCACGCCCGAGCGCCCGCCCGGCCGGGCCGGTTCCACCGCGTCCGGCGGGTCGACCACCGGTGACGTGCACAGCTACGAGGTGACCGGCGGCCGGGTGGCGCTGGTGCTGGGGCCGTCCTCGGCGACGCTGGTGTCGGCGACCCCGGACAGCGGCTGGTCGACGAAGGTGTGGAAGGAGCCGGGCTGGATCCGGGTGGACTTCACCTCCGGCGTGCACACCTCGTCCATCTTCTGCACCTGGAACGGGCATCCGCCGACCGTGCAGACCTACGGGAGCTGACCGCCGCGAGCTGACGGCGAACCGACCGCGCGAGCCCGGCTGGGAACCGACCGCGCGAGCCGGTCCGCCCGCGGTCCTTCCAGAAGCCGCCGGAAATCACCCGAAGGCGTGACGTGCGTCCACGTTTACCGGAAGACCGACTCCGGAGGAGCGGGTGACGCCTGCGCGGTCGCGTCGGTGACCGGGACCGCGCCGCCGGTGAAGTCCCGCAGCGGGCGCCCGTGTTCGACCCTGCCGGGGTGCGGATCGGTGGCGGTGCGGCGGGTGAGGTCGGCGACCGGAAGCTCGCGGTTGGCGGCGAGCAGCAGCGCGTTGCCGAAACGGCGTCCGCGCAGCACCGCCGGGTCGGCGGCGAGCACGACCTCCTCGAATCGGCTGTGCGCGGTGGCGACCTGCCCGCGCAGGAAGGCGAGCGGACCGCCGTCGGTGAGGTTCGCCGCGTACCAGCCGCCGGGGCGCAGCACCCGGGCGACCTCGTCGAGGAACTCGACGGTCGTGAGGTGCGCGGGGGTGCGGGCGCCGTGGAAGACGTCGGCGATCACCAGGTCCGCCCAGCCCTCCGGCAGTTTCGCCAGTCCCTCGCGGGCGTCGCCGCCGCGCACCCTGATCCGCCAGGCGCGGTCCAGCGGCAGTTCCCGGCGCACCAGGTCGACCAGGGCGGCGTCCACCTCGACGACCTGCTGGGTGGAGCGCGGCCGGGTCGCGGCGACGTAGCGCGGCAGGGTCAGCGCGCCGCCCCCCAGGTGGACGACGTGCACCGGCCTGCCCGGCGGGGCGACCAGGTCGGCCACGTGGCCCATGCGGCGCTGGTAGGCGAAGTCGAGGCGGGCCGGATCGTCGAGGTCGACGTGCGACTGCGGGGCGCCGTCGATCAGCAGCGAGAACGCGCGGGGCCGGTCGCGGTCCGGGACCAGTTCGGCGGTCCCGCCGTCCACCGCCTCCCGCAGGACCTCGGGGTCCCGTGCTCTGCCGCGTCGCTTCGTGCCTGCCACTCCCCCAGTATCGGCCCCCGCCGGGTTCGGCGTCGGGTCGGTCCTGGGGGCCGGGGCTACAGGCCGTCCGCCGCCTCGATGGTGCGGGCCGCCTCGCCGAGCGCCATGCGCAGCAGCACCGGGTCGGTCACCGGGTGGCTGCCGCGCGGCGGGACCAGCCAGCCGGTGCCCGCGACCGGTGGCTCGTCGGCGAACCGCGTACCCCGGCCGTCGGTGCGGGTGCAGGCGCTGCCGGGCAGGTCCCAGCAGCCCGCGGTGCCGGCCGGGACGAGGAAGCCCAGGGTGTCGCCGCTGGTGTCGTGCAGCACCGGGCCCACGCCGGTGCGCAGCCGCAGGATGTCGACGGCCTCCAGGCCCTGCCGGGACGGGACCGTCACCAGGTCCCAGTCCGGCGCGGGAGGCATGGGACGCGCGAGCGGCTCCTGCCGGGCCGTCGCGGCCGGCCCGTGCGCCTCACCGGTGTCCAACAAGGGAAACCCTCCTCGCCTCGCTGTCAGTGCTGCCGCACACGACACTGCCCGTACACCGTGCACAACGCGCGAGTGGCGTCAACGCTACGTGTGCGGACCGCCGCAAAGGATGGCAGTTCATGGCGAATCCGGGGTGAGATATCCCGTTTGTAGCCAATCTTGTTCCGAACAGCCCGTGCCGACCCGGTCACAGCCGGTACCGTCGTCCCGCCGATCCAGCCCTCAGCACGACCAAGGGGAGGCCTCCCGTGGCACCCTCACCGTCATTCCCCAGGCCGAGACCCGTTCCCAACGCCGCCTTCCGCAGGCTGCGCGGCGACCTGTCGCCGGGCGAGTTCTCAGCCGCGGTGCGGCGTGCCGCGCGCGAGATCGGCGAACGCGTCAGCTGCGACGCGCGGTACGTCGGACGCGTGGAGGCCGGCGAGATCCGGTGTCCCAACTACGCCTACGAGCGGGTCTTCAAGCACATGTTCCCCGGCCGCACGCTGGAGGAACTGGGGTTCGCGCCGCGCGAGGCGGTCCGCGGGCGCCGGGCCGGGCCGCAGCGCGGCGCCGACCGAGAACCACCGAGGAACGACGAGGAGAGCGACGTGCTGCGTCGCGCATTCATCACCAGCGGCCCGGCCGCCGCGCTCGGCGCGACCCTGCCGCTGAGCCAGGGCGCCATCCCGTCGCCGCGCAGGGTCGGCGACGGGGAGGTGCGCGCCGTCGAGGAGGCGGTGCGGCGGATCAGGCTGCTGGACGACCGGCACGGCGCCGACACCCTCTACCAGCGGGCCGGGCAGTCGCTGCGCAACGCCTACGCCCTCCTCGACCAGGGCGCCCACCACCAGGCGGTCGCCGACCGGCTGCACACGGGCTCCGGGGAACTGGCCATCTCGGTGGGCTGGTTGGCGCACGACTCCGGACGGCACGCCGACGCCCGCTCGTACTACGCGGAGGCGCTGGCCACCGCGCGGATGGCCGGGGACCCGGCACTGGAGGCGCACGCCTTCTGCAACACCTCGTTCCTGGCCCGCGACGACGACCGGCCGCGCGAGGCGGTGCGGGCCGCGCAGGCCGCCCAGCAGGCCGCGAGCCGCCTGGGGTCGTCGCGGCTGCTGTCGCTGCTCGCGCTGCGCGAGGCGGGCGGCTGGGCCGGGCTCGGCGACCGCCCGGCCTGCGAACGCGCGCTGTCGCGGGCGCAGCGGCTGTACGGCAAGGGGCCGTGCGACGCGGACCCGGAGTGGATGACGTTCTACGGCGAGGCGGAACTGGAGGGCCTGGAGGCGCAGTGCTGGTCCCGGCTGGGCGACTACCGCAGGGCCGCCGCCCACGCGCGGCGCGGGGTGGCGCTCCAGGATCCGCACTTCACCCGCAACATCGCCCTGTACAGCGCCGAGCTGGCCTCCGACCTGGCGGCGCTGGGCGAGCCGGACGAGGCGGCGCAGGCCGGGCACCGGGCGCTGAGCCTGCTGGGCCGCCGGGTGCGCTCCTCGCGCATCCAGAGCATGCTGGACGGCGCCGCCGCGAGCCTGCGTCCGTACCGGCGGCGCACCGCGGTCGCCGACTTCCTCGCCCGGCACGAGGGCCTGGAGGCGTCATCGGCGTAGCGGCGGGCCGGGCGCGGCGGCGTCATCTCGCCCCGCCCGCCCGGGAGTTCAGCTGCCGTCGAGGTGGCCGGTGTCGTTCCAGCGCTCGATCGCCGGGGCGCCGTAGGCCCAGCCGAGGACGGACAGCGAGACCGGGTCGAGCCGCAGCGCGGCGCCGAAGGACAGGTCGTGGCCGAGCCAGCGGGCGCCTAGGGCGCGCAGGAAGTGGCCGTGCGCGAAGACCAGCGCGTCGCGGTCGCTGCCGCGCGCCCACTCGACGACCTCGTCGGCGCGCGCGGTCATCGCGGCCACGGACTCGCCCCGCGGCGCGCCGTCCCGCCACACCAGCCAGCCGGGCCGGGCGGACCGGATCTGCTCCGGGGTCAGTCCCTCGTGGGCGCCGTAGTCCCACTCCATCAGCGTGTCCCACTCCTTGGCCCGGTCGCCGAAGCCGGTCAACGCGCAGGTCTCGGCGGCGCGGGCCAGCGGGCTGGTGCGGACCTCGACGTCGGGCAGGCCGTGCCACGGCGCGCCGTGCAGCCGGGTTCCCAGCAGGCGCGCGGTGCGGCGACCCTCCTCGGTGAGCGGGACGTCGGTGCGGCCGGTGTGACGGCCGGTGCGCGACCAGTCGGTCTGGCCGTGCCGGACCAGGAGGAGGCGCGGGGCCGGGGACATGCGCGGGGGCCTTTCGACGGACGGGCGTCACGGTCTGACGGGACACGGTCCCGACAGGATGCGGACCGGGGACTTCCGTTCCATCATCCCTCACCGTCCGATCCGCCGAGCAGCCCCGCCAACAGGGCGTTCAGCCCGTGCTCGTACTGCGGCATGCCGTCCTGCGCCGCCGCGAGCTCGGGCGCGAGTCCGGTCAGGCAGGGGTAGCGGTCGGGCGGCAGGCCCGCGAAGCGCGAACGCAGCCGTTCGGCCACGTCGTCGCAGCCCTTCGCGGCGCGCGCCCTGCGCCCTCGCGCGGTCCACAGCGCGGCGCCCACCGTGTACTGCATCACCGCGGTGTACGCGCGGGCCGCGGCCGGGCCGTCGAGCCCGGCGCGCCGCAGCAGCCCGAGGGCGCGCTCGGCGAACAGCGTGCCCTCGTCGCCCTGGACCGGGCGGGTGGCCAGCAGGTGCAGCACGGACGGGTGCTCGGACAGCAGCCGGTAGACCGCGCGGCACAGTTCGCGCAGTTCGGCGTGCGGGGGCCGGCCGGTGTCCTCGGCGGGCAGTTCGACCTCGGAGAACAGCAGGTCGCGCACCGCGTCGATGATCTCGTCCTTGCCCTGGAAGTGGCTGTAGACGGCCATCGTGCCGACCCCGAGCCGCTGGGCGAGCGCGCGCATGGTGAAGGCGTCCGGGCCCGCGTGGTCGAGCAGGTCGACGGCGGCGGCCAGGACGCGTTCGCGGTTGAGGGTGCCCCGCGGGGCACGGGGACGGCGTGACGAGCGGTCGGTCATGGGCGGCACGGTCCGGGGATGACGGGCGGGCGGGGACGTGGGCGGCGGACGGGCGGCGGCGTGCGGTGTCGAGTGGGCCGGGGACGGGGCGGGTGGGGCCGCGGTGCATTGCCGTTGCCGCCGTGAAGCATGCCACTGATGAGGCAACCCCCGCCCACCGCCCGGCGTCCTACCGCGTACCCGCCCACCCGTCGCCCTAACGTACGGCGTACGGTAGAGCGCTCGCGCGAAACCGCCGCGCGGGGGTTCGGCCCGCGGGGCCGACGGAGGAGACGGAGACGGATGTCCAGCACCGCAGCCCGCGCCCGGGACGCGTCGAGGAGCAGGCCCCGCTGGTGGGCGGAGCTGCCGCTGATCGCCGCCGTCTACGCCGCCTACTCGGCCGGCCGGCTGCTGGTCGCCGGTGACACCACGTCCGCCGTCCGGCACGCGCACGCGATCCTGCGCGCCGAACGCCTGCTGCACATCGACCCCGAGCACCTGCTCAACTCCGCCTTCACGCAGGCCGCGTGGCTGGGCGTCCCGGCCTGCTTCGCGTACGCGACGCTGCACTACGTCATCACCCCCGGTGTGCTCATATGGCTGTGGCGCCGGCACAGCGGCCACTACCTGTTCATGCGCACCTGGCTGATGATCTCCACCCTGATCGGGCTGGTCGGCTTCACCCTCTTCCCCACCGCGCCGCCGCGGCTGCTGCCCGGCGGGTCCGGGTTCCACGACACGCTGGCGCAGTACGCGTCGTTCGGCTGGTGGGGCGCGGACGCCAGCGCGCCGCAGGGCATGGGCGGGCTGACCAACCAGTACGCGGCGATGCCCAGTCTGCACGTCGGGTGGGCGCTGTGGTGCGGGATCATGCTGTGGCGCTACGCGCGCAATCCGCTGGCGCGGGCGCTGGGCGTGGCGTATCCGCTCTTGATCACGCTGGTGGTGCTCGGCACCGCCAACCACTACCTGCTCGACACGCTCGCCGGGGCGCTGGTGATGGGCGTCGGGCTGCTGCTGACCCGGCCCGCCCGGCGGCTGGTGGCACGGGTGCGGACCGCCTTCGCGGGGGCCGCCGTCCAGGACGCGGGGGCTTCCGCGGCCGGGACGGGGGCTCCCGTGAGCACGGCCGGGACGGGGACTCCCTTGGGCGCGGTGAGGGCGCCGGTGTCCGACGCCGGGGCCGCAGCGGCAGCCGCCGGGGACGTCGCGGTGGCCGGGGCCGGCGGCCGGGCGGTCGAGGTGGCCGGGCCCGGGACCGCCGTGCGGACCGGCCACCCGCTCCCTGCGCAACGGCACTCCACCGAAACGATTCGTCCCGTACGGCGCTAGGCCTTCCGCCCGCCGCGCCGGACCCCGTTCGCCCGGCGCGGACGGCGCGTTGCCGGTGGCGGACGGCGCGCTGTCAGTGGCGGATGCCAGACTGCCGGGCGTGAACGACTTCAGCGACAGCCGGTCCGCGGCCGTGGACCAGCGCGCCCGGTGGGCCGGGCTGCGCGGGCCCGGGGTGCCGCCGCGTCCGCTGGACGCCCGGGCGCTGGCGGCGCTCGCGGCCAACCCGGGGTGCGGGCGGCGCGCGGTGCTGGACGCGGCCGGGGTCGACAAGGGCGCGGTGGCGCGGGCGCTGGGCTCGCCGGAGCGGTTCGGCCAGTCGCAGTTCGCGTTCGCCCGGGGCAACGCGTTCGAGGCCCGCGTCAAGGCGGACGGCTGCGCCGAGTTGCTGCGACTGCTGGGCGCGGCGGAGAGCGAGACCGCCGAGGTGCCGGACCTGACAGCGGCGGGCCCCGAGGGCCGAGCGGCCCGCACCGGGCTGGCGTTGCGGGAGGCGACGGCGGCCAAGCGCTGGACACTGCTCGACCATCCGCTGCTGGTGCTCGACGTGGCGGGCGCCCCCGTCTACCTGGAGCCCGACGCGGTGGCCGTGCGCCCGGACGGTGGCTGGACGGTGATCGAGGTCAAGTCCTTCCCGATCCTGGACGGCGCGGCGGACCCGGTGAAGGTCGGCGCGGCGGCCCGGCAGGCCGCGGTCTACGTGCTGGCCCTGGAGCGGCTCGACGCGACGGCGCCCCGGCCGGACGTGCTGCTGGTGTGCCCGAAGGACTTCTCCAACGCGCCGACCGCGGAGCTGGTCGACGTACGCAGGCAACTGGCGGTCACCAGGCGGCAGTTGGCCCGGATGACGAAGGTGGAGCGGATCGCGGCGACCCTGCCGGAGGGCACGACGTTCGACGTCACGCGGGAGCGTCCGCCCGGCGAGCTGGCCGAGGCCGTCGAGGCGGTGCCCGCCACGTACGCGCCGGAGTGCCTGGCCAGTTGCGAACTCGCCTACCACTGCCGGGACCGGGCGAGGGAGCGGGGCGCGGTCGAGGCGCTGGGCCGCTCGGTGCGGGGTGAGCTGGGCACGTTGACCACGGTGGAACGGGTGCTGGCGGCGGCGTACGGCGACCGGGACGGCCGGGTCGGGGACGGCCACGAGGACGATCCGGCGGCGGTGGCCCTGCGCCGGGCGGCGGCGCTGCGGACCGAGGCGCTGGGTCGGGAGGCGTCATGTCCCTGATGACGACGCTGGCGCGGGCCGAGGCCGTGGCCGCCGGGCGGGCCCGCCCGCTGGCGACCGTGCGGCACCGGTGGCTGTCCGACCGGCCGCTGGTCTTCGTGCCGCTGACCACCGCCGGCGAGGTCGGGGCACCGCTGGGCGCCCTGGTCGGCACCGACCGCGACCGGCCCAGGCTGCTCGTCGTGCCCCAGCCGCGCGACCGCGACCTGAGGTCGGCCTTCCTGGCCGAGCTTGCCGACGAGATCCTGCCGTACGTCACCGGATACGAGGACGGCGTCGAGTTCGAGCCCGGCAAGGAGACCGATCCCGAGACCGGCAAGAAGGTGGCCGTCGAGCGTGAACTGTGCGCCGACGCCCCGCAGTTGATCGTGCCGAACGCGGCCGGGATCGACTACGTGCGGCTGCTCGGCCGGGCCACCCGCTTCCGCCGCACCGCCGAGGAGAACCCCGACGAACCCTATCCGGCGCCCTCCCGCGTCCCGCTGCTGGGCCGCTGGCTGACACACTTCGGCGAACGGGCCCGGGTGCCGGGCAGCGCGCTGCTGGTGGCGATGACCGACCTGCTGACCCGGCACTGGGCGACCGGTCAGAGCGGCCTGGAGGACCAGCACCTGGGCGCGCTGCTGGGCTGGATCGACCCGCCGCCGGGCATGACGGGACGGGAGGCGGCCACGCGCGCGCAGGTGGTGCGCAACGAGCGCGGCCTGCTGGTCAGCCCGCCGGCCGGTCCAGCGACCGACCCGGTCTTCGACAACAAGGCGCTGGCGCCCGCGATGGCGCGCTACGACGCGGCCCGCACCCGGGGCGCCGACCCGTCCGCCGCCGTGGCGGAGATCACGGCGCTGCTGGAGAGCCAGGCGCGGCCCGCGTGGGACGACGTGTGGCGCGGCGTCGACCTGCTGCGCGGGCTGCCGCCGGGCGGTCACGTGGAGGAGCGCTGGAAGCGGGACCGCTGGTCGTTCACCGGCCACCGGGACCGGGTGCGCGCCGGGGAGCCGCCGCAGCCCCGGCGGGACGACGCGGTCGCCGCGGCGCAGAAGCTCGCCGGACGCGAGACCGCGCAGGCTCGGCTGGACGCGGGCGAGGCGCTGGACGACCCGCTGGTGATGGCCGGGCGACGGCTGGCCGGTGAGGCGCTGGCGGGCGAGGTGACCGCGGTCGAGATGGCGTACTCGGCGGCGAAGGTTCCCAGGCCCCGGCCGCTGGTGACGCTCGCCACCGAGGACCTGCCGCATCTGGACGAGGGCGGCAGGCTGTACCGCGCGCTGCCGGACGGGCGTGTGCAGGAGGCGGAGTTCACCGGCTGGGTGGACCAGCGGACGCTCACCGTGCGGCTGTTGAACGGCATGGGGCGCGGCAAGGAGCCGGACGCGGGCACGCTTCCCGCGGTCGGTGACGAGGTGCGCTGGACGCTGTTCGAGCACACCGCGCGCGGTGGCCCCGATCTGCCCGACGCGGAGGCCACCCCGTGGACGCACGGCGGTCCGCCGTCCGCCGCGCCGGTGGCCGCGCCGCCCGATCCGGTGACCGGGGAGGACCTGCTGTGAGCGAGACCGTGACCGCCCTCGTGCCCGGCGACGACCCGGCGTCCGCCGCGGCCCGGGCCACCGAGGCGATCCTGCGCGACGCCCGGCACGGCACCCGGCGCGGCGTCGTGGTGGACTCCCCTCCCGGCGCGGGCAAGTCGACGCTCGTGGTGCGCGCGGCCCGCGAACTGGCCGCGTCCGGTGAGCGGTTGATGATCGTCGCGCAGACCAACGCCCAGGTGGACGACCTCGCCGACCGGCTCGCGACGGCCGACCCGAAGCTGGCGGTGGGCCGCTTGCACGGCTCGGACTCGCCGCCCGACCCGGCGCTGGACCGGCACCCGTCGGTCCTCAAGTCGGCGAAGGTCGCGGACCTGCTGGAACGGCAGGTGGTGATCGCGACCGCGGCCAAGTGGGGCTATGTCAAGAACGTCGAGCCGTGGCGCCACGCGATCGTGGACGAGGCGTACCAGATGCGCTCGGACGCGCTGCTGCGGGTGGCCGGGCTCTTCGAACGGGCGCTGTTCGTTGGCGACCCGGGGCAGCTCGACCCGTTCAGCGTGGTCGGCGCCGAGCAGTGGGCGGGGCTGTCCTACGACCCGTCGGCCAGCGCGGTCGTCACGCTGCTCGCGCACAACCCAGATCTGCCGCAGCACCGGCTGCCGGTCTCCTGGCGGCTGCCCGCGTCGGCGGCGCCGCTGATCTCCGGCGCGTTCTACCCGTACACGCCGTTCCGCAGCGGTACGGACCACGGGGACCGGCGGATGGCGTTCGGCGTGGCGTCGGACGGCGGCGCGGCCGACCGCGTGCTGGACGAGGCCGCCGTCAGCGGCTGGGGGCTGCTGGAGCTGCCCGCCCGGCACACCCCGCGCACCGACCCGGAGGCGGTCGCGGCGGTGGCGCTCGTGGTGCGCCGGATGCTGGAGCGCGGCGGGGTGACGGTCAGCGAGCGGTCCGAAGAACCGGCGCCGCTGACCGCCGACCGGATCGCGGTCGGCACCGCGCACCGCGACCAGGCGGCGGCGGTGCGCTCCGCGCTGGCCGGTCTCGGCGTGACCGGCGTCGCGGTGGACACGGCGAACCGCTTGCAGGGGCGGGAGTTCGACGTGACGGTGGTGCTGCACCCGCTGTCCGGGCGGCCGGACGCGACCGCGTTCCACCTGGAGACCGGCCGCCTGTGCGTGCTGGCCTCCCGGCACCGGCACGCCTGCGTGGTGGTCTGCCGGGCGGGCGTCGAGCGGCTGCTGGACGACCACCCCTCCACCGAGCCGGTGCGGCTCGGGGTGACGGTGAAGTTCCCGGACGGCTGGGAGGCGAACCACGCGGTGCTGGCCCGGCTGGCGGAGCACCGGGTCGTCTGGCGTCCCTGACCCCCACACCTCCGTCTGCCCGGCAGGCGGCCCGTGCGGCGCCGGCCCGGCCGGGGGAGCACCGGGTCCGCCGGGATGAGTCGGCGGGCCGCCGGGGCCGCGAGCCTTCGGGGGCTTGCGCGGGTGCGGGACAATGGATGACGGTCCACAACCTGGAGGTAGGTAGATGTCCGAGCCGAACTCGGCTCAGCAGACGCCGGACACGGCGGCGGGCCGGCCCAGGATGCGGCCCGCGCCGCTGCTCTTCGAGCCCGAGGCCGCCGCGGACGATCCGGAGCACTTCTTCGACCTGGAGTCGATGGACGACCCGGGTGAGCTGCTGGAGCGTTCCACCGAACTGGCGCTCGCGTTCCGGGCGGCGGCCGACCGGGCCACCGAGTTCCAGGCGATGGCGGCCGCGCAGCTCGCCGACCCCAAGCGCTTCGACCGCGCGACGGTGGAGTCGATCGCCCGGCGGGCGGACTGGTCGCAGGACTACGCGCAGCGCATGATCGAGTTCGGCACCGATCTCCTCCGGCAGCGCCCGGCGGTCGACTGACCTCCGCGCCCTCTCACGCCACGGCGGGTCAGGCCTGTCGCTTCGCTGATGCACGTGCAGCGGCACGGGCCTTCGCACCGGCGGACGCACACGCGAATGCACGGGCATCATGGGCCGGTGGCATATGCGGGCAGGGTACCGCCGCAGGCCCCGGGCTGTCCCGATTTCCGGCGATCCGGGCAACCGGAACCATGCCGCCGGTAGATGTATCTGCCATGACCGACATGACCTGGGACATCCGGAACAGTGACGTACGGCCCACCGATCCCCGCCGCCCCGGCGCACCGGGGCTCGACCTGTGGCAGGCCGACGCGGCGCTGCACTCCGAGTACGTCACGGTCGACGGCGCCGAGTGGCTCGCCTCCGCCAGCGCCTTCCCCCGCAGCGTCAAGGCGCTGTGGTCGGCCCGGCCCTCGGCGCCGAGCGTGCTGCCGTGCGGCACGGCGTTCGACGTGGTCAACCTGCCCGCGCTGTTCGGCCGCCGGATGCTGGAGCGGCTGTGGACGGCCGGGCCGGGCTGCGGTCCCGTCGCCCTCCACCACAACCGCGTCCTGGTCTTCGCCGAGCCCGGCACCGCCGACCGGCTGCCGTCGCTGCTGTCGTGGGAGGAGTGGGGCGAGCTGGTGCCCCGGCCGCTGTGCCACGGCGCGGGCGACGCGGTGACCGTGCCGCCGCTGGTCCCCGACCCGCCGGCCGCCTCCGGCACGGCCGAGGGTGACGGTGAGGGCGGCTCGGCGCGCTGCGCGTCACGCTGGCTGGTGGCGCCCGGGGTGCGCGATCCGTGGCTGCCGGGGGCCGCGGTCCTGCTGTGGGCGTGCCTGCGCGCGGCCCGGGCGGAAGGGACCGCTCCGGCCTGAGCCGCGCCTGCCCGGGCCTGCGCACTTGTCGATTTTTCCTGGGCCGGAACAGGATGCTAAGGTCTTCGACGTTGGCCGGGCGCCGCTAGCTCAACTGGCAGAGCAGCTGACTCTTAATCAGCGGGTTCGGGGTTCAAGTCCCTGGCGGCGCACCATCACGGCAAGGCCGTTGACCTGGGCGTCTCACCTCTTCGGGTGAGGCGCCTCCGTCATTTCCTGACCTGCGTGGTCCCGTGGCCCCGTGGTCCCTTGATCGCCCCGCCCTCAGCCGCGTCCTGGCGACTTCACGCCGAGCGGCATCATCTTCGCCGGGCGCGCCTCGCGGTCCTCGCCGAGGAAGTCCAGCAGCAGCCCGGCGACCAGGGCGGGCTTCTCCAGGGGCAACGCGTGCGACGTGCCGGGGACCACCGCGAGCTGCGCGTCCGGCAGCGCGGCCACCATCTCGGCGCTGTGCTCGACCCGCACCCCGTCGTCGTCCCCCTGCATCACCAGCACCGGCACGGTGATCCGGGCGAGGTCGGCGAGCTCGATGCCGGTGCCCGCCCGCCACATCCGCAGCAGTTTGGCGAAGACCACCGGGAAGTGCGCGGGGCCGTCCGGCGACAGCGGCTCGTACTGCGGGGCGAACATCCCGGCCAGCAACTCGCGCGAGGCGTCGTCGTGGATCAGCGCGTCGGCGGCGGGCGTGGCGCCCTCCCGGGTCACTCCGCCGCCGATCACCACCAGCCGTTCGACCAGCTCAGGGTGGCGCAGCGCGAGGTGGAGGGCCACCGTCGCGCCATCGCTCCAGCCGACGACACGGGCGGTCCGCAAACCCGCCGCCACCATGAACGCGGCGGTGTCGTCGGCCATCGCCTCGTACGAGATCGGGCCGTCGGCGTCCGGCGTGCGCGCGTGCCCGCGCCGCTCCGGCACGTAGACGTCGTACCGCTCGGCGAGCGCGGGCGCCTGGCCCCACCAGCTGAACGCGCCGGTCCCGCCGCCGTGCAGGAGCAGCACGGGCGGCCGCTCCTCGCTGCTGTGGCCGTCGCCGCCCCAGCGTTCGTAGTACGTGGGGAGCGCACCGGCGAGGAGGCGGTGGGCTGCGCCGGGCGGCGGGGGCTGCCAGGCGGGGGCGTCGGGCAGAGGCGGGAAGGCGGGGCCGGGCTGCTTGCCGCCGCCTTCTTGACCTGCGGGTTTCTGGACCGGTGTGGTCGCTCGCATGCGGATTCCCCCGTTTCCGGATGCTCCGGCGCCTCGCCGTCGCACCCCGACTTGAACAACGCTCAATTGAACACTGCTCAAGTTAGGCCGGTACGCTGGGCCCCGTCAAGAAGGAAGGGAGCGCGAGCATGCCACTGCGGCGCGAGACGGTGATCGACGCGGGGCTCGCTCTGCTCGACGAGGTCGGGCTCGACAAGCTCACCACCCGGGCGCTGACCGCCCGGCTCGGCGTTCAGCCCGGCGCGCTCTACTGGCACGTCAAGGACAAGCGGGAACTGCTGGGCGCGATGGCCGAACGCGTGATGGACGAGGCGTTCGCAGCGCCCACACCGGCGTCGGTCTCGCCCGCGCCCTCGGCCTCGGGCGACTGGGCCGAGGACGTGACCGCGTTCGCTCACGGGATGCGGCGGGCGCTGCTCGCGCACCGGGACGGTGCTCGGCTGGTCGCCACGTACACCCCCCTCGGGCGGTCCGCGCTGCGGGCGGCGGAGGACGGGCTGGCGCTGCTCACGGCGGCGGGCGTGCCGCTGGCGCTGGCGGCGCACTTCGGGGACACGGTCACCAGCTACGTCACGGGGTTCGTGATGCAGGAGCAGGCGGTCGGCGGCGTCGGGGACCCCACGGCCGACCTGGCGGCGTACCCGCTGCTCAGCCGCTGGGCGCGGGAGGGGACGCCGCCGGACAGGGACGCGGCGTTCGCCTCCGGGGTCAGGCTGATCGTGGACGGGCTCCGGGGGCGAGTTGACGCGGGGAGCCGCGGCACGGAGGGCCACGACGACGCGGCGCGGGGGGCCGGGGCGGATCGGGTATGATCTACGACGTTGGTGAGCGCCGCTAGCTCAACTGGCAGAGCAGCTGACTCTTAATCAGCGGGTTCGGGGTTCAAGTCCCTGGCGGCGCACGTTACGGCCACCCCCTCGGCGGGGGTGGCCTTCTTGCGTTCGGGGGTGGGTGTGGTTGGGGTTTCGCTGCCCACCCACCCGCCCACAGGTCCTGCCAGTGGCCCCGCGGGGCTCCACCTCTCCCCCCGAAAGCGGGGGCTCCGCCCCTGCACCCCCGCGCCTGAGGCCCCCGCCATCGCTCCCTCCCGCACGCAAACCCAGCCCCCTGCGCCCGAACCCGCGACCCGCCCTCGCCCCTCCCGCACGCACGCCCACCCCCGCAAAGAACAACCTCACCCCCTCCCCACCCTCACCGTCCACCCTCCCTCCGCGTTACGCGCCAGCACCCTCACCGCCAAACCCTTCGTTGTGAACGTCGAACCCACCCCGTACGGCGCGTCGTTCAGGGAATTGAACGCACTGCTGCTGTACGCGCACGCTGCCGTCCTCGGGTGGGCGTCCATCAGGTGGACGGGGCCTCCGCCCGAGGGGACGTCCGTGCGGACTCGGTAGATCAGGACGCCTTCCGTGCAGGCCTGCGCGTCGTTGCCCAGGGCCCTGCGGGCCTCCACCACGTACGCCGTCGTCCTGCCGAACGGCACGACCACCGCCTTGCGTCCCCCGGGCACTTCCAGCGGGGACAGCGCCACCTCCCGGGTGCCGGGACGGCTGACGCAGGCCACCTGCGCGTCGGTCAGCCAGCCCATGCGCCACTTGTGCCAGGCCAGCGGCTCGCCCTGTAGGCCCCAGTCCAGCGACATCGTGTCCCACTGCCCGGCCAGCGTGTCCGTACGGGCGAAGTCGTCGACCGCGTACAGGTCGGGCAGGCCCAGGATGTGACCGTTCTCGTGCGCCAGGACCCGGGGGCCTGCCTGGTCGCGACCGTAGATCACCGAGACGCGGTCCAGGTGCGTGCCGTTCTCCGTGGTGGCCGCGTTGCCGCCGGTCCAGGTGACCGACAGCACCGTGCGGTCGGCGGGCGGGCCCGCGTTGGGGGCCGCTATGACGTTGACGAGGTCGTAGCCCCGGAAGTCCACCGTCCGCCCCACGACCGCCGCCAGGTCCCGCATCATCGCCCGGTGCACCGGCCACCCGTAGCCGCGGGTGATCCCGTACGCGGAGAACGGGCGCGGCATCCTGAACCACCGCAGCACCGGCACCGGTTCGTAGCGCAGCCTGCCGTACGAGGCGCGGGCGTACCACTGCTGGACGAACGGGAAGAACTCGTCGTACCGCGCCTTCGCCGACTCCTGGGCCGGCGCGTCGGGGAAGTCGATGAACAGCGTCAGCGCCCGCAGCACGCCCGTGGAGCGCGCGTACTGGCTGCTCCGGGTGGCCGGGAAGCCCTCGGACATCTCCACGCCCGGCACCGCCCGCAACGCGCAGGGCCGGCCGGGCGGCGCGGCCGCCGGTGCCCCGGACGCCACCGTCTCCACCCCCACCGCGCAGGCCGCCACCACCGCGAGCACGCCGACCAGCAGCACCACCCTCGTGCGCACCCGGCGCCACGCGCCGCCCGCACCGCCCCCGCCCCCGCCCCCGCCCCCGCCCCCAAGTATCACGGCTCCACCACCGTCACCCGCCAGTCGCCGGCCGCGGTGCGCGCGTCCACCCGCACGTCCACCGTCTCGTGCGCCGACGGGCCGAAGCGGTACGCGTACGACTCCCCCGCGGCCAGCGGGGCGTCCGCCAGCTGGGGGCGCACCGAGGCGCCGTAGCACGCGCCGGTGCGCGGATGGCCGTCCAGGACCCGGATCGGGCCCTCGCCGGTGTCCACGTCGCTGCGCACCTCGTAGAGCAGGACGCCCTCGCGGCAGGCGGTGACGTCGTTGCCGCGCTGCGCCCTGGCCTCGACGGCCAGCGCGGAGGTGGCGCTGGTGCGCACCACAACCAGCTTCGTGCCGCCCGCCGTCTCGACCGGGGTGAGCGTGCGGGTGGTCCTCGTGCCGGGGTGGTCCACGCAGGCGACCTGGGAGCGGTCGATCCAGCCGTACTTCCAGCGGTGCCAGGCGAACAGGTCGGGCGCCAGGCCGAACTGGCTGCCCATGAGGTCCCAGTCGCCGACCTGGGCGTCCCAGGAGTCGGCGGCCGCGTCGCCCGCGCTGCCTCCCCCGGGCGCGGCGGGTGGCTGGCGGTAGAGGTCGGGCAGGTCGAAGACGTGGTTGGTCTCGTGGGCGAGGACGTTGGGGTCGGGCGGGTGGCGCTCGAAGACGGTGACGACGCTCTTGAGCGACGTGCCGCCGGCCCGCAGCGGCTGGTCGAAGCTGACGACCTTGGTCGCGTCCGAGTCCACGCCCGGCGCGTCCGGGTCGGCGACCAGGTAGACCACCGGGACGCGGCGCAGGTCGCCGCCCCGGCCGGCCAGCGCCAGCGCGTCGCGGATGTAGCGGGCGCGCGCGGCCGGGCTCCAGGCGCGGGCGATGCCGTACGCGGTGGAGGGCCGCGGCATCCGGTACCAGCGGCGCGTGATGCGGGGGCGCAGCCGGAAGCGGCCGTACGAAGCACGGTCGAAGTACTCGGTGGTGGCGGGGAAGTGGTCGGCGGCGAGGGTGGCGGTGGTGACGTCCGGGGTGTGGTCGGGGAAGGACAGGAAGAACATCACCGCGTTCACCTCGCCCAGCGGACGCGGGTAGGCGGCGTTCCAGGCGGACAGGCCCTCGGAGTGCCGGGCGCCGGTCGCCGCCAGCGCGCACGGGCCGTTGGCGGACGCGGCCTGCGCGGGCCCGGCGGCCAGCCCCCAGGCGACCAGCGCGAGGAAGCCCACGGCGAGCGCCGCCACCCTGCGCAGGGGGTACGGCCCGGACCCCTCGAAGGCGTTCCCGCCCCCGTCCCCCGGGCCGGCGCCGCCATCCCCGAAGTGGCTGCCTCCGTCCCCGAGGCCCCCGCCTCCTTCTCCGAAGTGGCTGCCCCCTTCCCCGAGGCCTTCGCCGCCGCCGACCCCGTCGGCGTGCCGTTCGGCGGCGTCGCCGAAGGCACCTCCGTACGCGCCGCCTCGCACACGACCTCCCCGGACGGGATCGGGTCACTTCGCTGACCTGACCCACCCTGAGGCAGTTCATCCTCTTATGCCCTGTTCTGATAGTCCGCTCGTGTCGTCGGCACAACACCAGGCCCGGACATCACGTACCGTGAGCACCGGTCGGGAACGGTCACATCGGATCAGCGGGGCGCCAAGGCGTGCGGGATCGGCGCAAGATCGGTCAACGCGCCCCGCGGGTGCTCCCGCGTGCCGAGAATCACCACGATGACGGTGGCTCAGAGCCGTCGCGAACCTCTATGATCGCCACATTTCCGCGCGGGAAACCGCTCTCATGGTTTCCCGGGACCTCCGTACGACCGACTGTGTGAGACGACTGCGATGCGGGAGCAAGCTGACGGCGGGCCCTTGGTCGGCCGAGCCGGCGAGCCCGCCGCGCCTCCCCCGCCGGTGACCGACGGTGACGGCAGGCCTCCCGGTCGCGGCGGCCCGCCCGGGCCGCGACTGCGCGACTACCACGCCGCGTTCAACGCCGCGCGCACCGCGATGGCCCTGGTCGACCGCGACGGACGGCTGCTGGCCGCCAATCCCGCGCTGGGCTCTCTGCTCGGCGCCGACCCCGACCGGCTCGCCGACCGCCGCGCCGCCGACCTGGTGGGGCTCGGCGGGGACGAGCGCGTCCGGGACGCCTACCACGACGTGTTGCGCGGCGGCCGGGAGCGGCTGCGCTGCACCTGCCGGCTCAAGCACCCCGGCGGCCAGGCCCTGTGGGCCGAGGTGACGCTCGACGCGCTGCGGCAGGATTCCCCCGGCGCCGGCGAGGCGGCGACCCAGGCCGGGGCCGCGCTGCTGTCCGTCGAGGACGTCAGCGAGCAGCGTGAACTCGCCGCCCGGCTGCGGCACTTGCAGATGCACGACCCGGTGACCCGGCTGCCGAATCGCGCCCTGTTCTTCGAACGGCTCGGCGCCGCCCTGCGTTCCCCCGGGCCCGAGCGGGTGGGCATCTGCTACCTGGACCTGGACGGCTTCAAGGCGGTCAACGACACCCTGGGCCACGCGATCGGCGACCGGCTGCTGTTCGCGGTGGCCGGACGGCTGCTGGCCTGCGTGGCGGAGGGCGGTCATCTGGTGGCCCGGCTGGGCGGCGACGAGTTCGCGCTGCTGGTCGAGGAGTCGGACGGCACCGAGCAGACGACCGCGCTGGCCGACGCCGTACTGGCCGCGCTGCAAAGGCCGTTCGACCTCGACGGCCACCGGCTCGCGGTCTCCGCCAGCATCGGCGTGGTGGAGCGCCCGGCCGCGGGCACCTCGCCGACCGGCCTGATGCAGGCCGCGGACACCACGCTGTACTGGGCCAAGGCGGACGGCAAGGCGCGCTGGGCGCTGTTCGACCCCGAGCGCAACGCGCACCGGATGACCCGCCAGGCGCTGTCCAGCACCCTGCGGCAGGCCGTGGAACGCGGGGAGTTCAGGCTGGAGTACCAGCCGCTGGTGGCGCTGGACGGCGGGGCGCTGCGCGGCGTCGAGGCGCTGGTGCGCTGGGACCACCCGCAGTTCGGGCTGCTGGCGCCGAACCGCTTCATCGGGCTGGCCGAGGAGAACGGCGCCATCGTGCAGTTGGGCCGCTGGGTGCTGGCGGAGTCGTGCCGCCGGGCCCGGGTCTGGCAGAAGGACCACCCGGACGAGCCGATCTCGGTCAGCGTGAACGTCGCGGTGCGTCAGGTGTGGGACTCCGACCTGGTGGCGGACGTCGCCGGAATCCTGGACGACACCGGACTGCCGCCTGAACTGCTCCAGTTGGAGCTGACGGAGTCGGCGGTGATGGGGTCGGCGGGCCGCCCGTTGCAGGCCCTGCACGCCCTGCACGAGATGGGCGTGCGCATCGCCATCGACGACTTCGGCACCGGCTACTCCAACCTGGCCTATCTGAGCCGGCTCCCGGTGGCCGCGCTGAAGCTGGACGGATCGTTCGTGCGCGGCTTCCGCGACCCCGAGCACCCCAACCCGGCCGACGAGACGATCGTGGTCGCGCTGGTCGAACTCGCCCACCGGCTGGGCCTGACGGTGACGGCGGAGTGCGTGGAGAGCGCGGAGCAGGCGGAACGGCTGCGGCGCATCGGCTGCGACACCGGTCAGGGGTGGTTCTACTCGCGGCCGGTGGCACCGGAGCGCATCGCGGAGATGCTGGGCGCGCCGGCCGCCGACGCGTGAGACGTCGGGAGACGGAACGGGGCGATGCCCGGCGAGTGGTGAGGGGCGGCTTTCTCACTCGCCGGGCATCGCGGGAAGGCGGACTCCGCCGGGCGCGTCAGGCGACGCCGATGTCGTCCGCGTAGTACGTGCCCTGGCCGTACCACCCGTGGACGTAGATCGTCACGCTGGTGGTGTTCGCACCGGTGGTGAAGGAGGTGGACAGCTTCTGCCAACTCCCGCCGGTGCTGGCCCAGGTGGAGGTGTCCGTGGTGCCGGTTCCGGAGTCACCGAGGTAGACGTAGGAGCCGTCCACGTAACCGCTCAGCGTGTACTTGGTGTTGGGCTTCACGCTGATGGTCTGCTGGCACTGCGCGTCGTCGCTGCTGGAAGCCGCGCCCGCCAGGGCGTACGTGCCGCCGTGCACGGTGGTCTTCTGCACGCTGCCCGTACCGCCGGAGCAGGTCCACGGGGTCAGCGCGCCACTCTCGAAGCCGCCGTTGACGACTCCGCCGGAGCCGGTGGTCCCCCCGGTCGAACCGCCGGTGGTCGAACCCCCGGTGGTGGACCCTCCGGTGGTCGAGCCGCCGGTCGTGCTCCCCCCGGTGGTCGAGCCCCCGGTCGTGGAACCGCCCGTCGTCGAGCCGCCGGTGGTCGTGCCTCCGGTCGTGGAGCCACCCGTCGTGGAGCCGCCCGTGGTCGAACCCCCGGTCGTGGAACCGCCGGTGGTCGTACCCCCGGTCGTGGAGCCGCCCGGAGTGCACGTGCCCGCGCTGCCGTTGACGTCGTTCACGGTGTCGTTGAAGAGCGTCGCCGCCTGGTCGAGGTCGTACAGCGAGAACATGAACTCGCCGCCGAGGCCGTTGCAGTGGACGTAGTCCGCCTTGGCCTGCAACGACTGCGCGTCCTCACCGGTCCAGAAGTTGGTGCCGTCGTAGAAGTAGGCCGCCTGCGCCACGGGGTCCCAGAAGGTGTCGCTGGGGTTGTCCACGACGCCGGTCAGCTCCTTGTACATCCGTACGCCCGGCACGCTTCCGGAGTCGGCCGAGCCCGCCGCCGGTCCCGTCGCGGTCTGGAACAGGCCGTGGTCGTTGCCCGCGGGCACGCCCGTCCAGCCCCGGTAGTAGAACGGCACCCCGAAGTTGAGTTTGCTCGCGGGGAAGCCGCCCGGGATGCCGTACTGAGAGTCGCCGACCGTGTACGCCTTGATCGCCTCGTCGTCCGAGTACTTCTCGTTGCCGGGCGCGATGGGCGAGCTGGGGTCGTTGGGGTTGTCGTAGATCGGCGAGGCGTGGTTGGTCGGGCCGGTCGGCTCGAACCCGCCGTGCATGTCGTACGTCATCGGGTCGCCGAAGGTGAGGTACTGGCCGATCTTGTCGGTCTCGATGTCGGCGATCTTGTCCTGGCCGGCCGGCAGGGCCGCGGACAGGGCGTAGCTCTTGCCGTCCGCCTTGCCCTGGGCGTCGAGTTCGGAGCGGAACTCGGCCAGCAGAGCGGTGAAGTCCTGCTTGTCGCTGGGGCTGGAGTGGTTGCCGACGTGTCCGCCGCCGCCCGGGTACTCCCAGTCGATGTCGAAGCCGTCGAAGATGCCCGCGGCGCTGCCGGTGCCGCCGTAGCCGCCCTGCGAGGGCAGGTTGCCCTTGATGAACATGTCGATGCAGGACGAGACGAACTTCTTGCGCGAGGCGTCGGTGGCCGCCACGTCCGAGAAGTACTTGGAGTACGTCCAGCCGCCGATCGACAGCAGCACCTTGAGGTTGGGGTTCTTCGCCTTCAGCTCCTGGAGCTGGTGGAAGTTGCCCGCGATCGGCTGGTTGTAGACGTCGGCCGTGCCGTCGACGCTGATGTCGCTGCCGAACGACTTCTGGTAGTCGGCGAACGCGTCCTCGGCGCCGTCACCGGCGTTGGGGTCGGACTCGCCGCCCGGGTCGGGGTCCGACGCCTTGGTGTTCTCGAAGCAGGTCAGGTTGGTCGGGTCGATGTTCTCGAAGTCGTAGATGAGGTAGTTGAGTTTGCCGGCCTCGCCCTCGTCCTGGACGTTCTTGAGGTAGAAGGCGTTCTGGTAGACCGACCACTGGTCGTAGTACGCGACCTTCAGGCCGCCACTGGTGGTGGCGGCGCCGGTGGTGTTGGCCGCGGAGACGGCCGAGGTCCTCGGGGCTGACGAGGCATCGGCGGTTCCCGCGGCGAGCAGCGCGCCGAACGCGCCGATGCCGAGTGCCGCGGCGGCCAGGGCCGCGGTCCACGGCCTGACGGCCCTTCGGCCTTTGCGAGGTGTGCGCACAGGGACAACCTCCTGGTGGGGGTGATTGTCTCTGGGATACCGACACGTCAAGTACACGTCAATGGTCTGGACTAATCGTGGACTAGACCAATTCGCGCCCTTGTGAATGATCAGCCTGATGGGGCGGTCCACCGGCTGGTGGACCGCCTGGAGGCGAGTTCTCCCGGCCGCGTGGCCGGTAACCCGGGTGTGTGCGGGGAGTTCAGTCCGTGTCCGGCGCGGGCATGGAGGCGATGACCGCGCTCAGGTCCTCGGGTGACAGGGCCGGGCCCTCGGTGGCCAGCGACCACTGCCACACGCCGTCGGACCAGGTGTGCACGAAGACCTTCGGGTCGGCGAAGATGCCGCCGAGGTACGGGGGTTCACCGCGCCGGCGCCGGGCCAGCCGGGCGGCGACCGGGCCCCGCGAGCGGCCGGCCGCGGAGGCACGGACGGGGCGGGCACCCGGGGCGGGGGCGCCGCCGCCGAGGCCGAGGTCCAGCACGAGCAACCCCGTCGCCAGGTCCCCGTCGATCACGCGGGGGGCGGGGCGCGGGCCCGGCCAGTGGCCCGGCGCCGGCAACGGCCGTTCCCGCCAGGCGGCCTGGGCCGCGCGCAGCCGCACCTCCCAGGCGGCCCGCGCCGCCTCCGCGTGACCGGGGTCGAACAGCTCCTCCGGGAGCGATCCGGGGAACGCCAGGTCCGTCAGCTCCTCGCGGTACTCACCGTCCGGGGTCTCGGCCAGCAGGACCAGCGGGTGCTCGGCGTCCAGCACGACGCGCAGCCGTCCCGCGTGCGGCACGTCCAGCAGCCACTCCGCGGCCTCCCGCCCGGCCCGCGTGTACGGGCGCGGACCGCCCCGGGGCACGGCTCCCGCGAACGCTCCCGCGCCCCCGGCCGGCGCCAGTCGGCGCGGCGATCCGGCGAAGTCCCAGGAGAACCCGCGTCCGTGGCGGTCGGGCGCGGCCGGGGCGGTGATCCACAGCGCGTCCCCCGCCGCGCCCAGCGGGTCCCGGCGGACGCCGCGCCACCAGCCGGGCGGTCGGTGCGCGAAGGTCTCGACGACGCCGACCCGGCCCGGCGTCATCCCGTTGCCGGGGTCGCGGCGCGGTCTGCGCACCCGGTACGTCCCGGTCATCGCGGGAACCGGCCGGGTGGCCGCCGTACGCCACCACGCCTCCCAGGACGGCACCACCACGCCCGGCCCCCTTCGTCACGCCCTGCCCCCTCCAACGACCGTGCGGCGGCGGCGGTTCCGGGGGCGGCCGCGGGATCGGGCGGCCGCGGGATCGGGCTCCGAGGCCGTCGAGTCCCTGAGGTGACCGGAGCCGAGGTCATCAGCCCTTGGGCAACTCGTATGCGTCCGCGATCAGTTCGTACGAGTGCAGCCGTTCCTGCGCTCCGTGGGCGTTGGAGGTGATCATCAGCTCGTCGGCCCCGGTGCGCTTGGCGAGCGCGTTCAGGCCCTCGCGGACCGCGTCCGGGGTCCCGTACTCGACGTTGGCGAGCCAGGAGTCCACGAAGTCCCGCTCGATCTCACCGAACGGGTGCGCCTCGGCCTCCTCCGGCGTCGGCACCAGGCCGGGGCGGCCGGTCCGCAGCCGCAGCATGGCGAGGGCGCCGGTGAGCACCTGGCGGCGCGCCGCGCGGTCGTCGTCGGCGGCGAAGGCCTGGACGCCGATGAGCGCGTAGGGCCGGTCCAGCACGGCGGACGGCCGGAACGCCTCGCGGTACAGCTCCAGCGCCGGGACCGTGTTGTGCGCGGAGAAGTGGTGGGCGAAGGCGAACGGCAGTCCCAGCTCACCGGCGAGCCGGGCGCTGAACCCGCTGGACCCCAGCAGCCACACCGGCGGCCGGGCGGGCGACTGGACACCGCCTGGCACGCCGCCCTGCACGGGCCCGGGCACCGCGTGGATGCGCGCATAAGGGTGGCCCTGCGGGAAGTCGTCGTCGAGGAAGCGGACCAGCTCGGCGAGCTGCCGGGGGAACTCGTCCGCACCCTCGTGCAACTGGTCGCTGCGGCGCAGCGCGGCGGCGGTGGCGCCGTCCGTCCCCGGGGCGCGGCCCAGGCCCAGGTCGACCCGGCCGGGGGCGAGCGCTTCGAGGGTGCCGAACTGCTCGGCTATCACCAGCGGCGCGTGGTTGGGAAGCATCACGCCGCCGGATCCCAGCCGGATGGTGGTGGTGTGGGCGGCTAGGTGGGCGAGGATGACCGCGGGCGAGGAGCTGGCGACACCGGGCATGGAGTGGTGCTCGGCCACCCAGAAGCGGTGGAAGCCGCGGGCCTCGGCCCGCCGGGCCAGCTCGGCGGAGGTGCGCAGCGCCTCGGTCGCCGTCCGGCCACTGCCCACGGTGGCCAGGTCGAGCACGGACAACGGCACGGGAGCGGTGCCCCGCGCGGGGCCCCTGATCTCGTCGGCGGCGATGGTCTCGTCGGCCACCTGCTCTCGCCTCCTGCGGTACGGGAACGTTTCCTCCACAGCCAGCCGGTCCCGGCCTCGGCTTATTCCCGGCGCCCGGGCGCTTCCACCGATTGTTGACAACGTTCGCCGGGCGTCCCTAGCGTGGCCAGTCCACACAGCCGAAGCACAGCTCCTTCGCCCGTCCGCGCAGCTCTCACCTCGTCCGCGCAGCTCTCACCCCCGTCCGCACAGCCGGAGCCCGTCCGCGAGCGCCTCGTCCAGCGTCACCAGGCTCACGTTCCGGAAGCGGTTTCACGTCATGACTGGTCCCGAGACGGCTCCCCGGGCCGCTCCCGACTTCCCCACCGTGCTCGTCGTCGGTGACGACCCGCCGCGCCAGCTGGCCCGGCTGAACCGCCGGGCCCGGGTGCTGCGCGCCGGGTCGGCGGACCACCGCGCGCTGCGGGCGCGGCTGCCGCTCGCCGACGCGCTGCTGGTGTGGGACTTCGGGTCCGACGCGGTGCGCGACGCGTGGCCCGCGGCGGGCGCCCGGGTGCCGGCGTGGGTGCACACCGCGAGCGCGGGCGTCGACCGGCTGGTCTTCCCCGGACTGGTCGCCGCGCCGACCGTGCTCACCAACGCCCGCGGGATCTTCGAGCAGCCGGTGGCGGAGTACGTCGCCGGGCTGGTGGTGGCGATGGCCAAGGACTTCCGGGGCACCTGGGAGCTGCAACGCCAGCGTCGCTGGCGGCACCGCGAGACGATGCGGGTGGCGGGCACTCGTGCGGTGGTGGTCGGGGCGGGCCCGATCGGCCGGGCGATCGCGAGGACGCTGGCCGCGCTGGGGGTACGGGTCGAACTCGTCGGCCGCACCCGGCGCGACGCCGACCCCGAGTTCGGGGTGGTCCACCAGGCCGGGGCGCTGTGGCGGCTGCTGCCCGCGGCGGACTGGGTGGTGTGCGCGGCACCGCTGACCCGGGCGACCCGGGGGATGTTCGACGCGGCGGCCTTCGCCCGCATGAAGTCCTCGGCGCGTTTCGTCAACGTCGGCCGCGGCCCGCTGGTGGTCGCCGACGACCTGGCCGAGGCACTGCTGACCGGGCGCATCGCGGGCGCGGCGCTGGACGTCTT
This sequence comes from Streptomyces sp. ICBB 8177, assembly GCF_003144095.1. GTDB lineage: Bacteria > Actinomycetota > Actinomycetes > Streptomycetales > Streptomycetaceae > Streptantibioticus_D. Next base: position 348,678 of record NZ_NSKH01000003.1, on the reverse strand, counting down.
CGAGGACGAACCGCTCGACCAGGACCACCAGTTGTGGGACATCCCCGGCCTGTTCGTCTCCCCGCACATGAGCGCCGACACCTTCGGCTGGCAGGACGAACTGGCCGAACAGTTCCTCGCCAACTACAGCCGCTGGACCACCGGCACCCCCCTGCTCAACGTCGTCGACAAGCGTCTGGGCTACGTGCCGGTGGACCCCCGCCCCACGCCGTAGCCCTCCCGACGGTCACCGTGATGTTCGGTGGCGGGAGGGTGGCGGAATCCGGGCCGCCGGAGGCATTGTTCAATTCGCCCCGCCATGAACGCACCCGGGAATTCCTGAGCGCGGTGCGCCGAATTGTCTCCGCTCGCCCCGAAGGAACCCGTGCGCCGCGTCGAGTACCCGTGCGGCGCACAGCGGTTCCCTTTTTCCGGCGGCCCGTGACAAGGGCATATGCCAAAGTGGGCCACCCCTGCTCGTGCCGGGGTCGCAGGGCCGTCAAGTGGTCAATCAGGGTCCATAACCGGCCCGTTGGAGCTATCGTGGATTCCGGTTCAGGTGTCGGTCGCGGCTTCGTCGAGCCGACGGGTCGTGACCGGCGGTCACCCTGACAAGACAAACGGTCACACCTGCGAGGGGGACCCCGTGGCACTGGAGCACCGGCAGATGACGCCTGTCTACGCCATCCAGTACGCGATCCGGGTGCTGGAGACCGTGGACCGCCACGGCCACGGCGTGACGGCCGCGCAGCTGGCCCGGGAGATCGACGTGCCCGCGGGCCAGTTGGCCCAGCTGCTCGGCAGCGGCACCCGGCAGCAGGCCCTGACCGACAAGATCAGGACGGTCCTGACCCGGCTGCGCGACGAGGTCGGCGCCGCCGTCTACTTCAGCCGTTACGACGAGGGCGAGGTCCGCATCGTCGACTACGCGGACGGCCCGGCCGCCCCCAAGGTCAACGAGTGGGTCGACTTCCGTTACGCGGCGCACGCCAGCGCGGTCGGCAAGTGCCTGCTGACCCAGCTCGACGCGGACGGACGGCGTGAGCACGTCTCACGGCACAAGGTGGCCCGGCTGACGTCGAAGACGATCACCAACGAGGACGTCCTGCTCAACACCCTCGACAGCCAGCCGCCCACGGTCCCCACGCTGGACCTCCAGGAGTACGCGGTCGGCACGGTGTGCGCCGCGGTCCCGGTGACCGTGGGCAGCACGGTCGGCTGCCTCGCGGTCTCGATGCCCCTGGACCGAGCCCACCGCCTGAAGAAGGCAGCCGACACCCTCAACAAACGCTCGGCCCCGGTCCTGCTGTCGCTGGCGATCTGACGCCGCGGCACGGGGATCAGGCGGTGAAGGGGGCCGGCCCCGTTCGGGGCCGGCCCCCTTCACTTCTCCTGGCCGAGGCGCCTCAGCAGGGTCCCTCGTCCTCCCAGACTCCGGAGCCGCCGTCCGAGGGGGCCTCGCCCTGGGTCCACCACTTGGCCTTCCAGGTGTGGCCCTGGTAGGAGACCTCGTCGCCGCCGGTGTAGACCGCGGTGGCGCTGTAGGGCGCGGCGGTGCAGGTGCCTGAGGTGGGCGGGGGGCTGGTGGGCGGCGTGGTGGGCGGGGTCGCGCCGGCGAACTCCACCGAGTACTTGGTGAAGTCGTAGGCGCCCTGCGGCACGCTGCTGCACGAGCCGGAGGTCTGGCCGTTGTTGTCCGGCGGGCTGCACTGGCGGTCGCGGTTGACCGACCAGAAGGTGAACCGCGCCATGTGGTTGCTCTCGGCGTAGTTCAGCACCGTCTGGAAGTCCGACTGGTAGAAGTACTCGCCGCTGTCGCTGCGGCCGTTCATGCCGGAGTAGCCCTCGTGCGCGTACGCGGTCGCCTGGTCCCAGCCGAACGTGGACTGGAGCATCTGGTTGAACGCGGTCAGCGCGGCGGTCTGCGAGGCGGCGCCGTTGAAGCCGCCGTCGAACGGCATGATGGAGAACGCGTTGGGCGTGAAGCCGTCCGCCTTCGCCTGGTCGAGCATCTGCTGGCCGAACCATCCGGTACCGGCCGAGGTGCCGGGGGTGGTGACCGAGATGTAGATGCCGGGGTTGTCCTGCTGGAGGATCTTGGCGGCGCCGATCTCGTTGGCCACGGCCGTGGTGTTCTCGTACTCCGGCTCTTCGAGGTCGAAGTCCATCGCCTTGAGCTGGTACTTGTCGATCACCTGCTGGTAGGCGGCGGCGGTCGCGGCGGGCGTGCCGCAGGCCTGGCCGAGCTTGGTGCCCGCGTAACCGCCGACCGAGGCGGACACGTCTCCGCCCTTGGCGCGGATCTCGGAAATGACGCCTGCGACCGAGGTGTCGGAGGAGACCGGGTCGGTGCCGTCCCAGGTCGGCGTACAGCCGCCGCCGCTGGGCGCGAGGATGAACGCGAGCTGGAACGCCTTCAGGCCGGTGGCGTCCATCACCGCGCCGGGGTCCGGCGGATCGTTGTCCAGCGGCATCAAGTACGGAGCCGCCGCGTACCAGTTGCTGCCCAGCGCGGTGGCGGCGGTCGCGGTGGCGTCGGTGGTGGCCGCGTGACTGGTGGCGGCCATCGTGGTGAGTCCGGCTACGGCGAGGGCACCGGCGGTGGCGGCGCCCATCAGGGTTCGGAGGCTGCGGCCTCTGCGCGTACGTGACACGGGTTCGGTTCCTCCAGGGGTGGGGGCGGAGGCTGGTACAGACCAATACCGGACAGCGTGGGGGCGCTGATGGGTGCACGTCAATACTTTGGTCTGGACCAGTTGACGGGAACGCGTCCCAGGAAACATGGAAAGGGCGCCCTCCTGAGGAGGACGCCCTTTTCCGCGATGTGCGCCGCCAGGGACTTGAACCCCGAACCCGCTGATTAAGAGTCAGCTGCTCTGCCAGTTGAGCTAGCGGCGCGAGCCGGCGCCTCGGCGCCGCCTGCTTGCGAGGAAGACTCTACCCGATGCCAGCGGGTGGTCAGGACCACGGGACCCGGCGGCGGCGGGTCACACGAGCGCGGGACCGAGCCACCTCTCCAGCGCGTCGCCCAGCGCGGGCCCGCCCGCCCAGGCGACCACGCCGTCCGGCCTGACCAGCAGGCCGTTCAGCCATGGCCGCGCCTCGCAGGTCGTCGTGACGAGGTTCACACGGTCCGCGTGAGCGGCGGCGGCCTCGCGCACCGCGGGGTCGTCGGCCAGGTCGAGCAGCAGGGCCCGGCCGTCGTGGCAGTGGTCGGCGAGCCGGGTGCCGTCCGCGAGGACGAGGTCGGGCGCGCTGCGGCCGAGCAACGCGCCGGCCCCGGCGCAGACGGCGGGCTCCGCGGGTCCGCCCGGGGTCACCTGCTCCCCGCGCTCCTCGCGCCCGTCCCGCCCTCCCGGCTCCTCCCGCTCGCGCGGGGCGACGTCGTAGTGGTGCCAGACGCCCGAGATCCGCTTGACGAAGTACGTGGTCCCCGACGGCGTCGCCATCAGGTCGGCGACCACCGAGCGCAGCGCCCGGGAGTGCGCGTCCGGCCGCATCAGCAGCACCTGGGAGCGGGTCCAGTCCAGCACCCAGGCTCCGATGGGGTGGCGCTCGGCGGTGTAGGTGTCGAGCAGGCCCTTGGGCGCCCGGCCGCGTACCGTCGCGGCGAGCTTCCAGCCGAGGTTGACCGCGTCGCCGATGCCGAGGTTGAGTCCCTGGGCACCGAACGGCGAGTGGACGTGGGCCGCGTCGCCCGCGAGCAGGACCCGGCCGAGCCGGTAGGTGGACACCTGGCGGGCGTTGTCGGTGAAGCGGGTGGCGCTGCGCACCGCGGTGATCTTCACCGGCACGCCGGAGACCCTGCGCAGGCTGGTCTGCAACTCCTGCGCGGTGACCGGCGCCTCGCGGTCGGCGGGCGGGCCGTCGAACTCGACGGTGAGGATGCGTCCGGGCAGCGGGCCGTTGACGTAGACGCCGGTGTCGGTGCGGTTCCAGCCGGGGCGCAGTTCCTCGTCGCCGGTCATCTCGACCAACGCCTGGTGGCCGGTGATCTGCCCCTCGGTGCCGGGGAAGGGGAACGCGGCGAGCCTGCGCACGGTGCTGCGTCCGCCGTCGCAGCCGACCAGCCACCCGGCCCGCAGCGAGCCCGTCCCGCCGGGGCCCTCCACCGCGACGGTGACGCCCTCCTCGTCGTAGTCGAAGTTGGCCACCGCGATGCCGCGCCGCACGTCCACACCCAGGCGTCCGGCCCACTCCCCCAGGATCCGTTCCACGTCCTGCTGCGGGACCATGCCGATGCCCTCGATCGGGCCGCGGTCGGTGAAGTCGGGGTCGCGGTCGTCGACCAGCGAGCCGTCGAGCATGATGCCCGCGTAATGGCCGAGCGGCCGGGGCGGCAGCCCGCCCGGCGCACCGGCCGGCCGCTGCCGCATGAACCGTTCGAACCGCTCGCGCTGCGTCGCCTGCGCCTCGCGCAGCGCGGGCAGCAGACCGCGGCGGTAGAACGCCTCGATGGTCGGGGCGTTGATGGCGCCGGCCTTGATGGTCGTATCGGGCTCGGTGAGACGCTCGACGACGATGACGTCCACCCCGGCCAGCGTCAGCTCGCACGCGAGCATCAGCCCCACCGGCCCGCCCCCGGCCACGATCACATCGGCATCCATGAGGCCGACTGTACGAGGACGAGCCTGCCAAATCGACGGTTTCCGGCCAACCCCCGCTGCGGAGAACGGAGTTCGGGGCGGGGGCGGGCCGGGCGGCGGTGGGCGTCAGGCCGCGTGGCGCCAGTGCGGGGCCGGGGTGGTGAGCCAGGTGCCCGCGGGGCGGTGGGCGCGGTCGGCGCCGGGCCAGCGCAGGATGGTGGCGCCCGCCGGCTCCTGGAACGCGGGGGCCGCGGCGCGGGTTCTCGCCGCGGCGAGCAGGACCGCGGTCACCGCGGCCAGTTCCTCCGCGCTCGCGCTGCCTCGAACGATGCGGATGTCAGCGTCCATCGGTGGATTCCTCACTCACTGCGGCTGGTTGCCGTGCTTGCGGCTGGGCAGGGGGGCGTGCTTGGCGCGCAGCACCGCGAGCGCGCCGATCAGGCGGGAGCGGGTCTCGGCCGGGTCGATCACGTCGTCCACCAGGCCGCGTTCGGCGGCGTAGTACGGGTGCATCAGCTCGCGCCGGTACTCCTCGATGCGGGCCGCCCGGGTGGCCTCGGGGTCGTCGGAGGCGGCGATCTCGCGGCGGAAGACCACGTTCGCCGCGCCCTCCGCGCCCATGACCGCAATCTCGTTGGTCGGCCAGGCCAGCGACAGGTCGGTGCCGATGGAGCGCGAGTCCATCACGATGTACGCGCCGCCGTACGCCTTGCGCAGGATGAGCTGGATGCGCGGGACGGTGGCGTTGCAGTACGCGTACAGCAGCTTGGCGCCGTGCCGGATCACGCCGCCGTGCTCCTGGGAGACGCCGGGCAGGAAGCCGGGCACGTCGACCAGGGTCACCAGCGGGATGTTGAAGGCGTCGCACATCTGGACGAAGCGGGCGCCCTTCTCCGACGACTCGATGTCCAGCACGCCGGCGAGCGAGCTGGGCTGGTTGGCGACGATGCCGACGACCTTGCCGTCGAGCCGGGCGAGCGCGCAGACCAGGTTGGGCGCCCACCGCTCGTGGATCTCGAAGAAGTCGCCGTTGTCGACGATCTCCTCGATGACCTTCTTGATGTCGTAGGAGCGGTTGCCGTCCGCCGGGACCAGGTCGAGCAGCACGTCGTTGCGCCGGTCGGCGGGGTCGTCGGTGGCGACGGCCGGGGCGAGTTCGCGGTTGTTGGACGGCAGCAGCGACAGCAGGAAGCGCACCTCGGCGAAGCAGGTCTCCTCGTCGTCGTAGGCGAACGTGGCCACGCCCGTGGTCTCGGCGTGCACGTCGGCGCCGCCCAGCGCGTCCTGGCTGATCTGCTCGCCGGTGACCGCCTGCACGACGTCGGGTCCTGTGATGAACATCTGCGAGGTGCCGCGCACCATGAAGACGAAGTCGGTCAGCGCCGGTGAGTACGCCGCGCCGCCCGCGCAGGGCCCGAGCATCACGCTGATCTGCGGGATGACACCGGAGTTGCGGACGTTGCGCTGGAAGATGCCGCCGTAGCCGGCGAGCGCGGTGACGCCTTCCTGGATGCGGGCGCCGGCGCCGTCGCACAGGCCCACCACGGGCGCGCCGGCCGCCTCGGCCATGTCCATGATCTTGTGGATCTTCTGGGCGTGCGCCTCGCCGAGCGCGCCGCCGAAGATGCGGAAGTCGTGCGCGTAGGCGAAGACCGGGCGGCCGTCGACCTGGCCCCAGCCGATGACGACGCCGTCGGTGTACGGCTTCTTCGCCTCCAGGCCGAAACCGGTGGCCCGGTGCCTGCGCAGGGGTTCGACCTCGGTGAAGGTGCCCTCGTCGAACAGCAGGGCCAGCCGCTCGCGGGCGGTGAGCTTGCCCTTGGCGTGCTGGGCCTCGGTCGCGCGGTCGCTGGGGCCGCGCTCGACGTCGCGCCGGATCAGCTCCAGCTCGGCGGCCCGGGCGCGGGCGTCGGCGGGGGCGGCCGGGGCGGGGGTCTCGGCTGCGGTCTGACCGCTCGTACGGGGGCGGTCGTCGGTGATGCTCATGTGCTTCCTTCCCTCCGGGCGGTCGTGGTCTGCCGCGCGGCCGGGCCAGGTTGGGCGCGCTCCCTCGCGGACCGCTTGAGCGGGGGTCGGCGGCCGCAAGCCGCGCGCGGGCATGCCCGAGGGCGCCCGCCCGGTGGCTGAACCGCCCAGGTGGCGCCCTCGGTGGCTCAGCGGCGCGCCCCGGCCTCGTGCGGGGCCCGCGCCGCGTACGCCTGGATCGCGGCGAGCAGTTCGGCCTGCTCGGCGCAGACGGCCGCGTCCGGCGCGCTCCGCCGCGGGTCGCGCACGGCCCGGGTGAACGCGGTGACCGTGGCCACCGCCTGGTCGTCGGGGTCGAGCACGACCGGGGTGGTGCCGCTGGGCCGCTCGACCAGCAGCACCGGGTGGTGGTCGGCGGGCGGGGTGAAGGCGCGCTCGACGCGGATGCGGCCCTCGCTGCCCCACAGTTCGTAGGCGGAGCGGTACGCGTAGCCGATCCCGAAGGACAGTTGCGCCATCACGTCGCCGCCCGGCGTCGTCAGCAGCGCGGCACCGGAGGTCTCCACCTCGCGGCCCGGTTCCGCGTACAGCCCGGCCCCCAGCAGCCGAAGGCCGGGGCCCAGCAGGTGCAGTGCGGCGCGCACCGGGTACAGGCCGACGTCGAGCAGCGCGCCGCCGCCCAGGTCGCGCCGGTAGCGGATGTCGCCGGGCGGCAGTTCGGGGATGGCGAAGGAGGCCGAGAACGAGCGCAGCGTGCCGATCTCGCCGTCGGCCACCATCTTGCGCACGGCGGCGTGCTGGGCGTGGTGCACGAACATCACGTTCTCCGCCAGCACCAGTCCGCGCTCGGAGGCGAGCCGCAGCAGCTCGCGGGTGACCGCCGGGTCGTCGGTGAGCGGCTTCTCCGCCAGCACGTGCTTGCCCGCGCGCAGCGCCGCCTCGACCCACTCGGCGTGCAGCGCGATGGGCAGCGGCACGTAGACCGCCTCGACGTCGTCGCGTTCCAGCAGCGCCGGGTAGCCGGTGACCGCCGCGCAGCCGTAACGGGCCGCCGTATCCCGCGACTTGGCGCCGTCGCGGCTGGCTACCGCCGCCAGCTCGGCGCCGGAGGCCGCCGCGAACGCGGGCAGCATCCGGCGCCGGGCGATGTCCGCACACCCCAGCACGCCGATCCGGACGGGCCGGGGAGTCCCGTTCCCCGGCCCGTCGTCGATCAGCTCAGGCATTCCTGCCCCCTCCCATCGCGTTGAGGCAGGCAAGCAGCGTACGGGCTTGGACGTTGACGTAGTGGCCGTGACGCACCAAAGACGCCAGTTGACCGGGGGTGACCCAGCGGAAGCCCTCCGGCGGGTCGAGTTCGGCGCCCGGCTCACCGTCGAGGACCTCCACGACGAGGTAGCGGGCCTCGGCGTTGAGGAAGCGGCCGCCCTCCTCGGAGTGCACCGCCTCGTAGCGGACCCGGGCGGGCTCGGCGCCCAGCACCAGGTCCAGGAAGGGCGGGCGGTCCGCCTCCGGCAGGCCGTCGTGGTTGCCCGGGGTGCACTGCACGGTGGGGCTCAGCTCGACGGTGTCGAGGAAGCCGCCCTCGACGCGGGCGTTGACCAGCACGTGCAGCACGCCCTCGATGGAGCGGGCGAGGAACGCGCACACCCCGGTGCCGACCGGCTCGATCAACGGCTGCGTCCAGCGGGCGACTTCGCGGCTGCCCGCCTCGACCTTGACCGCGACCACGTCGAAGAAGCGGCCCTGGTCGTGGCTGATGCGCCGCTCGTTTCGGGTCCAGTCCGGCAGGCCGGCCAGCGGTATCCGCTCCGCGTGCACGTCCGGGGCGGAGCGCTGGGCGGTGAACCACGACAGCAGTTCGGTGTCGGAGTGCAGCGCGCCCGCGTCCGGGGTGCGCGCGCGGTCCAGCGCGGCGGCGAACGAGCCGTCCACCGCCCAGTCGAAGGTGCCGTCGGCGGCGAAGTGCCGGGGCCCCTCGGGGCCCATGGGAACGGTGGACAGCACGGTGCGCGAGTCCATGTTCACCACGTTGTCCTGGTGCAGCAGTTCGCTGATCTGGCCGAAGGTGAGCCAGCAGAAGTCGTCGTGCAGCGGCACGTCGCCGTGCGCCTCGACGATCATGTTGCGGTTGGACTTGTGGAAGAACCACGAGCCGTGCTCGGACTGGAGCACGTCGGTGAGCACCCGGCCGAGTTCGGGGCGCAGGAAGTACTCGATGTACTTCACGTCGGCGCCCTGGTGGACCTTGGTGTAGTTGGAGCGGGTGGCCTGCACGGTGGGCGACAGCTGGAGCAGGTTGCGGTTGCCCGGCTCCATCTTGGCCTGCATCAGGCAGTGCAGCACCCCGTCGAACTCCTTGACCAGGATGCCCAGGATGCCGACCTCGGGCTGCTTGATGATCGGCTGGTGCCACTCGCGGTACGGCCCGCTGTCGCTGGTGACGCGCATGCCCTCGACGGTGAAGAACCGTCCGCTGCGGTGCACCAGGTTGCCGGTGCCGTCCTCGAAGGACCAGCCGTCCAGCTCGTCGAACGGGATCTTCTCGACCTTGAAGACGTTGGCCCGGCCGCGGGCGGCGAGCCACGCGGCGAAGTCCTCGGTCTTCAGGTGCACCCCGCGGGTGGTCTGCGCCGAGCGGGCGAAGCGGGCCGGCAGCCCGGCGTCGTCGCGGGCGGTCAGCAGCGGGGAAGCCGGCGGTGCGGCGAAAGTGGTCATGGTGGTCCCTCCCTGGTGGGTCGGCGGCCCGCCGCGCGCCGGGCCGGTGCCCTGGTGACGCGCGGCGCGGTCCGCCGCGATGTCATCTGCCGCCCGCAACCGTCAGCGCTTCGCCGGTGATGTTGCCGTTGGCCCCCGAGCCCAGGAACACCACCGAGCGGGCGACTTCTTCGGGGGTGCTCAGCCGGGCCGTGGGGGTCGCCCCGGACTCGCGGTCGCGCACGGCCGCGGGCAGCCGGGACAGCACCGCCGGTGTCGCGGTCAGCCCGGGGCAGACCACGTTGACCAGCACGCCGCTGTCGCCCAGGTCCCACATCAGGCTGCGGGCCAGCCCGTGCAGTCCGGCCTTCGCGGCGCCGTAGAACTCCTGGCCGAGGTTGCCGTCGAGCGCGTTGTGCGAGGACATCAGCACGATCCGCCCCCAGCCGCGCCGGCGCATCCCCGGCACCGCGCACTGCACGGTGCGGATCGCCGGGGCGAGGTTGTCGTCGAGCACCGGGCGCCACTCGGACTCCGGCACGTCCTCGAAGCGGGTGCCGCGCTCGCGCCGCTTGCCGTAGCGCACCGCGCCCACGACGAGGACGTCGAGGCCGCCCCAGCGCTCCTCGACCGCCGCCACCGCCCGCTCCGGCGAGCCGGCCTCGTCCAGCGCGTACGGCACCGGGAAGGCGCGGTCGTCGGCCGCCCCGAGTTCGGTCGAGAGCTTCTGGGCGGCCTCGGTGTCGCTGCGGTAGGCGACGGCGACCTTCGCGCCCTCGGCATGGAAGGCGCGGGCGATCTCGCGGCCGATGCCTCCGGTGGCGCCGGTGACCAGGACGGCGCGTCCGGTCAGGCCGAGATCCATGGACGGCGTCCTTCCGTGCGGGGGTGGTGGGGCGTGCGGTACACCGGGGTGCGGCGCGCGCTCGGGCGCGGCGCGCTCATGCGGTGCGGGCCAGACCCGCGGAGGCGACGAACTCCCGGACGGAGGAGGCGATGTAGTCGATCATCTCCTCGGTCAGACCGGGGTAGATGCCCACCCAGAAGGTCTGGTCGGTGATGATGTCGCTGTTGGTCAGGTCGCCGACGACGCGGTGCGGCTGGTCGACGTAGGCCGGGTGGCGGGTGAGGTTGCCGGCGAACAGGCGGCGGGTGCCGATCTTGCGGTCCTCCAGGAAGTCCACCAGCTCGGCCCGGGAGAAGGGCGCGTTCGGCTCGACGGTGAGCACGAAGCCGAACCAGCTCGGGTCGCTCTTCGGCGTCGCCTCGGGCAGCAGCAGGTACGGGGTGCCTTCCAGGCCCTCGCGCAGCCTGCGGAAGTTGGCCTTGCGGGCCTCGATGAACGAGTCGAGCTTGGCCAGCTGGGTCAGGCCCAGGGCGGCCTGAAGGTCGGTGGCCTTCAGGTTGTAGCCGACGTGGCTGAAGATGTACTTGTGGTCGTAGCCCTGCGGGAGCGTGCCCATCTGGTAGTTGAAGCGCTTGAGGCACTTGTTGCTCTCGCCCGGCTCGCACCAGCAGTCCCGGCCCCAGTCGCGCAGGCTCTCCACGATGCGGGCCAGCGCCAGGTTCGAGGTGAGCACGCAGCCGCCCTCGCCCATCGTCAGGTGGTGCGCGGGGTAGAAGCTGACCGTGGTCATGTCGCCGAAGGTGCCGGTGAGCTGCCCGTCGTAGAGCGAGCCGACCGCGTCGCAGTTGTCCTCGATGAGGAACAGCTCGTGTTCGACGGCGAGTTCGGCGATCTCCGCGACCGGGAACGGGTTGCCGAGCGCGTGGGCGATCATGATGGCCCGGGTCTTCGGCCCGATCGCCGCCTGCACCCGCTCGACGGTGGTGTTGTAGGTGCCCAGCTCGACGTCGACGAAGACCGGCACCAGGCCGTTCTGCAGGATGGGATTGACGGTGGTGGGGAAGCCCGCCGCGACGGTGATCACCTCGTCGCCGGGGCGCAGCCGGCGGTCCTCCAACTGGTGCGAGGTGAGCGCCGACATCGCCAGCAGGTTGGCGGACGAGCCGGAGTTGGTCAGATGGGCCTTGCGGCGCTTGAGGCGGCGGGCGAACTGCGACTCGAAACGACGGGAGCTGACGCCCGCCGCGATCCGCATGTCGAGCGCGGCTTCCACGAGCGCGACCCGGTCCTCCTCCTCCAGCACCGCGCCGGACGGCCAGATCTCGGTGACACCGGGCTCGAACGGCCGGGTGTCGCGCTGCTCCTGGTGGTACTTGCGCACCTCGTCGAGCACAAGCGCCCTGTGGTCGCTCATCGAACTACCTCCGTGATCGGTTCGGCACGGTGCCCGCGCCCGTCACGCCAGACCCTGCACCCCGGGGCTCGAACGCCCCTCGACACCGGATCGCGCTCACCGGGCCACCGGCCGGCGCAGCATGTCGCGCAGGGTGACGTCCAGCGGGCGGCGTGGACGCCAGCCGAGCGCGCGGTGCGCCGCGCTGATGTCGTAGCGCTGGCCGCTGATGGTGCCGCGCACGCTGTCGCAGGCGCGTTCCTCGACGACCTCGACCGGGATGCCGGACAGCTCCACCATCCGGTGCACCAGCTCGCGCACGGCGACCGCCTCGCCCCGCGCCACGTTGAGCACGGTGCCGGGGGCGCCGCCGGGGACGCCCCTGGCCGAGTGCAGCACCGCGTCGCACACGTCGCGCACGTCCACGAAGTCGCGGAACGACATCAGCGGGGACAGCCGCAGGGCGGGCGCGGGGCGGCCCGCGGCGACCTCGGCCCGGGCGGCGGCCAGGTGGTGGGCGACCGTGCCGGGCAGGCTGTCCGGCGGGGCGCCGCGACCCAGGATGTTGGAGACCCGCAGCACGACCACCTCCGGCAGGCCGTCGCGGGCGGCGGCCAGCAGGGCCCGGGTGCCGGCGAGCTTGGTGCGGCCGTAGCCGCTGTCGGGTCGCGGCGCGAGCTGTTCCGAGGCGGTCACGCCGGGCGCCACCGGCCCGTACTCGTGCACCGAGCCGAGGTGCACCACCCGGGGCGGGCGCGGCAACGAGGCCGCAACCTCGGCCAGCTTCGCGGGCAACTCGGCGTTCAGCAACGTCATCTGATCCTCCGTCACCCCCCAGACGGCACCCACCGAGTTGATCACGACGTCCGGCTTCGTGGCGGCCAGCAGGCCGGCGATCGCGGCGGGCGACGCGGCCGCCAGGTCCAGCGCGATCCCGTCGCGGCCGGTCTCCCGGCGGGATACCCGCACGACCCGGTGGCCGGTGGCCTCGAAGGCCGCACACAGGTGGCGCCCGGCGAAGCCGGTACTCCCGAACACCACCACCGCTCTCACTGTCGTTTCAGTCACGGCCACACGTACCTCTCTCGTCTCGTCCGCAGACGTGAGCGCCGGCCGGGACCGCAGCGGGGGTGCGGCGCCGGTCGGCGATCCGTCCCTCGGCTAGGCCGCCGCGCCGTCCTGGTGACGGGACGGCCAGGGCGCCGGGTGCGCGTGGACGGCGGGCCCGCCGTCCCGCTCCCGACCGGCCTCGCGCCGTGCGTCGTCCTCGACGTGGGCGAGCAGCAGACGCTCGGCGTGGTCGGAGACCTTGCCGGTGCCGACCATCAGGACCAGCACCGCGCCGACCAGGATCACCGTGGACATCCACACCATGGTGTCCACCGGCAGGGTGTACGCGCCGATCACCCGCAGCACGCAGTCGCCGAGCAGCCCGAGCCCCCACAGCAGGCTGACGTTGGAGATGCCGCGGCGGAACGCCGGGCAGGTGGCGCGCAGATGCTCCCAGGCGGCTTCCTTGCGGGCCTCCCCCTTGGTCATCATCGGCCGCATCGCGTTGGTCATCAGCGGCTGGCGGGTGAACGCCGACCAGGCGATGGCCAGCCCGATCACGCCGGTGCCCAGCGACTCCTTGGCCAGCATCAGCCGCGCGCTGCCGGTCATCGCGCTGATCCCGGCGCCCGCGACGGTCACCACGAGCATCAGCAGCGCCAGGCCGTTGACCTTGCGCTCCCTGAGCAGGCCGAAGACGGTGCGGACCATGGGGACGACGCCGCTGAGGATCAAGGAGTCGACCGAGCTGAACTTCGCTCCGTCGTGCAGGACGTAGTAGAGGGCGGTCGGAACGGCCACGTCGATGACCAACGGGCGCAGCGCGGTGACCAGTTGGCTCGACGGCGAAGGATCCGGGCGCGCCGGGCCGCCTGCCGTCGCGGGGTTCGTCATGGGGGTCTCCTAGTATCGGGCACGTGGCGCGGTCTCGGCACGCGGCACGGGCCTCGCGCGCCTCAGGCTGACAGCCGGGACTCGAGCGGCGCCTGAGCCGCGCTCGGGTCCGGATCCAGTGGGAAGGCGTCGATGGCCCGCAGGTGGTAGTCGGGTCCGAAGCCCAGGCCGGCCACTTCCGGCACCAGGGTTCGCAGCTTGCGGGTGGAGATGGTGTGCCGGGCGCCCGCGTCCCGGTACTCGCGCCGCGCCCGCGTCCCGAGCCGGCGCTCCAGCCGATCGACGATGCGTTCGACCGGGACCGCGTTGCCGGAGGCGACGTTGACCACCTCGCCGTGCGGGGCCCGGGCGAGCAGGTGGTCGATGACGGTCACGGTGTCGTCGACGGCGATCAGGTCGCGGGCGGCGCCGCGGTGGATCTCCACCCGGCCGGCCCGGATCTGGCTGACCAGCATCGGCAGCAGCTGGTGCGGCGGCTGGCCGGGGCCGACCAGGTGGCCGAGCCGCAGCACCAGGTGATCGGCTCCTGAGGCGGCCAACTGCCGCTCCATCGCCAGCTTGTGGTGGCCGTACGGGGTGCAGGGCACGACCGGGGCGTCCTCCGTCGCGGGGCCGGTCACCCGGCCGTACATGCCGCTGGAGGAGGTGGAGAAGAACAGCAGGCGGCGGCCGGTCGCCACGCAGCGGGCGGCCACCTCGGCCAGCAGGTCCGACTCCCGCTGGAAGTCGGCGGCCGAGGTGCCGCTCGCCCAGGACACTCCCGCCGCGAGGACGACGGTGTCGTGGTGCCGGTCGGATAGGGGCGCGAGACTCCGGGCGAGGAAGCCGTTTCCCACGATGTCCATGCGGTGTCCTGATCTCGGGGGACTGATCTCGGGGACTGTTCTCGGATGGTGGGGAACGGTCAGCGGGCGCCGGCCGTCACCGGCCGGTCACCGCGGTCCGTCGCCTCGGGACGCGCGGCGGAAGGGCGGCGCAGGCCCAGCTTCTCCAGCGCCGGCCGCGGTCCTGCGGTCGCCAGGTCGGCGCCGGACGCGGCGACGTAGCCGTCGGGGCGGATCAGCAGCCAGTTGCCCGGTGCGAGCCCCAGTTCCTCGCGCAGCCGTCCCTCCGGGTCGGCGAGCGCGCCGGGCACCTGCTCGTCGCCCACCACACGCACCCGCACCACGCCCTCGTACCCCTCGGCGATCTCGCGCAGCGCCACCCGGTCCCGCTCGCGGCCGCAGGCCAGCAGCGTCCAGCCGCTCTCCCGCAACTCGGCCAGCAACTCCCGCCAGCCGCTGGAGCGCACGGCCCCCGCGGTGGTGACCCGGCTGGCGCGCGAGCCCGGCGGCACGACCGCGTCCTCGGGCACGCCGTCGCTCAGGGACAGCGGGCTCGCCTCGTAGCGCAGGTCGAGCGCCGACATGCCGCCCATGATCTTGCGCTCGATCTTCGACTTCAGCGGCGGCACCGAGCGCACGAAGGTGAACAGCGCCCGCAGCGCGGCGGCCGCGTACCGGTTCTTCAACTGCACCAGGATCGTGGCGAACCGGGTGGAGGCCAGCAGGCTCGCGCCGACGGGCACCCGCTCGGCGCTGTAGGTGTCGAGGATCGTGCCGTCGGCCTGCCCGTGGATGACCGAGGCCAGCTTCCAGGAGAGGTTGTAGGCGTCCTGGACACCGGTGTTCATGCCCTGTCCGGAGGCGGGGCTGTGCACGTGGGCGGCGTCGCCGGCGACGAAGCAGCGGCCGGAGCGCATGGTCGGGATCATGCGCTGCTGGATGGTGAAGACCGACACCCAGGTAGGCGGCTCGACCGTGACCTCGACGCCGATGCCCGCCTTGATCTTGCGGGCGAAGCGCGCCGCGACCGCCTCGTCGTCGCCGTCGTAGCTCGCGTCGCGGGTGTCCAGCAGCCGCCACTTGCCCGGGTCGGGGAACGGCACCAGCATCACGGTGCCCTCGGGTGTGCGCATCCAGTGGATGGAGTCGCGCGGCAGTTCGCACTCCACGACCGCGTCGGCGATCAGCCAGGTCTCGCTGCTGTCGCCGTGCAGCGGCAGCCCGAGGGTCTTGCGGACGGTGGAGTGGCCGCCGTCGGTGCCGACCAGCCAGTCGGCGGTGACGGTCTCCACCGTGCCGTCGACGTGGGTGAGTTCGGCGCTCACACCGTCTCCGGTGTCGTGGAAGGCCGTCAGCCTGGTCTTCCACTCGACCTCCACGCCGCGCCGCGCGGTCGCGGTGCGCAGCACCTCCTCGGTGACGACCTGGTCGACCATGAGGGTGTACGGGAAGCGGGTGGGCAGCTCGCTGTAATCGGTGTCGAAGCGGATCAGGCGGCGGCCGTTCTGGTGCAGCGTGAAGTGCTCGACGCGCTGCCCGCGCGGCAGCAGGTCGTCGACGACGCCCATCTGGTCGTAGGTTTCCAGGGTGCGGGCGTGGGTGGCCAGCGCCCGGCTGGTGACCGCGGGCCCCTCGGCGGCGTCGACCAGCCTGACCCGCACGCCGTGCCGGGTCAGTTCGTGGGCCGCGGTCAGCCCGACCGGTCCCGCGCCGACCACCAGCACCTGCGGCCGCTCGCGTCGCGCGCCGGTCATCCCTGCTCTCCTTCGTTCTTGACCGGCTTCCACCAGCCGGGGTTGTCCTGGTACCAGGCGACGGTCTCGGCGAGGCCCTGCTCGAAGGTGACCTCGGGCGCGTAGCCCAGCTCCTCGCGGATCTTGGTCTCGTCCAGCGAGTAGCGCAGGTCGTGGCCCTTGCGGTCGGCGACCCGCACCACGGAGGACCAGTCGTTGCCGGTCAGCTCCAGCAGCCGCTCGGTGATCTGGCGGTTGGTCTGCTCGTTGCCGCCGCCGACGTTGTAGACCTCGCCGGAGCGGCCCTTGGTGAGGACCAGGTGGATCGCCCGGCAGTGGTCGGCCACGTGCAGCCACTCGCGGATGTTGGCGCCCTCGCCGTACAGCGGCACCTGGCTGCCTTCCAGCAGGTTGGTGACGAAGCGCGGGATGAGCTTCTCCGGGTGCTGGTACGGGCCGTAGTTGTTGGAGCAGCGGGTGATCGACACGTCCAGCTTGTGGGTGCGCCAGTAGGCGCGGGCGATCAGGTCGGAGCCCGCCTTGGAGGCCGCGTAAGGGGAGTTGGGCTGAAGCGGCCACTCCTCGGTCCACGAGCCGTCCTCGATGGAGCCGTAGACCTCGTCGGTGGACACGTGCAGGAAGCGGCTGACCCCGGTCCTCAGGCAGCCGTCCAGCAGCGTCTGGGTGCCGCCGACGTTGGTGCGCACGAACTCGGCGGCCGACTCCACCGAGCGGTCGACGTGCGACTCGGCGGCGAAGTGCACCACCGCGTCGTGGCCGGGCAGCAGTTCGTCGACCAGGTCGGCGTCGCAGATGTCGCCCTGGACGAACTCCAGCCTCGGGTGCGAGGCCGGCAGGTTCTCCCGGTTGCCCGCGTAGGTGAGCTTGTCCAGCACGGTGACGCGGGTGCCCTCGGAGCCGGCGTAGCCGTCCTGGAGCAGGGTGCGCACGTAGTGCGAACCGATGAATCCGGCGGCGCCGGTGACGAGAAGCCTCATGCCGCGACCTCGATCCGGGTGTGGTCACCGACGACCAGCCGGTGCTTGCGGGTGGAGTTGTCGCCGCTGCTGACGGCGGCCGAGCGGCCGATGACGGAGCCGTGCACCGCGTGCACGCCGCTGACCGAGGCGCCGTCCAGGGCGATGGAGTAGTCGATGTGGGTGCCGACCAGGGAGACCTGCGCGCCGATGGAGGTGTGCGGGCCGATCCTGGAGTCCTCGACGAGGCTGTCGGGGCCGATGATCGCCGGGCCCTCGATGAAGGACCGCACGATGCGGGCGCCGGGGGCGACGACGACCGGGCCGATCAGCACGCTCTCGTCGTCCACCTGGCCCTCGACGTCGCGCACGAGGTGGTCGAGGAGTTCCCGGTTGCACTCCAGGACGTCCTCGACCTTGCCGGTGTCCTTCCAGTACCCGGTGTACTCCTGGGCGCGCACGTCGGCGCCGGAGGACACCAGCCACTGCACGGCGTCGGTGATCTCCAGCTCACCGCGGGCGCTGGGCTCGATGGCGTCGGTGGCCTCGTGGATGGCGGAGGTGAAGAAGTAGACGCCGATCAGCGCCAGGTCGCTCTTCGGCTGCTGCGGCTTCTCGACGAGACGCTTCACGACGCCCTCGTCCCCGACCTCGGCGACGCCGAACGCCCGGGGGTCCTCGACCCGCTGCACCACGACCTGCGCGGCCGGGCCCACTTCGCGGAAGCGCTCCGCGGCGCCGGTGATGCCGTCCGGGAGCATGTTGTCGCCCAGGTACATCACGAAGTCGTCGTCGCCCAGGAAGTCCTTGGCGATCTGCACGCAGTGCGCGAGGCCGCGCGGGGCGTCCTGGCGCAGGTAGGTCAGGCGCAGGCCCAGCTCCTCGCCGTCGCCGAGGACGGCCGCGATCTCGGGCTCCCGGTCGCCGACGATGATGCCGATGTCGGTGACGCCGATGTCGCGGATGTTCTCCAGCACGTGTTCCAGCACGGGCTTGTTGGCTATCGGGATGAGCTGCTTGGGCATCGAATAGCTGAACGGCCGCAGCCGGGTACCCGTGCCGCCGGACAGCACCAGAGCCTTCATCGGAAACTCCTCTCTCACCATGTCTCACCATGTTCAGTACGGTTCGTGGACGACAGGGGCCGGATGTCCCGGTCCGTGCCGGTCGCGGTCGGACCATGAGGGCAGGCGGTGGAGAAACCCTCGAACCGCCGTGCCGGGCGCGGCCGTTCAGGCGGCGGCGCGGGGTGCGGCGGGTTGGGCGTCCCGCTCGGCCGAGGTGACCGCGGTCAGCAGCTCCTCGAACCGGTCGGTCACGTCGTCCAGCCGGGCGCGGGTCAGGGGGTCGGGTTCGCGGCGCCCGTCGGGGCCGCGCACGGCCGCGTCGGAGGGCACGAAGACGGCGTCGGTGATGGCGACCGGCCGCATGGACGCCAGCACCGGCCGCAGCCCGTAGTCCACGGCGAGGGCGTGCGCCATCGAGCCGCCGGAGGCGAGCGGCATGACGACCTTGCCCTCCAGCGCGTACTGCGGCAGCAGGTCGAGGAAGGCCTTGAGCAGCCCGGAGTAGGCGGCCTTGTAGACGGGACTGGCGAGCAGCACGGCGTCGGCGGCGAGCAGCCGGTCGACGGCGTCGCGCACCGCGGGTTCTTCGGTGTCGGCGGCCAGCAGCTCCGCCGGGGGCAGTTCGCGCAACCGCAGGGTGTCCACCGGGTGCCCGCGGCCCCGCAGCCGCCGCGCGGCCAGGCCCAGCACCTCCTGGGTGAACGAGGACGGGGACGGGCTGCCGGAGACGGCCAGGATCGTCGGCATGGGTGGGTCCTTGTCGTCGGTCGGTGTCTTTCGTGACGTCGTACGTGGCGGGGTCGTCGGGGATCAGGCCGCGGCGGGGGCGGCGGGCGCGTCGCCGGTGAAGCGCTGCCGCAGTTCGCCGACCAGGTCGAGCGAGGAGAGCACCTGCGAGGAGTCGCCCACGAAGTCGACCAGGCAGGCGATCTCGTCGGCGCCGGCCGCGCGCACCCGCTCGGCGGTGGCGGTCGCCTCGTCCAGCGAGCCGATCAGCGAGTTGCCGGACAGGTAGCGGTTGACGCCGAGTTCGGCGAGCTTGCGCTGCGCGGCCTGGGCGGCCAGCACGTCGCGGCCCTGCTTGCCGCCGCTCATCCGGCCGCCGGCGGTGACCGCCTTGGACTCCAGGTCGATGGCGGTCAGCAGGTAGTCGCGCAGCCAGCCGCCGCCGGTCGCCCGCGCCTCGCCGGAGTCCTCGGCGAGGTAGGTGTGCATCATCACGGTGATCTTCCCCGGGCCCTGCCAACCGTGCTCGGCGCGCGCCGCGCGGTAGATCGCGGCCTTCTCCGCCAGCGACTCGGGGTCCTGGTTCTCCAGGTGGGTGAGGATGTTGCAGCCCAGGCGGCCCGCCTCACGGAAGGTGCCCTCGCTGCGCGAGGCGGTCACCCAGATCTCCAGCTCGCGCTGGACCGGACGCGGGAAGACGCTCAGGGTGACCTCCTTGCCGAGCGGGTCCGGCCCGGTCCAGCTGCCGGTGCGCCACGCCTCGCGGATCGCGTCCACGTCGGCGACCATGCGCTCGCGGCGGCCCTCGTACTGTTCGGGGGCGAGTACGAAGTCGTTGACGTTCCACCCCGAGCCCACCGAGATGGCGGTGCGGCCGCCGGAGATGCCGTCGACCATCGCGAAGTCCTCGACCACGCGGGCGGTCGGGTGCAGCGGGGTGACGACGCTGCCGGCCCGGATCTGCACGCGGCTGGTGACCGCGGCGATCGCGGCCGAGGAGACCGCGGGGTTGGGGAAGGCGCCGCCGAAGCGGTGGAAGTGGCGCTCCGGGGTGGAGACGAAGGCCAGGCCCAGCTCGTCGGCGCGGCGCGCGCAGTCGAGCATCAGCCGGTAGGTCTCCCCCGCCTGGTCGCCGACCGCGGCGAAGAAGAAGACGCCGAAGTCGAGCGGTCCGCCGCCCTGTCGCCGCTGGCTCGCGTTCATCTGACTCCTCCTGGACACCGGTCTCGCGTGTGGTCGGCACACCTTGGGGGGCCTGGCTCGACGCCCGCTGGACCGGCGGTCAGGCGGGCGCCGCCCGCGCTGTAGCCGGGCTCCAGGACCCCTCCAGGTGCGGCCGTCACGATCGGCTCACCGGACCCACGGGCCCTAACGGGAGGAGAGTCATGCGCTGGGACGACATCCACGTCGCCGCGGTGGGCACCTGGCTGCCGGAGCCTGTCTCCGCCGCCGATGCCGTGCGCGAGGGCAAGTACACGGCCGAGCGGTACGAGACCTTCGGTTACCAGTCGGTGCTCCAGGCGGAAGATGTCGCGCCGCCGGACATGGCCGTGTACGCAGCCGAGTCGGCGCTCAAGCGCTCCGGCGTGGCACCCGAGGAGTTCAGCCTGCTGATCCACGGCAGCCTGTGGTTCCAGGGCCTCGACATCTACCCGACCGCCTCCTACGTGGCCGCCCGCACGGTGGGCCGCTCGGTGGCCGCGCTCGACGTGCAGCAGCGCTGCAACGTCGGCGTCAGCGGCGTCGAACTGGCCGCCGCGCACCTGAAGTCGGGCCTGCGCGGCGGCAGCGCGGTCATGCTGACCACGGCCGACCGCTGGGCCGCGCCGGGCGTCAACCGCTGGGAGCTGCACGACATGAGCACCTACGGGGACGGCGGCACCGCCGTGGTCGTCTCCAGCCAGGGCGGCTTCGCCCGGCTGCTGTCCACCGCGACCGTCGCCGACAACTCCCTGGAGGGGCTGGCCCGTGGAGACCAGCCGTTCCTGTCCGCTTCGCCGGCCGCCGCCGAGGGTATCGACCTGACGAGGCGCAGCCACGAGTACATGGAGGCGGGCGACGAGAAGGAGATCGTGCTGCGCATCGCCCGGGTCATGCTCCAGGCGAAGAAGGAGGCGCTGGCCGACGCCGGGATCGAGACCGCCGACCTGGCCCGGGTCGTCACCCCCAACACCGGCCGCCGCAAGGGCGACCACCAGGTGCACCACCTGATCGGTGTCACCGAGGAGCAGACCACCTGGGACTACGGCCGCACCACCGGCCACATCGGGGCAGGCGACTGGGCGGCGGGCCTGGCCCACCTGATCGACACCCGCGCCGTCGAGCCGGGCGACAAGGTGATGCTCTTCGGCGGTGGCGCCGGGTACACCTGCACCGTCGCCGTTCTGGAGATCAACGAGGTGCCCCAATGGTGACCGCGATCGAGACCCCGACCCCCTCCGGCAGCGACGCCGCCGACGTCACGGTCGGCGACCTGCTCGCCGCCGCCGTCGCCGCCCGCCCGGACGCCCCGGCCGTCAGCGACCGCGCCGGCACCTGGACGTACGCCGAACTCGACGCGTACTCAAGGGCGTTCGCCGCCTGGCTGGACGCGCGCGGCGTCGGGCGCGGCGAGCGCGTGCTGGCCCGGGTCGGCAACACCCGGCAGTTCGTGGCGATGCTCTTCGGCACCCTGCGGCACGGCGCCGTCTTCGTGCCGGTCAACCCGGCCATGAAGTCCTTCCACCTGAAGTCGGTGACCGCCGACAGCGACCCGGCGCTCGTCATCGGCCAGGGCGAGGACACCGCGCTGCTCGCCGGCCTCACCGACCGCCCGGTGCGCGAACTGGGCGCGCTGTGGGCCGAGGTGGAGACGCTGCTCGGCGCAGGACGGGACGCGGCCGAGGCCGTCGTCACCCCCGACGACCTGGGCCTGCTGATCTACACCTCCGGCTCCACCTCGGCGCCGAAGGCCGTGGTCAGCCCGCACCGCCCGATCGTCTTCGCGGCCCGCGCCATCCAGGCCGTGCTGGGCTACCGCTCCGACGACGTGGTGCTGGTCGCCATCCCCCTGTCCTTCGACTACGGGCTCTACCAGGTCTTCCTGTCGGTGATCGCCGGCGCCCAGGTGGTGCTGACCGAGCCGGACCGCCACCTGCGGCTGCTGAGCACGCTGCACGACCACGGCGTGACGATCGTGCCCGTGGTGCCGTCGCTCGCCGAGATGCTGCTGCGGCTCGCGGGCCGTGACAGGCGCACCGCCGCGGTACGGCTGTTCACCAACACCGGTGCCGCGCTGACCGCGCCGGTCATCGAGGCGTTGCGGCGCACCTTCCCCGCGGCCCAGGTCTCCCCGATGTTCGGCACCACCGAGTGCAAGCGGATCACCGTGCTGACCCCGGACGGCGACCTGGCCAAGCCCGGCTCGGTCGGCCCGGCGCTGCCCGGCACCGAGGTGCTGATCCTCGACGAGGACGGGCGCGCCCTGCCGCCCGGCGAGATCGGCGAGATCGCGGTGCGCGGGCCGCACGTCATGGCGGGCTACTGGCGGGCGCCTCAGATCACCGCGCAGCGCTTCCGGCCCGACCCGGTCACCGGCGAGGTCACCTTGCACACCGGTGACTACGGGCACATGGACGCCGACGGCCACGTCTACTTCCAGGGCCGGCGCGACGACCTGTTCAAGCGGCGCGGGGTGCGGATGAGCTCCCTGGAGATCGAGAGCGCCGCGCTGGACATCGAGGGCGTCGAGGCGGCCGCCGCGATACCGCCGGGCGACGGGTTCGACCTGACCCTGTTCGCGGTGACCTCGCTGGACCCGAACGAGGTGATCGAACGCCTCAAGGACCGCCTGGAGGACGCGAAGGTGCCGGCCGAGTGCCGGGTGCTGGGCGCCCTCCCGCTGACCCCCAACGGCAAGACCGACCGGCAGACCCTGCGCGGACGGCTGACCGCCCAGGCCGCCTGACCACGGCGTCCGTGACCCACCCATTCGCCACCATCGCGTAAGGAGAACCCCCATGGCACACGAGTGGGACGAGCGGTTCGCGCGCCTGCTGACCGCGGTCCTTCCGCCGTCCGCCCGCGACGCCGGGCTCACCCCCGACCTGGATCTGAAGAAGGCGGGACTCGACTCCCTCGCCACCATCGAGCTGCTGGTCTCGCTGGAGGGTGAGTACGGGGTGGAGTTCCCCGAGGAGGTCCTGACCGGCGCGACCTTCGCGACGCCCGCCGCCCTGTGGCGGGTGCTGAGCGCGCAGGGCGCCGGCCAGGCCGAGGCCGGCCCGCTGGCCGCCTGACCTCGCCGAAGCTCTGCAACTCCCGTACTGCAAGCAGCAGTTGGCCGACCACCACCGCACCGACAGGAGTCATCCCATGAACATCACCCACATCATCATCGCCCTCGTGGCCGTCGCGATCATCGCCGGTGTGCTGAAGGTCGTGAAGCGCGGCAAGGGCTGAGCCGGCCCGCCATCGGCCGGACACCACGGGCGGGGTCCACGCGCAGGCGTGGGCCCCGCCTTCCGCGTGCGGGAGCGGCGATCGCGTGGGCTCTGGGAGGCGTGGGCTCGGGAGGCGTGGGCTCAGGGGGCGCGCCGGGCTCAGGGGCGCGCGGGCTCGGGGGGCGTGCGCGGGCGCTCCAGGCAAGCGCGAGGGGCGCTCGACGAGGGCCCGTCACCCTCGTGGCCCGAGACCCACGACCCCCGGGCCCGGCCCGACTGCCGTTCCCGTCCCCGACAGTCTCGAGGAGCATCGGATGCGCGTACTGATGACGACGACGCCCGTGGCGACCCACATGGTCCCCATGGTGCCGCTGGCCTGGGCACTGCGGGCCGCCGGGCACGAGGTGCTGGTGGTCGGGCAGCCGGACGTGGAGGCGACGGCGAGGGCCGCCGGCCTCGGCACCGCGATCGTCGGCCCGTGGTTCCACACCAACGACCACCTGCTGCCCTATCTGCCGCCCGGCAGACGCCCGTTGGAGCTGCTCGGCCGGCCCAAGGAGCAGGACCTCGCGATGGGCTGCAAGGTCTTCGCCGGGCACGCCCGCTACATGGTCCCGCGCTACCTGGAGATCGCCCGGCAGTGGCGGCCCGACCTGGTCGTCGGTGAGGAGCTGGAGTTCGCCGGGCTGGTCGTCGCGGGCGCGCTGGGCGTCCCCGCGGTACGGCACCGGTGGGGCGTCGACCCGTTGTCGCACACCGTGCGCGCCGCCGCGGAGTTCATGCTCGGCGGCCTGGCGAGGCGCAATGGAATGGACGGGGTGCCGCGGCCCGACCTGATCCTCGACCCGTGCCCGCCGGCCGTTCAGCACGAGACCGCCGAGCCCGGCTCGCCGATCCGCTTCGTGCCGTTCAACGGGGGCGGCACCCGGCCGGACTGGGCGGCGCGCAAGGAGACCGCGCGCCGGGTGTGCGTGACGCTGGGCGGCCAGACGCTGGTGCTGGGCGGTATGACGCTGCTGCGGCACCTGCTGGAGGCGGTGGACGGCCTGGCGGACACCGAGGTGGTCTTCACCGTGGACGCCGCGCACCAGGGCGAGTTGGGGACGCTGCCGCGCAACGTCCGCGTCGTCGAGCCGACGCCGCTCACCCTCTTCCTCGACTCCTGTGACGCGGTGGTCCACCACGGCGGCTGCGGCACGGCGATGACGGCGACCGCGTACGGGCTGCCGCAGCTCGTACTGCCGCAGATCATGGACCAGTTCGCGTTCGCCGACGGGGTGTCCGCGGCGGGCGCCGGGCTCGGTCTTGACACCGCGGCCGAGCAGGACGACCCCGCGACCGTGCGGGCGGCCGTCGAACGCCTGCTGGACGAGCCCGACTTCGGCGCCTCGGCGCGCGGACTGGGCGACACCATGGCCGCCATGCCGACCCCGGCGGAGGTGGTCACCGACCTGGAGCGGCTGGTGGGGGCGCGCGCCGCCCGTACCGACGTCGCCGCCTGACGGGACGCCGGCGTCGCGCGCCCGGCCCCGCCCCCCGCACCCGGCCACGTCCCCGGCCGCGTGCGACACACGCACCGACCCACCCACGGAGGACCGCCAGCATGAGCGACGGCAGCAAGCAGGTCGCCGCGGCAGACGATGCCGCACCCGCCCATGGGATGACCGAATCACAGATCCAGATCTTCTCGCTCGGGGCGCTCGCGGCCATGCTGCTGTCGCTCCTGGACGAGAACATCGTCTCCACCGCCGCCTGGCCGATCGCCAAGGACCTCGACCCGGCGCACGGCCTGAGCAGGCTGCCGTGGCTGATCGCCGCGTACGTGCTGTCGGCGACCGCCACCCAGCCGCTGTACGGCAAGCTCAGCGACATGTTCGGCCCCAAGCGGGTCTACCTGTTCGCCATCACCGCCTTCCTCGGCGGCAGCGCGCTGTGCGGATTCGCGCAGAACATGGGCGAGCTGATCGCCTTCCGCGCGGTGCAGGGCCTCGGCGGCGGCGGGCTGATGAGCCTGACGCTGATCATCCTGGCCACGCTGATGCCGCCGCGCGAACGGGCCGGCGGCTCCGGCATGGGCGGTGGGGTGGTCGCCCTCGGCATCGTGGTGGGCCCGCTGCTCGGCGGATTCCTGTGCCAGCACCTGTCGTGGCGCTGGATCTTCTACGTCAACCTGCCGCTGGGCATCCTGACCATCGCCATCACCCTCGCCACCCTGCGCATCCCGGCCCGGCGCACCGAGCACCGCGTCGACCTGCTGGGCGCCGCGCTGGTCACCGCGGGCGCCACCGGCCTGCTGCTGGTCGCCCGCTGGGGCGGCAGCACGTACGGCTGGACCTCGCCGCAGCTGATCGGCTACGCGGCGGCGAGCGTCGCGCTGCTGGTGGTCTTCGGCTGGTGGGAGACCCGGGTCGCCGAGCCGATCCTGCCGCTGTCGCTCTTCCGTGAGCCGGTCTTCCGGGTCGGCGCGCCGCTCCAGTTCATCGGCGGCTTCGCGGTGCTGGCGGTCCCGGTCTACGTGGTCACCTACCTCCAGATCACCCGCGGCGTCACCGCGGAGGGCGCGGGCGTGCGGCTGGTGCCGATGGCGGCCGGCGTCATCGCGGTCATGTTCACCTCCGGCAAGATCATCACGCGGCTGGAGCGCTTCAAGCCGGTGCTGCTGGTCAACAGCGTGGTGGCGGTGGCCGCGCTGGCGCTGTTCGGCACGGTGAACGCGCACACCTCGACGCTTGAGGTGAGCGGGCTGCTGGTGCTGCTGGGCTTCGGGCTCGGCGGCGTGGTGCAGGTGGTGCTCCAGACCGTGCAGGCGGCGGCGGCTCCGGAGCGGCTGGGCGTCACCACGTCGGGCACCCGGTTCTTCATGACGCTGGGCAGCGCGTTCGGCACGACCGTGCTGGGCGAGATCCTCAACCACCGCCTGGGCCACCTGCTGCCCGGCGGCCTGACCGGCGCCCCGCACGACAAGGTGGCCCCCGCCTACGCCTCCGCGACGTCGCTGACGTTCCTGGTGGCGGCCGGGCTGATGGTGGTGGCGCTGGGCCTGGCGTTCCTCATCCCCGACGTACGGCTGGACCCCGTCGGCGAGGAGGAGGAGCAGGCGCCGCAGCAGTCGGCCGCGCCGCTGGCGTCCACCGACACGGAGGCGATCCAGGCGGCCTGACCCCGCTGTCGAAGGCGCCCCGCACCCAGGAAGCACCCCGGGGCGGGGCGCCTTCGCCGTTGCGGCCCCCGTAATCGAACTCGAGCAACCGTGAACCCCGCATCCCCCGAGGGAGATCCCGATGCGCGTCCTGATGTTCAACACCCCCGTATCCACCCACTTCACCCCGCAGGTGCCGCTGGCCTGGGCGTTGCGGGCGGCCGGGCACGAGGTGCTGGCCGCGGTCCAGCCCGACGTCGTGCCGACCGTCGAGTCCGCGGGCCTGAACGCCGTCGCCCTGGGCGACCCGTACCGGGCCGGTGACATGCTCACCGGCGGTATGACGGGCACCACGAAGCGCATGATCGAGGTGCGCGGCCGGACCAAGCCGGAGGAGATGGCGAGCGGTGCCAGAGCGTGGGTGGTGCACGCCAAGTACCTGCTGCCGGAGTACCTGGACTTCGCGCGGGCCTACCGGCCCGACCTGATCCTGTCCGACATGCTGGAGTTCACCTCGCTCATCGTGGGCGGGGTGCTCGGCGTGCCGGTGGTGCACCACCGCTGGGGCCTGGACCCGATATCCACCCCGGCGCGGCCGCACGCCAGGCTCGGTCTGAAGGGCACGTGCGAGCGCCTCGGCCTGCCCGGCCTGCCCGACCCCACGGTGCTGCTCGACCCGGTGCCGGAGGAGTTGCGGCTGGCCGACGCGACCCCGGGCGTCCCCATCCGCTATGTGCCGTTCAACGGGCCGGGGTTGATGCCGGAGTGGCTGCGGCTGGAGAAGCCGGAGGGCCGCCGGGTGGTGGTCTCGCTGGGCTCGCGGGCGATCCTGCTCAACGGCCCGCGGCACGTCGCCACGGTGCTGTCGGCGTTCGAGGGCATGGACGACGTGGAGGTGCTGGCGACGGTGCCGGCGGCGGACCACGGTGCGCTGGAGGGGTTGCCCGGCAACGTGCGGCTGATCGAGCCGGTGCCGCTGCACCTGCTGCTGCCGACCTGCGACGCGATCGTCCACCACGGCGGCGCGGGTACGGCGATGACGTCGACCGCGGCCGGCGTGCCGCAACTGGCGCTGCCCGAGCTGCTGGACATGTTCACCACGGGCGACCGCCTGGCGGCGGCCGGGGCGGGCATCACGCTGGACACGGCTCAGGCCCAGGCGGACGTCCCGCTGCTGCGCGACTCGATCCGCGCCCTGTTGACGGAGCCGTCCTACACGACCGCGGCACAGTCCCTGCGCCGCTCGATGGAGTCGATGCCGTCCCCGGCACGGGTGGTCCAGGATTTGGAGGAACTGGCGGCGGCCTGAGCCGGCTTCTCCGGCGCAGCGACGGGGCCCCGGCGCGCGGTCGGGGCCTCCGTCGCGTTGTGACGTACTGGGCGGCGAGTTGGGCTAGGAGCCCGGTGCCGGTCTCGTGGACGGTCTGCCCAGGTCGGCATCTGCCTCCGGGGTTAGGCTCTGCGTCCATGACAGCTGCTGCCGTCCTGTTGACGTGTTGCGACCCTCTGCGGCCGCGTCGTGCGGACCCGCACTTCTCGGGCGCGGCCGAGGCGGCCCGAGTCCTGGGCGTTGACGTCGCGTTCCTCGATCACGAAGCACTCGTGCGCGGACGGCCCGAAGAGGCCGTGTCCAGGGTGCCGCGCGGCCTCGGACCGCTGTGGTACCGGGGCTGGATGCTGCCGAGCAGCCGTTACGCCGAACTGGCACAGGCACTGGCCGAGCGAGGCAGCACCCTGGTCACGGATGCCGGTCAGTACCGCAGGGCTCATGAACTGCCCGGCTGGTACGAGACGTTCGCGGCGGTGACACCCCGCAGCGTCTGGCTCCCAGGGCTCAAAGCCGACGCCGCCCGCCTGGCCGAGTTGGCCGCACCACTGAGCCCCGGGCCGGTCGTCGTCAAGGACTACGTCAAGTCCCGCAAGCACGAGTGGGACGAGGCGTGTTTCGTGCCCGACGCCGCCGATACGGAACGGCTGGCGGCTGTGGTCGGCCGTTTCGTCGCGCTCCAGGAGGACTCCCTGGCCGGGGGAATCGTCCTGCGCGCTTTCGAGGACTTCACCGGCGACGAGGTGCGGGTGTGGTGGATCGACGCGGCCCCCGTCCTCACCACCGCGCACCCGGACACGGACTCGGAGACGCCGCGGCATCCCTCCCATGTCAGGAACTCGACCGCATGGCGCCGCTGGTGGACGCTCTCGGCTGCCGGTTCGTCACGACCGACCTGGCCCTGCGCTCCGACGCAGTCTGGCGGCTGGTGGAGGTCGGCGACGGCCAGGTCAGCGACCTGCCCGCCGCGACGGACCAACTGCGTTTGCTGGAGCCGCTGTTCGGCTCGCCGCAAAGCTGACCGCGTCCCGGAACCGTGATTCCGCTTGAGGCCACTGGCCGCACATGACAGGCTCGCGGCCCGTGATCGACGATTGCGCGAAAGAGCATCTGCAAGGGGTTCTACGAGAGATGCGTAGCGCAATGCTCTGGAAGCTCGACGGCTTGAGCGAGTACGACGTCCGCCGGCCCCTGACCCCGACCGGCACCAACCTCCTCGGCTTGGTCAAGCACCTGTCGGTCTGGGAATCCAGGTACTTCGGCGAGGTCTTCGATCGCCCCTTCCTCGAACCCCTTCCACGGTGGAGCGACGTCGATGAGCCTGGCTCAGACCTGTGGGCGGCTGAGCACGAGACACGCGAACAGATCACCGGCCTCTACCGTCGCGTGGGCGAGCACGCGGACAGGACGATCGCCGCTCTCTCGATCGACTCCCCCGGTTATGTGCCCTGGTGGCCACGCCCTCACGTGAAGCTGTTCGACATCCTGGTCCACATGCTCACCGAGACCAGCCGGCACGCCGGTCACGCCGACATCCTGCGCGAACGACTCGATGGATCAACCGGTACAGCGGCCGCATACGCAACCCCGCCGCTCGACACGGCCTTTCGGGCTGCCCGGTACGCAAAGATCGAACGCGCCGCCGCGGCATCCGGTGGCGGCACAGAGCCCGACCAGCCCGGCTGACGCCCGCGCGCCCAGGCCTGTCCGAGCGGCGAGAACGCGCACGCGGATGCCCCACCGGCCACCCATTGACCGCTGTCTTCACGGACGAGTCGGCAGAAGGGGCATCGTAGGGCGCCGACACTCCCACATGCCACCGCACCCGGGCCCCCGAGGGTCTCCCTTCGACGTCATGGTCACGCGACTTGCTCCAAGCCCGGCCCAGGCACCGACACAACTCGGTACCGTGTCAATCCAGTTGGCTGATGGGGGATCACATGAAATACGGAGAGGCGGCCTACGTTGCCACCCGCGACGCGATGGTGGAGGTTCTGCGGGGATGGGCCCGAGAGGGCCGGACCGACACCTACAAGAAGTTGAGCGAAACCCTGGCACCGGAACACCGTGTCCATTACCACGGTTCGATGATGTCGCGCCTGCTGGCGGATGTTTGTCGCCAGGACAGCACCGGGCCCGATCCGATGCTCTCGGCGCTGGTCGTCAATGGAACCAACCGGAAGCCCTCCGGCCAGTTCTTCGAGCTGGCCGTCACCGAGTTCCACCGACGGGATCCGAACTGGACCTGGGAGCAAGAGCGGGACGCGGTGTTCGCCCGGTACCGCCGCCCGGCTTCGCTATGAGTCCTACACGCAGACAGCTGCCCCCGGCCGACCGGGAGGCGAGCGCACCCACGCCCCGGAATCACCGCGGACGAGTGATCACCAGGCCCGCCCGCTCGAAGCCGGACGTTCAAGCGGCAAGGTCAGAGCGAGTGGAAGTTTTGGGAGACGGCATGGGCGAGCGAGCCGACGATGCTCAGTACTCCCTGCCCGAGCGACGTCGGGGCCAGCAGAACGCCCAGCGCCAGGACGATGACGACGGTCAGCGTCTCGTCGCGGCGGCTACGGGCCTGGGTTCGGCGCCGTAGCCGCACGATGACGAGGAACACGAGGAATACCGCCAGGTTCATGGTCAGCACGTCGCCCCACCCCTCCCGTCGTGCCTGCCGTCGTCCTTGGATACCGGCAGGCACGACGGGAAGGTGGAGCGGTCCGGGACTGTTGGCGGCAAACCGGTGATGACTGGCCGGATCAAACCGAACAAACCGGCCGCCCCGACGAGGCCGTGTCCTACGCGGTCGATTCGTCAGGCGAACACCACCTGCGGGAGGTCCCATCCGGGGCCGTCCTCGGAGCGCCACCAGATTCGCAGACGTTCGGCAGTGACGGTGATGCCGAATTCGTCGCGGTCCGGCGCGGTGGGAAACAGGGCGTGGAGTTCTTCGATCGTGTCCCACAGGCGTCGCGGGCCGAGTTGACGCACGTGACCGGTGCCATCGGCCGTGGCGGTCGAGCCGTCCGGCGTCCAGAGGCCCACGGCGTGGATGCCGTCCTTCTCGTCGGGCCACGTGCAGGTGTCGCAGCCGGGCAGAGCCAACGACAGGGGAAATTGGAGCCGATCCATCAGGTCATCGATGGGAACCGTTGTCGTGGTCACAGGGCTGTCGTCAAGGCTGTCGAACCGAGGGCCGACCGCGAGCGTTCGGCGAGGCATGAAGTAGGCGCCGCCCGGCAGGAATCGGCCCTGCGCCTGCCCGTCCCGCACGACGACCCGCGCCAGCCCCCAGCCGATCGGAACGACCATCACCGCGTCCTCGACGCTCTGCGCGACCCACTCCCAAGGGATCGCCTGCATACGGCAAGTGGCGATGACCCGGTCGAACGGTCCGCGCTCAGGCAGGCCGGCGGCGCCGTCTCCGGTGTGCACGACCGGGTGATACCCCGCCGCGGCCAGCCGTTCGACCGCGGCGGCCGTCAGACCGGGATCGACGTCGACCGTCGTCACGTTCGCGTCGCCGAGCCTGTGGGCGAGGAGAGCGGCGTTCCAGCAGGTGCCGGTGCCGCACTCGTAGACACGGTGCCCGGGGCGCACGTCGAGCGCTTCGAGCATGGTGAGCATCAGGCCCGGCTCGCTGGACGGCGAGGTGGAATCGCCGCCGTTCAGCTGGGTGGTCAGGGCCTGGTCGGCGTAGACACCGTCGAGGTAGTTCTCGTCGTCCTGGCGCACGGGTTGGAAGCGCCCTCGTCGCCCTGCCGGTAGTAGAGGGGCACGAACAGGTGCCGGGGCACCGCCCGCACGGCTTCCACCCATGCCGTGTCGTGTCCCGCCGCGGCGAGTTGTACGGCGAGTTCCTCGCGTAGCGTTCGCGCGCTCAGCATCGATGCCCACGGTCATGCGACGGCTCCTTGCAGGACGTGTGCCTCAGCGATCGGCAGTTGCGGCGGATCGACCAGGCAGTATGCGCGGGCCGGGTAGTCCGCGCGCGAGACCGTCAGCCTTGTTCCGGCCGGGGTCAGCCGCGGGCGAGCAGGAGGGCCAGCGGACCAGCGGGAAGCAAGAAGCGGCCCTTTCGGGCCGCATCGACCGCGTCGTCCCTCGGCCACCACGACAGCTTGAAGTCCTGCTCGGTGGGGGTGAGTTCCTGCGGTCCGAGCGTGAGGTCATGCGCCTCGTAGAGGTGCACGCGGGCCGGTGAGGCGAGGGTGATGGCGTAGGAGCCGAGAGGCCGCCACGAAGCCGCGGTCACGCCGGCCTCCTCGCGCAGCTCGCGAGCGGCGCACTGTGGCGGGGTCTCGCCATCCTCCATACGCCCGCCCGGCAGGAACAGGTACTCGCCGCCGTGCCCTGCGAAGTGCGCGCTGAGCACGGCGACGAGTCCTTGATGATCCTGGGCGACGACGACGCAGGCGTCACGGGTGGGCAGCGTGGTCATGCCAGGGAGCGTAGCGCTGTCAGCACAGCATCAGGGCGAAAGGGACTGTGGTGACGGTGGGGTGGATGATGCCTCGTCCGTGGTAGCCGTCCTCCCCGTAGGCGTCGCCGTGGTCCGCGCACAGGATGACGAGCCAGCGGTCGCGGCTCGTCAGGCCGGTGACCAGCCGGCCCAGGTGCTCATCCGCATAAGCGAGCGCCGCTTGCTGGGAGAGCGCGGTGTCGTGGCTGTCGCCCAGGTAGTGACCGTGGGGGACGTGGGTGGCCGAGACGTTGACGAACAGCAGCAATGGGCGGCCCTCGTGCTCGTCGGCGACCTGGAGCGCGCGGTCGACCTGGTGGCGGGTGGAGTCCAGTTCCGGTGAGCAGAACCGCGGCTCCCAGTAGTCCTGGTCGAACATGTCCGGCAGGACGCTGCCGAGTGGTGTCTCGCGCGAGAAGTAGGTGACGCCCCCAACGCACACGGTGGTGTAGCCGTGCTGCCCCAAGCCCTGAAGGAGGTTGGGGGCGTCGAAGACGAACGTGCCGGACGTGACCGTCTTGAAGGCCGGCGGGCGGCACTCCCACAGCCGGGGCGGCTGGTTGGGCTGCGGGCGCTTGGGCAGGAACCCGGAGAAGAAAGCCATGTGCGCGGGCAGCGTGAACGTCCCCGGCGTGGTCCGCCTCTCCCAGCCGCCGGCGGGCAGCAGTCCGGCCAGGCGCGGGGTGCGTCCGTCGCGCAAGGCCGTCTCGGCGGTGTCGTACCGCAGCGAGTCGAGCGTGACGAACAGGATGTTCATGCCGGAGGCGACGACTTCGGCGGCGTCGATCACGGTGGTCACCCCTCGGCGGTGGCGTAGTGGTGGGCGAAGTCCCGGCGCTGGAGGATCCGGCCGCGGGCGCCCGCGTTGACGGGGATGGGCACCCGGTCGCGGGCGATGAGGTCACAGATCAGTTCCAGACCGGTTCCGCACGTCATGGGCGTGCCACCGGCGGCCAGCAAGCGCATCGTCACCTCCCCGGCGTCGGTGGTGATGAGCGCCCCGGGGCCCTGCACGGTGCGCACCCCGTAGGCGAGCAGGTCGGCGTCCCCTTCGCCGATGATCGAGACGGTCGCGGCGTAGTGCAGGCAGTTCGCCGCTCCCCGGGCGAAGTGGTCGGCGAGGCGCATCGCGGGTTCGGTGCCGTCATGGACGACCGCCACGGCACCGGCGCGGCAGGTCAGGACCAGACACGAGCCGACCCACCAGCCCAGAGCGGAGTGGATCAGGCCGGGGCGCGGTCCGGGGAAGGGGTCGGTGAGAACGCCGTGGATGCGGTCGGGTGCGAACACGGACGGCAGGTCGACGGGGCTCAGCATCGTTCCTCCAGCAGTGCGTAGATCTCGTCGGCCAGTTCTTCGGGGGTCTTGCCGTCCGTGATGACGGTGACCGCGGTGGGGTCGACGGCGGCGAGCATGCGGTACAGCGCGCGCACGCGATGCATGAGCCCGGGGCGGCGCACCAGCAGCCGGTCCTGCGGGGAGCGGTCCGGCCGGTCGGCCATCCGCCGCAGGAGTTCCTTCTCCGACGTCTCCAGGTACACGGTCAGGTCGGGGGCTGGCAGGTAGGGCAGGAACGGGGTGAACGCGGCGAGGACCGCTTCGAGGTCCAGGCTGTTGACCGCGGTGTGGTTGGCGATGATCGAGTTGACCCACCGGTCGGTGACCATGTTCCCGGCCACCAGGCGCCGCCGGACGGTGTCGGCGGCATCGAGCGCGCCGGTCAGATAGAACGCGAACTGGGTGAGCGCGCCGCCATGGTCGTTGACGTAGCCGGACAAGCTGCTCAACGGCTCGGGGACCATGTGCAGGGTCGCGGCGTCCAGCCGGTCGGCCAAGAGGCGGGTGAGCGTCGACTTGCCGGAGGCGCTGATGCCCTCCAGGACCAGGAGCCTGCCGTGCCGGCCGGTGACGGGCGGCTGGTAGCAGGCGGGAAGCTCAGGCATCACAGCGTTCCCTCCGTGAAGGCGGCCACGTGGCGGGCGACGGCGTGGGCCGCGCCCAGTCCGCCGCGCGCGGTCAGGATGGGTGCCAGGTGCAGGCGCAGGTCTTCCCGCAGCAGGCACGGCATCAGGCCGCCCGCGTGATCGAGGCGCAGGGCCCAGAAGCCCTCCACGCACTGCGGTTTGAGCGGGCAGGTGCCGCACTGCCCGACGTGGTGGCGTCCCAGCTCCCGGTGGATGACCTCAACCTCTACCCCGTCCACGGTGAACACCCGGCGGCCTTGCCCGACGCCAGCGACCTCGACGCGCTCGCTCTCGCACATCGTGCGCAGCAGCGCGACCAGGTCGTCGGCGGGCACAGCCGCGTCGGAGGCCGGCGTGTTGAAGTCGGTGCTGACGAGTTCGATGAACTGCACCGGCAGACGCCGGGTCAGCGCGTAGTCGAGAATCGCGGGGACCTCGTGCCGGTTCTGGCGTTGCAGCAGCGTGTTGATCTCGACGCGCTCGAACGCCTCCCGCGCGGACTCGATGCCCGCCAGGACGTCGGAGATCGGCCGATTCGCTCGCGCGATCATGCGGAACGTGGCATCGCTGAAGTAGTGCAGTGACACCTTGATCTTGTCCAGCGGGATGCGCTGCAGCCACGGCAACGCCCGGGGCACCAATATGCCGTTGGTGATCAAGGCGAAGGTGACGTCCGGCGCGGCGTAGCGGGCGACGCCCTCCAGCACCGGGCGGGCCAAGCGGGAGGCCAGCGGCTCGCCGCCGGTGAAGTACACCCGCCGCAGGCCGGTCGCGATCAGCCCGCCGATGGCCTGCACGTAGTGGTCTGCACACAGGAGCCGCTCGCGCGGGCGCAGAGACCCATCGTCCTTGGTGGCGCCGGGCGGCACGTCGCCCTCGTTGTGGCAGAACCAGCACCAGATGTTGCAGGCGGGCCCGAGGGAGACCCGTAACTGCCCCCGCAGAGCAGCGAAGTTGGACAGGGCGGTCATGTCCGGCGCGGGGGCCGGTGACCGTAGAGCAGGACTGAGAAGACCCATGTGGCTCTCCTGGAAAGAGGGGCTCGCCGTTGGGGCACGACCGAGTGGGCTGTGCCCGGTTCTCTTGAGGTGCCGGGCAGTAAGGCGGCGCGGCCGCGCGGCCGGAGAGAGGTGCGCGGCCGAGCCGGTCTACACACCGTCTGGGGCGGGCGGTGTCAAGGAAAGGTCCGCCAAGGCGGACGGGCCAGGGTGGTCGGTCGTGATCTGGTCGTGGACGGTCACGCCGAGGAGGGTGAGGCCGGCCGGGTTCGCCGCGACGCACAACACCGTGGCGAGCGCTTCGCCGACCTCCTGGCGGTTCACCGCATGGCCTTCCCGGCCGGACGCAGGTCGGCCGGGTCGGCTTCCCATCCGATGCCACCGCCGAGAGGCAGCACGAACACGGTGGCGTCGGTGGACGCGAAACCCGGCATGGTGGGCGGTTCCACACCCTGAACGACGCCCGTCTCACCCCGGGCCAGGTCGGCGACCCTCGCGCCCTGGACGAGCCATGCGGGCCGGTCAGGCATTGGAGTACGCATGGGCCCTCCCGTCGCGCGGTGTGCGGCGCGGCCGGTGACGCTCGACCAGGCGCAGGCTCGTGTCGCCCGCGGTGGTCTCGGTCCAGCCGCCCGCGTCGTGGATCTGGCGGCATGCCACGAACTGCTGCGCGGGATCGGGGTGGAGGCGGTCCCAGTCGGTCACGACGAGCACGACGTCCCGGTCGCCATCGCGGTGCTCGCCGAGGAGGCTCGCCAGCAGCTTCCGGTACGCCGGCTGCTCGGCGACCGGCCGGGCCACGTGCTCGCCGCTCTCCGTCCAGGCCCCGGCGACCGGCCAGCGCTGCCGCTCGGCGTACGCGACGCACACACTCAGACGGGCCGCTGCAGAGGCGGGACCCCGGTCGTAGACGAACGCCAGCGCCGGACTGGTGGCCTCCCGCACGAGGCTTAGCCGACATGCCATCGCCGACATGCCTGCCTCGCGTGCCCCGACCACTTCTGGTGCCGGTTCTTCGGGGCTTCGTGAAGGGAGCCGCACCGGAGTAGGGACGGGGAAGGTGCTATCTGTTAAGTCGCCGCTTCGGAGGCGGACTTGGTGAGTACGGCGAGGGGTCGGCATGCTCACTCTCTTCCGGCATCATGAATCACCGACAGGTCTTCAGCCTCGTGGCTGCGGGGGCCGCAGCCGAAGCGGGCTGATACCCAGTCAACTCCGGAGCTTCAAGATCAGTTAGCACAAGTCATGCACAACGCAGGGGCGTTAGGACCTCAGGCCGGATCAGCGGTCGCGAAGGGTGGGAAGGTAGGGGCATGACCCCAGCCGCGGGCGAGAACATCGCCGTGCTCCGGAAGTCGCGCGGGATAGGACAGGCCAGGCTGGCACGCCAGGCCGGGATCTCCCTGTCGTACCTCAGCAAGATCGAGGTCGGTACGCGCCCGGCGACGCCTCCCGTCGTCGCCGCTGTCGCCAAGGCGCTTCGCGTCTCCACCGCGCGCATCTACGGGCAGCCGTTCCTCAGCGCGTCGGAGCAGGCCGACCTCCTCGATGCCCTCCGGGTATCGGTACGACGCCACACCCTGCCCCGGCAGGACGCGCCGCCCCTCGATGTCCTCGCCACCGGCCTGGCGACCGCAACGGCCCTGCGCGCGCAGACCAAATACGTCGAGCTCCTGCGCATCCTGCCGACTCTCCTGGAGCAGGCCACAGCCGTCGCCCTCGCCGGCGACGGTGACCCGGCCGCCTGGGGTCAGGTCGCCGACCTGTACGGGTGCGGGTACGCCGTCGCGCACCGCCTCGGGCAGCCGGACCTCGCCGAGATGGTCGTCGCCCGGCAGACGTGGGCCGCCGAACAGACCTGGAACCCCGAGGCGGACGCCGCCGCGGCCTGGAACGAGGCGGGCACCTACCAGTCGGCCGGGCAGTACGACGACGGCCTCGCGATCATCGAACGCGCCATCTCACGGCTGGAGAGCGCACGGTTCACCGGCGGTCCCGCGAAGATCGTGCCGCTCGGCTCCCTTCACCTGCGTGGCGTCGTTCTCGCTTCCCGGCACAAGGACGCCCAGGCCACCAAGGACCATCTGACTCGTGCCTGGAAACTCGCCAAGTCGCTTGGCGGCGAGGGGGACATGGTCCGCCACAACCTCACCTTCGGGTCCGGCAACACCGCGCTGTACGAGCTGGCCGCCCACGTCGAACTGGGCCGTCCCGACAAGGCGGCGGCCATGGGCGACACTCTGATGGAACAGCCGCCCGGCGACCTGACGCCCAACCGCGTCGGCCGCCTCTACATCGACGTGGCACGTGCCCGCCTGGCCGTGAAGAACACCAGTGGCGCCGAAGAGGCGCTGAAGGCGGCGTTCACCATCTCCCCGGAGATGGCCGAGATGCACCCGATGGCGCGGGAGGTACTCCGCGTGCTGTTCGTGCTCCACCAGCGCGCCAAGCCCGAGCTGATGACGATGGCCAAGCGCGCCGGGCTCACCGTCTGAACCAGGGGGAGCGGCTCGCGGTGCGTCCTGGCGTGCCCGCCATCAGTCAGCCCCCTGGCCACTGCCGCCTTCGACGTGTGCGGTGCTCACTCGGCCTGATGTGAGCCGGTGGCGTGGGCGGCGAGAATCGCCTGCTCCTTCTCTGCTGGGAGGAACGGCGTCCACTCACTGAAGTGCTTGTAGTCCTCGAACGCCTCCCGTTCACCGCCGGGCGCGAACAGCCAGGCGGCGGTGTCACGCACCGAGTCCGCGACCGGGCGACAGCGCAGGCCGGCGGCCAGCGCCTTCGCGCACGAAGCCGCCCAGACTCCCGCGGATCGAGGTCCCGGCGGCAACCAGAGCGGGATCTCCGTCCACGGCTCGACCCCGTGTTCGACGAAGAGCCGGTCGTCGATGTAGACGAGCTTGGCCCGGCCCGCGGTGGCGGCCACGCAGGCGTCCAGGTAGTCGCCCCAGCTCCCGTTGTCCGGGGCGCCGGGCACCGTGTAGTCCTCAACCTCGTGCCTCGGTACGCCGGCGAGCAGGTCGAGGCCGAAGGCAGCGAGGTCACGCACGTCGATGACCCGCAGCGGCCGGTCCGGGGGTACCGGGCACGGCCATCGGCCCGCCGCGCGCGGCCCGGCGCAGCCAGGCGGTGGTGCGCCGGGCCCGGTCGTGCGGCCCAACGATCAGACCCGGCTGGAGCACCACGACTCTTCCGGGGAAGGCCTGCCGGACCGCCTGCTCGCAACCGTCCTTGAGCCAGCCGTAGTCACCGTCCTCCGGTCCGGCGTCGGCGCTGCCGCCCTGGCGCGGGGACGACTCGTCGGTCGGCAGCGCGGGATAGCCGGGGTAGACATTGATCGTGGAGACGAACAGGTAGGAACCTGCTCGCCCGGCCAGCGCGGCGGCCGACTTCGCCACCTCGCGGGGCACGTAACCGCAAACGTCCACGACCGCGTCGTACGGCCCGGCGGCTGCCACCGCGGCGAGATCCGCCTCGTCCGTCCGGTCTCCACGCAGAATGCTGACGCCCGGCACATCGGCTTGCGTCCGGCCCCGGTTGAAGACGGTCACCTCCCAGCCGCGGCACAGCCCCTCCGTTGCGAAGGCCCGCCCGACGAACACCGATCCACCGATCACGAGGAGCCTCATAAGGACGAGTCTCGGTTCGCCACGACACCGGCGGAACGGTCGTATGCGGATGGCGAACGGATTACGCGTGCCGCGAAGGCGCTCCGGTCGACGTGCCGAGGGCGGCCAGGTGTTCACCCAGCCGCCCCCACCGTTCAAGCCTCCACCGCTCAAGCCCTCGCCGCTCAAGCCTCACCACTCAAGCCCTCAGCGGCCTCCCTCGTCCACGAACAGCTCCCCCGCGATCGCGATCGCCGGGTTGCCGTAGGCGATCTTGCGGAGGATCTTGCCGTAGGCGGGGGTGTGTTTGAGGATCGCGGCCAGCTTCGGGCGGATCCTCGTGGCGAAGGCGCCGTGCGCCAGCATGGCCTTGCTCTGCATGCGCTGGGTGCGCATGACCGTCGCGATGTCGGCCGCCCTGCGCTCCTCGAACGCGCCCAGCACCGCGGCGCTCGCGTCGCTGCGGCGCAGGGAGTCCACCAGGATCGGGTGGAGCAGGACCGCGTCCTGGATGGCCAGGTTGATGCCCTGCGCGCCGATCGGGCTGTGGGTGTGTGCCGCGTCGCCGATCAGGACGAGGCCGTCCACCGCCCAGGTGTCGGCGCGGCCGGAGAAGACGTCGAGGAGGGTGAGGTCCTTCAGGGACGTGATCTGCTCGCGGATGAGGTCCGCGTAGGGCGGGACCGCCTTCGCCAGCTCCTCCTTGGTGTGGTCCAGGCCCTTGGCCACGACCTCCTGGTAGCCGCCGTGCGGCAGCGTCCAGCCGATCTGGACCTTGTCCGGCCACGAGTCGTACGCGAGCACCGGGGCGCCCTCGGCGCGGAAGACCCGTACGTCGCGTTCGCGGTCCGAACCGCCGGGCGGGACGGTGAGCTTGAACCACAGGACGTCCAGGTCGAAGACGTCCGAGCGGCCCGCCTCGATCCCGGCCAGCCTGCGGATCTTGGAGAAGCGGCCGTCCGCGGCGACCACGCAGTGCGCGGAGACGGTCAGCTTCCCCGAAGGGCCGTCTGCGGTGACCCCGGTGATCCGGCCGTCCGCGTCCTTGACCAGGCCGCCCGCCCGCCTGCCGTCCAGGTAGCTGAACCCCTCGAACTTGCCGCAGTGCAGGAGCAGTTCGTCCAGCACGTGGGCCTGCGGGATGCTCAGCAGGTGGTCGTAGGGGGCGGGCAGCGAGCGGTAGTCGATGTCCAGCAGCGCCCGGTCGCGCTCCACCAGGCGGAACCGCTGGTGCTCGTGGCAGCCGCGGGTCCTGGCTCCGGCCAGCACCCCCAGCTCGTCCAGCAGCCGCATGGCGCCCGGCTGGAGGATCTCGCCGCGGAACTCCCGCTGGTGCGCCCGGGAGCGCTCGACCACCGCGACCCGCACGCCCGACTTCAGCAGCAGCAGCGCCAGCGTCAGCCCGGCCGGGCCGCCGCCCACCACGCAGATGTCGGTGTCGACGGCCTCCCCCGCGTGTCCTTCAGCCATGATGTCGGTCTCCTTCCGCGGTCAGGCCGTCGCGCCCTCGGGCGTACGGGTGCCGGCCACCGGGGCGGCGGTCACGGTGCGGATCGTGGCCAGCGCGGTCAGCGCCGCGTACTGCGGCAGCGCCTTGGCGGCGGCGAACCCGTCGCGGTCCTCCCAGCGGGTCACCGCGGTGTACTTGCCGGGCGTGAACAGCGACTTGGCGAGGTCGGCCCAGGCGAAGCCGGCGGCACGCGCGGCGGCCTGCGCGTAGGCGGCGTAGGCGGCCTCGAACTCCTCCTGGTCGCCCTTGGCCTCGATGAACTCCAGCGCCACCAGCGGCGCCTCGCCCGCGCTCGCCTGCCCCTGGAGGCTCAGGACGCCCAGCGACGGGTCGGCGACCACGTCGACCAGCTCGTGGAACTCCTTGGCGTGCGCCTGGAAGGTGTCGCTGGCCATGACCGCCTGGAACGACTCCGGCTTGTCCCACCAGCCGAAGTTGACGTACGTGGCCGGCTCGTCGTCCTGGCGTACCGCCTGGTGGGCCTGGAATCCCTCGCGCTCGCGCATCCACTGCACATGGGTGCCGAAGCGGGCCTCGAACGCCTCGGCCTCGTCGGGGTTCTTGAGGGTGAAGACGTTGACCACGGTGAAGTACGTCATGCTGATGCCCTTTCAGGAATGGCGGGGACGCCGGGAACGGACTGCCACGCGCCGCGCTCGATGAGCTGGTCGCGCAGCATGCGGCGCTGGATCTTTCCGTTGCCCGAGCGCGGGATCGTCTCGACCGTCTCGGCGTAGCGGACCTGCTGGTAGTACGGGAGCCGGGAGTTGACCTCTTCGAGGACGCCCTCAAGCGAGGCCCCGGCGCGCAGCACCAGCAGCGCGCCCGCGACCGCGGTGCTGAACGGGTCCGGCAGGTCGAAGACGACGGCCTCGCGCACCGCGGCGTGCCCGAGCAGCGCGCTCTCCACCTCCGAGGGCGCGACGAGGAAGTTGTCGCACTTGAAGACGTCCTTGAGCCGGTCGACGAGGAACAGCCGCCCGTCGCCGTCCACCCGTCCCGCGTCCCCGGTGGAGAACCAGCCGTCCGGCTCCAGGCCGGTGCCGTCCGGGCCGCCGAGGTAGCCGAGCATGACCTGCGGGCCGCGCAGCTGGATCTCGCCGACCGCGTCCGGCTCGGTGAGCACGGCGCGGGTGTCGATGTCCACGACCCGGCACTCGGTTCCCGCGACCGGGGTGCCGACCGAGCCGTGCACCGGGTGGTCGGGGTCGTCGCTGTGGGTCAGCGGCGCGGTCTCGGCGAGGCCGTAGCCCTGGAAGACCGGGATGCCGAACCGCTGCGTCAGGCGGCGCGCGGCCGGTACCGGCAGGCCGGAGCCGCCGGAGGCGATCCGCTTCACGGTGGTCAGCCGCAGCCCTTCCAGCGACGGGTCGGCGGCCAGCCGGGCCAGGCGCACCGGCAGGCTGTAGAAGTGCGTGGCGCCGTAGCGGTTGGCGGCGGCCACCGCCTCGGCCGGGTCCGGCCCGGCGAACAGCACCTGCGTCGCGCCCGCCCGGAAGGCCGAGTTGAGGTGCATGGGGTGGTAGGTGGGCAGGTGGTTGACGGCCACCGCGTCGCCGTCGAGCTTGTGGGCGGCGGCGATCTGCGCCGCGTTGACGGTGACGTTGCGGTGGCTGAGGCGTACGGCCTTGGGCAGGCCGGTGGTGCCGCTGGTGAACTGGATGACGGCCACGTCGTCCGGCTCGACCGGTGCGGGCGTGAAGCCCTTCGCGGGACCCGCGGCGAGTGTCTCCATGGTCGGCTCCTGCCCCGTCGCGGCGCCGATGAGCACGACGTGGCGCAGCAGGGGCAGCCGGTCGCGGACGGCGGCGAGCCGCTCGTACACCGTGCCGTCCACGAACGCCGCCCGTGCCCCGCTGAGCGTGAGCACGTGCAGCAGGGCCTCCTCGCGCATCAGCGGGTTGACGACGGCGGCGACGTGTCCGGCGCGCGCTGCCGCGTAGTAGGCGACGGCGAAGTCCGGGTGCAGTACGGAGGCGGTGGCAACGACCGCGCCGGGCTCGGGCAGCAGCTCGCGCAGCGCCGAGGCGACCGCGGTGACCTTGCGGTCCAGCGCCGCGAAGCCGATTCCGCGGCCCTCGGCGATGACGGCGGTGCGGCCCGGGTGGGCGGCGGCCGCCTCGCTCAGCAGCGCGTCCACGCGC
Organism: Streptomyces sp. ICBB 8177; assembly: GCF_003144095.1. GTDB lineage: Bacteria > Actinomycetota > Actinomycetes > Streptomycetales > Streptomycetaceae > Streptantibioticus_D. The sequence continues at coordinate 306,373 of NZ_NSKH01000003.1, read as the reverse complement.
GCCGGGACCGGCGGCAGCGCCGCCAGGTCCCGGGCGCGGGCGTCCGACGGCTCAGCCACGACGGCCCTCCGCGTAGGCCTTGGCGTGCTGGAGGGTGACGCCGGAGTTGGTGGACAGCGCCTTGTGCACGTACGCGCGCGCGTCGGCGGTGGTCTTCCCCTCGCCGAGGATGCGCTCGATGGTGTCGGTGCGCAGGGTGACGGTGTGCGTGGAGGAGACGTCCACGCCGGTGCCGCTGGGGGTGATCAGCCACTCGCCGGTGTGCGCGGTCATCAGCAGCGGCACGGTGGTCTGCTTGTAGACGATGCGGCCGGGGGCGAAGCACACGCGCACCGACTCGGTGGTGTGCACGGAGCCGTCCTTGGTGCTGGTGTCCATCCGCATGACCTGGAGTCCCGGGGTGTCCTCGGTCAGGTCGAGCTTGGCGACGTGCGGCAGGCGCTCGGGCCACAGGTCGGAGCGGTTGAGGAAGTCGAAGACGTCCGCGCCGTCACCCTCGACGTGCACGGTGTCGGTGAAGCTGAACACCAGCTCGCCGAGCCGGTCCGCGAGTTCGGCGACCTCCTTGATACCGGCCAGTTCCTTGCCGCTGTTCTCGTCGAGCGCCTTGTTGATCCACTCGACGTTGGCCGGGTCGTCGTCGATGGCCTGGAAGTCGTGCTTGAGCTGAAGGCGGCTGGTGTCCTCGCCGGTGGCGGTGACGATCCACTCGCCGCCCATCGCGGCGACCGGCGGGGTGGACACGTCCTGCCGGAAGGTCACCCGCCGCGCCTCGGGGTCGAGGGTGCGCACCGACGACCAGGTCTTGACCTCGCCGTTGGCGGTGGCCCAGATGCGGATGCGCTCCAGGCCCGCCTCCTCCTCCAGGCGCTCGACGTGGACGTTGGGCTTGAAGTGCTGCGGCCAGGTCTCGACGTCGGCGATGATCCCGTAGACCACCCGGGCCGGGGCCGCCACGTCGATCGCATGGGTGGTCTCGTGCGTCGTCAGCCGCTGTTCAGTGACGGTCATGGTCTGGAAACTCCAACTCGACTAGGACGTAACGCGATCGGGGTTCGGGGGGATCAGTAGTTGCCCAGGCCGCCGCAGACGTTGAGCGCCTGCGCGGTGATGGAGGCGGCGGTGTCGGTGGCCAGGTAGCCGACGAGCCCGGCGACCTCCTCGGGCGTGGAGTAGCGGCCCAGCGGGATCTTGGCCTGGAAGCGCTCCAGGATCGCGTCCTCGGAGGTGTCGTAGGCGGCGGCGTAGCCCTGCCGCACGCGGGCGGCCATCGGGGTCTCGACGTAGCCCGGGCAGACCGCGTTGACGGTGACGCCGGTCTTGGCCAGCTCCAGGCCGAGGGCCTTGGTGAAGCCGACGACGGCGTGCTTGGAGGCGGAGTACGGCGCGCCGAGCACGACGCCCTGCTTGCCGCCGGTGGAGGCGATGTTGATGACCCGGCCCCAGCCGCGGTCCTGCGCGCCGCCCGCGTTGAGGAACTCGCGGGTGGTCAGGAAGACGCTGTTGAGGTTGGTGTCGATGACGTCGTACCACAGCTCGTCGGCGATCCCGGCGGTCACGCCACCGCCGCTGCGGCCGGCGTTGTTCACCAGGACGTCGACGCGGCCGTACGTCTCCACGGCGGCGGCGAGCAGCTCCTTGACCGACTCGGGGCGGCGGACGTCGGCGGCGGTGCCGGCGGCCTCGATGCCCTCGTTTCGCAGTTCCTTGACGGTGGACTCCACGCTGTCGGCGCTGCGGGAGCAGATGAACACCGCCAGGCCCGCATTCCCCAGGGTCCTCGCCACCGCGAGGCCGATTCCGCTGGTGGATCCCGTGATCAGGGCCACGCGGCGCTGCTGTTCGTTGCTCATGCTGTGCGCTCCTTCCGGCTGTCGACGGGGAACAAGGTGCCGACGCGGCCTCGTGACGGGATCGAGCACAGCTGGACAGCGCGGCTCCGTCCGCCGTCCAGCGTTCCGCGAGGGGGCGTGGCGAGGCTTCCGGCCGACGCCACGTCACAACCCGTCGGACGGCACGCTCGCGTTCCCAACGCTCCGTCAGTCGTCAGGTTCCGACATTCCCGGACCACCCGTGAGGCAGGAGAGGACCACCATGACCGTGACGCAGGAAGCACCGGCCATCGGCTCGGCGGAGCTGTACCAGCAGGTGCAGCAGTACTACGCGCGCCAGATGCAGCTGCTCGACAGCGGCCGGGTCGAGGAGTGGGCGCAGACCTTCACCGCCGACGGCGTCTTCGCCGCCAACGCCCACCCGGAGCCCACCGTCGGCCGTGAGGCGATAGCGAAGGTCGCCGGGCAGGTCGTCGCCGACTACAACGAGCGCCGCATCCAGCGCCGCCACTGGCTCGGCATGGTCAACGTCGAGCGCCAGGAGGGCGGTTCGGTGTTCGCCCGCTGCTACGCGCTGGTCTTCGAGACCCCGCACGGCGGCCAGGCGTACGTGAAGGCCAGCACCACGTGTGAGGACGAGCTGGTGTACGAGGGTGGCGAGTGGCTGGTCAAGCACCGCCTCATCACCCGCGACGACCTGATCTGACGCCACGGCACCCGCGACCGCCTGATCCGGCACCGCATCGCTCGCGGCCCCTGATCCGGCGCCGCACATCGCCCGCGACCGCCTGATCCGGCGCCGCGTCACGCGCGACGACCTGATCCGGCGCCGCGGCCGGGCCCCAAGGACCACGGCAGTGCCCCGGGACTCCCCCGCCCGAGGCGCTGCCGTGTTGCGTTCGGCGGCCCCGCGGGGCCGCCGGCGGGCCCGTACGAGATCCTACGGAGGCATCCCATGCGTGTGTTGTTCACGACCTGGGCGGAACCCGCCCACCTCTACAGCCTGATCCCGCTCGCCTGGGCCGCCCGCACGGCCGGGCACGAGGTGCGGATCGCGGCGCCGCCGTCCATCGTCCCCGCGGTCTCGCGGGCCGGTCTCGTCGGCGTCGCCGTGGGCCACGACGTGGCCGTCCAGCAGATCAAGCAGCGTGCCGACCTCGCCCCCTGGCGGGAGCCGGGCCGCTGGCCGAGGCACTGGGCGGCGCACCCGGAGAACCTGGACGACGGGCAGCGCGCCGTGCTCGCCGCCCTCGGCGACAAGCAGGTCACCGTGGCCGAGGCGATGTCGGACGACCTGGTGGCGTTCGCCCGCTTCTGGCGGCCGGACGTCGTGGTGCACGACAACCTGACCTTCGCCGGTCCGGTGGCCGCCGCCGCGACCGGGGTGCCGGCGCTGGGGCACACCTGGGGCAGCGCCACGGTGATGCGGGTGGAGCTGACCGGGCTGCGAGGCGCGCCGCTGGAGAGTTACACGCGGCTCTTCGAGCGCTTCGGCGCCGATCCGCAGGCCGGTCCGGTGGGCTGGCTGGACCCGAGCCCGCCGTCGATGCGGCTGCCTGACCCGCTGCCGACGAAGCGCTTCGCGATGCGCTACACGCCGTTCAACGGGCCCGGTCTGGTGCCCGGTTGGGTGCATGAGCGGGGGCGCTCGGCGCGGGTGTGCGTGACCTCCGGGATCTCCAGCACCAAGGTGCGTCCCGGTGAGCTGCCGGAGATGGTCGGCCGTACACTGCGCGCGCTGGTCGCGCGGGACGTCGAGGTGGTGCTCGCGGTCGGCCCCGGGCAGGCAGGGAACCTCGGCGGGCTGCCGTCCGGGGTGCGGGTGGCCGAGTCGGTGCCCATGAACGCCCTGCTGCCCACCTGCGCGGCCGTCGTCCACCACGGCGGCTCGGGCACGGGTCTCACGGCCGCCGCGGTCGGGACGCCGCAGCTGGTGCTGCCGCGGATACCGGTGACCGCCGAGATCGGTGAACGCGTCGCGGACTTCGGCGCGGGCCTGATCCCCGACTTCGCGGACCAGGACGACCCCGAGGTCATCGGCGCCTGCGTCGACCGGCTGGTGACCGAGCCCGCCTTCGCCGAGGCCGCCGCCGCGCTACGCGCCGAGATCGCGGCGCAGCCGTCGCCCGCCGCGACCGTGGGCCTGCTGGAGCGGATCGCGCTGGGCGGTCCCGAGGCGGTGCGCGTGGCGGCGTGACGTCACCGCCCGCGCGCACCAGGGCCGCCCGGCGAGGCACTGCCGGGCGGCCCTGACGTGTGCGGGCGGGGGGCGTACGAGTGGTCAGGCGGCGAGCGGCCCGTTCTGCGGCGCGCGCATCGCCGCCCAGTGCGCTTCCACGTAGTCCAGGCACTGCTGCCGGGAGGAGGCCTGAAGCTTCACGGTCCAGCCGGCCGGCACGGCGGCGAAGGCGGGCCACAGGCAGTGCTCCTGCTCGGCGTTGGCGAGCACCAGGTAGAAGCCGGACGGGTTGGCGAAGGGATTGGTCATCGGGTGCCTCCGGGTGGTCGGGGGGCGATCGGGCGCAGGGGCGCCAGCGTGGACCTCCAGCGTGTCGGGGCCCGGTCGAGTGGCGCTCTCGCGGCGTTGGACCGGCGCACACCCCCGCGCACGAGGCCTCGCGGAGGCCCCCCGCACGCCAGGCCCCCGGCGGACTCGCGAAGCGCTCTCGCGGCAGGACCGACCGGGCGCCGACACGCACGAGCCCCCCGCAGCCGACCGGGCGCCCGGTCCTGGCGTGAAACCGACGGCTCCAGCCCGCCTCCGAAGCCCTTCCAGCCGGATACGTGACGCTGGCGCCAACGCATCCGAACACGTCGCAGCGCCCGTAAGGGGGAGTTGACCGGCATGACCGATGTCCAGGGTGCCCTGCGCCCGTTGACGGCCGCGCCGACCGGGGTGATCCGCGCCCGGTTCGGCCGGCACACGGTGGCGGACGACGACGCGGCGGCCGACGCGCTCGTCGTGCGCCGCACCGAGCGACTGCGCGCGGCGGCCCGCGACCTGACGGTGGACTGGCCCGCGCTCGCGATGGCCGCCGTCGCCGCGTACCTGCACCGGCTCACCGGGGAACGGGCGCTGACGCTCGGCCTGGCGGTGGCCACCCGGCGTGATCCGGCCACCCGGCGCGCGGCACCGGGGCGCGGCCCGCACGCGCTGACCGGCGACGTGCTGCCGCTGCGGCTCGACCTCGGCCCGGAGACGACCGTCGCGGAGCTGGTGCGCCAGGTGTCGGTGGACCGCAGGCTGTTCGGCCCGGTGGTGACCGTCGCCCACAACCTGACCGGGGCGGGTCCGGTGCCCGACCTCGCGGTCGTCGCGTACGAGGACCCGGACGGCGCGGGCGTGCGCATCGACTTCCAGGCCAACCCGCTCTACGACGCCGAGCAACTCGCCGCGCACCAGCGGCGTTTCGTCGACTTCCTCGACACCATGGTGCTGGCCGCGCCGGACACCGCGATCGGGCGGCTGGACCTGCTGAGCGCGGACGAACGCCGCCGGGTCCTGGTCGAGTTCGCGGGCGCGGCCCGCCCTGCCCCCCGCCACACCGTGCCCGGCATGATCGCGGCCCAGGAGCGCCGCACCCCGGACGCCGTCGCGGTCTGCGCCGCCGACGCCGTCCTGACGTACCGCCAACTCGACGTGCGCTCCGACCGGTTGGCCGGTGTGCTCGCGGCGCGCGGGGTCAGGCCGGGGCAGGTGGTGGCGGTGGCTCTGCCCGCCTCGGCGGAGCTGGCGGTGACGGTGCTGGCGGTGCTCAAGACGGGCGCCGCCTTCCTGCCGCTGGACCTCGGGCTGACCGCCGACCGGCTGGCGTTCCGGCTGGCCGACAGCCGCGCCGCGCTGACGGTCACCACGGCGGCGCACGAGGACGCGGTGGCGGCGCTGCCCGGGCCGGCGCGGCTCGTGCTGGACGGCAGGGGCCAGGTCGGCGCGCGCGAACCACGCAACAACCGCGGCCAGTTGACCGCCCCGGGGCCCCGGGACGCGGCGTACGTGCTGTACCGGGACGCGGAGGGCGCAAAGGGCGTGGTGGTCGAGCACCGCTCGCTCGTCGACCACCTCGCGTGGTGCCAGGTGCGCTACCCGCAGCTGCGGGGCGCGACCCTGCTGCACCTGCCGGTCGCCGACGACCTGTCGGTCACCGCGCTGCTCGGCCCGCTGGTCTGCGGCGGCCAGGTGCGCGTCGGACCGCTGGAGCCGGACGCACCGCGCGCCCTCGGCAGCGCGCCGCTGACCTTCCTCAAGACCACCCCGGACGCCCTCGGCTCGCCGGCCGCAGCGCCGAGCGGGCTGCTGATGCTGGGCGGCGGCCCGGTGGACGGCGCGGCGCTGGCCCGGTGGCGGGAGCGGCACCCGGGCGTGGCGGTGGTCTACTCGCACCGGCTGACCGAGGGCACGGTGGACTGCCTGGGCTACCGGCTCGACCCCGGCGAGCCGACCCCCGAGGGCGTGCTGCCGATCGGCCGGCCCTTCCCCCGCACCCGCGTCTACGTGCTCGACGGCGCGTTGCAGCCCGTCCCGGTGGGCGTGGTGGGCGAGTTGTACGTGGCGGGCGCCGGACTGGCCCGCGGCTACCTGGGCGACCCCTCGCTGACCGCCGAGCGCTTCGTCGCCGACCCGTACGGCGCCCCGGGCACCCGGATGGTGCGCACCGGGGAGCTGGTGCGCTGGCGCGAGGACGGCAACCTGGAGGCGGTCGGGCGGATCTGACCCACGGCCGCCCGCGACACGACGGTGCCGCCGGCCCTCCGCCGCGAGGAGGGGACGGCGGCACCGCTGTGTCGTTCCCGCTTCAGGAGCGGGCGCCCGCCACCTCCTCAAGGCGCGGCACCAGCTGGGACGGCAGCGGCATGGCCCGTACCTCGTCGGCGCAGCGCAGCGCGTCCTTCGCGTAGCGCGGGTCGCCGAGCAGGGTGTCCAGCGCGGTGCGCAGCCGCGCCGGGTCGTCCTGGTCGCCGTGGTCCACCGCGAAGCCCGATCCGCTGGCGGTGACGCGCTCGGCGTAGACGTCCAGCGCGGGCAGTGCCTGCGGAAGCACCAGCTGCGGCAGGCCCATCGCCAGCGCGGTCAGCCCGGTGCCCGAGCCGCCGTGGTGGACGACGGCCGCGCAGCGGTCCAGCAGCAGCGACAGCGGCGCGGGCGCGACCACCTCGACGTTGCCCGGCACCGGCCCGAGCAGTTCGGCGTGCGCCTCGCTGAGGGTGAACAGCGCGCGGACCCCGTCCATGCGACCGAAGGCCTCGGCCAGCGCCGCCAGTCCGCCCACGCCCAGCTCGTCGACGGTACGCGGGCTGTAGGAGACGCAGACGACGCGCTCGCCGTCGCCGCTCGGCCGCCAGTCGGGGTAGCCGCCCGGCCCGTTGTACGGCACGAAGCGCACCGGCTCGCCGGGCGCGGCGCCCTCGGGCCGCATACTGGGCGGACAGGGGTCGAGCAGCAGCGCCGGGTCGGGCAGCCCCTCGTCCGAACCCGCCTGCTGTGCCAGCGACTTGAGCGCCCGGCGGGCCGGTTCGCGGGCCTGCGTGGTCAGCACGTCGGGCCCCCAGCGGTGGACGACGGCCGGGATGCCGAGCGCGCCCGCGACGATGGGCCCGGAGAACTCCACCGGGTCCGAGATGATCAGGTCCGGCCGCCACTCGCGGGCCAGCGCCAGGTAGCCGTCGAGCACCCGCCCGACGCGGGCCTGCCAGCGCGCCGCGAGCGCGTCCCAGTCCGGCTGCCATCCGGGCGAGCCGTTCGACGGGGACGCACCGTTCGCCGGCTTGCCGGACGGCTTGGGAGGTCCGGCGGGACCGGGACGTACCGCCACCTCGGCGGTGTGCAGCCCGGCGCCGCGCGCGGTCTCCACGGTCGACGGCTCCCCGCACAGCAGGACCTGGTGCCCGGCGGCCTGGAGGGCCCAGGCGAGCGGGACGATGGGGAGCAGGTGGGTTCGTACCGGGGCCACCACGAGCAGTACGCGCATGGTCGACTCCCCTCTCTCGTAGAGGCGTTGAGGGTGTGCAGGCGTTGGGGTCATCGGTCACGGGGAGCCGGGACATGCGACGGCCGCCGGCACCGGTCTCCCGGTACCGGCGGCCGTCGCACCGCGATCCGCCCGGTGGATCAGGCGGCCTGCTGGGACTGCGCCAGGCTCTCGTTGATGAAGTCCAGCAGCAGCCGCGGCGTGGTCGCCTCGGCCACCGTGTCGTCCGACAGCCGGATGTCGTAGTCCCGCTCGATGCGGCCGGTGGTCTGGAGCACCGCGAGGGAGTCGTAGCCGAGGTCGGCCAGCGGGGTGTCCAGGACGTCGCCGTCCAGGTCCACGCCTTCGGCCTCACCGGCGCACTCACGCAGCAGGTTGGTCAGTTCGGACAGGGTCATGGCAAACACCTTTCGTATACGTTCGGCAGGGCGGAACACAGTGGTGTGACAGGGGGGAGCGGGGGTGGGTCAGCCGGCGGTGACGACGGCCGCGGCGTTGAAGCCGCCGTTGCCGCGGGCCAGCACCAGCGCGGTGCGCACCGGGTGCGGCCGCACGGCGGTGACCAGGTCGAGGTCGACGCCCTCGGCCTGCCGCTCGACGTTGACGGTGGGCGGGATCAGCCCGTCGCGGATGGACAGCAGGGCCGCGGCCAGGTCGAGCGCCGCGCCTCCCGCGTAGAGGCGTCCCGTCATCGTCTTCGGCACGGTGACCGGCACACCGCGCGGGCCGAACAGGCCGCTGATGGCGTTGGCCTCCTGGCGGTCCAGCTCCTCCACGCCGGAGCCGTCGGCGAACACCACGTCCACGTCCGCCGCGCCCACTCCGGCCTCGGCCAGGGCGAGTTCCGCGGCGCGGCGCAGGCCGGGCTCGCCGCCGGTGCCGGGCTTCGGGTCGAAGGTCGCGGCGTATCCGGCGAGGCGTCCGTAGACGCGGGCGCCGCGTTCGCGGGCCTCGTCGGCGTCCTCCAGGATGAGGATCGCGCCGCCCTCGCCGGGCACGTAGCCGCTGGCGCGCACGTCGAACGGCACGAAGGCGCTGTCCGGTTCGTTGACCGGGCTGAGCCGGGCGCCGGCGAGCTGCGCGGTCCAGCCCCAGGGGCAGATCGCGCCGTCCACGCCGCCGGTGACGATCAGGCGGGAGCCCTTGCGCAGCTGGCGGCGGGCCTGGGCGACCGCGTCGAGGCCGCCGGCCTGCTCGGTGACCAGGACGCCGGAGGGGCCGCGCATGCCGTGCCGGATGGAGATCTGGCCGGAGTTGACGGCGTAGAACCAGGCGAAGGACTGGTAGGCGCTGACGTACTGCCCGCCCTTGCTCCACAGCGCCTCCAGCTCGCGCTGGCCGAACTCGAAGCCGCCGGCCGAGCTGGCGGTGACCACGCCCGCGGCGAACTCCGGCAGCTGCGCCGGGTCGACGCCCGCGTCGTCGATGGCCTCCTTCGCCGCGTACAGCGCGAGCCGCGTCATGTGGTCGGTCTGCGGCAGCAGGCGGCTGGGGATGTGCTCCTCGGCGGCGAACCCGGGCACCTCACCGGCGAGTTGCGCCGGGTAGCTGCTGGGGTCGAAGCGGGTGACGCGGTCGATGCCGTTGGTGCCGGCCAGGGTCGCGGCCCACCATGCCTCGGTGCCCAGCCCGTTGGGGGCGGCGACGCCGATACCGGTGAACAGCGCGGTCCTGGACCGCTGCGGGGACCCGGCGGAACGTTCCAGCACGGGGGTGGTCATCAGGCGGCCCTCCGTTCCGGCCGGTTGAGCACCATCGCGCTCTGGAAGCCGCCGAAGCCGCTGCCCACGGTGAGCACGGTGTCGATGGTCTTCTCGCGGGCGGTCAGCGGCGTGTAGTCCAAGTCGCACTCCGGGTCCGGCTCGTGCAGGTTGGCGGTCGGCGGCACGACACCGTGCTCGATGGCCAGCGCGCAGGCCGCCACCTCCAGGGAGCCGATGGCGCCCAGTGAGTGCCCGATCATCGACTTGATGGAGCTGACCGGGGTGGCGTACGCGTGGTCGCCGAGGCTGCGCTTGAACGCGGCCGTCTCGTGGCGGTCGTTCTGCTTGGTGCCGGAGCCGTGCGCGTTGATGTAGTCCACGGCGGTGGCGTCGAGACGTGCCTCGTCCAGCGCGACCCGGATGGCCTCGGCCATCTCGGCGCCGTCGGGGCGCAGGCCCGTCATGTGGTAGGCGTTGCTGCGGGAGGCGAAGCCGCCGATCTCCGCGTAGATGTGCGCGCCGCGGCGGCGGGCCTGCTCCAGTTCCTCCAGCACGAAGACGGCGGAGCCCTCGCCGAGCACGAAGCCGTTGCGGGTCTTGTCGAACGGCCGGGAGGCGTGCTCCGGGTCGTCGTTGCGCGGCGAGGTGGCCTTGATGGCGTCGAAGCAGGCCACCGACACCGGCGAGATCGGCGCCTCGGTCGCTCCGGCGATCATGGTGTCGGCGCTGCCCTCGCGGATCAGCTCGACCGCGTGGCCGACCGAGTCCAGGCCGGAGGTGCAGCCGGTGGAGACCACCGCGGTCGGGCCCTGGGCGCCGACCGTCCAGGCGACCTCCTTGGCGAACGAGGCGGGCACGAAGTAGTCGAACAGCTGCGGCACCGCGTAGTGGTGGTCCACCACCCAGTCCTGGCCGCCGTTGCTGACCACCGCGTACTCGCTGTCCAGGCCCATGGTGGCGCCGACCGCGCTGCCGATGGTGACACCGGTGCGGAACGGGTCGAGGGCGGAGGTGTCCAGACCGCTGTCGGCGACCGCTTCGCGCGCACTGACCACGGCGAACTGCGCCGCGCGGTCCAGGCGCCGGATCTCCTGCGGGGTCAGGCCCTCCTTGGCCGGGTCGAAGTCCGCCTCGGCGGCGATCCTGGACCGGAACGAGGAGGCGTCGAAGAGCGAGATGGCCCGGGTCGCGGTGCGTCCCTCGGTGAGCAGCGACCAGAAGTCCTTGGTCCCCACCCCGCCGGGAGCCACCACGCCGATGCCGGTGATGACCACCCGCCGGCTCATCGCTGCCTCCCCGAGGGCCGTGCCGCCCGCGCCGCCAGGGCCCGGGTATTGGTTGTCTTCACGGCCACATCACCTCTCTGCTCGTCGATCTCGTGCTCACGACTGTCACTCCCCCCTCTCGAAGTGCGCTCAACTCGGGCCAGAGGCCACCGGGTTGCTCGCACCGCAGGTCAAGGGCGGCGTCCCGCAGCGCCAGCGGCGCCGCCTTGCCCCGTACGAAGAAGTGCGAACCGGTCACCGTGCGCAGTTCGAAGCCGCCCGGCGCGTAGTCCGCCCACTCGGCCATCCCGGCCAGGGGCGCGATCGGGTCCTCCCGCGAGGCCAGCGCCAGCAGCGGCGCGCTCAGCGGCGAGTGCTCGATCTCGCACAGCGCCTCGGCGAGCCGCAGGTCGTCCCGCAGCGCCGGCAGCACCCTGCGCTCCCACACGTGCCCGCCGTCCGCGGCCTCCGGCGGCAGGGTGTCGTACGACACCAGCAGCCGCAGCAGCTCCAGGTCGGGCAGGTCCACCCCGCGCAGCACCGGCGAGCGCAGGTGCGGCGGCTGCACGGCGCCGACCGACACCAGCGACGGGCCGCGCTCGCCCAGCCGTTCGCGGTGCCGGGCGAAGGTGTAGGCGACCAGGCCGCCGAGGCTGTGCCCGTACAGCAGGTACGGGCGGTCCAGCAGCGGTCCGATCAACTCGTCCAGTTCTACGAGGAGTTGCTCGGGGTCGGTGATGCGGGCCTCGCGCACCCTCGTCTCCCGGCCGGGCAGCAGCACGGGCACCACCTCGGCGGCGTCCCCCAAGACGTTCTGCCAGGGCGCGAAGCAGGACACGCCCGCGCCCGCGTGGTGGAAGCAGAACAGCCAGGGTCTGACGCCCTCCCCCGCGCCGCCGGTCACTCGTTCACCAGGGCCACGGCCCGGGTCCAGCCCGCGCCCGCGCCCGCGATCTTCACCGGGAAGCACGCCACCTGGAAGCCGAACGGCTCCGGCAGGGCGTCGAGGTTGGCCAGCCGCTCCACCTGGCAGTACTCGCGACGGCGGCCGGCGAAGTGCGCGGGCCACAGCACCGAGCGGTCGCCGGTCTCCTGGTAGCGGCGGATCATGTCGGTGAACGGCGCGTCCAGGCTCCACGCGTCGGTGCCGATCACCCGCACGCCGAGGTCCAGCAGGAAGTCGGTGGCGGGCCCGTCGAGCCCGGCGAAGTCGGTGAAGTACCGGGGGGTGCCGACGTGCTGGGAGGCCCCGGTGTGCAGGATGACGATGTCCAGCGGATTCGGCTGGTAGCCGATGTCGGCGAGCGCCTTCTCCACCCGAGCCCGGGTGATGACGCCGATCCCGACGTCCCGCACGTCCAGCACCACGCCCGGCCGCCAGAACCAGTCCAGCGGCATCTGGTCGATGTGCCGGGGTGTGCCGTAGTCGCCCTTGGAGCCGTAGTGCGAGGGCGCGTCGACGTGGGTGCCGGTGTGGCTGGTGAGCGTGAGGGTGTCCAGGGAGAGCAGTTCACCGCCCGGCAGGTCGGCCGGGTCGAAGTCGAGACCGAAGTGGGTCTTCATCTCCTCGGCCATGTGACGGGCGCCCTCGGCGGGCGTCATGATCTCGTGGACGATCGGATCCGGCTCCCAGCCGGACGCGTCGACCGGAGACGACAGGTCTATGACGGGCACGGTGAAACCCCCTGAATCGACTGCACGGGCTGGTGAGCGTTTCGCGTCGCACACTGTGCGGGCCGGCGGTGGAGACCGGATGGAGTCAAGCCGAGGCCCCGCTCAAACGGGCTGAGCGGGGCCAGTGGCGGCGCGGGTTGGAGAGGGTGGGGGGAGTCGGGACGGTCGGGGGGCCGGGGAGGCGTCCGGGTGGGGGGCACCGGGCGCGGGGTCAGGCGGCGAACAGGTCGAGCACGGGACGCCGCTGCTCCTGGGCGAACTCCAGGGCCGGATCGCCGGACAGCACGGCCTGGTGCAGGCGTTGCAGCCGCGGGGAGGGCTCGAGCCCGAGTTCGTCCACCAGGCGCCCCCGCAGCGCCTGGTAGACCTCGAGCGCCTGCCACTGGCGGCCGGAGCGGTAGAGCGCGGCCATGCACTGCGCGTGCAGCCCCTCGTGCAGCGGGTGCCGCTTCGTCAGGGACGTCAACTCACTGACGAGTTCGGTGTGCTGACCGAGCATCAGTTCCGCGTCGATGCGGCGTTCCAGTACACCGAGCCGGCTCTCCTCCAGCCGGACCAGCTCGATCTCCAGCATCGGCCCCACCTTGACGTCCACCAGCGCGGGACCGCGCCACAGGCCCAGCGCCTCGCGGTAGAGCCGGGCGGCGGTCGCGGCGTCGCCCTCGTCGCCGGCCTTGCGGCCCTCGGCCACCAGCCGGTCGTACTCGTGCACGTCGACGGCGCCGGGCTGGACCTGGAGCAGGTAGCCGCCGTGCCGGGTGACCAGCACGTCCTTGCTCCCGTAGAGCGCGTCGGGCCCCAGCGCGGTGGTGAGGCGGCGGCGCAGCTGAAGGATGTAGGTCTGCAACGTGGTGAGCGCGCTGCGGGGCATCTGGGAGCCCCAGATCTCCTCCATCAGCGTCGGTACCGGCAGCACCTGGTTGGCGTAGACGGCCAGCAGCGCAAGGATCTGACGGGGCTTCCCCGCGGTCGGGACGATCGACACGCCGCCCGTTTCCGCGCTCAGGGGCCCCAGGACCTTGATGTCCATTGCTTCCTCCGTGGCATGGTCTGCCCGATGCTCCGATCGGTTCGGTACGGGCTTTTCGAGCGTTACGAAGGTCCCATCCGGCTGCCCCGCGCCGACAGTGCCGTACTCCTGAAGCGGGCGTGCGTTTCCACTGGTCCGAGGCATGAGATTTTCACGTGCGCCTCATGAGCGCGGCACTGGTGACCACCGGGCCGGTTTCAGCAGACTCGGTGTCACCTCAAGGGCGGCGCCACCGCAAGTCAGCCGCCTCGCGAGCGAGTTGGTGATCCACCCAACACGGTTCACACGGGAGACGACATGAACGCCACGCCCACGGGCACCACGGTCCGTTACGACGAACTGTTCATCGAGGAACTGACGATCGACCTGGATCGCGACTGCGCCACCATCTGCGCCACGTGCGGAACCACTTACCTGGTGACCGACCAGGTTGCCGACGGCAGAACAGCCGCCTGACCCATGGCGGTCCCGGGGGACAGCAGCAGCGCGCTGCTGGGATTTCGACCGCATCTGCGCGTGGAGCAGGTACCCGGCGAAGCCGTGTACGTGCTCTCCGACCAACGCGTCACCGCGCTTCACGGCGAGCAGATCGCACGGCTCGCCCCGCTGCTGGACGGCACCCGATGCCTGCAAGAGGTCATCGCGGACGCGTCCGGCGTCTTGTCCGCACAACAGATCGCCCGGCTCATAGCCCGGCTCACCGAGGCCGGACTGGTCTCCGCCCGCCCGAACGCTTCTCTGGCATGCGAGGCAGCCGCCGAGCACGCCTACTGGGAGGCCGCCGGTCTGGACGGCACCGACGCCACCACGGCACGCGCCACGAGTTCCGTGCACGCGATGTCGGTGGGGGGAACCGCTCTCACCTCGCTCCAGCAGTCCCTGGCCGCGGCCGGGCTGCGCACGCCACCGCCCCGCCTCGCGGACAACGCCGACCTGACGGTGGTGCTCTGCGACGACTACCTCAACCCCGAGCTGAAGGAGATCGACGCCGCGCACCGCGCGGCGGGCCGGCCCTGGCTGCCGGTGACGATCGACGGCACCCACCTGTGGGTCGGGCCGTTCTTCGGCCTCGCAGAACGCGCCTGCTGGGCCTGCCTGGCGGACCGGTTGTGGCGTGGCCGGCAGGTCGAGGCACACGTGCAGCGCTGCCTTGACCGCGACGGCCCCCTGCCGCGTACGGCCTTCGGGCTGCCGGCTACCCGGCAGGCGGGGCTGCAACTGGCCGCGCTGGAGGCGGCCAAGTGGCTGGCGGGGCACCGCCACCCCGGTCAGCACCAGCTGTGGTGTCTGGACAGCCTGACCCTCCAGGGCGGCCACCACCCGGTGCAGCGCCGCCCGCAGTGCGAGGTGTGCGGCGATCCCGGTCTGGTCGCCGCCCGGGTCACGGCGCCGGTGGTGCTCGGCTCGCGGCTGAAGAACGACACGGCCGGGGGCGGTCACCGGGCGCTCACCCCGGCGCAGTTGACGGAGGCCTACGGCCATCTGCTCGACCCGGTCACCGGCCTGGTCAAGGAGATCCGGCGGGACCAGCGGGGGCCGGAGTTCCTCAACTCCTTCCACGCGGGCCTGAACCCGGTCGCCGACCCGCGGGGCATCGGCGCGGTGCGCGCCTGCCTGCGCAGCACCAGCGGCGGCAAGGGCACCACACCGGAGCAGGCCCGCACCGGCGCGCTGGCCGAGGCGCTGGAGCGGCACTCGGGCTACTTCCAGGGCGACGAGCCGGTCGTGCGCGGCAGTTACCGCGCGCTGGCCGACCGGGCGATCCACCCGGACGCCGTGCAGCTGTACGACGAGCGGCAGTTCGCGGGCCGCGAGCGGTGGAACGCCGAGCACGCGCCCGCCTCGCAGGTGTGCGACCCGTTCGACGAGGAGGCGGCGATCGACTGGACGCCGGTCTGGTCGCTCACCGAGGGCAGGCACAAGCTGCTGCCGACCGCGTTCCTCTACTACAACGTGCCGCAGCCGCGCGGCGCCGCGTACTGCATGGGCCACTCCAACGGCAACGCGGCCGGCGGGAGCCTGGAGGACGCGGTGCTCCAGGGCTTCCTGGAGCTGGTGGAGCGGGACGCGGTGGCGCTGTGGTGGTACAACCGCACCCGGCAGCCGGGGGTGGACCTCGACGCCTTCGCCGACGAGTGGAACACCGAACTGCGCCGGGTGCACGCCTCGTTGCTGCGTGAGGTGTGGGCCCTCGACCTGACCTCGGACTTCGGCATCCCGGTCTTCGCCGCGGTCTCCCGCCGGGTCGACAAGCCCGCGCAGGACATCATGTTCGGCTTCGGCGCGCACTTCGACCCGAGGATCGCGCTGCGCCGGGCGCTGACCGAGCTGAACCAGCTGCTGCCGAACGTGCTCCAGGCGCAGGCCGACGGCACCGGCTACGGCGTGCGGGACCCGAGGGTCCTGGAGTGGATGCGGGAGGCGACCATCAACAACCAGCCGTACGCCGTGCCGGATCCCGCACTGCCGGCGACCCGGCCCGACGATCACCCCTACACCCCCGGGGCCGATCTGCGGGACGACATCAGCGCCGCACAACGGCTGCTGACCGAACGGGGCTTGGAACTGCTGGTGCTGGACCAGACCCGGCCCGACGTGGGTCTGCCGGTCGTGAAGGTCGTCGTGCCGGGCCTGCGCCCGCACTGGCCGCGCTTCGCGCCGGGCCGGCTGTTCGACGTCCCCGTGGCGCTCGGCAGGCTCACCCGCCCCACCCGCTACGAGGACCTCAACCCGGTTCCGCTCTTCCTGTGACCGCGCCCACGCGCCCATGCGACCGACCACTCCCCCCGAGGACGGTTTCCATGACGATCAACAGCCTGGCGGCCCCCGAGCTGTCGGAGTACTGGTCGCTGCGCGAGGACACCCACACGGAGTCCGGCGCGGGCCCCGAGGGCCCGCTCGTGGTCAGGACCCCGGACGGGGAACTGCGCGTTCCCCGTCCGAGCGGTCTGCTGCGCGAGGCGGTCCGCAGGATGCTCCTCGGGTCGGTCTCGCTGCGCAACGTCGTCGACGACTTCCCCCGGTACGACACGCCGTCGGACGCGGTCGGCGACGACGCCCGCGCCCTGCTGGCGGAGCTCGCGCAGTTGAGTTCGGTCACGGTGCGCACCCTCGCGCTGGGCGCCGAACCCCTGTTGTCGGTCGTGCCGTTGCTGCCCGGCGCCCGCTTCGCACCCCAGCCGTGTCCTGATCCGGGGCGCGCCCGGCTGATCGAGTCCGCGGTCGTGCGCTACGAGGACGGCTGGGCGGCGCTTGAGGCACCCGGTGTGCCGTACCGGGTGGAGTTCCACCGGCCCGAGGCGTTCCGCCTGCTGGGGCGGCTGGACACCCGGGCGGTGCACGACCCGGCCGGTCTGCTGACGCTGCCGCGCGCCCGCGTCCCGGAACGCGCGGTGGACGCCGTCACGGCCTACCTCGCGGGAGTCGGCCTGGTCGAGGGCGTCGAGGCCGGCGAGGAGACCCGTCACCTCCGGAGCTGACGGAACACGGACAACCGGCCGATCGGCCGCCTCTTCCCTTATTCCGGCGCTCCGGTAGATTTCCGGTGGGCTGCCTGGCAGCCCAACAGACCTGCAACCGCTGGGGGAGCATTGAAGGTCGTACGGTTCGGCACGCGCGCGTCCGATTCGCTGAGAGCGGTGGCGGGCGACCTGCCCTCACGCCTGGCCGTGGGAGCCACCACGGCTCTGGTCACCGGCTTCTGCCTGATCGACTGCGCCTACCTCGTCAAGGACGCGCACTCCGCGTGGCGGCTGGCCGTCGGCTGTCTGGTGCTGGCCGCCAACTTCGCCCTCCAGCTGTGCCACTCCTTCCCTCGTCACGTGCGGCTGCCGGACCGTTCCCGGTACGCGACGCTCGCGGCCCAGGCGCTGCTGGCGTTCGTGCCGGTCCTCGTGGTCGGCCAGGACCTGATCGGCATGATCCCGCTGCTCGCGGCGTCGGCGCTGCTGGTGCTGCCGCAACGGGTGGCCTGGCCGGTGTTCGCGGCCGTGTTCGCGGGCGATCTGGCGGTCGTGCTGCGGGTCGGCGACAGCTGGAACATCGTGTACCTGACCGTCGAGTTCCTGCTCAACTCCCTCATCGTCTTCGGCCTTTCCCGCCTCACCGACCTGGTGGAGACGGTGCACCGCTCGCGCGCCGAGCTGACGCGGCTCGCGGTGACCACCGAACGCCTGCGGTTCGCCCGCGACCTGCACGACCTGCTCGGCTACAGCCTGTCCACCATCACCCTCAAGTGCGAACTCGCCAACCGCCTCGTCCCCCGCGACACCACCCGCGCCCAGCACGAACTGGCCGAGATCCTGCACACCAGCCGCCAGGCCCTCGCCGACGTGCGCACCGTCGCCCGCGGCTACCGCCAGATGAGCCTGGCCGACGAGGCCAAGGCCGCGCACAGCATGCTCACCGCCACCGGTATCCACACCACCGTCGAGGTCACCGACACCCCGCTGCCCGCGGACACCGACACCGTCCTGGCCACCGTCCTGCGCGAGGGGCTCACCAACGTCCTGCGGCACAGCAAGGCCGAGCACTGCGCCATCAGCACCGCGCACACCGGCCACGCGGTCGTGCTGCGGCTGGCCAACGACGGCGCGTCAACGGCGACCGCCGCCCCCTCGCCCGCCGACCAGGGCAGCGGCATCGGCAACCTCACCACCCGCGTCAGCCGCCTGGGCGGCACCCTCACCGCCCGCCACGAGGACGGCTGGTTCCACCTCACCGCCCGAATACCCCTGCCCGAACCGGCCTCCGCGGGCGCCTGACGGTGTCCGCGCGCAGACGCCGGCGTGCGGGGGCCGGGATGCTAGAGCCAGCCCGCCTCACGCGCGATACGGATCGCGTCCACCCGGTTACGCGCGTTCAGCTTGGTGACCACCGTGGTCAGGTAGTTGCGCACGGTCCCGGCGGACAGGAAGAGGCGCGAGGCGATCTGGGAGGGCTCCTCGCCGTCCGCCGCCAGCCGCAGCACCTCCAGTTCGCGTTCGGTCAGCGGCGAGCCCCCGGTGTCCAGCGCGGCCAGCGCCAGCTGCGGGTCGATGACCCGTTCCCCGGCCGCCACCTTGCGGATCGCGGCGGCGAGCGCGTCGGGTTCCGCGTCCTTGAGCAGGAAGCCGGAGGCGTGCGCGGCCAGGGCCCGGCGCAGGTTGCCCGGGCGGCCGAGGCTGGTGAGGATCAGGGTGCGGCACTCGGGCAGCGCGGAGTGCAGGGCCTGCGCGGCGGTGATGCCGTCGGTGCCGGGCAGGTCGATGTCGAGCACGGCGACGTCGGGCCGCAGCGCCTGGGCGGTGGGGACGATCTCGGCGCCGGAGGACAGCTCCGCCACGATCTCGATGTCGTCCTCCAGGTCCAGCAGCGCGACCAGGGCTCTGCGCAGCATGTGCATGTCTTCGGCTATGAGGATCCGGATCACGCTTCCCCCGTATTGCAGGTTCCTACCGTCTGGCCGGTTGCCGTGATCCCGATTATCACCCTCACGAATGGACGTACGAGCGACAACGCACCCAACTCAAAGCTTTCCCGCGGTGTGCGAGGCGCTGTGCGTGGCGGTGCGCGTGGTGCCGGGGTCCGGCCGCCGGGGTCGGCCTGGTCCCGGCCCGCTCATTGTCCCTTGTGCTCCGACCGGCTGAGCAGGTCGACGACCTCGCCGAGGAACCCCTCGTCCAGCATGGTGTCCACCGAGGTGTCCCCGTCGCTCTCCGCGCCGGAGTCCTGGCAGGCCACGCTGACCAGGTAGCGGTCCGGCAGCCAGAACGTGCCGAACGACCACTCCCCCCGGGACGCCTGGCGGCCGTCGGGGGTCAGCAGCGAGGTGCCGTCGGCGCCGAAGCCGAACTGGTTGAAGCCCAGCCGCATGCCCTGCCCGAGCGCCTTGGTGTACGCCTCCTTCAGCGTCCAGATCCGCAGCAGTTCCCGTTCGCGCGCCGGTTCCGGCAGGTCGGCAAGCAGCTCGCGTTCGGCCGGGGTGCACAACTGCCGTTCCACGGACGTGTACTGGATGCGGCGGTCGGCGAGTTCGGTGTCGACGCCGATCCGGCCGCGCCGGTTGAGGCCGACGACCATCAGGTCCTTGGTGTGGCTGAGGCTGACGTCCACCTGGTCGCAGCCGCGCAGGTAAGGCCGCCCGCCCGGCTTGTACGCCAGCTCCACGCTGTCCGGCGGCACGTGCAGCGCGGCCCCGGCCGCGTAGCGCACCATCAGCCGGGAGGCGGCGAACCGGGAGCGCGCCTCGGGGTCGGACAGGCCGCTGAAGCGCTGCCAGTCGCGGCTGCCGAGCAGGTTGCGCAGTTCGGGGTCGGCGAGCGCCGCGGGCAGCCACTCCTGCCAGTAGGCGTGCACGACGGCGTGCCCGGTCCAGCTGACCGACTGCCGCACCTTGCTCCACGGCCCCTCGATGCCGGGCATCGAGATCGGCTCGGCCAGTGTCGTACGGTCCGCGGCCCACGCCGTACGCCCCGTGTCCCGCGCCAGACGGCCGTTCACGTTCCACCACCTTCCGCAAGGGGAGCCGCGTAGAGGTCGTAGGCGGTCCCCGCACGGAAACGTCCCACCACCTCGTGCAGCACCCGGTCCACACAACCGGTGGGCGGCGCGGGCAGGGCCAGGCCCAGCCTGCCGCCGAGTCGTTGCAGCGCCAGCACGGCCCAGGAGGGGTCGGCGAGGAAGCCGCCCGCGTCCGCCGCGCCTCCCTCGCCACGCGCGTCGCCTGCGCCGTCCGCACCTGCCGCGTTCCCCGTGGCGAGCCGTTCCCACGTCGCCAGCACCGCGCCGGCGGCGGAGATCAGCGCGTGCCGGTCGGCCAGCGCGCACATCTCGGGGTTCGACAGCGCCGCGCGGTCGCCCACCTCCAGCTCCCGGCAGCGGTCGTGCAGCGCCCACAACTCGCGCACGAACGCGTCCGCGTAACGCTTCAGCGTGGCCGGCGCGTCGCCCGGCACGGCGCTGTCGCGGAGCCGGGCGGCGGTGGCGGTGAGCCCGGCGGCCAGCAGGTCGTCCCCGCCCGCGAGGCCGAGCGCCGCCAGGTCCAGCTCGGGCAGGCCGGCGCCGGGGCGGAAGACCGCGTCCGGCGGTTCGGCGGCGCGGAACCAGGAACGCCGTGCCAGCAGCGGGAGTTGGGGGATGACCACGGCCTGGCAGGCGGCGGTGCCGGCGTGGCCGAGGCCCGCGGCCGGCAGGTCGCGCAGCAGTTTCGACAGCGCGCCGCGATCCCCGTCGCCGTCCCCGCCCTGGTAGCCGGAGGCGCCCAGCACGGTGGCCAGTTCCTCCAGGTCGTCGCGGAGCAGGTCGGGCACGAGGTACTTGACCTCGGCCGCCGCCAGATGCGCCCCGTCCGGCACCAGGTGCAGGGCCCGCAACGCGGTCGTCGCCATCGCGTCGGCGGCCAGCAGGTCGGCGAAGACCCCGGCGAGCAGCGGCCGGTGCCGCCCCTCGGGTCCGCCGGGCCGTCCGGCCAGCGCGGCGGCGACGGCGGTGCGCAGCACGGTGTCGACGGAGGCGATCACGGCGGCGGGGATCAGCGACCGGTTGAGCTGGAAGGTGCGCAGCGCCAGCCGCACGCCCTCGCCGTAGGACCCGACCAGCGCCTCGGGTCCGACCTCGCAGTCGTGGAAGGCGTATCCGCCGAAGTGGCAGCCGCGCATGCCGGTCGTCAGCTTGCGCGGCAGCGTCTCCATGCCGCCGGGCGGCAGCCGGTCGGGGTCGACCAGCAGCACCGAGTGGCTGCCCGCGCCGGGCGTGGAGGGCAGATTGCGGGCGTAGGCCACCAGCGCCTCGGCGCGGTGGGCGTTGATCACCATGTCCTTGCGGCCGGTGAGCGAGAAGCCTCCTCGCGTCCGCTCGGCGCCCACCTCGCCGCGCAGCAGTCCGCTGCCGTGCGCGAGGGAGTGGTGCACGATGGTGGCCCGCCCACCGCCGCACAACAACCGTGCCAGTGACCGCTGTTGCTCGGGCGAGCCGGCCACCCAGACCGCGGAGGCGGCGAACAGCGAGGTGATGCCGTGGCCGAAGCCGAGCGCCACGTCCCGCCGGAAGACCGGCCGCAGCACGCGCGCGAGGGTGTCGGCGCGGACCAGCCGCCCGCCGAGGGCCGCGGGCACCAGTTCGGCGCCGAAGCCCTCGTCGGTCAGCAGTCCCTCGGCCTCGGCCGGCAGTTCCTGCCGCTCCTCGGCGGCGAGCAGGGCGCGGAAGCCGAGCGGGTTGCCGGGGTCGCGGGGGTCGCCGAAACGCCGCTCCAGGTGCGCGACGCGCGCCATGACGTTTGTCGCGACGCCCTTGCCGACGTCCGTCGCGGCCTCGGCGCCGGTCGTCGTACCGGCGTCCGACCCGACCCGCGCGCCGGATCGGACGCCGGTGTCCGACCCGACCGGCGCACCGGTGTCCGCGACCGCCGTCGTCCCCGTGTTCACGCCGGCACCCTCTCCCTCGTCTGCCGTGGCACCCCGCCGGCGCTCAGCGCCCGTACCGGGTCCTGCAACTCCTCGTACAGCGGCCGCAGTTCGCCGCGCAGGAACAGCTCGCGCATCTCCGATCTGCGCACCTTCCCGCTGGTCGTGCGTCTGACCGTGCCGGGCCGCACCAGCAGCACCGCGTCCGGGATCGCCCCGAACTCCTGCGCCAGCACCCCGCGCACCCGCGTCGCGAGGTCCGCCAGCTCGTCGCGGCCCCGGCCGATCGCCCGCACCTCCTGCACGACGACCAGCAGCCGGTTCGCCTCGCCCACCCCGAACACCGCCGCCGACGCGAACTGCGTCCCGCAGTGCGGCAGTTGGCGTTCGATCTCCTGCGGGTGCAGGGAGCGCCCGGCGACCAGCAGCACGTCCTTGATGCGTCCGGTGACGTAGACCTCGCCGTCGTGGACCGCGCCCAGGTCACCGGTGCGCAGGAAGCCGCCCTCACCGGAGGCGGTCGCGTTGCCGAAGGCCTCGGCGGTCTCCAGGGGACGCGCCCAGTAGCCCCTGGCCACCGCCGGGCCGCGCACCCACAGCTCCCCTACGGCGCCGTCCGGCAGCTCGGCCGAGGTGCGCGGGTCGACGACGCGGACCTCGGCGCCGCCGGCCGGACCGCAGGCGACCACCGTCTGCCGGGTCGTGCCGGGCGGGCGCAGCTCCGCGTCCTCCACCCCGCGCAGCGCGGCGGGGCTCTCACCGCGCCCCACGCTGACCAGCAGCGTCGCCTCCGCGAGTCCGTAGCCGGGGGTGAGTGTGCCGGGGCGCAGTCCGGCGGCGGCGAAGCGCTCGGTGAACGCGCGCAGGTTGTCCGCGCCGACCGGCTCCGCCGCGTCGACGGCCCGCTTCAGGCGCGAGAGGTCGAGCGCGGCCAGTTCCTCGTCGGTGACCTCCCGCACGCAGCGGGCGTACGCGGAGTCCGGCGCGGCGACATGCGTGACGTCGTACCGGTCGATCGCCTTCAGCCAGCGGCCGGGCCGGGCCAGGAACAGCCGCGGCGGCATCAGCACCACGGTGGCGCCCAGCCACAGCGGGTGCAGCAACTCCCCCACCAGGCCCAGGTCGTGGTGGAACGGCAGCCAGCCGCCGATCCGCGATCCGGCGTCGGTGCCGAGCGCGTCACGCAGTGCGGCCATGGTGGCCAGCAGGTTGGCGTGGCTGACCATGACGCCGCGGGGCGCGGCGGTGCTGCCGGAGGTGTACTGGATGATCGCGAGGTCGTCGCCGCCCAGCGCGGGCATCCGCCACTCGGCCGCGGTGCGCTCGATCAGCTCGCGGTCGGCGGCGAGCGCGCCGCCGTCCACCGCGAGGCAGGCCACGCCGCCCCGTCCGGCCTGCGCCAACTGCCGTGAGACGTCCGGCGCGTGGGCGGACTCGGTGAGCACCAGGTGCACCGCGGCCTCCGCGACGATCGCGGCCGTGCGCTCGGACGCCGCGCGGGAGACCGCGGGCGGCGGCACCGGCACGGCGACGGCGCCCGCGTACAGGCAGCCGAGCAGCGCCACGGCGAAGGACACACCGGTGTCCAGCGCGAGCATGACCTGCCGTCCCGCCGCCCCGTGCCCGGCCAGCCGTACGGCCAGCGCCCTGGCGCGCAGGTCGAGTTCGCCGTAGGTGACGGCGGTGCCGGACTCGCCCGCGGTGTCGAGCGGCACCAGCGCCGGCGCGTCCCGGCGGTCGGCGAAGCGCGTCACCAGGGCTTGCGTGAGGCTCGTGGGTGTTGGCATCCCCTCAACTCCCCGTTTCTGCGTTCCCGTCGCACGCGGCGGCCGCCGTGGGGATCCCGGTCAGGGGCTCTCGTCGTGGCGGCGGCGTGCGGGGTCCATGCTGCGCGCCGGGGCTCGACAGGGGCTCGAACATCGATGCTGGTCGCGACGGGGTCCGCCTCGCGCGCCGGGCCGCTCGAGCGGCGCTCGACCGGCGCTCCGGCCCGCGTTGTTGTGCTGGCACCGGACGGGGAACAGCCGCGGGACCTTCCGAGGGGACACGGATCGCATGACCATCGACCAGAGCACGCGAGCGGGCTCGCCCGCAGGGGCGGCCGGCACCGCTTCCGCCGAGGAGATCAAGCCGCTTCCGGTGTGGTTCTTCGGCTTCGAGGCGATCCTGGCGTCGGCCTACGACATCGTCAAGGCGTACCCGAAGGCGATGTACGTCCTCGGCGCGCTCGTGCTGCTCAACCTGATCCTCACCGCGACGGTGCTCAGCAGCAGGGTCAAGCTCGCCCGCCGCCTGTGGCGCAGCAAGGGCACCCGGAAGGTCGCCATCGCGCTGGTCGTGCTGCGGGTCGGCAGCCACTTCGTGATGGGCGCGCTGGGCACGCAGGTGAACACTCCGGCCGAGCACATCTCGTTCGCGGTGGGCATGGCGGTGCTGACCGTGTGGATGCTGTGGTTCGTGCAGCGCACCGCGCTGCGGGCGCTGGCCCGCGAGGACGCGGCGCGGGCGGCCCAGGGCATCGGGTAGGATTCCGGCATCGGTGGGCGCCGCTAGCTCAACTGGCAGAGCAGCTGACTCTTAATCAGCGGGTTCGGGGTTCAAGTCCCTGGCGGCGCACGTCACGGCCACCCCCTCGGGGGTGGCCTTCTTACGTCAGGGCGCGGGCTTTCGCGCCGGCGCCGGGCGTGGGCTCTGGTGCCGGAGCACCGGCTTCGCGTCAGAGCACCGGCTCCGCGTCAGAGCACCGGCTCCGCGTCAGAGCACCGGCTCCGCGTCGGGCGCGGGCGCGCTCGGGCCACACTGGGGGTATGCGCTCCCTCACACCCGAGCAGACCGACGGCTACCTGCGGCGCGTCGGAGCGTCCCGCCGGGAGTCGCTGTCCGCGCTGCACCGGCTGCACCAGGTCGCCGTGCCCTTCGAGAACCTCTCGATCCACCTCGGGCAGGACGTCGTCCTCGAACCCGGCGCCCTGTACGACAAGATCGTCGGTGCTCGCCGGGGCGGCTTCTGCTACGAGCTGAACGGGGCGTTCGCCCTGCTGCTTGCCGCGCTCGGGTACCGGGTCAGCCTGCTGTCGGCGCGGGTGCGGGGCGCGGACGACCGCTTCGGGCCGCCGTTCGACCACCTCGCGCTGCGGGTCGAGGAGGCCGCGGGCGGCACGGTGTGGCTGGCGGACGTCGGCTTCGGCGACCACAGCGCGTACCCGCTGCGCCTGGACGAACGCGGTGAGCAGTCCGACCCGCGCGGCACCTTCCGGATCGCGCGGGCGCCGGACGGCGACCTGGACGTGCTGCGCGACGGCGTGCCGCAGTACCGCCTGGAGACGCGCCCGCGCGAGCTGCGCGACTTCGGTCCGACGTGCTGGTGGCAGTGCACCTCCCCGGCGTCGCACTTCACCCGCTCCCCGGTGTGCACCCGGCTCACCGGGTCCGGCGGCCGGATCACGCTGAGCGGGCGCAGGCTCGTGGCCACGGACGCGGACGGCCGCCGCCGCGAGGAGGAACTGCCCGGCGACGAGGCCGTGCTGCTGGCCGCGTACCGGGACCGGTTCGGCATCGATCTGGACCGCGTCCCGCGGCAGCCCGCGTGAGCTTGCGTTTTGGTCCGTAGAGTTCGCACCGGGGGATCTCCCGGACGTGTCGTGGTGAAGGAGCGGGGAATGGGTGCGGGCGCCGAGGGCGGCGGAGTCGTCGACGCGGAGCTGATGGTCGCGGAGGCGCGCAAGGCGTTCTTCACGATGTTCGGCTTCCTGGCGCTCGTCTGGCTGATCCAGCTCGCCAACTGGGGCGACGGCTACGCGCTGTCGCGGCAGTACGGCATCGTCTCCGGGCAGGCGGGCCGGCTGCCGGACATCCTGACCGCGCCGTTCCTGCACTGGAGCTGGGCGCACATCGAGAGCAACTCGGGACCGCTGTTCGTCTTC
Source organism: Streptomyces sp. ICBB 8177 (assembly GCF_003144095.1). Classification (GTDB taxonomy): domain Bacteria; phylum Actinomycetota; class Actinomycetes; order Streptomycetales; family Streptomycetaceae; genus Streptantibioticus_D. Next base: position 280,599 of record NZ_NSKH01000003.1, on the reverse strand, counting down.
GGCTTCCTCGCCGCGTACCGGGGCGTGGTCCGCTTCCTGGGCCTGAGCCTGCTGGTCGCGGTGGTCAGCGGGCTCGCGGTGTGGATCTTCCAGGGCGGCGGCACCGACACGGTGGGCGCGAGCGGCCTGATCTTCGGGTACTTCGGCTACGTGGTGGTGCGCGGGCTGTTCGACCGGCACCTGATCGACACGCTGATCGGGGTCGTCATGGCGGCGTCCTTCGCGTACCTGGTCACGATCGCGGTGCCGGGGACGCCCGGGGTGAGCTGGCTGGCCCACCTCGGCGGCCTGGTCGGCGGCGTGGTCGGCGCGTGGCTCTTCCGCGACCGCCGCACCGTGCCCGCGGCGACCGGCGGCACCGGCACGGGCGCCGCGATCGTCCCGCCCCGAGGCACGCCCCCGTCCGGCGACCGGGCGGACCTGCACAAGGAACTGGGCGACCTGGGACTGCTGTAGTCGTCTGCGGTCAGCCCGCTCGCTCCGGGAGCCGTGGGGCGGAGGGCGGGGCCGGGCGCGGCGCGCGGTAGACCAGCAGGTAGCGCCAGAACAGCAGTCTGCGCAGGCGTGCTCCGGGCAGCAGGCGGGCGGCCTCGCGGCGGGTCTGGGCGTACGACATCGTGGGCGTCCGCACCGGCGCGCGCACCCCCGGGGTCCGCTCGGCGGCCGGACGCCGCAGCTCACTCGCCGCGACCGCGAGACGGGCCGCGGCGTTGACCGGGACGGCGGCCAGGCTCCAGACGTGGTCCAGGGGCGAGCGCTCCGGATAGCAGCCCAGCACCACCAGGACCCCGCCGGGAGCCAGTGCCTCGCGCAGCGCGGTGACCGTGCCGAACGGCATGTGGTGCAGGCTCGCCAGGCAGGTGACGGCGTCGTAGTGCCCCCGCGGCAGCGCCTCGCCGGTGACGTCCGCGACCCGGTATTCGGGCCCGCCGCCCGCTCGGCGTGCCTGGGCGATCACCTCCGGCGACGGATCGACCGCGTCCACCTCGATGCCCCGCGCCGCCATCCGCCGGGCGAGGCGTCCCGTACCGCACCCCACGTCGAGCGCGCGTCGGCATCCCGCGGGCACCTGCCGCAGCACGAGCCGGTGGTAGTGGTCGTTGTGGTCGAAGGGCATGCCCTGGCTCCTCAGCCCCCGTCGACGACTTTGCCCAGGAACTCGTCGAGATTGGCCAGCATCCGGTCGACGCGTTCCTGCACGGTCAGCGACTCGCGGTAGCGGCTGACCAGGGCCGAGGCCTTCTTGCCGCGCACGTACAGCGGGCAGGCGAGGTCGGCGCACATGTAGGCGCCCACCGTGTCGCCGTCGCGCCCGCGCGCGCCCACCCGGCGGGCGGCGAGCAGCGAGACACCGGAGCCGGGGTGACCGGTCAGGCACAGCGAGCAGATCGTCGTCTTGACGAAGCTGCGCGGCCCGCCCTGCGGCACCCGCAGCGTCACGCCGACCACCTCGCCGCCGCGCGGGGCGACCAGGTAGCCGCGGTCCGGGGCGCCCGGGTCGCGCCAGCCGAGGAAGTCGAGGTCGGCCCAGGGCAGTTCGGCGAGCCCTCGCGGCAGGCTGATCCGGCGGGCCTCGCCCTTGGAGCAGTTGACGAAGGCCGAGCGCAGGTCGTGGTCGTCGAGGGGGTCCATGTGACGCGAAGCTAACAGCGGCCTGGCGTGGCTGTCGCCCGAATATCGGCGCGGGGCGTCCGGGGCCGCCGGGCGGAGGCGTCCGAGGGCGCCGGGCGGAGGCGTTCGGGGCGCCGACGCCGGGCGCTCAGGGGTGCCAGGCAGAAAACATGAGCATCACTCTTGTTTTGCTACCCGCAGGTATCTAGCCTCTGTGGCCGACAGCCACTGTTCCGGGTGACGGGACGCACCCCCGGCCCGCTCACCCACGCCCCGCGCGCAAGGCCCTCACCGCAGCACACTCGCCGCACGACAGCGCGCCGTACGGCACCGCGCGACAGCACACCGCACTCGGCGCACTCACCGCACTTCCCGCACTTCCCGCACGACGGCTCGTCGTACAACCCGCTCGTCGCACCACCGCTCCTCGCCACCCGGGCATCCCCGGGCGGTCATCCCTGCGTTCACAGGAGCACGCGTGACCAGACCAGCACTGGCGAAGGCCGCCGCCCTCACCGCGGCCGCCCTCCTCGGCGTCCTCGGCGCGGGCACCACCGCCGTGGCATCGCCCACCACCACACCGGCCACGGCCGCCACGACACCGCACGCCGACCGCTCCCCCGCCATCGTCTCCATGGGCGACAGCGCCATCTCCGGTGAGGGTGCGGGCACCGACACCGGCGACGGCTACGTCCCGGGGACGGACGGCCCCAGCGACTACTGCCACCGCAGCACGAAGTCGGAGATCTTCGACACCGGGCTGTCCGGCCTCACCGCCGTCGACCTCGCGTGCTCCGGCGCGCAGACCGGCGACCTGGTCAGCGATCCCACGCTGGCCAAGACGACCGGCGGCGGCAGCGGCGACTTCGGCGAGCCCAAGCAGGACGCCCAACTCGCCGGAACGGCGGCCCAGTACGACGTGAAGATGGTCGTCGTCACCATCGGCGCCAACGACGACTTCGACTTCAGCGGGATCATGGAGAGCTGTCTCGGGCAGTACTTCCCGATCCCCCAGTCGCAGGGCTGCCGCGACACCATCGGCAGCGCGACCATCACCGCCCGGGCGAAGGCGGTCGTCCCCAAGATCGAGGCGGCGCTCACCGACGTCCGGCAGACCATGCGCACCGCCGGATACGCCGACGGCAGCTACCAGTTGGTGATGCAGTCGTACTTCACGCCCATCACCCCCGACATCCGCACCAACACCTACGCGGGCAAGGTCGCCGACGGCTGCCCGGCGTTCCCCGAGGACCTGGCGTGGGGCCACGACTGGGTCGTGCCGCAGCTGGACGACGCGCTGCGCACGGCCGCCGAGGCGGTGCCCGGGGTGCGCTTCCTCGACCAGCGCCGGGTCTCCTACGGCCATGAGGTCTGCGCCGAGATGACGACCTCGCCGTACGAGTACACCAACGGCGACGTCATCGACACCAGCGAGCTGACCCGCAACGGCTGCGACTACTCCATCGGCATCCTCGGCCTGTGCGAGGACGAGATCCGCCAGTCGTACCACCTGCGGGTGGCGGGCTACGAGGGCGAGGGCGCGTGCCTGGGCGAGTTCTACGGCGAGCCCGCCCAGCAGGAGGCGTACTGCACGCTGGACGACGCGGACGGCACCACCATCGAACCGCTCACGCCCGGGCAGCCGTTCCAGGACAAGCCGGAGGACGGCTCCTGGTACCAGCTGACCAACCACGCCACCGGTCAGGTGCTGGACTTCTCCGGCGGCGGCAGCTACGGCGACGACACCGACGGCCGTCCGGCGATCACGTATCCGGCGGACGGCGGCCTCAACCAGTCCTTCGTCTTCGAGGCGAAGTCCGGCGGCTCCTACGAGCTGGACTTCAGCGGCAACCGTGACATGTGCCTGGACGCGAACGGCGCCTCGACGGCCGCCGGAACGGCGTTGCAGCAGTGGGGTTGCGACGGCGGCGCCAACCAGCACTGGGTGTTCGAGTCCGCGGGGAGCGGCTTGTACGAGCTGGCCGACTCCCAGGACACCTCGATGGTCGCCACGCTGGGCACGAGCGCGAAGACCGACTCGGCCGGCAACCCGGTCACGGTCCTGCAACCCGACACGGGCGCGTCCACCCAGCTGTGGCAACTCACGAAGCTGGGCATCGTGTACCTGCCGTAGGGCACCTTCCCGAACCCGATCCGCACGAGGACCGCTGCCGGAACGTCGCGGCAGCGGTCCTCGCCGTTCGGTGCCGTCTCCATCCCGGCGCGGGAGTTGATATGGACATGACCTTCCTGTGGCGCTACCGTGACGACTTGGTCTAGACCGCAGCAGCCCCGTGCGTGCGCGCGCACACCCGTTGAACACCCCCACGTTCTCCCGAGGTGACCCATGCGCAAGACGAGCAGTCGTACCAGTCCCGCCCGCGTCCGGCGCCACAGGCTCGCGGTGGCCGTCGTGGTGGCGGGGGTCGTCGGCGCCTCCGCGTTAGCGACCGGAAGCGCCAGCAGCCACGGCTACGTCAGCACTCCACCCAGCCGCCAGGACCTGTGCGCCAACGGCACGGTGACCGACTGCGGCGACATCCAGTACGAGCCGCAGAGCGTCGAGGGACCCAAGGGCTTCCCGGCCGCCGGACCCGCCGACGGGTCCATCTGCAGCGGCGGCAACGCGCGCTTCGCCCAGCTGGACGACCCCAGGAACGGCCAGTGGCCGGCCACGCGGCTCACCGGCGGCCAGACCTACGCCTTCACCTGGACGTTCACCGCCCGGCACGCCACCACCGACTTCGAGTACTTCATCACCAAGAACGGCTACGACCCCGCCAAGCCGCTGACCAGGGCGGAGCTGCAACCGGCGCCGTTCCTCACCGTCCCGTACGGCGGCAAGCCCCCCGCGAGCAACACCGTCACCCAGCAGGGCGTCATCCCGTCCGGCCTGACCGGCAAGCACCTGATCCTCGGCGTCTGGAACATCGCCGACACCGGCAACGCCTTCTACTCCTGCGCCGACGTGCAGTTCTGACCGCCTCCGGGCGCTCCCGCCACCCACAGGGCCCCGCGCGACGGCGCGCGCGGGGCCCTGTCGCGTACGCCCCGCACACTGCTCCGCACCCCTTGGCAGATACCTCGTACTAAGAGCTAAAATTATGGAGTGACAGCGCCAGCCGACATATCCGACGCGCTCGCCGACGCCCTGGGCGGCGTCCAGCGGCTGATCCGGCGCAGGCTGCGCCGCGACACCCCCGTCCCCCGGCTGCGCGGCGCCCAGATCGAGCTGATGCGGCTGGTCGCCGCCAATCCGGGGCTGCGCGTGTCGGCCGCCGCCAAGGAGCTCTACCTCGCGGGCAATTCGGTCTCCACGCTGGTCAACCAGCTCACCGCGGCGGGTCTGTTGCGCCGGGAGACCGATCCCGGCGACCGCCGCTCCGCGCTGCTGCTGCCCACCCCCGAGGCGGAGGCCCGGCTGCGCGACTGGCAGGAACGGCGTTCCGCACTGGTCCACCGCCACGTGGAAGCACTGTCAACGGACGATCAGGCGGCGCTCGCCGCCGCGCTACCGGCACTGCGCAGGCTCGCCGAGAGCCTGCGCGAGGAAGTGGAGGAGCAGTGACTGACGACGCTGGTGCCGCCGCCCGAGCGCGTTCCGCCGACGCCGAACGCGTGAACGCCGAGCGGGAGGCGACTGCCGAGGCCGTCGTGTGCAGCGGCCTGAACTACGCGTTCGGCGAGACCAAGGCGGTCGACGGCCTCGACCTGTCGGTGGCGGCCGGCGAGTGCTTCGGCCTGCTCGGCCCGAACGGCGCGGGCAAGACCACCGCGATCCGCTGCGTCACCACCCTGCTGCCGGTGCCGCCCGGCATGGTCACCGTCTTCGGCCACGACCCGGCGAAGGAGAAGATGGCGGTGCGGCGGCTGCTGGGCTACGTGCCGCAGCAGTTGTCCGCCGACGGCGGACTGACCGGGCGGGAGAACGTCTCGCTGTTCGCCCGGGTCTTCGACGTCTCCCGCCGCGAGCGCGCCGCCCGGGTCGCCCAGGCGCTGGAGGCGGTCGACCTGACCGACGCCGCCGACCGGCTCGCCAAGACCTACTCCGGAGGCATGGTGCGCCGCCTGGAGCTGGCACAGGCCCTGGTCAGCGCGCCGAGGCTGCTGATGCTCGACGAGCCGACCATCGGCCTGGACCCGATCGCCCGCACCAGCGTGTGGGAGCACATCAACGCGGTGCGCAAGGCGACCGGGATGACCGTGCTGGTCACCACGCACTACATGGACGAGGCGGACCAGTACTGCGACCGCGTCGCCCTGATGCACAAGGGCAGCATCCGCGCCCTGGGCACCCCCGAGCAGCTGCGTACCGAACTGCGCGAGCGGCGGGCGGACGGCTCGGCGCCGACCCTGGAGGACGTCTTCCGTGACGTCGCCGGCAGTGGTCTCGATGAGGGAGGAGATTTCCGCGATGTCCGCAGCACCCGCCGCACCGCGTCCCGCGTCGGCTGAGGACGCGGCGACGCAGGCCGTCCGCCGACTCGACCTGCTGCTCGCCCCGCCGCCCGCCCGCACCGGCTGGCGCATGCTGCCCGCCCGGGTCGGCGCGATGTGCGCGGTCGAGTTGCAGAAGCTGCGCCACGACCGCACCGAGCTGTACACCCGCGCGATCCAGCCCGCGTTGTGGCTGCTGATCTTCGGTGAGACGTTCACCCACATCCACGCCATCCCGACCGGCGGCATCCCGTACCTGGACTACCTGGCGCCGGGCATCATCGCGCAGTCCGCGATGTTCATCGCGATCTTCTACGGCATCATGATCATCTGGGAGCGGGACGCGGGCATCCTGACCAAGCTGCTGGTCACCCCGACGCCCCGGTTCGCGCTGATCACCGGCAAGGCGTTCGCGGCCGGGGTGAAGGCGCTGATCCAGGCGATCGTGGTGATCGTGATCGCGGCCGTGCTGGGCGTCTCCCTGACCTGGAACCCGTTGCGGCTGCTCGGGGTCGCGGTGGCGGTCATCCTCGGGTCGGCGTTCTTCTCCTGCCTGTCGATGTCCATCGCGGGCATCGTGCTGACCCGCGACCGCCTGATGGGTATCGGGCAGGCGATCACCATGCCGCTGTTCTTCGCCTCCAACGCGCTCTACCCGGTCGCGGTCATGCCCGGCTGGCTCCAGACGCTCAGCAAGATCAACCCCTTGAGCTACCAGGTCGACGCCCTGCGCGGCCTGCTGCTCGGCACGCATTCCCACCTGGGCATGGACTACCTGGTCCTGATCGTGGCCGCGGCACTCGGCGTCACGGTGGCGTCGTCACTGCTGGGGCGGCTGGCCCGCTGACGCGTTCCTCCGGTACGGCGGCCTGAACTGTGCGCGCGGGTCAGGCCGTCCGCGCTTCGGCCTTCGGCTACGCGCCGAGCCGTGCGCAGGCGGCGAGTTCGGCGGGGACGTTGTGCAACTCGGCGATACAGCAAGTGAGCCCTGCCACTCCACGGGGATGAAGTGGCAGGGCTCGGGTCGGTCGCGCGCTCCGGGTTGCGCCTCAGCCGTGTTCTTTGGCGAAAGCGACCAGACCGGCCCACTGGTCGGCTGTCAGGGTGAGGTGAGGGCCCTGGGGGTCCTTGCTGTCCCGCACCAGGAACTCGCCCGTGGCGCGGGCGTGCTCCGGAGCCCACTCGACGCACTGACCCTCGCCGCCGCTGTACGTGCTCTTGACCCACCGCGGGAGTCGGGGGTCGGGGGTGTTGCTCATCGGGCGTGATCCTCCATGATCGTGCGAACCAGGGCCAGCGAGTCGGTCTCGGACTGCGCTGCCATGCGCAGGCGGTCGAACATGACGACGGCGGAACTCACCACGCTTGCCGTCTCGTCGACCTGCCCGCCGTGTGTCGGCGTCTCGGTGTAGACAGCGTGAGGTTTTCCATCCATCGAGAGCAGCGTAAAGGGCAGATGGGAGGGGGCGGCACCCGCCTTGTAGGGAAGAACCTGGATCGTCACGTGAGGCGACTGCATGAGCACCGCGAGGTGTTCGAGCTGCGCTGCCATGACGGCCTTTCCCCCGACGCATGTTCGCAGGACGGCCTCATGGACGACAACCCACAACAGAGGCGGTTCCGCCCGCTCTATGACGGCCTGCCGCCTCATGCGTAGCTCTACCCGTGCCTTGATCTGGTCCGTGCTCTCGCGGGGGAAAGCAGCTCTCATGACGGCTTCGGCGTACTCGGGAGTCTGCAACAGCCCCATCAGGAACGTGCACGAGTAGTCCGTGATGCCGCTCGCCGACTCTTCCAACGAGACGTACGGTACGAACCATTCGGGGTGCCCCTGCTTGCTGAGCTTCTCCCGCAGACGGACGTACACGCCAGCGGTGTCGGCAACCCGGTCCATCGCTTCCGCGAACGCGGACGAGGCGAGCACCGCGCCGCTTTCCACCTTGCTGACCTGCGCTTGCGTTTAGTGCAACCGATCCGCGAAAGCGTCTTGCGACAAGCGCAGGTGCTCACGCAACGCTTTGGCTTCCTTGCCGAAGTACGCGGCGGCGTTCTGGGGTTTGTTCATCCGCTCAGCTTGCTCGCTCGGTCATCCAACTCGCCTCTATTCCTGTCCCGTTGGAACGGCGCCGGACCTGTCGAGCGTACCTGGGGGGTTCACTCTGGGTCTCCTACTGTTTGTTCAGACGTACCAGCCCGAATCCGAGGTACCCCATGCCCGAAGTCATGTCGAGCGCGCCGACCACCAGCGTTGCCCAACTGAAAACGGTGCCCCGTCCCGAGTACCGCATCCACCGTGCGGGGAGCCGTAACGCCCTGGCCATACAGTGCTCGCCATCCAACGCGATGGCGAGTCGCCATCGTTGTCGCTCAACCAGCGCGTGTTCACGCAGCCCGCCCCCGGTTCCTCCTCGGCGGGTGTCAGCATCCCGCCGGAACGGCCAACCTCGTCCCCGGCCGTGTGTTCCCCACCACGGACCGGGGCGGGGCCCCCGCACCCGTCCGGGAGCGGAGAGACCTGCAATAGCGGAAACGAGGAAGAGATGAGCACTGTGACCGCCCTCCCCTTCGGGGTGCGGCACCTGGTGTCCCCGCCGGCGAGCACCAGCGACGCACCGATGATCACCTACAGCGACGCGCTTCAGCTCAACGTGTCGGCATCCGGCAACCCCTGGCACGCGGAGTCCGCGGCCAGGCCGGAGACACAGACCGAGACGAGCAACGGCGACAGCGACCGCTCCGGCTCCGGCTCCGGCTCCGGCAGCGGAACCGACCTGTGGTGACATGCCGAACCCCATCCCCATCCTGACAGACCGGGCCGATCTGACGCCCGATGCAGTGGTCGAGGAACTGGCAAGCCGGGGTGGACGCTCCGCCCCCTACCCAGACGGCAACCGCCCCGTTACCTGGCTGCTCGCCGCTGACGGCTCGTGGGCGCGCGCCGAGGACGGCCACCGTCGTCTCGTGCACCAGGGCGGCCCCCCACCGACTCTGGGACGCGCTGGACCGGGTGGCCCGGAAGTGGGACGAACTCGACCGCTTCCCCCTTCACGCCATGGGGGCCGAACTCAACGCCGAGGGGGGCACGTTGCAAGCTCCCGGGGACTCCTGGTCGTTCTCCGTCTGACCGGCGCGCCACCCCGTTCCGCCCTGCCGCGCCGTCCTTTCCGTGGCGGGCCGGGGCCGAGAGGCGGGCGGGCACCTCGCGGCCCCGGTCCGGTGCGCTCGAAGGCGTCGCCGGGGGCCCGTTGGGGCAGCCGACGGCTACGCCGGCACCGCGCGGACCAGGACCAACGAGCCTTCGTAGGAGGGCTGTTCGCGCAGGGAGCCGTACCGGGCGTCCCACGTGCCGTCGGCGAGGTCGCGGCGCAGGTGGTCGGTGTACGCGTCGGCGGTCGCGGCGTCCACGAAGCTCCACGCCGAACACGCCTGCCGGGCCGCCGGGTCCAGGAGGCGTTCAGGGCGGGCGTAGTACGCCTCGTTGAAGCCGTCCGTGCAGTCCACCGGGATCGGTACCGGCTCCACGCTCACCTCGCCGCCGAGCGCCGCCGCGATCGTGGCGACCGACGGGTAGCGCCGGGCCTCGGTGTCGAGGACGCCGGGGGCGTACGCGTACAGCCAGAAGTCCCTCACGCGGGCCGGGTCGCAGGTCAGCACGGTCACCGGACCGCGCGCCACCCGCCGCATCTCCCGCAGCCCCGCCGTCACGTCGCTCCACTGGTGCACGCTGAACGTGGTCATCGCCGCGTCGAACGCGCCGTCGGCGAACGGAAGGTCCTCCGCGACGGCGTCGATCGCCGGTGCCAGGTGGGCCGGGCGCTGCGCGCGCATCGACGCGGACGGCTCGACGGGGGTGACCTCGGGCGCCGCCGCCTCGTAGGACCCGGCGCCCGCGCCGACGTTGACCACCGTGCGTGCCTCGCCCAGCGCCCGCGCGATCACCTGCGCGATCCGCGGATCAGGCCGCCGGAAGTCGGCGTAACCCCCGCCTATCGCCCCGTAGTCGGCGTCCCCGGCGCTGCCGTCGCTCGTACGTCCACTCGTCATGCACCGAAGCCTACGGCCAGCGATCACCCCGCACGCGGGCGTGCAGGTGCTCGTCGTGCCAGCCGTCGGCGTGCAGCAGGGCGCTGCGCATGGTGCCTTCCAGCGCGACCCCGGCCCGCGTCGCGACCTGGCAGGACGCGGGGTTGGCGGTGGAGTGGGTGATGCGCAGGCGGTGCAGCCCGAGGTCGTCGAGCGCCCAACGGCTCACGCGTACCGTCGCCTTCACCGCGAGACCACCGCCCCGCCCCTCGGGCAGCAGCCAGTAGAGGATCTCGGCGCTGCCGCCCTTGAGGTCGAAGTCGCCGAGCCCGACGAGTCCGACGGCCCGCTCCTCGTCGCCGGACCCGCGCACGATCGCCCAGATCGCCGACCGCTCGGCCGTCCACGCCTGCCGATACGCCTCGACGCGGTCCCGGGCGTCGTCCAGTGTGACGTAGGAGGGCCGGTTCCAGTGCCGGATGTCGTCCTGCCGCGCGGCCTCCACGAGGGCGGGCGCGTCCCGCTCGCGCCAGGGCCGCAGTCGCACGGTGCCGTTCAGCTCGAACGTGGGCTGCGGGACGGCACTCATGCGTCCGGGCGGGACGACGGGGGGTATGAGGGATGCCATACGCCGCATCGTGCCATCCGCTCACCACGCCCGCGCCGCGGCGGGCACGCAATCCGCCCGCCGCCCGGCGCGCCGCGCCGTCGTCTCACTCGGCCTCGTGGCTCTCCGGGTTGCGGGCCGCCAGGGTCACGCCTGCCGCCACCGCCAGGGCCGAGATGATGCCGGCCAGCAGGACCGCCGCGTGGCCGGCGAAGGCGCACAGGGCCACCAGGACCGCGGTGACCGGGAGGATGGCCTGCTGGGCCGGGCCGCGCTTGGAGTGGCGGGCGTGCAGGAGCCACAGGGTGAACAGGAAGACCGCGCTGGGACCGGTGACGGCGAACGACGCGCCGGTGGTCGTCAGGTGGGTCTTGCCGACCGCCTGTTCCACCGCCACCTCGATGCCCGCGCCGATCGCGGCCGCCGACGAGAAGACCACGTAGTGCCCGTAACCCCACAGGAACGCCTGGCGGTTGCCGCGCAGATGGCCGTGGATGGGGACCGCGAAGTAGATCCACCACGCGGCGAAGACGATCAGCAGGCCGCCCGCCGCGATCGGCAGCAACTCCCCCAGCGCGTCGTGCTCGTCGATGGCCGACTGGACGGCGACGGTCGCCGCGGAGACCGTCTCGCCGAGCACGATCAGGGTGAACAGGCCGTAGCGCTCGGAGATGTGGTGCGGGTGCCAGGCCGTCTGGTGGCGGCGCTCGGCGATCACCGGGACCAGCATCTCGGCCACGATCACGCACAGGAACACGGCGGCCCGCCCAGCCCCCGCGGGTACCAGCAGCAGCAACACCCAGCACACCTGGCAGAACACGACCCCGCCCGCGTACAGCAGCGCGGTGCGCCGCGCCGGGCCCCGCTCGGCGTGCGCCGCGCGCAGCCACTGGAAGGTGAGCGCGAGCCGCATCACCACATACCCCAGCACCGCGATCGCCCAGTCGCTGTCGTCGAACGCGCGCGGCACCCCGGCGGCGTAGATGAGGACGCCCGCGATCTGGACCAGCGTGGCGATCCGGTACGGCACGTCGTCGGTGTCGTAGGCGGAGGCGAACCAGGAGAAGTTCATCCACGCCCACCAGATGCCGAAGAAGACGAAGAGGTAGCCGGTGACCGCGTGTCCCGGGTGGCCCTCGGCCGTCGAGTGCACCAGCCGGGTGCCCGCCTGGGCGACCGCGACCACGAAGCACAGGTCGAAGAAGAGTTCCAGCGGGGTGGCCACCCTGTGCGCCTCGGTGCGGCTGCGGGCGGTCATCCGGCGGGTAGTCGAGGCGTTCATGCCGGATACTCTCGACCACGACCGCCGAGATCGCCGCGCCTGACACCCCGGTGCGCCTCGGCTCGCCGGGCCCGCCCGGCACGCCGACGCCCGTGCCCCGCGCTCCGCGCCGCTCAGGCCAGCCCGCGCAGCATGAACCGCCAGTACAGCAGCGGCAGGCCGTACCGCTTGAGGTACCACATGTCGCGCCGCTCGCGGGTGGTGTCGAGCAGCGGGATCGTCGGCGTGTGGGTCATCGAGTAGTCGAACTCGGCCAGCAGCATCCGGTCGCGCGCGGTGGTGATCGGGCAGGAGGAGTAGCCGTCGTACGAGGCGGTCGGTTCCCGTCCGGCCAGCGAGTCCAGCAGGTTGCGCACCACCACGGGGGCCTGCTTGCGCACCGCGGCGCCGGTCTTGGAGTTGGGCGTGGAGCCCGCGTCGCCGAGCGCGAACACCTCGGGGAAGCGCGTGTGCCGCATCGTGTGCCGGTCGACCTCCACCCAGCCGCGCGGGTCGGCGGCGTCCGCCAGCGGTCCGCCGGCCAGCCAGCGCGGCGCGGTCTGCGGCGGTACGGCGTGCAGCAGGTCGTAGCCGATCGTCTCGGCGGTGCCGTTCGCGTGGTCGGTGACGACCGCCTCGCGCGCGTCCGGGTCGACCCGCGTCAGCTCGCTGCCGAGCCGGACCTCGATGCCGTAGCGGGCGGCGACGCGTTCCAGTTCTGCGGCGAAGACCGGCAGCCCGAACATCGCGGGCGTGGGCAGCACCAGCACCACCCTGATGTCCCGCAGCACGCCCTGGCGGCGCCAGTGGTCCGCGGCGAGGTAGGCGATCTTCTGCGGCGCGCCACCGCACTTGACCGGGCCCGACGGCATCGTGAAGACGGCGGTGCCCGCGCGCATGCCGCGTATCAACTGCCAGGTTTTCGGGGCCAGTCGGGGTTCGTAGTTGGTGGAGGCGTACGGGGTGGAGCGCACCGCGTGCTCCATGCCGGGCACCGCGTCCCAGTCCAGCCGGATGCCGGGGCACACCACGAGGCGGTCGTAGCCGATCTCACCGCTGTCGGCGGTGGCGACGGTGTGTGCGACGGGGTCCACGCCGACCGCGCGGTCGCGCACCCAGCGCACGCCCTTCGGCAGCACGGACGCCTCGGGCCTGGCGCTGGCGGCCATCGGGGCCCGGCCTCCGCCGACCAGGGTCCACAGGGGCTGGTAGTAGTGCGTGGCGGAGGGTTCGAGCAGCGTGACGCCGGTGGTGCCCGCGCGGCGCAGCCGGGCCGCGACGGTGATCCCGGCGGTGCCGCCGCCGACGACGAGGACGCGGGCGTGCTGACGGGGCATGGGAAGGCCTCCTGAGTGGTGAGCGGTCGTGGGGGCAGCGGATCTCGGGCACGGACTCACCCCGTGGCGATCCCCGCCTCCACCGCCTTCGCGTAGTCGTCGTCGACCAGCACCACGTCGTGGCCGGCGCGCTCCAGCAGGCTCGCCGCGACGCTCGCGCGGAAGCCGCCCGCGCAGTGCAGCCACAGCCGCCGGTCACGCGGCAACTCCTCAATCCTGGGCAGCAGTTGGTGAACGGGCAGGTGGTGCGAGCCCGGGATGTGGCCGCTCGCGCGCTCGTCGTCGCGGCGCACGTCGACCAGCAGGTCGCCGTCGGGACGGGCGGCCGCCTCCGCGAACGTGGCACGCGGATAGGCGCGTTCCCCGGGGACGTCACCGATCGCGGCGCCGGCCGGCCGGTCCACCCCGATGCGCGCCAACTGCCGCTGTGCGGCAGCGACTTGATCGCCGCTCTCGCCGACGAGGGTCAGCGGTTCGCCCCACGGCAGCAGCCAGCTGACGTACGTGGAGAACTGGTCGCCCAGCTCGATGCCGACGCTCCCGGCGAGGTGCCCGGCCGCGTACGCGGTGCGGTCGCGCAGATCCAGCACCCACTGGCCGTCGGCGATCCTGCGCCGCAACTCGGCGGCGTCCACCGGCTCGGGCGGGGCGAGGTCGGCCGGGCCCGGCCCCTTGCGGTTCAACGGCTGGGCGTAGAAGGCGGGATACGCGGTCAGCCCGGCGACCAGGCGGGCGGCGAAGGCGTCCTCGTCCGGCTCGGTCAGCGCGTCGTTGCGGCGGCGCTCGTCGGCGAGGGTGACCGGACCGGCGTCCCGGGCACTCGGGCCGACCGAGCAGAAGCTGCCGAAGCCGTGCGTGGGATAGACCGCCGCGTCGTCCGGCAGCCGTGCGGCGAGCCGCCGCGCGGAGCGGTACTGCGCCCGGGCCAGCTCCTCGGTGCGTTCCGGGTCCACCAGGTCGGTGCGCCCGACGGTGCCGTACAGCAGCGAGCCACCGGTGAAGACGGCGGGCGGTGCCTCGCCGTCGGTGACGACGTAGGCCAGGTGCCCGTCGGTGTGGCCGGGGGTGGCGACGACCTCGACGGTGAGCGAGTTGACCGCCAGCCGCTCGCCGTCCCGCACCGGGCGGCAGGTGAACGAGACGGTCTCCTCGGCCGAGAGCGCGTACGGCACGCCGTGCCGCCGGGCCAGTTCCCAGCCGCCGGTCACGTAGTCGTTGTGCACGTGCGTCTCCACCACGAGTCCGCAGCCGACCGCGGCCTTCTCCAGCACCTGCTCCACCCGGTCCAGGTCCCGCTGCGGGTCGACCACGACCGCCGTGCGGCCGTCGTGCACGACATAGCTGCGGTTGCCCAGCTCCCGTGTGGGGATCACCTCGACCTCAAGCACCGCACACGTCCCTTTCGTCGATGCGCCCGCCGCCCAACGCGCCTGTACTCAAGGCGCTTTGGCCGTCGCGCTTCCGTCAATGCACGAATGTACGTACATTAACTCCCGTGCGATCGAGCAGAGCAAACTCCCCTGCGGGGAACGGGAATCCACCGGCACGCGGGCCGCGCGGCGCCGTGCGGCCCGACCGGTCCAGTCCGCTGCCGCTGTGGGCGCAGGTCCGCGACGACCTGCGCGGGCGGCTGACGGACGGCGAGTTCGGTGCCGACGGCGCGCCCTTCCCCGGCGAGCTGGCGCTCGTCGAGCAGTACGGCGTGAGCCGCCACACCGTGCGCGAGGCGCTGCGCAGCCTGCGCGCCGAGGGGCTGGTCGTGGCCGAACGCGGCAGGCCGCCGCGGCTCGCGGTGCCCGCCGAGATAGAGCAGCCGCTCGGCGCGCTCTACAGCCTGTTCGCCTCCGTCGAGGCGGCCGGGCGGACGCAGCGCAGCGTGGTGCGGGTGCTGGACGTGCGGGCGGACGGGGTGTTCGCCGCCCGCCTGGGACTCGAGGAGTCGGCGCCGCTGCTGCATTTGGAGCGGCTGCGGCTCGCGGACGACGAACCGCTCGCGGTGGACCGCGTGTGGCTGCCCGCCGGGCTCGCGGCGCCGCTGCTGCACGCGGACTTCACGCACACCTCGCTCTACGACGAGCTGGCGCTGCGCACCGGCGTGCGGCTGACCGGCGGGCGCGAGGTGCTGCGGGCGGTGGTGCCCACGGCCGCGGAACGGCGGCTGCTGGGCATCGGCGCGGACGTGGCCGCGTTCGCGGTCGACCGCCTGGGAATGGCCGGGGACCGCCCGGTGGAGTGGCGGCACACGCTGGTGCGCGGCGACCGCTTCACCGCGCGTGCCGAGTTCTCCGCCCGGGAGGGCTACCGGCTGGACCTGGCGGGCGCGGGAAGGGAGTTGGCCCGATGACGCGGACGGCGCACGGCGGGGACGATGACGGCGACGACATCGGCGCCCAGGAGGCGGAGGCGCTGATACGCGCCGGCCGCGCGGTGCTGCTGGACGTGCGGGAGGAGGACGAGTGGCGGGCCGGGCACGCCCCCGGTGCCGTGCTCTCACCGCTCTCCGAGCCGTGCCGGGCACCGGAGTTGACGCCTGATCAACTGTTGATCGCGGTGTGCCGGTCGGGCCGCAGGTCCGCGCTGGTGGCCGAGCGGCTCAGGGCGTCCGGCACGCCGGTGCGCAACCTGCGCGGCGGGATGAGCGCCTGGGCGGACGCCGGGCTGCCCGTGCGGCGGCCTGACGGGCGCCCGGGGATCGTGGCGTGACGGCCCTGGGCGTCGTCCTGGGCGCCCTGATCGGTCTCAGCCTGGGCGCGCTCGGCGGAGGCGGGTCGATCCTCACCGTGCCGGTGCTGGTCTACGCGCTCGGTCAGCCGCCCCGCGAGGCCACCACCGCGGGCCTCGTCGTGGTCGGCGTGACCGCGCTGACCGGCGCCGCCGGCCACGCCCGCGCGGGCCACGTGCGGTGGCGGGCCGGCCTGGCCTTCGGGGCCGCCGGTACCGCCGCGAGCTGCGCGGGCACCGCGCTCGACCGCAGCGTGGACCCGACCGCGTTGCTGCTGTGCTTCGCCGCGCTGATGGTCGTCTCGGCGGCCGGCATGCTGCGCCGCCACCGTGGCGGCCGGACGGCCGCGGCCCCGGTGCGCGCGCCCGCCCACCCGGTAGCGCGCGTCCTGGTCTCCGGTTCCGTCGTGGGCTTCCTCACCGGCTTCCTCGGGGTGGGCGGCGGGTTCGTCATCGTGCCCGCGCTGGTGGCCGCGCTGGGCTACGAGATGCCGGTGGCGGTCGGCACCTCGCTGCTGGTCATCGCGATCAACTCGGGCGTCGCGCTGGCCGCCAG
This sequence comes from Streptomyces sp. ICBB 8177, assembly GCF_003144095.1. Classification (GTDB taxonomy): domain Bacteria; phylum Actinomycetota; class Actinomycetes; order Streptomycetales; family Streptomycetaceae; genus Streptantibioticus_D. The sequence continues at coordinate 264,046 of NZ_NSKH01000003.1, read as the reverse complement.
GGCCGGGGCCGAGCGCTTCCCGTGGCACGTAGTCGTCCCGCTGACCGCGGCAGCCGTCGCCGGGTCGCTCGCGGGCCGCGCGGTGTGCGCCCGCGTCCCGGCCCCCGTGCTGGGCCGCGCCTTCGCCACGCTGACCGTGGCGGTGGCGGGCTATCTCGTGGTGCGCTGCGCGGCGGGCGCGGCGTGACCGCCACCGAGCCCGCTCAGTCCAGCGAGCCCGTCGCCCAGAACCGCTCCAGCCGGGCGGCGTACGGCGTGATGTCGATGCCGCGTTCGGCCAGCCACTCGTCGGAGTAGTAGGTGTCGAGGTAGCGCTCGCCCGGGTCGCACAACAGCGTGACCACGGACCCCTGTTGGCCGCGTGCCAGCATCTCGGCGATGATCCGGAACGCGGCCCACGTGCCGGTCCCGGTGGACGCGCCGGTGCGGCGGCCCAGCAGCCGTTCCAGCACGCGGATGGTGGCGATGGACGCCGCGTCTGGCACGCGCATCATGCGGTCGACCGCGCCGGGCACGAAGCTGGGCTCCACGCGCTGCCGCCCGATGCCCTCGATGCGCGAGCCGCATGCGGTGGTGACGCCCGGATCGCCGGTGCGCCAGCCGTCGAAGAACGCGGAGTTCTCCGGGTCGGCGACGCACACCCCGGTCGCGCGCTGGGTGTAGTGCACGTAGCGGGCGATGGTCGCCGAGGTGCCACCGGTGCCCGCGGTGGCGACGATCCACGTGGGTTCGGGGTGGCGTTCCGCGGCCATCTGGCGGAAGACGGACTCGGCGATGTTGTTGTTGCCTCGCCAGTCGGTGGCGCGCTCGGCGTAGGTGAACTGGTCCATGTAGTGCCCGCCGGTCTCGGCGGCCAGCGCCGTGGCGGCCTCGTAGACCTCGCAGGGGTTGTCGACCAGGTGGCACCGCCCGCCGTGGAACTCGATCAGCGCGATCTTGGCCCGGCTGGTGGTGCGCGCCATCACCGCGACGAACGGCACCCCGATGAGCTTGGCGAAGTACGCCTCGGAGACGGCCGTGGAACCACTGGACGCCTCGATCACCGGACGCCCCGGCCGGATCCAGCCGTTGCACAGCGCGTACAGGAACAGGGACCTGGCCAGCCGGTGCTTGAGCGATCCGGTCGGGTGGGTGGACTCGTCCTTGAGGTACAGGTCGATCCCCCACGCCTCGGGCAGCGGCACCGCCAGCAGGTGGGTGTCGGCGGAGCGGTTGGCGTCGGCCTGCACCTTGCCGACCGCCTCGCGCAGCCAGCGGCGGTACGCGGGGTCGTGCCGGTCGACGTCCAGTTCCAGCGGCTCCAGGGGGTCCCGCTGCGCGGGCATGGTGTTCGTCATGCCCGCCTGTATAGCGCCGGGGTGTCCTCAAACGGTCACTTGGGGTGAGCGCACATCCCCGCTTATTGATCGCCGGTCCATTGTTGATCACGCTGTTGATCTCGGCTGTTGATCACGCGTTCCCGGTCAGGAAGGGTCCGCCCGGTCGCGTGACCGGGCGGACCGCTTCCGCGCGGTGCGGCGGCCTTCCGCCGGTCAGCGCGCCAGTGCGTACGCGGTGTGGATCTCGCGCCACGACTTCGGCTGCGGCACGGCACCGCGCGCGGCGGCGGGGGCCTTCGTGCCCTGTGCCACCGGGCCGGTCGCCGGGCGGGCAGGGGTGAACAGCCAGGTGGTGAACAGCGGGCCGAGCTTCTTGCCCGAGACCTTCTCGGCCAGCGCCTGGAACTGCGCGAAGTCGGCGTTGCCGTAGGCGTGCTGCGCGGTCCAGTCCTTGAGGATCGTGAAGAACGCCTTGTCGCCCACGGTGTCGCGCAGCGTCTGGAGGGCGGCGGCGCCCCGGTCGTAGACGGGGTCGGCGAACTGGTTGGCGGCGCCCGGGTTGCCGGGCTCGATCTTCCAGAACGCGTCGCCGGCCGGGTGCGAGGCGTAGACGTAGTCGGCGAGCTGCTGCGCGGTGCCCTCGCCCTGGTACTGCGACCACAGCCACTGCGCGTACGTCGCGAAGCCCTCGTTCAGCCAGATGTCCTGCCAGCGTTCGAGCGAGACGGAGTCGCCGAACCACTGGTGGGCCAGTTCGTGCACGACCACGGAGACGTCCGCGCCGGAGGAGAACATCGTCGGGCTGTAGAACGGCCGGGTCTCGGTCTCCAGCGCGAAGTCCGAGGTGGCGTCCGGCACGTAGCCGCCGACCGAGGCGAACGGGTAGGGCCCGAAGTACCTGCTCTCCCAGTCGATCACCTCACCGGTGCGCTCGACGCTGGCCCTGGCGGCGCCCGCGGAGTCGCCGAGCGCGGTGCTGTAGGCGTTGATGACCGGGATGCCGTCGGCCGTCGTGCCCTTGGTGACGTCGAACTTCCCGATCGCCATGGTGGCGAGGTAGGTCGCCTGCGGCTTGTCCTGCCGCCAGTTGTAGCGGGTCCAGCCCTCGACGTCCGTGGTCCGGCCGGTGGGCAGGCCGTTGCTGATCACCTGGTCGCCGGTGGGGACCTCGACGGAGATGTCGTAGGTGGCCTTGTCCAGCGGGTGGTCGTTGCTGGGGAACCACCACCACGCCGACTCCGGCTCGTTGGCGGCCACGGCGCCGTCGGGGGTGCGCTGCCAGGAGGTGAAGCCGTCCACCACGACCTTGGAGGGCACGCCGTGGTAGCGGACGACCACGGTGACGTCGCTGCCCTTGGCCAGCGGTGCGTCCGGGGTGACCTGGAGCTTGTGGGCGGCCGGGGACTCGGTGAACTTCGCCGGGTGGCCGTCCACCAGCACGCCGTCCACGCCGAGCGCGAAGTCGAGGTCGAAGCGGGACAGGTCCTGGGTGGTCCTCGCCAGGATGGTGGCGGTGCCCTGCAACGCGTCGGTCGTCGGCTGGTACTTCAGCCGCAGGTCGTAGTGGCCGACGTCGTATCCGCCGTTGCCGTACGTCGGGTAGTACGGGTCGCCGATGCCGGGGGCACCGGGGGTCGGGGTGGCCGCGGCGGCCGGGATCGCCAGCAGCAGCGTCAGCGCGCCGGCGGCGGACGCGATCGTTCTGAAGCGCACGGGGTCCTCCAACTGGTCGGGGAGAAGGATCGCCTGAACCTTTGCAGACCCTGTGATCGCTGTCAGCGCTTCCGCCCCCGCTGTCGCAAGAGCTTCACGTTGGCCGATGCGATCGCGCCACGCCGTCCCGGCGCGAGCGGGCCACGTCGTTCCGGCGCGATCCCGACACCGCCGGACTCCCCTTCCCCGTACGCTCCCTGTGCGCTACTTCAGTGCCGCCTCCATCATCGACTTGGCGATCGGTCCGGCGAAGCCGTTGCCGCTGATCTCGGCGCGTTCCGCGTTCGGGTCGTCCACCATGACGGCCACCGCGACCTCCTTGCCCGCGCTGTTCTTCGCGTACGACACGAACCACGCGTACGGATTGCCGCTGTTGTCGACGCCGTGCTGCGCGGTGCCGGTCTTGCCGCCGACCTCGACGCCGGGGATGCGGGCGTTGGTGCCGGTGCCCTGCTGGATGACGCTGACCATCGCGGAGCGCAGCTCGTCGGCGGTGTGCGAGCTGATCGGGGTGGACTTCACGCTCGGCCCGAAGGACTGGAGGGCGTTGCCGTCGCCGTCGGTGACCTTGGAGACCATGTGCGGCGCCATGAGCTTGCCGCCGTTGGCGATCGCGGAGACGACCATCGCCATCTGCAGCGGTGTGGCCCGCACGTCGAACTGACCGATACCGGTCTGCGCGGTGGAGGACTTCGGCATGTCCGTCGGGTAGACGCTGGTCGCCGCGCTCACCGGGATCTCCAGGTGGCTGTCGTCGAAACCGTAGGCGTCGGCCATCGCCTTGACCTTGGCCTGTCCGAGGTCCACGGCCATCTTGGCGAAGACGGTGTTGCAGGAGTACTCCAGCGCGACGCGGATGGAGGCGTCCTTGCACGGCGCCGACGCCTCCTCGTTGGTGAGCGTGTCGGTCGTGCCGGGCAGGGTGTAGGGGTTGGGGCTGTCGGTGGGCTGGTCGACCGAGGAGTACAGGCCGTCCTGGAGCGCGGCGGAGGCGACCACCAGCTTGAAGGTGGAGCCGGGCGGATAGGTCTGGCGCAGCGCGCGGTTGAGCATCGGCTGGTTCTTGTCGGCGTTCAGCTGCTGCCAGGCGGTCGCGTCGGCCTGCGAGCCGCCGGCGATCTTGCCCGGGTCGTAGCTGGGCGTGCTGACCATGGCGAGGATCTGGCCGGTGGAGGGGTCGATGGCGACGGCGGCGCCGTTCTTGGAGCCCAGGCCGTCGTACGCGGCCTTCTGCACCGCCGGGTCGATCGTGGTGAGCACGTCGCCGGGCTTGCCGCTGGAACCGGTGAGCGTGTCCAGGATGCCCTTGGTGCGGTCGTCGGTCCCGTTCAGGACGTTCTGGTAGATGCCTTCGAGCTGGGTGGCGCCGAAGACCTGCGAGCTGCGACCGGTGACGGCGGCGTACATCGGGCCGTCGGTGTAGGTGCGCTTGTACTTGAAGTCGCTGCCCGAGGTCGCCGCGGAACCGGTGACGGGCTTGCCCGCCACGACGATGTCACCCAGCGGATTGGCCCACTGGGCGATCATGGTGCGCCGGTTGTACGAGTCGGAGGCGAGTTTCGGTCCGTCGGCCACCTGCACCCAGCTGACCCGCGCCACGACGGCGAGGACCAGCAGAAGGCAGAAGACCGATGTGCGTCTGATCGTCTTGTTCATCCCTGTCAACAACGCGTTCGAGTGAACGTGCGGTTCCAGGACGCGGAGATCTCACAGGTTCACCGGCGTGTCTCCCAGCTTCTCCGCCAAGCTCCCGGGCACCCCCTGGGCGCACCTCAGGGTCGCCGCGGGGCGCCGACCCGTTATGTTCTGATTGTGAGGACCTCAGGATTCCGGCGGGCGCTCGACGCGCTGGGCCACGCCGTCTCCACGCACCAGGGGATGGCGATCCCGCTGACGGCGGTCTTCGCGGTGGTCGCCGCGGACCTGCTGGTGGGCCGGAACCACTTCCTCGCGCCGATGATGGTGATGGTCCCCGCGCTGGCCGTGGCCACCACCACCTGGCGGCGCACCCTGCTGGTCGGCCTGATCGGGGCGGTGGCGCAGGCCGCGCTGATCCCGTACGACGGCTCGTGGAGCAACCACGACCGGCGCATCCTGGGCGGGATCACCATCAGCTATCTGATCGTGGTGCTCTTCAGCGCCTACGGGGCGTGGTGGCGCGAGGAGCGCACCGCGCAGTTCCGCGCCGTGGTCTCGGTGGCCGAGGCGGCGCAGCGCGCGCTGCTGCGCCCGCCGGGACCGCGGGTCGGCGGGGTGCGGCTGGCGGTGCGCTACGCCTCGGCCGCCGACGCCGCGCAGATCGGCGGCGACCTGTACGCGGTCCTGGACACCCCGCACGGGGTGCGGGCGCTCGTCGGCGACGTGCGCGGCAAGGGCCTGGAGGCGGTGCAGACCTCGGCCGTGGTGATGGGCGCGTTCCGCGAGGCGGCCTACGACGAGGGCGGCCTGGCGAAGGTCGCCGAGCGGGTCGACGCGAGCGTGCGGCGGCACGTGACGGACGGCGAGTTCACCACGGCGCTGTTCCTGGAGTTCCCGGCGGGACGGGAGGCGGGGGCGGCCGTCGAGGTTGAGGCGGTCGCCGACGCCGCGCTCGACAGCGACGTCGTGCTGCTGCACTACGGGCACGTTCCGCCGCTGCGCGTCTCGGCTGACGGCACCGTGCGGTCGCTCGATCCGCCGGACCCGTGGGTGCCGCTCGGCCTGACGTCGTTCGTGCCGGGAGCGCCGACGCCATGGCGGGTGCCGCTGGGCGCGGACGAGGTGCTGGTGCTGTGCACCGACGGCGTGATCGAGGCACGGGCGGCGAAGGACGGCGGCTTCTATCCGCTCGCCGAGCGCGCGGGCCCGCTGCTGGTGAACGCGGCGGACGACCTGGAGGCCGCGGTCGAGCGCCTCTACGCGGACCTGCTGGCGCACACCGGCGGCACCCTGGGCGACGACTCGGTCCTGCTGCTGCTCGCCCGCCCCGGCGTCTGACCGGCCTCGGCGCCACCGCCGGGGCGGGGCCGCCTCAGACCGCGATGTCCGGCTTGTCCACCAGGTCGACCAGGTCGGCGATCGAGTCGACGATCCGGGACGGACGGAACGGGTGCCGGTCCACCGCGTCCGGCGCGGTCACGCCGGTGAGGACCAGGAACGTCTCCATGCCGGCCTCCAGGCCCGCCAGCACGTCGGTGTCCATGCGGTCGCCGATCATGGCGGAGGACTCGGAGTGCGCGCCGATCGCGTTGAGTCCTGCGCGCATCATCAGCGGGTTGGGCTTGCCGACGAAGTACGGGTCCTTGCCGGTCGCCTTGGTGATCAGCGCGGCGACCGAGCCGGTGGCGGGCAGCGCGCCCTCCGCCGAGGGGCCGGTCTCGTCGGGGTTGGTGGCGATGAACCGGGCGCCCCCGTTGATCAGCCGGATGGCCTTGGTGAGCGCCTCGAAGCTGTAGGTGCGGGTCTCGCCGAGCACCACGTAGTCCGGCTCGGCGTCGGTCAGCACGTAGCCGATGTCGTGCAGCGCGGTGGTCAGGCCCGCCTCGCCGATGACGTACGCGGTGCCGCCGGGGCGCTGGTCGTCGAGGAACTGCGCGGTGGCCAGCGCCGAGGTCCAGATGTTCTCCTGCGGCACGTCCAGGCCCATCCGCCCGAGCCGGGCGTGCAGGTCGCGCGGGGTGTAGATGGAGTTGTTGGTGAGCACGAGAAACGGCTTGCCGCTGTCGCGCAGCCGCTTGATGAACTCCTGCGCGCCCGGGATCGGGATGCCCTCGTGGATCAGCACCCCGTCCATGTCGGTGAGCCAGGACTCGATCGGCTTGCGCTCTGCCACGGACGGAACTCCTTACCGAACACGACTTCGGGCCTCCAGCCTAACGGCGGTGCCCGGCCGGGGCGGCACCCGTTCCGCGAGGTGGGACGGGCGCCGCCCGGGGCGGGGTGGCCGCCGTGGCAGCGCGGCTCACGCCCGGCCGACGATCGCGGGCAGCGCGGCGACGGAGTCGAGGACGTGGGTGGCGCCCGCGCCGGTGAGCGCGGCGCGGCCGTGCGCCCCGGTGAGCACGCCCGCCACGATCGCGGCGCCGGAGCGGACGCCGCTGAGCATGTCGTACGCCGTGTCGCCGGCCACCGCGACCGCGCGCACGTCGTCGGTGCCGGTGCGCAGGAGGGCGGTGAGGACCATGTCGGGGTAGGGGCGGCCGCGGCCCGCGTCGGCCGGGCACAGGGTGAGGTCGGCCAGCTCCCGCCAGCCGAGGGCGTCGAGGATCGCGTCCTGGGTGACCCGGGCGAACCCGGTGGTCAGCGCCACCTTCCGGCCCTCGGCGCGCCAGCCCTCGATCGCCTCGCGGGCGCCCGGCACCGGGGAGATCCGGCCGCCGTCCACCAGGGAGGCGTACGACTCCTCGAAGACCGCGTTGGCCTTGCGCGCCCGGTCCTCGGCGCCGAACAGGGCGCGGAAGACGGTGATCTTCGACTCGCCCATGGTGGCCCGCACGTGCTCCAGCATCCTGGCGTGCTCCTCGCCGCCGGGCTCCACGCCGAGCGCCTCGGCGGCGGCGGAGAAGGCCTGCTCGACCAGCCCGTCGTCGCGCACGGTGGTGCCGGCCATGTCCAGCACGACGAGGCCGATGGCCGGCGCGTGGTCCCGGCTTTCCCGAATTTCCTGACTGGTCATCATTTTCCTTTCCTACCAGCCGAGTTGGTCGGCGGTGTCCTCGGCTATCGCGGGCGAGCAGGTCATGCCGCGCCCGCCGGGCCCGGTCACCAGCCACACCCCGTCGGCCACCTGCTGGCGGTGCACCACCCGGGTGCCGTCCACGCACTGCGCGTACACCCCGGCCCAGCGGCGGCGGATGCGCGGCAGCGGCCGTCCGAGCAGCCCTTCGACCACCGACGAGAGGTGCTCGTACGGCTCCTCGACCGTGTCGAAGCCGAACGGCTCGTCGTACTCGTGGGTGTCGCCGATGGTCAGGCTCCCGTCGAGCCGCTGGACCATCAGCAGTTGCATGCGGTGCGCCTCGGCGACCGGGATCTGCGGCTGCCCGGCCCGCAGCGCCTCCAGCGCGTCGCCCGCGTAGGCGGGGTAGTAGCGGAAGCTGTCGGCGTCGGCGACCGTGGTGGTCAGCGGCTCGCCCAGCGGTTCGGTCTGCGCCATCTGCAACCGCACGCGGCGCACCGGCAGTTCGGGCGCCAGCTCGCGCACCAGGCCGGACAGCCAGGCGCCGGTGCACAGCACGACCGCGTCGCCCTCGTGCGTCTCGCCGCGGTCGTCGGTGACCCGGCCGGGGCCGACGCGGCGCACCTCGCGACCGCCCAGGAAGGTGTAGCGGCCGGACGCGGTGAGGTGGTCGCGCAGGGCGCGCTGGGTGAGCCGGGGCTCGACCGCCGCGTCCCGTTCGCACCACAGCGCCCCCAGCATGGCGCCGCGCAGCGCCGGGTTGAGCTGCCGCACCTCGCCGGGCTCCAGCCACTTCAGGCCGCGTGCGGCGGCGTCGGGCCGGGCCAGCGTCTCGTGTGCCACGGCGCGCTCGGCCTCTGTGGTGACCGGGGTGAGCGATCCGTTGGCCCGGAACCCGGTGCCCGGCACCCGCTCGCCGATCTCCTGCCACAGCGCGCGGGCGCGCAGCGCGGTCTCCAGCTCGGCGCCGCCGGCCCGGCCGCCGACCCAGACCAGACCGAAGTTGCGCACGGACGCGCCGCGCGCGTCGGCCTCGCGCTCGATGTGGACGACCTCGTGCCCGCGGGCGACGGCGTGCCAGGCGTGCAGGGTGCCGAGCGCTCCGGCGCCGACGATCACGACCTTGGCGCGGCCGCCGCGCGGGGCGGTCGTTGCGGCCGGGGTGGGCGGGCGGTCACCCGCGTCTCCGTTTGGACTAGACCCGTTATTTTCTCGTGACATGGCGGCTATGATACCCGCCGCGCGGACCGCCGGGGAGGGGGCTTTCCGTACGGCCCGCGTGACCCCCGACCTGGCCCGCGCGACGGGGCCCGCGCGGCCGTCCGACGCCGCTGGGCGGGCGGCCGCTACTCCGCGATGCCGGCGCGGGCGATCACCCGCTCGACGCGGGCGCGGACCAGGAACTCACCGGGTACGGCGTTGCGGCGCCCGTGCGCCTGCGCCTCGGCCTCCCCCATGTAGCGGCGGCCGAGCCGGGTCGCCCACGCCAGCAGTTCCTCCGGGGAGTCGTCGAGCCGTACGGTGCCGTTGAGTTGCACGTTGGAGTAGGGCGGCGCCTGGTCGTCCACGCACAGGCTGAAGCGTGAAGTACGGCGCAGCGCACGCGCCTTGAGCGAGTCGCCCCACACCGTGAAGACGACCTCGGGCCCGTCCGCCGTCTCGTCGAGCAGGAACCACACGGGCGTCACGTGCGGCTCCCCCGAGGCCCGGGTCACCGCGAGCTTCCCCGTCCGCGTCCCCTCCCCCACGAAGTCCTTCCACTCCCGGTCGCTCATCTCCCGCACGAATCCGCCTTCCTTCGCCATGGCACGGGCCCCCCGCGCACCCTCACCCAACTCCCTTGGCGGTCAGGCGTGTTCCCGACTCGGGGTCGGAGCCCTCGGCGTCAGCCCTGCGGGGACAGCTGGGTGGTGAAGCTGAAGCGGTCGCCCCGGTAGAGGGAGCGGACGCGTTCGATCGGGGTGCCGGTCTCGTCGCGGGAGAGGCGGTGCAGCAGCAGCATCGGCAGCGCGGGCGGGGTGCCGACCAGGAGTGCCTCGCGCGGGGTGGCCAGGACCGTCTCGATGCGTTCTTCGGCGGCGGCGAAGCGGACCCGGGCCACCTCGCGCAGGAACGCGTAGAACGACGAGTCGGGGTCGAAGTCCCGCTCCAGGTGCGGGAAACGGTCGACCGGGACGTACGTGCTCTCAAGGCCGACCCGTTCGTCGTCGGCGAGCAGCACGCGCTCCAGGTGCCAGACCAGCCCGTTCGGGCCGATGCCCAACTGCTCGCCGAGTTCCTCTCCCGCCGCGATCCGGTCCAGGCCGATCAGGCTGCGCCCCGGCGTGCGGCCCTGGCGCCGCACGCCCTCGGTGTACGAGACCAGGGACAGCGGCTGCTCCAGCTTGGGCCCGGCGACGACCGTGCTGCGCCCTCTGCGGCGTACCCGGCCCTCGATCAGCAGGTCCCGCAGCGCCTGGCGCAGCGTCTCGCGGGCCACCCCGAAGCGCGCGGCGAGGTCCCGTTCGGTGGGCAGCGCGCCGCCTTCGCCCAGTTCGTCGAGGAGGGCCTCCAACCGGCCCTTCACGGCGTAGTACTTGGGCACCCGCCCGTGCTCGGGGACACCTGCTCTGACCGGGGTGCCGGGGGCGCTGTCACGGGGTTCACGACGCTGGTCCACGGAAGCGATCCTCGCAGAGCCCGGCCCGCGCCCACGACCACGCCCGGCCCGGACGGATCAGGCGCGGACGAAGCGCGCCTAAGAAGCCAGGCGTGGACCGGCCGGACGCGGACGCGGCGGGCGGGCCGGGGCGCGGACGGCCCGGGCGCAGGCCAGGCGGCTGCGGTTCCCCGACCGGGCAGGCGGGCCGGTGCGCGGACGGCCTAGGCGCCGGTGGGCTACCAGCGCCGCAGCGGGTTCCTGCGGGACGCCACCATCAGGCCCGCGCCGATCACGACCAGCGCGGCGGCCAGCCCGCCCGCCGCCCACAGCGCCGTTGCCGGGGGACGCCGGTCCCGGCCGCCGGTGGCCGCCAGCTCGGGCGCGGGCCGCAGCACGTCGAGGGTGTAGTGGTTGGACTCGCCGACCCAGGCGCCGTCCGCCCCCCTGCGCTGCATGGCGGTCGCGGAGACCACGACCCGGTCGGCGGGCGCGTCGCCGAGGAAGCGCAGCCGCAGCGGCACGGTGACCGAGGCCCCGGCGGGCAGCGTGTAGCCGGGGCCGTTCTCGCCACCGGGGATGCCGATGTTCTCCGCGTGGTCGGTGGTCTCGAACGGCACCGCGCTCCACGTCCCCGCCCGCGCGTACTCCAGCCGGAACCCGTCCGGCGTCAGCGTGCGGTACTGGTCCACCAGGAGGACCAGCGGGTGCACGTCCCGGCAGGCCGCGTCCGTGGTGTTGCGCAGTTCCAGCGAGAACGTGGACGCGTCGTCGCCCGCCGTGTACGCGTCGGGCCCGCCGTACAGCCGCGAGGCGATCGGGAAGCCGGTGGCGGCGGAGTCTCCGCACAGCGGTGCCCCGTCCGCGGGAGGCGCCGCCGCGTGCCCGGGCCGGGGCGCGGCGGCGACGGCGACGGCGGCGGGTCCGACGGCGGTGAGGAACGGCAGGGCGGCGACGGCCCCGAGGGCGAGGACGCGGCGCGAACGCTTGGGACGCATGGGACACCTTCGGCTCTACGACGACGGCGGCGGACGGAAGGCGGGCGGACCTCCTACGGCGGCGGGCTCGTCGCACGGAGGGGGACCCACCCGCGCGGACATATCGGACGATCACATAAGCCGACCGCTCCTTCGCGCAGCCACCCCGCTCTCGCACCTCGGCCCCATCCCAACGGCCGAACCTCAGCCACCCGCGCCGCCGAACGCCCGCGCCCGACGTCCGAACGCCCGCGCCCCACGCCGACGAACGCCGGCGCACCGCGCCCCTAGAAGCCGAAGCGCCGCCGCCCGAACACCGGCGCCAACACGAGCCAGGCCGCCCCCTCCGCGATCGTGCGCGCCCCGGCGCACTCCCGAGCCACCCGCACCGCACCCGGTGCGGTTTCGCGCGCCAGCGCCGCCGCCACCTCGTCGCGGAACGCGGGCGTCACCGCCCGGCCGCCCAGCACCACCCGGTCGATGTCGAGGAGCGCCACCAGGTTGGCCGCGCCGACCGCCAGCAGCCGCGCCGCCCGCGCGGTGTCGCCGTCCGCCAGCGCGGCCAGGCACAGCGCCTCCAGGCAGCCCCGCCGCCCGCAGGCGCAGCGCGGCCCGTCGAGTTCCAGCGTCTGGTGGCCGAACTCCCCCGCACCGGTGCGCGGCCCCCGGTAGAGCGCGCCGTCCAGCACCAGTCCGGCGCCGAGGCCGCTGCCCACGTGGAGGTACGCGAAGGACTGGGGCCCGGCCCCGGCGGCGGGCACCCGCAGCGCCGCCGCGTTGGTGTCCTTGTCCACCGCGACCGGCAGCCCGAGCCGCCCGGCCAGCGCGTCGGCCAGCGCGAACCCGTCCCACCCGGGGAAGCCGGTGACGCGGCCGAGCACCCCGGCGGCGTGGTCGAGCGGGCCGGGGGCGGCCACGCCCGCGCCGAGCAGCGCCCGTTCCGCGCCCGGCACGTCGCAGGTCACCTCGCGCACCCGCGCCGCCACCGCCTCCAGCACCGCACCGGGCCCGGCGCCCAGGTCGAACGGCGTGACGCGTTCCGCCACCGCCTCCCCCGCGAGGTCCGCCAGCACCACGGTCAGCTCGTCCCGGTCCAGGTGCAGCCCGACCGCGTACCGGGCCTGCCGGACCAGCCGCAGCAGCGTGCGGGGCTTGCCCCCGGTGGACGCGCTCCGGCCCGCCTCCGCCACCAGGCCCTGCCCGGTCAGTCTGGCGACGATCTTGCTCACCGCCTGCGGGGTCAGCCCGGTGCGGGCGGCCAGCTCCTGGCGGCTGACTCCCTCGCCTTCCCGGCGGCCTGCGCCCGCGACGGTCGCGGTGCGCAGCAGATCCAGGACGAGCGCCGCGTTGTGGTCGCGCAGGGCGGGCAGGTTGGCGCCGGGGTTTCCGCTGTTCACCAGGCCATTCTGGCGGATGCTTGCACTTTCGCAACAGCGTTGTTTTAGTGGGCGGCATGAACGCCCGTCCCGACAGCACCCCCGCCCGCCCCCTCAGGGTCGGCCTCATCGGCTACGGCCTGGCCGGTTCGGCCTTCCACGCCCCGCTCATCGCCGCCACCGAGGGCCTGACGCTCAGCGCGGTCGTCACCGGCGACCCCGAACGGCAGGCGCGTGCCGAGGCCGAACACCCCGGCGCCCGCGCCGTCCCCGACGCCGACGCGCTGTGGGAACGCGCCCGCGACCTCGACCTCCTGGTCATCGCCTCACCCAACCGCACCCACGCACCCCTCGCCACGGCCGCGTTGGAGGCCGGGCTCGCGGTGGTGGTCGACAAGCCGGTCGCCGGAACGGCCGCCGACGCCGACGCGCTCGCCGAACTGGCCGAACGCCGCGGCCTGTTGCTGTCGGTCTTCCACAACCGACGCTGGGACAACGACTTCCTGACGTTGCGTTCCCTGCTGGACGCGGGCGAACTGGGCGAGGTGCGCCGCTTCGAGTCGCGTTTCGAACGCTGGCGGCCGAAGCCCAAGGGCGGCTGGCGGGAGTCGGGCGACCCGGCGGAGTTCGGCGGGCTGCTGTACGACCTCGGCAGCCACCTGGCCGACCAGGCGCTCACCCTGTTCGGCCCGGCTCGCGCCGTCTACGCCGAGACCGACGTACGCCGCCCGGGCGCCGAGGCGGACGACGACGCGTTCGTCGCCGTCGAGCACGTCAGCGGCGTCCGCTCCCACCTGTGGATGAGCGCGACCACCCCGCTGCCGGGCCCACGACTGCGCGTGCTGGGCGCGAAGGCGGGCTACGTGAAGTACGGACTCGACCCGCAGGAAGCCGCGTTGCGCTCCGGCGCCCGGCCCGGCGACGGCACGCCGTGGGGCGAGGAGCCGGAGGCGGCGTGGGGCACGCTGGGCGCGGGCGACGAGACGCGCACCGTACGGACGCTGCCCGGCGACTACCCCGCGTACTACGCGGCCGTCGCGGCGGCGCTGCGCGACGGGACCCCGCCACCGGTCACCGCACGTCAGGCGGCGGCGACCATGCGCGTCCTGGAGGCGGCCCGCCGCTCGGCCGCGGAGCGCCGAACCGTCACACTGGAGCAGTGACCTTGACGCGGTGTCATGCGTCACACCGCACGCCCGTCACCCCGGGGCCCGCAGGCGCGCGCCGAACGCGACACGGCACCGGAACAGGTGTGGCACAGCGCACAAGTTCAGGCCAAACCCGCCCACATCCCGGACGCAAACTATGGCGTACGACACTCGGGCAATCCCGGCAATGCACATGATTGCCCAGGTCAGCAGGGGAAATGGCGCGGGCGGCCGCGAACTTTCTCCCGCGCGGTTGTCAGTGCCTTCTCCTATGCTTCTTCACATGGCCCCCATCAATCAGCCCCAGGCGACGCCTGCCATGCGCCAAGCGCAGGCGCAGGCCGCCATCCGTGCGCTGACGACGCGTGGTCGACTGACCCCGGAACAGCGCCTTGAACTGGCCCGCTGGCAGCGCGCATGGCTTGCCGCGTGGCGAGAGGCGGACTACGTCACGGCAGCGTGACTCCACCTTGCTCCCTCGATGACGGCCCCGCCCCGCGCGAACAACGTGCGGCGGGGCCGTCCCGCGTCCGGCGACCTCGCCGCACGAGGCCGCCGGCTCACGATCAGGCGTCGGCGAGCACCTGGCGCTGCCGGCCCAGGCCCTCGATCTCCAGCTCCACCACGTCCCCGGCCCGCAGGTACGGTTTGGGTTCCGGCTGCCCCATCGCGACGCCCGCCGGGGTGCCGGTGAGGATCACGTCGCCGGGGCGCAGCACCATGAACTGGCTGACGTAACGCACGACATGGGCCACCGGGAAGATCTGGTCGGCGGTCGAACCGTCCTGCCGCAGCGTCCCGTTCACCCACAGCCGCAGCGCCAGCGCCTGCGGGTCGGCCACCTCGTCGGCGGTCACCAGCCAAGGGCCCAGAGGGCAGAACGTCTCGCAGCTCTTGCCCTTGTCCCACTGGCCGCCGCGCTCGATCTGGAAGGCGCGCTCGGACACGTCGTTGGCGACCGCGTACCCCGCCACCGCCGCCAGCGCCTCCTCGTCCGAGGCGAGGGAGCGGGCCGTGCGGCCGATGACCACCGCCAGCTCCACCTCCCAGTCGGTCTTCACGCTCCCGCGCGGGACGAGGACGGTGTCCTCGGGCCCCACCACCGTGTCCGTCGCCTTCATGAAGACGATCGGCTCGGCCGGGGCCTGCGCGCCGGTCTCAGCCGCGTGGTCGTGGTAGTTGAGCCCGATGCCGACGATCTTGCCGATGCCGGTCAGCGGCGGCCCGACGCGCAGGCCCGCCGGGTCGACCACGGGCAGCCCGCCGTCCCGCGCGGCCTGCCGTATACGCTCCAGCGCGGCCTGGTCGGCCAGCAGGGTCCCGTCGACGTCGGGCACGAGCCCCGACAGGCCCCGTACGACGCCGTCGCCGTCGAGCAGCGCCGGGCGTTCGGCTCCGGCCGGTCCGACACGCAGCAGCTTCATGCACCCTCCCGTGATCGTGGTTGGTTCTCCGCCGACGAGGACGGTCATCGGGCGACTTGTTCGATCCTCCAAGCCCGGCCGCCCGGTCCGCAACCGCCGCTCACCCAGTGGACGCCACGGCACCCGGTGCCACCGCCCGCCGGCGCGTGAGCCAGGCCCGCTCCACCGCGGTCCAGGTCACGGTGGTCACGGTGTAGAGCCCGGCCCCCAGCGGGACGACGGCCACCGTCAGCAGGCTCGCGAACGACAGCCACGGCGTCATCCGCGCCACGGCACCCCCGCCCACCGGGGCGACGGCCCCCGTCGCGCCCACCCCGCCGATCGCTCCGACCTCACCGGCGGCGCCGGACCTGCCCGCCGCTGCCGTCGCCGCGCGCGTCCTGCGGTACGTCCACGTGGCGACCACCGCGACCACGGCGAACAGCGCGAGGAACACCAGCCCGTGCGCCCCGAACGGCCCGCCGTCTCGCAGCGCACCCGTCCAGCGGCCCTCCAGCGGTGCGCCCAGCAGCATGGCGTGGTCGAGCAACCCGCCGCCCCCGGTCCAGAAGAGCCGGTTCATCACGAAGAAGAACGGCAACTGCACCAGCATCGGCAGGCACCCGGCGATGGGCGACACCCCCTCTCGTGCGTACAACTCGGTCAGCGCGCCACGCATCCGCTCCGGGTCGCCGCGGTGCCGCGCGTTCAACCGCGCGACGTCCGGCGCCAGCCGGGCGCGCACGCACTCCCCTCGGGCGGCCGCCCGGGCCAGCGGATGCAGCGCCAGGCGGACGCAGACGGTGAACAGGACGATCGCGGCGGCCGTGACCGAGGTGCCCAGCAACGGGCTCAAGCCGCCCGCGAGATAGGACAGGACAGTGACAAGTGGCGTGAAAGCGAACACGGTTGAGCCCTCCGTGGGTCTCGTCGAGCCGGAGTCCGGACGCGGCCCGGCGAAGGGCGGGCATCCGGAGGAGATCTCGGCAAGGACGAGCCGCGCGGGCACGCTTACGTGCGCCACGCTCCGCATGGGGTCACGCGCTCGGGCGCGTCGCACCCACTGACGTCACGGTTTCAGGCGCGTCGCGCACCCCGGCGCATCGCGCACCGGCACGCATCGCGCATCCCGTGCGTCGCGGTCTCAGGGCACGGTGGGCCCTACGCGGCCGTCCTGAGGGGACGGCCGGGTGCCCTGGGCCGGGGTCGGCCGGACGCGTCGGGATCACGCTGCGCCAGAAAGGCCGTACGCCGCTCACGGTCTCGTATCGCGGTTCGTATTCGCCCGGGCGGAACGGGCCGCACGCAGGCGGCGACCGCGAACGCGCGGCACAGCAGCAGCACGGCGGCCGTGCTCGTGACGGCGGCGACCGCGGTGGCGGGCCCCGCGTCGACCAGCAGCAGGCCGAGCGCGGCGGCGACCAGCAGCAGGAAGGCGACGCCCACCCGGCCACGAACCGGCTCACGAGCCGGACGGCTCACCCGCGCGGCGCGCTCCCCCGTGCGCCCGAAAGGCACGGCCCGGGCACGCGGGACGTCACCGCGACGGACTGCGTCACGGCGATCCCTCCGACGTCCTGCCATCGCGGCTCACCCCCTTCCCCCGCTCGCGAAGAGCCCTTCTCCGCCCCGGACTTCGAGCCACTTGCGAGGCTATGCCCGCCGTCTGACAACGCCCCGCGCCCGCCCCCGGTTCCCGGGCTCGAAGCCTCGCGACCCGCGGGCCCCGCCGCCCTGCCGTCGGATGCCCTCAGCCCCCGACCAGCCGCGACACCGTGTAGATGACCAGGCCGGCCAGCGCGCCCACCACGGTGCCGTTGATGCGGATGAACTGCAGGTCGCGGCCTACGTGGGCCTCGATCTTGCGGGACGTCTGGTCCGCGTCCCAGCTCGCCACGGTGTCCGTGATCAGCAGCGTGATCTCGTCCCGGTAGGTGGTCACGACGTACGTCGCCGCGTCCTCCAGCCAGCCGTCCACCTTCGCCTGGAGCCGTTCGTCCGAGGCCATCCGCGTGCCCAGCGACAGCAGCGACGCCCGGGCGCGCAGCCGCAGTTCGCTGTGGTCGTCCTCGGCCGCCGCGACGACCATCGAGCGCACCGCGTTCCAGGTGGACTCGATGAGGTCCTGCACCTCACCGCGGGCCAGGACGTCCCGCTTGAGCCGTTCCACCCGCTCCCGGGTGTCCGGGTCGGACTGGAGCTCACGGGCGAAGTCACCCAGGAAGCGGTCGAGCGCGCCGCGCGCCGGATGCTCGGGCATGTCGCGCATCTCGCCGACGAACCTGACCAGTTCCTTGTAGACGCGCTCCCCCACCCTCCGGTCCACGAACCGCGGCGTCCAGCCGGGCGCGCCGCCCTGCACCGCGGCCATCACCGAGTCCCCGTGCGTCACCAGCCAGTCGTACGCCCGCGTGCACACCAGGTCCACGACCCTGCGGTGGCCGCCGTCCGTGACGACCCGCTCCAGCATCCGGCCGAGCCCCGGCGCGACCTCCATCGCGTCGGCGCGCCGGGTGACCGCCTCGCCGACGACGGCCTGCACGTCGGAGTCGCGCAGCACGGTGAGGGCGCCGCGCAGCGCGGCGGCGGCCTGTTCCATGACGCGGTCGGCGTGTTCGGGGTCGGCAAGCCAGTGGCCGAGCCGCCGCCCGATCCCCACGGCGCGCAGCCTGGCGCGTACGACCGCCTCCGACAGGAAGTTCTCGCCCACGAACTCGCCCAGCGAGCGGCCCAGCACGTCCTTCTTCGTCGGGATGATCGCGGTGTGCGGGATGGGCAGGCCCAGCGGGCGCTTGAACAGCGCGGTCACCGCGAACCAGTCGGCCAGCGCGCCGACCATGCCCGCCTCGGCCGCTGCCGCGACGTAACCCGCCCAGGCTCCGGCGCCGGACGCCCCGGCCCACTTGGCCAGCCCGTAGACGGCGGTGGCGACCAGCAGGAAGCCGGTCGCGATCAGCTTCATCCGGCGTACGCCGCGCCGCCGTTCCTCGTCGGCGGGCCCGAAGGCGAACCCCCCGCCCCCGCCGATCCGCGCCCCGGCGACCACGGCGACTTCGGAGGCCGAGTCGATCCCGCCAGCCCCATCAGCCCCGTCGGCCCTCTCCGCACCGACAGCACCGGCAGCACCTGCGGCCGCACCAGCACCAGTCGCCCCGTCCCGCTTCTCCCTCACCACGTCCATGCCTCCACCCCGTGATTGTGCCCCCGGTGCGCCGTCCGCCACGCGCACACGCCCCCATCACGACCCTGGCCCTCCCCCTACGGGTTCCGCGGGGCGGGGCGGCGCCGTGACGCCGCTGTGGCCGAAGCGGTACCGGTCGATGGGCGAACGCGCACATCCGCGTGGGATCATGGGAATCCGGACGAGGCCGCCGGACCGACGTCGCTTCCGCAGCCGCTCGCTCCGCCCATCCACTCGAGGAGAACGCCGCGTGACCCGGAAGTCCGGCTATACGCTGGCCGCCGCGTTGCTGGCCGTGATGGCCGTCGTCTGCGCCGTGATCGTCGCCGGCGTCGATCACGCCGCCGCCCCCGTGACCGACGAGGCGGCCCCCCAGCCGCACGCCACCCTGGCCGACCCGGCGTCCGCCGGTGACTGGGTGGCCAGCTGGGCGACGTCACCCGCCGCGGGCGAGCCGAACACCCGGAACGGCTACCCGGGCATGTCCATCCGCAACGTGGTGCACGCCGACATCGGGGGCACCGCCGCGCGCGTGCAGGTGTCCAATCTCTTCGGCGCCGCGCCGCTCACCCTGACCGACGTGACGCTGGCCGTCGCCGCGGGACCCGGTGGCGCCGACGCGGTGCCCGGCGCGCTGGTGCGGCTGGCCTTCGACGGGCGGCCCACGGTGACCATCCCGGCGGGCGCCAGCGTGCTGAGCGACCCGGTGCGACTGCGCGTACCGGCCGCCGCCGACCTGCTGGTGACCACCTACACGCCGGATCCCTCAGGCCCGGTCACGTACCACCCGATGGCCCGCGAGACGTCCTACCTGGCGCGCGGCGACCACGCGCGGGACACGGACGGGACCGCGTTCACCGAGCAGACGCCGTACTGGCGCTACGTGACGGGCGTGGACGTGTGGACCGCGGACGCCACCGGCACCGTCGTGGCGTTCGGCGACTCGATCACCGACGGCCGCACCTCGACCGTCGGCGCCGACCACCGCTGGCCCGACTACCTGGCCCAGCGGCTGCGTTCGGCCCCGAACGGCCCCCGGCTGAGCGTGGTCGACGAGGGCATCAGCGGAAACCGCCTGCTGTCGAACGCCCAGCCGGACGTGCCGGGCAACGGCCGAAGCGGTCTGTCGCGACTGGACCGCGACGCGCTGTCGCAGCCCGGCGCCAAGGTGCTGATCGTGGACCTCGGCATCAACGACATCCTCCAGGACCCGCGCACCATCACGCCCGACGCGGTGGTCGCCGGACTCCAGGCGATCACCCGCGAGGCGCACGCGCACGGCCTGCGGGTGGTCGGCTCGACCCTGACGCCGTTCCGCGGCACACGTGGCTGGACGCCGCGGCTGGAGGCGGTGCGCGAGCGGGTCGACGAAGTGATCCGCTCCGGGCGGGTGTTCGACGCGGTGGTCGACTTCGACAAGGCGCTGCGTGACCCCATGGACCCCGAACGGCTGCGCCCGGCCTACGACTCCGGTGACCATCTGCACCCCACGGACGCCGGATACCGGGCGATGGCCGACGCGATCGAGCTGGACACCCTGACGGGCGCGGCCCCGGCCGGCGTGTGACCGCCGGCGGCGCCGACGCCGTGGTGGCTACAGCCCCGGGCTGCCCGCGTACATCCTGGCGATCACGTCCTCGATCGCCGGCTCGCGCAACGACAGGTCCACCAGCGGGTAGCGCGCCGCCAGTTGGGCCACCAGCGGGGCCGCGCTCTCGGAGGCGGGGAAGCCCAGCCACTGGCGCGGGCCCTCCACCCGTACCGACCGCACGCCGTCGACTTCGACCGGCGGCAGCTCGCGGTCGAAGTCGACGACGAGGACGCGTTCGCTGTCGCCTACGGCGTGCAGGCCGTCCAGGCCGCCGTCGTAGACCAGGCGGCCGTGGTCGATGACCATCACCCTGCGGCACAACTGCTCGATGTCGGTGAGGTCGTGGGTGGTCAGCAGCACGGTGGTGCCGTTCTCGGCGTTCACCTCGCGCAGGAAGTCGCGCACCTTCGCCTTGCTGATCACGTCGAGGCCGATGGTGGGCTCGTCGAGGTAGAGCACCTCGGGGTCGGGCAGCAGCGCCGCCGCGATGTCGCCGCGCATCCGCTGGCCCAGCGAAAGCTGCCGTACCGGCACGTCCAGCAGGGCGGCCAGATCGAGCAGTTCGACGCAGCGGTCGAGATTGGCGCGGTAACGGGCGTCCGGCACCCGGTACATGCGCCGCACCAGCTCGTAGGAGTCGCGCAGCGGCAGGTCCCACCACAGCGTCGTGCGCTGCCCGAAGACCACGCCGATCCGCCGGGCCAGCCGCAGCCGTTCGCGCGACGGGTCGATCCCTGCGACCGTCACCCGGCCCGCGCTCGGCACCAGGATGCCGGTGAGCATCTTCACCGACGTGGACTTGCCCGCGCCGTTGGGCCCGATGTAGCCGACCATCTCGCCGCGCGGCACCTCGAAGGAGATGCCGTCCACCGCGCGCACCTCGTGCCGTTCGCGGCGCAGCCTGCCCGCCTTGCGGCGCACCTGGAAGACCTTCTCCACGCCCTCGAACCGGATCAGTGCCTGTGTGCCCATCGTTCAGCTCCCCGTGCTCCGGTACGACCTCAGGCCCGCGCGCCAGGCCAGCCCCGCCAGGGCGCACACCGCGACCGCGACCGCGGGCGACAGCCATCCCGTCCAGCCGGGCAGTCCGAGCGGCTCCGGCCTGCCCAGGATGCGCAGCGCGGGCATCCAGTTGACGAAGGCGACGGGCACGACGAAGACCGCGCCGCGCACCAGTTCCCTGGCGAAGAGCGTCGGCGGGTACTGCGTCATCGTGCTGCCGCCGTAGGTGAACGAGTTCTGCACCTCCGCAGCGTCGCCCGCGCGGAACTGCAGCGCCGCGCCCGCCGTGTAGAACGCACCGAAGATCGCCGCCCCGCTGACCGCCATCACCGGCAGCAGCAGCGCCGTGCCCGGCGTCCACGCCACGTTCAGCCGGGTCAGCGACCAGACCAGCACCACCCCCGCCTGCGTCAGCCGCCCCAGCCGCCGCAACGCGAAGCGGTCGGCGGCGACCTGCGCGAAGACCGGCACCGGCCGCACCAGCAACGCGTCCACCGTCCCGTCGCGCACCCTGCGGCCGAGCCCGTCCAGGCTGCCCAGCAGCAGATCGGCCAGCCCGATGGCGACCCCAGAACTCCCGTACAGGAACGCTGTCTCGGCGAGCGTGAAACCGCCGAGGGTGCGGGTGTGCCCGAAGATGATGGCGATCGTCGCGAAGTCCAGCGCCGTCATGCAGGCGTTGCCGACGACGGTCATCAGGAACGAGACGCGATACGTCAGCGTGGAACGCGACCACATACCGGCGATCAGCAGATACGCGCGGCACCCGGCGACCGCCTCCCGCAGCCGGTCGCGCACCGGCCACCGCGCGGCGTAGGAGCCGACGCCGACCGCCTCCGCGTCCGGTGCGTACGAGACCTCACCCACCCTGCACCACCACCCTGCGGGTCGCCGCCGACTGCACCAGCCGTCCCGCGCCCAGCAGGACGAGTGCCCACACCGCCTGGAAGCCCAGCGCGGACGCCAGTCGCGCACCGGTGTCGCGGCCCAGGTAGACGTCGGCGGGCACCTGCAACAGCGCCGACCACGGCAGCGCGCGGGCCAGCACCCCGAGGGCACCGGGGAAGACGGTGAGCGGCAGCAGCATGCCGGAGAAGAAGATCGCGGCCAGCGAGGCCAGCAGCACGATGCCGGTGCCGTCCAGCAGCCAGAAGGCGGCCAGCGCCACCAGGTAGCGCAGCGCGAAGCTGATGACGACGCCCAGCGCGACCGCCACCAGGAACGCCGCCCACACACCCGGCGACGCGGGCCACACCAGCGGGAAGAACAGGCCCGCGGTGACCATCGGCAGCACGCCCCGGCCCACCAGGTGGAACCCGGCGCGCCCGATGTCCCGCGCCAGCCACCACAGTTGCAGATCGGCGGGGCGGTACAGGTCGGTCGCCACGTCGCCCGACCTGATGCGGTCGATCAGTTCGGCCTCGAAGCCGCCGAAGAGCGCCGTGGTCATCAGCAGCGCCTGCCCGAGCCAGACGAACGTCACCGCCTGCCCGAGGTCGTAGCCGCCCAGGTGCGGGCGCACCCGCCACAGCGCGATGTAGGTGTAGGCGACGACGAAACCGAAGACGGTGTTGGTGAACACTCCGGCCAGGGTCGCCGTACGGTATGTCGCGTACCGTCTGAAGCCCCTCACCAGCACGGCCAAGTACAGCCCCATCCCGCTCCGCCTCCCGCCCTGTCCGGTTCCGGCCGAAGCGCGCAAGCCTAGGTGTGGCCCCAGACGGGCCGCCAGTGGTTTTCCCCGCCCCCGCCGTGGAACGACACAGCCGTTCGGACTGCCACGAAGCCGTGACGTCCCGCGCTGCCACGGCTTCATGACATGCCCGTGCGAGGATCGCGTCACCGAACGTTACCGGCGAACGTTACCCAAGGGGATGAAACAGTGTTTTCCGGTCGACCAGCCCACCGCCCGGCGGACGCCACAGCGACTGCCGCGCCCGCCGTCCGCGGCACAACCCCCGCGGGGCCCGAGGAGTCCGTACAGACATGAGCAGCGACGAGCCCGCCGGGCCGCCCGGGACGGGCGACGGCGTGGACCGGCCGCACGAGCGGGCAGCCCGCCGGGCGGAGCGCAGGGCGCGCCGCAGGCGGCACGGCTGGCGGCGGCTGCTGCCCACCTGGCGGATGGTGCTCGGCGGGGCACTGCTGCTGTTCCTGCTGCTGTGCGGCGGCTTCGCCGCCGGCTACCTGCTGGTGAAGATCCCGCCGGCCAACGCCTCCGCCACCGCGCAGAGCAACATCTACCTCTACGCGGACGGCACCACCCAGATCGCCAGCAGCGGCACCGTCAACCGGGAGAACGTACCGCTGAGCGCGGTGCCCAAGACCGTGCAGCGGGCCGTACTGGCCGCCGAGGACCGGGACTTCTACCACGAGTCCGCGATCGACCCGCGCGCCATGGTGCGCGCCGCGTGGAACACCGTGACCGGCAAGGGCATCCAGTCCGGCTCCACCATCACCCAGCAGTACGTGAAGAACTACTACCTCAACCAGCAGCAGACGGTGAAGCGCAAGGTCGAGGAGTTCTTCATCGCCATCAAGCTCGACCGCGAACAGAGCAAGGACCAGATCCTCGAGGGCTACCTGAACACAAGCTACTTCGGCCGCAACGCCTACGGCATCCAGGCGGCCGCCCACGCCTACTACAACGAGGACGTCTCGCGACTGGACACCGCGCAGGGCGCCTACCTCGCCTCCCTGCTCAACGCCCCCAGCGCTTACGACGTGGTGGCCAACCCGCAGAACAAGGGCCGCGCGGTGGCCCGCTGGAACTACGTGCTGGACGGCATGGTCAAGGAGCACTGGCTCGCCGCCCCCACCCGCGCCGCCCTGCGCTTCCCGCAACCGGCGCAGTCCAGCGCCCCTTCCGGCCTGTCGGGCCAGCGCGGCTACCTCGTCGAGGCGATCAGGAACTACCTGGTCGACAACAAGATCATCGACGAGCAGACCCTGGACGCCGGCGGCTTCCGCATCACCACGACCATCGACAAGGCCAGGGAGGACGACTTCACCGCCGCCGCCCAGGACCAACTCCTCGGCAAACTCGGCGACTCCGGCACCGACCGCTACGTGCGCGCCGGCGGCGCCTCCATCGACCCGGCCACCGGGAACGTGGTCGCCCTCTACGGCGGCGTCGACTACACCAAGCAGTACGTCGACAACGCCACCCGGCGCGACTACCAGGTCGGCTCCACCTTCAAGCCCTTCGTCTTCGCCTCCGCCGTGCAGAACGGCTCGACCACCCAGGACGGCGAGCCGATCACCCCCGACACCGTCTACGACGGCACCAACGGCCGCCAGGTGCAGGGCCCCAACGGCCCCATCGGCTACGCGCCGGACAACGAGGACGACGTCGACTACGGCGACATCACCGTCGCGCAGGCCACCAACCAGTCGGTCAACGCCGTCTACGCGCAGATGGCCGAGGACGTCGGTCCCGCGAAGGTGAAGTCCACCGCGGTCTCGCTCGGCCTGCCCGCCGCCACCCCGAACCTGAGCGCCTACCCCTCGATCGCGCTCGGCGTCGCCACCGCGAGCCCGCTGGACATGGCCCAGGCCTACGCGACGCTCGACGACCACGGCAGCTACCTGCCGTACACCCTCGTCACGAAGATCGTGAAGGACGGCCACACGGTGCCGCTGCCGCACCGCACGCCGAAGCCCGCGGTGAGCCGCCAGGCCGCGGACACCACGACCTCCATGCTCCAGGACGTGGTCGACGCCCCCGACGGCACCGGCACCGCCGCGCAGGCCGCGGGCGTCCCGGCGGCAGGCAAGACCGGCACCGCGGAGGACGACAAGGCGGCCTGGTTCGCCGGATACACGCCCGACCTGGTCACCGTCGTCGCGGTGATGGGCCAGAACTCCGACACCGGCACCCAGGAACCGCTCTACGGCGCGACCGGCCTCGACCGGGTCAACGGCGGCGGCTTCCCCGCCCAGATCTGGGCCGCCTACACGGCCGCCGCCCTCCAGGGCGTCGACGTGCCCGACTTCGACCTGCACCTCCAGCCCGGCGCCGGCCCCTCCCCCAGCACCCCGCCCGACAGCGGACCGCCCACGGACACCACGCCGCCGTCCCAGCCCCCGGGCACCCCGCCCGGCGAACCGTCCTCCCCGCCCGGCATGAGCCCCTCCGGCGGCGGCTTCACCGGCGGGCTCGACGGCGGCCTGGACGCGGGCGCCTCCGGCGGCACGAACGGCGGCGGCGACGGCGGCGACACCTCCGGGGGCACCGGCGGCGCGGGCGGCACGGACGGCGGCCCCGGCGGCACGGTCGGGCCCTCCGGCGGCACGACGAACGGCGGCACGATCGCCGGGACGGACGGCGGCACCACGATGGGCGCCGCGGGCGGCGGTAGTCCGGGCGGGGCGGGCGGACCACCCGCGGGATGACGCGGGCATGCGCTGACACGGGCATGCGAGGGGGCGGCGGCCGACACGGCCGCCGCCCCCTTTTCCGTACGAAGGTGTCGCGTCACGCGGTCAACAGGCGTTACGCGGTCAACAGGCGTCACGCGGTCACGGGCGCCACGCGGTCAACAGGCCTCACGCGGTCACAGATACAGCCCGGTCGAGTCGTCCGCGCCCTGGAGCCGCTCGGCGGCCACCGCGTGCAGATCGCGCTCCCGCATCAGTACGTACGCGACCCCCCGGACCTCCACCTCGGCGCGGTCCTCCGGGTCGAACAGCACCCGGTCACCGATCTCCACCGTGCGGACGTTCTGCCCCACGGCGACGACCTCCGCCCACGCCAGACGGCGCCCCACGGCGGCGGTCGCGGGAATCAGGATGCCGCCGGACGAACGCCGTTCGCCCTCCGGGATGTCGGTACGTACCAGCACCCGGTCGTGCAGCATGCGGATGGGCAGCTTGTCGTGCCCGCTGCCGGGCGTGTCGATGGACGTGTTCGCACTCACGACCACGACGTTACCCGGCGCCCGCGCCGCACGTGGCGGGGGCCGCCGGGTAGGGCGCGGTCCTCCCGGCGCCCGCCCCCGCTGTTCGTCGTCGCCGCTACTTGTTCCTGCGCCGCGACGACAGCCCCGCGACGACGGCCACCAGGGCCACCGCCGCGACCGCGACGGGCACGATCCGCTCCAGGCGCGGAGCACCGTCCTGCGACACCAGTTCGGCACGCACGCCCGACACGGCGCGGTTCACCGCCACGTAGGCGCGCCCCGCCGTGCGGTCCACCGCCTCACGCACCGAGGCCTTCGCGTTGTCCGCGATGGTCTTCGGGTGCACCCGCACCCCGATCTCGTCCAGCGTCACGGCGAGTTGCTGCCGCCTGCGGACGATGTCCGCCTCGATCTGAGCCGGAGTCCTGCCTTCCGACACCGCGCTGCCTCCGTCACCTCGGGTCCGTACCGTCCCTGCCGTGCGGACAGTCTGTCAGCTCGCGTCCCGGCGCGCCCCTCGGCACCCCGTCTAGGCTCTTCGCCGTACACCCGCTACCGCGTACCCCGCGCACGAACGAGGAGTCCAGCCATGAGCGAGCGCCTGACGCCCGGCGACACCGCCCCCGCCTTCACCCTGCCGGACGCGGACGGCAACCAGGTCTCCCTCGCCGACCACAAGGGCCGCAAGGTCATCGTCTACTTCTACCCGGCCGCGCTCACCCCGGGCTGCACCAAGCAGGCCTGCGACTTCACCGACAACCTCCAGCTGCTGACGGGCGCCGGTTACGACGTCATCGGGGTCTCGCCGGACAAGCCGGAGAAGCTGGCGAAGTTCCGCGACCAGGAGAACCTGAAGGTCACGCTGCTCGCCGACCCGGACAAGAAGGTCCTGGAGGCGTACGGCGCGTACGGCGAGAAGAAGCTCTACGGCAAGACGGTGACCGGCGTCATCCGCTCCACGGTCGTGGTCGACGAGGACGGCAAGGTCGAGCGCGCGCTGTACAACGTCAAGGCCACCGGCCACGTGGCGAAGATCATCAAGGACCTGGGCATCTGAACCACGCCGCCCGGGCCGGCCTCAGGAGGCCGGCCCGGGGCTGGTGTCGCGCGTCCCCAGGCCTCCGTTCCACAACGAGCCGAAAACCGGCCCAAGGCCTATAAATACCCATATACACGTCGTTAATGAACGACCGTTTCCAGCGCCGAAAAACATGGGTTTACCGGAGGCCAAAACGTAAAGACGTTCCTTTTGCCTGGCCACCTCCTGGCAGGCCGACGAAAGGAAGCCCAGCTGTGACGACCGAGGAGACCGTCGACCCGGCGGCGTACCGCCGCCACCGGACGCTCTTCCAGGCCATCGAACGCCGGAGGAACCCCCGCCTGCGCCGGACCGACATCACGGTCACGGACGAGCGGGCCGTCAAGCGCGCCGTGAAGGCCGCCGCCCTCGGCAACGCCATGGAGTGGTTCGACTTCGGCATCTACAGCTACCTGGCGGCCACCCTCGGTCACGTCTTCTTCCCCTCCGGCAGCAACACCACCTCCCTGCTGTCGTCCTTCGCGACGTTCGCGGTGGCGTTCCTGGTCAGGCCGCTGGGCGGCACGTTCTTCGGTCCGCTGGGCGACCGCATCGGCCGCAAGACCGTACTGGCCGTCACGATGATCATGATGGCCGTCGGCACCTTCGCGATCGGCCTGATCCCCAGCTACGCGGCGATCGGCTTCTGGTCGCCCGCCCTGCTGATCCTCTTCCGGCTCATCCAGGGCTTCTCCACCGGCGGTGAGTACGGCGGCGCCTCCACGTTCATCGCCGAGTACGCGCCCGACAAGCGGCGCGGGTTCTTCGGCAGCTTCCTGGAGTTCGGCACGCTCGCCGGCTACGTGGGCGCGGCCGGCCTGGTCACCCTGCTGACCTCGGTGCTCAGCGACGACGCGATGACCTCCTGGGGCTGGCGCCTGCCGTTCCTGGTCGCGGGCCCGCTCGGCGCGATCGGCCTGTACCTGCGGCTGAAGCTGGACGAGACGCCGGCGTTCCAGCGCCTTGAGAACGACACGGCGCCGGTCAAGGCGACGGAGGCCGCGCAGGGCGTGGAGACCCTCCCCAAGGGGGAGTTCCGGGCGATCTTCGTGGAGCAGTGGCCGCGCCTGCTGCTGTGCGTGGCGCTGGTCGCGGCGTACAACATCACCGACTACATGCTGCTGTCGTACATGCCGACCTACCTCAGCGACGAGCTCGACTACAGCACGACGCACGGCCTGCTGGTGCTGCTGCTCGTGATGGTGGCGATGATGTGCCTGATCAACCAGGTGGGCCGCCTCAACGACCGCTTCGGCCGCAAGCCGTTGCTGATGGCGGGCATGCTGGGGTTCCTGGTGCTGTCGGCGCCGGCGTTCCTGCTGGTGCGGCAGGGCAGCATCGTCGCGATCGTGGCGGGGATGCTGATGCTGGGGCTGTCGCTGCTGTGCCTGCTGGGCACGATGTCGGCGGCGCTGCCCGCGCTCTTCCCGACGCAGACCCGGTACGGCGCGCTGTCCATCGGCTACAACGTCTCGACGTCGCTGTTCGGCGGTACGACGCCGCTGGTTATCACCGGGCTGATCAGCCTCACCGGCAGCAAGATGACGCCCGCGTACTACGCGATGGCGGCGGCGCTGGTGGGCGTGATCGCGGTGGCGTGCATGCGGGAGACGGCCCGCCAGCCCCTGGAGGGCTCCCCGCCGGCGGTCGCCACGAAGGAGGAAGCGGTCGAACTGGTCCAGTCCCAGACCCCGGAACCCCGCTTCTGACCACCTGGCCTCTTTGGGTTCCGTCGCCTCTTCCCCGTAACCGGTCATTCGTTCGGCTCGTTCATCGGTGCGAGAACGGGACTGAAGCGGAGGGGAAGGGGAGGGGAGGACCATGGAGACCACCGGGCCCGGACGGACGGCGACATACGGCAAGACGGAACTGGCGGCGGCTGTCGCGCAGGCGGAGTGCCTGTCCGACGTCATCACCCGGTGCGGCGGAACACCCACCAGCGGCTCGCGGGCGTACGTGCGCAAGCTCATCGCCCGCTGGGAGATCGACGCCTGCCACCTGCGGAGCGAGGCGATCCGCCACACCGAACGACGGCTCCGGGAGGCCGTGGCCGCGTCGCACAGCGTCGCCGAGGTCGTCCGCCGTCTCGGCGTCAGCCCGGTCGGCGGCAACGAGGCGCACATCGGCCGCCGCATCGCCGGACTGGGCACCTGCGCCATCTGTGCCCCTCCTGCCACGGTCAGACCGGGAACTTCGCCCGGTGGCGCGGACGATGAGGGCAGGCCGGTAGAGTGGCCGCGGCGGGCCCGTACCCCAGCTGGAAGAGGGCGCCGGTTTAGGTCCGGTGTGTCGTGGGTTCGAGTCCCACCGGGCCCACCACCGAGGGCGTGACATCCGACGGATGCCACGCCCTTCGCTTTTCAGCCCAGCAACTCCCGTACCACCGGCACCAGTTCGCGGAAAGCCTTGCCGCGGTGGCTGATGGCGTTCTTCTCCTCCGGGGTCAGCTCCGCACAGGTGCGGGTCTCGCCGTCGGGCTGGAGGATCGGGTCGTAGCCGAAGCCGCCCTCGCCGGCCGGGGTCTCGCGCAGGGTGCCGTCGAGGCGGCCCTCGACCACGCGCGACGTGCCGTCCGGCAGGGCGAGCGCCGCCGCGCAGGCGAAGTGCGCCGCGCGGTGCGGCGCGGCGATGTCGGAGAGCTGGGCGAGCAGCAGGGCCAGGTTGGCCGCGTCGTCGCCGTGCCGGCCCGCCCAGCGCGCGGAGAAGATGCCCGGCGCCCCGCCCAGCACGTCCACGCAGAGCCCGGAGTCGTCGGCGACCGCGGGCAGGCCGGTGGCGCCGGCGAGAGCGTGCGCCTTCAGCAGCGCGTTCTCCGCGAAGGTGACACCGGTCTCCTTGACGTCGGGGATCTCCGGGTACGCGTCGGCGCCGACCAGTTCGACGTCGAGGCCTGCGCCGGTGAGGATCGCGCGCAGTTCGGTGACCTTGTGGGCGTTGCGGGTGGCGAGGACTAGACGCTGCATGGGGGCGATTATGCCGCCCGCCGCCGGTCACGAGCCCGCCCGTCCGCCCGAAGCCGCGCGCCCCGCGCACCCTCCCGTCCCGCGCACGCGCCCGCCCCGCCTCACCGCCCAGCGCACGGGCGCCCCGCACGCGCGCGCCCGACCCCGCACGCCCGCCCCAGAGCCGCGAAGCCCTCACCCCGCCCGCAGCGGCGTCAGCAATCGGTGCGCGGTGGCGAGGGCGGCCGTGACCGGGTCGTCGTCGGGGGACGCCGGGGGTAGTCCGGGGCCCGGGGCCACCACGACGTCCGCCGGGGGCACGTCCGCGCCGCAGCCCTCGCAGCGCCCGCCGGGGTCGACGGTGGCGCCGTCCGGCGCGTGCAGGAAGACCCGTCGCGGGCCCTTCTCGCCGTAGTGGTCGTCGCCCCACGACATCAGCCCGCGCACCACGGGCCACAACGACACGCCCTTGGCGGTCAGTTCGTACTCGGAGCGCCGCCCGGTGCCCGGTACACGGGCCATCACGTCCTGCGCGGTCAGTGAGGCGAGCCGGTCGGTGAGGACGGCGCGCGGGATGCCGAGGTGGTCCGCGAAGTCCCCGAAGCGCCGCACGCCGAAGAAGGCGTCGCGGACGACGAGCAGGGTCCAGCGTTCGCCGACGACCTCGAGGGCGCGGGCGAGCGAGCAGGCCTGTCCGGTGTAGTCGCGCGGGAGTGCCATGGCTCCAGCATATCGCTCGTTCAGTT
Source organism: Streptomyces sp. ICBB 8177 (assembly GCF_003144095.1). Classification (GTDB taxonomy): domain Bacteria; phylum Actinomycetota; class Actinomycetes; order Streptomycetales; family Streptomycetaceae; genus Streptantibioticus_D. The sequence goes on along the minus strand of NZ_NSKH01000003.1, from coordinate 233,374 downwards.
CATTCACCGAACCAAACGTGCTACGGTCGGACCATGAGCCCGGTTCAGTGAATGAACCAATTCTTCGACATCCCAGGTGGTGCGTGATGGCGACTGAGGCGACGCGGTCCGGGGCGGGGCATCCGCGCCGGTGGGCGGTACTCGCCGTGCTGGCGGCGGTGGCGTTCATGGCGCAACTCGACCTGTTCATCGTGAACATCGCCGTGCCCGCGATGAGCCGCTCCTTCGGCGGCGCGGGCCTGTCGGGGCTGTCGTGGGTGCTCAACGCGTACGCGATCGTCTTCGCCGCGCTGCTGGTCCCGGCGGGGCGGCTGGCCGACCACTTCGGGCGCAGGCTGGTCCTGCTGTCCGGGGTGGTGGTCTTCACGCTGGCGTCGGTGCTGTGCGCGCTGGCGCCGACGCTGCCGGTGCTGGTCGGCGGCCGGGCGGTGCAGGCGGTGGGCGCGGCGATGATCGTGCCGACCTCGCTGGGACTGCTGCTGCCGTCCTTCCCGCCCCGGCAGCACACCCTGGTCGTCGGCGTCTGGGCGGGGGTCGCCGCGGTGGCCGCCTCGTCGGGATCGCCGGTGGGCGGTGTGCTGGTGGCGGTGGACTGGCGGTGGATCTTCCTGGTCAACGTGCCGATCGGCGTGGCCACCGTGGTCGCGGGGCTGCGGGTGCTGCCGGAGATACGTGCCGGGCGCGGCGCGCGGCTGCCGGACGCGGTCTCCACGGTGTCGTTGCTCGCGGCCGTCACGCTGCTGGTGCTGGCGACGGTGCAGGGTCCGGCCTGGGGCTGGGGCAGCGCCGGGGTGGTGGGGCTGCTCGCGGCGGCGGCGCTGGCCACGGTGGTGACGGTGCGGCGCTCGGCGCGGCATCCGCGGGCGCTGGTGGAGGCGAGTCTGTTCCGGGGCAGGGAGTTCACCGGGGCGAGCGTGGCGCTGCTGCTGTTCTACGTGGCGTTCGGCGCGTGGCTGCTGATCACGGTGCTCTTCCTCCAGGACGTCTGGCACTACAGCGCCCTGCGCGCGGGCGTGGCGATCGTGCCGGGGCCGCTGGCGTCGGCCGCGTTCGCCGTCAACAGCGGGCGGATCACGGGGCGGTTCGGGCGGGTGCTGCCCGCGGCGGCGGGTACGTCGCTGCTGGCGCTCGCGGCGGTCTTCTGGCTGCTTGTCGCGCCCGCGCATCCCGCGTACGCGGCGGACTTCCTGCCGGGGTTGCTGCTGGGTGGCGCGGGGGCGGGGCTGGCGCAGGCGCCGATGTTCGCGGCGGCCGGCACGCTGCCGCCTGACCGGGCGACGACGGGCAGCGCGGTGCTCAACATGTCCCGGCAGGTCGGCAGCGCGATCGGGGTGGCGGTGCTGGTGGCGCTGCTGGCCTCGCCGCAGCCGCACGCGCTGGCGGCGTTCCACCGCGGCTGGGCGCTGGTGGCGGGCGCGGCGCTCGGGGCGGCGCTGGTGGTGACGGTGACCCACCGCGCGGCGGACCGGCGCGGAACGCGGGAGGCGCCGGTGGCGGTACCACCTGAGCCGGGAGGTACGGCGGCGGGCGGCGGCGCGTACGAGGGCGGCACGGTGTGCGGGAGCGGCGCCCGGGCGGCGCGCTGACGGAAGGCCGGACGGGGGACGCGCCCGCGCGGCGCACCCCCGTCCTGTCACGTCCCCCCGCGCGGTCTCACTTCTTCGGGCAGGCCGTCGTCAGTTCGGACGCGGCGTGGTCGATCGGTGCGACGTCGACCGGCTGGCCCTTGTCCAGTTCGTTCTTGACGTTGGAGACCGCGAGCGACAGGTCGCCGACGGCCTTGCTGGCGGCCGTGCCGGAGTCGCCGGTGTGGCCCGCGATGTCGTCCAGGTTGGTCTGGATCTGCCGCAGCACGGTCGCCGCGTCGCGCGGGTCGGTGGCGCTCTTGCGCACGGCGGCGTCGAGCTTGGCGACCTGGGTCCGCACGGTGTGCGCGACCGTCGGGCAGTCCTGGGTGCTGCTGCTGGAGCCCGAGCAGGCGGCCAGCAGCGGCAGGGCCAGGACGGCCGCGGCGGTGGCGGCCAGGGCGGGAGCGCGCATGGTCAGCCCCGCGCCGTGGCGAGGGCGGCCCGCTGGACGCCGTCGAGCTGGGCGGCGCCGGCCACCGCGAGGTCGAGCAGGGCGTCGAGTTCGGCGCGGGCGAACGGCTGGCCCTCGGCGGTGCCCTGCACCTCGACGAAGCGGCCGTCGCCGGTGCAGACGACGTTCATGTCGGTCTCGGCGCGCACGTCCTCCTCGTAGCACAGGTCGAGCAGCGGGACGCCGTCCACGATGCCGACGCTGACCGCGCTGACCGCGCCCGTGAGCGGCTGGGCCTTGGCCTTGATGAGCTTGCGCTCCTGGGCCCAGGCGACGGCGTCGGCGAGGGCGACGTAGGCGCCGGTGATGGCGGCGGTGCGGGTGCCGCCGTCGGCCTGGAGGACGTCGCAGTCGAGGACGACGGTGTTCTCGCCGAGGGCCTTGTAGTCGATGACGGCGCGCAGGGAGCGGCCGATCAGGCGGGAGATCTCGTGGGTGCGGCCGCCGATGCGGCCCTTGACGGACTCGCGGTCGCCGCGGGTGTTCGTGGCGCGCGGCAGCATCGCGTACTCCGCGGTCACCCAGCCCTCGCCGCTGCCCTTGCGCCAGCGCGGCACGCCTTCGGTGACGCTGGCGGTGCACAGGACGCGGGTGTCGCCGAAGGAGACGAGCACCGAGCCTTCCGCGTGCTTGCTCCACCCGCGTTCGATGGTGACGGGGCGGAGCTGTTCGGGGGTACGGCCGTCGATACGAGACATGCGCCCGAGCCTATCCGCCGCGCACGGCGCGGGACGCGGGCCCCGCCTGCGGACCGGCGGATGGCCGCCACCCGCCGTGGGGCCGACGGCTCGTCTCCGGACCGCCGGCCGAGGGGGGCTGGTCGCGCAGTTCCCGCGCCCCCTCCAGGCTCACGGAGCCGCACGCGTCCGCGGCCCTGTCGTCGTCACGACGAAGCGGGGCCCGCTCCCCCTTCGGGAGCGGGCCCCGCTTCGTCGAGCGGACGAGGCTCACATCATGTCTTCGATCTCCGCGGCGATCGGGTCGGCGTCGGTGCCGATGACGACCTGGATGGCGGTGCCCATCTTGACCACGCCGTGCGCGCCCGCGGCCTTGAGCGCGGCCTCGTCGACCAGCGAGGCGTCGTGGACCTCGGTGCGCAGGCGCGTGATGCAGCCCTCGACTTCCTCGATGTTGTCGAGCCCGCCGAGACCGGCGACGATCTTCTCAGCCTTGCTGGCCATGTCCACTCCCTGTCGCGTCCTGTTGCGCACGCTGGTGACGGTTCCACACGGTAACGCACGGATGGACTGTCTTCGCCGGTCGATACGGGCTGGTCCGCCGTGGTGTCCCGACAAGGGCGCAAGCGTGCGAAACTGGTCTACACCACTTTACGGCTCCGGCAAAACGAGGGGCGCATCGACGGGCGCGGCTCCCCTCACAGGCCCCGGCCACGGCCCCGGCGACGGCTTCCCCCGCGCTCCCGCACTAGCCGGACGACAAGTCCGAATTTGATCATTCCGACCGATCTATGCTTCTGTCGTCTTCCACGCGACCCCTGTTCCCGCGCGGGCGAACCCCGGTACACCAGCCCTCGCGGTCGGCGGCGCCGTGCCGCGCGTCCGCGCGGCCGACCTCGCGGCGTGACGGAACGAGAGCACTCCGCATGGTTGTCCAAGCGTGACCATCGGGCGCTCTGCCACGCGTTCCTTTACCCGCCTCCGACATGTTAGAACTGGTCTACACCACTCAGTGGTGTAGACCACAGTGCGGGCCGTCCCCATTCCCCCGGAGCCCGCCTGCCTCCAGGAGGAATCTCTGATGAGTTCGGACACCGCCACCCCGGCGGCGCCCGCCAAGAAGCGCGGGTCCGGAGTGTTCCAGGGTTTGCAGAAGGTCGGCCGCAGCCTGCAGCTGCCGATCGCCGTCCTCCCCGCCGCCGGCATCCTGCTGCGCCTGGGGCAGGACGACGTCTTCGGCCAGACGGGCCTGCACTGGAACAACGTCGCCAAGGTCTTCGCGGGTGCCGGTGGTGCGCTGCTCGACGCCTCGCTCGGCCTGCCGCTGCTGTTCTGCATAGGCGTCGCGATCGGTTTCGCCAAGAAGTCGGACGGGTCCACCGCGCTGGCCGCGGTCGTGGGCTTCCTCGTCTACTACACGGTGATCCACCAGTTCCCGATCTCGTGCGGCGCCGGCCAGACCTTCACCTCGACAGGCTCGTTGAGCGGTGCGTGCGTGAAGGGGACGACGGTCACCGCGGCGACGTACCAGAATCCGGGCGTTCTCGGCGGCATCATCCTGGGTCTGCTGACGGCCGTGCTGTGGCAGCGGTTCCACCGCACCAAGCTCGTCGACTGGCTGGGCTTCTTCAACGGCCGCCGGCTGGTGCCGATCATCATGGCCTTCGTCGGCACCGCCATGGGCGTGCTGGTGTCCCTCGGCTGGCAGCCGATCGGCGACGCGATCAGCAGCTTCGGCAAGTGGATGACGGGGCTCGGCGCCCTCGGCGCGGGCCTGTTCGGCCTGGTCAACCGTGGCCTCCTGCCCATCGGCATGCACCAGTTCGTCAACGCCGTCGCGTGGTTCCAGATCGGTGACTACAAGAACTCCGCCGGTCAGATCGTCCACGGCGACCTGACCCGTTACTTCGCGGGCGACCCGACCGCGGGACAGTTCATGTCCGGCTTCTTCCCGATCATGATGTTCGGTCTGCCGGCCGCCGCCCTGGCGATCGCGCACTGCGCCCGCCCGGAGCGCCGCAAGGCGGTCACCGGCATGATGGTCTCGGTCGCGCTCACCGCGTTCGTGACCGGCGTGACCGAGCCGATCGAGTTCTCGTTCATGTTCATCGCGCCGGTGCTGTACGCGATCCACGCGGTCCTGACCGCGATCTCGATGGCGGTGACGTGGGCGCTCGGCGTCCACGCGGGCTTCACCTTCTCCGCCGGCGTGATCGACTACGTGCTCAACTGGCACTTCGCGACGAAGCCATGGCTGATCATCCCGATCGGACTGTGTTTCGCGGTGGTCTACTACGTGGTCTTCCGCTTCGCGATCCTCAAGTTCAACCTCCCCACCCCCGGCCGCGAGCCGGAGGAGGAGATCGAGGACATCACCAAGTAGCCGTCCTCACCGAAGCAGCGCGGGCCCGCCAGGAACTCCTGGCGGGCCCGCGGCGCTCGGCCCGCGGCGCTCGGCCCGCGGCGCTCGGCCCGCGGCGCGGAAGTGGGGGGCCGCCGGCGCCGCGAGGCGGCTACAGCTCGTACACCGCCCCCGACCGGGCCAGTTCGACCGGGCCGGGGTAGGCGGAGCGGGCGTCGGTGAGGTTGGTCTTGGGGTCGGTCCACGGGGGGATGTGGGTGAGGACCAGGCGGGCCGCACCGGCTCGGGCCGCGTACTCGCCCGCCTCGCGGCCGGTGAGGTGCAGGTCGGGCACGTCCTCCTTGCCGTGGGTGAAGGACGCCTCGCACAGGAACAGGTCGCTCCCGGCGGCCAGTTCGAGCAGCGGGTCGCACGGGCCGGTGTCTCCGGAGTACGTGAGGGTCCGCCCGCCGTGCTCGATGCGGAACCCGTACGCCTCGACCGGGTGGCTCACCCGCTCGGCGCGCACCGTGAACGGCCCGACCCGGAAGCTCCCCGGCGCCAGCGTGTGGAAGTCGAAGACCTCGCCCATGCACTTGTCGTCCGGCACGTCCCCGTACGCCGTCGCCAGGCGCGCCTCGGTGCCCTCGGGGCCGTGGACCGGCAGCGGTCGCGGGACTCCCCCGTCGTGCCGGTAGTAGCGGGCGACGAAGTAGCCGCACATGTCGATGCAGTGGTCGGCGTGCAGGTGGCTGAGGACGACCGCGTCCAGGTCGTACAGCCCGCAGTGGCGCTGCAGCTCGCCGAGGGCGCCGTTGCCCATGTCGAGGAGCAGCCGGAAGCCGTCGGCCTCTACGAGGTAGCTCGAACAGGCTGAGTCCGCGGACGGGAAGGACCCAGAACAGCCGACGACGGTGAGCTTCATGCAGGGGCCTCCAGGGGGGTCCGGGGGTCTTGCGTGGTCCGGTTCGGTTGGCTTCGGACAGCGCTCTGCGCCGGAGGCCACGGGCGGGAACGGCGCCGGCGGAGGACAGAAAGCGCCGCCATGTGCAGTCGAGGGTAAGCCGCGGTTCCCGTCACCGCCCCTCCACCAGGCGCCGTTGTGGGCGGAATCACCAGTACGTGTGGTCCCCCGCTCACTGTCGGTCGCCGCCGTGCCCGGCGAGCCGGGAGGCCCGCGGCTTGCGGCGGGCGGGGGCGGTAGCGTCGGGGTTCGCGGACGTGGCGGCGGGAGACGGGAGGGCGCCCGATGGCGTGGTGGGTCGTGGGTCTGGTCGTGGTGGTACTGGCCCTGGTCGCGGCGGTGGCCGACGGGCGGTTGCGGGACGGCGGACGGCGCTCGCGCGCAACCCGGCGTTCCTCGGGGTCGTCCGGGGCGGTCTCGCGGCGTCCGGCCGGGCGGGTCCGGCCACCGCGCGGTCCGGCGGCGGGGCGGCCGTCCGGCGCGGTCGCCGGCGTCGGGCCGCGGCCGGGTGAGATCTGGTGGGCCGAGGTGCCGTACGAGGACGGGCCGGGCGCGAAGGACCGGCCGTGCCTGGTGCTGTCGGTGCGCGGAGAGGCCGCCCGGGTGGTGAAGATCACCAGCAAGTACCACGGCGAACTGCCGGGCGTGATCGCGTTGCCGCCGGGCGCGGTGGGCGACGCCCGGGGCAGGACCTCGTACCTGGAGACCGAGGAGACCCGGCAGGTGCCGCTGCACGGCTTCCGGCGCCGGGTCGGCCCGCTGGACCCGGCCGTGTGGAGCCGGGTCCAGCGGGTATAGCGGGTCCTGGCGGCGGGCAGGGCGGCGGCGAGCGGAGCCCCGGAGGCGGGCCGGGACCGGCGGGGCCCGGCCTCAGGCCCAGAGCTGGCCGTGCAGGGCCTCGATGGCGGCTTCGGTCGACTCGGCGGTGTAGATGCCGGTGGACAGGTACTTCCAGCCGCCGTCGGCGACGACGAAGACGATGTCCGCGTCCCGGTCCTCCCTGACCGCCCTGGCCGCCACCCCGAGGGCCGCGTGCAGAGCGGCTCCGGTGGACACGCCCGCGAAGACGCCCTCCTCGCGCAGCAGTTCACGGGTGCGGCGCACCGCGTCCTCGCTGCCCACGGAGTAGCGCGTGCTCAGCACGGACTCGTCGTACAGCTCGGGCACGAAGCCCTCGTCGAGGTTGCGCAGCCCGTAGACCACGTCGTCGTAGCGCGGCTCGGCGGCGACGATCGTGACACCGGGGACCTTCTCGCGCAGGTAGCGGCCGACGCCCATCAGGGTGCCGGTGGTGCCCAGGCCGGCCACGAAGTGCGTGATGGTGGGCAGGTCGGCGAGGATCTCCGGGCCGGTGGTGGCGTAGTGCGCGCCGGTGTTGGCCGGGTTGCCGTACTGGTAGAGCATCACCCAGTCCGGGTGCTCGGCGCTCAGTTCCTTGGCGACCCGCACGGCGGTGTTGGAGCCGCCCGCGGCCGGCGAGGAGATGATCTCGGCGCCCCACATGGCGAGCAGTTCGCGGCGCTCGCTGGAGGTGTTCTCCGGCATCACGCACACGATGCGGTAGCCCTTGAGCCGGGCGGCCATCGCCAGGGAGATGCCGGTGTTGCCGGAGGTCGGCTCCAGGATGGTGCAGCCGGGGGTCAACGTGCCGTCGCGCTCGGCCTGTTCGATCATGTGCAGCGCGGGGCGGTCCTTGACCGAGCCGGTGGGGTTGCGGTCCTCCAGCTTGGCCCACAGCGACACCCTCGCGGAGGGCGACAGCCGCGGCAGCCGGACCAGCGGGGTGTTCCCGACTGCCGCGAGCGGATTGTCGTACCGCATCAGCGGGCGCCGCCGGCGACCGCGGGCAGGATCGTCACGTTGTCGCCGTCCGTCAGCTTCGTCGCGATGCCGTCGAGGAAGCGGACGTCCTCGTCGTTGAGGTAGACGTTGACGAAGCGGCGCAGCTCGCCGCCGTCGACCACGCGGTCGCGCAGGCCCGCGTGGCGCGTGTCGAGGTCCTTGAACAGCTCGTCCAGGGTGGCGCCGCTGCCGTCGACGGACTTCTGCCCGTCGGTGTACGTGCGCAGGATGGTCGGAATGCGGACCTCGATGGCCATCAGTGGGCTCCCGTGAGTGCGTGACGTCGGTGATCGTCGTGGGTGAGAGGGCGATGCGTGCGGCGGCTCGGCGCGCGGTTCCGTCACGCCGGGGTCAGGCGCGCGGACAGGCCGCGCTGGCGAGGCGGCACAGATCGACGTGCAGCCGCGCCGCTCCGCCTCCGAAGGCTCCGAGCAGAGCCGAGGCGGAGTGAGCGAGCGCGAGCGCCGCGAGCAGGGTGCCCGGCGCTTGTTCGCTCACGTCGTGGAGAACCATGGGGTCATCGTATCGATTCCCCACGACGGGCCGAGATGGCCGTCCCACCATCCGGGACCGTGGCCCGGCGGTGGCGCGAGCAGGGCGGGCGCCGCGGAGAACGCGCTGGTCAGGCGTAGGACTCCACGACCTCGACCTGTTCCTCGGTGACCACGCCGTCCACGATGCGGAACGAGCGGAACTGGAAGGGGCCGAGTCCGTCGGCGTCGGCGGTGGAGACCAGCACGTAGTGGGCGTTCGGCTCGTTGGCGTAGCTGATGTCGGTGCGCGACGGGTACGCCTCGGTCGCGGTGTGCGAGTGGTAGACGACCACCGGCTCCTCGTCCCGGTCGTCCAGGTCGCGGTAGAGCTTGAGCAGGTCGGTGGAGTCGAACTCGTAGAACGTGGGCGAGCGGGCCGCGTTCAGCATCGGCACGAAGCGCTCGGGCCGGTCGCTGCCGGCCGGGCCCGCGACGATCCCGCACGCCTCGTCGGGGTGGTCGGCGCGGGCGTGGGCGACGATCTCGTCGCGCAGGGCCTGGGTGATGGTCAGCATGGGCGACAGAATAGGCAGACCGCCCCCGGCCGGCCGGGGGCGGTCTCATCAGGCGGTACGCGGAATGGGACACTCCGCGGTCACGCGGCTCACGCCTCGGCGTCCACCGCCGCCTCGGCCGGGCCCACCGCCTCCGTCCTGGGCGCTGCCGCCTCCGTCGCGGGCGGCGTCGCCTCCGCCACGGGCGCCGCCGCGAAGACCTCCGGGGTGCGCGCCTTGAGGACGTAGTACGACACGACCATGATCACGGCCCACACCGGCGCGACGTACAGCGAGACGCGGGTGTCCTTGTCGACGCCCATCAGCACGACGACCAGGCCGATGAAGGCCAGCGCGATCCAGCTGGCCCAGGGCGCCCCCGGCATCCGGAACCCCGAACGCGGCAGCTCGCCGCGGTCGGCCTTGGCGCGGTAGCGGATCTGCGCCGCGAGGATCATGATCCACGCCCACATGCCGGAGATGGTCGCGAAGGAGACGACGTAGGTGAACGCGTCGGACGGCCACTCGTAGTTGATCCAGACGCCGACCAGCATGAAGGCGGCCGAGGCGGTGGTGCCCAGCAGGGGCGTGCCGCTGCTGGTGAGCCTCGCGAACGCCTTCGGGCCCTGCCCGTTGAGCGCCAGGTCGCGCAGCATGCGGCCGGTGGAGTACATGCCGGAGTTGCAGGACGACAACGCGGCCGTCAGCACGACGAAGTTGACGATCCCGGCGCCCAGCGGGAGCCCGATCCTGCCGAACGCGGCCACGAACGGGCTCACGCCGGGCGAGAACTCGGTCCACGGCACGACGGACAGGATGATGATCAGCGAGCCGATGTAGAACAGGCCGATGCGCCACGGGACGGTGTTGATGGCCTTCGGCAGCGTCGTCTTCGGGTCCTTGGACTCGCCCGCGGTGACGCCGACGAGTTCGACGGCGAGGAAGGCGAACATCACGATCTGGAGGGTCATCAGCGTGCCGCCGACGCCGTGCGGGAAGAATCCGTGGAACTGCCACAGGTTGCTCACCGACGCGGTGTCACCGGCCTTGGAGAAGCCGAGTGTCAGCACGCCGATCCCGATGAGGATCATGCCGATGATCGCGGTCACCTTGACCATGGAGAACCAGAACTCCAGCTCGCCGAAGAGCTTCACGGAGATCAGGTTGACCAGGTAGAGCACGACGGTGAAGACCAGCGCCGAGATCCACTGCGGTACGCCGTGCCACCAGTAGTCCACGTAGTTGGCCGCGGCGGTCACCTCGGTGATGCCGGTGACCACCCAGAACAGCCAGTACGTCCAGCCGGTCGCGTAGCCGAAGAACGGGCCGAGGAACTCGCGCGCGTACTCCGAGAAGCTCCCCGACACCGGGCGGTACATGAGCAGTTCGCCCAGCGCCCGCATGATGAGGAAGATGACGACGCCCACGACCGCGTAGGCGAGGACGAGGCTGGGTCCGGCCTTCGAGATGGCCTTGCCCGCGCCCAGGAACAGGCCGGTGCCGATCGCGCCGCCGATGGCGATCATCTGGATCTGCCGGTTGCCCAGGCCGCGTTGGTAGCCCTCCGCCGGAGCCTCGGTCCGGTCGGTGTCGCCGCTGTCAGGGGTGCGGGCGTTGTCGGCGTCTTCGATCGCCGAGGTGACCTGCTTCGAGGTCATGGTGTGCTGCGCCTTTCTCCACGTCTGTACTGGCCCCGATGGAGTGCGCGCCGGCGATCGGCCGGCCCAGCGCCCGCCACCGTGGGACAGGGGTGGCGTCCTGGCGGCTGGTCGTGAAGTCCTATCACGGGCTTTTCGGTCACCACGGAGCGTGGTGGTGGCGGACACCACACCACACGTGGGACGAAAAGGACGGAAGCCACCAAAGGCGGACAGCGTGAGTGACGCGATCGTTATACGGAGTTGAGCGTCCGCTGAGCGAACGCCCCCCCTGCCAGGCCCGCGTCAGGGCGTCAGCGTCTCGATCAGCGTCTCCTGGAGACCGCCGAGCCACATGTACGCCATCATCAGCGGCTTGCGGGGATCCTCGTCCGGCAGCCGGTACAGGTCGCCGTCCGGGTCCTCGTCCACGTCCAGCCGGGTCCCTATGGTCAGCCGCAGGTCGTTGAGCGTGCCGAGCCAGCGGCGCGACTCCTGGTCCGACAGGGTGAGCAGCGCGGCGCGGTTCCGGGCCGGGTCGAGGGCGTCGAGCGAGCGGACCACCGCGAGCGCGTCGTCGCGTTTGCGGGCGCGCAGGTCGTTCTCGGTGTAGCGGCGGAACTCCGAGGACGCCGCCAGCGCCTCGTCGTCGGCCTTGCCCTCGGGGTCGACGTAGGCGTCCGGGAAGAGCCGGGCCAGCGCGGGGTCCACGGGGCGTTCCGTGGGGCCCTCGGCGAACAGCTCGGCGAGCGGGTCGTCGCCCGGTTCGGGCCCGGCGGGGCCGGGGCCGACGAGTTCGAGGAACTGGACGGTGAGGCTGCGCAGGATGGAGATCTCCACCTCGTCCAGCGCGATCGCGGCGCCGCCGTCGGGGGCGGTTTCGAAGTATCCGGCCATGAGGCCCGTCAAGTCTCCCAGCTGGGTCGGGTCAGCGGTCCTGGGTGAGCGTGGCCCACAGACCGTAGCCGTGCATGGCCTGCACGTCGCGCTCCATCTCCTCACGGCTGCCCGTGGAGACGGCGGCGCGACCCTTGTTGTGCACGTCCATCATCAGCTTCTTGGCCTTGTCCTTCGAGTAACCGAAGTAGGCCTGGAAGACGTAGGTGACGTAGCTCATCAGGTTGACCGGGTCGTTGTGGACGACCGTCACCCAGGGGACATCGGGGGAAGGCACCTCGAAGGGCGCTTCGCTCGACTCGGTCTGCTCGATTTCCGCGGGGGCGACACTCACGCTTCCCATGCTGCCACTTCGGTGCGGCCGTTGCGATCGCGCGGGGGCCTTGGCGCCCGCCGCCCGACGCGCCGTACGATCATCACAGGAAGGGAAATCGTCACTCTGACGACTAGTGGGGGTAGGATCCGGCCATGAACTCTCCAGACGGGCCCGACCGGCTGACCGGTTCCGCCCTGGGACTGCCGGTGGCCGTGCCGTCCACGGCGCTGTTCACCGACCGGTACGAGCTGACCATGCTGCAGGCCGCTCTGCACAGCGGCGCGGCGCACCGGCGCTCGGTCTTCGAGGTCTTCACCCGGCGGCTGCCGGAGGGCCGCCGCTACGGGGTGGTCGCCGGGACCGGGCGGGTGCTGGACGCGGTGGAGAACTTCCGGTTCGACGACGACGTGCTGGGCTTCCTGGCCCGCGAGAAGGTCGTGGACCGGGCCACCCTCGACTGGCTGGCCGATTTCCGCTTCCGCGGCGACATCCACGGCTACCCCGAGGGCGAGGTGTACTTCCCCGGCTCTCCGATCATGCGGGTCGAGGGCACGTTCGCCGAGGGGGTGCTGCTGGAGACGGTGGTGCTGTCGATCCTCAACCACGACTCGGCGGTCGCCGCGGCCGCGTCCCGGATGGCGGTGGCCGCCGGGGGGCGCCCGCTGATGGAGATGGGCGCCCGGCGCACCCACGAACTCGGCGCCGTCGCCTCCTCGCGCGCCGCCTACGTCGGCGGCTTCACCACCACCTCCGACCTGGCCGCGGGCTTCCGCTACGGCATCCCGACCGTCGGCACCAGCGCGCACGCGTTCACCCTGCTGCACGACACCGAGCGCGACGCCTTCCGGGCCCAGGTGCAGTCCATGGGCAGCGGCACGACGCTGCTGGTCGACACCTACGACGTGGCCGAGGCGGTGCGGACCGCGGTCGAGGTCGCAGGGCCCGAGCTGGGCGCGGTGCGCATCGACTCCGGCGACCTGCTGCTGCTCGCCCACCGGGTCCGCCAGCAGCTGGACGACCTGGGCGCGGCCAAGACCCGCATCGTGGTCACCTCCGACCTGGACGAGTACGCCATCGCCTCGCTCGCGGCGGCTCCGGTGGACGCCTACGGGGTGGGCACCTCGCTGGTCACCGGCAGCGGCCACCCGACCTGCTCGATGGTCTACAAGCTGGTGGCCAGGGCCGGCGAGGGGGACGACGAGCTGGTGGCGGTCGCCAAGAAGTCGATGGGCACGAAGACCTCGGTGGGCGGCCGCAAGTGGGCGGCCCGCCGGCTGGACGAGGACGGCGTGGCGGAGGCCGAGGTGGTCGGCACCGGGCCGGTCCCGGCCGATCTCCAGGACCGGCGGCTGCTGGTGCCGCTGGTCGTGCGCGGCGAGGTCGTGGGACGCGAGCCGCTGGAGGCGGCCCGCACCCGGCACATCGAGGCGCGGGCCGGGCTGCCGCTGTCGGCGACCCAGCTCTCGCGTGGCGAGCCGGTCATCCCGACGGAGTTCGTGACGGCGGGAACCGGGGAAGGACGGGCGTCATGCAGCGGGCACTGATCGTGGTGGACGTGCAGAACGACTTCTGCGAGGGCGGCAGCCTGGCCGTCGCGGGCGGCGCGGGGGTGGCCGCCGCCGTCACCGACCTGGTCGCCCAGGCGCAGCCGGGCTACCGGCACGTCGTGGCGACCCGCGACCACCACGTGGACCCCGGCGCGCACTTCTCCGGCCGCCCGGACTACGTGCACACCTGGCCGCGGCACTGCGTGGCCGGGACCGAGGGCGCCGGGTTCCACCCGAACTTCGCGCCCGCGGTGGCGTCCGGCGGGGTCGAGGCGGTCTTCGACAAAGGCGCGTACGCGGCGGCGTACAGCGGCTTCGAGGGCACCGACGAGCACGGCACCGGGCTCGCGGACTGGCTGCGGCAGCGGGACGTCGCGGAGGTCGACATCGTGGGGATCGCCACCGACCACTGCGTGCGGGCCACCGCGCTGGACGCGGCGCGCGAGGGGTTCACGGTACGGGTGCTGCTGGAGCTGACCGCGGGGGTCGCGCCGCGGACCACGGCGCGGGCGCTGGAGGAGATGCGCGCGGCCGGGGTGACGCTGGTGGGCGAGCCCGTGGTGGGCGGGTAGGGCCGAGGCCAGGCCGCGGCTACGCGCGCAGGGCGCTCAGCGGCTGCCACAGGTCGGTGTCGCAGGCCTTGCTGCGGCGCCAGACCATGCCGTCCGGGTGGTGCAGCACGGCCGATATCTCGTCGGGGGTGGGCGGCTCGGCGTTGCCGGTGAGGCGGACCGAGCGGAAGCCCAGGTTCCGGATCCGGGTCAGGGCGCGCTGGCGGTTGGCGGCGTGGACCAGGACGCGTATCGTGCCGGTTCCGCCGTGCCGTGCCGCGTCAGGGTGCGGCAGCGTCAGCGCGACCACCACGCTGCCGCTCGGAAGTCTGCTGAATCCACCAGGTGCCACGTCCCGTCCCGCTCTCTCCCCCGGTTCCCCCGGCGCTCCCCTGCTTCGATGATCGGGCCGGACGCCCCGGACGCGCCAGGCGAGGGCGGCCGGACGGAGGGCCGGCGGAGCCGCTTTCCGGTCACTTGCCGCCGTCACGGCTGGGGCTCACGGGGCGGTGTGAATCCGTGCGCCCCTTGTGCATCGCACCAGGAGTGAGGTCGCGCTTACCGGGCGTTCCCATCGGGCATGCGGACTCGTAGAGTCTTCAGGGCGGCACCGCCACGCCCTGACCGACGTACGAGCCACACCCCCCGTATCGAGGACGGATTCCGCCATGCCGCGTCCGACCCGCGTCCAGTGCGCCTCTGGTTCGGCCACCGTCGTCCTGTCGACCCTGGCGATGCTGCTCTTGTCCGGAGTGCACGAAGGCCCCGGTGTGATCGTCATAGCGCTGGCCGGGCTGGCGCTCGGGCTGCTCGTCGCCCTCACCGTGGCGATGCCACGCGCCCTGCGGACCCCCGAGCCACCGGGCGCGGCCGCGGAACCTGCCCCGCCGTCCCGCCCGGCCGCCCGCACCCCGGTGTCGCTGCGCCGCTGAGGCCCGCCCACGGGTCCGCGCTCAGGCCGTCGAGACCACGACCGTCTTCGCCGACTTGTCGTGCAGGCACTGGTGGTACGGCTTGTCCCACAGGCACCACAGGACGTTCACCAGCCAGAACAGCGAACCGCAGCACGGCACGATGGGCGGCAGCGCGTAGACGGCCGCCCGGGTCCAGCCGGGCTGACCGGCCGGGGTGGTGCCGTTCTCCAGCATGGCCACGCGGATCTTCATCGCCATCTTGCCGAAGGTCTGGCCCCGGGTGGTGAGCATGTAGCCGTCGTAGAGGAAGTAGACGACGGCGTAGATCAGCTCCTCCCAGAAGCTGCGCCCGGTGTTGTTGTAGTTGTAGCCGCCGAAGCCGAAGCCCAGGATGATGCCGAGCGGGATGCCGACGATCAACGCGTCGATGATCCGGGCCAGCAGACGGCGCGGCCGGGCGGCCAGCGGCGGCATCCCGGCCAGCGGATCGGGGGCCTGCGTGCCGTACGAGGCGTCGTACGGCGGCGGGGTGCCGGTGCCGCCGCCGAAGGGCTGTTCGGCCGGTCCGGGGGGCGGGGCACCGTACGGCCCGCCGGAGCCGTAGGGCGTGCCCTCGCCGCCTTCCGGCCGCTTCCCCAACGGGTCTTCGGGCGGCTGGTCGCCCGAGCCGGGCGGCGGCTGATCGGTACTCATGCACCGAGTCAAACCCGGCCGCCGCGCCCCCGCCCGCGCTCCTGGCCCGTTCGGGGGACGCAGGGGAGGAGGCGGTCAGGAGCCGCCGGCGACGAAGGTGCGGGCGGCCTTGTCGTGCCAGCACTGCCGCCAGGGGCGGTCGAACAGGCACCACACGTCGTTGACCACACCGATCACCAGCAGGTGCAGGACCAGGCGCACCAGCATCCGGCGCAGCGACCGGCCGAAGCCCGGCGTGAGCTGCGACTCGATGTCCAGCACCCGCACACCCAGCAGCCTCTTGCCCAGCGTGCGGCCCCAGCGGGCGGTCGGCAGCGCCTCGTAGAGCAGTCCGGCGACGAGCAGGACGGCCAGCACGATGCCGAGGTAGAGGCCGGTCGTGCCGTCGATCAGCCAGATCTGCACGTTCTCACCGCTGAGCCGGGCGGCGTCGATCTTGTGCTGGAGGTGCCGGACGGACGCGGTCACCAGCGGGAACGTGGCGGCGCCGACGACCGCGCCGAGCACGACGGTGTCCACGATCCCGGCGAGCAGGCGGCGGCCGGGGCCCGCGGGGCGGTCCGGCTCCTGGGCGGCGAGGAAGGGGTTGCTCGGGGCGGCCGGCGGGCGCCAGGGCACCGGGTGCGCCTCGGCGGCCTCGCCCGCCGCGTCCTGCGCGGGTGCCGCCAGCCGCTGCACCTGGCGCTGCCATGGCACGGCGGGGTCGCCGGAGCCGCTCCGCGGCTGCGGGTAGCCGTAACTGCCGGGCGCGGCCGGTGCGTTGCCCTGCGGGTAGCCGTAGCCCCCGGCGGGCGCGGCGGGGGGCGCGGTGCGCGGGTACCCGTAACCACTCTCACGAGCGACCCCCGCGCCGGGGGCGGGCGCGGAGGCGGCAGGCGCGGAGGCGACGGGGGCCGAGGCGGGCGGGGCCGACTCCGCGGCCTGCGCGCCGGAAGCCGGGGCGGCGGGCTGCGCACCGGAAGGCGGGGCGGGCGCGGGCGGCGTCGGCGCGGCCCCGGCGGGCGACGCCGCTTCGGCCTGCGAACTCCCGCCCTGCTCCGCCCCCTTGGCGTCCTGCGAGCCCCACGCCACCCGGCGCGCGTCCTCGCCCACGCCGGACTGCCGTGCCGGGTCCGCCTTCCATGCCGACTCCCCCGCGGCCCGCTCGCCGTGCTGCGCGACCGGCGCGGCGGGGTCCTCGTCCAGGAACATCGGGCCGGACTCCTCGACCGACGCGGGCGGCCTGACGGGCGCGGGAGCGGGGGCGGGCGCGGGGGCGGAGGAGGCCGCCGAGACGGCCGCGGCCGGCGGGGTCAGCACCTCGCCCGGCGCGGGCTGCGGGCGACTGGTGCCGGGCACCCATGCGGAGCCGTTCCAGTACCGGACATAGCCCGGGATCGACGGGTCCGGGTAGTACCCCTCACGAGGTGATTCCGCTCCGCCACCGGAGGTCGACAATGCCCCCAACTCCCCTCTGCGCCAAGTACCCGGGGGAAGACACTAACGAAGAACGCGCGCCCCCGAAGCCGGATCAATCGGACGTTCGCCCACCGAACGCGCGCGCCCGGCGCGCGTTCGGGCCGAGCGCCCCTTTAGCCGTTGCGCGCCGGGCCCGGGAGACGTTCCGAAAAACCCAACACAGTCCGCGCAAGTCGCGTAATGGTGTGGGGAGTATGCGCTCTCTCCCGGTGCGGCCCCCGCAGCGCCCGCTGCGTCACTCCGCCAGGGGTCGCCGAGGAAAGGACGTCTCTTCATGCACACCGTGGTGGAACGCGAACTCGAACTGAACCTGGTGCTCTCCCCCGAGCGCAGCGTGCCGGTGCCCGCCCGGCTGGTCTACCGGGCCGACGATCCGTTCGCCGTGCACATCACCTTCCACATCGGCTCCGACTCCCCGGTGAACTGGACGTTCGCCAGGGAGCTGCTGGTCGAAGGGGTGTTCCGGCCGTGCGGGCACGGGGACGTGCGGATCTGGCCGGCGAAGGTGGAGGGCCGCAGCGTGGTGTGCCTCGCGCTCAGCTCCCCGGACGGCAACGCGCTGCTGGAGGCGGCGTCCTCGCCGGTGGCGGCCTGGCTGGAGCGGACGTTGCGCGTCGTGCCGCCCGGCACCGAGCACGAGCAACTGGGGATGGAGGACGGCCTGAGCCGGCTGCTGGCACCGACCACGCGCGACGAGCTGTGGCCGCGCGATCCATGGCCGGGCGACGACGCGCCGGAGGGCGGTGCCTGACGGCGGCCGGGGAGCGGGGGTCAGAACAGCTTGCCCGGGTTGAGCAGCCCGAGGGGGTCGAAGACCTGCTTGACGCCGCGCTGCAACTCCAGCGCCACCGGGCCGAGTTCGCGGGCCAGCCAGTCCTTCTTCAGCACGCCGACGCCGTGTTCGCCGGTGATGGTGCCGCCGAGTTCGAGGCCGAGCGCCATGATCTCGTCGAAGGACGCGCGGGCCCGCCGGGTCTGGTCGGCGTCGGCCGGGTCGAAGCAGACCACCGGGTGGGTGTTGCCGTCGCCCGCGTGCGCGCACACCCCAATGACCAGGTCGTACCGGTCGGCGATGGCGGCCACGCCGTCCAGCATCCGGGCCAGCCGGGAGCGCGGCACCGCGACGTCGTCGATCATCGTGGTGCCGGTGGCGCGTTCCAGGGCGGGCAGCGCGCAGCGCCGTGCCTGGAGCAGCAGTTCGGACTCCGCCGCGTCCTCGGCGGGCACCACCGCGCTCGCCCCGGCCCCTGCGCACAGCGCCGCGACGGCGGCGAGGTCGGCCGCGGGGTCGGGGGTGTCGAACGCGGCGAGCAGCAGGGCCTCGGTCGTGTCCGGCAGGCCCATGCGCGTCATGTCGTTGACGGCCCGCACCGTCGTGCGGTCCATGAGTTCCAGCAGCGAGGGGACGTGGCCTCCTTCCGCGATCGCGCACACCGCGTCGCAGGCGGCGGCGACCGAGGGGAACTCCGCGGCCAGCGCCAGTTGCGCGGGCGGGGTGGGCTTGAGGGCGAGCACCGCGCGCACCACGATGCCCAGGCTGCCCTCGGATCCCACGAACAGCCGGGTCAGGTCGTAGCCCGCGACGCCCTTGGCGGTACGCCGCCCGGTGCGCAGCAGCCGCCCGTCGGCCAGCACGACGTCGAGACCGATCACGTACTCGCTGGTGACCCCGTACTTCACGCAGCACAGGCCGCCCGCGCCGGTGCCGATGTTGCCGCCGATGGTGCACTGCTCCCAACTGGAGGGATCCGGCGGGTAGTACAGGCCCTCGGCGGCTGCCGCGCGGGACAACTCGGCGTTGACGACACCGGGTTCCACGACGGCGACCCGGTCGACGGTGTCGATCTCCAGGATGCGGTTCATCCGCGTCAGCGACAGCACCACGCAGCCGTCGGAGGCGTTGGCGGCCCCCGACAGGCCGGTGCGGGCGCCCTGCGGGACGACGGGGACGCGCAGTCGCGTGGCGACCCGCATCACGTGCTGGACCTGTTCCACGGTGCGCGGCAGCACCACGACGGCCGGGGTGCCGCTGTCGCAGAAGCTCGCCATGTCGGTGGCGTACGAGGCGGTGATGTCCGGGTCGGCCACCACCGCCTCGTCCGGGAGTCCGGTGCGCAGCAGTGAGATCAGATCGCCCATGGGCTCAGCGTGTCACCGTGCGCCCTGTCAGGGAAGGACTCCCCGTCCCGCGCCGGACCCGGCACGTCGGGCGTGCCGGGCCCGCCTGGCCCGCGGGGCGCGTCACAGGTTGCCGCGGCGCTCCTGCTCGCGCTCGATGGCCTCGAACAGCGCCTTGAAGTTGCCCTTGCCGAAGCCCATGGAGCCGTGGCGCTCGATCATCTCGAAGAAGACGGTCGGGCGGTCCTGGACCGGCTTGGTGAAGATCTGCAGCAGGTAGCCGTCCTCGTCGCGGTCGACCAGGATCTTCAGCTCGCGCAGCGTCTCGACCGGCACCCGGGTCTCGCCGGCCCACTCGCCGAGGGTGTCGTAGTAGGAGTCGGGGGTGTTGAGGAACTCCACGCCCGCCGCCCGCATCGCGCGCACCGAGGCGACGATGTCGTTGGTGGCCAGGGCGATGTGCTGCATGCCGGGGCCGCCGTAGAACTCCAGGTACTCGTCGATCTGGGACTTCTTCTTGGCGATGGCCGGCTCGTTGAGCGGGAACTTCACCTTGCGGGTGCCGTCCGCCACGACCTTGGACATCAGCGCGGAGTACTCGGTGGCGATGTCGTCGCCGACGAACTCCTTCATGTTGGTGAAGCCCATGACGTTGTTGTAGAACGCCACCCACTCGTCCATCTTGCCGAGTTCGACGTTGCCGACGCAGTGGTCGATGGCCTGGAAGCGGCGCGGGCCGGGCTCCACCATGGGCTCGCGGGCCACGTAGCCGGGCAGGTACGGGCCGTCGTAGCCGGTGCGCTCCACCAGGCTGTGGCGGGTCTCGCCGTAGGTGGCGATCGAGGCGATCACCACGGTGCCGTGCTCGTCCTTCAGCTCGTACGGCTCGCGAAGGCCCGTGGCACCGTGCGCGACGGCGTACTCGTAGGCGGCGCGGGCGTCGGGCACCTCGATCGCCAGGTCGATCGCGCCGTCGCCGTGCGCGGCGACGTGGCGCTCCAGGAAGCGGGCCCAGTCGCTGTCGGCCTTGATGACGGAGGTGAACACGAAGCGGGCGCTGCCCGACTCCAGGACGTAACTGGCGGTCTCGCGGCTGCCGTTCTCCGGTCCCGAGTAGGCGACGAGCTTCATGCCGAAGGCGGTCGAGTAGTAGTGCGCGGCCTGCTTGGCGTTGCCGACCGCGAAGACGACGGCGTCCATGCCCTTGACGGGGAAGTTGTCCTGGGTCTGAGTCATGGCAGAAGGGTCTCCCCGTGCCCCATACTGCGCAATAGTTCGCGCATTCGCTGGGCAACCTGTACAGCGAAGAGCGGGATCGACCGGTCAATCTGTGCAGGGTGACCACGGGAGGTGGCGGATGGGCATCGACGCGCTCGACGGGCGTCTGATCCGGTTGCTGGAACGGGAGCCGCGCATCGGCGTCCTGGAGGCGTCCCGGCGCCTGGGCGTGGCCCGCGGCACGGTGCAGGCGCGGCTGGACCGGATGCGGGAGAAGGGGGTGATCCGCGGCTTCGGGCCGCAGGTCGACCCGGCCGCCCTGGGCTATCCGGTGACCGCGTTCGCGACGCTGGAGATCAAGCAGGGCCAGGGCACGGACGTACGGGCGCACCTGGCGGGCGTGCCGGAGGTGCTGGAGCTGCACACCACCACCGGCCAGGGCGACATGCTCTGCCGCCTGGTGGCGCGCTCCAACGCGGACCTGCAACGGGTGATCGACCGCGTGGTCGGCTTCGAGGGCATCGTGCGCGCCGCGACGGCGATCGTCATGGAGAACCCGGTGCCGTTGCGGATCATCCCGCTGGTCGAGCAGGCGTCCCGGGACGCGGACTGACCGGTCCGGACGGGCCGAACGGGGTTCGCGCGGGATTCAGCGCGTGCGCTGCGTCAGCAACTCGGCACCTTGCCACCGGAGTTGAGCGCGGACAGCACCGACAGCGCGTCGTCGAGCGAGGTCACCGGGATCACCTTCAGGCCCGCCGGGGGCAGCGCCTTGGCGTCGGCGCACTCGGCCTTGGGGGTGAGGAAGACGGTGGCGCCGTCGTGCCGGGCCGCCTGCTCCTTGAGCGGGACGCCGCCGACCGCGCCGACCGCGCCGTTGGCGGTGATGGTGCCGGTGCCGGCGATGACCCGGCCGCCGCTCAGGTCGCCGCCGTGGCCGTTGCCGTCGATGCTGTCGACGATGCCCAGGGTGAACATCAGGCCCGCGCTGGGCCCGCCGACGTTGGCCAGTGTCAGGTCGACGTGGACCTTCTTCGGGGACAGGCCCAGATGACCCAGGGCCGCCGAGGTGGCCGCGTCCTGCGACTGCTGCATCTCTCGCGCGTTGACCTGGTCGGCCTGCTGGGCCGAGCCCTGGTAGACGGCGCTGCGCGGCATGGCGGCCTCGTCGGTCCTGAACCACGCCCTGGCCACGTCCAGGAAGTGCACCGGCGCGTTGGGCGCGGTCGCCTCGATGGTCACCATGCGCAACTGCCCGCTGGTCCTGCGGGTCGGCGTGCCGGTGATCGTGATCACCTTCTGGCCGCTGCTGGAGCCCAGGACGTTCGCGGTCATGCCCGGGTAGGCGATGGTGACCGGGAGCGGTGCGAAGGCCGCCACGCACAGCAGTGCCACGACGACGGCGGAGCAGACGGTGAGGATCCTGGCGCGAGAAGACACGTAGGGCATTACAGCATTCCGCCCGCCCCTCCCCTCGCGTCGCCCGCGTCCCCGGGGGTCACCGATGCCTCATCGCAACGCTTCCGACACCTCCAGGGCGGCTTCCACGACCCGGGCGCCGACCCGTTCGGGCACCGCGTCCGCCAGCATGACCACGCCGACGCTGCCCTCGACGCCGGTCACCCCGGACAGCGGCGCGGCGGCCCCGCTGGCGCCCGCCTCCAGTTCACCGTGGGTCAGGACGTACGGCGGCGGCGCGGGGCGGTCGCCGTCGCGGGGCTGCGGGGGCACGGTGGCCAGCGGCTGGGCGGCGCGCTCGCGGGCGCGCAGAATGGCCTTGCCCGCGGCTCCGCGCTCCAGCGGATGACGGAAGCCGGTGCGGTACGCGACGTGGTAGTCGGTCCAGCTCGGCTCGACGACGGCCACCGCGAGCGCGTCGTTGCCGTCGACCAGGGTGAGGTGGGCGGTCGCCCCGACGTCCTCGGCGAGCGAGCGCAGCGCGGGCAGCGCGGCCTCCCGCAGCAGCGGATGCACCTGGTGGGCCAGGCGCAGCACGCCCAGGCCCACCCGGGCCCGGCCGCCGAGGTCGCGGCGGACCAGGGCGTGCTGCTCCAAGGTGGCCAGCAGGCGGTAGACGACGGTGCGGTTGACGCCGAGGCGGCCGGCCAGTTCGGTGACGGTCAGGCCGTGGTCGGTGTCGGCGAGCAGCTTGAGGACCCTCAGGCCCCGGTCCAGCGTCTGTGAGGTCTCCGCGGTCACGACGCCCCCCTATCCGTGAGTGGCGGCTCGTGCTCGGCGGGGGCTGCCCGGGACGGCAGCGCGCGAAGGCCGCCGGTCGCGTGGTTTCCCGGCCGCACTCCGCGGCGACGTTGCCACGGCGCGTGCGTGACGGGACAGTAACCAGGCGTACCGCTCAGCGGAAGGGCAGGTCCACAATCCGGGCGGAGAGCTTTGCCCTCGTTTTAACGGCGCATGGAGGGCACCCGCGAGCGTGGTGACAGGGCAGGTCGCGCGGCGCGGACGGCGGCGCGGGGGGAGCAGGGCGGGCGGGCCCGTTCAACGCATCCGGGTCGCCCACTCCTGGACCTTCTTGATGCGCTCCTCGATCTGCCCGGCCGTCGCCTCCGCCGAGGGCGGCCCGCCGCACACCCGGCGCAGCTCGTTGTGGATGACGCCGTGCGGCTTGCCGCTCTGGTGGGTGTAGGCGGACACCATCGTGTTGAGCCGCTTGCGCAGCTCCAGCAGTTCCTTGTGGGTGACGATCGGCCGCCGTTCGGCGGGCAGCTCGATCAGGTCGGCCTCCGCGTCCGGCTTCTTGCGGCTGTGCGCGATCTGACGGGCCTGCCGCCGCTGGAGCAGCATCTGCACCTGGTCCGGCTCCAGCAGGCCGGGGATGCCCAGGTAGTCCTGCTCCTCCTCGCTGCCGGGGTGGGCCTGCATGCCGAACTCGGCGCCGTCGTAGAGCACCCGGTCGAAGACCGCGTCGGACTCCAGCGCCTCGAACGGCAGTTGGTCCTCGGTCGCCTCGTCCTGCTGCTTGTCCGCCTCGGCGAGGAGCTTGTCCTCCTCAGCGTACGGGTCCTCCTCGCCGCCGTCCTTCCTCGGCTTGTCGAGCACGTGGTCGCGCTCGGCCTCCATCTCGCCCGCGAAGCCCAGCAGCATCGGGATCGTGGGCAGGAAGACCGAGGCGGTCTCGCCGCGCCGCCTGGAGCGTACGAAGCGGCCCACCGCCTGTGCGAAGAACAGCGGGGTGGAGATCGTCGTGGCGTACACCCCGACCGCAAGCCGCGGCACGTCGACGCCTTCCGAGACCATGCGGACCGCGACCATCCAGCGGTCCTCGCTGCCGCTGAACTCGTCGATGCGCTTGGAGGCGCCCGCGTCGTCGGACAGCACCACGGTCGCCCTGGTGCCGGTGATCTCCCGGATCAGCTTCGCGTACGCGCGCGCCGAGTCCTGGTCGGAGGCGATGACCAGGCCGCCCGCGTCGGGGATGGACTTGCGCACCTCGGTCAGCCGCTGGTCGGCGGCGCGCAGCACGTTGGGGATCCACTCGCCGGTCGGTGACAGCGCGGTGCGCCAGGCCTGGCCGATGGCGTCCTTGGTCATCGGCTCGCCGAGCCGCGCGGCGATCTCGTCGCCCGCCTTGGTGCGCCAGCGCATGTTGCCGCTGTAGGAGAGGAAGATGACCGGCCGCACCACGCCGTCCGCGAGCGCGTTGCCGTAGCCGTAGGTGTAGTCGGCTGACGAGCGGCGGATGCCGTCGGAGCCCTCGACGTAGGCGACGAAGGGGATCGGGTTGGTGTCGGAGCGGAACGGTGTGCCGGTCAGCGCGAGCCGCCGGGCCGCGGGCTCGAACGCCTCGAAGCACGCCTCGCCCCACGACTTGGTGTCACCGGCGTGGTGGATCTCGTCGAGGATGACGAGGGTCTTGCGCTGCTCGCAGCGGTTGCGGTGCAGCATCGGCCGCACGCCGACGCCCGCGTAGGTGACGGCGACGCCGTGGTACTCCTTCGAGACCGGGCCGGCGCTGTAGTCCGGGTCGAGCTTGATCCCTATCCTGGCCGCCGCCTCGGCCCACTGCTTCTTCAGGTGCTCGGTCGGCGCGACCACGGTGACCTGCTGGACGACGTGGTTGTGCAGCAGGTACGAGGCGAGGGTCAGCGCGAACGTGGTCTTGCCGGCCCCCGGCGTCGCCACCGCGAGGAAGTCGCGCGGCTGCTCGGCGATGTAGCGGTCGAGCGCGGCCTGCTGCCAGGCACGCAGTTTGCCCGCGGTACCCCAGGGGGCGCGGCCGGGGAAGGCGGGCGAGAGGTGGTGGGAGGCGGTCGTGGTCACGGTCTCCGGTCCGTCTCTCGTCGGTTAGGTACGAAAACCGTGACAGCCTACCGGCCCGGGACCGCCCCGCCCGAACGTGAACGCGGTATGGCGGTCACGTTGCTTTCCCCGCGCGGCCGTTGACCCCGCCCGGGAGCCGGGGCCTATCGTCTGAGACGTCGGAGAAACCCGGGGCAATCCGGAGGACTACCGATGAAGTGCGAAGAAGCGCCGCGAAGGCGCCCGAAGCGGGCGTCGTACGTGCGGTGCCAACACGGCCGTGTGCCCGAGTGGTTGAGGGGCTCGCCTGCAAAGCGAGTTACGCGGGTTCAATTCCCGCCACGGCCTCCGACGAAGTGCCGAACGCGTCAACGGCCGGGGCCCGCAATCCCTTTACGGATTGCGGGCCCCGGCCGTCGGCAGTGCCGGTCGGCGCCGGTGAATCGGCGCGCGTGAATTCGATCAGTACGCCGAGTTCACGTTGTCGATGGAACCGTAGCGGTGGGCGGCGTAATTGCACGCGGCCACGATGTTCGCCACCGGGTCGTACAGGTTGTTCGCGGTGCCGGAGACGTGGTACTCGTCGAACGTGGGCTGGATCACCTGGAGAAGGCCCTTGGAGGGAATGCCGTTCTTCGCGTTGATGTCCCAGTCGTTGATCGCGTTCGGGTTACCGCTGGACTCCCGCATGACGTTGCGGTGAATGCCCTCGTACGTGCCGGGGATGTTGTGCTGGTGCATGATCGCCAGCGCGTGGTTGATCCAGCCGTTGAGGTTGTTCGCGTAACTCGGGGCGGCCGCGACGGGCTTGCGCTGCTCGGAGCGGTTGGCGGCCGGCTTGTCGGCCTTGCGCTCCTTGGCGGCCTCGTCCTTGGCGGCCTTGGCGGCCTTGTCCCGGGCAGCCTTGTCCGCGGCGGCCTTGGCGTCGTCGGCCTTCTTCTGGGCGGCCTGGGACTTCGGGAGGTCGTTGTTGCCGGTCTGCTTGCCGGTGACGGCGAGGCCGTCCGCGACGCTGGGCTGGATGTGCTTGCCGTCGCCGGTGTGACCCGACCCGTTCCACGCCATCGCGACACCCATCACGGGGTTGCTCGGGTTGGCTGCGTGAGCCGACGCCGGTACGACCGTGAAGGCCAGGACGGAGGCTCCGGCGACGGCCACACCGGCCGCGGAGAGCTTCTGCTTCCGGGTCATGCGCGCGGTGGAGTTCTGGTAAGTCCGGGTCAGGCGGTTGAAAGCGGCGGGAATGGGCATGGGGTGGTTGTCCTCTTCCGGTCGGAGTCGCAGTCGTCGGCAGGGCGAGTCGCAGTCGCCCGTCCGGCAAAAAGCGCCGCGTGTCAGATACGCGGCGCCCTGCGGCTCGGTAATTGTTAGCGACCGGAAAATCGCGTGGCAAAGGTGTGACGTACTACCGGTCTTCGTTGAATCTCCGTAACGGCGGGGCGCGAAATAGCGCGCCCGAGGCTTTGTACGCCCGTTCACCCGGTCTTTATAACCCCACTACACATCTTCGTAAGTGATCCACGCCCTATGCGGAGGGTCACACGAGGCGGGTCTGATTATCACTCTGCGTCGCCGGACGGGCACGGATCTGGACGCGTCATCGCTACGGTTTTCGGAGCGAGCTGCCACGAATCGGACACGAATGAGGCCTCGACGCGCGTCGAGGCCTCGGATTCCGTGGAATGGGGGGTGCCGGACCACGGAGCACGGGGGGTGCCCTGCGGAGGCGCGGGCGCCGAGGTGTTCAGGCGGGGGCGGTCCCGGGCGCTGGGCAGGCGTGGCCCAGGCCCGGACACACGCGGGGGCCGTGGGGCCGGGGCGCTGAGGAGGCGAGGGCCGCGGGCAGTGAACGCGGAAGCCGGAGCCTGGACGCGCGGCGCCGCAGGCGGCCCGCTACGCCCCCGCCGGCTTCGCCACCGCCGCCTGCGGACGGATCGGCAGCCTGCCCACCGGGCGCCCGGTGGCGGCCCGCACCGCCGAGGCCACCGCGGCCGGGGAGGCCACCACCGGGACCGCGCTGACCGCCTTGGCCCCGAAGGGCGCCACCACGTCCCGTTCCTCGACCAGCTTCACGATGCGCACGGCCGGCGCGTCCAGCGCGGTCGGCAGCGGGTAGCCGGTCAGCGTCGGGCGCTTGATCACCCCGCGCGGTGCCCGCAGGTCCTCCATGAGGGCCATGCCGACGCCCTGGGTGACCCCGGCCTCGATGCGCGCGGCGACCTGCCGCGGGTTGAGCGCCCGGCCCACGTCCTGGGCGACCGCCATCTCGACCACCCGGACCGTGCCCAGCTCGATGTCGACGTCCACCACCGCGCGCACGGCGGCGAAGGCCAGGCCGACGAAGGCGTCGCCGCGGCCGGTCTCGTCCAGGCGCTCGGTGGGGTGCGGGCGGCACTGCGCGGTCGCCCACAGCTCCTTGCCCTCCAGTGCCTCGGCGACCGTGGTGCTCAGCACACCGTCGTACGAGGTGATCTTGCCGTCCGCGATGGCCAGCAGTTCCACCGACATCCCGAACTTGGCCGCCAGCGGTTGCAGCAGCTGGGTGCGGACCATCTTCGCGGCGCGTTCCACCGCACCGCCCGACACCCAGGTGTGCCGTCCGCGGGCGGAGGGTCCGGCGGGCGGCTGGTCGGTGTCGGCGGCCACCACCGAGACCCGCTCGACGCCCAGCACCTCCTGCACGATCTGCCGGGCCAGCGTGGCGAAGCCCTGCCCGGTCTCGACGGCCGCGCAGATCACCGTGGCCTCGCCGTCGGCGACCTTCACGGTGGCGGTGGACACCTCGTCGTGGCCCTCGGCGCCGAGCATGTGCACCATGCCGACGCCGTAGCCCACGCCGCGCCGCACCGCGCCCGGCTCGCCCGCGCCCTCGGGACCGCCCGGCAGCAGCCACTCCGTCTCGTCCTCGGCGTCCGGCAGCGGCGGCAGCTGGGCGTCGCGCACCGCGGTCAGCAGCTCGGCGACCGGAGCCGGGCAGGTCACCGCCTGCCCGGTCGGCAGCAGATCGCCGGTGGACATCACGTTGCGCATGCGGATCTCGGCCGGGTCGAGGCCGAGGCGGGCGGCGAGCTTGTCCATCTGGCCCTCGTACGCGGCGCACACCTGCATCGCGCCCTCGCCGCGCACGTGGCCGGAGGGCGGGTTGTTGGTGCGCACCGCCCAGCCCTCGACGAAGACGTTGGGCACGACGTAGGGCCCGGCGGCGAAGGCGACCGCGGCGGCCAGCGCGTCGGAGGAGGCGTCCGCGTAGGCGCCGGCGTCCAGCAGCAGCTGCGCCTCGACCTTGACGAGCTTGCCCTCGGCGTCCGCGTGGTGGCGGTAGCGCAGCAGCGCCGGGTGGCGGTGGGCGTGGCCGAGGAAGGACTCCTCGCGGGTCGCCACCAGCTTCACCGGGCAGCCGGTGCGCAGCGCCAGCAGGCCGAGCGGCAGCGGGAAGCCGGGATCCTCGCGGTCCGCCATGGCACCGGGCACGCCGGTGACCACGACCTTGACCCGATCCGGCTCCAGGCCGAAGCAGGCGGCGGCCAGGTCGCGGTCGGAGTGCGGGTCGGTCGAGGCCAGGTACAGCTCGACGCCGCCGTCCGGGCGCGGCACGGCGAGCCCGGCCTCGGCGCCGACCGGGGCCGGGTCCTGGCGGCCGACCCGGTACAGGCCCTCGACGATCACCTCGCCGACCGCCTCGGGGTCGCCGCAGCGCAGCGGGATGTGGCGGATCAGGTTGCCGTCGGGATGGAGCGGGGGCGCCTCGAACGCCGTCTCCGGGTCGGTGACCGGCTCCAGCACCTCGTACTCGACCACGATCGCGGCGGCGGCCAGGCGGGCGGTGTCCGGGTGGTCGGCGGCGACGGCGGCGATCGGCTCGCCGTGGTGGCGTACGACGTCGTGCGCGAAGACCGGGCGGTCGGCGACCCGGCGGCCGTGCGTGGCGGCGCCGGGCACGTCGGCGTGGGTGACGACCGCGCGGACGCCCGGCATGGCGGCGGCGGCCGAGGTGTCGAGGGAGACGATGCGCGCGGACGCGTGCGGGGAGCGCAGGACGGCGGCCCACAGCAGGCCCTCGGCCCACAGGTCGGCGGCGTACGGGAAGACGCCCCTGGCCTTCGCCTCCGCGTCGGCGGGCGGGACGGACGCGCCGAGGCCGCGCGGGCGCTCCTCGTCCCCGCCGGCCGCCGGGGTTCCGGACGCGACCGCAGCGGGCGTCGCGGTCACCGCGTCGGGTCCAGTCATCCGGCCTTGTCTCCGATCCGGTCGGTGGTCACGGTGGTCTCGTCGGTCACGGCGGTCACCCTGACGCTCCGCCACCCTGGCTCTGCTCGCCGGTGGCCTGGTGCGGGATGCGGGCCAGGCCGTCCTGTCCCGGCTCCCCCTCCTCGCCCGCCTCCGCGGCGGCCTCCCGCTCGGCGACCACCTGGCGCACCGCGGCCAGCACGCCCTGGTAGCCCGAGCAGCGGCACAGGTTGCCGCACAGCGCCTGGCGGGTCTCCAGCTCGGTCGGGTGGTGGTTGCCGGCCAGCAGGTCGTGCACCGTCATCGCCATGCCCGGCACGCAGAAGCCGCACTGCACCGCGCCGCACTCGGCCAGCGCCCGCTGCACGTCGGACGGCCTGCCGTCCTGCGCCAGCCCCTCGACGGTGCGCACCTCGCAGCCGGCGGCGGTCGCCGCGGGCATCAGGCAGGACGCCACGAGACGCCCGTCGACCTGCACCGAGCAGGCACCGCACTCGCCCTGCTCGCAGCCGTCCTTGGCCCCGGCGAGCCCGAGCCGCTCGCGCAGCACGTACAGCAGGGACTCCCCGAGCCACGCGTCGGTGACCGGGCGGTCGGCGCCGTTGACACGCAACACGTAGGAGGCGAGGGGGTGTTCGGTGTGCGGGTCGCCTTCGCCGACGAGAGCGTCGGGAGCGGCGGAGGCGGTGTCGGGAGCGGAGGCCTGCGCGGAGAGGCCGGGCACGCCCGCGTCCTCGGGGGCGCCGGGGTGCTCCGGGAGCTGGGCGGCCTGCGGCGCGGCGGCTTCCTCCGCCGGTACGGGAGCGTGCTCGACGGGTGCGGGGGCGTGCTCGCCCACGGGGTCCACGGCGGCCGGGGTCACGGCCTCGTAGCCGTCCTGGCCGTGCCGCGCCGGCTCGTGGACCGGGGGCTCGTGCGTAACGGGCTCGTACGGCGGCGTCTGCGCGAGCGGGTCGGGCTCCGGCGCGTACGGATGCGGCTGCTCGGGTGCGTACGGGGGCTGCGGGGCGCCCTGGCGGCGTTCGATCAGGGCGCCGAGCGAGTACTCCCCGGACTCCTCCGCCGGGTCGTCGGCCGCGAACGGGACCGACCACTGCTGGGTGGCGGACGGATCGGCGGCGGGCGCGGGGACCGAGGGCACCGCCGCGGGACCCTGCCCCGGCTCGACCGCGACGGCCTCTATCGGCACCGCCCACTGCCCGGTCGTCTCCTGCGGCGCCTGCGGCTGGTGTTCCTGCGGCACGTAGCCGTGGCCGGGCGCGGCGAGCGGGTCGGCGCCCGCGCGCAGGGCGACGACGTCCGGGAGCTGACCGGCGAACGAGACGTGCATCGTCGCCTCGCCGTCGAACTCGCCACCGGCCGGAAGCGGGTACCACACGCCGTCCCCGGCACCGAAGGCGTCCGCGCGGGCGCCCTCGCCCCCACCGGGACCGCCGCCGTGGCCGGTCGCGCGGTCGCCGGCCCGGTGCTCGTCGGTGCCCTCGGCCGGGTAGTCGTTGGTGCCGAACTCGTCGCTCACGAAAGCGCCCTCCCCAGTGCGCGGCGGGCCAGTGCGGCCACGGTACGCCGCAGATGCGCCACCGCGGGCGGCAGTTCACCCGCGGCGGGGTTCGCCGGATCCGCGTGGTCGGCCGGGTCCGGGATGCAGGCCATCGCCACGTACTCGCCGAACGCGGCGCAGGCCTCGGCCTCCAGCGTGCGGTCGCCGTCCCAGTCGATCAGCCCGGCGACCCACGCCTCCGCCTCCAGCGGGCGCAGCGGCATCGGGGCGACCGCGCCCACCGCGCACCGCACCCCGCGCCGGGCCGGGTCGAGCACCAGCGCCACGGAGGCGGTGGCCCGGCCGGGTCCGGTGCGGGCGGTGGCCTTCAGGAACGTCTGCGGGGCGTGCAGCAGCGGCGCGCGTACGAACGACAGCAGCTCGCCGGGGCGCAGCGGGTCCATGCCGGTCAGCAGGTGGCTCACCGGCACCTCGCGGCTGCCCTCGGGCCCGGCCAGCACCACGGTCGCCTCCAGCGCGGCGAGCACCGGCAGCGCGTCGCCGGTCGGCGCGGCGGTGACGATGTTGCCGCCGAGGGTGCCCGCGTTGCGGATCTGCGGGGGCCCGGCGGCGCGGGCGGCGGCGGCGAGCGCCGGGATGAGGGCGGCGAAGTCCGGCCGCCCCATGCGCGCGTGGGTCAGCCCGGCGCCGAGCAGCGCGTGGCCGTCGGCGTAGGACCAGCCGCGGATCTCGCTGATCCGGCCGAGCCCGACCAGCCCGGCGGGGCGCAGCAGGCCCGAGTTGACCGCGGCCATCAGGTCGGTGCCGCCGGCGACCGGCACGGCCGCGGGCATGGCGGCGAGCGCCGCCACCGCCTCGTCGAGGGAGGCAGGCAGCGTCACCGTGCGTCCCGTCTGCCGTGCGTACGTGCTCACGCAGCTGCCCCTTCCACGGCGCCGAACGGCCGTCGCCGACCTTGCCGGCCTGCCCGGTCCTGTCCGCCGTACGGTACGTGCTGACAGCCCGGTGACGGCAACTCTGGCACATGTTCCGGACCGATCAACCCGTGGGTCCGTGAAGGGTGGTTCCGTCCCCGGAAGGGACGATCATCCGCTTGACGACTGTCTCGCCACTACTCGCTGTTTGCCGCCCTTCAGGCGTGTTGTACGGTTTTCCACCCTTCCATGCTCGCAGGAACGGCGGGTGTTCGGGGGCGTGTTCGGGCCTGTCTTCACACGATCGGGGGCGGGCCCTCCTTGAGTCGTCCGACCACTCCGGGGCGGCGCTGCCACGGGTGCGGGCCGCCGGGCGGCCGGTATTCGACACCGAGGGCGTCAAGTCGGGCCCGGTGCGCGGTCATCCGGGCGGCGAAGCCGTCGTGGTCGCGCAGCGCGGGAGCGGGCAGGTCGGACCAGACGACCTCGGCGAACGCGGCCAGGCGCGGGAACGTCTGATAGTCGACGGCCCGCACGGTGTCGAGCGCCTCGGTCCACAGGTTGGCCTGGGCGCCGAGCACCCGCCGCGTCAACCGGGCTCCCTCTTCGGCGAGTTGCGCGGGAACCGGTTCGAAGCGGTACACGTCCTCCTGGCTGCGCACCCATCCGATGGGGATCGGCTCGTCGGGGCCGCCGTCCTGCCGGTGGTCGAGGTAGACGTGCTGCTCGGGGCACATCACGACGTCGTGCCCGGCCCGCGCGGCGGCGATCCCGCCCGCGTAGCCGCGCCAGGAGGAGACGGCCGCGCCCGGCGCGAGGCCGCCTTCGAGGATCTCGTCCCAGCCGATCAACCGCCGCCCGCGTTCGGTGAGCCAGCGGTCGAAGTGCCCGATGAACCAGCTCTGCAACTCGTCCTCGTCGCGCAGTCCCAGCTCCTCGATGCGCGCCTGCGCGGTCTTGGAGTCCCGCCACTGCTCCTTGGGGCACTCGTCGCCGCCGATGTGCACGAACGGCGAGACGTCGGCGGGGAAGAGGTCCAGCACCTCTTCGAGCACGCCCTCGTAGAAGCGAAGGGTGCTGTCGGTGGGGGCGAGTACGTTGGGATTGACGCCCCAAGTGGTGAGCACGGGAAGGGTGGTGGTGTCGATGACGTCGGTGTTGCCGAGTTCCGGGTACGCGGCGATGGCCGCCTGCGAGTGCCCGGGGACGTCGATCTCGGGGACCACGCGGATATGGCGCTCGGCGGCGTAGGCGACGATCTCGCGGATGTCGTCCTGGGTGTAGTAGCCGCCGTGCGGGCGGTCGTCGAAGCGCGTCGACTCCCGCAGCCCCACCTTGGTCCCGGTCCGCCACGCCCCGACCTCGGTCAGCCGCGGGTACCGCTTGATCTCGATGCGCCAGCCCTGGTCGTCGGTCAGGTGCAGGTGCAGCACGTTGAGCTTGTGCGCCGCGAGCAGGTCGAGGTAGCGCAGGACGACGTCCTTGGGCATGAAGTGCCGCGCCACGTCCAGCATGAAGCCGCGCCAGCCGAAGCGCGGCGCGTCCTCGATCGCCACGGCGGGCAGACGTGCCTCGCGCCCGCCGACCGGCGCCCTGCGGAAGGCGCGCTCCCCGGCGAGCTGCCGCAGCGTCTGCGCCCCCCAGAAGACGCCGGCCGCGTCGCCACCGGCGATCTCGACGCGTTCCGGACCGACGTCGAGGCGGTACGCCTCAGCGTCCAGCCCGCCGTCGACCCGCAGCACGATCCCGCCGGCTCCAGGGGCGAGGTCCACCCCGAAAGCACCCCCGAGCGCCCCCCGCAGCCAGCGCGCGGTGCCCTCAGTGCCGGGACCGGCGTCCAGGGACGTGCCGGCATTCAGGACGAAGTCTTCACCGCGGGGCGCGGTCCGGACGAGGCGGGGCGCGGGGATGAGATCCATAGGCATGTGCCTACCGGTCCAGACCACTCAGCACAAGTGGTCTGGACCAAAAAGCGCCTACGGCCGACGAGGGGTGAGGGCCCGGCGGAGCCGCCCCCGGGGTCCAGGGGCTACTTCTTGCCGCCCTTGTCCTTGTCGCCGTCGCCGCCGGCTTCCATGGACTCGAAGATCTCCTTGCACATCGGACAGACCGGGTACTTCTTCGGGTCGCGGCCCGGGACCCAGACCTTTCCGCAGAGCGCCACCACCGGGGACCCGGAGAGCGCGCTCTCCATGATCTTGTCCTTCTGGACGTAGTGGGCGAAGCGCTCGTGGTCCCCGTCACCGTGCGACACCTGGGGCGTCGGCTCGACAAGGGTTCCGGTACCCGCCCCGCGCTCGGGCTCAAGAGTGCTCATGTCGAACTAGCCTAATTGACGGACCCCCGGCGCGGTCCAACCGAGCGCCGTCCTGTTTCGCCCCGGCGCTCAGTTGAGGGAGGGGTCGTCCGGGTAGGTGGCGACCATCGCCAGCTCGCTGCGCTGCCGCCGCAGCACCGAGCGCCACAGCCGCTCCGGATCGGGCGAGGAGACGTCCCCCGGCTCGGACTCCACCACGTACCAGGCGCCGTCCACCAGCTCGTCCTCCAGCTGGCCGGGCCCCCAGCCCGCGTACCCGGCGAAGATCCGCAGCGACCCCAGCTCGGCCGCCAGCAGCTCCGGTGGCGCCTCCAGGTCGACCAGGCCGATCGCCCCGTGCACCCGCCGCCAGCCCAGCGGCTCCCCCTCGCCCTCGCCCCGCGCCTCCCCCGGCACCACGGCCAGGGCCAGCGCCGAGTCAAGCGCCACCGGCCCGCCCTGGAAGACCACCTGCGGCGAGCCGGCGAGCCCCGCCCACGGCTCCAGCACGTCGCCCACGCCGACCGGGGTGGGCCGGTTGAGGACCACGCCGAGGGTGCCGTCCTCGTCGTGGTCGAGGAGCAGCACCACCGCCCGCTCGAAGTTCGGGTCGGCGAGGGCCGGTGTCGCGACCAGCAGCCGCCCGGTGAGCGAGGACACCTCCGTCATGCCCACATGATCCCGCATCCCGGCGGCGTGTGGGCGTCCCCCGCCCGACGTGACGACCGCGACACGACCGCGACACGACGGCGAGACGACGGCGAGACGACGGCGTGCACGACCACGCGGGAGGCGGCCGCCGCGACACGCCGTCCACCCCGCGTGTGACCGCCGTGTGATGACCTGTGGCACACCTCGTGACCGCGCCGTGGCGGTCGTAACGACCGTATGGCGCAGTCGCGTACGGCCTTGACGGTTGTGGCCGCCGAGCGCATTACCATTTCTTCCGGTACCGCGCCCGCGCCCCGTCCACCACGGCCGCGCGGCGGACACAGGTACCGCTGCGAGACTTACCCAGGCGTCACGCCTTCCCCCGTTCTGCCCTTCTCCAGGAACGCGAGCCTCATGACCGACGACGTACTGCTTGTCCACGGCGGCACCCCGCTGGAGGGCGAGATCCGGGTCCGCGGTGCGAAGAACCTCGTGCCCAAGGCCATGGTCGCCGCCCTGCTGGGCAGCGGTCCCAGCCGCCTGCGCAACGTGCCCGACATCCGGGACGTGCGCGTGGTGCGCGGGCTGCTGCAACTGCACGGGGTCACGGTGGGCCCGGGCGAGGAGGCGGGTGAGCTGGTGCTCGACCCGTCGCACGTGGAGAGCGCCAACGTCGCCGACATCGACGCGCACGCCGGTTCGTCGCGCATCCCGATCCTCTTCTGCGGCCCGCTGCTGCACCGCCTCGGCCACGCGTTCATCCCGGGCCTGGGCGGCTGCGAGATCGGCGGCCGTCCCATCGACTTCCACTTCGAGGTGCTGCGGCAGTTCGGCGCGGTCATCGAGAAGCGCCCGGAGGGCCAGTACCTGGAGGCGCCGCACCGGCTGCGCGGCTGCAAGGTGCGGCTGCCGTACCCGTCGGTCGGCGCGACCGAGCAGGTGCTGCTGACGGCGGTGCTCGCCGAGGGCGTCACCGAGCTGGCCAACGCGGCCGTCGAGCCGGAGATCGAGGACCTGATCTGCGTCCTGCAGAAGATGGGCGCGATCATCTCGATGGACACCGACCGCACGATCCGCATCACCGGTGTGGACCGGCTCGGCGGCTACAACCACCGCGCCCTGCCCGACCGCCTGGAGTCGGCGTCCTGGGCGAGCGCGGCCCTGGCCACCCGGGGCAACGTCTACGTCCGCGGCGCCAGCCAGCGCGAGATGATGACGTTCCTCAACACCTACCGCAAGGTCGGCGGCGCGTTCGACATCGACGAGCAGGGCATCCGCTTCTGGCACCCCGGCGGCGACCTGAACGCGATCGCGCTGGAGACCGACGTCCACCCCGGCTTCCAGACCGACTGGCAGCAGCCGCTGGTGGTCGCGCTGACGCAGGCGTCGGGCCTGTCGATCGTCCACGAGACGGTGTACGAGTCGCGGCTCGGCTTCACCTCCGCGCTCAACCAGATGGGCGCCCACATCCAGCTCTACCGCGAGTGCCTGGGCGGCACGCCGTGCCGCTTCGGTCAGCGCAACTTCCTGCACTCGGCGGTCGTCTCGGGGCCCACCAAGCTCCAGGGCGCCGACCTGGTCATCCCCGACCTGCGCGGCGGCTTCTCGTACCTGATCGCCGCCCTGGCCGCGGAGGGCACCTCCCACGTCCACGGCATCGACCTGATCAACCGGGGCTACGAGAACTTCATGGACAAGCTGCGCGCGCTGGGCGCGAACGTCGAGCTGCCCGCGCAGGCGGCGGCGAGCGCGTGAGGAATCAGGCGTAGGGCGTCCGCGAGCGCGCAGGACGCCCTACGCCGTCCGCTCGGCAACGCGAAGGGCGGCCACCGCGAGGTGGCCGCCCTTCGGGCGTTCTCGGCGTACGGAATACGCCGGGCGCCTTACTTGCCCTTCGCGGCTTCCTTGAGCTTGGAGCCCGCCGAGACCTTCACGGAGTAACCCGCGGGGATCTGGATCGGGTCACCGGTCTGCGGGTTGCGCGCGGTGCGAGCGGCACGGTGGGTGCGCTCGAAGGTGAGGAAGCCGGGGATGGTGACCTTCTCGTCGCCCTTGGCGACAACCTCGCCCGTCACCTCGGCGAGGGCGGCCAGAACGGCGTCGGCGTCCTTGCGGGTCACCTCTGCGCGCTCGGACAGAGCGGCCACCAGCTCACTGCGGTTCATATTCGTACTCCCGTGTTCTTCTTGCCATTGAGGCGTATTGCGATCCTCGGCCGCCCCTGAGGATGGCCGCCGCGTCGAAGCCGATGCTGCCAGGGCCCCCGGACACTCCACGCACCCGGGTCTTTGGCACGAGCTCCCGCCCGAATACGCATCCTGCCCTTATCAGCGGCGGGAAAGCCAATCCGGCACCCGTGAGAGTCACACGAAAAGCGCCACTGCGACAGCTTGGTGACGCTCCGTCCGCCCCTGACAGCGCAGCGGATGGTTTGTCCGGCCACGGCTGCCGCAACCATAGGGCCCCGGCGGCCGTCGCCTTCACACGACGCGCGGACCGCGTGGTTACTGGACGGCGGTCGCGACCGCGTTGGGCGCGGTGACACCCTGCGCCTTGGCGGCGTCCCGGACGGCACCGGCGACCGCCCCGGCGACCTTGTCGTTGAAGACGCTGGGGATGATGTAGTTGGCGTTGATCTCGTCGTCGGCCACGACCTCGGCCAGCGCCCGGGCGGCGGCGAGCATCATCTCGGTGTTCACCGTACGCGACTGGGCGTCCAGCAGACCGCGGAAGACACCCGGGAAGACCAGCACGTTGTTGATCTGGTTGGGGAAGTCGCTGCGGCCGGTGGCCACGACCGCGGCGGTCTCGCGGGCGATCGCGGGGTCCACCTCGGGGTCGGGGTTGGCCAGCGCGAAGACGATCGCGCCGTCCGCCATCGCGGCGACGTCCGTGCCGTCCAGCACGTTGGGCGCGGAGACGCCGATGAAGACGTCGGCGCCGACGACGGCCTCCTTCAGGGTGCCGGTGACGTCCTCGGGGTTGGTGTTGTCGGCGATCCAGCGCAGCGGCGACTCCGGGTCGGCGTCGACCAGGTCGGGCCGCCCGCTGTGCACGACGCCGTGGATGTCGGCGACCACCGCGTGCTTGACGCCGGCCGCGATCAGCAGCTTGAGGATGGCGGTGCCGGCCGCGCCCGCGCCGGACATGACGACCCGCAGGTCCTCGATCTTCTTGCCGACGACGCGCAACGCGTTGGTGAGCGCCGCGAGCACCACGATCGCGGTGCCGTGCTGGTCGTCGTGGAAGACCGGGATGTCCAGCGCCTCGCGCAGCCGCGCCTCGATCTCGAAGCAGCGCGGGGCGGAGATGTCCTCCAGGTTGATGCCCGCGAAGCCGGGGGCGATCGCCTTGACGATCTCCACGATCGCGTCGGTGTCCTGGGTGTCCAGGCACAGCGGCCAGGCGTCGATGCCCGCGAAGCGCTTGAAGAGGGCCGCCTTGCCCTCCATCACCGGCAGCGCCGCCTTGGGGCCGATGTTGCCCAGGCCCAGCACCGCGGAGCCGTCGGTGACGACCGCGACGCTGTTGCGCTTGATGGTCAGGCGGCGGGCGTCGTCGGGGTTGTCGGCGATGGCCATGCAGACCCGGGCGACACCGGGTGTGTAGACCATGGACAGGTCGTCACGGTTGCGGATGGGGTGCTTGGACGCCATCTCGATCTTGCCGCCGAGGTGCATCAGGAACGTACGGTCGGAGACCTTGCCGATCGTGACGCCCTCGATGCCGCGCAGCTTGCTGACGATCTGGTCGGCGTGCGCGGTGGACGTGGCGGCCACGGTGACGTCGATCCGGAGCTTCTCGTGGCCCGAGGCGGTCACGTCGAGGCCGGTGACCGACCCGCCGGACGCCTCCACCGCGGTGGTGAGCTGACTGACCGCGGTCCCGCTGGCCGGGACCTCCAGTCGGACCGTGATCGAGTACGAGACGCTCGGCGCCGTTGCCATGCCGACTTCCTCCGCTGTTCCGCGTTGTCCGCGCCCGTGCCCATGGGTCGGGCACGAGACATCCGATCGTCCCACCTACTGGCGAGTAGGCGGTAACTGGGCCACCATCTTTGCGGAAACAATATTCCACCATGCGGTAGACGCGGGGTGGTCAGGGGTCCGATCCGGTGACCGCGGGAGCCCGGAAGAGGCCCAACTTCCGCGACAGGAATGGACATCGCGAGTCGTTTGTTAGTCTGGATACGGCACCGGCTCGATCCAAGCCCCCGGGCCCAACCATTGTCGCTACGAGCGACCGCTAGCCGCGAGGCGAGCATGGCGGGTCGGTGTCACAGACGAACAGAGGGCCCCTCCACGAGGGGCCCTCTGGCTTTTCGCCGCCTGTGTGGCCGGTCGTCCCGCGGCGCGGAGGGCGCCTCACAGCGCCTGCGAGGAGAAGACACAAAGGACTCACCGGCTTACGCCCGGCAACGAAGCGCAAGTACCCGTAGGCCGCAGCCCGCACCGGGAAGTCTTCCTCCTCCAGCCGGTGCCGGGGCGCCCCGCGCGGAAGCGGGAGGCACGACGCGCCCGCCCCCGGGAGAGCAGCCTTCGCGGTGGCAGCGGCCCGCGCCGCTCTCCTAGTCGCGCAGGAGATCCGGCACCCCGGCCCCGTCCGGCTCGTCCCGCGGCCCCGCCACCACGGTGAGCCGTTGAGTGGCCCGCGTCAGGGCGACGTACAGCACGCGCAGCCCCGCCGGTGACTCGTCCGCGATCTCCGCCGGGGAGACGACGACCGTCGCGTCGTACTCAAGGCCCTTCGCCTCCAGGCTGCCGAGCGGCACGACCCGCTCCCCCAGCCCCGCGAGCCATGCGCGCGCCTGCGCCCGCCGGCCCATCGCGACGACCACGCCGATGGTCCCCTCGACCTCGTCCAGCAGCCGCTCCGCGCACCGCCGCACGCTCGCGCCCAGGTCGTCGCCCGCGACCTCGAACCGCGGCACCAGCCCCGTCGACCGTACGGCGGACGGGGGCCGCGTCCCGGGCATGGCGAGCCGCAGCACCTTGGACGCCAGCTCCGCGATCTCCGCCGGGTTGCGGTAGTTGACGGTGAGTTCGAAGCGCCGCCGCACCCGTGCGCCCAGCGCCTCGTCGCGCGCCCTGGTCGCCTCGTCCACGTCCACCCAGGAGCTCTGCGCCGGGTCGCCGACCACGGTCCACGTCGCGCTGGTGCCGCGCCGGGCGACCATCCGCCACTGCATGGGGGTGAGGTCCTGCGCCTCGTCGACGATGACGTGGGCGTACTCGGTGCGTTCCTGCTCACGGCGTTCGGCGCGGGTGCGGCGCCCGGCGGCCATGCGGTCCGCGTACGTCGTCACCTCCTCCAGGCCGGTCAGCTCGTCCAGCGGGTCGACCTCGCGCGGCCTCACCGGCTCCGGCGGCGTGCCGAGCAGCATCCGCAGTTCGTCCAGGAGCGCCACGTCGTGCACCGACAGCGGCCCCTGCCCGGCCGCGTCCAGCCGTCCCAGCGAGCGGGCCAGCTGCCGCACCTCGCGCTGCGCCAGCACCCGGCGCGACCAGCGGCCGAGCCGCCGTTCTTCGGCCATCGCGGCCAGCACCCCGCGCGGGGTGAGCACCGGCCACCACCGGTGCAGGAATCCGGCGAACGCGTCCTCACCGGAGACGTCCTCGTCGAACGCCGCCCTGGCCTCCGCGATCAGCTCCGGGTCGAGCAGATGCCTGCCGCGGCCCGACTTCTCCCACAGGGCGTCCAGCAGCAGCCTGCGAGCCCGCGGGCGCATCAGGTTCAGCGGCGCGGTGCCGCCGAGCACGGTGCGGCGGATGGCGGCCAGTACCTCCTGGTCCAGCTCCAGCCGGGCGCCGAAGGCGACGACCCGCAGCGAGGTCGGCACGCCTTCCCCCAGCTCCAGCGCGCCTCGCGCCGCCCGGCGCAGCACCGGCAGCATCCGCGAGGACCCCTTGACCCGGGCCACCTGCGGTTCGTCGTACGTGGTGGCCTCGGCGCCCTCGACCAGCGAGCCGACCGCGCGGATCGCGACCTGCCCCTCCTCGCCCAGCGAGGGCAGCACGCCCTCGGTGTACGACACCAGCAGCGGCGTCGGCGAGACGACGAGGATGCCGCCCGAGTAGCGCCGCCGGTCCTGGTAGAGCAGATAGGCGGCACGGTGCAGGGCGACCGCGGTCTTGCCGGTGCCGGGGCCGCCGGTGACCTCGGTGACGCCCGGGGCGGGGGCGCGGATCACCATGTCCTGCTCGGC
Organism: Streptomyces sp. ICBB 8177; assembly: GCF_003144095.1. Taxonomy (GTDB): domain Bacteria; phylum Actinomycetota; class Actinomycetes; order Streptomycetales; family Streptomycetaceae; genus Streptantibioticus_D. The sequence continues at coordinate 193,044 of NZ_NSKH01000003.1, read as the reverse complement.
CTGGATGGAGGCGACGATGTCCCGCATGGAGTGACCGCGGGCCCGGCCCAGCGCCGCCATCAGGGCGCCGTCGCCGACCACGGCCAGGTCCTCGCCGTCGAGGGTGGCCGCCACCTCCGGCCGCATCAGGTCGTCCTCGACGCCCAGCACCCGACGCCCCCTGCTGCGGATCACCCGGCGGCGCACCACCCGGCCCGGGTCCTTGGGCGTGGAGCGGTAGAACGGCGCGGCGGCCGGCGCGCGCCAGTCGATGACCAGCGGCGCGTAGTCGGCGTCGAGCACGCCGAGGCGGCCGATGTGCAGGGTCTCGGCGATGCCCGCGGTGCCGTCGGGCGCGATGGCGTCCTCGGCGACCTCGGTGGCGGTGAAGGCGCCGTCCGGGCCGCGTTTGCCGTCCTTGCCGGGCAGCAGGTCGATGCGGCCGAAGAGGAAGTCCTCGAACTCGGAGTTGAGCCGGTTGAGGTGGACCCCGGCCTGGAAGACCTGGGCGTCGCGCTCGGCGAGCGCGCCGGGCGTGCCGACCTGCCCGCGCTTCTCGGCGTCGTCCACCAGGAACTCGGCCTCGTGGATCTTCTCCTCCAGGCGGCGGTACACCCGGTCCAGGTGCGCCTGCTCCACCGCGACCTCACGGTCCCGGAGTGCCTCCCGGACTGCGTCCTGCGCTGCCACGCAAGGACCCCCTCTTCTTGCTTCCGCGTGCGCCCCGTGCGCTCAAGCGACCTGCAACCGTACGCGAACGGGTGGCATCGATGCACGTAATCCATGGTGACGCGCCCCTTTCACCGCCTCACGCGCACCTAACTTGAGCCGTAGCTTGTCAAGTTTTCTCTCGCGAGCTATATAAGAAGTGTCGTCGCGACGGTCCCGACCGGGACCGCCCCACGAGAGGAGATGACTTGTGATGCTCATGCGCACCGACCCGTTCCGCGAGTTCGACCGCCTGACCCAGCAGGTCTTCGGCACGACGGCCCGCCCGGCCGCGATGCCGCTGGAGGCGTACCGGGACGGCGACCGGTTCGTGGTCCGCTTCGACCTGCCCGGTGTCGACCCCGAAACGGTGGACGTCGACGTCGAGCGCAACGTGCTCACCGTGCGGGCCGAGCGCCGCTCCACCGCGCCGGAGGGCGCCGAGGTGCTGGTGGACGAGCGAGCGTCGGGCACGTTCAGCAGGCAGCTGTTCCTGGGCGACAGCCTCGACACCGAGCGCATCGACGCCTCCTACGACGCCGGCGTGCTGACCGTGGTGATCCCGGTCGCCGAACAGGCCAAGCCCCGCAAGATCCAGATCACCGGCGGCGACAGCCGCAGGGCGATCAAGGCCTGAGGCTGCGGCCAAGGCCTGAGGCTGCGGCACCACGCCCGAGCGCGCACGCTGAAGAGGCCCCGGGGAGCCTCCCCGGGGCCTCAACGATGCGGACGCCCCATGCACCGGACACCTGTGACGTCGTCGGCGCTGAAGTCGGTCGGCTACGAGGAACGCGTCCTGGGGATCGAATACGTCCAGGGCCAGATCTACGACTACCTGGACGTACCGCGTCCGGTCTACGAGGCGCTGATGCAGGCGGAGAGCAAGGGCCGCTACGTCAAGGCCCAGGTCAAGAACCATTACCGCTACCGCCCCGTCCCCCGCGGCCGCTGAGAGCCGCCCCCGGCGGGTCCGATGACGGCGCCCCGCCGCGGGTGGGCGAAGCTCCCGCAGCCCGAGGGGCCGATCGCGGTGCCCCCGCCTCCGTGGGCAGGGGGGTGCGGGCGGGCGAAGCCCCCCGCCACGCGCGGCGGAGCCGCGCAGAAACAGAAGAGGGCGAAGCGGCTCGCGTTTCCGCGAGCACACTTCGCCCTCGACCTCGTGGAGATGGCGGGAATCGAACCCGCGTCCTACGGTGTGGAACCAGGGCTTCTCCGAGCGCAGTCCGCTGTGCTTTTCTCGGCCCCGGCAGTCACGCGGACAAGCCGCCGACGGGCCCAGCCACTGTGTGGTTTTCCACTGGCCCCCGTGGCCGGGTCCAGTGGTGGAGTTCCCTAGCTGATGCCAGGATCCGGGTCGGGAACAGCCCCGGGCTGACACTTCGCAAAGTCGCTGTCTGTTAGATCAGGCAGCGAGGGCGAAGGAATCGCGCTTGGTGTTGGCGATTATTGTTTTGCGGCACGTGGTTTACGAGATCATTGCCGCGTTCCTCGGCTCGCTTCCCCTGCCTCGACAACCGCAGTCGAAACCGATCATCCCCATGTTCTCTTCTCAAGGTGCGCAGCGAAACCTGGGCCCCGCTGGTGCACTGCCATCGTACGGGAACAACGCCCCGCACTGCCAGCGCATTCCCGCGCCCGGCTCCCGACCGGGGTGACCGGCGCGCGGGCTCAGGCGCGCTGCCTGCGGCGGGCCGCCGAGATCGCGCGGTCCGCCTCGCGGCGGTCCTGCTTCTCCCGCAGCGTCTGCCGCTTGTCGTAGTCCTTCTTGCCCTTGGCGAGCGCGAGCTCGACCTTGGCCCGCCCGTCCTTGAAGTACAGCTGGAGCGGGACGAGCGTGTGGCCGGTCTCCTGCGTCTTGCCGACCAGCTTGTCGATCTCGGCGCGGTGCAGCAGCAGCTTGCGCTTGCGGCGCGCGGAGTGGTTGGTCCAGGTCCCCTGGCTGTACTCGGGGATGTGCACGTTGTGCAGCCACGCCTCGCCCCCGTCGAGCTGCGCGAAGCCGTCCACCAGCGAGGCGCGCCCCAGGCGCAGCGACTTGACCTCGGTGCCGGTCAGCACCAGGCCCGCCTCGTAGGTGTCGAGGATGTGGTAGTCGTGTCGCGCCTTCTTGTTCTGCGCGATCAGCTTGCGACCCGTCTCTTTAGCCATAGCGTGGCCATTCTCGCACTACGGCCCGGTGTCGAGGCCACTCAATACCGCCTCGCCCTCGGCCCGCGCGTCCTGCCCGCCGCTGACCGCGACGTCGGGCCGGATGCCCACGCCGTCCACCGCGCGCCCGGTCGGGGTGCGGTAGTGGCCGACCGTCAGTTCGGCGGCGGAGCCGTCCGGGAGGGTGGAGGGCATCTGCACGGAGCCCTTGCCGAAGGTGCGCGAGCCCACGACCACCGCCCGCCCCCGGTCCTGGAGCGCGCCGGTGAGCATTTCGGCGGCGCTCATCGTGCCGCCGTCGACCAGTACGACCAGCGGCGTCGTGGTGTCGGCCGCGCCGCGCGCCGCGTACAGCGAGTGCTCGGTGCCGTGGACGTCGTAGGTGGCGACCAGGCCGCCGTCGAGGAACGCGGACGCGGTGGCGACCGCCTCGGTGACCAGGCCGCCGGAGTTGCCGCGCAGGTCGAGCAGGACGCCGTCGCGGTGGTCGCCGTGGTCGAGGGCGGCGCGCACCTGGCCGCCGACGCCGTGCACGAAGGAGTCGACGGCGATGTCGGTGACGCCGGTCTCCGGCTGGGTCACGGTGACCGCGTCGGTGGGCAGGACCGCGCGGTGCAGGCACACCGTCCAGGACCGCCCGGCGCGTTGCAGCGACAGGCGCACGGTGCTGCCGGGGCGCGGCGCGGACGCGTCCTGGGGGTCGCCGGGGCCCGCCGGGTCGACGCCGCGCAGCCGGGCCACCACCTCGGTCACCGGCAGTCCGGTCACCGGGTGGCCGTCGATCGCGGTGAGCAGGTCGCCGACGCGCAGCCGGGCGCGTTCGGCGGGGCTCGCGGACTGGACCCGGGAGACGGACACCACGCCGTCGGGCGCCCGCCGCACCCACAGCCCGACGCCGGTGTACGTGCCGTTCAGCTCCTGCTGGAAGCCCTCGTACTGCTGGGCGGTGTAGAACGCGGACCAGCGGTCGCCGCTGCGGCTGACCAGCTGTGCGGCGGCCTGCGGGCCGACCCGGCCCTCGTCGATGGCGCGGGCGATCTCGGCGGTGTCGAGGCCGCCGCCGGGCGTACGGGCGGGCGCGGGCCGGCCGGCCGGTCGGCCCGAGGCGCGACGGCTCCCGTACGCCTCGGGCCGGCCGTCGTACGCCGAGCGGTGGGCGCCGATCGACCCGGTGGCCGCGCCGGTCGCCAGGACGGCGCCGAACACCAGGGTCAGCGTCACTCCGCGGCGGATCCGCCGCGGGCCCCGGTACACCGGGGGACCGTACGTCGTGGGGCCGGACATGCGGGCGAGTCTAGGCCAGAAGGGCGGGCCGTACGGCGGCCGGTGACGGGCCGTTCGTCACACCTTCAGGTACTTGCGCAGGGTGAAGAACGCCGCGAGGGCGGGCATCAGCACCCCGACCGCCAGCACCAGCGGCAGCACCTTGACGACGTCGCCCCAGCCCAGGAACTGGATGAGCTTGATCTTGTCCTGGAGCGCGAGGCCGCCCTCGATCAGGAAGTACCGCCCGGCAAGCAGCATGCCGCAGGCGAGACCGCCGCCGATCAGTCCGGCGAGCGCGGCCTCCATGATGAACGGCATCTGGATGTAGAAGCTGGACGCCCCCACCAGCCGCATGATCCCGGTCTCCCGCCTGCGGCTGAACGCCGAGACGCGCACGGTGTTGACGATCAGCAGCATGGCGACCGTGAGCATGAACGCCAGCACCGCGAGCGCCACGTAGGTCATGCCGTTGAGCAGGCCGAAGAGGTTCTCCAGCAACTGCCGCTGGTCCTGCACCGACTGGACGCCGGGACGGCCCTCGAAGGCGCTGGTGATGACCTGGTACTGGTTGGGGTCCTTGAGCTTGACGCGGTACGAGTACTGCATCTGGTCCGGCGTCAGCAGGTCGATGCCCGCCTGCCCCTTGAACTGCTGCTGGTAGCGGACGTAGGCCTGCTGCGGGGTCTCCTCGTAGACCTTCTCCACGATCGGCAGCTTGACCAGGTCGGAGTGGATCTGCGCCATCTGCTGCGGGGTGACGGCTCCCTTGGAGCAGTTGGCGGTGTCCGTGCCGTCGGTCTTGTTGCACAGGAAGATCGAGACCTCGACCTTGTCGTACCAGTAGCCCTTCATGTGGCTCACCTGCTCCCGGCCGAGCCAGGAGCCGCCGGCGAGCGCGAGGGACAGGGCGACGGAGACGATGACCGCGAAGGTCATGGTGAGGTTGCGCCGGAGGCCTACGCCGATCTCCGACAGGACGAACTGCGCGCGCATGGTGACGTGGGGGCCTTTCTGCTGGGCGGCGGGACGGGTGCGACGGGCCCGCGGGCGGCGCGGGCGGGCTCAGCGCGGGCGGGCGGTCCGGGGGATCGCCCGTGGGGGACCGCACTCAGTGCTGGTAGCCGTACACACCGCGCGACTGGTCGCGCACCAGGCGCCCCTGCTCCAACTCGATGACGCGCTTGCGCATCTGGTCGACGATCTGCTGGTCGTGGGTGGCCATCACGACCGTGGTGCCGGTCCGGTTGATCCGGTCCAGCAGCTTCATGATGCCGACCGAGGTCTGCGGGTCGAGGTTGCCGGTCGGCTCGTCCGCGATCAGCAGCAGCGGGCGGTTGACGAACGCGCGGGCGATGGCGACGCGCTGCTGCTCACCGCCGGACAGCTCGCCCGGCATCCGGTCCTCCTTGCCGGCCAGGCCGACCAGGTCGAGGACCTCGGGCACGGTCTTGCGGATGGTGCCGCGCGGCTTGCCGATGACCTCCAGCGCGAACGCGACGTTCTGCGCGACGGTCTTGTTGGGCAGCAGGCGGAAGTCCTGGAAGACGGTGCCCACTTGGCGGCGCATCTGCGGCACCTTCCAGTTGGACAGCCTGCCCAGGTCCTTGCCGAGGACGTGCACCGCGCCGGTGTCGGTGCGCTCCTCGCGGAGCATCAGGCGCAGGAACGTCGACTTCCCGGAGCCGGAGGAACCCACCAGGAAGACGAACTCGCCCTTCTCGATCTCCAGCGACACGTCCCGGAGTGCGGGACGGTTCTGTTTGGGGTAGGTCTTGCTGACATTGTCGAATCGGATCACAGCTGCACCAGGATGGGTCTGGAGGGGACGGACAGCCGTCAGCGCGGCTCTCCCGGTGGCCAGACCTTACGCGAAGCGGCCATGGCGGCGCAGGCGGCGTACGGGGAGGGTGGGTTTCCTCACCCGCGATTCGGGGACAAAGGCCGCATCGACCGCGTACGGAGTCGGCGGGGCGCGCCGGATCGGCCGGGAACTGGCACAGTGGACTTCAGCGGTGTACGAGGCGCCGCGGCACGGCGCGGTCGCCTCGGGAACCCGTGGACGCCTGGCGGCGTTGTCAAGGGTGAGGAGGACATCGCATGACATGCGACCGACTGGTGTGCGCCAACTGCGCGAACCCCGTATCCGAGGGCCGCTGCCCGGTCTGCCGGGCCAGCCGAGCCCGCCTGCACCAGCAGTCCCCCTTCGCCAACCTGACCCCCGCCACGCTGGTCGCTCTGCTGGTGGCGCTGATAGCGGTGGCGTTGGTGATCCACCAGGCCGTGTGAGCACTTGGAGCCTGTCCCGTCACCGATCACGGGAAGCGACCCCTGAGCCGGTCCGTCTTCCGCTCGCACCTCCGAGAGTTGCGGGATGTCCCGCTGAGCACGGCCTCAGGATGGCGCGATCATTCCATAAGAGAGGCCTGGGCCGCGCCAGCGGGCAACACCATTCATCGGCACGTGGTCAACCCCCGACCCCGCTCTAAAAGACGACACTCAGCCCCGCTCACTCCTCCTCAAGTGTTTTCCATGAATCATTCGGCGGAATGAGCGTCTCATTCATGTGCAGACCCGCCTGCAAAGAGGCGAGCCGTCGGAGAAGTGCGGCCAATTCCACGCGCCTCAGACGCTTGAGAAGGAGCACAGACATGGGCGACAGGTCGAGAAATACCTGAATGGCGATGTTCCCTCGCGCCCCCAGCAGGAGGACGGAGCAACGGATGGCACCATTCGCCAAAACGGGCTCCGCCACCGGGATAACAAGCCCGGAGTCAAAATGTTCGGAGTGTCGGCGGACCCACGTAGCGTTTCCCTGCCGACTCCTTCCTGCACGCTCCGCCTCATCCATGAGCGCGATGACTTCATCAATTTTTGCCCGCTTTGCAAATCTGGAAGGCTCCAAGGCTATGATCCTGCCGATCAGCCGGGCTCTCATTCTCCCCAGCCCCTGATGTAAATCGGCGTGTCATCACTGATGGAACTCAATGGGTCCTCTGCACGGGAGAGGAGCTCCGCCATTCTATGGTTACCTTCCATCATGTGACCATCGCTATGGTACGTCATATAGGTTTTAGCCTCGTCGTCCGGGGAGAAGACCGACCGCAGGAAGCTTGTGTCGGTCTGTCCCTTCAGCGCGGCTTGCTTTTCCGGATCAGGAATCCATTTGCCGTCGGCATCCACGTTGTCGTGAGCAACTCCACGCAGATCACCCACAGTTGCGTTTGCCTCAGGGTTCTCCGCCTTCGCGCCCTTGCCGAATATTTTGCCGAAGAATCCGCCTGCGGGACAGTTATGGACGAGGACCGGTGTAGCCCCCGCCAGCACATAGTAAGAGTGCAGGTCCGCGATCGTCAGGTCGTAGGTGATCGCCTTGCTGACGTAGTTGTGGACTCGGGTTACCACCGCCGGCTTGCCGTTGGGCTGGGTGAGGTGGGTGCCGGGGGTGAGGTGGGAGGCGTCGGTCCAGGTCTTCGTCGTGGCGTCCCAGAAGGGGTGGTGCCAGGTCGTCGTCAGCGTGGCGGGCTTGGCGCCCGGCGCCGCGATGGTCAGGGCCGTGAACTGGCGGTCCGTCGTCGTCCTGATGACATTGCGGACCGTGTGCGCGGCCGTCCGGCCGGTCAGCGGGTCGGTGGCCATGACCTTGTCGCCGACGTGCACGTTCTGGATCCGGGCGGCGCGTCCGTTCGCCTCCAGCACCCTGGTGGCGCCCACGAAGCTGTGCGGGACGGCCGACGCCGCGCAGCTCGCCGCGTCCTCGCCGAGTGACGCTCCCTCGTCGGCCGCGAGTTCCTCCCCCTCCCGCGCGGCCGCGATCTCCAGTTCGTCCTCGCCGCCCGTCAGCAGCGCCCCGCCGACGATCGTCGCCGCCTGCACGCAGCCGCCCACCGACGGGTTCGCCACGCATCCGACGACCGTGTCGGCGCCCGAGAGGTGGTAGCCGATCCTGGCGGCGTCCTTGAGGTAGTCGAAGAAGGACGGGTGGCTCGGCTTGGGGGCGGGGTGGTAGTAGACGGGGTCACCGAAGGTCGCGCTGTTGTGGTAGACCTCCAGGTCGAACTGGTAGGAGGGCGACGACGGGTCCCTCGGCGGGCCGCTGTGGGTGACCTGCGGATTCGACTGGAACCACGCCTCGCTGCCGACGTAGCCGTCGCCTCCGATGAGCATCGTGCCGTCGGGGTCGGAGCCGGTCACCGGGTCGTTGCCCGCGTAGTCGTAGCCGCCCAGCTGGGTCGGGTCGGAGGCCTCGAGGACGGGGTCGGCGGACAGGAAGCGCCCGGTGCCAGGGTCGTACTCGCGCGCCCCGAGGTTCTCCAGGCCCGTGTCGGGGTCGGGCGTGCCGCCCACGTAACCGTCGTCGCCGGGCCAGGAGGACGGCGCGGTCCCCCGGGCCTGGCCGAACGGCAGGTACGCGCGGCGGGTGACGCTCATCGAGGGGAAGTCCACCGCCAGGGTGTCGGTCCCCTGCCGGTCCGGGATCAGGTACTGGACGTCCCCGGTGCTGGAGCGTTCCGCGACCGTCGCGCCGCCGATCTCGTAGTAACGGGTGCCCGAGAGCGCGCCGTTGGAGAGGTTCTCGGTGACCTGCTGGTCGTCGGCGAGGAACAGCGTGGCCTGGTGCGCGTCGGTGCGCAGGACGAGGTTGCCGTCGGCGTCGTAGAGGTAGCCGGTCGTGCCGCCGGTGGCGGTGTCGGCGAGCGAGGCGAGCTTGCCCTGGTCGTTCCAGGTGAGCGTCTGGGTTCCGCCGTCGGTGGTGATGGAGGTGTCGTCGCCGGACGCGTCGTACTTGTAACTCGCCGTCCCGGCCGTCTCACCCGGCCCGGTCGCGGTGGTGTTGCTCAGGGTGTGCGGCTGGTCGCCGGCGGAGCCCTGCGCCGGGTACTCATAGGTCGTCGTCGTGTCGTCGGCGGTGTCGCCGCCGGTGTCGTGGTCGGTCTGGGTCTGCCGGTCGCCCGCGGCGTCGTAGGTCCAGCTCTGCCAGTACGGCTGCGGTCCGCCGACCGTGGAGCTGTTGCCCGCGCTGGGCGTCGCGGCGCACTTGTCGGTCGCGGTCCAGGCGGCGGTCAGACGGGTGGCGTAGTCGTACTGGAAGCACTGGGTGTCGGTGACGGCGCCGCCGTTCTGCGCGTCCGTGGTCGAGGTGACCAGGCCGGAGCCCGCCGACACCTGGCCGTCGCCGTACGTGTACCGGGTGTCGTCGACGGTGCTGGACGCGGCGGAGTCGGTGGTGCGGGCGTCGGTCAGCCGCTGGGTCTGCGGGTCGTAGGCGAGGTCGAGCGCGACCCAGTCGCCGGAGGTGCCCATCGTGTACTGCAACGGCTTGCCGAACTCGTCGTACCCCAGGGCGCTGACGTAGTCGGCGGAGACCGTGGTGCTGTTGCTCTCGGCGCTGGTGGGGTCGCCGTAGGTGTCGTGGCCGTAGTAGACCTGCTCGGCGGGCAGCCCGCCGACGGCCGCGTAGCTCTGGCTCGCCACCAGTCCGGTGCCCGCGGTGAAGGTGTTGCTGCTGACGTAGCCGCCGGACGGCTCCAACGCGGCTTCGGAGGACGGCAGGCCGGCCAGGGTCTCGCGCTGGGCGACGGCCGCGCCGAAGGTGTTGTACGCGAGGACGGTGCTGGTGACGGAGGGGCTGGTCGTGCCCTTCTGGTACGAGGTGGAAGAGGTCGGCAGGCCCTTCTTGAGCGTGTCGTAGGTCCACGCGTCGATCTGGTCGGAAGCGGAGGGGGTCGCGCCGCCGGTGGTGTCGTAGGCGGCGGTCTTGCGGCCGTCCGCGTCGTACTGGTAGGTCGTCTGCTTGCCCCGGGCGTCCGTGGTGGTCAGCAGTTGCCCGGCGTTGTCGTAGGTCGACACGGTCGTGCCGGTGTCCGGGTCGGCCTGCGAGATGTCGTCACCCAGCAGGTCGTAGGACCAGGACCAGGAGTTGCCCGCGGCGTCGGTCTCGCCGGTGCGGTGCCCCGCGGCGTCGTAGGCGTACTTGGTGACCGAGTAGTCGGCGGACGGGTCGCTCGGATCGTCGGGCACGCCCTGGTGGTACTGGTACTGCGCGGTGGTGTTGCCGCGGGCGTCGGTGAACACGCTCTGCGCGGTGCCGCCGGCGGGCGGGACGGTCGTGGTGACGTCGCCGCCGTACGAGGTGGTGGTCCGCCAGGTCTCGGTGCCCAGGGCGTACGAGACCGCGGCCGTCTGCCGACCCGCGCCGTCGTAGAGGAAGCCCGTCTCTGACGGGACGTCACCGTCCTGCGCCTGCACGAGGGTCGTGGAGGGGGCGCCGCCCGCGTAGTAGGGGCTGGTGGTCTTCGCGGTCAGGCCGTCGGTGTTGTAGACGGTGTCGGTCACCACCCGGCCGCCGTCCATGGTGGAGCTCTGCGTCTCGCGCTGCCGCAGCATCGCGTCGTAGAGCACCTCGCCGGTGCGGTACGTCTGGTCGTCGTCGAGGGTCTGCGTGGTGACGACGGACGGCGCGGTGTTCGAGACCGAGTAGGTGTACTTGTCGTACGCGGCGGTGATGCCCGGCTTGAAGTCGGCGGTGACCCGGCCGAGGGCGTCGTACTGCTCCTTGGTGACGTAACCCGCGGGATCGGTGGTCTGGGTGGTCAGCTCCCGCAGCGGGTCGTACGTCGTGGTCGTGGTGTGGGCGAGCGGGTCGGTGACCGTCTCGGAGGTCGGTTCGGCGCCCGTGGCGGGGGTGTACGCGGTCTTGGTGGTGCGGCCGTCCGCGTCCGTGGCGGCGAGGGCGCGGCCGTACTCGTCGACCTGGCCGGAGGAGGTCGTGGTGTAGACGGGCGTGGAGCCGTTGTAGGAGGTGGCCTTCTGCTGCGAGGTCACGTCGCCCGCGGTCGGCGGTGAGCCGAACGTCGTGGAGCCGTCGTAGAACCGCCGGACGTCGGAGACCGCGTCGTCCGGCAGCTTCACGGTGGCGCCGCACTTGACCGAGACGGTGTCGGTCTCGTCGGGGGTGTCGAGGATCCAGGCGTCGGTGTTGTCGTCGTAGGTGACCGTGGTGCACAGGTCGTCGGAGGCGACGGCGGCGTCGCCGAGGTCCTCGGTCTGGGTCACCCGGCCGCGGCTGTCGTGGGTGTAGTAGACCTCGGTCTCCCGGGTGGAGCCGCTGGACAGCGGTGTGTAGACGCGCTGTTTGGCCTCGCCGGTGATGTACGCGACCTGGTCCGGCAGTCCCGCGCCGAGTTTGTGGGTGGCGGTCGCCGCGGACGACCACGGGTCGGTGATCGTGTCGGTGACGACCTTGCCGCTGCCCGCGCCGTCGTACTGGATCGTCTCGTACGTCGTGCCGGTGTACTGCTCGGAGTCGGTGACCGCGGTGTCCTTGCGCGAGTCGGTGACCGTCGCCGACCGGGTGGCGCCGCCGGGCAGCGTGTCACCGTCCATGCCGCGGAAGTAGGTGTAGTCGGTCTCGGTCACCGGGTCGGGCGCCGTGCCGGTGGTGACCTTCATCCCCTGGTAGCCGCGCCACTGGTTCCAGGTGCGCTGGGCGGTGGGGGTGAGCGGGTTGTCGTCGTAGTGCCAGGCGGGCGTTCCCACCGGTTGGTAGTGGGTGGTGATGGTGTCGTTCACACCACCGCCGGTGGGGTCCTGCTGGGTGACACCGGTGACGATGTACTTGTTGAACCAGTCCTCCTCGGGGGAGGTGACTCCGGCGGGCGTCCAGTAGGCCGGGTAGCACAGGCTGGTGTTCTGACTGGCGTCGGACGGGGTGCCGGAACCGCAGGCGGCGGACGAGTAGGCGACGTCGATGATCTCGCCGGTCTCGGTGGTGATGCCGTTGAGGCGGTGCCGGGTGATCGGCGGGTACCCGTCGGTGACGTCGACGCGGTTGGACAGCGCCGTGCCGGTCAGTGTGACGGGCGGCATCGTGAGGGGCGCGGTGGAACCGCCGCCGGTGGTGTCCTGCCCGGTGCGGGTGATGGTGGACAGCCACAGGGAGGGCGTGGTCGAGTCACCGGTCGCCGGGAAGGTGTGGGCCAGGCTCCAGGAGTCGACATCGGTCTCGGTGGTGCCGACCAGTGCCTGCGTCTGGATGGTGGTCAGTTCGTTCTCCGACCAGAACGTCGGCGAGGTGACCGAACAGGCCTTGCCGTTCGCGCAGTTGAGGTCGTAGGGCACGTCGGGCCACTGCGCCGCGCTGGACGAGATGAGCCCCGAGGTGGCACAGCCGCTCTGCGACGTGTCGCACCTGCCGTTGACCTTGAACGTGACCTGGGCGGCCGGCGAGGTCGTGTACACCTGGCCCGCCCGCTGGCCGTACTGGATCTTGCCCAGGTAGCCGTCGCGCGTGTAGGAGGTGTCGGCGGTCGTGCCGTTGTCCCGCGCGTAGTAGCCGGTGTCCGTGGTGTAGAAGTACGAGATGGCGTCCTGGTGCGGGTCGACGACGTAGTCGAGGTTCCAGCGGTAGGCCTGCTGGCACCAGGAGTTGGCGAAGGTGGTGTTGTAGCAGGGCTGGCCGGAGGCGGTGGCGTACACCGGCTCGGTCCAGACCGAGTTGGTGGCGGTGTCGCCCGAGGCGTAGCCGGGCAACTGGTTCAGGCCGAAGTAGTACTGGGTCCCGTCGTCGGTGGTGACCACCCAGTACTCGCCGTTCTGGGCGCCGTTGACCGCCCCGGTCTTGTACTGGACGCGTTCGTCGCCGTCGTGTTCCGCGTGCCAGGTGCCGGTGGTGTCGTCCTTGACGAGCGTCGCCGAGGTGCCGTTGAGCGAGAGCGTGATGGTGTTGTCGTCGGACCAGCAGTTGTCCGCGGTCTTGGTCGGTCCCGAGGGGTTGCGTTCGCAGGACTGGTAGGAGCGTTCGATGAAGCCGGGGTCGTAGTCGAAGCCGTCGCCGACCCAGGAGGCCTGGTTGTTGGTGGACGAGGTGAGGCCGTCCTGGGACTGGGAGTCGTAGCTGAGCGCGATCTTCGGCGCGAGCCCGCCGGGCACGCTCGGCACGCTGATCGGGTACGACCACTGGAACGCGTCCGAACTGCCGCCCGCCTGCCAGGAGCTGGAGGGCGACAGGGAGGTCGCGGTGAAGTCGCCACCGCCACCGCCCGGCGCGGAGGTGGCGGCCAGCACCCGGGACGCCCCGGCGGCCTCGGTCAGCACCGCGGCGGAGGCGCGCGACCCGGTGGCCGGGCCGGCCGCGGTCCCGCCCTTGGCGCCGGACAGCGTCACGTCGGCGGTCAGGGTGTGCGTGGAAGCGTCGTTCGACGAGGCGACCGGGGTCTCGGTACGGCAGGAGGCGAGCGTGGGGGTGGTCAGGGCGCAGGCGGGCAGCGTGACCAGGCGCAGCCGCGATGCCCAGTCGCCGCCGAAGGCCGAGATGAACGAGGAGTAGTCGAAGGTGACCCCGACGTTCGCCCCCGCCCGGCCCGCGTCCGCCCGGTTCAGGGTGAACAGCACGCCGTTGGTGCCGACCGCCGTGGCGCGGTCGCGGGGCAGGACGTCGACGTCCACGGCCGGGGATGCCGCCGGCGCGGAGGTGGAGGGCGACGGGGCGGAGTGAGAGGCGGCGCGGCCGTGCGAGGCGGGCGCCGACAGCCAGACGGGCAGGGCGCCCGCCCTGGCGCCGCGAGCCGTGCCGTCCGGGGTGGCCGAGTCAGAGGACGTCGAGTCCTTCTGCCCGGAGGCGGTCGTCTGCCCGAGGGTGACCTTCGCCTGCCCGGTCGGCCAGGTCACCGGGGACGAGCGGTAGGCGGGCATCGTCTTCGGCCGCTGGTAGTGCGACGTGACCGGGGTGACGGGGACGGGTTTGTCCTTGGCCGCGACCGGCGGGCGGCGGTGCGCCGTCGCGGCCTCGGCCGGCGCCGTGAGTTGCGACAGGTAGCTCAGCAGGGCGAGGACGAGCAGCGCGACCGCCGAACGCCACAGGGGTGTGGCGCATGACGGCCGACGCGGGTCCCCGAAGAGTCCGGGTCTGTGCGTGCTCCCGCGTGACGTCACCGTGTGTTCCCCCCAGCCCGCCCGTGATCAAAGGTCGACGGGAAGCTACCAACCCCTCACCTTCTGGAGCCTTTTGCAACCAACTGCGGACGGACTCTTTACCGGTGCCGCGCTTTCACCGCAGTGAAGTTGGCGGGTTCCCGCCGACCCATACGGCACAACTGCCGCAAAAGTCGTCACCGCTGACCGGATCACCGGTCAACAGGGCCATGGAATCGGTCGCTTGGCGGTTGGTGGTCGATCGCCCAACGTCGTCAACCGGACACTTGACGCTCTTGAAAAGACTTTTACCTCTACAGAACCAGCACACTTACTGCACAATGCACATCAACCCCCCATGTGGGCAGTGGACGCGCGCTGACACGGGCACCGGCCCGCTCCTAGCTTCGGGAGCGACCGGACCCTCCGGCCCGATGAGCACCGCATGGGAGCTGGCACCACGATGCACACGACCCCGAGACCCGGGACGCGACCAAGACGCAGACGCGGCAGAGTCACCGCGGGACTGACAGCGGCCCTCCTGATCGGCCCGCTGGGGCTGCCGGCCGCGCACGCGGTCAGCGCGCCCGCCGCACAGCACCCCCGGTACGAGTCCGGCCAACCCGCGCCGGAGCCGCGTTCCGGCGGGAGCACGTCCAACCTGCGGCCGCTTTCCGACGGTTACGGGGCGACGGCAGGGCAGGACTCGGCCATGGCCTCGGCGGCGGCGCGGGCGGCCGGCAGCGGCAAGACGGCCGTGGTCGACGCGCTGACCACCCCCGTGCAGCAGGTGACCGCGAACCCGCGCGGCGGCTTCGAACTGACCTCCAGTCCCGAGCCGGTCCGCACCCGCCAACACGGTTCCTGGGTACCGGTCAGCCTGTCCCTCCGCCAGGGAGCGGACGGCTCGTGGTCCCCGGCGGCGACGGCCTACGGCACCGTCTCCTTCTCGCCGGGCGGCAGCGGTCCCCTGGTCACCACACGTTCCGGCGGCACCACGCTGGCGCTGTCCTGGCCCGGCAGGCTGCCGAAGCCGGTGGTCGACGGCTCCACCGCCACGTACCGTTCCGTGCTGCCCTCGGTTGACCTCGTGATGACGGCGACCGCCACCGGCGGCTTCTCCGACACCCTGGTCGTCCACGACGCCAAGGCCGCGGCGAACCCGGCGGTACGCGATCTGCGCATGACCACACACGTGTCCGGCGGCCGTCTCGCCTCCACCGGCAACGGCGCCCTCAGCGTCGTGGACGAGCGGGGCCGGGACCTGCTGGACGCCGCGAGCCCCCTGATGTGGGACTCCAACACCCGGCTGACGGCGGCCAAGGGCGCCTCCCGCAGCGGGGTCGCCGCCGACGCGTCCGACCCGGGCCACCCCGGGCTCGCCGCCCGGGTCGCGCCGGTGGGCGCCGAGGTGTCGGGGAACGCGCTGTCGCTGAAGCCCAGCGGCTCCTTGCTGGCCGCGCGCTCCACCGCGTACCCCGTCTACATCGACCCCACGTTCAACTGGCACCCGGAAGACCCTGCGGCGCCCGCCTTCGACGAGGTCAAGCAGGGCTGCTCCAGCACGTCGTTCTACGACGAGTCCTCCGACAGGGCCGACGACGGCTACCTGGGCGTCGGGTACAACGGCTGGATCGAGGGCGACTGCGACACCGGCGACGAACACGCCCTCTACCAGTGGAACCTGCCCTCGCTCCTGTGGGGCGCGCACATCAACAGCGCCACGGTGAAGGCCACCGAGGTCTACTCGGCGTCGTGCACCGCGGGCTCCTACACGGTCAACCTGCACTGGTCCAAGGGCATCGGGTCCGGAACGGACTGGAACAACCGCCCCGGGTACAACAGTTACTCGACGTCGACGGACTTCGGCCGCGCGTACAACCCGACGCACTGCCCCAGCAGCGGCAGCGTCAGCGAGGGCTTCAACGTCCTGGCCCCGATCAAGGACGACGCGGCCGGCCACTCGTCGTCGTTCACGGCCACCCTGTCCGAGGACTCGGCCGAGTCCCGCCATGACGACGACGGATTCTCCCGCTTCGCCCACAACCCGGCCCTGGAGATCCAGTTCAACCGCGTCCCGGCGACGCCCACACCCGCCACCATGGCGGCCGTCTCCGGTGCCGACAACGCGGCCTGCGACACCTCGGCCCCCTACCCGTACATGGGCAAGACGATCGCCAGCACGCCGCCGGTGCTGAAGGCCAAGGTCTCCGACCCGGACGGCGACAAGCTCCAGGCCACCTTCCAGTACTGGGTCGACGGCTCGTCCACCAAGGCCACCGGGGTCAGCGGTGACAACCTCGCCAGCGGCAGCTACGCGGCGTACAGCCTGCCGGCGAGCTTCATCTCCTCGCTGACCAGCGGGCAGGTCGTCGACTGGCAGGCCAGGGTGACCGACGGCGAGGACACCAGTGCCTACTCGTCCGTCTGCCACTTCACCGCGGAGCCCACGGCACCCGACACCCCCGTTGTCAGCTCCAAGGACGGCCTGTACCCGCAGACCAACAACGGCGCTGACGGCGCCACGGGCGCCGCGGCCGGCACGTCGGGACAGTTCACCCTGACCGCGGGCGGCGGGACGAGCGTGTCGAAGTTCGTCTACCGCCTGGACACGCCTCCGGCGACCAGCAACCCGCCGGCCAGTGAGGTGGTCGCCGCCGGCGGCAACACCGCCACGATCTCCATCGCCCCGCCCTCCCCCGGCCCGCACACCTTGTGGGTCTACTCCGTGGACGCGGCCGGCGACATCGACGTGTCCGGTGCGTACGGCTACGGATTCGTCGCCGCCAACCACGCCGCGAAGACCTGCGCGAGCCTCGCGGCCTGCTTCGACAACACCGCGATCACCGCCGACACGAACACCTCGGCGGGAGACGCGGACGGCTCCGACAGCTACTCCGCCGGGGACCTGACGACGTCCGGCTGGAACAGCGGCGGCAAGGTCACCATCGACGGCGCCACGTTCACGCTGCCCGCGTACGGCTCAGGCCAGAAGGACAACGTCCTGGCCGCCAACCAGACCATCACCTACGGTGGTTCGGGCAACGCGCTGATGTTCCTGGCGACGTCCACCCATGCCACGGCCCAGGACCCGGGAGCCATCAGCGGCGACGCGACCGCGCCGTACGTGCCCGAGGGCACGGCGGTGACGGGGTCGTACTGCTTCTCGGGCACGGACGCGGGCCAGGCATGCCCCGCCGCGGGGTTGATCACGTACACGGACGGGACGACGGCGTCCTACGACCTGACGGTGCCGGACTGGATCACGGGGCCCTCCACTCTGTCGGGCGCCTGTCTGCCCCACTGGAACACTCCCTCGGGGCAGTCGACGGACACGACCAAGCAACCGAAGATCTACTCTTTCGCCGTTCCCCTCGACCCGTCGAAGACCATCGCGTCGGTGACTCTGCCGGACGTGTCGCAGTCCGCCGACAACAACACACCGGCATTGCACATCTTCGGAATGGCGACGCGCGACACGACCACCGGCACCCCCAAGGCTGACGGCTCCACGGTCGCGGCTCCCAACGGCCGGAGCTGGACGGGGGCTTGGGCAAGCCCGAACGACGGCGAGTACAACCTCAACGGAAGCGGATTCGGCAACCAGACCTTCCGCGTCGCGGTGAAGCCCTCCGTCTCCGGGAACGTCGTGAGGATCAAGCTGGACAACGCGCTCGGCACCGAGAAACTGTCGATCGGGCACGCCACCGTGGCGACGGACTCGTCCACCACCGAGTTCCACATCAACGGAACTCCCACGTCGACACCCACGACGCTGACGTTCGGCGGCAGCACGTCCGTGGCGATCCCGGCGGGCGGGATGGTCTACAGCGATCCACTGACCTACCCAGTGCCGCAGAACCGGTACCTGCTCGTCTCCTTCTACCTGTCCAACTCCGTGCCCTACCTCGTACAACACGCGTACGCGAACACGACCTACCAGATGATCACCGCTCCCGGGTCTGGCGACCTGACGACGAACACCACCCTGACGCCGTTCACCGGCACCGGCACGACGGACGGCTCGTTCACCGACCTTCTGACCGACCTCGACGTGACGACGGACAACATGCCTACGCAGGCCGTGCTCGGAGACGGGCTCGTGGACCCGATCCAGGCCAACTCGAAGGCCCAGGCGAACGGGTACCGAATCCCGGACATCATGGACGACACCGTGCCCACATCGCCGGACTCTTACAGCACGATCGCGGAAGGGATCCAGGCCAACGAGCTCATGACCGACTTCCCCGAACCGAACGCCTCCGGCGCACGCGTCGGCGGCGCGGCCGCGTTGTCGCGCATCGATCGCGACATACTCGATCAGCCCGGGCTCGGAGAGGTGATCGTCACGGAAGGCCTGGAGGACCTCTTGGGAGGCCGCAGCGACGAGGACTTGGAGGCGAACGGCTACACGGCGCTCGTCCAGCAGCTACAGGGCTGGGGCGTCTCCACCACCCTCGCGTCGCTGACGCCCTGTGACGGATACCCGGGCGACAGCACGTCGCTCAACGATCCCTGCACCTCGACGGTCGACGGCTACCGCACCAACGTGAACGCATGGCTGGGCGGTGGGAACGTCGGCAGTCCATGGTCCACCCCCGCGGTGTACTTCGCCGACTTCGACCAAGCGGTGGCCGTCCCCGACACCACTGACGACGAGGAGAAGCTCAACTCCCAAGTGGACACGGGCGACCACGTCAACCTGAACTCCAACGGGTACGCGGCGGAAGCCGCCACCATCCTGTCACCTCATGACTCGTGGGAACTGAACGACGGCAACGGCCTCACCACCGCGAGCGACACGGCGGCGACGGACACCGCCTCGATGGTGGGCGACCCGACCGCCGGAGCCAGTCCGCTCGCTCTCAGTGGCGCGGTCACCTGGGCAGACGACGGCACTCAGGGCGAGGTGGCGTCCTTCGACGGCAGCACGGCGTACGCGGCGACCAGCGCTCCGGTTCTTGACACATCGCAAAGCTACTCCGTGTCCGCTTGGGCGAAGCTCTCCTCGTTGCCCACAGGCATCGCCACCGTGGCCGCGCAGACCGGTGACCAGCAGAGCGCCTTCTCCCTTGTCTGTGACAACACTGGGTGGGACTTCGCAGTCCCGTCGTCGGATGCCACACCGGCGTCGTTCAGCAACGCCTACTCAGCCGGGATCACGGCGAACACCTGGACCCACCTGGTCGGGGTGTACGACGCCCAAACCAAAACGGCCCAGCTCTACGTCAACGGCACGCTGGCCGCCACCGTAAGCAATGTGTCGTCGTGGAAGGCCTCAGGGCCTCTCACCGTCGGGCGAGACAGGACCGACGGGAGCGACACCCACTACTTCCCTGGCCTGATCAGCCACGTTCAGATGTGGAACTACGCGCTCGACTCCTTCCAGGTCTCCGCCCTCGACGAGCACCTGCAATGAGGCGGGCCGGGATGTAACCGTCAAGCACACGAAAGCCCGGCCCGGTGCGTCAGCCGCACCGGGCCGGGCCTCTTCCGTGCTCAGCCGGTCAGGCCGCCGTACGGCGGCTGCTCAGGCGGGGCATGACGCGGAAGGCGATGCCGCCCGCGATCATCGTCGCGGCGCCCACGATCAGGAACGTGGTGTCGCCCGCGCCGGTCTCGGCCAGCTGCTCCTTGGCCTTGCCCTGCGCGACCTGGGACGTCGCAGTGTTGTCCGTGCTGGCGTTGTTGCCACCGCAGGTCACGCTGTCCTGGGACAGCGTGCAGGTGCTGTCGCCACCGGTGGACGACGAGCTGCCACCGGTGGACGAGGTGCCGCCACCGGTGGACGAGCTACCACCACTGGTGGAGGAACCGCCGGTCGAAGAGGAACCGCCGGTCGAGGAGGTGCCACCGCCGGTGGTCGAGCCCCCGGTCGAGGAGGAGCCGCCAGTGCTGGTGGTGCCTCCAGTTCCGGTACCACCGGTCGACGTGGTCCCCCCGGTGCCGGTTCCTCCGGCGGAGTTGTCGCCGCCGGTCGACGAGGTGCCCCCGGTACCCGTGCCTCCGGCGGAGTTGTCGCCGCCGGTCGACGAGGTGCCGCCAGTACCCGTGCCTCCGGCGGAGTTGTCGCCACCGGTCGACGAGGTCCCACCGGTACCCGAGCCGCCCGTGGAGTCGTCGCCACCCGTGGTCACGGTCCCCCCGGTGGAGTCGTCACCACCCGTGGTCACGGTGCCGCCGACAGCAGCGTCGCCGCCCGTCGTCACCGTGCCGCCGACAGCAGCGTCGCCGCCGGTGGTCACCGTGCCGCCCACCGCGTCGCCGCCGACCGTCGACGTCCCGCCGTCCGTGTCCTGCGGGGCGGCCAGCGTGGTGGGCGTGGAACCGCCCGCGGTCAGGCCGACCGCCTGGGCCGTGCCCACCGCGGTCAGGGACGCGCCGGCGAGGAACACCGTGCCGGCGGCTATGCGTGCCATGCGCACGCGAGTCTTACGATTGGTCATTCGCCAACTACCCCCAGTAGCTGATCACATCGAATACGGGGCAGCTATGACCGAAGCGGCGACATCTCGGGGCGCTTCGAACCCGGGGACCGTCTTCGGTCCCCCCGCCCCCGTTCGCCCGCGCCCCGCCATACGCTTGCCGCGCGCCAGCCTTCCCATTTTCCACGGCACCGTCAAGGTCGTTCGGCGCGTGATGCCCGAAATTGACAACGTTTGCCGGGCAGTTGGGTATACGGCTGTGATAAAGAACTCCAACTTCCGCACAAACGGCACGAGTTGTTCGTGCGGAAGACCGTCGCGTGTAAGGCGTGAGCCGTGAGCCGGACTACTTCTCCTGCTGCTTGCGCCAGCGGATGCCCGCCTCCAGGAAGCCGTCGATCTCGCCGTCCAGCACCGCCTGCGGGTTGCCGACCTCGAACTCGGTGCGCAGGTCCTTGACCATCTGGTACGGGTGCAGCACGTACGAACGCATCTGGTTGCCCCAGGAGTTGCCGCCGTCGCCCTTGAGGGCGTCCATCTTGGCCTGCTCCTCCTGGCGGCGCCGTTCCAGCAGCTTGGCCTGCAGGACGTTCATCGCCGAGGCGCGGTTCTGGATCTGGGAGCGCTCGTTCTGGCAGGAGACGACGATGCCGGTCGGCAGGTGGGTGATGCGGACCGCGGAGTCGGTGGTGTTGACGCCCTGGCCGCCGGGGCCGGAGGAACGGTAGACGTCGACGCGCAGCTCGGACTCGTCGATCTCGACATGGTCGCTCTGCTCCACCACCGGCAGCACCTCGACGCCGGCGAACGACGTCTGGCGGCGGCCCTGGTTGTCGAAGGGCGAGATGCGCACCAGGCGGTGGGTGCCCTGCTCGACGGAGAGCGTGCCGTAGGAGTACGGGGCCTTGACCGCGAAGGTGGTCGACTTGATGCCGGCCTCTTCCGCATACGAGGTGTCGAGGACCTCGGTCGGGTAGCCGTGGCGCTCGGCCCAGCGCAGGTACATCCGCTGGAGCTGCTCGGCGAAGTCGGCGGCGTCCACCCCGCCCGCCTCGGCGCGGATGTTGACCAGCGCCTCACGGGCGTCGTACTCGCCGGACAGGAGGGTCCGCACCTCCATCTCGTCGACCGCCTTGCGCACGGCGGAAAGCTCCGCCTCGGCCTCGGCGCGGGTGTCGGCGTCGTCCTCCGCCTCGGCCAGCTCGAAGAGGACCTCGAGGTCGTCGATCCGACCGCGCAGCGCCTCGGTCTTGCGCAGCTCGCCCTGGAGGTAGGACAGGCGGCTGGTGATCTTCTGGGCGCTTTCGGGGTCGTCCCACAGCGAGGGGGCCGCGGCCTGCTCCTCGAGCACGGCGATGTCGGCCCTCATCTTGTCGAGGTCGAGAACGGCCTCGATGGACTCCATGGTGGAGGAGAGGGACTTCAGCTCTTCGGATGCGTCGAGGATTGCCACGGGGTTCAGGGTACCGGTTCGCCCCGGAAGGCGGCCCCCAGCGGGCGGTCACCGGCCCCGGCCGCCGCCCTCGCACGGCCGCGGCCACCGCCGTCGCCCCGCCCGGCCGCCACCGTTCCCCGCGCGAAGCGCCCTACAGCCGTCCCGAGGCCCACGCCAGGCCGCCGTCCGCGGTGGTCACCCACGCGTCCGCGGTGCCGCCTGAGGCGGTCAGGGCCACGCCCGACGAGGTGCGCTCACGCAGCGGCTGCACGGCCCACACGCCCGCCGGTGAACTGACCGCCTGGGCCAGCGATCCGCCCGGGGCGGGAGCCAGCAGGCAGGTGTGCCCGGCGAGCGTGACCGGCTCGACCCGGCCGGAGGCGGGCATGCCCTGGACGACCTGCGTGGGGCGCCACGCCCCGTCCGCGTACGGCAGGCTCAGCACGGCGCCGTCCGCCTTGCGGACCACGAACGCGTCCAGCGTGCCGCCGCGGCGGGAGACCAGGCCGGGGGCGCCGGTGATCTGGCCGGGGGTGGGGACGACCGCCCAGGCGTTCCAGCGGCCGTCCACCAGGGAAGCGGTGACCAGGTCGCCGCCGGTGCGGCCGACGAGGTCGATGCGGCCGGGTTCGCTGGAGGCGGCGGCGGGGGCGGCGTCGAACCGGGTGCGCTCGTCCACCTGGAACCACTCGCTCCAGCCGCCGCCCGTGGTGCCCAGGGTCCTGCGGTACAGCAGTCCGTCGGTGCCGAGCGCGAACAGGTCGAGCGTGCCGGGGGAGGCGGACACCACGGCCGGGTCGTCGGCGACGTGTATGCCGGTCAGCCGCTGCCACGAGCCGTAGCGGCCGGTCGCGTCGTCCCTGGTCAGGTACCAGATGTTCTGGTCGGTGCCGCGGGCGAAGACGTAGGTGGTCCCGGCGAGGTCGAGCGCGCGGGGGCCGCCGGTGAGGGGGACGCCCGCCCTCGGCAGGTCGTGGAACGCCGACCAGCGCGGCAACGCGACCGGTGCCCCGGTGCCGCCCTGCGGGGAGGCCGCGGTACCGGTGGGCGCGGTGGGGATCGCGTGGCCCTGGGTGCCGGAACCGGGGGCGTCGTCCTGGCGCGCGTGGTGCTTGCCGCCGTCGCCCCCGGAGGCCAGCGCCCAGCCGCCGAGCCCCGCCGCGACCACGGTGGCGGCGGCCGCGGCGGCCAGCTTCAGTCTGCGCCGCCGCACCGCGACGGGCACCGCGCGGTGCTTGTGGCCGTGGTTGCCGCGGTCGTACGGATCGCGGCGGGCGCCGGGCGGGCCCGCGGCCAGTTCCTCGGCGGTCGGCAGCTTGATGCTGGTGTGGGTGTCGCGGCTGGAGTCGGGGGCCGCGCCGCGCACCAGCGGCACGGCGCCGCGCCGGACGCCCTCCGGCCGTTCGCCGTGCGCCGCCTCCCCCGCCTCGTCCTCGTCGTCGTACGCGTCCCGGGCCTCCTCGCCGCGGCCGTCCGGTGCGGCGACCTCGATCGGCGGCGCCCCGGCCAGCAGGGGCAGCGTTCCGCGCAGCCGGTCGCCGAGTTCGCCCGCGGTCAGCCGGGAGGCGGGCGCCTTGGCCAGGCACTGGGCGAGGATCTGCCACAGCGGTTCCGGGACGCCGGGCAGCGGGGTGACGGTCTCGGTGACGTGCCGCCGCAGCACGGCGCCGGGGTGGCCGCCGCCGAACGGCGCGAAGCCGGCCAGCAGTTCGTACAGCACGGTGGCGAGCGCGTAGATGTCGACGCTGGCGCGCGGCGGCAGGCCCTCGATGATCTCGGGGGCCAGGTAGTCGGGCGTGCCGATGATGCGGGTGGCGCGGGTGCGGCGCGGGGCGTCCACGAGGCGGGCGATGCCGAAGTCGGTGAGCAGCGCGGGCGGGGCGCCGCCGGGGCCGGTGGGGGCGGCGGCGTCCAGCAGCACGTTCTCCGGCTTGACGTCGCGGTGGACGACGCCCGCGGCGTGCGCGGCGGCCAGCGCGTCGGCGACGTCGGCGGTGATGGCGACCGCGGTCTCGGGGGCGAGGCGGCGGTCGCGTTCGAGCCGGGAGCGCAGGTCGGAGCCGCGCACCAGGTCCATCACCAGGGCGAGGTCGGTGCCGTCGACGACCAGGTCGCGGATGCCGACGATGCGGGGGTGGTCGAGGGAGAGCAGCGCGGTGCGTTCCTGCACGAAGCGGCCGACCAGGTCCTGGTCGGAGGCGAGGTCCTCGCGCAGCAGCTTGATGGCGACCGGACCTTCGGGTCCCTCGCCCAGCCATACCGTTCCGGCGGATCCCCGCCCGAGGACCTGCTGGGCGGTGTACCGGCTGCCGATCTTCCGTGCCAAGGCTGCTCCGACTCGTCCCACGCCCGCGGATGTCGTACGACGGTCCGCCGCGGCGAATGCGTTGGCGACAAAGCTACGCGGAGGAGGGGGTGTTGGGGGCACCGGAGGGTGGTGAGTGCGGCTTCTGCGCGGGAAATCACCCTCAGGAAGTCGACAAATCACCTCAGTGAGCGTCTCCGGCGGGGCAGTTGACCCCCGCCGGAGCGCTGACCGCCCGCCGGAGCGCTGACCGCCGCCCTACTGCCCGTAGTTCGTGGGCACGGACCGCCGGACGGTGCCGGCGGAGTTTCCGAGGCTGGAGACCCAGTGCCAGGCCGAGCGGACCCAGTCGCTGCTCGCCTGCCACCAGCTGCGGCCGTCCGCGACCCACTGCGGCACCGGCGTGAAGTTCCACACCAGCACGCCGATGACCACGATGATCGCGACCATGAACAGGCAGCCCTTGAGGCAGCCCGCACCGGGGATGCGCATGCGGCTGCGCGGCCTCGGCTCGCGGCGCGGCGCGGGCTCGCGCTCCGGGCGGCGCTGCGGTTCCGCGTAGCGCTGCGGCTGCGGTTCCGCGTACCGCTGGGGCTGCGGGGCTCCCGCGTACCGCTGCTGTCCGCCGTACTGCTGCTGGGGGTACGGCTGTTGGGGGCGGGCGAGGTCGGGGGGCAGCTGGCCCTGCCCCGGCCTGCGGCGCGGGCGGTGGCGCAGCGGGTCCTCGCTGGGGTCGAGGTAGCGCACCTCGGTCTGCTCGTTGCGGCTTCGGGCCGCGCTCAGCTGCGACTCCCACGGGTGCGGGCCCTGCGGCTGCGGCGGGGTGCCGTCCGGCATCGGGGGCATGACCCGGGTGCCGCCCGCCGCGTCGTCACCGCCGCCGGAGCCGGAACCGGTGCTGGGCAGCACGCTGGTGGCCGCGTTCGGGTCGGCGGGGCCGAAGCCGCCGGGCAGCGGGCCGCGGCTGCCGCCGGGCAGCACCTGCGTGGGGGCGGCCTCGCCGGAGCCGCCTCCCGCGCCGAGACCGTTGCCCGCCGCGGTGCCGGTGCCGGGCACGCGGGCCGGATCGGGGTCGGGGACGAGCAGCGCGGCGACGCCGAGGGCGGCCTCGGCGGCCTGCGGGGTGGCGTGCACCCCGACGCCGTGGCCGACGACGCGCAGGGCGCGGGCCAGGTTGAGCGCGCTGGGGCGCTCCTCGGGGTTCTTGCGCAGGCAGCGCTCGATCACCGTCCACAGCGGCTCGGGCACGGTGGACGGGCGGCGCGGTTGCGCGCTCAGGTGCTGGTGGAGCACTTCGAGGGCGCTCTCGCCGCGGAACGGCGGCTGGCCGGTGACCAGCTCGTACAGCAGGATGCCCGCGCCGTAGACGTCGACGGCCGAGGTTTGCGGCCGTCCCTCGGCGGACTCCGGGGCGACGTAGGCGGGCGTGCCGACGAATTCGTGCGTTCGGGTGACGCCGGGCGAGTCCGCGAGGCGCGCGATGCCGAAGTCGGTGAGCATCGGGTGCATCTCGGAGCCGTCGGCGTTGGTCGCCAGCAGCACGTTGGCGGGCTTCAGGTCGCGGTGCACGACGCCGTCCGCGTGGCTGGCGGCCAGCGCGTCGGCGATGCCCGCGGTCAGCAGCGCGGCGCCCATCGGGCTGAACGGGCCGTTGTCGCGTACATAGCGGTGGAGATCCGGGCCGTCGACCAGGTCCATCACCAGTGCGAGCAGGTCGCCCTCGACGACCAGGTCGCGGGTGCGCACGATGTTGGGGTGGGTGAGCCGCAGCAGTACGGAACGCTCGCGCAGGAAGCGCATCACCACGTCCGGGTCGCCGGCCAGCTCCTCCTTGAGGACCTTGATCGCCACGACCTCGCCGGGCCGCGACTCGACGCCTTCGACCGGCTCCGCGGCCTCGCGTACCCGGGCCCGCCAGACGGTGCCCGTGGCTCCTCGCCCGAGCGGCTCCTCCAGCAAGTACTTGCTGCCTACCGGCCGCACGTCATGCGCTCCCAGATCGTGGTGGTCAACGTTCACCGGGCCGGTGCGGGCCCGTCCGCCCCACTGTAGTGCGGGACGCCTCGCGGGGTCCGGTCGTGCGGGCGGGCGGCGGTCGTGACGACCGGCTCCCCTCGCGCTTCCGGATCCGCTCCCCTTTCCGTCCCCCGATGTCCGCTTCCGCCCTCGGCGGGTCGCGGGCCGGCCCGGAACCGGCTCCGCTGGCATCGAGGACGTCATCGCGGCGGCATTGGTTGCCCGGGCGGGCGGACGCGGTCGGCGCAGGCGGTATCGCGCCCTGTCGGGAGCCGTTCCGGGGCCGGCCTCGCGGGCTGCTGCGCGGACCGCCTCCGGGGCGCGTCGCGTTCCGTCCGAATTCGTCCGGCCGCGGTCCGTGTGCGATCCGTCCTTCGTCCACCGGTGATCCACCCGTGACCGGACAAGATCGTTGCGGGGGATGCCGAGGGCGGGGTGTCAGTGGCGGGTGGGAGGATGCCTTCCGTACGACGCGGTGGGGGAGACAGCGCCCCCGCCGGGCTTCCTGGTGAAGGGACGCGGACGACGATGCAGATCCGGCTGACCGTCCTGGGGCCGCGCGGTGCTCGCGCCCGCGACGTGCTGGTGACCGCCCCCGCCGGCACGGCCCTCGGCGCGGTGGCGGGCGCGCTCGCGGCGAGCGCCGGATCCGGGCAGCCGGCGCGCTCGTCCGGTTCCGGCTCCTCCGTGGTGCTCTACGCGGGCACCCGGCGGCTCGACCCCAAGGCCTCCGTGCTGGGCGTGCCGCCGCTGGTGGACGGCGCCGTCCTCTCCGTGCACGCCCCGGCCGACCCGGGTCACGAGGGCCCGCTGCACGCAGGGCACCCCACCCCCGCCGCCCCGGCCCGGCTGCTCGTCGTGGGCGGGCCCGACGCGGGCGGTGTCCATCTGCTCCAGGGCGGCCAGGTGCGGATCGGCCGGTCCGCGGACGCCGACGTGCCGCTGGACGACCCGGACGTCTCCCGGCTGCACTGCGCCGTGACGCTCGACGCGGACGGCCGCTTCCTCGTCGCCGACCTGGGCTCGACCAACGGCACGTACCTCGACGGCCGCCCGGTCGGACCGCGTCCGGTGCCGCTGGCCCCGGGAGCGCTGCTGCGCACCGGAGAGTCGACGCTGCGGGTGGAGCCGTCGGCCGCGTACGACGGCGGCACGCCCCCGCCTCCCCCGGGGCCCCCCGTGGTGCCCGACGCCGAGGGACACCTTCGGGTGACACCCGGCTCCGGCGCGGGGCGCGTCCCGGCGCCGCGCGGACCGCTGAGGGCGGGCGCCCCGTCCGCTCCGGGCGCCACGACGACCCCGCGGACTTCCGGCGGCACAGGACCGGGCGGCGCGGGTCCTTCGGAGGCGGGCGCGGGTCACCTCGGGCCGGGTGTCGTGGGCTCCGCTCCGGGCGGGGCGTTCGGCGGTGACGGGCGGGCCGACACCCGGGACCGGCTGACGTCGGCGAGCCGGGACGCCGTCACGCTCGCCGGACGCGGGAGCGCCCCGGGCCAGGCCTGCGCGGCCCCGGGCGGCACGGGACGCGACGGCGCCGCCTCCGGCCAGGACAGCGGGCGCGGCGGTGCCATAGGGGCCTGGGCTCGGCGGATCGCCTCCGGGCGGCCGGGCGGCGCCCGCGCCGGATCGGGGCGTGAGGACGCCGACCGGCTCGCCGCAGAGGCCGCCGCGCTGCGCGAGCGGTCACCCGACCCGGCCACCGTCCTGGTCACCGCGCTCGGCCCGGGCCCGCGCCTGTGGGAGCGGGGCCCGGACCACCCGGCGGCCCTGACGGTGCGGCTGGGCACCGCCGACCTGCCCACCGCGCTCGGCACCCTGCCCGCGGTCCCGGTCACCGTCGACCTGCGCCGTACCGGCTCGCTGGCGCTGACCGGCCCGCGCCCGAGGCTGAGCGGCCTGGCCCGCTCCGTCGTCGCGCAGCTGTGCGCGCTGCACTCCCCCACCGCCCTGGAGGTCGTGCTGCTCAGCGCGGATCGCGGGCGCCCGGCCGAGCAGCGCGTGGAGGAGTGGGCGTGGCTGTCCTGGCTGCCCCACCTGCGTCCGGCGCACGGCCAGGACTGCCGTCTGCTGCTCGCCTTCGACCGTGACCAGGCCGAGGCGCGCACGGCCGAGCTGGCCCGGCGGCTGGAGGACGGGCCGCTGGGGCCCGGCTGGGCGGCGGCGGGCGAGAGCGCGGTCGCCGAGGCCGCCGCCCGCCGAGGCGGACCGTTCACCCTGCTCGTGGTGGACGGCGATCCGGGTTCCGCGGCGCTGCGGGAGAGCGTGGCGCGGCTGACGCAGGCCGGTCCGGCCGCCGGGGTGCACGTGCTGTGCCTGGCCGCCCCGCCGCAGGAGCCGGTCGCCCGGTGCGGCGCGACGGCCCGGCTGGACGGTGAGGTGGCGACCACGCTGAGCCTCACCCCCGGCGGCCCGTCGCACGGCGCGGTGGACGCGGTCTCGCACGTCACCGTGGACGCGGTCTCGCCCGCCTGGGCCGAGCGGTTCGCGCGGGCGCTGGCGCCGCTGCGCGAGACCGACCGCGCGGGGCGTACGACGCGTACCGCGCTGCCCACGACGGCCCGCCTGCTGGACGCGCTCGACCTGGCGGTCGCCACGCCGTCCAAGGTCGCCGCGCGCTGGAGTGCCGGGGCGGACGCGCCGCGGGCCGCGCTGGGCAGCGGTCCCGAGGGTCCGGTCACCGTCGACCTGGCCGCCGAGGGCCCCCATCTGCTGGTCGGCGGGGCGCCCGGCTCGGGGAAGACGGAGCTGCTGCGGTCGGTGGCGGCGGCGCTGGCGGCCTCCGCCCGCCCGGAGCGGCTGGAGCTGGTGCTGGTCGACGGCGCCCCGGAGCGCGGCGAGGGCCTGCGGGTCTGCACCGACCTGCCGCAGGTCGGCACCCATCTGGCGGCCGGCGATCCGGTCCGGATGCGGGAGTTCGCGCAGGGCCTGGCGGCGGAGCTGAAGCGGCGCGAGGAGTTGCTGGACGGCACGTCCTTCGACCGTTGGCAGGCCGAGCGGGCGCTCGCCGCGCAGTCGGCCGCCCCGCGCGCCCGGGCCGGCACGACGCCCCCCGAGCGCACCGCGCCGGCCGCCGAGGCGGACCGCTCGCCCTCGGCGCGGGAAGCGGCGCAGGAGGCCGCGCGGGGATCGCTGAAGCTGCGCACCCGCGCGGGCGAGGAGTTGCCCCGGCTGGTCGTGGTGGTCGACGACTTCGACGCGCTGACCGCGCCCGCGCTGGGCAGCCCGGGGCGGCCCGCGGCCGGTTCCGTGGTCCGCGCGGTGGAGGCGGCCGCCCGGGCGGGTGCCCGGCTCGGGGTCCACCTGGTGCTGTCCACCGGGCGCCCGGAGCGCACCGCGGGCACCGAGGCGGACGAGCTGTCGCGGCTGCGGATCGCGCTGCGCACCGAGGACCCGGAGTCGGCCGCGCTGCTGGTGCACGTCGAGGACCCGGCCGGGCTGGACGAGGCGGTGCCGGGGCGGGGCTACCTGCGCAGGCCGGACGGCGGGGTGACGCCGTTCCAGGCGGGCCGGGTCAGTGGCCGCATCCCGCGCACGGCGACGCTGCGGCCCACGGTCGTGCCGCTCGAGTGGGAGCGGATGGGTGATCCGCCGACCCGCAGGACCCCCCGCGAGCTGGGCAACGGCCCGACCGACCTGGCTCTGCTGGCCAGCGCGCTGGTCCGCGCGGCGGAGTCGTCGTAACGCGAGGGTGCGACCGGGAGGGCGAGAGGCCCGCGAACGGGTGAGGGGCGTGGACGCCGGTGACGTCCACGCCCCTCACCCGTTCGGGGACTCAGCGGCCCAGCAGCGCCCTCGGGCTCGGCGGGCGCGGCACCGACGGCTCGACCGCCCAGTGCGCCAGCTTCCGCACCGGCGGGGAGGCCAGCACCAGCGCCAGCAGCACCGCGCCCGCGGTCAGCGAGACGACGGCGAGCGGCCCGTCCTTGGCGACTTCGTTGTGCACGCCCGCCCACTCACCGGCCTGCACGACCAGCCCGTGCAGCAGGTAGGGGTACATGGTCACGGCGCCCAGCGCGGTGAACCACAGCTTGCGGCGCGGGACGAGCGCCAGCACCGAGATCACCATGATCGTGCTGGCCAGCAGCAGCGCGAGCCGTATGCCGACGTACTCCGCGTCGCCGACGCCGAGGGTGTCGGTGCCCCACTCGTTGTCCAGCCACTTGACGTTCGCGGCGGGGGCCAGCAGGTAGGCGACCGGCAGCGCGACCAGCACGGCGGCCGCGCTCCAGCGGCGCACCGACGAGCGCCGCAGCCACTGGAAGTGCTCCGGCTTCATGCAGAGTCCGGCGACGAACCAGGGCAGGAACTCCAGGATGCGGGCGAAGGCGAAGTCCAGTCCGACGTTCATCAGACCGGCGACGATGGAGATGAGCACGGCGATCACGACGGGCTGCGGCAGCGCCTTCCACAGCGGTGTGGTCAGCCGCCAGGCGAACAGCGCCACCAGGAACCAGCACAGGTAGCTGGGGTAGTTCCAGTTCATCGTGAACGGCTGGTTGTCGATCTTGTCGATGACGACCAGGTAGATGACCTGGAAGATCAGGTAGGGCAGCAGCACGGACTTCACGAGCTTGCGCACCTGGTCGGGGCGGGCCTCGAAGCTCCGCGAGAAGTAGCCGCTGAGCAGGATGAACGCGGGCATGTGAAACGCGTAGACGACCATGTACGCGGCCTTGACGGAGCGCGACTGGCCGATGAGCGGGTACCAGTTGTGGCCGATGACGACGAGGACGACCAGCAGGAACTTCGCGTTGTCGAAGAACGGGTCACGAGCGGCGCGGGGTCTTGGCGGCACCAGCGCTTCCGCCGATGGTTCTCCCGCGACGGGGTCGCTCTTCTGCAAAGTGTCCGCTGTAGTCATCGGACTCGACGCTAGTCAGAACCCACCCGGGGTCCGCAAGTGCGGGGAGCCGTATAACTCCGACGGGTGACATGTTTCACAGGATGAAGCCCGCCATCCAACGTCATTCGGACACCTGACCACACCCCAAAACTTCACGCACGTCACAAAACATACCGCCGGGCGTCGGACGCCCGCGGCCCGCGCGCCCCCTGCCCGTAACCCTGGCGCGGTCATCCTTCTCGGTGCCCGGCGAGAGGGTGGGAGACCCATGACAGACGCCACGACGGATACCCGCACGATCGGCGCGGACCGCGCGCGAGATCCCGCCACGGCCGACGGCGGACCCCAACCGGGCCTGCGGGTACGGTACTTGACGCTGCGACGGCCGAGTCCGTACGTGGTCGTGGCGGGCGTCTTCTTCGTGCTGATGAACGTGCTCGCGTGGCGCAACAACATCATCTCCGACTTCGGCCAGCACGCCTCCGCCATCGAACGCGTCAAGGCGAACCCGCTGCATCCGGCCAACCCGCTGGTCGACCTGCCGGGCACCGACAGCCCCTACTACTCCCCGCTGATCGTGGTGCTGGGGGTGATCGCCAAGGCGACCGGGCTGGCCGGCTGGCAGGTGCTGCGCGGCTGGGGCGCGGTGAACCTCGCGGTGCTGCTGACGGGTGTCGCCGCGTTCTCCCGCACCCTCAGCCGCGACCGCTGGGTGCCGGTGCTGGCGCTGGCCGCCATGATGCTGCTGTGGGGGATCCGCCCGGCGGCCTGGAGCGGGTTCCTCAACGTCGGCGCGATGACGCGCAATCTGACCTTCCCGTCCGCGTTCGCCATCGGACTGGCCCTGCACACCTGGGCGTTGACCGCCCGCGCCGCGCGCCGCCGCTGCTCACTGCTGACGCACGCGGTGGTGGGGCTGAGCATGGGCCTGATCCTGCTGATCCACCCGATCACCTCGATCGGTGCGGCGGCAGGCATCGCGGCGATCGTCGCGGGCTGGCAGCGCGGCTGGGACCGGCGGGTGGCGGCGCGCTGGCTGCTGACGGTCGGCGTCGCGGTGGCGATCGCGGTGCTGTGGCCGTACTACGACGTCTTCGGCCTGGTCGGCGACACCACGGTCGACAAGTTCCACAAGGCCTTGTACGGGCGGCGGTTGGTCACCTGGTACGGCCTGAGCGCGGTCGGTGTCCCGGCGTTGGTGATGCGCTGGCGGCGGCACCGGATGGACCCGCTGCCGCTGCTGTGGCTGGCCGACGTCGCCATCGCCGCGTACGGCTGGTTCAGCGGGCACTACACCTACGGCCGGATCTTCGGACTGCTGCTGTTCCCGCCGCAGTTCGCGCTGGCGGTCGAGCTGACCCGGGCCCGGCCGTGGTCGGCGGCGCGCAAGGTGATGGCCGCGGTGGCGGCGGCAGCCGCGTGCCTGGGGCTTGTGGTGCAGACCGCGGCGATCGTGAAGCTGCCGCCGATCGGGCCGGTACGGCTGACACATCTGGTGACCTGGCCGAGCTACGCGTGGGTGGCCGACCGCGTGCCGGTGGGCGACACGGTGCTCACCGACGACTTCCACGCCACCCATGTGCTGCCCGCGTACGGGATGTTCCTGGTCTCCGACACCTGGCCGGACCCCTCGCTCACGCCGGAGGTGCGCGACCGGCGAGCGCACGACGTGCGCGCCTACTTCTCGCCGCACGCCACCGCGTCCGTCCAGCGCCTGATCGCCGCCCGCTACCACGCGCGCTGGGCGTTCCTCGACCACGGCCAGCCCGTGCCGTACGGCGGCAGGGTCGTCGCGGCCGACCACGCCACGGGCGAACGGCTGGTCGCGCTGGGCGGCTGAGGCACGGCGAAGGGGCCCGCGGCGCGTGCCGCGGGCCCCTCGTCGCTTCAGCAGGTCAGCTGCGCAAGCAAGTCGACTGCTTCAGCGGGCCAGTTGCTTCGGCGGATCAGCTGTGGGTGCGCAGCAGGGTGCGCATGGTCCGCATCGCCACCGAGAGGTTCGCCAGGTCGAAGGACTCCGAGCCCTGGATCTCCTCCAGCGTGGCGCGGGCACGGCCCAGCAGCGCCGCGTTCTTGCGCTCCCACTCCTCGAAGCGCTGCTCCGGCGTGGAGGCGCCGTTGCCGGCCGACAGCACGTCCTGGGTCAGCGCCGCGTGCGCCGCGAACAGGTCCTCGCGGATCGCCGCCCGCGCCATCGACTGCCAGCGGTCGGCCCGCGGCAGCTCGATGATGCGGTCGAGCAGCTTGGTGATGGAGAGCCGGTCGGCCAGGTCGTAGTAGACCTCGGCGACGTCCAGCGCGTCCTTGTCGACCCGGTCGGCGACCGCGACGATGTCGAGCGCGGGAAAGACCGAGGAGAAGCCCGCGACCCGGGTCGCCAGTTCCTCCGGCACCCCGGCACCGGTCAGCTCGTCGTGGATGCCCTGGTACCACTCCAGGTCGGCACCGCGCAGCAGCTTGGGCAGTTGCGCCCAGACCGTCGCGACGCGCTCGCCGAAGAAGTCGATGGTCTCGGCGATCTGGAGCGGCTGCGGGCGGTTGTTGAGCAGCCAGCGGGTGCCGCGCTCGACCAGCCGCCGCGAGTGCAGCCGGATGCGGGTCAGCGCGTCGGCCGCCACCACGTTGTCCAGCGCCTCGACGTCGTCCCAGATCCTGGCCAGGTCGAAGATGGCCCGGGCGGCGGTGTGCGCCCGCACGATCTCCTCGGTGGACGCGCCGGTCTCCTCGCGCAGCCGGTGCAGGAACGTCGTGCCGCCGGTGTTGACGGTGTCGTTGACCAGCAGCGTGGTGATGATCTCGCGGTGCAGCGCGTGCCCGTCGACCTGGGCGGCGAACCGTTCACGCAGCGCGTGCGGGAAGTACGCGTGCAGCAGCGAGCGCAGGTACGGGTCGTCCGGCAGGTCGGTGGCGATCAGCTCGTCGGCCGCCGTGATCTTGGTGTAGGCGAGCAGCACGCAGGTCTCGGGGTCGGTCAGCCCCTGCCCGGCGCTGAGCCGCTCGCGGATCTGGCGGTCGGTGGGCAGGAACTCCAGGGCCCGGTCCAGGTGGCCGTCGCGCACCAGGCGGCGCATGAAGCGCTGCTGGGCGGGGAGCAGGCTGTGCGCCTGGGCCATGGAGTTGGCGAGCGCCACGTTCTGCGCGTAGTTGTTGCGCAGCACCAGCGAGCCGACCTCGTCGGTCATCTCCGCCAACAGCGCGTTGCGCTGCTTGACGGTCAGGTCGCCGTCCGCGACGACCGAGTTGAGCAGGATCTTGATGTTCACCTCGTGGTCCGAGGCGTCCACGCCGGCGCTGTTGTCGATGGCGTCGGTGTTGATCCGCCCGCCGTTGCCGCCGGGGCCGCCGCTGCGGGCGAACTCGATGCGGCCCAGCTGGGTCAGGCCCAGGTTGCCGCCCTCGCCGACCACCTTGACGCGCAGTTCGTCGCCGTTGACGCGGATGGCGTCGTTGGCCTTGTCGCCGACGTCGGCGTGCGACTCGGTGGACGCCTTCACGTACGTGCCGATGCCGCCGTTCCACAGCAGGTCCACCGGGGCCTGGAGGATGGCCTTCATCAGCTCCGCGGGCGTCATCTTCGCGACGCCGGACTCGATGCCCAGCGCCTTGCGGACCTGCGGGGTGATCGCGATGGACTTGGCGGTGCGCGGGTGGACGCCGCCGCCGGCCGAGATCAGCTTGGTGTCGTAGTCGGCCCAGCTGCTGCGCGGCAGTTCGAACATCCGGCGCCGCTCCGCGTACGAGGAGGCCGCGTCGGGCTCGGGGTCGAGGAAGATGTGCCGGTGGTCGAAGGCGGCGACCAGGCGGA
Source organism: Streptomyces sp. ICBB 8177 (assembly GCF_003144095.1). Classification (GTDB taxonomy): domain Bacteria; phylum Actinomycetota; class Actinomycetes; order Streptomycetales; family Streptomycetaceae; genus Streptantibioticus_D. The sequence goes on along the minus strand of NZ_NSKH01000003.1, from coordinate 158,205 downwards.
TGTGCTCGCTCAGCAGCATGCCGTTGCCGAAGACGTCGCCGGACATGTCGCCGACGCCGACGACCGTGAAGTCCTCTTCCTGGGTGTTGTGGCCCATCTCGCGGAAGTGCCGCTTGACCGACTCCCAGGCGCCCTTGGCGGTGATGCCCATCTTCTTGTGGTCGTAGCCGACCGAGCCGCCGGAGGCGAAGGCGTCGCCGAGCCAGAAGCCGTAGGAGATCGCGACCTCGTTGGCGATGTCGGAGAAGGCCGCGGTGCCCTTGTCGGCGGCGACCACCAGGTAGGTGTCGTCACCGTCGTGCCGCACGACGTCCTTGGGCGGCACGACCTCGCCGCCGACCAGGTTGTCGGTGATGTCGAGCAGCCCCGAGATGAACGTCTTGTACGAGGCGATGCCCTCGGCCAGCCACGCGTCGCGGTCGGCCGCCGGGTCGGGCAGCCGCTTGCCGACGAAGCCGCCCTTGGCGCCGACCGGCACGATGACGGTGTTCTTGACCATCTGCGCCTTGACCAGGCCCAGGACCTCGGTGCGGAAGTCCTCCCGGCGGTCCGACCAGCGCAGGCCACCGCGGGCGACCTTGCCGAACCGCAGGTGGACGCCCTCGACGCGCGGCGAGTAGACCCAGATCTCGTAGGCCGGACGCGGCGCGGGCAGCTCCGGGATGGCCTGCGGGTCGAACTTCACCGACAGGTACGGGTGGGCGTGGCCGTCGCCGTCCAGCTGGAAGTAGTTGGTGCGCAGCGTCGCCTTGATCAGGGTGAGGAACGCGCGCAGGATGCGGTCCTCGTCGAGCGAGGCGACCTGGTCCAGCGCGCCGTCCAGCTCCTCCAGCAGGCCGTCGGTCAGCTCGGCGCCGGCCCGCTGGTGGTCGGGCGACATGCGGGCCTGGAAGAGGTTGACCAGAAGCCGGGTGGTGTGGACGTTGGTGCGGAGGGTCTCCTCCATGTACTCCTGGCTGAAGGTGGCGCCGGCCTGCCGCAGGTACTTGGCGTACGCGCGCAGCACCATCGCCTCGCGCCAGGTCAGCCCGGCGCGCAGCACCAGCGCGTTGAAGCCGTCGTTCTCCGCCTTGCCGGTCCAGGTGGCGGAGAACGCCTCCTGGAAGCGCTCGCGCGCGTCGTCGCCCAGGTCGCCGAGCGAACGGTCCAGGCGCAGCCCGAAGTCGTAGATCCACGCCTTGGAGTGGTCGGCGCGCTTGAGCTCGTACGGCCGTTCGTCGACGACCTCGACGCCGAGGCGCTCCAGGACCGGCAGCACCTCGGTGAGCAGGACCGGGGCGCCGGTGCGGTAGATCTTGAAGCGGCGCTCGCCGGGGCCCGCGCCGACCGGCTCGTAGAGGCTGAGGGTGAAGTCGCCCTCGGGGGCGAGCTGTTCGAGGTGCTGGAGGTCGGCGACCGCGGTGCGGGCGGAGAAGTCGGCCTTGTAGCCCTCGGGGAAGGCGTGCGCGTAACGGCGGGCGAGTTCGGCGGCGCGCTCCTCGCCGCACTCGGCGCCCAGTGCCTCGGTGAAGCCGTCGGTCCAGGAGCGGGCGGCCTCCACCAGCCGGGCCTCGATGCGGTCGATCTCGGCGTCGGTCAGCTCCGGCAGGCGGGTGCCGGGGGCGACGCGGATGACGAAGTGCAGCCGGGAGAGCACCGATTCGGTGTTCCAGGCGGTGAAGTCGACGGTGCGGCCCTGGAGTTCCTCGCGCAGGATCTCGGTCAGCCGCAGCCGCACCTCGGTGGTGTAGCGGTCGCGCGGCAGGTAGACCAGGGCCGAGTAGTAGCGGCCGTACTCGTCCTGCCGCAGGAACAGCCGCAGCCTGCGTCGCTCCTGGAGGTACAGGACGCTGGTGACGATGGGCCGCAGCTCGTCCGCGCCGGTCTGGAACAGCTCGTCGCGCGGGTAGGTCTCCAGGATCTGCAGCAGGTCCCGGCCGTCGTGGCTGTCGGGGCCGAACCCGGCACCGGCCAGCACTTCCTGCACCTTGCGGCGCACCACGGGCACCCGGGTGACGGACTCGGTGTACGCGGCGGAGGAGAACAGGCCGAGGAAGCGGCGCTCACCGGTGACGTTGCCCTCGGAGTCGAAGGTCTTGACGCCCACGTAGTCCAGGTACGAGGGGCGGTGGACGGTGGAGCGGCTGTTGGCCTTGGTGAGGATCAGCAGGTGCGGCTCGCGGGCCTTGGCGCGGGCGTCGGCCGGCAGCCGGTTGAACGAGGAGGCGATCGGCTTGCCGCCCTCGTCCTCGCGGTGCACCGGGTCGGAGCGCAGGATGCCCAGGCCGGTGCCGGGGACGGCGGTCAGCACGTCCTCCTCGGTGCCGTCCGCGGTCGTCTCGGTCGTCAGCTTGTACTCGCGGTAGCCGAGGAAGGTGAAGTGGTCGTCGGCGAGCCAGCGCAGCAGCTCCCACGCCTCGCCGACCTCCTGCTCCGGCAGCGCGGGCGGGGTGGCGGCCAGTTCGTCGGCGATGCGCAGCGCGGCGTCGCGCATCTTCGTCCAGTCCTCGACGGACTCGCGCACGTCGGACAGCACGCGGCGCAGGTCGGAGGTGATCTGCTTGAGGTCGGCGCGGTCGGTCTCGCGGTCCACCTCGACGTGGATCCACGACTCGATCAGCGCGTCGTGCGGCAGCTGGGCGCCGGGCAGACCGGCTCCGGCGGCCTCGACCAGGTTGCTGGTGCCGAGGATCTCCAGCAGCTTGCCGGTGACGTCACGGCGGACGACGACCTGCGGGTGGATGACGACGTGGATGGCGCGGTCCTGGCGGGACAGCTCGTTGGTGACCGAGTCCACCAGGAAGGGCATGTCGTCGGTGACGACCTCGACGACGGTGTGGCTGCAGGTCCAGCCGTTCTCCTCGACCGAGGGGGTGTGCACCCGTACGTTCGCCGTGCCCTGCGGGCGCGTCTCGGCGAGGCGGTAGTGCGACAGCGCGGCACCGTAGACGTCCACCGGGTCGCGGTCGACGACGTCCTCGGGCGCGGTGTGCAGGTAGTAGCGCTGGAGGAACGTTCCGATGGCCTCCGCGTCGAGGCCCTCGTCAGGTAGTCCCCCCGCCGGGCTGTTCTCAGCTACCCGTGCCGCCCGGTCGAGCAGCTCGGCCTTGGCTTCGTCCAGCTTGGTCTGCATGTCCTCTGACTCCTGTCGCGCGCCGTTGCGTGACGTCGGGATTGATGTGCGCGTCGCCCCGGCGCGGTGTTGCCGTTCGGGGACGACGTTATGCCTCGTACGGGCCGATCCGGGTGCGCGTTCGGTGTTGTGACCCGGATGTGACGACCAGCGGGGCGCCGGGCGGGATTCCGCCGGCGGCGCAGCTCGACGGCCTCGTCGCCGTCGCTCGGTATCGCGCTGATCACCAGGTAAGGCTATCGCTCCTGGGAGGGGAGCTGTCAGGGACCGTTTGTGTACAAAGCCACATCCCCGTCTTCGACGCTTTGGACAGTGCGCCGAACGCGCGCCGCAGCGCGCCCCGCGTGCGCCCCTCGGGTGGTCGCCGCCCGCGCGGCGGCGCCTCGGCGGTCGCCGCCCGCGCGGCCCGGTTGGCAAAGGGCGCCGTGCGGTGCAGCGTGGAGCGTGAGGGCGGGAGCGGTGTGACGGGAAGGCGGGAGGACGCCATGGCACCGAAGGTTCTCATCGTGACCGGCGACGCGGCGGAGTCGCTGGAAGTGCTCTACCCGTACCAGCGGCTGCGCGAGGAGGGGTACGAGGTCCACCTCGCGGCGCCGTCCGCGAAGAAGCTGCGCTTCGTCGTGCACGACTTCGAGGAGGGCTTCGACACCTACACCGAGAAGCCCGGCTACACCTGGCCCGCCGACCTGGCCTTCTCCGAGGTCGATCCCGGCCAGTACGCGGCCGTGGTGATCCCCGGCGGCCGGGCCCCGGAGTACCTGCGCAACGATCCGCTGCTGCGCAAGATCCTCAAGGCGTTCTTCGACGCCGACAAGCCGGTCGCCCAGATCTGCCACGGTCCGCTGATCACCGCGGCGGTCGGGGCGCTCCACGGGCGGCGCACGGCGGCCTACCCGGCGCTTGAGCCGGACATGGAGAGCGCGGGCGCGCGTTTCCACGACGCGGAGGCCGTCGTCGACGGCGTGATGGTCTCGGCCCGTGCCTGGCCGGACCACCCGGCGTGGATGCGGGAGTTCCTGAAGGTCCTGCGCGAGAAGGCACCGGTCGGCTGAGGGCACCGCGATCGGGGCCGAGGCGGGCGGTCCGGGCTCAGGCGGCGACCGGGGCCAGGCGATCGGGGCGCGGGCGATCGAGGCTCAGGCGATCGGGGCTCAGGCGGTCAGGCGGAGGGCTTCCATGACCGCTTCGGCGAGCGTGTCCACCACGGGCACGCCGGCCGCCTCCAGGCTGGCCCTGCTGTGCGAACCGCCGGTGTACAGCACCGCCAGCGCGCCCACGTGCTCGGCCGCCACCGCGTCGTCGACCGCGTCGCCTATGACCACCGTGCGCCGCGCCAGGACGCCGTCGAGGGCCGCGAGGTGGCGCGCCATGTGCTCCGCCTTGCCGGTGCCGGACGGCCCGGTGGCGCCGTCCACCCGCACGAAGCGCCCGGTGATGCCGTGCGTGTCCACGATCGGTATCAGCTTCTCGTGCGGGGCCAGGGAGCACAGCGACTGGGTGTGCCCGGCCGACTGGTGGGCGGCGAGCAGCTCGGCGGCGCCCTGGGCGAGCCCGCAGGTGCCGGCCAGGGTCCAGTAGTGGCGGTGGAAGATGCGGTCCATCACCAGCCACTCGTCGTTCGTGGGCAGCCGCCCCAGCAGCCGCTCGTAGAACCTCGGCACCGGCACGCAGTACAGCTCGCGGTACCGCTCGAGGGTGATCGGCGGCAGGCCCAGCTCGCCGAACGCGGCGTTGGTCGCCTCGATGACGGCGTCGATGTCGTGGAACAGCGTGCCGTTCCAGTCCCACACGATGTGGGTCAGGTCCCTGGCCATGCGACGACCCTACCCGCGGCCACCGACAGCGGACCCCTCCCGTCCGTCGCGGCAGGCCAGAGCGCCTGACGCGCGCCGGCCGGACGTCGGCTCAGGCGATGAGGCCGGGGATCTCCTGGGTCGCGAACCACAGCAGCTCGTGGTCCTCCGCGCCGTCCACCGTGAAGCGCGCGTCGTCGTCGCCCGCGTCCGCCGCGCCCAGCGCCGCCGCGGCGGCGGCCACGTCCTCCTGCGCGTCGTCGGCGTCCACGTGCACCGCGGCGGCCTTGGCCAGCGGCACGGCGGAGGCCAGCCGGACCGCGCCGAGCGCCGCGGGATCGAGTCCGCGGTCCGGGTCGAACGCCGCCTCCTGGTCGGGGACGTCGACGGCGACCACGACGCGCCGCCGAGCCGCGTCCGGCTGCCCGGCGAGCAGGCGGAGGCTGGTCTGCGCGGCGCGGGTCAGCGCGGCGTACTCCAGCTCCTCGATGTCGTCGGAGACGTACCACTCGCGCAGCGCCGGGGTGACCGCGTAGGCGTCCAGCGGGGCCGGGCCCAGCTCGCCCGCCCGGTGGGCCTCGGCGAGGGCGGGCAGGGTGGTGGGGATGTAGACGCGCATCGGTGCCGCTCCGGTGACCTGCGTAAGGCGTGACCTGCGTACGGGGACGGTCTCAGCATACGGTCGGACCGGCCGGCGCGGTCAGCCGCGGGTCCCCGCCAGGTACCCCTTCGGGCGGATCCGCTCGACCGCGCCGGTCCTGGCGCCGTACGCCCTGCCCCGCCCCTGGGCCGGTGGTACGGGCCCCGGTTCACCCCGCCGGACCACGAATCACCCTGATAGGTGAACTTCCGGCACCCCCGACGCGGCCCCGCTTCTTCCTTGTCCGCCGCGCTCCGCGGTCGTTAGAAGTCTGACATCGAGACGATCACGCAGAGCGACCGCGACTGCCGACGGCAAGGGGCGAGGGCCATGACGACGACCACCACGATGACCAGTACCTCCGCCGCCCCTGCCACGACCGGCTCGGCGGGGGCGGCGGCCGGGCGGCGGGCGCCGCGACCGCTGCGGCGGACACCCTCCGTGACCGCTCCCCCGAGCCGCCGCGACGCCCGCCGCCCCGGAGCGCTCCCGGTACGGCAGACCACACGGCGCGTGCAGCCGCACCGCTGGTTCGCCGACCGGCTGCTGGAGGTCCTGAGCGGGCAGCGCCCGGTCGCCTGGATGCTGGGCCACACGGCGGGCGAGGCCGCGTACGACCGGCTGTGGCAGCTGGCGGCGCAGGGCGTGCTGCGTCCGCCGAAGGGGCGGCCGGTGCCGCTGGTGCGCGGCTGCGGCTGCCGGGTGGTGGCGCCGGGCGTGCTGGAGGCGTTCGCCCGGGTCGCCTCGGGGGACGCCTCGCGCGCCCTCGCCTTCCGGCTGGAGCGCGGCGCGGACCTGCGCTGGCGCTGCACGGCCGTGGACGCGGCGGGCCCGTCATGGTGACGAGCGCGGGTCCCGCGACCGCCGGACGAAGCTCCCCGCACGGGCGAGGGGCCGGGCCCCGCTGCTGCGGAACCCGGCCCCTCGGACCACGGGCGCGACGCGCGCGGTCCCTTGGACTACCGGCGCATCGCGCGCCCGCGTCACTTCTTGCGGCGGCGGCCGCCCTTCTGGGCCTTGCGGCGCTCCGCGCGGGTCAGGCCGTCGGAGTCGGAGTCGCCACCGTGGCCGTCGACCTCGCCGTCGTCGGCGAAGTCGCCCTCGATGACGCCGCCCGCGCCGTCCACGGTCGGCGCGGAGAAGTGCAGCCGGTCCGGACGCTGCGGGGCCTCCAGGCCCTTGGCGCGGATCTCCGGGCGGCCGGCGCCGACCGGCACCGCGTCCTGCTTCTCCAGGTCGACCGGCTCGGCCTGCACCGGGACCTCCTCGACCTGCTGCTCGACCTGGACCTCCAGGTTGAACAGGTAGCCGACCGACTCCTCCTTGATGCCGTCCATCATCGCGTTGAACATGTCGAAGCCCTCGCGCTGGTACTCCACCAGCGGGTCGCGCTGCGCCATGGCACGCAGGCCGATGCCCTCCTGGAGGTAGTCCATCTCGTAGAGGTGCTCGCGCCACTTGCGGTCCAGCACCGACAGCACGACCCGGCGCTCCAGCTCGCGCATGATCTCCGAGCCGAGCTGGTCCTCGCGGGCCTTGTACTGCTCGTGGATGTCTTCCTTGATCATCTCGGCGATGAGGTCCGCGGTGACTCCGGCGCGGTCGCCCGCCTCGTCGTCCAGGTCCTCGATGGTGACCTTGATCGGGTACAGCTGCGCGAACGCGCTCCACAGCCGGTCGAGGTCCCACTCCTCGGCGAAGCCCTCGCCGGTCTCCGCCTTGATGTAGTCGTCGATGGTGTCGTCCATGAAGTGGGCGATCTGCTCGTGCAGGTCCTCGCCCTCAAGGACGCGGCGGCGCTCGCCGTAGATGACCTCGCGCTGCCGGTTGAGCACCTCGTCGTACTTCAGGACGTTCTTGCGGATCTCGAAGTTCTGCTGCTCGACCTGCGACTGCGCGGAGGCGATGGCGCGGGTGACCATCTTGTTCTCGATCGGCACGTCGTCCGGCACGTTGGCCATCGCCATGACGCGCTCGACCATCTGGGCCTTGAACAGCCGCATCAGGTCGTCGCCCAGCGACAGGTAGAAGCGGGACTCGCCCGGGTCGCCCTGACGGCCGGAGCGGCCGCGCAGCTGGTTGTCGATGCGCCGCGACTCGTGGCGCTCGGTGCCCAGCACGTACAGGCCGCCCAGCTCGCGGACCTCCTCGAACTCGGCCTTCACCGCCGCCTCGGCGCGCTTGAGCGCCTCGGGCAGCGCCGCGGCCCACTCCTCGACGTGCTCGACCGGGTCCAGGCCGCGCTGCCGCAGCTCCGCCTCGGCCAGGTCGTCGGGGTTGCCGCCGAGCTTGATGTCGGTACCGCGGCCGGCCATGTTGGTGGCCACCGTGACGGCGCCCTTGCGGCCCGCCTGCGCGACGATCGTGGCCTCACGGTCGTGCTGCTTGGCGTTGAGCACCTCGTGCGGCACGCCGCGCTTGGCGAGCTGCTGGGAGAGGTACTCCGACTTCTCCACCGAGGTCGTGCCGACCAGGACCGGCTGGCCCTTCTCGTGCTTCTCCGCGATGTCCTCGACGACCGCCGCGAACTTCGCCTCCTCGGTGCGGTAGATCAGGTCCGCCTTGTCGAGGCGCTGCACCGAGCGGTTGGTCGGGATGGGGACCACGCCGAGCTGGTAGATCTGGTAGAACTCCGCGGCCTCCGTCATGGCCGTACCGGTCATGCCGGACAGCTTGTCGTAGAGGCGGAAGAAGTTCTGGAGGGTGATGGTGGCCAGCGTCTGGTTCTCGTTCTGGATCTCCACCCCCTCCTTGGCCTCGATCGCCTGGTGCATGCCCTCGTTGTAGCGGCGGCCGGCGAGGATACGGCCGGTGTGCTCGTCGACGATCATGACTTCGCCGTCCATGACGACGTAGTCCTTGTCCTTCTTGTACAGCTCCTTCGCCTTGATGGCGTTGTTCAGGAAGCCGACGAGGGGGGTGTTGACCGACTCGTAGAGGTTGTCGATACCCAGCCAGTCCTCGACCCGGGTGACGCCCTCCTCCAGGATGCCGACGGTGCGCTTCTTCTCGTCGACCTCGTAGTCGCGGTCGAGCTTCAGGCGCAGCACCAGCTTGGCGAAGTCGCTGTACCACTTGGTGGCCTGGTCGGCCGGGCCGGAGATGATCAGCGGGGTGCGGGCCTCGTCGATGAGGATGGAGTCGACCTCGTCGACGATCGCGAAGTTGTGCCCGCGCTGCACCAGTTCGTCGGCCGACCACGCCATGTTGTCGCGCAGGTAGTCGAAGCCGAACTCGTTGTTGGTGCCGTAGGTGATGTCGCACGCGTACTGCTCACGGCGCTCGGCGGGCGTCATGTTGGCGAGGATGCATCCGACGTTCAGGCCCAGGAACTTGTGGACCCGGCCCATCCACTCCGAGTCGCGCTCGGCGAGGTAGTCGTTGGTCGTGATCAGGTGGACGCCCTTGCCGGAGATCGCGTTCAGGTACGCGGGCAGGGTGCCGACGAGGGTCTTGCCCTCACCGGTGCGCATCTCGGCCACGTAGCCGAGGTGCAGGGCGGCACCGCCCATGATCTGGACGTCGTAGTGGCGCTGGCCGAGCACCCGCTTGGCGGCCTCACGAACGGTGGCGAACGCCTCCGGCAGCAGGTCGTCGAGGCTTTCGCCATCCTCGTACCGCTGCTTGTACTCGTCGGTGAGGGCCCGCAGCTCCGCGTCGCTCAGGTTGACGAAGTCCTCTTCGATGGATTTCACCTGTTCCGCGATGCGGTTCAGCTTGCGCAGGATCTTTCCCTCACCTGCGCGCAGGATCTTGCCGAAGACGGACACGTAGGCTGGCTCCTTGCCGGTCGGGCCTGGCACGCTCTCTCGCGCTGGGCGCGGCGGGCCCCTCCTTGCCGTGGGCACCTACCGCACCGGCCATCGTAAGCGAAGGGGCCACTCCGCCGGGAGGTCCGGCGGCGCACCGGCGTTCCATCACCCCGTACGGTGACGCGCGCGGTGCGCCGGGGGCGCGGGCGCTCAGGAATACTTCCTGGATGGAACCGGTAACGCTCACCACCGAACGACTGCTGCTGCGCCCCCTCGGCCCCGCCGACGCCGACGCGCTCCACCTGGCCTGCCAGGACCCGGAGATCCCCCGCTGGACCACGGTGCCCTCCCCTTACTCCCGTGCCGACGCCGACGCCTTCGTCGCCACCTCCCGGCGTGGCTGGCAGGACGAGTCACTGCTGAACTTCGGGGTCTTCACCCGCGCCGGCGGCGAGCTCGTGGGGTCGATGGGACTGGTGCGGCTGGCGTTGCTGCGGGCTCCGGAACGCCAGGCGGAGCTGGGCTACTGGACGGCCAAGGAGCAGCGCGGTCGCGGCTACACCGTGGAGGCGGCCCGGGCGGTGGCCCGCTGGGCCTTCACGGACCTGGGCGTGGAACGCCTGGAGTGGCACGCGGAGGCGGGCAACGCCGCGTCCCGCGCGGTGGCGCTCAGGACGGGCTTCCGCATGGAGGGCACCCAGCGCGCCAAGACCCTGCACGGCGGCACCCGCCGCGACATATGGATCGCCGCTCTCCTGCCGTCCGACCTGGGCCTGCCGTCGGCGACCGCGTACCTGCCGTACGAACGGGACTGACGGCGCCGGTGCGGTGGGGCGGGACGACTGGAGGGGTGACGGACGGCCCGGAGCGGCCGGCGTGCGGCCTTGCCGCGGCCCGGCGTTGTCAGTGGCGGCTCCTAGGCTGAGGGCCATGACGACGACGCCGACGCTGCCGCCCCCGCGCACCGAGTTGTCCGCCGACGAGGCCCGCCGGGTCGCGCTGCGCGCGCAAGGCCTGCTCGGGGCGCCCGACCGGCGGGCCGGGGTGCGCGGCGTGCTGCGTTCCCTCGGCGCGGTGCAGCTCGACACGATCTCGGTGCTGGCCCGCTCGCACGAGCTGATCCCGTACGCCCGTCTCGGCGCCGTGGGCCGTGACGCGGTGGAACAGGCGTACTGGAGCGGGAATCACGCTTTCGAGTACTGGTCTCACGCCGCGTGCGTGCTGCCGATCGAGGAATGGCCGCACTTCGCGTTCCGGCGCCGCGCCCGCCGGGCCCGCGGCCGCCGCTGGCACGTGATGGCCGACGCCGACCGCTCGTGCGCCGCGGTCCTGGAGCGCCTGACCGCCGAAGGCCCGCTCACCTCCACGGAGTTGGGCGGCGCCAAGAACGGCGGGCCCTGGTGGGACTGGTCGGAGACGAAGATCGCGGTCGAGTGGCTGCTGGACACCGGCGACGTGGTGTGCACCCGGCGGCGCGGCTGGAAGCGGGTCTACGACCTCGCCGAGCGCGCCGTGCCGGACGCGCTCCTGCACGACGACCTGGACGACACCGAGTGCGTGCGGCGGCTGGTGACGCTGGCCGGACGCTCGCTGGGGGTGGCCACCCGCGCCGACCTCGCCGACTACCACCGGCTCACCGGCGCCCAGGTCGACGCGGTGGTCGCCGACTCGGGGCTGGTGCCGGTCGAGGTGCGGGGCTGGGGCAGGCCCGCGTGGGCCGACCCAGCGGCGTTGGAGGAGGCGCCGCGCGGCCGTCACCGCACGACGCTGCTGTCCCCGTTCGACTCCCTGGTGTGGGACCGCGCCCGCACGGAGCGGATCTTCGGTTTCACGCATCGCCTGGAGGCGTACGTGCCGAAGCCCAAGCGGATCCACGGGTACTTCGCGATGCCGCTGCTGTCGGGCGGCAGGCTGCTCGGCCGCGTCGACCCGGCCCGCGAGGGCGGCACGCTCGTCGCGCGGCAGGCGTCGATGGCGGGTCCCCAAGCGGTCGGGCCCATGGCCCGTGCGCTGCGCGAGGCCGCCGAGTGGGTGGGGTGCGACGCGGTGCGCGTCGAGCGGGTGGACGACACGCGGTTGAGGGAGGCCCTGATCACGGAGCTGGGACGGTCCTGACCACGGAGGCCGGGGGCGGTGGGGACGGCCCGCGGTTGGCCGAAATCTGCCGCGGGAAGTCCGATCGCGGAGGTGATGCGGGGAGCGGGGCGGCCGAAGGCGGCCACGCGGGCAACCGGAGGCGGCGGGGCGCAGCGGCTGGTGGAGCTGGAGGGGGCGGCGGGGCGGGCGCCCGGCTCAGCGGATCTCCAGTATCTTCTCCCGCATCGCGTAGACCACCGCTTCCATCCGGGAGTGCAGCTGGAGCTTCTCCAGGATGTTGCGCACGTGGTTCTTGACGGTGTTCTCGCTGATGAACAGCTCCTTGGCGATGTCACGGTTGTTCATGCCGGTCGCGACCAGCTTGAGCACCTCCAGCTCCCGGTCGGTGAGCCGGGGGGCCGGGACGAGACGTCGCTCGTCGGTGCGCTGGATCATCGACTTGAACTCGGTGAGCAGCTTGGACGCCATCGAGGGACTGATCTGCGACTGGCCGTCGGCGACCGCGCGGATGGCGGTCGAGACCTCATCGGTGGAGATCTCCTTGAGCAGGTAACCCGTGGCGCCGGCCTTGATCGCCTCGTAGAGGTCGGCCTCCTCGTCGCTGATCGTCAGCATGATGATCTTCGCGCTCGGGGCCACCTCCTTGATGGACGTGCACGCCTCGATCCCGCCACGACGCGGCATCCGCACGTCCATGAGAACGATGTCGGGCAGCAGGTCAGCGGCCTTGTCGACGGCCTCCGCGCCATCTCCGGCCTCACCGACGACCTGGATGTCCTCCTCAGCCGCCAGCACGATCTCCAGCCCGCGCCGGAAGAGCGCGTGGTCGTCGACGACCAGGACCCTGATGGGCTCGCTGCGCCGCGCGCCCGCCCCCGGTCCGTCCGGGCACTCGTCGGTGCCGATGGCATCGACGGCGCCCACGGCACCGACGGCCGTCGAATCGAAGCTGTCCGGCATCGGTTCCCCTCCCTCGAGCCGGTCCCCACCGCATCGCACGCACGCATGCACGGTGACGAGTCAACGCGGCTGCGCTGCCCGGCGGTTGACTCTCATCATGATTTCATGCCCGGGCCGCGCACCGGCGATTCCGCGGCAGCGCCGGGCAGCCGGTTGACGGCCGCCAACGGCGCACTTCCCGCTCCGCGCGCCCCCCGCGCCGAGCACCATGCGCCGAGCACCACGCGCCGCCGTCTGCGCCCGGGAACGGCGGTGCCCCCGGCCGCTCGCCGGGGGCACCGCGTGCGTCGGATCACCGGCGGCTCACCGGTGCAGCATGCCGCCGGCGCCCGAGGGCGGCTCGGCGGACGGGTCCTCCTTGAGGTAGATGACGCCGTAGTCGTAGCCGTGCCGCCGGTAGACGACGCTCGGCTGGTTCCGCTCCGAGTCGACGAAGAGGTAGAAGTCGTGCCCGACCAGCTCCATCTCGTAGAGCGCCTGGTCGAGGGTCATCGGGGAGGCGGCGTGCGTCTTCTCGCGGACCACCAGCGGCCCCTCGCCCTGGACGTCGAGCGGCCCCACCTTCGTGGTGGGCACCTCGCCCACCCCCGCGGAACCGTCCTCCTCGGCGGGCGTGGCGAGCGGCGCGGTGTAGGCGGCGACGCTGACCGCGGTACGCCCGCCGCGTCGCGCCATGTGCCGCTTGTCGGCGTGCTTGCGCAGTTGTGCGTCCAGCTTGCTGGTCGCCGCGTCCAGCGCCGCGTACGGGTCACCCGCGGACGCCTCGGCCCGGACCACCGGACCCCGGGAGCGCAGCGTGATCTCCACCCGGTCGGAACGGTCGGCGAGACGCGGGTTGTGCTCCTTGGAGAGTTCCACATCGAGGCTGATGACCTTGCCGTCCAGCTTCTGGATCTTCTCCAGGTTCAACTTCTCCGCGACGTGCTTGCGGAACCGCTCGGGCACTTCGGTCTTACGGCCCTTGACGACGATGTCCACGCAGAACTCCGTTCCCGGATCGCCCCGGCGCGCGGGGCACATCCCTTGCGCTAAGGCCGGCGGGCACCGGTCCCGTCCGGCACTGCGTTCACAGCTGCATCCGCGGGCTCCGGACGCCTCCGGAGCGGCGGGGTCGCGGCTTTCACCTCCTCCTCCCCCAAGGGGAAGATCAACACCCCACGCGATTCACGGAATCCCCGGGATCCCGAGGGAAACGCCCGGGGGACCGCCGGACAACACCGGGATACGACGGGGTTGCGACAAAGCGTCCGCGCTTCTCATACCCGAACATATCCCCCTGGGGTGATGGTCGGCACCCCCTGCGGTGCTATACCTCCGTTCGAGTGAACGGCACCCTGCACCAGCAGGAACGAAGCGCGTCCGCGATCGGTTCCGGCACCGTCTCCCCGCGCCCCGTGGCGCCTCACGTCCACCGTCAACCGCCTCCGTCCCTCATCCTCCGCCGTACCGCCGGGTAGGGCGATCGTTCGCCTGCCCACGCCCCTCCCGCGCACACCCGCACCGGCTGCGGCGCCTCCCAGGCCCGCGGCGGAACCGCGATCACCGCCGCGCCGCACACCGCACCGCCGGCCGCACGGACCGCCCTGGACGCCTCGGCCAGCGAGGCACCGGTGGTCATCAGGTCGTCGACCACCACAACGGGGCCGTGCGCCAGCAGCCGTTCGCCGCCCGCGACGGTGCCCAGGGCACCGGTGAGGTTGGCCATCCGCCCGGCCGCGGACAGCCCCGTCTGGTCGGCGACCGGCCGCCGCTGCCGCAGCACCGCCAGCACCCGCGCGGGCACCCCTCCCCCACGCAGCGCCCGCGCCGCCCGCAACGCGATCCGCCGCGCGGGATCGTGTCCCCGGGCCGCCACCGCCCGCCGCGACGACGGCACCGGGACCAGCAGCAACGGCGCGTCCGTCCCGGGCGGCCCGGGCGGCCCGGCGCCGACCGGGCTCCCGGCCCCGGCACCACCGCCGACCGCGGCACCCGCCCCGCACGCCGCCCGCACCGCACGCGCCAGGGCGTCCCCCAGCGGCCCGGCCAGCCGCAGGGCACCGCGCTCCTTGTGGGCCAGCAGCGCGGAGCGCACCGTGTCCTCGTACGCCCCGGCGGCGTACACCTCGGGGAGCCCGGGCGGCTCGGGGTCCGGTCTGACCCGGCGGGCCGCCCCCGCGCCGGTCAGCCGTCCGTCGCACCCCTCACACAGCGTGCCGCCGCCGGCCCGGCCGCACCCCGCGCAGTCGACCGGGAGCACCAGGTCCGCCAGCTCCCGCCACATCCCTTTCATGGCTCCACTGTGCCGACTCGCGCCCGACGCCACCAGCCCTGTGGACAACGCCTGTGGACAACTCTGCGCAGCCTCACGGGCGATGGGATCACGGCAGGTCAGAAGGCCAGGATCGCGTCCGCCTCGGCACCGCGAGCCCGTCCCCGCGCCACCGCGGCCCCTCACAAGCGGGCCCACGCAGCCCTCCTCCGAGCCGGCCCGCCCTGCCCCGCCATGACCGGGCCGTCGGTCCCTCCTCCGAGCCGGCCCTCGCTGCCCCGCCCGATCAGGCCGTCCGCCTCAGCCCGGGTAGACCGGCGACATCCCGTCCTGGGAGACCAGCCTCCACTCGCCGTCCTCCGGCAGCCGGAACATGCCCTCGTCGGAGGCGACCAGCAGAGGACGCGTCTGATCCTCGAAGGCCGCGACCGCCGAGACCTTGCTGATGCCGGGCAGCGTCGGGGTGAACGCGGCCGAGCCGTCGGTGTCGACGTACTGCAACTGCTGCACTCCGCGCGACTGCTTGCCGACCACGACCAGCCTGCTCTCCCCCGCCCACGACGCGGCCTGCACATCCTCCAACTGCGGTGCGATGTCGCGCAGTTCGGTGACCGAGACCTGCGGTGCGGCGGCCGTGCCGGTGCGCTCGACGCGCCCGAGTTGCAGCGTGGTGTGCCCGCCGCGGCTGACCAGCAGGGCGATGCGCACGCCGTCCGCCGCGACCTTCACCGCCTCGATCGTGCCGTTCGACAGGTCCGGCACCGACACCTCGGTGGTCCGGCCGTCCTGCCACATCAGCAGGCGGGGATCGCCGGGGTCGCGGTCGGCCACCCACAGGTCGCCCAGGCCGTCCCAACTCGGCGCCGTGAAGCCCTCGTCGGTGGAGTGCGCCGCGCTGGTGGCCACCTGCTTCGGCGTGCCGGAGGCGTTGAGCGGCGCAACGGACAGCGTCCGGCCGTCCGTGGACACGCCCGCCGCGGTCTGCTCGTCGCGGGAGACCGCCACCGACTCCAGCCTGGCCTGCTCCTTGCCGAACGGGCCCACGACCGGCTGCGGGGTGCCGCCCCCCGGGTCGACGCTCTCCAGGCGGTGGTCGTCGTCGACGAAGTACTGCTCGCTGCCGCTGCCGGTCACCCTGGCAGGGGCGTACGCCTGCGCGCGGTCGCGGCTCATCGAGCACAGCGAGGAGCCGTCGGCGCGCTCCACGTCCACCGACGACACCTGAGCGGTCGACTGGTCCTGAACGGTGAACAGCAGTTGCGCCGCCATGCGTTCGCAACTCGGACGGGAGGCGTGCTCCGCGGCGCTGCTCAGCGGCACCCGCAGCCTGCCGGAGTCGTCCAGCGCGAGGTTCTGCCCCTTCAGCGTCGTGCCGGCGGGGAACGCGGAGGCGACCACCGGCTGCAGCCAGGTGCTCGGTCCCGACAGCAGCGCCTGCACCGACGAGGTGACGGGGTCTATCCGCCGCCGCACGTACACCGGGTCCGCCACCAGCACGTCCTTGGCCAGGCCCTCCGCGTCCGTGCCGAGCTGCGCGTAGTAGTACATGTTGACGGAGTGGTAGATGCGCTGGAAGTCGGAATCGCCGAGCACCAGCCCGTCCGGCAACGCGTCGATCCGCCACTCGCCGCCCACCTGCGTCAGATGGAAACTCGTGCGGTAGGTGGCGGAAACCGGCGTGTAGGAGTGCTTGCGGTCCACCACGGCGACCTGGTCGGCCGTCAACGCGATGGTGGTGCCGTTCTCCAGGCGGTCGGCGTCGTTGTGCTGCACCGTCAACCGGGGTCCGCCGGAGACCACGGTGATCTGGCTGAAGGGGTCCCAGTGGGCGGCCGGTCCCGTCAGGTACTTGCGGGCGGTCTGGTAGTCCGCCTCGTCGCTGGTCACCGCCTCCAGGAAGCCGCTGACGATCTGCATCGGCTGCTCGTTCTTCTGCGGCTGCACGCCGAAGACCCGCACCTGCGGATCGGAGTCGGTGCGCGTCTCGTCGCCCACCTTCGTCACGTCACTGCTGTCGGGCATCGACGCGCAGCCGGTCAGCAGCGCGGCGCAGGCCAGCAGCGCGCCCGCCTTGGCGAGCGCGCGGCGGCGCGGCGCGGGACCACGGCCCGCCCCGCGTACGCCACCCCTGGTGTGCGGCATCGCGTCCATCCCTCCCCCGGCTCCTGCGGGCCCGGCGGCGCCCGTGCCGTCCGGGCCCGGTGGGTCCCGGCCGGTCCTGCGCGCCGCTCAGCCGCCGGAACCGCTCAGCTGCTGCCCGGTCGTCCTTGCCGCCGGGTCTGCGACTGTACGGTGCCCGCCCGAGCGGACGCCGCCGGGCCCCCGGGCCGTACGTCGTCACCGCCCAGGGCGTGCCTGCTCGCGGCGTCACCGCGGGCGGTGTCGTCGTCCCGCGCGTCCGGCTCCTGCGGCGCGGGCGCGTCCTGCGCCCGTGTGCCCACCACCCGCGCGCCGCTGCCCGGCAGCGCGGCCGGATCGGCGGCGGGCGGCCTCGGCGGGCTCATCGGCATCCGCGGTATCGGCGAACGCGCCGACGGCAGCGCGGGCGCCGCCGGCGCCGCAGAGGCCTTCGCCGACGCCTGCGCCCTGACCCTGCGCTGGCGGCGCGAGTCCTCCGGTTCCAGCGGGATCGGCGATCCGCGCAGCGCCTCGCCCGCCGTACGCGGCAGCGTCAGCCGGAACTGCGAACCGCCGCCCGGCTCGCCCCACGCCTGCAACCAGCCGCCGTGCAGCCGGGCGTCCTCCACCGCGATCGACAGACCGAGGCCGGTGCCGCCGGTGGTCCTGGCGCGGGCCGGGTCAGCCCGCCAGAAGCGGTTGAAGACGCGGGTCGCCTCGCCGGGCTTGAGCCCGACGCCGTAGTCGCGCACCGCGACCGCGACCGCGCCGGAGGCCGTCGCCAGCCGGACCACCACGTCGCGTCCCTCGCCGTGCTCGACCGCGTTGACCACGAGGTTGCGCAGGACGCGCTCGACGCGGCGGGCGTCCGCCTCGGCGACCACGGGCTGCTCGTCGCCGCGCACCAGCACCCGGCTGCCCTTGCGCTCGGCCAGCGGCTCCGCGGCGTCGACCACCCGGCGCACCACCTCGCGCAGGTCTATCGGCTCGGCCTCCAGGGCCGCCGCGCCCGCGTCGAAGCGGCTGATCTCCAGCAGGTCGGACAGCAGCGACTCGAACCGTTCCACCTGGCTCTGCAGCAGTTCCGCGGAGCGCGCGGTGATCGGATCGAAGTCCTCGCGGCTGTCGTGGATGACCTCGGCCGCCATCCGTACGGTCGTCAGCGGCGTGCGCAGTTCGTGCGAGACGTCTGAGACGAACCGCCGCTGCATCCGCGACAGCTCCTCCAGCTGCATGATCTTGGTCTGGAGGGTCTGCGCCATCTTGTTGAACGACTCGCCGAGCCGCGCGATGTCGTCCTCGCCGGAGACCTTCATCCGCTCCTGGAGCACGCCGTCCGCCAGCCGCTCGGAGATCCCGGCCGCCATCCGCACCGGCGTGACCACCTGCCGCACCACCAGCCACGCGATCGCGCCGAGCAGCGCGACGACGAACACCCCCGCGGTCGCGAGGGTCGTCTCGACCAGGCTGAGGGTCTTCTCCTCCTGGGTGAACGGGAAGAGGTAGTACAGCTCGTACGACTTACCGCTCGAATCGGTGAGCCGCTTGCCGATGACCAGGCCGGGCTGACCGCCCGAATCACCCTCGCGGATGATGCTGGTGTCCCGCTGGTAGACGCCGCCCTGCTGCGCGACCTCGTTGCGCAGCGCCATCGGCACGCTCTCCTCGGGCAGCACGTCACCGGACGCGCGCGGGCCGCGGGTGCTGGGGCTGTCCGACTGGTACGGCTGCTGGTCGGCGTCGGAACTGAGCGCGACCACGTAGAACACGCCCTGGCCGCCGCTGGCGAGCTGCTGGACGAGGTTGGTCAGCCAGGTGCCGGGGTCGACCGTGGCGTGCCCGGAGCCGTTCGCACCGGCCGCGCCGGCAGCGGCGGAGGACGATCCGTCCTCGGCGGCGCCCGGGTCGTCCGCGGCCGTCGCCTGCGCCTGGGCGACGCTGAAGCCGCCCAGCGCCTGGCCCTGCGCCGCCTTGGTCTTGGCGTCCAGCAGCCCGTTGCGCACGGTGCCGATCACGACGATGCCGAGCAGCAGGACGACGCCCATCGACATCAGCAGTGTCGTGGCGACGACGCGCAGCTGGATGTTGCGCCGCCACAGCCGGGCGGCGGGCAGCAGCGGTCGGCGCGCCCACCGCCAGGCGGCCCGCAGGACGGGCAGCAGACCGAGCAGGGGGTCGGTGTGCCGGGTCTCCGGCGGCCCGGAGGGAGCGGCGGGCCGACCGTCTTGCGCGCCGGCGTCAGGCGCCGTGGCGGGCCCTGAGGCCTCCCGTCGCGCGCCGGGCAGTGCGCCCTGGCCGCCTTCCACCGGTTCCGCCGCCGCGCCGCGCTCAGCCGTCAGGGAACGCGGCAGCGCGCCGTCGCGGTGCTCCTCGGGCGGCACCGGACCGCTCTCGTACCCGGGCCCGGTCATACGGGGGCCCCTGCTCGCGGGCATGCCGTGCTCAGCCCGGCCCGGCCTTGTAGCCGACGCCGCGCACGGTCACGACGATCTCCGGGCGCTCCGGGTCCCGTTCGACCTTGGAACGCAGCCGCTGCACGTGCACGTTGACCAGGCGGGTGTCCGCCGCGTGGCGGTAGCCCCAGACCTGTTCGAGCAGCACCTCGCGGGTGAAGACCTGCCAGGGCTTGCGGGCGAGCGCGACCAGCAGGTCGAACTCCAGCGGGGTCAGCGCGATCGGCTGGCCGTCCCGCTTGACCGAATGTCCCGCGACGTCGATGACCAGGTCGCCGATGGTCAGCTGCTCGGGCGTCGGCTCCTCGGCCCTGCGCAGCCGCGCCCGCACCCGGGCCACCAGCTCCTTGGGCTTGAACGGCTTGATCACGTAGTCGTCGGCGCCCGACTCCAGGCCCACGACCACGTCGACGGTGTCGCTCTTGGCGGTGAGCATGACGATCGGCACCCCGGACTCGGCCCGGATCTGCCGGCAGACGTCGATGCCGTCACGTCCCGGGAGCATCAGGTCCAGCAGGACCAGGTCGGGTTTGGTCTCGCGGAAGGCGGCGAGAGCCTTGTCCCCGTCCGACACGAACGACGGCTCAAAACCTTCTCCACGCAGCACGATGCCGAGCATCTCTGCCAGTGCGGTGTCGTCGTCGACGACAAGGACGCGTCCCTTCATAGAGACATCATCCCATTTACCCATCCGTTATGTGCGGCCGGGTGATCCAGGTCACTGGCCTGCGATGACGTGCGGCTATGTCCGTAATCAGTCACCTACGTGCGGTGGCGCGGGCAGCAGAAGGGTGTCGCCTTTACGGCGTCGCCGGTACGCCCCCTGCTGCCTCGCGGCGGCGCCGGTACGATCCGGCGCCGCCGCTGACGTACGGGCACCCGTTCTCGGTTCACGGCCAGGGCCGCGAATCAGCTCGCGACGAGGGCCGCGATCGACGCCGCGTCGACCGGGGACGCCACGCCGGTCTCCGTGACGACCGCCGTGATCAGGTCGGGCGGGGTGACGTCGAAGGCGGGGTTGTACGCCTGCGTGCCCAGCGGGGCGGCGGGGCCGGCCGCCCCGGGCAGCTCGGTGACCTCGTGGCCCGGGCGCTGCTCGACCTCGATGGACGCGCCGTCCGGCGTCGCCGGGTCCACCGTGGTCGTCGGCGCGACCACCACGAACGGGACCCCGTGGTGCCGGGCGAGCACCGCCAGCGGATAGGTGCCCACCTTGTTCGCCGTCGAGCCGTCGGCGGCGATGCGGTCCGCCCCGACAAGTACGGCGTCCACCTCGCCCGCCGCGAACAGCGAGCCGGCGGCGTTGTCGGCCAGCAGCGTGTACGGCATCTCGGCGCGGGCCGCCTCGTACGCCGTGAGCCGGGCGCCCTGCAGCAGCGGACGCGTCTCGTCCACCCACAGCCGCCGCAGCCTGCCCTCCCGGTGCGCGGCGAGCGCGACGCCGAACGCGGTGCCCCGGCCCCCGGAGACCAGCGCACCGGTGTTGCAGTGCGTCAGCACGCGGTAGCCGCCGCCCGGGACGAGCCGTTCCAGCAGGGCAAGGCCGTGCGCCGCCATGCTCTCGCTCGCGCGGGCGTCCTCGGCGTGCAGGGCGCGGGCCTCGGACAGCGCGACGGCGGCCGCCGCGGACACGTCCGACCCGGCCGACAGCGCGGCACGGTACGCGCCGTGCGCCCGGCGTACGCCGCGACTCAGGTTGACCGCCGTGGGGCGGGCGGCGGCCAGCAGCTCGGCGGCCTCGTCCACGTCGTAGCCGCGTACGGCCGCCAGCGCGACGCCGTACGCCCCCGCGAGACCCAGCAGTGGCGCGCCCCGTACGGCGAGCGTGCTGATCGCCGCGACGAGCGCCTGGACATCCGTGCAGACCAGCTCCACCTCTTCGGCGGGCAGCCGGGTCTGGTCGAGCAGTACGAGGACGGCGCCCTCCGGTCCTTCGGGCGGCTCCTCCCAGCGCAGCGCGGCGAACGGAGCCGGGACGCCGCGGACCTGATCGTTGGCCTGGGGTGTGACGGACTGATCATCCATTCGCCCAGTCTGCCCTGTCGCACCCCGTCGGCAGAATGCCCGGGAGCGGGCGGCCCGACACGGCGCGAAGGGCCCCATGACACGATGGCCGCGGACCGACGGCCACCCGAGGGCCGCGGACGGACGGTCCTGACGCGCCGCGGCGAGAGGCGCCGCCACGAAGGAGCATCGATGAACGACTCTGCGGGCTGGGCTTCGCCCGGATCCACTCCCGCCGACTCGTCGGACCCCACGACGACTCCGACCCGGACCCCGCCCGCGGCGGACCAGCCAGACCGGCCGGGCGGGCCGAACCAGCCCGGCGTGCCGGACCAGCCCGGTCGGCCCGATCAGGGTGGGCAGTCCGATCAGGCGGATCAGTCCGATCAGGCTGGGCAGACTGGCCACTCCGATCAGGCGGGTCAGCCTCACCAGGCCGGCAAGGCGGAACAGGCCGAACAGGCCCACCAACCAGAACAGGCCGACGCGTCCCCCGTGCCCCCAGTACCGCCCAACTGGTCGCCGAACCAGCCTCCTCCCGCCCAGTGGAACGGCCCCGGGGCCGGGGCGCCTTCGGGCCGGCCCTCCGGCGCTGTACCGCCGCCTCCGCCCCCGCCTGCTCCCGGCCACACCCCGCCGCCGCCCGGGTACGGCAACGGCGGCTGGGGCACGCCGCCGCCGCAGGGCTGGGGCTGGGGCGGCGTGTCCGCGCAGGGCCCCGGCCCTGTTCCGCCCTGGCAACACGCACCGCAGGCGCCGAAGCCGGGCGTGATCCCGCTGCGGCCGCTGGTCGTCGGCGAGATCTTCGACGGCGCGATCTCCACCATGCGGACCCACTGGCGCACGGTCTTCGGTATCTCGCTCGTCGTCGCGCTCCTGACCGTCACCGCGTCCACGCTGGTCAACGGGCTCTTCTTCGATCACGGCGGCGGCCTTGACGCGTTGCGCTCCACACCGAACCCGACGCTGCACGACGTGCTGCACACCGTCGGCGACACCCTCGCCGGCGGCCTTCTGGCCTCCGTGATCAGCCTCCTCGGCCAGATCGTCGCCACCGCGATGCTCACGATGATCGTCAGCCGCGCCGTCCTCGGCCGCACGGCCGGCGTGAACGAGGCGTGGCGCGACGCGCGCCCCCAGGTGCCGCGACTGCTGGGACTGACGTTGCTGCTGCCGCTGATCGCGGTCGCGGTCCTTGTGGTGTCCGTCGCCCCCGGCACCGCGGTCGCCCTGCTCGGCAACGGGGACGCGGGCACCGGCTTCATCGCCCTCGGCTCCCTGGTCGGCATCGTCGTCGTGGTGTGGCTGTGGGTCAGCCTGTCCCTGGCGTCGCCCGCGCTGATGCTGGAGCGCCAGGGCGTCCTCACCTCGATCGCCCGCTCGTTCAGGTTGGTGCGCGGCACGTGGTGGCGGGTCTTCGGCGTGCAGTTGCTGGCCGGACTCCTGACGCTCGTGGTCACCTCGATCATCGGAATCCCGTTCACGATGGCCGCGACCGTCGCGAGTGGCGGCGGCACGACGGGCTGGCCGTATCTGATCATCACCGGTATCGGAACGGTCGTCGGTGCGACGCTGACGTTCCCCTTCAGCGCGGGCATCAGCGTCCTGCTCTACCTCGACCAGCGCATCCGCAAGGAGTCCCTGGACATCGAACTGATCCGGGCGGCCACGCCGGCCCGGCCCGCCGCGTGACGGAACGACCTCGTCAGCCCGCGTCAGCTTCGTCAGTCGTGTCAGGCTTCGGCAGGTGGACCGCGCCCCGGCCTCCGTCTCGTTCAGTGGGAGGGCAGGCCGGGGCGGCACACCGCGCCCTTGGCACAACGCCCTTGGCTTGACGGCAGGTTGAGACAAAACCACGTGAGCCGGCGCGGGGCCGCGGTCTAGGCTCGCTGGTCATGGTCGACCTCTACCAGCCCACCTACCCCTACGATCACGGCTTCCTCGACACCGGGGACGGCAACCGCGTCTACTACGAGCAGCTCGGCAACCCGGCCGGCAAGCCCGCGGTGCACGTCCACGGCGGCCCGGGCAGCGGTACCGCGCAACGACCGACGCGAGCCTGGGACCCCGAGCGCTACCGCCTCATCCGCTTCGACCAGCGCAACTGCGGACGCAGCACCCCGCACGCCGCCGACCCCGCGGCGGACATGAGCCTCAACACCACGCAGCACCTCATCGACGACATGGAGCGGCTGCGCGAGCACCTCGGCATCGACAAGTGGCTGGTGAACGGCGCCTCCTGGGGCTCCACGCTCGGTCTCGCCTACGCCCAGCAGCACCCCGAGCGGGTCACCGAGATCGTCATCCAGGCGGTGACGACGAGCAGCCCCGCTGAACTCGACTGGCTCTACCGGGGCGCGGGTCGCTTCTATCCGGAGGCCTGGGACCGGTTCCGCGACGGCGTCCCGGAGGACGAACGCGACGGCGACCTTCTGCCCGCATACGCACGCCTGATGGAGAACCCCGACCGCGCGATCCGCGAGAAGGCCGCCGCCGACTGGCTCGCCTGGGAGGACGCGGTCATCTCGAACGAGCCCAATGGCACCCCCGGCATGTACAGCGACCGCGAGGGCGACGCACGGATCGCGTTCGTACGGATCTGCTCCCACATCTTCAGCAACGGCGCGTGGTTGGAGAAGGACCAGATCCTTCGCAACGCCCACAAGCTCGCCGGAATCCCCGGCGTCCTGGTCCACGGCCGACACGACATGGGCGGCCCACCGCAAACGGCCTGGAAGTTGGCCAAGGCATGGCCGGACGCACGGCTCCACAACTTCGACGACTCCGGGCACGTCGGCAGTGAGGCGATGAAGCGCGTGGTCAGGGCAGCGCTGGAGGAGTTCAAGAACCGCTGACCGCAAGGCTGTAGGCGCTTTCGCCGTCTGAACGTCCGGCGAAACGAAGGGAGTTGAGGGGCGTCACGGTGGCGTCCGCTACCGC
>NZ_NSKH01000003.1:0-134075 GCF_003144095.1 Streptomyces sp. ICBB 8177 | reverse complement strand
CTCGTTGGGCGTCTTCTGCCGTGCGGCGCCCTCGACCAGGCCGATCATGCGGTCGATGAAGGTCTCGCCGGGGCGAGTGGTGATCTTCACGACGATGCGGTCGGACAGCACCTTGGTGCCGCCGGTCACCGCCGAGCGGTCGCCGCCCGACTCCCGGATGACCGGGGCGGACTCACCGGTGATGGCCGACTCGTCGACGCTGGCGACGCCCTCGACGACGTCGCCGTCGCCCGGGATCACGTCGCCCGCCTCGCAGACGACCAGGTCGCCGATGCGCAGGTCGGTGCCAGGGACGTGCTCCTCCGCCTCGCCGCTGAGACGGCGGGCGATGGTGTCGGTCTTGGCCTTGCGCAGGGTATCCGCCTGCGCCTTGCCACGGCCCTCGGCGACCGCCTCGGCCAGGTTGGCGAAGATCACGGTGAGCCACAGCCAGGCGGCGATGGCCCAGCCGAACCACCGGCCGGGGGTGTCGAAGGCGAAGACGGTGGTGAGGACCGAGCCGATCTCGACCACGAACATCACCGGGGACTTGACCATCACCCGGGGGTCGAGCTTGCGCAGCGCGTCGGGCAGCGACCGCCACAGCTGAGCGGGGTCGAACACCCCGGCGCCGACCCGGCCGGGCCCCAGGCCCTGGCCCGGCTGCCCGTCGTCCTGCGGGAGTTGGCTGCGTATTGGTGTCGCGGTTGTCATGACAGCCCCTCGGCAATCGGTCCGAGCGCCAACGCGGGGAAGTACGTCAGGCCGGTGATGATCAGGACCGCGCCCACCAGCAGTGCGGCGAACAGCGGCTTTTCGGTGCGCAGGGTGCCCGCGCCGGCGGGCACCGGCTGCTGCCGGCCGAGCGATCCGGCCAGCGCGAGGACGAACACCATGGGCAGGAAGCGCCCGAGCAGGGTCGCGATGCCGGTCGTGGTGTTGTACCAGTCGGTGTTCGCGTTCAGCCCGGCGAAGGCGGACCCGTTGTTGTTGGCGGCCGAGGTGTAGGCGTACAGCACCTCGGAGAAGCCGTGCGCGCCCGGGTTGAGCGCGGAGTGGATCGGCGTGGGCAGCGCCATCGCGATCGCGGTGAACACCAGCGCCACGGCCGGGGTGATGAGGATGTAACAGGCCGCGAACTTGATCTCCCGGCCGCCGATCTTCTTGCCCAGGTACTCGGGGGTGCGGCCCACCATCAGGCCCGCGATGAACACCGCGATGACGGCCATGATCAGCATGCCGTACAGGCCGGAGCCGGTGCCGCCGGGCGCGATCTCGCCCAGCATCATGCTCAGCAGTGTCAGCCCGCCGCCGAACGCGGTGAACGAGGAGTGGAAGGCGTCCACCGCGCCGGTGGACGTCAGCGTCGTACTGGTGGCGAACAGCGAGGACGAACCGACGCCGAAGCGCTGCTCCTTGCCCTCCATAGCGGCGTGCGCGGCCTGGAGCGCGGCGCCCGGGTGGGCGTACTCCGTCCAGGACATCAGCACCACGAAGCCCAGCCAGATGACGCCCATCGCGGCGAGGATCGCGTAGCCCTGCTTGATGCTGCCGACCATCCGGCCGAAGGTGCGGGTCAGGGAGAACGGGATCACCAGGATCAGGAAGATCTCGAAGAGGTTGGTGAACGCCGTCGGGTTCTCGAACGGGTGGGCCGAGTTGGCGTTGAAGAAGCCACCGCCGTTGGTGCCCAGTTCCTTGATGGACTCCTGCGAGGCGACGCCGCCGACCGGCATGCCCTGGTGGGCGCCGGACAAGGTGGTGACGTCGTGCCAGTTGCCGAAGTTCTCGATCGCGCCGCACGCGACCAGCACGATCGCGGCGAGGAACGCCAGCGGCAGCAGGATACGTACCGTGGTGCGCACCAGGTCGGCCCAGAAGTTGCCCAGTTCACCGGTGCGGGAGCGGGCGAAGCCGCGGACCAGCGCGATGGCGACGGCGATGCCGACCGCGGCGGACACGAAGTTCTGCACGGCCAGGCCGCCGGTCTGCACGACGTGGCCCATCGTCGACTCACCTGAGTACGACTGCCAGTTGGTGTTCGTGACGAACGACGCGGCGGTGTTGAACGCCTGCTGCGGGGTGACGGCGGCGAAGCCGAGCGAGCCGGGAAGGTGGTTCTGCACCCGCTGCAACAGGTAGAGGAAGAGCACGCTCACCAGGGAGAAGGCGAGCACCCCGCGCAGGTAGGCGGGCCAGCGCATCTCGCGGTCCGGATCGGCGCCGACGCAGCGGTAGATCCAGCGCTCGGCGCGCAGGTGCTTCTTGGACGAGTAGACGGCGGCCATGTAGTCGCCGAGCGGCCGGTACGCCAGGGCGAGCGCCACGATCAGCGCGAGGACCTGGAGGGCGTCTGCGGATATCGAGCTCATGCCGGCGCTCAGAACCTCTCCGGGAAGAGGAGGGCCAGCACCAGGTAGCCCAGCAGTGCGACGGCCACGATCAGGCCGACGAGGTTCTCCACGCTCACAGCCTGGTCACCCCCTTCGCGACGAGGGCCACGAGCGCGAAGACCGCGAGCGTGGTGAGGACGAAGGCCACATCGGCCATCTCGTGCTCCTGGATGGGTCGGGTTTCGGACACCATCGAGTGAAGCCGCCGCAGTGCGTCCCGCCGCCCGCGTTGACGCCTCCCTGACGGGCACGGAGGCGGCGTTGACGCGCTCCTTACGCACACCCGTGAGCAGGTGAAAGGCCGGTGGCCCGAACCATGTTCATGGTTCGGGCCACCGGCCTTTCACACGTCCCGCTACGAGCGCTAGCGGACCTCGCTGATCTCCGGCCCGCGCCGCATCGGGTCGATGCCGTCGGAGAACTTGCCCGGGGCCTGCTGTTCCTGGGTCATGCCCTCCGGCATCATCTGCGCGTCGTCCGGCAGCTTCAGGACGACGGGGTCGCGCGGGGCCATCGGGGAGTCGCCCCGGGTGACCACGGTGTCGCGGAAGATCTGCTCCAGCACGCCCGCGGCCTGCGGCTGCACCGCACCCTGGCCGGAGATCACCCCGCGCAGGAACCAGCGCGGTCCGTCGCAGCCCACGAAGCGGACCAGCTGGACCCCGCTGGAGCCGTCCGGCAGCTGCACCGGCACCTGGGCGCGCAGCTCCCAGCCGAGCGGGCCCTCGACCTCCTCGATCACGCCGCCCTGCTGGGTGATGCCGGTGGCGATCTCGTCGCGCACCTCGCCCCAGATGCCTTCGGACTTCGGCGCGGCGAACGCCTGCAGCTGGATCGCGCTGTCGCGCAGCACCACGGTCGCGGCGACGATCGCGTCACCGGCGACCTCGACCCGCAGCTCCATGCCCTCGACACCGGGCACGTGCAGACCGCCGAGGTCCACACGGCCCTCGGCCGGGTCCTTCACCTCGCTGATGTCCCAGGGGCCGTCGGGGCGCGGCGCGGGCGGGAGGTTGTAGCGGCGGGACTCGGTCCCGTCCGACTCGTCCGACGCTGCGTCGACGTCCTCGGTCGTCTCGTCCGGGCCCGCGTCTTCGGCGAGCTCGTCGAGTGCGTCTTCGCGCTCCTTGCGACGACGGAACACGGTCACTGTCCTTCCCGGTCTGAGGCGACCGAAGCGTAGCCCTGCGTAGAACCGCTCGTACCGGCCGGCCGGCCGGTGACCGCGGCATGTCCCCCAGTGGAGCCGAAACCCCCCGTGGCCCTGGCGGAACCAGGCAGTTCCGCGACCTCGTGGAAGCGGACCTTCTCGACCTGCTGGACGACCAGCTGGGCGATCCGGTCGAACCGCTCGAACCGCACGCTCTCGCGCGGATCCAGGTTGACCACAATCACCTTGATCTCTCCACGGTACCCGGCATCGACCGTCCCGGGCGTATTCACCATCGAGACGCCGCACCGGGCGGCGAGCCCGGAGCGCGGGTGCACGAACGCCGCGTAACCGTCCGGCAACGCGATGGAGATGCCGGTGGGCAGCACGACGCGCTCCCCCGGGGCGAGGTCGGCGGCGTGTGTGGTCACCAGGTCGACTCCGGCGTCACCGGGGTGCCCGTAGGAGGGGATCGGCACCTGCGGGTCGACCCGGCGGATCAGGACGTCGAGCGGGGCACGGGTCACGGGTTCACCTCGAAGGCGCGGGCCACCTTGACCTGGTCGGGGTCGGCGAGGGCGGCCTTGATCTCGTCGGGGCGGCCGTTCTTGGTGAAGTGCTCCAGCTTGACCTCGACGAACACCGCGTCGGCGCGCACCGCGACCGGCCCGTCGGGGCTGCCGATGCGGCCCTCGGCGGTGCAGTAGACCTTGCGGCCCGCCACCGCCGTGCAGCGGGCGCTCAGGTGCAGCGTGGTGCCGACCGGGACCGGACGGACGAAGTCGGTCTCCAGGCGCCCGGTGACGGCGATGATGCGCAGCAGCCAGTTGAGCGAGCCGAGCGTCTCGTCCAGCGCGGTGGCCAGCACGCCGCCGTGCGCGAGCCCCGGAGCGCCCTGGTGGGCGGGCTGCACGGTGAACTCGGCGGTGACGGTGACGCCTTCCCCGGCGCGGGACGCCAGGTGCAGGCCGTGCGGCTGGGTCTCGCCGCAGCCGAAACACTGGTCGTAGTGCGCACCGAGCAGCGTGCCCGGGGCGGGGGCCTCGGGATGACGCACGGGTGGGGCGGCGTCGGGGGGCGGCGTCAACGCCGGGCGGCCGGTGCCGCCGGATGCAGTAGCTCCACTCACGGCCCGAACCCTACCCTCCTGGGGATGCCCAACCCTTACCGTCCGATCAGGGGATCGATTCCGGCACGGCAGGCGTTGCCATCGCGGACCGTCGAACCGCCCGACCGGAGCGCGCCCATGAGCCCACAGTCCGTCGTCGTCACCGGTGCCAGCGGCACCACCGGCCAGGCCATCACCCTCGAACTGGCGCACGCCGGTTTCGACGTGATCGCCACCGCCCGCACCGAGGAGCGGCTGCTGCCGGAGCTGCGGGTGTCCGCCTACCGCGCGCAGTACTCCGCGGTCGGCGAGGCCGCGCGGCGGTGCTCCCGGCAGGCGGGGGCGCGTCCTGTGGCCCGCGCTGTGCTGCGGGCGCTCACCGCCGCCCGGCCGATGCCGCGCTACCTGGTGGGCGGCGCCCGTTCTACGGCGGCGCTGGACGCGGTGGCGCCTACGGTGGCGTCGGACTGGGCCAAGCAGCTGCTGACCGGGTTGCGCGCGGCGCCGCCCCGGGTGGCCCGGGCGATGCGGCTGCCGGTGCCCTGAGGTGCCGGTCAGGAGGGGCGGCCCCGGGCCGGGCGGCACAGGATGGCGTGCCAAGCTTGGAGCCATGGTTCCCTCGCAGCCTTACGACGAACGCCTCACCGTGCCCGGCTACTGGTGGGCCATGGCCGTGCTGTCGGGATTCGGGTGCGCGCTGGTGGCGCTGCCGTTCGGCACGCTGCCGATCCTGGGCACGCTGGCGGGCTCGGTCGCCGTCTTCAGCGTGGTGCTCAGCTCCTACGGTTCCGAGCGCATCCGGGTCGTGCAGGGTTCGCTGGTCGCGGGCGACGCGAAGATCCCGCTGACGGCGCTGGGCGAGGCGGTCGTGCTGGACAAGGCAGAGGCGCAGGCCTGGCGCACCTACAAGGCGGACACCCGGGCCTTCATGCTGCTGCGCTCGTACGTGCCGACCGCGCTGAAGGTCGAGGTCACCGACCCGAAGGACCCGACGCCGTACCTGTACCTGTCGACGCGCTCCCCGGAGCGGCTGGCGGCGGCGCTGGGCCGCGCGGCGGTCAAGGCGGCGTAGCGGGCTTGCGGCCCCTTGCACGGACGAGGCGGTCAGGCGGACGGCGGCAGGGCGTCCCAGGGGACGCGGCGGGCGCGCAGGTCGTCGCGGACCCGGCGGGCCAGGCGCCTGGTGTCGCGCCGGTTGAAGGTGGCGCCGACGCCGGCGCCGATCATGAACGGGGTGAGGGTCGGCAGGCCGCGCACCGTGCGGCGCAGCAGGCGCTGCCTGAGGCGTCGTTTCATCCGGCCGCTGAGCGCGGTGTCGACGCTGGACGGGCGGGTCACCTCGATCCCGCGTTCCTGGGCCCAGGCGCCGAGGTAGGCGGTCACCCGCGCTCTGGCGTTGCCCGGGGCCCGGACCCCGTAGACCTCGTGCAACTCGGCGATGAGCTTGTACTCCACGGCGGCCACGGCCAGCGTCTCGGCGGCCAGCTCCGCCATCATGGCCGGCGGGACCGGCAGCATCGCGGCGGCGCCGACGCCCGCGCCGACGGCGGCGGTGCCCGCCGTCGCGCCCGACACCAGTTTGTCCGCCAGCTCGTCCGGGCCGAGGCCGGGGAAGTGGCGGCGCAGCGTCTCCAGGTCCCGGACCGGGATCCGCGGCGCCAGGTCGATCAGGCGCTCGCTGACGGCCAGCAAACCGCCCACGGCGCCGCCGGCCACCCTTCCGGCGCCGCCCTTGACCCGGTGCGCGAGCGAGGCCCACCGTTGCTGCTCCGTGGAGCCTCGCCCGTCGTCACGTACCGCTGGATCCGCCACAGCAGCCCACGGCGAGACAGTCAGGCCGCGCAGTCGCGGCAGATGGGCTGACCGTTCTTCTCCGCGGCCAGCTGGCTGCGGTGGTGCACCAGGAAGCAGCTCATGCAGGTGAACTCGTCGGCCTGGCGGGGCAGCACCCGCACCGACAGCTCCTCGTTGGAGAGGTCGGCTCCGGGCAGCTCCAGTCCTTCGGCCTGCTCGAACTCGTCGACGTCCACCGAGGAGGTGGACTTCTCGTTCCGCCGGGCCTTCAGTTCCTCGATGCTGTCTTCGTTGATGTCGTCATCGGTCTTGCGTGGCGTGTCGTAATCCGTTGCCATTGCCTCTCCCCCTCTGGGTGTCTGCGGTGTCTCCAGCGCACGTAACGCGCGAGGGGCCGGTCTTGTGCCCGACCCGAGGCGGAGATTTTGCCTCACATCAAGGCCTGTTACTCAATCGACACCCAACCGCACCCCCGAAGAGGTGATGGTGTCGGCCGTCCACCGGGGCCTCCAGGGGCCCCGACGGGACGCTTCAGTAGTGCCGTCCCCTGTACTTCCCGTGATCATGACCTGCGGAAACCTGGATTTTTCGGCTTTTTCCGCAAGGGTCGCGATCACCGAGCGTACCCATGACCCAAATCGCATGTGCGATCGGTCACAGCGTCGGAAAACGGGGGACGCATCCCGATTTTCCGCTCAAAGCGAACATTTCCGCGAGTGCCTCCCGCGCGCTTCACGCCGGTGGGGCGGCGCGGGCCGTGAGGCGTCTCACAGCGGGATCGCGACCCGCATGACCAGCCCGCCGCCCTCGCGCGGCTCGGCGGTGATCTGGCCGCCGTGCGCCCGGGCGACCGAGCGCACGATGGACAGGCCCAGGCCCACGCCCTTGTCGCTGTTGGTGCGCTCGGTACGCAGCCTGCGGAACGGTTCGAAGATGTTGTCCAGTTCGTACGCGGGCACCACCGGCCCGGTGTTGGACACCGTCAGCAGCGCCTGCCCGTCGGCGGTGCCGGTGGAGACCTCCACCCAGCCGTCGGGGGCGTTGTAGCGCACCGCGTTCTGCACGAGGTTGAGCGCGATCCGCTCCAGCAGCACGCCGCTGCCCTGCACGACCGCCGGGTCCAGCCGCTCGTGCCGCAGCTCGACGCCCTTGGCCTGCGCCTCGGACCGCGTCTGGTCGACCGCCTGGGCGGCCGCCTCGGCCAGGTCCACCGGCTTGCGCTCGATCACCTCGTTGTCGCTGCGGGCCAGCAGCAGCAGGCCCTCCACCAGCTGCTCGCTGCGCAGGTTGGTGGCGAGCAGCGTCTTGCCGAGCTGCTGGAGGTCGGGCGAGGCGCCGGGGTCGGCGAGCTGGACCTCCAGCAGGGTGCGGTTGATCGCCAGCGGGGTGCGCAGCTCGTGCGAGGCGTTGGCGACGAACCTGCGCTGCGACTCGAACGACCGGTCGAGCCGGTCGAGCATGTCGTCGAAGGTGTCGGCCAGCTCCTTCAGCTCGTCGTCGGGGCCGTCCAGCTCGATGCGGCGGGACAGGTCGGAGCCGGCGACCGCGCGGGCGGTGCGGGTGATGCGGCCCAGCGGCGCGAGAACCCGCCCGGCCATCACGTAGCCGAAGGCGAACGCGACCACGGTCAGCCCCAGCAGCGCCAGCAGCGAGCGGCGCAGCAGCCCGTTGAGGGCCAGCTCGCGCTCCTGCTGCATGCAGGAGTTCAGCGCGTTGGTGAACGCGTCGGCGCTGCCCTGGACCGGCAGGTTGGGGCAGGCGTCGCTGGTCGCGGTGACCTGTCCGGCCTCCAGCCGGAACGGCAGCTGGGTACCCTGGTGCATGGCCTCGGCGGCCAGCAGGTAGATGATCAGCAGCAGCACGACGCCCGCGATCAGGAACATGCCGCCGTACAGCACCGTCAGCCGGATGCGGATCGTCGGGCGCAGCCAGGGCACGGTCGGCTCGGGGGCGCGCGGGTCCCAGGTCGGCTTGGGCGGGGCGGCCGGCGCGTGGCCGGAGGAGTGGGAGACGGTCATCCGCTATCAGATCCGGTAACCCGAGCCGGGCACGGTCACGATGACCGCGGGCTCGCCGAGCTTGCGCCGCAGCGTCATGACGGTGACCCGCACGACGTTGGTGAACGGGTCGGTGTTCTCGTCCCAGGCCTTCTCCAGCAGTTGCTCGGCGGAGACCACCGACCCCTCGCTGCGCAGCAGGACCTCCAGCACCGCGAACTCCTTGGGCGCGAGGTGGATCTCCCGGCCGTCGCGGAAGACCTCGCGGCGGTTCGGGTCGAGCCGGATGCCGGCCCGCTCCAGCACCGGGGGCAGCGGCGTGCTGGTGCGGCGACCCAGGGCGCGCACCCGGGCGGTCAGCTCGCTGAAGGCGAAGGGCTTGGGCAGGTAGTCGTCCGCGCCCAGCTCCAGGCCCTCGACACGGTCGCTGACGTCGCCCGCGGCGGTCAGCATCAGCACCCGGGTGGGCAGCCCGAGGCCGACGAGCTTGCGGCAGACCTCGTCGCCGTGCACCACGGGCAGGTCGCGGTCGAGGACGACGACGTCGTAGTCGTTGACCCCGATGCGCTCCAGGGCGGCGCCGCCGTCGTAGACGACATCGACGGCCATGGCCTCCCGGCGCAGGCCGGTGGCCACGGCATCGGCGAGCAGCTGCTCGTCCTCGACGACGAGTACGCGCACGTAGGTGGTCCTTCCACGAAAAAAGCAGGCGGGTAGGTCTCCATCCTGCCTCGGATGCCCATAAAACACCGGTAAGCCCCTGTCCCGTACGCGGTCCCGTGCGCGCGAGGACCGGTGGCTGGGGGAAACCGTCCCGTGAGATTTTCCGGCGTCCCGAGGTTTCCGCCCCTCCGGGGTGGGGGAAGACGACTGCAACCCCGCGATCGCGCCTCATCTGCCGCGTGCTCCACACGCGTTCGCCGTGATCGCCCAGGACCCGCAGATCATCGACACCACCTTGTGCACCCGACGACGACGAGGGGGCGCCTCATGGACGCGTTCACGACCGGAATCATGCAGCGCATACGGAACGCTGAGTCGGACCTCAGCCGTGCCCGGGAGACGGGCGACGACTTCCTCGCCGAGGTCGAGCAGTCCGAGCTGGACGACCTGCGCCGCCTCGCCGCGGAGCACGGAGTCGAGGTCGCTCCCCGCGTCGCCTGACGCGGTGGCCGAAGGGGCGCGCACGCGCCCTTTTGCGTTTCCGGGCGGCCTACGGCTCCTCGCGGGGTTCACGCACGCGGCAGCGCACGATGGGACGGGACGGCGCCCCGGCCACCTCACGGTGGCCGGGGCGCCGTCCCGCGTGCGCGGGAAACGTCGTGCGCGGGGACCGACGGTCAGTCGTGCCAGGCGCCGAGGTCCTCCAGGAAGGCCTGGAGGGGCTCGAACAGGCCCGGGGAGCCGGCGACGGTCAGGTCGTCCCCGGCAGGGCTCCCGGGCCGTCCACCGGTCAGCGCGCCCGCCTCCCGGGCGAAGAGCACGCCGGCCGCCCGGTCCCAGGGGTTGAGCCCGCGCTCGTAGTAGCCGTCCAGCCGTCCGCAGCCCACGTCGCACAGGTCGATCGCGGCGGAGCCCGCCCGCCGGATGTCGCGCACCTTCGGCAGCAGCTGCCGGGCCACTTCGGCCTGCGCCACCCGGCGCTCGGTGAGGTAGCCGAAGCCGGTGCCGATCAGGGCCTGCGAGAAGTCCTGGGGCGCGGGACGGCACCGCACGGCGCGCCCGTTGACGAACGCTCCCCCGCCGCGCACCGCGTGGTACGTCTCGCGGCGCATCGGCGCCTCGACGACCCCGGCCAGCGCCACGCCGTCGCGCTCCGCGGCGATGCTCACCGACCAGGACGGCAGGCCGTAGAGGTAGTTGACCGTGCCGTCCAGCGGGTCGATGACCCAGCGCACCCCCGAGGTGCCCTCCCGGCTCGCGCCCTCCTCGCCGAGCAGGCCGTCGTCGGGGCGCGCCTCGGCCAGGTAGCCGGTGATCAGCTTCTCGGCGGCGAGGTCCATCTCGGTCACCACGTCGATCGGGCTGGTCTTGGTGGCGGCCACCGCGAGGTCCTCGGGGCGGCCGTCGCGCAGCAGAGCGCCGGCGCGACGGGCGGCCTCCAGCGCGACGTCGAGCAGGTGCCGGTCCAGGTCTTCGGGGGTGCCGGAGTCGTCGGTCACGGCGTCCTTTCCAGGGTCGGTGTCGTACGGCGTCGGGCGGACCGCGGTCAGTCCCGGCCCGCGGCGGCCGGGCGGGGCGTGCGGGCCGGGCAGCAGTCGGCCGGGCACACGTCGTGGCTCGGGCCCAGCGCGCCGAGCGCGCACCGGGTGACCGGCTCCCCGCGTTCGGCGGCGGCACGCTCGGCGACCAGCTCGCGCACGGCGGCGGCGAACCTCGGGTCGGCGCCCACCGTGCCCGCGCGGGCGACCGGCAGTGCCAGCTCCGCGGCCTTGGCGGCGGCCTCGGTGTCGAGGTCGTACCTGACCTCCATGTGGTCGGAGACGAAGCCGATGGGTGCCATCACGACCGCGGGCGTCCCGGCGGCGTGCTCGGCCTCCAGGTGGTCGCAGATGTCGGGCTCCAGCCACGGGATGTGCGGGGCGCCGCTGCGCGACTGGTAGACGAGCTTCCAGGGGTGGTCCACGCCGGTCGCCTCGCGCACCGCCTCCGCGATCACGGCGGCCACGTCCAGGTGCTCCGCGACGTAGGCGCCGCCGTCGCCGTGCGCCTCGACCGGCCCGGAGGTGTCGGCGGCGGAGGTCGGGATGGAGTGCGTGGTGAACGCGATGTGGGCGCCGTCGCGCGCGTCCGCGGGCAGCTCGGCGAGCGCGGCCAGCACCGCGTCGGCCATCGGCAGCACGAAGCCGGGGTGGTTGAAGTAGTGCCGCAGCTTGTCGACCTGGGGCACCGGCAGCCCCTCCTCGGCCAGCGTGGCGAGCGCGTCGGCGAGGTTCTCGCGGTACTGGCGGCAGCCGGAGTAGGAGGCGTAGGCGCTGGTGGCAAGGGTGAGCACCCGGCGGTGGCCGTCACGCGCGATGGCGCGCAGGGCGTCGGTCAGGTACGGCGTCCAGTTGCGGTTGCCCCAGTACACCGGCAGGTCGAGCCCGTGCGCGGCGAAGTCCTCGCGCAGCGCGTCCAGCAGTTCGCGGTTCTGTGCGTTGATCGGGCTGACGCCGCCGAACAGGAAGTAGTGCCGGCCGACCTCTTTGAGCCGCTCGCGCGGGATGCCGCGTCCGGCGGTGACGTTCTCCAGGAAGGGGACGACGTCGTCAGGGCCCTCGGGGCCGCCGAAGGAGAGCAGCAGCAGGGCGTCGTACGGGGTGGCGTCCACGGGGGCATCGAGCGCATCGGGCATGCCACCGATCCTGCCACCCGGCGCCCGGCCGCTCGCGCCGCCCTCCGCCGCGCGCCGCACCGCCCGCCTCCGGCGTGTCCGCGCACGTGCGCCGGGGGAGCCGCGCGAGGCCGTGGCGTGAACGGTCGCCGCCCGCGCGCAAATCGCTTGCCGCCCGGCGACCGTAAGGTGTATTCAGCACGTACACGCCTTACGGCGCCGGTCCGTCGCCACCACCCCACCCGCCCGGGCGGCTCACCCCTGCCCTGATTCCTGGAGCGCCCCGTGCTCGCCCCGTACCGCGCGATCTTCGCCGTCCCCGGCACCCGGGGGTTCTCGACGGCCGGGCTGATCGGGCGGATGCCGCTGTCGATGCTGGGGATCGGGATCGTCACGATGATCTCCCAGGTCACCGGCCGCTACGAGCTGGCCGGCGGCCTGACCGCGACCCTGGCGCTCGCGGCGGCGGCGATCGGGCCGCAGGTCTCCCGGCTGGTCGACCGGCACGGGCAGCGCCGGGTGCTGCGCCCGGCCGCCGTGCTCACCGTGTCCGCGGTGGCCGCGCTGCTGGTGTGCGTGCGGCTCGGGGCCCCGGACTGGACGCTGTTCTGCTGCGCGGTGCTGGCCGGGGCGACGCCGAGCATGGGCTCGATGGTGCGGGCCCGCTGGGCGGTGATCTACCAGGGCTCCCCGGCGCTGCACGCCGCGTACTCCTACGAGTCGGTGATGGACGAGGTCTGCTTCATCGTCGGCCCGATCGTGTCCATCGGTCTGAGCACCGCGTGGTTCCCGGAGGCCGGCCCCCTGCTCGCGGCCGTGTGCCTGGCCGTGGGCGTCTTCTGGCTCACCGCCCAGCGGGCCACCGAGCCGGTGCCGCACCCGCCCGAGCACCACACCGGCGGCTCCGTGCTGCGCTCGGCCGGCCTGCGGGTGCTGGTCACCACGTTCACCTGCACCGGCGCCATCTTCGGCGGGGTCGACGTGGTGACGGTGGCGTTCGCCCAGGAACACGGCCACAAGGCGGCGGCCAGCATGGTGTTGGCGGTCTACGCGCTGGGCTCGTGCGCCGCCGGGATGGTCTTCGGGCTGGTCCGGCCGCGGGGCCGGGCACCGCGGCGCTTCGTGCTGGGGGTGTGCGCGATGGCCGTGAGTATGATCCCCCTCCAACTGGTCGGGAACCTGCCCGTCCTGGCCGTGGCGCTGTTCGTCGCGGGGCTGTCCGTGGCTCCCACGATGGTCACCACCATGGCGCTGGTCGAGCAGTTGGTGCCGCGCGCGAAGCTGACCGAGGGCATGACCTGGACGAGCACCGGGCTCGCGGTCGGCGTCGCCCTCGGGTCCTCCGCCGCCGGGTCGGTCGTGGACGCGGCCGGGGCGGCCGCGGGGTACGCGGTGCCGGGCGCCGCCGGGGCTGCGGCCGCGGTGGTGGCGTTCCTCGGGTACCGCCGGCTGCGTCCGGCGCCTGAGCGGGAGGAACCGCAGGCAGATGAGCGCGACGAGCACGACCGGCGGGACGACTACGTGGCGTAACTGGGCGGGCAACGTGACCGCCACGCCCCGGCGGGTGGTCACGCCCGCGTCGGTGGACGAACTGGCCGACGCGGTGCGCCGGGCCGCCGAGGACGGGCTGACCGCCAAGGCGGTGGGCACCGGTCACTCCTTCACGGCCGCCGCCGCGACCGAGGGGGTGCTGATACGTCCCGAACGGCTGACCGCGATACGCCGGATCGACGCGGACGCGGGCACCGTCACCGTCGAGGCGGGCCTGCCCCTGCACCGGCTGAACCGGGCGCTGCACGCGGCGGGCCTGTCGCTCACCAACATGGGCGACATCATGGAGCAGACGGTGGCGGGGGCGACCAGCACCGGCACCCACGGCACCGGCCGCGCCTCCGGTTCTCTCAGTGCCCAGGTCACCGCGCTCGAACTCGTCACCGCCGACGGCTCGGTGCTCACCTGCTCCGCAAGCCGGAACGCGGACGTCTTCGCCGCCGCCCGGCTCGGCCTCGGGGCGCTCGGCGTGGTCGCCTCGCTCACCTTCGCCGTCGAGCCCGCGTTCCTGCTGACCGCGCGGGAGGAGCCGATGCCGTTCGCGCGCGTCACCGAGGAGTTCGGCCAACTCGTCGCGGACAACGAGCACTTCGAGTTCTACTGGTTCCCGCACACCGGCAACTGCAACACCAAGCGCAACAACCGCAGCGCCGGACCGGCCGCCCCGCTGCCCGCGCTGCGCGGCTGGCTCGACGACGAGCTGCTGTCCAACGGGGTCTTCCAGGCGGCCTGCGCGCTCGGCAAGGCGGTCCCCGCGGCCATCCCCGGCATCGCCCGGCTCTCCAGCCGCGCGCTGTCCGCCCGCACCTACACCGACACCGCCTACAAGGTCTTCACCAGCCCGCGCCGGGTGCGCTTCGTGGAGATGGAGTACGCGGTGCCGCGCGAGGCGGCGGTGCCCGCGCTGCGCGAGCTGAAAGCGATGGTCGAGCGGTCCGACCTGCGCATCAGCTTCCCCGTCGAGGTACGCGTGGCGCCCGCCGACGACATCACGCTGTCCACCGCCTCCGGCCGCGACTCGGCGTACATCGCCGTGCACATGTACCGCGGCTCGCGCTACCAGGAGTACTTCACCGCGGTCGAGCGGATCATGACCGCCCACGAGGGGCGGCCGCACTGGGGCAAGCTGCACACCCGCGACGCGGCCTACCTGGCCGGGGTCTACCCCCGCTTCGGCGAGTTCACCGCGCTGCGCGACCGGCTGGACCCGGCGCGGGTGTTCGGCAACGACTACCTGCGCCGGATCCTGGGCGACTGAGCCGCGCCCCGGGGCGGGGCGTCAGTCCTGGGCGGACGCGGACGGGCCGCCCGCGGCCTCGCCACCGGCCGCGCCCTGGCCCTGGCTCTGTCCCTGCGACTGCCCCTGGCCCTGGTCCTGTCCCGAGCCCTGGCTGTCCGAAGGGTCGGGCGACGGGCTCGGGCCGGTGGCGCCGCCGGTGGACGAACTCGGGTCCGGGCCGGGACCGGTGGGGGACCCGCCGCCGCGGCCGTCGCCGGAGCCGTCCGGCCCGTGCGACGCGCCGCCGCCCGTACCGCCGTTGCCGCCGTCGTCCGTGCCGCCGGTGGAGTCCTGGGACGGCTGGTGGCGCGGCGTGTCGTGTGAGGTGCCTCCGCCGTCGACCGCGCGGCTGAAGGTGGTGCCGCCCTTGCCGCCGTTCCCCCACCAGCTGGCCATCGAGCTGCCCGCGGCCAGCTCGATCCCGGTGACGACCACCATGACGGCCGCGAAGAGCGCACCCGCCGCCAGCAGGGAGCGCCGCCAGCCGCGCACCCGGGTGCCGTGCGTGGTCGCCTCGCCGTACTCGCCGATGGCCGGCGGCGCGGTGGAGGCCCGGGGTCCGGGGGCGGGACGGGCGCCGCGGTGCGGGGCGCGGTCGGACGGCCGGGCGAGAGTGGACTCGCGCAGCTGCTCGCCGGTGCGGTGGAAGAAGTGCTGGAAGATCGCGCCGCCCGTGGTGGCCAGCACGCTGACCACGGCGGCGCCCACGATGGTGCCGTAAACCCCCAGGAAGGAGGCGAGGTAGGCGGCCACCAGGGCGGCGGCGCCGCTGCCCGCGACCTGCGGCAGGCTCAGGTCGATACGCTTCTTGTCTGATATGCCTTTACTGCTCCGTTTACTTGACTGAGTACCTATTTCGGGCTTGTCATCCATCTCCGTCCCTCGGTAGGCGCACTTCTCCATCTTGCACAGAGAAGGGACAGATGGCCGAACGCGTCAGTTCCGGTTCTGGACGTTCTGTGAACATCACCACCCACGCGGCGGTCACGGGCCGTGTTCGGCCACGGAACTCCGCTGACCTCCCGCGACTTGGGCGGCGCGGTGCTCCACCCGAGTGGTCCGAATGGAGTACTGTGGCCAGCCCGGGCATCGGTTTCCCGTCCGGCTGCCCGGAACCTGCCGGAGGGACGAGACGGTGCCATGCGACCCAACGCCGCCCAGCAGGACCGGAATTGGCAACACGCGTGACAGGGAGTGATGATTTTCGTCACTTTGAGTCGCGAAACAGGTAACCGTGCCATAACGGCGGGTCGGAGAAGGTCCCCGACACGCCGGGGAAGTCGGCAAGGTTGTGGCAGGCAGCAGTCGGGCAGGCCACACTCGTTCTTCGGGAGCAGCGACGCACGTGACGTCGGCAGGCACCACCCGGGAGGTCCCCATGCCCGATCTGCGTGTCGTGGCCGTCAGCAACGACGGCACACGACTGGTGCTCAAGGCTGCGGACAGCACGGAGTACACGCTTCCGATCGACGAACGCCTGCGTGCCGCCGTGCGCAACGACAGGGCGCGTCTCGGGCAGATCGAGATCGAGGTGGAGAGCCACCTCCGCCCCAGGGACATCCAGGCCCGGATACGGGCGGGCGCCTCCGCGGAAGAGGTGGCCCAGCTCGCCGGAATCCCGGTCGAGCGGGTGCGCCGGTTCGAGGGACCGGTGCTGGCCGAGCGGGCGTTCATGGCCGAGCGGGCCCGCAAGACCCCGGTACGGCGGCAGGGCGAGAGCACCGGGCCGCAGCTGGGTGAGGCGGTGGCCGAACGGCTGCTGCTGCGCGGCGCGGAGAAGGACAGCGCGCAGTGGGACTCCTGGCGGCGTGACGACGGCACCTGGGAAGTGCTGCTGGCCTACCGGGTCGCGGGCGAGCCGCACTCGGCCAGCTGGACCTACGACCCGCCGCGGCGACTGGTGCAGGCGGTGGACGACGAGGCGCGCGCGCTGATCGGCGAGACCGCGCCGGAACAGCCGGAGCCCAGCTTCCCGTTCGTGCCGAGGATCGCCCGGCTGCCCAGGGACCGGCCGCTGGACCGCGCGATGGACCGCCAGCTGGACCGCGCGGAGCGGACCGACCGGAGCGAGCGGTCCGACGACCGCGCGGAGCGTGCCGAGGAGGACCGCGACTCGCTGACCAGCCTGCTGGAGGCGGTGCCGAGCTTCCGTGGCGACATGGTGGTGCCGTCGGCGCCCGCCGCCGAGCGGGAGACCCCGGCGGTGGCCGAGGACGACGAGGAGACCGAGGCCCAGGAGGCGGCGCCGCCCGCCCCGGCGGCCAGCGCGGGCGCCGGTTCCGCGTACGCGGACGTGCTGATGCCGCGCTCGGTGGCGGGCCACCGCGACCGCCTCGTCGGCACCACGGACCGGCAGGCCGAGGCGGACGGCGTCCGGCCGGGCCGCCGCGCCACGGTGCCGAGTTGGGACGAGATCGTCTTCGGCAGCAGGCGCAAGAAGGAGTAGCGCTCCGGCGCTCCGGACGGCGTTCCCTGAGGCGGGCCCGCGTACGCGCGGGCCCGCCTCAGGTGCGTCAGCCCCGCTGCGCGCCGGTGGCGACCGGGCGGGAGCCGTCGTGGGTCCACTCGCTCCACGAGCCCGCGTACAGCGCCGCCGGGACGCCCGCGACGGCCAGTGCGAGGACCTCCTGCGCCGCCGAGACGCCCGAGCCGCAGTAGACGCCGACCTCCGCGTCAGCGGTGGCGCCCAACGCCGCGAAACGCTCGGCGAGTTCACCGGCGGGCCGGAAGCGGCCGTCGGCCTCCAGGTTCTCCGTGGTGGGCGCGCTGACCGCGCCGGGGATGTGGCCGGCGACCGGGTCGATGGGCTCCACCTCGCCCCGGTAGCGCTCCCCCGCGCGCGCGTCCAGCAGGACCCCGCGACGGGCGAGCGCGGCGGCCTGGTCGGCGTCGAGCAGCGGCAGGGCGCCCGGGCGCGGGGTGAAGTCGCCGGGCTCGACGGTCCGTTCACCGGTCTCCAACGGGCCGTCCCAGGCGGCGAGCCCGCCGTCCAGCACCCGCACGTCCTCGTGCCCGGCCCAGCGCAGCAGCCACCAGGCGCGGGCCGCCGCCCAGCCCTTGTCGCCGTCGTAGACCACGACCGGGCGGCCGGCGCTCACCCCGGCGCGGCGCATCGCCTCGCCGAACACCGCCGGTTCGGGCAGCGGGTGGCGCCCCGAGGCACCCGGCTCGCCCGCGAGTTCGGTGTCCAGGTCCACGTAGGCCGCGCCGGGGATGTGCCCGGCCTCGTACTGCGGCCGTCCCGCAGGTCCGCCGAGCTGGTAGCGCACGTCGAGGACGGCGGGCCGCAGCGTCCGGAAAGCGTCGCCGCTGAACTCCGTTACGGAGATGATGGGATCCATGGCACTCATTGTGTCCCCAGCGCGTTCTACGGATCACGTCGTACGAAGCGGCGCGGGAGAACCGGCTGTCCGGCTGATCGTCACCCCACGTCAACGGCCGTGATGCGGACAGGACATACCCAATCGGGCATTCTCCTGCCGTGCTGAGGCGAATCCGGCGCGGCCGGTGCCCGTCCCGCTCGCGGCGGTGCCACCATCGTCTCGGCCCGTCCGCCGCCCAACCGTCGTGCCCCATCCGTCGTGCGAGGAGAGACAACCGACATGACCGAGGTTCCGGCCCGGCGTTCCCCGGGAGCACCCTGCTGGGTCAGCCTGCTGACGCGCAGCCTGCCGGTGGCGCAGGAGTTCTACAGCGGCCTGTTCGGCTGGGAGTTCCAGCGCGGCCCCATGCACTTCGGGCCGTACGTACGTGCCGTGCTGGACGGCGAGTTGGTCGCCGGGATCGGCGAGAACCCCAGGGGCCGCGCGCTGCCGGTCTCCTGGACGACCTATCTGTCCACCCTGGACGCCGACCACACCGCCGAGCTGGTCCGCGACTGCGGCGGCACGGTGGCCGTGGGCCCGCTGGACGCGGACGACGAGGCGGGCCGGATGGCGATCGCCATGGACCCCGAGGGCGCGGTGTTCGGCGTCTGGCAGCCGTTGACCCACCTCGGCGTGGGGGTGTGCGGACGGCCTGGCACCCTGGGCTGGAACGAACTGGTGACCAGGCAGACCACAGGCCTGGGCAAGTTCTACGCGGCGGTCTTCGGCTTCGAGCCGCAGCGGGCGGACGGCGTGGACGCCGACCACCTCACCCTGCGGCTCCAGGGCGTCCCGGTGGCCGGGATGCGGGGACTCGGGCGGGCGCTGCCGCGCGATCTGGGGGCGCACTGGATGACCTACTTCGAGGTGGACGACACCGACGCGGCGGCGCGCCGGGCGGCCCGGCTGGGCGGGCGGGTGCTGAGCGGGCCCGAGGAGTCGGTGCGCGGCCGCACGGCCGTCGTGCGCGACCCGGAGGGCGCGGTCTTCGCGCTGCTGAGAACGAGGCGCTGACCCGCGCGGCCCTCGGGCGGGCGATCCGCCGTCGGGCTCACTCCACCGGCAGGACGTCCGGGGAGAGCGCGGCGGCGCGCGCCGCGGCGGCGGTCATCCGGCGGATGTGGTGACGTCGGCACAGCACCTCGTAACCCACCTCGTGCTCGGCCTGGTTGACGTCTCCGACGACCACCTGGGCGCCCTCGACGACCATGCGTCCGCCGACCGTGCGGGCGTTGTGCGTGGCGCGGGCGCCGCACCAGCACAACGCCTCGACCTGGAGCACCTCGATGCGGTCGGCGAGTTCGACCAGGCGCTGCGAGCCGGGGAAGAGCCGGGTGCGGAAGTCGGTGGTGATGCCGAACGCGAAGACGTCGATCTCCAGGTCGTCCACCACCCGGGCCAGTTGGTCGACCTGCTCGGGGGTGAAGAACTGCGCCTCGTCGGCGATGACGTAGTCGGCCCGGCCGCCGCCGGACAGGTGGCCCACCAGGTGGGCGTAGAAGTCGAAGCCGTCGGCCGCCTCGACGGCCTTGGTGAACAGGCCGAGGCGGGAGGACAGCACGCCCGCGCCCGCCCGGTCGTCACGGGTGTAGATCATCCCGCGCAGGTCGCGCGCCGAGCGGTTGTGCTCGATCTGGAGCGCGAGAGTGCTCTTGCCGCAGTCCATGGTTCCGCAGAAGTACACCAACTCGGACACGGGGCAGCCACGGGCCTTTCTGGACAGGGGGGTCGAACTCGGGTGCCGGACCGGGCGGCGCCGTCGGGTCAGGTGCGGACTTCCAGCAGCGGGACCAGTTGCTCGACCGGGGCGAGCGAGCCGTGCAGGCCGACCATCGCGGACTCCCCCGGCTCGCTACGGGAGGCGATCACCGCGACGTCGTCGTGGGCGACCGCGACCACGTCGCCGATCCGGCCGA
Organism: Streptomyces sp. ICBB 8177; assembly: GCF_003144095.1. Classification (GTDB taxonomy): domain Bacteria; phylum Actinomycetota; class Actinomycetes; order Streptomycetales; family Streptomycetaceae; genus Streptantibioticus_D. The sequence goes on along the minus strand of NZ_NSKH01000003.1, from coordinate 114,227 downwards.
GCACGCGCTCGTCCACCCGCGGCCCGAACCAGCCCGCGTCCACGGCCTGTTGACGGGTGGCGACCCACATCCGGTCGCCCAGCACCTCGCTCCACACCGCGTGCACGTCCGCCGCCGCGCCGGGCACCGCGTAGACGTGCCGGGCTCGCGCCTCGCCACCGAGCAGCGCGACGCCCGCGCCCAGCTCCCAGTCGTCGTCGAAGTCGATCCGGTCCTCGGGCGCGACGTCGATCATGCCGTGGTCGGCGGTGACGTACAGGGCGGAGCGCGGCGGCAGTTGCTCGGCCAGCCGTTCGGCGAACCGGTCCACCCGCATGAGCTGCCCGCGCCAGGCGTCGGAGTCCACGCCGTAGCGGTGTCCCATGCCGTCGAGTTCGCTGTAGTACGTGTAGACCAGCGCGCGGTCGCCCGCGCCGAGGCGCTCGGCGGCCAGGTCCATCCGCTCCTCGCCCGAGAGCCTGCCGAAGAACGTGCCGCCGGACAGTGCGATCTTGGTGAGCGGGGTGTGCTCGAAGGCGGGGGCGGAGACCTGGCAGGTGGCCACGCCCGCCGCGTCGGCGAGCTGGAAGACGGTGGGGTACGGCTGCCAGGCGTAGGGGTCGGTGTACGGCTGCCAGCGCAGCTGGTTCATCAGCCGCCCCTCCCCCGGCACCGCGACCGTGTACCCGGCGAGCCCGTGCGCACCGGGCGGCAGGCCGGTGCCGACCGAGGCCAGCGAGGTGGCGGTGGTGGACGGGAAGCCCGCGGTGAGCGGTTGTCCGGTGCCGCCGAGCGATCCGGCCAGCAGCGAGGTGAGGAACGGCGCCTCGTCGGGGTGGGCGCGCAGCAGCTCCCAGCCCATGCCGTCCACCAGGAAGACGCAGACCCGGTCGGCCGGTTCCAGGACGAGCCCGGTGTCCGGGACCCCCGGCACGCCGAGACCGGCGGCCACCGAGGGCAGCAGGTCGGCGAGGGCGGCGGCGCCGTAGCGCGGGGCGGGCGCGGTGCGGATCTCCAGCGGTTCGGGGTCCTGGCCGTACCCGTGCCCGGCCGGGGCGGACGGACGGGTCATCAGCGCTGCGCCGGGGCGCTGGTGGTCGCCTCGGAGAGCGCCTGGGCGAACGCGAGCGTCTGGCGGACCGCCTCCTGGCCGTCGCCCGCCTCGCTGACCCGCAGCGACAGGTCGTCGGCGGTGGAGGAGCCGGTGTAGCCGTGGTCCGCCTCGCAGTTGGGGTCGCCGCAGGCGGCGGGCTCCAGGTCCAGGCGGCTGACGGCGCCCCAGCCGATGGTCAGCACGACCTCGCGGGGCAGCGTGCCGGGGGTGTACGCCTCGGGGTTGGCGACCACCCGGCTGACGACGACCGACGAGATCCGGCCGATCTTCACCGACTCGGTCGAGGTGGTGGCGTACGGGGTGGGCGAGGTGTCGTCGGCGCCCTGCTCGTCGGTGTGGCTGACGAGGAAGCGGGTCGGGGTGAGGACCAGCACGGTCACGTGCCGCCGGACCTCGTTGGCGTCGAAGGTGGTCTCCTGGTTGACCAGGTACGCCACCACCGCTTCCCCGCCGACCGAGGCCTCCACGGCCTCCGCCACGAGGGCCGGGTAGTAGCCGCTGCGCTCGATGGCCGCGCGCAGCCCCTGGGTCGTCGTACCGGTCTTCGCCATACGCACCATCTTAGTGTCGGACCGCCCGGTACCGGTCCGGCGCGTCACAGCGACGACAGCGCGCGGGGGCCGAGGTCGCTGCGGGCCGGAGGGTGCGCCAGCCGGACCGTGGCGCCGAGCACGGTGACCCCCTCGCGGGCCACCACCACCGGCTCCAGGGAGAGCGAGACGACCTCGGGCAGGTCGTCCACCAGCCGGGAGACCCGCAGCAGCAGGTCCGCCAGGGCCTCGGTGTCGGTGGGCTCCGAACCGCGCCAGCCGAACAGCAGCGGCGCCGCCTTGATCGAACGGATCAGCTCGGCGGCGTCCTTGTCGGTCGCGGGCACCAGCCGGTGCGCCACGTCGCCCAGCAGTTCGGAGGCGGCGCCGGCCAGGCCGAAGGAGAGCACGGCGCCCGCGCCCGGGTCGACCGCGGCGCGCACCACGGTGTCCACCCCGCGCGGTGCCATCGCCTGCACCACCGGCAGCACCTCCCGCGCCGGCCCCAGCCGCGAGGTCAACTCCTCGTACGCGCGCCGCAGTTCGCCCTCGGAGGCCAGGTCGAGGCGGACGCCGCCGAGGTCGGCGCGGTGCCGCAGGTGCGGGGCGGTCGCCTTGAGCGCGACCGGGTAGCCCAGCCGTCCGGCGGCGTCGACCGCGGCGTCGGCGTCGGAGGCGGGCAGCGCGGTCAGCACCTCGACGCCGTACCGCCCGAGCAGCGCGCGGGCCGCCTCGTCGTCGAGGGTGACGCCCTGCCCGACCCCGTCGTGGCCGGCGTCCAGCAGCCGTTCCACGTCCTGGCGGGCCCCTTCCTCGTCGATGCCCTCGAACTCCGGCAGCAGCCCCGGCTCCCGTGCCGCCTCGCGCCAGGCCGCGTACCGGACCGCCTCCGCCAGCGCCTGCACCGCGCGCTCGGCGGCCGGGTAGGCGGGCAGCCGCACGGAGGCGTCGGCGTCCGCGTCGCCCGCCAGCCGGTGGGCGAGGCCGTCGAGGGTGAGGTGGACGACGACGACCGGTTTGGCGGCGCCCTCGGCGGCGGTCAGCAGCGCCCGCGCGAGCTGCGGGTCGTCGGCGGCGTCCGGGTCGGCGGCCGCGTCGCGGGTGACCTGCGTGCCGACCCGGGGGATGGCGGTGACCAGGACGGCGTCGACCGCGTCGTCGGCCAGCGCCTCGGTGAGGGCGGCGTGGAAGTCGGCCGGGGACGCGGCGGTGGTCAGGTCGCGCGGCGGCACGGGGCGCAGGCCCGCGGTCAGGGCGATGTCGTAGGCGATCAGGCCGAGCGACTCGGAGTTGCCGAGGATGGCGAGGCGCCCGCCCGCGGGCAGCGGCTGGTGGGCCAGCAGCAGCCCGACGTCCAGCAGTTCGGTCACCGCGGCGACCCGGATGACGCCCGCCTGCCGGAACAGCGCGGAGACGGTGGCGTCCGGGATGCGGCTGATCGGGACGGTGTGGCCGGGCGGCAGGCTGCCGGAGTGGCGGGCGCCCTTGACCACGACGACCGGCTTGGCCGCGGCGGTACGGCGGGCGAGCCGGGTGAACTTGCGTGGGTTGCCGATCGATTCGAGGTACATCAGCACGACGTCGGTGTGCGGGTCGTCGTGCCAGTACTGCAGGAGGTCGTTGCCGGAGACGTCGGCGCGGTTGCCCGCGGAGACGAAGGTGGAGACCCCGGCCATGCCCGCGCCCCTGCGGTGCAGGCCGGACAGCAGGGCGATGCCGATCGCGCCGGACTGGGTGAACAGCCCGAGCCGTCCCGGCGCCGGTGTCTCCGGTGACAGCGTGGCGTTCAGCCGCACGTCGGCGGCGGTGTTGAGGACGCCGAACGCGTTCGGGCCGAAGACCCGCATCCCGTACGACCTGGCCTGGCGGACCAGGGCACGCTGCCGGTCGCGGCCCTCGGGCCCCGACTCCGCGTAGCCGCTGGCGATCACCAGCAGGCCCTGGACGCCGTGCGCGCCGCAGTCCGCGACCGCGTCCGGCACCCGGTCGGCGGGGACGCACAGCACGGCGAGGTCGACCGGTTCGCCGATCTCGCCGACCGAGCGGCAGGCGGGCACCCCTTCGGGCTCCAGGCGGGCGGGCGGCGGGCCGAAGTGCGGGTTGACGGCGTGCACGGTGCCGGTGAAGCCGGCGCCCAGCAGGTTGCGCAGCACGATCCGGCCGACGCCGCCCTCGGCGCGGCCGGTGCCGATGACGGCGACCGAGCGCGGGGCGAGCAGCCGCTGCACGGACCGGGCCTCGGCGCGCTGTTCGCGGGCGCGCATCACGGCGACGGACGCCTCGGTGGGCTCCAGGTCGAGTTCGAGCCGCACGACGCCGTCGGTGAAACTGCGGTGCGCGGTGTACCCGGCGTCGGTGAAGACCTTGATCATCTTGCGGTTGGCGGGCAGCACCTCGGCGTCGAAGTGCCGGATGCCGCGCTCGCGGGCGACGGCCGCGATGTGCTCCAGCAGGGTGGAGGCGACCCCCCGGCCCTGGTGGGCGTCCTGGACCAGGAACGCGACCTCGGCCCGGCCGCCCTCCTCGGTGGCCGGCGCACCGCGCTCGTCGACGCGGTCGTAGCGGACGGTGGCGATGAACTCCCCGCCCACGGTGGCCGCGAGCCCGACCCGGTCGACGTAGTCGTGGTGCGTGAAGCGGCGCACGTCGCGGTCGGACAGCCGCGGGTAGGGCGCGAAGAAGCGGTAGTACTTCGACTCGTCGGAGACCTGTTCGTAGAAGCTGACCAGGCGCCCGGCGTCGTCGGGGGTGATGGGACGGATGTGCGCGATCCCGCCGTCGCGCAGCACCACGTCGGCTTCCCAGTGGACCGGGTAGCTCGCGGCAGTCTCCATGAGCGCAAGGGTAGGCCGCGCTCTGGGCGCTCGCGCCCACCGGCCGCGCGGGGCGCGGCCCGTGCCGCGCGGCCCGGCCTACGCTGGGTGGACGGGCCGCTTCCGCACCCGTGATATGACTGGTCTAGACAACGTAAGGCAGCAGAACTTCCAGAAGGGTCACCACCATGGCTGAGCGCCGCGTCAACGTCGGCTGGGCCGAGGGCCTGCACGCCCGCCCCGCGTCGATCTTCGTCCGCGCCGCGACCGCCGCCGGTGTGCCGGTGACGATCGCGAAGGCCGACGGCAGTCCGGTCAACGCGGCCTCGATGCTGGCCGTGCTCAGCCTGGGCGCGACCGGCGGTGAGGAGATCGTGCTCGCCACGGACAGCGGCGCCCCCGAGGCCGAGGTGGCGCTGGACCGGCTGGCGAAGCTGGTGGCCGAGGGCCTGGAAGAGCTGCCCGAGACGGTCTGACCGGCCGATCGCGGACCTACCCGGCGGCCGTCCGGCCCGGGCCTGGTGACCGGCCGCGTGGCCGTTGGCCCCCGAGGAACGCGAAGGCGGCGCCCCCTGGACGTGGGGGCGCCGCCTTCGTCCGTCTCCCGCCGGGCGTCAGCCCTTGACGACGCTCACCGGGCCGATGCCCAGCGCCTCGACCGGCTCACGGATCGCCGACGCGTCGCCGACCAGCACGACCACCAGCCGCTCCGGCGCGAAGGCGTTGACCACCGCGGCCGTCGCCTCGACGGTCCCGGTCGCCGCCAGCCGCTCGTACAGCCGGGCCTGGAAGTCGTCCGGCAGGTGCTGCTCGACCTGCTCGGCGAAGGTCGCCGCGACCGCGGCGGCCGTCTCGTACTTCAGCGGCGCGACGCCGACGAGGTTCTGCACCGCGACGTCGCGCTCCTCGTCGGTGAGCCCGCCCTCGGCCAGGGTGCGCAGCACCTTCCAGGCGTCCTGAAGCGCGGGGCCGGTGACCTCGGTGGCCACGGACCCGCTGATCGCCAGCAGCGACGCCCCGGTCCCGTCCGGCGCCGACCGCAGCACCTGGGCGAAGGCCCGCACGCCGTAGGTGTAGCCCTTCTCCTCCCGCAGCACCCGGTCGAGCCGCGAGGTGAGCGTGCCGCCCAGGCAGTACGTGCCGAGCACCTGCGCGGGCCAGGCCGCGTCGTGCCGGTCGGGCCCGGTGCGGCCGATCAGCAGCTGGGTCTGCACCGCGCCCGGGCGGTCCACGATCACCACGCGCGCGGTGTCGTCGGCCACGATCGGCGGCACCGGGCGGGCCGCGCCCGCCTCGGCGGTCCAGGCGCCGAGCGTGTCGCCCAGCACCTCCTCCAGGTCGAGCCCGGTCAGGTCGCCGACCACGACGACGGTGCCGGTGGAGGGCCGCACGTGGGCGTCGTAGAAGGCGCGGACGGCGGCGGCGTCGATGCGGGCGACGGTCTCCTCGGTGCCCTGCCGGGGACGCGACATGCGCGAGGTGGCGGGGAACAGTTCCTTCGACAGCGTGACGGCGGCCCGGCGGGCGGGATTGGCCATCTCGTGCGGGATCTCGTCCAGCCGGTTGTTGACCAGCCGCTCGACCTCGCCGGCGGGGAACGCGGGGGCGCGCAGCGCGTCGGCAAGCAGCCCGAGCGCCTTGGCCAGCCGCGAGGCGGGCACCTCCAGCGACACCTCGACGCCCGGGTGGTCGGCGTGCGCGTCCAGCGTGGCGCCGCAGCGCTCCAGCTCGGCGGCGAACTCCTCCGCGGTCAGCGTGTCGGTGCCCTCGGAGAACGCCCGGGCCATGATGGTGGCGACGCCGTCCAGTCCCTCGGGTTCGGCGTCCAGCGGCGCGTCCAGCAGCACCTCGACGGCGACGACCTGCTGGCCGGGCCGGTGGCAGTGCAGCACGGTCAGGCCGTTGGCCAGGGTGGTGCGCTCGGGGGCGGGGAAGGCCCAGGGCTTGGGCTGCCCGGCCTGCGGACGCGGGTGCAGCGTCATCTCGGTGGCGGTGTCGGTCATCAGGCGTCCTCGCCCTCTTCCTCGATGGGGTCCACGACCGGCGCGTCCGGCTCCTCGCCCGCGGCCTCGCCGCCGGTCGGCTCGTAGACCAGAACGGCGCGGTTGTCCGGGCGCAGCCGCGCGGCGGCCACCTGCCTGACCTCCTCGGGCGTGACCTGAAGGACCCGCTGGACGGCGGTGAGCGCCAGCTGCGGGTCGCCGAACAGCACGGCGAACCGGCACAGTTCGTCGGCCCGGCCGCCGACGGTGGCCAGCCGGTCGAGCCACTCGCGTTCCAACTGCGCCTGCGCGCGCTCCATTTCGGCGGGGGTCGGCCCCTGTTCGGCGAACCGGGCGAGCTCCTCGTCGACCGCGGCCTCGATGGCCGTCACCTCGGCGCCGGAGGACGCCTTGACGTCCAGCCAGCCCATCGACGGCGCCCCCGCCAGCCGCAGCATCCCGAAGCCCGCGCCGACGGCCGAGCGGTCGCGCCGGACCAGGCGGTTGTGCAGCCGGGACGACTCACCGCCGCCCAGCACGGTCAGCGCCAGGTCGGCGGCGTCGGCCTCACGGGTGCCGTCCTGCGGCAGCCGGTAGGCGGCCATCAGCGCGCGCGAGGGCACGTCCTCCTCGACCACCTGGCGCACCTCGCCGCCGATCACCTCGGGCAGCGAGCCGTCGCGCGGCGCGGGCTTGCCGTCGTGCGCGGGAATCGAGCCGAAGTACTTCTCCACCCACTCCAGCGTCCGCTGCGGGTCGATGTCGCCGACGACCGACAGCACCGCGTTGTTGGGCGCGTAGTAGGTGCGGAAGAACGCCCGCGCGTCCTCCAGGGAGGCCGCGTCCAGGTCGGCCATCGAGCCGATCGGGGTGTGGTGGTACGGGTGGCCCTCGGGGTAGGCCATGGCGGTCAGCCGCTCGAACGCGGTGCCGTAGGGAACGTTGTCGTAGCGCTGGCGGCGCTCGTTCTTGACCACGTCGCGCTGGTTGTCCAGGCTCTCCAGGTCGAGCGCGGTGAGCAGGCTGCCCATCCGGTCGGCCTCCAGCCACAGCGCCAGCTCCAGCTGGTGGGCGGGCATGGTCTCGAAGTAGTTGGTGCGCTCGAAGCTCGTGGTGCCGTTGAGCGAGCCGCCCGCGCCCTGCACCAGCTCGAAGTGGCCGTTGCCGGACACCTGGGCGGAACCCTGGAACATCAAGTGCTCGAAGAGGTGGGCGAGTCCGGTGCGGCCCGCCACCTCGTGGCGCGAGCCGACGTCGTACCAGAGGCATACCGCGGCGACCGGGGTCAGGTGATCCTCGGAGAGCACCACCCGCAGCCCGTTGGCGAGACGGTGCTCTGTCGCTGTCAGGCCGCCGGATCGTGCCTCCGGCGTGGCCGTGTGACCCATGGGCAAGCTGTCCTTCCGGTCGCGAAGTCGGTAGAAGGCCCACTCTAGGCAAGCGGAGGGGCACCTTGCGAAGTTCCTCCCCCGGCGAACGGGTACGACGGGTCGAGGTCGGCACTGTCGGTGCGGCGGTCCACAATGGAGCCGGTCGGATCCCGACGCCCGATCCGCGTCCCGCCCGGGACCGCCCGCACCGCCCGCACCGTTCATACCGTTCGTACCGTTCACACAGACCGCACCGTTCACACTGTCCGTACCGTTCGTCCAAGGAGCAGCCGCGCGATGCCCCGCCGCAGCACGAAGACCCCGCCTCCCGACGACTTCGAGGAGCGCATCCTCGACATCGACGTCGTCGACGAGATGCAGCGCTCCTACCTGGAGTACGCCTACTCGGTCATCTACTCGCGCGCCCTGCCCGACGCCCGTGACGGCCTCAAGCCGGTGCAGCGCCGGATCATCTACCAGATGAACGAGATGGGCCTGCGCCCCGATCGCGGCTACGTCAAGTGCGCCCGGGTCGTCGGCGAGGTGATGGGCAAGCTGCACCCGCACGGCGACGCCTCGATCTACGACGCGCTGGTGCGCATGGCGCAGGGCTTCTCCATGCGCATCCCGATGGTCGACGGCCACGGCAACTTCGGCTCGCTCGGCAACGACGACCCGCCGGCGGCGATGCGGTACACCGAGTCGCGGATGGCGCCCGCCGCCATACTGATGACCGACTCCATCGACGAGGACACCGTCGACTTCGCGCCGAACTACGACGGCCAGGAGCGCGAGCCGATCACGCTGCCCGCCGCGTTCCCCAACCTGCTGGTCAACGGCGCCTCCGGGATCGCGGTCGGCATGGCGACCAACATGGCGCCGCACAACCTCGGCGAGGTGATCGCCGCCGCCCGCCACCTGATCCGCCACCCCAACGCGGACCTCGACGCGCTGATGCGGCACATCCCCGGCCCCGACCTGCCCACCGGCGGCCGGATCGTCGGCCTGTCCGGCATCCGGGACGCCTACGAGACCGGACGCGGCTCGTTCAAGATCCGCTCCACGGCCGTGATCGAGAACGTGACCGCCCGCCGCAAGGGCATCGTGGTCACCGAACTGCCCTTCACGGTCGGCCCGGAGAAGGTCATCTCGAAGATCAAGGACCTGGTCGGCGCCAAGAAGCTCCAGGGCATCGCCGACGTCAAGGACCTCACCGACCGCCAGCACGGCCTGCGCCTGGTCATCGAGGTCAAGAACGGCTTCAACCCGGAAGCGGTCCTGGAGCAGCTGTACAAGCTGACGCCGATGGAGGAGTCCTTCGGCATCAACAACGTGGCGCTGGTGGACGGCCAGCCGCTCACGCTGGGGCTGAAGGAGCTGCTGGAGGTCTACGTCGACCACCGCTTCGAGGTGGTGCGGCGGCGCAGCGAGTTCCGGCGCACCAAGCGCAGCGACCGGCTCCACCTGGTCGAGGGCCTGCTCGTGGCGCTGGTCGACATCGACGAGGTCATCCGCCTGATCCGCTCCAGCGAGAACTCCGCGCAGGCCAAGGAGCGCCTGATGGAGCACTTCTCGCTGTCTGAAGTGCAGACGCAGTACATCCTCGACACCCCGCTGCGCCGGCTGACCAGGTTCGACCGGCTGGAGCTGGAGTCGGAGCGCGACCGGCTGAACGCGGAGATCGCCGAGTTGACGCGCATCCTGGAGTCGGACTCCGAGCTGCGCAAGCTGGTCTCCGGCGAACTGGCCGACGTGGCCAAGAAGTACGCGACGCCGCGGCGCACCGTCCTGCTGGAGTCCGCGGGCACGCCGGTCGCCGCCGTGCCGCTGGAGGTCTCCGACGACCCGTGCCGGGTGCTGCTGTCGGCGACCGGCCTGCTGGCGCGCACCGTGACGGCGGAGCTGCCGGACCCGGACGCGGACGGCAAGCGCAGGAAGCACGACGTGGTGGTCTCGGCGGTGCCCGCGACCACCCGGGGCGACGTGGGCGTGGTCACGTCGGCGGGACGGCTGCTGCGGGTGACGGTGGTCGACCTGCCCGCGCTGCCGGACACCGTGGCGGCACCGAACCTCGCGGGCGGCGCGGCCGTCACCGAGTTCGTCTCGCTCGCCGACGACGAACGCGTGCTGTGCCTTTCGACGCTCGACGAGTCCTCGCCCGGCCTGGCGCTCGGCACCGAGCAGGGCGTGGTCAAGCGCGTGGTGCCGGACTTCCCCGCCAACAAGGACGAGTTCGAGGTCATCTCGCTGCGCGAGGGCGACCAGGTGGCCGGCGCGGTCGAACTGCGCACCGGCGAGGAGGATCTGGTCTTCATCACCGACGACGCCCAACTGCTGCGCTACCCGGCGGGTCAGGTACGGCCGCAGGGCCGTCCGGCGGGCGGCATGGCGGGCATCAAACTGGCCGAGGGCGCCAAGGTGATCTCGTTCACCGCGGTCGACCCGGCGGCCGACGCGGTGGTCTTCACGGTGGCCCGCTCGGAGGGAACGCTGGACGGCGCGGCGCAGGCCGGGGCGAAGCTGACCCCGTTCGACCAGTACCCGCGCAAGGGCCGCGCCACCGGTGGCGTGCGCTGCCAGCGGTTCCTGCGCGGGGAGCAGGGGCTGGCGCTGGCCTGGGCGGGCGCGGCTCCGGCGCGGGCGTGCGACGCGGGCGGCTCGCCGGTCGAGTTGCCGGACGCCGACCCGCGCCGCGACGGCTCGGGCCTGCCGCTGCCGAAGCCGGTCGCGGCGGTGGCGGGACCCGCGTAGGGCGGCGAGTCGGCGGTGGGGAACGGAGGGTGGCCGGGGCGCGGGGGCGTCTGGACGGACGGGGCGCCGGGGCGTGTGGCCGGGCGGGGCGTGAGGCGGTCGCGACCGCCGGACGGGTGACGCGAGCGGCGGGTGCGACGCAGGTGAGATTAGGCTCACCTGCGTGAGCACGTGCGCAGCATTCTCCCGCGAACTGGCGGAGCCGCCTGCCGCGACCGCGTCCCCGGCCCGCACCTGGCTGCTGGTCGAGCAGCCGGGGCCGTGGGGCGCCAAGGCGCTCACCGCCGGCCACCTGGGCCGACGGCTCGGCCACACCCTGGAGGACGCCGCGTCCGGCACCGGGGTGCGCGTCGCGCTGATCCGGCGCCCCGGCCCGCACGCCGACCGCCACCGCCCGCGCCGCCGGGTCTACGCCTGCCACACCGCGCCCGGCGCGGGCTGGCTGCGTACCGCGGACCTGGCCGACCCCGGTGAGCTCCTGGACCTGGACCTGGCACGGTTCGGCGCCGGGGCGCACGACGGCTTCGGGGCGCCGTACGACGGGGAGCCGCTGGCCGCGGTCTGCACCAACGGCAAGCGCGACCGCTGCTGTGCGCTGCTCGGCCGCCCGCTCGCCGCCGAACTGGCCGCCGCCGGGCTCGGCGAGATCTGGGAGGTCACCCACCTCGGCGGCCACCGCTTCTCGCCGACGATGCTGGTGCTGCCGTACGGGTACGCCTGGGCGCGGCAGGACGCGGCGTCCGCGAAGAGCGTGCTGGAGACGGTCCGCGACGGCCGGATGGTGATCGACCGCTGCCGGGGCCGCTCCACGTGGGAACGGCCCGGCCAGGCCGCCGAGTTGGCGGTGCGCGAACTGACCGGCGAGGACCGCGCCGAGGCGCTGGACGTGCGGCGGTGCGAGGAGACGGCGTACGGGTGGAGCGCGTCGGTGGCCCACGTCGACGGGCGGACGTGGACAGCGGAGGTGGAGCGCCGGGCCGCCGGGCCCGCGCGGCCGGAGAGCTGCGGCGCGGCGCCCGGCAACCCGGCGCTGATGGCGGTGCGTTCGCTGCGGGCCTGCGGCACGCCGGTTCCCCCGCGTTAACGCGTCGGCGTCGCGGCGGCCGTCGTGCGCGTGCCGGCCTGCGCGGGGCTCGCGGCCTTCGCCGTTGTCGCGGCCTTCGCCGTCGTCGCGGCCTTCGCCGTCGTCGCGGCCTTCGCCGTCGTCGCGGCCTTCCTCACGAACGCGTCGGTGTAGGTCTTCGACAGGTCGACGCTGTGCCCCTTGACCGTGGGGTCCCAGGCGGACAGCACGCCCAGCACGGTCCTCGGCCCGTCGGCGGGCATCAGGCCGGTCGGCGAGTACATGCCCTTCTCCTTGGCGAGCGCGGCGGTGTAGACGGCCTTGCCGACGCCCGCGTAGTAGGCGGCGGGCATCTTGTCGGTGATCTGCGCCGCGCTGTGCGACTGGATCCAGTGCAACGTCTCCACCAGGGCGTTGACGAGCTTCTGGACGACCTGCGGGTTCCTTTCCACGTACGCCGTCGTCAGGTACAGGCAGGAGGCCGGATAGGTGCCGCCGAGCGCGGCCCTGGTGCCCTGTGCGGTGCGCAGGTCCACCAGCGGCTTCGCCAGGCCCTTGCTCTCCAGCACCGAGATGGTCGGCTCCGTCGTCATGCCCGCGTCGATCTGCTTGTTGCGCATGGCGGCGACGAAGGTGGAGCCCGCGCCGACGGCGACCGAGGTGGTGTCGGACGGCTTCACCCCGTCCTTGGCGGCCAGGTACTCGGTGAGGAAGTTGGTGGACGAGCCCAGCCCGGTGACCCCGAGCTTCCTGCCCTTGAAGTCCGCGGGCGACCTGACGGTGGACGCCTCGTCGGAGCGCACCATCTCCACCTCGCCGGGCGCCTGGAGCAGTTGCACCACGGACTCGATGGACTTGCCCTTGGACAGCAGGTCGATGGTGTGGTCGTAGAAGCCGACCACCGCGTCCTGCTGCCCGGCGAGCATGTCGGTCTCGGCGTCCACGCCGGCCGGCTCGTCGGACAGCACCGCGTCGATGCCCTGCGCCTTGAAGTAGCCCAGCTTCTGGGCCAGCATCAGCGGCAGGTAGATCTGCTTGTCGATGCCGCCGACCATGATGCGCACGGTCGACTCGCCCGAGGCGTTCTTGGGCGCGGTGCGCGCGCCGCCCCCGGCACAGCCGGACAGGCAGAGCGCGAGAGCCGTACAACAGGCGGCGGCGAGACGGGACGTACGGGCCATGGTGGGCCTCCTCGGAGGGTGCGCGGGGACAAGGGGGGTGCGATGGGGGCGCGTGCGCCGTACACGCTTGGGCGCGCGGCGGGCCGTCACAGCCCGGCCGAGCCGGACAGCGCGGTGGGGCGCCAGCGCAGGACGCGCCGTTCGAAGCGGGTGATGAGGAACTCGGCGACCAGCGCGAGGACGGCGATGACGAGGATGCCCGCGTAGACCCCGTCGGCGTTGAACTGGCCCTGCGCCTGCTGGATGAGCTGTCCGAGTCCGGCCTGCGCGCCCAGCACCTCGCCGACGATCGCGCCGATCAGGGCGAACCCGAACGCCGCGTGGAGCGAGGCGACGATCCAGGTCATCGCGGACGGCAGCACGACCCGGCAGGTCACCTGCCACTCGGAGGCGCCCAGCACGCGGGCGTTGTCGATGAGGTTGCCGTCGACCTCGCGGGTGCCCTGGAAGGCGTTGAAGAAGACCGAGAAAAAGACCAGGACGACGGCGAGCGCGACCTTGCCGGAGGGTCCGAGGCCGAACCAGATGATGAACATCGAGCCGAGCACGACCCTCGGTACGGCGTTGCCCGCCTTGATGAACGGAGCCATCACCTCGGCCAGCACCCGCACCCGCCCGAGCGCCACGCCGAGCACGACTCCCGCGACCACGCCGATCACGAAGCCGAGCACCGTCTCCTGCATGGTCACGGCGATGTTGTGCCAGATGGAACCGGATGCCGTGCCGTGCTCGAACCAGGTCCTCAGCTGGGCGACGACCCCGGACGGCGATCCGTAGGTGAAGCTGTCCAACGCCCCGTGTGAGGCGCCCAGTTGCCAGCCACCTAGGACGAGGGCGACCAGGGCGAGCTGGGCGCACAGCACGAGCAGCCCGCGCAGGCGGCGCCGGGTCCTGGCGGCCCGCAGCAGTTCCGCCTCGGAGGGCTCGTCGGCGGGGAGTTCGGCGGGCGCGGTGGCGAGTTCGGGCATCAGTGCACCTCGGCGTCGTCGGAAGGGGTGGGGGCCTGGGGAAGGGAAGTGGCAGGGGCGGGCGCGTCGGCGGGGGTGGCAGCCGCGTCGGCGGGGGTGGCAGCCGCGTCCATCGCACCCGCCCCCTTGTCCACGCCCGCGGTCCGCGCGTAGGCGAGCCGCACCTCGTCGCGCAGGCTCGTCCAGATCCGCTCGTACAACGCGACGAAGCGCGCGTCGAAGCGGATCTCCTGGACCCGGCGCGGCCGGGGCAGGTCGATGGCGAAGGTGTCCTTGACGGTGCCGGGACCGACCGTGAGCACGACGACCTTGTCGGCGAGCGCGATCGCCTCCTCCAGGTCGTGGGTGACGAAGACGACCGCGGGGCGGGTGAGTTCCCACAGGCCGAGCAGTTCGTCCTGGACGATCTGCCGGGTCTGCACGTCCAGCGCGGAGAACGGCTCGTCCATGAGCAGGATCTCCGGCTCGTTGATCAGCGTCTGGGCGAGCGCGACGCGTTTGCGCATGCCGCCGGAGAGCTGGTGCGGCAGCCGGTCCTCGAAGCCGGACAGCCCGACGCGCCGCAGCCAGTCGCGGGCCGCCGCCACCGCGTCGCGCCGGGGCACGCCCCGGAAGCGCGGTCCGGCGGCGACGTTGTCGAGCACCGTCCGCCACGGGAAGGCCGCGTCGGTCTGGAACATGAAGCCGACCCGCCGGTCCAGCGACGTCACCGGCTCGCCGTGCAGCAGCGTCCGTCCCGCGGAGGCCGCCTTGAGGCCGGAGATGAGCGAGAGGGTGGTGGACTTGCCGCAGCCGGTCGGCCCGACGACCGCGCAGAACTCCCCCGGGGCGACCGTCATGTCCAGGTCGCGCAGGGCGGTGTAGACGCCGCCGGACGGCGTGCGGAACCTCTGGGTCACCCCTCGCAGTTCGATCGCGGGAACCGCGTCGGTCGTTGTCGCGTTCACTTGAGTAGCCGCCTCACGTCGCTCCTGTGCCGCCGACGCCCCGGTGGTCGTGGCGTCCCGGTGGTGTGGTGTCCGGGTGGTCGTGGTGGTCCGGCGTGTCCGGCGTCGCCGGGTGTCCGGTGGTCGTGGCGAGCGACCGTAGGCGGCGCGGACGGGGGCCGACGAGGCTTGCGCGCGTTGCGCGGGTTCACCGCGTTCTCGCGGGTTCTGCTCGTTCTGCTCGCGGTCGCGGGGGTGGGCACGGCGGGCGCGGCCGTGCACAATCTGCCAATGCCCCTGCGCACCCCGGGCCGTGCGATGCCCTGGTCACGCGGCCGCAACCGCAAGCTGTCCGCCCGCATCCTCGCGGCCCAACTGGCCATCCTCGGTCTGACGGGCGCGGTCGGCTTCGTCCTGCTCGCGCTCGCCCAACGCGCCCAGCTCGACCGTCAGTACGAGAACGAGGCGCTGGCCATCGCGTGGACCACGGCCGCCGAGCCGCAGATCCGCGACGCGATGGAGTACGGCGGCGGGGGCGACGTGGTGCAGAGCGTGGCGGAGCGCATCCGCAGGACCTCCGGCGCGTCCTACGTGGTGGTCACCGACCTCGACGGCATCCGCTACTCGCACCCCAATCCCCAGCTGCTGGGCAAATCGGTCGGAACGCCGCTGGCCATCCTGGACGGCAGGCCGCACGTCGGCATCGACCACGGCACCCTGGGGCATGCCGCCAACGGCAAGGTCCCGCTGTACGGCCCGACGAACACCCTGGTCGGCGAGGTGTCCGTGGGCATCGAGGAGAGCCGGGTCTTCGGTCGACTGCGCGGCGAACTCCCGGTCTTCGCGCTGTACGTCGGCATTTCCCTGGCGGTCGGCGTGGCCGCCTCCTCCCTGCTGGCGCGCCGGCTGAAGCGCTCGACGTTCGGCCTGGAACTGGAGGAGATCACCGGGCTGCTCCAGGACCGCGAGGCCATGCTGCACGGCATCCGGGAAGGCGTGATCGGCTTCGACCGGCAGGAGCGGATCACCGTCGTCAACGACGAGGCGCGGCGGCTGCTGGGCCTGGGCACCGCGCTGGGCACCCGGCTGGAGGAGGCGCTGCCGGACGGGCGGTTGCGGAGGGCGCTGAGCGGCGAGCTGGCCGACGGCGGCCTGACCGGTGCCGACCTGACCGTGCTGACCGACCGCCACTGCCTGGCCGTCAACCGCCGCCCGGTGACCCTGGGCGGCCAGGAGCTGGGCGCGGTGGTCACCGTACGCGACCGCACCGAACTCGTCGGCCTGCTGCGGGAACTGGACTCGGTGCGCGGCCTGACCGACGCGCTGCGCTCGCAGCAGCACGAGTTCTCCAACCGCATGCACACCCTGGCCGGACTGCTGGAACTGGGCGAGTACGCGTCGGCCCTGGAGTTCGCGGTGGAGTCGGCGGGCGCCGAACCCTCACTGGCGGAGTCGGTGCGCGAACGCATCGGCAACCCGCTCATGGTCGGCCTGGTGATGGCCAAGACCACGGTGGCCGCGGAACGCGGCGTGCGCCTGGAGCTGACCGAGGACTCCCGCCTGAGCGAGGAACCCCCGCACCTGAACCGGCTGTTGACCATCGTCGGCAACCTGCTGGACAACGCGGTGGAGGCGGTCGCGTCGGCGGGATCCGGCCCGGCAGCCGGTTCTTTGGGCGTATCGGGGGGCGGCGGCGCGGGTGCCTCGGCGGGCCTTTGCGGTACGGGCGAGGTGCGGCTGTCGCTGGTGGAGTCGGACGCGGACGTGACGCTGACGGTCGCCGACAGCGGCCCCGGCGTCCCCGAAGGGGCACGGGAACGGATCTTCGAGGACGGCTGGTCGACGAGCCCGGATCGCGGGACCGTCCGGCGCGGCCTCGGGCTGGCTTTGGTGCACCGGCTGGTCCGGCGGCACGGCGGCACGATCACGGTGAGCGAGGGAGCGGGAGCGGTGTTCACGGTGAGGTTGCCGGTGGCCGGGGCGGGGCCGAGGCCGGCAGGAGTGCCCGCACGCGCGGTCTGGGGCGCGGCGGAGAGAGGAGCAGACGGATGACGATCGTCGACGCGACGCCGATCAGGACGCTGGTCGTCGAGGACGACTTCCGGGTCAGCGGCATCCACGCCGCGTACGTCACCCGGGTCGCCGGTTTCGAGGTCGCCGGGCAGGCCGCGTCGGTGGCCGCCGCGCTCGCCGCGGTCCGCGAACTGAGCCCGGACCTGCTGCTGCTCGATGTCTACCTGCCGGACGGCTCCGGCCTCGACGTACTGCGCCGGCTGACCGACGAGGCCGGCGGGGCGCGTCCGGACGCCGTCGTGACCACGGCCGCCCGGGACGTGGCCTCGGTCCGCTCGGCGATGCGGCTGGGCGCGGTCGGCTACCTGGTCAAGCCGTTCGGCGCGGCCGCGCTCGCCGAACGGCTGGGCGCCTACCGTGATCTGCGCCACCGGATGGACGCGTTGGAACCGGGGGCGCAGGCCGACCAGGCGGACGTGGACGCGCTGTTCAGCGCGGCGCGACCGGCCGCGCTGCCCCCGGTCCCGGCCAAGGGGCATTCCGCGCCGACCCTGGCGCTGGTGCGGGACGCGGTGCGGGCGGCGCGACGCGACCTGTCGGCGGCGGAGGTGGCCGAGGCGACCGGCGTCTCCCGTGCGACCGCGCAGCGCTATCTGTCGTACCTGGTGCGCGAGGGCCTGGCCCGCCTGGAACTGCGCTACGGCACGACCGGCCGCCCCGAACACCGGTACCGCGCGAGGGCGTGACCCTCGTCGGCGCGCGGTGGCGCGTTCACACCGCGCCCGCGCCGGTCAGCGACCGCACCTCCAACTCCGCGTGCCGCCCGGCGTCCGCCCGCTCGCCGGGCAGCACGGTGCCCAGCCAGCCCGCGAGGAAGCCCAGCGGGATGGAGACGATGCCCGGGTTCTGCAACGGGAACCAGTGGAAGTCCGCGCCCGGGAAGATCGCTCCCGGCGCACCCGACACGACCGGTGAGAAGAGCACCAGCACGACCGCGGGCACCAGTCCCCCGTAGATCGCCCAGACCGTTCCCCGGGTGGTGAACCTGCGCCAGAACAGCGTGAACAGCAGGGCGGGCACGTTCGCCGAGGCGGCCACCGCGAAGGCCACGCCGACCACGACCGCGGTGTTCAGCCCTCGGGCGAACAGCGTCAGCACGATCGCGACCGCCCCGATTCCCACGGCCGCGAACCGCGCCACCCTGACCTCCTCGCGCCCGCCGGGCTCCGCCGCGCGGCGCCGCAGCCCCGCGTACAGGTCGTGCGCCACGGAGGCGGAGGAGGTCAGCGTCAGCCCGGCGACGACGGCGAGGATCGTGGCGAAGGCGATCGCCCCGACCACGGCGAACAGCACGGTGCCACCGGTCGATCCGGAACCGCCGCCCAGGTCGAGGGCGAGCAGCGGGACCGCGGTGTTGCCCGCCGGGTCCGACTCGCGCACCGCGTCCGAGCCCACGACGGCCGAAGCGCCCAGCCCCAGCACCATCGTCATCAGGTAGAACACCCCGATCAGCCCGACCGCCCACACCGCCGACCGGCGTGCCGCCCGCGCGGTCGGCACCGTGTAGAACCGCGCGAGGATGTGCGGCAGCCCCGCGGTGCCGAGCACCAGCGCGAGGCCGAGGCTGAAGAAGTCCAGCCGGTTGGTCCACGACCCGCCGTACTTCAACCCCGGCCGCAGATAAGCCGATCCGTGGCCGCTGCCGTCGGCAGCCGCGCGCAGCAGGCCGTTGACGTCGCCGTGGAAACGGAGCAGCACCAGCACGGTCAGCGCCACCGTCCCGCCGAGCAGCAGCACCGCCTTCACGATCTGGATCCAGGTCGTGGCCCGCATGCCGCCGAACGCCACGTACACCACCATCAGCGTGCCGACACCGACGACGCTCCACGCCCGCGCGTAACCGCCCTGGTCGCCGAGGAGCAACGAGACCAGACTGCCCGCGCCGACCATCTGCGCCACCAGGTAGAGCACCGACACCGTGATCGACGAGGTCCCCGCCGCGACCCGCACCGGCCGCTCGCGCATCCGCGCCGACAGCACGTCGGCCAGCGTGAACCGCCCGCAGTTGCGCACGAGTTCGGCCACCAGCATCAGCACTCCGAGCCAGGCGACCAGGAAGCCGATGAGGTAGAGGATGCCGTCGTACCCGTAGAGCGCGATGAGCCCGGAGACGCCCAGGAACGATCCTGCGGAGAGGTAGTCCCCGGAGATGGCGAAACCGTTCTCCATGGGCGAGAACATCCGGCCCCCCGAGAAGAACTCCTCCGAGTCGCTCCGGCGCCGCCCCACCCACACGGTGATCGCCAGCGTCACGGCGACGAACACCGTGAACAGCGTCATCGCCAGCCCCTGATGCTCCGTCGCCGACGCGGCCAACGGGTGTGCCGGGACCGCCTCTCGCACCCTCATCGGCACCCCGCTCACCGGACCCGCTCCTGGGTGTCCCACCGCAGCTCCAACGCCGCCCGGTCCCGCCGCAACCGGGCGTGCCGCGCGTACGCCCACGTCAGCAGGAACGTCGTGCCGAACTGCGCCAGCCCCGCCACCATCGCCACGTTGACCGCGCCGTCCACCCGCCGGGCCATCAGCCCCGGCGCCATGGTGGCCGTCAGCAGGTACGCCAGGTACCAGACGAAGAACGCCGCCGACGCCGGGAACGCGAACCGCCGGTACCGCCTGCGCACCTCCCGGAACTCCTCCCCCGCCTGCACCTCCTGGTAGACCCCGGTACGCTCCGGCGGCTCCGGACGTGGCGGCTCCTGCCACGGACCGGCGTCGAGAGCCGCCGCCCAGGGGTCCTCCACCCCGAGCCGGGTCCCCTGCGCGCCGTCGTGAACGTCCACGGTGAATCTCCTTGAGCCGCACGCCGATCGGCCGGTGGCCTTGGGCCGGCCAGGCCATGTGGGCCCAAGAATGGACAGAACGGAACTGACGTCTCACGCGGTTGCCGAAACGTTCACTCCATCAGGTGACACCCCCCCGAAACCGGCCGCCGCCTCCCCAGGGTCACTCCCCGCCCCTGCCGCGCGCCGGGTTGATCCCGTGCAGGTACGCGTACCGCACGGCCTGTGCCCGGTCCCGCACCCCGGTCTTCGCGAACAGGTTGTTGATGTGCGTCTTGACCGTGGCGTGGCTGACGAAGAGCCGCGTCGCGATCTCCGCGTTGGACAGCCCGTCCGCCACCAGTCCCAGCACCTCGGCCTCCCGCGCGGTCAGCCCGTCCGGCAAGTCCGTTGTACCGGCCTGCGGCTGCTGCTCGGCCCCTGGCTCGGCATCGGCGCCGTGGCGATCCACACCGACGCGATCAGCGCTCTCGGCGCGGTCGGCTTCACTCGCGGCGCCGAGGCCATCGCGCCGAAGCGCCGCGGGCTCGCCCTCATCCCCGGAACGGATCGAGGCCCCGGCCCGGCCGCCACCTCCCGGGTCAACGGACGCCGCGGTGCCGAAAGACGCCCCCTGCTGCGACAACCGCTCCAGCAACCGCCGCTGCACCTGCGGCGACAACCCCGCCTGCCCGGCCACCACGTCTTCGATCGCCCGCAGGATCTCCTCGCTGCCTGCGTCCTTCGTCAGATAGCCGCGCGCCCCCGCCTGCAACGCCGGGAAGAGCGAGTCGTCGTCGCCGAACGTCGTCAGCACCACCACCTGCGTCCCTGGGTGGTCCCTGCGAATCCGCCGGGTCGCCTCCGCCCCGTCGCACCTGGGCATCCGCAGGTCCATCAACACCACGTCCGGCGACGTCTCCGCCACCAGCCGCACCGCCTCCTCCCCGTCACCCGCCGCGCCGACCACGTCCAGCCCGGGCAGCAGCCCCAGCAGCGTCACGATCCCCTCGCGGACCACCGTCTGGTCGTCCGCCACCACCACCCGTACGACACGTCCGGTCATTACGCCGGCACCCGCAGACGCACCACGAACCCCTCCTCGGCCGGTCCCGCCTCCAGCGTCCCGCCGAGCAACTCGGCGCGTTCACGCATCCCGAGCAGACCGTAACCCGCTCCAGAGGCACTCAGTCCGTTATCCACAGGCTGACCGCCGAAGTCCCTCACCTCCAGTTCCACCTCCCCCGGCTGATAGTCGAGACGCACCGCCACCATCGCCCCCGGGGCGTGCTTGCGCGCGTTGGTCATCGCCTCCTGCGCCACCCGCCGCACCGCGAGCCCGGCCTCGGCGGGCAGCTCCCTGCGCTCTCCGTCGATACGCAGCCGCGCCCCCTCGGACTCCACCAACTCGCGCAGGAACTCCTCCGCCGGCGTCATCTCCCCTCGCAGGGCGGACAGCGCCTGCCGCGTCTCGGCCAGCCCCTGCCGTGCCATCCGGCGGGCCGCGACCACCCGGTCGAGTACCTCCTCACGCTCCCCGCCCCGCTCGATCAGCAGCCGGGCGGCCTCCAGGTGCACCATCTGCGCGGACAGGCTGTGCGCCAGCACGTCGTGGATCTCCCGCGCGATCCGTCCACGTTCGCGCAGCGCCGCCGATTCCGCCTCAGCGGCCCGCGCCGCCCGCTCCTGCGCCAGCATCCGCTGGGTGTTGCCCCGCGCCTCCGCGTCCAGCCTCATCACGTATCCGACCAGGCAGATCCCCACGACGGACAGCGCCTTGTTGAGCCCGCTGTCCGTGCTGCCGACGGTCACGTAGGAGCCGAGGGCGCCCGTCGCGACCAGCGCGGCCGCGGCCAGGGGCAACCGCTCGATCGCCATCACCGCGCAACCGCACCACAGCACCGTCGCCACGACCTCCGCCTGGGCCGACCACGCCATATAGGCGGCGCCGATGAGCAGCGCCATCATGGCGACCGACTGCCAGAGTCGATGGCCCAGCGTGTAGTGGATCAACCCGTAGACGATGACTCCGGTGAGGAGCACGGCGACGACCAGCGTCAGCATCGACCGCGTACCCGCCGTCTGACGGTTGGCGACGGCGTCCCACACGAGCGCCGCCAGCACCGCCAGCCGCATCAGCCAGGCCAGGCCGCGCTGCGTCGCGGTGCGGCCCTGCTTCGCCAGCGCCTCTCGCGAAGGCCACTGCGTCCAGAAGGTCAGCCCCACGTAGGCACCCTTCGCTCCGACCATCGTCACGGTGCGGCCGTCGCACCGAACCCGACCGGCTCCAGCTCACGCGCCCGCCAGACGACCAGCCCGGTGCGTATCAGCAACGTCCCCGCCAGAGCGAGCATGGTCGCTCCCTCGCCCTGGTGCACCCCCATCATCGCGCCGACGGCCGCGAGACCGATGCGCAACGCGATGCCCCCGACCCAGGCGGCGGCCGTGGCCTTGGTGCCCTTCGTCCACACCACGCCGTCCTGGTCACGCCATATGCGGCTGGTGAACGCCCAGACGACACCCATGCCCGCGCCTATCAGCAGCTCTCCGGCGAGCAGCCCCACCGAGACCGCCTGGTGGTGGGCGTCGACGATCCCGTGCTCCCGCAGTGCCAGATAGAGCAGCACGGCCGGGAGGATCCACCAGCTTCGGCCGTCCTTGACGCGGCGGGGCCGGCTCTGGCGCACGATCACCAGGGCGACGACCGCCACGATCACGACGATGTTGGCCAGACCGGACATGAGGAGTGCCTCCGAGCTGCGAAGAAGACCGCTGGATCACGGCCCGCTGATCAAGGCCCGCTGAATCGGGGGCGCTTGGAACAGGGGCCGTGCCGTGCTGCTGAAATCGAAGCTACGAGGGCCAGCCCCCGTCCGGATCGGCGCCAGGGTGGAGCTTCGGGTGGAGATGCTTCTCCACCCTGGGGTGGAGAAGCCTCCTGAGTAAGGCGCGAGGTGGCGCGGTTAGGCGCGGGGGCGGCCGGTGGTCGGTGTTCGGCGACCGGCGACGGGGCGGTGTTCGGCGACGGGCAACGGGGCGGTGTTCGGCGACGGGCGGTGCGGCTCATCGACGGCCGGAGGCGCGGGTGGTCGATGGCGGAGGGGCGGCGGCCGTCGGATCGCGGGGGCGTTCCCGTCGCGTGGTCGTTCAGCGCCGGGCGGGAGGGCCGGCGCGGGCGGCGGTCACTGTGGCTGTAGGGGTGCGAGGGCGGGCCGGAACCCGCTCACTCCGCCGACGGCAACAGCCCAGGCCAGAGCAGGCGCGAGATCTTCAGCGTGCACCGGCTCGCGCCGCCTACGTCCCTGAACACGTCCACGGGCATGCCCACGCCCACGTCCACAGGCAGGCCCGTGCGCCCCCTTGCCTCGCAGCGCCTCACCGCGCAGCCGGCGCCCCACCCCCGGCCACCCGCTCCGGGGTCCGGCTTCCGCCGGCCCCCGGATCTCACGCGTCGATGCGGGACCTGTCCAGCGTGGCCGCCGCGTTGGTGATGAACTCCTTGCGTGGGGCGACCTCGTTGCCCATCAGCAGGTCGAAGACGCGCTCCGCCGCCTCCAGGTCGCTGATGTTGATCCGGCGCAGGGTGCGGTGCCTGGGGTCCATCGTGGTCTCCGCGAGCTGGTCGGCGTCCATCTCGCCGAGACCCTTGTAGCGCTGGATGCTGTCCTTGTAGCGGACGTTGCGACGCTGGAGGTCCAGGAGCGTCTGGCGCAGCTCGTTGTCGGAATACGTGTAGATGTACTTGTCCTGCCCCTTCTTGGGGTTGGTCAGCTCGATGCGGTGCAGCGGCGGCACCGCGGAGAAGACCCGCCCCTCCTCGACCATCGGCCGCATGTATCGCTGGAAGAGCGTGAGCAGCAGGGTGCGGATGTGGGCGCCGTCCA
Organism: Streptomyces sp. ICBB 8177; assembly: GCF_003144095.1. GTDB lineage: Bacteria > Actinomycetota > Actinomycetes > Streptomycetales > Streptomycetaceae > Streptantibioticus_D. Next base: position 90,831 of record NZ_NSKH01000003.1, on the reverse strand, counting down.
CATCCGCGTCGGCGAGGAAGATGACCTTGCCGTAGCGCGCCGCGTCGATGTCGAAGGTCCGGCCGGACCCGGCTCCTATGACCTGGATGATCGCGCCGCACTCGGCGTTCTTGAGCATGTCCGAGATGGACGACTTCTGCACGTTGAGGATCTTGCCGCGGATCGGCAGCAGCGCCTGGAACTCGGAGTTGCGGGCCACCTTCGCGGTGCCCAGCGCCGAGTCGCCCTCCACGATGAACAACTCCGTGCGGTCCACGTCGTCGCTGCGGCAGTCGGCGAGCTTCGCCGGCAGCGACGACGACTCCAGGGCCGTCTTGCGGCGCTGAGCCTCCTTGTGCTGTCGGGCGGCGATGCGGGTGCGCGCGGCGGCGACCACCTTCTCCAGGACCGCGCGGGCCTGCTGCTTCTGGTCGCGCTTGGACGAGGTCAGGAACGCCTTCAGTTCCTTGGCCACCACGTTCGCCACGATCCGGGAGGCGGCCGAGGTCCCGAGGACCTCCTTGGTCTGGCCCTCGAACTGCGGCTCCGCCAGCCGTACGGTGACGACCGCCGTCAGTCCCTCGGTCGCGTCGTCCTTGGCGATGTCGTCCTCGGCGACGCGCAGCAGCTTGGTGGAGCGCAGCACCTCGTTGAGGGTGCGGGTGAGAGAGCGCTCGAACCCGGCCACGTGGGTGCCGCCCTTGGGCGTGGCGATGATGTTCACGAAGGAGCGCAGGGTGGTGTCGTAGCCCGCGCCCCAGCGCAGCGCGATGTCGACACCGAGGTCACGGGTGACCTCGGTCGGCGTCATGTGCCCGCGCTCGTCCAGTACTGGCACGGTCTCCTTGAACGTCCCCTCGCCCTGCAGTCGCACCACGTCGCTCAGCGGCTTGTCCGGCGCGAGGTACTCGCAGAACTCGCCGATGCCGCCGTCGTAGTGGAAGACCTCCTCGACGGGGCCCTCCTCGCCCGCTGCCGCCCGCTCGTCGCGTACGAGGATGGTCAGCCCCGGCACCAGGAAGGCGGTCTGGCGGGCTCGCTGGTGGAGGTTCTCCAGGGAGAGCCTGGCGTCCTTGAGGAAGATCTGCCGGTCGGCCCAGAAACGCACCCGGGTGCCGCTGCGCGTCTTCGGTACCTTCTTGGCCTTGCGCAGCCCGCTCGCCGGATCGAACGGCGCGTCCGGCCCCTGCTCGGTGAAGATCCCGGGCACTCCTCGCCGGAAGCTGATCGCGTGGGTGTGGCCGCCGCGGTCGACCTCGACGTCCAGGCGGGCGGAGAGCGCGTTGACCACGGAGGCGCCCACACCGTGCAGACCGCCGGAGGCCGCGTAGGAGCCGCCGCCGAACTTCCCGCCCGCGTGCAGCTTGGTCATCACGACCTCGACGCCGGACAGCCCGGTCTTGGGCTCCACGTCGACCGGGATGCCGCGGCCGTTGTCGCGGACCTCGACCGAGCCGTCGTCGTGCAGCAGCACCTCGATGCGGTCGCAGTAGCCGCCGAGGGCCTCGTCGACCGCGTTGTCGATGATCTCCCACACGCAGTGCATCAGGCCGCGACTGTCGGTCGAGCCGATGTACATGCCGGGGCGCTTGCGGACCGCCTCCAGGCCTTCCAGGACGAGCAGGTGCCGCGCGGTGTAGTTGGAGCCGTCGCGGTCCGCGCCACTCAGCAGGGCGGTGGACGGCGCTGAAGTGTCGGCGGTCACGCGGGCGGCTCCTCGTACATCTCGTGCGGCGCGGTGCGTCTCGTGCATCGCGGCAGTCCTGGGTCCGGCCTGGGTCGGCCGGGGGTCGGCGGCTGGCGGGTCCGGGTCGTGCGTGCCGAAGTTCGCCGAGGAGAGGGTACCGATGCGTGCGGTGGCGGCTTCGCCACGACCCGGTTTCCATCTCTCATGCTAGCCCCGGTCGGACAGGTGTTCGATCCCTCGTCCGAGTGATAGCCACATCACGTTCCCAAAGAGGCATGAACCATTTAGGCTCCGGGCACGTCCTCACCAACAACCGGCAGCCAGCCGGGAGGCGAAAACCGGACGAAGTCCCACATAGACCCCTGAAAGCCACATCGAGACCTATTCGCCGCCAACCGGTAGCATCCGGCCTCCTCGGGCAGATTCTTCGAGGAAAAGCCACGAGCGGGAACGTTTTCGGCCTGGTTGGATGTTGACCCTGGTACGACAGCTCGTCGAGCTAGAGAAGAGGCGACGTGACTACTGTTCTGACCCCCGCAAGCCCGCTGACCGCGGCAGACCGCTGCGACCGCTGCGGCGCCCAGGCCTACCTGCGCGTCGTTCTCATCAGCGGTGGCGAGCTTCTCTTCTGTGCCCACCACGGGCGCAAGTTCGAGCCTGAACTGAAGAAGATCGCCGCGGAAATACAGGACGAGACCGGACGACTCACCGCCGCCCCTGCGGCAGTGGTCGAGGACTGATCCCCGACACATCGCGAACGACGACGAGCTCGGACCGGCACCAGGCCGGAAACGGAGCGGCCACCCCGCCGAGGGGTGGCCGTTTCGCGTTCGCCGCAATCACCCGGAGTGCGGCTCCGAGCACACAGGGTTCGTGAGACGCGTGGGGCGAACGGGAGCGAGGTGACGGCTGGGGCCATCGGGCATTCGGTTGCCCCACGCCCACCGACCCGCGGTTCCCCGACCTCGCCGTGCCCACTGACCCGCGACCGTCCGACCCGCCCGCGGCTTCCGGCCGGCGACCGCCCGGGGCGCATCCGCGGCGCGCCCCACCGGGCCGCGCCTGCCGATCCCGGCGGACGACCACTCCGCCCACGGGGCCATTCCCGCGACCCGCGACGCATCCCGCCGGCTCGTCACGCGCGTCTCGTCTACAGGAACCGCGCAACCGCGCGTGCCATCGCCGAGACCCTGGTGTAGACGCCCGGATGCCGGGCCTCCCCGCATCCGGTACCCCAGGACACCAGGCCGATGAGCCGGCCGTCGGCCACGAGCGGCCCGCCGCTGTCCCCCTGGCAGGCGTCCCGTCCGCCCTGGTCGGCGCCCGCGCACACCATGGAGGCGGGAACGTAGGTGCCCGCCGCGCTGCCCGGGTACGCCTGACGACAACGGCTGTCGGGCAGCAGCGTGACGTCGGCCTCCCGCAGCGTGTTCGCGTACGCGCCGTTGCCGGTCGTGTCGCCCCAGCCGTAGACCCGTGCGGCCTGCCCCTCGCGGTAGTCGGCCGTGTCGTCGGCGGTCGCGAGCGGGATCACGGGGTGGCCGGGCAGGGGCCGGGCCAGCTGAATCACGGCGATGTCCCCGGCGTTGGTCTCCGGGTCGTACGACGGGTTGATCCACACATCCTTGATCGAGACCTCGCGGCCTTCGCGGGTGCTCAGATCGGTCCGCCCGAACAGCACACGCAGGTCCTTCACGTCCCGCCAGTCCGTGCCCAGCACGTCACGGCCGAAGCAGTGCGCCGCGGTGAGCACGACGTCCGGGGCGACCACGGCGCCGCCGCAGAACTGGCCCGAGCGGTCCGAACCGAAGCGTTCCTGACTGGCCAGGGCCACCACGTAGGGGTGTTCCGCGGTACCGGTGGGACCGCCGCCGATGATGCCTGCGTGTGCGCCGCCGGACTGCTTGGCGACGGCGGGAGCTGCGGGCAGGGTGAGCGGCGCGGTCGCCGTCAGCAGTGCCAGCCCGCCCAGCAGTACGGCGGTCGCCCGAAGTCGGGGCCTGATGCGCATACGGTCTCCTGACCTTCCGGAGCGGCTGGAACACTCAGCGTGGTCCACCCCGGGCGTACGCGCATCCGGAAGTCCGTTCCGTACGGCAGCAGCACGCACGACGGGCCCGGAACCCCGCGAAGGAGGTTCCGGGCCCGAAGGACACCGTGCCGTCCGGCGCCCGGCCGGCTCACGCCGGACCGGGAAAGGCGCCGGTCAGTCCAGGTAGTCGCGCAGCACCTGGGAGCGGGACGGGTGACGCAGCTTCGACATCGTCTTGGACTCGATCTGCCGGATGCGCTCACGGGTGACCCCGTAGACCTTGCCGATCTCGTCCAGCGTCTTGGGCTGGCCGTCAGTGAGGCCGAAGCGCATGGAGACCACGCCCGCCTCGCGCTCGGAGAGCGTGTCGAGGACGGAGTGCAGCTGCTCCTGCAACAGGGTGAAGCTGACCGCGTCGGCCGGGACGACCGCCTCGGAGTCCTCGATCAGGTCACCGAACTCGCTGTCGCCGTCCTCGCCGAGCGGGGTGTGCAGCGAGATCGGCTCGCGGCCGTACTTCTGGACCTCGATGACCTTCTCGGGGGTCATGTCGAGTTCCTTGGCCAGCTCCTCCGGGGTGGGCTCGCGGCCCAGGTCCTGGAGCATCTGGCGCTGGACGCGGGCCAGCTTGTTGATGACCTCGACCATGTGCACCGGGATGCGGATGGTGCGGGCCTGGTCGGCCATGGCGCGGGTGATCGCCTGCCGGATCCACCAGGTGGCGTACGTGGAGAACTTGTAGCCCTTGGTGTAGTCGAACTTCTCGACCGCCCGGATCAGACCGAGGTTGCCCTCCTGGATCAGGTCCAGGAAGAGCATGCCGCGGCCGGTGTAGCGCTTGGCCAGCGAGACCACGAGACGGAGGTTGGCCTCCAGCAGGTGGTTCTTGGCGCGGCGACCGTCCTCGGCGATGATCTCCAGCTCGCGCTGGAGTTTGGGGGCGAGCTTCTCGGCGGCGGAGAGCTTGTCCTCGGCGAACAGACCGGCCTCGATGCGCTTGGCCAGCTCCACTTCCTGCTCGGCGTTGAGCAGGGGGACCTTGCCGATCTGCTTGAGGTAGTCCTTGACCGGGTCGGCGGTGGCGCCGGCCGCAGCGACCTGCTGCGCGGGGGCGTCGTCCTCGTCGTCGTCGGAGAGCACGAAGCCCTCGGACTCGGGCTGGTCGGGGCCGGCCTCGCCGGGCTTGCCGGGAACCGCTGCCTCGTCGACCAGTTCCTCGCCCTCGACGATCTCGTCGTCGGACTTCTTGGCCGTGGTCTTCTTCGCCGCCGTCTTCTTGGCGGCGGTCTTCTTGGCCGCGGCCTTCTTGGCGGGAGCCTTCTTCACGGCCGCCTTGGTGACGGCCTCGTCGGCGCTGTCGTCGGCTTCGATGGCGACCTCCGCGGGGGCCGGGGCGGCCGCGGTCTTGACGGTGGCGGTCTTCTTGATCGCGGTCGTCGAGGTGGCCACGGTCTTGGCGGCAGTCCGCTTCGCCGGACTCTTGGCTGCGACGCTCTTACGGGTGCGCTTCGGCGCCTCAGCGGCACTGACCATCAGCGTCACACCCTCCTCGTCGAGGACCTGGTTGAGGCTGCGCAGGACGTTCTTCCACTGGGTTGCCGGAATCTGGTCCGCCTCGAAGGCCCGACGTACGTCGTCGCCTGCGATCTGGCCCTGTGCCTTACCCCGCTCAATGAGCGCCATCAGAGACTCGGATTCGGTGATCTCCGGCGGGAGCGTACGGGATGTGCTGGCCGACACGAACAACCTCTCGGAACGATGGGAACGACTTCCGACCGCGCCTGCACTCGGCAAGGGCCGCCGGCCGCCGGCGGGGATGGACCGGCGGTAAGGAGCGGAACCGCCTGGCAACACAGCGACGGGGATGTCGTCCGTATTCCTTCGGCGGTACCACCGCTTAGGTCATCGCGCTCCCCCTGTCGGCGTTACGCGGGTCTTACGTGGCCCGCGTCACACCGCAGTCCAGCGTAAACCAGGCCCCTGGCCGCGCCGGGTCGCAAGCCCCCAACCGGCGCCGAGCGGCGACGCCTTTCCCACCACCGCCGGCCCGGGCCGACCCCCGAACGCGAGCGCCGCCGGGCCCCTGCGACATGGGCCCGGCGGCGGCGCGGTACGTCGGGGCCGGATCCACGAGGGCTCCGACCAGAAGGAGGAGGGGGAGACGACGCCGAACCGATCCGAACGGAGTCGAGCGGGTCGAACAGACGGAACAGGTTGAACGGATCGAACGGGACCGGCACGACAGCCAGGGACGGTCGGGCGGACCGAACGCGTCCCGTACTTCGAGCGAGGTCGGTCGGCGAACGGCCGGCCAGGGAACGAACGGGGGCGCGCCGAGTCGGCAGTCAGTGCTCGCGGGGAGCGGGGACCACGTGGTCCACCTCGGGGTGCACCGTGAGCAGCTGCCGCATCGCGGCCTCCGCCGCCGCCGCGTCCCCCGTGGCGAGCGCCTCGACGATGGACGCGTGCAGGCCGACCGCCGCCTCGGTCGGCCGGTCGCAGCCGGTGACCGGCCCGCCGGAGACCTGGAGGGCGGAGGAGACGATGCCCGACAGGTGCTCCAGCATGCGGTTGCCCGTGACCTGGAGGACGAGCGCGTGGAACTCGGCGTCCGCCCGCGAGAACGTCAGGGAGTCCCCCTGAGCGACGGCGTGCGCCATGATCTCTGCCATGTCGGCGAGACGCTGCTGCACGTCCTCGCGCCCGTGTCCGGCCGCGAGCCGGGCGGCCAGCGGTTCGATCGTCCAGCGCAGTTCGCACAGTTCGCGGCGCTGGTCGTCGCGCTGCGGCCCGAACGCCCGCCACTCGATGATGTCGGGGTCGAGCAGGTTCCAGTCGCTCACCGGCCGGACCCTGGTGCCGACGTTGGGCCGGGCACTGACCAGGCCTTTGGCCTCCAGCACCCGCAGCGACTCCCGCACGACGGTACGGGAGACCTCGAAGCGCTGGCCGATCTCCTCGGGAACGAGCGGGCGGTCGGCCCCGAGGTCACCGGAGACGATCATCTGGCCGAGCTGCTGGACGAGTTGACCGTGCAGGCCTCGGCCCCGGCTGCCGCTCGCGCGGCGGCCGACCCGGCCCATCTCCGTGTCCACTCCGTCCCAGTTGGGGGTTCCGACGCGTTCGCTGCCAGGCGCGTCCGCGTACGGGTAGCGGTCGAGGTCGCCGGGCCCGGCGACGCCGGTGTCGGCGGAGCGGGCCGCGGTCATCATGGTGTGCGCAAGGGTACTCACGCATCATTTGTCGGCGATCCGTCCGGCAGCCTTGAGGGCTTTGCTGAAAAGCACACGAAAGGGTGATCGCCCCTTCCTGCACAATTGACGCTTTATCGTAAGGAATCGTGCGAACTACGGGGAGTTACGGACATCCGCAGCGCGACTTCACGCCCATGCGGTACTCAACGTCCGCGCAGCTCAAGGCCGAACCGGCGGCTCGACGCCCCAACGCCCTTGAATACGACCGCTGTTGACGAAGAGGCCCATCGCTCACACCTCGGGGCGCAGCATCGGCGGGTTGAGCAACGTCGCCCCGCCCGCCCGGAACAACTGCGCGGGACGGCCGCCCTGCCGGGTCGTCGTGCCCCCTGTCGGCACCAGGAAACCAGGGGTCCCGGTGACCTTCCGGTGGAAGTTGCGCGGGTCGAGGGCGACCCCCCACACCGCCTCGTACACCCTGCGCAGCTCCCCCACGGTGAACTCCGCCGGGCAGAAAGCCGTTGCCAACGACGAGTACTCGATCTTGGACCGGGCGCGCTCCACACCGTCGGCAAGGATGCGCGCGTGGTCGAAGGCGAGCGGCGCGGGCTGCTCGGGCTGCAACAGGTCCTCGATGGGCGCCCATCGCGCACCGCTCGCGTCTCCCCCGGCCCGCGGCGCGGGCAGATCGGGCGCCAGAACCAGGTGTGCGACGCTGACCACCCTCATCCGCGGATCGCGGTCCGGGTCGCCGTAAGTAGCGAGCTGTTCCAGGTGCGCGCCGTTGCTGCCTCCGTACGGGCCCGGCGCCCCGGCGGGGGACGTGCCGGCGGACTGCTGCGCGCGCAGCCCGGTCTCCTCCGCCAACTCCCGTGCGGCCGCCTCCGCGAGGTTCTCGTCGCTCCTGACGAAGCCGCCCGGCAGCGCCCACTGCCCCTGGTACGGCGGCTCCCCCCGGCGCACGGCGAGCGCGCACAGCGCGTGCCTGCGCACGGTGAGCACGACCAGGTCGACGGTGACAGCGAAGGGGGGATGGGCCGACGGGTCGTAGGGCGACATGGCGTGATCATAGTCGTCTGCCTGACGATAAACAGCGTGTTCCCCAGCACGTGCCGCGTGGCGATGCTCGCATCACCGGTCCGGACGGGGGTGGACCAGAGGTGACGGCGGAGCTGGCCGCGCCGCCGGACGGACGGGGCGCGACGGGCCGGGGCGGGCGAGCGAGAGGGCGACGAGGGCTGACGGCGGCTGAGAAGACCGAGGACGACTGAGGACTGCTGAGGGCGATCGGCCGCGGAACGGCGCGAGCCGTGGACGGGCGGGAGGGAGGCTGGGGCCCGCGCGGTGGAGAGGCCGTCGCGCGGAAGGCCGCTGCTGGCGAGAAGGCGGAGGCCGCGGGGGGCAAGTGGCCCGCAGGAGGCGGGGAGGCGAGCCAGACCTCCGGAGGCGGGCGGAGTCGTACGCTCGCGGCAAGGGCGATTACGGTGCCAGAGCGCGTGCCACCGCCGACCCACGCCCGACCCGACCGTTCGGCACCAGTCCCAGAAGGAGATCGATGGCCGTCCACCGCCAGCCGGGAACCGTCCTGACCGACCACACCTTCCGGGTCCCGCTCGATCACCGCGATCCCGCCGGTGAGCGCATCGAGGTCTACGCCCGCGAGGTGGTCGCCGCCGGACGCGAACGCGAGGAGCTGCCTTGGCTCTTGTACCTGCAAGGCGGCCCGGGCGGGCGTTCTCCCCGGCCGGCCGCACGTGAGTCCTGGTTGCGCCGAGCGTTGGACGACTACCGCGTGCTCCTCCTCGACCAGCGCGGCACCGGGCGCTCCACACCGGCGAACCGGCAGACGCTGCCAGGGCGAGGGGACGCCGCGGAGCAGGCCGAGTACCTCGCACACTTCAGAGCCGACTCCATCGTCGCCGACTGCGAACTGATCAGGCGGCAACTCCTCGGTGAGGAAGGCCGCTGGTCGCTGCTCGGCCAGAGCTTCGGCGGCTTCTGCTCCCTGACCTATCTGTCGTTCGCCTCGCAGGGACTGCGCGAGGTGTTCATCACCGGCGGCCTCGCCGGACTGGCCCGCGACGCGGAGCAGGTGTACCGGGCTGCCTACCCGCGTGTGGAACGCAAGAACCGCCGCCATTACGAGCGCTACCCCCAGGACGTCGCGGCAGTGCGGGAGGTCGCCGAGCACCTGCGAGAACGCGAAGTGCGCCTGCCTGACGGCGGTTTGCTCACCCCGGCCTCCTTCCAGTCGCTGGGCATGATGCTGGGACGCGGCAGCGGTTCGCACACCTTGCACTACCTGCTGGAGGATGCCTTCCTCCGTGGGCCGGCCGGCCCTGCGCTCTCCGACACCTTCCTGGCCGACGTCCACAACCATCTGTCGTTCGCCCGCAATCCCCTCTACGCGGTACTGCACGAGTCGATCTACGGGCAGCGCTCGGTCTCCCCCGGTGCCACGGGGTGGGCCGCCGACGCCGTTCGCTCCGAATTCCCTTGCTTCGACGTGGACGAGGCGTTGTCCGGCGGCGAACCGGTGCTCTTCACCGGGGAGATGATCTACCCCTGGATGTTCACCGCCGATCCGGCGCTCGCGCCTCTGCGGGAGGTGGCACACGCTCTTGCCGAGCGGGAGGGGTGGCCCGATCTGTACGACGCCGGCCAGCTGGGGCGCAACGAGATCCCGGTGGCCGCCGCCGTCTATCACGACGACATGTACGTCGACACCGCGCATTCGCTGGAGACCGCGGCCTCGGTGCGGGGCCTGCGAACGTGGGTGACCGACGAGTTCGAGCACGACGGGCTGCACGTCAGCGACGGCCGCGTCCTGGACCGGCTGATCGCTCTGGCGCACGGGGAGGCGTAGGAACGATCGCCCCAGACGTCCGAGGAGCCGGCGCAGTCGATGTCCCCCGTCCGTACGGCGTCCACGGCTTCCGGATGCCGTACGGACGGGTCGACTCGGTGTCATTCGGGATCGCCTCCTGCGGGCGGCACCGGGGAACGGCGGGTGCGGATCCGGCTGCGCGAGCGTGCCGTCGTCGCAGGCCGCGTCGCGCTGTCCGGCCTGCCCTTCGGAGCTGTCCCCGCACCGCCGCCGCGACGCTGAACGACGATGCGTTCAAGACGCTTGCCGCGTTCCTCACGCAGGCAACGGCGCAACGGCTCAGGATCGAGGCCTCGATTGCATGCCTGGTGGAGGAGCCGGGCGAAGGTGTAGTCCGGATCGGCGTCGAGCGCCCGCCCGAACGCGACGCGCGCGGACGGTTGGTCTCCGGTCGCCCACGAGACCCAACCGGCCAGCGTCAGCGGCGCGGCGGCGTGCCCGTCGTAAGGAGCGACGCAACGGCGCGCGAGGGCCCGCCAGAGTCGCAGCGCGGGAGCCGCTTCTGTGCCCTCCATCCATTCCGCCGCCCGGTCACGCGTGTCGCGGTCCTGCAAACCGACGACGATCGTCGCGGCCTCGTCGTCGCCGAGCAGTGCGTCGTCCTCGGCGTCAGTGGTCACGTCGTCTCCCCGGGCCGGCGCCGCGCGGAAGCGCTCCAGCGCGGCGCCGGCCAGAGCGAGCGTCTCCTCCCGCACCGTTTCGCAGTCGCCGTCCCGCAGCATCCTGGGCACCAGATGGGAGTACGCGTCGTCGAACGCGCGCACCTGCGCGACGGCCCTCGCGCCGTCGAGCGGCGCGAACCGGGCGGTCATCTCCCGGAGCGAGCCACGCACCGTGATGCCCGCGTACGCGGCGGCTGCGGCCAGGACCGAGGTGCCGCCACGACTGATCGCTGTGCCCTCCGGCGGACAGCACGTCTCGTCCGGGCAGCAGTAGGACCACCAGCGGCCCGCCGAGACACACAATGCCTCGAGCACCGGCACGTCGAGGGCGCCGCACGCCACCCGCAAGTGCTGGGCCAGGGGGCGCAGCCGCTCCATGGTGGCGTTCGGGGTCTCACCGTTCTTGGGGTCCTGGCAGAGGAAGACGGCCATGCCTTCGGGGCGGCCCCGCCGCGCACCACTGTGAACGGCGCTGTCGGCGAGTTGGGCCGCCAGATGCGGCCACTCCCCCTCCCGTGCCGGGATGCCCACCCTGAGCCGATCTCCGAATCGTCCCTGTGCGCCGTGCAGGGCGACCAGCACGATGCTGTCATCCGGGTGGAATCCCAGCAGGAAGGGCAACGCCTCTGCTAGATCCGCTGGGCCGCGGAGGGTGACGCGTGGCTCCCCGCCAGGGACGTGGGTCGCTTCCCGAAGGCGCTGTGCAGCCTTGCCGGGAGAGCCGGCCGAGTCCGGGGAATGCTCGGAGCCTTGGGACCTGGTGATGGGTGGTGAATCCGCGGAATGCGGTGAGTTGGCAAGCACGGATGACGGCGAGGCGTCGGACACGGACGGCGGCGAGTCGTGGGATTCGGCATGGACACGGGCGGCGGACTCGTCCGCGACCTCTTGCGCTGCGCGCTCGCCCGGTTCTCCAGCGTTCGCGCCCGAGGCCGCCACGTTCGCACCCGAGTCGTCCGGGTGATGCCTGCCCGAGCCCTCGGGCACATCCGAGTCGACAGCGTGGCGCCTGCCCGAGTCCGTGGACAGGCCCGAGTCGACCGCATGCTGCCTGCCCGGGTCCGCGTGCGTACCCGAGTTGACCGCTTGGCGCCTGACCGGGTCCGCGTGCGTACCCGAGTTGACCGGTTGGCGCCTGACCGGGTCCGCATTCGTACCCGGGTCAACCGCGTAGCGCCTGCCCGAGTCCGTGGACAGGCCCGCGTCGACCGCATGCCCTTCCGGCCTCTCCGCTCGCGCATCCTCTCCCGCCGCGAGCACGCCCCGTTCCACCACGTGTGCGTCCGCTCGGCCCTGTCCGCTCCCGGCCCCTCCTGGCCTGGATGCCGCCGCCTGGGCTCGTTCGGTGGTCGGGGTCGCGCAGGCGGGCGCACCCGTGCCGGGCGGAGCCTCCGCCGTCGCGCGCCCGGGGGAATCGGCGGCCCTGGGGGAATCAGAGGTGGGGAAGGGCTTCGCCACCCTCCGGTCGACCGCCCGCGTGGCCGCGCGCCCAGGAGGACCGGACCGGGTTCCAGGGCTATCGCCTGCGCAAGGCCCGGCCTGGGCGGGGTGCGCGGCCTCGGCCGGGTGCGCGGCCTCGGCCGGGTGCGCGGCGGGGTGCACATCCTGGGCGGGATGCGCGGCCTGGGGCAGGTGCACGGCAGGGTGCACTGCCTGGGCGGGGTGCGCGGCCTCGACCGGACTTCCGGAGAGGCGGGACCGGTGTAGGGGACTGGGGACCGAGGGTTCGATGTGCTGTGTCATGGGGCGAAGATCTCGCGTCCGGCAGCGCCGCGCCAGCCCTGTGGATAACTCAGGCATTTTCATAGGATGAGCTGGTCAAAAGCCTGTCACTGGTTCGAGGGACGGGTTATCCACAGGCCTGGACCCGGGGCTCGCCGATGTCAGTGGCATCGGGTTGCATGGAGCCATGAGCGAATCACTGCGGACCGCCGCCGATGCCGTCCTGCGCCGTCTCGTCGGCGACTCGACCGGCACCGCGCGGCTGCGCGAAGACCAGTGGCGGGCTATCGAGGCACTCGTGGCCGAGCGCCGCAGAGCCCTGGTCGTCCAGCGGACCGGCTGGGGCAAGTCGGCGGTCTACTTCGTCGCGACCGCGTTGCTCCGTGAGCGCGGCAGCGGGCCCACGGTGATCGTCTCTCCCCTGCTCGCCCTGATGCGCAACCAGATCGAAGCGGCGACCCGCGCCGGGATTCGCGCGCACACGATCAACTCGGCCAACGTCGAGGAGTGGGACGACGTCCAGGCGCAGGTCGCGGCCGGTGATGTGGACGTGCTGCTGGTGAGTCCGGAACGTCTGAACAACCCGGACTTCCGCGACGAGATCCTGCCTAAACTCGCTGCGACCACAGGTCTGTTGGTGGTCGATGAAGCCCACTGCATCTCGGACTGGGGACACGACTTCCGCCCCGACTACCGCCGGTTGCGCACGATGCTCGCAGAACTTCCGCCCGGCACACCCGTGTTGGCGACCACCGCCACTGCGAACGCCCGGGTCACCGCCGACGTGGCCGAGCAACTCGGCACAGGTGGGCCGTCCGGCGGCTCGGACGAAGAGGCGTTGGTGCTGCGTGGGCCGCTGGAGCGCGAGAGCCTGGCACTGGGTGTGCTGCGGCTCCCCGACACGGCGCGGCGGCTGGCCTGGCTCGCCGACCACCTCGACGAGCTGCCGGGATCCGGCATCGTCTACACCCTGACGGTGGCCGCGGCGGAGGAGGTCACCGCGTTCCTGCGGCAGCGCGGCTACTCCGTCGCCTCCTATTCGGGACGGACGGAGGACGCCGAGCGGCGGGCCGCCGAGGCCGATCTGCAGGCGAACCGGGTCAAGGCGCTGGTCGCGACGTCGGCGCTGGGCATGGGGTTCGACAAACCGGACCTCGGGTTCGTCGTGCACCTCGGCTCTCCTTCGTCCCCTATCGCCTACTACCAGCAGGTGGGCCGCGCGGGCCGCGGCGTGGAGCACGCGGACGTGCTGCTGCTGCCGGGGCCTGAGGACGAGGCGATCTGGCGGTACTTCGCCTCGCTTGCCTTCCCAGGGGAAGAACAGGTGCGCCGGACGCTGGAGGTGCTGGCCGCCGCCGACCGGCCGCTGTCGTTGCCGGCCCTCGAGGCGCGGGTGGACCTGCGCCGCTCCCGTCTGGAGATCATGCTCAAGGTGCTGGACGTCGACGGCGCGGTGCGCCGGGTGCGCGGTGGGTGGACGGCCACCGGGCAGGAGTGGACGTACGACGCCGAGCGGTACGCCTGGGTGGCGCGGCAGCGAGCGGCCGAGCAGCAGGCGATGCGGGACTACACCACGACGACCGAGTGCCGGATGGAGTACCTGAGAAGGCAGTTGGACGACGAGGAGGCCGCGCCGTGCGGTCGTTGTGACAACTGCGCGGGAGCCCGCTTCTCCCCGGAGGTCTCGGCGGACTCCCTGGACGCCGCCCGGGCGGCGCTCGGCCGACCGGGAGTGGAGATCGAGCCACGGCGCATGTGGCCGACCGGCATGCCCGCGGTCGGTGTCGAGTTGAAAGGCCGCATCCCGGCCGGTGAGCAGGCGTCGAGCGGCCGGGCGCTCGGCAGGCTGTCGGACATCGGGTGGGGCAACCGGCTGCGCCCGCTGTTCGCTGAGGGCGCTGCCGACGAGCCGGTGCGGGAGGACGTGGTGGACGCGGTGGTGCGGGTCCTGGCGGACTGGGCCAAGGGGCCCGGCGGATGGGCGAGTGGCGAGCCCGACGCCGTACCGCGCCCGGTCGGCGTCGTGACCGTGGATTCACACACCCGGCCACGGCTGATCGAGTCACTGGGCGGCAGAATCGCGGAGGTGGGCCGGATGCCGCTGCTCGGCCGGGTCGAGTACGCCGACGGCGCCGTTCCGGAACGCATATCGCGCAGCAACAGCGCTCAGCGGCTGCGGGCTCTGCACGGCGCCTTCACCGTCTCGGCCGAACTCGCCGACTGCCTGCGCCAGTTGGGCGGGCCTGTCCTGCTGGTCGACGACATGACGGCAACCGGCTGGACCCTCGCCGTCGCCGCCCGCCTGTTGCTGCGGTCCGGTGCGAGCGCGGTGCTGCCGCTGGTCCTGGCCGGCCAGGGCTGACAGACGCAGTCAGCGGGCGGAGCGCAGGCGCGTAGGAGCTGGGCCGAGCCGCGCGGTCGGCGTAAGAGGCCCCGGCATCCGGCCGTGCCGCTGCCAAAGGTACGACCACTCGCCGTTCGCAGCGAACAACGCTGTGAACTCGGTGTTACGAACAGGAGGTGATTGAGCCATGCGGAACGAGGCTTGGGCCCGGTCCGATCCGCGCCGCCCGCGCGGCATCGCATCGCACAACCGCGCCACACAAGGCGCGCCTGCTCTCAACTACCTCTGCTACCAGGGCATTCACGCGGCGCACCGGTTGTCCGTAGTGATGCGGGGTGCGGCCCGGCGCCCGGCCGCCGGAAGCGGTGTGCCGTCCGGCGGAAGTCCACGAGCGCGTTGTCAGGCGGTAATTGCTCATTGCCGCACGTCCGTACGGAAGGAAGAATTGGACGGGACCCCCAGGTGGCTCACCGAGCCTCAGCAGCGGCGTGCGCCCAG
Organism: Streptomyces sp. ICBB 8177; assembly: GCF_003144095.1. Taxonomy (GTDB): domain Bacteria; phylum Actinomycetota; class Actinomycetes; order Streptomycetales; family Streptomycetaceae; genus Streptantibioticus_D. Next base: position 75,826 of record NZ_NSKH01000003.1, on the reverse strand, counting down.
GCCCGGCCGCAGGGCGCGCGTACGCGGACGAAGGGAGGACCGTGGCTTTCGGTTTCGCTCCAAAGACACGTCTCGACACCGTTCCCTCCCTGACCCGGACGCTCGATCTCGACGAGTGGCAGGAGTCCGCGGTCCCCCTGCTGGGCAACCCCCGCGAAGTCGTCAAGGAGCTGTGCAACCGGCATCTCCCGTCGCCGGGTTCAGCCGTCGTGGCGGTCTTCGACCCGGACGGCCGCGCGTGCGCCAGCGCGTCGTTCACCCAGCGCGCCACTCGCACGGACGGCTGGGAGCACCGCAACGCGATCCTGGCGAACCTGCGCCGGGTCATCCCGCACGACCTGCGGCTGCGAACCCCGGTGCGCACCGCCGTGCTGCTGGTGTGCCGGGACGGCACGCCGGGCTGGACGGAGGCGGACGGCGCCTGGATGTGGGGACTGCGTGACGCGTGCACGTTGCACGGACTGCGGTGCGGCGCCTACGTCTCGTTGACCCGGAGCGGTTGGCAGGTGCTGGGCGACGGCCGCGGTGGCCGTACCCCGCACTCAGGGTCCTGGGCCGAGCGGGCCTCGGGCAACGGAACGCTGCGCTCCCCGGTGGGGGCGCCGGAGGGAGTGCGACGGCAGGTGGCCCGCTGACGCGGGAAGCCCGCCCCGGCCGCGGACCGGTCGCATGCCGCGGCGGTGGCCGCCGGGCAGCGAGGATCCGCGGTCAGAGCAGGGTGCGAAGGCGCTCCGGGTCGCCGCAGACCACCAGGAGTTCGGTGGCGTGGGCCATGGCGGCCGGAAGCGCGGCGGCGGACTGCTCGTCGGTGCCTCCGTTGACGGCGAGCACCACGGCGAGCCGCTTGCGGACGCGTTCGGCGGTGGCCTGGGCGTAGAAGACGTCGTCGCCCTCGTCCTGCTGACGCCAGTAGGTCTCCTCGCCGAAGGACAGCTCGTGCTGCGCCCAGGGGTGCGGATCGCCCGAGGTCAGCACGAGGATGTCGGCCGGGGAACGTCCGGCGTCCAGCAGTACGTCGACCGCGTCGTCGGCGGCCGACACCGCGGTGGCGTCGGTGGCCGGCACCAGCTGGACCTGCGCCGGGGTGGAGCCCTGACGGACCGGGGCGGCGGCGGGCGACGCGGGCCGGGCGATGCCCGGGTGGCCGGGAGCGGGGTGGGTGCGGGCGGCGCGCGGAGGTGCCGGACGCGGTGCGGGGCGGGGGCCGGGGACCGGAACGGGCCGGGAGGCCTGCGGAGTACGAGTACCTCCCGCTACGGCGCGGGGGCCCGGAACACTCTCGTGAATCTGTGGCTCCTCAGGGAAGAGAGGCATGGTGAGTTGTTTATCAAACGCACTGCGATCGCACAGCGGCGGGTGGGTCAGAAACCGAGGTCCAACTGCTCGACCCCGTCCGCCTCGTCCAGTTCGTCCAGGACGCGGATCTTCTTCAGGTGCCGCCAGCGGGGCAGCCCGTCCATGAAGGCCCAGGAGACGCGGTGGTGCCGGGTGGGCCCCCACTCCTCGAGGGCCGCGCGATGCACCGGCGAAGGGTACCCCGCGTTGTCGGCGAAACCGAACGGAATATGGTCCGTGCCCAGTTCGGCCATCCGCGCGTCGCGGAAGACCTTGGCGATGACCGACGCGGCGGCCACCGGAACGCAGGACTGGTCGCCCTTGATCACGGTGCGGACCTGCCAGGCATCGCCCAGGTAGTTGTGCTTGCCGTCGAGGATGACCGCGTCGGGCCGGACGGCCAAGCCGTCCAGCGCGCGGGTGGCGGCCAGTCGCAGGGCCGCGGTCATGCCGAGTTCGTCGATCTCCTCGGAGGTGGCGTGGCCGAGGGCGTGATCGGTGACCCAGTCGGCCAGCAGGCGGGCGAGCGCGGTGCGGCGCTTGACCGTGAGGAGCTTGGAGTCGGTGAGGCCCTCGGGCGCCCGGCGCAGTCCAGTGACGGCTGCGCACACGGTGACCGGTCCCGCCCATGCGCCGCGGCCGACCTCGTCGACGCCGGCGACGACCTTGACGCCGAGGGTGGCGCGCATCGAGCGTTCGACGGTATGGGTGGGTGGTTCGTAGGCCATGACAGTGCTCAGCCTACGCCCGGCGGTCGGGGCGGCGGCAGGGGGATGGCGCTCCGGCGGTCCGGAACGTGGTTGACGGGTCGTCAGTCGGTGAGAGGGGAAGCGGGGAGCCAGTCGGGAAGGGGCTCGGTGAGGCGCTGCCAGGCCTCCGGGGCAGCGCCGCCCGGCCGGGAGCCCAGGACGCCGCCGACGATGGCGCAGGTGGTGTCGACGTCGCCGCCGGCTCGCGCGGTCGTCCACAGCGCGGTCTCGAAGTCGTCGAGGTGGCGGGCGGCGGCCCACAGAGCGAACGGCACGGTGTCGTGGGCGCTGGTGCGACGGCCGCAGCCCAGCACCGCCGCGACGGTGGCCACGTCCGCGTAGTCGAGCATGTCGCGGGCCCGCCGCAGTCCCGCGTGCACGGCGCTGCGCGGCACGAGGTCGAGCACGGCGCCGAGCAGGTCGGCGGGGGTCTCCGGACCGTTCGGGGAGGCGACCAGCGCGGCGGCGGCCGCGACCGCCATCGTGCCGACGACCGCCTCACGGTGCTGGTGCGTGGTGTACGCGGAGATCTCGGCCTGATGGGTGGCCTGCTCGGGGTCGTCCGCGTACCAGGCGCCGACCGGGGCGATGCGCATGGCTGCGCCGTTGCCCCAGGAGCCCTGACCGTTGAAGAGGGCGGCGGCCAGCTCGCGCCAGTCGGCGCCTTCCTGGCGGATCTGGCGCAGCATGCGGTTCACGGCCGGGCCGTAACCGCGGTCGAAGTCGTGGTGCTCGGCGAAGGAACGCGCCAGGGCGTCCTGGTCGATCCGGCCGTGCTCCGCCAGTACCGCCACGACCGAGCAGGTCATCTCCGTGTCGTCGGTCCACTGCCAGGGGCCGGGCGGCAGTTCGCCCTTCTGCAGCCTGCGGTAGTTGGACGGCACGAAGAACTGCGAACCCAACGCGTCGCCCACGGACAGGCTGCGCAGGCTGGCGAGGGCTCGCTCGAAACGGAGAGAAAGAAGGGGGTCAACGGTCATGGCGACGGAAACTCTGACATCACGCCCCATCCTGGTCAATCGTTCTGTGCGCAAACTCACCGTGTGACGTGCGAAGACGCACGAGCGCGACGCACCCGCACCCGCACCCGCACCCGCACCAGCACCCGGGAGCCAGCGCCCGCGCGAGCCCGCGCCCCCTCCGGCCCCTAAGCGTGCCCCGCGCCCGGTGACGACATAACGACGTGCCGACATGACCACGTACGCCGGCGAGGCCGCCGACGACGCCCTCCGACCCCCGACCCCCGACCCCGGGACCCGGCTTCCGGCCGAGGCCGCACCTCCCGCCCCTCCCGCCCCGCCCGCCGCAGAAATCACCTGACTGACCGCTGCGCCGCCCCGTACCGTCGGTCGCCCAGCGGAGCGTGCCGCAGGAAGTCCGCGAAGCTGCCGCCGACCGGCTGCCCCGGGGCCAGCAGCCCGCCCCGCCGCACCGCGCGCATCGTCTTGCCCGGTAGGGGCACGGAGACGACCGTGCGGCGGCGGCCAGTCGCCCGCAGCAGCGCTCGCACCGCGTCGGCCGCGGTCAGCGCCTCGGGGCCGCCGAGGTCGGGAACGCGGCCGGCGGGCGCGTTCCGCGCCAGGTCGGCCAGGCGGTTCGCGACCTCGGCGACGTCCACCGGCTGGGTCCGTACGCCTGCCGGGACCAGGACGACGGGCAGTCGCGCCAGCCACTGGGCGACCGTGAGCACCAAGTCGTGGAACTGCGTCGCCCGCAGCACGGTCCAGGGCAGGCCCGACGCCTCCAGCAGGCGTTCGACCTCCAGCTTGGCGCGGTAGTAGCCGTACGGGACGCGGTCGACGCCCGCGATCGACACGTAGACCAGGTGCGGCGAGCCGGTTGTCCGTGCCACGTCGAACAGCCGGCGAGCGGCGGCGATGTCGGACTTCCAGTGCCGCGAGTCGCTCGCGCAGTGCACCACCGCCGTCACGCCGTCGAGTGCCTCGGGAAGCCCCGCCCCCGTAGCCAGGTCGCCGACCACCCACTCCACCCGATCGGGCACCGTCTCGGGACGCCGGGTCCTGCGGCTCAGCACCCGCACCCGTGCTCCGTCGTCGAGCAGCCGCCGGGTCACCGCCCCTCCCAGGACACCCGTACCGCCGGTCACCAGAATCGTGTCGGCCACCGTCTCCGCTCCTCTCACCGGATCCCGCCGGTTACCGGACCCGCCGGCCACCGGATCCGCCGGACCGGATCACCCCGGATACCCCGGGCCGCCGAACCCCGCGGAATCCCGCCGAAAGCCCCCGCCTCTCGCGGGGCACGGAAGGAGGACGGCACAGCCCGGCGAAGTGTGACAGCGGTCGCGGTCGCCGCGCGTGCGCTCGACAGGAAGGGTCGGGCCGGAAAGTCCCAGGCCCCTGGAATCCGCCGGGAGACGGGGGCTCAGGGAGCTGAGGAGGACTCAGACCGTCCAGTCCCGCACCACGTCCACGATCTCACCCGCCACCGACAGCACGTCCTCGTCCAGCCCGGCGCGTTCCTCCAGACGGCCGACCGCCGCGTCGCGGTACTTGCCGCGCTCGGTCGCCGAGTCCCACATCGACAGCACCAGGAACTCGCTGCCCGCGCCCTCCGCGAAGATCCCCCGCAGCATGCCGGGCGACCCGGCCATCGCCGGGTTCCACACCTTCTCCTGCATGAGCATGAAGTGCTCGACCTGTGATGGACGCACCCGGCAGTGCGCGGCCCGCAGCACGTCGGCGTCCGCGAAGTCGGCGCGGAAGCCGACCTTCACCTCCTGCCGCTGTTCGAAGAGCCGCACGTCGATGCGGTCGTACGACTCGGCCTGCTCGCGTGCGAACCCGTCGTGCGGACCGGCCATGAACCTGTCGTAGTACTCGCGGCTCTCCCAGAAGCAGAAGACATGGGCCTCCTCACGCTGTCCGCGCGCCCATCCGCCGCCCTGGCCCCGGAACCCCGGTTCGCCGCGCAACCCCGCCCACTGACGCTGCCCCCGGTCGAACCCCACCCGGTCCACGACACGGCAGCGAATCCACTTCACCAGCACCGCGCCATCCTAAGTCCGCCCGCACGACCCGATCCCCGCCGTGAAAGCCGCGCAACTGGCCCGCGCGCACGCCGGATCACCCCGTGCGGACGGCGCCGCCGTACGAATGATCACCTCACGGACGGTCGTACGATCACCGCATGGACGCCCTCTACCCCCGCCTCCTGGTAGGCGACTTCGAGACCGCTTCCCGTTTCTGGACCGGCGCGCTGCGGGACCTGCTCGGTGTGGAACCGGTGAAGTGCCTGCCCGAGGCGGGTTACGCCAACTGGGACCTCGGCGGCGAAGCGGTCCTCGTCCTCTACTCGCGTGCGGCGATCGCCAGGGCCGTCGGGACCGACGCGTTGCCCGAGGCGCCCGCGTCGCAGGACCGGGGGATGCTCGTGATGCGCGTCGCGGACACCGACGAGGCGGCGGCCACGCTCGTCGCCCATGGCGCGACCGTCGTGGCCGAGCCGCAGGATCGCCCGGATTGGGGACCCGGACTGCGCACGGCGCACCTGCGCGACCCGGACGGCAACCTGATCGAGTTGCAGTCCTACTGATCGCGGCAGGGGCCGGCCGGCGGGCGGCTGGCCGGCGGGCGCGGTGGCGTGGTCCGGGCTGCCCGTCGTGCGACGCGGGGCACGTAGGCTGACGGCGGCGCGCAGGACACGGACTTCGACCCGGGAGACCCATGTCCTCCGACCGCCGCCTCCTGCGACTCGGCCCGTCCCGCCCCGGCCCGACCCGTGCCGGGCAGCCTCCCGAAGGGACGCCGCCGCCCGGCGCGGTCCCGCTCCTCGTCGCCTGTCTCGGGTTCTTCGTGGCGACGCTCGACGTCAACGTGGTCAACGTCGCGCTGCCGCGCATCGCCCACGATCTCGGCGGCGGTGTCGCCGGGGCGCAGTGGGTGGTGGACGGTTACACGCTGCCGTTCGCCGCGCTGCTGCTGTCCGCAGGGGCCGTCGCCGACCGTGTCGGGGCGAGCCGTGCCTTCGCCGTCGGGCTCGCGGCGTTCACCGTGCTGTCAGCCGTCTGCGGGTGCGCGCCCGGGCCTGGGACGCTGATCGCGGCACGTGCCGCGCAAGGCTGCGGGGCGGCGCTGATGCTGCCCGCGTCGCTGGCCCTCATCCGCCGCACGTACGCGGACCCCGCCGCGCGGGCCCGGGGTGTGGCGTGGTGGGTCGCGGCCAGCGGCGTCGGAGTCGCCGCGGGTCCGGTGGCCGGAGGACTGCTGACCCAGGGACCGGGGTGGCGCTGGGTCTTCTTCCTCAACGTGCCCCTGGGGGTGGCGGGGCTCGCCGGGCTGCGGGCCGTGCCCCGGTCGGCTCCACGCGCCGTCCCGCTGGACCCCGCCGGGCAGGCCGCGGCCGTGGTGGCTTCGGCCGCGCTGGTCTTCGCGATGATCGAGGGCGGGGCGCACGGGTTCGGCGTTCCCGAGGTCGTCGTGGGCCTCGGGGTGTTCGCCGTGGCGGGTGGGGTGTTCGTGGCCGTCGAGGCGCGGGGGCGGCATGCCGTGGTGCCGCTCGGTCTCTTCCGGACATCCGCGGTCGCGGTCTGCACGGTGACCGGTTTCGCGCTCAACCTGGCGTTCTACGGCTCGGTCTTCGTGCTGGGCCTGTTCTTTCAGACTCAGCGGGGCGACTCGCCGATGGTCAGCGGGTTGATGTTCCTGCCGATGACCGGTCTGATCGCCCTGGTCAACCTCCTGGCGGGACGGCTGACCGCCCGGCACGGCCCGCGGTGGCCGCTCGTCGGTGGCCAACTGCTGCTGGTGGCAGGGCTGTTGGCGGTGACCGCAGTCGGACCGGGCACCGCGACGGCCTGGGTCCTGGCCGCGCTCCTGCCGCTGGGCGTGGGCGCCGCGTTCTGTGCGCCCGCGCTCACCGGCGCGGTCCTGGAGGCCATTGCGCCCGACCGGGCCGGACTGGCTTCCGGGATCGTCAACTCCGCGCGGCAGTTGGGCGGAGCGGTCGGCGTCGCCCTGTCCGGCGCGTGCACCGGAGCGCACGCACTGCGCGCGGGCCCAGGGTTCGTGCCGGGGATGCGATGGTTCCTGGTCACCGCCGCCTGCCTGTTGGTGCTGACGGCGACCGCAGCCGCGACCGTGATCCGGGAGACGCGAGCGACACCGTGAGGCTGCCACACCCTGTAAGGCGCCCACGGTGCCGAACGCGCCGCGGGCCGCTCGGCGGGGGCCGGAGCACGTGACGCGACGAACGTCGTACGGCTCCGATCCACGACCCGCGGTCGGTGGGCGCCTCAGGGCGAGGGCAGTTCCCGCACCAGGCGCGACGTCCAGGGGCACCAGTACAGGCCGGGCAGGAAGGGCCCGCCCGCCTCGTCCAGGTGATCCTCGACGTACGGGGTGGTGGCGTCGCAGACTTCGATCGCCACCTCGAAGAACGAGACGGTGTCCGGGTCCAGGACGAAGCTCCAGCGCCGGTTGTAGGACTCCCTCCTCTTGATGATGCGCCCGAGCACGTGAAGGCGGTCCGGCTCCTCGCCCCGCAGGATCCTGCGGGCCTCCTCGATCCTCGCGCTGTCGGTCAGCTTGATGACGAACGGCTGGCCGGTGATGTCCGTCATCTCGAAGTACGTGGGTTCCTCGGCGGCCGCCGCTCGGGGGGCCGCGCTCGGGACAGCACTGCTCCGCGCGGTGCCGCCGACCGTGCAGGCCAGCATGACCGCCGCCGCGAGGACGCCGATCCTGGTGGTGAAGCGTCGCATGGAACACCTCCGGTGCCTGGGCGGCCGACCACACGACCGCACCCCACGCGACTGAGAGTAATCGAGCGGTCACACCATGCGTCCAGAGCTACCGGCGGCATACCACCCCGCCGAGCGAAGCGACGTCGGCAAACCCTCGCCCCCGGGGAACCGGAAGCTCGGGAGTCGCGCACCACCGGCGCACGAGGCGCAAGGCCTGCCTTCGGACAGAGGCCCTGCCGGCGCGCCGCGAACCGACGACCACCCGGCAGCCGTCGCCGAACCCGGCAAGGGCTGTCCGCATGCCCGACGGGGACTGCCCGAACGCCCGACGGCCCACCGCCGAAACGCCCGAGGCGGCCACCGGAAAGCGCGCCCAGGAAGCCCTACGGGGTGCCCGCACGAGCGCCGGCACCCCGTCAGAGCTGGTTCACCCCCGCGTTCACCCCCGCGAGGGGCACACGGTCAGCTGCAACCGCTGGTCGAGCCGCAGCCCTCGCAGACGTAGCAGCTGCCGGCGCGGCGCATCTTCGTGCCGCAGGAGAAGCACAGCGGGGCGTCCGCGTTCAGGCCCTGCTGGATCTCCAGCAGCTCCGTGGAGTTGTGCGCCTGCTTGGGGGCGGGCGCGGGGTCCGGCGTGGTGGTCGCGGCCTGCGGGGCGCTGGTCTGCCGCGGTGCCGACTGGGCCAGGCCCTCCACGTCGACGTCCTCGCCCTCCGGCTCGTAGGACCCGGTGTCCAGGTGCCGCTGGCGCTCCTCGGCGGAGTGGATGCCGAGCGCCGAGCGGGTCTCGAAGGGCAGGAAGTCCAGCGCCAGGCGGCGGAAGATGTAGTCGACGATCGACTGCGCCATCCGCACGTCCGGGTCGTCGGTCAGACCGGCCGGCTCGAAGCGCATGTTGGTGAACTTCGAGACGTAGGTCTCCAGCGGCACGCCGTACTGCAGGCCCACGGAGACGGCGATGGAGAAGGCGTCCATCATGCCCGCGAGGGTCGAGCCCTGCTTGGACATCTTCAGGAAGACCTCGCCGAGGCCGTCGTCCGGGTAGGAGTTGGCGGTCATGTAGCCCTCGGCACCGCCGACCGTGAAGGACGTGGTGATGCCGGGGCGGCCCTTGGGCAGCCGCTTGCGGACCGGGCGGTACTCGACGACCTTCTCGACCGCGGCGGCCGGTGCCTCGGTCGCGGCCGGCGCGGTCGCCGCCGCGCCGTCCTTCTTCTTCGCCGACAGCGGCTGGCCGACCTTGCAGTTGTCGCGGTAGATGGCCAGCGCCTTCAGGCCGAGCTTCCAGCCCTCGTAGTAGATCTCCTCGATCTCCTCGACGGTGGCCGACTCCGGCATGTTGACGGTCTTGCTGATCGCGCCGGACAGGAACGGCTGGGCGGCCGCCATCATGCGCACGTGGCCCATCGGCGAGATCGCCCGGTCGCCCATGGCGCAGTCGAAGACCTCGTAGTGCTCGGGCTTGAGGCCGGGGGCGTCCACCACGTTGCCGTGGTCGGCGATGTGGGCGACGATCGCCTCGACCTGCTCGGGCTGGTAGCCGAGCCGCTTGAGCGCCTTGGGCACCGTGTTGTTGACGATCTGCATCGAGCCGCCGCCGACCAGCTTCTTGAACTTGACCAGGGCCAGGTCCGGTTCGACGCCGGTGGTGTCGCAGTCCATCATCAGGCCGATGGTGCCGGTCGGGGCCAGCACGCTCGCCTGCGCGTTGCGGAAACCGTTCTTCTCGCCGAGCCGCAGCACGTCCTGCCACGCCTCGGTGGCCGCCGCCCAGACCGGGGTGTCCAGGTCGTCCATCCGGCGGGCGACCGCGTTGGCGTCCGAGTGCTGCTTCATGACGCGCTGGTGGGCGTCCGCGTTGCGGGCGTAACCGTCGTACTCGCCGACCACGGCGGCCAGTTCGGCGGAGCGCTTGTACGACGTACCGGTCATCAGGGAGGTGATGGCACCGGCGAGCGCGCGGCCGCCGTCGGAGTCGTAGGCGTGCCCGGTGGCCATCAGCAGCGCGCCGAGGTTGGCGTAGCCGATGCCCAGCTGGCGGAAGGCGCGGGTGGTCTCGCCGATCTTCTGGGTCGGGAAGTCCGCGAAGCAGATGGAGATGTCCATGGCGGTGATGACCAGCTCCACGACCTTGGCGAAGCGCTCGGCCTCGAAGGTCTGGTTGCCCTGGTCGTCGTCGCGCAGGAACTTCATCAGGTTGAGCGAGGCGAGGTTGCACGAGGAGTTGTCCAGGTGCATGTACTCGCTGCACGGGTTGGAGGCGGTGATGCGGCCCGACTCCGGCGAGGTGTGCCAGTGGTTGATCGTGTCGTCGTACTGGATGCCCGGGTCGGCGCACGCCCAGGCGGCCTCGGCCAGCTTGCGGAACAGCGCGCGGGCGTCCACCTCCTCGATGACCTCGTTGGTCAGACGGCCGCGCAGGCCGAACTTCTCGCCGTTCTCGTACGCCTTCATGAACGCGTCGTTGACGCGCACGGAGTTGTTGGCGTTCTGGTACTGGACGGACGTGATGTCGTCGCCGCCCAGGTCCATGTCGAAGCCCGCGTCACGCAGCGCGCGGATCTTCTCCTCCTCCTTCACCTTGGTCTCGATGAACGCCTCGACGTCCGGGTGGTCCACGTCGAGCACGACCATCTTGGCCGCGCGGCGGGTGGCGCCGCCCGACTTGATCGTTCCCGCGGACGCGTCCGCGCCGCGCATGAAGGACACCGGGCCCGAGGCGTTGCCGCCGGAGGAGAGCAGTTCCTTGGAGGAACGGATGCGCGAGAGGTTCAGGCCGGCGCCGGAGCCGCCCTTGAAGATCATGCCCTCTTCCTTGTACCAGTCGAGGATCGACTCCATGGAGTCCTCGACGGACAGGATGAAGCAGGCGCTGACCTGCTGCGGCTGCTTGGTGCCGACGTTGAACCAGACCGGCGAGTTGAAGCTGAAGACCTGGTGCAGCAGGGCGTACGCCAGCTCGTGCTCGAAGATCTCGGCGTCGGCCGGGGAGGCGAAGTAGCCGTACTTCTCGCCCGCCTCGCGGTAGGTCTTCACCACGCGGTCGATCAGCTGCCGCAGGCTGCTCTCGCGCTGCGGGGTGCCGACCGCGCCGCGGAAGTACTTGCTGGTGACGATGTTGACCGCGTTCACCGACCAGAAGTCGGGGAACTCCACGCCACGCTGCTCGAAGTTCACCGAGCCGTCGCGCCAGTTCGTCATGACGACGTCGCGCCGCTCCCAGACCACCTCGTCGTACGGGTGGGTGCCGGGCGTGGTGTGGATGCGTTCGACACGCAGTCCCTTCGCCGCCTTGTCGGCCGCCGCCTTGCCGCCCTTGGCGCGAGAGCGTGCCGAACCGCTCGCCGTCTCTGTCATGCCGCCTCCCTATACGGGCAAAACGCCCAGAAGTGCCGCGGTTCTTCCCGCGTCACGATGTTGTCTGCAGCCTCGGCACGCCCGGCGCCTCGGCACGTCTGTGTCGGTGTCCTGCTGTCTGACGCGGGGCGGGCGCCGCGGGGGCGCTCCGGGCCGCGTGGTCGTCAGCCGGTGGCCGGGCCGCCGGGGGCGGGGACCGCCGCACCCCCGTCGCCGCCGCGCCTGCCGGTGGGTGGCCGCTCCCGGGCCTGCTCCGGACACCGGCCGTCCTCGACGCGGGTGCCCATGGGGGTGCGGGCCGGATCGGCCGCGCCCGTGTCCTTCACGGCGATCCCGCCGCGGCTCGCGTCGCACCGGGCGCCCGCGCCGTTCGGCTGCTCCCCGGCGCCCGCCGGATCCTCGCCGCCCGCCGCTTCCGGGGTGCCCGCGTCACCGGCGGGTCCGGCGTCCACCGCGTTCCGCGCGCGCAGCTCGCCGATGGCCGCCTCGAAGTCGTCGAGGGTGTCGAAGGCCCGGTAGACGGACGCGAACCGCAGGTAGGCGACGAGATCGAGGTCCTGGAGCGGGCCGAGTATGGCGAGGCCGACGTCGTGCGTGGACAGCTCCGCGCTGCCGGTCGCCCGTACGGCCTCCTCGACGCGCTGGCCGAGCTGGGCGAGCGCGTCCTCGGTGACCGGGCGGCCCTGGCAGGCCTTGCGGACACCGGCGATGACCTTGTCGCGGCTGAAGGGTTCGGTGACCCCGCTGCGCTTGATCACCATGAGTGACGCCGTCTCGACGGTCGTGAAGCGCCGGCCGCAGTCGGGGCACTGGCGACGACGCCGGATCGACGTGCCGTCGTCCGTGGTGCGGCTGTCGACCACACGGCTGTCGGGGTGCCTGCAGAAGGGGCAGTGCATCTGATTCCCTCCTCACCCTCCGGCCGCACGCGTCACCGCCGCACGGTATGACCCAAGCGTCACAGAGACCTCAGGGGCCCCTGCGAACACAGCCCCAAGCATAGGCGATCCGCTGGGCGATGACGCCCCCGGGACCACAACCTGTAGGCCGACGCCGGACATCAAACCACTAGATGTGGGATGTGCGAGCGAGGAGCACCTGCGCGTGTCGCCACGGCGCGGCGCCTGCGAGCCTACGCGAGGCGGGCGTACGGTGTGCGGGCGGGCAGGGGGCGACGGGCCCGCGGCGGCGGGAGCGGAACGCGTCGGGGCCCGGAAGCCCGGCGGTCCACGCTCCGGCGCGACGGCGACTCGGCCGTATGACGGACGCGAAGCGGCTGCGCGGACGACGAGTGCGGCGGCGGCCCCGGCCCTCCCGACGCGGCCTCGCGCATCCCGGACTTCGTCACTCGGCGCGTTCGCCACGCGCGGTGGCGGTGGGGGTGCCGCACTCGTGCGCCGCGCGGGCGGGGATGATGGACCCGGTACGGGCGCGGGAGACGCGCCGGGGACGACAACAGGAGCGTCAACGGCGAATCTCGGTGCAATCACGGAATTCCCCAAAGGGCAATTCGGCGAGCTACACCCAGTAGCTTGATCGTGTCAGCGGATTCGTGAATTTTCACTCGAACGTGTGTTTGGCGCAACCTTTCGAAACCAACTACCGTTGTCTCACTAGGGAGAACACCAGAGAGGGGCCGCCGTGACCACCACCGCAGACAGTGCCACCATCACCGCCCAGGACCGCTCCCAGGACCGGCTCGACGCCATGACACAGATGACTTCCGTTACCTCAGTGAGCCCAGTGAATCCGATGAGCCCGGTGAATGACGAAACCTCCAAGCCGGCACGCGCGTTGCCCGGTCGTCCACCCGGGATCCGTGCCGACAGTTCCGGGCTCACCGACCGCCAGCGCAGGGTCATCGAGGTCATCCGGGATTCCGTCCAGCGCCGCGGCTACCCCCCCTCCATGCGGGAGATCGGCCAGGCGGTGGGCCTGTCCAGCACCTCGTCGGTGGCGCACCAACTGATGGCGCTGGAGCGCAAGGGCTTCCTGCGGCGCGACCCGCACCGGCCGCGCGCCTACGAGGTCCGCGGCTCGGACACCACGCACACCCAGCCCACGGACACCACGGGCAAGCCGTCCGCGTCCTACGTCCCGCTGGTCGGGCGAATCGCGGCGGGCGGGCCGATCCTGGCCGAGGAGTCCGTGGAGGACGTCTTCCCGCTGCCGCGTCAACTGGTGGGCGACGGCGAGCTGTTCGTGCTCAAGGTGGTCGGCGACTCGATGATCGAGGCCGCGATCTGCGACGGCGACTGGGTGACGGTCCGCCGCCAGCCGGTCGCGGAGAACGGCGACATCGTGGCCGCGATGATCGAGGGCGAGGCCACCGTCAAGCGCTTCAAGCGGGAGAACGGCCATGTGTGGCTGCTTCCGCACAACTCCGCGTACCAGCCCATCCCCGGCGACGACGCCACCATCCTGGGCAAGGTCGTGGCGGTGCTGCGGCGGGTCTGACCGGCCTCGCACGGGACCCCGGAACCTCGCGCCGGTTCCGGGGTCCTGTCGTGTGCGCGCAGACCCTGCGGGGCTGTCGTGTGCGCAGGTCCTGCGCGCCTGTCGTGTGCGCGGGTCCTCGGTGCCCTACGAGGCGTCCCGCGCCCTCGGTGCCCAGCGGCCTCCCGCGCGCTCTACGACGCGTCCGCCGCCGCCCCCGCGGTCTCGGCCGCCTCCGCGGTCTCGGCCGCCCCCGCGGTCTCGGCCGCCTCCGCCGTGACGCCGGACGTGACGGCCGAGATCGTCGCCTCCGGCCTCTCCGCCGCGTCCGCCGCCGCCGCGATGGCCGCCAGGGAGCGGCGGACCTGGGCGCGGTCCGTGGTGTACCAGAACTCCGGCATCGACGAGCGCAGGAATCCGCCGTACCGCGCGTTGGCCAGCCGGGGGTCGAGGACGGCGACCACCCCCCGGTCGCCGCTCGCCCGCACCAGCCGCCCGGCGCCCTGCGCCATCAGCAGCGCGGCATGGGTGGCCGCGACCGACATGAAGCCGTTGCCGCCCTTCTCCTCCACCGCCTTCTGCCGCGCGCTCATCAGCGGGTCGTCCGGCCGGGGGAACGGAATGCGGTCCATCACCACCAACTGGCAGTTGGGGCCCGGCACATCGACGCCCTGCCACAGCGACAGCGTGCCGAACAGACAGGTGGCCGCGTCGCCGGCGAACGTCTTGATCAGCTCGCCGAGCGTCTCCTCGCCCTGGAGCAGGATCGGGAAGTCCAGCCGCCCGCGCAGCGCCTCGGCCGCCGCCTGCGCGGCCCGCATCGAGGAGAACAGCCCGAGGGTGCGGCCCCCGGCCGCCTGGATCAGCTCGGCCAGCTCGTCCAGCATGTCGGTCCGTCCGCCCTCGCGTCCGGGCTGCGACAGATGGCGGGCGACGTAGAGGATGCCCTGCTTGCGATAGTCGAACGGCGAACCGACGTCCGTGCCGCGCCAGACCGGCAGGTCCTCCCCCTCGGTCCCCTCCGGCGCCAGCCCCAGCGAGGCCGCGACCCCGTTGAAGTCACCGCCGAGCTTGAGGGTGGCCGAGGTCAGCACGACCGACCGCTCGGTGAACAGCTTCTCGCGCAGCAGCCCGGCCACGGTGAGCGGCGCGACCCGCAGCGAGGCGCCGAAGCGGTCGTGCCGCTCGCACCACACCACGTCGTACTCCGAGCCCGCGAGCAGCCGTTCGGCGACGCCGTGCACGTTCTCGATGGCGGCCAGGGCCTGCTTGTACACCGCGTCCTCGTCCTGGACGGACTTGTCCCGTACGTCGCCGAGCGCGGTGATCACCAGGCGGCAGGCGTCGCGCAGCGAGGCCAGTACGTAGGCGAGGTCCTCCGGGATCTCCTCCAGGCGGCCGGGTAGCGCCAGCTCCATCAGGCGCTCGAAGCCCTCGGACGCGGTCTGGAGCGCGTCGGCGGCCTTCTCGTTGACCAGCCGGGCCGAGCGCTTGACCGCGCGGTTGACACCGCCGGGGGTCAGCTCGCCGGTGGCCACGCCGGTCACCCGGGAGACCAGTTCGTGGGCCTCGTCGACGATCAGCACCTCGTGCGGCGGCAGGACGGGAGCGCCCTCGATGGCGTCGATCGCGAGGAGCGCGTGGTTGGTGACGACGACGTCCGCGAGCTTGGCCCGCTCGCGGGCGGCCTCGGCGAAGCACTCGGCCCCGTAGGCGCACTTGCTCGCGCCCAGGCACTCGCGCGAGGTCACCGACACCTGCGCCCAGGCGCGGTCGGAGACACCAGGGGTGAGCGCGTCGCGGTCGCCGGTCTCGGTCTCGTCGGCCCAGTCCCGCAGCCGCACCAGGTCCTTGCCGAGTTTGCTGGTCGGTCCGCCCATCTGCTCCACCGGGTCGAACAGCCCGTCGTCCTCGTCGCTGGGCACCCCTTCGTGGAGGCGGTGCAGGCAGAGGTAGTTGGAGCGGCCCTTGAGCATCGCGTACTGCGGCTCTCGGCGCAGCAGCGGCCTGAGCGCCTCGACGGTGCGCGGCAGGTCGCGCTCCACGAGCTGGCGCTGGAGGGCGAGGGTCGCGGTGGCGACGACGACGCGTTCGCCGTGCGCCAGCGCCGGCACGAGGTAGCCGAGCGACTTGCCGGTGCCGGTGCCGGCCTGGACCAGCAGGTGGGAACCGTCGTTCACGGCGGTCTCGACGGCCTCGGCCATCGTGACCTGGCCGGGGCGTTCCACGCCGCCGACCGCTGTCACGGCGGCGTGGAGGAGTTCGGTGAGGGCGGGCTTGGTCATAGGTGTCCCACCCTACGCGGACCCACTGACAGCGGTCGCCGCGTTCGAACGATGACGGTCACGCACGCCGGTGACCGGCCCCCGCGCCCTCGCACGCCGACGACCGGGTCCGTCAGAGCAGCTCGCGCAGCGCCCGCTCGCGGATCATGAGAGCCGCGCGCTTGTCCGGCAGTTCGGTCTCCAGGGCGAAGCGGAAGCCGCCGGCGAGGAACGCGGCCACCGACGCGGTGTTGCGCAGGTCGGGCTCGGCGACCACGCGGGCGCAGGACGGGCGGCGGTCCAGCACGTGGTCGGCGACCGCCCGCAGCAGCACCGCGCCGGTGCCCCGGCCGCGGTCGGCGATGCGGCCGATCAGCAGGTGCAGGCCGGTGTCGTGGGGGCGGGCCGGGTAGTAGCGGGCGAGCGGGTCGAGGTCGGCGCGGTAGACCTCCCAGTAGCTCATCGGCGTCCCGTCGAGCACGCCCAGGCACGGGACGCTGCGGCCATCGCCGTCGAGCTGGGCGCGCAGGTGGGCCTCGGTCGTGCCGGGCGGGCCCGCGAGGTGCCAGTACTCCGCGACGGCCGGATCATTCATCCAGCCGGTCAGCAGCGCGAGGTCCCGTTCCACCTCGACGGGGACGAGGTGGAAGGCGCCGAGCGGCGTGGTCGCCGGCCCCCAGCCGGCGACGCCGTCCAGCGGGTCGTCGCCGCCGGGATCAGGAGGCTCCGCCGGAGCGGCGGCGGAGGGCACGGGGACGGAGGGGAGCGGGACGGGAGCGTGCAGGTCGAGGTCGAGCGTGTCCTCGCACCCGCCTGCCACCGCGGACGTGCCGGAACCCGTCCCGCCCGCGTCCCCTTCCCCGTCGGCCCCCCGCCCTTCCGCGCCCCGTCCGTCGGTCCTTGCGACGTCGCCGGCCCTTGCCTCGCCGGTCCTTGCGTCAGTGGGCGGCATCGTCGGCGCCCTCCTCGTGGTTCACGCCGCCGCGGTGGCGGCCAGTGGGTTGGGAATGGTGACGTAGACGGACTGGGTGGCCACCGGGCCCACGAGTTCGTCGAGACCGCGGACCCTCGTCAGGAGGTTGGCCTTGCAGCCCAGCACCGGGCTGTGCAGCAGGAGTTCGGGAAGTGACGAGGCCCCGGAGCGGGCGCGTTCGGCCAGGAAGCGGCGGAACGCGGCCAGCAGCACGCGTTCGTCCGCCAGTCCCTGCGCGCCGAAGGCACCGATCAGGCCGAGCACGTTGTTGACGCCCAGGTAGTACGCGAAGCGCTCGTCCGCGACGGCGTCGGGCACGAAGGTGTCGCTGACCTCGCCGATGCCGGGCAGCCGGGCGGCCAGCGCCGCGCGGTGCGACTCGCGGAAGTAGTAGCCCTGGTTGTCGCGGTAGCGGCCGCCCACCGGCCAGCCCTCGCCGTCCAGCACGACCAGGGTGTTCTGCTGGTGGGCCTCCAGCGCCACGCCTGCCTCGCCGTCCAGCCACAGCACCGGCCGGATCACGGCGTCCAGATAGCGCAGGAACCACTCGGTGGCCACCGCCGCGCCGGGACGGCCGGTGCGCGCGGTGAGCCGGGCGGTCAACTCGGCCAGTCGGGAACGCAGTTCGGTCGCGGGGCGGTCGGGACGGGGCCGGGGCGCGGTGAGCCCGGCCAGGCAGTACACGTCGTCCCCGTCGCCGAACGGCGCGTGGCGCAGCACCACGTCCAGGCCCGGCACCGGTTCGCCGTCCGGGGTGTCGACGGCGAGCCAGGCGGGGTCGCGCACGATGTCGAAACGCGGGTGGACGGCGTGCCACTGGGCGGCGAGGCCGCCGCGCAGCAGCCGGTGCACCTCGACGCCGCGCACGAGTTCCTTGCGGAGGTTCTCCCGGCGGGAGTTGGTGACCCGTACGGCGAGCGACAGCTTGAGCATCGCGGGGGCGCCGGGCCGGTGCACGGTGCGCAGCGAAGAGGTGGGGAACCACGGGTCGCCGTGCGGCCCGAGGTCGTGCAGGAGCCCGGCTTCCACCAGAGCCCGCACCTGGGGCCGGTGGCGCAGTTCGCGGGCCTGCCAGGGGTGCACCGGCAACGCCACCGTTCCCTCCGGCAACCGGGGCCCGCGGCCCGCGAGTTGGGCGGTGATCCGGGCGGCGGGCACCGGCCTGCCACGCTGCGTCCACGCGGAGTCGGTGGCCAGCACGGAGCGGTCGACGGCCATCCAGTGCAGCGCGAACGACCCGCGCGTCTCCGGTGACCAGGCGCGGGCCTCGGCGTCGGTGAATCCCTCGCGGCTCTTGGGCGTCGGGTGCAGCGGGTGGCCGAGCAGCAGCGCCTGTTCGCCGTCGAGGAACGCGGTGGTGCCCGCCGGTGGCGCGGGCCGGGCCCTGCGCTCCTCCAGGAACAGCGCGGTGCGGCGCACGGAGTCGGCGATCCGGGCGGCCAGATCGGCACCGTCGGCCGGTGCGGCACCGGACTCCCGGGCGAGCAGCGCGCCGAGGGTGACCGCGTCCAGGCAGGCCTCGGAGGCGACGCCCTCGACGGTGGGCGGGCCGAAGCGGTGGGTGCCGGCGAGCGACCAGTGGCGCACCGGCACCCGCAGCACGATGCCGGTCGCCGCCAGCGGGACGCGCAGGACGAGGCCGGTGGCGGACGTGGCCGTGCCGTCGCCGTCCTCGGGGCGCAGGCCGGTCTCGCGCACCCAGCAGCGCAGCAGGTTCTCGGTGGTGGCCGCGTCGGCCGCCGCGTGGGCGCCGGGCTGCTCCAGCGGGTCGTCCCCGGCGGCCCGGGGCGCGGGCACCGAGGGGGTGGGCTGGGTGCGGGTGGCGCCGTTCGGCGACGGCGTCGAGGGGTGGGCGGTCATCGCTGGGCTCCGTCGCAGGGGGTGGGGTCCGCCGCGCGGCGCTCGCGCCGGACGGCCCGTTCGGCCGCGTCGATGGCGTCGGCCAGCCGGTCCAGGACCGCTTCGGCCTGTTCGTCGGTGATGGTGAGCGGGGGCAGCAGCCGTACGACCGCACCGTGTCTGCCGCCGAGTTCGACGATCAGGCCGCGGCGCAGCGCCTCGGCCCGCACCGTGGCGGCGAGTCGCGGGTCCGCCGGCAGCGCGCCGTACTCGTCGCGTTCCGCCTCGGCGTCGACGAGTTCCACGCCGATCATCAGACCGCGACCGCGGACGTCGCCGACGCAGGGGTGGTGTGCGGCGAGCGAGCGCAGCCGGGTGAGCATGAGGGCACCGACCGAACCGGCGCGCTCGGCGAGCCGGTTGGCGGTGACGAACCGCAGCGTGGCCGTGCCCGCCGCCATCGCCAGCTGGTTGCCGCGGAAGGTGCCCGCGTGGGCGCCCGGCTCCCAGACGTCGAGGTCGTCGCGGTAGACGATGACGGCGAGCGGCAGGCTACCGCCGATCGCCTTGGACATCACCATCACGTCGGGCACGACGCCGCTGTGGTCGGTGCCCCAGAAGGCGCCGGTGCGACCGACGCCGGTCTGCACCTCGTCGGCGACGAGCGGGATGCCGCGCGCGGCGGTGATCTCCCGCATCCGGCGCAGCCACTCGTCCGGCGCGGGCACCACCCCGCCCTCCCCCTGCACCGGTTCGACCAGCATCGCGGCTGGGGGTTCGACGCCGCCGGCGGGGTCGTCCAGCAGGTTGGCGGTGAGCCGGGCGGACAACTCGGCGGCCTGCCGCCCCCCGACGCCGAACGGGCAGCGGTAGTCGTACGGATACGGCAGCCGCGTCACGCCGGTCGCGGCGGCGGGCGGGCGGGCCGCGGTGCCGCCGCTCGCGGCATGCGCGCCGCCGGTCATGCCGTGGTACGCGCCGCAGAAGGCGAGCAGGCCGTGCCGGCCGGTCGCGGTGCGGGTCAGCGTCAGCGCGGCCTCGACCGCGTCGGTGCCGGCCGGGCCGCAGAACTGCACCTTCGCGCGATCGGCCAGCGCGGGCGGCAGGGTCTCGAACAGGGCGGTGGTGAAGGCGTCCTTGACCGGGGTAGCGAGGTCGAGCGCGTGCAGCGGGGCGCCGGAGTCGAGGACCGACCGGATCGCCTCCAGCGCGACCGGGTGGTTGTGGCCGAGGGCCAGCGATCCGGCGCCGGACAGGCAGTCGAGGTAGCGGCGGCCGTCGGCGCCCTCGACGGTCATCCCCCGGGCGCGGACCGGGACGATGGGCAGCGAGCGCGCGTAGGTGCGGGCGGCGGACTCGCGGGCCGCCTGCCTGCGCAGGATGCCCTCGCCCGCCGCCTCGTCCCCGGGGCCCCGCGCGTCGCCCATGGCCTCGACGTCCGGGGCGGACGCGGCACCCGGGCCGGAGGACGCGGACGAGGCGGACGGAGCTTCGCCGGTCCCGCCCGGACGCGTGGGCGGGGCGCCGCCGGTGTCGTCCCCGTGAGCGGACGGTCCGCCGTGCGGCGGTGACGGGGCGATGGACGGCGGTCCGGCCACGAGGCGTTACCTCCCGGGTGGGTCGGCGTACTCGGCGACCCTGACGACGCTGACGACTTCGACGACGCTGACGACTGTGACGACGGAGGGCCCGCGGACCGGGCCTGCGCCGACCGGGACTCCCCCTCGGTATCAACGCGACGGCGATTGATCGGCAACGGGCGGGATTCCGATTCGTTCAGGGCGCGAACGCGAGTGCGCGGCGCGCGCGACGCGTGCGCCCGACGAGGTGTGCGCCCCCGCACGCGCCCGTCCGCCTCCCGGTGATCCCTCACACGGGAACCACAGCCCCGCCGCGCTCCGTCCTCAACCGCACCGGCATCATGGGAGCGCCCCAGCCGGGGCCATGACAAACGAGTAGCGAGCGGCGGCCTCCTCACAGCGTGCGGCGCCGCACACAGGGGGACAGACCCAATGCCACGCATCCGGGCGCGAATTCGCCGGTCGGCCCTCGCGGCGGTGGCCGTCACGGCGCTCGTCGCCGCGTCGGCCACCGCCTGCGGGCCCGACGGCAGCAGCGCCGACGCCAAGCCGAGTCCGGCCGCGACGGCCCCCTCTTCCACCACGTCCGCCACCACCGGCCCGCACCTGCCGAGCGATCTGCCCACCAGCTTGCAGGAGTTGCGCAAGTGGAAGCAGGGCGACTGGAAGAAGTGGGACCACTGGGCGCGCCAGGCGGCCGACTTCGCCAACCCGGTCATCAAGGACCTGTGGAAGCCGTCGCGCATGAGTGAGGCCAAGGACAGCCCCGACCAGGTACCCACCGGTGTCGGCCAGGACCAGGGCGTCACGGACCCGGCCCCGGCCAGGAAGCAGGCGCAGGCGGTGCCGACGCCGTACCACGCCAACGCGGCGCCGGTCGGCAAGGTGTTCTTCGACAGTCCCAGCGGCCCGATGGTCTGCTCCGGCACGGTCGTCGAGGACCCGGCACACCCCGGCAAGTCCGACCTGGTGTGGACGGCGGGCCATTGCGTGCACTCCGGCGCGAAGGGCGGCTGGTACCGCAACATCGCCTTCGTGCCGTCCTACAACGACGACGGTCTGTCCGCCGTCCAGACGCAGAACGCGCCGGAGTCCGAGGTGGCCCCGTACGGCGTGTGGTGGGCGGACTGGGCGCAGACCTCCAGCCAGTGGATCTCCACCGGCGCGGAGACCGGCGGCAGCGGCTCCCCTTACGACTTCGCGATCCTGCACGTGAAGCCGGAGAACGGCGGCGGCAAGTCGCTCCAGGAGACGGTCGGAGCGGCGCTCCCGGTGTGGTTCGACGCGCCCTCGGCGACGGCCATGTCCTCACTCGGTGCCTGGGGCTACCCGGCCGCGCCGCCCTACGACGGGCAGCGGATGTTCGACTGCGTCGACAAGCCGGGGCGGCTGTCGCTCGATCCGGCGGCGCCCACCGAGTACCGCATCGGCTGCTCGATGACCGGGGGTTCGTCGGGCGGCGGCTGGTTCGCCAAGGAGCCCGACGGGCAACTGGCGCTGGTGTCGAACACCTCGATCGGCCCGGCGGACAACTCCTGGCTGGCGGGCCCGCGCCTCGGCTCGGTCGCGCAGGGCGTCTTCGACGCGATCAGCGAGAAGTTCGCCGGCCGGTAGGCGTACGGCCGCCGTTGGACCGACGCGACGGGCCCGCACCCCGAGAGGGTGCGGGCCCGTCGTCGTTCAAGGCGTCTGTCGCCTCCGGGCGGTCAGCGCCGGGCGGCGAGCCCGTACGGCTCCAGCTCGGCCGCCAGGTCGTCGTGGACCCGCGCGGTCAGCAGGGTGCCCTCGGCGGTGTGCTCCTCGCGCAGCACCTCGCCCGCCGCGTGCACCCGGGAGACCAGCGCCCCCTGCGTGTACGGCACGAGCGCCTCGATCTCGACCGCCGGGCGCGGCAGTTCGTCGTCGATGAGGGTGAGCAGGTCGGCGACGCCCTCGCCGGTGCGCGCGGAGACCGCGATCGCGTGCTTCTCGTGGCGCAGCAGCCGTTGCAGGACCAGCGGGTCGGCCGCGTCGGCCTTGTTGACCACCACGATCTCCGGCACGTCCAGCGCGCCCACGTCGCGGAACACCTCGCGGACGGCGGCCAGTTGCTCCTCCGGCGCCGGGTGCGAGCCGTCGACCACGTGCAGGATCAGGTCGGCGTCGGCGACCTCCTCCATCGTGGAGCGGAACGCCTCGACGAGGTGGTGCGGCAGGTGGCGGACGAAGCCCACGGTGTCGGCCAGGGTGTAGAGGCGGCCGCTGGGGGTCTCCGCCCGGCGCACGGTCGGGTCCAGGGTGGCGAACAGCGCGTTCTCCACCAGCACGCCCGCGCCGGTGAGCCGGTTGAGCAGGGAGGACTTGCCCGCGTTGGTGTATCCGGCGATGGCGACCGACGGGACCTGGTGGCGCTTGCGTTCCTTGCGCTTCAGGTCGCGGCTGGTCTTCATCTCCGCGATCTCCCGGCGCATCTTCGCCATCTTCTCGCGGATGCGGCGCCGGTCGGTCTCGATCTTGGTCTCACCGGGACCACGGGTGGCCATGCCGCCACCGGACGAACCGGAGCCACCGCCACCCATCTGCCGGGACAGCGACTGGCCCCAGCCGCGCAGCCTGGGCAGCATGTACTGCATCTGGGCCAGCGAGACCTGCGCCTTGCCCTCCCGGGACTTGGCGTGCTGGGCGAAGATGTCGAGGATCAGGGCGGTGCGGTCGACCACCTTGACCTTGACGACGTCCTCCAGGTGGATCAGCTGGCCGGGACTCAGCTCACCGTCGCAGACCACGGTGTCGGCGCCGGTCTCCACGACGATGTCGCGCAGCTCGTTGGCCTTGCCGGAGCCGATGTAGGTGGCCGGGTCGGGCTTGTCGCGGCGCTGGACGACGCCGTCGAGGACGAGGGCGCCGGCGGTCTCGGCGAGCGCGGCCAGCTCCGCGAGGGAGTTCTCGGCGTCCTCCACGGTGCCGTCCGTCCAGACGCCGACCAGCACGACGCGCTCCAGGCGCAGCTGCCGGTACTCGACCTCGGTGACGTCTTCCAGCTCGGTGGAGAGCCCGGCGACCCGGCGCAGCGAGGCGCGCTCGGAGCGGTCGAACTGGTCGCCGTCGCGTTCGCCGTCGATGTCAAGGCTCCACGCGACGTCCTCCTCCATGAGGGCGTTCGCCCGGGCGTTCGCCTGAAGACGCCGGCGCTCGGCGGATGCGGAGGAGGAGGAGGAGGGGGTGGAGTGGGTCATTGGATCCTTCGGTCAGCGGGAACTGCGGAACGGGACGGGACCGGGCGGCGTGTGCCGGCAAGCCCCGTCGAGGGAAACAACGTACGGCGGGCCCGGTGGATTCCCGCGCCCGCCCCGCGTCGTCGCCCGCACGATGGTCGCACGGCGCGGCTTGCCCGTCACCCGGGTTTGCTACCGGGCGGGGTCGGTGCGCCAGTCCGGATGCCCGGGCATCGGCGGGGTGCGGTCGCCGTAGAGCCACGCGGTGAGGAATCCGCGCAGGTCACGGCCGCTGACCCGGGAGGCGAGCGCGATGAGGTCGGCCGTGGTGGCGTTGGCGTCGCGGTAGCGGGCGACCCAGGCGCGCTCCATGGCGCGGAACGCGCGGTCGCCGATCTCCTGGTGCAGCGCGTACAGCGCCAGGCCGCCGCCGTCGTAGACGTTGTCGCGGAAGATGCCCAGCTGGCCGGGGCCGGGGAGCTTGGGCCTGGCGGGCGGCCCGTCGTCGGCGCGGTTGGCGGCGTCGCGGCGGTAGGCGGTACGGGCCTGCTGCTCCAGGGAGGGGCCGTGTTCGACCTCGGCCCGGTAGCGCCACTCGTACCAGGTGGCGTGTCCCTCGTTGAGCCACAGGTCGGACCAGTCGGCGGGGGTGACGCTGTCGCCGAACCACTGGTGCGACAACTCGTGCACCATCAGCGGGGCCGCGTAGGACGCCGGGGCGAGCAGGACGCGGCGTTCGAAGAGCGAGAGGGTCTGGGTCTCCAGCTCGAAACCGGTGGGGGTGTCGACGCTGAGGATCCCGTACGTCTCGAACGGGTAGCGGCCGACCTGCCGCTCCATCCAGGCGATCTGGCCGGGTACCAGCGCGGCGCGGGCGGCCAGCCGGGTGCGGTCGGCCGCGCCGACCACGTCACGCACCGGCAGCCCCTCGGGGCCTCTCGCGCGCAGGACGGCGGAGCGGCCGATGGAGATCTGGGCCAGTTCCGTGGCCATCGGGTGCTGCGTGCGGTACGTCCAGGTGACGCCGCCCGCGGTGGCGTGCGGCCGTCCGACGGGCAGTCCGTTCGCCACCACCGTGTAGCCGCGCGGCGCGGTGACGTGGAAGGTGAAGCGGGCCTTGTCGGAGGGGTGGTCGTCGCAGGGGAAGACCCGGCGGGCGGCCTCCGCCTGGTCGGCCAGGGCCAGCCCGTCCGGCGTGCGCACCCAGCCGCCGTCGTCGGCGGGCCCGCTCGGGTCGCTGGTGTGCCGGACGGTGACGTCCAGCAGGCCGCCGCGCGGGATCCGGTGCGCGGGCGTGACCAGCAGCCGCCCGCCGGACAGCCGGAAGCGGGCGGGGGCGCCGTCGACGGCGACCGAGCGCACGGCGCCGTGGGTGAAGTCCAGGTGGAAGCCGGTGAGCGCGGTCCTGGCGCGGGCGTGGATCCGGGTCACCGCGTCCAGCGGCCGGCCGGCGCCGCGGTAGTCGAAGGCCAGGTCGTAGGCGGTGACGTCGTAGCGGGGGTCGCCGACCCGCGGGTAGAGCCGGTCGCCGATCCCGGGCTGCGGGGGCTGCGGCAGCTGGGCGGCGGTCAGGACGGCGGCGGCGAGGAGCGCGGCGGCGGTGGCGGCGGCCCGGCGTGCGGCGGATCCGGTCATGCGTCCACGGCTATCAGCGGGGCGCGCGGCGCGGGGGCGTGACGCGCCTGGGGCACGGCCGCCCGCATCCGATCGGGTCAGGCGGGATCCGGCGAGTGGCGGTGAGCCGCGCGGGATCGCGGGGGCTCAGGCCGTCGCGGCCTGGCGCTGGGTGCGGTAGACGTCGTAGACCCCGGGCACCCGGCGCATCGCGCGCATCAGGTCGGGGAGGGCCGCGGGCTCGGGAAGTTCGATGGTGTACGTGTGCCGGACCCGCTGTTCCTGCGGCGGCTCGACGGCGGCGGAGACGATGCCCACGCCCTCGCCGGAGATGGCCTCGGTCAGGTCGGCGAGCAGCCGCGGGCGGCCCAGCGCCTCGGCACGCAGCGTGACCCGGTACCCGGCGGCGGGTGCTCCCCCGCGCCAGCTGACCGCCTGCGGCACGCGCCCCGCCGAGCGCATGCGGGCCACGGCCGGGCACTCGTCGCGGTGCACCGCCACCGCCCCGCCGCGAATGACGAAGCCGGTGACCGCGTCGGGCGGCACCGGCGTGCAACAGCGGGCGAGGCGTACGGCCGCGCCGGGTACGTCGGTCACCGCGACCGGCTCGACGGCCCCGTCGGCGTTCCCGGGGCGTACCGCGGCGGCGTGCGCGGGCACGATCTGGGCGCACTCGGCGTCGGCGGCCTCCGCGTCCTGCGCCTCCGCCCCTGCCGCCCCCTGCGGTGGATGGGCGGTAAGCCAGCGGGTGATGGCGATGCGGGCGGCGGGGGTGCGCACGTGGTCGAGCCAGTCGGCGGACGGCGTGGAGCCCGCCGCCATCAGCAGGTGGAGGGTGTCGCCGTCGCGCAGCGCGGTGGCGAGCGAGACCAGGCGGCCGTTGACGCGGGCGCCGACGCAGGAGTGGGCGGCCTCGCCGTGCAGCGCGTAGGCGGCGTCCACGCAGGTCGCTGCGGCGGGCAGGCCGATGGTGCCGCCGTCGGCGGAGAAGACGGTGATCTCGCGGTCCTGGGCGAGTTCGTCGCGCAGCGCGGTCCAGAAGGTGTCCGGGTCGGAGGCGTCGCGCTGCCACTCCAGCAGCCTTGAGAGCCATCCGGGCCGGGTGGGGTCGTCGCGCTCGCCCTCGGGCGCGACGCGGTCACCGGACAGTTGGCAGGCCGCGGACTCGTCGGACCCGCCCTGCGCGGGCTGCTGCGCGTAGGGGTTGCCCAGCGCGATGACGCCGGCCTCGGCGACCCGGTGCATCTGCCGGGTGCGGACCAGGACCTCGGTGATCGCGCCGTCGCGGTCGGCGACCGCGGTGTGCAGCGACTGGTAGAGGTTGAACTTCGGCGCGGCGATGAAGTCCTTGAATTCCGAGATCACCGGTGTGAAGCAGGTGTGCAACTCGCCCAGCACCGCGTAGCAGTCGGCGTCCTCACCGACCAGCACCAGCAGCCGCCCGAAGTCGCTGCCGCCCAACTCGCCCCCGCGCTTGATCCGTACCCGGTGCACCGACAGCAGATGCCGGGAGCGGATGAGCACCTCGGCCGCGATGCCCGCTTCCCGCAGCACGCCGCGCACCTGGTCGGCGACCCGCTCCAGCGGATCGGGGAGCGCGGCGTGGGCGGCCGTCAACTCCTTGGCGCGGGCGTACTCCTCGGGGTGGAGGATGGCGAAGACCAGGTCCTCCAGCTCGGTCTTGAGGGCCTGCACGCCCAGGCGTTCGGCGAGCGGGATCAGCACGTCGCGGGTGACCTTGGCGATGCGCGCCTGTTTCTCCGGGCGCATGACGCCGAGGGTGCGCATGTTGTGCAGCCGGTCGGCGAGTTTGATCGACATCACGCGTACGTCGTTGCCGGTGGCCACCAGCATCTTGCGGAAGGTCTCCGGCTCGGCCGCCGCGCCGTAGTCGACCTTCTCCAACTTCGTGACGCCGTCGACGAGATAGCGCACCTCGGCACCGAACTCCGCTCCCACCTGATCGAGCGTCACCTCGGTGTCCTCGACCGTGTCGTGCAGCAGAGATGCCGTCAACGTCGTTGTCTCGGCTCCGAGTTCGGCCAGGATCAGGGTGACGGCGAGCGGGTGGGTGATGTACGGCTCGCCGCTCTTGCGCATCTGGCCGCGGTGCGAGGACTCGGCGAGCACGTAGGCGCGGCGCAGGATGTCGAGGTCGGCGCGCGGGTGGTGGGCGCGGTGCACCTTGGCGACGTGCTCGATGGCGTC
The DNA here is from genome assembly GCF_003144095.1 of Streptomyces sp. ICBB 8177. GTDB lineage: Bacteria > Actinomycetota > Actinomycetes > Streptomycetales > Streptomycetaceae > Streptantibioticus_D. The sequence goes on along the minus strand of NZ_NSKH01000003.1, from coordinate 48,573 downwards.
GGGCAGGCGGTCCCGGGTGCCGGTCGCCCCGAGCAGGGCGGCCCGGCCGAGCCTGCGCAGGTCCATGCGGGACAGCCCTCGCCTGCGCTCGTTCCCCCGGGTGACGGCGGCGGCGGACACGGCGTCGGTCGCGTTGTCTGCGCTCATCGGGCACCTCCGGCAGCGTTCACCGGCGGCGGGCTGGATGCCGCGCCGGTGCTTGATGCTATCGAGCCCACCACGCGCCGCTGTCGGCCTCTCGCCCAGCGTGAGATGGATCACCCGTTGGAGGGAACCTGTCCACGCAGGACCCGAACACCCGCCGCGTCCGCTCCAACGTCATCCGCGCAGCCACGCCATGTCGACGGTGCCCTCGGCCACGATCACCGCGGGGCCGGTCATCTCCACCCGGCCGTCCGGCCGTTCGGTGATCACCAGGCGGCCGCCGGGCACGTCCACGACGTAGGTGACGGGCTCGCCGGTGACCGCCGGGTCCAGGCCGTCGCGCCGGGCGGCGGCGACCATCACGGCGCAGGCGCCGGTGCCGCAGGAACGCGTCTCGCCCGACCCGCGCTCGTGCACCCGCAGGGCGACGTGGCGCGGGCCGCGGTCGACCACGAACTCCACGTTGACGCCTTCCGGGTAGGCGGTCACCGGGGCCACGCCGGGCGCCTCCAGCAGGTGTCCCGCCTCGTCCAGGGAGGCGACGAAGGTCACGGCGTGCGGGTTGCCCATGTTGACGTTGCGCGCGGGCCAGGAACGCTCGCCGACGCTAACGGTGACCTCGCCGCCGGGGAGCGCGGCGGTGCCCATCTCGACGGTGATGTCGCCGGGCGCGCCGTCCGCGGTGGGCTTGGCGATGTGGGCGCGGCGCACCCCGGCCCGGGTGGCGATCGCCAGGTCACCGGCCTCGACCAGGCCGGCGCGTTCCAGATGGCGGGCGAAGACCCGCACCCCGTTGCCGCACATCTCGGCGACGCTGCCGTCGCTGTTGCGGTAGTCCATGAACCACTCGGCCTCGTCCGCGCACCGGGCGGCCTCCGGGTGCGCGGCGGAGCGCACCACGCGCAGCACCCCGTCGGCGCCCAGCCCGGCCCGGCGATCGCAGAGCCGGGCGACGTCGGACGCTGTCAGCTCGATGCGTCCGTACGGGTCGGGGACGATCACGAAGTCGTTCTCGGTGCCGTGTCCCTTGAGGAAGGCGAAGCCCTGCGCTGCGTCGTTCACGCGTCCGATCGTACGGTCCCGGGCGCGCGGACGTCGTACCGCGGGTACGGAGGACGCCGGTGGCGGGGCTACCGCAGCCGGGCGACGCGCCACACGGCGAGCAGCGCGACGAGCGCCACCAGCGCGGTGTACCCGGCGACGAAGCGCCAGTCGGGCCGCTGACCCGAGCCGCGCGCGGGCAACCCTGGCCAGGTGTAGCCGACGCGCCGGGCGGCCATGATCGCCCAGCCCGCGGAGCAGCAGCTCAGCAGCAGACCGAGCATGGCGACGACCGGTCCGCCGTCACCGAACTCGAAGGCGAGCGGGAAGGCGAACATCAGCGAGCCGATCGCGCCGAGCGCCACGATGGGGATGAGCTGCCAGATGCGCAGCCGTCGCGGGGGCCGCAGTTCGAGGAAGGACTGCGTGGCGGGCGGACCGTCCTCGCCGGGCGCGTCGTCCGACAGACCGCCGTCGCCGAGCGGGTCGGCGTGAAGGGCTCCGTCGTCGAGGGGGTCCTCGGCCAGGGGACCGTCGCCGAGCGGGTCCTGGGCGAGTGCTTCGGCGTCCAGGTCACCGCCGTCGAGGGCGTCGCGTACGTCGTCCGGCTCGCCCGGGCCGTCCAGGTCGTCGTGTTCCCCGGCCCCGTGGGCGCCTTCCGCTTCGGCGTGGCGTTCCGGGTAGGGGGACAGGCCGGGCCGCGCGCCGTCGAGGCGGTCGCGCTGGTCCTGATGCGGTCGGTTGCGAGGGCCGGCCTCCATCGCCACACGCCCTCCCACCTCGTCCGACACGGTGACTCGCTGCTCGATGATGGCACGGCGCCGGGGCCGTCAAGCCCTGGCGAGGCGTCCCGTGGCCATCACGTGATCAGGCTGTGACCGCTCGTTCGAGCAACGTCAGTGCCTGCTCTGCGAGTTCCGCTCCGCCGGCTGTCAGCCAGTGAACGCGGGGGTCGCGGCGGAACCACGAATCCTGCCGCCGCGCGAAGCGCTTGGTGGCGCGTACGGTCTCGACCCGCGCCTCGTCCAGCGTGCGCTCCCCGGCGAACGCGGACAGCACCTGCTGGTAGCCCAGCGCCCGCGAGGCGGTCCTGCCCTCGCGCAGTCCGGCCTTCTCCAGCGTGCGGACCTCCTCCACGAGTCCGGCCTCCCACATCCGGTCCACCCGCAGCGCGATCCGTTCGTCGAGCCGCGGGCGCGGCACGTCGACGCCGATCTGCACGGTGTCGTAGACCGACTCGTGACCGGGGAGGTTGGCGGTGAACGGGCGCCCGGTGATCTCGACGACCTCCAGGGCGCGCACGATGCGGCGGCCGTTGCCGGGCAGGATCGTCTCGGCGGCCCGCGGGTCGACGGCGGCGAGCCGGGCGTGCAGCGCTCCGCTGCCGTGCTCGGCCAGCTCGGCCTCCAGCCGCGCGCGCACCTCGGGGTCGGTGCCGGGGAACTCCAGGACGTCGATCGCGGCGCGCACGTAGAGCCCGGAGCCGCCGACCAGCACCGGGGTGCGGCCCTCGGCCAGCAGGCGGTCGATGTGGGCACGGGCGAGCCGCTGGTACTCGGCGACGCTGGCGGCCTCGGTGACGTCCCAGATGTCCAGCAGGTGGTGCGGTACCCCGGCGCGCTCCTCGACGGTGAGCTTCGCGGTGCCGATGTCCATGCCGCGGTACAGCTGCATGGAGTCCGCGTTGATCACCTCGCCGCCGAGGGCGCGGGCGATCGCGGTGCCCAGATCGGACTTGCCGGCCGCGGTCGGGCCCACGACGGCGATGACGCGGGGAGCGCTGGGGGGAGGGACGACCTTGTTCACCTGCCCAGTCTCCCAAATATCGGGTCGCACTCCGATCGAGCGGCGTTACGGGGCACACGTTCGGTCGTTGCCTCGGGAGGAGATACGGATTTCTCCCCCGCACGAGCACGGTCTGGAGTAGGTACATGGGTGTTTTCGGATGGTTCCGTCGTGGAGCGCGGCAGCAGGCCGCTGAGGAGCGGGCCGTGACCGCTCAGCCGCAGGAGTCCGCGGCGGCCGTCGCCGCCGACGAGGAGGCCCCGGCAGAGGTCGCCGGCGCCGCCGCCGACGACGGCGCCGAGGAGGCGACGGCCCCGCGCACGGCGGAGGCCGCGGCGGAGCCGGAGGAAGCGGGGGCGGAGCGGGAAGCGGTGGCGGAGCAGGAGGAGCCGGCGGAGGCGGGCGGCGAGGCGGCCGGGATTCCCAAGCAGCCGTCCGCGCGGGAGGCCGCGGACAGCGAGACGGGCGAGAGCGCCCGCCAGTAGTCCCCGGGCGGACACCCTGGCGGCGGCGTGCCGCCCCGCCACGGGTTCCGTCCCGCCCGGCCGGCACCACGGCGACGACGCTGCCGGGATCACCCTTCCGGCGCGCTACCGCCGATCGCCCTCGCGCTGCCCGGATCGTCGCCCTCGCGCTGCCCGGCTCGCACGGCCGGGATCGCGCGCCGCGGCCGCTCAGGACCAGGCGGCCACGAAGTACCCCACCCCGTAGGGCGCGTCGTCGTACAGCAGCCGCCCGCTGAGCGCCGCGCCCTCGGCGGCGCCCGCCAGCACCTGCCAGGGCGCGCGGCCCGACGCGAGCAGCTCACCGGCCAGATCGGCCTCCAGGGCGGCGAGGGCGGCGGTGTCGGCCTCGCCCAGCGCCTTGGCCGCACGGGCGTCGAAGGCACCGGCCCGTTCGTCGTAGTAGCCGGGGGCCTTCAGGCCGCGCCGGGCGCTGCCGTCCCCCGCGACCAGCAGCGCGACGCGTTCAGCTGACGCCGCCAGCTCGCGGCCGACCTGCGCGCACTGTTCCTGGGCCAGTGGTTCGCCGACGCCCAGCCCTTCGACGGGCGCGGCCTGCCAGCGGTGCCGCGCGAGCAGCCAGGCGGCGACCGCCAGCGAGGGCGGCAGGGAGCGGCCGGGCACGGCGGAGCCACGCTGCTCGCCGAGCGTCACGTCCAGGTGGACCCCGAAGGCGCGGAACGACCCGGTGGCGCCCTGCGGATGCGGACCGCGCCCGCAGCGCTCGGCCGGGCCCAGCACGACCAGGCGGTCGGGCGCGGCGGAGGCCAGCACGCCCACGGCGTCCCCGCAGGCGGCACGCAGGCCGTCCAGCTCGTGTGCGGCGCCCGCCGCGACCTCGGGCACCAGCAGGGGCGGACACGGCACTACGGCGGCGGCGACGAGCATGCGGGCCAGCCTATCGGGGCTCCCGGCCGTGGCCGCCGCCCGCGGCCGCTAGTCGCAGCCGCAGCCGCCCGCCGGGGCCGGAGCCTGCCGCGGCGCGCCGATCGTGGGCAGCCCGAGCATCACGCCCTGCGGCGCGGCCTGGGCGGCCGTGCGGCGCTCCCACGCGTCGCCCGCCGGGGTGCGGCGGACGCCGTACGCGGGCCGCTCGGCCAGCAGGTGGTGCGGGGCGGCGTAGGTGATGTCGGCCAGCACCATGTCGCCGGGGCGCACCGGCTGCTTTGGGGGCGCGAAGTGGACCAGGCGGTTGTCGGGGGCGCGGCCGGACAGCCGCCGGGTCGCGTCGTCCTTGCGGCCCTCGCCCTCGGCGACCAGGACTTCGCGGGTGCGTCCGACCTGCTTCTTGTTCTCCGCCCAGGAGATCTCCTCCTGGAGGGCGACCAGCCGCTCGTACCGCTCCTGGACGACATCCTTGGGGATCTGGCCGCCCATGGTGGCCGCCGGGGTGCCGGGCCGCTTGGAGTACTGGAAGGTGAACGCCTGCGCGAACCGCGCCTCGCGCACCACGTGCAGCGTCTGCTCGAAGTCCTCCTCGGTCTCGCCGGGGAAGCCCACGATGATGTCGGTGGAGATGGCGGCGTCCGGCATGGCGGCGCGCACCTTCTCGATGATGCCGAGGAAGCGCTCCTGCCGGTACGAGCGCCGCATCGCCTTCAGCACGGTGTCGGAGCCGGACTGGAGCGGCATGTGGAGCTGGTGCATCACGTTGGGCGTCTCGGCCATCGCCGCGATCACGTCGTCGGTGAAGTCGCGCGGGTGCGGCGAGGTGAACCGCACGCGCTCCAGCCCCGCCACGTTGCCGCAGGCGCGCAGCAGCTTGCCGAACGCCTCGCGGTCGCCGATGTCGGAGCCGTAGGCGTTGACGTTCTGGCCGAGCAGGGTGATCTCCACGACGCCGTCGGCGACCAGCGCCTCGACCTCGGCGAGGATGTCGCCGGGGCGGCGGTCCTTCTCCTTGCCGCGCAGCGCCGGGACGATGCAGAACGTGCAGGTGTTGTTGCATCCCACCGAGATGGCGACCCAGGCGGCGTAGGCGGACTCGCGCCGGGTCGGCAGCGTGGAGGGGAACGCCTCCAGCGACTCGGCGATCTCGACCTGCGCCTCCTCGGCGATCCTGGCGCGCTCCAGCAGCACGGGCAGCTGCCCGATGTTGTGCGTGCCGAAGACGACGTCCACCCAGGGCGCCTTCTTGACGATGGTGTCGCGGTCCTTCTGCGCCAGGCAGCCGCCGACCGCGATCTGCATCCCGGGCCGGGCGGCCTTCTTCGGCGCGAGCTGCCCGAGGTTGCCGTAGAGCCGGTTGTCGGCGTTCTCCCGCACCGCGCAGGTGTTGAACACGACGACGTCGGCGCCGTCCGCGTCCTTGGGTGCCCGCACGTACCCGGCGTCCTCCAGCAGGCCCGACAGCCGCTCGGAGTCGTGGACGTTCATCTGGCACCCGTAGGTGCGCACCTCATATGTCTTCGCGCTCATCTCAATGCACCAGGGTACGTGCTGTCGGCCTTCCCCCGTCCAGGTGACGGCTGGCAGGATCGCGGCCCATGAGGTTCTCCGGGAGGTTCACCAGGCGGCGCGCGGTGCGGGCCGGGCTCGCCGGCGCGGTGGCGGTCGGCCTGCTGCTGTGGTGGCTGCTGCCGACCGGCCGTCCCGCCTTCCACCAGTCCTCGGTCACGGTGGCCACGGGCGTCAGAAGCGGCGTGTACGACAAGTACGGGCAACTGCTCGGCCCGGTGCTGGCGAAGTACCTGCCGGGGGTCTCGGTGCACCTGCTGCCCTCGCAGGGGTCGGTGCAGAACGTCGACTACGTGGCCTCGGGCCGCGCCGACTTCACGTTCGCGCAGGCCGACGCGGTCGCCGACTACCACGGGCCGCAGCGATCCCGGCTGCGCGCGGTGGCGCGGCTGTACGACGACTACATGCAGCTGATCGTGCCGGCCGGCTCGAAGGTGACCTCGGCGCGCGACCTGCGCGGGCTGCGGGTCGGCATGGGACAGGCCGGTTCCGGGGTGAACCTGATCGCCGAGCGTCTGGTGCGGGCCGCCGGGCTGGCGCCGGGCAAGGACTTCACCGCGGTCCCGGCCGGCATCGACACGGCGCCCGGGCTGCTGGAGCAGGGGAAGCTGGACGCGTTCTTCTGGTCGGGCGGCATCCCCACCGGCGCCGTCCAGGAACTGGCCTCGCGCTACCCGGTCAAACTCGTGCAGCTCGGCGACCTGGTGCAGTCGCTGCACAAACTGGGCGCCGCTGCCGACTACTACCGGGCCGCCGTGATGCCCGTCGACGCCTACGCCCACCTGCACAACACCGAGGCGGTGCCGACCATCGCGGTGGCGAATTTACTCATCACCACGGACCGCCTCGACGCCGCGCTGGTGGAACGGGTCACCGAGGCGGTCATCGACAGCCGCGACCGCATCGGCGCGGTCGTGCACTCCGCCCAGCAGGTCGACCTGCGCACCGCGATCTTCACCGACCCGCTGCCGCTGCACGAGGGCGCCAGGCGCTACTACCTGTCGGTGAAGCCCTGACGGCACCGGGGCCCGCGAAGCCGTGACGGACGCCGGCCGCCTCACCCCTCGCCAGGTGCCGTACGCGGCAGGCTCACCGTCACCCGCAGCCCGTGCGGCACGTTGGGCGCGTACGCGATCGAGCCACCGCCCTGAGCCAGCAGCACCCGGGCGATGGACAGACCCAGCCCCGAGCCGTCGACGTTCTGGTGGCGGGTGCTGCGCCAGAAGCGGTCGCCGATACGGCAGAGTTCGTCGTCGGTGAGTCCCGGTCCCTCGTCGGCGACGGTGACGGCGAGCGTGTCGCCGTCCACGGCCACCGTCACCCGCACGCCGCCGCCGGAGGGCGTGAACTTCACCGCGTTGTCGACGACCGCGTCCAGGGCGCTGGACAGCGCGACCGGGTCGGCCCACGCGGTCGCCGCCGGCTCGCCCTCCTGGACGAGGCGGACGCCGGCGTGTTCCGCGGCCGGACGCCAGGCGGTCACGCGTTCCGCGACCAGCGCGCCGACGTCCGTCGCCTCGGGCTCCGCGGCGGTGTGCTCGGCCAGCGCCAGGCCCAGCAGGTCGTCCAGCACGGTGGCGAGCCGCTTGCCCTCCTCGCGTACGGAGGCCATCTCGGCGTTGTCCGGCGGCAGTTCGAGCCCCAGCAGCTCGATGCGCAGCAGCAGCGCCGACAGCGGGTTGCGCAGCTGGTGGGAGGCGTCGGCCACGAAGGCCCGCTGCTGTTCGAGGACGTCCTCGACGTTGTCGGCCATCTCGTTGAACGAACGCGCCAGCCGCCGCAGTTCCGGCGGGCCGCCGGCCACCGCGACCCGGGAGGCCATGCGGCCGGTGGCGATGTCGTGGGTGGCCCGGTCCAGCACCCGCACCGGTCGCAGCACCCAGGCGGTCAGCCGGATCGCGGCCAGCACGGCGACGGCGGTCGCGGCCAGCTCACCTCCCGCGATCAGCAGCCAGCCGTGCAGGATCCGCGAGCGCATCGCGCCGGTCGGCGAGTCGGTGAGGACGACCGCGACCACGTCGCCGTCCTGCACGATCGGGGAGGCTACGGTGATCCGGCTGTCCTGCCAGGGCCACACCTGCGGGGGGTTGTGGCTGCGGCGCCCGGCCAGCGCCTCCTGGAACTGCTCCTCGGCGACGACCTGGCGCGGGGAGCGCCAGCCACGGGGAGCGGCGGCCATCGCGGTGCCGTCACGGTAGAAGACGCCGACCCTGATGCCGTACAGGTCCTCGTAGCGGGCGAGTTCCGAGCGCAGGGTGTCGAGGCGCTCGCCCTCGTCGGTGATGACCGTCCCGTCCGCCTCGTCGCCGCGCGTGGTCACGTACTGCGCGATCGCGCCGAACCGGGCGGTGTCGTCGATCCGGTCGATGATCAGGTCCTGCTGCTGTGCGGCGGCCAGGCTCGCGGCGAGCGGCAGTCCGAGGGCGAGCAGCACGGCGGCCATCAGGACCAGCAGCAGCGGCAGCAGACGCGAGCGCACGGCGGGGCGGGCCGGTCAGTCGGTGGGCACGACGAGCCGGTAGCCGACCCCTCGCACCGTCTCTATCAGCGCGGGCAGTCCGAGCTTGGCGCGCAGCGACGCGACGTGCACCTCCAGGGTGCGGCCGGTGCCCTCCCAGTTGGTGCGCCACACCTCGCTGATGATCTGCTCGCGCCGGAAGACCACGCCCGGGCGCTGGGCGAGCAGCGCCAGCAGGTCGAACTCCTTGCGGGTCAGCGCGACCTGCGTGCCGTCCACCACGACCTGGCGCGTCGAGGTCTCGATGGCGACCGGGCCGAAGCGCACGGTGCGCCGCGCGGCCCCGGTCCCGCCGGTGCTCCTCGCCGGGTCGCGGTCCTCGGCGGCCCTGCGGCGGCTGACGGCGTGGATACGGGCCAGCAGCTCACCGGTGTCGTACGGCTTGACCACGTAGTCGTCCGCGCCGAGGTTGAGCCCGTGGATGCGGGAACGCACGTCGGCCCGCGCGGTCACCATGATCACCGGGGTCCGGCTGCCGCGCCGGATGCGGCTGCACACCTCGAAGCCGTCCTGGTCCGGCAGTCCGAGGTCGAGCAGGACCACGTCGAAGGGCGGCCCGTCGTCCGGCAGCAGGGCCCGCAGCGCCTCCTCGCCGCCCCGCGCGTGGGCGACGTCGATGCCGTGCTTGGCGAGTACGGCCGACAGCGCCGCGGCGACCCTGTCGTCGTCCTCGACCAGCAACAGCCGCATGGGCTCTCCTCCCGTGAGGGCGTTCGTCTTGCGGTCACGTCTCGTCCCGCGGTCCACGTCATCGTCCGACCAGTCGTCCGGCCCGCGTCGCACGGCCGGGCCTGGCGTGGGCGGTCCCGGCGCTTGCGACGCTTCCGGGGCGCCGACGGTTCCGGTGCTCCGGCGGTCCGGCGCTCCGGCAATGGGCGGACCCGGGTACGGTACGGTCACCGCGCCGTCCGCGCGACGTGTCCGCGGCAACGAATACACCCCGATTCCGAGGCGCTGCGTCAAGAGGGTCCCCGGAGCGGGCACGCCAGGTGCGCGCAGCGTAGCGCAGAGTCGCCGGGATGCGGAGCGGCGCGTTCAAGCCATGGCCAGGGCTTTCGGCGGGTCATCGGGCCGCACCGCAGGCCGGCTCCGGACATCGTCGTGCATGTGACGCAGTGTCACCAAAGATGCGTGCGGGGCGAACTGGCCGCCGTGCGGCGGCGACTCGCCCGGGCGACTCTCCTACGTCAGGTGACGGCGGCACGTGACGGTGAACGGCCCTGCGTCGCTTGACGCGCGCACCGGCAGTGGGTTGCATACGCTATGTGACCGAATGCCGGGCAGCCTCCGCCACCGCATCCTCGCGTGCCCGCACGCGTCCGCAGAGCCGAACCGAAGGCGCGGCATGGACCCGGTGATCGTCGCGGGGGCGGGGCCGACCGGCCTGTCCCTCGCGCTCTGCCTCGCCCGGCACAACGTTCCCGTCGTCCTGCTCGACGAGGAGGGCCCGGGCGCCGAACCGCGCGCGGAACGCACCGCCGTCCTGCGCCCGCGCACCGCCGACCTGCTCGCCCGCCTCGGCTACACCGCCGTGCACACCGACGCCGCGCGCTGGACGGCGTGGCGGACGCTGCGCCGGCGCCAGGTGATCGGCACGGCGGTCTTCTCGTCAGGTCCGGACACCGCGGGCCTGGTGGCGGGCGGGGCGGCGGGCGCGGTGGGCGTGGCGGACGACTCCGGCGAGGAGGCCGAGACCGTCGACGCCGGGCCCTCTCCGCTGCACCTGGCGCAGGACCGACTGCGCCACGGACTGCACGAGGCACTCGCCGGCCAGGAGCTGATCACGGTGGCGCACGGCTGCCGCCTGACCGCCGTCGAACAGGACGACCACGGCGTCAGCGTCCACACCCGGGGCACCGGGGGCGGTCCTGAGACCTGGTGGCGCGGCTCGTACCTGGTCGGCTGCGACGGCCCGCGCTCCACCGTGCGCAAACTGCTCGACGTCCGCTTCCCCGGCCGCACCGCCGTCGACCGCTACGCCGTCGCCGCCCTGCGCGTCGCCCTGCCCGAACCCGGCACCGCGCTGCTGCACCGCGATCCTCCCGGCGCACGCGGCACCGAGGCCACCGCCCGGCCGCTGCCCGGCGGCGTCTGGCGGCTCGACTGGTCCCTGCCGACCGGCATGGCGCCGCTGACCCCGGACGGCCTGGTGGCCCGCATCCGCGCCACGCTGTCCGCCTGGTGCGAGGGCACGATCCCGGCGTACGAACTGCTGGGCTGGTCCGAGTATCCGGTCCACCAGCGGCTGGCCCGGCGGTGGCGCACCGGCCGGGCGTTCCTGGCCGGTGACGCCGCGCACCTGCTGGGCGCGCTGGGCACCCAGGGGCTGGAGGAGGGACTGCGCGACGCCGACAACCTCGCCTGGAAGCTCGCCCTCGCCTGGCACCACGGCGCCTCCGACGTCCTGCTCGACAGCTACCAGGCGGAACGCCGCGGCGCGGTCGGCACCCGGCTGCGCGCCGCCGACCAGGCCCTGCCCCCGCTGCGGGCCAACGGCGCCTGGCACACCCTGCGCCACTCGCTGCTGTCCGGTCCGATGAACCGCCACGCCGAACTCCTCACCGACGCCCCCTTCGGCCGCGGACTGCTCGGCGCTCCCCCGGCCTACGACCGCTCCCCGCTGGTCCTGCCCGCGCCGCGCGGCGGCAAGACGGCGCCTTCGCCGCTGGTCGCGCCGGGCGCCGGGGTGCCCGGGGAGATGGTGGACGACGTGCCGGTCATCGATCTGGACGGCGTGCGCGGGCGCCTTCGCGACCGGCTCGGGCGCGACCTGCTGGCCGTCCTGGTCGCTCCCGGCACCGGGGTCTGGGAGAGCCGCCACTGGCTCACCGCCGGGCTGATGCCGCAGCTGTCGGCCGCCGTCTCCGCCCTGCCGACCCGCACCGAACTGCTGGTCACCGAGTCCTACCCGGGCGCCACCGCGCACACCGTGCTGCTGGTGCGGCCCGACGGCCACCTCGTCGGCGCGATGACCGGCTGCCGGCCGGCGGAGCTGTACGCCTACGCCGACCTGGCCCGCGGCGGCCCTCCACCCCACCGGGCATCGCAGGGCGACCGGGAGGCGAGCGGGGGCGCGCGGGACGGCGCGACGTCCGCCGACGCGGGCATGGCCGGCGCGAGCGGCAGCGGCGGGGAGCGACGTGGGGGCGGGTGAGGCGGGGGCTCCGCGCGGGGCTTGCGGTGCGGGGACCTGGGCGGGGCAGGTGCGAGGCTCGTGCGGGCGGGCTTCGGGACTGGGGCGGCTTCGGGGGGAGGCTTCCGTGGGCGGCTTCGGGGGGACCGGTGGCTAGGGGCTCAGGGGCTGGGGGGAGGTGCTGCGCCGGAATGCGTGTCTGCGACAAGGATTCGCCCGATACCGCCCCTGGTTGACCCTGCGGCGAAGCCCGTGGTTCACTCCGAAACGTGACCGACACCCAACTGCGCCTCGTGCGGAGGGTCCATCTGGACCTCGTCCGCTACGCGGGCTGCGTGTGTCGCCCGTCCTGTTGACGCGCCAGTTCTCCTGAACCCTTCTCGCGCGGAGTTCTCCGCGCACTTTCGCGATCACCGGGACGGTCCCCTTTGCCGCACACCCTTTCCGCGTCCGCGCCGTCGTCCGCGCCGACCGTCGACGAACTCCTTGACTTCGCCCGCCGTACCGCCGCCGACCCCGACGTCGTCGGCCGCCTGCCGCTCGATCCTGAGGGCCGCACCTGGCTGCGGTTGCAGGGTCCCGGCGGCAGCGAGGCCTGGCTCATCGGCTGGCCTCCGGGAGCCGAGACGGGCTGGCACGACCACGGCGGCTCCCGTGGCGCGTTCGTCACCGCAACGGGCGAACTCGCCGAGCAGTCCGTCTCCGTACCGCTGCCCGGCGCGGGCTGGCTCTCCCTCGAACTCGCCACCGACGTCGACCGCGTCCGCAGCCTTTCGCCCGGCCAGGGCCGCGCCTTCGGCCCGCACCACGTCCACCAGGTCGTCAACGCCTCCGACAACCACCACGCGATCTCGGTCCACGCCTACTATCCGCCGCTCCCCCTGATGCGCCGTTACAGCAGGCGTGGTCAGGTCCTGCGCCTCGAACTCGTCGAACGCCCGGAGGAGTGGTGACCCTCCCTCGCCCCCTGGGCATCGACGAACTGCTGGCCCGGGCCCGCGAGGGCCTGGACCGCCTGACGGCCCACCAGGCGCAGGCCGCCGCCGCGGAGGGCGCCTTGCTGGTCGACATCCGCTACGCGGCTCTGCGGGACCGCGACGGCACGATCCCCGGCGCCCTGGTCGTCGAACGCAACGAGCTGGAATGGCGCCTCGACCCGCGATGCCCGTACCGCCTCCCGGAAGCGGTGGACCACGACATCACGCCTGTCGTGATCTGCAACGAGGGCTACGCCTCCAGCCTCGCGGCGGTCTCCCTCCAGGCGCTCGGCCTGCACCGGGCCACCGACCTCGAAGGCGGCTTCCAGTCCTGGCGCGCGGCGGGTCTCCCCGTCACCCCGCCGAGCACGTTCCGGGACGGCACTCACGAAGGCCACTGACGTCACTGTCGCCTCCCGTCCCTCAGCGATCGACGAGGGCCGGTGCGCGCCTACTCCGGCAGGTACCCCTTGAGGAACTCCGCGTCCTCGCCTTCCTCCTCCAGCGCCCGGCGGACCACCCTCAGGGCCAGCCCCTCCCCGTATCCCTTGCGGGCGAGCATGCCCGCGAGGCGACGTATGCGCCGGTCGCGGTCGAGGCCTCGGGTGGCGCGCAGCTTGCGGTCGACCAGGGCGCGGGCCGTCGCCTCCTCCTGGTCCGCGTCGAGCTGCTCCACCGCGCGCTCGATCACGCCGGACTCGACCCCCCGGGTGCGCAGTTCCCGGGCGAGCGCGCGCCGGGCGAGACCCCGGCTGTGATGGCGGGACTCCACCCACGCGTCCGCGAAGGCCGTGTCGTCGATCAGTCCGACATCCTCGAAGCGGGACAGCACGTGTTCCGCCACCTCTTCGGGGATCTCCCGGCGGCGCAGGGCGTCGGCGAGTTGCTTGCGGGTCCGGGGCGTCCCGGTGAGCAGGCGGAGGCACACCGCCCGTGCCCGCTCCTCGGGATCGCGTGGCGGTCCCTGCTCCGCCCCCGAGGAGGAGGGCCCGCCGCCGTTCTCAGCCCGCCGGGTCATGGCTCACGCCTTGGCCGCGGCGGCCTTGGTCGCCTTGGTCGCCTTCGCGGGAGCCGGGACGGCCGCCGCTGCCGCTGCCGGAGCCGTGGCAGTGTCCGCGCCGGGCTCCGTGCCCGGGGCGTCGGTCCTGGCGCCGATGCCCAGCTTCTCCTTGATCTTCTTCTCGATCTCGTCGGCGAGGTCGGGGTTGTCCTTGAGGAAGTTGCGGGCGTTCTCTTTGCCCTGGCCGAGCTGGTCGCCCTCGTAGGTGTACCAGGCACCGGACTTGCGGACGAAGCCGTGCTCGACACCCATGTCGATCAGGCCTCCCTCACGGCTGATGCCCTGGCCGTAGAGGATGTCGAACTCGGCCTGCTTGAAGGGCGGGGCGACCTTGTTCTTGACCACCTTGACGCGCGTACGGTTGCCGACCGCCTCGGTGCCGTCCTTGAGGGTCTCGATACGGCGGATGTCGAGGCGCACCGACGCGTAGAACTTCAGCGCGCGACCACCGGTCGTGGTCTCCGGCGACCCGAACATCACGCCGATCTTCTCGCGGAGCTGGTTGATGAAGATCGCGGTGGTCTTCGACTGGTTGAGGGCGCTGGTGATCTTGCGCAGCGCCTGGCTCATCAGGCGGGCCTGAAGACCCACGTGCGAGTCGCCCATCTCACCCTCGATCTCGGCCTTGGGCACGAGGGCGGCGACGGAGTCGATGACGATGAGGTCGAGCGCGCCCGAGCGGACCAGCATGTCCACGATCTCCAGCGCCTGTTCGCCGTTGTCCGGCTGGGACAGGATCAGGGAGTCGATGTCGACGCCGAGCTTCTTGGCGTACTCGGGGTCGAGCGCGTGCTCGGCGTCCACGAAGGCGACCGCTCCGCCGGCCCGCTGGGCGTTGGCCACGGCGTGCAGCGTGAGGGTGGTTTTGCCGGAGGACTCCGGCCCGTAGACCTCCACCACGCGGCCGCGCGGCAGACCGCCCACGCCCAGAGCCACGTCGAGACTGGTCGACCCGGTCGGGATGACCTCGATGGGTTCGTTGGGCCGCTCGCCGAGGCGCATGACGGCACCCTTGCCGAATTGTCGTTCAATCTGCGCGAGCGCGGCGTCGAGCGCCTTCTCGCGGTCGGTCCCTGCCATGGCTTCCACCCGGTTTGCTTGAGTCGATCGCTTCACGTCCACCGACGCTAGCGCCTGCCACTGACAATGCGCCCCGACGGAGGTCCCGACCGGCACGACCGGCCTGGCACAGACCATAAGAATGGATGTTCGAATTCCGTGTCAAGCGACCCGCCGAGTCCTGTGGATAACTCAGTAACTGCAGGTCAGAGCGGTCATGAGAGGGGTCGATTGTTCGGCTGGGCCCAAGGCTCAAGGCCCGAGAACGCGCGGGCGGAGGGGGGCCCCGAGCCCCCGCCCGCGAGACGGGTCATCGCCATAAGCTTGGGCGCTCGCAGGGACGTGGGTCGGGCGGTCGCGAGGCCGGGTGCGTGGGTCGGGCGGTCGGGCGGTCGGGCGGTTGGCCGGTCGGGCGAGCACAAGCACCGGAGCAGCGAGTCGGACGTCCGGGACAACCGCCGCCGAACCAAAGGAATCACCCTCGGCCCGACCTGGCCCCCGAGCCTGGCCTCCGTCAGCAGCGCCTGCCAAACCCCCTCAAGACCCCGTAACGCCCCGCAGGGCTCAGCGGCGGTCGGCCGGGATGTCGACCGCCGCGCAGACCGCCCGCCAGACGTCCTTCGCCTCCCAGCCCGCCTCGAACGCCTGCATCACGGTCCGGCCACCCAATTCGGACATCACGTGATCTCGGGCGAAGGACTCCGCGTACGCCTCGCCGAAGTGCGCGTGCATCCGCTGCCAGAAGACCGTCAACTTCATGCCCCCAGTATCGCGCCTCCGAGCAGGGCCCATGCCGGACCCGAGGCCGCAGGACAACGTCCGCGCCCCCGCCCGCAGCCCACTCGCACAGTCCGCCCATTGGGATGAACTCTGTGAGACGCACCACCCCAGCCCGGCACGTCAGCCCAGGTCAGCGACGTTCCCGCCCTCCTCGTCGCCGTTCCGCCGGGAGATTTTCCGTCCACCGGGCCTTTAGTCAGAGCTAAAGGTGGCATGCTGTCATCAAGGCAACCTGGGCCGTGGAACGGCGAGTTGGAAGAGGTTGGGGGGTCGGGCATGAACTGGTTCACGAAGGACGAAGGCTGCACCGAGTCGCCGGGCGGCGGCCTGGCGCGGCAGGCCACGGCGGAACTCGCTGGGCTCCTCACGGCGCGCGGGATGACAAGGGCGGACCTCGCCAAGGCCATGGGGGTCAGCCCCGGACGTGTCAGTCAGATCCTGTCCGGTGACGCGAACCTCACCGTGCGCACCCTGGCCTCCGTGGCGGAAGCGCTCGGCGCGCGGGTGGAGATCAAGTTCTTCGACCCGCCGCGAGCCGCCGACCGCTCCATGCCGGACGCCATGGCCGACGCCATGACGGGTTCCTGACCACTTCGACATTCAGGTCGACAGTTCTCTGACGGCGCCGACTCCTGTGGGCCCCGTTCCCTCAGGAGTCGGCGCCTGGGGATGTGCTCCTGGAGCGACCGCCCCCGACGGTTCCGGTCCCGGTCCCGGCCCCTTTGACCGGGCGCTCCACCTGCCGACCGCTTCGTGGCGCACGCGGCCGCCGGTGACCCGCGTGAGCCGATGGCCGAAAACCAACGCCTGGACGCACGCACACTTCGCACCCCGCACCACACGCGCCCCCCGAACCTGGTCCGCCGCCGGGCACCCGCACCGGGCGGCCGGCGCGGCACCTACCCCCGCTCCTGCCTGACCAGCCCGAACAGCCCTCCCTGCGCGGGAACGGACGACGAGCCGAAGCCGTCCGGCGGGACCACGTTGTCGCGCAGCGCCTCCAGCGCGGCCGTATCGGAACGTCGACCGTGCACATGGGCCAGGGCCAGCAGTTGCTTGCACCGTTCGAGCGCGGTTCCGAACGCTCGCAGGTATTCGACCTCCTCGTGCTGGCCGCCCGGCCACTCCTGAGGCCCGTCGAGCGCGGTCAGCATCCCGCTGCCGGCGCGCCTCGCCCGGGCGTCGAGCAGGGCGAAGACCGCGCCGATCGCGCCGTCCGCCTCCGCGTGACGCTCGTTGACGGCCTTGGCCAGCGCCTTGTTGCCCTCGTGGCGGGAGAGCAGGTGCAGTTTGAGGCCGTGGGCGAAGATCCGCAGCTGCCGTGGCTCCTTGAAGCCGCTCATGAACGAGTCGGCCCACGTCATGTAGTCGGTGATCAGCCGGTATTCGAGCCGTTCGAGCAGCGAGGCGACGCCGAGGGTGAGGACCTTCACAACCGGCTGGGCGACGTCGCCGTCCCGGCGGCCCCTCGGTGCCACGCCCGCCCCCGCGACCAGGCCGACCGCGACCGGAGGGAGCCGCGCCACGTGTGGCAGCAGCAGGCCCGTCCCCAGCGCGATCACGCAGGTCATCGCGGTCACCGACAGCGCGAGGCCGACCGACTGGCGGCTGCCGAGCAGACGGCCCTTGCCGGTGAACCGTCGCACCAGGCTGATCCAGGTGACGACCGCGCAGGAGGCGGCGGGTAACGCGAACTGCGCGATCCAAGGCTCCTGATACCAACGCAAGGTGACCGTCCCACTAGCCGCGCGGACAACGACAGGACCGTCGTTCACCGACGAGGCGGCCCCCCGCTCGCGTTCGGCGGCGTACGCCCGGCCAGCGCCACGGCGTGTCACCCGCCCTGACGACTTCTCGCGTGCGGGCCGCACCATGGCACGGTCTGATCCTCTCATTCACCAGTAAGCGTCAGCATCGGTTTCAGCGACTCCCGGCCATCGGCGCATCGCGCTTCGGACACGCGTCCACCGTCGCGCGCCGCGCCGTCTCCGTACGGGTGCACCCTTGTCGCAGCCGTAGGCAGCGCGACGCGCGCGCCCTACTGTGCGCGCATGGCAGGACACGTGGCAGGACGTAACGAGACGGCGGAACGGCCCGTGGGGTCCGCGCTCGAGCGCGCCGGGCACTTCGTGTGGCTGACCGCGCGCGTGCTCGAACAGCGGCGCTTCGCGCTGCACTTCCTGGACGGCGACGCCGACGCGTTGGAGACCGCACTGCTCGCGTACCGCAACGAGGACGACGGTTACGGGCACGCTCTGGACCCCGACCTGCGCGGCCCGTCGAGTCAACCCCTGCACGCCGTCCACGCGTTGCGGCTCCTGGACGAGGCCGGGCGGTGCGGCGGGCAGCGCGTGGAACGCCTGTGCCGCTATCTGACGGCGGTATCGACCCCGGACGGTGCGTTGCCGGTGGTGAGCCCGACGCCACCCGGTCACCCGCGCGCGCCGTGGTTCCCCGCGACGGACCGGTCGTCCGGAGGTCTGCTCGCCACCGGCCCGGTCGTGGGCGCGCTGCACGGCAACGGTGTGTGGCACGCGTGGCTCTTCAGGGCGACGGACTGCTGCTGGGCGGCGGTCGACGCGCTGGAGAAGCCGCACCCGGGCGAGGCGCTGGCGGCGCTCGCCTTCCTCGACTCGGTGCCGGACCGTGCGCGTGCCGAGGCCGCGGCGGCCAGGCTGGGGCGGCTGGTGCGCGACCAAGGCCTCGCCGTACTCGACCCGGGTCGCGACCGCGCCACGGGCGTGGGCACTCCCCGGGAGGACACGGAGGAGGGATTTTTCGCCTACGACTTCGCCCGTTCGCCGGAGTCACTGGGGCGTCGGTGGTTCTCCGACGCGGAGATCGATCGGTCGCTCGACTTCCTGACCGGCTCCCAACAGCCGGACGGCGGCTGGCCGTTGCGGCGGCGCCCGTGGGCCGCCGCCCCACGGATGGAGTGGCGCCCCGTCCTCACGATCGAGGCCTTGTTGACCCTGCGCGCTTACGGCCGTCCCATCGCATGACGCGTGCGGACGTTCCGTTTCCAGTACGTATACGGGCGTTTTCAGCACGTGGGTGGCGTATTCGGCTCGGACGACCGGAGCGGGACAGGGGCCTGGCCCTCAGGCCTCCCCCCTCAGCAGCAGCGCGGCGAGTGCCAGCGCCGTGCCGCGTGGTGAGGCGAGGTCGAGCGAGGTGAGAGCGGTGACACGGGCGAGCCGGTTGTCGACCGTGTTGGGGTGGAGGCCGAGCCGCCGGGCAGTGGCACGGCGGTCCTGCTGGTGTTCCAGGTAGGTGCGGAGCGTCTCGGTCAGTTCGGGGCGGTCGGCGATCGGGTCGAGCAGCGCCGCGATCAGGCCGCTGCTCTCGTCACGCCGTGAGAGGTGGAACTCCAGCAGTACGTCGTCCAGTCGGTGCAGCCCCGGGGGCCTGCCGCCCGCGCGCGCCACCCGTATGACCTCAGCGGCGGTCCTGGCGGCCTTCGCCACCTCCGCGCCGCAGCCCGCCGTGACGGCCGCGATCCGCACCTCGCCGCCGCATGCCTTACCCAGTGATTCGGCGAGACCGTCGGGCGCTTCTGGCGGAGCGTCGGCGCCCGGAGGGGCAGGAACGACGGCGTATCCGCCCTCATCGTCGAGCAGCGCGAGCACGTCCGTCCGGAACGCCCGGTCCAGCGCGGTCTGTACGCGCCGTCCACGCCGCCGTACGGCCACCGGAGCGGGACTGGCGGAACCGGGGGCGGGCGCGGCGCGCGGAGTGCGCAGGCAGAGCACGAGGGCCCCGCGGTCCAGGCCGAGGGCGCGCTGCGTCGCGGCGTCGGGCAGCGGCGAGCCGTCGAGCAGACCGCGCACCAGCAGGCGGCGGTGCTCCCGTCGTTCGGCCAGCAGGGCGGCCTGTTCGTCGAGGTACGTCTCGGCGACCGCGCTCGCGATGCCTTCCTGGGCTCTGAGCAGGAAGCCGGACAGCTCGACGAGGGCCGTCTCCTCGCCCGGCCGCGCGGCCTCGCGCAGCGTCCGCCACAGCATGTAGGCACCGAGTGCGTGGGCACGCAGCAGCAAATGCAGCGGCACGCCCTCCTCGGCGCGCTGCGCGGCACGTTCGCGGAACAGTCCGTAGTCGCCGAAGCGGCCGTGCTGGTCGTGCACCCGGCGCAGGAAAAGGCGCAGACCGTGCCGCGCGGTGGCGGCGACCTCGATGTCCTTGATGTCTGCGGGCAGTTCGGGATAGCCGGGTATCGCTTCGAACGAGACGCGGGACATGCGACGGGCGATCTCGTTGACGCGTGGTTCGCAGCGGGCCGCTAGGGCGCGGGCGGCGGCGGACAACTCGTAGGTGAACGCCACGCCGTCCTGCGGGGGGACCGTCGTCATCGCGCCTCCTCGACGGAGCGGGTTCGCGACGGGAGCCTCGCTCCGGTGGTTGTGAGCCGTCACAGTAGTCCGCCGCGCGAGGTGTGACGAGATCTTCTGTCGGCGCCCGGTCGACGCGCGGAGGATCTACGGCGGAACGCGTCCCGACCGCCCGCCCAGGGCCATGGCCGGCGGCGTCCAGGAGGAGGACTTATGACGCGGCACAACGAAAGCCGCCCCGACGGCGCCCCTGTCGCGGGTGGGCCGGCGGACGACCTGACCGGCGCCTACCTCGCGTACGCCGAGCGCGTGTGGCAGGGCGAGGAGACCCTTGCGACGCAGATGTCGGGCGCCTTCACCGGTTGCGAACTGGTCAGGACGGGTGAGCGGACCGGCTTCTTTCCCGCCTTCGCGAACGTGTGCGTCTTCGACACCGGCGACGGGCTCGTGCTCGTCGACTCCGGTGACTTCCGTACCGGAGCCCAACTCGTTGCGGCGGTGAGGGCGTTCTCGTCTCATGACGTGCGTTCCGTGGTGTACACGCACGGGCACGTGGATCACACCTTCGGAGTGTTCGCCCTCGACGCGGCCGCCAAGGAGCGGGGAGCCGCCGCACCGGAGGTGGTCGCGCACGAAGCGGTCGCCGCGCGGTTCGACCGCTACGCGGAGACCGCCGGGTACAACGCCTGGGTCAACCGGCGCCAGTTCGGCGTCCCGGCCCTGGAGTGGCCGACCACCTACCGCTATCCGGACACCTCGTACCGCGACCGCTTCACGTTGCGTCAAGGCGACTTGACGTTCGAGCTGACGCACGCACGCGGCGAGACCGACGATCACACCTACGTGTGGATTCCCGAGCTGCGCACCCTGTGCACGGGCGATCTGTTCATCTGGAACTCGCCGAACGCCGGCAACCCGCAGAAGGTGCAGCGCTATCCGGTGGAATGGGCGCGGGCGTTGCGCACGATGCGGGAGCTGGACGCCGAGGTCCTGCTGCCCGGGCACGGCGTGCCGATCCTCGGCGCCGACCGCGTACGGCAGGCGCTCGGGGACACCGCCGAGCTCCTGGAGTCGCTGTGCCGCCAGACGCGCGACCTGATGAACGAGGGCCGCCGCCTGGACGAGGTGCTGCACACGGTACGCGTGCCGGAAGGGCTGCTGGACAGGCCCTACCTGCGTCCCGCTTACGACGAGCCGGAGTTCGTGGTGCGCAATCTGTGGCGGTTGTGGGGCGGCTGGTACGACCAGAATCCCGCGCACCTCAAGCCCGCTCCCGAGGCCGAGTTGGCCGCCGAGCTGGCCGACGCGGCGGGCGGCGCCGCGCTACTGGCGCGGCGGGCCACCGCGTTGCTGGCGGCGGGGAAGCTGCGGCTGGCCTGCCACCTGGCGGAGGCCGCCGCCCTGGCCGCGCCCGAGGACCGGGACATCGCGAGGGTGCGGGCCACGGTGTACGCGAAGCGGGCGGCGGCGGAGTCGTCCACCATGGCGCGCGGCGTCTTCTCGTGGGCGGCGGCCGAGTCGGCCGCGGTTGCCGAGGGCACCGACGTGACCACCGAGCTCACCCGCACCGAGGACGGCCGCAGGCGCGCCGCGGGCGCCATCAGCGTAGGCGCGTTCGACGACGACCATGCCGGCGCGGACGCACCGTAGCGCGTGACGCAGACCTCGGGCGTCGTCGCGCGGCGGGCCGTGAGTCAGCCCGCTACCTGCCACACGCGCACCGTCACCACTAGGGCGACCCCCACGGTCACCAGGAATGCGTGCGCAGCAGCAAGCGACGAGCCCGGCGCCCCGCGCGTCGACCACCAGGCGGCGGCCGGTGGTGCAGGTCTGCGCCGCGGTCATCGCGGCGAGCAGGGCGACCGGCACCGGTGCGGCCAGTCCTCGCACCAGTGGTCGCTCCAGCAGCCGGTGGGCACGGGTAGGGGCGAGCAGTCTGACGGCGTACGCACCGAGCGCCGTGAACCTGAGCGCGATCCAGCCGTGAGCCCGAGCGCGATCCAGGTGGTCACCGGGTGCACTCCCGCTCGCGTCGGTCACGACGTACGAGCAGCACGGCGGGCGCGGCCGGCGCAGCGGGCAGCCGCAGCACGCACGCCAACGCCGCCACGGCGACCGTGGCGGCCGTGGCGCGCTCCCGGCCCGCCCACGCGGACCATGGGCGCGAGCCGGGCGAGGAAGACCGCCGGACCCGCCACGTCCCCAACCTCCAAGCGGACGGGTGAACGCCCCGGCTACGGCGAGCGGCGCACCGCCCACGCCGAGCGCACCGACCAGCGCGAACTACGGCCCGCCGATGAAGACCGGCAGCCGGGGGCACACAGTCCTGCGGCACGCTGATCCCGCCCCCCTGCGACCGTGGCGCCGAGGGCGAAGCCGGGCAGGCCGACGGCCATCCAGCACCGAGAGCGTCACGGACGTCGGCGGAGCGGGGCTCGGCGGCCTCGGTGGCCGCCGATGGATCATCGAGGGGCAGAGCAGCGCGTTCACCCGGGCCGACGCTGGGCGCGGGGCGGCCACCTGGTCTTGTACGTTCTTGCGGCCGGACGGCTCGCCTCCACGACCAGGCCCGCCGGGCGGTCCCCACCCCTGTCCGCCCGCCCGCCGCAGCCGATCCCACGCCTGGCTTGCCCCGCCGCGGTCCCGCTTCCCTACGCATGCGCTCGCCCTGTGCAGCCGGCCCGGAGCAGATCGACCCGGGCAGTTCGGAGGGGTGCCGGCGCCGCGTTCACTCCGCTGATCCCATGAACCCATTGCATGACCGCCCGAGCCGCGACTACCCGACCGCCCACCACCCGACCTGCGCGACCGAGCAGGCCACGTCCGCGATCGCCTCCCCACGCCAAAGGCAAACCCACGGCTAGTCACATGATCATTTCCGCGCGGGTTGTCCACAGGCCGGGCGGCGGCGCGGGCCGATGTCAGTGGTCCGAGGCACGATGGGTGGCATGTCGAACGGGAAGCGGCCGAAGGCACCGGGTCCGGGGCGGGAGCAGGCTCCGGTGTCGGCCCTGGACTCCTTCTCTCCCGCCACCCGCGCGTGGTTCAACGGTGCCTTCGACGCGCCCACCGCCGCCCAGGCCGGAGCCTGGCGGGCCATCGCCGAGGAGTCCGACGTGCTGGTCGTCGCGCCCACCGGCTCGGGCAAGACGCTGGCCGCCTTCCTCGCCGCCCTCGACCGGCTCGCCCACACCCCGCCCCCGGCCGAGGCCAGGCGCCGCTGCCGGGTGCTGTACGTCTCCCCCCTCAAGGCCCTGGCCGTCGACGTGGAGCGCAACCTGCGCAGTCCGCTGACCGGGCTGCGGCACGAGGCGGTGCGGCTGGGGCTGCCGGAGCCCGAGGTCAAGGTCGCGATCCGGTCCGGCGACACCCCGGCGGCGGAGCGCCGCGCGATCGCCACCAAGCCCCCGGACATCCTGATCACCACCCCCGAATCGCTGTTCCTGATGCTCACCTCCTCCACGCGGGAGGCGCTGCGCGGGGTCGAGACGGTCATCCTGGACGAGGTGCACGCGGTGGCGGGCACCAAGCGCGGCGCCCACCTGGCGCTCTCCCTGGAGCGGCTGGACGAGTTGCTGGACCGCCCGGCCCGCCGCATCGGCCTGTCGGCCACCGTGCGCCCCGTGGACGAGGTCGCCCGCTTCCTGTCGCCGGGGCGCAAGGTCACCGTGGTGCAGCCGCCGTCGCAGAAGGACTTCGACCTGTCGGTCGTCGTGCCGGTGGAGGACCTGGCCGAGCTGGGCGGCTCTCCGGTCTCCGACAGCGGTACACCCGGCTCGGACGCCGGGGAGCGCCCCTCCATCTGGCCCCATGTGGAGGAGCGCATCGCCGACCTGGTGCAGGCACACCGCTCCACCATCGTCTTCGCCAACTCCCGCCGCCTCGCGGAGCGGCTGTGCAACCGGCTCAACGAGATCGCCTACGAGCGGGCCACCGGCGAGGCGATGCCGGAACACCACTCCCCCGCCGAGCTGATGGGCGAGGCGGGCGCGGCCAGGGGTGCCCCGGCGCTGCTGGCCCGGGCCCACCACGGCTCGGTCTCCAAGGAGCAGCGGGCCCTGGTCGAGGAGGACCTCAAGGCCGGGCGGCTACCCGCGGTGGTCGCCACCTCCAGCCTCGAACTCGGCATCGACATGGGCGCGGTGGACCTGGTGGTGCAGGTCGAGTCGCCGCCGTCGGTAGCCTCCGGGCTGCAACGTGTCGGTCGCGCCGGCCACCAGGTGGGCGCCGTCTCCACCGGTGTGGTCTTCCCGAAGTACCGCGGCGACCTGGTGCAGTCGGCGGTCGTCACCGAACGCATGCGGCAGGGTGCCATCGAGGCCCTGCGGGTCCCGGCCAACCCGCTGGACGTGCTGGCTCAGCAGATCGTCGCCATGGTGGCGGTGGACACCTGGGACGTGGACGAGCTGCTGGCACTGGTGCGCAGGGCCGCGCCGTTCGCGGCGCTGCCGGAGTCGGCCTACACGGCGGTGCTCGACATGCTGGCCGGCCGCTACCCGTCCGACGCCTTCGCCGAGTTGCGCCCGCGCCTGGTGTGGGACCGCGTGGCGGGCACACTCAGCGGGCGGCCGGGCGCGCAGCGGCTGGCGGTGACGTCCGGTGGGACGATCCCGGACCGCGGGCTGTTCGGCGTCTTCCTCGCGGGTGCCGATCCGAAGAAGGGCGGCGGCCGGGTCGGGGAGCTGGACGAGGAGATGGTGTACGAGTCCAGGGTGGGGGACGTGTTCACCCTGGGCACCACGTCCTGGCGCATCGAGGACATCACTCGCGACCGGGTGCTGGTCTCGCCCGCTCCCGGCGTACCGGGCAGGCTGCCGTTCTGGAAGGGCGACCAGCTGGGCCGCCCCCTCGAACTCGGCCGCGCGCTGGGCGCGTTCCTGCGGGAGATCGGCGGCCTGTCACCCGAGGCGGCCCGCGAGCGGCTGGCGGCGGCCGGGCTCGACGAGTGGGCCGCGGACAACGTGCTGGCCTACCTGGACGAGCAGCGCCGCGCCTGCGGCCACGTGCCGGACGACCGCACGATCGTCGTCGAGCGCTTCCGGGACGAGCTGGGCGACTGGCGGATCGTGGTCCACTCCCCCTTCGGCGCGCAGGTGCACGCCCCCTGGGCGCTGGCGCTCGGCGCCCGGTTGTCCGAGCGGTACGGCTTCGACGCCCAGGTCATGCACGCCGACGACGGGATCGTGCTGCGCCTGCCCGACGCCGACCTGCTGGGCCTGGACCTGCTGGACGCCGACCCGTTCCGCGCGGGCACGGAGTACGACGCGCAGCAGAGCCCGGTGGGCGCCGCGGACGTCGTCTTCGAACACGGCGAGGTCGAGCAGGTGGTTACCGACCAGGTCGGCGGCTCCGCGCTGTTCGCGTCCCGGTTCCGCGAGTGCGCCGCCCGCGCGCTGCTGCTGCCGCGCCGCAATCCGGCCAAGCGCACCCCGCTGTGGCAGCAGCGGCAGCGCGCCGCCCAACTCCTCCAGGTGGCTTCGGAGTTCGGGTCCTTCC
Source organism: Streptomyces sp. ICBB 8177 (assembly GCF_003144095.1). Classification (GTDB taxonomy): domain Bacteria; phylum Actinomycetota; class Actinomycetes; order Streptomycetales; family Streptomycetaceae; genus Streptantibioticus_D. Next base: position 23,292 of record NZ_NSKH01000003.1, on the reverse strand, counting down.
CCATCGTGCTCGAAGCGGTCCGCGAGTGCCTCCAGGACGTGTTCGACGTGCCGGGGCTGGTCGAGTTGATGGGCGACATCGACAGCCGAGCGGTCCGACTGGTGGAGGTGACGACGCCGGAGCCGTCGCCGTTCGCCCGTTCACTGCTGTTCGGCTATGTGGCGCAGTTCCTCTACGAGGGCGACTCGCCGCTGGCCGAACGGCGGGCCGCCGCGCTGTCGCTGGACTCCCGGCTGCTGTCAGAACTGCTCGGCCAGGCGGAGCTGCGCGAGCTGCTCGACGCCGACGTGATGGCCGAGCTGGAGTCGGAGCTGCAATGGCTCACCGAGGACCGCCGGGTCAAGGACGCGGAGGGCGTCGCAGACGTGCTGCGGGTGCTCGGTCCGCTGACCGACGCAGAACTGGCCGCCCGGGGCGCGCAGTCCGGGTGGGTGCGGGAGCTGGAGACGGCGCGGCGCGCGATCCGGGTGCGGATCGCCGGGGCGGAGCACTGGGCGGCCGTCGAAGATGCCGGGCGGTTGCGGGACGCGCTGGGCACCGCGCTGCCGGTCGGCGTGCCCGAGGCCTTCACGGAGCCGGTGAAGGATCCGCTGGGCGATCTGCTGTCCCGGTTCGCCCGCACACACGGCCCGTTCACCGCGGCCGACGCCGCCGCCCGGTTCGGCTTGGGTACGGCGGTGGTGGACGGCGCGCTGCACCGGCTGGCGGCCGACGGGCGGGTGGTGCAGGGCGAGTTCAGGCCGGAGGGCGCTGGCCACGAGTGGTGCGACGCGGGCGTGCTGCGGCGGTTGCGGCGGCGTTCGCTGGCCGCGCTGCGGCACGAGCTGGAACCCGTGCCGCCGCCCGCGCTCGGCGCCTTCCTGCCCCAGTGGCAGCACGTCGGCACGCGGGCATTGCGCGGAGTGGACGGGTTGCTGCGGGCCGTCGAGCAGTTGCAGGGTGCCGCGGTGCCGGCTTCCGCGCTGGAGCGGCTGGTCCTGCCGTCCCGCCTGGCCGACTACAGCCCCGCGTTGCTCGACGAGTTGACGTCCTCCGGAGAGCTGGTGTGGGCCGGGGCGGGCGCGCTGCCCGGGAAGGACGGCTGGATCGCGCTCTATCCGGCCGACACCGCGCCTCTGCTGCTGCCGGAGCCGCAGCCCCTGGAACTGTCGCCCCTGCACCGGGCCGTGCTCGACGCGCTGGCGAGCGGCTACGGGCTGCTCTTCCGGCAGATAGCGGAGGCTGTCCGGTCCTCCCTCCCTGATGCGACCGATCCGGAACTAGCCGACACCGTATGGGACTTGACGTGGTCGGGGCGGCTGACCAACGACACCCTGCTGCCGCTGCGGGCGCTGCTGGGATCGGGCCGGACGGCGGGCTCGACCGCGCACCGGGCGCCCAGAGCCGTCCCCCGGGCCCGGTACGGCACCCGCATACCCCGGCCGACCGCCTCCCGCAGCGGGCCACCGACCATGGCCGGGCGCTGGTCGCTGGTGCCCGGGCGGGAGCCGGACGCGACCTTGCGGGCGCACGCCCTGGGCCACACGCTGCTGGACCGGCACGGGGTCGTGACCCGGGGCGCGGTGGCGGCCGAGGGCGTCGCGGGCGGCTTCTCCGCCGTCTACCGGGTGCTGTCCGCCTTCGAGGAGACCGGGCAGGCGCGCCGTGGCTACGTGGTCGAGGGGTTGGGCGCGGCGCAGTTCGCGATGGAGGGCGCGGTGGACCGGCTGCGGGCGGTCAACACCGCGCGCGAGCGGGCCGAGGCGCACCCCGCGGCGCCCCGTGCGGTGGTGCTGGCCGCCGCCGATCCGGCGAACGCCTACGGTTCGGCGCTGCCCTGGCCGGAGGCGCCCTCCGGCGCGGGACACAAGCCGGGCCGGAAGGCGGGGGCCGTCGTGGTCCTGGTGGACGGGGAGTTGACGCTGTACGTCGAGCGGGGCGGCAAGACCTTGCTGGCCTGGGGCGAGCCGGACTCACCTCGGCTGGTGACCGCCGTGGAGGCGTTGTCGGCGGCCGTGCGCGAAGGCGCCCTGGGCAGGCTCACGGTCGAGCGCGTCAACGGCGAGCCCGCGCTGTCGTCCTCCCTGGGCCGCGCCCTGGAGGCGGCCGGCTTCCACGCGACCCCGAGGGGGCTGCGCCTGCGGGCGTGAACGACGCACCGACGGGCCAGCCGCGCACCTGACAACGCCCCCGCCGCTACGGCAGCCGGCGCGCTGTGCCCCCGGAGCCGGGCGACGACCCCCGAAGCGACGGCCCCCGCCCGCGGACCCGACCCGCGCGACCACCGCGCCGCCCCCGCGCCGCCCTGTGCACCAAGCAGCCGGCCACGGCCGGCTTGGCGCACAGGGGCGCAGGGGCGCCCGCCCGCCTTTTGCAGAGCGCAAACACCGCGAGAGAATGGAGGTATGCCCGAAGGCGACACCGTATGGCTGACCGCCCGCCGGTTGCGGCAGGCGCTCGCCGGGCGGGAGCTGACGCGAACCGACCTGCGGGTGCCGCGGCTGGCCACGACCGATCTGACCGGCCGCCGGGTCGATGACGTCGTGCCGCGCGGCAAGCACCTGCTGATACGGGTCGAGGGCGGCTGGTCGCTCCACTCCCACCTGCGCATGGACGGCCAGTGGCGGGTCTACCCGACCGGTGAGCGCTGGCACGGCAGCCCCCAGCACCAGATCCGGGCGATCCTGGCCAACGCCGACTCGGTCGCGGTGGGATACCGGTTGCCGGTGCTGGAGCTGGTGAAGACCGCGCAGGAGGACACGGCGGTCGGGCACCTCGGACCCGACCTGCTCGGGCCGGACTGGGACCCGGCGGAAGCCGTGCGCCGCCTGCTGGAGAAGCCGGACCGGGCCGTGGGCGAGGCCTTGCTCGACCAGCGCAACCTCGCCGGGATCGGCAACGTGTACAAGTCGGAGCTGTGCTTCCTGCGCGGCGTGACGCCATGGACGCCGATGGGCGAGGTGCGGGACCCCGGCCGCATGGTGGTGCTGGCGCAGGAGTTGCTGGAGGCCAACAAGGCCCGGCACGGCCACATCACCACCGGTGATCTCAGGCGCGGCCGCACCCACTGGGTCTACAACCGCGCCCACCGGCCCTGCCTGCGGTGTGGTGCGCTGGTGCGCACCGCGCAGCAGGGGCCGGTGGGCGAGCGGCGGGTCACCTACTGGTGTCCCTCCTGCCAGAACGGGCCGCCACCGCCGGGCAGTTGATGGCCGGACGGGGTCGTGGCCGTGCCACCGGGGCCAGCGGGCCGCGCGGCGTGGGCAGGCGCCGTACGCGGGCGGCTTGAGCGCGGGGGCCGGCGGAGCGGCGCGGGCGGGGTGCCGCGTGCACCGGCAGGACGCTGAGGGTCCAGCCGCCGACGGCGAGGCCCTGCTCGACGGGGCCGGCGTGCGAGGGCTGAGCGGCTACCTTCAGCACGGAGCAGACCCAGGCCAGCCCCAGCAGAGCCGCGAACGTAAGACGGATCGAACGACGGGCATTCATGACCGCCTCCCACATCCCCGAGGGTGTGGTGGAAACCCGTGGAGGGCTTCCGTAGGAGGATGGATTCCCCGTACGAGTGATCGACACTCCCTTTGGCCCGCGCCCATCAAGGGTTTCACCCGATAGGAGCAACCCACCGGCGCACGTGGCGCCGGTGGGTCGCAGAATGTCGTCCGTCAGGCCTCCCGGCCGGGCCGCCCCGGCCCCGAGCCCCGGCCCGGGCGTGCGTCGCTCAGACGCCGGGCCGAGGTCCGAACCCGCCTCGCTCAGACCTCGGACCGCGCGCCTCGAACCTCTCAGGCTCCGGGCTCCGGCTCTCGAACAGGCCTCAGACCGTCGTGTTCTCCGCCTGGAACATCCAGTGGTGCTTCTCCAGGTCGGCGGTGAGGCCGATGAGGATGTCCTGGGAGACCAGGTCGGGGCCGTCGGTGGCCTGGATGCGCTCGCGCATCTTGGCGATCACGGCCGACAGGGCCTTGATCATGATGTCGACGACGTCCTTGTCGTTGATCCAGCCGTCCCGCACGGTCTGCAGTGCGCTGGACTTCGCCACCGTCTCCGCCCGGCCGTCAGGCGAGACGCCGATCGCGGAAGCGCGCTCGGCCACGGTGTCGGCGTAGGTCCTGGCCGTGGTGACGACCTCGTCGAGCTGCAGGTGCACCGAGCGGAAGCGCGGACCGACGATGTTCCAGTGCACCTGCTTGGCGATGAGGGACAGGTCCACCAGATCGACCAGCGCGCCCTGCAGTGCGTCCCCCGTGATCTTCCGGGCCTCGTCGGAGAGCGTGCTCGTCACGACAGTCATACCCCAACCTCCTGAGCGTCAAGTCCCCATTTGTCCACGGTACGTCTTCCCGCTCACGGCCGTTGAAACATCACCCGCGGCCCCTCGTGACGCGTGCGGACGCAAGACAGGGATGCCGGGGACGCGGCAGGACACGACGGATCGGCAGACACGGAAGCCGGGGCGTGGCAGGACGGGTTCGTCCTGCCACGCCCCGGCTTCCGAAGCGTTTCGAGTCGCTGGAGCGTACGCGCCGAGAACGGCGGAGGCGGCGATCAGGCCGCGACCACGTCCACGGCCTTCGCCTGTGGCGCCTTGATCGTCACACGCTTGCCGGGCACCGGCACGTGCGTGATCGTTTCCAGCCGCACTGGCGCGGGAACCGACTCCGAGGCCGCCGACTGCGCCAGCTCGGCGAGCGACAGTTCGTCGCTGACCTCGCGCATGACCTCGGACATCCGCACGTCCAGGGCGTCGCAGATCGCGGAGAGCAGTTCGGAGGAGGCTTCCTTCTGGCCGCGCTCCACCTCTGAGAGGTAGCCGAGCGAGACCCGGGCGGATGCCGAGACCTCGCGCAGAGTGCGGCCCTGACGTTGGCGCTGCCGACGTAGTACGTCACCCAGCAGGCGACGGAGCAGAATCATCGGTGCCTCCCTCCTCGGACCGCGGAACCAAGAGCTTCTCGCCCCACCGTACCGCCTCGGGCATCGGCCGTGCGGGGAGCGATGACGTGTTCACTAAGGGCTGCAAACATCACAACCGCCCGTGCTGTTCCGTATCCTGCCCCGCGACGTTCGCCGTGATGTCGCCCGGCGGTGCTTCCCCGGCCTCCGTCAGCGCGACGACCAGCATCTCCAGCACCGCCGAGACGGTCTCCGCGCGGATGGCGGCGCGGTCGCCCTCCAGGTTCAGCGCGGCGGCCGACGCGCCGTGCGGCCCGGCGACGGCCACGTAGACCGTGCCGACCGGCCTGCCGTCCTGCGGATCGGGTCCCGCGACCCCCGTCGTGGCCAGGCCCCAGCGGGCGCCCAGCAGGTCCCGTACGCCCTGCGCCATCTCGCGGGCCACCACCGGGTCGACCGCGCCGCGCGCCGCCAGCAGTCCGCCGCCGACACCGAGCACGTCACGCTTGACGTCGGTCGCGTACGCCGTCACCGAGCCGAGGAAGCTGCGGGACGCTCCGGGGACCGAGGTGAGCACGGCGGCGACCAGGCCACCGGTGAGCGACTCGGCCACGGCCAGGGTCGCGCCCTGCCGCTCCAGCAGCGCGAGCGCCTCCGCCGCGACGGACGGCGGCGCGACGGCGGCCAGGCCCGCGCCGCCCTCCACGGCGTCCGCCGCGGCGGCCGTCGGGCCCGCGCCGCGCGCGCCGGCCGGGTCCGCGTCGTCCGGTGCCGTGTCCCGCTGCGCGCGACCCCCGCGTTCCTCGTTCACGACCCGTCGCCCTCTTCCTCCGCCTCCTCGGCCGCGCGGCTCGCCGCCCGACGGGCCAGACCCGCGCGGCGCAGGACGATCGCCTGCCGTACGTAGTCAAGCCCGGTCAGCACGGTGAGCGCCACCGCGGCCGCCATCAGCCAGGCGCGCAGCGAGGCCAGCGGTCCGGTGAGCACGAGGACGTACATCCCCACCGCGACGCCCTGGGTCAGGGTCTTGAGCTTGCCGCCCCGGCTGGCCGGAATCACTCCGTGGCGGATCACCCAGAAGCGCATCAGGGTGATGCCGACCTCGCGGAAGAGGATGACCGCGGTGACCGCCCAGGGCAGGTCGCCCAGCGCGGACAGGCCGATGAGCGCGGCGCCCATGATGGCCTTGTCGGCGATCGGGTCGGCGATCTTGCCGAAGTCGGTGACCAGGTCGTAGCGCCGGGCGAGTTCGCCGTCGAACAGGTCGGTGATCATCGCGACGGCGAAGGCCGCCCAGGCGAAGGAGCGCCAGGCCGGGTCGCGTCCGTCGTCGTGGACCAGCAGCAGCACGAAGCCGGGAACGAGCAGCAGCCGGACCATGGTCAGGACGTTCGCCACGTTCCACAGCCGCACCGGCCGGGGCACCCGGTCGCCCAGGTGGTCGGGGGCCGGCGCGGGGGTGGAGGCGGACGGCCGGTGGCCACCCGCCGCCGAGGCGGGGACTCCGGTCATCCGCGCACCGCCTCCGTACAGCCGCCCAGCGGTTCGGCGACGAGGTCGACGCCGTCGGTGTCCACCACCTTGGCGGCCACCACCATGCCGGGTCGCAGCCCTTCGCCCGAGGTCAGCAGGGTCTGGCCGTCGGTCTCCGGGGCCTGGTGGGCGGCCCGGCCCACGGTCTCGCCGTCCTCCCCGCCGACCGTCTCGACCAGGACGTCCACGGTCTCCCCGAGGCGTTCCTCGGCGCGCTGCGCGGTCAGCTCCTCGGCCAGCCGGGAGACCCGCGCGAGCCGGGCGGCCACCTCGTCCTCGTCCAGCTTGCCGTCGTAGCCGGCGGCCTCGGTGCCCTCCTCGTCGGAGTAGCCGAAGACGCCGATGGCGTCGAGGCGGGCGGCGCCGAGGAAGCGTTCCAGCTCGGCCACGTCGTCCTCGGTCTCGCCGGGGAAGCCGACGATGAAGTTGGACCGCACGCCCGCCTGCGGCGCCTTGCCGCGGATCGTCTCCAGCAGTTCCAGGAAGCGCTCGGTGTCGCCGAAGCGGCGCATCGCCCGCAGCAGCCCGGGCGCGGAGTGCTGGAAGGACAGGTCGAAGTAGGGGGCGACCTTCGGCGTCGAGGTCAGCACGTCGATCAGCCCGGGGCGCATCTCGGCGGGCTGGAGGTAGCTGACCCGGATGCGCTCGATGCCGTCGACCGCGGCCAGCTCCGGCAGCAGCGTCTCCAGCAGGCGGATGTCGCCCAGGTCCTTGCCGTACGAGGTGTTGTTCTCGCTGACGAGCATGACCTCGGTGACGCCCTGCTCGGCCAGCCAGCGGGTCTCGCCCAGCACGTCGGACGGCCGCCGGGAGATGAACGAGCCGCGGAACGACGGGATCGCGCAGAAGGCGCACCGCCGGTCGCAGCCGGAGGCGAGCTTCACCGAGGCGACCGGGCCGCCCCCGAGCCTGCGCCGCAGCGGGGCGCGCGGGCCCGACGCGGGCGCGACGCCCTCGGGCAGGTCGGGCACCTCCACCGGCGCCGCGGCCTCGGCCCCGGTCACGGCGGCGGCCTCGCCGTCCTGCGCGTGTCCCGGGAGCGCCACCGCGCCACCCCGGCCCTGCCGCTCCGCCGGGCTGATCGGCAGCAGCTTGCGGCGGTCGCGCGGGGTGTGGGAGGCGTGGATGCCGCCGGACAGGATGGTGCGCAGCCGGTCGGAGATGTCCGCGTAGTCGTCGAAGCCCAGCACGCCGTCCGCCTCGGGCAGCTCCTGGGCCAGTTCCTTGCCGTACCGCTCGGCCATGCAGCCGACGGCGACGACCGCCTGGGTGCGGGCCTGGCCCTTGAGGTCGTTCGCCTCCAGCAGGGCGTCGACGGAGTCCTTCTTGGCGGCGTCCACGAAGCCGCAGGTGTTGACGACGGCGACATCGGCGTCCGCGGCGTCCTCGACGAGCTGCCAGCCGTCCGCCGCCAGACGACCGGCAAGCTCCTCCGAGTCCACCTCATTGCGCGCGCAGCCGAGTGTGACCAGAGCGACGGTACGGGGTTCGGGCATGGGCTCAGCCTACTTTGTCCGCGCCCGCGCGTTTCCCGCCAGGGCCCGTCGCACCGCGCACCCCCGGCCCCCGCCCGCCTCCCCGGTCGTCAGCCCGCCTGCGGGTTGCCGGGCGTGAAGTCGGTGCGCACCAGCTGGCCGTCCGAGCCGGCCGGCCCCAGGTCCTTGCCGTTGACGAACATGTCGACCGCGCCCGCGTTGCCGATCACCAGGTAGACCCGCTTGTCGTCGGTGAACGTCTTGGACTGGCCGGAGCCGAGCATGCCCTCGAACAGCGACTTGCCGTCGTCGTTGGTGGCGGCCACCCAGCTCTTGCCCTTGTCGGCGGTGAGCTTGACGACGACCTTGTTGCCGGGCGCCGCCGCGATCGGGCTGTTGCTGGGGGCGGCGCTGGGCGCGGTGGGAGGCTTGGCGGGGTGCGAGGCCACCGGGGTCGGGGCGGTGCTCTGCGAGGCCTGGGCGCCGACCGTCTGGCCGCCTCCGCCGCGCGCGCCGTCGAACATCGTGAAGCCGACGAAGCCGACCACCACGACGATCGCCGCGATCATGGCCGCCGTCCAGTTCGGGCGGCGCGGCTCGGCGCTGATCTTCTGCTTGTCGTAGACCGGGGCGACCGGCGTCGGCGCGGGGCGTCCGCCGTGCTCGGCGTCGTACTGCTCGATCAGCGGCGCCGGGTCGAGCCCGACCGCCTTGGCCAGCGAGCGGATGTGGCCGCGGGCGTAGACGTCGCCGCCGCAGCGTGAGAAGTCGTCGCCCTCGATCGCGTGCACGATGGGTGCCCGCACCCGGGTGACCGCGCTGATCGCCTCGACGGTCAGGCCGGCGTCTAGCCTGCCCTGGGCCAGGGCACGGCCCACGGAGGGTACGGAAGGGGGTGCGTCGGGGGTCGAAGATGCGTCGGGCGGTGAGTTGCCGATGGACACGGGGACGCCTTTCAAACGTGTAGCCACCTGCTGGAAATTCAGTCTAGGGGCGGTCGGCGAAAGCGGGGCAAGCGGGCAGTGGGGGTTTGTCCGCCATCAGGGGCCGCCTCCTCGGTGCGATGTCGGGGCCGTCCGTCGCGGACCGCGCGCCACGCCGGACGACGGTCCTCCATGGGCCTTCCCCGCCCCGTCGGCGTCTATGGCTCCGTGGGGGATCCATATGCGGTTTCCCTGCCTCCATTTGACGCGCCGACACCGGGAAGGGTTGCCCCGCTCTCCGTACCCCGGTACTACGGATGAGCATCGGGCCGGACACGAACGGGCTACGGCGAGCCGCCTGGCTAGCCCTGGGCGTCCCCCCGGATGACCGCCAGCACGCCGTCCAGCTCGTCGGGCTTGACCAGGACGTCGCGGGCCTTGGACCCCTCACTCGGTCCCACGATGTCGCGTGACTCCATCAGGTCCATGAGCCTGCCCGCCTTGGCGAATCCCACCCGCAGCTTCCGCTGGAGCATCGAGGTCGAGCCGAACTGCGTGGACACCACCAGCTCCGCCGCCTGCAACAGCAGGTCGAGGTCGTCGCCGATCTCCTCGTCGATCTCCTTCTTGGGGCCGCCGCCCGCGGTCACGTCGTCCCGGTACGAGGGCGTCAGCTGCGCCTTGCAGTGGTCGACGACGGCCGCGACCTCGTCCTCGGTGACGAACGCGCCCTGGAGCCGGATCGGCTTGTTCGCGCCCATCGGCAGGAACAGCCCGTCGCCCTTGCCGATGAGCTTCTCGGCGCCGGGCTGGTCCAGGATGACCCGGCTGTCGGCGAGCGAGGAGGTGGCGAACGCCAGCCGGGACGGGACGTTGGCCTTGATCAGGCCGGTCACCACGTCGACGCTGGGCCGCTGGGTGGCGAGCACCAGGTGGATGCCGGCCGCCCGCGCGAGCTGTGTGATGCGCACGATCGCGTCCTCGACGTCGCGCGGCGCGACCATCATCAGGTCGGCCAGCTCGTCCACGATCACCAGCAGGTACGGGTACGGGGCCAGTTCGCGTTCGCTGCCCGCGGGCGGCTTGGCCTTGCCCGAGCGCACCGCCGCGTTGAAGTCGTCGATGTGCCGGTAGCCGTAGGCGGCCAGGTCGTCGTAGCGCAGGTCCATCTCGCGCACGACCCACTGCAGCGCCTCGGCGGCCTTCTTGGGGTTGGTGATGATCGGGGTGATCAGGTGCGGGATGCCCTCGTACGCGGTCAGTTCGACGCGCTTGGGGTCGACCAGCACCATGCGCACCTCGTCCGGCGTGGCCCGCGCCATGATCGAGGTGATCAGGCAGTTGATGCAGGACGACTTGCCGGAGCCGGTGGCGCCGGCGACGAGCACGTGCGGCATCTTGGCGAGGTTGGCCATCACGTAGCCGCCCTCGACGTCCTTGCCGAGGCCGACCGTCATCGGGTGGTCCTCGCCCGCCGCGTCGGCCGAGCGCAGCACGTCTCCGAGCTTGACCATCTCCCGGTCGGAGTTGGGGATCTCGATGCCCACGGCCGACTTGCCCGGGATCGGGCTTATGATCCGCACGTCCGGACTGGCGACGGAGTACGCGATGTTCTTGGCCAGCGCGGTGATCCGCTCGACCTTGACCGCGGGGCCCAGCTCCACCTCGTAGCGGGTGACGGTCGGGCCCCGGCTGAAACCGGTGACCGAGGCGTCCACCTTGAACTCGGTGAAGACGTTGCTGAGCGCCGCGACCACGGCGTCGTTGGCGGCGCTGCGGGTACGTCCCGGGCCGCCGCGCTCCAGCAGGTCGAGCGAGGGCAGCGCGTAGGTGATGTCGCCGGACAGCTGGAGTTGTTCGGCGCGCGGCGGCAGCGCGTCGGCCGGGGGCGGCGACGGCTGCTTGGTCAGGTCGGGCACGGTGCCGGGGCGCCCGTCGGTGGCGCCCGGGCGCTCGTCGCGGGCCGCGGGCACCGCACCCGAGGCGTCGAGGGCACCCTCGGCCTCGCCGGTGGCGGCGGAGGCGGCCTCCTTGGTCCTGATGCGACTGGTGAGGTCCGCCACGACCGGCGAGGGGTGGACGCCGTGCAGCACCGCGCCGTCCAGTGCTGCGGCCGCCGCCGCGGCCACGTCGACCGCGTCCGGGTCACGCTTGGTGAAGTCCGGTACGGCCGGCCCGCCGGTCGCGGCGTCGGGGTCCTGCCCCTTGCGGCCCTTGCGGCGCTTGCCGAGTTCGGCGACCTCTATGGCCTCGGGGTCGTCGGACGGGGGCGCGGTGCGGCGGCCCCTGCGGGCGGAGGCGGCGCGGGGCGCCACCGGCGCGTCCGCGTCCTGCTCCGCCTCGGCCCCCTCGTCGCCGTACGGCACCGGCCCCCCGGCGCCCGCGGTCTCCTCGGCGAGCGGCGGCTCGTACAGCCCCAGGCGGGTGCCGGCCTCGCGGAGCCTGCGCGGGATGGCGTTGACCGGCGTGGCGGTGACCACCAGCAGCCCGAAGACGGCGACCAGCAACAGCAGCGGCACCGCCAGCGCCGAACCCACGGTGAACAGCAGGGGTTTGGAGGCGGCCCAGCCGATCAGCCCGCCCGCCGCGCGCATCGCCTCCTCGCCCTGGCCCCGGCCGGGCGCGCCGCAACCGATGTGGACCAGCCCGAGGACGCCGACGAGCAGCGCGGAAAGGCCGATGACGACGCGTCCGTTGGCCTCCGGCTGCTCCGGGTGCCGCATCAGCCGGATCGCCACGACGACCAGCAGTATCGGCACCAGCAGGTCGAGGCGGCCGAAGGCGCCGGTCACGATCATCTGGACGAGGTCGCCGACCGGGCCGCTCAGGTTGGACCACGTGCCGGCGGCGGTGACCAGTGCCAGGCCGAGCAGCAGCAGGGCGAGGCCGTCCTTGCGGTGCGCCGGGTCCAGGCCGCGGGCACCGCGCCCGACGCCGCGGAAGACCGCGCCGACGCTGTGCGCGAAGCCCAGCCAGACGGCACGGATCAGGCGGTAGACGCCGTTGGTCGGACTCGGGGCGGGCCTGGGCGCCGCCTTGGGGGCCGCCTTCTTCGCGGGCGCCCTCCGCGCGGCGGGCGCCGCCTTCTTGGCCGGGCGTGCGGATGCCTTCTTCGCGGTGCCGCTGGTGCGCCCGGCGCGCTTCGCTGGCGCCGCAGCGCTGCTTGAGCCCTTGCCGGACGTACGTGAAGCCATGGTGCCGAGGTTACCGCCGCTTGCCGGGGAGGCCTACGAGGCGCACCCTTCGCCCGTTCGTGTCGCCGTACAGGCGTGTCGAGATGACACGCCGTCAAGCGTGTGTGGGGAACGAGTACCCCACCCGTACGGAGTACGGGCCCGCCGACCGGGCGCCCGCCGACGCGCCCGAAGACACCTCGTCAGCGCACGACGCCTGCGCGAGACAAGCCGACTTCCTACGGGAAGCCGCCCGCGCACGGGAAGCCGCCGGGGGCCTCAGCCCTGCGGCGGCACCGTCGGGCCGCTTCCGCCACCGTCCGTGCCCGGCTCCAGCGCGTCCAGCGCCCGCCGCAGCCCGGTCAGCTTGCGCTCCAGGTGCGCCGCGGTCGCCACCGCCGCCGCGTCGGCGGAGTCGTCGAGCTGCTTGGTGAGCGCCTCCGCCTGCTCCTCGACCGCCGCCAGGCGCGCGGACAGCTCGGCGATCAGCCCGGCCGGTTCCTTGCCGCCCGCCGCGCCGGACTGGCCGCCCTGCTCCAGCTGGAGCCGCAGCAGCGCAGCCTGCTCACGCAGCTGGCAGTTCTTCATGTACAGCTCGACGAAGACCGAGACCTTCGCGCGCAGGACCCACGGGTCGAACGGCTTGGAGATGTAGTCCACCGCGCCCGCCGCGTAGCCGCGGAAGGTGTGGTGGGGACCGTGGTTGATGGCGGTCAGGAAGATGATCGGGATGTCGCGGGTGCGTTCGCGGCGCTTGATGTGCGCGGCGGTCTCGAACCCGTCCATGCCGGGCATCTGCACGTCCAGAAGGATCACCGCGAAGTCGTCGGTGAGCAGCGCCTTGAGCGCCTCCTCCCCGGACGATGCCCGCACCAGCGTCTGATCGAGCGCGGAGAGGATGGCCTCCAACGCCAGCAGATTCTCCGGCCGGTCATCGACCAGGAGGATCTTGGCCTTCTGCACCATGGCCCGCCCTCCTCGACCCGGTATCACGCCGGGCGCCGCCCCCAGGGACGACTCCTGAACGCCGCCCGTCCTTGTGCCGGTCATGGTAGCCGCACCCTGTCGTTCGCCACACCCTGTCACCGCCATGTCACTGTGCACGTAGCAAAAACGTAGCGGGAGACCAGAAGGTTCCCCGCATCACGCACTCTCACACCCTCGCGGGCACGCCGAGTGACGCGGCGGCGCAATCTCACCGCGCTCTCATGCACTCGTCACCGGACCGTCATAGGCTCCACGGTCCGTGCCCGGCGCGTCACCGCGCCGCCATCCACTGCCGCATCACCGACAGCAGGTGGTCGGTGTCGACCGGCTTGGTCACGTAGTCGGACGCGCCCGCCTCGATGCTCTTCTCGCGGTCGCCCTTCATCGCCTTCGCGGTGAGCGCGATGATCGGCAGCCCGGCGAACTGCGGCATGCGGCGGATCGCGGTGGTGGTCGCGTAACCGTCCATCTCCGGCATCATGATGTCCATCAGCACGACCGCCACGTCGTCGTGCTGCTCCAGCACCTCGATGCCCTCGCGGCCGTTCTCCGCGTACAGCACGGTCAGGCCGTGCTGCTCCAGGACGCTGGTGAGCGCGAAGACGTTGCGGATGTCGTCGTCGACGATGAGCACCTTCTCGCCGTTGAAGCCGCCCTGGCCGCCGCCGGCCGCCGCCGGGCCGCCGGACTCCTCCTCGGCCGCCGCGCCGACCCAGGACTCCTCCACCGCCTGCCGCTCGACCTGTTCGGCCGGGGGCAGCGCCGCACGCCGCCGCAGCCGCGAGAGGCTGCCGCGCGCACGGCCCGCGCCCGACGAGCCGTCCCGGGCCGCGAGTTCCTCGCCCTCGGCTCCTTCGGTGCCCTCCGCGTACGGGTCCTTGGGCGCCGACCCGCCGGTGTTGAGCGGCAGGTAGAGCGTGAAGGTGGAGCCGCGGCCCGGCTCGCTGTCGGCGTGGATCTCGCCGCCCAGCAGCCGGGCGATCTCCCGGCTGATGGACAGGCCCAGGCCCGTGCCGCCGTACTTGCGGCTCGTGGTGCCGTCCGCCTGCTTGAACGCCTCGAAGATCACCCGCATCTTGCTCGCCGCGATCCCGATGCCGGTGTCGGTGACCGAGAAGGCGATCATCTCCTGGTCGGGATCGCGCAACGAGCCGCTCTCCAGCATCTGTTCGCGGATCGCCACCGGGATGTCGGAGCCGGCCGGGCGGATGACGAGTTCGACGGCGCCGCTGTCGGTGAACTTCACCGCGTTCGACAGCAGGTTGCGCAGCACCTGCAACAGCCGCTGCTCGTCGGTGTGCAGGGTGACCGGCAGCTCCGGGGAGACGCGGACCGAGAAGTCCAGGCCCTTCTCCGCCGTCAGCGGCCGGAAGGTGGCCTCCACGTAGTCGACCAGCTGCACCAGCGCGATCCGGGTCGGGCTGACGTCCATCTTGCCCGCCTCGACCTTCGACAGGTCCAGGATGTCGTTGATCAGCTGGAGCAGGTCGGAACCGGCGCCGTGGATGGTCTCGGCGAACTCCACCTGCTTCGGCGAGAGGTTGCCGTCGGCGTTGTCGGCGAGCAACTTGGCCAGGATCAGCAGCGAGTTGAGCGGCGTGCGCAGCTCGTGCGACATGTTGGCGAGGAACTCCGACTTGTAGCGCATCGAGACCGCGAGCTGCTCGGCGCGCTCCTCCAGGACCTGCCGGGCCTCCTCGATCTCGGTGTTCTTCACCTCGATGTCGCGGTTCTGCCGGGCCAGCAGCTCGGCCTTGTCCTCCAGTTCGGCGTTGGACGCCTGCAGCGCCTTCTGCCGGTTCTCCAACTCCGCGCTGCGCTCGCGCAGTTGGGCGGTCAGCTCCTGGGACTGCTTGAGCAGCCCCTCGGTCTTGGTGTTGACCGAGATGGTGTTGACGCTGGTGGCGATCATCTCGGCGATCTGGCTGAGGAAGTCCTTCTGGATCTGGGTGAGCGGCTGGAAGGAGGCCAGCTCGATCACGCCGAGGATGCGGTCCTCGAAGAGCACCGGCAGCACGATCACGTGCGCGGGCGGCGCCTCGCCCAGCCCGGAGGCGATCTTCAGGTAGCCGGGCGGCACGTTCTCCACCAGGATCGTGCGCTTCTCCACCGCCGCCTGCCCGATCAGCGACTCGCCGGGCAGGAACGAGGTCGGCATCGTGCGCCGCGAGTAGCCGTAGGAGCCGATCAGCCGCAGCTCGTACGACTCCCCGTCCGCGCCGCCGATCTCCCCGCGCTCGCCGCCCTCGCCGACCTCCTGGGCGAGGAAGAACGCGCCGTGCTGCGCGGAGACCACCGGGGTCAGCTCGCTCATGATCAGCGCCGCGACGTCCACCAGGTCCCGGCGGCCCTGCATCAGGCCGGAGATGCGCGCCAGGTTGCCCTTGAGCCAGTCCTGCTCCTTGTTGGCGAGGGTGGTCTCGCGCAACTTGACGATCATCGTGTTGATGTGGTCCTGGAGTTCCAGGATCTCGCCGGCCGCGTCCACGTCGATGCGCAGGTTGAGGTCGCCGCGGGTCACCGCGGTGGCGACCTGCGCGATCTGCCGCACCTGACTGGTGAGGTTGTTGGCCATCAGGTTCACCGAGTCCGTCAGGTCCCGCCAGATGCCGGAGACCCCCGGCACCCGGGCCTGACCGCCGAGGCGGCCCTCGGTGCCCACCTCGCGCGCCACCCGCGTGACCTCGTCACCGAACGCGGACAGCTGGCCGACCATCGTGTTGATGGTCGTCTTCAGCTCCAGGATCTCGCCGCGCGCGTCCACGTCGATCTTCTTCGACATGTCGCCGCGCGCCACCGCCGTCGTCACCTGGGCGATGCTGCGGACCTGGTTGGTCAGGTTGGACGCCATCGAGTTCACCGACTCGGTGAGGTCCTTCCAGGTGCCGGAGACGCCCGGCACCCTCGCCTGGCCGCCCAGCTCGCCCTCGGTGCCCACCTCGCGGGCCACCCGGGTCACCTCGTCACCGAACGCGGAGAGCGTGTCGACCATGGTGTTGATGGTGTCCGCGAGCTGCGCGACCTCGCCGCGCGCCTCGACGGTGATCTTCTTGGTCAGGTCGCCGTTGGCCACCGCCGTGGCGACGTCCGCGATGCCGCGCACCTGGGACGTCAGGTTGTTGGCCATGATGTTGACGTTGTCGGTGAGGTCCTTCCAGATGCCGGAGACGTCGCGCACCCTCGCCTGGCCGCCGAGCCGGCCCTCGGTGCCCACCTCACGGGCGACCCTCGTCACCTCGTCACCGAAGGCCGACAGCTGGTCGACCATCGTGTTGACCGTCGTCACCAGGGCCAGGATCTCGCCCTTGGCGTCCACCGTGATCTTCTTCGACAGGTCGCCGTTGGCCACCGCCGTCGTCACCTCGGCGATGTTGCGGACCTGGCCGGTGAGGTTGGCCGCCATGCCGTTGACGGACTGCGTGAGGTCCTTCCACGTGCCGGAGACGCCCTTGACGTCCGCCTGGCCGCCGAGGATGCCCTCGGTGCCGACCTCGCGCGCCACCCGGGTCACCTGCTCGGCGAACGCGGACAGCTGGTCGACCATCGTGTTCAGGGTGTTCTTCAGCTCCAGGATCTCGCCCCGGGCGTCCACGTCGATCTTCTGCGACAGGTCGCCGCGCGCGACCGCCGTGGCGACCTGCGCGATGTTGCGCACCTGCGCGGTCAGGTTCCCCGCCATGCCGTTGACGGAGTCCGTCAGGTCGCGCCACACGCCCGCCACGCCCGGCACCTGCGCCTGACCGCCGAGCCGGCCCTCGGTGCCCACGTCGCGGGCGACCCGGGTGACCTGGTCGGCGAAGGCGGACAGCTGGTCGACCATCGTGTTGATGGTGTTCTTCAGCTCCAGGATCTCGCCGCGCGCGTCGACCTCGATCTTCTGCGACAGGTCACCGCGCGCCACCGCCGTGGTCACCTGCGCGATCTGCCGCACCTGCGAAGTGAGGTTGCCCGCCATGAAGTTGACGGAGTCCGTGAGGTCCTTCCAGGTACCGGAGACGCCCTCGACTCGGGCCTGACCGCCGAGGCGGCCCTCGGTGCCCACGTCCCGCGCCATCCGCGTCACCTGCGCGGCGAACGACGAGAGCTGGTCGACCATGCGGTTGACCGTCTCCTTCAGCTGGAGCATCTCGCCGGAGACGTCCACCGTGACCTTCTGCGTCAGGTCGCCGTTGGCCACGGCCGTGGTGACCTGCGCGATGTTGCGCACCTGCGCGGTCAGGTTGCGGAACGCGGTGTTGACCGAGTCCGTCAGGTCCTTCCACGTCCCCGCCGCGCCCGGCACCTGCGCCTGACCGCCGAGTTCGCCTTCGAGGCCGATCTCCCGCGCCACGCGGGTGACTTCGGAGCCGAACGCGGACAGCTGGTCGACCATCGTGTTGACGGTGTTCTTCAACTCCAGCATCTCGCCGGAGACTTCGACCGTCACCTTCTGCGACAGGTCGCCGTTGGCCACCGCCGTCGTCACCTGCGCGATGTCGCGCACCTGTCCGGTCAGGTTCCGGAACGCGGTGTTGACCGAGTCCGTCAGATCCTTCCACGTACCCGCCGCGCCCGGCACCTGCGCCTGACCGCCCAGCTGGCCCTTGGCGCCGACCTCCCCGGCGACCCGGGTCACCTCGCCCGCGAAGGTGCGCAGCGTCTCCGTCATCCCGTTGATGGTCTCGGCGAGCTGGGCCACCTCGCCGCGCGCCGCGATCGTGATCTTCTGCGACAGGTCGCCGTTGGCCACCGCCGTCGTCACCTGCGCGATGTCGCGCACCTGCGCCGTCAGGTTCCCGGCCATCAGGTTGACCGAGTCGGTGAGGTCCTTCCACACCCCGGCCACACCCGGCACCTTCGCCTGGCCGCCCAGCTCGCCCTCGGTACCGACCTCCCGGGCCACCCGGGTCACCTCGGAGGCGAACGAGGACAGCTGGTCGACCATCGTGTTGACGGTGTTCTTCAACTCCAGCATCTCGCCGTCCACGTGGACGGTGACCTTCCGAGACAGGTCCCCCTTGGCGACCGCCGTGGTCACCAGCGCGATGTCGCGCACCTGCGCGGTGAGCCGGGAGGCCATCATGTTGACGGACTCCGTCAGCTCCTTCCACGACCCGGACATCCCGCGCACCCGGGCTTCCCCGCCGAGCTTGCCCTCGGTGCCGACCTCGACGGCGACCCGGCTCACCTCGTCGGTGAACGCCGACAACTGGTCGACCAGCCCGTTGACGGTGCGGCCGACCTTCAGGAACTCACCGCGCAGCGGGTGCGCCGTGCCGTCCGGCCCCTGCGAACGCAGGTCCATGCGCTGCTCCAGGTCGCCCTCGGAGACCGCGGACAGGACCCGGCCGACCTCGGAGACCGGGCGCACCAGGTCGTCGACGAGGGCGTTGGAGGCGTCGATGGCCGCCGCCCACGAGCCCTCGCACGGCCCGACCTCCAGGCGCTCGGTCAGCTTGCCCTCCCGGCCGACCACCCGGCGCACCCGCGCCAGCTCACCCGTGAGGTGCTGGTTACGGTCGGCGACCTCGTTGAAGACGGCGGCGATCTCCGCCATCACCCCGTCGCCGGAGACGGTCAGGCGCTTGCGGAAGTTGCCGTCCCGCATGGAGACCAGCGCGCCCAGCATCCTGTGCAGAGCGGCAGCGTCGACCTCCACGGTCCCGCTCGCACGGGACCGCGCGCCCTTCGTACGCGCGGCCGTACCGCGCGACGATGCACCAGACTCCACCGTGTCCCTCCCGGAGGGTCGTACTCGTCGTGCCCTGGCTCTTGCCCCTGCCCAAGGCGTTCCCAGTGTTTCACCATGCACCTGTCCGGCCATAACGGTTCGAGCGCATCGGCCACGGAATCGCGTACGAGCGACCACAACGATCCGACGGAAAACACCCGCAACCGGCGCACACGGCGCCTGGGTGGGTAAGTAACCTGGCATCCGGTTGCCCGCCGACGGCCGGGCGTACACCTGGGCAGCGGAGGGGTGCCGCGAGATGCGCGAGCAGAGCGCCGGACGGGAACGTCTCCCGGCACCGGCCGGGACCGCCGACGGCGGTCCCGAGGCGTCGCGGGCGCACGTCCGCCCATCGCGCGCACCGGCGCCCGGCGAGAGCGCGCCGACCGTCCCTGCGCCCCCCGCGGCGGCCGACCCGCCCCCACCGTCGCCCCGGCGCGACGGCGACGCGCACGGCGACGAGGGGACCGCGCACAGCGACGACGCCGAGGACGCAGCCGCGGGCAACCGGCCGACGAGTGACCAGCGACACAAGAGGAGCCAAGTGATCACCGCGCGGGCAGCCGCCACCTTCGAGCCCATCGGACGCTCGGTCGCCGCCGCTCGCGCCTTCGTCCGCGACACCCTCCAGGGCTGGGGCTTCGGCGACATCGTCGACGACGCGGTCGTCCTGACCAGCGAACTCGTCACCAACGCCGTCGTGCACGCCGGCACCGCCGCCGACGTGCTGTGCCTGCGCCTGCCGACGGCCGTGCGCATCGAGGTCGCCGACCGCTACCCCGAGCGCGAGGTGCCGCTGCACGAGCCCCCCGAAGCCGCCGCCTCCCCCGACCGCGAGGGCGGCCGCGGCCTGATCCTGTGCTCGGCGCTCGCCGCCCGCTGGGGCGTGGAGTACGCGGCCACCCACAAGCAGGTGTGGTTCCAGCTCGACCTGCCGCAGCGCCCGGCGGGCACCCGCGCCGCGGGCCCGGCGCTGCCCGCCGCCGCCCTGCCGCTCGCCGACAGCCAGGTCCGCGTCGCCGTCGTCCAGGTCGCCCACGACGCCACCGTCACCAGCTGGAACGACGACGCCGCGGCGCTGTTCGGGCACACCGCGGGCACGGTGGTCGGCGAGCCGTTCGGCGACCTGACCGCCTGGCCGCAGACCCCCGGCACCGGCTTCGGCCTCGCCGAGGCGCTGCGCCTGTCGCGCTGGGAGGGTTCGTACGGCGTCCGCGACGCCGACGGCAAGGTCCAGCCGGTCTACGGCTCCCACCTGCGGGTCCGCGACACCTACGGCGAGCCGTCCACCGTCTGCCTGCTGGTGCGCGACCACGAGCGCGCGGTGCTGGCCAGCCCGGTAAGGGTGCCCGCGCAGGACTCGGTGCCCACCGACCGCGGCAAGGCCGCCGACCCCTTCGAGGTCTTCATCGGCTCACCCGCCCCCGACGACCTCGACGGGCTGCTCCAGCGCACCGTCGAGCGGGCCCGCGACATGCTCGACGGCGACTCCGCCTACCTGCTGCTCGCCACCGACGACGAGACGGAACTGGAGGTCCGCGCCTCCACCGGCCTGCCCTCCTCCCGGCAGCGCTTCGCGCGCGTCCCCGTCGAGGCCGGCACCGGCCGGTACGGCAGCGCCCGGATGCCCGCCGTCCACGAGGACCTCAGCGCCGCCCCCGGCGCCGTGCCGCTGCTGGCCGGCACCGGGATGCGCTCGGTCGTCACCGTTCCGCTGAAGGTCGAGGGGCGCCTCACCGGCTCCCTGGGCGTGGCCGCCGAGACACCTGGACGCTACGGCAACGAGGAGGCGCTGCGGCTGCAGTTCGCCGCCGACCGGATCGCGCTCGCCGTCGAGAGCGCCCGGCTGACCGAGCTGGAGCGGCTGCGGCGCGGCTCGCTGTCGTTCCTCGTCGAGGCCTCCGACCTGCTGGCCGGAACGCTGGAGCGGGACCAGACGCTGGCGCTGATGGCCCAGATGACGGTGCCGACGCTGGCCAGCTGGTGCGCCGTCTACACCATCGCCGAGCAGTCGGAGCCCGAACTCGCCTTCGTCCTGCACGAGGACGAGGACCGCATCGACGGCCTCAAGGCCCTGCTCTCCCGCATCGACCCGCCCTCCCCCGACCCGACCCCGGGCGCCCGCACCTGGACCGCGCCCTCCCGGGCCGCCAACTCAACGGCCCTGCGCGCCTCCCTGCGCAGCCTGGGCCTGGCCGAGGCGGGCCGCCCGGCCACCGGCACCGGCGCGCACGCCACGGCGTCAGCCGTCGGAGGAGAAACGGTCGTCCTTCCGCTGGTCGCCCGCAACCGCGTCATCGGCATGCTCACCCTCGGCAAGCCCTCCGACGAACGCTTCCGCCAGGAGATCCTGGAACTCGCCGAGGACCTCTCCCGCCGCGCCGCGCTCGCCCTGGACAACGCGCGCCTGTACTCCGAGCGCACCGCGATCAGCCAGTCGCTCCAACGCAGCCTGCTGCCCCCGGAGTTGCCGCAGATCCCCGGTGTCGAGGTCGAGGTCATCTACCAGGCGCAGGGCGAGGGCAACGAGGTCGGCGGCGACTTCTACGACCTCTTCCCGATCCGCGAGGGCTGCTGGGGCTTCGCCATCGGCGACGTGTGCGGCACCGGCCCGGAGGCCGCCGCCGTCACCGGCCTCGCCCGCCACGCGCTGCGCCTGCTCGCCCGCGAGGGCTTCAGCGGCCCCGCCGTCCTGGAGCGGCTCAACGCGGCCATCCTCGACGAGGGCGCCCGCAGCCGCTTCCTGACCCTGCTCTACGGCGAGCTGTGGCCGCAGCCGGACGGCAGCGCTGAACTCAAGGTGGTCTGCGCGGGCCACCCGCTGCCGCTGCGCCTGCGCCAGGACGGCACGGTGGACCCGGCCGCGGAACCGCAGCCGCTGCTGGGCGTACTGGAGGACCTGGAGCTGTACGAGCAGACGGTACGGCTGGAGACCGGCGACGTGCTGCTGTGCGTCACTGACGGCGTGACCGAGCGCCGCGAGGGTTCCCGCATGCTCGGCGACGACGGTCTCGCGGACGTCCTGGCCCAGTGCACCGGCCTGACGGCGGGCGCCGTCGCGGCCCGCGTGCAGCGTGCCGTCGAGCGCTTCGCGGCGGACGCGCCCTCGGACGACATGGCCATCCTGACGCTGCGCGTCTCGGGCCACAAGGCCGACTGACGAAGGGGGGAGGGCTTCAGCTTCCCCCCTTCTCTGAAACTTCCGAACATGCCGAAGGCCCCCACCAGTTGAACCGGTGAGGGCCTTCGTTCGCTGGAGCCCCAATACGGAATCGAACCGTAGACCTTCTCCTTACCATGGAGACGCTCTGCCGACTGAGCTATTGGGGCGCGCCGACGAAGAGGATCGTAGCCCATTCCCCGGCCAAGTCGGAAATCCGTCCAACGGGCTGGTGTACGAGCCCGTTGGAAGCGCTCGGGGAGCGCTTCGGGACCGCATCCGCCCAGCTCACCCCAGCAGTCCGCCGAGCGCGTTGCAGGCCTGGACGACGCGCTCCACCTCGCGTTCGGTCAGCATCGGGTGCACCGGCAGCGAGAGGGTCTCGGCGGCGGCGCGCTCGGTGTGCGGCAGGTGCGCGCCGCTGCGGTACGCGGGCAACCGGTGCACAGGGGTGGTCACCGGGACCGCCGCGTCCACCCCGCGGGCGGCCAGCGCCTTGGCGAACGCGTCCCGGTCGGGCCGGCCGTTGCCCGGAACCCGGACCACGTAGCGCTGGTAGACGTGCCGCGTGCCCTCGGCGGCGTGCGGGGGCAGGACGCCGGTCAGCGCGGAGTCGAAGACCCTGGCGTTGGCCCGGCGTCGGGCGGTAAATCCGGCGACGCGTTCGAGCTCGCCGCGCGCCACGGCCGCCGATTCCTCCGCCGGCACCGCGTCTCCGGTGCGCAGGCCGCGCAGCCTGCGGGCCAATTCCGCGTCCTGCGTGGCGACCCCGAAGCCGAAGACCGCCATCAGGCCGAAGGTGCCGACGAGTTGACCGTCCAGCGCGGCTCCGTAGGCCCTGGAGGCGTACTCCAACAGCGCCACCCCGTGCCGCTCGGCCAGCTCCCCCAGCTCCCGCATCGCGGCAGGATGCCCGAACTGATGGGCCGCCACTACGGCGACGGTACGCGGAGACAGCACGGCGGCCACGGCTTCCGGGTCCAGGCAGTACGTCACGGGGTCGATGTCCGCGAAGACGGGGACGGCGCCGACCAGGCGTATCGCGTCCGCGGCGCCCACGGGGGCGTAGGAGGGGACGACCACCTCGTCACCGCGGGCCACGCCGAGAGCGGAGAGCGCGAGCGCCAGGGCGGACCGCCCCTCGTCCACCGCCACGCAGATCCTGCCTCCCACCAGCTCCGCGACCTCGCGCTCGAACGCGGCCACCAACGATCCCTCGATCACGCTGCCGCTCGGCTTCACGCCCGCACCTCCAGTCGAGTTGGGACCGCCAGGTTGGCGGCACATGACGATCTGGGGAGAAGCAGCGGATGAACGAGGGATGATGAAAACGCGAAAAAGCCGCTGGCCTGTGACGGAATACCATCACAGGCCAGCGGCTGAAGAATTGTTCGGCGGCGTCCTACTCTCCCACAGGGTCCCCCCTGCAGTACCATCGGCGCTGAAAGGCTTAGCTTCC
>NZ_NSKH01000026.1 GCF_003144095.1 Streptomyces sp. ICBB 8177 | reverse complement strand
GCGGGCAGCGGAGCGGCCCGCCACCCTTCGCGGGTGCGGGCCTTCTCGCTTCGTAACCAGGCGGTCCTGACGGGATTTGCTGTGTCCGATGGGCGGCTTCGCCGCCGGGCGCGGCCTGCGGGCAGCGGAGCGGCCCGCCACCCTTCGCGGGTGCGGGCCTTCTCGCTTCGTAACCAGGCGGTCCTGACGGGATTTGCTGTGTCCGATGGGCGGCT
>NZ_NSKH01000002.1:135023-593207 GCF_003144095.1 Streptomyces sp. ICBB 8177 | reverse complement strand
CATATCTGGCGTTGACTTTTGGCACGCTGTTGAGTTCTCAAGGAACGGAAGCTACCTTCAAGACCCTTTCACAGGCCCCTCCGGGCTTTCCCTTCGGTGTTTCCAACCTTACCAGATCCGAATTCCGCTTCCGGCTTTCGCGTCCGGCCCCCTGCTGGAGCGGGGCTTTCACCGTTCCGCATTCCGCTTTCCGGTGATCCCGACTCTATCAGACTCAGCGTGATGCTTTATCCGGTAGCAATTCGGGGGGTGCTTCTCGGGAAGTGCTCGAAACGCATTCCGTGCAGATTCCGCTGAAGCGGGGGTAGACATTACCCGACGGTCCCGAGACTGTCCAGTTCGGGACAACCGTTCAAATCTACCTCCCCAGTCCACCCGCGTCAACGGGCCTCCTGAGGCGCAGTGGAGATTAGCAGCTCGGCGGGGGCGATTGCACATCCGCCGAGTCGCACCCACCGGGGCGGGCGGTGTCACCCTGCCAGGGGCCTACGGCCCCACGCCGTCTCAACTGAAGGTCGACGGGGGCGAGTCGAGGTCTTCGAGCTCGACGCCGGGGGCCGCGAGGACCACGTCCCCGGCCAGGTGGACGCTGTGCCGCTCGCCCGTGTCCAGGGCGCTGACCTGGTACTCGTCCACCGTCAGAGGGCCGTTGTCAGTGGCGTGTGCTGTCCTGTCGACGAGGGACCAGGACTGGTCGACGGTGAGTGGCGCGAGCACGGGGGAGGTGAGGGCGATGAGGCGGACGCGGGTGGCCGGGGCGCCGGGCGCGAGGCGCAGCAGCCGGGCTGTCGCGACGAGGAAGGCCGGGGACATGCCGGTGAAGGCGTGGGCGGGCGCGTTGCCCTCGGTCGCGTGCTCGCCGGCCGGGTCGGTGCGTACCCAGGTCACGCCGTCCAGCGCGGCGCCGCGTACCTGCCAGCCCCCGGCGTGGAGTTCGACGCGAATAGGGCGGCCCAGCTCGTCGATGGTGAGGTCGACCGAGCCGTTTTCCGTGCCGTCCGGCGACGTCGTGCGGGCGGTGTAGCGCCAGCCGGCCGGGCCGGGGGCGCAGTGGAAGTGCTCTTCGCCCAAGGGGGTGTGGTCGTGGGTGTCGTGGAACGAGTAGCGGCCGCGTGGCATGGTCTGCGCTCTTGGTGGTCAGTGGTGCGGAGGGGGCCGGGAGCGGGTCCGCCGTCCGCCGGCTCGTCGCGCGGTCCGGCTTCCGGGAGGGGTGACCGTCCCCGACGAAGGGGCAGGCCCCCCGGCGCGGAGTCCCGTGCGGGGTCCGGCGAGGGGCCTGCCTTCGGTGCGGGCCCTGCGGAGCCGGACCGGAGGGGGTCGGACCGAGGGCGCGGCGGTGTCTCAGTAGCGGTAGTGGTCCGGCTTGTACGGGCCCTCCACCGGGACGCCGATGTAAGCGGCCTGCTCGGGGCGCAGGGTGGTGAGCTTGACGCCCAGCGCCGCCAGGTGGAGGCGGGCGACCTTCTCGTCGAGGTGCTTGGGGAGCACGTAGACGTCCGTGGGGTACGCCTCGGGCTTGGTGAACAGCTCGATCTGGGCGATGGTCTGGTTCGCGAAGGAGTTGGACATCACGAACGACGGGTGGCCGGTGGCGTTGCCGAGGTTGAGCAGGCGGCCCTCGGACAGCACGATCAGCTTCTTGCCGTCGGGGAAGGTCCAGGTGTGGACCTGGGGCTTGACCTCGTCCTTGACGATGCCGGGGATCTTGGCGAGCCCGGCCATGTCGATCTCGTTGTCGAAGTGGCCGATGTTGCCGACGATGGCCTGGTGCTTCATCCGGGCCATGTCCTTGGCCATGATGATGTCCTTGTTGCCGGTCGTGGTGATGAAGATGTCGGCGGTCTCGACGACGTCGTCCAGTGTGGTGACCTGGTAGCCGTCCATCGCGGCCTGCAGGGCGCAGATCGGGTCGATCTCGGTGATGATCACGCGGGCGCCCTGGCCGCGCAGCGACTCGGCGCAGCCCTTGCCCACGTCGCCGTAGCCGCAGACGACCGCGACCTTGCCGCCGATGAGGACGTCGGTGGCGCGGTTGATGCCGTCGACCAGCGAGTGACGGCAGCCGTACTTGTTGTCGAACTTCGACTTGGTCACCGCGTCGTTGACGTTGATGGCCGGGAAGAGCAGCGAGCCGTCGCGGTGCATCTCGTACAGGCGGTGGACGCCGGTGGTGGTCTCCTCGGTGACGCCGCGGATCTCGGAGGCGAGCCGGGTCCACTTCTGGGCGTCCTCACCCAGGGTGCGGTTGAGCAGCTGGAGGATGATGCGGTACTCGTCGCTGTCGGCGGTGGCCGGGTCGGGCGCGGCTCCGGCCTTCTCGAACTCCACGCCCTTGTGGACGAGGAGGGTGGCGTCGCCGCCGTCGTCCAGGATCATGTTGGGGCCGCCGGTGGGGCTGTCCGGCCAGGTCAGCGCCTGCTCGGTGCACCACCAGTACTCCTCGAGCGTCTCGCCCTTCCAGGCGAAGACCGGGACGCCCTGCGGGTCCTCGGGCGTGCCGTTCGGGCCGACGGCGATCGCGGCGGCGGCGTGGTCCTGGGTGGAGAAGATGTTGCAGGAGGCCCAGCGGACCCGGGCGCCGAGGGCGGTCAGGGTCTCGATGAGCACGGCGGTCTGCACGGTCATGTGCAGCGAGCCGGTGATGCGGGCCCCGGCGAGCGGCTGGGTCGCGGCGTACTCCTCGCGGATCGCCATCAGGCCCGGCATCTCGTGCTCGGCGAGGGTGATCTCCTTGCGGCCGAACGGGGCCAGGGAGAGGTCCGCGACCTTGTAGTCGGTACGGGCGGAGGTCGACGTCATGCGAAGTGCTCCTCGCGGGTCGGTTCGAGGGTGGGCATCGGTCTGTCCGCTGCGGTCGTTGGGGCGTGCCGGGAGGGCGCGCCGAAACGGACCGGGGGCTCCGGTCCACGATCCGCAGCGCAGCGCGTCGGAGGCCCTCTCTCCCTCGGCCGGCCCGTCCTCCGGCCCCTCAGGAGCAGGGGTGATCCGGTGGTACGCGGCCGCCCGACCGCCATCAGCAGCGACGTCTGGCTTCCCGTCGAATCTACACCGAAGGGTGTGCCGTGCCCCAGCCCGCCTGCGGGATGCCCGTCAGTTCGCGGCGGGGCCCGGACCGCCCGGGGTCTGGGCGGGATCGGGTCCGGCGGCGGCCGCGGCCTCGCTGAAGATGTCCGGTTCGAGGTAGATCACGCGCGCGATGGGCACGGCCTGCCGGATGCGGGCCTCGGCCTCGTCGATGGCCTGGGCGACCTGGGCGGCGGTGTCGTCGTGGCGTACCGCGATCTTGGCGGCGACGAGCAGTTCCTCGGGGCCCAGGTGGAGGGTGCGCATGTGGATGACGCCGGTGACGGTGGCGCCGTCGACGGCGGCGGTGCGGATGCGGGCGACGGTCTCGGGGCCCGCGGCCTCGCCCAGCAGCAGCGACTTGGTCTCGGAGGCGAGGACGAGGGCGATGGCGATGAGCAGGGCGCCGATGCACAGGGTGCCCACGCCGTCCCACACGCCGTCGTGGGTGAGCAGGGCGAGGCCGACGCCGCCGAGGGCGAGTACGAGGCCGATGAGGGCGCCGAAGTCCTCCAGCAGGACGACGGGGAGTTCGGGTGCCTTGGCGCGGCGGATGAACTGCGGCCAGCTGAGGGTGCCGCGCGCGGGGGCGGCCTCGCGCATGGCGGTGCGGAACGAATACCCCTCGGCGACGATGGCGAAGGCCAGGACGCCGACCGGCCAGTACCAGTCGTCGACGGCGTGCGGGTGGCGGACCTTCTCGTATCCCTCGTACAGCGCGAAGACCCCGCCGACCGTGAACAGGACGACGGAGACCAGGAAGCCGGAGACGTACCGCTCGCGGCCGTAGCCGAAGGGGTGTTCCTCGGTGGCCTGCTTCCGGGCGCGTTTGCCGCCGATGAGCAGCAGCACCTGGTTGCCGGAGTCGGCGACCGAGTGCACGCCCTCGGCGAGCATGGACGAGGAGCCGCTGAAGGCGAACGCCACGAACTTGCTGGCGGCGATCGCGAGGTTGGCGCTGAGGGCCGCGACGATCGCCCGGGTTCCGCCTGACGCGCTCATGGGTGCCTGGGTGTCCTTCCTGAGGGTGCCCGACGTGCCGGAGGGTGTCAGACCTTCACGGTGGCGCGGAAGACGGTGCCTTCGCCGTCGAGGGTGAGCGGTTCGCCGGCCGGTGCGTACGCGGACTGGCCGCGCTCCAGGGTCAGGCGGGTGCCGTCGGCGCCGGTGAGGGTGGCGCGGCCGGCGGTGCACAGCAGGATCTGCGGGGCGGGAACGGCGAGCGGGTGGGCGGCGGCGCCGGGGGCGAGGACGTAGCGGGAGAGGCGGAACTCGTCGATGGGGGTGTCGTAGACCTCTTCGCCGTCGCCGCTGTCCTCGGGGCGCCGCACGGCCGGGTCGCCGGGGGTGAAGCGGACGACGCGCAGCAGTTCGGGGACGTCGATGTGCTTGGGGGTCAGGCCGCAGCGCAGGACGTTGTCGGAGTTGGCCATCAGTTCGACGCCGAGTCCGCTGAGGTAGGCGTGCGGGACGCCCGCGCCGAGGTAGAGCGCCTCGCCGGGCTGGAGGCGGACGTGGTTGAGGAGCATGGCGGCGATGACGCCGGGGTCGCCGGGGAAGTCGTGGGCGGCCTGGGCGTAGGCGGCGCAGGCGTCGGCGAAGGGGCCGTCGCCCTCGCCGAGGCGGGCGGCGGCCAGGGCGGCGCGTTCGACGGTCTCGGCCATCGCGGTGCGTTCCGCGCTGAGCACGGCGACCAGGACCTCGCGCAGCGCGTCGCTCTCGGGGCGGGCGCGCAGGATGTCGACGAAGGGCTTGAGGTCGTCGACGGCGAGGGATTCGAGGAGGTCAGCGGCTTCGGTGGGGTGGCGGAAGCCGCACAGGCCCTCGAAGGGGGTGAGGGCGCAGAGCATCTCGGGCTTGTGGTTGGCGTCCCGGTAGTTGCGGTCGGGGGCGTCGGCGGGGATGCCGCGGGCCTCTTCGTCGGCGTAGCCGGCCTTGGCCTGGTCGAGGTCGGGGTGGACCTGGACGGACAGCGCGGTGCCGGCGGCGAGGACCTTGAACAGGAACGGCAGCCGGGGGCCGAAGCGGTCGACGACGGCGTCGCCGAGTTCGCCGTGCGGGTCGGCGGCGATGACGTCGCTGAGCGGCACCGGGCCGCTTCCGCGGTCCAGGCGCGAGGGGGCTCCGGGGTGGGCGCCCATCCACAGTTCGGCCTGCGGCTCGCCGGTGGGCTCGGTGCCGAGCAGTTCGGGGATGGCGGTGGTGGAACCCCAGGCGTAGGGGCGCACGGTGTTGGCGAGGAGGTCCATTGCGGTGCGGTGTTCCTTCGTCGTGCGGAGGGCGGAGGATCGATCGGGGCGCGGCGGGCGTGGGGCCGCCGGGCGTCGTCGGTCGGGACGTCGCGGGCCGGGGTCGCGTTCCCGTGTCGCGCGGTCGGGTCGCGGCTACGCGGCGGTGTCCCCGCCGGGGGCGGTGGAGGCGAGGGCCAGGTAGACGGCGGCGAAGTCGGTGAGGGCGGTCAGTTCGGCGAGGGCTTCCGCGGGGCTGCCGGAGGGGGCGTCGATCACGCTGAG
The DNA here is from genome assembly GCF_003144095.1 of Streptomyces sp. ICBB 8177. Taxonomy (GTDB): domain Bacteria; phylum Actinomycetota; class Actinomycetes; order Streptomycetales; family Streptomycetaceae; genus Streptantibioticus_D. The sequence continues at coordinate 587,631 of NZ_NSKH01000002.1, read as the reverse complement.
CGGGGTGCCGTCGCGGTGCGCTGCCTCGGTGACCGCGGCGCTGGGCGGGCCGCCCGGTTCGCGCAGCAGGACGATGCGCGGGCGCAGGGACGCGGATTCCTCGACGCGGTCGCGGAAGAAGTCGTCCAGGTCGTCGCCGAAGGCGCCGGACCCGGCGAGCAGGGCGGCGTGGTCGGCGAGGGCCTGCGGGAGCGTGGCGGCGAGCGCGGGGCGTCCGGCGCGGACGGCGAGCGCGGCGGCGAAGCGGCGGGCCACGGGCGCGGTCAGCGGGCCTTCGCTCCACACCAGCGGGAGGGAGCCGTCGAGTTCGGCGGCGAGCGTCTTGGCGGGGTTGCGGTAGGTGTCGGCGACCGGGCCGAAGCGGTCGGCGGCCAGATCGAGGCGGTCGGCCACGGCCTGTACGGTGCCGGGTCCCGTGGCGGCCAGTCCGACGCGGTCGACGAGCGCGAGCAGCGGGGTCAGCAGGGCCCACAGGGCGCCGGGGTCGGCTTCCTCGGCGCCCGCCCGGCCGTGGGTGCCCTCGTGGAAGGGCGGCGGGGCGAACGGCAACGCGAGGCCGTGCGCCTGCTGGACGGCGCCGGTCAGCGGTGAGCCGCCGGGGGCGACCGCGGCGACGGTGCAGCCGTGCCGGTAGGCCTGTTCGACGAGGAGGGCGAGGCCCGGTTCCGTGCCGTCGTAGGTGGCGAGCAGCAGCAGGTCGAGGGGGCCGGCCCAGCCGGGCAGCGCCCACCGCAGCTCCGGCGGGGCGGGGGTGGCGCCGGTGGCCGGCACGGGGAGCACCGGGCAGCCCGCGAGGGCGCCGAGGAGGTCGGCGAGGTGGCGGGGGGCGGCGCCGGGGCCCGCGATCAGCACGGTGCGGGGGCGGCCGTCCGGTTTCAGGTCGGCGATGCCCGCTTCGGCGGCGTGCCGGGCGGCGGTGCGCACCCGGGCGCCCGCGGCGGCCACGCCGAGCAGCAGCCCGCCGGTGTCGGCGCGGGCGAGGGCGTCGGGGTGGTCGAGCTGGGACTCGTCGAACATCGTCGTCGTCCTTAGGCCTCGTGCCGTCGCCTGTCGGGTGCGCTTACGCGGGGCGGCGGGCCTCGTCGACGAGGAGCACCGGGATGCCGTCGCGCACCGGGTAGGCCAGGCCGCAACCGGCGCCGGTGCAGACCAGTTCGGCCGCCTCGGCGTCCTGGTCGCTCTCGCGCAGCGGGGCGTGGCACGACGGGCAGGCGAGGATCTCCAGGAGGCTGGCTTCGAGCGGCATGGGTCCCTCTTCGGCGGTCGTCATGATGAATGTCGTGAGGCCAGGCCAGCCTACCGCCGCACGGCGGGCGGCGGGGCCCCGGGGAAGCTTCCCCCGGGGCCCCGCCGCGCGTCGTGGACCGTCAGCCGCGGACGATCGCCAGCACCTCGTCGCGGACCCGCTCGACGGTGGCCTTGTCGCGGGCCTCGACGTTGAGGCGCAGCAGCGGCTCGGTGTTGGACGGGCGCAGGTTGAACCACCAGTCGGCGGCGGTGACCGTCAGGCCGTCCAGTTCGTCGAAGTCGACGCCCTCGCGGCCGGTGAAGGCCTCGCGGACGGCGGCGGTGCGGCCGGCCTGGTCGTCGACGGTGGAGTTGATCTCACCGGAGGCGGCGTACCGGTCGTACTGGGCGACCAGCCCGGACAGCGGGCCGTCCTGCTCGCCGAGCGCGGCCAGCACGTGCAGTGCGGCGAGCATGCCGGTGTCGGCCTTCCAGAAGTCCCGGAAGTAGTAGTGCGCGGAGTGCTCGCCGCCGAAGATGGCGCCGGTGCGGGCCATCTCCTGCTTGATGAACGAGTGGCCGACGCGGGTGCGCACCGGCGTGCCGCCGCACTCCTTGACGACCTCGGGCACCGACCAGGAGGTGATCAGGTTGTGGATGACCGTCTCGCCGGGGTGCTTGGCGAGTTCGCGGGCGGCGACCAGGGCGGTGATGGCGGACGGGGACACCGGCTCGCCGCGCTCGTCGATGACGAAGCAGCGGTCGGCGTCGCCGTCGAAGGCCAGGCCGATGTCGGCGCCGGTCTCGCGGACCTTGGCCTGGAGGTCGACCAGGTTCTTCGGGTCGAGCGGGTTGGCCTCGTGGTTGGGGAAGGTGCCGTCCAGCTCGAAGTACATCGGGACCAGTTCGAGGGGCAGGCCCTCGAAGACGGTGGGGACGGTGTGGCCGCCCATGCCGTTGCCCGCGTCGACGACGACCTTGAGCCGGCGGATGGCGGTGAGGTCGACCAGGTCGCGCAGGTAGGCCGCGTAGTCGCCGAGGGTGTCGCGCGCGGTCACCGTGCCGGGGGTGGCGTCGGTGGCGGGCAGGCCCGACTCGGCCCAGTCCTCGGCGAGTTGGCGGATCTCGTTCAGTCCGGTGTCCTGGCCGACGGGGGCGGCGCCCGCGCGGCACATCTTGATGCCGTTGTACTGCGCCGGGTTGTGGCTTGCGGTGAACATGGCGCCGGGCATGTCGAACTTGCCGGAGGCGAAGTAGAGCTGGTCGGTCGAGCACAGGCCGATCTCGATCACGTCCGTGCCGCGTGAGGCGGCGCCGGTGGCGAAGGCGTGCGACAGTCCGGGCGAGGACGGGCGCATGTCGTGGCCGACGACGATCTGCCGCGCGCCCGTGACCGTGGCGAAGGCGGCGCCGAACAGTTCGGCGAGGGTCTCGTCCCACTGGTCGGGGACGACGCCGCGGACGTCGTACGCCTTCACGATCTGCGTCAGGTCGGGCACTGCAACTCCTGGGGGAACACGCGCCGGTGAAGCGCGGCAGGACGGACAACTGGCACCAACCTACCCGCCCCGGCGGAGTCCTCGTGGAGCACGGGCCGCGCGGCAGCTCGCGCACGCCCGGGTGGCGGCCCGGTGAGGTCGTCGGCTACGACTCGGGCGAGCGCAGCACCCGCAGATGGCCGCGGCGGGCGACCTCGACCGGATCGCCGTCGCGGCCGGGATGCGCGCCCGGACGGTCCTGCGGGCGGGCGGCCTCGCGCACGGCGTTGGCGAGGGCTTCGAGATCGTCGCCGGTGGGCCGGGTCGGGCCGGTGTCGACGGCGAGCCGGACGACCTCCCAGCCGCGCGGCGCGGTCAGCCGGGCGGAGTGCTCGGAGCACAGGTCGTAGCAGTGGGGCTCGGCGTAGGTGGCGAGCGGACCGAGGACGGCGGTGGAGTCCGCGTAGACGTACGTCAGCGTCGCGACGGCGGGACGACCGCACGCGGTGCGCGAACAACGACGTACAGGGCTCACGACGTTGGACGGTACCGCACTCTTGAGCGGGCCGCGACGACTCTCCCGCACCTCACCCTCTCGTGTCGTCCCGGCGTGCCGGGATCGCCCGATCCCGTGACCACTGTCGCGACCTGCGGGGACGCCGGTGCCGTTGGGAAGCGGCCGGGGCGAGACGGTCGGCGATGGCCACGAAGAGCGCCAGATGTGGCACGCGGAGTGTTCACCGGGGCGGAGGCGATCGGTCCGGTTTGTACGGCGAACGCGCATTGCGTGACATCACGGGAGTTGTACGGGGTACAGGAGGCGGCGCCGCGCGGCGGGGTGGGCGCGGTGCCGTACCCGGCGGCTACGCTGCACGTGATGGAGACACCCGTTCCGCCGCACGCGCCCGGTCAGACCCCGGGCCCGCAGCCTCCGGGCCAGTCGCCGGGCCAGACGCCGGCCCCGGCTCCCGGCCCCGGTCCGGCTGCCGCGTCCGGCGCGGCACCCGGCCGGATGCCGCGCCGCAGGGACCGCCACGGCCGGGGCATGCGCGGCCCGATCGCGCCGCCGCAGGTGCCGCTGTCGGTGAGCCGCTCGGAGGCCTTCGACGACCTGGTACGGGACGCGGCCGACCGGCTGGAGCGGCGCTGGCCGCAGCTGACGGAGGTCGAGTTCGCGGTGCAGGACGTGCCGCCCGCGGTGCCCGGCGAGCAGGACGACGACGTGGTGCCGCTGGGGAGGCTGGTGTCCGCGGGCGAGGCGGGCCAGGGCTCGTCCAACCGCATCGTGATCTACCGGCGCCCGGTGGAGATCCGCGCGAAGACCCGTGACGAGCGGGCGCTGCTGGTCCACGAGGTCGTGGTCGAGCAGGTCGCGGAGCTGCTGGGGCTGTCCCCGGAGAACGTCGACCCCCGCTACGGCGAGGACTGAGGAGCCCGAAGGCTCCCGGGGGCTTCGGGCGGGCGCCCCTCAGCGTTGCAGGATCGTCAGGTCCTGGCCGGCCGTGGGCACCGCCACCGTGCCGCCGTCGTCGGGCATCGTCTGGATGGTGAACGCGGGCAGGCTGTCCTGCGCGACCGCCAGCTCCCTGGAGGCGTAGACCGGCCCGCCGGACAGCGGCTCGACGGTGACCGCGAACGTGCCCTTGCCGCCCTGCGGCGCCGGGGGCGTCAGGGAGACCGTGGTGCCGGGCTGGATCGTGACGGTCTTGGTGGCGGGGGTCCCGCCGCCGGATCCGGCCGAGGAGGTGATCCGCACGGTCGCGGCGGCGTCGGTGGCGGCCAGCGAGAGGGTGGTGCCTCCGGAGCGGTTGTCGGCGACGGTGGCGCGCTGGCCCACGGCGGCCGTGGCGGGGATGAACGCGGTCTCGTCGTTGCCGTTCCTGCCTCGGACCACCTTCAGGGCGGCGACGAACGGGGCGGCCTGGGAGGGGTCGGTCGGGGTGAGCCGCAGGGAGCCGGCCTGCCCCTTGGTGAGGGCGCCGAGGTCGACGGCCGTGGTCATGCCGCTCTTGAGGTCCAGCGTCTCGTGCCCGGCCGGGGTGATCGCGCCGGTCGGGGTGAGCAGCTGGACCTTCAGGTTCGCGTCGTCGGAGCCGGTGGCGTAGGCCACCAGCCGCACGTCGGAGGCGTCGGCGGGGATGCCGGGCAGCACGGCGCTGGTGGCGGGGGTGGCCGAGGGGTCGAGCCAGTCGCCGCCCGCGCTGGAGTCCATCGCCTGCACGGCGGCGCCGACCCGGCCGGTGCGCGCCTCGACGTGGACGGTCAGGTCGCTGCTGTTCTCGCCGGTGAGGGTGGACAGCAGCACCGGGACCGATGAGTCGCCGGGGACGGTGATGCCCTCGCCGCCGGGGGCGTTGACCGCGCCGTTGGCGTCGTACAGCTCGATGTCGGCGACGGCGGCCGTGGAGTCGGGGTTGGTCAGCTGCACGTAGTCCTGACGGCTGCTCGCGGTGCTGGCGCCGGGAATCCAGAAGTCGGCGCCGGGCGTGCCGCAGGAGGTACCGAGCAGTCCGTGCCCGGCGCCCGCCTGGACGGTGGTGGTCTCCTGCACGGTCCAGCCGGGGGCGAAGGCGCCGTCGGCGGTGCCGATGAGGGGGCTCGCGGTCTTGGCTGCGTCGGCGGTGACCGGCTTGCCCGGGGCGGCCAGCGGGGCGACCGGCTTGCCGTCGCCCGCGCCGCTCGTGGTGTTGCCCGCACCGTCGGCGGTCTGGCCGACCTGGAGCTGGGCGGTGCCGCCGGAGCCGGAGACGGTGCCGGGCGGGGTGTAGGCGGTGTAGGTGGTCGCGGCGTAGTCGGAGCCGGTGACGCCGGGGCACACCAGCGTGGAGCGCTGGACGGGCTTGCGCGCCGCGGTCGTCGAGACCTTCGGCTGGTCGGAGCCGGGGGCCGGGGCGAGCACCGTGGCGATCGCGAAGACAGCGGCGAAGGCGGCGACCACGCCGGCCGGCCAGTAGGTCGTGCGGTTCACTGCTGCTCGCTCCCGTCACCGTGGGCCGGGTCGTAGGCGGGGTCGTAGTGCGGGGCGCGGGGCGGCGGCGGATAGCCGTACGGGTGGTACTCGCCGCCCTGGTCCTGCGGCGGGCCCTGGACCGGGTCCTGGTACGGCGGGTACTGGCCGGTGTCGTAGCCCTGCTGGTACGGGTCGCCCTGGTAGCCCGGCTGCCCCCCGGCGTCCTGGTAGGGGGTGTCCTGGTACGGCGCGTCGGGGTAGGGCGCGGCCGGGTAGCCGCCCTCGGCGTACTGGCCCTCCGCGTAGGTGGTGTACTCGCCGCCCTGCTGCTGGTAGGTGTACGCGTTCCACTCGTCGTAGCCGGTCGGCTGCGCGGGGATGTCGGCGTACGGGGCCTGCTCGGGCTGCTGCTCCGGGTCGTAGGCCTCGGGCTGGGGCTGCGTCGGGTCGTACGGGTCCGGGGGCGGCGGGGTGAACGCGTCCGGCTCGGACGGCGGTGCGGAGGCGGCGCCCGCCTCCGGGGCCGCGGCGGCCTCCGCCTGGGCGCGCAGGCGGCGGGCCCGGCGGCCCTCGCCCTCGACCGGCTGGGCGGGCACGGCGGCGGCCGCCGCGGCGAGCGCCTCCTCGGGCAGGTCGTCGTCGATCTCGCGGCGGCGGCCGGGCAGCGCCAGCACGATCACGACCAGCGCCAGCAGGCCCTGTACCGCCAGCCACGCGGTGTGCGTGAAGGGCGCGTCGTAGGTCAGGTCGAGGTGGCCGCCCTGGGCCGGGAGCTGGAAGCCCTGGGCCCAGCCGTCCACGGTGGTCGGGGTCAGCGGCTTGCCGTCCAGCGTGGCGTGCCAGCCGGGCGCGGCGGTGTCGGCGACGCGCAGCACCCGGCCGTCCGCGCCGGACGGGATCGTGGTGTGCGCCTCGACCTTGCCGGAGGAGACCAGGACGGGGGCCGTGGCGGGGCCGGTGGCGCCCTTCGGGGTAGTGATGGTGACCCGGGCGACGTCCTGGGAGACCCGCCACAGCGCGGTGCCGCCCGCCTGGCTGAGCCGGTTCAGGCCCGGGGTGCCGTCGAGGATGCGGCTCATGTCGGCGGGCGCGCCGGGCTGGAGAAGCACGTACCCGATGGCGTAGTCGCCCAGCGCGCTGGTCTCGTCGGCGCCGGAGCCCGCCACGAGGTTGCCGACGACCGCGTCGAGTCCGGTGTCGCGGCCGGCCTCGGCGGTGAGTTCGCCGTCGCCGATCTGCGCGCCCGCGCCGCGCACCAGGGAGTACCTGACGTGGCCGGGGTCGCCGTCGAGCACGAGGGTGCGCGGCTGGTCGCTGGTGGAGGCCTCCTCGGCGACGAACGCGGGCACCTGGGTGGTGCTCGTGCGCTGGAGCGGTCCGGCGGCGCCGTTGTACATCCAGTCGGCGGCCGCGATCAGCGGGGCGACGGCGGCGGCCAGCGCGATCAGCGCGGCGACCGGCTGGCGCCAGCCGAAGCCCGAGGCGGAGATCCGCTCGCGGGCGCCCTCGGCGCCGACGACGGCGGCGGCGATCAGCGCGAAGCCGTAGACGAGGGTCGGGGAGCCCGCCCAGTCGTAGTGGTTCTGCGCGGCGGCGGCCAGCAGTCCGGCGAGCGCCACCGTCCAGGCGGCCAGGACGGCGAGCCTGCGGTCGCCGCGCAGCAGCGCCGCGAACCCGGCGAGCACCAGCCCGATCAGCAGCAGTCCCGCGGTCGCCTTGGGGCCGCCGGGGCTGAGCACGGCCAGGTCGAGCGCGGAGGCGGTGCCGCCGCGGTAGGTCAGTCCGGCCTCGCGCAGGAAGAACGAGGGGTGCGCCAGTAGCGTCAGCGACCAGGGCGCCAGCACGACGACGGGCGTGGCGAGCGCGGCGAGCAGGCGCAGCGCCTGCGGTACCAGCAGCCCGCCCTGCCCGCGCAGCGCCCGCAGCGCCAGCGCGGCGACCGCCAGGCCCACGGCCAGCGGCCACACGATCGGGGTGAACGCGGTCGTGACGGTCAGCAGCAGTCCGTACGCCCAGGCGGAGCGCCAGCTCGGGCGGGAGCCGGGGGCGCCGGTCAGGCCGCTGGCGGCGATGGCGGCGCGGGCCATCAGCGGTAGCAGGACGGCGAGGACCGCGGTGCCGAGGCGGCCGCCCGCGAGCGCGCCGGTGGCGGCGGGCAGGAAGGCGTAGGCGATCGAGCCCCAGGCGCGCAGCAGCCGGGACTCCACCAGCGGCCGGGAGGCGAAGTAGGCGGTGACCCCGGCGAGCGGGACCGAGCAGACCAGGAGCAGGGTCAGGGCGAGCCCGGTGCTGCCGAACAGGACGGAGGAGGCGATGGCGAGCAGCGCGAGGTAGGGCGGCGCGGCCTGGGTGTCGCCGGTGCCGACCGCGTGCCACGCCCCGGTGAACGCGCCCCACAGGTCGGAGGCGCCGGAGGGGGCGGGCAGCAGGGCGCCGCCGGCGAGGGAGCCGCCGCCGAGCAGGTCGCGGCAGGCGATGAGCGAGACCAGCAGCAGCACCACGAACAGCATCGGCCCGGGCTTGTGGGCGATCCTGCGCAGCCGGGCGAACTGCTCGACCTCCAGGAAGTCGGCGTCGTCGTCGCCCGGCCCGGACTCGATCGCGCCGCCGTGCCGTCCGGCGGAGGAGGAGTCGGCCTCGGCGCGGCCGGAGACGTTGCTGTAGACCTGCTCGACGGTGACCCGGACGGTGGCGCCGGGCGGCGGGAAGAGCGGGCGCAGTTCGGCGGGCGCCACGGCGGGTTTGCCGCGGTCGCGGCGGGCGCCGAGGATCCGGCCGGGCCGCAGCAGCACCCCGAGCAGACCGGTGACCTCGTCCAGCGCCTGTCCCGGGACCTTGCCGACGAGGTAGCCGACGGTGCGCAGCAGGGTGCCGATGACGATGCGCGCGGCTACGTACGGCAGCAGGGCGCCGCGGGTGTTGGCGAGCAGCGTGTAGACGGCGCCGGCCTTGTCGACGCGGTGCGGGTTGTGCGGGGTGCGGCCCGCGCAGTCGACGGCGCGGCGCTCGCGGGAGGCGGCCTCCGCGTGCCGCAGGACGGCGTCGGGGGCGACCAGCACGGTGTGGCCCGCGGCCTGGGCGCGCCAGCAGAAGTCGACGTCGTCGCGCATCAGCGGCAGGCGCCGGTCGAAGCCGCCGAGCCGTTCCCACACGTCGCGGCGGACCAGCATGCCCGCGGAGGAGACCGACAGCACCTGGCGCACCTGGTCGTGCTGGCCCTGGTCCTGCTCGCGGCGCTCCAGGCCGGTCCAGCGGCGTCCGGAGCGGGCGATGCTGACGCCGACCTCCAGCAGCGCCCTGCGGTCGTACCAACTGCGCAGCTTGGGACCGACGATGACGGCGGACGGCGTGGAGTCGGCGACCCTCAGCAACTGGGCGAGTGCGTCGGGGGCGGGCTCGCAGTCGTCGTGCAGCAGCCACAGCCACTGCACGGGGTCGCCGTCGCGCGCGTCGTCGTCCCAGGCCCCGGCGGCCCGGTTCCAGCCGTTCGCGTCGGTCAGGTACGGGAGTTGGTCCGGGGTGACCGGCGGCGTGGCGCGCAGCGCCTCGGCGACGGCGGTGCCGAATCCGGTGCGGCGGGCCAGGTGCAGCACGCGGTCCGCGCCGAGCGATTCGGTGAGCAGCCGGGCGGTGTCGTCGGCGCTTCCGGTGTCGGCGGCGACGACGTCCTGCACCGGGCGTTCCTGGCCGAGCAGCCCGGACAGGGCGTCGGGGAGCCAGCGGGCTCCGTCGTGCGCGACGAGCACGGCGGTGACGATGTGACGCGGGAACGCCGGTGGCTGGACGGGGGCGTGGGCCGCCTCTTGGGCGGGGTGTCCCCCCTGGTGGCTGTGCACGGACATCGAGGTGCGGGCCCCGGTTCGCTGGACTGCGGTGGACGCGCGCGGCCTGCTCGGCCTGTCACGTGTCTCGGACGGCCACCCACACTAACGGCTCATCGTGGGCCCGGGTCCGCCCGGCGTCCGGTGCCCGCACCGGACGCGCCCGCGGTTTCGTCCGGTGTTCACCGTGATTGGCCCGGTCTGCATTCCGCCCGGCCGCGCGGGAATTCGCCTGGTTGCGGCGCCTCAGCGCCGGGCCGGGCCGGGCCGGGCCGTGGTCCCGCGGTCAGATCGCGGCCTTCTTCAGGCGGCGGCGTTCCCGCTCCGACAGCCCGCCCCAGATGCCGAACCGCTCGTCGTGGGCGAGGGCGTACTCCAGGCACTCGGAGCGGACCTCGCACGCGAGGCAGACCTTCTTCGCCTCGCGGGTGGAGCCGCCCTTCTCGGGAAAGAAGGACTCGGGGTCGGTCTGCGCGCACAGCGCGCGCTCCTGCCATCCGAGCTCCTCGTCCGCCTCCTCGGCCAGCAGCAGCTGGAACTGCTCGGTCATGCGCGCGCCCCTCGTCCGTCCGTCGTTTCCCCGTAAACGCCGTCATCGGCTGGTTGGGCCTTAAACGACACGAGTGAAATTACAAGTGTGCTGATCCGGGCCAGTCAAGCCGAGATCTGCTATTGGGCCCCTTATTCACTCCGCGGAACCAAGGGTGAGCAGAAAGTGTTCAAATCGGCCCAAATCATGACAGCACGCGTTTGCGATCTCCCTCGCACCGCGCATGCCCCCGAACGTCCTCGGCATGCGCGGCACTTGACCGCCGTCCGCCCTCAAGGACGCGGCGGACGCGCCCGTCGTTCCCCGGAGGGTGGCGGAGCGGGAAGGATCACAGTCCGGTCACGGAAGCACGACCGCGTCTCCGCGTACGGACCACGTACGGATGGTGCGGGACGTATCCGCGGTCCCGGCAAACCTTTCATCAGGGCGATGAACCGGATCAGGTGAAAGATTCGCGGCAAACCCGACATCAAGTTGACAGACGGACCGCTCGACCGGTCTCCTTGATCCCATGTCCGTGACCCACGCGCCCACCGGGACCCGCCTCAGCGCGACCCGTGCCGCCGCCGTGCCGGTTCACGACCTCTTCCTCCGCCGCTGTTGTCGCGGCTGTTGTCGCTGACGCTGTCGCTGTCGCGCGCTCTCTGACCGCCCTGCCCGCCGCCGGTACCCCGGCCGCCGAGGCGGCGGTCCACCGCCGAACCTGCCGGGCCTCGTCCCGCACTCCGCCGCAGGGCCCTTCCCTGGGTCACCCGCAGCCCGCTTCACGCCGCCCACCGAAGCTCCTCCCCGCAAGGACCACCGTGTATCGCGCCCCCCTCGCCGCCGTCCCGGCCATGGACGCCCCCCGCCCCTCCGACATCTCCATCGCGGGCGACCCGCTCGCGCTCCCCCACCTGCTGCCGCCGGCCCCGCGCCACCCGGCCACCGTCGCCGAGTTCGCGGGCCTCGCCCGCAGCGTCGCGGCCGACCGGGAGCGCTGGGCGCCGCTGGTGCGCTACGACGCCACCACCCGCTGGTACGCCCGCCTGGCCACCGGACCCGGCTACGAGGTGTGGCTGCTGAGCTGGGTGCCGGGCCAGGGCACCGGGCCGCACGACCACGGGGACTCCACCGGCGTACTGACCGTGCTGGAGGGCGAGTTGACGGAGCGCTCGCTCACGCCGCGCGGGGAGCGCCGGGACACGCTGCGGCCGGGCGCGGTGCGGGTGGCGGCGCCCGGACACGTGCACGAGGTGGTCAACGACTCGCTGGAGCCCGCGGTCAGCCTGCACGTCTACTTCCCCGGCCTGACCGAGATGACCCCGTACGGGCACGTCGCGCGGGCCGGCCTGGCCGACGCGGCGGGCGCGGCGGCGCGGGAGGCCGGGCAGGAGCGCGTGGCGGGCTGACGAGGCGGCCCTGACAGACTGTGCGTCATGCGCATCGTGGTTCTGGCCGGAGGTATCGGGGGCGCCCGGTTCCTGCGCGGCCTCAAGGCAGCCGTCGCGGACGACGCCGGGGACGCCGACATCACCGTCATCGGCAACACCGGCGACGACATCCATCTGTTCGGGCTGAAGGTCTGTCCCGATCTCGACACCGTGATGTACACCCTCGGCGGTGGCATCCACGAGGAGCAGGGCTGGGGGCGGGCCGGCGAGACGTTCGCCGTCAAGACGGAGCTGGCCGCGTACGGGGTCGGCCCCGAGTGGTTCGGGCTCGGCGACCGCGACTTCGCCACCCACATCGTGCGCACCCAGATGCTCGGCGCGGGCTATCCGCTCAGCGCGGTGACCGAGGCGCTGTGCGCGCGCTGGCAGCCGGGTGTGCGGCTGATCCCGATGACCGACGACCGGGTCGAGACGCACGTGGTGGTCGACACCCCCGAGGACGGCCGCAAGGCGGTGCACTTCCAGGAGTACTGGGTGCGGATGCACGCCTCGGTGCCCGCCCGGGCGATCCTGCCGGTCGGCGCCGAGCAGTCCAAGCCCGCGCCCGGCGTGCTGGAGGCGATCGCCGAGGCCGACGTGATCCTCTTCCCGCCGTCCAACCCGGTCGTCAGCATCGGCACGATCCTCGCCGTCCCCGGCATCCGCGAGGCGATCGCCGAGGCGGGCGTGCCGGTGGTCGGGCTCTCCCCGATCGTCGGTGACGCGCCGGTGCGCGGCATGGCGGACAAGGTGCTGGCGGCGGTCGGCGTGGAGTCGACGGCGGCGGCCGTGGCCGAGCACTACGGTTCCGGGCTGCTGGACGGCTGGCTGGTCGACACCGTGGACGCGGGCGCCACCGAGGCGGTCGAGGCGGCCGGCATCCGCTGCCGCGCGGTGCCGTTGATGATGACGGACGTGGACGCGGCGGCCCGGATGGCTCGCGAGGCGCTGCGGCTGGCGGAAGAGGTACGCGGGCAGGCGAGGGCATGAGCGCCCCGGCACCCGGCACCCCGGCACCGCGCACCGGCGTCCCCTCGCACCGGACTCCCGGCACCGGCGTCCTGTCCGTCCCCTCGTTCGAGGTCCGGGGCGTCGTCGGCATCCCCGAGGTGCGGCCGGGCGACGACCTGGCGGCGCTGATCACCTCGGCCGCGGGAGGCGGTCAACTGGCGGACGGTGACGTGCTGTTGGTCACCTCCAAGATCGTCAGCAAGGCGGAGGGCCGCGTGGTGCGGGCCGACGACCGGGAGGCGGCGATCGACGCCGAGACGGTCCGGCTGGTCGCCCGGCGCGGCACCCTGCGCATCGTGGAGAACCGGCAGGGCCTGGTGATGGCCGCGGCCGGGGTGGACGCGTCCAACACCGAACCGGGCACCGTCCTGCTGCTGCCCGAGGACCCCGACGCGTCGGCGGCCCGGCTGCGGGCGGCGCTGCGCGAGGCGCTCGGGGTGAACGTCGCGGTCGTCGTCACCGACACCTTCGGCCGGCCCTGGCGCAACGGCCTGACCGACGTCGCCATCGGCGCCGCGGGCCTGCGCGTGCTGGACGACCTGCGCGGCGGAACCGACGCGCAGGGCAACGAGCTGAACGCCACCGTGGTCGCCGTGGCCGACGAGCTGGCGGCGGCGGGCGACCTGGTCAAGGGCAAGGCGTCCGGCGTCCCGGTGGCGGTGGTGCGCGGCCTCGGCCGGTACGTGCTGCCCACGGGCGACGGCCCCGGGGCGCGGGCGCTGGCGCGCGGGGCGGCCGACGACATGTTCCGGCTGGGCACCTCCGAGGCGCTGCGGCAGGCGGTGACGATGCGGCGCACGGTACGGGAGTTCACCGACGACCCGGTCGACCCGGCGGCGGTGCGGCGGGCGGTGGCGGCGGCGGTGACCGCGCCCGCGCCGCACCACACGACGCCCTGGCGCTTCGTGCTGCTGGAGTCCGAGCGGTCGCGCACGCGGCTGCTGGACGCGATGCGGGAGGCGTGGATCGCGGACCTGCGCGCGGACGGCTTCTCCGAGGAGTCGGTGGCCCGGCGCCTGCGGCGCGGAGAGGTGCTGCGGCGGGCACCGTACCTGGTGGTGCCGTGCCTCGTGATGGACGGCTCGCACACCTACCCCGACGCGCGCCGGGGCGCGGCCGAGCGGGAGATGTTCGTGGTCGCGGCGGGTGCCGCGGTGCAGAACCTGCTGGTGGCGCTGGCCGGTGAGCGGCTGGGCTCGGCGTGGGTGTCGTCCAGCATGTTCTGCCGCGACGTCGTGCGCAAGGCGCTGGACCTGCCCGGCGACTGGGACCCGATGGGCGCGGTCGCGGTGGGCCGCCCGGCGGCCGAGCCGGCACCGCGCCCGGACCGGGAGGCGGACGCGTTCGTCACGGTCAGGTAGCCGGGCTTCGGGGGCCTCCCGCGCGGTCAGATCAGCCGGATGTCGTTGGGCGAGAAGCGCGGTCCGCGGCGCGGGCGCCTGGGTCCGCCCAGCAGGATCAGCCGCGCGGCGCGGTGCCGGTGCCCCTCGTACGGCGCGAGCAGCTCCAGCATTGCCGCGTCGTCGGTGTTCCGCGCCCCGGTCAGCGCGTAGCCGACGAGGTTCGGCAGGTGCAGGTCCCCCACGGTGACCGCGTCCGGGGCGCCGTGCGAGCGCTGGACGGTCTCGGCGGCGGTCCACGGGCCGATGCCGGGGACGAGCTGGAGCCGGGCGGCGGCTTCGGCGGGCGGCAGCGCGGTCGCCTCCTCCAGCCGACGCGCCACCCGCGCCGCCCGCACGATGGTCCCGGAGCGCTTGCCGTCCACGCCCGCCCGGTGCCATTCCCAGGACGGGATCAGCGCCCAGCCCCGGGCGTCGGGCATCACCCGCAGGCCGGGGAAGGGGCCAGGGGCGGGTTCGCCGTGCCGTTGGAGCAGCAGCCGCCAGGCGCGGTACGCCTCGTCGGAGGTGACCTTCTGCTCCAGCACGGACGGGATCAGCGATTCGAGGACCAGCCCGGTACGGGTCAGCCGCATGCCGGGGTGGCGGCGGTGCGCCTCGTGGACGACGCGGTGGCGCGGCACGAAGCCGGAGGCGTCGTCCTCCTCGCCCAGCAGCCCGGGCAGCGCGTCCATCAGCCAGTCGGCGCCGGGCCCCCAGGCCTGAGCGCCCACCCGGCCGTCCCCCGCCGGGGCCACCCGCAGCGTGCCCGGGCCCTGCGGCGTGCGGCAGGCCCGCCAGACGGTGCCGTCCGCGGTCATCCGGAACGACGGGTCGCCCGGTCCGCGTGCCAGCACCCCGAGCGTGAGCCCGAGGTCCAGCACGCTGCCGGCGGCCCCGGCGCGGCGGGAGACGGAGGAGGTGTACACCGCACCGAGGGTAACGGGCTCCCCCGGGCACCCGCCCGTACGCCCGTGCGCCCGCTCCCGGGGAGCTGGGAGCGGGCGTACGGGACGCGGGAGCCGTGGGGCTATCTGCCCTGGAGCTTCGCCGCGGCCCTGCGGATCGCGGGCAGTTCGTCGTACAGCTTGGCGCCGGGGCACTCGGTGGCGAAGCCGTCGCGGTGGCCGGAGATCGTCCAGAACGACACCCGTGCGCCCCTGCGGTACTTGTTGCTGCCGCCGGAGACCAGTGTCGTCCTGGCGTCCGCGTTCACCCCGGTCAGGCCGAGCTTCCAGGCCGTCAGGTGCTCCAGGGCGCTGACGGCTGCCGCGCTGGGCCTGACCGTGGAGAACGTGCCGATGACGGCGATGCCGGTGGTGTCGGTGTTGAAGCCGAGGGTGTGGGCGCCCTGCACGGCGCGGGTGACGCCGCCCGCCCGGCCCTCGTAGATCGTGCCGCACTTGTCGATCAGGAAGTTGTAGCCGATGTCCCGCCAGCCCTCGCTCTTGACGTGGTAGCGGTAGATGCCGCGGATGATGGCGGGCGCCTGCGAGCAGCTGTAGTCGTTGCCGGTGGCGGTGTGGTGGACGAAGGCGGCCTTGACGGTGTGGGTGTACTCGAAGGCCCGCTCGCGGATGCCCTCGTCGGCGCCCCAGCCCGCCCGGGTGACGATCCTGGGCCTGGCGGCGTGGTCGGTCTCGTCGCCCTCGGCCCGGTAGTCGGGCTGCCGGCTCGCGGACGGCACGGCGGAGGCGGACGGAGAGGCGGGCGCGGCGGAGGCGGACGGGGCGACGGGCGGGGCCTGCCGCGCCGCCGGGGCGGACGGCTGCGCGGCGGCCGACTGCGAGTCCAGCGGTGCCGCCGAGGGCGCCGCGGCCCGTACCGAGGGGCCGCCCGGGTCGACCATGTCCACCCGCAGGCCCTTCGGCAGCGCGGGCGCCGCCGCCCGGCCGCTCGCCGGGGCCGCGGGGGTGACCTGGACCTGGACGCCGTCGGAGTCGCCGACCCACAGCGGTGCGGTGGCCCCGCGCACGTGGCCCGAGGCGCGTTCCGGCGAGTCGTAGTCGGGCACGTCGTCGCTGTTCTCCAGCGTCTGCCAGCCGGACCAGGCGCCGGTGGCGACCGACCGGGTGCGCACCCGCACCGTGCCGTTCAGCTCCGTGGTGCCGTCGTTCCAGGTGACGCCGATGAGCGAGAAGGGCCGGACCGCCTCGGTCCGCAGCCCCTGGACCCCGGCCGCGGCGCGGGCCCGGGCGGCGCCGGAGCCGGTGGCGGCGGGGGGTCCGAGCCGGACCAGCGGCTGGTACCGGGTACTGCCGGCCGCGTCGGAGGCGTCGGCGAGTCGGACCGGGGACGCGGTGCCACGGCTGCCGTGGGCGGAGGCTCCGGCCGACGTGATCAGCGGGAGGGCGAAAGCGGCCGTGCACGCGCAGGCGGCCCCGACCGTGGAAGCGATGAATGCACGCATGACTGAAATGGTGTCATAAACGGCAAATCGTGCGAGTCGTCAGCTGACGGACCGTCCGATCGGCGCACGGGCCGTCCGGGTCAGCCCCGTACTCTTGCCGCGTGAACGCTTCCGACCGCACGCCCGCCGATCTCCTGCGATCCGCGCTGGCCACGGACCCCGCGCGCCCGCTGCTGACGTTCTACGACGACGCCACCGGCGAGCGCGTCGAACTGTCGGTGGCCACCCTCGCCAACTGGGTGGCGAAGACCGCCAATCTGCTCCAGGACGAGTTGTCCGCGCAGCCCGGCGACCGGGTCGCGCTGCTGCTGCCCGCGCACTGGCAGACCGCGGCCTGGCTGCTGGCCTGCTTCTCGGCCGGCGTGGTCGCGGCACCGGGAGGGGAGGCGGCGGCGGCCGACGTGGTGGTCAGCGGCCCCGACACCCTTGAACGGGCGCTGGCCTGCTCCGGGGAGCGGATGGCGCTGGCGCTCAAGCCGCTGGGCGCGCGCTTCCCGCAACCGCCGCGGGGCTTCGCCGACTACGCGGTCGAGGTGCCGAGCCAGGGCGACCGCTTCGTGCCGTACGCGCCGGTCGATCCGCACGCCCCCGCCCTCGCGCTGCCCGACGGCACCGAGCTGACCGGCGCCGAGGTGACCGCGCGGGCACTGGAGAGCGCGCGGGACTCGGGGCTGACGGCGGGGTCGCGGATGCTGTCGGCGCTGCCGTACGACACCTGGGACGGGCTGGCCGCCGGGCTGCTGGCACCACTGGCGGCCGGTGGCTCCGTGGTGCTGTGCCGGCACGTAGGCGAGCTGTCCCCCGAGGCACTGGAGCGCCGCCGCGAGGCGGAACGGGTGACGCACACCGTGATGTGAGCGCGGCAGCGGTTCCATGGCGTTGGCGTGAGCTCTGCGCTGGGTGATTACTTCAGCGCGAAAAGTAACGTAAGCGGAACGATGCAACCACGAAAGGGGGTTGCTTGTCCTACTGGGTTGACACCCAGGAGGATTGATGCGCGACGGCACCGCAGCAGAGCCGACCCGGCCCCTCGCCGACGACACCGTCCGGGTGCCCGCGCAGCGTTCCAGCGGTGGGCACCGGCGGGGCGGCGACACCGGTGACGGCGGTACCGACGACGTCCGCCGCCGCCGTGGACGCCGGGCCCTGAAGTGGGTGGCGATCGGCACCACGCTCATCGTGCTGGGCACCGGTGGCGCCGCGTACGCGTACTACCAGCACCTCAACGGCAACCTGAAGAAGGCCGACCTCGACCTGGGGGCCAAGCACCTGGCCCCCGCCGTGCCGAACGCCGCCGGCCAGACCCCGCTGAACATCCTGCTCCTCGGCTCCGACAGCCGGAACACCAGCGAGGACGTCGAGCTGGGCGGCGCCACCTACGACATCGGCGGCCCGCCGCACGCCGACGTCGAGATGCTGCTGCACGTCTCGGCTGACCGCAGCAACATGACGGTCATCAGCGTGCCGCGCGACACCCGGGTGGACATCCCCGAGTGCACCGACCCGACGACCGGCAAGAAGTACGCGCCGGCCAACGACATCATCACCGACAGCCTCTCGCACGGCGGTCCCGGCTGCACCGTGGCCACCTGGGAGGAGCTGACCGGCATACCCATCGACCACTTCATGATGGTCGACTTCGCGGGCGTGGTGAAGATGGCAGACGCGGTCGGCGGCGTCCCGGTCTGCGTCGACAACAACGTCTACGACAAGGACTCGGGCCTGAGGCTCACCAAGGGCACCCACGTCATCCAGGGGCAGCAGGCCCTCCAGTGGCTGCGCACCCGGCACGGCTTCGAGGACGGCAGCGACATCGGCCGCACCCACGCGCAGCACATGTACATGAGCGCGATGGTGCGTCAGCTGAAGTCCTCCGCGAAGCTCACCGACCCCGGCGAGCTGATGAACCTCGCCGAGAGCGCGACCCGGGCGCTCACCGTGGACCAGGGCCTTGGCACCGTCAAGAAGCTCTACGACCTGGCCGGGCAGTTGCAGAAGGTGCCGACCGACCGGATCACCATGACCACGATGCCGTGGGCGCCCGACCCGCAGGACCCCGACGCGCACGTGGTGCCGACCTCGGACGCCCAGAAGCTGTTCGCCATGGTCCGCGGCGACATCCCCGTGGACGGCAAGGGCGGCGCCCCCGGCGCCAAGCCGAGCGCGTCCGCCCCGGCCTCGCCGTCGCCCTCCGACACCGCCGCGCCCAAGAGCCGGATCGCGGTGACCGTGCGCAACGGCACCGGGACCATCTCCCTCGCGCCGGTCCCCGGCCGGGCGGGCGCCGTCACCGAGCGGCTGGCCGCCCTCGGCTTCACCCGCGCGGGCACCGACGACACCCTCCAGTCGCAGGCCGACACCACGATCACCTATCCGAGCAACGACCTCCAGGCGGACGCCCAGGCCGTCGCCAGGGCGCTGGGGATCCCGGCGAGCGCGGTGCGCAAGTCCGCCGCCGTCAGCGGCATCACCCTGGTCGTCGGCTCCGACTGGCGTACGGGCGAGTCGTACCCGAAGTCGGCGAGCTCCGATCCCACGAAGCTGCCGGACACCGCCGCCGCCCTCAACGCCGGTACGGACGCCTGCATGAAGGTCAACGTCAGCGGCGGGTACAGCTGGTGACGGGCCGCCACTGACCCCGGCGGCGCGCCCGCTCAGGCGGGCGCGCCCTCGCGGACCGCCGGGCGGCGGCTGGCGATGACCTTGCGGGCCAGCTTCTTCGGGCTGGTCAGGAAGCCCCAGCCCCAGGACATGTGCATCGTGGCCAGCGCCACCGGGATCCGCGCCCGGGCCCCCGCGTCGAGACCCTTGCCCGCGGGCAGCGAGCCCAGCGCGATCGCGGCCGCGTAGCCGCCGGGGACGACCCAGCCGACCGGGTGCACCAGCGCGCCGACGACCGCGCCGGCCGCGATGGCGACGACGGCGGCGGGCGGCGCGAGGTAGCGCAGGTTGATCGATCCCGAGTGGTAGCGGGCGACGACGTGCCGCCAGCGGCCGTAGTCGTGGTACTGCCGGGCGAGCTTGCGCACGCTCGGCCGGGGCCGGTACGAGACCCGCAGTTCGGGCGAGAACCAGATCAGGCCGCCCGCCTCGCGGATGCGGTAGTTCAGCTCCCAGTCCTGGGCGCGGACGAACTCCTCGTTGTAGCCGCCCTGCCGCTCCAGCACCTCGCGCCGGAAGACGCCGAGGTAGACCGTCTCGGTGGGGCCCGCCTCGCCCCCGGTGTGGAAGACCGCGTTGCCCACGCCGATCTTCGAGGTCATCGCGGCGGCAACCGCGCGCTCCCAGGCGTTCTCGCCCTCGGCGTGCATGATGCCGCCGACGTTGGCCGCGCCGGTCTCCTCCAGCAGCCGCACCGCCGTCGCGATGTAGTCGGGCGAGAGCATGCCGTGCCCGTCGACGCGGACGACGACCGGGTGCCGGGAGGCCTTGATCGCGGCGTTCAGACCCGCCGGGGTACGGCCGGTCGGGTTGGGCACGGTGTGCACCCGGGGGTCCTCGGCGACCAGGCCCGCGGCGATCTCGTCGGTGCGGTCGGTGGAGGGCCCGAGGGCGATCACCACCTCCATCTCCCCCGCGTACTCCTGCTGGAGGATGTGGGTCACCGCCTCGCGCAGATGCCGCTCCTCGTTGAGCACCGGCATGATCACGGAGACGGCGGGGAGGGGCTGGCCACTCGTGGCGTTCACGGCGTTCATCGGCGCACAGGCTACCCCCAACGGCTGAGTGCGGGGCCGGTCGGGTGAGGCGGCGCGGGGCAGTCGGCGTGGGGGCGCGGCCCGGTCCCTGTACCGCCCTAGCGTGAACGTCTTATCTGCGTCTTGTATGCCGATTCGTCCGTACGCCGTGCCGCCCCACCCCGGAGGTCCGCCCGTGCCAGGCCGCCCCCCTCACCCCCGCGCCGTCCCCGGCCAGCGACCGGCCCGCCCCGTCCGCGCCTCCCGCGCCGCACGTCCCGCGGCCCGTACCGCACGGCCCACCGCCCGCCCTGTGCCGCAGCGCTCCGGCGGCCGTCACCGCAGGCTGCGCAAGCGCAGGCTGATGCGGATCGCGGGGGCGCTCTCGCTGACCGTGCTGACCACCTCGGGGCTGGCCAACGTGGCGATGGGCAGCGTCGGCGGCGACATCGGCCGGGTCAACGTCTTCCAGGGCCTCGCCCACCGCCCGGCCGCGGGCGCCGGGGAGAACTTCCTGCTGGTCGGCACGGACGGCCGGGACCGCATCAGCGCGCGGGAGAAACAGCAGTACGACCTGGGCGGCGCGCCCTGCCACTGCACGGACACGATCATGCTGGCGCACGTCTCCGCCGACCGCTCCCGGCTGAGCGTGATCAGCATCCCGCGCGACACCTACGTACGGCTGCCGGACGCGGACGGCAGGACCTCCCGGCCGGAGAAGATCAACGCGGCGTACTCGATCGGCGGTCCCGCGCTCACCGTCAGCACGGTGGAGCGGATGACCGGCGTCCACATCGACCACTACCTGGAAGTCGACTTCGTCAGCTTCATGAAGACGGTGGACGCGCTCGGCGGCGTCCCGGTGTGCACCGAACGCCCGCTGCACGACCCGAAGTCGGGCCTGAACCTGCCGGTCGGGACCACGGTCCTCAACGGCGGCCAGGCGTTGCAGTACGTGCGGGCACGGTACGTGGACGGGTCGGCGGACCTGGGCCGGATGCGCCGCCAGCAGCGATTCGTCGCCGAGCTGATCCACAAGGCGACCGCGAGCGGACTGCTGCTCGACCCGGTGAAGCTGGGCTCCACCCTGGGCGACGCCCTGGGCTCGGTACGCGCAGACCCGGGGCTCAAGCCCGCCGACCTGGTGGATCTCGCGGAGGCGATGCGGCACTTCTCGCCCGCGTCGGCGGAGTTCACCTCGGTGCCGGTCGCCAACCTCGACTACCCGGTGCCGGGCATCGGCGCGACGGTCACCTGGGACCAGCCCAAGGCGGACAAGCTCTTCGCCGCTATCCGGGCCGACCACCCGCTGACGGACACCCACGCTTCCCCTGCGCCGTCGCCGTCCGCCTCCTCGCCGGGAACGCCCGCGGCCCCCGCCCCCGCGCCGTCGCCCACCGGCCCGGTGCGGCAGCGGGTGGAGGTCCCGCCGGGCAGCGTGCGCGTCGCGGTGCTGGGCGGTCCCGGCGCGCAGCGGGCGGCCGACCAGCTGCGGGCCACCGGCTTCGTCGTCGACCCGGCACCGCGCGAACGCCTGCGGTCGGTGCCTCGTACGGTCATCGAGTACGACCCGCGCTGGAACCTGTCGGTGCGTTCGCTGGCCACCGCGCTGCCCGGTGCGGTGCTGCGTCCGGTACGGCACCAGGGGCCGGTCTTCCGGGTGCTGCTCGGGCCCGACTTCAAGACGGTGACCCCGGTGGAGGGCGCGCCGCCGCCCCCGCCCGCCGACCCCGCGACCGGCGTGACCGCGCTCAACGGCCAGCAGGAGCTGTGCGACGGGGACTAGGGCCGCGTGACCGGCCTGCGCCAACCGCTCAGGGGCATCGCGGCGGAGGGGTCGCCGGCCCGGCTGGAACGCGAGCCGGACCTGGCGGACCGGGGCTGGACGCTGTACGCGCTGCGTCCGCGCGAGGTGGGGTTCCGGCAGGGGGGCGAAGGACCGCGGACACGTCCGGCTCACCTGCGAACGTGCCGGGGAGGGCTGGACCCGGACCCCGCTGTGGCCGTGAGCCACGTGTCCGTGGCTCACGGCTCCCGGGCGGTCCCGCCGCGCCCACCGGTGCGGACGTGCGAAGGACGGGCCGGTTGGAGCGGCCCGTCCTTCACCGGGGGGCGGGTCAGCCGACCGGCTGCTCGTCCTGCTGCGGGGACATCGGGGCCTGCGGCTTGGCCGGGGTCTGGTGCTTGGCCGGCATCGCGGGCTTGGCGGGCTTGGCGGGCTTCGCCGGCCGGGCGGGCTTGGCCGGGGTCTGGTGGCGGGCCGGCTTGTTCGGGACCTGGTGCTGGGCCGGGGTCTGGTGGCGGGCCGGCTTGGCGGGCTTCGCCGGGACCAGCTGGGTGTCGGTGAGGGCCGGGTTGGCCGTCTCGTCCGCCACCACACACGCCTGGAACAGGCCCTTGTTGCTCAGGGCGAAACCGGGCTTGAAGCCGTTCGGGCAGTTGGCGCTGTGCGGGGTGGCGGCCTGAGCGGTGGCCGGGAGAGCGATGCCCAGACCCACGGCGGCCAGAACGGCGAACGCGGCGGTGGTGCGTTGCATGACTTTCCTCTCGTCGGGGCGCGTAGAACAGACACGCCCGGTCGCCGTTTAGGCATATGTCGAGGAAGGCCCAAGTAATCCGGATTATCAGATTGTTAGCCGGTTTGGCCGAACCGCACCGCCCGCCCGGTCCGCTCAGTCGTCGATACCGTCGCGTCCGGCGTTCACGGCCCCGGCTCAGTCGTCGATGCCCTCGGCGGCTCGCTTGTCCCGCAGTTCCATGATCGCCCGGCGGCGGGCCAGCCGGTGGGTGCGGCGGATCTGCGCCTCCTGGTAGCGCCGCTCGTCGCGCTCGGTCTCCGGCTGGACCCGGGGCACCGCGCGCGGCATGCCGTTCGCGTCCACCGCGACGAAGACCAGGTAGGCGCTGGCCACGTGCTGGGCGACGCCGGACTCGTTCCAGCGCTCGGCCATCACCCGGACGCCGACCTCCATCGAGCTGCGGCCGGTCCAGTTGACCTGCGCCTTCACGTGCAGCAGGTCGCCGACCCTGACCGGTTCGAGGAACGCCATCTCGTCCATCGCCCCGGTCACCGCCGGGCCCTCGGAGTGGCGTCCGGCCACCGCGCCCGCCGCGTCGTCCACCAGCTTCATCACCACGCCGCCGTGCACGGTACCGAGCAGGTTGGTGTCGTGCGCGGACATGATGTGCGACAGCGTGATGCGGGAGGCCGACGTGGGCTTCGGCGGGAGCGGTACCTCGTTCATGTGATCAACCCTAAGCGGCCGACCAGTCCGGTTCGGCCGCCGCCCGGGTGGCGGTGCTCACGTCGGCCCAGTGCGCGGCCAGCGACTCCGCGAAGGTGATCTCCGCCCGCCATCCCAGAGCCTGGGCCGCCGCCCCCGGGTCGACCGCCGACCACAGCCCGCCGGCCGCCGGACCGGGCTGTACGGGGTGCACGGTCAGGTCGGACGGGACGCCGCTCGCCGCGATCAGCCCGTCGACCACCTCGCGCACGGGGACGGGGACGCCGACGCCGATGTTGAACAGGCGGCGTCCGGGGTCCGGGGCGGTGGCCGCGGCGACGATCGCCCGGGCCACGTCGCGTACGTCCACGTAGTCGCGGTGGCCGGTCAGGCCGGTGAACTCCAGGCGGGCGGGCCGCCCGAGCAGCGCCGCCTCGGCCAGCTCGGCCGCGACCCGGCCGGGCAGGCTCTGCACGGGGGCGCCGATGCCGCAGACGTTGGCCAGCCGCAGCACGACCGCGTCGGCGCGGCCGGCGCGCACGGCGTCGGTGACCATCCGGGTGCTGGCCAGCTTGATCCGGCCGTAGTCGGTGTCGGGCGCGGTCGGCGCGTCCTCGGTCAGCGGCACGCCGTAGGCGGGCGGCGCGTACTCCAGCACGGTGCCGAGGTGGACGACGCGGGGCCGCTCGGGGAGCCGGTCGATCGCGCCCATCAGGCGGCGGGTGACCTCGATGAACGAGTGCTCCATGTGCGCGAGGCTGCCGGTCCAGTAGCCGCCCGCCGCGTTCACCACGATCGCGGGGCGCTCGGCGGCCAGCAGACAGGCCAGGCCCGCGGTGTCGAGACCGGCCGCGTCCAGCCGGAAGAGCCGCACGTTACGCGGCAGCGGTCGCAGTTCGCGGGCCACGGCCAGCACGGGGCGCCCCGTCGCCGCGAAGGCGGCACACACCCAGCGGCCGATCCATCCGGTGCCCCCCAGCACCACCACGGGCCCTCGCGCCAGTCCCTCGTCAGGTCCGGCTGGTCTCATCTCGTCCTCCTGGCCCGCGGCTCGGCAGCTTCGCGTCCACCCTGTCGGCCCGTTCTGGAGCCTGGCCGCAGCGGTCGTGGAGGCGGCGGCGCGCGGCGCGGGCCGGAGCGGGCACGCGGGGCGGGGGCGGGGCGGTCCGTCCCCCGCCCGAGCGGGGTCGCGATAGGCCCCGGGACGCCGCCTGTCGCGTGGCCCAGGCCACAATCACCCGCCCGGATCAGGGCGTTCACTGTGATGTACCTCATGGGACATATCGCCCATAAGGGCCTCAGATAGTACCTTTACTCCCCCTTGACCAGCCCGTATGGGTATTTCTACCGCTTACCTACTAATGGCCCCCATAGATACCGACTCTTGCCTCCCGCCGGGAGCGCGTGTTTTGGTCGATCTCGTTCGCAGTTGCGGACCTCGTCGGCCAGGACGCCTAATCCTGCCGCCGGCCGACGGGAACAGTCGACGCGGAAGCGCCGTACGGCAGGAGCGGGGGACCCAAGGTCTTCCGCCGGGACCCGGAACCACCCGGAACCGGGCCCCGGCTAGGGGTGAAGCTGTGCGCCTCACGGCACACGGCCGGGCACTCACCAGCCCGAACCCGACAGCTGACCTCGTAGGCGCCGGTGAGGATCAACTCCCCATGTTCAAGCTCAACCGTGTCTCGAAGTCCGTCCGCATGACCGCTCTCGCCGCCGTCGCGAGCACCGCGATAGCCGTGCCGGTCCTGAGCGCCACCACCGCTTCCGCCGCCTCCCACCCGACCGACGCGCAGTGGACCGCCGTCGCGCAGTGCGAGTCCAGCGGCAACTGGCAGAACCACGACTCCGGCGGCAACGGCCACTACGGCGGCCTGCAGTTCTCCCCGTCCTCCTGGGCGGCCGCCGGCGGCCTGAAGTACGCGCCGCGCGCGGACCAGGCGACCAAGGCGGAGCAGATCGCCGTCGCCAACACCCTGTACGGCATGCAGGGCGCGGGCGCCTGGCAGTGCGCCTCCGCGGGCGGTCTGTGACAGACCCCGTCCCGAACCCGAGCGGCCCGGCACGCCACCGAAAGGTGCGCGTGCCGGGCCGCCGCCCGTTTCAGCGGCACCGGTGCGGTGTGGGCGGGATGTCGGCCGTGCGGCCGGGGTCTCAGCGGTCTGTGGGCGGAATGTCGGTGACCGCTGACACCGTGGGTGCCACAGCCGCCCGGTGAGCAGCCGCGGCCGTCCGCACCAGCGAGGGAGTCCGCCGCCATGTCATCCTCATCCGCCCCCGTCCCGCCCTGGAACGTCCGGCGGCTGCCGCGTGCCGACGGCCGCGTCTTCCTCGTCACCGGAGGCAACGCGGGCATCGGGTACTTCGTGGCGGAGCAGTTGGCGACGACCGGGGCGACCGTCGTCCTCGGCAGCCGCAAGCCCGCGAGGGCCGAGGCCGCCATGGCGTCGATCCGCGCGCGGGTCGCCGACGCGCGGGTGCGGTCCGTACGGCTCGACCTCGCGGAGCTCTCGTCGCTGCGGGCGGTCGCGGAATCGCTGGACGTGGAGCGCCTCGACGCGGTCGTCCACAACGCCGGTGTCGCGCTGGACGACCCGCCACGCCAGGAGACGGGGGACGGTCACGAGTTGATGTTCGGCACGAACCACCTCGGGCACTTCGCGTTGACCCACTGGCTGATGCCGCTGCTGTCGGCCGCTCCGGCTGCCCGGGTCGTGACGATGGGCAGCTTCGCGGCGAAGTCGGAGCGGCTCGACTTCGGCGACCTCCAGTCCCGCGAGGACTACCGGCCCAAACGCGCCTACGGACGCTCGAAGTTGGCACAGATGGCCTTCGGCGTCGAACTCGACCGCCGCCTGCGCGCGGCGGGCAGCACGGTGGTGAGCGTGGTCGTCCATCCCGGCGGCGCGCTCGACTCCCTCACGCCCTCCCGTCCCCCGGTCCACGTGCGGACCACCGGCGCACGGCTGGGCGCGGCGCCCGCGGGCCTCCTCCTCCAGGGCAAGCACGCGGGCGCGTGGCCCGCGGTCCGCGCGGTGCTCGATCCGGCCGTGCGCGGGGGCGAGTTGTGGGGGCCGCGCGTCTTCGGCCTGCGCGGCGAGCCCCGCCGTGAGGCGCTGTGGGACCACCTCGCCGACGCCCCGGCCGCGAAGCGGCTGTGGGACGCGAGCCACGCCCTGACCGGCGTCGATCCGTCACGCTGACCAGGCGCCGAGCGGCGGGACTCAGCGGGCGGTCACCGGCTCGGACGGCTGCCACTCGCGCCTGAGCAGCCCGTAGACCCACGAGTCGGAGACGTCGCCGTTGACAACACAGTCCTCCCGCAACGTCCCCTCGCGCACGAAGCCCAGCTTCTCCAGCACGCGGGCGGAGGCCACGTTGCGGGTGTCGGCCTCGGCCTGGACGCGGTTCAGGTCCAGCGTGTCGAACGCCCATCCCAGCAGGGCGCGTGCCGCTTCGGTCGCGTAGCCCTGGCCCCACGCCGCCTCGCCGAAGCAGTAACCGAGCGACGCGCTGCGGAACTCCGGATTCCAGCTGTTCAGAGTGCACCAGCCGATGAACGCCCCGTCGGAGAGACGGTCCACGGCCAACCGTGTCCCGGTGCCCTCCTGTTCCATCCGCCGGCAGGAGGCGAGGAACTGCTCGGCGCGCGAGCGCTCGGTCCACGGTGGCGAGTCCCAGTACCGCAGGACGTGGGCGTTGCTCTGCAACGCGAAGAGGTCGTCCGCATCCGCGTCCTCGAAGGCGCGCAGCCGAAGACGAGCGGTGTGCAACGAGGGGGTCGGCAGCGGCGCCGTCATGTTCGCTCCCTGGTCGGTGGCCGACCAGTCAGCCATCCGGCGCGGGTGGCTCGCAACGGGGTTTTTCCCGGCGGGCCGGAACCATCGGGGGAGCGGTCCTGGACCGCTCCCCCGATGGTTCCGCGACGGAGGCCGCTCTCAGTCCCGCCGAGCGGCGAACCGCACGAAGGCGGACCATCGCACGGGGTCGAACGTGAGGGCGGGACCGTCGGGGTCTTTGCTGTCGCGGACGTGGACGGCGGAGGGGCAGACGGCGACCTCGACGCACTCGCCGCGTTGGTTGCCGCTGTACTTCGACTTCCGCCATTCCAGGGCGACTTCAACGCACTGGTCGCCGTTGCTGCCGCTGTAGCTGGACTTGCGCCAAACGAGATCGCTCATGGTGCTCCCTCGTCGCCGTAGACGTCGGTCAGTCGTGCTGCGCAGCGAACCGCACGAAGGCGTCCCACTGCCGGGGCTCGAACGTCAACGCGGGCCCGTTGGGGTCCTTGCTGTCGCGGACGTGGATGGCTTCCGGACAGGCCGCAACCTCAACGCAGTTGCCTCCAGCATTGCCGCTGTAGCTGCTCTTGACCCACTTGAGATCGCTCATAGCTCTCCTGCCAGACTTTCGATCAACGCCAGCGAGTCCCTGGTTGTCAGGGCCTGCGCTCGGATGATCCCATAGCGCTGGTGGAGGACGCTGACGTCTTCCGGTTTCGAGACCCACTCACTGCCGCCCTGGTACTCGACGTAGCCGACCATCCGCCGGTCCTCCGTCTCCAGGAGCGTCATCGGGCCCTCTAGCCCGGCGTGTTCCTCGCAGCCATCCGGCATCACCTGGAGCGTCACGTTGTTGCGGCGAGCAGCTTCGGCTACGTGCAGAAGCTGCTTCTTGAATGCCTCGCGGCCTCCGATCGGCCTCCTCAACACGGCGTGCTCGATCACGAATCCGAGGATGGCAGGCGGCTTGCGCGTAAGCAGAGCCTTGCGCTCAAGCCGGGCGGCGACGTACTGGTCCACCTGCTCCGGGCTGTAGGGCGGGCAGTAAGCACTGATCGCCGCCCGCGCGTAAGGCTCGGTCTGCAACGGTCCTGGAATGGCCATGCACTCGTAGTAGCTGACGCTGATCGCCTTCGCTTCGGCGTCAGCGAACTCAGCGAAGAACGCGGGATACC
Source organism: Streptomyces sp. ICBB 8177 (assembly GCF_003144095.1). GTDB lineage: Bacteria > Actinomycetota > Actinomycetes > Streptomycetales > Streptomycetaceae > Streptantibioticus_D. The sequence continues at coordinate 559,535 of NZ_NSKH01000002.1, read as the reverse complement.
GGGGGAACTCCAAGAACCTCTTCGCGTTCGCGATGATCCCGCCCGCGCACAGCACGCAGTCCGCCGGGTCGAAGAACTTCAACGGCGGGGGACGGCGGCCCTGTTCGATCGACGCGATCGTGTCCAGAGAGTAGCCGACCGCCTTGCCCAGCTCCTCCTGGGTCATGCCCTTCAGACCCCTGAAGTGCTTGACCTGACTGCCGAAGTACCGCAGCATCTGCGCGGTTTCTTCCTTCCCCACCGCGACCCACCTCCCAGCGCATGCCATTGGCAACCGGTACGCGCCGACAGGCAGCCGTACGTCACCGTGCGTACCGGGTCAGACACTGGTCACGGTAACGCGCCGTGAGGTTACTTGAGTACATGAACGCCGAAGTTCCCCCGATCGACGCTCCCGTCCAACTGAGCACCTCACACTGCCGGTTGTCCCTGGCCGCCGCCCCGCACGCCCTTGCCGTCGTCCGCCGGATCGTCCGCGCGCAGTTGCGGGCGTGGGAGGTCGAGGACCTCGCACGCCCGGCCGCGATGGGCGTGACGGAACTCCTCAGCAACGTCCACAAACATGCGAACTCGCCGGAATGCGTGCTGACGCTGCGTAGGATCGCGGGTGGGGTCCGGGTTTCGGTGAGCGACAAGGAGCCGGAGCTGCCGGTCGTGCGCGAGCCGGACTTCCTCTCGGAGAGTGGGCGGGGGATGTTTCTGCTGAGCAAGACGGCGCACGCCTGGGGTGCGATTCCCGCGGCGGACGGGGCGCCGGGCAAAGAGGTGTGGTTCGTGCTGAAGTCCGAGGTGGACGGGTGACGCCGGAGGACATCCACGCGCTGGCCACGTGGTCGTGGCTGGAGAGGACCGCGATCGGGCAGGTCGCGTTCCTGCTGGCGGCGCATCCGGAGGGCGCGTGCGAGGCGAGGGACTTCGCGGACGCGCTGGGGCTGGCGGAGCCGTCGCGCAGCATCCCGTACATCGGGGAGCGGGTGACGCTGGACGCGCGGGGTGCGCGGCTGCGGGTGGACGGCTGGTCGCACGACGTGCGGCTGACCGTCGGCGACCAGTGGGCGCGCTTCGTGGCGGACGGCGGGCCGGTGGCGGTCCTGGTCGGCCTCGACCCGCTCCCCCGCTGCGCCCAGCCGGAGGAGATCGCCGCGTACCTGCTCAAGTGCGACATGCGGATGGGCACGACGGCGATACGGGGCAGCGACGCGCGGGAAAGGTGAGCCGACGACGCCCCGATGGGGCGAACTCCCCACGTAATTGGGCTCGTTGGCGCCTTCGATCTGACCCGCCGCCGTCTCAGGCGGAGCGCCGCGCGAGATCCTCCAGCAGGGCGACCGCCTGAGCGGCTCGCTCGTACGGCACGAACAGGTGGTCGTGATGGAATCCCGCAACGACGTTGCAGCTCAGGCCCGCGTCGGCGAGTTCCCGTGCCACGGCGGCGGTGAGCCCGACCGCGTACAGTGCCGAGTGGATGCGCAGCGTGATCCAGCCCGCCACGTATGTGTATTCCAGCCCCGCCGCGTCCGCCTCCCGCTGGGGTACGACCAGCGTCAGCCCCTCGCGTTCGGCGACGACGACCACAGGGGTCACGCCCCCCGGTACGACACCGTCATCGACCGTGCTGAAGACGTAACAGCCCGCGTTCAGCTCGGGACGCATCCCGGCCAGCAGTTCCCGCAGATCGCTCCCACCGGACACGTTCCGCACCTTAGTCGCCTGCCCAGCGCCTACCCCACCCGCCACACCACCCCCTCCCGTGGCACACACCACCCGATGATCATGAAAGTCGTGTGACCAATCCATCAGCTCTGCTACAGAACCGTCTCCGGCTCCCTGGCGCCCAGGTTCAGCGGGCACACTGCTGAGCATGAACGGATGGCCCGAGGGTTGGACCGACGACGGCGAGCAGGACGGCGCTCGCGTGATGCCGCACGTACAGCGACGTGACGGACACGTACAGCATCAGCAGTACGGCCCGCCGCCGCAGGCGCGAGGTGCCTACGGTTCGCACGCCGAGCCGCCGCTGCCCCCGGAGCTGTCCCCGCGCAGGGGCGGCGGCTCCGGGGGACGGGTGCCACGGCAGCCGGACGGGGGCGGCGGCGCGGGCCGCGTCTACCGGGCCGGGGGCGGCGGCGCCGGGCGCCCGAAGAACTGGCGCAAGCGCATCACGTACGGCGTGCTCACGCTGGTCGTCGTGCTGATCGCGGCGAGCGTCGGCACGTATTTCTGGGCGGACGGCAAGCTGTCGCGCACGGTGGACCTGAGCGCGGTACCGAACCAGCCGGCGACCGGCAAGGGCACCAACTACCTGATCGTCGGCTCGGACAGCCGCGAGGGCATGAGCAAGCAGGAGGAGGAGCAGCTGCACACCGGTGCCGCCGACGGCGGGCGCACGGACTCGATGATGATCCTGCACACCGGCAGCAACGGCGACACCCTGATGAGCCTGCCGCGTGACTCCTACGTCACGATCCCGGCGTTCACCGGCGCCTCCGGCAAGAAGTACCCGGCGACCACGCACAAGCTCAACACCTCGTACTCCTGGGGCGGCCCGGCCCTGCTGATCCAGACCGTCGAGTACAACACCGGCATCCACATCGACCACTACGCGGAGATCGGCTTCACCGGCTTCGTCAACCTGGTCAACGCGCTCGGCGGCGTCAACATGTGCCTCGACAAGCCGATCGTGGACAAGGACTCGGGCGCCGACTTCAAGGCCGGCTGCCAGAAGTTCAACGGCGCGCAGTCGCTGGAGTTCGTGCGCGAGCGGCACGCGGAGGCCGACGAGGACCTGGGCCGCATGCGCAACCAGCAGAAGTTCCTCTCGACCCTGGCCCACCAGGCCGCGTCCCCCTCGACCGTGCTCAACCCGTTCAAGCTCTACCCGGTGCTCGGCGCGGGCCTGGAGACGCTCAACGTCGACAAGGGCATGAGCCTGTTCGACCTGGGCGAGATGTTCTTCGACATGAAGGACGTCTCCAGCGGCAAGGGCAAGTCCATCACCGTCCCGATCGGCAACGCGAACCTCCAGACCCCCAGCGACGGCGACGCGGTGCAGTGGGACATGACGAAGGCCAAGCAGCTGTTCAGCCAGATCCAGAACGACGAACCGGTGACGGCGGGCGCCACGGCGTCCGGCTCGGCGGGCTGACCCGCACCGCGTCCGGTGACACACGCGTACGGCGTGAGCCTCCCGTGAGGGGATGGCTCACGCCGTACGTCGTGTCGTGACCGGGGGTCAGCCGGCCGGTGCGCGGTGCCGGGCCGGGCGTGGGCCGGGCACCGCCGTGGTGGCCCTCGGCCTCACCGCGAGGTGTCAGCCGGTGAAGGCGGTCAGGCCGTTCGGGGTGCCGAGGCCCGTCGGGCCGTCGTAGCCGGTCTCCGCGGTGCACAGGTACGCCGGCGAGCACGACGCGGTCTTGCCGCTGGTCACGTCGTTGAGCGACGAGGTGTGCGCGTACGGGAAGGAGGCCGGGGTCGAGCCGGAGGACGGGGCGCCGGCGTCCGCGTAGACGGCGGCGATGATCGGCGAGGCGACCGAGGTGCCGCCGTAGACCGACCATCCCGAGGCGCCGTAGGTCTGGTAGACCGCGACACCGGTGGCCGGGTCGGCGACCGCCGAGACGTCGGCGACGGTGCGCTTGGAGCAGCCGGTGTCCTTCTGCCAGGTCGGCTTGGCGTCGTCCTTGGAGCAGCCGGAGCCCGCGCCCTCGCTGGACGAGGTCGACCACACGCTCTCGCTCCAGCCACGGGAGTTGGAGGCCTTCGCCAGCGAGGTGCCGCCGACCGCGGTGACGTACTTGGAGGCGGCCGGGTACTCCACGCCGTAGCCGTCGTCACCGGAGGAGGCGGTGATGGCGACGCCGGGGTGGTTGTAGTACTCGCTGTCGTAGGTGGAGTCCGAGGAGGACTCGGAACCGCCGTAGCTGTTGGAGACGAACTTCGCGCCCAGCTTCACGGCCTCGTTGACGGCGGTGCCGAGGTTGGCGGTGGTCGCCGACTTGGCCTCGACCAGGATGATGTGGGCGTTCGGGGCGATCGCCGAGACCATGTCGAGGTCGAGGGAGATCTCACCGGCCCAGCCGCTGTCCGCGCTCGGCAGGCTGGTGGTGCTGCCGGTCTGGCTGACCTTCTCGAAGCAGCCGTTGGACGTGGTGCAGGCGGGCAGGCCGTACTGGCTGCGGTAAGTCGCCAGGTCCGAGGCGGCGTTGGGGTCGTCGTAGGCGTCGACGATCGCGACGGTCTGGCCGGAGCCGCCGTTCGCGGGCAGGTTGTAGGCGCTGCGCAGGTCGCTCGGGCCGTAGCCGGACGGGGTGGCGTCCGGGCTGACGCCGTCTGCGCTGACGTGCTCCTTGACGCTGGTGACGCGCAGGGCGTTGCAGGCCATGACGCCCGCTCTGCTGGGGGCGGCGCAGGACCGGGTCCACGACGGGCCCGCGTGCGTCGCGGCGGCGGCTCCGGCGGGCGCGGCGGCGGCCAGGCCGGACACGGCGAGAGCGGCGGACGCGACCACGGACCAGGCGATGCGGCGCGAGGGCGTGGCGAGGGGGGACGCCGATATGGGGGTGCGCAACGTACTGCCTCCTGAGGCTGGATGAACCGGGAGTTACAGAACTGCGGTGCGGGTGCGTCGCGGCGCGGCGGAAGGTGCAGGGACACCGTCTCGCGACTGCCACCACAGGCAGTGGTGGCTGGCTGGAAAACTACTGTTGATGTTCATGCGTCAACAAGGAGTGAACGGCAAAGGAAGAACCAAGAAACCCGGGCCAACGTTGTCACCAACACCGCTGACGAGCCGCTTCACACAGCGACCTGCTCGCGGGGACACAGAGACGGCCCCCGGCGCGGTGCGCCGGGGGCCGTCGAAAACGGTCGAACTGCCGGAGAACTAGGGCAGGTTACGCGCCATCACGATGCGCTGGACCTGGTTCGTGCCCTCGTAGATCTGGGTGATCTTCGCGTCGCGCATCATGCGCTCAAGCGGGTAGTCACGGGTGTAGCCGTAGCCGCCGAGGAGCTGGACCGCGTCGGTGGTGATCTCCATCGCGGCGTCGGAGGCGAAGCACTTGGCGGCGGCGCCGAAGAACGTGAGGTCCTCGGCGCGGCCGTCCGCGCCCAGCGAGACCCGCTCGGAGCGGGCCGCGGCGGAGTACGTCAGCTGGCGGGCCGCCTCCAGCTTCATCGCCATGTCGGCCAGCATGAACTGCACGCCCTGGAAGTCGCCGATCGGCTTGCCGAACTGCTTGCGCTCCTGGACGTAGCCCTTGGCGTAGTCCAGCGCGCCCTGCGCGATGCCGAGCGCCTGGGCGGCGATGGTGATGCGGGTGTGGTCGAGGGTCTTCATCGCGGTGGCGAAGCCGGTGCCCTCGGCGCCGATCATGCGGTCGGCGGGGATGCGCACGTTGTCGAGGTAGACCTCGCGGGTCGGCGAGCCCTTGATACCGAGCTTCCTCTCCGGGGCGCCGAACGACACGCCCTCGTCGGACTTCTCGACCACGAACGCGCTGATGCCCTTGGAGCGCTTCTCCGGGTCGGTCACGGCCATCACCGTGTAGTACTCGGAGACGCCCGCGTTGGTGATCCAGCGCTTGACGCCGTTGAGGACGTAGGAGTCGCCGTCGCGCACCGCGCGGGTCTTCATGCCCGCGGCGTCCGAACCGGCGTCCGGCTCCGACAGGCAGTACGAGAACATCGCGTCGCCCTTGGCGAGCGGGCCCAGGTACTTCTTCTTCAGCTCCTCCGAGCCGGACAGGACCACCGGCAGCGAGCCCAGCTTGTTGACGGCCGGGATCAGGGAGGAGGACGCGCAGACGCGGGCCACCTCCTCGATGACGATCACGGTGGCGAGCGCGTCGGCGCCGGCGCCGCCGTAGGACTCGGGGACGTGGACGGCCTGGAGGTCGGCGGCGACCAGCGCGTCGAGGGCCTCCTGCGGGAAGCGGCCCTGCTCGTCCACCTCGGCGGCGAACGGCGCGATCTTCGCCTCGGCGAGAGAGCGCACCGTCTCACGGAGCATGTCGTGCTCCTCGGAGGGCCGGTAGAGGTCGAAATCAGTCGAACCCGCCAAGGTCTCTCACTCCCAAGCTCTGCTAACTACCGTTAAGTAACCTAATTCTACGGCCGCCGCCCTGAGCCGCGATACGTGAGTTTGCCGACAGCGCCCCGGGTTTCAGGGGCCCAGGCGCGCCCCGGTCGCCGCCCAGGCGCGCCCCGGCGTGCTCGGCACCCCTCATTCACCCCGACTATGCTCGGCTGACGCATTCGACGGCGCACTGCGAAGGGCGAGAACTCCGTGACGCTGAAGCTCACCGTGATCGGCACCGGCTACCTCGGCGCGACGCACGCCGCCGCGATGGCGGAGCTGGGCTTCGAGGTGCTGGGTCTGGACGTCGACCCCGCCAAGATCGAGACGCTGCGGGCCGGACGGGTGCCGATGTACGAGCCCGGGCTCGACGAGCTGCTGGCCCGGCACGTCGAGGGCATCGAGGGCTCGACCGGGCGGCTGCGCTTCACCACCTCCTGGCAGGAGGTGGCCGGCTTCGGCGACGTGCACTTCGTCTGCGTCAACACCCCCCAGAAGCACGGCGAGTATGCCTGCGACATGAGCTACGTCGACAGCGCGATCGACACGCTGGCGCCGCTGCTGACCCGCCCCGCGCTGGTCGTCGGCAAGTCCACCGTCCCGGTCGGCTCCGCGGCCCGGCTCGCGGCGCGCGTCGCCGAACTGGCCCCGGCCGGGGACGCGGTCGAGCTGGCGTGGAACCCGGAGTTCCTGCGCGAGGGCTTCGCCGTGGAGGACACCCTGCGCCCGGACCGCATCGTGGTGGGCGTGCGCGGCGGTACGGCGGAGAAGGTGCTGCGCGAGGTCTACGCCAAGCCGGTGGGCGACGGCACGCCGTTCGTCGTCGCCGACTACGCCACCGCCGAACTGGTGAAGAACGCGGCGAACTCCTTCCTGTCCACCAAGATCTCGTTCATCAACGCGATGGCCGAGGTCTGCGAGGCGGCCGGCGGCGACGTGGTGAAGCTCGCCGAGGCGATCGGCCACGACGACCGCATCGGCCGCAAGTTCCTGCGCGCCGGGATCGGCTTCGGCGGCGGCTGCCTGCCCAAGGACATCCGCGCCTTCATGGCCCGCGCGGGCGAGCTGGGCGCGGACCAGGCGCTGACCTTCCTGCGCGAGGTCGACTCGATCAACATGCGCCGCAGGTCGCACATGGTCGAGCTGACCCGGGAGGCGTGCGGCGGCGCGTTCCTCGGCAAGCGGGTCGCGGTGCTGGGCGCGACGTTCAAGCCCGACTCCGACGACGTACGCGACTCGCCCGCGCTGAACGTCGCGGGCCAGATACACCTCCAGGGCGCGCAGGTCACCGTCTTCGACCCGAAGGGCATGGAGAACGCGGCCAGGCTCTTCCCGACGCTGGCCTACGCCCCCACCGCGCTGGACGCGGTCCGCGGCGCGCACGCGGTGCTGCACCTGACGGAGTGGAAGCAGTTCCGCGAACTCGATCCCGCTCAGCTGGCGCGGGTGGCCGCGGAGCGGGTCGTCCTGGACGGCCGCAACACGCTGGACCCGGAACGGTGGCGCGAGGCGGGCTGGACGTTCAGGGCGATGGGCAGGCCGAACGCGTAGGGTTGAGGCGACAGCTGAACGATTCGGCACTCCTTACCATCGGCTAGCCTGATTACACGCAGAGCGACCACAGCTCCGAGGAGGGCGGTGTGCCCATCGAGCTCGAACGCGTACACAGCTCTCTGGAGCTTTTCGAAGCCCCGGAGGGCATGAAGGCCGAGATCGTTCATGGGGAGATCATCTCGTCGCCGTTGCGCGCCTTTCACCTCAAGACGATCGTCCAGCTGTGCATGTAGCTCGCTCCGCAGCTTCCCAGCGACATCGACTACACGGGCGACACCATCACGCCCTTCCCGCGCGAGGATTCCGAATTGTGCCCGGACATCGTGCTCCTGGACAAAAAGGCATGCGCGAAGAACCTCGCGGTCTACCCCGTCGAGGGCATTCACGCCGCCTTCGAGGTCGTCTCGCCCACCACGCGTGAACGCGACTACGGGCTCAAGGTCGGCGCCTACGCGCGGGCGGGCATTCCGCTCTACGTGATCGCCGACCCTTACGACGCCCGGCTCGTCGTGCACCACAGGCCGATCGACGGGCAGTACGCGTACCGGCAGATGGTGCCGTACGGGGAGAAGGCGGACGTCCCGGGGGACCTGCCCTTCACGATCGACACGTCGACGCTTCCGGTGGACGGGGAGCGGTAGGACGACGGGCCCCGCCCACCCGTTGGGGAAGGTCCGTATGACGGCAAATGGGTGGGCGGGGGAAAAGGACTTACGCGTCCAGGGACGAAAGCGTCGCGTTGGAGGGCCCCCGCGAGGAACGAATCCCCGCAGCAGCGTCCTCCGCGTCCCGAAGAACCCGTACCGCGTTGCGCCACGTCAGCTTCGCCAGGTCCGCGTCCGACCAGCCGCGGCCCAGCAGTTCCGCGATCAGGTTCGGATAGCCCGAGACGTCGTCCAGCCCGGCCGGGGTGAACGCCGTGCCGTCGAAGTCGCCGCCGATGCCGACGTGGTCGATCCCGGCGACCTCGCGCATGTGGTCGAGGTGGTCGGCGACCGTCGCGGCGGTCGCGACCGGCCGGGGCCTGGCCCGTTCGAACTCCCGCTGCACCGCCATCCCCGCCGCCGTGGTGTCCAGCGGGTGCAGGCCGTGCTCCCGCATGTTCTCGTCCGCCGCCTTCGTCCACTCGATGGCGGCGGGCAGGATGAACTTCGGCACGAACGTCGCCATCGCCACGCCGCCGTTGCCCGGCAGCCTCTCCAGCACGTCGTCCGGGACGTTGCGCGGGTGGTCGCAGACGGCCCGCGAGGAGGAGTGCGAGAAGAGCACCGGCGCCTCGGTGACCCGCAGCGCGTCGCGCATGGTGTCGGCGGAGACGTGGCTGAGGTCCACCAGCATGCCCAGCCGGTTCATCTCGCGCACGACCTCCTCGCCGAAGCGCGTCAGCCCGTTCGCCTTCGGCTCGTCGGTCGCGGAGTCCGCCCACGGGGTGTTGTCGTTGTGCGTGAGCGTCATGTAGCGCACGCCGAGCGCGTGGAAGGCGCGCAGCGTGGCGAGCGAGCAGTTGATGGAGTGCCCGCCCTCGGCGCCCATCAGGGAGGCGATCCGCCCCTCGGCCCGCGCGGTCTCCATGTCGTCCGCGGTCAGCGCGAGACGCAGGTCTTCCGGGTACCGCTCGGTCAACTGCCGTACGACGTCGATCTGTTCGAGGGTCGCGCTGACCGCGTCGTCCCCGGCGAGGTCGGTGCGCACGTACACCGACCAGAACTGCGCGCCGAGCCCGCCCGCCCGCATCCTGGGGATGTCGGTGTGCAGCGACGCGCTCTGGTCGCGGCCCACGTCCAGCTTGTCGAGGTCGTAGCGCACCTGCTCGCGCAGTGCCCACGGCAGGTCGTTGTGCCCGTCCACCACCGGGTGCGCGGCTAGCAGCTCACGCGCCCGCGCCACCCGCTCGTCCCACGTCGCCGACGCCGTCGTCTCAGCCACCGAACCCGAACCCCTCTCCCGCGCCGCCCGTCCTGGCGCGCAGCCGCCGCCCCTTCTCGGTGGCCTGCGCGTTGAGGTCCTCCTGGAAGTGCCGCATGCGCGTGGCGAGTTCGGGATCGTAGGCGCCGAGCATCCGCACCGCGAGCAGTCCCGCGTTGCGCGCCCCGGCGACCGAGACGGTGGCGACCGGCACCCCGGCCGGCATCTGCACGATGGACAGCAGCGAGTCCATCCCGTCGAGGTACTTCAGCGGCACCGGCACCCCGATGACCGGCAGCGTGGTGACCGAGGCGAGCATGCCGGGCAGGTGGGCCGCCCCGCCCGCGCCCGCGATGACCGCCTTCAGCCCGCGCCCGGCGGCCTGCTCGCCGTACGCGATCATCTCGCGCGGCATGCGGTGCGCCGAGACGACGTCGACCTCGTAGGGGACCTCGAACTCCTCCAGCGCCTTCGCGGCGGCCTCCATGACCGGCCAGTCGGAGTCGGAGCCCATGACGATGCCGACGAGCGGCGCGGACCGCCCGTCGCGGTGTGCTTCGGTCACTCTTGGATCGTCCCTCGCAGGTAGTCGGCGGCGTGCCGGGCCCGCTCGCGCACGTCGGCCAGGTCGTCGCCGTAGGTGTTGACGTGTCCGACCTTACGGCCCGGCTTCACGTCCTTCCCGTACATGTGGATGCGCAGGGCGGGGTCGCGCGCCATGCAGTGCAGGTACGCGAAGTACATGTCGGTGTAGTCGCCGCCCAGGACGTTGGACATCACCGTCCAGCGGGCGCGCGGGCGCGGGTCGCCGAGCGGCAGGTCGAGCACGGCGCGCAGGTGGTTCTCGAACTGCGAGGTGGCGGCGCCGTCCTGGGTCCAGTGACCGCTGTTGTGCGGGCGCATCGCCAGTTCGTTGACCAGCACCCGGCCGTCGGCGGTCTCGAACAGCTCGACGGCGAGATGGCCGACGACGTCGAGTTCCTTGGCGATGGTGAGCGCCAGCTGCTGGGCGTGCGCGGCGAGTTCGTCCGACAGCTCCGGAGCGGGCGCGATCACCGTGTCGCACACGCCGTCCACCTGGACCGACTCCACCACCGGGTAGGCGACGGCCTGGCCGTGCGGGGAGCGCACGACGTTGGCGGCCAGTTCCCGGACGAAGTCGACCTTCTCCTCGGCCAGCACGGGCACACCCGCCCGGAACGGCTCGGCGGCGCCCTCGACGTCACGCACCACCCACACGCCCTTGCCGTCGTACCCGCCGCGCACGGTCTTGAGGACGACGGGGAACCCGCCACCACTCTCGACGGAGGCGCTCCGCGCCGCAGGGCCGATTCCCTCCGCCGCGAAAGCGGCCACGTCCTGCGGGTCCTTCACGATGCGGTGCCGCGGGCAGGGCACCCCGATCGCCGTCAGCCGCTCGCGCATGACGCCCTTGTCCTGGGCGTGCACGAGCGCGTCGGGCCCCGGCCGTACGACCACGCCCTCGGCCTGGAGCGCGCGCAGGTGCTCGGTGGGGACGTGCTCGTGGTCGAAGGTGACCACGTCGCAGCCGCGGGCGAAGGCGCGCAGCGTCTCCAGGTCGCGGTAGTCGCCGACCACGACGTCCCCGACGACCTGGGCCGCGGAGTCCTGCGGACCGTCGCTGAGCAGTTTGAAACGGACGCCGAGCGGGATGCCCGCTTCGTGCGTCATACGGGCGAGCTGGCCGCCCCCGACCATGCCGACTACGGGGAATGTCACCCTGCAAGGGTATCGGCCGATCGACACCCCACCCGGATGATCTTCGTATGAAAATACGACAACGAGCGACGTTGATTGTCGGAAGCCACAGAAGTCACGGAAACGCCCACAGGAATGTAAGCGGAATTTAAGGTTGGGGCGCAGAACCGCGTCCGGGGCGCGATCGTCCTATGTGGTGGAGGGGACTGCCGTCCCCTCCCGGCGCGTGTTCCGGCCGGTTCGCCACCCTTCGGCAGGCGGCCGTTCAGCACCGACCGTTAGCATGAGGACCGGGGATGCGGTCGAACAGCCCGCAGTGGGCAGGCGGGACATGAGCGCCGAGTCGTCGGCGGAGCGATCGGATGCCACCGGTCGCCCACCGGTCGACGGATCGACCGGTCGGCACCGAACCGATCAGACATCGAGCCGATCGCACTCGATCGGACACCGACACGGACCACCGACAGACAGGGTCTAGCGACATCATGAGTCGACTGAGCGCGCTGAACACTCGACTGAGGCTCCTCTACCGCGAGATCGCCAAGTTCGGTGTCGTGGGCATCGCCGGCATCGGCGTCAACCTCGTCGTGTTCAACCTGCTGCGCGAAACGACACACCTCCAGACCGTCCGCGCGAGCATCATCGCCACCACGGTCTCCATCGCCTTCAACTACGTCGGCTTCCGGTACTTCACCTACCGGGACGCCGACCGCAGCGGCCGGGGCCGTGAGATCGGCCTGTTCGTCTTCTTCAGCGCGATCGGCGCGCTGATCGAGAACGGCGTGCTGTTCCTGGCCACCTACGGCATGGGCTGGGACGGCCCGCTCGCCAACAACTTCTTCAAGTTCCTCGGCATCGGCGTCGCGACGCTCTTCCGCTTCTGGTCCTACCGCACCTGGGTCTTCCGCTCGCTGCCCGCCAAGGCGGTCGAGCAGGCCGAGGCGATCCTGCTGACCGACGCGGAGCACGCGGCCCGGGCCAACGCCACCCGCAAGTACTGAACACGTTCCGCCGCCCGTACCGGCTCATCCGGCGCGGGCGGCGGTCGTCAGCGCGGGCCGGCCGCACGTCGACGCCGGTCGACGCCGGTCGGCCCAGGCCGGCCCGCGGCAGCGCCCGTCAGCGCACCGGAGGGGTCCCGTCGTCATCGGGGCCCCTGCGGCCGTCCTGGGCCCGCTCGGCGCCCTCCCGGGCCAGGAACAGCGCGAAGACCGGCGGACGCTGCTGGAGCAGCTCCAGGCGGCCGCCGTCCGCCTCGGCCAGGTCGCGGGCGACCGCGAGGCCGAGGCCGGTGGAGTTGCGCCCGCTGACGGTGCGCTCGAAGACCCGGGAGCCGAGATCGGGCGGGACGCCCTGGCCCTCGTCGGTCACCTCGGCGACCGCCTGGTTGCCGGTGACCCTCGTGTGGATGCTGACCGCGCCCGAGCCGTGCATCAGCGCGTTCTCGATGAGGGTGGCCAGGACCTGGGCGACCGCGCCCGGGGTGCCGACCGCGCGCAGGCCGCGGGTGCCCGAGCGCGACAGCAGCCGCCCCTCGCCCCGGTAGGCGGGCCGCCATTCCTCCATCTGCTGCTTGATGACCTCGTCCAGGTCGAAGGCGACCGCGGACCCCGACCTCGGATCGCGCGAGTTGGTCAGCAGCCGCTGCACGACGTCCGTGAGCCGCTCGACCTGGCCCAGCGCGATGGTCGCCTCCTCCTTGACCGTGCGGTGGTCGTCGGTGGCGACGATCTCCTCCAGCCGCATCGACAGCGCGGTCAGCGGCGTGCGCAGCTGGTGGGAGGCGTCGGCGGCCAGTCTGCGTTCCGCGGTGAGCATCTTGGCGATGCGCTCGGCGCTGGAGTCCAGCACGTCCGCGACCCGGTCCAGCTCGGGCACCCCGTAGCGGCGGTGCCGGGGCCTGGGGTCGCCGGAGCCCAGCCGCTCGGCGGTCTCCGCGAGGTCGATCAGCGGCGCCGCCAGCCGCCGCGCCTGCTGCACCGCCAGCACCACGGCGGCGGCGACGGCCAGCAGCGCGACGGCCAGGATCACCAGGAGTGTCCGGCCGACCTCGCGGCTGACCACGGAGCGTGACTCCTCGACGACCGCGCTCTCGCCGTGCGCCCCGCTGTCCCGGGCCTGGATGACCTCCCCCTTGGGCGGGTGGCCCAGGGTGATCGGCGCCTGCCCCGGGACCCGGACGACCGCGTACCGATCGGGGTCGATCTGCCGGGCCAGGGCGGCGGAGGAGACCTTCTCGCCCGCCGCGATGCGGTTCTCCACCACACCGACCAGCTGGACCGCGTCCGACTGGACCGACTCCCTGGCGCTGCTCTCGATCGTCCGGCTCTCCACGATGACCAGGGAGACGCCGAACACGGCGATCACCACGAGCACCACGGCGAGCGTGGAGTTGATCAGTCGGCGGCGCATCGCGGGTCAGCGGCTCAGTTCTTCTCGAAGCGGAAACCCACGCCTCGGACGGTGGAGATGTAGCGGGGGTTGGCGGCGTCGTCGCCGAGCTTCTTGCGCAGCCAGGAGATGTGCATGTCGAGCGTCTTGGTGGACGACCACCACGTGGTGTCCCACACCTCGCGCATCAGCTGGTCACGCGTGACGACCCGGCCGGCGTCCCGTACCAGCACCCGCAGCAGGTCGAACTCCTTGGCGGTGAGGGAGAGTTCGTCGTCGCCGATCCAGGCCCGGTGCGACTCGACGTCGATCCGCACCCCCTGGGTGGCGGGCTGCGCCTCGGTGCTGCCGCGCCGCAGCAGCGCCCGCACCCGGGCCAGCAGTTCGGCGAGCCGGAACGGCTTGGTCACGTAGTCGTCGGCGCCGGCGTCGAGACCGACCACGGTGTCCACCTCGTCGGCGCGGGCGGTGAGCACGAGCACCGGGAAACCGTGGCCCTCCGTGCGCAGCCTGCGGCACACCTCGAGACCGTCCATGCCGGGCAGGCCGAGGTCGAGCACCAGCAGGTCCACCGCGCCCTGCAGGCCGGCCTCCAGCGCCGTGGGGCCGTCCTCGCGCACCTCGACCTCGTACCCTTCGCGGCGCAGTGCGCGGGCCAGCGGTTCCGAGATGGAGGCGTCGTCCTCGGCGAGCAGTACTCGGGTCATGGGCTGATGGTAGTCCGCACGACATGGCCCAGGGGGCCGTGGGCAGGGGCTCAAAGGATCACGGTGACAGAGTGTGTCGCTGGAGGTGGCACCATAGGCCTGCGAACACTCCCTGTGACGTGCATCTCAAATCGGTGCGATCTTCGCGAGTTGTGCCCTACCGTGAGCAGACGTCCGTAGCACGACCAATGTGACCCTTGGCCGAACACGAGGTGCCGAGGGTCTTTCTGTAGCCGGAAAGCTGGCACGACCTCTTCCGGCGCGGGAAGTGCTTCCGGCCGAGCCCACGCGTGATGACGCGCGGGGGCCGACCCCTCACCCCGGGCGCGCGCCGCTCTTCGCGCGTCCCAGGAACGCAAGGATCGACCATGGCGTCCAGCCTGACGAAGGACGCCGCCCAGCAGGTGACACCTGTTTCCGGCGGCAAGACCTTCTTCGGCCACCCCCGCGGACTGGCCACCCTCTTCATGACCGAGATGTGGGAGCGCTTCAGCTTCTACGGCATGCGCGCCCTGCTCGTGCTCTACCTGGTCGCCCCGACCGCCCAGGGCGGTCTCGCCTTCAAGGCGGCCACCGGCGCGGCCATCTACTCGGTCTACAACGCGACGGTCTACCTGCTGGCCATGCCCGGCGGCTGGATCGCCGACCGGCTGTGGGGCCCCCGCAAGACGGTGGCCGTGGCCGGCGCGATCATCATGACCGGCCACTTCCTGCTGGCCGTGCCGTTCGAGGCCTCGTTCTTCGTCGGCCTGGTCTTCATCGCGGTCGGCTCGGGTCTGCTGAAGGCCAACATCTCCACGATGGTCGGCCACCTGTACCCGGACCGCAACGACTCCCGCCGGGACGGCGCGTTCACGATCTTCTACATGGGCATCAACCTCGGTGCCTTCGCCGCCCCGCTGGTCATCGGTACGGTCGGCCAGAAGGTCAACTGGCACCTCGGCTTCGCCCTCGCCGGCGTCGGCATGGCGCTGGGCCTGGCCCAGTACCTGCTGGGCACCCGCCACCTCGCGCCCAAGAGCAACGAGGTCCCGACCCCGCTGGGTGCCGCCGAGCGCGCCAAGCTCATGAAGAAGGCCATGTTCTGGCTGGTCCTCGCCGTCGCCTTCTACGGCGTCGTGACCGCCACCGGCCACTTCACGATCAACTGGGCCCTGTGGCCGCTGTCGCTGGCCGGCCTGGCGCTGCCCGCGTACTACTTCGTGAAGATCCGCCGCGACCGGGACATCACCGCGGACGAGAAGTCCAAGGTCACCGGCTACATCTGGTTCTTCATCGCGGCCGCGGTGTTCTGGATGATCTACGACCAGTCCGGCTCCACCCTGACGGTCTTCGCCCAGAACAACACCGCGGGCACGCTGTGGGGCTTCGGCTTCCCGAGCAGCTGGTTCCAGTCGCTCAACCCGCTCTACATCATGGCGCTGGCCCCCTTCGTCGCGATGCTGTGGGTGAAGCTGAAGGACCGCAACCCGAGCACCACCGTGAAGTTCGCCTACGGCCTGATCGGCATCGGCCTGTCCTTCGGCGTGATGATGCTGGCGCAGGCCGCCGCGAGCGGTGACACCAAGGTCACCCCGCTGTGGCTGGCCGTGGTCTACCTGATCCAGACCGTCGCCGAGCTGAGCCTGTCGCCGGTCGGCCTGTCGGTCACCACCAAGCTGGCGCCGGAGAAGTACGCGGGCCAGATGATGGGTCTGTGGTTCCTCGCGGTCACCGCGGGCGACTGCACCGCGGCGATCATCCAGCTGGTCGCGGGCAACGCGTTCCTGTCGGAGGCGAGCTTCGCGATCCAGGGCGCCGTGGTGGCGCTGGCCGGCATCGCGTTCCTCTTCTACCGCAAGCGCGTCATCAGCCTCATGGGTGACGTCCACTGACGCACCCGCGTGGACACGCGTGACCGGGCCCGGTGCCGCTTCGGCGGCCCCGGGCCCTTCGCGTTGCCGCTCGCGCGTGGCCGCAGGCGGGCCCGGACGGCGAAAAGCCGCGTCAGGCACGGATCGGCCTCACGCGGCTGCGCTCCCCTTCGGGAAGCGGCTCGGTGTCACGCTGATCGGGAAGCGGCTCGGTGTCACGCGGATGAAAAACGGGCTCAGCCCGGCCAGGCCAGCTCCGCCCACACGGTCTTGCCCTGCCGGCCGTCGGAGGCCCGTACGACCCCCCAGTCCAGACAGAGCCGCTGCACGATGAACATGCCGTGCCCCCCGGGCCGCCCGGCGCGGTGCGGGGTGCGCGGCGCGGGATCACCGTCGCTGCCGTCGAGCACCTCCAGGCGCAGCAGCCGGGGGGCCCGGTGCAACCGCAGCTCGTCCGGGCCGCCGCCGTGCAGGCAGGCGTTGGTGACCAGCTCGGAGACGACCAGCAGGATGTCCTCGGCGGCCGCCTTGCGATCGGCTGTGGAGGCGGGCAGCCAGCCCCAGTCGTACAGCGCCTGCCGGGTGAAGTCACGGGCGAGCGGTACGACGCCGCTGGCGTCGCTGAGCGTGAGGTGGCGCGTCTGGTGCCTGGTCACGGGCTCAGCCGGTTCACCGGGGTCGCCGTGGTCCGGCCCACGGTCGCCCGGCACGACAGGCCGAGTGGTGCTCATCAGCGCTTCACCTCACCGATGGTCCGACAGTTCGAGGAGTCTCCTGCCCGGGGGAGCACGGGCGACACCCATGGATTCCCGCGAGCCGGTCAGGGGAGCCGGGCCGGCGGTCGCCAGCCCCGCGGCGGCCCGCTCCCCGGCGGGTCGTCGTCACTCGTTCAACGCGTCGGCCAGAGTGTCGTGAAGGGTGAAGACCGCTTCAGCCCCCGTGATCTCGAACACCCGTGCGACCGTGGGCAGGAGCCCGACGAGGTGGACCCCGCCACCCTCGGCCTCCGCCTTCAGGCGGGCGCCGAGCAGCACGTTCAGCCCGGTCGAGTCACAGAACTCCAGCTGCGAGCAGTCGACGACGAGCTTGGCGTACCCGTCCTCCACACTGCTGTCCATCGGCTCCCGCAGAAGTTCCGCCGTGTGGTGATCAAGCTCACCAACCGGCGTGAAGATCGCGGACCGGCCTTCTCGCCGCACGGCCACCGTCAGACGGTCCCGGCCGGTCGTGCCGACCATCCCGCGGTCCATGCGCGTTCCTCCTGGTTGTTCGGCTGCGCGACTGAACCCTACGCCGTCGTCGGACCTGGCGGTAGTCGCGGTCCCGCAAGGCCTCAGCAGGCTCCGGCGGCACGTGACGCCGGTCACGACCTCCGCAACTCCTTCACCCCGAACTTGCGGCCCGCGGGTCAGAGCGGGTAGGCCTGTTCAGGAGATGTCCGTGAACGGCTGGCCCGGAGGCGCCGCGCAGCAGAGTGCGTGATCATGTGTTCGGCGATGGCGACTGCCATGGTGGGACGATGGCAGTGGTGCCCGACGTCAGCCCGAGGGAGGAGATCATGACACCCCGGCTCGACGCGCAGACGGAAGACCTCGCGGATCTGGAGGGACTGGCGGACCTGCCGGACATCCCACCGTTCGACGAGGTGGGACCGGTGGACGCCAGGGCCCTGTCCAAGACGCTCTTCAGCCGCCTGGAGACCCTCGAAGAGGGCACGCACGAGTACTCCTACGTGCGCAACACCCTGGTCGAGCTGAACCTCGCCCTGGTGAAGTTCGCGGCCTCCCGGTTCCGCTCACGCAGCGAACCCATGGAGGACATCATCCAGGTCGGCACGATCGGCCTGATCAAGGCGATCGACCGGTTCGAGCTGAGCCGCGGGGTGGAGTTCCCCACGTTCGCCATGCCGACGATCATCGGCGAGATCAAGCGCTTCTTCCGTGACACCTCCTGGTCGGTGCGGGTGCCGCGCCGCCTTCAGGAACTGCGGCTGGACCTGGCCAAGGCCGGGGACGAGCTGGCCCAGAAGCTGGACCGCTCGCCGACCGTCGCCGAACTCGCCGACCGCCTCGACCTGACCCGCGAAGAGGTCATCGAGGGCATGGCCGCCAGCAACGCCTACACCGCCAGCTCGCTGGACGCGCAGCCGGAGGAGGACGACTCCGAGGGCGCGCTCGCCGACCGGATCGGCTACGAGGACCATGGTCTCGAGGGCATCGAGTACGTCGAGTCCCTCAAGCCGCTGATCGCGAGCCTGTCGGCGCGGGACCGCAAGATCCTCTCGCTGCGGTTCGTGGGCAACCTGACCCAGTCGGAGATCGGCGAGGAACTGGGCATCTCCCAGATGCACGTCTCGCGCCTGCTGTCGCGGACGCTGACGCGGCTGCGCAGGGGGCTGCTCACGGAGAGCTGAGGCCCGCCCCTCGCGGGGCGGCGCCGCGGTGACGGCGGAGGACGCCAGGGGTGGTGATGCGGCCCTGACGCCCTCCGCCTCTGTGTGCGCCCTCCCGCACGCGCACCCCGGTGGCCGGTGCGGCAGGGCCTTCGGCCGTCTCGGCGGCTGCGGTACGGCAGGGCCTCGGCCGTCTCGCCGGCCGGCCAGGTCCTGGGGCCGTTTCCCGGCTGTGGGCACAGAGGCTTCGGCCGTTACCCAGCCGCGGGGCAGACCTGGAAGCCTTTCGGTCCGCCCGCACCCGCGCCCGCACCCGGCCCTGGTCCGCCTCGTGCGCCGGGCCAGGCCTCAGTCCGCCCCGTCCTCTCCCAGCCCGGACCTCGGTTCGGAGAACGCTTGTCAGCTCGTTGTCTCCGGCAAGGATCTGCTCGAACAAGCCGCCGCTCAGGAAGCGAGCCGCCGCAGAAGGCGATCCGCGGCGGGGCCCGGGCGGTCGCCGGGCTCCGCGAGCCGCGCGCGGCGGGGTGAGCGTCGTGGGGCGGCGGGCCGCCAGGGTCGTCCTAGAGCGCGCGGGCGCCCTTGCGCCAGACCGCCCTGACCAGCGGGACGCCCGGGCGGTACGCCAGGTGCACGTGCGAGGGCGCGTCCAGCAGGACGAGGTCCGCCCGCATGCCGACCGCGATGCCGCCGACGTCCGACCTGCGCAGCGCCCTCGCGCCGCCGGCCGTGGCGGCCCACAGGGCCTCGTTCGGCGTCATGCCCATGTCCCGTACGGCCAGGGCCACGCAGAACGGCATGGAGCTGGTGAACGACGAGCCGGGGTTGCAGTCGGTGGACAGCGCAACGACCACGCCCGCGTCCAGCAGGCGGCGGGCGTCGGGCCAGGTGGCCCGGGTGGAGAACTCCGCCCCGGGCAGCAGCGTCGCCACCGTCCTGCCCCCGCTCGCCGCGAGCGCGTCCACGTCGGCGTCGGTCAGGTGGGTGCAGTGGTCGGCGGAGGCCGCCTGGAGCTCCACGGCGAGCTGGACGCCGGGGCCCGGGCCCAGCTGGTTGGCGTGGACGCGGGGGGTCAGGCCGCGCCGCGCGCCGGCGGTGAGGATCGCGCGGGCCTGGTCGCCGTCGAACGCCCCGCGTTCGCAGAACACGTCGACCCAGCGGGCGTGCGGCGCGCACGCGTCCAGCATCGGGCCGGTGACCAGGTCGACGTACTTCGCCGGGTCGTCCGCGTACTCCGGCGCGACGATGTGCGCCCCGAGGAAGGTGACCTCCTCGGTGTGGCGGGCCGCGACGCGCAGCGCGCGCTCCTCGTCGTCCGTGGTGAGCCCGTAGCCGGACTTGGTCTCGATGGTCGTGGTGCCCTGGCGCAGCGCCTCGGCGACGTAACGGGCGACGTTGGCGTCGAGTTCGGCGTCGGAGGCGTCACGGGTGGCGGCGACCGTCGTGCGGATGCCCCCCGCGCTGTAGGCCCGGCCCTCCATGCGGGCGTTGAACTCGGCGGTGCGGTCGCCCGCGAAGACCAGGTGCGAGTGGGAGTCGACGAAGCCGGGGATCACCGCCCGGCCCTCGGCATCGACGTGACTGTCGGTGGCCGGTGCTTTACTCGAAGTGCCGACCCAGACGACGCGGTCGCCCTCGATCACGACTGCCGCGTCCTGGACCAGGCCGAGAGGCCCCTGACCGAGGGAGGGATCGTTGGTGACCAGGCTTCCGATGTGGGTGATGGCCGTCGTCGTGGCGCCGGTGGGCGCGCTCCTCGGCGTGGGCGTCATCGTCCTGCTCTCCTTGCCGTTCCTGATGGCCGTCAGCTTGCCGTTCCCGCCGGGCGTCAGTCGCGCAGCGCGCCGATGGAGTCCGCCAGCGCGGCGGCCACGTCCGGCACCAGCAGGTGCTGCCCGTCGCGCACCACCTGGCGGCCGGCCACCACGGTGTGCCGGATGTCGGCCCCGGTCGCCGCGAATACCGCGGTCTCGCCCGCCAGTCGCGCGGGCGGTCCCGCCGTGCGCACGGTGTCCAGCGCCACGGTGCTGAAGTCGGCCAGCGCGCCGGGGGCGAGACGTCCCGCCTCGGGCCAGCCGAGCGAGGCGTGACCGTCGCCGGTCGCGGCGTCGAGCAGCCGCGCGGCGCTCCAGTGCCCCCGCACCCGGGTGCGCAGCCGTTCGTCCAGCTCCATCGCGCGGGCCTCCTCGAGCAGGTCGATGACCGCGTGGCTGTCGCTGCCCAGGCTCAACGGGCAGCCCGCCTCGGCGAGTTGGACGGCGGGGCCGATGCCGTCTGCCAGGTCCCGTTCGGTGGTGGGGCACATGCACACCGTCGTGGACGCCGCGCCCAGCAGCGCGATGTCCTCGTCCGTGAGGTGGGTGGCGTGCACGGCGGAGGTGGTGGGCCGCCAGAAGCCGTGGTCGGCCAGCAGCCGGGTCGGGGTGCGCCCGTGGACGGCCAGGCACGCCTCGTTCTCGGCGGGCTGCTCGGACAGGTGGATGTGGGTGGGCACGCCCTCGGTCCAGCGGGCGAACTCGCCGTAGCCGTCCGCCTCGGAGAAGGCGCGCACCGAGTGCAGCGCCGCGCCGATCCTGGCGTGCCCGCCGCCCTTGAGCGCGCGCCAGCGCTCGTACCAGGCGCCGGCCGTGCCGTCGCCGAAGCGCAGTTGCGGCCCCTCCAGCGGGCGGTGGCCGTCGCGGGTCAGGCCGCCGTGCAGGTAGGCGGTGTCGAGGAGGGTGATGCGGATGCCGGCTTCGGCCGCGGCGGCGATCAGCGCCTCCCCCATGGCGTTGGGGTCGGCGTAGGGCGTGCCGCCGCTCTGGTGGTGCAGGTAGTGGAACTCGCCGACGCAGGTGATCCCGGCGAGCGCCATCTCGGCGTAGACGGCGCGGGCCAGGGCGAAGTAGCTGTCCGGGGTGAGCCGGCCCGCCACCTCGTACATCGTCTCGCGCCAGGTCCAGAAGGTGCCGCGGTCGCGCTGCACGGTGCCGCGCAGGGCCCGGTGGAAGGCGTGCGAATGGGCGTTGGCGAGCCCGGGGACGGTCAGGCCGCGCAGGGTGACGGCGCCGGGCGGCGGGCCGGCGACGCCGGTGCGCACGGCGGCGATCGTGCCGTCCGCGGCGGTCTCGATCAGCGTGCCCGGCTCGACGCGGTCGCCGAGCCAGGCGTGCTGCGCCCAGTAGGTCGGTGCCGTCAGCGACACGCCAGGCCCTCCAGTACGTCGGCGAGCGCGGTGACCCCGGCGAGGCAGTCGTCCTCGTCCGCGGCCTCCGCCGGGGAGTGCGAGATCCCGGTGGGGTTGCGCACGAACAGCATGGCGGTCGGGATCGCGGCGGACAGGATGCCCGCGTCGTGGCCCGCGCCGGTCGGCAGGACGGGCGCCGGGCGGCCGTCGTCGCCGGCGAGGAGCCCGGCGAGCCGGTCGCGCAGCCCGTGTTCGAACTCCACGACGGGCGTGAACGACTCGCGGGTGACGTCGATGCCGATGCCGGAGCGCTCGCCGCTGTCGCGGGCGGCGCGTTCGACGCCGGCGACGACCCGGGCGAGGGTGGCCTCGTCGGCGGCGCGCGAGTCCAGCCAGCCGCGCACCAGCGACGGGATGGCGTTGACGCCGTTGGGCTCGACGGCGACCTTGCCGAAGGTGGCCAACGCGCCTGCCAGCCGGGCCTGTTCGCGGGCGGCGAGCACGGTGTCGGCGTAGGCGATCATGGGGTCGCGGCGGTCCTCCAGGCGGGTGGTGCCCGCGTGGTTGGCCTCGCCGCGGAAGTCGAAGCGCCAGCGGCCGTGCGGCCAGATCGCGGAGGCGACGCCGACCGGGTCGCCGCTGATGTCCAGGGCGCGGCCCTGTTCGACGTGGAGTTCGACGAACGCGCCGATGCGGGCGAGGCGTTCGGGGTCGGGACCGATGGCCTGCGGGTCGTACCCGGCGCGTTCCATGGCGTGCGCGAGGGTGACGCCGTCGGCGTCGCGCAGTTCGCGGGCCTTGGCGGCGGTCAGCTGCCCCGCCGTCAGCCGCGAGCCGACGCAGGCCAGGCCGAAGCGGGCGCCCTCCTCGTCGCCGAAGTTGGCGATGGCCAGCGGCCGGGTGAACTCGGCCCCTCGGGCACGCAGTTCGTCGAGGGCGGCGAACGAGGACACCACGCCCAGCGGCCCGTCGAAGGCGCCGCCGTCGGGGACCGAGTCGAGGTGGGACCCGGTGACCACGGCGTCACCGGCGGCCGGGTCGCCCAGCCAGGCCCACTGGTTGCCGTTGCGGTCGACCTCGTAGGACAGCCCGCGCGTGGTGGCCTGCGCCTTGAACCACTCGCGGCAGTCGGCGTCGGCGCCGGTCCAGGCGTAGCGCCGGTAGCCGTGCGAGCCGGCGTCCCGGCCTATCGGGAGCAGGTCGTTCCACATGCCGTGGAAGGTCCCGGAGGACGGCGGCGCGGTGCGCGCCGCCGTCCGTCCGGCCGCGTCGTGGGTCACGCGGTCCCACCCTCGCGCATCGGGACGCGCACCCCGCGCTCGGCGGCGACCTCGTCGGCGCGGTCGTAGCCCGCGTCCACGTGCCGGATGACGCCCATGCCGGGGTCGTTGGTGAGCACCCGGCGGATCTTCTCGCCCGCCAGCGGCGTGCCGTCGGCGACGGTGACCTGCCCGGCGTGGATCGAGCGGCCCATGCCGACGCCGCCGCCGTGGTGGATGGAGACCCAGGAGGCGCCGGAGGCGACGTTGACCATGGCGTTCAGCAGCGGCCAGTCGGCGATCGCGTCGGAGCCGTCGAGCATCGCCTCGGTCTCCCGGTACGGCGAGGCGACCGAGCCGCAGTCGAGGTGGTCGCGGCCGATGACGATCGGCGCGGACAGCTCGCCGGAGGCGACCATGTCGTTGAAACGCTCGCCGGCCTTGTCGCGCTCGCCGTAGCCGAGCCAGCAGATGCGGGCGGGCAGGCCCTGGAAGTGGACGCGCTCACCGGCCATCTTGATCCAGCGGGCCAGCGACTCGTTCTCCGGGAACAGGTCGAGGATCGCGCGGTCGGTGGCCGCGATGTCCTTCGGGTCGCCGGACAGCGCCGCCCAGCGGAACGGGCCCTTGCCCTCGCAGAACAGCGGCCTGATGTAGGCGGGCACGAAGCCGGGGAAGTCGAAGGCCCGGGTGTACCCGGCGAGTTGGGCCTCGCCGCGGATCGAGTTGCCGTAGTCGAAGACCTCGGCGCCCGCGTCCTTGAAGCCGACCATCGCCTCGACGTGGCGGGCCATCGACTCGCGCGCCCGCTGGGTGAAGTCGGCGGGCTTGTCCTTGGCGTACGCGGCCATGTCCTCGAACGCGACACCGGTCGGCAGGTAGGCCAGCGGGTCGTGGGCGGAGGTCTGGTCGGTGACGATGTCGATGGGGGCGCCCATGGCGAGCATCTTCGGCAGCAGGTCGGCGGCGTTGCCGAGCAGGCCGATGGACAGCGCCTTGCGCTCGTCGCGGGCCTTCACCGCCAGCTCCAGCGCGTGGTCGAGGGAGTCCGCCTTGACGTCCAGGTAGCGGTGCTCGATGCGGCGGTCGATGGCCCGCGGGTCGCAGTCGACGCAGATGGCGACGCCGTCGTTCATGGTCACGGCGAGCGGCTGGGCGCCGCCCATGCCGCCGAGGCCGGCGGTGAGCGTGATGGTGCCGGCGAGCGTGCCGCCGAAGCGCTTGGCGGCGACGGCCGCGAAGGTCTCGTAGGTGCCCTGGAGGATGCCCTGGGTGCCGATGTAGATCCACGAACCGGCGGTCATCTGGCCGTACATGGTCAGGCCGAGCTGCTCCAGGCGCCGGAACTCCTCCCAGTTGGCCCAGTCGCCGACCAGGTTGGAGTTGGCGATCAGCACGCGCGGCGCCCACTCGTGGGTCTGCATCACGCCGACCGGGCGGCCGGACTGGACGAGCATCGTCTCGTCCTGCTTGAGGCCCTCCAGCGTGCGGACCATCGCCTCGAAGGAGCGCCAGTCGCGGGCGGCCTTGCCGGTGCCGCCGTAGACGACGAGCTTGTCCGGGTGCTCGGCGACCTCGGGGTCGAGGTTGTTCTGGAGCATCCGCAGCGCGGCCTCCTGCTGCCAGCCGGGCGCGCTCAGCCGGGTGCCCCGGGGTGCCCGGACCGGGCGGGGACCGGGCTGCGCTGCGGGTCGTGCCGCCGCCGATGCGGACATGCGGGTCGCCTCCTCGCGGGTCGTCGCCCGACCCCGCTTGGATCGAGCCATTCACATATTGTCCGGCTGAATAGAGTTAGTCAACAGGTTGTGTGCGCCAGTTTCCGCCGCGTGGGCGGGCGGATCGCGTGCCGGTTCCGCCGCGCGGGCGCGCGCCTTTCGACGCGATGTGTCCCGTTTTCCCCAGGGTGCCGCAGGTGCGGCGAGGGTGCGGGCCCCCGCCACGGCATGCGCGGGCGCACGGGTGCGTGGTGAAGTGGACGCATGGCTTGCGACGCCTCCGCCGACGCCACCGGGCCCCCGCGCCACCGCACCGGCCCGGGCGGCCCGGACACCGCTGGCCTCGACGCCGCCGCGCGCCGGGCGCTCGCGCTGCGGGCCGCGGTCGCGGCGGGGTTGCTGGACGACGAGCAGCCGGTGGCCGGACTGCTCGACGTCACCGGTGTCCGGGACAGCGCCCGCGCGCTGCGCGAGGCCTTCGCCACCCCCGGCGTGCCGGTGACCCACACCTTCGCGGTCAAGGCCGCCTCACTGGTGCCGGTGCTGCGGCTGCTGGACGACGAGGGCATCGGCTGCGAGGTCGCCAGCCCCGGCGAACTCGCGCTGGCCCGCGCCGCCGGGGTGCCCGCGGAGCGCACCGTGCTGGACTCCCCCGCCAAGACCCGCGCCGAACTGCGCGAGGCGCTCGCGCTGGGCATCGCGGTCAACGCCGACAACGAGGAGGAGCTGACCCGGCTGGACGCCCTCATGGCCGAGCGCCGCTTCGCCCCGGCCCCGCACCTGTCCCCCTCCGCCCCAGCCTCGCGCCCGTCCGCCTCCCCGGTCGGGCTGCGCGTCAACCCGCAGGTCGGCGCGGGCGCGATCGACGCGATGAGCACGGCGACCGCCACCTCCAAGTTCGGCGTGGCGCTGCGCGATCCGGGCGCCGCCGAGCGCGTGGTGGCCGCGTTCGCCGCCCGGCCGTGGCTGACCCGGCTGCACGCCCACGTCGGCTCGCAGGGCTGCCCGCTGAAGCTGATGGCCGAGGGTGTGCGGGTGGCGTACGAGCTGGCGGAGCGGATCAACGAGACCGTGGGCCGCCGCCAGGTCGACACCCTCGACATCGGCGGCGGCCTGCCGGTCGACTTCGCGTCCGACGAGGTCGCGCCCACCTACCGGGAGTACGCGGACCTGCTGCGCGGCGAGGTCCCGGGGCTGTTCGACGGCCGCTACGGCATCGTCACCGAGTTCGGCCGCTCGCTGCTGGCCAAGAGCGGCACGATCCTGGCCCGCGTCGAGTACGCGAAGAGCGCGGGCGGACGCCGGATCGCGGTCACGCACGCGGGCGCGCAGGTGGCGACGCGTACCGTCTTCGCGCCGGACGCCTGGCCGCTGCGGGTGCTGGCGCTCGGTCCAGAAGGGCGGCCCAAACAGGGCGATCCGGTGCCGCAGGACGTGGCCGGACCGTGCTGCTTCGCGGGCGACGTGCTGGCCCGCGCGCGGGAGCTGCCGCCGCTCGACGAGGGCGACCTGGTCGCGCTGCCCGACACCGGCGCGTACTACTTCTCCACGCACTTCCACTACAACGCGCTGCCCCGCCCGGCCGTCCACGGCTACCTGGTGGCGGACGACGGCTCGGTGCGGTTCGTCACCGTGCGGGAACGGCAGACGGCCGCCGAGATCGTGGCCGAGAGCGGCGCCGCCCACGCCGAGGGGCTGGCCGCGTTGCGGTGAGCGCCTGCGGGGAAGCGCGGGTCAGGCGTGCGCGAGCCTGCGGCGGGCGCCGCCGGGGCGGGCGTCCCCGGCCACCGGCCCGGTCCTCAGGTACGAGGTGACGGCCTTGCCGGCGGGCCCGCGCCGGGTCCACTCCGGGCGCACCCACAGCAGCGCCTCGTGCGACCGCTCCCAGCGGCCGATCCGTACCGACTTCGCCCACAGCCCG
The DNA here is from genome assembly GCF_003144095.1 of Streptomyces sp. ICBB 8177. Taxonomy (GTDB): domain Bacteria; phylum Actinomycetota; class Actinomycetes; order Streptomycetales; family Streptomycetaceae; genus Streptantibioticus_D. Next base: position 532,880 of record NZ_NSKH01000002.1, on the reverse strand, counting down.
GCGCCCGCACCGGCCATCAGCAGGCCGCCCGCGGCGGGCAGCGCCACCGACGAGCCGACCGCCAGCACCAGCGCGAGCAGCAGCCACCAGCGCCACCGCCGGATCCAGCCCCGCGCGGTGACCCTGCGGTCCTGGAGGATGACCGCCTTCGCGGCCTTGGTGGAGGCGTCGGCCAGCGCGGTGTAGCGCCGGGCGCGGACGGCGAACGCGACGACGGCGGCGACCAGGAAGGCGGCCGCCCCGGCGAGCAGGCCGATCCGGCGCCCGGTGAACCCCGGCACGAAGACCCCGCCGACCGCCGCGATCACTCCGGTCCACCACAGCCACCGCGCGGCCGTCCGTACCATCACCGCGACCCGAGCCAGCGCATACGCCCCGCGCCCCACCACGACAGTCCTCCTCTGCCAGGCACCGACCAGATGACGTGTCGGAGGGTACTCAGCGAACCTCAGAATTCTGTTAGACGTCCGTGGGGAAATGATTCGGCTCAGCGGCGGCGCGAGGCGGGGCGCCGGGGCTCGGATGCTTCCGGGCCGGTGAGGTAGCGCGCGGCGACCGCCCGGTTGTACTTGTCGAACACCGCGCCCAGCGTGCGCAGTTCGTCCTCGCTCCAGTCGGCGAGCAGCTCACCGATGTCCCGCGCGCGCCGCCGCCGCACGGCCTCCATCTGCCGCAGCCCCTCCTCGGTCGGCGTGACCACGCACCGCCTGCGGTCCTCGGCGGCCGGCGCGCTCTCGACCTGTCCGGCCGCCCGCATGCCCGCGACCTGGCGGCCGGCCGTGGAGGGGTCGAGGCCGAGGGTGGCGGCGAGGGTGTTGATGTCCATCGGGCCGCCCTCGGCCAGAGTGCGCAGCAACAGGTACCCGGCCCGGTCGAGGCGGTCGTGGATGTCGGTGCGCCGGTGCAGGAGTTCGAAGTTGCGCACGAGGACGGCAGTCTGCCGCTCGATCACCTCAAGCGCGTCCGACGCCACCGGCATCCCAAGCGCTTCCGACGCCGACGAGCCCTCAAGGGCCCCGGACGCCGCCTCGGACGCCACCGGCGTCGCCGCCTCGGACACCGTCCGCGACGCCGCCTCGCTCGTGCCGCTCACCATCACCGCTCCACCGATTATCGGTACGATACATGTTATTGTCGGTATGGTACCTGAATCGGCCACCGCCGCCTCGGGACACCGCCGACACGCAGGACCAGCGGAGGGGAGCGCCGGGTGGCCGACAGCCCGCGGGGATGGATACGTGAGGCACTGGACCGGGTGATCGGCTCCGACCCCGGACTCAACAGGTTCCGGATGGCGGTGTCGGCCGCGGTCGCGATGGCCACCACCCTGGGCGTCGAGTACCTGTTCGCCCGGGCCACGCACGCCGGACCGCAGGGCACGATCGTCGCGATGCTGCTCGGCACCGTCATGGCGATGATGGGCTCGATGGCGCTGTCCGGCACCGGAGTGCTGGAGAAGGTGCGCACCGCGGCCTTCTTCCCCGTGGCGATCGGCGCGGGCATGCTCTGCGGCGTCGCCGTCGCGGGCCACACCGACCTCATGCTGGGCGTCTTCGTCCTGGTCATGTTCGTCGCGGTCTACGTGCGCCGGTTCGGCGCGGCGTTCTCCTTCTACGGCTTCATGATCTGGATGGGCTATTTCTTCGCGGCCTTCCTCGGCGCGACGCCGGCCGCCCTGCCCTCGCTGCTGTACGCGGTCCTGGTGGCGACCGCCTGGGTGCTGCTGCTGTCGGTGACCGTGCTGCGCGTCAACTCCCGCCGGACGCTGCGCCGCACCCAACTGGCGTTCGGCGCCCGGGCCCGTTCGGTGGCACGCGCCTGCGCCGCCCTGCTGGAGACCGGGGCGCACGCGCGCGGTTCCGCGTCCGCGCGGCGCCGCCGCCTCGCGCGGGCCAGGCGGCGGCTGCACGCCCGCCAACTGCGGCTCGCCGAGGCGGCGTTGATCATCGAAGGCTGGTCCGCGGAGCCCGGCGCGCTGCCGGGGGGCTGGTCGGGTCCTGCGCTGCGGCGGCGGCTGCTCGACGCCCACCTGGCCGTCGACGCGCTGGCGACCGCGGCGGACGCGCTCACCAGGGCGGGCGGCGAACTGCTGCCGGCGGCCGCGCGCGTGGCCGGACACCTGGCCCGCCGCGAGTACGGCGCGGTGGAGTACGCGGCCGGCCCGCTGCTGGAGGCCGCCCCGGACGACGCGGGCGGTGCGGACTCCCCGGCGGACGGCGGGCGGTGGCCGGCGCGTCATCTGGCCGCCTCCGCCCTGGAGTTCATCGCACTGGCCCGTGGCGCCGCGACGCCGCCGCCCACCGACCCGGTGGACGACTACGCGCCCACCGTCACCCTCGCGATGGGCAACCTGCCCGGCTCCGCCGCGGTCGCGGGCGACGTCGCGGCGCGCGGCAGCCGCTGGAACCCTCTGAGCCGCATGTCGCTCACGACCCGCCAGGCGGTCCAGGTCGTGGTCGCCGGGACGCTGGCGATCCTCGCCGGACGCGAGCTGTCGCAGACCCGCTACTACTGGGCCGTGCTCGCCGCCTTCATCGCCTTCGGGGGCACCGCGACCCGGTCCGAGACCTCCCTCAAGGCGGTCAACCGCGTGGTGGGCACCCTGGTCGGCCTCGGCGCGGGCATCGGGCTCGCCCATCTGACCGCCGGGCACACCATGTGGGTGCTGGTGGTGATCGTGGCCAGCATGTCCTGCGGCTTCTACCTGGTGAACGTCAGCTACGCCTGCATGATCTTCTTCGTCACCATCATGGTGTCGCAGCTCTACAGCGTCCTGCACGAGTTCTCCGCCGGGCTGCTGGTGCTGCGGTTGGAGGAGACCTCGGTGGGCGCCGCCATCGGCATCGCCGTCGCGCTGTTCGTCCTGCCGACCAGCACCCGTGACACCGTGGCCACCGCGCGCGGGCGCTACTTCACCGCGCTGGCCGAGCTGTTGCGGGCGGTGGCGGAACGGCTGGACGGCGCGCGCAGCGACGAGGAACTGGACGCCCTGGCCCGGGTGGTGGACCACCGCCTCCAGCAACTGGCCCTCGTCGCCCGCCCGTTGACCCGCCCGATGCCGCTGTGGGGCAACTCCCCCGCCGTCGTGCGCCACCGTCTCACCCTCTACGCGGCCGTCACCCGGCAGACCAGGGCCCTGACGGTGGGCCCGCGCCGTCTGACCGACCCCGCGGCGGCGCACGGCCGGGCCGAGGTCTGCCGTGAACTGGCCCTGGCCGCCGGGGCGATCGCGGAACGCCCGCTGCCGCGCCACGGCCGCGCGAGTGAGGAGGCCGACCGCCTGCTGGCGTCGGTCGAGGCCGCGCTGCTGTCCAGCGGTCCGGACTGCGACGCGGTGGGCCACGCGCCGGTGACGCGGCCGCTGCTGCGGCTGACCCGGCTGGTCCACGAACTGGCGGGCGCGCCCGGCGCGTTGACCGCCCGGCCGCAGCAGCCGGCCGGCGTCCCGGCCCGGCCCGCGGCCACTGCGGCACGGGTGCCGGTGCCCTCGGCCGCGGTGACCGCGCTCCCCGCGCCGACCGCGAGGTCCGCCACCGCGTTCGCCCCCGCCGTTCCCGCGGCCGCGCCCGCCGCTCCGGACGCCGTGATCCGGGGGCGGGTCGGGGACGAGGCGGGCGCGCCGCTCGCGCGTGTCGCGCTGGCGGTGACCGACCTGGGCGGCCACCAGCTCGGCCGTACCATCGCCCGCTCCGACGGCCGCTTCACGCTGGACGTGCCGGGACCCGGCACGTACCTGCTGATCGGTTCGGCCGTCGGCCGCGCGCCGCTGGCCAGGACCGTGCGGGCGGGCGCCGCCGGGGTCGACCTCGACCTGCGCCTGGACGCGGACGGCCCGCGCGGCGTACGGGTCTCCGGCACCGTGCGCACCCCGGCCGGGGCTCCGTGCGCCGGGGCTCGGCTGACGCTGCTGGACAGCACCGGCGAGGTGGTCGCCACGGCGTTGGCCGCCCGCGACGGGCACTACGCGTTCACCGGCGTGGCTCCGGGCGACTACACCGTGGTCGCGGCCGGGCACGCCCCGGCGGCCACGACCGTGCGGCTCGAACCGGGCGCCGAGCAGCGGGTCGACCCGCTGCTCGGCGGATCGAGGGGCTAGCGGATCGAGGGGCTAGTCGACGAACAGCCCCCGCGCCGTCGCCCGCGCGTCGAACTCCTCCAGACGCGCCTGGGCGTCGGGCAGGTCGTCGCACATCGACTCCAGCAGCACCCGGCCCAGCATCATCGGCGCGCACGCCGTGTCGAACATCAGCCCGGTGCCGACCGCCGCCGGGATCAGCAGGTCGGAGAACTTCGCGACCGGCGCGAACGAGCTGTCGGCGACGGTGACGACGGTGAGGCCGAGGTCTTTGGCGTACTCCAGCGCCTCGACCACCTCGCGCGGGTGCCGGGGCAGCGCGAAGCACAGCAGCGCGCTCGCCCCGGCCCGGGCGGCGGCGTCCAGCCGGTCGGCGAGCATCGACCCGCTCTCGTCCAGCAGCCGCACGTCGGGATGGACCTTGGCGGCGAAGTACGCGAAGCCGCCCGCCTGCGGCCCGGCCGCCCGCAGCCCCAGCACCGGCAGCGGACGCGAGGCCGCCAGCAGCCGCCCGGCGCGCGCCACCGGCTCGGGATCGGCGAGCAGCACGGCGAGCTGCTGGAGGTTGTCGATCTCCGCGTGCACCGCCTGCTGGTACTCGTTGTACGTCTCCTCGCGCGGCGCCTGCGGTGCCGGGGCGACCTCACGCAGGTGGCGGCGGAGCGCCGGATAGCCGTCGAAGCCCAGCGCCACCGCGAACCGGGTCACCGAGGGCTGGCTGACCCCGGCCAGCTCCGCGACCTCCACGCTGGACAGGAACGGCGCGTCGGCCGCCCGGCGCACCAGGCAGTGCGCGATGCGGCGTTGGGTCGGGGTCAGCCGGTGGCCGTCGAAGAGCTGCATCAAGCGGGCGGCTCCACCGTCCTGCGTCGCCATCGCGCCCTCCTGGCCTGGCCCTGATGCTGGGTTCCCATTCAGCGTCCCACGATTGTGCATGACGCCATACATACAGGCCAGAGGCCTTCCGCATGGCGGACTCCGGCCCGGTCGCGGATTCCGCGACGCGCCTGCGCGGGCGGCGCCGCCGGCGGGCTGACGAGACTAGGGCAGGGACGGCAGCGACGCGACGAATTCCCGGATCCCCGTGCTCTCCCCGGCCGTGCGCCAGCTCACCACGGCCCGCGCGGGCGGCAGCCCGGTGAGCGGCAGGAACCGTACGCCCGGGTGCCGGTAGGCCTCCGTCAGCGCGGTGGAGGTCGGGCAGACCTCGCGGCTGGTGGCGACCCGGCTGAGCATCTCGTGCTGCGTCTTGACCTCGCCTCCGCGCGCGATGGGCCGCCCGTCCGGGGTGGTCTCCGGCAGGAAGCCCTCCCGCACCTCGGAGGGCGTCGTCCGGGGCAGCTGGACCATCGTGTACGCGGGCAGCTCGTCGATGTCCACCGACTCGCGCCGCGCCAGCGGGTGGTCGGCGGCGACGGCCAGCACCCGGGGGTACTCGGCGATCACCGGCCCGGTCGTCAGGTCCGGCTCGCGCACCGGCCAGATGCTCACCAGGAGGTCCACCTCGGCGCGGCGCAGCGGACCGTAGTAGTCGCCCCAGCGCGTCTCGGTCATGCTGACCGGCCAGCCGTGATGGGTCGCGCGGAAGGCGGTGACCGCCGCGTCCACCGCGCCCAGGAACGGCCCGAGGAACCCGATGCGCAGCTCCCGCGCGTACGCCCGGGTCTCCTCGATGGCCCGGCGCACGCCCTCGAAGCTCGGTTTGACCCGGTCCAGCAGGAACCGTCCGGCGGGGGTGAGCGCGACCCGGCGGCTGGTGCGCTCGAACAGCCGCCCGCCGACGCGGCGTTCCAGCGACTGGATGAGCTGGCTGACCCGGGGCCGGGAGAGGCCGAGCCGCTCGGCGGCGCGGGCGAAGTGGAGTTCCTCGGACAGGGCGAGGAACGCCTCCAGTTCTCCGAGTTCGGTAAGCGGCACTTACCGATCGTACAGAGGATCGCACTTGATCACGCTTCACCCCACGGCGACGATGGAGCCCTGGGCCGCCTGCCCTGTCCGCGGGGGAGAAAGGGCAGGCGGCCACCGGGCGCCTCGCGTACCCGGTGACCGCGGCGCCCCGCGACGCGTCAGTCCGTCGGCGCCTTCATCAGCGCGGCCGACGCTTCCGCCAGCACCCCGCCGTACCCGTCGTCCAGCGCGGCCTGCGCGTACCGCACGGCGTCCAGGACGTTGCCCGCGGCGCTCGGCGAGTCCTCGACGCACATCCGCAGGTCGATCTCGACCGGCGTCCCGCCGAACGCCTGGGCCTCGACCCGGATGTAGGCCACCTTGCGGTCCGCGAGGAACGGCACGTACTCGGCTCCGACGTGCACCCGCGGCGCCCCGGCGCCCGCGCCCATCCCCCGCGCCTTGGTCTCCTTCTTGCCCCGCATCCGCTCCGGGTCGCGCAGGTTGAGGAAGTCCATGTTGCCGCCGTTGTTCAACTGATAGGTGTCGCGCACCCGTACGCCGTTCGCGGCGAGCGCGTCCAGCAGCGCGTGGTGCACGAGTGTCGAGCCGAACTGGCTCTTGAGGTCGTCCCCGACCAGCGGCAGCCGGGCGTCCGCGAAGGCCCGCGCCCACCGCGGCTCGCGGGCGAGGCGCGCGGGCATGCAGTTGACGAAGGCGCACCCGGCGCGCAGCGCGGCCTCGGCGTACGCCTCGGTCGCCGACTGGCTGCCGGTGGGAAGGAAGTTGACCAGCACCCGGGTGCCGGTCTCGGACAGCCGCCGCGCCACGTCGTCCACCGAGGCCCGGCCGGACGCCGCGATGTGCGGCGCGGTACCCGCCCCCACGCCGTCCGCCAGCACACCGTCGTCGACCGGCACGCCGAGGTGCGGCACGTCGGCGAAGCGTGAGGCGTTGTTCGGCTCCGCCCACAGGGCCTGCGACAGGTCCTTGCCGATCTTGCCCGCGTCCACGTCGAACGCGGCGGTGAAGACGATGTCCCGGACCGCGTACCCGGCGCACACCGGACGGGTCAGCCCCGGGGCGTCGTCGGGAGCGTCCGCGTAGAAGCGCACGCCCTGCACGAGCGACGAGACGCAGTTGCCCACGCCCACCACGCCCACGTTGATCCGGCCGGTGCGTTCGGTCATGGTGATCCTCCTGTCGGGCGGTACGGCGAAGGGCCGGCCGCACGGTTCGCACCGCGCGGCCGGCCCTGGGCCACCGCTCGTCCTCCGTTGTCCATCCGGCCAACTGCCGGACGCGGAGGGTTATTTCCCGGCCGCTACCGGCCCGACCGGTTCAGCTCCCGCTGCGGCGACCGGCCGCCGGAGACCTCGTGGGAGGGCTCGCCGCGGTCGGCGTGGCCCGGCCACCAGGCGGCGTGCCCGATCAGGGCGGTCAGCGACGGCGTGAAGAACATCGCCATCACGAACGCGGCCACGATGATGCCGAAGGAGACCGCGAAGCCCATCTCGGTCAGCATCGAGTTGCCCGCGAGCATCATGGTGGCGAAGGTCGCCGCCAGGATGAACCCGGCCGCCGCCACCGTCGGACCGGCGTGCCGCAGCGCCATGCTGGCGGCCTCGCGCGGCTCGCGGCCCTCACGGGCCTCCTCGCGCAACCGGGCGATCATCAGGATGTTGTAGTCCGTGCCGATGGCGACCACGAAGAGATACATGATCACCGGCAGCATGAACATCAGGCCCGAATGCCCCTGCGCCTTCTGGAAGATGAGCACCGTCGCACCGAGGGTGGCGCCGAAGCCGAGGCCCACGGACGCCATCAGGTACCAGGGCGCGACCACGCTGCGCAGCAGCAGTCCCAGGATCACCATGATCAGCAGTGCGGCGACCGGGAAGACCGTCTTGTAGTCGTGGTCGACCGCCTTGTTGATGTCCGAGTAGATCGCGGACATGCCGCCGACCAGCGCCTTGGTCCCGGTGGGTGCGTCGGCGTGGGCGACGGTGCGCACGTCGCCCACCGTGCTGAGCGCCTTGTCGCTGGCCGCGTCGTACTTGAGCGTGACCGTGAAGTCGGCCGTCGTGCCGGCCGGGTTGAGCGCCGCGAGCTTCGCGCCGGCCACCCCGTCGACGCCGCTGAGCTTCGTGGCGTACGAGGGCAGTTGGGCCTTGTCGAGCGGCTTGCCGTCGGTGCTGGTGAGGTAGACGGACGTGGGCTCGGCGGCGCCCGCCGAGTAGGCGTTCTGCATCTCGGTCTGGACGACCATCGACTCCTTGGTCTTGGGCATCGAGCCCGCGGCCAGGTCGAAGGTGGCCTTGAATCCGAGGGTGCCCATCGCCAGCGCGACCATGACCACGCCGGAGACCGCGGCGGCCAGCGCCGGGCGGCGCTTGACGGTCCGGCCGAGCGCGGCGAAGCGCGCGTTGTCCGGCTCGTTCTGCCAGGACTTCGACGGCCAGAAGATCCGTGGGCCGATCAGCGAGACGACCGCGGGGATCAGCGTCAGGCCCGCGACGAGCGTCGCGGCCACCGCGATGGCGAGCGCCGGGCCCATCTGCTTGAGGAAGCCCAGGGTGGACAGGATCAGCGCGAGGAACGCGATGATGACGGCGCCGGCGGCCGACGCGATCGCCTCGCCGACCCGGCCGACCGCGTTGACCATCGCCTCCTTGGGCTCGTCACCCGCGCGCAGCCGTTCTCGGTACCGGAACATCAGGAACAGGAAGTAGTCCGTTCCGACGCCGAAGAGCACCACGATGAGGATCGACGAGACCGATTCGTTGGCCTGGAGGCCGAACAGCTTGGTGGCGTAGGCGATCAGCCCGTTGGCGACGCCCGCGACCACGCCGATGAGGATCAGTGGCAGGATCGCGAGGATCGGCGCCCGGAAGATGATCAGCAGGGTGACCAGGATGATCACGAAGGTGCCGACGCCGATCAGTGCCTGGCCGCGCTTGGAGGAGTCCTGCTGGTCGAGCGCCTGCGCGGCGCTGCCGCCGACCTTGGCGTCCAGATGGGTGCCGGCCGTGAACTTCTTGACGTCGTCGCGCAGTTTCTGGGCCGCGGTGTTCTGCACCGGCTGCCCGGCGTTCTTGCTGTCCATCTGGACCAGGCCCAGGTCGTACTTGCCGTCCTTGGACGGCGGGCCGGGGACGACCTTCTGGACCTGCTCGATGTGCGCGCCGCCGAGGCGCTCGGTGACCCGCGCCGCGTCCTTGAGGTCGGTGGGCGTCAGCTTCTGGCCGTCGGTGCGCTGGTACAGGACGATCGCGGACGGGGTGAAGGCGCTGGGGAACGCCTTCTGCTGTAGGTCGGCCGCCTGGATCGACTCGTAGCTCTTGGGCAGGAAGCTCGACTCGTCGCTGTTGGACGGCAGGCTCGGTGCGGTGGCGACGATCGCGACGGCGGCTATCACCCACGCCACGATGGTCCATATGGGATGGCGGACGACGACGCGTCCTATGCGGTGGAACATTCCGGTTCTGCCTCCAGGCAGGACAAATCACCGCCACCCTCGGAGCGGGAACCCGGGCATCGGCGACGCCGGCCGGGTCAGCTCCCGGCCGGCTGGTGGGCTTGCGCGTGCATCGTAGAAAGCTTAATTGCCGACCGGCAAGTTGATTTCCCGAACCCCCGTTCGTCCGGTTTCCTCCGCTTGCGACCCGTGACGAGACCGGCCGTTCGCCGTATTTCGCCGTTTATGTTCTACGGGATCGAGCCGTCGTACGGCATCCACCTCGGGGACGAGATCCGGGCCCGGCGACTACCACGAAGGCAGCAGTCGCCACTAGAGCGGCGGCAGCAGTTTCTTGACCGGCTTGCCCATCGCGTTGCGCGGCAGGGCGTCGAGGAAGCGGACCACCCGGGGCCGCTTGTGCGCCGACAGCCTGCCCGCCACGAAGTCGACCAGCTCGCCCTCGGTCACCCCGTCGGCGACGACGTACGCCACGATCTGCTGGCCGAGGTCCGGGTGCGGGGCGCCGACCACCGCGGCCTCGGCGACCGCCGGGTGGTCGAGCAGCGCGCTCTCCACCTCGCCCGCGCCGACGCGGTAGCCGCCGGACTTGATCAGGTCGGTCGAGGCGCGGCCCACGATGCGATGGGTGCCGTCCGGCTCGACGACGGCCATGTCCCCGGTGCGGAAGAAGCCGTCGTCGGTGAGCGCCGCCCGCGTCGCCTCCGGCCGCCCGAGGTAGCCGTCGAAGAGCGTGGGCCCGCCCACCAGCAGCTCTCCCACGGTCGCCCCGTCGTACGGCACCGGCGAACCGTCCTCGGCGACCAGCCGGGTGGCCACCCCCGCCACCGGTCGCCCCACGCACGCGGGACGCCGCTCGCCGTCGGCCCGGGCGGACACCGTGATCAGGGTCTCCGTCATGCCGTAACGCTCCACCGGGGACCGGCCGGTGAGGGCCGTCAGATCACGGAAGACCGGCTCGGGCAGCGGTGCGCTGCCCGAGACCAGCAGCCGCGCCGACGCCAGCGCCCTGGCCGCCTCCGGCTCGCGCACCACGCGGGACCAGACCGTCGGCACGCCGAAGTACAGCGTCCCGCCCGCCGCCGCGTACGCCTGCGGGGTCGGGCGTCCGGTGTGCACCAGGCGGCTGCCGGTGCGCAACGCGCCCAGCACGCCCAGCACGAGGCCATGCACGTGGAACAGCGGCAGGCCGTGCACCAGCGTGTCCTGCGCGCTCCACGCCCAGGCGTCGGCCAGCGCGTCCAGGTCGGCGGCGACGGCACGGCGGGAGACCTGCACGCCCTTGGGGGCGCCGGTGGTGCCGGAGGTGTAGAGCGTGAGCGCGATCGCACCGGCGTCAACCGGCGACGAGTGGAAGCGCCCCCGGTCGTCCGGGCGTACGGGAACGGTCTCGATCCCCTCGTACGCCCCGGTACCGGCGTCCCGCGCCGCCCGCAGGACCAGCGTGGCGCCCGAGTCGCGCAGGATGTGCGCGCGTTCCGCCGTGCCCGCGTCCGGCGGCACCGGCACCATCCGCACGCCCGCCATCAGCCCGCCCACGACCGCGATCACCGTCTCCAGCGCGGGTGCGGCGTGCACGGCGACCGCCGGGGCGCCGGCGACGCGCGAGGCGACGGCGGACGCGGCGCCCACCAGTTCCTCGTACGACAGCGAACGCCCGTCGACCGTCACGGCGTCCCTCCGGTCCCGCTCCGGCGCGGACAGGGCGGTCAGCAGCTCCATCGCTCTCCCCCTCGTGGTGCGCTCGTGCTCGTGGTCGCGACCGTACACACCCCTTCCGTCCCGGTCGGTGCGAAACCGGCGCGATCCTCCTCGGGGAGGAGCCCGCCCCCGGGCGATCCGGGGGTTAGCCCCAATGCGCGGACGCCCGGCGCGGACCTACCGTGACCATCATGACCGCGTCAGACCCGGAGCTCACCAAGGAGCTCAACGCCACGCTCCAGGCCCGCAAGGACCTCGGCCCGGAGTACGAGTCCGAACTGATCGACTCGTTCCTGGACAAGGCGGCCCAGCGGCTCGACAGCGAGGTCGAGCGCCGGGTCCGTCGTGAACTGGCCCAGCAGCAGACCGCGGGCGCCCGCGTCGCCACCCACGGCGGCCCGGCCCAGCGCCCCCGCCCCGACGGCATCCTCGACCCGGGCCGCCGCAGGCTGGGCCTGGCGGTGGTCTCGATGGCCTTCGCCATCCCGCTGTCCGCGATCGGCGCGGTCAACGCGCACCTGCCCGGGCTGCTCGTCACGTGGGCGGGCATCGTGGGCGTCAACGTGGCGCACTCGCTGGGCAGTTCGCTCCAGGAGCGCCGGGCGCAGGCGGCGGACGAACGGCGCCACGCCGACTTCTGAGGCTTGTGGGCGGGGACCGCCGCACCCCGGCAGCGCCAGGGGCGGGACGACGGCGGTCCCCACCGGGGCACACCGGCCGGACGTCAGGGGTCCGGCGCGTGCCCGGGGCAGTCGCGGGAGGTCCGGGAGCCGCTCCGTCCGTCCCCGCTGCCAGTAGTCGGCCCTCGCCGACGCGTTCCACTGTGCCGGAGGCGTGTTAAGCCCGTGCTGCGCGCGCGTGTCGCGAACGTACCGTTCCCGCGACACGCGCGCGAGCACCCATGCCGGGCGGCCGCCCTACTTGTCCTTCGCCAGGAACGTCAGCAGGTCCTGGCGGCTGACGACGCCCTTGGGCTTGCCCTCGACCAGGACGATCGCCGCGTCGGCGGACTTGAGGACCGCCATCAGGTCGGCGACCGGCTCGCCCGAGCCGACCAGCGGCAGGGACGGGCTCATGTGCTTCTCCAGCGGGTCGGTGAGCTGGGCGCGCTGGGTGAACAGCGCGTCGAGCAGCTCGCGTTCCACCACCGAGCCGACGACCTCGGCGGCCATCACGTCGGGGTGGCCCGCGCCGGGCTTGACGATCGGCATCTGCGAGACGCCGTACTCCCGCAGCACCTCGATCGCCTCGCCGACGGTCTCCTCCGGGTGCATGTGGACCAGCTCGGGGATGCCCCCGCTGCGCTCCAGCAGCACGTCGGCGACGGTCTCGCGCTGGCTGTCGTCGGCGAGGAAGCCGTAGTCGGCCATCCACTCGTCGTTGAAGATCTTGCTGAGGTAGCCGCGGCCGCTGTCCGGCAGCAGGACGACCACCACGTCGTCGGGGCCGAGCCGCTCGGCGACCCGCAGGCCGGCCACGACCGCCATGCCGCAGGAGCCGCCCACCAGCAGGCCCTCCTCCTTGGCGAGGCGGCGGGTCATCTGGAAGGAGTCCTTGTCGGAGACCGCGATGATCTCGTCCGTGACGTTGCGGTCGTAGGCGGTCGGCCAGAAGTCCTCGCCGACGCCCTCGACCAGGTAGGGGCGGCCGGAGCCGCCGGAGTAGACCGAGCCCTCGGGGTCCGCGCCGACGACCTTGACCCGGCCCTCGGAGACCTCCTTGAGGTAGTTGCCGGTGCCGGAGATGGTGCCGCCGGTGCCGATGCCCGCCACGAAGTGGGTGATCTTCCCCTCCGTCTGCCGCCACAGCTCGGGACCGGTGGTCTCGTAGTGGGAGCGCGGGTTGTTGGGGTTGCTGTACTGGTCGGGCTTCCAGGCGCCCGGCGTCTCGCGCACCAGGCGGTCGGAGACGTTGTAGTACGAGTCGGGATGCTCGGGGTCGACGGCCGTGGGGCAGACCACGACCTCGGCGCCGTAGGCCCGCAGCACGTTGATCTTGTCCGTGGAGACCTTGTCCGGGCAGACGAAGATGCAGCGGTAGCCCTTCTGCTGGGCCACGATCGCCAGGCCGACGCCGGTGTTGCCCGAGGTGGGCTCGACGATGGTGCCGCCGGGCTTGAGCTCGCCGGACTGCTCGGCGGCCTCGATCATGCGCAGCGCGATGCGGTCCTTGACCGACCCGCCGGGGTTGAAGTACTCGACCTTGACCAGCACCGTGGCCCGGATGCCGGCCGTGACGCTGTTGAGCCTCACCAGCGGGGTGTTGCCGACGAGACTGATCATCGAGTCGTGGAACTGCACGACGTCCTCCGGATGTTTCCCTGTGTGTGGTCGAAAGCCTATGCGCAAGCGGGCCTCGAGGGACGCGTTGCACGGTGGCCCATAGCGGGCAACAGCTTGTTAGGACTTCGTGCCGAGCGGGAACGCGCGTAGATGCGCGACGTCGCGAGGGCCGGAAGGACGGGGAGCCATGTCCATGTCGAGGGCGAGGGTGGCACGGCGGATCGCGACCGCGGCGGCCTACGGGGGCGGCGGGATCGGTCTGCTGGGCGGCGCGGCGGTCGGGCTGCTGCTGACGGAGGTCCGGCTGGCCCGGCGGGTCGTCGGCGGCTGCGAGGATCTTCCCCCGGTCGCCGACGGGCGGTACGGGACCGAGTTCGGCGCGGACGAGCCACCGGTCCGGCTGGCCTTCCTGGGTGACTCGACGGCGGCCGGGCAGGGCGTGCGGCGGGCCCGGGAGACGCCGGGGGCGCTGCTGGCGGCGGGGCTCGCGGCGGTCGCCGAGCGGCCGGTGGACCTGGTGAACGTGGCGCTGCCGGGCGCGCAGTCCGACGACCTGGAACGGCAGGTCTCCCTGCTGCTGGACGGCCCGGCGCCGGCGCCGGACGTGTGCGTGATCATGATCGGCGCCAACGACGTCACGCGCCGGATGCCGCTGACGCTGTCGGTGCGGTACCTGGCGTCGGCGGTGGGGCGGCTGCACGACGCGGGCGCCCGGGTGGTCGTCGGCACCTGTCCCGATCTGGGCACGATCGAGCCGGTCTACCAGCCGCTGCGCTGGGTCGCGCGGCGGCTGAGCAGGCAGCTGGCGGCGGCGCAGACGATAGCGGTGGTCGAGCTGGGCGGGCGCACGGTGTCGCTGGGGCAGCTGCTGGGCCCGGAGTTCGAGGCGAGCCCGCGCGAGATGTTCGGCCCCGACAACTACCACCCGTCGGCGGCGGGCTACGCCACGGCGGCGATGGCGGTCCTGCCCACCCTGTGCTCGGCCCTCGGCCTGTGGCCGGAGGAGGGCCAGACCCCGACGGCCCTGCCGGTCGCGGTGGCGGCGGCCGAGGCGGCGGCCCAGGGCGGCACGGAGGTCACCGCGGGCGGCGCCACGGCCCTGCCCGGCCGCAGGCCCAGGTGGGCCGTCCTCCGCCGGGGCGCGGCGACCCAGCCGCCCACTCCGACGCCGACCCGCACGGGAGCGGTGAGCACGGGGGGCCGGCGGGACTGAGGGACGGGGCGAAGCCGGTGCCGGCGAAACGGAGTCGACACCGGTGCCTACGGGCCGGAGCGCGTGAGGGCCGACGGGGATCGAGGATCCCGGGGCACGCGCCGCGGGAAGGAACTCCCGGTGCCGCGGGGCTAAGCGTACGCTTAGGAAAGAGGCGGGTGTCACAGTGCCCAGGCCGTGACCCGTGCGGTACGCGCAGGTAGCTTCACTCTGGGCCCGCCCGGCACCCGCTCCACCGGCACCCATTCCACCCGCTCCAACGGACAACGGAGAACGCGATGCCCGAAGCCGTAATCGTCTCTGCCGCCCGGTCGCCGATCGGGCGCGCCTTCAAGGGATCGCTGAAGGACCTGCGTCCGGACGACCTGACGGCCACGATCATCCAGGCCGCGCTGGCCAAGGTGCCCGAGCTCGACCCGCGCGAGATCGACGACCTGATGCTGGGCTGCGGCCTGCCGGGCGGCGAGCAGGGGCACAACCTGGGCCGGATCGTCGCCGTGCAGATGGGCATGGACCACCTGCCGGGCTGCACCGTCACCCGTTACTGCTCCTCCTCGCTCCAGACCACCCGCATGGCGCTGCACGCGATCAAGGCGGGCGAGGGCGACGTGTTCATCTCGGCCGGTGTCGAGACCGTCTCGCGCAGCGTCAAGGGCACCTCGGACGGCATGCCCGACACCCACAACCCGCTGTTCGCCGACGCCGAGGCCCGTACCGCGGCCCGCGCCGAGCAGGGCGGCGAGGACTGGCACGACCCGCGCGAGGACGGCCTGGTGCCGGACGCCTACATCGCGATGGGCCAGACCGCGGAGAACCTGGCCCGCTACAAGGGCGTCACCCGCGAGGAGATGGACGAGTTCGGCGTCCGGTCGCAGAACCTCGCGGAGAAGGCGATCGCGGACGGCTTCTGGCAGCGCGAGATCACCCCGGTCACGCTGCCCGACGGCACCGTGGTCTCGCAGGACGACGGACCGCGTGCGGGCGTGACGCTGGAGGGCGTACAGGGCCTCAAGCCGGTCTTCCGCCCCGACGGCCGGGTGACCGCGGGCAACTGCTGCCCGCTCAACGACGGCGCCGCCGCCCTGGTGGTCATGTCCGACACCAAGGCACGCGAGCTGGGCCTGACCCCGCTGGCCCGGGTGGTCTCCACCGGCGTCTCCGGCCTGTCCCCCGAGATCATGGGCTACGGCCCGGTCGAGGCGAGCAAGCAGGCGCTCAAGAGGGCCGGCCTGACCATCGGCGACATCGACCTGGTCGAGATCAACGAGGCGTTCGCCGCCCAGGTCATCCCGTCCTACCGGGACCTCGGCATCGACCTGGACAAGCTCAACGTCAACGGCGGCGCGATCGCCGTCGGCCACCCCTTCGGCATGACCGGCGCCCGCGTCACCACCACGCTGATCAACTCCCTCCAGTGGCACGACAAGCAGTTCGGCCTGGAGACCATGTGCGTCGGCGGCGGTCAGGGCATGGCGATGGTCATCGAGCGCCTGAGCTGAGCCGAGCCGGCCTGGCGCCCTTCCGGGTGCCGCGGCGGCCGCCGCGCGGGCTCGTCAACCCCCGCACCCCCGGCCGTGAAAATCGAACACAGAGTGAGATCTGAATCGAAACCTAAGATCCCCCAGGCTGTGACCCGGCCTGGGGGATCGGCGTTTGCGCAGGTCACATCCATAGCGCCGGGCCACCTCGGGAACAGACCAGCCGCCCGGACCTGTACTTTTCGTGACATTCCGCACTGCGAAGGCCAAGGGTTTCAAGGCAGAGTGTGTGGTGGGGAGAAAAGCAGCCGCCCTCCACACCGCCCGGGAGTGCCTCAGTGAGCGCCATCAGCTCTGTCACCATCGTCACGCTGCTCGTCGCGGCCGCGGCCGTGGCCGTGGGGTCGATCGCCCTGCTCGCCGTACGCGGTCTGCACCGCCAGGTCGTCGCCCTGCGCGGCGAGCTGGCCGAGCACCGCGCGGACGTCGCCGACCTGGTGACCGCCGCGTCGGCCGGGCTGGTGCCGGGCGCCCGGCCCGCGCCGCAGGGCGAGGAGATACGCACGGCGGTCGCCGAGGCGCTGGCCGACGAGCGCGAGCGCGAACTCGCCGAGGCCCGCGCCTTCTGGGCCGCCCAGGAGGCCAGGGAGGCCGCCGACGCGCCGGTGCTGGACGGGGTGGGCCCGGAGTTCACCGACTTCGCCGAGTACGAGGCGATGCCGTTCCTGCCGCGCCCGGTGGACTTCCCGCTGAGCCTGCCGGACCTGACGGACACCCCCGACGCCGCGCCGCGCTCGCGCCGCCACCCCTCCGACCCCGACTTCGTGCCCGTTCCCGCGGTCGCCGACCCGGAGCAGACCGTCGCCAGGCTGGCGGAGCTGGCGGAGGCCGCCACGCCGCTCGCCGACGTCAGGCCCGGCCCGCTGGGCACCCTGGACCTGTACGTCTTCGCCGACGGCACCACGCTGTGCCTCACCCCCGGGCACCGCGAGACCGCGGAACGACTCGTCGACGCGCTGGAACGCGGACAGGCCCCGGTCCTGCTGGGCGGCTCTGGCGTCTCCGGCGGCTACGCGCTGACGTTCACCTACGGCGAGGAGAGCGTCTTCATCCTCGCCGACCGTGTGGTCACCTCGCTCTGATCCGGTAGCCGGGAGCGGTCACAACCGGCGGTCGAGCTCCGCCACCTTCCGCAGCGCCCAGTCGAGCACCTCGTCGCCCTCGTCCCCCGCCTCGGCCAGCGCCGCGGCCAGGTCGTGGCCAACGACCGCGAGCTGGTCGCCGATCACGTACATCCCGTCGTCCGGCGGCAACAACGGCCGCGCACCGGGGCGTTCGAGCCGTTGAGCGGCGGTCGACAGCTCCCGGACCAGGGTGAGGCCGTCGGCCGCGACCCGGGTCAGGCGGCTGGCCGGCAGGGCACGGAAGCGGTCGGCCAGCCGCTCCACGGCGGCGTCCAGGGGCGTGCGGTCGGACATGGGGCGACCTTATACGGGCGCATGCCGGCCGCCGCACGCCTGGGACGGTTGCCAACGCCCAACCACTAGGGCACGGTGGGGTAACGGAACGCACACCGGAGGCGCCGATGTCCCAAATGACCTTCTCCGAGGAAACCCACCGGAACCTGCTCTCCCGCATCCCCCAGTGCACCGGCCGCGAGGTCGGCGACTGGCTCCACGCCCTCGACGAGGGCCCCGCGCTCCTCCGCTTCGACGAGAAGGTGAACTGGCTCCGCAGGGAGCACGAAGGGCTCTCCTACGGTCACGCCAAGGCGATCGTCCACGAGTACGACCTGCGCCGGGCCGCCCGCAAACTGCTGTGATCCACACTCCCGGGCCGCTTCGACGGGCCCTCGGGAGCGGCAAACCGCCGCCGCCCCGGGGGCCCGTCGCCGTGTCGCGGGCGATCGCAGGAGGGGGGTGGCCGCCGGAGAAGGCGACGTGGACCGATCGCCATAAGCGCGTAAAAGCACTGCGGCCACTAATTGAATAATGGACAAGAAACCGGCCGACCTTCTCCTGCGGTCATCCGCAGTCGAAGGGAAGTGCCCGGAGCCGGACTTGAACCGGCACGACCCGAAGGCCAGTGAGGTTTAAGCTCACCGTGTCTGCATTCCACCATCCGGGCAGGCCACGCGACCCGCGCGAAGGCAGCGGGAGGCCACAGGGGGCAGCGGAATCCTAGCCCGGATTCAGCCTCCGAACAGGTGAAAGTCGACCCCATGTTGTCTGATTTTAGGGCCAGCTGACGCCCCGTCAGAACCGGGCGATTGCCCTGGTACTTATCCGGACCGGCGCGCATTCGTGTTCCACGCGCCGTCGGTACCGGGGATCACGCCCGGGGCGAATGACGGGAATTCGCCGACCCTCCCCGAGCGGCCCCCGCCGGTCCGACCGCGCGCACCGCGCGAAACACCCGGGAAGCACCACCTTCCCCGCGCCCCCGCACACCGTCCTACGCCTTCGCACCCGCGTCATACCTGAGGATGACCCGAGGCGAACGCGTACCTCCCGAGACTGTCGCCGGAACCAGGACACGGGCTGATCCTGCGGTGCCGTCCGGCCGGGAGGATTGATCCCATCGTCCACCGGCCCGACAGGCAGGAGAGCCACCCGTGACCACCTCCACCCCCTCCGGCACCCGTACCGGCCAGCGTGCCGCCGCGGTGGCGGCGAGCGCGACGGACCTCAGCAAGGTCTACGGGCAGGGCGAGACCCGCGTGGTCGCCCTGGACCGGGTCTCCACCGAGTTCCGCCGGGGCGAGTTCACCGCGATCATGGGTCCGTCGGGTTCCGGCAAGTCCACGCTGATGCACTGCATGGCCGGACTGGACTCGGTCTCCTCCGGCTCGGCCCGGATAGGCGACACCGAGCTGTCGTCGCTCAAGGACAAGCAGCTCACCCGGCTGCGCAGGGACAAGGTCGGCTTCGTCTTCCAGGCGTTCAACCTGCTGCCGACGCTGACCGCCCTGGAGAACATCACCCTCCCGATGGACATCGCGGGCCGCAGGCCCGACAAGGCCTGGCTGGACAACGTCATCGAGACGGTCGGCCTGTCGGGGCGCCTCAAGCACCGCCCGGCCCAGTTGTCCGGCGGCCAGCAGCAGCGCGTCGCGGTCGCCCGCGCGCTCGCCGCCCAGCCGGAGATCATCTTCGCCGACGAACCGACCGGCAACCTCGACTCCCGCTCCGGCGCCGAAGTCCTGGGCTTCCTGCGCAACTCGGTGCGCGAGCTGGGCCAGACCGTGGTGATGGTCACCCACGACGCGGTGGCCGCCTCGTACGCCGATCGCGTCGTCTTCCTCGCCGACGGCCGCCTCGTCGACGAGCTGCGCTCCCCCACCGCGGACGCCGTCCTGGACCTGATGAAGCGCTTCGACGCCAAGGGCCGCACCAGCTGACGCCCGGCGCCGCCCGACGCGCCGCCCGCCCCGCGACGACCTCGCGCCGAACCGTTTCACCTTCCAGCCCCAGGACCCGCCACATGTTCCGTACCGCCGTGCGCAACGTCTTCGCGCACAAGGCCAGGCTGCTGATGACCCTGCTCGCCGTACTGCTCGGCGTGGCCTTCGTCTCCGGCACCCTGGTCTTCACCGACACCATCGGCACCGCCTACAAGAACCAGGCCGCCACCAGCTACGCCGACACCGCCGTCGGCATCACCAGTTACCCCGACCCGGACGGCTCCGGCGGCGACGGGCACCGCGACCTGGGCGTCAGCGCGGCCACCGTCCAGCACATCGCCGCGCTGCCCGGCGTCGCGACGGCCACCGGCCGGGTGGACGGCTTCGCGGGCGTCGCCGACGCCAAGGGCAAGCTGATCGGCAACGGCTGGTCCAACACCGGCGCCAACTTCGCCCCCGGCAAGGACGGCAAGGACCCGCGCTACGCCTTCGTCTCCGGCACCGGGCCGACCCGCGCCGGGCAGATCGCGCTCGACCAGGACACCGCGCGCAAGGGCGGCTTCCACGTCGGCTCCACCGCCCGCGTCGCCACCAACGGGCCCGTGCGCACGTACACCGTCACCGGCGTGTTCACCACCGACGACGGCTCGGTGAGCGCGGGCGGCTCGCTGGTGCTCTTCGACACCGCGAGCGCGCAGTCCCTCTACCTGGCACCGGACCACTTCAAGGACGTCACCGTCACCGCGAAGCCGGGCGCCTCCCAGAACACGCTGCTGAACGAGATCACCCCACTGCTGCCGAAGGACTCCAGCGCCGTCGCGCAGACCGGTCAGCAGCTCGCCGACCAGCAGTCGAAGGACATCGAGCACCAGTTCAGCTCGCTGAGCACCATGCTGCTCGCCTTCGCGGGCATCGCGCTGTTCGTCGGCGTCTTCCTGATCGCCAACACCTTCACCATGCTGGTCGCCCAGCGCACCAGGGAACTCGCCCTGATGCGGGCGCTCGGCGCGAGCCGCCGCCAGATCACCCGCTCTGTGCTGACCGAGGCACTGGTCGTCGGTGTCGCCGCGTCGGCGGGCGGCTTCGTGGCCGGCGTCGGCATCGCGGTGGCGCTGCGCTCCGCGATGTCCTCGTTCGGCGCCAAGGTGCCGGGCGGACCGCTGGTCGTCGCGCCGTCCACGGTGGTCGTGGCGTTCGCGGTGGGCGTGCTGATCACCGTCCTCGCCGCGTGGCTGCCGGCCCGCCGGGCCGCGAAGATCCCGCCGGTCGCCGCGATGAGCAGCGCGGACCTGCCCGCGCCCACCAAGTCCCTGGTGCTGCGCAACAGCTTCGGCGGCCTGCTGACCGCCGTGGGCGTGGCGATGGTGCTGACGGGCGGCGCCAGGGGCGGCTCGGGCGGCCGCTGGACGGTCGGCGGCGGCGCTGCCGTGCTGCTGACCGGCGTGATCGTGCTGACGCCACTGCTGTCGCAGCCGGTGATCGCCGCCGTGCGGCCGCTGCTGGCGCGGGTGTTCGGGGTCTCGGGCAACCTCGCCGCGCGCAACGCCCGCCGCAACCCGCGCCGCACCGCGGCCACCGCGTCCGCCCTGGCCATCGGCCTGTCCCTGATCACCGGGATGACGGTGCTCGGGCTGTCGCTGGGCCGGGCGATCGACAAGACCACGGTGGACAACCTCTCCGCGGACTACATGGTCCAGATGGCCAACGGGACGCCGCTGGACGGCTCGGTGGCCCGGGAGATCGCCAAGGTGCCCGGCGTGACCGACGCGACGGCCGTGCAGCACGCGGACTTCACGCTCGACGGCCACTTCACCGCCGTGACCGCCGCCGACCCGGGCGGCCTCACCCGCACCGTGCGCATCGACACGGTGACCGGCTCGCGCTCGGCGCTGGCGCAGGGGAAGGTGCTGGTCCAGGACAAGGTGGCCGAGGAGCACGGCTGGAAGGTCGGCGACACCGTCCAGGCCGACTACCCGGACGGCACGCACGCCGAGGTCACGGTCGGCGGCACCTACGGCGACAACCTCGCGCTGTCCGACGTGGTCATGCCGCGGTCGATGCTGGCGCCGCACGTCACGAAGCCGGAGATCCAGGTCGTCCTGGTCAGGACGGCGAACGGCGCGAGCGCGGCGACCAGCCAGGCCATCACCGACGCGCTGGGCGACAACCCGGCGATCTCCGTCATGGACCAGCAGGGCATCCGCGACAAGTTCGGCGGCATGGTCAACGACATGCTGTCGATCCTGTACGGGCTACTGGGCATGTCGCTGGTCATCGCGGTCCTCGGGGTCGTCAACACCCTCGCGATGTCGGTCTTCGAACGCAGGCGGGAGATCGGCATGCTGCGGGCGGTCGGCCTCGACCGGCGCCGGGTGAAGGGCATGATCCGCCTGGAGGCGGTCGTGATCTCGCTGTTCGGCGCGGCGACGGGCATCGTCCTGGGCCTGTTCGTGGCCTGGGCGACCGGCGAGTCCATCTCCGGCAGCGTCCCCGGCTACGCGATGGTCCTCCCCTGGACCCGGATCGCGGTCTTCCTGGCCCTGGCGGCCATGGTGGGCCTCCTGGCAGCGGCCTGGCCCGCACGGCGGGCGGGGCGGATGGACATCCTGGAGTCGATCAAGACGGAGTAGGGGGACGCGGGGTGGGTGGGGGTTGAGCTTGTTCTCCCCCACCCACCCGCCCTTTCCCCCGGTGGGGGTACGGGCCCCAGCCCCCGGCGCAGGACCCGCCAGTCCGACGCGCCGCACCAACCCGCCTCCGCGCCTCCCAACTCCGCTTCGTCCAGAGGCCAATGAGGGCGGATGGGAAAACGGTCCGCAGACGAGCGAGCCGCAGACCCCGAATCGGGCAAGCCGCCCCGCTCACACTCGGCCCCGCCCGCCCACGCATCCCATGGGCGGGTGGGTGGGAAAACGGCCCGCACACGAACGAGCCGCGCACCCCGAACCAGGCCGGCCCGCCCCGCTCACCCCATGCGCGGGCAGGCGGGAAAACGGTCCCCACGTGAACGAGCCGCCGCAGCGGGGACTACTCCGTCCACTCCCCCCGCGTTCGCCCCATCCCCGACGCCCCGTCCGGGCCCGGGCGGATGGCGAGGACCTGGTTGACTCCGATGCGGTTGCGTTCGAAGGCGAGGGCGGAGGCGGCCATGTAGAGGCGCCAGACGCGGGCCCGGCCGGGGGAGGTGAGGCGCACCGCCTCGTCCCAGTGGTCCTCCAGGTTCGCCACCCACCGCCGCAGCGTCAACGCGTAGTGCTCCCGCAGCGATTCGAGGTCGCGCACCTCGAACCCCGCCTGCTCCAGCAGCGACACCGTCGTGCCGACCGGCGCCAGTTCCCCGTCGGGGAAGACGTAGCGGTCGATGAACTCGTCGACGCGGTACGCCTCCTCGTGTGCCAGCGGCCGCCGTGCGATCTGGTGGTTGAGCAGCCTGCCCCCCGGCGCCAGCAGCCCGTACAGCGTGCGCGCGTACTCCAGGTACCGCGCGGAGCCCACGTGTTCGGCCATTCCGATGGACGAGATCGCGTCGTAGGGGCCGTCCGCGACCCGGCGGTAGTCCTGGACGCGGATCTCGATCCGGTCGGTCAGCCCTTCCTCCGCGACCCGCTTGCGGGCGTACGCGGCCTGCTCGGAGGACAGGGTGATGCCGACCGCCCGCACCCCGTAGTGCCGCGCGGCGTGCAGCACCATCGAGCCCCAGCCGCAGCCCACGTCCAGCAGCCGCTGCCCCTCGCGGAGCGCCAACTTGCGGCAGACCAGGTCGAGTTTGGCCTCCTGCGCCTGCTCCAGCGTGCCCGCGGCGGGTTTCCAGTACGCGCACGAGTAGACCATCGAGGGCCCGAGCACGTGCTCGTAGAAGGCGTTGCCGACGTCGTAGTGGTGGTGGATCGCGTCCCGGTCGCGGCTGAGGCTGTGCCGGGCGCCGCCACGGCGCGGTGCCTCCTCGGGCGGCGGCGCGGGCGGCAGCCCGGGCCCGGCGAGCGTCAGCGCCTCACGGGCGAGCCTGCGGATCTCCGGATCGCGCAGGACCCGTACCGCGAACAGCGCGGCGACGGCCCGGCCCTCCCCGGCGCCCTCGCCTCGTTCCCACACCAGGCCCGCCATCCGGGACAGCGCCTCGTACAGGTCGCCCTCGACGTCCAGGTCGCCGGCCACCCAGGCCCGCGCGAGCCCCAACTCGCCCGGCTTCCACAGCACTCGGCGCAGCGCGCGGCGGTTGCGCACCACCAGGACCGGGCCGTCCGGCGGGCCCGCCTCGCTGCCGTCCCAGGCCCGGACGCGGACGGGTGGCGGAGCCCCCAGGGCTCCTTCGGCGAGGGCGGCAAGCCGTCCGGCGGCGTCGGCCATGGTGCGAACCTCCTGAGGGGCACGTCATCCGAGCGGATGGGGCTGGTCCTGTGCGACTCCTGAAGCTGAACAACTCCTTGTACCGTGAACTGATTCGGGCGTGTCAATAGTCCCGGATCGGCAAGCGCATACCACCATGGCAGAACCGCGAAAACGCCGAGGGCGCCCGCCCCACGGATGGCGGACGCCCTCGGCGTCGGTAGTGCGGGTCCGCCGCGTTCAGCGGGCCCTTGCGGCGGTCAGGAGGCCTTGGCCTTCTCCGCCTCGCCGGACTTGACCTCGACGGCCTGCTCGGCGGCCTTGGCCTTCGCCTTGGCGGCCGCGGCGGCGGTCACCGGGGCGGCGGCGCCGTAGAACTCCTCGCGGGGGTTCTCCAGCGCGCCCAGCGCGACCACGTCGCGCTTGAGGAACATCGCCAGCGTCCAGTCGGCGAGCACCCGGAACTTGCGGTTGAAGGTCGGGACCGCCATGCCGTGGTAGCCACGGTGGCAGTACCAGGCCAGCCGGCCGCGCAGCTTGATCTTGCCGAAGAGCAGGGCGACGCCCTTGTGCAGGCCGAGGCCCGCGACCGCGCCCATGTTCTTGTGGCGGTACTCGTGCTGCGGGAAGCCGCGCATGCCGGACACCACGTTGTCGCCGAGGACCTTCGCCTGGCGCAGCGCGTGCTGGGCGTTCGGCGGGCACCAGGCACCCTCGCCCGAGGCCAGGTCCGGCACCTGGGCGTTGTCGCCGGCCGCCCAGACGTGGTCCATGCCCTGGACCTGGAGGGTCGGCGCGGTGTCCACGTGGCCGCGCGGGCCGAGCGGCAGGCCGAAGTTGGCCAGCGCCGGGTTGGGCTTGACGCCCGCGGTCCACACGATGGTGGACGCGTCGACCTCGAGTCCGTTGGCGAGCACCACGTGCTTGTCGACGGCCGACGTCATGGAGGTCTCGAGGTAGATCTCGATACCGCGCTCGCGCAGGTGCTCGAGTCCCCACTTGCCGAGCTCGGGACCGACCTCGGGGAGGATGCGGTTGGCGGCCTCGACGAGGATGAACCGCATGTCCTCGCGCTTGACGTTCGTGTAGTACTTGCACGCGTCGCGGGCCATGTCCTCGACCTCGCCGATGGTCTCCGCGCCGGCGAAGCCGCCGCCGACGAAGACGAAGGTCAGCGCCTTGCGGCGGACCTCCTCATCGGTCGTGGAGTCGGCCAGGTCGAGCTGCTCCAGCACGTGGTTGCGCAGGTCGACGGCCTCCTCGACGCCCTTCATGCCGATGCCGTTCTCGGCGAGACCCGGGATCGGGAAGGTGCGGGAGACGGCGCCGAGGGCGACGACCAGGTAGTCGAAGGGCAGCTCGTACGCCTCGCCGACGATCGGCTCGATCACGGCCACCTTGCGGTCCTGGTCGACCGAGGTGACGCGGCCGGTGAGGACCTCCGCCTTGGGCAGCACGCGTCGCAGCGGGACCACGACGTGGCGCGGGGAGATGCTGCCGGCCGCAGCTTCGGGGAGGAAGGGCTGGTACGTCATGTACGAGCGCGGGTCGACGACCGTGACGGTCGCCTCGCCGAACCGCATCTTCTTCAGGATGCGGCGCGCCGCGTACAGGCCGACGTAACCGCCGCCTACTACGAGGATCCGTGGACGCTCCGTGGTGCTCATGGCTTCGAGTATCCAGCACGCCCTAGGGCCACCCTCGTGAGCCCCTTCACAAGGTTCGGCAGGGGCTCTGCTACACTGCGCGATTTCGTGATCGAGGCCACAGCCCGGCGCAGGAACCCCAGGGGCCGCGCGGGCGTTGAACGACCCTCGTGAGCAGCCACGATCCGGGCAGAGGACGGACGCGCTGGGACCGTGCAACCCTGTTGAAACACGGGTGTTGAGGCCGCGTAACCCTGCTTTGGGGCCCGAACGACCCCTTGTGGCCTCGGAAAGTGCGCCGATGGGCGGGAACTTCATGTGAAGAAATTCACGAAGACTCTTCCGGGACCGGGCGGGCCGGGTGCCCCGAAGGCGCTCAGCCGAACGAACTCCTGCTCAGACGTCGTACGAACGTGCCGCTCCGGCCGGTACGAACGCCTTCCGGCGGGTCTTCCCCGACGCCTCCGCAGGGCCCGGCTCCGGAGGCGTCCCTCCGGAGGCGTCCGCCGAAGGGGGAGGCGTTCGCCGAAGGGAACGGTCAGGCCACGGACCAGGCGATGCCGTCGAGGATGTCGTGCTCGCTGACGAGGACCTCCAGCGCTCCGGTGCGCTCCATGATCGTGTGCAGGATGAGCGCGCCCGCGGCGATCACGTCGACCCGGCCGGGGTGGATGACCCGCATCTTCGCGCGTTCCTCGTGGGTGGAGGCCAGCAGCCGTTCGCTGATCAGCTGGACGTGGCCGCGGGTGACGCGGGAGTGGTGGATGGCCGCCGACTCGTAGACGTCCAGGCCCATCGCGAGCCCGGCGACCGTGGTCACGGAACCGGCCAGGCCCACCATCGTGCGGGCCTCGCGCAGCGGCACGGTCTCGGCGGCCAGGTCGAGGGCGGCCTCCACGTCGGCCCGTATGGCGTCGATCTGCCGCCGGGTGGGCGGGTCGGTGATCCGGCCGTCGGCGTCGGTCAGGTGGCGTTCGGTCATCCGCACGCACCCGACGTCCACCGAGACCGCGGCGCGCACCGCGTCGTCGCCCAGCACGAACTCCGTGGAGCCGCCGCCGATGTCGACCACCAGGAACGGGCGTTCCAGGCTGGGCATGGCGGCCAGTTCCTTGGTGGCGCCGTCGAAGGAGAAACGGGCCTCCTGCGCGCCGGAGATCACCTCGGGCCGCACGCCGAGGGCGTCGACCACGCCGTTGACGAACTCCTCGCGGTTCTCCGCGTCCCGGGTCGCCGAGGTGGCCACGAACCGCAGGCGCTCCACGCCCTGCTCCCGGATCACCTCGCCGTACTCCCGGCAGGCGCGCAGCGTGCGCTCCAGCGCCTGCGGGTGGAACCGGCCGGTGCGGTCGACGTCCTGCCCGAGGCGGACGATGCGCATGCGGCGGTCGATGTCCTTCAGCGATCCGGTCGCCGGGTCGGCGTCGGCGATCAGCAGGCGGATGGAGTTCGTGCCGCAGTCGATCGCGGCGACCCTGGTCATCGTGTGTCCTCCGCGTCATCGGTGTCATCGGCGTCAGCGGTGCTCCTGGGGCCCTCGGCGGTGCCCGCCGCTCCCGTGCAGGCGCACGGGCCCTTGCGCCACCACTCGGGCAGCATCGCGATCGCCTCGTCGCCCAGCGGGTTGACCCCCGGGCCGGCCGCCAGCGAGTGGCCGACCAGGACGTGCAGGCACTTGACCCGGTCGGGCATGCCGCCCGCGCTGGGAAAGCCCTCCAGCACCTCGATTTCGTCGCGGCGGGCGAGGTAGTCCTCGTGGGCGCCGCGGTAGGCGTCGGCCAGCTCGGCGTCCTCGGCGAGGCGCGCCGTCATCTCCTTCATCACACCGTCCGCCTCCAGCGTGCCGATGGCGGACGCGGCGCGCGGACAGGTCAGGTAGTACAGCGTCGGGAACGGCGAGCCGTCCTCCAGGCGCGGCGCGGTCTCCACGACGTCCGGCAGCCCGCACGGGCAGCGGTGCGCGACGGCCCGCAGGCCCCGCGGCACGCGGCCGAGCTGCTCGCCGATGGCGGCTACGTCGGCCTCGGTGGGTGGGGTCGGTTCGGTGCGGGGCGGGGGGTTGTCCACGGTGGGCTTTCTCTTCGTTTCTGCGGTGGGTGGTGGGGCGGGCCCGCGACGGCGGCGGGCGGGTGGCGCTCAGTGGCCGGAGTCCGCGGAGTCCACGCCGTCCCAGAGGTTCTCGTACCAGGGGCGATTGCCCGCGGCGGAGCCGGACGCGGCCCCCGAGGCGCCGGAGCCCTGGCCGCCCGGCATGACGTACCCGGTCTCGCCGGGCATGACGTAGTGCAGCTGCTGCCTGGCCTGCGCCTTGACGTAGTCCGGGTCGGACCAGCGGGCCTGCTGCTCCTTGAGCTGTTCCACCCGCAGCTTCGCCTGCTGGGCCTGCTTGCGCTGCTGGGCGATCTGCGAGCGCTGCGCGATGTACTGCCGGGTCGGGTAGGCCAGCGCCACGACCAGCGCGCAGACGGTGAGGGCGAGCAGGGCGGCGCGGCCGGTGAGCCTGCCGCGTCTGGGGGCCCGGCCGGTGGCGCGGTAGACGCGGGCCTGTGCCTGCTGGCCGAGGGCCTTCAGCCTCACCGCGGTCGGGAAGCGGTCCGCGCCCACGTCTGTCACCCCTCGTCGGTCACGTCATCGCATACGGCTGTCCCCGCACACGGTACCGGGACCGGGTGCGGGGACAGCCGCGTCGGCATCACGGCGTGAGGTTCACGCCGTCAAGCGCGGGAGAGCCGGGCCTCACGCCTTGAAGCGCGGGAACGCGGAGCGGCCCGCGTAGACGGCCGCGTCGTCGAGGATCTCCTCGATGCGCAGCAGCTGGTTGTACTTGGCGACGCGGTCCGAGCGGGCCGGGGCGCCGGTCTTGATCTGGCCGCAGTTGGTGGCGACGGCCAGGTCGGCGATGGTGACGTCCTCGGTCTCGCCCGAGCGGTGCGACATCATGCACTTGTAGCCGCTGCGCTGGGCCAGCTCCACCGCGTCCAGCGTCTCGGTGAGCGAACCGATCTGGTTCACCTTGACCAGCAGCGCGTTGGCGGTGTCGTTGTCGATGCCGCGCTGGAGGCGCTCGGGGTTGGTGACGAACAGGTCGTCGCCGACGATCTGGATCTTGTCACCGAGCTCGGCGGTGATGGTCTTCCAGCCGTCCCAGTCCTCCTCGTGCAGCGGGTCCTCGATGGAGACCAGCGGGTAGGCGGCCACCAGCTCGCCGTAGTAGGCGCTCATCTCGGAGGCGGTGCGGTTCTTGCCCTCGAAGACGTAGGCGCCGTCCTCGTAGAACTCGGAGGCGGCGACGTCCAGGGCGAGCGCGATGTCCTGGCCGGGCTGGAAGCCGGCCTTCTTGATCGCCTCGACGATCAGGTCGAGCGCCTCGCGGTTGGAGTCCAGGTTCGGCGCGAAGCCGCCCTCGTCGCCGAGGCCGGTGGACAGGCCGCGCTCCTTCAGTACGCCCTTGAGGGTGTGGTAGACCTCGGCACCCCAGCGCAGCGCCTCGGAGAACGACTCGGCGCCGATCGGTGCGATCATGAACTCCTGGATGTCCACGTTGGAGTCGGCGTGGCTGCCGCCGTTGAGGATGTTCATCATCGGCACCGGCAGCACGTGCGCGTTGGGGCCGCCGACGTAGCGGAACAGCGGCAGGTCGGAGGCCTCGGAGGCGGCGTGCGCGACGGCCAGCGAGACGCCGAGGATGGCGTTGGCACCCAGCGAGGACTTGTCCGGGGTGGCGTCCAGGTCCAGCATCGCCTGGTCGATCAACCGCTGCTCGGTGGCGTCGTAGCCGACCAGCTCCGGGCCGATCTGCTCGATGACGGCGAGCACGGCCTTCTCCACGCCCTTACCGCCGTAGCGGGACTTGTCGCCGTCGCGGAGTTCGAGGGCCTCGAACGCACCGGTGGAGGCACCGGAGGGGACGGCGGCACGACCGGTGCTGCCGTCGTCGAGGCCGACCTCGACCTCGACGGTGGGGTTGCCTCGCGAGTCGAGGATTTCCCGGGCTACGACGACGTCGATGGACGGCACGAGCATCTCCTTCAGGATGTGTTGCTTGGCTCAGCTGCTCAGTCTGACTGGCGGCGGTCTGAGATGTCTTTGCGTCTTTGCGGGATGAGCCTAACCGGCCTACGGCCGCCAGCCGGTCGGCGGTGCGCGCCCGGACACGAAATGGGGTGTGCGCCCTGACGCGAAAGGACCGGTGCGCAGGCGGCGCGGCGGGCCCCGGGAACGGCGACGCCCCCGGACGCGCGGGCGGCGGGGGCGGTCGTGGAGCGGGGACGGGGGGCGCGGTGAGACGGCCCCGGCCGGGCACGCTCGGGGGAAGGCGTGTCCGGCCGGGGAGTCACGTCACCGGGTTCAGCTGGTGTGCAGCTTCTGGCCCGGGAAGATCAGGTTCGCGTCCTTCACGATGTCCTTGTTCAGGTCGTACAGCTTGTGCCAGCCGCCCTGGACGTGCTGGGCACGGGCGATCTTCGAGAGCGTGTCGCCCTGCTTGACGGTGTAGTTGCCGTCGCCCTGCTGGACCGGGGCGGCCTGCTCGTGGCGCTGGACCGGGGCGTGGTGCTCGACCGGGGCCTGGGTGTCGGCCTTGGTGGACTCGGTCTGCGCGGAGGCGCCGCTGCCGGCGGAGCCGGAGGTGTTCAGCTGCGGGGCCGGGCCGCCGGCGGTGAGGTTGCCGGCCGAGGCGCAGGACCAGGCGCCCGGGCCCTGGAGGGCGAGGAGCTTCTGGGCGACGGCTATCTGCTGGTCCTTGGTGGCCAGGTCGGCGCGGGGGGCGTACTGCTGGCCGCCGGCCGCGTCCCAGCTGGACTGCGAGAACTGCAGGCCGCCGTAGTAGCCGTTGCCGGTGTTGATGGACCAGTCGCCGCCGGACTCGCACTGGGCGACGGCGTCCCACTGGGAGACGGTGGCGGCGCTGGCGCTGGTGGCGCTCAGGAGCGGGACGGCGATCGCGGCACCCGCCACACCGGCGAGGGTGGTGATGCGGACAGCCTTGGAGACACGACGGTGCTTACCCATGGAGAAGTCATCCTCACCGACGCCTGCGAGGTCAGCTGTCGGGTTCGGGCGGGTGAGTGCCCGGGCCGCCCGCGGTGGCGTTCCCGTACGCGTTCGTACGGGTCGCACCTCGGGTGCCTTAACCCCAAGCCGGTCCGTTCGCGGCGTCCGGATCCATCTGACGAATCCGGCCGCGCTCCCGGGCCCGGCGGAGAACCTTGGGTCCCCCGCTCCTGCCTACGGCGCTTTCGCGTCGACTGTTCCCGTCGGTCGGCGGCAGGACTCGGCGTTCCCGACCGGCAGGGCTCACGGTGGTGAGCGGTCACGACCATAAGCACAGCCCCCGGCCGCGGGACAACCGGCAACCGTCCGGGGACCGCAGGCCGTTCACCGTCGAGTTGACGGGCTAACGCGCAGGTCGCGGGGGGATGAAGGGGCCGAACCTGACCTTCCGGCCGCGTCCGGGCGCGAGAGCTTTGTCACAGGCCGACGGGTCGTCAGGCGCTCCGGCGGCTCCTCCCGCCGGCCGGCCGGAGCGCCGGTGGTCAACCCAGTGTGAGCTGCTGCCCGGGCAGGATGAGGTCCGGATCGCCGCCCACGACCGACTTGTTGGCGTCGTAGAGCGAGGACCAGCCTCCGGGGACGGAGTGGTCTGAGGCGATTTCAGAGAGATTGTCGCCCGGCTGGACGGTGTACGAGGCGCCACCCTGCCCCGTGGCCCGGCCGCCGTCGCCCGGGAGTTGGGACCGCCCGTCGCCGCTGTCGCGCGAGGTGTCACCGTCCCCTCGATCACCGTCCGTAGCCGACGACCCCGGGGTCCCGGTGCCCCCCGGGGCCGGTGCCGCAGTGGACGAACCGGACGGGTCGGGCGTACCGGACGCCGAACCACTCGCCGCACCGGAGGGGTTGGGCGTACCGGAGGAACCGGACGAACCAGACGAAGACGGCGCGGGGTGCTTGCCGGACGTCGAGGGCGCGGGTGACGCGGAGGCCGTCGGAGCCGAGGCCGAGGACGACGAAGAGGGTGAAGGTGACGAAGACGAGGAGGGGGAGGAACCGGACGGGTCGGGCGTGGCGCTCGTGGACGGCGCGGGCGATCCGGTGGGCGTCGTCGTGCCGCCCGTCTCCCCCGAGCCGGTCGTGGGCGTCGTGGTGGTCGTCGAGGTCGACGGGCCGGTGTCGAGACCGAAGGACGGCGCGGAGTCGCCCGGGTCGCCGGTGACCGGCTGCGGCGCGGGGCCGCCCTGGGTCAGCCCCGCGCCGGCACCGCACTCGGCCCAGTAGTCCGGGCCCTGGCGGTCCAGCGCGGTCTGCGCCACGGCTATCTGCTCCTGGCGGCTGGCCAGATCGGGTCTCGAGGCGTACGCCGTGCCGCCGAACCGGTCCCAGGTGGACTGGTCGAGCTGGAGACCGCCGTAGAAGCCGTCACCGTTGTCCGCGCTCCACATCCCGCCGGTCTCGCACTGGGCCACGGAGTCCCAGGTCGAGTCCGAGGCCGCGTGGGCGGAGCCCGAGGCGAACAGCGGCAGGGCGAGCCCGGCACCGGTGGCGCCCACCGTCACGACGAACTTGGGGGCCTGACGTGGCTTCCTGTGCTTCGGCACGCGTTGCCTTTCTCCGACGGCTGGGATGAGCGCAGAGCGTAGCGCGTGTTCCGTGAGGGATCACAGCCGGATGTAGCGGAGATCACGTGGAGATCACGCACTTGACGGCGTGTCAGCACTGAACGTCACCGGCAGCGTGCGCAGCCCCCGCATGATGAGCCCGCCGCGCCACCGCAAGTCGTCCGGATCCTGGGCGAGTTGCAGGTCGGGAAGGCGGGTGAGCAACTGGGCGAGCGCGGTGCGTCCCTCCAGCCGGGCCAGCGGTGCGCCCAGGCAGTAGTGGATGCCGTGGCCGAAGCCCAGGTGCGGATTGTCACGCCGGGCGAGGTCGAGGGTGTCCGGCCCCGCGAAGCGCTCCGGGTCGCGGTCGGCCG
This sequence comes from Streptomyces sp. ICBB 8177, assembly GCF_003144095.1. Taxonomy (GTDB): domain Bacteria; phylum Actinomycetota; class Actinomycetes; order Streptomycetales; family Streptomycetaceae; genus Streptantibioticus_D. The sequence continues at coordinate 500,424 of NZ_NSKH01000002.1, read as the reverse complement.
CCGCCAGCACCACGAGCACCGCTTCGCCCTCGCCGACCCGCTGCCCGCCGAGGGTCAGCGGCTCGGTGGCGAACCGCCAGGTGGCGATCTCCACCGGCCCGTCCCAGCGCAGCAGTTCCTCGATCGCGGTGTCCAGCAGCGCGCTGTCCCCCGCCGCCAACGCGTCCTGGAGCAGGGCGCGTTGAACGGGATGGCGCAGCAGTGCGTACGTCCCGTTGCCGATGAGGTTGACGGTGGTCTCGAAACCGGCGAACAGGAGGATGAACGCCATCGCGGCGGCCTCGTTCTCGGTCAGGTGCTCCCCGTGGTCGCTCGCGCGGATCAGACCGGAGATGAGGTCGTCACCGAGGTCGGCGCGCTTGCGGTGGATCAGTTCGAGGAGGTACGACCGCATCCGCTTGACGGCCCGCGCGACGCCACCGCGCGGGCCGCCGCCGTGTCGGATCATGGCACCCGCCCAGTCGCGGAAGTCGTCCTGGTCCTCGGCGGGCACGCCCAGCAGGTCGCAGATGGCGTAGATGGGCAGCGGGAAGGCGAACTCGTGGATGAGGTCGGCGCTGCCGCGCGCGGCGAAGGCGTCGATCAGCCCGCGCGTCAGCTCCTGGACGCGCGGCTCGAACGCGGCGGTCCTGCGCGGGGTGAACGCCTTGGAGACCAGCCGGCGCAGCCGGGTGTGGTCGGGCGGGTCGATGTTGAGCAGATGCGTCATCAGCTCCGCGCCGCGCTCGCCCGGGATGCCGACCTTGCCCTTGGCGTGCGCGGCCCCCTCGCTGTGGTGCACCGGGTTCTTGCTCAGCCGCGCGTCGGCCAGCGCCTGGCGGGCGTCCGCGTACCGGGTGACCAGCCAGGCGTCCACGCCGCTGGGCAACGTGGTCCTGCGCACCGGCGCGTGCTCGCGCAGCCAGGCGTACGCCGGGTAGGGGTCGGAGGCGAACTCCCAGGTGAACAGGGTGGGGGCGGTTGCGTCGGTCACGCCTCGACGTTAGCCCGCCGCGTCCGCCAGCGCGTCCCGGCTCAGGCGGTCGGCGAGACGGGTGGTCTGCGGCAGCCGGTAGTCGGGGGCGAGCGCGAGGACGTGGCGGCACGCGGTGTCGAGGTCGATGGCGTGGCCGGTGGAGACGTAGACCGGCTTGACGCCGTCCTGGGTGCGCAGCGCCCGGCCGACGACCTCGCCGCCGTCGATCAGGTCGGCGCGATCGCCGCGCCCGTGCCCGAGGTCGCCGTGGGTGCCGACGAACGGCGTCTTGGCCACGCCCGCGGTCGGCAGCCCGGTGAGCACCCCGAGATGGCAGGCGAGCCCGAACCGCCGCGGATGCGCGATTCCGTGCCCGTCGCACAGCAGCAGGTCCGGTGTGACGGTGAGCCGCTCCAACGCCGCGACCAGGGCGGGCAGTTCACGGAAGGCGAAGAGCCCGGGGACGTAGGGGAACGCCACCGCCTCGACGGCGGTCGCGCTGTCCACCACGCGCCCGGTGGCCGCCTCCAGCACCACGACCGCCCCCGCGACCCGGCCGTCGGTGCCGGTGCCGTCGCCCGCGTAGGCCACGTCAAGCCCGGCGACCAGCCGGGGCGTGCGCGGCCCGGGTCCGGTCCGGTCGACGCGACCGGCCAGCAGGTCCTGTATCGCGACCGCCTGCTCGGCGTCCGCCGGCCAGGCGTGCGGGATCGTGATCTGCATGGGGCGAGCCTATCGAGCGACCGGCCACAAGCGGCCGGTCGCCGTCGGGCGGGGGAACGGCCCTCGGGCCTAGGCCCGCCCCTCCGCCTCCCGCAGGACACCCCGGTACGCGCGCGCCGCCGCTCGCAGCGCCGCCTCCGGGTCGACGCCCTCGCCCTGCGCCCGCGCCGCCAGCGCCAGCAACTGGTCACCGACGGCGTCGCCGTCCTCCCTCGGCAGGGGCAGGCCCGCGCCCCGGGCACGGGAGGCGAGCTTCGCCGCGAGCGCCAGCGCGGGCTGGTTCAGTGGGACGCCCTCCGTCACCGACTCGCGCCGCTTCTCCTGCGCCTTCGTCCGCAGCCAATGCTCGTGGACCTCTTCCGGTGTGGCGGCGGTCTCCGTACCGAAGACGTGCGGGTGACGGCGGATGAGCTTGTCGACCAGGCCGCCGGCCACGTCGTCGATCGAGAACGGCTCGTCCGCGTCGTCCTGCGCGATCCGGGCGTGCAGCACGACCTGGAGCAGGACGTCCCCCAGCTCCTCGCGGTAGGCCCCCCGGTCGCCCTCCTCGATCGCCTCGACGAGTTCGTACGCCTCCTCGATGAGGTACTTCACCAGCCCGTCGGCGTCCCGGGTGCTGGTCCACGGGCACTCGCGGCGGATGCGGTCCATCACCTGGACGAGGTCGAGCAGCCGCCCGCCCGGCAGGTCGTAGGAGGCGGGGAGCAGTTCCAGTTCGGGCATCCGCACCCGGCCGGAACCGGCGAGCCGGGCGAGTTCGTCGGTGAGCGCCGGATCGCCGTCGCCCGGCGGGATGACGACGACGGTACGTCCGCCGCCGGTCAGGCCGACCAGGTCGCGGCCCGAGGGCGCCGCGTGCTCGACGGTGACGCCCGCCTCCCTCAGGTACGGCAGCTGGGGGTGCGCGGGGTCCGGGCAGACGACCAGGTCGGCCGAGCGCAGCGCCTGCCAGGCCGGCCAGGACAGCAGTCCGGGGGCGACCCGGTGGCTGGTGGTGAGGAGGATCAGGCGCCCGGGTGCGGCGTCCGGCGCGGCGGCGTCATCGGTACGAGTGCTCACCCCTCGAACGTACCCCGCCGCTCCGCGGAGCCCCTGATCAGCCGGTGATCTGCTGGGGCGGCGCGCTCGTGGCGGCGGACTGCCGCAGCCACGGCTGGCTCGCCGAACCCAGCGTCAGGGTCTGCGTGTTCCACCTGCCGTACCGCGGGTTGACGTCGACGTGCAGTTCCTTCGAGGCGGCAGAGAGCACCTTCGTCACGGCGGCCTGGCCGGACTGCGTGGTCAGGTCGACGCCCAGGTGCCGGGCGAGCCCCTGCGCCTCGGCCTGCACCCGGTAGAACTCGTCGATCTGGCCGGGCGCGACCGCGTACTGCTGGAGCAGGGCCGAGCGCAGCGCCCGGACGCCGCCGACCTGCTGCGCGGCGGACGCCTCCAGCCGCTGCACGTCGGTCGTGGTGACGCTGACCCCGGCGTCGCGCGCCGCGCGGTCCAGCACCTGGTCGAAGACCATGCTGTTGAGCTGGGAACGGCTCAGGTCGCTGGTGGCGTCGATCATCTGGTCGGCCTGACCGGTGGCGTTCTGCGCCGCCCGGACCTGCTTGACCTGCGTCTGGAGCGCGGCGACGGAGATCGTGCGGCCGCCGACCACGGCCGCGGCGCCGGGGTGCTGCGCGCCGCAGGAGGTGATCAGTGGTGTGGCGGCCAGCAGCGCGGCGGCGGTCAAGGAGAGCGTGGCGGTACGGCGGCGGACCATGGTGCCTCCCGGCGGGTTGATCGAGCGGCGGTGCACGACCTGGCGCTGATCGAGAATAGGGACTGTCGGCGAGTGATATCCACTACCGCGCGCAACGAGATCCCCCGCCCCGAGGTGTCGCCCGCCCGCGCACCGCCGCGCGCGGGCCACCGCTCACAGCACCACCGACGTCAGGAACTCCGCGGTCCACGCCAGCAGTTCACGGCCCACCACCGGCTTGCCGCCGATCGTGCCGGTGGTCGGCCGCGGCACGAGCACCTGCCGGGCGGCGGGCTTGATGACGCTGCGCGGGTGCAGCCGCTTGAGGCGCAGCTCCTGCGACTCGCGCAACTCCACCGGCCCGAAACGCACGTTGGAGCCCTGAAGAGTGATGTCGGCGACCCCGGCCTTGCGGGCCAGCAGCCGCAGGCCCGCCACCAGCAGCAGGTTCTCCACCGGCTCCGGCAGCTTGCCGTAGCGGTCGGTCAGCTCCTCGCGCACCGCGGTGATGTCCTCCTCGGAGTTGGCCGAGGCGATCGCGCGGTACGCCTGCAGGCGCAGGCGCTCGCCGGGCGCGTAGTCGTGCGGCACGTGGGCGTCGACCGGAAGCTCGATCTTCACCTCAAGCGGGGCCTCCTCCTGGGCCTCGCCGGACTCCAGCGCCGCCCGGTAGTCGGCGACCGCCTCGCCCACCATCCGCACGTACAGGTCGAAGCCGACGCCCGCGATGTGGCCGGACTGCTCGCCGCCGAGCAGGTTGCCCGCGCCGCGGATCTCCAGGTCCTTCATCGCCACGTACATGCCCGCGCCCATCTCGGTGTGCTGGGCGATGGTGGCGAGCCGCTCGTGCGCGGTCTCGGTCAGCGGCTTCTCCGGCGGGTACAGGAAGTAGGCGTAGCCGCGTTCGCGGCCCCGGCCGACCCGGCCGCGCAGCTGGTGCAGCTGGGACAGGCCGAAGTTGTCGCCGCGCTCGACGATGAGGGTGTTGGCGTTGGAGATGTCGATGCCGGACTCCACGATGGTGGTGGAGACCAGCACGTCGAACTTCTTCTCCCAGAAGTCCACGACGACCTGTTCCAGCTGCGACTCGCCCATCTGCCCGTGCGCGGTGGCGATCCGCGCCTCCGGGACCAGCTCGCGCAGCCGCGCCGCCGCCCGGTCGATCGACTCCACCCGGTTGTGGATGTAGAAGACCTGGCCCTCGCGCAGCAGCTCGCGGCGGATCGCGGCGGCGATCTGCTTGTTCTCGTACGGGCCGACGAAGGTCAGCACCGGGTGCCGCTCCTCCGGCGGGGTCGTGATGGTCGACATCTCGCGAATGCCGGTGACGGCCATCTCCAGGGTGCGCGGGATGGGGGTGGCGGACATCGTCAGCACGTCCACGTTGGCCCGCAGCTTCTTCAGCTGCTCCTTGTGTTCGACGCCGAAGCGCTGCTCCTCGTCGACGATGACCAGGCCCAGGTCCTTGAACCTGGTCTCGGAGGAGAACAGCCGGTGGGTGCCGATCACCAGGTCCACCGAACCGTCCGCCAGGCCCTCCAGGACCGCCTTCGCCTCGGCGTCGCTCTGAAACCGCGACAGCGCGCGCACCACGACCGGGAACTGCCCGTAGCGCTCGGAGAAGGTGGAGAAGTGCTGCTGCACCAGCAGCGTGGTCGGCACCAGCACGGCCACCTGTTTGCCGTCCTGCACCGCCTTGAAGGCCGCGCGCACCGCGATCTCGGTCTTGCCGTAGCCCACGTCGCCGCAGATCAGCCGGTCCATCGGGACCGACTTCTCCATGTCCTCCTTGACCTCGGCGATCGTGCTGAGCTGGTCGGGCGTCTCGGCGTACGGGAACGCGTCCTCCAGCTCCCGCTGCCACGGGGTGTCGGGCCCGAAGGCGTGGCCGGGGGCGGCCATGCGCGCCGAGTACAGCTTGATCAGGTCGGCGGCGATCTCCTTGACGGCCTTCTTGGCCCGCGCCTTGGTCTTCGTCCAGTCGGCGCCGCCCAGCCGGTGCAGGGTGGGCGCCTCACCGCCGACGTACTTGGTGATCTGCTCCAGCTGGTCGGTGGGCACGAACAGCCGGTCACCGGGCTGGCCGCGCTTGGCGGGGGCGTACTCCACCAGCAGGTACTCACGCGTGGCGCCCTGCACGGTGCGCTGCACCATCTCCACGTACCGGCCCACGCCGTGCTGCTCGTGCACGATGTAGTCGCCGGGCTGGAGGGTGAGCGGGTCGATGGTCTTGCGGCGGCGCGACGGCATCCGCCCCAGGTCCTTGCTGGCGGACTTCTGGCCGGACAGGTCGGTCTCGGTGAGCACCGCCAGGCGCAGCGCGGGGGCGACGAAGCCGTGCTCGACGCAGCCGCAGGAGACGTGCACGACGGAGGGTTCGGGCACGCCCGCCAGGTCGGTGTCGAGACGGGCGGCGATGCCCTCGTTGCCCAGGACCTCGACGGTGCGGGAGGCCGGGCCGTGGCCCTCGGTCACGTAGACCACGCGCCAGCCGTCGCTGAGCCAGCCCTTGGTGTCGGCGAGCGCGCGGGCGCTGTCGCCGCGGTAGGTCTCGGGGGCGTTCATGCCCAGGGTGAGGGTGTCGTCGGTGGTCTCCTCGTCGGCGGAGAACTGGCTCACCGACCACCACGGCATGCCGATGTCCCGGGCGTGATCACGCACGTCGGCCAGCGACCGCAGGCTGGCCGCCCCCAGGTCGATCGGGGCCTCTCCTCCTCCGGCGGTGGCCGCCCAGGACGCCTCCAGGAACTCCCTGCTGGTCGCCACCAGGTCCGCGGCGCGGGTGCGCACCCGCTCGGGGTCGCAGGAGACGACCAGGCCGCCGGCCGGCATCACGTCGAGCAGCAGCTCCATGTCGTCGACGAGGACCGGGGCGAGGGACTCCATGCCCTCCACCGCGATCCCCTCGGCGATCTTCCCCAGCAGCTCGCCCAGCTCCGGATGGAGCTCGGCGAGGGCCGCGGCGCGCTCACGCACCTCGTCGGTGAGCAGCAGCTCGCGGCACGGCGGCGCCCACAGGCCGTGCTCGGCGACCTCCAGGCTGCGCTGGTCGGCGACCTTGAAGTAGCGGATCTCCTCGACGTCGTCGCCCCAGAACTCCACCCGCAGCGGGTGCTCCTCGGTGGGCGGGAAGACGTCCAGGATGCCGCCGCGCACCGCGAACTCGCCGCGCTTCTCCACCAGCTCGACGCGGGCGTACGCGGCGGCGGCCAGCGCGTCGACGACCTCGCCGAGGTCGGCCTGCCCGCCGGTGCGCAGCGCCACGGGCTTGAGGTCGCCCAGGCCCTTGACCTGCGGTTGCAGTACGGAACGCACCGGCGCGACGACGACCTTCAGCGGACCGCTCGCGGGGTCGTCGGGGCTCGGGTGGGCCAGCCTGCGCAGCACGGCGAGGCGGCGGCCGACGGTGTCGGAGCGCGGGGAGAGCCGCTCGTGCGGGAGCGTCTCCCACGCGGGGTAGTCCACCACGGAGTCCCGCGGCAGCAGGGTGCGCAGCGCCTCGGTGAGGTCCTCGGCCTCCCGGCCGGTGGCGGTCACGGCCAGCACCGGGCGCCCGGCCTTGGCGGCCAGCGCGGCCAGCGCGAACGGCTGCGCGCCGACCGGCCCCACCAGGTCCAGCCGGGGCCGGTTGCCGTCACCGGCGGCCTTGACGGCCTCGGCGAGGGCCGGGTCCTCGACAACGGCGTCAAGCAGTCCGAACAGGCTCATCAGTGCATTCCGTCCCGGGGTGGGCAACGCGAACGACCCGGGACGCGGGGGCGGACCGGGTGGGGAGGTTCCAGGGTACGACCCGCCACGGACGGTGTCGGCTTCGTGTGGTCGCAGGCCTTGACGGCGGAGCGTGAGGGCTGCGCCGCCGCGCGGCGGCCTGTTTTTGCGGAGTGCCGCGTCTGCGCCGCTGCGCGGCTTTGAGGAGCGGGAGGGCGGGGGCTTCCGCGCTGCGCGCTGCGCTGACGGCCGTGCGCTGCGCGCCCGGCAGGTAGTCCTGGAAAACGCTTGGCATCCCGTTGCCGGAGACAAGCTTTTTCGGCACGTCTGATTGACGAAAACCCTTGCTGTCGACAACGGGGTGACAACTAATCCGCAGACCAGGAACCCGCGACCCCGCCCAGACCGAGCCGGGCGCGCAGCGCACGGCATCCAGCGTGGCGCGCAGCGCCCAGCCCCCCGCCCTCCCGCCGTCGTAACACTCCGCAGACAAGCCTCCGCACGAAGAAGGCCCGCCCCCGCACGCTCCCCTGTGGCGTGCGGAGGCGGGCCCGTTCCGTATCGGGCGCGCCCGTCAGTCCGTGGCGATCGCTCCCAGGACGTTCATCCGGGAGGCCCGCAGGGCGGGAGCCAGGGCCGCGAGCAGGCCCACGACCGCCGAGCCCACGAAGACCGCGCCGACCGTCGCCCACGGGATCGACAGGTCGCCCAGGCCCTTGAGGGCGAGCAGCTTCTCCGCCGCGACGCCCCAGGCCATGCCCAGGCCCAGGCCGATCACCGCGCCGAACAGGGCGATGACCACCGATTCGAGCCGGATCATGCGTCGCAGCTGCCGCCGTGACAGGCCGATCGCCCGCATCAGGCCGATCTCCCGGGTCCGTTCCACCACCGACAGGGCCAGGGTGTTCACCACACCGAGGACGGCCACCACGATGGCGAGCGCCAGCAGTCCGTAGACCAGGTTGAGCAGCTGCCCCATCTGGTCGCGCAGCTCCTTCTTGTAGTCGGCCTGGTCGCGCACCTGCACCTGCGGGTAGGCGTGGACCGCCGACTTCAGCGCGCTGTACGCGCTGTTCACGCCGGCCTTGTCGGCGGCGGTGGCGAAGAGCATCACGTCCTGCGGCATCCGGTCCGCCGGGGTGTAGCGGCGGGCGGTGTCCAGCGAGACGTACATCGCCCCGTTGTCGAGGCTGGTCTTGCTGGAGGTGACCGCGTCCACCCGGAGGGGGGCCGCGCGGCCGCCGGGGAAGGTGACCTGGATCGTCTCGCCGGTGGTGAGGTGGTGGCTGTCGGCGAAGGACTGGCCGACGGTGATGCCGCCGTCCGCGTAGGCGTCCTGGACCTTGCCGGAGACCGTGGCGACCCGCAGGTCGGTGACGTAGGTCGGGTCGGTCGCGGACAGGGTCTGGTCGGAGCGGGTGCCGTCGGGCAGGGCCAGGGTCGCGGGCACGGACTTGTACTCGGTGACGTGCCCGAGCCCGGGGGTGCCCTTGATCGCCTTGACGATGTCGGGGGTGAGCGCGCCGTCGGGGTTCTGGATGATGAAGTCCGCGCCGACCGACTTGTCGATCTGGTCGCTGGCGGAGGCCACCATCGAGGAGCTGACGACCGACAGGCAGGCCACCAGCGCGAGGCCGATCATCAGGGCGGCGGCGGTGGCGCCGGTGCGGCGCGGGTTGCGCAGGGCGTTGCGCTGGGCCATGCGGCCGACCGGGCCGAACGGGCGCAGCGTGACGGTGCCCAGCACCCGGACCACGCCCGCCGCCAGCAGCGGGCCGATGATGATGAAGCCGATCAGCGTGACGACCACGCCCAGGCCCAGCAGGGCGCTGCCCTGTCCGGCCTGCTTGGCCACGGCGGCCGCCACCAGGCCCGCAGCGCCCGCGGCGGTGACGACGAGGCCGGCCACCGAGCGCAGCACGGTGGAGCGGGCGGTGGAGGAGCCGCCGGTGGACTCGCGCAGCGCCGCCATCGGCGAGACCTTGGCGGCACGGCGGGCGGGCAGGTAGGCGGCGAAGAGGGTGACGAGCACGCCGACCGCCGCACCGGTGACCGGGGTGGTCCACTTCACCGTCAGGTCGCCGGTGTTGAGGTGCATGCCCATGCCGTTCATCAGCCGCATCAGGCCGACCGCGATGCCCACGCCGCCGGCGATGCCGAGCGCGGAGCCGATGACGCCCAGCAGCAGGGCCTCGGTCATCACCGAGCGGTTGACCTGCCTGCGGCTCGCGCCCAGCGCCCGCATCAGGCCGATCTCGCGGGTGCGCTGGGCGACCAGCATGGAGAAGGTGTTGACGATCAGGAAGACGCCGACCAGCAGGGCGATCCCGGCGAAGCCGAGCATGGCGTCCTTCATCACGTTCAGGAAGCTCGCCACGTCGGACTTGTTGGCGGCGGCCGTCTGGGCCTTGGTCTGCGCCTGGTAGCCGTGGCCGAGCGCGGTCAGCGCCTCCGCCTTGAGCCGGTCGTCGGTGCGGGTGCCGTCGCCGTAGGCGTTGATCGAGGTGAACGCGCCCGTCTTGCCGAGCAGTTCGTGCTGGGCGGTGGCGGTGTCGAAGAAGACCAGGGCGGCGCCGGGGTTGGTGGTCTGGAAGGTGGCGATGCCGGTGATGGTGTGGGTGAAGGTGCCGAAGCCGGTCATCACCTTCAGCTGGTCGCCGACGCGCAGGTGGGCGTTGGCCGCGGTGTCGGAGTCGACGACGGCCTGGTCCGCGGTGTCGGGCGCGTGACCCGAGGTGATCTTCACCGCGGCGGTGGGCTCGACGGTCCAGTTGCCCGCGATGGTCGGGGCGCCGGAGGTCGGGCCGATGTTCTTGTCGGTCCTGGGGTCGACGAGAGTGACGGAGGTCGAAGAGGCTTCCCCGTAGGCCGACTTGACGCCCGGCTGGGCGGCCAGAGTGCGCACCGCGGAGTCCGGCAGGGTCAGCGGCGCGGCGCCGTCCTGCGGGGAGCTGCCGTCCTTGTTGGCGCCGTGCGGCTGCACGGTGACGTCGGCGGCGGTGACGGCGAAGAGCTTGTCGAAGGTGGTGTCGACGGTGTCGGTGAACACCAGCGTGCCGCAGACGAAGCCCACCGAGAGCAGGACCGCCACGGCGGACAGCGCCATCCGGCCCTTGTGCGCGAAGAAGTTGCGCAGCGAGGTCTTCAGGACGGTCACGACGTCCTCCCGCGCGCGTCGAAGGTCTTCATCCGCTCGAGGACCTGTTCCGCGGTCGGGGAGGCCATGTCGTCGACGATGCGGCCGTCCGCCAGGTACAGGACGCGGTCCGCGTAGGAGGCGGCGACCGGGTCGTGGGTGACCATGACGATGGTCTGGCCGAGTTCGTCCACCGAGGCCCGCAGGAAGCCCAGGATCTCGGCGCCCGCACGGCTGTCGAGGTTGCCGGTGGGCTCGTCGCCGAAGATGATCTCCGGCCGGGCGGCGAGCGCGCGGGCGACCGCGACCCGCTGCTGCTGGCCGCCGGACAGCTGGGTCGGCCGGTGCTTGAGGCGTCCGGCGAGGCCGACGGTCTCGACGACCCGGGCCAGCCACTCCTTGTCGGCCCTGCGGCCGGCGATGTCCATCGGCAACGTGATGTTCTCCATCGCGTTGAGCGTGGGCAGCAGGTTGAACGCCTGGAAGATGAAGCCGATCTGGTCCCTGCGCAGCCGGGTGAGCTGCTTGTCCCTGAGCTTGGTGATCTCGGTCTCGCCTATCCAGATGCGGCCCGACGTCAGCGAGTCGAGCCCGGCCAGGCAGTGCATCAGGGTGGACTTGCCGGAGCCCGAGGGACCCATGATCGCGGTGAACTGGCCGCGTGCGATGTCGACGTCGACGGCGTCCAGCGCCACGACCCGGGTCTCCCCGGTGCCGTAGGACTTGGTCACCTGGCGTGCCCTCGCGGCGACGGCCGTACGCCCTCCACTGCCGCCCGCCCGGGGAACTGTTACAGCCGTGGTCACGTGGATTCTCCTGGTATGTGGTGGGAAGTGGATGGGTCTTCAGCGTGCTGGACGGGGGGTCGCCGGGGCGATGGGGTGGAGTGGCGTATCGGGGCGGGGGTTGTCCCCACCCCCGGCGCGTCCGCCGTCGTCGGCCGGCTTCATCACGTGCCATCAGGCTAGGCAGCGGGGGGTGGCGCACTCCTCCTGCTGCGGGACGAACCGGGGGTATGAGGAAACCCCGGCGGCCCCTTAGGGGTTGGCGGCCCCCGGCTCGTACCCGCTCAGGGTTCACTCCCCGCGCGCCCTGTGCCGCGCGATCACGCGTACTGATGGTTTGAGCGTCTTCAGCACCATTTGCCGGGTCGTGTCAGGCCATGCTGAGCGTGTCCTAGAGCCGTTGATCCGGAAGGGGATCACTTCCATGCGTCTGCGTGCCGTTCTGCCCGCCCTCGCGCTCGCCGCGTCCGCAGTCCTGTCGATGTCCTCGCCCGCCTCCGCCGTCGAGCCCGGCGCCTACCAGCTCGTCAACGCAAGCACCGGCCAGTGCCTGACCGGGGAAGGGGGCGCCCACCAGCTCGTCAGGACCGGCGCGTGCGACGAGCGCGGCGCCCGGTGGTTCCTGCGCGACACCCCTTATGGCTACGAGGTCAGGCACGCCGAGACCGGCGCGTGCCTGGACCAGTCGATCCTGCGGATCTTCCCGCCGCGCGTCGCCACCGAGCCGTGCGACTTCCACCAGAGCGCCTGGCAGCTGGAGCAGCGTGACGACGGCGTGATGCGGCTGCGGCTCGACCGGACCGACTACTGCCTGACCGGACCGCGCGACGGCGCGCTGCTGCTGCCGTGCGGCGACCGCGACCAGGAATGGTTCCTGCGCCGTCTGTGACCCGCGACTGCCGAACGGGTCCGGCGGGACCGCCTCAGGCCTCCTCGGCCGGCGGTTCCGCCGGGTCCGGCACGCCGGGGCGGCCGGTCAGCGCGGCCAGGCTGGTGCGGACGTTGGCCAGGTGGGCGCGGATCTCGTCGCGGCGGGCCTCGTGGGCGCGCAGCTCACGCTCGGTGTCGCGGTCGAGGCGCTCCTCCGTGGCCCGGGCCATCAGCAGCAGTCCGGACGCGGTGGACTCCGCCTCGCCCTGCATCCGGCGGCCGTCCTCACGGGCGGCTTCGTACTCGCGCTCGGCGTCGGCGAGCAGGCGTTCCGCGTGGGCCGTCAGGTCGGCGAGGCGGCTGTCGACGCCCGCCTCGCGTTCCGCCAGCTCGTGTTCGAGGGCGTCGAGCCGTTCGCGCTGCTCCTTCTCCTGCTCCGCGAGGGTGCGGGCGACGTCCTGGCGCACGCCGTCCAGGGCGCGTTCGGCCTCGCCGCGGACCTGGTCGGCCTCGGCCTGGGCGGCGCCGCGGATCTCGGCGGCCTGCTGTTCCGCGGCCTCGCGGTCGCGCCGGGCGGCCTCGTCTAGCGCGGCGAGGCGTTCGTCCATCTCGGCCCTGGCCTGGTCGCGCAGCGCCCTGGCGGCGCGGTCCGCGGCCTCGTACTCGGCACGCGCCGCGGCCTCGGCGCGGGCGCGCACGTCGGCGGCCTCCTCCTCGACCGTCGCCAGCAGCCGCTGCGCGCCCTCGCCGAGCGCCGCGTAGTCGGCGGTGCCCAGCGCTTCGAGTGCGGTGCGCAGGGCGGCGGCCTCGGCGTCCATGTCGTTGGCGAGGACGGTGAGGCGGGCGGCGCGCTCCCAGGCGGCGTCGCGTTCCGCGGACAGTCCGGCGAGGTACTCCTCGACCTGCTCGGGGTGGTAGCCACGACCGCGCGCCGCGCTGAACTCCTCGGGGGTCACCGACTGCGCCATGCTCTGCCCCTTCGCCGTCTCGGATGCGACCGCTGCCCCTTTTTAGCCGATTTGGTGCACATGTTCACGACGCCACACTCCGCCTGGAGTGCCTACCCGGTATTCGGCGGACATACGTGACGCCGGGTGCCCGCGGTCGATGTCCGACCGCCCGGCACCCGGCGTCCTCGTGGCGCTCTCACGCGGCGCGCGTGCGGCGTCCTACAGCAGGCCGTCCCACATCTGCTCCAGCAGCACCGCCCACCAGTGGTCCGGTGAGGCCAGCGCCTCCGGGTCGAGGGCGGCCAGCTGGGTCTGGAAGTCCACCGTCCAGCGGCCCGCCTGATCCGGTGTCAGCCCCAGCCGCAGCCGCCACATCCGGCCCAGGAGCGCCAGGCAGCGGGCGAACTGCGGCAGCGAGGTGTTGACGAACTGCGTCGGGCTCGCCTGCGCGCCCGGCACCGCCTCAAGCGGCACCGCCATGATGTAGGCCGTGCCGTACTGCACGCACAGCTGGCGCCCGAAGTCGTTGCCCATGACCAGGTACGACGCGGCGTCCGGCGCGGCCTGCACCCCGCGCTCGGCGGCGATCTCGGCGAGCGTCGGCACCGGGCGGCCGGGCTGCGCCTGCGCCCAGAAGAACGGCCCGAAGTCGGTCGGCAGCCCCGACCACACCAGCGTCTGCGCCACGATGTCGGGCACGCCCTGGCGGGCCACGGCGCGCTGGTCGAAGCGGAAGACGTGTTGCGGGCCGAAGGACTGGGCGAGTTCGTGGCCGATGGCGTCCAGCGGGATCGGCGCCGCGGGCTGCACCTGCTGCGGGTGCGGCAGCGGTACGCGCTGCGGGCGCGGGCGGGCCGGGCCGTCGGCGACCTGTGCCAGCTCGCCCTGGTGGGTCAGCAGGTGCTGCACGCCCTGCTGGCGCGAGGCGTGGTCGCGGCCGTACGGCGCGGTGTGGCTGACGCGGACCTGCGGCCAGGTCTCGCGGACCATCCGGGCGCAGTAGCCGCCGGGCAGGTCGCAGGACTCCAGCTCGGTGTGGAGTTCCAGGACCTGCTGGGCGGGGACGCCCAGGGAGCCCAGCTCGCGCAGGATCTGCCACTCCGGGTGCGGGGTGCCCGGCGCGGAGCGGCGGATGATCTGCTGCTCGGAGCCGTCGTTCGCGCGGTAGCGCAGGACGGCCATGTAGCCGGGGCCGACCACCGGGACGCCCTGCGGCGGCTGCGGGTAGCCGTAACCACCGCCGCCCGGCGCGGCCGGGGGCGGCGGAGGCATGCCGGGGCCGGCCGGCGGCGGACCGGACGGCGACGCCAGCATCGTGGCGGCGGCGTGCGGGTCGCCGCGGCCCGGGGGAGGCGGCGGGGGCGGCGTGCCGGGCGCGCCCGCGGCGGGCGGAGGCGGCGGCACGGGAGCGCGCCCGGGAGCGGCCGGCGGCGCGGGCGGGGGTGGCGGGGGCATCCCGGGGCCGGACGGCGGCTGGCCGGAGGGGGACGCCAGCATCGTGGCCGCGGCGTGCGGGTCGTTGCCGGAGGGCGGCGCGGGCGGGGCCGGCGGCGCGGGCGGCGGCGGGGTGGGCTGACCCGGCGCGGGCGGGGCGGGGGGCGCGGGCGTGCCGGGGCCGTCCAGTGACCGTACGAGCTGGGTCGGCACGTAGCCCACGGGACCGGCCGGGCCGCCGGACGCCTCGGCGGTCGGGGCGTCGTCGCCGGGACGCGGCCCGGGCCAGCCCGGCGGCGGGGTTGCGTCCACCGGCAGCCCGGAGGGCGGCGGCAACGGCGCACCGCTCGACGCGGAGGGAGCGGCCCCGGAGGCGGGCGTGCCGGAAGCGGGCGTGCCCGAAGCAGGCGTTCCTGAGGCGGGCGTGCCCGAGGCGGTCGCCCAGTCGGGCAGCGGGCCGTCCTCGTCGCCGTGCCCGGAGGGCTCCTCCCGCCCCCCGCCGTCGAGAGCGGGCGCGACCCGCGTCGGGGGCAGTCCGCCGCTCTGCGGGAGCAGTTCGGTCTTCGCGTCCGGGCTGGTGCGCGGTGCGTCGGCCTCGTCGGACCCGGCGAGCGGGGGCGCGAAGACGGTCGCGGGCGCCGTAACGGATCCGGCACCGGAACCGCCGCCCTCACCGGCGTCGGACCACGTGACCCCGGCTCCGTCACCGTCCGTGCCAGCGGCCCCCGGAGCCGGGAGCGGAGCGGCGGGGGCCTGCGGGGCGGGCTGCCCGCCCGCGTCGCCCTGGGGCCGCCTGCGGTCCGGGATGCCGATCTTGTCCGCGGCCTCCTGAAGCCACTGCGGTGGACTGAGCAGGAACGACGTCGCCTCCAGGTCGAGCCGCCGGGGACGCTCCGGTTCCGGTTCCGGCTCGTCAGGCGCCGCGGGCTCGCCGTACTCCTCCTCGTACCGCCGGATCACCTCGTCGACGCCCAGCGCGGGCCACAGCGTGGCGCGGCCGTCCGCCCGGTCGATGACCAGCACCGACCGGCCGCCGTCCGAGGTCGGCCCGTCCTCGCGGTCCTCGGCCCACGCCACGTAGCCCAGGCCGAACTCGCGGACCTGGACGCTGCGGCGCTCGTACGCGGGCACGTCGCCGTTGACCCAGGTCTCGGCGCGCTCGCGCGCCTGCTCCGAAGTCACCACTGGCCCACTCACTCCTCCACCGGGACGACGTGCGCGAAGCCGCCGTCCACCATCAGGTTCGCCACGGTCTCCAGCTCCGGCGGGTTGCCCGCCAGCCGCAGGAGGAAGTCGTCGAAGTCCTCGCCGCACGGCAGCAGCAGCGACTCCACCCGCTCGGCGGGCGAGGCCCAGGTGTCCTCGGTGTCCCGCGCGTCGTCGTACGCGCAGAACCACACGGTGCCGACCGCCTCGCCCTTGACCTTCACCGCCAGCAGCCCGCCCTGCAGGTAGCCGACCCCGAGGTAGTCCTTCGTCAGGTGGTCGCGCAGGCACTTGTTGGCGTAGCGCAGGTCGTCGCTCGCGGCCTCGTCGCGCACGCCGAAGAACGGCTGGTCGACCAGGAGGCCCAGCCGCGGGTCGAGCGCGGGGCCGACCGGGGCCCGGCCGCCCGAGGCCTTCAGGAAGGCGCGGTAGGCGCCCGGCAGCCGGTAGCCGAGGTCCTCCTCCAGGTCGCGCACCCGCCGCTCGCCCACCACCGGGGCCGGATCCTCGCCCACCGTGCCCGCGTCGAAGTGCGCGGGACGCGTCTCCTGCAACGGGCGGGTGCCGCGCTTGTCGTGGTCGGCGGCGGCCGTCGCCAGACCGCCGTGGTGCCGCAGCAACGCCTTGACCTCGACCGGGACCAGCTCCATGCGGCGGCCGCCGACGACGTGGTGCCAGGTCCAGCCGTGCGGCGTGGCCACCGGGGACGGGCCGGCGAACAGCTCGTGGCCCGCGTGGAAGTGCGCCGCGTTCGCCGACACGTAGTCGGTCAGCCGCAGTTCGTCCACGCCGAAGCCCTCGGGCGGCTCGGCGATCTCGGCGGCGGCACGGGCGTAGGGCGAGAAGTCGGGGTAGCCGTCCTCGTCCACCCACACACCGTTCGGATACCGCGCGGCCCGGACCGGGTCCGGGAAGTGCACGACCTGCCCGGCGTAGGCCGCGTTCGGCGGGGCGGCGGCCGTTGCCCCTGGCCGACCTGTCGTCATGGCGGATGCCCCCTGCTGGATCTGGCGTTTCGGCACAGCCTATGGGGTGGGACGACGGCCGTGCCCCGGACCCACCGTTGGCCCGAACGGGTGAACACCTCACCGTCCCGTCACGAATCTCCCGTAAAACGCGCCAGCTTCCGTACCACCAAGCACGTTTGGCAGTCTGGCTACGCAACGGGGGTTGCACGGGAGGGAAGCACAGCCTTGCGCACCACACAAAAAGCACACAACGCGGGGATATCCGGCGATCCGGCTGGTTCCGGAACGGGCTCGCGGTCAGGTCACGGGCCGGCGGCGGACGGTGACGCCACGTCAGCCGACCCGCGGATCGGCTGGAGCGGCGGCAGCGCCCCGGCGGCCCGCCCGCTCGGCGTCCCGCCCGTCCTGCGCCACCGCCGCGACGGCATCCTTCCCGCCGTCGCCGCCGCCCTTTCGGTCCGCGGCGAGACGCTGACCTGCACCGGCAGCAAGGCCGACACCGCGCCGCGGCTGCATCCGCTGGTCGAGGAGTTCCTGCGCGGGCTGCCGGTCGCCGACCGCACCCGCTCCACCGGACGCTGTCCCGAACAGGTCCTGCTGTCCCGCTTCCTGACCGCCACCGACGCCGCGCGCACCGGACGCGCCGCCCGCAAGCCGCTCAGCCAGGGCGACGCGCGGCGCGCCCTCAAGCACGGCAAGCTCACCGCCCGCCGCATCCGCGAGGACGGCGACCCCGAGCACGGCGCCTACGCCCCGCCGTGCCGCTCGTGCGGTCCGCTGCTCGCCCACTTCGGGGTGCGGGCCGTGGACCCGGCGGCGGAAGGGAGCGGTAGGTGAGCCCCGTCCTGCCGGCCGCGAGCCGGACCGCCACCCGCTTCCCCGCCCAGGTGGACACCGTGTTGCGCGCGGCCGGGTGGCGGCCCGGGCGCTGGGACATCAAACAGGCCGAGATCTGGGCCGACCACCTGCGCGCCCACGTCTCCCCCGGCGGCCACCGGCACGCCGTCTTCCCCGCCGCCGTCGAGGCGTGGGCGGAGTTCGGCGCGCTGTCCATCGGCGCGGGAGGCGCCAAGGGCGTGGAGATCGCGCCCGGCGGTCTGCTCGTCGACCCGCTGCGCGGCCTGCACCTGGCCCGCACCTTCGGCGACCTCGGCCGCGCCCTGGGCACGGAGGTCTGCCCGCTGGGCGCCGAACCCGACGACGGCGCGCACGTCGCCGTGGACGTCGAGGGCCGCGTCTACGCCATCGACCACACCGGCGACTGGTACCTGGGCGACACGATCGACCAGGCCCTCACGACGCTGCTGACCGGCACGCGGCCGGTGCGGCTGACGACGGGATGAGGACGCCGGGCCGGCGAGCGGACCGCCCCGGAGCACGACGCCCCGGAGCACGAGCCCCGGAACGCGTCCGCTCGGAGCGCGGTGGCCCGCCGCGCGTCCGCCCGGAGCCCGGCGGCTCGCCGCGCGTCCGCCCCGCCGGGGTCAGCGCACGCCGCCCGCCGGGATGACCGCCGAGACACGGAAGCCGCCCGCCCGGTTCGGGCCCGCGACGAAGCCGCCGCCCAGCGCCGCGACGCGTTCCTTCATGCCGACCAGCCCGTTGCCGCCGCTGGGCAGGCCCGCCGACGGCTGCCCGTCCGGCGGACCGTTCTCCACCAGCACCGCGACCTCCTGCGACCGGTAGGCCACCCGCACCAGCGTCTTCGCGCCGACGGCGTGCTTGTGGACGTTGGTCAGCGCCTCCTGCACCACCCGGTACGCCGTCCGCTCGACGGGCGCCGCCAGCGGGCGCCGGTCGCCCTCCTCGGACAGCGACACCACCATCCCGGCCGCCCGCGACTGCTCCACCAGCACCCCGAGCTGCGCCAGGCACGGCCCGTCGCCCTCCTCCCGCACCGCCTGCGGACCGGCCTCGCCCCGCGGGACCAGCGCGGCCGCCGGGGCCACGTCGGGAGCGGGCGCCGCCGCCGGGGCCGGCGTGCCGGTGCGCAGCACGCCCAGCATCTGCCGCAGCTCGTTCAGCGCCTGCCGTCCCATGTCACCCAGCAGCTCCGCGCTGCCGATCGCCCGGTCCGGGTCCTCCCGTACGACGGTGCGCAGAGCCGAGGCGTGCACCACCATCAGGCTCACCCGGTGCGCCACCACGTCGTGCATCTCCCGGGCGATGCGGGTGCGCTCCTCGATACGGGCCCGCTCCGCCCGCTCCCCCGCCTTCTCCGCCAGCAGCGAAAGCTCCCGCTCCAGGTCGTCCGCCCGCTCCCGCAGCGTCTCCACCAGGCGGCGGCGCGCCCCCACGTACAGCCCCAGCAGCACGGGGGGCGCGGTGAGGCCCACCGCCACCAGCACGGCGATCGCGAACGCCCACAGCGGCGAGGTGTAGCCCCGGTGCACCAGGTTGCGGTTCATCTCGACGAACGAGACGATCAGCGTGCCGCCCACCGTCATCGCCACCAGTGACACGATGATCCGCCGCGGCACGTCGGACGCCGCCAGCGTGTACAGCGACACCAGCCCCAGCACCACGCCCATCTGCGCGGGCGTGACCGCCAGCGCGATCAGCACCACCGCTATCGGCCAGCGCCGCCGCAGCAGCAGCGTCGCCCCGACCAGCAGCCCGAGCACCACACCCAGCGGCACCGCAAGCCCGTTGCCGTGCGCGAACGTGGCGCCCTCGGCCGCGCACTCCAGCGCCGACACCGTTGCCAAGGCGGCGTCCAGCACCAGGCTGCGCCACCTGGGCCACCACCACGGCCCCGTGCCGACGGTGCGCTCGGGCACCCGCGACACCGTTTCCCCCGTCGTCGTCATACCTGCCAGCCTAAGCGGCCCTGTGGGCGGGTCTCTCAGGCCGGGCTCCGGCCGCCGTGCTGTCCAGCACATATCCTGTCCCCGTCGGACAGCGCGGTCCGCAACGTCAGCCGTCCATCACAAGGACTCGCAAGGAGCCGCACCTGTGAGCACAGCCGACAACACCCACGACCGGACCGGTTCCCCCGCCGGAGCCGCCGCCCCCGAGACCGCCGACAACGCCGCCCTGCGCGCCGACATCCGGCGGCTGGGCGAACTGCTCGGCGAGACCCTGGTGCGCCAGGAGGGCCGGGGACTGCTGGAACTGGTCGAAGAGGTCAGGGCGCTCACCCGCAGCGACGGGGAGGCCGCGGCCGCGCTGCTGCGCGAGACCGACCTGCCGACCGCCACCAAGCTGGTGCGGGCGTTCTCCACCTACTTCCACCTCGCCAACGTCACCGAACAGGTGCACCGCGGCCGTGAGCTGCGCGCCCGCCGCGCCGTCGAGGGCGGCCTGCTGGCCCGCACCGCCGACCGGCTCAAGGACGCCGACCCCGAGCACCTGCGCGAGACCGTCAGGCACCTCGGCGTCCGCCCCGTCTTCACCGCCCACCCCACCGAGGCCGCCCGCCGCAGCGTGCTGAACAAGCTGCGCCGCATCGCCGAACTCCTCGACACCGAACCCGGCGCCGAAGGCGACCGCCGCCGCCACGACCTGCGGCTCGCCGAGAACATCGACCTGCTGTGGCAGACCGACGAACTGCGCGTCGCCCGCCCCGAGCCCGCCGACGAGGCCCGCAACGCCATCTACTACCTCGACGAACTCCACCAGGGCGCGGCCGGCGACGTCCTGGAGGACCTCGGCGCCGAACTGGAACGCATCGGCGCGCCCCTGCCGCCCGGCAGCCGCCCGCTGACCTTCGGCACCTGGATCGGCGGCGACCGCGACGGCAACCCCAACGTCACCCCGCAGGTCACCTGGGACGTACTGATCCTCCAGCACGAGCACGG
This sequence comes from Streptomyces sp. ICBB 8177, assembly GCF_003144095.1. Classification (GTDB taxonomy): domain Bacteria; phylum Actinomycetota; class Actinomycetes; order Streptomycetales; family Streptomycetaceae; genus Streptantibioticus_D. The sequence goes on along the minus strand of NZ_NSKH01000002.1, from coordinate 480,157 downwards.
CATCACCGACGCCCTCGAACTCGTCGACTTCCTGCGCGGCGCCCTGTCGAACTCCATCCGCAACTGCGGCGCCACCGAGGAACTCCTCGCCTCCCTGGAGAGCGACCTGTCCAACCTCCCCGAGATCAGCCCCCGCTACAAGCGCCTCAACGCCGAGGAGCCCTACCGCCTCAAGGCCACCTGCGTACGCCAGAAGCTGGTCAACACCCGCGACCGGCTCGCGAACGGCACCCCGCACATCGAGGGCCGCGACTACCTGGGCACCGCCGGACTGCTGCGCGACCTCACCCTCATCCAGGACTCCCTGCGCGCCCACCGCGGCGGACTGATCGCCGACGGCCGCCTGGAGCGGACCATCCGCACCCTGTCCGCCTTCGGCCTACAACTCGCCACCCTCGACGTACGCGAACACGCCGACGCCCACCACCACGCCCTCGGCCAGCTCTTCGACCGCCTCGGCGAGGAGTCCTGGCGCTACGCCGACATGCCCCGCGACTACCGGCGCCGCCTGCTCGCCAAGGAACTGCGCTCCCGCCGCCCGCTGTCCGGCACCCCGGCCCCGCTCGACGCCGACGGCGCCAAGACCCTCGGCGTCTTCCACACCGTCCGCGAGGCATTCGACCGCTTCGGGCCCGAGGTCATCGAGTCGTACATCATCTCGATGTGCCTCGGCTCCGACGACGTCTTCGCCGCTGCCGTCCTCGCCCGCGAGGCCGGACTGATCGACCTGCACGCCGGCATCGCCAAGATCGGCATCGTGCCGCTGCTGGAGACCACCGACGAGCTGAAGATCGCCGACAAGCTGCTGGAGGAGATGCTCTCCGACCCCTCCTACCGCAAGCTCGTCTCCCTGCGCGGCGACGTCCAGGAGGTCATGCTCGGCTACTCCGACTCCTCCAAGTTCGGCGGCATCACCACCAGCCAGTGGGAGATCCACCGCGCCCAGCGCCGCCTGCGCGACGTCGCCCACCGCTACGGGGTGCGGCTGCGCCTCTTCCACGGCCGCGGCGGCACCGTCGGCCGCGGCGGCGGCCCGTCCCACGAGGCGATCCTCTCCCAGCCCTGGGGCACCCTCGAAGGCGAGATCAAGGTCACCGAGCAGGGCGAGGTCATCTCCGACAAGTACCTCATCCCCTCACTCGCCCGCGAGAACCTCGAACTGACCGTCGCCGCCACCCTCCAGGCCTCCGCCCTGCACACCGCGCCCCGCCAGTCCGACGAGGCACTGGCCCGCTGGGACGCCGCGATGGAACAGGTCTCCGAGGCCGCCCACGCCGCCTACCGGCGCCTGGTGGAGGACCCCGACCTGCCCGCCTACTTCTTCGCCTCCACCCCCGTCGACCAGCTCGCCGAACTCCACCTCGGCTCCCGCCCCTCCCGCCGGCCCGACTCCGGCGCCGGGCTCGACGGGCTGCGGGCGATCCCGTGGGTGTTCGGCTGGACCCAGTCCCGGCAGATCGTGCCCGGCTGGTACGGCGTCGGCTCCGGCCTGAAGGCCGCCCGCGAGGCGGGACTCGACGCGGTCATCGACGAGATGCACGAACGCTGGCACTTCTTCCGCAACTTCCTGTCCAACGTGGAGATGACGCTCGCCAAGACCGACCTGCGCATCGCCCGGCACTACGTCGACACCCTCGTCCCCGACGACCTCAAGCACGTCTTCGCCGACATCGAGGCCGAACACGCCCTGACCGTCAGCGAGGTGCTGCGCATCACCGGCGAGGACGACCTGCTCGACTCCAACCCGGTGCTCAAGCAGACCTTCCACGTCCGCGACGCCTACCTCGACCCGATCTCCTACCTCCAGGTCGCCCTGCTCGACCGCCAGCGCAAGGCCGCCGCCGAAGGCGCCGAACCCGACCCGACGCTGGCCCGCGCCCTGCTGCTCACCGTCAACGGGGTCGCCGCCGGCCTGCGCAACACCGGCTGACGCCGCAACCGCCGGTGGCGGTGCCGTACGCGCCAGGGCTCACCCCAGCGCGAACGGCACCGCCACCAGCAACACCCCCGCCAGACCCGACAACCACGCCGTACGCCGCATCCGCAACCCCACCCCCACCACCAGCGCCGCCAGCAGCAGCGCCCCCGCCAACGGCCGCAACGCGAACAGCACACCGGCGGGACCGGTCCGCACCACCTTGACCGTGCCCGGCTCGACCACGACCGGGAACCGCTGGCCCGTGCCCCGGGTCACCAACCGGTCCACCGACACCCGCGCCAGCGGCGGCTGCGGCCCGCTCGGAGCGAACGGCCCCGAACACGACGACGCCCCGCACGACGTCACCGTCATCGTGCCGCGCTCCAGGCCCGACGCCACCGCGTCCCGGCCCGAACTCCACGACACCCAGGCCCCCGCCACCAGCACCAGCACCGCGAGGGCCGCCACCACGACCACCCTCGTCAGCAGCAGCAGACCCCAGGCACTCTCACCCAGCCGCCGGATCAGGCTCCGTTTCCGCATGCGCGCGATCCTTGGGGATCGAGACCGCAGGGGTCAACAACGGTTGACGCATACAGCCTCATACACCGCACGACGAGCCGCCCACGCCCGGCCGCCGACCGCCCCGCCCTCGGCCCCTCAGCCGTTGTACGTGCTCTGCGCCCGCTCCAGGCCGTCCTCGATCAGCGACTCCACCGCGTCCGCCGCGCGGTCCACGAACCACTCCAGCTCCTTGCGCTCCACCGAGGAGAAGTCCTTCAGCACGAACGACGCCACCTCCATCCGCCCCGGCGGCCGCCCGATCCCGCACCGCACCCGCAGATAGTCGGGACCCAGCGACTTCGTGATCGACTTCAGGCCGTTGTGACCGTTGTCACCGCCGCCCTTCTTCAGCCGCAGCGTCGCGTAGTCGATGTCCAACTCGTCGTGGACCGCGACGACCCGCTCCGTCGCCACCTTGTAGAAGTCCCGCAGCGCCGTCACCGGACCACCCGAGACGTTCATGAACGACATCGGCTTCGCCAGCACCACCCGCTGCCCGCCGATCCGGCCCTCCACGACCTGCGCCCGGCTCTTGTGCGCCTTGAACCGGCCACCGATCCGCTCCGCCAGCAGATCCACCACCATGAACCCGATGTTGTGCCGGTTGCCCGCGTACTCAGGACCGGGATTGCCGAGACCCGCCACCAGCCACGGCCCCTCGGCCCCCGCAGAACCACTCATGCTCACGCCCACCTTCTCCTCCCCGCTCCTTGCGCCCCGCAGGACCGTACGACACGACGAACCGCCGCCCGGACAGCACCGGACGGCGGTTCGCGGAAAACAGGCGACACGCCCCGCGCGGGGCGACCCTCAGGGCCCCACGCCACGCGTCACTCAGGCCTCGGCACCCTCGGCGGGAGCCTCGGCACCCTCCTCGGCCTCGGCCTCCTCGGCCGGAGCCTCGGCCTGCGCCGCCACGATCTGCAGCACGACCGCGTCGTCCTCGACGGCCAGCGAGGTGCCCTTCGGCAGCTCGATGTCCTTCGCCACGATCGACGCGCCGGCCTCCAGGCCCTCCACCGAGACGGTGACGGACTCCGGGATGTGGGTGGCCTCGGCCTCGACCGGCAGCGCGTTCAGCACGTGCTCGATCAGGTTGCCGCCCGGGGCCAGCTCGCCCTCGACGTGCACCGGGACCTCGACGGAGACCTTCTCGCCCCGCTTGACCTGCAGCAGGTCCACGTGCTCCAGGAAGCCCTTGATCGGGTCCTTCTGCACGGCCTTCGGGATGACCAGCTCGGACTTGCCGTCCACGTCCAGGCTGATCAGGACGTTCGGGGTCTTCAGCGCGAGCATCAGCTCGTGACCCGGCAGGTTGACGTGGACCGGCTCGGCGCCGTGACCGTAGACGACGCCCGGGACCTTGCCCTCGCGACGGGCGCGACGCGCGGCGCCCTTGCCGAACTCGGACCGCACACCAGCGGTGATCTTGACCTCAGCCATGTCAGCACTCCTCGTGGATGACGACGGATATGTACAACGATCTGCCGCTCGGTCCACGACGGACCTGCTCCGAACCCGCAACTCGCACTCTCGAAAGCGCGTCGATAACGGAGACCGCGCACGGTCTCCCTCGCCGAGCAACCCCGCGATTCTACCCGCCGCGACAGGGTGCCCGTTACCACGGCCGAGGGGGCGGAGGCGACCTGCGCCCCCGCCCCCTCGGGCAGACCATGTTCCACGTGTGTCAGTGCGCGTCGTTGAACAGGCTCGTCACCGAACCGTCCTCGAACACCTCGCGGATCGCACTCGCGATCATCGGCGCGATCGACAGCACCGTGATCTTGTCCAGCTCCAGCTCACCCGGCGTCGGCAGGGTGTCGGTGAACACGAACTCGCTCACCTTGGAGTTCTTCAGCCGGTCAGCCGCCGGACCCGACAGCACACCGTGCGTCGCCGTCACGATCACGTCCTCCGCACCGTTGGCGAACAACGCGTCCGCCGCCGCGCAGATCGTGCCACCGGTGTCGATCATGTCGTCCACCAGCACGCAGATGCGGCCCCGCACGTCACCGACCACCTCGTGCACGGTGACCTGGTTCGCCACATCCGGGTCACGCCTCTTGTGCACGATCGCCAGCGGCGCGCCCAGCCGGTCGCACCAGCGGTCCGCGACCCGCACCCGGCCCGCGTCCGGCGACACGATCGTCAGCTTCTCGCGGTCCACCTTCGTGCCCACGTAGTCCGCCAGCAGCGGCAGCGCGAACAGGTGGTCCACCGGGCCGTCGAAGAAACCCTGGATCTGGTCGGTGTGCAGGTCCACCGTCAGGATCCGGTCCGCACCCGCCGTCTTGAACAGATCGGCCATCAGCCGCGCCGAGATCGGCTCACGGCCACGGTGCTTCTTGTCCTGCCGCGCGTAACCGTAGAACGGCACGATCACGGTGATCCGCTTCGCCGACGCACGCTTCAACGCGTCGATCATGATCAACTGCTCCATGATCCACTTGTTGATGGGGGCCGTGTGGCTCTGGATCACGAAGGCGTCACAGCCTCGCGCCGACTCCTCGAACCGCACGTAGATCTCGCCGTTCGCGAAGTCGAAGGCCTTGGTCGGCACCAGCTGAACACCCAGCTTGTGCGCCACCTCCTCCGCCAGCTCGGGGTGGGCGCGGCCGGAGAAGAGCATCAGCTTCTTCTCACCGGTCGTCTTGATCCCGGTCACTGCACAGTCTCCTTGGTGATTCGACTGGTGTTCGACGCAGCTTCACCCGCGGATGGGCGAGCTGGCGGAAATGTGTGCACCCCACACGGTACGCCCCGCGCGACGCACTCGGATACCCGGGCGAAACGGATCATGCCCAGGTCACTCGCCACTTTCGGCCCGCTCCGCGGCCTTCGCGGCACCGCTCCCCGGCCGCTTGCGGACCACCCAGCCTTCGATATTGCGCTGCTGGCCACGGGCGACCGCCAGCGCGCCCGACGGCACGTCCTTGATGATCACAGAACCGGCCGCCGTGTAGACACCGTCCCCGACTGTGACAGGCGCCACGAACATGTTGTCCGCACCCGTCTTGCAGTAGCTGCCCACCGTCGTGTGGTGCTTGTGCTCACCGTCGTAGTTCACGAACACGCTCGCCGCACCGATGTTGGTGTGCTCACCGATCGTCGCGTCACCCACGTACGACAGGTGCGGCACCTTCGTGCCCTCACCGATCGACGCGTTCTTCATCTCCACGTACGTGCCCGCCTTCGAGCCGCGCGCCATCCGCGTCCCCGGCCGCAGGTACGCGTACGGGCCCACGCTGGCCTCCGGGCCGATCAACGCGCCCTCCGCCACCGTGAAACTCACCTTCGCGCCCTCGCCCACCACGGTGTCCGTCAGCGTCGAGTTCGGGCCCACCTGCGCACCGGCCGCCAGCCGCGTCGCACCCCGCAGCTGCGTCCCCGGGTGCACCACCGTGTCCGGCTCGAACTCCACCGTCACGTCCACCCACGTCGTCGCCGGATCCACGACCGTCGTACCGGCCAGCATCGCGTCCCGCAGCAGGCGGTCGTTGAGCATCCGGCGCGCCTGCGCCAACTGGACCCGGTTGTTGATGCCGGCCACCTCGCGGTGGTCCGCGGCGAGCGAGGCACCCACCCGGTGACCGCTCGCCCGCAGGATCGCCAGCGTGTCGGTCAGGTACTCCTCGCCCTGCGCGTTGTCCGTGGTGATCTTCGACAGCGCCTCCGCCAGCAGCTTCGCGTCGAAGGCGAACACACCCGAGTTGATCTCCCGGATCGCGCGCTGCGCGGCGTCGGCGTCCTTCTGCTCGACGATGCCGGCGACCGAGCCGTCGGCCTCGCGCACGATGCGGCCGTAGCCGGTGGCGTCCGGCACCTCGGCGGTCAGCACGGTCACCGCGTTGCCGTCGCGCTCGTGGGCTCCGGCCAGCTCGCGCAACGTGGCCGCGGTCAGCAGCGGGGTGTCGCCGCAGGTGATCACCACGGTGCCGTCGAGCGCCACGCCGTCGGCGGCCAGCGCGTCCAGGGCGGTGCGGACGGCGTGACCGGTGCCGTTCTGCTCCGCCTGGACGGCGGTGCGGGCGGCGGGGTCGATCTCGGCGAGGTGCGCGGCGACCTGCTCGCGGGCGTGGCCGACGACGACGACCAGGTGCTCGGGGTCCAGCTCACGGGCCGCGGCGGCCACGTGGCCCACCAGGGAGCGGCCGCAGATCTCGTGCAGCACCTTGGGGGTCGCCGACTTCATGCGGGTGCCCTCACCCGCGGCAAGGACGACGACGGCAGCCGGTCGGATGGGGCTCACGGGGAGGCTCCTCGGCGTTCGGGGGGTGGATACCCGCAGGATACCGAGGGGTTACGGAGGCGCCCATACGGGAGGGGGCCGACGGGCCAAGCGAAGGGCCCCGGTCAGCCGACCGGGGCCCTCATTCGAACCTTAAGCTCCGCCGCCAGGACTCGAACCCGGACCGAAGAGCACCAAAAGCTCCCGTGCTGCCAATTACACTACGGCGGAACGCTTGTCAAGCGGGCGATTCTCTTTGGCGCCGCTTGCCGACACCTACTATGCCGCACCACCAGCCTTCGATGCGACGGTATAGGTCGGCGCCGTTGAGCACTTTGACCGCGAGGCAGCCCCGATACCCCTCACCGACGCTCTTCCGGACCGTCGCAGGATTGTGGCGCTTGAGCGTCGTCTTGCCGAACGCAGCCGAGCCGTCGCCGACAAGTTCGGCCCAATACCGCTCTGCGGCGGCTACGTCGGCGGACTCGTGGATCATCAGTCGGAAGCGCAGCCTGCCAGGGTCGACACCAAGCAACTGGAGCCACGCCAGGTAGACCTCGATCACGTCCGGGTCACTATTGACAAAGATCACCGACTCATCGATCCGGTAAGGCTTGCTCTTGCTCCCCTCGGCCCAATAGAGCGCCACCCCCGCGATGAACAGTTCCCGGTCCGTCAGGCAACCGACCTCGGCCCTGGCCGCCGCCTTCGCCTCCTCCCTGGCGAGGCGGGTCCGTTCGCGGTACGGACCCCAGTCCGGCTTGCGCCTGGGCCGGGCAGGCGGAGCCAGATCCCTCACCCACAGCGACACCGAACTCCTCGACACCCCCAACGCCTCAACGATCTCGTCATACGTCTTCCCCTCTCCTCGCAACTCCCGCGCTCTCGCGCGCAGTTCGGTCTTCGCGGCGGTCTTTGAACAAGCGTTCACCCCGCCCTCGCCGACACGCCAGGCGTTCGGCGATCGACCACACGATCGAGTGGCTTCACCCGCCCGGGCGTGACCTGCACGGATGGAAGTCGTGCGGAAGTTCGCGGCCTCAGCCTTGATGACCTTGAGGAGCGGGCACATATGCCCGAGGCGCCGCATGCGCGGTGCTGGGCCGGGCGGGCCGGGCCCTGCCATACTTACGGCGACGTAGGTTACGGTCCCGTAGGTCCGTAAGACATTCCCGCACCCCCGAGGGACATACATGACCACACAGCCGGACGTGATCACCGAGCCCCGGGATCCCGCGCCCGCGGCGCAGCAGGCGCTGCCGAGCGCGACCCTGGGCGCCGACAGCAAGGGCTCCGTCGAGCAGATCACCTTGGCGCTGTTCATCGGCGTCCCGTTCGTCGCGCTCGTCGCGGCGATCCCGATCGCCTGGGGCTGGGGCATGAGCTGGCTCGACCTGGGCCTGATGGTGTTCATGTACTTCCTGGGCTGCCACGGCATCACCGTGGGCTTCCACCGCTACTTCACCCATGGCTCCTTCAAGGCGAAGCGCCCGTTGCGCGTCGCGCTGGCGATCGCCGGGTCGATGGCGGTCGAGGGGCCGGTCGTGCGCTGGGTGGCGGACCACCGCAGGCACCACAAGTTCTCCGACGCCGAGGGCGACCCGCACTCGCCGTGGCGTTACGGCGAGACCGTTCCGGCCCTGCTCAAGGGGTTGTGGTGGGCGCACATGGGCTGGATGTTCGACGAGGAGCAGACGCCGCAGCACAAGTACGCGCCGGATCTGATCAAGGACCCGGCGATCCGGATGGTGTCGCGGCAGTTCGTGCTGTGGACGACGGTGTCGTTGCTGATCCCGCCGCTGGTGGGTGGTCTGGTGACGATGTCGTGGTGGGGCGCCGCGTCGGCGTTCTTCTGGGGTTCGCTGGTACGGGTGGCGTTGCTGCACCACGTGACGTGGTCGATCAACTCGATCTGCCACGCGGTGGGCAAGCGCCCGTTCAGGTCGCGGGACCGTTCGGGGAACGTGTGGTGGCTGGCGGTGCTGTCGTGCGGTGAGTCGTGGCACAACCTGCACCACGCCGACCCGACGTGCGCGCGGCACGGGGTGATGCGTGGCCAGATCGACTCCAGCGCGCGGATCATCCGCTGGTTCGAGAAGCTCGGCTGGGCGTCGGACGTGCGCTGGCCGACCGCGGAGCGGATCGCCTCCCGGCGTAAGGAAGACGTCGCCGAAGCGGCATGATGGTGCCCGTGGCGACGGACGGGACGACGGGCAGGGCGGCGGGCGGCGGGACGCGCAGGGCGGCGTCGTCGCGGGGTTCCTCCGGAGCGAGGGGTTCCGCGGGTCGCGGCTCGTCGTCGGGGGTGTCGTCGGCGGGTACGGGGGTGCCGGTCGGGTCGTCGCCGGCTTCGTCGCCGGGTGGTCGCAGGACGCGCCGGGTGCGGATGACGGGGGCGCAGCGGCGTGAGCAACTGCTCGACGTAGGGCGGCAGTTGTTCGCGGAGCGCGGTTTCGAGGGCACGTCGGTGGAGGAGATCGCGCACAAGGCGGGGGTCTCCAAGCCGGTGGTGTACGAGCACTTCGGTGGCAAGGAAGGCTTGTACGCGGTGGTGGTGGACCGTGAGATGCGGTTGCTGCTGGACATGGTGACGAGCGCGCTGACCGGGGGTCATCCCCGGGAGTTGCTGGAGCAGGCGGCGTTCGCGCTGCTGGACTACATCGAGCAGTCGACGGACGGTTTCCGCATCCTGGTGCGCGATTCGCCGGTGGCGCAGTCGACGGGGACGTTCGCGTCGTTGATCAGTGACATCGCGACGCGGGTGGAGGACATCCTCGGCGAGGAGTTCAAGCAGCGGGGTTTCGAGCCGAAGCTGGCGCCGATGTACGCGCAGGCGCTGGTCGGCATGGTGGCGTTGACGGGTCAGTGGTGGCTTGACGTGCGGCGTCCGAAGAAGGCGGACGTGGCGGCGCATCTGGTGAACCTGGCGTGGAACGGGCTGTCGGGTCTGGAGCCGAAGCCGCGGCTGATAGGGCACCGGAAGGCGTGAGTGGCGGGCGGCGGCCCGCCTTCCTGAACGCGTGGGCGCCCCGCCCTCTACTGAACGCGCGAGCGCGCCGGCCGGCACGGGGCCGTGGGCCGGCGTGCGGCCGTTCCCGCCCGCTCACGCGTCGATCGGTTCGAGGAACTCGATGCGGTTGCCGTACGGGTCGTGCGCGTAGAAGCGGTGGTGGCCGGGGAGGTTGTCGTCCCAGGTGACGGTCGCTCCGCGTTCGGTGAGGCGGCGCGCGTAGGCGTGGATGCCGGTGACGCGCAGTCCCGGGTGGGCTTTCCTGGCGGGTGTGAAGTCGTGCTCGATGCCGATGTGGAGTTGGACGGTGCCGGCGGTGAACCAGCATCCGCCCCGGGCGGCGAGTGCGGGCGGTTTGGGGATCTCGGTCATGCCGAGGACGTCGCGGTAGTAGGCGCGCAGGTTGTCCTCGCTTCCGGGCGGGGCGGCGAGTTGGACGTGGTCGAGTGCGGTGATCACGGTGTCGGCTTCCTGGAGTTCGTGGGGCCGGGTGAGGGCCGGGTGAGGTCGGTCGGGGCGCCGACCAGCGGGCGCGGGACGGTGGGCCGGGCCGCGGCCGGAGGCCAGGGCGGGGTGCCGGCCGGGAGCCGGTGCGGGCCGCCCCCCGACGGTCCGCACCGGCTGCGGCGCCCCGTACGACCGCGGCCCCTCCCCCTCCGGGGGGCCTCCGGCCGCGCTCCGGGGTCAGTCCCGCCGGGTCGCGATCGCGAAGATGCGGCGGAACGGGAAGACCGTGCCGCGCGGTCCCGGCGGGTAGGCCTTGCGGAGCAGGTCGCGGTACTGGGCGACGAACTCGTGCTGGGCTTCCTCGTCGCCTGCGAGGGCGGTGAGGACGGGGCGCAGGGCGGTGCCCTTGGTCCAGTCGAGCACCGGGTCCTCTCCGGTGAGGAGCTGGACGTAGGTGGTCTCCCAGGCGTCGACGACGCAGTCGAGGCCGCTGAGGAGTTCGAGGTATCCGGCGGCGTCGAGGATGTGGGTGTAGCGGCGTCCGTGGCCGCCGAGGCGGTCGCGCCACTGGGGGGCGTCGCACAGGTCGTCGAGGAGGGCGTGGCTGGGTGAGGTGAAGTTGCCGGGGACCTGGAGGGCGAAGGTGCCGCCGGGGGCGAGGCTGTCGATCCAGGTGGGGATCATGTCGGGGTGGTTGGGGACCCACTGGAGGGCGGCGCTGGAGACGATGAGGTCGTAGGGGCGGTCGGGGATCCAGGTGGCGGCGTCGGCCCAGCGGAAGGAGAGCCTGCCGCCGCCGGGGGTGAGTCCGGCGTACTGCTCGGCGGTGGCGAGCATCTCGGCGGAGCTGTCGAGGCCGGTGACGCGGGCGTCGGGCCAGCGGTCGGCGAGCAGGGTGGTGACGTTGCCGGGGCCGCAGCCGAGGTCGGCGATGCGCGGGGGGTTGCCGGGGATGGCGGGGATGCGGTGGAGAAGGTCGTGGAAGGGCCGGGTGCGGTGTCCGGCGTGGCGGAGGTACTGCTGCGGATCCCAGGTCGCCTGGTGCATGGGCGGGGCCCCCTCATGAGGTGCGTGTCCTTGGTGGGAGGCGTGGCCGGCTTGCGCCTTGTCTCCCGTCGCCGACATTGCCCATACAATCCTCTTTCCAATCTCTTGATGTCAAGAGACTTCATGTCGACAGAACCACTACACTGATCGCATGGAGGACGAGGTCGACAGGCTGGTGGCTGCGTGGCGCCGTGAGCGCCCGGACCTCGACGTGGAGCCGCTGGAGGTGCTGAGCCGGGTCAGCAGGCTCGCCCGGCACCTGGACCGTGCGCGACGGCTCGCGTTCGCCGAGCACAGCCTGGAACCGTGGGAGTTCGACGTGCTGACGTCACTGCGGCGGGCCGGCGCCCCCTACCAGCTGTCACCGGGGCAGTTGCTCACCCAGACACTGGTGACCTCGGGCACGATGACCAACCGCATCGACCGGCTGGCCAAGCGCGGCCTGGTCGAGCGGCTGCCCGACCCCAACGACCGGCGTGGGGTGCTGGTGCGCCTCACCGTCGAGGGTCAGCACCGGGCCGACGAGTCGCTGGCCGGGCTGCTGGACCAGGAGCGGGCGATCCTGGCCGAGCTGTCCCCCCGCCAGCGCACGGAACTCGCCTCGCTGCTGCGACAGTTGACGGCGCCGTTCGACAACGTGCCGGGCTGACCGACGCGCCTTCCGGGGGTCGTACGGCCATGGGGCAGCGGGTCGTCGGTGTCAGGCGGATGGCGCCGCCGGCCGTGGCAGCGGGGCGTCGGCGTCACGCGGAAGTGCCGCTGCCCGCCGGTATCGCGAGGTCGGCCGGGCCGACGCCCGCGCGCCGGGCCAGCGCGACGGCGGCCAGGGTGGAGTGCACTCCGAGCTTGCCCAGCACGTTCTGCATGTGGGTGCGGACGGTGTGCGGGGAGAGGTAGAGCCGCTCCGCGACCGCCTTGCGCCCGAGACCGGCGACCATGCAGCGCAGCACTTCCCGCTCGCGCGGCGTCAGCGACTCCACCAGCCGTTCGCTCTCCGTGCGGTGCCTGCGGGCGGCCGTCAGCTCGCGCAGCACCCCGGTGAGCAGCGCGGGCGGCAGGTGCGTCTCGTCGCGCAGCACTCCGCGGATGACGGCGAGCAGCCGGGACAGGGAGCTGTCCTTGGCGACCCAGCCGGCCGCTCCGGCCTGTAGGGCGCGCGCGGCGCGGCGCGGGTCGTCGCGTTCGGCCAGGACGACGGTGCGGGTGGCGGGGTGGCCGGCGCGGACCCGCTCCACCAGGGCTATGCCGTCCAGCGGCGCGTCGCCCCCGGTCTGGGAAGGCGCGGCCGGCAGGCGCGGCGGCAGGGCGGAGGGACCCGGTTCGGTGGCGCGGATCTCCGCGGCGCGGGGATCGGCGGCGCGATTCTCTGCCGCACGGGTCTCCGCGGGCCGGGGCTCGGGCGCGCGCGGCGCGGGCAGGTGGGTGACGGTGCCCAGGTCGGCGTCGACCAGCAGCACGTCGAAGCGCCTGCCGTCGCCCGCGGCGCGGTCCAGGGCGCGTTGGGCCGCGGGGCCGCTTCCGGCCGCCATGACCTCGACGTCCGGTTCCGCCGCGAGGGCGGCGGCCAGCGACTCGGCGAATATGCGGTGGTCGTCGACCACCAGTACGCGGATCCGGGCCACGCGATCACACTCCCCCTCGCCGCGGACGACGGACGACTGCTGCTCGGCACGCGGGGCGAGGCGGACCGGTCCTCGGCCCCGGCGTACCACTCCCTGCGACCGGTCCCGTACACACCGGAACCTTTCCGAAAAGCGTAGGCCGGAGCGCTGACAACGGGGGCCGGAACGGCGAACTCGGGCGCGCGGGGCGGGTGTTCGGCGCGAAAGGAACGGCTGGCGGCGGGATCGCGGCTGTGGCGCGTACGGGGGCCGTACGGGAGGTGACGGCGGGTCGACACCCCAGGCAGAGGCGGTACGGGCCGGGGCGAGGGCGTCCGTCGCCTTCGGGTGACGACGTGGTTGGCGTCGTACGCGGGAACGGTCGCGCGGAGCGTCCGTGCGCGCCGGTCGGCCACTCCGCACGCCGCGCACGCCGTTCTCGTACGCAACGGCAGTCACACCGCACACGCCCGGCGCGCGAGGAGTGGCGACCGCCCGCCACGCGACCCCACCGCCGCCCTCCACGCGACCCCGCGCCCGCCCAGCCGCCCCTCCACGCCTTCAGAGGGGGCCGCTCACGCCCTCACGCGAGACGGCGCCTCACGCGGGACGGCGCCTCACGCCTTCGCCGCCGTTCACCCGATCCGTCCGGCCCCCGCGCCGGGCGTGGCGGTGAAGACTCGCGGCGCGGCCCACCCCTTCGTGGTGAACGCCCCGGTGATCGCTTCGGTGACCGCCTCCGCGCTCGCGGTCTCCGTCAGGACGATCGCGGAGCCGCCGAAGCCGCCCCCGGTCATCCGGGCCCCGAGCGCGCCGGTGTCGAGGGCGGTGTCGACCACGAGGTCCAACTCCGCGCAGGAGACCCGGAAGTCGTCGCGCAGCGAGGCGTGTCCCTCGGTCAGGAGGGGGCCGACGGCGCGGGGGTCGCCCGCTTCGAGGAGCGCGGCGACGCGGGCGACGCGGCGGTTCTCGGTGACGACGTGCCGCACCAGCCGCCGTACCTCCTCGCCGGTGCCGTCGGCCCGCAACCGCCGCAGCGCGGCGTCGAGTTCGCCGAAGGGGACGTCACGCAGCGCGGGTACGCCGAGGGCGGCGGCGCCCGCCTCGCAGCCGCGGCGGCGGTCGCCGTATGCGCCGTCGCTGTGGGCGTGCTTGACGCGGGTGTCGACGACCAGCAGCCGCAGGCCCGCGGCGGCCAGGTCGAACGGGATCTGACGCTGTGTCAGGTCTCGGGTGTCGAGGTGCAGGGCATGGCCCTCCGCGCAGCAGGCGGAGGCGGTCTGGTCCATGATCCCGGTGGGCGCGCCGACGAAGTCGTTCTCGGCGCGCTGGCACAGCCGGGCCAACGGGCCGCGCTCCAGGCCGAGTTCGTAGAGGTCGGACAGCGCGAGCGCGGTGACGACCTCCAGGGCGGCGGAGGAGGACAGCCCCGCGCCGGTGGGAACGGTGGAGTCGTAGTGGATGTCGGCTCCGCCGGGGTGGTGGCCGGCTTCGCGCAGGGCCCACAGGACTCCGGCGGGGTAGGCGGTCCAGCCGGTGATGCGCCCGGGGGCGAGGTCGGCGAGGCGCAGTTCGGTGACGGCGCCGGTGGGGTCGTCGCTGGAGTGCAGGCGCAGCAGGCCGTCGTCGCGGCGGGCGACGGTGGCTCGGATGGTGCGCGGGAGGGCGAACGGCATGACGAAGCCGTCGTTGTAGTCGGTGTGCTCCCCGATGAGGTTGACCCGCCCCGGGGCCGCCCATTCACCCTCTGGGGTGAATCCGAACGCCCGTTGGAACGCCTCGGCGGTCACGCCTCGTTCTCCTTGTGTGACGCGCTGGAGGGCGCGGCGGGCGAGGGGTCGCGGCGGTCCCCGCCCGGCTCGAACTCCCACGCGTCGCGGACGATCGACGCCAGGTCGGTACGGGTCGGCTTCCAGCCGAGTCGGGTGCGGGCGCGCTCGGCGGAGGCCACCAGGACCGCGGGGTCCCCTGCCCGCCGGGGCGCGGGGGTCTCCGGGATCGGGTGACCGGTGACCCGCCGGACGGTGTCGACGACCTCGCGCACGGAGAAGCCGTTGCCGTTGCCGAGGTTGCAGATCAGGTGCTCGCCCGCGCGTGCGTGGGCGAGGGAGAGGAGGTGGGCGTCGGCCAGGTCGGCGACGTGGATGTAGTCCCGGACGCAGGTGCCGTCCGGGGTGGGGTAGTCGTCGCCGTAGACGGAGATCGACTCGCGCTCGCCGCGGGCGACTTGGAGGACGAGGGGGATGAGATGCGACTCGGGTTCGTGGCGCTCGCCGTAGGTGGTGCCGTCCTGCGCGGTATACGCACCGGCGACGTTGAAGTAGCGCAGTGAGACCGCGGCCAGTCCATGGGCGGCGCATTCACCGCTGATCATCTGGTCGACGGCGAGCTTGGTCGCGCCGTACGGGTTGGTGGGCAGCGTCGGCAGGTCCTCGGTGATGGGGACGATGGCCGGTTCGCCGTAGGTGGCGGCGGTGGAGGAGAAGACGAGGGTGCGCACGCCGGCGTCGCGCATGGCGGTGAGCAGTTCGATGGTGCCGCCGACGTTGTTGCGCCAGTACTTCTCGGGCCGTGCGACGGATTCGCCGACCTGTGAGCAGGCGGCGAAGTGGAGCACGGCGTCGTAGGAGGGGTCCAGGACGCGGGCGGCGTCCTGGATGCGGCCCTCCACGAAGTCCGCCGCCGCGGGCACGCCGGCGCGGTGGCCGGTGGACAGGTCGTCCAGCACGGTGACCCGGTGCCCGGCCTCCAGCAGGTGGGCTGCCACGACGCTGCCGACGTAGCCGGCGCCGCCGGTGACGAGGTACCTCTTGGTGGTGCTGCTCACGTGGGTGTCGCCTTCCTGGGTGTGCTGAGGGCCTGCGGCTGCCCCGTGCCGCAACCTAGCCGTCGTCGCTATCGGTGCGCTGTGGGGCGGAAGCCGGGGGTGGCGACCTCGCGCAGCCGGGCGGCGGCGGTCTCGGGCGGCACGTCGTTGACGAAGACGTTCATGCCGGATTCCGAACCGGCGAGGAACTTCAGCTTGCCTCGGGAGCGGCGGACGGTGAACAGCTCCAGGTGCAGCCCGAAGTCGCGGCGGTCGGGGTGGCGCGTCGGGGCCTGGTGCCAGGCGGAGATGTACGGCGTGGGCGGTTCGCCGGGGCCGAAGAGGCGGTCGAAGCGGCGCAGCAGTTCGAGGTAGACGTGCGGGAACTCGTCGCGGGCGGCGTCGTCGAGCGCCGGCAGGTCGGGGACGCGGCGGTTGGGGTAGAGGTGGACCTCGTACGGCCAGTGGGCGGCGTGCGGGACGAAGGCGGTCCAGTGCCTGCCCTCGATGACCAGCCGGGCGGCGTCGGCGCGTTCGGCGGCGAGGACGTCGTCGAAGAGATTGCGGCCTTCCGTCTCGTCGCGGTGGGCGGCGAGTTCGCGCAGGGTGCTCTCGGTGCGCGGGGTGACGAAGGGGTAGGCGTAGATCTGGCCGTGGGAGTGGCTGAGGGTGACGCCGATCTCGCGGCCGCGGTTCTCGAAGCAGAAGACCTGTTCCACGCCCGGGAGTTGGGAGAGTTCCGCGGTGCGGTCGGTCCAGACCTCCAGGACGAGCGCGGCCTGTTCCGGGGTGAGGTCGGCGAACGAGGCGTCGTGGTCGGAGGTGAAGCAGACCACCTCGCAGCGCCCGGCGCCGGGGCGGCGTGCGAACAGCCCCTGCGCGTCCTCGGCGGCCTGCGGTCCCGGGGCGCCGATGAGTGAGGGGAAGCGGTTCTCGAAGACGACGACGTCGTAGTCGGCGGCGGGGATCTCGCTGAGCCGGCCGTCACGCGAGGGGCACAGCGGGCACTCGTCGGCGGGCGGATGGTAGGTGCGGCCCTGCCGGTGCGAGGCGATGGCGACCCAGTCGCCGCGCAGGGGGTCGCGGCGGATCTCGGAGGCGGTCCTGGTGGCGTCGAGCGGGCGCTGGTCGACGGCGTCGCGAACCGCGTCGTCGCGGGAGTCGTAGTGGACCAGTTCCCGGCCGTCGGCGAGCCGGGTCGTCGTCTTCTTCACCCAGGAGGCTCCTCACAGCGTTCAGCCCCAAACATAACCGAACACAATGAACCACAAGCCAACAGTGGCGTCAATGCCCGCGATCACGCGCGCGGCTGGGCGCCGCGCGCGTGGGGTGCAGGGCCGAGCGGGATGGGGGCGGGATGGGGCGGGGGTCTGCGGCGCAATCCAACAAATAGCATCAGGAATCGTGCGGATAGCGGAGGTGAGGGGGGAGGGCGTGCCGCCCTCGTTCCGGAAGACGGCACGCTGGACGACCGCGTTCGCCACGGCTGCTGCCGGGGGCGCGCCGCCCCGCCCCGCCCCCGGAAGACGACACGCTGGATCATCGCGTTCGCCGAGGCTGCCGGGGCCGACCGCCGTCGCCCCGCCCCGCAATGCGGCACGCTGGACGACCGCGTTCGCCACGGCTGCTGCCGGGGGCGCGCCGCCCCGCCCCGCCAGGGAAGACGACACGCTGGATCATCGCGTCCGCCACGCCTGCTGCGGGGCGGCTCGCCGCTCCCCCGGAAGACGGCACGCTCGACGATCGCCTTCGCCACAACAAATGCCAGGGGCGCGCCGCCCCGCCCCGGAGGACGGCGCGCTGCGCGGCCGCGTCAGGCGGCACGCCCTGGTGGCTTACCGGAAAGCCCTGTTCGCCGGGGCGCCACGGATGGCGGCGCGCCGGGCAGCGCCGCCCGCGCGCTACTCCCCCCTGCGCACGCCCGACGGGATGCCCTCTGCCGCTGCCCGGTCCAGCAGGCCCGTTCGGGCGGCCAGCGCGGCGGCCTCCAGGCGGGAGCCGACGCCGAGCTTCATCAGGACGCGCTGGACGTGGGTGCGGGCGGTGCTCGGGGCGATGCGCATCCCGGCCGCGATCAGCCGGGTGTCCTCGCCCTCGGCGACCCGTACCAGCACCTCCAGCTCGCGCGGCGTGAGCATCTGCAACAGCCTGCTGCCCTCGTCGTCCGGTTCGGCCGCCGGGTGCAGCAGTTCCGCGAACGCGCCCTGCAACAGCGGCGGTGCGACCGCGACCTCGCCCGCCCGGGCCTTGGCCATCGCCCGCTCGACGCCCTCGATGCGCTCGTCGTGCCGTACGTAGCCGGACGCCCCGGCCGCGAACGCCGCCGCTATGCCGCGCGGGTTGGGCACGGGTCCGAGCACCACGACGGCGACCCCGGGCCGTTCGCGCTTGATGCGGGCCACCGGGTCGAAGGCGCCCGGCTCGGCCGGGGAGGCGGTGCCCAGCAGGCACACCTCGGGGGCGCGGGCGATCACCAGGTCGGCCGCTCCGGCGCTCGGCGCGCCCGCCGCCAGCACCCGGTGCCCGCGCAGTTTCAGCGCCGAGGCCAGCGCCTCCGCGAGCAGTCTGTGGTCGTCGACCACCACGAGCCGTACGCCCATCCGCTCAGTCCCCCATTCCCCCCTCAGCGGTGTGACCCTCGGCCTCACCTGGTCCACGCGTGCCCCTCTCCCGACGTAGCGCGGCTCACCCGGCGTCCCGCCGCGGCCCCACCCCTCGGGGACCCGGGTCCAGTCCCGGAAGCTACACGCTTGTTCGACGTCCTGCCCCCCTTACCGGGAAGAAGCGTGCCCCAATACCGAAAATCCCTACCTTCCCGGCGAGTTCAGGCCGCAATCCGTCCGGATCCGTCCGAGTGGCGACCGGTGTACGGCGACGGCCGCCCGGTTCCGCCCGCGCGGGGCGGGGTGGCCGGGCGGCCGTCGTGGGACCGCGGTGCGCGGGGTCGCTCAGCGCAGGCCCGCCATCAGGTACTTGTAGTCGCCGTTGTCGGTGACCTCGGTGAGCGAGAGCACGAACGTGTTGTCGTACCAGCCCTCGTCCAGATCGTTGATGCCCGGCATGTACGCGTCGTACTCCTGCTCGCGGGTGTCGTCGGAGAACTTCAGGTACGGGCTGATCGCGCCGGTCGACGGGTCGAGCGTGACGATCGCGCCGCCGTGCTCGTAGGCGACCTCCTGGTACGCGACGACCGCGTGCCCCTGCGTCCCCACCACGTCCAGCGGCGTACCGGAGTTCTTCGACAGCCACTTGGGGTTGCCGGTGGTCAGGTCGAAGGCGGCGACCTGGTTGGTCTCGCCGCCCGCGGCCGAGCCGCTGCTCTGGACGCCGGTGGCCATGTAGAGGGTGGTGCCGTCGACCGCGACGTTCCGGCACGGGGTCATGTTGTTCGACGGGCACTGGATGGCGTACTTGCTCTGCCCGTCGCCGCCCTTGCCCAGCGAGATCTTGCCCTGAAGACGGCCGCCGTCGACGTCCCACACGTCGGTGATCAGGTCGTTGCCCGCGCTGATGCCGACGACGACCGGGTTGACGGAGATGACGTTGGTGACCGACGTGCCGGCCGGGGCGTCCCAGGTCCAGGTGGGCTTGCCGGTGGCCGGGTTGATCAGCGACACGTGGAACGGCGGGTCGCTGTCGAGGCCGCACTTGTAGACCTCGACCATCCGCGCGCCCCCGGCGAACCCGGCGTCGCTGCAGTTGTCGCCCGCGTTGGAGTGCCACAGCGGCTTGGCGGTGGAGACCTGGAAGGAGACCGTGTTGGAGTCCCAGGTCACCGCGAGGGTGTCACCGCTGATCGCCATGTCGGTGTACATGAACTCGTACTTGCCGGACTCGCCCGCGGAACCGGAGGAGGAGGTCAACGGCTTGTGCCAGGTCATCTTGCCCGCGGACGTGTCGATGACCATGACGTTCTCGCAGTCGGTGCCGTACTGCACCGCGATCCGGTGGCTGACCAGGTCGCTCGCCGAGGCGCAGGTGTCGCCCTCCGGGGACGGCACGCTCCAGCGCTGCTGCCCCGAGGTGAGGTCGTACGCGGTCACCGCGGTCGTCGACTGCTTGATGACGTCGCCGCCGTCGAACCACTGCCCGGCGGTCGGCGCGACCAACTGGGCCTTGGACACCTCGGGCGCGGCGACCGTCCAGGCCACCTTGCCCTCGGAGTTGTGCGGCTTGTCGTCCTGCGTGGTGCCGGAGGCGGAGACGTCGGGGTGCGGCTTGGAGCCGCCGCCGGAGGTCAGCGCGTACGCGCCGCCGCCGATCACGAGGACGCCGGCCACGATCGCCGCGATCAGCCCGTAGAGCCTGCCGCCGGACAGCCTCTTGCCGCCACCGGGCTGCGGCGGCTGGGGCTGCTGCGGATAGCCGTAGCCGTACGGGCTCTGCCCGCCGCCGCCCCAGCCGCCCTGCTGCATCGGCTGGGTCGCGGGCTGCTGCGGGTATCCGTAGCCCGGCTGCTGGGCGGCGTACGGGTTCTGGCCGTACGGCGCGGGCTGACCGTAACCGCCGCTCTGCTCGTACGGGTTGGGCGCGCCCGGGGGCTGCTGCGGGTAGCCGTAACCGGGCTGCGGGGCTTGCTGGGGGTAGCCGTAGCCCGGCTGCGGGGCCTGCGCGGGCGGGCCGAACGGGCTCTGCGGCGCGCCTCCGGGCGGGGGCGGCGGGGGCGGCGGGCCCTGCGGGGCCGCGGACGGGGGTGGGTTGCCGTGGGCGAGCTGGGTCGGCATCTCGTGCCGTGCGGCGGGCGGTTGCCCGGGACCGGCGGGCTGCCGCTGCTCGGGCCCCGCCGACGGCGGCTGCTGTTCGGAGCCGGCGGAGGGCCGCTCGGGGGCCGGCTGCTGCGGGTCGGCCGCTTCGCCCGGGCCGTCCGGTGGCTGCGGCGGCGGTGGTTGCGACATCTGCGATCCCCCGTGTGATCCTCGAATTTCCGTGGCGGCGCCGGGAACCTCCGGCGCCAAACGGAACTCTTTGTATCACCGCCCCGGCACGGCGAATGGGGCCGGTCCGCCCCGGTCCGGGGGTGAGACCGGCCCGCTACCCGACCGTTACGCGAGCGCTACCGCCGTCCGCGCGCCGGGGCGGCGCGCGCGACCGCGGGTCAGTCCTCGGCCAGTTCCAGCCACCGCGTCTCCAGGTCCTCGCGCTCGTCGCGCAGCGTGCGCAGTTCGGCGTCGAGCTTGGCCACCGCCTCGAAGTCGGTGGGATTGTCGGCGATACGGGCGTGCAGCTTCGCCTCCTTCTCGCCGATGCGGTCCAACTGCCGCTCGATGCGCTGGAGTTCCTTCTGCGCGGCGCGCTGGTCGGCCGCCGACGACCTGGGCCGCTCGGCCGCCGCGGCCACCGCCTGCGGCTTGGGCGCGGCCTCGATCGCGGCCCGGCGGCGCTCCAGGTACTCGTCCACGCCGCGCGGCAGCATCCGCAGGGTCTGGTCGCCGAGGAGGGCGAAGACGCGGTCGGTGGTGCGCTCGATGAAGTAGCGGTCGTGGCTGATGACGACCATCGAGCCGGGCCAGCCGTCGAGCAGGTCCTCCAGCTGGGTCAGGGTCTCGATGTCGAGGTCGTTGGTGGGCTCGTCGAGGAAGAGCACGTTGGGTTCGTCCATCAGCAGCCGCAGGATCTGCAGCCGCCTGCGCTCACCGCCGGACAGGTCGCCGACCGGCGTCCACTGCTTCTCCTTGCCGAAGCCGAACCGCTCGCACAGCTGCGAGGCGGTCATCTCGCGGCCCTTGCCCAGGTCGACGCGCTGCCGTACGCGTTCCACCGACTCCAGCACCCGCCAGTCGGGGTCGAGTTCCGCGACCTCCTGGGAGAGGTAGGCGAGCTTGACGGTCTTGCCGACGACGACGCGGCCGGCCTGCGGCTGCTGTTCGCCGCCGGTGCGGGCGGCGTCGGCGAGCGCGCGCAGCAGCGAGGTCTTGCCCGCGCCGTTGACGCCGAGCACGCCGACGCGCTCGCCGGGGCCGAGCTGCCAGGTCAGGTGGCGCAGCAGCACCTTGGGCCCGGCGGTGATCGTCACGTCCTCCAGGTCGAAGACGGTCCTGCCCAGGCGGGAATTGGCGAACTTCATCAGCTCGGCGGTGTCGCGCGGCGGCGGCACGTCGGCGATCAGCTCGTTGGCGGCCTCGATGCGGAAGCGGGGCTTGGAGGTGCGGGCCGGGGCGCCGCGGCGCAGCCAGGCGAGTTCCTTGCGGGCGAGGTTCTGCCGCTTGGTCTCCTCGGTGGCGGCGCGGCGTTCGCGTTCGGCCCGGGCGAAGACGTAGTCGGAGTAGCCGCCCTCGTACTCGTAGACCTCGGCGCGCTGCACGTCCCACATGCGGGTGCAGACCTGGTCGAGGAACCAGCGGTCGTGGGTGACGCAGACCAGCGCCGAGCGCCGGGCCTTCAGGTGGGCGGCGAGCCAGGCGATGCCCTCGACGTCGAGGTGGTTGGTGGGCTCGTCCAGGACCAGCAGGTCCTGTTCGGCGATGAGCAGCTTGGCCAGCGCGATGCGGCGCCGCTCCCCACCGGACAGCGGGCCGATGACGGTGTCCAGGCCCTGGCCGAAGCCGGGCAGGTCCAGCCCGCCGAACAGGCCGGTCAGCACGTCGCGGACCTTGGCGTCGCCCGCCCACTCGTGGTCGGCGCGGTCGCCGACGACCTCGTGCCGGATGGTGGCGGCCGGGTCGAGGGAGTCGCCTTGCGTCAGCACGCCGTAGCGCAGGTCGCCGACGTGGGTGACGCGGCCGGTGTCCGGGGCCTCCAGCTTGGCCAGGACGCGGATCAGGGTGGTCTTGCCGTCGCCGTTGCGGCCGACGACACCGATGCGGTCGCCTTCCGAGACACCGAGGGAGACGCCGTCGAGCAGGGTACGGGTGCCGTAGACCTTGCCGATGGACTCGGCGTTGACGAGGTTGACGGCCATTTCACTCCATGATCGACGTAATGGTCCCCGTGCCGATCGTCGTGCTGATCGTCGTGCTGATCGACATGCCGATCGACGTGGCAGGCGGCGCGGGTCGGGGCGAACTCCCAGCGTAGTCGCCGCGCGGCGGGCCCCGGTCCGCGGCCGCTAGCGCAGCACCGTCGCTCCCGGCACCGGGCCGGAGGTCACCCGCACCGCGCGGCAGGTGGCGGACCGCAGCAGGGCCTCGGCGACGCCCTCGGCGGCCTCGGGGTCCTTGGCGAGGAACGCGCAGGTGGGCCCGGAGCCGGAGACCAGGGCGGCCAGCGCGCCGCCCTCGGTCCCGGCCCGCAGGGTGTCCGCCAGCGAGGGCCGCAGCGAGAGGGCGGCGGGCTGGAGGTCGTTGGCGAGGGCGGCGGCGAGGGCGCCGGGGTCTCCTGTGGCCAGCGCGCGCAGCAGGCCGCCGGAGGGCTCCGGCTCGGGGACGTCGGCCGCCGAGGAGCCGGTGCCCGCGGCCTCCCGCAACCGGTCGCACTCGCGGTAGACGGCCGGGGTGGACAGTCCGCCGTCGGCTACGGCGAAGACCCAGTGGAAGACGCCGCCGGTCTCCAGCGGTTCCAGCAGCTCGCCCCTCCCGCGGCCGAGTGCGGCGCCCCCGACCAGGCTGAACGGCACGTCGCTGCCCAACTCGGCGCAGATCGCGAGCAGTTCGTCGCGCGTCGTGCCGGTGTCCCACAGCGTCTCGCACGCCAGCAGCGCCCCCGCGCCGTCCGCGCTGCCGCCCGCCATGCCGCCGGCGACGGGGATGTCCTTGGCGATGTGCAGGTGGACGTGGGGGGCGACGCCGTGCCGTGCGGCCAGCGCCAGCGCGGCGCGGGCGGCGAGGTTGCTCTCGTCCAGCGGCACCTGGTGGGCGTCGGGGCCGGAGACGGTGATGCGCAGTCGGTCGGACGGGGTCGCGGTGATCTCGTCGTACAGTCCGACGGCGAGGAACACGTTGGCCAGGTCGTGGAACCCGTCCGGGCGCAGTCCGCCCACGGCGAGCTGCACGTTGACCTTGGCGGGCACGCGGACGGTGACGGGGGCGGCGGTCACGGCGGGGTGGCTCCTCGGACGGTACGGGGGTCTGGCCGCCGGGGCGGCGGGCTGAGGCTCAGCGGGCCGGGCGGTTCTCTGCGATGCGGGCGAACTCGGTGACGGTCAGCGCCTCCCCCCGGGCCTGCGGCGAGACACCCGCCGCGACCAGGGCGGTCTCCGCTGCCGCCGCCGACCCGGCCCACCCGGCCAGCGCGGCCCGCAGCGTCTTGCGGCGCTGGGCGAAGGCGGCGTCGACGACCGCGAAGACCTCCTCGCGGCTCGCGGTGGTGTTCGGCGGCTCGGCGCGGCGCACCAGGGAGACCAGGCCCGAGTCGACGTTGGGCGCGGGCCAGAAGACGTTGCGGCCGATCGCGCCCGCCCGCTTGACCTGCGCGTACCAGGCGGCCTTGACCGACGGGACGCCGTAGACCTTGGAGCCGGGCGCCGCCGCCAGCCGGTCGGCGACCTCCGACTGCACCATCACCAGGGTGCGTTCGATGCTGGGGAACGTCGCCAGCATGTGCAGCAGCACCGGCACGGCGACGTTGTACGGGAGGTTGGCGACCATCGCGGTGGGCGCCGGGCCCGGCAGCTCGGTGACCTTCATCGCGTCGGAGTGCACCAGCGAGAACCGGTCGGCGCGCTCGGGCATCCTGGCCCGCACGGTGGTGGGCAGCGCACCGGCGAGGACCGGGTCGATCTCCACCGCGACCATCCGGTCGGCGGTCTCCAGCAGCGCCAGCGTCAGCGACCCCAGCCCCGGCCCGACCTCCACCACCACGTCGTCGGGCCGCACCTCGGCGGTGCGCACGATCCGCCGCACGGTGTTGGCGTCGATCACGAAGTTCTGGCCGAGCTGCTTGGTCGGGCGCACGCCGAGCGCCGCCGCGAGTTCGCGGATGTCGGCGGGGCCCAGGAGCGGCCCCGAGTCGGTGGCGCCGGATGCGGTGGAGGAGGTGCTGCTCACGCGCTCAAGCCTACGTGCCGCCCGGCGCGCCTCAGTACCCGAAGACGCGAGCGGTGTTGGCCGCGACCGCCGCCGCGAGCGTGTCCTCGTCCACGCCCTTGACCTGCGCCATCGCCCGCAGCGTGAGCGGGATCAGGTACGGCGCGTTCGGCCGGCCCCGGTACGGCGCGGGCGTCAGGAACGGCGCGTCGGTCTCCACCAGCAGCAACTCGGCCGGTGCGACGGCGAGGGCGTCCCGCAGCGGCTGGGCGTTCTTGAACGTGACGTTGCCCGCGAACGACATGTGGTAGCCGGCGTCCGCGCACACCTTGGCCATCGCCGCGTCCCCCGAGTAGCAGTGGAAGACCACGGTGCGCGGCGCGCCCTCCTCGGCCAGCACCCGCAGCACGTCGTCGTGCGCGTCGCGGTCGTGGATGACCAGCGCCTTGTCGTACCGCTTGGCGATCTCGATGTGCCGGCGGAAGGAGTACGTCTGCGCCTCGACGCCTTCCTCACCGGTGCGGAAGTAGTCGAGCCCGGTCTCGCCCACGCCCCTGACCTGGGGCAACGCGGCGAGCGCGGCGATCTGTTCCAGCGCGGCGTCCAGCGCCGCCATCCCCCCGGCCTGCCGCGCGTCCTGCCGCGACCAGCCGTCAGGGTCTCCGTGCACGACTCTCGGAGCCTCGTTGGGGTGCAGGGCGACGGCGGCGTGCACGTTCTCGTACTGTTCCGCGGTCTCGGCGGCCCAGCGCGATCCGGCGAGGTCGCAGCCCACCTGCACGACCGTCGTCACTCCGACGGAGGCTGCCTTGGCCAGCGCCTCGTCGACCGTTCCGGACTGCATGTCGAGGTGGGTGTGCGAGTCCGCCACCGGCACGGCCAACGGCTCGGGGAGCGGTGGTGCCGCGTTCTTGTCGGGTGCCGGGGATCGAGTTGCCGCCATGGTCGGCCAGTCTACGAAGCCGCGGCCGACGCCGTTCGGGGCGGGCGCCCGCGTCAGGCGGCGCGGTGGTGCTCGTGGCCCTCGCGGTGCCTGAGGTGGAGGAAGGCGAGCAGGTCGGCGAGCCAGTGGTGCTCGCGCCCGGCCTTCGGTTCCTTCGCCGCCTTCGGCCGGGTGCCGTCATCGTCGTCATCGTCGCGGTCGGCCATGAGGATGGGCACGGCGGCCGAGCTGTGGCCGCGCGGCGGGTGCGGGGAGTGGGCGAGGTGCTCCCACCGGGCGCTGGAGACGCGGCCGGAACGCATGATCCGTACGAGGTGGCCACCGCAGTTGGTGCAGCTCGGCCGGGTCAGCGGCGAGGGGACGCGCTTGTGCCCGGCGGTGTAGTAGACGACGGAGAGGTGGCCGTGCTCATCGGTGTGGTGCGCTATGTCGTACGACTCCTCCCAGCCGGCTCCGCAGTTCATGCAGGCGAACGAGTACGCCTCGTGGACGGTCGCGTCGTGGGGGCCGGTGGTGGACTGGTACGGGGTGCCGACGGTCTCGCTCATCGCAGCTCCTGGTGCCCTCCGGACGGGTGTCCGGAGCGGGACTTCCCACCTACAGCGAACGCCTCATTCCGGCGCGACGCAGCAGGGGCGGTCTCGTCTTGAGCCAGATTTGGGGGTTTTGTGGTCTGGGTCTTTATTTCTCCCCGAACTTCCACCGTATGCCTTTACCGGGCTTTGCGGAACGGGGGTCAACGCAGGTCAGGGAGGCGGGGGCGTTCTTGTACGGGGGCCTGGTTCGCGGAGTGTCACGTCTGCGCCGCTGCGCGGCACTCCGCAAACACGACCCGGAACCCCCACCCGCCGTTCAGGCCCGCTTCGCCGCCACCACCGCGTCGAAGACCCGCCGCTTCGGCACCCCCGCCTCGCCCGCCACGCTCGCGATCGCCGCCTTGCGGGGCTCGCCCGCGGACTCCCTGGCGGCGACCCTGCGGGCCAGCTCCGCGTCGTCCAGTTCCTCCGGCGATGGCTCGCCCGCTCCCTCGACGACCACCGTGATCTCGCCGCGCACGCCGTCGCGCGACCACTCCGCCAGGTCGCCGAGCGCGCCGCGTCTGACCTCCTCGTACGTCTTGGTCAGCTCCCGGCACACCGCCGCCCTGCGGTCAGGGCCGAAGACCTCGGCCATCGCGGCGAGCGCCTCGGCGATGCGGTGGGTGGACTCGAAGTAGACGAGGGTGCGGCGGTCGGCGGCGACCTCGCGCAGCCGGGAGAGCCGTTCGCCCTGCTTGCGCGGCAGGAAGCCCTCGAAGCAGAAGCGGTCCACCGGCAGCCCGGACAGCGCCAGCGCGGTCAGCACCGCCGACGGACCGGGCACAGCGGTGACCGTGATGTCGCGCTCCACGCAGGCGGCCACCAGCCGGTAGCCCGGGTCGGACACCGACGGCATGCCCGCGTCGGTGACCAGCAGCACCCGCGCGCCGCCCGCCAGCGCCTCGACCAGTTCCGGGGTGCGGGCGCTCTCGTTGCCCTCGAAGTACGACACGATCCGGCCGGCGGGCGTCACCTCCAGCGTCGCCGCGAGCCGCCGCAGCCGGCGGGTGTCCTCGGCGGCGACGATGTCGGCCGCCGCCAGTTCGGTGGACAGGCGGGGCGGGGCGTCGGCGGGGTCGCCGATGGGCGTTCCGGCCAGTACGAGTACTCCAGTCACCCGCCCAGTCTCCCCGACCCGGGACGTCCGTCCGGACCAGGCCCGGACAAATGGGTGCCGTCCCCTGAAAATGCCCTGTGAAGCCGACGCACCACAGTCGTCCGAGCGGGCCCTTCCTTACGATGGCCCGGTGACGAGTGAGACCGCGACCGACGCCGCGCACGGTTCGACCGCCTCCGGCGCGCCGGATGAGGTGGCGCCGCGGACGGCCTGGGGGCGGCGGCTGAGCCGCTTCGGGTACGTCGAGCGGCCGCACGCCTCGACCCGTGAGCGTCTGGTGGCGCCGTTCCCGGAGCCCGGCACGAGGCCGTGGCGCACGCTGGGCCTCGGCCCGGCCGCGGCCGCCCGGCTGGCCCGCTGGTCAGGCTGGGGCGGCCCGCTGCTCGTCGCGCTGCTCGCCGGGGGGCTGCGCTTCTGGCGCCTGGGCAGCCCGCGCGCGGTGATATTCGACGAGACCTACTACGCCAAGGACGCCTGGGCGCTGTGGCACCTGGGCTACGAGGGCACCTGGCCGGACAACGCCAACTCCCTGATCCTCCAGCACCCGCAGAAGATCCCGCTCAGCGCGGACCCGTCGTACGTGGTGCATCCGCCGATGGGCAAGTGGGTGATCGGGTTCGGCGAGTGGCTGTTCGGGCTCAACCCGTTCGGCTGGCGGTTCATGACCGCGCTGCTCGGCACGCTGGCGGTGCTGATGCTCTGCCGGATCGGGCGGCGGCTGCTGCGCTCGACCGCGCTGGGGTGCCTGGCCGGCGGGCTGATGGCGGTGGACGGCCTGGAGTTCGTGATGAGCCGCACCTCGCTGCTGGACCTCATCGTGATGTTCTGGGTGCTGGCCGCGTTCGGCGCGCTCCTGATCGACCGGGACAAGGCGCGCGCCCGGCTGGCCGCCGCGCTGCCCGGCGACGGGAGCCGGCCCGACGCCCTGACCGGGGCGGCGGTGAAGCTGGGCCTGCGGCCGTGGCGGCTGGCGGCCGGTGTGCTGCTGGGCCTGGCCTGCGCCACGAAGTGGAACGGCTTCCCGTACGTGGCCGCGTTCGGGGTGATGGCGGTGCTGTGGGACGCCGCCGCGCGCCGGGTGGCCGGTGCGCCGCGCCCGTACCGGGCGATGCTGCGCCGCGACGCGCTGCCGGCGTTTCTCTCGATCGTGCCGGTGGCGGTGGTGACCTACCTGGTCTCGTGGACGGGCTGGTTCGTGACCGGCAACGGCTACTTCCGGCACTGGGCGGACGGCCGGGGCGGCACCTGGTCGTGGATCCCGGCGCCGCTGCGCAGCCTGTGGCACTACGAGTACCAGGTCTACCAGTTCAACATCCACCTCACCCAGCCGCACACCTACCAGTCCAACCCGTGGAGCTGGCTCGTGCTGGGGCGGCCCGTGTCGTACTTCTACGAGTCGCCGAAGTACGGCCAGGACGGCTGCACGGCGGTGGGCGGCTGTTCGCGC
Source organism: Streptomyces sp. ICBB 8177 (assembly GCF_003144095.1). GTDB lineage: Bacteria > Actinomycetota > Actinomycetes > Streptomycetales > Streptomycetaceae > Streptantibioticus_D. The sequence goes on along the minus strand of NZ_NSKH01000002.1, from coordinate 451,551 downwards.
GAGGTGCTGGCGCTGGGCACGCCGCTGCTGTGGTGGGCGGCGTGCTTCGCGCTGCTGTACCTGCTCTACCGCTGGGCGTTCCGCCGCGACTGGCGCTCCGGCGCGATCCTGTGCGGGGTGGCGGCGGGCTACCTTCCGTGGTTCAACTACCAGCAGCGCACGATCTTCCTGTTCTACGCGGTGGTCTTCGTGCCGTTCCTGTGCCTGGCGGTGGCCCAGATGCTGGGCGCGGCCCTCGGCCCCTCAGGCGCGACGGAACGCCGCAGAATGTGGGGCGCGGTGGGCGCCGGCACGCTGGTGCTGCTGATCGTCTGGAACTTCGTCTACTTCTTCCCGATCTACACCGGCATGACGATCCCGTACCACGACTGGCTGAACCGGATGTGGCTGGAGACCTGGATCTAGGCAGGCCGGACGTCACTTGCGCCAGAAGAGGTGGTGGGTCACGCCGCTCGGGCTGGGGACGACCTCCAGGTGGAAGCGGTCCCGCAGCTGGTCGGGCGAGTCCCACAGGCGCAGGCCGTTCCCGAGCTTCACCGGCGCGACGGCCACGTGCAGGGTGTCGACGAGGTCGGCGTCGAGGAACTCCCTGATGGTGGTGACGCCGCCGCCGAGCCGGACGTCCTTGCCCCGCGCGGCCTGCCGCGCCCGCGCGAGAACGGTGGCGGGGTCGTCGTCCACGAAGTGGAACGTGGTGTCGGAGAGCGTGAACGACGGGCGCTCGTGGTGGGTCAGGACGAACACCGGCGTGTGAAAGGGCGGCTCGTCGCCCCACCAGCCGCGCCACTCGTGGTCGCGCCACGGGCCGCGCTGGGGCCCGAACTTGTTGCGGCCCATGATCTCGGCGCCGATGCCGTGGCTGAAGTCCCGGGTGAAGTAGTCGTCCAGGCCCCGGCTTCCCCCGGGCTCGGTGCGGCCCGGCCAGCTCGCCGTGGCGCCGGCCCAGGCGAAGAGTTCTCCCGGATCGATGCCGGGGCCGAAGGGCCGCTCCAGGCTCTGCTCCTCGCGCGCGGCGACGCCGTCGCTGGAGACCGTGAAGTTCTGCACGCGCAACAGCTGGTCCATGTCTTCCCTCATCAGGTCCGGTCGCCTCCTCGTGCGGCGGCGATGTGCCCCACACCAGGATGTCGAACGGGACGGGTCCGGATCGACAAACGGCGCCGAGGTTCTCCCGAGGCTCCGGATCCGATCGTTGAGGTGACGATCCGGCAACGCTGTGGAACCGCCCCTTCCGTCGCCGCGTCCTCACCGGTGGCCTAGAGTGCCTGCCCGTCACGCGTTCGGCGGTGGTCGTGCGGCGCCGGAGCCGTCGGAGTCCAGGAGGGGCGCAATGCAACGAGGGACCAAGAGTGCCGTCATCGGCGGGCTGATCGCGGTGGTGGTCGGCGGGGTCGCCTACGGCGGCTACGACCTGTACCACGGGGGCCTGACCGGGCACGACGGGGCCGACGGGTCCGACGGCAAGGTGGCGACCGGGCCGTTGTCGGCGACGGAGGTCGACTCGGCGGCGAACGGGTTCCTGACCGCCTGGGCCGCGGGCGACACCGCGAAGGCCGCGGCGCTGACCGACGATCCGTCGCAGGCGTCCGCCGCGCTCGGCTCCTTCCGGACGAATCTGCACGCCACCGCGTTGACGTTGACCCCGCAGCAGACGCAAGCAGCCCCCAGCACGGGTCCCGGCACCGCTGCCGCCCCGACCCGCGTCCCGTTCTCCGCGAAGGCGACGTTCGACTACGCGGGCCAGCAGTCGAGTTGGGCCTACGACTCGGCGCTGACCGTCGTACGGGACACCACCACCGGCAAGCCCGTCGTCAAGTGGGCGCCGTCGGTGGTCAGTCCGCGGCTCGCCGCGGGGCAGTCGCTGGAGGCCGCGCCGACCGGGGCGCCGCCGCTGACCGCGGTCGACCGCACCGGCAAGCCGCTGTCGGCCACCGCGTACCCGTCGCTGTCCGGGATCCTCCAGCAACTCGCCGCCCGGTACGGCACGAAGGTGCACGGCACTCCGGGCATGGCGGTGCGGGTCCGCGAGGCCAACGGCACAGCCGGGCCGGTGCTGCACACGCTGTCGCAGGGCAAGGCGGGCAGCCCGCTGCCGACCACCATCGACTCGCGCCTTCAGGCGGAGGCCGAGAAGGCGATCAAAACGGAGGGCCCGGACGCGTCGTTCGTCGCCGTGCAGCCGAGCACCGGCGACATCCTGGCGGTCGCGGACAACCCGGCGTACGGCTACGACAAGGCGATGCTGGGGCAGTACGCCTCGGGCTCCACGTTCAAGGTGATCACCGCCTCGACGCTGCTGTCGACCGGCAAGTACACCCCGACGTCGAAGCTGGCGTGCCCGAAGACCATCACGTACGGCGGGCGCAGCTTCCACAACGTGGAGGGCGAGGACTTCGCCAACGCCACCACCGTGGCGACCGACTTCGCCGCCTCCTGCAACACCGCGTTCATCTCGACGGCGAGCGTGCTGCCCGACGGAGCGGTGGAGAACGAGGCGAAGGACGTCTTCGGCCTCGGCCTGACCTGGAACACCGGGGTGTCCAGCTGGGACGGCAAGGTCCCTGCGGGCACCGGTTCGCTGAAGGCGTCCACGTACATCGGGCAGGGCGAGGTGCAGGTCAACCCGCTCAACATGGCGTCGGTCGCGGCGACCGCGAAGACCGGTGTCTTCCACCAGCCGGTGATCGTCCCCGACTCCGTCGACCACCGCCAACTGGCGCAGGCGCCGCGCCAGTTGGGCTCGACGGTGTCCGCCGAGATCCGTTCGATGATGGTGCTGACCGCCCGCGAGGGCACCGCGGAACCCACGATCGGCTCGCTCAGCGGTGACGTGGGCGCGAAGACCGGCACCGCGGAGGTGGACGGCCAGACCAAGCCCAACAGCTGGTTCATCGCCTACCGTGGCGACGTCGCCGCGGCGGCGGTCGTGCCCAACACCGGTGAGGGGTACAAGTACGCGGGCAAGATCGTGACGGCGGTCCTGTCGGTGAGCTGAGGCCGGTGGGCCGAGGGGGGATCCGTGACGCCGTACGTCGTCGTGGCGGTGCTGGCGGCGGTCTTCGTCGGCGAGCCCGACGCCACGACGACCCCGGGCCGTCTGCCACGCGTCCGGCCGCGTGGGCGCGGTGGTCGGCACGGTCCTCTTCAAGGCGTTCCACATCGGCGCCGCGAGCACCTCACACCATGCGGCACTGCGGACGCTCCTCATCGGGGTCGGCGACGACCTGGCGCGCGAGATCGACACCTCACGACCGGAACGGTAGTTCCAACATTCGTGACCAGGTTCCATTGATCAGCCGGAGCCCGCTACGGCATGAACGCCTTCACTGGTGGGATTCGACGTCGGTCCAGGTTGTTCGATCCAGTGGTACACGGGCTTCCAGGGCTCTGACGGTGAAGGCCGCCAGCTGAGTCCGCATCTGCTCACGAGTCATCCGCTGTCGGCCGACGAGGTGTTCGACGAGGTCGGCGCGGGTGGCAGCAAGCAGAGCGTGTGCGGTGAAATCGCTGTCGGCAAACCCGGGAATCTGCTCCAGTGCGGCCTGGAGCGTGCTGTGCCACCGCTCGTAGTGTTCTGCCACGTAAGGGCTGTCGCCGCCGGTTCCCTCCAGTGCCAGGGCGAGGTGGCGGTTGTCGATCTTGAAGCACAGCACGGCGTCGAGGAGGGCGGGTACGCGCTCCAGTGGTGGGGTGGTGGGCCCCAGAGGTGGTGGCCCCCCCTCGACGGCGAGCTTGATCGGTGCGAGCCGCATCTCGTAGAGCGCGTGGATCAGGCCGGTGCGGTCACCGAAGCCGCGGAAGAGCGTTGCCTTGCCGACGCCGGCCGCTGCCGCGATGTCAGCCATGGTGACCGCCTCAGGGCTCTCACAACGGGCGAAGAGCGTGTCGGCAGCAGCGAGGACGGCCTCCCGGTTGCGAGTGGCGTCCGCGCGTGGCTTGCGTTCGGGCATGCGGTTCCTCCATTGCAAAACGGACCCTGGGTCCGTATCGTCGAACGTATGAAACGGACTCAGGGTCCGTATCGTACGGGACGGAGCACCCCATGAGCACGAACACCGCACCGGTGGACCTGTACCGCCACGGCCTGCAAGCGCTGCTGGACAAGGACATCCCCGCCTGGGTCGACCTGTGGGACGAGAACGGGATCTTCGAGTTTCCTTTCGCGCCGGAAGGCTGGCCGAAGCGGCTGGAGGGCAAGGCGGCCGTCGCCGGGTACATGCGTGACTACCCCGACCACATAGACCTTCACGACTTCCCCTACGTGGAGATCCATCAGACCACCGCCCCCGAGACCATCGTGGTCGAGATGCGGGGTGTCGGCCGTCTGGTGGACACCGACAGCCCCTTCGACATGGCCTACATCGCCGTGGTCACTGTCAAGAACGGCCTCATCGCCCACTACCGCGACTACTGGAACCCGCTCGCCGTCCAGAACCCCGCCGCTCACTTCGCCGGGAGCAACTGATGAACGAAGCCCAGAGGTTCACCCTGGTCATCGGGGCCACCGGCACCACCGGGAGCCGCGTCGCCGCCCGACTGGGCGCCACGGGCCGGCGCGTCAAGGCCGCCAGCCGACGCGCCACCCCCGTCGACGGGGCCAGTCCCGTGCGGTTCGACTGGGACGACCCCGCGTCCTTCGAGGGTGCGCTCGAAGGCGCGGACCGGGTCTATCTCATCCCGCCGATCGGCTCTCCGGATCCGGCAGCCGTCATGCTGCCCTTCCTCCGGCAGGCCCGCACCGCAGGAGTCCACCGCGCTGTCCTGCTCAGCTCGTCGGCGATCCCCGCCGGAGGACCTGCCGTGGGACAGGTTCACCAGGCCCTGCCCGCCCTGTTCTCCCAGTGGGCGGTCCTGCGGCCCTCATGGTTCATGCAGAACTTCACCGCCGACCATGCGCACGCCCGGACCATCCGAGCGGACGGGACCATCCGAACGGCAACCGGCGAGGGCCGCGTCGGGTTCGTCGACGCCGACGACATCGCTGCCGTCGCCGTGCGTGTGCTGACCGAGGCGCAGGCTCCGAACACCGACCTGATCATCACCGGGCCCCAAGCCCTGAGCTACGGCGACATCGCCGCCGTCCTCACCCAGGTCACCGGCCGGGCCGTCACCCACCGCCGGCTGACCTACGAGCAGATGCGCGACCGCCTGGCGGCCGACATGCCCGCCGAGTTCGCCGCGCTTCTCGCCGGCATGGACCACGCCATAGCCGAAGGTGCCGAGGACCGCACCACCGACACTGTCCAGCGCCTCACTGGCCGCCCGCCGCGCAGCTTCCGCGCTTTCGCGGAACGGGAGATGGTCCGAATCCGGAGCTGACATCCGCCAGTTCCCACATGCGTGACCAAGTTCCAACTGGCGCGTCCCGGCACATCCACTCCATCGACGCCAACCGGCGCCAGGGACGAGTCCGCGCACCAGCACTTCGACTTCCGGTTCCTGTTCCGCACCACTGCCGTCATCGGGGAGTTGCAGACCGAGGAGGCCTCCGACGCGGCCTGGCGCGATGTCGGCACCATCAGCGACGACCGCCTCCGCCGCCGGATCGCGGAGGCGCTTCGCTGATGTGGCCGCTGCCCGTCCGAGGCCTCAGGCCCGCTCCCCCGCCCACGAAGGCAGAACCGCCGTCGCCGCGTTCGTCGTCAAGATGCCTCCGTCCACCGGGAGGGTGACGCCCGTGATCCACGCGGCGTCCGCCGAGGCCAGGAAGGCGATGGCCGCGGCGATGTCCTCCGGTTCGCCGGCTCGGCCCAGGGGGTAGCAGGCCGCCAGCCGGGCCAGGGCCTCGGGGCGGTCGGACCAGGCGGGGGTGCGGATGGTGCCGGGTTCCACGAGGTTGACGCGGACGCCTCGGGGGGCCGATTCGGCCGCCAGCGTTCTCGTCAGGCTGACCAGGGCCGCCTTCGCCGCGCTGTAGGCGTGGTTGCCGAAGGCCGACTCCGCGTTGACCGAGCCGACGGTGACGATCGCGCCCGAGCCGTCCGCCCGGGCCAGGTGCGGCAGCGCCGCCCGGCAGCAGCGGTAGACACCGTGCAGCGTGGCCTCGAAGTCCGCGTACCACGGCTCGTCGGCGTGGTCCTCGAAGCGGGGCGGGTCGGGGTGGCAGGCGTAGGCGTTGTTGACCAGGACGGTCAGGCCGCCGAAGGACGCGACGGCGTGGTCCACGGCCGCCTCGACGGACGCTGTGTCCGTCACGTCGCAGGCGTGGGCGAGCGCGCCGATCTCCTCGGCGACCCGCTCGGCACGTTCTCGTACGGCGTCCGTGACCAGGACCCTCGCGCCCTCCGACGCGAAACGGGCCGCCGTCGCCGCGCCGATGCCCCGGCCCGCCCCCGTGATCAGGACCGCGTGGTCCTCGAATCGCCTCATGCGGGTCAGCGTAGGCAGGTTCGCAGCGCGCGCAGAAGAGCCTGGGCGCGCGCGTCCGCGGTGACGGACTTGTAGAGGGTGTTGGTGACGTAGCCGAAACCGACGCCCGACTCGGGGTCGGCGAAGCCCAGCGATCCGCCGCGGCCGGGGTGGCCGAAGGAGCCGGGGGCGAGCAGCGGGCAGGACGGGCCGTGCAGCATGAAGCCGTGTCCGAAGCGGGTGTTGACGACCAGCACGCGGTCCGGGCCCTCGGACTCCGCGCTGCGCGCCATCGCCAGCGTCGCCGGGGCGAACAGCGGCGCGCGGCCGTCCACGCCGGTGGCCAGGGCGGCGTAGCAGCGCGAGAGGGAACGTGCGGTGGCGACCGCGTTGGAGGCGGGCAACTCGCCGCGCAGGTACGCCGCGTCGTTCTCGTCGTACGGCAACTCGATGGCGCCGAAAGCCCGGTTGGTGAGGGACGCGGGGTCGGCGTGGGCGTCGACCACGGACTGCTTGGGGCGGGTGCGCAGGCCCGCGGAGGCGACGACGGGGGCCTCCCGCGCGACGGCGACCCGGCCGACCCGGTGCGCCTCGGCCTCCGGCACGCCGAACCACAGGTCGAGGCCGAGCGGCCCGGCGACCTCCCGGGCGAACCACTGGCCGAGGGTGCGCCCGGTCACCCGCAGCACGAGTTCGCCCAGCAGCCAGCTGTAGGTCTGCGCGTGGTAGCCGTGGTCGGTGCCGGGCTCCCAGGCGGGCGGCTGCGCGGCGACCGCGCGCGGGCCGCTGACGCCGTCCAGGGCCTGGGCGACGGTGAGCGGGACCTCCAGCGCGGGCACGCCGACCCGGTGGGTGAGCAGCTGGCGCACCCGGGCGGCCTCCTTGCCCGCCGCCTTGAACGCCGGCCAGTACGCGGAGACCGGGGCATCCAGGTCGAGCAGGCCGCGCTGGTGCAGCAGGAGCAGGACGGCGGCGGCCGGGCCCTTGCCGGCGGAGCGGACGACCTGGGCGGTGCCGGAACGCCACGGGGTGCCGGGGCGGTCGGCGTGGGCATCGCCCGCCCACAGGTCGACGACGAGGCGGCCGTGGCGGTGGACGGCGAGCGCCGCGCCGCGTTCGCCGCGCCGGGCGAAGTTTGCCGCGAAGGCGTCGCGCACCGGCTCGAAGCCGTCCGCCACGGTTCCCTGGACGCTCACCGGCGCCGCGTCCTGGACCTCCACGTCCACCACTGTTTCCGCTCGCTCCCGCCCGATGCCAAAGTCCTCTTCCATGGTGCACGGGGCCGGGTGCGGGCCGGCGGCGGGGGCGGAAAAGTTGCCCGGCGCGATCCCGCCCGAAACCATGGGAACCGTGACAGAGGGCGCGTATCTGAGGTTCCCGCACCTGCACGGCGACCTGCTCTGCTTCGTCGCCGAGGACGACCTGTGGCTCGCGCCGCTGCCCGTCCCCGGGGCCGAGCCGGGCCGGGCCTGGCGGGTGACCGCCGACCGCACCCGGCTGGGTCCGCCGCGCTTCTCGCCGGACGGCGCGGTCATCGCGTTCACCAACTGGCGCAGCCTCGACCCGGAGGTGCACGTCGTGCCGGTGGAGGGCGGCCCGGCGCGGCGGCTGACGTACTGGGGCAGCCCGGACGCGCGGGTGTGCTCGTGGACGCCGGACGGGCGGATCCTGGCGGTCTCCTCGCACGGGCAGCCGTTCGCGCACTACTCGATGGCGTACGCGATCACGCCGGACGGTTCGCCGGGGAGCATGCTGCCGTGGGGGCGGGTCTCGGACATCGCGGTCGCCGACGAGGACGGCGAGCACCGCACGTTGATCCTCAACGGGACGCCGCCGCACGAGCCGGCGAGCTGGAAGCGGTACCGGGGCGGCGCGACCGGGCGGCTGTGGCTGCACGGCGAGCGGCTGCTGGCACGGGTGCGCGGGCACCTGGAGTGCCCGATGTTCGTGGCGGGCCGGATCGCGTTCCTGTCCGACCACGAGGGCATCGGCAACCTCTACTCCTGCCTGCCGGACGGCTCCGGCCTGCGGCGGCACACGGATCACGACGCGTTCTACGCGCGGGCGGCCGCAACGGACGGGCGCAGGGTGGTCTACCAGTGCGCGGGCGAGCTGTGGCTGGCGGAGGATCTGGCCGACCCGGCGGCGGTGCCCCGGCGGCTGGACGTGCGGCTGGGCGGGCCGCGCAACGGCAGGCGGCCGTACCAGGTGCCCGCGGCGTCGAACGTGACGGGGCTGGCGTGCGACACGACCGGGCGGGCCAGTGCGGTGTGCGTGCGCGGAAGCCTGTACTGGCTGACCCACCGGGACGGCCCGGCGCGGACCATCGCCGACCAGCCGGGGGCGCGGGTGCGGTTGCCGGTGATGCTGGGCGGGACCGGGCGGATCGCGTTCGTGACGGACGCGGACGGGGAGGACGCGATCGAGATCGTGGACCTGCCGGGGCGTACGACGGCGCGACCGCGGACGAGGCTGCGGCTGTACGCGCCCGAGGAGCCGGACGGCACCGGCGACGAGGCCCTGGACGACGCCTCCGACAGCCCCTCCCCCACCCCCGAAGACGCCTCCGGCACCCCCTCCCCCACCCCGGAAGACGCCTCCGCGAGCACCCCCCGCACACCCCCCGTCACCCCCGGCGGCGACCGCCTCGCGCACGGCCGCCTCGGCCGCGTCCTCCAGCTCGTCGCCTCCCCCGACGGCACCACCCTCGCCGTCGCCGCGCACGACGGCCGCCTGCTGCTGGTCTCCACCGGGGAGGGCGAGGAGGCGCTCCCCACCGACGAGGACGACGACCTGCCTCAGGACGGCGGCGGAGCGCGGCCACCCGCGGGCACCGTGCGGGAGCTGATCCGTTCCGCCAACGGGCCCGTGCGCGACCTCGCGTTCTCGCCGGACTCCGCGTGGCTGGCGTGGTCGCACCCGGGCATCGGGCGCTCGCTGCGCATGATCCGGATCGCCCGGCTGGCCGACGGCACGGTCGTCGACGTCACCAACGGGCGCTTCGAGGACGAGCAGCCGGTCTTCACCCGGGACGGCCGCTATCTGGCGTTCCTGTCGTGGCGCGGCTTCGACCCGGTCTACGACGTGCACACCGGCGACCTGTCGTTCCCGCTGGGCTGCCGTCCGCACCTGGTGCCGCTGAACTCCGCGACCCCCTCCCCGTTCGCGCTGCCCGTCGAGGGCCGTCCCGCGAGCGGTGGCCTGGACCCGGTGGGCGGCGGCGGGGACGGCGCCCCGGTCGTGGTCGAGGCCGAGGGGCTGCCCAACCGCGTCACGCCGTTCCCGGTGCCCGCCTCGAAGTACTCCTCCCTCGCGCCGGTGCGCGGCGGGCTGGTCTGGCTGCGCTGGCCGATCTCAGGCGCGCTGGGCGAGACGTTCGCCAACCCGGCCGACCCCTCGCCGCGCCCGACACTGGAGTTCTACGACCTGGCGAAGTCGCGCCGCACGGAGTTGCTGCGGCACATGGACTGGTACGCGGTCAGCGGCGACGGCAGCAGGCTCGTGGTGTACGACGACGGCGACCTGGCCGTCGTCCCGGCCTACGAGCGCGGGGACGACGACTCGACGGTGCTGCTCGACATGCGCCGCATCCTGCACGAGGTCGATCCGGCCGCCGAGTGGCGCCAGGCGTACGCGGAGGCCGGCCGGATCATCCGGGACTACTTCTGGTCGCCGGACATGTGCGGCATCGACTGGGACGCGGTGCTGGAGCAGTACCGCCCACTGGTCGAACGGGTCGCCTCTCCCGAGGAGTTCGCGGACCTGATGCGGGAGCTGCTGGGCGAGCTGGGCACCTCGCACGCGTACTGCACGGGGGCCCGGCGCAGCGAGGGACCGCCGCACTACCAGCGGCCGATCGGGCTGCTGGGGGTCAACTTCCGCCGGGAGAAGGACGGTTCGTGGGCGGTCAGCCGCATCCTGCCCGGTGAGTCGTCGGACTCCAAGGCGCGCTCCCCGCTGGCCGGGACGGGGGTGCGCGAGGGCGCGGTGCTCACGCACGTGGACGGGCGCGCGGTGGACCCGGTGGCGGGCCCTTCACCGCTGCTGGCGGGGGCGGGCGGCACGACGGTGGAGCTGACGTTCGCGCCGCCGGGCGAGGCGTCCCGGGCCAACGGGCACGCACGGCGGGTGGCGGTCGCCCCGCTGATCGACGAGCGGCCGCTGCGCTACCAGGACTGGGTGGCCAAACGGCGTGCGGTGGTACGGGAGTTGAGCGGCGGGCGGTGCGGCTACCTGCACATCCCGGACATGGGCGGCTCCGGCTGGGCGCAGTTCAACCGCGATCTGCGGCTGGAGGTTGCGCGGCCCGCGCTCATCGTGGACGTGCGCGGCAACGCGGGCGGGCACATCAGCGAGCTGGTCATCGAGAAGCTGACCCGGACCATCCTGGGCTGGGACCTGACGCGCAACGCCGAGCCGGTGAGCTACGCGAGCAACGCGCCGCGCGGACCGGTGGTGGCGCTGGCCGACGAGGCGACCGCGTCGGACGGCGACATGATCACCGCGGCGTTCCGGTTGCTGGGCCTGGGCCCGGTGGTGGGCACGCGGACGTGGGGCGGGGTGGTCGGCATGACCGGGCGCCACCGGCTGATCGACGGCACGGTGATCACGGTGCCGATGAACGCGGCCTGGTTCGACGCGTACGGGTGGAGCGTGGAGAACGAGGGCGTGGAGCCCGACATCGACGCGCTGCGCACCCCCGTGGACTGGGCGGAGGGCCGCAGCCTGCAACTCGCGGTGGCGGTGCGCACCGCGCTCGACCTCCTCGAACGCCATCCGGCCGCGTCGCCGCCGGACCTGTCGGGCCGCCCGGACCGCAGCCGTCCACCTCTCCCACCCCGCACCTGACGCGCCGTCATAATCCGTCCCTGTTAAAGGCGTTACGCGACCCCCTCGGGGAACACCACCAGCGCGTCGCGTTCCGCCCCCCGCCCCCACCGGGTCAGCGCCGTGAGGTTGTCCGCCTCGGCCTCCAGCCACGCGCGGGCCTTCGCGGGCGTGCCGAAGTCCCGGCGGGCGCGGCCGGGTTGCGGCATGCAGGCCCGCACCGCGGTCGCGGCGCGGGCGGCGTACCAGCCCAGCAGCCGGGCCCTGGCGGCACGCAGCGCGGCGGGGTCGTCCTCGGCGCGGGCGCGTTCGGCCGCGTAGCCCGCGAGCAGGCCGGGCAGCCGCAGCCGTCCGGGTTCAGGTTCCTCGGCGAGGTGGGCGGCGACCAGGTGGCGGGCGAGCGGCTGCGTCTGCTCCACCGGCTGCCCGGCCAGCGCCGCCGCGGCCTGCGGCGTGGTGTGTGGCAGGCCCGCGTCGCCCAGGAGCCTGAAGAGCCCGCGGGCGGCCGGGGGCAGCGCGCGGTAGGAGCGGTCGAAGGCGTCGCGCACGGCGGAGCCGCTGCCGCAGCCGAGGGAGAGCAGGTCGAGCCGGTCCCCGGTGCGCAGCCGGTCGGCGTACGCCTGGAGCGAGACGACCCGGGGCCCGGTGAGGTTGCCGGCGGCCGCGCACAGGGCGATCGGCAGGTGGCCGCAGTGCCGGGCGAGTTCGGCGGCGGCGTCCGGCTCGGCGGCGACCCGGTCGGGGCCGAGTATCTGGCCGAGGAGTTCGACCGCGGCGTCCGTGGGCAGCGCGCCGAGGGTGAGCGGGTGCGCGCCGTGGAAGGCGGTCAGCTCGGGCAGTTCGGTGCGCGCGGTCACCAGCACCGCGCAGCCCGGCTCGCCCGGCAGCAGCGGCATGACCTGCGCCGGGTCGGCCGCGTCGTCCAGCACCAGAAGCACCCTGCGCCCCGCCAGCCGGGCCCGCAGCAGCGCGGAGCGCGCCTCGGCGCCGGGCGGGATGGCGTCGCAGGCGGCGCCGGTGGCGTGCAGCGCGTCGTGCAGCAGGCTCGCGGTGTCGCGCGGCGCGCCGTCCGGCCGGGCCAGCGGCAGGAAGATCTGGCCGTCGGGATAGCGGGCCGCCGAGCGGTGGGCCACCCGCACCGCGAGCGCGGTCTTGCCGCAGCCGGGGGCGCCGCTGAGCACGACGACGGGCACGGTGCCGGCCGCGGGCTGGGTGCCCAGCAGCCGTACCGCCTCCCCTTCCTCGCCTTCGCGCCCCGCCAACTCGGGTGGACCGCTCGGGAGTTGCCGGGGCTCGGCCCAGGTGGTGTGCGGGGCGGGGCGCGGGCCCGGGATGCGTTCGCGCGGCGGCGGCCAGGCCATGTCCACGTCGTCCAGCAGCGCGTGGTGCAGCGCCCGCAGGTCGGGGCCCGGTTCGACGCCGAGTTCGCTGTAGAGGAGCTGGGCGATCTCCTGGTACGCGGTGAGCGCCTCGGCGCGCCGCCCGCACCGGTACAGGGCGGTGATCAGCTGGCACCAGGGGCGTTCGCGCAGCGGCCGGTCGGCGATCACCGGGCGGAGCATGGTGAGCGCGGAGGCGGGCGCGCCCTGGATCAGGTCCAGGTCGCACAGCCGCTCCACGACGTGCAGCCGCTCGTCCTCCAGCGCCGGCGCCTCGTCGCGTTGCAGCGTGTCGCACGGCACGTCCTGGAACGCGGCGCCGCGCCACAGGGTGAGGGACTCGGCGAAGTCCCGTTGCGCGCAGCGCAGTTCACCCCGGGAGAGATACCTTTCGCCTGCCGCGGCCAGCGCCCGGAAGCGGGTCAGGTCCAGCGCGTCGTCCGGCACGCTCAGCGCGTAGCCGCACGGCCCGGTGCGGATCAGGTGGTCGGATCCGCAGGCCTCGCGCAGGATCCTGCGCAGCCGGGCGACATAGGCCTGCACGGTGTTGCGCGCTCCGCCGGGGGCTTCCCCGTCCCACAGTCGCTTGATTAAACTCTCAACGGTCACCTCCTGGTTCGTCTGAAGCAGCATCAGGGCGAGCACCGAGCGCTGACGTCCGGCCCCGAGCGGGATCCGCCGCGTGGCGTGCCGGATCTCCAGCGGCCCGAGCAGGCCGAAGGTCACGTCGTCCGTCGTCATGTGAGTTCCCCACCGGATGAAGTCGACATCCGGCTCCATCCTGCCTTGCGGGGATGCGGTGAAAACCGCGTGTTTTGCGCCATGCGTGGTCCAGGATGCGATCGGGACACGGCACAGGCTCGGGCGAGCCGTCCTCCGACGAGCACCCCTCCCCCCGTGCGGCGCCCGTGTTGTGGCGCCTTCCGGCGACTACGCACCGTGTCACAGTGGCGTCAGCGAGCAGTCAGCGGCACGTCATGGCCGTAGGGCAGAGTGCGTGTCGCCGGGATTCCGTAGGGGACGAAGCCTCCCAGTTCCTACGGAAGTTGACGGATCGCCGGGTAGGTGAGTGGGCGGTCGCGTCACGTATCACACGCTGGGCCGGGGGCTGCCGGCCCGGTGTTCCGGCTGATTCCGGCAGGGCGGAATCAGGGAGAAGGGCGCGCCCGTGGGGGGACGCGCCCTTTTCCGTATGCCCGGGTATCCCGGATGTTCGCGAGAAGTTCACCCGCGCGGTGCCGTCCCCGGTGACCGGGGCGGTCGCCGGGGAGGGGGCGGGAGCCGTCAGAAGCGGCCGTCGTCGTCGAGCCGGCTCTGCTCCAACGTGTCCTGCATGTCGTCCGGTTCGTTGTCACGCGGCCGCGACGAGCGCTGCCGGTCGCCGCCGGCGCCACGGCCGCCCATGTCGCGGCCGCCCATGTCGCGGTCGTCACGGCGCATGCCCTGGCCGCTCATGTCACCGCCCATGCCGCGGTCGTCGCGGCCCAGGTCCGGGTCGTCCATGCCGCGACCGCCCATGTCGTCCCGGTCGCTCCTGCCGCGGGAACGGCTCTGGTCGTCCCGGCCGCCGCGGCGGGCGCGGTCGTCGGCACCGGAGGTGTCTCGCATGCCCATGATCACTCCTAGGGGGGTGTGGGGGATGGGCCTCCCTCAGAGAAACACGCCCTCCCACCCCCCGCATCTTGGAGCGTAACCATCCGTTACGGAGCGGAGTTACCGCTGCTCAGGTCCTTGCGAGCGGTCTCGTCCGCGGCTCCTCCGGCACCCACGAGACCCCGTCGCCGCTCCGCCGTCGCCCGCAGCCTCGGCTCCGCGCGGCGCATCTCGCGCTGTCCCACGGTGCCCACCAGCGACGGCAGGTAGCCGCGCACCGACTGCATGCCGCGCAGCCACCACTGCGCGTAGACGTGCGCGGAGCGGCGGGCGACGCCGTCCGCGATGCGTTCGACGGCCGGGTCCAGCGGATAGGTGCGGTTGGTCGGCCACGGCAGCCGGGCCCGCAACTCCCGCAGTACGTCGTCCTGGTCGGCGCCGCGCACCATGTCGGTGTCGGTCCAGCTGAGGTAGCCGACGCCCACCTTCACGCCCTGGTGGCCGACCTCGGCCCGCAGGCTGTGCGCGAACGCCTCGACGCCCGCCTTGCTGGCGCAGTACGCGGCCATCATCGGCGCCGGGGTCAGCGCGGCGAGCGAGGCGATCTGGAGGTAGTAGCCGCGCGAGGCGACCAGCGCGGGCAGGAACGCGCGGGCGGTCGCCACGCTGCCCAGCAGGTTGACCTCGATGACCCGGTCGAAGGTGCGCGCCTCGGAATCCAGGAACGGACCGCCGGTGGCGATGCCCGCGTTGGCGACCACCACGTCCACCCGCCCGTACGCGGCGACCACCTCGTCGGCGACCCGGGCCATCGCGTCCCGGTCGGTGACGTCCGCCTCCCAGGAGCGGCCGCCCAGTTCGGCTGCCACCTGGGCCAGTTCGTCGGGCTCGAGGCCGACCAGCGCCAGCCTGGCGCCGCGCGCGCTCAGTTTGCGGGCCAGCAGGGCGCCGACGCCGCGCGCGGCCCCGGTGATCACCACGACCTGGCCGTGCAGGGGCTTGCTCATACCGTCCCGCCTTCCCGTGCGGTCTGTTCGTCCTTCGCCGGTTCGCTCGTGCCGGCCCCGGCGGCGGGGGCGCCGCCGGACGCCGTGGGGTCTGGCGTCGCCAGGTGGTCGCGGACCAGTTCGCGGATGACGCCCGCCACCGCGTCCGGGGCCTCGATGGGCGTCATGTGGCCCAGCCCCGGCAGTTCGGTCAGTCCCACCGGGACGCGCAGCCGCTCCAGCATGCGGTGCGCGTGCGCCGGAGGCGTCAGCTTGTCGTCGGTGCCGACCAGGACCGCGGTGGGCACGGCGAGGTCGGCGAGCCCGGCGTCCAGGTCGAGCGCGGCCAGCACCCGCCCCCATGCCGCGCGGGGCTTGCGGCGGCAGGCGGTGACGATCCGGGTGGTGAACGCCACCTGCTCGGGCGTCGAACCGGCGCCCAGCACCCCGTACTTGAGGGCGGCGCGCAGCAGCGGCCCGTCGGGCCCGAGCGGCGCGGCGGAGACCAGAAGCTGCCGGTGGAAGCGGTCGCGCAGCCGCTGGTCGCGCACGCGCGGCGGCAGCACGCGGGTCTGCGGCAGCAGCCGGCCGCTGCCGGTGCTCGCCAGCAGTACGGCCGCGGCGCGGGCGCGCACGGCGGGCCGCCCCGCCGACGCCATCAGCGTCATCCCGCCCATCGAGTGCCCGGCGAGCACCGCCTTGCGGCCGTCCGGCAGCGCGTCCTCCAGCACCGAGGTCAGGTCGTCGGCGAGCGCGTCGGTGCTGTAGCGGGCCCGGCCGCGGGGGATCTCGCTGCGCCCGTGACCGCGCTGGTCGTACACGATCACCCGCAGGGCGGGGGTGAGTTCGCGGATGACGGCGGCCCAGAAGAGGGTCGAGCAGGTCCAGCCGTGCGCCAGGACGACGGTGGGCGCGTCGGCGTCCCCGTGCTCCTC
Organism: Streptomyces sp. ICBB 8177; assembly: GCF_003144095.1. Lineage (GTDB taxonomy): Bacteria > Actinomycetota > Actinomycetes > Streptomycetales > Streptomycetaceae > Streptantibioticus_D. The sequence continues at coordinate 435,483 of NZ_NSKH01000002.1, read as the reverse complement.
GTAGTACACGCGGGTGCCGTCGGCGGAGGTGACGTACGCGGTGCGGCGCGGCGCCGGCGGCAGGTAGCGTTCGGCCCGGCGGGGGTGCGGGACGCGGGCGGTGCCCGCTCCGGTGGCCGTGGTCACGCGGCCACCTCCTCGGACGCGCCGGAGGTGGTGCCCGACCGCTCGGCCCGTCCCCGAAGTACCTCGTACTCCTGCGGCTTCAGACGTTGGGTGGCGCGGCGGAATTCGGCGGTGGTGCCGGGCCACAGCGTGGTGTTGCGGCCGGAGGCGTCCAGGTACCAGCTGACGCAGCCGCCGGTGTTCCACACGGTGCGCTGCATGCGGCGTTGCAGCTCGGCGTTCCACGAACGCACCGCCTCGGGGCGGGCGTTGAGCGCGGCGGCGCCGGTGCGCTCCAGGGTGGCGAGGTAGTCGGCCAGGTAGTTGAGGGAGGACTCGATCATGAGGATCATCGAGCTGTTGCCCAGGCCGGTGTTGGGGCCGATGATCATCACGAGGTTGGGGAAGCCGTCGATGGTGGAGCCGCGCAGCGCGGCCATCCCGTCCTTCCAGTGCTCGGCGAGGGTGCGGCCGCCGACGCCGTGGATGCGGTCGCCGATGGGCATGTCGGTGACGTGGAAGCCGGTGCCGAAGACGATGGCGTCGACCTCGCGTTCGGCGCCGTCGGCGGTGACGATCGTCGAGCCGCGCACCTCGGTGAGGGCGCCGTCGACGACCTCGGTGTTGGGGGCGGCGAGCGCCGGATAGTAGTCGTTGGACAGCAGGATGCGCTTGCAGCCGATGGTGTAGTCGGGGGTCACCTTCGCGCGCAGGACCGGGTCCTTGACGGCGCGGCGGATGTGGGCGCGGGCGATCTGCTCGGTGGCCTTCATCAGCTGCGGGCGGCGAACGAACGCGCCGACCTGGAACTCCCGGATCAGCCACAGCAGTCCGCGGCGCGCCTTGTGGCTGGCGGGCACCTTGGCGTGCAGCCACTTCTCGGCGGCGTTGATGCCCCGGTCCATGCGGGGCATCACCCACGGGGGGGTGCGCTGCACGACGGTGAGGCGCTCGACCTGGGGCTGGATGGCCGGCACGATCTGGATGGCGGAGGCGCCGGTGCCGACCATGGCGACACGCTTGCCCCTCAGGTCGTAGTCGTGGTCCCAGCGCGAGGAGTGGAAGACCTTGCCGGGGAAGGTGTCCAGGCCCTTGATGTCGGGGATCCTGGGGTCGGACAGCGGTCCGGTGGCGGACACCACGACGTCGGCGGTCAGCTCGCCGCGCGCGGTGCGCAACCGCCAGTGCCGGGCGTCCTCGTCCCAACGCGCCTCCTCCACCTCGGAGTTGAAGCGGATGTGCGGGCGCAGGCCGAAGATGTCGGTGACCCGCTCCAGGTAGGCGCGGATGTGCGGCTGGCCGGAGAAGGCGCGCGGCCAGTCGGGGTTGGGCGCGAAGGAGAAGGAGTACAGGTGGGAGGGGACGTCGCAGGCGCACCCCGGGTAGCTGTTGTCCCGCCAGGTCCCGCCGACGGAGTCGGCGCGTTCCAGGATCACGAAGTCGGTGACCCCTTCCCGCCGCAGCCGCACCCCGGCCCCCAGCCCGCCGAACCCCGTACCGATCACCGCCACCCGAAAGTGCTCGCGCGTCGCCATGCCGCCGCCTCCCAGCGCTCCACCGGACCATGCCAGCAATCACTGGCACGGTTCGGACTGTAGAACACACCCGTTACCAGCGGTAGGGGTCGACCGGCAAAATCCCCGCCCGCCGCGCCGCCCACGGCCGGGGCGGCGGCCGGTTGGGCGGGGCCGTGCCGGGCGGGACGGACCGTAAGCTGACCTGCGTGGAGGAGACACCGCGGCGTGAGTACCGGATGGCGGAGCTGGCCAAGGAGGCCGGGATCACCGTGCGGACGCTGCGGTTCTACCGGGAGCGCAAGCTGCTTCCGCCGCCGCGCCGGGAGGGGCGGATCGCCTGGTACGGCGACGCGCACCTCGCGCGGCTGCGGACCATCGCCGCGCTGCTGGAACGCGGCCACACCCTCGGCGGCATCGCCGAGCTGATCGGCGCCTGGGAGTCCGGCCGCGACGTGGGCGAGCTGCTGGGCCTGGAGAACGCCATCGCCACGCCCTGGTCGCAGGAGACCCCGGTCCGCCTCGCCCCCGAGGAACTCGCCGACTCCTTCGGCTCGGACGTCACCGCCGAGAACCTCGCCGCCGCCCTCGACATCGGCTACATCGCGGTGGACGGCGAGCACCCGGAGACGGTCGTGCACGTCAGCAGGCGGCTGCTGGACGCCTCCGCCGCGCTGGTACGCGAGGGCGTGCCGCTGTCGGAGGTGCTGGCCGCCGGGCGGGCGGTACGCACCCACGTGGACGCGCTCGCCGACCTGTTCACCGTGCTCATCCGCACCCACGTCATCGACCCGGTCGCCCGCGACCTCACCCGCGGCGACGCGGCCCGGATGGCCGAGGCCCTGGACCGGCTGCGCCCACTGGCGAAGAACGTGGTGGACGCCGAGCTGTCGATGGCCATGGACCGCAGGGTCCGCGCCGAACTCGACGCCTGGCTGAAGGAACGCGCCGAGGCGGGCGCAGGAACGGACCCCGCCACGGACCCGGGCACGGAGGAGGCCGGGCCATGAAGCTCGCCTTCCCGCCGCTGACCCCCGCGCACTACCCCTTCGTCGCCCGCTGGCTGGCCGCGCCGCACGTCAGCCAGTGGTGGCGGTCGCCGGCCCCCACCGCGGCGGCCGTCGCCGAGCACTACCGCGGCCGGCGCGAGGGCGGCGACTCCACCCACGTCCACCTCATCGAGCTGGACGGCGTCCCCGTCGGCCTCATCCAGTGCTACCGGCACGCCGACGACCCCGAATGGGACCGGGCGGTCGGCATCCCGGACGTGGCCGGAATCGACTACCTGATCGGCGAACCGAGCGCCTGCGGGCGTGGCGTGGGCTCCGCCGCGATCCGCGCCTTCGCCGCCGCCACCCTCGACCGCTACCCCGACGTCACCGGTGTCGTCGCCGTCCCGCTCACCGCCAACCGCGCCTCCTGCCGCGCCCTGGAGAAGGCCGGTTTCACCCACGTCGAGGACCGCGACGTCCCCTCCCCCGACCCGGCCGACGCGGGCCTCAACTCCGTCTACCTGCTCCCCCGTTGAGGTCCGGCCCGCCGCCCCGCCGGGGCCCCGCCAACGGGCGGCGCCTAGGCGCTGGCCGGCAACGCGGGGCGGTTGGTCAGCGTGGACGGGTCCGGACTCGGCGTCGTACCGCGCCACACCCCCCGGCAGGCGGCGACCGTCGCCACCAGCAGCAGCCCGTCGCGCCCCAGCAGCAACGCCACCCCCTCCGTGGTGGAGCCGGTCACCGCGTGGAAGTCCACAGGGAACTCCAGCACCGTCAGCGCGCACGCCGCCAGCACCAGCAGCACCGGCCGCCGCTGCGTCGTGGAGCGGCACGTCAGGCACAACGCGCCCAGCCCGACCAGCCAGATCATGTACTGCGGGCTGATCACCCGGCTGGTCACCACGAAGACCAGCACCGCCGTGAACGCCGCGTCGTAGACCAGCGCGTCGTTGAAGGTCCGCGCCCGCAGCCGCCACCACAGCAGCCAGCCGAGCCCCGCCGCGCTCGCCGCCAGCGCCACGGGACCGGCCACCCCGACGTGCGGGCCGAGGAACTCGTAGCTGCCGTAGTGGTAGCGCACCACGCCGTGCCACATCCCCAGCCACCGGGCCAACTGGAACGGCAGCGCGGCCACCGACTCGACCTCCACCCCGCGACGGCTCTGCGTGCCCAGGAACGCGAACGAGTTCCGGGTCAGCAGGTGGAACCCGGCCGCCAGCGCCACCGCCGCGCCCACCGCGCTCGCCCACGCCCGGCGTGTGCCGCGCCCCGGCGTGACCCCGGCCAGCACCAGCACCGGCCAGACCTTCACCAGCGCGCCGGCCCCGGCCAGCACGCCCGCCAACCGGGGGTGCCGGGCCACCGCCACCAGCGCGGCCACCGCGAGCGCGGCCACCATCACGTCGTAGCGCGCCAGCACGGTCGGGCCGAGCAGCGCGATCCCGGTGACCCACAGCCAGGGCCCGGCCATCCGCCCCGGGCCGCCCTCCCGCGCCGCGCGCGTCAGCAGCCCCAGCACGACCGCGTCCGCCGCGCAGGCCAGCAGGAAGAAGGCGTGGGCGTAGGACAGGCAGGGCAGCAACGCGGGCGCGAGGAAGGCGCCGGCGGAGCCCGGCGGGTACTGCCAGGTGACGTCGTGCGCGGGGAAGGCGCCGGTGCGCAGCCGCTCGAACCACTGGTGGTAGGCGACCGCGACGTCAGGCGTGACGTCCTGGCCGGGGAAGCGCCACCAGCCCAGCACCGCCGTCAGCAGCGCCGCCCGGGTCAGCGCCCAGCCGAGCAGCACCAGCGCCTCGGGCCCGACGCGGCGCCCCGCACCCCGTGGCCGCCCCGGGCCAGGGCGGCCCGGTCCACCTGTCGATCCCAGCCACCACACCGTTCAGGCCTCCGCCAGCCGCCGTCCGCCTCGCTGCCGAACGCCAGAGTGCCCCGGCGGGCCCGCGACACGGTGACGACACGGTGACCCGGCGTCAAGACGAAGCCGAACAGACCTGGGAAAGCCCCCAGTCGGCGCCGGGGCGGGACCCGCGCCGTCCAGCGCCCGCCCTCTACAGCGCCGCGCGGTTCCCCGTGGAGACCTGCGCCGTCGCGTCCGCGCCCCGCTGGGCGTCGGCGGCGACCTGGCCCGCGGTGAGCGCGTAGCCGGTGCTCGCGTCGGAGGTGGACTTGGCGAAGACGACGCCGTAGACCCGCCCGTCGGTGGTCAGCAGCGGGCCGCCGGAGTTGCCGTGCCGCACGTCGGAGCGCAGCTGGTAGATGTCGCGGGTGGTGGAGGAGTCGCCGTAGATGTCCTGCCCGGTGGCGGTGATCCGCCCGGCGACGGTGGCGGCGCGCAGGTCGAGGCCGCCGTTCTCCGGGTATCCGGCGACGACCGCGGGCGTGCCGCGCGAGGCGGTGCCCGCGAAGCTCAGGGTGGGCGCCGACAGCCCGGGCACGTCCAGCACGGCGACGTCGGTGCGCGGGTCGAACAGCACGACCTTCGCCGGGTAGGGCCACCCGGCGCCGTCGATCTGCACGGTCGGGTGGGCGACACCCGCGACCACGTGGGCGTTGGTCATCACGTGCTGCGGCGCGTAGACGAAGCCGCTGCCCTCCTGGCCGCGCTCTCCCCCGTCGACGTCGGCGACGCCCTCGATCTTGACGACGCTGCGCTTGGCGGCCGTGGTGGCGGCGGGCGTCACGTCGTCACCGGAAGGCGCGGGCACCCCGGCCGTCGGCTCGTTCTCGAACGGGTTGAAGACCTGCGGGAAGCCCGCCCCCGACAGCGCGTTGGTGGCCCGGCTGAACCACTCCGGCGTCTGCGCGGGCATCGCGCCGTCCACCGCGCCCAGCACCGCCGACCCGCGGATCTCCCGGCTGAGGGCGGGCATCGGGGCGGTCACCAGGACGGAGGCCATCAGCCACGCCACCGCCAGCAGCGAGAGCGCGCCGGCGGCGGCGCCGCCGATCCCGTCCACCCAGCGCACCGGGCCCCACTCCAGGCCCTCGCGGACCTTCCAGGCCAGATGCCCGGCGAGCGCGTGCCCGATCCCGGCCGGGACCAGCACGACGGCGGCGGCCACGACGCCCGCGGTCACCGTGCCCGCGCTGAACGGCCGCAGGGCGAAGGGCAGCAGCCACACGCCCAGCACCGCGCCGCCGAGGAACCCCGCGAGCAGGATCACGCTCGCGACCAGGCCGCGGCGGTATCCGGAGACGGCGTAACCGATCGCCGCCAGCACGAGCAGCAGGTCGAGCAGGTTCATACGCTTCAGAACGCGACGCGGCGCCCGCCGGTTCCACCGACGGGCGCCGTCACGGCGATTGTGACCGATCAGGTACGAATACGAGATGTTGACCGTACAACGGGCATATCAGGCCATGCGGCACAGGCTCCGCGAAGCGGCGCGGCGCCCCGGCCGCTCACCCCCGCTGGAACAGCTCGTTGAACGTCCCGTAGGCGATCTGGTCCTCGATCGCGCCGTAGGTGCCGGACGTCAGCAGTTCGCTCGCCGCGCGCGAGGCCAGCGCGTACGCGGCCGCCGCGATGCCCCCGCCGACGCTGATCCGGGCGGCGCCCGCCCGCGCCAGCTCGGCCACCGGGGGCGCGCCGGGGCCGGCGAGCAGGGCCAGCGGCGCGTCGACGCCCTTGGCCAGCGCGGCCACCGTGTCCGGGTCGCAGGTGCCCGGCACGAAGACCCCGTCCGCCCCGGCGGCGACGTAGGCGGCGGCCCGCTCCAGCGTCGCGTCCAGCCGCTCCGCGGCCGGGCCGACCGCGCGCAGGTAGGTGTCGACGCGGGCGTTGACGTAGAGCGGCACGCCCGCGTCGTCGGCGGCGGCGCGGGCGGCGGCGATGCGTTCGGCCTGCTCGGCGGCAGGCCGCAGCGGTTGCGGCCCGGTGCCGGAGTCCTCCAGGTTGACGCCCACCACCCCGGCGGCCAGCGCCCGCTCGACGGTCCGGGCGACGCCCGCCGGGTCCGCGCCGTAGCCGGCGACGAGGTCGGCGCTGACCGGCACGTCCACGGCGGCCACCACGCGTTCGCACAGCCCGAGCAGGGTGTCGAGCGGAAGGCCCTCGCCGTCCGGCGCGCCCAGCCCCCAGGCGACGCCGGAACTGGTGGTGGCGATCGCCCGGGCCCCGGCGCGCTCGATCACCCGGGCGCTGGCCGCGTCCCAGGCGTTGGGCAGCACCAGGGGGCCGTCGGCGGTGTGCAGCTCACGGAAGCGACGGGCGCGCTCCGCGACACGTTGGGTCTCGGCGTTCGTCATACCGGGAGTTCATCATCCGGCCCCGCGATCCGTCCCCCGGTTTCCGACGGCCGTGCCGGTTTCCGCGGCCCGGACGCAGCGCCGGGGGAACACCCCGGCCACCGGGTTCGTTGTACCAGGCTGTACGCGCGTCTCGGGCCCAACGGAAAGCGGGTGGACCGGCATGAGCACGGTCGAGCTGACCAAGGAGAACTTCAACGAGGTCGTGTCCTCGAACGACTTCGTGCTGATCGACTTCTGGGCCGAGTGGTGCGGCCCGTGCCGCTCCTTCGCCCCGGTCTACGACAAGGCGTCCGAGCACCACGACGATCTGGTCTTCGGCAAGGTGGACACCGAGGCGCAGCCGGAGCTGGCGGCGGCGTTCGGCATCAGCTCCATCCCGACGCTGATGGTGATCCGGGAGCGGATCGCGGTGTTCGGCGAGCCCGGCGCCCTGCCCGCACCGGCCCTGGAGGACGTGATCGAGCAGGCCAGGGGTCTGGACATGGACCAGGTCAGGGCCTCGGTGGCGGAGCAGGCGGCGGCGCGGACCGAGCAGTCCCCCGACACCGGTGAGCAGCCCGAGGGCTGACCGGAGCCACCGTCTCGGGGGCAGGCAGACCTGAACATCCGACCTGGCCCCCGGGGGCGTCGGTCAGGCCGGAGCGGCGGTCAGGCCCCGGCGCCGGTCACGCCCGGGCGGCCCGCTCGACCAGTTCGGTCGCCACCTCCAGCAGCGCCTGCCGCTTCGCCTCCGCCGTTCCCGCCGTCTCACGCATCGCGAAACCGCCGAAGTGCACGGTGAACAGCGCCCCGACGCTGCGCGCCTGCGCGGTCAGGTCGGCGTCCGGGTCGATCACCAGGCCCCACAACGCCCGCAGTTGCTCACGCATGCCCTGACCGACCTTCAACTCCCGCAGCGCCGCCTGGTTCTCGTACATGAAGTGGAACAGCGGCTCGGCCGTCGCCAGCGCGGCGCTGTAGCGGTCGAGGAGTTCGAGCTTGGTGGCGAGGGTGCGCGGCTGCTCCCGGCCCCACGCGATTACGTCGTCCAGCGGCCGCGCGTAGGACTCGACCAGACCGCGCAGGATGTCCTCCTTGGTCTTGAAGTGGTAGTACAGCGCGGCCTTGGTGACGTCGAGCCGCTCGGCGATCTCCCGCAGCGAGGTGCCCTCGTACCCGCGTTCCACGAACAGCTCCAGGGCGACGTCCTGGATGCGCTGCCGGGTGTCGCCCCGACGCGCCGTTGATGTGCCCGGTGTGCTCACGGTCGCTCTCCCGCACTCGTCCCCACGATGCCTGTACCGACCACTCTACTCAGCTAGCCGTGCGGCAAGTAAGTACAGGTGGCAGGCCATGTCGCGGAGAGTGATGCCCGGCAAACCGGTTTGCCTGTTTGCCGGTCCGCACTCGAACACCGCGCGAGCCATATCGGCCAGCGGCACGGCCAAACGCCCTCTCCAGGCGCCGGCGCTGGCCGGATCGCGTCATGGGGTGACCAAACCAACCCGACAGCACTGTTTGTTTTGCCGCCGATCGGTGGCAGGATGGCAACGAAAACCGCACTGCCCACCCGTTACGTGCGACGCAGACGGGACGTGGGTCACCGATTCGAGAAGGGACAGGTACCGGCCAATGCAGGTGCGCGCCGCACGAACCCGTCAGGCCCTCATCCACGCCGCCGCCGAGCTGATCGACGACCGGGGGATGAAGGGCACAGGCCTGCTCGACATCAGCCGCTCGGCCGGAGTGAGCAAGGGAGCCCTGTACTTCCACTTCGCCTCGAAGGACGACCTGATCGCCGCCGTGCGCCAGGAGGCCCGCGGCTCCGTCATGGCCCTGGCCGACGAGTGCCTCGACGGCCGCACCTCCACGCTCGCCGGAGCGGCGCTGTTCACCACCGCCATGTCCCGGCACATGCGGGAGGACCCGGTGCTGCGCGCCGGGCTGCGCCTGGAGGCCGAGGGCGCGGTGGGCGACCGCCTCGGCGGCGACTCGCTGCGTCAGGGCTGGCTGACGGCCCTGCGCGAGCGGCTGGCCGCCGACGCCGAAGCGGGAAGGCTGCGCGACGACGCGTGCGCCCGCAGCACCGCCAACCTGCTGGCCGCGGTCACCGTGGGCCTGGAGGCGCTGGGACGCGAGGACGAGTCCTGGTGGGACCCTGACGTCACCACCGGCATATGGGAGTTGCTGCTGCGCCTGGCCGGACCGGGCGAGGCCGCGGAGGACGACATGGCCGAGATCCTGTCCGAACTGCGGGCGATGGCCCGCGGCGAGAGCGGCTCGGCGGACGCGCAGGGGACGCGGGACGGAGCCGGGAGGGAAAGCGATGACGACGCGGACGCGTCCGGCCCGGACCACTTGAGTGATACCGCCCCGGGTGACGTGCGCCACGAGGCCCCGGCGGCTTCCGGCCGACCGGCGACGGCGCCCTTCGGTGACGAGTCGGGGCTGCGCATGCCGCCCTCGGCGCCGGTGCCCACGATGCCGGCCACCGAGCGCGTCGCGGCCCTGGCGGGAGCGTCCTCTTCGTCGTACGACCGGCACTGAGCACCGCACGAGGACCGGCCGTCGTACGAGCCGTTGCCGTACGGCCCTTTCCCGTGCGAGCCATTGCCGTAGGAGCCGTTGCCGTACGAGCCGGGAGGCGCGCCCCAACTGGGTGGCCGGGCGGGCGAGTCGGTGCAGCCGCCGGGGTCAGCGCATCCCGGCGGCGGGCGCCGCGAGCGCCCCGGCCCGCGCGGTCCGGTGACCGGTGCGCCGCCTGACCTCGCGGTTCGTCGCGGCGCCCTCGACGCCCTGGACCTCGTCACCGGTGGCAGGCCCCGCGAGCCCGCCGCCGTAGGCGCTGTGCTCCCGCGCCGCCGCGACGCGGGGGGCGTCGCCCTCGTCGCTGTCGTCCGCCTCGTCCGGGTCGTCGTCCGCGGCCCGGGCGGCCTGCCGCTCCAGCACCAGCCGCCCGCGACCGGGGTCCGCCGACAGATGCGGAAGCAGCCCCGGGATCGCCAGTGAGGGCAGCAGGTACTTCCACAGCGTCGCGATCCGCTCGGGCAGGTCGAGCCGGTCCGGGTCGTAGACCTGGGACAGCAGTTGGGTGCCGATGAACGCGCCCTGGATCAGCTGGGTGACCTCCTGCGGATCCACGGTGGACAGCAGTTCGCCCTCGTCCCGGGCGCGCAGCAGCAGGTTCTCGATGATGTCGGCCGGGCCCCGGTATGCGGCGGACGACGCCTTGTAGGAGACCTGCTCGACACTCAGGCGTACCGCGGCGCGCACCACGACGTCGCTGCGCAGCCGTTCGGCGAAGGCCAGGGAGACGTCGATCAGCGACTGGAGTCTGACCTTGTTCTCCGGCGGTACGAGGGCCTCGTTCTGCAGGTCCACGACGGCGTCGGCGATGGCTTCCTTCGACGGGAAGTGGAAGTAGAGCGCGCCACGGGTCAGTCCACTGCGGGCCAGAATCTCGGTGGTGCTCGCCCCCTCGTACCCGAGCTCGTCGAAGACGGCGGCTGCCGCCTCCAGGATCATGCGCCGGGTCCTGACCGCCCGCGCCTGCCGCGCCATGTGAGCTCCTGAACCTTTGATAACAAAACTGGCTTGTCTGTATCTTAACGATGGCATCCGTCGCTGATCAGTGAGGAAACGCCACGGTCAGCGAACGTGCTGGTTGTTTCTCACCCCCGCAGAGACAGGTAAATCCAAGCATGCAGCCATCGGGCGTTACCACGGTCGGAATACCTTTGCCGCGCGAGCCGCACGCAGACGACACCGAGCCCCCCGGCGGAGGGACGCAGTCCGATTCTCCCCACCCGGCACGGCTGACGACCACCGTCCCCCGACAATACGTGCACCGGGCGGCGGTCAGTGAAGTCCTTCTCACCGACTGGGAACACGACGGGGAGGCCGGATTTCTCGTCACTGCCCAATGGCCCCGAGGACACGCTCTTTTTCGGCCAAGGTTCGGACAGCAGGATCCCCTCCTCATCGCCGAAACGATCCGGCAAGGCGGAATGCTGCTGACACACGCCGCATTCGGTGTACCGCTCGGATACCAGTTCCTTTTGCGCGATTTGACGTACACCTCCATACCCGGCGCCCTCGCCGTCGAGCCGGTACCGAGCGAGGTCGACGTTCGCTTCACGTACCGGGACCTGGTGCGACGCGGCAAGCAGTTGTCCTCCATGCGCTATCACGCCGAACTGTGGATGGGCGGACGCCGGGTGGCGACCGGGAACTCCAGTTTCAAAAGCACGTCGCCCGCCGTCTACCAGCGAATACGTGGCGACCGACCGGTCACGGCCAGCGAGCCGCCGCCACCCGGGGTGGATCCGGCCGTCGTCGGCAGGGTCGACCCGGCCGATGTCGTGCTGTCCGCGCGCAACGCCGGCGCGCCGCACCGCTGGCAGGTGCGCGCCGACACCGGGCACCCGGTCTTCTTCGACCACCCCACCGACCACATCCCCGGCATGGTGCTGCTGGAGGCCGCCCGGCAGGCGACCCAGGCCGCGCTGTGGCCGGTACCGGTGCAGGCCGTCGCGTTGTCCATCGACTTCGCGCGGTACGCGGAACTGAACGCGCCCTGCTGGGTGGAGGCCGAACCGGGCGGGACCGCCGCAGACGGCTCCACCCCGGTCCTGGTCACCGGACACCAAGAGGGTAGAACCGTTTTCACCGCCCGCGTCACCGCCCAGCCGCTGACCTGATCCGCCCGGACCCGGAAAGCGAGGCCGTACGACCTGGAGGACAGGCAGGCGTACGGTCCACGGGGACCGGTCCGGACCGGCACACTCGTACGCTCATCAGAACGGGGACCCATGCCCGGCACGACCACCGGCGGCACCTCGCGGGCCGCCCAGCACGCCATCCAGCACGCCGCATCCGACGCCCCCCTCCTCGACGGCACCGCGATCACCGTCACCGGAGCGGGCGGCTTCATCGGCGGCCACGTCGCCCGGCTCGCCGTGGCGGGAGGACCGCGCCGCCTGCGCCTGCTGGCGCACCGCGCCCCCGTCGCCGCCCACCCCACCGGAGCCGACACCCCCGATCCCTCCCCCCGCGACCACACGGTCGTCCGGGGCGACCTCACCGACCCGGCGTCGTTGCGCGGGCTGTGCGACGGCACCGACGTCCTGATCCACTGCGCCTCGCTGATCGGCGGCGGCGCCGAGGAGTCCGAGGCGGTCAACACCGAGGGAACCCGCGCCCTGCTGGCCGAGGCCGCGCGGGCGGGCGTAGGCCGCGTCGTCTACCTCAGCACCGCCTCCGTCCACGGCCGCGGCCCCTTCCAGGCCGCGCGCCCCGGCGACCTGCCGTACGCACCGGATTCCGTCACCTCCCGCACCCGGGCCGAGGCGGAGCGGGCGGTGCTGGACGCGGGCGGCATCGTGCTGCGCCCGCACCTGGTGTACGGCACCGGGGACCGCTGGGTCGGGCCGGGCCTGGCGACGCTCTCACGCGCGCTCGGCGCCACCGTGGACGGCTGGCGCGCCCGGCTGTCGCTGGTCGAGGCCGGCGACCTGGCCCGCGCCCTGCTCGCCGTCGCCACCGCCCCCGCCGAGCGCCTGACCTCCCGCGTCTACTACGCCAACCACCCCGAGCCGGTCACCGTGGAGGCGCTGCTGCGCGAGGTGACGGCGGTGACCGGGCAGGAGTGGCCGGCGACGGACCTGCCGTACGCGCGGGCGCTGGAGCGGCTCCAGGAGCGAGGCGGAGGCGCGCACCACCTGGACATGGTCGCGGTGGACCACTGGTTCGACAGCGAGCCGCTGTGGCGGGACACCGGCTGTGCCCCCGGCCCCGGCTTCCCGCAGGCCTTCGCGCCGCACGCGCAGTGGTACGCCCGGGCACTGCGCCGCGACTGAGGCCCGCGCGCCGCGTTCGCCTCCAGGTCTGCGCTCCCGGCCCCCCGACTGCTGCCCGCCCGGCCCTCGTTCAGCGAACGCGGAAGGCAGCGGGGGCGGCCGGCGGGGCAGGCCCGCGCACTCGGCCCGTACGCCTTCCCGTGCCCGGTGCGCCGGGTCAGGTGTCCGCCGCCAGTTCGCACCACACGGTCTTCCCCGGCGGCTCGTCCGTGACGCCCCAGCGGCTCGCCAGCGCGGCGACGAGCAGCAGCCCCCGGCCGCCCTCCGCCTCGGGCGGCACCGTGTCCGGCCCGTGAGCGGGCGCGGGCCTCAACTCCGCCCGCGCGTCCGTGACTTCCACCCGTACCGTCCCGCCACCCACCGTCAGACGCAGCAAGAAGTCCCGCCCCGGCACCCGTCCGTGCAGCACGGCGTTCGTCGCCAGCTCCGCCACCAGCAGCGCGCAGTCCCGCGAGACCACGCTGTCGTACGGCCAGCCCCACGCGGCGAGTCGCTCGGCCGCCATCTGCCGGGCCAGCCGGGCGCCCCGCCGGGTCGGACTCAGCTGAACGGCGAACCCGCGTACCCCGGCGGCTCCTTCGGCCGCCGGGGTCGTGTCTCGTGCGTGGGCGATCTCGGTATTCATGTCACTCAGCGTGTCCGCACGGATCTACTCTGACCAGTGATGAGGGTGGTACGTGGCGTGATCTGTACAGCCGCTGCGGGCGGTTGTACGGGCGGGCGGGCGTACCTGTCGCGGGGAGACCGGCGTTGGAGATGAATCGGGCATTACGGGAGGCGTCACATGGCGACCGGAGCCGGGCGATCGAGCAGCGGCACGGAGGAACAGGGCGTGGACGAGGGCACGTTGGAGGTTCTCAGGACGGTCGGCAAGCAGATCAAGCTCTGGCGTGAACGCGCGGGCCTGACCCAGGCGGAACTGGGCGCGCGCATCGGCTACGGCGAGGACCAGGTCTCCTCGGTCGAACGCGGCCGCCGCGTGCCGAAACCGGAGTTCCTTGAGGCGGCCGACGACGTTCTCGGCGCGGGCGGCTTCCTCAAGGCGATGACGGAGGACATCAAGGAGGCGCGGTACCCGAAGAAGGTCCGCGACCTGGCCAAGCTGGAGGCGGAGGCGGTCGAGATCGGCGCCTACAGCAACCACAACATCCAGGGCCTGTTGCAGACGGAGGACTACGCGCGGGCGCTGTTCCAGATGCGCAGGCCGTCACTGCCGGAGGACATGATCGAACGCCAGGTGGCCGCCCGCATGGCTCGCAAGGAGATCTTCCAGCGCTGGCCCGCGCCCATCCTCAGCTTCGTCCAGGAAGAGGTGACGCTACGCCGCCCGCTGGGTGGGAAGATGGTGCTGCGCAGGCAACTCGAACACATCCTGGAGATCGGCCAGTTGCGCAACGTGGAGATCCAGGTGATGCCGACGGACCGCGAGGACCACGCGGGCATGGGCGGTGAGATCCTGCTACTGGAATCCGCGAACGGCCCCAAGGTGGGCCACGTAGAAGGCCAGCTGTTCAGCCGGGCGGCGGCCGACCGCAAAGAGGTCCGCATCCTGGAACTGCGGTATGGGATCATCCGGGCGCAGGCGCTCACGCCACGCGAGTCACTTGCGTTCATCGAGAAACTGCTGGGAGAGACATGACCATGAAGCCCTCCGCCGCCGAGATTACTGGCCTGGCGTGGTTCAAGAGCAGCCACAGCAGCAACGATGGCCCCGCCTGTGTCGAGGTAGCCACCGCCCCCGACGCCATCCACGTCCGCGACTCCAAGGACAAGCAAGGCCCCCACCTCACCTTCACCCCCACCGAATGGAACGCCTTCATCGCGTTCGCGGCCGAGCAGGGCTGACCACACCCACCGGAGGAGCCATGACCGACCTGGAATGGTTCAAGAGCAGCTACAGCAGCAACGACGGCCCTGACTGCGTCGAGGTAGCCACCGCCCCCGACGCCATCCACGTCCGCGACTCCAAGGACAAGCAAGGCCCCCACCTCACCTTCACCCCCACCGAATGGAACGCCTTCATCGCGTTCGCGGCCGAACGGGGCTGAGGAGGCGGCGGCGCCAGGCGCCGCCGCCCTCGTCGCGCGCCTTCGGCACGTATGCACGGTTTGCGCGGTCCGTTACGTATACGCGTAAGCGCCTTGTTCGCTCCCACGCGGGACGCGGTTTCGGGTAGGTTCCGGAGGTTCGGCGGGCCGGGGTGAGCAAGGGGCGCACGGACCGCGTACAGCATGCGGGGCTAGAGTCCCCCTGCGAAGACCCGGAGGGAGACCGACATGCCGCCACCGCAGCAGCGCATCGAGCAGGCCCGTAGCGGGCCTTCCTGAGCATGCCCCCGGTGACGAGCCGACGTCGCGTACGAGACAGCCGGGAGCCCGGGCAGGTGTTCAGGGTGAACACGGCCGGTGCTTCCCGCTCGACCGAAGGTAGTACAGAACATGAGTGAGCGCCGCAGAAACGCCCCCCGCGGCAACGACCCGCGTGGCTTCGAGGGCGGCCGCCACGGCGGGCACGCGGGTGACGGGCGCAGCAGCATGGGAGCGGAGGGTCCGAGGCCGACCCGCGCGGAGATGCGCAGGGCCGCGCAGGCCGCCAACCGGCGCGGTGGGCGCCGCAAGGCGGGCAGCGGTGGCGGCGCCGGCGGGGCGACCGGGCCGGGCCGGACACCGCCGGGCAAGAAGCGGTTCATCGACTACCCGCGCTGGGGCAAGCAGGGCTTCCGGCGCTGGGTGCCGTCGTGGAAGCAGATGCTCGGCATGACGGTCACGTTCTTCGGCTGCCTGGTGGCCGCGTTCGGTATCGCCTACATGATGGTGTCCATCCCGCCGGTGAATCCCAGCACGCAGTTGCAGAACAACATCTTCCAGTGGGCGGACGGCTCGCAGATGGCGAGCGTCGGCCAGGTCAACCGGCAGAACGTCGAACTGTCGCAGGTTCCGCTGAAGGTGCAGTGGGACTTCCTCGCGGCGGAGAACTCCACGTTCTACAGCGACTCGGGCGTGGACCTGAGGGGCATGGCGCGCGCGGTGGTCGACATGGCCAAGGGCGGCGACGTGCAGTCCGGTTCGACGATCACCCAGCAGTTCGTGAAGAACGCGTACCTGAACCAGAACCAGACGGCCACCCGCAAGCTCAAGGAGATCATGATCTCCCTGAAGATCGGGGTCAGCCACAAGCTGTCGAAGGACGACATCCTCCAGGGCTATCTGAACTCCAACTACTACGGACGCGGCGCCTACGGCATCCAGGCCGCGGCGCAGGCGTACTACCGCGAGGACGTCAAGAACCTCACCGTGAGCCAGGGCGCGTTCCTGACCGCCACGGTCAACGAGCCCAGCGTGATGATGAACGCGGACTCCGACCCGGCCGCCAAGGCCGCGGCGACGGCCCGCTGGAAGTACGTGATCCAGCGGATGCAGAAGATCGGCAAGATCTCGTCCTCCGAGGAGCAGCAGATCCTGGCGGCCGGTTTCCCGACGCCGAAGCCCGCGCCGGTGGCCAACGGGATGAGCGGGCAGGTGGGTTACCTGGTGCAGCTGGCCGAGAGCTACGTGGAGCAGCACGCCCACATCACCGACCAGCAGTTCAACCAGGGCGGCTACACGATCACCACGACCTTCGACAAGAAGAAGGTCAACGAGCTGAGCTCGGCGGTCGCCGCGATGGAGAAGAAGAACCTCAACCCGAAGGTCCGTTCCGCCGACAAGGACGTCCAGGTGGGCGCGGCCTCGGTCGATCCCACCACCGGCGCGATCGAGGCGATCTACGGCGGCGCGGGGTACGACAAGGGGTACTACGTCGACAACGCCAACAGCACGGGTGTGCCGGTCGGTTCGACGTTCAAGCCGTTCGACCTGGCGGCGGCCATCGACCACGGCGCGGTGCTCTCACCGGGCGCGGCCCCGTCGCCGATCAGCCCGGACAGCAAGTTCCTGGGCAACGACGGCATCGAGATCAAGAACCAGCAGGGCCAGTACATCCAGGACAGCACCGACCCGACCGGCCTGCTGCACCAGCACAACGACGTGAACACGAAGTGGGGTTACATCACGCTGCGGAAGGCAATGGAGCAGTCCGTCAACACCCCGTACGTGCAGCTGGGCGAGTACACCGGGTACGACACCGTGGAGAACGAGGCGCTGGCGGCGGGTCTGCTGCGCTCCAGCCTCCAGTACGACACGGCGGGCTTCTACATCGGCACCTCGACGCCGTCGCCGATCCGCATGGCGGACGCGTACGCCACGTTCGACGACAACGGCATGCACCACGAGCCGTACTCGGTGACGAAGGTGCTCTCCGGCGGGCAGCAGCTGCCGGGCTTCACGCCTCCGGCGGGCACGCAGGCGATGCCCGCGTCGACCGCGAGCAACGTCAGCGACGTCCTGCAGGACGTGGTCAAGTACGGCACGGGCACCAACGCCCAGGCGATCGGGCGCCCGGCGGCGGGCAAGACCGGTACGACGGACGACTACAAGTCGGCCTGGTTCATCGGCTACACGCCGCAGTTGTCGACGTCGATCGCGATGTTCAAGGAGAACCCGACCAGCGGCACGCTGCTGTCGATGGAGGGCGTGGGCGGCTACAGCAAGGTGTTCGGCGCGGACATGCCGACGCAGGTGTGGACGGACTACATGGGCGCGGCGCTGGCCGGACAGCCGGTGGAGAACTTCCCGCCCCCGGCCCAACTGCCCAAGGGCGACGACGAGAACGGCGCTCCGCTGCCGACGCCGAGCACCTCGATCACCCCGAGCAACACGCCGTCGCACACCCCGAACCCCGGCCAGAGCAACCCCTCGCCGTCCACGACCCCGTGCAGCCAGCGACCCGGCGGCTGCAGCAGCCCGCCGCCGTCACACACCCCCGGTGGTGACAACGGCGGTTGGGGCGACGGCGGCCTCCTGGGCGGCCAGGACGGCGGCACAGGCCCGAGCCCGTCGCAGTCCCAGACCCCGGGCGGCGGCGCGGGAGGCGGCAAGGGCAACGGCGCCGGAGGCGGCACCGGCTGACCCCGCGCGAAAAGGCCCCGGCCCCCGCTCCAGACGATGGACGGGGGCCGGGGCCTTTTCCCCACCACGGCGGCGTCCTGGCCGGCCGAGCGGCGCCGGCCGGCCCGGAAACACGGAAGTCCCGCCGAACCCGTGGTCCGGCGGGACTTCTCACGCGGCGGGCATGCTCATCCCCCGACCCGCCCCCGCCGACCCGAAAAGGGCGCCCCCGGTCGGCCCGACAGGGGGGGTGCGGGTGGCGAAGCCCCCGCCCGCGGCGAAGCCGCGGAAAACGACACAGGCGACGCGGCTCGCGTTTTCCGCGAGCACACGCCGCCTATCGACTGTGTGTGGACCTGAGGGGATTTGAACCCCTGACCCCCTCGATGCGAACGAGGTGCGCTACCGGACTGCGCTACAGGCCCTTGCAACGAGGAAAACTCTACCAGCTCCGCGCCGGTGGTCGTGACCAGGTCACTCGTTGGCCGCTCGGGGGCGGTCCGCGTACTGGTCGAAGAGCGGGGTGCGGTCGCGGCCGGGACGGGGGCGGGCCGCCTCGGGGGCCGCCGGGCGGGCGGCGGGCGCCGGGGTACGCGGGGCGACGGGGGCGGTGACGTACGTGGGCAGCGGGACCGGGACCGGCTCCCAGCTGTCGTCGGGGGCGACCTGGGCGTGCTGCTGGTCGACCCACTCGGCGTGGTCCGTCTGCTCGACGACCGCGCTGTGCGACGGCGTGTGCGGGTGCGCGGCGGGGGCGGGCTCCGGCTGCGGGGCGGGGGCCGACGGCTGCCGGTCGCGCAGGCGTCGGGCGGCCTCGGCGGCACGGCGCTGGTCCATGGTGAACTCGAAGCGCCGCCGCTCCGCCCGGCGCAGGTGCGCGATGTAGAAGGTGAGCAGGACGCCCGGGGCGGCCGGTGCCCACAGCCAGCCCAGGCCGCCCACCCCGGCGGCGATCGCGCCGGCGGTGAAGGCCAGGAACAGCACGATGGTGGTGCGGCGGCGCCGCGCCATCACCCGGGCCCGGGCGGCCGTCATGGGCAGCCGGCGCGCCTTGGGATCGCCCGGGGACGGGGACGCCGCCACCGGCGCCGGGCCGATCTCGGTCACCGGGACCGCCTTCGCGCGCACGTCGACGTCGACGGCGCCATCGTCGTCGACGTCCTCGACGGCTTCCGCGTCGGGTCCGGCGTCGTCGTGCGGACCGCGCGATCTCGCGTACCGGCGCTCCATCGCGGCGCGTCCGGACAGCAGCCGGATGGCCGTGGAGAAGCGTTCCGTCGGGCGCGCCTCGTTCAGTTCGTCCTGCCTACGGAGCCACATCGGCACCAAGTAGGCAGCCCAGGCCCCGACGATGACTGCGTAGATGAGGCCGCTACTGCTCACGGCAACACGGTAGGGGCCTTCCGCGTGACCCAACAGCAATTTCACGCGGTGTGTCGCACGATCTGGCTGATAAGTCGAGCATTTTTTGTGACTGTTGCCCGGCGACGGCGCCGAATGCGGCCATTCAGAGCAATTATTCGAACGTTTATTTTATTTTCGCGGAACGGTGCCACCGCTCCAGCAGGCTCTCGGTCACCTCTTCGGCCGTCAGCGCGTAGACCAGGTGGTCCCGCCAGGCACCGTCGATGTGCAGATAGCGCGGGCGCAGGCCCTCCTCGCGGAAACCGAGCTTCTCCACCACCCGGCGGCTCGGGCGGTTCTCCGGGCGGATGCACACCTCCAGCCGGTGCAGGCCCACCCGGCGAAAGCAGTGGTCGACCGCGAGGGCGACGGCGGTCGGCATCACGCCCCGGCCCGCCACCGACTGGTCCACCCAGTACCCGACGTGGCCCGAGCACATCGAGCCCCACGTGATGCCCGCGACCGTCAACTGGCCGACCAGGCGGCCCTGGTACTCGATGACGAACGGCAGCATGCGGCCCCGGCTGGCCTCCCGCCGCAGGTGCCTGACCATCTGCCGGTACGTTGGCCGCTGGACGAAGTGGCCGGGCGGGGCGGGCGGGACGGTGGCCTCCCACGGGCGCAGCCAGTCGCGGTTGCGGCGGTTGACCTCACGCCAGACGCGCTGGTCGCGCATCCTTATCGGGCGCAGCCGGACGTCACCGTCCGTCAGTTCGATGGGCCAGGATCCGTTCAGCTCGGTCTCCCGGGGGAAGGGTGGTCGCCGCCGCGGATCTGGTCGACGGCGTGGGACAGCAGCGGGGCCAGGACGGCCAGCCCGTCCCTGACGCCTCCGGTGGACCCGGGAAGGTTCACCACCAGGGTGCTCCCGGCGACGCCCGCGAGGCCACGGGAGAGCGCCGCGGTCGGCACCTTCTCCCGGCCTGCGGCGCGGATCGCCTCGGCGATGCCGGGGACCTCGCGGTCGATGACCGCCCGGGTCGCCTCCGGGGTGCGGTCGGTGGGCGACAGACCGGTGCCGCCGGTCGTCACGACGACGTCGTACCCGGCGGCGACCGCCTCGCGCAGCTCCCGTTCGACGGGCGGGCCGTCCGGTACGACCCGGGGGCCGTCCGCCGCGAAGCCCAGCTCGCCGAGGGCGGCGACGACCAGCGGGCCGCCGCGGTCCGGGTAGACGCCCGCGGACGCCCGGTTGGAGGCGGTCACCACGAGGGCGCGGTACGGCGACGAGCGGTGCGGCGACGGCGCCGCGGTCCCGCTCACCTCAGCTCCCCCGCGCCCGCCTCCCGCGCCCAGTCGCCCGACTTGCCGCCCGTCTTCGACTCCACGCGCACGTCCGTGATGGTCGCGCCCTTGTCGACCGCCTTGACCATGTCGATCACGGTCAGCGCGGCGACGCTGACCGCGGTGAGCGCCTCCATCTCGACACCGGTGCGGTCGGCCGTGCGCACGGTCGCGGCGATCTCGACGGCGTCGTCGGCCACCGACAGGTCCAGCGTGACGCCGGACAGCGCGATGGGGTGGCACAGCGGCACCAGGTCGGGGGTGCGCTTGGCGCCCATGATCCCGGCGATCCGCGCGGTGGCCAGCGCGTCCCCCTTCGGCACGCCCTCCCCGCGCAGCAGTTCCACCACGCGGGGCGCCACCAGCACCCGGCCCGTGGCGCGCGCGGTGCGGGCGGTGACGTCCTTGGCGGTCACGTCGACCATGCGGGCGGCGCCGGCCTCGTCGAGGTGGGTCAGGTGTTCAGGTGGCGTCTGGGGGCTGTTCATCGTTCTCCCGGTGCGGTCCTGTGACCGCCACCGTACCCTCGGCCATCCGGCGTCACGTGAGCAGGACCACGTCGACGTCCGCGTCCGCGGCGACCTCCGTGACGTCCTCCGGCACCACGATCAGCGCGTTGGCCCGCGCCAGGGCCGCGATCAGGTGCGACCCGGAGCCGCCGACCGGCCGCACGGTGCCTTCCGCCGCCTCGTACCAGCCGCGCAGGAACTGCCGCCGTCCCTTGGGCGATCCCTCGATCGCGGCGGTGCAGCGGGCGGTCACCGTCTCGCGGTGCGCCGGCTCCAGGCCCATCAGGGTGCGGATCACCGGGCGCGCGAACAACTCGAAGGAGACGTAGGCGCTCACCGGGTTGCCGGGCAGCGCCAGCAGCGGCACGTGCTCGGCGCCGACCAGGCCGAAGCCCTGCGGCTTGCCCGGCTGCATGGCGAGCTTGCGGAACTCCACTCCCCGGCCGCCGAGTCCGGCCCCCTCACCGAGGGTCTCCTTGACCACGTCGTACGCGCCGACGCTGACGCCGCCGCTGGTGACGATGACGTCGGCGCGCACCAACTGGTCCTCCAGCGCGTCCCGCAGCGAGTCGGCGTCGTCGGCGACCGCGCCGACCCGGTAGGCGATGGCGCCCGCGTCGCGCGCGGCTGCGGCCAGCGCGTAGCTGTTGGAGTCGTGGATCTGGCCGTGGCCGAGGCTCTCACCGGGCGCGATCAGCTCGCTGCCGGTGGAGATCACCACCACCCGGGGCCGGGGCCGCACCCGCACCCGGGCCCGGCCCACGGCGGCCAGCAGCGCGATCTGGGAGGGGCCCAGCCGGGTGCCGGCCGTCAGCGCCAGCTCGCCCGCCGGGGCGTCGCTTCCGCGGGCGCGCACGTGGGCGCCGGGCCGTGCGGGGCGGTGGACGCGGACCTGGCCGGTGGCGCCGGAGGGGTCGGCGCTGTGCGCGCGCATCCCGGCCGCGGGGCCGCCGCCGGTGCCGCCGTCGGTCCACTCGACGGGCACCACGGCGTCGGCGCCGGGCGGCAGGGGGGCGCCGGTCATGATGCGGGCGGCCTGGCCGGGGTGGACGGTGGGCGGCGTGCCGTCGCCCGCGGCCACGTCGCCGATGACCTTCAGCACGCGGGGCGAGGCGTCGTCGGCGCGGGCGACGTCGGCGGAGCGGACCGCGTAGCCGTCCATCGAGCTGTTGTCGAAGGGCGGCAGGGCGACGGGGACGGTCACGTCGTCCACCAGGACGCAGCCCTGGGCGTCGAGCAGGTGCAGTTCGATGGGTTCCAGCGGCGTCAACTGCCGCAGGACGTCGGCCAGATGCTCGTCCACCGACCACGTACGGTCGCCGCTGCCACTGCTCACGCTTGCATGTCCTCCGAGACGAAACGGCGGAGCCAGGCACGGAAGTCCGGCCCCAGGTCCTCACGTTCGCACGCGAGCCTGACGATCGCACGAAGATAGTCGCCCCGATCGCCGGTGTCGTAGCGCCGCCCGTCGAAGAGCACGCCGTGCACCGGGCCGCCCGGGGTCTCGTCGCGGGCGAGTTCGCGCAGCGCGTCGGTGAGCTGGATCTCCCCGGAGCGTCCCGGAGGGGTCTGCTTGAGCACGTCGAAGACGGCCGGGTCGAGCACGTAGCGGCCGATGACCGCGTACGCCGAGGGGGCCTCGGCGGCGGACGGCTTCTCGACGAGGTCGGTGACGCGCACGATGTCGGACTCGTCGCCGGTCTTCTCCACGGCCGCGCAGCCGTAGAGGTGGATCTGCTCCGGCGGCACCTCCATCAGCGCCACGACGCTGCCGCCGAAGCGCTCGCTGGTGTCGATCATGCGGGTCAGCAGCGGGTCGCGCGGGTCGATCAGGTCGTCGCCGAGCAGCACGGCGAACGGCTGGTCGGCGACGTGCGGCTCGGCGCACAGCACCGCGTGGCCCAGACCCTTGGGGTCGCCCTGGCGCACGTAGTGCATGGTCGCCAGGTCGCTGGACTCGCGGACCCGGGCCAGCCGGGAGGAGTCGCCCTTGCGGGTCAGCGCCTCCTCCAGCTCGTAGTTGCGGTCGAAGTGGTCCTCCAGCGGGCGCTTGTTGCGTCCGGTGACCATCAGGACGTCCGAGAGCCCGGCGGCCACGGCCTCCTCCACCACGTACTGGATGGCGGGCTTGTCGACGACCGGCAGCATCTCCTTCGGCGTGGCCTTGGTGGCCGGCAGGAACCTGGTGCCGAGACCCGCCGCGGGGATGACGGCCTTGGTGATACGGGGACGTACCTGAGTCATGGGCCGACCATAACCGCTGCGGATGTGCCGCGGATGAACGCACGGGTATGAATAGCCTGTGCGTATTCGCAGGTCACAGTCGGTTGGCGGAACGCGCGGGGTGGACGAGGGTGAAGGGCATCGGCGACACGGACGGCATCGGCGGCGCGAACGGCAAGGCGGCGCTGCGCGCGCGGCTGCTCGCGGCGCGAAGGACCCTGGCGGCCGGGGAGCGCGAGGAGGCCGCGCGGGCGCTGGCCCGGCACGCGGCGGCGCTGCCGGAGCTGGCCGGAACGGGGACCGTCGCCGGGTACGTGTCGGTCGGCGGCGAGCCGGGGACGCGTGAGCTGCTGGAGACGCTGCGCGAGCGGGGCGTGCGGGTGCTGCTGCCGGTGCTGCGGGACGACAACGACCTGGACTGGGCGCGCTACGAAGGCCCGGGGAGCCTGGTGGCCGGGCCGCGCGGGCTGCTGGAGCCGTTCGGGCCCCGGCTGGGGCGGCGGGCGGTGCTGGCGGCGGGGACGGTGCTGCTGCCGGGAGTAGCGGTGGACGCGTCCGGCACCCGGCTGGGCCGCGGCGGCGGCAGCTACGACCGGGTGCTGGAGCGGCTGGCGCTGGCCGGGGCGCACCCGGTGCTGATGGTGCTGCTGTACGCGCACGAGGTGGTCGCGGCGGTTCCGAGGGAACCGCACGACCACCCCGTGCACGCGGTGCTCACCCCCGAGGGGGTCAGGCGCTTCGCGGCGCCTACGGCTTGAGCGTCAGGGTGTCCTTGGTCGCCGAGCCGACCGCGCTGTCCGAGAAGTCCCACGGCAGCAGCTTGCCCTCGGCCCACAGCTTGGTCTGGTCCGAGTAGTGGGCGTCGTAGGCATGGCCCGAGGCGCCGGTGAGGTTGATCCAGCGCGACTTGTCGAAGTCGGCGAGGTTGACCACCATGCGCATCGACGGCACCCAGGTGACGTCGTAGCCGGACGCGGCGTTCCAGCCGGTGGCGTCGACCGCCTCCTCACCGCCCGCCAGGTCCCACGGGCCGCGGTTGAGCAGCCACTTGACGATGTCGGGGCCGTCGGTGCCCAGCGTCTGGTTGCGCAGCGTCATCTGGTGCAGGCGGCTCCAGCTCCAGGTGTCGATGTCCTTGCCGAGCTTGGAGGTCAGCTCGTAGCGGGCGTCGTGCATGGCCTGGAGCAGCAGCTTGTCGCGGTTGTCCGAGGCCGTGCCCGTGGAGGTGGACGTGGCGCCGGGCGGGGTGGGGGTCGTGGTGTTGATGGTCGACATGTTCCACCACGCGTTGTTGGCGTCGGGGAGGATGTTGCGTACCACCTCGAACCACCGGTCGCCGCCGTCCGGCTGGGCGTCGGCCGGGTCGGCGGTGCCGCACTCGGTCACCAGGGTCTGGGTGCCGTTGAGGTTGTCCACCGGCCCTGAGTTGTTGGCCGGCGGCACCCTCAGGCACTGGCCCTGGGGCCGCAGTTCCTTCGGCATCTTGTTGCCGAACGCGAGCTTGAGCACGTTGCGCCAGACCGCGTTGAAGTACGCGGCGGCGGCCGAGTCGCCGTCCTGGTCGTAGTCCCAGCCCTGGAGCAGCTGCTGCGCCTCGCGCACGTACGGGTCGGTGACGTTCGCCTTCAGCAGGTAGGGCACCAGCAGCTTGGCGATCTCGCTGCTGTCGTCCATCTGCATGGACTGCATGTCGTCCATGGAGATCTTGCCGCCGCCCTGGAGCTTGGAGGCGATCAGGTCGTTGATCCGCTGGCTGCGGGTGCCGTACTCCCAGTCGTTCGTGATCAGGTACGGGTAGTCCTTGCCGACCACCGGCTGGTTGGCGGTGACGATGTAGCCCTGCTTGGGGTTCTCCTCCCAGGGCATCGCGGAGAACGGGACGTAGCGGCCGGTCCAGGTGTACGCGGGGTCCCAGCCGGGCGCCGGGTAGGTGCCGTCGTCGCCCTTGGGGCGGATCGGGATCTCGCCGGGCGCCTGGTAGCCGATGTTGCCCTTGGTGTCGGCGTAGATGAGGTTCTGCGACGGCACGTCGAAGTCCCGTGCCGCGTCCCGGAACTGCTGGAAGTCCGTGGCGCGGTCGATCTCGAAGACCGCGTCCATGGTCTTGCCCGGGGTCAGCGCGGTCCACTTCAGGGCGACCGCGTAACCGCCGGCCCGGTCGGGCGCGGAGTTGCCCACCGGCGCGGTCTTGCCGACATCGGCGAGCTGGTCGCTGTAGTCGGACACGAGCGGGCCGTTGTTGGTGGTGCGCACCGTGATGGTGCGCGGCTTGCCGCCCGCGACGTCGATGGTCTCCTCGCGGGTGGTGAACGGGACCTGCCTGCCGTCGTACAGGTACGTGGTCGGGGTGACCTTCTCCAGGTACAGGTCGGTCACGTCGGCGCCCAGGTTGGTCATGCCCCAGGAGATGTCCTGGTTGTGGCCGATGACCACGCCGGGCATGCCGGAGAAGGTGAAGCCGGTGACGTCGTAGGGGCAGGCGGCGCTGACCGTGCGGCAGTGCAGGCCCATCTGGTACCACAACGACGGCATCTGCGGGGCGAGATGGGGGTCGTTGGCCAGCAGCGGCTTGCCGGTGGTCGTGTACTGGCCGGACACCACCCAGGAGTTGGAGCCGATGCCGCTGCCGGACGGGCCGAGCAGGGCGGGCAGCTTGTTGATGGTGTCGGCGAGCTGGGCGAGCTGACCGCTGGTCTGCTCCAGCGCGGTCCGAGTGCCCGCGGGCGGCGTCGAGTCGGTGGTGGCGCCGCCGGAGGAGCCGGTGCCGGACGGCGGCACGAACTTCTGGCCGTCGTCGGTGACCGAACCGCCCTGGATGATCGGGCTGTTGCGGCTGTAGGGGTAGGACGGGTAGAGCTGCTGGATCTGCGCCGGGGTCAGGCGCGAGGTCATCAGCGCCCGGTCGATCTCGTCCTGCATGTTGCCGCGCAGGTCCCAGGCCATCGCCTTGAGCCAGGCGATCGAGTCCACCGGGGTCCACGGCTGCGGCTGGTAGTTGTTCTTCAGCCCCAGCACCGCGTACTCCACCGACAGCGCGGAGCCGTGGTGGTCGGCCAGGTAGGCGTTGACGCCGGCGGTATAGGCCAGCAGGTACGACTTGGTGGACGCCGACAGCTGGGTGTCCCACTCCTGCTGGGCGACCTGCTGCCAGCCGAGGGTGCGGATGAAGGCGTCGTTGCTCACCTGGCTCGCGCCGAACATCTCGGACAACTTGCCCTCGGTGAAGTGCCGCCGTACGTCCATCTCGTAGAAGCGGTCCTGCGCCTGCACGTAGCCCTGGGCGCGGAAGAGGTCCTGCGGGGTGTCGGCGTAGATCTGCGGGACGCCCTGGGCGTCGCGCATCACCTGCACCGTGCCGGACAAGCCCTTGAGCTGGAGGGTTCCGGTGGTCTGCGGGAAGGAGGCGCGGACCGTACTGACGCTCCAGTACGAGCCGTAGCCGATCCCGGCCACGAGCAGCAGCACCAGCACGAGCACGAGCAGACGTGCGCGGCGCCCCTTCTTCTTCACCGGCGGGGCGGAGGTGTTGGCGGGCATCGCTGTCCTTCGCGGGGCAGGGTGGACCGAAGTACTGGCAGCCACCATATGGGGCCCGGCTGGGAGCGGGGGAACGCGGTCCCGTCCCGAAGGACGGACGCCCGCGAGCCGAATTGCCAAGGGCAGGTAAAATGTTGAGGTAGGCAATCAACTGGCCGCCCGGCCCGCCCTGTTAACGGCCCGCCCTGTCGTGGAAGGACCGCACTCTGTCTGTCGAGCACCTCAACGAAGTCCTGCTGGTCTCCGCTCTCGTCCTGCTCGTCGCCGTGGCGGCGGTGCGGATCTCCTCCCGCAGCGGCCTGCCGAGCCTGCTCATCTATCTCGGCCTCGGCGTCGCGATCGGGCAGGACGGCATCGGTCTCAGGTTCGACGACGCCGCGTTGACGCAGGTGCTCGGGTACGCGGCGCTGGTCGTGATCCTCGCCGAGGGCGGGCTCGGCACGAAGTGGCGGGAGATCAAGCCCGCGGTGCCCGCGGCGGCCGTGCTGTCCACCGCGGGCGTCGCCATCAGCGTGGGCGTCACCGCGTGCGCCGCCCACTTGCTGGTCGGCCTGGACTGGCGGCAGGCGTTCATCATCGGCGCCGTGGTCTCCTCCACGGACGCCGCCGCGGTCTTCTCGGTGCTGCGCAGGGTGCCGCTGCCGGCCCGGCTGACCGGTGTGCTGGAGGCGGAGTCGGGCTTCAACGACGCACCCGTCGTCATCCTGGTCGTCGCCTTCTGCACCGCGGGCCCGGTCGACCACTGGTACGTGCTGGTGGGCGAGATCGCCGCGGAGCTGGCCATCGGCGCCGCGGTCGGCGTCGCCATAGGCAAGCTGGGGGCGCTCGCGCTGCGCCAGGTCGCGCTGCCCGCCTCCGGCCTGTACCCGATCGCGGTGATGGCGCTGGCGGTGCTGGCGTACGCGGGCGGGGCCCTCGCGCACGGCAGCGGCTTCCTCGCGGTCTACCTGGCGGCGCTGGTGCTGGGCAACGCGGCGCTGCCGCACCGGCCGGCCACCCGCGGGTTCGCCGAGGGCGTGGCGTGGCTGGCGCAGATCGGCATGTTCGTGCTGCTGGGCCTGCTGGTCAACCCGCGCGAGCTGGGCGAGGACATCGTGCCCGCGCTGGTGATAGGCGCGGCGCTGACCGTGGTGGCGCGACCGGTGTCGGTGGTGGCCACGCTGACGCCGTTCCGCACGCCATGGCGCGAGCAGGCGCTGCTGTCGTGGGCCGGGCTGCGCGGCGCGGTGCCCATCGTGCTGGCGACCATCCCGATGGTGCACGACGTGCCGCACTCACGGCAGATCTTCAACATCGTCTTCGTGCTGGTGGTCATCTACACCCTGGTGCAGGGCCCGACGCTGCCGTGGCTGGCCCGGCGGCTGCGGCTGGGCGAACCGCAGGCCGCCTCCGACCTGGGCATAGAGTCCGCCCCGCTGGAGCGTCTGCGCGGCCACCTGCTGTCGGTGTCGATACCCGAGCGCTCCCGTATGCACGGCGTGGAGGTGGCGGAGCTGCGGCTGCCCACCGGCGCCGCGGTCACCCTGGTCGTGCGGGACGGCAAGAGCTTCGTCCCCGGACCGGCGACCGTGCTGCGGCGCGGCGACGAACTGCTGGTCGTGGCGACCGACCCGGTGCGCGACCACGCCGAGCGCCGCCTGCGGGCGGTCGGCGCGGGCGGCAAGCTGGCGGGCTGGCTGGGCGCCACAGGGGATCCGGACAGCCCGGCCGCGGGCGGATCGTCGCCGCTGGGCCGGGCGGGACGCGGGCGGGCGCCGCGGTCACCGAGGTCACACCGCATATCGCCGGGCGGGCGCCGCTGAGACCGATATCATGGCGGGGTTGTGTAAACCCACCAACTCTGCCTGACGCAGAGCTGGCGCGACCGCACGGCGGCCGGTCCCCGCATCGTCTCTCAGGGCGTGGACCCGGTATCTACCGCGGACCATGCGCGAGAGGACAGCTCTCGGCGCTCCCGGACACAGCCGGGAGGCGCTACCAGGCGGCGGAAAGGCCCGGCCGTGGGATCCACGGTCACGAAGAACCACACCGAGCGGAACGGCTCCGGTACGGCCCCGGGCGCGACGGCGCTGTCCGCGCTGCCGAACGGCCCCGGTGCGGACGACAGCACGGCGCGCGCCGGATACGGGCGGCTGCTGCGCACCCCGCATGCCCTGAGCTTCCTGCTGCCCGGCTTCGCGGCCCGGCAGCCGTTCGCCATGCTGACCATCGGCATCGTGCTGCTGGTCCAGCACACCACCGGCTCCTACGGCTCGGCCGGCACCGTCTCGGCGGTCACCGGCGTCGCCATGGCGCTGTTCGCCCCGCAGAGCGGCAAGCTGGCCGACCGCTTCGGGCAGACCGCGGTGCTGGTGCCCGGCGTGATCACGCACGCCGCCTCGGTGATCCTGCTGACCGTGCTGGCGCTGGGGCACGCCCCGCTGTGGGCGCTGCTGCTGGCCGCGGTCCCGGCCGGTGCCTCGGTGCCGCAGGTCGGCCCGATGGTCAGGGCCCGGTGGGGCGCGAAACTGGAGGGCTCGCCGCTGATGGCGACGGCCGCCGCGTTCGAGTCGGTCACCGACGAGTTCACCTTCGTGATCGGCCCGGTGCTGGCGACCGCGCTGTGCACCTCCGTCCACCCGGCCGCGGGACTCCTGGCGGAGGCGGCGCTGACGCTGGTGGGCGGCCTGCTGTTCGCCGCCCAGCGCCGCACCGCGCCGGTCCCGCGGCGCTCGGCCGGGCACAGCGACGGTCGCACGCACGGCTCGGCGCTCGCGGTGCCGGGCGTGCGCGTGCTGATCGCGGTCTTCCTGGGCATCGGCGCGGTCTTCGGCGGCATGCAGGTCTCGCTGACCGCGTTCACCGAGTCCATCGGGCGCCCCGGCATCAACGGCGTGCTCTACGGGATCTTCGCGGCCGGGAACATGCTCTCCGGCGTGGCCTGCGGCGCGGTCCGCTGGAAGACGGCGCCCCGGCGGCGGCTGCTGATCGCCTATCCGCTGCTGACGCTGGCCTGCTCGGGCCTGTGGGCGGCGCACGCCGTGCCGCTGCTGGGGGCGATCGGGCTGCTGGTCGGGCTGTGCATCGCGCCCTCCCTGATCACCGGCTACACGCTGGTGGAGTCCCTGGTCGCGCCCGGCGCGCGCACCGAGGCGTTCACCTGGCTGACCGGGGCGGTCGCGCTGGGCCAGGCCGCGGCGGCCACCGTCGCCGGGCGGCTGGCGGACGGCTTCGGGGCGAGCGCCGGGTTCCTGGTACCGCTGGCGGGCACCGCGCTGGCGCTGGCCGTGCTGACGGCGCTGCGCGGCCGCCTGGCGCCGCGCGCGCTCTGACCCGTACGCGGACGCCGCGGACGGACCGGCCCGTACACCGACGGTGGTCTCGGTCACCGTGCGCCCGCCGCAGTGGACTGACGGGCCGGAATGCTGCACTATTGAGCGTCGTTAGCACTCATTGAGTGAGAGTGCCAGGAGGAGCAAGTGCCGACCTACCAGTACCAGTGCACCGAGTGCGGCGAGGGCCTCGAGGCGGTGCAGAAGTTCACCGACGAGGCACTGACCGTGTGCCCGAGCTGCGACGGGCGCCTGCGCAAGGTGTTCTCCGCGGTGGGCGTCGTCTTCAAGGGCTCCGGCTTCTACCGGACCGACAGCCGCGGCTCGTCGTCCAGCGGCAGCCCGGCGAAGTCCGCCGGCTCGGGCTCGTCGGAGAGCAAGTCCTCGGAGAGCAAGTCCTCGGACAGCTCCTCCGCCAAGAGCGAGTCGAAGCCCGCCGCCCCGGCCGCCTCCGGCAGCTCGGCGGCCTGAGCCGAGGGCCGGCCGCGCCCGACCGCACGCACGCGCACCCCGGGTCTTACGGCCTGGTGACGGACCCCGCGGGACAGACCCCGCGGGGTCCTCGGCGTGCCCGGGCCGCCGTTAGGGTGACGGCATGACGTCACGCAGCAGCGCACCGGCCCCGCTGGCCGGGATCGGGGTCATCGGCGGCTCCGGCTTCTACTCCTTCCTGGACGACGTGACCGAGGTCGTCGTCGAGACGCCCTACGGCCCGCCCAGCGACTCGGTCTTCGTCGGCGAGGTCGCCGGACGCCAGGTGGCCTTCCTGCCCCGGCACGGCCGCAAGCACCACCTGCCGCCGCACCGCATCAACTACCGCGCCAACCTCTGGGCGCTGCGCTCGCTCGGCGTCACCCAGGTCCTCGGGCCGTGCGCGGTCGGCGGCCTGCGCCCCGAGTTCGGGCCCGGCACGCTGCTCGTCCCCGACCAGCTGGTGGACCGCACCAAGCAGCGCCGGCAGACCTACTACGACGGCGAGGCGCTGCCGGACGGCACGGTGCCCAATGTCGTGCACGTGGCCTTCGCCGACCCGTACTGCCCGGTCGGGCGCCGGATCGCGGTGCGCACCGCGCGGGCGGGCGGCTGGGACGCGGTGGACGGCGGGACGCTGGTGGTGGTCGAGGGGCCGCGCTTCTCGACCCGCGCCGAGTCGGTGTGGCACGCGTCACAGGGCTGGTCGGTGGTCGGCATGACGGGGCATCCCGAGGCGGTGCTCGCCCGCGAACTCGGCCTGTGCTACACGTCGTTGACGCTGGTCACCGACCTGGACGCGGGGGCCGAGACCGGCGAGGGGGTCTCCCACGAGGAGGTCCTGCGGGTGTTCGCGGACAACGTGGGAAGGCTGCGGACCGTACTGTTCGACGTGGTGGGCGCGCTTCCGTCCGCCGCCGACCGCGACTGTTTGTGCGCTCACGCGTTGGACGGTCTTGACACCGGTCTGCCCGTGGCGTGAGCCGCCGGGGCGGCCGGCACCCACGACACCAGCGGACACGAGGGATTTCTCAGCAGTGAGTACGGAGAACGGAAGCGGCAGGCCGCCCGGGCTGATGGCCGGGTTCAAGGCGTTCCTGATGCGGGGCAACGTCGTGGACCTGGCGGTCGCGGTGGTGATCGGCGCCGCGTTCACCGGGGTGGTGAACTCCGTCGTCAAGGGGATCATCAACCCGGTGGTGGGCGCGTTCGGCACCACCGACCTGGACAACTACAAGTCCTGTCTGAAGGGTCCGTGCATCGCGGGACACGGCGTCACCCTGGCCTGGGGCTCGGTGCTGGGCTCGGCGCTGAACTTCCTGATCACCGCGGGCGTCGTGTACTTCCTGATGGTCGCGCCGATGGCCCGCTTCCTCGCCATGCGCGCGGCGCGCAACGCCAAGGCCGAGCAGGAGCAGGCGCAGAGCCAGGCGGAGTCCGAGGCCGCCGAGATCGTGCTGCTGCGGGAGATCCGCGACGCGCTGGTGGTACGCCAGCGCGACGGGCGCGAGACGCTGGTGGAGCCGCGCGGCGGGCAGGACGCCTAGCCGGGCGCACGGGCTCACAGGTGGTGCGGCGGCTTCTCGTCCAGGAAACGGGCGAGATCGGCCGCCGCGTCGCCGCCCGGCCGCTCGCCCCACGCCTGATCGGTGTCGTCGGCGGCGGGCCGGTCCAGCGGATCGTCGAAGACCAGCGCGGAGGGACCCGGTTCCGAGGGCTCGGCGGGGGTCGGAGGCGTGCTCATGCCTCAAGCGTACGCAACAGGCGTGCTCATGCCTCAAGCGTACACAACAGGGCCGACAGGCCGCCGTGGTCTCGCGGCCGCCTCGGGACCGACAAGGCCGCCGTGGTCCCGCCGCCGCCTCGGGGCCGCCGTGAGCGCCGCCGCGTCGTCGGGAGCGCCGCCCGCACCGCCGGGACGACAAAGCCTTCGTAAAAACACATCATCCTCACACGTCGAGCCGACCCCCAGGTTGCTCGCCCCACGGCCCGCTTGCCAGGATCGGGGGGCTTGAACCGGTCGGACGAGACAACGGGGGACGCGCATGGGCGGTCATATCAAGGTCGATACGAACGAACTGCGGACGATGGGCAGCACGATGGCCACGCTGCGGTCCGACTTCGAGCACGGCAGCGACCTGGTGAACTCCTTCAGCGGCTACCTCGGTTCGGGCGAACTGTCCGACGCGCTCGGCGACTTCAGCACCGACTGGTCCAAGAAGCGCGACGAGCTGTGCAAGAACCTCCAGGACCTCGGCACCTGCGTGACCAAGGCCGCCGAGACCTACGACGGTGTCGACAGCCACCTGGCGAGCGCGCTGCTGAAGGCCGAGAAGAGCGCCGAGGGCAAGGGCGGAGCCGCGAAGTGAGCCACCACGACTTCTCCGGCATCGACT
This sequence comes from Streptomyces sp. ICBB 8177, assembly GCF_003144095.1. Lineage (GTDB taxonomy): Bacteria > Actinomycetota > Actinomycetes > Streptomycetales > Streptomycetaceae > Streptantibioticus_D. The sequence goes on along the minus strand of NZ_NSKH01000002.1, from coordinate 402,664 downwards.
GGGACACCGTCCGCTACGACGACCCGAAGCTCGTCCCCGGCGACCCTTACGAGGTGGCGATCCTCGGCAAGAAGATGCAGGACATCGCCTCCATGATCGAGACGCAGGCGGGCAACCTGCGCAACCTGGTCGACGGCACCGGCTGGGACTCCGACGCCGGACGCGCGTTCCAGAAGAAGGTGGGTGACACCGCCGACCTGCTGGCCAAGTCCCAGAAGCGGTACGCGGCCGCCGCCTCGGCCCTGGGCACCTCGATCTCGGGCAAGGGCTGGGCCGGGGAGCTGGAGAGCCTCCAGGCCGAGGCCAAGAGCATCCTGGGCAAGCTCAAGACCGCCTACGACGAGGACAACGCCAACCAGAAGAAGATCACCAACGCGCCGTCCCACACCAGCGCTGCGGACCTGAAGCAGCTGCACAGCCAGAAGCAGCAGTCCGAGGGCGACCTGACCACCTGGCAGAACAAGCTCGGCGGCGTCCTCGACTCCCGCGACACCCAGGCGCACAACGCCGCCCAGGCGATCCGCGACGCCATCGACAACGACGGGCTGAAGAACCCGCCGCACCACTGGTGGGACGGCTGGCAGGACCTGGTGGCCGACATCGGCCACTGGGCGGGCGTGGCCGCCGCGTTCCTCGGCGTGGCCGCGCTGCTGCTGTCGTGGGTGCCGGTGTTGGGCGAGGTGCTGGGCGCGCTCGCCGCGATCGCGTCGGTGGTCGCCCTGGTCTGCGACACGGTCTCCGCGCTGGACGGCAAGGGGACCTGGCTCGACGTGGCGATCGACGTGGTGGGTGTGCTGTCGTTCGGCGCGGGACGCATACTCGGCGAGGGCGCCAAGACAGCTGAGGTCGCGGCACGTGGCATCGACACGATGCAGGAAGCCGGCCGGACGGTCGAATCGCTGAAGAGCCTTGGCATCAGCAGCGAGGAAGCCTGGGATGTCGTCCGTTCCGTCAAGGGAGCGGAGATGGACAAGGCCCTCGACGCAATGAACTCGCTGAAGGAGAACCCGGTCAAGCTGCTGCCCAATCTCAAGTCCATGGCCGGCAAGGCGCTCAACCCGAAGGTCTACATCGACGCGATCAAGGCTGCCCGTGGGGAGTCGGCGGAGGCGGTGTCCACGTACTTCAAGACACTGAACCCCGCACGAACGCTCCCGGAGGTCGCCAGCTCGCCGTTCAAGACCGCTGCCATCAAGGGTGGCATCGCCTACTTCTCAAGCCAGGCCGGCCCTCTGCTGGCGGGCTGGGCCAACCTGCAGGCGACCAACGAGCCGTCCAACTGGATCACTGGCCCCAACGTGTTCGGCGATCTCGGTGTCAAGTCCATACCCGGGGTCGGGGCGAACGGCATCCCCGGGCTCAACGGCCACTGGGTCCCCCAGGACGGCTGACCGGATCGCAGACCGACGTGATCAGAGACTCCCGGCCTCCGAAGTGGAGCGCACCCGTGCGTAAGAAGACCCCTCTCCCCTCGATCGACGAGCTTCTCGCTTCGACCTCCGAGGTCCACCTCAAGATGCTTGAGATGGGCGGTTACTCGGCAGACAAGCTGCGCGAGATGGGAGCCTCCAGGGATGGCGCTCAGCACGCGCGGAACATGCTCACGATGTTCCCAGAGGAGGAAGCGCCCGACGACGGGACCACAGCCGCGTTGCTGGACTCGCTGTCGGAGGAAAACCGCGAACGGCTGGCCGCCGCCACCGGCTTCAGCATCGACAAGTTGCGCACGTTGTGTGAAACCGGATACGGCATGAGTTATCTACGCAGGCTGCTGGTCGAGCACACCGATGTGCTGGGGGCACCGGGACAGTCGCCCAGGCGGCGCGAGGCCAAGCGGATCCGTTACCTGACCGAAGGCCATCCGGACGGCCCCGGAGCCCGCGCGATCGTGTCCGGATGGCTGATCACGCTGGCCACCGCGCTCGTCGGGCTCGTGCTGTGTGCGGTACTGACCGTGTGGATCGGCGCGTTGGCGATCATCGTGGCACTGCTCTACTTCGCCATCGTCCTCTCGTGGGCGAACAGGAAGATCCGTTCCTCGCCGGGATCGGGAGCGGCCAGAGCGATGCTCCTGATCTCCTTCGTGGTCATCGCCGCCATGGTGCCGTTCCGCACTCAGGACTGGTACCTCGCCGCTCGCGGCGTGCAGGCGCAGGCCACCGTCGTCGCGCCGATGACGACCTGGTCGCACGGGCACAAGGTCCAGTACTGCAAGGTGCGCCTGCCCAACGGGTCGGTCCAGCGGACCGAGAGCAACGACAGCACCTGCACCACCGCGATCGGCACGACCGCGACCGTCGTCTACGACCCGTCCGGCTGGTACGGTCCCCGCTTCGGGACGTCGTCCGGCAACAACGTCGACATCAGCGGCGGTGTCGCCGTCGCCGCCCTCGTGGCGCTCCTGGCGGCCCCGGTGTGGGCCATCGCCGCCGCGCGCAGAAGGAAGACCCACACAAAGTGATCACGCACGACTCCGCCGGGCCCCCCGCCCCGCCAACCGACTTCAGGCTCGCCGTGCCCGAGGGCTGGGAGCGGATCGCCTTGGACCCGGAGCGCTGGCCGCACCGGATCGACAAGCTGGTCAACCGGGCCTTCCGGGGCACCGCGGGCACCCCGCAGCTGCGCATGAACGTGGCCGAGCGGCTGTGCGAGCAGGCCAGGGCCGCGCACGCGCGCGGCGGCGTCGAGATGTACCTGTCGATGCTGTCGGTGGACGGCGTCCCGCTGTCCGCCGGGCTCGTCGTCACCCTGCTGCCCGCCCCGGCCGGCGGCGCGGACCTGGAGCGGCTCGGCGTCGCGAAGGGGGCGGCGGGCGAGGACGTGCGGATGGTCGAACTGCCGCTCGCCGGGCCCGCGTTGCGCACCCGCCACCGCCGCGTACCGGAGGCCGACGACCCGGACGGCAACAAACTCCCCGTCACCCACGTCGACTTCCAGGTCGCGGTCCCGGACACCGAGGCGCACCTGCTGCTGTCCTTCTCCACCCCGATGGAGCCGCTGGCCGAAGCACTGGTGAAGCTCTTCGACTCGATAGCGATGACCCTGCAATGGATGGCCTGATGCCCGGCTCACTCACCGTCTCGGTCGGCGTTCCGGGCGGCGCGGTCGAACTGCCGCTGGCCCTGCCGACGGACGAACTCGCGGCCTGGTCCGAGGAGACCGCGCGCGAGCGCCTCGGCCCCGAGGGCGGGGCGGAGGCCGTCGCCGAGCTGGCGAACGCGTTGCACGAGGCGACCTTGGACGCGCGCCGGCGCGGACCGGTGACGGCGCTGTCGTTCTGCCCCGACCCGGCGCTGGGCGAGACCGCCCGGTTCGAGATCTCCCTGGTGGCACCGGACGCCGAGCGGCCCGAGCTGACCGTCAGGGCGCTCGCCGACTTCCTCGCGACGCCGACGGAGCGCTCGATGCACCCTGCCACGGTGGACTACGGCGACCTGCCGATCGGCCCGGCCGTGCGGGTGCGGCACCAGTACGTCGTGGACCGGCAGCCCACGCGAAACGCGGGAGCCGGCGACGACGCGGGCGGCACGGGGCAACCGGACGGCGACGACGAGCCGGGGGAGGGCGTCATCGTGCAGACCGTGGCGTACGCGGCGCTGCCGCCGGGCAGCCGCAAGGCGGTGCTGCTGTTCGGCAGCTGGCAGGCGCTCGCGCTGGACGAGCGGCTCAGCGACCTGGTGGACCGGCTGGCGACGACGCTGCGCCTGGAGCCCGCCGACGGCTGACCGTCCGGCGGGCGCGGCGCACCCGGGCGGGCCTCACCCCGGCCTCCTGGCCCTTACGCCGCCTCGTAGGCGAAGCCGGTGTCCTCGGCCATCCGCTTGAGTTCGAGCAGCGCGTGCTTCTCGATCTGGCGGATGCGCTCGCGGGTCAGGCCGTGCTGCTTGCCGACCTCGGTCAGCGTGCGCTCCTTGCCGTCCTCCATGCCGTAGCGGGCACGGATGATCGACGCGGTGCGGCCGTCGAGGCGGCCGATCAGCTCCTCCAGCTCCTCGCGGCGCAGCATCACCAGCACGGAGTCCTCCGGCGAGGCGGCCGAGGTGTCCTCCACCAGGTCGCCGAACTGCGTCTCGCCCTCGTCGTCCACCGACATGTTGAGGCTGACCGGGTCTCGGGCCCAGTCCAGCACGTCGGCGACGCGCTCCGGGGAGGCGCCCAGCTCGGCGGCGATCTCCCCGGGCTCCGGCTCACGACCGTGTTCGCGGTTGAACTCCCGCTGCACCCGGCGGATGCGGCCCAGCTCCTCGACCAGGTGGACCGGCAGCCGGATGGTGCGCGACTGGTCGGCGATCGAGCGGGTGATGGCCTGGCGTATCCACCAGGTCGCGTACGTCGAGAACTTGAAGCCCTTGGTGTAGTCGAACTTCTCGACCGCGCGGACCAGGCCGGCGTTGCCCTCCTGGATGAGGTCGAGCAGCGGCAGACCGCTGCGCGGGTAGCGGCGGGCGACGGCGACGACCAGCCTCAGGTTGGAGCGGATGAAGACGTCCTTGGCCCGCGCCCCGGCCTCGGCTATCGCGCGCAGCTCCTCCTCGCTCGCGCCGTCCGCCGTCTCGCCCGCGTCGAGCAGCTGCTCGGCGAAGACACCGGCCTCGACGGCCCGGGAGAGTTCCACTTCCTGCGCCGCGTCCAGGAGCGGGGTCCGCGCGATCTCGTCGAGGTACATGCCGACCAGATCGCGGTCGGCCACCTCACCGCCGGTGGCGCGAACACTGCTGGGCCCGTCGTTGCGACGGCGGGCGACGGCACGGGTTGCCATGCGTGCTCCCTTGCGTGGTTCGGTCGCGTACATCCCTTGTGGGTCCTTGGGAATCCGGGTGCCCACTCAGTTGGAAACAACGACTGGAATCAGGACAGAATTCCCAAGTCGAGGTCTGATTTTCCGGATCTTGCAGTATCCTCCGGCGCCCAGCCCCCCGACGCCGCCCCGGAGAAACGATGCCCGGCACCACGAATCCCCAGCTCAGGCCCGGCACGGCGGACGACCTGCCGCAGCTGACCGCGCTGTACAACCACTACGTCACTCAGACGCCCGCCACCTTCGACACGGTTGCCTTCTCCCCCGAACAGCGGCAGGCATGGCTGTCGCACTACGCGGAGCACGGTCCGCACCGGTTGTTCGTGGCGCAGGACGGCGGCGGCGGCCTGCTGGGGTACGCGACCTCCAGCCCGTTCCGCCCCAAGCCCGCCTACGCGACGTCGGTCGAGACCACGGTCTACGTCGCCCCCGGCGCGGGCGGGCAGGGCGTCGGCACGCTGCTGTACGAGGCGCTGTTCGCCGCGCTGGCCGGGGAGGACGTGCACCGCGCCTACGCGGGCGTCACGCTGCCGAACGAGGCGTCGGTGCGGCTGCACGAGCGCTTCGGCTTCCGCCGCTGCGGCGTCTTCGGGCAGACCGGCCGCAAGTTCGGCCGCTACTGGGACGTGGCCTTCTACGAGAAACCGCTGGACTGACCGGAATCCGTCCCCTGGGCCGTCCTCAGCGTCGCCAGGGCAGGTCCGCGCCGCTCCGGGGGGCCAGGTTCTCGGCGACCGTGCGCATGATCTCGCCGAGGGCGGCCGTCTGTTCCGGGGTGAGGCGGTCGAAGAGCGCGCCGCGCACCGCCTCGACGTGGCCGGGGGCCGCCTTCTCCAGTGCCCGCATGCCTTCCTCGGTGAGGACCGCGACCTGGCCCCTGCGGTCGGTGGCGCAGTCCTCGCGGCGCACCCAGCCGTCCTCTTCCAGCCGGGCGACGGCGTGCGACAGACGGCTTCGGGTGATCTTGGAGCGTTCGGCCAGCTCGGTCATCCGCATCCGGCGGCCGGGCGACTCCGAGAGCCATACCAGCAGGCTGTAGTAGGTGTGCGGCATGCCGGCGTCGCGCTGGAGCTGCCGGTCGACGTGGTCGGACAGCAGCTGTGTCGCGGCCATGTAGGCCCGCCAGGTCCGCTGCTGCTCCTTGTCCAGCCAGCGCGGTTCGGTGGTCGCCATGTCTCCAGCGTACGACCGCTTGAAGCTTCAAAGACGCAGGTGGGCCCCGCTTCCCCGAGGAGACGGGGAAGCGGGGCCCGGTGATCCGTACCCCTGCGGCGCGACCGGCGCGCCGGGGCGGGGACGGACCGGTGCGCCGTGACCGGAAACGGATCAGTGCGCGATGACCGGGATCGGCAGGTCCTCCGCGTCCTGGAGGGCCTTGTCGCCGCCGGAGGCGACGGGCGTGCCGCCCTGGTGCCCGGTGTTGATGAAGGTGAAGGCGATCGTCGAGGAGACCAGCAGGATCGCCACCGCCCACCAGATCGCGGAGGAGTAGCCGTGCACCATGGCCTGGAGCTTGACCTGCTGGGCGGCCGCGGCGGTACGGGCGCCCGCCAGGTGCGAGGCGGCGTAGGCGGTGGTGGCGCTGGCCGCGATCGTGTTGAGCAGCGCGGTGCCGATCGAGCCGCCCACCTGCTGCGAGGTGTTGACCATCGCGGAGGCGACACCCGCGTCACGCGGCTCGACCCCGTAGGTGGCCAGGCTCATCGCCGGCATGAACGCGGTGCCCATGCCCAGGCCCAGCAGGATCTGGCCGGGCAGCACCAGGCTCGCGTAGGAGCTGGTGACCGAGATCTGGGTGAGGATCAGCATGCCGGCCGCGGCGACCAGGAAGCCCGGGCCCATCAGCCAGCGCGGTGCGACCCGGGTCATCAGCCGGGCGCCGATCTGGGTGGAGCCGGTGATCATGCCCGCGATCATCGGCAGGAACGCGAGTCCGGTCTTGACCGGGTCGTAGCCCTTGACCACCTGGAGGTAGTAGGTGAGGAAGAGGAACAGCCCGAACATGCCGATCACGGCGAGGCCGAGCGAGAGGTAGACACCGCCGCGGTTGCGGTTGGTGACCACGCGCAGCGGCAGCAGCGGTGCGGCCGTGCGGCCCTCGACGAGGGCGAAGGCGGCGAGCAGCACGACCGAGGCGACGAACAGCGCGATGGTCGAGCCCGCGCTCCAGCCGTTGGTCTCGGCCCGGGTGAACCCGTAGACCAGGGAGACCAGGCCCGCGGTGGCCAGCAGGACGCCGGGGATGTCGAGGCGGTTGCGGTTGCGGGCGCCCTCGGGCTCCCGGATCACCACGAGCGCGCCGGCCACCGCGATGATGGCGAACGCGACGTTGACGAAGAGGGTCCAGCGCCAGTTGAGGTGCTCGGTGAGCAGGCCGCCCAGGATCAGGCCGACCGCGCCGCCGCCACCGGCGATGGCGCCGTAGATGCCGAACGCCTTGGCGCGTTCCCTGGCCTCGGTGAACATCACCGACAGCAGCGACAGGGCGGACGGCGCGAGCAGCGCGCCGAAGGCGCCCTGCAGGGCGCGGGCACCCAGCAGCATGCCGGTGTTCACCGCGGCGCCGCCCAGCGCGGACGCGCCGGCGAAGCCGAGCAGGCCGATGACGAAGGTGCGCTTGCGGCCGACGAGGTCGGCGATGCGGCCGCCGAAGAGCAGCAGGCCGCCGAACGCGAGCGTGTAAGCGGTGATCACCCATTGCCGGTTGCCGTCGGAGATGCCGAGGGCCTTCTGCGCCGAGGGCAGCGCGATGTTCACGATGGTCGCGTCGAGGACCACCATCAGCTGGGCGAGGGCGATGAATATGAGCGCTTTCCAGCGCCGGGGATCGGGCAGGGTCAGGGAGCCGGGCATGGGTGGAACCACCTAAGTGCGGAGAAGTCGGGAAATGACGTGCGAAGTCGGCTGCGGCAGCGCGCGTGCTGCGGCATGGGGTTCGGCAGGTGCTACGTAAACAACAGGTCGTGCGGGGACGAATCAGGGCGTACGCGATCCCGGGCCCGGCGTCTGCGGCGGGCCGGTCGCGTCAGCGGGGACCGGGCGCGTGCGGCGCCCGTGTCATCGGCGGGTCACGAGGACCGTCGTAGGGCCTCCAGCGTCGCGGCGCTCCCCGGCAGCACGGACGCGGCCGGGGCCCGCAGTCCGTCGAGGAACACCTGAAGGTGGCGGTGGACGAAGTGGTCGATGTCGACGCAGGCCGTTCCCGGCAGGGGCCGGGTCAGCTGGGAGAGCGCCAGCATCAGGTCTCCGGCGGCGACGTCGGGACGGACCTGGCCCGCGGCCTGCGCCCGGTCCACCAGCGCCTCGACGGCACGGGTCAACCGGTCGCGCACGGCGAGCAGTTCGGGTTCGTCGCGGTCGAACGCGCCGGACAGCAGGGAACACAGCGCGCCGACGCGTTCGTCGGCGGCCTGGTGGGTGAAGTGCCGCAGCGCCTCGAAGGCGTCCGGCTCCTCGTCGAGCAGACCCTCGGCCCGCGCGGCGACGCGGCCCATCACCGACAGCGTGACGGTGCGGATCAGGTCGCGCCGGTCCGCGAAGTTGCGGTAGAGGGTGGCGTTGCCGACCCCGGCGCGGCGGGCGATCTCGTCCAGCGGCATGTCGGGGCCGTGCTCGACCAGCGCCTCGCGGGCGGCGGTGACGATCCGCTCGCGGTTGCGCGACGCGTCCGCCCGCATCCGCGACGGCTTGGCCTTGACGGCGACACTGCCCACGATGGCGCTCCTTTCCCGTGAACCGTATGCGGTGCGATCCGGGGAACGCATCCCCATTTCGCTTACGTACGGTGTAAACGGGGAAGGCATCCCCGGATATTTCACGGGCGCGATGTGACCTGCGTCACATTCTAGCGGGAGCCGAGGGGGCCGCGAAGAGCGCGTGCTTGCGCACCGCGGGCAGCGACGCGGCGTAGCTGACCAGCACCCCGCCCGCCGCCCAGGCGGACAGCACCCACCACGCGGTCGAGGTGCCGTAACCGCCGAAGTAGGCGTAGTTGCGCACCAGCGTGGTCGCCGCGCCGGACGGCAGCGCCTGCCCGATCGCCCGCCAGAACGGCGGCAGCAGCGTCGAGGGGTAGACGCCGCCGGAGCTGGGGTTGCCGAAGACCACGAAGACCAGCAGCGACAGGCCGATGCCCAGCTGCCCCAGCAGTACCTGGAACGCCATGCCGGTGGCCGCCGCCGCGAACGTGGTGAGCACCCCGATCCACCACAGCGCCACGAAGTGGCCGGTCAGCGCGGAGAACAGCGGATCGACGATGATCGCCCCGCCGAGCCCGGACAGCAGCGAGACCACCGCGAGCGAGCCCAGCCGGATGCCGACCCGGTGCACGTTGGAGGGCCGCGCGCCGAAGGACATCGCGAGCGCGGCGGAGGCCAGGTACCCGCCGATGACCAGGCCGACGACCAGGTAGAACGAGCTGAGGCCGCGGCCGTCCGCCGCGTTCGGCGGGCGGATGTCGGTGATCGCGACGGTGCGCCGGTTGGCCTGGTCGGTCTTCTGGAGGATCTGGGTGACGGTCTGCGCGACCGAGGGGCCGCCCGCGGAGGCCAGCAGCAGGCGGTCGGTCGTGGTGCGCGGGTTGACGACGAACGCGGCGTCCACGTTCCGGTGCAGGATCATCTGGCGTGCCGCCCGCATGTCCGCCGCCGCCGTGGCCCGTACCGGCTCGCCCTGGAGCGCGTTGAGCCCGTTCACCACCTGGCTCTCCGCCTGGGCGGGCGCCACGACGGCGACCGGGATGCGCTGCGGGGTGGGCGAGTGGAAGGCGCCCAGGTAGGAGACGATGAACGCCATCTCGATGACGAAGATGCCGATCAGCAGCAGCGCGGCACGTCCGCTGACGGCGTCCTTCAGTTCCCCGAGGAAGCCCCGCGAGGAGCCCCCCGGGTCATAGGGGGCGCGGGAGTCACGGGAGGCGCGGGCCTCGCCGCCGTCCGGGCCCTCGCCGCCTGCGCCGTCCGCCATGTGCGCCACGTCAGGACTCCGCGGTGTCGTCGCCGGAGGCGCCGCCCTGCGCGTCGCCGCCCGCCGCGAGCGCGGCCTGCCGCCTGCCGATGACGACCGAGGCCGCCGCCGCGCTGGCCGCGAACGCCGCCGCCGCGACCCACGGCCGGTCCAGCACGTGGCAGGTGGCGTGGTCGAGGGAGTAGCGGCCGGGCCCGGCGATACCGATGCCGGCGGCCACCGTGCCGACCAGGCCCGGCATCTCGAACCCTCCGTTGGCCGCGAAGAAACCGTTGGGCAGGTGGAAGGAGATCGCGGAGGCCATCGTCCCGGCCGCCGCCGCGCCCGCCGCGGGCGTCGCCAGGCCCAGCGCCAGCAGGGTGCCGCCGCCCGTCTCGCCGAGTCCGGCGGCGACCGCGCTGGGGCGGCCCGGCTTGAAGCCCATCTGCTCCATGCCCTGGGCGGTGCCCTCGATCCCCGGACCGCCGAACCAGCCGAAGAGCTTCTGCGTCCCGTGCGCGAACAGCACGCCGCCCACGGCCAGACGCAGGGCGAGCAGTCCGAGGTCCTTGCGGTGCGACATGGCGGGTCCTTCCCCGAGTGAGGTTCGAAAGGGGCCAGTTGTTCCACTGTGCGCCTGCCCGGGCCGTCGCGCTCCTAGTGTTACGCCATGCTGCGTATCGCCAACTGCTCAGGCTTCTACGGAGACCGGCTCTCCGCCGCCCGCGAAATGGTCGAAGGCGGCCCCCTCGACGTGCTCACCGGCGACTACCTCGCCGAACTCACCATGCTCCTGCTGTGGAAGGCCAGGCAGCGCGACCCGGACGCCGGGTACGCGCTCTCCTTCCTCGCCCAGATGCGCGACGTGCTCGGCACCTGCCTGGAGCGGGGCGTCAAGGTGGTGGTCAACGCAGGCGGCCTCAACCCCGCGGGCCTCGCCCGGACCTTGCGCGAACTGGCCTCGGCCGCCGGGCTCGCCCCCCGCGTCGCCCACCTGGAGGGCGACGACCTGATGCCCCGTCTGACCGAACTGCGCGCGGCGGGCGAGGACCTCGCGCACCTGGGCACCGGCCGCCCGCTGGCCGGCGCGGGCGTCGAGCCGGTGACCGCCAACGCCTACCTGGGCGCCTGGGGCATCACGACCGCGCTGCGCGCCGGGGCGGACGTGGTGATCTGCGGTCGGGTCACCGACGCCTCGCTGGTCGTCGGCCCGGCGGCGTGGGCGTACGACTGGGCGCTCGACGACTGGGACCGGCTGGCCGGCGCGGTCGCCGCGGGTCACGTCATCGAGTGCGGCGCCCAGGCCACCGGCGGCAACTTCAGCTTCTTCACCGAGATACCCGACCCCGTCCGGCCCGGCTTCCCCATCGCCGAGCTGCACGAGGACGGCAGCAGCGTCATCACCAAGCACCCCGGCACCGGCGGCGCCGTCACCACGGAGACCGTCACCGCCCAGCTGCTCTACGAGATCGAGGGGCCGCAGTACCTCGGCCCCGACGTCGTCACCCGCTTCGACACCCTCACCCTCACCCAGGAGGGCCCGGACCGGGTGCGGATCGCGGGGGCGACCGGCGAGCCGGCCCCGGAGCGGCTGAAGGTCTGCGTCAACTACCGCGGCGGCTACCGCAACAGCGCCACCTTCGCGCTGGAAGGACTGGAGACCGAGGCCAAAGCGCGGTTCGCCGAGGCGTCGCTGCTGGACGCGGTGGGCGGCCCGGGGCGGTTCGCGCAGTTCGACGCGCGGCGCTCCCCCACGGGCGACCGGCTGACGGTGACCGTCAAGGACGCCGACCGGGACGCGGTGGGCCGGGCGTTCTTCGCCGCGGTCGCCGAGACGGGCCTGTCCAGCTACCCGGGCCTGCACCTGGAGCACGCCTCGCCGCGCGCCACGGAGTACGGCGTCCACTGGCCCGCGCTGGTCGCGGCGTCCGCCGTACGGCCCGAGGTGGTGCTCGAGGACGGCACCCGGCTCGCGGTGCCGGAGCCGCCGCGCGAACCGTTGCGCCGCGACGGGCGCGGACACGCGATCGCGGCGGTGCACGACGAACCGCTGGTCCGCGTTCCGCTCGGCGCCCTCGTCGGGGCCCGCTCGGGCGACAAGGGCGGCGACGCCAACCTCGGGGTCTGGGCACGCGACGAGCGGACGTGGCGGTGGCTGGGCTGGTACCTGACCACCGACCGCCTGCGGGAGCTGCTGCCGGAGACCGCAGGGCTCGACGTCGAACGCCACTGGCTGCCGAACCTGCGGGCGGTCAACTTCGTGGTGCGCGGCCTGCTGGGCGACGGGGTCGCCGCCTCCACCCTGGCCGATCCGCAGGCCAAGGCGCTCGGCGAACGGCTGCGCGCGGTCCGGGTGGAGGTACCGGCGGGGCTGGCGGCGGCGGGCGCGAGGGCCGAGGACCACGCTTTGCCCACGGAAGGGCAAAGCGGCGGGCAAGACCGCGCCTGATCGCTGTGGAACGGCCCACACCACCGGGTTTCCCGGCCGTCGCGGCGCCCCCGCCTGCTTAGGGTGAACCCGCCCCGCCCGCCGTGAGCGGCCGGGCGCACCAAGCACCGAGCGGTACGCGACGGACAGCACGAGGGGAACCCGGACCGTGGACAACACCATCCTGCACAAGGCGATTTTCCTGCTGCGCGACTGCCACGAGTCCGAGCAGCAGGTCGTGGCCCGCCTCAAGGACTACTTCCCCGAGATGTCGCTGGGCGAGCGCGAGCGGTACACCAGCGAGGCGTGGGACATGGTGCACGGCAAGCACGCCGAGATCTGACGGCCGCGAGCCGGAACGCGTAACGGAACCGGTGGTGGGGCATACGTGCCCCACCACCGGTTTCTCGTTCTTCGTCGCACGGCTCGCGGCGTTCGGCGGGCGGACCGCCGATCGGCGCACAAAGATGGGCGGTGACCACACCGACGCGGGGCAGGCGCGAGGACGAGACCAGCCAGGCCCGAGAAGGGACGGACACCGTGGCACGACCCAGGATTCTGGTAGTGGGCGCCGGCTTCGCCGGGGTCGAGTGCGTACGCCGGCTGGAGCGAAGGCTCTCGCCGGGCGAGGCCGACCTGGTGCTCGTCACGCCGTTCTCCTACCAGCTGTATCTGCCCCTGCTCCCCCAGGTGGCCTCCGGCGTCCTGTCCCCGCAGTCGGTGGCGGTCTCGTTGCGCCGCAGCGGGAAGTTCCGCACCCAGATCATCCCGGGCGGGGCGATCGGCGTGGACACCAAGGCCAAGATCTGCGTCATCCGCAAGATCAGCGGTGAGATCCTCGACGAGCCGTACGACTACATCGTGCTGGCCCCCGGCAGCATCACCCGCACGTTCGACATCCCCGGCCTGATCGAGAACGCGCGCGGCATGAAGACGCTGGCCGAGGCCGCCTACATCCGCGACCACGTCATCGCGCAGCTGGACCTGGCCGACGCCAGCCAGGACGAGGCCGAGCGCGCCTCGCGCCTTCAGTTCGTGGTGGTCGGCGGCGGTTACGCGGGCACCGAGACGGCCGCCTGCCTGCAACGGCTGACCACCCACGCGGTCAAGAAGTACCCGCGGCTGGACCCCCGGCTCATCAAGTGGCACCTGATCGACATCGCGCCCAAGCTCATGCCGGAGCTGGGCGACAAACTGGGCGCCAGCGCGCTGGAGATCCTGCGCAACCGCGGCATCGAGGTCTCCCTCGGGGTGTCGATCGCGGAGGCCGGGCCGGACAAGGTGACGTTCACCGACGGCAGGGTGCTGCCCTGCCGCACCCTGATCTGGACAGCGGGCGTCGCCGCGAGCCCGCTGGTGGGCACCCTCGGCGCGGAGACGGTGCGCGGCCGGCTCGCGGTCACCCCGGAGATGACGGTGCCGGGATCGGGCTACGACGGCGTCTTCGCGCTGGGCGACGCGGCCGCCGTGCCGGACCTGGCCAAGGGCGACGGGGCGGTCTGCCCGCCCACCGCGCAGCACTCCATGCGCCAGGGCCGCCGGGCCGCCGAGAACGTCATCGCCTCGCTGCGCGGCCTGCCGCTGCAACCGTACGTCCACAAGGACCTCGGCCTGGTGGTGGACCTCGGCGGGCGCGACGCGGTCTCCAAGCCGCTCGGCATCGAGCTGCGCGGGGTGCCCGCGCAGGCGGTGGCCCGCGGCTACCACTGGTCGGCGCTGCGCACCGGCCCCGCCAAGACGCGCGTGATGACCAGCTGGCTGCTGAACGCGTTCGCCGGGGACGACTTCGTGCGCACCGGCTTCCAGGCGCAGAAGCGGGCCTCGCTGGTCGACTTCGAGTACATGGACGTCTACCTGTCGCCGGAGCAGGTCCGCGAGCACACGGCCTCGGTCATCGCCCGGCAGGGCTGAGCGCCGCCCAGGGCGCGTCCGCCGCGACCTTCAGGGCCCAGCCGACCAGCGGCGCCTGGAGCGGCAGCCGGGCGTAGGCGGCGGCCTTGAGCGGGGCGGGCCGCCCCCGCCAGTCGCGGGCCATCTTGACGTTGGCCGGGAAGACGGCGGTGAGGAACGCGGCGGCGGCGAGCCCGCCGAGGCGCCGGGTGGCGGGCAGCGCGACGGCGGCGGCGAGCCCGAGTTCGGCGGCGCCGCTCAGGTACGTCCAGGTGCGCGCGCTGCCCGGCAGCGAACGGGGCACGATCGCGTCGAACTGCCGGGGCGCCGCGAAGTGGCTCACGCCCGCCGTGGCGAACAGTCCGGCGAGCAGTCGTGCGGAACGCGGCGCACGCGCCATCGTCGACCTCCGGTGAGGGGGTACGCACGGGCCGGGCGCCCGCGACGCCGCCATGTTACCGGCGGTAGCCCCAGCTGTCGCGGCTCCGGCCGACCGCCGTCGCGCCGACCCGCCGCGGGCGGTCGGGGGGGCGAACCGTGTGTGTCTCAGGCCGGCCGGTAGTAGTACCCGTCGCCGTTGGCCGGGCCCACATTGTGCTGGATGCCGTTGCCGTTGACGGTGGAGTAGGACGGGTCGAGCGTCGAGTAGCAGGAGCCCGGGTTGGGGCCGACGAGGTTCGCGGTGCCCACGTCGGTGCGGCTGCCCTGGTCCTGCGTGGACGTCACCTTCGCCTCGTACCCGCAGCCGTTGACCGGGAAGTCGCCCAGGCGGACCGCGTTGAGTCAGGACCCCGTGCGGGTCCGGGTCAGCAGTCCTTCGGCGAAGGCGCGTGCCGCGTGCAGGTCGTCGGCGTCGGGCCGCGTCTTGTTGATGCCGCCGACGAGCTTGAACGGAGGCCAGGTGTCGTACCCCCGGCAGGCGAAGGTGTCGGCGACCTGGAATCCCTTGTCCTCCAGGAGCCGCACGAGACCGCGGGTGTAGGGCCGGAACCCGGGTTCGGGCAACCCGCTGGAGGAGAAGACGAACGCCCCACGTCGTTCGCCGCGCGGGAGCGACCGGACGAACTGGCGCAGGCGGGGGTGGAAGTTCATCGAGAAGATCCCCGAGCCGAATCCCACGAGGTCGTAGGTGAACAGCCCCCCCACGTCGACCTGGTCGGGGTCGAGGACGCGGGCGTCGAGGACCTGGCCCATGGCGTCGGCGATCCGCCTGGTGTTGCCGTGCGACACGGAAGTGCACACGATGAGCGTCTTCACGATGGTGCTCCTGCGGTTGTCCGGATGGGAGTCCGTTCGGACCCGGGTCGGGAGATCGGCCCGACACCGTGAGGACACCGCCCGACCGGCAACCGTGACACCCCTGGAGTGTGACCCCGACCACATCGAGGTGAGCGCGTCCGCAGCCTCCCGTCGATCGTCAGGCGCGGCAACGCAGCATCGTCAGCGGCGGGTTGGCGTGGAGGCCGGCCCAGAAGTCGGCGCCGAAGGCATCGCGCTGTGAAGCGGGATCGGAACGATCCCGTGCGCGAGGCCCGCAGGCGGATCGGGCGCGGCGCCGCCGGAGCGAGCCCCCGGGCCCCGGGCCCGACCCCTTCTCCGCCCCTCGCCTCGCGCAGCACCCTCCCCTATCCGCTAACCTGTCCTCGGCCGCCTGTGACGGCGACCGAGGACGTTGCCGCGTAACGAGACGATCACACTTGGTGCTGACGTCAGTGACGCGAGCAAGCCCCGCCTCCGTAGCTCAGGGGATAGAGCACCGCTCTCCTAAAGCGGGTGTCGCAGGTTCGAATCCTGCCGGGGGCACCAGGCGAAACGCCCCCGGACCGATCATGGTCCGGGGCGTTTGACATCCACTTTTGGCATCAACGCGAGCGGTCAGCCGCGACCAGGGCGCCGCTTTCGCAGTAGCCGATCCATGTGACTCATGGCTTCGCGCTGGGTGTCCTGGACGACGTGGGTGTAGACGTCCATGGTGATGCTGATCTGGGAGTGACCGAGAATCTTCATCACGACGCGGGGCGCGACTCCGGCCGCCGTGAGGAGCGTGGCCGTGCCATGGCGAGCGTCATGCAGCCGGATGACGCGGAGGCCGGCGGACTGGGCGACGCGGGTGAAGGAGCGGTAGAGGTTGCGCGGCTCGACCGGGCGGCCGGTGCGGGTGGTGAATACGTAGGTGGACTCCTGCCAGCTCTCCCCCGCCTTGGCACGGGCAGCCACCTGCCACATCCGGTGCCAGCGCAGGGGCGCGATGCAGAGCGCGGGAAGCGGGACCGCACGCGACGGCGGCTCTTGGGGTCGTCGTCGTAGAGGACGCCACGGCGGCGCTGCATCTGCTGGCGGACGTAAAGGACGCGGTTGTCGAGGTCGAGGTCAGACCAGCGAAGGCCGACGATCTCGCCCCGGCGGAGGCCCATGGCGATAGCGAGCACGAAGGCCGCCTAGAGCGGATCCTTGCGGGAGGCCGCGAGGAAGTCGAGCGTCTCGTCGAGGGTCCAGGGCTTCAGTTCACGGTTGTCGGTGCGGGGCGGCTCGACGAGCTTGGCGACGTTGCGGGTGATCAGTTCTTCGCGGCAGGCAGAGGACAGCGCCGACCGCAGAACTCGGTGCGACTCCTTGGCGGTTGCGGCGGTGGTCTCCTTCTCCAGGCGGACGAGGAACCGGCGCACGTCAGCGACGCCGAGGGACTCCAGCCGCTTGGCACCGAGCAGGGGCACCAGGTAAAGCCGTACGTGCGCCTCGTACTTGTCGTACGTGCTGAGCTTCCGCCGGGGCTTGATGACGTTGTCCAGCCAGTACGGCAGCCATTCGGAGAGCTTGGCCGACTTGGTGGGTACGGGCACGCCCTGGTCGACCTTGTCAAGGCGGCTCGCTACGCTCACCGCGCGCAGGCCCGGCCCCCGGCCGGGCCTGCGCTCCTGTCTGCGCCCCGCTCCAGCCCGGCCGGCGCCCGTGCCGCGCTGATGGCATGCAGTTGCCTGATGCCAGAGAAGGAGTACGTCGTGGCTGGGGCGGTCGGCTCCACGGCTTTACGCAGCCACTTTGGCGCGAGCCTCGAAGATCATGGCCCCAACGTCGTGCTTTACCGGGCAGGTCCACAGACTGCCCGACGCGCCGGAAGCTTACGGGGCCATGATCACTCGCGCCAAAGCAGCTCCAGCCCAAAGCCGCTCCGCCGACCTACTCTGACACCCTCGTGTAGTTGAATCGCTTCCACACCTACCGGGTAGACAGCAAGATAGGGCATCCTGATGAGATCGCAGCCGAGAGGGGGAACTGTGATGCGTATGCAGGTACGGCTGACTGGTGATCTTGGGGCGATCTCAGTTCTGGCGCTACGAGACGTGCTGTCGAGCACAGTTTCGCTGCTCAACGAGTTAGACCCAAGCGCTGGACGTTCCGACCTCCACCGAGACTGGGTTGTCACTGGGCTAGCTGAGGGAAGCGCCTGCGTGGCGATTGCCGCAGCCCACTCAGAGGGGGAGTTGGCGTTGCCACGGGCGTTGGAAGCAGTCCGTGAGCTCCACGAGAGGCCAGCAATTCCGCTCGGAGCCAACGAATTTGCCGTCCGTAAGGTAATCAAGCTGCACCAATTGGCGGGGAAGCGCGGAGTTACTGGCATTGAACTCAGCGAGGTCGGCGACAAGCTGGCCCGGGTGACTCCGATTAACGCCCTGGTGGCCGCGCATGCACGTGAGGCAATCAAGGAAGTCTCGCGCACTCGGAGCTCGTTTCGTGGCCGCCTGGATAAAATCAATCTTCGTGCGCGGTCACCAGAGTTTTCACTCTTCGACGAGAATCGCGGACTCGGACTACGGTGCCACTTGGGGAACCGCGACGATGCCGACCTACTGGAACAGGTCAAATCTAACGTAGGGGCTGTCGTGAGTGCTCGGGGGGACCTTAAAAGAAACTCACTGGGGCAACCAATCCATATGCGAGTGGATCGCCTTCGAGTGATCGAAGAGGCATCAGCACAGCTAACATTGCATAGCATTGCAGGAATTGCACCGGACTGGACTGACGGCTTGAGTTCCGTAGAGTTCGTCAGGATGCAGCGCCGGTCGTCAAATGAAGCGGTTGAGGGGGGCGAGGGGCAAGAGTGAGCCGACGTAGGGGGGGAGTCGCGCAACGTTGCTATATAGACTCCTGCGTTTACATTGAAGTCATCAAGGGACGCACAGGCGTCGGGATCGACCACGATGAGCAGGACTATGACCGCTGCCTTCAAGTGTTAGCCCAGTTCGAGAACGGCAATCTCGACGTGACGGCATCAACCATGGTCTACGTCGAAGTGTTCGGAAAAGGGGAAGCCAAACTCCACGACAAGCGAAAGAGCCAGCTTGCCGCAGGAAAGACTCAAGCCGCAGCGTCTGCCATCATTGACTCATGGTTCAAGTCCTCCCCAATTTCCTGGGTTGAGGTCCACCAAGACATAGCCGAAGACGCACGAGAGATGGCGAGGAAGTTTCATCTCGACTCACAGGACGCGGTGCACCTGGCGACAGCAGTTGACGAAGAGTGCGGGATCTTCTACACGCTTGATCGACGTCTGATCAGCCGTATCGAAGGCGGGGGCGGTATTCCCAATCTCCAATTGCTCCTCCCCGTCGCCATGGGACAACTGACTATCCCAGGCCAGGCACTCCGCGGAGAGAAACTGTCGCCGCTTGAGCCCTCCTAATGGGCCTTGCAGCCGCAGTCTTCGATTACCGCTACGTCGTCTTCACGCGCGGATACCCCCTGGCCGCTCTCCATTCCGCCAGGGCAGACGATGCCAGCATCGTCAGGTTCCGAGCATAGGAAGGTGCCACACCTACGGGAGGCAAGAATCATGAGCACGCCTAAAGTTCTGACTGTGACTCTCGAGTTCGAGATGGGCGACCGTAAGATCCATGCTGCGAGAATCAAGGCGGCTTACGAGGCTGCAGTAAGCGCCGCCATAGAGGCAGCAAAGAAGGAACTCCTTGACGGTAGCGTGACAACCGTACGCAGTCGTATGACATGGGACTACAGGTGGGCTGAGACGTCGGCTCAATACACAGATATCGACGTTGAGTGGTCTGAGGACGACGACGAGCCAGACGAGTGATACGGCTCGATTCCCACAGCGTGTAGCTGGATCCGCGGACCTGCTCGTTACTGCAACCGCCCAAAATCAGCTACCGCCCCTAGAGCTGGCTGATGCCTTCACGGCCACTGTTTAACGCGAGGCCTTCAGGGAGAGAGAATGGCCGAATCCGTCGAACATACTTTTCTGTCCGAGACGGCGCTCAACATCATGGAAGAGTCGTCAAACGCAAAGCTCTTCGCCTGCAAAGAATCCGGGCGCAAGCGATTCGACTTCTCGTGCGATATCACGAGAGACTGGACGCGTGCAGTTTCGGGACAGACGCTCTGGAAGCATGACCGAGATGGAATCGACAAAGACCTTAGAACTCTACTGACAGATGATGAAGCATCTGCTGCCATATATGTCGCGAGAGACTCTGTGGCCACACGCGGCCCGCGGCCTCTAACGGCGCCCGGCGGAGACGCGCACGCCGAGACACCGCTTCTGGTCGCCTGCCCGTCAGGCAGACGTGAACTCGATATACCACATGTGGTACAGACATTCGATCATGAGTTGATCAACGTGGGGACGTGCCTGCTGCCCCGCCACCCGACGACTTGGTACTCCGTCAACGGCAGGCGGTGGGCGATCGGATCCGACTCCTGCGCCGCGAACGCGGCCTGACGCAGGAGCAGCTCGCGGAACGCAGCGGCCTCGACCGTAAGACGGTGAGCCGCGCCGAGAACGGCCGCTACTCGATGCCGCTCGATCACCTCGTGATGATGGCCCGGGCCCTCGGCGTGCACCTGGCCGACCTCGCCGGCTGACCTTCACGACCGCTGCGGACAGCTCCGGTCCGGCCGAAAGCTGTTCGGAGAGCAGCCCACCAGGCAGAGCGACAAGAACCGCTGCCCGCGCAGGTACCACCCCATGGCCACGTCCTCACCGCGCTGCAGCGTGTCGCGCGCAGCCTTCACGCGGTGCACGATGACTGCGGCCTCGCGGTCGTGCTCCGACTCGATCGCGTCGACGTGCTGCTCGATCTGCTTGGCGAGCCAGTCCGCGCCGGCCTGCGCGTCGAAGAAGGTGTCGACGATCGCGCTCGCCGGCTTCAGCAGCCAGTCGGCGATCTCAAGCGGTACGACCTGCGTTGACCGGAACTCTGCGTGCATCGGCCGCCGCGGGCCGTCCTTCCCCAACGCGCTCCCTGCTCCGAGCCACATGTACGCGTGGTGGTGATCGGCCATCGCTCGCTCTCCTTCAGGGGAGGCGCCCCGCCCTGCTCGACGGGGCGCCTCGATTCAGAACCTACCGGTCGGCCGCCTACTGGCGGCCGCAGCCGTCGCCGCTGCCGCAGCCGCCGTTCTCGTTGCCGCCCTTGCCGTCGTCCTCTTCGGGGTCCAGGGACACGAAATGACGCATAGGATCACTCCTCAGTGCGTGGTGCGCGGGGTTCGTCCCCGCAGCCGTCGTGCGACCCGTCCCGACCGCTCGTACTGTCCAGGTCCGTCGGTCGGGACGGGGGTTCAGGTGCGCCGTAGGGGAATCACTGGCGCCAGCGCGGGCATCTCGTCGCCGCTGAGCTCCGCCGCCCTGCGGCGCAGGACCGGATCCGTCGCGATACACGGCTCGCAGGCGACCAGGGACGCGCCTGGGCCCGACTGGCGCTCGACGATGGCCACGACGCGGTATCCGGCCCCCGGAGCCCCTGCGATCGCGGTTCCGCCTTCGCATCGGATGCAGCTGCCCCTCACCGCGCGTGTCCCGGTGCGAACGCGGCCAAGAGGTCGCGACTGTTCGCGGAGACCACGCAGGCCCGGCAGGCCCACAGGGCGTAGCCGGCGCCGGAGTCGCCGTGAACGACGGCGAGTTGCACGGGGTCGACGGCGAGGTGCGGCTGTGTTTCGTCGTCGCGGGTGCCATACCAGCACTGCGCCAGCCCCGCCATCACGACGCGCTCCCTTCGGGGGTGGGCGCGCACCGTGGGCAGGCGCAGTGCTGGCGCTTGAGGTCGACGGGCCCGGATACGGCCTCGCCGACGATGGTGGCGTTGAACGACTCAGGGAGCCCCTCCCGGTGGGCACGCCACACGCGCACCTGACGAGCGCCGCCGGAAGTGCACAGCAGCGTCGGGAGTACGGGCACGGACGTAGTCATCGACCGGCCTTCGCCCGTGGCCCAGCGATCGCCGTGACCCCACGACGCAGAGCCGCCTGAAGGGCGTCGAGCGGGGTCCACAGGCGCTCGAAGTCGGGGCCCCTCAGCCAGTGCGGGCCTGCCTTCGCGGAGCGAAGCGACGGGACGGTGACGTAAGTTGCGGTCCCGAACCGTTGCGCCTCAGGGATGTCCAGAGGCGTCTTGTCCGAGGGATCAACCAGGAAGTACATGGTCTGGGACCATGCGTCGAGGATGACCGCTCCACAAGCGCCGCCGAGCGCCGCGGAGGTTCCCCGGCCGAACACGGCGGCCACGCGTACCGCATCCCAGTACACTCCTGCCTCGATGTTCCAGACCTGGCCGGCTCCGGGCAGCCACGGGTAGGTGTCCCGCAGCGCCACGGTGCTCACTGGTCACTCCGTGGCTTGCACTGCGCGCACGCCACGACCGGCCACACGCGGACGCCCCCCTCGACGGGCGTCTGGACACTTCCAGCGGGGAAGAGCTTCGTGTGCACGGCCCCGCAGTAGAAACACGCTTCACCGTGCAGCCGGACGATGCTGGTTCGGTCGTCTGCGACCGGTGGTGGTGCCTGCGCCATGGCAGCCCCTCCCTCTCTCGTGCAGGTGAGAGACAGGATGAAAGACGCCACAGGGTGCAACTAACCCTCTGAGGGTCAGGGCGCATCACTCAGTCGCGTTGCACCACTCGGCGAAGTGCGACAGCGATTCGCGGTCCGCTCGCAGCAACCGCCGCAGCACGGCTGCGTCTTCACGCACCCACGGGTGCTCTCGGGTGTGCTGTGGAGCGATACGTCGTGCCACCTTCAGCGACTCGAACGCGTCATCGCGGTGGCCGGCCCACAACTGCGCCCGTGCCAGCTCGATGTAAAAGCCCGATCGACGCTCGGCTGGCACCTCATCTCGCGGGGGCTTCCACTCGCGAGCGAGCGTCAGGGCACGTCCCAGGTGTTCGTTGCCGAGGCTCACCGAGACGCTCACGTGATGGATCCGGACGGACGAGGGGCCGAACGCGGTGCCCTCGTAGACGCCCTCCGGGATCTGGTCTGCCAGGTCTGTTGCCTCCTGAAGGTGGCTGAAGGCGCTGTCCTTTGACCCCCCGCGTCCGGCGACGACGGCCGCGCGCATGTGCAGCGCCCCCCGTGCAGCAATGGCGTCGAAGGTCGTGGGGCGCGGGGCCTGGTCGATGGCTGTCTCCAGTGCCCGAAGCCCGGCGTCGTGCGCGCGGGCCGCGAAGAACGTCTCCGTCCGGACGTACGCCACCACCGAATCGAGCAGTCCGTGGTCGGCGTGGGTTGCGGCCCAGCGCATCAGTTCGATCAGTCGCGCGGACAGGTCGCGTGCCCCTTGCTTGTAGGCCACCGCATCCGCAGCCCGATAGGCTGCGACAAGTAGGCGAGCGGTGCGCGCCCGGTCCTGTCCCGTGGCGGAGTGCAGGGCGCCGGCCAGGTCGGCGACCAGCGCGGGGATGTGCTGCGCAAGCCGCACGTACTGTGCCTGCAGGCGCCAGCTGACCGCCGCGTCGACCGCAGCGCCCATTTCTGCAAGCGAGCGTGTCGGGGGCGCCTCCGGCACGTCGTAGGTGGCGATCGCTGCAGAAAGGGCTCGAAGAGAGTCCTGCAACCTGTCCCCGATCTGAGCGGGTGCGATCAGCCTCGAGGGGTCCACTTCCAACGCCCCCGCGAGAGCGTCCAGCACAGCGTCGCTGACACCTCGGACACCCCGCTCGATCTTCCGTACGGTCCCCACGTGGACGTTGGCGGAGCGCGCCAAATCCTCCTGCGTGAGCCGGTTGAGACGGCGGTAGTAGGCGATGCGTCGGCCTACCCCGCTGGATGCGGCCGCGGGCATGATTACTCCTGGTTCAGGTCCCACTCCGAACCGTACCGGGCATCGCTACCCGCGGCGCCCCGTACGGACGATCTCGACCAGCTCGTACAGCGAGTTGATGCGCCAGTCCGCCCCGGCCGCCTCGTCGGTGTCGGCCCACAGGTGGCCCCAGGCGCCACGCCTCAGATGAGCTGTGCGCAGCCCTGCAGCGCGTGCCGGAGCAACGTCGTTGACGGGGTGGTCTCCGACGTACACGATCGCGTGAGGATCAGCCTCCGCGAGGTCGATCACCCTGGCGAAGAACTCACGCTGCGGCTTCGCGACACCCCACTCGCCAGAGGTGACCACCGCCTGCGCGGGCAGATCGAGGGCGCGCAGCAATTCGCCTGCCCGGGCAGTCTGGTTGCCAGCGATGAACACGCGCACACCGAGGCCCCGCAGATTCTCCAAGGTGCCGCGAACGTCCGGGTAGAGATCTCGTTCTTCGATCTGTTCGCCCCGACCTGCTGCCTCACGCGCCGCGTACTCGGCCGGCAGGTCGATGCCCGGCTTCAGCAATCGCAGGGCGTCGGCGTTGTCGCGTCCTTGCGCGACCACAGCGCCAACGAGCGCGGAGAGCGTGTGTCGCGGGACGTCAAGCCAGTCCGCCCACGCTGCCCAGTACCGGTCATCGCGGACTAGCGTCTCACCGACGTCGAACACCACTGCCTCGATCACGTCGGCACCCTAACGTGGCTGCGCCCCGCCGTCTCAACCCGGCGGGGCCTGCCCCGAGCAGCCAGCAAGGGACGCAACCCACGGTAGACGCCACCACTGACAAGGAGGTGCGCGTCGACTCGAAGGAGGACACGGCGACGTTCTCCCGATGCCCCTCCTCCGGCGAGCGCTCCGTCCGTGAGACCAGATCGAACGGAGCGCCCGGGCAGCCGGTCAGGCGGCCGGAAGAGCACCAACCCCGAAGCGGTCAGCGAGCCAGTCGAGGCCCTTGCTGGTGAGGAAGGTCTGCTCCATCCATTGGCCGTTCGGCGCTTGGACGATCCTTATGACCGCCCGGCCAGCGTTCACGTGGATCTGGTACGGCACACGGGGGTTCTGGATCTGGAGGAAGTGGATGTCCTCGTCCCGCAGGCGTGCCATGAACTTCGTCCGCCCGAGTCCGCCCGTAACGCCATAGAACGCTCGTGCTGCGGCGCCCATGTCGATCAGGCCATCGGAGTCGCAGAAGGTGTCCCACTTGCCAGCCTTGGGCTTGGCGACCTCCAGCTCCTTCTGCGCGGCCAGCGCGGCCTTCGCGGTCTTCAGGTACAGCTCGGCGAGCTGCACGACACCCTCGGGGCTGGAAACGTCCAGCGGCTGGGTCTCGGCGGTTTCCGCCTCCCGGGTCTTGACCGCGAAGTACGTCTTAGCCACCGCCACTTCCGGCTTGCGGCTGTCGGCGCTCAGCGCGGTCATGTAGCAGGCGTACCGCGTGAGGCGGTAGTCGGAGACCTGCTGCTGCCCCCAACGGCCGCCCTTGATCACTTTGTGGGCGCCCACAAAGTGATCAAGGGGATTCAGATCGCTGGCGGCCACGGACGCTTTGGCCCGGCTGATGGTCTCCTCGAAGGAGCGCCACTCGTCGTAGCCCATGAGCCGCTGCAGGTCACGGGCTGACCATCGCTCCTGACCGTTGTGGTCCAAGAGCATGATCTTGTCGAAGGGGCTGCCACCCCCGCCTTCACCCGCGTACGCGGGCACGTTAGAGTAGTCGTGTACCACGGAGTTGCTACCTCCTGGGTCTTCGCCCTCCGCGGGTCCCTAGCCCGCGTGAGGGCGCACTTGTCTTCGTCGGATCGAGGCCGATCCGATTGCCTTTCAAGCGTACCGGTCGCCACTGACAGAGAGTTAGGACGACGAACACGCCCCGCCCGGCCCGAAGGCCAGGCGGGGCGATGGCTCACACGCCGATGTCGTTCAGGTACGGCCTACTTCGTCCGGCACCGGGTGTGGTGCAGCTGGCGGCTCGTGGCCTGCCTCGCGGGCCGCAGCGACCAGCGCCCGCACCCACCCCACCAGGTAGCGAATCGTTCCTTCCTGGGTCTTGATCTGCGCCTGCTGTGCCTCGCCTCGATCTCCTGCTCATCGACCCGGCGTTCCAGCCGCCGGACCTCCAGGTCCAACCGGTCCGTGATCGCCGCGAAATCGTCGCGACGCTCCTGGCCCCGTGTCCGGCGCCCCGCACGCGCGGTGTAGATCGCACCGGCTGCCGTCGCGACCGACACCCCCAGCCCGCTCAGCCCAGTCAACGCTCATGCGCGCCTCCGTCGTGCGGCTGAGGTACCTCCGACCAGCCCACTGCAACCGCTGGCACACCAGCCATGGCCGCGAAGACCAGCGCGCTGATCCGACCCCTCGGGTTGCTGGCCAGCCACCACGACGTCAGATACGACAGAGACCATGGGGTCCACACGACCACCAGGTCAGCGAAACCGGGCCAGTCCTTCCCTTGGCGCAGAGATGCACAGCCGATCGCGAGCACCCCCGCCGCGATCAGGACCGCCCCCCAACCGGTCATCGGCATCGCCCGCAGAAGAAGCTGCACCCCCACGACAGCAGGCAGCGGCTGGCAGAAGAGGGCGGAACGCGATCCGGCGCGCTACCGCGGTGAGGACGACGCGTACGACTGCCTGATGCTGGAACTGGTGCTCAGCGCGATCGTGCTCGGTGAACCAGCCCGAGAACTCCGCACGAAACTGGTGGAGTTGACTCGCCGCAACACGGGGAACGCGGAGGTTCCCGCCGGGATCGTGCAGCACAACGCCCTGGGCCTGCGTTCGGATTCGTAGCCGCCTCCCGCGGGCGACCCGCACGGCTGCCCGCCCTGGTTCCAACGGGGCCGCAACGCACCGGGGCCCGCCCACGCCAGCGCGTGGGCGGGCCCCTGCGGTACTACGGATGGCGGTGCCCAAGGGCGGCCGTCAGGGCGGCTACCAGCCGAACGACCTCAGGTACGCCCCCGTCGGCGAGCCGACGCCCGTGGCGTCGTCGTAGCCTCGGACGGCGTTGAGGGTGGTGTCCTGGCCGAAGGCGACCAGGCGGACGGCCAGGGTGCCGTTGACGACGCCGAAGTCGGCGACGTTGCTCAGCGGGGTGCGGTGGTGGGCCGCCTGCTGGTCGATCACGTCGCGGAAGAGGCCGAGGTGGTCGCGCAGGTAGATCTCCGGGTCGGCGAAGCCGATCGCGTGGTGCTGGGCCTGGATCGCGTCGGCCTGGACCGCGGCGAACTCCGGCGAGGCGACGCTCGTGCCGCCGTAACCGCCCTCGCTGTAGACGCCATTGACCGTCTGGCCGACCAGGACCGAGGTGTACAGGTCACCGTTCATCGCCACGTCCGGCGTGACGCGCTGCGCGGTCTTGCTCTTCGCGCCCGTCATCAGGGTGTGCGACAGCGAGTTCGGCACGGTGCCGACCTGGTACCACGGCTGCGTGAAGTCCTCGCTGGTGCCGCCACCGCCGCCGAAGTAGAAGTTGCCCGGCAGCGGGCTCCAGCTCTTGCCGTCCGAGGACAGCGCGGAGCGCAGCGTGCCCATGTCGGTCTCGAAGCCGTACGAGCCGCTCTTGCTCGCCAGCCCCAGCGCGGTGCCGCCGACCGAGGTGACCCACGGGTCGCTGGACGGGTACTGGTCCTGCGCGCGCGAGGTGTCGGCCTGGCAGTTGACGCCGGTCGCTGCGGCGGTCGGCGAGTCGTCGCCGCAGTCGCCCGCCGAGAAGTTGAAGCCGATGCCCTCGACCGCGCCCTGCTCGAAGACCTGCTCGTACGCCTGGATCTGCGCCTGCGTCATGTCACCGGCGTCCGTGGTGTGCATGATCTCGCCCCACGAGTCGGTGACGACGTCGGCGAGGTGCTTGTCCACGATGGTGCTCAACGCGCCCAGCAGATCGGGGTCGTTGCAGGAGTTGGCGCCCACGTAGACCACGTCGGCGTCCGGGGCGAGCCCGTGCACCATGTCGACGTCCAGCGACTCCTCGCTGCTCCAGTCACCGCAAGCGGACTGCGAGTTCCACTGGCTCGGCGTGACGACCTCGGTGTACTGGCCGGAGCGGAACGCCTTGTCGCCGTGGTTGGTGGCGAACTTGTTCGCGTCCGCCAGCATCGTCGGCGAAGCGTAGGCGTCCACGATCGCGACCTTGACGCCCTTGCCGGTCAGGCCCGTGCCGCTGATGCCGTACGCCTTGCGCAGCTGCGACGGCACGAACGAGCACTGGTCGAACGGGACGGCCTTGTTGACGTAGCCGTTGGGCGCGCCGGTCGCGGTCTTCTGGCCCCAGTAGTCGGAGCAGGTCGCCGTGGTGGGCAGGCCGTCGGCCGGCTTGGCCGTGGTGCCCGCGGTGGCCGGGGTGACCGGGACGGAGTCCGGGGTGGCGTGCGCGGCGGCCGGCGAGGCGAGGCCGACGACGCCGAGGACCGCGGAGGAGACGGCGGCCGGCACGGTCACGTCACGGGTGGGGGCGTGCAGCAGCGAGCCCTTGACCCGGTACTGGTCGATGCCCGCGCCGAACGCCTTCTTCAGCGCGGAGTTGGCGCCCTTGACGGTGAGGGCGTGGTCGGTGGCCTGCGTGATGGTCAGGCCCGCGCCGGTCAGCCACTTGCGCACCGCGGCGACCTGCGCCTTGGTCGCGCCGTACCGCGCCTGGTACTGCGCCGGGGTGAGGAACTTGCCGTAACTGGCGCTGCCCGGCTGGGAGACCGCCTTCGCGTACGCGGCGAGCCCCGCGGGGTCCTGCCCGGCGAGGTAGACGGTGCCGGTGTACTGCGTGGCGGCGGACGCGGCGCCCGCGTCCGCGGCGGGCGTGGCCCACGCGGGGTGGCTGCCGGTGACGGTCTTGGCTCCGGGGGCGGGGGTGGCGGCCTGCGAGGGGACCGCGAGCAAAAGGGAACCGGTGGCCAGGGTCAGCGAGGTCACCGCGACCGTGGCTATGCGGGCCCGCTTGGCGAGGGTGTGATGTCTGCCGGAAATGACGACTCCAACTGGCGATGCGTATACGGGATACGCGGGATGTACGGAGGAACTGATCGGCCGTGCGCACAGAGGTTCGTCCGCGGCGGACGGCGGACCGTCCCACGCGGGCATCGCGCTGTAGTGTGCACGTCACCCGGGGTCCCTGTGAATAGTGGGAACCTCCGTGCCCAGCCGGGTGCCACCCCGCCTCAGGGTGCTACGCGCGTTCCTGGGGGATCGAACGGGTGAACGTGACGCGAATCACAGACCTGGACGGGGGCCGGTTGGTGGCGACGCCGCGCCGCGAGACGGGGAGGGCCCCGGGTGGCGGCGACGGCGCGACGTGACGCGGCGGGCGGTCGCGTACCGCTGACTCGCCGCGGCCCCACTGCGGACACGCGCGGCGCGGACCCGGTCGCGGGCGGTGCGGGGCGTGCCGACCTAGCATGGCCGGACGGGCGCGGCGGACCCCGGAGGCCCCGGAGGCCCCGGGGGCGCGACCACCCCACGCGGAGCCGCCCACCACCGGCCCGCCGACGACCGACCCGCCACGACCTGGGAGCGTCATGATCTTCATCACCGCCAAGTTCCGCGTACTGCCGCAGGACGCCGACCGCTGGCCCGAGATCACCCGCGACTTCACCCGGGCCACCCGTGCCGAACCGGGCTGCCTGTGGTTCGAGTGGTCGCGCAGCATCGAGGAGCCCACGGAGTACGTGCTGGTGGAGGCGTTCCGCGACGAGCGGGCGGGCGGCGAGCACGTACGCTCGGCGCACTTCCAGGAGGCGACGCGCACGCTGCCCGCCCATCTCGCGGAGACTCCGCGCATCGTCAACACCACGCTGGACCAGGGCGACTGGTCGGAGCTGGGCGAGATGGCGGTCGAGGGGCGCGGGTGACGCGCAACGCGGCGGACTTACGTCACGTCAGGCGAATTCCGGGTCGACCGCCGGGGTCGGGCCGCCGAGGGCGTTGCGGCGCGCGGGCATGCGCAGCGTCGTCATCCGCCGCCGACCGCCCGCGAGTTCGTACGCGTACGTGGCGCGGATGCCGGCGGCGAGCACCCTGGCCTTCGGCTCGCCCCAGCCGAGGATGCGGCCCATGTGCGCCATGACGGCGAGGCTGACGTCGCGGTAGACCACGATCTCCGCGCGGGCGGTGCGCCGCAGGGTGGCCTGGATCTCCCGGCCGTGACCGCGTGCGGCGAGCCGCAGCAACTCCTCGTGGCAGAAGGCGAGATGGTTGTCCTCGTCGTTGGAGATCATCTTGACCGCGCGGCCCACCTCGGGGTGGTCGCCGAAGACCCGCCGCAGCAGCCGCATCTGCTCCGACGCGCGCTGCTCGGTGACCCTGCTGTGGGCGAGGTAGTGCAGGACGTCGCGTTCGGTCAGCGGCTCGTCGCGGCGCAGCCGGGCGTGGGCGAGGCCGATGCCCTGGCGTTCCAGCCGCATCGTGTAGTCGGTGTCGTCGGGCACCTCGACCGGGCGCAGTCCCCGCTTGCGCAGCAGCGCGTTGAAGATGCGGCCGTGCTTGTCCTCGTCGGCGCCGTGCCGGGCGACCTTGGGGGCGAGTTCGGCGTCGCCGACCAGCGCGGAGATCCTGCCGTTCTCCCAGCCGCCCTGGGACTCGCCCTTGGCGGCGATGCTGCAGAAGAGCGCGAACGACTCGTCGTTGTCGTGGATCTCCCGAAACAGGCTTCCCGGCGACAGCATTGCGTGACCACCTCTCCGAACCGTCCCGCCCGGGACCCGGCGGCCGCACGCGGGCGGGCCGGACGCGGACGTTGCCATCAGCCAGTCAAGGCGCCTGGCCCCACCCCCGCCAACGAGCCGCACCCAGCCGGGTGAACGCCCCCCGCCGGCGGTCGCCCCCGCCCCGGAGCAGCCCGAAGGCCCGTCCCCCTCCGCCACCGCTCCTTTCCGGAGCAGGCCAAAGGCCGTCCAGCCGCCGCAGCCGCCCCGCCCCGGAGCAGGCCAAGTGCGTCCAACCCCCGCAGCCACCCCGCCCCGGAGCAGGCCAAAGCCGTCCAACCCCCGCAGCCACCCCCATCCCGGGGCAGCCCGAAAGGCTCACGCCCGCACCGGCGCCCCCCGTGCCGCCAGCAGCCGGGCCGCCGCGCTGCGGGCCCGCTCCCCCGCGTCCGCGTCGTCCAGCAGGCCCGCGGTGACGATGGCGCCCTCCGCCAGCAGGTGCAGTTCCTCCGCGAGCGGGTCCACCGGCAGCCCGGTCGCCTCCACCAGGCGCCGCAGATCGCTCCGGAAGCCCTCCTTGTGGCGCCGGGCCTGCTCGGCGACACCGGGCGACACCGCGCCCAGCTCCCCGTAGCAGTTGATCCACGCGCACCCCCGGAAGCCGGGGTCGGCGAACCACGTGCCGAGCCAGTCGAAGACGGCGAGCACGCGCTCGTACGGATCGTCGCGCTCGGCGACGTACGCGGCGAGCGCGATCCGCCAACGTTCGTCGCGGCGTTCCAGATACGCCTCGACCAGCTGCTCCTTGGCCGGGAAGAGCTGGTAGAGCCGCTTGAGCGAGACACCGGAGGCGCTTCGTATGTCGTCCATGCCGACCGCCTGCACGCCGCGCCCGTAGAACAGCTCCTCCGCCGCGTCCAGCAGCGCGGTCCGCGCGGCCCGCTGATCCATCGTGGCCACTCATCGCCCCTTCCTGCCCCGGTCGGCGCCACCCGATCGCTCCCGGCCCCTGCGGCCCGGGCGGCGGGTCCCGCTTGACGGGAGAACCAACGTTCTCTACGTTAGCAAACACGACGGAGAACGACCGTTCTCCGCAGCGTGGCCGACGCCGCCGCAGCGCGGCAGGGCCACGTGCCGCAGCGTGGAGACACGTAGTGCCGCAGCGTGGAGCCACGCGTCCGACGACAGGGGACCGCCATGTCCGACCAGACCTCCGCAGCCGCCCACGCCCTGCCCGTCCCGGTGCTGGAGCCCGCCGCCCGGGCCTTCGCCGAGGCCACCGCCAAGCCGCCGTTCCTCTTCGACCTCCCGCCCGCCGAGGGCCGCGCCGCCGTCGACGACGTGCAGTCGGGCCTGACCGTCAAGCCCGAGGTGGACGAGGAGTGGACGACCGTCGAGGGCGGGCCCACCGGTTCGGTCGACGTCAGGATCGTCAAGCCGCTCGGCACCTCGGGCCCGCTGCCCGTCGTGCTGTACGTGCACGGCGCGGGCTGGGTCTTCGGCAACGCCCGCACCCACGACCGGCTGGTGCGCGAACTGGCCGTCGGCACCGGCGCGGCCGTGGTCTTCCCCGAGTACGCGCTCTCCCCCGAGGCGCGCTACCCGGTCGCGCTGGAGCAGAACTACGCGGTCGCCCGCTGGATCACCACCGAAGGCGGCACGAAGGGTCTCGACGGCACCCGGCTCGCGGTCGCCGGCGACTCGGTCGGCGGCAACATGGCGACCGCGCTCACCCTGCTGGCCAAGGACCGCGGTGACGCGGCGTTCCGGCAGCAGGTGCTGTTCTACCCGGTCACCGACGCGTCGTTCGACACCGGCTCGTACCGGCAGTTCGCCACCGGGTACTTCCTGCGGCGCGAGGGGATGCAGTGGTTCTGGGACCAGTACACGACCGACCCCGCGCAGCGCGCCGAGATCACCGCCTCGCCGCTGCGGGCCACCACCGAGCAGCTGGCCGGGCTGCCGCCGGCGCTGGTGATCACCGCCGAGGCGGACGTCCTGCGCGACGAGGGCGAGGCCTACGCGGGCAAGCTGCGCGAGGCGGGTGTCGCCGTGACGTCGGTGCGGTACGGGGGCGTCATCCACGACTTCGTGATGCTGGACGCGCTGCGCGAGACGCACGCGGCGGGCGCCGCGATCGCCCAGGCCGTCGCCACACTGCGGACCGCGCTGGCGGCGTGAGCGCGGTCCCTCCGGGCCTTGAGGGGTCGCGGCGGGGTTCTGCGGTGTGCGAGGTCGCGGGGTGGGCGCGCGGCCGCGGCGCCCGCGCTCCGTCCGCCCCACTCCGCCCTGCGCCCCGCCCACCCCGCGTTTCCACCGGAAGCGTTCCCACTGAGAAAGAGAAGAGGCTGCCCGTCATGACCTCCCCCGCCCGTCCTCCCGTTCCGCCGTTCACGCGCGAGACCGCGCTGCTCAAGGTCCAGGCGGCCGAGGACGCCTGGAACACCCGCGATCCGGAGAAGGTCGCGCTCGCCTACACGCCCGACTCGGTCTGGCGCAATCGCGACACCTTCGTCACCGGCCGCGCGGCCATCGTCGAGCTGCTGACCGCCAAGTGGGAGCGGGAGCTGGACTACGCGCTGCGCAAGGAGCTGTGGGCGTTCGACGGCGACCGGATCGCCGTCCGCTTCCAGTACGAGTGCCGCGACCGCGACGGCCAGTGGTGGCGCAGCCACGGCAACGAGCTGTGGGAGTTCGCCGCGAGCGGCCTGATGTCGCGCCGCGAGGCGAGCATCGACGACGTCCGCATCGCGGAGTCCGACCGCCGGATCCGCGGGCCCCGGCCGAACTCCGAGCGCGGCGTGACGCTTCCGTTGAGCTGACGCGCGCCCTCACTCCGGAGGGTGACCGAGTTGTCCACAGACCCGGTCCTGTCCCCAGATGTCCGGCGCCCGTCCCGCGCCCCTCGCGGGTCTCCTAGAGTGGCGGCATGACCTCCCCGGAACCGTACGAGAAGTACGAGACGTACCCGACGTACGAGCCCTCCGAGCCGGGCGAGCCGTACGAGCCGTTCGATCCCTTCGACGGTGCCGACGCGTACGAGCCGCCGCACGAGGAGGGGCCGTACGAGGACGAGCCGCGCGTGTGGCCGGGGGCGGACGACGAGGCGCCGGCCGCCTCGCGGCCCGCCTACGGCGACGCCTCCGACGTGCTGCGCCGCGTCTTCGGTTACGACTCGTTCCGGGGTGAGCAGCAGGCGATCATCGACCACGTGGTCGGCGGCGGCGACGCCCTCGTGCTGATGCCGACCGGCGGCGGCAAGTCGTTGTGCTACCAGATCCCGGCCCTGGTGCGCGACGGCGTGGGCGTCGTCATCTCGCCGCTGATCGCGCTGATGCAGGACCAGGTGGACGCCCTGCGCGCGCTGGGCGTGCGCGCCGGGTTCCTCAACTCGACGCAGGACATGGACGAACGGCGGTTGGTGGAGGCCGAGTTCCTCGCCGGGGAGCTGGACCTGCTCTACCTCGCGCCGGAGCGGCTGCGGGTCGACGCCACGCTGCGGCTGCTGGAGCGCGGCCGGATCTCGCTGTTCGCGATCGACGAGGCGCACTGCGTCGCCCAGTGGGGCCACGACTTCCGGCCCGACTACCTCGCGCTGTCGCAGCTGCACGAACGCTGGCCGACGGTGCCCCGGATCGCGCTCACCGCGACGGCCACCGAGGCCACGCACGCCGAGATCGCGCAGCGGCTCAAGCTCGGCGACGCGCGGCACTTCGTGGCCAGCTTCGACCGGCCCAACATCCAGTACCGCATCGTGCCCAAGAACGAGCCGAAGAAGCAGTTGCTGGACCTGCTGCGCGCCGAGCACCCGGGCGACGCGGGCATCGTCTACTGCCTCTCGCGCGCCTCGGTGGAGAAGACCGCCGCGTTCCTGGTGGAGAACGGCATCGAGGCGCTGCCGTACCACGCGGGCCTGGACGCGTCGACCCGCGCCCGGCACCAGGCGCGGTTCCTGCGCGAGGACGGCCTGGTCATGGTCGCCACCATCGCGTTCGGCATGGGCATCGACAAGCCGGACGTGCGCTTCGTCGCCCACCTCGACCTGCCGAAGTCCATCGAGGGCTACTACCAGGAGACCGGCCGCGCCGGGCGTGACGGACTGCCGTCCACGGCCTGGCTGGCCTACGGGCTCCAGGACGTCGTGCAGCAGCGCAAGATGATCGACACCTCGGAGGGGGACGACGCCCACCGCCGCAGGCTCGCCGCCCACCTGGACGCGATGCTGGCGCTGTGCGAGACGGTGGAGTGCCGCCGGGCGCGGCTGCTCGCGTACTTCGGGCAGAAGGCCGAGGCCGCCTCGTGCGGCAACTGCGACACCTGCCTGACCCCGCCGCAGTCCTGGGACGGCACGATCGCGGCGCAGAAGCTGCTGTCGACGGTGGTGCGGCTCAAGCGGGAGCGCAACCAGAAGTTCGGCGCGGGCCAGATCATCGACATCCTGCTGGGCAGGAAGACCGCCAAGGTCATCCAGTTCGACCACGACGCGCTCAGCGTCTTCGGCATCGGCACGGAACTGCGCGAGGCCGAATGGCGCGGCGTCATACGGCAGTTGCTCGCGCAGGGCCTGCTGGCGGTGGAAGGCGACTACGGCACGCTGGTGCTGACCGACGCCAGCGCCGAGGTGCTGGGCGGCCGCCGCGAGGTGCCGCTGCGCCGCGAGCCGGAGAAGGCGGCGCGCGCGACGAGGTCCTCCGGCGGCGGCACGAAGGCCAGGCGGGCCCCGGTCGACCTTCCGCAGGAGGCGGTCGGCGTCTTCGAGCACCTGCGCGTCTGGCGGGCGGCGACCGCCAAGGAGCAGGGCGTCCCGGCCTACGTGATCTTCCACGACGCGACGCTGCGGGAGATCGCGGTGACCGGGCCGACGACGCTGGACGAGTTGGGCGGCATCAGCGGCGTCGGTGAGAACAAGCTCGCCAAGTACGGGCAGCCCATCCTGGACGCGCTGTCCGAACTGGCCGCCCCGGCCGGCCCGCCCGCCACCGCCTCGGCGACCGGCCCCGCTTCACCGACCGGCCCCGCCGAGCCGATCGCCGAGGAGACCTCATGACCGCCGACGACGACCGCTGCCCCTGGGCCTCCGGCGGCTCCGAGCTGATGACCGCGTACCACGACACCGAGTGGGGCGTGCCCTCCCACGACGAGGGCTACCTCTTCGAACTGCTGCTGCTCGAAGGGGCGCAGGCCGGGCTGTCGTGGAACACGGTGCTCAACAAGCGGGAGAACTACCGTGCCGCGCTGGACGGTTTCGACCCGCGCCGGATCGTCGAGTACGGGCCGGAGAAGCTGGAGGCCCTGCTCGCCGACCCGGGCATCGTGCGCAACCGGCTCAAGGTGGCGTCCGTGGTGAAGAACGCGCGGGCCTTCCTCGCCGTGCAGGACGAATACGGCTCGTTCGACGCGTACCTGTGGGGCTGGGTGGACGGCGTGCCGGTCGCCGACCGCCCGGAGCCCGGGCAGGCGCCGCCCGCCAGCACGCCGTTGTCGGACCGGATCGCGAAGGACCTCAAGAAGCGCGGCTTCACCTTCGTCGGCACCACGATCGTCTACGCGTACCTGCAGGCGGTCGGCGTCGTCAACGGCCACACGACCGCCTGCCCGGCGGGCGACCGGGGTCAGCAGTTGGTGTAGCCGGCGCCGTCCTTGGGCCAGGAGCAGGTGTCGATGGAGGTGCCGCGCCCGTTGCGCAGATAGGCGGTGTCGCCGGTGTTGTTCCAGATGTGCCAGCCGGAGCCCCAGTAGAGGTTGGCCCCGCTGTCGCGACCCTTCCCGGAGTAGAGCCAGAGGCTGTGCCCGGCAGGCAGGGAGTAGGAGCCGAAGGTGTAGACGTGTCCGGCCTTGTCGCGGACCGTCCAGCCCTTGAGGTTCTCTGTGTACGACTTGGAGTTCGTGATCTTCACGTACTCGCCGTTGACGTTGGCGGACGTGTCCTTGCCGGGGGCGTCGTACTGGATCCGGGAGAAGTGCACGGT
This sequence comes from Streptomyces sp. ICBB 8177, assembly GCF_003144095.1. Lineage (GTDB taxonomy): Bacteria > Actinomycetota > Actinomycetes > Streptomycetales > Streptomycetaceae > Streptantibioticus_D. The sequence goes on along the minus strand of NZ_NSKH01000002.1, from coordinate 366,908 downwards.
CGGGGTGGCCGCCGTGGAGGGTGCCGCCGCGCATATGACCGCAGCGGCGCCCACCGCCGCGATCGAGGACATTCTGCGTACGCGCATGCGCGGGCCTTTCTGGGAGGCCCTGTTCGTCGACAGGGAGGACCGGGCTTCCGGCCGAGTGGCCGAAAGGGATCCACATCGTAGGGAGACGTATCCGTGGCGGGGAGCGTTTTCGGGACATCGGCGGCGGTCGGCCGCCGGACCGGCCATGACCGCCCTGCGCGCCTGTGGATCCACTCCGCGCGCCCGTCGGCCTGTTCCGCGACGCGACGCGACGGCGATTCCCCGACCCGGTGCGGGGGCCACACCGGTTCACACCGGTTCTTCCCGTGCCCGGGACCCCATGGCCGTGGGCGCTCAGAGACGCCGATCAGCGTGAGGGCGTCTCCGGGAATACCCCCTAGGGGTATAGGGTTACAGCTGGCACGGACGATGGACGGCGGCGTGGACGGGAGTGAGCGGGGATGAGTACGGCGACCACCGCGCAGGGCGCGACCGAGCTGGAGATCGGCGGGATGACGTGCGCGTCCTGCGCGGCCCGGATCGAGAAGAAGCTCAACCGGATGGACGGCGTCAGCGCCAGCGTCAACTACGCCACCGAGCGCGCCCGCGTCGAGCACTCCGCCGAGGTCGCCGTCGCCGACCTGATCGCCACCGTCGAGGCCACCGGCTACACCGCCACCCTGCCCGCGCCGCCGCGCCCCGCCCCCGGCAGCCGGACCGCGCCGGACGGCGAGGGCGACGCGGACGCCGCGGCGGGGGCCGCCGACCCCGAGCTGACCGCGTTGCGCCAGCGGCTGGTGACCGCCGTCGTGCTGGCCGTGCCGGTGATCGCGATGGCCATGGTCCCGGCCCTGCAGTTCCGCAACTGGCAGTGGCTCTCGCTCGCGCTGGCCGGGCCGGTCGTGGCCTACGCCGCCTGGCCGTTCCACCGCGCCGCCTGGACCAACCTGCGGCACGGCGCGGCCACCATGGACACACTGGTCTCGGTCGGCACGCTGGCCGCGTTCGGCTGGTCGGTGTGGGCCCTGTTCTTCGGCGACGCGGGCATGCCCGGGATGAAGCACGCCTTCGAGCTGTCGGTCTCCCGCGGCGATCCGGGCCGCGACATCTACCTGGAGGCCGCCGCGGGCGTGACCGCGTTCATCCTGGCCGGGCGGTACTTCGAGGCGCGGGCCAAGCGCCGGGCCGGTGCCGCGCTGCGGGCCCTGCTGCACCTGGGCGCCAAGGACGTGGCCGTGCTGCGCGACGGCGCCGAAGTCCGGGTCCCCTTGGCGGAGTTGGCGGTCGGCGACCGGTTCGTGGTGCGGCCCGGGGAGAAGATCGCGACGGACGGCGTGGTGCGCGAGGGCACCTCGGCGGTGGACGCCTCGATGCTCACCGGCGAGTCCGTGCCGGTCGAGGTGGGTCCCGGCGACGCGGTGGCCGGGGCGACCGTCAACGCGGGCGGCAGGCTGGTCGTCGAGGCCACCCGGATCGGCGCCGACACCCAACTCGCCCGGATGGCCCGCCTGGTGGAGGAGGCGCAGAACGGCAAGGCGGCGGCGCAGCGGCTCGCGGACCGGGTCTCGGCGGTCTTCGTGCCGGTCGTCATCGCGTTGTCGCTGGCGACGCTCGCCGGGTGGCTGGTGTTCGGCGGAGGCGGCGCGGCCCAGGCGTTCACCGCGGCCGTCGCGGTGCTGATCATCGCCTGCCCGTGCGCGCTGGGCCTGGCCACGCCGACCGCGCTGATGGTCGGCACCGGTCGCGGTGCCCAGCTGGGCATCCTGATCAAGGGGCCCGAGGTGCTGGAGACCACCCGTGGCGTGGACACGATCGTCCTGGACAAGACCGGCACCGTGACCACCGGCACGATGACGCTGACCGGCGTGCACCTCGCCGAGGGCGAGTCGGCCGAGACCGTGCTGCGCCTCGCCGGGGCACTGGAGCACGCCTCGGAGCACCCGATCGCCCGCGCGATCGCCGCCGCCGCGGCCGAGCGCACCGGCACGCTGCCCCCGGTGACGGGGTTCGCCTCCGTGCCGGGTCTCGGCGTACGCGGCGAGGTCGACGGGCACGCGGTCCTGGCGGGCCGCGAGCGGCTGTTCACCGGCGAGCGGGACGCGTCGCGGGCCGCGCTGAAGGCCGAGGAAGCCGCCGCGCCGAAGGGCCCGGCCGAGGGGGCAGCAGCCCCGAAGACCTCAGCCCCCCGACCCGCGGCCCAAGACGCGGGCTCGCTGCCCGAAGGCCTCCGCGCCGCCAAGGCCGACGCCGAGACCCGCGGCGCCACCGCCGTGGTCGTCGGCTGGGACGGCCGGGCCCGCGCGGTCCTCGCCGTCGCCGACGCGGTGCGCCCGACCAGCGCCGAAGCCGTCCGCGCGCTGCGCGCCCTGGGCCTGACCCCGGTCCTGCTCACCGGTGACAACGCCGGCGTCGCCCACGCGGTCGCCGCCGAGGTCGGCATCGACGAGGTGATCGCGGAGGTGCTGCCCGAGCAGAAGGCCGCCGTCGTCGCTCGCCTCCAGGCCGAGGGCCGCTCGGTCGCGATGGTCGGCGACGGCGTCAACGACGCGGCCGCCCTGGCCCGCGCCGACCTGGGCCTGGCGATGGGCACCGGCACCGATGCCGCCATCGAGGCGGGCGACCTCACCCTGGTCCGCGGCGACCTGCGGGTGGCCGCCGACGCCATCCGGCTGGCCCGGCGCACGCTGCGCACCATCAAGGGCAATCTGTGGTGGGCCTTCGGCTACAACGTCGCCGCGCTGCCGCTGGCCGCCGCCGGGCTGCTCAACCCGATGATCGCGGGAGCGGCGATGGCGTTCTCCTCGGTCTTCGTGGTCGGCAACAGCCTGCGGCTGCGCGGGTTCCGCTCCGACGTAGGGTGAACGAGGACGGTCCCGTACCGGACACGTACCACGACGTAACCCGTCATGAGGAGCGAACGATGCCCGAGTCCGCCGCAGACCACTCCGTACGGCTCGACCGGCTGCCGCAGTGGGAGGCGCTGGCCAAGCACCGCGAGCAGTGGGGGGAGGTGGGGCTGCGCGAGCTGTTCGCCGACGACCCCGGGCGCGCCGAGCGCTACACCCTGACCGTCGGCGATCTGCACATCGACTACTCCAAGCACCTGGTCACCGACGAGACGCTGGCCCTGCTGCGCGAGCTGGCCGAGGTACGCCGGGTGGCGGAACTGCGCGAGGCGATGTTCCGCGGCGAGAAGATCAACGTCACCGAGGACCGCGCCGTCCTGCACACCGCGCTGCGCGCGCCGCTCGACACGGTGGTCGAGGTCGACGGCGAGAACGTGGTGCCCAGGGTGCACTCGGTCCTCAACAAGATGTCCGTCTTCGCCGACCGCGTCCGCTCCGGCGCCTGGACCGGCCACACCGGCAAGCGCATCCGCACCGTGGTCAACATCGGCATCGGCGGCTCCGACCTGGGCCCCGCGATGGCCTACGAGGTGCTGCGGCCCTACACCGCACGGGAGTTGACGTTCCGTTTCGTCTCCAACGTGGACGGCGCCGACCTGCACGAGGCGGTACGCGACCTCGACCCGGCCGAGACGCTGTTCATCATCGCGTCGAAGACCTTCACCACCATCGAGACCATCACCAACGCCACGTCCGCCCGCAGGTGGCTGCTCGACGGCCTCGGGGGCGACACGGCCGCGGTCGCCAAGCACTTCGTGGCGCTGTCCACCAACGCGGAGAAGGTCGCCGACTTCGGCATCGACACCGACAACATGTTCGAGTTCTGGGACTGGGTCGGCGGGCGCTACTCGTACGACTCGGCGATCGGCCTGTCGCTGATGATCGCCATCGGCCCGGACCACTTCCGCGAGATGCTGGCCGGTTTCCACCTGGTCGACGAGCACTTCCGCACCGCCCCCGCCGCCGAGAACGCGCCGCTGCTGCTGGGCCTGCTGGGCGTGTGGTACGGCAACTTCCACGACGCGCAGTCGCACGCGGTGCTCCCCTACAGCCACTACCTGTCCCGCTTCACCGCCTACCTCCAGCAGCTCGACATGGAGTCCAACGGCAAGTCGGTGGACCGCGGGGGCGAGCACGTGCGCTGGCAGACCGGGCCCGTGGTGTGGGGCACGCCGGGCACCAACGGGCAGCACGCGTACTACCAGTTGATCCACCAGGGCACGAAGCTGATCCCCGCCGACTTCATCGGCTTCGCCAACCCGATCGCGGAACTGGGCGAGTTCGCCGGTCAGCACGACCTGCTGATGGCCAACTTCTTCGCCCAGACGCAGGCGCTGGCGTTCGGCAAGACCCCGCAGGAGGTGCGGGCCGAGGGCGTCCCGGAGGAGCTGGTCGCGCACAAGACCTTCCGCGGCAACCACCCGACCACCACCATCCTGGCCAAGGAGCTGACCCCCTCGGTCCTCGGCCAGCTGGTCGCCCTCTACGAGCACAAGGTCTTCACCCAGGGCGCCATCTGGAACATCGACTCCTTCGACCAGTGGGGCGTCGAGCTGGGCAAGGTCCTGGCCAAGCGGGTCGAGCCCGCGCTGACCGAGGGCGCCGAGGTCCCGGGCCTGGACGCCTCCACCCAGGCGCTGGTCAAGCGCTACCGCGAGCTGCGCGGCCGCTGAGCGCTCCGCGGTGACGCCGGACGGCCCGGCGGTGCGTTGACGCACCGCCGGGCCGTTCGCCGTCGACTCGCGGGCGCTCGCCCATAATCGCGGCATGGGCATCCTGCGCGCGGCGCCGCGAGCGGTGGGGCATTACGTCCGGCGCGCTCCGGGCACCTTCGTGTGGCTGGCGATCCTGCTGATCACCACCCACGTGGTGCGCCACCTGTCGCCCGGCTTCGAGAACCGCTTCCTGGAGCGGCGGTCCACCAACATCCACAACCTGTGGAAGGACCCGGTCCGCGTCCTGATCGGCAGCGCGATGTACCTCGACGGCGGCAGCTGGCTGTTCTACTTCGTGCTCTACAACCTCTTCCACGTGCCCGCGGAACGCTGGCTGGGCACCGGACGCTGGCTCGCCGTCTGCGCGGTCGCGCACGTGGGCGCCACGTACCTCAGCGAGGGCGTGCTGCTGCTGGCCATCCACTTCGGCCACGCGCCTCACCATGACGTGTTCGTGCGCGACATCGGCGTCTCGTACGCGCTGGCGGGCGTGCAGGGCGTGCTGACCTTCCGGATGCCGTGGCGGTGGACGCGCTGGGCCTACGGCTTGTGCGTGCTCGCGTTCTACGGCGCGGCGCTCGTCCAAGGCCGCACCTTCACCGACGTCGGCCACTTCACGGCGGTGCTGCTGGGCATGGCCTGCTGGCCGGCGGGGCGATGGTGGGCGGCCCGGCACGGTACGCCGGGGGCCACGGCGCACTGGAACGACGGGAGCGCCGGCGGAAACGACGGAAGCGGCGGCGCACCCCCCTCGGGGTGAACCGCCGCTCCCGGTGCCTGAACGGGGCTTCCGCCCTGTCCTCGATCGGCCTTCGCTCGGCCTTCGCTCGGCCTTCGGTCAGCCGAGACGCGTCAGCTTGTCGCCGAAGCCCGGCGCGGACATCGCCGACTGCAACGCCACCGGCACCTGCGTCTTCGCGGTCCCGCTGCCGAAGCTGAGGGTGCCCACGTCGGTGCCCGCGGCGGCCTGGTGCGGCACCTTCTTGCCGTCCACCGACAGCGACAGCCGCGCCTTCATGCCCGGCCAGCCGATCGCCTGGAGGTCGGCGGCCGCCACCACCGGGTCCTTGCCGCCCAGGCCGTTGTCGACGTAGCCGACGACCTCGCCCTTCTTCACGACGGTGGCCGACTCCAGCGTCGACTGCATGGTCGTGATCAGCTTGTCGCTGGCCTGAAGCGCCTTCTGGAGGCTGGCGTCGACCGTGGTGCCGCTCTGCTGGCCCATCACGACGCCCAGGATCAGCTGGGTCCTGCCGTTGACGTTCTTCTCCGCGGCCCACATCAGGTTGCCGCCCGCCGGGGTGGACGAGCCGGTCTTGATGCCGACGACGCCCGGGTTCACCAGCAGGTTGTTGTTGTTGAAGATCCGGCCGACGTTGGGGATCTGGATGTTCGGGATGGAGACCACGTCACGGAAGGCCTGGATGCCCATGGCCGCGGCCGCCACCTTCAGCTGGTCGGTCGCCGTGCTCTTGGTGGTCGCCTCCAGACCGCTGGGGTCCGTGTACGTGGTGCGGGTCATCCCGAGCTGCTGCGCGGCCGAGTTCATCTTCTTGACGAACGCGTCGTCGGTGCCCGCGTCCCAACGTCCCAGCAGGCGCGCGATGTTGTTGCCCGAGGGGATCATCAGCATTTCGAGCATCTGGCGCTCGGTGTAGGTCTGGCCCTTCTGCACCGGCACCGTCGACTCGTCGACGTTCTTGGCCTGCTGCGCGGCCTCCGCGTCGATGGGGATCGTCGGCCCGTTGGCGCCCTTGGCCAGCGGGTGGTCGCGCAGCACGAGGTACGCGGTCATGGTCTTGGCCATGCTCGCGGTCGGCGCGGGCGTCTGGTCGCCGTACGTGCCGACCGCGCCCAGGCCCTGGACCTCGACGGCCGCCTGCCCCTGACCCGGCCACGGCGGGGTCAGCGTGCCGCCGCTGAAGGTGTACGACGGGGCGGCCGTCAGCGACAGCGTCGGCGTGGGCAGCGGACGCACCGCCTGCACCACGCAGAAGACGATCGCGAGCAGCACGACAAGCGGCGTCCAGATCTTCACCCGGCGCACGAGTGTGCGGGCCAGGGTCGGCGGGGGCGGCGGCGTGTTCGTCAGCTCGGCCAGCAGCTTCAGCGGCTCCGCCGGGTCCGGGGGCAGCGGCTGCTGCTTGGTCCGCTCGACGCGGGGCGGCTCGGCGGGGGCGGAGGGTGCGGCCGGGGCGGGGGGCTCGGCGGGCTTCGCCTTGGACGCGGGTTCGGGGGCTCGCTCGGGCTCGGCGTCGGCCTCCGACTTGGACGCGGGCGCGGGCTTGGGTTCGGGTTCGGGTTCGGGTTCGGGCTTCGCCGGGGTGGCAGGCGCGGGCGCGGGCTTCGCCTTGGTGGCGGACTCGGGCTCGGCCTTGGCGGCGGTCTCGGCTTCAGCGGCGGGGGCGGGCTTGGCTTCGGCGGCGGCCTCGGCTCCAGCGGCGGGCTCGACCTCGGACTTGGCCTTCGGTTCGCCCTCGGGCTCCGACTTCTCGTCTGCCTCGGCCTCAGCCTCCGCCTTCGGTTCCGGCGCGCTTGCGGCTCCCGCCTTCGCGGCAGCCGCCGCTACGGGCGCGGCCTCGCCGGAAGCCTCGTCCTCGTCCCCGTCGCCGCTCTCACGAGAGGGGTCGACAGCCTGCGCGCCGGAGGCGTCCTCGGCGGGAGCATTGGCACCGGAGGCGTCTTCCGCGGCGGGGTCGCCGTCCGCCGCGTCCGCCGTCTCGTCGTCTTCCGCCGTATCGGTGTCCGACGTGTCGTCCACCTCGGTGACGTCCCGCGCCGCACCGCTTTCCGTTGAATCGTCCGCATCGCCGTCACCCTGCGGCGAAGATGCGCTACGCTTCGTGTCCGAATCCGCAGCCCGTTCGCGGTCGTGATCGCGTTCCGCGTCGGGTGCGGGAGCGGCGGGGGGAACCGTCTCCCCGTCCACCCGTACCGCCAGCCGCGGATCCGCGGTAGCCGTCACCTTCGCCGTCTCCCCCGACGACTGCCGCTCTTCCGCCCTGCCGGGGGACTCGCCCGCCACTCAAACCTCCCGTTGACATCGCACGGGACGCCGCCGCGGCGCCCCGCTACCCGTGTTCAAGCCAGTGTCCTGTGCTTCCCTGTGCCCCGGTCCACCGACCCGCCGGTACGCCCCTCCAGGCACCACCCACCCGGTAGACGAGAACGACATACCTACCGGTTCCCGTAGATAAGGCAGAGGCACTCTCGACACATCGGTGTGAGAGGCGTCACCCTGTCATTCATCCACGCGGGGAGGCATGGATGGGCAGGAGCCGCAGAACAATTCCGGAGGAGCTACTGCTGCTCGCCCTGGACCCGGCCACCGGGACCACGGCGCAGCCACAGTCGCTCGACCTAGGTCTGGCCGGGGCTCAGCTAGTGGAGCTGGCCCTGGCGGGACGAATAGCCCCTGACGGGGATCGTATCGCCGTGGTGCACCCACGGCCGACAGGTGATCCGACTCTGGACACCGCGCTGGAACTGCTGCGCAGGCGCGGCAGCCCGGTGCGCGCGGTCCACTGGATCGGCGGGCCCCGGCTGGGGCTGCGCCAGACGTATCTCGCGCACTTGGAACGGTGCGACATGGTGCACGCCGTGCCGGGCCAGATGTGCGGGGTGCTGCCGACCACCCGCTACCAGGCGACCGACAGCGAGGTCAGCCGGGAGATACGCGCCCGGCTGGACAACGCGATCCGCACCGGCGTGCCGCCGGACCCGCGGACCGCGGCGCTGGCCGCGCTGGCGCACGCGGTCGGCCTCGGCAAGCATCTCTACCCCGGTAACGAGGGCCGGTCCTCGCGATCGCGCCTGCGTGACCTGATCAGGTACGACCCCATGGGCGGCCTGGTGGCGCACGCCGTGATGGACGTCCAGAACGGTGTCGCCGTCCAGCCCCGCCGAGCACCCGCCCAGGGGCCCGCGGCCGCGCCGCGCGGTGCCGGGCGCGGCATGGCCCGGGCCGGAGCACGCTGACCCCGGGACAACGGAAGACCGGAACCGCCGGGACGCGCGGCGTGCCGGGACACCTCGTTGGAGGGTGCCCGGCGCGCCGCGCGTCCCGGCGTGCGCCCCTCCGGAACCGGGGTGGCCGACCGGCGTTCGGCCGCCGTAAGGCAAAGGTCCGCCCAAACCGTTGCGCCCGTTTGCCAGCGCGGGCCACACCGTTGGTGGCAGGCTGCTGACCGGTAGTACACCCGTAGTACAAAGCGCCGGTGCGCGAGCCCGGGCGCGGCTGGTCGTACGCGGGTCGGTCGTAGGCGAAAGGTGCGGGTCGTGGCGTCCAGCGTCAATCCAACTGTCAGGCGGCGCCGGCTGGGCTCGGAGCTGCGCAAGCTGCGTGAGCAGAAGGGCATGACGGCCGAGGAGGTCGCCGCGCGCCTGCTGGTGTCGCAGTCGAAGATCAGCCGCCTGGAGAACGGCCGGCGCAGCATCAGCCAGCGCGACGTGCGCGACCTGTGCGGCGTCTACGGGGTCGAGGACCACCGGGTCGTGGACTCGCTGATGCAGATGGCCAAGGAGTCGCGCCAGCAGGGCTGGTGGCACGCCTTCGGCGACGTCCCGTACAGCGTCTACATCGGCCTGGAGACCGACGCCGCCTCACTGCGCGTCTACGAGTCGCTGGTCGTGCCGGGGCTGCTCCAGACGCCGGAGTACGCCCGGGCGGTCATCGAGGGCATGTGGCCGGAGAACACCACCGCCGAGATCGAGAAGCGCACCAAGGTGCGGCTCAAGCGGCAGGACCGCATCACCGACCCGGTCAACCCGATGCGGTACTGGGCGGTGGTCGACGAGGCCGCGCTGCGCCGGGTGACCGGGGACGAGCGCATCATGAGCGACCAGATGCAGCATCTGGTCAAGTGCAGCTCGATGCCGCACGTCACGCTTCAGGTGCTGCCGTACAGCGTCGGCGCTCACCCGGGCATGTACGGGAAGTTCGCGATCCTGGAGTTCGAGGACGCGTCCGACGCGACGGTGGTCTACCTGGAGGGCGTCACCAGCGACCTGTACCTGGAGAAGCCCAACGACGTACACGACTACAGCATGATGTACGAGCACTTGAGGGCGCTGGCGCTCGGGCCCGACCAGTCGCGGCAGTTCATCATCGAACTCGCCGAGGAATACGCCCAGTAGCGCGAAGGCCGCAGGTTACACCGTACGCACGGCCTTCGGTGGCCCGAAGCGGAATATGCCATCCGGTCGAGTGAACAGCCCCTCCGGAGACTGATGTTGGCCGGTAGCGTCATCCGCGTCACGAGGGCGTCAACCGCCTCTCAGGCCACTCACACACCCGGAGCTGAAATGATCAAGCAGCCGAGCCGGCACGGTGTCACCGCGGCATGGAAGAAGTCGTCGTACTCGGGTGCGCACGGCGACTGCGTGGAGGTCCGCGCCCCGGGCCCGCGGACGATCGCGGTGCGCGACTCCAAGGACCCGCAGGGCCCCGCGCTCTCCTTCTCCTCGCAGGCGTGGACGGCGTTCGTGGCCGACGTCGAGGCAGGCGCGTTCGACCGCGGCTGACGCCGCGCGGCAGTACCCCCGAGCCCTCTCGTCTGGCCGCCGTCCTGGTCGAGGGGGCTCACCCACGCCCGCCTTCCCCGTGGGGGCCGCTCCTCTGACGGCCCGGTACATTCCGCGCCTTCGCCCGGGTAGGCGCCGGTCATGGACCGGATACTCGTCGGCACCTGCTCGTGGACCGACCGCGCCCTGCTGGACAGCGGCTGGTACCCGCCCTCCGCCCGCGACGCGGAGAGCCGGTTGCGGTACTACGCGAGCCGTTTCCCGGTGGTCGAGGTCGACGCCACCTACTACGGCCTGCCGAGCGCCCGCAACAGCGCGCTGTGGGCCGAACGGACGCCGGACGGCTTCGTCTTCGACGTCAAGGCGTTCTCCCTGATGACCGGCCACCCGACCCGGATCGCCGCGCTGCCCGCCGCGCTGCGGCCGTCCGGGCGCCCGCAGCGGATGCTGCGCCCCGGCGACGTGCCGCGGGGTGTGGTGGACGAGGTGTGGCGCAGGTTCCTCGACGGGGTGGAGCCGCTGCGGCGGGCCGGGCGGCTGGGCACCCTGCTCTTCCAGTTCCCGCCCTGGTTCGCCCCGGGCCCGCGCGCGACGGCGCACCTCGCCCTGTGCCGCGAACGCATCGGGGACCGGCCGATGGCGGTGGAGTTCCGGCATCCCGACTGGTGGCGGCCCGGCCGCCGCGAGCACACCGCCCGCACTTTGGCCGACCTGCGCTGTGCGGCCGTCTCCGTCGACACGGTCGAGGGCCCGGTCACGCCGCCGTGGGTCACCGCTCCCGGCCCGGCCGTGGTCCGCTTCCACGGCCGCAGTCCTTCCTGGGGCACGGGCAGCAAGGAGGACCGCTTCCGTCACGCGTACGGCACCGAGGAGTTGGAGTCGTGGCTGCCGCGTATCGACGCGCTGGCCCGGCAGGCGGACAGCGTCCACCTGGTCTTCAACAACTGCTGCGGCACGGCGGCGGTCCGTGCGGCGGAGACGATGCGCGAGCTGGCGGCGCGTGCCACGACGTCCGGGGCCCCGGCTCCGGGCTGAGCGGCGGCGGCGCGCGCCTCTTCACGGGGCGTCTGCCGCTCCTCACGTGACGGGGCGTCTGCCGCCTTCACGTGACGGCCTGCCTCACGCCCTCACGTTGCGGCCCGCCTCACGCGTTCGGGTAGCGGCGCAGCCAGCCGTCGCTGTGCAGGCCCGCCGACTGCGTCATCTCCATGGCGAAGTCGTCCGCCAGCGTCAACAGCGCGCCGCGTCCCTCCAGTTCGACCACCCACGCGGGCGGCAGCGCCGTCTCGCCGTGCTGGACGCCCAGGAGGTTGCCGCAGATCGAGCCCGTCGAGTCGCTGTCGCCGGAGTGGTTGACGGCCAGCAGCAGCCCGTGGCGCACGTCTTCGGCGACCAGCGCGCAGTACACCCCGATGGCCAGCGCCTCCTCCGCCGTCCAGCCCTCCCCCAGCGACTGCACGCGTTCCGGCGTGGGCAGCCCCTGCCGCACCGCGCCCAGCGCCGCGCGCAGCGCCTCCGTGGTCTCCTCGTGGCCGGGCTGCGGTGCCAGTTGGGCCAGCGCCCGCTGCACGGCGGCGTCCAGCGGCTCGCCGTGTGCCAGCGCGTGCACGATGACCGCGAAGGCACCCGCCGCCAGATATCCGGTGGGATGCCCGTGGGTCTGCGCGGCGCACTCCACCGCGAGCTGGAAGACCAGTCCCGGCTCCCAGCCGACCAGCAGGCCGAAGGGCGCCGAGCGCATCACCGTTCCGCACCCCTTGGACTGCGGGTTCTTCGGCGCGGCCGGCGTCCCCATCCGCTCGTCGCCCAGCCCGCTCAGGCACGCCTGCCCGGGCGCCCTGCGGGAGTAGAGCCACTCCTCGCGGGCCAGCCAGCCCTGGTCCTTCTTGCGTTCGTCCGGCCCCCAGTCGGCCTGCGTGCTCGCCCAGCGCAGGTAAGCCCGGTGCACGTCGGTCGGCGGGTGCCACACTCCGGCGTCCCGGCGTACGTGCGCCCGGATCAGGCCCTCCATCGTGAACATCGTCATCTGGGTGTCGTCGGTGATCGCGCCGCGCCTGCCGAAGGCCGGCACGTAGTCGGTCACGCCCGCGTCCCCGTGGGTGCGGCGGATGGCGTCCAGCGAGTCGAACTCGATGCCCGCGCCCAGCGCGTCGCCGATCGCCCCGCCCAGCAGACATCCGCGCACCCGGCTGCGGAAGTCCTGTTGCTGTGCCCGTCCCCATATCTCGTTCACGGTGGTGCTCCCCTCCCCGGTCCGGCGCGCAGCACTGTAATGGAACGGTGTAATGCACAGGTCAGCCTCGGCCAGGCGTACGGCGCGCGGCGCACGAACGCGAGCCGGGTGGACCGCAGGCGGGCGGACGGCAGCCGGGCGGCACCGCCTCCCGCTCTGCCCGCCGTTGGCCGCTAGTCGCCGACGACCGGCAGCAGTTGCGGCAGGTGGCCGTCGGAGGCCAGCCCGGCGGCCCGCCGCTCCTCGGAGACCTCGCCGTACGTCGTGGTGCGCTGCCGCGCCGGGCGTCCGGCCGCCTCGGCAATGGCGACCAGGTCGCGGATCGAGCGGTACGAGCCGTAACTCGACCCGGCCATCCGGGAGATGGTCTCCTCCATCAGCGTCCCGCCCAGGTCGTTGGCGCCGGAGCGGAGCATCTCGGCGGCGCCCTCGGTGCCGAGCTTGACCCAGCTGGTCTGGATGTTGGGGATGTGCGGGTGCAGCAGCAGGCGGGCCATCGCCGTCACCGCGCGGTTGTCGCGGGTGGTCGGTCCCGGCCTGGCGATCCCGGCGAGGTAGACCGGCGCGTTGGTGTGGATGAACGGCAGGGTCACGAACTCGGTGAAACCACCTGTCCGCTGCTGGATGCGGGCGAGCAGCCGCAGGTGGCCCAGCCAGTGCCGCGGCTGGTCCACGTGGCCGTACATCATCGTGGACGAGGAGCGGATGCCCAGTTCGTGCGCGGTGGTGACGACCTCGACCCAGGTGGCGGCGGGCAGCTTGCCCTTGGTGAGGACCCAGCGCACCTCGTCGTCGAGGATCTCGGCGGCGGTGCCCGGGATGGAGTCCAGGCCCGCCTCCTTGGCGGCGGTCAGCCAGTCGCGCACCGACATGCCGGTCCGCGTCGCGCCGTTGACGACCTCCATCGGCGAGAACGCGTGCACGTGCATGCCCGGGACGCGTTCCTTGACGGCGCGGGCGATGTCGAAGTACGCGGTGCCGGGCAGGTCCGGGTGGATGCCGCCCTGCATGCACACCTCCGTCGCGCCGACCTCCCAGGCCTGCGCGGCGCGGTCGGCGACCTGGCCGATGGACAGGGTGTAGGCGTCGGCGTCGGTGCGCCGCTGGGCGAAGGCGCAGAAACGGCAGCCGGTGTAGCAGACGTTGGTGAAGTTGATGTTCCGCGTGACGATGTACGTCACGTCGTCGCCGACGGTGTCGCGGCGCACGTCGTCCGCGATGCGGCACAACGCGTCCAGCGCGGGCCCGTCCGCGTGCAGGAGGGCCAGCGCCTCGGCGTCGGTCAGCCGGGTCGGGTCGTCGGCGGCGGTGGCCAGCGCGGCGCGGACGTCCGCCTCGATGCGGTCGGGCGCGGACGCGGCCTGCTCGCGCAGGGCCTCCCAGTCGCCGTAGACCTCGTCGAAGTCCTCGCGGCGGTCGCTGGAGCGGCCCTCGGTGTCGATGGCGGTGTGCAGGTCGGTGCGGCCGCTGCCGCCCGCGGTCGCGCTGAAGGTCTCCTCCGGCTCCTGCCAGGGCAGGCCGTGCGGCACGGCGTCCTCCCTGGCCAGCCCGGTTTCCGGTTCGGCCAGGGCGTTCACGTGGGGCAGTACGCGCGGGTCGAGCCAGGGCTCGCCGCGGCGGACGAACTCCGGGTAGACGGTGAGGCGCTCGCGCATCCGGAAGCCCGACTCGGCGGTGCGGGCGCGCAGTTCGTCGATGTGCGGCCAGGGGTGCTCGGGGCTCACGTGGTCCGGGGTGACCGGTGAGACGCCGCCCCAGTCGTCGATGCCCGCCGCGATCATGCGCGCGTACTCGCCCGCGACCAGGTTGGGAGGGGCCTGGATGCGGGCGGAGGGGCCGAGGACGATCCGGGCGACGGCGATCGCGGCGACCAGGTCGTCCAGGTCCGCGTCCGGCATGCCGCGCATCGCGGTGTCCGGCTTGGCGCGGAAGTTCTGGACGATGACCTCCTGCACGCCGTGGTACTGCCGGGCGACCGAGCGGATGGCGAAGAGCGACTCGGCGCGTTCGGCGTACGTCTCACCGATGCCGATCAGGATGCCGGTGGTGAACGGCACGTTGGTGCGCCCGGCGTCCTGGAGCACCCGCAGCCGGACCGCGGGCTCCTTGTCGGGCGAGCCGTGGTGCGGGCCGCCCGGCTCGGACCACAGCCGGGTCGCGGTGGTCTCCAGCATCATGCCCATGGAACCGGCGACGGGCTTCAGCCGCTGGAAGTCCGTCCACGACAGCACACCCGGGTTGAGGTGCGGCAGCAGACCGGTCTCCTCCAGCACGCGGATCGCCATGGCCCGCACGTACGCGATCGTGTCGTCGTAACCGTGCGCGTCGAGCCATTCGCGGGCCTCGGGCCAGCGGTCCTCCGGCTTGTCGCCGAGGGTGAACAGCGCTTCCTTGCAGCCCGCTTCCGCACCGCGCCGGGCGATGTCCAGCACCTCGTCCGGGGACAGGAACATCCCGTGCCCGGCTCTGCGCAGCTTGCCGGGGGCGGTCACGAAGGTGCAGTAGTGGCACTTGTCGCGGCACAGGCGGGTGAGCGGGATGAAGACGTTGCGCGCGTACGTGATGACGCCGGGGCGGCCGGCGGCGTCCAGGCCGGCGTCCCGCACGCGCGCGGCGGCCCGGGTCAGCGCGTCGAGGTCGTCACCGCGCGCCCGCAGCAGCACCGCGGCCTCGGACACGTCCAGCGCGACCCCGGAACGCACCCGGCCCAGCGCGCGGCGCATCGCGTTGGCGGTCGGCGTCGGCTCCTCGGGCGGGCGTCCCGGCAGGCTGCTGCTGTTCATGATCCGAGCATAGAAGCGACCGCTGACAGCGGCGGAGGGGCCGCGCTGCGCGCTTCGTCACAGGTGGGAAAGGAATATTCGAGGGGTGGGGCGCCGGGGTGGGGCGCGCCGGGGTCAGGCGGGCGGGGCGGGCGCCCCGGTGGGCGGCTACAGGAACTGGGCGTACTCGTCCAGTGTCCGCAGGACCTCCTGCGTGCCGGCGGCCGGCAGGTGCAGGACGGCCTCCGTGATCCCCAGGTCGCTCAGGCGGGCGAGTTTGTCGTGGGTGGGGCGCAGGCCGTAGGGGACGACGCGGGGTTCGCCGGTGCGTCCGGCGGCCTGCCAGGCGTGGTGCAGGCGGGGGACGGACTCGTCGAGTCCGCGCCCGCCGAGGGGCAGCCAGCCGTCGGCGTGGGCGGCGATGTCGGCGAAGAGCCGGGGTCCGGCGGCGCCGCCGAGCAGCACGGGGACGGGGCGGTGCGGCTTGGGGTGGGCGTCGCTGGCGCTGACGGAGGCGAACTCACCCTCGTACGCCGTGGGTTCGGCGGCCCACAAGGCGCGCATCACGGCGAGCTTGTCGCGGACGGCGGTCCGCCTGCGCGGCCAGTCGACGCCGTGGTCGCGTGCTTCCTCCTCGTTCCACCCGAGGCCGGCGCCGAGGGTGAACCGGCCGCCGGAGAGCAGGTCGAGCGTGGCGGCCTCCTTCGCGAGCACGATGGGGTCGCGCTGCGCGACGAGGGCGACGCCGGTGCCGAGGCCGATCCGCTCGATGACGGCCGCGGCGGCGGCCAGCGCGACGAAGGGGTCGAGTGTGCGCCCGTACTCCCGGGGCAGCGGCTCTCCCATCGGCGCGGGGGTGTCGCGGCTGACGGGGATGTGCGTGTGCTCGGGCAGGTAGAGCCCGCAGAACCCGCGCTCCTCCAACTCCCGCGCGAGCCGCACGGGCCGAATGGTCTCGTCGGTCAGAAACCCGCCGACAGCGATCCGCACGAGCACCTCCGGTGAACGGGGGCCTTCCGCCTTTCCGGCGAACGGCCGGTAGTGAACAGCCTGAACGACGACGTTCCTCATCATCCCGGCGAACCCACCGGAAGGCACGCGTCCATCGAGCGCGTCGTAGGGCGGCGCGGCACCCGTGGTGGCCGGTTCGCGAGGGGCCTGTCAGCGCCCGCTCCTAGACTTTCCTGGTCTTGATCACCTGAGGGAGGGGGCCGGGATGGCGGACTTGAGGACCGAGTACGCGTCGATGGAGACGGCGGCGCGGCACATCAAGAACGGGACGAGTCATCTTCCGGCGGCGGTGACGGCGTTCCAGCGGGCGTCGGGGTCGCTGGAGGCGTTCGGGCATCTGCCGGAGGCGGGCAAGGCAAAGCGCACGGTCGGGGAGGCGATGAAGCAGCTGACGCAGATCGCCGACGGCCTGCACACCGAGTGGGGCGACGAGTCCACCGCGCTGGGCGCGATCGCCGACGTGCTGCGCAGAATCGATGCCGCACTGGCCCGGCAGGCCGGCGGCAAGGAGTAGGGCGCCGGTGGACTGGGACGACCTCAACCCCCTGCACTGGATCGACAAGCTCAACGAGCAGATAGGCCACTCCACCGCCGACGTCCTGGAGTTCATCGGCTTCACCGACCCCGCCGTAGACCCCGACGGCATCCGCCGGATCGCCGGCCACTGGAAGGCCCTGGGCGACGCGCTGGACGACGCCCACTGGTACGTCGGGCAAGCGCTCGGGGAACTGCGCTGGGAGGGGAAGTCCGCCGACGCCTTCCACACCCGCGCCAAGGACGTGCGCGACCACTGCCAGAAGGCGTCCGACGCCCTGCACCACGGGCACGACCAGCTCAACAAGTTCGCCGACCAGGCGCACGAGATGATCTCCCAGATCGGCGTGCTGTGCGCGCAGATCCTGGAGTTCGAACTCGCCGCGCTGCCCCTGTCGTTGCTGACCGGCCCCCTGTCGGAAGTGGCCTCCAACCTCGCCGCCGGGGAACGCGCCGCGAAGATCATGGCGCTGATCGCCCGCATCGCCGAAGCGATGAGGACCGTCGACCGCATCGTCGAGGGCCTCCTCGAAGCCCTCGGCGGCCTCGGCCGCGCGCTGAAGGCCCTCGCCCCGATCGCCAAGATGGCCGCCGGCGGCGCCGCGATGACGCTCGGCTACGACGCCATCGTCAACCCCGGCCGCCTCGAGCACGCCGACAGCCTGGAGCAGGACGTCGAGATCGGCGCGCTGCTCGGCATCATCGGCGGAGGCTTCGGCAAGGGCATCCAGGGACTCCTCGAAGGCCTCGGCCCGCGTCTGCTCCCCACCCTTGCCGATGCCGGTCTGCTCGGGAGCCTGGGGGAAGGCGAAGGTGCTCTGGCGCGCCTCGACGCTCTCCTGCGGAACGGTAACGAACCAGTCAAGATGGACATACGTAAGTTCGATGACGGACGTCCAGGCATGCTGATGTTCCGGCAGGGAGACAGGCTGCGTTACCGCATGAACCGCATTCCACCCAAGGACGGCGCATTCGATGTAGGAATCCACGGAGATCCCTACACCGTTGGTTACCAAGTCAAGCCAGGCGCCGCACATCTTCCTGAGAATTGGTTCCACCTCACCCACGGAGACATGGCGTCCCTCATAAAGAGGAATGGCTGGGAGCCGGGACAACCTGTCCGTCTCCTGTCCTGCTCAACCGGTAAGCTCCCTGACGGTTTCGCGCAGAACCTTGCCAACACTCTGGGCGTGCCTGTTGAAGCTCCAAATAATTTTCTATGGGTCTACCCAGGGGGTAAGATGGCCGTCGCGCCGTTCGCGGACGACGGAGTCAATATGCATCCGACCGAACGCGGCGGATTTGAAGTTTTCACTCCGGGGAAGGATTGAGTTCAGTTGCCGTCCGTTGAAGCACCTCGCCGGATTTCGGATGCACCTCGGAATATCGAGGCAACTCCGGGTTCCCTGCCGGACTCAGAGGTCGACAGGCTGTCGGGTTTCCTGGAGTCCGCCGAACCGCTGATCATCTCCCCAGGAATGGTTGCCGATCCCTTCTCCGACGACGACGACAAGATGCGGGTGAGGGTGGGTGTGGTGACCGATGGTGAATGGGTATGGCAGTTGGCGTGGGCCGACTACGTAGCCCTTCACAAAGTCGCACCGCCTCAGGATTTCATCGACCACGCAAGGGAGATGAACTTCACTTCTCCAGAGATCACGGATGATCGGCTGATGGAGATCATTGAAGTCCTGGGACTCCCGCAGCCGTTCTAGCTACTCATGGCGCCGAAAAGCTGGCGGACACCGATAAAGGGCGGGTGCTCCGTTCGGAGGTCAGGCAAGACGACTTCGCGTATCTGGTCAATGCACATGGCCAGGACCACGGGATCACCCAAGGAGGACGAACGCTGCTTCCCGCTCTGCTGGAGGCCTACCGGTCCACCGGCGAACCACCGATCGCCAAGGTGGCTCCTCTGACGACGTCGCCCCTGAAGATGTCGACTATCTGGAGCCGTTTGTTTCTCGGCATGCGAAGTTACCGCCCGGCGGCAGGTCACCGGACATGATCTCGTCCCGCAAGTCGGCGGCGACGCGCTCGTGGAGCGGGCGCGGGTCGCGTGGGTGATCGTCGGTCATGCGAGGGCCATTTCGTAACGCAGGCGCTGGCGATGGGCGGGGAAGACCATCAGGTCGACCTGGAGCGGGCCCTCGTCCGCGTCCAGGGTGCGGCGGGTCAGGGTCAGTACAGGCTGCGTCTCCGTCAGGCCGAGCGCGTCGCGTTCCTGCGCGGTCGGCATACGGGCGCTCACCTCCTCTTCCACGCGCCGCCCCGCGTGGCCGAGTTGACGCAGGAGAGCGACGGCGCCGCCGCGGATCTTCTCCTTGCGGGCCAGCGCGGTACCCGAGGCGATTCGGGAGGGGTAGTAGGTGTCGGTGAGTTCGGTGGGCACGCCATCGAGGTACATCACCCTGCGCCGGACAACCACGGCACCGTCCTCGCCCAGCAGTCGCGCCACGACAGGCGGCGCCGACACCTCCCCGGCGAACGTGATCCGCTGCGTGCCCTTCCCGCCCGACACGGCGGCCTCCTCGGCCCACGGCTCGGGTTCACCGTCCCCACGCAGCCGCACGTAAGGCGTCGAACTCCCCACCCACACACCTTCGTCCACGCGCGTCCTCCCTGCGTCTCGATTCCTGTCCGCCCACACGCTGGGCGGCGAGAACGTCCCGATGCCTGCATGCATGCCTGAGCAAGCAGTTCCCACGCCGCGAATTCTCAGTGAAGGCCGCCCGGGACTTCCCTGCTGCGGCATCGCCGGCCGGGTCGGCCTACGTGAGACGCGTCCTGGAGATCCAACTATGCGTGTCCGAACTCGCCACGAACGCCGTGCTCCATCGAGTGGCGGACCGCGACGGCGGCGGCAGCGAGCAAGCGGCGATCAACCTGGGCATCCCGCGTGTTCCACGCGCTTCGCCCGGCCGCCCGACGTCGTTGAGCGATCACCCAAGGCGCTCGCGCTCGGGGCAAAAGACGTCAGTGCTCGTCATGTCGGCGCCACTCTGCCGGACGGCCGGGCCGCCATCCTCAGGATCGGTGCGAACCGCCGGCGTCGTCACCTGCACCGGGGACGCGTCGATCGGCGCCTCGGTGGCGCGTCGTACCGTCACACCTGCTCCCCCGTCCTGGCCAGACGGCGGGGTACCAGCGCCCCGCCGAGCTTCTCCGGATTGCGTACCGCGTACATGCCGTGGATCAGGCCCTCGTCGATCTCGAAGACCAGCACCGAGTCGAGGGTGTCCGGCGTGCGCAGCAGCAGGGCGGGCATGGCGTTGCAGCTCGTCCGTTCGGCGTTCGCGCCCAGGTTGGTGGTCCGCGCGATCCCGGCGATGAAGCGCGCGACCTGCTGCCTGCCGCTGACCGGATGCAACGCGGCGGCGGCGCGGCCCCCGCCGTCCGAGATGTGCACCACGTCGGGGGCCATCAGGCTCATCAGGCCCTCGACGTCCCCCGTTCCGGCGGCGCGCAGGAAGCGGTCGACGACCTCGCGCGCCGTGGCCGGGTCGGGGCTGTAGCGCTTGCGCCGGGCCTGCACGTGGTCGCGGGCGCGGTGCGCGATCTGCCGTACCGCCGCCTGCGACTTGCCGACCATCTCGGCGACCTCGGCGTGCGGGTAGCCGAACACCTCACGCATCACGAACACCACGCGCTCGTCCGGGCCCAGTGTCTCCAGCACCAGCAGCATCGCCATGGACACCGACTCCGCGAGTTCGGCGTCCTCGCCGACGTCCGGCGCGGTGCGCACCGGTTCCGGCAGCCACTGCCCCACGTAGTCCTCGCGCCGCCGTCGGGCCGCGCGCAGGTGGTTGAGCGCCTGGCGGGTGACCGTGCGCACCAGGTAGGCGCGCGGGTGCTCGACCTGCTCACGGCGCACGGCGTGCCACCGCAGGTAGCTGTCCTGCACGACGTCCTCGGCGTCCACCGCGCTGCCCAGGATCTGGTACGCGATCGTGAACAGCAGCGGCCGGCACTCGGCGAAGTCCCGGCCGGGGCCCTCGTCGCGTCCGGCTGTCCGCTGGTCGTACTCGCTCACCGCTCACCCCGCATGGCTCGTCACCGCTGTCGCGCGCATCCGATTCAACCGCACCGCCTCGCCTACGCTGGGGAGCGTGACGCAGCGGCCGGGCGACGACGACACCATGGTCCTGCGCGGGCAACTGCCGCCCGGCGCGGAGGACTTCGTGGAGGTGCCGTTCGCCGTGCCGGACGGCGTGCGGGAGATCGCCGTGTCGTACGCGTACGAGCGGCCCGACATGCCGGACGGTACGGCGGGGAACGCCTGCGACATCGGCCTCCTCGACGCGGACGGGCGCTTCAGGGGGTGGTCGGGCGGCGCCCGCGACTCCTTCCGGGTGGGCGAGCGCGACGCCACGCCCGGCTACCTCCCCGGCCCGATCGCCCCGGGGACGTGGCGCGTCCTGCTCGGGCCCTACACCGTCGCCCCGCAGGGCCTGGCGTACGAGATCCACGTCGCCGTGCGCCACGCCCCCGCGATCGGACCCGGCCGCCTCCCCCAGCCCGCCCCCACCGCGATCGGACCTCCGGCGCCCGCCACCGGCCGGGGCCGCTCCTGGTACCGCGGCGACTGCCACCTGCACACCGTGCACTCCGACGGCTCCCGCACCCCCGCCGAGGTGGCCGCCGCCGCGCGGGCCGCCCGCCTGGACTTCATCGTCAGCACCGAGCACAACACCACCTCCGCGCACACCGCGTTCGCCGCCGAGGCCGGGGACGACCTGCTGGTCCTCACCGGTGAGGAGATCACCACCCGCAACGGCCACCTGCTCGCCCTCGGCACCGACCCGGGTACCTGGTTCGACTGGCGCTTCCGGGCGCGCGACGAGGGCGCGTTCGCCCGCACCGCGCGGGACATCCGCCGCGCCGGCGGCCTCGTCGTCCCGGCGCACCCGTACGGCCTGCACCTGGGCAGCCAGTGGAGGTTCGGCTACGAGCACGCCGACGCCGTCGAGGTCTGGAACGGCACCTGGACCCTGGACGACGAGGCGGCGCTGGCCACCTGGGACAACCTGCTGGGCCACCGCGTCCTGCCCGCCATGGGCAACTCCGACGCGCACCGCGAACCGCAGGTGGTCGGCCTTCCGCAGACGGTCGTGCTCGCCGACGCGCTGGAACGCGGCGCGATCCTGGAGGGACTGCGGGCGGGCCGCAGCTGGATCGCCGAATCGGCCGAGGTGGACGTCGCGTTCGAGGCGGTCGCGGAAGGCGGCGAGCGGGCGGGGATCGGCGGCACGCTGCCGGCCGCCCCCGGCGAGCCGGTCGTCGTCACGCTGACCGTCACCGGCGTGCCCGACCCCGTCGTGCGGATGATCACCGACGAGGGGCAGACGCACCTGGCGTTCACCGGACGCGTCGAGTGGCGCACGACGTCCGCCGCGACCGCGTACGTGCGCGCGGAGGTACGGCACGCGGGCGACGGGAGCATGGCAGCGCTGACCAACCCGATCCGGCTGGTCAACGGATCTACGGGAGGCGGACGATGAACGCGACGACGACGGTACGGGCCTTGCGCGGGCGGGAGTTGCTCGCGGCGGTGTCGCGCGACCTGACCGCGTGGCTGACCCGGCGCCCCCTGGACGCGGTCCGCCGCGGGCACACCGTCATCGGCCATTCCGGCCCCCTGCGCACGACCGTCGGCATGCTGCTCGCCACGGAGCTGCTGGCGGAAGGGCTGATGGACGCCTCGATGCTGCCGCCCTCGTGGCGCGCGTTCCACCTGTTGTGGATGGCGCTGCTGGCGGACTGCTTCCTCGCGTTCGCCGCCACCACCAAGCGCCGCCCGCACGTGCTGACGGCGACGACGCTGCGGCTGAGCGCGGGCCCGCTGGGCGAGGTGGAGGTGCCGCTGTCCGCGATCGCCGCCGTGCGAAGGGAGTTGACGTCGGCGGGCGGTCTGGGCGTCCGCGAGCTCCCGGACCGGCCCGGCTCGCTCCTGTGCACCGTCAGCGGCACCGCCGACCTCACCGTGGAACGCGAGCCCCACCTCGTCCGCCTCCCGAACGGTGAGACGCGCCGGACCACCCGCCTCCACTTCGCCGCGAACACCCCGGCGACGGCCCACCGGTTGATCGGGACGGCGGTGCGTTCGACGGAACGGTGAGGGCCGCCCCGCGGTCCGGTTGCCGAAGCCGGTCAGCGCGTCGCCGTGCCGCGCAGGCGCGTCGTGCGGTGGACCGGGTCGGTGTCGAGGGCGGGGATGACGTGCCGTCCCATGAGCCGGATCGTCGTCAGGACGTCCTCGCGCGGCAGCCCCACCGGCAGGCAGAAGGCCAACTGGTCGGCGCCCGCCGCCTCCCAGCGCTTGCACTGCGCCAGCACCTCCCCGGGGTCGCCGCAGACCAGCAGTTCCTCCGCGATGAGCAGGTCGATGACCTCCGGGGTGTAGCGCGGGAGCCGTTCGGGCCAGCGCGGGACGCCCTCGGGGCGCGGGAAGGTGTCGTGGTAGCGGAAGAGCAGCGAGTGGAGGTAGCCGAGGTCGGCGCGCACGGCCGCCTCGCGGGCCTTGGCGGAGGTCTCCGCGCAGATGGCCGTCGTGGTCACCATCACGTTGTCGTTGACGAACGCGCCGACCGGCTCCGCGTCGCGGATCGCGGTCCGGTAGGAGTCGACCGCCCACTGCATGTCGCAGACGCCCTGCACGCTGAAGCCCAGAACGCCCAGGCCCTTGCGGGCGGCCATCGCGTAGGACGACGGTGACCCGGCCGCGTACCACATCGCCGGGTGCGCGGGTCCGTACGGCTTGGGCAGCACCTTGCGGGGCGGCAGGGACCAGTGCGCGCCCTCGAAGCCCGGGTAGGTGTCGTTCAGCCACATCCTGGGGAACTGCGCGATCGTCTCCTCCCAGATCTCCCGGGTGACGTCCAGGTCCGTGGCGCCGGGCAGGAAGCCGAGGACCTCGTGACTGCCCGCGCCGCGCCCGGAGCCGAACTCGAAGCGCCCGCGCGTGAGATGGTCGAGCATGGCCACCCGTTCCGCGACCTTGACGGGGTGGTTGACCTGCGGCAGCGGGTTGAAGATGGCGGAGCCGAGGTGGATGCGTTCGGTGGCGTGCGCGAGGTAGCCGAGGAAGACGTCGTTGGCCGACAGGTGGGAGTACTCCTCCAGGAAGTGGTGCTCGCTGGCCCAGGCGTACTTGAAGCCCGCGCGATCGGCCGCGACGACGTAGTCGGCCTCCTCCAGCAGTGCGTGGTGCTCGGCCCGCGAGTCGGTCCTCGACCGCCCGGCGGGCACGTACCCCTGAACGAAGATCCCGAACTCCACGCCCCCGCCTCCCCCTTCGCGGCCCCGGACGGCTGCCGGGTGCCCAAGGCGGTCCTACCCCGGGACGGCCCGAGGCTCACCGGCTCCGGGGGCGTCGAGGCCCGCCGCGTACCGGCCGGGGGAGGCGCCGACGGCGGCGGTGAAGTCCCGTACCAGGTGGGCCTGGTCGGCGTACCCGAGGTCCGCGGCGAGCGCCGCCCAGTCCACCGCCGCGCCGCTGTCCGCCCGGGCCGCCGCCTCGTGCAGCCGCGCCCTGCGCAGCACCCACTTCGGGGGCACGCCGACGTACTCCGCGAAGAGCCGTTGCAGGCTTCGTACGGAGTGCCCGGACTCCGCGGCGAGTTGGCCGACGCGCAGCAGGGCCGGGGTGCTCGCGATCCGTTCCACGAGGGCGGCGGCCTCGCGCGCCGCCGGGTCCGGGACGGCGCCGTCCAGCACCCCGCGCAGGAAGTCCTGCGCCGCCCGCCTCATCACGGCGACGTCGCGGGCGCCGAGCACCACGCGCTCGGTACGTGTGACGGTCTCGCCGAACAGGTCGGCCGCCGGCACCCTGCGGTCCGTGAGCGCGGCCACGGGTCCGCCGAGCAGCGTGCGGAAGGCCCCGGGCCGGAACTTCACGCCGAAGACGTGCCCGGCGCCGGCGAGGTGGTGGGCGTACACGCCTCGGTTGACGCCGTGCACGGCGGTCTCGGGACGCTCGAAGACCAGGTGGACGTTGGGGTGGGACAGCACGCGCTGGTCGTGCGCCGGGCGCCCGCGCAGGTCCCAGCGCACGACCCAGTGGAACTCCACGTACGGCGCCAGGTCGTCGTCCGGCTCCTCGCGCAGCAGCTCGAAGCGCCGCGCCGCCAGGTCCGGCCGCAGCACCCCGCGCCCGATGCCGGGGGTGGTCACACTGGCAGCGTAGTGCGGTCGGCGATCGTTGTCGCGTTTGTTCAATACCGCCGCTGACCTGCGCGTTAGCGTCGTGACCATGAACGAGACGCTCTATGGGCAGATGGCCGGCGCCGCGGAACTCGCCGCTCGGACGGCGCGCGGGGTGCGCCGTGAGCAGCTGGACGACGCGACGCCGTGCGCGAAGTTCGACGTCCGCACACTGGTCAACCACTGGGTCCTGTACACCTCGCACGGCCTGGAGCACCGGGCTCGCCGCGAGCCGTTGCCGCCCGCTCTGACCGAACGCGACTTCACCGCCGATCCGCAGTGGGCGCACGCCTACGCGGACCAGCTGGAGCGCGCGGTGGCGGCGTGGGCGGACCCTCGGGCGTGGCACGGGGAGGTGGACCTCGGCGGCGGGACGGCGATGCCGGCCGAGGCGGTCTTCTCGATGGTCCTCAAGGAGCTGGTCGTCCACGGCTGGGACGTGGCCCGCGCGACCGGGCAGGACTTCCCCTGCCCGTCGTCCACGGCGACGACGGTGCTCGCGGTGGTCGAGGAGTACGCGCCGGTCTACCGCGAGTACGACGGTTTCGCGGACCCGGTGGGCGTTCCTGGCGGGGCGTCCGCGTTCGACCGGGCACTCGGGCTCTCGGGCCGCGACCCGGGCTGGACTCCGCCGCGGGCCGGCGGCGTGGCGTAACGCCGGCCGGCGGCGTCAGGGCGGCGCGGCGTTACGACGCGGGCCGACGGGTGGCGTAACGCTTCTGCTGCTCCCGTACGCCCTCGGCGTGCGCCCGCCTCGGCGCCTGGTTCAAGCCAAATGCGAGCCGGCGATGAACCACGGCGCGCCCTCCGCGTCCCGCACGGGGGCCTCACTCGGACCCGTGCGGGCCCCGCGTCTCCCACACGACGCGGCCCTCGTGGACCGGGAGCAGCAGCCGCCAGACCGCGTCGTCCACGCCGTGGACCGACGCGATCCAGCCCACCTCCTCGTCCTTGACGCCGATCCGGCACGCGTCCTGGAGTTCGCTGAGCACGTGCAGCAGGTCGCCGTGGCTGAACGCGGGCTCCATGCGGCCCGCGGAGGCCTCGCCCGGCGCGCCGGGCACGTAGCGGCGGTAGGCGTCGGCGCCGCGCAGTATCCCCACCGGCCGCCAGCGGTCGGCGAGTTGGAGGACAGGACGGCCGCCGACCATCGTGCCGTCCGCCTCCAGCACCGGCACCCGGTCCCGGTCCACCGGCAGCGCCGACCAGCCGTCCGACGCGGTCAGCACGGCGGCCGGAGCGACGAGTTCGACCGCCGCCGCGACCCCGTCGGCGCAGCGGCCCTCGCCCAGCGCGTAGGGCACCGCGACCATCCCCGCGTACAGGCACCCGTAGAAGGCGCCCGCGAAGTCCGGTCCCGGCGGGTAGGCCAGCAGCACCCGGCTGCCGGGCGGCAGCGCGCCGCCGAGCCGGGCGGCCACCGCGCGGGCGCGGCGGTCGAGTTCGGCGTAGCTGCACGCGGCGGTCGCCGCGAACGGGGCACCGGGCAGTGCCCCGTAGGGCACCGCGAAGGGCGCCTCGGCGGCGCGCCTGCGCAGCATCCTGCCCGGGGTCATGACCGCTCGCATCCTCGCCGGGTCCGGCACCTGGACGCTGTCCCACGCCATCGGCACCGACCTCTCCGGCGGTGTACACCAAGAGCACATGACAGGTCCGACACTCCTTTCCCCCACCGGTCTCACACACGGAACGTGGCGTTCCGATCAATTCGCGCTGATTGGCGTACAACCGCCCGCCAGGAGGTGACCGCGCCCGGTACGACAGGGCAAACTGGCCGTCACGCGGCTGCGCTCATCACACCTGTCAGATGGTCCCGGTTCGCGATGAACGATCGATATACACGGTCGGCAGCGCGCGACCGGCCGGTGGGAAACGGAGTTCGTCATGGATGGCGGAACGGCGCCGGGACTGCGCTTCGCGCTCCTCGGCCCGGTACGGGCATGGCGGGGCGACGAGCCGCTGCCCGCGGGCTCGCCGCAGCAGCGTGCCCTGCTCGCCGCACTCCTGCTGCGCGGTGGCCGCACCGCGACCGCCGACGAGCTGATCGACGCGCTGTGGGGGGAGGCGCCCCCGGACAGCGCGCTGGCCGCGCTGCGCACCTACGCGTTCCGGCTGCGCAAGGTGCTCGGTGCGAACGCCCTCACCTCCGAGTCCGGCGGATACGCCCTGCGCACCGGCCCGGACACGCTCGACGTCACGCGGGCCGAGGAGTACGCCGTCGAGGCCGAGAAGGCCCGAGCCCGCGGGGAGGCCGCCCGCGCCCGCGAACTGCTGGCCCTGGCACTGGACTTGTGGGACGGCGAGCCGCTGGCCGGACTGCCCGGGCCGTACGCGGAGGCGCACCGCACCCGGCTGTCGGAACGGCGGCTGGCGCTGCTGGAGACCCGCCTCGAACTCGACCTGGAACTCGGCGGCCACACCGACGCGGTCTCGGTACTGACCACGCTGTCCGCCGAACACCCCCTGCGGGAGAGGCTGCGCGCCCTGCTGATGCTGGCCCTCTACCGCAGCGGCCGGCAGGCGGAGGCGCTCGGCGTCTACGCCGACACCCGCAGGCTGCTCGCCGAGGAACTGGGCGTCGACCCGTGTGCGGAGCTGAACGAGCTGCACCAGCGCATCCTGCGCGCCGATCCCGACCTGGCGGCGCAGCCCCCCGGCACCGAGGACGCCCCGGCCGCGGGGTCCGCGGTACGGCCCGCCCAACTCCCGGCCGCAGTCGTCGACTTCACCGGCAGGGATGCCTTCGTCGACGAGCTGGTGGAGGAGTTGTCGACGGCCGATTCGGGTGTCATGGCCCTGTCCGCGGTGGCGGGCATCGGCGGCGTCGGCAAGACCACGCTCGCCGTCCACGTCGCCCACGCGGCCCGCGACGCCTTCCCCGACGGGCAGTTGTACGTGGACCTGCAGGGCCAGGACGCCCGGCCGTCCGAGCCGGAGACGGTGCTCGCCTCGTTCCTGCGGGCGTTGGGCACACCGGACGCCGCGATCCCGGAAGGCCTGGAGGACCGCGCCGCGCTCTACCGCTCCGTGCTGGACGGCCGCCGGGTGCTCGCGCTGCTGGACAACGCGCACGACGCCGCGCAGGTGCGGCCGCTGCTGCCCGGCACGCCCGGCTGCGCGGCGCTGATCACCTCGCGGGTGCGGATGGTGGACCTCGCGGGGGCGCACCTGGTGGACCTGGACGTGATGAGCCCGGAGGAGGCGCTCCAGCTCTTCACGAAGATCGTGGGCCCGGAAAGGGTGCTGACGGAGCGCCAGGCCGCGCTGGACGTGGTGGCCGCGTGCGGCTTCCTGCCGCTGGCGATCCGCATCGCCGCCTCCCGGCTGGCGACCCGGCGCACCTGGACGGTCTCCGTGCTGGCCCGCAAGCTCAGCGACAGCAGGCGCCGCCTGGACGAACTGAAGGCGGGCGACCTCGCCGTCAAGGCGACGTTCGAACTCGGTTACGGCCAGCTCGCCGGCCACCAGGCCCGCGCGTTCCGCCTGCTGGCGCTCCCCGAGGGCCCCGACATCTCGCTGGAGGCGGCGGCGGCCGTGCTGGACATGGACGCCTACGAGGCGGAGGAACTGCTGGAGACGCTGGTCGACATCAGCCTCCTGGAATCCGCCGCCCCCGCCCGCTACCGCTACCACGACCTGCTGCGCCTGTACGCCCGCGACCGAGCGGAGCAGGACGAGACCCCGCAGGACCGCCGGGCGGCGCTGTCGCGGTTGCTCGACTTCTACCTGGCGACGGCGGCGGGCGCCTACGAGTTGGAGAACCCGGGCGACCGCGTCCTGTCGCACATGGCTCCCACCTCGCGTTCCGGCCTGGCCTTCTCCTCCCGCGCCGAAGGCCTGGAGTGGCTGTTCTCCGAGGCGTCCTGCGTGCTGGCGACGGTCCGGCAGGCGGCCGAGGACGCCGCGGACGGCGATCACCACCGGCGAGCGGTCGACCTGCTCTTCGTCGCCCAGGACCTGATGGAGTCCGGCGTACACGCGCGCGCGTACGAGCAGTGCGCCCGGTCCATGGCGGCCGTCTCCGCCCAGCAGGGCGACGCGCTGGTCGAGGGGCGGGCCCGGGTCCTGCTCGGCCGCATCCTGAGCTGGTCCAGCAGCCGCTGGGGCGAGGCGGACATCGAGGCGCAGCGCGCCCAGTTGCTCGGGCTGTCCGCGCAGGACCTGCTGACGTGCAGCTACGCGCCGAACCTGCGCGGTCTGATCGCGCGCGACCAACAGCGCTTCCAGGACGCCGAGGCGTACTACCAACTGGCCCGCGAGTCCTTCCGCGACGACGCGAACCTGCACGGGGAGGCGTCGGTCCTGGCCAACCTCGCCCGTATCCGGATCGGGCTCGGCGAGACCGCGCTCGCGGTGGCGGCGGGCGAGCAGGCGGTCGCGTTGCAGCGCAGGCTGGAGACCGGCTTCCGGCTCGGCTGCGCGCAGTACTCGCTGGCCATCGCGCTGGCGGAGGACGGGCAGCTCGACGCCGCCCTCGGCCAACTCACCGACGCGCTGGCGCAGTTCCGCGAGTCGCGGCAGCCGGTGTGGGAGGGGCTGACCCTCTTCCGGATGGCCGAGGTGCACGTCGCCACCGGCCGCCACCGCCAGGCCGCCTCCCTCGCCGACCAGGCGCTGGCCCTGGTGAACGACAACGCGGGCGAGAACCGCAAGGCGGGCATCCTCACCGCGCTCGGCAAGGCGCTGAACGGCATCGGACAGGTCGACCGGGCCCGCGCCTGCTGGCGCGACGCGCTGGCCGCGTACACCGCGCTGGGCGCCAAGGAGTCCGAGCAGGTGCGGGCCCTGCTGGGCGAACAGCAGCCCGCGGTCCCACCGGTGGCCGTCCAGTACGCTCGCTGAGCCGCCGGGATCCGCACGCCGACCGTTCGGGACCCCGGGGCGAACGGCAGGTCAAAGGGCTCGCCGAGCTCGTTTATCGGTTGATTATCGACCGCTGCCAGGATTCCATCACATCGCACCGCGTGCCCCGCCTGGTGACGCACGGGGGTCGCCACCAGGCGGGTGCGCAGGCGAAGAACAACCCAACGGGAGGAACCCATGACGAACAACGTTCCCGGCCCGGGGCAGGCCGTCCGCCCGGACGCCGCCCTCACGCCGAACGCGGAGGTCGAGGAGCCCCGGCAGGCCGAGGAGCAGGCTCTGGCGGTGAGCGGCGAGGCCACCCAGGTTCCGTCCGGCGCCAAGCCGATCATCAAGCCGGACAACTGGGTCAACCCCTGATCGTCTCCTCCCACTTGGGTACGGGGGATTTTCACGGGGGAAGCACGGGGGAACACGGGGGTCCGGGCGACCGGATGAGGAACGGGGCCCCGGCGCGGAGAGGACCAACGGGGTCCGCGCCGGGGGAACCACGGGGGAACGGGCCCACGCTTGGACGCGGGCCCACGGGGGCGTACGAGCCGGTGAAGCGGGTCACGAGGGGTGGAGTTGCACGGGGGAATCGTGACCACGGGGGATCACCGGGCGAACGGCTCACGGGGGAAGCAGGAAACACGGGGGATGCCGCCCCGGCGTGAGTCGACGCCGGGGCAGGCGCAGGGGGAGAGCATGCGGCCGGCCGCGGCGCGGAGGGGGCGCCGTGGCCGGTTTCCTGCCATGCGCCTCGATCACATCAACCACTCGGGAACTGGAGCATCCACATGAGCCTCATACGCAGAGCCGCCCTCGTGGTGGCCGGGACCGCGGCCATCGTCGGCGCCGTCGTGCTGCCGGCGTCGGCGGCGAACGCGGCCACGCCGGACAACTGGGTCAGCCCCGCCCACGTCCAGCCGGCGAACTGGGTCAGCCCCTGACCCCAGTCGAGCGGGGTGGCGACGGCACCGGGGGGTCCGTCGCCACCCCTTTTGCATGCCCGCTTCCTTCATGCGCGCGAAGCCGCGCCGCGTTCGATCCGCGTCAGGCCGGAGGCCCGACGACAGCCGGTGGTGCTGTGGTCGGGCCTCCGGCCTGCTGCGGGTACGGATGCTCGGGTCAGGCTTCCTGCCTGCGGGACCCCGTGCCCTTTCCGGCGTCCAGTGCGTACACGCAGCGGTCCTTGCTGCACGCGTACACCACGCCGTCCCGCACGACCGGTGCTCCGGTGATCTCGCCGCCGGTCTCCAGCTTCCAGCGCAGTTGGCCGCTGATCGCGTCCACCGTGTAGAGGCAGTGGTCCATCGAGCCGAAGTGCAGCCGGCCTTCCGCCGCGACCGGTGCGCCGACCACCTCGCCCTGCGTCGGGAAGCGCCACTTGGGCGTCCCCGCCGCCGCGTCCAGGGTGTAGAGCGCGCTGCCACTGCCGAGGTGGACCAGGCCGTCCGTGACCAGCAACGGCTCGGCGGACTGCCGGGCCTCGGTGGCGACCCGCCAGCGCTCGGCACCGCCGCGGGCGTCCAGCGCGTAGACGGTGCCGAGGTAGTCGACCGCGTACACGCCACCCGCGGCGTACGCGGGGGGCGCGAAGAGGACCGCGGGCGCGTCGAAGCGCCAGTGCTCGGCGCCGTCCGCGACGCCGAGCGCCAGCACCCGGCTGCCCACCGTCGCGTGAACCCGCCCGTCGGCGACCTCGGGCCGCACCGGCATCGTTCCGGCCGCCTCCTCGCCCAGCGGGTGCGACCAGCGCTCCGCGCCGGAGCGGGCGTCGAGCGCGAACAGCCGCCCACCGCCCCGGTAGTAGACGACGCCGTCGACCAGGGCCGGGCCCGCGTCCGGTGACTCGTAGTCGGTCTGCGCGTCGGAACGCTCCCACCGCGGCTCGCCGGTGGCCGCGTCCCAGGCCCGCACCCCGCCGCCGCGCACTCCGGTGACCACCACGCCCGCGCCCGCCCGCAGCGCGTACACCCAGCCGTCCACCGCGGTACGCCACAACTCACCGCCGTCGGCGGCGCCCAGCGCGTACAGGCTCGGCCCGTCCGAGGCGAGGATGCGGCCGTCCTCGACGCTCATCGTCCACGCGACGTCACGGGTCTTGAACTGCCGCTGCCCGGTGGCCACATCGAGCGCGTGCACCTCGAACGACGTGACGTAGAGCCGGTCGGCGGCGACGGCCGGGGTGCCCCACACGTCGTTCGACATCCGGAAGCGCCAGGGACGCCAGCGGACGTCGCGGTGGTGCGGCTCCGGCTGCTGGGCGGGGAGGGGGGCGCGGTGCGGGGGTGTCGCAGGGCGGCCGTTGTGCGCGGCGGCGCCGCCGTCGGCAAGCCGCGCCGGGGCGTCGGCTCCGGCGTCGTCGCGGGCGGGGGCGTTCGTGGGCGCGGGGCCGTGCCCTCGGGCGGACCAGTCGATCGCGGGCCCGGCGCCGGCTGCCGCGCCCCGCGGATCCTTGGCGTCCGCCACGCGCGGTCCCGGCCCTATCGGCACGTTCCCCGCGAGCTTGACCGATCCGCCGTCGCCACCGGCGCCCACCAGGTCGCCTCGGGCGGGCGGTTGCGCGGGCATGGGGGGCGCGGAGTGCGGCGCGGGCCCGGGGGGAGCGCCGACGGCCGGGCCGCGTGGCGGCGCCGAGGCCCGAGCGGGCGCTCCGGCCGCCGCCGCCGCTGCCGCCGCGGCGGCACTGCGACGACCGCTGCGCTGCTCGATCATCGCGACCGCGTGCGGGGGCAGCCAGGCGGAGACCGTCCCCCCGTCGTCCGCGGAGGAGAACAGGTGCGGCGCCAACTGGGCCTGTAGATCAGCCGGACTGGGCCGGTGCCCGGCCTCCATCCGCATGCACGACTCGATCAACGGCCGCAACTCGTCCGGCAGTCCGGTCAGATCGGGCCCCTCGCGCAACAGCATGAAGACGGTCTCGACCGGATTGGCGCCCCGGAACGGCGCGTGCCCCGTCGCCGCGAACACCAGCGTCGACCCCAGCGAGAAGATGTCGCTCGCCCCGGTGACGCTGCGCGAGTCCTTCGCCTGCTCCGGCGACATGTAAGCGGGCGTGCCCACGGCGACGTTGGTCATCGTCAGCCGGGTGTTGGACACCCCGCTCGCGATACCGAAGTCGATCACCCGGGGTCCGTCCTCGACCACCAGCACGTTGGACGGCTTGAGGTCGCGGTGGACCAGCCCCGCGCCATGGATGGACTGCAACGCCTCGGCGATCCCGGCGGCCAGCCAGCGCACCGCCTGCGCGGGCAGCGGCCCCGACTCGTTGATTATCTCCTCGAGCGAGGGGGCCGGGACGTAGGCGGTCGCCAGCCACGGCACCGCGGCCCGCGGGTCGGCGTCGACCACCGCGGCGGTGTAGAAGCCGCTGACCGCCCGCGCCGCCTCGACCTCGCGCGTGAAACGGACCCGGAACAGCTGGTCCTCCGCCAGCTCGGCACGCACCGTCTTGATCGCCACGCGCCGGCCGGACGCCGAGCGGGCGAGATAGACCAAGCCCATGCCGCCGGCGCCGAGCCGCCCGAGGACCTCGAAAGGACCGATCCGTCTCGGGTCGTGCTGCGTCAGCTGCTCCACCACTGCCCTGCCACCTCCCCGTCCCCCGAATTCTTGCAGCCTCGGGCGACCACTCACCGCCGACCGTCCCGGGGTCGGCTGCTGATTCTTCCTGGGATACGTCCCCGTTGCGAACCTGGGGCGCGCGCCCGTGCGGCGCACCCCGCCCCCGTCCACCCCATGCCCCCAAGGACCCGCAGGTCAGACCACATCCGGGCACTTCGGCGCAGCCCGCCCTTACACCGAAGACGGCGAGTCGACCTACAGAAGGAGGGAAAGGGGCTGTTATGCGGGATTGTCGGTTTAGTTGGCATATGTCGGCGGGCGGGACGTGGGGCGACGGGGTGGTGGACGGTGGTTGTGGGGGCGGCGAGCCGGTGGGCGGTGAGCCCGGAGGGCGGTGAGCCCGGAGGGCGGTGAGCCGGTAGGCGGTGAGCCCGGAGGGCGGTGAGCCCGGAGGGCGGTGAGCCGGTAGGCGGTGAGCCGGTAGGCGGTGAGCCGGTAGGCGGTGAGCCGGTAGGCGGTGAGCCCGGAGGGCGGTGAGCCGGTAGGCGGTGAGCCGGTAGGCGGTGAGCCCGTAGGCGGTGAGCCGGTGAGGCCGGGCCAATGCACGCCGGGCCGAGGCCCGCCGGAGCGCCGGGGCGTCGGGGCGCCGGAGCGGCCGGTCACACGGGGCGACGGGGTGTCGAGGCACGGGAGCGACGGGGCGGCAGCGCGGCGGACCCCCGGCCCCGCCGCAGCACGTGTCGCCGGGGGCCGCCGGTGCGCCGCAGTGCGAGGGCAGCCGGGGCAGGCCGCGCCGACGGCCCAGCGGACCCAGCCAGGGCCAGCCCGGGTGCCTACTCCTCCCCGGTCCGACTCGATATGTCGATCACCGTGAAGTGCGTGCCCTGGTTGTCGGTGACCGATGCCAGCCGTCCGTGCGGACTGTCCTGGGGCTCCCGGTCGACCTTGCCGCCCAGCTTGCGAACCGTCGCCACCGCCCGGTCGCAGTCCTCGACGCCGAAGTACACGACGAAATGCGAGGGCAGCTCGGCGGGGAAGTCCGTACCCATGCGCATCCGGCCGCCCACGTAGACCTTCTGTTCCCCTTCCGCGTCCCCCTCCTTTCCGGCCTGCTCGCCTCCCGGCTCCCGATCGCCCCTCACGGTCCACACCTCGTAGTCGAAGGGGCCGTCCGCCTGGCCGATCTGCTCAGCGTCGAAGCCGAAGACCTGCCGGTAGAAGGGGTCCACCGCGTCCTTGTCCCGGGTGTACAGCTCGGTCCAGCAGAACGAACCCGGTCCGTTCCTTTCCTGGAAGCCCTCGTGCCCCGCTCCCTGCCAGACCCCGAACACCGCGTCCGCGGGATCGGCGGCCATCAGCAGCGAGCCCGCCTCGCCGACCACCGCGGGGCCGGTGATGATCTGACCGCCCGCCTTGCGGACCCTCGCCGCCGTGCCGGTGAGATCGGGCGAGGCGAAGTAGACGTTCCAGACGGTGGGCATCCGCCCGTCCGGCTTGGCGATCAGGCCGGCGACGATCTTGTCGTCCCGGCGGGCCAGCGTGTAGGAGTGGCGCTCGTCGTCGCCCTCGTCGAACGTCCAGCCCAGCAGTTCTCCGTAGAAGCGCTTGCCCGCTTCCAGGTCGGGGAGCATCGCGTCCGCCCAGCAGGGCTCCCCCGCAACGAATGCGTCCATGGCCGTGGCTCCTCCCGTGCGAGGCATCCCCTCGGCCGGGGGGATGTCGTGATAGCCACGCTAATCCCCGTTCAGGGCTTTCGCCCGGCCTGTGGACAACCTCCACTCGAACAGGTGAGCAATTTATCCCCAGCATGCCGCGCCCCCTCATGGGGCGGCTCCGAGCGGATGCGCCCGGCGCCCCAGGGTCATCATCTCCGCGCCCTGCCGCACCCCTGGATCCGCGCCGCCGCACCCCCGGAACGGCGCCTCGGAGCGGACCGGTCGTCACCCATCGGCCGCGTCAGGCATGCCCGCCCGACCCGCCACTCCTTCCGCGGGAGTGCGTGCACGCCTCACCCGCTCCCACGGAAGGAGCGGCGCGAGCGAGGCCCCCAGACTGGCCGACGGAGGAACGATCGCCGCCCACCGGAGGCACAGTCGGCGCAGTAGACACCGCCAGCGCAGTCGGCGCAGCCCGCGCAGTCCCCGCAGCCCGCACCGCCGAACCGAACCGCCTCGCGTGAGAACCGGTCCCGCCGCCCCGATCGATTCCGCACCCCCCAAGAGCGGACCCGCGCGCCGCTCCTCCCAATTCCACGTCCAGTTGACCCGATAAAACGACCCAGAAATCACACGGGGTGGCATGACGCAGCGTGGGACGACGGCCTTCCACCGACGCCGTCCCAGTTCCCTTTGCCCATCAGGCATCTGACGAAGCACGCTGGGTAACCGGCGCTGACCTGCGTGTTCATGGTCACGGGGAGCCCCCTCCCCATTTGCAGGCCGCCGAATCGCGCGCTGATCACCCGAAGGTAAACTGACGGCATGACAGGACAAGTTCGCACCGTCGACGGCCGGGTTGCCGGGCGCCGCGGGCAGGCGACGCGGCAGAAGCTGCTCGAATGCCTCAGCGAGATGCTCAGCACCCACCCGTACCGGGACGTCAAGGTCATCGACGTCGCCCGGATGGCGGGTACCTCCCCCGCAACGTTCTACCAGTACTTCCCCGACGTCGAGGGCGCCGTCCTCGAACTCGCGGAGGACATGGCCAAGGAAGGCGCGACCCTCACCGATCTGGTCGCCGGCCGCAACTGGGTGGGCAAGTCCGCCTACGCCACGGCCGAGGACCTGGTGGACGGTTTCCTCACCTTCTGGCGCAAGAACGACGCCATCCTGCGCGTCGTGGACCTCGGAGCGGCCGAAGGGGACAAACGGTTCTACAAGATCCGTATGAAGATCCTCAACGCCGTGACCAACTCCCTCACCGACTCCATCAAGGAGTTGCAGAGCAAGGGGAAGGTCGACAAGTCGGTCAGCCCGGCGGCGATGGCCGGTTCACTGGTCGTCATGCTCGCCGCGGCGGCCGCGCACCAGAAGGGCTTCCAGTCCTGGGGCGTCAAGCAGGCCGAGTTGAAGCCGAACCTGGCGCTTCTCGTGCACCTCGGCGTCACCGGCAAGAAGCCAACGAAGTAGGCCCCTGCCCGCTTCGGCCGTTTCTCGTATTAACGTCATCCATCAGTCCTGCCACGCAACGACGCGGGCGTCTGCCGGTCCTCGGGGGAGGTTGCCGGTCCAGGCGCCCGCTCGCGCGTGTCCGGGCCCCGTCAACCCCCGCGCCCAAGAGCCGGCGCCCTGCCCCTGGCCCAGATGACCGCCGCCCACAGGTGACATCCCCCGTGCGCGCCACTGCGGCAGCGTCCACTCCTCCTACTCCTCGCGCGCCCCTCGCGCTGCCACGTGGTACCCGCCGTTCCCAGGCATGATCGGGGCATGCGACAAGAGACGCCGAAGAGTTCCGCCATGCGCCGGCTCACTCCGACCGAGGACAGTTCCTGGACTTTGCTGCGGACGCACCTCGTCATCTGGATTCTCTTCGGACTGCTCTGGATCAGCTGGCAGTTCTGGGGTGACGGCTCGACGTCTCGCAGGCTGCTGGGCGTGGTCCTGACACTGGTGGCGATCGCGCAGACGCTCAGCACCGTCGGCCTGATGCGCAGAAAGCGGCAGAAGGAGCGCGAGCAACCTCCGGTGTGACGTGCGGGCGCGAACGCGGTGATCGGTCGGCGGCCTACCGGGTCAAGCGGTGCGGCGTGCGCGTGGACGGGGGTGGGCGGCCTACCGGACCAAGCGGTGCGGCATGCGCGTGGACGGGGGCGCCCGGAGCGTTCATCCCCGCCTCGGCGCCCGCGAGCCGTCAACGATCTCCGCCGCTACGCGTCGGTACTGTTCGCCGTCGGCGCGTCGGTGACGTCGGGCGCCGGATCCGTGGCGAGGCGGGCGTGCAGGTGCACGGCGTGGAAGCCGCCGCCCGCGTCGGGCAGCGCGTCGCGCAGCGTGCCCTCGTACGCGTACCCGCAGCGCCGGGCGACGCCGCAGGACGGCCCGTTGCCGACCGCGTGCCCCAGTTCCAGGCGGTGCAGCCCCAGATCGCGGAACGCCCAGCGCGTACAGGCTTCCAGAGCGCGCGACGCGAGGCGGCGGCCCCGCGCCTCGGGCAACGTCCAGTAGCCGACCCGCCCGCCGCACGTTCGCGGGTCGATGCTGTTGAGGCCGATGTGGCCGCGTATGACACCGTCCTCCAGGACCGCGAACGACGCCGTCTCACCGCGCCGCCAGCCCAGGGCGCGGGTCCGCACGAAGTCGATCGCCCCCTCGATGTCCTCAACGGGCCTGGCCGCCGGAGGGTTCCAGCGCAGGTAGTCCGGATCGGTCAGTCCGCGCAGCGCCTCGGGGGCGTCGTCCTCCTCCCACGGTCGGAGCAGCAGCCCGTACGCCTCGATCTCCACCGGTCGCAGCACAGTCTCATTCAACACCGGGAAGGACGAGGCGATCCCGTACGGAGCCGGTCCACCCGCACGCCGGCCCGGCCACGGTGCCGCTTGCGGCGCGCACGGACCCGAAAGGCGCGATCACGCCGTGACCACCGCGATCCCCGCAGTCCCACGAGCCCCGCTGAACGGCAAACCTTTACCGTGCCGCCCGGTTCCCGCCCACCCAACGCTCCAGTAACCTGACTGTGCGTCAATTCTGTTGGCAGGCTCACCAGAATCGGACGGGGCCCATGCTTGGATCCACACACGGAACCCTCAGCACCGATCCGCGCACGACGCACGCAGTCGCCTGCGGTGAACGCCGGGGACCCCACGTCGGCGACACCACGGACCTCGACGTGAGCGGCCGTCCACTGCACGCGTCCGTCCCCGACCTGGACGCGCTCTTCCGTCCCCGCACGGTAGCCGTCGTCGGGGCGTGCGACGCCGACGGCAGTCCCGACGCCGCCGTCACGCGGCACATCATGGTCTGGGCCGAACGGCTGGGCGCCCGGCTCCTCCCCGTGCACCCTCGTCGCGCGGCCGTCTTCGGCGTGCCGTGCTGTCCGTCCGTCGCGGAGCTTCAGTGCCCGGTGGACCTCGCCGTCCTCCTGGCCGCCGACCCCCTGCGTGATCTGAAGGAACTCGCCGCCGCCAAAGCGCGGTTCGCCGTCGTCCCCGGTGCCGGCTCCGAGGTGGCCGCAGGGCCCGGTGGCGAGGCGGGGCGGCGTCTGGCCGACGCTGTCGCCGGTTCCGGCCTGCGGCTGCTGGGGCCCGCCACCGGCCTCGACGCCTTCACGCACTTACGCGACGATCTCGGCGGCCCCGGCATCGCGTTGGTCACCCAGTACGGCGACCAGGGCCACCCGGTCCTCGCCCTCCAGGAGTTGGGCGTACGGGTCAGCCACTGGGCGGTCACAGGCGACGAGGCCGACCTCGAAGTGGCCGACTTCGTCACGTACTTCGCCGAGCGGCCCGAGGTCGGAGCGATTGCCGTACACGTGCGAGGGCTCAGGGACGGCAGGGCGTTCCTGCTCGCCGCAGACCACGCGGCACGACGTGGCGTGCCCGTCGTCGCGCTCACATCCGGCCGTACGGAGGCCGGAACGCGTACGGAGGTCGGAACGCGTACGGAGGACGGCAGGCGCGCAGAGGACGGAGACCGCACGGACGGGCCGAACGCCTCCGACGCGGTCACGGACGCGGCCCTCCGCCAGTTCGGCGTCATCACGGTGGACGCGCCCGACCGGTTGCAGGACACGGCCGCGCTGCTCGCCCGCGCCCGTCCTCCGAAAGCGGATGGCGTCGCCGTGTACGCCCCCTCCGGCAGCGCTGTGGGCATCAGCGGAGCCGGCGGCACCGGCGCGCGCTTCCGCGACCTGGTGACGGCGGCCGGACTGCGGGTACCCCTGCTCGGTGCCGAGGAGCAGGCCGAGTTGCGCCAGTGGATACCCGGCCCCCTGAGCGTGGCCAACCCGGTGGAGCACTGCGGCCGGTCGGTGGGCGGACGTCACGGGCCGAAAATCGTCGACGCCATCTTGTCCGACCCTTCGGTGGGCGTCCTGATCTGCCCGATCACCAGCCCGTTTCCGCCGATGAGCGACGTACTCGTGCGGCAACTGGCGGACGCGGCGGAACGTACGGACAAGCTGGTGTGCGTCGTGTGGGGTTCACCGGTGGGTACGGAGACGGCTTATCGGCGCACGCTACTGCGTTCGTCCCGCGTCGCCACGTTTCGTACGTTCG
This sequence comes from Streptomyces sp. ICBB 8177, assembly GCF_003144095.1. Taxonomy (GTDB): domain Bacteria; phylum Actinomycetota; class Actinomycetes; order Streptomycetales; family Streptomycetaceae; genus Streptantibioticus_D. Next base: position 327,369 of record NZ_NSKH01000002.1, on the reverse strand, counting down.
GCAGCTGCGTCACCGCTGTCAGGGCTTACCTGGACCACCACCGGTTCGTCGCCGGTCACCGTTCTCCGTTCGAGAGCGCGCCGCGTACCGCGTCCCCTTCCGCGCGCGGAGCCCGCGCGCTCCTGCGTCCGGGCCGGCGGCTGAGCGAGCACGGGGCGAAGCGACTGCTGCGGGCGTACGGCGTCCGCGTGCCGCGCGAGCACCTCGTCACCAGCGCCGCCGGGGCGGTCAGGGCGGCCGGGCAGGTCGGCTACCCCGTGGTCATGAAGGCCTCCGGAGCACAACTCGCCCGCAGGGCCGAACGCGGCTTGGTCAAGCTCGGGTTGACGTCGGCGAGCCAGGTGCGCGACGCGTACCGGGATCTGACCGACATCGCCCGCCACGAAGGCGTCGGCCTCGACGGCGTCCTCGTCTGCCAGATGGTCGAACCCGGCGTCGAGATGGCCGTCGGAGTCACCGACGACGGCTTGTTCGGGCCCGCCGTGACGGTGGGGCTCGGCGGCGTGTTCGGGGAGGTCCTGCGGGGGCCGGCCATTCGCGTACCGCCCTTCACGGAGGCCGAGGCACGCCGGATGCTTCGCGAACTGCCGGGGCGCACCCTCCTGGACGGGGTACGGGGGCGGCCCCCCGCCGATGTCGACGCGCTGGTCGACGTCATCCTGCGTGTGCAACGCATCGCCATGGAACTCGGCGACGAACTGGCCGGGTTGGACGTCGACCCCCTGATGGTGCTGCCGCGCGGGCAGGGCGCGGTGGCGCTGGATGCCAACGCCGTCTGCCGTTGAACCGGGACTCGCGGCGGCGCGGAGTGGTGCGGGGCGGGGGCGCGTGCTGGGGACGCATGCCGTTCGGGGCTGCCACCCGCCCCCCTTCCTAACCAGGGCCGCGTCAGCTTCAATTGACGGCGTGATGGGACACGCGGGGATGGCCGCCGCAGCCGTCCGCTACCTCAGGTCGGTCGGCGCCGCGACCTGCGCCGAACCGGTGGAGGCGCTTCCCAGGCCCGAGTTGCGGGCGGTTCGGGAGGACGAGCGGGCGCCGTTCGACACCGCGCGATTCCGCGACGTACTGGGGCACTTCGCCAGCGGCGTCACCGTCGTCACCGCACCAGGGGTCACGCAGGAGGTGCCGGACGCGTTCGACGCCGACGTGAAGGCGCCTCTTTCGCCCGCGCCCGCCGGGTTCGCCTGCCAGTCCTTCTCGTCGCTCTCCCTCGAACCCCCGCTCGTGGCCTTCATGGTGGCCCGTACGTCGGGCAGCTGGCCGCGCATCGCCCGCGCCGGGGTCTTCTGCGTCAACGTGCTGGCGGCCGGGCAGGAGGCGCTGTGCCGTGCCTTCGCGGTCAGCGGTGCCGACAAGTTCGCCGGGGTCGACTGGACGCCCGCCCCCGTGACCGGTGCGCCGGTGCTCGCGGGGGTAGCGGCGTGGGTCGACTGCGAGGTGCACGCGGTGCACACCGGGGGCGACCATCTCGTCGTCGTCGGCCGCGTCAAGGACCTGGGCACCGCGCCGGAGCCGCTCCCTCCGCTGCTCTTCCACCGCGGCCGGTTCGGCGGCCTCGCCTGAGCCACGCGCCCCACGTCTCACGCGGTGACCGGGATCGCGGTGCCCTTCCGGAGTCCCGGCGTCGCCCGGCGCCGGATGGCCAGACCAGGGGCAGGAGGACGAGTTGGCCCGTCCGCGTCGATGCGGACGCACCAGCAGGCGGTCCTGGGTGCGTCACCCACGGCTTGTCGGCGCACGTCCCGCACCGGCGAACGACGGGGGCGGCCGGCGCACGGCAGGCGAGTCAGCGCACGCGGTCGGGCAGCGGGGTTTCCGAGCGCGGCACGAGGCCCCAGCCGGCCAGAGCCGTCACCGGCGCCGCGGGCGGGGCGGGGGGACCGGCCGACGCGCAGCGGTCGACCTCGCACCAGATGTGCTTGCCGGACCCCTCACGCTGCCAGCCCCACCGGTCGGCGAGGCCGTCGACGAGTTCCAGGCCGCGGCCGCCGGTGTCGTCGCCGCGCGCGTGACGCGGGGTGGGCGGGCGTTCGCTGGAGTCGGCGACCTCGACCCGTACGGTCCCCGCCTCCGGGACCTCGGGCTGCGGGAAGAGCATGCGCAGGACGGCCGGGCAGCCGGTGTGCACGACGGCGTTGGTGACGAGTTCGGAGATCAGCAGGAGCAGGGTCTCGGCCAGTGGCTCGTCCGCGCCTATGCCGGAGCCCTGGAGCCGGGAACGGGCCCATCTGCGGGCCCGGCCCACCTCCGCCGGGTCAGGGCGTACCTCCAACTGCACCTGAAGCACCTGCACCGTTCACACCATCCGAACCGGCGGACACATCGCCTCGCGCTTCCACCTCGTCACGGAACGTGACGCCGACGAAAGACAGCATGATTGACGTTCAGTCACCGCAACAAGCGCTTCCGGCATATTCCCACGGGATGCGGCAGCGAAGTCGCGCGCCGGCCCGCGCTTACTGTAAGCTCCGCGCTCAACGCGCTCCGTGAGCCCGACGTGCGTCTGGCGAACATCGCGCTGCCGCGCACCGGCCGCCACTGGGGCACCGCCGCGTTCCTCGCGCAACCGAAGCACTCGCACCCGATGGAGCGTACCTGAGCACGGCCCTGACTCCACGCCGTGACGAGTCACACCTAGGACACAACCCGATATCAACGCTCGGTGACCCTTTATTCCGGGCAAACCACCGCATTTCGCAGGCAGGATGCCGCCGACCAGTGCGGGAGGCGGGCTCGCCCCGAGTCCGGCCCGGCTTCTCCGCCGCCTCGCGGCTACGCGTCCGACGCCGCCGCGAACGCCTCGTAGGCCGCCTCGCCGAACAGCACGAACCGCACCTCTTCGACGTCCTCCCCGGCCGACTCACGCACGGTGCGCAGCGCGATCCGCGCCCCGTCGTCCATCGGCCAGCCGTAGACACCCGTGGAGATCGCCGGGAAGGCGACCGTGCGCGCCGCCAACTCCCCAGCGACACGCAGCGATTCGCGGTAGCAGGACGCCAGCAGCTCCGAACGGTCCTCGTGCGCCGACCAGACCGGGCCCACGGTGTGGATGACCCAGCGCGCGTGCAGCCGCCCCGCGGTGGTGGCCACCGCCCGCCCGGTGGGCAGCCCGCCGCCGTAGTGCGACGCCCTCAACTCCCGGCAGGCGGCCAGGATCTCGGGGCCGCCCTTGCGGTGGATCGCGCCGTCCACCCCTCCGCCGCCCAGCAGCGAGGAGTTGGCCGCGTTGACGACGGCGTCGACGCGCTGCGCGGTGATGTCGCCCCGGACGAGAACGATGCGTGCCATGGCCATGGGGCCATCCTCGCACCGCGCAGGGCCGGTCCGCGCACCACGGCAGCCCCTCAATGGCCCACTCGTCCGGCCTGCGACCGGCCCTCGTTTCCAGGCCATCCGGCGTCTAGCCTGCGAGTATGACCAAGACCAAGGTTGACTTCTACTTCGATCCCGTCTGCCCCTTCGCCTGGATCACCTCCCGCTGGATCCTGGAGGTCGAACGCCAACGCGACATCGACCTGCGCTTTCGTGTGATGAGCCTGTCCGTGCTGAACGAGGGCCGCGAGGGGCTGCCCGAGCGGTACGAGCGGCTGCTCGCCACCGGCTGGGGACCCGTGCGCGTCTGCGTCGCCGCCGCCCAGGCGCACGGCGAGGAGGTCCTGCGCGACCTCTACACCGCGCTCGGCACCCGCATCCACAACGCCGACCGCGAGGTGTCCGACGAACTGATCACGGAGGCCCTGGCCGAGGCCGGACTGCCCACCCAGCTCGTCGCGGCAGCCCACGGCACCGACCACGACGAGGCACTGCGCAAGAGCCACCACGAGGGCATGGACCCGGTCGGTGAGGAGGTCGGCACCCCGACCCTCCACGTCGACGGCGTCGCCTTCTTCGGACCCGTGCTGAGCTCCGTTCCGCGCGGCGAGGACGCCCTCCGGGTCTTCGACGGCGTCCGGCTGCTCGCCGGCTATCCGGACTTCTTCGAGTTGAAGCGCACCAGGACGGGGGAGCTGGACTTCGGCTGACGGCCGGCGCGGCGCGCGGTAGTAGCCTCGTAGCTCCACCGGGGGCCAGCGCGGGCCCGTCCCACGACGGCCCGCCGGCCCCGAGGGGCCGTCCCCCGAGGTCCGTACCGAGAAAGGCAGCACGGTGGCCAGGAGCCGGATTCCCGTCATGATCCTCGCGGGCTTCCTCGGCGCCGGGAAGACCACCCTGCTCAACCACCTCCTTCGCAACAGCGGCGGGACCCGCATCGGCGTCGTCGTCAACGACTTCGGCGCCGTCAACATCGACGCCCTGTCCGTCGCGGGGCAGGTCGACTCGATGGTGACCCTGGGGAACGGCTGCATGTGCTGTGCGGTCGACGCGGGCGACCTGGACGACATGCTGCGCAAGCTCACCCGGCCCGGCGCGGGCATCGACGTCGTGGTCATCGAGGCGAGCGGACTGGCCGAGCCCCGCGAACTGATCCGCATGCTGCTGGCCAGCGGCAACCAGCGCGTCTCCTACGGCGGACTCGTCGAGCTGGTCGACGGCGCCGAGTTCGAGTCGACGCGGGAGCGCCACCCCGAGCTGGACGTCCACCTGCGCTGCGCGGACCTGATCGTCCTCAACAAGACCGACCGCGTGGACGCCACCGGACGCGAACGGCTCCTCGGCCGTCTGTCCGCTCTCGCGCCGGACACCCCGGTGGTGACCACCGCGCACGGCCGGGTAGACCCCGAGCTGCTCTTCGACCGGCACCGGCGGCCGGCCGGGGAGCCCGCCGTACGCCAGTTGTCCTTCGACGACCTGCGCGCCGAGGCGGACTCCGGGGGCGGGCACGAGCAGGACGCCGGGTGCGGACACCACGGCGACGGACACCACGGCCATGAGGCCCATCCGCACGCGACCTACCAGACGATGTCGTACACCTGCGAACTCCCGCTGGACCCAAGGGCGTTCATGGACTTCATGGACACCCGCCCGCCCGGCGTCTTCCGGATCAAGGGCTTCGTGCACTTCGGCGCGCCCGGGCAGGACGAGAAGTACGCCCTGCACACCGTGGGCAACTACCTGCGCTTCCGCAGCACCCCCTGGCGCCGGTCCGAGCCGCGGCTGACCCAACTGGTCTTCATCGGCAGCGGCATCGACACCGAGGCGCTGACAAAGGGCCTCGAAGCCTGCGCCGACCAGCCCCTCGCCGCCGGGGCGGACCCGCACCGCATGATGCCCGTGCTGCGGTACCTGGAGACCTGAGCCCGCCGCCCGGGCGGGCGCGGCCCCGACCGCGTGCCGGCTCCACGCGATCCGCCGACCGCACGCTCCCGCTGACCATGCCATCCGTCGGGCGGCCAGGACACGACCCCTACGCAGAAAGCGGTCGCGCGTTCTCCTCCACCGCCGTGTCGACGTCGGCGAAGACCTCGAACAGCCGCCGTACGCCGAGCGCCGCCAGCACCCGGTTGACGTGCGAGCCGTCCGCGGCGCCCTGCGCGGGCAGCACGATCCGCAGCCGGCCCGCGCACGAACGCATCAGCCGTCGCGCGGCGATCAGCACGCCGACCCCGCTGGAGTCGCAGAACCGCACCCCGGACAGGTCGAGTACGAGGTCGCGCCGTCCCGCCGCGACCGCCTCGTGCACCTGCTGTCGCACCCCCGGCGAGGTCACGAGGTCCAGTTCGCCGGTGACGAGCAGTACGGTCCAGCCGCTTCGCTCGGTCGTCTCCACCCTCAACGCCACTGGCTACGCAGCCCCTTTCCGTTCTCCGGGTGTTCCGGGGCCGCGCCCTCGGTCCGCGCGTGACGGGACGGCGGCACGCTGTCACGATGCCGCCCCGTCGCGCGAGTGACGGCGATCCCTTCCCCGCAATCCCCCGTTCACACCCACCCGACACATCGCCCGAAACGTTCACCCTGGGCAAGAACCCGAAACCGTTCGGTTGTCGCTTGATGCAAAGGGGCGCACTCCGTCGGACCCGGCCGATACATTCGACGGGTACGGCAAGGACGGACGAGCACTGACTGGCAAGGACGGGCAGGCGGGGCGGTGCGGATGACGACGCGCACGGTTACGCCGACCGGTACCGGGCACGGAAGCGGGGAGCCGAGAAAGGACGGCCGGATGGCAGCGCCCGCACCACCACGCTGGGACCGCAAGATGCAGCAGCGGCTCGCCCGCGGCGAGGAGGCCGCGCTCGGCGAGCTGTACGACCGCTTCGCGGCGCTGGTCCACGGACTCGCCCACCGCGTCATGGGGGACGAGGAGGCGGCCGACCTGATCACGCGCGAGGTCTTCGGCTACATCTGGGAGAACCCCGACGCGTACGACCCCAAGGACGGCAACATGCGTTCCTGGATCGCCACACTCACCCAGCGCCAGGCGGTCGGCAAGCTGCGCAGTTGCGAGGCGGAGCGCGTCGCGTCGGGTGGCGAGCGGATCTCCGAGCAGTTCGAGGAACGCGTCCGGGAGGCCAACACCGCGGCCCGCGCCGACTTCATCCGCGACTCCATGCCCTCGTCCATCCGCGCGGCGCTCGACCTCGCCTACCTCCAGCGGCGCGACTACCGGCAGGCCGCGCACGAACTCGGGCTCACCGAGGTGGAGGCGCGCCGCAGGATGCGGCTGGGCCTGCAGATGCTGTCCACCGCGATCCAGCACGAGCACCACGGCGGCACCAGGTGACCGGCTCCCACGGCCCCGACGATCCCCGCGGTCCCGAGGGCCCGGACGAACCCGACCGCTCAGGCCGCCGGGACGACCACGGCACCCCCGCCGACGACACCGGCCACGACGGGAGCGGCAACCCGTACCGCGGCAGCGCGTACGGCGGCAACGGCAGCGCGTACGGGGGCGGTTACGACGCCCCGGGGCCTTACGACGGCCCGCACGACGGCGGGGCGCGGCGGGAGGTCGGCGGTTCCACACGGCCCGTTCCGCCCGGCAGACCGCTGCCCCGGGTGCCGCTGCCGCGGGGCGCCGCGGAGGACCGGCCGCTCGGGCCCGCGCCGGTGCCTCCGGTGACGCCGGTGCCCTCCTACGACCACGCCACGCTCAAATCGCTGCTCGGTGCCTGGGCGCTGTCGGCCTGCTCGCCCGAGGAGACCGCCGCGGTCGAGGCCCACCTGACCGACTGCGCGTTGTGCGCGGACGAGGCGCTGCGGCTGCGCAACGCGGTCGAACTGCTGCGCCCCGAGGACCCGTTGGACCTCGACCCGCTGCTGCGTGCCCGGGTGCTGGAGAACTGCCTGGGGCGCCGTCCGGCCCGCGTCCCCGTGCCGGAGTGGGCCGGTCCGTACGACGCGGAGACCGCGCGGCTCGACGCGCTCCTGCGCGATCTGGGCAGCGGCGACTGGAACGCGTCGGTGCGCCTGGAGTGGCACGACGGTTCGTGCGACGTCACGGTCGCCGAGGTGATCGGTCATCTCACCGCCGTCGACGGGCTCATAGCCGCCGCGCTCGGCATGAGCGAACCACTGGGCACCGGCGCGCGGGACCCGATCGACCCGGAGGAACGGACCAAGGAGTACTGGTACCGCTTCGGCGACCGGTCGCCCGCCGAGGTCCACGACACCTGGCGCGAGCAGGGGCACGCGCTGCTGCGCACGGTGTCGTTCGCGGGCCGCGCGGCCGGAGGCCTCGACGTGCCCTACGGGCCGGCGCGGCTTCCGCTGCGGGACGCGTTCGTGGACCGGGCGTACGAGTGCTGGATCCACGCGGGCGACATCGCGGAGGCCGTCGCCTACCCCTACGGCCCGCCCGCGCCGCGTCATCTGCACCGCATGATCGACCTCGCGGCGCGCACCCTGCCCGCGGTCCTGGCGGGGCGCCGCAGGGCGGGGCTCGCGGTCTCGCCCACCCGGCTGGTCGCGGCGGGCGCGCCGGGCCGGTCCCTGCACCTGGAGGTCGAGGGGGCGGGCGGTGGCGACTGGTACATCCCGCTGGACTCCCCGGCGGCGGTGGGCACGGCGGCCGGGAGCGTGGCGCACGTCGCGCTGGACGGCGTGGAGTTCTGCCAGCTGACCGCGGGCCACCGCAGCCCGCAGGACCTGGCGGCGGGCCAGGAGGGCGACCGCGCCGTGATCAGCGACGTACTGGCAGCGGCGGCGGGCATGTCCCGCATGTGACCTCGCGCGTCAGGTGAGACCGCGGCCCGAGGACCGTCCCGCGCTACAGGAAGACGGTCCCGCGCTACAGGACGACCGTCCCGCTACGGGAAGACCACCGTGCGGCGCCCGTTGAGCAGCACCCGGTGCTCGCTGTGCCACTTGACCGCGCGGGCCAGCGCCTGGCACTCCACGTCGCGGCCGACGGCGACCAGTTGCTCGGGGGTCACCCCGTGGCCGACGCGCTCGACCTCCTGCTCGATGATGGGGCCCTCGTCGAGGTCCGCCGTCACGTAGTGCGCGGTCGCGCCGATGAGCTTGACGCCGCGCGCGTGCGCCTGGTGGTAGGGCTTGGCGCCCTTGAAGCTCGGCAGGAACGAGTGGTGGATGTTGATGATGCGCCCGGACAGCCGCTTGCACAGGTCGTCGGAGAGCACCTGCATGTAGCGGGCGAGCACCACCAGGTCCACGCCCTCCTCCTCGACGATGTGCAGCAGCTGCGCCTCCGCCTCCGCCTTGGTCTCCTTCGTCACCGGGATGTGCCGGAACGGGACGCCGTAGGAACCGACGAGTTCGCGGAAGTCCTCGTGGTTGGAGACGACCGCGGCGATCTCGACCGGCAGCGCGTCGATGGAGGCGCGGAAGAGCAGGTCGTTGAGGCAGTGGCCGAACTTGCTGACCATGATCAGCACGCGCATCTTCTGGTCGGCCGGGTGGATGCTCCAGTCCATCTGGAAGCTGTCCGCGATCGCCGCGAAGCTGGCGCGCAGCTTCTCGGTGCCGGCCTCCGCGTCGGTGCCGACCTCGGCGGAGAAGTGGACGCGCATGAAGAACAGACCGGTGTCCTGGTCGCCGAACTGCTGGCTGTCCACGATGTTGCAGCCGGTCATGAACAGGTAGCTGGAGACGGCGTGGACGATTCCCTGCTTGTCGGGGCAGGACAGCGTCAGGACGTATTGCGCATCGGTCACCGCACCAGCCTCGCACATCCACCCGTACGGGCCCCACCTCGTCCGGGTACCGAGACCCGCCCCGGCCCCGCCGTGGGCACCGGCCCGGCGTGCCTCACGCCGACCGTGTGTAGATCGCCAGCACGTCCAGCGAGCGCGGCGGGGCGTCCACGTCGTCCTCGTCGTTGCCGGCCAGCATCACGTGCGCCTCGCGGGCCGCGCGCACCGCCTCCGGCCAGTCGGGGTGCTCCAGGTAGACCCGCACCGGCGCGTCCGCGCCCACGCCGTGCAGCACGCGCAGCACCCGCAGCACGGCGGCGTCCACCACCACGGCCTCCGCCGCGTCGCGGAAGATCGTCCCGACGTACTTCTCGGCCGACCAGTTGTCCAGCCAGGTGTCCTCGACCAGCCGGTAGACGGCGTCGGTCACGTCCCCGTAGCCGGGGCGGCCGGCCAGCCAGCAGTCCTGCTGGAAGACCGGGTCGCTGATCATGTGCAGCGCGGAGCGCACGTTGCTGCGCCAGCGCCACCAGGGCATGTCGTTGAGCGGCATACGCCCCATCGTGGAGGAGCGGGCGCCCCGGCGGGAAGACTTCTCCGAACTGTGCACGGTCATCGATCGTACGTACTGCTTCCACGCCCCCGCCGCCCGGGACCTCGGGGCCCGGGACGCGGCCACCCCCGCCGACCTCGTACGACACGGGCCGCACGGCCTGTTCACTCCTCCGTCACCCCCCGTTGCCGTTCGGTCACGCATACGTTGACCGCCGCAGTGGACCGTAGGGGCCCATGAGGCGGTACGTACGGTGTGGTGCCCTGGGCGCGGTGGCGTCGTTACTGCTGACGGCCTGCGGGGTCGTCCCGGGGCTCTCCGGGCAGTCCCACGATCCGATCGTCGTGATGACCTGGGCGCCGCAGAACACCAACTCCACCAACATGCCCGGCATGCCCGCCATGGCGCAGGCGTACGCGCGCATGGTCAACGCCCAGGGCGGCCTGGACGGGCGCCCGTTGAAGGTCCTCACCTGCGACGAGCACAACGACCTGATCCGCGCCCAGCAGTGCGCCCAGACCGCCGTCGACGCCAAGGCGGTCGCCGTCGTCGGTTCCTACAGCCAGTACGGCACCAGCTTCATGGGCGATCTGGAGGTCGCCGGCATCCCGTACCTCGGCGGCTACGGCGTCGCGCCGGAGGAGTTCACCAGCCCGCTGTCGTACCCCGTCAACGGCGGCGCCCCCGCGCTGCTCGCGGGCAACGGGCGGCAGCTGGCCGGGGTGTGCCGCAGCATCGCGCTGGTGCGTCCCGACACCGCGACCGGCGACCAGTACCCGGAGTTCCTCGACGCGGGGCTCGCCTCGCTCGGCCACGGGCCCGCGCTGGACGTGCGGGCCCCGGAGACCGCCACCGACTACTCGGCGGCGGCCGCCACCGCGGTCGGCGGCGACGAGCCCGGGCGCTGCGTGACGGCCGTCATGGGCGACGGCACCGGCACGTTCTTCGACTCCTTCCGGCGGCTGGGCGACCAGGCCGGGGTGCGCACCGCGTCGGTGCTCGGCAGCGTCGAGCAGTCACTGCTGGACAGCACCGGCGGCGCGGACAGTCCGCTGGAGGGCGCGTACGCGACGAGCTGGTACCCGCCCGCGAGCGATCCGGCGTGGAACGCGATGCGGGACGCGGTCAACCGCTATGCCTTCGGCGACACCCGCATCGACGTGGCCGACCCCGGCGCGGAGACCACCTGGATCGCGTACACCGTGTTCGCCGCCGTCGTGCGCTCCCTGGGGCACGGCCCGGTCACCGCGCAGACCGTGCACGACGCGCTCGACCACGCGCACGGCCTGTCGACCGGCGGCCTGACCCCGCCGCTCGGCTGGCGCTACGCGGACCAGCTCGGCGTGCCCAACTATCCGCGCATGGTCAACCCCGACGTGACGTATCAGGTCGTGCGGGACGGGGAGTTGACGGGGTTCGGCAAGGGCGGCTTCGTCGACCTGCGGACCACGCTTGACCGGCCGACGCCCGGAAGCGGCTCCTGACCGCTTCCGGCGGGGCCTCTGGCCGTTCCCGGGGGCGGCCCTGGCACTCCAACCGGGGCCTGACGGTCCCAGGGCCTCACGGCCGCCTCCGCGGGCGTCGGCTACAGCTGCGTGTACTGGCGCTGGGTGAGCCCGTAGCGCTGGGCGATCGGGTTCCACAGGTCGGCCGCGCGCTTCTTCGCGAGCGTCGCCTCACCGCTGGAGACGTTGCCGCGCTGGGCTTCCACGGTGTTCTTGGCGTGGCCCTTCTGGCAGCCCTTCTTGCCCGCGACCTCGTCGGCCCAGGCGGCGTAGTGCTTGTCGGCCGCCGCCGACGCCTTCCACGCGATGGTCAGCTGGCTGACCAGCTCGGCGTGGTTGGGCAGTTGGCCGAGGTCCAGCTGGGACAGCTTGGTCACCAGGTCGCCGCGCTGACCGGCGGCGGTTCGCAGGTCGGAGGCCGAGGTGCCGAGGTTGGAGCAGGTCTTGATGGAGGCCACGGCGTTGATGACCGCGGTACGGCTGCCGTCGCTGGTCTGGAGCAGCCCGTCGAGCTGCTTGGCCTGCGCCTGCGCGGTGTCGCTTCGGCCCGCCGAGCCCGCGGCGGCCGACGAGGTCGCGCCGGCGGGCTGCTGGTCCTTGCCGCTGCCGCCGCCGCTGAGCAGCGCGCCCGCGCCGACGCCCACGACCGCGAGCACCGCGACGCCCACGCCGACCAGCACGGCAGGTGACGGCTTCTTGCGGCGCGGCCCGTCGGCGTACCGCGACGCGTCGTACCCGCCGCCGTCATAGCGGTTCGCGCCCGGGTCGACGTCACGCGGGCCGCCGTAGCCGGGCGTCCTGTCGTACGCGGCAGGCGGGGCCTGCGGGGCGGGTTGCCGGGGCGGCTCGTCCTCGCGGCGGTAGAGGTAGTCGTAGTCGTCGTCGGGTGCGACCTGGCCCTGCCCCTCGGCGCCGAAGCCCGCGCCGCCCTGCCCCTGGGGCCCCTGGTCCCAGGAGTCGGTGAAGCGCGGGAGCTGCTGGGTCGGCTCGACCGGGGCGGGCTCGCTCCCGTACGCGGGCGGCGGATGCTCGTCCGGCGTTCCGGGGCGGATGGCGTAGGGGGCGGTGCCGGGCATCGGCGGCTCGGCGGCGGCCGGGGGCCGTGCTCCGGCGGGCGGCGGGCCCTGCGGCAGCGGCGGGACGGGCGCGGCGAAGCTCTGCTCGGGCGGCAGCGGCTGCCGCAGTTCCTCCGGCTGGGCGGGCAGCGCGGCGGCCGGCTGGCGGTAGGGCGCCATCAGCTGCGTCTTGTCCCCGTCGCCCGCGTCCCCGCCCGCGTGCGACGGGCCGTCGAGGGGCGGCAACGGGTGCTGGGTGTACGGCGGGATGAGCTGGGTCTTCTCCGAGTCGCCCGAGCCGGGCCGCGGGACGCCGCCGTAGGGGTCGCCGTACGCGGCGCCGGGGGCCGCGTGGCCGGGGTGCTGCGGCTGGGCGGAGTGGCCACCCTGCGGGAAGTGCTCGGGCTGTCCGGTGTACGACGGCTGGCCGGGGTGGCCCAGCTGGACGTAGCCCTGCGGCTCGCCGAAGCCCGGGGCCGCAGGAGCCGAGGGGACGGCGCCGAAGCCCTGCTGCTGCGGGGCGCCCGCCTGCGTGCCGGATCCGTACGGCGTCAGCAGTCGCGTCGCCTCGGCGCTGTCGTCGGCCTGCGGCGGCATCGGCCGCTGTTCGCCCCACGGCTGGCCGGCCGCGGGCTGCGCGGCCGGTGCGACGGGTCGCGTCGCATCGGCGCCGGGCTGGGCCCAGCGGTCCTCGGCGGGCGGCTGCCAGGGGTCGCCGTGCGCGGGGAACACCACGCCCTGCCGGACCTCCGAGGCCGCCGGCGGGCGCGGCTCGTCCGGGAGCGGCATCGGCCGGTAGGTGTTCTCCGACGCCTCGTCTCCCTGTCCGCTGTGCATCACCGGAACTCCTGCCTGCTGCGTGATCCCGGGGTCTCCCCCGGGGCCCCGACCGGACTTTCGGAACGTCGGCTCACGCTACCGGGTGAATTCCGGTCCTCACCACGCGCCAGTGGCCAAGACCCGCGCCGGGCAGGTGGACAGACGTTCGCAAAGACCGAACAGTCCGGGATACGCAACACGTTGCCGCAGGCCAGGACGGCTGTGTCGGTAGCGTAACGATTCCGTCCGGATACGCGGCCGCCCCGTCGCGCCCGTTACGTAACGTCCTTTCCGGACGCTATGTGACGGCGCGCGACGGCCGGTTCGCGGTGGCCGGATCACGACGGCCCACGGGGCCGGGCGGCCTCGCGCGGGCCGCCCGGTCCACCGCCCGCCCCCGGTTCGCGGCACGTCAGGCGGCCACCTCGCTCTCGTCCTGAAGGCGGGCGCCGAACTCCCGCACCACCGGCTCGTTCCCGAACGGCTCCAGACGGCGCCGGAAGTCGTCCAGGTACTCCGCGCCGCGGTTCGAACGCAGGCCGCTCAGCAGGGCCGTCGCCTGCGCGGCGGTGTGGCAGGCCTGCTCGACGTCGCGGGCCTGCACCTGCGCGCAGGCCAGCACCAGCAGTCCGATGGCCCGGCGCCGCGCGCGGGTCGGCGGATGGCCCGCGAGCGCCTCCTCGGCGCGCTGCGCGGCGGGCCCCGGCTGTTCGAGGTCGCGGTGGCAGTGCGCCAACTCGTCGGCCAGGTAAGCCTGGTCGAAGTGGGCGATCCACTCCGGGTCGTCCTGCGGCGTGGCGTGGCCGAACGCGTCGACCGCCCGTCCGGCCGCCACCGCGCACGCCCGCGCGTCCCCCAGCAGCGCGTGTCCCCTGGCCTCGGCCGCGTGGAACATCGCCTGCGCGGTGGGCGTGACGTGGCCGCGCGCTCCTTCCTGTGCGGCGCGGGCGAGTTGGGCGATCTCGCGCGGGTTGCCGAGGGTCGCCGCCAGGTGGCTCATCCCGGCCGCCAGCACGTAGCCGCCGTACGCGCGGTCCCCGGCGGCCTGCGCCATCCGCAGCGCCTGGATGTAGTAGCGCTGCGCCAGGCCCGGTTGGCCGGTGTCGACCGCCATGTACCCGGCGAGTTCCGTCAACCGCGCCACCGCGGCGAACAGTTGACGGCCGGTCGCCTCACGGTAGGAACCGGCGAGCAGTCCCGACACCACGCTGTTGAGGTAGTGCACCACGATCGGGCGAACGTGGCCGCTGCCGAAACGGTGGTCGAGATCGGTGAGCGCCCGGGTCGTCGCCCGTACCGCCTCGACGTCCGCCATGCCCACGCGTGGTCCGCCGCTGCGCGCCACTCCGGCGTCCGGGCCGGTGATCAGCCAGTCGCGGCTGGGCTCCACCAGCGCGGAGGAGGCGACGGTGGAACCGCTGAGGAAGTCCCGGCGGCCGACGTCACTGCGCCACAGCTCGCACGCCTGCTCCACCGCGCCCAGCACGGTCGGCGCGAAGTGCAGGCCGACGCCGGACGCGAGGTTCTTGCCGTTCGCCATGCCGATCTCGTCGATCGTCACCGTACGGCCGAGCTTGCGGCCCAGCGCCTCGGCGATGACGGCCGGAGCCCGGCCCCTCGGCTGTTGTCCTCGCAGCCAGCGGGCCACGGAGGTCTTGTCGTAGCGCAGGTCGAGTCCGTGTTCCGCGCCGCACATGTTGACCCTGCGGGCCAGTCCGGCGTTGGAGCAGCCTGCTTCCTGGATGAGCGCCTGGAGCCGTTCGTTCGGCTGGCGCGCCACGAGCGGTCGCGCGGCCATCGTCGTCCCCCTCACGTTCCGTACCTGATCAGGTACCTCTTCCGGTGCTCACGACCGGTCGCCGGCGTCCGTCCGTTGACGTCCCGCCCGCGGGCGGCCGTCGGTTCGACGTCCGCCGCTTCGGCGTCCGTCGCCCACGTTCCGGACGGTCACGACGCGTCGTACGTGGTCCCGTCAGTCACATCGGTCACATCGGTCACGTCCCGGCGCTCACGTCGCGGCCGGTGCGTGATCTCTGCCCAACCATGCCGGTAGAATATGCCGTTGATGTGGCGCTTTTTCCTTCCTTCTCGCTGATTCTCATCACTTCGCGTTGTTTTGAGTTACGAGTGCTGCCGCAATGTGCCGAAGAGGACCTACCCAGCACGGGTGCCACAGCTCACCACGCGCCCCCGTACGTGCACCCGTGCGCCCCGCGTGCCGGACCGGCGGGGCGAAAGAGGCCACGAGGCGCCGTAACCCTTGCTGACAAGGGAAGTTGTGCAGCACGTGGAAGACACCATCGGAGCACCGGCCACCGCCACGCGTCCCCCCGTGCGCCCCGTCGCGCGCCCCGGCGGCGACCCGGCGCCGTCCGCCGGCCTGCTGGAGACCGCCGTGCGGTACGCGGAGGAGCGGCACTGGGACGTCCTGCCCGGCACGTGGCTGGAGGACGTGGACGGCGGCCGCCGGTGCTCCTGCGGCGATCCCGCCTGCCCGGCCCCCGGGGCGCACCCGACACGGCCCGACTGGGCCGGCCAGGCCACCGGGAGCGGCGCGGCGGTGCGGCGGATGTGGTCGCGGGAGCCGAGGGCGTCCATCCTGCTGCCGACCGGCCGCGGCTTCGACGCGATCGACGTGCCCGAGGTCGCGGGCTGCCTGGCGCTGGCCCGGATGGAACGGATGGACCTGCCGCTCGGCCCCGTCCTGTGCACGCCGACCCGTCGGCTGGTCTTCCTCGTGCTGCCCGGTGCCACGGCCAAGGTGCCCGACCTGCTGCGCAGGCTGGGCTGGCCGCCCGCCTCCCTCGACCTGGTGGTCCGGGGCGACGGGGACTACGTGGCGGCGCCCCCGACCCGGATGAGCGGCACGGGTCACGTCCAGTGGGCCCGCCACCCCGGCGCCGTCAATCGCTGGCTCCCCGACGCGGAGGAACTGCTGAGCCCGCTGGCGTACGCGTGCGGCCGGGAGGCGGCGGCGCAGCGGGGCCGCTGAGGTCGTCGCCGGTTCCGGTTGCCGCTTCGTAACGCAGGTCGCGGGCCAGGGTGTCGAGGTCGTCCAGGGCGGCGATCAGGCGGGCCGGATCGGGGTGGAGCGCGAACAGGCAGGCGCAGCGTGCTGGTTGGCCGTCGATCCCGCGCAGGTGCCAGGCGTACCGCAGGCAGGGCAGCAGCGCACCGCCCGCGCGGTCGTCGGCGGTGTAGCGCAGGACCCGCAGCCCCTGCCCGAGGAACGGGTTGCCGAACTCCTCGACGACGGGCGGCTCGACGGCGTACGGATCGTCGGCACCGGTGAGGTGACGCAGGATCTCGTGCGCGCGGTCTTCGACGTCTTCGGGGTCCGTGGTCAGGTCGCCGAGGTAGACGGGAAGCGGGTCGTCGCGGGGGCCCGGCAGATGGAGGAGGACCTCGAAGCCGGGGAAGGCGCCGGGGAAGTGGTGCGCGGCGTACGTGAGGACGTCGGTGAGCCCGGCGACCTCCGCAGGGCGCGGGGTGAGCGGGCTGTCGTCCCAGATCGCGCGTGCGGCGGTCGCGGCCCAGGTCGCGGCGTCGGGGAACTCCCGCTCGAAGCCCGGCAGGGGCCACTCGGTGGGCAGCCCGACCCAGCGGGCGGGATCGCGGTGCGGGGTGGAGAGCCGGAGTCCGGACATGGGTGCTCAGGCCACCTCGGCCTTCAGGGTCCAGCGGAACGTGGTCATCAACGCGTCGAACAACTCCACGACGGCACGCGTGAACTCGCTGTCCGGATCGCCGTTCCCCGCGGTGGAGAAGGTGACGGCGAGGTAGCGATGGGGGTCGCGGGGGACGGGTAAGGCGTAGTCGACGTGGCGGGAGGCGAGCGGGACGTCGCGTTCGGGGGCGGGCGCGCGGACGTACTCGCGCCGGACGGCGGGAAACCCGGCGACGTCGGTGAGGTCCCTGCGGCGTCCGGCGCACAGGGCGTCCAGCACGGCGTGCGGGGACATGGTCCCCGGCAACACGACTTCGGACACCAGGAAGGAGGCCGCGAGGGCGGCACGGTAGCGGGGCTGGACGGGGAGGTAGAGGTCGAGGCCGTTGGCCTCACGTGCGGCGGCTACCTGGGCGTTCAGGGCCTGCCGAACGGCGAGGCGGTAGGCGGTCGCGCGGTCACGGGGGATGTGCGGGGGGATGTGCCGCAGGCGCGAGAGGACGAGTTCCTCGACCGCGTTCCCGGTCCCGCCGCGCAACGGCACGCGGACCCACCCCGGCGGCAGCACGATCCGATACCCCCCGGCCACCCCGACCCCCCGAACAACCCGCTCCGCGTTCCCCACCACCCCGGCGCAATCCCGTTCTACGGCCTCCGTCGGCGCCGCCCTCTGCCGGCACACGCTCTCCGCCGGCTCGCCCCCCTCCGGAGGAGTTCCCTTCTCCGTGTCTCCCGACATGCCGTCCCTTCCCATCCCGCCACCACTCATCCCGCGCTCCCCGTCTCCACCTCTCGCCGCCGCACAAGCCGCCGCTTGGCCACCGTGGCCACGACGGGGGGGATCCAGGGGAGGAGGGCAGCGGGGAAGACCCATGTGAAGCAAACGGCGAGCGCCGTGAACAAACCGCCCGACCATAGGTAAGACACCACGCCGGAATCCCATCCTTCACAGCGGCGAAGCGTGTACATGCCCGACCAGACGATCACCTGGCCGAGAAACGCGGCTACCAGGATGATCGCGGTGTATTGCGTCCTGGTGTAGCGCACCCCGATTCCCGACATGAACAGAAGGCACACGCCAAGCATGGGGATCATCGACCCGTACCGCGCAAGTCTTTCGCCGCGGCGCAGGACGGGATCGTTAGTAGGGTTGATAATGAAGGTCATGCGAACGGCCCCTCCTCTGCCAGGGATAGTCATCGCGAAGCACGGTCACCACCCGGTCCCCACCGTGCTGGTGAACTGATCCTTGAAGTCGTCATAGGTTTGCGAGGATGGTTTCCCAGGAACAAGGGCGCTCTGCCCGAGAAACTTGTCCACCCCGTCGGAGCCTGCGCCGATCCGCCAACTCGCGTTGAACGCCCCTCGCCAACCCTCCATATGGGCGCTTGCTTTCTGGACCTCTGGGCTTTGGGCGTACTCCTCGCGCAGACGCCTGATGTTCTTGCAGGCGCCTGCCGCCTCCCTGTCGCCGCCGAAGGCGAACGCCTCGCGTTGGGTCGCCTCGAGCGGCTCACGGGATCGTTCTGCCTGGCGGGCCGCCAGGCCCGCCTGCCGCGCTCGGGCCAGCGCCCCCGCCCGAACCCTCCGCGCCTCCGCCTTCGCCGCCCCCGAGGAACCGCGCCGGTTCGTGATCCGGTACGTCCGGTCCAGCACACCCCGCGACTCGTGCAGGCTCTCCGCCGTGGCCCGTTCCTCCGCCACCGCCTCCGCCGCGGCGCTCGTCGCCGTCTGGATGCCCTTGAGCATGCCGAAGGCGACCTTCCCCGTGCCCATCGTCAGGAAGCCGAGGGTGTCCATGCCGATGTCGAACCACGAACCCTCGCCGACCGACAGCGCCAGCACGTCCTTGGCCGCCAGCGCGAACGTGATCCCCAGGGCGAGGTCGACGACCCACCCGGCGGGTGTCACGAAGAGCGCGACGACGCCCACCACCGTGACGACCCAGCTCGCGAGTTCGAAGAACTTCTGACACCACTCGTTGTCGAACACCGCGTCCGCCGCGTCCTCGAAGGACTCCCACGTGCTGTCCCTGATGACGTCCTTGCAGGCGCGTTTGACGCGGCCCGCGTAGTGCGACGCGCGTTCGTCGCGCAGGGTGGTCAGGCGGGTCAGGGCGTCCCGGTAGGGCTTCACCGGGTCTTCGGCGGTGGTGGCGGGGTGGCGGTGTTGGGCCGCCTCGTCCTGGGCCCGACGCAGGATCGTGGCCGACTCGGACTGGAAGTCCTCCAACTCGTCCGCCCAGGAGGCCAGATGGCCCTGGACGTGCTCGTAGCGTTCGGCCGTCTGCCGCAGGTGGTGCTCCAGTTCGCGCGCCCCGCCGCGCAGCGCCTGCGCGTACTGGCCCTTCAGGCCGTCCTCCGCGCCGATCGCCTTCAGTTCGCGGGCCTGGTCGCGCAGGGTGGACGCCAGTCGGCGCATGTGGGTGACCTCGTCGCGCAGCGCCTCCGGGTCGCCGGGGACCGGGTCGCGGTCGGCGAGCGGGGTCCAGTCGTACGGGCGCCTGCCCCGCGCCCGCATCAGCGGTCGCCCTTCGCGCCGGACGCCAGACGCTCGTCCACCCGCCGGAACGTGGACCGCGTCTGCGACACCAGTGTGCCCACCGACTCGATGGAGCCCAGCAACTTCTTGCGGTAGTGGGACCAGTTGTCGAAGAACTCGTCCATCGCGCCCGCCATCGCCGGCGCCCCCAACTCGGCGTGCAGCGAGTCCCGTTGACCGCCCAGCCGGGCGAACTCGCCGTGCAGGCGGGACAGTCGCCGCTCCGAGTCCGCCAACACGCGGTCGTCAACCTGCAAGTCCGCCATACGAAAGGCCCCTGAAGCGCGATGTGACCGTTAGCAACCGGAGAGTCCGGCTACTGATCGTATGGGAGCAAAACGCACGACTCGGGGGCTCGTTCGGCGCAGAAACGTGCAGCCTCACGTATTGTGATCGTTTCGTTACCGCCCGATGGGCTTGTGCGGCGAATGGTCGTCCAGGAAGGCGGTCAGCACCTGCTGCCACTCCGCAGGTCGGTCCCACGGCACCAGATGGCCCGCGTCGGGTATCTCCGCGTACGCGCCGCGCGGCAGCACCCGGACCATCTCCTGCGCCTCCGCCCGGCCCAACTCCCCGTCCACCCCGCGGACCACGAGGGCCGGGCAGCGGACCTGGGCCAGCTCGTCCCAGTGCGCGTCGTTCACCCAGGCGTCGCGCGAGCTGAGCATGTGGTCGAACGAGAACTGCGGCCACCACCCGCCGTCCCGTTCCTCCATGACCTCCGCGAAGAACGCGCCGCGCTCCGGACGAGGTTCTTCCAACGTCGGGTCCTGCTCCGCGAACCACCCGCGCACGTCGGCGAGGGTCGCGAAGGGCAGCGGCCATGACTTGAACCACTGCTCCCAGTCGCGCTGACTCGACTCCCCCACCGCCGACGCCCGCATGTCGCAGACCACGAGGGCGCGGACCAGGTCGGGACGGCGCGCCGCCACCTGCCAGGCGGTGAGGGCGCCCATCGAGTGGCCCACGAGCACGACCGGGGCCAGGTCCAGCTGCTCGATGGCGGCCTCCACGTCGCGCACGTAGGCCTCACGGTCGTACGCGGCGGTGTCCGGCTTTTCGGAACGGCCGTGGCCGCGCTGGTCCAGGGCTGCCGTCCGGTAACGCGGCGCCAGCGCGCGGGCGCTGGCCGCCCAGTGCGCGGCGCGGCCCATCAGGCCGTGCAGGAACAGGACCGTTGGGCGGGCTTCGCCGCGCGCACCGGCCCCCACGCCCTCGACGACGGCTGCGCCGCCGCTCGGCTCCGCGCGCTCCTCGTCCGTGAAGTCCCAGGCGGCGAGCCGTACGCCGCCTGCTCCGGTCACCTCGACGCGACGCACCATGATCGGCACCCCCGGGTCACCCTCGCCCACTCCGTCCGGTCGGGTGACCGAACGCCTCCAGATTATCGAACTCACCTTCGAAAAAGGCCGTTCGGCAAGCAAGATCGCCCTTTCGAGTGACACCGCTCAAGTGTTGCCTCCCTTTGCCGAGGGGAGGACTTCCAGCGTGGAGGGGAGCGTCCCCCACGGGTGAGGGGAAGGACCCGGACAGCTCGGGGTTCCGGGTAGAACGCCCAGGGGACGAAGGGCCCCGACGCCTGCCGGCGCCGGGGCCCTTGGCCTGCCCGGCCTCCGCCGCACTCCCGATCACCCCTGTGATCGACGCGTGACGACACGTACGCGGTGGGTGATGGACGGCGACGGCGTCGACCCGGGGAGGCCGCCTCCGGCAACCCGACGGCCCCGTCGGCCGCCCTGCCCCCACACACCTCGCCGCCGTCGCACGTCGAACGCTCCGCCCCACACGCCTCGCCGCCGTCGCACGCCGACCGCTCCGCCCCACACACCTCGCGCCGTCGCACGCTGGCCGCCCCGTCCTCCTCCGCTCCGCAACAGCCCCGCAACGACCGCACAAAGCAGCCGTCCCGCCCCCACCGAAAAACAAACAGGCGCGCCCGCGGCCGCGTTCCCGCGGCGCGAACGCGCCTGTGAGCCTCAGCTGCGCGACGCAGCAGCACCGCCCCACCCGGAGCGAGCCGATTCAGCAGCCCGCCCCCGGCGGAAAGTCGGCGGAGCCCTCGAACCTCAGCTCTTCGCCACGAAGACGTGGCCCGCGACCTCGTGGGTCAGCTCGGCCGCCTCGCCGCCGCTGCCGACCAGGACGCCGCCCGCCGAACCCGTCACGCTCACCACGGCGCCCGGCTGCACGCCGGCCCGCCGCAGCGTGTACATCAACTGCGCGTCCATCTGGATGGGCTCGCCGATGCGGCGGACGACGACGTTCTTCGGGTCGGTGTCCGGCGCCATCTCGGCCAGGCTCAGCGTGCCCTCCTCCAGGAAGGGGTCCGCCTCGCCCTTCTCACCCAGCTCCTCCAGGCCCGGGATCGGGTTGCCGTACGGAGACTCGGTGGGGTGCCTGAGCAGTTCGAGGACGCGGCGCTCGACCGCCTCGCTCATCACGTGCTCCCAGCGGCAGGCCTCGGCGTGCACCTGCTCCCACTCCAGGCCGATCACGTCGACCAGGAGGCACTCGGCCAGCCGGTGCTTGCGCATGACGCGCGTCGCCAGCCGCCGTCCTTCCTCGGTCAGCTCCAGGTGGCGGTCTCCCGCGACCTGGACCAGGCCGTCCCGCTCCATCCGCGCCACCGTCTGGCTCACTGTCGGACCGCTCTGGTCCAGCCGTTCGGCGATGCGGGCGCGCATGGGGACCACACCCTCCTCCTCAAGCTCCAGGATGGTGCGGAGGTACATCTCGGTCGTGTCGATGAGGTGTCCCGACATACGTGCCCCTCAGTAACTCGTGCGGTGGCCCTGTAGCAATTCTGACGCATGCCGCCGACAACCCGGGTCCCGTCGTGTTGACAGGCCCCGTCGGCAGGCTCCACGGTGATCGGCGACTACGAGCGGGAGGACGCCACATGACGGCCGGGGATCTTGCCGAACGGTACTTCGACGCGGCCATCGGCCTGCTGACCCGGGCACGGGACGAGGAGGCGGGACGCGTCGCGGAGGCCGGGCGGCTGATCGCGGGGGCCGTCGAGGCGGGCGGCCGGGTCTTCGCCTTCGGCGCGGGCCACTCCTCCCTCCCCGCGCAGGACATCGTCTACCGGGCGGGCGGCCTGGCCCTGGTCAACCTGCTCTCGGTGCCCGGCACGGTCGGCGTCGACGTGATGCCCGCCGTCCTCGGCAGCGCGCTGGAACGGGTGGACGGGCTGGCCGGCGCCGTACTGGATGCCAGTCCGGCGCGCTCCGGCGACGTTCTGATCATCATCTCGCTGTCGGGGCGCAACGCGTTGCCGGTGGAGATGGCGCTGAACGCGCGCGCCCTGGGCCTGAAGGTGATCGGGGTGACGTCGCTCGCGTACCCGCCGAGCACCACGTCGCGGCACGCGTCGGGGACGTACCTGAAGGACCACTGCGACGTGGTGCTCGACAGCAAGATCGCGGTGGGAGACGCGGAACTGGAGGCGGACGGCGTGCCCTCGCGCTTCGCCCCCGCGTCGACGGTGGTCACCTGCGCGCTGGTGCAGGCGGCGGTCGCCGCGGCCGTGGGCACGCTGGCCGGGCACGGCGTCACCCCGCCGCTGCTGCGCTCGGGGAACGTGGACGGCGGGCACGACTGGAACGGCCGGGTGATGGACGAGTACCGCGACCGGATCTTCTACCGCCACTGAGCGGCGCGCCCCGCCACTGACCCGCTCGCCGCGCCACTGAACGGCACGCCTCACCACCGGCCACTCGCCTCACACCGGCCCACTCGCCTCACCACCGGCCCACTCGCCCCGCCACCGACCCGCACGCCGCGCCACCGACCCGCACGCCCCGCCACCGGCCCGCACGCCGCGCCACCGACCGGCCCCCCGCGCCGCTGACGCCCACCGCGGCGACCCGAACGCGACGCCCCCGGCTCCACCACGGCCGGAGCGCGCCGCCCCGCCCGCTACTCCCCCGCCCGCAGATCCAGCGCGGCCGCGACACGCGCCGCCACGTCCTGCGCGTACGCCGCGTCCTCGCGGTCGAACGCGGGGCGCCCGGCGCCGCGCAGGAACGTCAGCACGCCGACCGTCCGCCCGCGGCTGCGCAGCACCGCGCACAGGCCCGCCACCGTGCCGTCCGGCCAGCGCAGTTCCTCCGCCCGGCGGGGCGAGAGGTCGGCGGCGCGCACCGGGCCGGTCCTGCTCACCGCCTGCAACGCCGGGTGCCCCTCCTCGTAGCGCGCCGGGATCCCGGCCGACGCGACCGGCAGGCAGGGCCCGGGGCCACCCGGCGTCCCGGCGGCGCGCACCAGCCGGGGCGCGGTGGCCGTCTCCGCGTCGTCGGGGACGACGTCCGGCGCGGCGAGCAGGTCGAGCAGGACGTGGTCGGCGAAGCCGGCCAGCGCGTAGTCGAGGTGGCAGGTGGCCGCCTCCATCGGGTCCTCGCACTCGGCCGCGGCGGCGGCGGCCCGGCGCAGCTGGGTGGTGCGGAAGCGCAGCCGGGACGCCTCGCCGGAGGCCTTGCGGTCGTCGGTGACGTCCTGGAAGAGCCAGCCGACGCCGAGCGGCACGGGTTCCTCGCCGAGCGGCGAGCCGAGCCGGACGAACCCGACCCGCCAGCAGCGCCGCGTCTGCTCGGCGTCGCCGCGCAGGGTGACCCACAGGTCGAGCGGGGCCGGGGGGGTGCCGGCGGACAGCACGTGGTGCAGCGCGTTCTCCAGTTCGTCCACGCCCTGGTCGAGCAGCTCGCCGAGCGGGCGGCCGAGCAGCGACTCGCGGCCGGTGCGCAACAGGCGGGCGGCGTGATCGTTGACGACGGCGGGGCGCAGGTCGGCGTCGATGAGGACGACGCCCCAGGACGCCTCCTGGAACAGCGCGTCGCTCAACGCGATCGAACGCTCCAGGTCGATCTGGGCGTGGACCTCGGAGAAGGCGCAGTAGACGCCGACCGGCCGCCCGTCCGGCGCGTGCACGGCGGCGGTCTGGGCCCGTACCAGGACGCGGTGGCCGTCCTTGGTGAGCAGCGGGAACTCGTGCACCTGGCGGCCCTGCCCGGTCATGACGCCCAGCAGACGTGCCATCAGGTCCTCGGCGTCGGCGCTGCGCACCGCCCAGCCCGCGAGCCCCGGGCGGCCGATGGCGTCGTCCGGGGTCCAGCCGAGCACCCGGGCGGCCTCGGCGTTCCAGTGGGTGACGACGCCGTCCGCGTCGAAGGCGCACAGGGCGGCGTCCATGCTGGCCAGCAGCGCGGCGAGGAGCCGCTCGTCGACCCCGGTCAGCGGCTGTGCGGGCTGCGCGTCGGAAGGCTGCACGTTTCCCCATTCAACCCCTCTGTGACGCAGCCCACATCAGGTTCCGGAAAATCGCTTGTTCTGGCGTGAAGTGGTTCTTAGGCTGGCGGTACACAGGAAGGGAGGTGGTCCGAAGAATGAGTGCTTATCGGACGTGTGAGGTGGCTGCGGGCTGAGGCCCGTGCACCACGCCTGCGGCGCGTTGTTCGTACCGCAGCCTTAATCCAACGCAGTCACCCGACCCGTGGGCTCGCCGGATACGTCCGGCCGGTAGCCGGAAGACCTCTTTCCGGTTGGCAGCCCACGGGTCGTCCGCGTTCACGGGGCCGGTCGCGGAACCAACGGACGCCCCCGCCGCTTCCACAGGCCCGCTCACCGCGTCACGGGCACAATCGCGCCACGGTCCAGCCGCTTCCGGCCACCTCGCTCTCGGCGGACGGCGCCGCCTCCGTGGCGGCCCGCGACCGTTCGTAGACCAGCCGGTCGTGCAGCCGGTCGCCACGGCCCTGCCAGAACTCCACCGTCCGGGCCGCCACCCGGAAGCCGCCCCAGAACGGCGGCGCGGGCACCGTCTCGCTGGGCGGGTAGCGGTCGGCCAGGTCGGCGAAGCGGCGCTCCAGCTCTTCCCTGGAGCCGACCCGCGACGACTGCTCGCTCGCCCACGCGCCGAGTTGCGAGCCGTGCGGGCGGGTGCGGAAGTAGGCGACCGTCTCCTCGCGGCTGACGCGTTCCACCGGGCCGGAGACGATGACCTGCCGGGCGATGGCGTGCCAGGGGAAGAGCAGCGAGGCGTGCGGGTTGGCGGCCAGGTCGCGGCCCTTGCGGGAGCCGTAGTTGGTGTAGAAGACGAAGCCGCGCTCGTCGTAGCTCTTCAGCAGCACCGTGCGCGAGCTGGGACACCCCTGGGCGTCGGCGGTGGAGACCACCATCGCGTTGGGCTCGGGCAGGCCGCCGGTGGCGGCGTCGGCGAACCAGCGGGCGAACTGCTCGTACGGATCCGCCGCGAGGTCGGACTCGTCCAGGCCGGCGGCGCGGTAGTGGGCGCGCATCGCGGAGGGATCGGGGTGGGGCACCCGTTCATCTTGCAGCACCTGGCTCTCGCCCTTCACGCGGCACCCCGCGCCCGCCTCCCTCCCGGCAGCCCGCGCGCGCCCTCTCTCCCGGCACCCCGCGCCCGCCCACCGCCCGGCACCCCTCGACCCCGCGCGGACCCATCGGCCTCCCGCGCACCGTCCGTCCGTCGCCCGCCACCGGCGGCGGAGACGTTCCGCCTGGTCGGGAGGGGGGCGGGCGCGGAAGGTGGCACTGTGTGCCACGTCACGCTTCCCGTCATGTGCGGAAACCGCCAAACTTACGGGTTGGACCGCTGTGGCAACCCGACATCCCCCGATGTCGCGTCGCTCCGCAACGACCGTCCGTCCGCGTCCGCAACGCCGGTGCAGACCAGGCCGCCACCGTCCCGTGCCTGATTCCTTCCCGGCAGGGTGACCCACACCCGAGCGGGGCATGACCGGGGTGTCACCTGCCACCCGTCGCACACATCGTGAGGAGCCGCCTGATGTCCGACTTCGTTCCCGGGCTCGAGGGAGTCGTCGCGTTCGAAACGGAGATCGCCGAACCCGACAAGGAAGGCGGTTCGCTGCGGTACCGGGGCGTCGACATCGAGGACCTGGTCGGCCAGGTCTCGTTCGGCAACGTCTGGGGGCTGCTGGTCGACGGCCGCTTCAACCCGGGTCTGCCGCCCGCCGAGCCGTTCCCGATCCCGGTGCACTCCGGCGACATCCGGGTCGACGTGCAGTCGGCGCTGGCCATGCTGGCGCCGGTGTGGGGCCTGAAACCGCTGCTGGACATCGACGCCGAGCAGGCCCGCGACGACCTCGCCCGAGCGGCCGTGATGGCGCTGTCGTACGTGGCGCAGTCGGCGCGCGGGCAGGGCCTGCCGATGGTGCCGCAGAAGGAGATCGACAAGGCGGAGACCATCGTCGAGCGGTTCATGATCCGCTGGCGCGGCGAGCCCGACCCGAAGCACGTCAAGGCCGTCGACGCCTACTGGACGTCCGCCGCGGAGCACGGCATGAACGCCTCCACCTTCACCGCCCGCGTCATCGCCTCCACCGGCGCCGACGTGGCCGCCGCGCTGTCCGGCGCGGTCGGCGCGATGTCCGGCCCGCTGCACGGCGGCGCGCCCTCCCGCGTCCTGGGCATGATCGAGGAGATCGAGCGGACCGGCGACGCGACGGCGTACGTGAAGAAGACCCTCGACAAGGGCGAGCGCCTGATGGGCTTCGGCCACCGCGTCTACCGCGCCGAGGACCCGCGCGCCCGGGTGCTGCGCCGCACCGCCAAGGAGCTGGACGCGCCGCGCTACGAGGTCGCCGAGGCGCTGGAGAAGGCGGCGCTGGAGGAGCTGCACAGCCGGCGCCCCGACCGGGTGCTCGCCACGAACGTGGAGTTCTGGGCGGCGATCATGCTGGACTTCGCCGAGGTCCCGGCGCACATGTTCACCTCGATGTTCACCTGCGCGCGCACCGCGGGCTGGTCGGCGCACATCCTGGAGCAGAAGCGCACCGGCCGTCTGGTGCGGCCGTCCGCCCGCTACATCGGCCCCGGCCCGCGCGACCCGCGCGACGTCGAGGGCTACGGCGAGACACGCCACTGAGGCGTGCCCGCCCACGGCCGCGGCCCGGCCTCCCCTCGCGGGAGACCGGGCCGCGGCCGTTTCCGGCCACCCGAACCGCGGGCCCCCGCCCTACAGACGTTCCGCCAGGACCTCCGCGAGATGCCGGGCCTCGACGCCCGCGAGCTGCGCGAGCTGGGTGTGGCAGGACAGCCCGTCGGCCAGGACGACCGCATCGTCGGGCGCGTCCCGTACTGCGGGGAGCAGTTGTTCCTCCGCGCAGGCCGCCGAGACCTCCCAGTGCCCTTGCTCGAAGCCGAAGTTGCCCGCCAGGCCGCAGCAGCCACCGGCCAACTCGCCTGCCAGCCCGGCCTGTTCACGCAGCGCGCGCTCGGCCTCGTCGCCCAGTACGGCGTGCTGGTGGCAGTGGGTCTGGCCGGTCACCGGGCGGTCGATCCGCGGCGGAGTCCAGTCGGGCGCGTACGTCCGGAGCGCCTGCGCGAACGTGACGACGGACGCCGCGAGCCGCCGCGCGTCCGGGCCGCCGAGCAGTTCGGGCAGGTCGGTGCGGAGGGTGGCGGCGCAGCTCGGTTCGAGTCCGACGACCGGATGCCCGGCGTCCAGCGCGGGCCGCAGCGCCTCGACGGTGGCGCGCATCGCGGCGCGGGCGCGCTCCAGTTGCCCGGTGGAGACGTAGGTCAGGCCGCAGCAGACCGGTCCCGGCGGGACGACGACCCGCAGCCCGGCCGCCTCCAGGACCCGCACGGCGGACCGGCCCACGCCGGGCCGCAGGTGGTTGGTGAACGTGTCGGGCCACAGCACGACGGTCCGCCCCCGGCCCGCGCCCGCGGCAGCCGTCCGACCCTGACCGCCGCCGTCCCGCCGCGTCCGCCCGCGCCACCACCGCTGGAACGTCTCGGGCGCGACACGGGGGACCGCGCGCCGCGCGTCGATCCCGCCCAGCCGCTTGGCGAGCGCCGCAACCGGCGTCGTGGCCAGCGCGTTGACCACCGGGGCGAGCCGCAGCACGGCGGCCGCGCGCAGCCACACCGGCAGCAGTCCCAGCGAGTAGTGCGCGGCGGGCCGCCGTCGCCCGGCGTAGTGGTGGTGCAGGAACTCCGCCTTGTAGGTGGCCATGTCGACGCCCACCGGGCAGTCGCTCCGGCACCCCTTGCACGACAGGCACAGGTCCAGCGCCTCGCGCACCTCCCGCGATCGCCAGCCGCCGGTCACCACCTCGCCGGCCAGCATCTCGTGCAGCAGCCGGGCCCGGCCACGCGTGGAGTGCCGCTCCTCGCCGGTCACGCGGTACGAGGGGCACATCACGGAACCCGAACGCGCCACGCTGTCACGGCACTTGGCGACGCCCACGCAGCGCCGCACAGCCGCCGTGAAGTCGCCGCCGTCGCCGGGGTAGCCGAACGCCACGTCCACCGGTCGCCGGGGCAGGGGGGTGAAGCGCAGGTTCTCGTCCAGGCGTGCGGGGCGCACCAGGATGCCGGGGTTGAGGCCGCCGTCCGGGTCCCACAGATCCTTGAACTCCTCGAAGACGCGGACGAGTTCGGGCCCGTACATCCTCGGCAGCAGCTCCGCGCGGGCCTGCCCGTCGCCGTGCTCGCCGGACAGCGACCCGCCGTGCGCGACCACGAGGTCGGCCAGCTCCCCGGAGAACCGGCGGTATCGGTCGATGCCGCCGGGCGTCAGCAGGTCGAAGTCGACGCGCACGTGGACGCAGCCCTCGCCGAAGTGGCCGTAGGGCGTGCCGCGCAGGCCGTGGGCGCCCAGCAGGGCCCGGAAGCCGCGCAGGTAGGCGCCGAGTCGCGGCGGCGGCACCGCGCAGTCCTCCCAGCCAGGCCACGCCTCGGAGCCGTCCGGCATCCGGGTCGCCGTGCCCGCGGCGTCCTCGCGCAGCCGCCACAGCGCCCGCTGCGCGGCGGCGTCGGTGACCACCTCGGCGGCCACCGCGTCCCCGGCGCGCACCACCGCCTCGGCCGCCGCCCGCGCCTGGGCCGCCGTCGTGCCTGCGACCTCGACGAACAGCCAGGCCCCGCCGCGCGGCAGGGTGCGCGCCGCCGCACCCGCGAGATCGGCCGCCATGCCCTCCACGGTGAGCGGCGCCAGCGGCAGCAGTGCGGGGGCCGCGTCCGCCGCCGCGCTCTCGTCCGCGTAGCCGAGGACCGCGAGGGCGCGCGCGGCCGGCACGTCGACCAGGGCGACCGTGGCCTCGGTGAGCACCGCGAGCGTGCCCTCGCTGCCGGCTAGCGCCCGGGTGACGTCGGCCCGCCTCTCCGGGAGCAGTCCGTCCAGCGCGTAGCCGGAGATGCGGCGGGGCAGGACAGGGTATCCGGTACGCAGCAAGGCGAGGTGACGTGCCGTCAACTTCTCGATTCCGGCGGCGATGTCGGACGGGAGGCCCGCGAGCCCGCCCCCGGTCCCGGCCACCGCGGCGAACCGCCTCCCCCGGTACGTCACCCCCCTGAGCGCCCGCACGTTGTCCGCCGTGGTCCCCCACGCCACCGAGTGCGCGCCGCAGGAGTTGTTGCCGATCATGCCGCCGAGGGTGCAGCGGGAGTGGGTGGACGGGTCGGGGCCGAAGGTCAGGCCGTGCGGCGCGGCGGCCTCCCGCAGGCGGTCGAGGACGACGCCGGGCTGGACGACGGCGATGCGAGCCCCGGGGTCCAGGGAGCGGATCGCGTTCATGTGGCGGGTGAGGTCCAGCACCACGCCGGTCCCGGTCGCCTGGCCCGCGATGGACGTGCCGCCGCCGCGCGGCACCACCGGCACGCCGTGCTCCCGGCAGACCGCGAGCGCCGCCTCGACGTCGTCGGCGTCCCGGGGCGCCACGACCGCGGACGGCACCCGCCGGTAGTTGGAGGCGTCCATCGTCACCAGCGCCCTGGCGCCCGCGTCGCACGCCACCTCGCCGCGCACCGCCGCCCGCAGCGCCTCTTCCAGGTCCCGCGTCTCTTCCAGGTCCCGCGTCACCTCAGCCATGGTCACTACAGTGCCCGTCCCACCACGTGTCGCGCCGCGTCTCGCGTGGTCGTCCCCAAGGTGTCTCATCGACTGGAACACGGTCCGCACCGGGCCGGTGACGGATTACGCTGCGGACGTGGCCGATATCCAGATTCCCGCAAACATCAAGCCCGCCGACGGTCGCTTCGGTTCGGGCCCGTCCAAGGTGCGGACCGAGGCGCTCGACGCCCTGGCCGCCACCGGAACCTCCCTGCTCGGCACCTCCCACCGCCAGGCTCCGGTCAAGAACCTGGTCGGTTCGGTGCGCGACGGCGTCCGCGAGCTGTTCTCGCTGCCCGCGGGGTACGAAGTGGTGCTGGGCAACGGCGGGTCCACCGCGTTCTGGGACATCGCGACCCACGGCCTGATCCGGCGCAAGTCGCAGCACCTGTCGTTCGGCGAGTTCTCCTCGAAGTTCGCCAAGGCCGCCAAGCTCGCGCCCTGGCTGGCCGACCCGACCGTGATCGAGACCGAGCCGGGCACCCACCCCGAAGCGTCCGCCGAGGCGGGCGTGGACGTGTACGCGTTCACCCACAACGAGACCTCGACCGGTGTCGCCATGCCGCTGCGGCGCGTCGACGGCGCGGACGAGGGGTCACTCGTTCTGGTGGACGCCACCTCCGGCGCGGGCGGACTGCCCGTGGACATCGCGCAGACGGACGTCTACTACTTCGCGCCGCAGAAGTCGTTCGCGGCGGACGGCGGCCTGTGGATCGCGGTCTTCTCGCCCGCCGCCCTGGAGCGCGCGGCCGAGATCGCCGCGTCCGACCGGCACATCCCGGCCTTCTTCGACCTGCCGACCGCGATCGACAACTCGGCGAAGAACCAGACGTACAACACCCCGGCGCTGGCCACCCTCTTCCTGCTGGACCAGCAGCTGAAGTGGATCAACGGCCAGGGCGGCCTCGAGTGGGCGGTCAAGCGCACCGCCGACTCCTCCTCGCGGCTGTACGGCTGGGCCACCTCCTCCGACCACGCCACGCCGTTCGTGCACGACCCGGCCAAGCGCTCCCAGGTCGTCGGCACCATCGACTTCACCGAGGGCGTCGACGCCTCCGCGATCGCCAAGGCGCTGCGAGCCAACGGCATCGTGGACACCGAGCCGTACCGCAAGCTGGGCCGCAACCAGCTGCGCGTCGCGATGTTCCCGGCCGTCGACCCGGCGGACGTCGAGGCGCTGACCGCCTGCGTCGACTACGTCATCGAGCGCCTCTAGCCGCGCGAACACGCCCCCTCCGGCGCCGCGGCCTCACCGGCCGCGGCGCCGCAGTCTGCGCGTGCCTACGACCAGCAACGCGGCGACGGCGAGGAAGGCGACGCCGAAGAAGGGGTACCGGTGGCCTCCCGAGCCCGCCGCCGCGCCGCCGGAGGCCGGTGCGGCCGACCCCGAGGGATCCGCCGACGCCCTTACGGAGTCCGGCAGTTCGCTGCCGGACAGCGGCACCCGGTAGACCTGGCTGTCCCTGCCCTCGCTGCCGGTCATCAGCGCACGGCCGTCGGGGGTGAACGTGACCGACTCGCCCTGCTGCTGGACGGGCACGTCGGGGTTGCCGATCTCGGCGCCGAGCCGGTCGCCGTTCCAGCGGTACTCGCTGGTCATGAAGTACCCGCGGAACACCAGCCGGGTGCCGTCCGGCGAGAACGCGCCGTCGGTCACCCAGGGCACGTCGGCGATCGGCCTGAAGACGTTGATGCCGGAGGGCGACAGCTTCTCCGGGCCCTCGTACAGGTGGCCGCGGTCCTCGTTCTTGCTGGCGATGTAGACCCGTCCGGTCCTCGGCTCGACCATCAGCGACTCGGCGTTGCGCGGCCCGTCGGAGTAGCGCACGGTGTACGTGGTGGCGTCCACGGTCTGGTCGCGCAGCGTCTTCGGCTCGGGGAAGCGGTAGAGGTAGACCTCGGGCCAGGCGCCGTTCAGGTTGTCGCCGATGTCGCCGAGGTAGATGTCGCCGTCCGGGCCGATGGAGATCGCCTCGCAGTCGCGGGCGTGCACGCCGCGCAGGGTGATCCGGGCGACGGTGGCGCCGGTGGCGGAGTCGATGGCGTAGACGTAGGGGCCGTCGCCGCTGTCGTTGTGCGTCCAGTAGACGCCCGGGTGCAGGTGGCTGGCGGCCAGGCCGCTGGACTCGGTGATGCGCGGGTCCTTCATGGTGAAGGCGACGGTGGGCCCGCTGTCGGCGGTCGCCGAGAGGGCGGCGCTCGCCGCGAGGAGGGTGGCGGCCAGCGGAACGGCCCAGGTACGCGCGCGCATGCGCCAAGAGTGCCATCCCGGCCGCGCGCCGCCATGTCCTGCCTCCGCGTGCCGCCGTCTCCTGTGGCCGGTCTCACGCGGCCCGGCCTCGCGGCACCGCGCGGTCTTCGAGGATGATGCGCGCATGCGTTATCTGTTCGTCGGCGACTCGATGACCATCGGCAGCGCCGGCGACCACACCTGGCGCTACCGCATGTGGCGGCACCTGAGCGCGCTGGGCGAGCCGTTCGCGATCACCGGTTCGCGGACCGCGCTGTACGACAGGGAAGCCGACGCGCCTGTTTCGCACCGCTACGCCGACCCCGCCTTCCCCGCGTCCGCGCGCGGGCACTTCGCCGGGTGGGGCGAGGGCTGGCTGCAACTGGCGCCGCTGGTGCGCGCGGAGGTGGCGGAGCAGCGGCCGGACGTGCTGCTGATCTCGCTGGGCCTGATCGACCTAGGCTTCTACACCGACGCGGCGCGCACCGAGGAGTCGCTGCGCTCGTTCGTGGCCGAGGCGCGGGCCGCGTCGCCGTCGGTGCGGATGGTGCTGCTGCCGGTCATCCCCAACACCCGTGCGGTGAGCGACGCGTGGTTCGCCGCGCAGTGCGACGAGCTGAACGTGCGGACGGCCAAGGCGGTCGCCGACCTGGACACGGCGGCCTCCCCCCTGCTGCTGGCGTCCCGCCCGCCGGGCTACGACATCCACCGCGACACCTACGACGGCACCCATCCGAACGCGGCGGGCGAGCACCGGATCGCGGCGGCCTTCGCGAACGCGATGCACCAGGCGTGGGGCGTGGGCGCGCCGTACGACCTGCCGGACTGAGCCGTCAGCCGTTCGCGGGTCCGTTCGCGGCGCGCCTGGCCGTGGGCGGTCTTGCTTCGAGCGCACTCCAACCTGCTTGGCTGGGAGGCATGGAGTACACGCAGCTCGGACGCAGCGGTCTGAAGGTCTCCCGGCTGGTGCTGGGCACCATGAACTTCGGGCCGGTCACCGACGAATCCGACAGTCACGCCATCATGGACGCCGCGCACGACGCGGGGCTGAACTTCTTCGACACCGCCAACGTCTACGGCTGGGGCGAGAACAAGGGCCGCACCGAGGAGATCATCGGCGCGTGGTTCGCCAAGGGCGGCGGCCGCCGGGACAGGACCGTCCTGGCCACCAAGGTCTACGGCGACATGGGCGACTGGCCCAACGAGGGCAGGCTGTCCGCCCTCAACATCCGCCGCGCCGCCGAGGCCAGCCTCAAGCGCCTGCGCACCGACCACATCGACCTCTACCAGTTCCACCACGTCGACCGGAACACCCCCTGGGACGAGATCTGGCAGGCCATCGACGTCCTCATCCAGCAGGGCAAGGTCGTCTACGCGGGGTCCAGCAACTTCGCCGGCTGGCACATCGCCAAGGCCGGCGAGGCCGCGCGGCGCCGCGGGTCGCTCGGTCTGGTCTCGGAGCAGTGCCTGTACAACCTGATCGAGCGCCGCGCCGAGCTGGAGGTGATCCCCGCCGCGCAGGACTACGGCCTCGGGGTCATCCCCTGGTCGCCGCTGCACGGCGGCCTGCTCGGCGGCGCGATCCGCAAGGAGCGCGAGGGCGGCGCGGGCCGCAGCGGCACCGGGCGCAGCGCCGACGCGTTGAAGAACGCCGCCCAGCGCGACCAGATCCAGGCGTACGAGGACCTGTGCGCCAAGCACGGCCACGAGCCGGGCGAGGTCGCGCTGGCCTGGCTGCTGACCCGGCCGGGGGTGACCGGTCCGATCGTCGGGCCGCGCACCGGCGAGCAGCTCGCGTCCGCCCTGCGGGCGGTGGAGCTGGAGCTGGGCGAGGAGTTCCTGGCCGGTCTTGACGAGATCTTCCCGGCCACCGGGCCCGCGCCGGAGGCCTTCGCCTGGTGACGGTGGCGGGCGGGGGCGGCCGGGGCGAGCGGACTCGCGGCCACCCCGCCGGCCGGGGTCAGCGGACCGCGGCCGCCACGACCACCACGGCCAGCATCAGCACGAGGGCGGCGGTCATCACTCGGGTTCGGGTCTTGGGATCCACCCGACGAGCGTAACCGGACCGCCCTACCGGCCCAGCGCCCAGGTCCCGGCGGTCTCGTACCGGGGCCGGGCGCCGGGCACCCCGGGCGCGGGCGGAAGACTGTGGATCAGCGCGATCCGGTCGGCGGTCCACGCCTCGCTCTCGTACTCCGCGAGCGCGGCGACGTGCGGCCGCAGGCCGGGCCCGCGCGCCCCGCCCCGGCCGCGCCCGCGGGCCAGCGTGACGTGGGCGCGGAAGGCGCGGCCCTCCTCGACCGCGATGCCGCAGCGCCGGGCCGCGGCGGCCACCGATCCGGCCAGGTGCCGCAGCGCGTCCGTATCGCCGGCCACGCCTGCCCACAGCACCCGGTCGCCGAACCGTCCGGCGCCCGCCAGCCGCAGCGTCATCGGCGGATGCCGGTGCGCGGCCCGCTCCAGGCGCTCGCCGAGCCCGGGCAGCGTGCCGGGGTCCACCTCGCCCAGGAAGGCCAGCGTGAGGTGGCGGTCCGCGTCGGCGGTCCAGCGCAGCGCGTCCCCGGCATCCGGGCGGGCGTCCATGAGCGGGCGCGCGGCGGCGTCGAGACCGCGCAACACCTGCCGAGGCGGCACGAGCGCGACGAAGAGCCTCATACGCCGATCATCCCGGATCCGGCTGGAAGACGACGGTCGCGTGACCGCTGTCATGTTCCCGCCATAGCTTGTTCGCGCCGCGTACCGCTTCTTGAGCGGGCCGCTCGCCCGAGCCCATGCTGAACGCCGTCCATCCCCCCAACTGCCTCTGGAGGCACGGCACATGGGCATGAAGACGACTTCGGCACGCAGCCGTTCCCGGGCCGTCGCGGCAGCCACCGCGGCCCTGGCGACCACCGCGGTCCTGGCGCTCGCGGGCAGCGCGGCGCCGGTGGGCGCGGCGACCGCGTTCGGTCCGCAGACCCCGCTCGCCGCGGGCTCGCACGGGACCGGCCAGGTCAGACCGTACGACGACGGCGTGTGGGGCGGTTACGTCGCGCAGGGCCGGTTCACCAGCATCAGCGGCTCGTGGGTCGAGCCGCAGGCGACCTGCAACACCAGCGACGACCTGTTCGCCCCCTGGGTCGGCATAGACGGCTACGGCTCGCAGACCGTCGAGCAGGCCGGGGTGCAGACCGACTGCTCCAGCGGGCGGCCGGTGCTGTCCGCGTGGTACGAGATGTACCCGGCGGCGCCGGTGTACTGGAGGGACGCCGTCAGCCCCGGCGACACCATCACCTCGTCGGTCGTCGCGCAGAGCCGCGGCACCTACGTGATCACCCTGAGCGACACCACCAAGGGCTGGACCGAGCACACCACCCAGCGGCTGTCGGCGCAGAACGTCAGCGCCGAGGCGGTCATCGAGTCGCCGACCCAGAGCTACCCGTCCTTCGACGAGCTGGACTTCTCCAACGTGACCGTCAACGGCAAGCCGTTCTCGTCGTACGACCCGCAGGCCATCACCAGCGGCGGCTACGGCCCCGGCGAGCTGAACGGCGGCGACTTCTCCATCACGCCGGAGGACGGCGGCTGGGGCTGGGCCACGCACGCCACCCCGTCCCACCAGGCGGCGCGCCCGGGCACGATCCGGTACTGAACGGTCGCCGCGCACCGAACCGGCGCCCCGTACTGAACGGGCGTACCGGCGAAGGGGATCGCGCGAGGGCGGGAACGTGACGCGCGAGCAGGAGAACGGGGCCCGGCCGGGCGCGCACGACGTCGCGTCCGGCCGGGCCCCGCCCGCGCTCACCTCACGCGGCGACCGCGGCCGTCTCCTCGTCCTGCCCCTGCGGCGCCCGCTGCCGGGGGACCAGCGCGACGCCGCGCCGGTCGACCCGCACCCGCATGTCCCCGGCCCGCATCAGGACCGCGGCGATCGCCAGCCCCGACAGCGCGGAGACCAGACCGCCGAGCGAGAACCCGACGCGCGGGCCGTAGCGGTCGGTGATCCAGCCGACCAGTGGACCGCCCAGCGGGGTGCCGCCCACGAACACCATCATGAACAAGCTCATCACCCGCCCGCGCATCACCGGATCGGTGGCCAGCTGCACCGAGGAGTTGGCGGTGGTGTTGATGGTGATGCCGAACACCCCGACGACCACCAGCAGTCCGACGAACAGCCACACCGAGGGCGACCAGGCCGCCGCCATCTCCAGCGCGCCGAACACCACCGCGGCGCCCAGCAGCATCCGCATCCGGGTGGTGGACCTGCGGGCCGCCAGCAGCGCGCCGCCCAGCGAGCCGAGCGCCATCGCGGTGTTGAACATGCCGTACGTGCTGGCCCCGGCGTGGAAGGTGGTGTGCGCGAACGCCGACAGCCAGATGGGGAAGTTGAAGCCGAAGGTGCCGATGAAGCCGACCAGCACGATCGGCCAGATCAGGTCCGGCCGCCCGGCGACGTACCGCAGACCCTCGCGCAACTGGCCCTTGCCGCGCGGCGGGCGCTCGACCTCGTGCAGCTCGCTCTCGCGCATCAGCATCAGCCCGATCAGCGGTCCGGCGAACGACAGCCCGTTGACCAGGAACGCCCACCCGCTGCCGACCGCGGAGATCAGCACACCGGCGACCGCCGGGCCGACCAGGCGGGCGGTCTGGAAGTTGGCGGAGTTGAGGCTGACCGCGTTGCGCACGTCCTTCGGGCCGACCATCTCGACCACGAACGACTGCCGGGTGGGGTTGTCGACGACCGTGACCACGCCCAGCAGGAAGGCGATCAGGTAGACGTGCCACACCTGCACGTGACCGCTCAGGGTGAGCACCGCGAGCGCAAGACCCAGCAGCGCCATGGTGGCCTGGGTGAGCATCAGCAGCTGCCGCTTGGGGTAGCGGTCGGCGATGACGCCGCCGTACAGCCCGAACAGCAGCATCGGCAGGAACTGCAGGGCGGTGGTGATGCCGACCGCCGTCGAGGACCCGGTCAGGCTGAGCACCAGCCAGTCCTGGGCGATGCGCGACATCCAGGTGCCGGTGTTGGACACCACGGCACCGGTGGCGAAGAGCCGGTAGTTGCGGACCTTGAGCGAGCTGAAGGTCTGGCGCCTGGACGGCTTGGCCGCCTCGGTGGCTCCCCCCGCCGTGGCCCGCGGGGTCTTTGCGGCGGCCGGCGGATGCGGTGCGTTCGTGGGGGTGGTCGGGTTCGATCCGGGTGCGGCGTCTGCTCCGGGGGCCGAACTCAAAGGTGTCTCTCCTCACCTGGGCGATCCGGATGCTCCGGACTTCTCGGACGATCGTGCGTGCTCGCGCTGTCCCTCCGCCGCCCGCCGCCTGCCGCCGGGCCGCCCGACGGCGGCTCACGGCGGCTCAGAGGTGGGCCAGTTTCTCCAGCACCGGCGCCGCCTCGCGCAGCAGCGCCCATTCCTCGTCGGTCAGGCCCTCGGCGAGCTGCGCCAGCCAGACGTTCCGCTTGCGGCGGCTCTCGGCGAGCATCGCGTCGGCCTGCTCGGTCCTGCTGACGACGACCTGGCGCCGGTCCTCGGGATGGGGGTCCCGGCGGACCAGGCCCTTCGCCTCCAGCATGGCGACGATGCGGGTCATCGACGGCGGCTGCACGTGCTCCTTGCGCGCGAGCTCTCCAGGGGTGGCCGAGCCGCAGCGGGCCAGGGTGCCCAGGACGGACATCTCGGTCGGGCTGAGGGACTCGTCCACCCGCTGATGGCGAAGGCGCCGGGACAGCCGCATGACGGCCGATCTCAGCGAACTCACCGCGGCGAGATCGGCCTCGGACAGTTTGGTCACGACTGTTAGATTATCTCATTACTTACGCTAAAGAAAAGTCCGCAGCCGCGCTCAAACGCGCATGTGCGCGAGATCACCCTTACGAGTGACGCGCCTCCCGGAACGGCGGCATCGCCCGAGCCTGCCGTGGACCGTATGACTATGGGACCGGACGGATCGCAAGCGCACGGATCGAAGGTGCTCAGTCTGCGGATGGACGCCGACCTGCTCGACCGCGTCGCCCAGCACGCCGCCAGACGCGGCATGAGCGTGCAGGACTACGTCGTGCGGACGCTGGTGCGCGACGACTTCGACGAGCGGTTCAAGAACGCGGTCGACGCGACGGAACGCTTCTACGCGGGCTGACCGGGCTGACCGGGACGCACCGGCCGGCCGGAGGCCAGGCAGTGGTCGAGCAGTCTGCCGACCGCCTCCCGCTGCGCCGAGTACGGCACCTCGGCGGCCACCAGCCGTCGCGCGTGCTGCCGTACGAGGTCGTGCAGGCCGTACCTCGGCGTCCCGTCCTCGCCGCGCGCCGCGAACAGCAGGTGGTCGGCGCGAAGCCGCTGGAGCGTCATGGCCGCCTCCGGCACCGGACAGGCGGCGACGGCGGCCGCGGCGGCCGGCGTGATCGCGCCCCCCGGATGCAGCCCCAGCAGCCGGAACATCCGGCGCGCGGGCTCGTCCAGCCGCCGGTACGAGGCGTCCAGCGCGGCGCGCAGCGGCAGGCTGCCCGGTGCGCTCTCCAGCCGGTGGACGTGGTCGGCGAGCGACCAGCCGGACCGCCGGGCGATCTGCAACGCGGCCGTGGTCAGCTCCAGCGGCAGGCCTCCGCACAGCGCCGCGAGGCGTTCGGCGGCCCGGGGCTCGGCGCGCAGCCGGTCCTCGCCGACCACGCCGGCCAGCACCGCCAGCGCGTCGTGCGCGGCCAGTGGGCGCAGCGTCAGCACCCCGGCACCGAGGCCGGGCAGGGCGCGCCGCGAGGTGATCAGGGTGCGGCCGGACGCGGGCAGCAGATCGCGCACCTGGCCGGGTCCTGCCGCGTCGTCCAGCACCACCAGCGGCGCCCGGAGCGCCGTCAGCCGCCGGTAGAGCGCGGTCCGCTCGTCCCGGCCCAGTCGCCGTACCCGCTCCCCCGGCACGTCGAGGCCGCGCAGCAGCGCGCCGAGCACCACGTGCGGGTCGGCCGGGGGGCCCGCGGGGTCGAAGCCGCGCAGGTCGACGTGGAGGTGCCCGCCGCAGCCCCCGCGGTCCAGCACCCGGCGGGCCGCGCACAGCGCCAGCCGGGTCTTGCCGACCCCGGGCATCCCGGCGACGACGGTCACGCCGCGGGTCACGCAGGCCAGCCGGTCCAGCTCCCGGTCGCGCCCCCGGCATTCCACCTCCCCGGCGTCCGGCACCCCCTTGACCGGCACGGCCGACGACGCGGTCGCCGGGTTGCCGTCCACCGTGCCGCGCAGCGCCGCCCGCCACGGCGCGGGGTCGGCGCCGAGCGCGCGCACGACGTCCGCCAGGAGTTCGGCGTCCATCCTGCGGCGGCCGGTGCGGAAGCAGTCGTAGACGGTGATGCGGCCGGGGACGCGCTCGGCGCCGGGCAGGCCGCGCCGGGCCCTGATGTCGGCGATCCGCCGGACGATCTCGGTGTACGAGGGATCGCCCGCGTCCGAGCGCAGCAGCCGCAGCCGTTCGACCAGTTCGTCCAGCGTGCGCGCCGGTCCGGGTCCGCGCACCGGTCTGGCCGCCGGTGCCCCGAGCCCGGTCACCGGCTCCCCGAGTGATGTCGCCAAGGCCGTCCTCCCCCTCAGCCGCCCCGCCCCGCGCCGGCTGGTCCCGCCGACGGGCCGACGGCTCAGCCAGGATCACCCGCGGGCACCAACCGGTCAACTGATGTGAATGCCAAGGGGAGTTACTAGGCTGAAATGTATCGCTGCACGGTGGCCGCGGGCGGTGTTCGGGCTCGTTCGGCGCCGCATTCGGGTTCGTTCGGGAGCCGCGACAGCGTGCCGGGGCGCGGCCACCGTGGTGGGCCGGAGCGCGACCGGCGCGTCTCCCGACCCGAACCCGGATCCACCACGGAAAGGACCCTCCATGGCTCTGCGCACCCGCGTCGCCGCAGGCGTCGCCACGCTCGCGCTGTCCCTGACCGGCCTGGCCGCCGTCGCCGCCCCGGCCGACGCCGCCGTCCCACGGACCGCGGACCGCGCCCACGCCGTCACGCCGGACCTGTTCCGGATGAACTACTTCTACGGCACCGGGCCGACGATCCCGCTGGCGCAGCAGACGGCGCTGCTCCAGGCGCAGATGGCGGGCTTCACGCCCTTCCAGTGCGGCACGGTGCAGACCACCGGTCAGCCGGGCGGCTACTACGTGACGATCCTGTGCGAGTCGATGTCCTGACCCGCGGGTGCTGCCGGCGTCGCCGGGCCGGGTTTCCCCCCGAGGGGCCGGGCCCGGCGGCGTCTCACGTCAGCCGCAGCGCCGGCATCAGGTAGTAGAAGGCGAAGACGGCCGAGACCACGTACAGCGGCACCGGCACCTCGCGCCAGCGGCCTGTGACGATCCGCAGCACGCAGAAGGTCAGGAAGCCGATCCCGATGCCGTTGGTGATCGAGTAGGT
The DNA here is from genome assembly GCF_003144095.1 of Streptomyces sp. ICBB 8177. GTDB lineage: Bacteria > Actinomycetota > Actinomycetes > Streptomycetales > Streptomycetaceae > Streptantibioticus_D. The sequence goes on along the minus strand of NZ_NSKH01000002.1, from coordinate 286,720 downwards.
GAACGGCATCATCAGCATCGTCAGGAACGCCGGGACGGCGATGGTGAAGTCGCTCCAGTCGATGTCCCTGATGCTGTTGGACAGGATCAGGAAGCCCACCGCGACCAGCGCAGGGGTGGCCGCCTGCGCCGGGACCATGGTGGCCAGCGGCGTCAGGAAGAGCGAGACCACGAAGAGCAGGCCGGTCACCACGGCCGAAAGGCCGGTGCGGGCGCCTTCGCCGACCCCCGCGGTGGACTCCACGAAGCAGGTGTTGGCGCTGCTGGAGGTGGCGCCGCCCAGCGCGGTCGCGACACCGTCGACGAACAGCACCCGGTTCATGCCCGGCAGGTCGCCCTTGGGGTCCAGCAGGTGCGCCTCGTCGCAGACGCCCAGGATGGTGCCCATCGCGTCGAAGAAGCCGGACAGCAGCACGGTGAAGACGAACAGGATGCCCGTCACGATGCCGACCTGGTGGAAGCCGCCGAACAGGCTCACCTTGCCCACCAGGCCGAAGTCGGGCGTGGCGACCGGGTCGCCGGGCCACTTGGGCACCGTCAGGCCCCAGGAGGCGGCCGGGACCGTGGCGACCGCGTCGATGACCAGCGCCAGCACGGTCATGGCGACGATGCTGATGAGGATCGCGCCGGGCACCTTGCGCACGATCAGCGCCAGCGTCAGCAGGGCGCCGACGATGAAGACCAGCACCGGCCAGCCCAGCAGGTGCCCGTTGCCGCCCAGTTGGAGCGGGACGGTGGTCTGCTCGGAGTCCGGGACGCGGGAGACGAAGCCGGAGTCGACCAGGCCGATCAGGAAGATGAACAGGCCGATGCCGATGGCGATCGCCTTGCGCAGGCTCAGCGGCACCGCGGCCATCACCCGCTCGCGCAGGCCGGTGGCGACCAGCACCATGATCGCCAGACCGGCGAGCACCACCATGCCCATCGCGTCCGGCCAGCTCATCCTGGGCGCGAGCTGGAGGGCGACCACGCTGTTGATGCCCAGGCCCGCGGCGAGCGCGATGGGCACGTTGCCGATGACGCCCATCAGCAGCGTGGTCAGGGCGGCGGTCAGCACGGTGGCGGTGACCAGCTGGCCGTGGTCGAGGTGGTGGCCGTACTTGTCGACGCCGCTGCCGAGGATGATCGGGTTCAGCACGATGATGTACGCCATCGCGAAGAAGGTGGCCAGACCGCCGCGGATCTCCCGGTAGACGCTGGAGCCGCGCTCGGAGATGCGGAAGTAGCGGTCGAAGGCGTTGCGGGGCAGCGGGGCCTGCGGCGGGGCGGAGCCGACCGGGGAAGTGGCCGAGCTGGGCATGGGGGTCCTCGGAATCCTCGCGATGACGGGGCAGGGGGGTGCACTGGCCTGGTCCAAGTCTGATCACTTTCAGACGTTCTTACGAAACAAACCAGCCAGTCAGAGGTCGTTTCAGTATGAACAGATATCCCCTCCGACTTCCATCTCCGCGCGTAGACACCGGGTAGGGACCGACCTGCGGAGCGGCGGCGGTCCCGTCGGAGGCGCCCCGTAGGCTGTGCGGCATGAAGTCGAAGTGGACGCCGTTGCACGAGACGCCGGAACCGCTGGAGGCGAACGACGTCGCGATCGTCACCGGCGGCACGATCGTCTGGCTGGTCCTCTTCCTAGGTCAGCTCCCCTTCTACGGCTGGTACGCGGACCACGGCCACGCCTGGTGGATCTGGTGCTGCGCGGCCGGCGCGGCGCTGGGCGGCGTCGGCATCCTCTACGTGCGCAGGCGCAGGGACGCGATCCGCCGGGCGGCCGCGTCCCGCGACGGGCACGGCGACGAGGGCGGCGGCGCGCCCCTCGCCGGCTGACGGTCCCGGGCGGGCCGGCAGCGGGCCCGAACGAGCCGGCGGCCTTCCCGGGCGAGCCGCCGCGAACCGTCCGCGGGGCCGCCGCGAGCCGTCCGTGGGCCCTCCGCGAGTCGTCCGTGGGCCCTTCGGGGCTCCTCCGCGAGCCGGGAGGCAAAGCAGGCATACCGTCATGAATGCCACGTAGTCTCGACCCATGACGGACCGTGTCGCCACCTCGCCCGCCCGCGCCCAGGGCCTGACCTCCGCCGAGGTCGCCGACCGCACCGCACGCGGCGAGGTCAACGACATCCCCGTGCGCAGTTCCCGTTCGGTCGCCGACATCGTCCGGGGCAACGTCTTCACCCGCTTCAACGCCATCCTCGGCGTCCTCTTCCTGATCATCGTGGCCGTCGGCCCGATCCAGGACGGCCTGTTCGGCTTCGTGATCGTCGCCAACACCGCGATCGGCATCGTCCAGGAGCTGCGCGCCAAGAAGACGCTGGACAGCCTCGCGGTGGTCGGCGAGGCGAGGCCGACCGTGCGCCGCGACGGGCGGGCCGCCGAGGTGGTGACCTCCGCGATCGTGCTGGGCGACCTGATCGAGCTGGGCCCGGGCGACAAGGTCGTGGTGGACGGCGAGGTCGCCGAGGCGGACGGCCTGGAGATCGACGAGTCGCTGCTGACCGGTGAGGCCGACCCGGTGCTCAAGAAGCCGGGCGACGAGGTGATGTCGGGCAGCTTCGTGGTCGCCGGCGGCGGCGCCTTCACCGCGACCAAGGTCGGGCGCGGAGCCTACGCCGCCCAACTGGCGGAGGAGGCCAGCCGCTTCACCCTGGTCCACTCCGAACTGCGGGGCGGCGTCAGCCAGATCCTCAAGTACGTGACGTGGATGATGGTCCCGGTCGCCGTCGGCCTGATCGCCAGCCAGCTGTACGTCGAGGGCAACGACTGGCGCGAGGCGGTGCGCCGGATGGTGGGCGGGATCGTGCCCATGGTGCCCGAGGGCCTGGTGCTGCTGATGTCGGTGGCGTTCGCGATCGGGGTGGTCCGGCTGGGCCGCAAGCAGTGCCTGGTGCAGGAACTGCCCGCGATCGAGGGCCTGGCCCGGGTGGACACCGTCTGCCTGGACAAGACCGGCACGTTGACCGAGGGCGGCATGGACGTCACCGAACTGCGGCTGCTGGACGGCGCGGACGACACGCGCGTACGCGGGGTGCTGGCCGCCCTCGGCGCCGCCGACCCCCGTCCCAACGCCAGCCTGAAGGCCGTCATCGACGCCTACCCGGCGGACTCGGCGCAGGACGGCGCGGAGGGCCCGCGGTGCACCGGCGCGCTGCCGTTCTCCTCCGCCCGCAAGTACAGCGGGGCGACGCTCTCGTACGACGGCGGCGGGCGCGTCGAGCACTGGCTGCTGGGCGCGCCCGACGTACTGCTGCCACCGGGCCACCCGGAGCTGGCCGAGGTCGACGAGCGCGGCGCGCGGGGACTGCGCGTGCTGCTGCTGGCCCGCGCCGAACGTCCGCTGGAGGACCCGGAGGTGGTCGCGTCGGTGGAGCCCGCGGCGCTGGTCGTGCTGGAGCAGCGGCTGCGCGCGGACGCCGGTGAGACACTGCGCTACTTCGCCCGGCAGGACGTCGCCGCCAAGGTGATCTCCGGCGACAACGCGGTCTCGGTCGGCGCGGTCGCCGCCAAACTGTCGCTGCCCGGGTCCGAACGTCCGGTGGACGCCCGCCAGTTGCCGCGCGAGCCGGAGCGCATGGGCCGGGCCCTGGAGGACGGCAGCGTCTTCGGCCGGGTCACCCCGCAGCAGAAGCGGGACATGGTGGGCGCGTTGCAGTCGCGCGGCCACAACGTGGCGATGACCGGCGACGGCGTCAACGACGTGCTGGCCCTCAAGGACGCCGACATCGGGGTGTCGATGGGCTCCGGCAGCGAGGCGACCCGCGCGGTCGCGCAGATCGTGCTGCTGGACAACAGCTTCGCCACGCTGCCCTCGGTGGTCGCCGAGGGCCGCCGGGTGATCGGCAACATCACCCGGGTCTCCACCCTCTTCCTCACCAAGACCGTCTACTCGGTGCTGCTGGCGCTGCTGGTGGTGATCTGGCGGGTGCCCTACCCGTTCCTGCCCCGGCACCTGACGCTGCTGTCGACCCTGACCATCGGCGTGCCGTCGTTCTTCCTGGCGCTGGCGCCCAACACCGAGCGCGCGCAACCGCACTTCGTGCGCCGGGTGATGCGGTTCGCGGTGCCGATGGGGATCATCGCGGGCGCGGCCACGTTCGTCACGTACGTCGTCGCCCGCCACCACTACGGCGGCGCGGGCGCTCGCGAGGCGGAGACCAGCGCGGCGACGCTCACGCTGTTCCTGATCTCGATGTGGGTGCTGGCGATCGTCGCCCGCCCCTACACCTGGTGGCGGATCGCGCTGGTGCCGGCAATGGGGGCGGCGTTCCTCGTCGTGCTGGTGACGCCGTCGCTCCAGGCGTTCTTCGCGCTGCGGCTGGTGGGCACCGAGGGGCCGTGGACGGCGGTCGGCGTCGCGGTGATCGGCTCGCTGGCGGTCGAGGGCGCCTGGCAGGTCATCAGGCGCAGGCCGGTGTAGCCGTCCACCCCGGCCGCCCTTTACGTCCTTTACGGTGAACTGATCGGGGCTTTAGTATCCCGGCTCATGTCCTTCGACCTCGCCGCCCGGTCCCACGGCGGCTCCCACTCCATCGTCCACCACACCGTGACCCACCACTACGTCACCCACCACACGTACACCACGACCACCTACGGCCACGGGTACGGGCACGGCACGGGCAGCGGGTGGGCGCTGCTGTGGGTGCTGATCGGCGTCGTGGCCGTCTTCGCCGTGATCTACGGGGTGCGGCGGGCACTCAGCGGCAACTGACCCGCCGCGCCCCGCCGTTCACCCCGGCCAGGCACCGACCGGGCCCGCCTCACTCGAACCAGCGCGCCGTGGCCAGCTCCCCGGCGCGCGAGGGGTCCTCCAGCAGCGCGGCGACCTCGAAGCGGCGCCGCCACTGACCCGCCGCCCAGGCCAGCCCGGCCGCCACGCCCTCGAGCGTCGCGGCGTGCAGCACGCCGTCCGCCCAGCGCCAGTCGAGCGCCTGCTCGCCGTCGGCCGCGGCGACCAGCAGCTCCTCGTGCTCGACGTACGAGGCGGGGGCGCCGGGCAGCAGTTCGCGTACCTCGTCGGGCACCTCGTGCGGCTCGCCGTGGCTGACCACCGGGGCCGCGAGCTGGTCGCTCAGGCGGCGCACCTGGAACAGTTCGGCGAGCGCCTCGGCGTGCCGCGGGCCGGCCGGCAGCAGGGCCCGGCCGGACGCCAGCGGCAGCAGGTCGGGCGCGTCGGCGACCAGCGCGTCGGCCGCGTCCACCACGGTCGTACGGCCGTCCACCACCGCGCACAGCTCGTCAGGCAGCGTCACCTCGTGCGTTTCCAGCAGCGCCAACTCCGCGTAGAGCGCCTTGAGTTGCCCGGACGTCACGTGCGACTCCGGATCGGCGAGGCGGGAGAGCAGCTCCGCCGCCCCGCCCGGCTCGTCCAGCAGCGCGGCCGCCGAGGTACGCACCCCCAGCGCCCGCAGCACCTGGTCGTCCACCGCCGCCGTGTCCGCCTCGTCGTAGAGCCCGGCCAGCAGCGGGTCGCCGCCGGATGCCCGCAGGCCCACCGGACGACGGCCGTCCAGCACGGGGTGGTCGCGCAGCCACCACGCGGTGTACGGGCGCACGCTGCGCGTCGTGCCGTCCGGCAGCAGCACCCGCACCGGCGCGGTGATCGCGTCCCGCAGCGGCGGTAGGGACAGCAGCCGCAACGCCTGCGGCCAGGCGTCGTCGTCCACCAGGTCCAGGTCGCGCACGCCCACGAGTTCGGTGGCGACCGGGGGCACGTCGGTCTCCGGCAGCTGGTCGAGCACGTCCTCGCACCACACGTCGACGGCGTCCAGCAGACCGGCGTCGTCCGGCTCGGCCCAGTCGGCGTCGCGCGGCTCCAGGTCGTCCGGGTCGAGCACCACGTCGGCGGCGCGCACCAGGGCGAAGGTGGCGAGCACCCCGACCGCGGTCAGGGGCTGCTCGCCCCAGCGGACGGCCAGGTCGTGGTCGCACGCCGCGAGTTCGCCGGGACGGATGACCTGCTCGAACGCGCTCCCCGGGTAGACCAGTTCACCGGCCGGGGACAACTCGCCCTCGTCGTCGGGCAGGGCGAGGGCGCCGAGCCAGGGTTCGTCGCCGGGGGCCAGACCCGCGTCCCGCACCAACGCCAGTACCAGGTCGGCCAGTTCCTCCGCGTCGAGCCCGGGCGCGTCCTCGTCCCACACCTCCTCGGCGTCCAGCGATCCGGCGACCGCCGCCCGCACCTGAGGTGTCGTCAGCACCGCACGCGGGGTGGCCGGGGTCGCGCCCAGCTTCTCCAGCAGCGGGTGCGCCGCCTCGGGGTCGGCCACCTTCAGCCCGAGCCGTACCAGCCCTTCCGGCAGCGGCGTCCCTGGCGACGGCAGCAGCACCTGGCGGGGCCCGACGACGGTGCGGCCGTCGGTCAGCGGCACCGGCAGTCCGCTGAGGCGGTCCGGGTCGGTCCCGGCGAGCGCGTCGTAGAGCCTGCGCCACCACGTGGCCGGGCGCTCGGTCCCGGCGAGCCGGTCGATGGCCTCGCCGAGCGGCAGCCGGGCGACCCCCAGCGCGCGCAGCTCGGCCCGGCGCTCCAGGCCCGCGGGCAGCAGGGCGGGAAGGACCTCGCTCAGCACCCCGACGGCCTGCGCGGTGCCGCCCTCCAGCAGTTCCGCGCGGTCCGGGCGCAGGGCGTGGTCGCCGTCCTCCCGCGTGGCCGCCGCCGCGGGCAGGAACGCGGTGGCGGGCAGCGCGGACAGCACCTTCCCCCGCAGGGCGCCGTCGAGTTCACCGCGGCCGAGCGGTCCCGGCACCAGGTCGATCACCCCGGCGCCCACCGGACGCCATCCGGCCAGCAGTCGCACATAGGCGTCGGCGGCGCGCTCCAGCACGAAGTCGGTCAGCGGGCCGGGCGCGACGTGCCGCCGGGTGGGGTCGAGCGGGAAGGAGGCGATGAGCAGCGCGGGCAGGCCCAGGGGTTCGTCGGTGGGGGTGGGCGCGTGCACCACGGAGGCGGTGCGCGGCCGGGCGGGCGCCCCGGTGCCGTCCACCGGCACCGCCCACGTCACCGACCAGGCGGGGCGCAGGCGTTCCTCGACGGGCCGGTCGGCGAGCAGGGCGGCGTCCAGCTCACCGGCGTCCGAGGCGACCCGCCAACGCGTCGCCCCCGAGCGGGAGTCGTCCACGACGACTTCGCCGTCGACGTCCTGACGTTGCGTCAGCACGCGGCGCTCGTCCGGGGTTTCGATCACGACCTCGGACAGGGCGGGCAGCGCGAGCAGCAGCGCGTCGTCCACACCGTCCAGCAGGCGGGCCGCGAGATCCTCGGCGGCGCCGTCGCGCAGCGGCAGCACCACGACCGTGTCGTAGCCCTCCGGCGCGCTGCCCTCGGCGGGCAACGGCAGCCGCAGCAGCGGTACGTGGCCGTCCCTGCGGCGCAGTTCGTCGGCGAGACCGGGGCTGCGTCCGGCCGCGTCGTCCGCCAGTTCCCGCCCTTCCGCCAGCGACCAGCGCACGCCGCCGCCGTGCGAGACGACCGCGGGCTCGTCGCTGACCGCGAGTACGGCGGAGAAGCCGACGCCGAACCGGCCGACGCCCTCCTGCCCGCGCTTGGCGGAGGCGCGCAGCGTGGACAGCGACTCGGCGCCCTCCGCGTCCAGCGGGGCGCCGGTGTTGGCGGCGGCCAGCACGCCGTCGCGCAGGGTCAGCAGGAGGCGGCCGGGGACGCCCGCGCGCACGGCCGCGTCGGCGGCGTTCTGCGCGAGTTCGACGACGAGCCGGTCCCGGTAGCCGCCGAGGGCGAGGTCCTCCTCGGCGTTGGCGTCCTCCCGGAAGCGCGCGGGCGAGGCGGCCCAGGCGTCCAGCACGGCCTGCCGCAGGCGCGCCACCCCGAAGGTGTCGGCTCCACCGGCGGGCACCGGATTCACCACTGCGCTCACGGGGTCTCCTTCGGGGGCTGGGACAGCGGGACGGACCGGGCGGGCGGGGCGCCCGCCGACCGGGTCGCCCGGGCCGATCGCCCGGACCAGGGGGGACGTTACCGGTTCGGCCGAGCGGACCGCGCCGCACGCCCGCCGCTCCGGCGCCCCGGGCCGCGCGAGCGCCCGCGCGTCCCGCGCTTCCTGCCGCCGGTCGTCGCGGGCACCGTCCGCGCCTTCTCCCCGGTGCGCTCCGCAAGGCCCGCGTTCCCGCAAATCGCTTCGGCCTCATCCGGGGGTGCGTCACAACGTCCGCTTACCCGCGCATTGCTCCGCTTCGAGGTGGCTCGATGCCCCCGGCGCACGCGCCGTTCGCCTCTCCCGCCGTTCGGTCGAGAGTCACCACCCCGTGCCGTACGACGCCCCGGCGGGACGCACCATGGCCTGCCCGGTGGCGGACGGCCTGAACGCCGCGGCGGCGGTCCTCGCCGTGGCGTTCGTGCGCAGGCCGACGGCGACGCAGCAGGTCCGCCTCGAAGCCGTCGCGCCCGGCCCCGAGCCGCTCGTCCCGCGCTGAGGCGGGGGAACTTCACCGGGTCCCGGGGGACGTCAGGAGTGCCCCAGCTCCTCCGAGTCCGGGGTCGTGGGGTCCACCGAGCCGCCGGTGCGCTCCGGGTGCAGCGGCATCGGCTCGGTGCGCAGCTCGTCCAGGACCGGGGGCGCGGGGCGCGGTGTCTTCGGCATCACGGCGGCTTCCGAGTGGCCGCCGCAGCCGTAGGCCAGCGACACCACGCGGCCGTCGGCGGGCGAGAACTCGTTGGCGCAGATGCCGAAGGCCTGCCGCAGGGAGCCGCTGAGCGGCACCAGGAATCCGCAGCTCACGCAGTGCGCGGGCGCCGCCTGCGCCATCGGCGTCTTGGGGCCGAACGCCTCGTCCCAGCGGTCGGCGGCGATGTGCAGCCCGTAGCGGGACAGGACGCGGTCGCGGCGCAGCCCGAGTTCCTCCGCGAGGGAGACCGGCCCGGCGCGGTCGACCGGGGGCGCCGCCTGGACGTCCTCGGACTCCACGATCTCGGCCAGCCCCTGCGGCGCGGGCTCGACCGACTCGGGGCCCTCCAGCCAGCCGGGCTCCAGGCGCAGGTCGTCCGCCTCGGTGGGCAGCAGGTCGCCCGGGCCCATGTCGCCGGGGCGCAGCCGGTCGCTCCACGGCACCCACTCCGGCGCGAGCACGGCGTCGGCGTCCGGCAGCAGCACCGTCTCGTCGACGGTGACCAGCTTCGCGCGGGAGGCGCGGGCCACGGTGACCGCCCAGCGCCAGCCCCGGTAGGCGGGGTCCTTGCAGACGAAGGAGTGCGTGACGACGCGGTCCCCGTCCCAGGTGGCCCCGAGGTGCTCACCGACCACGTCCGCCCCGGCGGTCTCCTCTGCCGCCGTCCGGGCGAGGTCGACCGCCTCGGCGCACAGGCGGTCCGGTGTCCGGCTTCGCATCGCAGCACTCACAAGAATCGATTCTCTCCTACGCCGTCTCACGAGCGCGCCAACCGAGGGCGGGGGCGGTACGGAGCGGACCTGGGGACCGCGTCGACGTATCGCCCGGCAGCTCTCGGGCGCACCTGGTCCGTCCCATTCTGAGGGATCCGCCTGGAGCGCGCGGCGAGGAACGTGCCGTCGACGGCGCGTGACGCACGCTACCCGTCCACGCCCCCGGCGGGAAGTCGGGGGGTCCGCGCGCCCGTCGGCGACCGCGTGTCGGACGGGCCCGCCCGGCACCCGACCCGCTCGTACGGGCGCCCGGCCGGCCACCCGTACGGGTGGCCGCGAGGACGGCGGAGGACGGACCGGGTACGGCGCGCCCGGGCGGGTGAATCGCGGTAGCCACGCGAAGCGCTGCCGAAAACCGCCATGCGCGACCGCGATTGGGGGAGGATGCAAGGCGTGGGAACCGTCCGGATGTCCGGAGCCGGCCCGATGCGTCGGGCCGGGCGGTCCGTCGCGCACTCCGCCGCGCGGGCCGGGCGCGGCGCGGGATCGCTGATCAAGCGGATGACCCACGCGCAGGGCGCGGGCGAGACCGGGCTCGCGAAGCTGCTGGAACTCCAGGCGGTCAGCTCGGCCGGCGACATGATGATCACCATCGCGCTGGCCAGCACGGTGTTCTTCTCGGTCCCCACCGGCCAGGCCCGCGACCGGGTGGCGCTCTACCTACTGGTCACGATGGCGCCGTTCACCCTGCTCGCGCCCGTGATCGGCCCGCTGCTCGACCGGGTGCCGCACGGCCGCAGGGCGGCGATGGCCGCGTCGATGATGGCCCGCGCGGTGCTGGCCTGGTCGATGGCCTCCTCGGTGGGCGGCGGCCTCGCGCTCTACCCGGAGGCGCTGTGCGTGCTGGTCGCCTCCAAGGCCAACGGCGTCGTGCGCAGCGCGGTCGTGCCCCGGCTGCTGCCGCAGCGGATCTCGCTGGTCAAGGCGAACTCCCGGATGACGCTCGCGGGCCTGCTGGCCACGGCCGCCGCCGCGCCGGTCGGCGGGCTGCTGCACCTGATCGGCCCCGGCTGGCCGCTGTACGGCGCGTTCGTGATCTACGCGGTCGGCTCGCTGCTGTGCTTCTCGCTGCCGCACACCGTGGACTCGGCCAAGGGCGAGGGCCGTGCGGTGCTGCACGCGGACGACGAGTCGGCGCCGCCGGTGGACAAGACGATCCGGCGGCCGGGGCTGCGCACGGTCGGCGCCTCCGTCCTCTACGCGCTCCAGGCGAACTGCGCGCTGCGCGGGCTGTCGGGGCTGCTCACCTTCTTCCTGGCCTTCACCCTGCGCGAGCACCCGGTCGGCGGGCTGAGCCCGGCGTTCTCCCTCGGCCTGGTCGCGGTCGCCGCGGGCGGGGGCAACGCGCTGGGCAACGTGCTCGGCTCCTGGCTGCGCGCCCGCGCGCCCGAAGTGATCATCACCACGGTGCAGTTGATCGCCCTCGGCTCGCTGGTCTTCGGCGCGATCGTCTACGGCGTCGTGGGCGTCGTGCTGGCCGCCGGGCTGACCGGGCTGACCCAGGCGATGGGCAAGCTGTCGCTGGACGCCCTGATCCAGCGCGACGTGCCGGAGGCGGTGCGCACCTCCGCGTTCGCCCGCTCCGAGACCGTGCTGCAACTGGCCTGGGTGATCGGCGGCGGCCTGGGCATCGTGCTGCCGCTGAACGGGCTGGTCGGCCTCGGCGCCGGCGCCGCGATCGTGGCGGCCGGCGCCGCGCTGACCGGGCGGGGACTGCTGGCCGCCGCCCGGCACGGCACGCCGCACCCGCGTGCGGCGTGAGGGGGACCGCCCGGTAGCCTCAGCGTCATGACCATTCGCCGCAGTGCCGCCGCCGTGGGTGCGGTCGCCTTCGGGCTGTTCGCCCTGTCCGCCTGCACCAAGCCGACCCCGCTGGCGACCGTGACGGTCGGCAAGACCTCCGTTCACACGGAGGCGGCGTGCTACGACAACGGCAAGTCGCTCTCCACGGCCGACTTCACCAAGTGCCTCAACAGCACGCCCTCCGAGACCGTCGACGTCTCCTCCGGTGACACGGTGCACGTCGGCGTGGACCCGGCGATCGCCGACAAGGGCTGGGTCGTGGTGGTGGACCAGCAGGGCGCCTCCGGCAGGCTGACCAGCACGTACCACACGTTCAGCCCGGACCTGGTGAACCAGTTCTTCACCGACTCCAGCACCGGCCAGCAGAAGACGAAGGTCACGCTGACCATCGTCGAGAACTCCGGCGCCCAGTCCTACCAGGGCGTGTGGCACTTCGCGCTCCAGCTCAAGGGCTGACGCGCATCCCCATGCTGCTCGTGGTGACCGCGGTGGCGGCGGAGCGCGACTCCGCCGCCCGCGGGCTGACCGCGCCCGGCGGCGGTGACGGCGACGCCAACGCGGGCGTCCAGCACCCGCTGCCCGGCGACCGGACCGCGCTGCGGCTGACCGGCGGCCCGCTGGGCACCGTCGACCTGCTCGCCGCCGGCGTCGGCCCGGCGGCGGTGGCGGCGGGCACCGCGACGGCACTGGCCGCGGCCGAGGCGGCGGGGACCCCGTACGACCTCGTGATCAGCGCGGGCATCGGCGGCGGGTTCGCGCCCGCGGCGCCGGTCGGCTCCGTGGTGGTCGCCGACGCGATCGTCGCCGCCGACCTGGGCGCCGAGACGCCCGAGGGGTTCGTCCCCGTCACCGAGTTGGGCTTCGGCACCTCCCGCCACCTGCCCCCGCCCGAGCTGTCCCGGGCCGCCGCCCGAGCCGCCGGGGCCGGCCACGGCACCGTGCTGACCGTCTCCACGGTCACCGGCAGCGCCGCCCGCGCCCGTGAACTGACCGACCGGCACCCGACGGCGCTCGCCGAGGCGATGGAGGGCTTCGGCGTCGCCGAGGCCGCCGCCGCGCACCGGGTGCCGGTGCTGGAGGTGCGCGCGGTCTCCAACCCCGTAGGCCCCAGGGACCGGGCCGCCTGGCGGATCGGCGACGCGCTGGCCGCGCTCGGCGACGCCTTCCGCGCCATGGTCCCGGTACTCCAGGAAGCGACGGACCATGGCTGAGCCCCTGCGGATCGCGTACTCGCCCTGCCCCAACGACACCTTCGTCTTCCACGCCTGGGCGCACGGCCTGGTACCCGGCGCCCCCGCGCTGGACGTGACGTTCGCCGACATCGACGTCACCAACGGCATGGCCGAGCGCGGCGAGCTGGACGTGCTGAAGGTGTCGTACGCGGTGCTGCCGTGGGTGCTTCGGGAGTACGCGCTGCTGCCGTGCGGAGGCGCGCTGGGGCACGGCTGCGGGCCGCTGGTGCTCACCCGGGAGCCGGACGCCGACCTGTCGGGGCGCACGGTCGCGGTCCCGAGCGAACGGTCCACCGCCTACCTGCTGTTCCGGCTGTGGGCGGCCTCCGAGGTGCCCGGCGGGATCGGCCGCGTCGAGGTGCTGCCGTTCCACGAGATCATGCCGGCGGTGCGCGACGGCCGGGTCGACGCCGGACTCGTCATCCACGAGGCCCGCTTCACCTACGCCGACTACGGACTGCACAAGCTGGCCGACATGGGCGAGCACTGGGAGCGGACCACCGGCCTGCCCATCCCGCTCGGCGCGATCGTCGCCAGGCGCTCGCTGGGCGAGGAGCGGCTGCGCGAGCTGGCCGACGCCGCCCGCGCCTCGGTCCGCGCCGCCTGGGACGACCCGGCCGCCTCCCGCGACTACGTGCTGGCGCACGCGCAGGAGATGGACGCCCGCGTGGCCGACCAGCACATCGGGCTGTACGTCAACGAGTTCACCGAGGACCTCGGCGAGAAGGGCTACGCGGCGGTGCGCGGGCTGCTCACCCGGGCCGCGGCCGAGGGCCTGGTGCCGCCGCTGGGACCGGACGCGCTGCGCTTCCCCTGATCAAGGGAGGCCGCCCGCGAGGGGCCGCTCGCCGAAGGGCGGCTCCGCGCGCGGGCTTCACGGCCGCGCGCGGGGTCCGCCGGCGTACGAACGCGGGCGTCCGGCCGGACGCCCGCCTGTCAGACGTCCAGCTGGTCGGCGACCGCGCGCAGCACGCCCGCGATCTTGCGTCCGTGCGTCTTCTCCGGGTAGCGGCCGCGCTGGAGCGAGCGGGCCACGTCCTCCAGCAGGCTGGTGAGGTCCTGGACGATCGGCAGCAGTTCGTCGGGCTTGCGGCGCTGCGCGGCGGCGACCGAGGGCGCCGGGTCGAGCACGGTCACCGACAGCGCCTGGTCGCCGCGCTGTCCGGCGACCACGCCGAACTCCACGCGCTGGCCGGGCTTGAGCGAATCCACTCCGGCGGGGAGCACGGACGAGTGCACGAAGACGTCGCCGCCGTCGTCGCGGGAGAGGAAGCCGAAGCCCTTCTCGCTGTTGAACCACTTGACCTTGCCGGTTGGCACGTCCGACCTCGTCCTCGTCACTCGGGAAACACCTGGCACCGCACGGACCGGGAGTCCGGTTCTTTTTCCCGGGCCGGACCCCGGCCGGGGCCGGACAGCAGTGGAGCGGGCCCGGTGGCCCGCCTCCCACCAGGCTAATGGTCCCGGCGCGGGTGACAAGACGCTCCCGGGCCCCGTCCCCCGGCGCTCTGGACGCGACCTACCCTATTGAGGTGACCAACGAAACCCCCAGGCCCGGTGACGCGCTCGTACGGATCGGCGCGATCGTGTTCATCATTGGCGCGGTAGCGACCCTCGCGACCATGACCCCGCTGTTCATCGGCACGAAGCCGCTGCCCACCCCGGCGTACTTCGTCTGCATGCTGATGGGCGTCGGCTTCGCGCTCGCCCTGGCCGGCCTGCTACGGGCCGCGCGGGCCCAGCGGCGCCAGATCCGCGAGGCCTCGGCGGCGTAGGCGGGCCCCCGGTCCTAGGCGGCGTCCTCGGCGGCGTCCTCGGGCTCTGAGGCGGCGGCGCCGTCGGTGAGCCAGTCCTCAAGCCAGCGCGGGAAGCGCGTCAGGTCGTCCAGCACGACGTCGGCGCCTTCCGCGCGCAGTTGCGCGCCGTCGCACGGACCGGTGGCGACCGCCACCGAGAACGCTCCGGCGGTACGCGCCCCGCGCACGTCGCCGACGTGGTCGCCCACGTACACCGACGCGCCGTGCTCGCGCAGCGCCTCGGCCTTCGCCTCGGCCCACAGCCAGCCGATGAGCGCGTCGGCGCCGATGCCCAGGTGGTCCAGGTGCGACTGGGCGCTGGGCTGGTGCTTGGCGGTCACCACGATGGCCCGGCCGCCCGCCGCGCGCACCGCCGCGATCGCCTCGACGGCGCCGGGCATGGCCGGGGTGGGCACGATGGCGTGGTCCACGTACAGCTCGCGGTAGCGGTCGACGGCGGCGGGGACGGCGGCGGCCGGGAACCAGTACGCCAGCTCCTGTTCCAGCGGCGGCCCGAGACGGGTGATGGCGAGTTCGGAGTCGATGTACGTCCCGGTCTCTTCGGACAGCCGGTCGTAGACGGCCTTGATGCCGGGCCGGGAGTCGATCAGCGTCATGTCGAGATCGAACCCGACCGTCAGAGGATGCGTGGCCATGCCACCCATTCTTACGCGAGCGGGATGACGCGGGGGTGACGGGCGGGAAAGCGGGGGCCTAAGGCGGCGGGGCGACGGGAGGCGGGACGGCGGCGTGAGGCGGGGCGGGCGTAGGCGGCCGGGCGGGGCGTAGGCGGCCGGGCCCGCCTCCGGGCTCGCCGCTACCGCCTGCGCGCCGCCGATGCGCGCCACAGCAGGGCCAGCGCCGAGGCGACCGCGGCGACCCGCAGCAGCGTCGGGAAGTCGGACGAGATGACCGCGCCCAGCTGTCCGCCGGCGATCGGCGCCCCCCAGCGCCCCTCGGTGCGCCCCCACAGCCACAGCACCGCGCCCAGCGCGACCAGCCCAGGCGCCCCGAGCGCGGCGAACTTCGCGTCGCGGCGGCTCATGCCCCGGCTGGTGTACGCCAGCACCCAGCCCGCCCCCAGCGCTATCCCGTTGCCCAGCACCGCCCCCGCCAGCAGCGCGAGCGCGCCCAGCAGTTCCAGCGGGCCCACCGGCAGCCCCCGGCGTCCCGCCACCTCCCGCGCGACCGGGTCCGGCGCGGCGGCTCCCCGGCGGCGCAGGCGCAGCCGGGGGAACGGGCGGCGGCCCGCAGCGGCGCCCGCCACCGCCTCCACGGCCTCGTCGTCCTCGCCGTCACCGTCCGCGTCGTCCTCCTCGCCGGGATCGTCGAACTCCGACAGGAAGATCCCGCCGGTCCAGCCGCCGCCCAGGATCTCGTTGGTCCGCGCGGCGCTGCGCGGCGCGGGGACCCGCCACCACTCGGGGCCGCCCCCGGCCGGCACCTCGGGCCCTGGCTCCGTACCGGACCCACGCGACCCGCCGGAGGGCTCCCGCTCGCCCCGCTTGTCGAACGACACCGCGTCCTGCCGTTCGGCACGCGCGGCGGACGCGGTCGCCCGCGGTCCCGGCGCCTCCGGTCGCGGCGAGCGTTCGGACGGCTCGGGGCGAGGGGCGGAGGCCCGCGGCGGCTGCGGCGCCTCGGCCTCGCCGGGCCTGCTCGCGGCGGCGGCCACCACGTCGTCCGGCGAACCGAGCCTGCCCAGGATCCGCCGCACCGCCGCCGGGCTGTCGGCGGCGCTGCCGTCGCGGGCGCGGTCGATGTCGTTGCGCAGCTGGGCGACCAGCCGCATGCGCTCGGCCGCGGGCAGGGTGATCTGCGCCAGGTCGCCGACCCGGCTCAGGTAGTCGAGGACCAGCTTGTCGCTCTCGATGCCCATCGGTTCACCGCCCAGTGCCCGTGCCGCGGCCAATGCCCTTGCCGCGGCGCCCCGTTGACGGTACCGCCACCGCCCCTCGCGTCACAGCAGCGCAGCGGCGACGCGTCGCCCCCCGCCGCCTTGTCGGCGTCAGGCCCTAATGTTGAACGGATGGCCGCACCTGAAGTGGGGAGGGGGCACGTGAACGGCGACACGGGTTCCGAGAACGCCGCCGCGCGACCCGGACCGCGCACTCTCGCCGAGGATCTGCGCGCCCGGGGCGACGAGGCGGTGGTCGCGCTGCTGCGCGCCCGCCCCGACCTGGTCAGCCCGGTTCCCAACGACCTGACCCAGCTCGCCACCCGGGCCGGGACCCGGGCGTCGGTGCTGCGCGCGCTGGAGCGGCTGGACCGCTTCGTGCTCCAGACCGCCGAAGCGCTGGCGGTCGCGCCGGACCCGTGCCCGTACGAGGCGCTGCTCGCGCTGATGACGGGCGACGAAGGACTCGAGCCGGGCGATCCGGGTCCCGTCGCCGCCGCGCTGCCCAGGGCGGTCGGCGTGCTGCGGGACAACGCGCTCGTGTGGGGCGGCGACGACCGCCTCACCCTGGTGCGCACCGCCCGCGACCTGCTGGCGCCCTCCGCCGCCGCGCCCTCGCCGACCGGGCTCGGGCCCACGGTCGCGGAGGCCACCGCGGGCATGTCGCCGGGCAGGCTCCAGGAGATCCTGGCCGACGCGGGACTGCCCGCCACCCACGACCCGGTGAGCGCCGTCGCCGCGCTCGCGGGGCTGCTGAGCGACCGGGCGGGTCTGCGGGAGCTGCTGGCCGCCGCCCCGGACGGCGCGACGGCGGTGCTGGACAAGCTGGTGTGGGGGCCGCCGTACGGCGAGGTGACGGGTGCCTCCGAGCCGGTGCGCGCCGCGACCGCCACCACCCCGGTGCAGTGGCTGCTGGCGCGCGGCGTACTGCTTCCGGCCGGGCCGCGCAACGTCGTGCTGCCCCGGGAGGCCGCGCTGAGTCTGCGCGGCGGGCGGGCGCACCGCGAGCCGCTGCCCGTGCCGCCTCCGCTGGAGGTGGCCGCCGCGCACGGCCCCGCGACGGCCGACGCGACGGCGGCCGGGCAGGCGTTCGGCGCCGTGCGGACGGTGGAGGAGTTGCTGAAGTCCTGGCAGACCGGCGGCCCGGCGGTGCTGCGCGCGGGCGGCCTGAGCGTGCGCGACCTGAAGCGGACCGCCGTCGAGCTGGAGGTGCCCGAGCCGGTCGCCGCGTTCTGGCTGGAGCTGGCGTACGGCGCCGGGCTGCTCGCCTCCGACGGCGAGGTCGACGAGGTCTACGCGCCCACCCCCGCGTACGACGAGTGGCTGCGCCTGCCCCCGCAGGAGCGCTGGACGCGGCTGGTCACCGCCTGGCTCCCGGCCACCCGCACGCCCGGCGCGGTCGGTGCCCGCGATGCCAAGGGGCGTGCGCTGGCGGCGCTCGGCCCGGGCCTGGACCGCTCGCTCGCGCCGGAGGTGCGCCGCCGCGTCCTGGAGCTGCTGGCGTCGGTGCCGGAGGGCGCGGCGCCCACGGCGGACAGCGTGCCGGCGCGGCTGCGGTGGGAGTGGCCGCGACGCGGCGCGGGACCGGACGACACGTTGTCCCGGCTGGTCCGCTGGACGTTGGAGGAGGCCGAGTCGCTGGGCGTGACCGGGCGCGGGGCGCTGGCCTCGTTCGGCCGCGACCTGCTGGACGGCTCCGCCGAGCGCGCCGCCGCACGACTGCGCCCGCTGCTGCCGGAACCGCTGGACCACGTGCTGCTCCAGGCCGACCTGACGGCGGTCGCGCCGGGGCCGCTGATGGCACCGCTGGCGGAGTTCATGGACACCGCCGCCGAAGTGGAGTCCAAGGGCGGCGCTACCGTCTACCGCTTCACCCCCGGCTCGGTGCGCCGGGCGCTGGACGCCGGGCGCACCGCGGACGACCTGCACGCCTTCCTTGCCGCGCACTCGCGCACGCCCGTGCCCCAGCCGCTGACCTACCTCATCGACGACGTGGCCCGCCGCCACGGCAGGCTCCGGGTCGGCGCGGCCTCGGCCTACCTGCGGTGCGACGACGACGCGCTGCTCGCCGAGATCCTCGCCGACCGGCGTGCCTCCGGGCTGGGCCTGCGCCGCCTGGCGCCGACCGTGCTGGCCTCGCGCACCGACCCCGCGGCGCTGCTGGAGCGGCTGCGCGGCATGGGGTTCGCGCCGGCGGCCGAGTCGGCCGAGGGCGACGTGCTGATCACCCGCGCCGACGCCCACCGCACCCCGCCGCGTGCCGCGCCGGTGCCGGTGCCGGACGGCCCGGCGGTCCCGGACGACCGGCTGCTGGCGGCGGCGGTGAAGGCGATCCGGGCGGGCGACCGCGCCGCCACCGCCGTGCGGGGCCCGGCCGGGGAGCGCCGCGCCGTCCCGCGCACCTCCTCCGCCGAGACGCTCGCCACGGTCCAGGCCGCCGTGCTGACCGGCGACCCGCTGTGGATCGGCTACGTCAACGCCGAGGGCGCCGCCACCCAGCGCGTCATCGAACCGGTCAGGGTGGAGGGCGGCTACGTGACCGCCTACGACCACACCACCGACGAGGTCCGCACCTTCTCCCTGCACCGCATCACGGGGACGGCGGAACTGACGAACGAGACGCCCTGAGCCCGGCGCGTTCGCGCACCCTGGCGACGCGGTAGCTCTGCCACCAGTGCCGCCGCCTGGGGTGCAGCGCCCGGCCGACGAGACGGCCGACCAGCAGGTAACCCAGCAGCGCGCCCGCGGTGTTGAGGATGACGTCGTCGATGTCGAAGGCCCGGCCCTCGACGAGCGTGCCCTGCGCGGTCTCCACGCACAGCATGACGAACGCGGTCACCACGACCACCCGCACCAGGCCCCGGGTGCGCGGGAAGAGCACCGGCAGCAGCATGCCGAACGGCACGCCCAGCACCACGTTCCCGCCGATCTGCTTGACGGAGTCCCGCCAGTCGGGCTGGTCGAGGTAGGCGCGGATCGACGCCAGGGGACGGAAGTTGGCGTGCACCAGCGACCGCGACGCGGGCGACGGCACGAGCGTGACCCTGGCCAGCAGCACCGCGAACGCCACCATGCCCACGAACGCGACCAGCATCACGACCGCCCGCACCACCCGCCCGGCCCGCGGCCTGCGCCGCTCGGCCCACTCCCGCTCCCACGCGGCCTCCCGCTCCCGCTCCCGACGCCCGGCCCGGACCCGAGCCGCCCGCCGCTCGGCGGTCCGCGCCCGCCACCGTTCGCGTCCCGCGACGACCCGAGCCCGCCACCGCCCGTTCTCCGGCCGCTTCCACCACGCCCGGGCGCGCCCGCCGCGTCGCTTCCGCCCGCCCGCGCCACGCTCCCGCCATCGTGCGACACCGTCCACGAGGACCTCCCGCCCTCACGCCCTGCCGACCCTCCGCCCGAACGCCTACCCGCGCACCGGCACCCCACTCGGCCGGGCGGTTGAACTGGCCGCGGTCGCAGGTGAGTTGCAGCCCGAACGAACACACCGGGCGCACGCGCGCGGTGGACAGGCGCATGGCCGCGCCAGGATGTCCGAGGGCTCGACCGGCCACACCACTTGCGTCGGTCCCCAAGTGCGGCCGCTGTCACGGCTGATCCGAAGGGTCATGCGAGGCCGCTCACCGGTGTCCGTGCCAGGAGCTTCGTGCCCGTCATCAGCACGTGGGCACCTCCCACAAAGCCCACTTCGGGACGTCCTGACAGAGGTAGAACGTCCCTACCAACGTCCCGGCAGGAGGGTGAAGACCGAATGTCCAACGAGAGATCACGAGTAGCCATGGCGGCGGGCGGGTGGACCAACGCCGGCCTGGCCGCGAAGGCCGAGGTGGACCCCAAGTCCGTTGAGCGGTGGGTGAACCTCGGCCGCGGGAAGCTTCGAGGCCGTCTGGGCATCGGCCACGCCCGTAGCGGGAGGGTGAGCGATGCCACGGACCGAGTACTACGACGACTCCGCCGCCCCGAAGCCGAACAGCCTGGTCGTCGCCGCCTCTGCCGTCGTCACCGACGAGGCCGGACGCATCCTGTTGCAGCGTCGCGAGGACAGCGGCCTGTGGGCGCTTCCCGGCGGCGGTATGGAGATGGGTGACTCGCTTCCGGGGGCCGCCGTGCGCGAGGTCAAGGAGGAGACGGCTCTCGACATCGAGATCACGGGTCTCGTCGGCACGTACACCGACCCCCGCCATGTGATCGCGTACAGCGACGGCGAGGTGCGCAGGCAGTTCAACGTCTGCTTCACCGCACGCGTGACCGGTGGCGCGCTCGCCGTCTCGGACGAGTCCACGGAACTGCGATTCGTCGCACCGGACGACCTGGCGGTGCTGCCGATGCACCACACGCAGCGGCTGCGGCTGCGGCACTACCAGGAGGCCCGCGACCAGCCATACCTGGGCTGAAGGCTTCCCGGCGCGGTGCGGCCCGGGCCGTCCCGCCCGCGCTCAGCCGTCCCGTCGGCGCACTCAGCCGGGGCGGAGCCGACCCGTGACGCCATGAGGCACACTGGAGGATTAGCCCAACGCGATCGGAGAGGCGGAGAGCGCGTGAACGGACCCCTCATCGTCCAGAGCGACAAGACGCTGCTGCTGGAGGTGGACCACCCCCAGGCGGACGACTGCCGGCGGGCCATCGCGCCGTTCGCCGAGCTGGAGCGGGCACCCGAGCACATCCACACCTACCGGGTCACCCCGCTCGGGCTGTGGAACGCGCGGGCCGCCGGTCACGACGCCGAGCAGGTCGTGGACGCGCTCGTGCAGTACTCGCGCTACCCGGTGCCGCACGCGCTACTGATCGACGTCGCCGAGACGATGGCCCGCTACGGGCGACTGCGGCTGCTGAAGCACCCGACGCACGGCCTGGTGCTGGAGACCACCGACCGCCCGGTGCTGCACGAGGTGCTGCGATCGAAGAAGGTCCAGCCGCTGGTGGGCAAGCGGATCGACGAGGACAGCGTGATCGTCCACCCCTCCGAGCGCGGGCAGATCAAGCAGGTGCTGCTCAAGCTCGGCTGGCCCGCAGAGGACCTGGCGGGCTACGTGGACGGCGAGGCGCACCCGATCGAGCTGGAGCAGGACGGCTGGGAGCTGCGCCCGTACCAGCAGCAGGCCGTCGACGGCTTCTGGCACGGCGGCTCCGGCGTGGTCGTGCTGCCGTGCGGCGCGGGCAAGACGCTGGTGGGCGCGGGCGCGATGGCGCGGGCCAAGGCGACCACGCTGATCCTGGTGACCAACACCGTCTCCGCCCGGCAGTGGAAGCACGAACTGGTCCGCCGCACCTCGCTGACCGAGGACGAGATCGGCGAGTACAGCGGCACCCGCAAGGAGATCCGGCCGGTCACCATCGCCACGTACCAGGTGCTGACGACCAAGCGGAAGGGCGTCTACCCGCACCTGGAGCTGTTCGACTCCCGCGACTGGGGCCTGATCGTCTACGACGAGGTGCACCTGCTGCCGGCGCCGGTCTTCAAGTTCACCGCCGACCTCCAGGCGCGCCGCAGGCTCGGGCTGACCGCGACCCTGGTGCGCGAGGACGGCCGCGAGTCCGACGTCTTCTCGCTGATCGGCCCCAAGCGCTTCGACGCCCCCTGGAAGGAGATCGAGGCGCAGGGCTACATCGCCCCGGCCGACTGCGTCGAGGTGCGGGTCAACCTCACCGACGCCGAACGCCTCGCGTACGCGACCGCCGAGACGGAGGAGAAGTACCGTTACTGCGCCACGACCGCGACCAAGCGGCGGGTGACCGAGGCGCTGGTGGCCCGGCACCGGGGGCAGCAGACGCTGGTCATCGGCCAGTACATCGACCAGCTGGACGAGCTGGGCGAGCACCTGGACGCACCGGTGATCAAGGGCGAGACGACCAACGCGCAGCGCGAGAAGCTCTTCGACGCCTTCCGGCGCGGGGAGATCAGCGTGCTGGTGGTCTCCAAGGTCGCCAACTTCTCCATCGACCTGCCCGAGGCGACCGTCGCCATCCAGGTCTCCGGCACCTTCGGCTCACGCCAGGAGGAGGCGCAGCGGCTCGGCCGGGTGCTGCGGCCCAAGGCGGACGGCCACGAGGCCCGTTTCTACTCGGTCGTCGCGCGCGACACCGTCGACCAGGACTTCGCCGCGCACCGGCAGCGCTTCCTCGCCGAGCAGGGCTACGCGTACCGCATCGTGGACTCCGACGACGTGCTGGCGGGCGTCGACCTCGCCACCGACGACCTCGCCACCGAGGGGCCCGCCGGAGGCGGACTGACCGGCGACGACCTGACCGGCGACGAGGTGTAGCGGCGTATTCGCCAGACGGCGAAGGCAAGGAAGGCCAGGCCCAGCACGGGGTACGGCGACGCCAGCGGCTGCTGCCACCACGGCAGCCGCAGCACGTAGGAGCCGGGGCGGTGCACCAGCCACATGGTGCGCGCGGTGAAGGCGACCAGCACCAGGCCGAGCACCGCCCAACGCCACGGGACCCGGCGTGCCTCGGCGGCCAGCACGATCAGCAGCGGCACGCACCACACCCAGTGGTGCGTCCAGCTGATCGGCGAGACCAGCAACGCGGTGACCGCCGCACACAGCACCCCCCACGTCTCCAGCCCGCGCCGCGCCGCCCACGCGGCCACCACCACCCCCGCCACCGCGACCAGCGCGGCGGGCACCTGCCACCACAGGCCCGGCGCGGTGGTGTGCAGCAGCCGGGCGACGAGTCCTTGGAGCGACTGGTCGTCCACCGTCCACACCTTGCCGACCCGCGAGGTGTCGAACATCTCGCGCGTCCAGTAGTCCGCGCTGGCGGCGGGCAGCGCCAGCCAGCCCACCAGCGCCGTGCCCGCGAACGCGGCGGCCGAGGTGGCGGCCGCCCTGCGCCGTCCGGACAGCAGCAGGTAGACGACGAACAGCGCGGGCGTCAGCTTGATCCCGGCGGCCACACCGGTGGCGACGCCCTTGCCGCGCGCGCCGTCGGGCCGGGAGAGGTCCCACAGGACCAGGCAGTCCAGCGCCAGGTTCACCTGGCCGCACACCAGCGTCTGGAAGACCGGCTCGATCCATATCCCCAGCGCGACGACGACCAGCAGCGCCACCGGCCGCAGTCCCACCCGGCGCGGCCACCCGGCGAAGCGCATCGACAGATGGGCGAGAACGCCGAGCAGCACGACGTTGGCCTCGGTGACCACCAGCCGCAGCACGTGCAGCGGCAGCCAGGAGGTCGGGACGAACAGAATCGCGGCGAACGGCGGATACGTCGCGGGCAGCTGCCAGCGGGTCACCCTCAGGTCGTACAGCCCGTGGCCGGTGGCGGCGGCGAGCCCTTCGGCGCGGTAGACGACGATGTCAGCCATCTCGAAGCGCATCGCCACGCACAGGCTCGCGTAGGCGAGCAGTGAGACGGCGAGCAGGGCGGTGGCGAGCAGCAAGGGACGCCGGGGGGCCGCGGCGAGCGCGGTTCTGAGGGTGGCGGGGCCAGGAGCGACCGCGGGGGTGGGTGCCCCCGGCCGGTTCCGTTCGGCGTCGCCTCGGTCGCCTCGTATCGCCGTCGTGGTCGCACTCACCTGAGCTGGCCTTCCGGTCACCGTGGTCGGTCGGCACCGGCGGTGAGCCGACACCCCCGGCGACCCTACCCAGCGACCGGCGGACCACGCCGGGCAACGGGTCAGGCGAGGCCGCCGCGCGGGCCCTGGCGGGGTATGTGCGACAGGTCGGGCTGCTTGGTGCCGTCGGTGCCGAGCACGACGACGCGGAAGGCGGTGTCGACGAAGACGCCGACGGCGCGCAGGGCACTGCCGAGAAGGTGGCGCGGATGGTCACGGCGGTCGGCGCCGGGGGCGGACCGGGCGGCCAGGTCGTCTTGGGTCGGGGCGGTGGCGGGCAGGGCCGAGATGGCCGTGCTGCCGCGGATCGGGTTCAGTGTGTGGGTAGCCATGTCTCCACGGTAGGTTTTCACCCGATTGGCGCGCATCGGTCCCCGGGATGATCGTCCCGGCGCGTCCGCTACGACTCCAGGCTGACCCGTCACTCGGGGGAGTGAGGGCAGTCCCTCCGGGCCGTGCCGCGTGCCGTCGCCTCCCCTCCCCGAAACCCTGCGGGCCTCCCCCGAACCCCCGCGGGCCTCCCCCAAACCCCCGCGGGCCTCCTCCGAACCCCGCGGGCCGCCGCGCCCTCCTCGCCGGCCGCGGACCCGCGGAGGCTCCCCGCCCCGAAATCCATTCGCGTCCCGGCCAGCGGCGGCGTAACATCTCGCGTCTTGCTGTCTCCGCGCACCCGGTTCACCTGCCGGGTCGGGAGCGCCGCCCGGACGGAAACCGGTCGGCAGCCGAGTCGTACTACCACTCGCGTACACACAGCGGCCGCGCGTCGGCCGGGCCCTTCGCGGTGCCCGCTCGTGCGGCGGCTGTGGCGCGCCCGCGTACTTCCGGAGGCATCGCACCGTGTCCGCGCCCCTGCCCGCGCCCGAACCCGCCGGCCCAGCCACCGCACCGGCCGACGCCACCGCACCGGCCGGCCCAGCCACCGCACCGGCCGACGCCACCCCACCGGCCGCCCGCCCCGCCGTACCACCCGGCCCCGCCACCTCCGCCGGCCCGGCCGACGCGCCCGCCGCGCCCCATGGCGACGACGACCCCCTCGCGCGGGAGCGCGCCCACCTCGCCGCCTCCCGCAGCGCGCTGCGGGCCATGCGGGCGGAGGCCGAGGCGCTCGACATCCGGGACGTGACCGCGAACTGGGTCAACGCCGAGGTGCTGCAACGCCAGATCGACGACCGCATCGCCGCGCTCGCCGACCTCGCGCACACCCCGCTGTTCTTCGGCCGCCTCGACTACCTGCACGCGCCCGGCGCTGACCAGGCGGAAGGCGCCGAGGGCGAGCGCTTCTACATCGGGCGGCGGCACGTGCACGACGCCGAGGGCGAGCCGATGGTGATCGACTGGCGCGCACCCGTCTCGCAGCCGTTCTACCGGGCTTCCCGCAAGGAGCCGATGGACGTGGGGCTGCGCCGCCGTTTCGGCTACACCGGCGGCAGCCTCACCGCGTACGAGGACGAGCACCTCACGGACCCGGCCGAGGCCGAGACCAGCAGCAAGCTGCTCCAGAGCGAGATCGAGCGGCCGCGCGTCGGTCCGATGCGGGACATCGTGGCCACCATCCAGCCGGAACAGGACGAGATCGTGCGGTCCGGGATCGGCGGCACGGTCTGCGTGCAGGGGGCGCCCGGCACCGGCAAGACGGCGGTCGGGCTGCACCGGGTCGCCTTCCTGCTCTACGCGCACCGCGAACGGCTGGCGCGCACCGGCACGCTGGTGGTCGGGCCGAACCGTTCCTTCCTGCACTACATCGAGCAAGTGCTGCCCGCGCTGGGCGAGTTGCACGTGAAACAGGCCACGGTGGACGACCTGGTGGCGCACGTCGAGGTGCGCGGCACCGACTCGCCGGCCGCCGCCCGGATCAAGGGCGACGCGCGGATGGCCGAGGTCGTGCGCCGCGCGGTGCGTTCGGGAATCACGATGCCGTCCGAGGGCGTCGTCGTGGTGCGCGGTTCGCGGCGCTGGCGCGTCCCGTCGTACGAACTCCAGGAGATCGTGGAGGAGTTGGCGCGGCGCGACATCCGGTACGGGGCCGCAGCCGAGGCGCTGCCGCAGCGGATCGCGCACGCGGTGCTGGTCCGGATGGAGGCGGCGGGCGAGGCGCCGGACGACCGGGTGCAGGACGCGGTGGCCCGCTCGCAGCCGGTGAAGGCGGCGGCGAAGGCGATCTGGCCGCCGGCCGACCCGGCGAAGACGGTGCTGCGGCTGCTGTCCGACGCGGACTTCCTCGCGGAGTGCGCCGAGGGGTTGCTGACGCCCGAGGAGCAGGCCGCGATCCTGTGGGAGAAGCCGGCGCGGGGCGTGAAGTCGGCGCGCTGGTCGGCGGCGGACGCCGTGCTGGTGGACGAGGCGGCGGACCAGGTGCACCGCACGCCCTCGCTCGGGCACGTGGTGCTGGACGAGGCGCAGGACCTGTCCCCCATGCAGTACCGCGCGGTCGGGCGGCGCTGCACGACCGGTTCCGCGACCGTGCTGGGCGACATCGCGCAGGGCACCACGCCCTGGGCCACGGGCAGTTGGCAGGAGGCGCTGGCGCACCTGGGCAAACCCGACGGGCGGATCGAGGAGTTGACGCGCGGCTTCCGCGTGCCGCGCGAGGTCATCGCGTACGCCTCCCGGCTGCTGCCCAGGATCGCGCCCCGGCTGGCCCCGGCG
Organism: Streptomyces sp. ICBB 8177; assembly: GCF_003144095.1. Classification (GTDB taxonomy): domain Bacteria; phylum Actinomycetota; class Actinomycetes; order Streptomycetales; family Streptomycetaceae; genus Streptantibioticus_D. Next base: position 260,409 of record NZ_NSKH01000002.1, on the reverse strand, counting down.
ACCTCGGTCCGCGAGTCGGCGGGCGATCTGGTCGTACGAGCCGTCGACGAGGGCGAGTTGACGGACGCCGTGGTGGTGGCGTGCCGTGAGTCGCTGCGGCGCGAGGGGTCGATCGGGCTGATCGCGGCGGACGCGCGGATCCCCCTGCTGCGGCAGGCGCTGGAGGCGGCCGGGCTGGCGTGCCTGGCGCCGGGCGAGGAGACGTCGCGGGAGTCCCGGCTGACGCTGGTGCCCGCGTCGCTGGCGAAGGGCCTGGAGTACGACTACGTGGTGGTCGACGAACCGGCCGCGGTGGTGGCCGGCGAGCCGGACGTCCGCACCGGCCTGCGCAGGCTCTACGTCGCACTGACCCGGGCGGTCTCCGGCCTCACCGTCGTGCACGCGTCGCCGTTGCCGCGGGAGCTGGCGGGGTAGGCGCGGGACGCCACGCGGGGGGGGCGGGCGGGCACGTGGCGCCCGGTGGAGACCGGGCGCCGACGACCCACGCCTCAGCCGACCGGCTGGCTCAGGGGCTGGTCCAGGCTCTCGCGCCAGGAGCGCACCGTCGCGGTGTCCACGGACGAGGACCAGCCGCCCGGGCCGCGTACCGCGCCGCCGACGTGGAAGGCGTCCGCGCCGGCCGCCCGCAGCGCCGGGAGGTGCTCCGCGCGCAGGCCGCCGCCGATCAGCAGGCGCGGGGCGAACCGCGGGTCGCCGGAGCCGCTGCGTGCCGCCTCGGCCAGCAGCGTGGGCAGGCCGTCGTCCACGCCGGCCGCGCTGCCCGCGGTCAGGTACGTGTCGAGCCCCGGCATGCCGGACAGCGCGCGGCGCACCGCGTCCCGGTCCGCCGCGTGGTCGATGGCGCGGTGGAAGGTCCAGCGGCAGCCCGCGATGGTCGCGGCGAGCGCCCGCACCGCGCCGAGGTCGACCGCCCCGGCCTCGTCGAGGAAGCCGAGCACGAACTCCTCGGCGCCCTCGGCCCTCAGGTCCCGCGCGAGACGGCACAGCGCGTCCACGTCGCCCGCGCGGAAACCGGCCGCGGTGCGCAGCATCACGCGGATCGGGATGCCGACGGCGGCCCTGACGGCGGCGAACGTCTCTCGGGTCGGGGTGAGGCCGTCCGCCGCCATGTCGCTGACCAGTTCGAGGCGATCCGCCCCTCCGGCCTGCGCGGCGACGGCGTCGGCGGCGTCCAGGGCGATCACTTCGAATATTGGTCTAGACATGTACGACAGAGTGCCACACCGCCCGCGCCGACTGCCAGACGGCCCCGCCCGGCTCCCCCACAATGGGCGTATGTCAGCCAACGGGCACCTGCCTGCGGCATCCGGCGCACCAAGCCGCCGCCACGCCGCGCACGACGACCTGCTCGACCGCTGGACGCGGGCGCTGCGCGGCGCCGGGGGCAGCGCCGACCCCGTCCCGTACGGCGAGAACCTGCTCGCCCGCTGGGGTGAACCGCACCGCAGGTACCACACCACCGACCACCTGCTCGCGGTGCTGGACCGCGTGGACGAACTGGCCGGACACGCGGCGCACCCGGACACCGTGCGGCTGGCCGCGTGGTTCCACGACGCCGTCTACCGTCCGGACCGCAGCGAGAACGAGGAGCGCAGCGCCCACCTCGCGGAACGCGCGCTGCCCGAGGCGGGCGCCGGCGCGGCGGTCACCGCCGAGGTGGCCCGGCTGGTGCGGCTGACGGCCGGCCACGACCCGGCGGACGACGACGCGGACGGCCAGGTGCTGTGCGACGCCGACCTGGCCGTGCTGGCCGGCTCCCCCGGCGCGTACGCCGCCTACGCCGCCGCGGTGCGCGAGGAGTACGGCTTCGTGCCCGACGCGGACTTCCGCGCGGGCCGGGCCGAGGTGCTGCGTCAACTCCTCGGCCTGCCGCGGCTGTTCCGCACCCCGTACGGCGTCGAGCACTGGGAGCGCGCGGCCCGGCACAACGTGGGCACCGAGCTGGAGCTGCTGACGGCGGGCTGAGCCCCGGGCCGTCAGCCTCAGGCATTCAGCAGCGCGCCGTCAGCCGCGCTTGCGGCGGCGCAGGCCCGCCCGGGTCAGGAGGGCGACCAGTTCGCGGCTGCGCGCCTCGACCGCGCCCAGCCGGACGGCGTCGGCGTACCGGGCGGCGGGCACGTCGTAGTGGTCGCGCTCGAACGCCCGCTCCGGCACCCCCAACCGCCGGGCGAACGCTTGCAGTTCGTCGTACGACTCGTCGCTGACCAGGTGCGACCACATCCGCCCGTGGCCGGGCCAGGTCGGCGGGTCGATGTAGACGGTCACGAGCGCAGGCTTCCGACGGCGGCCACCACCGTGCCGGAGCGGCCGCAGACCCAGTGCGGGTCGGGCCCGAGTTCCGGCTCGACGTCCAGCGCGTGCGGCTCGGCGCACGTCGGGCACAGCGGCCAGCGGCCCCGACGCTCCAGCAGCGCGTCCTGGACGTCCTGGGCGACCAGACCGGCGACGAAGCCGGCGCCCTGCGGCCACTGCTCGCACCACCACCTGCGGTGCGCCACCGCGTCCTCCACCAGCGACACGACGTCGGCGTCGGCCACCCCGGCGGCCTGGAGATCGGCGAGCACGAGAGCCCGGGCGGCGTGGAGGGCGGCTTCGAGGTCCATGGACCGATTGTCCCGTACGGGGGCTTGACCCGACCCACCGCTGAAAATACCTTTCAGGAATGAGGCCGACGACGAAGGAAACTTTCGGCAGCGCGGTGGGGCAGGCCCGTGCCGACTCCGCGGGACCGGCCGCCGCGCCCGGACCGGCCCCCGCGCCCGGCGCGGGCGGCACCGCGCTCGCCGCCAAGGTCCGCACCCTCGCGCCCTCGATGACCCGTTCCATGCAGCGGGTCGCCGAGACGGTCGCGGGCGACCCGGCCGCCTGCTCCCGACTCACCGTCACCGCGCTCGCCCAGCGCACCGGCACCAGCGAGGCCACCGTGGTGCGCACCGCCCGGCTGCTGGGCTACCCCGGCTACCGCGACCTGCGGCTGGCGCTGGCCGGCTTCGCCGCGCAGTTGGAGGCGGGCGCCCCGGCCTCGGTCACCGCCGACATCGCGGTGGACGATCCGCTCGCCGACGTGGTCGCCAAGCTCGCGCACGACGAACGCCAGACCCTGGCGGACACCGCCGCCGCCCTCGACCTGTCCCAACTGGAGCTCGCCGTGGGCGCGCTGGCCACCGCCCGCCGCGTCGACGTCTACGGTGTCGGCGCCTCCGCCCTGGTCGGCCAGGACCTCACCCAGAAGCTGCTGCGCATCGGCCTGGTCGCGCACGCCCACAGCGACCCGCACCTGGCGGTCACCAACGCCGTGCAGCTGCGCCAGGGCGACGTCGCGCTCGCCATCACCCACTCCGGCAACACGGTCGACGTCATAGAACCGCTGCGGGTCGCCTTCGACGCGGGCGCCACCACCATCGCGATCACCGGCCGCCCGGACGGCGCGGTCGCGCAGTACGCCGATCACGTGCTGACCACGTCCACCGCCCGCGAGAGCGAGCTGCGCCCGGCCGCGATGTCCAGCAGGACCGGTCAACTGCTCGTCGTGGACTGCCTGTTCGTCGGCGTCGCGCAGCGCACCTACGAGCGGGCGGCCCCGGCGCTGTCCGCGTCCTACGAAGCACTGGCCCACCGGCACACCGCCCGCACCACCCGGCTCTAGGCGTCCGGCGCCGGGTGTCCGCCGGCCGCCCGGCGGCGGACGCCTGGAGCGGCGGACACGTGAGGAACGAAGAGTCACCCATGCCCCACGACGAAGCGCCCCGCCAGGGGCCCCACCACGAAGGCCCCCGCGGCGAACGGCCCGCCCGCGCGGCCTCGCGCCCCGAAGCCGCCCACGGCCTGCGGCGCGAGCTGGACGTCCTGACGACCGAGGCCTACCGGCCCGAACTCGCCGGGATCGACCAGCTGCCGACGCCCGACCTCGCCCGGCTGATGAACGACGAGGACGCCGGCGTGCCCGCGGCCGTCGCCGCCCAACTGCCCCGCATCTGCGCCGCCATCGACGCCACCGCCGACCGGATGGCCAAGGGCGGCCGCCTGGTCTACGCGGGCGCGGGCACCGCGGGCCGCCTCGGCGTGCTGGACGCCAGCGAGTGCCCGCCGACCTTCAACACCGCGCCCGGCCAGGTCGTCGGCCTGATCGCGGGCGGCCCGAGGGCGATGACGGAGGCGGTCGAGGGCGCCGAGGACCGCGGCGAACTGGCCGCCGCCGACCTCGACGCGCTGGCGGTCGGCCCGGCCGACACCGTGGTGGGCGTCTCCGCGTCCGGCCGCACCCCGTACGCCGTCGCCGCCGTCGAACACGCCCGCGCGCAGGGCGCGTTGACCGTCGGCCTGTCCTGCAACGCGGACTCGCCGCTGGCCGCCGCGGCGGAGCACGGCATCGAGGTGGTGGTCGGCCCCGAACTGCTCACCGGCTCGACCCGGCTCAAGGCGGGCACCGCGCAGAAGCTGGTGCTCAACATGATCTCGACCATCACGATGATCCGGCTCGGCAAGACCTACGGGAACCTGATGGTCGACGTGCGTGCCTCCAACGACAAGCTGCGCGCCCGTTCGCACCGCATCGTCGCGCTGGCGACCGGCGCGGCGGACGAGGAGATCGCGGCGGCGCTGGCCGCGACCGGCGGCGAGACCAAGAACGCGATCCTGGTGCTGCTGGGAGGGGTGGACGCGGCCACGGCGGCGGCGCTGCTGGAGACGACGGGCGGCCGCCTGCGCCCGGCCCTGACCCGCAAGGCCGCCGGGGGCTGAACGCGGCGCTCGCGGGCGCGTGTGAGAGCCGACGACGTGCACGGGCGCACGGCCGCCGGGAGGCGGGCACACGCCGAAGGCTCCCGGGAACGCCCGAGGGCGGCACCCCTCGCGGGGTACCGCCCTCGGTCCGGTTCTCAGCCGTGCGTGGCCGGATTCCGATCCTCGCTCTCGCGGGGATCAGAAGTCCATGCCGCCGCCCATGCCACCGGTCGGGTCGCCCGCGGGGGCGGCCTTCTCCGGCTTGTCGGCGATGACGGCCTCGGTGGTGAGGAAGAGCGCCGCGATGGAGGCGGCGTTCTGCAGCGCGGACCGGGTGACCTTGGCCGGGTCGATGATGCCGGAGGCGACCAGGTCGACGTACTCGCCGGTCGCGGCGTTCAGACCGTGGCCGGTGGGGAGGTTGCGCACCTTCTCCACCACGACGCCGCCCTCGAGGCCGCCGTTGACGGCGATCTGCTTGAGCGGGGCCTCCAGGGCCAGCTTGACGATCGCGGCACCGGTGGCCTCGTCGCCGGTCAGGTCCGCCTCGAGCTTCTCGAAGACCGAGGAGGCCTGGATCAGGGCCACGCCACCGCCGGCGACGATGCCCTCCTCGACGGCCGCCTTCGCGTTGCGAACGGCGTCCTCGATGCGGTGCTTGCGCTCCTTGAGCTCCACCTCGGTGGCCGCGCCGGCCTTGATGACGGCCACGCCGCCGGCCAGCTTGGCGAGGCGCTCCTGGAGCTTCTCGCGGTCGTAGTCCGAGTCGGAGTTCTCGATCTCGGCGCGGATCTGGTTCACGCGGCCCGCGACCTGCTCGCTGTCACCGGCACCGTCGACGATGGTGGTCTCGTCCTTGGTGATGACGACCTTGCGGGCACGGCCCAGCAGGTCGAGACCGGCGTTCTCCAGCTTGAGGCCGACCTCCTCGGAGATGACCTGGCCGCCGGTGAGGATGGCGATGTCGCCCAGCATGGCCTTGCGGCGGTCGCCGAAGCCCGGGGCCTTGACGGCGACGGACTTGAAGGTGCCGCGGATCTTGTTGACGACCAGGGTCGACAGGGCCTCGCCCTCGACGTCCTCGGCGATGATCAGCAGCGGCTTGCCGGACTGCATGACCTTCTCCAGCAGCGGGAGCAGGTCCTTCACCGCGGAGATCTTGGAGTTGACGATCAGGATGTAGGGGTCGTCGAGCGACGCCTCCATCCGCTCCATGTCGGTCGCGAAGTACGCGGAGATGTAGCCCTTGTCGAAGCGCATGCCCTCGGTGAGCTCGAGCTCCAGACCGAAGGTCTGCGACTCCTCGACGGTGATGACGCCTTCCTTGCCGACCTTGTCCATGGCCTCGGCGATCAGCTCGCCGATCTGGGTGTCGGCGGCGGAGATGGAGGCGGTGGAGGCGATCTGCTCCTTGGTCTCCACGTCCTTGGCCTGCTCGAGCAGCTGGCCGGAGACGGCCTCGACGGCCTTCTCGATGCCGCGCTTGAGGGCCATCGGGTTGGCGCCCGCGGCGACGTTGCGCAGACCCTCGCGGACCAGCGCCTGGGCCAGGACGGTCGCGGTCGTCGTGCCGTCACCGGCGACGTCGTCCGTCTTCTTCGCGACCTCCTTGACCAGCTCGGCGCCGATCTTCTCGTACGGGTCTTCGAGCTCGATCTCCTTGGCGATGGACACACCATCGTTGGTGATCGTGGGGGCGCCCCACTTCTTCTCGAGGACGACGTTGCGGCCCTTGGGGCCGAGGGTCACCTTGACGGCGTCGGCGAGCTGGTTCATCCCGCGCTCGAGGCCGCGCCGCGCCTCCTCGTCGAACGCGATGATCTTGGCCATGTGAAGTGGTCCTCCCGGACGGGGTGGGCTCCGGACCGCGTGGCGCCCGCGACGGACGGCCACCCCGGCAGCGGTTCCTTCCCGCTCCCTGAGACGACCTCACCGACTCGGTCCTTCTGTCACTCTCAACGTCAGAGTGCTAAGCCAATGATTAGCACTCTCCCCCCGAGAGTGCAAGCGCCCGCGAAGCGGGCTCCCAATAGGGGTGGCGGTCGGGGACGGGTGGGCGCAAGCGCCCGCGAAGCGGGCTCCCAATAGGGGTGGCGGTGGGGGACGGGTGGGCGCAAGCGCCCCCGAAGCGGGCTCCGGTAGGGGTGGTGGGTGGGGCGACGGGCGGGCGCAAGCCCCCGCGAAGCGGGCTTCCGACACGGCAAGGCCCGCACCTGTGCGGGGTGCGGGCCTTGCGGGTGCGCGCTCGCGCGCGCGAGCTTCGCGGTCGTACGCGGTCGGGTCAGCCGGCGGCGGCGAGCCGGACCATGTCCGCCTGCGGCCCCTTCTGGCCCTGCGAGATCTCGAACTCGACCCGCTGACCTTCTTCGAGGGTGCGGTAGCCGTCCATCTGGATCGCGCTGTAGTGCACGAAGACGTCCGCACCACCGTCGACCGCGATGAAGCCGTAGCCCTTCTCCGCGTTGAACCACTTGACGGTGCCCTGAGCCATCCCTAACTCCCCTATTACTGGCCCTTGCACGGACCCGCACTCCGCGGACCCGGGTCAGACCTCACCCCCGTACAACTCGGTCAGGGGGCGTGCGCCGGAACGCGTCGACCGCGGCTGAATGTATCTGCACGACCGCCCTCTGCAACAGGTCAATCGGACGAGAATTCTGGGCACGGCCGATCGGTAATTTGCCGTTAAAGGACGGGAATTCAGGGCAACTCGGACCGGGCACAGCGGGACCAACGCGACAATTCACGCCCCGATTTCGCGCACAACTTGTCGCGTTCCTCGCGCGCCCACGGCACACGCGTCACAGCCGGACGTATGGCCGGACCTTGCCCTGGGCGGGAGTTGCGCCGAGCGTAGTGCGGGGGACGGAAAAAACCGGCCGATTGGCCGGAATTGAAGTTCGGGCAGTCCAGCGCCGCGGGTTCGCGACGCCGGCCACCACCGTCCCGATTACTGTACCGCGCCGGGAGACGTGCGTATGCCCCGTTCACCGCAATGGCAAACGGGGCATGCGCGGGAAATTGGAACGCGTTACGAGCCGTTCCGCGCCGGGCGCCGGTCAGCCGCCCGCGACCGCGGGAATGATCGAGACGCCGGCGCCGTCCGGGGTCGCCGTTCCGAGGCCGTCCTCGAAGCGCACGTCGTCGTCGTTGACGTAGACGTTGACGAAGCGGCGCAGCCTGCCCTGGTCGTCCAGGACGCGGGCGGCGATGCCCGGGTGGTTCTTCTCCAGCGACTCGATGACCTCGGACAGCGTGCCGCCCTCGGCCGGCACCTCGGCCTGCCCGCCGGTGTAGGTGCGAAGGATCGTCGGAATGCGGACGTTGACGCTCATGCGAGGCCAGCCTCTCGGAACGAGTCAAGGGACGGACGGATGACGGCGGTCGGGCCGGTGGTGGGGGCGACCGCGTCCAGGGTCTTGAGGCCGTCGCCGGTGTTGATGGCCACGGTCTCCTCGGAGGGGTCGAGCAGGCCGGTCTCGATCAGCTTCTTCAGCACGCCGATGGTGACCCCGCCGGCGGTCTCGGCGAAGATCCCCTCGGTGCGGGCCAGCAGCTTGATGCCCGCGACGACCTGCTCGTCGTTGACGTCCTCCACCGCCCCGCCGGTGCGCCGGGCGATGTCCAGCACGTAGGGGCCGTCCGCCGGGTTGCCGATCGCCAGCGACTTGGCGATGGTGTCCGGCTTGACCGGCCGCACCACGTCGTGGCCGGCCTTGAACGCGGCGGAGACCGGCGAGCAGCCCTCGGCCTGCGCGCCGTAGATCCTGTACGGCTTCTCCTCGACCAGGCCCAGCTTGATCAGCTCCTGGAGCCCCTTGTCGATCTTGGTGAGCTGGGAGCCGGAGGCGATCGGGACGATGATGTTGTCGGGCAGGCGCCAGCCGAGCTGCTCGCAGATCTCGTACGCGAGCGTCTTGGAGCCCTCGCCGTAGTACGGGCGCAGGTTGACGTTGGTGAAGCCCCAGCCCTCGCCGATCGGGTCGCCGATCAGCTCGCTGCAGAAGCGGTTGACGTCGTCGTAGGTGCCCTCGATGCCGACCAGGTCGCCGCCGTAGACCGCGGCCATGACGACCTTGCCGGCCTCCAGGTCGTGCGGGATGAAGACGCAGGAGCGGAAGCCCGCGCGCACCGCCGCGGCGCCGACCGCGCCGGCGAGGTTGCCGGTGGAGGAGCAGGAGAGCGTGGTCAGGCCGAAGTTGCGAGCGGCCTCGACGGCGATGGCGACCACGCGGTCCTTGAAGGAGTGCGTGGGGTTGCCGGAGTCGTCCTTGACGAACAGCCCGCCGGTGACGCCGAGTTCGGCGGCGAGGCGGTCGGCCTTGACCAGCTTGGTGAAGCCGGGGTTGAGGTTGGGCTTGTCGGTGACGTCGGCCGGGACCGGGAGCAGCGGCGCGTACCGCCAGATGTTGTCCGGGCCCGCCTCGATGCGCTTGCGCAGGCCCTCCGGGTCGCCGGTGGGGAACTCGTAGGCGACCTCCAGCGGGCCGAAACACGAGGCGCAGGCGAAGACCGGGCCGAGCGGGGTGCGCTCCCCGCACTCGCGGCACGAGAGCGCGACGGCGGGCCCGAAGTCCGGGGCGGCGGGGGGTGCGGGGGTGGCGGTGTCGGCGGTCTGCACGGCCATGATGGCGAGGCCCTTTCTCCTCATCTTCCTCGCGGCGTACCTCGTCGCGAGACGGAATTGGCACCTTCCCCACCGTGACCTCGCGGTCGGCGGGAGGGTTGCCGGGGCTTCAACGGGCCGTTCCCTCTGCCCCTCTGGATGAGCGGTATGGCACCGGGCGCGGGCCCGGGCGTTTGTGGTCACGCGCGGACCCGGCATGCGGGCGTCATACGCGTTGTTCAAGACTGTAACCGAAGCATCGGACACTTGAGATAGTCGTCCGAACCGCGAGACGCATCACAGGCACCCAGGGTTTCGCCCGGTCACAGCGAGGAGACGCGTACGTGCTGGAAGAGGTGGAGCGCTGGCTGCGGACGCGGTCGTGGTCCGCGGCGGACCGGCCGCTCGACCGGCTGCTGGACGCCAAGCGCGCGGCCGGGCCGGACGGCACGGTGAGCGTGGTGCTTCCGGCGCTCGACGAGGAGGCCACGGTCGGCGCGATCGTCGGCGAGATCCGCCGGGAGCTGATGGACGGGCCGGTGCCGCTGGTGGACGAGCTGGTGGTGATGGACTCCGGCTCCACCGACCGCACCGCCGAGGTGGCCGAGCGGGCCGGGGCGCGGGTGGTGCACCGCGACGAGGTGCTGCCGCGCATCCCCGCGGTGCCGGGCAAGGGCGAGGTGCTGTGGCGGTCGCTGCTGGCGACCTCCGGCGAGATCGTCTGCTTCGTCGACGCCGACCTGCGGGACTTCGACGCCTCCTTCGTGCACGGCATCGTCGGCCCGCTGCTGACCGATCCGGGGGTGCGGCTGGTCAAGGCGATGTACGACCGGCCGCTGGAGACCGGCGGCGGGGTGGTCCCGGCGGGCGGCGGCCGGGTCACCGAGCTGGTCGCCCGCCCGCTGCTGAACCTGCACTGGCCGAAGCTGGCCGGCTTCGTGCAGCCGCTGGGCGGCGAGTACGCGGCCCGCCGCTCGCTGCTGGAGCGGCTGCCGTTCCCGGTCGGCTACGGGGTGGAGCTGGGCATGCTGGTGGACGCGCTGGCCGAGGTCGGGCTGGACGCGCTGGCGCAGGTGGACGTGGGCGTGCGGCACCACCGCCACCAGGACGGCCAGGCGCTGGGCCGGATGGCGGCGACCATCTACCGCACGGCGCAGGTGCGGCTGGCGCGGGCACAGTTGACGCGGCCGGTGCTCACCCAGTTCGACCGCGCCCCGGACGGCGTCTTCACCCCGCGCGTGCACGACGTCGCGGCGGAGGAGCGCCCGCCGATGATCACGATCCCGGAGTACGCGCGCTCGCGGGCGGCGTGAGCGGGCGGTCCGGCCGGGGCGTGAGCGGGCGGCGTGATCCGGACACCGGACGGCGACGACGCGGCGGGCGCGGCCCGGACCCGTTTGCGGCACGAGGCGCGCGGCTAGGCTTGGACACATGGTCGAACCGCGCACCGCTGGTCACACCGCCCGCATCCTGGTCGCGTCCAACCGCGGACCGGTCTCCTACTCCCGCGCCGACGACGGCACGCTGACCGCGAAACGCGGCGGCGGCGGCCTGGTGTCGGGGCTCAGCGCGATCGGCCCGGACGCCGGTGCCGTGTGGGTCTGCTCGGCGCTGTCCGACGACGACCGCGCGGCGGCCCGCGCGGCGGACGGACACCTCGACCCGGCCGACACCGGTGATCAGCGCGTGCGCATGCTGGACATCGACGCGGCGACGTTCACCGACGCGTACAACGGCATCGCCAACTCCGTGCTGTGGTTCATCCACCACCTCCTCTACCAGACCCCGCTGGAGCCGTCCTTCGGCCCCGACTTCCGCACCCAGTGGTCGAGTTACGTCCGCTACAACACCGCCTTCGCGGACGCGCTGGCCAGGGACGCCGAGCGGGGTGCGGCCGTCCTGGTACAGGACTACCACCTGACACTGACACCGGGACTGCTGCGCGAGCGCCGCCCCGACCTGCGCATCGGCCACTTCTCGCACACCCCCTGGGCGCCGCCGGACTACTTCCGCCTGCTGCCCGACGACGTCGCCGCCGACGTGCTGCGCGGCATCCTCGGCGGCGACCGCGCCGCGTTCCTGACCCACCGCTGGGCGCGGGCCTTCGCGGACTGCGCGGCGGACGTGCTGGGCGCCGAGGTCCGCGACGTCGCCGGGACGAACGGCGAGCTGGCGGTCACCCACGAGGGCCGCACCACCCGGATCGGGGTACACGGGCTCGGTGCCGACCCGGACTTCCTGCGCGAGCGCGCCCACCGCGAGGACGTCGACGCGTGGCTGCCGAGGCTGCGCGAGCAGATCGGCGAGGGGCGCAGGACGATCGTGCGGGTGGACCGCACCGAGCTGTCGAAGAACATCGTGCGCGGGCTCCAGGCGTACGACCGCCTGCTGGCGGAGCACCCCGAGTGGCGCGAGCGCGTGGTGCACGTCGCGTTCGCCTACCCCTCCCGCTACGACCTGGCCGTCTACCGCGACTACACCGCGAAGGTCCAGCAGGTCGCCGAGGAGATCAACTCCCGCTGGGGGACGGACGGCTGGCAGCCGGTGCTGCTGCGGGTGGACGACGACTTCGCGCGTTCGCTGGCCGCCTACCGGCTGGCCGACGTCGCCCTGGTCAACCCCATCCGCGACGGCATGAACCTGGTCGCCAAGGAGGTTCCGGTCGTCTCGGACGCCGGGTGCGCGCTGGTGCTCTCGCGTGAGGCGGGCGCGTACGCGGAGCTGGGCCAGGACGCGTTCGTGGTCAACCCCTACGACGTCGAGGCGACCGCCGCGGCGCTGCACGAGGCGCTGAGCCTGCCGGCGGCGGAGCGGGCCGACCGCTCCAAGCGGCTGGCCGCGGCGGCCACGGCCCTGCCGCCGCAGCGGTGGTTCCTGGACCAGCTGGACGCGCTCGGCGGGTGACCGCTCCCCGGCCAGGGCACGCGGTCGGCTACAGCGCGTCCGCCAGCGCGGTCAGCAGGGCCACCACGCCCTCGGGCCCGTCCACCTCGACGTCCGCGCGGGCGGCCAGCGCCTCGACCTCCGCGTTGCCGCTGCACACCTTCAGACCCGGCACGCCCTCGCCCCGCAGCCGTTCCACCGCGTCGAAAGCGGCCAGGTCGCCGAGGTCGTCGCCCGCGTAGAGGATCGACCCCGCGCCGACCTCGCGGGCGTAGGCCTGGAGGGCGGCGCCCTTGTCGACGCCGGGCGGGCGCAGTTCCAGCACCATGCGGCCCGGTTCGACGATCAGGCCGTGCCGCTCGGCCAGCTCGGCCAGGGGGCCGCGCAGCGCGTCGAAGGCGGCCTGCGGGTCGCTGGTGCGGCGGGTGTGGACGGCGACCGCGCGGCCGCCCTTGTCCTCGATCCACGTACCGCTCCAGGACCCGTTGCGGTCCAGGACACCGGGGAGTTCGGCGCGCACGGCGGTGACGCCGGGGTGGTCGCCGGGGCTGCGCACCTCGCCGGTGACCGCGTCCCAGCGCTCCGCGCCGTAGTGGCCGAGCACGACGAGGCGGTCCAGGCCGGCCACCCCCGCGAAGCCGCCGTAGCGCACCGCGACGCCCGCGGGCCGGCCGGTGATCACGGCCACCGAGCCCAGCTGCGGTGCGAGCCTGGCCAGCGCGGGAACCGCGCCGGGGTGGGCGCGGGCCTGGTCGGGGTCGGCGACGATCGGGGCCAGCGTGCCGTCGAAGTCCAGGGCGACGACCGCCCGCTTCGGTTCGGCCAGCAACGCGTCGAGCCCCGCGCGGCCCTCCGGGGTGCCCGGTTGTGGAAGGGGTTGGCTGCCCATGCGACGACCCTACCGGGGAACGCGCCGCCACCGGAGGGCGCACGGACGCACGCGCCGCGGTACGCCGTCCCCGCGGGAGGCGGCGCGGCCCGCGCTACCCCTGCTGCGCTCGGCGCGCCCGCCGGATCCGCAGCAGGCGGTTGACCAGCGCGGGGGCGTGCCGCTGGGCGCGGGGGTCGTCCAGGAGGGCGTTGAGCCGCTGGTAGTAGCGCGTCGGGGAGATCTCCAGGCGCTCGCGGATCGCGCGCTCCTTGGCCCCCTGGCTGCGCCACTGGCGGCCTTCGAGGTCCAGCAGCGCCGCGTCCTGGGGCGGCAGGCCCGCGTCGCCGGCGACGGCCGCTGCTTCCTCGGCCGCGGCGGCGACTGCCTCCGGCTCGGCGGCTTCCGGTTCGGCGGCCTCCGCCTCGGCGGCTTCCGGCTCGTCCCCGGGGGGCGGGGTGCCGGGCTCAGCGTTGTCCACGCCTCGACGCTACTTCGCCGCGGCGCTGCTGTCGTCGGCCTCCGCGGTGCGCTGGAGGCTGCTCAGCACGCCTGCCGGGTCCTGGGTGACGGCCTTGCCGATGACCTGCTTGAGCGCCGCGTTGACCGGGCCCCAGGAGGTCTTGTCGTCCGGGTAGAACTGCGCGTTGGGCAGCTCGTCGAGGAACGGCCAGATCTTCTTCTGCGAGGGGTCGGTCCGCATCGCGCTGGAGGCGGAGACGGTGACCGGCTGGAGTTCGTACTCCTTGAGGAAGGTCAGCGTGTTCTGCGCGCTGTACATGAACTCCAGGAACTTGCCCGCGGCGGAGGCGTTCCCGTTCCGCTTGAAGGCCATCACCCAGTCGGCGACGCCGAGGGTGGAGGTGAGCGGGCCGTTCTTGCCGGGGATCTTGGCTATGCCGTAGTCGATGCGGCCCTTGTCGGCCTGCTGGATCAGGGTGGGGTGCCCGTTGAGGAAGCCGCACTCGCCGCGGCTGAACGCGTCGAAGACGTCCTGGCGGTTGGTCTTGGCCGGGTTGGTGCCGGTCAGCTGGGTGTCGACCAGGTTGGTCTTGATCCACTGGAACGTCTCGATGTTCTGCGGCGAGTCGATGGTGTAGCTGCCGACGTCGTCGGTGTAGCCGCCGCCGTTGCCCAGCATCCAGATCATCGTCTCGGCGGCCGGCTCCTCGGGACCGAAGGGCAGCCCGAACGGCACCTTGACGCCCGCCGACTTCAGCTTGGTGGCGGCGGCCTTCAGCTCGTCCCAGGTCTTCGGCGGCGCCGGCTGGCCCTGGGCGTCGACGACACCGGCCTGCTTGAAGAGCGTCTTGTTGTAGAAGAGCATGCGCGCGCTGGAGACGAACGGCATGCCGTACTGGGTGTGGTTGACGCTGCCCGCGTCGGCCATCGAGCTGATGAAGTCCGCCTCGACGGACACCGACAGCAACTGGTCGGCGCTGTAGAGGGCGCCCCGCGCCGCGTAGTCGGCGTACGCGCCGCACTGCGCGATGTCGGGCGCCTTGCCCGCGGCGACCAGCTGGGCGACCTTCTTGTCGACCTCGGTCCAGTCGTAGACCTGGATGTCGATGCTGATGCCGCCGTACTTCTTCTGGAAGGCACTGGCGACGTCGTTCCAGTAGGTCTGCGAGTCGTTGGCCGACGAGTCGCCGTAGTTCGCCGCGATCATGGTGAGCTTGGTGCCGCCCACCCCCTCACCGCTGCACGCCGTGAGCGACATGGCCGCCGGGACCGACACCGCCGCCAGTCCCAGAAAACGCCGCCGATCCACTTGTCCTACCGCCTTCTCGCCGACCCGTTGAGCCTCTCGGAACGGCACAGTCTGCTAGCAACCGCCCCCTAAGGTCTACACCACTCTCCGTATCGACTCGACAACGGGTTCCCCTTCGGTACAACTGCGCGACACGCAGCTCCCCCATTCCCGACATACGCGGCGCCCTTCCGGGTCCGGCGGGCCGCGGCGCGGGCCGGTGACGGTTCGTGACGTACCGCCGTCGCGTGGTCGGCCGCGGGGCTACGGCGGCGACGCTCCCGCCGGCCGGTGGACTAGACCTCTTGGCCGGTGCCGGGTCAGACTGGACCCCGTGAGACACGTCATCGCCCTCGATGTGGGCGGCACCGGCATGAAAGGCGCGCTCATCGCGCCCAGCGGCGACCGGCTCTACGAGACGCGCCGCCCGACCGAGCGGGCCCGCGGGCCCGAGGCGGTCGTCGCGTCCGTGCTGGACTTCGCCGACGAGCTGCGCGGGCACGGCATCGCCGAGTTCGGGGAGCCCGCGGCGGCGGCCGGGGTGGCGGTGCCCGGTGTGGTGGACGACGCGGCCGGCATCGCCGTCTACTCCTCGAACATCGGCTGGCGTGACGTGCCGATGCGGGCCCTGCTCACCGACCGGCTGCACGGCGTGCCGGTCGCCCTCGGCCACGACCTGCGCTGCGGCGGCCTCGCCGAGGGCAGGCTGGGCGCCGGACGGGGCCGCGACCGCTTCCTCTTCCTCGCCCTCGGCACCGGCATCGCCGCCGCCATCGGCATCGACGGCCGTATCGAGGCCGGGGCCAACGGCTACGCGGGCGAGATCGGCCACATCGTGGTGCGCCCCGGCGGCCGGCTGTGCCCCTGCGGGCAGACCGGCTGCCTGGAGACCGAGGCGTCGGCGTCCTCGGTGGCCCGCGCCTGGGCCGAGGCGGGCGGCGGGCAGGGCGCCACGGCGGCGGAGTGCGCCACCGCCGTGGAGAAGGGCGACCCGCGCGCCCTGGCGGTGTGGCGGGACGCGGTCGCCGCGCTGGCGGACGGCCTGGTCACCGGGCTCACCCTGCTCGACCCCGGCACGCTGATCGTCGGCGGCGGACTGGCCGAGGCCGGCGAGACCCTCTTCGCGCCGCTGCGCGCCGCCGTCGAGCGGCGCATCACCTTCCAGAAGCTCCCCCTGATCGTTCCGGCGGCGCTCGGCGACGCCGCGGGCTGCCTGGGCGCGGGACTGCTCGCCTGGGACCGACTCTCCGTGGAGGTATCCGCCTGATGGCCGCACACACCAACCCCCGCCGCGCCGTGCTGACCGGGGCGCGCGTGGTCCTGCCGGCGGGCGTCGTGCGGGACGACCTGACGATCGAGGGCGACCGGATCGCCGCCGCCCCCGGAGCGAAGGCCGCCGCCTCCCCCGGCGGTCGGGCCGGGGCCGAGGTGGTCGACCTCACCGGCCACTGGGTGGTCCCGGGCTTCGTCGACATGCACGTGCACGGCGGCGGGGGCGCCTCGTTCTCCGCCGGGACGGTGGAGGAGGCGATGACGGCCATCGCCACGCACCGCGCGCACGGCACCACCACGATGCTCGCCTCGACGGTCACCGGTGACCTGGACGAGCTGGCCCGGCAGGCCGCGGTGCTCTCGGAGCTGGTCGAGCAGGGCGACCTGGCGGGCGTGCACTTCGAGGGCCCGTTCATCTCCCCGCACCGCTGCGGTGCCCACCAGCCGACGCTGCTGCGCGACCCCGACCCGGCCGACGTGCGCAAGCTGGTGGACGCCGCGCGCGGCACCGCGCGGATGATGACGCTGGCGCCCGAACTGCCGGGCGGTCTGGAGTCGGTGCGGCTGCTGGCCGAGCAGGGCGTGATCGCGGCGGTCGGCCACACCGACGGCGACTACGCGGCCACCCTCGCGGCGGTCGACGCGGGCGCCACGGTCGCCACCCACCTGTTCAACGCGATGCCGCCGCTGGGGCACCGCGACCCGGGTCCGGTGGCGGCGCTGCTGGAGGACGAGCGGGTCACCGTCGAGCTGATCAACGACGGCACCCACCTGCACCCGTCGGTGCTGGAGCTGGCCCACCGCGCCGCGGGCGCCGGGCGGGTCGCGTTCATCACCGACGCCATGGGAGCGGCCGGGATGAGCGACGGGCGCTACCCGCTCGGGCCGATGGAGGTCGAGGTGCGCGACGGCGTGGCGCGGCTGGTCGAGGGCGGCTCCATCGCGGGCTCCACGCTGACCCTGGACACCGCGTTCCGGCGGGCCGTGACCGTGGACCGGCTGCCGGTGGAGCAGGTCGTGGCCGCGATCTCCGCCAACCCGGCGCGGCTGCTGGGCCGGTACGACCGGATCGGCTCGCTGGAAGCCGGCAAGGACGCGGACCTGGTCGTGCTGGACGAGGACTTCCGGTTGGCCGGTGTCATGCGCAAGGGTGAGTGGCTCACCCACCCGATCGCGTCGTAGCACCGGCCGGGGCCACTCAGGCAGGCAGGACGACAATCAGGTACGGCGGTCGGCCCGGCTCTGGGCCGGCCGCCGTTGTTTTGGCATGATCGCTCGCGCGACGCGACGACGCGGAACGCCAACCACACAGGAGGGGTGCCTCGCGGTGATTGTCACGGTCACGCTCAACGCCGCTCTCGACGTGACGTACCACGTGCCCCGGCTGACGCCGCACGCCACGCACCGGGTCTCCGACGTCACCGCGCGACCCGGCGGCAAGGGTCTGAACGTCTCCCGCGTGCTGGCCGCGCTCGGCCACGAGACGGTCGCGACCGGTCTGGCCGGCGGCCGGACCGGCGACGCGCTGCGCGAGGGGATGGCCGCGGTCGCGCCGGGGGTGACCGACGCGCTGATGACGGTGCGCGGCGAGACCCGGCGCACGGTCGCGGTGGTGGACGCGGCGAGCGGCGACACCACGATGTTCAACGAGCCCGGCCCGCTCGTCGGTGCCGAGGAGTGGGCGGCCTTCGTGCGCCGCTACACCGAACTGCTGGACGGGGCGCGGGCGGTGGCGCTGTGCGGCAGCCTGCCGCCGGGCCTGCCGGTCGGCGCCTACGCGGAACTGGTCCGCGCGGCCCGCACCGCCGGGGTGTACGTGCTGCTGGACACCAGTGGTGAGGCGCTGCGCCGCGGCATCGCGGCCCGCCCCGACGCCATCAAGCCCAACGCGGACGAACTCGCCCAGCTCACCGGCCTGACCGAGCCGTCGCGCGCCTCCGGCGAGGCCCGCAGGCGCGGGGCCCGCGCGGTCGTCGCCTCCGCCGGGCCCGCCGGGCTGCTGGCGGTGGCCGAGGAGGGGGTGTGGCAGGCGCCGGTGCCCGAGCGGCTGGAGGGCAACCCGACGGGCGCGGGCGACTCGGCGGTCGCGGGGCTGCTGTCGGGGCTGGCGGAGGGCCTGCCGTGGCCGGACCGGCTGGCCCGCGCGGTGGCGTTGTCGGCGGCCACCGTACTGGCCCCGGCGGCGGGCGAGTTCGACCGCGAGGCGTACGAACGCCTGCTGCCCGTGGTCCGGGTCGATTCGCCGAGCCGAATCGCCGATTAGGCGCGCTCTCCGGTCATCCTTGCTGCTCATGTCCGCCTGCTCGCGCGACGTCATGCCCAGGGAATGGCCGGTTCCACACGTCCGGAACCTATGGCGTTTGACGCCTCGCCTCCCCCACTTCAAGATCAAAATCGATCCGGGCGAAGGCAGGCGGCTCTGCCGGCTCTTCGCACAACCACTGATGGGGAGATTCCAAAACCATGCGCGCCACGAGGACAAATCCCTGATCGCAGCAGGCATCCTGTCCGTGTTCGGGCTGGCCGTCGGCACCACCTCGGCCTCCGCCGCTCCGTCGGACGACGCCTGGGGCGGCGTCTACGTCGGCGGCGGCATATTCGGTTCGAACGAGTGGGGGCAGAAGGTCTCCGGTCACGCCGCGAACTTGCGCGACGCCGCTTCCACCAGCGGCAGGGTGGTGGTCACCATCCCAGCGGGTGGCAAGGTGCTGTGCTGGAAGTCCAACTGCGGCTACGCGCCCGGTGGTTCCTACAAGTGCTGGAGCGGCGGCCCCTCGGGCAACGAGTGGACCGCCGTGAACTACAAGGGGAAGGACCTCTGGGTAGCCACGCGGTGCGTGGGCGTCGGGCAGTACTGAGCATCTGGACCAAGACAGCACCTGTGCCCTCGGCGGGGTCGGCCGACGACAGCACGGCCGACCCCGCCGGGCCATGCAGCGCGCCCGGTCAGCGCGCCTTGAGCCAGACGCGGTCGAGATCGAAAGCGCACTGGTCTCCCTGCGCGCAGGAGATCGCGACGCTGTTCGCGCCCTTTTTGAGATCCACGAACGAATAGGTCTCCGTCCACGCGTGGGCGGGGTCGCTCTGCTTGGTGAAGTTGGCGAGGTTTATCGGCCGCGACTGCGCTTGGCCGTTGACCGTCAGCGTCGCGGTGGCCGACTGCCCAGCGTTGCCGTAGCCGACGTACAGCGAATACGACCCGGCTTCAGGCACGTTGACGTTCCACGTCGCGGTGGCCCCTACCGAACCGAGGGTGACGTAAACACCGTTCGGCCCGCTCGCGCCGGGGTCCTGATGGTTGACCGCCGCGCCGCCCGACAGCGCGAGCGCCGCCGCGAACTGCTGGGGCAGCGTCGCGTTGGGGTCGGTGCTCACGGAGGTGGACGGCGAGGGCTGCGTCTGGCTGGTCGTCGGGGCCGGGGTGCCGCCGCCCGCCTTGTCGCCGCTGTCGTCGTTGCCCGCGACCAGCGCCACGCCGATGCCCGCGGCGACCACCACGACGACCGCGATCGCCGCGATCATCAGACCGCGGCGGCTCGATCCGCCGCCGGAGCCGGCGCCGTGGCTCGCGCGCTGCGGCGGCTCGGCACCGGGCGGCTGCTGCTGGGGCGGACGGCCGTACGGCGGCTGGCCCTGCCGGCCGTAGCCGGGCTGCTGGCCGTAGGGCGCCTGCTGCTGGCCGTACGCGGGCTGCTGGGGCGGGTAGCCGTAGCCGCCCTGCGCGGGCTGCTGCGGCGCCGGGCGGCGCTCGCCGACCCGGGAGACCTGGTGGTAGGAGGTGCGCGGCACCCCGGGGCGGTCCGGTGGCGGCGCGGCCTCGTCACCCTCGCCGCGGTACAGGTACGCGAACGGGTCGTCGTTCCCCGGCTCCGGCGTGCCGTTGTTACCGGCCGTCATCCGCTGCTCACTCCCCTTGCGTCCGGCCTGCGCGGTCCGGACATGACTGGACCCGGGCGAGCCTACCCCGATCGCGTGTCCGAACGCGTCCCGCTCCCGTATCCCGGGCACCGCGCCGGACCCGGGTCAGCCCGCCCTGCGGTGCGCCTTGGAACGGGTGCGCTTCTCCATGTACATCCGCTGGTCGGCGGAGTGCAGGACCTCCTCGACGGTCATCCCGCAGCCCGCCCAGCCGATGCCGAAGCTGGCGCCGACCCGCACCGCGCGGCCGTCCACCCGGATCGGCGGGATGATCGCGTTGCGCAGCCGGACGGCCAGCTCCTGGGCGCCCTCGCGGTCCAGGCCGTCGGCGAGGACCACGAACTCGTCGCCGCCGAGCCGGGCCACCGTGTCGCCGTCGCGCACCACGCTGGACAGCCGCCGGGCGACCTCGATGAGGACCGCGTCACCGGTGTGATGTCCGAAGCGGTCGTTGATGGTCTTGAAGCCGTCCAGGTCGCAGAAGAGCACCGCGAGCCCCTTGGCGCCGTCCGCCCCGCCGCCGTCCTCGTCCGGCTCGACGGCGTGCACGTGGTGGTCGTAGGGCAGCGCGGGCGTGGCGGGGAAGTCGTAGCCGAAGTCGTCCGGTCCGCCCGGCAGGCCGTCGGCGGTCAGCGGGCGTCCGCACAGCCGGGAGCTGAGGCGGGCGCGCAGTTCGGCGCTGTTGGGCAGGCCGGTGAGCGAGTCGTGGCTCGCGCGGTGGGCGAGCGCCAGCTCCCGGCGCTTGCGCTCCTCGATGTCCTCGACGTGGGTGAGCAGGAAGCGCGGCCCGTCGGTGGTGTCGGCGACCACCGAGTTGCGCAGCGACACCCACAGGTAGCTGCCGTCCCTGCGGGCGAGCCGCAGCTCGGCGCGACCGCCCTCGGCGGAGGTGCGCAGCAGCGTGTTGACGTCGTCGGGATGGACCAGGTCGGAGAAGGCGTAGCGGCGCATCACCGACGCCGGTCGGCCCAGCAGCCTGCACAGCGCGTCGTTGGCCCGCAGCAGCTTGCCGTGCTGCTCGCCGCCCATCTCGGCGATCGCCATGCCGCTGGGCGCGTACTCGAAGGCCTGCCGGAACGACTCCTCGCTGGCCCGCAGCGCCTGCTGCTCGCGCTCCAGGCGGACCAGGGCGCGCTGCATGTTGGCGCGCAGCCGGGCGTTGCTGATGGCGATGGCCGCCTGGAACGAGTACGTCTGAAGCGCCTCGCGCGACCACGCGCCGGGGCGGCGGCCGCCGCGCGGCCGGTCGACCGTGATCACGCCGATCAGCTCGCCGCCGCCGGCCGGGGTCGCGTACATCGGGGCCAGCAGCCGGTCGCCGGGGTGCCACTCGTCGGGGAAGCGCGGGGCGGGGCCCTCCGAGCGCCATTGCGGCACCTCGTCGTCGTCCAGCACCCAGCCCTCGTCGTACGGGATGAAGCGCAGCGACCCCCAGTGGTGCCCCATCGCCAGCCAGCGGTCCCAGGCGGAGCGCGGGGCGACCCGCCCGGCCATCAGGGCCTCGGCGCTGGCGTCCCCCGCGACGGCGGCGACGATGAGGTCGCCGTCGGGACGGACCAGGTTGACCGCGGCCAGCTCGAAGCCCAGCCCGGCCACGGCACCGTCCGCCACGGCCTGCAGCGTGTCGGCCAGGCTGCGGGCCGTGTTGAGGTCGGCCACCACCTGGTGCAGCTGGCGCAGGGTGGCGAGGCGGACGTAGGGCTCCGACTCGGTGTCCATGTCACTCCCCCGACGAGCCTTCGCGGATCGACTCCTGAGAATCCCTGATGTCGTATGGTCCGATTGACACCGCCACTGAATCACAGCGAGCAGCCCGCCCGGTACACAGGGTCAACAATTACCCCTGCTTGTGACTGAGGTCACATCATCGAACCTGAAGTCGAATACGCTTCGTGGTTTCATACGGAAAGCTTCTGCGCGGTCGGAATCCGGCCGAGGTGGGAGAGTACGACATACGACTGTGGACCTGGGCAAGTCCTAGGACGCCTGCCGGCCGCACTCGGGCCCCCGGCCCGATGCGCGACGGCCCGGCGCGCGCTTACGTTCGACACGTGTCTTCCGCCGAACGAACCCAGTCCTCCATGAAGCCCGCCGTCCCTCCCGCCGAGCGGCCCGCACCCGGCCTCCCGCATCCTGGAGGGGTGCCGGACGAACCCCTGGCGAGCGAGGGCGAGTTCCGCGCCGCCATGTCACGGCTGACGGCGGGCGTGGTGCTCGTCTCGGCGCACGACCCCGAGGAGGGCGTGGGCGGCGAGGACGTCGGCATGACCGCGACCGCGTTCATGTCCGTCTCGCTGGAGCCGCCGCTGGTGCTGGTCAGCGTCCGCGAGGACTCCCGGATGGACGAGTTGCTGGCCCGGCACCCGTACTGGGCGGCCTCCGTGCTCAGCGAGAGCCAGCGGCACGTCGCCGGGCGCTTCGCGATGCGCGGCCGGATCAGCGACCGGCTGCTCTTCGACGACGTCCCCTACCGTCGCGGTGAGGTCACCGGGGCCCCGCTGATCAGCGGCGCGCTGGCGGTCGTGGAGTGCCGGACGGTGCGGCGGGTCGCCGCCGGAGACCACACGCTCGTCGTCGGCCAGGTGCTGACCGCGTCCACCCCGAGCGCTTCCGGGCGGCCCCTGACGTACTTCCGGGGCCGCTACCACGGGCTGAGCTGAGCCGGCGGCACGTGGAGGCGCGAACCGGGCCGCGGCACGCGCAGACCCGTCCCGTTCACCCGGATGGCGCAACGACGGCGCGGCGCGAGCGCGGGCGGGGAGCGGCGGGCGCGCCGCCGGTCAGTCCCAGTCGCGGTTGCCCCGCGAGCGCTTCGTCTCCGAGCGCTGCTTCTTCACCCGCAGCCGGCGCTCGTTGATCCCGCGCGGTATCCGCGTCGGGCGGCGCGGCGCGGGTGGCGGCGCGGTGGCGGAGGCCAGCAGGGAGGCGAGCCGGGCGGCGGCCGTCTCGCGGTTGCGCCACTGCGAGCGGTGCTCGCTGGCCCGGACCACCAGCACGCCGTCCACCAGCCGCGGCGCGAGCCGCTCCAGCGCGCGGCGGCGCCACGCCTCGGGCAGCGCGGTGGTGCGCGCGAGGTCGAAGCGCAACTCCGCCTGGCTGTCGGAGGTGTTGACGTGCTGGCCGCCGGGGCCCGAGGAGCGCGAGAAGCGCCACATCAGCTCGGACTCCGGCACGGAGACCGAACCGCGGATGAGAAGTGGTCCGGACATATGTCCATGATCCCGCGAATCCGGCCTCCCGTCACCGGGGTTTCCCGGAACCAAGCGCCCCCCGGCCCGCGTTGTGAGGGGTGAGACCAGGCGGTGACCGCCGCCGCACGAGGACCGGAGGGGACTTCCATGCCAGTGAGCCTGTCCAAGGGCGGCAACGTGTCGCTCACCAAGGAAGCGCCGGGGCTGAGCGCCGTCACGGTGGGCCTGGGCTGGGACGTGCGGACCACCACCGGCACCGACTTCGACCTGGACGCCAGCGCGATCGCGGTGAACGGCACCGGCAAGGTGCACTCGGACGCGCATTTCGTCTTCTTCAACAACAAGTCCACCCCGGACGGCACCATCGTGCACACCGGTGACAACACCACCGGCGCGGGCGAGGGCGACGACGAGCAGATCAACGTCAACCTCGCCGGGCTGCCCGCCGACATCGACAAGATCGTCTTCCCGGTCTCCATCTACGACGCCGAGACCCGTAGCCAGAACTTCGGCCAGGTGCGCAACGCGTACATCCGCATCGTCAACCAGGCCGGCGGCGCCGAGATCGCGCGGTACGACCTGAGCGAGGACGCGGCGACGGAGACCGCGATGGTCTTCGGCGAGCTGTACCGCAACGGCGCGGAGTGGAAGTTCCGCGCGGTGGGCCAGGGTTACGCCTCCGGCCTGGTCGGCATCGCCCAGGACTTCGGCGTGAACGTCTGACGCGGCGGAGCCGCCGGCGGTGAGGGGCCCTCGGCCCGGTCCAGCCCCTCACCGGTGCGTCACGTGCGCCGCACCCCGCCCACCGGAAACCGGCTCGCAGGCCGTCTCTCGCGCGACCCCGTGAACGGGGCTGCTCGCGCCCGCCCCCGGCCCTGCGCGCGGCCGTCACGAGGGCATGGCACCAGCAACGACCCCCGGGGGCGCGCGGCGAGCCCGGAGGCCCCCTTCGCTGGCGGCTGCGCGACGGGTACGAGAGTTACGGGCCCCCGACTCCTGCGCGGGCCGCAGCGGTCGTCCTCCGCAGGGCGCCGCGTTCCGCCCGGCCTGTGGCCACCGCGGGTGGCGCGGCGCACCGGCCCGACCCCGGCGAGCGCCGGCCCTGGCCCGAGGGCCGCTCGCGGTGTGCCTACCATTCCCGGGTGATCGAGCTCGGCTACTCCCTCTCCAGTCGCTTCCCCGACCCTCCGCAGACCGACTACCGCACGGCGGACGTGCGGTCCCTGCGGCACGACCTGTTCTGCGGGGACGTCTACCTCGCCGAGGGCGAGCGGGAGTTGTCCACAGCCTGGGGATGGGTGCCGGTGCTGGACTTCGCCTGGGCGCTGTGCGACATCGTCGAGCAGCTCGACCGCGATCCGATGGGCAGCCGTGCCGCCCGGCCGCAGCGCGCCGAGCTGGACTTCACCCAGTCCACCGAACGGCTGCGATTCGTACGGAGATTCGGTTGGGTGGACGTCACCGCCGACTGGGCCGAGGACGAACCGCCCCTCTCCCTCAACCACGGTGATCTGCGGCGGGAAGCCAGGGACTTCCTGCACGACGTACTCGCCGACCTGGTAGACATGCACGACGGCCTGGCGGACAACCCGGCCGTCTGGAACCTCCACCTCCGCTTTCCCCGTGTATAGAAGGGGGAACGGGGGCGAGGACCACACGTCACGACGCGAACACAGGACGTACATGGAGACAGAGACCGGACGCTCCCGCAGGAAGGGCCGCGGTTGTCTGGTGAGCCTGGCTCTGCTGGTGGCGGTCGTCGCGGGCGCCGCCATCGGTGTCGCCTGGTGGCTCACCCGGCCCCCCGCGCTGCCCTCGATCCCGGACGAGTACCTGTCCACGGTGGAGCTGGCCGCCACCACCTGCCCGCAGCTGAACGTGCCGCTGCTGGCGGCGCAGATCGACGCGGAGAGCAAGTGGAACCCCGACGCCGACTCCGGCCAGGCCCAGGGGATAGCGCAGTTCTACCCGTCGACCTGGAAGGAGTGGGGCAAGTCCTATTCCGGTGACGGCGCGCCCGACGTGTGGAACCCCAAGGACGCCATCCCCTCCCAGGCGGCCTACATGTGCGAGCTGTTCAAGGAGGTCAAGGGCGTCCCCGGCGACCCGACGCAGCTGGCGCTCGCCGCGTACAACGCAGGCCCCAGCGCGGTGCTGAACGCTCAGGGCATTCCGCAGATCAGCGAGACGCAGGACTACGTGAGCAAGATCGAGTCGCTGATGCCGAAGTACCAGGTGACATACGACAAGCAGATCGGCATCACGCCGAGCCCGTCGTCCTCGGCCTCGAACTCGACTTCGCCGGGATCGGGAACCGGCACGGGAAGCGGCTGAGAGGCGGACGGCCCGGGGCACGACGAGGGGCCCGCACCGTGACGGTGCGGGCCCCTCGGTTCGAGCGCGGAGCGTGCCGGCTCGAAAAGGCTCTGGAACGTGGTCCGTTCAGCGAGCCGAACGGGTCACAGCGGGCGGATGTTCTCCGCCTGCGGGCCCTTCTGGCCCTGCGTGACGTCGAACTCGACCTTCTGGCCCTCGTGCAGCTCACGGAAGCCCTGAGCCTGGATGTTCGAGTAGTGGGCGAAGACGTCGGCGCCGCCGCCGTCCTGCTCGATGAAGCCGAAGCCCTTTTCCGCGTTGAACCACTTGACGACGCCGGTAGCCATGTCTGTCTCCTTCGGGGCAGTGCCGAAGCCCACACCTCGTGGGCTCCGTGTCGCCGTGATGATTGCCCCGCCCGGGCAAGCCCGGAAAAACAAGAAATGCGCCATGCCGTTTATCAGCAGGCGCACACATCAGTTACATGGGAACCACAACTGCAACGACTTCACCGTAACACACCACCGCGCCCTCCCGGAAGGGAGAACGCGGTGGTGTGCTACACGGGCGCGACCGTCGCGTACGGGCCGCCGCGAACCGTCACGCGAGGCCGCCGCGGAACCGTCACGCACGGCCCGCCGGTCCGCCGTCACGCGACGGGCGTCAGGCCTGACGTCACGTGCCCGGGTCGGCCGTCAGGCCTGACCTCAGGTGCTCGGGCCCTGCATCTGCTCGCTGATCCACTGGATCGTGCCCTCGTCCATGCCCCGGGTGTAGCTGGCGGCGTTGTGCTCGCCCGCGCCGATCACCTGGAGCCTGGTGTGCACCGGGCCCCTGCCGTACTGCGCGATGAACTTCTTCACCTTGGCCATGTCGCTGACCTCGGTCGTGCCGACCTGGAAGCCCAGGTAGACGTCCGGGCCGCCCTTCTTGATCAGCTGCGAGGCGAGGTACTCCGGGTTGTTGGCGCGCATCGCGGCAACGTCGCCGTGCCACAGCGGCGAGTCCGGAACGATGTCGGGACCGGAGGGAATCGCCGTCTTGAACCGGTCCGGGTACTGCAGCACGCTCTTGAGCGAGCAGAATCCGCCGGAGGACGAACCCATGTAGCCCCAGCCGTCCCGCGTCTTCAGCGTCCGGAAATTCTGCCGCACCAGGTTCGGCACGTCCTCGGTGAGCCAGGTGCCCATCTTCTCGGAACCCGGAATGTCACTACAGTCGTGGTACTGCTTGTCCGGATTGAGCACCGGCATGACGACGATGAAGGGCAGCGCCTTGCCCTCCTGCGTCCACTTGTAGAAGTCCTCCTGGAGCTTCAGGTCGGCGCCGAACCAGTAGTTGTTCGGATAGCCGAGCCCGCCCGGCAGGGCGATCATGACGGGGAAACCCTTGTTCGCGTTCTCCTTCTGGAAGTACGCGGGCGGGGCCCACACCCACACCTTGCCGGTGAAGCCGGACTTCGGACCGTGGTACGTGGTGACGGCGATCTTGGTGTTGTCGGCCGCCTCCACGGTGCGCTGCACCTTCCACGTGGCCTGCGGCCCGGTGGCCATCTGGGCGAGCGAGGCGCCACCGGCCGGCGGGGTGTCGGCCGCACCACCGGGTGCGCCGCTCGCCGACGAACTCGGGGCGCCGAACGAGACGGGGTCCCCCTGATCGCTGCACCCAGCGACCAGCCCCAACGACAACAGGGCGACGAACGCCGTAAGCCAGCGCTTCTTCACGGATCGCTCCACCGGATCTTGCTTCCTCACATCAACACGCACACGGGTCCGATTTCCCCTTGTGAGATGCGAAAGGACGGCGCGCGGATGCCCGCCGGGTCCATGAATTACGTCATAGGTTGGTAACAGCGCGCGCGAAGGTCACGCACAGGCAGGGGACAGGGACGCAACGCGACGGAAATGACCGTCCGTCGTCATGCGGCGGGTCCCGCGAGTTCCGCCAGTTCGGGAAGGTCCGCGAGTTCACCGCGGGCCGCGACGCCGAGTTTCGGATACGCCTTGTAGAGGTGGTAGCCGACCGTGCGCGGGCTGAGGAACAGCTGCGCGGCGATGTCCCGGTTCGACAGTCCGCGTGCCGCGAGCCGGACGATCTGCGACTCCTGCGGTGTCAGCCCGGCCGGCCCTGCGGCTCCCGCGCGCGGGACGGACTCGCCGGTGGCGTCCAGCTCGGCCCGGGCCCGCTCGGCCCAGGGCACGGCGCCCAGCCGCTCGAAGACCCCGATGGCCTCGCGCAGCGGCCCCCTGGCCCGCGTCCTGCGTCGGCCCCGGCGCAGCCACTCGCCGTACAGCAGCGCGGTGCGGGCCCGCTCGAAGGGGCGGTCGGGCCCGGCGTCGCCGCCGTACAGCGCCAGCGCCCGTTCGTACGCCGCCCGCACCTCGTCCTCGTCGGCCTCCTCCGCCAGCGCCCGGCAGCGCAGGACCAGCGCCTCGGCCCACGGTTGGCCGGTCAGCTTTGCCCAGCGCCGGAAGTAGGCCAGCGGACCGGCGGCGCGTTCCGGGCAGCCCAGCCGTACCGCCGCCTCCACCAGGTCGGGGATCGCCCGGGTCGCGCAGACGTGGTGCCGCATCGGCCCGTTCGCCAGTGCCTCCAGCCGGTCCAGCGCCTCCCGCGCGCGGCCCGCGCCCAGGTCGAGCAGGCCCAGCGCCCACTGGGCCCAGGGCGTGCCGGGGGCGATCACGCCCGCGGCGTCCGGGCCGGTGACGGCGAGCGCCTCGTCGGCGAGCCGGCGGCAGGCCTCCGGGTCGCCCTCCACGGCGGCGAGGTGGGCGAGGAAGGCGGTCAGCTGGCTGGTCCACTGGCGCTGGCCGGTGTCGCGGGCGATGCGCAGTGCCTCGGTGGCACCGGCCAGCGCGTCGCGGGGGCGGCCGTGGAACAGCTCCGCCTCGGCGAGGAAGAACAGGATGGTCGGCAGCTGGCCGAAGCCGCCGCGGGCGCGGGCGTCGGCGGCGAGGCGGGCGGCCAGCCGGTGCGTCTCGGCGTCCCGCCCGAGGATCAGCGAGGCGCCACAGACCTGCACCACGTCCCACGGCACCATGGCGCCGCCCAGGCGCGCGGCCTCCACCGTCTCGTCCACCCCGGGCAGAGCGCCGGACGGCTCGCCCAGCACCGGGCGGACGGCGGCGACCACGTAGCGGGCGAGCGGACCGATGGCGTCCCGCTCGGGCAGGTCGAGCGCGGCGAGCGCGCCGGTGACCTCGCGCAGCGGCTCCTCGCCGAGGTACCAGGCGGCGTGGAAGGCCTGGAGCAGCATCCGGGCGGCCTGCTGGGGGTCGGCGCCCGCGGTGCGTGCGGCGTCGCGCAGCAGCAGGCGGTAGGCGGCCGGGAAGTCGCCCTGGAGGAAGCGGGCGGTCGCCTGGACGTGGCGCAGGGTGCGCAGCAGGGCGGGCGCGGAGCCGTCCGCGGCCAGACCGGTGCCGGGACCGCCCGGGCCTTCGGTCTGTGTCGTGCCCCCGGCGCCCGCGGCCCGTTCGGGGGCGCCGGGGTCGGGGCCGCCCGCCGTGATCCGGGTCTCCGCGCGGGCGGCGAGGGTGTGGGCGTGCGCGAGGTCGCCGGACTCCAGGGCGGCTTCGGCGGCGAGCGTCCAGCGGCGGGCGGCGGTGGCGGGGTCGGGGGTGAGGCGGGCGGCGCGTTCGATGGCGGCGGCGGCCTCGGCGTGACCGCCGCGTTCGTGGGCCCGTAGGGCGGCCTGCTCCAGCGCCCGCGCGATCCGCTCGTCGGGCCCGGGCGCGGCGATCGCCAGGTGCCAGGCGCGGCGGTCGGCGTTCTCGGTGTCGGCGCCGCCGGGGCCCTGGGACCCCGCCGTGTCGAGGGCGTCGGCCAGCGCGCGGTGGGCGGCGAGACGCTGGGCGAGCGGGGCGCGCTGGTAGACGGCGGCGCGCAGCAGCGGATGGCGGAACGCGACCCGCCCGACCAGCCGCACCAGCCCGGCGTCCTCGGCCGGGCCCAGGTCGTCGATGGCCAGACCCAGGTGACCCGCGGCGCGGCGCAGCACCTCCGGGTCGCCGTTCTCCTCGGCCGCCGCGAGCAGCAGCAGCGTCTGCGTGGCGGCGGGCAGCCTGCTGACCTGGCCGTGGAACGCGATCTGGAGCCGGGTCGTCAACGGCACCGCGCCCGCAGGGCCGAGCGGCCCCACCGCACCGGGCGGTTCGGACGCGGCGGCGGGCGTCCTGGCGGCCCGGCCCCCGTCGGCGCGTGTCTCGGCGGCGAGGGCACGCGGGAGTTCGGTGAGCGCGAGCGGGTTGCCGTGGGCCTCGGCGAGCAGCCGGGCGCGCACGGCGGGGGCCGGCGCGGTGGAACCCGCCGAACGGGCGTCGAGCAACCGCCCCGACGCCTCCTGCGTCAGCCCTTCGAGTCGCAGCTCGGGCAGGCCCTGCGCGGGGAAGGCGCCCTCCCCCTCGCGGGCGGCGAACAGCAGCGCCACCGGCTCGGCCTGAAGGCGGCGCGCCGCGAGCAGCAACGCCTCGGCGGAGGCGTGGTCGAGCCACTGCGCGTCGTCCACCACGCACAACAGCGGTTGCTCCTCGGCCAGTTCGGCGAGCAGCGTCAGGACGGCGAGGCCGGTGAGCAGCCGGTCGGAGGAGCGGGGGGTGTCGCCGGCGGCGGTGATCCCGAACGCGGCTTGCAGGGCGAGGCGTTGCGGCTCGGGCAGGGCGGCGGCCAGCCGCCCGAAGTCGGCGCCCAGCAGCAAGTGCAGTGCGGCGAAGGGCAGTTCGGCCTCGTACTCGACGCCGGTGGCGCGGATCAGCCGCATGCCGTGACCGGTCGCGGCGTCGGCGGCGTGGTCGAGCAGCGCGGTCTTGCCGATGCCGGGCTCGCCGCGCAGCACCAGCACGCCGCTGGCCCCTCGGCGCGCGTCAGCCAGCAGCCCGTCGACGACCGCCTGTTCGTGCTCTCTCCCGTACAGCGTGACCGGCATGTCCGCAGCCTACGGGCATCGCGCGGACCCCGTCGAAGCCATTGTCCGGCGACGGTTGCCCGAGCCCTCCGGCGTGCGACGGGTGCGGTTACCTAAGCGCGCGTCACGATTGCCTAAGCGTGACGGATTCCGCGTCCCGCCGTCCTCCGTACCGTCTTGACCTGCGAGAACAACTCGCGGACAGAGAATCGGAGGACCTTCCCATGAACACTGCGGACAACGCCCGTGCCCTGATCGAGCGCTACATCGACACCTGGAACGAGGCCGACCCGACCGCCCGGCGCGCGATGGTCGAGGCGCTGTGGACCGAGGACGGCAGCTACGTGGACCCGCTCGCGGTGGCCGAGGGCCCGGAGGCGATCGACGCCACGATCGGCGCGGTGCGGGCGCAGTTCCCCGACATGGTCTTCCGGCTCGCCGGACCGGTCGACGCGCACCACCACCTGGCCCGCTTCACCTGGGAGTTGGGCCCGAAGGACGGCGAGGCGCTGGTCGTCGGCTTCGACGTGGCGGTGCTGAACGGCACCGAGGGCGGCCCGGACGCGCTCCGGCTGACCGCGGTCCACGGCTTCCTGGACAAGGTGCCGGCGATGTGAGGCACCGCGGGCGACGCGCCGCCCCACCCGGGGCGGACGCGCCGCCCGCGCCCCGCAAGCCCGCTCGCTCCGCGAGCCCCCGGGGGCCCGCACGGCCCCCGCCCCCGCTCACCCCGCCCACTCCGCCTCCCGTTGTACGAGATCCATGAGCCAAGGAGCCCAGCCGTGCCCACTGCCCTCAGACCGCTCGCCGGAACGCGGCGCCGCGCACCGCGCGCGGAACGCGAGACGCCGGGAAGGCCGTCCGCCCTCTCCCTGTTCGTCCTGCTCGCCGCGACCTTCATGACCGCGCTCGACTTCTTCATCGTCAACGTCGCGTTGCCCGACGTGCAGCGCGACCTGCGCGCGGGGACGGCCGCCGTGCAGTGGGTGGTGGCCGGGTTCGGGCTGGCGCTGGCCGCCGGGCTGATCACCTCAGGCCGGATCGGTGACGTCGCGGGCCGCAGACGGGTCTTCGCGGTCGGCCTGGCGCTGTTCACCGCGGCCTCCGTGGCCTGCGGACTCGCGCCGACCGCCGGGACCCTGATCGCCGCCCGTGTGGCGCAGGGCGTGGCCGCCGCGCTCACCGGCCCGCAGGTGCTGGCCATCCTGGGCACCGCGTGGACCGGCAAGGCGCAGGCCAGGGCGTTCAGCGCGTACGGCCTGACGATGGGCCTCGGCGCCGTCTTCGGCCAGCTCATCGGGGGCCTGCTCATCAGGGCCGACCTGTTCGGCCTCGACTGGCGGGCGTGCTTCCTGATCAACCTCCCCGTGGGCCTGGTCACCCTGCCCCTCGTGGGGCGCACGCTGCCGGAGTCCCGCGCCCCCCGGCGCCCGCGGCTGGACCCGGTGGGCGTCGCGCTGTGCACCGGCGCGCTGGTGGCGCTCGTCCTGCCGCTGATCCAGGGACGGGCGCAGGGCTGGCCCGCGTGGACGTGGGTGTGCCTGGCCGGGTCGGCCGTGCTTTTCGCGGTCTTCGGCGCGTACCAGCACCGGCTCACCCGCCGCGACGGCGACCCGCTGGTCGACACCGCGCTGCTGCGCGACCGCCCGCTGGCGCTGGGGCTGCTGACGCAGCTTCTGTTCTGGTGCGGCCAGGCGTCGTTCTTCCTGGTGCTGGCGCTCTACCTCCAGCAGGGCCGGGGGCTGGACGCGCTGCGCTCGGGGCTGGTCTTCGTCACCATCGGCGCCGGCTACCTGATCACCTCGACGACCTCGCACCTGATCGCCGCCCGGCTGGGCCGCCGTACCCTGCCCGCGGGGATGCTGCTGATGGCGGCCGGGCTGGCGCTGACCGGGCTGGCGGCGCACGACGTCGCGACGAGCGGCAGCGTGTGGTGGCTGGGCCCGGGCATGTTCGTGGACGGCGTCGGCATGGGCATGGTCATCGCGCCGATGACCTCGGCGGTGATGGAAGGCGTGGCACCGCGGCTGGTCGGCACCGCCTCCGGCGTCGTCGCCACCGTCCAGCAGGTCGGCAACGCGCTCGGCGTCGCGCTCATCGGCATCGTCTTCTACGAAGCCCTGGGCACCGGCCGCCCGGACGCCTACCCGCACGCGTTCGGCCTGGCGATCGCCGCGCTGACCGGCCTGGAGACGCTGCTCGCGGTGGCGTACGCGGCGATGGCGACGCGACGGGAGCGCACGCCGGCGGTGGCGCGGACGGCGTGAGAACGGGACGCAGGCGCCGGGGCGAGGTCACTGCGGTCGGCGCCGGGTGAGGCGGGCCGTCGGGCGGCGCCGCGGATGCGGACGGCGCCGGGTGAGGCGGGCCGTCGGGCGGCGCCGCGGATGCGGACGGCGCCGGGGAGGCGGGCCGTCGGGCGGCGCCGGGGAGGCGGCCGGGCGGGCGGCCCGGACGGCCGGGGCGGGCGCGGACGACGAGGGACGCGCGGAAGAGGCTCAACGGTGGCGGCCCGGCCGCCGCCCGCCCCCGCGTGCGCTCACCCAACCGGCGCATTTTCCGGCGGATTTCCCCGGGCGGCGGATTACACAACGCCCGCCCCATGGAACATGGCTGACATATCGTCCGAAAATTCGGCCGAACGACACCCCGGGCGGGAGCGACGCCGGACGGCAGCCGCCGGACGGCACCCCGGCGGGGCACCCGGGCAGGATGGACCGACCAAGGGCAGGTTCGACAGACCATGACCGCCAGCCTCGACCAGTTGCGCCGCTGCTCCGTAGCCGTGGATCTCGGAGCCGCCAGGACCAGGGTCTACCTCAAGAACACCGGCCTCGTCGTGGACGAGCCCAGCGTCGCCGCCGTGGACTGCCACACCGGATCGCTGGTCGCGGTCGGCGAGACCGCCGAGCGGATGATCGGCCGCACCCCCGACCACATCCGCGTGGTCCGCCCGATCGCCAGCGGCATCGTGGTCGACGTCGAGATGGCGCAGCGCATGCTGCGGCACCTGATCGGCGACAAGCTCAGCAAGGCGTGGCGCCGCAAGCCGATCATGCGCGCGGCCGTCTGCGTGCCGCACGGCAGCGAGCCGATGGCCCAGCGCGCGGCCGTAGAGACCCTCACCGGTCTCGGCGCCCGTAGGGTCGAGCTGGTGGACACGCTGATCGCGGCGGCGGTCGGCTGCGGCCTGCCGGTGGAGTACCCGGAGGCCACGATGATCGTGGTGTGCGGAGCGGCCACCACCCAGATCGCGGTGCTGTCGCTGGGCGCGATCGTGGCGGCCGAGACCATCCCGGTCGGCGGCGAGGTCATCGACCGCGCCGTGATCCAGCACCTGCGCAACCAGCACGCCCTGATGCTCCCCAGCCAGGCGGTCCGCCCGCTGCACCGGATGCTGGAGACCACGGCGGCCGGCCAGGGCCCCTCCAGCATCGAGGTGCACGGCATGGACGCGGCCAGCGCGCTGGCGCGATCGGTCCGGGTGGACACCGAGAGCGTCCGGCTGGCGATCCGCACCCCGCTCAACTCCGTGCTCGACGGCATCCGCGCGGTGCTGCGGCGCTGCCCGCCCGACCTGGTCGCCGACCTCGCCGACCGGGGCATCACGCTCGCGGGCGGCAGCGCGCTGCTGCCCGGCCTGGACACCATGCTGCGCACGACCACGGGCATGCCGCTGGTCGTAGCCGACAGCCCCGGCAACTGCGCGGTGCGCGGTCTGGGCGCGATGGTGGAGGGCAAGGCGCGGCCGATGGCCCTGGAGTCGGTGCAGTCGATCGGCTGAGGCGGTCCACGCCGTGCCGGACAGGACACCGGACGACGCCGAGGGCGGGGCGCGGCGGCCGGACCGGGACACGGCCGGGCCGCAGCAGGCCGCGGACTCCGACGGGTCCGCCCTGGGCGGCCCGGCCTTCACGCAGCCCATCCTCGCCAACGTCCTGCTCAAGGAGCGTCTCAAGGAACGCGTCTACGCGACGATCACGATGCTCGCGGTCGTGGTGTCCCTGGCGGTCGGGGGCACGGCGAACCACGAGGACGCGGTGTGGTCGATCCTCGGCACCTCGGTCGGCGTGTGGCTGGCCACCTTCGTCGCCGACCAGCAGGCGCACCGGGCGGTGGCCCACCGCTACGCCCGCAGCGAGGAGTTCCGGCAGATGCTGTACACCAGCAGCCCGCTGCTGCTCAGCGCGGTCGGCCCGCTGGCGTTCACCGGGGTCTCCGCGCTGGGCCTGATGAGCCTGCCGGTCGCGATGTACACCGCCTGCGGGGTGGACCTCGCCGAGTTGTTCGCGTGGAGCACGGTGACCGGCCTGCGGATGGGCGAGGGACGCGTCGCCGCGCTGCTCGCGGGAACGGCGGACGTGATGATCGGCTTCGGCATCGTCATGGTGAAGGTCGTCGGCGGTCACTGACGGCCCGTCCGGCGCGAGTGGCTCCGGGGGATAACCCGAACGTGGTTCTGCGGACCGCCGGATGGCATTCCCACCCCGCCCACGCGGACCCTGGAAGCCGTCCGGCGAATCACACGTACGCCATCACCACGCACGACCGAACGGGGAACCCATGCACTCCGCACACCGACGACCCGTCAACCCGCCCACCGGGCGGGCGAGTTCGGCTACGACCCGGCGGCGCCTTGCAGGCCTGGGAGCCGCGCTCACCGTCACCGCGCTCACGGCCACGGCTCTCACGGCCGCCCCGGCCACCGCCGCCACGCGAACCGCCGTCACCGGGACGTCCGGCGCCACGACCGGGCAGGCCCGTCTCACGTTGCCCCGGCCCACCGGGCCCGACCAGGTCGGCACCGTGGAACTGCGGCTGGTGGACCACTCCCGCAAGGACCCCTGGGTGCCCTCGGTGCCGTACCGGGAGCTGATGGTGAGCGTGCGGTACCCGGCCCGCGACGCCGACCGCTACCCGCGTGCGCCGCAGATGCTTCCGGGCGCGGCGGCCGGGTTCGACGCGCTCGACAACTTCGGCGGGAAGATCCCGAAGGGGAAGGTGGACTGGGCGGGCACGCTGTCGTACGCGCACGAGGGCGCACCGGTGGCGCGCGGGCGCGGACGGCTGCCGGTGGTGCTCTACTCCCCCGGCGTCGGCGACCCGCGCACCCTCGGCACGACGCTCGGCGACGAGCTGGCCAGTCACGGTTACGTCGTCGTCACGATCGACCACACCTACGACGCCTCGGCGGTGGAGTTCCCTCACGGGCGGGTCGAGAAGTCCGTCCTCCCGGCGGCGCTCGCGGCGACCGGGGGCGATCCGGCGAAGGTGATCGCGTTGCTGCGCAGGACGGTGGACGCGCGGGTCGCCGACACCCGGTCCGTGCTGGACGCCGTGGACGCGCTGGCCGCCGGCCACGACCCGGACGCGGACGGACGGCGGCTGCCGCGCGGTCTCGCCGGGGCCCTGGACCCGCACCACGTCGGCATGTTCGGCCAGTCGGCGGGCGGCATGGCGGCGCTGGAGACCATGCACGAGGACCCGCGCCTGGCGGCGGGCGTCGACATGGACGGCGTGCTGGCGTACGAGCAGGACGACCACACGCCGGGCAACCCGTTCCCGGTCGCGCGCTCCGGGCTGCGGAAGCCGTTCATGCTGATGGGCGAGGAGGGCGACGACCACACGACCGTGCCGTCCTGGGGGCTGCTGTGGGAGCACAGCGACGGGTGGCGGCGCGATCTGACGTTGCTGGGCGGGCGGCACGCGTCGTTCACCGACGCGGAGTCGATGGTGCCGCAGATCGCCCGGCAGCTGCGGCTGCCGCGATCCACCGTCACCGCTCTGGTCGGCACGGCCGGTCCGGCGCGGGCGGTGGCCGCGCAGGAGGCGTACCTCACCGCGTTCTTCGACCGCTGGCTGCGCGGTCGCGACAGCACGCTGCTCGACGGGCCGTCCCCCTGCCATCCGCAGATCCGCTTCGCGGGGTCCGCCGGCGGGGACCGGGCGGGCCGGTGAGCCGGGCGACGGCCGAGGAGTCAGGTGGCGGCCGACGAGCGGCCGGTGAGCGGCCGGTGAGCGCTCGGTGGTGACGCCGTAGCGCACAGCGATGCAAACCAGGACAATGAGAGATATTGTCCATTTATGGGAGACAAGCCGGAGGCGGACGCCCCCCTGATGATCCTCATGCGCGACGCGGACGGCCGCGTCGTCTACGAGGTGTGGCACACCACGCCCGCCCCCGGGCAGTCCACCGCCGACCCCCATGTGGAAGCCGCGCTGCGCAGCAAGGCCGAGGCCCGGCGGATCGCCCGCGAGGCCGGCTTCTACCTGGTCGAGGAAGGCGAGATCTGGGACCACCTCCCGGACGAGTGACGCCCGGCGACGCTTCGCGCCGCGCCGGATAGGGTGCGGGCCATGGCTGATGGCGAGATGCTGCCGGACCGGCGCGAGTTGCGGGCCTCGCACGACGACCGGGACCGGGTGGTGGAGCGGCTGCGGGTCGCGGCGGGCGACGGACGGCTGACGGCGCAGGAGCTGGACGAGCGCCTGGAGACCGCGCTGACCGCCCGCACCTACGGTGAGCTGGAGGTCCTGCTGCGCGACCTGCCAGCCGAGTCCGCCGCCGCGACCGTCACGCCCACCGCCCCGGTCAAGGACCTGGTCCGGCTCCAGGCCACCAGCGGGAACCTGGAACGCGGCGGCCCGTGGGCGGTCCCGCGCAGGCTGGAGGTGGAGACCACCAGCGGCAACGTCCTGATCGACCTGACCACCGCCGCCATCTCCCACCCCGAGCTGGACCTGGCGATCTCGGTGCGCAGCGGCAACGTCCGGCTGGTCGTGCCGCCCGACGTGATGGTGGACGTCGACGCCGTGTCCGTCCGCAGCGGCAGCATCCGGCACCGCGTCCACCCCGACCCCGCCCTGCCGCGCCGGCTGACGGTCACCATGAGCGGCAGCGTCCGCAGCGGCAACGTCGTCATCCGCGGCCCGCGCAGGGGCTTGTGGGCCCGGCTCCTGCGCCGCCCGCCGAAGTAGGCGCCGAGGGGGCCGCCGGAAACGCGGTGGCGCGTCCCGTTGCCGCTGCCGCAGGCTGTCGCGGTGACCGCACCGACCCACCGCGTCCGCGCGCTGCACACCGACTCGACCGTCACCGTCTACCAGGCCTACGCGCCGTCCATCGGCCTGCCCGCCGCCCGCGACGGCCGCTTCCCCGCGTCCTGGAGCCGGGAGCGGATGACGTGGATCAAGCCCTCGTTCCTGTGGATGATGTACCGCTGCGGCTGGGGCGCCAAGCAGGACCAGGAGACGGTCCTCGCCGTCGAGATCACCCGCGAGGGCTTCGAGTGGGCGCTGCGGCACGCCTGCCTGTCGCACTACGCGCGCGGCGTCCACAGTGATCTCCCGTCCTGGCGGCGGCAGTTGAAGGAGGCGCCGGCCCGGGTGCAGTGGGATCCGGAACGCGACCTCCACCTGCGCCCGCTGCCGTACCGCTCGCTCCAACTGGGCCTGTCCGGCGAGGCGGCACGCCGTTACGCCGACGAGTGGACGGTCGCCATCACCGACGTCACCCCGCTCGCCCACCACGTCCACGCGCTCGTACGCGAGGGGCGGGAGGACGAGGCCAGGGCAGCGCTCCCACTGGAACGGCCCTACCCGGCCGCGGACGACCTGCTGACGCACCTGGCCTGACGTGGGGCCGCGCTCACACCAGCCGTACGAGCAGCAGCGCCAGCATCACCAGGACGATCACGCCGACCGCCAGGGCCCGCGCCGTCACCATCGCGCCCAGCAGGCCGGCCATCCCCTGCTCGCGCTGCCGCTTGAGTCCGGCGTTCATACTTCGCAGGCTACCGCGCACGAGGCCCGGGTGACGTGGCGGACGGAGCGGGTGCGAGGATCGGACCGGGGCGCGCACAGGACGCGCCCAAGGAACTGTGGTCAAGGGGGAGTTGTCGTGAGCGACGACGGCACGGTGGTCGTGGAACCGGTGGCGCACGTGGTCGGCGGACGGGCGGAGGTCTTCGACGACGCCTGGCAGGACGTGGAGGCGGTGATCCGCCTGGACGCCGCGCGCTTCACGCCGGAGGCGCTGTACGGCCTGGACGCGTTCTCGCACATCGAGGTGGTCTTCCACTTCGACCGCGTACCGCCGGAGAAGATCGAGACCGGCGCCCGCCGCCCCCGGGGCAACCCCGACTGGCCGCTGGTCGGCATCTTCGCCCAGCGCGGCAAGAACCGCCCCAACCGCCTGGGCGTCTCCCGCTGCCGCCTCCACCGGGTGGACGGCCTGGACCTGCACGTCAGCGGCTTGGACGCGGTCGCGGGCACCCCGGTCCTCGACATCAAGCCGTACATGGCGGAGTTCGCGCCGAGCGGCGAGGTGACCCAGCCGGAGTGGTCGAAGCAGCTGATGCGCGGGTATTACTGACGCGGGGGGCAGGCGCTGAGGCCGGGCGGGCGCTGAGGCGGGCGCTGAGGCGGGGGGCAGGCGCTGACGCGGGGGGCAGGCGCTGAGGCCGGGCGGGCGCTGAGGCGGGCGCTGAGGCGGGGCGGGCGGACAGCGGGCCGCGCTCAACCCGCCTTACTGGCCCGCCACTCCAGCGCCCGCGGCTCCTGCGTGAACTCGACCAGGCGCGAACTCCCGGTGCAGATGGACCTCCAGGCCGGCGGTGTCGTCGGCACGAGGAGGCCGAGAACTGCGCGGCGCGCAGGACGGCATCGCCATAGGCTCGGGCCGTCCTGATCACCGGGGAGGTGCACGATGTCGATCACGCCTGAGTTGCTGCACGGGGGATGGTCGCCCTCGGCGCCGGCGGTGTCCCCCGACGGTCGCTGGGTGGCATGGGTGACCGGGCCGGTGGTGTCGCAGGGGGCGCCGTACGCCGCGCTGTGGGTGGCGCCCGCCGACGGTTCGGCCCCCGCCCGGCGCCTGACCGACGGGACCCGCCGGGTGTCGCGGCCGCGCTGGACCCCTGATTCCGGCGCGCTGATCCACCTGGCGGACGGCGGACTCGTCCGGCTCGGGCTCGACGGGGTCCAGGCCGCGCCGACCGCGTGGACGGGCTCGATCGGCGAAGTGATTCCGCTGGACGGTGACCTGCTCGTGCTGGTCGGCGAGCCGGACCGCCAGGAGCCGCGGGACGGCATCACGGTCTGGACCGGCGACGAAACCCCGGCCGGCGCACGGTTGATGCTGCTCACCCCAGGCGACACTGCACCCCGGCAGCTCACCGCGCTGGGCGATCGGCACGTCACCGCGGCCGCCGCACGGCCGGACTGCGGAGCGCTCGCCGTCGTCAGCTGGGACGAACCCGCCGACGAACCGGGCGCGTTCACCGCCCGGCTGCACGTCGTCGACCCGCGTCACGACACCGCCCGCGACATGGGTCCGCTGCCGCTCAACGCGTCCAGTCCCGTGTGGTGGCACGACGGGACCGCCTGGCACATCGCGCTGCTCGGCGTCGTCCCGCCGGGGCCGGTAGGCGGTCTGACCGTGCTGGACGCCACGGTGCCGCCGCAGGGCGTGGCGCCCGGCCCTCTGCGCGATCTGACACCGTCCGGCACCACGTGTCCGGTCGAACTCGTCCAGTCCTCCGGCGGGCCGCTGGCCCTGTTCGCCGACGGGCTCGACACCTCGGTGCGCCGGTTCCGCCCCGCGGCGGGAGACTTCGAGGAGATCGCCCGCGTACGGGGGCTGGCCTCCTCACTGGCCACCGACCGGGACGGCGAGGTGACGGCACTGCGGATCAGCGGACCCCACACCCCGAACGACGTGTTCGCCCTCGGTTCCGGCGGCGGCGGGCCGCGCCAACTCAGCGACACCAGGCCTCACTTCCGCGACGTCGACTGGGGACCGCAGGAACGCCTGACGTGGACGGCACCGGACGGACTGCCACTCGACGGCCTGCTGGTGCTGCCCCCCGGCCGGTGCCGGGCGGACGGACCGCTGCCCCTGGTGACCCTCGTGCACGGCGGCCCGTACGCGCGGTACGCGGACGCGTTGCAGTTCAACTCCTACGTGTCCGCACAGCACTTGGCGGCCGGGGGCTACGCCGTTCTGCTGCCCAACCCGCGCGGCAGTCTGGGCCGGGGCCCGGCCTTCGCGGCCCAGGTCGTCGGCGACCTCGGGGGCGCCGAACTCGACGACGTCCTGGCCGGCATCGACCAGTTGACCGCCGACGGCGTCGCCGACCCCGCCCGGCTGGCGATCGCCGGCTGGAGCCACGCCGGCTACCTCGCCGCCTGGGCCGCCGCCCGTACCGACCGCTTCCGCGCCGCGATCGTCGGCGCGGGTATCGCCGACTGGGGCATGCAGACCGCGTTCGGCGAACTCGGCCGCGAGGAGGCCGGATACAGCGGCTCCCACGGCTGGGAAGGTCCCGGGCCGCACTCGCACGACGCGGTCAGCCCGATCAGCTACGCCGCGGCCATAACCGCTCCGGTGCTCATTCTGCACGGCGAGCAGGACACGAACGTCCCCGTGGCTCAGGCGGTCTACCTGCACCGGGCGCTGCGCCACTTCGGGGTGCCCCACGAATTCGTCCGCTACGCCGGGCAGGGTCACGTCTTCTCCGACCCGACACACCAGGCGGACGTCATGAACCGCATACGGGCGTTCCTGGACCGACATCTGTGATCCGGTCGGCCCTGGCGGGCCGTCGCGGTCGTCGCTTCGCGGGCCTGGCGGACCCGGGCGCCCGAGTGGGGATCGGGCGCCCGGTTGGCTGGGGCTGGGGCGCCCGGGTACTCGACGTCAGCCCAGCGGGCTCTCCTGCCGGGTGTTCTGCTCGACGGGGGCCGTCTCCTGCCGGGTCAGGCGGGGGCTGGGCGGGGAGGCGGGAACCCTGCCGGTGTTGCGCACCCAGCGCGCGGTGACCCAGGCGAGCTGGCCTCCGACGCGGTCGCGCAGCCGGTACCAGATCTTGTTGCCGTCGACCGGTTCGCCGACGACCTCGCGACGGGACGGGACTGGTGCCGCGACGGGACGCCGGAGCAACGACGCGACGGGGCCCGGGAACGTAGCCAGTTCCCGGGCCCCAGTTTGCCGCCCAGTTGCGCACACCGGCACGATCACGGCGCGGTTCGAGTACGACGACGGATCGAGCATCCACCACGACAACGGCGCCTTCAGCCAGACCTCGGGCCAGACCAAGACGTTCGAGTGGAAGAACCAGTACCCGGCGTCATGCGCGCCCATCGTGGGAACCCTGTCGGTTTCCGGCCAGGGGACGTTCCAGACCCCTCCGGTAGACGACTGCTGAGGTACTGACACCGCAAGAGAGGCACCGGAAGGCCTGCACCCGCGTCACACGAGGTGCAGGCCTTCCCCTCTTCCCGCCGAAGGACGTTGCATGCTCCGCGCGATCTTGGGCGCCAACCCGGACCTGATGCCCACCTTCTTCGTTCTTGCCGTGCTGTTCGGCGTCGCCGCGTGGCGTCTGTCCCGAGGCCGCACACCAACGTGGACCACAGTCCTGTTCGGGGTCTCCTTAGCCGCGGAGCTGACCGCGACGCTGTACCCGACCGGCAAGCACGCTGCTGCTTCCTACGTTTGCTTCTACAGCTACGACTTCGCCGCCGCGTTCGGCGATCAGCAAGGCCTGATGAACGTGGCCATGTACGTGCCACTGGGGCTCTTCGGTGTCTTGGCCCTCCGCAAGCCCTTGGCCCTATTGGCCGGATGCCTCCTGCTGTCCGCGACAACGGAGACCCTGCAAGCCCTGATTCCTCACATTGGGCGCGCCTGCGACTCCCAGGACTTCGTCACGAATTCTGCTGGGGCGATAGCAGGGGTGGGCGCCGCCTGCCTCTGGATCTCGACACGACAGCGCTTTCTCATACCGACCCGTCGTGAGGCTGTCTGGGCGGTGGCCCCCTTGGCGGCCGGCGCAGTCGCGCTCGCTATGGTGCAGCGAGGGGTGATTCAACCGCAGTGGGAAGACACCCCCCTGACGGACTCGCACTCTTCAACCCAGGAAGCACTGGCGAACCGCGATGCGGAAGCCCTCTTCGGCGTCCACACGAAGGTCGTCAGAGTGCAGGACCAAGCGGCCCTCGCTCAAGTCCCGGAACTCCTCCTTGTCACCACCGATACCGGGTCCTTCAGCGTCGAATGGCCGTCCGGCCAGCTCAACCAGGGCACCCTAGGATTCCAGCCACTGCCCTCGACCGGCGGATCAGACAGGGAAGCTCGGGCAACCGCCGACGCTTTCGCTCGACGCTGGTTCCCGCGCGACGCCGCAGGGGCGACGTCGAAGGTCTTCAGGATCGATCCCACCAAGGCCCGGAGGATCGTGGAGTACCGGCGCTACCGTGCCTCTGACGGCCTACTGGAGCCGATGCGACTCGACATCGAGGTCGATCCGGGCGGGCACATAGTTCAGTTCACGTCGCGGAACGTGCCCGACCCAGCCGTTCCCGCAGTCAAGATCGCAAGGGCTCAGGCACTCGCCATAGCTGCCAAACAGAATCCTGGCCCTGTTCAGGCCGCCTTCCTTCTCGCCCAACAAGAGGACGGTCGTTGGCGGCCCTGCTGGGCAGTGACCGTGGGAGCAGCGGGTTCGCCAGGCACACCTGTCGTCATCGACGCAGTCACTGGACAGGTTGTTCCACCCTCGACGTGATCGTGCGCACAGTGCCCCGAGGAGCCTCACGATGTCTATCGTGACTGCATAATGACGGTCGCCGTTGCGGCCCACAGCCGATGCTCCCGCGCTTGTTCGTGGAATTCGCGGACGGTCGGTGACGCCTGGAACGTGCGGTGGCGTCGGAACTCCGTGAGGTAGGCCACGCATCGGGCCGACTTGAGTTGTTCGCCGAGATCGAGCGCGTCGAGGGCGACTCGGCACGCCTCCTCGGGATCGTCGGCGTGGAGGTGAGCGTCGGCCAGGACCATCGTCGCGAAGAAGTCGCTGCGGACGTGGCTGCCGCTCATCGCGTTCTCGGCGTGGGCGACGGCTTGGCGGGCGCTGCGGACGTCGCGGAAGCAATGGGCGGCCTCGGCGGCAAGTTCGGCCTCATCGAAATAGGTGATCCACTCGGGCTCGTCGTCGTTGTTGCGGCTGTCCAGCGCGCGTGCGGCCTCGGTAAGCGCGGCTTCGCAGGCCCGCCGGTCTCCGGTACGGGCGAGCGCGCGGGCCTCCATCGCGATCCCCGGCACACCGGGAACACCCTCGCGGCGACGGGCGGCGCGACTACGCGGGAGCTGATGCACAGGATGGGGCACTCGACCGTCCGCGCGGCCATGGTCTACCAGCACCTCGTCGGCGGACGCGACCAGCAGATCGCCGACCACGTCGACCGCCTGATCAAGAAGTCCCGGAAGAACGCGAAGGGCGGAAGGAAGGACCCGAAGGGGACGAAGGGCAAGATCAACTGATCTGGCACGGATCTGGCACGACCGCCGAAGCGTCATGATCCGCGGCCCGACACGATCAAGGCCCAGGCCACCGGCTCACCACCGGTCGACCTGGGCCTTCGTCGTACCACCTGCGGCTCGGAAGCCGAGAGCCCCCTGTCGGGTTCGAACCGACGACCCCCGCTTTACAAGAGCGGTGCTCTGGCCAGCTGAGCTAAGGAGGCTTGGCCCCGGGCGGCCGTGCCGTACGGGGTCACCTGAAGGGTACCAAGCGTGCGCCACGGGGGCGGGACGGAAGCCGACCCGCTTCAGCGTTCCCGGTCTTCGGCGCCGCCGGGCGGGTCCGGCCTCGGCCTGGAAGCCGGTGGAATCCGCGGCGTCCCACGGAATCCACCGCTTCCGGCTACTGACAAGCGCTCCCGCGACAGGTAGCGTCACGCGCAGTTCGCTGCGTGCAGTGGACTAGACCTCCTTTACTCGGATCGTCCGGCACGTTCCTGCCGGTGAAGGGACCTCTCACCATGGCCACTGTCACGTTCGACAAGGCGACCCGCGTCTACCCCGGTTCCGACCGGCCCGCGGTCGACAAGCTGGAGATCGACATCGCGGACGGGGAGTTCCTCGTCCTGGTCGGGCCCTCCGGCTGCGGCAAGTCGACCAGCCTGCGGATGCTCGCCGGGCTCGAGGACGTCAACGACGGAGCGATCCGCATCGGCGACCGCGACGTCACCCACCTGCCGCCCAAGGACCGGGACATCGCCATGGTGTTCCAGAACTACGCGCTCTACCCGCACATGACCGTCGCCGACAACATGGGCTTCGCCCTGAAGATCGCCGGCGTCAGCAAGGCCGAGATCCGCACCCGCGTCGAGGAGGCCGCCAAGATCCTCGACCTCACCGAGTTCCTCGGCCGCAAGCCCAAGGCGCTGTCCGGCGGTCAGCGCCAGCGCGTCGCGATGGGACGCGCCATCGTGCGCGAGCCGCAGGTCTTCCTGATGGACGAGCCGCTGTCCAACCTCGACGCCAAGCT
Organism: Streptomyces sp. ICBB 8177; assembly: GCF_003144095.1. Taxonomy (GTDB): domain Bacteria; phylum Actinomycetota; class Actinomycetes; order Streptomycetales; family Streptomycetaceae; genus Streptantibioticus_D. The sequence goes on along the minus strand of NZ_NSKH01000002.1, from coordinate 215,653 downwards.
CCGCGTGCAGACCCGCACGCAGATCGCGGGCCTGCAGCGCCGCCTCGGCACCACCACCGTCTACGTCACCCACGACCAGGTCGAGGCGATGACCATGGGCGACCGGGTGGCCGTGCTCAAGGACGGCCTGCTCCAGCAGGTCGACTCGCCGCGCAACATGTACGACCGGCCCGCCAACCTCTTCGTCGCCGGCTTCATCGGCTCCCCGGCGATGAACCTCGTCGAGGTCCCGGTCACCGACGGCGGCGTGAAGTTCGGCAACAGCATCGTCCCGGTCAACCGCGAGGCCGTGGCCGCCGCGGTCGACAAGGGCGACCGCACGGTGACGGTCGGCGTGCGGCCCGAGCACTTCGACATCGCGGACGGCGAGGCCAAGTCGCTGTCCAAGGACGAGCCCGCGGGCGTCGCCGTCACCGTCAACGTGGTCGAGGAACTCGGCGCGGACGGTTACGTCTACGGCACCGCCGAGGTCGGCGGCGAGCAGAAGGACATCGTCGTACGGGTCGGCGGGCGCTCGGTGCCGCTCAAGGGCGACGTCCTGCACGTCGTTCCCCGCGCGGGCGAGACCCACGTCTTCTCCACCTCCACCGGCGAACGCCTCAGCGACTGAGCCCCGGGCGCTACGGAGGCCCCGGGCGCCCTGAATACGCCCCGGACATCCCTCGATGAACGGTGACGGCCACCTGCCCTCGTACGGCGGGTGGCCGTCGCCGTTTGTCGACAATTGGGCTGCGATCGTGAGGAGTTCGCCGTCCATGCGTCAAGAAAAACCCCCCGATCCAGCGACTTCGTTCCCTCTTGAGGGTGACTAAATGTCGCCAAATCATTACTGCTCGCTACCATCACGGACGTGAACCAGGCAGCCCGCCGTATCGGCAAGACTCTCGCACTCGTGCTCCCGGTCGTCCTCGTACTGTCCGGGACCCTCGCCGTCACCCGCGTCCCGTGGGCCGTGTCGCCCTCCCAGGCGCAGGTGCTGACCGCCTCCACCAAGCGCGGCACGGAGCCCTCCAACGCCCCGCAGGACGTCCTGCGCCGGCAGCTCCTGTCCGACCTCCAGCGGAAGAACCCCGGGGCCGCGCTGACCGACCTCCAGGTCCAGATGGCCAAGCGGCCCACCCTGGCCCGCTACTGCTCGGCCATCGCCCGCGCCCTCGGCCGGGCCGCCGTCGCCAAGTACGGGCGGCAGCGCGCGCAGTCGTGGTCGCGGCCGGTGTGCGACACGTCGTTCGCCGTCGGCGTCTCCTCCGGCGCGAACGGCACGGACGGCACGGACTACGGCACCGGATACGGCGCGGACAGCGCCTCCGCCGGCTGACCCGGCCACGGAGGCCGGCGCCCCGGACGCGTCCGGCGCCCACGGGCGTCCCGTACCCGTCCACGTCGGCCTCCGGGCGGGCTCGCACCACGACGACCCGCCGCCTCGCGCGGCGCCCGCCACTCCCCCTCGACCGAACCACCGCGCCTCCGCCCCGGCAGCCGGCTCGCGTCAACTCCCGTTAACCGTGAGTACGCCGGTTGACCCCGAAAGTTGACGTCGTTCTCGTCGCGTACGGCTCCTTGCCGGGGCCCGCACCCCGTATCGTCACAGCATGACGACAGGTGCCCACTCCCCCGCCCCGGTCACCCAAGCCGTCGTCCTGGCCGGCGGCCAGGGCTCGCGGCTGCGGCCCTACACCGATGACCGGCCCAAGCCCATGGTCGAGATTCCCGGCACCGGGACCCCGATCATCGGCCACCAACTCGCCTGGCTGGCGGCGGAAGGCGTGACCGACGCCGTCATCTCCTGCGGTCATCTGGCCGAGGTGCTCCAGGACTGGCTGGAGAGCGCGGACCTCCCGCTCAACGCCACCACCGTCGTCGAACCCGAACCGCTCGGCCGCGGCGGCGGGTTGAAGTACGCGGCGAAGTCGCTGCCCCGGCCCGACGAACCGTGGTACGCCACCAACGGCGACATCTGGACCCACTTCTCGCTGCGCTCGATGGCCGCCTTCCACGCGGAACGCGGCGCCACCGCGACGCTCGCGCTCGCCCGGCCCAACATCCCCTGGGGCGCGGTGGAGACCGACGAGTTCGGCCACGTGCTGGACTTCATCGAGGCGCCGCCGTCGCCGTACCTGATCAACGCGGGCGTCTACGTCTTCGGCGCCGACTTCGCCCCGCTGCTGCCGGAACGCGGCGACCACGAGCGCACCACGTTCCCGCAACTCGCCCGCGAACGCCGCCTCGCCGGGTTCCGCCTGCCCCAGGGCTCCTACTGGCGGGCCATCGACACCGCCAAGGACCTCACCGAGGCCGCCAAGGAACTCGCCCGCGGCACGTCAGGCACGGCCGCGGCCACTTCCGCCCCTTCCGAGGACGGCGCCCCCGCCCAGGCCTGACCGCCCGCACGGCGACGGCCGCGTACCCCCGCTCGCGCGGAACGGTACGCGGCCGTCGTCGTGTGTGCCGCCGTCGTACGTGGCGGTCCTACGCCATGCTGCCGCCCGAGGGCGAACGCGGCGCTCCCTGCTCGCCGGACATGCCCAGCAGCCAGCCGTTGCTGGGCTTGATGCCGAGCAGGCCGCCCAGCGAGCCGCCACCGCCGCTGCCGCCCGACGAACCGCCGCTCGGCGGCGCCGGGTTGGGGGCGACGGGCGCGGTGTGCTGGGGCGGCGTGACGTGCCGGGTGGGGGCCTGCACGGTCTGCTCCTGGCTGGGCAGGCCGCCTCCGGTCCCCGCGCCGGACGTCCTGCCGGGGCCGGTCGTGGCTCCCGCGGCGCCGGGGCGGCCGGTCGAAGACGCCTTGGGCAGGGCCGATTTGGCGGTACGGGACGCGCCCGGCAGCACCGCGCGGTGCCGGGTCGGCACGCCGGTGCCGGGGGCCTGCGGGAGGGGCGAGCCCGGCAGGTTGTTCGTGGGCAGGTCGGTCGGGGTGGCGGGAGCGGCCGGGTGCGACTGCGAGGCCCGCACGGCGCCGCCGAACAACGCGCCGAGGATCAGCGTGCCGCCCGCCACGAACGTCGCCAGCACGATGCCGCGCCGCAGCACGTAGCGCCGCAGGTCCCAGATGGGGGCGCGCGGGCCGAGCTTGCGCCACGCCTCGCCGGCCAGCTTGGCGTCGACCGAGTAGACCGGGGCGCCCGCGATGACCAGCGGGCTCCAGGCGGCGAGGTAGATGATGTTCGGCGCGTCGTAGACCGGGACGGATCGCCAGCTGACCGTGACCAGCAGGGCCACCGACAGCATCGCGCCCATGCAGGCGGCGACCCGCTGCCACAGGCCCATGACCGTCAGCACGCCGACGACGACCTGGAGGAACGCCACCGTCAGCCCCGCGCCCACCGGGTGGTCGAGCGCGGCCGCGCGCAGCGGTTCCGCGACCGACCACGGGTGCAGCGAGGACAGCCAGTGCACCATCGAGCCGCGCTGCCCGCCGTCGAAGTACACCGGGTCGCACAGCTTGCCCAGGCCCGCGTAGACGCAGATGAAGCCGAGGAAGACGCGCATCGGCAGCAGCACGACGCCGAGGTTCATCCGGCGGCCGGGGTACCAGGCGTGCCGGACCGGGTCGTTGCGCCGGCGCTCGCGCGCGCGGGCCCGGGTGTCCCGCTCGTCGTAGTCGTCCGCGTCGCCGTCGTCACCCTCGCCGTAGTGCGAGGGGCGGGAGATGTCGTAGGCGGCGTCGTCCGCGTCGTGGTCGAACGCGCCGCGCACCGGACGGACGCCGCCGAGCAGGTTGACGCCGGGCAGCGATCCGCCCTGCAACGGGGAGCGCGGGGCGATCACCGCGGGACGGACCGGCGGCAGGGTCTCGTCCAGTTCCTCCGCGAGCAGTTCCTCGGCCGCCACCCTGGGCAGCACCTGCGTGGCGCCCGCGCCCACGCCGCGCACCGCCGCCTGGAGCAGCTGGGTGGCCTCGGCGTCGCCTGCCTCGGCCCGCCCCGACCACACGACGGGCGCGGCGCGCCGCCTGCGGGTACGGGCCTCGGCGGCGGAGCGCACGGAGGTCGGGATGACCGGCATGGGCGCGGTGTCGCCCGCGGCCGCGCCGAACCGCGGCGGTGGCGCGCTCGCGCCTAGCTTCACCCGGAAACTCGCGTGGTTGACGATCACCTGGGCTGGGTCGCTCGGGACGCGCACCGTGTTGAGCACGTCCTCGTCGAACCCCGGCGACCGTCCCCCCGAAGGGGAGCGGGGTGTTCTGGTGTCCACACTCATCTAACCGAGTGACGCCCGGTTAGGACACTGCCTGACGCGCGGCGGAATGTCCGAGGCCCGTCAAGATCACCGAACGCGGGTCCGGAGATCACCGGAACGAGTGAGGGGCGGGGAGTTTGGGCCGAACGGTGCCTAGAGCGACGGCTGACGTGCGGTGCGTGCGGTGCGCGGGAAACGCGCCCCCGGGCGCGCTCCCCGCGCTTCCAGCGCCGTACCGCACGCGAGGGGGCGCGCACTCACCTCACGCCACGCCCCGCCCGCAGGTCCGACCGCCCGACGCCGACGACTACGGAGGCCCTTGGGTCCGACGGGCTGAGGCCGGCGACCGCCGGGGCCCCGCGAGCCCGCCCCCCCGTGGCCAGCTGCTTCGGAAGCCCGCGAGCCCGACCGCCCGACCCCGGCGACCGCCGGGGCACTCAAGCCCCCGCCATCGAATCCGGGGGGCGCTCCCGCGGCTCAGGCTCGGCCGCGGAGCTGCCTCCTGCGGGCCGCCTCGTACAGGACGACGCCCGCCGCCACGCCCGCGTTCAGGGACTCCGCCGCGCCGCCCGGCATCGGGATGCGCACGCGCACGTCGCAGGTCTCGCCGACCAGCCGCGACAGCCCCTTGCCCTCGCTGCCGACCACGATCACGACCGGGCCGTCCAGCACCTCCAGGTCGGTCAGCTCGACGTCGCCGTCCGCGGCCAGGCCGACGACGGTCAGGCCCGCCTTCTGGTAGCCCTCCAGCGTCCGCGTCAGGTTGGTCGCGCGGGACACCGGGATCCGGGCCGCCGTGCCCGCGGAGGTCTTCCACGCGCCGGCCGTCATACCCGCGGCGCGGCGCTCCGGCACGACGACGCCATGGCCGCCGAACGCCGCGACGGAGCGGACGACCGCGCCCAGGTTGCGCGGGTCGGTCACGCCGTCCAGCGCGACGATCAGCGGGTCCTCGCCCTGGTCGGCGGCCTCGGCCGTCAGGTCCTCGGGGTGCGCGTAGTCGTACGGCGGGATCTGCAGGGCGAGGCCCTGGTGGTTGATCCCGTTGGTCATCCGGTCCAGCTCGGGGCGCGGCGCCTCCATCAGCGGGATGCCGCGCTCGGTGGCGAGCTTGATCGCCTCGCGCACCCGCTCGTCGTTGTCGACGAACTGCTGCACGTACAGCGCCGTGCTGGGGATGTCCGCGCGCAGCGCCTCGACGACCGGGTTGCGGCCGACGACCAGTTCGGAGGAGGACTTGCCGCCACGTCCGCCGGCCGCCCGGCGCTGGGAGGCCGCCGAGCGCTTCGCCTTGGCCTGCGCGGCGCGCTGCTTGGCGTGCCCCTTGCGCATCTCGGCGGGCGGGGTCGGGCCCTTGCCCTCAAGCGCGCGGCGCCGCTGGCCGCCGCTGCCGACCGTGGGGCCCTTCTTGGACGTGGTACGGCGGTTACGCCGCTGGCTGTTCCCGGCCATCAGGGCACCTTCACTTCTTCTTCGGGCTCGACGGCCGCCGTGCGCGTCAGGCGTACGGACGACCGTGCAGACATACAGACGTACATGAGTATGAGCCGTACGGAAGCATCCTCGCTTCCGCACGGTCCCCCTGGCCGTCCCCGGCCGGCCGGGGACGGGCCGCTCAGCGGGTGCCGAGCGACCAGCGCGGTCCGCTGGGCGTGTCCTCGATCTCCAGGCCGGAGTGCTGCAACTGGTCACGGATGGCGTCGGCGGTCGCGTAGTCCTTGCGGGTACGGGCCGCCTCCCGCTGCTCCAGCACCAGCCGGACCAGCGAGTCGACCACGCCGTGCAGGTCGTCGCCGCGCTCGGCCGAGGCCCACTGCGGGTCCAGCGGATCGAGGCCCAGCACTCCGAGCATCGCACGGACCTCGGCCAGCCGGGCCACCGCCGACTCCTTGTCGTCCGCGGTCAGCGCCGAGTTGCCCTGGCGCACGGTCGTGTGGACGATCGCCAGCGCCTGCGGGACGCCGAGGTCCTCGTCCATCGCCTCGGCGAACGCGGGCGGCACCTGCGCGGCCGGCTCGACCGCGCCGCACTTCTCGACGACCCGCTGCACGAAGCCCTCGATGCGCGCGAACGCCGACTCGGCCTCGCGCAGCGCCTCCTCGCTGTACTCGATGGTCGAGCGGTAGTGCGGGGAGCCCAGGTAGTAGCGCAGCACGATGGGCCGCCAGCGCTTGACCATCTCGGCGACGAGCACCGAGTTGCCGAGCGACTTGCTCATCTTCTCGCCGCTCATGGTCACCCAGGCGTTGTGCACCCAGTAGCGGGCGAACTCGTCGCCGAAGCCCCGGGCCTGGGCGATCTCGTTCTCGTGGTGCGGGAAGATCAGGTCGATGCCGCCGCCGTGGATGTCGAAGGCGGAGCCCAGGTACTTGTGGGCCATCGCCGAGCACTCCAGGTGCCAGCCGGGCCGGCCGCGTCCCCACGGGGTCTCCCAGCTGGGCTCGCCGGGCCGGGCCGCCTTCCACATCGCGAAGTCGCGCGGGTCGCGCTTGCCGGTCTCACCCTCGCCCTCGGGCTGCCGCAGGTTGTCCAGGTCCTGGTTGGACAGCGCGAGGTAGCCGGGCTGGGAGCGCACGTCGAAGTAGACGTTGCCGTCCGCCGCGTAGGCGTGGCCGCGCTCGATCAGGCCGCGCATCATCTCGATCATCTCGGGCACGTGGCCGGTGGCGCGCGGCTCGTACGTGGGCCGCAGGCAGCCGAGCGCGTCGTAGCCCTCGTTGAAGGCCCGCTCGTTCTCGTAGCCGATCGCCCACCAGGGGCGGCCCTGCTCGGCGGCCTTGGCGATGATCTTGTCGTCGATGTCGGTGACGTTGCGGATGAACGTCACGCGGTAGCCGCGGTAGGCGAACCACCGCTGCATGATGTCGAAGTCGAGGTACGAGCGGATGTGCCCGATGTGCGGAGCCGCCTGGACGGTGGCGCCACACAGGTAGATCGAGACGCAGCCCGGCACGAGCGGGGTGAAGTCGCGGACCTGACGTGCGCTGGTGTCGTACAGGCGAATAGTCACGCCCACCAGGGTAGTGGGCGTGACGGTGTGCCCAGGGCCCGAAGGGGCGTCTGGACACACAAATGTGACGGTGACCGAAGTGATTTTCGGCGTACGGGGTGCCGGCGTGGTCCGCGCCGGCCGCCGGGGCGCGGCCGGGCGGCTCACCGCCCGGACCACGGACCCGGGACGCCGGGGCGTCAGACCCTGCCGACCACCTTGCGCGGGGTGACCCGGACCACCACTCGCTCCGCGTCCTCCCCCGAGGCCGGGTTGAAGTCCGCGTAGTCCTTTCCGGTGTACTTGCGCGACAGCTCGTTGATCAGCTCCTGACCGCCCTCGGTGGTGAGCGTCGCCTCGCCGCGGATCTCGGCGTAGGTGTACGGGGCGTCGAAGGGCTGCACGAGCACGGTGACCCGCGGGTCGCGGCGCAGGTTCTTCTCCTTGCGGCGGCCGACCGTGGTCGAGATCAGCACGTCGTCGCCGTCCCGCTTCACCCAGACCGGGGACAGCTGCGGGCTGCCGTCGGGCTGGATGGTGGCGATGGTGACGAAGACCGGGGTGTCGAGGAGCTTCTTCAGGTCGTCGGAGAGTGCGGCGGTCATGGCATGCCCTTCGGGACGGTCAGGGAACGGTTCCTGCGATCCGTACCCAACGCTGCGTCAGGAACCCGCATTCCCCAGGGGAATCACCAGTGCGGTGGCAACCGCCGCGAGGCCTTCCGCCCGGCCGGTGAAGCCGAGGCCGTCGGTGGTCGCGCCGGAGACCGACACCCGGGCGCCGACCGCCTCCGACAGCACCTTCTGCGCCTCCTCGCGGCGCTTGCCGATCCGCGGACGTACGCCGACCACCTGGACGGCGACGTTCCCGATCGTGAAGCCCGCCTCACGCACGATGCGGGCGGCCTCGGTCAGCAGCGTCACCCCGGAAGCGCCCGCCCACTCCGGGCGCCCGGTGCCGAAGTGCGCGCCGAGGTCGCCGAGTCCGGCGGCGGAGAACAGCGCGTTGCAGGCGGCGTGCGCCACCACGTCGGCGTCGGAGTGCCCGGCGAGGCCGACCTCCTCGTCCTCCCAGAGCAGCCCGCCCACCCACATCGGCCGGCCCGCCTCGAAAGCGTGGATGTCGGTCCCGATCCCGACCTGCGGGAGCGGCACGGCGAAGGGGCCGTGAGCGGCCGACTCCCCGGACGCGGTCGGGCCCCCGGACGCGGTCGGGCCTCCAGGAGCAGTCGGGCCTCCGGGCGCGGTCGGGTCAGAAGACATCGGCGGCCCTCCGGCGGGCGAGTACGGCCTCGGCGAGCACGAGGTCCAGCGGACGGGTGACCTTGAACGCCTCCTCGTGGCCGGGGACGACGACGACGGGCACGCCGATCCGTTCGGCCATGCCCGCGCAGTCGGTCACCGCGCCGGTGACCTTCTCGTGCGCCTCGGCCAGCACGTCGCGGCGGAAGCCCTGCGGCGTCTGTACCGCGCGCAGCCGGCCGCGTTCCGGCGTGCCGACGACCGGCTCGGGCGCGTCGGGGCGCGGCGCCGGGTCGACCTCCTTGACGGTGTCCGCGAGCGGCACCGCGGGGACGACCGCGGGGGCGCCGTCGCGTACGGCGGCGACGACCGCCTCGACGGTCTCGACCGGGACCAGCGGGCGGGCCGCGTCGTGCACGAGGACGATCGCGGTGTCGTCGGGGAGGGCGGCCAGGCCCAGGCGGACCGACTCCTGCCGGGTGTCGCCGCCCGCGACGACCTTGATCTCCTTGGACTCCGGCAGGCCGTTGCCGTCCAGCAGCGCGCGGACCTCGGCGACCCCGTCGGCGGGAGCGACCACCACGACCAGGGCGACCGCGCGGGCCCGCAGCATCGCCCGGACCGCGTGCACCAGGATCGGCACCCCGCCCAGCGCGCGCAGCGCCTTGGGGGCGCCGGGGCCGAGCCGGACGCCACGGCCGGCGGCGGGGATGACGGCGGCGACGGGTCCGCGCAGGGGGGCGTTCTCGGAGGGGGTCGGAGTACTCAGGTTTGTGTCCTTGGCCGAAATGGGTATCGCCTCAACGTGGCCGGTGCGCCCCTCGCAGGCCCCTTCCGTGAAGCCGGTTCGGGGACGCGCCAGACACGTCACGTCAGGAATACCGTGCCATACAAACACGCCGCAGCACCCGGACCGCACCCGGGCACCGCGGCGATGTTGTGTCAGGACGGCGTCGAAGCCTCCGACGTGGTGAGCACGTCGGCACCTGGACGCCTGCGTCGGCGGGACACCGCGAGGCGCGTCGTGAAGGGGCATGTCGCCCGCGTCACCCCGCGACCACGATTCGTCCGCCCTGGAACTCAGGACGCGAGCGCGCGACCGTGAGCACCCGGCTCAGGACGCGAGCACCTCGTCGAGGAGCGCCTCGGCCTTGTCCTCGTTGGTGTTCTCGGCGAGTGCGAGTTCGCTGACCAGGATCTGCCGGGCCTTGGCGAGCATGCGCTTCTCACCGGCCGACAGCCCGCGCTCCCGCTCACGACGCCACAGGTCACGCACGACCTCGGCGACCTTGATGACGTCACCGGAGGCCAGCTTCTCCAGATTCGCCTTGTAGCGACGGGACCAGTTCGTCGGCTCCTCGGTGTACGGCGCGCGCAGCACCTCGAAGACCCGGTCCAGCCCGTCCTGACCGACCACGTCGCGTACGCCTACGAACTCCGCATTCTCCGCGGGTACGCGCACCGTCAAGTCGCCCTGAGCGACCTTGAGCACCAAGTAGGTCTTGTCCACGCCTTTGATCTGGCGAGTTTCGATAGCCTCGATCAGCGCGGCCCCGTGATGGGGATAGACCACGGTGTCGCCAACCTTGAACGTCATGTGACAGGTACCCCTTCCGTGGCTATCCAGGGTAACACGGGAACGGCCTCATCTGAATGGCGTTTTCGCAGGTCAGGGCATATCTCGGGGCTTGACAAGAGCGGCCGGATCGTGCTGGAGGAGCAGTCCGGGAGCGGGTATCCGCAGGTCGGAGCGGCTGTACGGGCACAGCGAAACGCGCACGTTACACGATCGGAGGACTGGAGAGAAGGGCGTTTCATCCCGCTTTGTCGACCCCCCTGGAGTGGGCTCCCGCTACTCCGTTCGGAGATCTGACGGCTGGTCACTGGCGAGATCGGGCCGTTCCGCCGCGACTTCGCGCCCGGGCCGGGCGGAACGCGCACGAAAACCCGAATTTCCACCCGCGAGCGTGATCATCATTTGGACAGTTTCCGATTATCCGCACAGAGTCCGTCGGACATCCGCAGGACATCCACGCGGCCCGGAAATCGATCTTCGGAAGCACGGCGTGAAGTAGGGCACGAAGGGTGGCATGCGACACGGCATATTGCGGCACGTTTGATCGGCGCGGGGAACGAATGAGCGCGGGGGATGTGGGCGGGTGGCGAGGGCGGGTCGCGCGGAGTGGCGGCAGGCGCGAGCGCCGGCTCGTACAGGGGCGGGCCCGGGGGCGCGGCACGCGGCACGCGGCACGCGGCACGCGGCACGCGGCACGCGAAAACGGACCACGTGCGCGCGACGCGCGGAATCCGGGACCCCGGCGCGCGGAGGCCCAGACCCGGGGGCGCGGCGCGCGGACCCCGGCGCACGGGCCCGGCCGCACGGGGCCCGGCCGCACGGGCCCCGCCCGCCGAAGGCGGCCCCGGACGCGTGGCGGGCGGAACGTGGCAGAAGAGGGCGCGACGCGCGAAGGGGTGGCCGGGTGCGGTGCGCGTTCGGCGGCTCGGTAACCTAAGCGCGCTGGAAGATCCCTTAGTGCGGCTTTACATCAGCCGCACCACGTCCAAGTCGTCCAAGGAGATGCCGCCGCCGTGAGCCTCCCCCTTCCTTCGGCCGGGGGCACCCGCGCCCTTCGACGCGCCACCCTCGCCGCCGTTCTCGTCGCCTCGGTCGCCCCGTTCGCCGCCGCCTGCGGTGCGGGCAGCAGCGCGCAGACGCAGGAGGTCAAGCCGGACTCCGTCGCCACGACCGTCGGCGACATCGAGATCCAGAACGCCTACATCCTGACCGAGCCGCAGGGCTCGGGGGCGGCCGCGGTCAGCGCCCGCGTCTTCAACAACAGCACCCAGGCGCAGCAGCTGACGTCCATCACGGTCGAGGGCGCCGCGCAGCCGGTGAAGCTGTCCGGCCCTAACGGCTCGACCGGTCCGGTCACCATCCCGGCCGGCGGTTCGATCACCCTCGGCGGCAAGGGCAACCCCTCCGCGATGCTGGCCTCCGACACCGGCGTGGTCGACGGCAACTTCCAGACCACGGTCTTCAGCTTCAGCCGCTCCGGCCAGGTCACGGTCACCCCTGGCGTCGTGCCGGCGGACCACTACTTCAGCGGCTACGGCCCGACCGCCCCGGCGAGCGCGCCGTCGGCGAGCAGCCGTCCGTCCGCGCACCCGTCCGGCTCGGCGGGCGCCCCGGCGTCCGGCGCCCCGAGTGCCTCCACCTCGCCCTCCGGCAAGGCCGGCACGTCGGCCAAGCCGTAGGCGGTGAGGCCGTAAGGCCCTGAGGGCCGGAAGCCGTAAGGCTCGGCTGCGGGTCTTGAGGCCCGCGCACGCGAAGGGGCGCCCGGATCGATCCGGGCGCCCCTCACGCGTTCCTGCGGCCGGGTGCGGTCCGCGCACCTGCGTCGCGTCGGCGCGGTGCCGTACGGCCCGACACCGCCCCGTACGGCCGACCGGGTACGGCTTACGGCTACCGCCGACCGCTCACGGCTACGGCCGACGGTTCACAGCTACGGCTACGGCAACGGCTACGGCTTACGGCTCGAACTTGTAGCCGAGACCCCGCACCGTCACCAGGTAGCGCGGCGCGCCCGGGTCCGGCTCGATCTTGGCGCGCAGCCGCTTGACGTGCACGTCCAGCGTCTTGGTGTCGCCGACGTAGTCCGCTCCCCACACGCGGTCGATCAGCTGCATGCGGGTCAGCACGCGGCCCGCGTTGCGCAGCAGCATCTCCAGCAGGTCGAACTCCTTGAGCGGCAGGTCGACCTTGTCGCCGGAGACCGTCACCAGGTGGCGGTCCACGTCCATCCGGACCGGCCCGGCCTCCAGCGCGGTAGGCAGCGTCTCCTCCGGCTCGCCCCTGCGGCGCAGCACGGCGCGGATGCGGGCCACCAGCTCACGCGAGGAGAACGGCTTCGTCACGTAGTCGTCGGCCCCTATCTCCAGGCCGACGACCTTGTCGATCTCGCTGTCCTTGGCGGTCACCATGATCACCGGGACGTTGGACTTGTTGCGCAGCTGCCGGCAGACCTCGGTGCCGGGCAGGCCCGGCAGCATCAGGTCGAGGAGGATCAGGTCGGCGCCGTTGCGCTCGAACTCCTCCAGCCCGTCGGGCCCGGTGGCCGCCACGGCGACCTCGAAGCCCTCCTTGCGGAGCATGTACGACAGTGCGTCGCTGAAAGATTCCTCGTCCTCGACAACGAGCACTCGGGTCACGGAAGGACCTCCGGGGCGGGAAGGGTTGTGGTTGCGGGTCTGGTGATGGTGGTGATGGCGCCGCCGGTCACGGCACGGGCGGGCCCGCGCCGGGCGGCACCGTCGTCGCGCACGGCGTTCGCGTCCCGTACGGCGTCCGCGTCCCGAACGGCGTCCGCGTCGAGCACGTCGTCGTCACGTAGGTCGTCACGGACGTCGTCGCCGATTTCGTCACGCAGGCCGTCGTCGTCCCGTACTTCGTCCTCCGCGTCGTCCCGCGGCGGCGTGGCCGCGGGGTCGGGGACGGACGGCAGGCGCAGGGTGAACGTCGAGCCCTGGCCCTCGGAGCTCCACACGGTGACCTCGCCACCGTGCGAGGCGGCGACGTGCTTGACGATGGACAGGCCCAGGCCGGTGCCGCCGGTGGCCCGGGAGCGGGCCGGGTCGACCCGGTAGAAGCGTTCGAAGATCCGCTCCCGGTCGGCCTGGGAGATGCCGACCCCCTGGTCGGTGACCGAGATCTCGACGAATTCGCCGCCCCCGACCGACATTCTGCGACCGGCGATGCCGACCCTGGTGCGGGCGGGGCTGTAGTTGACGGCGTTCTCGACCAGGTTGCCCAGCGCCGCCGCGAGCTGACCGCGGTGGCCCTGGACGAACAGGCCCGAGGTGTCGCCGGCGGCCATGGTGATGTGCTTGGCGTTGGCCGGGTGGCGGCAGCGGTCGACCGCCTCGGCGATCAGCTCCTCGACGGCGATCGCCTCGGGGTCGTCCAACGGGTCGTCGTTCTGCACCCGGGACAGGTCGATGATCTCCTGGACCAGGCTGGTCAGCCGGGTCGCCTCGATCTGCATCCGGCCCGCGAAGCGGTTGACCGCCTCGGGGTCGTCGGCCGCGTCCATCACGGCTTCCGACAGCAGCGACAGCGCCCCGACCGGCGTCTTCAGCTCATGGCTGACGTTGGCCACGAAGTCGCGGCGGACCGCCTCGATGCGCCGCGCCTCGGTCAGGTCCTCGACCAGCAGCAGCACCAGCCGGGAGCCCAGCGGGGCCACCCGGGCGGAGACCGCCAGCGGCTCGCCGCGCCCCCCGCGCCGGGCCAGGTCCAGTTCGACCTGCCGTATCTCGCCGTCCCGCCGGGTCTCGCGGGCCATCTGCAGCATCCGGTCCACGGCCAGCCGCCCGCCCCGCACCAGCCCCAGGGCGTACGCGGCGGAGCTGGCCTTGACGACGGTGTCACCCTCGTCCAGGACGACGGCCGACGAGCGCAGTACCGACAGCACGGTGTCGACGCCGGGCGGCAGGACCGCCTCGGTGTGCAGGGAGGAGCGGGACGGACGCGCCTGCTCGCGCTCGCTCCAGCGGAACGCGAGCGCCGCGAAGGCGCCGGTGCACACACCGCCGATCGCGCTGGCTGCGGCCACCGCCGCGTTCACGTCCATGTCTGCAAGGCTAAGCGGGGACGAGCACTGGTCCACAGCCATCCAGGTGGCCTCTCGAACACTCGTTGCCAAGAGTTCACCGTGGTGTCGGGGCTGATTCACCTCGGATGCCCGGCCGGGACGCGTGTACGCCGCACGGTGGAGACCGGCGCGGACACCGGGTCCTACGCTCCCTGGGCCCCGCGGTTCGCGCCGGGCTCGCAGGCACGTGCAAGGAGAGGAACACGATGCGGGACGCTTACCACGAGGAGCTGGACTCGATCGGCGACGGCCTGGTCGAGATGGCCCGGCTCGTCGGCTCCGCGATCGGGCGGGCCACCACCGCGCTGCTCGACGCGGACCTGAAGATCGCCGAGAGCGTGATCGCGGCGGACGAGAAGGTGGACGACCTCCAGCGGGACCTGGAGAACCGGGCCATCGACCTGCTCGCCCGGCAGCAGCCGGTCGCCACCGACCTGCGCATCGTCGTCACCTCGCTGCGCATGAGCGCCGACCTGGAGCGCTCCGGCGACCTGGCCCGGCACGTCGCCAAGCTGGCGCGGCTGCGCTTCCCGGTCTCGGCCGTGCCGCGCGACCTGCACAGCACGCTGCTGGAGATGGGCCAGCTGGCGCAGCGCCTGATGGCGAAGGCGGCCGAGGTGATCATCTCCAAGGACGTGGACGCCGCGCTCCAGCTGGAGGCGGACGACGACCGCATGGACGAGCTGCACCGCGCCCTCTTCCAGCACCTGCTGGACGACCGCTGGCAGCACGGCATCGAGACGGCCGTCGACGTGACGCTGGTCGGCCGCTACTACGAGCGCTTCGCGGACCACGCGGTCTCGGTCGCCAAGCGCGTCGTCTACCTCGTCACCGGCGAGCACGCGGACGAGCTGACCCCGGCGACGGTCATCGGCGACGACACGGCGGTGTGAGAGCGCGGCGGTCCGGGTCGGGCCGCTGAGCGGACCGCTGGGGCGGGCCGATTCAGGGCGGTGGGGCGGTCCGAACCAGGCTGCGGGGGCGCTCGGTTGACGAGGGGCGCGCGGGGCGCGGGAGTTCACGCGCCCCGACGCGCCCTTGATGCACCGTGGACCCGGTAGTTCACTGGTGGCGACCGCGTCGTGCGGTCGTACAGCGCACGCCGAGGCCCAGGCCAAGGAGGCAACGATGCCGGACTCCCCCAGCACGCCGACCGCCCGCCCCCAGCCGTCACTCGATCCCGCCCCGCGCCCGCTCCGTTCGCCACTGCCGTTGCTCGGCGCGTGCGGGTGCGGTTCCGGCTGCGGGTGCGGCTGCCAGTCCGGCGGCCCCTGCCAGTGCGGCGGCTGCTGCGGCTGACCGTACGGGAACGGCTGCGGCCGTCAGCGTGCCGCGATCCGCTGGCGGCGCGTCTCGTACAGCACCGCGGTGGCCGCGTTCGCCGCGTTGAGCGAGCTGGCGGCGCCGGTCATCGGGATGCGCACGGTGTGGTCGCACCGCTCGCGCCACGCGTTGCTGAGCCCTGTCGTCTCGTTGCCGACGAGCAGCAGCACGGGCCGGGTGAGGTCGAAGTCGAACAGGTCGGTCTCGCCGTGCTCGTCGGTGCCGACCAGCAGGGCCCGCCCGCCCAGCCACTCGGTCACCTCACGCGGCGAGGGAACGCGCACGGCGGGCAGCGCGAAGAGCGAACCGGTGCTGGCGCGCACCGACTTGGGGTCGTAGGGGTCGGCCGCGTGGCCGGTGACGACCAGTCCGTTCGCCCCGAAGGCGTCGGCGGAGCGGATGACGCTGCCGACGTTGCCGGGCTGGCTCGGCCGGTCGAAGAGCACGCCGAGGAAGTCGTCCTTGACGCTGATCCGCCCCAGGTCGTCGTCCGGCATGCCGACGACGGCGACCAGTTCGGGCGTCGCCTCGCCCTTCTCCCCCAGTTCGGCGAGCAACTCAGGCGCCATGGCGACGACTTCGCCGGCGCGCGCGGTGCGCAGGACACCCTCGGCCCAGCGCGACAGCGGGCGGTCGGCGTCATACAGCAAGGCGCGGATCTGCCACCCGTGCTCCACGGCGAGCGAGATGGCTCGCACCCCCTGGACGACGAACTCCCGCGCGCGCTGCCGCTTGGCACGGTTGGTGAGCAGGGCCTGCCACTGCTGGAAGCGGGCGTTGCGGGATCCGATGCGCTGAACTGCCGCCATCCGGAAAGGGTAACCGGATCGCGCGCCGGAACGTCTGGGTATTGCGGGGTGGTTGAGGATGCCGCAGGCCGTGCGCCGTCCCGGCGACCCGTCAGTCGGCGGCGGCCTTCGGCACGACGCATCCAGCGGTGGCCGCGGCGATCATCGGACCGCGTACGGCGGAGCACTTGGCTTCCCAACTCACCGCGCGAGGCATGGCGTTGGTCTAAGCGGCCCTCGACCGAATCGACCGTGTCGTACCGCCGGGCACGGATGTGAACCTGGATGACGCGGGCTACGGGAAGACCGTCCTGTCGGGCGCCGGGTGGCCGGCTAGGCGCGGGTAGTGCCGCGAAGTCGTGGGAACGGTCCACAGCTGATCGTGGCGCTGCGCCAGAATGGCCGCCGTGAACGACACGGTCGCGGTTGCCCTGATCACGTCCTTGTCGACGCTGGCCGCCGCCGGGATGGCGGGGACGGCGTCGGCGTTGACGACGGGCAAGCAGCTGCGGCACCAGGCCGCGTTGGCGCGGGAGGAACAGGCGGCACAACAGGCCGTCGCTCTTCGCGAGTTGCGGCGTGAGGCGTACGAGCGGTTCCTGACGAGGGCGGACGCCGCTTACAGGATGCTGGACGAGGGGTGGTCCGCGCCGGACGACGAGGAAGCGGGACGTCGGGAGGCCGGCTTCGCCGCGCGGAGGGCGCTGGACGAGGCGTATGTCCGGGTCCGGTTGGTGGGCCCGGAAGCGGTCGCGGAACAGGGGGCGGGTGTGGTGGAGGCGATAGGCGACGAGTTCCGCCGCCAGGCGCGGGCAAGGCGAGCCTCGGCGGAGGCGGAGGCGTCAGCGCGGGCGGAGGCGCTGCGCACGAGGGTGGCGGTCAGCGAGGAGTTCGTGGCGGAGGCGCGTAGGGCTCTGGGGGCGTCGGGGTAGGACGGCGGCGGCTCAGTCGCCGTGCGGCGTAGGGTCGTCGGCCGGAGGATTCAGGACACGCGGCTCACCGGTGGTCCAGACGGGACGCACGGCGATCCGCCGGAACCGCCACCCTTCCGGTGTGCGGACGAGGTGACGGTCGCAGGCGGTTTCCCCTAGCGTGGAGTCGTGCATCTGGTGCCTCTCAACCCCGTCGACGGGGCCCTCCCGGAGCCGCAGCTCACGGAGCTGACGTCGGTCTACGCCTCGAACGTCGCGTTCCATCGCCTCAGTGGCGATTTTCCCGACCCCGAGCACATCGACGCGGCGCAGGTGGCATCCTCGCTCGCCCCGGATTTTGCCCATCCCGCCTCGGAAGTCCTCCTCATCCGCGATGAGCCGGACAGGTCGGTCGGCGTCGCCTGTCTGTTGCACGAGCACCCCGACCCTCTCGACACGTACCCGTGGATCGGCCTGTTGCTCATCCACGCCGATTTCCACGGGCAGGGTTACGGCCGTGTGGCTGTGGCCCACATCGAGGCCCGTCTCCGTACGGACGGCCGCGACGGCGCCCGCCTGGCCGTGCTCCAGAACAACCCGAAGGCGCTCGGATTCTGGACGACGCTCGGATACCAGGAGATCGACCGCCGAGCGGACCGCCAGGCAGGCCGTCCCTGCCACGTCTTGCACAAGCAGTTCCAGTAGTCCCCGCTCGACGCGGGCGCGCAGGACGTTTCTCGGCTGTCCGGCGGTTGGGCCCGGCCGCCGGTTGAGCGTCCGCCGCGTCTCCGTGACTGACGGCGTGACCGGCACCGATCTGGTGGGGGCGTCAGGTCGTTCCACACCGTTAGGTCTTCCAGGCGTAGCCGCGTTCGCCATGCGGCCCTCGCGCGCCGTCGTCCGACTGCGGGACGGTGGCGCGAGCCTCGCGCCACGAGGCAGTTGAGGGTCGCCGCGCGAGTCCGCTCCCGCGAGCGCTGCTGCCGATGCGCCGCGCGACGACCTGCCTGGCGCCAAGCCCAACCCAGCCCTGCCCTTGCCCGGGTCTCGGCGAGTCAGGGGCCTTGCCCGAACGTCGTCCCCGATTCGTGGGTGGTTTGATGCGTATCATCCCGACATGGAGTCCACCGCCTCACCCCGCGTCCTCGTCATCGGACTTGATCCGTACCGGGTGCCCGGGCCGTGGGATCCCGAGCCGGCGGCCAAGGCGATCGAGGCGGGCCTGGCCAAGTTCGCCGCCCACGGTGTCGGGGTCGAAACCTGCCTGATCGGGCTTGACGGAAGTGATGACGTGGAAGCGGCCGTTGGGAACGCGCTGCGAGCTCATTCGTGGGAATGCGTCACCGTTGGCGGTGGCCTGCGGCACTCGGACAACCAGGTCGAGCTACTGGAGCGAGTGGTCAACCTGATCCGACGGTACGCGCCCGGCGCGGCCATCGCGTTCAACAGCAACCCAGCCACTACTTACGAGGCGGCTGCCCGTTGGATCGAGTGACGCCGACAGGCTGCCCGCTCTGAGCGCCGCCTCCGGCGCGTCGTGGGTCTGCGCCGTCCGGGACGACGCGGGTCGTCGGCGCACCCGCTTCGGCAAACCGGCAATCGTGCCCCTCCGAGTGCCCGCACGCCGAACCCCGCGCAGGCCTCGCCCGTGCAGCGTGCCGGAGCCGTAGAAGAGGAGGCGCAGGCCCGCGTAGCGGACACCAGCCCGGAGGGGCAAAGCGCGCTGCTGGCCGCCGCCAGGCAGTCCCCCAGCGGGCCGCTGCCCGCGTTCGTCATGGCGAGGGCCGAGCCGTCGTTTCGAGAACGGCAGGATCTCCTATACCCCCTGCACCGCGACGCCGTCGCCCAACGAGCCACCGCAGCCCTGGACGCCCAGGCCGTGACTGTCGGCAACCACATCTTCTTGGTCCGCAGCGGCCGTCGGCGACGAGCGGGTTCTGGGCCCACGAGCTGAGCCACATCGCCCCCCCGCGCATCGGTTCACTCAAGTGCCCGGTACTCAGGCGACGGGTCGACCAGTTCCGGGTGTTCGACCACGTACCGATCGCCGTGTATCGCCAGCATCGCCCAGTGCCACGCCTCGTCGTGGAAAATGAGCCCGCGGTGCGGGTCGCCATCCGGCTCGTACGGGTATCGCTCCAGAGCGGCCTCCCTGGCTTCCGCCGGCGTGAACCCGCCATGGTGCCGCATCACCCATGCGTAGCCACGCCGCTCGGACTTCAGACAGTCGAGGTACTCCGCCTCACTCCAGGTCACAGCTCAAGGCTAGGTGTCTCGCCGAAGGGTGAGAGTCACTGCTTCATTTGCTCGTGGGCTCATGCGTTCCACCAACAGGTGCTGAGCTAACTGGTGTTCGCGTGCGTGTGACAGCCGCCCGTTGACGGGCACTGCTGTTGAAGACCTCGCGGACGTGGGTATCCCACCTTCGGGCTGCGGTGCTGTGTGGCGCGTGCCGTTGCAGGTCTGCGCTTAAGGCGCGAAAGGACGCGTACGCGCGGGGGTTGAGGGTGGGGGCCGAGGTCGTGATGGTCATCGCCGTGGCCACAGCCGAGTCCATCTCACCTTGGCCGAGCTGGGCTCGGGCCAGGTAGGCGGTCACCCACGTCCGGTCTCGTCCTTTCGACTTCGCCGTGGCCGACGAGTGATTCCTCGAATGCAACCCCAACGGCCAGTGGGCCTGGCTCGAAGCCGCCGCGAACCTGCCGATCACGGCCGC
The DNA here is from genome assembly GCF_003144095.1 of Streptomyces sp. ICBB 8177. GTDB lineage: Bacteria > Actinomycetota > Actinomycetes > Streptomycetales > Streptomycetaceae > Streptantibioticus_D. The sequence continues at coordinate 195,855 of NZ_NSKH01000002.1, read as the reverse complement.
CATCGCCGACCTGCTCCAGAACGGAAGACCCCGAACGTGACTGACGGCCTTCCCGGCTCCGAGCGCCTGCGCCGCCGGCTCGTTCACGCGCTTGTCAGGGGCGACACGTTGCGTTCCGACGCGTTGAAGAACGCCCTCGGTGCCGTGCCTCGGGAGGCATTCCTGTCGCACGGGTGGTTCGAGCACGAGGACGGCGGCTGGTTCCGGGCCACGCGGGCAGACGAACGCTCGCTGCCTCGAATCTACGAGGACGACACGCTCGCCACCCAAGTCGCGGGCGGCGTCTTCGCGGATCAGGTCGAGGGGCGCGTCGCCGCAGCACCGACCTCCTCCTCGACCCTGCCGAGCCTGGTCGTGCGCATGCTGGAGGAACTACGCGTACGACCCGGCTCGCGTGTTCTGGAGATCGGCACCGGGACCGGTTACTCCACCGCCCTGCTCTGCCACCTCGTCGGCGACGACCACGTTACGACCATCGATCTGGACGCCGAGGTCTCCGCCCGCGCCGCCATCGCGCTCGCGGGCCTCGGCCTGCGTCCCCGCCTCGTGAACGGTGACGGCCTCGGCGGTCACGCGGGGGGGCTCCGTACGACCGCGTCACCGCCACGTGCGGGGTGCGCGACGTTCCGTTGGCGTGGATCGGGCAGACGCGGCCGGGCGGGGAGATCCTCGTGCCGATGGGCGGTTGGATGCACGCCTCCGAACTCGTCCGCCTCACCGTCCACGGCGACGGCACCGCGAGCGGTCCGGTCCTCGTCTGGCACGTCACCTTCATGCCTGCGCGGCCGCAATCACCGCCGCCCTTCGGGGTGCTGCCCGACCTGACCGGTGCGGACGAGGAGCCCTGCTCGCTGGGCGCCGACGCGTTGGACGACTGGACCACCCGCTACGTCGCGCAGTCGGCGGCCCCGACGGTCCAACGGCTGACACTGCCGCACGAGGACGGCCGAACGCGGCACGTCCTGCTCGACGTCACGGCGCAGGCGTGGGCCTGCCTCACCCAGGACGACGCGGGCCACTGGTCCGTACGCCAGACGGGGCCCGAACGCCTCTGGGACACGATCACGGAACGCATCACGGCCTGGCGGGCGGCGGGAGAACCGGGCGCCGGGCGACTGCGGTGGCATGCCGGACCCGACGGTCAACGGCTTGCGTGGGATTGAGCGCTTCCTGAACGGTCTACGGCACACCGAGGCACGTCCGCCTCACTCGGACACGCGTGGGGCGGACGGACCTCGGTCGAGGGAAGCTACTTCTTCCTGCCCTGGTTCTTGACCGCCTCGATGGCCGCGGCTGCCGCTTCCGGGTCGAGGTAGGTGCCGCCGGGGTTGGTCGGGCGGAAGTTCTCGTCCAGGTCGTAGACGAGCGGGATGCCCGTGGGGATGTTCAGGCCCGCGATGTCCGCGTCGGAGATGCCGTCCAGGTGCTTGACCAGGGCGCGCAGCGAGTTGCCGTGGGCGGCGATCAGGACCGTGCGGCCGGTCAGGAGGTCGGGGACGATGCCGTCGTACCAGTACGGGAGCATCCGCGCGACGACGTCCTTGAGGCACTCGGTGCGCGGGCGGGCCTCCGGCGGGATCGTCGCGTAGCGCGGGTCGTCGCTCTGGGAGAACTCGGTGCCGTCCTCCAGCACGGGCGGCGGGGTGTCGTACGAGCGGCGCCAGAGCATGAACTGCTCCTCGCCGAACTCCGCCAGCGTCTGCGCCTTGTCCTTGCCCTGGAGCGCGCCGTAGTGGCGTTCGTTCAGCCGCCAGGTGCGGTGCACCGGGATCCAGTGGCGGTCGGCGGCCTCCAGCGCCAGCTGCGCGGTGCGGATGGCGCGCTTCTGGAGGGAGGTGTGGACGACGTCCGGCAGCAGGTCCGCCTGGACGAGCAGCTCGCCGCCGCGGACCGCTTCCTTCTCGCCCTTGTCGGTCAGGTTGACGTCAACCCAGCCGGTGAACAGGTTCTTCGCGTTCCACTCGCTCTCGCCGTGGCGGAGGAGGATCAGCTTGTACTGAGCAGCAGCCATGGTCGTGAGCCTAGTCGAAAAGCGCTGGCGGGCTCCGGGGCGACCCTCGTAAGCTACGGATCGCACATTCACCTATTACTTCGCCACGGCTCGCTCCGTCCTTGCGGGGCGCCGCCGCACCATGTCCGCATCACGTCCATCGGGGGAAACAACCTTGGCCGCCGCCGCTTCCGGACCCGGACCCGGGTCACTGTCCACCCGGATCGCCGGAGCCGCTCGCGAGACCGTGGCCGGGCTGCCGCGGGCTTTCTGGTGGCTGTGGACCAGCACGCTGATCAACCGGCTCGGCGGCTTCGTCACCGTCTTCCTCGCGCTCTACCTCACCGTCGACCGCGGCTACTCGGCCGCGTACGCCGGTCTGGTCGGCGCGCTCTACGGGCTCGGCGGGACCGGCGGCGCGCTGCTCGGCGGGGTGCTGGCGGACCGCTGGGGGCGGCGCTCGACGATGCTCGCGGCGCAGCTCGGCACCGCGGTCGCGACGGCCGCGCTCGGGATCGTCCGCGGTCCGGTGGCGATCGCGGCGGTGGCCTGTGCGGTCGGCGTGGCGAGCAACACCTCGCGGCCCGCCGCGCAGGCGATGATGGCGGACGTGGTGCCCGCACGGGACCGGGTGCGGGCGTTCTCGCTCAACTACTGGGCGATCAACATCGGTTTCGGCGTCTCCGCGGCCGGCGCGGGCGTCATCGCGGCCCACGGCTACCTGCTGCTCTTCCTCCTCGACGCGCTGACCACTGCGCTGTGCGCGGTCGTCGTCTTCGTACGCGTTCCGGAGTCGATGCCGTCGACCGCGGTGAGCGGCAAGGCGGTTGAGGCGCCGGGAAGTCTGGTCGACGTGCTGCGCGACCGGCGGTTCATGGCGCTCGTCGGGATCACGTTCCTCCTGGGAACCGTGATGCAGCAGGGGACCACCACGCTCGCGGTGTCGATGGGACGCGCCGGGCTGACGCCCAGTCAGTACGGGCTGGTCGTCGGGCTGAACGGCCTGCTCATCGTCATCTTCCAGATCCCGCTGACCCGGCTGACGCGGGGACGCGGGCGGACCGGGCTGCTGGTGGCGGCGGCGCTGCTGCTGGGGTGGGGCTTCGGGCTGACCGCCTTCGCCGCATCGGCCGGCGTCTACACGCTGACGGTGGTCGTGTGGACGGTGGGCGAGATGCTCCAGGCGCCGACCTCGACCGCGGTCGTCACGGAGATGTCGCCGACGCGGGCCCGAGGGCGTTACCAGGGCATGTACACGCTGGCGTGGTCGGCGGCGTCGTTCGTCGGGCCGCTCGCGGGCGGCGTCGCGCTACAGGCCTGGGGTGGCGCGATGTGGCTCGCCTGCGGTGGCGTGGGAACGGTGGCGGCGCTGGGCTACTGGCTGCTGCTGCGCGCCCGCGGCGACCGCCCCCGCGATCCCGGCCACCGCGATCCCGCCTGCCCCGACCTCCGCGATCCCGGCCGCTCCGGCCACCGCGATCCCGCCCGCCCCGCGGCCCCCTCCCGTCCAGCCGCCTACGCCTCCCCCTCCGGCCCCGACGTCCCCTCCCCCGTCAGATGACGGAACGCCTCCAGGTTCCTCGTCGACTCCCCCCGTGACGTCCGCCACGCGTACTCCTTGCGGATCGCCTCCGCGAAGCCCAGCTCCAGCAGGGTGTTGAAGCTTCCGTCAGCGTTCTCCACGACCGAGCCCAGCAGCCGGTCGACCTCCTCGGGGGTCACCGCGGCCAGCGGGAGGCGGCCGGTGAGGTAGACGTCGCCGAGCCGGTCGATCGCGTAACTCACGCCGTAGATACGGATGTTGCGCTCCAGCAGCCAGCGGTGGAACGCGTCGTGGTTCTCGTCGGGGCGGCGCACCACGAACGCGTTGACCGCGAGCGTGTGGCGGCCGACGGTCAGCGCGCAGGTCGTCGCGAGCTTGCGGGTGCCGGGCAGCGTCACCACGTAGGTGCGCGGTGAGCCCTCCGGGTGCTCCCAGTCGAGTTCCGCGTCCTTGAAGACCTGTTCGAGGACGCGGCACGCCGCCTCCTGCGTCCGTTCCGCCTCGCTCGCGCTCGCCATGGGGCCGATCGTAGGGCCTGGGGGCGCCCGGCACCCCCCGGGCCCGGCCGGGCGCGGGCCGCCGCTGGATGGGCCCGCCTCCGGCCAGGCCTACGGCCGGGCCCTCCGGCCGGGCCCGGTTACGCCCGCGCCGCCAGCCGGTGGTGCTGTACGGCACCCGTGTAGACGTCGGCCGTCGCCGCGGCGGAGGCGTCCCAGCCGAACGCGCGGGCGTGGTGGGCGGCGGCGGTGCCCAGTTCCTCGCCGAGCTGCGGGCGGTCCACGAAGCGCCGCAGGACCTTCGCGTAGTCCGCCGGGTCGTGCCCGTCGATCAGGAAGCCGCTGACCCCGTCGCGCACCGCGACCGGCAGTCCGCCCACCGCCGAGGCGACGACCGGCGTGCCGCACGCCTGCGCCTCGATGGCGACCAGGCCGAACGACTCGCTGTGCGAGGGCATCACCAAGACGCTCGCCGCCCGGTACCAGTCCGCGAGCCGGTCCTGCTCCACCGGCGGTTGGAACCGCACGACGTCGCACAGGCCCAGCCGCGCCGCCAGCTTCTGCAACCGTTCCGGCTTGGCCAGGCCGCTGCCGCTGGGGCCGCCGACCACCGGCACCACAAGCCGCTGCCGCAGCGACGGCACCTCTTCGAGCAGCAGCGCGACCGCGCGCAGCAGCACGTCAGGCGCCTTCAGCGGCTGTATCCGGCCGGCGAACAGCGGGACCAGCGCGTGCTGCGGCAGGCCGAGGCGCTCGCGGGCGGCGGCGCGGCCGTCCGCCGGGCGGAAGCGCTCCAGGTTGACGCCGGGATGGACGACGGCGACCTTCTCGCGGGCGGCGGCGTAGTGCCGTACCAGCTCCTCCGCCTCCTCCTCGGTGTTGGCGATCAGCCGGTCGGCCGCCTCGACGATCTGCGTCTCGCCGATCACCCGGGCGGCGGGCTCGGGTGTGTCGCCCTCGGCCAGCGCGGCGTTCTTCACCTTGGCCATCGTGTGCATCGCGTGCACCAGCGGCACGCCCCAGCGCTGCGCGGCCAGCCAGCCGACGTGGCCGGACAGCCAGTAGTGCGAGTGCACCAGGTCGTAGTAACCGGGCCGCTGCGAGGCCTCCGCCTGCATCACCCCGTGCGTGAACGCGCACAGCTGCGCGGGCAGGTCCTCCTTGGCGAGACCCTCGTAGGGCCCGGCGTCGACGTGCCGCACCAGCACGCCGGGGGCCAGCTCCACCACGTCCGGCAGGCCGCCGGTCGTCGCACGGGTGAAGACCTCGACCTCGATGCCCAGGTCGGCGAGGCGGCGGGCGAGCTCGACGATGTAGACGTTCATCCCGCCCGCGTCGCCGGTGCCGGGCTGGTGCAGCGGGGAGGTGTGGACGCTCAGCATGGCGACGCGTCTGACCCCCGCGGCGCCGGCGCGGCGCATGCGGCGCGGGACGACACCGTGAGTGTGCGTGCGGGCGCGGCGCGCGCCCAGGCGGGGCACGTACTGGCTCACCGGCGGTCTCCTCCTACGGCTTGAGGTCTCCCACGGCCCGGGGCGGACACCGCGCGACCGTCCGTACGGTCGTCTCCGCGCCCGGTACGGTCATCCTGCGTCAGCCTGAGCCATAACCCGTAACCACGCTGTCACGGAGGTTGTTCCCGGCGGCGGGCGGGGAGGTCCGGGAACGTCCAGGGGCCCCGCGGACGCGGCTGGACCGGACCGGGCCGCCGTGCGGTCGCCCGGGGAGCGGCCGGACCCGCCTGGACCGCCCCTTAAGCTCGCCGCATGCCTGCCAAACCCGTAGGGGCGCCTACCCGCGGGACCACGAACCCCAACCGCCTGCGCCGGATGGACCGCTGGATCGCCGCGACCGGGGCCGCCCGCCTGCGCCGCGCCGACCCCGCGCCGGTCGCCGTCGACCTCGGCTACGGGGCCGCGCCGTGGACCGCCGTCGAACTGCTGGACCGGCTGCGGGCGGTGCGGGCGGACGCGCGGGTGGTCGGCATCGAGATCGATCCGGCCCGGGTCGCGGCGGCGGCGCCCTACGAGCGGCCCGGGTTGGCCTTCGCGCACGGCGGCTTCGAGGTGCCGCTGCCGGACGGCGTGCGGCCGACGCTGATCCGCGCGGCGAACGTACTGCGGCAGTACGACGAGGGCGAGGTCGCCGCGGTCTGGGCCCGGCTGTGCGGGCGGCTGGCGCCGGACGGGCTGCTGGTCGAGGGCACCTGCGACGAGATCGGGCGGCGGCACGTGTGGGTGGCGCTGGGGCCGGCGGGCCCGCGCACGGTGACGTTCGCCACCCGGCTCGGCTCCCTGGAGCGCCCCTCCGACCTGGCGGAACGGCTGCCCAAGGCGCTCATCCACCGCAACGTGCCCGGGGAACGGGTGCACGCCTTCCTCACCGACTTCGACCGCGCCTGGGCGGCCGCGGCACCGTTCGCGGCGCTGGGCGCGCGGCAGCGCTGGATCCGGGCGGTCCGGGCGCTGCGGGACGGCGGCTGGCCCCTGGCGGACGGCCCGTCCCGCTGGCGGCAGGGCGAGGTCACGGTGCGGTGGGAGGCGCTGGCCCCCGAGGGATGGGAGGCGCCGGCCCCGGAGGGGTGGCCGGGGCGCGGCTGAAACCGGAGGCGTGGCGAGGGCCGTGCTGAGGCGGCGGGGTCGCCGGGAGCGTGGCGAGGCGGCGAGGCGGCGAGGTCGCCGGCACGTGGCGAGGTGGCCGCAGACGCACGTTTCCGGGCGCGCGGTTCCGGCCGCGCCCCGCCCCGACCCGTGATGTATGTCATGCCCGGCTCGCCCCAGCTCGCCCGGAAACCCCGCTCCGACCGGCGGATATGCCCCCCGCCGTTGCGCTCCGTGGTCTCCCGGGCGGCCCGTGCGGGCCGCTATCGTCGCCAGGCATGCCCGGCGGCCGCAGGACGTTCCACGGCCGCCACACCCTCGGGGGAGGGAAGGATCGACACGTGATGTCCGCTACCGGGCGGTCCACCGACCGGCAGTCAGACCAGCACGCCACCGCCGCGCCCGACCAGCGCCCGGTGGCGCTTCCGCGCCAGCGCGCCGCCGGTTCCCGTCCGGAGGCGGCCGCACCGGCGCCGTTCACCCTGCTCGTCGTCGGCGACGACCCGACGGGCTCCTTCGCCGCACCCGAACTCGTCGACGCCGCGGGCCACCGCGTCCGCATCCGCCGCGCCCGCAACCTCACCGAGGCGGAGCGCCTGCTCACCGACGACGTCTCCTGCGTCCTGCTCGACCTCGACCTGGGCAACGCGGAGGCCGCCGGGGACGGGGCCCGCCCCGCGTGCGGCCTCGCCCCGCTGCGCGCGCTGCTGCGCCTGGCCCCGACGACGGCCGTGCTGGCGCTGGCCGGTGGCGAACAGGACGCCGAACTCGCGGCCGAGGCGGTCCGCGTCGGCGCGCAGGACTACCTCTTCCGCGACGAGCTGACCGCCTCGCTGCTCAACCGGGCCATGCGGTACGCGGTCGAGCGCAAGCGCGCCGACCTGGCCCACCTCCAGCTCACCGAGACCCGCCTGCTCGCGCACGAGAACGCCCGCCTGGAGCGCGGTCTGCTGCCCACGCCGCTGCTGGCGGGCACCGACGACCTGCGGTTCGCCGCCCGCTACCGGCCCGGCCGCAGCCGGGCGCTGCTCGGCGGCGACTTCTACGACGTCGTGCGCACCCCGGACGGCACCGTGCACGCCATGATCGGTGACGTGTGCGGCCACGGCCCCGACGAGGCCGCGCTCGGCGTCGAACTGCGCATCGCCTGGCGCGCGTTGACGTTCGCGGGCCTGAGCGGCGACCGGCTGCTGAGCACGTTGCAACGGGTCCTGGAGTGCGAGCGGCCCGACGACGAGATCTTCGCGACGCTGTGCACGCTGGACATCGCCCCGGACGGGCGGCGCGCCTCGCTCGCCCTCGCCGGGCATCCCTCGCCGCTGCTGATCCGCCCGGGCCGCCCGGCGCAGCTGCTGCCGTACGAGGAGCACGGCGGCCCGGCGCTGGGACTGCTGCCGGAGGCCGAGTGGGGTTGCCTGGACGTCGAGTTGGGCGCCCCCGGCGAGCCGTGGAGCCTGCTGCTGTACACCGACGGCCTGATCGAGGGCCGGATCGGCGAGGGCACCGCCCGGCTCGGCACGGACGGCATGGTCGAGCTGGTGGAGCGGCACGTCGCGGCGGGCCTGCGCGGCGAGGCACTGCTGGACGCGGCGGTCACCGAGGCGGGCGAGCTGAACGGCGGCGAGCTGACGGACGACGTCGCGACGGTCCTGCTCGAACGCGGCGGAGCCGTCGAACGGGCTTGAGGCGATGGCCTTGAGGCGGCGCGCCCTTGAAGCGGCGCGCTCTTGAGGCGATGGCGTACAGGCAACGGCCTTGAAGCGATGGCCTGAAGCGGTGGAGCCCAGGCGTCAGCGGCGGTTGAAGGGGCCGTACGGGCCGTCGCTGCTGCTGCCGCCGCGCCTGCCCCCGCCCAGGAAGCGGTTGCCGCGGCGGCTGCCCGCGGAGACCTGCTTGAGCGCCGGCCGTACGTCCACGATGTAGACGATGACCGCCACCAGGCCCACGACGGGAAGTATGGAAAGGACCGAGAACAGCTTCATCACCACAGCCGCGATGCCCAGGATGATCAGCCAGAAGCCCTTGGTCTTCTTGTCGGCGGCGCGGTAGGCGTCCTCGCGCTGGATCGCCGCGTTGACGAACGCGAAGAGCGCGAGGGCGAACAGCGCCCAGGAGAGCAGAGCGAACACGCTCGCGAAGCCTTCGATCAACATCCCGTCCACCACCTTGTCGTCCACCGTGGCCCACTGTCCGCCGCCACCGTACCCGTACAACGGGCCGGGCACCTCGTGCGTGCCCGGCCCGTCAATGCGGCTCGGTGGTCGTCGCCCGTGCGGGCGACGTCACTCCGCGGGCTTGGCCGGAGTGGTCTTCTTCGGGGTGGTGCGCTTGGCGGTGGCCGGCTTGCGCACCGGCTGCGCGGGCTCGGCGGAGGACTTCGAGGGGGCCGGGGCCTCGATGACCACGGCCAGGTCCTCGACGTGGTCCGCGGCCTCGCCGCGCCAGGTCTTCACCGCGCCGCGGCCCCGGTCGACCAGGCCGTTGTAGGTCTCGCCCGCCTTGACCGCGTACTCGGCGGCGCGGCCGACCTGCTGGAGGGCGAAGTCCTGGGCGTTGTCGCGCAGCTTGCGCAGGTCCAGCTCGACGCCGCCGATGACCTCGGTCAGCCGGGCCTGCACGTCCTTGGCCTGCTGGGCGACGCGCTCCTGCACGACCTTGGGGTCGGCGGCGCGCACCTTGCCGAGACGCTCCGGCGCCTCCTCGCGCAGCTTCTCCAGCAGCGGGGGCACTTCGCGCAGCTTCGCGGCCGCCAGGTCGACGGTGCCGGCCGCCGCGTACAGCGGGGTGGCGTCGGCCAGGGCCTTGCGGACGTTTTCGGTGATCGCCATGAGGGTCCTCTTCGTCTGCGGTCTGGATGGCTGTCGTCTTGGTACGGAATCGCGCCGAACGTCTTCCGGCGGAGAACCGGCTGAAACCAGGTCTACCGGATCATTCAGTGATTCCGGTCACACCGCCGCCACCGGATCTCTGGCGAGGGGCCGGCGGCGGACTGTCCGGCGGGGCGTCGGCCACGCCGTTCTCGCGGCGGAAGGACTCGTAGATCTGGAGCAGCACCTGCTTCTGCTTCTCGTTGATCGACGGGTCGGTGAGGATCGCGGTCCGCACCTCGACCCCCTCACGGTCCCGCTCGTCGAGGATTCCGGCCTGCACGTAGAGCGTCTCGGCGGAGATGCGCAGCGCCTTCGCCAACTGCTGGAGGATCTCGGCGCTCGGCTTGCGCAGCCCGCGCTCGATCTGGCTGAGGTACGGGTTCGAGACTCCGGCGGCGTCGGCGAGCTGCCGCAGCGACAGCTGCGCGTTGCGCCGCTGCTCGCGCAGGTACTCGCCGAGACTCCCGACGTTCAGAGAGGCCATACCTCGACCGTGCCACCGTTCGCTAACTTTTGCAAGCGCGGCGCTTGCAAGAGTGTTCTTAGGTCGGCGTGCCGGCGCGGCGAGCCGTGACACGCCGGCTGGAACCCGGCCCCGGGAGTCGGCTGCGGTTCGGCCGGCGCCGACCGGCTCGCTTGCGGCCGGGGAGCGTGAGAACGGTGGCCCGGACAGCGATTCGACCGCGGCTGCGGCCACCGGCTCCCGCCGCTGACGGCCGGCCGTCAGCGGCGGGTCTCGATCCGCAGGTCGCCCGTGGTCACCCGGCGGATGTGGTCGCTCGCCAGCAGGTCGTGCGGCTGGCCCAGCTCGATCGCGCTCGCCGCGTCAAGGCGGGCCAGCTGGGCGGCCGTGAACTCGACTTCGAGGGCGCCGAGGTTCTCCTCCAGCTGGGCGGGGGTGCGGGCCCCGATCAGCGTGGTCGCCACGCCCGGATTGCGCAGGGTCCAGGCCAGCGCGACCTGGGCCGGGGTGCGGCCCAGGTCGGCGGCGACGTCCCGGACGACCCCGGCCACGGCCAGGTTGCGTTCGGTCAGCGTGCCCAGGGCGAGGTTGAGGCCCTTGCGGGTGCCGTCGCCGGCGCCGTCGCCCTTCGCGGTCACGTCCTCCCGGCCGTACTTGCCGCTGAGCACCCCGCCGCCCAGCGGCGAGTACGGGACCACGCCCAGGCCCAGTTCCCGGGCCATCGGGATCAGGTCGCGCTCCGCGGTGCGTTCGATCAGGCTGTACTCGAGCTGCAGCGCGACCAGCGGCGACCAGCCGCGCAGGTCGGCGATCGCCTGCATCCGGGACACCTGCCAGGCCGGGGTGTTGGAGATCGCCACGTACAGCACCTTGCCCTGCCGGACCAGGTCGTCCAGGCCGCGCAGGACCTCCTCGACCGGCGTGCGCACGTCCCAGACGTGCAGGTACAGCAGGTCGATGTAGTCGGTGGCCAGCCGCCGCAGGCTCCCCTCCACCGAGCCGAACAGGGCCTTGCGGTGACCGCCCCCGGAGTTGGGGTCGCCGGGGCGGCGCAGTGTCGAGTACTTGGTCGCCAGCACCAGGCGTTCGCGCTCCTCACGGGCGAACTCGCCCAACAGGCGCTCGGAACTGCCGTCGGTGTAGGTGTCGGCGGTGTCCAGGAGGTTGCCGCCGAGTCCGACGTAGTGGTCGAACAGCTTGCGGGCCTCGGCCCGTTCGGCGCCCCAGCCCCACTCGGTGCCGAAGGTCGCCGTACCCAGGGCCAGCGGGGAGACCCGCAGTCCCGAGCGGCCCAGCAGCCGGTAGGCGTCGAGGGTCACTGCCATCAGGTCCTCCTGTGCTCGCGGTCCGTTTCCTGGACCGAGTCTGTGGCGGCGGCGGCCCGGGGGTAAGGGACGGCACTTCCTGGGAAGACCCCTCCCACCCTGGCGGTTGGACCGGTCATGACGACCCGGACCATGGACACCACCCAGGAGTTGGCCGCCTTCCTGCGCAGCAGGCGCGAGGGCCTCGCCCCCGACCGGCTGGGCCTGCCGTCGCACCGGCGGTCCCGGCGGACGCCGGGGCTGCGCCGGGAGGAGGTCGCCGAGCTGGCCGGGGTCAGCACCGACTACGTGGTCCGGTTGGAGCAGGGCCGCGGGCTGCGGCCCTCGGCGCAGGTGCTGGCGGCGCTGGCCCGGGCCCTGTGCCTGGACCCGAGCGAACGCGACTACCTGTTCGACCTGGCCGGACGCCGCCGCCCCGGCACCACCGGCGGGCCGGACGCCGGTGCGACGCCGCCGCTGGCCCGCCTGGTCGGTGACCTCTCGCCGCTGCCGGCCATGCTGCTGGACCACCGCTACGACATCCTCGCCTGGAACCCCGAAATGGCCCGGCTGCTACCGGGTTTCGAGACCGTGCCGCCGTCACGGCGCAACGCGATGTGGCTGTGCCTGCTGCACCCGGCGATGCGCGGCTTCTACGCCGACCGGGAGCAGGTGCTGCGGGACGGGATCGCCCACCTGCGCGCGGCCTGGGCCGCGCACCCGCAGGACCGGGAACTGGCCGCCCTCATCGCCGAATTCGCCGCGCAGGACGAGGACTTCGCCCGCTTGTGGGCGCAGCGGGAGGTCGGCGTCAACGGACGCGGCCGCAAGCTGCTGCGGCATCCGGTCGCCGGTGCGATCACCGTCGACTTCGAAGTCCTGCTGCCGCTCCAGGACCCGCAACTGCGCCTGCTGGTCTACCGCGCCGCGGACGAGGAGAGCCGAGCCTCCCTGGACCGCCTGTGCGCGCGGTGAACGGGCCGACGCGCGGTGAACGGGCCGAGGGAGTGACGACTCACGGTTGGCGGCAAGACCGCGCGCCGGGGACGGCTCACCGAATCGCAGGTGCGGTCGGCGCTCCTGGAGTGGCACTTCACCCCTGGCAGCCACGAAGCCTTCAGCCGGTATCTCGCGTTCCGGACCGCGCACTGCTGCCCCCGCCCAGGGGCGCCGGCCGGTGCGGGCCGCCGTTCGGTGGTCGTGTTGACCTTGCCCTTGGGGCAGGCCCCAGCATCGAGGGCGCCGGAGGGTCGTGAAGGGGCCGTCCGGCGACGAGGAGGCACAGGAGATGGAACTGCTGACCATCGGGGCGTTCGCGCGGGCCTCGCGGCTGTCGGCCAAGGCGCTGCGGCTCTACGACGAGCTGGGGCTGCTGGTCCCCGCGCGCGTGGACCCGGTCAGCGGGTACCGGCTCTACGACCCGGCGCAACTGGCCCGGGCCCGGCTGGTGGCCTGGCTGCGGCGGCTCGGGATGCCGCTGGCCCGGATCCGGTACGTGTGCGGGCTCGGCGCGGCCGACGCCGCGGCCGAGGTGCGCGCGTACTGGGCCGAGGTCGAGGCGGCCACCGCCGCGCGGCGCGATCTCGCCGCCTTCCTCGTCTCCCACCTGTCCCACGAGGAGGCATCCATGTCCGCACCGTCCACCGCGTCCCCGTACGCCATCCGTTACGCCGCCCTGTCCGACGCCGGGCGGGTCCGCGAGAGCAACCAGGACACCGCCTACGCCGGTTCGCGCCTGCTGGCGGTCGCCGACGGCTTCGGCCGCCACGGCGGTCCGGCGAGCGCCGCCGCGGTCCGGGCGCTGCGCCGCCTGGAGTCCGGCGACGGGCTCCCCGCGGGCGGCCTGCTCGACGCGTTGCACGACGCGGTCGAGGAGGCCGGGCGGGCCGTGCGTGACGCCACCGGGGGCGACGCCGAGGCGGGCACCACGCTCACCGCGATGCTGCTGGACGGTTCGCGGCTGGCGCTGGTCCACATCGGCGACAGCCGCGCGTACCTGCTGCGCGACGGCGAGCTGTTCCGCGTCACGACCGACCACACGCTCGTGCAGTCCATGCTCGACGAAGGGCGGCTGACCGAGGAGGAGGCCGCCTCGCACCCGCAGGCGTCCCTGCTGCTGCGGGCGCTGTACGAGGGCGGCGACGCGACCCCGCAACTGCGCCTGCACGACGCGCTGCCCGGCGACCGCTATCTGCTGTGTTCGGACGGGCTGTCGCGGGTGGTCGCGTCGCGGGAGATCGGACGGGTGCTGCGCGCGTGCGGTGAGCCGCGGCAGGCGGTGCTCGAACTCGTCGCGCTCGCGAACCACGCCGGCGGGCCGGACAACGTGAGTTGTGTCGTCGCCGACGTGACCGAGGCGGAGGCGGAGGCGGGCTCGGCGTAGTCCGGCGGGAGTGTCGGAGGGGGGCGCTAGGGTCCGGCGCATGACCGAGACCACCGCGGGGGCCGACCCCGCCACGCTGCCGGAACCTCCCCGGTTCCTCGCCCGGGCGCGGGAGTTCTACGACGCCGTCGCCGAGGACTACGTCGCCCGCTTCCGGGACGAGTTGCCGCAACGGCCCTGGGACCGGGCGGCGCTCGGGGTGTTCGCCGAAGGCGTGCGCGCGAACGGGGGCGGGCTCGTCGCGGACGTCGGCTGCGGGCCCGGGCGGCTGACGGGGACGCTGCGCTCGCTCGGGCTCGACGTCTTCGGCGTGGACCTGTCCCCCGCCATGCTCGCCCTGGCCCGTGAGGCCCACCCCGGCGTGCGGTTCACCGAGGGGTCGATGACCGCGCTCGACGTGGCCGACGGCTCGCTGGGCGGGCTCGTCGCCTGGTACTCCGTCATCCACGTGCCCCCGGCCCGCCACCCGGAGGTCTTCGCCGGATTCCACCGCGCTCTCGCTCCGGGCGGTCGCCTCCAACTCGCCTTCCAGGTGGGCCAGGAGGCACTGCGGGTGACCGAGCCGTTCGGCCGGCCGGTGGCGCTGGACTTCCACCGCATGGATCCGGAGCGCGTGCGGACGCAGCTGGGGGAGGCGGGCTTCGCCGTCGAGGCCGTCGTCGTACGGGAAGCGGTCGGGACCGAACGCGTGCCGCAGGCGTACGTGCTCGCCCGCAAGCCCTGACCGCCTCCCGAGGACCCGCGGCGCGATCCGCCTACCCCCGCGCCACCACCCCGTCCAGCGCGGCGAGTTCGTCCCGCGTAAGCCGCAGCGCGCCCGCCGCGACGTTCTCGGTGAGGTGGTCGACGTTGCCGGTGCCGGGGATGGCCAGGACGTGCGGTCCCCGGTGCAGGGTCCAGGCGAGCCGGACCTGGGCGGGCGTGGCCTCGTGGGCCCGGGCGACCGCGAGCACGGTCCCGTCCTCCCGCCGCGTCACGCCCGCCTCCGCGCCCTCGCCCGCGATCGCGTAGAACGGCACGAAGGCGATGCCCAGTTCGCCGCAGGCGCGCAGCAGGGGGTCGGCGTCGCGGGTGTCGAGGCCGTAGGGGTTCTGGACGCAGACGACCGGGGCGATGGCGCGGGCGGCGGTGAGGTGGTCGACGGTGACGTTGGATATCCCCAGGTGGCGGACGAGTCCCGCGTCGCGCAGCGCGGCCAGCGCCCCGAAGGCCTCGGCGAACGTCTCGACGTCCTCGCTCCTGCGGATGCGCAGGTTGACCACGTCGAGGTGGTCGCGGCCCAGCTGGCGCAGGTTCTCCTCGACCTGGCCGCGCAGTTGGCCGGGGCTCGCCCAGTGCCAGACGCCGGACGGGTCGCGGCCCGGGCCGACCTTGGTGGTGATGACCAGGTCGTCGGGGTACGGGGCGAGCGCGCTGTTGATCAGTTCGTTGGCCGAGCGCAGGGCGGAGAAGTAGAAGGCGGCGGTGTCGACGTGGTTGACGCCCAGCTCGACCGCGCGCCGCAGCACGGCGATCGCCCGCCCCCGGTCGCTGGGCGCGCCCCGGTCGAACGGTCCGCTGCCGGTGGTGCGCATGGCGCCGTAGCCGATGCGGTTCACGGTCAGGTCGCCGAGCCGCCAGGTGCCCGCGGCGTCGGCGGTGGCGGGGGCTGGGGCGGGGGCCGGTCGGCCGGGAGTGGCGCGGGTCACTTCGCCGCGCCCAGGAGGTACGGCAGTTCCGCCACGCCGACGACGTCCGCCTGGCGCGGGAAGACGTCCTCCATCAGCACCTCGTGGGCGCGCGCCGACGGGTCGGCGCAGCCGTCGGAGAGCACCAGCAGCCGGTAGTCGCGGTCGCTGGCGTCGCGGACCGTGGACAGCACCACGCCACTGGTGGAGACGCCGGCCAGCACGAGGGTGTCGACGTCCCGGCGGGACAGCCGCTCGTGCAGGTCGGTGGTGGAGAAGGCGCCGACACGGGTCTTGCGGACCACGATGTCGCCCTCCCGCGGGGCGAGTTCGCCGACCACCGCGCTGTCGGGACCGTCCGCGGGCAGCCCGCCGCCGGCCGCGTACCCGGTGAACACCTTGTTCCGCGCAGGCACCGCCGCCATCTCCTCGGGCGTGAAGCCGACCCGGACGTAGCCGACCGTGCCGCCCGCCGCGCGGACCGTGGCGATGGCGTCGGCCACCCGCCTGACCAGCGCACCGGACTCCTGCTCCGGCAGCCGTTCGACGATGAAGCGCTGGAAGTCCATCACCAGCAACGCGGTCCTGACCGGCTCGACCGCGGCGACGGAAGTGGTCATGTGGGTCCTTTCGAGAGGGACGGTGAGCATGGCGCCCGCGGGGTTCCCGGCCGTCGCGCCCGCGGGGTTCCTGATCGACGCGAGTGACCCTACCTCCGCCCTGCCCCGGAAACCCGGCTCCCGGCCGCCTCTCAGCGCTTGACCGCTCGAAGGATCACGAACTTCGGGTCGCCCGCGACGAGTTCGCAGTTCCCGAAGAGCCTGCGCAGGCGGATGTGGTAGCCGAGGTGGCGGTTGCCGACGACCCACAGCTCACCGCCGGGACGCAGGGCGCGGCGCGCGTCGGCGAACATGCGGCGCGCGGTGGTGTCCGTGGTGGCCCGGTGCGAGTGGAACGGCGGGTTGTTCAGCACCAGGTCCACGCTGTCCGGCTCAAGACCGGACAGGCTGTCGGCGACCAGGAAGCGCGCCCGCTCCCCCGCCTCCGCCTCTCCCGCGTTGGCGGCGAACGTGGCCCGGGCGGAAGCCACCGCCTGGTAGGACTCGTCGGTGAACGTGACCGTGGCACCGGGGTCTGCGAGCGCGGCGGCCGTGCCCACGACGCCGTTGCCGCAGCCGAGGTCCACGATCCTGGTCGCGCCCGAGCGCTTGGGCAGGTGGTTCAGGAAGAAGCGGGTGCCGATGTCGAGGCGGTCGGCGCAGAAGATCCCGGCGTGGTTGACGACGGTCAGGCCCGAGGCGGCGCCCGCGTCGCCGGGCAGCACGTAGGAGCGCGGCCAGGGAGTGGCGGGCGTGGCGGCCCCGGTCGCGGGGCGCGGCTCGCAGAGGATCAGCCGTGCCTTCCGCACCGCCAGCGAGGTCCTTGTCGGGCCCAGCACGCGCTCGAAGAGCTTCAGCGTCGAGGTGTGGATCTCGCTCACCATGCCCGCGCCGACGATCACGGTGTCCTCGTGCACGGAAGGCGCCAGGCGGGTCAGCTGGTCCTCCAGCAGCGCCAGGCTCATGGGCACCCGCACCAGCAGCACGCCGACGCGCGCGGGCGGCTCGTCCCGGCTGGACAGCAGCGTCACGGCGCCGTCGGGGACGCCCGCGCGGCGCAGGTTGGCGCGGGTGGCGCACTGGGTGAGGTACGAGTCGGTGATCTGGACCGGCCGGGCGGCGGCGAGCGCGGTGACCAGCGCACCCCAGCGGTCGCCCAGCGCGACGACGGCCCCGCCGGGGCCGTCGAGCCGGACACCCTCGTCCCGCAGGTGCCGCAGCAGGTACTCGTCGGCGGCGTCCCAGGCCCGCAGGGTGTCGCGGGGGTCCTCGGGGAAGCGCGTCAGGTCGTACGCGCCCCAGCCGGTCGTGAAGCGATTCATCGTCCCGCCAGGCTAACCGAGCTGCTTCCCCGCCCCACGCCACGCCCGCCCGCGTGCGTCCCACAGATGCCCCGCGCCCTCAGCGGCCCCGCGTTCGACTCGCGCCACACGCGTCCCACGCCCGCCTTGCCCTGACCAATGCCTGCGCTTTGCCCGTCGCGGTGTGGTCGCGGCCGCGCAACCGCTGTAGCTTCGCGGCCATGGACCTGCGCATGATCGATGCCGGAGGAATCCGGTTGGCCTGCCGGGTGTCGGGTGACCCGGGCGGACCGCCGGTGGTGCTGCTGCACGCGCTCGGCGAGGACGGTTCCGACTGGACGGCGGTGGCGGAGGAACTGGGCCGCCGCCACCGGGTGTTCACGCCCGACCTGCGCGGCCACGGGCGCAGCGACCGCCCGGGGCAGTACGCGTTCGAGCTGATGCGGGACGACCTGGGCGCGCTGCTCGACGCCCTGCGTCTGGAACGGCCGACGCTGGTGGGGCACTCGATGGGCGGCGTCGTCGCGTACCTCTACGCGGCCAAGCACCCCGACCGGGTGGACCGCCTCGTGCTGGAGGACACCCCGCCGCCGTTCCCGCTCGACGCCGCGGCCCCTCAGCACCCGGGCGGCGAGCCGGACTTCGACTGGGACGCGGTGACCGCCACGTACGCCCAGCTGGCCCGGCCGCCGGCGGACTGGCTGACCGGGCTGGAGGCGATCACCGCGCCGACGCTCTTCGTGGCGGGCGGCTCGCACAGCCCACTGCCCCAGGACCAGATCGCCGAGATGGCCCGCAGGGTCGCCGACAGCCGCCTGGTCACGATCCCGTGCGGCCACCGGGTGCACGCGTGCCGCCCGCAGGACTTCACCGCCACCCTGAGCGGCTTCCTCCCGGGCGGAACGCCCCACCACTACCGCTGAGCGGCCTCAACCCCCTTCTAGGCAACGTCGGATGACGCAGCGTCAGGCAAGCTCCGCCGCCACCAGTTCCGCGATCTGCACCGCGTTCAGCGCCGCGCCCTTGCGCAGGTTGTCGCTGGAGCAGAACAGCGACAGGCCGTGCTCCACCGTCTCGTCGGCGCGCACCCGCCCCACGTACGTCGGGTCCTGCCCGGCCGCCTGCTGCGGGGTGGGGATCTCCGACAGCGCCACGCCGGGCGCGCCGCCCAGCAGTTCGCACGCGCGCGACGGCGTGAGCGGCCGGGCGAAGCGGGCGTTGATCTGGAGCGAGTGGCCGGTGAAGACCGGGACGCGCACGCAGGTGCCGGAGACGGCAAGGCCGGGGATCTCCAGGATCTTGCGGGTCTCGTTGCGCAGCTTCTGCTCCTCGTCGGTCTCGCCGGAGCCGTCGTCCACCAGCGAGCCCGCCAGCGGCAGCACGTTGAACGCGATGGGCCGGGCGTAGACCTTGGGCGCGGGGAAGTCCACCGCGTCGCCGTCGAAGGTGAGTTGGCGGGCCTGACCGCCGGCCGCCTCGGCCTGGTCGGCGAGTTCGGCGACGCCCGCGAGGCCGCTGCCGGAGACCGCCTGGTAGGTGGCGACGACCAGCGCGGTCAGCCCGGCCTCCTCGTGCAGCGGGCGCAGCACCGGCATGGCCGCCATGGTGGTGCAGTTGGGGTTGGCGATGATGCCCTTGGGCCGGTCGGCGACCGCGTGCGGGTTGACCTCGGAGACCACCAGCGGCACGTCGGGGTCGAGGCGCCAGGCGGAGGAGTTGTCGACCACGACCGCGCCGGCCTCGGCGACGCGCGGCGCGAGCGCCAGGGAGGCGGACTTGCCCGCGGAGAACAGCACGATGTCCAGCCCCCGGTAGTCCGCCGTCTCGGCGTCCTCCACCACGACCTCGCCGTCGCGCCAGGGCAGCGTGCGGCCCGCCGAGCGCGCCGAGGCGAACAGCCTCAGCTCGTCCACCGCGAGCCCCAGCCCCTCGGCCGCGCGCTGCTGGAGCACCCGCCGCATCACGCCGCCGACCTGCCCGGTGGCCCCTACGATTCCGACCTTCATCCGCTTCATCCTTCCGCTTCCCACTGTGCTCGCGCGATCTCGGTCTCGCGCCGTGCCGCCTCCACCGCCGCGCCGCTCGCGGGCAGCAGCGGCAGCCGTACCGCCGCCGTGGGGATACGTCCCTCAGCATGCAGGACGCCCTTGATCACGGACGGGTTCGGCTCGGCGAACAGCCGCCCGGCGACCCTGGACAGCCCCGCGCCGAGTGCCCGGGCTCGCCGCACGTCGCCGTCCCGCCACGCCTCGGCCAGCCGCACGTACCGCCCGGTCAGCAGGTGGGCGGAGGCCAGGATGCCGCCGTGCGCGCCGAGCGCCAGCAGCGCCGGGGCGAACACGTCGTCCCCGGCGAGGACCGCGAAGCCGGGCGGCGGGTCGGCCAGCAGCGCCACGGTGTCGGCGTCCAGGGCGCCGACCGCCTGCTTGACGCCCGCGACCCGGGGCAGGGCGGCGATTTCGCGCAGCGCGTCGGCGCCGAGGTGACGGCCGGTGCGGTACGGGACGTTGTAGACGACGAGCGGGACGCCCGCGGTGGCGGTGAGCGCGCGGAAGTGCGCGACCACGCCGTCCTGCGTGGGCCGGGTGAAGGACGGCACGGGCACCAGCGCGGCGGCGTGCGGCCACCGGTGGCCGAGCGACTCCAGCGCGGCGGCGGTGGCACGGGTGCCGTCGCCGCCGCTCACCCCGATCGTGAGCGCGGCCGAGCGCTCGTGGCAGATCCGGGCCACCGTCTCGGTGACCGCCCGGCGCTCGTCCGCGTCGAGCGCGGACGGCTCGCCCGTG
Organism: Streptomyces sp. ICBB 8177; assembly: GCF_003144095.1. Taxonomy (GTDB): domain Bacteria; phylum Actinomycetota; class Actinomycetes; order Streptomycetales; family Streptomycetaceae; genus Streptantibioticus_D. The sequence goes on along the minus strand of NZ_NSKH01000002.1, from coordinate 175,852 downwards.
GTGCCGAGGGCGACCAGACCCGCGGCGCCGGCGTCCAGCACCTCGTGCGCCAGCGCCTCCAGCGCGTCGAGGGCCACGCCGCCGTCGGCCGCGTACGGGGTGACGAGCGGGACGTGGATACCGCCCGTCACCCGCGGAACCGGCGTGCTCGCGTCCGTATCCGGCGCCGCCGGTCCCGCACTCGCGCTGTCCATGCCGCGAGCCTCGCGCAGGCAGACGCTTCAGGTCCAGTTAATTGATCTGCGGGACACGACTAAGCAACGCTAAGACGTACTACGCGAAGGCCGCCGCGTGATCCGCGACCCATTCCGCGTAGGTGCGCGCGGGGCGTCCTGTGACGCGTTCGGCGTCCCGGGAGACCGCGGAGGCCCGGTCCGGGGACTTCGCCGACCAGTCCACCAGTGCCTCGGCGATCGGCAGCGGCAGGCCCCGCGCGGTCATCGCCGCCAGCGCCTCCTCGCGGGTCAGTTCCTCGTAGCGCGGGGTGCGGCCGGTCGCCGCGCCGATGACGTCCAGCATCTGCTGGGCGGTCAGCGCCTCCGGTCCCGTGACCAGGTAGACCTGGCCGTCGTGGGTGCCGACGCGGTCCAGCAGGGCTTCCGTCGCGACCGCCGCGAGGTCGGCCTCGTGCACCGGCGCGGAGCGGGCGGCGGCGCCCGGACCGCGCACGACGCCGGTGGTGCGGATCGCCTCGGCCCACTCCAGGGTGTTGGTGGCGAACATGCCGCCGCGCACGAACGTCCACTCCAGCCCGGAGGCGCGGATGGCGCGTTCCACGACGGCGTGCATGCGGGAGATCGCGTTGTCCTCGTCGGCGGGGGTGTCGGTCACGCCGGCCGACGACAGCAGCACGACGCGCCGCACGCCCGCCTTGGCCGCCGCGTCCACCAGCCGGACAGCGGCCTCGGGGCCGGTTGCCGCGAGGTTGAGGAAGACCGCGTCGGCGCCTTCGAAGAGCGAGGGCGACGGTTCGCCCGCGCCGAACTCGGCCCGTACCACCTCGGCCGCCTCGGGAAGCCCGGCGTGCTCGGGCGACCGGGTGAGCGCGCGCACCGGGGCGTCACGCGCGAGGAGTTGGTCCACCAGACTGCGTCCGACGTTGCCGGTCGCGCCGGTCACGACGATCACGATGCTGCCCTCCGGGGTTGTCCTTGCGGGTGGTCGTCCTGCCACCCCACCACGGACGCGGGGCCCGGGCCAGACCCTGACCGCGACAACACGCCTCCGCCGCAAGCCTGTCGACGGCAGCCCGCCGCCCGGACACCGCTCAGAACATGTCCGGGCACCACGGCCTGCGCGAGGTGCGCGCCAGCAGGTCGGCGCGGGCGGCCGCGCCGGGCGTCAGCTCCTCGATCCGGCCCAGCGCCGCCAGCCGTACCGCCGACTCGTCGCCGAGGTACAGCGCGCCCAACTCCCGTACGTCCATGGCCAGATCGGCGTCCCGCGTGGTGGTGCGCACCTCGCTCGCGCCGGGCTCGGTGGACGCGGTCAGTTCGTAACGCCCGTTCGCCAGGCCCGCCTTGTCGTGGATCTGGAGCACCAGCGAGCCGGTGGTGGCGTAGGAACGGGCGCGCAGCGCGGCGGGGACGTCCAGCACCCGCAACCACATGTAGTCGCCGTGCGTGGTCACCCGGGCCGCGCGCGGGTCGCCCAGCAACAGCGGCAGCACGTCGTCCGGGGGCCGCAGCCCGGTGACGAGCTTGGCCGTCCAGTCGACCGACAGCGCGAAGTGCCACAGCGCGCGCTCCGCCTCGGGGGTGGCGGCCAGCGCGTGCCGGACGGTCAGCGGACACTGCGGCAGCTTGCCCTCCCACACGTCCTCGACCGCGTAGACGAGCAGGCCGTCGACCCGTCCCGAGGCGTCCCGGTAGAGCGCGTAGAACGGTTCCTTCCACTGGCGGTGCGGCGGCCGGATCCCGCCGGTCGCCACCTGCCACCAGTCCTCGCGTCTGCTGATCGCACCGGGGACCGCGCGGCGGAAGCGGTCGTGCAGCGCGGGGCCGGCCGCGCGGACCTCGGCGGCGTCGGCCAGGTCCACCCGGCCGCCGCCGGGCGGCTCGTAGCGGCCGAGCTGGGTGCGGGGGACGTCCACCGTCCACTCGGTGGTCCAGGTCGCGGGGCCGAAGCCGAAGCGTCCGTAGATCGGGTACTCCGCCGCGATCAGGATCGCCACCGCCTCGCCGCGCTCCCGCGCCCCGGGCAGTCCACGGGACATCATCGCGCCGAGCAGCCCGCGCCTGCGGTGCGTGGCGGTCACGGTGACCGAGCTGACCGCGCAGGCGGTGAGCAGGCCGCCGCCGGGGACGGTCAGCTCCCGCGGGAAGGTCCGGAAGGTCCCGACGCACCGGTCGCCGTCGTACGCGCCCAGGACCCGGCCGGGGATCATCTCCCGCATCGAGGGGGCCAGCGCGATGTCCTCGTCGGTGACGTCGGAGCGCAGAAACCCCGTTTGGCACGCGCGCGTCCACGCGGCGTACCCGTCCTTCTCCACCGCGCGCAGCTCCACGCCGCCGTCTCGTCCCCGGTCATGGCTCATGACCGCAGGCTAGGGGCGGGCGCGCCGGGAGCGCACCCGAGTTTCCGCCCGCCCCCGTGAAGCGCCCCCGTACGTCCCCCGCGAAGCGCCCGCGTAGCCCCCCGCGAGCGCTCCGCAGGCGTCGTGCGGCCCTCGCGTCAGAACGCCGCGCCCCGCGTCAGAACGCGGCGCGCACCTCGCCCACCCGCACGCCGCCGCCCAGCAGCGGCGCGTCGCCGATGCGGTCGACCACCTCGCCCTCGACGCCCATCATCCGCAGCGCCCGCGCCAGGACCGGGCCCAGCGCGCGGCCGCCGCCGTCGTCGATCTTGAAGGCCAGCGCCCGGCCATCCGGCAGCGCCACCGCCTGCACCGCCTCGGCGCCCATCTTCGACAGCGCCCCCGGTATCGCCCGCATCAGCCAGGTGTCGGGGCGCCGGGTGCCGGCGACGTACTCCGGGTGCGCCCGCATCGCGTCGGCCACGGCGCGCCGTGTGGTGCCCGGGTCTGCGAGTACGTAACCGCGGAAGGCGCGGGCCAGTCCGGTCAGGCTCAGCGCCATCAGCGGGGCGCCGCAGCCGTCCACGCCGACGGTGTCCACCGGCTCGCCCGAGACCTCGCGCACGACCTCCAGCACCAGCTGCTGCACGGGGTGGCCGGGGTCGAGGTAGCTGTCGAGCGGCCAGCCGTTGCGCACGCAGACCGCGAGCATCGCCGCGTGCTTGCCCGAGCAGTTCATCAGCACCCGCTCCCGCCCGCGTCCGCTGCGCAGCCAGGCCTCCGCCTCCTCGTGGTCGAGCGGCAGGTCGGGCGGGGTCAGTAGGGCGTCCTCGGTGAGCCCGGCGCCGCTGAGGATCTTCCGCACGCCGTCGAGGTGGAACGTTTCTCCTGAGTGGCTGGCGGCAGCGAGCGCCAGCAGTTCGCCGTCGAGGCCGAGGCCGGCCCGCAGCAGCGCGTCGGCCTGCATCGGCTTGTTGCTGGAGCGCGGGAAGACCGGGGCGACGACCTCGCCCAGCGCCAGCCGGACGCCGCCGTCCGCGTCCAGCAGCACCAGCGAACCCCGGTGCCGCCCCTCGGTGAAGCCGGAGCGCACGACCTCGGCGAGGACGGGCAGCGCGGCGGGCGCGGACGCGGGCGGCGTGAGGGAGGTCATCGTCGGCTCTCCGGGGGGTGAGGGAGGGGTGCGCGACCCCTCCCCGCGGGATCAGCCGCCGGAGAGCAGGTCGTCGATGTGAGCTTCCCCTTCACGGTACCTGCGGGTGATTTCCGCGCTGCACCCGTCCACCGTGGTCTGCAGCCGCCTGCGCAGCCGGGAGACCTCCTGCTCGTGGCCGACCAGTCGCGCCATCGCCGCGTGCAGTTCCTGGTCGGTGCGCGCGGCCAGGTCCGACAGCTCGACGTCGCCGAGCATCTCCTCGGCCAGCCGCCGGTACTCCTCGCTGTGCGGGGTGCCCAGCGTCACGTGGCGGGCGGAGGACCGCACCCGGGAGGGCCCGTCGGTGAGGATCTCCGGCAGCCGGTCCAGCAGCGGGCTGTCCGGTTCCGCCCGCACCGGGCCGTCCGGCTCGCCGCGGTGGCCCAGCTCGGCCCGCAGGATGTCGATCCGGCCCTGGAGCAGCCGCCGCAGGTAGGACAGGTCGGCCTCCTCCCGCTGCCCGTCGCGGCGCAGGGCGCGCAGCTGGGACAGGGTGAGCCGGTCGAAGGGCGGCGGGGCCTGCGGGCTGCCGCCGTCGGCGACGGCCGTGGTGTGCGGCGCACGGGGCCGCGGGGTGCGGGGGTTGGCGTCGGCCTGCAACATGCGGCCTTCCTCGGTCCTGGATGGGTCACGGGATGGGTCGGCGGTACGGGGTGGCGGTACGGGTGCCGCCCCGGGAGCGGGGTCGGGCGCCTGGCCCGCGTCCCGCGCCGCGGGGGCGACGGATATGGGCGGCGGCGCCGGTGCCGCGGACGGTTCCGGTGCCGCGGACGCCGTCGGCGTCGTGGCGGCGGGATCCGGGACCGCCGGGGCGGCCGGTGTCGCCGGGGTGGCGCCGGAGGCTCGTCCGGTGCCGGTCGTGGTCATCTGTGCGCGTCCCCTCCGTAGGGGCGACGCCGCACGGGCCCCCCTTGGCGTCGCCTCGCATCAGATCGTGCCACCGCCCGCCGCCGGGGCGCAGCGCCTCTGCACCCGAACGGCCCCGGCGCTCTTGCCTTCCCCGTCTGTCGCCCGGGCGTACGCGCCGGGGCGCGAGTCCACCGGATTCACCCCTGGGAGTGGTGTGTGTCGCCGCGTACCTCCCCTGGACAATGGGTCGTATGCGTGCCGTAGCCCAGCGAGTGACCGAGGCCGCCGTGACCGTGGACGGCGAGACCGTAGGAAAGATCACCGGACCGGGGCTGTGCGTCCTGGTCGGCGTCACCCATGACGACACCGCCGCCAAGGCCGCCCAGCTCGCCCGGAAGCTGTGGTCGCTGCGGATCCTGCCCGAGGAGCGGTCGTGCTCCGACATCGGGGCGCCGCTGCTGGTCATCAGCCAGTTCACGCTGTACGGGGACGCCCGCAAGGGCCGCCGCCCCACCTGGAACGCGGCCGCGCCCGGCCCGGTCGCGGAACCGCTGGTGGACGAGGTGGTCGCCCAGCTGCGGGCGCTGGGCGCGCACGTGGAGACCGGCAGGTTCGGCGCCTCGATGAAGGTGTCGCTGACCAACGACGGCCCGTTCACGCTGGTCGTCGAGGTCTGAGTCGCCGACGTCTGAGTCGTCGAGGTCTGACCGGCCCGCGCGGGACGCCTACGGCTCGACCACGGTCTCCTGGGTGCCGGGCACGGTGTCGGCCAGCAGCACCGCGTCCGTGGGCACGTTCCGCTTGACCAGGGCCAGCGCGATCGGGCCCAGCTCGTGGTGGCGGGCGGAGGAGGTCACGAAGCCGACCTGCCGCCCGTCCGGCCCGTCCGACGACAGCCGCACGGGAGCGCCGTGCCCCGGCAGCTTCACCTCGCTGCCGTCCAGGTGCAGGAAGACCAGGCGGCGCGGCGGACGCCCGAGGTTGTGCACCCGGGCCACGGTCTCCTGGCCCCGGTAGCAGCCCTTGGCGAGGTGGACCGCGCTGTCCAGCCAGCCGACCTCGTGCGGGATGGTGCGGTGGTCGGTCTCCTGGCCGAGCCGCGGACGGTGCGCCTCCACGCGCAGCGCCTCCAGGGCCAGCACGCCGATCGCCGGGCCGTGGTCCCGGGCGAAGGCCTCCAGCTCGCCGCGCGGTACGAACACGTCCCTGCCGTACGGCGTCTCGCGCACCGCCCAGCCCTCGGGGACCTCGGTTATCGACCCCGCGGGCAGGTGCACGACGGCGTAGGAGTCCGTCGCGTCGGCGGTCTCCACGCGGTAGAAGAACTTCATGCTCTCCAGGTACGCCAGCAGCTCGCCCTGGGTGCCGGGCTCGACGTGCGCCCAGGTGGTGGTGCCGTCGTCCACCAGGTAGAGGGCGTGCTCGATGTGGCCGTGGGCGGTCAGGATCAGCGCCTCGGTGGCCTGCCCCGGCGGCAGTTCGCTGACGTGCTGGGTGAGCAGCAGGTGCAGCCAGCTCAGCCGGTCGGGACCGGTGACGGTGACCACGCCGCGGTGCGACAGGTCGACCAGGCCGGTCCCTTCGGCGAGGGCGCGCTGCTCGCGGAAGAGGTCGCCGTAGTGCGCGGCGACGCCTTCGTCAGGCGCTTCGGCGGGGACGGCACCGGGCAGCGAGAGCAGCGGACTGATCGTCATGCGCCAAGCCTACGACCCCTCGTCCTCGCCTTCCGCCGGGCAGTTCGCGCACCGTCCGAAGATCGCGAAGTGCTTCATGTCGGTCTCGAAGCCGAACTGCCTGCGCAACTGGCCGGTGAACTCGGTGGCGACCGAGACGTCGGCCTCGATGACCGAGCCGCAGTCCCGGCAGACCAGGTGCATGTGGTGGTGGCGGTCGGCCAGGTGGTAGGTGGGGGCACCGTGGCCGAGGTGGGCGTGGCTGACCAGGCCCAGTTCCTCCAGCAGCTCCAGCGTGCGGTAGACGGTGGAGATGTTGACGCCGCTCGCGGTACGCCGGACCTCGCCGAGGATGTCGTCCGGGGTGGCGTGTTCCAGATGGTCGACAGCCTCCAGCACCAGCTGGCGCTGCGGAGTCAGCCGGTACCCGCGCTCGCGCAGGTCCTTCTTCCAGTCGGTGGTCACCACGCGACCAGTGTAAGGACCCGGCCGGGCACCCGGGAGGCACGCGAACGGTCCCGGGCGCCGCGGGGACGCCCGGGAAGCAGGGCCCCAGGCGGTCCCGGCGGTCACCCGTCCGTCAGATGAGGCACCCAGCCGTCACTTGAAGAAGGCGATGCCGTCGTCCGGCAGGTCCTTGAGGTCCTTGGCCCACTCGCTCGGGTCCACGACCTTCTTCAGCTGTGCCGACATGTACGGCCGCAGCTCCACCTCGGGCGTCGCCTTCTCACCGACCCACATCAGGTCACCCTTGACGTACCCGTACAGCCGCTTGCCGCCGGTGTAGGCCGGGGCGCAGGCCAGCCGGCCGACCGCGTCCGTCGCGAGGTCGATCTGCGGCTTGCCCTCGGCCAGCTCTCCGTACCAGGTCTCGATGACACCGGCGTCGCGGGCCATCACGACCTCGATCCCGCGGTCGGCGTCGATCCGCCAGTAACCGGACTCCGTCTCCAGCGGCCGGACCTTCTCGCCCTTCTCGTCCAGCACCCAGGTCCGGGAGACGTACTCCAGGAACGGGCGGCCGTCGTGGCGGAAGGAGACCTCCTGCCCGAAGTTGCACTTCTCGTCGCCGGGGAAGTCGAAGACACCGGCGCCCTGCCAGTCGCCCAGCAGGAAGACGAGCGGTACGAGGTCGGGGTGGAGGTCGGAGGGGATCTCGATCATGAGGTCAGCGCTGGCCCTGGTAGAGCTTCTTGACGGTCAGGCCCGCGAACGCGATCACGGCCACGGCGACCAGGACGAGAAGGGTTTCGAAGAAAGCTTCTAGCACGTCGGTGCTCCTACGCAGGCGGTGACAGTTGTGTTGTACGGACCGCTCCCGAGTCTAGTGGGCGCACCCGGTCACCCGAGCAGCTGGGCCTGCAACGTCACCGTCTGCCGGAACGGCACGTACGCGGTGCTCCCCTTGTGCGCGGAGATCACCAGCGCCACGGTGTCGCCGGAGACGATGTAGGCGTAGCGCAGGTGGGTGGGACCGCTGGGGTCGTCCTCGTTGTACGGGTTGATCAACGTCCCGGGCGGGACGCCGTCGGCGGCGCCCGGGACGGTGCCGTCCACGGTGGACTGCGGGGCGTCGGCGAGGGTGGCGTCGGTGATGACCTCGTTCTCGTACTCGGAGGCCAGGCCCGAGCTGCCGAACTGGAGCAGGTAGATCTGGGTGCGGGTGCCGTCCGGAAGCGTCCAGGCGGTCGCGGCGACACGCCGGCAGCCGTTCTCGGACAGCCTGTTGGTCTCGGTCGTCGCCGCGGAGCCGTAGAGCTTGCCGTAGGCGGACGCGCTCAGATACGCGTCGCGGCCCGGGAAGGACGGGTCGGGCTTGGCACCCTCGGGCGCGGGCAGCAGGAGCTGACGGACGTCGGTGAGGTGGTGCCCGCCCGGGTTGACCCGGCCCTGACCGACCGCGGTCAGGGCGGGGAAGGCCAGCCTGCCGTCGCCCGGCGTGGCGAGCCCGGGCAGATCGGTGCGCTGCGCCCGGGTCAGGGCGTACGCGGACCCGCCCCCGGCGACGGCGAAGACCAGCACGGCGGCGGTCCACCGCAGGACGGCCCGAAGGCGGCGACGCGGAGGCCTGGGGGCGGCCGGCCGCGGCGCCTCGGGGTGAGCGGCCTCCGCAGCCGCAGCCTCGGCGGCCGGAGGCGCGGACTCCGGGGGCGCGGACTCGGCGGCGGGGGCCGTGGACTTTGGGGACGCGGGCTCGGCGGGCGGGGCCGTGGCTTCCGCAGGCGCTGCCGCGGCGGCCGGGAGCGCGGCCGGCGTGATCGCCGGTTCGGCGGTCGGCTCGGTGGGCTCGGCGGCCGGCTCAGCGGTCGTGGCGGTGTCGGCGGTGGTGGCGTGGTTGTCGGTCACACGGACTCCCCTGAGCCTGGAACGCGGTCGAGCTGGCGCTTGGCGAAGCCGAGCACGGCCTGCTGGTCGACGGGCTCGATCGCGTCGGCGTAGTAGTTCACCAGCACGTCGCCCTCGGCGGCCATGCAGAGTGTGCGCTCGATCGTCTTGTGCTGGTCGAGGAAGAACGCGGCGCATTGCGCCTCGGGGTGCCCCGGCACCCGCTGGCTCTTCGCGGAACTCCCGGCCGCCGCCACCTCCTGGGCGAACGCCGCCACGATGGTCTTGGGCACGTTCCCGGCCGTCTCGTCCAGCTCGGTCCGTACCGTCGTGTCGTTCGCGGCGTCCTGGTACGTCCGCAGGGCGACGCCCTTCAGGTGCGCCTGGTCGATGAACTGGTCGGCGCGGGAGCGCTGGGCGGCCGGCAGGTTGCTGAACTCGTCCCGCAGCGCCGCTCCGGTCTGCGCCCCGGTCAGCTGATCGTCGTCGCCGAACTGCGCGTAGTCGGGCCCGGGCCGGTAGCCGGAGCCCCATGGGACCAGCAGCTTGTACAGCCGGGTCTGCGCGGTCCCGGACGCGGGAGCCTTCGCCGCGGGCGCAGCCCAGTGCGGCGCGGCGCCCGGCCGGTCCACCAGCCCGGTCCAGGCCACCCCGGCCCCCGCGACCAGCACGAACCCCAGCGTCACGCACAACGCGGTCCGCGTCCCCCGCCCGATCCCGGACGGCGCCGGCTCAAAGACGGCTTCCGCAGAAGCCTCGGCAGAGGCTTCGGCAAGAGTCTGGTCGCTCACAGCCGCTCCAACTGGCGCTTGGCGAGGTCCATCACCGTGGACTCGCTGATCGGGTGGTCGGCGTCGTAGATCACGTACATCACGATGTCCCCGTGCCGGGCGAGCGCCCGCACCTCGTACTCGGGCAGGTAACCGGCCCGCTCGGTGGGCTTGGGCTGGACGAAGACGTGCCCGTCGAGCGTGCCGGGGATCTCCTCGCCCAGCGTGCCGTCGCTCCCGGCCACCGCGGACTGCTCGGCGTCGTAGAAGGCCTGGGCGGGGTCGGACGAGCCGTCGGCGTTGAACTGGATGAGCCGGATGCTGACCCAGTCGTCCGCGTCGTCCCGCCAGGCCCGGTCGGCCAGCCTGCGGAAGTCCTCGCCGAGCAGTTGGGCGAACTCGTCGGAGGGGTCCTGGTAGGTCGAGGCCCAGTCGGAGACCGTGCTCCAGTTGTCCACCGCGCCGTCGTCCTCGACCGTGACGTCCTTCGCCCCCGCGGGCACCGGCAGCAGCAGTTGGCGCAGGTCGCCGTCGGTCCTGGTGAGGTCGTCGTCGGACGCCGTCGCGTACGGGCCCTTCGCGGTGTGGTCGGGGCGGAAGAGGCCCGCCTGCCCCAGCTTGGGCAGCGGTGTCTCCGGCCGGCCGGACTGGATCACGTAGCCCGTGACCGATCCCGCGATCACGCCGAAGGCGGCGGCGCAGGCGATCAGCAGCGCGGTGCGGCCGCCGCGCCGGAAGACGCCCCGGCGCGGCGGACTCGCCGACCCGAGCGCCGGCGTCGGCTCAGGCGACGGCCCGGCCGTCGGCATCGGCGTCGGCTCGGTCGGCGCCGGCTCAGGCGTCAGCCCAGACGGTGGCGCCGGCTCAGGCGGCGGTGCCGTGTCCGCGGTCGACGAAGGCGACGATTCGGACATGGCCATGACATCAGATGGGTCCGCCGGAGCGGAGTCCGTTTCCACGAGAAAGCCCCCCACAGGCATGCGCGCCCCACCCGTCGATCCCGGGCGGGCGCGAGAAGTTGAAGGCATTATGCACGGACGATCACAAGGCCTTCACACCGCGTTCCCCTTCGGGCGACGGCGTAGAGTGCGGCGCGTGAGCAAGCAGCTGGTGATCAAGGTGACGGCGGGGGCGGATGCTCCCGAGAGGTGCTCCCAGGCGTTCACGGTGGCGGCGGTGGCCGTGGCCAGCGGGGTGCGGGTCTCGCTCTGGCTGACGGGCGAGTCCTCGTGGTTCGCGCTGCCGGGGAGGGCGGCGGAGTTCGAGCTGCCGCACGCGGCTCCGCTGCCCGACCTCCTCGACTCCCTGCTGACCGGGGGCAGCGTCACCTTGTGCACGCAGTGCGCGGCCCGGCGCGAGATCACCCAGGACGACGTGCTGGACGGCGTGCGGATCGCCGGGGCCCAGGTCTTCGTGCAGGAGGTCATGGGGCAGGACGTGCAGGCGCTCGTGTACTGACGCGCCCCGCGCCCCGCCGGCCCGCTACTTCCCCGCGCCGCCTCCGCCGCCCGGGCCGGAGCCGGAGTCCGGGCCCTTGTCGTCGGGGTGGCGGCGGCCCGTCCTGGCCCGTTCCATCGCGGCGCGCTCGTCGCGCAGCCAGGTGTCGTCCTTGGGCTCGTCCTTGAGCCAGTTGTCGTCCGGCTCGTCCCACCACACGTCGTCCGGCCCGCGCCGGTTGGCCACGATCGCGGCGACCGGCGGGATGACCATCGCCACCACGCACATCCCCACGGCGACCGGGACCGACCACAGCCGCACCACGCCCCACGCCAGGACGAACAGCGCGATGCAGATGCCCATCATGGCGAAGTACCAGTGCCTACGCCGCGCGTACATACCTCCACGGTACGCCCGCGGGCGGCGTGAGGCGCAGCACGAAGGGCCGCATCCCGCGAGGCGTCCAACCCTGGGATGCGGCCCTTCAGGCCCTTCAGGCCTTGAGGTCCGTCAGGCCGTCAGACCATCACGTCTTCCGGCCGCGCGGCACTCAGACCGCGATCGCGACGTCCGCCGCGGCGCCGCGCTGGGCGACGACCGTGCGGTCCACCGATCCGCCGGGCACCAGCGCGCGCAGCGTCCAGGTGCCGGGGGCGGCGAAGAACCGGAACTGACCCGTGGCCGAGGTCGGCACCTCGGCGGTGAACTCACCGCCGCCGTCCAGCAGCCGGACGTAGCCGGAGACCGGCTCGCCGTCGCGGGTCAGCGAACCCTGGATGATCGTCTCGCCCGCCACGTCCACACCGGCGAGGTCCGGGCCGCCGGCCTTGGCTCCACACATACGCTGATTCCTTAAGGCTTCGAGGGGTTGCGAGGTCAGTTGGCGCCGAGTTCGATCGGCACGCCCACCAGCGAGCCGTACTCGGTCCACGAGCCGTCGTAGTTCTTGACGTTGGGCTGGCCGAGCAGCTCGTGCAGCACGAACCAGGTGTGCGCCGAGCGCTCACCGATACGGCAGTACGCGACGGTGTCCTTGGACAGGTCCACGCCCGCGCTCTCGTAGAGGTCCTTCAGCTCGCTGTCGGACTTGAAGGTGCCGTCGTCGTTGGCCGACTTCGACCACGGGATGTTGCGCGCGGTCGGGATGTGGCCGGGGCGCTGCGACTGCTCCTGCGGCAGGTGCGCCGGGGCGAGCAGCTTGCCGCTGAACTCGTCGGGCGAGCGCACGTCGACCAGGTTGAGGGTGCCGATCGCGTTGACGGCGTCGTCGCGGAAGGCACGGATCGAGGTGTCCTGCTCCTGCGCGCGGTACTCGGTGCGCGGCCGGGTGGGCACCTCGGCGACCAGGTCGCGGGAGTCCAGCTCCCACTTCTTGCGGCCGCCGTCGAGCAGGCGCACGTCGCGGTGGCCGTAGAGCTTGAAGTACCAGTAGGCGTACGCCGCGAACCAGTTGTTGTTGCCGCCGTAGAGCACGACCGTGTCGTCGTTGGCGATGCCCCGCTCCGACAGCAGCTTCTCGAAGCCGCTCTTGTCCACGAAGTCGCGGCGCACCGGGTCCTGGAGGTCCTTCTTCCAGTCGATGCGGATCGCGTTGCGGATGTGGTTCTTCTCGTAGGCCGAGGTGTCCTCGTCGACCTCGACGACGACCACCTTGGGGTCGTCCAGGTGCGACTGGACCCAGTCGGCGTCCACGAGGACGTCACTGCGGCTCATGCTGTTCTCCTCCGGGGCAGTTGCGGCGGGTGCGGGTGGATCGGGGGTGCGCCGGACGCGTCGCGCGCAGGCGTGACGCGGGGCGCGGGGTGGAAGGAGCCGACGCGAGGGGTCCGGGCGGCAGGGCCCGGGAGCGGTCCGGACGCGATCCGGCCCTCACCGCGGGGAGAGCGGGCTAAGGGCACTGCGTCCGGGGCGTCGCCCCTTCACGCCGTACGACAGAGCATGGCGGCGACACGGCACAGGTCGACTGCCCGCCGCTTCGTGAGATCCGCCTGTCGCTTCATGGCCTCGATCGTAGGGAAGCACGGGCCCGAGTGTCACCGGCGTTTCAGAATACGAGACACGTATGACCGGATGGCGGAACGAAGCCGCCTCCGGGCCCGCCCCCGAAGGCCTCCGGGCGGGCGTCCGCGGCGTGACCGACCGTCACCCGGTCAGGGGCATCTCACCTGATGGACGCGGAACCGTCCAGCGGCCACGCCGACGGCCCCGGGCCGCCTGTGGCCGTCTCAGCCGGTCGTGAGGCTGACGTGCTGCCCGGTCAGGGAGACGACCACGCCGTCCTGGGTGGCCCGCACCCCGCTGAGCGTGATGCCCGCGGGCAGTCCTGACAAGGTGCGGGCGAAGTCGATGCGGTCGCGGACCAGCTGGTCGAGGCCGGGGATCGTGCCCGCGCCGGGGATCGACCTGGCGTGCAGCTGGACGGTGTTGCCGCCGGTCACCTGGATCGAGCTGACGACGCTGCGCCTGACGGTCTGGCCGAGGCCGGGGAGGGTGACGCTGCCGCTCACCTTGACCTGGCCGTCGCCGCCGTAGGAGACGGTCACGCCGTCCGGGGCGCCCTGCTGGAGGTCCGCGTACGAGATCAGGGCGGTGCCTGTCGCGGTGTCGGCGACCGCGCTGGAGAAGGAGCTGTCGATCCGCACGTCGTGCAGGTCGACGGTGAGCTTGTCGACGCGCAGCCGTCCGTCGCCGCTCGCGGAGGTGCCCTGCTCGGCCTGGAAGTCGTTGGCGGTCGCGGTGACCTCGTTCAAGTCGCGCCCGGCCACCTGGGTCAGGAAGGGGAAGCCCTTGATCGACACGTCCGGCTTGCTGCTGAGGCCGCGGGCGCTCTGGATGCGGTCGGCGATCTTGGACTGCGCGTACGACACGGCGATCCGGTCCGCCGCCACGAACAGGCCGCCGAGCACCACGACGACCACCACGAGTATCCGGATCCCACGCCCGCGCATCGTTCTCCCCACCCCGTCAGCCATCCGGCCACGCACTCCGGTCCGAGTCCGTACGCCTGTCCACCCGGCCCGAGCCTATCCGTTCGAGTTCGACTCGGGTCCGAACGGCCGGGCGGGCCGGACTGTCCCCTGGATCACGCGTGGCGGCGCCGGGTGGTTCCCGCCGCGGACCCGGCGCCGGGCGCGCGACCGCTAGGCCAGGACGTGCCCGACCGCGTAGACCACCGGCGCGGCGAGCGCCAGCGGCAGCGCGACGCCCGCCGTGAAGTGCACGAACCGCGACGGCCAGTCGTAGCTGGCGACGCGCAGTCCGACCAGCGCGCACACGGCGGCGGCCAATGCGGTGAGGGCGGCGGAGGCGGGCATGTGCAGCAGGTGACCGGCGAACGCTCCCGCGCCGCCGCCCACGAGCAGCGCGGCCACCACGCTCACCGGACCGGGCAACCGCACCGCGCGCACCGGCGTCGCTGCGCCCACCGCGACCGCGCCCACGATCACCGCGTGGGCGCCGCCCTTCGTGCCGTCCAGCGCGACCCAGCCCGCGGCGAGCACCGTCAGCAGGGTCGAGGCCGCCGTCGCCGTGAGGCCGGCGAGGCGTTCGTCGGCGCTGCCGCGGTGCCGCATCTGCTGCACGAGGATGAGCAGCACCCACACCCCGAGCGTGCCCAGGATCGCCGCCGGGGCCCGGTCCGCCGGGGCCAGCAGCAGCGCCACGTCGGCGGTGACCCCGGCCAGGAAGGCCAGCATGATGCCCTGCCGGGCGGGCCACATGCCGTTGAGCCGGAACCACCCGGCGGCGGTGACCGCCTGGAGCAGCACCGCCGCGACCGCCAGGGCGGGCCGCGCCAGCCCCGCCGCCCCGGCCGTCAGCGCCGCGAGGGCGGCCGTCAGCAGCGCGGGCTGGATGCCGGGCGGGATGATCGGCGACCCGGTGCGCCGCGAGGGCGCCTGCGGGGCCACCGCCTGCGGCTCGGGCGCGGGCACGGACACGGGCTCCGCCTCCGGAACGGGCCCGGGGAGCGGTTGCGCGCCGGCCGGCCGGGGAGCGGTGCCGTACGAGGGGTCGTGGACGCCGTGGCCGCCCGCGCGGTCGTGATGGGCGGGCGCCTGTCCGTAGCCGGACGCCGGGGCCGCGCCGTACGCCTGGTGGGCGTCGTATCCGACCGCGTCGTACCCGGCCTGCGGCTGCCACTGGAGGTCTGCCTGCTGCGGCGGCTGCTGCCACTGGCCGCCTGCCTGCTGCTGCCACTGGGCGCCTGCCTGCTGCTGCGGCTGCTGCTGCCACTGGGCGCCGGGCTCCGGCTGCTGCTGCCACGAGTCGTCCGCGTACGGCGGCTGCTGCTGTCGCGGGTCGTACTGCCCGTCGTAGCGCGCGTCGTACTGCGGCTGGTGCCGGTCGGGGCCCGGGTCGGGCCACTCGGGCGTCGTCTCAGGTGTCGTCATCGTCCCGCGCTCACCCTCCCGCGAACGGCGGGAGCACCTCGACGGTGCCGCCGTCCGCCAGTTGGACGCCCTCGTGGTCGCGGGTGCCGACCGAGAGCCCGTCGACCAGGAACGAGGAGCGCTCCAGCACCCGGCCGAACTCCGGCTCCCCGGCATGCCGCCGCCTGGCCTCGGCCAGCGCGCCGGCCAGCGTCGCGGCCCGGTACGGCTCCTCGGCCGTGCCCGCCGCCGCCTTCGCCGCCGCCCAGTAGCGGATGGTTCCGTGCGGGACCGGGTCGCCGGGGGCGGGCTGCTCCGCCGTGTCGGTGGCGGCCATGGCGGCTCCTTCGCTGGGTTCTCGCTCGACGCTCGGCCACGGCCGCTCGGTCCCCGTCGGACCCGGCGCCGTGGCCTTCTGCGCCGTCCATGATGACGGGTCGGCGGCCGGGCACCCCAATCCGCCGGTCACGCGAGGGGCGTTACGCCCGTTTCGCCGCTTCGGCGTGTTCCGTCACCCAGGTGCCGACGCGCCGCAGCAGCGCGGGGTCCGCCGCGTTCTCCGCGTGGCCGAATCCGCGCTCGATCCACAGTTCGGCCCCGTCACCCGCCGCCCTGGCGATCGACAGCGGGTGGTCGAGCGGGAAGTACGCGTCCCGGTCGCCGTGGACGATCAGCAGCGGGGTCGGGGCGATCAACGGGGCCGCCTCCACGGGCGACGGCGGCACCGGGTTCCAGTCCTCGGAGTGGATGCGGGTCTTCAGCCCGTACCGGGAGACGGCGCGCCCGACCGGCCGGGTGACCATCCAGTGCAGCCGCCGCATCGGCGCCGTGCCCCGGTAGTACCAGCGCGCGGGGCTGCTGACCGCGACCACCGCGTCCGGCCGCGTTCCGGCGTCCGCACCGGGCAGCCCGGCCGCCCGTCCCGCCTGCCGCAGCACGACCGACCCGCCCATCGAGAAGCCCACGGTCGCCACCCTGCGGTAGCCCAGCGAGCGCGCCCAGCGGACCGCCGCGTCCAGGTCGTACACCTCGCGGTCGCCGACGGTGGACCGCCCGCCGGAGCGCCCGTGGCCCCGGAAGGAGAAGGTGACCACGCCCGCGTACCGGGTGAACTCGCGCGCCGCCCGGCGCACGGCGGGCCGCTCCAGCGCCCCCGTGAACCCGTGCGCCACGACGATCGCCAGGTCCCCGGGATCGCCGGCGGGGTCGGCGGCGCCATGGGCAGCGTCGCCGGAGAGGCCGCCGGCGGCGGCGTCGGGCCGCCCGGCGGAGGCGCTTCCGGCGTACGGCTGGTGCTCGGCTTCGATCCGCACGCCGTCGTCCGTCAACAACGACGCCCGCGACGATCTCCTTCGAGTGGCTTTCTGACCTGCGCGTACGCTCGTACCAGTGGTTCCCGGGCCGACCTCCGGCGTGATCGGCGAAACAGCCGGTCGCGCGATGTCGCCCTCACTCACGGAGTCCATGTCGGCTATTCTCCTGAGGGAAGAGGATCCGGGCAGCGCCGCCCCCGGGTCCTTTCGTGCTTTCCGGCCCCGGACGGCACGACGTCCTCGCAGGGACCGAGGAGGGTTTCGCACGTGAGCAAACCGAACAGGTCGTACGGACCGGGCGCCCCCGCGCCGCGGTCGCACTCCGCGCACGGTTCGCCCGTCTCCGGCCGGCGGCCGTCCGCCCTCGTCGAGGGGAGCGGCCGGTGAGTTCCCTGCTGCTGCTCACCAACGCGCTCCAGCCGTCCGCCGAGGTGCTGCCCGCGCTCGGCCTGCTGCTGCACAACGTGCGCGTGGCGCCCGCCGAGGCCGCCGCGCTGGTCGACACCCCGGGCGCCGACGTCATCCTGGTCGACGGGCGGCGCGACCTGCCGCAGGTGCGCAGCCTGTGCCAGCTGCTGCGCTCCACCGGGCCCGGCTGCCCGCTGGTGCTGGTGGTCACCGAGGGCGGGCTGGCCGCGGTCACCGCCGAGTGGGGCATCGACGACGTGCTGCTGGACACCGCCGGCCCGGCCGAGGTCGAGGCGCGGCTGCGGCTGGCCACCGGCCGCCGGCAGATCGGCGGCGACGACAGCCCGCTGGAGATCCGCAACGGCGACCTGTCGGTGGACGAGGCGACCTACAGCGCCAAGCTCAAGGGCCGGGTGCTCGACCTGACCTTCAAGGAGTTCGAGCTGCTGAAGTACCTCGCCCAGCACCCGGGCCGGGTCTTCACCCGCGCCCAGCTGCTCCAGGAGGTCTGGGGGTACGACTACTTCGGCGGCACCCGCACCGTGGACGTCCACGTACGGCGGCTGCGCGCCAAGCTCGGGCCCGAGCACGAGTCCCTGATCGGCACCGTGCGCAACGTCGGCTACCGCTTCGTCAGCCCCGAGCGCACCGGATCGGACACGGCGGACAGCGGGCGGGAGGCGGCGGGCGCGGCGGACGGCGGGGCGGACGGGCCCGCGAAGGCCGAGGGCGCCGACGGCACCCCCCGCGCCCAGGCCGCCGCCGGGGTCCGCGGCCGCGGCGACGAGGCGTGATACGGCAGGTAACGGCGGCGGTTCACCCGCGTAGACTGCCCGCGTGCCCAAGGTGACGCGTGACGACGTGGCCAGGCTGGCGGGGACCTCGACCGCGGTCGTCAGCTACGTCATCAACAACGGACCCCGGCCGGTCGCACCGGCCACCCGCGAGCGGGTGCTCGCGGCCATCAAGCAGCTCGGCTACCGCCCGGACCGCGTGGCCCAGGCGATGGCGAGCCGCCGCACCGACCTGATAGGCCTGATCGTCCCCGACGCGCGGCAGCCGTTCTTCGGCGAGATGGCGCACGCCGTGGAACGGGCCGCCGCCGAGCGCGGCAAGATGGTCCTGGTCGGCAACTCCGACTACCTGACCGACCGCGAGATGCACTACCTGCGGGCCTTCCTGGGCATGCGGGTCGCCGGGCTGATCCTGATCAGCCAGGGCCTGAGCGCGTCCGCGGCGGCCGAGATCGACGCCTGGGACGCCCGCGTGGTGCTGCTGCACGAGCGTCCCGAGGCGATCGACGACGTCGCGGTGATGACCGACGACGTCGGCGGCGCCCAGCTCGCCACCCGCCACCTGCTGGAGCACGGCCACGCGTACGTGGCCTGCCTCGGCGGCACCGAGGAGACCCCGACCGTCGGCGACCCGGTCACCGACCACGTCGAGGGCTGGCGGCGCGCGATGCAGGAGTCCCGGCGCTCCACCGAGGGCCGCCTGTTCCAGGCCGCGTACAACCGCTACGACGCGTACGAGGTGGGCCTGCGCATCCTGGCCGGTCCCGACCGCCCCACCGCGATCTTCTGCTCCACCGACGACCAGGCGATCGGCGTGCTGCGGGCGGCCCGCGAGCTGCGCATCGACGTGCCCGGCGAGCTGGCGGTCGCGGGCTTCGACGACGTGAAGGAGGCGGCCCTGACCGATCCGCCGCTGACCACGGTCGCCTCGGACCGGCCCGCGATGGCCCGCGCGGCGGTGGACCTGGTGCTGGACGACGGGCTGCGGGTGCACGGGACGCGGCGCGAGCGGCTCAAGCAGTTCCCGTCCCGGCTGGTGGTCCGCCGCTCCTGCGGCTGCGCGTGACGCGGGATCACCGGCGGCCGATGTCCTGTAAGTCCCCTTTGCCGTTAAGGGAGTTGGAGCCGCGTAAACGGCGGACGCCCGGCACCCCGTCGGCCTTTATTTCGGGCATACCCACTTCTGTCGGGCTTCTCAGTCGGTGCTCAGACGGCTCTCATCATCGGCGCGCACAGTCGTAGGCATGACGGAGAGCACCCACCCCAGCAGCGGCTCGCAGCAGCCTCACGGCGAAGGCTGGCAGCGGTCCGAGACCCCCTACGGTGCGGCCGGAGCGTCTTTCCCTCCGCCGCCCTCCCACCGCCCGGGCGAGCAGGGCGAGCCGGTCACCACGCCGAACGGCATGACCGTCTGGCCCGGGGGCCCGCAGGGTCCGCGCGGCCCGTTCGACGGCCCGCAGGGTCCGTACGGCGGCGGCCCCCACGGTGACGGCGCCCCGTACGGCGACGCTCCCCAGGGCCCGCAGCACGGCGCCCCGCGCAGGCGCGGCAAGGTCGTCGCGCTGGTCGCCGCGGTCGCGCTGGCCTCCGGCCTGATCGGCGGCGGCGCCGCGGCCCTGATAGGGCACGCCACGCAGACCACGGCCGCCTCGGCGCCGGTGGTCGGCACGGCGACCGCGTCCAAGCCGCTCGGCAGCGTCAGCGCGGTGGCCTCGGCGGTCTCCCCGAGCGTCGTGGAGATCACGGCGACGTCCGGCGACGGCGAGTCCATCGGCTCCGGCGTGGTCCTGAACTCCAGCGGTGACATCCTCACCAACAACCACGTCATAGCCGACTCCGACACGATCAAGGTGGCGTTCACCAACGGGAAGACGGCCACCGCGAAGGTCGTCACCACCTCCCCGGACAAGGACCTGGCCGTCATCCGGGTCAGCGGCGTCAGCGGCCTGAAGGTCGCCGCGCTCGGCGAGTCCAACGACGTGGCCGTCGGCGACCAGGTGGTCGCGATCGGCTCTCCCGAGGGTCTGGCCGGCACGGTCACCAGCGGCGTCGTCTCGGCGCTCGACCGCGACGTGACGGTCCCCGTCGAAGGCGGGTCGAACGACCAGGGCGGCACCTCGGGCGGCCAGGGCGGCCAGGGCGGCGGGTACGGCGGAAGCGGCGGCGGGTACGGCGGCTTCGGCGGCGGGAGCGGCGGCAGCGACCAGTGGCCGTTCGAGTTCGGCGGCGGCCAGTACAACGGCCAGGTCGGCGGCGACACCACCACGTACAAGGCGATCCAGACCGACGCCTCGCTCAACCCGGGCAACTCCGGCGGCGCCCTGATCAACATGTCCGGTCAGATCATCGGCATCAACTCCGCGATGTACGCGCCGAGTTCGAGCAGCGGCAGCAGCAGCTCGTCCAGCGACGCGGGCAGCGTGGGCCTCGGCTTCGCCATCCCGATCGACACGGTGAAGTCGTTCCTGAGCAGCAACCACATCAGCTACAGCAGCTGAGCCCGCAGCAGGAGCAGGGAGCGAGAGAGCGGAACCGGACAGCGGGAGGAGGCCGCCATGGCCCGTCACACCACCGTCAGCGTCAACCGCGCGCGTCACACCCTGGCCGCGTTCGTCACCTGGTGCTCGGGCGGCAGCGGCCCAGCGCGCGGCGGCGCACCGGCGGGACAGACCGGCCTTCCCCCGCTCTCTCCGCCGTCCCCGTCCCCCGCGGCCCGTTCGCGCCGTGCGGGCCGCACCGGCCCCCGCGACGGCGCACCGCGCCACCGGAAAGCCGCTGCGCGCCGCGTGGCGGGGCGGGCCGTGCGAGGCTGACAGTCGACACCTTCCGTCCGCATCGACTTCAAGTCAGAGGTAGTACGTGATGAGCCCCGAGGGCAGCGGCGAGCAGCCGTCCCGGATCCTGGTCGTGGACGACGAGCCGGCGGTGCGCGAGGCGATCCGCCGCAGCCTCGCGTTCGAGGGTTACGACACCGAGCTGGCGGCGGACGGCCTCGCCGCCCTCGACCAGGTCGCCGCCTATCAGCCGGACGCCATCGTGCTGGACGTGCTCATGCCGCGCATGGACGGCCTCACGACGGCCCGGCGGCTGCGCGCGGCGGGGATCACCACGCCCATCCTGATGCTCACCGCCCGCGACACGGTGGGCGACCGGGTGACCGGGCTCGACGCGGGCGCCGACGACTACCTGGTCAAGCCCTTCGAACTCGACGAACTGCTGGCCCGGCTGCGGGCCCTGCTGAGGCGCAGCTCCTACGCCGCCGCCGCGGCCGCCCGGGCGGGCGAACCGGAGGACACCGCGCTGACCTTCGCCGACCTGCGGATGGACCCGGCCACCCGCGAGGTGACCCGCGCGGGCAGGCCGGTGGAACTGACCCGCACCGAGTACACGCTGCTGGAGCTGTTCCTGACCCACCCCCGGCAGGTGCTCACCCGTGAACAGATCCTCAAGTCGGTGTGGGGCTTCGACTTCGAGCCCAGCTCCAACTCCCTCGACGTCTACGTGATGTACCTGCGCCGCAAGACCGAGGCGGGCGGGCTGCCCCGGCTGGTGCACACCGTGCGCGGGGTGGGCTACGTGCTGCGGTCCGCCGAGGGCAAGCCGTGACCGAGGCCCCCTCGCACCGCTCGCCGGCCGGCCCGCGGCGCCTGTGGCGCTTCCGCACGCTCCCGTTGCGGTCGCGGCTGGCCATCCTGACGGCGGCGGCGGTGGCGGTGGCGGTCGGCGCGGTGGCGGTCTCCGCGTGGTTCATCACCCGCAGCGCGCTGACCGACCGGCTCGACAGCTCGCTGAAGGCGTCGTACCACCAGGCGGAGGCCTTCGCGGTGCGGCGCGGCGGCTGCGTGCCCGGCGCGCAGCCCAAGGGCGACCAGGGCCAGCAGCTCTACCTGGGCTCGACCGCGCAGGTGGTGGCCCCGGACGGCACGAGCTGCCAGCTGTGGGGGTACCTGGTGAAGACCCAGCCGGTGGACCGGGCGGTCGCCTCCGGCCGGCGGCCCAACGCGTTCCACGACTCGACCGACTCCAACGGGACCCGGGTCCGCGTCTACACCGAGTTCGACCCGAAGTTCACCACCAACGAGAGCCAGGGCCTGACCATCTCGGTCGCCCAGCCGCTCAACCAGGTCACCGACCCCCTGGACGAACTCGCCCTCATCCTCAGCATCGTCGCCGGGATAGGAGTGCTGGGCGCGGCCACCGCGGGCCTGGTGATCGCCCGCGCGGGCCTGCGGCCGGTGGACCGGCTGACCGACGCGGTCGAGCACATCGCCAAGACCGAGGACCTGGCGATCCGCATCCCGGTCGAGGGCGAGGACGAGATCGCCCGGCTGTCGGCGTCGTTCAACTCGATGACCGCGCGGCTCGCCGCCTCCCGGGACCGCCAGCAGCAGCTGATCGCCGACGCGGGCCACGAGCTGCGCACCCCGCTGACCAGCCTGCGCACCAACATCGAGCTGCTGGCCCGCAGCGAGGAGACCGGGCGGCCGCTGCCGCCGGAGGACCGGCGCGCGCTGCTGGCCTCGGTCAAGGCGCAGATGTCCGAACTGGCCCTGCTCATCGGTGACCTTCAGGAGCTCTCCCGCCCCGACGCTGCCCCCGGCAGCGGCCCGCTCCAGGAGGTCGCGGTGCACGAGGTGGCCGAACACGCCGTGCAGCGCGCCCGGTTGCGCGGCCCGGACCTGCGCATCAACGCGGAACTCTCCCCCTGGTACCTCCAGGCGGAGCCGGCGTCGATGGAGCGCGCGCTGGTCAACCTGCTGGACAACGCGGTCAAGTTCAGCCCCGCGGGCGGCCAGATCGACGTGCGGCTCGCGCGAGGCGAGTTCAGCGTCCGCGACCACGGCCCCGGCATCCCACCCGAGGACCTCCCGCACGTCTTCGACCGCTTCTGGCGCTCCCCCTCGGCCCGCAGCCTGCCCGGCTCCGGCCTGGGCCTGTCCATCGTCGCCCGCACGATCCAGCAGGCGGGCGGCGCGGTGTCCCTCCACGCGGCCCACGGCGGCGGCACGGTGGCGGTGGTCCGCCTCCCGGGCACCCCGGAACCCCGCGAGCTCGCCTGAGACCTGTCCGGCAGCGCCTCGGCCCCCTTGCCACAACTCGCCGCCGTTCCGGGGCACTTGGCCGGAGGGGTCGGCGGTGTCCGGGCGAGAGGGGCCGCCGGTCATACACTCGGCCGCATGAGCGAAGCCGCACGTTCCTCCGCAGTCGTTCGTCGGGTCGAGACGCTGGACGCCGTTCCGCCGGGAGCCGTGGACGAGGTGATGGCGCTGCTCGAACGGGCGCGGCAGGCCGACGGCCAGGCCGCGGTCTCCGAGCAGGGGCGCCTCAACCTGCGCGGCGGCGCCCGGGACGGCGTCCGCCACGTCCTGCTGTACGCGGACGAGCAACTCGCCGGATACGGGCAGTTGGAGGGCGCCGACCCGGTCGAGGCGCCGGCCGCGGAGTTCGTGGTCGACCCCGGGCAGCGGCACCGCGGTCACGGCCGGGCCCTGGGCCGCGCGCTGCTCGAACTGTCCGGCCAGCGGCTGCGGGTGTGGGCGCACGGCGGCCACCCCGCCGCCCGCCACCTCGCCACCCAGCTGGGCCTCGCGCTCTTCCGCGAGCTGCGCCAGATGCGCCGCCCGCTGCCCGGCGACCCGCTGCCGGAGCCCGTGCTGCCGCCGGGCGTGACGGTGCGGACCTTCCGCCCGGGCGAGGACGAGGCGCGGTGGCTCGCGGTGAACGCCGCCGCCTTCGCCCACCACCCCGAACAGGGCTCCCTCACGCGGCGTGATCTCGACGACCGCGAGGCGGAGGACTGGTTCGACCCGGAGGGCTTCTTCCTCGCCGTGCGCGACGAGCGCGTCGTCGGCTTCCACTGGACCAAGACCCACCCCGCCGAGGGCCTCGGGGAGGTCTACGTGGTCGGCGTCAGCCCCGACGAACAGGGCTCGGGACTGGGCAGGGCGCTGACCACGATCGGCCTGCGGCACCTGGCGCACGACCGGAAGCTGCCCACCGCGATGCTCTACGTCGACGCCGACAACGTCCCCGCGGTCACCGTCTACGAGCGGCTGGGCTTCACCGTGCACGAGGTCGACCTGATGTACCGCACCGAGGGCTGACCGGCGCCGTCCGCCGGGGGCGGGGCCCGGCCCCGCCCCCGTCATCCGTTCGGACGCACGTCCCCCGCGGGACGCGCCCCGCTTTCCTGCCTGCCACCTGCCCGTTACCGGTGATTCAAACTCGCTTGCGAACATCGCCCAATGCAGCCCGCTGTGCCGACCCCACGCGGTGATCGCCCGCGCCGTCCCCGCCCGGCGCGACATCCCCTTCCCCGCCCCTCCGACCTGCCGGTTTCCGACGTGACGCAGGAGAATGGAGGGGACGGACCCGAACCGGCGAAGGGCGGCACCGGCATGAACGCGCCACGCACCGCGGACTCACCCGCGCTCGACGTGCTGGGCCCCTCCGACATCGACGCCGGGCTGGACGCCGACACCGACGCCCTGACCGGCACCGACGAGGGCGCGCCGGAGAGCGGGAGCGGGCTCCCGGAGCTGCCGCAGGGCCGGTTCCTGGACCGCGAGCGCAGCTGGCTGGCGTTCAACGAACGCGTGCTGGAGCTGGCCGAGGACCCCACCACGCCCCTGCTGGAACGGGCCAACTTCCTGGCCATCTTCGCGGGCAACCTCGACGAGTTCTTCATGGTCAGGGTCGCGGGCCTCAAGCGGCGCATCGCCACCGGCGTGGCCACCCGCTCCGCCTCGGGGCTCCAGCCACGCGAGGTGCTGGACCTGATCTGGAACCGCTCGCGCGAGCTGATGGCCCGGCACGCCGCCTGCTTCCAGAACGACGTGGCCCCCGCGCTGGCGGCATGCGGCATCGACCTGATCCGCTGGCACGAGCTGACCGAGCAGGAGCAGGGCAGGCTCTTCACCCTCTTCCGGCAGCGGATCTTCCCCGTCCTGACCCCGCTGGCCGTCGACCCGGCGCACCCCTTCCCGTACATCTCCGGCCTGTCGCTCAACCTCGCCGTCGTCGTGCGCAACCCCGCCAGCGGCCACCAGCACTTCGCCCGCGTGAAGGTGCCGCCGCTGCTGCCGCGCTTCCTGGAGGCCGGTCCGCAGCGCTACGTGCCGCTGGAGGACGTGATAGCGGCCCACCTGGAGGAGCTGTTCCCGGGCATGGAGGTGCTGGCGCACCACACCTTCCGGGTCACCCGCAACGAGGACCTGGAGGTCGAGGAGGACGACGCGGAGAACCTGCTCCAGGCCCTGGAGAAGGAGCTGATGCGGCGGCGCTTCGGCCCCCCGGTGCGCCTGGAGGTCGAGGAGTCCATCGACCCGTACGTACTCGACCTCCTGGTGCGGGAGTTGAAGGTCTCCGACGCGGAGGTCTACCCGCTGCCCGGGCCGCTGGACCTGACCGGGCTGTACGGGGTCGCTGCGCTGGACCGGCCGGAGCTGAAGTACCCGAAGTTCATCGCGGGCACCCACCGCGACCTCGCCGAGGTCGAGTCGTCCACGCCGCCGGACATCTTCGCCGCGCTGCGTGAACGCGACGTGCTGCTGCACCACCCGTACGACTCGTTCTCCACCTCGGTGCAGTCGTTCCTGGAGCAGGCCGCCGCCGACCCGGACGTGCTGGCGATCAAGCAGACGCTGTACCGCACCTCCGGCGACTCGCCGATCGTGGACGCGCTGATCGACGCCGCCGAGTCCGGCAAGCAGGTCCTGGTGCTGGTCGAGATCAAGGCGCGCTTCGACGAGCAGGCCAACATCAAGTGGGCGCGCAAGCTGGAGGAGGCGGGCTGCCATGTCGTGTACGGGCTGGTGGGGCTCAAGACGCACTGCAAACTGTCGCTGGTCGTCCGCCAGGAGGGCGAGACGCTGCGCCGCTACTCGCACGTGGGGACGGGCAACTACCACCCCAAGACCGCGCGGCTGTACGAGGACCTGGGGCTACTGACCGCGGACCCGCAGGTGGGCGCCGACCTGTCGGACCTGTTCAACCGGCTGTCGGGCTACTCGCGCCGCGAGTCCTACCGCAGGCTGCTGGTGGCGCCGCTGTCGCTGCGCGACGGGCTGATCTCGCGCATCGGCCGGGAGATCGACCACCACCGGGCCGGGCGGCCCGCGTTCGTGAGGCTGAAGGTCAACTCCATCGTCGACGAGGCCGTCATCGACGCCCTCTACCGCGCCTCGCAGGCGGGCGTGCCGGTGGACATCTGGGTGCGCGGCATCTGCGCCGTCCGCCCGGGCGTCGCGGGCCTGTCGGAGAACGTGCGGGTGCGCAGCATCCTGGGCCGCTTCCTGGAGCACTCCCGGGTGTTCGTCTTCGGCAACGGCGGCGAGAGCGAAGTGTGGCTCGGCAGCGCCGACATGATGCACCGCAACCTCGACCGCCGGATCGAGGCGCTGGTACGGGTCACCGACCCCGCGCACCGCACCGTCCTCAACTCCCTTCTGGAGACGGGGGTCGCCGACGACATCTCCTCCTGGCACCTCGGCCCGGACGGCGACTGGACCCGGCACAGCACCGACGCGGACGGCCGTCCGCTGCGCAACATCCAGGAAATGCTCATCGACGCCCGGAGGCGCCGGCGTGGTCCAGCGACACCCTGACACCCTCACGCGCGAGACGAGCGCGGGCGAGCTGCTGGGCGCCCATCTGGCGAGCCTGTCGGCCCAGTTCCTGCGGGCGCTGCGCTCGCGCGAGCAGAACGAGGCGGCGGCGTCCACCGCGCTGAGCGCGTCGGCCCGCCGCATCAGCGCCGCCCTGCACACCTACGAGCCCCTGGTGGACGCCGCGTGGGCCCGCTCCCTGCGCACCGAACTCGCCTGGCTGGGCGGCACGTTGTCATTGGAGCGCCGCCTGACCCTGCAACTCGCCCGGGTCCACGGCGCGTTGCACCGGCTGGCGGCGAACGCCCCGCAGGCCACCGACAGCGCGGCGGACGTGCCCGGCGACGGCACGACGGACCCGGCCACGCGAGCCGACGCGAACGCCGCCGCCGGGCCCGACGCCGCCGCCGGGGCCGCGCGCGCTCCGATGGCCATCGGGGCCGCCCGGGCCGGTGCGTTGCTGGAGCGGCAGCTGACGCTGGCCAGGACCCGGGCGCACTCGGCCACCCTGAGCGCGTTCGGCTCCGCGCGCTTCCACGCCGTCGCCGACAGCGTCGCCTTACTCGCCTCCGACCTGCCGCTGACCCCCGCCGCCGGCGCCTCTGCCGCCGGAACGCTGGCGCCGCTGGCGGAACGGGCCCGGCTGCTGCTCGCCGAACAGGTCGCGCTGCTGCCGCTGCCCCAGGCCGGATACCCGCACGACCACCACGCGCTCAACGCCACCCTCGCCGACGCGCCGGACGGCACCCACGCCCAGGACGCGCCCTGGCACCGGGCCCGCGAACTGCTGCGGGTCGTGCGGTACGCCCAGGAGGTTCTGGGCGAGACGGCGCCCGGCGGTGACGACCCGGCCCGGCTGCGCACCGCGAGCCACGCGCTGGACCGGCACCGGGAGGCGGCCGAGGCGGCCCGCGCGGTCGCCGCCGCCGCCCGCACCCCCCGCATCACGCCCGCCACGGCCTACGCGCTCGGCGTCCTGCACGCCGACCAGCGCGCCGAGGTGGAGGCCGCCCGGCAGGCCTTCGGCAGGCTCTGGCAGCGTGCCGCCGCACCCACCCCACCGACCGCTACCGCTCCCGCACCGGCACCATGAGCGGGAGCCGTACCAAGCGTCGGGACCCCGACACCGCGAGGGACACCATGGCCAAGCTGTCCACCGCCGCCCCCGTCCGCGCCGCCGGCGCGGTGCTGTGGCGGCGCTCCCCGTACGACCGCGGGATCGAGATCGCCCTGGTGCACCGGCCCCGCTACGACGACTGGTCGCACCCCAAGGGCAAGCTGAAGGCCGGTGAACCCGAAGCGGCGGCGGCGCTTCGTGAGGTCAAGGAGGAGACCGGCATGGACTGCGCGCTGGGCGCCCCGCTGCCCTCCTCGTACTACCTGGTGAACGGCCGCCCCAAGCACGTGCGCTACTGGGCCGCCGAGGCCCTGGACGGCTCGTTCGCCGAGAACCGGGAGGTGGACCGGCTGGTGTGGCTGCCGCCCGCCGCCGCCCGGGCCCGGCTCACCCACGACCGGGACCGGCCGCTCGTCGACGCCCTGCTGGACACGCTGCGCGACGGTGCCTGACCTTCGGTACGTGATGCCGAGGGCGTATGCCACACCGATGGGCGAGGTTCACCCCGCGTTCACTCTCCTTCGTCGGCGGCTTCACCTGTTCTGCCTAATTTCAGCCTTACCGGTGAACTGACGAACGCCGGTGACGAGTCACACCAGCACCACCCAAACCCTTGCTTCGCCGGGCGTCGGCGGGCTCCAGGAAGGAACACTCGAAGGTGAAGCTTCAGCGGAAGAGCGGGCTGCGTGCCCTGGCCGTCGGCGCGGCGGTCGTCTCCGGCGCCCTGGTCCTGACGGCCTGCGGCTCGGACAACAACAGCGGCTCCAGCAGCCCGTCCTCGGGTGCCTCCAACTCCGCGGCCGGCAGCATCAAGTGCGGCAGCAAGGGCAACCTGCTCGCCTCCGGCTCCACCGCCCAGCAGAACGCGGTCAACGTCTGGGTGAAGAACTACATGCAGGCCTGCCCGGGCACGCAGATCAACTACAAGGGCACCGGCTCCGGCGCGGGCGTCACCGAGTTCCTCCAGGGCTCCACCGCCTTCGCGGGCTCCGACTCGGCGCTCAAGCCCGACCAGATCGCCCAGTCCAAGAAGGTCTGCGGCGGCACCGGCCAGGCGATCGACCTGCCGATGGTCGGCGGCCCGATCGCGGTCGGCTACAACCTGCCGGGCGTCAGCAACCTGGTACTGGACGCGCCCACCCTGGCGAAGATCTTCAACGGCAAGATCGTCAAGTGGAACGACCCGGCGATCGCCAAGCTCAACCCGTCGGCGAAGCTGCCCTCCACCGCCATCCAGGCGTTCCACCGCTCGGACGAGTCGGGCACCACCGACAACTTCACCAAGTACCTCATCGGCGCCGCCGGCTCCGACTGGCCCTACAGCGGCGGCAAGGCCTGGCAGGCCAAGGGCGGCCAGTCCGCGCAGGGCTCCTCCGGTGTCGCCGCGCAGGTCAAGCAGACCGCGGGCTCCATCGGCTACTTCGAGCTGTCCTACGCGACCGCCAGCTCGATCCCGACCGTGGCGATCGACACCGGCGCCTCCCAGCCGGTGCAGGCCAGCTCCGACAACGCGTCCAAGATGATCGCCGACGCCAAGGTCGTGGGCACCGGTGACGACCTGTCGCTGAAGCTCAACTACGCCACCAAGGCCGACGGCGCCTACCCGATCACCCTGGTCACCTACGAGATCGTCTGCGACAAGGGCAACAAGTCCGCCACGCTCGGCGCCACCAAGGGCTTCCTGAGCTACATGGCGGGCAGCGGCCAGCAGGGCCTGAGCGGCCAGGGCTACGCCCCGATCCCGGCGGAGATCAACGCCAAGGTGCGCTCCACCATCGACTCGCTCTCCTGACCCGTCCGGCCGGCCCCGCCGCCTCCCCGCGTGGGGCCGGCCGACCACCCATCCGGTGCACCGCCACCAGGGGGCCACCGCCCCCGCCAGACCGGAGCAGACCCATGGACACGACTCCAACGGACTCCCTCGCCCCTCCCGCCCCCGCTCCCGCCAGGAAGACCGTCACCCGTCCCGGTGACCGCGTCTTCCTGGGCCTGTCGCGTGGTTCCGGCATCCTGCTGCTGGTGATCATGGCCGCGATCGCCGTCTTCCTGACGGTGCGCACGATCTCGGCGGTCAGCCAGGACCACGGCAACTTCCTGACCACGTACCAGTGGAACGCGGACAGCACCCCGCCGGTCTTCGGCATCGCCGTGCTGGCCTACGGCACCGTGGTCAGCTCGGTCATCGCGATGGCGATCGCGCTGCCGGTGTCGATCGGCATCGCGCTGTTCATCTCGCACTACGCGCCGCGCAGGCTCGCCACCCCGCTCGCCTACGTCGTCGACCTGCTCGCCGCCGTGCCCAGCATCGTCTACGGCCTGTGGGGCGCCCTCTACCTCGTCCCGCACATGCAGGGCCTGACCGCGTGGCTCGACCAGTACCTGGGCTGGACGGTGGTCTTCAAGCAGTCCGCCCCCGGCACCGCGGCCCGCTCGCTGTTCACCGTGGGCATCCTGCTCGCCATCATGATCATCCCGATCATCACCAACGTCAGCCGTGAGGTCTTCCGCCAGGTGCCGCGGGCCCACGAGGAGGCCGCGCTGGCGCTGGGCGCCACCCGCTGGGAGGTGGTCAGGATGTCGGTGCTGCCGTTCGCCCGCTCCGGCATCGTCTCCGCCTCGATGCTGGGCCTGGGCCGGGCGCTGGGCGAGACGATGGCGGTCGCCACCGTGCTGTCCTCCTCGCCGGTGCTCACCGCGCACATCCTGGATCCGGCGGGCGGAACGTTCGCGCAGAACATCGCCTCGCACTTCGGTGAGGCCACCGACTTCGGCCGGGACGCGCTGATCGCCTCCGGCCTGGTGCTCTTCGTGATCACCCTGCTGGTCAACGGCGCCGCCCGGATGATCATCGCCCGCCGCAAGGAGTACTCGGGAGCCGCAGCATGAGCGCCGTCGTCCAGGACCAGCCCAGGTCCGACCTGCGCCCGCCGCTGGCCCACCGCAGGCTGCCGCGCTGGGCCCCGGCCGCCGTCGCGGTCGCCGCCGTCGCGGTCGCCTGCGGCATCGGCGCCGGCGCCGGACTCACCAGCCACCTCCAGTGGGGTCTGATCGCCCTGATCCTCTACGTGGCCGGCACCTTCACCCTCACCTCGCTGGTCGAGGGCCGCCGGCAGGCGAAGGACCGGGTCGCCACCAGCCTGGTGTGGGCCTGCTTCGTGCTCGCCGTGGTCCCGCTGTACTCGCTGATCGAGACCACGATCGCCAAGGGCGTGAAGGTGCTCGACGGCAACTTCCTGACCCACTCCATGGGCGGTGTGATCATCACCGGCCCGGGCGGCGGCGTCTACCACGCGATCATCGGCACTCTGGAACAGGTCGCCCTGGCCTCCCTGATGGCGGTGCCGATCGGCCTGTTCACCGCGATCTACCTGGTCGAGTACGGCCGCGGGAAGCTCGCGAAGGCGGTCACGTTCTTCGTGGACGTGATGACCGGCATCCCGTCGATCGTCGCGGGCCTGTTCATCCTGGCCTTCTGGATCATCATCCTGGGCTTCGGCTACTCCGGCTTCGCGGGCTCGCTGGCCCTGGCGATCCTGATGATGCCGGTGGTCGTCCGCTCCACCGAGGAGATGCTCAAGCTCGTCCCCAACGAGCTGCGCGAGGCGTCGCTCGCGCTGGGCGTGCCGAAGTGGCGCACCATCCTCAAGGTCGTGCTGCCCACGTCGATCGGCGGCATCCTGACCGGCGTGATGCTGGCGGTCGCCCGCATCGCCGGTGAGACGGCCCCGGTGCTGCTGCTGGTCTTCGGCAACCAGCTGATCAACAACAACCCGTTCAGCGGCGCCCAGTCCTCACTGCCGTACTACGTCTACGAGCAGTACGCCAACGGCAACGACGCCTCCTACGACCGTGCCTGGGCGGCGGCGCTCGTGCTGATCGCGTTCGTGATGATCCTCAACCTGCTGGCCCGCGGCCTCGCCCGCTGGAAGGCCCCGAAGACCACGGGCCGCTGACCCGGCCTTCGCCACACGCGCATACGCGGCAAACGCGCTGTACGCGGCATACGAAAGAAGAGTTGGTAACCCCATGGCCAAGCGCATCGACGTCAGCGGCCTGTCCGCCTACTACGGCACCCACCTGGCCATCGAGGACATCTCGATGACCGTCGAGCCCCGCTCGGTGACGGCCTTCATCGGCCCCTCCGGCTGCGGCAAGTCCACCTTCCTGCGCACCCTCAACCGCATGCACGAGGTCACCCCCGGCGGCCGGGTCGAGGGCAAGGTGATGCTGGACGAGGAGAACCTCTACGGCGCGGGCGTCGACCCGGTCGCGGTGCGGCGCACCGTCGGCATGGTCTTCCAGCGCCCCAACCCGTTCCCCACGATGTCGATCTACGACAACGTGGCGGCGGGCCTGCGGCTGAACGGCACGGCCAAGCGCAAGAAGGACCTCGACACGGTCGTGGAGCGCTCGCTGCGCGGCGCGAACCTCTGGAACGAGGTCAAGGACCGCCTGAACAAGCCCGGCGCGGGCCTGTCCGGCGGTCAGCAGCAGCGGCTGTGCATCGCGCGGGCGATCGCCGTGGAGCCGGACGTCCTGCTCATGGACGAGCCGTGCAGCGCGCTCGACCCGATCTCGACCCTCGCCATCGAGGACCTGATCGGTGAGCTGAAGGAACGGTTCACGATCGTCATCGTCACGCACAACATGCAGCAGGCGGCCCGGGTGTCGGACCGCACGGCCTTCTTCAACCTGGCCGGCGTCGGCCGGCCCGGCCGCCTGATCGAGATCGACGAGACCCAGCGCATCTTCTCCAACCCGTCGGCCCAGGCCACGGAGGACTACATCTCCGGCCGCTTCGGCTGACCGAGACCGCCGTGGCGATGCTGCATGGCGGTGCCACCGCCACGGCCAGGGCCCGCCCCCAACAGGGGGCGGGCCCGATCGCGTTGCCGGACACCGTCAGTTCGGGCTGTCCAGGGAGGGGGCCCGGCAGGGGCTGGGGAGCCGGGAGCTCCGGTGGAGTACGTAAGAAAGTGGGGCCCAGGGGGCGGAGCCCCCAGTGGAACGCGGCAACGTGGGGGCCCGGGGGCGAGTTCCCGGTGGAGTGACCAGGAGGTCGGGGCCCAGGGGGCGGAACTCAGTGGAACGCAGCGGCGTGGGGCCCAGAGGGCGGACCCCCGGCAGGGTGCCGGGGAAGAGGGGGCCCAGGGGGCGGAGCCTTAGTGGAACGCAGCGGAGTCGGGGCGCAGGGGCGGAGCCCCCGGCGGGGTGCGCACGAGGTCAGGGCCCAGGGGCGGAGCCTCGGCGGAGTGCGCAGGACGTGGGGGTCCAGGGAGCGGAGCCTCCGGTGGGGTGCGGGGCGGAGCCCCGCGGCCGGGCCACCCACCGGCCCGCGGGGCGGGTGGGTGGGCGAACGGACCTCAGCCGAACACGCCCCGAACACACCAGTACGCCAGCGCGGCGACCACCGCCGCCGCCGGCATCGTGATGAACCACCCGAGCACGATGTTCTTGGCGACCCCCCACCGCACCGCCTTCAGCCGCTTCGTCGCGCCCACGCCCATGATCGCCGACGTGATCACGTGCGTCGTCGAGATCGGCGCCTTGAAGATGTACGACGTGATGTAGAGGATCGACGACGAGGTGACCTCCGCCGCGAACGCCTGCGGCGGATCCAGCTGGATGATCTTCCGCCCGAGCGTGCGCATGATGCGCCAGCCGCCCGCGTACGTCCCCAGCGACATCATCAGCGCGCAGACGATCTTCACCCAGATCGGGATGCCCCCGCCGGTGTCCTTGCCCGCGATGATCAGCGCCAGCACGACCACGCCCATCGCCTTCTGCGCGTCCTGCAACCCGTGCCCCAGCGCCATCGACGCCGCCGAGACGGTCTGCGCCGCGCGGAACCCGCGCCGGGTGCGGTGCGGATTGGTGGTCCTGCGGAAGATCCACAGGATGGCCACCATCACCAGGTAGCCCACGATCAGGCCGACGACCGGCGAGATGATCATCGGAAGGATGACCTTGTCGAGCACGCCGTTCCAGTGCACGGTGGCCGACCCGGCGAGCGCCGCGCCGACCAGGCCGCCCAGCAGCGCGTGGCTGGAGGAGGACGGCAGGCCGAAGTACCAGGTGACCAGGTTCCACACGACCGCCCCGACCAGCGCGGCGAACAGCACGCCGAGCCCCCGGTTCCCCGAGGGCGCGTCGATGATGCCGCTGCTGACGGTCTTGGCGACGCCGCTGCCGATGAACGCGCCGATGACGTTCATGACCGCGGCCATGGTGAGCGCCACCTTGGGGGTGAGCGCCCGGGTGGAGACCGAGGTCGCGATGGCGTTCGCGGAGTCGTGGAAGCCGTTGGTGTACGTGAAGCCGAGCGCGACGCCGACAACGACGACGAGTGCGAAGGTGTCCACCTGGGTCAGGACTCCTTGACCGCGATGGTCTCCACCGTGTTGGCCACGTGCTCGAAGGCGTCCGCCGCCTCTTCGAGGACGTCCACGATCTGCTTGAGCTTGAGCACGTCCATGGCCTCGTACTTGCCGTTGAACAGGTGCGCCAGCAGCTTGCGGTGGATCTGGTCGGCCTGGTTCTCCAGGCGGTTGACCTCGATCCAGTACTCGGTCAGGTTGCGCATCGTGCGCAGGTTGGGCATCGCCTCCGCGGTCAGCTCCGCGGCCCGCGCCAGGACCTCGATCTGCTGCTCGACACCCTTGGGCAGCTCCTCGATCTGGTAGAGGACGACCAGGTCGACGGCCTCCTCCATGTAGTCCATGATGTCGTCGAGCGACCCGGCGAGCGTGTAGATGTCCTCGCGGTCGAACGGCGTGATGAACGACGAGTTGAGCTGGTGGAAGATCGCGTGCGTCGCGTCGTCACCCGCGTGCTCGGCGGCACGCATGCGGTCGGCGATCTCGGCCCGCGCGGAGGTGTCGGCCCCGAGCAGTTCCATCAGGAGTTTCGAGCCGGTGACGATGTTGTCCGCTGACGCGGCGAACATGTCGTAGAAGCTCGTCTCCCGGGGGGTCAGACGAAGGCGCACTGGGAGTCCTCTGGGTGCTGGGGGCGGTCCCGACGATGCTAGGCGCATCGCCGTGCCAGGGCGAACCGGCGTTCACCAGTGTCGCCCATAGGGCAGAGTGCTCCATACAGGTGGGGGGTCGAACCCGGGACCGATTCGGTACCATATACCCGTAGGGGGTATAACGGGCATGGGATGCGACGGGGCATGCGACGGGGGACGGAGGGCGTCATGACGCACGGGGAGACGACGGCGCCGGGCGGACCGGACGCCACGGCGGCCGCGGAGGTCCGGCATGCCGCCGCCGGGTCCCCGGCCGGACCGCACGGCTACAGCGGCCGCAAGGACCAGCACCTCAAGCGGCTGCGCCGGATCGAGGGCCAGGTCCGCGGGCTCCAGCGGATGGTCGAGGAGGACGTCTACTGCATCGACATCCTCACCCAGGTCTCCGCGGGCACCAAGGCGCTCCAGGCCTTCGCGCTGCAACTGCTGGAGGAGCACCTGGGGCACTGCGTCGCGGACGCCGCGGCCAAGGGCGGTCCCGAGGCGGACGCCAAGGTCGCCGAGGCGACCGCCGCCATCGCCCGCCTGCTGCGCGCCTGACCCCCTCGCCCGCGACCGGGACGGCGCGCGGCTATCGCAGCCGGCACGGCTCGGGCGGTTCCGCCCGGCCGACCTCCAGCACCTCGTCGATGCGGGCGAAGCTCAGCCGTCCTTCACCGACCGCCGACGCCGCGATCATCAGCTCGCCGCACAGCTCGATCTCGGCGAGGGCCACGCGGTCCTGATGATCCGCCACCTGCGATCCGGGCGACGACGCCACGTGCACCACCTCCTCGTCCAGGAACGGTCCGGGAACTCGACGGAAACCGGGTCTCCAGCCTAGGGAGCGCGCCGCCCCGGGCGCATGGCACGTACGGGCCATTTCGCCCGGCCCCCCGGGCATCCGCGCGGCATCGACGGGGTAGCGTGGAGGTGTGCTCCCTCCGCAGGCACGTTCCGAGGCACCCACCCATCGCACCCACACCGCCGAGCGCGGCGCCTTCGCGTACGCGCGGTGCACCTGCGGCTGGTCGGGACCGGCCCGCAGAGCCCGCGACCGGGCCCGGCAGGACGCCGACGAGCACTCCTCGCCCCAGCCCGCCGCCCGCTGACACCCCGGCGGGCCGCCCGCACCGCCTTCCGGTAGGCGAGACTGCGGGGCATGGCGAAGATCGTGGTGGCCGGTGAAGCGCTGATCGACCTGGTCCCGCGCGGCCCGGGCGCGCTCGCGCCGCTCGACCCGAGGCGCGGCGGCGGCCCGTACAACACGGCGCTGGCCCTGGGCCGTCTCGGCACGCCCGTCGCGTTCCTGTCCCGAATCTCCCTCGATCCGTACGGCGAGGCGCTGTTGGACGGGCTGCGCGCGGCGGGCGTGGACACCTCGCCGGTCGCGCGCGGCCCGGAGCCGACGACGCTGGCCGCCGCCACGCTCGACGCGGCGGGCTCCGCCTCGTACACCTTCTACGCGCGCGGCACCGCCGACCGCCTCTTCGAGGCGCCCGCCGAACTGCCCCGGGGCCTGCGGGCGATCACGTTCGGCACCTGCTCGTTGGCGCTGGAGCCGGGCGCGAGCGCGTACGAGCAGGTGCTGCGCCGGGCGGCGGCGTGTGGCGCGCTGACCGTGCTCGACCCCAACATCCGGGCCGCCCTGATCCCGGACGCCGCGGCCCACCGGCGCCGCTTCGCGACCTGGCTGCCGCACGTCGGCCTGCTGAAGCTGTCGGCGGACGACGCGGCCTGGCTGGCCGGCGGCGATCCGGCCGAGGCCTGTGAGGAGTGGCTGACGCGCGGCCCGGCGGCG
The DNA here is from genome assembly GCF_003144095.1 of Streptomyces sp. ICBB 8177. Lineage (GTDB taxonomy): Bacteria > Actinomycetota > Actinomycetes > Streptomycetales > Streptomycetaceae > Streptantibioticus_D. The sequence continues at coordinate 139,670 of NZ_NSKH01000002.1, read as the reverse complement.
GTCGTGCTCACCGAGGGCGCGCGCGGGCTGACCGCGTTCACCCGGCACGGCCGCGTGCGCGCCGACGCCGTCGCCGGGCCGGTCGCCGACACGATCGGCGCCGGGGACACGGTCAACGCCGCCCTGCTGCACTGGCTCGCCGCGCGCGACGCGCTCGGCCCGGAGGCGGTGGCCGCGCTGGAGGAGGAGGCGTGGCGCGAGGCGCTGGCGTTCGCCGCCCGGGCCGCCGCCCTCACCTGCTCCCGTCCCGGCGCCGACCCCCCGTTCGCGAGCGAACTGGCCTGAGCCGGAGTCAAACCGGCCAACTCCCCCCACTCCGGGACAGACAGGCCCGAAGACCACCGAACACCCCCGACTCGCACCGCGCTTCGGGGCGTACGCCCGCGCGCCTGGGCACGCGCGAAGGAACCGCCGGGCCGCCCCCGCGCATCTCCCACCGTGCACACATTCGAACCATCACCCGTTGGAGACGCCCCATGGCCGACCGCCGGACCGTACTGCGCAGCGGCGCCGCCCTGACGGCCGGAGGGCTGCTGAGCGCCTGCGGAGGCCGGGGCGCCTCGACCGCCACCGCCGCCGCCACCCTGCCCGCGCAACGCGCCACCGCGACCTCCGGCAACGCCGCGCCGGCCGACTGGACCGCGCTCGCCCGCGGGCTGCACGGCACCCTGGTCCGCCCCGGCGACGCGGACTACGACACCGGCCGCAAGCTGTACAACACCCGCTACGACGGCCAGCGCCCCGCCGGGATCGCCTACGTCACCGGTGCCCCCGACATCGCCGAGTGCCTGGCCTTCGCCCGCCGTGCCAAGGTCCCGGTCTCCATACGCAACGGCGGCCACTCCTACGCGGGCTGGTCCTCCGGCAGCGGCCGCCTGGTCGTCGACGTCTCCAAGATGGCCGGGATCAGCGTCTCCTCCGGCGCCGCCACGGTCGGCGCGGGCGCCAAGCTCATCGATGTCTACAACACCCTGGGCGCGCGCGGCGTGACGATACCCGCCGGGTCCTGCCCGACCGTCGGCGTCTCCGGGCTCACCCTCGGCGGCGGCCACGGCGTCGCCGCCCGCGCCTACGGTCTGACCTGCGACAACCTCACCTCCGCCACCCTGGTCACAGCCGACGGCAGGACCCTGCGCGCGGACGCGCACACCAACACCGACCTGTTCTGGGCCCTGCGCGGCGCCGGCAACGGCCAGTTCGGCGTGGTCACCCAGCTCTCCTACCGCACCCACCCCGCGCCGGCCTGCGTCACCGGCTACCTGACCTGGCCCTGGGCCAAGGCGGCGCAGGCGATCGCGGCCTGGCAGGAGTGGGGCCCGGGCCTGCCCGACGAGATCTGGTCGTCGCTGCACCTGGACTGCGCGCCCGGCGGCTCCCCCACCCTGTCGCTCGCCGCGTTCTCCCTGGGCTCCTACGGCGACCTGCTCAACGCGGTCGACCGGCTGGCCGACCGGATCGGCCCTGCCTCCAGCGTCTCGCTGCGCCGCCACGCCTACCTCGACGCGATGAACGCCTACGCGGGCTGTACCGACCGCACCCCGTCCCAGTGCCACCTGCCCGGCCCGACCCCCGGCAGGACCGCCAACGGGCAACTGGGCCGCGAGACGTACACCGCCCGCTCCGACTTCTACGACCGCTCGCTGAGCGCCGCCGGTGCCGCCGCGCTGGTCGCCCAGGTGGCGGCGCTGCGCTCGCGGCGCGGCGGGGGCGCGGGCTCGGTGGCGCTCACCGCGCTGGGCGGCGCGGTCAACCGGGTGCCGGTCGGCTCGACCGCGTTCGTCCACCGCACCTCGCGGTTCCTGGCGCAGTACATCGCCTCCGACGCCCTGAGCGGCACCAGTTGGCTGAACGGGCTGTGGACGGCGATGCGCCCGTACGCCTCGGGCGCCGCCTACCAGAACTACACCGACCCGTCGCTGACCAACTGGCGCCAGGCGTACTACGGCCCGGCCGCCGCCCGGCTGACCGCGCTCAAGCGGCAGTACGACCCGAACCGCGTCTTCGACTTCCCGCAGGCGCTGTGAACCGCCGGCCCCGGTGCGGTGGCCGTTACGCGGCCAGGTCCTTGTCGCAGGCCGCCGCGTCGCGCACCGGGTCCACCGTGTCGCCCCACACGCCCAGCGCCCGTTTGCGGACCGGGTGCCGGGCGGAGCGCACCAGCGTGCCCGCCGGGCCCCGGCCGAGCGCCCGGGTCAGCGGGACCAGACCCAGCGTCGCCAGCGGGGCCAGCAGCAACGCGGCGGCGGTGCCCAGCGCCCAGCCGCCGATCACGTCGGTGGGGTAGTTGACGCCGAGGAAGACCCGCAGGAAGCCCTCGACGGCCGCGAGCCCTATGCCGAGCAGCCCGGCCCTGCGGTGCACCATGAACAGCCCCACGCCGATCGCCATGGCCAGCGTGGAGTGGTCGTTGACGAAGGAGAACTTCGACGTGCCGCGGACCAGCACATACAGGTTCTGCTGGCCGTCGAGGGGCCGCGGCCGCTGCACCACCTGACGGATCGGCACGCTCAGGCCCAGTGCGATCAGCGCGGCGAGCGCGGACCACACCACCCCGGCGACCGCCGCGGGCGCGTCGTCGCCCTGACGCCTGGCCACCCGCCACCAACACCACAGCACCAGCGCCACCGATGCCGCGGGCATCCCGTACTCACCCAGCAGCCGAGCGAGGTGATCGAGCCAGCCGGGGGCGAGCCGTGCCAGGCCGTTGAGCTTGACGAGCACTCCGACATCGGGGCTGGAGCCGTCGAACGCCAGCTCTTCCATCCTGGACACCCCTCACACCGGTCGTCATCGCCCCCGCTGCCAACCCCCGCGGTACTCGTGCGGCATCGTTGTCGCACGGCATCCATTGAACGGGGTTTCCGGCGCCGAGGGTTCCGCCCTTACCGGAAGATCGCCAGGAAGTTATCGAAGGGATACCGCACGCCACCTGCCAGGGCCAGAGCCTGACTCTCTGTCATGACGGTGGAGTGACGGTCTCACGACGACGGGGTGTCGGTCGGGAGTGCCTGAGCACCGGCCTGCGTCACCCGGGTCGCCCCGATGTAGTCCGCCTCGTCGATCGGGTCGAACCGAATCGTAGCGCCGGTGTGCGGCGCGTCGATCATGTAGCCGCCGCCCACGTAGATCCCGACGTGGTGGATGGTGCGCGGATCCGACAGATCGGTGGCGAAGAACACCAGATCACCGGGGAGGAGTTGACTGCGCGTCGGGTGCGGTCCGGCGTTCCACTGGTCGTTGGCGACCCGCGGCAGGGTGATCCCGACCGACTTGTACGCGGCCTGCGTCAGCCCCGAGCAGTCGAACCGCCCGCCGTCCGCCGCGGTGCCGGTGCCGCCCCACAGGTACGGCGTGCCCAGCTTGGACTGCGCGAAGTAGATGGCGCCCGCGGCCTGCTGCGACGGCGCGAGCGTGGAGGTGGGCGCGGTGAAGCTCTGCGCCAGCGTGGTGATGCGCCGCACGTAGTTCTGCGTCTCGCCGTACGGCGGCACGCCGTCGAACTGGATGACCGCGTAGGCGCCCGCGTTGTAGGCGGCCAGCATGTTGTCGGTGGTGTTGCCGGGAACGTTCTTCACGTCCTGCGCGAGCTGGCAGTCGTAGGAGGCGGCGGAGGGGATCGCGTCGCCCGGGTCCCACACGTCGGCCTTCCCGTCGCCGTCCGCGTCGAAGCCGTGCGTCGCCCAGGTGCCGGGGATGAACTGCGCGATGCCCTCCGCGTCCGCGCCGCTGACCGCGTTCGGGTTCCAGCCGCTCTCCTGGTACAACTGCGCCGCAAGCAGCGGCGGGGACAGCGCCGGGCACAGCCCGCCCCACTTCTCCACCAGCGACACGTAGACCTCGGGCACCGCGCCCGGGGCGAGGCCGACCGCCCCCTCGGCACTGCCGGCCAGCGAGGCGGCGGCCGAGTAGGTGCCCACGACCAGCAACACGAGGAACGAAAGGCACGCTCCCACGCCGACGGTGACGACGAGCCAGGTCCTGCGCGCGGTACCGCCGAGCCCGCCCATCGGCCGCCCCTCCCTCGCTCTCCTGACCCCTGATCACCAGCGTCGTTGCTCTGTGCTAGCACCCGTGATACACACAGTAAGGTCCCCGGCCCCCTTCGGACACCTGTCGGACACGCGTCCGCATCATGGTTCCGCGCACCAGTGTGGACGGCAGGTCGCGGATCACACCGGGAATCCGCCGAGAAAGTCGTCCGGTCGACATCCGGCGGCGACATTGTCGGCCAATATAGAGTCTGGTCCCCTGCACCCTGCGCGGGACCCAACTGATCATGCGGGGCGGTGAGTTATCCATGTTCCTGGCAGCCTCGAAGGGCGACATCAACACCATCATCGGCGGTATCGCGCCAAACTGGGGTCCCTTCGGCAACCTTGGGAACGAAGCACGGGTGATGGTCGAGGTCGTCATGGCCGTCGCGATCCTGCTGTGCCTGGCCATCGCCATCTGGGGAGCGGCGAAACAACGCATCGGCGCCACGGCGCTGCGCGATACGTTCAGCGCCGAGCAGGGTAAGGGTCTGATCATCGCCGGGCTGACCGGCGTGTTCATCATCGGCTCGCTCGGCACCCTGTTCACCATCGTGTACGGGATGGCGGTCTAGCCGCCCCCCGCGCCCCCGTACGCCCCCCGGGGCCCGTCCCA
>NZ_NSKH01000002.1:6976-135013 GCF_003144095.1 Streptomyces sp. ICBB 8177 | reverse complement strand
ATCGGCGATGCCCGCGTCGTCCTCGACGATCAGTACCCGCAGCACGCCGCGATCCTGCTCATCCACCACCAGCTCATCCTAGGCGCGGGCTTCGGCAGGGCGACGGACCGCCGCCGAGGCCGCACCGCCGCCGTGGCGGTGCGGCGCGGGTTCCCCTCGCCCGATGCTCGGAGCGTGCGAACGCCGCAGTCGCGGCGCAGGTCAGGTCGGTTCCATCCGTGACAGCCGTACGTGGAAGCTGAGGTTGTCCCCGCCGCGTTGCCCCCCAGTGGCGACCGGCGGTGGTTGAGACCGGTGCCGGACAGTTCCCGGATCACCATGGTGGAGGCGCCGATCTGGATCAGGGAATCCGGACCGAAGCCGGCCAGCGCGACGAGGGGGCGTCGATCGCGGCGATGGCGAGGACCACGATGCCCTCACGTTGCAGCCCAGGGTGGTGTACTCCCGGGCGAAGCCGCGTCGCGGCAAGGTGGTCCTGGTCCTGGTCGTTGCGGGGAGCGTGGTCGAGGCCGCCGATCCCCGTAAAAGGCGGTGGCGGTCAGTCTGCCAGCGCCTGGCGGATGCGGCGGGAGGGGGTGAAGGCGTACAGGTCCAGGATGCCGGGCGGGTCGGCCAGGCCCGGACCGCCGGCTTCCACCCAGGCGGCTATGTCGTCGGCGGCGTCGGTGTCGTTGACCAGGCCCAGCCATACCGGGCGCCCGCCCGCCGCGCGGCCGGCCGCGGAGGGCTGCACGACGATGACGTTGGCGTGCTCGCAGGCGTCCAGGCAGCCGGTCACCCGTACCTGCGCGGTGTCGTCGAGGGCTCCGCGCAGCTGGGCGAGCTGCGCGCCGTGGTCCAGACCGGGGATCTTGGGGGTCCCGCAGCAGCAGCCGCGGCAGACGGTGACCGTGCAGCGGGCTGATCCCGCCGTGGCGGGGGCAGCCTCGCGAGTGCGGCGGCTCACTGGCCGTCCCGGGCTCGGCGCCAGGCGGAATCGGCCAGCAGGCGCAGACCGTTGAGGCCGACGATGACGGTCGATCCCTCGTGCCCGGCGACACCGAGCGGCAGCGGCAGGGTACCGGCCAGGTCCCAGACGACCAGGCCGGTGATGAACGTCCCGGCGATCACGAGGTTCTGCACGACCAGGCGCCGGGCGCGGCGCGAGAGCGCGACGACGGTGGGGATGGTGGCCAGCTCGTCGCGGACCACGACGGCGTCGGCGGTCTCCAGGGCGAGGTCGGAGCCGGCGCGTCCCATGGCGATGCCGGTGTGGGCGGCGGCCAGGGCCGGGGCGTCGTTGACGCCGTCGCCGACCACCAGCACCTTGCGCCCGGCGTTCTCCAGCTCCTTCACGGCGGTGACCTTGTCCTGCGGCAGGAGACCTGCGCGGACGTCGGTGATGCCGACCTCGCTCGCGAGGCGGGCGGCGGCGCGCGGGTTGTCACCGGTGACCAGCACCGGCGCGTGGCCGGTCAGCGACGTCAGCGCGGTGACGGTGGCGGCGGCCTCCTCGCGCAGGCGGTCGGCGACGCCCAGCACACCGACCGGGGAGCCCTCGACCTCGACCAGGACGGCGGTGCGCCCCTCCTCCTCCAGCCGGGCGGCCACCGAGGCGGCCGGCTCGTCGCCGCGGCCGCCCCGGAGACGGGCGGGGCTGCCGACCGCGACCGCCTTGCCGTCGACGGTGCCGGTGACCCCGGTGCCGGGGGCGGAGGCGAAGTCCTCCACCAGCGGGATGTCCAGGTTCCGTGTGCGGGCGGCGTCCACGACGGCGCGGGCGAGCGGGTGCTCGCTGGGGTGCTCGGCTGCCGCCGCGTACCGCAGCAGGGCGTCCTCGTCCAGGCCGGAGGTCGTCAGCGGGCGGATGTCGGTCACGCGCGGAGTGCCCTCGGTCAGCGTGCCGGTCTTGTCCAGCGCCACCGCGTCGACCTGGCCGAGCTGCTCCATCACCACGGCGGACTTGACCAGCACGCCGTGACGGCCGGCGTTGGCGATCGCCGACAGCAGCGGCGGCATGGTGGCCAGCACCACCGCGCACGGCGAGGCCACGATCATGAAGGTCATCGCCCGCAGCAGCGTCGGCCGCAGCGCGGCGCCGAAGAGCAGCGGCAGGGCGAACAGCGCGATCGTCGCGGCGACCATGCCCAGGCTGTAGCGCTGCTCGACCTTCTCGATGAACAGCTGGGTGGGCGCCTTGGTCTCGGAGGCTTCCTCGACCATGGCCACGATCCGGGCGATCACCGAATCGGACGGATCACGCTCGACCTTCACCCGCAGCGCACCGGTGCCGTTCAGCGTGCCGGCGAACACCTCGTCCCCGACCTGCTTCGCCACCGGAAGCGGCTCGCCGGTGATGGTGGCCTGGTCCACCTCGCTCGCCCCGTCCAGCACCCGGCCGTCGGCGCCGATCCGCTCCCCCGGGCGTACCAGGATCACGTCGCCCACCGCCAGCCGGCCGGTCGGCACGCTCCCCTCGGCCCCGTCGTCACCGAGGCGGGTCGCGGTGGCAGGGGCGAGGTCCAGCAGGCCGCGGACCGAGTCGGCGGTGCGGGCGGTGGCGATCGCCTCCAGGGCGCCGGAGGTGGCGAAGATGACGATCAGCAGTGCGCCGTCCAGCACCTGCCCGATCGCCGCCGCGCCCAGTGCCGCGACCACCATCAGCAGGTCCACGTCCAGCGTCTTGTCCTTCAGCGCCTGCAAGCCCGCCCAGCCCGGCTCCCAGCCGCCGCTGACGTAAGTGAGGGCGAACAGCGGCCCCCACGCCCAGGCCGACGCACCCAGCAGATGCAGGGGCAGCGCGATCAGGAACAGCACCAGCGAGGCTGCCGCCCAGCGCGCCTCGGGCAGCGCGAAGATCCGGGTACGGCGCCCGGGCGCCACCGCGTCACGGACAGCGTCGCCGACAGGCGCCGGGCGGGTGAGGGTGGAGGACATGCGAAACAGGGTTCCTTCGGCACGGGCGGACAGTGTCCAACGCCACCACCGTAACAGGAACGAATGAACAGCGATTCATACGTTCATTCGGAGGCGTACGATGGCCGCATGGGTCATGGAGCCGAACCTCCCGCAAGCCGGGTCCCCCGCACCCGCCTCACCGCGGACAACGCCGCGAAGGTGGCCGCCACACTTCAGGCGCTGGCCACCCCGTCACGGCTGCTGATCCTCTCCCGCCTGCGCGAGGGCCCGCTGCCGGCGACCGAACTGGCCGCCGAGGTCGGCATGGAACAGTCCGCCTGCTCCCACCAGTTGCGCCTGCTGCGCAACCTCGACCTCGTCGTCGGCACCCGCAGGGGCCGCTCCGTCGTCTACTCCCTCTACGACAACCACGTCTGCGAACTGCTCGACCAGGCGCTGTACCACGTCGAGCACCTGCGCCTCGGCCTGAGTGGCACAGCCGCCGAGCCGGAGCCCGAAGCCGCCACCTCAAGCGTCTGACCACCCTCGGTGGGAACTGTGACGCTTCGTGCTCGCAGAAGTGAGGACTTCTCAAACGAGGTTCGCCGTCCCCGCTTCCGGGCGCAGGCCTTCACCCCAAACGTCAGGTCCCATCAGCGCCGATGAAACCGAACGAGGGCGGCGCGGGCCCTCGTTCGGTGCCGTTCGGCGCCGCCGCTGGTCTCCGCGCCCCTTCGACGGAGGACACGTCGGCTGCCAGCGCACGCCGCGGCCGCTACGCGGGGATCCATTCGGTCGTCGTGGTCACCTTCCTGAGGACGTCCGGCAAGGGGTCGGCGCCGATGCCGGGGGCGTCGGGGACCGCGAGGTGGCCGTCCGCGAGGGTGAAGGGCGGCGTGATGTCGGTCGCGTAGTAGCGGTCGGACGCACTGGTGTCGCCGGGCAGGGTGAAACCGGGGAGGGCGGCGAGCGCCACGTTGGCCGCGCGGCCGATGCCGGTTTCGAGCATGCCCCCGCACCAGACGGGAACCCCGTGCGCGCGGCAGAGGTCGTGGATGCGGCGGGCTTCCAGGGCGCCGGCATCTTGTCGTCGATCACGAAGTCCCGCCCGCGTTTCGGACGTCACGACGACCCGGTGTCACGCTCCGGGCTCTGCGGACGAGCCGGCCCAGGACCCAGTGGCCTTTGTGCGGCGGGCCCTGAGCGCCATGCCGAACACACCGACCGGGGCCCCCGCGCTCACCGTCCGCGAGTTCGGGCTGGGCGGCCTGCAACCGTACGCGGAGGGCCGCTGGGTCGACGCTCCGTTCGTGCCCGGGACCCCGGCGGTCACCTACCGTTCACTCATGACGACTTCAGATCCATGGCCTCGTCCCGACCTGCGGCCCCCCGGGCTGAACGCCGACGAGAAGACCACGTTGCTGACCTTCCTGGACTACCTGCGCGACTCCGTCCTGGCGAAGGTGGACGGCGTCCCGGAACCGGCCGTTCGCAAGGCCGGCGTCCCTTCCGGGACCAGTCTGCTCCAGTTGCTCAAGCACCTGACGGCCGTGGAACTCAACTGGTTCGTCTGGGCCTACGCCGGTGCCGACCGCGAACGCTGGGAGGACGAGGAGGCGGTGTCCGCCGACGACACCGCGTCGGGCTTGGCGGACGCCTATCGCGAGGCGATCGCCCAGGCCAACGAAGTCGCCCTGGCCTGTACCGACTTGGACCGCCCCGGTGCCCGCTCGTTGCGGGAGACCCCGCCGCCGTCGATGCGCTGGGTGCTGGTCCACATGATCGAGGAGACCGCCCGGCACGCCGGACACGCGGACATCCTGCGCGAGCAGATCGACGGGTCGGTCGGGCGGTGACGCGGGCGGTACCTCCGGTCGGTCGTACCGGCCGGAGAGCCGTCCATCCATAGGGCGCGTTCCACGGACCCGTCACTCTCCACGGCGTTCCATCAGGCCAGGGGGCTTCCGTCCCGGGAATCCGGAATGATGCCGATCTTTATGGCACAGGCAGGCCAGGAGCAGGCAATCTCACCTCCGGCGGCCGAACCTCGCGTCGGACGCCGACTCCCCCTGGGCCGGTTCCTCCTCACGGAAGCGGGCGGCCGACGGGACAGACCTACTCGCTCCATACAACGGAGGCACTGTGTCCCAGCCCCAGCGCAAGATCGCCCGGCTCCTCGTCGCCGTGGCAGCCGCCGTCGGCACCGCGGCGCTGGCGGTGCCCGCGAACGCGGCCGTCAGCCACGCACACACCTGGACGAAGACCGAGTCCTACTCCGTGACCGGCGGAAAGCTCACCATCCACCCGGACAGCGACAGCGGCTGCACCGGAGGCGAGAACCAGGGCAACATGGAGGGCTGCGTCTACATCCAGGGCCAGGGCTCCACGATCAACTGGATACATGGAGTGGGCACGGCCACCAACGACGGCGAGAACTTCAACGTCTTCATCTTCAACCAGAGCAACAGCGGCAGGCACCTGGGCTCCGACTCCGGCTACGGCTACACAGCGCAGGGCGGCTCACGAACGGCCAAGTGGACGCCGAACGCGACAGAACCGACCGGCAACTACTGCGTCGGCGTCCAGGTTCAGGGCGCGCCCGGCTTCCTCCAGGAGTGCCAGCCCGTCACCAGCGGCTGACCATCCGCACGAAGGACGCACATGCCGGGGCCCGCGTTCCCCGCCCGGGGAACGCGGGCTCCGGCACGCGACTGGCGCCGTTCTACGGGGCTACGGGCCCGGTCAGGCAGCGCGCCGCGTGAAGGCGCCGAATTCAATGACGTTGCGGGATATGCCGTACAGCCAGGCGGCCGGCGTGCCACGCCGTGGGTCGTAGGTGTGCGCGCCCTCCAGGGCGGCGACGAAGATGTCCGCCGTCAGGTCGGCCGCCAGGTGGGCGTCGTCGACACGGCGGGTGACGAACCCGAGCACGGTGTCGAACTGCTGCTCATAGAAGACTGCGAACCCGGCCGGGTCCCGGGTGGGTGGTGCTGTCGGATGCTCCGCTGGCACGGACGACTCCTTGAGTGGCAGATCAACGGGAGAAGACGCCTTACATCCCTTACTGGTCGTTCGCGCCGAGAAGCGTTACACCGGCTCCGGCGCCTCGGCCGCGGCGTACGCGGCAACGCTGCGGGGGGTCAGCACGCGGCCCGGGGGCCGCGGGTGTCCGTCTACCACAATGCCCGGCATGGACGCATCAGAAGCCGGGCCCGGTCAGCCGCACGTGCGGACGGCGCGCCGCGCCACGTCGCGTCCGCCTGTGCCAGCTTGGGTACCGCCGACGTGCGCGGTCCTGTTCGGTGTCGCCGTGGCCCTGCAAGCTCCGGGTGACGACCTCGGGCCGGGCCTGACGGACCCCTTCGTGGGCCTCGTCCTGGCCCTCGGCGCCTGGGGACTGCTCAAGGCGGTCCGCGCTCGTCGAGGTGTGAGCGAGCGCCGCGAACCCGCGTCGTGGGCGTGGGCCGTAGTCATGCTCTGTGTCTCGGGCCCCTCCTCGTTCCTCCACAGCACGAGCGCCCTGCGCGGGCTCTACCTCGCCATGGGCGTCGTGGTCGTCGGGCTCGTCTGGTACCGGGTGCGACGCGCGTCCGGGAACGACCAGAGCTGACTGTCCGGCCGGCCCCGCGGCCACCATCGGCGCTGAAGCCCCGGCCTCCGCGGGCGGGGCCACCGCGCGAACGCCTCGGTCAGGGGTGCATGCGGGCTCCCTTGAGCACCTTGTCCACCGCGTTGCGCGCTCCGTGGACCGCGAGGCCCACCAGGTCCAGTCGGTCCCTCGGCACGGCCCGTACGGCCGCGCGGTTGTCCTCGTCGTGGCCGGTGCTGAAGAGGTCGGACGTGAACACCGACCGCGGCAGCGCACGGGACAGGGCGCGGCCGTGCGCGGCGGTCAGGGTCTCCTTCGTCCCTTCGAAGATCAGGACGGGCTGGCGGAACATCGGCAGGTAAGGGGTGCCGTCGGCGTCGGCGTAGGGTTCGCCGATGACCTCGGGGAGTTCCGAGCCGAGACCGCTGACCAGGAACGCGGTCACGTTCAGGCGCTGCCAGAGTGCCAGGTCCTCGCTCAGCAGCACGGCGATCTTGGTGTCGAAGCGTAGGGGCGGGTTCTCGGTCGTCATGCTTCGAGGATGCGGCGGGCGCCGCCGCGGCGTCTTGTACGTTGTTTGCATGGTGACCCGGCAGGAGACTTCCGCGTGGCGCCCACAGGTCCCGGGTGTCGTGGAGGTCTTCCACGCCCACTACACCGAACACGCGTATCCCATGCACGTCCACGAGGCGTGGACCCTGCTGATCGTCGACGACGGCGCGGTCCGCTACGACCTGGACCGCCGCGAGCGCGGCACCCCGCACGACACGGTCTCCCTGCTGCCGCCGCAGGTGCCGCACAACGGGTCACCCGCCACCGCTCGGGGATTCCGCAAGCGGGTGCTGTATCTGGACCGGACCCGGCTGGACGAGAGCCTCATCGGCGCCGCGGTCGACGGCCCCGACCTGGCCGATCCCCTCCTGCGCAGGCGTGTCGGACAGTTGCACGCGGCTCTGGCGAACCGGGGCGACGAACTGGAGGCGGAGAGCCGGCTCGCCCTGATCTGTGAACGGCTGCGCGGCCACCTGCGCCCCCGACTCCTCCCCCGCCCGCCCGGGACCGCCCCCGGTGTGGCGCAGACGCTGCGGGAACTCCTCGACGAACGGTTGCTCCAGGGCGTGACCCTGGACGAGGCCGCGAAGCTGGTCCACGCCCACCCCGCCCACCTGGTGCGCTCGTTCAGTGCCGCGTTCGGCATCGCCCCGCACCAGTACCTGATGGCCCGCAGGGTGGACCGCGCCCGACGGCTGCTCCTCGACGGTCGGCCACCCGGTGAGGTCGCGGCCGCGGTCGGGTTCTACGACCAGTCGCATCTGGCCCGGCACTTCAAACGGCTCATGGGCATCGCCCCCGGACGCTACGCCCGCGGCGCCACCGACCGCAGGGGGTGACGCGAGGCGAGGATCGTCCGTTCGGGCTGAGGATGTGCCACGGCCCGGGCCCGGTCAACTCCGCTCCACCGCACGCCCGTTCGTCGTTCCACATCGGGCGCGGTCGCGACGGTGACGTGAGTCGCCTCCGTCTTGCCCGTCGAGTCGTGCCGGCCGGGGCCGAGATGGTCGGTGGTCGCGCCCTTCGGGGCAGACTTCGGGACCCACTTGGTCCGCCGCGGCCGTGGTCCGTCCTCCACCGGAGCGCCGCGCCCTCTCGCCCGGGCGCGCTCGGCAGGCCGACCGAGCGTGACCCGCTCGGCCGAAGGCGCCGTCGGCAGCGGCCTCACCTGCGTCTTCGGCGTCCAGGGGCTCACTCACGGTGTCAGCCACTCGGCGTCTCCGCCTGCTGGGGACCACTGCGTTCCGCCGCAGGGGCGGCACTCCCGGCGGACTCTCGCCCCGGCGGGGTGGCCCGTGGCGGGAACGTAATATGCACGTCAGACATCCTGGCGATCTTCGACAGCCGCACAACCCGGCGCGCTTCGGCCGGAGTTCCCCAGCACATCCCATCAGGAGACGCTCATGGCTCCCCATGCTTCCCATCGGCGGAGACGGAACAAGACCGTCGCGGCAGTCGCCGGGGGTGCGGCCGCGCTTCTCGCCATCGGCGGCACGTTGTTCGCCGGCACCAGTGCCCAGGCCGGCCAGACCGATGCCCTGTCCGATGCCCGACAGCGGGACTTCGCCGCGGCGGCGGGCGAGTTCCACGTCCCCCTGCCGGTGCTGCTCGGCGTCTCCTACGAGGAGTCCCAGTGGGTCCCGCACGGCGGGCAGTACAGCGCGGACGGCGGATACGGGGTGATGAACCTCGCGGACGTCACCCCGGGGATGGTCGCAGGCGGCAGCGCGGGCGAGGCGGGACGCCACGAACTCGCGTCGGTCGCGGCGAACCCCGCGATGCACACCCTCACCACCGCCGCCGCCCTCATCGGCGCCCCGGCCTCCCAGGTGCGTGACGACGACCGGCAGAACGTCCGGGCGGGCGCCGCGCTGCTCGCGTCGTACGAGAAGAAGATCACCGGCGGCGCCACGCCGAGCGACCCCGGCCAGTGGTACGGCGCGGTCGCCCGCTACAGCCAGTCCACGGGGGCGGCCGCAGCCCGCTCCTTCGCGGACGCGGTCTTCCAGGACGTGCGGAACGGCGCTTCCGGCACGCCCGGCGGACAGCGGATGAAGCTGCCGGCCGACTCCGCGGTCCGGCCCCGCACCTCGCAGATCACCGCGCTGCACCTGAACGACACGCAGCCGGACCCGCAAGCGCAGTGCCCCGCGCGACTCGACTGCCAGTTCGCCCCCGCGAACACCGCCAACTACCAGGTCGCCAACCGTCCGGCGGACGGGATCGACATCCGGTACATCGTCATCCACGACACCGAGTCGTCCTACCAGGCAGCCATCGACAGCTTCCAGAGCGCGGGCGGCGACGCGGCCGACTACGTGATCCGTTCCTCGGACGGGGCGGTCACCCAGTCGGTCCCCGACCAGGACGTGGCGTTCCACGCCGGCAACTTCTGGTTCAACATGCACGCGATCGGCATCGAGCACGAGGGCTTCGCCGCGCAGGGCGCCACCTGGTACACCGCCGCGCAGTACCGCTCGACCGCCACCCTGGTGCGCTACCTGGCCGCCGAGTACCACGTCCCGCTGGACCGCGAGCACATCATCGGCCACGACGACGTACCCGGTCCGCAGGACGGATACGTGGCGGGAATGCACTGGGACCCGGGCCCTTACTGGGACTGGAACCGCTTCATGCGCATGCTCGGCGCGCCCGTCGACTCCACGCCCCATGGGGTGGGCCCGGTCGGCTCCCCGATCACGATCGACCCCTCCTTCGCCGACGACCAGCAGACGGTGAACGTCTGCCCCAGCGACGACGGCACCGGTTCCACCAAGACCTGCACCGACCAGACCGGCCCGTCCAGCATCCTGTACGTGCGCACCGCGCCGAACGCTTCGGCACCGCTGGTGGGCGACCCGTACCTGCACTCGGGCTCGGCGGCGGGCAGCGACGAGATCAGCGACTGGGGCAGCACGGTCTCGGCCGGCCAGCAGTTCGTGGTCGCCGACCGGTCCGGGGACTGGACCGCGATCTGGTACTCCGGCCAGGAGGGCTGGATCTACAACCCCGGCGGCGAGAACACCTCCCCGGCGCACTGCGTGAAGGTGCTCCGCCCCGCGTCCGGCACCTCGACGGTCGCGCTGTACGGATCGGGTTACCCGAAGGCGTCGGAGTACCCGGCCAACCTGTCGCCCTCCACCCAAGTACCGCTGAGCCGCTACCAGTTCCCCACCGGTCAGGCCTACGTGGCGACCACCGCGGCGTCCCCGGCCGACGACTTCTTCCACAGCCCGCCGGACACCGTCGTCAAGGGCGCCGAGTCGTACTACACCATCCAGTACGGCCACCGACTCGCCCTCGTCGACTCCGCTGACGTCACCGCCACATCGGCAACGGCACACTGAGAAACGGTGGCCGCGACCGGGAGGCCGGTCGCGGCCACCGGCCTGACTGGCGACCCGCTAGCCGCCCTCGCCACCGTGCCGCGAGGCCGGGCCCGCGGAAGCACCGCGTGGTGCCAGCAGGAGCGGAAGGTAGACGTCGTCGACGATCTCCGTGACGACATCCTGCGGGATGGGGGCCCCGTACAGCAGGAAGTGGTTGCGGAGCAGGTCAACCGCCACGGTGGCCCGGCGCGAGGTGAGGATCCATGGCTGGATCTCGCCCCTGTCGACCGCTCGGCGCAGGACGCCTTGGATCGGGCCGGGGCCGGCGGTCCGGAGCCGTTCACGCACCAGCCGGGCGAGCTCCGGGTCGTGCACGATCTCGGTGAGCAGCCCGCGCAGGACGTCGCCGTGTGAAGTGCCCAGCCAGTCGGAGAGCTGCCGCAGGGCCGCGATGACGTCGGTGCGCAGAGCGCCGGAGTCGGGCACGTCGGCGCTGGAGAACCGCCGGGCCGCGCAGGCGTCGACGATGAGTTCGGCGCGGCTCGGCCATCGACGGTACAGAGCGGCCTTGCCGGTGCCAGCTCGCGCGGCCACGCGATCCATCGTCAGCCCGGCGTAGCCGGCTTCGGTGAGTTCCTCCAGGGCCGCCGCCAGGATGGCGCGCTCCAACTCCTCACCTCGGCGGCGTGAGTTCCTGTGCTGGTCGCCGACCGACCGGTCCGGCGCTTCCCCGTGGGTTGAAGGCATGACTCCCGGCCATTTGTCGTACGCCCGTTGTGGTCCTCGGGGCAGTCAGCCTAGCCTCCGATTTAGGGAACTGACAGTTCCTTAAGCGTCGAGCACATCGAGGGACCGATGACCGAGACCGTTGCGACGCCCCCAGCAGGCGCCCCTGCCTTCCCCAGCGACCGCACCTGCCCCTATCACCTGCCCGACCAGTACGCCGACCTTCGCGAGCGCGAGGGGTCGCTGCATAGGGTCACCCTCTACGACGGCCGCCAGGCCTGGGTGGTGACCGGCTATGAGGCGGCACGCAAGCTGCTGGCCGACCCCCGGCTGTCGTCCGACCGGACACACGTGGACTTCCCCGCCACCTCCGGGCGGCTGGAGAGCCTGCGGGACCGCCGGCCCGCGTTCATCAGTCTGGACCCGCCCCACCACGGGCCGAAGCGGCGCATGACGATCAGCGAGTTCACCGTCCGGCGCATCAAGGGGATGCGGGCGGACGTCGAGCGGATCGTGCACGGCTTCCTGGACGAGATGATCGACGCCGGGCCGCCCGCCGACCTGGTGAGCCGGTTCGCGCTGCCCGTGCCGTCGATGGTGATCTGCCGCTTGCTCGGTGTGCCCTACGCCGACCACGACTTCTTCCAGGACGCCAGCAGACGACTGATCCAGTCGCCGGACGCCGCGGGGGCGCGCGCCGCCCGCGACGACCTGGAGACGTACCTGGGCGGCCTGGTCGACACTCTGCGGGGCGCGCCCCAGCCGGGGCTGTTGAGCACACTCGTCACCGAGCAGTTGGACAAAGGCACGATCGACCGCGAGGAGTTGGTGGCGACCGCCATCCTGCTCCTGGTGGCCGGCCACGAGACGACGGCGTCGATGACCTCGCTCAGTGTCGTCACGCTCCTCGAACACCCGGAGCAGTACGCCGCGTTGCGTGACGATCCGTCGCTGGTGCCGGGGGCGGTCGAGGAGTTGCTGCGCTTCCTCGCGATCGCCGACATCGCCGGAGGGCGGGTCGCCACCGCGGACATCGAGGTCGACGGGCAGCGCGTCCGGGCGGGAGAGGGCGTCATCGTCGTCAACTCCATCGCCAACCGCGACGGATCGGTCTTCGCCGACCCGGACACCTTCGACGTGCGGCGCCCGGCCCGGCACCATCTGGCGTTCGGGTACGGCGTGCACCAGTGCCTGGGCCAGAACCTGGCCCGCCTCGAACTGGAGGTCATCCTCACCGCGCTGTTCGAACGGCTGCCCGGCCTGCGCCTGGCGGTCCCGGTGGATCAGCTGACTCTTCGTCCGGGTACGACGATCCAGGGCGTCAACGAACTCCCGGTCACCTGGTGACCGGGGCGAAAGGAGCGGACATGCGGGTGACGGCCGATCGGGAGACGTGTGTGGGAGCGGGCCTGTGCGCGTTGACCGCGCCACAGGTGTTCGACCAGGACGACGAGGGTGTGGTCGTGGTCCTGACCGCTGAGCCCGGCGACGAGGCCCGCCCGGCGGCCCGTGAGGCCGGCACGCTCTGCCCGTCGGGTGCCGTGCGGGTGGTCGAGTAGAGCGGCGGGGGACGGCAGCCGCTGTCCGGGCGTGTCCGCTGGCGAAGGGGTGCCGGATCTGGCGAAGGGGTGCCGGATCTCCGCGAGACCAATGTCCTGCGGAGGGTGGACGGCACGTGGCTGCTCACGCACGATCACGTCTCCGTCCCCGCCGACCTCACCACGGGTCGGGCCTGCACCGGCCTGGTCCCGTAGGTGGGAACGAACGACACGGGCTCCCGGGCCCAGGAGGAGGCCGCAACCGGGCCCGGGAGCGATGGTCTACCGGGACGCGTCGGGGTACGCGGCGGTCGCCCGGATCTCCACGAGGAGACCCGGGCTGGCGAGGCCGCTGACCCCGATGATCGTCCAGGTCGGGTACGGCGCCTTGACGAGGCGCTGCTTGGCCTCGACGAAACCGGGCAGGTGGCGGCGGATGTCGACGTGGTAGCTGGTGACGTCGACGAGGGCGGAGGCGTCGAGGTTCTCCAGTCGGAGGATCTCCTCGATCTTCCGGACGGCGATCTCGGTCTGCTCCCCGATGGTGTCCGGTATGGAGCCGTCGGCACGGCGGCCGATCGTTCCGGCGATGAACAGCAAGCCGTGCGCGCGGACCGCCGCGGAGTAGCCGAAGTTTGCGAAGGCGCTGGTGGTCTGTCCGAAGACGGCGTTGCCCTCGGGGATCTCGACGGTGTGGACGGTCATTGCGGTGCTTCCTTTGCTCTGCCGGCCCGGGTCCCCGGTGACGGGTGCCCTGGCCGGCGTTGACGGGAGTGCTGCTGAGGGGTCTGTGCTGACGGGGTTCGTGGGCGCCGTGGGGTCAGTGGTCCCAGCGGGTCGAGCGGCAGGCGTGTTCCATCCGGGTCCGGCCGAAGGTCTCGCGCTCACGGAGGAATTCGCCGGGGATCGAGTAACGGGGTGCGTTCTTCGGGTCCTTCGCGGCCTGCGCGACGATCGCGTCGGTGAGTGAGCGGATCATGTCCAGCCGTGGGTAGGCGGCGTGCACGGCGTCGGCCTGTTCGTCGGTGACGGCCTCGGCGTGGTCGGCGCCCAGTGGCCCGCCGAAGTCGAGGGCGACGCCTTCGCGGACGAGCACGCACAGCGTGCCGCGGCGTTCCGCGATACCCGGGGAGGTGTGCAGGGCGATGGCCTGCCAGACCTCGTCGGCGTCCGTCGCGGGTACCCCGTGCCGGACGAGCAACTCGGCTGCCCGGTCGGCGCCTTCGACCTCGAACCGCTGCCTGTGCGGACCGTCCGACGCCAGGCCGAGGTCGTGCATGGCGCACGCGGCGAACAGCAGGTCGTCGTCGTAGTCGTGGCCGACGGCCAGGCCGAGGCGGCCGGCGACCAGCCGGGCGAACAGGTAGCTGCGGATGCTGTGGTTGAAGACGGACGGCGTTTCCACCGGCCGGACGAGGTTGACGACGGCGTCGGCAAGCGGTGTGCCGGGCAGCGTGATCGGGTCGCGGGGCGCCTCGCGAGTTGTTCTGGTCATGCCTTCAGCCTGGCCGTGACCGCTCTGACCTGGCGAGAGGCAAAATTCCCCTACTTCGCTAGGATCTTGCCATGGCAGTGCATCGAGTAGCGGTCCTGGCGCTGGACGGAGTCGTCCCGCTCGACCTGGCGATTCCGGCGCAGATCTTCACCACCCGGCCGGAGACCGCCTACGAGGCGACCCTGTGCGCGCTGGACGCGAAGGTGACCACCACCGCGGGCTTCGCCCTGCTCGCCGACGGGGGCCTGGAGAAGGTGCGCACCGCCGACACCGTGATCGTGCCGGGGTTCGAGCCGGCCGTCCCGGTGCCGGACGCCGTGCTCGGCGAACTGGCCGAGGCCCGCCAACGGGGCAGGCGGGTGGTGTCGATCTGCACGGGCGCCTTCGCGCTGGCGGCGGCGGGCGTACTGGACGGGCTGCACGCCACGACCCACTGGAAGCACGTCGACGAGTTGGAGCGGAACTTCCCCGCCGTGTCGGTCGACCGCGACGTGCTTTACGTCGACGAGGGCGACGTGCTCACCTCGGCCGGGGTGTGCTGCGGCATCGATTTGTGCCTGCACATCGTGCGCCGCGATCTGGGCGCGGAGGTGGCCAACCAGATCGCCCGCGATCTGGTCGCCGCACCGCACCGGGACGGCGGGCAGGCCCAGTACGTGCCGGCTCCCGTCGCGGCGGCCGGTGAGGCGTCGCTGTCCGCCACCCGGGAGTGGGCCCTGCACCGGCTCGACGAGGCGCTCACGTTGCGCGTGCTCGCCCGGCACGCGGGCCTTTCGCAACGGACCTTCATGCGCCGGTTCGCCGAGGAGACGGGCACCACCCCGCTGCGGTGGTTGCTCAGCGCCCGCCTCGGCAGGGCACGGGAACTGCTGGAGACCACGGACCGCTCGGTGGACCAGGTGGCGCGAGACAGCGGGCTGGGCACGGCGGCCAACCTGCGGCTGCACTTCCGGCGCGCCCTGGACACCACCCCCACCGCCTACCGCCGCGCCTTCACACGCTCGACGTCGGGCACGTAGGGGAGGTGACCGCGGCGTCGCCGCACGTTCCCGCATCCGCGGACGTGCGGGCACCGCGCATCACGCGTGCCGTCACACTCCGAGCCACGTGGCCGGGGTGGCGATTTGGCCGTCCGACTGCGCAAGGCGTGGCCCGGCCGCACGATCGGCCGCCGGGCGTCGGTCGGGCCTCGGGCGCCCGCGAGCCGGGTCACCGCGTACACCACGGCGAGCTGACGCCACGGCGGAGCGGCCCTCAGTGCGGCATGCGGCACACGAGGTTTCGCCGCCTCCGTCGGGAGACCGCGCGGTCGGATCGCATAAGCGGGATGTGGTGGGTACCCGCATGAGTGTGGCGGCTTTCCGCCGGAGTTGCCCTGACGAGTGAGAGGAGCTTTTGATGACCACGGTGAAGGAATCGGTAGAGGTCGACGTGCCTGTGCACACCGCCTACAACCAGTGGACGCAGTTCGAGCAGTTCCCGCACTTCATGGAAGGGGTCGAGGAGGTCCGGCAGATCGACGACCGCCACAACCACTGGGTCACCAAGATCGGTGGCGTGCGACGGGAGTTCGACACGGAGATCGTGGACCAGCATCCCGACGAACGGATCGGCTGGCGGACGGTGGACGGCGACACCCAGCAGCGGGGCCTGGTCAGCTTCCAGCGCCTCGATGACGAACACACGCGTGTGGAACTGGTGATGGCCGTCGAGCCGAGCGGGGTCGCGGAGAAGGCCGCCGACCTGACCGGCGCCATAGACCGGCGCGTCAAGGGCGACATGCGACGCTTCAAGGACTACATCGAGCACCGGGGCAGCGAGACCGGAGCATGGCGGGGCCGCATCAGGCCGGGCGACTGAGCCCCCACGCAGGGCGTCCTGCCCAGCGAGCGCCGACCCGGATCCCGGCGAGCGCCGAAGCGACCGCGGTGTCTGTCCCGTACCGACACCGCGGTCCCGGCGCCGCCGGGATCCTTCAGTAGGGGGCAGGCCGCACCGTGGCCAGGTGGTGGGCTGCGCCCGGAACACGGGCGAGTTCTCTCGCCAGGCCGGTGGCGCACTGAGGCCGGTCCGTAGCAGCCGTTCGCCGCATGACCGTGCCCGCGCCGAGGGCGGTACCCGGAACCCGGGCCCCGCCCTCGGCCTCAGCGTTCGTGGACCCCGGTCAAGCGCGCACGGGCGAGGACGGGTGCGCTGATGGCGGGCAGGAGGGCGCGGGGCCGCGCCCGGTCCAGCGGCGTCGTGCCGAGGGGATCGGCTACGGGTGCCGCGAGGGCGAACAGCTGGAAGACGTAACGGTGCGGCCCATGGCCCTTGATGGGGGCGGGCCCGTGGTACCCGCGTCCGATGGTGGACCGCAGCAGGTGGACTCCGGCGGTCGCCCGCCTCGCGTCGAGGGCGCCGGGGGCGAGCTGCCCGGACGCCGGGTCGAGCAACGCGACGCAGTGCACGGCGGGTTTGGGCAGGGGGACGTCGATGTCCTCCATGACCAGCAGGAGTTGGGCCGTACCGGGTGGCGGCGGCGTCCACGCCAGGTGGGGAGACGTGTCGTCGCCGCCGATGTTCTTCGCGCAGTGCTCCAGCGCTATGGCGTCGCCGTCGCCGAAGTGGCGGCTGGACAGGATCAGCTGCTCCCGGCTCGGCGAGTCGGGCAGGCCCTCCCGCGAGGTGGGCGGGCTGTCCTCTACGTCGGACGGATCACCGGGTGAACTCGGCGGCTGAACCCGCAAGTTGGGCAGGTTCCACGCCATGTGGGTGTCCCCTGCCCTGCGGTTCCTCAGGAGCCGGCCCAACAGCGTCATCGTGTCGCCTCCACCATGTCGACGACCTCGGCGGCGGTGGCGGTCTCGCCGAGCTTGGGCAGGACGCGTTCGACGCTGTGGCGGTGGGATTCGGCGTCGGGATCGCTCATGGCGTCGGTGACCGCGACGACGTGGTAGCCGTGGTCGCAGGCCGAGCGCGCGGTGGACTCGACGCCCGAACTGGTCGAGATGCCGGCGAGCACGACCTGCGTGACACCCAGGTCCCGCAGGAGGGTGTCGAGTCCGGTGTCGTGGAACGCGCTGCGCCGCCGCTTGGTGATCAGGTGGTCGGTCGGCCGGACGTCGAGTTCGTCGATGAGGTCGGTCCAGCCGTCCGGGAAGGCGTCGGCGCGTGCGGTTCGCCTGACCTCGGTGCGGCCCGGCGGACGGCCGGCGACGTTGACCAGCACGACCGGCAGGCCGTGCCGTCGGAACTCCGAGGCCAGGTGGGTCGCCCGCTCCATGGCGGCGGTGGCCGGGCCGTCGGTGAGCGCCGGGACGAAGCCCTTCTGGAGGTCGATCACGACGAGTGCGGGGTTGGGGTCGATCGTTGTCAGTGGCATTCCGGGAGCTGCTCCAGTTCACGGCGGGGATGGGAGGCGGGACGGCCTCGGTGACACCAGGCCACGCTGCGCGCATGGACCAGGCCGCCGGTCGGGCGGCGCGGCGTGCGCGGCGTGGAAGGACCCGTCACAGGCCCGCGTTCTCGTGGACCAGGCCGCATCAGATGGTGCGTGCCAGCCGGTCGAGCAAGGCCGCTGCCCCTGCCAGCTGGTCCAGTTCGGCCTGCGTGAACGTGCCGTCGGTCAGGGCCCGGGCGACGAGTTCGGCCCGCGCGTTGCGTTTGTCCTTCAGCGCTTGGTGACCGGAGGGGGTCACCGTGAGCACCACGCGCCTGCCGTCGTCCGGGTCGGGGCGCCGCTCGACCAGGCCGCGGTCCCGCAGCGCGCCGAGCGTCGCTCCCATGGCCTGTGCGGTGATCTGCGCCTCCTTGGCCAGCGCCGAGGACGTGGTGGGACCTGAGCGCTCCAGGAGCGACAGCGCGGACCGCTCGGGCATCGTCAGCCCGCCGTCGACCGGCACTTGGCGCACCCGGCGCACGAGCACGCCGATGCTCGCCAGCAAGGCCGAGGCCACGCCGTCAGCGTTCAGATCATCACTCATATGCTAAGGCTACTTTATCAACCTGCCTTAGCACCTCTCGCGGTCCGCTCGGTGCCGGCGCGCCTCAGCGGAGACGAACGCGGACGGCACGCCTCCCGGCGGTCGGACCGGCTCAACGCGGCACGCGGTAGCGGAGGTGGACGACGCCCGAAGGGAAGGTGCGGGTCTCGACGAGGTCGAGACCCACCCTGCGCTCGCCCTGGGGGAAGAACGGGATGCCGCCGCCGACCAGCACCGGGTGGACCCTGGGACGGTACTCGTCGATCAGCCCCGACGCGGCCGCCTCGGCGGCCAGGGTCGCACCGCCGATCGCGATCTCCCCCTCCCCCGGCTCGGCGCGCAACCGCTCGATCTCCTCGGCCACTCCACCGGAGGCCAGCCGCGCGTGCCCCCGCACCGCCGGCAGCGTGGTCGAGAACACGACCTTCGGGAGGGGATTCCACAGCGCCGCCCATTCGCGCATGGACGCGTCGAGCGAGGGATCCTCGTCGGCGCTCTCCCAGTACAGCATCGTCTCGTACAGGCGCCGCCCCATCAGGTGGACGCCGACTCCCCGGATCTGGTCGGTGACGAAGCGGAAGACCTCCTCGTCGGGCTCCGCCCAGTCGAAACCACCGTCCGGCCCGACGATGTAGCCGTCGAGCGAGACGCCCATCGAAAAGGTCACACTGCGCATCGGAAATCCTCGTCTTCGGCAAGGACTCGACCGTACGACCGCCGGGCGCCACAGGACCCGACGCGACGCGCGGAACCTCCCGGGCCGGATCACCCGCCTGGTCCGGGAACGTACGGCACAGGTCACGGGCGGGCCCACCGCGGAACGGCCGGCGCGGCGGATCCGTGCGGGTCGACGGAGACGCGGGCCTGGTCGGGCGAAGACACGCAAAGACTCGCAAAGACACGGAGACGCGACCGGATCAGGCAAGAGCAAAGGCAGGGAAGACGCTCTCTCCCTGCCACTCTCAACCTATAGCGCACTGGGGGGCTTGCCACAAGGCCCTGGTCACGGCGCAGAATCGTCGGCTCATGCCGCGATCAGCGGAAACGGGGGCACGACCGGCGTTAGCGAAAGCGCGGAAGCGCCCGCCGCCCGACCGGGCGGGGCGGAAGGCCGACACGTGTCGGAGGGAAGGCGACCAGGGATGAGCACCACGGAAGACTCGACAGCGCAGGAGGCGCCGGTGACGCGACCGGACACCGCGGCGCGACGCGGCACGGCTGCCCCGGAGGCGACGCGATGACCGACCAGTACGTGCTGGATCTTCGGCAGGTTGACGAGACGCAGGTCGCGGTCGTCGGCGGCAAGGGCGCGCACCTGGGCGGGCTGTCGCGGATCGAGGGCGTCCGCGTGCCGGACGGCTTCTGCGTGACGACGGACGCGTTTCGGCGGATCATGGCCGAAGCGCCGTCGATCGACGACCAGTTGGACCGGCTGGCGTGCGTGGCGCCGGACGACCGCGAGGGGATCCGCACCCTCAGCGCACGCGTCCGCCGGACCATCGAGGAGACGGCCGTCCCGGGCGATCTCGCGGCGGCCATCACCGGCGCGCACGCCCGGCTCGGCGAGCGAGCCGCGTGCGCCGTCCGCTCCAGCGCGACGGCCGAGGACCTGCCGACGGCCTCCTTCGCGGGCCAGCAGGACACGTACATGAACGTCGTGGGGCCGAGGGCGGTCCTGGAGCACGTCAGCCGGTGCTGGGCCTCGCTGTTCACCGAGCGCGCCGTGACCTACCGCCTGCGCAACGGCATCGACCACCGTACGGTCCACATGGCCGTCGTCGTGCAGCGGATGGTGCTGCCGCGTGCGGCGGGCGTCCTGTTCACGGCGGATCCCGTCACGGGCAACCGGAAGGTCGCGACCGTGGACGCCGGCTTCGGCCTCGGCGAGGCCCTGGTCTCCGGTCTGGTGAACCCGGACGTCTTCACGGTGCGGGACGGCGAGGTCGTCACCAGGTCGATCGCCACCAAGCGGCGTGCCGTTCACGCGGTGCCGACCGGCGGCACGCGCGAGGTGGCGCTCGACCCGGGGCGCCGGACGGAACCCGCGCTGACGGACGCGCAGGCCGTGCGGCTCGTACGGCTCGGGCGGCGGATCGAAGCGCACTTCGGCGGCCCGCAGGACGTCGAGTGGTGCCTGGACGACGACGGCTTCCAGATCGTCCAGAGCCGCCCGATCACGACGCTCTTCCCCATCCCCGGCTCCGGCTCCGGCGACCAGGAGAACCGCGTCTACGTCTCCGTCGGCCATCAGCAGATGATGACCGATCCCATGAGGCCCCTGGGTCTTTCCGTGTGGCAGCTGACAGCCATGGCGCCGATGCACGAGGCGGGCGGGAGGCTGTTCGTCGACGTCACCCAGCGCCTGGCCTCACCCGCGAGCCGCGCGGCCCTCCTGGACGTCATGGGCAGGGGCGACCCGCTGGTCAGGGACGCCCTGGAGACCGTCCTGAGCCACGACGGCTTCGTCCCCGCGCTCCCGGAGATGGCACCCGCCGCACGGACCGCCGGCGGACCGCCCCCCGGTGGTGCGCCCGCGCCGATCGAGACCGACCCGGCCATCGTCACCGAGCTGGTCGAACGGAGCCGTACGTCCGTCGCCGCCCTGGAGCGCGACATCCGCACGAAGAGCGGACCGGCGCTGTTCGACTTCCTGCTGGAGGCCTTCGAGGAGCACAAGCGGGTCCTGGGCGACCCGTTGAACATCCAGGCGATCATGGCGGGGATTCAGGCCACGTGGTGGCTCAACGACAAACTGCTGGAGTGGCTCGGCGAGAAGAACGCGGCTGACACCCTCACGCTGTCCGCCCCCGGCAACGTCACGTCGGAGATGGGGCTGGCGCTGCTCGACGTCGCGGACGTGATCCGCCCGTGGCCGCAGGTGGTGGCGTTCCTGGAGGGCGCCGAGGGCCTCCTGGGTGACGGCTTCCTGGACGAGTTGCCGAAGCTCCCGGGCGGTGCCGAGGCGCGCGCGGCCATCGAGGACTACCTCGACCGGTACGGCATGCGCTGCGTCGGCGAGATCGACATCACGAGGCCGCGTTGGCGCGAGCGGCCCGCCGCGCTCGTCCCGGTGATCCTCGACCACGTCAGGAACTTCGCACCGGGCGCCGCCGCGCGGCGGTTCGAGCAGGGGCTGCGGAAGGCACGGGAGAAGGAGCGGGAGGTGCTGTCCCGCTTGCGGGCCCTGCCCGAGGGGGACCGCAAGGCCGAGGAGACCCGGCGGATGATCGACCGGGTCCGCACCTTCATCGGGTACCGGGAGTACCCGAAGTACGGCATCGTCAGCCGCTACTTCGTCTACAAGCAGGCCCTGTTGGCGGAGGCCGAGCGCCTCGTGCGGGCCGGCGTGCTGTCCGAGAAGGAGGACGCGTTCTACCTCACGTTCGAGGAACTCCGCGACGTCGTGCGTTCGCACCGGGTGGACGACGGGCTCGTTCGGCGGCGCAAGGACGCGTTCCGCTCGTACCACGCGCTCACTCCGCCCCGGGTGATCACCTCGGACGGGGAGGCCCTCACGGGGGCGTACCGGCGCGAGGACGTGCCGGCCGGCGCACTGGTCGGCGTACCGGTCTCCGCCGGGACCGTCGAGGGGAGGGCGCGCGTCGTCCTCGACATGGCCGAGGCCGACCTGGAAGCGGGCGACATCCTGGTGACGGCCTTCACGGACCCCAGTTGGTCGCCGTTGTTCGTCGGGATCACGGGGCTGGTGACGGAGGTGGGCGGCCTGATGACCCATGGCGCGGTGATCGCCCGGGAGTACGGCTTGCCGGCCGTCGTGGGCGTGGAGCGGGCCACCCGGCTGATCCGCGACGGCCAGCGGATCCGTGTGCACGGGACCGACGGGTACGTCGAGATCCTGCCCTGAGCGACGCGTCCGGGGGCCGCGCTTCCGGCTTCTGGGTGAACGCGACCGAGGGACCGGCGGGCGAGGCATGGTCGGGGTGCTCCTGGGGAGGCGAGTGGTGATCGACTTCCCGGGGCGCGCCGAACGTGGCTTCGCGGCCCGGCCGGTTCGAGGGACGGAGAAGAACATGGGGAAGCTCGCCCGACGCCGCGTCAGGGGCACGACAGCGGTCCTGCTTGCCGTCGCCGCGCTGCTGTGTGCCTGGCTGGTCGCCGAACTGGCGTTCCCCCTCCTGGTGCACAGCCGTCACCAGTGAGACCGCACCGTCCCAACCGGTCCGCGCGCTGGCCGACGTCTTCACCGTCTGCGACTCCTACTTCTGCTCGGTGCAGGGGCCCACCAACCCCAACCGCCTCTACCAGTGGTCGGGCTGGATCGATCCCATCGGCACGGCGCCAAGGCGCACCCCGAGGCCTACGCGGTCGACAACGCCGACGGCGCGACCCAGACCCTGCATCTGACCAACGCGGGGTCGGCGGCCTGCGTGTTCACCGTGGGCGTCAACGCGGCGCAGGGCGCGAGCGGCGGCACCGTCCGCACCGTGACGGTCGCCGCGGGCGGGGCCACGACGCTCACCCTCAACAGCAGCGCCGGTCGCTACGACTACACAGTGACCGCCGACGTGGGCGACGGCTTCGCCCGGCGCTTCGCGGGACGTCGGTACTGAGCGACGTGCTTGCCGCGGCTCCCGGCTCACGGGGGCTACCGCGGGCCGATGACGACCCGTGCGGCGTCCGCCGCGGCCGCCGTACTTCAGGCGGCCAGGGTCTCGCCCGCCCGCGTGCCGTGGCGGCGGTCCGCGCGCAACCGTTCCAGCAGGGTGTCGGCCGTGGCGAGCGCCTGGTCCACCTCGCGGACCCCCGTCATGACGCACAGGGTGTACGAGACGTCCGCGAGGGTCCGGGCCGAGTCGTCGGTGGGATCCAGCTCGTGCCGGAAACGGGCCTCGGCGAAGCGGGCCAGTACGGTGCGCAGTTCCTTCTCCGCCGGCAGCAGCACAACAGGTCCTTCCGTCATGGACGTGGTCGCGAAGTCCGTGACGGCGAGCCCGGTGGGAGCACGGGCTGGGCGCGGCAGTGACTTCGTCGTCCTTGTGCCCGTGACCGCCCGGTGTATGCCACAACTCCCTCACATGTGGCGTTCAACGGGTGGCGGCCCGCGCGGCGCCGGTGGTGACGAGACCGTAGGCCAGGTGCGGGACCAGGTCGGGGACCCGGTCGGCCGGATCCGTGCGCCGGCCCGTAGAGGGCGCCCACGGCGACACCGGTGTCGATGCCCAGCAGCGGCCCGGGACCGCAGACGCGGTTGTCGTGCCGCTCGCCCCGCCCGGTACCGAGGTGTGCGCGGCGTCGGTCAGCCGTTCCACCGCCAGTTGCGGTGTGTCGCTGGAGGGGCGGCCCCGCAGGGCCATGTCCAGGTACGTGACCGCGTTGAGCGTGGTCGTGCCGGCCGCTCCGGCCGCGGCACCGATCAGCGGGTTTCCGGTCCACATGCGGTCCGGGTGCCCCCTGGCACGCCGGGAAACCAGACCTAGCTCCCCCGGCGGTCGAGGTAGTGCCGCAGGACGGCCGGCAGCAGCAGCCAGCAGACGGCGAACCAGGCCAGGACCGCCGCCGCGAGGCCCCAGGCCCAGCCGCCGCCCAGTGCCACGCGCAGCAGGAGGAGGACCGCGCACACCACGGCGGCGGCCAGCAGTGCCATGCCGACGACCACCAGGCGGCCCGTCATCGTCACCAGTTCGGGCTTGCGCCGGTGGCCGGCGAGCATCCGGTGCAGGGAGACGGGGGCGACGAGCGCGCCGGTCGCCAGGGCGCCGAGCAGGACCGTCGTCGCGTACAACGCCTTGTCGAATCCACCCAGTTGGGTGAAGCGCGGGGTGAAGGCCACACTGAGCAGGAACCCGAAGAGGATCTGCGCGCCGGTCTGGGTGACGCGCACCTCCTGGAGCATCTCCGCCCACCGCCGGTCGGCGCGCGCCTCGGGGGTCTCGTGCCGTCCGAAGCCGTGCTCCCGGTCCGTCGGGCGAGCCGTCCCGCCGTCTTCGGCGGCTCCGTCGTCAGCGTCAGCGGGCATGTCTCCTCCTGCACCCAGAGTGCCGCGAACCGTCATGATGGCTCCTGCCCGGCGCGCGCGTCCTGTCACGACGCGCGTACCCGCCACCCCGCTCCGGCTTGGCGGACCGGGGTGGCGGGTACGCGCGCAGCATGGTGAGCGTCGGTGTGGAAGAGGAGTACCTGCTGCTGGACGCGGACAGCGGCCATCCCGTCTCGCGGTGGGAGGAGGTGCGGGCCGCGGCGGCGCGGCAGCCCGGCATCGACCGCGGTGAGGTCGAACGGGAGCTGTTGCAGGCACAGGTGGAGGTCGCCACCCCGGTCTGCGAGACCCTCGACGAGGTCGAGCGGCATCTGCGCCGCCTGCGGGGCGCCCTGCACGCGGCCGCGGCGGAGACGGGGTGCCGGGTGGCCGCCAGTGGCGCGGCGCCGTTGCTGGGGCCCGCGCCCGTGACGGACAAGCCGCGGTACCGCAGGATGCTGGCGGACGCCGCGTTGCTGGTGGACGAGCAGATGATCAACGGCATGCACGTGCACGTCGGCGTGCCGGACCGCGCGCGGGCGATCGCGGTGCTCAACCGGATCCGGCGGTGGCTGCCGGTCCTGGTGGCCCTGTCGGGCAACTCCCCTTACTGGGACGGGGCGGAGACCGGATTCGCCAGCTGGCGCACGGTGGTCTTCGGGCGGTGGCCGGTCAGCGGTCCGCCGCCGGTGTTCGACGGCCCGCGGGACTACGAACGCCGTACCGAGCGGCTCAAGCGCGTCGGGGTGATCCGCGACCGCGGCCAGGTGTACTGGCAGGCGCGGCCGTCCGAGCGTTATCCGACGGTCGAAGTGCGGGCGATGGACGTGCAGTTGGCAGTCGAGGACGCGGTGACCCTGGCCGGTGTGGTGCGCGCGCTGGTGGCGACCGGGCTGGACGAGGCCGAGTCCGGGGCGGCGGTGGGCCCCCTCGTACCGGACGAGCTGCTGGCGGCGGCGAACTGGCAGGCGGCACGGCACGGGCTCAACGGCGACCTGGTCGACCCGCTCTCGTGCGAACCGCGCCCCGCCGCCGAGGTCGTCGTCTCGCTCATGGATCACCTGCGCAAGGCGCTCGACGACACCGGCGACCTGGGACGGGTGTCGGCAGGCGTGGAACGGCTGCTGGAGCACGGCACCGGGGAACAGCGGCAGCGGCGAGCCGTGGAGACCGACGGCATGGAGGGCCTGCTGACGCTCCTGAGCACGGGCGACCGCTGACCTTCTCCCACTCCTCACCCTCATTCCACTAATGTTCTAGTGAAATGCCCCGGTGTGGGATCGGCGTGCCGATCCGTCGCGTCCGGCTTCGGGGAGTCCTCGGGGGAGTGACTCGGGGAGTGAGGAGTACGGGTGGACGACAGCACGAGCCGTTCGGGCCCGGGCGACGGGCCCGCGCTGGAGGCGCGCGGCCTGGGGAAGAAGTACCAGCGCGGATGGGCGTTGCGACTGCTCGTTCCGGCTGTCGGCCGGCCGGATCTGCGGCCTGGTCGGCCCCAACGGGGCGGGCAAGAGCACGTTGCTCGGCATCACGGCCAACCTGCTGGAGCCGACGACGGGGTGCTCTTGCCACCGCCGTTGGGCCCGACGAGGCCGCGGACGCGGCCCGCGGGTATGCGGAAGGAGCAGTCGCTCAGGGCGTGGCGGCGGCGGTACCGCTTGCCCAGGCCGCGGGCCTCCACGACGGCCACCTCGCCGGACGGGTGCCGGCCCGCCGCCGCACGGGCCAGTTCGCCGGACCGCCCGCCGGCAGAACGGAACACCCTGCTCATACCGCGTCCCCGGCGCGGTGGTGTGCCGCCGACGCGGACTGGGTCACCGGGAACCAGGCGTCGAGTACGGAGGCGACGAGCGCTGCCGCGTCCTCCCGGTCGAGACCGGCGGCGTGTGCCCGCCGCATCCACTCGGTCAGTTCCGCGTGCAGCGCGGAGTCCGCGGACGCCTGCGGCTTGCCGAGCGAGTGCCGTACGAAGGTGCCCACACCGCGACGGCTCTCGACCAGGCCTTCGCGCTCCAGCTCCCGGTAGGCCTTCAGCACGGTGTTGGGGTTGATGGCCGTCGCCTCGACGACCTCGCGCGCGGTGGGAAGTTGCTCGCCGGGCTGCAGGAAGCCGAGGCGGAGCGCGCGCTTCGTCTGCTCGACGATCTGCACGTAGGTGGCCACCCCGCTGCGCCGGTCGATGAGGTACTCCATCGCGACCCTCCCACAGTCTTCGACACCATGGTTTTCCTAGTTATCTAGGGAACTCTACCTTTCCCGCCGGCCAGCGAGCCCGCGGAGGCGCGTGGACGGATCTGCGGGCGACGCGAGCCGTGGGTGCCGGACGACGTGGCGCGCGGGACGCGGGAGGCTCACCGCGCGGCGCGGGCCCTTCAGGGCGGTTCACGATCCTGCCGCCACAACACGGTCGGCGTTGTCGGTGCCACGGCCTATCGTGAGCGAAGGATCAACTCCGAGGGACCGGCGAGGAACTGGAGGTCACATGACGACCCTGGACGGCAGACCGCACACCGCCGTGCTGGTCATCGACGTGCAGAACGAGGTGATGGACGGCGCGCACGACCGCGACGGCGTGATCGCCAACATCCGCTCGGTCGTCGGCAAGGCCCGCGCGCAGGGCGTGCCCGTGGTGTGGGTGCAGCACTCCGACGACGAACTGAAGCGGGGCAGCGAGGGCTGGCAGTACGTGCCGGAGCTGGTCCGCGAGGCGGGCGAGGCACTCGTGCACAAGGAGTACGGCGACTCGTTCGAGGAGACCGATCTGGAGGCGGTCCTCGCCGAGCGCGGGGTCGGCCGGCTCGTCGTCACCGGCGCGCAGACCGACTTCTGCGTCCGCTCGACGCTGCACGGCGCGCTGGTGCGCGGATACGACGTGACGCTGGTCGCCGACGCGCACAGCACGAAGGACCTCAGCAGGTACGGCGCGCCGACTCCCGACAAGGTGATCGCCCACACCAACCTCTACTGGCGGTTCCAGAAGGCCCCCGGGCGCCGCGGAGGCACGGTCGACACCACGGACGTGACGTTCGCGCCGGGCGCCGCGGGCTGACCCGCCGGACGGGCGATCCGGCCGGCGCGCCTCGGCCCCGGCCGGATCGCCCGGCCGGGGCCGCCGTTCGGAACCGGTCCACCGGCTCCGTCCTACTGCGTGTGCGTGCAGCCCTGCTGGCCGTAGTACGCGTCGTACTGGCCCATGACCCACGGGTCCGCGGAGATGGTGAACGTGCGATCGGGCTGGGAGCAGTGGAACGTCGTGGTCGTGGTCGCGCCCTTGGTCGTGCCCGCGGTCGCGCCCGTGGAACTCGTGGGATGCGCGGGCTGCTGCTGCGGAGCCGCTGCCGCCGAGGCCGCGCCGGCGCCGCCGGCGGTGAGCAGGGCGGCGGCGAACGCCATGGCCAGGGTCTTCTTCTTCATGGTCACTCCCAACGACTACGCATGTGACACACCCCACCTCCCCGAGCCGACCCGGCTGAAACCACACGAGCCCAACTCACCATGGGAATTAAAACGGCATAGACCTCAAATACGGACAATGGGAATATTCTTCTCGCGATCTTCCCGGATCGGCGGGACCGTCGGGTGAACGCACGGGCGGGTGTTGAGCCCGCAGGGGGCGACCCACGGGCCATGGACCCATGGCCTACGCGTGATCCGGTCAGCAACTGCGCCGGGTGGCCAGGCCAGTTGGACGGCCGGCCCTGTTCACGACCGGCCCTGGCGATCTGAAAACCCGCTCCTCGGGCCCGGAACGCCTCCTCGGCGGCGTTCCCGTCCGGCCACCCCCTCGCGCACCGCGCCCTACCCGTCGGCCCCCGCGCCGCCTCCCCCGGTCGTCCACCGGTCGCCGTGGTCGGCCAGCGGGCCCACCGCCCAGCCGCGGGCGTCGCACGTGTCGAGGATTTCGGGCAGCGCTTCGAGCGTGATGCGCCACGAACCGGTGGCGGAGGTGCAGTCGCTGTCGTGGAGCAGGATCGTGCCGCCGCCGCGCAGGTCCCGTACGACGGTGTCGTGAACCGAACGCGGCGTGGCGCGACGGCGCCAGTCCTCGCCCCAGGCGGTCCACAGCACGGGGGTCAGACCCAGGCCGTGGCAGGCGAGGTGGGCCGCGGTGGACATCACCCCGTACGGCGGCCGGAAGAGCGCCGGTGGCCGGCCGGTCACGTCGGTCACGGCGTCCCGGGCGCGGGCGAGGTCGTCGTAGGTGGCGCGCGGTCCGCGCAGCGCGAGCGGGCGGTGGTGCCAGCCGTGGATGCCGATCTGGTGTCCGGCGGCGGCCATCTCGCGTGCCAGGCCGGGCGAACGGACCAGCATCGAGCCGAGCAGGAAGAACGTTGCACGCACACCGCGGGCTTCCAGAAGGCGGAGGAAGTGCGGGGTGGCCAGGTGGTCGGGGCCGTCGTCGAAGGTGAGGGCGATGTGGTCGCGGCGGCCCCGCCCGGCCAGTCGTGGCATCGTGCGGTTGCGCAACGGGCCGAAAGTGGAGACCGACGGCGCGGCGTGGAGGGCGGCGAGCGCGGGCAGGGCCGCGGCGGACGCGAGCGCGGCGGCACGGGCGAGGCGTACGGCGGTCATCGGGCGGCTCCGTGCTGGTGGCGCGCGACGGTGGGGAGGTGGGCGGGGG
Source organism: Streptomyces sp. ICBB 8177 (assembly GCF_003144095.1). Lineage (GTDB taxonomy): Bacteria > Actinomycetota > Actinomycetes > Streptomycetales > Streptomycetaceae > Streptantibioticus_D. The sequence continues at coordinate 106,344 of NZ_NSKH01000002.1, read as the reverse complement.
CTTCGGCGTAGGCGTACGCGAGCGGGGCGGCGATGCCGAGCGAGACGGTGACCGCCGCGACGGCGGCCATCACCCCGATGCGGCGCCGCACCGGACGGCGGTGGACGGCCGGACGCGGGTGCGGCGCCGGGCGGCCGCCGGTCGCGGCGGTGAGCATGACGGCGATCGCGGGCAGCGGGCCGGTGGCCGATCGGTGCAGGGCCAGCCCGGCGGCGCGCTGGGCCAGGCCGCGGGGACCGTGGAGCAGTTCGGTCAGGACGCGGGCGAGATCGCCGGGTCCGGTTATCCAGGCGGCGAGGCCGGCCTCGTCCAGGGCGGCGGCGTTGGTATGGCCGTGGCCGGGGATGCAGCGGTAACTGGCCACCGGCAGCCCGGCGGCGAACGCCTCCAGCGAGGTGAGTCCGCCCGCGTTCTGCACCAGCACGTCGCACGCCCTCATCAGGCCGGGCATGTCGTCCGTCCAGCCGTAGGCGTGCCCGACGCCGTCCCTGCGCAACTGCTCGGCGAGGGCCTGGTTGCGCCCGCACACGACCACCGGCACGGCGACGCCGCTGTCGCGGATCTCGGTCGCCGCCCTCCGCACCGGCCCGACGCCCCACGAGCCCGCGACCAGGAGGGCCAACGGCACGTCGTCGGGCAGACCGAAACGGGCGCGCGCCGCGCGGCGTTGACTTGCGGTGGCGGGGGTGAAACGGGGGTCGGTCACGGGTCCCGCCACGGTGACGTTCGCGGCGTCCCGCGCGTGGGCCTGGGCCGCCGGTATCGCGTGCACGGCCAGGTGGGCGTCGACGCCGGGGGCGACCCACATGGCGTGGACGGAGAAGTCGGTCAGGTAGGTGAGTGCCGGTACGCCCAGCAGGCCGCGGCGCCGCAGCGCGCCGAAGACCTGGCTGGCGCCGGGGTAGGTCGACACGACCGCGCACGTGTCCGGTGGTATCGCCCGGAGGGTCCGGCGCTCGGCGCTGCGGAACAACGCCCACCACACCACACCGGGCCGCCGCGTGTGTTCGGTCGCGGCGTACAGGCGCTGGTAGCAGGCCGGCGCCCACAGCAGCAGGCGGTGGTAGACGCGGGAGAGCAGTCGTCCGGTTCCCGCGGGCAGCAGGTCGAGGAAGTCGTGCCGGTCCACCGGGTGGCCGTGGGCGGTGAGGTGGCGGGCGAGTCCCGCCGCCGCGCCGTCGTGGCCCGCGCCGACGCTCGCGGAGACGATGACGACGCGCCCGGGGCCAGGGGCCGGTGGCCGCGTGACGACGGGTCGCGGGAACGCCGGCTCCTCGGCCGGTTCGTCGCAGGTGGACACAGGCGTTCAGCCTCCTGAGGGGAAACGCGCACGGCCCCGGGCGCTCGGCCCCCGGTGGGCCGCGCGGGCCGGGGGCACGCCCGCGCGCGACCGCGCGGGCAGGCCCGCACCGGACGCGTCGGGCGCTCGCCGGGGAAACTACTACATGATGTAGAACTTGCCTGTATGGGGGGTCGGCCGCGCCGCACAGGCGCAGGCCGCGAGGGGTGCTCGCCGGACGGCGATACCACGAGCGCCGACCGCGGGCCGGTGCCGAAATTACTACATGATGTAGAAGTATGGTGGTCCCCAGGATGAACCCGGGAGGGATGACGGATGACACCCGATGCGGCGGGCGTGGCGGTGGGACCATGGCCGTGTCACGGCCGGGCGAGCCCGCGATGACCGGTGCGCCCGGCAGCGCCCGCGTCCGGCGGGGCGTCGCCGCGTTGCTGATCGTGATCCCGGCCGTCTATCTGGTGATCTCCGGGCTTCAGAGCCACAGCGCGGCGACGGACAAGGAGCTGAGGGCCCAGATGGCGGGGGTGGTGCACGCCACCCCGTCCGCCGTACAGTGCGGCGTCTACGAGGTGCCGATCCCGCGGGACGCCCGCGACGTCGAGTTCTACGAGGCGAACTCATGGCAGACGGACTCCCTCTACGTACGGTTCACCACCGGCCGGGCCGGATTGGCCGCGTTCCTGGCCGGGCTGGGCAGCGGCACGGCGCGGCTGCACCAGGGCACGACCGCGGTGCGGGTCCCGGCCGGCCTCGAAGGGCGAGTCGGCTGGCGCTTCCCGTCAGGTCACCGGTGGGCCGGGACGACACTGACCGCGCCCGACTCGCACCCCGCGCACGAGATCACGGTGAACCTGGACGACCCGCGAAACCCCGTCGTGTTCGTCGTCGCCACGATCCGCTTCCCGCATCACGGACTGTTCGCCCCCGTCGGGCCCACCGGCCCGATCCGGTGACGGGCGGCGTGGCAGCGCCTCGCGTGGGCACGCGAGACGGGGGCCGCGACAACACCCCCCGCGCGCACCCGTGAACTCCGCGAGCCCTTCATGCGTCTCACACATGGCGCACATCCCGCGCACGCCACGAACCCGTCCACCCCGGAAGCCGTCCGCCCGAGCACCGTCAACGGAGGAACCCCATGACCGACACCAGCACCCCGGGCCACAGGAACCGCTCGCGCCGTGACGCCCGGCCAGGAGCCCGCACGGGGTCCCGGGCCGCCTCCCGGGCGGAACGGGACGAGGAGCCCACCGCGCTGGTGCGGGCGGGGCAGTTGATCGTCTTCGTGATCGTCAGCACACTGCTCGTCATCGTCGGCATATCGGTGCTCGCCGGGGCGGCGCTGCTGATCTACACGGCGGCCAAGTAGCGCACGACGACACTGTCCGCGGCGTCCGGGCGGCGCCCTCGGCGGGACCGGCACCCGGGCCGACGCCCGGTCAACGCAGCGCGCGCAGATGCACTCCGGCCGCCCGGACCTGCACACCCGCGGCGTCGAAGAGCCGGTCGGTGTCGCGGGCCGCGATGGCGAGACTCGCGCAGCACACCACCACCAGCACGGCGAACGCCGCCACCTCCACCCTGCGGCGCGGTACCGGCGGTGCCAGCAGGGCCCGCACGCGTTGCGGCACCGGGCCCCCGGTCGCGGACAGCGTCCCCGGACGGGCCCGGCCCGCGGCCAGGGCGGCCCGAGCCAGGGCCCTGGCGACCAGCGGCCGGTCCGACACCGCCGCACCGGCCTCCTCGTCCGCCCACCGCTCGACGGCGAACGCCCCGGCCCGCTCGACCGGCCGCAGCAACGGGGTGACCGCGGAGGCCAGATGCAGGACCAGCAGGAACAGGTGGTGCCGGTGGCGCAGGTGCGCCCGCTCGTGGGCCAGCAGGGCCCGGCGCTCCGGCGCGTCCAGCAACCGCAGCATTCCCGACGAGACCACGACCCGCCCGGGGCGGCCCGGCACGGCGAACGCGGTCGGCACCGGGTCGTCGAGCACGGCGAGGTCCCCACCGGCCGCGAGCCGTCGGCACTCCCGCCACGCGCCGACCATCGCCCGGCCCCGCCGCCATGACGCCACCGCGACACTGACCGCCACGGTCAGCACCACCGCGGCGCAGACCGCGGCGACCTCACGGCTGACCGGGTCCTCGGCGGCCAGCACGCCCACCGACCAGCGTCCGCGCGCGGCCACCAGCGGCACCTGGCTCACGGCGGTGAACGCCAGGATCGCCAGCTGCGTCACCCACGTCCCGGCGGCCACCACCGCCGAGCCGGCCATGGCCCACGCCGCCGTGCGCGGCGGCATCCTGCGGCCCGCCCACGGCGCGACCAGCGCCAGCACCACGCTCACCAGCAGCGGCAGATACATCGGCAACGGCCAGAACACGACGTCACCCCTGCCCGCGCGCGTCGCCGTGCAACAGCCGCTCCAGCAGCCGTTCGTCCTCCACGGACAGCTCCGACACGAAACGCGCCAGCACCTGCGCCCGGTCGCCGCCCTCGTCGAGCAGCGAGTGCATGCCCGCCGCGGCCAGCCCCGGCTGGTCGTCGACCGGGACGTAGCGATGGCTGCGCCCCTCCCGCCGCCGGGTCACCAGACCCTTGCCGCACAGCCGCGTCAGGATGGTCAGGACCGTGGTGTACGCGGTGCCGCCGCCGACCCGCTCGTGGACGGCCGCGGCCGTCACGGGCTCGCCCGCCGCCCACAGCGCGGCCAGCACCTCGCTCTCCAGCTCGCCCCGCGCACGCCGCCTGCCGTCCCCGTGCCCGTCGCCTGCCATCCGCCACCGCCCTCCTGCCTCGCCGGCCCTCCGCGCACGCCCGGCCTCCGCGTCGCCCCGGTGTGTCCTCGGGGGCCGCCATACCGAACAAAAGGTACTACGAGACGTAGAAGGCGGCGGAGGGCCGTGGGCGCGGAGGCCGACGGCGCCCGCAGGCGGCAGCCTTCCCCCGATTACACCGTCCGCACCGGGTCGCCCACGTCCCGCTCGGGGACGGACGGCCACGACGACGGGTCCCGCAGAGCGTGCGAGGGGATGTCGGCGAGGAGCGTGCGGGCGGTCACGGCGTTGTGCTCGGCGGCGCCCTCGCGGGTCCAACGGGGGTCGCCGTCACACAGCGCCCACAGCGCGGTGACGGCCGCGCCCCGCAGCGTCTTCGTCCGGTAGGAGCCGACGCCCAGGTGGTAGCTGCGCCGTCCGGTGGCGTAGGCGAGACGGATGGGATCGTAGTAGCAGATCCTGAAGTGCTCCTTGGCTCCGCCGAGTTGGCCGTAGTCGAAGCCGGAGGCCCGTGCGTACAGGGTGTCGCCGCATCCGTAGGTGAGGCAGAAGCCCGCCATGCGGCCGCCGCTGATGCATGCGTGCACCGTGCCGGAGTCGCCGGTGGCCTCGCACTGCCGCCGCAGCAGAGTGGCCATCTCCTCGTCGTCCACGCGGTGGCCGTAGCGGCGCTGGGTGAGCGCCAGCAACGCACCGGCCTCGCGCCAGCAGGCGGACAGCGGCAGGTGTCGCAGTTCATGTCCTGCCGCCTCGAACGCCTCGTCCTCGCGACGCAGGATCCGGCGGCGCCGGGAGGGGAAGCCGGCGAGGAAGTCGGTGAAGGAGCCGCCCGGCAGCTCGATCGCGCAGTCACCACGCACCAGGCGCGGCGCCGCGCCGAGACACCTGGCCAGTTCCCTGGCGTCGGCGTCCGGCAGGTAGAGCCACCACGTGACGCCGTCGGCCGCACCGCGCGCGTACTCGCGTACGGCCGAGACCAGCAGGTCGAGCACCCGCCGCCGGTCCGACGTGGTGAGGTCGCGGGCGACGAGGAGCGGATGCTGGTAGCCCTGCGTCCCCCCGGCCAGGAGCACCGGCCGGTCCTGATGCCACGGCAGGTCGGGGAACAGCTCGCGTACGCGGTAGTTGGGGTTGGCCACGCGGTGGCACAGGTAGGTGGCGACGGCGCCGAGAGGTCGGCCGGTGTCCGCCTCCACCACGAAGTGGCGTGCCGTGGCGTCGGCGGATTCCTGGGAGGCGAGCCAGCCGTGCGTGGCGTAGAAGCCCGCAGGCCCGGCGAGGCTGTCCCAGGCCGCGGGATCGACGCCGCTCGTGCCGTCGACACTGTGGACCCGCATGGTGTTGCTCCCGACTCGCGTTCGTCGTCTTCGTCCTCGCGGACCTGATGGCCTGGCCGTGCGGCCCGACCGCACCGCCGGTGCGGCTCCCTGCGCCACACGCGGTCGCGCCACTACACGGCGCCCTCGGCCCGACGGCCGTCCAGGGTGAGCGCGAGGGCCGCCGCCGCCGCGCCGCCGAGCGCCAGGGCGATCCAGGGCCACAGCGGCCCGAGGGTTAGCAGCCCGGTCAGCGCCGCGGGCGCGAGAGCGCCGCCGACGGCCCAGGACATCTGGTAGACCGCCTGGTAACGCCCTTGCAGGTGCCGCGCGGACAGACGCACGCTCAATTCGTTCAGCGACGGCGATCCCACGACCTCCGCGGCGGTGAACACCAGCATGGCGGTGACGAGGACCGCGCAGGCGACGGCCCCGCCACCCGTGGGAACGAGTGCGAACATCAGGAACGCGGCCGCGTCGACGACCAGACCCGCCGCGGCGATCCGGGACAGCCGGTGGCGTTCCAGCAACCGGTACACGGCGGTCTGCGACGTCGCCACGACCGCGGTGTTGAGGGCCAGGAGCACGCCGACCAGCCACGCGGGCGCGCGGACGCTGCCGGTGACGTACACCGCGAGCAGGACCGACGGCGTCATCGCACCGAGCACGTAGGCGAGGTTGGCGGCCACCAGCCGCAGGTAGGCGCTGTCTCGCAGAACCGTCCTGTAACCCGATTGGCATGATGGGCCGTCAACTTTACTGCTCACCGGACCCGTTGGCGAACGCGTGGGAGACCAGGTGGCGATCAGCCACGCCGCGACCACGAAGGTGGCAGCGTTGGCCACGACCACCGCGCGCAGCCCGGCCACGCCCGCGACGTCCACGGTGGCGGACGACACCACGGCGCCGAGTCCCATGCCGGTGTTGCGCAGCGCGGACACCAGCCCGAACCACCGGGGACGCTCCAGCGGGGACGACGCGGCCAGCGACACCAGGGAACGGCTCGCCGTCCAGTACGCCGTGGTCCCGCCTTGGACGACCAGTTGGGTCAGCACGATCGACCACAGCGACCGCGCGGCCGGGAAGCCGAGGAATCCGGCCGCGCAGACCAGGTTGGCCGCCACCGCGACGCGACGCGGACCGTAGCGGTCCAGCAAGGGGCCGACCAGCGCCGGTACTGGCAGCGCCAGTAGCCGTCCGAGGCTCAGCGCGGTGCCGATCCGCGCCAGCGGGACCGACGTGGTCCTGGCGAAGTAGACCACGGTGAAGGCCAGCACCAGTCCGGTGCCCAGGCTGTCGATCAGGTTGGCGCCCACCAGGCGGCCGTGGCCGGTCAGTTCGGGCAGGCCCAGTCGTGACCCGGTGCGCCGCCGGACGCCGGCCGGGCGGTCCGTACGGGTCGTCATGGCGTGGCCGGCGCGGTCTCGGCCGGTGTGCGGCAATGGCGGGACACCACGTCCGCCACCTGTCCGACGACGGCTCGGCCCAGGGTGCCGAACCGCGACTCCAGCCGCTCCAGCCCGCGCAGCAGCCGCCCCTCCTCACCGTAGGCGCAGGCCAGCACGAGGTTGCCGCCGTGGTCCCGGCCGTCGATGACGAGGTTGCTCACCCTCACCACGTCCAGCTCGGCCCGCGCCGCCCGCTCGAACTCGGGCGTGACGTGGCCCACCGGGAACTCCAGCGACCACCTGCGCCGCCGCGTGCGCAGACCGGTGCGGTACGCGGTCCAGTCGCCGAGCAGCATGTGCAGCAGGCACGCGTAGGTGTTGCACTCCGAGGCCGCGATCGACATGGCGGTGGAACCGGAGACCCGGGGGTTGATCTCGATGACGTGAAACGCGTCGTCGGCGTGGATCATCTCCACCTCGACGGCACCGTTCAGGTCCAGTTCCCGGCACAGGGCCACCAGCCGCTCCCCCACCGGCCCGAACAGGGCTTCCCGCTCCGGCCGTGGCGCGCAGTGCCTCAACTGGCCGAAGAGGAAGGACGGTTCGCCGCCGGTGCGGCCCTTCCACACCAGCGGCTGGACGAGGTACTCCCCGTCCCGGCCGACGATCTCCACCGAGCACAGTTCTCCCGTCAGGCAGGCCTCCAGGACCGCGTTGCCGTCGTAGGGGTCCTGGAGGTAGGCGTCGAGCGCGGTGGCGTCGGGAAGGAAGCGGATGCCGCTGCTGAGGTTGTCCCACAACGGCTTGGTCAGCAGCGGGAATCCGAGCCCGGTGGCCCGGCGCCGCAGGACGTCGCGGTAGGCCGGGACGGGCAGGTTGCGGCCCGCCAGCAGATCGCCGTCCATCAGCAGGCCCGGCGGGACGGCCAGGCCCGCGGCCGACACCGCGGTCCTGGTCTCGTGCTTGTTGGCCAGCAGAGCCGTGGCGCGTACCGAGTGCGTCACCGCGGGGATGCCACGGTCGGTGAGGAGCTCGCCGACGACCGCGTCGCGCAGCGCGTTCTCGTCGGGGAGGGAGAGCGAGACGCAACCGTCCGCGCCCCAGGCCTCGATGGTGTCGGCGATCCACCCGGGCGGCGCGTCCGCGGGGATCTTCCGCGCCTCGCCGGGGAACTCCCCCGGGGCGCACTCCCCGTCGGTGTGGAACAGTCCCGCCACCGCACCGGCCGCCTCCAGGTCGGGGGCGATCAGGCCGAGATACGGGACGGCCCGTTCGACCTCGACCGACCGCAGAAAGGCTATCCGTCGCACCGCTTCACTCCGTATCCGTCGTGGTCGTGGTCGTGGCCTGACAGCCGCCTTCCGTGGCGCCCTCGTCGGCGACGGGGGCCACGTCCACGACCACTCCCGCCATGGCGAGGGCCGCCGCCGCGTTGGCCTCCCGCGCGGTGGCCGCCTGAAGGATCACGTGTCCGAGTCGGCCGAGGTTGTCCCGCGGGCCGTTCACCGCCGCGCCGGGCTCGGCGTACATCGCCACGTCGGTCACCCGCGCGGCACCCGGCGAGTCCCCCGGGCGGGGCAGCCCGTGCACGGCCGTGAGGACGCCGGGCTGCGGTGAGGTGACGAAGCGGATCGCCGCGGCACCGTGCGCCCGGGGCGCCACGTCGGGCTCCGAGCCGAACGCCACCTGGATCTGTGCCGCCGTCAGGTCGACTCCGGTGGCCAGTCGCACCAGCCGGACGATGTGACCGCCGGGCGGCCTGGCCGCCACCTCGATGACACGGGCCTCGCCCGCGCCGGTGAGCTTCACCTCCGTGTGCGCCGGGCCGTCGGTCACACCGAGCGCCTCCAGCGCCGCGTCCACCGCCGAGCACAGCAGCCGCTCGTCCTCCGGTTCCAGGGCGGCGGGGACGGTGTGGCCGAGTTCGGCGCGGCTGCCGTCGCCGGTGGTGAACTTCTCGGTGATCGCGACATGCGTGGCGCGTCCCGACCACAGAATCGTCTCCACGCTGAACTCCGCGCCGTCCGCGTACTCCTGGAGGAGCGCGGTGTCGTCGAGGGGGAATCCGTGGGAGAACTCCACGGGCCAGGAGCGCGCCAGCCGGACCGCCTCGGGCAGCTGCTGCGGCCCCGTGACCACGGACACCCCCATGGACCCGGCCTCCTCCGCCGGTTTCACCACGAGCGGGTAGCCGATCCCCGCCGCCCGGGCGTCGTGGACCGGATCGCCGTCCCGCTCCGTGGGAACGGTCTTCGGGGCGGGCACAGCCTGGCGGCGGAACAACTCGGCCATCCTCAGCTTGTTGCGGCAGCCGTCGGCACGCGCCGGGTCGTTCCCGGGCAGCCCCAGTTCCGCGGCGAGTGCGGCGGCCAGGGGCGAGGTGAACTCCCAGCAGGCCACCACGGCGCCCACGCCGGCGGCCCGGCAGAAGTCGGCCAGTTCCTTCACCGCGGCCTCCTGGTCGGCGAAGTCGGTGAACACGACACCGTCGATCCGGTCGCGCAGGGCGGGCGGGTAGGCCGCGAAGACGTCCGCGTGGGTGGCCACGAAGACGCGGACGCCGAGCCGCCGCGCGGAGTCGAGCAGGTACTCACCGGCCGTCGCCAGCGCCTCGATCACCAGGAGTGCCGGTTTGTGATGTGGTGTCATGTTCCTCCCTCGGTGCGGGCGGGCCGTTGCGGCGGGATCACCAGCTCGGCGGCCACGGGGTCGACGGCGGCCGCACGCCGCTCGGCGCTCACGAGGTCGACGGCGGCACGCGCGCCGGAGCGCGGGAACGCGAAGGCCACGCCGGACGCGCAGATCCCCGCCGCGCAGGCCAGGCCGAAGGCCCAGCCCGGCCCGTGGAGCGACGCCAGCTGGCCCGCCGCCATCGCGGCCATCCCCTGTCCCGCGATCAGGCCGCTGCCCAGCAGGGACATCGCCTCGCCCATGCGCGCGGCCGGGGCGGTCCGCGCGGCGAGCCCGAAGACGGCGATGAGCAGCGGGGCCACGGCGCACCCGATCGCCGCCACGGCGGCGGTGGCCCCGGCGAATCCGCGTACCCACGGCAGCGAGCAGGCCAGCGCCGCTTCGCAGGCCACCGCGGCCTTCAACTGCCGTGGCGTCACCGGGCCACGGGACCGTACCGTCACCGCCAGGCCGGCCAGGGTGCTGGTGACCGCCATGGCGCTCCACACCAGCCCCGCGACCCCCTGCTCACCCGGGCCGTGGACCAGCGCGTTGATCCCGGCGTTGGTGGCGCCCCACAAGCAGCCCTGCAACACGGCGATTCCGCACAGCGCGGTCAGCGACGGGGACAGCAGCGGCTCGGCGCGGTCACGGGCGGCCGCCGCGCCGGGCGGAGCGGTGGGGTGCAGCGCGAAGGCGGTGCCGAAGACCAGCATGAGCACTGCGGCGCAGCCCACGCCCGCCGCCGGGCCGACGGCCAGCGCCAGCACGCCCACCAGGGCCGGGCCGACCATGAATCCGATCTCGTCGAGCGTGGTGTCGAGCGACACCGCCCGGGCTGCGAGCCCCGGCGCGTCGCGGTGTTCCCGCACCAGCCCCACCCAGCGGCTGCGTGAGAGCGGACCGACCTGCGGCACGGTCAGCCCCGCCGCTATGGCGCACGCGGCCTGGAGCGCCGCGGGCCGGGAGCGGAGCGCGGCGGCGACCAGCGCCGCGGTGGCGGTCGCGTTGAGCACGGAAGCGACGAGGAGGACGGGGCGCTGCCCCCGGCGGTCCGCGAGGCGGCCGATGAACGGCCCACCGACCGCCTGCCCGGCCCACAGACACCCGGCCACCAGGCCCGCACGGCGGATGCCGCCCAGTGAGGTCACCATCACCAGCGTTCCGGTGGGGCACAGCCCGGCCGGCAGTCGGGCCAGGAACGAGATCAGCGGCAGCCAGGGCCCGGTCACGTTCAGCACGGCCCGTAATCCCACAGGCGCCCGCGCACCGGCTCGTTCGGTCACAGCGTTCTCACCGCCCCCGTGTCCATGGCGGCGTGCTGCTCGGCCACCGATTCCAACTGACCTGAAATTCCGGCGAACTCGGTCTCCGGCGATCCGCACACCCGGTCAGACCTCGGGTTTTCCGGGATGTGGAGACTTCATGGATCGGCGCGGCGGAAACCGTCCGCCCTCAGCGCCGGTTTTCGCAGTGTTGCACGGCTCATCCCCCGAACCGGCGTCGGCGACGAGGTTCGTAGGAAGACACGAGCAGGGGGTGCGCGACAATGTGACGAGTCGTAGCATCCGGGCCTGTCGGCCTGTGACCTGACGTGTATTTACTTGTCGAGGCAGTCGCCGGGGGGGTTTCGGGCTCTTGCGCCGGCCGACGTCCTCAGCCCCAGGGCGACGCCCACCCACGCGTCCGCCTCGCCCGGCTTGCGTGCGACAGAGCGCGGCGACAGCGCGTGTTCCGCCCCATGGGGCCCGTCTTTCCGTCCATCGCCCGGCACGATCCGCAACGGCTGAAGAGACCGCGGCAACGCTGAGCGGTTCCCGTATCGCGTTCTGACGGAATTCCGCAGAATTCCGCGGCTTCACGAAGAGCGCGGTGAACGCCAGGGCAGCACAAGGGCAATACAAGGAGGAGAACACCCGTGAACAGTGTCAGGGACGAACTCGCCGGTTACCTGGCGGAGGGAGTCATTCCACCGTTCAACTACGCCTATCCCTCCCGCTCCGCCTACCGGCCGTTGCCCGATTCGCTGCGCATCGACGACATCTGGGCCCGCGACTTAACGAACCACACGGTCCCGGAGCTCAACCTCTATCTGCACGTGCCCTTCTGTCGCTACAAATGCGGGTTCTGCAACCTCTACACCGTCATCTCCGAGGACGCCGACGTGTACGACGCGTACATGGACGCGCTGTGCACGCAGATCCGCGATCACACCGAGGTCATCCAGAGCCGGCGGCTGCGGACCGTCTACATCGGTGGCGGCACGCCGAGCCTGCTGTCCCCGCGCCACTTCGAGCAGCTCTTCGCCACTCTCGACGAGGTCTACCCCAACTGGCGCAGCACGGTGGAGGAAGTCGCCATCGAGGCGACCCCGGACTCCATCGTCAACGAGCCGGCCACCCTGCGCGGGCTCATCGCGATGGGGCTGACCCGGGCGAACATCGGCATCCAGTCGCTCGTGCCGGAGGAGATCCGCGCCGCCGGACGGGGTCAGGCCAACGAGCGGGTGATCCGTGAGGCCGTCGCCATCGTCCGCGACCTCGAACTGGCGAACCTGTCCACCGACCTCATCATGGGATTCGCCGGTCAGACCGACGAGAGCTGGCGGCATTCGGTGGACGAACTCGCCCTGCTGGCGCCGGAGACCATCAGCACCTACTTCCTGACGGTCCGCCCCGACGCCTGGTTCTCCCGGACCGGCAAGTACCAGTACATGTGGAATCCCGGCCTCTACGAGCGCTATGACTACGCCAACGAGCGCTTCAAGCAGGCGGGTTACGTCCAGGAGTCGAACGTTCGCTACAAGCGGCTGGGACGCGGCGGCTACCAGCAGAAGGTGCTGACGTTCCACGGCGTCCCGCTGCTCGGCCTCGGCGCGGGGGCACGCAGCTACACCAGCACCGTCGACTACATGGTCGGTGCGGTCAAACCGAGCATGGCCGAGGTGGGCGACTACATCAGGTCGGCCCGCGACCACACGCTGACCCCACGCACCGGTTTCGTGCTCACCGACGAGGAACTCATCCGCAAGCGGCTGGTGCTCGACCTGTTCGACCTGGACCTGCGCGAGCTGGACCGGTTCGGGTACCGGGAGTCGGCCCACCTCTTCGAGCCCGTGCTCGGCGCCGCCGAGGAACTGGGGCTGCTGCGCAGGCTCCCCACCGACCGCGTCCAGCTGACCGCGGACGGCTTCAAGTACCGCGACATCCTGTCCTGGATGCTGTTCTCCCGGGAGGTGATCGAGCGGGACCGCGCGTACTACGAAGGCCTGCACCGGGGCAACGCCCGGGCCCGCAAGGCGATCGGCGAGCCGGTGCGCATCTCCGGCCTGACCGCGACGGCCGAGCACTGAGGCGCCCCGCGGGGGAAGGGGGACGCCTCGTGACCGGGTCCGCGGAGCGCGGCGGCAGGCGCGTCCTGATCGCGGCCGGTGGCGGTGGCGATCCCATCGGCACCACTGTCGTGGCGAACGCCCTGTACCCGGGCCGCCCCGCCGTGATGCTGAGCTACGCGTGGGAACGCCTGGTGGTGGACCCCGTGCCGGGCCCCCGCGGGCCCGGTGACTTCACGGGGTTGCGTCAACTGACGCCGCGCGTACCGCTGTTCACCCCGGGCACCCGGCCCGTCGCGCCCGCCGGGTCGACGCTGCCGCGGCTGTCCGCCGAACTGGCCCCGGACATCGGGCTGCTGGACCCGTACGGCGGTGTGCCCGGGCTGGCGCGGCAGATACGGGAGGTGGTGGAGCGCTACGGCGACGGGGAGGTGGACGTCGTGGACGTGGGCGGTGACGTCCTCGCCCGGGGGGACGAGCCGACACTGCTCAGTCCGCTGCCGGACGCGCTGGTCGTCGCCGCCTGCGCCACCGCGGGGGTCACCACGCGGGTCCACGTGGCCGGCCCGGGACTGGACTGCGAGATCCCCGAGGAGGATCTGTCACCGCGGTTGGGGGACGACCGGTCCACGCTCACCGCGGAGCACTGCCGTGCGGTGTCCGGGGTCTTCGAATGGCATCCCTCGGAGGCCAGCGCGCTGCTGGCGGCGGCCGCCCGTGGCCTGCGCGGGGGCTGCCTGGTCCGCGACACCGGCCGCCCGGTGCCGTTGACCCCGACGAGCGCCTCGGTCTTCAGCCTTCCGCTGGGCACCGTGCTGAGCCGCAACCGCCTCGCGCACGCCCTGTACGCGCGGCAGTGCCCGACGCTGCGCGACGCCGAGGATGTCGCCTGGCGGGTGTGCGGGTTCAACGAGGTGCAACGCGAAAGGGACCGGGCGGCGGCCCTGGCCGGCGCCGGCCGCGACGGCATGCCCGGCGGTGGCGTGCGCGCCGCGCTGTCGGCCCTGGACACGTGGGCGGCTGACGCCGTCGCGAGGCACCCGACCGCCCGCTATGCCACGTTCCGCTGCGCCGCCGAGGGCCTGGGCCTGCGCGGGCGGGACACGGTCGACTTCCGGACCGGGTTGACCCGCGCCCGCCCCGGCCTGCACGCCGCGCCGCTGCTGCGGCTTCCCGCGAGCCGGCCCCGGACGCGAGGCGCCGTGCCCTCGTGAACGCGGTGCCCTGGCCCGTGAGTAGGGCCCGTCGGGCCGCCGGCGGTCTCGGGGCGCACGCCGAGCGGGGTCACTCGGACGAGAGGTGACCGTTCGCCACGTAGTAGCGGGCACCGCAGTTGGACTCGTTGTCGTGTCCGGCCTCCCACACGCACACGCCGGCGTAGTAACCCCCGCCGTCCCAGTACCAGTCGGTGGACAGCTTCTGGGCGCCGTTGGTGGTGTGGAAGCTGTTGAGGTTCTGGCTGGACTGGGTGTTGGACGGGTAAGCGCGGAAGAAGTGCATCTCGCAGTCGTTGCCGCTGGATTCCACACTTCCCATGGCGAAACCGCCGGAGCCGGAGACCTTGTAGTCCAGCCACGCCACGCAGCCGTCCGCCGACGCCACCGAGCCGGGGATGTAGCCGGCGTCGGAGGAGGGCGGCGGCAGGTCGGGCGCACTGGCGCTGGGGGCGCCCGCGCCACCCTGCGAGGACCCGCCCTTGCCCGTACCGGGCTTGCCGTCGGAGCGGGGTTTCGCGGGGCTGCCCGATCCCGGCGCGGACGATGTCGTACCGCTTGCCGAGGGGGCGGCGGCGCCCGAGCGGGACGCCGACGCGGACGGCGAACCCGCCTTGTGGGACGGCGAGCCGGTGCCGGCCGATCCGGACGGCAGGCTGCCCGGGATGGACGGCATGGCCTGCGGTGAGGTGCCGGAGCGGGATCCGCCCGGCCCGCCGACCAGCGACCAGGCCACGCCGCCGCCCGCCAGGACGACGGCCGCCGCCGCGGCGATGACGGCCGTCCTGCCCCGGTTGCGGCTCTCGCGCGGCGGGCGCCCCTGCCCGTCACCGCCCGCGATACGCGGCGGCCGCCAGCCGGGCCCCGGACGCGTCTCGGCATCGGGGGCGGTCTGCGCGGACTCGGGCCCGCCCGGCATGGGCGGTACGGCGGACGCCGCAGGTTCGGGGTCCGCGGTCACCGGGTCCGCGTACGGGGCGGGCGCCGGCCCGAATCCGGCCGGGGCCGGGCTCGCGACCCGGGGGTCGACGGGGCCGCCGGAGGCCGACGGAACGGGCGTTCCCGCCGCCACCGCGTCGAGCAGCACACGCGCGCGTGTCGCGTCGGGCCTGGCCGCCGGGTCCTTGCGCATCAACTCCCGCAGCACGGCGCCCAGTTCCGCGCCCGCACGCACCGGCTCCGGCAGCTCGTCGGTGACGATGGCGGCGAGGGTCGACCACTCGGCGCTGCGCCGGAAGGGCGATCCGCCCTCGACCGCCGCGTAGAGCATCGCGCCCAGCGACCACACGTCGGACGCCGGGCCGGGGTTCATGCCCTGGGCGCGTTCCGGCGCGATGAAGTCGAGGGAGCCCACCAGATGGCCGGCTTTGGTGAGGTTGGACGGCGTGCCGTCGCCGGGCTCGTCCATGGTGGCGATGCCGAAGTCGGTCAGCACCACCCGTCCGCCGCGCTCCAGCAGGACGTTGCCCGGCTTGACGTCACGGTGCAGCACGCCCGCCGCGTGGGCGGCCGCCAGGGCTTCGGCGACCCGGGCGCCGATGCCCGCGGCGGTACGGGGATCGAGGGTGCCGCGTTCGTGCAGCACGTCGTCCAGCGACGGGCCGTCGACCAGCTCCATCACGATGAGCGGACGCCCGTCCTCCTCCGCCACGTCGTGCACGGCGATCACGCCGCCGCTGCGGACGCGGGCCGCCGCCCGGGCCTCGCGCCGCATGCGCACCCGCAGTTCGGCCAGTTCCGCGCCGGAGGCGTCGGAGTAGGTGCGCAGTTCCTTCACGGCGACCTCGCGGCCGAGTACCTCGTCGACCGCCAGCCACACCGTGCCCATGCCGCCGCGGCCGAGCACGCCGCGCACCCGGTACCGTCCCGCGAGCAGCCTGTCCTCGGGCCCGCCGTCGGCCTCAGCTCCTGCGCCTGCCACCGCTGCTCCGTCCTCCATGTCCGCCCGCCGACCGAAGATCGCGGTACCCCGCCGTGGAACGCGGGACAGCCTACGGCCTCGGTCGGCGGCGGGGTGCGGCGGGCGGTCAGTGGCGCAGCACCGCGTAGCCGAACGGGTCCGCGCTGATGCCGTCCGGGCCGACGCGGACGCCTTCGCCGATCAGCCGGGTGGCGCGGGCGTGGGCCGGGTCGGGCAACGGGGCGGTGGCGGTGCGGTCGCTGGGGTTGACCACGACGAGGTGGTGTTCGCCGCGTGAGTACACCAGCGGATAGCCGTCGTTGTGCACTCGCACCGGACTCCTGGAGCCGAGATCCGGCGTGGCGCGGCGCAGCCGGATCAGTTCGCGGACGGTGTGCAGCAGCGATCCGGGGTCGCGCCGCTGGGCGGCGACGCTGGGGCGGGCCGGGTCGGGGTCGAGCGGCAGGTAGAAGCGCTCGGGCGGCGCGGTCGAGAAGCCGGCGCCGGGGCCGTCGTCCCACTGCATGGGCGTGCGGCTTCCGGCACGGTTGTAGCGCGGTCCCAGCACGCTCCCCTCGACGTCCGGCAGGCCCGGCACGTACCGCATGCCGATCTCGTCGCCGTAGTGGATGGCGGGGAGCGTCGGCCAGGTGAGCTGGAAGGCGTAGGCGGCGGGGAGTTGGGCCGCGTCGCGCGGGGCGCAGGCGAGGCGGGCGAAGTCGTGGTTGGAGGTGGGCAGCACGATGTGCCCGGGCTCGCCGATGGCATCGGTGGCGGCGGCGTACGCGGCGGCGAAGCCGGCGAACGAGCCGGTGCCCGCGGCGTCGAAGTAGCACGGGTCCGGGCCCCACTCGTCGCGGTCGGTGCCGGTGCGGGTGTTCCACAGCGACCGCAGCGGCAGCCCGTCGGTCTCGCCGCCGAACTGGAGGAAGAAGTCGCCGTGGAACCCGGCCGGCACCGAGACCGCGGGGTCGCCCCATTCGGACAGCAGCACGGCGTCCGGGTGGGTCTCGTCGAGCCAGCCGCGCAGTTCGGTCCACAGCCGCGCGGTCTCCTTCCTCCCGGGGTCGTCCTTGACGAGGGAGGAGGCCATGTCGACCCGGAAGCCGCTGACGCCCCGGGTCAGCCAGTGGTCCATGATCTCGCGCAGCGCCCGCCGGTTGGCCTTCGGGCCCTCGGCGTCCACCGGCTGCCGCCAGGGTTCGGCCGGATCGGGGCGCGCGTAGCCGAAGTTGAGCGCCGGCTGGAAGTCGAAGAAGTTGGGCAGGTAGCCGCCGGGGCGGGTGCCGGGCGAGGGCACGAAGCCGGGTGGGAGCGGGTCGGCGTCGGACCACACGTAGCGGTGGTCGGCCGGGTCGTCCGCGGCGGCGCGGAACCACGGGTGCTCGACCGCGGTGTGTCCGGCGACCAGGTCGAGCAGCACGCGGATTCCGCGTTGCCGGGCGCGTTCCACCAGGTCCGCGAGGTCGTCATCGGTTCCGTAGCGCGGCGCGACGGTGAAGTAGTCGGACACGTCGTATCCGGCGTCGCGCATCGGCGAGGCGAAGCAGGGGTTGATCCAGACGGTGTCGACGCCGAGCCAGGCGAGGTGGTCGAGATGGGCGGCGATGCCGGCGAAGTCGCCGATGCCGTCGCCGTTCGCGTCGGCGAAGCTCTGCGGGTAGATCTGGTAGAGCACGGCGTCGGCGAGCCAGGAGGGCGCGGGGCGGAACGGGAGCATGGAGCGGTGGTGCCTTTCCGTCGGCGGTGGGGTTTTCCGGGCGGCACGGGTGGGGGTGGTTTCGTGGCGGGCCCGCCGCGGTGGCGGGCCCGCCAGGGTCGGCAGGGCCTTGGGCGCCTACCCCTTGACCGCGCCGGACGTCAGTCCGGAGACGACGGCCTTGCGGAAGATCAGCACGAGCAGCGCGATCGGGAACATCGCCACGGCGGAGGCGGCGAAGATGGTGCCGTAGGGCG
Organism: Streptomyces sp. ICBB 8177; assembly: GCF_003144095.1. Classification (GTDB taxonomy): domain Bacteria; phylum Actinomycetota; class Actinomycetes; order Streptomycetales; family Streptomycetaceae; genus Streptantibioticus_D. The sequence continues at coordinate 88,497 of NZ_NSKH01000002.1, read as the reverse complement.
TCGTGTACTGCCCGCCGAACAGCGCGATGCCCACCGGGATGGTGCGGTAGCGGTCCTCGCTGTCCAGCGACAGCGCGACGAGGAACTCCGTCCACGCGGCGACGAAGGTGAACACGCCGGCGGTGAACAGCCCGGGCAGCGCCTGCGGCAGGATGATCGACACCACCGTGCGCACCGGTGAGGCGCCGTCCATCCATGCCACCTCCTCCATCTCCTTGGGGATGGCGAGGAAGTAGTTGCGCAGGATCCAGACGGCGAACGGCAGGTCCAGCGCGGTGTACGCGATGATCAGGCCCTGGTAGCTGTTGAGCCAGCCGACGTCGCGCATCAGCAGGTACAGCGGCGCGACCAGCGCGACGGTCGGGAAGAGCGAGATCATCAGCAGCGCCACCATGATGCCGCCGCGACCGCGCACCGGCAGCCGGCCCATCGCGTACCCGGCGAACGTGCCGAGCGCGAGCACCAGCACGGTGGTGACGACGGCGACGATGACGGAGTTCTCGATGTAGGTGGCGAAGTGGTACGTGGAGAACGCGGACGAGTAGTTGGCGCCGGTCGGCCGGTGCGGGAACAGGTCGGAGGTGGCGACCTCCGTCGTGCTCTTGAAGGAGCTGCTGACCAGCCAGTACAGCGGCAGTGCCACGAAGAGCGCGACGAGCAGCGCGGCCAGGTTGGTGCCGTTGAGCCAGCGGGCCACCGGGCGCTTGCGCCAAGGGATGGACGGCGTGCGGGGATCGGGCGTCGTCGTCATGTCAGTTCTCCTCGCTTCCGACCTGGGCGCGGAAGACCTTGAGGAACAGCAGGCAGCCGATGAGCACCAGGACGGCGGTGCTGGTGGCCACCGCCGCGCCGGGGCCGAACTTCAGGTCGGTGAACAGCACGCGGTAGCCGAGCACCGCGAGCGACTCGGTGCTGGTGCCGGGTCCGCCGTTGGTCAGCACGAACGGCAGGTCGAACAGCCCGAACGCCTGGAGGATGCGGAACATCACGGCGATCGCCAGGGTGGGCCGCAGCAGTGGCAGCCGTACCTGCCAGAAGGTGGTCCAGGCGCTCGCCCCGTCGATGCGGGCGGCCTCGACGATGTCACCGGGCAGCATGACGAGTCCGGCGAGCACGATGATGGCGACGAACGGGGTGGTCTTCCAGATGTCGGCGGCGGCCATCGCCACGGCGGCCTCCACGGGGGTGCCCAGCACGTTGACGTCGTGGCCGATCAGCGGGTGCAGCGCGGAGTTGAGCACGCCGTAGACACCGTTGTAGATGTACGCCCACAGCTGGGCGGAGATGACCGTGATCATCGCCCAGGGCATGAGCAGCAGTGCCATCATCCAGCCGCGCCCGGTCCTGAGCCGTTCCAGGACCAGGGCGATGGCGGTGCCGAGCACGATCTCCACGACGACCGTGCCGATGGTGTAGAGCACCGTGAAGTACAGCGCGTGGCGCCAGCGCGCGGAGTCGAACAGGATGCCGTAGTTGCCGGTGGTGGTGCCGGACAGGTGGATGCCGCTGCCGGTCACGTCGACGTTGCTGAACGACATCACCACGGAGAAGACGATGGGGAACAGCAGCACGGCGGCGATGACCAGCAGGGCGGGCGAGGCGAAGAGCCACCCCAACCGGGCTGAGCGGCGCTGGAGTTGGGAGGCGGCGGGTCGGCGGGACGCGACCTTGGCCGGTGGGGGCGCGGGCGTCGGGGCGTCGGGGCCGCTGCGCGTGGCGGTGTTCGGCATACGGGTTCCTGGTGGCTGCGAGGGCGGACGGTCTCGGGCGGCCCCGTCGCGCGGGGCGAGGCCGGAGGGGGGCGCCGGGCGATGTGCCCGGCGCCCGGCTCGGCTACAGGCCGCCCTGGCCCAGGGCCTGGTCGATGGCCTTGTTCGCGGCACTCAGGGCCGACTGCGGGCCGGCGGATCCGGTCAGCGCGGCGTTGACGTTGCTGTAGATGGCCTGGCTGACCTGGGAGTAGGCGGCGACGTTGGACGGCCGGGCGCGCAGCTTGTTCTTGGCGGCGATGGGATACGCGGGGTTGGCGGCCTGCACGCTCGGGTCGGCCAGGGCCGCCGCGTTGGACGGGATCTCGCCGCCCTGGGTGGCGATGATCTTCTGGGCGGCGGTGGAGGTCATCCACTTCACGAAGGCGACGCTGGCGCCCAGGTTCTTGGTGTGCGGGTTGACGTAGAGGTTCCAGCCGCCGGTGGCCGAGTAGCCCGGGCCCTGCTGTCCGGCGAAGGTGGGCAGGGTGGCGATGCCGACCTTGCCTGCGACCTTGGAACTGGAGGCGCTGTTGGAATCGGCGTACGCGTACGTCCAGTTGCGCAGGAACGCCACCTGGCCGGAGGTGAACAGGGACTCCGACTGCTGTTCCTGGAAGCTGGTGACCGCGTTCGGCGCGACCTTGCTGGTGATCAGGCCGCGCATGTAGGTGAGGGCCTTGGTCGCGGCCGGTGAGTCGATGGTCGACTTGGTGCCCGCCGCGTTCACGCTCGATCCGCCCGCGTCCGCCTCGAACTCGGTGAAGTCGCAGGTCAGTCCCTCGTAGGAGTCGAACTGCCCGGCGAAGCCGTACTTGACCAGGCCGTCCTTCTGGAGCGTCTGCGCCTCGCTGCGCAACTGTTCCCACGTGGTGGGCACCGGCAGGTGGGCCTTGGCGAGCAGGTCCTTGCGGTAGAAGAGGAACGCGTTGTCGGTGAACAGCGGCGCCGCCATCTTCTGCCCGTTGTACGTGACGCTGTCGACCAGGCCGGAGGAGAAGCCCTTCCAGTAGCTGGCGGGCAGGTACTTGTCGAGCGGCAGCGCGAGCCCCGCCTTGCCGAACTGCGCCGGCCACACGACGTCGCCGTTGTAGACGTCGAAGCCCGAACTGCCGCCGGATATCTGCGTGGTGAGCGCCGAGCGGAACGCGTCGGAGTCGCTGGGGGCCTGCTCCAGCTTGACGGTGATCCCCGGGTTGGCCTTCTCGAACGCGGCGATCAGCGTCTTGCGCACGTCGGTGCCGGTCGGGCCGAACTGGTTGGCGTACCAGGTGATGGTGCCCTTCGCCGGGCCCGCGCTGGGCGCGGAACTGCCGGAGCCGCCGGAGGAACAGGCGGTGGCGGCGGTCAGCACGGTGACGGTTCCTATCGCGGCGAGCACGGTGCGGCGGGTGGAGGAGGACATGGGATCTCCCGGAAGGGGTGAGGGTTGGCGGGTGCGGACAGGGTGCGGGGGGATCGGCGGCAGGTTCAGGAGAAGGGGGCGCGGACGGTGTCCCTGATGACCAGGCAGGCCGCGCCGCGGGCCCACAGGTCGTCGGTGACCGGGTCGCACGACACCTCGCAGTCGTGCGCGGCCGTGGAGAAGGCGTGGTATGCGAGGGCGTCGTCCATCGCGGGCCGCAGCAGGTCGTACGCGGCGACCCCCTCCCCGGCGAGGATGATCCTGGCCGGGTTGAGCAGGTTGCACAGGGTGGCGAGTCCCCGGCCGAGCGCGTCGCCCGCGGCGGCGAAGGCGGCGCGGGCGGCCCTGGCGTCGGGACCGCGCCCGTCACGGGCGAGGCGGACGGCCTGCGCCAGGTCCTGGCAGTCCACGCCCGCCTGCCGCAGCCGGGCCAGGACGGCGCAGGTGGACGCCAGCGACTCCAGGCAGCCGCGCCGTCCGCACCCGCACACCGGGCCCGCGGGATCGACGGGGATGTGGCCGAACTCCGCGGCGATCCCGGTGGCACCGGTGAACAGGGCGCCGTCCAGCAGCAGTCCGCATCCGATACCGGGCCCGACGGTGACCACCGCGAAGGTGTCCACGTCGCGGCCACCGCCGAACCAGCGTTCGGCCACCGCGAGGGCGTTGGCGTCGTTGGCGACGGTGGTGGGTAATCCGGTGGCCTCCGCCAGCGGCGCGGCCACCGGCACCTCGTACCAGCCGAGCAGTCCCGAGTAACGGCACACCCCCTGGGCGGTGTCGACGTGGCCGGACATGCCGACGCCGACGCCGAGAGTGCGCCCGGCCGCGTCCGGCACGTCGGCGAGGAGATCACGCACGACCCGAGCGGCGGTGGACAGCACGGTCGGCCCGGTGTGGTCGGCGACCGGGCACGCCGCCCTGGCCAGCACCTGCGCGCCCATGTCCGTGACGACGGCGGCGACATGAGTGGGCGTCAGTTTCACCCCGGCCACCAGATGGCGTTCGGGGTTGACGCTCAGCAGGCGCTGGGGACGGCCGGGGCCGGTGGCACGGGCCCCTTCCTCGCGCAGATAGCCCGCGTCGAGCAGAGGCGGCAGCATGCGGGTCACCGTGGAGGGCGACAGGCCGAGCCGCTTCGCCAGCCGGGTGCGGGAGATGGGACCCGCGGTGAGCACGAGGCCGAACAACTCGGCTCTCGCGGCCTCACCGGCGAGTCCGGTCGCGGACTGCCGGGTTCCGGTGGCGCGGGCGGTGGCCATGGGCGTCGCTACTCCTCGGCACGGGAAGGTTGCGGGCCGGTGTGGCAGGTGAAGGGAGTCTGTTCAGGCGGGTTTCGTGTGTCAAGAAAAAAACTCACCGTTATCAAAGAGAGTCCTCGCGCCGAGCCGCGTTCCGGGCGCGCTCAAGCCCGACGTCCGGTCGGACTCGAGCACTTGTGGAGGGTCATGGGCAAGTGGGCCTGTAGCGCCGGACGTTGGCGATGCGACCGATGACACAGGGTGGTCTCCGCCGCCGTGTTCATCTCCTGAAGACAATCCGGGACGTACCGGATCGGCGGGTCACCCGTTGCGTCGCGCGTCGGCCGCCACCGCCTGCGCGTCCGCGGCCCCGGCGCCGACGAGTTGTTCGCCGAGGTCCATCAGGGCGCGCCCGGCGGCGATCTCGTCGCTGATCTCGGCCACCGTTGGCGCGTGCGGGCTGCGGTGCGCCTCGGCGACGCTCTCCAGCACCGTGCCGCCGGTGTCGAGTACCACGTACGCCTTCGTCAGGCCCGGCTCCTCGAAGAGCCGGATCGACAGCTTCCACTCCTTGGTCCGGACAGGCCCGGACGCGCCGACCGGTGAGGTCATCGCTGGTCACTCCTTGGTCGTCCCGGTCCCAGTCTCCGCCCGCCCGGCCCGACCCGCGCCCGGACCACCCACCGGACCCCCATCGACCGCCCGCCGACCGGCCGTGATCCGGCCCGGCCGAAGGACAGCCCTGGTCGCGCGGACTTACCGTGGACGTGGACGACTCCCGGTGGTCCGAGCGGAGGGCCGGCAGCAATGGAACGCGCGTTCGATGCGGAACGGATGCCAGGGCTGAGCCTGGACCAGTTGCTGGAGGAGCTCCAGGTCCGCATCGACGCGGTGCGCGGCACCCGGGACCGCATCCACTCGCTGCTTGAGGCGGTCCTGTCGGTGGGCCGCGGGCTGGACCTGCCGCACGTGCTGCGGCGCATCGTCGAGGCAGCGGTGGTCCTGGTGGACGCCGAGTACGGAGCGCTCGGGGTGATCGGCGACGACGAGACGCTGGTGCAGTTCCTGCACGTCGGCGTCTGCGAGGAGCAGGCCCGCGCGATCGGCCCGCTCCCGTCGGGCCACGGCATCCTCGGCGAGTTGATCCGCCACCCCGAACCGCTGCGGCTCGCGGAGTTGTCCGAGCACCCGGCGTCCTACGGCTTCCCGGCCCACCATCCGCCGATGCACTCCTTCCTCGGGGTGCCCGTCCGGGTGCGCGACGAGGTCTTCGGCAACCTCTACCTGACCGAGAAGCACGGCGGCAAGGAGTTCGACGGCGAGGACGAGACCGTGCTGTCCACGCTGGCGGTCGCCGCGGGCGTGGCGATCGAGAACGCCCGGCTGTACGAGGAGGCACGGCAACGGCAGCGGTGGATGGAGGCGAGTGCCGAGGTCACCCGCCGTCTGCTGTCCGGGGTGGACGACATCCCGGTGCTCCAGGTCGCGGTCGAGCGGGCCCGCGCGATCCTCGACGCCGACCTCGGCGCGATCGCGCTGCCGCAGGACGGGCACACCGCGCTGCGGGTCGTCTTCGCCTCCGGCCTGGAGGCGGAGGTCCACCAGGACCGGCTGCTGCCGGTGGAGGGCACGTTCATGGGTGCCGCCTTCTCCTCGGCCGACGCGGTCACCAGCACCGACGTGGCGCACGACCCCGCCGTGACGACCGGGCCGCTGCGCGGCGCGGGGCTCGGCCCCGCGGTCGCGGTGCGGATGGGCGACGGGGAGCGGGTGCGCGGAGTGCTGCTGCTTGCCCGGGCCCCGGGCAAGCCGGCCTTCTACCAGGAGGACGTGGCACCGCTGGCGGGGTTCGCCGGGCAGGCGGCGATCGCCATGGAGCTGGACGAGCGCCGCCGGGACGCCGAGCGCAGCGCGCTGGTCGAGGACCACGACCGCATCGCCCGCGACCTGCACGATCTGGCGATCCAGCGGCTGTTCGCCACCGGGATGACGTTGCAGAGCGCCGTGCGCTACGTCGAACACCCGAAGGCGACCGAGCGGCTGCTGCGCGCCGTGGACGACCTGGACGAGACCATCAAGATCATCCGGTCGACCATCTTCGGCCTGCGCAGCCGCGACACCGGCCCCGCGGCCTCCGGACTGCGGGCCCGGGCGGCCGCCGCGGTCGACCAGCAGGTGCCCGCGCTCGGGTTCAGCCCGGCGCTGCGGCTGGAAGGCCTGCTCGACACGGACGTGCCCCGGCAGCCCGGTGACGAGGCGGTGGCCGTGCTCGGCGAGGCGCTGTCCAACGTGGCGCGGCACGCGGCGGCCACCTCGGCCTCGGTGACGCTCGCGGCCCGAGACGGCACGTTGACGGTGACCGTGGCGGACAACGGCCGCGGCATCCCCCGCGATGTCCACCGCAGCGGCCTGCGCAACCTCGCCGAGCGGGCCCAGCGCCTGGGCGGCACGCTGAACGTCGGCCCGGGGCAGGACGGCGGGACGCGACTGACCTGGTCGGTTCCGCTGGAGTAGGCCGTGGCCGGCCCGGGCGGGTCACCGCGCCCGGCTCAGCCGCGCGAGGCGGCCTCCAGCAGGGACGCCGCGTGGTCGGGCACGTAGGACCGCGCGTCCTTCGGCGGCCGCTGGTAGCCGGTGGACGGCGGGCGGGGCGGCAGCGACAGCCGCGGCGGACGGACCTCGTGGTACGGCACGGTGGACAGCAGGTGGGCGATCATGTTCACCCGCGCGGCGCGCTTGTCGTCGCTCTCCACGACGTGCCAGGGCGACTCGGGGATGTCGGTGTGCACCAGCATCTCGTCCTTGGCCCGGGAGTACGCCTCCCAGCGGGTGACCGACTCCAGGTCCATCGCGGACAGCTTCCAGCGCCGGGTGGGGTCCTCCAGCCGACTGCGGAAGCGTTCCTCCTGCACCGCGTCGCTCACCGAGAACCAGTACTTGCGCAGCAGGACGCCGTCCTCGATCAGCAGCCGCTCGAAGATCGGGCACTGGTGCAGGAAGCGGGTGTACTCCTCCTGGGTGCAGAATCCCATGACCCGCTCGACGCCCGCGCGGTTGTACCAGCTGCGGTCGAACAGCACGATCTCCCCGGCGGCGGGCAGATGTGCGACGTAGCGCTGGAAGTACCACTGGGTGCGCTGCCGTTCGGTGGGGGCGGGCAGCGCGACGATGCGGGCGACGCGGGGGTTGAGGCGTTCGGCGACGCGCTTGATGGTGCCGCCCTTGCCCGCCGCGTCACGGCCCTCGAAGACGACGACCAACCGGACGCCCTCGGCCCGCACCCACTCCTGGAGGGCGACCAGTTCCGCCTGCAGACGGGTCAGCTCACGCTCGTACAGCTTCCTCGGCAGCCGCACCGGCCGCGCCGGGACGTCCTCGGGTGCCCCTCCCCCGCGGCGCGCGCCGTCCCGCTCGCCCGGCCGCCCGTGCCGCTTCCCGCCGCTGGTCATGTGCGCCTCCTCGCCGTACCGCCGTCCCCTCCACGCTACGGGGCGGGGCGGGGCGCGCACCCCGGCGGCGGGCCGAGGTCGCGGCCGGAGGCGGGTTCGGGGGCCGGTGCGGCGGCGGGGCCGGGGTGACCCGTCCGGCCCTAGCGGGGCCGCCGCACGCCCGGGCAGGCTGGCACGGCAGCCAGCGCGCCGCGGGACGGGGCGCGCTGGGACGGCATGCCCGACGACGTTTCGGAGGAAGTCATGCGCGACATCCCGGCGCGTGAAGCCGAGGGACCCACCGACGAGGATCTGCGCCTGCTGGACGCGCACTGGCGCGCCGCCAACTACCTGGCGGTGGGCCAGATCTACCTGATGGACAACCCGCTGCTGACCGAGCCGCTGCGCGCCGAGCACATCAAGCCACGCCTGCTGGGCCACTGGGGCACCTCACCGGGCCTGAACCTGGTGCACACCCACCTCAACCGGGTCATCAGGGCCCGCGACCTGGACGCCATGTGCGTGTGGGGCCCCGGGCACGGCGGTCCGGCCGTGCTGGCCAACTCCTGGCTGGACGGCAGCTACAGCGAGACCTATCCGGACGTCAGCCGCGACGCGCCGGGGATGGCGCGGTTGTTCCGGCAGTTCTCCTTCCCGGGCGGCGTGCCCAGCCACGTGGCGCCGGAGACCCCCGGTTCCGTCCACGAAGGCGGTGAGCTGGGCTACGCCCTCTCCCACGCGTACGGTGCGGCGCTGGACAACCCGGGACTGCTGGTCGCGTGTGTGATCGGCGACGGGGAGGCGGAGACCGGGCCGCTGGCCACCTCATGGCATTCCAACAAGTTCCTCGACCCGGTGCACGACGGGGCGGTGCTGCCCATCCTCCACCTGAACGGCTACAAGATCGCCAACCCGGCCGTGCTGGCCCGCCTGCCCGAGCCCGAACTCGACGAACTGATGCGGGGGTTGGGGCACGAGCCGATCCACGTCACCGGCACACCGGAGGACGACCCGGTCGACGTGCACCGCGCGATGGCCGTCGCGATGGACACCGCGCTCGACCGCATCGCGGCGATCCAGCGCTCGGCACGGGAGGAGGGGGTGACGGAGCGGCCGCGCTGGCCGGTGATCGTGCTGCGCACCCCGAAGGGCTGGACCGGCCCGGTCGAGGTGGACGGCGTGCCGGTGGAGAACACCTGGCGTGCCCATCAGGTCCCGCTCGCGTCGGTGCGCGAGAACCCGGACCACCTGCGGCAGTTGGAAGCGTGGATGACGTCCTACCGGCCCCGGGAGCTGTTCGGCGGCGACGGCCGTCCGCTGCCCGACGTGCTGGCGACGCTGCCCGAGGGCTCGCGCCGCCTCGGCGCCAACCCGCACGCCAACGGCGGGCTGCTGCTGCGCGACCTGCCGGTGCCGCCGCTGGAGCGGTACGCGGTCGAGGTCGACCCCGGCAAGCCGGGCGCCACCCAGCACGAGCCGACCCGGGTACTGGGCGGTCTGCTGGAGGACGTCATGGAGGCGACCACCGACAGCCGCGACTTCCGGGTGGTCGGCCCGGACGAGACCGCGTCCAACCGGCTGGAGGCGCTGTACCGGGCCACCGGCAAGGCCTGGGAGGCCGAGACCCTGCCGACCGACGAGCATCTGGCGCGCGGCGGGCGGGTGATGGAGATCCTGTCCGAGCACACCTGCCAAGGCTGGCTCGAGGGCTACCTCCTGACGGGCCGTCACGGACTGTTCTCGTGCTACGAAGCGTTCGTGCACATCGTGGACTCGATGGTCAACCAGCACATCAAGTGGCTGCGGGTGACCCGCGCCCTGCCGTGGCGCCGGCCCATCGCCTCGCTCAACTACCTGCTCACCTCGCACGTGTGGCGCCAGGACCACAACGGGTTCTCCCACCAGGACCCCGGTTTCATCGACCACGTGCTCAACAAGGCGCCCGAGGTGGTCCGCGTCTACCTGCCGCCGGACGCCAACACCCTGCTGTCGGTCGCCGACCACGTGCTGCGCAGCCGTGACTACGTCAACGTGGTCGTCGCGGGCAAGCAGCCGTGTTTCGACTGGCTCACCCTGGACCAGGCCCGTGCCCACTGCGCACGCGGCGCGGGCGTGTGGGAGTGGGCCGGGACCGAGGACGGGGTGCGCGAGCCGCACGTCGTGCTGGCCTGCGCGGGCGACGTGCCGACGCAGGAGGTGCTGGCCGCCGCGAGCCTGCTGCGCGAGCACCTGCCGGAGCTTTCGGTGCGCGTCGTCAACGTGGTGGACCTGGCCCGGCTGCTGCCCGAGGAGGAACACCCGCACGGGATGACGGACGCGGAGTTCGACGCGCTGTTCACCCCGGACCGCCCGGTGGTCTTCGCGTACCACGGCTATCCGTGGCTGATCCACCGGCTGACCTACCGCCGCGCCAACCACCGCGACCTGCACGTGCGCGGCTACAAGGAGATCGGGACCACCACGACGCCGTTCGACATGGTGGTGCGCAACGACCTGGACCGCTACCGGCTGGTGATGGACGTCATCGACCGTGTGCCGGGCCTCGCGGTGCGCGCGGCACCGGTGCGGCAGCACATGGAGGACGAGCGGTTGCGGCACCACGCCTGGATCCGCGAGCACGGCGCCGACCTGCCGGAGGTCGCGCGGTGGCGGTGGAACGGCTGACCCGCGCCGCCCGCCGGCGCACGCCCGGCCACCCTGCCGCCGTGGGCGGTCGCCTCAGGCGCCGCCGTCGAGCACGTCGCGTACGGCGCGGCGCGGGGTGGCGGGGCCCTGCGGGCCGTAGCCGAGGCGGATGAGCATCTGGACGTGGCCGGGGCCGCTGTGGGCGTCGCGCAGCGCCCAGCGCAGGTCGTGCCATTCGAGCGCCTGGTGCAGCAGCGAGGCGACAGCGCGCTCGGCGGTGGCGACCAGCAGGACGCGCTCCAGCGCCTGGCCTGCGCGCAGCCAGTCGGCGGCCCCGTCGCCCGAGGTGCTCAGCACCGCGAGGCACGGTTCCGCCTCGAACGCCTCGGGATCGGGGCCCGTCCCGTACAGCGGCCCGGTGAAGTCGCGCACCGGCATCCGTGCGTCCGCGTCGCGCGGCCCGAGTGCCGAGGGCGGCACGCCGTCCACGCCGCCGGGTCGGATCCACGCCCGGCTCTCGGTGCGGCGCTCGGGGTCGGTGTGGTTGCGCTGCTCGGCCTCCGCGGTCAGCCCCAGCAGTCTGGCGTTCTCCTCCGGCTCGGGGAAGCGCAGCCGGGTCCCCTCCGCGGCGGCGGCCGCCACCAGCTCGGCGCACAGCGCGTCCGGCAGGAGGCCGCCGTTGAACGGGAAGCGGCTTGAGTGCCTGCGCCACACCGCGTCGTACAGGTCGGCCGGGTGCGCCTCCGGCCGGGGCGCGGAGCCCGCGAGCCGGACGGCGGCGAGCACGTCGGGACGGGCGTCGTCCGGCAGCAGTCGCACCACCGGTTCCCAGCCGAAGTGGGCCGTGGCGACACGGATGTTGAACAGTGCCGCGCCGACCGACAGGTGCAGCGCCCTGCCGTGCGGGTCGGCCTGGCGCAGCTCGCGGTCGAGCGCCGCGCGCACCTCCAGGGTCACCGTCTCGGGGTCCAGCCGGTAGCGCCACGGCTGGGTGTTGTGGATCGAGGGCGCCGCGGAGGCGGCGGCGATCAGCTTCTCCAGGGTCGCCGCGTCCAGTGTGGCCGGCGTGGTGGGGTTCATCGGGCTTCTCCTCCCGGCGCGCCCACGGGTACCCGTGCCCCGCGGGGTTCCAGGATGCGGCGAGCGGGGCGCGTCGCGCGTGGGCCGAAAGTCCTCACCAGCCGCGATCGTGCGAGGTGCCGGGCGGCCGGCGGGGAGGTCGCCGGGTCAGCGGCCCCGGGCGCCACGCGGGCGGCCCGTGCGGTCGCGGTCACGGTCGGGGGCCGCGTGCGCGGAGGTGGACTGGGTGGCGAGCACGGCCGCCTGCACCCGGCGCTCGACGCCGAGCTTGGCCAGCAGCCGGGAGATGTGGTTCTTCACCGTCTTCTCGGAGAGGAAGAGACGCCCCCCGATCTGACGATTCGTCAGCCCTTCGCCGATCAGGGCGAGGATCTCGCGTTCCCGGGGCGACAGGCCCGAGAGCCGTTCGTCCCGCGGCTCCGGCTCGTCCTCGCCGCGCAGGCTCGTCATCAGCCGGGCGGTGGTCGCCGGGTCCAGCATGGACTGCCCCGAGGCCACCGTGCGCACCGCCGAGACCAGGTCCGATCCCTTGATCTGCTTCAGCACGTATCCGGCCGCGCCCGCCATGATCGCGTCCAGCAGGGCGTCGTCGTCGTCGAACGAGGTGAGCATCAGACACGCCAACTCCGGCATTCTGCTGCGCAGTTCACGGCAGACGGTGATGCCGTCGCCGTCCGGCAGCCGTACGTCGAGCACGGCGACGTCGGGGCGCAGCGCGGGGCCGCGGGCCAGCGCGTGGTCGGTGGAACCTGCCTCGCCGACCACCTCGATGTCGGGTTCCGCGTCCAGCAGGTCGTGCACCCCGCGCCGGACGACCTCGTGGTCGTCCAGCAGGAAGACCCTGATCGGCCGCTGCTCGGAGAAGCCAATCGCGTCGTCCATGCCGATCCCTTCACCTGTGGTCGGACCCCGCCCCGCCGATCATCGCGCACCGTATGGGCGCCCGGATAGGGCCGAACGGCTCCCGGCGCGACGCCCATGCGCCGCCGGGCCGCGCGGGGCTCACTCGTACGGCACGACCGCCACCGGGCAGGGCGCGTGGTGGACGGCGGCGTGCGCGACCGGGCCGATGCCGTGCGGGCGGGCCGCGCCGGTGGCGTGGCGGCCGACCACGAGCAGCGAGGCGCCGCGGGCGGCGTCCACCACGGCGCGTCCGGGGCTATCCGCGACGAGGCGGGCGTCCACCGCGACACCGGGGTACCTCTCCCGCCAGGGCCGCAGCACGGCGTCGAGTTCCTTATGGGCCGCCGCGTCCTGATCGCCCCCGGACGCGGAGTGGTGCCGGTGCGGCAGCCTGCGGACGGCCCGTACCACCCGCAGGTTCGCGCCGCGCCGGGCCGCCTCGTCGAACGCGAAGGCCGGCACGCTGTCCACCGGGTGCCGGGTCCCGACGCCGACCACCACGTCCCCCGCCGCGCCCGGCGTCGCGCCGGGCGCGCCGCGTACCAGGGCCACCGGGCAGTCCGCGTGCGCCGCGAGCCGCAGTCCGGTGGAGCCCAGCAGGAAGCCGCCGACGCTGCCAAGCCCGCGCGATCCCAGTACCAGCAGCAGGGCCTTCTCCGATTCGGCCAGCAGCGCGCCCTCGGGCTCGTAGGGCACGAGTTCCGTGGTGATCTCCAGGCCGGGGTGGCGTCCGCGCAGTTCGGCCTCGGTGTCGGCGAGCAGGCGCATGGCCCAGAGGTTCTGTTCGTCCTCCCGGGGGATCTGGCGCGCGGTGACCGAGCCGAGCAGCCAGGCGTGCACGAGGCGCAGCGGCGCGTCGCGCAGCACGGCCTCGTGCGCCGCCCAGTGCGCGGCGGTCCGGCTTTCGGGGAATCCGTCGAGTCCGGCCGTGACGGGTCGTGGCATGGACCGGCCTCCCGTTGTCGTGGCACCTGTCCCCTCCACCCTGCGGCCGGTGCGCGCGGTCGCGCTTGGGCCATGCAGCCCCCGTCGCCGTCGCGCCACCACCACGCCGCCGCCGTGGGCGAGGAGGGGACCGTCGGCCGGGCGGCGGGGCCCACCGGCCCAAGCAGCAGCCGTCGCGCGCGGCCGAAGGTGGGGTTACGTGGACCCGACCCGATCCGCCGCGGTGCGGTCGCGGCCGCACCGGGCAGGAGCAGGAGGCAGCCATGAACAGCCCAGCCGGTCCGTACGTCGTCGTGGGCGTCGACGGGTCACCCCTCGCCGACCAGGCCGTCGACTGGGCGGCCGACGAAGCCGCCCTACGCGGAGCCGTGCTGCGGATCGGGCACTCCTGGAGCCCGGCGCCCTACCGGCTGCCGGAGGCCGACCGCCGGGACCTCGCGGAGCAGGCGGAGAAGGCCGCGGCCGACCTGCTGGCCGCCGCCGAACGACGGGCGCTGGCCCGAAGGCCCGGGCTCGCGGTCATGGCCGAGCCGCTCGCCGACGAGCCGGCCGCCGGGCTGCTGGAGCTGGCCCGCGACGCGGACCTGCTGGTCGTCGGGTCCAAGGGCACGAGCCGGTTCGCCGCGCTGATGCTGGGTTCCGTGAGCCAGTCGCTGGCCGGCCACGCGCGCGTCCCGGTGGCCGTCGTGCGTCCCGGTGAGGACGGCACGACCGCGCCGGGTTCGCGGCCGGTCGTGCTGGGCGTCGCGCCCGACGAGGCGCCGGGCCCGGTGGAGTTCGCGTTCGCGCAGGCGCGGCGGCGTGGCGTGCCGCTGCGCGCGGTGCGCTCGTGGCTGTATCCGCAGAGCTATCCCGGTCTGGTCGCCGTGCCCACCGAGGAGGCGGCCGACCGCGACCGGGAGGAGACCGAGCAAACCGAGGTGGCGCTCGCCGGTGCGCGCGCGGCGTACCCGCAGGTGGCGGTCACGGTCGAGGTGGGGCTTGCGGAACCGGCGCCCGCCCTGGTCGAGGCGTCCCGTGACGCGAGCGTGGTCGTCGTCGGCGCGCGTCGCGACCGGCGCCGGTTCTCGATGCCGCTGGGCCCGGTGACGCACCGCGTGCTAGAGCACGCGCTGTCCCCGGTGGCCGTCGTCCCGGTGTGACGGCGCCATGCCCGGCCTGCCTTCTTCTCGCCGCATTCCGAGAGTCCCGGACGCCGAAAGGTCGTGAGTACCGTGCCCGCTCCCGTCGTGGTCGGTGCCGATGGTTCCGACTCCAGCCTGGCCGCAGTGGACTGGGCGGCCGACGCGGCGGCCCGCCACCGTGCGCCGCTGCGCGTCGTCTACGGGTCGCTGTGGGAGCACTACGACCGCATCAAGCCGTCGTTCTCCGTCGAGCGCGACGAGGAGCCGCTGGTCGCCGCCCACCTCGTCGCCTCCGCCGCCGAACGCGCCGGGCTACGGCAGCCCGGGATCGACGTCATGCGCGAAGTGCTGCCGGACGACGCGGTGGCGGCGCTGCTGAAGGAGGCCGAGAGCGCCCGCGCGGTCGTCGTCGGCCACCGCGGGCGCGGTGAGCTGACCGACATGCTGCTGGGGTCGACCAGCCTCACGGTGGCGGCCCGCGCGTCCTGCCCGGTGGTCGTGGTGCGCGGCGCGCCGGACAACGTCGGCGGTGCCTTCCGCCGCGTCCTGCTGGCGGTCGGCGACCAGGAGGGCGGCAGCACGGCGAGGGTGCCAGCGCCCGCCGCGTTCGCGCTGGACGAGGCGGCCGCGCGGGGTGGGGAACTGGTGGCGGTGCGCGCCTGGCGCCGCAACGCCCCGGACGTCTCGCCGTCCGGCGACGCCGAGGCCGCGGCCCGGCTGACGGACGCCGTGCTGGGGCGGGGGCGGGCCGGTGTCGTGGTGCGGCGCGAGGCGGTCGAGGGGCCGCCGCGCAGGGCGCTGCTGGCGGCGGCGGCCGACGCGGACCTGCTGGTCGTCGGCGCCCGCCGGCACCGCAGGCACGCCCTGGGCCTCCAACTGGGCGCCACCAGCCACGCGTTGCTGCACCACGCTCCCTGCCCGGTCGCGGTCGTCCCGTACGCCGAGGGCGCGGAGCCGGGAACGGACTGAGGGCGCAGGCCGCGGGGTCTCAGGCCCGGCCGTGCGTCCAGCGCGGTTCGACCTCGGCCCACGCGGCCTCCCACTGCCGCGCCCTGCGCCGGTCCAGCGTCACCCGGACGGCGATCCGGTGCCCGCCGAGCAGCCCCGCGACGACCACGCAGCCGAGCGAGCCGCCGATCAGGTCGGCCTGGGCCTGGGACGCGCCGCCGCTCAGCGGGGCGGAGCCGACGCGCCCGTGCGCGTCCGTCCACAACGTGGTGCGGGTGCCCGCCTTCGTGCCCGGCTGCACCTCGGCGTACGCGACGTGCGTGACGCCGCCGGGGCCCTGCCACCTGGCCGGGGCGGGCACCTGGCCGAGCCGCTGCCCGGTGGTGGCGTCGACCACCTGCCGGGGCGCGGTCGCGGCGAGCACGGCCGTCGTGCGGTGGTACTCGCGGCCCTGCCGCGCTTCGGAGGCGTAGTCCGCGTGGGTGACCACGACACCGGTCAGCGGCGCGAGCACGGCGGCGAGGGCGAGGGCGAGCAGCAACGTCCAGGCCTCCACGACGTCCGAGGCGCGCCGCAGCGGGCTGCGCCGCCAGCGCCACAGCCGTGTCGTGCTGCGCATCGCGTTTCACCTCCGCGCGGGGAGCGGCTCGACGGGTGCCACGCTGGCACGGGCCGCCCGCTTCGGTGAGATGCCGGAGGGGGCCGGGCGTTGGGCCGTCCGGACCTGTTTCGCGGCGGACGGAGGCGGACATGGGCCGCCGAACCGTGGTCCGGCTCGTCCTCGCGGACCCGCCGGCCCGGGCCACGGGCGGCGCGGGGACCGTGGGCGGGGGCCGTCCGGGCGTGCGAGGCTGGAGGTGTAGCCGCTTTCCGGTGCGAGGTGGTCCGTCATGACCGGCACAGTCGTCCTCCTCACCCTGCTGCTGATGTGCGCGCCCGGTCTCTCCACCATGCTCTTCGCCCGCCGCGCGGAGCGCCGCGACGGCGAACGCCGCGCGGCGCGGGTGCGGCCCGCCCAGCCCCCGGACGGCGAGCCGGGCGCGTCCGCGCGTCCGGCCTGCGGCTCGCGGCCGTCACTCGACGCCCGCGCCCCCGCCGAGCCGCTGTCCCCGGCCGACGCGCTGGAGCGGTCGCTGTGCGCGGCCCGCCTGGCCGGGGAGCTGGGACGCCACGAGTACCGGGCGCGGATGGAGCGGCTGGCCCGGGAGGAGGACGTGCGCCGCCCGCTGAGCGTGCCGCGCTCGCACGACACGTAGGCACGGCGGGCGCGGCGTGGACAGGGGCGGACACCGCGACGAGGACACCCGCCGGGCCGCGCGGACATGGTATGCGTAAGGTGCGAAACACCCTGAATCTCCCCGATCCAGTGAGGCGTTCTCATGAGCCTGAGCTTGCGCAACCAGATCCCCGGCACGGTCACCGCGATCGCCTCCGGGGAGGTCATGGCGACGGTGAAGGTCCGCGTGACGGGCGGTCAGGAGATCACGGCGGCGGTGACCCGGGAGGCGGTGGAGGGCCTGGAGCTGGCCGAGGGCTCGGCGGTGCGGGTGCTCGCCAAGTCCACCGAGGTCTCGCTCGCCACCGGCGCGGTGGACGGCCTCAGCATCCGCAACCGGCTGCCGGGCACGGTCACGTCGGTCGCGTCGGGGAACGCCATGGCGAGCGTGAAGGTGTCGATCGAGGGCGCCGAGCTGACCGCGGCGATCACCCGGGACGCCGTGGACGCGCTGAAGCTGGAGGCCGGCTCCCCGGTGGTGGCGCTGATCAAGTCCACCGAGGTCGCGCTGGCCTCCGTCTGAGGGCGTCGCGGACGGGACCCGCCCGACCGGACGGGTCGCTCAGCGGTCGCCGAAGACCGCGCGGTCGACCTCGTCGGGTCCGTTGATCTCCTTGTCCGGCAGTTGCTCCAGCCGCCGCACGAGGTCGTCGCTGGCCCCGTGGTCACGGGCGCGGGACGCCAGGTCGTCCTTGCTGGCCGGGTAGTGCGCGCCGGCGAGCGCCTGGAGGAGTTCGGCGGGATCGCTGGCCATGGCAGCCTCCGTACGGATCGGTCCCCCGTGGTGTCACATCTGGCTGTCTCAAATATCGCGCACCGGCGCCCGGGGCGCACGGTCACGGCCGAGGAGGTTCGCGCATGGCCGCCCCACCGCCCCTGCCCGGTGCGCTGTCCGCGCTGGCGCCACTGCTGAACCACTGGGGCTACCTGGCGGTCGGCGGGGTGGTCTTCGTGGAGGACTTCGGGGTGCCGGTCCCGGGGGAGACCGTGCTGATCGCCGCCTCCGTCTACGCGGGCGCCGGACGGCTGGACGTCCTCGGGGTGGCGATGATCGCCCTGTGCGCGGCGGTGCTCGGCGACAACGTCGGCTACGCGATCGGCCGCTTCGGCGGGCACCGGCTGGTGGAGCGGTACGGGCGGTACGTCTTCCTGACCCCGGAGCGGATCTCCCGGGTGGAGTCGTTCTTCGGCCGGTACGGCGGCGGGATCGTGGTGGTGGCGCGGTTCGTCGAGGGACTGCGGCAGGCCAACGGGATCATCGCCGGGCTGGCCCGGATGCCCTGGCCGCGCTTCCTGGTCTACAACGCGCTGGGCGCGGTGCTGTGGGTGGGCGCCTGGGTGGCGGTCGGCGACCTGACCGGGCGGCACATCGGCACCGTGTACCGGACGATCCAGCGCTACGAGGTCTACGTGCTGGTCGCCGTCGCCGTGCTGGTCGTGGCCCTGGTGCTCCGGCACGTGCGCAACCGGCGTCGGGCGCCGTCGGGCGCGCCGGGGCGGCAGGAGGACTGACCGGCGTGCGAGTGCGCCCCGACCCGGCGGCATGGGGGTGCGCCGGGCCGGGAGCCTCATCCGACGGAAGCGGTCACTCGCTGAGTTCGATGGCGAGCGCCGGGCAGACCACCGCGGCCTGCCGCACGTCCTCGTGGAGTTCGGCGGGCGGCTGCGCGTCCAGCAGGATCACCACGCCGTCCTCGTCGCGCTGGTCGAAGACCCGCTCGGCGGCGAGCACACACTGCCCCGAGCCGACGCACTTGTCCTGGTCGACGGTCACACGCATGGGTCGTTCTCCTCGTTCGGTGGTCTCGAGTCGTTCGGTGGGTGCGAGGGGGGCGCGGCGGCGGAGCGTCACCAGGTGACCGGCAGCTCGTACACCCCGTAGACGAGCCCGTCGTGCTTGAACGGGATGCGCTCGACGTCGGTCGCCAGGCGCAGCCCGGGCAGGCGGCGGTAGAGCGTGCCGTAGGCCACCTGGAGCTCGACACGGGCGAGCGGCTGGCCGAGGCACTGGTGCGGGCCGAAGCCGAACGCGACGTGACGGCGTGCGTCGCGCCGGACGTCGAGGCGGTCGGGGTCGGGGAAGACGTCCTCGTCGCGGTTGCCGATGTCGTTGGCGAGGATGATGCCCTCGCCGGCGCGGATGGTGTGTCCGGCGATCTCGATGTCCTCCAGCGCGACACGGCGGCGGCCGGAGTGCGTGATGTGCAGGTAGCGCAGCAGTTCCTCGACCGCCCCCGCCACCACCTTCGGGTCGTCGGTGTCGCGCAGCACGGCGAGCTGGTCGGGGTGCTGGAGCAGCGCCAGGGTGCCCAGGGCGATCATGTTGGCGGTGGTCTCGTGGCCCGCGACCAGCAGTAGGAATCCCATCACGGCCAGCTCGCGCCGGGTGAGGGCGCCGGGGGTGACCTGTTCCGCGGCGAGCCGGGACAGCAGGTCGTCGCCGGGCTCGGCGAGCTTGGCGCCGACCAGGTCGTCGAGGTAGTCGATCAACGCGCGCTGAGCGTCCAGCACGGCCTCGGCGGGCATGTCGCGGTTGATCAGCACCCGGCTGTTGCGCTGGAAGAACTCGTGGTCGGCGTAGGGCACGCCGAGCAGGTCGCAGATGACCATGGACGGCACCGGCAGCGCGAACGCCTGGACCAGGTCGACCGGCCGGGGCCCGGCGGTCATCTCGTCCAGCAGATCGTCCACGACACGCTGGACGGCCGGACGCATCGCCTCGACGCGCTTGATGGCGAACGGCCCGGTCACCATCCGGCGCAGCCTGGCGTGCTCGGGGTCGTCCATCGAGATGAACGTCCTGGAGTCGGTCCTGCGGGCCAGCGAACTGGCCGTCACGTGCGGGTAGTTGTCGCGCATGGTGTCGGCGCTGACCCGGGGGTCGGCCAGCAGCGCGCGCTGGTCGTGGTAACGGGTGACCAGCCACGGGGTGCCGCCGTCCCACAACCGCACCCGGCTGACCGGCGCCTCGGCCTGCAACTGCCGCAGGGTGGGCGGCGGGTCGAAGGGACAGCGGTCGGCGCGGGGCATGGGGTAGGACGGCAGGCCGGTCTGGGGTTCGTCCTCGATGTCGGGCAGGGGATGCGCCACGGTGCGACTCCGTTGGGTCCGTAGGGTCCGTTGCGGGGGATGGAGGTGTGCGGTGAGCGCCGGCGTTCGGGGCGGGAGTGCCGTCGGCGGTCCGGTCCGCGCGGCGGGGCGCGACCGGGGCGGGTGCCGCTCATCCCGCGGTCCGTTGCGGGACGGGGGTGGCGTCCTCGCGGGCGACGGCGTCCACGGCGTCCCATCCGGCGCCCCGGGTGTCCTCGGTGAGCAGCCGCCGGTAGGCGCGGGTGCGGCGTGGGAGGTTGACGCCGACGACTCCGGTGACGCGGTCGGCCGTGCCGTACGCGGCGACCAGTTGGAGCCGTTCCGTGCCGCCCTCGACGACGCGCACCCGGTCCGCGCCGCGGGTGCGGCCGTAGGCTTGCAGGCGCAGGTCGTACTGGTCGGACCAGACGTAGGGGACGGTCTCGAAGGGCGCCGCGGCCCCCGGCCCGGCGAGGACGGCGCGGGCGACGGCGATGCCCTGCTCCGCGGCGTTGGTGCGATGCTCGACACGGCGCGAACCGCCGTCCGCAGAAGGCCAGTTGGCGATGTCCCCGGCGGCCCACTCGGCGTCGCCCGCGCGCAGCGTCGCGTCGCAGGCGACACCGTTGTCGAGGCGCAGGCCACTGCCGCGCAGCCAGCCGGTGCCGGGCTCGGCGCCGATGCCCATAAGGACGGCGTCGGCCTCGATCACGCGGCCGTCGGCGAGCCGGACGCCGGTGACCGATCCCGCGTCGGCGGTCACCTCGCGGACCGGGACGCCGGTCAACAGCCGTACGCCGTTTGCCCGGTGGGCGTCGGCCAGCATGCCCGCGACCTCGGCGCCCAGCGCGTCGGCGAGCGGCGCCGGTTCGCCGGTGACCAGGGTGACGTCAACACCCGCCGTGCGGGCGACCGCCGCTGCCTCCGCGCCTACGAACCCGCCGCCGACCACCACCAGCCGCGCCCCGCCGCGCAGCGACTCACGCAGGGCCAACGCGTCGTCCAGCGTGCGCAGTACGTGCGCTCCGGCGAGTCCGCGCGTGCCGGGCAGCCGGCGGGCGGACAGGCCGGTGGCGATCACCAGGGCGTCGTAGCCGACGCGTTCGCCGTCCGCGAGCCGCACCTCACGGCGGTCGGTGTCCAGCGCGGCGGCCCGGGTCCCCAGGCGCAGGTCGAGCCCGAGCGCGTCGAGCGCCTCGGGGCCGCGCAGCCGAAGGCGCTCGGGTTCCCACGCGCCGCCGAGCAGCTGCTTGGACAACGGCGGCCGGTCGTACGGGAGATGGGGCTCGTCGCCGATGAGGGTGAGGGCGCCGTCGTGACCGAAGCGGCGCAGTGCCTCGACGGTGGTGAGTCCGGCCGCCGAGGCTCCGACCACGACGATCCGGGAGGGGGCGCGCTCCGGCGCTGCGGCCATGGCAGGACTCCCGTCCGCTCGGGCGGCGGCGCACTCCGTCGTGGACGCGTCATCCGCCGAGAATTAGTTTCCTCAGGCACCTAATTCCCGAGTGGACTCTACCCGTCAGCACCGGGCGCACCCCAGGTCCCGGCTCAACTCGGCCGAAAATCGTTGGCTATGCCACCTACCATCGGCAGCGGCCCGCCGTGCGCGACCGTTCGCGGACGGCGCAAGGCTTCTAGCCCCGGCCGCCCAGCACCGCGGTCCGGCCCACCCAGGCCGGATGGCGCGCCTCGGTCAGCATGAAATCGGCCACGTCCGCGCGGCTGATCCTGGGCACTCCCCCGCCGCGCAGCCTCGGGGCGACCCGGTAGCGGCCGGTCAGCGGCCCGTTGGTGAGCGTCACCGGGTAGACCAGGGTCCAGGCCAGCGGGCTCGTCCGCAGCGCGGCGTCCGCCTTCGCCTTGTCGTCGAAGAGCGGGCGCATCGCGATCCGGTACGCGGCGCGCATCAACAGCCCCGCGTCCTTCGCCGTCTCCCCCACCCCGTACGCCGACAGCATCACGACCCGGTCGACCCCGGCGTCGGCCAGCGCCGGGACCAGCGCGGCCGTCGAGCGGGAGGCGATGTCGGAGCGGATGACGTTTCCGGAACCGAGTGCCACGAGCACCGCGTCGACCCCCTCGGCCGCCGCGGCGACGTCGGCCCGGCGGGTGGCGTCGCCGCGAAAGACGGTCAGGGCCCGGGCACGGCCCGTCACGGGCAGCCGGGCCGGGTCGCGGACGAACGCCGTGACCCGGTCGCCGGCCGCCAGCGCCTGTTCGACGATGCGGCGGCCGGTAGGGCCGGTGGCGCCGAGGACGAGCAGGCGCATGACGTCTCCCCTGGCAGGCGGCGGCCCCCTCCTTCCCGACGATACGCCGCCCCGCCGCCCGGCGCCCCCGGCTGCGGGCCGTCACAGGTGGGCCGACACCAACTCGCCCGACTCATGCGCGCGTTCGGCGAGCCGGTCGGCCGGGCGGGGCAGGCCGTAGCGCTCGCGCAGGGCGCGGCCGGTGCACTCGGTGCGGAACGGCCCGCGCTCCTGGAGGACCGGCACCACCTTGTCCACGAACGCCTCCAGGCTGGAGGGCAGCACGGCGGCACCATGTTGAACCCCTCCGCCGCGCCGCCGGTGAACCACTGCCGGCGGGTGTCCGCCACCTGGATCGCGGTCCCGGCGAAGGTACCGTGACCGCGCCCGCCGCCGAGCCGGAGCGCGGCGGTGAGAACGCGGTGAGAGGAGATGCCGGCGAAAGAGTGGTGAAAGGGAAACGGCATGGTGGCGCGGAAAGAGCGCGTGCACACCGAATAGACATCGCGGGCGGCGGGCGCGGCGAAGGCGGCGACGCCTAACGGCTCGTACGGCCCGCGCTTTCAACGCACCCTGCTCGCACGGGCTTCCGGTACGAAGCGGCTCACGGGCGGGCGGGACGACTCAGAAGCCCGGACAGCGACACGCCTTGCCAGGCGTGCGCTCGATTCCGTTCCGTGGCCCGGTCGTGACGCCATCCTCGCCAGGCGCGGCGACCCCGTCAACAATGCGACTCACTGAATCAACTCGGCGCCGCCGCCTGGGAGAGCGGATCGCGAGGCAGCGCCTGTGACGGCTCCTGGTTGCGGAACGGCGGCGACGCCGCCCCCGGGCGCGGAGTGTCACGGTGCGCGACTAACCGTTAACTCCCTTGGTTTTGCGGGAAGACTGACCGCGAGGCACAACGATCGGAGGCGTCCCGTGCTGCACGGTATAGACGTCAGCTCCTACCAGTCGTCCGACTACTCCACCTCCGGGCTCGGGTTCGTCTTCGTCAAGGCGACCGAGAGCACGGACTACGTCAACCCCGAGCAGTCCGCCCAGGCCTCGCACGGCCGGGCCGCCGGGCTGGTGGTCGGCTTCTACCACTTCCTGCGCCCGGGGAGCATGACGGCCCAGGCGTCCTACTTCGTCGAGCGGTGCGTGAGCGCGCAGGGCGACGTGCTGGCCGCCGACTGGGAGGACACCGGGGTCAGTTGCGCCGACAAGGACGCGTTCCTGCGCGAGGTGAAGCGGTTGCGGCCGCAGCACCGCGTGGTGCTGTACTGCAACCGCGACTTCTGGCTGGACCGGGACACCACCTCGTACGTCTGCGACGGCCTGTGGATCGCCGACATCACCACGGCGGGCTCCCCCCGTGTCCGGCACCCCTGGGTCTTCCACCAGTACTCCAGCAGCGGCGGCGTCGACCGCGACGTCGCCGACTTCGCCAGCACGGCGGCCCTGCGCGCGTGGGCCGCCGGATCGGGACCAGCACCGGAGGACGACATGGCACGGTGGATCACGGGAACGGTCGCCTCCGGCGACCAGCCGACGGTGGTCCTGGTACCGCACGGGACCGCGTGGTCGTCGCTGCCGAACCGGCGGCTGCACCTCGGCCTCGACGTGGTCGGCGACCGCTCGGCGAGCGCCAGTGTCCGCGTGGCGGCCCACAACGGCTCCGGCTGGCGGGTGTCCGACCACACCGTCACCGCGGCGTCCGGGACTGTGGACGTGGACCTGACCAACGAGGACGAGAAGGTCAGCCTCCAGACCTCCGGCACGGGCGTGTCCTACGCGATCGAGATCTGGTGACCCGCTCGCCGTCCCGTGGTCGTTGGTACGTTCCGCGCATGACACGGGAGACGACGAAGACCGGCGGCGAGAAGGACGTCCTGCGGGCGAGCCTCGAACGGCACCGCGAGGCGGTGGTGTGGAAGACCGAGGGACTGGACGCCGTAGGGCTGCGCAAGCCCGCAACCGGCTCGGGCACCAGCCTCCTGGGCCTGGTCAAGCACCTGGCCGCGGTCGAGTACGACTGGTTCTGCGTGGCGTTCGGCCGGGAGACCGAGCCGCTGCCGTTCGATGACGACGACCCCGAAGCGGACCTGCGGGTGCCCCCCGGCGAGACACCCGAGGACGTCCTCGCGTTCTACGGTCGCGCCCGCGCGGCGGCCGACGAGGTGATCGCGGGTCTTGACCTGGACGCCACGGGCACCTCGTGGAGCGGAGAGACGGTGTCGCTGCGATGGGTCCTGGTCCACATGATCGAGGAGACCGCGCGGCACGCCGGGCACATGGACATCGTGCGCGAGCTGATCGACGGGGCGACGGGCGACCACCGGCGGGAGGCGTAGCCGCTGCGCGCCGCACGACTCGGCGGGTGCCCGGGCAATCGGCCCGGGCACCCGCCGTTCTTCATGTTCAGCGCAGCCTGTCTTGAGGTTCCCCTAATGCCGCCCTGATATCCTGCACAGGAATATCAGGCTCCCTTTCCAGATTCCGGCACGAAATGGCGCCAGGAAAGGGCTTTCCCGTCTTACCGTTCCCCAATCTCCTTGTGATGACGGTCACTTGACGACCTTTCCGGGTTGATCTTTCGCGGAATCACCGGCTAGCTTCCTCGCACCGAATCGGGCTTTCCCCACGAGCCCGGTTCACCGGCGAGCCGGAACCGCCTGAATTTCCACAGCGGTTCGGGCCGCGGAAAATCCCCCCACTGCCGCCGCCCCTTCCCGTGCGCACCCGTCGCGCGGTGACGGACGGCGGCTCCCCACGCACAAGGAGATCTCCAGTGAGCCGTCGTCCCGCGCACAAGTGGAAGACCGTAAGCGGCCGCACGCGGATGGCCATCGGTCTCGCCACGGCCGGCGCCATCGCGGTGGCGGCCGTGGGCGTGTCGTCGGCGAGCACCGTCCGGCCCGGGCAGGCCCCGGCTCCGGCGGGCACCCCCGCCTCGGGCACGGGCACCGCCGCCCACCACCCGTTCGGGCTCGGCGCTCTCCCCGACCAGGACACCGCACGCGCCTCGGCGCTGCGTGCGGCCGCCGAGCCCAGAGTGGAGAGCCTCGCCCCGCAGGCGGTCGGCTCCCGGACGGGGAAGGCCAAGAAGAAGAGCCACGCGGTCCCGGCCGCCTTCAGCCTCGCCAAGTACGCGGCGGCGCCCGGCAACCAGGGCCAGGTCGGCTCCTGTGTGGCGTGGGCCGTGGACTACTCGGCCTACAGCGTGCTGGAGCACGAGCAGGGCATCACCGGTGGCCCGCAGGCCCCGATGTACACCTACTCGCAGATAGTCCAGGGCCGCAACGTCGGCACCACCCCCGAGGACAACCTGCGGATCGCCATGTCGCAGGGCGTCGACACGCAGTCGGACTACCGGCAGGGCAACTACGACTACACCGACCTGCCGACCTCCGCCGAGCGGGCCGACGCGGCCAACTGGAAGCTGTCGGGCTACACCCCGCTGCACACCGGCAGCCGTATCAAGGCCGACGTCGAGGGGGCGGTGGCGGCCGGTGAGCCGGTGGTCATATCCATCCCGGTCTACAACGACTTCTTCTCGCTCACCCCGCAGCAGGCCGCGTCGTACACGTACCACCCGAACACCGGATCCGGTTACGCGGGCGGCCACGAGATCACCGTCGTCGGTTACACCGGCAAGGGCGTCCGGGTGGAGAACTCCTGGGGCACCGGCTGGGGCGACCACGGTTACGTCAACCTGTCGTGGAGCTACCTGGCCGACCAGGTCGACGAGGCCAATGCCGTCGGAAAGCTGGTCCAGGGCTGAGGACCGCGCCGGCCGGTGAGGTGACCGGCGGCGCCGAGGGCAAGGGCCGACGCGGCGAGGCGCTGCCGCGTCGGCCCTTGCGTGCCAAGCGAGTTGACGCTGGGTCAGGCGACGACCACCCCGCTCGGGGCGGTGGACAGGCCGAGCGGGACGCTGCCGGCCACCGTGAGGGTGGCGGTGTCGATGGCGTCCACGGTGCTGCCCGCGTTGGTGCACACCCACACGGTGTCCGCGGTCGCGGTGATGCCGGTCGGTACGTGGTTGACCCGCACGGTCGCGACGACCTTGAGCGACGCGGTGTCGAGCACGGTCACGGTGTCGTCGTTCGCCCCGCTCACGTACGCCCGCGAGCCGTCCGGGCCGATCGCCACCTGCCAGGGCGTGTGACCGACGCGGACTCGCGCGGTCACCCGCAGCGTGCTGGTGTCGATCACCGACAGGGCGTTCTGCCAGGTGTTGACCACGAACACCCGCTTGCCGTCCGGGTGGACGGCGACGCCGCCCGCCTCGGCCTGGTCGGTGAGCCGCGCCCTGGTCTTCCCGGACTCTGCGTCGAGCACGCTCAGTCCGTCGTAGCACGTGACGTAGAGGGTGCGGCCGTCCGGGCTGGGCGCGACGGAGCGCGGCGCGAGGCCTGTCTGCCAGGTCGCCGAGACCTTGTCGGTCCCGGTGTCGATGACCGACAGGGTGGTGGAGCCGCCCGCGCCGGTGTCGGGGCCGGTGTTGGCCACGTAGACACGGCCGCCGTCCGGCGAGGAGGCCACACCGTGCGGGTAGAGGCCCACGGCGACGCTGGAGACGATCTTGCCCTTGGTGGTGTCGAGGACGGAGACGTCGCCCGCGCCGGAGTTGGCCACGTAGATCTTGCCGGTGCCGCCTGCCGCCGCGATGCCGGAGGGGTTGGTCCCGGCCGGGATGCTGGCGGTCAGCGTGTGGGTGGCGGTGTCGATGACCGCGATGCTGTAGCTGACCAGGCCGGTGGCGTAGGCGTGGGTGCCGCTGGTGGGGCCGGTCTGCGGCACGGACTCCTGGATGCCGGGGAAGTCGGTGCCCTTGGTGCTTCCTGCCGGGCCCGGGCTGGTGCCGCCGGGGCCGTCCGTGGTGAAGTCCGCGCTGTGCGTGGTGGCGTTCTCCAGCATGCGGCTCAGGGAGTACGGGCGCGCGCCGATGGTCGCCGCGCCGGCTGCCGACGCCGTGACGGCGGGGACGTGCGGGGGCTTGCGGCCCGCCTCCTGGTGCGGCGGCGTCTGGTCGGCGCCGGGGATCGGGGCCGCGGGCAGCGTCGCGATCTCCTTCTCCGCCTGCCACAACCCGTCCTTGGTGGGCGGCAGTTGGGGGAAGGCCCGGCTGCTGGGCAGGCCGAGGGCGGAGGTGAGGTCGCCGAAGGTACGCCGCCGCCACTCGCTGATGTTGGTCTCGCGCACCCCGGTGATCCGTTCGAGGAAGCGCAGTACGGAGGTGTGGTCGAACGGCTCGCTGCACACGTAGCCGCCCAGCGTCCAGGGCGAGACGATCACGCACGGCACCCGGATCCCGGCGCCGATCGGCACGCCGTCGATGAACTCGTCGGCGGTCCCGGCCGGTGGCGTCGGCGGGGCGACGTGGTCGAACAGGCCGTCGTTCTCGTCGTAGTTGAGGATGAAGACGGTCTTGCGCCACAGGTCGCGGTTGGCCGCCACCGCGTCCAGCTGCCGGGCCACGAAGTCGGCGCCGGAGGCGGGCAGGTAGTCGGGGTGCTCGCACTGCGCTGCGGTCGGGATGATCCACGAGACCGTGGGGAGCCGCCCGGCGAGCGCGTCACGGGCGAACTGGTCGGCGGGTCCGATGGTCAGGCCGTGCTCGTAGAGCGGATCGCCCGGCTTGGCGTCCTGGTAGGACTGGAAGAACTCCAGCGGGTTGCACCCGTAGTCGTCCTCCTCCTGGTAGACGTGCCAGGACACGCCCGCCTTGGTGAGCCGCTCCGGGTAGGTGGTCCAGCGGAACGGCTTCGGGATGACGTTGGAGATGACCGGGCCGCCCGCGACTCCGTTCGGGTCGACGGTGCCGGTCCAGTGGAAGAGCCGGTTGGGCCAGGTCGGGCCGAGCATCGAGCAGTGGTAGGCGTCGCAGAGGGTGAAGGACTCGGCGAGCGCGAAGTGGAACGGGATGTCGTCCCGCTTGTAGTAGCCCATCGTGTACGGGCCGTGGGCGTCGCCGTCCGCCTGGCGGTGCGCGGGCACCCAGTTGTCCATCCTGCCGTTGTTCCACGCCGAGTGCTGCACGGACCAGGCGTGGCTGGTGGACGGGATGGCCTGCGCGCTGGAGGACTTGGTGTCCAGGTGGAACGGGAGCAGGTAGCCGTCGGGGTTGGCCGGGTCCGGCTGGTAGAAGACCGAGCGGCCGGTGGACAGGACGGCGGCGTTCGGGTCGTCGAAGCCCCGCACTCCGGGCATCGTGCCGAAGTAGTGGTCGAAGGAACGGTTTTCCTGCATGAGGATCACCACGTGCTCGATCTCGTCGAGCGAGCCGCCCGGGTGGCGTGCCGATTCGGCCATCGCCTGTCGGAGGTTGGGCGGCAGGAGGGAGGCGGCGGCGGTGGCCCCGCCGATCCCCAGTGCCGAACCGAGCAGCCGTCGACGGGACATCCCTGCCATTCATCACCCCTGCGCCGAAGATCGCCGAACGCGGGCCAGCACACACCACATGACCCCGTCCGCACAAGGGGGCATGACGTGGCATGACGGTGTTTCGGGGACAGGCCGGAGTGACTCGTACGGAACGGGGGCCGAAATGGGCCCGTGTGGGGCGTTCCGCGCGGCCTCAGCCGCGGCTCACGGTGCGATGTGCCCCCGGCCGGTCACGGTGCGATGCGGCCCGGGACGCGGCTCACGGTGCGATGCCGAGGGGCAGTTCCAGCTCGAACCAGACGACCTTGCCGTGCCGGGTCGTCCGGCTCCCCCAGCGGTGCGCCAGTTCGTTCACCAGGTACATCCCACGCCCGCTCTCCAGGTCCTCGTCGATCGGCCGCAGCGTGGGGATCTGGCGTCCGGCATCCGCCACCTCGACGGTGAGCGTGCGGTCCCGGAACAGCCGCAACTGGCGAGGGGGGCCCGCGTGCCGCAGCGCGTTGGTGACCAGTTCGCTCACCAGCAGCTCCGCGATGTCGGCGAGTGGCAGCAGGCCCCAGCCCTCCAGCGTTCCGCGGGTGAAGTGCCGGGCCTGCCCGGCCAGGGTGACGTCACCGGTGAGCGGCAGCGTGGCGATCTTGTCCTCCGGGACCGGCAGGACCTGCGCCATGATCACGGCGATGTCGTCCTCGGCGCCGTCGGTGACCAGCGCGTCCAGCACCGCGTCGCACGTCTCCTCCAGGCCGCGCCCGCGGTCCGACAGGGTCCGGCACAGCAGTTCCAGGCCCTCGTCGATGTCCTGTCCGCGCCGCTCGATCAGGCCGTCGGTGTAGAGCGCCAGCATGCCGCCCTCCGGCACGGTGATCTCCACGCTCTCGAACGGCACCCCCCCGACCCCCAGCGGCACCCCGGGCGGCAGGTCGACCGGTCGGGTGCTGCCGTCCGCGCCCACCACCACCGGCGGCAGGTGGCCCGCGCAGGCGATGGTGCAACTGCGGTCGACGGGGTCGTACACCGCGCAGACACACGTGGCGAACTGCCCCTCGCCCAGGCCCGAGGCGGTCTCGTCCAGCCTGCTGAGGACCTGGTCGGGCAGCATCTCCAGGGTGGCCAGCGTCCGTGCCACGGTGCGCAGTTGCCCCATGGTGGCGGCGGCCTGAACGCCGTGCCCCATGACGTCGCCGACCACCAGGGCGACCCGGCCGCAGGACAGCGGCACCACGTCGAACCAGTCGCCGCCGACCTCGCTGACCACGCTGCTGGGCAGATAGCGGTAGGCGATCTCCATGCCCAGGGTGTGGTGGATCTCCTGCGGCAGCAGGCTGCGTTGCAGGGTCAGGGCGGTGCCGCGCTCGCGGCCGTAGAGCCGGGCGTTGTCGATGCACACCGCCGCCCGGGCGACCAGTTCCTCCGCGATCGCCACGTCCGCGGTGGTGTAGGGCTCGGAGTCGCCGATGCGGACGAACTCCGCGCCGCCCAGCACCGCGCCGCGGGCCAGCACCGGCACCATGAGGTAGGAGTGGATGCCCGCGGTCAGCCCGGGCTGTACCCGTTCCGGCGAGCTGACGATCATGGCGAGGGCTTCCTCGTCCACCTCGGGCACCAGGATCGGCTCGCCGCTGCGCAGGCTCTTGGCGTAGATGCGCGCCCCGTCGTAGCGGGAGGCCTCCCCCACCGAGTCCACGGCACCCGCCAGCTCCGGCACGTCCCCGCCTATCGCCACCGCGCGCAGGGTCACCGGCTCGTCGGAGCTGAGCGCGTACGGCTCGTCGCCGCGCAGCACCGACTCCAGCAGGTCGACGGTGGCGAAGTCGGCGAACCTCGGCACCACGACCTCGATGAGTTCCTCCGCGGTGCGCTGCACGTCGAGGGTGCTGCCGATGCGGCTGGTGGCCTCGTTGATCAACGCGAGCTGCTCACGTGCCGCGTTGGCCTCACGGAGTGCCGCCTGACGCTCCATCAGGTTGGCGTGCTCGCGCAGGTAGAGCCGAGCGTTGTCGATGGAGACCGCGGCCCGGGCCACCAACTCCTCGCCGAACGTGCTGTCCTGGTCGTCGAACGGGTTGCGGTCCATGTAGCGGGAGTAGACGACGACGCCCAGCACGGTGGAGCGCGCCACGATGGGGGTGACCCGCAGCGGCTGCGAACTGCCGTTCATGTAGGCGCGCACCCGCGCTCCCCCGGTGTGCGTCAGCAGCGGCAGCTCCGGCCCGGGGACGGTCACGGTGCGGCGGGTGGCCATGGCCCGCGCGTACGGGGAGTCGGGCGGGATGCGGTAGACCGCCTCGATCGGCAGGTCGTCGGCGGGGAAGTCGGGGTGCGCGGACCTCAGCGCGAGCCGGCGCACCAGCAGGTTCCCGGGGTCGGCCGGCTCCGGCTCCTGGCCGCTGACCAGGCGCTCCAGCACGTGTACGCCGCACACGTCGGCGAGCCTCGGCACCATCGCGTCGGCCAGTTCGCGCACGGTGGTGCGCAGGTCCAAGGTGGTGCCGATCCGGGCGCCCGCCTCCGCCAGCAGCGACAGCCGTTCCTGGGCCCGGGCGGCCCGCTCCTCGGCGCGGAAGCGCTGGGTGACGTCGATGACCGAGGAGCTGACGCCCAGTACCTTCCCCGACGGTGCCTCCAGCCGGAAGTACGACGCCGACCAGGCGCGGTCCTCCTCCGGGGCGCCGGGGGTGCGGCCGTGCGAGCGGGCGTCCACCACCGGATCGCCGGTGGCCAGCACCTGGCGCATGACGGCCTCGATCTCCTCGGCGTTGATGCCGGGCAGCACGGAGGTGAGCCGCCGGCCGACGTGCTGGTTCTCGTCGATGCCGTTGATCTTGGCGAGGGCCGGGTTGACGCGGACGAAGCGCAGTTCCTCGTCGTAGACCGCGAGGCCGATGGGTGACTGGTCGAAGAAGCCGTTGAGGACGGCGAGGTCTTCCTCCACCTGGCGCAGGGCGCGCACCTCGGAGGAGGTGACCAGCACGAAGCGCAGGTTCCCCGGCGCGGCGATGGGGTAGGTGCGGAACTCCAGGTCGACGAGGTGGCCGTCGCGGTGCCTGATGGGGAAGGTGCCGCTCCAGGGGGTGCCGGCGATTACCTGGTCGAGCAGTTCCAGCGCCTCGGGGCGCCGGTCGTCGCCGAGCAGCAGCCCGCCGACGAAGTTGCCGAGCGCCTCCTCGGGTGAGTAGCCGAGCAGGGCGCCTGCGTCGTCGCTCCAGTGCAGGATGCGTCCCTCACCGTCCAGCAGGACGGTGGCCAGCGGCACCAGGCGATGCCCCTCGGGGCTCACGGCCCCGGGCCCCGCCGCCCCCCGGCCCGGCCGAGGCTCCTCGGCCGAGCCCGACTCGTATTGGTGCATGACCAGGAAACCACCCAGACGTCGTCGTCCCGCTCCAACCCGTCACCACGCCCACCGCTCGCATCTCCAGGGTGCAACGACACCTGGCGTACGGCGAGCGCAGATGGACGAAGTCAGCATGCTGCCTATCCGGTCCTGCGTCGACCGGAACGGCGCAAGAGGCAGCCGTGATCACACGGTTGCCTCGCGCCCTCCGGCATCCGGGTGCGGCCCGTTCCGTAGAAGCTGTGACAAAGTGACGTCCGGGAGGGGTGCGGATGGCCCTCCGCCGATGCAGGTCCGTCCGGCAGACACCGCACACCTCCGTCTCCACCAGCGCCTCCGACGGACCCGGCACCGGCATCTGCCGCTCCACCCCGACCAGCGGCCCCGCGCCCGGCGCGGCTCCCGCGACCGGACCAGGGCGGTCCACCGCCCGGCCGCGCAGCGTGCCGGGGAGCCGGCCGTCCCCCCACGCGGCCTGCGTCATGAGCGCTCGCCTCGTCTTCCCCCGCCCCCGCACCGGAGTCGCGCGGACGCGCTCGGTGACGCGACGGCCTGACCGCGGGCGTGCTCCCGGGCCGCCTTCAGGCGTTCTCGCGGCGGGTGTCCCGTTCTTCCCGGGGGCCGCCAGGCCCGCCTGTGGGACCTCATGCCTTCCTGTGGGCCGTTTCGCCCAACGGGGCCATAATGAAAGCGGAGACGTGGCGATGTGCGCGACCGTGAGGATGTGGCGGTGGCGACGCAACCCGCTCAGGCGCCGCTCCGACGTGATGGAAGCCTGGGTCGGCCTGGCGGTGGGCGTCGTGATGGTAGCCGGTGCGCCCATGGCCGGATGGGCGGCTTCCGACAGCATGCGGGCGTCCCTCGACGCGCAGAACGCGGGCCGTCACGCCGCCTCCGCCGTACTGATCGCGGACGCGCCTTCCTCGGCGTCGGCCGGCAGCGACAGCGGCGCCGACTCGGCCGTGGTGCAGGCCCCCGCCCGGTGGACCGGTCCGGACGGGGCCAGGCACACCGGAAGCGTGCCGGTAGCGCCCGGCACCAGGACCGGGGCCACCACCCCGGTCTGGCTCGACGCGCACGGCCGCCTCACCGACGCCCCGCTGAGCCCCTCGCAGACGGCCGTGCAGGCCGACCTGATCGGCGCGGGCGCGGCGGGTGGGTTCTGCCTGCTGACGCTGGCCGGCCAGCGCTCGGTACGGGCCCAGCTGGACCGGCGCAGGGCGTTGCAGTGGGAGCGCGAGTGGGCCAAGGTCGGTCCGCAGTGGAGCAGCGGCCACCACGCCTGACCGGCTCGCGCTCCCGGCCCCTCACCCGTCAGCCGGTGACGCTGGGCGCGCCGGTCTCGATGTGGCCGGTGAGCCGCCGCGACCAGGCCGGGTCGATGTCGACGGTCACGGTGAAGTCGTACCAGCCGCCTGTGTAGGCGACCGCGTTGAAGTAGTCGGACACCGTCTCGCCCGCCGGCACCTTGTACGTCCAGGGGCCGTCGGAGCGGTAGTTGGTCGAGGTGACGGTGAACGTGGCCGTGGTGGAGCCGGTGTTCGCCATCGCCAGCCACAGCGCCTGCTTGCCGGTGTCGGAGGCGGTGGCGTAGGTCGGGGTGACCTCGACGTTGCCGCCGGGTGTGGTGGAGTTGCCGGCGAAGCGCCGCAGGAAGCGGTTGGGCCCGACGAGAGTGAGGTCGTAGGCGCCGTTGCCGTAGCCCGTGCCGATGTTGAAGAAGTCGCTCGCGGTGCCGCCCGCGTCCACCGTGTACTGCCAGGGGCCGCCGCCGCGGTAGGCGTTGGCGTAGATCGCGAAGTGGGCCGCCTTGGTCGCCTGGGCGCCCTGGTTGGCCATGTCGATCCAGATCAGCGTCTTGCCACCGCTGTCGAACTCCAGCCGGTCCACGTGGCCGTTCGGCTGGTAGGGCAGGGCGCGGGCGGGCTTGGTGCCGGGCTCCTGGGCGGGCAGCGCGTTGGTGGTGGGTGACGGGTTCACCATGACGTTGCACAGCGACTGGCCGATCACCTTGCTGGTGGAGGGCAGCGAGGGCAGGCCGTTGACGGGAGAGGTGAAGTCGAAGGCACCGGTCAGGTCGGAGCACACCTTGCGGCGCCACGCGCTGATGCTGTTGCACACCGCGGGAGTGCCGAGGGCGGCGGTCCACTTCTCGATGAACTGGATGACCGAGGTGTGGTCGGCGACCTGGGAGTCGACCCAGCCGCCGCGGCTCCACGGAGAGATGACCACCATCGGCACCCGGAAGCCCAGGCCGATCGGCTGGCCGTCGTAGGACTCGTCGGCGGTGCCGGACGGCGGGACGGGTGGCGGGACGTGGTCGAAGAAGCCGTCGTTCTCGTCGTAGTTGAGGAAGACGACGGTGGAGTTGAAGGTGTCCTCGTCGGCCGCGAGTGCCTGGAGCACCAGGTTGACGAAGTGCGCGCCGTCACCGGGAGGCGCGTCGGGGTGCTCGGAGAACGCCTGGTTGGCGACGACCCACGAGACCTGCGGCAGGGTTCCGGCGAGCGCGTCGGCCTTGATGGCGGCGGCGATGTCGTCCGGTGTCGAGCCGGTGGTGGCGGGCACCGATGCCATGCCACGGTCGTGCAGGGG
Organism: Streptomyces sp. ICBB 8177; assembly: GCF_003144095.1. Lineage (GTDB taxonomy): Bacteria > Actinomycetota > Actinomycetes > Streptomycetales > Streptomycetaceae > Streptantibioticus_D. The sequence goes on along the minus strand of NZ_NSKH01000002.1, from coordinate 54,158 downwards.
GTCGCCGGCCTTGGCGTCGGCGAACCGGGTGAAGTACGCCAGTCCGTTGTCGCCGAAGTTGTCCGAGGCGTTCTGGTAGACCTTCCAGCTCACCCCGGCGTTCTGCAGCGCCTCGGCATAGGTCTGCCAGGTCAGCCCGGATTCGTCGCCGCCGTCGTAGGCCGGGCCGCCCGCGGTGCCGGCCGGGTCGATCATGCCGCCCCACAGGTAGGTGCGGTTGGGGCCGGTGGCGCTGATGATCGAGCAGTGGTACGCGTCGCAGACGGTGTAGGCGTCGGCGAGCGCGTAGTGGAACGGGATGTCGTCGCGGTTGAGGAATCCCATCGTGCGGTTGGACCCCTTGGCGGAGATCCAGTTGTCCATCTTGCCGCCGTTCCACGCCGAGTGCTGGGTGGCCCAGCCGTGGTCGAGCGAGCCGTCGCACTGGGCCAGGGTCTCGGGCGAGACGACGACCGAGTTGTTGGCGCTGAGTTGCCAGGGGTACTGCCGTCCCGAGCCGTTGGGCTGGTTGAAGACCGAGGCGCCGCCGGAGAGCGTGATGGTGGCCCGGTCGCCGAACCCGCGCACTCCCTTCAGCGACCCGAAGTAGTGGTCGAAGCTGCGGTTCTCCTGCATGAGGACCACGACGTGCCGGACGTCCTTGATCGTGCCCGTGGTGTTCGCGGTGGCCGCCGCCGCGGGCTGCGCTGCGGCGGCCCGGCCAGCGGAGGCCATGACGGTTCCGGCGGCGGCGCCGGCGGACAGCGCCACGAAACCTCTCCGGCTTATACCTGACATGCGATCAGTTCCTTATGCTTCGGGCGGAATGCCCAGGTGAGTGGGGGTGGCGCCCGGTCGGCGCGGCAAACGAGGGCAGGGTTTCGCCCGCAGGCCAACTCCACGCCTGCGGGCGGCGAACAACGGACGACCGGGAACCGAACGACCCTTACCCATGTGGTGAACCGGACGATGTGCGACCGTCGTGAAGATTCGGTGCGCAACGCGCGTGACGCCCACGGAGCGCCGGCTTCCGGGCAGGGCGGAGCCACGGCTTCCGGACATGGGCGCAGCCGCGGCTCCCGGGCAGGCAGAAGCCCCGACGTCCTTACCGGCGCCGGGAGTTGGTGTGGCGTGCGGTTACTTCAGCAGGCGCGACATGCGGCGGTCGGCCAGCGGCTTGCCACCGGTCTGGCAGGTCGGGCAGTACTGCAACGACGAGTCGCGGTACGACACCTCGCGCACGGTGTCACCGCAGACCGGGCACGGCAGGCCGGTGCGGCCGTGCACCCGCATCCCGGTGCGCTTCTCCGCCTTCAGCCCCGCCGCGGCGACCCCGCGGGAACGCTCGACGGCGTCCCGCAGGGTGGTGCCCAGCGCCTCGTACAGCTCGGTCACCTCGGCGTCGCTCAAGGTGGCGGCGAGTTTGAACGGTGACATCCGCGCGACGTGCAGCACCTCGTCGGAGTAGGCGTTGCCGACCCCCGCGATCACACTCTGGTCGCGTAGCACACCCTTGATCTGGCGGCGTTCTCCGGACAGCAGGGCCGCGAAGGCGTCCCGGGTGAAGCCGGGGTCGAGCGGGTCGGGCCCGAGCCTGGCGATGCCGGGCACCTGCTCGGGGTCGGTCACGCAGTAGACGGCCAGCCGCTTCTGGGTCCCGGCCTCGGTCAGGTCGAAGCCGCCTCCCGGCGGGTCGGCGAGCCGCACCCGCAGCGCCAGCGGGCCCTTGCCCGGGCGCGGCGGCGCCTCGGGAACGGTGTCGTGCCAGCGCAGCCAGCCCGCCCGGGCGAGGTGGAAGACCAGATGGATGCCGTCCACGTCGATGTCGACGAACTTGCCGTGCCGGGTCACACCGGTGACGGTCAGGCCTTCGAGCGCGGTCGGCGGCGGGTCGTAGGTCTTGAGCACGTGGAAGGCGATCGGCATCACCTTCGCCACGGCGCGCCCGGTCAGCCGTTCCGCGAGGAACGCGCTCAGGGTCTCGACCTCCGGGAGTTCCGGCATGCGACCAGTGTGCCGCAGCCTCCCGGCGACCGCCCGCGCCCCGGTCCGCCCTTCGGCCGCCGGGGCGCCGCCGTCGGCCCCGCCGAGTGGCGGGGACCGGCCGGGTCCGGGAGGGTGGGAGGCGGTAGCCGACCACGCCCGTCCGCCCGCGGATGCGCGGCGGACCTTCGCCACGGAGGCGAGTCATGCCCGAGGTCACAGCCCCTTACGCTCCCGGGACGCCCTGCTGGGTCGACCTGATGGCGCCCGATCAGCAGGCCGCGCTGGACTTCTACCGGGACCTGTTCGGCTGGGCGGGGGAGGTGGGATCGCCGGAGATGGGTGGGTATTCGGTGTGCACCCTGCACGGCAAGCCGGTGGCCGGTATCGGCAAGGCGCAGCCCATGGACGACATGCCCGCGCCGCCCACCGTCTGGACCACCTACCTGGCCACCGAGGACGCCGACGCGACGGTGCGGGCCGTCACCGACAACGGCGGCACGGCGCTGACCGGGCCGCACGAGATGACCGGTATCGGCAAGATGGCCGTGGTCAGCGACCCGACCGGCGCCGTCGTCGGCATCTGGCAGCAGCTGGGTTTCATCGGCGCCGGAGTCGTCAACGAGCCGGGCGCGCTGGTGTGGAACGAGCTGAACACCACCGACACCGCCGCGGTCGCCGAGTTCCTGCCCAAGGCGTTCGGCATCACGGCCGCCCCGTTCAAGGACGCACCGGGGTACTTCGCGCTCAACGTGGGCGGGCGCTCGGTCGGCGGCATGCAGGCACTGGGCGACGCGCTGCCCGAGGGCACGCCGCCGCACTGGCTGACCTACTTCTCGGTGGACGACACCGACTCCACGGTGGACGCGCTGGTGCGCGCGGGCGGTTCGGTGCTGCAACCGGCGTTCGACATGATGGCCGGCCGGATGGCCGTGGTGACCGACCCGCAGGGCGCCGTCTTCGCGGTCATCGCCACGCCGCCGTCCTCCTGACGGGCGCGGCCCTGAAGCCGACCCGTGCCGGGGCGGGTGGCGACGCACACCGCCCCGGCACAGGCAACACCCCTGAGTTGGGCTGGACCAATGGCGGGCGTCAAGGAGGCACGGCGCCGAGGTTCGGTCAACTCACCGTCATACGCGGCAGATTGACGCGCAGACGGCGCCGCTGCGACGAATGGGCAGGCCCCGACGCCGGACCGGCGGGCGTTTCGGCCACGCTCGACGGCACCACAGTTGGCCAGACAACTTACCGTGACGCTCCGTGACTGGTTCCCGGGCGCGACCACCACAGGTCAGAGAGCGGGCCGCCGCGAAAGGGAGCTGGCCGCCGCGGAGTTGTGCACGGCGAAGGCTATGGTGCCCGGCAGGTAGCGGTCCTCGGCCCACTCGACCGGGGACCCGGCCGGGTCCGTGCTGCGCCTGCGCTCCCGTAGCAGCGCGTCGCCGACCCGGCAGCCGAGCAGCCGGGAGTCGTCCTCGTCGGCGCCGGTCACGTCGATGGTGTGGTGGGCGTCGGTGATCACCACCCCGCGCTCCTCCATCGGCACCGTGTGCGAGACGGTCGCCGGATCGCAGGCCGCCACGATCTCGCCGACCCGCTCGGGGTAGACGGTCCGTTCGACCATCACCGGGACCGCCGACAGGGTGCGCACCCGCAGGACGCGGTAGACATGGTCGCCCACCTCCAGGCGCAGTTGCTCGCGTTCGGCCTCGTCGGCCGGGACGCGCACGAGGCCGACCACCCGGGCCCCGGGCTCCTCGCCTATCGAGCGCGCCCAGCGGGTGAAGCTCAGCGACTCGCGGAAGGTGGGCACCCGGGCGGTGCCCAGGACCACGCGGCGGGTGCCGCGCCGGGAGGTGACCAGGCCGTCCGCGCGCAGGACCGACAGCGCCTGGCGGATGGTGCCGCGGGAGACCCCGTACGCCTCGGCGAGCGCGCTCTCGGCCGGCAGTCTGCCGCCCGACCCGTAGGCACCGTCCGTGATGGCGTGCCTGAGGTCGGCAGCCACCTGCCGGTACATAGCCTGCCGTGCGTCCGCCACGTTCGCTCCCGTCAGCCGTCTGCGGTGTCCGTAATGCGTACTCCTATCAGCGCGATCGCGAGCGTAGGGCATCCGGCGGCGGACGAAATCCGGGCGATCGGCCTTGTTCCCGCCTCCGTTGTCGTTTCTCGCCCCATCGTTCACCTATTCGTCACCCGCGTCGTCCGTACTTGTCACCAGCCGAAGTTGGAGTTGTACAGCCAACCTTGGGAAAACCCTCAGCTCCTCACCACCCCCAGGAGATCCCCCGTGATCGTGTCCCGTCCCCGGGTCATAGGCGTCGCCGGCATCCTCGCCGTCTCGGCGCTCACGCTCAGCGCCTGCGGCGCCGCGCCCACCACGAGCACGTCGGCGAACGGCAAGAGCGCCGCGAACGCCACCTCCGCCGCCCAGTTCGGCGGCATGAACGCTCTGATCGCCGCGGCCAGGAAGGAGGGCACGCTCAACGCCATCGCGCTGCCCCGCGACTGGGCCAACTACGGTGCGGTCATCGACGGGTTCACCAAGAAGTACGGCATCAAGGTCCAGGACGAGAACCCCGAGGGATCGAGCCAGGACGAGATCAACGCGATCACCAGCAGAAAGGGCCAGAACAGAGCCCCGGACGTGGTGGACCTGGGCAGTTCCTTCGCGATCAGCGGGGCCCAGCAGGGTCTGTTCGCGCCGTACAAGGTCGCGGAGTTCGGCTCGATCCCGACGGTGCAGAAGGACGCGAACGGCGACTGGTACAACGACTACGGCGGCTACATCTCCATCGGCTGCGACGCCAAGCGCATCAAGGTCTGCCCGAAGAACTTCTCCGATCTGCTCAAGCCCGAGTACAAGAACGACGTGGCGCTCAACGGCGACCCGACCAAGGCGGGTGCGGCCTTCGGCGCGGTGTACGCCGCGGCACTGGCCAACGGCGGCTCGTTCGACAACATCCAGCCCGGCATCGACTTCTTCGCGAAGCTGAAGAAGGCGGGCAACTTCAACCCGGTGCAGGCGACCCCGGCGACCATCCAGAAGGGCGAGACCCCGATCACGGTCGACTGGGACTACCTCAACGCCGGTTACGCCGACCAGTTCAAGGGCAAGGGCGTCGACTGGCAGGTCAACATCCCGACCGACGGCACCTACGCGCAGTACTACTCGCAGGCCATCAACGCGGACGCCCCGCACCCGGCCGCCGCGCGGCTGTGGGAGGAGTACCTCTACAGCGCCGAGGGCCAGAACCTCTTCCTCGCCGGCTACGCCCGCCCGGCGCTGATGGACGCCATGCAGGAGAACGGCTCCCTCAACGTCCAGGCCGCAGGCAAGCTCCCGCCGGTCAGCGGCACCCCGGCGTTCCCGAGCACGGACCAGCAGAACAAGGCCAAGCAGGTCGTCACCGAGAAGTGGGCGCAGGCCGTTTCGTGATGACTCCCAAGCTCACCACGCGGTCGGGCGGCGGCTTCCTGGCCGCCGTCCCGCTGCTGCTGTTCATGGCGGTGGCCTTCGGGCTGCCCGCCGTGGCCATCCTGACCGGCGCGTTTACCACGAGTGCCAACGCGCCGGGCGGCGTCCACGCGACGCTCGCCAACCTCACCGACTCGGTGCACGGCGCCTACCTGACGGCGCTGCTCGGCAGCGTGAAGCTGTCGGCCCTGTCCGCCCTGATCGCCACCGTCCTCGGCGTGCCGCTGGCGCAGGCCGTGGTGACCTCGCGGCGGCAGGGCCTGCGCGACGCGGTGATGTCCGCCTCGGGCGTGCTGGCCAACTTCGGTGGCGTCCCGCTGGCGTTCGCCTTCGTCGCCACCCTCGGCAACGCCGGTGTGCTCACCACCCATCTGGGCCTCGCCGACCACGGCTGGAGCCTGTACAGCTTCTGGGGCCTGGTACTGGTCTACCTGTACTTCCTGCTGCCGCTGATGGTGCTGACCATCGCGCCGGCGCTGGAAGGGCTGCGGGCCGGCTGGCGGGAAGCCGCGCAGAACAACGGCGCGACCACGCTGAGGTACTGGCTGCACGTGGCGCTGCCGGTGCTCGCGCCGTCGCTGCTCGGCGGCTACGTGCTGCTGTTCGGCAGCGCCTTCGCCGCCTACGCGACCGCCGCCGCGATGGTCGGCGCCTCCGTCCCGCTGGTCACGTTGCAGATCGCCAACGCGCTGTCGGGCAACGTGCTGGTGGGGCAGGGCAACGTGGCGCTCGCCCTGAGCCTGGACATGGTGGTGGTCGCCGGACTGGTGATGGCCGTCTACATCCCGTTGCAGCGAAGGAGCGCCCGATGGCTCGACTGACCTCCCGCTCCCCCCGCTGGTGGCGGGGGGTGGTGGGCGTGCTGGCCGGTCTGTACTTCGTGGTGCCGATGGCCGCCTCGATCCTGTTCACCGTCAACGTGCCGGGGCAGGGGTTCTCGCTGTCCGCGTACACCGGGATCCTGAGCGCCTCCGGGTTCGGTCAGAGCCTGCTGCTCAGCCTGGAGCTGGCGGCGGCCACCATCGTGGTGGTGCTCGGGCTGCTGGTGCCCGCCGTTCTCGCGGTGCGGCTGTCGGCGCCGAGGCTTCGGCCGGTGCTGGAGATCGTGTGCTCGCTACCGCTGGTCATCCCCTCGGTGGCGCTGGTCGCCGGGTACAGCAACGTCCTGCAGTGGGGCCCGCAGTACCTGTCGCGCACCCCGCTGTTCGAGACGTTCGTGGCGGCGCAGGACCCGGGCTTCCCGGTGGTGCTGGTGCTCGGCTACTCGGTGATGGCGCTGCCGCTGGCGTACCGCGCGCTGGACGCGGGCATGCGGGCGGTGAACGTGCGCACCCTGATGGAGGCGGCGCGCAGCTGCGGCGCGAGCCGTTGGCGCGCGGTGTTCCAGGCGGTGCTGCCCAACCTGCGTGGCGCGCTGCTGAACGCGGCGTTCCTCACCCTCGCGCTGGTGCTCGGCGAGTACACCATGGGCAACCTGCTGGGATTTCGCACCTTCGCGGTGTGGATCGTCGCCGTCGGCGGCGAGCAGGCCCAGCTGTCGGTCGCCGTCTCGGTGCTGAGCCTGCTGATCACCTGGGCGCTGCTGCTGGTGCTCGCCTTCGCGGGCCGCGCCCGTTCCCGTACCCCCCGCCGGAGCGCCGCGTCGGCCGCCCCGGCGCTCATTCCGCAGGAGTCGGCATGACCGTCGAGTTCCGTTCGCTGCACAAGGCGTTCGGCGCCACCAAGGCGCTGGACGGTCTGGACCTGACCGCTCACCAGGGCGAGTTGCTGGCCCTGCTGGGGCCGTCCGGCTGCGGCAAGACAACCGCCCTGCGGATGCTCGCGGGGTTCGAGCACCCGGACTCCGGCCAGATCCTGGTGGACGGCGAGGACATCAGCGGCGTCCCGGCGCACCGCCGGGACGCGGGAATGGTCTTCCAGTCCTACAGCCTCTTCCCGCACCTGTCGGCCGCGGAGAACGTGGCGTTCGGCTTGCGCATGCGCAAGGTGGGCACCGCCGAACGCCGCAAGCGGGCCGCGGAGTTGCTGTCGCTGGTCGGTCTGCCGCAGCACGCGGACCGCTACCCGCACCAGATGTCCGGCGGCCAGCAGCAGCGGGTGGCGCTCGCCCGCGCGCTGGCGATGCGGCCGAAGGTCCTGCTGCTGGACGAGCCGCTGTCCGCGCTGGACGCCAAGGTGCGGGTGACACTGCGCGAGGAGATCCGCAGGCTCCAGCAGGAGTTGCGGATCACCACGGTGTTCGTCACCCACGACCAGGAGGAGGCGCTGTCCACCGCCGACCGGGTCGCCGTGATGCGCGACGGGCGGCTGGAGCAGTGCGCCTCCCCCGCCGAGCTGTACGACAACCCGGCGACCGCGTTCGTCGCCGAGTTCGTCGGCACGATGAACCGGCTGCCGGGCCGCGCGGCGGGCGACGGCACGGTGGAGGTGCTGGGGCAGCGTCTGCCGGTGCGCGGCGCGCCGGTGGCCGGGACGGTGGACGTGCTGGTGCGGCCGGAGGCCATCGAGGTCGTGGCCGACGAGCACGGCGCGGCACGGATCATGGCCACCGCGTTCCACGGCGCCGTGACGCGGGTGACGGTCGCGCTGCCGGACGGCACGTCCGTCAAGGTCGACGTCTCCAGCCACCGGGCGGGCGGCCTGGCCGCCGGCGCCGCGGCCACGGTGCGGCTGCCGGAGCGCCCGGTCCTGGTGGACCCGGTCGTGGGCGGCGCCGGTTCCGCCTCGGCGGCGTTCGCCGGGAGCGTCTGCGGTCAGGGCGCGGAAGGCGGACTGGCCGGATGACGCGGGACGCGGTCGGCCCGGGGGCGGGGGACCTGCAGGCGGTGCTGTTCGACATGGACGGCACCTTGGTGGACACCGAGGGCGTGTGGTGGCAGGCGGTCGCGGAGACCGCCGCGCGCCTCGGCCACGAACTCGGCGAGGCGGACGTGCCCGAGGTGCTCGGCCGGCCGGTGGCGCACAGCGCCCGGCATCTGGCCGCGGTGACCGGCACGGACGCCGGGCTGTCCGAGCTGGAGCGGGCGTTGGACGAGCGCTTCGCCGAGCTGGTGGCCCGCGACGTGCGCCCCCGACCCGGCGCGGTCCGGCTGCTGGACGCGCTGGGCGCCGAGGGGGTCACCACCGCGCTGGTCTCCGCCTCGCCGCGGCGCGTGGTGGACCTGGTGCTGGACGTCCTCGGGCCCGGGCGGTTCGCGCTGTCGGTGTCCGCGGACGACACGCCGCGCAGCAAGCCGGCGCCGGATCCCTACCTGGCGGCGGCACGGCTGCTCGGCGCCGACCCGCGTCGCTGCGTCGCGGTGGAGGACACCCCGACCGGGGTCGCCTCCGCGCAGGCGGCCGGGTGCCCGGTGCTGGTGGTGCCCTCGCTGGTGCCGATCGATCAGGCGCCGGGCCGTACCGTGCTGACCAGCCTGGAGCACGCCGGTCCGCGGCTGCTGCGTTCCCTGGTGGGGGCACCGGCGGTCTGAGCCGCCGCGGCGGCCCGGACCGCCTGGATCCACGGTGCCGTGGGGCCCCGGCGAACTGGTCGCCGGGGCCCCACGGCCCTTCCGTACGCGCCCCCGGAGGCGAAGACTGAGGAGGTCCGGCGTTGGGGCGGTCCGGCCGGCGGATCTGGTTGCCACCCCTGTGACCCGGGGAGGCTGCTGACGTGTCCACTCTTGTGAAGCTGACCCGTCCCCGGACCTGGTCGCCGTCGGCGCGGCGCAGGCAGGGCATGCGGCCGCCGGTCCGGTCTTCCGGTCACCGACGGATGTCCCTGGCCTCGCCGTGGTGGCGCGGGCTGGTCGCCGCCGTCAGCGGCGCGCTGCCCTTCCTGACCTTTCCCACGCCCGACCTGTGGTGGTTCGCCTACGTAGCGCTGGTGCCGCTGCTGCTGCTGATCCGGTCGGCGCCGACCGCGCGGCGCGCGGTGCTGGACGGCTGGCTGGGCGGCTTCGGCTTCCTGTTCGCCGTGCACCACTGGCTGCTGCCGAGCCTGAACGTGTTCATCGTGGTGCTGGCCGCGCTGCTGGGCCTGCTGTGGGCGCCCTGGGGCTGGCTGGTGTGGCGGGTGCTGGGCGGCGCCCCCGGACGCGGCGCGCTGCTCGCCGCGCTGGTGCTGGTGCCGTCCGGGTGGCTGATGGCTGAGCTGGTGCGCTCCTGGCAGTACCTCGGCGGCCCCTGGGGACTGCTCGGGGCCAGCCAGTGGGAGGTGCCGCCCGCGCTGCGGCTGGCCTCGGTGGGCGGGGTCTGGCTGCTGAGCTTCCTGGTGGTGGCGGTCAACACCGCGGTCGCCGAGCTGGTCTTCTCCCGCGCCGCCCGGCTGCTGGCGGCCGGGGCGCTGGCGCTGGTCGCGGCCGGTGTGACGGCGGCGTGGTTCTGGGTGCCTGCGCCGCCGCGCACCGGGAGCGTGCGGGTCGCGGTGGTGCAGCCCGGCGTCATCAACGGCCCGATGGACCGCTTCGACCGCAGCGCGCAACTGACCGCGCGGCTCGCCGGGAGCCGTCCCGACCTGGTGGTGTGGGGCGAGAGCAGCGTCGGCTTCGACCTGTCCGCCCGGCCGGACCTCACGGCGCGACTGGCCGCGCTGTCCCGGCAGGTCGGAGCGGACGTGCTGGTCAACGTGGACGCCCAGCGGGCCGACGGCAAGGGCATCTACAAGACGTCGGTGCTCATCGGTCCGAACGGCCCGACGGGGCCGACGTACGACAAGATGCGGCTGGTGCCGTTCGGCGAGTACATCCCGTTCCGCTCGGTACTGGGCTGGGCCACGAAGGTGGGCAAGGCCGCCGCCGTCAACCGGCACCGCGGCACCCGTCAGGTGCTGATGAACGTCGGCAAGGTGCGGATCGGCCCGCTGATCTGCTTCGAGACCGCCTTCCCCGACATGACCCGCCACCTGGCGGACATGGGCGCGCAGGTCCTGGTGGCACAGTCCTCGACCTCGACGTTCCAGGACACCTGGGCCCCGGCGCAGCACGCCTCACTCGCGGCGCTGCGTGCGGCGGAGACCTGGCGGCCGATGGTGCACGCCACCCTCACCGGTGAGAGCGCGGTGTTCGACGCGAGCGGCCGGCAGGTCGGCCCCCGCATGGGCACGAACACCAGCGGCGAGCACCTGTACACCGTCCCGCTCTCCGGCGGCCGCAGTCCCTACGACCGCCTCGGCGCCTGGGTGCCGCAGCTGGCGGTGGGATCGCTGGCGGTGGCCGCGGTCTACGAGGGCACCCTGCGGACGCGCGCACGCCGCGGCAACGGGACGGCGCGCAGGGCGGGTTGAGGCCGCACCGGCACCACGCCGGGGCGGTCGCCGTCCCTCAACCCGCCTGCCGCTCCACCTCGTTGACGATCCGCTCGCACAACGCGTGGGTGGCCACGGCGTCCTCGGCGTCGACGACCTCGCCTGAGCGCACGGCGTCGAGGAAGGCGAGGGTGATCTGCTCGATGCCGCGCTGCCGGGCGACCGGTACCCAGTCGCCGCGCCTGCGCAGCGTCGGCTGCCCCTTGTGGTCGACGACGTCGGCGAGGTTGAGGACCTGCCGCTTGGTGTCGGCGCCCATCACCTCAAGGACCTCCTCGGTGGAACCGCTCACGCGGTTCATGATGCCGATGGCGGTGAAGCCCTCGCCGGACAGCTGGAGCACGACGTGCTGGAGCAGCCCGTCGCGCGACCTGCCGGTCACCTCCACGCGGTCGACGGTCCCCGGCGCGAGGAAGCGCAGCGTGTCGACGACGTGGATGAAGTCGTCGTAGACGAAGGTGCGGGCCCGCTCGGCCTGCCCGACGCGGTTCTTCTGCAGCACGATCAGGTCGCGCGGGTGGTCCAGGCACTGCGCGTACCCGGGCGCGTGGCGGCGGTTGAAGCCGGTCATCAGGCTGACCCCGCGCCGCCGCGCGAGGCCGGCGATCCGCTCCGCCTCCTCGACGTGGTACGCGAGCGGTTTGTCGACGTACGCGGCGACCCCCGCCTCGATCAGCCGTTCGGCGATCTCGGGATGCGTCTCGGTGGGCGCGTGCACGAAGGCGGCGTCGAGGTCCTGGGCGAGCAGTTCGTCGAGGCCGGCGTGCCGGTGCGTGATGCGGTGGGCGTCGCCGACGGCGTCGAGCGTGCTGCGGGTGCGGGTGTGCAGGTGCAGCTCGATCCCGGGCTGCGCGGTGAGGACGGGCAGGTACGCCTTCCGCGCGATGTCCCCGAGCCCGATGACCCCGACCCTCAACGTGCCGTTCCCGGATGCCACTGAACGCTCTCCCCTGCGTGCCGGTGTGCTCGTATGCCCAGGTCAGCATACGGCGGGCGGTGCGGCGCGGCGTGCGCCGGGCGGGGCGGCGGCTCGGAGGGCTCCGGGGGAAATCCCCTGGCGGGCGGCGGTCCGGGCCCCCGATGATGGCCGCCATGACGACCCCGCACCTCCACCGCACGGACCCGCCGACCACCGCCGACGAACGCACCACGCTGGAGTCCTGGCTGGACTTCCACCGGGACACCCTGGCCCTCAAGTGCGAGGGCCTGTCGGCGGACCAGCTGCGCACCGCCTCCACCCCGCCGTCCGGGCTGACGCTGCTGGGGCTGGTGCGGCACCTGACGGACGTGGAGCGGGCCTGGTTCCGGCGCAGGCTGGGCGCCCAGGACATCCCGCCGCTGTACTACACCGACGCCGACCCCGACGCGGACCTGCGCGTCGGCGGGGACACCCACCCCGAGGAGACGTTCGCCGTCTGGCGCGCGGAGATCGACCGAGCCCGCGAGGTGGCCGCGACCCGCTCGCTGGACGACACGGGCCTGAGCCGCAATGGCGTCCCGGTGTCGCTGCGCTGGGTCTACCTTCACATGATCGAGGAGTACGCCCGGCACAACGGCCACGCCGACCTGATCCGGGAGCGCATCGACGGCGCGACGGGGGAATGAGCGCGGGGGCACGAATGGGGGCGGCGCGCGCCCGAACACCTCATCACACCAAAGATCACCCTTGCGGGGAATGTCCAACAAGCGCTTTATGCGGCAGAGTTGATGAGGTGCGCCGACTCCCCGCGATGGTGGTGCTGGCGGCGGCCTCCGCCTCGGTTCTGACCGGGTGTGTGAGTGTCTCCCACGCGCCGGCTTCGTCCTCCTCCCGTTCCCGTCCACCCGCGACGCCGCCCCTGCCGTCGTCCATGCCCATGCTGGAGCAGCAACCGGCCCGCGAGACGGTGACCACGACCCGCCCCGGCGGCCCCGCGCCGACCGCGCCCGCCGCCGCCGACCGGTCGCGCTCCGGCGGGTCACCGGAGGCGGCGGACCGGCCCGGGGGCGTCGCGGCGCCACGCGCTCCGGCGGCACAGCCGGTCGCCGGAGCGCCCGCCCGCGAGGAGTGGCACCGCTCCCCCGGTGACGCCCGCCGCCCGCAGTCGCACGGCAGGCGTCATCGCAGCGGTGGTGAAGGCGGCGGCGAGCGCGTAGCACCACGAGCTCCCGCGGGCGGCGCCGACGTCTGCGCGCTGGGCGAGGCGTACGGGCACTGGGCGCCGGACAGCCCCGCGGCCCGCATCTGCCACCAGGCCTACGGCAGGTGAGGCCCTACGGGAGGTGACCGGGCTCCGCGCCGGGGCCGCCGCCGGTCACCGCGAGACGCAGGTCGAGCCGGGAGATGGCCGCTCGGATTCCGTCACCGTAGGCGTCATCCCCCAGCGCGTCCGCGCAGGCCAGCGCCCGGTCGAGGTGGGCGCGGGCCAGCGCCGGCTCGTCGAGCCGGTGGTAGTCGGCGGCCAGGTTCAGGTGCAGCGACGGGTAGAAACCGCGTATCGACAGCTCCTCCTCACCCCAGGTCACCCGGTCCTGTTCGACGGCCTCGGCGGCGCGCAGGGCCCGCAGGTCCCAGTCGAGCTCGTCCTCCGGGTCGTCCTGGGTGTCCGCCATGTAGTGCGCGAGCGTGCAGCGGTGCAGCGGGGAGCCGTGCTCGCCCAGCTCCTGCCACAGCGCGGCGAAGCGGTCTCTGGCCTCCTCCCGGTCGCCCGCGTGCGCCAGCATGATCACCTGGCCGATGCGGGTGGTCATCGGATCCTCGCCATGCCCCGCGCGGGCCGGCCCGCCCGGCTCTCCCGTCCCCGTCATGGCAGCGCCTCCCTGATCGCGCGGTGGCCCGGCGGCCCCTGACCCGATGTCCGCTTCCGACAGTAACCGCCAGGTCCGGCAATCCCCGGTCGGCGATCCCGCGATGTACGCCGGATCGCCGACCGGGCGGTGACCGGGTGGCGGCCTGGTGGCGGTCCGGTCCGGGTGCCCGCGCGGGCGGCACCCGCCCCGCGTCACGCGTTCAGGTTCGGGATGCGCCAGTCGACCGGCTCGTGGCCCTGCGCGGCGATCGCCTCGTTGATCTGGGTGAACGGACGGCTGCCGAGGAAGAGCTTGGCGGACAGCGGCGAGGGGTGGGCGCCCTGGATGACGGCGTGCCGTTCGGTGTCGATCAGCGGCAGCTTCTTCTTGGCGTAGTTGCCCCACAGCACGAACACCGCCGGGTCGGGCCGGTCGGCGACCGCCCTGATCACCGCGTCGGTGAACTTCTCCCAGCCCTTGCCCTTGTGGGAGTTGGCCTCGCCCTCACGCACCGTCAGTACCGCGTTGAGCAGCAGCACACCCTGCCGGGCCCACGGCATCAGGTAGCCGTTGTCCGGCACGGGGTAGCCGAACTCGGCGTTCATCTCCTTGAAGACGTTGCGCAGCGAGGGCGGCGTGCGCACCCCGGGCCGCACCGAGAAGCACATGCCGTGCGCCTGGCCCTCGCCGTGGTACGGATCCTGGCCGAGGACGAGCACCTTCACCCGGTCGTACGGCGTGGCCTCCAGCGCGGCGAAGACCTCCTCGCGCGGTGGAAAGACCTTGTGCTCGACGCGCTCCTTCTCCACGAACTCGGTCAGTTCCTGGAAATAGGGCTTCTCCAGTTCCTCGCCGAGCACGGCCTGCCAGGACGCGGGCAGCATGTTGGGCACGTCGACAACCTCCGGTACGTGATCCGTCGTTCACCCCAGAACGTACCGGCACCCACTGACACTCCTGCCCCGACCCGGCGCGCGCGATGGGGCGCGGTGCCGGCGGGCACCGCGCCCCATCGCGCGCGTACGCACCTGGTCCGGGGCCCGGGTCAGGCGACCCCGGCGTGCAGGAACAGCCCGCCGTCGACCACCAGCGTCTGCCCGGTGATCCAGCCCGCCTGGTCGGAGAGCAGGAACGCGGCGGCGCCGCCGATGTCCTCCGGCACGCCGAGCCGCTTCAGCGGATAACCGGCCGCCGCCTCCTCCTCACGCCCTTCGTAGAGCGCGGCGGCGAACCTGGTCTTCACCACCGCCGGGGCGATGGCGTTGACGCGTACGCCGGGCGCGAACTCGGAGGCGAGCTGGAGCGTGAGGTTGACCATCGCGGCCTTGCTGATGCCGTAGGCGCCGATGAAGGGCGAGGGCGCGAGTCCGGCGATGGACGCGATGTTGACGATGGCGCCGCCGTTCTCCTTCTGCCAGGCCCGGTAGGTCTGCTGGGCGAAGCCGAGCGCGGAGATGACGTTGGTCTCGAAGACCTTGCGGGCCACGTTCAGGTCGAGTTCGGCGATCGGGCCGAAGACCGGGTTGGTGCCCGCGTTGTTGGCGAGGAAGTCGACCCGGCCGAACGCCTCCATGGTGCGCTCGACGGCCTCGGCCTGGTGGGGCTCGTGATGGGCCTTGCCTGCAACGCCGATGGCCCGGTCGGCGCCGAGGCGTTCGACGGCCTCCTTGAGCGCGTCCTCGTTGCGGCCGGTGATGCAGACCCGGTCGCCGCGGGCGACGAGTGCCTGCGCTATGCCGAAGCCGATGCCGCGGCTGGCGCCGGTGACGATCGCGACGCGACCGCTGTCGGGGGTGGTCATGAGTGGGGCCTTTCGGTCGCGTCGGCGTCAGTTGAGCGGGCCACCGGCCACGTACAGCACCTGGCCGGAGACGAACCCGGCCTGGTCGCCGGTGAAGAAGGCGATGGCGTTGGCGATGTCCTCGGGCTGCCCGACCCGCTGGACCGGGATCTGGGTGGCGGCGGCGGCCTGGAACTCCTCGAAGTCCATCTTGACGCGGGCGGCGGTGGCGGCCGTCATGTCGGTGACGATGAAGCCGGGGGCGACCGCGTTGGCGGTGACGCCGAACTTGCCCAGCTCGATGGCGAGCGTCTTGGTCAGGCCCTGCAGGCCCGCCTTGGCGGTGGAGTAGTTGGCCTGGCCGCGGTTGCCGAGCGCGGAGCTGGACGAGAGGTTGACGATGCGGCCGAACTTCGCCTCGACCATGTGCTTCTGGACCGCCCGCGCCATCAGGAACGCACCGCGCAGGTGCACGTTCATCACGGTGTCCCAGTCCGAGGCGGACATCTTGAACAGCAGGTTGTCGCGGAGCACGCCCGCGTTGTTGACCAGGATGGTCGGTGCGCCGAGTTCGGCTGCGACCCGCTCGACGGCGGCGCCCACCTGTTCCTCGTCCGAGACGTCCGCGCCGACCGCGAGCGCCCGGCCCCCGGCCGCGGTGATCTTCTCGACGGTGTCCTTGCAGGCCGCCTCGTCGAGGTCGAGCACGGCGACCGCGCGGCCCTCGGCGGCGAGCCGGATCGCGGTGGCGGCGCCGATGCCGCGCGCGGCGCCGGTGACGATGGCGACCCGCTGCTCGGCGGTGGGCTGCTCGGTGGTGGACATCTGCTCTCCTCGCCCTCGGATGCGGTCACCGTATGAGCGACCGCTTAGTACGTCCAGCATGCGAAACCGTAGGAGCGTAGTGACCCAGTGTCAACGTCCCCGCGCCCGATGTGGCTCACCGCACGAGCAGGTCCAGCAGTCTTTCGGCCTCGGCGGCCGGGTCCGCGGTCAGGCCGGTGTGGATCGGGCCCGGCTGGACGACCGTACTGCGCGGCGCGGTCAGCCACCGGAAGCGCCGCCCCGGGTCGTCCCCCGCCGCCTGCCCCGCCGTCTCCCCGCCTGCGCAGACGCACTCCACGGCACGCAGCGCGGCCCGCACCGCCTCGACGTCGGCGGCCGGATCCAGGCAGCGCAGCCGCGCCTCGTCGAGGTGGATGCGGGCGGCGACGTAGGACCGGGCGCGGCAGTAGACCAGCACGCCCGCGTTGATCATCTCGCCGCGCTCCACCCGGGGCACGACGCGCACCACCGCGTACTCGAAGACGTCACCGCGGCTCATCGCGCACCCCCGTCTCCGGCGCCCTCGGCACCCTTCGCCTGCGCCGACTTGCCCGTCACCCAGACCTTCAGCCACTCCGGAGGCGCGTCGGCCCTGCGGGGCGGGGCGGTCAGCGTGACGCGTTCGTGGACGGTGACGGCGCGGTCGGCGAGCACGTCCACATAGGCGCGGCGCACGTCGTCGGGGCCGTCGAAGCCGGGCTCGTCCAGCAGCCACTCGTCGGGGACCAGCGCGACGGCCTCCGCCAGCAGTTCCCGGGTGACGCGCGGCGCCAGCTCGGCGGCGGCGTCGGCCACCGCGGCGGGCGTGACGAAGCGGGCCAGCGCGTGGTCGGTGGCGTCGTAGGGCCTCGGGGCCGAACCGCGCGCGCCGGGCCAGTTGTGGTGCCAGATCAGCGCGGCGCCGTGGTCGATCAGCCACAACTCGCGGTGCCAGACCAGCATGTTGGGATTGCGCCACGACCGGTCCACGTTGTTGGTCAGCGCGTCGAACCAGATGATCCGGCCCGCCTCGGCCGCCTCGACGCCGAACGCCAGCGGGTCGAAGCCGACCGAACCGGGCAGGAAGTCCATGCCGAGGTTGAGGCCGCCACTGGCCTTGAGGAGGTCCTGCACCTCGGCGTCCGGCTCGCCGAGGGCGATCACCGGATCGAACTGCAGGCGCACGAGGTCGGGCACCCGAAGGTCCAGCCGGCGGGCGAGTTCACCGCAGACGATCTCGGCGATCAGCGCCTTGCGGCCCTGCGCGGCACCGGTGAACTTCGCGACGTACGTGCCCAGGTCGTCGGCCTCGACGAGCCCGGGAACCGATCCGCCCTCGCGCAACGGCGTCACGTAGCGGATCGCGATCACTTCAGGGAGCATCCGCCCAGGCTACTTGGGGTGCGGCCGGGGCGCGCACCGCGTTTCCGCCGGGTGCGGCGCGGCGGATCCCACACGGCGTTGAACACACCGGGGGCCGGCCGCGTATCAGGGGGCGGCGTGTCACCCACCACGCTGCCGGGCGGCGAACCCCCCACGCCGCCCGGCCCCTCTCGCGGAAGGACTCACACATGGAGCACATCCCGGGCACACCGGTCACCACGAGCCGCCGCACCCTGGTCGCGGCGGCGGGAGCGACCGGCCTCGCCGCCGTGCTGGCCGCCTGCGGCGGTTCGAAGGGCAACGGCGCCGACAGCTCCCCGTCCACGTCCGGTGACACCTCCGGTGGTGCCTCGGGCGGCATGTCCGGCGGATCGTCCGGGACGAGCGGTGGTGCCTCCGGCGCCACCCTGGCGAAGACCTCCGACATCCCGGAGGGCGGCGGCAGGATCTTCGCGGACCAGCGGGTCGTGGTGACCCAGCCCACGGCCGGGCAGTTCAAGGGCTTCTCCGCCGTCTGCACCCATCAGCAGTGCACCGTCTCGGAGGTCAAGGACGGCACGATCAACTGCCCCTGCCACGGCAGCAAGTTCCACATCGCCGACGGCAGTGTGGCCAACGGCCCCGCCACCCAGCCACTGCCCGCCGCGAACATCACCGTGACGAACGGCGCGGTGAAGCTCGGCTGACGACTCCTCAGCTGAGACTGAAGGAGAAAAAACAACTCCCGCCGACACACGCTGAATTGACGAGGCGTCACGTCCCCGCAGCCACCAGCTCCTGCCCTGCGCGTCCCAGCGCCCGTACCGCTGCGCGGATGGAGGGTCTGCGGTCGGCGTCGGTGCGCCAGGCCGCGTACACGTGCCGGTGCATGGTGTCGCGCACCGGCACGACGCGCACCCCGTCGGGCACGGGGCCGCGCCCCAGCCGGGGGCTGACCGCCACCCCGAGCCCCGCCTCGACGAGTGCCATCTGCGTGGGATGTTCGTCCGCCGCGTGGGACACCCGGGGCTCGACGCCCTTCCCACGGAGGGTGAACAGCAGCCATTCGCAGCAGAACTGCCCCTGCGGCCAGGCGATCCAGTCGTCGTCCGCCAGCTCCTCCAGGTCCACCCACGCGCGCCCGGCCACCGGGTGGTCCACCGGCACCACCACGTCCACCCGGTCGTCCAGCAGCGGGGCCTTGGCGAGGCCGTCCGGCAGCGGGAGCGGTTTGTTGTACCAGTCGAGGACGACGGCCAGGTCGACGTCCCCTCGCATCACCCGGGGAATCGCCTCGCCCGGCTCCATCTCCTGGAGGTACGGGCGCAGTTGGGGGTGGTCGCCGCGCAAGGTGGCGAGCGCGCGGGGCAGCAGTCCGCGCGCCGCGGTCGGGAAGGCGCCGATGGTCAGCGTGCCGACCGCGGCGCCGCGATGCGCCTCCAGGTCGGCGTGGGCCAACTCGACCATCGACAGGATGCGTTCGGCGTGCCCCGACAGCAGGCGCCCGGCGTCGGTCAGCCGCACCCCGCGCCCGTTCTTCACCAGCAGCTGCTGACCGGTCTCCCGCTCCAGCTTTCCCATCTGCTGCGAGATCGCGGACGTGGTGACGTGGAGGATGTCCGCCGCGGCGCTGACCGAGCCGTGGGCGTCGATGGCATGCAGGATGCGCAGGCGGTCGAGGTTCAACATGTAAGCGATACTACGCTGATACCGCAACGAAAACTCGCTTGTTCTAAGATGTCCAGGGCGTCAGGCTGAGGCCATGACCGCCCCAGCCCGCCCTGCTGCCTCTGGCCCAGCCCGCTCCGCCGTCCCCTCCCCGGCGACCGCGCCCGCCTCCGTGTCCTCGTCCGCACCCGGACCCGGGCCCGCTCCCCGGCGCCGCCGGATGATCGACTGGCGGATCCGCTTCGCCGCACTCTCGCTCATCTGGGGCTTCAGTTTCCTGTTCATCAAGGTCGGTACCGAGGCGTTCGCCCCGCTCCAGGTCACCCTGGGCCGGATGGTGTTCGGCACGGCGGTGCTCGGCGCGGTGCTGGTCGCCCGGCGCGAGCGGCTGCCGCGCGGCGGGAGGGTGTGGGGGCGGCTGACGGTCGCCGCGTTCCTGCTGAACGCGCTGCCGTTCTCGCTGTTCGCGTACTCCGAGCTGACCATCCCCTCCACCGTGGCCGGGATCTGCAACGCGACGACCCCGCTGTTCAGCATGGCGCTGTCGCTGGTGGCGCTCTCCGAGGACCGGCCGACACGGCGGCGGTTCGCCGGGGTGGCGATCGGCTTCGCCGGAGTGCTGACCGTGCTGGGCGTCTGGCAGGGGTTCTCCGGCCAGGACCCGGTCGGCACCGGCCTGGCCCTGACCGCCGGGCTCAGCTACGCGGTCGGCTGGATCTACGTACGCCGCACCCTCGCCGGCACGGGCGGCTCCAGCCTGTCGTTGTCCACCGGGCAGCTGCTCGCCGGCACCGTTCAACTCGCCGTCGTCACGCCGTTGTTCACCTCCCTGCCGCACTCGTTCCCGCTCCCCTCGGTGCTGTCGGTGGTGGCCCTGGGCGCGCTGGGCACCGGCTTCGCCTTCCTCACCCAGTACGGCCTGGTCCAGGAGGCCGGTCCGACGATCGCCACGATGGTCACGTATCTGATCCCGGTCATCGCGACCGCGGCCGGCGCCCTGCTGCTGCACGAGCGGCTGACCTGGAACGAGCCGGTCGGCGCCGTGGTGATCCTGGTCGGCGCGGCGCTCACCCAGACCCGCGCCCGGCCCCGTCAGCCGTAGCGCACCGGCGCCACCAGCGCTCGGCCGTCACCCGTAGCGCCCTGCCGCCACCGGTCGCGTCGCCCTCGCGACGGCGTCCGCGAGCGGGTCGATGTCGGCGGGGGTCAGGGGTGAGACGGTGATCCTGATGCCGGGGGCGGACGCCAGCCGGAACCGGGCGCCGGGCGCGACCGCCCAGCCGCCGTGCAGCAGCCCGGTGACCGCCGCCGTCTCGTCCGGCACCGGGACCCACACGTTCATCCCGCTGCGCCCGAAGGCGTCCACCCCGCGCTCCCGCAACGCCGCCACCAGCGCGTCACGCCGCTCGGCGTAGGCGGCCGCCACCGCCTTCGGGTCGACCGCGCCGGTGCGCCACAGGTGGACCACGGCGTGCTGGAGGAGGTGGCTGACCCAGCCGGGCCCGAGGCGGTGCCGCCCGCGGATGCGGTCGACGGTGAGCGGGTCGCCGGTGAGCACCGCGAGCCGCAGGTCGGGGCCGTAGGCCTTGGCGGTGGAGCGGACCAGCATCCAGTGCGGCGTGCTGCCCGCCAGCGGGTGCAACGGCTCGTCGACCAGTCCGTGCACGTGGTCGTCGTCGATGACCAGCACCTCGGGGTGGACCGCCAGCACCTCCCGCAGCTCGCGGGCACGCTCCGGGCCGATCAGCGCGCCGGTCGGGTTCTGTCCGCGGTCGGTGACGACCAGTGCCCGCGCGCCCTGCCCGAGCGCCCGGCGCACGTCCTGTGGCAGCGGCCCGTCGTCGTCCACCCGGACCGGCACGGCGCGCATGCCGAGCGCGGGCACGATGTCGAAGACGCTGCCCCAGCCCGGGTCCTCGACGGCCACCGCGTCGCCGGGGCGCAGGTGCGCGACGAGCGCGCGCTCGATGGCGTCCAGCGATCCCGAGGTGACCGCGATCGGCCCGTCGGGCACGCCGTCCGCGTCGAAGGCGGCACGGGCCAGTTCGCGCAGCTCGGGCAGTTCCGCCGAAGCGCCGTAGAGCGCGGGGTCGGCGGCGTGCCGTCGCGCGGCGGAGGCGAGCGCGTCGCCGAGCGGGGGGAGCAGCGCGGCGTCGGGGTTGCCGGTGGTCAGGTCGCGCGCGCCGGGCGGCACCGGGACGCGCGGCTCGTCGCGCGCGGTCGTGGCGGGCCTGGCCCGCACCCGGCTGCCGCGCCGGCCCGCGGTCTCGATGACGCCCCGGTCGCGCAGCAGGCGGTAGGCGGCGGCCACGGTGTTGGGGTTGACGGCGAGTCGCGCGGCGAGTTCCCGCAGCGGCGGCAGCGCGTCGCCGGGGCGCAGCGCGCCCGCGCCGACCGCCCGTTCGACGTCGGCCGCGATCTCCGTAGCGCGCCGACCAGTGATCCGATACTCTCCTAGCACAAAAGACATTATGCACTAGTTCAAAGTGGCGAAGTTGAGGAGAAGACGCATGTCCCAGGCCACCCAGGATCCGGCCGCCTCCGGCTCGACCGGCGCCTACCCGGCGACCGACCGCACGGTCCCGACCCGTTCGCGGGAACGAGCCTCGTGGGACCGGGAGTTGGTGCACTCCGTCCTCGACGAGGGCTACCTGTGCCACCTGGGCTTCGTCCGCGACGGCGCGCCCGTCGTGCTCCCCACGCTGTACGGCCGGGTGGGTGAGCGGCTCTACGTGCACGGCTCGACCGGCTCCCGTCCGCTGCGCGGCGCCGGGGCGGACGAGGGGCTGCCGGTGTGCCTGACGGTGACGCTGGTCGACGGGCTGGTGCTGGCCAGGTCCGCGTTCCACCACTCGGTCAACTACCGCTCGGTGGTGGTGCACGGCACGGCCCATCAGGTCACCGACCCCGACGAGCGTGCTCTAGCGCTGGACGCCATCGTCGAGCACGTCGTCCCCGGCCGGGCCGACGACTCGCGGCGCGCCGACGCCAGGGAGCTGGCCGCGACCGCGGTGATCCGCCTCGACCTGGAGGAGGTCTCGGCGAAGGTCCGCACCGGCGGCCCCAGTGACGAGCCCGAGGACGTCGCGCTGCCGCACTGGAGCGGTGTGCTGCCCGTGCGGCACTCCTACGGCACTCCGGTGCCCGCCGACGACCTCGACCCCGCGATCGCCGTGCCCGGCTACCTCGGCGAGCGCTGACAGCCCGACCCGAACGGAACGCACCATGCTGATCCACCCCTGGGACGCCGCGACCGAGGAGGGCGAGTGGCAGGACTGGCTCGCCGCCCACGACTTCGGGCAGCTCGCCGTCAACGGGCTGCCGGGTGAACCGCCGCACGTCCTGCCGCTGCACTTCGCCTACGACCACGAGCGCCGCGAGGTGGTCACCCACCTCGCCCGCCCCAACCCGGTCTGGGCGGCGCTGAAGGCGGACCCGCACGTCACGTTGAGCGTCGTGGACGACTACGTCTTCGTCCCCGGCCCCTGGCACGCGCCGGACGGCGTCCCGCCCGAGCACGGCACGCCCACCAGCTTCTACGCCGCGGTCCAACTCCGGTGCGTGGCGCATGTGGTGGACGATCCGCAGGCCAAGGCGGAGCTGCTGCACCGCCAGTTGGCGCACTTCCAGCCCGAGGGCGACTACGCGCCGGTGGCGCCCGGCCAGGAGCCGTTCGGCCGCATGCTGCCGGGCATCCGGGGCGTGCTGCTCGACGTCGTGGAAGTGCGGGCCAAGTTCAAGTACGGCGGCAACAAGCCGCGTTCCATGCAGTTGTCCGACGCCGAGCGGCTGGCCGAACGCGGCGGACCGCGCGACGCCGAGGCCCGCGCCCACCAACTGCGCAGGCTCGCCGCCCGGGACGCGAACGACTGACGCACGCCGGACAGCCGGGCTGTGCGTGCCTCGCAGCACGCACAGTCCGGCTCAGGCCTTACGCGGACGCCTCCGCCCGGCGCGCCCCCATCGCGATCCGGGTCTCCGCGACCGCGAGCGTGGTGACCGCGCCGACCAGGACCGCCATCCCCAAGCCCATCGAGACGGTCAGCCGCTCACCGAGCAGCGCGACCGCGATCGCGGCGGCGGCGACCGGCTCTATCAGCGACACCACCGACACGGTCGAGGCCCGCACGACCGTCAGCCCGGCGAAGAACAGCGCGTAGGCGAGCGCGGTGGGCACCGTCGTCAGGTAGCCCAGCAACTCCAGCGTCCGGCCCGTGTCGTGGACGCCGCGCCACAGGCCCTGCCACAGCGCGATCGGCAGCAGGCAGACCGCGCCGACGCCGAACGACCACAGCGTCGTCTCCAGCGGGTCGCCGCCCGCAGCGTCCTGCCCCCGGCGGCGCGAGTACAGCGTGATGCAGGCGTACGCGGCGGCCGACAGCAGCGCCAGCGCGACGCCTGCGGGCCGCACGGCGCCGTGGCCGCCCCCGCCCGCGCCTCCGAGGACCAGCACCACCAGCCCGGTGAGCGCGCCGAGCACGCACACCGTTCCGGCGCGGCCGAGCCGCTCCCCCATCAGCAGCCGCCCGCCGAGGGCGACCAGGACGGGGCTCGCGCCCATGGTGACGACGGTGCCGACGGCCAGGCCGGTGGCCTGCACGCCGGCGAAGTAGGCGCTCTGGAAGACCGTCAGACCGACGCCGGTGACCAGGATGTCCCGGGCCGGGCGACGGCGCCTCGGTGCGGCCGGCCTGGTGCGGCGCCGGTGCGCCTGGACCGGCAGCAGCAGCGCGAGCCCGCCGACGTAGCGCCAGAAGGACAGAGTGATCGGGCCGATGCCGCTGTCGCGGTAGAGCAGGGACGCCGCCGCACCGGCGGTCCCCCAGGCGGTCGCGGCGAACGCGACGTACAGCAGTCCCCGCCCGACGGGCAGGGTGGAGTGCGTGGACACGGATGTTCTCCAACGGAAGGTCTCGGGTGGTCGCGTGATCCGTGTGCGGACAGCGACGACCCGCCCGGCCACCGGCCGGGCGTGATCTTCCGTGGGCCTCGCCGCCGCGTCAGGCGGCGGGAGGCGGCAGAACGGCCTGGAGAACGCTTCGGTGCATGTCGGCGAGCCTAGGAGGTGGGGGCACGGTCGGGCAACCGGCTTTCGCCGGTCGCGCCCTCCCCGGCGGCTTCGTCGGCACTCCCGTGCGGAAGGGGCTCGACCACCGGGTCGGCGGCGGGCCCCGGGGTCGCCGTCTGCGCGATGAACGCGCCGATCAGGACGAGCGCGCCGCCCGCCATCTGCGGTCCGGAGAAGCGCTCGCCGAGCAGCACCCAGGCCAGCACGGTCGCCACGACCGCCTCCAGGCACGCGACGACGCCCGCGACCTGCGGGGAGAGCCGCCGCACCGAGACCACACCGGTCAGGTAGGCCAGCACCGTGGCGATGAGCACGATCCACGCCAGCAGCAGCCAGGCGGGCACGAAGTCGCCGCCCATCGCCACGTGCCGCGTCAGCACGTGCCAACGCATTCCCCAGGGGCGGGCCACGGCGGTCAGCACGACCGCACCGATCAGCAGCCCGTAGGCGATCACGGCGAGCGGATCGGCGGCGTCCTCGCCCTCGCTGCCGTGCGCGGACAGCACGAAGTACCCGACCTGGCAGCAGGCGGCGCCCACCGCGAGCAGCAGCCCGACGGGGTCGAAGCTCAGGCCGTCCCACACCTCGACGACCCCTGCCAGCCCGATCACGGCCAGCACCACGCCGATCGCCGCCGACCTGCTGACCGCCTTGCGCTGCACGAACCGCACCCAGCCGAGCACGAGCGCGGGCGCCAGGTACTCCACCAGCAGGGCCACGCCCACCGGGATGCGCGAGATCGCCGCGAAGTAGCAGGCCTGCACACCCGCCACCGCCAACAGGCCGAATCCGACGAGCAGTCCGGGGCGGCGGCGCAGCGCGGCGCGGTGGCGCACCGCGACCGGCAGCATCACCAGCGCGGCCCCGGCCACCCGCAGCCACACCACGTGCAGGGGGTCCATGCCCGCCTGGATCAGCGGCTTGGCGGCGACGCCGGACCCGCCGAAGGCGAGCGCCGATATCAGCGCGGGTACGAGTGCGGCTCTCCTCCCGGGTATGCCCGAGATCCCCGAAGTGCTGTCCATCGGGTCATCATGTCAGCCGACGACAGGACCGTCACCCCAGTAGCCCCTGTCGCAGGCCGCCTCGGCCGCCACCGGCACCGGGTCGACCCCGGCGGCCCGCAGCACCTGCACGGCCCGGCAGCCGGGGTCGGCCGCGAACGCCGCCAGCAGATCGGCCCCCTCCGCCGCGTCCGCACCACGTGCCGCCGCCCGCTCCCGCGCCAGGCGCAGCGCCGCCCCGGCCGCCGGGCTCCATCCGGGGCCGGCGTCCGCGCGCACCACGGGCACCGCGCCGGAGTCCTCCACCATGCCGCTCCAGCGCAGTCCGTAGCCGATGCTGCGCTGCGCCAGGTAGGCCAGGACCCGCGCCACCCGGCCCGGGCCGCCGGCGTCCAGCGCCTCGCGCGAACACGGGTCGGCCTCCAGCAGTGAGTGCAGCAGGTGCGCGGTGTCGACCTGGCGGTCGCCGTCCCGGGTCGCCCGGCGCCGGGCGGAGGCCAGCACGCCGCTCAGCGGATCACCGTCCGGATGACGCCCCGTACCGCCTCTCGCCGCCTGTCCCGGCCGGATGTCGCTTCGCACGCTTCCCACCCCATCAGTGCGGCTCGCCCCGAGCATCCCCGCGAGGGCCGATTCACCCCTACCGCGCCGGATGGGCGCGACGCGGCGGTTCCTCCTCCTCAGGGAGGACCGCGCCCCTGACGCGGCCGGGTGCGGGTGGCTCAGGGCCACAACTCCCCGCGCCGCCACGCGCCGCCGTCGCGTACGTAGCGCAGTCTGCGGTGGAAGCCGTCGGCGCTGCCCTGGAAGAACTCCACCTCCACCGGCCGCAGCCGGTGGACGGTGTGGCCGTCCGGGACCGCGTCCGGCGCGGCGGCCACCACCTCGCGCGCCCGGGCCCGCCCCTCGTCGTAGGCCGCGGCCCCGGCCAGGGGCGCGCTCATGGTCCCGGTGAAGCCCGCGACGCGTGAGGCCTCGCTGCGGCCGAGGAAGTCGTCCCGCGCGCGACGCCGGTCCAGGACGGCCACCGGGCCCGCGGCGCGGATCTGACGGCCGTGCCGGGGCCAGTACCAGGTCAGCGCCGCGTACGGGTTGGCGACCAGCTCGCCGCCCTTGCGGCTGGCGGCGTCCGTGGCGAAGTCGAAGGAGCACTCGGCCGGATCGAACCCGCGCAGCACCAGCACCCGCGCCGAGGGCCGGCCCGCGGCGTCGGCCGTGCTGAGCGTCACCACCTGCGGCTCGGGCACTTCGTCGTCCAGCGCGCGGCCGAGCCAGTCGGCGAACACCGGCCCCGGCCGGTTTCCCGCCGCCGCGGGATCGAACCGCGGCAGGGGTCCGGCGAGCGCGGGCGCGCGGCGCAGCCTGGTCATGAGGTCGTCCACCATGGTGCGGCCCCTCGCGTTCGGCGTCACGTACGCCGTGATCCTGGCACGCCGAGCGTCGCATGGGCCCGGCGGGCGGCGTGACACGACGAGCGCAGGACCGGCGGCGCCCCCTGAGGGCCGGATCCGGGGGCGCCGCCGGTCGTCTTCAGGACACGGCGACCGCCGCCCGGTCACTGCCGGACGGCGGCCGCCGCCCCCGTCGTCGTGGGATCAGCTCTCGTCCTCGTCCGCGAGGATCAGGTAGAGCTTCTTGCGGGCCTCGTTGACCACGGCCATCGCCTTCTCGCGCTGCGCCGGGCTGCCGGTGGCCCAGACCTGGCGGAAGGCCTCCACCAGACCGAAGCCCGCCTGCTTGATCTCCTGCATCGCCTCCCAGTCGACGCCGCGGCCGGCCTCCTCCCAGGGGGCGTCCGAGCCCGCCTCGGCCTCGGTGCGGCCCGCCTCGGTCAGCGTGAACAACTTCTTGCCGCCCTCGCTGGCGCTGGCGATCAGGCCCTCGTCCTCCAGCAGTTGCAGCGTCGGGTAGACCGAGCCCGGGCTCGGCTTCCACGCGCCACCGCTGCGCTCGGCGATCTCCTGGATCATCTCGTAACCGTGCATCGGCCGGTCCTTGAGCAGCGCCAGGATCGACGCGCGCACGTCACCGCGCCGCGCACGTCCACGCGGGCCGCCCCGCCCCCGTCCGGGGCCGAACGGACCGCCGCCGCCCCAGGGCCCGCCGAAGGGCGGGCCGAACGGACCGAAGGCCGCCCGCCGCTGTTCGTAGTCGCCTCGCTCGAAACCGCCACGGCGGCCGCCGCCGTGGCCGTGATGCCCACCGCGCCGCTCTCGTGCGCCGAAGCCCTCTTCGAATCCATGGGAACGCATGACGCGCTCCTTCCTCCCGGCTGCGCCGGGTGCCGTCGTTTCTCAGTGGTCCAC
The DNA here is from genome assembly GCF_003144095.1 of Streptomyces sp. ICBB 8177. Taxonomy (GTDB): domain Bacteria; phylum Actinomycetota; class Actinomycetes; order Streptomycetales; family Streptomycetaceae; genus Streptantibioticus_D. The sequence goes on along the minus strand of NZ_NSKH01000002.1, from coordinate 26,673 downwards.
CGCTCCACGGCATGTTCCGCCGAGCGGTACCGGACCGATCTCTGACCGATCGCGATGCCTCAACGATATATCGCTAACAGTCGTCTGGCAAGCCCCTCCCGGACTTCGCCCCGACCAGCGCGGACGCCGCCCCGGGGGCGGGTGCGACCGTCCTGGGGGCGGGTGCGACCGTCCTGCGGGCTCCGCGGGTCATCCCCGTCAGTCGCCCGGCGCCGCCACCCGCTACCGTCACGCGCATGAGGATCCGCATCGTCGACGCCTTCACCGAGCGCCCGTTCGCCGGCAACCCGGCCGCCGTCGTCATCCTGGACGGCGACACGGAGGGCGGCGCCGGGTTCCCCGCCGAGCAGCACATGCTGCGCGTCGCCGCCGAGCTGAACCTGTCGGAGACCGCCTTCGTCCACCGCCTGCACGGCGACGCGCGACAGCAGGCGGGGGCCGACTGGGCACTGCGCTGGTTCACCCCGGCGACCGAGGTCGACATGTGCGGCCACGCCACGCTCGCGACCGCGCACGTCCTGCTGACGACCGGCGCGGCCCGGGGGACGATCTCGTTCGCCACCCGCAGTGGCGTACTCACCGCGCGGGCCGACGGCGACGCGATCACGCTGGACTTCCCCACCGCGCCGCTGACCCGGGTCGAGGTCCCCGAGGGTCTGGCGGAGGCGCTCGGCACGCCCGTGCTGTCCGCGCACGACACCGGGCCGCACGTCGGCGACCTGCTGGCCGAGGTGGCCGACGAACGCACGGTCCGCGCCCTTACGCCCGACCTGACGGCGCTGGCCCGGCTCGACCACCGGGGCGTCATCGTGACGGCGGCGGCCGAGGAGCCCTCAGGCGATCACGCCTTCGTCTCCCGGTTCTTCGGCCCAGCCGTCGGCGTCCCCGAGGACCCGGTGACCGGCAGCGCCCACACCGCGCTCAGCCCCTTCTGGTCCGAACGGCTCGGCGGCACCGACCTGACCGGCCTCCAGGTCTCCGCGCGCACCGGCCGGGTGCGCACCGCCCTGCGGGGCGACCGCGTGCTGCTCACCGGGCACGCCGTCACCGTCATCGAGGCGGAGCTGGTCGCGCCGCTGGAGTGATCTCGTAGCGCTGGGGCGAAAGGCCCGGCCGGACTCAGGTGGGCAGCCAGCCGACCTTTCCGGCCAGCAGCGCGTAGCCGACGAAGGCCACGGTGTCGATGAGGGCGTGCGCGGCGGCCATCGGCCCGACCCGGCCCCAGCGGCGGTAGAGCAGCACGAAGATCACGCCCATCGCCATGTTCCCGACGAAGCCGCCGAGGCCCTGGTAGAGGTGGTAGGAGCCGCGCAGCACCGCGCTCGCCGCCAACGCCGCGCCCGCGCCCCACCCCAACTGGTCGAGCCTGCGCAGCAGATAGCCGAGGACGATCACCTCTTCCAGGACCGCGTTCTGCACCGCCGCCAGCACCAGGACCGGGATGCGCCACCACACGGCGGGCAGCGACTCGGGCACCACGGTGAGGTTGAACCCGGCGGCGCGGGCGCCCAGGTACAGGGCCAGGCCGGTGCCCCCGATGCCCGCGGCGATCACGGCGCCCCGGCTGAGGTCGAAGCGGGGCCGCCGCAGGTCGAAGCCGATCGCGCGCAACCCGACGCCCTCGCGGGCCAGCAGGTGGGCCACCAGCGCCACCGGGACCAGCGCGACGGCCACGTCGAACAGCTGCCAGGCCAGATCCAGCCAGTGCCGCCCCGGCGCCTGGGACCCGACGAGGGTCGCCGCCTGGTTCTTCAGCGCACCGGGCTTGGTCACCGAGCCGATGAAGCTGATCAGCGCGCTGACCGCGTTGGCGCCGAGCGAGAGGGCGAGGACGATCAGGGTCTCGGCGCGCAGCGTGCGCCGGTCGAGCAGGGATGTCCCGGGCATGGAGGAGTTCACAGCACCTCCAACGCCCGCGGCCCCCTCCCGGGTGCCGTCCACCGCCCCGCCGTCTCGTCCGCGCACGCCGCCTCCCGGTGTGATCCCGTAGACCGCACACCGTAGACCGCGCCGCTGTGCGCCGCGACGCCGACGCACGGTGCCCGCCGCGCGGGCGCGCCGCTGTGCACCGTGACGCGACGCGTACCGGCTGCGGAGGGCCGGCGCGGAGGCGCGGTCGCGGAAGACCGCTCGCGCAGGATCGGCTACGGAAGACCCTCGGGCCAGCTGTGCACCGGTTCGCCCGAGCGCATCAGCTCGCAGTAGCGCTTCGTCATCGCCGCCAGCGCCTTGCCCCGGTCCAGGCCGCGGTCCAGGCCGCGGTGGTAGGCGTCGACCTGCCAGGAGGCGCCGTTGACCCGGCGGCGGCAGCGCTCCTCGATGACGCCGAGGTAGCGGTCCCGGTCGGAGGGCGCGACGCCCCAGGCGTCCAGTCCGCTCGCGGCCAGCGGCAGCAGCTCGTCGCGGACCAGCCGCACCGCGGGCACGGTCACCGGCCCGCCGCGGCCCGGTCCCGGCCAGCGCAGTTCGGCCTCGATGCCGTGGCGGCAGGCGGCCTCGAAGTTGGCCGCGGCGGCGGAGAACGGCAGCCTGGTCCACACCGGCCGCGGCGCCTCGGCCAGCGCGCGGATCAGCCCGTAGTAGAAGGCGGCGTTGGCGACGACGTCGGTGACGGTGGGCCCGGCGGGCATCACGCGGTTCTCCACCCGAAGGTGCGGCACGCCGTCCACGACCGCGTAGACCGGGCGGTTCCAGCGGTAGATGGTGCCGTTGTGCAGCTGCAGTTCCTTCAACGCCGGCACGCCGCCCTCGTCCAGCACCCGCAACGGGTCCTCGTCGTCGCAGATCGGCAGCAGCGACGGGAAGTACCGCACGTTCTCCTCGAACAGGTCGTACGCCCCGGAGATCCACCGCTCGCCGAACCAGGTCAGCGGACGCACCCCTTGCGCCTTGAGTTCCTGCGGGCGGGTGTCGGTGGCCTGCTGGAAGAGCACCGGCCGCGTCTCACGCCACAGTTCGAGGCCGAACAGGAAGGGGGAGTTGGCGCCCAGCGCGATCTGCGGGCCGACCGCCGCCTGGGCGGCGTTCCACACCGCGGCGAAACGCGCCGGGGTCACCTGCAGGTGCATCTGCATCGAGGTGGCCGCGGCCTCCGGCGCGATGGAGGCGGAGGTGGAGGTGAGCCGCTCCACGCCGTCGATGTCCAGGGTGAGGTCCTCCCCGCGGGCCGCGAGGATGCGGTCGTTGAGGAGGGTGTAGCGGTCGGCGCGGGAGAGGTTCGCCTGCACCAGGTCCTGGGCGCCCAGCGTGGGCAGAATTCCGATCATGACAATGCACGCGCCGACTTCCGCGGCTTTGCGATCGGCATATGCGAGCCCGATGCGCAACTCCTCGGCCAGCTGGTCGAGCACCCGGCCGGACAGGCGGTGCGGAGCGATGTTGACCTCGATGTTGAACTGGGCGAGTTCGGTTTGGAAATCGCGGCTCGCGATGCGCTCCAGCACCTCTTCGTTCATCATGCGGGGCAGGCCGTCGGAATCCGCGAGATTCAATTCGATCTCCAGGCCCATCAGGTTGCGTGGCCGGTCGAACCGTTTCTCGGCCAGCAGCCTCTCCAGCGCGGCCAGGCACTGTTGCAGCTTTCTGCGGTAGCGGCGCCGATCGGACAGGTCGAACCCGCTGGCCACGACCTTTTCTCCCATCGAAGCGTCCTCCTCGTACGGGGCCGTGCGCCGGTTGGGCCGTGCACCGATGATGCCCAGCCCAAACGATCCATAACTCCCCCGGACCACCCCGGTCGGCGATAGGCTCGAAGAGGTGGCACGCCTGGCACATTCCGTGGGCATACGGAACGCTGAGTACCGCCGGATGCGTGGGCCAAGGGAATGCACCGGCGGGAACGCGCCATCCACCGCGGTGCCGTTCCCCCAGGCCAGGGCGGTGAAGACGCTTCGGAATGCGGACGAATAACCCTTCGAAGTAGACTCATTACCCGCTTGCCCGCATCGTCGCGGGCCGGTAGGCGAATCAACGAGTGTTCACGGTTCGTATAAACTTCGCGCACAGGCAGAGAGTTCGCGACCCGCCGGCTGCGCCCCCGCGCACCCCCAGGAACGGGAAGGGATCCGCATGCCACCGCTGAATCCGGTCACTTCTGCCTCAGGGGACGCCCCCCGCGCGCCGGGTCGCCGCCCCGACCTCCAGCACCTCCGGCTCCACCGCTGACAGCGCCGTCCGCACTCCGCCAGTCACCACCCCTGTCTCCACGAGAGGCGACCACACCATGCCGCTGCATCTTCCTTCGGCCCCCGCGCCCGCTGTTCGCAGCGTCGCGGCGGCGCTCGGTTCCCCGACGGCCGTCCACGCCGCCCGCTTCCCCTCGCTGAGCGCCGCAGCGGGCCCGTTGGTCCCGGAACAGCCGCTGGCGCTGCATGTGTTGGATCCGGTGGCGACCGGTGCCGGGCTGCCGACGGCCAGGCTGGCCGGGTGGCGCTTCCTGATCCGGTGCGGTGACGTCGTGGTGGCCGCCGCCGAGACCACGATCACCCCGGACGGCTGGGCGTTCTCGCACTTCTGCGAGGGCCCGTTCCTCGCCTCCACGGTGCACGCGCTGCGCCAGGCGGACGCGCTGCCCGCGCCGTACCAGCCCAGGCTGCTGTCGGTGCCCGGGCTCTACATGCTCTGCCTGTGGCTGCACGGCGACCTCGACGACGGCGAGCAGGCCCAGCCGTCCGCCGCGGACGTGCTGATCCCGCTGGCCCCCGCGCCGCCCGGGATCGCGCCGCACCGGCCGCACCGGATGGCCGACCTGGTGCCGCTGCTGACCCACCGGCTCACCCCGGCCCTGGAGACGGCCGTCTAGCGTCCGGCGGGAGCCGTCCCGCACCGCGGAGCGCCTCCTCGTGCCGCCCGGCGCGGGGAGGCGCTCCGCGTCGTGCGGCGTGCTTCGAGGGCCCCGCCCGTGCGCCCCCGGCGGCGGCAACCGGCCGGGCGGGTGACGCGTCATCAACGAATGAGGACGGCCGGCCCGAAATCCCTGCGGGCCGGGCGCTCGTGGGGCAACACTGGGAGCCGACCGACTGAAACGGGGGACGGCATGCATCCGGAATCCGACCGGTCCAGCCGCAGCACACCACAACCGCAGCGAAAGACAACGTCCATGTGCCAGCACCAGCCGCAGTGCCCGTCCGCAGACTCCGCCGACCGGGAGGCCGCCCACATCGCGGCGCACCATCCCGAGCAGGGCTGGAGCCTGCTGTGCAACGGCGTCCTGCTCTTCGAGGACACCGGCGAACTGCTGCCGGACGGCCGGGTCATCGCGCCGCACCGGGCGCTGGTGACGGCGGCGTAGCGGACGGACACACCGCGGGGCCGGTGCGACGAGGTGATCGTCGCACCGGCCCCTTCCCGTTGCGGGCTCCTACCGCTCTCAGCCCTCGTACTCGTCCAGCGGCGGGCAGGAGCAGACCAGGTTGCGGTCGCCGAAGGCACCGTCGATGCGGCGCACCGGCGGCCAGTACTTGTCGGCCTTCGACACCCCGGCGGGGAAGACCGCCTCGTCACGGGTGTACGGGTGGTCCCACTCGCCCGTCACGGTCGCCGCCGTGTGCGGGGCGTTGCGCAGCGGGTTGTCGTCCTGCGGCCACTCGCCGGAACCGACGCGGTCGATCTCGGCACGAATCGCGATCATCGTCTCGCAGAACCGGTCGAGTTCGGCCAGGTCCTCGCTCTCGGTCGGCTCGATCATCAGCGTGCCGGCCACCGGGAACGACATCGTCGGCGCGTGGAAGCCGTAGTCGATGAGCCGCTTGGCCACGTCGTCCACCGTCACGCCGGTCGACTTGGTGAGCGGGCGCAGGTCGATGATGCACTCGTGCGCGACGAGACCGCCGGGGCCGGTGTAGAGCACCGGGAAGTACGGCGCGAGGCGCTTGGCGACGTAGTTGGCGCCGAGCACCGCGACCTGCGTGGCGCGCTTGAGGCCGTCGGCGCCCATCAGCCGGGTGTACGCCCAGGAGATCGGCAGGATGCCGGCGGAACCCCACGGGGCCGCCGAGATCGGGCCGACACCGGTGGCCGGGCCCGCCGCCGGCTGGAGCGGGTGGTTGGGCAGGTACGGGGCGAGGTGCGCGCGCACCGCGACCGGGCCGACGCCGGGGCCGCCGCCGCCGTGCGGGATGCAGAAGGTCTTGTGCAGGTTCAGGTGGGAGACGTCGCCGCCGAACTCGCCCGGACGGGCCACGCCCACCAACGCGTTGAGGTTGGCGCCGTCCACGTAGACCTGGCCGCCGGCCTCGTGCACCTGGGCGCAGATGTCGGCGATGTGCTCCTCGAAGACGCCGTGCGTCGAGGGGTAGGTGACCATCAGCACGGCCAGCTCGTCGCGGTACTGCTCGATCTTGGCGCGCAGGTCGTCGGCGTCGACCTCGCCGTCGTCGCCGGTCTTGACGACGACGACCTTCATGCCGGCCATCACGGCGCTGGCGGCGTTGGTGCCGTGCGCGGAGGACGGGATGAGGCAGATGGTGCGCTGGGTGTCACCGTTGGCGCGGTGGTAGGCGCGCACCGCGAGCAGCCCGGCAAGCTCGCCCTGGGATCCGGCGTTCGGCTGGATGCTCACCTTGGCGTAGCCGGTGATCTCGGCCAGCCGCTCCTCCAGTTCCCGGATGAGCGTCAGGTAGCCCTCGGCCTGCTCGACGGGCGCGAACGGGTGCAGCGCGCCGAACTCCGGCCAGGTGACCGGCTCCATCTCGGTGGTCGCGTTCAGCTTCATCGTGCAGGAGCCCAGCGGGATCATGCCGCGGTCGAGCGCGTAGTCCCGGTCGGCGAGGCGGCGCAGGTAGCGCAGCATCGCGGTCTCGGAGCGGTGCTGGTGGAAGACCGGGTGGGTCAGGTAGTCCACCCGGCGGGCGAGGGAGGCGGGAAGCGCGTCGGCGGTCCTCGCGTCCAGCGCCTCGATGTCGGCGCTGACCCCGAACGCGTCCCAGACGGCGGCCAGTTGGGCCCGGCCGGTGGTCTCGTCGCAGGCGATGCCGACGGTGTCGGCGTCGGTCAGCCGCAGGTTCACGCCGGCGGCGCGGGCGGCGGCGACCACGTCGGCGGCACGGCCCGGCACGCGGGCGGTGACGGTGTCGAAGAACGCATCGTGCGCGACCTCGACGCCGCAAGCGCGCAGGCCCTCGGCGAGAACGGCGGCGTAGCGGTGGGTGCGGCGGGCGATGGCGGCCAGCCCGTCGGGGCCGTGGTAGACCGCGTACATGCCGGCCATCACCGCGAGCAGGACCTGCGCTGTGCAGATGTTGCTGGTGGCCTTCTCGCGGCGGATGTGCTGCTCGCGGGTCTGGAGGGCCAGGCGGTAGGCCTTGTCGCCGTCCGCGTCGACGGAGACGCCGACCAGCCGGCCGGGCAGGCTGCGGGCGTACGCCTCGCGCACCGCCATGAAGCCCGCGTGCGGACCGCCGAAGCCCATGGGAACGCCGAAGCGCTGGGTGGTGCCGACCGCGATGTCGGCGCCCAGCTCGCCGGGGGAGGTGAGCACGGTCAGCGCCAGCAGGTCGGCGGCGACGGTGACGATCGCGCCGAGTTCGTGGGCGCGCTCGATGACCGGGCGCGGGTCGCGTACGACGCCGGAGGCACCCGGGTACTGGAGCAGCACGCCGAAGACGCCGCGCTCGGCGATCTCGGCGGGGATGCCGTCGGACAGGTCGGCGACGACGACCTCGACACCGGTGGGCTCGGCGCGGGTCTGGAGCACGGCCACCGTCTGGGGGAACGTTTCGGCGTCGACCAGGAAGACGCCCTGCTTGACCTTGCCGACCCGGCGGGACAGCGCCATCGCCTCGGCGGCCGCGGTGCCCTCGTCCAGCAGCGAGGCGCCGGAGGTGGGCAGCCCGGTGAGATCGGCGACGACGGTCTGGAAGTTGAGCAGCGCCTCCAGGCGGCCCTGCGAGATCTCCGGCTGGTAGGGCGTGTACGCGGTGTACCAGGCCGGGTTCTCCATGACGTTGCGCAGGATGACCGGCGGGGTGAAGGTGCCGTAGTAGCCCAGGCCGATCATGGGGTGCAGCACCTGGTTGCGGTCGGCCAGGGAGCGCAGCTCGGCGAGCACCTCGGCCTCGGTGCGGGCCTCGGGCAGGCCCAGCGCGGCGGCCGACTTGATCGCCTCGGGCACGGCGGCGGCGGTCAGCTCGTCCAGCGAGCCGTAGCCGACGTGCGCGAGCATCTTGGCCTGCGCCCCGGCGTCCGGGCCGATGTGACGCTGCTCGAAGGGCGTGCCGCGCTCCAGCTCGGCGAGGGGAATGCGGTTGGCGGTCATCTGCGGAGGCCTCCTGGTCGTACGACCTACGAGGGGCACCTCGGCTCGGGTGCCCGATCGGCCTCCCCCTCTGTCATCAACCTGAGAGCTTCGCCGTCCCGCCGGGGCGGTGCGGCTTTCACCGTCGGTGAGGAGGGGTCCCGGCCGAGTCACGCACCGGTCGGAGCCCACCCTGCTTTTCAGAGTGACCTCGTCCATGCGGTACGGATGCCTGAGAGATTCCGGGGAGGGTTTGCTCCTTCGGCGCCCGACGATGCCGTTCCCCTCCCGCGGTGGAACGGCGGGGCGGGGGCGACGCCGCCAGGACTCTCCCGCATGGGGTCAGCAGCCGCTCCCAGCCTACCAGCGCGGGTGTCCGCGACCGAGGGCCCGAGGAGGACAGAGAGCGGCGTCACCTTCGCCGTCGGCGCTCCGATTCGACACACCCCGGAATGTGGCTTTTGGTGAATACGTTAGCCCCGCCGGCGACCACGTGGAGGGACCGTGCAGACCGATGTGGATCCGCGGAGCCTGATAGGCCGCAAGGCCTTCGACCGCAACGGTGTGAAGATCGGCACCGTGGACGAGGTCTACCTGGACGACGCCACCGGTGCACCCGAATGGGCGGCAGTGCGCACCGGATTCTTCGGACGCGACGCCTTCGTGCCGCTGGAGCCCAGCGAGCTGCGCGACGACGCCCTGCGGGTCCCGTTCGACAAGGCCCTGGTCAAGGACGCCCCCGACTTCGGCGTCGGCCGCCACCTCTCCCCCGAGCAGGAACTCCAGCTCTACCACCACTACGGGCTCCAGGTGCCGCCCCCCGAGGCGGAGGAGGACCCCGCACGCCCCGAGCCGAAGGACTTCGGCCACCTCGCGGGCGACAACGGCCGCGAGGAGTAGCGGGGGCGGCGAGCCCCGGCGCCTGGCTCAGGGCACCAGTGGCAGCGGCTCCGAGGGGCTCAGCCGCGGGTCGTCCACCGGGAAGGTGCGCACCCGGCCCGGCACCCCGCCCGGGACCTCGAACCGCACCGTCACCCGGCCCACCCCGCTCCCCTGCACCCACCCGGGCCCGTACTCCTCATGGGTGACGTCCTGGCCGGGCCGCCAGAGGCGCGCCGCGGCCTCCGGGACCACGGCGGACGTGACCGCCGGGTCGGCCCGGGCCTCCTCGGGGGCGGCGTCCGCCCCCTCCGGCCCTGTCTCCCCGCCGGCCTCGGCCGCGGCCTGGCCCGCCTGCGCGAACAGGTCCTCCTGGGTGAAGTCCGCCAGCCCCGCCACGCCGACCCCCAGCAGCCGCACGCCACCGGTGGTGTCGATGGCCTCGATCAGGCGGTCGGCGGTCTCCTTGACCACCACGGGGTCGTCGGTCGGCGCCCGCAGGGTCTCGGAGCGGGTGAGCGTGGTGAAGTCGTAGTGCCTGACCTTGAGGACCACCGTGCGCCCCGACCGGCCCGCCTCGCGCAGCCGCCTCACGCAGCGGTCGGCGAGCCGGGCGACCTCGGCGCGGACCCGGGCGCGGTCGGTCAGGTCCACGTCGAAGGTGTCCTCCACGGAGATCGACTTCACGTCCCGCTCGGCCACCACCGGCCGGTCGTCGTGGCCGATCGCCATCGCGTACAGCGACGCGCCGTGCGCCCGGCCCAGCAGCCGCACCAACTCCGCCTCGCCCGCCTCCGCCACGTCCGCGACCGTGGTGATCCCGGCCCGCCGCAGGTGGTCGGCGGTCGCCGGGCCCACCCCCCACAACGTGCGGACCGGCTTGGGCCCCAGGAAGGCGCGCTCGGTGCCGGGCTCGATGACGACCAGGCCGTCGGGTTTGGCGGCCTCGGAGCCGATCTTGGCCAGCAGCTTGGAGCCCGCGATGCCCACCGACGCGGTCAGGCCGGTCGTCGCGGCGATGTCGGCGCGCAGCCGCTCGCCTCTCTCGCGCACGGCGGCCGTCATCGCCTCCGGCGCGGTGGCCCGCAGCCGCTCGCCGCGCTCCCCCGCCTCCAGGTCCACGAACGCCTCGTCCAGGCTGAGCGGCTCGACCAGCGGCGACAGCTCGTGCAGCAGTCCCATGACGGTGTCGCTCACCCGGCGGTACAGGGCGAACCGGGGGATGAGGTAGGCCGCGTGGGGGCAGAGCCTGCGGGCGTGCGCCATCGCCATCGCCGAGTGCACCCCGTGCACCCGGGCCTCGTACGACGCCGTGGCGACCACACCGCGCGGGCCCAGTCCGCCGACGATCACGGCCTTGCCGCGCAGGCTCGGCTTCGACGCCTGCTCCACCGAGGCGTAGAAGGCGTCCATGTCGAGATGCAGGACGGTCGGCGCACTCCTCACGGCACCGATGCTGCCCCATGGGTCTGACAACGGCCGCCCCGGCGGGGCGGCCGAGTCGGGGCAGCGGGTGCGGGTCAGGTCGGGTTGGCGGGGTCAGACCGCGCGGTTGCCCCGGCGCCTCGCCAGTTCGTCGGCCGGGTTGTGGCCGATCAGGGTCTCGCCGGTGTCGACCCGCTCGCCGTGCAGTTGCGCCAGGTCCGCCTCGACGTCGCGCCAGACCACACCGACCGCGATGCCGAACACACCCTGACCGCCCTGGAGGAGCCGCACGACCTCGTCCGGCGAGGTGCACTCGTACACCGTCGCCCCGTCGCACATCAGCGTCATGCGCGCCACGTCCTCCGCCTCCGAGGTGCTCAGGTGGCGTACGGCCGTGCGAATGTTCTGCAAGGCGACCCCGGTGTCCAGGAGCCGCTTGACGATCTTGAGGACGACGACGTCGCGGAAACTGTAGAGCCGCTGGGTGCCCGATCCGTAGGCCGGGCGGACGCTGGGCTCGACCAGGCCGGTGCGGGCCCAGTAGTCCAGCTGGCGGTAGGTGATGCCGGCCGCGGCGCAGGCCGTGGGGCCGCGATAGCCGACGAGGTCGGGAGCCGGCGCGTCGGCGCCGTCGTCCGCGACCTGGTGAGAAGTGCGGGCCAGCGCCCCGCGGGCCGGGAACCCCTCGCCCACGGCCGTACCGTCGCCGGTGCTTCTCACGCCGACCTCCGTCCCTTCGCGTCCTGGAACACACGCGTGCCGCCCCGTCCGCCACCGGTGTCCGGTGCGACAGAGCGTGACCCGTTCAGGACTCTCCCACTCGACGGTAGGCAGTCACTCGGAGTGCGTCAACGATCGCCACACTCGGCACGCCGGGTGATTTCCACCCGCAGGGTGGTTTCCCGTGACCCGACAGAGGGAATAGCTGGCCTTTCGCGTCACCTGCCGCCGCGGGCCACCCCGCAGGGGTGCCTACTGGTTGCTGGTGCCGAAGTCCTCGGGCGAGATCTGGTCGAGGAACTCGCGGAACTTCTCCACCTCGTCCTCCTGCTCGTCGGGGATGGCGATCCCCGCGTCGTCGAGCACGCCCTCGCTGCCGAAGATGGGCGTCCCGGTGCGCAACGCCAGCGCTATGGCGTCCGAGGGACGGGCGCTGACCTCGACGCCGCTGGCGAAGACCAGCTCCGCGTAGAAGACGCCCTCGCGCAGGTCGGTGATGCGCACCTCGGTCAGCTGCTGGCCGACCGCCTCCAGGACGTCCTTGAAGAGGTCATGGGTCAGCGGGCGCGCGGGAGTCATGCCCTGCTGGGCGAAGGCGATCGCGGTCGCCTCCCCCGGCCCGATCCAGATCGGGAGGTACCGGTCGCCTCCCACTTCACGCAGAAGCACGATCGGCTGGTTGGAGGGCATTTCCACCCGGACACCCACGACGTCGAGCTCATTCACACCAGCAACCCTAGGCCGTTACCGGAGACTTTGGGTAGTCGGGCATTCCGTCCACCGGACACCACGACCCCTCCGCCGGCCCCGGACAGCCCCCTGTGGGTCCCGTGCGGGCGCTCAGGCCTGCCTCAGGCCGAGCGCCGAGTGCACCAGGGCGGCGTGCAACCGCACCGTCAGCGCGGCCAGCTCCCGGGCGGTCGCCTCGGCATGTGCCCTGGTCTGCGGGTTGCGGTGGCGCCGCAGCGGGGCCACGACCTGTTCGACCAGCCCCGCGTCCCGGTCGGCGGCGGCCTTCACGGCCCGCAGGTGCCGCGCCTCGAGACCGAACGCGCCGAGGTCGCGGACGAGCTTGGCGATGTTCACCGTCTCGGCGTCATAACCGCCCTCGGGGTCCGCCTCGATCAGGCCGTACGACTCCCACTGGGCCAGCTCGCGCTCGTCGGCCCCGGTGCGGGCCAGCAGTTCCGCGCGGTCCACGCGCACCGGCGGGCCGGGCTGGGGCGCCGCGGCGTCCCTCGGCTCGGCGGGCGCGGCCTGGGCGGGCAGTGCGACCTGTTCACCCGCGTCGAGGGCGTCCAGGTGCTCGCGGATGACCTTCAGCGGCAGATAGTGGTCCCGCTGCATCCGCAGCACCTGGGCGAGCCGTTCCACGTCCCGCAGGGTGAACTTCCGGTATCCGGAAGGAGTGCGCTGCGGCTCCACCAGGCCCTCGGCCTCGAGGAAGCGGATCTTGGAGATCGTGACCTCGGGGAACTCGTCACGCAACAGGCCGAGCACCGCCCCGATGCTCATCAGCCGCCCCTCCGCGGCGGCGGCGCCGGGAGCGGCGCCGCCAGACGGTGTGCGAAGCATGAACCTTCCCTCGCGGGGGCCCCGACGCGGTCAGAGGCCCCGCTGGTTGGTGTAGAAGACCAGCCGGTACTTGCCGATCTGCACCTCGTCGCCGCTGGCCAGGGCCACCGAGTCGATGCGCTCACGGTTGACGTACGTGCCGTTGAGGCTGCCGACGTCGGCGACGGAGAAGCCTCCCTCGGGGGTGCGCCGGAATTCCACGTGCCGCCGGGAGACCGTCACGTCATCGAGGAAGATGTCGCTCTGCGGGTGACGGCCGGCGGTGGTCAGCTCGGAGTCGAGCAGGAAGCGGCTTCCGGAGTTGGGACCGCGGCGGACGACCAGCAGGGCCGAGCCGAACGGCAGCGCGTCCACCGCGGCCTGCGCCTCCGGGGACAGCGAGGGCATCGCCGTCTGCCCGGTGGCCTCCGAGTCGTACGCCTCGAGGCCCGAGATGGAGATCGTGGAGGTGGTCTCCGAGGCCCGCTCGGGCTGCACGCCACCTCGCAGCGGCGCGCCGCAGTGCGAGCAGAAACGGCTGGCCTGCGCGTTCTGGTGGCCACACCTGCTGCACACCGGCAAGTCCGCCATGGACTGCGCCTCCCGCCCGGGCCCGCCCGCCGCCGTCGACGGGTCCTGGAAACCTATGCGGCCCGCCGAGGCGGGGTCAACGGGCGCCACGCCGGGACCGCCGTGAAAGTCACCGCCCGGAGCAACGGCCTCGTCCCGGAAGAGCGGACGCCCCTCGTCCGTCCCCTCTCCCTCACGCGGCAACCGGTGACGCGCCGTAGCCGGCTCCCCCGCCTGCTGCCGCGCGCTCTTGCCGAACAACCTTCCAAACAACTTCACGGGCGATTCCCCTTGAAAGAAACAGACCCGCCCGTGGGGCAGGACGAACCCTCGCAACACAGACCGGCCGCGCCGGTCATACGGACAACGAACCAGGTCACTACAGAGTTTCCACCACGCACCGCCCCTTCGGTGCGCCGACCCCCCGCACGGTCATCCCCGTTCCCGGTCCACTCCATGCTCTCCCGCCTCACTGGCCCGACGACCGAGCGTAGTCAGGCTGTTTCGCGGATCGCAAGGCGTCCACGACGATCTTCTGCGACGCTACGACGGATACCGTGGCCTGCTCCTTCTGCATGGTCTGCACCACACCCCCGGGGATGTTCAACGCCGGTTCCAGGTCCGGCGGGTTGCCGATGACCTTGAAGACGTACGGTTGCGAGACCTTGTGCCCGTCGACCTGCACCCCACCGCCGCTCGCGTCGGTGAAGTACGTGGAGGCCACCGCCCGCACGTCGTTGATCTGGATCGCCTCGGCACCGGCGGCCCGCAGCTCCTCCAGCGTGTCGAGGAGGTCGTCCGAGGCGACGGTGCCGCCGCGGATCGTGAGCGTGATCCCGGGGCCCCGCGCCGCCACCGTACCGGCCAGCACGCCCAGTTCCTGGGACTTCCGCTCGGTCTGTTGGCGTGCCTCCGCGGCCTGGTCGGAGCTGGTCCGCAGTTCGGTGCGCTGGTTGTCCAGATCGCGCTTCTCGTCCTGGAGACGCTGAGTCCTGGCGTCCAGTTCCGACAGGATGCGGACGAGGTCCTCCTGTCGGGCGCCGCGCAGTACTCCGTTGTCACTCGTGGTGCGCACCTGGATGGCCAGGCCGAGACCGAGCGCGAACAGCAGTAGCGCGACGATGAGTTGGGCGCGGGTCAGGCGCGGCGGCCACAAGCTGCGGGCGAGCCGCTGACGCCCGGTCGCGTGGTCCGCGTCGTCACCTCGGGCGTCCGCCGGCGCCTCGTCGGTCCGCCCGGCGTCCGGGTTCCGCCCGGTCGCGTTGCCGTCGCTCCCGGCCGCTCCGCGCTCTTCCGGGGGCAGCGGCCGGCGGGGCGGCAGGTCCTCGCCCTCGCGCGGGGTCTCCTCGTCGCTCATGCCGTCCTCACGCCCGGAACACGTGGCGCCGGATGGCGGCCGCGTTGGAGAAGATGCGGATGCCGAGCACCACCACGACGCCGGTGGACAACTGGGCGCCGACGCCGAGCTTGTCACCGAGGAAGACGATCAGCGCGGCGACGACCACGTTCGACAGGAAGGAGACGACGAAGACCTTGTCGTCGAAGATGCCGTCGAGCATGGCGCGGATGCCGCCGAACACGGCGTCCAGCGCCGCGACCACGGCGATCGGCAGATAGGGCTCGACCGCCGACGGCACGACCGGCCGGAGCACGAGCCCGGCCACCACCCCGACGACGAGGCCCAGTACGGCGATCACTTGTTGCCCTTCCTTGTCTGTGCCGCGTCCGGCGCGGAACCACTGGGGGCCGGCACAGCCTCCCGCAGCGCGAGACTCGCCGCCGCGGGCAGCCGCAGTCCGCTTCGCGCCGAAATGGTCGCGCGGACCCCGTAGTTGTCCTTGAGCACTTGGAGGTACACCCCACCCGCGCTGTTCTCGAACGACGACTGCAACTGCTTGCCGTCGCCGATCGCCAGCACGGTGTACGGAGGAACCAGCGGCCGGTCGTTGACCAGTATCGCCTGGCCGGCGTCCCGGATCGCCGACAGTTGGGTCAGGCGCTGCCCGTTGACCGAGATCGCCTCCGCGCCGGCCGACCACAACCCGTTGACGATGCGCTGCATGTCCCGGTCCCGCACCCGGCCGGTGTCGGAGAAGTCATCGTTCTGCCGGGGGTTGGCGCCGGTGCCCGCGGTCGCCTGCGGGGCGTCGTCGACGACGAGTTCCACCCCCGGCCCGGTGACCGCAGTCGCCCCGGCGAGCAGCGCCACGAGGTCCGCCTGCGCCACGTCGCCCTTCGGCAACGCCTTCCGCTGCTGCGCCTCGACCTGCCGGCGCAGCGTGTTGACGTCGTGCTGCGTCTGGTCGGCGCCCTTGGTCTCCGCGTTGATGCGGTCGATCAGCTCCTGGCGTTCCTTGGCCAGCGTCGGCGCGGAGAACTGCGCCTGCGCCGCGCCCAGGGTCACGACGAGGGCGACGAGGACCAGGCCGAGCGCGAACCCCGCCCTGGCCTTCGCCGTACGCGGCAGACGCGAGCGCCCGGTCTCGCCCCGGCGGGCGGTCGCCTCGGCGTACCCGTCGTCGAGGCTGTGCTCCATGATGTTGGTCAGCAGCGACATCGAGGCGTCACGGCGCGGTGGCGTCGCGACGGAACGGTCCCGGGGCTGCTGCGGCATGCCGCACATCGTCGCACGTGGAGCGGCCACATCTCGAACGGGCCCCGCGTGACGCGCCGTTCACGCGGGCCCGGTCGCGCACCGGCCGGCACGGTGCCGCGCCGCGTCGCGCGGGCGCGTTCCGTACCGGCCGGTCTGGCTCCCGGGTCAGCGGCCCGCGCTGTCCACCACCTGCGACCACTCGTCCAGCAGGGCCTGCGCGGAGGCGTCGTCCGGTCCCTCCGCCCACAGCCGGGTGACCGCCTCGGCCGGGTCGGGCAGCACCATCACCCAACGGCCGTCCGCCTCCACCACGCGGACGCCGTCGGTGGTGTCGACCGACCGGTCGCCCGCCGCCTCGACCACCCGCCGCATGACCATGCCCTTGACCGCCCACGGCGTCGCCAGGTCCCGCTTGAGGACGTGGGCGCGCGGAATGCGGGCATCGATCTGGCTCAGGGTGAGCTGGGTACGGGCCACCAGGCCGACCAGCCGCACGAAGGCCGCCGCGCCGTCGAAGACGCTGCTGAACTCCGGCACGATCAGGCCGCCCCGGCCGTCGCCGCCGAAGATGGTCGACTCCGCGCGGCAGACCCGGGTCAGGTCGTCCGGCGAGGTCGTCGTCCACTCCACCTGCGTGCCGTGGTACGCGGCCACCTGCTCGGCGATACGCGTCGTGGTCACCGGCAGCGCCACCCGGCCGCTGCGCCGCTCGGCGGCGACCAGGTCCAGCATGACCAGCAGCGCGCGGTCGTCCTCCACGATCCGGCCGCGCTCGTCGACCAGCGAGATGCGTTCGCCGACCGGGTCGAAGCGCACGCCGAACGCGGCGCGGGCCGATGCCACGATCTCCCCGAGCCGCACCAGACCGGAGCGCCGTTCGTCCGCGGTCTCGGTCGGGCGTGCCTCGTCCAGGCCGGGGTTGATCGTCAGCGCCTCCACCCCGAGCCGGCCGAGCAGCGTCGGCAGCACGATGCCGGCGCTGCCGTTGGCCGCGTCCACCACGACCTTCAGCTCCGACTCGCGGACCCCGGTGGTGTCGACGGTGCGCAGCAGGGCGCCCGCGTAGGAGTCGAAGACGCTGGAGGGGAAGGTCAGGTCGCCGATCTCACCGGGGAACGCCCTGCGGTACTCCTGGCGGGCGAAGACCCGGTCCAGCTTGCGCTGCCCCGCTTGCGAGAGGTCGGCACCGCGCTCGTCGAAGAACATGATGTCCACGGAATCCGGGACACCCGGCGTGGTTCTGATCATCACACCGCCCGCGCTGCCGCGCGCGGTCATCTGGCGGGCCACCGGCATCGGCACGTTCTCCAGGTCGCGCACGTCGATGGCGCTGGCCTGCAACGCGGAGATGACGGCACGTTTCAGCGCCCGCGCGCCACGGGAGTGGTCGCGCGCGGTGGTGACCGTGGCGCCCTTCTTCAAGGTCGTCGCATACGCGCCGGCCAGGCGGACGGCCAGCTCCGGAGTGATCTCCACGTTCAGGATGCCGGAGACGCCACGGGCGCCGAACAGCTGTGCCTGGCCGCGCGACTCCCAGATGACCGAGGTGTTGACGAAGGCGCCGGCCTCGATGGTCTTGAAGGGGTAGACCCGCACGTTGCCGGCGATGATCGACTCCTCGCCGATCAGGCACTCGTCACCGATGACCGCGCCGTCGTCCACGCGGGCGGCGCGCATGACGTCGGTGTTGCGGCCGATGACGCAGCCGCGCAGGTTGGTCTGCGGGCCGATGTAGACGTTGTCGTGCACGACCGCCTTGTGGAGGAACGCGCCGGACTTCACGACGACGTTGGAACCGATGACGGAGTGCTCGCGCACCTCCGCGCCCGCCTCGACCTTGGCGTAGTCACCGATGTAGAGCGGACCGCGCAGCACGGAGTCGGGGTGGACCTCGGCGCCCTCGGCGACCCAGACGCCCGGCGAGATCTCGAAGCCGTCGATGTCGACGTCGACATGGCCTTCGAGCACGTCGGCCTGGGCCTTCACGTAGCTCTCGTGCGTGCCCACGTCCTCCCAGTAGCCCTCGGCGATGTAGCCGTAGACGGGCTTGCCCTCCTTCATCAGCTGCGGGAAGACGTCACCGGACCAGTCGACGGAGGTGTCGGCCTCGACGTAGTCGAAGACCTCGGGCTCCATCACGTAGATGCCGGTGTTCACGGTGTCCGAGAAGACCTGGCCCCAGGTCGGCTTCTCCAGGAAGCGCTCGACCTTGCCCTCTTCGTCCACGATCGTGATGCCGAATTCCAGGGGGTTCGGCACCCGGGTCAGGCAGACGGTGACCAGCGCGCCCTTTTCCCGGTGGAAGCGAATGAGATCGGTGAGGTCGAAGTCGGTCAGCGCGTCACCGGAAATGACCAGGAACGAGTCGTCCTTGAGCGCTTCCTCCGCGTTCTTGACACTCCCCGCGGTGCCGAGTGGCTTCTCCTCGTGGGCGTAGGTGAGGTCCATCCCCAGTTCCTCGCCGTCGCCGAAGTAGTTTTTCACCAGCGAAGCGAGAAACTGAACGGTCACCACGGTCTCGGTGAGACCGTGCCGCTTGAGCAGCCGCAGCACGTGCTCCATGATCGGCCGGTTGGCCACCGGCAGGAGCGGCTTGGGCATGCTCGAGGTCATAGGGCGAAGGCGCGTGCCCTCGCCGCCGGCCATCACGACGGCCTTCATGTCGGAAGCGTCCTCCTCGAAGAGACGGCGTTCTTGCCGACCTCACCCCACCAGGATGACCCACTGACCTCGCGCCTGTCTCGCGCAACGATCTCGCCTTGGGGCGCCGCGGGCACCGGTGCCTCGGGAGTACGCCGAAGCCTCGGGCTCAGTCGACCGTGGCGTCCGCCCTGACGAGTCGGCGGACCTGGACCACGTAAAGGATCCCTGCCCACCAATAGAGCGTCGTACCCCATCCGGCGAACGCCCATCCGAAAATAGCAGCGGTGGTGTGCAGCCACCCGCTGCCCACGCTCAGAAGGAACAACGGGAACGCGTACATGAGATTGAAGGTCGCCGCCTTGCCCAGGAAGTTCACCTGCGGCGGCCCGTACCCGTGCCTGCGCAGCACGAGCACCATCACGCCGAGCATCAGCTCCCGCGCCACCAGGGCACCGGTCAGCCACCACGGCAGGATCTCCCGCCAGGTCAGACCCACCAGCGTCGAGATGATGTACAGCCGGTCGGCGGCCGGGTCGAGCACCCGGCCGAGACGGCTGATCTGGTTCCAGCGGCGGGCGAGCTTGCCGTCCAGGTAATCACTGACACCGCTGAACGCCAGCACCAGCAACGCCCATCCATCGCTCCGCGGACCGCCGAACTCGGGACGCAGGATCAGCCACAGGAACACCGGCACGCCGACGAGCCGCGCCATGCTCAGGATGTTGGGGATGGTGAGGACCCGGTCCGTCTGCACCCGTGTTTCCTGGACCTCCACCCGCGGTGCCTCCTGTAGCCCTCAGTCCCTGCCGAACGATGCTCCACGACCCTACCGGGGCCCACCGGGCCTCTGTGCGCAGGGGCCCGCGTGCAACGCGAAAAAGCCGCTGGCCTGTGACGGAACACCATCACAGGCCAGCGGCTGAAGAATTGTTCGGCGGCGTCCTACTCTCCCACAGGGTCCCCCCTGCAGTACCATCGGCGCTGAAAGGCTTAGCTTCCGGGTTCGGAATGTAACCGGGCGTTTCCCTAACGCTATAACCACCGAAACACTATGAAACCATGAACCATGACCAAAAC
>NZ_NSKH01000002.1:0-6966 GCF_003144095.1 Streptomyces sp. ICBB 8177 | reverse complement strand
CCCGCCTGCCCGAGGGCGACGCGGGCACGGCGGCACGCCGGCCCGCGCGGTCGTCCTCGCGGACGCTGGTGACGGTGACGGGCGTCGTCGTCCTGCTCATCGCGGCGCTGGCGTTCGCCACGAGGGGGGCCTCCGGCGGTTCCACGGACGACGCGGCCAAGAACCCGACCGCCACCCCCACGGCCCCCACCGGCACCCACCCCGCCACCACCCAGACCTCCGGCATCCCCACCGGCTACCCCCACACCGAGGAGGGAGCCCAGTCGGCAGCGGCGAATTTCGCGGTGGCGCTGGGCTCCGACGGCATGTTCAACACCAGCCGCAGGCACGAGATCGTGGCCGCGATCGCCGATCCGTCGGCCCTGACGACGCTGCAGTCGGGGTTCGACTCCGACTACTCCGCCGCTTTCCTCAGCCAGGTCGGCCTGAGCAAGTCCGGAACCGCCCCACAGGGCCAGACGTTCGTGGACCGTACGATCCCCGCCGGCGCGAAGCTCACCAGCCTCCAGGGCAACCAGGCCGAGGTGTCCGTCTGGTGCACCGGGTTGTTCGGCCTCGCGGGCGTCTCCTCGACCAAGCCCGTGACGAGCAGTTGGTTCACCGTCACCTTCACGCTCAACTGGAGCGGCTCCGACTGGAAGGTTCTGCGGACCAGCCAGTCGAAGGGGCCGACGCCGGTCTCCGGGGACGACGTCGTCTCCGGGGCCAACCAGATCGCTGGAGCCGTTCAGGGGTACGGAGGGTTCACCTATGCGCGGTAACCACCGCCGATTCGCCCGGCTCACCGCCATGTCGGCGGCCGTCCAGGTGAGCGTTGTCCTGCTCGCCGGGCGGGCCGCGGCCGCCTCCCCGTCCCCGAGCACCACGCCGAGCCCGAGCACGGGTGCCTCCAGCAACCCGTGTTCACTGATCTCCGGCCCCGCGAAGCAGTACTGCCAAGGAGGCGGCGGCAGCGGTTCCGGTGGTGGCGGCAGCCTTCCCGGTACGAGTTCGCTCGACCCCCTCAGCTCGCTGGCCAAAGGATGTGCCGACGCCGCCTCCTTCATCATCGGGAAGCTGTCGCACGCCATCACCTCCACCTCCCAGGTGGACTTCACCAACGCCACCTTCCTGCGCCAGTACGCCGTCGTCTTCGCCGCCTCCACGATCCTCACGCTCGTGTTGTGGCTGCTCGCCGTCGCCAAGCGGGCGGTGCGCGGCGTGCCGCTGACCGAAGCGCTGTCGGAAGCCGTCGGCTTCCTGTGGCTCACCGTGCTGGCCTCCGCCTTCACCCCCCTGATCCTCTACACCGTCACCTCCGCCGTGGACGCCGTCACCACCGTCCTTGCCCGAGGTGTCACCAGCAACTCAGACACCTTCTTCGGCTCCTTCGCCGACGCCCTCAAGAAGGGCAACGACATCGGCGGCGGCCCGATCATGCTGATCGTGGTCTCGATGGTCTCCGTCCTCGCCGCCGGCGTCCTGTGGCTGGAACTGGTGATCCGCGCCGCCCTGCTCTACGTCGGCGCCCTCCTCGGCACGGCCGTCTACGCGGGCCTGGTCGACAAGAACATGTGGCACCACGTCCGCCGCTGGGCCGGCATCATGATCGCCGTCATCCTGGTCAAACCGGTCGTGGTCATCGTCCTGGGCCTGGCCGGCGCGCTGTCCGGCACCAACGGACCCACCTCGTTCTCCGCCGTCGTCTCGGGCCTGGCGATCATCCTGCTGGCCATCTTCGCCAGCGCCATGATCTACCGCTTCGTGCCCGGCTTCGGCGACGACGTGGTCAAGCTGCGCGGCGACCACAAGGCCGCGGGCTCCCCCGGCGCCGCCCTCATCTCCTCCCCCGCCGCCCTCGTCAAGCAGGGCATCAAGACCCACAGCGCCCGCGGCGGCCCCGAGGAGCAGGCCGCCTCCGGCGGCGCCCAGCCCGCCGGGGCCGGCGCCATGACCGGCGGCATCGCCGCCCACAGCGCCCGCGGCGGCGCCCCCCAGGCCACCGCCCCCGCACCGGCAGCCGCCCCTCCGGCTTCCGCCGCACCCACGCCCGCGACCCCCGCGCCGCGCACGTCAGACCGTAGGAACGGAGGGGACAGGCCGTGACGACCCAGCCCATCGCCCAGCGCCGCACGTACCTCATCGGCAAGGCCAGGCCCAACGCCATCGTCGGCAAGAACCGCGAGACCGGTGAGATCGCGCTGATCGTGGTCGGCGCCGGCGCGGGCATGCTGTGCGGCCTGGCCATCCCGATCCTGCCGCTGCGCATCCTGGGCCTGGTGGGCTTCCCGCTGCTGGCGCTGGCGGCGGTCTTCCTGCCGTACCGGCACCGCACGTTCTACCGCTGGTTCGAGATCAACCGCACCTACCGCCGCACCCTGCGCACCGGCGCCGCCTACCGCTCCGGCGTACAGGAGGCCGGGATCGGTCTGGACGGCCGTGAGGTGGAGGTCGGCCCGCCGCCCGGCATCGGCCGGGTCAACTGGCTGACCGCGCCGTTCGGTCCCGACGAGATCGCCGTCCTGCTCCACCTGGAGCGCCGCACCGCCACCGCCGTCATCGAGATCGAGGGCCCCGGCGTCGGCCTGCGCGACAGCGAGGACCAGGAAGCCCTGGTGGAACGCTTCGGCACGCTGCTCAAGCACGTGGCCAACGGCGACGGCTTCGTCACCCGCATCCAGATGCTGGCCCGCACCCTGCCCGCCGACCCCGACGCGCACGCCAAGGACGTCGCCCAGCGCGGCGACCCCAACGCGCCGTCCTGGTTGCAGGGCTCCTACGACCAGCTCCAGTCGATGGTCTCCACCTCCTCCGAGCAGCACCGCGCCTACCTCGTCGCCTGCATGCACTACACCCGCGAACTGGCCGCCGAGGCGCACACCATGGCCAAGGCCACCGGCCACGACCGCGACGAGGGCCTGGCGATCGTGATGGCCCGCGAGCTCAACGACATCTGCGCCCGGCTCGCCGAGGCCGACATCCGGGTGCGCCAGCCGCTCGGCCAGGCGCGGCTGTCGTCGCTGCTGCACTCGATGTACGACCCGGACCACCCGATCGACCACATCCAGGCGATGACCCGGCGCAACGCCTGGCCCGCCGAACTCGACGCCACCGAGCCGACGTATCTGCAGGCCAAGACCCGCGAGTCGACGACCAGGGCGCCGTGGTGCCACTCCACCGCGTGGGTGAAGGAGTGGCCGATGACCCCGGTGGGCGTCAACTTCCTCGCGCCGCTGCTGGTCCACACCCCCGACGTCATCCGCACCGTCGCCGTCACCATGGACCTGGAGCCGACCGACGTCGCCATCGAGCGGATGCTGACGGAGAAGACCAACGACGACGCCGAGGCCTCCCGCGCCGCCAAGATGAACCGCGTGGTCGACCCCCGCGACGTGCACCACACCAGCCGCGTCGACCAGCGCGGCGAGGACCTCGCCTCCGGCGCGGCGGGCGTCAACCTCGTCGGCTACATCACGGTCTCCTCGCGCTCCCCCGAGGCGCTCGCCCGCGACAAGCGCACCATCCGCGCCTCGGCGGGCAAGTCGTACCTGAAGCTGGAGTGGTGCGACCGCGAACACCACCGCGCGTTCGTCAACACGCTGCCGTTCGCGACGGGAATCCGCCGATGAAGCCGACGACGCACGTCACGATGGACGTGGGCAGCCGTGCCGCCCGCCGGCACGACCGCCCGCGGCCCGGCCACCGGCCCGCAGGCGACTGAGGAGGATCCCCCATGGCCATGCTGGATCCCGTCTCCGCGCTGACGGACGCCTTCACCAGCTTCCTGTTCGGCAAGGTCGAGACGCAGCGGCTGCCGGTGCGCACCTCCACCGGCCAGGCGCAGGCCGTCTACCTTCCCACCGCCGCGCCCGGCCTCGGCGACAGCGGGGTGATCATCGGGCGGGAGGTGTACTCCGGCAAGGGCTACATCTACGACCCGTTCCAGCTGTACGGGCAGCAGCTGCCCGCGCCGCACTGGCTGGTGCTGGGCGAGTCCGGCAACGGCAAGTCGGCGCTGGAGAAGACCTACGTCCTGCGTCAGCTGCGGTTCCGCGACCGCCAGGTCGTCGTACTGGACGCCCAGGGCGAGGACGGCGTCGGCGAGTGGAACCTGATCGCCCAGCAGCTGGGGATAACGCCCATCCGCCTCGACCCGATGGCCGCGCTGGACGGCGGCATCAAGCTCAACCCGCTGGACCCGGCGATCACCACGACCGGCCAGCTGGCGCTGCTGCGCACCATCATCGAGGTCGCCCTCGGCCACGGCCTGGACGAGCGGTCCGGCTTCGCCCTGAAGGTCGCCCACGCGCACGCCGTGGAGTCCGTCACCGACCGCCAGCCGATCCTCACCGACATCGTGGAGCGGCTGCGCAACCCGGTCGCGGAGTCCACCGAGTCGATGAACGTCGGGATAGACGACGTCCGCGCCTGGGGCCTGGACGTCGCCCTGGTCCTCGACCGCCTCGTCGACGGCGACCTGCGCGGCATGTTCGACGGCCCGACCACCGCGGGCATCGACCTGGACGCGCCGCTGATCGTCTTCGACCTGTCGCACATCGACCGCAACTCCATCGCCATGCCCATCCTGATGGCGATCGTCGGAGTGTGGCTGGAGCACACCTGGATCAGGCCGGACCGGGTCAAGCGCATCTTCCTGGTCGAAGAGGCCTGGCACATCATCAACAGCCCCTTCGTCGCCCAGCTCTTCCAGCGCCTGCTGAAGTTCGGCCGCCGCCTGGGACTGAGCTTCGTCGCCGTCGTCCACCACCTGTCCGACGTGGTCGACGGCGCCGCCGCCAAGGAGGCCGCCGCGATCCTGAAGATGGCCTCCACGCGCACCATCTACGCCCAGAAGGCCGACGAGGCGCGGGCGACCGGCCGGGTACTGGGACTTCCGAGGTGGGCGGTGGAGATCATCCCCACCCTGACCCCCGGCATCGCCGTCTGGGACGTCAACGGCAACGTGCAGGTCGTCAAACACCTGATCACCGAGACCGAACGCCCGCTGGTCTACACCGACCGCGCGATGACCGAGTCCAGCGAGCTGTACGAGAGCGACCGCACGGAAGCCGAGGTGTCGCTGGAGAAGCACCTCGCCGACGACGCGGTGGCCTGACGTCATGCCCCCGCAGACCCCCCGCCTGCCGCGCGAGACCCACCGCGAGGGCGGAGTACCGGACGGCCTGCTGCTCGCCCTCATCGGCTTCCTGCTGGGCGCCACCGTCCTGTTGTGGACCGGCACCGGCATCGCGGGTCTGCTGGCACACGGCCACTGGCCGCGTCAACTGCACTTCACCAGGACGCCGTTGGCGATGCGCGAGCTGGTCACCAGACCGCAGGACCTGGCCACCGCCTGGCAGCAGGTCCCGGCGGCCGACCTGCCCCGCCCGGGATTGTTCTGGGGCATCTTCCTCGGCGAGGTGCTGGTCCTGCTGGTGCTGGCGGTCTTCCTGCTGGGCACGTTCACCCGGTACCGCGCGGTCCGCGCCGCGCGCCGCCATGACCGCCTGACGGCCCCCGCACAGGCCCCGCTGCCCGACCAACGGCCCGCGACCACCCCGCAGGCGCCGACCCCGCCGTACGTGCCGCAGCCCGCCGTGGAGGCCGTGCCGACGGCGGCGTACGAGGCTGCCTCGCAGACCCCGACCGCCGCGGAACCGCCCGCGCCGCAGGTCCCCGTGGCACCGCAGCCCCAGCCGCAGCCCGTGGCGGCCGCGGCCGCCGAGACCGCGATGGCCGTGCCCCCCGTCCCCGGCCAACTCACCGGGTCGGGGCTGCTGTTCACCGGAGCTGGCGGTGCGGCGACCGCCGAGAAGGGCAAGCGGCTGATCCAGCCCGCCGTGCTGGACGCCGAAGGCCCGGTCGTCGTCACCTGCGCCGACGACCGGACCTGGCAGCAGACGGTCGGCAACCGCGGCAAGCTCGGCCCGGTCCACGTCTTCGACCCCGAGCACTTGGTGGACACTCCCGGCAGGCTGCGCTGGGCCCCGCACAACGGCTGCCAGGACCCGGTGACCGCGACCACCCGGGCCCGCGCCCTCCTCGCCCCGCTGCGCACCCACGACGTCACCGTCAACGACGCCGCCGAGACCCTGCTGCGCTGCTGGCTGCACGCCGCCGCGGTGGACGGCATGCCGTTCCGCCAACTGCACCGCTGGGCGGGCGGTTCCGGCTCGTCGGACGCGCTGCGGGTGCTGCGCACGGCCCGCGACGCGGCGTCCGGCTGGAGCGGCGAGCTGGAGGCGACGCTGCACGCCCACCCCGAACGCCGGGACGCGGCACAGGAGTTGATTCACACCACGCTGTCCTGCCTCAACACCCTGCACATCAGGGACGCGTGCAGCCCGGGCCGTACGGATGTGCTCGACCTGGAATCGTTCGTGGCCGAACGGGGAACGCTTTACGTAGTCGGTACGCCCCGCGAGGACCCGCGCACCGACCCGGGTGCGATGCCTCTGCTCACCGCACTTGTCTCCAGCGTGGTCGAGCACGGCCGGCGCATGGCCGAAGGGTCATCCCCCGGTCGGCTCGACCCACCAATGACCTGCGTGCTGGACGACATCGCCACGATCGCGCCGCTCCCCGAACTCCCGTGGCTGATGGCCGAGGGCCCCGCCGTGGGCCTCCCGGTGCTGGCGGTGCTGCGCTCCGAGGACCAGGCCCGTCACCGGTGGCCGCAGAAGCAGGCCGAGACCATCTGGCGCGCCGCCACGAACCGCCTGACCGTCTGATCGTCTGATCGGCAGGGCTCTGAACGGCAGGGCACCGAGCAGCGTCAGCGCGGCATGGCCGCCGACAGGCCCGTTCTCCAGCACCGCGAACTGAGGGTGCACAACGCGAAAAAGCCGCTGGCCTGTGACGGAACACCATCACAGGCCAGCGGCTGAAAAATTGTTCGGCGGCGTCCTACTCTCCCACAGGGTCCCCCCTGCAGTACCATCGGCGCTGAAAGGCTTAGCTTCCGGGTTCGGAATGTAACCGGGCGTT
>NZ_NSKH01000025.1 GCF_003144095.1 Streptomyces sp. ICBB 8177 | reverse complement strand
CCTGCGACTGACACCGCAGGACCGCGTCCTGGCCCGCACCTCACCCAGCTTCGACGCCTCCGTCTGGGAGACCTGGCTCCCCCTCCTCCACGGCGCTTCGACGTGCCTGGTCGCTCCGCAGACCAACCGGGAGCCGGATCTGCTGCTGCGCCGCATGCGGGAGTTCCAGGTGACGGTGGCGCAGTTCGTGCCGTCGCACCTGTCGGTCGTGCTGGACGGTGCGAGTGTGGCGGCGCCGGAGAGCCTGCGCGCCGTGATGTGCGGCGGCGAACCCCTCACCCACGAACTCGCCCACCGCACCACACA
>NZ_NSKH01000024.1:134454-463572 GCF_003144095.1 Streptomyces sp. ICBB 8177 | reverse complement strand
CCCCGCCGCTCCGTCGCTTTCGCCGCCTTCGAGGACACCTATGTCGAACGACTACGGCTCCAATCCGTACGCCCAGCAGCCCGCGCCCCAGCAGGTGCCTCCACCGCCTGTAGCACCGCAGGGACCCAACCCTTACGCGCAGAACCCGCAGGCGCCACAGGCTCCGTACCCGCCGGACCCCAACGCGCAGGCCCCGTACGCCCAGAACCCGTACGGCCAGAATCCCTATGGGCAGCAGAGCCCGTACCACCAGAACCCCTATGGTCAGAACCCGTACGGTCAGCCGCAGGGCGCACCGACGGGTGAGGCACGCTGCCGGTTCTGCGGAGGCTTCCCCGCCGTGCGGGCGACCGTCCGCGGGCACCAGGGGATGATCGTCCTGATGCGCTTCATGTCCCTCAAGGGCCCGTTCTGCCGCGACTGCGGAATCGCCGCGCACCGCGACATGACGACCAAGACGATGTGGCAGGGATGGTGGAGCTACTGCTCCTGGGTCATCGCGCCCCTGACCATCCTCTACAACCTCATCCCCCGCTCGAAGTTCAACAAGCTCGACAAGCCGCAGACCGGATTCCGCCCGCCGATGAACCCGGGCAAGCCAATCTTCGAGCGCCCGGGGGCGTTCGTGGCGATCCTTCCGGTAGCACTGGTGGTAGTGATCATCATCCAGGCCGCCCGGGGCTGAGCGAGACCGCATACGGCGGAGGGGCGATGTTTCACGTGAAACATCGCCCCTCCCTCATCTCCGAGCTCGGCGCTACTCCTGCTCCGCCCACCACGACTTGAGGGCGGCCACCGCCTCGTCATGCTCCATCGGGCCGTTCTCCAGGCGCAGTTCGAGCAGGTGCTGGTACGCCCGGCCCACCACCGGTCCTGCCGGGACGCCCAGGATCTCCATGATCTGGTTGCCGTTCAGGTCAGGCCGGATCGCATCGAGTTCCTCGCGCTCCTGGAGCTGGGCGATCCGCCCCTCCAGGGAGTCGTAGGTGCGGGCCAGTGCCTCCGCCTTGCGCTTGTTGCGGGTCGTGCAGTCCGAGCGCGTCAGCTTGTGCAGCCGGTCCAGCAGCGGCCCCGCGTCCCGCACGTAGCGTCGTACCGCCGAGTCGGTCCACTCGCCCGTCCCGTAGCCGTGGAAGCGCAGGTGGAGTTCGACCAGCTTCGAGACGTCCTTGACCATGTCATTGGGGTACTTCAGCTTGGTCATCCGGGACTTGGTCATCTTCGCGCCCACCACCTCGTGGTGATGGAAGGAGACCCGGCCGTCCGGCTCCTTGCGCCGGGTCTTCGGCTTACCGATGTCGTGCAGCAGCGCGGCGAGCCGCAACACCAGGTCCGGGCCGTCCTCCTCCAAGGCGATCGCCTGTTCCAGGACGGTCAGTGTGTGCTCGTAGACGTCCTTGTGCCGCATGTGCTCGTCGCGCTCCAGCCGTAGGGCGGGAAGCTCCGGCAGCACACGCTGCGCCAGGCCGGTCTCGACCAGCAGCTCCAGTCCCTTGCGCGGATGGTCGCCGAGGATCAGCTTGTTGAACTCGTCACGCACCCGTTCCGCCGAGACGATCTCGATACGGTCGGCCATGTCCGTCATGGCGGACACGACCTCGGGCGCCACCTCGAAGTCGAGCTGCGCCGCGAAACGCGCTGCCCGCATCATGCGCAGCGGATCGTCGGAGAAGGACTCCTGCGGCGTGCCGGGCGTACGCAGCACTCGCTGGGCCAGGTCCTCGAGGCCGTTGTGGGGATCGATGAACTCCTTGCCGGGCAGCGCCACCGCCATCGCGTTCACGGTGAAGTCGCGGCGTACGAGGTCGTCCTCGATGGTGTCGCCGTAGGAGACCTCGGGCTTGCGGGAGGTGCGGTCGTACGCCTCGGAGCGGTACGTCGTCACCTCGATCTGGAAGTCGTTGCCCTGCGCGTCGGCCTTGCGGCAACCGACGGTGCCGAACGCGATGCCGACCTCCCAGACCGCGTCCGCCCAGCCGCGCACCAGTTTCAGGACCTGCTCGGGGCGGGCGTCAGTGGTGAAGTCCAGGTCGTTGCCGAGCCGACCGAGCAACGCGTCCCGGACCGACCCCCCGACCAGAGCGAGTCGGAAGCCGGCCTCCTGGAAGCGGCGACCGAGGTCGTCGGCGACCGGGGAGACACGGAGCAGCTCGCCGACGGCACGGCGCTGCGCCTGGTTCAGCGCGCTCGCCTCGGCGGACGGCTTGGGGTGAGAGTCATCGTTGGCGTTCGGCACAACAGAACAGGATACGGTGCCGCACGGTTCGCATCCCGCGGTGATCTTGCCGGGGACTCCGCAGCACTTAGTCTCAGCCGTCGTCGTTACCATGCCAGGACGCACATCCGATGGCGACCAGAGACGAACGGACGACCGCGTGGGCGAGGCGGCACTGCACCCCGTAAGCACCCCTGCTCACGGCTGGCTGCGCCGTGCCGCCGCCACCCTTGTCGGAGCGGCCCTGCTGACCGGTCTGGTGCAGCTCCCGGGAGCCTCCGCCGCACACGCCGCCCCCCGTGCGACGACATCCGCGGCCCACACCGCCCAGCCGACCGGCTCCAGCACCGCGCTGGTCGACGTCGACTCGCTCACCCCCACGGTCCCCACCAAGGGCGACACGCTCAAGGTCAGCGGGACGGTGACCAACGAGAGCGACGAGACCGTCTCCTCCGCCCACGTCGGTCTGCGCATCGGCAGCGGTGGGCCGATGGGCAGCCGTGACGACATCAGCGGAACCGCGGCGACCGGCGGCTTCTCGGTGTCGGACGGCGCTGAGATCCCTGGGCACACTGCCACGCTGCCCGACATTCCTCCCGGAATCAGCGTCCCCTTCACCATCGACATGCCGGCCGGCGACCTCGGCCTGGGCGACGACGGGGTCTACCAGCTCGGAGTGACGGCCTCCGGGACCACCCCGGCCGAGGGCTACCAGCACGTGGTGGGCATCAAGCGGACCTTCCTTCCCTGGTACGCGCGCGGGGGGAGCCAGAAGACCAAGACGACGTTCCTGTGGCCACTGATCGACCAGCCGCACCTGGACCTCCGCTCCGCGGACGCCGACCAGACGCAGACTCCGCTGTTCCGTGACGACGACCTGGCGTCCGAGCTGGCGCCGGGTGGTCGACTCCAGCAGATGGTCGCGCTCGGCAAGGACCTGCCCGTCACCTGGGTGGTCGATCCCGACCTGCTGGCCACGGTGGACGCCATGACGAAGCCGTACCGGGTCCTGGGCCCCGGCGGCGACACGCAGCACACCACACCGGGCACCGGAACGGCCTACGCCAAGGAGTGGCTGGACGAACTCCAGTCGGCGATCCAGGGCGACGAGGTGGTCGCGCTGCCGTTCGGCGACCCCGATCTCGCCTCCATCGCCCACGACGGCGGCAGCGTGCCAGGCACCATCAGCCATCTGCGCACCGCCACCGACCTCGCCGACGTCACCGTGCAGACGATCCTGGGCGTCACCCCCAGCACGGACTTCGCCTGGCCGGTGGACGGCGCGGTGGACCCGTCCATCGTGAACGTGGCGACCGCGGGTGGTGCCGACAAGATCCTCGCGCGCAGCGACAGCTTCCGCGAGAACGGATCGCTGAACTACACACCGACCGCCGCCCGACCCATCGGAGGCGGCAACACCGCCATCGTCGCCGACGCCGGCCTGTCCACCGCTTTCACCGGCGACATGACCACGGCGGACGGTTCGACGCTCGCCGTGCAGCGGTTCCTCGCGCAGTCGCTCATGATCGACGAGCAGGTGCCGGGCAAGCAGCGCAGCATCGTCATCGCGCCCCAGCGCATGCCCACCGCCAGTCAGGCGCAGACCATGGCCGCGGCGATCTCGTCCGTCTTCGCCGGTGGCTGGGCGCAGTCGGAGAGCCTGAGCTCCGCCTCGGCGGAGACCCCTGACCCCGGCGCGGAGCAGACGGTGCCGAGCACCTCCTCCTATCCCTCGGCGCTGCGCAGGACGGAGCTGAGCACCGCCGCGTTCCGGCAGATCCAGTCGATCCAGAACCAGCTGGCCGGCTTCCTGGTGATCCTCTCCCGCAAGGACCGGGTCACCACGCCGTTCGGCAACGCGGTGCTGCGCTCGATGTCCACCCAGTGGCGCGGCGACGCGGGCGCCGCCGGATTCCGCGACGACATCTCCTCGTACCTCACCGGGCTCAGCGGCGACGTCCACATCCTGGCGAAGCAGTCGATCACCTTGTCCGGGCGCACCGCGACCATCCCGGTCACCGTGCAGAACAGCCTGGCGCAGGAGGTCACCGGGCTCACTCTGCGGCTGACCTCCAACCAGTCGAACCGGCTGGATCCCGGCAAGCCGCAGGCCCTGGACATCGGCGCCGGGCGCAGTCGCTCGCTGAAGTTCACCACGACGGCCAGCGCCAACGGCAAGGCGTGGGTGACGGCCCAGCTCTATACGCAGGACGGCGCGCCGTACGGCGAGAAGATGACCTTCCAGGTGAACGTCACCTCCATCACGGACACCGTGATGCTGGTCATCGCGGGCGGTCTGCTGCTGCTCGTCCTGGCGGGTGTGCGGATGTACCGGCAGCGCAAGCGGCTCGCGGCCCGACGGGCCGGGGAAGAGGCCGAAGGCGCCGAAGCTGACGGCGACGCCGAAGCCGGAGCAGGCGCGGGGGCCGGAGCGGACCCCGAGGCCGGAGCGGACCCCGAAGCCGGAGTGCACGCCGAGGCCGAGGAGAAGAACCCCACGGCGGAGAAGGCGACAGCGCACGAAGAGGACCCGGTCGCCGAGAGTTCCGGGAGCGCCGTGGACGACGCCCCCGGCAGCTCCGTGGACGAGGCTCCGGGGCCCGCGGAAGCCGATGCGGACGAGGCGACCGCGGTGCCCGAGCAGCCGAGTGACCCGGAGCCGGACACCGCGGCGGAAAGCACGGAGCCCCCGGCACCGGGTGAGAAGGTGGACAGATAGTCGGCAGCAGGCACAGGAACACGGACCATAAGGTGGGGCAGTGATGAACGCGCCGTACGACGAGGAGCGTGACCGGGCAGCGTCGTACGACGACGCCTCGGCCGCGACCCCGCCGCCCCCGCCCGACCCCCGTGCCGTGCCGGACCCGTATCTCCAGGGCCCGTACGCCCAGCGGCAGGAGCAGTACGCCCCTCAGGACCCGTACGCCGCGAATCCTTACGCACAGCAGCAGGCCCCGTACGGACAGCAGTCCGGCCCCGCGTACGGCGAGCAGCCCGCGCAGGGCTACGACGGTCAGGCCCCGCAGAACTACGGCGAGCAGCCGCGGGCGTACGGTCAGCAGCCGTATCCGCCGCAGGGTTACGGCGAGGCGCAGCCGTCTTACGCACCGGACCAGGTCTACGACCAGACGCAGGAGCAGGCCTACCCGCCGCCGCAGTACCACCAGCCCCCGCCGCAGCAGCCCTATCCGCCGTCCTACGGCGACCAGCCCGCTCCCGATGACCACGGCGCCCACGGTGGCCCGGGCGCGGCGGATCCGTACGCCCATCTCTTCCGTGACCAGGGCGACGACGCCACCCGCCAACTGCACGCGACCGCCCCCGGCGGCTCGGCGGTCGACGGCTCCGTGCCGCAACCGCCCGTGCCGCAGCCCCCGCCGGACGCGGCCGGGCAGACGCAGGAGGTGCCGGCGCCGCTTCCGCAGGAGCCCGCCGAGCCCGCCTCCGGTGGTGGCCGGGTCAGCAGCCTCATGAAGTCCAGCGCGGTGATGGCCGCGGGCACGCTGGTCTCCAGGATCACCGGCTTCCTGCGCAACCTGGTCGTCGCCGCCGCCATCGGCGTGGCCACGCTGAACGACAGCTACCAGATCGCCAACACCCTGCCGACGATGATCTACATCCTGGTCGGCGGCGGCGCGCTCAACTCGGTCTTCATCCCGCAGCTGACCCGTGCCATGAAGAACGACGACGACGGCGGCGAGGCCTACGCCAACCGGCTGCTGACGCTGGTCGTGGTGGGGCTGGCGGGCGTCACGGCGGTCATGGTGATCGGCGCACCGCTGCTGGTGCGCCTGATGTCGCCGGACATCGCCTCGCACCCGGCGAGCATGCAGGTCACCGTCGCCTTCACGCGGTACTGCCTGCCGACCATCTTCTTCTCCGGCGTCTACGTCGTACTCGGGCAGATCCTCAACGCTCGCGGCCGGTTCGGCGCCATGATGTGGACGCCGGTCCTGAACAACGTCGTCATCATCGCCGCCTTCGGAGCCTTCATCTGGGTCTACGGCGGCGCGCGCACCTCCGGTGTCGATGTCACGACCATCTCTCCCGAAGGCGTGCGGCTGCTCGGCATCGGCACGCTGCTCGGCCTGGTGGTGCAGGCGCTGGCGATGATCCCGTACCTGCGGGAGACGGGGATGCGCATCCGGCCGCGCTTCGACTGGCGCGGGCACGGCCTGGGGCACGCGGCGAAGCTCGCCAAGTGGACCTTCTTCTTCGTGCTGGCCAACCAGGTCGGCCTGATCGTGGTGACCCAGCTGTCCACCGCGGCGGGCCTGGCCGCCTCCAAGCAGGGCCACCCGGGCACCGGATTCGCCGGCTACCAGTACGCCCTCCAGCTGTGGCAGATGCCGCAGGCCATCATCACGGTCTCCGTGATGACCGCGATCCTGCCGCGCATCTCCCGGGCGGCGGCGGACGGCGACGTCTCCGCGGTCCGCGACGACCTCTCCTACGGACTGCGCACCTCGGCGGTCGCCATCGTGCCGTGCGCCTTCGCCTTCATGGCGCTGGGCGTGCCTCTGTCGACGCTGATGTACTCCAGCTCCGGTGAGGCGGGCGCGCAGAACATCGGGTACATCCTGATGGCCTTCGGTCTGGGCCTGATTCCGTTCTCGGTGCAGTACGTCGTGCTTCGCGGCTTCTACGCCTACGAGGACACCCGAACTCCCTTCTACAACACGGTGATTGTCGCCACTGTCAACGCCGTGGCGTCCGCCCTCTGCTTCGTCGCGCTGCCCGCCCGCTGGGCCGTCACCGGCATGGCCGCCTCGTACGGGCTGGCCTACCTGGTGGGCGTCGGCGTGGCCGTGAAGCGCCTGCGCAACCGCATCGGCGGCGACCTCGACGGTGCCCGCGTGATGCGCACCTACGCCCGCCTGATCGGCGCCAGCCTGCCTGCCGCCCTGGTCGGAGGGGCTGCGGCGTTCGGTATCACCGGTGTGCTGGGGTACGGGTTCACTGGCTCGCTGGCAGCGGTCATCGGTGGTGGGGTGGTACTTCTGGCCGTCTTCTACGTGGCCGCTCGTCGGATGCGGATCGAGGAGATGACCGCCATGGTGGGTATGGTGCGCGGTCGTCTGGGGCGCTGAGGCGGCATCGGCGGGCAACCATCGTCCGCCGTCATGTGTCGTGCATGACGGCGGACTGTGGGCACAATTGTCCTTGGCTTGAAGACAGAGCGTGCAACGGATGGGGAGGCAGGAACGACGGTGGCGGAGCGCAGCACGGCTGCCGTCGACGTGGCCAACGAGAGCGGCGAGGCGCCGCTCGCCGCCGGTGCGGGCGGGGCCACGGGCGACAGCGACAAGGGCCAGAGCGAAACCCAGGACGCTGGGGGACAGGACGCGGAGCAGATCAGCATCGAGGAGACCGCGCCGAGCACGCCGACCCCCGAACCACCCGAACTCCACAGCGGCCACAAGCTCGCCCGCCGCTACCGTCTCGAGGAATGCGTCACCCGCCTTGAGGGCTTCAGCAGTTGGCGCGCCGTCGACGAGAAGCTGCGCCGCGCGGTGGGTGTCCACCTGCTGCCCGCCGACCACCCCAGAGCACGTTCTGTCCTGTCCGCCGCCCGCTCCGCCGCTCTGCTGGGCGACCCGCGCTTCGTCCAGGTCCTCGACGCCGTCGAGGAGAACGACCTCGTCTACGTCGTCCACGAATGGTTGCCGGACGCCACGGAACTGAGCGCCGTACTGGCCGCCGGGCCGATGGAGGCCTACGACGCCTACCAGCTCGTCAGCCAGGTCACCCAGGCCATGACCGCCGCCCACCGTGAAGGCCTGTCACATCTGCTGCTCAGCCCCGGCTGCGTCCTGCGTTCGGAGTCCGGCCAGTACCGCATCCGCGGGCTCGCTGTCGCCGCGGCCCTGAGGGGCGTCACTTCTGACCGTCCCAAGCGCACCGACACCGAGGCGATCGGCGCCCTGCTGTACGCGGCACTCACCGCCCGCTGGCCGTACCAGGAGGACGCCCACGGGCTCACCGGACTCCCGGAGGACCTCGGTCTGGTCGCCCCCGACCAGGTGCGGGCCGGCGTGCACCGCGGGCTGGCCGAGCTGGCGATGCGGGCGCTGGTCAACGACGGCGCGACCCCCTCACGCCAGGAGCAGCCCTGCACCACGCCCGAGGAACTGGCCAAGGCGGTCGCGGCGCTGCCGCGCATCCGGCCTCCGGAGCCGGTCGCCCCGGCGTTCCCGCAGCCCGGCTACCGGCAGCCGCCGGCCCGGCCCGCCCAGCCCGCCGCGACCCGTCCGATCGCTCACGCCACGCAGCCCCCACCGCCCCCGCTGGCCGGCCGGACCGGCAAGGTGCTCAAGTGGGGCGTCGCCGCCCTGCTGATCGCCGCTCTCGGCCTGGGCAGCTGGCAGGTCGCCGACACCCTGATGAACCGCGAGGACACCCCGGCCCCCACGCCGTCCGTCCAGCCGCAGAAGGGCAGCGCGACCGGGGGCGCAGGCCACGTGACGAACCAGCCTCTGCGCATCGTCGGCGCACAGGAGTACGCACCGGACGGGATCACCGAGGACCCGGGCGACGTCGGCCTGACCTACGACGGCAATCCGTCCACGTACTGGCACACCAAGTCGTTCGACGACGGTCCCGTCCTCGCCCCGTTCAAGCCGGGCGTCGGCATCGTCTACGACCTCGGTTCCGCGCAGAAGGTCGGCAGCGCCTCGCTGACCTTCCACTATGGGGGCAGCTACACCACCGCCACCCTCTACGCGGCTGATTCGCTCTCCACCTCGGCGTCTCCCTCCAGCCTCCACAAGCTGGGCACTGTCACAACCGACACCACCAGTGCGAAGCTGTCGGTGAGCAGTCCCGTCTCGACGCGCTACGTCGTGCTGTGGTTGACGGCCGTGCCGAAGGCCGGGGCTGACGGCTTCAGCAGCCCTGGCTACAAGCAGGGCATCGCCGAAGTGTCATTCACCGGCTGAGCCACCTGTACGAGGAGGGGGCGTGACGTTGGGCGAGGGCCCGCCGCAGGAGTCCGGTGACGCGGAGCTCCTGGCCCGGCACGTGGCGGGCGACCCCGACGCCTTCGGCGAACTCGCCCGGCGGCACCGCGACCGGCTCTGGGCGGTCGCGGTACGCACCCTCGGCGACCCCGAGGAGGCGGCCGACGCTGTCCAGGACGCGTTCGTCTCGGCGTTTCGGGCCGCTCACACCTTCCGGGGGCAGTCGGCGGTCACCACCTGGTTGCACCGGATCACGGTCAACGCTTGTCTCGACCGGGCCCGCAAGGCCGCCTCGCGTCGCACCGACGCCGTGTCCGACACCGATCAGCTGGAGACGCTGCTCGAACCTCACGAGTCCGCCGCCGCCCCGGCCGAGCGAGGGGAACTGCACCGGGAACTGATCGGCGCTCTTGCCACCCTGCCACCCGACCAGCGGGCCGCGCTGGTGCTGGTGGACATGCAGGGCTATCCGGTCGCGGAAGCGGCGCAGATCCTGGACGTGGCCCCGGGGACCGTCAAGAGCCGGTGCGCCCGCGGCCGCGCCCGATTGCTGCCACTCCTCACCCACCTGCGGGCCACGAGCAGGGATAGCGCAGGCCAGGGCGGGGGAAGGAACCGGACGCAGGCGACATCCGTCCCAGGGACGGCAGCGAATCGTCAGGACGCCGTGAAGGGCGGAGGTGGGCAGCAGTGACAACCACGCCCGGCACTCACGGATCCGCCCAGGTGCATCCCGAGGTCGCGGAGATCTCGGCGTTCTCGGAAGGCATCCTGCCCCCCGAGCAGACCACCCGGGTGCGCGACCACCTCGCGGCCTGTGAGCTGTGTGCCGACGTCCGCGACTCGCTGGACGAGATCCGTGGCCTGCTCGGTACCCTCCCCGGCGTACCGCGCATGCCGGACGACGTGGCGCGGCGTATCGATGCCGCGCTGGCCGCCGAGGCGCTGGTCAACGCCGGCACCCCGGAGCCGTCGCAAACGGCCGACGCCGCGCCCGGTGTTTCACGTGAAACAGCGTCTGCGAGCAGCCGCCCGCCAGGGCACGCGGCATCCGCCACCGGTCCGGGACGGGTGCGTCCCAAGCGCCGCCGCGTACGTGTCGTGCTGGCCGCAGCCTGCGCCGCCGCGGTTCTGGGCCTCGGCGGGGTCCTGGTCACGTCCCTGGGATCTGGGGGTTCCGGTGGTGACGTCGCGGGCAGCCCCCATCCCGCGCAGGTCGGCACCTTCTCCGGGACGCAGTTGCCTACCCGTGTCCACCAACTGCTCGGGTCCGCGGGAAGCGCCTCGTCCATGAAGCCCAACGGCCACGTGGGGCAGAACACACCGTTCGCCACCCAGGCCACGCCGCCGGTGCCGGGGTGCGTGCTGAAGGCCACCGGGCGTTCCGACACCCCGATCGCCTTCACGCGCGGCAGCTACGACGGCCACTCCTCCTATCTGCTGGTCCTGCCGCATCCCGCCGATCCCTCCCGCGTCGACGCCTACGTGGTGGACGCGACCTGTGAGAGCGTGCCGCCGTCCGGGACGGGTACGGTCCTGGCCGAGCAGACCTACCGTCGCTGACGTACACGGCTTAGCGCACGCCGCAGCGGTGGGCAGCCCGGGAATGCCCGCGCCGTAGGATCCGTTAGGCGGGGTGAGACGTCCCCGCGAGGGTTCCGCAGCCAGTAGTCGTCAGAGACGAGGAAGACAGCCGTGAGCGATGTCCGCAACGTGATCGTCATCGGGTCCGGACCGGCGGGCTACACCGCCGCGCTCTACACCGCCCGGGCCTCCCTGAAGCCGCTCGTCTTCGAGGGCGCGGTGACCGCCGGCGGCGCGCTGATGAACACGACCGAGGTCGAGAACTTTCCCGGCTTCCGTGACGGCATCATGGGCCCGGACCTGATGGACAACATGCGCGCCCAGGCCGAGCGCTTCGGTGCCGAGCTGGTCCCGGACGACGTGACCGAGGTCGACCTCACCGGGGACATCAAGAAGGTCACCGACTCCACCGGCACCGTGCACCTCGCCCGGGCGGTCATCGTCACGACCGGCTCGCAGCACCGCAAGCTCAACCTGCCCAACGAGGACGCGCTGTCCGGCCGTGGCGTCTCCTGGTGTGCCACGTGTGACGGGTTCTTCTTCAAGGACCAGGACATCGCCGTCATCGGCGGCGGCGACACCGCGATGGAGGAGGCCACCTTCCTTTCCCGGTTCGCCAAGTCCGTGACCGTCGTCCACCGCCGTGACACCCTGCGCGCCTCCAAGGCGATGCAGGAGCGGGCGTTCGCCGACCCGAAGATCTCCTTCGTCTGGGACAGCGAGGTCTCCGAGATCCACGGCGAGGGCAAGCTGTCCGGCCTGACGCTGCGCAACGTCCGCACCGGCGCCACGTCCGAGCTGCCGGTGACCGGTCTGTTCATCGCGATCGGCCACGACCCGCGCACCGAGCTGTTCAAGGGCCAGCTGACGCTGGACGACGAGGGCTACCTCACCGTGGACGCCCCCAGCACGCGCACCAACGTGACGGGTGTCTTCGCGGCCGGCGACGTCGTCGACCACACCTACCGCCAGGCGATCACCGCCGCGGGCACCGGCTGCTCCGCCGCCCTGGACGCCGAGCGCTACCTCGCCGCGCTCACCGACTCGGAGAAGACCGCCGAGCCGGAGAAGACCGCGGCCACCGTCTGACCGACCCGCCTCATCCACCCACCGCCCCCACATCGCCAGACCAGAGGAGAAAGTGACCATGGCGCTCAAGGCCGTGACCGACGCGACGTTCGACGAGGACGTCCTCAAGAGCGACAAGCCCGTGCTCGTCGACTTCTGGGCCGACTGGTGCGGTCCGTGCCGTCAGATCGCTCCGTCGCTGGAGGCCATCGCCGCCGAGCACGGCGACAAGATCGAGATCGTCAAGCTCAACATCGACCAGAACCCGGCCACGGCCGCGAAGTACGGCGTGATGTCGATCCCGACGCTCAACGTCTACAAGGGCGGCGACGTCGTCAAGACGATCGTGGGCGCCAAGCCGAAGGCCGCCATCGAGCGTGACCTCAGCGACTACATCGGCTGACCGCCGCACTGTTTCACGTGAAACAGGCCCGCCCCGGAAGGGGCGGGCCTGTTCTCGTTCAGGAGGCTGAAAGGCCGCAGTTAGAGCGGACGCAGTGCCGGCTCCTTCTGGACGGCGCCCAGGAGCCGGTCGATGGCCATCTCGACGTCCTCCTTCCACGACAGCGTCGACCGCAGATCGAGACGCAGGCGGGGATAGCGAGGATGCGGCCGCACCGTCTTGAAACCCACCGCCGTCAAGTGGTCGGCAGGCAACAGGCACGCGGGCTCCTCCCAGCGGGCATCGCCGAACGCCTCGATGGCCTTGAAGCCACGCCGGACGAGATCCTTGGCCACCGTCTGCACCAGCACGCGCCCCAGCCCCTGCCCCTGGTACCCCGGCAGGATGCGCGAGGTCATCAGCTGCACGGCGTCCGGTGAGACCGGGCTCGTGGGGAACGCCGTCGAGCGCGGCACGTAGGCGGGCGGGGCGTAGAGCACGAAGCCCGCCGGGACATCATCCACGTAGACCACCCGGCCGCATGATCCCCATTCGAGGAGCACGGCGGAGATCCACGCCTCCTTCTCCAGCTCGGGCTTCCCGGCCTGGGCGGCTGCCTCGCCGCTGACGGGGTCGAGTTCCCAATAGACGCAGGCCCGGCAGCGCTTAGGCAGATCGGGGAGGTTGTCCAGAGTGAGCGGGACGAGTCGGCGGCCCATGGGTCCAGACCTCATCTCTGTGTGTCCGTGCACCCCGGCTGCGCTGGTGGCGCGCCGGAGCGAGCGCGGGGATGCGCCATGCCCATCCGCATCGTAACCGGGCCGAGACCACTCGGACACCGAGACTCCCGGGACGACGTGGAACCGACGGACAACCCGCCATGGACGAAGCGAAAGGGCGGTTGGTGTTCCCGTGGAACACCAACCGCCCGTCACGCGCCCCCCGGCGACCGTTGGCCGCCGGGGTCCTGCTTCACTCGTCCGCGTCGGACTCCGACTCGGCCTCGGCCAGGCTCTGTTCGAGAACCCTTCCCTCTCCCGGGGCGATGGTGCCGAGGATGCGCTCCAGATCCTCTATCGACGCGAACTCGACGACGATCTTTCCCTTGCGCTGCCCCAGGTCCACCTTCACCCGGGTGTCGAAGCGGTCCGACAGCCGCGTGGCGAGATCGCTGAGGGCGGGCGACAACCGACGACCCGCGCGCGGGCCCTTCGGCTTCTTCGCCGCGCTCGGCTCCGACGCCATCAAGGTGACGATCTCCTCGACGGAGCGCACCGAGAGCCCCTCGGCCACAATGCGCTGGGCCAGCCGGTCCTGCTCCTGGACGTCGTCCAGCGCGAGGAGGGCGCGGGCGTGTCCGGCGGACAGCACGCCCGCCGCCACCCGACGCTGGACCGGAGCGGAGAGCTTCAGCAGCCGCAGCGTGTTGGAGACCTGGGAGCGGGAGCGTCCGATCCGGTCGGCCAGCTCCTCATGGGTGCACTTGAAGTCCTGGAGAAGCTGGTCGTAGGCCGCGGCCTCTTCCAGAGGGTTCAGCTGCGCGCGGTGCAGGTTCTCCAGCAGCGCGTCGAGGAGCAGCTTCTCGTCCTCGGTGGCGCGTACGATCGCCGGGATCCGCGTCAGACCGCTCTCGCGGCAGGCTCGCCAGCGACGCTCGCCCATGATGAGCTCGTACGCGGACGGCCCGGTCTGGCGCACCACGACCGGCTGGAGCAGACCCACCTCCTTGATGGAGGTCACCAGCTCGGCCAGAGCGTCCTCATCGAAGACGTCACGCGGCTGACGGGGGTTGGGCTTGATCGCGTCGATCGGCAGCTCGGCGAAGTGAGCGCCGGCGACCGTGGCCATCGACTCCGCGTCCGGCATGGCCGCTGCCTCGGTTTCACGTGAAACCGGGATGTCCACCACGGGGGAGACCGCTCGGTCACCGTGGTCCGGCAGACCGGCGACCTTGGCCGCCGCGACGCCACGTTCCTGGGTCAGTACCGGAACGGCCGACGGTGAGGTGGCTCCTGCCCCCTTCGGCACGGACTTGTCGCCGCTCGGTGCTGCGGGGATCAAGGCACCGAGCCCTCGGCCCAATCCCCTGCGTCGCTCGCTCACTTGATCCCCTCCGACATGCTGTGCTGGCCGTACTCATTGTTCTGGCGAGCGATGTGAGCATCCTGGCCGTCGTATTCGACGTTGAGTCCGCCGGCTCCCCGCAGCGCCATCTCGCGCGCCGCCTCCAGGTAGGACAGCGCACCGCTGGAGCCCGGATCGTAGGTCAGCACCGTCTGCCCGTAGCTGGGGGCCTCGGAGATGCGGACCGAGCGCGGGATGCTGGTACGCAGCACTTCGGCGCCGAAGTGGCTGCGGACTTCTTCCGCGACCTGGGCGGCGAGCCGGGTCCGGCCGTCGTACATGGTCAGCAGGATGGTCGAGACGTGCAGCTTTGGGTTGAGGTGACCGCGTACGAGGTCGACGTTCCTCAGCAGCTGCCCCAGCCCCTCCAGCGCGTAGTACTCGCACTGGATGGGGATCAGCACCTCGGCACCGGCGACCAACGCGTTGACCGTCAACAGGCCGAGGGACGGCGGGCAGTCGATGAGGATGTAGTCCAGCGGCTGCTCGTACGCCTCAATGGCACGCTGTAGGCGGCTCTCGCGAGCCACCAGGGAGACCAGTTCGATCTCGGCGCCGGCCAGGTCGATGGTGGCGGGCGCACAGAAGAGGCCTTCGACGTCATGGACCGGCTGGACCACGTCGGACAGTGGCCCGCCTTCCACCAAAACGTCGTAGATGGACGGCACTTCGGCATGGTGGTCAATGCCCAGCGCGGTGGACGCGTTGCCCTGAGGGTCCAGGTCGACCACGAGCACCCGGCCACCGTGCAAGGCGAGCGAGGCGGCCAGATTGACGGTGGTCGTGGTCTTGCCGACCCCGCCCTTCTGGTTGGCGACCACGATCACTCGGGTCTGGTCGGGGCGAGGGAGGCCTTCTCCGGCCCGGCCCAGCGCCTCCACGGCCAATTGGGCGGCCCGGCCGATCGGGGTGTCATCCATGGGGGGCAGCGTTTCACGTGAAACATCGCCCCCTGTCGATTCACTACGGGGGCCGGGGACCGGGTCGGTCATCGGTCCCGCGGCATTGGCGTCGGACCGCAAGGGTTCACTCTCCTCGACTGCAAGCTCGTGATGCGAAGAGCCTGCCATGCTTTCCGGGTTGTGAACCAGTGAGGTCCCTTCTCCTGTGGATGAATCTGCTTTTGTGGATAGATCCGTCACCTGGTTGGGCTTACGCGAGCGCGCCTCGGCCGCAGCGCGGCCACGGCTGAGGATTCCTGGCAGCAAGGAGCGACGTTTCACGTGAAACACGATGCACAGAGCGGCGCCCGCTCAGTCCACGACACTCCGAAATATGTAGGTTTGGCCGTTTGTATGGAGCACAGCCACGCCCGCGCGGAGGCGAGCCCCACCCGACCGCGCGGTCATGGCGGGTCCGACTGGAGCACGCAGCCGATCCCGGCGCACTCAGCGAGCCGACCCCGACCCGACCGCCAGGTCAGCGGCGGTGACGACTACCGCTGCTGCGCACCGGGCGGTTCGCGCGGGCGGCCTTGGCACGCCGCGTTGCCGCCCGCACCCCGCCCGGGCTCTCACCGACCAGCACACGCACCACAGTTGACGGAGGGTCGACCAGACCGGAGCCCGCCAGGACCACACCGGTCTCCACCGCGCCGAGCCGGTCCAGCGCCGCACGCGCCGCCTTCAGCTCCTCCTCCGCGGTGTCGCCCTTCAACGCGAGCATCTCGCCGTGCGGCCGCAGCAAGGGCAGACCCCAGCCGGCCAGCCGGTCCAGCGGAGCGACCGCGCGGGCCGTGACCACGTCCACCTGCGGCAGGTGGCCGATCATCTCCTCGGCCCGGCCCCGCACCACCTCGACGTTGTCCAGTCCGAGCAGGGAGACGACCTCCTCCAGGAAGGTCGTGCGACGCAGCAGCGGCTCCAGCAGGGTGATCCGCAGATCGCCCCGGGCCAGCGCCAGCGGAATTCCCGGCAGTCCGGCACCGGAGCCGACGTCGCACACCGAGACGCCGTCCGGCACCACGTCGGAGAGCACGGCGCAGTTCAGCAGGTGGCGCTCCCACAGCCTCGGCACCTCGCGGGGCCCGATCAGCCCTCGGCGCACCCCGGCGTCGGCGAGCAGCTCGGCGTACCGCACGGCGTCGGCGAACCGATCGCCGAAGATCTCGCGCGCCTGCTCGGGTGCGGGGGGAAGCTCGGCTGCTGCCTCCGTCACGGGGACGTCCCTTCGGTTACGGCGGATCGCAGTAGGGAATCCGCTCACTACCAGGCTGACAGGTGTCGGCCCCGCCTGCGTCGTGGTCGGGAGCCTTCCCGAA
Organism: Streptomyces sp. ICBB 8177; assembly: GCF_003144095.1. GTDB lineage: Bacteria > Actinomycetota > Actinomycetes > Streptomycetales > Streptomycetaceae > Streptantibioticus_D. The sequence continues at coordinate 446,980 of NZ_NSKH01000024.1, read as the reverse complement.
CCGCAGGCGGGGCCTAGAGGAATTCACATGAGGAACGGAGCCCGCAAGGACCCCGCGTACTGCGGTCAGGCCGGAAGAACGACCACCCTGCGCTGCGGCTCCTCGCCCTCCGACTCGCTGCGCAGCCCCGCCGCCGCCACCGCGTCGTGCACGACCTTGCGTTCGAAGGGGGTCATCGCCCGCAGCTTGACCGGCTCACCGGAGGTCTTGGCATCCTGGGCCGCCTTGGTGCCCAGCTCGGTCAGCTCGGCACGCTTGCGGGCCCGGAAGCCACCGATGTCCAGCATCAGGCGGCTGCGGTCACCGGTCTCCCGGTGCACCGCGAGGCGGGTCAGCTCCTGGAGCGCCTCCAGCACCTCGCCGTCCCGGCCGACCAGCTTCTGCAGGTCGCGGCCCGTGGAGTCACCGACGATCGACACGGCGGCCCGATCGCCCTCGACGTCCATGTCGATGTCCCCGTCGAGGTCGGCGATGTCCAGCAGCCCTTCGAGGTAGTCGGCGGCGATCTCGCCTTCCTGCTCCAGGCGGGTCAGGGCGTCCTCGCCCTCGACGACGGGGGTGTTGCCTTCCGTCACGGATGGACTCCTATCCATATGCGGATCCGTGCTGCGGATCCGGCGCCCGGATCCTGCGTGCGTGCGCTGTACCGCCGGACGCCGTACCACTGGCGCCACGGGGGGCTGGAGCGCCGCGGACTACTTCTTCGACGGGTGCTTGGGCCGCTGCTGGCCCTTGCGCTGCGGGCCGCCCTTGGCGCCGCCCGAGGACTTCCCCGGCTTGGCCGCACCCTTGGCGGGGGCGTCCTTGGCCGGCGTCTCCTTCTTCGTACCGGCTCCGTCGGCGGAAGCGGAAGCGGAAGACGAAGACGAGACGGAGGAGTCGGACGAGCCGGAGGACGCGGCGGTCGGTTCACCGGAGCCGGACGTCCCTGTGGACGAGGGGGCACCGGTCGTGCCGGAGTGCTGGCGCTGGGCCTTGGTCTGCCGCTTCGGCTGCTGGCGGCGGACCGGCTGGCCGCCTTCGGCGGTGCGGGCCTTGGCGGCCGGCTCCTCGGCCAGCTTGCCCTTGGCCTTCAGGCGCTCCTGGCGCTCCTTGAACGCGATGCTGCCCGGGGTGGGGTTGCGGCGGATGACGACCATCTGCTGACCCATGGTCCACACGTTGGTGGTCAGCCAGTAGACCAGGACACCGACGGGGAAGTTGATGCCGAAGACGGCGAACATCACGGGGAAGACGTACATCAGCATCTTCTGCTGCTGCATGAACGGCGTCTTCACCGTCATGTCGACGTTCTTGGTCATCAGCTGGCGCTGCGTGTAGAACTGCGACGCCGACATCAGGACGATCATGACGATCGTGACGATCCGCACATCGGTTGCCGAGGCGCCGAGCGAGGTGATCTTGCTGGCGCTGTCGGTGAACTTGACCGACAGCGGGGCACCGAAGATGTGCGCCTTACGCGCGCTGTCCAGCAGGTTCGCGTGGATCACGCCGACCTGGTGGCCGCTGGCGATGTTGTGCAGCACGCCGTACAGGGACATGAAGAACGGCGACTGGACGATGATCGGCAAGCAGCTCGAGAGCGGGTTGGTACCCGACTCCCGGTACAGCTTCATCATCTCTTCGGACTGGCGCTGCTTGTCGTTCTTGTAGCGCTCCTGGATCGCCTTCATCTTCGGCTGGAGCACCTGCATGTTCCGCGTCGCCTTGATCTGCTTGACGAACAGCGGGATCAGGCAGATGCGGATCAGCACCACCAGCGAGACGATGGACAGCCCCCACGCCCAGCCGCTGTCCGGATTGAAGACCAGGCTGTACAGCGAGTGGAACTGGACGATGATCCAGGAAACAGCGGTGTAGAGGGGACTCAGAATCGTTCCCACTTAACAGGCTCCTTGGGCAGTGGGCTGGGTCTCGGCGGCCCGGTCGGCGCCGGCGGCCGGCTGGCCGCTGGGTGTCTTCCGCAGGGCTTGGCGAAGCCGAGCGTGCCACGGCGGGCGTTTGCGGGGCGGCACGTGATCCACGCCGCCGAGGGACCACGGGTTGCATCGCAGGATGCGCCAGACGGTCAGGGCCGTGCCCTTCACCGCCCCGTGCGTGGCGATGGCCTGGTACCCGTAGTGGGAACAGGAGGGGTAGTACTTGCAGACCGGCCCGAGGAGCGGGCTGATGGTCCACTGGTACAGCTTGATCAGCCACATCAACGGATACTTCATTTCACGCCCCCTCCCCCCAGTAGCCGCCGCAGTGCGGCGTCCAGGTCGCGGGCCAGGGCTGTGTGATCCGCGGTACCGGCGCCTGGCAGTGCCCGTACCACCACCAGGCTACCCGCGGGCAGCGCGGAGAGCCGATCGCGCACGAGATGCCGCAGGCGCCGCTTGACCAGGTTGCGCTGGACGGCACCGCCGACGGCCTTGCTCACGACGAAACCCGCACGCGCCGGGGGAGCACTCCCCCCCGTAGCGTGCGGGTCCGTGGTCTGACCTTCTCGCAGGTGCACGACGAGCAGCGGGCGTCCGGCCCGGCGCCCGCGTCGTACCGCGGTCGCGAAGTCCTGGCGCCGCCTCAGCCGGTTCTCGGTGGGCAGCACAGCATGACCCGTGCGAACTCAGGCGGACAGGCGCGCGCGGCCCTTGCTGCGGCGCGACGCGAGGATGGCGCGACCGGCACGGGTGCGCATGCGCAGCCGGAAGCCGTGGGTCTTCGCGCGGCGGCGGTTGTTCGGCTGGAAGGTGCGCTTGCTCACTCGGGGACTCCAGGAATGCTTGTCGTCTCGGTCGAGACGGGCGTGGGGCGTCGCTTGGCTGTCACCGTGCGCCCACGAAGTCTCGCGATACGCCCTAGGTGCACCGCTGATCCAGCCACTCGAGGTGGTCTGTGCCCTTCGTAAGGCAGGCGGCAGCAGCCATCGACAACTCGACCTCGCCACGGTACGCGGGGCTACGCCATCCGGTCAAACCGCGCCGGAGGGCGCGACGCGCCGACCCCTCCCACCGAACCACACCCCGCCCGGGCATGGCACATTTGTACACACCCTGTGGACAACGACTTGAACCACGTACGCGGCGCTGACTACCGTGGCCGAACCCAGTAACTCCGACCCAACCCGGCATCTTTCCCGCACATCCCAGGAATCACACCTTCGTGGGAGGCCAAGGACGCCAGGGTGCCAGGGGCGGAGCCGGTGCCCGCCCCGACCGAGAGCCGACCGCCCACCCCACCGACCGATCGAGAGAGCGTGCACTGTGGCCGATGTGACTGCCGATCTTGCCGCAGTGTGGCCGCGGGTGCTCGAACAGCTCCTCGCCGACGGCCAGGGGGTCGAGGCCAAGGACCGGCGCTGGCTCAACGCCTGCCAGGCGCTCGCCCTGGTCGCCGACACCGCGCTGCTGGCCGCGCCCAACGAGTACGCCAAGGGCGTGCTGGAGGGCCGGCTGCTTGACGTGATCACCGAGGGACTGGGCCGCGAGTTCGGCCGTCCGATCAGGATCGCGATCACCGTCGACTCCAGCGCCGACCCCGGTGCGTCGGCGCCCGCGCCCGCCCCGCAGCGCACGGCCCCCGTGCCGCAGCAGGCGTCCGCGCCGCCGTCCTACGGGGAACAGCGACGCGAGCAGCGGCCCGAGTACGACGACTACGGGCGGGCCGGTGACGACGAGCCCACGATGCGGCGCGCCTACCCCGACTATCCGGGTGGCCGCGAGCTGCCCGGTGCCTGGCCGCGCCCCGGCGGGGCGGACCCGTACGGCGGCGGAGCGGTCGGCGGCGGCCCAGGGGGCCCCTCAGGCCCTGCCGGACAGGGTCCCGGTCGCGGCCAGGACCACGGTCACGGCCGCGGTCACAGGGACTCCGGCGACTGGCAGCAGCCGCTGCACGACGGGTTCGACGGCCGCGATCCGTACGGGAACGCCACGCCGCCCGGACCGCGCAAGGAGTACGGCAAGGACTACGGCAAGCGGGACGATCGCGACGCGTACAAGCGGGACGAGTACGCCGAGCCCGGCTACGGCCGGCAGTCCGGCTACCCGCAGTCGCAGCCGCACCAGCTCCCGGAACGCCCCGGCGGCGGCGTGCGCCCCGGCGAGCAGCCCCCGTTGCCCGCCCCCAGCGGCGCCCCCGGTCCGCTGGCCGCGCAGCCCGCGCCCGCGCCGGGCCCCGGTGAGCCGACCGCGCGGCTGAACCCGAAGTACCTCTTCGACACCTTCGTCATCGGCGCCTCGAACCGCTTCGCGCACGCCGCCGCGGTCGCGGTCGCCGAGGCGCCGGCCAAGGCGTACAACCCGCTGTTCATCTACGGCGAGTCCGGTCTGGGCAAGACGCACCTGCTGCACGCCATCGGCCACTACGCGCGCAGCCTCTACCCGGGCACCCGGGTGCGGTACGTCAGCTCGGAGGAGTTCACCAACGAGTTCATCAACTCCATCCGCGACGGCAAGGGCGACACCTTCCGCAAGCGCTACCGCGAGATGGACATCCTGCTCGTCGACGACATCCAGTTCCTGGCGCAGAAGGAGTCGACGCAGGAGGAGTTCTTCCACACCTTCAACACCCTGCACAACGCGAACAAGCAGATCGTGCTCTCCTCCGACCGGCCGCCCAAGCAGCTGGTCACCCTGGAGGACCGGCTGCGCAACCGCTTCGAGTGGGGCCTGATCACCGACGTCCAGCCGCCCGAGCTGGAGACCCGGATCGCGATCCTGCGCAAGAAGGCGGTGCAGGAGCAGCTGAACGCGCCGCCGGAGGTACTGGAGTTCATCGCGTCACGGATCTCGCGCAACATCCGCGAGCTGGAGGGCGCGTTGATCCGGGTGACCGCCTTCGCGAGCCTCAACCGGCAGCCGGTGGACCTGCAGTTGACGGAGATCGTCCTGAAGGACCTGATCCCCGGCGGCGAGGACGCGGTGCCCGAGATCACCGGCAACGCGATCATGGCGGAGACGGCCGCGTACTTCGGGCTGACGGTGGACGACCTGTGCGGGTCGTCCCGCAGCCGGGTGCTGGTGACCGCGCGGCAGATCGCGATGTACCTGTGCCGCGAGCTGACCGACCTGTCGCTGCCGAAGATCGGCGCGCTGTTCGGGGGCCGCGACCACACGACGGTGATGCACGCGGACCGCAAGATCCGCGCGCTGATGGCGGAGCGGCGTTCCATCTACAACCAGGTCACGGAGCTGACCAACCGCATCAAGAGCTAGCCGTCCGGCCCGCCGGGCCGGACCTGCCTGTGGGCGTGAGGAGGACTTCCTCCCCACGCCCACAGTCGTTTTGAGGGTCGGGACGGCGCCGCCCGCGCGTGAGGCCTGCCCGGTGGCGCCTGAGGTCCGCCTGGCGCCCCGAGCACGGCGGCAACCGTGCCTGAGTGCCAGAGGACGGCGTGGCCTGAGGACAGCGGGCGCGGCTTCTGAGGACGACGGGGCACCTGAAGACGGCACCCCCGGCCCCGCCTCCCCGCTCCATCCCGCCTCCCTCCGCGCCTCCGAAGGCCCGCCAGAACCTCCAGGGCCGCCAGGCCTCTGTTCGAATCCGCAGGTCAGAGCACCCCTCGTCCACAGAATCCGGGCGCACCCGCTGTCCACAGCCTGGGGAGAGCGGAGTTGTCCCGAATCTCTCCACAGCGGTGTCCGCCGGAAGATCGTCACCGCTGGTCAGAAGGGTGTGGAAATGTGGTTAACCCTCCTCCACAGACTGTGGACAACGACCGTGCCCACCAAGGCGGTTCGCGGTTGTCCACTGCTCGCCCACAGGCGGACCGGAGTTATGAACAGCTTCTCCACAGCTCTGTCCACTGTTCGGCAACGAAACGGGTCCCGTCGCCGGATGGAGTGAAAGGCGTCACACCAAGGTGCTGGATTGGCCTGGGGACAACGTGGGTATTCCTGGGGACGAGTCTGGGGAGAACCCCGGGTCACCTGTGCATCGGGTGTGCACAACTTCCGGCCGTCCACAGCGGGGCCGGGTTGTCCACCGGCTCCACCCACAGGCGCGGTGGATAAAAAATCGCCTCTGACCTGGGCAGGAACCGGTTATCCACGGTATCCACACCCCCTATTACTACGACTACACGTAGAGAGCGAGCGAGCAAGATCGAAGTCGGGCCTGTGCACAACCGGGCCGCGAGCTCGCCGCGACCCGAGGTCCCGGCTTGACCCAACCCGCACCTGATGTCAGTGGCGTGCGTCAGACTGTTCTCCGGCAGATGGCCGTGAGGACGGTCGGTACAGACAGCCAGCAAGCCAGAAACAGCAGGAGGCGGTTCCGGTGAAGTTCCGGGTGGAGCGCGACGTACTCGCGGATGCAGTGGCCTGGGCAGCCCGGAGTCTCCCCGCCCGCCCTCCGGCCCCGGTCCTCGCCGGACTGCTGCTGAAGGCCGAGGACGGCCAGCTGAGCCTGTCGGCCTTCGACTACGAGGTCTCGGCCCGGGTCTCCGTCGACGCGGAGATCGACGAGGAGGGCACCGTCCTCGTCTCCGGCCGCCTGCTCGCCGACATCTCGCGGGCACTTCCCAACAGGCCTGTGGAGATCTCCACCGACGGCGTGCGGGTCACCGTGGTCTGCGGCAGCTCGCGATTCACACTCCACACCCTGCCTGTGGAGGAGTACCCGGCCCTTCCGCAGATGCCGACCGCCTCCGGTTCCGTCCCCGGTGAGGTCTTCGCCGCCGCCGTCTCCCAGGTCGCCGTCGCCGCCGGCCGCGACGACACCCTGCCGGTGCTCACCGGTGTCCGCATCGAGATCGAGGGCGACACCGTCACGCTGGCCGCCACCGACCGCTACCGGTTCGCCGTCCGCGAGTTCCTGTGGAAGCCCGAGGTGCCGGACATCTCGGCCGTCGCGCTGGTCCCGGCCAAGACCCTGCTGGACACCGCCAAGGCCCTGACCAGCGGCGACACCGTCTCGCTCGCGCTGGCCGGAGCGGGCCAGGGCGAGGGCCTGATCGGCTTCGAGGGCGCCGGCCGCCGCACCACGACCCGTCTGCTCGAAGGCGACCTGCCCAAGTACCGCACGCTGTTCCCGACCGAGTTCGCCTCGGTCGCGGTGATCGAGACCGCGCCGTTCGTGGAGGCCGTCAAGCGCGTCGCGCTGGTCGCCGAGCGCAACACCCCGATCCGGCTGAGCTTCTCCACAGGCGTGCTGACCCTGGAGGCCGGTTCCAGCGACGACGCACAGGCTGTGGAAAGGGTCGACGCCCAGCTGGAGGGCGACGACATCTCGATCGCGTTCAACCCCACCTTCCTGCTGGACGGTCTGAGCGCCATCGACTCCCCGGTCGCGCAGCTGTCGTTCACCACCTCGACCAAGCCCGCGCTGCTCAGCGGCCGCCCCGCGATCGACACCGAGGCGGACGACGCGTACAAGTACCTGATCATGCCGGTGCGCCTGTCGGGCTGATAGGGGCCCACGCCCGCCCCTCCCCGGCTCCCCGCCGCCCCGGCTGTCGCGGCCCCCGCGTCCCGGCCCGGCACCGGTCGCACCGTCCGCCGCGCCCGGCGCCGGGCCGGGACGTAGGCTCGGACCTACGGTCAGGCACGCATCGAACGAAGGATCAGTGATGGAGCTCGGTCTCATCGGTCTCGGCAAGATGGGCGGCAACATGCGCGAGCGCATCCGCCGCGCCGGCCACACCGTCGTCGGGTACGACCGCAACCAGGACCTCGCCGACGTCCCCAGCCTCAAGGCGCTGGTGGACGCGTTGCAGGGCCCGCGGGTGGTGTGGGTGATGGTCCCGGCGGGCGAGCCCACCCAGGCGACGATCGACGAGCTCGGCCAGTTGCTGTCCCCCGGCGACGTCGTGGTCGACGGCGGCAACTCCCGCTGGACGGACGACGAGAAGCACGCGGCGGAGCTGGCCGAACGCGGCATCGGTTTCGTCGACTGCGGTGTCTCCGGCGGCGTCTGGGGCCTGCAGAACGGCTACGCCCTGATGTACGGCGGCGACCCGGAGAACGTGGCGAAGGTCCAGCCGATCTTCGACGCGCTCAAGCCCGAGGGCGACTTCGGCTCGGTGCACGCGGGCAAGGTCGGCGCCGGCCACTTCGCCAAGATGGTCCACAACGGCATCGAGTACGCGATGATGCAGGCGTACGCCGAGGGCTGGGAGCTGCTGGAGGCCGTCGACTCGGTCACCGACGTGCGCGAGGTCTTCCGTTCCTGGCGGGAGGGCACCGTCATCCGCTCCTGGCTGCTGGACCTCGCGGTCAACGCGCTGGACGACGACGAGCACCTGGAGAAGCTGCGCGGCTTCGCGCAGGACTCCGGGGAGGGCCGCTGGACGGTCGAGGCGGCCATCGACCACGCGGTGCCGCTGCCGGCGATCACCGCGTCGCTGTTCGCCCGCTTCTCCTCGCGGCAGGACGACTCGCCGTCGATGAAGATGGTCGCGGCGCTGCGCAACCAGTTCGGCGGTCACGCGGTCGAGGCCAGCGCGGACAAGGCCAAGTAGTCACGCCGCAGGCAGGTCGAGAGGAACAGGAGGCCGGCGCCGGCCACTTCGCCGGAGCCACCGCACGCGATGCACGTAGCGCACCTCTCGCTCGCCGACTTCCGTTCCTACGCCCGGGTCGAGGTCCCGCTCGACCCGGGCGTCACCGCGTTCGTGGGTCCCAACGGCCAGGGCAAGACCAACCTCGTCGAGGCCGTCGGCTACCTGGCGACCCTCGGCAGCCACCGGGTCGCCTCGGACGCCCCGCTGGTGCGCATGGGCGCGGAACGCGCGGTGGTGCGTGCCGCCGTGACCCACGAGGACCGGCAGCAGCTGGTCGAACTGGAGATCAACCCTGGCCGCGCCAACCGCGCCCGGATCAACCGCTCCTCGCAGGTGCGCCCGCGCGACGTGCTGGGGATCGTGCGCACCGTGCTGTTCGCGCCGGAGGACCTGGCGCTGGTCAAGGGCGATCCCGGCGAGCGCCGCCGGTTCCTCGACGAGCTGGTCACCCTGCGCGCGCCGCGGATGGCGGGGGTGCGGCAGGACTACGAGCGGGTGCTGCGGCAGCGCAACACCCTGCTGAAGTCCGCCGCGCTGGCCCGCAGGCACGGCGGCGGACGCGGGGCGGACCTGTCCACGCTGGACGTGTGGGACCAGCATCTGGCGCGCCACGGCGCGGAGTTGCTCGCCCAGCGGCTCGACCTCGTCGCGGGCCTGGAACCGCTGACCGACAAGGCGTACGAGCAACTGGCCCCCGGCGGCGGCCCGGTGGGCCTGGACTACCGCCCGTCCAGTGAGACCGGCCAGGCGCGCTCGCGCGAGGAGCTGTACGAGGCGCTGATCACCGCGCTGGAGGGGGCGCGCAAGCAGGAGATCGAGCGCGGGGTCACGCTGGTCGGGCCGCACCGCGACGACCTGCTGCTGAAACTGGGCGAGTTGCCCGCCAAGGGGTACGCGAGCCACGGCGAGTCCTGGTCGTACGCGCTGGCACTGCGGCTCGCCTCGTACGAGCTGCTGCGCGCCGACGGCGAACGCGCGGGCGGCGAACCGGTGCTGATACTGGACGACGTCTTCGCCGAGCTTGACGCCCGGCGCAGGGACCGGCTGGCGGAACTGGTGGCTCCGGGCGAGCAGGTGCTGGTGACGGCGGCGGTCGACGACGACGTGCCCGGGGCGTTGTCCGGGGCACGCTTCCGGGTCGCGGGCGGCGAGGTGGAACGCGTATGACCGGACGGCAGCACTCCGACGGCCCCGGCGCATCCGGCCCCGGCCCCGGCCCGGGCCCCGCATCCGGCTCCCGACCGGGCCCGGGCCCCGCATCCGGCTCCCGACCGGGCCCGGGCCCCGCATCCGGCTCCCGACCGGGCCCGGGCCCCGCATCCGGCCCCGGCCCCGCGCCCACTCCCGCGTCGGTCCCCGGCGCCGGCGCCCCCCTGTCCGGCGTCGACCTCGCCCGCGTCGCCCTGCGCGCCGCCAAGGAGCAGGCCCGGGCCCGCGGCGCCGCCGCCCAGGAACGCCGGCAGGCCCGGCGCGGCGGTCTGCGCTCCGGAGCGCGCGCCGACGGACGCGATCCGCTCCCGCTGGGCGCCGCCATCAGCCGCCTGATCACCGAACGCGGCTGGGAGGCCCCGGCGGCGGTCGGCGGTGTGATGGGCCGCTGGCCGCAGATCGTGGGGGACGAGGTGGCCAAGCACTGCGAGCCGGAGAGCTACGACGAAGGCGAGCGGGTGCTGACGGTGCGGTGCGACGCGACGGCGTGGGCCACCCAGCTGCGGCTGCTCGCCCCGCAGCTGGTCGCCCGGCTCAACGCGGATCTCGGCCACGGCACGGTGAAGCTGATCAGGGTCCTTGGTCCCACCGGCCCCACCCGTACCTATGGTCGCTTGCGTGCCCCGGGCAGCACGGGACCGGGTGACACCTATGGGTGACGTACGTCTCACTTTCGGCCGCTCGCGCCGGGCGGCCGTCACAGTGGTCATCACGGGACGTTCCACCCCGTTCCGGACCGGCGCGGGCTGTAATCGCGGCGAAGCCCTGAGCGCCCGCGTGAGCCGCCTGGAGTCCAGGGCCGCGTATGGGGAGTCGGCGCAAGCCCTCCGGGACCGGCACATGGGAACTCAGGCACCGGCAAACCCCCCTCTCTGTCGCCGCTACCGGTAGACTGGGCAGTAGTCCGCCCGCCTCTGCCACCGGCAGGGGAGACCTCGCGGAACCTGTCGAACGACGCAGCCGCTCCGGCGTGCCCGGAGTCGGCTCGTGCTGTGCCAGAAAGGGCGCTTCGTGGCCGATTCCGGCAACCCCAACGAGAACCGCACACCCACCGCCGGTACCGGCGCGCCCGCGGACGGCGCGGCGTCCGAGACCGCCTCGCAGAACGGCAAGGCGGCGGGCGGCGCTTCGTACGACGCCAGTGCGATCACCGTCCTCGAAGGCCTCGACGCGGTCCGCAAGCGTCCCGGCATGTACATCGGGTCGACCGGTGAGCGCGGTCTGCACCACCTCGTCTACGAGGTCGTGGACAACTCGGTCGACGAGGCGCTGGCCGGGCACGCCGACACCATCGACGTGACGATTCTCGCCGACGGCGGCGTGCGCGTGGTCGACAACGGCCGCGGCATCCCGGTCGGCATCATCCCGTCCGAGGGCAAGCCCGCGGTCGAGGTCGTGCTGACGGTGCTGCACGCGGGCGGCAAGTTCGGCGGCGGCGGCTACGCGGTCTCCGGCGGCCTGCACGGCGTGGGCGTCTCCGTGGTCAACGCGCTGTCCACCCGGGTCGCCGTCGAGGTGAAGACCGACGGCCACCGCTGGACCCAGGACTACAAGCTGGGCGCGCCCACCGCGCCGCTGGCGCAGCACGAGGCGACCGACGAGACCGGCACCTCGGTGACGTTCTGGGCCGACGGCGACATCTTCGAGACCACCGAATACTCCTTCGAGACGCTCTCGCGGCGCTTCCAGGAGATGGCGTTCCTCAACAAGGGCCTGACCATCTCGCTGACCGACGAGCGCGCCGAGCACGTCGACGAGGACGGCAACCCGCTGTCGGTGCGGTACCACTACGAGGGCGGCATCGTCGACTTCGTGAAGTACCTCAACTCCCGCAAGGGCGAGGTCATCCACCCCTCGGTGATCTCCGTGGAGGCCGAGGACACCGAGCGGCTGCTGTCGGTGGAGCTGGCGATGCAGTGGAACTCCCAGTACACCGAGGGGGTCTACTCGTTCGCCAACACCATCCACACCCACGAGGGCGGCACCCACGAGGAGGGCTTCCGCGCCGCGCTGACCGGCCTGGTCAACCGCTACGCGCGCGAGAAGAAGCTGCTGCGCGAGAAGGACGAGAACCTCAGCGGTGAGGACATCCGCGAGGGCCTGACCGCGATCATCTCGGTGAAGCTGGGCGAGCCGCAGTTCGAGGGCCAGACCAAGACCAAGCTGGGCAACACCGAGGCGAAGACGTACGTCCAGAAGGTCGTGCACGAGCACCTCACCGACTGGTTCGACCGCAACCCCAACGAGGCCGCCGACATCGTCCGCAAGGGCATCCAGGCCGCCACCGCCCGGGTCGCCGCCCGCAAGGCGCGCGACCTGACCCGGCGCAAGGGGCTGCTGGAGAGCGCGTCGCTGCCCGGCAAGCTGTCGGACTGCCAGTCCAACGACCCGGCCAAGTGCGAGATCTTCATCGTCGAGGGTGACTCCGCGGGCGGCTCGGCCAAGTCCGGCCGCGACCCGCAGTACCAGGCGATCCTCCCGATCCGCGGCAAGATCCTCAACGTGGAGAAGGCCAGGATCGACAAGATCCTTCAGAACCAGGAGATCCAGGCCCTCATCTCCGCCTTCGGCACCGGCGTCCACGACGACTTCGACATCGCGAAGCTGCGCTACCACAAGATCATCCTGATGGCGGACGCCGACGTCGACGGCCAGCACATCAACACCCTGCTGCTGACCTTCCTGTTCCGCTTCATGCGGCCGCTGGTCGAGGCCGGGCACGTCTACCTCTCCCGTCCGCCGCTGTACAAGATCAAGTGGCGGGAGAACGACGTCGAGTACGCGTACTCCGACCGCGAGCGCGACGCGCTGATCGAGCTGGGCAAGCAGGCCGGCAAGCGCATCAGGGACGACTCGGTGCAGCGCTTCAAGGGTCTCGGCGAGATGAACGCCGAGGAACTGCGGGTGACCACCATGGACATCGACCACCGGGTCCTCGGCCAGGTCAGCCTGGACGACGCGGCCCAGGCCGACGACCTGTTCTCCGTCCTGATGGGCGAGGACGTCGAGGCACGGCGCTCGTTCATCCAGCGCAACGCCAAGGACGTCCGCTTCCTCGACATCTGAGTCGGCCTGCCCACCAGCCGGACCGCGAAAGGACTTTGACCAGCAATGGCCGACGAGACCCCCATCACCCCCGAGGGCTCCCCCACGCCCGTCACGCCGGAGGGCGGCCCGGCCGCCGTCGAGGGCGTCGGGATGCGCGTCGAGCCGGTCGGGCTCGAAACCGAGATGCAGCGCAGCTACCTCGACTACGCGATGAGCGTGATCGTCTCGCGTGCGCTGCCGGACGTGCGCGACGGGCTCAAGCCGGTGCACCGCCGGGTGCTGTACGCGATGTACGACGGCGGTTACCGGCCCGAGAAGGGCTTCTACAAGTGCGCCCGCGTCGTCGGTGACGTCATGGGTACGTACCACCCGCACGGCGACGCCTCGATCTACGACGCCCTGGTGCGCCTGGCGCAGTCCTGGGCGATGCGGATGCCGCTGGTGGACTCCAACGGCAACTTCGGTTCCCCGGGCAACGACCCGGCCGCCGCCATGCGGTACACCGAGTGCAAGATGGCGCCGCTGTCGATGGAGATGGTCCGGGACATCGACGAGGAGACCGTCGACTTCCAGGACAACTACGACGGCCGCAACCAGGAGCCGACGGTCCTGCCGTCGCGCTTCCCCAACCTGCTGATCAACGGTTCCGCCGGCATCGCGGTCGGCATGGCGACCAACATCCCGCCGCACAACCTGCGCGAGGTCGCCGAGGGCGCCCAGTGGTACCTGGCCAACCCCAACGCCTCCGCCGAGGAACTGCTCGAAGCCCTGATGGAGCGCATCAAGGGCCCGGACTTCCCGACCGGCGGCCTGGTCGTCGGCCGCCGCGGCATCGAGGACGCGTACCGCACCGGGCGCGGCTCGATCACCATGCGCGCGGTCGTCGAGGTCGAGGAGATCCAGAACCGCCAGTGCCTGGTCGTCACCGAGCTGCCGTACCAGGTCAACCCGGACAACCTCGCGCAGAAGATCGCCGACCTGGTCAAGGACGGCAGGATCGGCGGCATCGCCGACGTGCGCGACGAGACCTCCTCGCGCACCGGCCAGCGCCTGGTGATCGTCCTGAAGCGGGACGCGGTCGCCAAGGTCGTGCTCAACAACCTCTACAAGCACACCGACCTGCAGACCAACTTCGGCGCCAACATGCTGGCGCTGGTCGACGGCGTGCCGCGCACCCTGTCGCTGGACGCGTTCATCCGCCACTGGGTGACGCACCAGATCGAGGTCATCGTCCGCCGCACCCGCTTCCGGCTGCGCAAGGCGGAGGAGCGCGCCCACATCCTGCGCGGTCTGCTCAAGGCGCTGGACGCCATCGACGAGGTCATCGCGCTGATCCGGCGCAGCGACACCGTCGAGACCGCGCGCGGCGGCCTGATGGACCTGCTGCAGATCGACGAGATCCAGGCCAACGCGATCCTGGAGATGCAGCTGCGCCGGCTGGCCGCCCTGGAGCGGCAGAAGATCGTCGCCGAGCACGACGAACTCCAGGCGAAGATCGACGAGTACAACGCGATCCTCGCCTCGCCCGAGCGGCAGCGCGGCATCATCAGCGAGGAACTGAACGCGATCGTCGAGAAGTACGGCGACGACCGGCGCAGCCAGCTGGTGCCCTTCGACGGCGACATGTCCATCGAGGACCTGATCGCCGAGGAGGACATCGTCGTCACCATCACGCGTGGCGGCTACGTCAAGCGCACCAAGACCGAGCACTACCGCTCGCAGAAGCGCGGCGGCAAGGGCGTGCGCGGCACCCAGCTGAAGCAGGACGACATCGTCGACCACTTCTTCGTCACCACCACGCACAACTGGCTGCTGTTCTTCACCAACAAGGGCCGCGTCTACCGCGCCAAGGCGTACGAACTCCCCGACGCCGGGCGGGACGCGCGCGGTCAGCACGTCGCCAACCTGCTGGCGTTCCAGCCGGACGAGCACATCGCGCAGATCATGGCGGTGCGCGACTACGAGGCCGCGCCCTACCTGGTGCTGGCCACCAAGTCCGGTCTGGTGAAGAAGACCCCGCTCAAGGACTACGACTCCCCGCGGGCCGGCGGCGTCATCGCGATCAACCTGCGCGCGATGGACGACGGCCGCGAGGACGAGCTGATCGGCGCCGAGCTGGTCTCCGCCGAGGACGACCTGCTTCTGATCAGCCGCAAGGCGCAGTCCATCCGCTTCACGGCCACCGACGACGCGCTGCGGCCGATGGGCCGGGCGACCTCGGGCGTGAAGGGCATGAGCTTCCGCGAGGGCGACGAACTGCTGTCGATGAACGTGGTGCGGGCCGGTACCTTCGTCTTCACCGCCACCGACGGCGGCTACGCCAAGCGGACCCCGGTCGATGAGTACCGTGTCCAGGGCCGGGGCGGTCTCGGAATCAAGGCGGCGAAGATCGTCGAGGACCGCGGCTCCCTGGTCGGTGCCCTGGTGGTCGAGGAGAGCGACGAGATCCTCGCCATCACCCTCGGCGGCGGCGTCATCCGCACCCGCGTCAGCGAGGTGCGGGAAACCGGCCGTGACACCATGGGCGTCCAACTGATCAACCTGGGCAAGCGGGACGCCGTCGTCGGCATCGCCCGCAACGCCGAGGCAGGCGCGGAGGCCGAAGAGGTCGACGCGGACGGCGCCCCCGCAGCGGAGGCCGCCGAAGAGGCCGAGGGCGCCGTGCCCGCGGCCGACGAGTCGCAGGAGTAGGACGTGACAGGAGCCGGGGACGCCACCTCGGGTGACGCGCGGGCGACGGCCCTCGCGGGCGGCGCTCCGGCTCCGTCGGCACGACAGCCAGCGACGCTCAGGGACCACCACAGCGCGACGACCCACACCGTGGGGGGACAACCGTGACAGACACCCGAGGCGGCGCCCGCCCGCCCCAGCCGCACCACCCGCCGCAGGCGTACGCACCGCCCAAGGGCGCGACCATGCCGTCCCAGGGCGCGTCCACCACGTCCGAGGGCGCCGGGTCCGCCTCTCCCCTGCCGTCGTCCGGTGCCTCAGGTCCGGCCGGCCCCTCCGGCACGGAGGGCGGGCAGGGCCTGGCGGTGGGCGGCGGCGCGGGCGTGCGCAAGCCCCGCCCGGCGGCGGCCCGCACCGCTCCGCGCACCCGCAGCGCACGGCTGCGGGTGGCCAAGGCCGACCCGTGGTCGGTGATGAAGGTCAGCTTCCTGTTCTCGATCGCGCTGGGCATCTGCACGGTCGTCGCGGTCGCGGTGCTGTGGATGGTGCTGGACGCGCTCGGTGTCTTCTCCACCGTGGGCAGCACCATCAGCGACGCCACCGGCTCGGGGTCGCAGGGCGGGTTCGACCTCCAGTCGTTCCTCTCGCTGCCGCGGGTCGTGACGTTCACCGCGGTGATCGCCGTGATCGACGTCGTGCTGATGACCGCGCTGGCCACGCTGGGGTCGTTCGTCTACAACCTCTCCGCCGGTTTCGTGGGCGGCGTGGAGCTGACGCTGGCGGAGGACGAGTAGCGGCGGGGAACCGATTTTGGGACACGGCCCCCCGTGCGCTAATCTTTCGGTGCAGCGCGGGGCTATAGCTCAGACGGTTAGAGCGCTTCCCTGATAAGGAAGAGGCCACAGGTTCAAGTCCTGTTAGCCCCACGAGCGCGATAGGCGAGGTGGTCCACGGAAAGCGTGGACCACCTCGCCTTCGTCGTTTCCGCGCGGCTTCGCCGCGCTGGGCGGGGGGCTTCGCCCACCCGCACCCCCGTCCACGGGGTCGGCGCCCGGAGGCGCTGCATGGGGGGCCGGGTCGTTCGGGGTGGGCGGAGTCGTGAGGCGGGCAGGTCACTGTTCGGTATCGGCCGGTGTGTATCATCGGGCGCGTCGGAGGATCCCCAAAAGCAAGAAGGACGAGGTCGCGCGGTGAAGAAGCTTCTCCTGGTCGCACTGGCCGCCATCGGCGGGCTCCTCGTGTACCGCCAGATCCAGGCGGACCGCGCCGAGCAGGACCTGTGGACGGAGGCGACGGACTCCGTACCGGCGGGTTCCGGCACGAGCGCCTGAAAACCCCCAACTCTCCGGTGAGGCCCCGACCGCCCAAGGCGCGGTCGGGGCCTCACCGCTATTGAATTCGCATCAGCAAATCAATAGCTTCGCCGCAGCACGGCGGAGCGGGGGGTCGTGGGCTCGGGGGGTTTCGAGGGGTGGGGTATGAGACGGCACCACCGGTTCGCCGCCCTGGCGCTGCTGGCCGCGCTGGCGGCGATCACGTCGCCGGTGGCGTTATCCACCCGCGCGGCTGCTGCCGCGAGTACGGGGCCGGGTGCGGCGGCGACGCCGGTCTGGGTGCCGGACGGCGCCTCGGTGCACGGCAGCGCGGGTCCCGGCGATCCGCCCCGGCTGGCGGTGGGCCGCGCGTACCGCGACAGCCTGGTCAGGGGTGAGTCCAAGTACTACGCGGTACGGCTGGACGCCGCGTCCACCGCGTACCTGTCGGTCTTCGCCGTCCCCCGCCCGGGCAGCCGGGTCGCCTTCATCGACGGTGTCAGCCTGCGGCTGCTGAGCTCGCGCGGCGCGCTGTGCGACGCGTACGACGCCCGGTTCGGTGCGGACGACGCCACGGCCCCGGTGGGCGGCGCCGTCCGCCGCGTTGCCGGGGCGGACGGGCCCTGCCACGGGGCCGGCACCTATCTGCTGGTCGTGCAGCGCGACAGCGCGGACACCTCCTCCGGTGACGCCTGGCCGCTGGACATCCGCTTCATGACCGAGCCGGGGGTCGAGGGCGCGGGGGCGGGCGGGGGCGGCGGGACGCCCGAGGGCTTCGTCTCCTCGCCCCCGCCGACGGTCACCACGGCCCCGCGTGCGCTGTCCGGCGCCGTCGCCATGGACGCCGCGGCCCGCGTGCCGGGGACGGGCGTCTACACCGACCGCCTCGCGCCCGGCGTCACGCACTACTACCGCGTCCCCGTCGACTGGGGGCAGTCCCTCTCCGTCAGCGCCGGCTTCGGCGCCGCGCACGTCACGCGGGCGGGCGGGTTCACCGGCGGCGGCGTGAGCGTCACCGTCTACGATCCGGCGCGCGGTTACGCGGGCGGTGACGCGGCCTCGTACACCGGGGCGCCCGCGGCGGTCACCGCGCAGACCCCGCGGGTGAGGTACGCCAACCGCTGGTCCCGGGATCCGCGGGTCAGCGGCTCGCCGGTGGCGGGCTGGTACTACGTGCAGGTCAGCGTGCACCCCCAGGTGGCGTCGTACACGAGCGGAACGGTCCCGGTCACGCTGCGGGTGGCCGTCACCGGCGTGCCGCAGGCCGGTCCGCGCTACGTGAGCGGGCTGACCGGGACGGGCTTCGGGGTGACGGGGGCCGTGGTGGCGCCGGGGACTGGCCTGTCCGGGACGGCGCGTCCGCGGTTGCGGGCGCTGGGGTACGCGGCGCTGGGCGCGGGGACGGTGCTGGTCGCGGGGATCGGGGTGTGGGTGCTGAGGGCGCGGCGCCTTCCTGGGTAGGCGCGGCGTGTTCCGGGCCGAACGTGGGCCGCTCGCCTCAAGCGGCCGTGGTGAGCGCCCAGATGCCGACGGCGAAGCAGAGCGCGGCGACCAGCAGCACCGGGACCACGATCCTGGCCGGCGGCCCCTGCCGCACGGGGACGGTCCGCGGCTCGCGCACCGCGACGGCGCCCGGGTCGGCGGTGTACGGCCGGGTCGCGGAGTCCGTGGCGCGCGGGGGATGGGCGGGCCGGGGCGGCGCGATGCGGTAGTCGTCGAATCGGGCCGGGGACGCCGGGGAGGACCGGTCGGGGAAGGCCGCGGCGGGCGCGGTGGTCCCGGGGGCGCGGCGGGCCGCACGCGGTGGTCGCCGTACGCCTTCTATGGTGCCGGCCGCACCGGTCTCCCGCGCCCACTCGGCGTCCGTCCGGCGCGGCCTGAGCGGCCCGTCGGGCCCGAACCCGTCCGGCAGCGGACCGAGTTGGTCGAAGACCTCCACCGGCTCGTCGTCCATCCCCGGTTCCGGCAGCAGTTCGACGGCCGCCGCCAGCGCCTTGCGCGCCCCGGTCGCGGTACGGAAGCGGGCCTGCGGATCGGGATTGAGCAGCGTGGCGACGACCTGCCAGAGCGGCTCCGGCACCCCGATTGGCGCGTTCGGCACCCCGCCGAGCGCGGTGTAGCGCTCGACCAGCGCCTGCGCGTCCGGCTTGCGTCCGGTGAGCAGGAAGAGGGCGACCAGTCCGACCGCGTACAGGTCGGCGGGGAAGTCCGGTTCCGCGCCCATCAGTTGCTCCGGGGCGAAGTAGCCCGGGGTTCCGACCACGTAGTTGGTGTCGGTCAGCCGCGGCTCGCCCTTGCGCATCGCGATCCCGAAGTCGGACAGGCGTAAGTGCGGCCGCCCGGTGCCGGTGGCCTCCAGCAGGATGTTGGCGGGCTTGATGTCGCGGTGCACCACGCCCTCCGCGTGCACCGCGGTCACCCCGGCGAGCAACTGGTCGAGCAGGACGCACACGTAGCGCGGCGCCAGCGGCCCGTAGTCCCCCACCAGGTGCGCCAGCGAGCCGCCGCGCACCAACTCCATGGTGAACAGCACCTGTTCGTCGTCGGCCGCCCAGCTCATCGGCGCCAGCACGTGCGGGTGGTCGATGCGCAGCGCCTGCTCGCGGACGAAGCGGATCAGGGCGTGCGCGTCGGACTGCCGCAGCACCTTCGCCGCGACGTAGCGCCGCCGCCGGTGGTCCCAGGCGCGCCACACGGCGCCCACGCCGCCCCGCCCGATGGGGTCGACCAGCTCGTAGCGCCCGGCGAACAGCTCACCCATGCAGCGGCTCCTCGTCAGTCCTGGTGGGCCTCGAAGTGGCTGAGGGCGTCGTCGGTGCGGCCCGCGCCGTAGACCCTCAGGAACTCTGCCAGCTCGGGATGGGCCGCCGCGAGGGCGTCCGAGGCGGTCACCAGCTCCTGCGCCGAGCCCATCGAGCGCAGCAGGGCCTGGATCTCGCGGACGACGGCCCGGGCGGGAAGCGCTTGGCGCACACCGCGGCCGAGGCTGCCCTCGGCCGTGTTCGAGGCCGAGCCGGTGGTGCCGGTCAGCGAGCCGCCGGCGGACTCGCGGATCAGCTCCATGCGGCCGGCGGCCTCACCGGCGGCCACGGCGCCGTCCGCGACGTCGGCGGCGAGCTCCAGCAGGGCCTGCATGCGCTGCACCACGGCAGGGTTGCCGATCTTGGCCCGCTGCCCGCTCATCAGCTGCGACAACATCGGCGCGGACAACCCCAGGAGGGCGGCCAGCCGGGCCTGGTTCAGCCCCAGGCCGGCGATCAGCCTCCGGAACAGATCTCCCAGCGGTTCCCCGTACCACTCCCGCTGCCGCTCCCGCACCGCGTCCCGCGGCGAGCTGTCCATCCGGCTCCCGTCTTCACGACCGCAAACCCATCCTAGAGACGCCTGCCCCGATTCCGGGTACAGAATGCCCACGCCCACCCGGTACCCTGGTCACCGGCACGGCGATCCTCCCGTGCCGAGGGGCCTTAGCTCAGTTGGTAGAGCGCTGTCTTTGCATGGCAGATGTCAGGGGTTCGACTCCCCTAGGCTCCACCCCTCGATCACCCCCGCCCCGCACACGCGCGGCGGGGGTTTCGTGTTGCAGGGGGTGGCCTGCGGTGCCTGTGCGAGGCGGTTCGCTGGGGAAGAATCGGGGGTGTGCGATTTGGGATTCTCGGGGGGACGTGGGCTCGGCGGGCTGACGGGCGGGGGGTGGCTGTCGGGGGGTACGGGCGGCGGGCTCTGCTCGCGATGCTGCTGCTGGACGCCGGGCGGGTCGTCCCGACGCAGCGGCTGATCGACGGGATCTACGGGGACGAGCCGCCCGCTGGAGCCGGCAACGCCTTGCAGTCGCAGGTGTCGCGGCTGCGGGCCGCGCTGGGGGAGGCGATCGAGAACCAGCCGGGTGGCTACCGGTTGGTCGTCGATCGCGACGAGGTGGACGTGCACCGGTTCGAGCGGCTCGCAGGGCAGGGGCGGGAGGCGCTGGCGGCCGGGGAGGCGGAGCGGGGCGCCGTGCTGCTGCGTGAGGCGCTGGGGCTCTGGCAGGGGGACGCGCTCGCGGACGTCGGGGAGGCGCCGTTCGCCGCGGCGCAGGTGGTCCGGCTGGAGGAACTGCGGCTGGGTGCGGTGGAGGACCGCGTGGCGGCAGATCTGGCGCTCGGCGGGCACCGGAACCTCGTGGCGGAGCTGCGGGAGCTGGTCGCCGCCCACCCGCTGCGGGAGCGGCTGACGGCACAACTGATGCGCGCACTGCTCGCCGACGGGCGGCAGGCGGACGCCCTGGCCGTCTACGAGACCGCCCGGGAGACGCTGGCGGAGACCTTGGGGGCTGATCCGGGGGAGGAACTGGCCGCCGCGCACCTCGCGGTGCTGCGCGGGGAGACGCCCGTGCGGGAAGGGGGCCGTGTTTCACGTGAAACAACGACCTTCCCGACTGCGGCCCCCACGGGTGTTTCACGTGAAACAGCGGTGCTTCCCGCTCAACTGACCAGCTTCGTGGGGCGCGAGAACGAACTCGCGCTCATCGCCGGGCGGTTGCGTGACGCCCGGCTTGTCACGCTGACCGGGCCCGGCGGTGCGGGCAAGACCCGGTTGTCGATCGAAGCCGCCGGGCGGTTCGACGGCGAGGTGTGCTTCGTGCCGCTGGCGGGGGTCACCGACGGCGTCGACCTGCCGCAGGCGCTGCTGGGGGCGCTGGGTCTGCGCGAGGTCGGGTTGCTCACCCCGACCGGGCCCGCGCAGGACCCCGTGAGCCGACTGGCGGCCGCGCTCGCGGAGCGGCCGGTGCTGCTCGTGCTGGACAACTGCGAGCACCTGATCGACGCCGCCGCCGGGCTCGTCGGTACCCTGCTCACCCGGTGCCCCTCGCTCAAGGTCCTGGCCACGAGCCGGGAGGCCTTCGGTATCACCGGCGAAGCCCTCTGCCCCGTACCGCCGTTGGCGCTTCCGCCGCTCGGTGCCGCGGCGGACGGGTTGGCTGGCTTCCCCGCGGTGCGGCTCTTCGTGGAACGCGCCGTCGCGGTGCGGCCCACGTTCTCGCTGGACGACGAGCGGGAGGCGGTGCTGCGGATCTGCACCGCGCTGGACGGGCAGCCGCTCGCCCTCGAACTGGCCGCCGCCCGACTGCGGACGCTGTCGGCCGGTGAGATCGCCGATCGGCTCGGCCCGCCGCCCGAGGTGGAGTGCGGACCGGCTCTGCGCCCGTCCGAGCTGTTCCGGCTGCTGTCCCGGGGCAGCCGCACGGCTCAGCCCAGGCAGCGCACCCTGCGGGGCGTCATCGATTGGAGCTGGGACCTGCTGACCGAGCCGGAACGCGTCGTGCTGAGCCGCGCGTCGGTCTTCGCGGGCGGCTGGACGCTGGAGGCGGCGGAGGCGGTCTGCGCGGACCCGGCGCCGGGGGCCGGGGGCGCTCCCGCGGGCACCGCCACCAGCGAACTCATCGAGCCCGGGGACGTGCTGGACCTGGTCGACTCTCTGGTGGACAAGTCGCTGGTGGTGGCGCATCAGCCGGACGGCGGCGGTGGAGCGCGCTACCGGATGCTGGAGACCATCCGCTCCTACGGCGCCGAACGACTGGCCGAGGCCGACGGGACCGACGCGGCGCGACGGCGGCACGCCGCGTACTTCCTGGACCTGGCGGTCACCGCGGAGCCGCGCCTGCGGCGGGCCGGGCAACTCGACTGGCTTCGCCGGCTGTCGGCCGAACACGACAACCTCCACGCAGCGCTGCACCGCTGCGTCGCGGACGGTGACACGGCGACCGGCATGCGGCTGGTCGCCGCGCTCTCCACCTACTGGCTGCTGCGCGGCGCACGGTACGAAGGCGCCGCTCCGGCACGGAAGCTGGTGACGGCGGTCGGGCCGCGGGCGCCGGAGGGCCTGGAGGAGGAGTTCGCGCTGTGCGTCATGACCGCGGCACCGGACGTGGCCGACCAGCGGGAACTGGCCGAGCACCTGAAGAGCGTGCGGGCGACCGTGGAACGCGGCCCCGCGCGATATCCCGTGATGTTCCTGCTCTGGGCGCCGTTCGCGGGCGTGCCGGACGAGGAGACCTACGTCCGGCAGGAGGCGGCGCTCGCGCTGGTGGAGGCCGACTCGTGGTTCCAGGCCCTCAACCACATCGGCGTCGCGTACCAGAACTGGATGGTGCTGGGCGAAGCCGACGCCGTGCACCGGGAGTTCACGCTGGCGCGTGCCAAGTTCTGCGAACTCGGTGACCGTTGGGGTGAGGCGCTGGCCACCAGCCACCTCGCCTCGTTCCTGTCCGTACGCGGCGAACTGCCGCGCGCGGTACGGCTGATCGACGAGGCGATGGCGCTCGCCGACGAGCTGGAGGCGGTCGAGAGCAGGGCCGACCTGCTGTGCGAGCGCGGACGGTGCAGGCTGCGGGCGCTCGACCACGACGCCGCGTGCGCGGACTTCCGGGCGGCCGCGGACCTGGCGCGGCGGATCGGCACCACGGAGTTCCTGGCCGTGGCCCACCTGGGGCTGGCCGAGTCCGCCCGGCTGCGCGGCGCGCTGGAGGAGGCGGACCGGTGGTGCGACCAGGCGATGGCCGAGAGCCTGCCCGCGTGGTTCGCCGGCGACGTCAGCCGCACCGAGGCCCTGGTCTGCCGTGGCCGCCTGCACGCGGCGCGCGGGCAGCGGGACCGTGCGAGGGAGTGCTACCGCGAGGCGTACGGGGCGCGGCAGACCGACCGCAACAGGCCGTTCACCGCTGCCGTCGCGGACGCCGCGGCGGACCTGGCCCTGCGCGACGGCGCCCCGGAACGCGCGGCGGAACTACTGGGCATCGCCCGGGCGCTGCGCGGCATGGAGGTCGTGGCGAGCCCTGACGCCGCCGCCACCGAGACGGCCGCGCGCGAGACGCTGGGCGAGGAGGCCTACGTGGCCGCCCGCGATCGGGGCGCGCGGCTGGACGCGGCCGGCGCGTACGCGGCGCTGGGGCAGCGGCTGGCCGAGCCGGGCGGCACCGTGTAGACCCGCCTCGTCAGCCCTCGTCAGCCCTCGTCAGCCCTCGTCAGCCCTCGTCACCGCTCGTCAGCTCCCCGTCAGCGAGCGGTGCGGGCGCGGTCAGCCGTGGCTCGCACGCTGGCCCGCATGACGACGAACGAGACACGCGAGACGAACGGACCGGGCGGCGCGGCGACCGGCACGGAGGGCGGCGCGGGTGCGGGCGCCCGCACGCGGTGGGCCACGCTGGCCGTGTGCTGCGTCGCCGGCATGCTGCTCGGGATCGACAACAGCGTGCTGAACTACGCCATTCCGTCACTGGTCAGGGCCCTCGACCCGTCCGCCACCCAACTGCTGTGGATCGCCGACAGCTACGGCTTCGCGATGGCCGGCCTGATGGTGTTGATGGGCAACCTCGGCGACCGCTTCGGGCGCAAGCGGATGCTGCTGCTGGGCGCCACCGCGTTCGGTGCCGCGTCGCTGGCCACCGCCTACGCGCCCGGAGCCGCGACGCTCATCGCGGCCCGCGTGCTGCTCGGGGCGGCCGGGGCGATGATCCTGCCCTCTACGCTCTCCCTGGTGCGCAACGCCTTCACCGATCCGAGGGAACGCACCATGGCGATCGGGATCAGCGGCGGCACCGGCGCCGCGAGTTTCGCGCTCGGGCCGGTCGTCGGCGGCCTGCTGCTCGACCACTTCTGGTGGGGATCGGTCTTCCTGATCAACGTCCCCGTCATGGCGCTCGTGGTGCTCGTCGGAGCGGTCGTGCTGCCCGAGTCGCGCAATTCCCGGCCGGGCCGTCTGGACCGGCTGAGCGTGCCGCTGTCGGTGGTCGGACTGCTGGGGCTGATCTACGCGATCAAGACGCTCGGCGTGAACGGGGCCCACGTCACCTCCGCCTGGATCGCCGGAGCGGTCGGACTGGCCGCGCTCACGGTCTTCGTACGGCGGCAGACGCGGCTCACGGAACCCCTGCTCGACCTGCGGCTCTTCCGCAATCCGGCGTTCGGCGGCGCGGTCGGCTCGACGACGGTGACGATGTTCGCGTCCTCGACGCTGTCGCTCGCCTTCTCGCTCTACTTCCAGACCGTGCGCGGCTGGTCCCCGCTGGTGGCGAGCCTGGCGCTGCTGCCGGGACCGTTGTCCGCCGTGGCCGCGGCACCGCTGGCGGCCGTGCTGGTGCCGCGTATCGGGCGGGCCAGGGTGGTGGCGATCGGCTTGTTCCTGATGGCGGTCAGCACCGCAGGACTTGGCACGATGACGCCGCACTCCGACTACTGGGACTTCCTGCCGGTCGTGGTCGTCAACGGCTGCGGGATCATCCTCACCATCGCCGTCACCTCGGACACCGTCATGGCCGCGGCGCCCAGGGACCGCACGGGCGCGGCCGCCGCCGTCTCGGAGACCGCGCAGGAACTCGGCGGCGCGCTGGGCATCGCGGTCCTGGGCTCCGTCCTGTCCGCCGTCTACCGCGACGGGCTGGCGCTGCCCGCGCGCCTTCCGGCCTCCGCCGCGCACCTCGCGCGGGAGTCGGTCAGCGGCGGGGTGCAGGCCGGTGCGGCGCTGCCGGGGCAGGCGGGCCGGGCATTCGTGGCGGGCGCGAAGCTGGCGTTCACCCACGCGGTCCACGTGACGACCCTCGCCGGCGCGGCGGTGCTCCTGCTGGGCGCGGTCGCGGCGCTGTTCACCCTGCGCGGAGTCCCGGCGGTCATCGAGGATCCGGAGGATCGGGGACCCGGAACCCGCGACCAGCCGGGCCGGGCACCCGCCCGAGCGGTGTCATAGGGCTGCGTCGCACGGCGCCGGGCACGAGAACGGAAAAACGGCGTGGGGTGCGGAACCGGAAGGTCCCGGTGCGGGACCTACGAGTCCCGCCGCGAGACCCGTAGGTCCCGCACCCCACGACGTCGTACGCGAGAGACCCCACGTCGTCGTACGCGAGAGCGCGCGGAAGGCGAGGCTCAGTCCTCGCCGCCCTCCGCGCGGTGCGCGGCCTCCTCGGCCTGCTTGCGGCGCACCTCCGGGTCCAGCTCCGCGTCGCCGGGCATGGAACGCGCCTCGTCCTCGGCGGGCTCGGTCGCGGACGGCGCCTCGACCAGCCAGTCCGGGTTGGTCTGCTTGCTCCACCAGCGCCAGGCGGCGAACCCGGCACCGGCCAGCACGCCGAGCACCAGCGTCCGCTTGGCGAACCGGCCCACCCGGCCGCGCCGCTGGTGCTTCCTGACCAGCTTCTCGACCTCGGCGGCCGACACCTGCCCGCGCAGCGCGGCCAGCGCGGCGCCGGCCCGGGCGACGGCTTCGTCGCGCACCGGCTCGGCGGCGGAGCGCGCGGACTCCAGCGCCTGGTTCACCCGGGGCGCGGTGTAGTCGGCGGCCTGCTGCGCGGCCTGCTGGGCGGCGGCGCGGGTGCGACGGGCCGCGGTCGCGGTGGTCGCGGCCACCTTGGGCGGCACCGCGTCCCTGGCCTGCGCCACACGCGGGGCGAGGTAGCTGTCGTACTGCGCCAGCGCCGTGTCCTTCGCCTGGTCCGCGACTGCCGCGACCTTGGGACTGATCCTGCGCCGGGCCTCGTCGGCATAGTGCGCGGCGGTGTCCTTCGCCGTACCGACGTAGGGCGCCACCACCTCCGCAGCGTGCCGCACGCTTTCCTTCGTCGTCGCGGCT
This sequence comes from Streptomyces sp. ICBB 8177, assembly GCF_003144095.1. Taxonomy (GTDB): domain Bacteria; phylum Actinomycetota; class Actinomycetes; order Streptomycetales; family Streptomycetaceae; genus Streptantibioticus_D. The sequence goes on along the minus strand of NZ_NSKH01000024.1, from coordinate 420,658 downwards.
GCGTGGCGCGCGCTGTCTGTGCGGGTCACGGGAACCTCCTCCTCGGTGGCGTACGACGGTGGCGTACTGGCTCTTCGCCTTTCCGCCCGCATGGAGATCATGCCTGCTCGCGCTCGGTACGGCACGCGTGCTCGGGCATCCGGGGCACGGCGGGTGTCGCGGGCGGCCGCCACCGGTTCGCCGGAGTGGGGCCGGGACGTGCGAGGATTCGTGGTTGTCAGTGAAGTCTATGGAAGGTACGTCGTGGCCGAGCAGCTCTACGCCACCCTCAAGACCAACCAGGGTCAGATCGTCGTCCGCCTCCTGCCGGACCACGCCCCGAAGACCGTGAAGAACTTCGTCGAGCTCGCCGAGGGCACCCGCGAGTGGGTCGACCCGAACACCGGTCAGAAGACCAACGCGCGTCTGTACGACGGCACGGTCTTCCACCGGGTCATCGAGGGCTTCATGATCCAGGGCGGCGACCCGCTGGGCAACGGCACCGGCGGCCCGGGCTACAAGTTCGCCGACGAGTTCCACCCGGAGCTGGCCTTCACCAAGCCCTACCTGCTGGCGATGGCCAACGCCGGCCCGGGCACCAACGGCTCGCAGTTCTTCATCACGGTCTCGCCGACCACCTGGCTGACCGGCAAGCACACCATCTTCGGCGAGGTCGTCGACCCGGAGAGCCAGAAGGTCGTGGACGCCATCGCCACCACCCAGACCAACCCGCGCACCGACCGCCCGGTCAACGACGTGGTCATCGAGTCGGTCCAGATCGAGAAGCGCTGACGCCGGAGGCCACCCGAAAGGGCTGCCCCGGGAACTTCACAGCCCCGCCCGTCCGTATGACGGGCGGGGCGGCGTTCGTCACAGGGAAACAAGGCAACGCGGGGAACGCGAGGAACGCGGGGAAGAGGAGCCATGGAACAGGCGGTCTGCTGCTACCGGCATCCGGAGCGTGAGACCGGTGTGCGCTGCTCCCGCTGCGGCCGGCCGATATGCCCGGAGTGCATGGTCAGCGCCTCGGTCGGCTTCCACTGCCCCGAGTGCGTCGCCGACACCCGCCGCGCCCAGGCGCGGGTCCGGCCGCGCACCATCGCCGGCGGCGCGGTGGCCACCAACCCGCGCCTGGTCACCATGGTCCTCATCGGGCTCAACGTGGCCGTCTTCCTCGCCGTACGGGCGTACGGCGACGCCCTGGTCACCGACCTCGGGCTGATCGGCAAGGCGTACGACCCGGCGTCGGGCCAGGTGGTGGGCGTCGCCGACGGCCAGTGGTACCGGCTGCTGACCGCGGTCTTCCTGCACCAGCAGGTGCCGCACATCGCGCTGAACATGCTGTCGCTGTGGTGGATCGGCCCGCCGGTCGAGGCCGCGCTCGGCCGTCTGCGCTACCTGGCGGTCTACCTGCTGTCGGGGCTCGGCGGCAGCGCGCTGTCGTTCCTGCTGGCGCCCTCCAACGAACTGGGCCTCGGGGCGTCCGGCGCGATCTTCGGCCTGCTGGGCGCGCTCTTCGTGCTGATGCGGCGGGTCAAGGCGGACCTGCGGCCGATCGTCATCCTGATCGTGCTCAACCTGGTCTTCACCTTCACCATGAGCGACATCGACTGGCGGGCGCACATCGGCGGGCTGGTCACCGGCGCGGTGGTCGGCTACGGGATGGTGCACGCGCCGCGCGAGCGCAGGGACGTGGTGCAGTGGGCGACCTGTGTGGTCATGCTCGCGGTGATCATCGGGGTGGTCTACGCGGGCATGGTCCGCATCAACGGCTGACCGCCCGTTCCCCCGGACGGCGCTGCCCGGGCAGGCCGCCCCCTGGTTCGTACGACTTATCCACAGACCGTGCGGGGCCCTGTGCACGGTGTGGGCCATGGCCGGGTGCGGTCCGAACCCTTGTTTGCCCAGCAAGATCACCGTGTACGACCGGTCACACCGGCGTCAACGCCATCGAGGTTATCCACAGATCTTCCGACCTTTTCCCCACTGTGGATGTCCCTGTGGATAACTCTGTGGACAAGCGAGGCGGAAGGTTGACGCGGGTGGGTGCCCGCGACCTGGTCACCTGCGGACGACGCCACGCCGCCCCCCTGCGCACGAGGCGCACGCGAGCCCGCCGCGCACGCGTCCACAGCGCACACGCAACCGCCGCCCCCACGCGTCCACAGCGCGCACGCGAACCCGCCGCGCACGCGTCCACAGCCCGCACGCGACTGCGGCCCGTATGCGACCGCGGCCCGCACGCGACCGCGCCGGACGCGGCCACCGCCCGGCATGACGACACCACGGGCCCGAAGCGGTCGCCTCAGGCCCGTGTTCCGCCCCGTACCGGGGCCCCTCCCACCGCGTGGGCTACTTCCACTGCGTCGAGACGACGAACCCGCCCGCGATGAAGCCGAACCCGATCACGATGTTCCAGTTGCCGATCGCCTCGACCGGGTAGCTGCCGGTGGTCACGTAGAAGACGACGATCCAGGCCAGGCCGATCAGGAACAGCGCCAGCATCAGGGGGGCCACCCAGCCGCGCCCGCTGTGCAGTTTGATCGCGGCGCCCTTCTGGGGCGGCGGGGTGAAGTCGGCCTTCTTGCGGATCCGTGACTTCGGCACGAGGGACTCTCCTGTCGATGCGCTGCGGGACGCGCAGGGCGGAATCTGATGTCTGTTCGCCGGGCGGGAGCACGGCGGCGCCGCCCCCGGGCGTCCGTTAGCGTAGTGCTTCCGCGGGTGCGAAGGAGATAAGGGTCCCATGAGCAATCCGGGAGGCACCCGAGCAGGTGGCCCCGTCCGCCCCGCTCGCCGCTCGGTACTTCCCAAAGTACTCTCCGCCGCGGTGTTCGCCCTCGCCGGAGTGATCTTCTGGACCAGCTACGACACCTCGCACGGCACCAACATCCGCGATGACGCCACCCTCCAGCGCACCTCGGACCTGATCCAGGCCAAGAGCCAGCAGAATGCCGCCCTCGACCGGCAGTTGGCGGCGCTGCACTCCCAGGTCGACGGCCTCGCCCACCGCGAGGGCGGGCAGAGCACCGCCGACCAGCGCCGCACCCAGGCCCTGGAACAGGCGGCCGGCCTCACCCCGCTGACCGGCCCCGGCCTCACCGTCACCCTGAACGACGCACCGCCCAACGCCACCGCCCGCATCCCCGGCGTCCCCGAGCCGCAGCCCGACGACCTCGTCGTGCACCAGCAGGACCTCCAGGCGGTCGTCAACGCGCTGTGGCGGGGCGGCGCCCAGGGCATCAAGGTGATGGACCAGCGGCTGATCTCCACCAGCGCGGTCCGCTGCGTCGGCAACACGCTGATCCTCCAGGGCCGCGTCTACTCCCCGCCCTACGTCATCACCGCTGTGGGTGACCAGAACAGACTTCGCAGCGCGCTCGACGCCGACCCGTCGATCATCAACTACCGGCAGTACGTGACCGCGTACGGGCTGGGCTGGAAGTCCGTCGCGGACCAGCGGACGACCCTGCCGGGCTACGCGGGCACGGTGGGGCTGCACTACGCGCAGCCCGTGGGCTAGCGGCGGACCGCGCCGGGCCGCCCCGGCGGCGAATCCGGCCGGTTGGTCAAGGGATGCCGAGAGCTTTGCCCGGGTGGCCCACCCGCGGCCCCTCTCTCCCCTTACTCTGGTGCGGAACCGGAAGGAAGGCACCGAATGTACGGCTGGATCTGGCGGCATCTGCCGGGCAACGTGTGGGTGAAGGCGCTGATCTCGCTCGTACTCGCCGTGGCGATCGTCTTCGTCCTGTTCCAGTGGGTGTTCCCCTGGGCCGAGCCGCTCCTTCCGTTCAACGACGTGACCGTGAACGGCGGAGGCAGCGCGGGCTGATGAGTACGACGCACGCACGGATCCTCGTCGTCGACAACTACGACAGCTTCGTGTTCAACCTGGTCCAGTACCTCTACCAGCTCGGCGCCGAGTGCGAGGTGCTGCGCAACGACGAGGTCACCCTCGACCACGCGACGTCCGGCTTCGACGGGGTGCTGCTCTCGCCCGGGCCCGGCACCCCCGAGGAGGCCGGGGTCTGCGTCGAGATGGTCCGGCACTGCGCCGGGGCCGGGGTGCCGGTCTTCGGCGTCTGCCTGGGCCTGCAGTCGATCGCGGTGGCCTACGGCGGCGTGGTCGACCGCGCCCCCGAGCTGCTGCACGGCAAGACCTCCCGCGTCTCGCACACGGGCAGCGGCGTCTTCGCCGGGCTCCCGTCGCCGTACACCGCGACGCGCTACCACTCGCTCGCCGTCGAACCCGCCACCGTGCCGCCGGAGTTGGAGGTCACCGCGTGGACCGGCCCCGGCCCCGGCGACGGTGTGGTGATGGGGCTGAGACACCGCGACCTGCCGGTCGAGGGCGTGCAGTTCCACCCCGAGTCGGTGCTCACCGAGTGGGGCCACCGGATGCTGGCCAACTGGCTCGCCGTCTGCGGCGACACCGGTGCCGTCGAACGATCGGCGGGGCTCGCGCCCGTGGTCGGCGGGACCACGGCGTGACCGCGGTGCGGCCGGAGCCGCAGGGCGCGGCGGGTCCGCCGTCGTACGAGGACACCGCCGAGTTCGCGGCCGCGGTCGGGCAACTCGCCGATCCGCTCAGCGACCCGCTCCCCGGCCGCCCGGCACCACGCCAGGCCGCCCCCGCGCCCGCCCCTGCCGCGCCGACCGCCAACAGCGGGATATCCCAGGGCAGTCCGTGGTTCGCCCCGCAGCAGACCCAGCCGCAGGCCCAGCCGCCGCAGGTCCGCCCGGTCCCGCCCGAGTACGAGACGTACGGGACGCGCCCGCCCGAGCCGCAGGCGCCCCCCGCGCCCGGCCCCGCCGCCGCGTCAGCCCTCGAAAGCCCCGTACGCGCCCCCGACGCGACCGCCGAACTCCCGCGCTTCGAACCGGACTCGACGCCCCCGGCGGCCCACCCCGCGCCCTCGGCGGCCCACCAAGCGCCCACGACGGCGACGCCCGCCCCCGTGACGCCGGCTCCCGTGACCCCGCCGCCCGGTGGCCGCGCCGAGCGCCGCAAGGCGGCGAAGCACGGCGCCCGCAGGCGTCCGGCCGTCGCGTCGCAGGCCGAGGAGTCCGCCGCGTCCGCATCACCCCAGGACGCCCCCGCCCGGCCCGCCTCCCGCCTGGAGGCCCGCAGGGCGGCCCGTGCCGCCAAGGAGAGCCCGCTCGTCGTCGCCTCCCGCGTCACCGGTGAACTCTTCATCACCATCGGGGTGTTGATGCTGCTGTTCGTCGTCTACCAGCTGTGGTACACCAACGTCCTCGCCGACGCGGCGGCGGGCAGCGCCACCAAGCACCTGCAGAGCCAGTGGAACCAGACGAAGACCTCGTCCGACGCGGGCGAGCCGGACAAGTTCCCCTCGGGCACGGTCTTCGCGATCATCTACATCCCCAAGCTGGACGTGAAGGCGCCGATCGCCGAGGGCGTGGACAAGACCAAGATCCTGGACAAGGGCGAGGTCGGGCACTACGACGGCGCCCAGGAGACCGCGATGCCGTGGGCGAAGACCGGCAACTTCGCGCTGGCCGGCCACCGCAACACCCATGGCGAGCCGTTCCGTTACATCAACAAGCTGGTCCCCGGCGACAAGGTCGTGGTCGAGACCCGCGGGATGTACTACACGTACCAGATCACCAGCGCGCTGCCGCAGACCTCGCCGACGAACGTGAGCGTCATCGAACCGGTGCCGCCGGGGTCGGGCTTCACCAAGCCGGGCCGCTACATCACACTGACCACCTGCACACCGGAGTTCACCAGTGAGTTCCGGATGATCGTGTGGGGAAAGATGGTCGCCGAGCAACCGCGCAGCCAGGGGACCCCCGCGGCACTGCAAGGCGGCTGAGCACGCAGGACAACAACAGAACGAGGTGACCGGTGGCGACCACCGAGCACGACAAGGGCACCGAGGACGCCAGGGACGAGGGTTCCGGGGCAGGGACCGCGGTGCGACCGCCCCGCGCCCGGACACGCGGCAGGATCGGCTTCGCGATAAGCGTCTTCGGCGAGGTCCTGATCACCATCGGCCTGGTCCTCGCTCTCTTCGTCGTCTACTCGCTGTGGTGGACGAACGTCGTCGCCGACCGCCAGGAGCAGCACGAGGCCGCCAAGGTGCGGCAGAGCTGGGCCAAGCAGCCCGACGGCAGGCCGGGACCGCTCGACACCGGGGACGGCATCGGCTTCCTGCACGTGCCCGCGATGGGCAAGGGCTACGAGGTGCTGGTCAAGAAGGGAACCTCGGTCCCGGTGCTCAACGAGGGCGTCGCCGGGTACTACACGGATCCGGCGAAGGCCGCGATGCCGTGGGACAGGACCGGCAACTTCGCGGTCGCCGCGCACCGGGACGGGCACGGCGCCAAGTTCCACAACATCGACAAGATCAAGAAGGGCGACCCGATCGTCTTCGAGGACCGGGACACCTGGTTCGTCTACAAGGTGTACGCGATCCTGCCGCAGACCTCGAAGTACGACGTCCACGTGATCGACCAGGTCCCCAAGGAGTCCGGCGTGACCACGCCGGGCCGCTACATCACGCTGACCACCTGCACGCCGGTCTACACCTCGCTGTACCGGTACGTGGTCTGGGGCAAGCTGGTACGCACCGAGAAGGTCGACGCCAAGCGCACCCCGCCTGCCGAACTGCGCTGAGCAGTTGCGCAGCTGAGCAGCCCTGCGGAGCTGACAGCGGCACGTACGGCGAAGGGGCCGCCGGCGGGAGGAGGACTCCCGTCGGCGGCCCCTTCCGGTGTGCCGCGGTGCCGGTGCGGATTCCGGCGGCACAGGTGGACCGGGCCTCAGCTCAGCCGGTCACCCTATGCCGCCCCCGATGAAACCCCCGTCACCACCACCGTTGCCGTTCCCGCCGGCCGGGTTGTCCATGGTCTGCAGGGTGACGGTCTGGCCCTGGGTGACCTGGCTGCCCGGCTGCGGGTTGCTGCCGACGACGATGGCGTTGCCGTCGTTCGGGCCGGAGGTCTGGATGCTGAGGTTGAGCCCGGACAGCTCCGACTGGACGTCGCTGAGCTTCTTGCCCACGATGTCGCTGGGCAGGGTGCTCTGCTGGCCGCCCTTGGAGACCGTCAGGGTGATCGTCGCGCCCTCGTTCGCCTGGGAGTTGGCGCCCGGGGACTGCGCGATGACCTGGCCGGACGGCTGGTTGGACTGCGCGTCGGACTCGACGACCTGGAAGCCCAGGCTGGTCAGCTGCTGCTTGGCCGCGTCGAACTGGTTGCCGACCACGTTGGGCACCGTCTGCTGCTGCGGCGTGGCCGCGTAGGTCAGCGTGATCTTGGCGTCCTTGGAGACCTCGGTGCCTGCCGCCGGGTCCTGGGAGACCACGGTGTTGGCGGGCTTGCCCGAGTTGCCGTCGTCCGCCTTGGTGACGACGTTGGTGAAGCCCTTGGACTGGAGGTCCTGCTTCGCCGTGTCGACGTTCTGGCCCGACTCGTCGGGGACCGCGATCGGCTTGGCGCCCTTGGAGACGGTCACCGTGATCGTCGTGCCCTTGGAGACCGAGGAGTTCGGCGACGGGTTCTGCGAGCAGATCTTGCCCTTGTCCTGGTCGCAGTAGTCGGTGCCGCCCTCGGCCACCTTCAGGCCCACGTTGGACACCGACGTCCTGGCCTGGGCCATCGTCTCGCCGGTGAGGTTGGGCGCGCTGATGCCGTCGTTGCCGGAGCCGGAGAACAGCGACTTGCCGATGAAGATCGCGCCGATCAGCACCAGCACCGCGGCGACCACCAGCAGCACCGTCGAGGTGTGGCTCTTCTTCTGCTGGCGCCGCCTGCCCTGCCGGTCCTCGTCGTAGCCGTAGCCCCCGTCGTCGTCGCGCATCGGCGGCAGCATCGATGTCTTCGGGCCGCCGTCCTGCGCGGGCAGCGCGGTGGTCGCGGCGCCGTCGCCGTACCCGCCGCCCGCGTAGCCGTAGCCGACCGCGCCCATCGCGGCGGTGGCGCCGACCGGCTGGCCGTCGAGGTAGGCCTCGATGTCGGCGCGCATCTCGTCGGCGCTCTGGTAGCGGTAGTCGGGGTCCTTGGTCAGCGCCTTCAGGACGATCGCGTCCATCTCGGGCGTGACCTCGGGGTCGTAGACGCTGGGCGGCTGCGGGTCCTCGCGGACGTGCTGGTAGGCCACCGCGACCGGCGAGTCGCCGACGAACGGCGGTCGTACGGTCAGCAGTTCGTACAGCAGGCAGCCGGTGGAGTACAGGTCGGAGCGCGCGTCGACGGTCTCGCCCTTGGCCTGCTCGGGCGAGAGGTACTGCGCGGTGCCGATGACCGCCGCGGTCTGCGTCATGGTCATGCCGGAGTCGCCCATCGCGCGGGCGATGCCGAAGTCCATGACCTTGACCTGGCCGGTGCGCGTGAGCATCACGTTCGCTGGCTTGATGTCGCGGTGGACGATGCCGTTGCGGTGCGAGTACTCCAGCGCCTGGAGGATGCCGACGGTCATCTCCAGCGAGCGCTCGGGCAGCAGCTTGCGCCCGGAGTGCAGCAGCTCACGCAGCGTGGAGCCGTCCACGTACTCCATGACGATGTACGGGATCGAGACACCGTCGACGTAGTCCTCGCCGGTGTCGTAGACCGCGACGATCGCGGGATGGTTGAGCGAGGCGGCCGACTGGGCCTCCCGGCGGAACCGGGCCTGGAACGACGGGTCACGAGCGAGGTCCGCCCGCAGCGTCTTCACAGCGACGGTGCGGCCGAGACGGCTGTCATGGGCGAGGTAGACCTCGGCCATGCCGCCGCGACCGAGCACCGAGCCCAGCTCGTACCGGCCGCCGAGGCGACGCGGCTCTTCCATAGTCAGTTCCAGCCTCTCCCTTTTCCGGAGGTTCCCGTCGGGTCCGGTGCCGCGTCCATGACGCACACCGCGCTCGGCCATACCGTACCGGCCGCCTCAAGACGATCCGGGCTCTCACCGCGAGCTGATACGCGACCGGTACCGTGACGTGCGAAAACGGACGCTTCGTAGAAGTCGGACGTGAGCGGATTCACTTCCGGCCGGCCGGTTTGCCCGGCCCGCGCGGAACCCAAGTGACCCGGGTCACTTGTTCAGGACGGCCTCCATGACGGACTTGGCGATCGGGGCGGCCAGGCCGCCGCCGGAGATGTCGTCGCGGTTGGCGTTTCCGTCCTCCACGACGACCGCGACCGCGACCGGGGAGCCCTGGTCGGTCTTGGCGTAGCTGATGAACCACGCGTACGGCAGCGCGCTGTTGGCGACGCCGTGCTGCGCGGTACCGGTCTTGCCGCCGACCGTGACGCCGGGGATCTGCGCCATGGTGCCGGTGCCCTTGTCGACCACGTTCTCCATCATCTGCTGGAGCTTCTGCGCGGTCTCGGGCGACATCGCCTGGCTCATCTGCTTCGGGCTGGTCTGGTCGACGACGCTCAGGTTGGGCGCCCGCAGCTGGTCGACCATGTACGGCTGCATCAGCTTGCCGTCGTCGGCGACCGCGCCGGCGACCATCGCCATCTGCAGCGGGGTGGCCGCGGTGTCGAACTGGCCGATGGAGGACAGCGCGGTCTGCGACGGGTACATCGGCTTGCTGTCGAAGTTGCTGGCCACCGTGCGCACCGGGGTGTCGGTGGTCGAGTCGAAGCCGAACTTCTTCGCCTCGGCCAGCATCTTGCTCTGCCCCAGGTCCGCGCCGATCTTGCCGAAGACGGTGTTGCAGGAGTACTGCAACGCCGTCATCAACGAGGCGTTCTTGCAGGGGATGTTGCCCTCGTTGTTCAGCACGGTGCTGGTGCCGGGCAGGGTGTACGGCAGCGGAGAGTCGGTGGGGGCGTTGACGTCGCTGTACAGGCCGTTGTCCAGGGCCGCCGCCGCGGTCACGATCTTGAACGTGGAGCCGGGCGGGTAGGTCTGCCGCAGCGCCCGGTTGAGCATCGGCTGGTCGGGGTCGTTGACCAGTTTCGACCAGTTCTTGGAGTCCTGGGTCGAGTTGCCCGCGATGCTCGACGGGTCGTACGACGGGGTGCTGGCCAGCGCCAGGATCGCGCCGGTCTGCGGATTGATCGCGGCGACCGCGCCCTTCTTGTTCCCCAGCCCGTTGAACGCGGCGGCCTGCGCCTTGGCGTTGAGCGTGGTGACCACGTCACCGCCCTGCTGCTGCTTGCCGGTGAGCATGTCGATGGTCCGGTTGAAGAACAACCGGTCGTCGTCGCCGGTGAGGATCTTGTCCTCGACGCCCTCCAGCATCGTGGTGCCGAAGGCCTGCGAGGCGAACCCGGTCACGGGCGCCCACATGGGGCCGTCGGTGTAGGTGCGCTTGTACTTGAAGTCGCTGCCCGAGGTGGTGGTGTGGCCGGTTATCGCCTTGCCGTCCACGATGATGTCGCCGCGTGGCTTGGCGTACTCCTCGATCTGGACCCGGCGGTTGTGCGTGTCGTTCTTGAGCGAGTCGGCCTCGACGAACTGGATCCAGTTGTCGCGCAGCAGCAGGGCGAAGATCAGCAGGCCGCAGAATATGGCGACTCGGCGCAGGGGCTTGTTCACAGGCGGACCACCTGGGTCGGCTCGGCGTCGGGGGACGAGGCGGGCGCGGGCGCCGGGCGGCGCGCGGTGTCGCTGATCCGCAGCAGGATCGCGACCAGCGCCCAGTTGGCGACCACGGAGGAGCCGCCCTGGGCGAGGAACGGCATGGTCATACCGGTCAGCGGGATCAGGCCGGTCACACCGCCCGCGACGACGAAGACCTGGAGGGCCATCGCGCTGGACAGCCCGATCGCCAGCAGCTTGCCGAACGGGTCGCGGGCGGCCAGCGCGGTGCGCACACCGCGTTCCACCAGCAGCCCGTACAGCAGCAGGATCGCCATCAGGCCGCACAGGCCCAGTTCCTCGCCGACGGTGGCGAGGATGTAGTCGGACTTCACGCCGATGCCGCCGATCAGGCGCGAGTAGCCCTGGCCGAGGCCCGAGCCGAGCACGCCGCCGGAACCGAACGACCACATCACCTGGGCCGCCTCGGTGGCGCCGTGCTGGGCGATGCCGGCGAAGGGGTTGAGCCACTGGTCGACGCGGACCTTCACGTGCGGCGAGGTCATGCCGACCACGGTCGCGCCGCCCGCCGCCAGCAGCAGGCCGAAGACGATCCAGCTGGTGCGCTCGGTGGCGACGTAGAGCATCACCACGAACAGGCCGAAGTACAGCAGCGTGGAGCCCAGGTCGGTCTCGACGACCAGGATCATCATGCTCAGCGCCCAGATCACCAGGATCGGGCCGAGGTCGCGGCCGCGCGGCAGGTACAGGCCCATGAAGCGGCGGCTGGCCAGCGCGAGGGCGTCACGCTTGACCATCAGATAACCGGAGAAGAAGATCGCCAGGATGATCTTGGCGAACTCACCGGGCTGGATGGAGCCGAGGCCCGGGATGATGATCCACAGCTTCGAGCCGTTGACCGCGGGGAAGAACATCGGCGCGACCAGCAGCAGCAGCGCGGCCACCCCGGAGATGTAGGTGTAGCGCTGGAGGATGCGGTGGTCCTTGAGGAACACCAGCACCGCCACGAACAGCGCGACCGCCAGCGCCGACCACATCAGCTGCCCCGGCGCGCGCGGCCCGCCGAGCGCCTTGGTGGTGATCGACGGCTCCAGGTCGAGCCGGTAGATCAGCACCAGCCCGAGCCCGTTGAGCAGCGTCGCGATCGGCAGCATCAACGGGTCGGCGTACGGCGCGAACTTGCGCACCATCACGTGCGCGACGCCCGCGATCAGGCCGAGGCCGAGTCCGTAGCCGAGCATTCCGGCGGGGATCGAGCCGTTCTTGGCCAGGCCGACGTTGGCGTAGGCGAGCACCGGGATCGCGACGGCGAACAGGAGCATCACCAGCTCGGTGTTGCGCCGGTTCGGTGCCCCGACCGAGCTGATGGTGGTGGTGTTGCTGACGCTGCTCACTGCGGGCCGCCCCCTCCTGGTGCTATTGCTGGCCGGTGCCGCACTGCTGCGCCAGCTTCTGCTCGTCGGCGGAGAGTGCCGGCGCCGACGGGCTCGGGCTCGGCTTGGTGGACGGGGAGGTGGTGCCGGGCGTGCCGTGGCCCGAGGTGTTGACGGCCGCGTCGGTGCCGATGGTGGACCCGCCGGGGGTGGCCTGGCCGCCGGTCGCGGCGCCGGCGCCGTCCTTGGTCCCGGTCGTGCCGCTGGTCTTCCCGCTGGGCTTGCCACCGGGGGCAGGGGTCTTCTGCTTGCTCTCGGCGACGATGCGGCAGACGGTGGCCTGCTTGCCGAGGTCGCCGGCCTCCGCGTTCGCCTGGGCGAGGCTGGTGACGCCCATGGTGCTCTGCACCTGGCTGCGCTGGTAGGTCGGCAGGTACTTGAGTTCGATCTCCGGGTGGTCGGTGTGCACCTTGGACAGGCTCAGGCCCAGCAGGCTCTGGTTGATGCCCTGGTAGACGGCTACGTGGTCGCCGTTGGCGCCCACGTAGTACTGGGTCTGGGTCCAGCGGTAGCCGCCGTACAGCCCGCCGCCGATGACCGCGAGCACCGCGATCGCGATCGCGGTGCGCTTGGGCCACTTGCGCTTGCGCTTGGGCTTCGCGTGGCCCTCCGAGGCGGCGCTCTCGTCGTACGGGCCGAAGCTGCCCAGCGGGGCCTGCGGCTCCTGCTCGCCCTCCGGCGGGCCGAACGCGCCCTGCGGTGCCTGCGGCTGCTGGGGCGTGCCGCGGCCGAGGCCGGCGGCGCGGCCCGCGGGGGTCTGGAGGTGGCGGGGGTCGGCCAGGCCGTGCGGGTTCTCCGCGACGGCGCCGACCACCACCGGGTTCTCGTTGAGCTGGCCCGCCAGGGTGTCGCCGTCCTCGGCGTCCAGGACGTCGGCCACGATGCAGGTGATGTTGTCCGGGCCGCCGCCGCGCAGCGCGAGCTGGATCAGCTCCTGCACCGTCTCGTACGGGCCCTGGTAGCTGGCGAGCGTCTCTTCGAGGGTCTGGTGGCTGACCACGCCGGACAGGCCGTCGGAGCAGATCAGGTAGCGGTCGCCGACCCGGACCTCGCGGATCGACAGGTCGGGTTCGACCTGGCCGCGGCCGTCCAGCGCGCGCATCAGCAGGGAGCGCTGCGGGTGGGTGCCGGCCTCCTCCTCGGTGATCCGGCCCTCGTCCACCAGCCGCTGGACCCAGGTGTGGTCCTGGGTGATCTGCGTCAGCACGCCGTCGCGCAGCAGGTAGCCGCGGGAGTCGCCGATGTGCACCATGCCGAGCCGCTGCCCGGTCCACAGCATCGCGGTGAGCGTGCAGCCCATGCCCTCCAGCTGCGGGTCCTCCTCGACCATGTCGCGCAGCTGGTCGTTGGCGCGCTGCACGGCCTCGCCGAGGGAGGTGAGCACGTCGGAGCCGGGCACGTCGTCGTCGAGCGTGACCAGGGTGGAGATGACCTCGGAGCTGGCGACCTCGCCGGCCGCCTGGCCGCCCATGCCGTCGGCGATCGCGAGCAGCCGCGGGCCGGCGTAGCCGGAGTCCTCGTTGTGCTCACGGATCATGCCCACGTGGGACCCGGCGGCGAAGCGCAGGGACAGACTCATGCGCACCTCGCCCGTCGGCTCGGGGTACATCCGCACGCTGCCCACCCTCTCGGTCGCGCTCGCTCGCTCCGCTGGCTCATAGTGCGACTACTTCCGCAGCTCGATGACGGTCTTGCCGATGCGGATCGGGGCACCGAGCGGAATGGGCGTCGGTGTGGTGAGCCGCGCGCGGTCCAGGTAGGTGCCGTTGGTGGATCCGAGGTCCTCGACGATCCACTGACCGTCGCGGTCCGGATAGATCCTGGCATGCCTCGACGACGCGTAGTCGTCGTCGAGCACGATGGTCGAATCGTGCGCCCGGCCGAGGGTGATGGTCTGGCCCTGGAGTGCGACGGTCGTACCCGTCAGCGAACCCTCGGTGACGACGAGCTTGGTCGGCGCCCCCCGGCGCTGGCGGTTCTGCTGGCGCTGCGGGGCGGGCGCGGCCTGCTGGCGCTGCTGCGGCGGACGCTGGCCGCTCTCCGCGCGCCGGGCGGCGCGCTGCGTCACCTTGGTTCCGAACAGATCACTACGGATGACCTGTACCGCGACGATGACGAACAGCCACAGCACGGCGAGAAAGCCCAACCGCATGACCGTCAGGGTCAGCTCTGACATTGCCCCCGCTTCACCCTTCGGCTTGCCGGTACACGATGGTGGTACTGCCCACGACGATGCGTGAGCCGTCGCGGAGCGTAGCGCGCTGGGTGTGCTGCCCGTCCACCACGATGCCGTTGGTGGAGCCGAGGTCCTGGACCATCGAGGGCGACCCGACGCGGATCTCGCAGTGCTTGCGGGAGACCCCGGGGTCGTCGATCCGCACGTCCGCTTCGGTGCTGCGGCCCAGCACCAGGGTCGAGCCGGAGATCTGGTGGCGGTTGCCGTTGATCTCGATCCACCGCCGGGCGGTGGAGGACGGGTCGCCGGTGCCCGGCAGCCGGGTCACCGAGCCGCGTCCGGGCGGCGGACCGGCCGGCATGGGCGGCGGGGAGGCGGGCTGCGGGGGGTAGCCGTAGCCCCCGGGCCGCTGCTGACGGCCGGGCGGACGGCCGCCGGGCGGCGGGTACTGCCCGGCGTCGTGGGCCTGGCGGGCCTCGGCGGCGTGCGGCTGCGACTCGCTGCTCGCCAGCGTGCGGCTGCGCACCCGGTACAGCCCGGTGTCGAGGTCGTCGGCCTTCTCCAGGTGCACCTTGATCGGGCCCAGGAAGGTGTACCGCTGCTGCTTGGCGTAGTCCCCGACCATGCCCGACAGCTCGTCGCCGAGCTGGGTCGCGTAGGGGCTCAGGCGCTCGTGGTCGGAGGGGCTCAGTTCGACGATGAAGTCGTTGGGCACGACCGTGCGGTCGCGGTTCCAGATCGTCGCGTTGTTGTCGCACTCCCGCTGGAGCGCGCCCGCGATCTCGACCGGCTGGACCTCGGACTTGAACACCTTGGCGAAGGTGCCGTTGACGAGACCTTCGAGTCGCTGCTCGAAGCGCTTCAGTACTCCCACGGGGCACCTCCTTCCTCGGTTCCGCTTCCGTACGGTGCGGTTCTCGCTTCGTACTGCTTACTGATCGTATCCACGCGACGGGAAATCAGGTGGTTCCCCTCAGCCATCGACTACAACAGTGTCGACCCTCACACACCGCGATCCCGACGGGGGTCGGACGGAACCTTCCCGTCCGCTTGTCGTGCTGCGGTGTCGTTCGTCGTACTGCGGTGCCGTTGTCTTCACAGGGATGGTAGATGCGGCTCCTGTCAGTGTCCCGCAAGGTCCCGCGTCGCCGGGTCCGCCCCCCGCCCTCCGGAAGCCCTGCCCCCGGGAACGGATGTGAATCCACCCCGGATGACGTGCTAGTCTTCAGGACGTCGGGAGGCGCTCCCACCGGTTCCGAAGGCCAGTAAGAACGGCTCGGAAAGTGTGGCAGAATCGAACGGCAGCACCCAATGCGCGGGTGGCGGAATAGGCAGACGCGCTGGATTCAGGTTCCAGTGCCCGAAAGGGCGTGGGGGTTCAACTCCCCCCTCGCGCACAGAGTGAGACCCCGCTCCGGAGATCCGGAGCGGGGTCTTCTTCGTTGTACGGGAACGCCGTACGGGAACCTCGCCGGGTGGGCGGTCGTTGGGCGGGGTGGGCAAAGGAATCGTCAAGTGGCGTGGCCCGCGCCGGATTGTGCGGGGTGTCGTAATGGGTGTCAGCCTCACCAAGGGCGGCAACGTCTCGCTGACCAAGGAGGCCCCGGGTCTGACCGCGGTCACCGTGGGGCTGGGCTGGGACGTGCGCACCACCACCGGGACCGACTTCGACCTGGACGCGAGCGCGCTCCTGCTGGACGGCGGCGGCAAGGTGCTGTCCAACGGGCACTTCGTCTTCTTCAACAACCTCAAGAGCCCCGACGGCTCCGTCGAGCACACCGGTGACAACCTCACGGGTGAGGGCGAGGGTGACGACGAGGCGATCAAGGTCAACCTCGCGGCCGTCGCGCCCGAGGTCGACAAGATCGTCTTCCCGGTCTCCATCTACGAGGCCGAAGGCCGCGGCCAGAGCTTCGGGCAGGTGCGCAACGCGTTCATCCGCGTCGTCAACCAGGCGGACGGCAAGGAGCTGGCGCGCTACGACCTGACGGAGGACGCCTCGACCGAGACCGCGATGGTCTTCGGCGAGCTGTACCGCAACGGGGCGGAGTGGAAGTTCCGCGCGATCGGCCAGGGCTACGCGTCCGGCCTGGTCGGCATCGCCCGTGACTTCGGCGTGACGCTTTGAGGGTCTTTTTCCGTATGGATGACGGTTCACGGCGCCGGCGTCATTGAGGTGGCTGGTGCCGTGAGGTGGCCGCCGGCGGTCGAGGGTGCGGGATGCGGGCGGTGAGACCGATCACGGCGAAGGGCCGCGCGGAGTGCTCCGCGCGGCCCTTCGCCGTGCCGGGGCCGTAGCCCCCTACCGTGCCGGTCGGTCCGGATCAGGCCGCCAGGCGGGCGGCCAGCTCCTTGGCGCGGCTGGTCGCGGTCTCGTGGGCCTTGGCCGCCGAGGCGTCCGCCAGCTCGACCAGGTCGGCCATCGCCGGGTTGACCCGGGCCAGCGTCAGCTCGGGCACGATGAACTCGACGTCCAGGCCGAGGGCGCCGTTCAGCGCCTTGTCCAGGTAGGTGGTGACGAACTCGAAGCTCTCGCGCGGGGTGCCCGGCCCGTAGCCGCCGCCGCGGCTGGCCACGACGATGGCCGGGGTGCCCTTGGCGGACGGGTTCTCACCGGAGGTGCGGCCCATGAGGATGACCTGGTCCAGCCACGCCTTCAAGGTGGAGGGGATCGTGAAGTTGTACATCGGCGCGCCGATGAGCACCGCGTCGGCCTGCTCCAGTTCCTCCGCCAGCTTCACCCGCAGGGCGAACGCCTCCGCCTGCTCCGGGGTGTGCGTGGCCGGGTCGGCGAAGCCCGCGCTGGCGGCGGCCGTGTCGAGGTGCGGCAGGGGCTCGGCGGCGAGATCGCGGTAGATCACCGTGCCGCCCGGGTGCTGGGCCTCCCATTCCTTGCGGAAGGTGGCGGTGACGGCACGCGAGGCGGAGTTGTCGCCGTTCAGCGAGGAGTCGATGTGCAGCAGGGTGGCCATGGTGGTCCCTCCACGGGTCCAGTTAGTTGAAAGTCTTACCTCTACTAGGGATACCACACCTACTAACAAAAATATAGTGACTGCGGTCGGTGCAGTACGATGGCGGCATGCGGGATCCTCAGGAGTGCAAGGCGATCGACCAGGGAATCACCCGCGTCTTCACGCTGCTCGGCAAGCGCTGGACCGGTGTGATCATCGCTGTGCTGATGGCCCAGGGGCGGTCGCACTTCGCCGAGCTGCGCCGAGCGGTGCCGGGGATCAGCGAGCGCATGCTCTCCGACCGGCTCTCCGAGCTGACCGCGGCCGGCCTGGTGCTGCGCGAGGTGGACGAGGGGCCCCCGCTGCGGGTCGGCTACCAGCTCACGCCCGCGGGCGACGCGCTGGCCCCCGCGATGAACGAACTGGCCGACTGGGCCGCCCGCCACATGCCCGAGGCCCCGGCCTGCCCCCGTGCTCCGGCCGCCAGGACGGAGAACGCCTGACGGCGCTTCAACGGTGGGCTGCGAGAAGGGCGTCGACGGCCCGCGTCTTCGGTTCGATGACGCCGTCGGGGCCTCGCGTTCCACGTCCTGGGCTGGTCGCGCTCCGGGGTCGGCTCGCGTTTCCGGGGCCGGCTCGCATCCAGATCCCGATCGCGTTCCCGAGGCCGGCGAGGCGCCGGTCTACGACGGTGCGACGTCGTAGACCACCGACGCCTCGTTGAAGCGGACGAGGTACTCCGCGAAACGGCTGAGGTCGTCCTGCGGCCAGTCCGCGAAGCGGCGGCGGAAGACCTCCTGGCGTCGCGTGTGTGCCGTGGTCAGCACCTCGTAGCCGGAGGGCGTCGGATGCAGGACCTGGACGCGCTGGTCGTCGGGGTCGGGGCGGCGCTCGACGAAGCCGAGCTTCTCCAGCGCGGCGACCTGCCTGCTGACGGTGGACTTGTCCAGCATGTAGTGCGCGGCGAGGTCGGTGGCCCGGCAGCCGCGCTGGTCGGCGAGGTGGGCGAGCAGGGTGAAGGCGACGAGGGAGAGTTCCGGATGCATCCGGGCGGCCGTCGAGCGGGCGCGCCGGGCGAAGGCGGTCAGCTCGCGGTGGATGGTCTCGACCGACTCCTCCCGGTCCTCCCGGGCGTCTCGGTCCACCCGTTCTTCCCGGCTGTCGTCGTTGCTGCTCACGGCGCGCTCGGCGCTCCGGGCACCGGGGCCTGGCGAAGCTGACACGGGGTTCCCCTTTCAGATGGTTGTATAATACAACACATCGGAGGGGAAAGCGGCCCACTGGACGGTTCTTCGGTTCCCCGGTGACATGCCCTCCCGCGGTCGCGGCTACTCCTTCGGCAGCGGCAGTTCGAACCACACCACCTTGCCGACCGCCTTGCGGCTCGTCCCCCAGCGCCGCGAGAGGTTGCTGACCAGTGCCAGCCCCCGGCCGTGCTCGTCGACCGCGTCGGCCCGGCGTAGCTGCGGCAGGTTGTGGTTGTCGTCACTGACCTCGACCAGCAGCTTGCCGACCCGCATCAGGCGCAGCTGCACCTCGTGCGAGGCGACCCGCAGCGCGTTGGTCACCAGCTCGCTGACCAGCAGCTCCGTCAGGTCGGACAGCTGGCCCAGGCCCCACTGCGCCAACTGCTTGCGGGTCACCGCCCGCGCGGTGCGCACCTCCGAGGGGTCGAGCGCGAGCTGCCACTCGGCGACGTCCGCCGACGCGATGCCCTCGAAACGGGCGACCAGCAGCGCAACGTCGTCCCTGCGGTCCTCGGAGTGGACGCGGGAGAGGATCTGGTCGCAGACGTCCTCGGGCGTCTGCTGCGGTTCGATCACGTTGGAGCACAGCGCGGCCAGCCCCGCGTCTATCCCCTCGCCGCGCACCTCGACCAGCCCGTCGGTGCACAGCACCAGCCAACTGCCGTCAGGAACGGGGATCTCCACCGTCTCGAAGGGCACCCCGCCCACCCCGATCGGCGCGCCCTCCGGGATGCTCAGCAGCTCGCCCCGGCCGTCGCCGCGCACCAGGACCGGCGGGATGTGGCCCGCGTTGGCCAGCGCGAGGGTGCGGTGGATCGGGTCGTAGACCGCGTAGACGCAGGTCGCCAGATGGTCGGCGCCGAGCCGCTGGGCGAGGTTGTCCAGGTGGCGCAGCAACTGCGCGGGCGGCAGGTCGAGCGCGGCCATGGTCTGCACGGCGGTGCGGAACTGCCCCATCACGGCCGCGCTCAGCAGCCCGTGGCCCATCACGTCGCCGACGACCAACGCGACGCGCCCGCCCGGCAGTTGGACCGCGTCGAACCAGTCGCCGCCGACCTGCGCCTGCCGGTCGCCGGGCCGGTAGTGGTGGGCGATGCGCACACCGGGGATGCGCGGCGGGGAGGTCGGCAGCATGCTGCGCTGGAGGGTCGCGGCGGCGCGCGACTCCATGCGGTGCAGGCGGGCGTTGTCCAGGTGGACGGCGCCGCGCGCGGCGAGTTCCGCGGCGGTCGCCGCGTCCGTGGCGTCGAACGGCCGCCGCTGCGGCTCCCGTACGAAGCACATCCTGCCCAGCACGGTGCCGCGCGCGGTCAGCGGGGTCAGCAGCACGGAGCGGCCGGGCAGCAGCGGGGCGAGCGCGGGCACCCCGAGGTCCTCGGCGAGCCCGGCGGCGATCGTCGGGTCGACGACCGGCAGCAGGAAGGGTTCGTCCAGCGCGGGCGCGTGCCCGGCCGGGATGGTGTACAGCTCGCCCTCCGGCAGGGCGCGGCTCCACGGGCCGTGCGGGCTGCCCTTGGCGACGGCGATGCGGCGCACCACGCGGGGGCCCGTGGCGGTGCCGTGCGGGTCGGCGCCGTGCGGGTCGGGGCCGGTGTCCGAGGCGGCGTCGGAGAAGACCTGGTCGACCAGCAGCACGGTGGCGAAGTCGGCGAAGCGCGGCACGGCTACGGCGCACAACTCGGCCGCCGTGGCGTCGAGTTCGAGGGTGGTGCCCACCCGGGTTCCGGTCTCGCGCAGCAGCGCGAGCTGCTCGTCCAGCACCGTGCCGGGAACGACGGGCGGGAACGCGGGCACGGGGGTGAGCGCGTCGGCGGCGACGCCGGTGGGGCCTTCGTACGCCGCGGGTGAGTCGTACGTCCTGGCTGGGTCGTACGTCGTCGGGTCGTGCGTCGTCGTCGGGTCGTACGCCGTGGGCGGGGCGGTGTCGCGGGGGGCGGGAAGCAGTTCGGCGCGGCGCCGGGGGACGGAACGGCGGGCGGGACGCCGCGTGGCGGAGACGGCAGTGGCGGCGGCGGTGGGCCGACCAGGGGCTGCGACCGTTTCGTCCGGCCGGATCACGGCGCCACCGGAGCGCGCGGCCTCGTACGGGAGCGCCTCGTAGGGAAGCACCGGCAGCACGGCGGTCCCCTCGATCTCCAGCGCGGGAGGTCCGAGGCGGGTGATCTCCCGGGTGATCCGCTCCAGGCGGCCGGGGCTGACTCGGGGCAGGACGGCGCCGAGGCGGTCGGCGGGACCGGCGGTCTCCGTGGGGCCCGCAGGGCTTTCATGATCCATGGGCGCGGCCAGCCGGGCGGTGACGCGGACGCCCTCCGTGCCCGGCTCTCCGACCAGCGCGTACGGCAGCAGCCGGTCGCCGACCGCGACGCGCAGGCCTCCGGTGCGCAGCGGCGTGGCGTGCGCGGCCAGCACCAGAAGGCTGCGGCCTGCCGGTTCGGCAACGCGGTAGGACCACCACAGCACGTCCCGAACCGCGCCGTCCCGGTCCGTGACCGGGAACCGGCCGGCCCAGCAGGGGCGGGTCAGGTCGTCGAGGAGTTCGGTCGCGTCCCGCAGCTGTCCGGGCGAGGTCGGCACCGGCGCGGCCAGCAATCCCGCCGCGCGGTGGCCGTGCACCGACTCCCAGCGGTGGCCGAAGAGTTCCTGCGCGCCGCGGTTCCAGTACGAGACGCGCCCGTCGGTGTCGACGGCCACCACGGCCAGCCGCAGCAGCGCCGCGATCCCGGGCACGGGCGCGACCCCTTCCTGCGCCCCGCCGCCCTCGACGTCGCCGCGACCGGCGTCCGCGCCGTCCGTGGTGACCGGAGGTCTGCTCGTCCCGTGTGAGTCGTCCAACGTCTTGTCCAACGTCGTGCACCTACGGTTCTCGGCCAACGGTCGCCGGAGGGCAGCCGTGAATACATTCTGGCTCCAGGCAAGCACGAAACGTCATGGGAGTGCGAGGAAATACCGAGATTGCCCACCTGCGGAAGGGGGTTGGGCCCCCGGTGTGGACAGGGGGCGGAGCGCTGTGCTTGCCGGGCGGGCCGCCTGGCCTGCGGGCCGGGGCGCGACGGCAGGGGCTGCGACCTGCGTGCCGGAGCGCGGGGCCGGGACCCAGGTAGCGGGTGGCCGCGAGGGACGGGCCCGGGTGATGGGCCGTGAGCCGTGGGCCCCGCGGCCGGCGGGGGCCGGGTCCCGGCGGCCGGGCGGCTCGGTTTGCGCCGACTCGTAGGCTGGTCGCGTGACGAACCCGGAAGGCGCACAGGAGACCCGGCGGCACGACGGCGAGGCCGCGGGCCCGCCGTCCGACCAGCCGCCGAGCGGCACCGAGGACCGCTCGGAGCAGGGCGGCACCGAGGACCGCCTGGAACGGGCGGTGCTCGCCGCCGAGCGGGCCCTGATCGAGTTCGAGATCGCGGTGGAGAGCTTCCGGGTCGAGGTGGAGAACTTCTCCCGGCTGCACCACCAGCGACTCGGCCCGATGTACGCGCGTCTCGACGAACTCGACGCCCTGATCGCGGAGGCGGTCGCGGCGCACAGCGGCGAGCGTGACGACATCCGGCGTGCCTGGGAGGCGCGCGCCCTGGTGATGCCGATGCCGGGCGTGGAGGAGCTGTTCGAGGGGCTGCTGGGCTCGGACGGGGTGCGGCAGGTGGACGATCCGCAGGCGCCGCGCCGGGTGCGGCCCGCCGAGGAGGCCCGCCGCCTCTACCGCGAACTGGTCCGCAAGGCCCATCCCGACCTGGCCCGCGGTGAGGAGGACCAGCGGCTGCGCGGCGAGTTCATCGCACGCGTCAACGAGGCGTACGCGCAGGGCGACGAGGCCGCGCTGCGCTCGCTCGCCGAGGAGTGGGAGGCCGGGCCCGCGCCGGAGCGCCCGCCGCTGACCAAGGCCGAGGAACTGTACGCCCGGCTGGAGTGGCTGGCCCAGCGCAAGGAGTCGCTGGCCGCGGTCGCAGCGGAACTGGAGGCCAGCGCGATCGGCCAGATGATGAAGCTCGCCCCCCAGGACCCGGACGGCCTGCTCAACGAGATCGCCGAACAACTGCTGTCCCAGGTCGCCGAACGCGAACGCCGCCTCGCGGACCTCGTCGGCAAGGTGGACCGCGCCGAGGGCTGAGCGGGCGGGGCGGAACGGGATCTGGCCGCGTGGCCGGCGCCGGCGCGGATGAGAGGATGGGCCGACCGGAACCGACGGAAGGCCCACCGATGAACTTCGCCCCGCTGCCCGCCGTGGACGCCGCCGCCGTCCCGTCCGACGGGTACCTGCTCGACGTGCGGGAGAACGACGAGTGGTCGGTCGGTCACGCCCCCGAAGCGGTGCACATCCCGATGAGCGAACTGGTCGCGCGCATCGCGGAACTGCCCGCCGACCGGACCATCCACGTGGTGTGCCGGGTCGGCGGACGCTCCGCGCAGGTCGCCCAGTACCTGATCGCGCAGGGCGTGGACGCGGTCAACGTCGACGGGGGCATGCTCGCCTGGCACGCCGCCGGGCGCCCGCTGGTCAGCGAGACGGACGCCCCGGCCGGCGTTCTGTGACGACGGCGGCGCGACGGGCGGCTCGGCGGCCCGGGGCGCCCCCGGCGCATGACGTCCCCGGCGCGTGACGTCCGGGCGGCCACGGCACGCGGCCGGGTCAGGCGTCGAAGTCGACCTCGACCTTCTCCGTGACCGGATGCGACTGGCAGGCCAGTACGTATCCCGCGTCCACCTCCGACGGCTCCAGCGCGAAGTTGCGGTCCATCCGCACCTCGCCGGAGACCAGCTTCGCCCGGCACGTGCCGCACACCCCGCCCTTGCAGGCGTAGGGCGCGTCGGCGCGGTTGCGCAGCACCGTCTCCAGCACCGACTCCCCACCTCGCGACGGCCAGTCGCCGCTGCGGCCGTCGAGCGTCGCGTGCACGGTGGCGCCCACCGGGACCGCGGGGCGGGCGGTGGCGTCGGCCGCGGCACCCGTGTCCACGTGGAAGACCTCCTGGTGGACCCGGTCGGCCGGCACCCCGAGTCCGCGCAACGTGCGCTCCGCGTCCTCCACCAGCCCGTGGGGCCCGCACAGGAACCAGGCGTCCACCGCGTCCACCGGCAGCAACGCGGGCAGCAGCCTCCCCAGCCGCTCTCCGTCCAGCCGACCCGACGGCAGTCCCGCCTGCTGCTCCTCCCGGGAGAGCACGTGCACCAGCTGGAAGCGCCCCGGGTAGCGGTCCTTGAGGTCCGCCACCTCCTCCAGGAACATCGTGGAGGCCGCCGTGCGGTCGCTGCGTATCAGGCAGAACCGCGCCTCGGGACGCCGCGCCAGCAGCGTCGTCATGATCGACAGGACCGGGGTGATGCCGCTGCCCCCGACGACCGCGGCGAAGTGCCCGCCGCGTCCGGTCTCCGGCACCGCCGCCCACGCGCCCGCGCCGAACCGCCCGGCCGGAGTCATCACCTCCAGCTCGTCACCCGCCCGCAACTCCTTGAGCGCGTAGGTCGAGAACGCGCCGCCCTCCACCAGCCGCACCCCGACCCGCAGCCGTGCGGGCCCCGCGTCCGCGCCGTCGCCGGCGTCGTCGATGACTGCCGGATCGCAGACCGAGTACGTCCGCCGCACCTCCGCGCCGTCCACGAACCGCCGCACCGCGATGTGCTGCCCGGGCGTGAAGCGGTACGCCTCGCGCAGCGCGGACGGCACCTCGAAGGTGAGCGCCACCGCGTCGTCGGTGAGCCGGTCGACCTCGGCCACCCGGAGCGCGTGGAACGCGCTGTGGCGGGCCGTCGCCGTCATCGCCATCCCTCACAACTCCTTGAAGTGGTCGAACGGTTCACGGCAGCTCTCGCACCGCCGCAGCGACTTGCAGGCGGTGGACGAGAACCGGTTGAGCAACGTGGTGTCCAGCGAACCGCAGTGCGGGCAGCGCACCGACAGCTCGACCGGCACCGGCCCCGACGCCTCCTTCGGGCGCGGCGGGGCTATGCCGGACTCCGCCAGCTTGCGGCGGCCCTCCGGACTGATGGCGTCCGTGGTCCACGGCGGCGACAGCACCGTGCGCACCGACACCTCGGCCATGCCGCGCTCGCGGAGCCGGTCGGTGATGTCCGCGGCCATCGTCCCGACCGCCGGGCAGCCGGTGTACGTCGGCGTCAGCTCGACCTCCACCGCACCCGGCGCGACGACGCGCAGGCCCCGCAGCACGCCCAGCTCGTCGAGGGTGAGCATGGGCAGCTCGGGATCGGGGACACCGCCCGCTATGCGCAGCAGCTCCTCCTCCAGCGCCGTCATCGTCACCATGACGCCCCCGGGTGCGCCCGGTGCAGGTGCTGCATCTCCGCGAGCATCCGGCCGAACGGCTCGGTGTGGACGCCCTGCCGTCCGCCGCCCGCCGCCCAGTCGATCCGGTCGGTGCCCTCCGGCATGGTCAAGGTGGCGCGCGTGACGACCTCGGTGACAGACGCCAGCCACGGCTGCCGCAGCGCGTCGGCGCGTATCTCCAACCCCTCGACGGGCTCGAAGAGTTCACCGGTGTAGCGCCACAGGGCGTCCAGCGCCTCCTGCGTGCGGCGGTGGCTCTCCGGCGTGCCGTCGCCGAGCCGCAGCGTCCACTGGGCGGCGTGGTCGCGGTGGTAGGCGACCTCCTTGACCGCCTTGGCGGCCAACGCGCCCAGCTCGCCGTCCGGTTCGGCCGCCGCCAGCTCCAGGTACAGCAGCTCCTGGTAGGTGGAGAAGAACAGCTGCCGCACGATGGTGGACGCGAAGTCACCGTTGGGCCGCTCCACCAACTGCACGTTGCGGAAGGCCCGTTCCTCCCGCAGGTACGCCAGCTCGTCCTCGTCGCCCGCGAGCGAGTACAGGAAGCGCGCCTGGCCCAGCAGGTCGAGCGCGATGTTGGCGAGGGCCACCTCCTCCTCCAGCGCCGGCGCGTGCCCCACCCACTCGCCGAGGCGGTGGGACAGCACCAGCGCGTCGTCCGCCAGCGCCACCGCGGCCCACGCGGCCGTGCCGGGGGCGACGCCCGCGCCCGCGGAGGTGGCGAGGGAGCCGGGCCGGGTCGGCTCGCCGTTCACAGGTGCTGCACCCCTTCCGGGATCTCGTAGAACGTCGGGTGCCGGTAGACCTTGTCGGCCGCCGGTTCGAAGAACGGATCCTTCTCGTCCGGCGACGAGGCGGTGATCGCGGCGGCCGGGACCACCCAGATCGACACGCCCTCCCCGCGCCGGGTGAACAGGTCGCGCGCGTTGCGCAGGGCCATCTGCGCGTCGGGCGCGTGCAGGCTTCCCGCGTGGCTGTGGCTCAGCCCGCGCCTGCTGCGCACGAAGACCTCCCACAACGGCCAGTCGCCGCTCATCCCGCCATCGCCCCCTCGGTGCTCTCAGCGCTCTCGCTGCTCTTGGTGCTCTCGGTGCTCTCGGTGCTGTCCGTCGTGCCGTCGCCGGCGTGCTTGGCGGCGTAGGCGGCCGCCGCCTCGCGGACCCACGCGCCGTTCTCGTGCGCGGCGCGGCGCTGGGCGAGACGCTGTTCGTTGCAGGGGCCGTCGCCGCGCAGCACCCGCTGGAACTCCGACCAGTCGATCGGCCCGAAGTCGTAGCAGCCGCGCTCCTCGTTCCAGGCGATGTCCGGGTCGGGCAGGGTGAGCCCCAGCGACTCCGCCTGCGGCACGCATATGTCCACGAACCGCTGACGCAGCTCGTCGTTGGAGTGCCGCTTGATGCGCCAGGCCATCGACTGCGCGGAGTGCGCCGACTCGTCGTCCGGCGGGCCGAACATCATCAGCGACGGCCACCACCAGCGGTCCACCGCGTCCTGCGCCATCGCGTGCTGCGCCTCGGTGCCGCGCGACAGCGCCAGCAGCAGCTCGTAACCCTGGCGCTGGTGGAAGGACTCCTCCTTGCACACCCGCACCATGGCGCGCGCGTACGGCCCGTAGGAGCAGCGGCACAGCGGCACCTGGTTGGTGATCGCCGCGCCGTCCACCAGCCAGCCGATGGCGCCGACGTCAGCCCAGGTCAGGGTGGGGTAGTTGAAGATCGAGCTGTAGCGCTGGCGGCCCGCGTGCAGCTTGTCGAGCAGGTCGTCGCGGTTGACGCCCAGGGTCTCGGCGGCGCCGTACAGGTACAGGCCGTGTCCGGCCTCGTCCTGCACCTTGGCCATCAGGATCGCCTTGCGCCGCAGGCTGGGGGCGCGCGTTATCCAGTTGGCCTCCGGCTGCATGCCGATGATCTCGGAGTGCGCGTGTTGCGCGATCTGGCGGACCAGCGTGGCCCGGTAGGCGTCGGGCATCCAGTCGCGCGGCTCGATCCGCCCTTCGGCGGCCACCAACGCGTCGAACTCCGCCTGCTGGTCGACGGCGTCCGCCGTCTGTGCCGTGGCCATGCCGAAGCCTCCCTCACTCCCGTTGGGCCCTGGTGGACCTCATGAGCTACCGACCGACCGTTCGGTTCAATGGTGTGCCGGGTGGCGGAGGGTGTCAAGGCCGGGCCGCGGCCTGTGGATAACCTCGTACGGCTGTCCTAGCGGCGGCCTCATGAGTAGCGTTCCGGTGGTCAAGACCAACGGTGGCGTGGTGGCCCGGGCCCGAAGGCCCACCGGCCGCCGGGGAGACGGCCCTCGGGCCGCGGGGATCTGGGCCTTCGGGGCGCCAGGGAAGGGAACGGGGCACGAGATGGAGCCACCCGAGCAGGGGGCGGCGCGACGCGGGTCCGAAGCCGGCGCGGCACCGGACCGGGGCGCCGACGCGGGCGGTCCTCACGCGCCCGCGCGGGCGCACGTGCCGGAAGATCGGGCAGCCACGCCGGGGGGCCCGGAGGGGGCGCAGGCGCCGGGAGGACCGGGAACGCCGGACGAGGCGACGGCTGACGGCGAGGCACCCGCCGGTGCCGCCTCCGCCCCGGATCCCGCCCCGGAAAGCCGTGCCCCGGCCGACCCCCGCGCCTCCGAGCGTCCTGATCACCCCGATCGCATCAGTCGGCCAGACCGCCCTGGCCCCGCCGGCCCCAGCCTCCCCAGCGGTCCCGGGGGCCCCAGCGGCGCCACCACGGGCGGCGACCACGCCCCAGGCGATCCCGAGACCGGCCACCACGACGCGGGCGGCCCCGCCTCCGCCACCGGCGAGGTAGGCGCCCCCGCCTCCGCCTCTGCCCCTGGCGAGGTAGGCGCCTCCGCCTCCGGCGAAGTGGGCGGCACCGCCTCCGGCGACGCGAGTGCCTCCGCCTCCGGGGTTCCCGACGCGGGCCGCCCCGAGGCCGACGACACCGGATACGCCTCCGACCTCGGCCCGATAGCCCGCCTCTCGCTTCCCTCCCGGGTCGTCGTCGCGCTCACCGTCGCCGCCGTGGTGGTGGGCGCCGCTGTCCATCTCGGCATGGTCTTCCTGAGCGTCGCGCCGTCCAACACGATCTCCAAGGCGCACGCCTCGGCGATCAACGGCTACGTCGACCCCGAGTTCGAGCAGAACTGGCAGTTGTTCGCGCCCAACCCGGTGCAGGTCAACACCGACGTCCAGGCCCGCGCCGAGGTGCGGCAGGCGAACGGCGCGACGAGCACGACCGGCTGGGTCGACTTCACCGCCATGGACATCGCCAAGATCCGGCACAACCCGATCCCCAGCCACACCGAGCAGAACGAACTGCGCCGCGCCTGGGGCTTCTACACCGACACCCACGACGAGCAGGACCACCCGATCGGGGACCGCGGCGACCTGTCGCAGGAGTACCTGCTGCGGATCATCGCCCACCGTTTCGGCCCGCACCTCAACGGCGGCTCCGTGCAGCGCGTCCAGGTGCGCCTCGCCACGATGCCGGTGGCGGCGCCCAAGTGGAGCGCCGAGCGGATCGACACCCAGACCACCTACCGCGTGATGCCGTGGTGGACCGTCAGCTCCAAGGACTTCACGTGACCGACGACCGGACTCCCGGGCAGGCATTCGCGCCCCGCGCCGAGGCTCCCGTGCCGCGCGCCGAGCCCGCCGTGCCCTCACCCTTCGCGGGCGTGCTGCGCGGACTGGACAGCGCGATCGGCCGCGGTCTGGCCCGGGTCAGCGGCCGGCCGGTGGCGCCGTACCAGTCGGCGGTGATACGGATCGGCTTCGCGCTGACCTGGCTGCTGTTCCTGCTGCGCGAGTGGCCGCACCGCGACGAGCTGTACGGGCCGGGCAGCCCGTGGAGCTGGGACATGGCGCGAAGCCTGATCGCGTCCAACCACGCCTTCACCGTACTGCTGTGGTCCGACAGCAGGGTGTGGTTCGAGATCGTCTACACGGTCGCGATCCTGGCGAGCGCCGCCCTGATGCTCGGCTGGCGGACCCGCACCTCCGCGCTGCTGTTCATGATCGGCGTGCTGTCGTTGCAGAACCGCAGCGTCTTCGAGGGCGACGGCGGCGACAACGTCGTCCACATCATGGCGATCTACCTGCTCTTCACCCGCTGCGGTCAGGTCTGGTCGCTGGACGCCCGCCGTGCCAGGCGCCGCCGCGAGCGCGATCCGCGACGCGCGGCACGCGACCCGTACGAGACGAACGACGTGGTCGGCGTCGTCACTTGGGTCGCCGGGGCGATCGGCCTGCTGGTGGTCTGCGCGCTCGGCGACCTCAGCATGTTCTGGGCGTCGGCGTTCTACGTCGTGCTCGCGTTGCAGGGCCTGTGGTGGCTGCTGCGCAAGTACGCGCCGGGTGAGCCGCGCGCGGTCATGGAGATGGTCGCCAACGTCGTGCACGCGGGCGCCATGCTGGTGATCGTCGTCGAGGTCTGCTTCATCTACGCGACCGCCGGCTGGTACAAGATCCAGGGTTCGCGCTGGGAGGACGGCACCGCGCTGTACTACCCGCTGCACCTCAACGACTTCACCCCCTGGCCGGCCCTGTCGCACCTGATGTCGTCCAACGGCGTCGTCGTCATGCTGATCACCTACGGCACGGTGATCGTGCAGGTCGCCTTCCCCTTCACGCTCTTCAACCGCCGGGTGAAGAACGTGCTGCTGGTGGCCATGATGTGCGAGCACGCGGCGATCGCGGTCACCCTGGGGCTGCCGTTCTTCTCCCTGGCGATGATCACGGCCGACGCGGTCTTCCTGCCGACCGGCTTCCTGCGCTGGGCGCGCGACCGGCTGGTGCGGGCGGTCTCACGTGGTGAGCGCCCCGCCATCCCGGCCCAGCGCGACGGTGGGCGACCGCGACCGGTCGCGGCGCCAACCCCGCCGGGCGTGGACACCCTGCCGGGCTGAGGGGCCCGCTACGCCCGCGTTCCCGGGCCCGCGCTCCAGTGGTACAGGCTCATCGCCACGCTGGTCGCCAGGTTGAAGCTGGAGACCTGGGCGCGCATCGGCAGCGCCAGCAACCGGGTCGCCACGCCGCGCAGTTCGTCCGAGACGCCGTGCCGTTCGGAACCGAAGGCGAGCAGCGCGTCGTCGGGCAGGGTCGTCGTCCTGATGTCGTCGCCCGCCGGGTCGAGGACGAACAACGGGCCGTCCGGCAGCGAGCCGAGGTCGAGGCGTTCGACGGCGGTGGCGTAGTGCAAGCCGGCGCCGGCGCGCAACACGTTGGGGTGCCACGGGTCGGCGTCCCCGGTGGTGATGACGCCGGTGGCGCCCATGCCGGCCGCGAGCCGGACGACGGCGCCTACGTTGCCGAGGTTGCGCGGGTTCTCCAGGACGACGACGGGGGCCCGCCGGGGCCGGCGGGCCAGCGCGGCCAGGTTGGCGTCGCGCTCCGGGCGGGCGGCGATCGCGGCGACCCCGGTGGGATGGGTGCGCGGCAGCAACTCCCGCAGCAGCGACGCCGCAACGGGCCGTACCAGGGCGTCCAGCCGCTCGGCCACGTCCGGCGCCAGCTCCGCCGCCAGGGCCAGCACGGCGTCCTTGTCGGCGGCGAGCACGAGGCGCACGTCCGCCCCGAAACGCAGCGCGTGCTTGAGCGCGTGGAACCCGTCGAGCAGCACGCCCGAGGCGGCGGCCTCGCGCCAGTGCCGCACCACGTCGGCGGTCAGGTCGTCGGACATGCGCCAAGCCTACGGGCCCGCCGCGTCCGCCCCGCCGCGCCTGACCTGGGCCTACGCGGCGGGGCGGGGGCGAAGGCCCGGCGACGACGCCGTGGTCGCACCGGGCCGCCCGCCCGTCGCGTCACTGCGGCCGCCGCACCTCCACCGTGCGGAAGCGGTTCGCCACGAACGCCCCGTCGCACAGCGTCGCGTTGGCCGCCGGGTTGCCGCCGGTGCCGTGGAAGTCGGCGAAGGCGGCGGTCTGGTTGACGTACACGCCGCCGGTGAGGTTCAGCGACAGGTTGGCGCACTCCTGTTCGCAGACCTCCTCCACGGCGCGCTCCACCTCGGCGGACGTGGTGTACGCGCCGACCGTCATCGCGCCCTTCTCGCGCACCGTGCGGCGCAGCAGCGCCAGCGCGTCCGCCGTGGAGTCCACCGCGACGGCGAACGACACCGGGCCGAAGCACTCCGACAGGTAGGCGGCCTCGTCGTCCGGCTTGGCGCCGTCCAGCGTGACGATCGCGGGGGTGCGCACCAGCGCGTCGGGGAACTCCGGGTGCGCCACGGACCGCGACGCCAGCGCCACCGTGCCCAACGAGGCGGCGCCGTCGAGCCGTTCGCGCACCTGCGGGTTGACGATCGCGCCCAGCAGGGCGTTGGCCCGCGCGTCGTCGCCCAGCAGCTTGTCGACGGCCGCCGCGAGGTCGGCGACCACCTCGTCGTAGGTCTTGTGCCCGGCGTCGGTGTCGATGCCGTCGCGGGGGATCAGCAGGTTCTGCGGGGTGGTGCACATCTGGCCGCTGTAGAGCGACAGGGCGAAGGCGAGGTTGCCCAGCATGCCGCGGTAGTCGTCGGTGGAGTCGATGACGACCGTGTTGACGCCGGCCTTCTCGGTGTAGACCTGCGCCTGGCGGGCGTTGGTCTCCAGCCAGTCGCCGAAGGAGGTCGAGCCGGTGTAGTCGATGATCCGGATCTCCGGGCGCAGCGCCAGGGTCTTGGCGATCCCCTCGCCCGGGCGCTCCGCCGCCAGGCAGACCAGGTTGGGGTCGAACCCGGCCTCGCCCAGCACCTCCCGCGCGATCCGCACGGTCAGCGCCAGCGGCAGGATCGCCCGCGGGTGCGGCTTGACCAGCACCGGGTTGCCGGTGGCCAGCGAGGCGAACAGGCCGGGGAAGCCGTTCCACGTCGGGAAGGTGTTGCAGCCGACGAGCAGCGCGATGCCGCGCGGTACGGTCTTGAACGTGGTGCGCAGCTTCAGCGGGTCGCGCTTGCCCTGCGGCTTGACCCAGTGCGCCGAGGACGGGGTGCGGGTCTGCTCCTGGTAGGCGTACGCCACCGCCTCCAGGCCGCGGTCCTGCGCGTGCGGGCCGCCCGCCTGGAACGCCATCGTGAAGGCCTGGCCGCTGGTGTGCATCACCGCGTGCGCGAACTCGTGGGTGCGGGCGTTGATCCGGGCCAGGATCTCCAGGCACACCAGCGCCCTGGTCTCGGGCCCGGCGTCGCGCCAGGACGGCATGGCGTCGCGCATGGACGCGAGCAGCGTGTCCAGGTCGGGGTGCGGGTAGCTGACGCCCAGCTCGATCCCGTACGGCGAGATCTCCGCGCCGGTCCACTCGTCGGTGCCCGGCTGGTCGGCGTGGCCGGAGCCGTCGAACGCGAAGCGCTTGCCGAGGAGCGCCTCGAACGCCGCCTTGCCCTCGGCGGCGTCCAGGCCGTGTCCGTCTCCGTAGGCCTTGGGGTGCTCGGGGTGCGGCGACCAGTACTCACGGGTGCGGATCGCCTGAAGGGCCTGGTCCAGGGTCGCGCGGTGCCGTTCGGTCAGCTGGGCGACGGCGAGGTCTGCGGTCATGCGGGCCACTCCTCGGTGAGTGGGTACGGACGGATATCGGGACGAGAGCGACGCGGAACCGGTCAGGAGGTTCCGCCGACGCCTTCGCGCTCATAGTCTTGACCGAATGGTCGGTCGGGGCAAGGGGGCGATCCGGCCTGTGGACAACGCGGACCGCCGGACGACGCGCGCCGCGCGGCCTGTGGACAAGTGTGGCCTGTGGACAACTTTGGGGAACGGACGCGATGAACTCTTCTCACTACGGGCATTCCGATGACTCCGGGCGTTCCGGCGAGGCCGGCCACTCCGCCTCCGGCGCCACGGCCTCCGGTGCCACGGCCTCCGGTGCGACGGGGTCCGGTGCGGCGGGTGACCGCGTCACGGTCGCCGTCGTCGGCACCGGCACGATGGGCCAGGGGATCGCGCAGGTCGCCCTGGCCGCGGGCCATCCCGTGCTGCTGTACGACGTGGCCGAGGGCTTCGCCGCACGGGCCGCCGAGGCGATCGGCGCACGCCTGGACCGGCTGGTGGAGAAGGGCCGGATGACCGCGGAGCAACGGGACGCCGCCCGCGCCGCGGCCACGCCGGTGACGGGCCTGGAGCGGCTGGCACCCGCGGGGCTCGTGATCGAGGCGGTCGCCGAGCGGCTCGAGGTCAAGCAGCGCCTCTTCGCCGACCTGGAGGAGGTCGTCGGCGACGACTGCGTACTGGCCACCAACACCTCCTCCCTGTCGGTCACCGCGATCGCGGGCGCTCTGCGGCGGCCGGAACGATTCCTCGGCCTGCACTTCTTCAACCCGGCGCCCCTGCTGCCGCTGGTCGAGGTGGTCTCCGGTCACGCCACCGCCCCGGCGGTCGCCGACTTCGGGTACGCGACCGCGCTCGGCTGGGGCAAGACGCCGGTGCGCTGCACCGACACGCCCGGTTTCGTCGTCAACCGGGTGGCGCGCCCGTTCTACGCGGAGGCGTTCGCCGCGCTGGAGGACCGGGTGGCGGACCCGGCCACCATCGACGCGGTGCTGCGCGAGAGCGGCGGCTTCCGGATGGGCCCGTTCGAGCTGACCGACCTGATCGGCCAGGACGTCAACGAGGCCGTCACGCGGTCGGTGTGGGAGGCGTTCTTCCAGCACCCGAAGTTCACCCCCTCGCTCGCGCAGCGCAGGCTCGTGGAGTCCGGGCGGCACGGTCGCAAGTCGGGCGCGGGCTGGTTCCGTTACGACGACCCCGAAGGGGGCGGAGGCACCGGCAAGGGGAGTGGCGGCGGTGCCGGGCGGCCCGCCCCGCACACGGCACCACCCGCCACGCCCCCGGCCCGCGTCGGCTTCACGGACGGCCCGCCGCCGGTGCGCGAACTGGTCGCGGTCATCGAGAAGGCGGGCATCGGCGTGGACCGCGACGAGGCCGCCGGGTACGGCGTGGTCACCCTTCCCGGCGGCGCCCGCCTCACCCTCGCGGACGGCACGTACGCTGCCGACAGCGGCGGCGACACCGTGCAGTACGACCTGGCGCTGGACTACGCGGCCGCCACCCGTGTCGCGATCGCCCACGCGCCCGGTGCCCGCGCGGGGGCGGTGGACGAGGCGATCGGGCTGTTCCAGGCGCTGGGCAAGCAGGTCAGCGTGGTGCGCGACAGCCCCGGGCTGATCGTCGCGCGTACCGTCGCGATGCTGGTCGACTTCGCCGCGGACGCGGTGGCCAAGGGCGTGGCGACCCCGGAGGACGTGGACACCGCCATGCGGCTCGGCGTCAACTACCCGCTCGGGCCGGTCGAATGGGGCGCCCGGCTGACCCCCGGCTGGGTGCGCGGCGTCCTGCGCGCGCTGCACGCCCACCACCCGACCGGCCGTTACGCGCCCTCGGTCGGACTCCGCCGCTGGTACGCGTCGCCGGAAGGTGTGCTCTCATCATGACCATGGCCGAGCACGACAGCACCTCCGAAATCACCCGGAAGAGGGATACCTACACGCCTGAATCGCTGCTTGCGGTCGCCGTGGAGGTGTTCATCGAGCGCGGTTACGACGGCACGTCCATGGAGCACCTGTCGCGTGCGGCGGGGATCTCGAAGTCCTCGATCTACCACCACGTGCGGGGCAAGGAGGAACTGCTGGAGCGCGCGGTCGGCCGGGCGCTGGACGGCCTGTTCGGCATCCTGGACGAGCCCGCCGCGTCGCGGGGCCGCGCCGTCGAGCGGCTGGAGCACGTCGTCCACCGCACCACGGACGTCCTGATGGCGGAACTGCCGTACGTCACCCTGCTGCTGCGGGTGCGCGGCAACACGCGCACCGAACGCTGGGCCATGGAGCGCCGCAGGGAGTTCGACCAGCGGGTGGCCGAGTTGCTGCGGGCGGCCGTCGCGGAGGGCGACCTGCGCGCGGACGTGGACGTCCGTCTGGCCACCCGGCTGCTGTTCGGCATGATCAACTCCATCGTGGAGTGGTACCGGCCCCCGGCCGGCGGCACCGGCGCCACCGACGAACGGGTGGCCGACACGGTCGTGCGCATGGCCTTCGAGGGCCTGCGCAAGTAGGACCGCGGCCTGCGCACGTGGGGCCGCGCCGCGCGTTGGGACGTGCCGACAGGCCCCGCGAACGCGTGACGGTGACCGCGTGACGGTGAACGCGTGAGGAAGCCGCGGGCCCGGAGCGAGCAGCCCGCGGCTTTCCGCGTCCTGCGGCTTTCCGCGTCCCGGGGCCGGACTGGGCCCGGCGGGACTGGGCGCCGCCGGGGGCGGGCGAGTGCCGTAGCCGTGTATGCCGGGGACCCGTGTCCGCCCCGAGCCGTGCGTGCCGCAGCCCTTCGTGCCGGCGCCTTGCGCACCGGAGGCGTCCCTCGCCGGGAGCTATTCGCCGACCACTTGCGCACTGGAGGCGCCCCCGCCAGGGCGCTATTCGCCCACCACCAGGTCCGTCTCCTCGAAGACCAGCAGCGTGCGGCTGCTCAGCACCTCGGGGACCGCCTGGATACGGGTGAGGACCAGCTCCCGCAGGCTGCGGTTGTCCGGCGTGTGGACCAGCAGCAGCACGTCGAAGTCACCGCTGACCAGCGCGATGTGGGCGACGCCCGGCAGCGTCAGCAACTGCTCGCGCACCGTCCGCCAGGAGTTCTGCACGATCTTGAGCGTGATGTACGCGGACGCGCCCTGGCCCGCCCGCTCGTGGTCGACCCGGGCGGTGAAGCCGCGGATGATCCCGTCGTCGATCAGCCGGTTGATCCGGGCGTACGCGTTGGCCCGCGAGACGTGCACGCGGTCCGCGACCGACCGTATCGACGCCCTGCCGTCCTCCTGGAGCAGCCGCAGGATGGCGCGATCCGTCGAGTCGAGCGGGCGGTCAGGGCGGCCCGGCTCGGCCATCTGTTCATTCGCCATCCCCCCGGGCCTCCCTACCATGGACGTACTGCCTCCATCTCAGGCTGTGGAGAACCGTTTGTCCACAGGCGGATCGCGACTGTGGCCAAAATGCCGCCGACGACCGAACAATCGGTAGGTGAAGCGGGAGCCCCCGCTCACCAGCAGGCACCCGCCACGAGCGGGTGCGCGGACACCGCCTACGAGGAGGTGCGCAATGGCCCGATCCTCCCTGGCCTCCGGCACGGGGAAACGCGCCCGTTCCGCCGAGCGCCCGTCGTCCGGCCAGGGCCGTCCCGCCGCCGCGCGGCCGGACGGCACCCGCCCGGGCCACACGCCGCCCCCCGACTGGCGGCCCCGCACCGATCCCGGACCGCTGCTCCCCGACCGCGAGCCGTACCGCGTGCTGGGCACGCCCGCCGTCGCCGACCTGGACCCGCAGCTGCTGCGCGAGCTGTACGGGCAGCTGGTGCGCGGTCGCCGCTACAACCGCCAGGCCACCGCCCTCACCCAGCAGGGCAGGCTCGCGGTCTACCCGTCCACCACCGGTCAGGAGGCCTGCGAGGTCGCCGCCGCGCTGGCGCTGCGCCCGCAGGACTGGCTCTTCCCCAGCTACCGCGACACCCTCGCGGTCGTCGCCCGCGGCGTCGACCCGGCCGAGGCGCTCACCCTGCTGCGCGGCGACTGGCACAGCGGCTACGACCCGCGCGCGACGAAGGTGGCGCCGCTGTCCACCCCGCTGGCCACCCAGCTGCCGCACGCCGTGGGCCTGGCACACGCGGCCCGGTTGCGCGGTGACGACACCGTCGCGCTCGCCCTGGTGGGCGACGGCGGCACCAGCGAGGGCGACTTCCACGAGGCGCTCAACTTCGCGGCCGTGTGGAAGGCGCCGGTGGTCTTCCTCGTGCAGAACAACGGGTTCGCCATCTCCGTACCGCTGGACAAGCAGACCGCGGCGCCGTCGCTCGCCCACAAGGCGGTCGGCTACGGCATGCCCGGCCGCCTGGTCGACGGCAACGACGCGCCCGCCGTGCACCAGGTGCTGTGCGAGGCGGTGGAGCACGCCAGGGCCGGCGGCGGACCGACGCTCGTGGAAGCCCTCACCTACCGCATCGACGCGCACACCAACGCCGACGATGCCACCCGCTACCGGGACGACGCCCAGATCGAGCCGTGGCGGGCGCACGACCCGGTCGCGCTGCTGGAACGCGAACTGCGCGAGCGCGGCCTGATCGACGACGCAGGCATACGCGCCGTCGAGGCCGCCGCCGAGGAGATGGCGGCCCGGCTGCGCGAGGAGATGAACGCCGAGCCGGTGCTCGACCCGATGGAGCTGTTCGACCACGTCTACGCCGAGAAGACCTCACAACTGCGCGAACAGGCCGCGCAGCTGCGGGCCGAACTCGACGCCGAGGAGGAGTGATGGGCACCGCCACCGCCCCCGCGCCCGCGCCCGCCACGCGCAAGCCGGCCACCATGGCCCAGGCGCTGCGCCAGGCGATGCGCGACGCGCTCGCGGAGGACCGGGACGTCCACGTGATGGGGGAGGACGTCGGCACCCTCGGCGGCGTCTTCCGCGTCACCGACGGGCTGGCCGCCGAGTTCGGTCCCGAGCGCGTCACGGACACCCCGCTCGCCGAGGCCGGCATCCTCGGCACGGCGGTCGGCATGGCGATGTACGGGCTGCGGCCGGTCGTGGAGATGCAGTTCGACGCCTTCGCCTACCCCGCGATGGAGCAGCTGATCAGCCACGTCTCCCGGATGCGCAACCGCACCCGGGGCACCCTGCCGATGCCGATCACCATCCGCGTGCCCTACGGCGGCGGCATCGGCGGCGTGGAGCACCACAGCGACTCCTCCGAGGCGTACTACCTGCACACCCCCGGTCTGCACGTCGTCACCCCCGCGACGGTCGCCGACGCCTACGGGCTGCTGCGCGCCGCCATCGCCTCCGACGACCCCGTGGTCTTCCTCGAACCCAAGCGGCTGTACTGGGGCAAGGCCGACTGGTCGGCGGACGCGCCGGAGACCGTGCCGCCGCTGGGCCGTGCGGTGGTGCGCCGGGCCGGCACCTCGGCGACCCTCATCACCTACGGCCCCTCGGTGCCGGTCTGCCTGGAGGCCGCCGAAGCGGCGCGCCAGGAGGGCTGGGACCTCGAAGTGGTGGACCTGCGCAGCCTGATGCCGTTCGACGACGAGACGGTGTGTGCCTCGGTGCGCAGGACCGGCCGTGCGGTCGTCGTGCACGAGTCGGCGGGCTTCTGCGGCACCGGCGCGGAGATCGCGGCCCGGGTCAGCGAACGCTGCTTCCACCACCTGGAGGCTCCGGTGCTGCGCGTGGCCGGGTTCGACATCCCGTACCCGCCGCCGATGCTGGAGCGCCACCACCTGCCCGGTGTCGACCGGGTGCTGGACGCGGTCGCCCGGTTGCAGTGGGAGGGGAACTGATGGCCGCGGTCAAGGAGTTCACGCTTCCCGACCTCGGTGAGGGTCTGACCGAGGCGGAGATCGTGCGGTGGCTGGTCGAGGTCGGCGACGTGGTCGCCGTCGACCAGCCGGTGGTCGAGGTCGAGACCGCCAAGGCGATGGTCGAGGTGCCGTGCCCGTACGGCGGTGTGGTCACCGCGCGCTTCGGTGAGCCGGGTGACGAGGTCCCGGTCGGCCGTCCGCTGGTGACCGTCGCGGTGGGAGGGCACGACGCCGCCGCGGACCCGGAGCCCGCCGCGTCCGGCGACCCGGGCGCCGCCGACTCCGGTTCCGGCAACGTGCTGGTGGGGTACGGCACTTCAGGCAGCGCGCCGCGCCGCCGCAGGGTGCGGCCGACGACGCCGCTGGCCAACGGTTCGGGCGGCGAGCGGTCCGGCACGACACCGCGCAAGCCCGCCCCCGCGGCGCCTGCTCCGGCCGCCCCTGCGCCCGCCGGTCCGGTCGCGGTCGTCTCGCCGCTGGTGCGGCGGCTGGCCCGGGAACACGGCCTGGACCTGCGCACGTTGCGCGGCAGCGGCAAGGACGGCCTGATCCTGCGGGCCGACGTGGAACGGGCGATAGCCGAGTCCGCCCCCGCCCCGGCCGCCGTGGCGCAGGCCAACACGCCTGCCGCGCACGCCGGTTCGCGCCAGGCCGCCGCGACCACCCTGGAGGAGACCCGGATCCCGCTGCGCGGCCTGCGCGGTGTGGTCGCCGAGAAGCTGTCGCGCAGCCGCAGGGAGATCCCCGACGCGACGACCTGGGTCGACGCCGACGCCACCGAACTGCTAGCCGCCCGCACCGCGATGAACGCCGCCGGTGGCCCCAAGGTGCCGCTGCTGGCGCTGCTGGCCCGCATCGCGGTGGCCGCGCTCGCCCGCTTCCCCGAGCTGAACGCCACCGTGGACACCGAGCGCGCCGAGATCGTACGACTGCCTGCCGTGCATCTCGGGTTCGCCGCGCAGACCGACCGCGGGCTCGTGGTGCCGGTCATCCGCGACGCGCACGCCCGCACCACCGAGGAGCTGGGCGCGGAGATAACCCGGCTCACCGAGGCGGCCCGCGCGGGCACCCTCGCCCCGGCCGAGCTGACCGGCGGCACCTTCACCCTCAACAACTACGGGGTGTTCGGCGTCGACGGCTCCACGCCGATCGTCAACCACCCCGAGGCGGCGATGCTCGGCGTCGGCCGGATATGCCCCAAGCCGTGGGTGCACGAAGGGGAGTTGGCGGTACGGCAGGTCGTGCAGCTGTCGTTCACCTTCGACCACCGGGTGTGCGACGGAGGCGCGGCGGGCGGCTTCCTGCGGTACGTCGCCGACTGCGTGGAGCATCCGGCGGTGCTGCTGCGCGGGGTGTGACCGCCTCGCCCGCCATGGATCGCCCCCTTGCGGAGATACTGCACGCCATGGGGACGACCACAGGAGGCGTGATGGCCCATGACGCTTGACGGCGTGCGAGGACCCGGGTCGGGCGGCGGCTCCGCCACCGTGCCGCACGATGCGGTCGTCCTCGCGGGGGGCGCAGGGCGGCGGCTCGGCGGCGCGGACAAGCCCGCCTTGCGGGTCGGCGGCGCCACCCTGCTCGACCGGGTGCTGGACGCCTGCGCCCGGGCGGCCACCACGGTCGTCGTGGGCCCGCGCCGCCCGACCGCCCGCCCGGTGGTGTGGACCCATGAGGAACCGCCGGGCGGCGGCCCCGTGCCCGCCCTCGCGGCCGGTCTGCGGCACGCCACCGCGCCGTACGTCCTGCTGCTCGCGGCGGACCTGCCCTTCGTGACCCCGGCGACCGTCACCGCGCTGCTGGAGGCCGTGCGCGACGGCGGCGAGCACTCCGACGGAGCCGTCCTCGTGGACCCCTCGGGGCGCGACAACCCGCTGGTCGCCGCCTACCGCACGAACGCGCTGCGCCGCGAGGCCGCCCTGCTCGCCGCCGAACACGGCGGGCTCGGCGGCCTGCCGCTGCGCCTGCTCACCGGCGAACTGGCACTGGTCCGGCTGCCCGACCCCGGCGGTGAGGCGTCGTTCGACTGCGACACCTGGGAGGCCCTGGCAGCGGCCCGGTCGCGGATCAGGGAGCATGGACGCGTGCTCGACGAATGGATCGCCACAGCCAAGGCCGAACTCGGCATCGACCTCGATGTGGACGTCGCCGCCCTCCTCGACCTGGCCCGGGACGCGGCGCACGGCGTCGCCCGCCCGGCCGCGCCGCTGACCACGTTCCTGGTCGGCTACGCGGCCGCCGGCCGCGGTGGCGGCCCGGAGGCGGTCGCCGACGCGGCGCGCCGGGCCGCCGCGCTGGCCCAGCGGTGGGCCGCCGAGGCCGCGCCGCCCGAGAAGGACGGCGGCGAACCGGCCCCGTGACCGCCCGCGCCCACCCCACGACGGCCGGCCCGCACGAAACCGGCGCGCGCGCCCCGCACGGCGACCACGCCCCCGGGGCCACCGCGCGCAAACCCGCCGCAGAACCGCCCTACCACCCGCACGGCGGCCTGCCCTGGCCGGACGCCCGGCGCGTGGCCCAGGACGCCGGACGGCGGCTGACGCCGGTCACGCTGCCGCTGCGGGCAGCCCTCGGCCAGGTGCTCGCCGCGCCGCTCACCGCCGCCGGTGACCTGCCGCCCTTCGACACCTCCGCGATGGACGGCTGGGCGGTGTCGGGACCCGGCCCCTGGCGGCTGTCCGGCCAGCTCCTCGCCGGCCAGCGGTCGGCGCAAGCGCTGGCCGAGGGCTGGGCCATCCGCATCGCCACCGGCGCCGCGCTGCCGCCCGGGGCGACCGCCGTGCTCAGGCGGGAAGGCGGCCACGTCGAGCACCCGGCAGGACAGCCCACCGCGTGGCTGCACGCGTTGCCCGCGCACGCCACGGACCCGGCCGGTCCCGCGCCCGGGCAGGACATCCGGCCGCGTGGGCAGGAGTGCCGTGCCGAAGACGAACTCCTCCCCTGCGGAACGTTGCTGGGCCCCGCCGCCCTCGGACTGGCCGCCGCCGCGGGGCGCGACGACCTGACCGTCGTACCCGCGCCGCACGCCGACGTTTTCGTCCTGGGCGACGAGTTGCTGGACGCGGGGCCGCCGAGTGATGGGCGCGTGCGGGACGCGCTGGGACCGCTGCTGCCGCCGTGGCTGCGCGCGCTGGGCGTGGAACCCGGCGAGGTGCGACGCCTGGAGGACGACGCGGACACGCTGCGGCGGGCCGTGGCCGGCAGCACGGCCGACCTCGTTGTCACCACCGGTGGGACGGCGGCGGGGCCGGTCGACTTCGTGCGGCCGGTGCTGGACGACCTCGACGCCGAACTGCTGGTCGACGGCGTGGCCGTGCGGCCGGGCCACCCCATGCTGCTGGCCCGGCTGCCCGGCGGACGCCCGCTGGTCGGCCTGCCCGGCAACCCGCTGGCGGCGGTCTGCGGACTGCTGACCCTCGTCGCGCCGCTGGCCAGGACGCTCGCCGGACGCCCTCAGCCCGCGCCACGGCGCGCCAGGCTCGCCGAGGACGTGCGCACGCACGCCACCGACACCCGGCTGGTCCCGGTCTCTCTCCACGGCCTCCACGGCGCCCACGGCTCTTCCGAGGAGGAAGGGGAGCAAGGCATGCCCCTCGTGCGGCCGCTGCGGTTCGGCGGCCCGGCCATGCTGCGCGGGATCGCCTGCGCGGACGCCATGGCCGTCGTACCGCCGGGGGACTCGGCGATGACGCGCCACACGCAGGTCGAGATCCTGCCGCTCGCGACGGGAGCCCTCTGACATTCCCCGCCGACGGGACCAGTGTGAGGGTCCTGGGCTCCCTCCGCCAGTGCC
The DNA here is from genome assembly GCF_003144095.1 of Streptomyces sp. ICBB 8177. Classification (GTDB taxonomy): domain Bacteria; phylum Actinomycetota; class Actinomycetes; order Streptomycetales; family Streptomycetaceae; genus Streptantibioticus_D. Next base: position 379,010 of record NZ_NSKH01000024.1, on the reverse strand, counting down.
TTCCCCGGGCCTGTGGACAACTTCCCGGCCCGCTGTTTCCCCCTGTGGACAACCCGGATCGGGGCCTCGGCGCGGAGTAGCCTCGCCGCATGTACGCGATCACGATTCCGGAACCCGGCGGCCCCGAAGCCCTGGTGTGGACCGAGGTCCCCGACCCCGTGCCCGGCGAGGGCGAGGTGGTCGTCGAGGTGGTGGCCAGTGCGATCAACCGCGCCGACCTGCTGCAACGTCAGGGTTTCTACGACCCGCCGCCCGGCGCCTCCGTCTACCCGGGCATGGAGTGCTCCGGCCGGATCACGGAGGTCGGCCCGGGCGTCACCGGCTGGACGGTCGGCGACGAGGTCTGCGCGCTGCTGGCGGGCGGCGGGTACGCGCAGAAGGTCGCCGTCCCGTACGGCCAACTCCTGCCCGTGCCCAAGGGGATCGATCTGGTGCACGCCGCCGCGCTGCCCGAAGTCACCGCGACGGTCTGGTCGAACGTGTTCATGGTGGCCCATCTGCGGCCGGGCGAGACGCTGCTGGTGCACGGCGGCGCGAGCGGTATCGGCACCATGGCGATCCAGCTCGCCAAGGCGGTCGGCGCGCGCGTCGCGGTGACCGCGGGCAGCGAGCAGAAGCTGGAGCGCTGCCGCGAACTGGGCGCGGACATCCTCATCAACTACCGCGAGCAGGACTTCGTGGCCGAGCTGAAGCAGGCGACGGACGGCGCCAAGGCCGACGTCATCCTCGACAACATGGGCGCGAAGTACCTGGGCCGCAACGTCGACGCCCTCGCTGTCAACGGCCGCCTCGCCGTCATCGGTCTCCAGGGCGGCACCAAGGGCGAACTCGACCTGGGCAAGCTGCTGGCCAAGCGTGCCGCGGTCACGGCCACCTCGCTGCGCGGACGCCCCCTCGGGGAGAAGGCGGCCATCATCGCCGCCGTACGCGAACACGTCTGGCCCCTGCTGGAGAACGGCCAGGTCCGCCCGGTCATCGACCGTGTACTCCCGATGGCGGACGCGGCCCAGGGCCACCAGGTGCTGGAGGAAGGGGGGCACGTGGGGAAGGTTCTGCTGACCACCTGAGCTGACCACTGAGCTGACCGCCTGAGGCGAGGCCGGGCCGGCGCCCGCGCTCCCGTCCGGTACGACCACCTGAACGCGACCGCCTCCGGATGCCGCCTCCGTCGCTACGTGTGACGCTTGTGTCACTGCGTGATGGGGTGGCGGGGGAAGAGCGGGAGGTGGAGGCCGTGGCGTCGCAGGTCAGGGCATGGCTGGCGAGTGGGTCGGCCGCGTGTGCGGTGGGCGCGGTGCTGCTGTTCACGCCGGGCGCCTACGCCAGACCCGGCGCCGCGTCGGCCCACGCCGCGCTCCGCCCCGCCGCCGCGGGCCTCCTTCGCCCCGTGGCAGCAGCCGGCCTCCACCCCGCCGCCGTGAGTCCCCTCCGCCCAGCGGCCGCCACCGCCACCCCCGCCGCGCTGGCCGGGACACGGGCCGGGCAGGGGAGGCCGCATCCCGGGCGGGACGGGGACGCCGCCGAACTGGGACCGGACCCGGACGCCGTACAGCCGGCGCTGGGCGGGCAGGACGGGACCGTGCCGCCGACCGCCCTGCCCGCCGCGCCTCCGGCGGCCATTCAGCCGCCCGCCGCGCCCCCGGCCGTCCCCGTGCGGCGCCCGGCCGGCACTCCCGCCCGGCCGCCGCGCACCCCCGCCCCCGGACCGTCGGCGGCGACGACGACCCCCGCGCCCCAGGGGCGGCAGATCGCCGACCCGCGGCCCGCACGGGTGCTCAGAGTGCTGCCGCTGGGCACCGGACTGGCTCTGCTGGGCCTCGGTCTTGGCGTGATCGCCGTGCGGTTGCGCCGCCGGTGAGGCGCTGACGGCGTTCGCGGGCGTACGCGTGGTCCCGCGTCCTCACGCGTGCCTTCGTGCGCGTCGCGAGGGTGGATCACGTTCGCGCCGGGGCACACCCAAGGTGAGTCATGTGTGCGAGAGAATGGCGGCATGGATATGCCGATGAACGAACGGTCGCAGCAGGAAAGCCCGCACGTCCTGGTCGTCGGTCCGGACGGGATGGCCCTCGGCGGCGGCAACCGCGACGGCGAGGACGGCGAGTCCCGGGAGACGCCGGTGACCGAGATGGTCGAGCAGCCCGCGAAGGTCATGCGCATCGGCAGCATGATCAAGCAGCTTCTGGAGGAAGTGCGGGCGGCACCTTTGGACGAGGCCAGCCGGGTCCGGCTCAAGGAGATCCACCACAGCTCGGTGAAGGAGTTGGAGGAAGGCCTCGCGCCCGAACTGGTCGAGGAACTGGAGCGGCTGTCGTTGCCGTTCACCGACGACAGCGTGCCGACCGAGGCCGAACTGCGTATCGCGCAGGCGCAGTTGGTCGGCTGGCTGGAGGGCCTGTTCCACGGGATCCAGACGGCGCTGTTCGCCCAGCAGATGGCGGCGCGGGCGCAGTTGGAGCAGATGCGGCGCGCGTTGCCGCCCGGCGTGGGCGGTTTCGAGGAGGGCGAAGGCGGCGGCCACCCCGGCGCCACCCGCTCCGGCCCGTACCTGTGATCCGGACCCCAGCCCGTCCCTCTGATCCGGGCTGCCGCCCGTCCCTGTGAGCCGGCCTGGCGCCCGTACCTGTGAGCCAGGCCCGCCGTCCCCGTCCCGAAGGGCGCGCGTACGAAGGGGCCCGCCACGCGTCAGGCGTGGCGGGCCTCGGTACGTTCCCGCGTTCCGGCGCGCGCCCCGCGTTCCGGCGCGGCGCGGACCTGCGGGCTCAGTCGCTGCTCTTGCCCGTCGAGACCCACAGCGTGATGGTCTGCTTCTTCGGGTTGAACTGCGTGTACTTCGCCGGGTTGGTGGTGATCACCGTGCCCTTGCCCCAGACCTGCTCGTCCTCGTACTTGACGTTGTACTTCCAACCCGCCGCCTGTAGGCAGGACTTGACGGAGTCGACGTACTTGAACGTCAGGTCCGGCATGTCGACCTGGGTACTGGAACTGCCGAAGCCGTCGGAGGCGTTGGTGCACTCCGACTGGTCGACCGTGCGGCTCGGGTCGCCCTGGACGACGCCCTGGCCGTCGGGGGTGCCGCCGGTCGAGGCCACCGTCGAGGTGCTCGGGTCGGCGTCCGGCGTCTTCTTATCGCCGCCCAGCGAGCCGATGATGGCGAGCAGTACGACCGCGATCACCACGGCGACGCCGCCGAAGATCAGCAGCGGCTTCCAGTTGCCCCCGGACTTGCGGGGCGCGGGCGGGCGGGTGTTGTACGCGGGAGCGGGCGCCGGGGCGGGCGCGGGCGCCTGGTAGCCGCCGGGCGCGTACTGCCGGGGCATGGTGTTCGGCGGCGGCGTCGGCGGACCGTAGCCGGCCTGCGGCGCGGGCGTCGGCTGCGGCTGGTAGGGCGACTGGAACGGGCCCGGCGCCGGGGTGTGGGGGTCGCCGGCCGCGTTGGGGAAGATCGCGAAGGAGTCCGGGTGCGGGGTGCCCGCGGCGCCGTGGTGGACCTTCGGGCCCTCGCCGATGACCAGCGGGGTCGCGGTGCCCTTGGCGGCCGAGGCGACCCGCTCGCACTCGTCCTGCATCGCCTCGGCGCTGGGAAAGCGCTCGGCGGGGTTCTTCCGCAGCGCGCGGGCCACCAGCGCGTCCACGGCCGGGGGCAGCGAGCGGTTGATGGAGGAGGGGACCGGCGGCTCCTCCTGGACGTGCTGGTACGCCACCGACAGCGGCGAGTCGCCGTCGAACGACAGCCGCCCGGTGAGGAGTTCGAAGAGCATGCAGCCCACCGAGTACAGGTCGGAGCGGGCGTCCACGCCGCGCCCGAGGGCCTGTTCGGGGGAGAGGTACTGCGGCGTGCCGACGACCATGCCGGTCTGCGTCATCGAGGTCACGCCCGACTGGAGGGCGCGCGCGATGCCGAAGTCCATCACCTTGACCACGCCGCGCTTGGTCAGCATGACGTTGCCCGGCTTGATGTCGCGGTGGACCAGGCCCATCTCGTGGCTGACCGCGAGCGCCGCCAGGACGTCGCCGGTGATCTTCAGGGCCTTCTCGGTCGGCATGGCGCCGTGCGTGGCCACGTCCTCGTCGAGCACGGTGCGCAGCGGCTTGCCGTCCACCAGTTCCATGACGATGTACGGCACCGAGCGGCCGTCGATCTCGTCCTCGCCGGAGTCGAAGACCGAGACGATATTGGTGTGGTTCAGCTTGGCGACCGACTGCGCCTCACGGCGGAAGCGCTCGCGGAACGACGCTTCTCGGCCGAGTTCGCTGTGCAGGGTCTTGACCGCGACCGGTCGTTCCAGCACCGTGTCGTATCCGAGGTGGACGGAGGCCATGCCGCCCTCGCCGAGCAGACTGCGCAACTGGTAGCGGCCGTGTCCCACCGTGTTGCCGGAGAAGTCGCCAGTTGCGTCCCCGCTCATGTAACCGCTTCCCCCTCGGCGCACGGGAAGCCGCACGCGCAACCAGACACCGATGCCACTCTTGCTTGACCCTGGTCAGTCTGCCGGAGAGCGGTTATGCGTCAAGTTGCTTGACCGATCCGTCACCGGATGCCCAGGAAACCGTTTCCGATCTGTGAGCAGGCCGGTATTGGTCACCCTCGGCAAAGGAATGCGCTGGTCACGCGGCTATGGGTGGTTTCGTCCTGTCCTCGGCTTCCCACCGCGGCCCGCGAAGACGGTAGCGTTCACCCTCGTAGCACTGTGACGGCACCTGTACGAGGCACGTACCGCGGAGCGTAACCGGAAACGTACAACGTACGGCAACGAGGCGCGTACGGACCCCTCCGGTACGAGGCGATGAGCGACGGCGAGGACTGATGGACCACACGCAGGCCTCCGGTGAACCCGAGAAGGCCTCGGCCCCCGAGGCCCAGACCTACGACACACCGGAGCTGTGGGGCGCGAACGGTCTGATCGGTGACGGCCGTTACCGCCTCACCCGGCGCCTGGGCAGGGGCGGCATGGCCGAGGTCTTCGCGGCCGAGGACGTACGGCTCGGGCGCACGGTGGCCGTCAAGCTGCTGCGCAGCGACCTCGCCGAGGACCCGGTCTCCAAGGCCCGCTTCACACGCGAGGCGCAGTCGGTCGCCGGCCTCAACCACCACGCCGTGGTCGCCGTCTACGACTCCGGCGAGGACCGGATCGGTCCCAACGTCGTTCCGTACATCGTCATGGAGCTGTGCGAGGGCCGCACCATCCGCGACCTGCTGATCGCGGAGGAGGCGCCGCCGGTCGACCAGGCGCTGATCATCGTCTCCGGCGTGCTGGAGGCGCTCGCCTACAGCCACCAGCACGGCATCGTGCACCGCGACATCAAGCCCGCCAACGTCATCATCACCGACCAGGGCGCGGTCAAGGTGATGGACTTCGGCATCGCCCGCGCCCTGCACGGCGCGTCCACCACGATGACGCAGACCGGCATGGTCATGGGCACGCCGCAGTACCTCTCCCCCGAGCAGGCCCTCGGCAAGGCCGTCGACCACCGCAGCGACCTGTACGCGACGGGCTGCCTGCTGTACGAACTCCTCACGCTGCGGCCGCCGTTCACCGGCGAGACGCCGCTGTCGGTGGTCTACCAGCACGTCCAGGACGACCCCAAGATCCCCTCGCAGGTCAGCGACCGGGTGCCGCCGGAGCTCGACGGCATGGTGCTGCGCGCCCTCGCCAAGAACCCGGACGACCGCTTCCAGAGCGCCGAGGAGATGCACGGCCTCGTCCAGTACTCCCTGCGCATGCTCCAGGAGCAGGGCGGCTGGACCGGCGCCTGGGACACCGGCTACGTGGACCACGGCGCGGCCTCCACCCCGGCCGCCGGGACCGCGGCCACCACCGTGATGCCGCACCCGCAGGCCGGGCAGACCGCCGCGCTCGGCGCGCCGCTGCTGATGGGCCCGCCCGGGCGGGAGGGCGAGGGCGGGTACGACGGCTATGACGGGTACGGCTCCGGGCCGGGCGGCGGCGGGCGCGGCGGCAGCGGCCACCGGGCCCGCAACACCGTGCTGCTCGTGGTCGCCGCGATCGTCGCGATAGGCCTGGGCGTCTTCTTCGCCGTCCACTTCGGCCAGGCCAACGACGCCAAGCGTCCGCCCGCCACCACGTCGCAGTCGCCGCAGCCCAGCGACAGCACGCAGCCCTCGCAGGCACCCAGCGACTCGGACACGCCCAGCACGGGTGCGGGGAACGACGACGGCTCGACCAGCGACTATCCGTCGACCCAGCCGGTCAACCCGTACCCGTCGCAGCCGGACGACTCGAACCCGCCCAGCTCCGCTCCGCCGAGTTCCGCCCCGCCCAGCTCCTCGCCGCCCAGCACGTCGGGCGGCGGCAGCACGGACGGCACGACGGAGGGCACGACGTCGGGGCAGGACGGCGGCGCGACCGCGGGACAGGACGGCGGTACCAGCAAGGGGGCCGCGGGGGGCGCTCCGGGGGGCAACAACAACGGCGGCGCGAGCCAGGGCAACGCCGGCGGTCCCTCCCCCGGCTCCGACTGACCCCGCCTCACCCCGTATCCCACCCACTGGCCGCCTTCACCCCGTGAAGGCGGCCAGTACCTCTTCGTACTCCCGCGTCCACCACACCACCAGCCCGGCCGCCGCCGGGAAGAGCGGGTCGGCCCTGCGGTCGTGCCGCTGGTAGCGCCAGCGCAGCATCCACAGGTCGTTCAGCCGCTCCCACCACACCCGGTGCACGGCCGTGGCCAGCTCGGCCGCGGTCACCCGGGCGGTGCGCCGGTAGGCCCCGGCGTAGCCGCGTACCCGGGCGAGGTCCAGCGTCCCGTCCTCCTCCCGTAAGAAGAAGATGGCCGCCGCGCGTACGGCCTCCTCGGCGCGCGGCTGCACGCCCAGGCGGTCCCAGTCGACGATCGCGGCGGGTTCGGCGCCCCGGTAGAGCAGGTTGAAGGGGTGGAAGTCGCCGTGCACCCAGCCGGTGACGCGGGTCGTCGCGTCGGCCGGTCTGCGGTGGGCGTGCCGCTCCAGCAGGGCCCGCCGCTCCAGCAGCCGGTCCTCCGCCAGGGCGTCGAAGGCGTCGCGCGGGCGGTGGCGGCGGGCCAGCCGCAGCAACTCGTCGATGAGCGCGTAGCTGTCCTCGGGGGAGGCGCTCGGGTGCGGCACCGCCGTCGCCGGTTCGCGCTGCGGCGGCAGGACCCGCTCCAGGCAGGTGTGCACCCGGCCGAGCAGTGCTCCCAGCCGCCGCGACTCACCGAAGCTCAGCTCGGTACCGGCCCGGTGGCGCCCGTCGACCCAGGGGTAGAGCGCGTACGGGCTGCCGCCGATCACCACCACCGTGCGGCCGTCCGCGTCCCGCAGCGGCGCGGCGACCGGCAGGCCGAGGGCGCCCAGGCGCAGCGTCGCGTGGTGCTGGCGGGCGATGGTCTCCGGGCGGGCGGTGTCGCGGTCCGGGTCGTCGAGGTACTGCTTGAGGAAGAAGCGCCCACGCGTGGTGGCGACGCGGTATCCGCGGTTGAGCAGTCCCCGTGCGACGGGCTGGCAGGACAACGGGGTCCCGGCGTGGTGGTAGCGGCTGAGCAGGCGTCCGATCGTGCGGTCGGAGGGCGGCGCCGTCGCCGGACTTCGAGAGGGCACCGGCGCATCGTAGATCACTCAGAGTGCGTACGTGGTCACGCCTGTGTCATATTCCGCCGCTGACGGCGCCCGGGCCCGCGCGGGGGCGCCCGGCTCCGTGCTCCGCGCCCCCGGCTCGTGACCTGGCCCGTGTTCACACGGTTGCCACTCGCTCACCCGATTCGCGTCGTCTCCCTCTTACGCAGTCGCGATCCGCGGGATACCGTGCCGTTGTCCCGGTGGCCTGCGGGAATGGCGCCTTCACGGTGACTTACTAGGAAATCCAAGCAAAACCGCAGGTAGACGCCCCTTCGCGCTATTGCGGCAGTAGTGGGTAACGTCTCTTTTGCAGGCCGCCAGCCGGGGCACTTGTCACGCCCGGACTCCGGCCTTGTCGCACACACCCCGTGCGCCGAGCCGAGTCGGGTGAGCCCGTACGGCCGCCGGCGGACCCCGGGGGCCGGCCAGACGGAGGAGCAAGACGTGAGCGTGAAGAGCACTGCCGCGCGCAGCAGCCGCGGCGGCGCGAAGCGCCGAGGGGCAGCCGGGCAGGTACCCGAGCTGGTGCAGTTGCTGACCCCCGAGGGCGAGCGCGTAGAGCACAGCGAGTACTCCATCGACCTGTCCCCCGAGGAGCTGCGCGGTCTGTACCGCGACATGGTGCTGACCCGTCGTTTCGACGCCGAGGCCATCACCCTCCAGCGCCAGGGCGAGCTGGGGCTGTGGGCCTCGCTGCTGGGCCAGGAGGCCGCGCAGATCGGCTCCGGGCGCGCCACCCGGCCCGACGACTACGTGTTCCCCACCTACCGTGAGCACGGCGTGGCCTGGACCCGTGGGGTCGACCCGCTGAACCTGCTCGGGATGTTCCGGGGTGTGAACAACGGCGGCTGGGACCCGAGCACCAACAACTTCCAGCTCTACACGATCGTCATCGGCTCGCAGACGCTGCACGCCACCGGCTACGCCATGGGCGTCGCCAAGGACGGCGCCGACTCGGCCGTCATCGCCTACTTCGGCGACGGCGCGTCCAGCCAGGGCGACGTCGCGGAGGCGTTCACCTTCTCGGCGGTCTACAACGCTCCGGTCGTCTTCTTCTGCCAGAACAACCAGTGGGCGATCTCCGAGCCCACCGAGAAGCAGACCCGCGTACCGCTCTACCAGCGCGCCGCGGGTTTCGGCTTCCCGGGCGTCCGCGTCGACGGCAACGACGTGCTGGCCGTGCTCGCCGTCACCCGCGCGGCCCTGGAGCGGGCCCGCTCCGGCGAGGGCCCGATGCTGGTCGAGGCGTTCACCTACCGGATGGGCGCGCACACCACCTCCGACGACGCCAGCCGCTACCGGCTCGACACCGAGCGCCAGGAGTGGGAGGCCAAGGACCCGATCGCCCGGCTGAAGGCCTACCTTGACAAGGAGAAGGCGGCCGACGACGCGTTCTACGCCGAGGTCGAGGCGGAGAGCGACGCGCTGGCCAAGCGGGTGCGTGAAGGGGTCCGCGCGATGCCCGACCCCGACCCCATGACGATCTTCGACAACGTCTACGCGGACGGCCACGCGCTGGTCGACGAGGAGCGCGCGCAGTTCGCCGCCTACCGGGCGTCCTTCGCCGACACGCAGGAAGGGGCCGTCCGATGACCGCCATGACCCTGGCCAAGGCCATCAACTCCAGCCTGCGCACCGCGATGGAGAGCGACCCCAAGGTCCTGGTGATGGGTGAGGACGTCGGCAAGCTCGGCGGCGTCTTCCGGGTCACCGACGGCCTGCAGAAGGACTTCGGCGAGGAGCGGGTCATCGACACCCCGCTGGCCGAGTCCGGCATCGTCGGCACCGCGATCGGCCTGGCGCTGCGCGGCTACCGCCCGGTGGTGGAGATCCAGTTCGACGGTTTCGTCTTCCCCGCGTACGACCAGATCGTCACGCAGCTGGCCAAGATGCACGCCCGGGCGCTCGGCAAGGTCAAGGTGCCGGTCGTCATCCGCATCCCCTACGGCGGCGGCATCGGCGCGGTCGAGCACCACAGCGAGTCCCCCGAGGCGCTGTTCGCGCACGTGGCGGGTCTGAAGGTGATCTCCCCCGCGACGCCTTCCGACGCGTACTGGATGCTCCAGCAGGCCATCGAGTGCGACGACCCGGTGATCTTCTTCGAGCCCAAGCGCCGCTACTGGGACAAGGGCGAGGTCGACACGGCCGCCGTCCCGGCCCCGCTGCACCGGGCCCTGGTCGCCCGCGAGGGCACCGACCTGACGCTGGCCGCCTACGGCCCGATGGTGAAGGTCTGCCTGGAGGCCGCGACGGCGGCCGAGGAGGAGGGCCGCAGCCTGGAGGTGGTGGACCTCAGGTCGATCTCCCCGGTCGACTTCGACACCCTCCAGGCGTCGGTGGAGAAGACCCGGCGGCTGGTCGTGGTCCACGAGGCGCCGGTGTTCTTCGGCTCCGGCGCGGAGATCGCGTCCCGGATCACCGAGCGGTGCTTCTACCACCTGGAGGCCCCGGTGCTGCGGGTGGGCGGTTTCCACTCGCCGTACCCGCCGGCCCGGGTCGAGGAGGAGTACCTGCCCGGCCTTGACCGTGTGCTCGACGCCGTCGACCGCGCACTGGCCTTCTGAAAGCCGAGGAGAGCAGTGACCGTGACTGAGACCGGGCAGCGCTACCGCGAGTTCAAGATGCCCGACGTGGGCGAGGGGCTCACGGAGGCCGAGATCCTCAAGTGGTTCGTCAACGTCGGCGACACCGTCACCGACGGCCAGGTGGTCTGCGAGGTGGAGACGGCCAAGGCGGCCGTCGAGCTGCCGATCCCGTTCGACGGCGTGGTGCACGAGGTGCGGTTCCCCGAGGGGGAGACCGTCGACGTGGGCACCGCCATCATCACCGTGGACACCACCCCCGGCGCGGCCTCGGCCGGGCCCGCGTCCCCCGAGGTGCTGGAGGCCACCGACGCCGTGGCGTCCGAGCCCACGGCGTCCGCGCCCACCTCCCCCGAGTCCGTCCCGGCGGAGCCCGCGGCGGCCGAGGGCGAGGCGCCCAAGCGCCAGGCGGTGCTGGTCGGCTACGGCGTCGCCCAGTCGTCCACCAAGCGCCGCCCGCGCAAGCAGGGCGCCGGGGTGCCGACGCAGGCCACCGCGGCCGTGCAGGGCGAGCTGAACGGCCACGCCGGTCAGGCGGCCCCCGCCCCGTCCGCGGCTGCCGCCGCGGCCCCCGCGTCCGCGCCCGCGGCTCCGGCGGAGGGGCCGGCCCGGCCGTTGGCCAAGCCACCGGTGCGCAAGCTGGCCAAGGACCTCGGCGTCGACCTGGCGACCGTCGTCCCGACCGGCCCGCACAACACCGTCACCCGGGAGGACGTCCACGCGGCGGCCGCCCCGGCGGCGACGGCCCCCGAGCCCCTGCGTTCCGCCGAGCCCGCCCCGGAGGCCGGCACGGTGCCGGCGGTGGCTCCGGCGGTCGGCGGGGATGTTTCACGTGAAACGCGCGTTCCCGTCAAGGGCGTTCGCAAGGCGACCGCGCAGGCGATGGTGGCCAGCGCGTTCACCGCGCCGCACGTCACCGAGTTCGTGACGTTCGACATCACGCGCACCATGCGTCTGGTGCAGGAACTCAAGACCGATCCGGGCTTCGCCGGACTGCGGGTCAGCCCCCTGTTGCTGGTGGCCAAGGCGCTGCTGGTCGCCATCAAGCGCAACCCCGAGGTCAACGCCGCCTGGGACGAGGCCAACCAGGAGATCGTCCACAAGGGCTACGTGAACCTGGGCATCGCCGCCGCCACCCCACGCGGCCTGATCGTCCCCAACATCAAGGACGCGCAGGCCAAGACGCTGCCTGAACTCGCGGCAGCGCTGGGCGAGTTGGTCACCACCGCCCGCGAGGGCAAGACGACTCCGGCGGCCATGCAGGGCGGCACGATCACCATCACCAACGTCGGCGTCTTCGGCGTCGACGCCGGTACGCCGATCCTCAACCCCGGCGAGTCCGCGATCCTCGCGTTCGGCGCGGTCAAGGACCAGCCCTGGGTGCACAAGGGCAAGGTGAAGGTCCGCCAGGTCACCACGCTGGCGCTCTCCTTCGACCACCGGCTGGTCGACGGCGAGCTGGGCTCGAAGTTCCTCGCCGACATCGCGGCGGTACTGGAGTACCCGAAGCGGCTCATGACCTGGTCATAGCCGTCGGTTTCCAGCAGGCGAAGGCTCGGACGCGTCCACCGCGTCCGGGCCTTCGCCGTGCGCGGAGCGGGCCCCGGTGCCGTGCGCCCTCGCGCGCCTACGGGACACCGGAGAGAAAGTATGGCGATATAGACCTATCCATCGGATTTCGCCACTTCCGGCAGCCGGAGTTACGCCGAAGGACTGACCATGGTCATCTCCATCTCCGTCGTCCTGCTCCTCCTGGTCTTCGCGCTGATCCTGCTGCGGGCCGGGAGCCTGAAGCTCTCCCACGCCGTGCTGTGCGTGCTGCTGGGCTTCACCCTGGCGGGCACCAGCCTGGCGCCCACCATCCAGTCCGGCATCACGGCAACGGCGGGCGTGGTGGGCCACCTGCACCCGTAGGCGCGGCGCCGGGCGGGCGGTCCACGTGGCGGGTCTCCGGTGTCCGGTCCACATCGTGGGCGCGCACTTCTTCCGTATGCGTGTTGTATCTATGATGTGCGCATCATGCCTACCGATACCACCACCGCCGAAGCGCCCGACCCCGTCGGCAAGGCGCGGCCGCACGCCGTCAAGCGCGCCCCCGCCGCCGAGCGGGTCTACGCGCACGTCAAGCAGGCCGTCCTCGACCGGTCGTACGAAGGCGGGACCCTGCTCACCGAGGGCGATCTCGCGGACGCCGTGGGAGTGTCGCGCACGCCCGTACGGGAAGGGCTGCTGCGGCTGGAGGCGGAAGGGCTGATCAAGCTCTACCCCAAGAAGGGCGCCCTGGTGCTGCCGGTCTCCGCGCAGGAGATCGCCGACGTGGTGGAGACCCGGCTGCTCATCGAGGAGCACGCGGTGCGCAAGGTGATCCCGGCCGGGGACCAGTTGCTGCGCCGCCTCGAGGAACTGCTGGACGAGCACGAGGAGCACCGCGAGACCGGCGACCTCGCCCGCGCCTCGGTGACCGACCGCTGCTTCCACGCGGAGATCGTGCGGGCCGCGGGCAACGCCATCCTCGCGCACCTGTACGACCAGATGCGTGACCGTCAGTTGCGCATGGGCGTGCAGGTGATGCACGCCGAGCCGGACCGCATCGCCCGGAACATCACCGAGCACGCCGAGATCCTCGCCGCGATCCGCGCCGGGGACGCCGACGGCGCCGCGGCGGCGGTGCGCCGGCACGTCGGCCGGGTCAAGGCCATCGTCAGGGGGGAGGACGCGTGAGCACGACCGAGACCGACCGGCGGGCGCTGCGGCTGCCGGGGGATCCGCCCGGCGGCGCGCGGGCGGCGGCCGTCTGGGGCATCGGCGTCTTCGTCTACATGGTGGCGGTCGTGCACCGCTCCAGCCTGGGCGTGGCCGGCATCGACGCGGCCCACCGCTTCCACATCGACGCCTCCGCGCTGTCCACGTTCTCCATCCTCCAGGTGCTGGTCTACGCGGGCATGCAGATACCCGTGGGCGTGCTGGTCGACCGTTTCGGCACCAAGCGCGTCCTGATCTGCGGCGTGATCCTGCTGACCGCCGGTCAGCTCGGTTTCGCGCTCTCGCACTCCTACGGAGCCGCGCTGGCCGCCCGCGCGGTGCTCGGCTGCGGCGACGCCATGACGTTCATCAGCGTCCTGCGGCTCGGCTCGCGCTGGTTCCCGGCACGGCGCGGGCCGCTGATAGCCCAGGGCGCCGCGCTGTTCGGCATGGCCGGCAACCTGGTCAGCACCCTCGTGCTGGCCCGCATGCTGCACTCGGAGGGTTGGACGAAGACCTTCGTGGGCACGGCCGTCGGCGGGGCCTCGGTCCTCGTCCTGGTGCTGCTGTTCATGAAGGACCACCCCGAGGGCCACGAACCGCCGCCCGCCCAGCCGCGCGCGCCCGGCGCGGTCCGACGCCAACTCGCCGACGCCTGGCGGGAACCCGGCACCCGGCTGGGGATGTGGGTGCACTTCACCACGCAGTTCTCCGCGATGGTCTTCCTGCTGCTGTGGGGGATGCCGTTCCTGGTCGAGGGCGAGGGCCTGACCCGCGCCACCGCCGGATCGCTGCTGACGCTCGTGGTGGTCTCCAACATGGTGCTCGGCATGGTCTTCGGCCAGGTCATCGCCCGCCACCACGGCGCGCGGATGCCGCTGGCGCTGGGCACGGTGCTGGCCACGGCGGCCTGCTGGGTCGCGGTGCTGACCTGGCACGGCGGGCCGACCGGGGCGCACGCCGGAGCGAATTCGACGGCCTCCGCCTCCGCCGCCGCCTCGGGGCACGCGCCGATGTGGCTGCTGGTGGTGCTGTGCGCGGTGCTGGGGGCGTGCGGGCCCGCCTCGATGATCGGGTTCGACTTCGCCCGCCCGGCCAATCCGCCGGAACGGTTCGGCACCGCCTCCGGCGTCGTCAACATGGGCGGCTTCACCGCGACGATGATCGCCCTGCTGGCCATCGGCGAACTGCTCGACGCCACGGGGGATGACTACGCGGTCGCGATGTGCAGCGTCTTCGTCCTCCAGGCGGTCGGCCTCAGCCAGATCCTCCGCCTGCGCGCGAAGGCCGCCCGGCGCGAGCGGGAGACGATCACGGTGAGCAGGGTGGAAACGGTGCACACGGCGGAGGTCGGCGCGTAGGGGGGGCGGTACGGGGGGCGTGGCGCCGTACAGGGGCGTGGCGCCGTACTGGGGCGGGCACTGGCGCGCGGGGGCGTGGCGTGGCGCACCCTTCCCCCCCCGGCACCCCTGCCCCGTCCGGCGCCCCGACAGGCGACCGCGTTACGGCGTGACCGCCATCTTGCCGAGGATCGCCGCCGCCAGCTCCTGGTCGCCCTCCGTCTTCACCAGGTCGGCGACCGCCTCCCCGCGCACCCGGCCGCACGCCAGCCGTACGAACGTCTCCCAGTCCATCGCCAGCGTCACCGCGGGCCCCAGCGACACGCTGCCGTCGATCGTCCCGTGGCCCTCCGCGTCGACCCGTACCGTCCGCATGAACTCGACCGGCCCGTGCACGTCGAAGACGACCGCAGAACCCGCCGGCGCGCCCGCCTCCTTGGCGACCACCTTGGGCAGCTGGGGCAGCAGGAAGTCGCGGGTGACCAGCGCGCCGGGCGAGTCGGGGTTGCCGGGGCGGTCGAGGGCCCGGCGCAGGTCCTGCTCGTGCACCCACACGTCGAACGCACGCATCCTCAGCTGGAGTTCCAGCGTGACCTCACGGCCCATCAGGCCGCGCACGGTCGTCTCCGGTGCCCGGGTCTCGTTGCGCAGCTGACGGGAGCGCCGGATGATCGTGTACTCCAGTTCGGAGGTCATCTCGGGCGCGGTGTGGCAGCGGCGGACGTCGACCTGGACCTCGCAGTAGCGGCTGAACTCGTCCGTGACGTGGTACAGGTCGCGCGGCAGCGAGTGGATCGGGCGCGGGTCGCCCAGCGCCTCGCACTCAAAGCCGATGACGTGTGACACCACGTCACGCACCGACCAGCCGGGGCACTCTGTCGCCCGGTTCCACTCGCCCTCGCTGAGCGGGGTCACCAACTCGGATATCGCTTCGATGGAGTGGGTCCAGGCATCGATGTAGGGCTGGAGCTTGCTGTGGACGGTCACGGGACCCCTCGAACGGATCGGTGCTCGGTCGCGGCGCTGAGACGACGATGTGGCGGACTGCGATGTGGCGGACTGTGCGGTGTTGCGGACTGCGGTGTGGCGGGCGGGGCGGCTTGCGGTGGTACGTGGGTACGTGAGTACGACGGTGCTTCGTAGGTGGCGGTGTGCGCCCAAATTACGCTGTGGGCAGGCACCATGGCAGTGCTTTCGTGTGACGATCGTAGGCTTCGAAGAAGCAGGCTCGACTCATGGGCGGTGGTACCGTGCGCGCATCCCTCATCCAGATCGACGTCAAGCCGGACGAGTCGGTCGATTCGCGCCGCGCCAGAGCGGCCGGGCTGGTACGCGGCCAGGTGGGTGCCGACCTCGTGGTGCTGCCGGAACTGTGGACGGTCGGGGCGTTCGCCTACGACGACTTCGCGCCGGGCGCGGAACCGCTCGACGGCCCGACGGCGGCGGCGATGAGCGCGGCGGCGCGCGACGCGGGCGTGTGGTTGCACGCGGGGTCGATCGTGGAGCGCGCGGCGGAGCGCGGCGACGCCCTCTACAACACCGCGCTGCTCTTCGCGCCGGACGGCGAACTGCGCCGCGTCTACCGCAAGATCCACCGCTTCGGCTTCGACCGGGGCGAGGCGGCGCTGATGTCGGCGGGAGAGGACATCGTCACCGCCCGCCTGCCCGGTCCTGACCTCACCCTGGGCCTGACCACCTGCTACGACCTGCGCTTCCCCGAGCAGTTCCGGCTCCTGGTGGACGCGGGCGCGCAGGCGGTCGTGGTCAGCGCGGGCTGGCCCGCACGGCGGCGCGAGCACTGGTCGCTGCTGGCCCGGGCGCGCGCGGTCGAGTCGCAGGCGTACGTACTGGCCTGCTGCTCGGCCGGCACCCACGCGGGCGTCGAGCAGGCCGGCCACAGCGTCGTCGTGGACCCGTGGGGCGAGGTGATTGCCGAGGCCGGCACCGGCGAGCAGGTCCTCACCGTCGAGCTGGACCCGGCGCGGGTGGAGCGCACCAGGGCGGACTTCCCGGTCCTGCGCGACCGCGTCCTGGGCCTGCCGGCCCCGAAGAGGCCGGAAGCGTAGCGGCCCCGCGGCCTTCCCCGCGCACGAAGGCCCCGCCCGGAAGGCGCCCCGCCCCGGAAGGCGCCCCTCACCGCTCACGAGGGCGCCTGCCGCTTCGACAAACCTCCCCGTCTGTGCTGCGCTGGAAGGACGGAGGTGGCGTGCCATGTCCGACACAGACGTCGATGTCCTGGTGGTGGGCGCCGGGCCGGTCGGCCTGACCGCGGCGGCGGAGCTGTGCCGCAGGGGCGTGGAGTGCCGCCTCGTCGACCGGCTCACCGAGCGCAAGCCGTACGCGAAGGCGGTCGGGGTGCAGCCCCGGACGCTGGAGATCTGGGCGGCGATGGGCATCCTGCGGCGCGCGCTGGACGCGGCGGTGCCGATGTTCGGCCAGCTGCTGTACGTCAACGGCGAGCAGGCGGCCCGGCTGGAGCTCACGCTGCCGCCCGACATCCCGTACGGCTTCGCCTCGCTGCCGCAGTACGAGACGGAACGCGTGCTGGCCGAGCACCTGGCGGATCTGGGCGCGCAGGTGGAACGCGGCACGGAACTGCTGTCGTTCGAGCAGGACCCCGACCGCGTGACGGCGCGGCTGCGGGAGGCCTCGGGCACGGAGCGGGAGGTCACCGCACGCTATCTGGTCGGTTGCGACGGTGCGCACAGCATCGTGCGCAAGGGGCTCGGGCTGACCTTCGAAGGTGACGCGTTCCCCGAGGAGTACATGCTCGGGGACGTCGAGGTGGACTGGGACATGCCGCGCGGCTACGGCGTGCGGTCCCTGCACCAGACCGACGACGGCAGTACTGACGACTTGCTGGTGTGCATCCCGCTGCCGGGCCGCAACCGCTACCGGATGTCGATGCTGGTGCCGCCGGAGCTGTCGGCGGCGGGGGCCGGGGGCGCAGCGGACGACGGCGTCGCGCACGGCCTGGAGGCGGGCCGTACGCCCGGGCTCCAGCACATCCAGGCCGTGCTGGACCGCCTGGCCCCGCAACCCACGACGGCCTCCGCCCTGCGCTGGTCGTCGGTCTTCCGCATCAGCCACCGCATCGTCGACCGTTACGCGGACGGCCGCGTGATGGTCGCGGGCGACGCGGCGCACATCCACCCGCCGACCGGCGCGCAGGGCATGAACACCGGCATCCAGGACGCGTACAACCTCGCCTGGAAGCTGGCGCTGGCGATCGGCGGGAAGGCCGGCGAGGGACTGGTCGCCTCGTACGACGCGGAACGGCGGCCGGTCGGCGAGGAGGTCGTCGGACGGACCGTGCGGCACGCCAGGGCCGGCTTCGAGGCGGACCCCAACGACGTCTCCACGATCATCAGGCGAGAGGCCCAGCTGCTCGTCGGATATCCCGACAGCCCGATCGTCAGCCCCGATGGCGGTTCTTCGCCGGCGCCGGGTGAACGCGTACCGGACTGCGGCGGGCTGGAACGCGACGTGATGACGTTCCCGCTGCGGTTGTTCGACGTGCTGGACGGGATGCGGCACGTGGTGCTGCTGTACGCGGACGCCGACGCGCAGACGCCGGACCTGGCCGCCTGTGCCACGGCGGCGCGGGAGGCGGCGCACGGTGAGGTGGACGTCCTCGCGGTGCTGGCGCCGGGGACGCGGTGGACGGCGCGGGAGGTACCGCCGCCCACGCTGCGGGACGCCTCCGGTGGATTCCGCGAGGCGTACGGGGCGTTCGGCGGCGAGGCGTTCGTCGTGCGTCCCGACGGCTACCTGGGCCTGCGCGGCGCGGCGGCGCAGACGGCCCGGGTGAGCGACCACCTGCGCCTGACGTTCGCGTGATTCCGCGCAGTCGAGTCGGCCGCGTCCTCAGCGTTCGTGGTTCTCGCGCTCGCGTTCGTGCTTCTCGTGCTCGTGCTCGACGAGGCGGTCGACGCAGACCGCGATGGCGATGAGCATGGCGGGGTCCGCGTCGTCGCGGTCGACGTGGATCGCGTAGGTGTCGCGCAGCCGGAACCACTTGCGGGAGATGCGCGCGAGGCGCTCGTCCCCGTATTCGATGTCGTACTCCTTGTCGATGATGTCGCCGCGGATCTCCAGCTCGTCACCGGAGGCCAGTTCCGCGCGGTAGGAGTCGTGGAACGGCGTGAAGAGCTTCTTGCGCACGGTGACCAGGACCTCGCCGTCCCGCTCGACGGTCATCGCGTCGCGGACACTGATCACCTTCTTGTGGATGACGGCCAGCTCGCGCCCGTGCGGGTCCTGCACGACGAGCGTCTCCCGCAGCCGCAGCACCTTCCCGTCGACGTAGAAGGCCTTGTTCCCGTGCTCGTCCTCGATCCAGAAGTCGTCCCCGATCGAGAACATCTTCTCGCGCACCAGATACTTCACGCCGCCGCCCGCCTTCCACCGTTTCCCGCGTTCCTGGTTGACCCGGGTTCCACAGTAGTGACGCGGGAAGCGGTGTGAAGGGATGCGCTCAGACGCCGGGTCATGCGTCGAAGTCGTACTCCAGCACGTAGGCGGCCGAATCGAGCACCATCTCGTTGACCTCGACCACGCGGTCCTCGGTGGCGTAGGCGGTACGGCAGATGAGGATGACGGGTGTTCCGTCGGCGAGGCCGAGGGCGTCCGCTTCTTCGTGCGACGGCATCCGGGACCGCACCTCCTCGCGGAACCGGACAGGCGCGTGGCCGAGTTCGGCGAGACGGGCGTAGATCCCGCCAGGACCAGGGTCCTCACGGGTGACGGCGGATCCGGCGACGAGAGCGGCGGGCAGGTAGGAGGTCGCGAGCAGCACGGGCTTCCCGTCCAGCACGAAACGTCGTGCGCGTACGAGGACGTCCTGCCCGGTCACCTCGGCGACGCGTTGGGGCGCGACGCCGGTGCCCACCTCGACCTGGTCGACGACCAGTTGGCGATCGCCGAGATCGGCCGTCCACACGGACCGCCCGGACGACCACCCCTCCCGCGCCAGCCGCTGGACGCCGAGCCGCCGCAGCGGCCGGAAGTCGCGCACGAAGACGCCGGAGCCCTTGCGGGCCTCCGCGATCCCCTCGTTGCGCAGCACCCCGAGCGCCTGCCGCGCGGTCATCCGGGCGACGCCGTAGGAGGCCATCAGCTCGTTCTCCCCGGGCAACCGGTCGCCGGGCGCGTACTCCCCGGCCTCGATGGCACCCTTCAGCGCGTCGGCGATCCGCTGGTACTTGGGCCTGGGCCGACCGGCTTCCGTGCTGGGCATGCGCCTCTCCTCGTCCTTTGAAGGCAGCTTAGTTGTGTCGACCGACTCGACCCGGGCGCGGTCGCCGACGTCGGATCTCGCCACTTGACATCTCTAGAGATGATGGCATTCACTGCATCTCTAGAGATGTTGGCAAGGGGGGTTTCCGTGAGCCAGCAGGTGAAGAGCCGGACGAACGTGCCGGTCGTGCCGTACATCGCGGCTTGGAGCGCTGAACGCGGGCCCAGGGCGCGGGTCGTCGGTGGGCCGTACGGCATCGGTTACGCCGACGAGCAGCCGTACGACCGGGACGCCCACGGCGTGCTCTGGACGCGCAGTGCGATCCGCCGTGGGGTTGGCAAGCCGGAGCTCGGGCGTGTCCACCCGGCGAGGCAGCGGCGGGCGATGCGCCTCATGCTGTGTCAGGTGTGCGGTAACGCCGCTGACAGGACGGAGGAGGGCGCTCTCTGGCTGCTGAAGGACGACCGTGGCGTGACGTCCACCTGGCCGGAGGACCTGGGGGCGACGCATCCGCCGGTCTGCGTTCCCTGCGCGACGGAGTCCGTTCGGCGCTGCCCCCATCTGCGCGGGCAGTTCGTCGCTGTCCGGGTCCGGCGCAGTGTCGTCCACGGCGTGCACGGCATCCGCTACCGTCCGACCGGCCGGGGGCCCGTTCCGGAGCCCGAAGGTGTCACCGTCGCGTACACCGATCCCGCGGTCCGATGGGTACGTGCTTTTCAGCTGGTCCGGCGGCTGAACGAGTGCACCGTGATCGAACTGCGTGGATGAGTCGGAGGCGTGGCAGGCTTCCCGTGTGGGGACTGCCGACAACCACGTTCGGGCGCGGCGGAGTTATGACGTGGTGGTGGGGGAGTATCTCGCGCGGATCGGCGGGGAGTTGGCGTACAAGCCGCTGGACCGGGCGCTGCTGGCGGCGGTGGTCGAGCAGGCGGTCGCGGACGCACCGGTGGCGGACCTCGGGTGCGGGCCGGGGCACGTGGCCGGCTGGCTCGCGGAGCACGGCGTGCGGGCGGTCGTCGGGATCGACCTGTCCCCCGCGATGGTGGCGACGGCCCGGCGGGCACATCCGGCGTGCGAGTTCCGCGAGGGCGACCTGCTGGAACTGCCCGCGCGGGAAGGCGAGTTCGGGGCGGCCGTCGCGCTGTACTCCGTCATCCACCTCGAACCTGCCGAACTGCCCACCGCCTTCGCGGAGTTCCGCCGCGTGCTGCGTCCCGGCGCACCGCTGCTGCTCGCGTTCCACGTCGGCACCGAGATCCGCCACCTGACCGAATGGTGGGGCCACGAGGTGGACGTGGACTTTCACTTCCACCAGCCGGAGGCGGTCCTCGCCCCGCTGCGCGAGGCGGGCTTCACGGTCACCGCCACGATGCAACGCGCCCCGGCCCCTCAGGAGGCCGAGACCCAGCGCTGCTACGTCCTGGCCCACCGCGCGAGGGACTGACGCGCTCGGCTGGCCGCCGCTCCGCCAGAGCCGGGCACGCGATGTCACGGTGCGGGAAGGAACAACTCACCACCCGTGCGCGGTCCCGGCCGACACGGGGGCCGCGCTGTCCCGTGCGCCTGATGTCCTGCTCAGGCTGATGCGGCGCACGGCCCCGGTGACCTCGGTAGCCGGGATGGCCGCAGGGGGCGGCTGTGGTTCCTGCCGGAGGCTCGAACTGCCCCCCTTGCCGGTGGTTTACCCCTGGAGGAAGATCCCCTCGGAACACTTCTGAGGGGGACACATGCTGCAGGCTGTGCGGACCGGCGACTACGCCCCGCTGATCTTTTATGGGCTGGCCGTCACCCTTTGCCTGGTCCTCGTCCTGGACGTAGGCAGGATCAACTCCCGACTGGAGTCGCGCCTCAAGACCGGACCGCTAGGGGTTGCCTACAGACCCCTCCCGACGTGGCTCTTCCGGTGCGGGCCGCTCTTCGGCCTGGCCTTGATCACGATCGGCCTTCTGGTGCTGTGACGCCGAGAACGAAGGCGTGCTCCCAGCGTGCCCGATCGACCGGCAACCACCGGGGACTGGGATCACGCCGGAGCCACAGCACGCCGACGGCCCCCGACCAGACTGCTGGTCAGGGGCCGTTCACCTGCGGAGGGTGTGGGATTTGAACCCACGGTGGCGTTGCCGCCACGACAGTTTTCAAGGGAGTGCTCACGTCTGGAGCTAGGGGCGCCTGACCTGCGGTGAACTTACGGTTGGCCAGTCTGCCGACTGTGTTGGGCCACGCCTGGTCCATGAAGTGGACCCCCTCCGGGGAGACAGGATCTGTACAGCGAGCTGCGCCCCGCGGAATGCACTCGTCACTGGTGTCCTGGGCTACGCGGCTCAGGCGAACCTAACCCATCTGGTCCGCTCAACATGGCGCATCATCTGATCTATCGTTACTTACCAAGCCTTGTCGACCTAGCACTTGTCGACGAAGCTGGCAACACCGGCGGGAGGCAAGGGGAGACACCTTGGGCAGCTTCGTTGACGATGGGTTGCCAGCTTCACGCGAAGACTGGCCCCACGGGGTCCTGGCGGCTTTGGATCCGTTCGTCCAAGGTGACGTCGTAGGATGCCCCGACTTCGTCTTCCATGGTGCCCCGTACGCCCCCATCACCCGCACAAGTACCAGCTACGCGGGAGACTCCGACGTGGCGATGGCCGTGATGGTGAACCCTGAAGACCTTCCGCCCTGGGCTCTCGTAACTTCGGGGACGTGCGACCTGGCGGAGCAGGATGCTCCTGTACCCAAAAAGCCGTTTGTGCAGGTTGCTCCCATTGTCGACCTGTCTGACCTGGATCCAGGCGATCAAAAGCTGCTTAAGGGAAATAAGTTCGGATATCTACTACACGTGCCCCTGCTGTCGGATGCTAGGCCAGGCCTCTGGGCGGCTGATCTACGTATCGAGTACCCAGTTGAGAAGACCTGGCTGGCCGGGCAGGAGAGACTGCGGGGCTGGGCGACCGAACGCGAGCAAGAGATCGTTGGCCTGGCTGTGGCCAGGCAGAGGCAGCGCCCAGCGATGGGGCGGCGGTTCATCGAGCACGTTCTTCTGCCGACACGGAAGAGGCTGGGCGAACTCCGCAAAAGGCAGAGGGCCCTCGCCGACAGGCTCGATCAGGAGATCCCCGAGTGGGCAGTCGAGGTTGACAGCCGCTTGGATCCCAGGCGGGTGGCGATTGTCCTGCTCTCGCAAGACTGCATGCCGAGTGATCCGGTCCAGCAGTGGTGGAGAGAGACGGTAGAACATCTTCGCGAGGGTGCCTCCGCCTCCGGTGGAGGCATGACGATCATTGGTCCTCGCTTCGAGCGCCTAGACGAACTGCCGGTGAGTGAGTACCGCAAGCTCACGCCTCTGGACAGCCCACATGGCAAGTTCAGCAACGAGTAATCGCCTCGACAGCGGACTGTAACGACCCTTCAGGTCAGTTTGGTTGACAACGGGCGTAGCGCAGGCCACAGTCAAGGTGTGTAAGTCTGTGAAAGTTACTCCTGAGTAGGGTCAAGTGAGCGCTACGCAACCGAGGTGGGTATGAGCTGGTTGACAGACGAACCCCGGGACCGTCGGCTGAGGAATCCTCCACTCGCCTTGGTGGTGTGCCAGGTGCGTCACGAGACTGAGTATGCGGCTAGCGAGGCGAGTCGTGCGCTAAGAATCAAGGAAGCGCTCGGTTGGCCTACAGAGCTGAGTGAAAGTGTGACGCAAGGCGTAAATGTCGCCCTTGGGCAAGGGTTCGGCATGACCACGTCTCAGGCGCCCGCTGTGCGAGGGTGGCAACTTCGCTCCCCTGATAGCGGCTGGATTGTTAACATCCAACCAGACCATTTCGCTATTGAGACCACTTTGTACGCGGGGTGGGTGAGCTTCCGGCAACGCCTGGAAGCATTGATTCGTGCCATCGGCGAGCAGATTTCCCCGACCTTGCGGCATCGCGTCGGTCTACGCTTCGTTAATCAAATCACTCACCCAGACGTTGTAAATCCGCAGGACTGGGAAGCTTACATCGGAAAAGATATATACCAGAGCAGTCTATATAGCGGTCTGGGTGACACGCTTCGGGCGGCAATGCAGGTAATCGAAGTTGCAGCTCCAGAAGGAAACACTATCGTCGTGCGTCACGGTTTTAAATACCCGAGTCACGGTAGTGAAATGACGTATGTTCTCGATAGTGACTGCTCTCAAGTTGGTTCGCGAGAGTTCAACGTAGCCTCCTTGCTGGGAAATGTTGACTCGCTCCACAAACTATCTCTGCGCGCATTCGAGATGGGGACTACGCTAGAACTTCGCAAGCACTTGGGTGAGGAGGGTGAGTGAGTACGGTTTCCGATATTCTGGAGAATTATGCACGGGATTGGTCCATCGACGCGACCCCCGTGATCACCGTCCAGCGAACCCAGCACGTCGGAATCCTGGACGTAGACACCCTATATGTAGGTGTCCAAGACAGCTTTTCTTGCTCTCTTGAAGGGCCTGTGACACCTGGCATCAGCATGCAAGAAAGTCGGTCTGAAGCTCCCTCTCTGCTGGCTGACATTGCGGCCCACCTGACTCCGTTCCAGTCTGGCGGTAGGCAAATGTTGCCTCTCTGGACCTTCGGTACTGCAGAAGCATTCGAGCTAGTGCGAAGGGAGCTTCGACGGCGGCTCGATCCATTTGAGCACCAAGCTGACGAGCCAGCCCCCGTTGAGCGTCAAAACAAAGCTCTGGTAGCTATCGAAGAAATGTCGAGTTGGCTTGGAGTGACAGCGGCTAAAGCTGCTGATTTGGCTGGCGGTTACCGTCGCTCCTATTACAACTGGCTGAAGGGAATGGTTCCCTATGACGCTACGACGCTTAATTTGTTCGAGGCGCACGCATTTATTGAAGCTTTGGTGGACGTTCTTGAACCTAGAGGTGTAAGGGAATGGCTTAACGTCCCCTATGGCAGTGGCGTCAGAATTGACTTGCTGCGCGATAGTGCGGGTAGAGCCGTTCTTAGCGGTCTGGCTCGGTCAATCCTTTTCAGGGAGCCTGAGCCTAAAACGGCATGGCTGCCTGATGATGACCTGGCTCACACGCCGCCTCCTGCTGCAGAAAGGTCGGAGATGCCGGTGCGTCGCGTCCAGATGCCAAAGAAGGGCTACAGGAAGTAGCGCTAAGTCTGGTCGGCGGGTCCCGCCCGCGAGAACTTCAGATTTTAGCATTCCGGCCCGTGGTGTGTGTCACGTATCTACATCGGCCTGTTCGGATTGTTCAGGATGCGACCTTTCCGACTGCGAGCAGATGAGAGCTAGCCGCCAGCAGTTCAGGGTATGGCTCGGCCATCCTGGCAGCGGTAGCTACCGAATCGACCAGGTCAACGGTGGGACTGTCTCCAGGCTGTTGCTCGACAGCCTTTAGGAGGGACCACGCCGGGCCCTCGATCCCGAGAACCTGAACATCCCTGAGTCCCGATTCGCGGAGTTCTCCGGCAAGCTCATCCGCTCGGTGGAAGTACGCCAACGTAAAGCCGGGCCCCTGGTGAACCGCCGTGCTGAGGATTTTGGCGATCGATGCTTGGATGCGCTCCTTGTGGAGATGGGCGTAGGTGACGTGCTCGAAGAGTGAGGCATACCGGTTGATCGCCGCCGCGGCGATCAACCCACCCGGCTTTACCGTTCGGCGGGCCTCTGCCAGCGCCTGGAGGCGGTCACTAGCCTCGGGCAGGTGGTACAGCGGGCCGAGGAGCAGCACGGCGTCGTAGGTGTCGTCGGCGGCGTCCAGCGCTCGGGCATCACCCACCGTCGCTCGGCAGATGGCGGACGCCTGCTCTACGTGGCGGGGGATCGGGTCCACGAGGTCTACTTCGTAGCCGTCCTCGACCAGCCACTCCGCGTGGATGCCAGTCGCGCCACCTACGTCCAGCACGCGCGCTGGCGCCGGCGGGAGGAAGCGACGGAGGAGTTCCTTCGTGCGCTCCAGCTCAAGGCGGCCGTCTGCCGAGCTACGCAGCCGGGTGCCCTCGTCCACAGTCTCGCCGTAGAACCGGGCCACTGATGGAGCCAAGTCGGGTTTCACCATGGTGGCAGTATCCTGTGTACCGGTGGACCAGTCCAGTGTGGAGAGAGGGAAACCGATGGCCCTGCTGAAGTACGAGGAGATCGCGGAGTCGCTGCGTGCTCGCATCGCCGCTGGCGAGTTCGGGCCCGGCGAAGTAGTGCCTTCTGGCCGAGACCTGGCCGAGCAGTGGTCGGTCTCACGGGCGACCGCCATCAAGGCGATGGACGTGCTCCGCAGCGACGGCGTGGTCGTGGCCAGGCAGGGGACCGGCTTCATTGTGACCGAGACCCCCGTGGCCCGGCCGGCGGGTTCGCGTCGAGCGGGATCGGCACGCGTGACCGGCGGCATGCCCTTCCTTCGCATCGGCGTCCCGGACTGGGCGGAGCCCCCGCCGCGCGTGGCCGCTGCGCTACGCATGGACGCCGGGGTTCCTGCGCTGCGACGCGCTCGCGTACTCCAGCTCCCGGACGGTAGTCCTCACAGCTACGTGGAAGCGTGGTTCCCGCCTGACGTGGCCGAGGCGTCACCGCGGCTTGCGCAAGCCGCGCCGATCGCCGAGGGGACTACCCGCTACGTGCGGCGGCAGACCGACCGCTACCCGGTAGAGGGCGTAGACGTGACCACGGTCCGCCTCGCCACGGAGACCGAAGCCCACCACCTGGCTCTGGCCGAGGAAGCGCCCGTGGCCGTGCTCCTGCATACGGCTCTTGACCAGGCTGGCCGTCCTCTTGTGTGCGAGGAGGGTGTGACACCCGCTGCTCTCTTCGAGCAGGTGGACACCTACGCGATGTAGAGTCCGCGACACGAGCTGGACCGGTCCGCCGGTCCAGCTTTTTTATTTCCTCAAAACGGCGCTTGAGCTGCACATATTTGGCTTCACGGCGGCCCAGCTCGACCTTCTTGGGTTGACTGGACCGGTCCACCGGTCCAGTATCAATGCCGAGGCAACCCGGAGCTACCGGCGGGGATCTCTCCGTGACTCCCTCCGGCCTTTGGTCGGTGCCTCACCGATGGGCCATGAGCAGTGCTTCTTGAGAACTGAACAGTGATCATGCGGGGCTGACGCGAGAGCGGCGGTCGTGGCAGGTGCCCAGGGCGAGGGTCTGGGGGCAAACCGCCGGGATGAACACCGCTCTCCCCCTACGCGCTTGGCAGGCGTCGCCCGAACCGGGCGTGGGGAGATACAGCGCAGGCCCCAACGCATGTGGCGGGATGAGAAGACCGCCCCCGCGACGACCGGGTGATGTCGTCGGCGGCATCACATGCCACACGCACCGACTCCACGCAGATGTGGAACTCGCGCGGTGCGGGCCGCCCTGCTGGCGTCAGAGCAGTGACGATGACGCGCCCGACTGACCGGCTCGGGATCGGCGCCCGTGGCAACGGATGCGCCGGTGAAGCCGTGTTTCTACAGCCCTGATGGTCGCAGGCCGGGTTCGACTCCCGGCCAGGGCGCCAGGGCCTGGCAGCGCGTCAGGCCCTGCTTCATCCAAACGAAGCGCGGCGCCCAGGGGGCCTAAGCCCTGGGCGCCGCTGTACAGGACCTGATGAGGAGGACCTGTGTTGCTCAGTATGACCGAGCAGGACCGCAAGGAACTGTCGGAGAAGGTCAAGGAGGCCAACCGCCGCAGCGAGAACGACGCCACCGTACGAGGTGGCCGGTGATGGGCACGCCCGCCGTGTTCGCCACGGTCTTCGCGGCGTTGTTCGTCGCCCACAGCGTGGGTGACCACTGGGTGCAGACCTCGCGTCAGGCGGCGGACAAGGGCCGTCCGGGCTGGCCGGGTCGTCTCGCCGATGCCCGCCACGTTGCGACGCTGACGCTCACGAAGGCCGTGTTGCTGGCGCTGGTTACCGGCGTGCTCGGGCTGCACCTGCGCGTGATCGGGCTGGTGATGGGGTTCGCGGTCGACGCGGCCTCGCACTGGTGGGCCGACCGCCGTAGCACGCTCGCCTGGCTGGCCAAGGTCACCCGCAACAGCGAGTTCTACGAACTGGGCACGCCCGCTCACCCGAAGGCCCCCGCGACCGCCGAGGGCGGTTACGCGCCGACGCTGGGGACCGGCGCCTACGCCCTGGACCAGTCGTGGCATCACCTGTGGCTGCTGGTCGCCGCGCTGCTCATCGTCGCCGTCTAGGCGCGCACTCCACCTTCCGCCCTTTCGTGCTCCGGCCGGGCGGACCTGGCCGGAGTGCGCCTTCGACCTACTCGGGAGAGCTTTCGTGGCTACCTACCAGCCGGGCGTGTACGCCTTCGCGATCGTCGTGTCCGACCCGCAGCGCAAGGTGCGTCCCCTGGAGATGCGCAGCAACGTGACGGTGGACCGGCCGATGACGGATCAGGAGATCGCGCAGGCCATCGTCACCGCGGCGGCGTCCGACTTCCCCAACGAGCCGGTGCTGCACCTGCGGCGGCCGAGCTACAAGCTCCAGCTGCGCCGCCGTCACTGACCTCGCTCGTTTCCCAGGCCCGGCAGGGCCGCTTCCCACTTTCCTCGCGCTTCACGGGACGTGGCCCTGCCCGGGGTGCGTTGTGTGGAGTGCGGGTTCCGACAGGAGAACACCGTGCACACCTACGTGGGCCCGCATCGGGCCGAGACCACTGACGACTTCCTCGAACTCGCCATCGGCACGCCGCTGGCGCTGTGGCTGGGCGAGGACGGCGAGAGCGAGGAGGAGCGGGCGGCGCGGCTGGACGCGGCGGCCGACATCCTCGCCGACGACCCCGCCATCGTGGACCGCACCACCCGCCTCGCGGTCGAGAGCATCGGCGCCACCATGCCGGACCTGCTGCGCCTCGCCCCGCCCGTGGCCGCCCCGACGCCGGTCAGGGTTCCGCCTGTCCGGCGGCGCGTGGTGAAGGGGGTCGCGGCATGAGGTTCCGTCCGCACACCCCGGACCCCGGACACGACGAGCAGAACCAGGCCCAGCAGGAGCCGGTGGCGCGTGACCCGCGGGACATGGTGGGGCTCAACCCGACCGGTCGGGAGCGTCGTTCGTCGGCCGGCAAGCGCCGCCAGGAGGCCCGCAAGGCCACGAAGGGGCGGACCCGATGAGCACCTACCGCCAGGAGCGCCGGGCCGATCAGGCCGCAGCGGCGGAGCAGGCCCGGGCCGACCGGATGGCCACCGAGCACCAGCGGGCGGAGCGTCAGCGGCTGGCCGATGAGCGTGCTGCCCGCCTGCGGGAGCAGGCGCGAGCGGACCGGCAGGCGGCGCGGACGGAGCGTACGACGCACCGTCAGGAACGCGCTGAGCGGCGGGCCCAGGCGCTGACGCCGGAGCGCGTCTACCGCAACGGGACGCTTGCCCTGGTGGTCGCGTCCGGGTTGGCGTCGCTTCCGGCGCAGGTTCTGCACTTCGCCGGGATCTCGTTGATGCTGCTGCCCGTCCCGTTGGGGCTGGAGGGTGCGGCGTGGGTGATGGCGGCCGGTGTCGCCTTCGCCGACGCGCGCCGGGCCCCGGTGTGGGTGCGCTGGCTGCTGCGGGCCCTGGTCGCGGTGTGCGCCGGGTTCGCCGCGTCCATCAACTATGGCTACGGCTTGTCCCTCCACCACCCCCATGGCCTGTCGGCCGCGGACGCGTCGACCGCGGGGCTCGGGCTTGCGGCGGTGACGTTGCTCGGGCCGTTGGTGTTCGAGATCCGGCAGTGGGTGGCGACCTGCGCCGTCCGAGACCCGGCCGAACGCGACCGTCGCCGTCACGCCCGCCGTCGCCGCCGCGACCACCGTGACGTGTCCCGCATCGCGCGCCGTCTCGTCTCCGCCGCGCCGTTCGGCACGCTCGGGGCGGAGGAGGCGTGGGCACAGGCGTGGGCGGTCGTGCACGGCACCGACACCCCCGGCATGACCCCGCGCCTGCACCGCGCCGCGGTCGCCGCCCGCACCCGGCTCGCCGAGTCGCGGGTGCCCGCGGGTGAGGAGATCGCCCGCCGTCTGCACGCGGCCCTCGCCACCCCCGCCACGCAGCGCGGCTTGCTGCTGCCGGAGCTGGGCAACGTGATCCCGCTGCGGGGCGAAAAGCCGCAGGTCACTTCCCAAATGCCCACCCCCGGCGAGGCGTCGGCGAAGGGGTCGGGCAAGCGGCCGTCGCCGCCGCGTCGTCGCAAGGGCGACACCCCCAAGTACCACCGCGCGGCGCGCGCTGCGGCGGCTGAGACCGCCCGCCGCCCGCAGGTGTCCGCGAACGTCTGAAAGGACCCGTCCCGATGGCTCCGCGCCGTGACCCGTACCGGTTCGACAACCCCCTGCCCGCCATCCCCAACCCCCGCACCCCCGACACCTACCAGCCTCAGCCGCTGAGCCCGTTCGACGGCCCGGCCGGGGTCCCGGTCGTGGTGCAGCACGTGCACACCGCCCCGCCGGACCGCACCGCCCAGCGTCTCGCCCTCGGGGCCGGTGTCGGCAGCGGCGCGGTCGCGGCCGGGGTCTACTTCGGCCCGCTGCTCGTCGGCGCGCTCACCGCGATCGCGTTCGACCTGGCGATGCTGGCGCTGTTCGCCGCGGTCGCCGGGTGGGCGGTCGTACGCGTCGTCGCCGGAATCCGGAAGGAGCACTGAGCGATGCGCATCAACGACCGCGACGACGTGAACCACAACGAGGCCGTCCGCGTGACCGCGCTGGCCGCGCGGATCGCGCTGCGCGAGGCCCGGGGCAAGTCCACCGGCCGCCTGGAACGGCGCGTCGAGCAGATCCTTGACCGGGCCGCGCAGCGCGAGGAGGAGAAGGCCGCGATGAAACAGGCCACCGCCGACGCCAAGCGTTTCGCGGTCGCGGACGCCAAGACCCGCCGCGCCGTGGAACGCGCCACCCGCAAGTACCGCTGAATCCGCCCCGGGACGGCCGTCCAACCGCCAAGCAGTCCGGCCGTCCCGGGCCCCTGCACGCCCCTGAAGACGACAGGAGAGCCCCATCATGTCCGACACGGTCACCCCGCCGCAGGAGACCGCCACCAATGCGCCACCGCGGCTGACCCTCCTCAAGCCCCGGCCCACCCCACCGGACGATGCCCCGGCGCCCCGTGTGATCGAGGGCGTCGTCATCCCCTCCGGCAGCGACCCGGGCCCCGCTGTGCCGGCGTGGGCGCGTGGTGCGCGGGCGGTGCGCGTGGTCGTCACCCACGACCGCACCCGCACCGCCGCGACGCTCGCCGTCCGGCACGGTTCGTACGTCGCCGCTGGTGGTGTGATCGCCGCGAAGCGGCTGTGGGACGGCCGCACGACCGCACGGTACGAGCGGATGATGCGCACCGCCGAAGCCGCGGGCCAGCACGAGGTGGCGATGGAGTGGGAACAGCGCGCCGCCGCGTTCCGCGCCGCCCGCCACCAGCGGCGCATGGACCTGCTCACGGCCCCGCAGCAGGTTGCGAAGTCCGCGCTGGTCGGCACCGCCGCCACCGCGGGCGGACTGCTCGGCCTCGGGATCGTCCTTGCCATCGCCGAACACAACGCCCGTGAGACCGTCGTGCCGTTGATGACCACCATCACCCTGATCCGGTGGACGGTGTTCATCGCCTCCGTGGTGTGGGGGCCGCTGGTCGCGGTCGGCCCGTGGCTGATGCTGCTGGGCCTGTGGCAGATCGGCCGCTCCCGGCAGGCCGCCCCGGCGTGGGCCCTGCCGGAGTCCGCCCGCAGCACGGACGGCGAGCCCATCACCCCCTCGATCGTGGTCAAGTCCCTGCGTGACCTGGGCATCGCCGCGTTGCGCAAGTCCATCCAGGAGATGGAGGACGCGGGCGCCGGCATGCTCGGCCCGATCACCATCGCCGGGTGCGGCGTCGAGGTCGACGTCACCCTCCCCTCCGGCGTCTCGACCGTCGAGGTGCAAAACAGGCGGCGCAAGCTCGCGGAGAACCTGGGCCGCCACGAGCACGAGGTGTTCGTCACGATCCCGCAGGCCGCCCGCACGGTGCGGCTGTGGATCGCGGACTCCGGCGCCCTCGACGAGCCGATCGGCCCCTCCCCGCTCACCATCGACACCACGCTGACCGGCGACTACGCCAAGGGCCGCGCCCCCTGGGGTCAGGACCTGCGCGGGGACGCCGCAGCCATCAGCCTGTTCCAGCGCCACCTGCTCATCACCGGCCTGTCGAACCAGGGCAAGACCGCATCCCTGCGTTCGCTGGCGCTGTGGCTGGCGCTGGACAAGCGCGTTGAGCTGCGCATCGGTGACCTGAAGGGCATCGGTGACTGGCGGATGTTCGACGGCGTCGCGACGGTGCTGATCGAGGGCCCGACCGATGAGCACGTCATCGACGTGACGGAGATGGTCGAAGAGGGCGTTGCCGAGATGGAACGCCGCATCCAGGCCCCGCCCGGCACCACCTTCCCGCCGCTGATCCTCATCGTGGACGAAGCGCAGGTCGCGTTCATGTGCCCCGCGGTCGGCGACGACAAGCGGCCCTACGGCGGAACGAAGGCCACCAGCCGGTACTTCAACGCCGTCCGTAAGATCCACAACCAGGGTCGCGCCGTCGACGTGGTGATGTGGGAAGGCACCCAGGACCCCACGAACGAGAACCTGCCCAAGCTCATCCGCGAAGGCGCCCACATCCGCGCCTCGCTGGTCCTGGGCACCGAGGAGCAGGCCAAGATGGCACTCGGCGCCAAGGCCGTCGACGGCGGCGCCGCCCCGCACAAGCTGCGCCAGGGCCTGGACAAGGGCACGGTCGTCGTCGCGGGCGACGGTGTGAAACTCGCGCCGGGGCAGTCGTCGGTCACCATCCGCACGCACTTCATCGATGAGGACCAGGCGAAGGAGATCGCGGCGCGGGCCAAGGCGCTGCGCGAGGGCGTCACGACCGCCTCGTCGATCGATCCGGCCGTGCCGGTCGACCACCTCGCCGACATCGCCACCGTCATCGGCGAGCAGGACAAGATGCGCTCCACCGAAGTCCTGTCCGGGCTGATGGCACTCAACCCGCGCGAGTACCGCGGCTGGACGTTCTCCAACCTCACCGCCGTCCTCGAAGCGGTCGGAGCAGAGCCGCGCAAGGTCGGCGGCATCATGACCGTCCGCCGCGCCCGCGTCCTCGACGGCATCCAGGAGCGCGACAGCAACCCCACCGGTGGTGACGCTTCGTAAGGGGAGTCGGGTGGGGAGGCGGGGAGTTCTCCCCGTGGGCCTCCCCAACTCCGTCTCCCCGCGCTGATCAGCGCAGATCAGTGCCAGGGGAGGCAGGGGAGGCCACCGTGCCCCATGGCCTTCGGCCCCCTGAGACCGCTGTCGGGCCGCCCCCTGCCCTCCCTTCCTTGCACACACAGTGACGATGGAGAAGTCGTGTTGTACCGCGGGCAGATGAAGACCTCGTTCCTCAACGACCAGCAGATCCGCCCCATCGAGTACCGCAAGTGGGCCCACGCGCAGCGCCACTTCGCCACCCGCCCCAAGCACCGAGCGCGCGTCGATGAGCTGGTGCAGTCGATCCCGAAGAAGGGCCTGCGCGTCCCGATCACCCTCGGCGTCGATGACCGCCACTTCGACATCTACGTCGCCGACGGCCACCACCGGGCCATCGCCCTGATGGAGCTGGGCTCCGACTCGTTCCCGTTCCACTGGTACTGGATCCGCGACTGGGGCGTGCGCATGGAACGCGAGCCCTTCCCCTTCCACTTGCTGGAACGGTGAGCACACGCCCTTGCCCCGTCACGGCCACGATCCGGAAGGAGCTGCCGTGGCCGCCCTCCCCGTCTACCGCTACCGATGCGCGCCTGACGGACTCGCCACCCGCCGCCAGTTGCGCGCCGCCGGACTGCGGCCTGGTGGCGCCGATCCGGTCGCGGAGATCCGTTGGCGCCGCGGACAGCGCTTCGCTCTCCTCTACGACACCACTCGCGCCCTGCCTGTCCGACCGATGACGGCGGGCCGGTGGCAGGCGCTCGCCGCTGCCATGACCGCGCGCCGCACCTGCCCGGCCTGTGGTCATGACCGCGGCTACGTCATCTCGCGCAGCCTCGGCACCTGCTGGCCGTGCACCAACCCCACTACCTGACAGGAGGACTCGCCTCATGCCCGAGGTACCCACCGACCCGACACCCGTCCGATCCTCGGCCATCAGCCTCTGGCAGCACGCTCGCCGCGTCAACGCTTGGCTTGACTCGCGCAACCCGGACGACGCGCAGGAGACCGCCCTGCGGCTGCTCAAGATCGGCGAGGAAGCCGGTGAAGCGTTCCAGGCGTACATCGGCGCAAGCGGCCAGAACCCGCGTAAGGGCGTCACCCACACGCCATCCGACGTGGCGGTTGAGCTGTGCGACGTGATCGTGGCCGCCGCCGTTGCTCTGCACCGCTTCACCGAGGACCCCGAGGACACCTTCGACTGGGCCCTCCTTGCCGCCCACGACCGACTGGGCGAACAGCTGAAGCGTCAATTCGGCACCAGCCGTTGACCTCGGACAGGACGGCCGCGCTTCCAGGCGAGGTGGCCGTCCCCGCTCCGTTGGCCCAGGCGTGTCGACCCGTTCGACTGCCTCTGGGCTGGCGGGTGTCCGGGTTAGGCGAGCGCGGTCTGCGTGGGGATGGTCTGCTGGGGGATGCCGGTGGGCGGCGTGTTCGGGCGGTGCATGTCCCAGTGCTTGGCCAGCCAGGCGACGTGATGGCTGGTGATGGTCACGCTGAGCGGGGCACCATGGAGCTTGGCGTAGTCCGGGTATGCCTTGAGCCTGTCGGCCAGGTGGAGCGTCTTGTCCTGCGGGTTGACGGCGATCAGGCCCAGGTCGAACAGCCGGTGCAGGTCGCTGCGTAGAAGCAGTCCGCCGCCCTTGTGGTGCTTGCCGTTGCCCGCGTAGCTGTACAGGTGGGCGGCGTCCAACGCCTCCGCCGGCGCCGATCCGGTGAACGCGCACACCTCGCCGAACTCGCTCAACAGCCCCTTGCGGAAAGCCGGCTGACCCTTGCGCACTCGGATCGTGGCGGTGCCGTGCCCGCCGGCGATGACCTTCTGTGTGGTGTCGATGATCCGCAACGGCAGCGGGGCCCCGCCGTGCGTCAACGCGTGGCGGAAGTCGTCCCACCGCAGCTCCCGCAGTGAGTTCTGCGAGGCGGGCTTCACACACAACGCCCGCAGCTGGGCGGCGGTCAGCGCACCACGTGCCGCGATCCACCCCGCCTCGTGCCGGCTGCGGTAGGTGACCACCTTCTTGTGCTTCCAGCCGGCCTCGTCGGCCTCGTGCTTGCACGCCTGGTTCCAGCACACGAACCGCGGCAACTTCTGCTTGCGCTCGGCCACGTCCGCCTTGCCACACGCCAGGCAGTACGGGGTCTCCTTCTCCCCCTCGCCTACCTCGATCTGTTCGATCACAGACAACCCCAGCAGCGTGGTGGCGTCCCACAACGCGATCACGTCACCAACCTGGAGTGCCCCGTGATTGGGCACGGTGTCGTCCCAGCTGTAGTGCGTCTCCGGGTTGTCGTCGTAGCCCTCGCTGATCCGCTTACTCCCGGCCTTCGCCAGCACCAACCACGCCGCCATGAGTCCTCCCAACAGGCACGACGAAGCCACACGCCGGGATTCTCCCGGGCGCCCTAGATCAACGTATCGGGCACCACTGACAACACCCACACGAATAACCTTCGCCCCGGCCGCCGTACGCGCGGCCGGCACCCATTACCAGGCGCCTCACCACCCGGTACGGATCCGGCGATGGCGCTAACGGCCGGGCAGGCCGCCCCTCTCCACAAGCGACGGCCCGCCCTTCTCCACCCAACCTGATGGAGGTCTTCAGCATGACCCATCCCATCCCGATCCCGCGACCACGCGCCGATCGGCCACGCGTCCTGGACCTGTTCTGTCACCGAGGCGGTATGGCCATGGGCTACCACCTCGCCGGGTTCGACGTCGTCGGCGTCGATGTCGATGCCGAGTGCTCCACCGAGTACCCGTTCACCTTCGTCCACGCGGACGCGATCGATTACCTGCACGCCCACGGCGGCGAGTTCGACCTGATCCACGCCTCACCGCCCTGCCAGCTCTACACGCCGCTGAACGCCTACAACCACAAGGCCTATCCGGACCTCATCGCCCCCACCCGACAGGCCATGCGAGCCATCGGCCGTCCGTACGTCATCGAGAACGTGGAAGCCGCGCGCCCCGAATTGCTCGACCCGGTGATGCTGTGCGGGCCGATGTTCGGCCTCCGGATGTACCGGCACCGGCTGTTCGAGACCTCGTTCCCGCTCTCCGCGCCAGTCCACCCCGAGCACAGGGCCCTGTGCACCCGCAACGGCTACCTCCCCACCGAGGCGAAGCCGTTCATGACCATCACCGGCGGCCGCCACTCCCGCGCATGGCAACGCGCCGCCGCACACGCCATGGGCACCCCCTGGATCACCACCATCAAGGGCGTCTGCGAGGCCATCCCACCCGGCTACGCCCACTGGATCGGCCAACAAGCGCTCGCCCGCCTCGACACCAAGGCGGTCGCAGCGTGAATGCTCTTCTCAACGCCGCCCTGACCGCCGCCGAACGCGGCTGGCCCGTCATCCCCCTCCGCCCTGGCGGGAAGGCCCCCGCCCTGCACGGCGCGCGCCGCTGTCCCGGAACCGGTGACTGCGCGGGCGGGCACCGTACGTTCGAGCAGCGCGCCACCCTCGACCCCGAGCGCATCCAACGCTGCTGGACGGCGGGCCCGTTCAACGTCGGCATCGCCACCGGCCCCGCCGGGCTGGTCGTGGTGGATCTCGACACGCTCAAGCCCAACGACGAGAAGGGCACGCCTGACGGCGTGGCGAACTTCCTGGCGCTCTGCGAGCGCGCCGGACAGCCCGTGCCCACCACCCGCACGATCCGGACCGCGAGCGGCGGACGCCACCTGTACTTCACCACCCCACCCGGCACCCGGCTGCACAACACCGCCGGCACCCTCGCCCCGAAGGTCGACACCCGCGCGTGGGGCGGACAGGTCGCCGCGCCCGGCAGCATCACGCCCACCGGCCCGTACACGGTCCTGGACGACGACCAGCCGGTCGCCGAACTCCCCGCCTGGCTCCACACCGCCCTCACCACTCCGCAGCAGCCTGCCGTGCTGCCGCTCCGGCCTGCCCCCGCGCGGGACGCCGGGCGCCTGGCGAACGTGGTCCTCGACCGCGAGGCCGCCACCGTGGCCGCGACCACCGAGGGTGGGCGGAACGCCGAACTCCTGCGTGCTGTGAGGGCGTTGGGTCGCTTCGTGGCGTGGGGAGACCTCGACCGCGCCACCGTCGAGGAGGCTTTTCAGGCGGCGGGCGAGTCGGCCGGACTGCCGGCGTCCGAGTGCCGCGCCACCATCCGAAGCGCCCTCGACTGGTCCCTGCGCACCGCACGTCCGAGGCGGACCGCATGACCGCCCCCCGCCTGAAAAGCATCACCGCCACCCCGGACCAGCCGCGCCCCGCCGAACTGGCCGGGGTCCGGGCGGGCGTGGGCGGGCCGAAGGTCGTCGCCCGTCAGGGCGTCCGCTCTGCACTTCGCCCTGACCCGCGCCAAGTCACCATCGTTCGGGCCCCGGTGGCGTGGCTGCACGTGATCGCCCCGCGCTACCGCACCGACCAGCCCACGGCCCACTCCTGGTGCGCCTGCGGCCGGGACGAAACCGCGGTCGGTGTCCGCCAGGTCCAAGCCCTCATCGCCGCCCACGCCGACCACCGCACCGCCTGCCCGCTGCGCACTGCCAGCACGACCAGCACCGAAGGGAGGCCCGACTGTGAGCACCACGCCCGAGGACGGCGCCGCGCTGCTTGACGAGATCGAGGCGTTCCACCGCCGCTTCAACGTCTTTCCTGGCCCGGCCGCGTACGTCGCCGTGGCGCTGTGGGACGCGCACGCCCACATGCTCGACGCTTTCGACTCCACCCCGCGCCTGGCCTTCCTCTCCCCGGAGCCCGGGTCCGGCAAGTCGCGGGCGCTGGAGATCGTGGAAACGCTCGTGCCGCAGCCGATGGTGGCGGTCAACGCCTCCCCGGCCGCGCTCTTTCGCGCGGTATCCGGCATGGACGGACGCCCGACCATCCTGTTTGACGAGATCGACACCGTATTCGGCCCGAAGGCGGGGGAGAACGAGGAACTGCGCGGGTTCCTCAACGCCGGGCACCGCCGCTCCGGTGTCACGTACCGGTGCGTCGGCGACGGGAGTTCTCAGAGCGTGCAGGCGTTTCCCTCGTACTGCGCGGTCGCCATGGCCGGACTCGGCTCGCTGCCCGACACGATCCTGACCCGCTCGGTCATCGTCCGCATGCGCCGCCGGGCGCCGAACGAGAGCGTGGAGCCCTACCGGCAGCGCGTCCACGAGAAGGAAGGCCACGCCCTGCGCGACCGCCTCGGCCGCTGGGCCGAGACTGCCCGCGCGACCGTGGAAGGCACTTGGCCGACCATGCCCGAGGGCGTGACCGACCGGCCCGCCGACGTGTGGGAACCCCTGCTCGCCATCGCCGATGCCGCAGGTGGAACCTGGCCTCAGCGCGCCCGCGCCGCCTGCGTCGAACTGGTCGCCGCCGCGACCGTGGACGACGAAGCCTCCCTCGGTATCCGCCTGTTGACCGACCTGCGTGACCTGGTGTTCTGCGGAGCCGAACGCATTCCCACCGTCGTCGTCCTCGAAGTCCTCAACGGTATGGACGACGCGCCCTGGTGCGACTTCAACGGCAAGCCCCTCACCCCCAGGGCCCTGTCGAAGATGCTCAGCAGCTACGTCACCGAGGCGGGCAAGCCCATCAAGCCCCGCGGCATCCGGACCACCTCCGGGTTCCCCAAGGGCTACTACGCCGAAGACCTCGCCGACGCCTGGGCCCGTTACTGCCCCCCACCCCCTCAGAAATCCGCCACGTCCGCCACGTCCGCCACACCGCAGGTCAGCGGGGGTGAATCCGTGGCGGAAAGCCCCTCCGAGATCCGCCACGCCCCCGAGGGAACCGCCACCACCGGCCCCGCCGCGTAGCGGCACCAATCCGCCACACGCCACGTATCCGCCACGCGATCACACCCTCTGACCTGCGGTGTGGCGGCGTGGCGGACGTGGCGGATTCTCCAGAGCGCCCGAAAGCCCGCCAGCGCCGACGATCCGACGAAGGAGTACCGGTGCCCGCCGCCCGCCAGCCCAAGATGCTCCGCCTCCCCGAAGTCCTCGCCGAACTCGACATGTCCCGCGCCGCGTTCTACCGCCTCCGCGCCCGCGGCAAGGCGCCCCGCATGGTCAAGCTCCCCAACGGCCAGATCCGGTTCCGCCAGGCGGACTTGGACCTGTGGCTCGCCGCCTGTGAGCAGACCGCTGTCTGACCGCCCGATCGTCGCGGGGCCCGGAGCGATCCGGGCCCCGCTTCTTCGCCCGGAGAACACCACCGTGCTCACCCTCGACGTGAAGATTCACGCCCTCCGGCACCGGCCGGAACGCCCCTCTCCCTACATGGTCCGCTGGAAAGTCGGGCCCCAGTCGCACAGCAAGAGCTACGCCACGAAGACCCAAGCTGACGGCCGCCGCGCCCAGTTGCTGTCCGCGCGACAGCGCGGCGAACTCTTCGACGTGGAAACCGGCTTGCCGAAGTCGGAAATGGACGCCCAGACCCAGAAACCCCAACCGACGTGGTTCGAGCACGCCAAGGTTTACGCCGAGATGAAGTGGCGGGTGGCCGCTTCCGCCAAAGGCCGCGCCACGCGGGCCGACGCCCTGGCGTCCGTCACGGCCGCACTGGTGAAGGACACGAAGGGCACGCCCCCGCCCACGATCCTCCGGCGCGCACTGAGCGGCTACGCGTTCAACTTTTCCGAGCACCGCCCGCCCGCGTCCGCGGACTTGTCTGCCGCTCTGGCCTGGCTGGAGGCCAAGGCGCTGCCCGTGTCGGAATTGGAGGACGACCCCGAACTCCTCAGACTGGCGCTCACGGCCATGAGCACGCGGCTCAACGGCAAGCCGACCGCGCCCAGCACGGTCACGAATCGCCGCACCGTCTTCAACAATGCCTTGCGGTACGCCGTTTCGCGCAAGCTGCTGACGGAGAACCCGCTGCCATCGGTCGACTGGTCGCCGCCGCCCACCGACGACGAAATCGACTGGCGCTACGTCCCGAATCCTCGCCAGGCGACCGCGCTCATCGACGCCGCTGCAACGGTCGGGCCCCGCGGTGAGCACCTACAGGCGTTCTACGGGTGCATCTACCACGCCGTCACTCGCCCGGCCGAGGCGATGAACCTCAAGGACGCCGACTGCACTCTGCCGGAGATCGGTTGGGGCACCGTGCTGTTGTCCGGCAGTTCCTCCCGCGTGGGCGCGGCCTGGACGGACGACGGGAAGTCGTACGAGGAACGCGCGCTCAAGAAGCGGGCGCGGTCCTCAGTGCGCGAGGTGCCGATTCCCCCGGTGCTGGTGCGGATGCTGCGCGCGCACATCGCCCGGTACGGCGTCGGCCCGGACGGGCGGCTGTTCCGAGCGGCCGAGGGCGGGATCGTGCTCAGCAACGAGTACACGGGCGTGTGGAAGGAGGTCCGGAAGGCTGCGTTGACCAAGAAGCAGCTCGCCACGCCGTTCGCCGGAGTGCCGTACTGCCTGCGCAAGGCGGGGATCTCGTTCTGGCTTGCCTGCGGGATGGACCCGACCGAGGCGGCCCGGCGCGCCGGCCACAGCGTGGCAGTGCTCTACAAGTTCTACGCGAAGGTGCTCGACGGTCGCCGCGAGCACGCGAACGCCCTGATCGACCAGGCCATGAGCGCCGCTGAGCAGGAGGGCGAAGGGGCCTGATCCTGGTCCACGTCTGGTCCACACGGGCTGGTCGACGCCGGGATATGGGCGGTACGAGCTGAGACAACGAACAGGTGGGCGGGGGTCCCGGATTGCTCCGGGACCCCCGCCCACCTGGCAAAACGTCTACCTGCGCGGAGGGTGTGGGATTTGAACCCACGGTGGCGTTGCCGCCACGACAGTTTTCAAGACTGTTCCCTTAGGCCGCTCGGGCAACCCTCCCCGTCCGGGGCGCGGGGCGCCGCCGGGACGGGGAACAGCCTAGCCGGTTCGGGCGGGGTCAGTCGCTGTCGCCCTTGCGCTCGCCGAGGGTGACCGTGGTCGTGCTGGTCTTGCCGCCGCGCTCGTACGTGACCTGGACCTGGTCGCCGGGGCGGTGCTGCCAGATCGCGCCGATCAGGGTCGGGCCGCTGTCGATGAGCGTGTCACCGAACTTCGTGATGACGTCGCCCGGCTTCAGGCCCGCCTTGTCCGCCGGGCCGCCCGCGGTGACCGCGGAGCCGCCGTTCGCACCGCTGGTGGAGATCTGCGCGCCCTGGCCGTCGTAGTTCATGTTCACCGACATGCCCATGATCGCGTACACCGGCGTGCCGGTCTTGATCAGCGTGTCGGCCACGTAACGGGCCTCGTCGATCGGGATGGCGAAGCCCAGGCCGATGCTGCCGGACTGGGCCGTCGTGCCGCCGCCGAACGGGTCGCCGCCGCCGCTGTTGGTCGACTGGATCGCGGAGTTGATGCCGATCACGTCGCCGCTGGCGTCCAGCAGCGGGCCGCCGGAGTTGCCCGGGTTGATCGACGCGTCCGTCTGCAACGCGCTCATGTACGACGAGGGCGACCCCTGGCCGTCGCTGGAGGCGACGGGGCGGTTCTTGGCGCTGACGATGCCCGTGGTGACCGTGCCGGACAGGCCGAAGGGCGCGCCGATCGCGATCGTGGCGTCGCCCACCGCGACCTTGTTGGAGTCGCCGAGCGGCAGCGGCGTCAGCTTTGCGCCGGCCGCGTTCTTCAGCTTGATCACCGCGACGTCGTAGCCCTGGGCACGCCCGACGACCTCGGCGTTGTACGTCTTGCCGTCGGAGAACGTGACGGTGAGCTTGCCGCCGTCCGCCGCCGGGGCGACCACGTGGTTGTTGGTGAGGATGTGGCCCTGGGTGTCGTAGACGAACCCGGTGCCCGTGCCGCTCTCCTGGCTGCCGCTGGCGTTGATCGTGACGACGCTGGGCAGCGCGCGGTTCGCTATTCCGGCGACCGACGTGGGCGCGCGGTTCAGGTCCTTGGGGTTGGCGCTGGCCGACACCGTCGTGTCGCCGCTGCGGTTCGCCGCCCAGTAGCCGATGCCGCCGCCGACGCCGCCCGCGACCAGCGCGGCCACGATGACCGCGGCCACCAGCCCCGCCGCGCCGCGCCGGGGCTTCGGCTCGGGCGAGGGGCTGAGCGCGTAGGCGCCGTACGGGGCCTGGGGGCCCTGCGGACCGCCGTCGTAGGGGCCCGCCGGGGCGACGCCGGGGGCAGGGGGCGCGGAGAAGGCGGACGGCCGCACGGGCGGCGTCTGCGCCGTCGGCGCCCCGGCCGGGTCCTGCGGGGCGCCCGCGTACGGACCGCCCTCGGGGGTGCCGGCGGCGGGGGGTGCCGGCTGCCCGGCGGGGACGGTGGGCATCTGAGCGGTCTCGCGAGGCTGCTCCGAGACGCCCGGCTCGCCCTCCGCGGGACGGGACGTGCCGTCCTGACCGGAGGCCGGGAGGCCGCCCTCGTTCTCGGTGCTCACAGCTGTGTCTCCTCGAAGATGCGCGATCGGTCGGTGAGTTGGGACGGCCCGGGTCGGTGCGCGGGGCACACCGGCCCGGGGGGAAAGACAACCGTGGACAGCTTTTCCCACGGGGTGTCGGACCACCGTAAGCAGGGCGCGCGCCCTCGGCCCGGTCCGTTTAGGTCAGGCAGTTCGGGCATACCGGCCGTTACGGGCAAGTCGCGCGTGATCGGCCTCCGCCCGGGACCGTCCGGCGGTGGCACCATAGCCCGGTGAGCTATGCGTACGCAGCCGGGGAGGCCCTGCCCGCCGCCGCCATTCAGGTCGTCGCGCACCGCGGCGCGTCCCAGGAGGAGCCGGAACACACCCTGGCCGCCTACCGCAAGGCGATCGAGGACGGCGCCGACGCGCTGGAGTGCGACGTGCGGCTGACCGCGGACGGCCACCTGGTGTGCGTGCACGACCGCCGCGTCAACCGCACGTCCAACGGCCGCGGCGCGGTCTCCGCGCTGGAGCTGTCCGAACTCGCCGCCCTGGACTTCGGTTCCTGGAAGGGAGGCCCGGACGCGCCGGACGGAGTGCCGGGCGGCCTGACGGACGACGACGCCGCCGAATCGCCCGACTGGGAACGCTGGACACCCGATCCGGCGGAACGCAGCTCCGTCCTGACCCTGGAACGCCTGCTGGAACTCGTCGTCGACTCCGGCCGCCGGGTCGACCTCGCCGTCGAGACCAAGCACCCGACGCGCTGGGCCGGGCAGGTGGAGGAACGCCTGCTGGAGACGTTGCGGCGCTTCGGCCTCGACCGCCCGGGCGGCGGCCCCGGGGACCGGCCCGAGGTGCGGGTGATGAGCTTCTCGCCGCGCTCCCTGCGCCGCGTCCGCATGGCGGCGCCCACGCTGCCGACCGTCTACCTGATGAGTTACGTACTGCCGCGTTACCGGGACGGGCGGCT
The DNA here is from genome assembly GCF_003144095.1 of Streptomyces sp. ICBB 8177. Classification (GTDB taxonomy): domain Bacteria; phylum Actinomycetota; class Actinomycetes; order Streptomycetales; family Streptomycetaceae; genus Streptantibioticus_D. The sequence continues at coordinate 336,113 of NZ_NSKH01000024.1, read as the reverse complement.
TCCGGTCGGTGTCGGCATCGCCGGTCTCGGCGTCCGTGTACTGCGCGCCAGCCCCGGCTACGTGGCACGACTGCGCAGGGCCGGGCACCGGGTGCACGTGTGGACCGTGGACGAGCCGCGTGACGTGGAGTTGTGCGTACGGCTCGGCGTCGACGCGATCATCACCAACCGCCCGAAGCAGGTGTTGGCCCAACTCGGCCGCACGGTCTGAGTCGGCCGTCTTCCGCCTGCTGTCTTCCGTCTGCCGCCTGTTGGCCGCCATTCGTGCCACGGCATTTCTGCCGTCTGCCATCTGCCCTCTGTCACCCGGGACTCGCCGCCGCCGGCTGCCGGCCGCTTCCCGCGCCGGCCTCGCCGCCCGCCGTCCGCCGTCTGCCGTCCGCCGCCCGCGGCCTCGGCCTTGCCTTCCGCCGATTCCGCTTTCCCTCCCCGTGGCCACTCCTTTTCCCTCCGCTTCCCTCCGCGGGAGCACTTCGGTTCCCTCCGCAGGAGCACTCCGGCGCGTTCGGCCGTGTCCGCCCCGTGAAAGTGCGCCAACGGAATGTGAATGGCCTGTTTCCGGTCGAGTTCCCCGGGGCATCCAATTCGTGGCGTGGGGTGAAGGAGGTAGCGGGGGTGGCGTTCGTGGTAGCCGAAGAGGTGCCGACGTCCTCGACCATGGCTCTGCCCCATGGTCCGGTGGGCGTGGGGCACGCGCGACGACGACTGCGCGAGGAGCTGTGCCGTCGTGGCGCGCCGGACACGGTCGTGGACGACGCGGTTCTGATCATTTCCGAACTGCTCAGCAACGCGTGCCGGCACGGCAGACCGATCGACGACGGCGATCGGGAGCCGGGGATACGGGCCGCGTGGCGGTTCGACGGCGACGGCCTGCTCACCCTGGAGGTGACCGACGGCGGCGGTCCGACCCGCCCCCTGCCGTCCTCTCCCTCGCTGACCGCGCGCGGCGGCCGCGGTCTCGGCATCGTCGGCACCCTCTCGCTGGACTGGGGCGTCAAGGACGAACCGGGTGAGGTGACGGTCTGGGCGGTGCTTCCGGTGCGCGGGCGGCACGCGCGGCGCGAAGGCGTCGCCCCGCGCGGGGTGTCGTCGTTGCTGGGCGCGGTCCCGGCGGAGGCGCCGCTGAAGGCGGACGGCTTCACCGACGCGGAACTGTTCGGCACGGCGGTCGGCGACACGCTGCCGCGCTTCGGCGGGTTCCTCGACGACCTGGGCTGAGACGGCCACCGGACCGCGTCTGCGTCGGCCGGGCCCCGCGGAGCACTAGGCTCACGCCGACACGTAACGCTCACGCGGGAGACACCCAGTCATGGCCAAGAAGCGCACCCACACCAAGGACCGCAGTCCGGCAGCACAGCGCGGTGACGGCCGGATTCCGGTCGTCGGGGCGCGTGAGCCCTGCCCCTGCGGTTCCGGCCGCCGCTACAAGGCCTGCCACGGCCGCGAGGCCGCGCAGGCCGTCACCGAGCTGGTCCGCCGCCCCTTCGAGGGGCTGCCGGGGGAGTGCGACTGGGTGGCGCTGCGCGAGCTGGTCCCGGCCGCCACGGCCGAGCTGACGCTGAAGGAGCCGCTGCCCGAGGGCGTGCCGTCGGTGACGCTGGCGACCGTGCTGCCGATGGCGTGGCCCGCGCTGCGCCGCGACACCGGCGAGGTGCTGCTCGGGTTGCAGAACGACACCGCCTCCGGCGACCTCAGCCGCGACCTCGGCGGCACGCTGCGCCGCGCGCTGACCGCCGAACCCGGCCACCCCGTGGAGGCCGGCCGGCCCGATCCCGCCTCGCCCCGGCTGCAGGACCTGCTGGACACCTCCGTGCCGTTCACGCCGCAGGTGCACACCGGGTTCGAGTTCTGGATCGGCGGCCCGGAGGAGGCCGCGAACGCGACCGGCGAGGTGGCCGCCTCCCTGGAGCGGGCGAACGAGGCCGCGCTGCCGACCGTACGGCTGACCGGGGTTGACGCCGCGTACTGGTGCGCGACGCCGGAGAAGAACCACCTGCGCTGGGTCATGCCGCACCCCGAGGAACAGCTGCTCGACGCGCTGGCGCGGCTGCACGCGGCCGGTGCGTCCTCGCTGGGCGACGACACCCGGCTGGTCGGGTCGTTCCGGGCGCACGGCCTGATGGTGCCGGTGTGGGACCTGCCGGTGAGCACCCGCGCGGACGAGATCGAGAAGCCCGCCGCCGCCTTCCAGGAACGGCTCGGCGAGGCGCTGGCCTCGTCCGCCGCGCTGACCGCAGGGGAGCGGCGGGCCCGCAGCGGTCTGGCGAACCGGCAGATCACCCTGAGCTGACCGGCGGGCGCGTCACGCCCACCACGACGTGATTCCCGTCACAGGGCGTCAATTTCCCCGTCGAATACGGTCTTTGGGACCGTCGACGAATTTGCGAACGGCCCATCTCTTGTTACCGTTGATTGGAGCCCGGTCGCTGGTGCATCCCCCGTCGCCAGCGACTGGGCCTTTCCATGTCCGGGCGCGTTGGACCGTACCAGGGGTCGCGCCGGTTCCGGAACCCGGGTTCACCGCATCCGCACAGGCCGTCCCCCCGGTGGGCGCGCGGTGAGCGTGCGGTGCCTCGCGGCTGTGCGTGGCGGCGCCGAGCGGGAGCATCGCGGCCAGTGCCACGACGCTCGCGAGGGCGGTCATGCGCAGATGCGGCGCCTGTTCCACGGGGACCACCTGCCCGACCTCGGGGGGAGCTTGGTGATCAGAACATAACCGGAAGGCCCCGCCGTTCTGCCGATCATCACGCCGCCGCCCCGCGCCGCACCCACTCTCGCACTCGTACGAGTGAATCACCGAGGGAAGGTTTGCGACGCGGCGCGCACAGAAGCGCAGGGTGACGCGCACCGAGGGCAGGGTGACGCGCACGCGGGCGCCAAGTGACGTGCGCGCGCCGAAGCGTGGAGTGGCGCGCGCCGAAGCGCGGGGGGCGCGCGGTGGCGCGCGCACCGAAGCGCTCAGTACGCGAGGCGGTTCTCGTCCGGCTCCCGAGTGCCCGCCGCCACCAGGCTGTCCACGATGACCTCGATCCTCGGCAGCCATGGCGCCGATCCGCCGGGGCCGGGCTGCGGGGCGCGCTCCCAGCCGACGCCGCCGGAGGCGATCCGCGACGGCGGCAGCACCAGGTAGCCGCCGCGTCCGTGGTACCGCAGCGAGGACGGCACCCACTCGTGCCGGGCGAGCAACTCGCCCAACTGCTCGAACTCGTAAGGCGCGACGAGCAGCGCGCAGCGGGTGGGCGTGGCGACGACCGGGCCGAGCCGCACCCCCATGCGTTCCAGGGTGCGCAGCGCGCGGACGCCGGCGGTGGCGGGCAGGCTGACCGCCGAGACCGGCCCACCGGTGGCGAGCAGTACGGGCGCGTCAGGCCGCCGGGTCCACCACCACTCGACCATCCGGGCGTCGGTGGTGGCCGCCAGCAGCCCCGGGTCGTGCGGGTGGGCGCCGGGAACAGCGCAGTCCGGGTGCGGGCAGGCGCAGACCCGCGCGGGCGGGCCGTCGCCGGGCGCGTGCGGCGTGCCGTCCTCGCCGGGCGGATAGGCGGCCGTGCGCTCGCGCTCCGCGCCGCGCGCGCCGAGCGCCTCCGCGCGCCGGTCGAGCCCCACCCCCGGCAGCACCGGCCACCGCCACCGCGTGGCGCACAGCAGCGCCGCCTCCCATGGCTGCGTCCCCTTCTGCCGCCTGGACCCCATGAACCACCTGCGTCGCCTTCCGAGGATCTCGCGCATCAGCGCTCGTTCCTTTCCGTGAACGCTTGGATCTGCCCGTTACCGCTAACCAGTACCGCGACCAACCAGTACCGCGACTCCCCCATGAGGGCAGCACACCGCCGTGCAAGGCAGCGCATCACGCCGTGGCCCGAGCGTGGAACGTGGCGGGGGGTGGCGCTCACATGGCTCTTGACTCTCAGTGGCGCTGGATCGTCCATGGTTCCGCAGGTGTAGCGGGCCCCGCCTCGCCGCCAGTGAACCGGCCGTCTTCGTGTAGGACGCGCGGGCCGGGCAACGGGTTCCTGCCACTTGGCGCCGCTTCGGTTCCGCGACGCGAGCCCGTCCCGGACCGGCTCGGATTCCCGCCGGTACGGCCGGGAGGGCCGACCGGGGTGCCGGAAAACAGACCGGACCGGTCGGGTGGCCTCGCTGCCTGTCCCACCTCGTACGTACCCGCCGACGCGGATATGACGCGCTGTCGAATGCCCTCAGTCGACCGCGAATTGACGTCTGAGGAGGCTGTTTTCGGTCATCGTACGCCGGTTGGCGCCCGGTTCGCCGCCGGGGCGCGTGGTGTGCGAGACACCCCTGTGGCTACCTGCGCAATCCTGGACATGTCCTCTTCCATGCGTGTACAAGGGAGGTATTGATAGCGGCGCAGCATGACATGGGGGTTTGCGATGCTATTGACAGAAAAGGGCAGTTCGCCGACGACCCCGATCGGTGCTTTGAAATGCCGCCAAAACAGGAGAAATCCGGGCATCTCGCTTGGTGTGCGGATTCGCCCGGGAAGCCCCCGCTCATGACCGCGGCCCGCCTTCCGAAAGTGGCCGGAATCGATCAGGCCATTAGCGATGTCGCAGACACTGACGCGCGTGCGAAGGCGCAGCGGCCCGATCACGAAGCCGGTTCCCCGGCCGACACCGTCCCCGCACCGCCTCCCTCCGCCGCGACGGCCAGCGGAACCGTCCTGGTCACCCGCACCGTGCCGGCCCCGGGCGGCAGCGCCCAGGCGCCCGACGACTTCGCGGAGATCGTCCGGCCGTTCGAGCAACTCGCCGTCATCCAGGACCGGCTGGCGGCCTGGGTCTCCGACCTCACCACCCTGCACGAACTGACCGAACGCCTCACCGCCACCACCACTCTCGACGCCGCGCTGCACGAACTGCTGCGCACCGGCGCGGGTCTGGTGGGCGCCCGCCGCGGCCTCGTCGTGCTCCACCCCTCCGACGGACTCGGCCCGCGCACCTCGCTCGGTTTCGGCCTGCTCCGTTCCGACCTCGGCACGATCGAGACCGTGCCGTCCGACTCCGCCGTCCACGGACACCTGCTGGACAGCGCGGCCGACGACGCCCGCGACGAGATGATCCACCCCGACCTCGCCGACGAGCACGGGCTCGACGCGCGCCACCGCGAGGTCGCCGCCCAGCTCGGGTTCGCCGCCAGCTACGGACTGCGGCTGGCCACCGCCTCCGCACGTCTCGGCGCCGTCGTCTGGCTCTACGACGAGCCCGCCCGCCCCACCGACCGCCAACGCCACCTCGTGGGCCTGTACGTGCGGTACGCGGCCGAGCACATCGCCCGCCAGCTCGACCTGGCCCGGGCCCACTCCACTGTCGCCGTCCTGCGCGAGGAACTGCTGCCCAGCAGGCTGCCCCGGGTGCCCGGTGTGCGGATGGCGGTGCGGCACCGCACGTCCGCGCACGGCGGCGGCGACTGGTACGACGCGCTGCCGCTTCCCGAGGCCGCGCTCGGGCTGTCGGTCGGCAGCGTGACCGGCTCGGGGCCGAGCGCGATCGCCGCGATGGGCCGACTGCGCGCCTCGCTGCGGGCGTACGCGGTGATGGAGGGCGAGGACCCGGTCGCCGTGCTGTCCGACCTCGAACTGCTGCTGCGCGTCACGGAACCGGCCCGCAGCGCCACCGCGCTGTTCGCCTACGTCGAACCGGCCGGGCGCAAGCTGCTGCTGGCCGGAGCCGGGCACTGCCCCCCGCTGGTGGTCGGCGCGCGCCGGGCGGAGTACGTGGAGACCACGCTGTCCGCGCCGCTGGGCATGCTCAGTTGCTGGGAGGCGCCCAGCGTCGAGTTCACCGCCGCCCGCGGCGAGACCGTCCTCCTCTACACCGACGGGCTGCTGCACCGCACCGGCGAACCGGTCGACCGGGCCTTCGCGATGTTGCACGCCGCCGCGGCCAACGCCCCGCGCTCCGCGCTGGAGGACCCCGAACTCCTCGTCGACCACGTGCTGCGGGCCTGCCTGCCGCCGCGCGACGACGCGGACGCCCGCGACCCACTGGGCGGCGCCACGGCCGGGGACGACGTGGTGCTGCTGGCGGCCCGGTTCGACTGAGTCCGCCCGCGCGGGTCCGGCCCCCCGCCCGCCGCTCCCACCCCGCATCCGCGTCCTGCCTGACGGGAAGCGGTTTCCGGAGAGTTGTCCACAGGCCCGGCAGGGGTCTTCTCGTACGCGCTTACGATGGGAGCGTCTAGTGCGAGGAGGCATTGACGTGGCCGAGGACCGAGCCCAGGAGACTCCGGAGACCCCGGAGGGCGACGAGCCCATCAAGCAGCGCAAGAACGGCCTGTACCCGGCCGTCTCCGACGAGCTGGCGGCTTCGATGAAGTCGGGCTGGGCGGACACCGAGCAGCGCGACCTGGAGCCGATCGCCCAGGCGCCGCACACCGCGCGCCGGCGCGCCGCGTTGTCCGCGCGGTTCCCGGGCGAGCGGCTGGTGATCCCGGCGGGCAACCTGCGGACCCGGTCCAACGACACCGAGTACCCGTTCCGCGCCTCGTCCGAGTACGTGCACCTGACCGGCGACCAGACCCACGACGCCGTGCTGGTGCTGGAGCCGACCGCGACCGGCCACGAGGCGACCGCCTACCTGCTGCCGCGTTCCGACCGGGAGAACGGCGAGTTCTGGCTGGACGGCCAGGGCGAGCTGTGGGTCGGCCGCCGCCACAGCCTGGCCGAGGGCGCGCAGCTGCTCGGCATCCCCTGCGAGGACGTGCGCACCCTCCCGGAGCGGCTCGCCGCCGCCACCGGTCCGGTGCGCGTCGTGCGCGGCCAGGACGCCGGCATCGAGGCCGCCCTCACGGACAAGGTCACCGCCGAGCGCGACGAGGAGTTCAAGGCCTTCCTGAGCGAACTGCGCCTGGTCAAGGACGAGTGGGAGATCGGCGAACTCCAGAACGCCGTGGACTCCACCGTCCGCGGCTTCGAGGACGTGGTGAAGGTCCTGGACCGTGCCGAGGCCACCTCCGAGCGCTACATAGAGGGCACCTTCTTCCTGCGCGCCCGCGTCGAGGGCAACGACGTCGGCTACGGCAGCATCTGCGCCGCCGGCCCGCACGCCACCACGCTGCACTGGGTGCGCAACGACGGCCCGGTGCGCTCCGGTGAACTGCTCCTGCTGGACGCGGGCGTGGAGACCACCACCCTCTACACCGCCGACGTCACCCGCACCCTGCCGGTCTCCGGTACGTACACCGACCTCCAGCGCAGGATCTACGACGCGGTGTACGAGGCGCAGGAGGCCGGTATCGCCGCCGTGCGCCCCGGCGCGAAGTACCGCGACTTCCACGACGCCGCCCAGCGCGTGCTCGCCACCCGTCTGGTCGAGTGGGGCCTGGTCGAGGGCCCGGTCGAGCGCGTCCTGGAACTCGGCCTCCAGCGCCGCTGGACCCTGCACGGCACCGGCCACATGCTCGGCCTCGACGTCCACGACTGCGCCCAGGCGCGCACCGAGTCGTACGTGGACGGCACCCTGGAGCCCGGCATGGTCCTCACCGTCGAGCCGGGGCTGTACTTCCAGGCCGACGACCTGACCGTCCCGGCCGAGTACCGCGGCATCGGCGTGCGGATCGAGGACGACATCCTGGTCACCGAGGACGGCAACCGCAATCTGTCCGCCGCCCTGCCCCGCCGCTCCGCCGACGTCGAGGCCTGGATGCGCGACCTGCGCGCCTGAGCCCGCACCGCCTCCGGGCCGGACCGCCACCTCCGCCTTCGGGCGTCGGGCGGTCCGGCCCGCCGCGCGTCAGGACGCCTTCAGCAGCGCCCCGTCGCGCCACTTGAGGACCTTGTCGAAGCTCACGACCGCCCCGCGCCCCGGCCGGTTCTGGAACTGCACGTGGTCCACGAGCGCCTCGATGAGGAACATCCCGCGGCCGTGCTCGGCCTGCTGGGGCCTGCTGGGCAGCGCCCGCACCGGACGCCGCTCCAGGCCGGGGGTGAACCCGGGGCCGGAGTCGGTCACCTCGATGCGGCAGCGGTCGCCCTCGATGTGCGCGGTGACGCGGTAGTCGCCGCCGCTCGTCCCCGCGTGCTCCACGGCGTTGGCACACGCCTCGGACAGGGCGACGCACAGGTCGTAGGAGATGTCGGGGTCGACGCCCGCGGTCTCCATGGTGCCCAGCAGCAGTCGGCGGGCGAGCGGCACGCTCGCGGCCTCGCGCCGCAAGTGCAGAGACCACCAGATGCTCATGCTCCAGCCTCCCGACCCAGGCTCGACATACGGTTACGTATTGCCGCGAAGGCCACCCGGTAAGCGTGGTGTTGACGGGATGCCGCTCATTCGGCGGATGCGTGGGCCCGGCGTACGGGAGTAAAGGGACACCGCACGCGCACCCGCGCGAGCCGGGCACCCTGCCGTAAGGGGGACCGGAGGCGGGTGGGATGATGACGCCCGCCATGTCTGCCCCCTCGCGCGCCGCCGCCGATCTGCGACTGATGAGGGCCGCGGTGTTCGCCGCGGTCTGCGTCACGCTGTCCGCGGCCGGGCACGCGATGGCCTCCGGCGGGCCGATACCGCTGTGGACCCTGCTCGCCGGCTGGGCCGCGGTGTTCGCCGTGGCCGCCTCGCTGGCCGGACGGGAACGCTCGCTGCCCGGGATCGCGGCGCTGCTGCTCGTCGGCGAGCTGGCGTTGCACATGCTCTTCAGCGCCGGCCAGTGGTGCGCCGCGAGCGCCTCGAACGCGGGCGGCGCGGGCGGGGGCCAGTCGCAGCGGGTGATGGCGCTGGCCGTGCGGTTGGTCTGCCACGCGCAGGGGCTGCGGCTCACGCCCGGTGACGCGGCCCGGCTGCTGCGGCAGGCGGGGATCGACCCGGCGTCGGCGCCCGCGCTCCCCTCGCCCCCGGCCATGCCCGGTATGCCGTGGATGTCGGTGGCGTCCGGAGGTTCGGGCGCGCACTTCGCGTGCGGGATGTGGACGCCGTCGATGCTGCTGGGCCACCTGGCCGCCGCCGTCATAGCCGGCTGGGTGCTGCGGCGCGGTGAGGCCGCGCTGTGGCGCCTGGTGCGGCTGGCCGCCTCCGGTGCCGCCGGGGCGCGGGCCGCGCTGCCCCGGCTGCGCGACGCGTTCGCCGCCGCGGCCGCGCTGGCCGTGCTGCTCGCGTGCCTGTTCGCGGAACGCCGGGCCACGCGCGCCCGCGCCACCGGGGACGCCCCCCGCCGCGCGCGCTCCGCGGGGCTCCAGCACACGGTGATCCGGCGCGGACCGCCCGCCGTGGCCCTCGCGGCCTGAGCGCAGCCGCCCGCGGACCCGTACTCCACCCGATCGGTGCGAGTGACGACGTACGTCCTGGGGACCGGCCGCCGCACTCGCCGCGCGCCCTCGTGCCATCCAGGAAACCCGTCACCCACGACCCGTGGAGTCCGTTCCCCATGAGCATTCCGCGCACCCGCGCGTTCAAGCGCCTGTCCGCCGTCGCCGCGGCCACCGGCGCCACCGTCCTGCTGGTCGCCGCGCCCGCGTTCGCCCACGTGACCGTCTCGCCGACGACCGCGCCCAAGGGCAGCTACAGCACCGTGGCGTTCAAGGTCCCGAACGAGGAGGACAACGCCGACACCACCAAGCTCCAGGTGTTCTTCCCCGCCGACGAGCCGCTGGCCTCGGTGGAGGTCCAGCCGGTGCCGGGCTGGACGGCCACGGTCACCAAGACCAAGCTGGCCAAGCCGATCACCACCGACGACGGTCAGGTCACCGAGGCGGTGTCGTCGATCACCTGGAGCGGTGGCGCGATCAAGCCGGGCGAGTTCCAGCAGTTCCCGGTCGCCCTCGGGCCGCTGCCGACGAACACCGGCAAGCTCACCTTCAAGGCGTTGCAGACCTACGGCACCGACCAGGTCGTGCGCTGGATCGACCGCCCGCAGGCGGGCCAGGCGGAACCGGCGCACCCGGCGCCGACGCTGACCCTGACCGCCGCGCAGTCCGACGCGGCCGCCACCGCACCGGCCGCGCAGAGCAGCGCCGCCAAGCAGGACTCGGGGTCCGGCGGCAGCGACGACACCGCCCGCGCGCTGGCCGTCGTGGGCATCGTGCTGGGCGCGGCGGGCGTCGGGTACGGGGTCCTCGCCGGACGCCGGCGCGGCGGCGCGGGCCCGGACTCCGGCGCCGGTACCACCGCCTGACGCCGCCGAGGGTCAGGCGGGCCGGTAGCGCCGCCTGACCCTCCGTCGGCCGATCCGGTCCGCGCGAGCGCCTCGCCTCCCGCGGGGACACCCGCCGTGCGACGCTCACGCGGACCGGCCTCCCGAAGCCTCCCACCTGGGGAAACATCTGATGCTCTCTTCTCGCTCCGTCTCCCGCGGGACCCGCTCCACCTCCCGTGAAGTTCGCTCCCTCGCCATCCGCCCCCTCTCCCGCAGGGCCCGCTCCACCGCCCGCGCGCCGCGGCTGGCCGCCGGTGCCGCGCTGGTGGCCGCCGCCGCGCTCACGCTGACCGCGTGCGGTGGTTCGAACGACGCCGGCCAGCCGGTGGCCCAGGTCTCGGCGTCCGCCACCTCGGCGGCCGTCAGCCTCGACCAGCCCTTCGCCAAGCCGAACCTGACGCTGACCGACTCCGACGGCACGTCGTACGACTTCGCCAAGCAGACCGCGGGCAAGCCGACCCTGCTCTACTTCGGCTACACCCACTGCCCCGACGTCTGCCCGACCACGATGTCCGACATCGCCGAGGCCAAGCGAAGCCTGCCCAAGGCCGAGCAGGCCCAGGTCCAGGTGGTCTTCGTCAGCACCGACCCGACCCGCGACACCCCGCAGCGCCTGAAGGCGTGGCTCGGCGCGCAGGACCCGAGCTTCATCGGGCTGACCGGCGACTTCACCACCGTCCAGGCCGCCGCCCGCAGGCTGGGCGTGGCGGTCGAGAAGCCGGTCAGGCAGAAGGACGGCAGCTACGCCGTCACGCACGGCGCGGAGGTCTTCGCCTTCTCCCCCAAGGACGACAAGGCGCACTTCCTCTACACCTCCGGCGTCAGCGTCAGCGACTACGAGCAGGGCCTCAAGGCGCTGGTGAAGGGCGGTGTGCCGTCGTGAAGCAGCAGCCCGAGCACCGGCCGGGACAGCGCCCCCGCCGCCGCACGAGGCCCGCGCTCGCCACCGCCGTCGCCGGCAGTGCCGTCTGCGCCCTCGCGCTGAGCGCCTGCGGCGGCCCCGCGAGCGCCGACGCCGTGCCCAAGCTCGCCGTCAGCGGGGGCTACGTTCCCCAGCCGCCGATGGCGGACATGGCGGCCGGCTACTTCACGGTGACCAACACCGGCGGCGCCGACGACGCGCTCACCTCCGTGACCAGCGACGCGGCCTCCAGCGTCACCCTGATGCGGACCACCTCCGCCGACGAGATGCAGGGCGTGACGTCCCTGCCGATACCGGCGAAGGGCAGGCTCACCCTGAGCACCGGCGGCAACCACCTGATGCTGATGGGCCTCAAGCACAAGCCGACCGCGGGTCAGTCCGTCACCTTCGAGCTGCACTTCGCCAAGTCCGCCCCGATGGCCGTGCGTGTTCCCGTGGAGCCCGCGACGTACCGGCCGAAGGGCTGAGCCGATGGCCGCCAACGGGTTCACCGGTATCCGGGCGTGGGCGCCGCTGCGGCGCCTGCTGCTGGTGGCGGGCGCCCTGGCCGCGCTGGTGCTGGGCGCCGCGGTGCCCGCCTCCGCGCACGCCGCGCTGCTGAGATCCGACCCGGCCGAGGGTTCGGTGGTCAGGACCGCCCCGGCGAGCATCACTCTGGGCTTCTCCGAGGGCGTCCTGCTGTCCGACGACTCGCTGATCGTCTACGACCCGTCCGGCAAGCAGGTGCAGCGCGGCACCGCGCACCACGCGGGCAGCGCGCCCGACACGGCGACCGTGGCCCTGCGCTCCGGGCTGCGCGACGGCACGTACACCGTGGCGTGGAAGGCGGTCTCGGCGGACACCCATCCCGTCGGCGGCGCCTGGACGTTCTCCATCGGCGCGCCGTCGAAGACCTCGGCGATCCCCGAGGAACAGCGGGCGGGCGGCGGCCCGGCCGGCGCGCTGTACGGGATCGCGCGCTACGTGGCGTACGCGGGCTTCGCCCTGCTGGTCGGCGCCTGCGCGTTCCTGACGCTGTGCTGGCCGCGCGGCGCCGGGCTGCGGGCCATGCAGCGGCTGGCGGTCGGCGGCTGGGCGGCGCTCGCGGTGGCCACGATCGCGTTGCTACTGCTGCGCGCCCCCTACGTCAACGGCGGCGGGCTCGGCGGGATCTTCGACCTGGGCGCGCTGCGCTCGTCGGTGGAGACCAAGGAGGGCGCCGCGCTGGTCGTCCGGCTGCTCCTGCTGGCCGCGGCTGCGGTGTTCCTGGCGGTGCTCTTCGGGCCGTACGCGCGCCGCCAGGACCCGCGGGAGCGGCGTGACCTGGCCTTCGGGCTCGGCGCGGGCGGCGCGGTGGTCGCGGTCGGGATCGCGGCCACCTGGTCGGCGGTCGAGCACGCCTCGGTGGGCATCCAGCCCGCGCTGGCCATGCCGCTGGACGTCGCCCATCTGATCGCGATGGCCTTCTGGGTGGGCGGCCTCGTCACGTTGAGCGTGGCGCTGTACCGCGCGGGGGCCGGGGGCGCCGTGGTCGACAGGGCCGCGGTCCGGCGCTTCTCCCGGATCGCCTTCGGGTGCGTGTGCGTGCTGGTGGCGACGGGCGTCTACCAGTCCTGGCGGCAGGTCGGCTCCTGGCACGCGCTGTTCGGCACGTCGTACGGGCACTGGCTGATCATCAAGGTGTCGCTGGTCGCGGTCATGGTCGCGGCGGCGGGCTTCTCGCGGCGGTGGACCGGACGGCTGGCGGCGCGCGCGCAGACGGAGGCGGCGGAGGCGTACGAGCCGTCGGCGTCGTCCGCGAAGTCGTCGTCCGCGAGGCCCTCGAAGCCGAAGGCCGCGAAGCCGAAGGCCGCGAAGGCGCTCGCGGGCGCCGCCGGGCCCGCGACCCCCGCCGCCGATCCCGTGCGGGCCGCCCAACTCGCGCGCCAGAACGCCGCGGTGGCCTCGGCCGCGGCCCGTAGGCGGCGCGACGCCGACCCGGCCCGCGCCGGCCTGCGCCGTTCCGTCCTGCTGGAGGCGTCCGTCGCCGTGGCCGTGCTCGCCGTCAGCACCGTGCTGAGCGGCAGCCAGCCCGGCCGGGCGATCGAGGAGCAGGCCGCGGCCGCCGGTGGCGCGAGCCGGGCCGTGCCGTCCAACGGCGGCCAGGTCTTCGCCCAGCTCCCCTTCGACACCGGCGGCGTGAAGGGCAAGGGCGACGTGGGCGTGCACATCGAACCGGCCCGCACCGGCAGCAACGAACTCCACCTCACCGTCACCGACCCGGTCGGCAATCCGGAGAACGTGCCCGAGGTGGACCTCGCCCTGACCCTGACCTCGCGCGGCATCGGGCCGCTGCCGGTCAAGCTCCGGCAGACCGGCACCGGCGCGTGGACCGCGGTGGGGCTCCAGCTGCCGATGCCCGGCCAGTGGCAGCTCGCCGTGACCGTACGCACCTCGGCCATCGACGAGGTCACCGTGACCAGGAATGTGGCGATCGACTGATGAAGAGCGCGAAGAGCGAGAAGAACGAGAAGAAGCAGCAGCGGTCACCCCGGACCGGCGGGGACAGGCCGGGCATCTCGCGCAGGCGGCTGCTGGGCACCGCCGGTGCGACGGGGGCGGCCGGTCTGGTGGTCGGCGGTGCGGGCGGCGCCTTCGGCGGCTACGCGGCGCGGGCCGACGACGGCGCGGCACTGACCTCGGTCGGCGCGAGCGCGGTCCCGTTCCACGGGACCCATCAGGCCGGGATCGTCGACCCCGCGCAGGCGTTCGGCCACCTCGCCGCGTTCGACCTGGTCGCCGGGGCGGGCCGCAAGGAGGCGGTCGCGCTGATGCGGCGCTGGTCGCGGGCGGCGGAGGCGATGACGGCGGGCCGCACGCCGGACGACGACGACCAGGTCGCGCTGGACGCCGGGCCCTGCTCCCTGACGGTGACCTTCGGATTCGGGCGGTCCTTCTTCGGCAAGGCGGGACTGGCCGACCGGGTGCCTTCGGCGCTGGTGACGATGCCGTCGTTCACGCAGGACGCCATCGACCGGGCGAACAGCGACGGCGACCTGTGGATCCAGATCGGCGCCGACGACGGGCTGGTCGCCTTCCACGCGCTGCGCGTCCTGCAACGGCAGGCGGCCCCGGCGGCCAGGCTGCGCTGGCAGATGAACGGCTTCAACCGCACCCCGGGCGCCACCGCGAAACCGAAGACGGTGCGCAACCTGATGGGGCAGATCGACGGCACCAACAACCCCAAGCCCACCGACAAGACCTTCGCCGCGCAGGTCTTCGTGCCCGGGTCGAAGGGCGCCGACGCGTGGATGAACGGCGGCTCCTACGCGGTGGTGCGGCGGATCCGGATGCTGCTGGACTCCTGGGACCAGCTGCCCACGCAGCGGCAGGAGGAGGTCATCGGCCGGCGCAAGGCGTCGGGCGCCCCGCTGTCGGGCGGGACCGAGACCACGCCGGTCGACCTGGACAAGATCAACCCGGACGGTTCGCTGGCGGTCCCCGGCGACGCGCACATCCGGGTGGCGGCGGCGCAGTCCAACGGGGGCGCCGCGATGCTGCGGCGCGGCTTCTCGTACCACGACGGCTACGACGCGGACGGGACGCCGGACGCGGGGCTGCTGTTCATCGCCTGGCAGGCGGATCCGTCGAACGGCTTCATCAAGGTGCAGTCGAAACTGGACGGCGGCGACGGCCTGTCCCGCTTCATCCGCCACGAGTCCAGCGCGCTGTTCGCGGTCCCGGGGGGCCCGTCCTCCGGCGAGTACGTGGGCCAGCGGTTGCTGGAGTCCTGACCGGCCCGACCGCGTGCGCGGGTACCGGGAGGGGGCGGGCGGGGGCGCGGGCACGGTCAAAGATCCCCCGTGCGCTGCAACCACCCCGCGCCATCCGCCCGGCCATGCGTAAGGTGGCGGTATGACGCCCTCGTCCGCCTCCCGCTACACGTACCTCGGCCCCGAGGGGACCTTCACGGAGGCCGCCCTGCGGACTCTGCCCGAGTCCGGGACGCGGGAACTGGTCCCGATGGTCTCCGTGCCCGCCGCCTTCGACGCCGTGCGGGGCGGCGAGGCCGCCGGCGCGTTCGCCGCCATCGAGAACTCCGTCGAGGGCGGGGTCAACGCCACCCTGGACGAACTGGCCACCGGCGCGCCCCTGATGATCTACCGCGAGGTGCTGCTGCCCATCGCCTTCGCGCTGCTGGTCAGGCCGGGAACCGCGCTGGCCGACGTCAAGACCGTCACCGGTCACCCCGTCGCCCAGCCCCAGGTGCGCAACTGGCTCGCCGCCCACCTGCCGGACGCGGTGTGGGAGTCCTCCGCGTCCAACGCGGACGGCGCCCGGCAGGTGCAGGAGGGCCGCTACGACGGTGCCTTCGCGGGCGAGTTCGCCGCCGCGCGCTACGGCCTGGAGCCGCTGGTGTCCGAGATCCACGACACCGCGAACGCCCAGACCCGCTTCGTGCTGGTCGGTCCGCCCGGGCGGCCCGCAGCGCCCACCGGGGCCGACAAGACCTCGGCGGTCGTCTGGCTGGGCGACGACCACCCCGGAGCGCTGCTGGAACTGCTCCAGGAGTTCGCCGTGCGCGGGGTGAACCTGATGCGCATCGAGTCCCGCCCGACCGGCGGCGGCCTGGGCCGTTACTGCTTCTCCGTCGACGCGGAGGGCCACATCACCGACCGCCGGGTCGGCGAGGCGCTGATGGGGCTGAAGCGGATCTGCCCGAAGGTGCGGTTCCTCGGCTCCTATCCGCGGGCCGACGAGATCCGTCCGCAGGTGCGTCCGGGGACGACGGACGCGGAGTTCACCGAGGCCGCGGACTGGCTGAGCCGCGCGCTGGACGGCCGTATCTGACCCCCGGGGCGGCGCCCCCGATCGCGGCCACCCACGGAAGCCTTCAGCTTGCCCGCTCCCCGCCGCCAAACCTCGCGCCTTAAACCCCCGCCTTCAAACCTCCGCGTCAACCTCGTGCGCCGGCCCCGTTGTCCACCGGGTTATCCACAGGCCACGCCGACCCTGGGGACAAGTCGACATGACGCCAAGCCGCCTCGTGGTCGCTCAGTCGACAAACCGCCCCAATCTGCGCAGCCCACCCCACACGTCCGCAAGACCGCCTCCGTCACCCCAAATCGCTCACCCCACCCCACCGAGGGAACACATCTCACCCGAAAGTGAGTGTCAAGCACGTTGGAGCCGGGAATCATTGGTCCCGCACTTCCCCTTTCGCGGAATGATCGATTCCGACATCCACAGTCCGTACACACACCCTGTGGACAACGAATGCACAATCCCCAGCCCCTGTGGATAACTCCGCCGTTCCGCCACCCCAACTCCCGTCTCCCGTACGGGAGATGACACCATAGGGGGACGGGCGGAATTCGGTTGACCGTCGCCCATTCCCGCCGATCCGGCCTTTTCCGACCCGATTGTCAAAACCGGCAAAACGCCTCATAGGCGACTTAACTTGTCGCGTGCCTCACCCCTCGCCCGGTAGCCTGTCACCGTGATTGACCTTCGCCTGCTCCGTGAGGACCCCGACCGTGTGCGCGCCTCCCAGCGTGCCCGTGGAGAGGACGTCGGCCTCGTCGACGCCCTGCTCTCCGCCGACGAGCGGCGCAGGTCCTCCGGCACCCGCTTCGACCAGCTGCGCGCCGAGCAGAAGACCCTCGGCAAGCGCATCCCCAAGGCCACCGGCGACGAGAAGGCCGAGCTGCTCCAGCGCGCCTCCGAGCTGGCCGCCGAGGTCAAGGCGGCCGACGCCGAGCAGGACGAGGCGGCCGCCGAGGCCCAGCGCCTGCTGCTCGCGCTCGGCAACGTCGTCCACCCCGACGTCCCCGTCGGCGGCGAGGAGGACTTCACGGTCCTGGAGACGATCGGCACCCCGCGCGACTTCGCCGCCGAGGGCTTCGAGCCCAAGGACCACCTGGAGATCGGCCAGGGGCTCGGCGCGATCGACATGGAGCGCGGCGCGAAGGTCTCCGGCTCGCGCTTCTACTACCTGACCGGCGTCGGCGCCCTGCTGGAGCTGGCCCTGGTCAACGCGGCGATCGCGCAGGCCACCGAGGCGGGCTTCACCCCGGTGCTCACCCCCGCCCTGGTCAAGCCGCGCGCGATGGAGGGTACCGGCTTCCTCGGCCAGGCCGCGGAGAACGTCTACCACCTGGAGAAGGACGACCTGTACCTGGTCGGCACCTCCGAGGTCCCGCTCGCCGCGTACCACATGGACGAGATCCTCGACGCCCGCCAACTCCCGCTGCGCTACGCCGGGTTCTCCTCCTGCTTCCGCCGTGAGGCGGGCACGTACGGCAAGGACACCCGCGGCATCTTCCGGGTCCACCAGTTCGAGAAGGTGGAGATGTTCTCCTACGTCCTGCCGGAGGACGCCGAGGCGGAGCACCAGCGGCTGCTGGCCTGGGAGAAGCAGTGGCTGTCCGCGCTCGGTCTGCCGTTCCAGGTGATCGACGTGGCCACCGGCGACCTGGGCGCCTCGGCCTCGCGCAAGTTCGACTGCGAGGCGTGGATCCCGACCCAGGGCAAGTACCGCGAGCTGACCTCGGCCTCGAACTGCAACGAGTTCCAGGCCCGCCGCCTTTCGGTCCGGGTGCGCGAGGAGCGCGACGGCAAGCAGGCCACCCGCCCGCTCGCCACCCTCAACGGCACCCTGTGCGCCCTGGCCCGCACCATCGTCGCGGTGCTGGAGAACCACCAGCAGGCGGACGGCTCGGTGCTCGTGCCCGAGGTGCTGCGCCCCTACCTGGGCGGCCGTGACGTCCTGGAGCCGGTCACCAAGTGACGGCCGACGCGCGCTCCTTCCCGTACCGGCTGGTCGCCACCGATCTGGACGGCACGCTGCTGCGGGCCGACCACACGGTCTCGGAGCGTTCGCGCCGGGCGCTCGCCGCGGTCACCGCGGCGGGCGCCGCGCACATCATCGTCACCGGCCGCCCGGTCTCCCGTACCGCCCACGTCTTCGAGGCCCTCGGTTACCGGGGGCTCGCGGTGTGCGCGCAAGGAGCCCAGGTCTACGACGCCGGCTCGCGCACGCTGCTGACCTCGGTGACGCTGGACCGGCGCACCGCGGCGGCCGCGCTGGCCAAGATCGAGGCGGCGACCGGGCCGTTGGCGGTCGCCGCGGTGCGCGACGGGCTCGACGGGGCGTTCCTGGTCGGCCCGGGCTACCGGTTCGTCCCCGAGCTGCCCGCCGTCGAGGTGAGCGACATCGCGGAACTGCTGGCGGAGCCGATCAGCAAGGTCTTCATCCAGTGCCCGGGGCTGGACGACGACGCCCTCGCGGAGGCGGCCGCCGCGGCCGTCGGCGGCCTGGTCGGCGTGGTCATGGCGGGCGCGGGCCTGGTGGAGCTGCTGCCGCTGGGCCTGTCGAAGGCGACCGGACTGTCGCTGGCCGCCCGCAGGCTGGGCGTCACGGCGGCGGGGACCATCGCGTTCGGGGACATGCCCAACGACATCCCGATGCTCGGCTGGGCGGCGCACGGCGTCGCCATGGCCAACGCGCACGAGGCGCTCAAGGCGGTCGCCGACGAGGTGACCGCGTCGAACGAGGAGGACGGCATCGCGGCCGTCCTGGAACGCCTGCTGGGCTGAGCCGTGACCGCCCCGCCGTGCTGGTCGCGGCCGGGCGAGGGCTGTTCCACCGCGCCGTCCGCCCCGTGAAACACCCGGCGGGCGGCAACGGTTGGTCCGATACCATGTCTACATTCCGTAGACGAAATCCTCACGCTCAGTAGCGACTTGGGAGCACCAAGCAATGGCCCGACAGCTGATCACCAGCGCCCTGCCGTACATCAATGGCATCAAGCACCTGGGCAACATGGTCGGGTCCATGCTCCCCGCCGACGTCTACGCACGCTACCTGCGGCAGCGCGGCGAAGAAGTCCTCTACATCTGCGCCACCGACGAGCACGGCACCCCGGCCGAGCTGGCCGCCAAGGACGCGGGCCTGCCGGTCGCCGCCTTCTGCGCCCAGCAGCACGAGGCGCAGAAGGCGATCTACGACGGCTTCGCGCTCTCCTTCGACTACTTCGGCCGCAGCTCCTCGCGGCAGAACCGGGAGATCACCCAGGAGTTCGCCCGTGAGCTGAACCGCAACGGGTTCATCGAGGAGCGCGCGATCCGCCAGGTCTACTCGCTGGACGACGAGCGCTTCCTGCCCGACCGCTACATCGTCGGCACCTGCCCGCACTGCGGTTACGACAAGGCGCGCGGCGACCAGTGCGAGAACTGCACCCGGGTGCTCGACCCGACCGACCTGATCGAGCCGCGCTCGGCGGTCAGCGGCAGCAGCCGCCTGGAAGTGCGCGAGACCAAGCATCTGTTCCTGCTCCAGTCCAAGCTCCAGCCCGAGGTCGAGGCGTGGCTGGCGGGCAACGGCAGCAAGGACTGGCCGACGCTCGCCTCCTCCATCGCCCACAAGTGGCTGACCGAGGGCCTTCAGGACCGCGCCATCACCCGCGACCTGGAGTGGGGCGTGCCGGTCCCGGCCGACGAGTGGCCCGAACTGGCCGCGGATGGCAAGGTGTTCTACGTCTGGTTCGACGCGCCCATCGAGTACATCGGCGCCACCAAGGAGTGGGCCGACCTCGAACCGGCTTCCCGCGACTGGCGGTCGTGGTGGTACGAGGCCGACGAGTCCGTGCGCTACACCGAGTTCATGGCCAAGGACAACGTCCCGTTCCACACCGTGATGTTCCCCGCGACCCAGCTGGGCACCCGGGCGCCGTGGAAGAAGGTCGACTACGTCAAGGCCTTCAACTGGCTGAACTACTACGGCGGCAAGTTCTCCACCTCGCAGCGCCGCGGCATCTTCACCGACGCCGCGCTGGAACTGCTGCCCGCCGACTACTGGCGCTACTTCCTGATGGCCAACGCGCCGGAGTCCGACGACACCAGCTTCACCTGGGAGTTGTTCTCCTCCTCGGTCAACAAGGACCTCGCCGACACCCTCGGCAACTTCGTCAACCGCGTCCTCTCCTTCTCCCGCAAGCGCTTCGGCGACGACGTCCCGGCCGGCCACGCGGCGGGCGACGCCGAGCGCCGCCTCGGCGACGAGGTCGCCCGGCTGCTCGGGGAGTACGAGGAGCACATGGACTCCCTCCAGTTCCGCAAGGCCGCGCAGTCGCTGCGCGCGCTGTGGAGCGCGGGCAACGCCTACCTGGAGGAGAAGGCGCCCTGGCTGGAGATCAAGACCGACCAGGACGCGGCGGCGCTCACCCTGCGCACCGCGATGAACCTCATCCACCTGTACGCGGTCGTCTCCGAGCCGTTCATCCCCGCCTCGGCGAAGGCGATGCGCTCGGCGTTCGCGCTGGACGGCGACACCGCGACCTGGGTGACCGCCGACCAGGCCCGCGCGCTGGACGCGGTCCCGGCGGGCACGGCGTTCACGGTGCCGCCGGTGCTCTTCGCCAAGATCACGGAGGAGGACCTGGAGTCCTACCGGGAGCGCTTCGGCGGAGCGGAGGAGCCCCCGGCGGCCTGACCGCACCCGCGCGAGCCGGATCGCCCGCCCGCCCGGCGGCGTCGCTCCGTACGCCGCCGGGTCGCGCCAGGTGGTCCGCACGCCCCGGGACCTCGGCGGTCGTGCGCTGCGCGGCACTGATCGTCGTCCCCGACCCGGTCGGCTACTGCGCGTACGCCAGCGCCAGGGCGGCCCGCGAGGAGATGTTCGCCGCCCGAAGACGCGCACCGGCCCGCAACCGCCGCGTCCGACCCACGCGTTGGGCAGGGTGATCGAGGCGTACGAGGAGGGCGTGCCGTTCCTGATCACCGGGGACGACTACCCGACGCCGGACGGCACCGGCATCCGCGAGTACGTTCACGTCTGGGGCCTGGCGGCGGCCCGCGTCGCGGGCGCTCGAACGCTTCGACGCCATTCTCACCGGCGACGTCACCTCGACCGCGATCAACCTGGGCACCGGCGACGGCGATCCGCCTGCTCGTAGCCGGGTTCCACCGCGTGGCGGACACTCCGATCGCCTCGCGAACCGGGGGGCGCGCGCACCCGCTCGGACGGCACGCACCGGTTGCTGGGCCGGCGGCCGTCGTTCGACTCCCTCTGTTGGGCGGCCCTGCGCCCGGGCCGACTCCCTGGGAGCCGACCCTCCGCGAATTAGTTGTCACCCCCTTGCTTCCGACAACGTTTGCGTCAACGTGGGTTGTTGCCGGAGGCAAGGGGGTGACAAGCGATTCAGCGGTGGAGGGGGCAGCGGCAGGGTGGGTAGCGGAGGGAGTCGAAGCCGCTGGGCGGATCGCTCACCCGGACGCTCCGCGAGGACACCTCGATCCGCGTGCCGTCCCGCGTCACCCGGTAGACCCGCAACGTCATCCGCGTTCCCTTCACCGCCGCCACGTCCGGAACGCGTTGACCTCGGCCACCCGGGCCCGCGACTCGTCCATCGGCCCGGCCGCGCACACGTCGGCGCTCCGCGCCTTCCACCGGGCCCCACCGCCCGGCGCCCGCAGGCACACCAGCCCCGGCCCGTCCTCACCGACCACCACGCCCACCCGCTCCCGCACGGTGTCGACCACGACGGCCCCCACCGCGTACCCGCCTTCGCCCTGTCCGTTCACGACCGCGCTCCCAATCCGCTGCGACTTTCACTGTCCGTACGCAAAGCGTGACTGTCCGGCGCTACGCTGCGGAAGGTGACGGAGCGTTACAACGAGGTTGTGGAGGAGGCGACTTCACCGATGAGCACGAACCCGCCCGCCAACGGGCGCCCCGGACAGCCGAAGTTCGGATGGGACTTCTTCGGGGAGGAGCTGAAGCGCCTGCGGGAGACGGCCGGCCTGACCCAGCAGGACCTGGGCCAGCGGGTCTTCTGCTCAGGTTCGTACATCGGCCAGTTCGAAGCAGCGATCCGCAAGCCCCAGTTGGACCTGGCGCGAAGGTTCGATACGGAACTCGGCGCGGGCGGCATCTTCGAGCGCATGTGCAAACGGCTGATCGACCGGGAGCCGTGGGAGAACTACTTCACCGGCGTCGCTGAACTGCAGGGGCTCGCGACGACGATCTGCGAGTACGGTGCCCAGCTCATCCCGGGCTTGTTGCAGACGGAGGGTTACGCGCGCGGACTGTTCAGGGCGTGTCAGCCGTTCCAGTCAGAACGTGAAGAGGATGAGTTCGTCCAGAACCGCATGGCCCGGAGGCAGATCTTCGAGCAGCCAACACCACCGGAGTTGTGGGAGATCCTTGACGAAAGCGCGCTGCGCAGGCCGGTCGGCTCCGACCTGGACATGGCGGAACAGCTCGACCACCTCGTCGCCCTGATCGAGGCGCGCAAGGTCGTCGTGCAGGTCATCCCCTTCTCAGCCCGCGCCCACGCGCTTCAGTCGGGTGCGCTCATGCTGATGACCTTCGATGACGCGCCGCCGGTGGCGTACGCTGAGGGCGTTTTCAACGGGCAGCTGCTGGACCACCCGCATCAGGTGCGGCGATGCCAGGCGGTGTTCGACTTCGCCAGGGCAGCGGCGATGTGTCCGGAGGAGTCGCTTGCCCTCATCCGAACGCTGGCAAAGGAGTACCGAAAGAATGGCTGATGGCGTGCCACCGCTTGTCCGTTGGCGCAAGTCGACCTACAGCGGCGGCACCAACGACAACTGCGTGGAGGTCGCCGTCAATGCCTCCGGTGTGGTGCCGGTGCGGGACAGTAAGGACCCTGACGGGCCGGCGTTGTCGTTCCGTCCCGCAGGGTGGGCGTCGTTCATTGCGGCGGTGAAGCAGGGCGAACTCGGCTGACGGCACGCGTGGTCGCGCCGTCGGCGCATCCGGCCAAGTGGTGAGCCGTAGCCACCGCCCCCGCCGCGTTCCGCCCCCATCGCCGACCTTAGGTGTCGTAGAAGCAAGCGACGTATTCGGAAGAAGAGGGTTGCAGCCGTGCGGGTCGAGGACGAACTCAGCGGAGTCATCTGTCGACGCGCGGCGTCGGGAGCGGCAGCAACAACTGCGGAGAAGTCGCCAGCAACAGCGGTGGTGTCGTACCGGTGCGGGTCAGCAGCCGTTGGCGGAGACGGTGACCTCGGTGTACGCCGGGTCGTCCTGGCCGAAGGCGTTGGTGCCGTAGGAGTTCTGCTCGGCGTGCAGGGTGTAGGTGCCGGGGCCCTGGCAGGCGTAAGGCTCGTAGGCGTCGTGCGCGCGGTCCGGGATGGACGCGTACGAGAGCGACCCTTTGGTCAGCTCCTTCCCGTCCTTGCTCAGCGTGTAGATCACTTTGACCGTGCAGGACTCGTAGTGCCACGAATGGGCGCTGTTCTTGCCCTGGATCTGGCACTCGCCCCAGAAGTACATCGTGGGCTTGCCGTCCTTGACCCGCAGGCAGGATTCCGCCTTCATCCACCGCCGCTTGTACTTGCTGTACTTCTTCACCGTGCGACAGGCGTCCGGGGGTGCGGCCGTGGTGGCCTTCACGGAGGCCGACGCGGAGGGGGCCGGCATCGCGACCAGCGTGGCACTCACCGCGGCCGACAGGCAGAGTTGTCCGATGGCGGACAGAGTCTTCATGGATCGAATATTAGGTAACGTATCTGTCTATGGCGGGAGTTGAGCAGGCTTTCTCCCTCTTATGGACTACCGCCAGGAGGGACCTCAGGCCGCAGCCTCAGGCTGTTGGGCACGGGCGCGGTCTCTGGGTGCCGACGGACCGTGCCCCCCGAATCACTTGTCTCCTCTTCGCTTCCGGCAACGATTTCGTCAACGTGGGTTGTTGCCGGTGACAAGGGTTCGGGCGAAGCCGCCGTGTTCAGCGCGTGGGGCCCCCGGGCGTGGGCAGGATGTCCTCGATGAGGTCGGCGGCACGCCGCGTGCCACCCTCCGCCCGGGCGGCGGCCTGCAACTGCCGGGAGCGGTCGGCACGTTCGGAGTCCGTGACCAGGTCGTCCAGCGCGGCGCGGAGGGTCTCGGCGGTGGCGTCGGCGGTGTCCACGCGTCGGGCGACGCCGAGTCGTACGAGCTGGTCGGCGTTCATGAACTGCTCGGCTCCCTGCGGGACGGCGATCATGGGAACCCCGGCGAGGAGTCCTTCGCCGCAGCCGCCCATGCCGGCGTGGGTGACGAAGGCGTCGGCCTGTTCCAGGATCGCCCGCTGCGGGACCCAGGAGTGGACCTCGACGTTGGGCGGGACGGCGCCGAGTTCGCCGGGGTCGGTGTACTTGCCGATCTGGAGGACGACGTGCCAGCCGGGCAGGCCGCCGAAGGCGGCGACGCACTGGCGGTAGAACTCGGGCTGGCGTGTGTACGCCGAGCCGAGCGAGACCAGCAGCACGCGGTCCGCGGTCGCCGGGCGGGTCCAGCCGTCCGGGTCCGCCCGGGTGTCGAAGCAGGGGCCGACGAAGGTCACCGTGTCGGTGTCGACCCGGTCGGCGTGCGGTTGCATCGCTCGCGGGATCAGGGCGAGCGCCCGGGCGGGCGGTCCGCAGAACGCGTCCACGTCCGTGGTGGAGGCCCCGCACTCGGCGAGCCACCGCGCGAATCTGTCCCGGTACGCGTCGGCGCCGGGCAACTTCCGCAGCGGCGCCGCGACTTCCTCCTGGAAGCCGTCCCAGGCGACGAACGTCGGGGACAGCTGTACGAGGGGACGGCCCTGCGCTTCGGCGAGGGCGCGCGCGGCATAGGCGCCGATGTCGTAGAGGTACAGGTCGGCCGGGTCGTCGTCGTAGGCGGCACGCAGTCGTGGGAGCGCCTGGACGGCGTCGTCGAGGAAGAGGCTCGCCGTGGCGATGGGATCCGCGGGCCAGTTGTTGTCCGCGACGGGCAACGTCGAGGCGCACGGCACCAGTTCCGCGCCGGCGGACTCGATCCGGTCGGCCACGACCGGGTCGTTGGCGTAGGTGACCCGGTGCCCGCGGGCCACCAGTTCACGGATGAGCGCGAGGCTGGGCAGGACGTGGCTGACGATGGGGATGCCGACCATGGCGATGTGGGCGCGGCGAGGGGACATGGGCGATCACTCGTTTCCTGCGTGGGGCGGGTGCGGGCGGTGTGGTGGCCTGGACGCGGTGCCAGGCGTCAGGCCCGGTGGCCTGGACGCGGTGCCAGGCGTCAGGCCCGGTGGCCTGGACGCGGCGTCAGGCGTCAGGCCCGGTGACCAGGACGCGGTGCCAGGCGCCAGGCCCGGTGACCAGGGCGCGGCGCCAGGCCCGGTGGCCAGGACGCGGCGTCAGGCCCGGTCGGCCTGCGCGGCGGCCTCCTCCAGGTCGGCGATGGTGCCGGACATGATCGTCCGTACGTGCCTGGTGACGTGCCGCACGGGCCAGTCCCACCACGCGACGGCGAGGAGCCGGGCGACGTCCGCGGCGTCGTAGCGGGTGCGGATGAGCCGGGCGGGGTTGCCGCCGACGACGCCGTAGTCGGGGACGTCGCCGGTGACCACGGCCCCGGCGGCGACGATCGCGCCGTGACCGATGCGTACACCGGGCATGACCGTCGCGCCGTGGCCGAACCACACGTCGTTGCCGACGACCGTGTCGCCCCGGCCGGGCAGGCCGGTGATCAGGTCGAAGTGCTCGGCCCAGGAGCCGCCCATGGTGGGGAACGGGAAGGTGGAAGGGCCGTCCATGCGGTGGTTGGCGCCGTTCATGATGAACCGGGTGCCGGTCCCCAGTGCGCAGTACTTGCCGATGACGAGCCGCTCGGGACCGTAGTGGTACAGGACGTTGCGCGTCTCGAACGCGGTCGGGTCGTCGGGGTCGTCGTAGTAGGAGAAGTCGCCGACCTCGATCAGCGGCGAGGTCACCAACGGCTTGAGCAGCACCACGCGCGGGTGCTCGGGCATCGGGTGGAGCACGGTGGGGTCGGCGGGAACGAGCGGCATTGCGGAGGCGGTTCCTCTCCCGTGGACTTAGAGCGACAACTGTCGCGTTAAGATGCTCGCATGGCCTTCCCACTTTGATCAACCGGATACTGATTGCCGATGACAGACCCACTGGAGACGACACCGGACCGCCGCCCGGGCGGTCGCACCGCCCGCGTCCGCGCCCAGGTCCTCGACGCGGTGCGCGCCGAACTCGCCGAACGCGGGCACGAAGGACTCACGATGGAGGGCGTCGCGACGCGGGCCGGAGTGCACCGCGCCACGGTCTACCGGCGGTGGCGCGACGTCGGCGGTCTGCTCGTCGACGTCATCGACGCCGCCGGCGAGATCGACTGGCAGCCGCCGGACACCGGCTCGCTGCGCGGCGATCTGACCGCCCTCAACCAGGAGATCCAGGAGTCCCTGGTCGTACAGCCGTCGTTCGCCGTCGCCCTGATGGCCGCCTCGTTCCACTCCGAACAGGCCGCGCGGGCCCAGACGCGGCTGTGGCGGGACCGGTACGCCCAGTGCGAGATCCTCGTCGAGCGCGCCGCCGAACGCGGTGAACTCCCGGCAGGGGGTACGGACGCGCGGAGCCTGCTGATCGCCGCCACCGCGCCGCTGTACCACCAACTGGTGCTGCTGCGTGCCGATCCGGACCCGCACCTGCCGGAACGAGCCGCGCAGGCGGCCGTCCTGGCGGCCGCCGCGGGCGCGTTCACCACCGCCTAGGGCGATCCGGTGCGGGCGGGATCCGGCGCACCGGTGGGCAGGCATGGAGGCAGGGCGGTGGACGGAGGCGCATGGCGGCGTACGACGGGATCGCGGACTGGTACGAGAACGACTTCCTGGGGCGCGGGCCCTCGGGCGAGGGGGACGGGCATCCGCTGGGGCTCGGGCCGTTGCTGCGCGGGCTGCTGGGCGAGGGCGGCGGCACCTGCCTGGAGATCGGCTGCGGCACCGGCGTCCACGCGCGAGCCGTAAGGGAGTTGGGGTGGACGCCCGTGGGCGTCGACCTGTCCGCGCGGATGCTGCGGTACGCGGACGGCCGACTGCCGGTCGCGGTGGGCGACGCCGCGCGGCTTCCCGTGCGCGACGCCTCAGTCCCGGCCGTGATCGCGGTGATGGTCCACACCGACATGCCGGACTACCCGGCCGTGCTCCGGGAGGCGGCCCGCGTGCTGCGGCCTGGTGGCCGGTTCGTGCACATCGGCGTGCACCCCTGCTTCTGCGGCGGGTTCGCCGACCGCGCCGACCCGGACGCCGTCGTCATCCGCCCCGGCTACCTGGACGGGCACTGGACCAAGCGGTCATGGACGGACGCGGGCCTGCGGGACAAGGTCGGCGCCAGTCACCGGCCGCTGCCCGCGCTCCTCCAGGCGTTCGTGGACGCGGGGCTGACGTTCGAGCGCTTCGCCGAGGGTGCCGGGCCGACTCCGGCCGTACTGGCGATGGCGGCGACCGCCGGCGGGTGAACCGGCCGGACGGGGTGCTCGCGGCTCAGCCCAGGTCGAAGGAGAGCGGCCCGAGGTCGCGCACGGTGTCGGCGAGGGCGCGGACCGGGCCGGTCTCCTCTTCGGCGCGCCAGACCAGGGCATACGCGAGAGGCGGCATGTCATCGACGGGCAGCCAGCGGATATGGGCCGGCGACCAGTGGTGGGTGACGTGGGAGGGGAAGACGTGGACGATCTCGCCGGTGCCGACGAGGTGGATCAGGTCGTCGCTGTTGGTGATGGTCCTGCTGCGTTCGATGGGGCGACCGCGCGGGGTCTGGAACGGCAGGTAGCGGTCTTCCCAGTAGTCCGGCATCGCGGGGGCCGTGGCGTGCCGGCGGTCGGCGAGCGCCTCCGCGGTCACGCGGGAGCGCAGTGCCAGGGGGTCCTCGGCGCAGACAGCGAGGAGACGGGAGTCGGTGAGGAGGACAGGGCCGACGGTGAGACCGGGGTACTCGACAGGGAGCCAGACGACCAGGACGTCCAGGTCACCGGCGCGCAGGCTGGCGAACGGATCGACGAAGGGGGCGCGCAGGATCCGCAAGTCCCATTGCGGGTGACGGGAGCGGAACTCGCGCCAGTAGCCGTGCAGTTCGGAGACGTTGAAGGGCAGCAGGCCGACCCGCAGCGTCGCCGTCACCCCTCGGGCGGCCTGCCGGGCGCGCTCCAGGCCGGCCAGCAGGTCCGCGTACGCCGGCCGCAGATCGCCCGCCAACTGCCGTCCCAGAGCGGTCAGCCGGACCTGGCGGCGGTTCGAGCGGTCGAACAGCGCTCCGCCGAGCCGCCGTTCCTGCGTCGCGACGGCCTGGCTCACCCGCGCCTGGGAGACGTGCAGACGGTCGGCCGTCCGGCCGAAGTGCAGTTCCTCCGCGAGCGTGAGGAAGATCTCGATGTCCCGCAGTTCCACGGGGCCGGACCTCCCCTCATAACGTCCGGGTTATCGGTACGTGCACGCATCGTACGTTGATCGCACGGCGGTTGGGCGGTGAGAGTGAGGCGAACGATCAACCGCAGGGGGAGTGAGATGGAACAACACATCAGCGACGGGCTTTCCGCGAAGGGCGTGCGCGCGGTGCGCGAGGTCCTGGCACGGTATGTCGAGTCCGGACGGATCCCGGGACTCGTCGCGCTGGTCGGCCGGGGCGGGCAGACCCACGTCGAAGCGCTCGGGACGATGCGCCACGACGGCGGCGGGCCGATGCGCCGGGAGACGGTCTTCCGTATGGCCTCGACCTCCAAACCGGTCACCATGGCAGCGGCGATGGTCCTGGTGGACGAGTGCAGGTTGCGCCTCGACGACCTGGTGGAGCAGTGGCTGCCGGAACTCGCCGACCGCCAGGTGCTCAAGCGGGTCGACGGCCCGCTGGAGGAGACCGTGCCGGCCCGGCGCCCGATCACGGTGCGGGACCTGCTGACGTCCACCTTCGGGCTGGGCATGGATCTGACGGCGCTGGGCACGCCGATCATGGACGCGGTCTTCGAGCGGGGCATCTTCAGCCAGAGTGCGACGGACCTGGCGGCGCCGGACGAGTGGATGCGCCGCCTGGGCACACTGCCGCTGATGCACCAGCCCGGAGAGCACTGGCAGTACCAGATCAGCAACGACGTACTCGGTGTCCTGGTCGCCCGGGTCACCGGGCAGTCCTTCGAGTCGTTCCTGAGCGAGAGGATCTTCGGCCCTCTGGGCATGCGGGACACCGGTTTCCACGTGCCCGCCGACAAGATCGACCGGCTGCCGCCCTGCTACACCCCGGACCCGGGGACCGGGGAGTTCACCGTCTGGGACGAGGCGGAGGGCGGACAGTACAGCGCTCCTCCGGCATTCCCGTCAGGCGGCGGCGGTCTCGTCTCCACCGTCGACGACTACCACGCCTACTTCCGGATGCTGCTGAACCATGGGACACACGAAGGCGAACGCATCCTGTCCAGGCCCGCCGTGGAACTGATGACCACCAACTGCCTCACCGCCGAGCAGCAGGCCGCCCGCAGCGCCCTCGCCCGTGACAACGTCCACATCTCCTTCGGTCAGGGACAGCACGGCGGCTGGGGCTACGGCATGGCGGTACGCACGTATCGCGGCGACTACGCGCCCGTCGGCCAGTTCGGCTGGGACGGCGGCACCGGCACCACCGCCTACGCCGACCCGCGGCACGACCTCGTCGGCATCCTGCTCACCCAGGTCGGGCTGTCCGTACCGGCCCCGGCACAACTCATCCAGGACTTCTGGACCACGCTCTACCAGGTGATCGACGACTGAACGATTCGCCGACCGTGCGGGGAGGAGGTCTCGGTAGGGTCTGCGGGATGACGGAGCTTCCTCGGTTGTCCGCGCGTGAGGCGGCGGTCAGGGCGTCGTACGACACCGTCGCCCAGGAGTACGCGGACCGGGTGCCGCAGCGGTTCGCGGGGGACGTGCTGGGGCGCGCGCTGCTGTCGGGCTTCGCCGAACTGGTGAAGCGCGACGGCGGTGGCCTGCCGGTGGTCGACGCGGGGTGCGGGCCCGGGCACGTCACCGCCCACCTGGCCGGGCTCGGACTGCCGGTCCACGGCGTCGACCTGTCGCCGCGCATGGTGGAGACCGCCCGGCGGGCCCATGCCGGGCTGCGGTTCGAGGTCGGCTCGATGACCGCGCTGGACGCCGGTGACGCGTCCCTCGCGGGCGTGGTGGCCTGGTGGTCCCTCGTCCACACGCCACCGGAGGAACTGGCTGCCGTCTTCGCGGAGTTCAGGCGGGTGCTCGTGCCGGGCGGCCACGTGGTCGTGGGATTCCGCGTCGGGAGCGGCCCGCGCAGCCCCCGGCGAGCCTACGGGCTGCCGGTGTCCTACGAGTTCCACCGCTTCGCGCCCGAGCGGGTGGCCGGCGCCCTGGCCGGGGTGGGGCTGGAGGTGGACGGGCGGCTGATGTGGGGCGGGGAGGCGGACCCCTCGGCCGGTCTTCTGGCGTCCCGGCCGACCTGAAGCCACCGGCCGGGGCCCGGGCTGGACCCCTCGGAGACGCGTTCAGGGCGCGGGGCGCCGGGCCAACTCGCTCACGCCGGACAGGAATCGGCGCACCGCGGCCGCCTCCGTGTCGTCCATGCCGCGCAGCAACTCCACCGTCCCGCCGATCAACGGGCCGAAGAACGACTCCCCGAGCGCGACCGCCGCCCGGCTCACCCGCAACCGCACCCGCCGCCGGTCGGTCTGGTCCCGTAGCCGCTCGACGTGGCCGAGCCGCTCCAGGCGGTCGATGACGGCGGTGGTGCCGGCGGAGTTGAGGCCGAGTTCTGCGCCGAGCCGCCCCGGTGTCGCGGGCGTGCCCGCGCGTTCCGCGTCGAGCAGGCAGATCAGGGCGCGCACGTCGGTGCCGTGCATGCCGTTGCGCCGCGCGAACTCCGCCTGCGCCAGCACCAGTTCGACCGTCACGCGGCGCAGCAGGTGAACGGTCTCCAGGTCCGCGTCCCGCCCGCCGCCATGCCCGCCGTCGTTCGCCACACCCATCGTCCGCCCCTCCCATGGGCCCGCGTTCCCGCGTATTCTCTCGTTCAACGAGATTATCGCTGATCGAGCTTTCCGCCTTACGAGTCCGACGAAGGGGGTGCGGCGGACCATGGCAGACGCGGCAGCGCAACGACGGTTCCTCGCGGCGTACGACGAGGTGCTGGCCGGATGGGGCGACGGCGTGGAGGCGATCGACGTCCCGACGCCGCCGTACGGGACGACCCGGGTCAACGCGCTGGGCGCACCCGACGCGCCGCCGCTGCTCCTGCTGCCCGGCGGGAACGGCGCGACCTCGGCGTCGTGGTTCGCGAACGCGCCGGTGTGGGCCCGTACCCACCGGGTGCTCGCCCCCGACCTGGTGGGCGCCCCGGGCCGCAGCGTGCGCGGCGAGCGGCCCGTGCGCGGCGTCGACGACCTCACCGGCTGGCTGGACGCCCTCACCGAAGGGCTCGGCCTGCGGTCCCTGACGCTGGGCGGCCACTCCTACGGGGGCTGGATCGCGCTGCACCACGCGCTGCGGGCGCCGCGCGAACGGGTGGAGCGGCTGGTGCTGATCGACCCCACCCAGTGCTTCGCGGGCTTCCGCCCCGGCTACCTCGCCCACGCCCTGCCGATGCTGCTGCGGCCGACCCCGCGCCGCGTGCGGTCCTTCCTGACCTGGGAGACGCGCGGCGCCGCGCTCGACCCCGGCTGGCTGCGGCTCCAGGAGGCGGCGGCGGGCTTCCCGGCCGCCCGCCCGGCGACCGGCCCGCGCCCGAAGGCGGAAGGGTTCGGGGCACCGACGCTGGTGGTGCTGGCCGGGCGGGGCAGGGCCCAGGAGGCGGTGCGCGCGGCGGCCGGCGTGACCCGCGCGCTGCCGCACGCCGAGGTGGTCACCCTCCCCGACGCCACCCACCACAGCCTCCCGCACCACGCCCCGGCCGCGCTCGACGAGGTGGTGAGCCGCTTCCTGGCGGGGAGCGCGTGACCCCGCCCCCAGGCCCGAACGCGAACGCCCGAACCCGCGAGAAGCGGGCCCCGGGATCAGCACGATCCCGGGGCCCGCTGCCCGCCGCGCCAGGCGGCTACTTCTTCTTCTCGTCCTTCGCCGGCGGCTTGCGCAGGCTCAGGTGCAGCTCCCGCAGGCGCTCCTCGCCGACCGCGCTGGGCGCGCCCATCAGCAGGTCCTGCGCGGTCTGGTTGAGCGGGAAGGCGATCGTCTCGCGGATGTTGGGCTCGTCGGCCAGCAGCATCACCATGCGGTCGACGCCCGGGGCGATGCCACCGTGCGGCGGGGCGCCGAAGTGGAAGGCGCGCAGCATGCCGCCGAACTCCTGCTCCACCGTCTCGCGCGAGTAGCCCGCGATCTCGAACGCCTTGTACATCACGTCCGGTTCGTGGTTGCGGATCGCGCCGGAGGACAGCTCGACGCCGTTGCACACGATGTCGTACTGCCAGGCGAGGATGTCCAGCGGGTCCTTGGTCTCCAGCGCCTCGAGACCGCCCTGCGGCATGGAGAACGGGTTGTGGCTGAACTCGATCTTCCCGGTCTCCTCGTCCCGCTCGAACATCGGGAAGTCGACGATCCAGCAGAAGCGGAAGACGTTCTCCTCGAACTGCCCGGCGCGCTTCGCCGCCTCGACCCGGACCGCGCCCATGATCTTCGAGACCTCGTCGAACTCGCCCGCGCCGAAGAAGACGGCGTGCCCGGGCGCGAGGCCGAGGGCGTCGGTGAGCTTCTTGACGTCGTCCTCGGTGAGGAACTTCGCGATCGGGCCGGTCAGTTCGCCGCCCTCGCCGACCCGGACCCAGGCCAGGCCCTTGGCGCCCTGCGAGACCGCGTACTCACCGAGGGAGTCGAAGAACTTGCGCGGCTGCCCGGCGGTGTCCGGCACCGCCAGCGCCCGCACGTGCTTGCCGGCGAACGCCTTGAAACCGGAGTCGGCGAAGACCGCGGAGACGTCGACCAGCTCAAGCGAGGTGCGCAGGTCCGGCTTGTCGTTGCCGTACTTGAGCATCGACTCGCGGAACGGGATGCGCGGGAACGGGGAGGTGACGTGCCGCCCGCCGCCGAACTCCTCGAACAGGTCGGTCATCACCTTCTCGATGACCTGGAAGACGTCCTCCTGCTCGACGAAGGACATCTCGACGTCGAGCTGGTAGAACTCGCCCGGCGAGCGGTCCGCGCGGCTGTCCTCGTCACGGAAGCACGGCGCGATCTGGAAGTAGCGGTCGAAGCCCGCGATCATCAGCAGCTGCTTGAACTGCTGCGGGGCCTGCGGCAGCGCGTAGAAGGTGCCCGGGTGGACGCGCGAGGGCACCAGGAAGTCGCGGGCGCCCTCCGGCGAGGTGGCCGACAGGATCGGGGTGGCCATCTCGTTGAAGCCCAGGTCCGTCATCCGCCGCCGGATCGAGGCGATCACGGCCGAGCGCAGCATGATGTTGCGGTGCATCCGCTGGCGGCGCAGGTCGAGGAAGCGGTTGGTCAGCCGCATCTCCTCGTTGGCGTTGTCCTCGGGGAAGACCGGGAAGGGCAGCGGGTCGGCGGCGCCCAGCACCTCGACCGCGGTGACCTCGACCTCGATCTCGCCGGTCGGCAGCTCCGGGTTGACGTTCTCGGCGCTGCGGGCGACCACGCGGCCGTCCACGCGCAGCACCGACTCCTTGGACTGCCGGTCCAGCGCCTCGTAGGCGGGGGTGCCCGGGTGGGCGATCAGCTGGACGACGCCGTAGTGGTCCCGCAGGTCGATGAAGAGGATGCCGCCCAGGTTGCGCCGGTTGTGCAGCCAGCCCGACAGCCGTACCTCAGTGTCGACGTCGGCGGCGCGAAGCTCACCGCAGGTGTGGGACCGGTACCGATGCATCGTCCATCCAAGTCGTGGGGTCGCGGGCCGAGCGGTGCGGCCACTCGCGGAACTCCCGCAAGGGTACCGCCCGGCCCCGCGCCCCACGCGGCCGTTCCCGGCGCCCGGCGTCGCCCGGCCACCACGGAGACGGCCCGGCACCGCGTGCGCGATCACCGCGTACCAGTACATACTGGGCGAAGCCTCATTGAAGTAGGGAACGATGCACACGGAGGGCGCCACCCCGCCGCTCGGGGCCCAGGACGTGCTGGCGGCCGTCGGCACCGGACTTTGGCGTTGGGACAACTCCGCCGGCACCGTCGCCCTGGACGAGCTGGCCGCCGAACTGCTGGGCCTGCCGCCCGGCCCGTGCACCGTTCACTCGTCCGTGATCCGCGGCCGGCTCAACGCCGAGGACTACGTCGACCTCAACTCCGCCGTCTCCCTCGGGCTCGCCGAGGGCAGCGTCGCCGAGGCCCGGCTGCGGGTCATCGGGGACGACGGCAAGGTGCTGCGGATGCTGCACACCCGGCTGCGCTGGCTGCGCGACGACTCCGGCCGCGAGCCGACGCTCGCGGTGGGCACCCTGTTCGAGATGCCGGAGCGGGGCCGCTTCCGCCGTGCCACCGACGCCGAGCGGCGCTCCCGGGAGGCCTTCCTGCTGGACGCCGGCCGGGCGCTGGCCGAGGCGGACTCCACCGCCGAGGTGCTGCGGGTCGCCGCCTCGCTGTCGATGCCGGGGTTCTCGCCGGACGGGCTCGCGGTCTTCGCCCGGGAGGGCGAGCGGCTGCGGATCATCGGCCACCACGGGCACCGGCAGGGCGACGAGCAGCCGTTCCTGGAGATGCCGATCGGCACCGACTACCCGGCCGCCCTGGTCACCCGCACCGGCCGGGCGATCTACCTGCCGAGCCCCGAGACGTACAAGGAGCGCTTCCCGGCCACCTGGCCGCTGATCGAGCCGCTCCACCGCTCCTCCTGGGCGTTCCTGCCGCTGGTGGTCGCGGGGCGGACGATCGGCGCGTGGCTGGCCGCGTTCCGCGACCCGGTCGAGTTCACCCCCGACGAGCGCTCGGTGCTCACCACGGTGGCCCGAATGCTCGCGCAGGCGCTGTCGCGGGCCCACCTCCAGGAGTCCGAGCGCGAGCTGTCCGACGGGCTCCAGCGCACGATGATGCCCACCCACAAACGGGACATCGCCGGGATGACGCTGGCCGCCCGCTACGTGCCGACCGGCGGGGGCCTGCAGATCGGCGGCGACTGGTACGACGTGATCGACCTGCCGTCCGGCCGCACCGCGCTGGTCATCGGGGACGTGCAGGGCCACGACGTGCGGGCGGCCGGACTGATGGGTCAGCTGCGCATCGCGCTGCGGGCGTACGCCTCCGAGGGCCACCGGCCGGACGCCGTGCTCTCGCGCGCCTCCCGCTTCCTGGCCGGCCTCACCGCGGGCGACGAACGGGAGCGGGCCGAGCGGGACCGCGCCGAGCGGGACGGCGGCCGCCTGGAGAGCGGCGACCTGGACGACCAGCGTTTCGCGACCTGCCTGTACCTGGAGGTCGACCCGGCCACCGGCATGCTCGACATCGCCCGCGCCGGCCACCCCGACCCGGCGATCCGGCTCGGCGACGGGACCACGATCATCCGGCACACCCCCGGCGGACTGCCCCTGGGCGTCGACCCGGACGCCGACTACCCGACGACCAGCATCGCGCTGGACGCGGGCGAGGTGCTGCTGGTGTGCACCGACGGGCTGCTGGAGACCGGTGGCCACGACCTGGACAGCGGCTGGCAGCGGGTCATCGACGTGCTGTACGCGGGCCCCACCGACAACCTGGAGGCGCTCGCCGACGCTCTGGTCGCCGCGGTGCACGGCCCGCCCTCGCACCACACCACGGGACCGCTCGCCGACCGCCGGGAGGACGACGTGGCGCTGCTGCTCCTGCGGCGCGGCGAAGCGGAGGACGGGCTCGCGTTCCCGCCGCGGCGCACGGTGCTGACCATCGCCCAGGACGAGCCCCGGCAGATCAAGGGCGCGCGCGACGAGGTGCGCACCGTGCTGCACGACTGGCACGACCCGGAGCAGGTGGACGCCGCGGTGCTGCTGGCGTCCGAGGCGATCACCAACGTGCTGGTGCACACCGACGGGGAGGCGCTGATGACGCTGGAGGTGCTGGGCC
Source organism: Streptomyces sp. ICBB 8177 (assembly GCF_003144095.1). Taxonomy (GTDB): domain Bacteria; phylum Actinomycetota; class Actinomycetes; order Streptomycetales; family Streptomycetaceae; genus Streptantibioticus_D. The sequence continues at coordinate 300,311 of NZ_NSKH01000024.1, read as the reverse complement.
GCCCGCTCTGCCGCCGCCTGCGGATCGAGGTGGCCGACGCCAGCGACGAGATGCCGCACGTCAGGACGCCCGGCGAGCTGGCGTCCTCCGGCCGTGGCCTGGTGATGATGGACGTCCTGGCCGACGCGTGGGGGGTGCGGCCCAGGGGGCAGGGCAAGTGCATCTGGTTCGAGCTGTACGAGCACGACGGCAACGGGACGCCGGACCCCGGCGAGGACGGGACGGCCCGGACGGATGGCGAGGACGGGGCGGCCTGGGCGGACGGCGCGGACGGGCCGGGCGGCGCGGCCCTGACGCCCGCGCCGCCCGACCTGGGCTGAGCCCGTCCGGGGAACCCGCCCGGCGCCGCCCTCAGTTCTCCCCGGGCTCCGCCGGGATCGTGCCGAGGCGGCCCGCCTGGAAGTCCTCGAACGCCTGCGCCAGCTCGGCGTGCGAGTTCATCACGAAGGGCCCGTAGTGGAACATCGGCTCCCGGATCGGCAGCCCGCCCAGCAGGACCACCTCGAAGTTCGGGCTGCGCGACTCCTGCGTCGCGTCGGCCCGCAGCGTCAGCGCGTCGCCCGCGCCGAACACCGCGGTCTGCCCGGTGCGCAGCGACCGCCCGGCGGTGCCCGCGCTGCCGCGTCCGGCCAGCGCGTAGGCGAGGGCGTTGAAGTCCGCCCGCCACGGCAGCGTCAGCTCGGCGCCGGGATTGAGGGTGGCGTGGATCATCGTGATCGGGGTGTGGGTGATGCCGGGGCCCTGGTGGCCGTCGATGTCGCCGGCGATCAGCCGCAGCAGCGCGCCGCCGTCCGACGAGGTCAGCAGCTTGACCCGGCCGCCGTCGATGTCCTGGTAGCGCGGCGGCATCATCTTGTGCTCGCGCGGCAGGTTCACCCACAGCTGGAGGCCGTGGAAGACGCCGCCGCTGACGACCAGCTCCTCCGGAGGTGCCTCGATGTGCAGCAGTCCGCTGCCCGCGGTCATCCACTGGGTGTCGCCGCCGTTGATCACACCGCCGCCTCCGTGCGAGTCCTGGTGCACGAAGGTGCCGTCGATCAGGTAGGTGACGGTCTCGAAGCCGCGGTGCGGGTGCCAGGGGGTGCCCTTGGCCTCGCCCGGCGCGTACTCCACCTCGCCCATCTGGTCCATCATGATGAACGGGTCGAGGTGCTGGTGGTCGATGCCGGCGAACGCCCGGCGGACGGGGAAGCCCTCGCCCTCGAAGCCGCTCGGCGCGGTCCCGACCCCCAGCACCGGGCGGGCGGTGGCCTCGGCGGGCGCCGCCACGCGCGGCAGCGTCAGCGGGTTCTCTACGGTCACGGCGGGCATGACGACCTCCTCGATCGTTCGGCGTCCAACTTAGTTGAAAAGTGAACGACCAACAAGGCGTGCGTATTCCGTTCCCTCTCATGGCGCACGCGAGGGAACCGCGGGACGGGTCAGGGCGAGGAGGTGGGCGCGGCGCTCAGCCGTACATCCTGCGCATCGCGAAGTCGACCATCTGCTCGACCGCCTTGGCGTCGAAGACCATCCGGTGGTCGCCCTCCATGTCGAGGACGAAGCCGTACCCGGTCGGCAGCAGGTCCAGCACCTCGGCTCCGGTGATCACGAAGTACTTCGACTCCTTGCCGGCGTACCGCCTCAGCTCCTTGAGCGAGGTGAACATCGGGATCACCGGCTGCTGGGTGTTGTGCAGGGCGAGGAAGCCGGGGTTGTCGCCGCGCGGGCAGTAGACCTTCGAGGTCGAGAAGATCGACTGGAAGTCCTCGGCGGACATCGACCCGGTGGTGAACGCCCGCACCGCGTCGGCCAGCGACGGCGGCGAGGGCTCGGGGTACAGCGGCGGCTGGGGGCCGTAGCCCCCGGCGCCGGGCGCCCCCTGCATTCCGGGCATCCCGGTGGGCGGGGCGGAGCCGCCCGCGGCGGTCTGGTCGTAGCCGTACACGCGCTACAGCGTAACGAGTGTCATAGCGGCCCATAGGGGTTGCCTTTTATTACCGGCCGGTAGCATCATGGGAACAGTTAGTCGGTACCAGCCAGTAATGGGGTCACGCCCCTCTAGCAACGGAGCCTTCGAGATGGGCCACTACAAGTCGAACCTGCGCGACATCGAGTTCAACCTGTTCGAGGTCCTCGGCCGCGAGAAGATCTACGGCACGGGCCCGTTCGCCGAGATGGACGTGGACACCGCCAAGAGCGTCCTGGCCGAGATCGCCCGGCTGTCGGAGAACGAGCTCGCCGACTCCTACGCCGACGCCGACCGCAACCCGCCGGTGTTCGACCCCGAGACCAACACCGCGCCGGTCCCCGACAGCTTCAAGAAGTCCTTCTCCGCCTACATGGACGCCGAGTGGTGGCGCCTGGGCATCCCGGAGGAGATCGGCGGCACCACCGCGCCGCGCTCCCTGCTGTGGGGCTTCGCCGAGACCATCCTCGGCTCGAACCCGGCGGTGTGGATGTACGCCTCCGGCCCGGCCTTCGCGGGCGTGCTGTACGAGGAGGGCACCGAGGAGCAGCACAAGATCGCGCAGCGGATGACCGACAAGCTGTGGGGCTCCACCATGGTGCTCACCGAGCCCGACGCGGGCTCCGACGTCGGCGCCGGCCGCACCAAGGCCGTCCAGCAGGAGGACGGCAGCTGGCACATCGAGGGCGTGAAGCGCTTCATCACCTCCGGTGAGCACGACATGGCCGAGAACATCATCCACTTCGTGCTGGCCCGCCCCGAGGGCCACGGCCCCGGCACCAAGGGCCTGAGCCTGTTCATCGTGCCGAAGTACGACTTCGACTGGGAGACCGGCGAGCTCGGCGAGCGCAACGGCGTCTACGCCACCAACGTCGAGCACAAGATGGGCCTGAAGGCCTCCAACACCTGCGAGATGACCTTCGGCGCCAACCACCCGGCCAAGGGCTGGCTGCTGGGCGAGAAGCACGACGGCATCCGCCAGATGTTCAAGATCATCGAGTTCGCCCGCATGATGGTCGGCACGAAGGCCATCGCCACCCTGTCCACCGGCTACCTCAACGCGCTGGAGTACGCCAAGGAGCGCGTCCAGGGCGCCGACCTCGCCCAGTTCATGGACAAGGCCGCCCCCCGCGTCACCATCACCCACCACCCCGACGTGCGCCGCTCGCTGATGACGCAGAAGGCGTACGCCGAGGGCATGCGCGCGCTGGTCCTCTACACCGCGACCGTGCAGGACGACATCCTGCTCAAGGAGGCCGCCGGCGAGGACGCCTCCGCCTCGCACCGCCTCAACGACCTGCTGCTGCCCATCGTCAAGGGCTACGGCTCGGAGAAGTCCTACGAGCAGCTGGCGCAGTCGCTCCAGACCTTCGGCGGCTCCGGCTACCTCCAGGAGTACCCGGTCGAGCAGTACATCCGGGACGCCAAGATCGACACCCTCTACGAGGGCACCACCGCCATCCAGGGCCAGGACTTCTTCTTCCGCAAGATCGTCCGCGACCAGGGCCAGGCGCTGACCGTGCTGTCGGAGGAGATCAAGAAGTTCCTGGCCGACGCGGCCGGCGGCGAGGAGCTGGCCGGTGCCCGCGAGAAGCTGGCGCAGGCCGCGGTGGACCTGGAGGCGATCGTCGGCAAGATGCTCACCGACCTGGCCGCCACCGAGCAGGACGTGAAGTCCATCTACAAGGTGGGCCTGAACTCCACCCGCCTGCTGATGGCCTCCGGTGACGTCGTCGTCGGCTACCTGCTGCTCAAGGGCGCCGCCGTCGCCAACGACAAGCTCGCCACCGCGAGCGAGAAGGACAAGGCGTTCTACCTCGGCAAGGTGGCCGCCGCGAAGTTCTTCGCCGACACCGTCCTGCCGGGCGTGGGCGTCCAGCGCGCGCAGGCCGAGGCGGTCACCAACGAGCTGATGGAGCTGCCCGAAGAGGCGTTCTGACGCCGCCCGGTCCGCACGTAGCGCGCCGCCCCGGTCCCGGAGCGGCACGCGCACCTTCGTGAGACCTTTCGCGACCGCGCGACGACGGCCCGTCCCCGCACCGGGGGCGGGCCGCCGCCTTGTGCGCGGGGCGCCTCGCCGTCGTGCCGGGGGCGGGCCGCCGCCGCGTCCTGAGCCCCTTGCGCCACTTCTATGCTGGGGACCATGACCCCTCGATTCGACCGCGCCCACACCGACGACCTGATGGCCTTCGTCTCCGCGAGCCCGACGCCGTACCACGCGGTGGCGAGCGCGGCCGAACGGCTGGAGAAGGCCGGGTTCCGGCAGGTCGAGGAGACCGACGCCTGGGACGCGTCGACGGGCGGCAAGTACGTGCTGCGCGGTGGCGCGATCATCGCCTGGTACGTGCCGGAAGGCGCCCGGCCCGAGACCCCGTTCCGCATCGTCGGCGCGCACACCGACTCGCCGAACCTGCGGGTCAAGCCCAACCCCGACAGCGGCGCCCACGGCTGGCGCCAGGTCGCCGTCGAGATCTACGGCGGCGTGCTGCTCAACTCCTGGCTCGACCGCGACCTGGGCATCGCGGGACGGCTCGCGTTGCGCGACGGCTCCACCCGGCTGGTGAGCGTGGAGCGGCCGCTGCTGCGCGTGCCGCAGCTCGCCATCCACCTCGACCGCCAGGTCAACGAGGGCATGACGCTGGACCGCCAGCGCCACCTCCAGCCGGTCTGGGGCCTCGGCGACGTCGAGGAGGGCGCCCTGATCGGCTTCCTCGCCGACGAGGTCGGGCTCGACGCGGACGAGGTCGTCGGCTGGGACCTGATGACGCACGACGTCCAGCCCCCCGCCTACCTGGGCCGCGACCGCGAACTGCTCGCCTGCGCCCGGCTGGACAACCTGCTGTCGGTGCACGCCGGCACCGCCGCGCTGGCCTCCGTCGCCGGGGCCGGCGACCTGCCGTACATCCCGGTGCTGGCCGCGTTCGACCACGAGGAGAACGGCAGCCAGGCCGCCACCGGCGCCGACGGACCGCTGCTCGGCACGGTGCTGGAGCGCTCGGTCTTCGCGCGCGGCGGCGGTTACGAGGACAAGGCCCGCGCCCTGGCCGGCACGGTCTGCCTGTCCTCCGACACCGGCCACGCCGTCCACCCCAACTACGCCGAGCGGCACGACCCCGGCCACCACCCGATGCCCAACGGCGGCCCGATCCTCAAGGTCAACGTCAACCAGCGGTACGCCACCGACGGCGCCGGACGCGGGGTGTTCGCGGCGGCGTGCGACCGGGCCGGCGTGCCGTGGCAGTCGTTCGTCTCCAACAACGCCATGCCCTGCGGCACCACGATCGGCCCGATCACCGCCGCCCGGCACGGCATCTCCACCGTGGACATCGGCGTCGCCATCCTGTCCATGCACTCCACCCGCGAACTGTGCGGCGCCGACGACCCGTTCCTGCTGGCGCGGGCGCTGCGCGCGTTCCTGGAGAGCTGAGCCGAGGGGCGGAGCCCGGTCTGCTCCCCCGATCGCGGTGCTCACCGGGTCGGGGGAGGCTCCAATGGGCTCCGCCGAACCGCGCACCGTGCCGGCGTCGTTGCTGCCGCGGCCCAACACTGCTTGTACGTCGGGCAGTTGACCTGGACGCTCCGGTGAGACGAGCCGCCCGAGCACGCCCGCACGGTCATCCAGGGGCAGGTCTTCCGGCCACGCGCGGTGCTGACCTCCGGAATCAGAGGCTCACTCAGCGTCCATCCCCGCCAGCACCAGCGGGAGCCTGCTCGCGCCGCCCTCCACCACCCGGACCGGGACACCCCAGTCCTGCTGGTGGACGTGGCACGCGGGGTACTCTCCCCCAGTCTCCGACTGGGAGGTGCCCCCCGCCGGGTCGTCGCAGGAGGCGGCCATCGCGGAGACGTGCAGGACGCCCTCGCCGACCTCCGCGTTCAGCGTCAGCTCGCGCGTCAGGTCGGTGCCCGTGCCCTCGCCGGAGGCCAGCAGTTCCGGCGGCGTGGAACTGACCAGCAGCCGGGTCGACGGGCCGTAGCGGTCGTCCAGCTTCTGCCCGGCCGGCGCGCTGAAGACCACGTCCAGCCGCAGCGCCCCCGGCGCCACGTCCGTCGCGGGCCGCCGGGTGCGGTGCGCGGCCGACTCCACCCGCACCGCCTCCTCCGGCAGCCGCAGCCGGGTCAGCCGGTGCCGCGCGGACTCGACCACGACCACGTCGCCCTCGGCCACCACCGCGGCCGACGGCTCGCGCAGGTCCGTCGCCAGCGTCGTCACCTCGTCGGACGCCGGGTCGTAGCGGCGCAGCGCGTGGTTGTAGGTGTCGCTCACCGCGACCGACCCGTCCGGCAGCGCGGTCACCCCCAACGGGTGCTGGAGCAGCGCCTGTCCGGCCGCGCCGTCCCGGTGGCCGAAGTCGAACAGCCCGGTGCCGACCGCCGTACGGATCTCGTACCCGTCGTCCGCCTTCGCCACGTACCGCAGCGCCGATGTCTCGGAGTCGGCGACCCACAGCCGCGTCCCCGCCGCCGCGAGGCCCGACGGCTGGGCGAACCACGCCTGGTCCGCCGGACCGTCCACCAGGCCCTCGTTGGTCGTGCCCGCCGCCACCGCGACCGTCGCGGCGGCCGGGTCGTACGTCCACAGCTGGTGGGTGCCCGCCATCGCGATCCACACCCGCTCGTCCCACCACGCCACGTCCCACGGCGAGGACAGCTCGACCTCGCGGGCCGGGCCGGACGTCGGCGAGCCCTGCCACCACTGCCTGCCGGTCCCGGCGACCGTCGTCACCTCACCCGTGGCGAGGTCCACCCGGCGCAACGCGTGGTTGACCGTGTCGGCGACCACCACCGCGCCGTCCGGCAGCATCGCCAGTCCCTGCGGCTCGCTGAAGGACGCGGTGTCCGCCGGGCCGTCGGCGAAGCCGCGCGTGCCCGAACCGATCCTGCGCACGACGGTCTCACCGTCCGCGTCCAGCTCGACGAGGGCGTGCCGGGTGGAGTCGGAGACCAGGAAGGTGCCGCCGGGCAGCGCGAGCGCCTTGCCGGGGAAGCGAAGGCTGGTCGGCTGCGGCTCCGGCGGCACGTACGGGCCGTCGCCGCGCCGCAGCGTGCCCTTCGCGGCGTGCTCCGCCTCCAGCTCCTCGACCAGCTTCTCGATGGCGTGCGCGTGGCCCTCGCCCGCGTGCTGGGCGACGACGTAGCCCTCGGGGTCGATGACGACGAGCGTGGGCCAGGCGCGGACCGCGTACTGCTTCCAGGTGGCCAGTTCCGGGTCGTCCAGTACGGGGTGGTGCACGCCGTAGCGCTCGACCGCGTCGACGACGGCGGCGTGGTCGGCCTCGTGCACGAACTTCGGCGAGTGGACGCCGACGATCACCACGGTGTCGCGGTGCCGCTCCTCCAGCTCCCGCAGCTCGTCCAGGACGTGCAGGCAGTTGATGCAGCAGAACGTCCAGAAGTCCAGAACGACGATGGACCCGCGCAGCTCGCCGAGGCTCAGCTGCTTGCCGCCGGTGTTGAGCCAGCCGCCGGCGCCGGTCAGTTCGGGGGCGCGGACGCGGGCGCGGGACGGGCGGGGGGTGCCGGGGGAGACGTCGTTCATGCCCACAAGGGTGCCACCCGCGGTAACCTCCCCGTCCCCGCCCCGCCCTGTGAGCAACGCCACGCGGTGTCGGTGGGCCGCACGTCACCAGGACCCCGGGGGAACGGTGGGAACGGTGGGAACGGGGGGGGAACGGGGGAATCCATGCCACGCCTGCGAGGTGACGACGCGAGTCGCTCGCGCGGCGACGACGCGAGTTGCTCGCGCGATGACGAGGCGAGTCTGCGGCGCGGTGACGCCGCGAGGCGCCTGCGCGGTGACGTCGCGGGTCTCCTGCGCGGTGATGTCGCGCGGCTGTGGGGCGCTTACGCGGTCAGCGCGGCGGGCAGCGCGGCCGGAATGGGCGCGCTGCCGCTCGTCGCGCTGCTGGCGCTGCGCGCGACCGCGTTCCAGGTCTCCTTGCTGGCCGCGCTGTCCGCGGTCGCCAGCGCGGCGGTCGCGCTGCCGCTGGGGGCGCGTGTCGAGTTCCGCCGCAAGCGGCCGGTCATGATCGCGGCGGACGTCGTGCGCTGCGTCGCGCTGGGCAGCGTCCCGGTCGCGGCGGCGTGCGGGGTGCTGACGTACGGGCAGCTGTGCGTGGTCGGCGTGGTGCAGTCGGCGGGCGGGATCACGTTCGTGGCGGCGAGCGGCGCGCACCTCAAGGCGCTCGTGGCATGCGAGGACCGGGTGCGCGTCAACGCCCCGTTCGCGACCACGAACTGGATCACGCAGACCACGGGCCCGCCGCTCGGCGGCCTGGTGGTCGGCCTGCTCGGCGCCACGGCGACGACGGCCGTGGACGCGGCGTCCTTCCTCGGCTCGGCGCTCGGGGTGCGCCGCCTGCGCCGCCCCGAGCCCGCGCCGCCCACGCGGCCGGCCACGTCCGTGGGTGACATCGCCGCGGGCTGGACCTACGTCCTGCGGCACCGGGTGCTGCGCGCGTTGTTCTGCAACGCGATGCTGTTCGGCGGCGCGGTGATGATGGCCTCGCCGCTGATGGCCGTGCTGATGCTGTGCGACCTGGGGCTCGGCGCCTGGCAGTACGGGCTGGCGCTGGGCGCGCCGTGCCTGGGCGGGGTGCTGGGGTCGCGGCTGTCCGCCGCGCTGGTCCGGCGGTACGGACAGCGCGGGGTGCTGCTGATGGCCGGGGCCGCGCGTACGCCGTGGCTGCTCCTGCTGCCGCTGGCGCCGCGGGGACGGCGGGCGTACTGGCCGTGGTGGGCGCGGACTTCGGGCTGTTGCTGGTGGCGGGCGTGTTCAACCCCGCGTTCGCCACGTACCGCATGGAGGCGACGGAGGACGGTCACATGACGCGGGTGACGACCGCGTGGTCGGTCACCAGCCGCACGACGCAGGCCGCGTTCATGGCGGCGGGCGGCGCGCTGGCGGGTGTACTGGGCGTACGGGGAGCGCTGGCGGTGGCGGGCGGGTTGTGCGTGGCGAGCGCGGGGTTCTTGCCGTGGGGCGAGGGCGTGTTGGCGTACGGGGGGTGAGCTCAGCCCCGCATCGCGGCGACGCGCCGTTCCACCTCGTCGACGAACCAGGGCGGGACCTCCCCGGTGGTCCGCAGATGTTTTCGTTCCTCCGCCGACAGCCGCTCCGCCGCCTCGTCGACGGCCAGGGCGTAGTCCATCTTCCGGTCGCTCATCGCGGAACGCCGCACGTCCCCGCCCAGCCCCGTCGAGGTGGGCCCCCCTCCGGCCCTCGCGGAGGCGAGCACGCTGAACCACCCGAAGAACCCGAGCTTGCGGCTGCGCCTGTCGACGTGATCCCGCACAGCGAGCCAGCACAGCCGCTCGTCGCTGACGTTGGGCACCTGCCTGCCTTCCCCCATGGCCGTCTCCCCCCGGTTAGGCCGGGCACACGGCACGTGCGCCCAACGGGAACTGTACGACGGGTGGTTGACCGGGGAAACGGGGGGCTGGGTGGGGATTCGAGCAGTCCATCGTCACGCGGACCGCCCCGGCGACCGTACGGCGGCCGGAGATCTGTGGCAGGACACCCGCGGCCTGGTCTTCACGACGAAGTACGGGACGCCGATAGAGCCGGGCAACCTGAGCCGGATGTTCTCGCTGCGGGCCCGGCGGGCCGGACTGTGGGTGATCCCGCTGCGGAACACCCGGCACACGTGCAGCTCGCTCCTGGTCGCGCTCAAGGTCCACCCGAAGGTGGCGCAGCGCATCCTGCGGCACTCGCAGATCGCCATGACGATGGAGGTCTACGCGGAGGCGAGTGACGCCCAGGTGCGGGACGCGCTCGGCAAGCTGTCCGAGGCGATGGGCGGGACCGGCTGACCCCGTCTCCGACCCTGTTGCTGTACTTCGCTGCTGTACGGCACGACAAAGCCCCCTCCCGGTGATCCCGGAGGGGGCTTTGATCTGCTGTGCACTCGGCAGGATTCGAACCTGCAACCTTCTGATCCGTAGTCAGATGCTCTATCCGTTGAGCTACGAGTGCTTGGCTTCTCGGCGGTTTTTCTTGCCGGTCGGCGTTGCGGGAACAACATTACATGAACGTCGCCGTGAGGCGAAATCCATTGGGGTCGACCCTTCTGACCTGCGGAAATGGTGGATGGGCGGGGCGGTGGGCCGGGGCGTGGCGGCGTCGGGGCGCGGGGGAGTGGTGCGGGTCACTGGGGCCGGGGAACGCGAGAGCCCCCGTCCACCTGGACGGGGGCTCTTCTCGCTGCGGAGGCTCCGGGATTTGAACCCGGGATGGGCGGTTAACCCAAACCGCATTAGCAGTGCGGCGCCATAGACCAGACTAGGCGAAGCCTCCAGCACGCCCGCGCGTGCGGGGCGTGTGCAGATGATGACACAGCCGACCGGGCTGTTACCAATCGCTGACCACCGTACAAGGCCGCCGACCTCTCCGGCAAAGGCATTGGACGCGTTACGGCGCCCCGCCGCCCCCCGCCCCGCCGCCCCGGCAGCCCCCCGGCCGACCACTCCGGCCCCCTCCCCCCGCGACCCTCGCCCTCCGGCTCCCGACACGCCCACGAACGGGTTACCTGCCGTGCGTTGTGCGGCGGCGGGCGGTAGTGAGGGGGTGACCACCCCCTCACGCCCCAGCCCCACCGCCCGCGCCCCACCGGAGGTCCCCGTGAAGACCCGCCCCCGCCCCCGCCTCGCGCTCGCCCTCGCCGCCGGGTTCTCGCTCGCCGTCGTCGCGTCCGCGTCCGCGCCCGCCACCGCGTTCGGGGCGAGCGCGCCGCCGCAGTCGCACAAGGACGTCCTGACCGTCGCGTACGACGACGGCAACGGCGGCGTCAGCCACTACACCCTGCGCTGCCACCCCACCGGCGGCTCCCATCGCAGGGCCACCGACGCCTGCCGCAGGCTCGACGCGCTCGGCGGCCTGGTCGGGCCCACGCCGCGCGGGCAGATGTGCTCGATGCTCTACGGCGGCCCGCAGACCGCGCACATCACCGGGGTCTGGCGCGGCATCCCGGTCGACCAGACGTACGACCGGGTCGACGGCTGCCAGACCAGCCGCTGGCAGCGCATGGTCCCCGTACTGCCGGACACGCCGTTCGGCACGACGCCGGTCGGCCGTGCGCGCGGCACCGCCGCCGCGCCGGTCACCGTCCGCACACCCGTACGGTGACCGGCGCGTCGTCACAGAACCTCTCCCCGGCACTCCGTCATCCGCCACCGGGCCCGGGAGTCCGCCCCGTACACTCCTGTAGGGACATGGCACTGTAGTGACATGCCACGGGGGGAACGGCAAGATGGGCCGGCGGCGGTAGCCGGACGCGACGGCTGACCCGCGCGCCGCCGGCAACAGTCCCAAAGCACGTGCGGTATCAGGGAGGACGCGTCTCGTGAGCAGCAGGCCATCCCGAGGCGCTGCTCGCCTCGCGGCAATACTCGACGCCCTCCCGGACGCGCTGCTCCTGGTCAACGCCAACGGCACGGTCGTCAACGCCAACGCGATAGCGCTGGAGACCTTCGAGGCGCCCGGCACCGCGCTCGTCGGGCGCGGACTGCTCGACCTGCTGCCCGCGTTCGACTCCAAGCGCATCCCGGGCTCGATGCGCCGCCCGGACCCCGAGGAAGGGCTGCGCACCAAGCCGACCCGGATGGTCGCCCGGCGCACCGACGGCACCGAGTTCCCGGTCGAGGTCACCAGCGCCAACCTGGAGGACGCCAGGACCCCGTACGCCGACAGCCACCACGCCCCGTACACCGGGGACGAACTGCTCATGCTGGTCGTACGGGACCTGACGGGCACGCTGGACACCGAGGCCGAACTCGCCCGCCAGCAGCGGCAGACGGAGATGATCCTGCGCGCCGCCAGCGAGGGCGTGGTCGGCGTGGACACCGACGGCAAGGTCGTGCTGGTCAACCCGTCCGCCGCGCAGATCCTGGGCTTCCGCGCCAGCGACCTCGGCGGTCAGGAGCTGCACCCGCTGATCCACCACTCGCGGCCCGACGGCTCCCCGCTGCCGTACGAGGAGACCCCGCTCGCCGACACCCTGCGTTCCGGGCGCAAGCACCGGGTGCGCGGGCAGGTGCTGTGGACCAAGGACGGCCGGGCGGTCCCGGTGGACCTGGTGACCGCGCCCGTGCGCGAGGGGGAGCAACTGGTCGGCGCGGTGATGTCGTTCACCGACCGCACCCGGGTCAACGCGCTCGCCGCCCGCCACGCCCAGCTGCGCGAGATGCTCGACTCCTCGCTGCGCGGGCCGCTGGAGGAGTTGCGCACCGAGCTGAGCGGGCTGGCCAACGACCCGGCCGGGCAGCTGTGGCCCGAGGCCAACCAGATCCTGCACCACCTGTCCGCCGGTTACGCGCGGATGACCTCGCTCATCGACAACGTGCTGGGCTTCCAGCGCCTGGACACCGGCGCCGAGAAGCTGGAACGCGAACTGGTGGGCCTGGACGAGGTGGTGGCCGCCGGTGTCGAGGGCGCCATCGAGCTGATCGGCCCGGGGCGGGCGCAGTACGCCGTGCACGCGCCGCCGGTCGAGGCCGTGGTCGACCCGGTCCGCCTCGCGCAGGCCATCTCCCATCTGATCGCCGACGTCGCGGGCGTGGACGCCTCGGGCCGCACGGCGGTCGTCAGCGGCGACTCCACGATCGTGGTCGCCGCGGCCCAGCGCGGCGACGTCGTACGGATCGAGGTGCGCGGCCCGGCGTCCGGCGGCAGCGCGGTCCACCTGCCCATCACCCGCGGCATCGTGGAGCGGCACGGCGGCCTGCTCCAGACCCACGAGGTGCCGGGGCAGGGCGGCGGCAGCGCGTACGTGCTGGAGGTGCCGGCCGGGGACCCTGAGGCGTCCGCGGGGGCGGGCGGCCGCAAGGCGACCGGCGCGCGCTCCGGTTCCGCCTCCGCCTCCCCGGACGACACCTCCGGGGGCCAGGGGCCGCGGCGCGACTCCGACAACGAGACCACCGTCATGCCGATGCCCTCCGAGCCGGCCCGGGGCACGCAGGGCAACGCCGGTGCGGCGCTCCCGGCCGGACGGCCGCAGCCGCAGCCCGAGCGGACCGGGGCGGGGGCGCGCACCGCGCACGAGAACGCCGGCCGCACGCCGCGTCCGCGCCGCCCCGCCGACGAGAGCGACGGCGCGGGGGCCCGGATCCCCGGTGCGAACGGCTCGGGCGAGGCCACCGTTCAGGCGCCCGGTTCCGTTCCGGCGCTGCCCGGGGGTGAGACGCGCGAGCAGCCGACGGGCCGGCGCCGTGCCCTGCGCAGGGCCGAGCCGGAGCCGGGACGCGAGACGGCGCCCGACGGCACGGGTGAGCAGCCCACCGGCCGCCGGGCACGGCGTGCGCTGACGGACGGTCAGCAGCCCGAACTGGTCGCCCGTCCCGCCGCGCACGCGCTGCCGCCCGCCGGGCAGCCGGAGGGCCAGGCCGTGGCGACGGCGGCGGATGCGGTGGCGGGGAGCCCGCGGCAGCCGGGCCTGCCCGAGCAGCAGCCCGTACTGCCGCATCAGCAGGCCGGTCCGCAGCCCGTCGCGGGCGGACAGCCCGCTCCCCAGGGGCGGCGGGCCCGTCGCGCCGTGCCCGCACAGCAGCAACCGCAAGCACCGACGCCGCAGCCGCAGGGCCGGCCGCAGCTTCCGCGCGAGCAGGCCGCGTTGCCGCCCGCGCCCGTCGCGCCCGCGCAGCCGACCGCCGCCGCGCCGGAACCGACCGGCCGCCGAGCCCGCCGCACCGCCGCGACGGCGACCCAGGCGCAAGCCCCGGCCGCGCCCCCAGGGCAGCAGCCCACCGCCCCGCAGGTGCCCGGCGCCATGCCGCCCGCCGTCGAGCACGTCGAACACGCCGAGCATGCCGAGCGCGGGGAGCGGGACGAGCGGGGTGGGCCCGGCGGGCACGGCGGCCCCGAGCCCGCGGGGCACGACGCGCACGACGGCGACGCCCACGCCATCAGCGTGCGAACGCTGGGTCAGGGCACGCCGTTCGCGCAGCCCGGTCCCGCCCCCGCGCCGGTCCCGGCCACCCCGCAGTCCCAGCCGCAGCAGCCCGCCACGGGTTCCGGCCGGCGCCGCAAGCTGGCCAACCCCCAGCAGCACGAGACCGGTGCCCGTCAGCACCCGGGGGACACCGCCTCCCAGGGCGTCAGGACGGCCCCGCCCCAGGAGGACCCGGCGGGCCAGGCGCAGCCGCTGCCCGCTCAGGGCGCGCAGGCCCTCGGCAATCCCGCGTTCCAGGCGAGCGACAGCCAGGGCGAGGGGCAGGCGTTCGCCATAGGAGCACCGGCCGAGGGCGCCGAGGGCCCGGAGATGCTGGACGGTCCCGGCGGCGCGGTCGAGGTGACCGCGTCCCCGGCGACCGCCGCCCGCCCGGCGCCCCAGGACGCGGCGCAGGACGCCGGCGAGGCGCCGAGCGTGCCGCGGCGCCTGCTGGTCTGGCCGGAGCCTGACGTCTCGACCCGGCAGGCGCTCACCGACCGCGGGTACCGCCCGGTGACGGTGCGGTCGCGCGAGGAGGTCGACGCGCAGGTCGCGGAGTATCCGGCGGCGCTCTTCGTCGACCCGCTGACCGGGCCGATCACCCGTACCGCGTTGCAGTCGCTGCGGGCGGCGGCGGTGGCCGCCGAGGTGCCGGTCCTGGTGACCGCGGGGCTCGGCCAGGCCACCCGCGAGGCGGCGTACGGCGCCGACCCCGCGGTGCTGCTGAAGGCTCTGGCGCCGCGCGACAGCGATCAGCACCCGCCGCGCGTCCTGCTGGTCGAGAGCCACCAGGACATCGCGGCGGCGTTCACCGCGACGCTGGAGCGGCGGGGGATGCAGGTCGCGCACGCCGCCGACGAGGAGGCCGCGGCGGCGCTGGCCGCGCGGTCGAGGCCGAACCTGGTGGTGATGGACCTGATGCTGATCAGGCGCCGCAGGGTCGGCATCGTGGACTGGCTGCGCGCCAACGGCCTGCTGACGCGTACGCCGCTGGTGGTCTACACGTCGGTCGACATCGACGCGGCGGAGCTGCCGAGGCTCAGCTCGGGGGAGACGGTGCTGTTCCTCGCGGAACGCTCCACCAGCCCCGAGGTCCAGGGCCGCATCGTCGACCTGCTGAGCAAGATCGGCGCGGAGGCGTAGGTTCGGGCGGGTGCCCGGCCGGTCGCACGGCCGGCCGGGGGCAGCGGCAGGCTCTCGCGTCTACAGCCGCGTCACGTCCAGGTCGCCCTGCGCGTACCGCCTGCGCAGCACCTTCTTGTCGAACTTGCCCACCGACGTCTTCGGCACCGACTCGACGACCGCCCAGCGCTCGGGGACCTGCCAGCGGGCGACGCGTTCGGCGAGGAACGCGCGCAGCTCGGCGTAGTCGGCGCTCGCGCCGGGCTTGAGGACCACGGTGGCCAGCGGCCGTTCGCCCCACTTGTCGTCGGGGACGGCGACCACCGCCGCCTCCGCCACCGCCGGGTGGGCCATGAGGTGGTTCTCCAGGTCCACCGACGAGATCCACTCGCCGCCCGACTTGATGACGTCCTTGGCGCGGTCGGTCAGCGTCAGGTAGCCGTCCGGGGTGATCGAGCCGACGTCGCCGGTGCGCAGCCAGCCGCCGTCGAACTTGTCCTCGGGCCGCAGCGGCTGCGCGCCCTGGCCGCCGAAGTACGCCGCCGCGATCCACGGCCCGCGCACCTCCAGCTCACCGGTGGCCTCGCCGTCCCACGGCATGACCTCCCCGGCCGGTCCGACGAGCCGGGCCTCGACGGAGGCCGGGAAGCGGCCCTGCGTGACGCGGTACGTCCACGCCTCCTCGTCCGTCGCGCCAGCCGGGGGGTGCGCGACCGTGCCGAGCGGCGACATCTCCGTCATGCCCCAGGCCTGCACGACCGTCACGCCGTGCTCCTCCTCGAAGGCCCGCATCAGCGCGGGCGGGCAGGCCGAGCCGCCGATGACGACGCTGCGCAGGCACGAGACGTCCCGCTTGCTCCGGGCGAGTTCGGCGAGCAGGCCCTGCCAGATGGTGGGGACGGCGGCGGCGTGGGTGGGGCGTTCGGCCTCGATCATCTCGGCGATCGCGGCGGGCTGGAGGAAGCGGTCGGTCATCAGCAGGCTGACGCCGCTCATCAGCGCGGCGTGCGGGATGCCCCAGGCGTTGACGTGGAACATCGGCACGATCGGCAGCGACGTCTCGCGGTCGGTCAGCCCGAACGACTCGGCCATGTTGACCTGCATCGAGTGCAGGTAGACCGAGCGGTGGCTGAAGACCACGCCCTTGGGGTCGCCGGTGGTGCCGGAGGTGTAGCACATCGCGGCGGCCTGCCGCTCGTCCAGCTCGGGCCAGTCGTACGCGGTGGGGCGGCCGGCGAGCAGCGTCTCGTAGTCGTGCACGGCCGGGCGGCAGCCGTCCAGCACGGAGGTGTCGCCGGGGCCGACGACCACGACGTGCTCGACGGTGCGCAGCGCCGTCAGCAGCGGGGCGAGCAGCGGCAGCAGGGTGCCGTTGACCAGGATCACCCGGTCCTCGGCGTGGTTGACGATCCAGGTCAGCTGGTCGGCGGGCAGCCGCAGGTTGAGGGTGTGCAGCACCGCGCCCATGCAGGGGATGGCGAAGTACGCCTCCAGGTGCTCGGCGTTGTTCCACATCAGGGTGCCGACCGGCTCGCCCTCGGCGACGCCGAGTTCCTCGCGCAGCGCGTGCGCGAGCTGGGCCGTCCTCGCGCCGACCTCGGCGAAGGTGCGGCGGCGCGGTTCTCCCTCGCCGGTCCAGGTGGTGACCGTGGAGCGGCCGTGCACGGTGGCGCCGTGGGCCAGGATCCGTGAGATCAGCAGCGGTACGTCCTGCATCGTGCTCAGCACCGGGGGCCTCCAAAGTCGCTGGCCTTACGCGAGGGTAACCCCGTGATTGTGCTGGCATACCGCCCGGTCTGTCACTAGCGCGCGCGGCCGGCGGCGCGCCCGCCCGCGGGCGGTCGCGGCGGTGGCGCCGGGCGGCTTCGGCGGTGGTCCCGCCCGGCGGCTCAGGCGGCGATCGGGCCGGCCTCGGCGGAGGTCAGGTCGTCGCCCAGGTGCGGGTCGGTGCGCAGCTTGACCAGGGCGCGGGAGACCGCGCTCTTGACGGTGCCCACCGAGACGCCCATCAGCTCGGCGGTCTGCACCTCGGTCATGTCCTCGTAGTACCGCAGGACGACCATCGCGCGCTGCCGGGCGGGCAGTCTGCGGATCGCGTTCCACAGGGCGTCGCGCTGCGCCTGCTGCTCGGCGGGGTCGGGGGCGGGGGCGACGTCCGGCTCCGGCAGTTCCTCGCAGGCGAACTCGTCCACCCGGCGCTTGCGCCACTGCGAGGTGCGGGTGTTGACCAGGGTGCGCCGCACGTAGCCGTCGAGCGCGCCGCGGTCGGCGATCCGGTCCCACGCCAGATAGGTCTTGGCCAGCGCCGTCTGCAGCAGGTCCTCGGCGTCGCAGGGGTTGGCGGTCAGTGAACGGGCGGTCCGCAGCAGCACCGGTCCCCTCGCCCGGACATAGGCGGTGAACTGCTGCTGCTGAGCGCTGGGGCACACAGGCGTGGTCATGTGCACCACGCTATGAGCGCCCCACCCGCCCCGGGATCGGCCGCAGGTCCCGAAGCGGGGTCACCCTCAAGTCGTACGAGCCGGGGTCCACCCACCTCCCGCAGGTGGACCCGGCTCAGGGTCGGGCCAGGGGACCTGCCCCCGGCGGCCCGCCCTCAGGGCACGATCGCGACGGGCGCGTCGACCAGGTCCTGGTCGACGTTGAGGGTGTACCCGTCGTACGTCTGCGAGGTGTTGCCGGTGTACTGGTGGATCCTGCGGTGCGGGCGCCAGTACCCGGAGGGGAGGGCGGGCTCCCCGTAGAGGGTGGGCGCGATGTCCCAGTGGGCGAACCACATCACGTCGGGGACGTCCTGGGAGCCGGCGGCCCGCGAGGCCTCGATCTGCGAGATGCCGGAGTCGGCGCTGCTGTAGAAGCCGGACAGGTAGCCGCGGTCGCGCAGGGTGTCGCTCCACGCGGCGCTGAAGTCCAGCACCGGGTCGGTGCACGACGCGGAGTCGGTGTCGTACGCCTCGACGTCCAGGTAGACCGGGCTCTCGGCGGCCATGCCCAGCGCGGTGGCGGCGCGCACCGCGTCCTCGGCCTGCCGGGTGCCCTCGATCCTGGCGTCGGCCGGATCGATCGCGTACTGGCGCTTGCGGGCCGCGGTCACGCAGGGGGACTGCGAGCCGACGTAGATCGGGATGAGCTTCCAGCCCATCGCGCTGACCGCCTTGACCCACGAGCGGGTCAGCCGGGGCTGGGCGCAGGAGCGGGCGTTGCCGCCGATGTAGACGCCGACGGCGCCGTAGGGGGAGGAGGAGCGCCAGGCGCGCATGGTGTCGAGGTCGGGCGCGGTGCAGGTGTCGAAGCCGCGGCCGGTGTAGACCTCGGCGCCGAACTCGCGGGGGTCGAG
The DNA here is from genome assembly GCF_003144095.1 of Streptomyces sp. ICBB 8177. Classification (GTDB taxonomy): domain Bacteria; phylum Actinomycetota; class Actinomycetes; order Streptomycetales; family Streptomycetaceae; genus Streptantibioticus_D. The sequence continues at coordinate 281,980 of NZ_NSKH01000024.1, read as the reverse complement.
GGTGATGGGCGGTGCGGCGTTCGGCGCGGTGCCGTGCGCCGAGCCGGCGGCGGAGGCGGTGGTGGCGTCGGCGGTGGTGCCGCCGCCGCGGTATCCGCCGTATCCGTAGCCGCCGCCTCCGCCGTAGCCGTGGAAGCCGCCCCAGTGCCGGGGGCCGGCGTGGCCCGGGCCGTGGAACCGGCCGCCGGAGAAGGCGCCGGGGCCGTGGGGGCTGTCGTAGGAGGCGGTGCGGGCCGCGGTGCCGCCGAACCAGCGGGCCCCGCTCGCCACGGCCGCGGTGGCCGTGTCGCCGGACAGCCACGGCGCGGGGCCGAAGCCGGTCCAGGCGGCCACCGGCGCACCGGAGTCCGGCGCGGCGTTGGTGTCGGTGCCGAGGTCCGGGGCGGTTCCGTGTGCCGGGACGGCGTTCGCGGCCGGGACGACGCCCGCGATCAGGCAGGCGACTCCCGCCAGTACGGCGAGCGCCAGTCGGATCATCCGGTTGTTATCGCGCATGCGGCGAGTGAAAGGTCCGGTACGCCGCATTCGACGGAGGCACGCCAGCCAACACGCCGGTTTCAGCCGTCTGCTCCGCCCATTCGGGTGCGGTGGCCAGTCATACGATCGTTCCGGCTTACATGGGTTTGTGGCGTTTTGCTCTGTTCGGTCTGCCCGTGCCCGTGCCGAGGGTCCGGCCCTGGTAGACCTTGATCCGCTCGTGGGCGCCGGGGCCCGCCCCGCGCCTCCCGTCCCACGTTGTCCACAGGTTGTGGACAAAAAGCCGGGCGGCGGCACCCGCGTGGATGCCGCCGCCCGGTGGGCAGCCCCCGCTGCCCGACCCCCCGTTTTCCCCTCTGCCGGATCGCCGGGTGTCCCCGTTCCCCGTCGCCCCGGCATCACCGCCGACATCCCCTCCCCGGCGGTCCCTCCCCTTTCGTGCGGTGCGCGCCCGATCAGCGCGCGGTCCCCCTCGGTGGGCGGGGTTCCCCGGCCCCGCCCACCGGTGCCGTCACCACAGGTGGGTGAAGTCGACCTTCACGTTGTTCTGGTCGATGTGGGTGAAGCCGGAGCCGTTCACGCTGGCGGTGTTGCTCTGGTTGGTGGCGCCGGCGCCCGTCGCGACCTGCTGGGTGCTGTTCACGCTCGCGATCGAACCGTGGTCGGCGAAGGATCCGTTGTCCGCCACTGCCGTGCCGGTGAACAGTGCCGCCGCGAGGGGCAGCGCTGCCACGGCGGCGAGGACTCGGGCGGTTCGGATGCTGGTCATGTGCGTTCCTCCCAGGAACTGGAAGTCAGGGTGTACGCGGGGCGGTTGGCCTGCCGTCCCCGCTGGTTTCGCGGCGTCGCGGGATCAGACTTGCCCACGCCGTCCGGCGAAACCACCTTCCCCGGCCCATTTACCTCGCAAGCGTGACGATCTGTCGATAAACCCGTTTCCTCTTCCCTTTGCCCACGCCGGAGCCGCCGCCGGGCACGTGCGAGGTCCTCCAACCACCCCGCGTACAGGGCTGGTTGACCGGGTCGCTGCTGTGCTCGAGGGCCTGGATCGTGGTGGTCGAGACGGCGTGGGCCGCGCCGCTCGTCGCGGACTTCGGCGGGTCGGTGAGGCTCACGCAGGACGTGTAGCCGTTGATGTCGCAGGAACGCGCGCACGGCACCGACGCGTTGGTGGTCAACGTGCCAGGCCGGCACAACAGCCGTGATCAGGTCGTCATGAGGTGCGGGCGGGTACGGGGCGCTGTGCCGGGAGTTGGGCGACCCTCGACCTCAACACGGCGCCTCACAGCGCCTCGTGGCGCTCCGCGCGGTCCAGGACGTCCACGAACCGCTGCCACTGCCGCGCGGACTCCTCACCGTCCGAGACGGTGAACTCCTCGGGCGACAGGAACGCGACGCGCTCACGGGTCTCAGGATCCAGGCTCTCCCATGCGGCCCTGGCCTGCTGTGACCGCTGAGCATTCGTTGCACTGCCAGTTTCCATTGTTCAGCTGCCTGCCATCCGCCGAGCCGCACATCGGACAGGTCACGTCTGCCTCCTGAGGGTGAATGATGACAGGGCATCGCGCCCGCCGGTAGGCCGACGGGCATATCCCGTTGATCTGTTCACGTGCGCCGGAGCGGTACGCGGGACCGCGCGCGCCGCCGCGCGCCGCCCACGCGCCCGTCGCGCTCCGTGAGCGCCCTCCGGGGCCCGCGGAAAACCCGGTGCGGAGTGGTCGCCGGGATGCCGTAGGATGGTGTTCACCGACGCGGGGTGGAGCAGCTCGGTAGCTCGCTGGGCTCATAACCCAGAGGTCGCAGGTTCAAATCCTGTCCCCGCTACGAAGACCAGAGGCCCGGCGCTTTCCCAGCGCCGGGCCTCTGGCGTTTCCGTGCCCGTTACGCGGCCCCCCGCAGCCCCAGCACGTCCGCCAGCTCACGCCAGCCCTCGCGCGGCAGGGCGGCGGGGTCGGCGTCGGCGGGCGGGACCACCTGGAGCGCGAGGTGGCCGGCGCCCGCCGAGAAGAACGCGTCGGTCCGCTCGCGTACCGCCTGCGGCCCGCCCCAGGCGAACAGCGCGTCGACCAGGGCGTCGCTGCCGCCGTCCTCGAAGTCCCGCGCGGTGAAGCCCAGCCGCTCCAGGTTGGCGGTGTAGTTCGGCAGCGCGAGGTAGCGCGCGAGGTGGGCGCGGGCGGCGGCCCGGGCGCGTACCGGATCGGCGTCCAGGACGACCTTCACCTCCGGTGCCAGCAGCGCGTCGGGGCCGAGCGCGGCCCGCGCCTTCGCGGTGTGCTCGGGGGTGACCAGGTACGGGTGCGCCCCGGCGGCGCGGTCGCTCGCCAGCTTGAGCATCTTCGGGCCCAGCGCGGCCAGCACCCGCTCGCCTTCGGGCACCCCGGCGGCGTCCAGCTCGTCGAGGTAGCGCACCATCGCGGAGTACGGCTTGCGGTAGGCGTCGCCGGCCAGCGGCGCGTGGCTGACGCCCAGGCCGAGCAGGAAGCGCCCCGGGTGCTTCGCGGTCAGCTCCGTGTGCGCCGCGGCGACCGAGCGCGCGTCGTGCTGCCAGATGCTGAGGATGCCGGTCGCGACCGTCAGGGCCGAGGTCGCCTCGACCAGCGCGGCGGCGTCCCCGACCGAGCTGCTGCCGCCCACCCACACCGCGTCGTAGCCGAGCCGCTCCAGGTCACGGACCGCCTCCGTGACCTCGGCGACCTCGGTGTCCGGCGTGCCGCCGTCGGTGCGCAGCGCCGGGCTCCAGATCCCGTACCGGCCGATTCCCATGAGTCTCCCCGTTCCTCGTTCCGCTGCTCGATGTCCGTTTCGGGCAACCGGGTCCCCCGAACCGTTATTCCTGCACAGACTTCTCAGACAACTCACAGACTGGCGAAAGAATGCTCTTATCGGGACACCCGATGGTGTTCGTCATGCCTGCGATTCCCACCCCCGCGCCGGGCGGACGCACCGAGTTGCTCCGGCCCGACGGCTCCCCCGTCCGCGTCCTGGTCGTCGACGACGAGACGGCCCTGGCCGACCTGCTCTCCATGGCCCTGAAGTACGAGGGCTGGGAGGTGCGCACCGAGTCCGACGGCGCCGCCGCCATGCGGGCCGCACGCGACTTCAAGCCGGACGCCGTGGTGCTCGACATCATGCTTCCGGACGTGGACGGCCTGGAGGTGCTCTCCCAGCTGCGCCGCGACCTGTCGGACGTGCCGGTGCTCTTCCTGACCGCCAAGGACGCGGTGGAGGACCGCATAGCCGGGCTGACCGCGGGCGGTGACGACTACGTCACCAAGCCGTTCTCCCTGGAGGAGGTCGTGGCCCGGCTGCGCGGACTGCTGCGCAGGTCCGGGGCGGCCGCGGTGCGCACCGAGTCGCTGCTGGTCGTCGGCGACCTCACGCTGGACGAGGACAGCCACGAGGTGAGCCGCGACGGCAAGTCGATCCACCTGACGGCCACCGAGTTCGAACTCCTGCGGTACCTGATGCGCAACCCGCGCCGGGTGCTCAGCAAGGCGCAGATCCTCGACCGCGTGTGGTCCTACGACTTCGGCGGCCAGGCCAACGTGGTCGAGCTGTACATCTCCTACCTGCGGCGCAAGATCGACGCGGGCCGCGCACCCATGATCCACACCCGTCGCGGCGCCGGCTACCTGATCAAGCCCGCGGAAGTCGGCTGATCCGTGCCCGCGTCGCGCGGGCGCCGCTGGTCCGTTCTCGTGTGGCGCGGGCGCCGTTGGCCCGGGCCCGCGTTGCGCCGGCGCCGCTGGTCGCTGCGGGCCCGTCTGCTGGCGTCCTCCGTCGCGCTGATCGCCGTGGTCTGCGCGGTGGTCGGCGTCGTCACCACGGTCTCGCTGCGGCAGTACCTGTACGACCGGCTGGACGGCACGGTGCAGGACGTGGCGGCGCGTGCCCAGCACACGCCGCCGCGGGGCATGCCGCCCGGCGCGCAGCCGCCCGGTGACCCGCTGGACTTCGTGGTGGGCGGCGGCCAGACCACCGGCACCGTCGGCGCGGTGCTGGACGACCGGGGGCACGCGGTCCAGGGCGAGGTGAGCCGCCGCACCTCCGCGCGGACCCACGCGATCGGCGGCCGGCCGCTGACGTCCGCCCAACTAGCCGCGTTCGACGGTCTGAAGGAGGACGGGCACCCGCACACCCTGGACATCCCGGGCCTGGGCACGTACCGCGTCGCCTACGTGGTCAGCCAGGACGGCACGGCGCTCGCGGTCGGGCAGCCCGCGGCGGACGTCGAGGGCGTCGTGGACCGCCTGGTCGTCGTCATCGTGCTGGTGACCGCCGCCGGGCTGGCCGCCGCCGGGCTCGCCGGGGTGGTGATGATCCGCTACGCCCTGCGCCCGCTGCGCCGGGTGGCCGCCACCGCGGCCCGGGTCTCCGAACTGCGCCTGGACCGGGGCGAGGTGGCCCCGCTGGAACGCGTCCCCGACGCCGACACCGATCCGCGCACCGAGGTCGGCCAGGTCGGCGGGGCGCTCAACAGGCTGCTGGGCCACGTCGGTTCCGCGCTCGCGGCGCGGCAGGCGAGCGAGACGCGGGTGCGGCAGTTCGTCGCCGACGCCAGCCACGAACTGCGCACCCCGCTCGCCTCGATCCGCGGCTACGCGGAGCTGACCCGGCGCGGCACCGAGGAGATCGGCCCGTCCACCCGGCACGCGCTCGGCCGTATCGAGTCCGAGGCGGCCCGGATGACCGCGCTGGTGGAGGACCTGCTGCTGCTCGCCCGGCTCGACGCGGGCCGCCCGCTCAGCCGGGAGCCGCTGGACGTCTCGCCGCTCGTGGTGGACGCGGTCAGCGACGCGCGCGCCGCAGGCCCGGATCACCGCTGGCGGCTCGACCTGCCCGACGACCCGGTGGTCGTACGCGGCGACGCCGCCCGGCTGCACCAGGTGCTGGCCAACCTGCTGGCCAACGCCCGCACCCACACCCCGCCCGGCACGACGGTGACCGCGCGGGTCGCGACGCGGCCGGACGGCGTGCGGATCGAGGTCGAGGACACCGGCCCCGGCATCCCGCCCGGCCTGCTGCGCGAGGTCTTCGAACGCTTCGCGCGCGGCGACGCCTCCCGCTCCCGTTCGGCGGGCGGCGGCAGCGGGCTGGGCCTGGCGATCGCGCGCGCCGTGGTCCAGGCGCACTCCGGCACCATCGAGGTCACCAGCGAACCGGGCAGCACGGTCTTCCGCGTGACGCTGCCCGCGGCGGACGCGGCGGGCCCCCGCGACTCACAGGCCATCCCCAGGCTCACCACACCCTCGTGACAGCGCGGCCGGGGAGCGTCGGTCGGCATGAGGACCTTGACCCTTGCGCCCTACGGGGACCCGGCCGCGAGCGGCGGGCTGCCGGCCCGTGACGCCGTGCCCGTCGGCGACCCCCGGCGCACCACCGTGCTGGATGTCGTGATCCCCGTGTACAACGAGGAGACCGACCTCGAACCCTGCGTGCGCCGCCTGCACGCCTACCTCGACTCGACGTTCCCGTACGACTTCCGGATCACCGTCGCGGACAACGCGAGCACCGACCGCACACCGCTGGTGGCGCTGGCGCTGGAGCGCGAGTTCCCGCAGGTGACCGCCGTACGGCTGGAACGCAAGGGACGCGGGCGGGCGCTGCGCGAGGTGTGGTCGGCGTCCGACGCGCCGGTGCTGGCGTACATGGACGTGGACCTGTCCACCGACCTCAACGCGCTGCTGCCGCTGGTCGCCCCGCTGATCTCCGGCCACTCCGACCTGGCCATCGGGTCGCGGCTGGCGGGCGGTTCGCGGGTGGTGCGCGGGCCCAAGCGGGAGCTGATCTCGCGGGCCTACAACCTGATCCTGCGCGGCAGCCTGTCGGCCCGCTTCTCCGACGCGCAGTGCGGGTTCAAGGCGATCCGCTCGGACGTGGCGCGGCGGCTGCTGCCGCTGGTCGAGGACACCGGCTGGTTCTTCGACACCGAGATGCTGGTGCTGGCCGAACGCGCGTCGCTGCGCATCCACGAGGTGCCCGTCGACTGGGTGGACGACCCCCACTCCAGCGTCGACATCGTGCGCACCGCCACCGAGGACCTCAAGGGCGTGTGGCGGGTCGGCCGGGCGCTGGCGAGCGGGGCGCTGCCGCTGGAGCGGCTGCGCAGGCCGTTCGGCGACGATCCGCGCGACCGCGTCGAGGGCCTGGCGCCGGGCCTGGTACGGCAGTTGGCGGGCTTCGCGGTCATCGGCGCGCTCTCCACGGCCGCCAACCTGGCGCTCTTCTGGCTCTTCCGGCTCGGCACGGGAGCCCAACTCGCCAACGGGTTCGCCCTGTTGCTGTGCACCCTCGCGAACACCGCGGCCAACCGCCGCTTCACCTTCGGGGTGCGCGGCAGGCGGCGGGCGATGCGCCAGCAGGCGCAGGGCCTGGTGGTGTTCGGCGTCAGCCTGCTGATGACCTCGGGCTCGCTGGCCGCGCTGCGCGCCGCCGACGGGCACGCCACGCACGGCGCCGAACTGGCCGTCCTCGTCGCCGCCAACCTCGCCGCGACGGTGGTGCGTTTCCTGCTGCTGCGGGTGTGGGTCTTCCCCGACCGCGGTGACGAGGAAGCGACGGCCCCGGCCCTGGGGGGCGTCCGGTGACCGCCCTCACTCACCCCTTCGCCACCCCCGCGCGCGCCGAGGCCGCCGACGCGGTCGCCCGGCCCCGGTGGGAGCGGCCCGCGTTCCTCGGGCTGCTGGCGGCGACCGCGCTGCTGTACCTGGTCAACCTCTCCTCCTCCGGCTGGGCCAACTCCTTCTACTCGGCGGCCGTCCAGGCGGGCAGCAAGAGCTGGAAGGCGTTCTTCTTCGGCTCCTCCGACGCCGCGAACTTCATCACCGTCGACAAGCCCCCGGCCTCGCTGTGGCCGATGGAGCTGTCGGTGCGGCTGTTCGGGCTGAACTCCTGGGCGATCCTGGTCCCGCAGGCGCTGATGGGCGTGGCGACCGTCGCTGTGCTGTACGCGGCGGTGCGACGGCGTTTCGGGCCCGCCGCAGGACTGATCGCGGGCGGGGTGCTGGCGCTCACCCCGGTCGCGACGCTGATGTTCCGCTTCAACAACCCGGACGCGCTGCTGGCGCTGCTCATGGTGTGCGCCATCTACGCGACGCAGCGTGCCCTGGAGGCCGGCCGCACCAAGTGGCTGTTGTGGGCGGGGGGGTTCGTGGGATTCGCGTTCCTGGTCAAGACGCTTCAGGCGTTCCTGGTGCTGCCCGCGCTGGCGCTGGTGTACGCGGTGCTCGCGCCGGTGCGCCTGAGGCGCCGGACGTGGCAACTGGCGCTCGCGACGGCGGTGATGGTGGTCACCGGGGGCTGGTGGGTGGCGATCGTCCAGCTGACGCCCGCCGCCGACCGGCCGTACGTCGGTGGCTCGCAGCACGACAGCTTCCTGGAACTCACCTTCGGCTACAACGGGTTCGGGCGCATCGACGGCGACGAGACCGGCAGCGTCGGCGGAGGGGGCGGAGGCGGCGCGGGGCCCGGCGGCGGCAACGGGAGCGGCATGTGGGGCTCGACCGGCATCACCCGGCTGTTCGGCACCGACATGGGCGGCCAGATCTCGTGGCTGCTGCCCGCGGCCCTCATCCTGCTCGTCGCGGGCGTCGTGCTGACCTGGCGGGCCAAGCGCACCGACACCGAACGGCAGGCGTTCCTGCTGTGGGGCGGCGCGCTGCTCACCACGGCCGCGGTCTTCAGTTACATGGCCGGCATCTTCCACCCGTACTACAACATCGCGCTCGCCCCCTACATCGGCGCGGTCGTCGGCATGGGCGCGGTCGCGCTGTGGCGGCGGCGCCGTTCGCCGTGGGCGGCAGGGACGCTGGCGCTGGCGGTCGCGGTGAGCGCGTGGTGGGCCTTCGCACTGCTGGGCCGCACCCCTGACTGGCTGCCGTGGCTGCGCTGGGCGGTGCTGCTGCTGGGGTTCGCGGCGGCGCTGGGGCTGGCGTTCACCGGCCGGATCGCGATGCGGGTGCTGACGGTCACGGCGGTGACGGGTGGGCTGGTGGCCACGCTGGCGGGACCGGCGGCATACGCGGTGGACACGGTGACCAGCGGCCACACCGGCTCCCTGCCGTCGGCGGGCCCCGCGCAGGCGGGCGGACCGGGTGGCATGGGCTTCCCGGGCGGGGGCGCGCGGGGCGGAGGTCACGCGGGCGGCTTCCCCGGCGGGGGCGGTGCGGGTACGGCGGCGTGGGGTGGCATGCCGGGAGGCGGCGGGTTCGCGGGCGGCTTCCCCGGCGGAGGCGGCGCTCAGGCCGGGCGCGGTCAACTCCCGGGCGCAGGCGGGAAGACGGGCGGCATGGGCGGCGGGGGCATGGGCGGCCTGCTCGACGGCACGAAGGTCAGTGCCGCGACGAAGGCGGCGCTGTCGAAGGACGCCACGTCCTACACCTGGGTCGCGGCGGCGATCGGCTCGCAGAACCAGGCGAGCTACCAACTGGCCACCCAGGACCCGGTGATGGCGATCGGCGGCTTCAACGGCTCCGACCCGGCCCCCACGCTGGCCGAGTTCGAGAAGCTGGTGAGCGAGCGCGCAATCCACTACTTCATCGGAAGCGGCACGGAACCGCCCGGCACCGAGGCGGCCGGGACCACCGCGAAGGGAGGCGCGTCGGCGGGCGGCGGCGGATTCGGCGCGGCGATGGGCGTCACCACCAGCACGGCGTCCGAGATCAGCGCCTGGGTCGAGGCCCACTTCACCGCGAAGACGGCAGGCGGCACCACGCTGTACGACCTGACGGCGCCGCGATCCTCGTGACCGGGTCGCGGACTTAAGCTCGGGAGCGGAACGCCACCGTTGAGCGGAGGCGTGGGCGCGATCCGTACTGCCGGCGTGAACAGCAGCCCGGTGACCGCCGCACCGCCCGCCTCGACCGCCCGCCCCCGAGGAGACACCGCCATGCCGACCGGCCCCCGCGCAGCCAAGCCGCAGGCCAGCTACTGGCTGAGCGATCGCGCGGGGGCCAGGCGCCGCCGGGAGCCGGAGGCCGGTTCCGGCAACGGCGCCGGGCTCGACCTGGACCGCGTCGTACGCGCCTCCATCCGGCTGCTGGACGCCGAAGGGCTGGCGAGGTTCTCGATGCGGCGCCTCGCCGCCGAACTCGGCGTGACCCCGATGTCCGTCTACTGGTACGTCGACAACAAGGACGACCTGCTGGAGATCGCCCTCGACGAGATCAACGGCGAGATCCCCGTGCCCGACGAGGCCGGCGAACCGTCCGACTGGCGCGAGCAGTTGCGGCGCCTCGCCACCGGCTACCGCACCATGCTCGTCGCCCACCCCTGGGCGCCCCGGCTCTCGGGCGAGTACCTCAACGCCGGGCCCAAGGCGACCGCGTTCGCCACGGCCGCGTACCGGGTGATCCGGCGCGCCGGGCTGCCGGAGGACCGGGTGCCCGGCGCGCTGGCCGCCGTCCACCAGTTCGCGTACGGCTTCGGCACCGTCGAGGGCCGGTGGGCCGAACGCTGCCGGGCCGCCGGGACGGACGAGGACGCGCTGCTGCGCGAGGTCTTCGACGCCACCCGTGACAAGCCCGAACTCGGCGGCCTGACCGGCATGATCGCCCGCCGTACCACCGGGCGCCGCGACGAACTGCGCGAGCGGGACTTCGCCTTCGCGCTGGACGTGCTCATCGCGGGCATCGACGCGCTGCGCGAGTCCGCCGACGACTGAGGTCCGTCAGGAGTCCGCGAGGCGGGCCGGGAAGCCGCCGGTGGCGACCGGGCCCCAGCGCTCCGGGGTGATCCGCAGCAGCGACTTGCCCTGCCGCACCATGGCCGCCCGGTACTCGTCCCAGTCCGGGTGCTCGCCCGCGATCGACCGGTAGTAGTCGACCAGCGGCTCGACCGACTCGGGCGGGTCGATCACCTCGGCCCGCCCGTCGATCTGCACCCACGGGCCGTTCCACTCGTCGGACAGCACGATCACCGTCACCCGCGGGTCGCGCCGGGCGTTGTTGGCCTTGGCGCGGTCGGGGTAGGTGGAGACGACCAGGCGGCCGGAGCCGTCGACGCCGCAGGTGACGGGCGAGCCCTGCGGGCGGCCGTCCGCACGGGTGGTGAGCACGATCGCGCGGTGCCGCTCGGCGAGGAACTCCAGCAAACCCTCGCGGGTGACACGGGTGTTGGTGGCGATGTTGGGAGACATGCCTGCCACCTTACGAGCCGTGCCACCAGGGACGAGGGCGGCGCGCGCCCGCGGCCGTCCAGCCCGGCGCGCCGCCTCCGTTGTTCAACGCGCGAGCGTCGCCGCCGTCGTCCAGTCCGAGCGCGCGCCGCCCCCCTCGGTCAACGCGCGCCCGCGCGCCCCCCGTTCACGCCATCGGCAGCGCGTCACCCTGGACGGCCTGGATGTCCAGCTCGACCCGCAGCGTCGTGCCGATCGCCGCGATGCCCGCCTGGAGCACCTGGTTGTACGTCATCGCGAAGTCCTCGCGCCGTAGCTCCGCCGTGGCGCGGAACGCCGCCCGCACCCCGCCCCACGGGTCGGGTCCGGTGCCCAGGTACGTCAGGTCAAGGTCGACCGGGCGGGTGTGCGAGCGCATCGTCAGCTCGCCGTGCACCGTCCAGCGGTCGGGGCCCGCCGGGGTGACCGGCCCGGTGCTGCGGTAGACGATCTGCGGGAACGCGTCGACGTCCAGGAAGTCGGGCGAGCGCAGGTGGTCGTCGCGCATCTTGTTGCCGGTGTCGATGCTGGCCGTCTCGATCGCGGCGGTCACCGTCGACTCCTCGGCGCGCTCCGCGATCTCGATCCGGCCGCTGAAGCCGGTGAAGTGCCCGCGCACGCTGGAGATCCCCAGGTGCTGGGCGACCGCGCCCACCGAGGAGTGCGCCGGGTCGATCGTCCATGGCCCCGGCGGCGGCAGCTCCACGCCGCCGGACCTGGCCAGCACCAGGTTGCCCAGGTCCGCCCGCCCGGAGGCGCCGACGATCGCGGTGGACGCCGCGGGCTGGTAGCCGACCGCCGTGACGATCACGGTGTACGCGCCGGGCGGCAACGCGTCCCCGCGCACCGCGCCGTCGTCGTCCGCGGTCGCCCGCAGTACCTGACTGCCCGTCATGTCGGTGACGGTCAGCACCGCGTGCCGCACCGCCCAGCCGTCCTTGGTCCTCACTCGGGCCCGCAGGCCGCCTTCACTGGTCATCCACCGCTCCCCATACGTTCGTCGGTCACGGGTTCCGGGCGGCGGCCTCGGCCGTCCCCTGCTCCGGCCACCGCCGGAACCCGCGTCTCCCCCGATAACTGGCCCGCGCTTCTCCGCTGTACGCGCGGTCCAGTCGCTCTGGCAAGGCCTTGCGGCCCTGCGCGCTGTGGTCCTTGTGCCCCTGCGGACAAGGCCCTGTGTCTGTGTCTGTGCCTGCGCCGACAAGGCCCCGCGGCCCTGTCACGAGATCCCGGCGGCCCCGTGCCAAAGCCCTGCGGGGGCTGTGAACGAGGCCTGACCGCCCGGGAGTCACTCCTCCGGGTGGCCGAGCGCGAGGTCGACACCGTCCGCGCCCCGGCCGTCCACCCGCAGCGGCGACGCCGCCGGCGGGTAACCCGACGCGATCAGGGTGTACTCCCCGGCGTCCAGGTCGGTGAAGGCGTAACGGCCGTCCTCACCGGTGGTGGCGGTGGCGACCACGTCGCCGTTCGCGTCCACCAGCGTGACCCGCGCGTCCGGCAGCGGCACCCGGTCCGCACCGGCGCGGACCGTCCCCTGGAGGCGGGAGCCGGAGGCCAGTTGGACCTCGATCCGGGTGACGCCCTGGGCGCCCACCTCGACCTGCTGGGCGACCGGGCGGTACCCGGAGGCGTTGACCGCCACCGTGAAGCTGCCCGCGGGCAGTTCGTCGAAGCCGAAGTCGCCCGTCGCGCCGGTCTTGCCGGTCGCCAGCACCTCGCCGCGCACGTCGGTGACGACCACCATCGCGCCCTCCACCGGCTGCCCGTCCACCGCGGCGCGCACCGCGCCGGCCAGGCCGCTGCTGCCGGACAGCGTGATGTCGAAGCCCAGCGGGCCGTCACCGGCCACCACGGTCGAGGCCTGAGGACGGTGCCCGTCAGCCGCCGCGATCAGCACGTACGTGCCGGGCTCCGGCACCTGGAGTGAGTAGGAGCCGTCCGGCGCCGCCTGCGCGCGGCCCAACTGCCGTCCCTGGAGCGAGATCAGCGTCAGGTGCGCCGATCCGACGCCCACGCCTTCGGGGCCGCGGACCGAGCCGTTGATGGTGCTGCCGTTCATGCAAACCTCCTGCGCCGGCGGGGTGGGGTCCGCCGGGTTGTACGCGGTGGCCGGCTGGGCCGGGGTTCCGGTGTGCTGCTGGAGTCCGTTGGCCGTCCGAAGCGGCACCTCCTTGATGAAGAGGACCAGCAGGAACGCGACGAAGGCGAACGGCGCCGCGTACAGGAAGACATCCGCGATGCCGTGCCCGTAGGAGCTCTCGGTGATCGTACGGACCGGCGCGGGCAGCGTCTTGAGATCGGGCAGGTTCGCCTCGCCGCCACCGGTGGACGGCATGGGGATGCCCAGTGCCGCGAAGCCGTCGCGCATGTAGTGCGTGATGCGGTTGGACAGCGCCGCGCCCAGGGCGGCGACGCCGATCGCGCCGCCGAGGGTACGGAAGAACGTCACCAGGGAGCTGGCCGAGCCCAGGTCCTTGGGCGCCACCTGGTTCTGCACGGCGAGCACGAGGTTCTGCATCAGCAGGCCGATGCCGACGCCCAGCAGCGCGGTGTAGACCGCGACCTGCCAGTACGGGGTGTCGTACCGCATCAGCCCGAGCGTCGCCGCGCCGCCGGTGAGGATCACGCCACCGGCGACCAGGAACGCCTTCCAGCGCCCGGTGCGGGTGATGATCTGGCCGGAGAAGGTGGAGGCGACGAACAGGCCGGCGACCATCGGGATGGTCATCACGCCGGACATCGACGCGGACTTGTCGCGGCCCAGCTGGAAGTACTGGGACAGGAAGTAGGTCCCGGCGAACATCGCGACGCCGACGAAGACACTGGCCAGCGAGGTCAGCGAGATGGTGGCGTTGCGGAACAGCCGCATCGGGATGATGGGTTCCGCGGCCTTCGACTCCACCAGCAGGAAGAGCAGCCCGAGCACGACCGAGCCGGGCACCATCACGCAGGTCTGCCAGGACATCCAGTCGTACTTGTCCCCGGCGAGCGTCACCCACACCATCAGCAGGCACACGGCGGCGGTCACGAGGAACGCGCCCGCCCAGTCGATCTTCACCTTCCGCTTGGTGACCGGCAGGTGGATGGTCTTCTGGAGCACCACCAGCGCGATCAGCGCGAACGGCACGACCACCAGGAAGCACCAGCGCCACCCGAGCCAGCTGGTGTCGGTGATGACGCCGCCGACCAGCGGGCCGCCGACCGTGGCCACCGCGAAGGTCGCGCCCAGGTAGCCGCTGTAGCGGCCGCGTTCGCGCGGGGCGATCATCGCGGCCATGATGACCTGCGACAGCGCCGACAGGCCGCCGGCGCCGATGCCCTGGAGCACGCGGGCGGTGATGAGGGTGGCGGTGTTCTGCGACAGACCGGCGATGACCGAGGCGACGATGTAGAGCACCAGGGCGAGCTGGACCAGGAGCTTCTTGCTCACCAGGTCCGACATCTTGCCCCACAGCGGGGTGGTCGCGGTGACCGCGAGCAGCGCCGAGGTGATGATCCAGGTGTACGCCTCCTGGCCGCCGCCGATGTCCGAGAGGATCGTGGGCAGCGCGGTGGAGACGATCGTGGACGACAGGATCGCCACGAACAGCCCGAGCATCAGCCCGGACAGCGCCTCCATGATCTGCCGGTGCGACATCGCGGGCTGCTGCCCGCCGGGTCCCGGTGCGTGGTGGCCCTGGGACCCGTGGGCGGGCTGCCCGGGGCGCGCGGCGTGCGCGGGGACGTGCCGGCGCACACCGGTCGGTGTGGTGGTGCTCATCGTCATCCTTCGTGGGCGCGGCCGCGCAGACCCGCTCGTGGCCCGCCGCCGTCGAAACTCGCGCGCAGTCGTGCCATGAGCGCGGCCAGCTGCCCCACTTCCTCGTCCGTCCAGTCCCCGAGGAACTCGGCGAACACCTCGGCGATGCGGTCCGACGCCTGGCGCAGGACCTGTTCACCGAGCGGGGTGAGGCGCAGCAGTCGCGATCTCCTGTCCTGTGGGTCGGGGTGCCGTTCGATCCAGCCACGGGCGGCCAGGTACGTGACGTGCCTGCTGGTCACCGACATGTCGACGTCGAGGCGGTCGGCCAGGTCGCTGGCGCGCATCTGTCCGTACCGGGCGAGCAGCGACAGCACGATGACGGCCGCCTGCGGGCACTCGGCGGGCAGGGCCCGCCCGACGCCGCGGCTGACGGCGCCCAGCGCACCGAGCTGCTGCACCAGCTCCGCGCACTGTTCCCGCGTCGCCATCAGCACCCCCGTGGTAGTTGCCTTGAGCAACCTTAACCACACTTAGTTGCAACAGGCAAATGAATCGGTGGGGGGAGTGGGTGAAGGGTTGATGGAGGCGGGGCCGAGCCCGGGGCGGGGCCGCCCCAACTCCCTTGCGCGGGAAGGGAAGCGGCCCCGCCGTACGGGCTCACGCCGACGCGGCGTCGAGCGAGGCGACCTGCTCCGGGGTGAGTGTGAGGTCCGCCACAGCGGTCAGCGCGGGCAGTTGCGCGACCGTGCGCGCGCTGGCGATCGGCGCCACCACCGTCGGCCGGGTGGCCAGCCACGCCAGCGCGACCGTGGCGACCTCGGCCTCGTGCGCCGCGGCCACCTCGTCCAGCGCCGCCAGCACCCGCAGGTTGCGCTCGTCCTTCAGATAGGACTCCGCCTTCCCGGCCCGGGAACTGTCCGACGTGCCGCCCGGCCGGTACTTGCCGGTCAGGAAGCCGGAGGCCAGCGCGTAGTACGGCAGGCAGCCGAGGCCGTGCCCGGCGGCCACGTCCATCAGCGGGCCCTCGTACTCACCGCGCTCCACGAGGTTGTAGTGCGGCTGGAGCGCCACGTAACGGGCCAGCCCCTCGCGCTCGGAGGCGGCCAGCGCCTCGGACAGGCGCTCGGCACCGATGTTGGACGCCGCGATCTCGCGGACCTTGCCCTCCTTCACCAGGGCGTCCAGCGCCCCGAGGAACTCCTCGACCGGGACCGAGGGGTCGTCGCGGTGCGTGTAGTAGAGGTCGATGTGGTCGGTGCGCAGGCGCCGCAGCGACTGCTCCACCGCCCCCTTGACGTTCGCCGCGGACAGCCCGGGGAAGTCGGGGTGCTGGCCGGCCTTGGTGGCGATGACCAGCCGGTCGCGGTTGCCCCGCGAGGCCAGCCAGCGGCCGATGATCGCCTCCGACTCGCCGCCGGAGTTGCCGGGCACCCAGGCCGAGTACACGTCCGCGGTGTCGATGAAGTTGCCTCCCGCCGCCACGTAGGCGTCGAGCACCGCGAACGACTCCCGCTCGTCAGCGGTCCAGCCGAACACGTTGCCGCCCAGGCAGAGCGGGAAGACGTCGAGTTGCGAACTGCCGATACGTACCATGCCCTTGACCAGCGCCCCCGGGGCGCCTGGTATTCCGCGTGCCGTGCGCCCCGGCCTGCGCGCTGGTGGAGGCCGACAGGGCGAGGCCCGGCACCGCTGAGCACATTGCCTGTCTCCCCGCGATGGTCGTCATCGGCCTCGACCTCCCAGCGGCCCTGGCCGTCGCGAGGGAGAACTCCTGGGCGGTCGCCCACACCCGCCACGCGGCAATGCCCGCGCCGGACCGCCCCGACAGTGCCCTCGCCGCCACGGCGGAACCGGGGCGCTGGACCGGACAGCCGGTTCGTGTGATCGACGTCAACGGCTGACCGGCCCGGGGCTCCTGGTCTTGCGCGGGGGCTCTTCGCTAGGGTCCTGCCTCATGGCTGACTACCAGACTCCCCCCGAGCAGAACCACGACCCGGCGGGCAGCACGCAGATGTTCCGCGCCTTCGTGGACGAGGGCGCGGCTCCGGCGCGGCAGCGGCCCGCCGCCGGCGGCCCGGCGACCACCTACGGCTCGTCGAACCGCGGCGGTTCGCGCACCGGCCTCATCGTGGCGGTCGTCGCCGCCATCGTGATCATCGCGGCGATCGTCTACGCGGTCGCGTAGGGCGGATCGTTCCGCTTCGTTCGGTCGTACGGCGCGCACGGAAGCTCGGGCCCGGAGCGGGACGGCTCCTGGCCCGTTCAGGCGTGCGCGGAGGCGGGGCGCGCGCGAGGGCGTTCCGGCGGGCGCGTGCGGGGGCGCGCGCTTCGCGTCGCGCTCACTGGCCGTGACGGCCGGCGCGGTCCGAAGGCGCCGGACGGTCAACGCGGCACTCCCGCATATCCGTTGTCATGCGGGACGCGGGCCGCCGGGGCGGTGGGGTGCGCGCCCGGCGGCCGGATGTCCGCGTCTCCCGCCCGTCCGTCACTCGGCGGTCAGACCCTCCCGCAGCTGCGCCAGCGTCCGCGTGAGCAGCCGGGAGACGTGCATCTGCGAGATGCCGACCTCCTCGCCGATCTGCGACTGCGTCATGTTGGCGAAGAACCGCAGCATGATGATCCGCCGTTCCCGGGGCGGGAGTTGGGCCAGCAGCGGCTTGAGCGACTCGCGGTACTCCACGCCCTCCAGCGCGGTGTCCTCGTAGCCCAGCCGGTCCGCGAGCGAGCCCTCGTTGGACTCGTCCTCCGGCGGCGGGGAGTCCAGGGAGCTGGCGGTGTACGCGTTGCCCACCGCGAGGCCGTCCACCACGTCCTCCTCCGACACCCCGAGGGCGGCGGCGAGTTCGGAGACGGTGGGGGAGCGGTCGAGGCGCTGCGACAGCTCGTCGCTGGTCTTGGTGAGCGCCAGCCGCAGTTCCTGGAGCCTGCGCGGCACCCGCACCGACCAGGAGGTGTCACGGAAGAAGCGCTTGATCTCGCCGACCACCGTGGGCATCGCGAAGGTCGGGAACTCCACCCCGCGGTTGCAGTCGAACCGGTCGATCGCCTTGATCAGCCCGATCGTGCCGACCTGGACGATGTCCTCCATCGGCTCGTTGCGACTGCGGAAGCGGGCGGCCGCGTAGCGCACCAGGGGGAGGTTGAGCTCGATGAGGGTGTCGCGCACGTAGCCGCGCTCGGGGCTGTGGTCCGGCAGCTCGGCGAGCCGCAGGAACAGCGAACGGGACAGCGTGCGCGTGTTGATGGCCTCGCCGGTGTCCACGCCCGCGTCCACACCGTCGCCGGTGGCGACGTCCGCGGCGGGGCCGATGTCCACGGCGGGGCCGGTGTCGGCGACCGCGCCATGGCCGGTGCCGGAGTCCACGACGTTGCCGCTGCCGGGGCCCACGCCGGTGTCCACACCGTGGCCGGTGTCGGCGGGCGCGTCGAACTGAAGCTCCTTCGGACTGCCCACTTCTACGGACATGCCACCCCCTCGAGGTCGCGGACGGGTCGCGCGTGACGTTCCTTCACCTGAATACCGTCAGGCCGGGCCGCCACAAACGCGGTATCCGCAGAATGTCACATGTCGGCAACACGCTGTAGCGCCAAGTCGACTTATTTGCACCGGAGATGGCGAACGGGTGTCGCTCCCGTGGGTTACGCCTCGATCTGGTTTGCGGACCTCAGGCGTGCGAAGCTGCGCGACAGCAACCGGGAGACGTGCATCTGCGACACCCCCAGTTCGGCGCTGATCTGCGACTGCGTCAGGTTGCCGAAGTACCGCAACAGGAGGATCCGGCGCTCGCGTTCGGGCAGTTGCACGAGCAGATGGCGCACCAGTTCGCGGTGCTCCACGCCCGCCAGCTCCGGGTCCTCGTAGCCGAGGCGGTCCAGCAGCCCGGGCGCGCCGTCGCCCTCCTGCGCGGCCTCCAGCGAGGTCGCGTGGTAGGCCCGCCCCGCCTCCAGGCAGGCCAGCACCTCTTCCTCGGTGAGCTTCAGGCGCTCGGCGATCTCGCCGGTCGTCGGCGAGCGGCCGTGCAGCACCGTCAGGTCCTCGATCGCCCCGCTCACCTGGACCCACAGCTCGTGCAGGCGCCGGGGGACGTGGACGGTGCGCACGTTGTCCCTGAAGTAACGTTTGATCTCCCCCACGACGGTCGGCATCGCGAACGTCGGGAACTGCACCCCGCGCTGCGGATCGAACCGGTCGATGGCGTTGATCAGCCCGATCGTGCCGACCTGTACGACGTCTTCCATCGGCTCGTTGCGGCTGCGGAAGCGGGCGGCGGCGTAGCGCACCAGCGGCAGGTTGATCTCGATGAGCGCGGCGCGTACGCGGGCGTGCTCCGGCGTGCCCGGCTCCAGCCCCGACAACTCCTCGAAGAGCACCTGCGTCAGCGCCCGCGCGTCGGCGGCCCGGCTGCGGCGCGCGGAGTCCGCGGGCGAGTCGGAGGCGCGCGGCGGGAAGGGGGTGGTCCTGGGCGGGGTGGAGCCGCGGGAGGTGGCCGCGGGGCCGGGGACGTCCGCGGCCGGCGGCGGCGCCGAAGGCGTCATGGACGGCGTCGCGTCCGAGGCCGAGGCCTGGGCCGGGGTCTGCGCCGGGGCCGCTGCCGGGGCGGAGGGCGTTGCCGACGTGGAGGGGGGCGCGGAGGCCGAAGGGGGCGCGGGGGGCGCGGCGGACTGCGCGGGCGCGGAAGGGGGCGCGAAGCGGGCCGTCAACGACATACACCACCCCTCACCGATTGATCGACTACCCGTCAAAAGCGGTCAAAGCGGTCATAGCATCACAAGACATGTGCACTGTGTGCAAGCACCGTAAAGAGCCGTGTTGACGGTCAGTTGACCGGAGCGGGACGGGAGGGGAGCCGGGCCCGGCCGCGAGGGACCGGGAGGGGCGGGCGCGGAGCGCGCGCGAGGCACGCGGCAGGGCCGTACGCGGGGCGTGTGCGTGCGGACGGGGTGATGACCCTGGCGGGCGAACGCGGAAGGGCGGCGCGGGCAGGACGGCCCGCGTCCGGGAGGCAGTGCCGGGTGGTTGGTGCCGGGCGGCCTGGAGCCGGGCGGTTGGTGGTGCCGGGCGCCGGCCTCGTGTCGACGGGAGTTCTGCGGGGGCCGGCCTGGGCTGTCCGGGTTCGGGCTCCGGGGTGGTTGGTCGGCCCGCGCCGTCAGGGGTACGGCTCGGGTACGGCCCGCGCTGCTCGGGGACCCTGATCAGGGCGGTGCCCGCGTCGTTCGGGACCCGGCTCGGGGCCCCGGCCCGCGTTGTCAGGGGACCCCGGCTCGGGGTCCGCCCGCGTTGTCAGGGACCCCGGTCGGCTCCGGCTCGCGTAGTCAGGGGCCCCGGCCCGGCTCCGGCTCGTGTGCCGGTGGGATCAGATCTCGTAGTCCGCGATCACCCACGTGGCGAACTGCTGCCACAGGGCGACGCCCGCCTGGTGGGCCGGGTGCTCCAGGTAGCGGACCAGCGCGTCGCGGTCGGCCACCGTGCAGTTGATGGCGTAGTCGTAGGCGATCGGGCGGTCGGTGATGTTCCAGGCGCACTCCCAGGAGGCCAGCTCCGGGATCTGCCCGCCCAGGGCCTCGAAGGCGCGTACGCCCTCGGTGACGCGCTCCTCGTCGCGCGAGACGCCGTCGTTGAGCTTGAACAGGACGAGGTGACGGATCATCGCGTGCTCCCGGGGGGACGTCAGGGGCGGGCTACTTCACCAGCTGGCTCATGAACTGCCCGATGCCTTTCGCGGCGCTGGATATGCCCTCGAAGCCTATCTGGACCAGCTGCGCGGCCCGCGCGGGGGAGGTGATGATCGTGTACAGGACGAAGATCACGACGATGTACATCATGATCTTCCTTGCCTGAGCCATGTCCGTCCGCCTCCCCGACCGTCTTCGAACTCCGGACCGCCCCCCGCGCTCCAGTGCGGTGAGTCTAACCACGGTGATGTCAGGGCCAAGGGGTGCAGTTGCGTTGCGATTTGGCGAAGCGGTGACCTGCCGCGCGGGCGGAACGCCGACGTGGCGGTGGGGCCGCGACGCGGCGGCGGGGCCGCGAAGGCGGTGCGGTGAAGTGGCGTGCGGGCGGGGCGGGGTGCGGCGCGCGTACGCGGACCTGGCCGCAGGGGCCCTCGTATGACGAAACCGCCCGCATCCCGGGGGACGCGGGCGGTTCAATGGCGGTAGCGGTGGGATTTGAACCCACGGAGGAGTTGCCCCCTCACACGCTTTCGAGGCGTGCTCCTTAGGCCGCTCGGACACGCTACCGGGAGAGAGCTTAGCGGACGCCGGGCCCCGCATCGAAATCGGATACGGATCCGGTGCCGCGGGACCGTCTTCAGGCCGTCCGCGGCCCGCGGAAGAACGCGGTCAGCTCGCGTGCGCACTCCGGTTCCAGGACGCCCGTGATCACCTCGGGGCGGTGGTTGAGGCGGCGGTCGCGGACGACGTCCCACAGGGAGCCGGCCGCGCCCGCCTTCTCGTCGCGGGCGCCGTAGACCACCCGGTCCAGCCGGGACAGCACGATCGCGCCCGCGCACATCGTGCACGGCTCCAGCGTGACGACGAGCGTGCAGCCGGTCAGCCGCCACTCGCCGACCGCGCGGGCCGCCTCGCGGATCGCCAGCACCTCGGCGTGGGCGGTCGGGTCGCCGGTCGCCTCGCGTTCGTTGTGGCCGCGCCCGATCACCGTGCCGTCGGGCGCCAGCACGACCGCGCCCACCGGCACGTCCCCGGTGCGAGGGGCGAGCGCCGCCTCGTCCAGGGCGTGCCGCATGGCCGGGACCCACGGCTCGCGCAGCGGGTCGCCGGCCGGCCTGTCGTCGGGGCGGGACGGGTCAGGGCTCAGCGGACCGCCTCCAGCAGTTCGCCGCAGCCGAGGGCCTCCGCGATCTCGCCGAGCGCCTCGCCGGGCACGCCGTCCCCGCTGAGCGAGCGCAGGTCCTGCTCGCTCACCCCGAAGTCGGCCAGCAGCGTGGCCTCGCCGACCGGGCCCGAGGGGATCGGCTCGATGTCCTGCGGAGCGTCGTCCTCCCCGGTCTCGCCCTCGCCGTCCTCGGTGCCGTCCAGGTCGAGGGCGTCGAGGTCCTCCAGTTCGTCGTCGGGGTCGCGCCCCAGCAGTTCGTCGGTGAGCAGGATCTCCCCGTACGAGCTGCGGGCCGCGGCGGAAGCGTCCGACACATAGATACGGGGGTCGTCCTCGCCGTCCACCCGGACGACGCCGAACCAGGCGTCCTCCTGCTCGATCAGTACGAGCACCGTCTCGTCGTCGGCCGTCGCCTCCCGGGCCAGATCGGCCAGGTCCGCGAGGGTCTCCACATCGTCAAGCTCCGTGTCGCTCGCTTCCCACCCGTCCTCGGTGCGCGCGAGCAGTGCGGCGAAATACACCGTGACTCTCCCACTGGTCTTAGTGTTCCGGGACGGACGGGGATGCGCCCCGCCCACTCGGCATCGTGGCAGAAACCTAAGCTCTGCGGCGGCTCTTCCGCACTGCGTCGTGCCAGGCTGTGCACGTTTTTTCGGGTTTTTTGGGCTGGCGCACCGCCAGGAGCGCTACCGGTGCCGCCAACAGCGTTACGTACGGTGACGGGCGGAACGGTCCGTGAGGCGGGTGGGTTGCACCGCTGGTTCCCCGGCGTCGCGGCAGCCCCTGCGCCACCAGCGGAGGCGACCGGTCCTGCGAGCGGAGGCGGCCCGTCTTGCCGGCGGAAGCTCCGCGTCCTGCCCGCGGCAGCGGCCCAGGGGCAACGAGCCCAGCGGTAGTGAGCCCAGGGGCAACGAGCCCAGCGGCAGCAAGCCCAGCGGTAGAGGGCCCAGCGGCAGTGAGCCCGTCCTACCAGCGGAAGGTGCGCATCCGCATCTGCTCCCGCATCCGCGCCGCCCTGGCCCGCCGGGGCTGCACCCGCGCCCGCAGTTCCTTGGCCTCGTTCAGCTCGCGCAGGAAGAGGGCGCGCCTGCGGCGGCGCTCCGCGTCCCGTGCGGACGGGGTCGAGGACTCGTCGGGCTGGGCTGGGCGCTCGGCCATGGCTACCACCTCTACGCACGGTTACGTTCGGCGTACGTCACTCCTTCCCCCGCACCGGCGGATGATGCGGGGAGGCAGAGCGGGCAGGGGGCCGTGCCGGCCGGTTTCGCGGTGTGGCCGGGGGCGGGCCGGGGACCGGGGAACCTCCGTTAATGTCGGGGGCATGCGGATCCATGTCGTCGACCACCCGCTGGTGGCGCACAAACTCACGACGCTGCGCGACGAGCGCACCGACTCGCCCACCTTCCGGCGGCTCGCCGACGAGCTGGTCACCCTGCTCGCGTACGAGGCCACCCGCGACGTGCGCACCGAGCAGGTCGACATCACGACCCCGGTGCAGCGCACCACCGGCGTACGCCTGTCGCACCCGCGTCCGCTGGTCGTGCCGATCCTGCGGGCCGGTCTCGGCATGCTGGACGGCATGGTCAGGCTACTGCCGACCGCCGAGGTCGGCTTCCTGGGCATGGTCCGCGACGAGGACACGCTGAAGGCGTCCACGTACGCCACGCGCATGCCGGAGGACCTGTCCGGCCGCCAGGTCTACGTGCTCGACCCGATGCTGGCGACCGGCGGCACGCTGGTGGCCGCGATCAACACCCTGATCGAGCGCGGCGCCGACGACGTGACCGCGATCTGCCTGCTGGCGGCGCCGGAGGGCGTCGAGGTGATGGAACGCGAGCTGAGCGGCGCCCCGGTCACGGTGGTGACCGCGTCGGTCGACGAGCGGCTCAACGAGAACGGCTACATCGTTCCGGGCCTGGGCGACGCGGGCGACCGGATGTACGGAACGGCGGGCTAGCGGCCCCTTCGACGGATGACGGGTCCGGCCACCACGGTGATCGTGGCGGCCGGACCCGTTCGCCGTTCGGGGCGGGCTCAGCGGCGCGCGCCGGGCTCAGCAGCCCTTCTTGCCGGCGCCGGAGGCGGAGGCCGCCGGGGCCGGATGGCTGAGCGCGGCCAGGGCGGCGCCGGCGTTCTGCTGCGGGGTCAGCGAGCCGAAGCCCGAACCGATGATCAGATCGACGTTGGACGCCCCGGCACGCGAGGGGTCCGTCTTCATGCTGGAGCCCGACAGCTGCGTGCCCAGCACCTTGAGCGCCGCCTGCGCCTGCGGGCCGCCGAGCAGTATGGCCGGGCCCGGCACCTTCTGGTTGTACTGCGCCGACGCGTTGCCGACCTTGCCGATGACGAAGCCGCGCTTCTTCAGCTCGTCGGCGGTCGACTTGGCGAGACCGGTGCGCGGCGTCGCGTTGTAGACGTTGACGGTGATGGTGGACGGCTTGGGCACGGGCGCGTCTGCCGGAGCACCGCCCGCACGCGTGCTCACGTCGTGACCGCGCCTGGCGGAGCAGCGTCCGCCCTGGGCGGCGTCGTGCGAGGTGCCGCCGAAGACGTGGATGAGCTGCACCGTCCCCCAGCCGATCAGCCCGAGCACCACGACGGCGGAGACGACCGACAGCACGAGTCGCCGATGACCGCGGGGGCGCCGCATCCGCGGGTAGTGCTTGCCCGTGACGCGGTACTTCCCGCCCATGCCGGGGGGAGTGAGCATGCTCATAGCCGCAGCGTAGTGCGGTATCCGGCCAAGGCCTACTAGATGATCAACGAATGGCCTAGCGCCCGACCCGAAAGAGGCAACGAACACGCCGGTCGGACCAGTTGGGGCAGGCGTGCGGGCGCCCGGGCGGGTAGGCGGCCGTGCCCGGGCCGGGTGCCTGCCGCCTCAGTCCATCTCCAGCACGCGGGCGTGCAGCACCTGGCGCTGCTGGAGCGCGGCGCGGACCGCCCGGTGCAGGCCGTCCTCCAGATAGAGGTCGCCCTGCCACTTCACGACGTGGGCGAACAGGTCTCCGTAGAACGTGGAGTCCTCGGCCAGCAGTGTCTCCAGGTCGAGCTGGCCCTTGGTGGTCACCAGTTGGTCGAGGCGTACCGGGCGCGGCGCGACGTCCGCCCATTCGCGGGTGCTCGTACGGCCGTGGTCGGGATACGGCCGACTGCTGCCGATGCGCTTGAAGATCACACGGAAAGCCTACCGGCCAAGGCTGTGCGGCCGCAGCCCAGCCGAAGGCCCCCGCCCACGATGGGGGACCCCTCGGCACCCCTTTCCGCCCCCGTACGCGCCCGTAGAGCCCTTGACACCGCGGCGGGGACACTCCGGCCGAGGCGTCGGATATGGCTTGAAATGGTAGGTACGGGGCGCGGCGGCGCGACGGGTTCGGTCCTGACGGGATTTCGTGGTCCGAGTCGGAAGGTGCCGGGGCTCGCCGGCGTTTGCCTCGGGGGAACGCTGACGACGGTGTCGCCTTCGTCACACCTCCGCGCGGGTCGGCGGCAAGTGGCCGGACGGAGAGCCGGCGCACGTCGCCGCGGGCACTTCCGTCGCGGGAGGGCCCGCCAGGCTCGTGAGGCGCCGAAAGACGCGAAGACCCCCCACGCACCCGCCAGAGCCCACCTACCCTTGCTGCCTTCCGGCCCTGGGGGAGTTCAGCGAGATAGCGCCACGTGAGGGGCTGCGCCCAGCCTACCCGATCCCCGGCCCCGGGATCGAGTTCGCAACCACCCCCCGCGGTCTTGTAATGTGTGCGGCGGAGGATTCGCCTAGTGGCCTAGGGCGCACGCTTGGAAAGCGTGTTGGGGGCAACCCCTCACGAGTTCGAATCTCGTATCCTCCGCCAGTGCTCTCACCGGGCACAACGTCGAAGGGCCCCACCGCGAGCGGTGGGGCCCTTCGACGTTGAGGGTTGCAGTTGCTGTGCCCAGGGGCCGGAGGAGCCCGGCCGACTCGGCCGCGCCCGGCCGAACGCTCTGGGAGGGTGCCGTTTATGGCTGGCCCGGAGAAGACACCCAAGATCGTTTGTGCTGAAGCCGACCAGAGATGTGCAATCTGCCGAGGAGAGGTGGTCGCCCCCCCGGACGGGTTGCCGGTGTTGGAGCTGATCACCCGGCATCGCGCGCTTCTCGCCGGCCATTGCCGCCCGTGCCTCGGCGCCGGGTACCTCACGCTGTACCGCTGCTACGGTCGCGTTCATGACGCTCCCGGTTTCCACGGGCAAGGCTGTTGATCTACGGGTAGAGCCTGTTGACGAGGTTCTTGATCGAGTCGAGCGGTCTTTGCAAGCGCGCTTGCTCCCGGACACGGTGGTGCGCAAGCACCGATCCGTGGGGGCCGGAACAGTCCGCGACACCTGGGTACGGATCGAGCGGCGCTTGTTCGACAAGATCCCCGCTCAGGGGTGGAACGGCACGGACAGTGCCGCGCCTCCGGAAGGCATTGCCAAGCCCGCGTGGCCCGGGTGTGTGGTCTGGCGAGACACGGACGAGTCGGTGACGTGGCGGGCCGATGAAACTGAGCTTCTGCCGGGGGCTCCTGTCGGACGCGCCATCGTGAGCGAAGCCCCCGGAGCTGTCGGACGGCTGGTGGGAGGTGTTGTGCGCCTCACTGGACGCACTTGCGGCACATGACACTGGTCGGGTGACCACCCCGGACACCGTCACCATCACGAGAGTTGGAAAGCGTGCTGGGGGCGATCCCTCACGAGTCAGCATCCCGTATCCGCCGCAGGCAAAGGCCCGCACCGGGAAACCGGTGCGGGCCTTCGTCGTCTCGGGGTGGGCCCGGTCAGTTGAAGCGGAGCTGGGCACCGGGCCCACAGCGTGGACGCGGGCGCGGGGGCCCTGGAGCCAGGTGCCGGCCACGGCGGCGGCGAAGGCCGTGAACGTCGCGTCCGGGTCGGGCGGGGTGGCGCCGTCACCGGGGTCGGACTCGGCGCTCGCCATGACGATCTCCGCGGCCAACTCCGCCTCAGGGCGGGGGTCGACCGGAAGCCGGTCCACACCGGAGCGGTCGGGGCGGGGCCGCAGCCGCTCGCCCCACGGCGGAGTGACCGCCTGCGCCAGCAGGCCCACCGAGTCGGCGGTGACCGGCGGGGTGTCCGTCCAGCAACTGGCGTGCTCGTGGAGGATCTGGCCGGGGGTGCGGTCCTGGAGCGCCCGCAGCGCCTCAACGCCCGCGTCGCGCGTCTCCGGCTCCAGCAACTCCTTCAGGTCGTAGGCCACGACGAGTGTGGCCTCGCGCTCCGGTTCGAAGGGCACCGCCGGCAGGCCCAGCACGACCTCGCGCAGCGCCGGGATCGCGAGGTAGCCGACGCCCCGCTCGATGCACGCGTAGCCGAAGTCGTAGAGGGCGCGCCCGTCCTCCGGGGCCTCGATGACCGCGGGTCGCCGCGTCGCGCAGGTCGTCGAAGCCCGCCGCCCGCGCGGCCCGCCCGGCCACCACGACGATCTCGCCGAGCGGAGCGCTCATTCGGCGGTTTCGAAGGCGGGTCGGGCGGGCTGGGCGGAGGACGTGCGGTGATGACGGCGTGAGAACATGCGGCCGAGCTTCGCAGCCCCGTCCGACGCCGGGCAATCCAGTACCCCGCTGCTGCGTGACCCCCGCCCTCGCCCCCGCGCCCGCCCTCGTCCTTGGCTGAGCTCGACCTCCTCCTCCCCCTTCAGCGGCGGTTCCTCACCGCTGCCGCGTCGCCTCGCCGCCGTGTTCCGCACCGGGAGAACGAGCGGCGCCGCTCCAGTGGCATATCGGTGTGTCCGCTGTCCGTGGCGTGTTCTACGCTGCGGTCAGCAACCACCGTTCCGGGGGGATCGCGACCACGCCATGACGAAGAGGCGGGCGCGGATCGGAGCAGGTGGGAGCCCTGATTCCCGGCGGGAGACCGGGATTCCATGTGGGGGTTTCGACAACAGCATGAAGAACACAACACGGGCGCGCAGACGCACGGTCTCCGCTGCCATGGTGGCGGTCGCGATGGGCGCGTCGGTCCTGACCGCCTCGGCCGCGGGCACGGCCTCGGCGGCGAGCGCGGTGACGGTCACGCGGGACGGCGGTCTGGCGGTCGACGCGCCGCTGGGCCGGGTCTTCGTGGGCGACGAGGCCAACAACAGCGTCGAGGCGGCCGACACCTCGGGCAACCTCATCGGCACGGTGCCCGGCATCACCGGCGTGACCTCGCTGGCCGTCTCCGACGACGGCTCCACGGTCTACGCCGCGGCGTTCGGCGGCAACGAGATCGTGGCCATCGACGCCAAGACCCTGACGGTGACCGCTCGGTACGTCGTTCCCACCACCAAGGGACCGCAGTACGTGGCGTTCTCCGGTGGCAAGGTGTGGTTCACCTACGGCGACCAGTGGGACAGCAACCTCGGGTCTGTCGACCCGGCCAAGGACCCGTCGGACCCGACGGCCGTGACGATGGGCCAGTTCACGGACCCGTACCCGAACCAGGGGTTCTGGAATCCGGCCCTGATGAGCACCAACCCGGCCGAGCCCGGCGTGATCGCGATGGCCGACAGCGGCATGTCCACGGACTCCGAGGGCGTCCTCGACGTCTCCAGCGGCACCCCGAAGGTGGTCGCGTTCCACTTCGGCGACTACTCGCTCAACAACGGCATCGACGACATCCAGCTGGTGCCCGGCGGCACGCAGGTCCTGATCAACGGCACGAACCGGGACGCCTACGCGAACGGGAAGTTCACCCCCGACGGCAGCTACCCGCAGGGGCAGTCCGCCGCCGTCGCGCCGGACGGCACGGTCGCGCAGGTCGCCGGCGGCGAGATCTCGGTCTACCGGCCGGCCGCGTCCGTGCCGCTGCGCTCCTACGCCGCCTCGCCGGTCACCCCGTCCCTGGCCTGGGCGCCGGACGAGTCGCGGATCTACGCGCTGGAGGGCCAGGAGGGCGGCCCGTTCACCCTGCGCGTGCTCACCGACCCGACGAAGACCGTCCCGACCCTGACCGCCTCCGCGCCCTCCTCCGCCACGCGCGGCAAGGCCCTGACCGTCAAGGGCAAGCTCTCGGCGGCCACCGCCCTGCCCGCCGGGACCCGACTGGCGGTCACCCGCACCGACCTGGACAGCCCGCAGGGCAAGGCGCTGGCCCCGGTGACCGTCAACTCGGACGGCACGTACTCCTTCACGGACACCCCGCCCGCCGGCGGCACCGTCACCTACACGGTGTCGTACGCGGGCAGCGGCGCGCTGGCCGCTGTGAGCACGTCCGCGAAGGTGGCCGTCTCGCGCACCACGCCGTCGCTGACGCTCAACGACAACAACCAGCAGTACGGCTACGGCACCACGGTGACGTTCACCGCGCACCTGGGGTCGGAGTACAAGAACAAGGTCGTGCAGATCTGGGCCAACCCGTACGGCGGTGACAAGCCGAACACGGAGCTGAAGTCCGGCACGGTCAACTCCAGCGGCAATCTGTCGGTGTCCCTGCGGCTGACCCGCAACACCACCCTCAGCGCCGTCTACGCCGGTGACGACCGCACCGCGCCGCGCACCGTGACGTCCACCGTCTACACCCGCGTGTGGGAGTCCGGCAGCCTGTCCGGCCAGTACCGCAACGCGAAGATCGGCTCCACCGAGTACGCGTGGTTCCACAAGAACAGCGACGCCGTCTTCAACACCACGATGATGTACTACCCGGGCCGAAAGGAGCGCGTGGACTTCCAGGTCTACTCCGGGGGCAGCTGGCGGACGACGAACTCCCAGTACTTCGCGCTTCCGCCCTCCGGGGACGCGAAGATCAACCTCGGCGCGGCGGGCCAGGCCAACATCAAGGCCCGGATCCGCGTCGTCTACGTGCAGGGCTCGTCCGGCGACGACGTCAACGCGACCAACAACGGTGCCTGGCAGTACCTGAACATCACCAACTGAACCGTGTTCTCCCACCGGAGACGCTGAATCGCTGAACGGCCCGGCGCGCACCCACGCGCCGGGCCGTTCGGCATGACCGGCACGCCTTGGAGGCCGGCGGGGAGGAGCGCTCACCCGGTTCAACCGACGTCCTGTCGGCAGACCCCCGTCGCGGCCGCTCAGGGCTCGATCTTCTCCAGGTCCTCCAGCAGGCTCGGGTGGGTCGGCTTCCAGTCGAGCGCGGCGCGTGTGTGGGCGCTGGACGCGGGCTGGTCGGCCGCGAAGACCGGGCCGAGGGCGCCGAAGCTCTCCGTCGGGACCGACGCGACGGGCAGCCCGAGCCGCCGCCCGATGACCGCGGCGATGTCGCGCACCGCGTCCCCCTCGTCGGCGACGGCGTGCCACGCGCTTCCGGCCGGAGCCTTCTCCAGGGCGAGCCGGAACAGCACGGCGGCGTCGAGCGCGTGGACGGCGGGCCAGCGCTGCGTGCCGTCGCCGGGGTAGCCGGCGGTGCCGGTGCGGCGGGCGATGTCGGTGAGCAGCCCGGCGAACCCGCCACGGCCCTCGTTGTGGACCGTGCGCGGCATCCGTACGGCGCAGGTGCGCACGCCCCGCGCGGCGAGTTCGAGCGTACGGGTCACGGAACGGCTGCGGCCCGCGACGGGACCCTCGGTCGGCAGCGGGTCGGCCTCGGTCGACGCGCGCCCCGCGACCCAGGGCGTGCCCGACACGGTGACGAGCGGCCGGTCCGTGCCGGCGAGGACCTCGCCGACCGCTGCCAGCGCGGCGCCCTCTTCCTCGATGCCGCGCGCGAGCGACTCGGGTGAGCTGAAGTCGTTGCTGAAGGCGAGGTGGATGACGCCGTCCGCCTGCTCCGCGCCGGTGCGCAGGACCGCGAGGTCGGCGAGGCCGCCGCGCAGCACGTCGGCGCCGGCGGCCCTGGCGTGTGCGGCGGAGGTGTCGGAACGGGCGAGGGCGGTGACGGAATGTCCCGCGGTGAGCAGTTCGGCGACGACGGCCGAGCCGATCAGGCCCGTTCCGCCGGTGATGAAGACGCGCATGACGGACTCCCCATACTGATGCGACATGTGTCTCATCACCGTACACCGCGATGGGACACATGTCGCATCGGATAGGCTGGTCGTATGCCCAGATGGAAGCCGGATGCCCGTCGGCGCCTGGTCGTGGCGGCGCTCGGCCTGTTCGCCGAGCAGGGCTACGACGACACGACGGTCGCCCAGATCTCGGAGCGGGCCGGGCTGACCCGCAGCACGTTCTTCCGCCACTTCGCGGACAAGCGGGAGATCCTCACGGCCGGGCAGGAGGTCCTCAGCCGCCTGCTGGCGGAGGGCATCGCCGACGCTCCGGCGGACGCGTCGCCGATGACGGCCGTCGCGGCCGGCCTGGAGCGCGCGTCGGGTGAGATGACGTCGTTCAACCGCGACCTCGGGCCGCTGCTGCGCGCGGCGATCGAGGCGAACGAGGAACTGCGCAATCGCGAGGCACTGAAGAGCATCGGCATGGCCGCGGCGATGGTCGACGCCCTGAGGCGGCGCGGCGTCGCGGAACCCACGGCCCAGGTGGCCGCGGAGCTGGGCGTGCTCGCGTTCAAGCTCGGCTACGCCCGCTGGGCCGACCCCGCCCGCGACGAGGACCCGGGCGAACTGGCGCCCCACACGCGCGCCGCGTTCGAGGAACTGCGCGCGGCGGCCGCGCAGTTGCACTGACCGGGCAGCCCCAGTTGACGACACCGTCGGGAAGTCCGGTGCGGTGAACGCCCCGACCACTGGAACCCGAGCTCGATGGCCGGGGCCTTCAGCCGGGTGGGGAGAGTCGCCCCGCGTGGCGTTCAGACCAGCGGGACGTCCTTGACGAACACCAGGCCGTCGCTGCCGGCCAGGTGGGCCGGGTCGAGGGGTGCGTAGCCGAACCAGGGCGACACGCGCGGTGCGGGCGGTGCGGTGGTGAGGGCGGCGGCCAGCCGCTGGACGTCCACGACGCAGCGGTCCTCCGCGAGCGCGTACAGCAGGCCCTCGACGGTGTCCGGGGGCGGGACGTCCACGCCCCGGTGCCGGATCGTGCCGAGGGCTGTGGCCACGAACGCGTAGTCCGCGCCGAGTCGGCCGCTGACCAGCGCGCCGGCGCCCCACCACTCCACCCTCTCTTCCCACATCCGCACCGTGCTCTTCTCCCGCTGGAGGTGGGCGTTGTGGGCGTGGGCCAGCACCGGTCCCCGTTCGGCGAGGGCGAGGAGGTTGCCGGCCATCATCAGGTCCCGCAGCGCGCCCAGCCGGCTCATGCGGGATGGTGAGGTGTCGGCCATCCCGTGGTGGTAGCGCAGCAGGCCGGTCGCGGTGCGCCCGTACAGGCGGGCGCGGTCCACGTCGTCCGGTGACGTCGTCGCGCACAGGTGGGGCGCCTGCGTTTCGAGCAGCGCCGTCAAGTCGTCAGCGAGCGACCGCAGTTCACGGGCCTGCGCCGATCGCCCCACGGACCGCGCCGGGTCCGTCATCGCGGCGGGGTCGGTCCACCGTTCGTCGGCTCCGGTCACGGCGTCGAGCGTTTCCGCGGTGCAGGGCAGCAGGCCGGCGTCCACATGCGCCGCGAGGTAGCCGTGGAGCGCGGTGAGAGCCTGCCGGGGGCTCGCGGCGCCGGTGAACTCCAACGGGCCGTCGAACCCGGCGAAGTGGAGCCGTTCGGCGGCGGGTCGGCCGTCGTTGTACTCGCGCATCCAGCACACGAGTTCGCGGTTGGCCGCGTGGGCGCCCCAGTCGTGGCTGAAGCCCCGTTCCATGACGTCGTCCAGGGTGCCGCCGCCCGTGCCCGAGGTGACGTACTCGTCCACGGCCAGGCCCCTCATGCAGTCGGTCTCGATCGCGATGGTGTGGTAGCCCTCCTTCTCGACCAGTTCCCGGAAGAGTTCGTTGCGCAGGCGGAGCAGCGCGTCCTCGCCGTGGGTCGGCTCGCCGAGCGCGAGCAGCCGCGGACGGGCCGGAAGCAGTCCCATGACGGCGGAGGCCTCGACGGAGTGAAGGGTGTGCTTGATGTCGTTCGCCATGCCCGTCAACGGTATCGTTGAACTTCCGGTGGAAGCTTCCACACGACATCAGCGGGTACATGCAGCGAAAGTCTCAAAGGGGCGGTCGCCTCAGGCCGGTCGACCTGGCACGCGGGCACGGCCTGTCCACGCAGGCGGTCAGGAACTACGAGGAGTCCGGCATCCTTCCGGCCTCGGAGCGCACATCCCACGGTTACCGCACCTACACGCCGCTGCACGCGGCGGCGCTGCGGGCGTTCCTCGCCCTGCTGCCGGGCCACGGCCACCGGGCGGCGACGGCGGTCATGCGGGCGGTGAACGAGGGCGAGGCCGACGAGGCGTTCCGCCTGATCGACGAGAGCCACGCGCAGTTGCTGGAGGACCGCGGGACCCTCCGGGCCGTGGAGCACGCCCTCCGCGGCCTGGAGCCCGCGACGCCGGACCCCGGCCGCACGTTCATCGGTCCGCTGTCCGCAAGACTGGGGATCCGTCCCGCGACGCTCCGCAAGTGGGAACGCGCGGGCCTGCTCACCCCGCGCCGCGACCCCGCGACCGGTTACCGCGTCTACGACGCGTCCGACGTAAGGGACGCGATGCTGGCCCACCAACTCAGGCGCGGTGGTTACCCGTTGGGGCGGATCGCCCCGCTGATCGCCCAGGTGCGCGCGGCCGGAGGCCTGGAGCCGCTGGGGTCCGCGCTGAACGACTGGCGGGCACGGCTGGCCGCCCGGGGGCGGGCGATGCTGGCGGGAGCCGCGGAACTGGAAGCCTATTTGCGCGAGTTGGAGTGAGGAAACGCCGGCCCGGAGGTGGTGCGGGCCGGCGCGGACGCTCCCGGGATCGCTCCGCGGCCGCTTCGGGGGCTGCCGGCCGGCTGGGCGTTATTGCCGTGCGATGTGATCCCCTCGGCCTGGATGATCTAGGGGACCCTCGCGCCGTCCGGTCTCCCGCGGTCACCCCGAGCCGTGGGTGGGTTCGCATCGGGGCGGCGGCGCCGAACCAGCCACGAAAGGTCTGCATGAACGTCATATCGGTCGTGACGCCCGTACACGCGGACGCGGTGCGCTTCCTTCCCGAGGCCTACGCCTCCCTGCTCGCCCAGGAGTTGCCCGAGGGGTGGTCGTGGGAATGGTGTGTCCAGGAGGACGGCGCGGGCGTGGGCGCGGCCGTCCGGCTTCCCACCGACGACGGGCGCATCCGGATCTCTGCGTCGCGGGCCGGTGGCCCGCACGTGGCGCGCACGATGGCGTTCGCGCGGTCGGCCGGCTCGTACGTGAAGACGCTGGACGCGGACGACCGCCTGACCCCGGGAGCGCTGGCCCGCGATGTCGCGGTACTCCGGGAGCACCCGTCGGTGGGCTGGACCACCAGCCGTGTGGTCGACCTCCTCGAGGACGGCAGCACGGTCTCGTTCGAGGGGAGCGATCCGCACCCCGGGCGGCTGCGTCGAGGCAGCGCCTTCCGCTTCTGGAAGGAACGCCGGCGCCCGCAGGTGCACCCGGCGACGTTGTGCGTGCGGCGCTCGCTGATGGCGTTGCTGGGCGGGTGGATGGCGCTGCCCGCCTCGGGCGACACGGGGCTGCTGATGGGTCTGGACTCGCTGGCGGACGGCTGGTTCATCGGCGAGACGGGACTGCTGTACCGCAAGCACGGCGGTCAGATCACCGCGCACCCCGATCACACGGGCGGGACGGAGTGGGAAGCGCGGATGTCGCTGATCAGGGAGCGCGCGGAGGCCCTGCGGATGTGGACGGGCACGGAAGCCCTCGTGCGCTCCGGCACCGCCGCATTCACGCCGCTGAGCCGGATCCCCGACCAGGATTCCCCTGGCATGAGGCGATCGGCCCTGCGGGAGCGGTGAGAAGACCGGCGCCAGCCGCGCGGGCGGGAGCCCCGGCCTCGGTGTGCGGACCGCCTCTCCCGCGTGTGCGGGCCGGAGTTGGCCGGTCACCGCGACCTTCCGGTACGGCACCTGATCGCCAGGCGGCCCTCATGGCGATCGGAGTCTCATCCGAGTTGCGGGACGTCCTTGAAGAGCCCTTCGGAGGAACCCTCGGGGATCCGAGGATCAGCTTTCGTGAGATCGAGTTCGACTTCAGGAACGGACGACTCGTGCTGGTCGGGGTCGTGGTCGTCTCGCGGGCCAAGGGTGACGAGACGTGGAAGGTGACGTTGTCCTTCGAAGAGGCCGACCACCGGTCGGCCCTCGACGGGGCGCCGCGTGCCGCGCTCGAGTGGTTCGCCCTCATGGTCAGGGAAAACGTCATGGAGTGGTGGCACACCAGGAGGCAGGGGCCGAACATGCCGTTCGCCGCTCAGAAGATCGCCCATGACTCCGGCGGCAGCTCGTGAAGTGACCCCTTCCCAACCGCTGACGCCCCCCGACGTTCACCGCCCCCCGCACGCACCGCCACCGATGACGGGATGACGCCACGCCGCCCCGCTCGCGGTGGGCGGAACGGGCCCGGGCCGCACGGCCGTCACCAGGGACTCCGAGGGCGCACTCGACGCGGTGCGACAGGCCCTGCGGCCCATCGTCGAGGAGTCGGAGGACGGGAGCTGAGGGCGATCCCCGTCCCGCGCCTGAAGGAGGCCGCCCCCGTGGCGTGCTCATGTCGCGTTACGCGGGTGTTAGGCCGGGGTCGGCAGACTCCCACCACTGTCGTGTGCCATGTGTCGTGGGAAAGGGTGGTGCGGACCGTGGGTGCTCGGGTGGTGGAGGAACCGCGGCTGCGGGGTGGTGGCGCCGTGGCCGCCGGGGCGCTCAGCAAGGTGCCCGAGGTGACCGTCGCCTTCTGGGTGACCAAGGTGCTGACCACCGGCATGGGGGAGGCCACCTCCGACTTCCTCGCCCAGCACATGGATCCCGTGCTCGCCGTCGGCATCGGGGGCGTGGCGTTCGCCGTCGCGCTCGCGGTGCAGTTCCGCGTGCGGCGCTACATCGCGGCGGTGTACTGGACGGCCGTCGTCATGGTCAGCGTCTTCGGCACCATGGCCGCCGACACCCTGCACGTCGCCCTCGGCGTCCCGTACGCGGCGTCGACCTGCGGGTTCGCCCTCGTGCTCGTCGGTGTCCTGGCGCTGTGGTACGCCAGCGAGCGCACGTTGTCCGTCCACAGCGTGCGCACCCCGCGCCGGGAGGCGTTCTACTGGGCCACCGTCGTCACCACCTTCGCGCTCGGCACCGCCACCGGTGACCTGACCGCCACCACGCTGCACCTGGGCTACCTGTCCTCCGGCGTCCTGTTCGCCGCCGTCATCGCGGTGCCCGCGCTCGCGCACCGGCGGCTCGGGCTGGGCCCGGTCGCCGCCTTCTGGTCCGCCTACGTCGTCACCCGGCCGCTGGGCGCCTCGTTCGCCGACTGGATGGCGGTGTCCACCTCACGCGGCGGGCTGGGCTGGGGCACCGGGCCGGTGAGCCTCGCCTGGGCCGTGGCGATCGTCGCGTTCGTGGTCCACCTCGCCGTCTCCCGCGCCGACGTGGCGCGGCCCGAGGTGGCGTGATGAGCGCCAACCCGCCGGTCCTGCGCCCTCGCCCGGCCCCCCGGCCCGCCCGGCGCCGGGCCGCACCCTCGCGCCCCGCCCCGCACCGCGAGCCCATGCCAGTCGTGCTGACGGCCGTGATCGTCGCGGGGGCACTGCCGGTCGCGTTCGTGTGGTGGCAGAACACCATCCCCGGCTCGCTGGACTCCCCGGCGGCCGACCTGAGCGCCGCCGGGCGGATCGCCGGACTGCTCGCCGCCTACCTCCTGCTGGTCCTGGTCGCCCTGATGGCCCGCGTGCCGTGGCTGGAGAACCGGATCGGCTCGGACACCGTGGCCCGGCTGCACCGCGCGCTCGGGGAGTACACCGTCGCCCTGGCCTTCGCGCACGCCGTCCTGATCGTCTGCGGCTACGCCTGGCAGGGGCACACCGACCCGCTGACCGAGACCTGGGCGGTCGTGACCGGCTACACCGACGTGTGGCTCGCGGCGGTCTCGCTCGGGCTGCTGGGCCTGATCGGCGTGGTCTCCGCGCGCGCGATACGGCGCAGGGTCGCCTACGAGTCCTGGTACCACGTCCACCTGCTCGCGTACGTGGCGATCGCGCTGGCGTTCTCCCACGAGTTCGCGGTCGGCACGGAGTTCTCCGCCTCCCCGCGCAACCGCCTGCTGTGGTCGGCCGCGCACGTCGTGGTGGGCGCCGCCGTCGTGGTCTTCCGCCTCGGGCTGCCGCTGTACCGCTCGCTGCGGCACGGCGTGCGGGTGGCCGCGGTGGTGGCCGAGGGGCCGGGCGTGGTCTCCGTCCACCTCACCGGGCGCGACCTGGACCGGCTGGGGGCGCGAGCCGGGCAGTTCCTGCGGTGGCGCTTCCTCGCCCGCGGCCAGTGGTGGCAGTCGCACCCGTACTCGCTGTCGGCCGCGCCCACGCCGGACGCCCTGCGGATCACCGTGAAGGCGCTCGGCGACGCGAGCGGGGCCGTGGCGCGGCTGCGGCCGGGCACGCGGGTGTGGTTCGAGGGCCCGTACGGCGCGTTCACCGCGCGGCGGCGCTGGGGGGCGACGGCGCGGCCCGCGCGGCCCGTGCTGCTGCTGGCGGCGGGCGCGGGTGTCACACCGCTGCGCGCGCTGTACGAGACGCTGCCCGCGGCGGCCCGGGGTGGCCCCGGTCACCACGACGGTCGGCACGACAGCGGCAGCGGGGACGGCGGCGTGCTGCTGGTCCAGCGCGCCTCCCGGCCCGAGGACCTCGTGCTCCACGCCGAGCTGCGCCGGATCGCGCAGGCCCGCGGGTTCGGCCTGCTCGCCGTCGTCGGTCCGCGCGGCGGTCCCGCCGACGACCCGCTGCGCGCCGACCGCCTGCGCGCGATGGTCCCCGCTCTGGCCGAGCGCGACGTCTACCTGTGCGGTCCGGCCGGCTGGACCGCGTTCGTACGAGCCGAACTGCGCCGGGCCGGCGTGCCCGCGCGCCGCATCCGCACCGAGGCGTTCGCGTTCTGACACCCGGCGATCCCTGAGGAGGGACGACATCATGCGTGCGACCACCGCCGCCCTCGCGTTGACCGGCTGTTCGGTCGCGCTGCTGATCGGGGTCAGGGCAGAGACGGGCGGCCGGCCCCGCTCCGCCCTGACCGGCGCCGACCGCGCCGCGGGACCGGCCTCCGGCACCCCGGCCGCCCCCACGACCACGACCGCCCCCCGGGCCACGTCCGCCGCCACCGGCACCTTCACCGGTGCCGCCGAACAGACCCCCTACGGCACCGTCCAGGTCGAGGCCGTCGTGCGCGGCGGCAAGCTCACCGACGTGACCGTGCTCCAGCAGACGCACGGCGGTCGCAGCGACCAGATCGACGCCTACGCGCTGCCGGTGCTCAGGTCGGAGGCGCTGACCGCCCAGGGCGCCGACATCGACGTGGTCTCCGGCGCCACCTACACCTCCAGCGGGTACGCCCGCTCCCTCCAGGCCGCCCTGGACGCGGCCCGCCGATGACTTCCGCGGTCCGGAGCCGGCCGGGCCCGCTGCGCACAGCCGTCACCCACGTCATGGGCACCGTCGTCTCCCTCGCGGCGCCCGGCGCGGTCGGCGAGGAGGCGTTCCGGGCCGCCGCGCGCGAGGCGTTCGACGAACTGCGGCGGCTGGACGAGGTCTTCTCCCCGTACCGGCCGGACAGCCCGGTCAGCCGGATCAGGGACGGCCGGCTGCGCACCGCCGACCTGCCCGGGCACCCGGAAGGGCCGCTGCTGACCGAGGTCCTGCGGTTGTGCGACCGGCTGCACGCGGACAGCGGCGGCGCGTTCGACGCCTGGGCGGTCGGCGACCCGCCGGGCTTCGACCCGTGCGGCGCCGTCAAGGGCTGGGCCGCGGAACGCGCCGCCGCCCTGCTCGCGGAACGCCTGGCCGCCTTCGCCCTCAACGCGGGAGGCGACGTACGGGTGCGCGGCGGGTGGGGCGGCGGGCCCTGGCGGGTGGGCGTGACCGATCCGCACCGGCCCGGCGGCGTGCTGGCGGTGCTCCCGCTGAGTGACGCCGCGGTGGCCACCTCGGGCACGGCGGAACGCGGCTTCCACGTGTGGCACCCCGGCACCGGGCGCCCGGCCGCCGGGCTCGCGCAGGTCACCGTCGTCGGCCCCGATCTCGCGCTGGCCGACGGCTACGCGACCGCGGCCATGGCGAGGGCGGCCACCGCGGACCGCGTGGACGACGCCCACGCCTGGCTGGAGGCGCTGGCCCGGCGCGACGGGTACTGGTCGCTCACCGTGGACCCGGCCGGACAGGTGCGCCGGGTCGACGGCCTCGACGGTTCGCGGCGTGACGTGGCCCCGGCTGCCGCCCCGCGCGGTCCTGACGGAGGATGACAGCATGCGCATTCTTGTCGTGGAGGACGAGGAACGCCTGGCCGCCCGGATCGCCGAGGGGCTGCGCGACCGTGGCATGGCGGTGGACGTCAGCCACGACGGCGCCGACGCCCTGGACAAGCTCGGCGTCAACGAGGGCTACCAGGTCCTCGTCCTCGACCGCGACCTGCCAGGGCTGTCCGGCGACGACGTGTGCCGGGCGCTGTCCGGGCGGGCCGACGCGCCGATGATCCTCATGCTGACCGCCCTGTCCGGAACCGACGACCGGGTCGACGGGCTGACCCTGGGCGCCGACGACTACCTGGGCAAGCCGTTCTCGTTCGCGGAACTGGTGCTGCGCGTGCAGGCGCTGGGCCGCCGCGGCCGCTCCCACAGCGCGGTGCTGACCTGGGGCGACGGTGACATCACCATGGACACCCTGCGCCGCGTCGTGCTGCGCGCCGGGCGGCCGGTCGCGCTGACCGCGAAGGAGTTCACCGTGCTGCGGCTGCTGCTGGCGGCCGACGGCGCCGTGCTCAGCCAGGAGCAACTGCTGGAGCGGGCGTGGGACGAGCACGCCGACCCGTTCACCAACACCGTCCGGGTCACCGTCAACCGGCTGCGGCGCAAGCTGGGCGCGCCCGATCCCATCGAGACGGTGGTCGGCGCCGGGTACCGGATCGCGCGGCCATGACACCCCCGCCGGAAACCACGTCCGCGCCCCCCTCCGGCCCGCTGGCGAATTCGCGCGCTCGGCTGCGCCGCCTCGCGGAGCGGGTGCCCAAGCCCGCGCTGACCATCAGGACGCGCCTCACCCTGATCTACGCGGGCCTGTTCACCCTCGGCGGCGGCGTGCTGGTGCTGGCGATGACGACCGCGTTCTACCACCTGCTGTTCAGGCCGCTGCCCGACAGCGAGATCCCCAGCCGCCTCGACCCCGACCACGACCACTTCGTGGGGCTCAGCGACCAGATCCGCGACGCCGCCGCCTCTCACCTGCTGCGCATCGCGCTGGTGCTGCTGCTGGTGGTGGTCGCGGTGTCGGCGCTGCTGGGCTGGTGGATCGCGGGAAGGATGCTGCGGCCGATCGCCGCGATCACCGCAGCCGCCCGCCGGGCCACCGGCACCACGCTGCACGAACGCCTCAACCTGCCTGGTCCGGCGGACGAGTTGAAGGAGCTGGGCGACACATTCGACCGGATGCTGGAGCGGCTGGACGCCGCGTTCGCCGCGCAGCGCCGCTTCGTCGCCAACGCCAGCCACGAGCTGCGCACCCCGCTCGCGCTGACCCGGGCCGCCGTCGAGGTCACCCTCGCCAAGCCCAGCGTCACCGAGGAGCAGTGGCGCACGATGGCGCAGGACGTCAGCCAGTCCACCCTTCACGCCCAGCGGCTCACCGACGCGCTGCTGGTCCTCGCCCGCTCCGAGCAGCGGATGACCGAGGACGAGGTGGACGACCTGGCCGACCTCGCCGCCGAGGCGCTGGACCAGGTGGAGCTGCGGCGGGCGGAACGCGGCCTGCGCCTGACCGCCGACCTGCCTGCGGCCCCGGTGCGCGGCAACGTGGCGCTGCTGGGCATCGCGGTCGGCAACATCGTGGAGAACGCGGTCAAGTACAACCGCGACGGCGGGCTGCTGAGCGTCACCACCCGCCGCACGGAATCCGGTCAGGCGGAGCTGGTCGTGCGCAACGACGGCCCGGTGCTGGACGACGGCACGGCCGAGGAGTTGTTCGAGCCGTTCCACCGGGGCCGCCACACCCGTTCGGGCCGCGCGGACGGCACGGGCCTGGGCCTGTCCATCGTGCGGGCCGTCACCGAGGCGCACGGCGGCCGGGTCACGCTCCGGGCGCCGTCCACCGGCGGCCTCGTGGTCACCCTGCGCCTCCCGGCACCGGACGCAGCGCCCCGTCCTGCCTGAGCGCGTCCGGCGTGGGATAGCCGTCGACCGCCATCAGCAGGTCGGCCTCCGCCAGGAACGAGCGCAGGACGTGGACCACGCCGTCGGTCCCGCCCAGCGCCAGCCCGTACGCGTAGGGGCGGCCGATGCCCACCGCGCTCGCGCCGAGGGCGAGCGCCTTGACGACGTCCGTGCCGGAGCGCACCCCGGAGTCGAACAGCACCGGCAGCCCGTCCGCCGCCTCGACCACGCCGGGCAGCGCGTCCAGCGCCGCGAGGCCGCCGTTGGCCTGGCGGCCGCCGTGGTTGGAGCAGTAGACGCCGTCCACGCCGAGGTCCTTCGCCCGTCGCACGTCTTCCGGGTGGCACAACCCCTTCACGATCAGCGGCAGTTGGGTGAGCGAGCGCAGCCAGGGCAGGTCGTCCCAGGTGAGCGGGTTGCCGAAGACCTGCGTCCAGCGCAGCACCGCCCCTTGCGGGTCCTGCTCGGGTGGCCGGGGCAGACTCGCCCGGAATACCGGGTCGGTGGTGTAGTTGACGAGACAATTCCCGCGCAATTGGGGGAAGTTGCCCGTGGACAGGTCGCGCGGGCGCCAGCCGGTGATCCAGGTGTCGAGGGTGACCACGATGCCGCGGAACCCGGCGCGCTCCGCCCGGTGCACCAGGCTCTCGGCCAGCGCCCGGTCGGTCGGGGTGTAGAGCTGGAAGAAGCCGGGGGTCTGTCCGAAGCGCGCCGCCACGTCCTCCAGCGGATCGGCGGACAGCGTCGAGGCGACCATCGGCACGCCGGTGCGGGCGGCGGCGTCGGCGGTCGCCAGGTCGCCGTGCCCGTCCTGCGCGCACAGCCCGATCACACCGATCGGCGCCATGAACACCGGCGACGGCCACCGCGTGCCGAACAGCTCGACCGACAGGTCGCGTCGGGTGGCGCCGACGAACATCCGCGGCACCAGGCCCCAGCGGGTGAAGGCCGCCGCGTTGGCGCGCTGGGTGTGCTCGTCGCCGGCGCCGCCCGCCACGTAGGACCACACCGAGGGTGGCAACGCGGCACGCGCACCGGCCTGAAGGCCCTCGAACGTGAGCGGATAGGACGGGACGATCCCGGCCAGTCCGTTGAGGTAGATCTCGTCCTGGTAGCCGCCGTAGGGCTGGCCCATCTGAGGCCTCCGCTGCGCTCGTCGGTCAACGATGTGGTGGCCGCCATGATGACGCACGGCCCGCGCCTGCCGTACCCATGCGTGAAAACGCCCGCCCCGCCCGGCGGTCGAGGCCGGGCGGGGCGGGCTGGGTGCGGTGGAAGGCCTTCGGTCAGACCTTGCCGGAGGTGCCGGTGGACCACAGCTGGCCGCCCGCGGTGGCGCTGCCGCCCTTCTTGTACACGACGAGGTTGCCGTCGTTCTGGGCGATCGCGTACGCGCCGGTGTTGCCGTAGGTGCCGCTGGACCACAGCGCGCCGCCCTTGCCGGGGGCGCCGGTGGACTTGTAGACGACGAAGTTGCCGTCGCTCTGCATGTAGGCGTACGCGCCCGCGTTGCCGCTGGACTTGGCCGACCACAGCGCCACGCCGTCACTGTTGCGGTACAGCACCAGGTTGCCGTCCGCCTGCACGACCAGACGGGTGGTGGTGCTCTGCGTCCACCAGCCGGCGGTCATCTTGGTGTTGGAGGCGATGGTCGCCGACCGGCGCCAGGTGCCGCTCGACCACAGCGCGCTGCTGCCCTTGTAGACGACGAGGTTGCCGTCCGACTGGAGCGAGGCGTACGCGCCGCCGTGGCCGTAGGAGCCGCTGGACCACAGCGCGCCGCCGCTCGCGGGGCCGCCGCCCTTCTTGTAGACGACGAAGTTGCCGTCCATCTGCATGACCGCGTACGCGCCGGTGTTGCCGTTGGTGTGGCTGGACCACACCGCGGGGCCGTTGCCGCTGGCGCCGGTCTTCAGGTACGCGACGAGGTTGCCGTCGGTCTGCATGGTCAGCGTCATCGCGGCGTTGCTCAGGCTCTGGCCCGGCAGCAGCTCCTGGCCGGAGGCCAGGGTGGTGCCGTTGCCCGCCGGGGCGGTGAAGGCCGCGGTGCCGTTGGGGGTGCCGAGGCCGGTCGGGCCGTCGTAGCCGGTGCCCGCGGTGCACAGGTAACTGCCGCCGCAGGAGCCGTTGGAGCCGGAGGTCACGTCGTTGAGGGCCGCGGTGTCCGCGTACGGGTACGAAGCCGGGACGGTGCCGGCGGCCGGCGTGCCCGCCAGCGCGTAGACCGAGGCGATGATCGGCGACGAGGCGCTGGTGCCGCCGTAGACGTCCCAGCCGGAGGCCTGGTACGTGTCGTAGACGGCGACGCCGGTGGCCGGGTCGGCGACGGCGGAGACGTCCGAGATGGTCCGGTGCGAGCAGCCGGTGTCCTTCTGCCAGGACGGCTTGGCCTCGTCCGCCGAGCAGCCGGAGCCGGTGCCCTCGGCGGCGCTGGTCGACCACACCGACTCGCTCCAGCCGCGGGAGTTGGCGGCGTGGCTGAGCGCCGTGCCGCCCACGGAGGTGACGAACGGGGAGGCGGCCGGGTACTGCGCGCCGTAGGCGGTGTCGCCGGCGCTGGCGGTGATGGCCACGCCCGGGTGGTCGAAGTACGCCAGGTCGGCCTTGACCTCGCTGGGGTCCTCGGAGCCGCCGTAGGAGTTGGAGACGTACTTGGCGCCCATGGCCACGGCGCGGTCGACCGCGGTGCCCAGGTCGTCCATCGACGGCGAGTTGGCCTCGACCAGCAGGATGTGGCACTGCGGGCAGGTCGCGCTGACCATGTCGAGGTCGAGCGAGATCTCGCCGGCCCAGCCGGCGTCGGCGGCCGGGTAGCTGGTGCCGCCGTTCTGGTCCACCTTGTGGAAGCAGCCGTCGGCGGTGGTGCAGGCCGGCAGTCCGTACTGCGCGCGGTACGCGGCGAGGTCGGCCTCGGCGTTGGGGTCGTCCTGGGCGTCCACGATGGCCACGGTCTGGCCCGCGCCGGCGCTGCCGGACGGCAGGTTGTAGGCGCTGTGCAGGTCCGCCGGGCCGTAGCCGGACGGCGTGGCGTTCGGGGCGACGCTCATCCGCTGGACGACGTCGGTGCGTGCCTCGGCGAGGCAGGCCATCTCGCCCGGCCTGGTCGGCTGCGCGCACAGGTGCCTGACGGCCACGGCGGAGTGCGTGACCGGGGTGGAGTGCGTGGCGGCCGGGGCCGCGGCGCGGGTGGCCGCGGTGCGCGCGGCCGGAGCCGTGGTGTGCGCGGTCGCGGTGTGCGGGGCCGTGGTGGGCGCGGCCGGTGCGGCGGCGAGCGACGGGGTCGCAGCGAGCAGGCCGCCGGAGACGAGTGCGGCGGTGGACAGCGCGGCGGTCGCGGCCGAGGCCACCCGCCGTCCGCGTCTGCCGCCGGGTCCCCCCGTGGGACTTTCGGTCGAGCGCAAGTAAGTGCCCTTCTGTTCTGAAAAGGACGGTGCGACTGTCTTCGACGAGGACGGTGCGAGGTGGGGTGCGCACCCGCGCGCGTGGTGTGGTGCTGTCGCGCACGGCCGGACACCACGACGACGCGGAGAACGTGTCCGGTGTGTGAAGAGAGTGTTCGAGCCTGGGCACTCTACTTC
The DNA here is from genome assembly GCF_003144095.1 of Streptomyces sp. ICBB 8177. GTDB lineage: Bacteria > Actinomycetota > Actinomycetes > Streptomycetales > Streptomycetaceae > Streptantibioticus_D. The sequence goes on along the minus strand of NZ_NSKH01000024.1, from coordinate 238,072 downwards.
CTTGTGCGACAATCCGGCGATCACATTTGCCTGTTCAGTGGCTGTGAGATGTCGGTGTGGTGCCGTTGTGCCGCTGATGTCCGCTGCGTGACAGCGGCGGAGGCACCGCCTCCGCCGGTTGAACACCACGGCCGCGGCAGGCGTATGTGACGGCGCGGGACCACTGCCGCGCGGATCGTTTCATCGCTTGGGGGGAACACTCCTTTGTCTTCGCGGTACTCGCGACGCTCGTCGCGTCTGGCGGCGCTGGCCGCCGTCTGTGCGGCGGTCCTCGGACTCACCGGGGCGCAGGCCTCCGCCGCCTCTCCGGCCCACCACGAACCGGCCGCCCCGTCCGCCGCCCACCACGCCTCCGGTGCCGCTGCTTCAAGGCGTCCCGCCGCCGACCCCGGGGCCAAGGCGCGCGCCGCCGCCTCGTACTGGACGGCCCAGCGGATGGCGAACGCCCGCCCGCTGGACGCGCGGACCGGCGGCGGCATGCGGCCGATGACGCCGAAGGGGGCGGGCGTCCCGCAGGGCACGTTCTTCCGCGGCACGCCGCTGGTCGGCACCTTCTTCGGCTCCGACGGCCCCACCGGCACCGACTGGACCTGCACCGGCAGCGTCATCGACACCCCGGCCCGCGACGTCATCCTCACCGCCGCCCACTGCGGCCTGGGCATCCACGCCAACTACGTCTTCGTGCCGGACTTCGTGATGGGCGCCGCGCCCGCCGGCCAGCCGTACGGCATCTTCCCCGTGCAGCAGGTCTACATCGACCCGCGCTACACCCCCGATCCGGGCTCGCACACCACCAAGGGCCCCACCTCCGACCTGGACACGGCGTTCGCCACGCTGGCGCCCAACCAGAAGGGGCAGCAGGTGCAGGACGCGGTCGGCGGCGGGCTGACCTTCACCGAGCCCACGACGTACGACAACCCGCACGTGACCGTCGTCGGCTACCCCGCCTACGGACACAACCCGAACGGCTCGGCCATCAAGTGCACGGTGCCGACGACCCAGTTGCCCGGCTTCCGGCAGATGTCGATGACCTGCGGCGGCTACTACGGCGGCGTCTCCGGCAGTCCCTGGATCACCGACTACGCGGACGGCGCCACCTCCGGCCACGTCATCGGCGACCTCGGCGGCTACAACGGCGGCGGCAACGACCAGGACGTCAACTACATCAGCTACGGCACGTACTTCGGCTCCGACGCCGCCGCGCTGCTCGCCCGGGCGGTCGCGGGACAGCAGCAGCCGCCCACGCCGCTGCCCCCGTACACCGGCCTCCAGCCCAAGCTGCCCGGCGGGGCGGCGCTGTGGAAGCACGCCAAGCTGCTGGCGTCCGGCGACTTCACCGGTGACCACCACGGCGACCTGGTCGTGGTGTGGGACGACGGCGAGGTCACCCTCTACCCCGGCGACGGCAACGGCGGCTTCCTGCCGGAGAAGCAGCTCAAGGCGCCGAACGCCGCGTGGAAGCAGGCGGCCACCATCACGGCCGGCGACTTCGCGGGCAGCGGTCAGTACGACCTGATGGTGCGCTGGGCGGACGGGCACGTCAGCCTCTTCCCCGATCTCGGCTCGTCCGGGCTCGGCCACGAGGTCGTGATGGCGAAGCCGGGATCGGCGTGGAAGAACGCCGCGCAGATCACGGGTGGCCAGTTCCACAACGGCAGTTACGTCAGCGACCTGCTGGTGCGCTGGAGCAACGGCGAGGTCGACGTCTACACCGGCGTGGGCGCGAACACCTTCGGCACCAAGCACCGGCTGCTGGCCCCCAACGCCACGTGGAAGTACGCGGTGTCGGTGGCGGCCGGCCACTTCGGCGGCGCGGGCGCCAACTGGGACGTGGCCGTGCGCTGGATCGACGGCGAACTCGACGTCTACCCGGCCACCTCGCAGTCCCGCCTGGGCACCGAGCACCGCCTGCTGAACGCCAACGCCCGCTGGAAGTCCGCGGCGGCGATGACGGTCGGCGCCTACACGGCGAACGCCTCCGCCGACGACATCCTCGCCCGCTGGCCGGACGGCTCGGCCTCCCTCTTCCAGGACACCACCCCGGCCACCCTGGGCGGCGAGCAGTCGCTGGTCTTCCCCGGCGCGTGAACGTCTGACCCGGGGAACCCCCGGCGCGTCAGGGCAATGAATCGGGAAAGACCGGGGGCTGAGACCGAAATCATGCAGACAAACATATGTGTGGATCTTCAGTGTTCCCCGCGAACTTCTTGTGAAGGCGTTCCGACGGCGAGGACCAGCGCGAGGTCGTCCAGCATCCGGAAGACGACCGACGGCATGGACGACGACGAGGTGGCGACCCTCCCCGGCGCCGGTCCTTCGTGCGCGCCGTCGTCCCACTGCGTGGTGATCGGTACATCGCGGTCGGCGCAGGCGAACCAGGCGTCCGGATCGGTGCGCCGGTCCACCGTGGCACTGGCGCCGGTCGCCATGTCGTACGGCCACATCACGTCGGGCAGGAACGCGGCCCGGTCGACCGCTTCGAAAGCGGGCACCCAGGCCTGACCCAGCGCACCCGAGGCGCGCAGGGCGCGGCCCAGCTCCTGCCGGGTGGGCCGCGCTCGCGCCGTGTCGCGCACGGTCACCTGCGGTGCTTCCCGTCCCCCTCGGGGCTGCCGCCGTCCGGGCTCGGCGGCTCCTGCGGGGGCTGCCAGGGCTGGCCGGGGAGGCTGTCGCCGCCGTCGCCGCCTGCGTGCGTCAGGATCTCGATCCTCATGGCGTTCCCTCCTGGGGCTGGGGTGGGTGGTCGTGCTCTTCGCCGGGCACGTCGCCCCGGCCGGTACGGGTGATCTCCGCCCACGCCACCGCCGCGTCCGCCGTGCGCGCGTGCCCGTAGCGGTCGGCGCGGCGCAGGGCGTCGACGAGGGCGGTGTGCAGCGGCTCCGGGATCTCGTCGGGGACGTAGACCTCGACCCGGATGGCCTCCGGGGTCGCGAGGGTGCGGGCCTCGGTGCCGGTCGCGGCCGCCAGCCGGTCGGCGACCTCGCGGGCGCGGGCTTCGGGTGAACGCACGAATGTCCCCAGGTGAGGCGGCCGGTGATCACACATGGTAATGCTGCTTAAGCAGCTTGTACCTGATGCAGTAGCTTTGTCAACGGAGCAAAGGCACCCAAGAGCGCACCAACCGGTAGACGGCACACGGCAGTCGGGAGACGGCGGATGGCACGCGAGGCCCCCTACCTCGAGGTCGCCGAGGCCCTGCGCGCCCGGGTCAGGGGCGGGGAGTGGGCCACCGGCGAACGCCTGCCGTCACGCGCCCGCCTCGCCGAGGAGTACGGCGTCGGGCGGAACGTGACGCAGCGCGCGGTCGACCTGCTCATCGTCGAGGGCCTGCTGGAGGGCCGGGCGGGCTCCGGCACGTACGTGCGCGAGCCGCGCGAGCGGCACCGGATGGTGCGTTCGCGTGGTGAGGCCACCCCGGGCGGCGGCGCCGCACGCGAGTTCCACAGCGAGGCGCACACCCCGGCCCCGGCCCGCATCGCCCGCAGGCTGGACATCGCCGAGGGGGACATGTGCGTACGGACGCGGTACGAGTTCCTCACCGACCGTCAGCCGGTCCACCTGGCGGAGAGCTGGGAGCCGATGGCGATCACCGGCCGCACCCCGATCGTGCTGCCGGAGCTGGGCCCGATGAAGGGCAAGGGCGTGGTCGAGCGGATGCGCAGCATCGGCATCGAGATCACCAGGGCCGTGGAGGTGCCGCGTCCCGGACGGGCCACCACCGCGGAGGCGGCGCTGCTCGGCATCGCCCCCGGTGACCTGCTGCTGCACATCGAGCGCACGTACTACGCGGCGGACGGCCGCCCGGTCGAGACGGCCGACATCACGGTGCCGGACGTGCGGCTGGAGATCGCGTACGAGATCGGGCTGGGGCACGAGCGCCACTGAGGCCGTCCGGGCTCGGGCCGCTGGCGGTGGGCGCCCCCCGACTCGTGACCTCACCACCATGGGCGTCGATCTCGCGGAGCGCTAAGGTCGGAACCAGGACCAGGAACGATGGGGGATGGCCGTCAATGGCGTCGGACGAGGCTGTGGTCGGTTGCGCGGGGGTGCTGCTCATCGGCACTCGCGGGGCCGACGGGCCCGGCGAGGTGCTGGTGCGGGTCCGGGGCGGATCGGAGGCGTTCCTCGCCTGGTCCGCGGAGCCGCTGCCCAAGGGAGCGAACGTCCTGGTGGTCGAGTCCCGGGGCACCCGCCAGGTCGACGTCATCGAATGGGCCGATCCGTTGGACGCGTTGGCCGGTGACGCCGGCGACGCTGGTTGAGGAGACGACGAAGGATGTTCGGTTACCGCGTTCCCGCCCCTGACGAGGCGATGCTGATCTCGGGGGGCAGGCGGGGCCAGGGGGGTGCTCCGTTCCGGGTGGTGACGGGGCACGGCAAGTTCGTCCTCCCCGTGTTCCGCAAGGTCCGCTTCCTCACCCTCGCGATGTGCGAGGCGGAGGTCGCAGAGAAGTGCGTGACCAAGCAGGGCATCGCGCTGACGGTGAAGGCCGTGATCGCGTTCAAGGTCGGCAACGACAACGAGAGCATCGTCAACGCCGGTCAGCGCTTCCTGTCCGACCAGGACCAGATGTCGATCCTGACCGGCCGCATCTTCGCGGGCCACCTGCGGGCCATCATCGGCTCGATGACGGTCGAGGAGATCGTCACCGAACGGCAGAAGCTCGCCACCGAGGTGCTGGAGACGTCCAAGGCGGAGATGGCCAAGATCGGCCTGATCGTGGACTCGTTGCAGATCCAGTCGATCGACGACGGGGACACCGGTTACATCGACGCGATGTCCGCCCCGCACAAGGCGGCCATCCAGCGGCAGGCGCAGATCGCGCAGGCGCAGGCCACCCAGCAGTCGGTGGAGGCGCAGCAGGAGGCGGCCCGCAACCAGGCCGAGTACGCCCGGCAGACCGCGGTCGTGCAGGCGCAGTACAACGCCGAGGTGGACCGCGTCCAGGCGCAGGCCGCGCAGGCCGGACCGCTGGCGCAGGCGCACGCCCAGCAGGAGGTGCTGGCGGCGCAGACCGAACTGGCAGAGCGCGCGGCCCAGTTGCGGCAGCAGCAGCTGGTCGCCGAGGTGGTCAAGCCCGCGCAGGCGGAGGCCGAGCGCATCCGGGTGCTGGCGCTGGCCGAGGCCGAACGGATGAAGATCCAGGCAGAGGCCGCCGCCTCGCACGACCGCGTCGCGCTCGACCGCATGCTGATCGACCAGCTGCCGCAGATCGTCAAGGAGGCGTCGGCGGGCCTGGCCGGCGCGAACGTCAACGTCCTCAACGGCGCGGACGGCCTGGGCGAGATCGCGGCGGGCCTGGTCGGCCAGGGCCTGACGATCCTGGACTCGGTCCGCCGCAACCTCAGCGGCGCGGACGGCGCGTCTTCCTCTCCGGCCCCCGGCGCACAGCTCCAGCGCTACCTGGGCACGGCCAAGACCCGCCCGCAGGACGGCACTTCGGACGACGACGGCCCGGTGAACATCCGCTGAGGCGAGCCCTTTTGACGCCGCCTCACCCCGAAGGCCCCCAGCGCGCCCACCGCGACGGGGGCCTTCGGCACGCGGGCCGGAGACAAGAGTCCCGCGTAGTCACACGACCCAGGCGTTGGCGCGGTCGAGAAGCCATGCCGACTGACCGTTGGGAGTGACCGTCAGCCCGAAGTGGCGGGGGCCCGGCGAGCCTCCCCGTCTCCACCATTCGAGGACGCATAGCAACTCGTCCCACAAGGGTCGCGGCCCCAACTGCCTCACCAGCGGTGGGCCGTCTTCCTCCGGGAACTCCGCCAGAACCCAGGACGTCGAGTCCATGTCGAAGAGCCAGACGCGGCGCCCGTTGACGACCTGGGCGCACCGGTGCATCCGCAGCCCGCACACGAACTGCTGGGCGGTGCCGGTCAGTTCGGCCAAGGTGACGCAGCTTCTCCGCACGGCAGGAATCGACGCGTAGTCCTCCGGAACGTGGCCGGAGAACCGCCCCCAGTCGAGACGCTGGCCGCGCAGGGTCATGAACTCGACCGGCCGCAGGAACGGACCCGACGCCGTGCCGTCCTCGTCCACCGTGAGGCGGGCCAGGGCCTCCTGGTTGCTGTAGTGCGTGCCCCAGGGGGTGAGCACGATTCCGCCGGGGCGGGTCTGCTCGATCCACGCGTACGGCACGCTACGCACGCCCACGGTGGCGATCACGCGGTCGTACGGTGCGCGGACACCGTATCCGGCCGCGCCGTCACCGCAGACGACGGCGGGCCGCAGCCCGGCTCTGCCCAGCGCGGTGCGTGCGGTGGCGGCCACCTGGGCGTCGACCTCGACGGTGACGACGTTCGCCTCGCCCCGGCGGGCACACAGGAGCCCCGCGTTCCAGCCCGTGCCGGTGCCGATCTCCAGTACCCGCACACCGTCCACGACGTCGAGGTCCCGCAGCATGCTCAGGACCACGGAGGGCATCGACGCCGAGCTGGTGGCGAGCCTCCCGGCCGTGGACCCGGCGTGCCGGCCGTCGTCCCACTGGGTGACGATCGGCGCGTCACGGTAGGCGGCACGGGTCCAAGCGGCCAAGTCATCTTGCTTGTCGTGGAGTTCAGTCCCCTGTGTCTCCATGTCCCAGACCCACATCCGGTCGGGCAGGAACGCCGCACGCGGCACGGCGGCGAAAGGCACGGCCCAGTCCGATGTCATGTCACCGCGATCAAGGAGGTACCGCCCCAACTCGTCGCTGGGGCGGCCGGTGTCCGTGTCGGTCACTTGCGGTGCTTCCCGTCACCCTGAGGACTACCACCGTCCGGCGAGGGCGGCTGCGGCGTCCACGGCTGCCCCGGCAGCTTGTCCTTCTCCTCGTCGCCTTGCGCGAACGCTCCGCTGGTGTCCATGTGCCTGATCGCTGCGATTCGCATGCTTCTCCTTTGGTTTCGATCCTTCGGTGTGGTTGGACCCGCTGGAGACGATGGCTCGCTCCTACAGGTCCGCAACTGGCCAGACTGTCGTTGCGCGACCGGGGCCGTCGGCCACGCCTGAACAACGTGGGCACGCGCAGGGTGGATAGCGACGTGGGTTGTCCAGGATCGGCAGGTGGTCGTCCCCAAGCACCTGGGTGACTGCTCCCAAGTACGTCCGGAATCACGAGAGACTCTGTACGTCATGAGGACTCGCTGTTCGCTGAGCCGTTCTCGACTTCGGGAACAACTGTTCAACTCGCCTTCTGGGTCGGGATCTCCTGTGGCCATGGCAACTCCTCCCGGGCTCACCGTGCTCATCCTCCGCTGCATCAGGAAAGCGCGCGAAGACGTGGGTAACCACGGCATCAGTGCGGCAGACTTGACGCAGACCCGCGCACGGTCTGCGAAAGCCTCGCGTTGTGGGAAGGTTCGGCCATGGGATTGGCGAAGAGGCGCAGGGTGCTGGGCTACAGTCAGGAGAAGCTGGCCGAGTTACTCGGCGTGGACCGTACGACGGTCGGGCGCTGGGAGGCCGGGAGGATCGCCCCTCAACCACCGCAGCGACGGCGTTTGGCGGCCGCGTTGGACGTCAGCCTCCAAGAACTCGATGCACTCCTGTCGACGTCCCGAACAGCAGACGGGGCAGAAACCACGCACGAAGCCGAAGTTCGCCCGAATGCCGGAGAGCATGACGAGATGATTCGCCGCGTTTCTTCGCTCGCTCGCCCTCAGCGGAGCACTTGCCGCTCTTCCCGCCGAAGAAACCGAAGCCCTCGCTACGGGTGTTCGACGGGCGACGCCCACTGAATTCAGCCGGATGAACAGTCATCTCTGGCAGGTCTACCAACTGGCGAGGTCGAAGCAATCCGTACGCACGGTTCGCCCGCGACCAACTCGTAGCGGTCAACGAGGCGATGACCGCTGGCCGTGGGAACATTCCGCCGCTCATGACCGCTGCGGCAGACCTCCTCCAGTTGGCCGGTGAGGTGGCCTTCGACGCGAACCGCTATGACGACGCCGCGGCCTCCTACGTCCTCGCAGCATCGCTCAGCAGGGAGGCCGGGGCCTATGACTTGTGGGCATGCGCCTTGGTACGGCATGCCTATGTTGACATGGCAGAGCACCGCTATGGCCAGGCGTCACAGATGCTTGGTGTGGCTGAGAGGCTGGCTGAGCATGGGGACAGCGCGCTCCCGACCCGTCATTGGGTCGCGTCGGTCCAAGCGGAGGCGTACGCCGGTATGGGCGAACTTCGAGCCTGCGAAGACGCGTTGGACCGTGCGGAGAAGGTCCGGGACCTCACTCCGGTCGTTAGCAACGGCGGATGGCTCAGGTTCGATGGCTCTCGTCTCGCGGAGGAGCGCGGTGCCAGGTACGTGCGACTAGAGCGTTTGGAAAGTGCGGAGACGACGCTCAGTTTGGCTCTGGGGAACACTGCCCTGGCCGCTGGGCAGTCATATCGCAGAAGGGGTGCTGTGTTGACAGACCTCGCGCCGTCGGCGTGAAGCGGTGCGACCTGGAACAAGCGGTGTCGTATGGCCGGGAGGCCGTCGAACTCGCTCGCGCCTCGTCTTCCGGCTACCTGACTCGTAGACTCCGAGAGCTGTGCGCCGAGTTCGGCCCCGTCACAAACGGGACCGGCGATTGGCCGAGTTGGAGGCGGAGATCGCCTCGCTGAGGACACCGTGACGGAAGAGGTGGGCATGTCGCAGACCGAGGGTGCACGACTGTTCCGGGAGGCCTGGATCGAGGGCGTGCGGCGGCACTTTCCCGGTGAGCCGAAGGCCGGATACGTGACCCCGTGGGACGACACCCCGCAGTGGGAACGCGATGCGGCGCAAGCGGTGTACGAGCAGGTGCGTCGGTTCGTCGAGGTCAGTGACGCCAGGACGGACCGGCTGTCCCGCGAGCAGAAGAGCCGCTTCGTCGCCACCTGCTGGACCGCTCAGATGTTCAAGCACTTCGAAAACCCGAAGCCGGGCTACGTGGCGGACTGGCCAGAACTCCCGCTGTGGCAGAGGGAGACCGACGCGGACATCTTCGAGGCAATCGAGAAGTCGGCGCGTTAAGGGTCGCGCGGTGCGGTGGACGAATCTCGGCGAGCACACCGTGTACGAGAACCCGTGGCTTCGGGTGAACCTCGCTGACGTGGAACTGCCTGACGGCCGCCACCTGGACCACTACGTCATCCGGCAGCGGCCGGTGGCTCTGGCGACCGTCGTCAACGACGCCGACGAGGTCCTCCTGCTGTGGCGGCATCGCTTCATCACCGGCACGTGGAGCTACGAACTGGCCGCCGGCGTGGTCGAGGACGGGGAGGAGCCGGCGGACGCCGCCGCGCGGGAGATGCTGGAGGAGACGGGCTGGCGACCGGGGCCGTTGCGGGAGTTGATGATGGTCGAGCCGCAGCATGGGCTGACCGACGCCCGCCACTAGGTCTTCTGGGCCCAGGATGCCGAATACGTCGGCGACCCGGAGGACGCCTTCGAGTCGGAGCGCCGGGAGTGGGTGCCGCTCAAGGACGTGCCGGACCTGGTGACCCGCGGTGAGATCCGGTCGGCCAACGCCGTCGCCGCCCTGCTGATGCTCCACCACATCCGGAGCAGCTGACGGCGGCACGCCTCGTTCCCCGTGAATCAGTTGTCACCCCCTTGTCGGAGACAACGAATTGTCAACCTGAGGTTGTTGCCGGAGACAAGGGGGTGACAACTGATTCGCGGAAGGCGAGGGGGCGGGCTGCTACGCCGACGGGGTTGCGCTAGCCGTCGGGTTGCCGGGGCCCCGCTGGGGGAGGAGGGGCTTGCAGGTCTTGTAGGCCGCCGCGGTCTTCGGGTCCGAGGTGTTGAGGCCGCGCGTGCCGCCGCCCATCGTGCCGGAGGAGGCGGACGGGAGGTTGACGCCGTGGTCCTTCAGGCACCCCGTGAACGCCTTGAACGCCGTCGCGTAGGCACTGTTGCCGCCGCCGCCCTTGAACTGCGGACGCAGACTCGCGCAGGCCTGCGCGGCCTTCTGCATCGCCGGGTTCGCCGACGCCCCGCCGCCGAAGCCGAAGCCGCCGAACCCGCCGCCGCCACCGCCACCGTGGCGGAAGCCGCCGCTCGGCCGCGCGCTCGGGCGGCCCGAGGGCCGGGTGATCTTGACACCGTGCTGCGACAGGCACTGCGTGTACGCGGCCATCTGCTGACGCCCGCCCGCTGAGGAGGAGGACGCCGACGCCGACGCGTTCGACGACGCGGAGGAGGACGAGGACGACGAGCACGCGGTCAGCAGCAGCGCGCCCGAGGCGATGACGGCTACGGACGCGGCGGCCCGCAGCGCCGTCGGGATGGTCCGGGTCGTCATGGGCGCGGTCTCCTCGTGGGTTCGAAAACGGCTCGGGAACGGATTCCGCACGACTGAACCGCACCGGCATGGAGGACCCCTGGGAACGACCTGGGAGTTTCCTGGGAATCGTGCCGGGGCGGCGCCGGTTCGTCGAGTGGGGTTGCTCCCTGTATCAACCGTTCCGCCCCCGCCCTCGTGTCGCACGCACGCGCTCGCGCTGCCAGCGAACTCCCAGATCGCTCCCAGGGGTTCACTGGAGCGGGCGGTCAGGATGCGCGGCATGAAGGTGCTCCCACGGCGGCGCAGGGCCGTCCTGATGAACTCGGTGCTCGGCGTGGTGCTCCTCGCTGCCGCCGCCGGTTCCTACGCGGCGGTGAACAGCGGCGGCGGCGGTTCCGCGCACACGAGCACGCGTACCGCGACCGTTGCCAAGGGGACCGTGCTGGCCACGGTCTCCGGTTCCGGATCGCTGACGTCGCCCACCGACGCGGGCGTCGACTTCACCACGGGCGGCACGCTCACCGAGGTCGACGTCAAGCCCGGCGACAAGGTCACCAAGGGCGAGACGCTCGCCAAGGTCGACCCGACCTCCGCGAACGAGACGCTCAGCGAGGACGAGGCCAACCTCACCGCCGCCCAGGCCAATCTGACCAAGGTCGAGGAGGGGGAGAGCACCACAACCACCTCCGGGTCCGGATCCGGTTCAACGGGTTCCGGTGGTTCGAACGGCGGCTCCAACGGTGGCTCGAACGGCGGCGGGGCCCGTGACTCCTCCTACCTGACGAGCGGCACCACGACCGCCACCGCCACCGACGCCGCCTTGACCACCACCGTCGACCCCGCGCAACTCGCGCAGGCCGAGGCGAGCGTCACCCAGGCGCAGGACGCGGTGGACGCCGCGCAGCGCGCCGTGGACGGCACCGTGCTCACGGCCCCGGTCGGCGGCACCGTCGCCTCGGTGGCCGGCAAGGTCGGCGACACGGTGTCGGGCTCAAGCGGCTCAAGCGGCTCCAGCGGCTCAGGCAGCGGCAACGCGAGCAGCGGCTCGTCCTCCAGCTCCTCCTCGTCCTCCGCCCCCACCGGCTTCGTGGTCATCACCAACCCGACCGGCATGGAGGTCACCGCGGACTTCTCCGAGACCGACGCGCTCAAGGTCAAGCCCGGCCAGGCGGCCACCGTCAGCCTCAACGCGGAGTCCGGCACCACCCTCAACGCGAAAATGGTGTCGGTCAGTTCGCTCCCGGTCAGCAGCGGTTCCGGCTCGGGAGGCGGCGGGGGCGGCAGCAGCTCCGGCAGCGCCGTCCAGTACGCGGCCACCCTGGCCATCACCAGCTCCACCGCGAACCTGCGCACCGGCATGAGCGCGACCGTCCAGGTCGTCACCGGCGAGGCGTCCGGCGCCCTGTACGTGCCGACCGCCGCGGTCAGCGGCACCGGCACCGACCGCACGGTGACCGTCGTCAAGGCGGACGGCTCCACGCAGCGGGTCGACGTCACCGTGGGCGTCGAGGGCGACACCGACGACCAGATCACCAGCGGCCTGACGCAGGGCGAGACGGTGCAGATCGCCTCGGTCGCCTCGACCGGCAGCAACGGCTTCCCCAGCGGCTCGTTCCCCGGCGGTCTGGGCGGTGGCGGCAGCCGTGGCGGCTTCGGTGGCGGGCGCACCGGCGGCGGGATCCGGTCCGGTGGCGGGGGCCGCGGATGATCGGGTCCGCGCGGCAGCGCCGCCGGGGCGCGGACGCGGGGCCCGCGCCCGCCTCTGTCCCCGACTCCCTTGACGCGCAAGGCCCTTGGGGCCCGCCGCCGGTCATCGAGGTACGCGCGCTGCGCAAGGTGTACGGGCACGGCGAGGCGTCCGTCCACGCCCTGAAGGGCCCGGACGACCCGGAGGGCGGCGAGCCGCTCGGCGTCGACCTGTCCGTCGAGCAGGGCGACTTCGTGGCGGTGATGGGAAGTTCGGGCTCGGGCAAGTCGACGCTGATGAACATCCTCGGCTGTCTCGACGTGCCCAGCCACGGCCGCTACCTGCTGGACGGCATCGACGTCGGCGGGCTGGACGAGCACCAGTTGTCGCTGGTGCGCAACCGAAAGATCGGCTTCGTCTTCCAGTCGTTCAACCTGATCCCGCGCACTCCCGCGCTCGACCAGGTCGAACTGCCGCTGGCGTACGCCGGGGTGAGGTCCGCGGAACGCCGGCGGCGGGCCGAGGCGGCGCTGACCCTGGTGGGTCTCGGCGACCGGATGGACCACCGCCCCAACGAGCTGTCCGGCGGCCAGCAGCAGCGCGTGGCGGTCGCCCGCGCCCTGGTCACCGCGCCCGCGATGCTGCTGGCCGACGAGCCGACCGGCAACCTCGACAGCCGCAGCACCGAGGAGGTGCTGGCCATCATCGACCGGCTCAACGCGTCCGGCCGCACGGTCGTGTTGATCACCCACGAGGACGAGGTGGCCCGGCACGCCAAGCGGGTGCTGCGGCTGGTCGACGGCCGCGTGGTGGACGACGTACGGCAGGCGCCGGTGGACGGACCACCGCCCGCGCTGCGTGATCCCGCCGCCTTCGCGGCGGCCCCGGGAGGCGGGCGATGAATCCGTTGCAGACGCTGCGGTTCGCCGTGGCGGGCCTGGCGGCGAACAAGGTGCGTTCCGCGCTGACCATGCTCGGGGTGCTCATCGGTGTCGCCGCGGTCATCCTGCTGCTGGCGGTGGGCAACGGCTCGTCGCAGGCGGTCAAGGACTCCATCGAGAAGCTGGGCACCAACTCGCTGACCGTCACCTCCGGCGGCGGCTTCGGCGGCCAGTCCACCGCGACCACGATCAAGCCGCTGACCGTGGACGACGCCAAGGCGCTGGCCGACCCGAAGCAGGCGCCGGACATCGAGTCGGTCGCGCCCGAGGTCACCACCTCGCAGACCGCGGTCTACCAGGGCACCTCGCACACCGTCAGCCAGGTCGTCGGCACCTACCCGGCCTACTTCGAGGCGTCCAACAGCAAGGTCGCCAAGGGCGACTACTTCAGCGACGACGACGTGCTGGGCTCCCGCAAGGTCGCGGTGATCGGCTCGACCACGGCCACCGACGTGTTCGGCACGGTGAACCCGGTCGGCAAGCAGATGGTGCTCGGCGGCACGCCGTTCACCGTGGTCGGCGTCCTGGAGACCAAGGGCGGCACCGGGTTCCAGGACCCGGACGACGTGGTGGTCGCGCCGCTGCCGACCGTGCAGAACGCGTTCACCGGCTTCGGTTCGCTCAACCAGATCCTGGTCGAGGCGAAGTCGGCCTCCGCGACGACCGCCGCGCAGAACGAGATCACCACGGTGCTGATGGGCCAGCACGGCATCAGCGACCCGACCGCGCTGGACTTCCAGGTCAGCAACCAGGCGTCGCTGCTGACCACGCAGGCGTCCACCAACCAGACGTTCACCGTGCTGCTGGGCGCGGTCGCCGCGATCTCGCTGCTGGTCGGCGGCATCGGCATCACCAACATCATGCTGGTCACCGTCGCAGAACGGACCCGTGAGATCGGCATCCGCAAGGCGATCGGCGCGCCCAAGGGCGTCATCCTCGGCCAGTTCCTCGCCGAGTCGACGCTGCTGTCGCTGATCGGCGGCGGACTCGGTGTGGCCGTGGGCCTGCTCGGCTCCCGCTTCAAGATCGTGGGCATCACGCCGGTGGTCATCCCGGAGTCGGTGGTCGGCGCGTTCGCCATCGCCGTCGCGATCGGGCTGTTCTTCGGCAGCTACCCCGCCAACCGGGCGGCGAGCCTGCGGCCGATCGAGGCACTGCGGCACGAGTAGCGGCGCCGCCGCAGGCCTGCGACCACCACCCCTCCATCCCTTCCTCACGACTCGACGACTCGACTCCCGTACGGACAGGAGAACCGGACATGGCCCGACGCCGCACCGATCTCGTGAAGGCGGACGCCCACCACCCGGCGCCGTCCGACACCTTGCTCGACGAACCCAGGGACGAATCCAGGGACGAACCCAGGAACGAAACCGGGGGAGAGCCCACCGCCGTGCTCGCCACGATGGACGACGCGGGCGTGGTCGCCACCGCGGTCGAGCCGGTCACCGACCCGGAGTCGGTCCTCGCCGAGCCGCCGGACGCCCGCGACATCTCCGCCGAACTGGCCGCGCCGCCGCGCCGCAAGCTGCCGTGGCTGACGCTGGCGCTGTCCGGCGCGGTGGTCGCCGCGCTGGCGTTCGCGGGCGGCGCGCTGGTGGAGAAGAGCGATCTGAACGGCTCCGGGCACGCGGGCGGCACGTTCGCCGCCGGGGCGCGCGGAGCGACGGGCACCGGCAGCGGCACGGGTGCCTACGGTGCGGCGGGCCGCTTCGGCGGGAGCGGTGCCTCCGCGGGCGCCGGCCGAAGCGGCTCCGGTTCCGGCTCCGGCCTGACCATGGGCACGGTGAAGCTGGTCGACGGCAGCACGATCTACGTGACCGACGCCCAGGGCGACATCGTGAAGGTCACCACCGGCAAGTCCACCCAGGTGACCGAGGCGAAGCCGGGCAGGACGTCCGACCTCCAGCCCGGCCAGACCGTCACCGTGCGCGGCACCCAGGACTCCTCCGGCGACATCGCGGCGACGACGGTCACCGAGGGCGCGAGCACCGGCTTCGGCGGTGGTGGGTTCGGTGGTGGCGGCTTCGGCGGTGGGGGCGGCACGGGCGCCGGTGCCTCCGGCGGCGGCAACGGCTGACGCGACGTTTCAGGTATGGACGTCGCAGGCACCGAGGACGTCTCAGGGATTCCAAAGACTGCGGGCGTACCGTGCGCTCGCCCGTACCGACCGCGCGCGACCCACGCCCGCAATCTCCCCAGGGGCCGCAACGACCATGGACGCATCCGCACCCGAGGCCAGCCTGCTGGTCGTGGACGACGAACCCAACATCAGGGAACTGCTCTCCGCCTCCCTGCGCTTCGCCGGGTTCAAGGTCGCCTCGGCGGCCTCGGGGAACGAGGCGCTCGCGGCGGTCGCCAAGGAGCGGCCCGACCTGGTCGTGCTGGACGTGATGCTGCCCGACATGGACGGCTTCGCGGTGGTGCGGCGGCTGCGTGAGGAGTCCGGCGCGTACGGCAGGAGCGCGGCGGCGGCCCGCGACCGGCTCCCGGTGATCTTCCTTACCGCCAAGGACGGCGTGGAGGACAAGGTCTCCGGGCTGACCGCGGGCGGCGACGACTACGTCACCAAGCCGTTCAGCCTGGAGGAGCTGATCGCCCGCATCCGGGCCATCCTGCGCCGCACCGGCGGGCCGGAGGAGGACGGCACGCTGGTGGTCGGCGACCTGGAACTGGACCCGGTGGGCCATCAGGTGCTGCGCGGCGGCCGGCCGGTGTCGCTGTCGCCGACCGAGTTCAAGCTGCTGGAGTACCTGATGGCCAACGCGGGCCGGGTGGTGTCCAAGCCGCAGATCCTCGACCACGTGTGGGCCTACGACTTCGGCGGCGACCTGAGCATCGTCGAGTCGTACATCTCCTACCTGCGCCGCAAGGTCGACTCCGGCGACGGCGGCGCGCCCAAGCTCATCCACACCGTGCGCGGCATCGGCTACGTGCTGCGCAAGCCGCAGGGCTGACGCGGTGACGGCGTCAACGGTACGGGCGCCCCGCTCGGCGGGCGTGCTGGGGCTGCTCGGCCGGAAGGCGGGCCGGCTGCTCGCGTCGTCGCGGCCGTCCGCGCTGTCGCTGCGTTCCCGGTTGGTGCTGCTGTCGCTGGCGCTGGCCGCGCTGGGGCTGACGGTGAGCGACACGGTGGTGCTGGGCTCGGTGCAGGGCAAGCTGGTGCAGCGCGTCGACCAGCAGCTGGAGCGCTTCGGACGGCCGCTTGCGCGCCGGCTCGCCGTCGAGGGCGTGCCCGAGCCGAGGGTGCGCGGCGACGGCGGGCGCGCCTGGCTGCCCAGCCAGTACGTGGTCGCCTTCGCCGCGGCGGACGGCGGCATCGCCGAGCAACTGCGCGACCCGGTCGCCGCCGGGGACCCGCGCCCTCTGTGGCCCACGATGGACGCGGCGCAGCTCAAGGCGCACATGGACGCGCCGTTCGACGTGCCGAGCGACCACGGCGGTGGCAGCTGGCGGGTGCTGATCCTGCCGGTGGACGCGACCACGGCCCCCGGCGGCGCGGGCACCTCAGGGGGGACCGGCTTCGGCGCGGCGGCCTCCGGCGCGGCGGAGAACGGGTCGAACGCGTCGGCGTCGTCAGCGGTGACATCGGGGTCGCCGGGGGTCTCGTCGTCGCCTCAGGCGTCGGGTCACGCCGCCGTGGGGGCCGCCGCCGCGCAGGAACCCACCGGGCTGCCCGCCGGGGTCGTCGTGGCCTCCTCACTTGACGACGTGACCACCACGACCTCGCGTCTGCACACCGCGTTCCTGCTGATCGGCGCGGTCGTCGTGGCGCTGCTGGGGATCGCGGGCTGGTTCGCGGTACGGGCGGGGCTCGGGCCGCTGCGCAGGATCGAGGCGACGGCCGCCGAGATCGCCGCCGGGCGCCCGCTGTCGCACCGGATGCCCGAGGCCTCCCCGCGCACCGAGGCCGGACGCCTGTCCAGCGCCCTGAACGGGATGCTGGCGCAGATCGAGTCCGCGTTCGCCGCCCGTGCCGAGTCCGAGGACCGGATGCGGCGGTTCGTCGCCGACGCCAGCCACGAGCTGCGCACGCCGCTCGCCGGGATACGCGGCTTCGCCGAGCTGTACCGCATGGGCGCGCTCAGCGAGGAGGCGGACGTCAAGCGCACGATGGCCCGCATCGAGAGCGAGGCGGTGCGGATGGGCGGGCTGGTCGAGGACCTGCTGACGCTGGCCCGGATGGACGAGCAACGCCCCCTGCAACTGGCCCCGATGGACCTGCGCACCCTGGCCGCCGACGCGCTGCACGACACGACCGCGCTGGACGCGACCCGCCCGGTCGCCCTGACCGGCCCCGGCGGCGACGGCGCCCCGCCCGGTCCCGCCCTCGTGCTGGGCGACGAGGCACGGCTGCGGCAGGTGATCGCCAACCTGGTCGGCAACGCCGTCGCGCACACCCCGAAGGGCACGCCGGTGCGGATCGGAGTGGGTACGGTGGCCGGCCGCGGCGTGCTGGAGGTCGCCGACGAGGGGCCGGGGCTGACGCCGCAACAGGCGGCCCGGGTCTTCGAGCGCTTCTACCGGGTCGACGCCTCCCGCAGCCGCCAGGAGGGCGGCGGCGCGGGTCTTGGTCTGGCCATCGTCTCCGCGCTGGTCACCGCCCACCACGGCCGGGTGGACCTGGAGACCGCCCCGGGCAGCGGCGCGGTCTTCCGGGTCAGCCTCCCGCTCGCCGCGACCGACCCTCCGACGACGGCGTAGCGCGGGCCGGGTGGGTCCGGCCGCGTCCGGCCCGCCTCGCCCCGGAGGGGGCCGCTCCTCGCCCCCGCGGGGCCTGCCGCCGAACCTGTGGGGTGGGTGCGGAAGCGTTGTCCCGTGGGCAGATTGTCATGTACGTTTCACCCGCTCGTCGACGCGGGGCAGCCCACCCCACGTTCTACGCGCGAAGAATCCCCTTCGCACCCGCACCGCCACCTACCACCCCACACGGAAGGTATGACGGATGCCCGGACCCATCAGACCCACGGCCCGACCGGCTCGACCGGCTCGACCCTCCCGGCGCGTCGTCGGCGCGCTGGCCGCCGTGGCCGTGGCCGCCGCCTGCGCGGCCGTGCAGCAGGCCGACGCGGCGACCCCGCGCACCAGCCTCGCGGCACAGGCGGCGTCGAGAGCCCACACGGACGGCACGGCCGCCAGGCCCGCCGCCTCCAGCGGCACCCGCCGCGTGCTGTTCGACGACACCAAGGCGGAGACGGCCGGCAACGCCGACTGGATCATCAGCACCAGCCAGCCGGACCCGACGGCCCAGAACCCCGACCCCACCAAGGAGACGGACTGGACCGGCGCCATCTCCTCCTGGGGCGTCGCCCTCCAGAAGACCGGCGACTACACGCTCGACACCCTGCCGTCCGGCGACAGCATCACCTACGGCACCTCCGGCGCGCTGGACCTGAAGAACTTCGACGCCTTCGTCCTGCCCGAGCCCAACATCCTGCTCACCTCGGCGGAGAAGACCGCGCTGATGGAGTTCGTGCGCAACGGCGGCGGGCTCTTCCTGATCTCCGACCACAACGGCAGCGACCGCAACAACGACGGCGCCGACTCGCCGAAGATCATCAACGACCTGATGACCAACAACAGCGTCGACTCCTCCGACCCGTTCGGGTTCTCCGTCGACCTGCTCGACATCAGCTCCGACAGCCCCAAGGCGATCAGCGACCCCAGCGACCCGGTGCTCAACGGCCCGTTCGGCGCGGTGGCCGGAAGCTCCATCAACGACGGCACGACCTTCACCCTCAAGCCGTCCGACAACTCCTCGGTCAAGGGCCTGGTCTACCGCACCGGTTACAGCGGTGACACCGGCGCGTTCTTCGCCACCTCCACCTTCGGCTCCGGCCGGGTGGCGATCTGGGGCGACAGCTCGACCATCGACGACGGAACCGGCGAGTCCGGCAAGACGCTGTACGACGGCTGGAACACCGCCAGCAACGCCGCCCTGGCCCTGAACGCCACCGCCTGGCTCTCCGGTGCGACCGGCGGCGGCGGGACGACGACCGGCGGTACCTCGACCGGTGGCACGACCACGGGCGGGACCACGACCGGTGGCACGACCACGGGCGGGACGACGACCGGCGGCACCACGACCGGCGGTGGGGGCACCTGCTCCTCCGGCCAGCTGCTCGCCAACCCCGGCTTCGAGTCCGGCAACACGGGCTGGACGGCCACCAGCGGCGTCATCACCAACAGCAGCAAGGAGCCCGCCCACTCCGGCTCCTACAAGGCCTGGCTCAACGGCTACGGCGACGCCAACACCGCGACGCTCGCGCAGACGGTCACCATTCCGTCCGGCTGCTCGGCGAGCCTGTCCTTCTGGCTGCACATCGACACCGCGGAGACCACCTCCTCGACCGCGTACGACACCCTCAAGGCCCAGGTGGTCAACAGCTCCGGCAGCGTGCTGGGCACCCTCGCCACGTACTCGAACCTGAACGCGGCGAGCGGCTACACCCAGCGCACCTTCGACCTGAGCGGCTACGCGGGCCAGACGGTCACCGTGAGGTTCACCGGCACCGAGGACTCGCAGAAGCAGACCTCGTTCGTCATCGACGACACCGCGCTGAACGTCGGCTGACCGCCGCGCCGACCGCCGCAGCGGCTGCGGCGGGGCCCGGGCGAGGGGATCATCGGCGGTATGAACCACACGATCCACCTCGCCCAGGACCCCGCCGCGGACGCGCTGCTCGGCCGCAGCCCGCTGGCGGCGCTCACCGGCATGCTGCTGGACCAGCAGGTGCCGATGGAGTGGGCGTTCTCCGGCCCGTACACCATCGCCCGCCGGCTCGGCGACGACGACCTGGACGCGCACCGCATCGCCGCCGAAGACCCCGAGGCGTTCGCCGCCCTGCTCTCCGCCAAGCCCGCGGTGCACCGCTACCCGGGCTCGATGGCCAAGCGCGTGCAGCAGCTGTGCCAGTACCTCGTCGAGCACTACGACGGCGACGCCGCCGCCGTCTGGCGCGACGCCGCCTCCGGCAGGGACCTGCTCGCCAGGCTCAACGCCCTGCCCGGCTTCGGCAGGCAGAAGGCGCAGATCTTCCTGGCGCTGCTGGGCAAGCAGTACGGCGTGACCCCGCCCGGCTGGCGCGAGGCGGCCGGAC
Organism: Streptomyces sp. ICBB 8177; assembly: GCF_003144095.1. Taxonomy (GTDB): domain Bacteria; phylum Actinomycetota; class Actinomycetes; order Streptomycetales; family Streptomycetaceae; genus Streptantibioticus_D. The sequence goes on along the minus strand of NZ_NSKH01000024.1, from coordinate 218,111 downwards.
CCTACGGCGAGCACGGCTCGTACCGCTCGGCCGCCGACATCACAGGACCCGAGTCGCTCGCCAAGGTGCGCGCCTTCAAGCAGGAGGCCAAGCGCGCGGCCAAGGCGGCGAAGTCCGCGAGCCCCGCGAAGTCCGCCGAGCCCGCCGAGTAGGCGCGCCGGGGCGGCGTCAGCGGCGTATGGCCGAGACCGGGACGTGCCGTGAGGCCGACGCCGGAACGAGCCGTGCGGTCGGCGCCTGGACCAGCGGAGCGGCCAGCGCCTGGACCAGCGGAGCGGCCGGCGCCCCGACGCGTGCGGCCGACATGCCCAGGCCCCTCGGCCCGCCCACCGGATCGGCCGGGGCGAGCAGTCCCAGCAGGTCCTCCTCGCGGTAACGCACGCATCCCCGGTGCCAGTTGAGGATGCCGGCCAGCCAGTTCTCCAGCTCGTGCACGTAGCCGTCGAGAATGCCGCGTGTCTCGGCGTCGAGACCGAAGTCCTCGTACAGTACGGGCAGTTCGTGCTGGGCGACGTGCTGGAACTGCCGCATCCGTCCCTTCATCAGGTCGTCGACGATGCCGAGCGCGGTCGGGTAGTCGCAGTCGAAGAAGTCCTGCACGACCAGCACGCCGTTGTGCACCTCGCCCTCGAACTCGATCTCCTTCTGGTACGAGAAGACGTCGTTGAGCAGGCACGCGTAGTCGGCGGCCGCGTTCTCCAGCGAGCGCATCGGGCCGCTGCGGTAGACCTCGGGCGGCACCCGCCTGCCGTGCGCCAGCCGGCACAGGCTCATCGTCAGGTCCGAGCCGAAGGTCTTGCGGCGCATCTCGATGTAGTCCACCGGATCGGGGACGCGATTGAGGGCCTGGTTGTGCAACTCCCACAGCCAGCTGTCGAGCATGTCCTCGATGGCCGTGCGGAACGACTGCCGGGCCTCCGGCTCCATCGGGCCCGCCGTGCGCGACCACAGGTCGGCCAGGCCGCGTTCGAGCGCGTTCAGCGGTACCGGCGTCGACGCGGAGTCCAGCGGCATGAAGTCCCGCAGCCGGTCGGTGCAGACCTTGGCCCCGGCGAAGTCCCGGGTGCGGCCGAAGACCACCGGGTAGTAGTCGTCGCCGTAGGTGCCCCACGCCAACCAGTGCGAGGACAGGTCGAGTTCCTCCGGCGAGGCGTCCGGGTGGATGCCCGCGGCGCACAGCGGCAGGTCGATGTCGGCGCACCGGCGCGCGTCCCACACGTGCGAGTGCGGCACCCCCGGCTGCGGTCCCAGCATCCCCATCCGTTCGCACCACTCCACCGTGCCGCGCCGCGACGCCTTCAGGTGCGGGCTCAGGGAAAGCGGGAACGGCATGTCGAAGTCCGGCAGCAGCGACGGCCCGACGCGCTGGTGCGGCACGTGGCTGAACCGCCGCGCCCGCGCCGCCTCGATCCGGCGTCCGGTGGTCAGCCCCAGGTCCGCCGCGCTCGTGCCCAACCCCACGGGCAGGAACGGGAAGCCGTTCCTCGTCAGCGGCGGGGCCCCGCCCGATCCGGCGGGCGTGGCCGACGACGCCGAGAAGCCGGACGCGGCGGTGCCGTCGGTGCCGTTCATGTAACGGCTGGAGCGCATGTGCCACTCGTGGCCGCCGGACTGCCAGTCCTGGAGCCCCTTGACGTAGGCCAGCACGGCGGCGCACTCGGCCGGGTCGAGGCCGAACTCGGCGAAGAGCGGGCCGAGTTCGGTCAGGACGGTGTTCTCGAACTGGTGCAGCCGTGAGGTGAGCAGGTCGTTGACCGCCTCGGCGGACTCCTGCGTGGAGCAGCCGAGGAACTTCTCCAGCACCAGCACGCCGTTGCTCAGCTCGCCCTCGTCCTCCACCTCACGCTGGTAGGAGAACAGGTCGTTGCGCAGGTGGACCCCGTCGGAGAAGGTGTCGCGCAGCACCAGCAGCGGACGGGAGCGGGCCACCCGGGCGGGCACCTCGGCCGTCGCGTGCTCGACCAGTCCCGCCGACCAGGGCGCGCCGCCGACCTTCCGGCGCATCTCGATGTACTCGACCGGGTTGGCGATCCGGTCGGCGTTGATGTTGGACAGTTCCCACAGGGACTCGTTGAGCAGGTTCTCGGTGCTCTCGGCGAACCGGGCCCGCCAGTCCAGCGACATGTCGGGCACGGTGCGGGCCCACAGGTCGGCGAGGCCCGCCTCGACGGGGTTGGCCGGCTCCGGCATGCCGGCCGACAGGTCCATGGGCATGAAGGCGGGCAGCCGGTCGAGGTAGCGCTTGCCGCCCTCGCGGTCCTGGGGGCGCTTGAAGACCTCCAGGAAGTGGTCGTCGAAGAAGAAGACCCACACGTACCAGTCGGTGACCAGGGAGAGTTCGGCGGCCGAGCAGTCGGGATGGGTGTACGCGCACAGCAGCGCGTAGTCGTGGGCGTCGAGGTCGCGCTCGTCCCAGACGCCGGAGCCCTCCAGCATGCCCATGCCGCGCGCCCACTCCTTGGTGTGGCGGCGGGCCTCCTCCAGGTGCGGGTTCAGCCGGGCCGGGTACGGCATGTAGAACTCGGGGAGCCGGAAGGGCTGCCCCTTCGGCTCCTTCGACCCTTCGGGCCGTCCTGGCTCCTGTCCCTTCGACCTCTCGGGCTCTCTCAGCTCCCGTGCCCCGTCCCCCTCTTCCGGTGCCGCCTCGCCGTGGACGCCGGACGGCACGGTCAGGCCGGGCGGTGCCGGGTGGGCCGGGTGGGCCGGTGGGCATCCTCCCGGGCGGGCGGCCCGCGGCCGCGCGGCGCCGGGCGGTGCGGTGCGCAGGGCATTCGGCGCGGCGCTGAGCGGTGCGGCGCGCGAGGCATCCGGTGCCGCACGCGGGCCGTCCGGTGCCGCCCGGGGGATCGCGGACGGTGGCCTCGGCACGGCGCTCGACGGCTGGGGCACCGGGACCGAAGGCTGCGGTAGAGCCACCGGTGGCTCGGGGAGCCTGCCGGTCCTGCGCAGTGCCGGGTGGTCCGCCGGATGCTCACCGGCCGACCGCCACGGCGCGGGCGGCCCGGACCGCTCCACCTGCTCGGCCTGCCGTGTGTGCGGCGTGCGCTGTGTCGTACTCATCTCGGCCCCCCGGCCATTCCGTGCCATTCGGACGCTCGGCCCCCCGGCCGCTCGCTTCACCCGCCAGCTACCCATGGTCACGGATGCTTACTCCGTGTCGCCAATGGTCATACAAACAACCACTCGTCCGAGTGAGGGCAGGGCGTCCGGCACGGGGAGCGGGCCCGGGCCGGACGGGTGGCCGCCTCGGACGGCGCCGGTTGTCGGTGGGCCCCGATATCGTCGTAAGCGTGTCTCTCGCTCTGTACCGCCGCTACCGTCCCGAGTCCTTCGCCGAGGTCATCGGGCAGGAGCACGTCACCGACCCGTTGTCGCAGGCGCTGCGCAACAACCGGGTCAACCACGCGTACCTGTTCAGCGGTCCGCGCGGCTGCGGCAAGACGACCAGCGCGCGGATCCTCGCCCGGTGCCTGAACTGCGAGCAGGGGCCCACGCCGACGCCGTGCGGCGAGTGCCGTTCCTGCCGCGACCTGGCGCGCAACGGGCCGGGCTCGATCGACGTCATCGAGATCGACGCCGCGTCGCACGGCGGCGTGGACGACGCGCGCGACCTGCGGGAGAAGGCCTTCTTCGGGCCCGCGTCCAGCCGGTACAAGATCTACATCATCGACGAGGCCCACATGGTCACCTCGGCGGGCTTCAACGCCCTGCTGAAGGTCGTCGAGGAGCCGCCGGAGCACCTGAAGTTCATCTTCGCGACCACCGAGCCGGAGAAGGTCATCGGCACGATCCGGTCGCGCACCCACCACTACCCGTTCCGCCTGGTCCCGCCGGGCACGCTGCGCGACTACCTGGCCGAGGTCTGCGCCCGGGAGGCCATCGCGGTCGAGGACGGCGTGTACCCGCTGGTCGTCCGGGCCGGTGCGGGCTCGGTCCGTGACTCGATGTCGGTGATGGACCAGCTGCTCGCCGGCGCGGGCGAGTCCGGCGTGACGTACGCGATGGCCACCGCGCTGCTCGGCTACACCGACGGCGCGCTGCTGGACGACGTGGTGGACGCCTTCGCCGCGGGTGACGGCGCGGCGGCCTTCGAGGTCGTCGACCGCGTCATCGAGGGCGGCCACGACCCGCGCCGTTTCGTCGCCGACCTGCTGGAGCGGCTGCGTGACCTGGTCATCCTGGCCGCCGTCCCGGACGCGGGTGAGAAGGGGTTGATAGACGCCCCGGCCGACGTGGTCGAGCGGATGGCGGCCCAGGCCTCGGTCTTCGGCGCCGCCGAGCTGAGCCGCGCCGCGGACCTGGTCAACGCCGGTCTGACCGAGATGCGCGGTGCCACCTCGCCGCGCCTCCAACTGGAGCTGATCTGCGCCCGCGTGCTGCTGCCCGCCGCCTACGGCGACGAACGCGCCGTCGCCGCCCGGCTGGACCGGCTGGAGCGGCAGGCCCTGGCGGGTGGACTCGCGGCGCCCACGGGTTACGCGCCCGAGCCGGGCGGCGGCGCGCAGGCGACCGGTTCGGTGAACGGCCCCGCGGAGGCCCGGGCGGCGGTGCGGCCCGCTCCGGGCGGCCCGGGCCAGGTGCCCGCCCCCGCCACGCCTCCCGCGCCCGCCGTGCCCGCCGCCCCGGCCGCCCCGGTCCCGGCGGCCGACGCTCCTCCCACTCCTCCGGCTCCCGCCGCAACGGCGTCGGCGGACGCCCCGGCCGCTTCCGCCGCCCGGGTCCCCGGGGCCTGGCCGACCGCCGCGCGGCCCGGTTCCGGGGGCGCCCCGAGCCCCGCGCCGGGGGCCTGGCCCACCGCCACCCCGCCGTCGTCCCCGGCCGCGCCGCCGTCGTCCCCGGCGGCGCCCGCGCAGGCGCCCGCCCCCGCGACGGCCGCGTCCGGGCAGGCGCCTGCCCCGAGCGGTGCCGGGGCTGTCGCGGGCGATCCGTCCCGGGTGCGCCAGATGTGGCCCGACATCCTCGAAGCGGTCAAGAACCGCCGCCGCTTCACCTGGATCCTGCTGAGCCAGAACGCGCAGGTCGTCGGGTTCGACGGGACGACGCTCCAGCTCGGGTTCGCCAACCCGGGTGCCCGCGACAGCTTCGTCAGCGGCGGCAGCGAGGACGTCCTGCGCCAGGCGGTCAACGACCTGCTGCACGTCGAGTGGAAGATCGAGGCGCTGGTCGACCCGTCTGGCGGCAGCGGGGGAGGGGGAGGCCAGGGAGGCTTCGGGCCGTCCGGGTCCTCCGGGCCGCAGGGCGGAGGCTTCCCCGGCCCGTCGCGCCCGTCCGCCGCGGGACCGGCCGGCGCCGCCCCTTCCGCCTCCTTCGCGCCGTCCGCGCCCCCGGCGCAGTCCGGCCCGAGCGGGCCGCCCCGGGGACCGCAGCCGCCGCAGCAGCCGTCGTCCGGGCCCGAGCCGTCGCGCTCCGCGGCGCCCTCCGCGCCGGAGCCGCCCCCGGTCGTCTCGATCGAGGACGACATCCCGGAGGAGGACGACCCCGACCTCGACGACACCGCGCTCACCGGCCACGACCTGATCGTCCGCGAGCTCGGCGCCACGGTGATCGAGGAGATCGTCAACGAGTGACCCCTGGCCGGGCCCCGCCCGCCCGGCCGACCCCTCGGCCGGTGCCCGCCCGGTCAACGCCATCAGCCGCCGGCCGGTCAACGTCATCAGTCGGTAAGGGAAAGTTGACGAAGGGATGACCCTGCCGCCATGCCGTCGGCGTACTCCTGGTAGTGGTGGTGAAAGGGCGGGCGCACGGCGCGCGTTCCGCCGCGCTGGATCCTCCGCACGGCGTAGCGCGCTCCGCCGTTGGAGCACGTAGGCTCGCCCTACCGCATACGTTGGAACGTTGTCGTACGGCAGGAGCGAACCCGTGATCCCCGGTGGTGGTCAGCCCAACATGCAGCAGCTGCTCAAGCAGGCCCAGAAGATGCAGCAGGATCTCGCCGACGCCCAGGCCGAGCTGGCCGAGGCGAAGGTCGAGGGCACCGCGGGCGGCGGGCTGGTGAAGGCCACCGTCAGCGGGGCGGGCGAGCTGGTCGGCCTGGTGATCGCGCCCGACGCGGTGGACCCGGACGACACCGAGACGCTGGCCGACCTGATCCTCGCCGCGGTGCGCGACGGCAACGCGGCGGCGCAGGCGCTCCAGCAGCAGAAGCTCGGCCCGCTGGCCCAGGGTCTGGGCGGCGGGGGCGGCATCCCCGGCCTGCCGTTCTGACCCGGGCCGACAACGACCGAAGCCCGTCGAGCTGAACCGCAGAACCGCAGAAGGCACAGAGAGAAGGCGTTTTCGTGTACGAAGGCGTGGTCCAGGACCTCATCGACGAACTGGGCAGGCTGCCCGGCGTCGGGCCCAAGAGCGCGCAGCGGATCGCCTTCCACATCCTCCAGGCCGACCCGGCCGACGTCCGGCGGTTGGCGCACGCGCTCGCCGAGGTCAAGGAGAAGGTGCGGTTCTGCGGTGTCTGCGGCAACGTGGCGCAGGACGAGCAGTGCCGGGTCTGCCAGGACCCGCGCCGCGACCCCTCGGTGATCTGCGTCGTCGAGGAGCCGAAGGACGTCGTGGCGGTGGAGCGGACCCGGGAGTTCCGGGGCCGCTACCACGTGCTGGGCGGGGCGATCAGCCCGATCGAGGGCGTCGGCCCGGACGATCTGCGGATACGGGAACTGCTGGCCAGGCTCGCTGACGGCACGGTCACCGAGCTGATCCTGGCCACGGACCCCAATCTGGAGGGAGAGGCCACCGCGACCTACCTCGCGCGCATGGTGAAGCCCATGGGCCTGAAGGTGACGCGGCTGGCCAGCGGGCTGCCCGTGGGGGGCGACCTGGAGTACGCCGACGAGGTCACGCTCGGACGCGCCTTCGAAGGGAGACGACTGCTCGATGTCTGACACAGCGGCCCGCGGCAACGCCCCGGGCGAGCCCCGGCCGACGCCCGCCACGACTGCCACGTCGGCGAACGACAAGTCGAACGGCAAGACGAACGACACGGCGCGCGTCACGGCACACGCCGCGCCGAGCGCGGGTTCCGGCCGCCCGGCCGCCGCGCACGCCGCCTCGCGCGGACGGGCCGGCTCCGGCGCCCCGGACGACTTCGCGGTGCAGATCGCCGACCAGATCGAGAGCTTCATCGTGGCCGTTCGGGAGGTCGCCAAGGGCGACGAGCCCGACAGCGCGGTGCCGTTCCTGTTGCTGGAGGTCTCCCAGCTGATGCTGGCGGGCGGCCGGCTCGGCGCGCACGAGGACATCGTCCCGGACGAGCGCTACGAGCCCGACGCGGGTCCGGAGCCGGACGCCGACCAGCTGCGGGAGAACCTCGCCCGCCTGCTGGAGCCGATCGACGTCTACTCCGAGGTCTTCGACCCGTACGTGCCGCGCAGCATGCCGGTGGCCTGCCGGATCTCCGACGACCTCGCGGACGTGGTGACCGACCTGTCGCACGGCCTCGCCCACTACCGGGAGGGCCGGGTCAGCGAGGCGCTGTGGTGGTGGCAGTTCTCCTACCTGTCCAACTGGGGCCCGACCGCCAGCGCCTCGCTGCGGGCGCTCCAGTCGCTCGTGGCGCACGTACGGCTGGACTCGCCGCTGGACGAGCTGGACGGCCTGGACACCGACACCGACGCTTCGGCCGGCGACGAGACGCTGGCGGAGGAGGCGGGCCGGGTGATGGCCGCCGAGATCGCCGAACCGCTGGGCCTGCGCCGCCCACGTGTGTGACGCGCCGCCCACGCGCGTGAAGCGTCGCCCACGCACGTGACGCGTCCGCCCGGGCGTGTGACGGGGACAGCGCGTCGCCCACCCGTGTGACCTGTCTTACGTCTCCGTGTGCCGTCGCGAGGAGCGGGCATGCTCCGCAGCTGAAGCGGCCGAGCGGTGCGCGCCCGCGCCGGTGTGATCATGTAGTGAGCGGCAAGTCTCACGATGTGATACGCCCGGGGCGGATCGCGCCCGCTCGTTAGACTGAGCCGAACGCATTCCCCCTCGCGGGGGTCTGGGGGAATGCCCCAGAAAACACAGTTGCGAGGAGCGCACGTGGGCCTTGTCGTGCAGAAGTACGGCGGCTCATCCGTTGCGGATGCCGAGGGCATCAAGCGCGTCGCCAAGCGGATCGTCGATGCCAAGAAGAGCGGCCACCAGGTGGTCGTCGTGGTGTCGGCGATGGGTGACACGACGGACGAGTTGATCGATCTCGCCCAGCAGGTATCTCCGATCCCTGCCGGACGCGAGTTCGACATGCTGCTGACCGCCGGAGAGCGGATCTCCATGGCCCTGCTGGCGATGGCGATCAAAAACCTCGGTCACGAGGCGCAGTCCTTCACCGGGAGCCAGGCCGGGGTCATCACCGACTCGGTCCACAACAAGGCCCGGATCATCGACGTCACACCGGGCCGCATCCGCACCGCGCTGGACGAGGGCAACATCGCCATCGTCGCCGGTTTCCAGGGGGTGTCCCACGACAAGAAGGACATCACCACGCTCGGCCGGGGCGGCTCGGACACCACGGCCGTGGCGCTGGCCGCCGCGCTCGACGCCGAGGTGTGCGAGATCTACACGGACGTCGACGGCGTCTTCACCGCCGACCCGCGGGTGGTGAAGAAGGCCCGCAAGATCGACTGGATCTCCTTCGAGGACATGCTGGAGCTGGCCTCGTCCGGATCCAAGGTGCTGCTGCACCGCTGCGTGGAATACGCGCGCCGATACAACATCCCGATCCACGTGCGCTCGTCCTTCTCCGGACTGCGCGGGACCTGGGTCAGCAACGAACCGCTAGGGGGCCACCCGATGGAGCAGGCGATCATTTCGGGGGTCGCGCACGACACGTCCGAGGCGAAGGTCACGGTCGTCGGCGTACCGGACAAGCCGGGCGAGGCCGCGACGATCTTCCGCGCGATCGCCGACGCGCAGATCAACATCGACATGGTCGTGCAGAACGTGTCGGCCGCCTCGACCGGTCTGACCGACATCTCCTTCACCCTGCCGAAGACCGACGGCCGCAAGGCGGTCCAGGCCCTGGAGCGCACCCGCCCCCAGGTCGGCTTCGACTCGCTGCGCTACGACGACCAGATCGCCAAGATCTCGCTGGTCGGCGCCGGCATGAAGACCAACCCCGGCGTCACCGCGACGTTCTTCGAGGCGCTGTCCAACGCGGGCGTCAACATCGAGCTGATCTCCACCTCCGAGATCCGCATCTCGGTGGTCACCCGCGCCGACGACGTCAACGAGGCGGTCCGCGCCGTCCACACGGCCTTCGGTCTCGACACCGAGAGCGACGAGGCCGTGGTCTACGGAGGGACGGGCCGATGACCGCGTTCCCCAAGGGCAGGAAGCCCACCCGTCACCCGGCCGCCACCCCTGACGGACGGCACTCCGTGCCGAAGCCCACTTTGGCCGTCGTCGGTGCCACCGGCGCGGTCGGGACCGTGATGCTGGGCATCCTCTCCTCGCGCGAGGACGTCTGGGGCGAGATCCGGCTGATCGCCTCCCCGCGCTCCGCCGGGCGCAGGCTCGTCGTGCGCGGCGAGGAGGTCGAGGTCGTCGCGCTGAGCGAGGAGGCGTTCGAGGGCGTCGACGTCGCGATGTTCGACGTGCCGGACGAGGTCTCCGCGCAGTGGGCGCCGATCGCGGCCTCCAAGGGCGCGGTGGCGGTGGACAACTCCGGCGCGTTCCGCATGGACGACGACGTGCCGCTGGTGGTCCCGGAGGTCAACGCGCACGCGGCGCGGGTGCGTCCGCGCGGCATCATCTCCAACCCCAACTGCACCACGCTGTCGATGATCGTGGCGCTGGGCGCGCTGCACGCCGAGTTCGGCCTGTCCGAGCTGGTCGTCTCCTCCTACCAGGCGGCGTCCGGCGCGGGCCAGCCCGGCATCGACACCCTGCGCGAGCAGATCGCCAAGGTGGGCGGCACCTCCCTGGGCACCCAGCCCGGCGACGTGCGGCGCGCCGTCGGTGACTTCGGCCCGTTCCCGGCGCCGCTGGCGCTCAACGTGGTGCCGTGGGCGGGCTCGCTGAAGGACGAGGGCTGGTCCAGCGAGGAGCTGAAGGTCCGCAACGAGTCCCGCAAGATCCTCGGCCTGCCCGACCTGCGGGTCAACGCGACCTGTGTGCGCGTCCCCGTCATCACCACGCACTCGCTCACCGTCCACGCGCGGTTCGAGAACGAGGTGTCGGTGGCCCGGGCGCACGAGATCCTGGGCAGCGCGCCGGGCGTCGTGGTCTGCGACAACCCGGCCGAGGGCGAGTTCCCCACCCCCGCCGACGCGGTGGGCACCGACCCGACCTGGGTCGGCCGGGTCCGCCGGTCGCTCGACGACCCGTACGCGCTGGAGCTGTTCCTGTGCGGCGACAACCTCCGCAAGGGGGCCGCGCTGAACACCGCTCAAATCGCCGAGCTGGTCGCCGCCGAACTGACCGGCGCCTGAAAGCCCTGCCGGACGACCGGTCTTGTGAAGGACTTGTGACGAAGTCTGTGGTCTGTACCGCTTGAAGCGGACCGCTCGGACGTTCGACAATGACGCTCCCCGCCCTGCTGCCACGGCAGTTGGGCGGGGAGCGTGTTTTTTCGTACCGGCGGCCTCGTATCGGCGGTAACGGGGGCGTATCGGGTTGTCGGCGCAGACCGGGGCAGTGGGGATGAGTTGGTTCGCATGCGGATCTCGTACAACCCTTGCGGGTGGGCGGGAGTCCAACAGTCGTGGCAGAGGCACTCGGCATGGCAACGCCCTTCACGGCGCCGCTGGGACGGGCGGGGAGCGCTCCCGCGCCGTTGCGTGCGTCCCGTCCCTCGGGCGGTCTGCCGGTGATCGCGCCCTGGCCGGTCGCGCACGCGCCGGCGGACGCCCCGGTGAGTGCCACCGCGGCGGGCGCTGACGACGCGATGACCGCGGGCACCACGGTCGACCACCTCACCGAGACCTACCGCGCCCACTACCGTTCGCTGCTCGGCCTCGCCGCGCTGCTGCTGGACGACACCGCCTCCTGCGAGGACGTCGTCCAGGAGGCGTTCATCCGGGTGCACTCCGCCCGCGGCCGGGTCCGCGAGCCCGAGAAGACCCTCGCCTACCTGCGCCAGACGGTCGTCAACCTCTCCCGCTCCGCGCTGCGCCGCCGCATCCTGGGCCTGAAGCTGCTGTCCAAGCCGATGCCGGACATGGCCAGCGCCGAGGAGGGCGCCTACGAGCAGCTGGAACGCGACCAGCTCATCCGCTCGATGCGCGGCCTGCAACGGCGCCAGCGCGAGGTGCTGGTGCTGCGGTACTTCGCCGACATGACCGAGGCTCAGGTGGCCGAGACGCTGGGCATATCCGTAGGCTCCGTCAAGGCGTACGGGTCCCGCGGCATCGCGGCCCTCCGTGTCGCCATGGAGACCCCGGCATGACCACAGACCCCTTCGGCCAGGAAGGCATGGCGGAAGACGACACCCCGCGCGACAGAGCCGCGCACGGCGACCGCGCCCACGACGACTCCGGCTACGAGGGCAGCGGCCCCGACGGCTCCGGCCACGGCGCCCGAGCCCCGCGCGACGAGTCGCCCTGCGGTGACGCCCTCGGCGCGCCCTTCGGGGAGGACGAGCTGCGCCGCCTGATGCGCGACGCCGTGCGCGACGTCGACCCGTGCCCCGAGGCGCTGGAGCGGCTGCGCCGTGGCGTGCCCGCGCGGCGGGCGAGACGGCGGCAGGCCGTGGTGGGCGCCGCGGCGAGCGTGCTGCTGGTCGGCGCCGCCGTGCCCGCGCTGCTGCACGTCACCTCCGGCGGCGGCATGGACAACGCGGGCGTCGCGCGCGCCTCCGGTGCCCAGGGCGACGGCAGCAGCCCCGGTGTGGACGGTGGCGGCACCCCGGACGCCGACGGCGGCCTGCCCGGCGTTCCCGCGACCGTCACCGCCGGGCCGGCCGCGTCCCCCTCGGGCTCCGCCGGCGGCTCACCGTCGCCCGGCGCCTCCGACAGCCCGTCCGGCGCGGCGCTGCCCACGGCCACCTTCGTCACCTCGCCCGCCTGCTCGCGCACCCAGCTCGGCGACGGCACCGCGCAGGCCGCCGCCCCCGACCAGCAGGGCCGCGTCTACGGCTCGTTCCGCGTCGTCAACGTCTCGCACACCAGCTGCACGGTGAGCGACGGCGGCACCCTGTCGGTCACCGCCCAGGGCGCGGCCGACGCCTCCAGGATCCAGGTCGTCCAGCACACCGAGGGCGATCCGGCGACCGCGCTGCCAGACCCGGCGACCGAGCCGGACTCCGTGGTGGTGCCGCCCGGCCAGGCCTACCAGGTCCGCTTCGCCTTCGTCCCCGCCCCCGGCGGCGGCACCTCGGGCTGCGCCACCGACCCGCCCCCCGCCTCGGGCGGCGCGGACGGATCGGGCGGCGCGTCCGGCGGCTCGGGCGACGGCACCGGCGCGGCCCCCGGCGACGGCACGGGGGACGCCGGCGGGGGTGCGGCGCCCACCAGCACACCGTCCGGCGAGGGCGTCGCGCTGACCGACGTGACCACCCAGGGCGGCCCCGCCCCCGCCGTCACCCTGCCCTCGGCCTGCGCCGGGACCGTCTACCGCACCGAGGCGCTGCCCGTCCCGTAGCCGGGAGCCGGGGGGCGGGTCCGGGCGGCCTGCCGTGCCCCCTTACCGTTGAGACGTGTACCGGTTCCTGCTGACCCCCCGCTGGCTCGGGATCACCCTTGTCTCGCTCCTCGCCATCCCCTTCTGCGTCTTCATGGGGACCTGGCAGCTGAGCCGGTTCGACGCCCGCGTCGCCCAGCACCGCACCGCCGAGCACGCACCGCGCCCCGGCACCGCCCCCGCCATCCCGCTGAACCGGGCCCTGCCGACCGTGAAGACCCCGGTCGACCAGGCCACCTCGGGGCGGAACGTCACCGTGACCGGGCACTACGACCTCGCCCACCAGTACCTCGTGCCGGACCGCTACGTCGACAACCGGAGCGGCTTCTACGTGCTCGGGCTGCTGCGCACCGACGGCGGCACGCTGCCCGTGGTGCGCGGCTGGCTGCCCGGCGACGCCGACCACCCCGGACACGTTCCGGCGCCCCCCGCGGGGCAGGTCACCGTCACCGGCACCCTCCAGGCCTCGGAGGCACCGGGCGACGACGGGGTGGACTCCGACGGCGGGCTGCCCGCCGGACAGGTCGGCATGATCAGCGCCGCCTCGCTGGTCAACCTGGTGCCGTACCCGGTCTACAACGGGTGGATCACGCTGGTCGACGCCGCGGCGCCGATGAAGGCGGTGCCGCCCGCCGCGCCGCCCAACACCGGGCTCGACATGCAGGCGTTCCAGAACCTCGGCTACACCGGCGAGTGGTTCGTCTTCGCGGGCTTCGTGGTCTTCATCTGGGTCCGGCTGGCCCGCCGTGAGGCGGAGGTCGTCCGGGACCGGGCGCTGGGCCTGATCCCGGACGAGGACGACACGGAGCCGAAGCCGGACGGCGATCCGACCGACGAGGCGGGCGCGGACGACGGGGCGGAGGCGGGCGACGAGGCGGAGGCGGACGCCGCCGCCTCGCACCCCGCCACCCCTTGAGCCACCCGCGTCAGGACTGCGGTGCCGAGCCCACGCCGCTCAGCGGGGGCCGTTCGCCGGAGCCCGGGGCGCCGCCCAGGTGCTTCTCGGCGAACGCCAGCTCCAGCCGCAGCTGCTTGATCCGTTCCTCGACGACGAGCGAGCCGTGCCCGGCGTCGTAGCGGTAGACCTCGTGGGTCCTGCCCAGCTCCGCCAGCCGCCCCACGTAGTTGTCGATCTGCCGTATCGGGCAGCGCGGGTCGTTGGTGCCGGCCGAGATGAAGACCGGCGCCCGCACGGCCTCCACGTAGGTGATCGGCGACGACGCGGTGTAGCGCTCGGGCACCTCCTGCGGGGAGCCGCCGAACATCGTGCGGTCCAGCGCCTTCAACGGCTCCATCTCGTCCTCGTAGCTGGCCAGGTAGTCCGCCACCGGCACCGCCGCGAGCCCCACCGACCACGCCTCCGGCTGGGTGCCCAGACCCAGCAGCGTCAGGTAGCCGCCCCACGAACCGCCGGACAGCACCAGCCGCGACGGGTCGGCGAGCCCGCTGTCCACCGCCCAGGCGCGTACCGCCGCGATGTCCTCCAGCTCGATCAGGCCCACGCGGATCTTCAGCGCGTCCGTCCACTCGCGCCCGTAACCGGTGGAGCCGCGGTAGTTGACGCGCACCACCGCGTAGCCGTGGTCGATCCAGGCCGCCGGGGCCGCCGCGAAGGCGTCGCTGTCGTGCCAGGCGGGGCCGCCGTGGATGTCGAAGACGGTCGGGAACGGGCCCTCGCCCTCGGGCCGCTGCACCAGCGCGTGCACCGGGCCGCCCGGACCTTCCACCCAGACGTCCTCGACCGGAACCGACGCCGGAGCGGTGAAGCCCGGCGCCTCCAGCACGAGGCCGCCCCGGTCGGAGCGCACCTGCGGCGGCAGCGCGGCCGACGACCACAGGAACTCCACCGTGCCGTCCGGGCGGGCGGTGGCGCCGCCGATGGTGCCGGGGTCGGTGGGGATGCGGGTGAGCGCGCCGGTCGCCAGCTCGTGGCGCCACAGCTCGCTGCGGCCCCGGTAGGTGTGCTCGACCAGCAGGGCCGAGCCGTCCGGGTACCAGTCGGCGCTGATGTCGCCGGGCAGGTCGATCGCCAGTTCCGTCAGCGCGCCGCTCGCCACGTCCCACAGCGCGGGCTCCCAGCGCCCGCGCCGCTGGTGGCCGACGAGCAGCCGGGTGTCCCCGGCGACCGGGGCGAACCCCAGGCACTCCAGGCCGAGTTCGCGGGTGCCGCCCTCGGTGTCGTCCAGCTCGGCGACCGTGCGGCCGTCGAGGTCGACCACGCGCAGCGCGCTGTGCATCGCGTCGCCGTGCTCGGTGTGCTCGATCACCAGCAGCGTGCCGTCCTCGCTGAGGTCGCCGACGCCCGCGGACTGCTCGTGGCGGTAGATCTCCACCGGCTCGGCGCCCGGCCGCAGCACGTACACCGTGGTGCCCTCGTCGTCCGTCGAGCAGCCGACCACCGCGAGCCCGTCGCGGCCCAGCGCGACGCCCGCGGGGTAGGCGGCGGCCACCCCGGGCGCGGCCGGGACGTCCTCGCCCCCGTGGAACGACTGGCGCATCCACACGCCGAACTCGTCGCCGTCGGTGTCGGAGAACCACCACACCCACTCGCCGTCCGGCGTCAGCGTGCCGTCGGTCGTGCCGTTCGGCCGGTCGGTCACCTGCCGTCGCGCGCCGGTCGCGCGGTCCCAGGCGTACAGCTCGTACGTCCCCGTGGCGTTGGAGACGAACAACGAACGGTCAGGGGCGTCCTGCGCCCACTCCGGTAGCCCCACCCGCGGCGCCCGGAACCGCTTCTCCCACTCCGGCATGCCGGCCAAGACATCACTCATACCGTCCATCAAACCCGATCCGCCGCGAGCGGGGCAGGCTGCGTCGGGTCAGACGTGGCCGAGCGGGCGGCCCGCACCCGCCGGACAGGCCGAAGCGGCCGGATCACCCGTGCCGGAGCACACACGCCGAGTCACCCGTGCCGGAGCACGCGCCCCGGATCACCCGTGCCGGATCACCCGTGCCGGATCATTCGTCCCGGAGCACGCGCCCCGGATCACCCGTGCCGGGTCACAGGTGCCGGGTCACACGTGCTGGGGCGCCTCGTCCTTGAGCATCGAGCGGATGCCCTCGCGCAGGGCGGGGGTGTCCTGCTCGCTGTGGACGGAGGCGGCGTGCTCCGCGGCGGCGCGCACCACCTCGTCCTCCTCACCGGAGATGGCCAGCGAGCAGTTGACCTCGCTGGGATAGTCACGGCAGTCGATCGTCTTGCGCATGATGGACCTCCCGGGTCCTGTTCCGTACCCCCAGTCTCGACGCGCCGCCCCGCCCCACGCTGTACGGGAAACCCCGTATGGCCCCGCGCCCCGCGCCCTGCTGGAGTGGAAGCCGTTGGAGCGGAGGGGCACGACCCGACCACCGGGAGGTGGACCGCCATGGCGACGCGGACGCCGGCGCCCGAGCGGCACGTGGACGAAGACAAGGTGATGGAGTTCCTGGAGCAGGTGGTCACCGACGGGGCCGCCGCGATGTCGGGGCTGTGCACGTCGATCGGCGACCGGCTCGGGCTCTACACCGCGATGGCCGGAGCGGGCCCGCTGACCTCGGCCCAACTCGCCGACCGCGCGGGCCTGATGGAGCGTTACGTACGCGAATGGCTGGCGGCGCAGGTGGCCGGCGAGTACGTCACGTACGACGCCGAGGACGACACCTACACGCTGCCGGACGAGCACGCCGCCGTGCTCGCCGACGCGAGCGTGCCCACCTACGCGGCCGGGTTCTTCACCATGCTGCAGGCGCTGTACGGCACCGAGGACGCGCTGCTGGAGGCGTTCCGCACCGGCGACGGCGTGGGCTGGGAGGCACACGGCCCGGCTCTGTTCGCGGGCACCGCCAAGTTCTTCCGGCCCGGCTACACCGCGGCGCTGGTGCCCGAGTGGCTGCCCGCGCTGGAGGACGGCGGGCGCAGGCTGGCCGACGGCGCCAAGGTGGCCGACGTGGGCTGCGGATACGGGTACTCGACGATGCTGATGGCGCGCGAGTACCCCGCGTCCTCCTTCCACGGCTTCGACTTCCACCGCCCCTCCGTCGAGTCGGCCCGGGGGATCGCGGTACGGGAGGGGCTGGCGGACCGGGTGGAGTTCGACGTGGCGACGGCGCAGGACTTCCCCGGCGAGGACTACGACCTGGTCACCTTCTTCGACTGCCTGCACGACATGGGCGACCCGGGCGAGGCCCTGCGGCACGTCGGGGAGACGCTGGCGGCCGACGGGAGCTGCATGATCGTCGAGCCCAACGTCTCGGACGACGTACGGGAGAACGGCCACCCCATCCGCCGGGCCATCGTCAACGCCTCCGTCGCCCTGTGCCTGCCCGCCGCCCTCGCCCAGCACGGGCCCAGCGCGATGGGCAACCACGCGGGCGAGGACGCCATGCGCGAGCTGGCAGGCCGCGCGGGTCTGACGCACTGGCGGCTGGCCGCGGAGTCCCCGGTCAACAGGGTCTACGAGGTGAGCAGGTAGCCCCCGGCGGGGCTTGACCGCCCGGGCGGGGCGGGCGGAAGCTTGAAGGGTGACCGCCGCGCCCGGGGAGGCCGGGCTGCGTCGCATCCTCGCGGTCGTCGACCTCCTGATAGACGCCGTCGACGAGGAGACGCTCCTCCCGGCGCTGCTGCCGTTGCTGCTGCGCACCGTGCCCGGGGACAGCCTGGTGTGGTCCGTGCGGCCGTTCGTTCCCGGGGCGCCGTTGGTGAGTCTGCCGGAGCACCTTCTCTCCCCGGAGGAACTGGCCGCCTTCGCCGCGCACCGGGCCCGTGATCCGCTCGTCGCGCACACCACCGTGGGATCGGGCGTCCCGATGCGGCGCTCCGACCTCCAGACGCGGGCCGCCACCCGGCGGCTGGACGCGTACGCGGAGGTGTACCGGCCGATCGGCGCCGAGTACCAGTTGGCGATGGCGTTCCCGGCCGGGCGCGGACCGCGGGGGCCGCGCAGCGTCTGCGTCGCGGTGAACCGCTCCACGCGCGACTTCGACGACGCCGATCTGGAGGCGGCCGCCCTGCTGCGCAGCCGCCTCAGCCACGCGCTGGTCCGCCTCTCGACGCAAGCGGGCCCGGCGACGCCCCCGCGTGACGCGGCGGACGGGGTCACCCCGCGCGAGGCGGCGGTGCTCGACCTGCTGGCGCGGGGGCTGACCGACCGGCAGATCAGCCACCGCCTGGGCGTCAGCCCCCGCACCGTCGACAAGCACCTGGAACACGCCTACCCGAAGCTCGGCGCCCACGGCCGGGTCGAGGCAGCGACCCGCTGGCTGCGGCGACGGGGGCCCTGACCGGGCGACTCCGGGACCCACCAGGCCGATCGGACGCCGGCCTGAGGCCCGCGCGCCGACGAGGTGACCACGGCCACAGGCACCGCCCGCCACGCAACCCTCGTACGGACCCCACCGTCCTCCCCGACGGCGAGCGCGGCCCCGCAGGGCCGCCCGCCGACCGGTGGCTCGCGACCGCGGCCGCGCACCGGTACCTGAGGGGGGACACATGCAGGACCCGTACCGGCACGATGGCGCCGCGTC
Source organism: Streptomyces sp. ICBB 8177 (assembly GCF_003144095.1). GTDB lineage: Bacteria > Actinomycetota > Actinomycetes > Streptomycetales > Streptomycetaceae > Streptantibioticus_D. Next base: position 200,012 of record NZ_NSKH01000024.1, on the reverse strand, counting down.
ACCGGCCGCCGCGCTCCACCGCTTCCTGACCGCGGACCCGGACGAGTGGGAACGCCTCGCACCGCGCGTCGTGCGCAAGGTGGGACGCGAGCGCCTGGAGGCGATCGTCGCCGCCACCCGCGAGCGCACCGGCGCGATCACCGCCGTCGAAGAGGGGCCGGACGGCCTGGTGATCCGAGGCGAGAGCGGGCAGTCGCTGGGGTGGGCGGTGACCGGCGACGACGGCGTGCTGACCGGACTGCTCATCGACGGCGATCCCTACAGGCACTCCGCGTTCCGCGTGCCGCCCGGCATCCGGGTGTCGCTGGGCATGGCGATCTGGGGCGCAGGGCTCGCCTGGGGTCTGTGGTGCTGCTGGACGGAGGGCACGGGATCGTCCTGGCTCACCGACCTGGTCGCTTCGGTCACCGGCTACGTGGTGTTCGAGGGCTACGGGGAGCCCGCGGCGATGCGCCGTACCGTCCGCTGGTCCCTCCGGGCCGGCCTGGCGGCCGCGTTGGCCTCCGGATGGCGGGCGGCGCACCTGCCGTCCGGTCACTCGCTGCCGGGCCTGTGCGTCGCGGTGACCCTCTGCGTGGGCGTCGTCTGGTCGCTGGCCAGGCAGCGCGGGCACCGCTGGGGCACGCCGCTGTGCTTCCCGCTCAAGGGCGGCACGTGGTACGTGGCGCAGGGCGGCGGCAAGGGCCTCAACCACCACGTCGCCTTTCGCGAGCAGCGCGGGGCGCTCGACATCGTCGCGGTGGACCCGGCGCACGGCAGCAGGCGTCCGCACAGGCTCGTCAACGGGCTTGACGGCGACGGGCGTTCGGGCGGCGGACCGGAGTCGTACGTCATCTACGGCGCGAAGCTGTACGCCCCCTGCGACGGCACCGTGGTCTCCGCCGCCGACGGGCTGCCCGACCAGGAGCCCGGCCGCATCCGCTTCGGACCGCTGTACGGCAACCACGTCTTCATCGACACCGGCCACGAGATCGTCAAGATGGCCCACCTGCGGCCCGGCAGCGTGGCGGTCACCACCGGCCAGACGGTCCGGGCGGGCCAACTCGTCGGCGAGGTCGGCAACTCGGGCAACACCACCGAGCCCCACCTGCACCTGCACGCCGAACGAGACGGTGTGGGACTGGACTTGGCGTTCGAGGACGTCGGCGGCCACTTCCACCGCGGCCGCGTGATCCACCACTGACCGCACCACGCGGACCGCCACCGGGAGGCGGGCACGAAGGAGCGGCGGTCGACCGAAGTCCTCAGCTCGACGCCGCCGCCCGTGCCACCACCCGCAAGTACCGTTCGACCGCCAGGTGTTGCAGCACCGCCGCCACCGGTCGGCCGAGTCGCGCGTACCAGGCCGCCGGCCGGGAGAAGGCGGTCACCTCGAACCACACCTCGCCGTCCGCGTCCATGCTCACCACGAAGGACTCCTCGCCGCACTCCGGATGCCCGGGCAGCGTGCCGTAGGCGAAGCCGATGCGGTCGGGCTCCTCGACGGTCCACACCACCCGGCACGGGATCACCAGCCGGGCCGCCCGCAGCCCGGGCAGGCCGATCCGCAGCAGCGCGGTCGCCCCGGCCGCGACCCGGGCAGGCGGCGGGTGGACCCCGAACCCCGAGCCCAACTGGGTGCCCCATCCGAGCACGTACGCCCCGGCGCGCTCCAGCACCGCGACCCCGTGACCGAGGTGGACGCGGCGCCGGAGCCACGCGTAGCCCGGCGGCAGTGAGGCCGACCGGGTGGCGCCGATCTCCGGGTAGGTGGGCACGGCGGCGCAAGCGGCGCGGTAGCGGAGGCGCAGGGCGTTCGGTGGCATCCGACAGTTGTACGGCGGTTGGTGGGCCGCCGCCACGATCACCATGGCCTCGCGCCACGTCACAGCGGCATGTCGTCCGCCGATTCCGTCGGTCACCGCTTCAACCGGACCGCCGGACCCCCTGACGGATTGGCACGCTCGCGGGCCTCGTCCCCCGGACACGGCCACCCGCCGACTCGATGTCATCCGGACGAACCGTTCGCGAAGCTAGGCCTTCCCGAGCTTCTGCATGCCGGCCCTGAGGTCGTCGAGATTCATCGCTGGCGTGAGGTGCACCCGGGCGTTGAAGTCGCGGAAGGCTGGTTCCACCAGACGGGGAAGGTCGGAGGGGTCCTTGAGGTCGAAGAGGAAGAAGGCGGTTCGCAAGCCGTCGACCGGGGAGAAGAAGGCCGCCTCGGGCTCAATCTGCTGCACCAGGTGTTCCAGGGTCTGCTGCATCGCGCCGGATTCGACGGCGCGGCTTCCGGCTGCCGAGTCGATCTGAACGGTCATCAGGGTGCGCACGGCGATCTCCCCTCCTTCATGGGAACCCGTCGGTCCTGTGAGGTCCGCGGTGGGAAACTGCCTACAGCGTGCGCCGACATCCCGGCCGCCGCATCCCACGGGGACCGAACGTGCGCGGCGGTGAGGGTCGGCGCACCCGGCCCGTGTCGGCTGGGACGTCAGCCGGTGAACGGTCGTTCTCGGTGACGCTGACGCGTGCGGGGCAGGCGACCGACTCGACGCGGCGGCACCACATTCCCGGAACGGTTGTTCACTGAGACCAGCGGCGCCCACTGGGCAACCGCGTTACCTTGTTGCTGTAGCGGACCCTCTCCAAGGAGGTGCGCCCATGGCAACCGCGAATGCCCCGGCGCCCAGCTTGGCCTACGACATGGAGGGAAGCGGCACGCCGGTCGTCTTTCTGCACGGGCTCACCTTCGATCGCCGCACCTGGCGTCCGATCACCCAGCGACTGGACGGTGCGGTCACCAGCATCGCGGTCGACCTGCCGGCCCACGGCGACAGTGGGGGCGAGCCCACGGACCTGGAAGACGTCGCTCACCAGCTCCACCGGCTGCTGGACTCGCTGAGCGTCGAGCGCCCTGTCGTCGTGGGCCACTCCATGTCGGCTGGTCTCGCGGCGCTCTACGCCTCCGCCCATCCCGTGCGAGGTGTGGTCATGGTCGACCAGGCGACCGAGGTTCTCCCGTTCGCGCAGATGCTCCATCAGATCGCGCCGATGCTGCGTGGGCCGGCCTTCGAGCAGGTGTGGCGGAAGTTCGAGGACAGCCTCGGGCTCGATCGCATTCCGGAGCCGACCCGCGCTCTGGTGCTGGCCACCCACGAGGTCCGGCAGGACGTGGTGCTCGGCTACTGGGCCCGGGTCCTGGACACCGAACCGGCCGACCTGCAGGCGTGGATCGACGGCGCGACGCGCGGCATCGAGGCCCCGTGCCTCGCCGTCTTCGGACGGCCCGTAACCGACGGAGAACGCGCACGGCTCGAACGGCTCCCGGATGCGGAATACGAGACCTGGCTCGGCGAGGGGCATTTCGTCCACCTCGTCCATCCCGAACGGTTCGCCGAGAGACTCCACACGTTCGTCGAGCGCTGCGAGCAGTCTGCCTGACGTGGGCACCTCGCGGGACTCCGTCCCGTCCGCGGGGCGGCCGTCGTCGCGCCTCCCCGCGTGGGTTTGAAGGCCACCTGACATCCAGACGCTGAAAGGCGAGGAACCACCATGCAGACCCCATCGAACGCGGAACTGATCGGCGAGGGGTATCGCGCCTTCGCTGCGGGTGACCTGTCGGCCGTCCTGCAGGTCTTCGACTCCGACATCACCTGGCACGTCCCTGGCCGGAGCCCCTTGTCCGGCGACTATCACGGCCCTGACGAGGTCCTGAAGTTCTTCGGCCTCTGCCAGGAGCTCTCCGGCGGGACCCTCAAGGTCGAAGCCGAGGAGATCCTCGCCGCCGGGGAACGCGTCGTCGTCCTCAGCAAGGTGTCAGCCGAGCGGCACGGTGAGTCCTGGTCCGCATCGGAGGTCCATGTGTGGCGTGTGGTCGGCGGACGGGCCGTCGAGTTCCGGGAGTACCAGGCTGATCAGGAAGCCGAGGACGCGTTCTGGGCCTCGTGAGTCTCCCGCGGGAGCTCCCCCGATCCATCGAGGAGATCGTCGGGGTCGGCCGGTGGTTGGGTCGTCACTCCATGGGTCACGCAGAACGGATCAGGGCCACATACCCACGTGGGTATGTGGCCCTGATGCGGTGTTTCACTGGTCGGGGTGGCGGGATTTGAACCCACGGCCTCTTCGTCCCGAATGAGGTTCGGTTGGTGAGCCTGCCAGCTTCGATGGCGTTTCCGCAGGTCGGAAGGGTGGCATCGGTTGGTGCCACGTGGCTTAGAGGGGGCTCGGGGGAGCGGGTCGGCTCCCAGATGGCTCCCAGGGTGAGTCCCGTCGACTGCCTCAGTGCCAGCCAGACCCGGTCCGTGCCATCCTGTCCGCTAACTCGCTGGACGTTTGACAGCCTGTTGCAGCGGAGCCCGACCCCCCGGGCTCCCGAGAGGAAGAGCCTAACCCGCACGGCCGCCAACATCGTTTCTCCCGTTGCCCCATGCGGCCCCTCGTCAGGGGTTCACCGAACTCCTACGGCGACAGCTCAAGAGCGGAGTCGCCCGGCGGTCTCACATCTGTCCTGGCAGACCCGATCGCCGCAGGGCAGATGTGTTGGGTGCACGCGTGCTCGATGCGGGCCGTCGAGTCGTCCGTGCGGAGGAAGAGGACGAATTCGCAGCCGCCCACCATTCCGTTCTCCTTCACCAGCACCCGCAGGCTGGAGATCTGGGCCGCGCTCGTCGCCCGCTTGAGGACGATCGGTGTGGGGTGACCGGCGATGGAGAAGGTCCTGACCATAGGGGCCTGTCGCATTCCGAGCTGCCATGTGAGCCAGCTGCTGACGACGACGCCGCTACCCCGAAGGATGTCCTTGTCCACCGTGAGTCGGACGCCGAAGACGTTTCCCGCAGGATCGACGGCCATCCTCGCCGGCCGTGCCGGCTCGCTCTCCTCGATTGGGGTAGCACCTCGCGCGACCAGCTCGATCAAGCCATCCTCCGTGATGCCCACCCTGTCGTCCAGCAGGCATTGGTGCAGGCGCCACAGGGTCACCGGGTAGCGCTCGCCGACCTTCACGAAGAGTGCGTCCTTGGGTAGCGGCCCCAGTTCGGTCAGCACAGCGACGAGGGCCTCCATGGCGTTCGGGTACGGAGTGACATTCAGGTGAGGCCATTCGGCCAGCGCCCACTTACCCTCCAGACGGAGCTGCACGAACCTCTCGTCCCGCCTGAGCGCCTCGGCGACAGCGGACTTCCGCCTGATCCCAGTCGGCGCCAGCAACTCCTCCGCGCGGCAGGGTTCGCCATTCGCCAGGAGGAAGAGGTAGGCCGCGTCCCTTCCGCGGGCGCGACGGCGCAGCCAAGTTCCCCCGAAGCCAGGCACCAGAGGGCTATCCGGATGTCCGAGCAGATCCAGCAAGGGGACCTCGTCCGGTACTCCGGCAGCCGCGAAGGTCACCGCTACGTCCTCCCCACGCAGCGGCGCCTCCTCCACTCCTCGCCGAATCAGCACTTCCAGTGCGCCAGGGCTGCGGGTCCACCAGCCGCGCAGACGACCAGCCCACGTCAATGGGTGCTCAGCCCCGACCGCTTCGACAAGAGGCTCCACGGCCACCTGGTCACGTACGCCCAACAACGCCGACACCTCGGACTGGGGCACGGCCGAGCGCTCGGTGAGGGTGGTGAGCCGATCACGCCAGTCATCCACGAAGGCGTCGGCGACAAGACAGAGATGCTCCTGCGCCTTCAGGAGCAACTGGCGGACCCGTTCGCGGCTCACCTCATGCTCCTGCCCGATACTTCCGAGGGTCTTCCCGTCGGCGCGATCCTCGATCATGCGACGTGACCGGGCAGGAAGCGCACCGAAAGCAGCTTGAAGCCAGTCGTCGTCCCTCGTCATGGCGGAGCCCCGTTCAGCCATCGGTGACGTGCGCGCTGATCAGACCAAGCCGCTTCGCGATCCGCTCGTTGGTCGCCTTCTGCTCCGGGGTGATCTTCCGAACGAATGAGTCCACCGTGCAGATGACCCACGGCAGGGGGTCGCCGCCGGCCTGCGACGCGATGGCCGCCCACGCGAGATGCTTGAAGTCGCGCATGGGCGCCCAGGCGAAGCGCCGCTCCATCTCCTCGTCCTCCTCGTGGCGAATCGTCACGCAAAGCGGCTTGATGTCGAGCGTCTCAAGGTCGACGTTCCAGCCGTGACCGAGGGCCTTGTCGACGAGAGCGCTGACCGGAGTGGCCGGCTTGACCACGAGCGGAGCCCACTTGCCCACCCCGTAAGTCGCCCGGATGTACTCCTTCATGGGCCTGTCCTTGAGCCACGGCCGGACGTTCTCCGGCTTCCCGATGAACGGGAGGAGCCGTCCTCCCACCTCGGGGTCGGAGGTCCACGCCTGATAGTGACGGGTGCGCTCGGTGTCCGTGAGATAGGTCCAGTTGAGGTCGGCGGCCCGCCTGTAGAGGAGACGCACGACCTCTTCTTCCAGGTCCGAGGGGATCGCGTACTTGGTCATTCGATTCCAGTCGTCAGAGGGAACTGAAGGCGAACCTCGTCCGCCTTGGTCTCAAGGTCCGCCGCGTCCTGGATCCAGTGGTCCATCAGCGACCCGACGGTCTCGTCGCTGAATTGGATACGGGAGGCGTGCGGCATTCGTACGCGCAGGTGCTCGCTCTCCTGGGCCTCCAGCGATCGCCGGAGGTCCAAGGTCGCCGCCACCCTGCGGATGTCGGTCACGAAGTCGAGGACCCTCAGGGCCTCCTTGCCAGGGCTGAGTCGGAGTCCGCGGCCGAGTTGCTGGACGAAGATCCGCCGGCTGTGTGTGACCCGCAGGAAGGCGATGAGGTTCACGTCCGGGACGTCGACACCCTCGTTGAAGACATCGACACACGTGATCACCGGCACCCGGCCGAGCCGGAACTCGTTCAGCAGGACCTGGCGTCGCTGCCGCGGGAGTGCGCTGTGCAGGAAGGACGCGTTGGCCCACGCCGCGTCGGACGAGGCGAACAACCGGGCCATGTGCTCGGCGTGCTCGATGGTCTGACAGAAGACGATGGCCCTCGGTTCCGTCGTGGTCCGCCACGCCTCACGGAAGTGCTCGATGATCTCCTCGTCGCGCTGCGGCAGGAACAGGGACTTGTTGAGGTCCTTGATCGACTGACCGTGCACGCTGGCGTCCCGGACGACGTTCCAGTCGACGTTGTCGACGTACAGCCGGTAGTCGACAGCGGAGAGGAAGCCGGCGGCCATACCCTCCGCGATGCCCATCTTGAAGCTCGGATATCCGAAGCGGGAGGTGATGTCGAACTTGTCGCCGCGCCAGGGTGTCGCCGTCACGCCGAACTGCTCAGCATTCCCACACAGGTCGAGCAATTCCGCAAACCTGCCGGTCTCGGCCACGTGATGCGTCTCATCGATCATGATGAGGTCGGGTCGGTAGCCCACGCGTACGGCACTGAGAACGGACTCGACCGTTCCGACCACGACTCCGTCGAGGCTTTCGGGTCGGCTTTCTCCCGTGAGCAGGCGCGTGGGAACGTACTTGGGGATGTGCCGCCACATCGCCTTCTCGAGCTGCGCGACGAGGTCCTTCATGTGCGCGACGACGAGAATCCTGGCGTTCGGATTGGTCTTGAGGTGACGGCTGATGATCTCCCCGCCCACCACCGTCTTCCCCAGACCCGTCGCGAGGACGAGCAGCGCGGTGCTGTTGGCGTCGAGGTCCCGGACCACCGCGTCCGCCGCCTCGGCCTGGTACGGGCGCAGGGCGTACTTCGCGGGAACGGTCTCGGGCATGCGGTCCCCGATCGACCGCAGGGTCGCCCCGTGCCAGACGGTGATCGGCACGCCGACTCCGTTGAGCGCCACGCGGCGGGCCTCCGCCGCCGCGTTGATGTCGGTGTTGGTGACCAGGATGGCCTTGTCCGCGCGGTAGCGCGTACGCGCGCGCTCAAGGTCGTCGACACCGCTCCGGTCGACCTTCCCTCCAGCCTTCCACTTGCACTGGAAGACCCACTGCTCCCGACCGCGTACCGCCAAGAGATCCGCGCCCTGGTCGCCGGCGCCGTCGATGACACGCACGTCGTTGAAGCCGAGGTACCAGAGGGCCCGTTCGACGGCATGCGTGAGACCCGCTGGCCCTCCCCTCAGCAACTCGTCCGCCGAGAGGAAGACGGCGCTCACTTCTCCTCCGCGAGGTCGTCGGCCAGCAGACGAATACTCAGCCTCGTCCGCAGCAGCTGGTCCGGAAGGCTGGCCCCGGCGTAGGTCGCCTGCGTCGCGACATCGGAGAGGTAACCGACCGTGCGCGCGAGGCTGAGCCGCCGCGCGGACGCGGAGGCGACACCCTCGTAGACACCCTGGAAGACGCGGTTGTCCATGAACAGCGACGGCAGCGACTCGACGAGACGAACCAGGAAAAGGGCGGGCACATGCAGCAGGAACTCACCGCTCGCACCGAGGTCGGTCGTACGGGTGACCTTGCCGTTGGCGATCATGGTGTGCTCGGTGTGGGTGAGTTCATCGGGCGAGAGAAACTGAAACGCCTTCTCCGGCTCGCCGGCGCGGTCCAGCTCGGACGCCATCCGGCGACGGACCTCAGCCAGCAGTTCCTTGGCCTCGGCACTGATCATCTCGGCATCCAGAGCGCTGGCGGGCAGCGACTCCGCCCGGATCGCCGCGATGAGCTCCGAGTGGCTCCACTCCGAACTCGTCTGCACCCTGAGCAGCACGGCGATCTCCGCGAGCAGCAGATCCGCCGGGTCCGCTCCGAACCTCTGGAAGATCGGATGCTCGAGGTCGAGGAATGCCACGAGAGTGTTGCCGCCGCGCTGGTCCAGCAGGACGGGAGTGGGGTGGAGGTTCTCGTCGGTCAGGCTTCCCACCGTGAGCCGACGCGCCTCGACCTCGACGAAGCCGACGCGCGGGTGGCCGAAGGAACGGCTCAGGGACGGATAGGTGGTCGAGTTCTCCATGTAGCGCGTGACGCGTTCCTGCCGCGTCTCCTTACGCTTCTCCGGGGTCGGCGCGGCGGGAGCGGACTCGCCGTCCTTCGGGGGCTGCGCCTGGGCACCGGGCTTCGTCTCGTCCGGATCGGTCGCGGGGGAACTCGGACTGCCGATCTCCGCGCCGTCGAAACCAAGCGCCTCCATCACGGCCGCCTCGTCGGGCTTTCCCGGGGTGACGGCGGCCGCCTTCGCGTTCTTGCCCCTGCTCTTGGTCGCCTCGTGGTCCACGACCGCCTGCCACCAGCGCTCATCGGTCTGGTAGTCGGGGTTGCCCCGGTGGAACTCATGTCCCCACCGACGGGTGTCGTCGTGGATCGGCTTGCGGCCGTCTCCCGGGACCAGGTACCGCAGACCGGCGTCGTTGCGACGGTATCCCTTGAAGAGGAGCGCGAGCGGGCTGGTGTTCTCCTCGTACTCAAGGTTCGCCGCGCGCTGGGGCAGCAGCGGCGCGACCCCCCTTACGATCTCGACGGCCGAGCGCCAGCTGCGGTCGCCGTACTCGAAGGCGTCCTTCTGGTACGTGACCGGGACGTGGTCGAGGTGGATCTCCCCGATGATGCGGCCACCCTGGTGGGCGAGGTCCACCGGATACTCCGGCTCCTCGTTGCCCACCGCTCCGTCAGGGTTGCGCCAGGTGAACAGCTGCTTGTCCCAGCGGAGGATCTTGCGGCCGTTGCGCAGGAAGTCGATTCCATAATCGTGCTTGTGCATGTAACGCTGGATGCCGAGCCACCCGTGCACCCGGCGCTCACGAACGGTGAGCCGATCGCTCCCGCAGTCCTCGCAGGCGTCGCGATCAGTGAGCTGCCACTGTCCGCAGTCACCACAGGCGAGACCGTTCTCCAGCTTCTGGTCGATCTCGATGTAGGCGGGAATGCGCTCCTTGTTGTTGTAGAGGACCGAGCGGTCGTCTCCCCAACGGCAGTGCCGGACAGGCTTCACCTGGAAGCCGCCGACCCACAGCTCGAACGGACGGTTCAGGAAGATCCAGGAGTAGACCTGTCCCAGGATGTTACGCAGGGCCGAGCCGTTCTTCTGCAGCCATCGAGCGCGCGTGGGATGCAGGCGGCTGATGACGATACGCGTGCCGTGCTCGTTGGGATCGGCCTTCGGCTCCGTGATGTCCTCGGCCTCGAAGTCGTCCCCGATGCGGTCCAGGTCGATCTCCACACCGATCCACTCGGTGTCGCCCTGGCGCGTGGTGAGGACGCGCGTGCGCTTGCCGAGCCGCGCCGTCGAGACGTTGAACCCCATGCCGAAGAGGCCGAGCTTGTCGTGCATGTCGTTACCCGACCAGCCGGCCCGCACGGCCCGCTCCAGCCGGTCGTACGTCATGCCGCGACCGGTGTCGGTGATCACGAGCTGGCCCTGCGCGGAGTCGGGGAGCTCGACGCTGACGCGATACCCGCCTGCCCAGGGGGTCCCGGATCGATGGATCTCCGTGAAGTCGTCGAAGGCGTTGTCGATCAGCTCCGCGATGCACTGCCACTCGTCGAACTCGATCTCACCGAGCATGCGCAGCACACGCGCGGAAGGAGTGATCTTCATAGGTGGACCCCCTGTCCTCGTCTCGCGTGGGCACGCCGAAGGAAGCCCTGCCGCGGGCAGCGTTTCGGCGCGCGGCTCGGGTAGAGCCGTACGCGTGATGAAGAGGGTAGAGGGCGCCACTGACAATCGGCGGTAAGTTCCCTGCCACTCCATCCACTTGAGGGTCTACGGCACGTTGCGGGATCCAGTCGCCAACCGTCGCAATCGCAAGGTCCCCCGACGATCCGCAGCGTCGGTGGCAGACGCCGGCGGTCCTTGGGAGACTCCTCCCGTGATCCGTGAACCCGCCGAGGTATCCGTAGAGCCCGATGGACGCGTCGAACTACCGTTGGGGCTGTTGGCCGAGGCCGGCATCAACGTTGGGGACGACTTGCTCGCGTTCAGCGACGGCGACGGGCGTATCGTCCTGCGCCGGGCCTCCGACGCCATCGACGATCTTCTGAATCACGGAACGTTGTGATCACTCCGTGCCGCAAAGTCGCGAACGGCCGCGGCGACCCGGCCCGCCGCTTGTACGGGATCCTCGTGCTCCCAAATTCTGATGGCGCGCCATCCCGCCTCTGCCAGGAACTGGTCGGTCTGGGCATCCCTGGCCCGGTTTGCGTCGATCTTGGCGCGCCAGAAGTCACTGTTCGTGCGTGCTGGGCGGCAGTGATCGGGGCACCCGTGCCAGAAGCACCCGTCCACGAAGACGGCGACACGGGCGCGGGTGAAGACGAGGTCGGCGGTTCGCCGCACCCCGGGAAGCGGCCGCGCCGATACTCGGTAGCGCAGACCCTCGCGGTGCAGCAGTGAGCGGATACGTAGTTCCGGTGCCGTGTCGCGGCCTCGGTTCCCGCGCATTGTTGACCGCGTGGCAGGGGATGAAGCCCACGACCCTTCCGGGAGAGGACGCTCTCCAACCAATCCCCGGTCCTTGGCGATCCGCCAAGCCTGTTCGAGATTCGCCGCACGCGTCAGGTGCTCCACTTCCCCGACATACAGGGCGGGCGAACGCCCGTCCTCCGACCAGCGGAGATAGGCCCTGATCCGACGAGTCCTGGGCAACAATTTCAGCGTGATCGAGGCCAGCGCGTAGTCGCCGTCTTTGCGCTTGACATAGCGGCCCTCCCGACCACCCGCGGCACGATCCTGTTCGGCGACGATCGCCTTCCTCGTCCGTCCCTGCCGTCCCCGCCAGGCCCTCTCGGGCGGCGGCTTGTCCCTCCAGCCCATTTGCCGGGATTCGGCGGCGTCGTTCATGAGCGCCGTTCCGCGTCGTCGAGGGCTTTCGCGACTGCGCTGGTGAACACCTCGCCCAGCTTCACGGGAACCGCGTTGCCCAGCTGCCTCATGCGTTCACCACGCGGGCCCGCCATGCTCCAGTCATCGCCGAATGTCATGACCCGGGCAGTCTCGCGCACGGTCATGTAGCGGTGCTCGGGGCGCAACTGGCCGGTCTTCTCGTCACGCACCAAGTTGTCGAGCTGCATGACCGACTCGCCACCGGGCACACCGTGCACCCCGGCCTTGACGGTCTTGGCCGGTCGGTCGAGTTCGTTGGGCGTGTGCCCGTCGTAGATCCTGGCTCCGGGCCACCCGATGTGGTCGGGGAATCCGCCCTGTTCCGTCGTCTTGTCCAACATGCTGGTGTTGATCTTGGGGAGCCCCATTACCGCGTCTCGAAGGGTGAGCCATGGCTGGAGCTCCTCATCCCCGCTCTCGAACGACAGCTGCTCGTTCGCGTAGCGCGAGGTCACCAGATCGATGACGCGCTTCGGAATCTTGGCGCCTGCCTGCTTGTGGCGGTCCCAGTAGGAGCCATCGAGGATCGTCCGCGCGAGGGCCGCATGGGAGTGGGTGCGCGCGACAGCGCGCTTGACCAGATCCGGGTCCACGCCCAGGTCAGCGCGGAACGCCAGAAGGATCACCCGGTTGCGGATCTGCGGCACCCCGTAGTCGGCGGCGTTCACGGCGTGTTGCGTGACCTCGTAGGTCTCCGCCGGATCGGTGTCCTTCGCGTCGAGCCGCTCCCGCAACGCGTGGTCGTGCTTCTGCCACGTGGCACCCTTTCGGCGCTTCACGAACGGAAGGGACAGCTCGCGCTTGATGTACTCGAAGTAGGGATTGAAGGACGGACGAAGGAGCCCACGGACGTTCTCACAGATGACGGCCTTGGGACGGATCTCACGAACCGCCCGGAACATCTCCGGGAACATGTTCCGCTCGTCCTCGTCACCCTTCGCGACTCCACCAAGGCTGAACGGTTGGCATGGTGGCCCGCCGGCCAGAAGGTCAACATCTCGATCCCTGAGGAAGCGCATGTCCAACCCTCGGACGTCGCCGGTGACCAGGGGAGGGTACAGGGGTCGCTCAACGGCGCCTGCGGCTTCGAGGCCCTCCGCGCGTTGCTCATCGATCTGGTCCAGCCACTTGGCCAGCACATCGGAATCGACGTCCGCCGGAAACGCCTCGAAGCGATTGCCCTCAAGCGTCTCGCACGCCCTCTTCGCGAACTCGTTCAGCAGCAGGTGCCGGAAGCCGGTGTTCGTGCTGGCTTGGACCAGCCCGCCCCCGCCCGCGAAGAGCTCCACCGACGTCCGTTGCATTTTCCACTCCTAGCAGTTCAGTGCAGCCAGAACCATACCGCGGAGTAGTGCTCATTGCGACCCATGCGCCGCAGAAACTCGTGTGAGGTCGTACGCTCCACAGCGGCAGAAGCACGAGGAGGGCCACGGGGGCCATGACGGCGACAGCAGGGGGCCGGAGGAGTCGACATTCCACCGAACCTTCACCCGAAGGCACTCGGCGATCAGCTCGCGACGGATCTCGCCAAGCTGACCAGGGCCCCCCTGAGTGACGTGAGGATCAAGCAGCTGTTGTAGCGCCCCAGTGTCTACCAGCTCTACCTGCACGACAATTTCGTCTACGTGGGGAAGGCCGAGAAGTCCCTAACGATGCGACTTCGACAGCACCTCAAGAAGACTGCGGGCCGGCGTGGGATCACGCCGAATGGCATGACCTTCTCCTGTCTCTACGTGGCGGAGGACTTCTCGGCCCTGGCGCCGGAGCAGTTGCTCATCAACCACCGCAAGGACCTGGGCGAGATCCCGTGGAACAGCAACAGCTTCGGCAATAGGGAAGGACCGGGAGATCAGGCCGTACGAGGAGCTGGAGCAGCTCTTCCGGATCGAGGACGTGAACACAGCGCCGGCCTTCTTCGACGTGAAGAAGCTGACTGCGTTCAACGGCGAGTACATCCGCGCCCTGTCACCGGAGCAGTCCGCCGCCTGCGCGCCGTGGCTCGTGGCCCCCTACGCGCCGTGGCGGCCAGAGGCGTTCGACAAGGACGTCTTCGAGGCGGCGGCTTCCCCGGCCCAGACCCGGCTGGCGCTGCTTTCCGAGATCACCAGCTATGTGGACTTCCTTTTCCTCGATGAGCCGGTCGAGGACGAGGTGTCGTGGAACAAGGCGATGAAGGCAGGTGCCGGCGACATCCTGTCGGACGCCCCCGCCGAGCTGGCCGGCGTCGCGGACTGGAAGGCGGACGACCTGAAGGCCGTCCTGCTCGCCGTCGGCGAGAAGCACGGGCTGAAGCTGGGCAAGGCCCAGGCGCCCCTTCGGGTCGCGGTCACCGGCCGGACGATCGGACTCCCGCTGTTCGAGTCCATGGAACTGCTTGGCCGGGACCGCGTGTTGGTCCGTCTTGACGCCGCCAGCAAGAAGCTGGCCGCGCAGGCTTAGCCGCTGGTCAGGCGACCTGCGCCAGGAGGTTGCCCCAGCCCCACCGAACTCAGGCTGTTGCTATGCGGGACCCACGACCTCGCCGACTGCTCGGCCGATGCGTTCACGGATTTCGTTTGTCGGCACGTACGCGAGGGCCTGATCCAAGCACTCGGCCGTGGCAGCGAACTGGGCCGCCTGCTGGCGCAGGAAGGCGTCGAGGAAGGGTGCGACGGCGCCTGTGGCGCTGCGCCGTGCTTTCCGTACGTACATCACGGTGAGGGAGAAGGCCCAGCAGGCGTGAAGGAAGCCGTAGACGGGACGAGGAGTTCCCCGCCAGGGTGAGAAGAAGGTGACGTCGGCGGGGAGGCTCACGTCGTACGCGGCCAGGGCGTCGTTGAGCCAGTTGTGGGCGGCCTCGTGGATCAGGTCACGGGCCAGGACCTCGGGTTGGGCGGTGTAGTCGGTGAAGACGGTGCCCGGGAGGCGGGTGAGGGCCCAACTGTGGAGAGTCTCGTCGAGTCGGCGATGGTTGAGCAGGCAGACGACGGGGGCGTGCTGGGTGAGCAGGGTCCCGAAGCCGTGCTCGGTCGCGGAGGCGATCGCGGCACCAACGAGGCCGAGGGCCTCGGGTGGGGCAGGGTTGGTGTCGGGGCCGATGAGGTAATACGCGGTTTCGGAGATCTCTGAGCGGAGCAGGTCTGCGGGACACGGGCTGAGCACGAGGTGTGGGCCGGCTGACAGGTGGGTCAGGTCTCGTACCGTCGTACGGCGGTACCAGGCGAGGCGATCCCCGTGCCGGGCGCGCGCCGCGTGTTCGGCGCCTTCGAGTAGGTGGTGGCCCACGACGTAGTCGAGGGCGGATGAGCCGAGGCGGTTGCCGAGTACGGAGGCGATACGGCTGGTCTGTAGGCGCTGGTGGTCGGTGATGCCATCGAGGGCGACCGGGGCTTCCGGGGAGAGAGCGCTCATCTGGGGCTCCGGGGGTGGAACGGGGCCGGACCGGGACGGGCCCGGCCCCGTGGCGGGTCAGGACTCGGTGGTGGGCTCAGCGGCGTCGTGCTGCACCGTGGTGGCCAGCCAGGTCTCGGTGGCCGCGTTGGAGGTGTGCGCGGTGGTGCGCACGGGGTCGCTGTCGCGCAGGGAGGCGACCGCCTCCAGGAACTCGTCGAACGTCTTGTCTTCTGCCACTGCTCGCTGTCTCCTCTGGGTCGGGGCCGTGAGTCGGGGGGAGGGCGCTGCGGGGCGGGCCGCGGGGGCCGGTCATGGCGGCGAAGCTTCCTACTCGGAGACGAGGAGCGTGAGGAACTTGCGAACGCGGCCAGCGCGGACAGGTTCGGTGCCGTGGACGAGCTGGCTGCCGAAGACCACGAGCGTGCCGGGAGCGGGTGCGACGCTCCATCGGGTGCGGGGCATGGTGCGGAACCAGCGGGAGGACATGTCCGTCCCGTCGTGTGCGAAACGCATCCCCTGGGCGTAACCCGCCTCGGTCGGCGCCTCGTCGGCGGTCCAGACGGCGTCGCTGCCCGTGGTCTCCACGTAGAACGCGTCGCCGGTGTCGTGGATGTCCGTGAGCGTGACCGTCGCGGCGGCGATCTGGCGGGGACGGGTGAGGGGATCGGGGGCGATACCGTCGGCATGCGCGGTGATGTATTGGCCGGCCCCGTATTCGAGGTAGATCCACGGCCGGTGGCCGGTGACCGACGGCAGCGTGCGCGTGATCGCGGCCACGTGGAGCTTCAGGGCCTGGTCGAGGAGGGCGGTCGCCTCGTACGGGATCTCGGTCATCTCGATCCGGCCGGCCGGCTCGTAGACGTCCTGCGCCTCGGCGGGGGAGTGACCGGGGATCTCGTGAATGGTGGTGCGGCGGGCCGTGCCGTACCAGTCGCGCCCGAGGGAGCCGAGTGTGTCGTCCATGACGAGGTTGAGTCGCTCGATCTCGTCCGGCTTGAGGAAGCCCTCCACAGTACGGATGGACAGAGTCTCGGCGATGTGGATCATTGCCCGCCTCCGCACGCGCAGGAGGTGGAGGGCGGGGCAGAGGCGGCTTCGGCCAGGGCCACCGTGAGTACGTGCACCGCTTGGGCGAGGTCCTCGAAGTACTCGGCCGACGTGGTGCCGGCAGTGGACACGAGATAGAGGTCGAGCGTCGGATACACCCGGCCGGTGGTGCGGCACGTGAGTTCGCCGCGACCGAGGACCAGCGAACACGCCCCGGGCAGGGAGGACTCGGCTCGGCTGGCGGCATGGCACAGGCGCGCCGCTGTACGCGCGTACTCGGCGCGGTCGCGCGGCAGGATGCCGACCGAGAGGAACCGGGGCTCGGCTCCGTGGAGGTCGGCGTAGGCGTGGCCCTGGCAGCTGTCATAGGTGACGGTGTTCCAGCCTGAGGTGAGCGCGTCGACGACCGGGCGGATGCCGGGCTCGATGCCCTCGTACCACTGGGGATGGTGGGGGTCGAGATCGTCTGCCTCGTGCACGCCAGGGAGGCCGACCGTGTTGATGTTCCCGTTGGCACTGACCTGGAGACGCGCGGGCGAGCGGGGGGCGGTGGGGTCGTCCCAGCGAGCCAGGAAGGCGGTGACGTGGTGCATGTTGTTGGGGCGGACGGGACGCCAGCGCAACCGGGAGCATGCGGCACCGGGCGGAAGGTCTGGCTGGGCGAGGAGGGCGGCGACGCCGTCGATCAGGCGCATGCGGTGGTCGCAGTACGCGTCTTCGTCGCCTGCGGCGGCGAAGCGGACCCGGACCGCCGGGCAGCCTGCGCCGCAGGTGTCGCGGTAGTCGCAGGTCGTGCACTTCGTGACCAGGGAGCGTGCCTGCTGGAGCAAGGCAGAGCCGCCCTGGGCGCTGGCCACGTCCGCCTCGGTGTGGATGTCGCCGAGGGAGGCGAGGCCGGCCTGCGGCCAGGGCAGCTCGTCACAGCTTCCCAGGCGGTCATCGGGATAGAGGGTGAGGACATGGTCGCACTTCAAATCGGAGAAGTGACAGGAACGGGTCCCCAGACCCTTCAGGCGGCGGATGACGGACACGACGGGCTCCAGCTTGACGCGGCGGAACACGCCGTCGGCGACCCAGTGGTGGGCGGCCTCCAACACGAAGTCGGCGTATTGACGAGGCGTGACGGCCCAGGCCGGGCCGGTGGGGCCGATGGCCCTTCGCTGGAGTGCCCGACTGGTCGGCGCACGAGATCCGACCACTGAGGTCGACTGGGTGACCGCCGCGTCGAAGCACGGCACAAGACTGACCGTCGTCACGGCGGGAAAGGATGCGAGGTGCTCCATGACCTCGGAGGCCCGGCCGAGGACGTACGGGGTGACGGCGCAGATGACGCCGACGCGGCGTTCCCGACGGCCGAGGAGCTTCATGGCTTCGACCACTCGCGGGTAGGTGGGGCGGCCGTCGTAGCCCACTCGCCACGAGTTCCCCAGCGCGTCCCCGTCGAGGGAGATGCCGATCTCCAGTTCCGGGTAGTGCCGCTCGAACAGGTCCAGCCAGGAGTCGTCGAGTTGGAGGCCGTTGGTCTGGAGGCTCACGCGGATGACGTTCGGCTGTGTGGCGAGCGCGTCCAGGATCTCCGCGATCCGTTCCCGGCCGGCGGTCAGGGGCTCGCCGCCGTGGAGTTCGACGCTGAGGGGACGCCCGGAGAAGATCGAACCGAGGCGGTGGACCTGTGTCGCGCTGATCCGGGCGCCGCCCGGTGACTCCTTGCGCTTCTCGAAGCAGTACAGGCAGTCGATGTCGCAGGTCTCCCCGCGGAGCTTGAGGATGACGGAGACAGCCGTGTCCGGCCCGGTGCTCGACAGCGGGGCGTAGAGACTCTCCAGGTCGATGGGGGCGGTGCGGGTGACGGGCATCAGAGGACTCCTGAGGAGGAGAGGCGTGGTCTACGCGCCATCGGTGGAGACCGTGGACAGCCACCCGAGAAGTTGTCCGCCGGTGATGGGGATGTGGACGTCGCCGCGGCGCAGGAACCACCCGTCGGCGTACCGCTGGGGTAGCCAGCCGGCGTCAGGGGCAACCAGGTTGGGAGGTTTCTGCAGCTGGTCGTCGACGGGCCAGCAGCCCAGGAGCGCTCTGGCCACGCGTCGCTGAACGGGGCGGAACCACTCCCACGTCTCTGTGTGGGCCGGCTCGATCGGCGGATCGAACGGAGCGCCAGCAAGCAGCGGCAGCCACTTGTCGCCCAGGACCGGATGACCAGCCGCCGCGCACTCGAGCGCGGTGACGCAGGTCTCCAGCTTCCGGCACACGACGCGGGCGGGTTCGGCCAGGCCGTCTTCGACGAGGCCGGTGAGGTCCTCGGCGAGGCTCGCCGCGACCTCCGCTTGGTCGGCGACCGACCAGCGTCGGTAGCCCTGGCGCTCCCCGGCATCGAGCACCGGGTCCCAGCGTCCGGAGCCGTACGAGAGAGCGGTGCGCAGACACATGAGGTCGTGCATCGAGGCGCGTACTCGGCGAAACGATCCGAGGTCATCGCGGCGGACGTCGAAGGAGCGGAGCAGGTGTCGGAGTTCCTCCGCCTGCTGCGGCGCCGCCGCCTGGAGGTCGACACGGACGCCGTCCACGATGCGCGACTCCCACACCGGAGGGTCGCCGTACACGATGGCGCGCAGGTCGATGTCGCTGGCCGCGTGGGCGAAGCCGCAAGCGAGCGCTCCCTCCAGCCAGACCTCATGAGCCAGGCCGGAGACGAGCAGCTCCCGGGCGACTCCGTCAGCGATCTCCCGGCGCAGCTGTGCTGATGGGTTCACCGGCGGCCTCCTTCGATGAGGATCTCGTCGTCGGCGGTGATCTCCCTGAGGAGATCGACGGCCCATCGGTCGAGCGTTCCGCGCACGTCGGACCGCTGGGCGCCGATGTGGGGCGAGGCCAGGAGGTTGAGCGGCACCGTGGAGCCGGTGAGGAGCGGTAGGTGCTCCCGCTCGACCGGGTCGAGTGCGAGGCCCGAGAGTCCGCCGTCCGCCAACGCCCGCAGACAGGCGGAGACATCGAGAGTCTCCAGCCGCCCGGCGCAGATCAGCAGGGGCTGCTGCGGAGCGACGCGTGCCAGGAATTCCTCGCTGATGAATTGCCGGGTCGTGGCACGCAGTGGCAGGGCGACCACGTGCACCTGCGACTGCTCCATGAGCGCCGCTTGCGACACCACCCGCAGACCGGGGGGATTCGACGGCCATGCGGCGTAGGCCGTGCGTGCCACACGTGGGGCGAGGGCCCGGCCGGCGGCCAGCCCCACCGGGCCCGCGCCCCAGACGCCTGCGGCCAGGGTGCCGAGTGAGACACCCATGCACGCCTCCTTCTCGTGGCGGCCGAGCATGAGCGCGTGCTGACCCAGGGGAATCCGCCGGGCCAGGGCGAGGGCAGCGGCGAGGACCCACTCGCCCACAGCGGCTGCGCCGGCGTCGGCGTTGCGGTGCAGCGTGATCCCACGACGCTGGAGGGCGCTCACGTCGATGTGGTCGATGCCGGAGCCGGTCCGTACGACGTGCCGCAGGCGAGGCAGTGCGTCGAGCTCCCGCTCGCCGAGTCGGACACCGGAACGCAGGACGACCACGGCCGCGTCGGCTGGCAGAGGCCAGTTCAGGTCCAGCAAATCGTGCACGGGGACGGCTGGCAGCGCGCGGCGGATCGCACCCGCATCCGCCGCTCCGCGCACCACGAGGACTGCGCTCATCCGAGGGACCCCGGCTTCTCGTACCGGCCGAAGGCCAGATCACCCTCGCCCACGACGACGGTCACGGGCGACGGCGCGCCGAAGTACGCGTCGCAGGCGCGCTTCACCCCGGGGAGCCCGTCCCAGGCTCGTGGATTGACCGCCGTGTCCGCGTAGTCGTCGACGAGCAGCACCCCCGTCGCCACCAGGCGGGTGACGCAGTGCGTGAGTCCCGTGAGGGTCGAGTCGTAGAAGTCGCCGTCCAGGTAGGCGAACGCGATCTCGTCGGGCAGCTCCTTGGGAAGGGTCTCGTCGAACCACCCCGGATGGATGACCGGCGCCGGCTTGCCCCAGGCCGCGTGCGTGGCGCGCACGTCGTCCGGGGATGACCGGAGCTCGCCCGCCGCCAGGTGGTCCGAGTCCTCGGCGCCGGGCGCGGGCATGCCCTGGAAGGAGTCGTAGACGTGGATCTGGCGCTCGCGGTCGCCCAGCGAGTCGAGCACGCTACGGATCCAGAGGGCCATCGCGCCCCTGTAGCAGCCGAGTTCGACCACGGCGCCCGGCACGCCGCCGGCGGACATGTCGGCGAGCTCGGCGGCGATCACGTGGAGCCGGTCGGCACAGACCGTCCCTGAGTGCTCCCGCAGTAGCCACTCCTGCAGATCCTTCAGCGTTGGATCCATGAAGGTCACCACCTGTCCACGAAGGGGTCGGCGAGCTTCCCGCTCAACGCCGCCGACAGCGGGCGGTTGATCCGGGGCAGCAGGTACACGTCGCCCAGACGTTCCAGCGGAACCCACTCGAAGCCCACCTGGATGGGGTCCGGCGGTTCCGGCATACGCGGCTCGGCGTCGTCCACCTGCTCGGCGAGGAAGTTGACCTGAACCTTCTGTACGTCCCCGAACTCGCCCTGCCACGACTCGGGGACGTACTCGACGACACACAGCAGACGCCGGGCCACGACATGCAGGCCGGTCTCCTGCGCGACCTTGCGGTTCACGGCCTGGCGGAGGTCCTCGCCGACCTGGGCCTTGCCGCCCGGGAGGTTGTAGTGGAACCCGGCCTCGTCGTCGTATGACAGGAGCAGGATGGCGCCGTCGCGCACGATTGCCGCCTTCACGGAGACACTGATCCGAGGCAGCTCGGGCGTCAGAGGCACGACAGCGCCTCCGGTTCGCCGACGCGCATCAGGTCGCCGACCTCCGCGAGGGACCCCGCGACGGTGGAGCGGAAACTCCCTCCGCGCCGGAACTGAAGGGCGGCGGTGCGCATACCCGCGAGGGCGGCACGGCTGAGTTGGTTCGCGTAGATGCAGAGGCGGAAGCCGGCCTCGCCGAGCTTGGCGGCGCTCAGGTCGGGGAACGCCGTGGGCACGCTGACCAGCGGTACGCCGTGGTTCCACGCGCGTCCGATGGCCCGCGCCTGGTCACCGGTGGCGTCCTTGGAGTGGATGAGGATCGCATCCGCTCCGGCGTCGGCGTACGCCTCGGCGCGGGCGATCGCCGTGGTCATGTCCTCGCCGGCGATCAGGGCCTCGGTGCGGGCCACGACCACGAGGCCGTCACCGGCGGTCTTCCGTATGCGCCCCACCTGCTCGCACAGCAGGTCCCGGTCGGCGAGGCCCTGGGCACGGTGGGCCGCGAAGCTGTTGCACTTGGGGTACGCGCTGTCCTCGACACACACTGCCGCGGCTCCGGCGCGCATCAGGTCGTACGCGAACCGCTCCGCCGTGCGCCCCGAGCCGCCCGCGTTGTCGATGTCCACGATGACAGGCAGTTCGGTGACACGGCCGAGCGAGGCGACCACGTCGGACAGGTCCCGGGGGCCCAGAACGTTGGCGTCCGGCAGCCCGGAGGCCGCGGACACCTCCAGACCGCTCACCCACAGGGCGTCGAAGCCCGCCTCCGCCGCGACGTGCGCGGCGAGCGCGTTCACCGCACCGATCGCCAGGAGCGGGTGCTTCCGCTCGCTGTCGTCGAGGGCCTCGCGCAGACGCCTCGCCTTCGTGCCGTCAGTCACAGGTCTCTCCTCCTTCCGCGTGGGCGCCGATGGGCGGTACCAGCTGTCGATCGCGCAGTACGTCCCAGGCGGAGAGCAGCACCTCGGACCGGGGGCGGCGGGCATCCAGGCGGACCACGTCGCCGAGGAGCGGGAACTGGTCGGGCTTCGTGACCACGGCCTCATAGGTCTCCCGAACCCGGCTCTGGACGTCGTGCACGTCCCAGTCGGCTCGGACGGCGTCTCCCTGGCGGGCCTGTGCCCGGCTCATCGAGGCGTCGGTCTCCAGGTCCAGGACGAGCGTGAGATCGGGGGCCGCGGTGAGGTGCGCGGCCAGCGTCTCGTACGTCTCCGACGCCCTCATGCGGTGCTTCACGGCGAAGAAGGCCAGCTCGCTGAGCAGCCAGCGATCCGCGATCACGGGCCGGGCCGGTCGCTGAGGGAGCACGAGGCGATCCAGCGTGGCCCGCTTGTCCGCCGCGATCGCGGACAGGTAGGCGTCACGGTTCCCGGCGTTCGGCTGGTACTTGCCGGTGACGATGGCGG
Organism: Streptomyces sp. ICBB 8177; assembly: GCF_003144095.1. GTDB lineage: Bacteria > Actinomycetota > Actinomycetes > Streptomycetales > Streptomycetaceae > Streptantibioticus_D. The sequence continues at coordinate 177,659 of NZ_NSKH01000024.1, read as the reverse complement.
CGGCCTGGTCGGCCGCGAGGAAGTTGGTGGTGAGCACGCACAGCGGGGTGACGCCGTAGAGCCCCTCCCAGAGCCGGAACAGGCCCTTGCGTAGCGTCGTCTTGCCGGTGCCGTCGAGCCCCTCGATGACGATGAACGGATAGCGGTGTTTCATTCGACCTGCCCTGCCCCCGTGCCGCCGGCGTACTTGGTGAAGCGGCCCCGCCAGCGGGCCGCGGTGGATACCAGGTCCACCAGCCGCAGCTCCGCCAACTCGTCGATGAGGCGGGGCAGCTCGGGCTCGGCGCAGATGCCGGCCTCGATGGCCCGGCAGTACGCGGCGCGGAGGGCCGGGTCGTCGGCGGAGTCGCGCAGCGCTGTCTCCAGCACCCGCGTGGCCATGCCGTGGGCCACGACGCTCACGGCGGTGCCCAGGGCCTGCTCATGGACCGGGCTCGGGTGCGGCTCCAGCGTGAGGTGGTGCACCCCGCGGTGGCGGATGACCGCGAAGAAGCCCACCCACCACGCGGCGGCGCCGCTGACGGCGATCACAGCGTCGGACCAGGACGCCCCGGACTGCTCGACGAGGAGATTCTGGGCAGCGGTGTCTGCGGCGCGGTGAAGTTCCCCGCGCTGGTTCCGCGACTCCGTTCCGTGCCGCTGGGGCAGCTCCCACCAGAAGCCGAGCCCGGCGTCCCCCAGCAGCGCCATCGCGGACTCGCCGCTTGCTGGCAGCGGCGACGGGCGTCGGGCCAGCACGGAGACATCGGCGCCCGGCACGTCCGGCAGCGCCTTCTCCTCGGCGACAGCAGCCCGCCATTCGTCGAGATGAAGATGGAGCCGCTGGGTCAGCAGCCCGTCCGCCAGCGTCTGCCAGGCATGGGCGAGCGGCGGGGAACCGGGAGGCCGGGGTGGCAGGGTCAAGGAGGTCACAGGTCGGATCCTCACGTCCGGGGAGTCGCGGCACGCGGCTCCGGTCGGCGGTGCTCCACCACGATGGCCGCCACGAAGGCCCACGCCTATGAGTGTTTATGAGCCCCATCAGCGGAACGTGCCCGGGTGATCACAGAGCGAGGGAGAATGCCGACCATGGTCGACAGCGGACAGCGGCGGTGTACGCGCTGCGGTGCCCTTCTCAGCCGCTTCAATGCCGGTACACGATGCGCCTCGTGCCAGGACGGGCCGGCCACCCGACGGGCCGACCCGGCCTTCTGGCGTGATCCGACGGTCCGGCGAGCCGTGGCTGCATGGGAACTCGGCACCGTCGTCAAGCTGTTCAGGAAGCACACGGGCCTCTCCCAGGCCGGCGTGGCGCGGATGGTCAGCATCGACCAGGCCGAGGTCAGCAGACTGGAACGAGGGCTCAAACAGATCCGTGACCGACGGCAGTTCGTCCAGTGGACCGATGCGCTCGGAATCCCGGAGGAGCTGCTCGGGCTCCTGCCCACGGCCGATCCGCACATCCCGGACTCCACGGGCCGACCGGGAACGGCGGGTACCGGAGCCCGTGGGTACGCGACGCTGTCCGAAGGGCCGGGCCAGCTTCTGTTACCTGCCGGCCGGTCCGTCCCGACGACAGCGCTTCCTGTGTTGACCCTTCCCGCGGCCTCCTTCCTCGGGGACAGCCTGAGGCTCGACTCCCGCCCGGAGCTGGATGCCTGGCGCGCCATGCCGATGCGCGCGCTCGTCGTCGCGAACCGCACGGTGGACGGGGCGGTCCGGCAGTTCGTCGCCGACGCCCGGTCGAGCGGCATACGCGCTACCGCCTCCACTCCGGTCGACATCCCCGCCGCGTACGAACTGGACGATCTGACCTACGGCATCCTCTGGGCCGTGTCCGGCTTCGAGGCGGCACTTCTCGGCGACGACCAAGCCCTGTACACATCGCTGGCGTCGCTCACCGTTTCCCCAGGCTCGCCAGTTGCCTCCGACCAGAGCCTGACGGAAGTCTCCCGGATGCTGATCGGCTCGGAGACCGCCGCCCGGTACATCCTGGGCCACCGTGACCACCTGGGCGACGCGCCCGTCTTCTGGACCAGGGAGCAGCGCGGTGAAGAGGCTGCCACGTGGCTGTTGTTTCGGCACAAATACCGCTACCTCGAACGATTGGCACCCCGGAGTCCGGGCGGTACCAGCGGCCGGGGGTTCTGCGTCCCCGAGACTGCTGTCGCCTCCTCGCCCGCGTACGAGCGCGTTCTGCTCTTCCTCGCCATCGCGCTCATGGAGTCCTTCGGCATCCGTACCTGGGTGACCGACGACGGAGGCTTCGCTTACACCGACGGCTTCGCGCTCTCCCACGGGCGCCGGGCTGTTATCGCCTCATGGGTACGAACCGAGGGGGCGTCTCGCCTCGCGGTCACCGCGCGGCCGGGAGCCCTGCGGACGTTCGCCGATGTCACGGGCCACGTCAGCCAACACTCGGCCACGGCGGCCGAGCAGGCAGGGCAGCGCCTTGCGGCAACGGCGGAGTACCTCGGCCTCGACGCCTCCTGGCTCGGTCGCCGGTGCGCACAGTTGTCGGCGGCCGGTACGGAGCGGCTTGCCCGGCCGCGCAGCCGGTTGCTCGGCCTCGAAGGGCTGGAGGCCGCCTGCCGGTTCGTGGCCGAGCAGATGGTGATCATTCCGCGTACCCGGACGGCGCCGACCCGATAGCCTGCCTGAACCACTCGTGAGGCAGCGCTTGGCGGCGTCCGGACAGGGGAGCAGGGGAATGACGGAGTCGGTCAGGAACGTGGCGGTCTTTTCCCTCGGCGGCACGATCGCCATGACCACGGATCCCACCACCGGAGGCGTCGTACCGGCGCTTTCGGCCCACGAACTCCTCGCTGCAGTACCCGCGTTGGCCACGAGTGGCATCGGTCTCAAGGTGCGAGACTTCCGACGTTTGCCCGGCGCCTCCCTGACCTTCGAGGACCTCACCGCACTGTCGGCCGAGATCGCGGCGGAGCTGGAGACCGGAGAGGTCAACGGCGTCGTCATCACGCAGGGCACCGACACCATCGAGGAGACCGCCTTCCTCCTCGACCTCTACCACGGCCACGAACAGCCGGTTGTCGTCACCGGCGCGATGCGCAACCCCACTCTGTCCGGCGCCGACGGCCCGGCCAACCTCCATGCCGCCGTCCTGGCCGCCGCCGACCCTGGACTCAGCGGAGTCGGCTGCCTCGTCGTACTCGGCGACGAGATCCACTCGGCCCGGACCGTCCGCAAGTCCCACACCACCAGCCCCGCCGCCTTCACCTCACCAGCAAGCGGCCCGATCGCGCGGATCGCGGAGAACCGGGTGCGGATGGTGGGCGGCCTGCCGTCCCGCGGACCGCTAGTCGGCACCCCCGACCGTGGGGCGCGCGTCGGGCTCTACACCGTCACCCTCGGCGACGACGGCACCCTGCTCGACCTGTGGGACGGCAACTGCGACGGACTCGTGGTCGCGGCCTTCGGTGTCGGCCACGTCCCGGAGCGTCTCGTCGAAGGGCTCACCAAGCTCGCGTCCCGTATCCCCGTGGTCCTCGCCTCCCGCATCGGCAATGGGCCCGTCCTGTCCGACACGTACGGCTTCGCCGGCTCCGAGAAGGACCTCCTCGGCCGTGGGCTCATCAGCGCTGGAGACCTCGGCCCGTATCAGGCGCGGCTCCTCCTGCACGCTCTGCTCGCCCAGGGCGCCGACGGAGCGACGGTCCGCGAGACCTTCACCACCGCCTCCGCCCGCTGATCCCACCTCATCAGGAGACTCCCGCCACATGCGTGCTCACGAGCTGACCGTCGGCCGTACCTTCGGCGTCACCTTCGACCACGGGGAGGACTTCTTTGAGGCGCTGTCCACCTTCTGCCGGGACAACGGCGTCCGGCAGGGCTACATCCCCTCGTTCATCGGAGCCTTCGCGGAGGCCGAGATCGTGGGTGCTTGCGAGAAGCTCGCGGACCCGGACGCACCGGTCTGGGCGAAGGCGTACGTAACCAACGTCGAGGCGTTCGGCGCCGGCACCCTCGCCCAGGACCCCGCCACCGGCGGAATACTCCCGCACATCCACGTCTCCGCCGGTCTGAAGGCCCAGTCGGCCGACGGCAGGACGAGCCATCTTCTCAGCGCCAAGGTCCAGTTCCTCAGCGAGCTGCTGATCGTGGAAGTCACGTCGCCCACCATGACCCGGCCCCGGAACCCCGACCTCTACGACGTTCCGCTGCTTACGTTTGGCTGACCGGCAGGAGCCGGCGAATCCAGGGGTGGCCGGGCGCGATCACCTTGATCGCGTCCGTCAGCCAGGCGCGTGCCGGAGCGTCGAGCAGCGGCAGTACCGCTTCGAAGTCGGTCTCGTCCTTGTCCCGGGTCGTCTTGGCCTTGTAGAAGAGCTGCACTTCGGGCGCGAGATATGGGATGCCGGCCTTGCTCGTCCGCCCGAGCATGTCGATCGGGAGCCGGATCTCCGGGGTGCGCCGCGAGACCCACTGGGTTCCCTCGGCCTCGTCCAGCATGAGCTGCACCGACCAGGGCGCCTTGGATGTGCGGCGGCACCAGATGTCGTGGAGCGGCGGTCGAAGGACCTCTCCAGGACGCCACGGTCGCAACTCCCCCTGGCCAGGCGGATCCGCCACGTACAGGTCCCAGTCGGCCAGCAGTTCATGTACGAGGGCCTGGTCACGCCGGAGGACGAGGACGTCGAGATCGCCGTGTGCACGCAGCTCGCGGCCGACCGCGAGTTCGATCGCGTAGCCACCGGCGATCCACCACGGGAAGTCCGCCTTGGCGAAGACCATGGCCACATCCTCGGGGCGATCCGGCACCCAGCGTCCCAACACGTCAGCACTCACCCGCCCATACTCCCAGTGACCAGACGGGCGGAAGCGCAGGCCGACGGCGGGTCGGCGGTCTCGCTGGAGTGCCTCTTCGCTCGCTGGCCCTCGCGCTCATAAACGCCCATGAGCATCAGGGGCACCGGCGGCCATCGTTGAGTGCGTGACTCGCGACCGGTCTCATGGCTGGTGCCTGAGCCACGATCCTCCCGGGGTCGCGCGCCCGAAGCCGGGGTGCTTCCTGCGGCCGTACGCCTCTCAGCGGCGTGCCTGACGCGCTTCCGCGACCACGTTGCAGCTCCGGGAGACGGCCACCGACGTCACCCACAGGAGGTCCGCCGCCCGATGATCAGCGCGCCGTCCGCCGCTCTCGGCCTCGTGTACCGCTGGACCGACCACACCATCAACCCGACCGGCGAAGCCCGCGCGGTTCTGCGACGTGTCCTCAAGGATCTGGGCCTGTCAGGAGACGTCATCAGCGACGGAGTCCTGGCCGTCTCGGAGCTCGTGGCGAACGCGCACGAGCACGCGCGCGGCCCGTACGAGGTACACCTTCGCTCTGTTGCCGGAAGATACATCTGCGAGATCCACGACGGGAATCCTCTTCTCCCTACGGACCTCTACCTGGCTGCCGTGTCCTCGCCGGAAGCCACCGCGTCGGAGGCAGTGAGCGGGCTGCACACTGAGCGCGGACGGGGCCTGCACATCGTGAACGAGCTGACCCAGGGACAGTGGGGGTTTCAGGTCACGAACTGCGGGACCAAGGCGGCCTGGGTGGTGCTGGCCGAGGCTTCGGCTGTGATGGCTAACCGAGGCGGTCAGACCTGACGAAGGTGCCGATGCGGCAGATGCTCCCGCAAGGTCGTCGAGAAGGTCGGTGATCGCGTATCGACGTACCGTCACACGCTCGTACGCGTGCGTCATTCAGTGCTGGCGGCGGCCCGACATGCGCAGAGTCCGCGAACCGAAGTACTTGCCTGCTCCCGCGCCACGTCCCGGCGGCAAGCGGCAGACTGACAGCGCCTACCTCCGGCGCCGTCAGCGGCCTCGGACCTGTTTGGCCACCCCAGTGGTGTTGTACCGGTATCGGGCCATCTCTTCGGTCACTCCGTAGTGCTCGGCGATCTGCGCTGGCCCCCACTGGCGGCGGACTGCGCCGAGCAGCAGGGGGCGGGGAAGCATGAGTGTTCCGCCAAAGGCAGTGGCTTGTTCTTCCTCGTCGGGGCGGCAGGTCCTGAAGGGCATGCCATTGACTTCGCGGATCTCGGTGAGGTCATGCTTCAGGACGAGGTGGGAGAGCTCGTGGGCCACGTCGCTGGCCCTGCGGCCCGGGATTCGGAGCGGGTTGGTGACGACGATGTTCCTGCCGGAGACCTGGAAGGTCGCGGCGGAGAAAGCGTACGCCTGGACTCGTTCGAGTTCTTCGAGGCGGGTACGGGTCTGTCAAACGAGCGGCCCTGTCTCGCTTTCGGTGGTGACGGAGCGTCGTGGTAGGTCGTTGACATTCGTGTGATGGATGTCAACGAGCTTGTGTCGGCTGTCTTTTCGGGCCTGTCCCCGCTGGTCATCGAGGATGTGGCCGACGAAGGTGAGCGGATCTTGGTGCGGGCACGGACTTCGCTGGACACCGCGGTTTGCCCGGTGTGCGGGGCCTCGTCGGAACGCGTGCACGGCTATCACTGGCGGACCGTCGCGGACCTGCCGGTCGATGAACGACGGGTGGTGGTCCGTGTGCGGGTTCGGCGTCTGGTGTGTCCCACGCACGGCTGCCTGCACACCTTCCGCGAACAGGTGCCCGGAGTGCTGGACCGATACCAGCGGCGTACGACCCGCCTGACCAGGCACGTCAAGGCAGTGGTCAAGGAGTTAGCGGGCCGGGCGGGGGCACGTCTGCTGGCGATACTCGCGGCGGGCGTCTCGCGTCACACGGCTCTTCGCACCCTGCTGCGGATCCCGCTGCCCACTGGGCGGGCACCCCGCGTGATCGGCGTCGACGACTTCGCGCTGCGCCGGCGGCACCGCTACGCCACCGTGATCATCGATGCCGAGACCCACGAGAGGATCGACGTGCTGCCCGACCGCACGGCCGACACCCTGGAAGCATGGCTGCGCAAGCATCCGGACATCGAGATCGTGTGCCGCGACGGCTCCGCGACCTACGCCGAGGCCATCCGCCGCGCCCTGCCCCGCGCGACGCAAGTCGGTGATCGGTGGCATCTGTGGCACAACCTGTGCGAAGCCGCTCTGAGCGAGGTCAAGGCGCACAGCGCCTGCTGGGCCACCGTACTGCACGCGCCGATCTACGACGGACCCCGCGCCCAGACCACCCTGGAACGCTGGCACCAGGTCCACGACCTACTCGACCAGGGCGTCGGCCTGCTCGAATGCGCCCGCCGCCTGGAACTGGCCCTGAACACCGTCAAACGCTATGCCCGCGCCGAACGGCCCGAGCGCATGCTCCGCGTCCCCAAGTACCGCGCCAGCCTCGTCGACCCCTACCGCGAGCGCCTGCGCAAACGCCGGGCCGAGGATCCAGGCGTCCCCGTCCAGCACCTCTTCGAAGAGATCAAAGCCCTCGGCTTCACGGGCTGCCTGAACCTCTTGCACAAGTACATCAACCAAGGCCGCGCGGACGCCGACCGCAGCCACATCTCCCCGCGCAGGCTCGCCCGAATGCTGCTGACCAGACCCGACAACCTCAAGGCCGAGCAACACGAACTCCTGGCCAAACTCACCGCCGCCTGCCCCGAGATGACTCAACTAGCCGCAAGCACACGCGACTTCACACCGCTCCTTGCACCGCACGCCGACAACGCCGACGCACTCTCGTGCTGGATCGTCCAGGTCCGCGGCGCCGACCTGCCCCACCTGCATGCCTTCACCCGAGGGCTGGAACGAGACCGCGACGCCGTAAACGCCGCCCTCACACTTCCCTACAGCAACGGCCCCACCGAGGGCGTCAACACCAAGACCAAACGGATCGCGCGCCAGATGCACGGACGAGCAGGCTTCACCCTGCTTCGCCACCGCATCCTCCTCGGATAGCGGCACGCTCCGTCACCACCGAAAGGGAGACAGGGCCAAACGATTTACAGTCCCCAGCGCCTCAAGCTCGGGCTGACTGAGCAATGGGAGTCGGCGCTCGACGCGCGCTTGGCCATGCGCCCGACATCACCAGTACGTACGTTGGATGCCCTGCTGCAGGGGCGACTCATGGGTGTATAGGCATGATTGCGAGCGTCCGGGGCGTGTTGTAACTACATGCTCCGGGCGCTGGAAAGATCAGAGGAACGTCGGGCTCGGTGCAAGGACTGCCGAAGTGATCACATCGGCGGACGTTCCGCCAGAGCGCACGAGGTCGGCGGCAGCGCTCTGGGTTTGCAGGAGGCCAGGCTGGGCGAGTACTGCAAGAGCCTCAACGACGTCGAGAACTGGGTAGTCACGACGATCGGCAAGGTAGCGCGCGACAGTACGTGCCGCGGGCCTGGGCAGCGCCGCCTCCTTCGGAAGCTGCGCGTCGGCGGCGAGGAATGCCATGACGACCTCCCAGGCCATGTAGAAGGTCTCGACGAAGCTGCCGTCGTAGGGGAGTGGGCAAACCACGAGACTCCGGTGGTCGTCCACGTAGATCTTGTCGGACTTCCCCTGAGATGCGGGCACGATCCCGATCCGGAGCCCCTTGTCCCCGCGGAGGCCCGAGGGGTTGATCTTCACGGTTGTCGCCACCCAGTAATCGCTGTTCGAGCCCAAGAAGAGGTCCGCCCGCCAGAGGCCGCTGATGCTTTGTGGCAATCCAGTGCCTGCCCCCTTCTTCCTGAACGCCGCAGCCGCAGCGTTCAGGTGCCGCTTCAGCTTCACGGGGCGCCCGCGTGTGCCTGACAAGAGAGAAGAGTCGTTGGTCAGCAGCTCGCTCGCGGTGTCAATGAGCTGCTGAGATCCAGCCTTTTCTGCTCCGAAGAGGATCGAGCTCACGCCCCCACCGGGAACCTTGCACAGCTTGAGCGCGTCTTCGACGCGCTCAAGGACGCGGTCCTCTCCGCGACTCACCGCGTCGTGTGCTGCGTACTCGAAACAGATCCCGGTGTCGCCGTCTCCGGGACGGCGGAGCCGCGGCAACATCATCAACTTAACGTCGGCTCGCTCGCCTATCTCGGCGACGACCTCGGCCTTGAGGGAGTAGAGGATCCCCAGGAGGATGGGACGTACTACAGCCGTGATCGCCGAGACCTCATCGGCCACCGGATTCAGCTGTTGCTCGCTTCTGATCTCCATGACGTGTGACCCTAGCCTGCGAGCAGCTCGGCGTGCTGGGAGCTTGCCGGTACGTAACAGGCGACGACCTGGCTTGCGGGAGCACGGGTCCTGGTGTGATTGACAAGTCGTGCCCAGCAGGAGCCAGGTGGGCCTGGGGGCAGCCGTTTGGGAGCCGCATCCCGAAGTCGGCTCCCAAACGGCTCCCAAGATTGGCCCCGGAACGACTCAGGGGCCCGACCCGCTCTCGCGGATCAGGCCCCTGATTAGGTGTTTCACCAGTCGGGGTGGCGGGATTTGAACCCACGGCCTCTTCGTCCCGAACGAAGCGCGCTGCCAAGCTGCGCCACACCCCGGTGCAACGAGGAATACTCTAGCGGACCGGGGAGCTGAGGCGAAATCCGGTTACCGGCGCGGGGTCAGGGTGAGCAGCGTGGCTTCCGGGGGGCAGGCGAAGCGGACCGGGGTGTAGCGGTTCGTGCCGCAGCCCGCGGAGACGTGGAGGTGGGCGTGGTGGCCGCCCGCGCGGTGCGTGGACAGGCCCTTCACCCGGCGGGTGTCCAGGTCGCAGTTGGTGACCAGGGCGCCGTAGAAGGGGACGCACAGCTGGCCGCCGTGGGTGTGGCCGGCCAGGATCAGCGGGTAGCCGTCCGCCGCGAAGGCGTCCAGCACGCGCAGGTACGGGGCGTGGACGACGGCCAGACTGAGATCCGCGTCACTCGACGGCCCGCCGGAGACCATCCCGTACCGGTCCCGCTTGATGTGCGGGTCGTCCAGCCCGGTCAGCGCGATCTCCGTGCCGTCGGAGAGCTTCAGACGGCCGCGGGCGTTGTTCAGGCCGGTCCAGCCCGCCATGTCGAACGCGTCGCGCAGGTCCTCCCACGGGTTGTGGATCACGCCGCGGGCGGGGGCGTTGCCGTTCAGGCCGTGCTGCCCCCGCGCCTTCTCCACCAGGTAGCGGGCCGGGTTGCGTAGCTTGGGCCCGTAGTAGTCGTTCGAACCGAAGACGTACGCGCCGGGGAACTCCAGCAGCGGGCCGAGCGCGTCCAGCACGTCGGGGACGGCCTCGGGGTCGGAGAGGTTGTCGCCGGTGTTGATCACGAAGTCGGGGCGCAGCCCGGCCAGCGACTGCAACCAGCGTCGCTTCTTGTCCTGGCCTCGCACCATGTGGACGTCGGACACCTGGAGCACGCGCAACGGGCGCGCCCCCGGCTTCAGCACCGGCACCTCGACCCGGCGCAGCCGGAAGGAGCGAACCTCGAAGCCGGCGGCGTACGCCACACCGGCCGCGCCGACAGCCGTGATTCCCAGCGGGATCCCATAACGAGCGCGCATGCGCCCCATGGTCGCAGACCGCCGTGTGGGCAAGAAATCATGACGCTCGCCCCGGCGTCCACGTGGCAGACTCGCGACTATGACCACCACGCTCAAGCAGCGCCTCCAGGAGGACCTCACCGCTGCCATCAAGGGCCGCGACGAGCTGCGCTCGTCCACGCTGCGCCTGACGCTGTCGGCCGTCACCACCGAGGAGGTCGCGGGCAAGTCCGCCCGCGAGCTGTCCGACGACGAGGTGCTGAAGGTGATCGCCCGCGAGGCGAAGAAGCGCCGGGAGGCGGCGGAGGCGTTCGCCCAGGGCGGTCGCGCGGACCAGGCGGAGCGGGAGCGGGCCGAGGGCGAGGTGCTCGCCGAGTATCTGCCGAAGCAACTCTCCGACGAGGAGCTGTCCGCGATCGTCGCCGACGCGGTGCGCGAGGCGACGGCCGGCGGGGCGGAGGGACCGCGGGCGATGGGCGCGGTCATGAAGATCGCCAACCCGAGGATCGCCGGCCGCGCGGAAGGCGGCCGTGTGGCGGCAGAGGTCAAGCGCCAGCTCGCGGGCTCCTGACCCCGGTCACCTCTCCTCGAGCGCCTGGCCCCCGGCCACCTCTGCGACGGCCGATGCAACCGACGGCCGGCCCCGGTCGCCGCGGGACGACGACAGCGCGCGGTGCGAAGAACGCCTTCGCACCGCGCGCTGTCGTGTCCGGGCCACCCCTCGGCGGCCCCGGTCGGTCTACGGGAAGATGCCGCCGCCGTCGCCCCCGTCACCGTTGTCGCCGCCGTTGTCACCGCCGCCGATGAAGCCGGACGGGAACGGGTTCGGGTCGTGCTTCTTGTGACCCTTGTGGTTGCCGCCGTTGCCGTTGCCGCTCGGCGGGTTCTGCGTCTGGTCGCCGGTGTTCGAACCGTTGCCGCCGTTGTCCCCGTTGTTGTCACCGGAGAGCTGGACCGTGGACAGCGGGGGCGACGAGGTGCCCGCCAGGGCGCCGCTCACCGCGTCGTGCCAGATCGGGCCCGGGGTGTCGGCACCCATCACCTGGGCGTGGAAGACGCCGCCGATGGTGATGTTGTACATGTCGCGGTTGCCCGTGGGGTCGCCGACCCAGACCGCGCCGGCCATGTCCGAGGTGTAGCCGACGAACCACGCGTTCTTCAGGCCGTCCGTCGTACCGGTCTTGCCCGCGCTGTCACGGTCCTTGAGGCCGGCGAGCGTACCGGTGCCGTCTTCGACCACGCCCTTGAGCAGGGTGTTGATGGTGGCCGCGGTGTTCGCCGACATGGCCTGCCTGCAGGAGGTGGCGGGCACCGGGATCGACTTGCCGGAGGCGTCGGTGATCGACTCGATGGCGGTCGGCGAGCAGTAGACGCCGTGGTTGGCGAAGGTCGCGTAGGCCGAGGCCATGGTCAGCGGCGAGACCAGCTGGGTGCCGAGCGTGACGGACGGGACCTGCTGGAGGGCGTCGCCGTTGGACTGCGTCACGCCCAGCTTGGAGGCCATCTGGGTCACCGGGCAGATGCCGACCTGACCGATGAGCTGGACGAAGTAGGTGTTGACCGACAGGGCCATCGCCTTCTTCATGTTCATCGGGCCGACCTCGGACTTGGACTCGTTCGTCAGCGATTCGCCACCACTGTTGACCCAGGGCTTGCCGCAGGTGCTGACCGAGCTGGGGTACGACATCGAGTACGGCGCGGGCTCGACGGTGTTGGGGTCGGTGCCGCTGTCGATGGCCGCCGCCGCGGTGATCGGCTTGAACGTCGAGCCGGACTGGAAGCCCATGCCGCCGCCCATGGTCTGGTTGACGCTGTAGTTGATCTGCGTCTCGTCGGTGTCGAAGCCGTACGGCCGCGACTGCCCCATCGCGAGGATCTTGCCGGTGCCGGGCTGGACGAGGGTGACGGCGGTGGCGACCGGGTCGGACTTGTAGACGTGCTTGGTGATGGACGCCTGCACGGCCTGCTGCGCCTTCGGGTCCAGCGTCGTGCGGATCGTCATGCCGCCGGTCTCCCAGCGCTTGGCGCGGGCCTGGGCGGTGGAGCCGAAGGCCGGATCGTTGAGGAACTGCTCGCGCACGTAGTCGCAGAAGAAGCCGGCTCCCATGACGGCGGTGATGCAGCCGTTCTTCGGGGTGCTGGGCTTGAGGCCGAGGGGCTGGGCCTCGGCGGCCTTCGCCTGCGCGTTGCTGATGTCGCCGAGCTGGGCCATGCGCATCAGCACGGTGTTGCGCCGGTCGGTGGCCGCCTTGGGGTGCTCCAGCGGGTCGTATCCGGTGGGCGACTGCACGAGCCCGGCCAGCAGCGCGGACTGGTCCAGGCTCAGGTCGGCCGCGTGGGTGGAGAAGTAGCGCTCGGAGGCGGCCTCGATCCCGTACGCCTGCTCACCGAAGAAGGTGATGTTCAGGTAGTTGTTCAGGATCTGCTTCTTGCCCAGCTCCTTCTCGATCTGGATCGCGTACTTCAGTTCCTTGATCTTGCGGCCGATGGTCTGCTGGGTGGCCTCGGCGACCGCCTTGGGGTCGTCGCCCGCCTCCTCGATGAAGACGTTCTTGACGTACTGCTGGGTCAGCGTGGACGCGCCCTGGGCGACGCCGCCGTCCTGGGCGTTGGTGCCGAGCGCCCGCAGGATGCCCTTGGGGTCGATTGGGCCGTGCTGCCAGAAGCGCGAGTCCTCGATGGCGACGATGGCCTTCTGCATCACCGGGTTGATCTGGTTCAGCGGCACGACCGTGCGGTCGCGGGAGTAGACGGTGGCGATGAGGTCGCCGTTGGCGTCCAGGATGTGCGAGGCCTGGCTCAGCGGCGGGCGCTTCAACTCGCCCGGCAGATCGTTGAACTGCTGCGCGGTGCCCTTGGCGGTCAGCCCCAGGGCGCCGGTCGCGGGCAGCGCGATGCCCGCCATCACCACTCCCGCCAGCACGCTGACACCGAGGAACTTCGCCACGTGCCGGGCCGTCGGTCGCGACGGCCGGCCCCCGCCCGAACGCATGTAACCCATGGAGGGCAGCCTACGTGGCGATTCTGAGGACGTGCGGCCACCTGTTCGCCTAGTCTGTGAATCGCATGAGCCTCCCCCAGGCCGTCCTCTGCCCTCGTTATTCACTCTTGTGGGTGATGAGAGCTGTCCTGATTCCTGGCATATGCCAGAGGTCTCGGTCAGCAATACGTCCCAACTGTCCGGAATATACCGGAAAATGACCGGCGAGATGTCCTGAGTGTCAGCTATGAACCCTGGTCACTCCGTTGGGTGATCTGCCGCGCACGCATAGTCCATTCGGACCATCCAAGATTGGGCCTGAAAGGGCTGTTGTGCGGTGCTCGCCTTCCGTAACGTCCTCAACTGGCGGCGGTGAATATGCCGCTGCCGCCGTGGGGGAGCCCCGATTCGGGAGAGGACGGCGCCAGCATGAGCTGGGTTACCGACTGGAGTGCGCAGGCAGCGTGCCGCACCACTGATCCGGACGAACTCTTCGTCCAGGGGGCGGCGCAGAACAGGGCCAAGGCGGTGTGCACCGGATGCCCGGTGCGGACCGAGTGCCTGGCCGACGCCCTCGACAACCGTGTCGAGTTCGGCGTCTGGGGCGGGATGACGGAGCGCGAGCGCAGGGCACTGCTGCGCCGCAGGCCCACGGTCACCTCCTGGCGGAGGCTGCTGGAGACCGCGCGGCACGAGTACGAACGCGGCATGGGCCTGCTCACCGCGGACCTCGAGGACGAAGAGGACTACGCGGCCGTGGGCTGACCGTTCGCCAGCCGCTCGCCCACCTCGCGCAGGCCGTCCAGGTCGTGCACGTCGCCGGGGAGCGCGGCCACCTCGGCGACGGCCACGTCCGGGTGGACCGACGCGAAGCGCTCGCGGGTGCGGCGCTCGCGGGCGACCACCTGCATGCGTTCGGCGTGCAACCGCAGCAGACCGGCGGCGAGCAGCTCCGCGGGCAGGTCCGCTCCCGGCTCCGGGTCGTACGCGGAAGTCGACTCGGCGTCGGCGGAAGGCTGTTGCGGTACTGTGACACCCTCCCCGTCCGATACGTCTGAAGTGCCCGATGTCTCCCTTGCGTCCGTCCCGCTTCCCTCGGCAACGGTCACGGGGTCCACGGCATCGTCCACGTGCTCCACGGCATCGGGCAGCTCCTCCTCCGCCATCTCCTCCAGGGCCTCCGCCGCCGCCAGGGCGCGTTCCGCGGTGAGCCGGGCGGCCTCGCTGCCGTGCACCCGGTTGAGCACCAGGCCGGCGAGCGGCATGCGTTCGGCCGCGAGCCGTTCCACGAAGTACGACGCCTCGCGCAGCGCGTCCCGTTCGGGCGCCGCGACCACCAGGAACGCGGTGCCCGGTGTCTGGAGCAGCCGGTAGGTCGCGTCGGCCCGCTTGCGGAAGCCGCCGAACATCGTGTCCATCGCGGCCACGAAGGTCTGCACGTCCTTGAGCAGATGGGCGCCCACCACCTTGTTGAGGGCGCCCGTCATCATCGACATCCCCGCGTTCAGGAACATCATCCCGGCCCGGCCGCCCGCCTTGGCCGGCGCCATCAGCAGCTTGATGAACCGTCCGTCCAGGAACGACCCCAGCCGCTTGGGCGCGTCCAGGAAGTCCAGCGCCGACCGGCTCGGCGGGGTGTCGACGACGATCAGGTCCCACTCGTCGCGCGCCCGCAGCTGGCCAAGCTTCTCCATGGCCATGTACTCCTGCGTGCCCGCGAAGCCGGCCGACAGCGACTGGTAGAAGGGGTTCTCCAGGATCGCCCGGGCGCGCTCCGGATCGGCGTTGGCCAGCACGACGTCGTCGAACGTCCGCTTCATGTCCAGCATCATCGCGTCGAGCCTGCCGCCCGCCGACTCGTCGATGCCCGGGACCCGGCGCGGGGTGTTGTCCAGCTCGGTGAGGCCCATCGACTGCGCCAGCCGCCGCGCCGGGTCGATGGTGAGCACCACGGCGGCCCGGCCGCGTTCCGCCGCGCGCAGGCCGAGCGCGGCGGCGGTCGTCGTCTTGCCGACGCCGCCGGAACCGCAGCAGACGACGATCCGGGTGTCCGGATCGTCCAGCAGGGCGTCGACGTCGAGCGCCGGTGGCTGCCAACTCATTCCCGTGCTCCGCTCGTCGGCAACGCGTCCGTCCCGCGTGCTCCGCTCGCCGGTGCCCAGCTCATCCCGCGGACTCCTCGCGTCGTGCCGCCGCTCATCCACGGACCCCCTGCGCGCGCAGGCTCTCCGCGAGCCGGTACAGGCCGCCCAGGTCGACGCCGTCGCCGAGCAGGCCGAGTTCGTGGACCGGCAGGCCGAGGCCGCCGATCTCGGCGCGCCCGCGCCGTTCCAGCACCACCCGTTCGGCGTGCTCGCGGGCCTGTTCCAGCAGCGGGTCCACCAGGCGTTCCGCGTGACCGCCGCGCCGGGCACCGCCGAGACCCGCCTGCGACAGCGCCTTGGCGACGTCGGCGCGGCGGTCCTCGGCGACCGCCCGCACCGCCTCGTCGTCCAGCACGACCGGACGCAGCATGTTGACGACGACGGCGCCCACCGGCAGCCCGGCGGCGCGCAGTTCGGCGACGCCGTCCACGGTCTCCTGGACCGGCATCTCCTCCAGCAGCGTCACCAGGTGCACCGCGGTCTCCGGGGACTTCAGCACCCGCATCACCGCCTGCGCCTGGTTGTATATCGGGCCGAAGCGCGCGAGCCCGGCGACCTCGTCGTTGACGTTGAGGAAGCGGGTGATGCGGCCGGTGGGCGGCGCGTCCATCACGACCGCGTCGTACACCCGCCAGCCGGCCTTGTCCTTGCGGCGCACCGCCTCGCAGGCCTTGCCGGTCAGCAGGACATCGCGCAGGCCGGGGGCGATGGTCGTGGCGAAGTCGATGGCGCCCAGCTTCTTCAGGGCGCGGCCCGCCCGGCCCAGCTTGTAGAACATCTCCAGGTAGTCCAGGAGCGCCAGTTCGGGGTCGATCGCGAGCGCGTGCACCTCGCCCCCGCCGGGCACGATCGCGATCCGGCGTTCCTCGTAGGGGAGCGGCTCGGTCTCGAAGAGCTGGGCGATGCCGCCGCGGCCCTCCACCTCGACCAGCAGGGTGCGGCGTCCCTCGGCGGCGAGGGCGAGCGCGAGCGCGGCGGCGACCGTCGTCTTACCGGTCCCGCCCTTGCCCGTGACGATGTGGAGCCGCGTCGGGTCCGGTGCGGCGTGCTGCTGGGCGCTCACTCCACCGAGCCTAACCAGTCGTGGTCGCGTCTACGCATGGGGTGGGCGCGCGTGCGCGCACGCGAGGGAACGAGCGCCCGCGCGCGGGACGAGTGCGCCCCCTCGCGCCGGGGCCCGTGCCGGGCGCACTGTGCCGGGGGCCAGGCGCGGGTGCCGGGGGTGGCCAGGTACTACAGTCGCAGCCATGACCAAGTGGGAATACGCGACCGTGCCGCTTCTGGTGCACGCCACCAAGCAGATTCTGGACACCTGGGGCGAGGACGGCTGGGAGCTCGTCCAGGTCGTCCCCGGCCCCAACAACCCCGAGCAGCTGGTGGCCTACCTCAAGCGGGAGAAGCAGGCGTGAGCGCGCTCGAGGAGAAGCTGGAGGCGATGGGGCTGCGCCTGCCGGAAGTCGTCCCGCCGCTCGCCGCCTACCAGCCCGCCGTCCAGTCCGGCTCCTACGTCTACACCGCGGGCCAGTTGCCGCTGGTGGACGGCAAGCTGTCGGTCACCGGCAAGGTGGGCGCCGAGGTGACCGCGGAGGAGGCCAAGGAACTGGCCGCCACCTGTGCGCTGAACGCGCTGGCCGCCGTCAAGTCCGTCGTCGGTGACCTCGACCGGATCGCCCGGGTCGTCAAGGTCGTCGGCTTCGTCGCCTCGGCGAGCGACTTCACCGGCCAGCCCGGTGTGATCAACGGCGCGAGCGAGCTGCTGGGCGCGGCCCTCGGCGACGCCGGCGTGCACGCGCGGTCCGCGGTGGGAGTCGCCGTACTGCCGCTGGACGCGCCGGTCGAGGTGGAGATCCAGGTCGAGCTGAAGGCCTGACCGGACTCGCGAACGCACCGGGACGGCCCGGGCCCGCGGCGGAGCCCCCGCCGGCGGCCCGGGCCGTACTGCGACCCGTACCGTGCTGTCGTCAGGGCCGTGGTGCGATCCGGGCCGTACTGATGTACGGGGGGATACCATCCGGGCATGACCATGACGCGTGGTGGACAGTGGTTCCCGGCCTCCTGGCCCGACCGGATCAGGGCCCACGCCGAGGGCCGGCTGACCCCGGTCGAACCGAGGCGGGCGGCGACCGTCCTGCTGCTGCGCGACGCCCCTCGCGGCCCGCAGGTCCACATGCTGCGCCGACGCGCCTCCATGGCCTTCGCCGGGGGCGCGTACGCGTATCCGGGCGGCGGCGTCGACCCGCGCGACGAACGGCCGCTGGGCTGGGTGGGCCCGCCGCTGGCCGAGTGGGCGGCGCGGCTCGGCGTCGAGGAGCGGGTGGCCCAGGCCATCGTGTGCGCCGCGGTCCGCGAGATGTTCGAGGAGGCCGGGGTCCTGCTCGCCGGGCCGGACGGCTCGACGGTGGTGGCGGACACCACCGACGACGCGTGGGAGGCGGACCGCCGCGCGCTGGTCGCCCGCGAGGCGTCGTTCGCCGACGTGCTGGCCCGGCGCGGACTGGTGCTGCGCTCGGACCTGCTGGCTCCCTGGGCGCGCTGGATCACGCCGGAGTTCGAGGAACGGCGTTACGACACCTGGTTCTTCGTCGCCGCGCTGCCCGAGGGCCAGCGCACCCGTGACGTGTCCGGCGAGGCCGACCGCACCGCGTGGATGTTCCCCCGGGACGCCGTCGAGGGCTACGACCGGGCGGAGTTGCTGATGATGCCGCCGACCGTCGCCACCCTGCGCTCGCTGCTGCCGTACGCGACGGTGGCCGAGGCGGCCGCCGCGTCGGGCCAACGGGACCTGACGCCGGTGCTGGCCCGGGCCCGGCTGGTCGACGGCGAGGTCGAGCTGACCTGGCCGGGCCACGACGAGTTCACCAAGCACGTGCCGGCGAAGGCGGTCGGCGGCGGTGACGGCGTGCCCGGGGACGAACACCCCGCCGCAGACGGCGGTTCCGTGACGCGACGAGGAGCCGAGTGATGACGGCCGCGATACCCCCCGGCGCCCCCCGGCCCACGATCGGCGGGCCCGCCACCGAACGCGCGGTCTGCGTGCTGGCCCCCAACCCGTCGGCGATGACGCTGGACGGGACGAACACCTGGCTGCTGTCGGAGCCCGGTTCCGGGGTCGCGGTGGTCGTGGACCCCGGTCCGCTCGACGAGGGCCATCTGCGCCACGTCATCGCGACCGCGGAGGCCGCCGGCCAGCGGATCGGCCTGACGCTGCTGACCCACGGGCACCCCGACCACGCGGAGGGCGCGGCCCGCTTCGCCGAGCTGACCGGAACCCGGGTACGGGCGCTGGACCCGGCGCTGCGGCTGGGGGAGGAGGGGCTGACGGCCGGTGAGGGGATCACGGTGGGCGGCCTGGAACTGCGAGTCGTCGCCACGCCGGGCCACACGGCGGACTCCCTGTGCTTCGAGATCCCGGCGGACGCGGCGGTGCTGACCGGGGACACGGTGCTGGGGCGCGGTACGACGGTCGTCGCGCACCCGGACGGCCGGCTCGGCGACTACCTGGACTCGTTGCGCGCACTCCAGAGGCTGACGGTGGAGGGCGGCGTCGAAAAGATCCTCCCCGGCCACGGCCCGGTGCTCACGGACGCCAGGGGGGCGGTCGAGTTCTACCTGGCCCACCGCGCCAACCGCCTGGCCCAGGTCGAGACGGCGGTGGAGGAGGGCCACACGACCGCCCAGGCGGTCGTCTCCCAGGTCTACGCGGACGTGGACCGCACCCTGTGGCCGGCAGCGGAACTCTCCGTCCGGGCCCAACTGGACTACCTCCGCGAGCACGGCCTGATCTGAGGCGGGTGTTCGCGCCGGGGGCTGTTCTTTCCCCGGGGGCGTGAGGCGGAGCC
Organism: Streptomyces sp. ICBB 8177; assembly: GCF_003144095.1. GTDB lineage: Bacteria > Actinomycetota > Actinomycetes > Streptomycetales > Streptomycetaceae > Streptantibioticus_D. Next base: position 158,361 of record NZ_NSKH01000024.1, on the reverse strand, counting down.
TTCGGCCGGGGCGCGTGGCGGTCCTCCGGAGAGGCGGGCCCGCGCCGACGGCAGGGGACGGCGCCTCCCCGCTGAGGTCTGCGGCGATTGCCAGCGGGGACGTCGGGAGTGCCGACAGAGGCGCAGGGCGAGCCCCCGCAGGGTGCGGGCGGAGCCTTCCGCCGGGCAGGTGGCGGATCGTCGGCAGAGGTGAAGGAGCGGCGCCTCCCGGGGCGGACGCGGATCCCCCACAGGAGCGCCGGAGAACGGAGCCCCAGGCGTGTGCGCGGATCGCCCACAGGGCGCAGAGGGCGGGTCCCCCGCGGGTGCTCGGGCTGATCTCCCTTGCCGGAGCGGGCGGCGATAGCCGGCAGGGGGTGCAGGGGGCAGAGCCTCCAGGGGTGTGCGCGGATCGCCCACAGGGGTGCAGGGGGCGGAGCCCCCGCAGGGGTTTGGGGGCGGAGCCCCCATGAGAAAGGGCGGGTGGGTGGGGGGAAAACGAACCCACCCCAGCCACACCCGCCCACAAGAACCCGAAGGGCTACCGCGACCGCTTGGCCAGCCGCTCCACGTCCAGCAGGATGACCGCCCGCGCCTCCAGCCGCAGCCACCCGCGCCCCGCGAAGTCCGCCAGCGCCTTGTTCACCGTCTCGCGCGACGCGCCGACGAGCTGCGCCAGCTCCTCCTGCGTCAGGTCGTGCACGACGTGGATGCCCTCGTCGGACTGCACGCCGAACCGCCGCGACAGGTCGAGCAGCGCCTTGGCCACGCGCCCGGGGACGTCCGAGAAGACCAGGTCGGACATGTTGTCGTTGGTACGCCGCAGGCGCCGGGCGATGGCCCGCAGCAGCGCGACGGCGACCTCGGGGCGGGCGTTCATCCACGGCTGGAGGTCGCCGTGGCCCAGGCCCAGCAGCTTGACCTCGGTCAGCGCGGTCGCCGTGGCGGTGCGCGGGCCCGGGTCGAAGAGGGACAGCTCGCCGATCATCTCGGCGGGGCCCAGCACCGCGAGCATGTTCTCGCGCCCGTCGGGCGAGGTGCGGTGCAGCTTCACCTTGCCCTCGGTGACCACGTAGAGCCGGTCGCCCGGGTCGCCTTCGTGGAAGAGCGAGTCGCCACGCGCGAGCGTGACCTCCGTCATGGAGGCGCGCAGCTCAGCGGCCTGCTCGTCGTCGAGCGCCGCGAAGAGCGGTGCGCGCCGCAGAACGTCGTCCACGAGGTCTCTCCTTGTTGACTTCACCGTCCGGTTGGCAGTCCCCATCATGCCGGAAGGTAAAACAGTGCTATCGATCACAAGTGTGACCTATGACGGGGTGCCCGCGTGCGCGGGGGTCGCAATCCCGGCCGGACGACGGCCCTGATCCGGGCCGAACGGCTGTCGTCCACCGTGGTTGTCGGTGCGGAGGCTTAGGCTGGCCGGGTGCCTGATAGCCCAAGTGCGCAGAAGAAGCGGCAGGGTGGCGGGTCCGAACGGGTGACCGCCGCCCCGGATTCCGCTGTGAGCGAACAAGCCCCGAAGAAGGCGCCCGCGAAGCGCCCGGCGGCGGCCAGGAAGGCCGCATCCGCCAAGGCGGTGGCCAAGGACACGGCGCCCGCCGAGAAGGCGGCCCCCGCCAAGAAGGCGGCCCCCGCCAAGAAGGCCGCGGCCAAGAACACCGCCTCAGCCAAGAAGACGGTCCCGGCGGCCAAGAAGGCCCCCGCCGAAAAGGCCTCGGCCAAGAAGACGGCCCCCGCGGCCAAGAAGGCCCCCGCCGAAAAGGCCTCGGCCAAGAAGACGGCCCCCGCCGCCAAGAAGACCGCCGCCAAGAAGGCCTCGGCCAAGAAGCCCGCGCCCGCCGGAAAGGCGCCCGCCCCCGCCGCGACGTCCCGCAAGCCCGAGTCCCGGGTCGCGCTGGTGCGCCGGGCGCGCCGGATCAACCGGGAGCTGGCGGACGCCTACCCGTACGCCCACCCGGAGCTGGACTTCGAGAACCCCTTCCAGCTCCTGGTCGCCACCGTGCTGTCCGCCCAGACGACCGACCTGCGCGTCAACCAGACGACCCCCGCGCTCTTCGCGAAGTACCCCACGCCCGAGGACATGGCCGCCGCCGACCCCGAGGAGCTGGAGCAGATCCTGCGCCCGACCGGGTTCTTCCGGGCGAAGGCCAAGGCCGTGCTGGGGTTGTCCGCCGCGCTGCGCGACCGGTTCGACGGTGAGGTGCCGGGCCGGATGGAGGACCTGGTCACGCTGCCAGGCGTGGGGCGGAAGACGGCGAACGTGGTGCTGGGGAACGCGTTCGGGGTCCCGGGGCTGACGGTCGACACCCACTTCGGGCGGCTCGCCCGCCGCTTCGGGTGGACCGACTCCCAGGAGCCCGAGAAGGTCGAGCAGGACGTCGCCTCGCTCTTCCCCGAGTCCGAGTGGACGATGCTCTCGCACCGGCTGATCTTCCACGGCCGCCGCGTCTGCCACTCCCGCAAGCCCGCCTGCGGTGCCTGCGTGGTCGCGCCGCTGTGCCCGTCGTACGGGGAGGGCGAGACGGACCCGGACAAGGCCCGGAAGCTGCTGAAGTACGAGCTGGCGGGCGCCCCGGGCCAGCGCCTGAAGCCCCCGGCCGGGTTTCCCGGCCCGCCGGCGCCCCCGCTGGGCCAGTCCTCGCCGGGGCAGTCCCCGCAGGGGCAGGAGTGACGGGCGCGCCGGGTACGGACGTCACCGGGCTGCCGTCGTGGCTGGCCCCCCTGGTCGACGCGGCCGCCTCGGTGCGCCCGGAACAGCTGAGCCGCTTCCTGCCGCCGGACGGCGGGGGCCGGCAGTCCGCCGTCCTCGTGCTGTTCGGTGAGGGCGAGGGGGAGCGCGGGCCCGAGCTGCTGTTGCTGGAACGCGCAGGCTCCCTGCGTTCGCACGCCGGGCAGCCGTCGTTCCCCGGTGGCGCGCTGGACCCGGGGGACGGCGACCCGGAGGGCGAGGGCCCGGTGCGGGCGGCGTTGCGCGAGGCGCACGAGGAGACCGGCCTCGACCCGGCGGGCGTGCAGGTCTTCGGCGTACTGCCCCGGCTGTACATCCCGGTGAGCCGTTTCGTGGTGACGCCGGTGCTCGGCTGGTGGCGGGAGCGGACCCCGGTGCGGGCGGTCGATCCGGCGGAGACGGCACGGGTGTTCACCGTTCCGCTGTCGGACCTGGCCGACCCGGCGAACCGTACGACGGTCACACATCCGAGCGGCTTCCGGGGGCCCGCGTTCGCTGTCTGCGATGTCCTGGTCTGGGGGTTCACAGCCGGGTTGATCGACCGTATCCTGCACTTCTCCGGCTGGGAACAGCCCTGGGACCGGGGTAAGGAAGTCCCTCTGAGCGCCAACGCGTGAGACGGTGTTCCGGTGAACGCGCTGGACGTCCTGTTGTCGCTCGCCGCTGTGTGGTTCGCCGTGATCGGGTACCGGCAGGGCTTCGTCGTCGGCATCCTGTCGGTACTGGGGTTCCTGGGCGGCGGTCTGATCGCCATCTACGTGCTGCCCATGCTGTGGGACCAGGTGATGGGCACCGGCACCGAGCCGGGCACCGCCTCCGCCATCGCCGCCGTGGTGATAGTCATCGTGTGCGCCTCGGTGGGCCAGGCGTTCACCACCCATCTGGGCAACAAGCTGCGCACCCGCATCACCTGGTCGCCCGCCCGGGCCGTCGACGCGACCGGCGGCGCGCTGGTCAACGTGCTGGCGATGCTGCTGGTCGCCTGGCTGATCGGCTCGGCGCTGGCGGGCACCGCGCTGCCGACCATCGGCCGTGAGGTGCGCGCCTCGAAGGTGCTGACCGGCGTCTCCCAGATGATCCCCGAGCGCGCCGACATGTGGTTCGCCGACTTCTCCTCCGTCCTCGCGCAGAACGGCTTCCCGCAGGTCTTCACCCCGTTCTCCACCGAGCCGATCACCTCGGTCCCGGCACCCGACCCGGCGCTCGCGAACAGCGCGACGGCGACTCGGGCACGCCGCAGCATCGTCAAGGTGGTCGGGACCGCGCCCGGTTGCGGCAAGGTGATCGAGGGCTCGGGCTTCGTCTTCTCGCCGCACCACATCATGACCAACGCGCACGTGGTCGGCGGGGTCAGCGCCCCCACCGTGCAGATCGGCGGCGAGGGCAGGCTGTATCCGGCCAAGGTCGTGTTGTACGACTGGCAGCGCGACATCGCCGTGCTCGACGTGCCGTCACTCGACGCGCCCACGCTGAAGTTCGACATGTCGCCCGCGCACACCGGCGACGGTGCCATCGTCGCGGGCTTCCCCGAGAACGGCGGCTACAACGTCCAGGCGGCCAGGGTGCGCGCCCGCATCCAGGCGCACGGCCCGGACATCTACCGGCGCGGCAACGTCAGCCGTGACGTCTACTCGCTCTACACCGTCGTCCGCCAGGGCAACTCCGGCGGGCCGCTGCTCACCCCGGACGGCCGCGTCTACGGCGTCGTGTTCGCCAAGTCCCTGGACGACGACTCGACCGGCTACGCGCTCACCGCCCACGAGGTGCGTTCGGACATCACGGCGGGCAGGACGGCGAGCAGGCAGGTCGACACCCAGGGCTGCGCGCTCTAGGGGCGCAGCCGGGGCTGCGCCCTCCAGGGCTGTCCCCCGCGGGCTGCGCCCTCCAGGGTTGTCCCCAGGACTGCGCCCTTCAGCGGTCCGCGCTTCGGGGGAGCGCCTTGGTCAAGGGGTGCGGGCGGTGTGCCGCAGACGGGCGCCGACCCAGCGCGCCCGGCGGCGCAGGATGCGCGGCAGCGGCAGCAACTGCTCCCGGCCGGCCAGGGCCGCGGGAGGCGCGGGGCGTCCCGAGGCGGCGGTGCCGGGGTGGTTGCGTGATACGTCACGGTAGTCGTGCGTCCAGCCCATACCGAGCTACGTGCCCGGGCCTGATGGTCGATAACCGCCTCCCGCTGGGCCAATTGGCCTATGCGCGCGGCATGTGGCGTATCGTCAGACAGTCGTACGAGCGGGTGCCCGGGTCGTCTCAGCGGTCCGGCTCGGGGTCCTTCAGCCAGTTGACCAGCTCCGTCGAGAAGGCCACCGGGTCCTCCTCGTGCGGGAAGTGGCCCAGCCCGTCGAAGAGCCGCCAGCGGTAGGGCGCCTCCACGTACTCCCCGGAACCGGCCGCACTGCGGGTCCGCGACACCGGGTCCAGCGAACCGTGCAGATGCAGCGTCGGCACCCGCACCGGTCGTTTCATCCGACGGTAGAACTGCACGCCGTCCGGGCGCGCCATCGACCGCACCAGCCACCGGTACGGCTCGATCGAGCAGTGCGCGGTGGACGGGATCAGCATCGCCCTGCGGTACGTCTCCACCGCCTCCTCGTCCAGCGGCTTCGGCCCCGACCACTCCTGGACCAGCCGCCCGACCAGCGCCGCGTCGTCCGCCACCAGCCGCCGCTCGGGCAGCCAGGGCCGCTGGAACCCCCAGATGTACGAACTGTCGGCGGACTGCCGGAAGTCGGCCAGCATCGCGGACCGCCACCGGCGCGGATGCGGCATCGAGCACACCGCGAGCCGCCGCACCAGCTTCGGCCGCATCACGGCCGCCGTCCACGCGAGGTAGCCGCCCAGGTCGTGCCCGACGAGCGCGGCGTCCGGCTCGCCCAGCGAACGGATCACCCCGGTCACGTCCAGCGCCAGGTTCCCCGGGTCGTAACCGCGCGGGGTGCGGTCGCTGCCCCCCACGCCGCGCAGGTCCATGGCGACCGCGCGGAACCCGGCGTCGGCGAGCGCGACGAGCTGGTGCCGCCACGCCCACCAGAACTGCGGGAAGCCGTGCACCAGCAGCACCAGCGGGCCGTCACCCATCTCGGCGATGTGGAAGCGGGCACCGTTGGCCGCGACCTCGCGGTGCGTCCACGGGCCGTCGACGCGTACGCCTGTTGAGTCAGCCACCGTCATGCCGCAGAGCGTGTCACATCTGGCGCGACGGCGCGTCCTCCTCCGGTCGGTCTCGTCGGCCTCCGGCCGGTCAGGCGCTGCGTTCGACGGTCGCGCCCGTGGGCGTAACGGTCAGCTGCGGGTGCTCAGCGGAACCGACCTCACGGGGGTGCGGCTTGACGCTCTGCAGCGCCGCCGCGGTCTGCTTGACCGAGGAGATCGACTTCTCCGGCGGCTTGACCTTCTTGAACTTGGAGACCGCGAAGAGCGACAGCAGCCCGACCAGGAGCACGAGGGCACCGCCGACGATCAGGAACGACCAGGCCAGGCCCAGCCCGAGGTTGTGGATCCCGTACGCCGCCGCGAAGCAGAACATCGGCAGGGAGAACATCCCGAGCACGCCCGCGGCGGCTCCCGCGCCGCCGCCGATGCCGGCCCGCTTGACGTCCTGCCGCAGTTCGGCCTTGGCGAGCGCGATCTCGTCATGGACGAGTGCGGACATCTCCGCCGTCGCCGCCGCGACCAGCTGGCCGAGGCTCCGCTCGTCGGCCTGGTCGGATGCGCTCATCGCGTCCCTCCGTCGTGTTGTCGGTTCCCGCGGCACGGGTCTCCCCGCTCTCCCCGCATCGATGCATCGATCATGCCGGACCATCGTCCCCGTTCGTCACGCGCCCGGCCAGTTCTGCGAGGCGGCGGTGCTCGGCGGCCTTCGCCTCCAGCACTTCGGCCATCCGCAGGTGGTACTCCGGGCGGTCGCTCACGTAGACGTCGGGGATGCCGTCCTCGTCGTCGTCGCGCTCCTCCTCCGCGCACAGCCCGCGGTACCTGGCGTTGCGCAGCTTCAGCAGGACGCAGGCCACGGTGGCCGCTATCACCGAGCCGACCAGCACCGCGGCCTTGACCTCCGCGGCCAGCACCGGATCGCCGGGGAAGGCGAGTTCACCGATGAGCAGCGAGACGGTGAAGCCGATCCCGGCGAGGCACGCCACGGCGAACACGTCCGCCCACGCCAGCTCCGGGTTCAGCTCCGCCCTGGTGAAGCGGGCCGCCAGCCACGAGCCGCCGAAGATGCCGACCGCCTTGCCGACGACCAGCCCGAGGACCACGCCGAGCGTCTCCGGGCTGGTGAAGACCCCGCGCAGCGCGCCGCCGGACAGCGACACCCCGGCGGCGAACACCGCGAACAACGGCACGGCCACCCCCGCCGACAACGGCCGTACCAGGTGCTCGACACGCTCGGCCTGCGACGGCGGCGTCTTGGCCAGGGGGCCCGGGCCTGACCCTTCCGCGCTGCCGTGGCCCGTCGCCGGCACGTCGCAGCGCAACATCAGGCCCATCGCGACGCCGGCGATCGTGGAGTGCATACCGCTCGCGTGCATCGCCGCCCAGATCACCAGCGCCAGCGGCACGTACACGTACCACCCGCGCACCCGCCTGCGCAGCAGCACCCAGAAGACCACCAGGCCGGCGACGGCCAGGCCCAGCGCGGGAAAGTGGATCGTGGAGGTGTAGAAGACCGCGATGATCAGGATGGCGAGCAGGTCGTCCACCACGGCCAGCGTCAGCAGGAACGCCCGCAGCGACGACGGCAACGCGGTCCCGATCACGGCCAGCACCGCCAGCGCGAACGCGATGTCGGTGGCGGTCGGCACCGCCCACCCTTTCAGGTCGCCGCCGCTCGTTGCGTTGACGACGAGGTAGACCAGCGCGGGCGTCACCATGCCGCAGACGGCTGCCACGACCGGCAGCGCGGCGGCGGACGGCTCCCGCAACTCGCCCGCCACCAGCTCGCGCTTCAGCTCGATCCCGGCGACGAAGAAGAAGAGGGTGAGCAATCCGTCGGTGGCCCAGGCCGCGACGCTCAGGTGCAGGTGCAACGCGGCGGGCCCGAAGGCGAAGTCCCGCACGGTGTCGTAGCCGTGGCTGAGCGGGGTGTTGGCGAGGACCAGCGCCAGCACGGCCGCGACCAGCAGCAGCACCCCGCCGACCGTCTCGGTGCGCAACGCGTCCGCCACGAAGTTCCGCTCGGGCAACGGCAGGAGGCCGAGGAAGACGGAACGTCGGTGGGACTGCGTCACGAGGGTCGGCCTCCAGGTCTGTCACCGGGCGTACGCGGGGTCGCGTACGCCGTGCCGACCAGACTTCCCGGCGCACCGTCGAAACTCTGCCGCGACCTTGACGCGGCGCCCCCAGCTTAACCGGAACGGGTGAGGGCGTCCCCTGTCCGGCGAGGGAACGGGTGAGGGGGCCCGGGCGCGGCCCGGCGCGGCTGGAACGGACGCGGGGCGTCCGGCGCGGCCTGGCACGGCAGGTACGAGCGAGGGGTGCCCCGGCGCGGTCGCCGGACACCCCTCATCTCGTCGCGTTGGCGCGTTGGCGCGGGCCGTCGTGTCGCGGCCTGGGCGTCAGTCCTCGCTGGACGCGGTCGGCAGCTTGGTCTGGATGAGGTCCATGACCGTGCTGTCGGTGAGGGTGGTGACGTCGCCCAGCTCGCGGTTCTCCGCGACATCGCGCAGCAGCCGTCGCATGATCTTGCCGGAACGGGTCTTCGGCAGCTCGGCGACGGTCAGGATGCGCTTGGGCTTGGCGATCGGCCCGAGCGCCTTGGCGACGTGGTCCCGCAGTTCCGCCGTCAGCTCGTCGCTGTCCTGAGCGCTGCCGCGCAGGATGACGAACGCGACGATGGCCTGCCCGGTCGTGGGGTCCGTCGCTCCGACGACCGCCGCCTCGGCGACTTTGGGGTGCGAGACGAGGGCGGACTCGACCTCGGTGGTGGAGATGTTGTGCCCCGACACCAGCATCACGTCGTCGACCCGGCCGAGCAGCCAGATGTCGCCGTCGTCGTCCTTCTTCGCTCCGTCACCCGCGAAGTACCGCCCCTGGAAGCGCGACCAGTAGGTGTCGAGGTACCGCTGGTCGTCGCCCCAGATCGTGCGCAGCATGCCGGGCCACGGCTCGGTGAGCACCAGATAGCCGCCCGAACCGTTCGGCACCTCACGGCCCTCGTCGTCCACGACGGTCGCCGCGATCCCGGGCAGCGGGGTCTGCGCCGAACCGGGCTTGGTGGCCGTCACGCCCGGCAGCGGGCTGATCATCATGCCGCCGGTCTCGGTCTGCCACCAGGTGTCCACGATCGGGCACCGGTCCCCGCCGATGTTCTTGCGGTACCACATCCACGCCTCGGGGTTGATCGGCTCGCCCACACTGCCCAGCACCCGCAGGCTGGACAGGTCGAAGCGCGCCGGGATCTCCTCGCCCCACTTCATGCAGGTGCGGATCGCGGTGGGAGCCGTGTAGAAGAGCGACACCCGGTGCTTGCCGATGATCTCCCACCAGCGGCCCTGGTGCGGGGTGTCCGGCGTGCCCTCGTAGATCACCTGGGTCGCCCCGTTCGACAGCGGCCCGTAGACGATGTAGGAGTGCCCGGTCACCCAGCCGATGTCCGCGCTGCACCAGTACACGTCCGTCTCGGGCTTGAGGTCGAAGACGGCGTGGTGGGTGTAGCTGACCTGGGTGAGGTAGCCACCGCAGGTGTGCAGGATGCCCTTGGGCTTGCCCGTCGTGCCGGACGTGTAGAGGATGAACAACGGGTGCTCGGCGCCGAACGCCTGCGGCTCGTGCTCGGCGGACTGCGCCTCGACCACCTCGTGCCACCACACGTCGCGCCCCTCGTGCCAGGCGACGTCCTGCCCGGTGCGCCGCACGACCAGCACGCTGCGCACCCGCCCGGCGCCCGGCCGGGTGAGCGCCTCGTCCACCGCGGGCTTGAGCGCGGACGGCTTGCCGCGCCGCCAGCCGCCGTCCGCGGTGATCACGACCCGGGCGTCGGCGTCGTCGATGCGGGTGGCCAGCGCCTCCGCCGAGAAGCCGCCGAACACCACCGAGTGCGGCGCGCCGATACGGGCGCAGGCCAGCATCGAGATCACCGCCTCGGGGATCATCGGCAGGTAGATCGCGACCCGGTCGCCCTTCTCCACCCCCAGCCCGGTCAGCGCGTTGGCCGCCTTGCACACCTCGTCCTTGAGCTGGGCGTAGGTGAGGTCCCGGGTGTCACCGGGCTCGCCCTCGAAGTGCAGCGCCACGCGGTCCCCGAGCCCCGCCTCCACGTGCCGGTCCACGCAGTTGTACGCGACGTTCAGCTCACCGTCCGCGAACCACTTGGCGAACGGCGGATTCGACCAGTCCACCGTCTGCTTCGGTTCGGTCGCCCAGCTGAGCCTGCGCGCCTGCTGCGCCCAGAAGGCCGGCCGGTCGGCGGCGGCCCGCTGGTACACCTCGGAGGTCACGTTGGCGGCGGCGGCCAGCTCGGGCGGGGGCGGGAAGCGCCGCTCCTCGCGCAGCAGGTTCGACAACGTTTCGTCGGACACCATCACTCCTGGGGACTGGTTCGTGCTGTGCGGTCGGGTACCGCCGGTCGGTGCTGCGGGCTTCAGGACAACGGCCAGGTGGGCACCACAGAACGCTTCCACGTCGAGTTCGTCACGACGGCGAACGACGCGTACCAGGCGATGACCGCGGTGATCAGCCCGACCCAGCCGCCGGCCTTGGCCAGGTTGGGCGACTGCGCGAACTCGCCCGCCGCCAGGAGGATGTACGTCACCGTCAGCGCCACGAAGACCCCGAGCACGGCCCCGTTGACACGCATCGCCGCGACCGTCATGTACAGCGTGAAGATTCCCCAGACCAGCAGGTACAGGCCGGTCGCCTCGTGCGCGGTGGCCAGCGGCAGCGTCGGCGCCACGTACCGGGCGAAGAACGCGTACGACAGCCAGAACGCGCCGTAGGAGGTGAAGGCGGTCGCGCCGAAGGTGTTGCGGTTGCGGAACTCCCACATGCCGGCCAGCAGTTGGGCCAACCCCCCGAAGGTCAGCGCCAGCGGCAGCACGACGGCCGCGAGCGTGGCGCTCATGAGGTTGGCGTTGAAGAAGCTCAGGACGAACGTGGTGGTGGCGAACGCGCCCAGACCCAGCGCCGCCGGATCGGCGATGCCGGTCCCGGTGGTCGCCGCGGGCGGCGGGCTCGACGGGGTCTCGGGAACGGCGGGCGGAACGGTACCGGCCATGGCTGGCCTCCTGTCTCGTCGGGAACTTCGGCTCGTCGGGGGTCGTCGGGTTCAGGTCGTCGCGATCCACGGACGCGCGGTGTCACGGCTGCTCACGAGCGGGCGTGCGCGCGGGCGCGGGCCGGACGGCGTACGGGTCGCGCCGCCGCCGCGGAACCGCGGGCCCCCGCGTGGACAGCGGCGCCCGGCGGTCACGCTAGGAACGCGACACACGGGCAACGAGGGGACCCGCCACCGGGCGTCGCCGAACGGTCACTCCGGTGCGGCGAACGGTCCTGACACACCGACAGGAGTGAAGACGCGGTACGGGTGGTTGACGCACGCGGTGGGCCCCCTCCGGCACAGCGGCGGCTCAATTAGACTCCGGCGCCATGCTGCGCGTGCTGGCCGTGGACGACGAGGTTCCCGCGCTCGGGGAACTGCTCTATCTGCTGCGCGCGGACCCGCGGATCGCCCGGGCCGACGGCGCGACCGACGCCACCGACGTGCTGCGCCGACTCGGCCGCGCCCCGGGCGACGGCTTCGGCGGTCCGGATCCGTACGGGTCCACCGGCGGCACGCGGCACGGGAGCCACGCGGCCGGCGCGGGCGGCGGCGCGTACGGGGACAGGGCGTGCGCAGGGGGCGCGTACGGTGGCGGAGCGGAGGGCGGCGGAGCGGACGGGCCGGGGGCGTTCGACGCGGTCTTCCTCGACATCCGGCTGCCGGGCCTCGGCGGCCTTGACCTGGCCCGGCTGCTGGGGCGCTTCGCCCGGCCGCCGCTGATCGTCTTCGTCACCGCCCACGAGGAGTTCGCCGTACGGGCCTTCGACCTGGAGGCGGTCGACTACCTGCTCAAGCCGGTCCGCCGCGAACGTCTCGCGGAGGCCGTGCGCAGGGTCGACGAATTGGTGCACGGCACACCGGTGACGGCCCGCGGCGCCCCCGCGGACGAGGTGATCCCGGTCGAACTCGGCGGCGTCACCCGCTTCGTGCGCCCCGGCGAAGTGACGTACGCGGAGGCGCACGGCGACTACGCTCGGCTGCACACGGTCGGCGGCACGGGCGGCCACCTGGTGCGTGTCGCGCTGTCCGCGCTGGAGGAGCGGTGGCGCGAGCGCGGGTTCGTCCGGGTGCACCGCCGCTATCTGGTGGCGCTGTGGGCCATCGACGAACTGCGCACGGACGGCGGCAACATGAGCGTGAGGGTGGGCGGCGAACGGCTGTCGGTGAGCCGCCGCCACGCCCGCGAGCTGCGCGACCTGCTGGTGCGCGGCGGCGCGGGACACCGCGTGCGGGGCGGCAGTTGACGGGCGGCCCGGCGCGGCGGGAGGTGGTCACCGGCGGCCGTGGCGAGCCGTCGTACGGTCTCCCGGGTGCGGCGGGGCGGACGGACGCCGGGCCGTCCGCGCCGGACGACGCGCGTCTGCGTGCCCTGGTGCGGGCGCAGTTGCGCACCGCCCTGACCGCCGCGGCCGCCCTCGCGGTGCCGCTCGGCACGCTGCCCCTGCTGCTGGACCGGGTACCGGCCGTCTCCCGGGCCCGGATCGGCGGTGTGGCCCTGACCTGGCCGCTGCTGGGCGTCGTGGGCTATCCGCTGATGTACCTCATCGGCCGCTGGTACGTCGCCCGGGCCGAGGCCAACGAGGCCCGGCACCAAGCCGATCGCTGCCCGCCGGGGCGCCTGACCCCGCGCCTCGACGGTGACGGCGGTCCACGGTGAGCGGCGCGTACGGCGTCGTGGCGGTCGCCCTGGTGGCGCTGGCCACCGTGCTGATCGGCGCCCTCGGCCTGCGCGTCTCGCGCACCACCGACGACTTCTACGTCGCGTCCCGCACCGTGCGGCCCGGACTCAACGCGGCGGCCATCAGCGGCGAGTACCTGTCCGCCGCGTCCTTCCTGGGCATCGCGGGCCTGGTCCTGGCGCACGGCGCGGACATGCTCTGGTACCCGGTCGGCTACACGGCCGGATACCTCGTGCTCCTGGTCTTCGTTGCGGCCCCGCTGCGCAGGTCGGGCGCTTACACCCTGCCGGACTTCGCGCAGGACCGGCTGGAGTCGGTGGCGGTGCGCCGGATCGCCGCGGTCCTGGTCGTCGGGATCGGCTGGCTGTACCTGCTGCCCCAACTCCAGGGCGCGGGGCTGGCGTTGCGCACGGCGACCGGGGCGCCGCGCTGGGCCGGTGGAGCCGTGGTGTCGCTCGTGGTCGCCGCCAACGTGGCCGCGGGCGGCATGCGCAGCGTCACCCTCGTCCAGGCGTTCCAGTACTGGCTGAAGCTGACCGCGCTGCTGGTGCCCGTCGTCTTCCTGCTGCTGGTCTGGCACGGCGACGGCAGCCCCGGCGCACCGGCCGCCGTCCACGCGGCGGTCACCGGCGGCGGCACCGGGCCCCATCCCCTGTACGCCACCTACGGGCTGATCCTCGCCACCTTCCTCGGCGCGATGGGCCTGCCGCACGTCGTCGTGCGCTTCTACACCAGCCCGCACGGCCGCGCCGCCCGCCGCACCACCCTGGTGGTCCTCGTCCTGGTCGGCGCCTTCTACCTGCTGCCGCCGCTGTACGGCGCGCTGGCCCGGGTCTACGCGCCCGACCTGGCCGCCACCGGGGACCCGGACGCGGCGGTGCTCGTGCTGCCGCAGCGCATGATCGGGGGCACCGGGGGAGAACTGCTGGGGGCGCTCCTGGTCGGCGGGGCGTTCGCGGCCTTCCTGTCGACCTCCAGCGGGCTGACCGTCTCGACGGCGGGGGTGCTGGCCCAGGACGTGCTGCCCTCGGTCGGGGCGCGGTCGTTCCGCTGGGCCGTGCTGCTCGCGATGGCCGTGCCGGCCGCGCTCACCCTTTCGGCGGCCGGTCCGCCGGTGGCCGACACGGTCGGGCTGGCCTTCGCGGTGGCCGCCTCGTCGTTCTGCCCCCTGCTGCTGCTGGGCATCTGGTGGCGCGGGCTGACCCCGCCGGGCGCCGCCGCGGGCATGCTGGCGGGCGGCGGCCTCGCGCTGGGCGCGGTCGCCGCCACGATCGCCGGGTGGCCCCGCCACGGCTGGCCGCAGGCCCTGATGGCGTGGCCCGCGCTCTGGTCGGTCCCGGCGGGCTTCGCCACCATGACCGCGGTCTCGCTCGCCACCCGCCGCGCGATCCCGCCCGGCACCACGGCTGCCATGCACCGGCTGCACGGCCCGGAGCCCGTGCTGCCGACGCCCCGCGGACCGGCGGGCGTCCCGCGTCCGTGGCGCCGGGCGGGCCGGTGAGCGGCCAGGCGGGGGTCCCACTCGCCGTCTGCGCGCTCGTCTGCGGGGGCGCCGCCGTCCTGGGCGCGGTGCTGGGCCGGCTGGCGGGGGCGGGGGAGCCGCGGCGTCAGGCGGGCAGGTCCGCGGTGGGCTGCGTGGCGGCGGCGGCCAGTGAACCGTTGCGGAACGGCCTGGGGGAGGCGGCGGCACGCAAGGCGGTGCGCGCGCTGCGGCCCGCGCTGGACGCCGTCGCCGTCTGCCTCACCGACACGCACGCCGTGCTGGCGTGGGACGGCCCGGACGAGGGCCGGCGCGCCGAGGTGATGCGGCACGTCCGCCGGGCGCTGGACGAAGGTCGCACGGTGACCACGGCACCGGCACCGGCACCGGCCCCAGGTGGGCGGGGCCGCCACACCGGCACCGGGGACCACCGGGACGGTGACGCCTACGGCGCCGTGCTCCGGGTCGTCGCGGCCCCGCTCGTGGTGGAGGGCAGGGTGCTCGGCGCGCTGGCCGTCCACGTCCGTGCGGACGCGGCCGACATCGCGCCGGACGTCGCCGAGGCGGCCCGATGGTGTTCGGCGCGGCTGGAACTGGCCGGGCTCGACGCGTTGCGCACGCGGCTGCGCAACGCCGAGACGCGAGCGCTGCGGGCGCAGATCTCCCCGCACTTCATCTTCAACTCGCTGGCCGCCATCGCCTCCTTCGTCCGGACCGACCCGGAACGGGCCCGCGAACTCCTGCTGGAATTCGCCGACTTCACGAGGTACTCGTTCCGCTCCAGCGGCGACTTCACCACACTCGCGGAGGAACTTCACTCCATCGAGCGGTACTTGGCCCTGGTACGCGCCCGCTTCGGCGACCGGCTCGCGGTGACGCTGCGGATCGCGCCGGAGGTGCTGCCCGTCGCGCTGCCCTTCCTGTGCCTGCAACCCCTCGTGGAGAACGCCGTCAAGCACGGCGTCGAGGGCCGAGCCGACCACGGCCGCGTCACCATCACCGCCGCCGACGAGGGCGCCCAGGCGCGCGTGGTGATCGAGGACGACGGCGCGGGCATGGACCCGGTCCGGCTGCGCGCGGTCCTGCGCGGCGACGGCGGCCCCCGCACCGGCATCGGCCTGGCCAACGTCGACGAGCGGCTGCGCCAGACCTACGGCGCCGCGTACGGCCTGGTCATGGAGACCGCGCCGGGCGCGGGCATGAGGATCACCGTGCGCATCCCGAAGTACCGCCCCGGTGTCCGAGCCGCGCCCGCGGACGCCGCCGCGCCGCCCTGGCCCGCCTGACGCGCCCGCGGCCGGAGCGTCCCGCGCTCACGCGCCGCTGGCGACGGCCGGGCTGGCCAGGCCCGCCAGCATGCGGTCCAGGACCAGCCCGGCCTCCTCACGGGCCCGGGCGGTGTCCTCGGAGCGCGCGATGTACAAGCTGGCCTCGGAGATCAGCGCGGCCAGCATGCGGGTCAGCGGCGCCACCGGCAGGTCCTCGATCCGGCCCTCCTGGATCGACTCTGTGAGCGCCTCCGCGAGCAGCAGGTAGCCGTGCTGCTCCACCAGCGCGTCCCAGGCACTGTGCCCCAGCACGGCCGGCCCCTCGATGAGCACGATCCGCTGGAAGTCGGCGTCCGTGCACGCGTCCAGGAACGACTGGAACCCGCTGCGCAGCAGCTGCCAGGCGTCACCGGGATGCGCCTCGGCCCTGCGGGTCTCCTGCTCGACCAGTCGCTCCGCCATCTCCTGCGCGCACTCCGCCATGACCGCGCGGAACAGGTCCGCCTTGTCGCGGAAGTGGTGGTAGAGCGCACCCCGCGTCACCCGGGCGGCCCCCACGATGTCCTCCGTGCCGGTCGCCGCGTACCCGCGCTCGGCGAACAGCGTCCTGGCCGCCTCCATCAGGGCGCGCCGGGTGTCGGTGACGTGCTCGGTGCGGCGGCTGGCCCGCCCGCCGGGGAATCGGGGTCCCTTCATACGTACATCCTGTTCCATACAGACTGTATGTTGGTAGGGGTAGAGGGGATCGGCCTTCGCACCACCGGTCCCCGCCGCACCGGCCAGAGCCCGCGGCGGCTCGGGAACGGAGACGCGATGGGACTCCCGCTCAACCTCACCGTCAAGATGGGCACCTATCTGGTCAAGCAGAAGCTGCTGCGCCGGGAGAAGTTCCCGCTCATCGTCGAGGTGGAACCGCTCTTCGCCTGCAATCTCAAGTGCAACGGCTGCGGCAAGATCCAGCACCCCGCCGGAGTGCTGAAGAAGCGGATGCCGGTGGCGCAGGTGATCGGAGCCGTGGAGGAGTGCGGCGCCCCGATGGTGTCGCTGGCCGGTGGCGAGCCGCTGATGCATCCCCAGATCGACGTGATGACCCGGGAGCTGCTCTCCCGCGGCAAGTTCGTCGTGCTGTGCACCAACGCGGTGCTGCTGCCCAAGCACCTCCACAAGTTCCGCCCGCACCGCAACTTCGCCTGGATGGTGCACATCGACGGACTGCGCGAGCGGCACGACGAGTCGGTGAGCAAGGAAGGCGTCTTCGACCAGGCGATCGAGGCCATCCGGCAGGCCAAGGCGGCGGGTTTCGCCGTCTACACCAACTCGACGTTCTTCAACAACGACAGCCCGCAGGACGTCATCGAGGTGCTGGACTACCTCAACGACGAGCTGAAGGTCGACCGGATGGAGATCTCCCCGGGCTACGCGTACGAGAAGGCGCCCGACCAGGACCGCTTCCTCGGCGTGGAACAGACCCGCCAGCTGTTCCGCAAGGCGTTCGGCGAAGGGCGCCGCCGCAAGTGGCGACTGAACCACTCCGAGCTGTACCTGGACTTCCTCGAAGGGCGCACGGACTTCGAGTGCACCCCCTGGGCGATCCCGTCGTACTCCCTGTTCGGCTGGCAGCGGCCCTGCTACCTGATGTCCGACGGGTACGCGGAGACCTACCAGGAGCTGCTGGAGGAGACCGACTGGGACAAGTACGGCCGGGGCAAGGACCCGCGGTGCGACAACTGCATGGCGCACTGCGGCTACGAGCCGACGGCCGTACTGGCCACGATGGGCTCCCTGAAGGAGTCGCTGCGGGCCGTCACGGCGCACTGACCCCCGGTTCTCCACGATCTTCCCCGACCGCCCGGCCAGGTGGTGGGAGGCGCGGCGAGGCCGCAGCCGCGCGGGGCACCCGCCCCACCCGCACCGGCCGGGCCCTGACCACCGTCGGCGACGGCGGGGGAGCGCCACTCCCCGCCGCCCCGGCGACGGGCCCGGACGGCCCCGCGCAGCTACCGCCGTCCCGATCCGCTCTCCCGGGCGTCGTCGCGCCGTGCGGTGCCAGTGCCGCCGCCCTCGGCCCGCTCCCCGGTCGTACCGCCGCCCCGCGCCTTCTCGCGCTGGGCCGCCGCCCGGGCCTTCTCCGCCATCTCCTTGGCCTTGCGCTTGAACTCGTCGCGCTTGAGGTCGTCCCCGGCAGCCATGTCCGTACCTCCTGAGAACTCAACGCTACGGGCGCCACCAGGCTGGCACGCGGCGCCGCCCGGCGCATGTCGTACGTATGCGTACGGGCGGACGTTCACGCGGGCCCGCGCGCCGGGTGTGCGGGCGGGGACGGGCGCGCGGATGCCCCGGCGGGCGGTCGCCGGGGCATCCGGGTGGAGTGGGGCGTGAGGCCGTCAGCGCACGGTGACGTCGAAGACCGCGGAGACGGTGCTTCCGCTGACCATGCGCAGCTGGTTCTTGCCCTTCAGACCCAGCTCGACGCGGAGCGAGTAGGCGCCGGAGCGGGTCACGGTGGTGCTGGCCGGCAGGGTGACCCACTTGCCGTGCTGGACCTGCTGGAGGGTCACCTTGCTGCCCGCCTTGAGGCCGGTGGCGGTGCCGGTCACCCGGAACTGCTGCCAGGCCTTCACGGTGGTGACCGAGGGCTTGGCGGTGAGCGACGCGCGGGCCGCGGTGACGGCCGCCTGGTGGTGCGCGGCGGGAGTCGCGGCCATCGCCGTGGTGCCGGCCAGCGCGAGGGTGACGGCGCCCATCGCACCGACGGCGGCCAGACGCAGCGAGTTCCGCTTGGTGACGATCATGTCGAGTCCTTTTCACTGAGAACTTCATGGTTCGCGCCGTTATCCGCTCATCCGGGCTGATTGGCGCGGTCTCAGGTGGTTAGACGGCGCACACAGGAAAATCGTTGCGGCCTGCTATGTCACTGTCTTGTAATAGGCGCGGCGGAGGTCGCCGGGTGGTGTGAGCGGGGTCGAACAGACGTGAGCCGGGCCCCCGGAGCGGGTGAACGCGCGGGGCCTCGTGTGACCCGCTCCGGGCCCCGGCGTTGTTGGTGCATGACCACCATGACGATGTACTGGAGGCCGCTCAGGAAGCGGGAAGAATCGATTCCGCGCATCCCTGACGCGCCCATCTACGAAGCGCTGGCCCAAGGTTGGGTCCTGGCTGGGCGGAGCGTCCCGGCTCGTGACGACGTGGAGTGGGCGGAACTGGCCGGGCAGGCTCCCTGGCCGGTCGCCGACGACGCGCGCTAGCCACCTGCGCCCCGAGGCCGGGTCCCGGCCCGCTGCCCCCGGCGCCGGGTTCCGGCCCGCCCGCCCCCGCCACCTGCTCCGCACCCGCTCGCGCGTCCCGCAAACCTCCCGGCCGCCCTCGTCCGCCTATCGCATGAACTCCCCCGGCGTGTCGGCGTGCGCCGGCACGTCCCGGGACAGGCTGCGGCACAGGGGGCCGGACCGCGTCGGTGCGGACGCCGCGCCCCGGGGGAGCGGCACGCCGTGGTGACCGGCGTGCCCACAGGGAGCACGCAGGAGGGGGCGGTGCCGCTGTGCGCTGGCCGAGTCATGCCTCACGACGACCGGGTGGTCCCGCGCGGTCGTGGAACGAACGCCGTCGGCGCCTTCCGGCACCCGGCAGGCGCCGCGGACGGGCGGTGCGACTGTTGATCCGGGGGGCACCGGCGCTGCTGCTGGGCTGCGTCATCGTGCTGGCGGCCGGGACCGCGGGCGCGGCGCTCGGCTGGCCCGGCGGCGGCTCGCCCGTGCCGATGCCGCGCATGCCCAGGATGAGCGGGCTGCCGACCCGGATGCCCGCGATGCCCCGGCACGGCCCGGCGCCGCGGGTCGCACACGGGAGCGCGGTGCGCACGCCCGCGTCCCGCCGTGGCCAGGCCGCACCGCATGACGGGTTCCCGTACGGCGGGATGCCGCGCGGGGACGCCAGGTTCCGGCTGCCGGGACTCGCGGCGGCCCGGGCAGCGGTGCGCTGCCCGCACGGCATCGGGTTCGCCGTCGCCGTCCACGGCGGACCGCTTGGCTGCGAGGTCGCCGTGCGCCGGGTGGCGTGCGCACCGTTGCTCGTGGTCGACGTGGGTGGCGCCGAAGCCGTCGTGCGCACCCGGGGCGACGCCTCGGAGCTGCGGCGGCTGACCGGGCTTGCCGACCACGACTGCCGCAGGCCCGTCCCGCCCGCGCCGCGGCCGACACCCCGGCCGCGGCCGGTCGCGCCGCCCAGGCCCGCGCCGCCCAGGCCCGCGCCGCACATGCCGCCGCCGAGCCCCGCGCCGACGCCCGCGCCGCGCCTGGTCGCCCTCCCGGTGCCGAAGCCAGCCGCGCCTCCGACGCCCAGGCCCACGCCGACGGCGCGCACGGCGTACCTGCGGATGACGCCGCAGGCGCAAAGTCCCGCAGGGGGCGGGATGAGCACGCCCGCCGCGCTCTTCCTCGTCCTGCTTCCGGCCGCCGTGGCCGCCGTCGCCGCGGGCGCCCGCGCGATGTCCCGTTCCCGGTGATCGTCCACCCCGCCGGCGGCCGCCACCTCGGCCACCGGTGATCTCCCGAGGAGAACCCTTGTCCCATCTGCTCAGCACCGTAGCGATCGTCGCGGGCGGCGCCCTGGTGGCCGCCGTCTGCGTCGTCCTCAAGCACCGCTTCTTCCCGCTCAAGGCGGACGACGAGCCGAGTGACGACGTCGCCGAGTACATCTCGATGATGGTCGGCGTGATCTACGCGCTCGTCCTGGGCCTGGCCCTGGTCTCGGTGTGGGACACCCACTCCAGCGCAGAGTCCGACATCTCCACCGAGGCCGGCGCGTTGCACCAGGTCTACCTGCTCAGCGACGCCCTGCCGCCCGCCGGCCAGCAGGAGATCCGCACCACCGTCAACGCCTACGCCCACCAGGTGACCGCCGTCGAGTGGCCCCGGATGGCCAAGCACGAGTCACTCGGGCCCGCCGGGTGGCAGTTGCTGGACAAGCTGCGCGACACCTACGAGACGGCGCCGGCCGCCAACGCCACGTCCGCCCAGCAGAACGCCGGGCAGGAGGCCATCTCCCAGCTCTCCACGCTGGACCAGGCCCGCAGGGGCCGTGCGAGCGACGCGCAGAGCAGCCTGTCGGACGTGCTGTGGGCGGGCATGTTCGTCGGCGGCATCCTCACGCTCGCGTTCATGTTCGTCTTCGGGGTTCAGCGCAGTGGGAGCCATCTGGTGATGGCGATGGTGCTCGGCGGGTTCATGGTCTTCCTGATCCTGCTCATCCAGCAGCTCAACCAGCCGTTCAGCGGAGTCTTCGCGGTCGGCAAGAGCGCCTTCACCAGCTACTTCCCGGTATGAGGCCCGGCCGCGGCGCGGCACCCCGCCGCGTGCGGCCGTCCACGCCTCAGTAGTGCCCGCTGATCAGGGAGAACAGCCCGCCCTCCGGGTCGCGCAGCCCCGCGACCCGGCCGTAGGCGGAGTTCTCCGGCTCACCGGTGATCTCGCCGCCGAGTTTGGCGGCGAGTTCCACCGTGGCGTCCACGTCCTGGACCGAGAAGTACACGTGCCACCGAGGCCGCACCCGGGGGTCGGCCGCCGCCTCCGTGCCGCCGCCGGACAACGCGGCGACGCTGTGCCCGTCGACCCGCAGCACGACCCGGTCGTGCTCCCAGACCACCTCGTACCGCTGGGGATCGGCGTCGTCCCACGCGAACACGCCTCCGTAGAAGAGCGCGGAGGCGAAGGCGTCACGGGTGCGCAACTGGATCCAGACCGGGGCGCCTATGGGCTGGGAGCGCTGCGGGCGGCCCTGCGCGCCCTCCCAGACGCCGAACGAGGCGCCCGCCGGATCGGCGGCCAGCGCCAGCCGGCCGGCGTCGAACTCCAGCGGCCCCACCGCCACCGTCCCGCCCCGCTCGCGGATCGCGTCGGCGGTGCGGTCGGCGTTGTCGGTACCGAAGTAGGTGGTCCACGCGACCGGCAGCTCCCAGCGGGCCGCCACCGCGCCGATGCCCGCGACCTCCCAGTCACCGGAGTGCACCCGCAGATAAGGCCCCCAGCGCTCCGGCCCGGGCTCGAAGTGCCAGCCGAACAGCGGGCCGTAAAAGCCCGTGGCCGCGTCGAGGTCGCGCGCCATCAGGCTCACCCAGCAGGGAGCCCCCGGCACGCACTCCTTCGGCATTCCGGTCACGTCAGCACACTCCCGACCGCGGGCGGGCAATCCGGTACACAGGCCCCAAGGGCCGCGTACAGCTTAAGCCCGCTCCCAGGGCGCCGCGCGACTCCGTCCCCCGGGCGGGCGGCCGGGCGCCCTCGCGTCCGGCCGCCCGGCTCCCGCGGGCAGGCTCAAAGGCGGCGGGGCGGAGTCATCTCGTGGGTCTTGAGCGGATCGGTGACCGCGACCGGCGCGATGATCTCGTCGATCCGCTTCAGCAGCTCCGCGTCCAGCCGCACGCCCGCAGCCTTCGCGTTCTCCGTCACCTGCTCGGGCCGGGAGGCGCCGACGATCGCGGCGCAGACACCCGGCTGCCGCAGCACCCAGGCGACCGCCAGCTGGGCGAGCGACAGGCCCGTCTCTTCGGCCAGCGGGCGCAGCCGCGCCACGCGTTCGAGCACCTCGTCGCGCAGGAAGCGGCCGATCATGTCGGCGCCGCCCTTGTCGTCGGTGGCGCGCGATCCGGCGGGCGGCTGCTTGCCCGGCTGGTACTTGCCGGTGAGCACGCCCTGCGCGATCGGCGACCAGACGATCTGACCGATGCCCAACTCCTCGCACGCGGGGACCACTTCGGACTCGATGACCCGGTACAGCATGGAGTACTGCGGCTGGCTGGAGACCAGGGGCACCCGCAGCTCGCGGGCGAGGGCGTGCGCCCGCCGGATCTGGTCGGCGGTCCACTCGGAGACCCCGATGTAGTGCGCCTTGCCGGCCCGCACCACGTCGGCGAAGGCCTCCATCGTCTCCTCCAGCGGGGTCGACAGGTCGAAGCGGTGCGCCTGGTAGAGGTCGACGTGGTCGGTCTGGAGGCGGCGCAGCGAGTTGTCGATGGACTCCATGATGTGCTTGCGCGACAGGCCGCGGTCGTTGTGGCCGGGGCCGGTCGGCCAGAAGACCTTGGTGAAGATCTCCAGCCCTTCGCGGCGTTCGCCCTTCAGGGCGCGGCCGAGGACGGATTCGGCGCGGGTGCCGGCGTAGACGTCGGCGGTGTCGAAGCTGGTGATCCCGGCGTCGAGCGCCGCGCGCACGCACGCGGTCGCGGCGTCCTCCTCCACCTGGGAGCCGTGGGTGAGCCAGTTTCCGTAGGCGATCTCGCTGATGACCAGGCCGCTGCGGCCGAGGTGACGGTATTCCATGGTGGTTCAATCTAGAACGAGCCGACCGAGGTCGGGTCGTCAGCGGCGCCCGGGTGTCCGGCCGCCGGGGTTGCCGGGACGCCCGGGGGTCCGGGTGGCCGGAGGCGTACGGGAGGAGAGCCATGGCCGTGGTGGAGCAGCCCGCGGAGTCGTCGATCCCGGTCGGGGACGGCCGTCTGCACGCCCTGCGGTTCGGTGACGGACCGCGGATCGCGCTCGCGGCGCACGGCATCACCGGCTCGGCGCTCGCCTTCCGCGCCGTGGCCCGCCTGCTGCCCGCCGACTGGACCCTGGTCGCCGTCGACCTGCGCGGCCGGGGCGGCAGCGCCGGGGAGCCCGGGCCCTACGGGCTGGCGCGGCACGCCGAGGACCTGTGCGCGGCGGCGCGGCATCTGGGCGGCGGCGCCCCCGTCACGCTGACCGGGCACTCCATGGGCGCCTACGCGGCCGTGCGCGCCGCCGCCGCTCGCCCCGAACTCTTCGACCGCGTCCTGCTGGTGGACGGCGGGCTCCCGCTGCCGGTCCCGGCGGGTGCCGACCTCGACGCGCTGCTCGACGCCTCCCTCGGCCCGGCGATCGCACGGCTAGGGATGACGTACGAGAGTCCGGACGCCTACGTGGAGTTCTTCCGGGCCCACCCCGCGCTGGGGCCGCACTGGAACGGCGACGTCGAGGCGTACGTCCGCGCCGATCTGACCGGTCCCGAAGGGCGGTTGAGGTCCCGGGTGCGGCCGGAGGCGGTCCGCGTCGACGGCCGGGACCTGCTCGCGTCGGCGGCCTCGCTCGGCGAGGACCTCCAACGGCTAGCGGTGGACGCCCTGTTGGCCTACGCGCCACTCGGCATGTTCGGCGAGGCGCCCGGGATGCTTCCGCAGGAACTGGTCGCCGCGTGGCGCGAGAGGGCTCCGGGACTGCGTACCGAACTGGTTCCGGGAGCCAATCACTACACGATCCTGATGGGCACCGGGGCCGAGGTGGTGGCGCGGAGGCTCACCGAGGGCTGGTGAGCCGCCGGGCCGCGAGCGGCGCGGTCCTTCACGCCGGCAGCGCGCGTCCCGAGCGGGCCGGCCGGCGGCCGTCCAGCCGGGAGACCTCGACGGGCCGCCCGAAGCCGTCGCTCGGGCGGGCCCCGTCCACGCGGCGGGCACGCCTGCTGCGGGACTCGCCCACGTACCGGTGACAATGCCGGTGCGCGCGGCGGGCGTTGGGTAC
>NZ_NSKH01000024.1:32324-134252 GCF_003144095.1 Streptomyces sp. ICBB 8177 | reverse complement strand
CCCTCACCGGGGACCTCACCGTGGTGACCGCCGCGCTGCGCGACGGGCGGGCCGAGGTCAGCGTGCGGCGCGCCGGGGCCGACGACTGGCACGCCCTCGCGGGCAGTCCCTTCCCCGTACCGCCCGAGGGGATCGAGACGCTGCACGCCGTCGTGGTCGCCGCCATCGCGGCGGGCGCGCCGTAGGTCCGTCCCGGCAGGCCCGTCAACCGGACAGGTCCGCCAGCGTGTTCCAGAACATCAGCTCGTACGCCTGAGCCAGTCGCGCGTAGCGGTCGGCCTCACCGGTGTTCAGACCTGCGCCGTCCAGTCCCTCCTGAACGGCCTCCAGCGCCTGCGCTTCGAGCGCGGGCGCCGGTTCCGCGAAGAAGTCGAAGAAGCCGCAGGCCGTATCGGAGAAGCCGTACGAGGTCCGCAGGGCCCGTCCGACGGCCGCGCAGCAGCGGCCCCAGGCGGCGAAGTTCGCGCTGAGCGCCACCACGGCGTCCACCGGCTCCGCGTTCAGCGCCAGCCAGGCCACGTACGCCGGATAGGCCTGGCAGCCCGGGTGCGGCTGGTGGTCGCGGACGGTCTCGTCGTCCAGGCCGAGGGCCTCGATGAGCGCGGTCAGCCGTTCGGCGGCCAGCGTCTCGCCGGCCGCCAGCGAGGCGAAGAACCGCGCGGTCGCCGGACGGCCCGCGGAACGCTCGGCCAGCCGCAGGAAGGCGCGCCGGTCGGAGTCGATGACGTGCCGTTGCTCCATCGCGAACACGGCCAGCGCCTCGACGGGCGCGGTGCCGCCGACGACGCGCGGGACGAGGCGGTTTTCGTCCTCGTCCGGGACCGTCCCAGCGGCGGCGGTGTCCAGTACCTCACGTGCGGCACGCGTCATCGCCCGCCCATCCCTTCTGGCCGTGGAGCCGCCCCTTCCGCCACGGTCTCACGGCGGGCCCGGCGGCGGGCGGGTTCGGCGCGCGGCTCAGTCCGTGGCGACGTGGGCGCGGCGACGCGGGCCCGCGGGCCGGTCTCCGCGCCCCCGCGCTCAGGCTTTGCGCGGCGCCCCCGCGTAGGTGCCGAAGGACCAGCGGTTGCCCTCCGGGTCGCGGGCGGCGAAGTCGCGGGAGCCGTAGTCGGTCGTGTGCGGCTCGGCGACGATCTCGGCGCCCGCCGCCCTGGCCCTGGCGCACAGCTCGTCGGGCGCGTCGGTGACGACGTACGCGCTGAAGACGCCGGGCCGCAGGCCGCACTCCTCGTCCGGGCCGGAACCGCGGCTGGAGCCCAGCATGACGCCGCCACCGAGCGGCCAGCTCAGCTCTGCGTGCACGACCAGGCCGCCGTCCTCGTAGACCGCCGTCTCCCGGAAGCCGAACGCCTCGACCAGGAAGCGGATCAGCGCCGGGGCGTCGGTGGCCCGCAGCGTCGGCCAGACCTGCGGCGGCGGTGCGGCTGCGGCGGCGCCGTCCTGCGTGGTGTGCGCGGTGTCGGTCATGGGGACCTGGCCTCCTCGGGGTCGTGGTCGGTGGCGGCGGGCCACTGTCCTGGTCCCGCCGGCCCTTCGTCCTCCCAGCCTTCCGCCCCCAGCACCTCGGTGACTTGGACGTTTCGGAACTCCTCCGCCAGCCACCGGCTCGGCGGGCAACCCGCGAGGGCGCGGAACTCGCGGGCCATGTGCGCCTGGTCGAAATACCCGCACTCCGCGGCCAGCGCGGCGAGCCCCAGCCCGTCGTCCACGCCGCGCACGGAGCCGCTCGCCGCCGCCCTGGCCGCCAGCAGCCGCCGCGCCCGGTCGAAGCGGACCACCCGGGCCGCGGCCTTCGGGGTCAGACCGATCTCCGCGCGGAACCGGTCGGCCAGATGACGGCCGCTCCAGCCCGCCTCGGACGCCAGCGCCCCGGCCGGAACCGCGCCGCCTCCGCGCAGCAGCGCCCGCCACGCCCGCGCCACCGGCTCCGAGACCGCGCGGTCGGGCCGTAGCCGGGCGAGCAGTGCCGCGTCCAGCACGGCGAACCGGTCGCGCCAGTCGCCCGCCGACCGCAGCCGGTCGCACACCTCGCCGGCGAACCGGCCCAGCACCGCGTCCGCCGGGAGGTCCAGGCCGCCCAGCTCACCCGCGGGCAGCCCCAGCAGCACCCGCGCCCCGAGCGGGCCCAGCGCCAGCTGGACGCCGGACTGGGCCCCCGCGTGCGTGATCAGCGCGGGCGTGGTGTGCAGCCCGCCGACCAGCGCGTCGTATGTCTGGGCCGCCTGCCGGGCGTCGGGGTGGGCGGCCACGGTGAGCGGCTCGTCCAGCGTGAAGATCACCGTCAGGTACGGCGACGGCAGCCCGCGGTGGCGGGCGGGCGCCACACCACGCTGGCGGTAGCCGCTGTACCAGGCGACGTACGGGCGCAGCGGGGGCGCCGGGCGGGCCTGCGCGTACTCGTTCACCACGCTGTCCGGGCTGTCCACGCCTCCAGTATCGGCACCGCCACCGACACCTGCCCGGCCGCGCGGGCGGGGCCGTCCGTGCGCCGGCGGGTGCTCTGTGCGGGTGGTCTTCGCGGGTCGTTGCGGCGTTCCACCGCGTGGCGGGCCACCGGAGGGCGCGAGGAGCGGACAAGGATGCGGTCGACACGATCCGTCCTCTCCCTCAAGGAGACCGTCATGATCCGTAAGGCACTCGTCGTCGCCGGTGCGGCCGCGCTCGCCCTGGTCGGCACCGCCGGTGTCGCCTCGGCCGACTCCTGGGCGGGCGGCGCCGCGGTGGGGTCGCCCGGCGTCCTGTCCGGCAACGTGATCCAGGTCCCGGTCGACGTTCCCATCAACGTCTGCGGCAACAGCGTCAACCTGATCGCGCTGCTGAACCCGGCGTTCGGCAACAGCTGCGCCAACCGCTGACGCTCGCGCCTCGCGCCCGGCACCGCCTCAGATGTGCGGTGCCGGGCGCAGTACGTGCAGGGCCTGGTCGCTGACCCAGCCGGCGCGGTCGTCCAGCCGGTACCACTGGCGGCCGCCGCCGCCCTCGGTGCGGTAGCGCAACGGCACCAGCGCGCAGCGGCGCAGCGTGCCAAGGGACTCGGAGTCGGCCGTGGGGTCCTGGCGGACCACCGGGGCGGAGGCCACGATCTGGGCCCAGCCGGAGTTGGCGTCCACGTCGAGCCGGGCCGCCGCGCAGCCGGCGGCGGCCGGGACCAGCGCCCGCGCCGGGGCGGACGGGCCGAGGGCGCCCAGGGCGAGCGCGGCGAAGGCGACGGCCGCCCCCGGCAGCCGGGCGGAACGGAACAGGTGAGCGCTGGTCACGGGCAGACGTCCTTCGGGCGGAGTACGGGCGAGCACCGTATTGCGGTCGTGGCGGTCGCCGGAGCCGCCGCCACCCGCCCGGGGGGCAAGCCCCACCTGATCGAGGGCGTGTGCCGACGGGAGACTGACGCACCGCCCGCCACCCCCGCCGCCCCGGACATGCCACCGGAGCGGCGGTCGTGAGATGGCGGTGCGTCAGCCGTGGACTCATGGCGGAACCGCGCCCGTCCGGCGAACGTCCGTCCGGGTCGGGCCCCCGTGCCGGATACGGTGGAGGGTGCAGCACGCCGCCGTGAACGTCCGTCGGCGGTCGTACGTGAGGAGGGCCGGCACCACCATGACCGACCGGAGTGCCCCGGCGGCGGCCGGCGCGTTGGATCCGGCGGTGATCTCCCGCCTGCGGCTGGCGATCGCCCGGCTCAACCGGCAGATGGTCCGTGCCTCCGCCGGACAGGACCTCACCTTCGCCCAGGTCTCGGCGCTGGCCAGGATCGAGCAGTTCGGCCCGCTGCGGCTGGGGGAGCTGGCCGCCAGGGAAGGCGTCGCCGCCCCCTCGATGACCCGGACGCTGGCGCCGCTGACCGCCGCGGGGCTGGTCGGCAAGGCGCCGGATCCGCAGGACGGACGGTCCTGGCTGATCGGGATCACCCCGAGCGGCGTCGCGATGATCGCCGACATCCGGCGCGAGCGCTCCCAGCTGCTGGCCGACCGCGCCGCCGGACTCACCCCGCGGCAGCGCGACGCGCTCCTGGCCGCGCTCCCGGTCCTGGAGGCACTCGCGGGTGAGCCGGAGGGCGGCTGACAGCACCCTCCGGCTCGCCCGCGACCGGGCCCGGCGCTCAGCTCAGCGGCTCGGCTTGCGGTGCGTTCTGCGGCCGAGGCGCAGGCCGAAGAAGACCAGGTTGAGCAGGAACACGATCACGCCGATGACCAGCAGGTACAGCAGTCCGTGGACGACCGCGCCGACGATGCCGAGCGCGATGGCGACCAGGACGATCAGCAGGAAGAGTGCCATCCCGGGTTCCTCCTAGGAGCCTGTTCGGCCGGGCGGCTCAGCGCCGGGCCAGCCTGCGTTCGCCGGAGCTGCCCGGCTGGTAGGGCAGCTGGTAGTGCTTGAAGACGGCTTCCTCGTCCTGCGCGGGCAGCTCGCCGTCGGTGTCGATCGCGGGGGCGTCCTTGACCAGGCTCTTGTCGAACTGGACCTTCAGGTACCCGGGTCCGACCGTCGCCCCGGCCAGCGGGACGAAGGCGAGGCGTTTGCCCTTGAGCATGCCGATGGTGACGGTGGCGAAGGACGGCAGGTCGGTCGTGGTGTCCACGTAGACCGATTCCAGGGTGCCGATCTTCTTGCCGCTGTCGTCGACCACGTCGTGTCCGCGCCACTCGCGGATGTCTCCGGCCTCGAACATCGCTGCGCGCTCTCTTCCCGAGGGCAGGCGCCCTCCTTTTCCGGCTTTTCCGGTCTACCTACCCGGTCGTACCCTCCTAAGGCCTGCCGTTCCGCCGTGCCACTCGTACGGGCGCTCGACGGCGGCGCCGGCCCGAACGCGGTGGGCCCGGCGGTGCGGAGAGCATGAAGCCCGGGAGGCCGGGTATGCGCGGTCCATGTCGGATCAGTGCGATATCGAACCGCTGGGCGGCCACGAGTACCTGGTACGGGTCCACCACCGCTCCGAGGTGGTGGAGTCGCGCTTCCAGGCCACCGATCGGGTCATGGCGGACCTGAAAGCCGGCGCCCGCGACGAGCGCCGGGTCATCGAGGCCACGATGGACTTCCTGCGGGAGAAGAAGTCGGCGGACGAACTCCCGCAACTGGTCGACCTCGATGACGTCGCCGCCAGCTACGACGACTACGTGGACGCCGTGCGCGCCAAGCTGCCCTCCGGCTGACGGGCTAGGGCGACGAGCGGTACGACCCGGCCACCACGCAGACCAGCGGGCCCCACAGCAGGATGCCGACGGCGGCCAGCGTCAGCCCGGTGGAGCCCAGCACCAGACCGAGCAGCAGCATCGCCACCCAGCCGGTGAGCAGCAGCGCCCAGACCAGGTGCCGGGGACGCACCCGGCCGCGCAGCAGACCGCCGCGGGGGTCGGCGCCACGCGGCCGGAGCGGACGGGAGTCGGCGAACTGCCGGGCCCAGTCCGGATCGTCTGCCACCAGCGTCGCCTCGATGGCGCGCAGCAGCCGGTCTTCCTTCTCCGACAGAGCCATGGCTCTCACCCGCTTCCGCCGCCCAAGGGCCCGCGTCGGCCCGCCGGGGCGGGGAGGGACCGGACCTCGGTCTTCCTTATCCCTTGTGTGCCCCTGCCCGGCGCGGATCAAGCACCGACACACGGCCGAAAGAGGGTGGTCCGCCCGATGCCGGAAAGCCGCCGCCCACCGGCGGGCCGAGGGCGGCCGAGGCCCTTAGCATCCGAAGGGAAGCGCACAGCACCGAACGGGGTTCCCGCCCATGTCAGAGCCGACCGACCGCCAGGCCGTGGACGTCGAGGGGCGCCGCCTGGTCCTCACCCACCTCGGCCGCGTGCTGTTCCCGCGCACCGGGGAGACCAAGGCCGCCGCCCTCCAGTACTACGCGCGGATCGCCCCGGTGATGGTGCCGCACACCGCCGGGCGCCCCGCGTCCTTCGTGCGTGCGCCGGAGGGGCCGGGCGGGCAGCGCTGGTACGCCAAGACGCCGCCCGCCGGGCTGCCGGAATGGGTGCGCACCGTCGAGGTGACCGGCAGCGAGGGCCCGGCGCCGTACGTCGTGGTCGACTCCACCGCTTCGCTGGTGGCCGTGGCCAACCTCGGCGCGTACGAGGTCCACGTGCCTCAGTGGACCGCCGACGCGGGTCCGGACGCGCACGACCGCGTGGTCTTCGACCTCGATCCCGGGACCGGCGCGGACCTCACCGACTGCTGCCGTGTGGCGCTGCGGCTGCGTGAGGAACTGGACGGCGACCGGCTGACCGCGTGCCCGGTCGTCTCCGGCTCCAAGGGCCTGCATCTGTACGCGTGCGTCGAGCCCGCCCCGCAGCGCGTGGTGAGCGGCTACGCCAAGAAGCTGGCGGAACGCCTCGCCGCGCAGGACCCGGGCCGGGTGACCGCCGTGATGGCGAAGGCGGCCCGGCCGGGCCGGGTCTTCATCGACTGGTCGCAGAACGCCACCGCCAAGACCACCGCCGCCCCGTACACCCTGCGGCTCAAGGACCGCCCGGCCGTCGCCGCACCCGTCACCTGGGACGAGGTGGCGGCCTGCCGCGATCCGGGGCGGCTCGTCTTCACCCCCGGCGAGGTGCTCGACCGCGTCGAACGGCACGGCGACCTGCTCGACGCCCTCGGCGATCCGGTCGCCCTGCCCTGAGAAGGCCCCCGCGCCGGCCGTCCCAGCCCCCGTTACGGTGGGTGCCTCACCGGCTCGGGCGCAGTCGCCGGGACGCCGAGCGGGCACCGCTGCGCAGCCGGGTGACCAGTGAACCGGGCACCGGTTCGTCGGCGCCGATCTGCGAGGCCAGCCAGCGCGACCGCCGCTCGACGTCGAGTTCGTTCAGCAGCCGGTCGATGTTGGCCAGCAACGCGCCGTGCAGCTCCCAGCTCTCCCACTCCCGCTCGCTGCGTTCCCGCAGCAGTTCGGAGATGCGGTGGCGGTCCTCCCGCCCGCGGTGCAGCGCCTCCGCGAGCTCCTCCTCGGCGCGCTCGGCGCCTGCGGTGACCTGCGCGGTGATGAGCCTGCCGAAGCTGTCCACCGCGGTGGCCACGTGGATCAGCAGCTGGTCGAGGGCGTCGGCGATCTCGCCCGCGTACAGCGACTCGTCCTGCTCCACGTTCTGCGCCAGGTCGCGCAGCGAGCGGCACAGGGTGCGCATCACCACCGCGCACACCTCCAGGGTGTCCAGCCCGCTGCGCAGGATCAGCCGGGCCATCGCGCCCTGCCGCACCCGCGGGTTGAAGCGGGTCGACTCCTCCGCCCGGCGCAGCGACTCGTCGAACCGGGCGATCTCGTTGTCCAGGGTGCGGGCCTCCTGCAACCAGGACGCGGCCTCCTGCGCGCTGGCCCCGCGCCGCAGCTCCTCCCCGATGCGCAGCAGCAACCGGCGCATCCAGTCGGCGAGTTCCTCCACCGCCTCGCCGGCCGTCTGCACGAACACCGGGGGAGCGAAGACCGTGTTGAGCGCGACGCCCACCACCGCGCCGATCAGGGTCTCCTCCACCCGGTCCAGCGCCTGGTTGCCGGGGCCGGTGACGCCCAGGATGAGCATGCCGCTGATCGCCACCTCGGCCACGAACTCGTCCACCCGGATGGCGTGGCCGATCAGCAGCGAGGTGAGGATGATCAGGCCCAGGCTCCACCAGCTGAGCCCGAACAGCTCACTGAACGCGACCGCGATCAGCACCCCCGCGACCACCGCGAGCACCCGGCGCACGCCGGTCGTCAGTGTCGTGTAGAGGGTGACCTGGACGACCAGCAACGCGGTCAGCGGCGCGGTCAGCGGTCTCGGGTAGCTGACCAGATTGAGCGCGACGACATAACTGATCACGGCGGCGACGGTCGAACGGATCAGCTGGACGACGACCGGTTCGTTCCGCCGCTTGATGAGCCCGACGAGGCGGGAGGGAACAGCGCGCACTGTGGTCATATATCCCCCCGGCGCCCCTCCGTACCGCCCGGGCGCCCCCGCCGTCCGGGTGCGCCGTCACTTCCGCGCCCGGCCGTCCCTCACGCCCGCGCCCGCCGCCGCCACTCGGCAGCGAGCCGGCCGGCCACCGTGCCGGTGAACCGCACCGCCTCGGCCAGCGCCGGCACCGGGTCGTCGCGGCACAGCCAGGCCCGTTCGGTGTGCCGCCGGGGCAGGAACGACTCGGGCAGCCGGTGTTCACGGGCCGCCCACACCAGCGCGGAGGGCAGGTCCAGCTGGCCCACCGCGTACGACCTCGGCTGCACCTGCCGGGAGACCGGGATCGGGCGGCCGGACAGGTCCAGGTGGAGCGCGCGCACGACGTCCACTCCGCCTTCCGACTCGAAGAGCCGGAACTGCGCCCCGGTGCGCGGGTTGAAGTCGAGCAGCTTGTAGCGGCCGTCGCGCAGGTCCAGCCGCCAGTCGAGGTCGGCGACACCGCTGTAGCCGATGCGGCGGCACAGCCGGATCGCCAGCGCTGCGAGCTCGGGGTTGGCGACGGCGCGGGCCCGCGTGGTGACCCCGGCGCTCGGCGGCCAGGAGCGCACCTTGACGCCGGTGAAGACCACCCGGGCCGCGCCGTCCGCCGCGCAGTACAGATGGGTGATCCAGTCCTCGCAACTGCGCTCCGGCAGGTACTCCTGGACCAGCAGCGGCGCGCGCGCCTCGTGCGGGCAGCGGGCGAGCAGTTCGGCCTCACTGCGCACCAGGACGGTGCCGGGCACCGCCGGGTCGCTCAGCCTGGTCCACGGGTCGCGGTTCTTGAGCACCAGCGGATAGCCCCACTCCCGGCCCACCGCCAGCAGTTCCCCGTGATCGGCCGGTGCCCATGTGCGCGGCGCCGGGACGCCGTGCCGCACGCACAGCTCGTACAGCGCCGCCTTTCCCGCCAGACTGCGCGGCAGGTCGCGCGGTACCGGTGGCAGCAGGAAGTGCTCGGACAACCGGGGCGCGTGCTCGGCCAGCAGCACGGCCGCCTCGTCGTCGGTGGCCACCGCGACGCTGCGGACCCCGATCGCCCGGCCGATGATCACCAGCGCGGCGACCAGCTGCCCGGGCTGTTCGAGCCCGCTGGTCGGCCAGACGAAACGACCGGTGACGTAACGCGACAGCGCGGTGGGGGTGTAGCGGTCCTCGACCATCGCGTACACCGGCACACCCGCCCGTCCCAGGCTGCGGGCGGCCCCCACGGCGCCGTGGTGCTGCGGATAGCGGCCGACCTTCACCAGCAGCGCCGGAACCCTGGGGTCAAGACTGGGCGCGCAGTCGTGCATGACGGCCTCGATCCGGAGCGGCGGCCTCCCGTCAGCACGATTCTCCGTGGCCCACGGGCCCGCCGCTAGCGGTGGCCCCGGCAGGTCGC
Organism: Streptomyces sp. ICBB 8177; assembly: GCF_003144095.1. Classification (GTDB taxonomy): domain Bacteria; phylum Actinomycetota; class Actinomycetes; order Streptomycetales; family Streptomycetaceae; genus Streptantibioticus_D. Next base: position 124,973 of record NZ_NSKH01000024.1, on the reverse strand, counting down.
GCCACCCGCCGCGTTGCGGGAGGATTTTCCTGCCCCCGCACAGTGTGTCCAGCGGAAGCAGGGGAGGACGGCTGATGGCGATGACCACGCGCGCCGGTGCCTCGACGCCACGCGTGACCGCGGTGCGCCGGCGGCGGTGAGCGTGCGACGCGCGCGGTACGTGCCCCGGGCTCTGGCGGCCTGCCTGCTGGTGGTCGCCGCCGGATGCGGGGCTCCCGCGGCCACCGCCCCGCCGGTGCCGTCCGCCCCTGCCGCCCCGGGGCACTGGCACCGGGTGTTCGCCGACGACTTCGGCGGCAGCAGGCTCGACGCCGCGAAGTGGGCCACCTGCTACGACTGGAACCGCGGCGGCTGCACCAACAGCACCAACCACGAACTCCAGTGGTACCTGCCGGGCCAGGTCGCCGTGGGCGGCGGGAAGCTCACCCTCACCGCGCAGCGGCGCACCACCAAGGGCACGGACGGCCACACCTACCCGTGGACCTCCGGCATGGTCTCCACCGGCCGCGACTCCTGGAACGCCAGGCCGCGTGCCACCTTCACCTACGGCTACTTCGCCGCCGCCGTGCGCATCCCGTCCCAGGGCGGCATGCTCCCCGCCTTCTGGCTCATGCCCGCCTCCCGCCGCACACCGCCCGAGCTCGACGTCGCCGAGGGTCTCGGCAGCACCAGCACGGTGCGGATGACCACGCACTGGAAGGGGCCCGACGGCACCGAGCAGTCCGCGGCCGGACGCTACGGTCCGGTGGACTTCCCCGCCGGCTACCACGTCTTCGCCCTCGACTGGGAGCCCGCGTCGCTCACCTGGTACGTGGACGGCACGCCCCGGTTCCGGGTGACCGCGGCGCCGCGCATCCCCCGCGTGCCGATGGAGGTCCTGCTCACCCTGGCGGTCGGTTACCCGTCACCGCCGCCGCGGGGCGTCGACTCGGCGGAGATGTCGGTCGGCTGGGTGGGCGTGTGGCAGCACTGAGGACGCAAGTGGCTGACGGGACGTCAAATGACGTGCCGCGCAAGGGCTTCACCTCAACGTGTTCGGGCCGGGCGGGCCGCCGACCGGCCGCCCCGTCATCGCCCGCGCCCTGCGGTACATCCGCCAGCCCCGGGTGCGCAGCGACTCGTGCAGCGGGGCGACGGGGGCGCCCGCGCACCGGGTCCAGCGGGTGAAGGCCTCGGCCGTGGTGTCGGAGCGCACCATCAGCCGGGCGACGCGCATCGGGTCGTCGGTCGTGGAGCTGAACGCGTTGCCGACCGCGGTCGCCGAGGTGTAGCCCGCCTCGCGGACCGCCCGGCGCACCGAGGGACTGGAGTAGCCGTGCGGGTAGGCGAAGGAGTACACGGGGTGGGTCAGGGCGTCCTCCAGCCTGCGTTTGCTGTCGAACACCTCGTGCCACACCTGCCGGGCCGAGAGGGTGTCCAGCTGGGGGTGGGTGACGGTGTGGTCGCCGATCTCGAAGCCGAAGGTGTCCAGCGTGCCGATCTGCCGCCAGTTGAGCATGTCGGCGGGCGGCAGCAGGCTGCCGTTGGGCCCGGTGCCGGGGGTGTGCACGGCGCCGGTGGTGACGTACACCGTCGCGGGCAGGCCGCGGTCGGTGAGCAGCGGGGTGACCGTCCAGTAGAAGTCGGCGAATCCGTCGTCGAAGGTCAGCACGGCCGACCGCGGCGGCAGCCGGGTCCCGCCGCGCAGCGCGGTCACCAGCCGTCGCAGGGGGACGACGGTCAGCCCCGCGTCGGCGATCCGGTCCAACTGCTCGGTGAAGACTTGGGGCGTGACCGAGTAGGGGGCGATCCAGCCGGGCGGATCGTCGGTCACCGCGTGGTACAGGAAGACGGGCACCGGGGTCATTCTCCCGCCCCCTGTCCGCTGCGGGCGGCCGTGCCGTGCCGGGCGGGCCACAGCGCCACCAGCGTGCCGAGCGCCGCCGCGGCCATCAGGGCGCGCTCGGGGGCGAACCGGCCCAGGAGCAGCAGCACCTGGCCGGCGAGCACCGCGTACGCCAGGCTCACCGCGACGGTCAGCACGAGCCCGCGCGTGCGCCTGCCGACCGGATCGGGGCCCGCCGCGGTCCGCTCCGGCGCCATCCGCAGCACCACGGCCGCGCCGGGCACCGTCAGCACGGCGAGCGTCACGGCGGCGATCCGCAGCCCGGATCCGGCGGGCAGCGTCATCGCGGCCGGGCCGATCCAGCAGGCGGCGGCGAGCAGCGGACGCGTGGCGGGACGCATCACGGACCTCCCGGTGAGCCGCCGGTCCCGTGCCCCGGCGCGCCACCCGGTGCCACCGGGGGCAGGACGCGGTAGACGATCGCGTCGGAGCCGCGGTAGAGGACCGGGTAGGACGCCGGATCGGCGGCGAGCGCGCTCTCGATCCTGGGCACGGTGCCGGGGGGCAGCGCACCGGTCGAGGTCACCTGGGCCTCCTGGGCCCGGGTGAGGATCAGGTAGACCGGGCGGACGGCTCCGCCGCCGGTCAGCACACGCAGTTCGCCGGCCGGGTCGCGCAGCAGCAGCCGCTGGTCGACCGGCGCCGCCTCGTCCAGCCACAGCCGGTCGTGGTAGCCGTAATCGGTGTACGCGTACGGGAAGTTGTCGGACGCGGCGACGATCAGCGAGAAGCGTGGCGCGTGCGCGTACAGCCACCGGGCCGCGGCGGTCTCCGAAGGCGTGAAGTAGTTGGAGTCCTCTTTGCCGTAGTACGCCAGCGACAGCGCCGCCAGCAGCGCGACCACCAGCACGGGCACGCTCGCCCCGCGCACCCGCCCCAGCCTGCCGCGCGGCACGGCCCCGGCCCTGGCCGCGGTGGTCAGCGCCGGACGCAGCAGCAGCGTCGCGGTGGCGTACGCCGTCGCGGGCAGCGCGAACAGGTAGACCCGGAAGATCATCTCGCCGCCGTAGCTGTTGGCGACCACCCATGGCAGTGGCGCAAGCGCCAGCAGGGCCAGCGGGGTGCGGCGCAGCGCCGGACGCAGCAGCAGCGCGAGCGCCGCGAGCAGCAGGACGCCGCCGGACAGCGCCCGGTCGGCCCAGGCCACCGCGACCTGGCCGGTGGAGACCCCGGTCAGCCCGAGCAGGCCGGAACCGGCGTTGGATTCCGGCTGGGTGAGGCCGAGCAGCATGGCGTGGAAGTTCTGCGACAGGTAGGAGCGGGCCTCGGTCGCGTCCCAGGCGAGCGTCAGTGCCGTGGCCGACAGCAGGACCGGCAGCACCACGCGGCGGTTGCGGCGCGGTATCGCCAGCGCCAGCAGGGTGCCGATCAGCATCACCGGCGTCAGCGGGTGCGAGCAGACGATGGCGGCGACCGGCAGGGCCAGGGCCAGCAGCCAGCCCGCCCCTGGTGCCCGTTGCGCGCCCCGGCCCACCGCGCGGCCCAGGCGGTCGGTGCGGGAGCGGGCGTGCCGGGCGGCCACCGCGTCGCCCGCGTAGGCGACGGCCGGCGCGGCCCGCGACGCCCAGGGCCTCGGCAGCCGCCGCACCACCAGCGCGATCACGCACACGTAGAGCACGTACGCGAACGCCTGTGGCGAGAAGTAGTCCTGGCCTACCCAGGAGCAGCAGAAGAAGACGAACACCCCGCCCCAGGCCAGCCTGCGGCTGCGGCTGAAGGACCGGTACAGCAGCAGGAGCGGCGCGATGAGGGCGACGTTGGTCAGCACCGGCCACCAGGATGCGTACGACAGCGGTGAGGCGAGCCCGGTGCCACGCAGCACCAGGTAGTTGAGGGCGAAGAACCCCGGCCACTGCGCGTAGACCGCCAGCGGCCCGAACGACGGTGGTATGGCGCCGTGGCGCAGCAGTTCCTCGGTGACCGCCACGTGCTTCCAGGCCCAGGCGTAGCGCAGTTCGGGATAGAGCAGCGCGGGGGTGGCGTGCAGGAACGCGATGAGCACCAGGACGAAGGCCGCGTACGTCCAGCCCGAGGTGCGGCGGTCGCGCAGCGCGGCGCAGAACCCTGCCGCCAGCACCACGAGCCCGGCCCAGTAGCTGACCGGCAGCACCTGCACCAGGCCCAGGTCGCGCATCGCGCCCAGGTCGACGTGGCGCAGCGAGACCAGCCACAGCAGTACCGCGAGCGGCAGCGCGACGCGGGCGAACCGCCCCGCCCGGGAGACCGGTCGGGCCTGCTCGCCGGGCCAGGTGGGGCGCGGGCGGCGCAGGCGGCCGACCGCGTAGCCGAGCGCGGTGGCGCCGACTCCGGTGGTCAGCGCCCCCAGGGTGCGCGGCCCGGCGTCGGAGCCCGGGGTCAGCGCGCGGGCGAAGGCGCGCGGCAACACCGAGCGCAGGTAGGCGCGTTCGCTGGACAGCGCCCGGCGCGGACCCGCGAGCCGGGCGACGGCCGCCTTCGACAGCCCCTCGGCGTAGCAACGGGCCCGGAAGTAGCGGCGGGTGGTGCGAGCGGCGGGCACGTGGTGACGGACCGCCGCGGCCGGTTCGTACAGCAGGGTCGAGGCGGGGTCGCGGGCGGCGACACGCAGGCACAGTTCGGTCTCCTCGCAGCCCAGCGGCCGGGTGCCGACCCGTCCGAGGTCGGTGCGGAAGCCGCCCGCGGCGAGCAGGTGGGCACGGCGGAAGGACATGTTGGCGCCGATGAGGTTGCGCACGCCGCCGCGGGTGCGCGGCAGGCCGCGGTACGAGCAGCCGACCACCCAGTCGAACTCGGGCGGGAACCACGGTGGCCGCCCGGTCTCCCACCGGGCGCGGACCAGGCCGCCGACGCCCAGCACCGCCGGGTCGCGGTAGGGGGCGAGCAACCGCGCCGTCCAGTCGGGTTCGGCCGCCGCGTCGTCGTCGAGGAACGCGACGATGTCACAACGCGCGGCGGCCACACCGGTGTTGCGGGCACCGGACAGGCCCTGGCGTTCGGCGTTCACCAGCACCCGCACGCCGCGCAGTTCGGCGGCGGCGCGCCGGGCCAGCCGCGGGCAGTGGTCGACCACGAGCAGGATCTCGTCGGCCCGGTGGCGCTGCTCCAGCACCGAGCGCACTGCGTCGGTGAGGTCGTCCCAACGCTCCAGCGTGTACGCGCAGATGACGACGGTCAGGCTGGGCGTGCCCGGGACTTCCTCCCTCGCCTCCGGCCGCCCGGGCCTGCCGCCGCGCAACCCGGCGACCGCCCGCCGGATCGCCCCGCGCACCCCGCGCGGGCGGTCGTCGCCGGGGGCCCGGACCACGGTGGCGGTCACGACGACCGCCTCCTCGCGGGCAGCGGCAGCCAGCGCGGCAGCGTGAGCAGCAGCGCGAGGCCGATGCAGGACTCGGTCACCAGCCACGCCACGCCGACCCCGTTCAGTCCCATCACGGGCAGCAGCCAGGCGGTCAGCCCCAGCACCAGCACGCACAGCACCGCCTGCAGGGCCACCGCCCATGCCAGCCGCCGCCGGGCCCGCGCCACGTCGATGGCCACGTTCAGCAGCAGGTTGGGCAACGCGGACAGCGCCAGCAGCCGCAGCAGCCCGGTCGCCTCACGGGCGTACGCGGCGCCGAAGAACGACAGCAGCCACGGCCCGCAGAACCAGAGCGCCGCCACGCCCACGACCAGCAGCCCGCCGCAGTGCCGCAGCACCCGGTGGGCCTGCTCGGCCAGCCGCTCCGGCGCGTGCGCGGCCTCCACGACGAGCGAGCTGCCCATGTTGTACGCGGCCAGGTAGAGCGTGTACGCGATGACCCAGGCGATCGAGAAGTAGGCGTTCTGGGCGTCCCCCAACTCGTCGAGGACCAGCAGCGGCACCACGTTGTACGCGGCGAGCCGGAAGAACGCGCCCACGTAGTCGGCGGCCGCGTACCCCAGCAGGCGGGCCGGCGGCGCGCCGCCCTCGGGGCCGGCGCGCTCGTGCGCGGGCACCGCGTACCGCAGCAGATAGGCGTTGGTCACCACCAGGGAGACGGCCAGTGCCCCGGCCCACGACAGCAGGATGCCGGAGGCGAACACCAGACCGGCGGCCAGCGGCAGCAGCGCGGTCTTGACGACGGCGAACAACGCGTTCTCGCCCAGCACCCAGTGGGTGCGGCGCAGACCGGTCAGCGCGCCGTCCTGGAGGATGAACAGCGCGTACCCGGCGGTGGCGGCCACGAAGCAGGGCCCGGCCACCGGCCCGCGCAGGAAGTCGAGCCCCGGGGTGAGGGCGGGAGCCACCAGCAGGAAAAACGCGGCCACCAGCGCGGTGCACCCCGCGGCCGCCGCGTAGCAGCGCAGCACCACCCGGCGGGTGTGGCGTCCCGCGGTGGGGACGAACCGCACCAGGACGTCGGCGAGGTTGAGCTGTCCGACGCCCGCCAGCAGCGACACGGCGGCGATCGCCGCGTAGCTGCGGCCCACGGTCGCCGCGCTGTACCAGTGAGTGGCCAGCACCCAGAAGATCGCGCCGAGCCCCGCGGTCATCAGCGAACTGAGCGTCAGCACATGGCCGTTGCGCAGCAGCGGCTCGTACGACAGCGCGGCGCGCACCCGCCCGCGCAGCGCGGCCGGGCGGGAGCGCGCGGGCGTGGTGCCGTGCGGCGGCGCCGGGGGAGCGGTGCGCGAGGCCATCGGCATCACGGCCCGGCCGGGTCCGCGGAGCGGGGGAGACGGTCGGCGCGGCGGGCGGCGAGCACGCTGCGCAGGTAGCCGAACGGCCCGTACAGCAGCCCGCGCAGTTCCAGGCGGGTCAGCACCGCGGCGTCCGCCGGGCCCGGCAGCGGGCCGGCCTGCGCGGAACGCGCCCGTGCCCTGGCCGCCGCGTGGGCGACGCCGCGCGGCAGGCGGCGCAGCAGACCGGGCAGCGCGCCGGGGCGGTGCCGGATCGCCGCGGCCAGGAACGCGCCGAACCCGGCGCCGTAGCCGAACGCCTGGGAGGCCAGGGCGTCGTCGGTGCGCCGGTGCCGGTGCCAGACGACCGCGTCCGGCTGGTAGACGACGCGGCGCCCGGCGACGATCACCTGGAAGAACGCCAGGAGGTCGTCGCCGCCGCGGGCGGGTGTCCCGGTTCCGGTCGAGGGGTCGAAGCCGCCGAGGGACCGCAGGACGTCGGTGCGGAACGCCATGTTGGCGCCGGAGCCGAACCGCCCGGCGGTGAACGGGAAGAGCGGGTCGGGCGGCGGGTCCCGCAGCGACCAGGCGCGCGGGACGAAGCCCTTGCCGAAGCCGCCGTGCCGTTCCAGCGCGGACTGCGCGGGCGTCTCCAGCTCGGCGGGCAGGATCAGTCCGGTCACGCAGCCCGGCCCGCCGCCGTCGGCCTCGCGGTGCGCCGGGTCGTCGAAGGCGTCCTGGAGCGCGGACAGCCAGCCGGGGTCGGCCAGGGTGTCGTCGTCGGTGAAGGCGCAGATCCGGCCGCGGGCCACCGCGAGACCGCGGTTGTGAGCGCGGCCGAGGCCCGGCACCGGTTCGGTCAGATAGCGCACCCGGCCCCGGTACCTCCCTTCGACCAGCCGCCGGGTGGCGTCGCCGGACGGGGCGTTGTCGACCACGATCACCTCGTACGAGGGATGGTCGCAGCGCAGCAGCGTGTCCAGGCACCGGCGCAGCATCCAGGGCCGGTCGTGGGTGGCGACGACCACGCTGACGGTGGGCGCCGCCGGGACGGGCGCGCCCGATGCGGTGTGCGGTCGCGGCGGTGCGGCCCGGCGCACGACCCGCGGCGCGAGCGGTGCGGCCAGGCGGCGATGGGCGGCGTCGGCCAGCGCGAGGCCGAGCCGCGCGGTGTCCGTGAAGTCACCGTCGACGCTGACCAGTCCGAGCGGGTGCCCGTGCAGCCGCACCAACGCCAACACGCGCCCGCCCGGCGCGCCGGTCCTGGCCCCGCCGGGCGAGCGGGGCTCACCGGGCGCCTCCAGGTCCACGTCCACGACGTGGGCGGGGGTGTAGAGCGAGTCGCGGGCGGCGAGGCCGGGGCAGGCCGCCGGAACGCGCCGGCCGGAGCCGGTCATCGCTTCCCCGCACGCAGGGGGGAGGAGCGCCGGGCGCCGGGGCGTTCGGCGATCAGGGTGCGCAGCACCCGGCGGCCGTCGGAGACCGCGTGCAGATGCGAACGCCCACTGCGGCGGGGAAGTTCGAGGCTCGGCACCTCCGCGATCCGCAGGCCGGAGCGCAGCGCGTGCGCGACCAGCTCCGCCTCGATCTCGAACCCGGCGGAACGCGGGTCGAGTTCGCCGAGGAAGCTGCGCCGGAAGGCACAAAAGCCGTAACACAGGTCGGTGAGGGTGGCGTGGTAGACGCGGTTGACGACGGTGAGCAGCAACTGGTTGCCCAGCGACCTGACGCGCGTCAGGTCGAGCGAACCGCCGCCCCCGATGAAGCGGGAGCCCTTGACGAAGTCGTAGCCGTTGTCGAGGAAGTGCAGGTAGTGCGGGATCTCGCCCGGCCACATGCTGCCGTCCGCGTCCATCATCACCACGTACTCGCCGGTGGCCGCCCGGAATCCGGTGCGCAGCGCGGCGCCCTTGCCCGGGCCGTCCTGCTGGATGCTGCGCACGGTCGGCAGGCAGTGCGCGGCCATGCGCACCGTGGCGTCCTCGGAACCGCCGTCCACGAGGATCACCTCGTCGACGCAGGACGGGATCTGGTTGAAGACCCACGGCACGTTGCGGGCCTCGTTGTGGGCGGGGATGACCAGGCTGACGGTGTGTCGGATCAGGGCGGCGTCGGTCGCGCGGCGCAGCGGCTGGTGGTCGTCGACGCGGTCGCTCGCGCGGCGCCGGGGCCGGCCGTCGTCGGCGGCGCGCTGGATCGCGCCGGAGGGCAGGGTCGTGCTCATGGGAGGGCTGCCTAACAGGAGGCTCACGGGCCCCGTCCGCTGTCGGGCGCGGGCGGGCCCGGACACGTGACGGGGGGCGGGCCGGCGACGAAGACGTTCGCCGGCGCTCGGCGTGCGCCGCGAGGACGTGCGCCGGCCCCCGGACCGGAAAGGGAGTGCGACCTACGGGGCGGCGGGGGCGGGGATGGGCCCCGGCGGTTCGCCCCGGACGCGCAGGTGCGTCTGTCGGACTCGGACGCGGGATGCGTCGACCACCACAGCTGGCGAATGTGCTCTTCGCGGAGGATACGATCTTGTGTTCGTACCGATCGCGGTGCCAGGACCCCCACATTGGCAGGGCAGTTGAGTCAGGTCAAGGGAGATTGTCTGATTTGCGGCTATTTTGCCGTTTGTTTACGAAAAGGTGCGGCGTGTCGCGAACGAAGGACGCGGCGCGTCTCAGGCGCGCCGCCCGCGGGGATCGCCGGGGCCCTCCGCGATGCGCCGGGTGATCTCCTCCGGCCGGGTCGGCCGGCCGTAGTACCAGCCCTGCGCCCAGTCGCACCCCATCGCGCGCAGCCGCTCGGCGTCCGCCGCGGTCTCGACGCCCTCGGCCGTCACCGTCAGGCCCAGGGTGTGCGCCAGTGACACCAGACCGCTGACGATCCGCCAGCCGAGCAGCTCGCCGTCCCCGCCGTCGCGCGGGCTCGGCCGGTCGTTCACGTCGGAGATGAACGATCCGGCGATCTTCAGCCCGGATACCGGCAGGTCGCGCAGGTACGCCAGGTTCGACCACCCGGTGCCGAAGTCGTCGACGGTCAGCGACACGCCCATGTCCACCAGCGCGTGCATCGCCTGCAACGCGTGGTCACGCGGCCCCAGCACCGCGCTCTCGGTGATCTCCAGCTGGAGCCCCGAGGGATCGAGACCGGTCCCGTGCAGCACCCGGTCGACGTCCGAGACCAGCGCCGCGTTCCTGGCCTGACGCACCGCCAGGTTCACGTTCATCTTCGGCGCCCCGGAGCCGAACCGCCGCGCCCACCGCGCCGCCTGCTCGCAGGCCTGCTCCAGCACCCACCGGCCCAGCGGGATGATCAGCCCGGTCTCCTCCGCCGTCGCCACGAACTCGTCCGGTCCCAGCACCCCCAGCTCCGGATGGCGCCAGCGCACCAGCGCCTCGACCGCGGCCAGCGAACCGTCCCGCAACGAGCACAACGGCTGGTAGTCGATGAAGAACTCGCCGCGGTCCAGCGCCATCGGCATCCGCACCGACATCGCGTACCGGCTGACCGCCACCGCGTTGCGCTTGGGGTCGAACAGCGTCCAGCGCCCCCGCCCCTCCTTCTTCGCCCGGTACAGCGTCAGGTCGGCGGCGCGCATGGCCGCCCCGGGCGTGGTCGCCGCGACCGGCCGCTCCAGCACGCCGACGCTCGCGCGCACCGCGAGCTTCTGATCGCCGATCAGGAACGGCTGGGAGAGCGCGTCCAGCACCGTCTTCGCCACCGCGACGCTCTCCTGGTGACCCAGGCAGCTCTCCAGCAGCACCACGAACTCGTCGCCGCCGAGCCGGGCCACCAGGTGCCCCAGCGGTGCCACCGTCGAGGCGAGCCGTTCGGCGACCGCGGCGAGCAGTTGGTCGCCGGTCTCGTGCCCGAGGCTGTCGTTGATCGCCTTGAAGCCGTCGAGGTCCACCGAGCACAGTCCGAAGCGGGCGCCGGGCTCCGGCGAGTCGAAGATCCGCTCCAGCCGCTCGAAGAACTCCGACCGGTTCGGCAGCCCGGTCAGCGGGTCGTGGGTCGCCTGGAAGCGCAGCCGCTCCTGGAGCCGGTGCCGGTCGGTGATGTCCTCCAGCATCGCCACCTGGTAGCGCGGCACGCCCTCCTCGTCCCGGATCAGCGAGACCGTCAGGTGCGTCCAGATCACACCGCCGTCGCGGCGGTAGTACGGCTTGTCGAACTGGAAGTGCTCGCGCCTGCCGTTGACCAGGTCGTCGTAGGCCTCCCACACCCCGGGGGTGTCCTCCGGATGCACCAGTTCGGGGACCCGCAGGTCCCGCATGTCCTGCGGCCGGGCACCGAACATCTCCTGCAACGCCCGGTTGACGGCCAGGATGTTGCCGTCCACGTCGCCGATGCCGATGCCGATCGCGGCGCTCTCGAAGACCGCGCGGAACCTCGCCTCCGACGCGTACAGCGCCTTCTCCGCGCCCTTGCGGGCCAGCTCGGCGGCGAGCCGGATCGCCTCCTGCTCCCGCAGGGTGCGGTCGCGCAGGGCAACGGTCCAGCCGGACGCGAACGCGCCGGCCACCTTGGGGGCGTGGTCGCCCGCCGGGTGGCCGAGCAGCAGTTCCACGGCCCGGGACAGCACCGCCGAGTCGGTGAAGTGCGCCTCCACCAGCAGCGCTCCGGCCTCCTCGGCGGGTGCCGGGTCGAAGGGGTCGGCATCGCGCGCCCGCCCCAGCAACTCGATGGTCCGCGCCACGAGGCGACCGAGGGTGCCCGGATGGACCGCGGCCCCATGGCCCTCGCGCAGCAACCGGGCCCACGCCTCCTCGAATCCGGCCTGCGCGGCGGCGCGGTCCGCCGTCGATGCGGCACTCACGGCAGACGCCCCACCCCTGCCAGCCCGGTCATGCGCTCGGGGTGCGGCCCCACCGACTCCGGGCGCTCCGGGCGCCACTCGGGCAGGTAGACCACGCCGGGCTCGATCAGCTCGAAGCCGTCGAAGAGCCGCACGACGTCGTCCCGGGACCGCATCGTCAACGGGGTCGGGGTGCGCGCGTACAGGTCCTGGTGCGGGCCCGCCTGGTCCGGGCGGCCCTCGAACGAGGCGTGGGAGAGCACCAGCGCGCTGCCCGGCGGCATGGCGTCGCGCAGCACGCGGACGATACCGGCCGGGTCCTCCTCGTCGCTGACGAAGTGGAGCACCGCCACCAGCAGCACCGCCACCGGCTCGCCGGCCCCCAGCAGGGCCGCCACCTCCGGATCCGCGAGCAGGGCGCGCGGGTCGCGCATGTCCGCCTCGATCGCCGCCGCCCGATCGTCGCCCTCCAGGATCAGCGTGCTGTGCGCCACCGCGACCGGGTCGATGTCCACGTAGACCACCCGCGCGTCCGGCTGGGTCCGGCGGGCGACCTCATGGACCGCGCCGAAGGTCGGGATGCCGGAGCCGATGTCCAGGAAGCGGGTGAAGCCCTGCTCCGCCAGGTACTGCACGGCCCGCCGAAGGAACGCCCGGTTGGCGCGCATGATCTTGGGAAGCTCGGGCCACAGCTCCACGGCCTTGCGGGCCATGTCCCGGTCGGCGGCGAAGTTGTGCGACCCGCCGAGGTAGCAGTCGTAGACCCGGGCGACGTTCGGCGTCTCCTGGTCCGTCCCTTCCGGGATCCACCTCGGTCGCTTCATACGAGCACCCCTTTTCGGCCGACAGGTCCACCTTCGGCCACAGAAAGCCTGCCCCCGTCACCCACCCGCCGCAACCGGACGGGCACGGGCGCGGCGCTGGTCCGCCGCGACCGGGGGCACCGCCCGGGTACCGCCCTGATCGCGCCGGGGACCGCTCGCGAACCCGGGAGCCCCGGCGGGAGAATGGAGCACGGCGAAGCCGCACCGCACCGGACGGAGCCGGCATGCCGGGAAGCATCGAGGACTACGCCCTGATCGGCGACCTGCAGACCGCCGCCCTGGTCGGACGGGACGGCGGCGTGGACTGGCTGTGCCTGCCGAGGTTCGACTCGCCCGCCTGCTTCGCGGCCCTGCTGGGCGACGACCGGCACGGCGGCTGGCGGCTCGCCCCGGTCGGCGCGGACACCTGCGAGAGCCGCGCCTACCGGGGCGACAGCCTGGTGCTGGAGACTTTCTGGCAGACCGCCACCGGCGCCGTGCGGGTCACCGACTTCATGCCGCACCGCGACCGCGCGCCCCGACTGCTGCGCATCGTCGAAGGCCTGCGCGGCGTCGTGAGGATGCGCGGCGACCTGCGCCCGCGCTTCAACTATGGACGCGTGACGCCCTGGGTGCGGCGCACCGAGCACCACCGCGTCGCCACCGCCGGCCCCGACTCGGCCTGGCTGCGGGTGCCGGCCGGCGTGCACACCTTCGGGCACGACGGCGCCACCCGCTCTGAGTTCACCGTACGGGCGGGCGACCGCGTGCCGTTCGTCCTGACCTGGCAGCCCTCCCACCTGCGTACCGTGCACCGGGTCGACCCGGACCGCGAACTGGAGCAGACCCTGAGGGAGTGGCGCCGCTGGACCGAGGGGTGCCGCTACCGGGGCGAGTGGCGCGGCGCCGTCCTGCGCTCGCTGATCACCCTGAAGGCGCTCGCCTACGCGCCCACCGGCGGCATCGTCGCCGCGGCCACCACCTCGCTGCCCGAGACCCTCGGCGGGGTGCGCAACTGGGACTACCGCTTCTGCTGGCTGCGCGACTCCAGCATGACGCTGTCCGCCCTGCTGCGCGGTGGGTTCCGCGACGAGGCGGAGGCCTGGCGGCACTGGCTGGTACGGGCGGTCGCGGGCGAGCCCGGCGACCTGCAGAGCGTCTACGGCGTCGCCGGTGAGCGGCGGCTGCCCGAGACCGTGGCCGACTGGCTGCCCGGCCACCGCGGTTCCGCGCCGGTGCGGCTGGGCAACGCCGCCGTGGGACAGCTCCAGCTCGACGTCTACGGTGAGGTCGTCGACACCCTCTACCTCGCGCTGCGCGCCGGTGTCCCGATGGAACGCCGGGTCTGGGGACTGCTGCGCACCCTGATGCGCCACCTGGAGGCGCACTGGGCCGACGCGGACGAGGGCCTGTGGGAGGTGCGTGGCGAACGCAGGCACTGGACCCACTCCAAGGTGCTGGCCTGGGTGGCCGCCGACCGCGCGGTGCGGATGGCCGAGACCACCGGACTGCCCGCGCCCACCGACCGCTGGCGCGCGGTGCGCGACGCCATCCACGCCGACGTCTGCGCCCGCGCCTACGACCCGCGGCGCGGCGTCTTCACCGCGTACTACGGCGGCCGGGAGCTGGACGCGGCCACGTTGTTCGTCGTCAGGACCGGTTTCCTGCCGCCGGACGACCCCAGGGTGGTGCGCACCGTCGAGGCGGTGCGCGACGAGCTGGACGACGGCGGCTTCGTGCGCCGCTATCCGCCCGCGCGCTCCGGCGGGACCGCCTGCGACGGGCTGCCCGGCGCCGAGGGCGCGTTCCTGGCCTGCTCCTTCTGGCTCGCCGACGCGCTGGCCGCGATCGGGCGGCGCGACGAGGCGCACGAGCTGTTCGAACGCGCGCTGGCCTCCGCCAACGACGTGGGACTGCTGTCGGAGGAGTGGGATCCGGCCGCCGGCCGCCAACTGGGCAACACCCCGCAGGCCTTCACCCACGTCGCCTTGGTCAACACCGCGTTTACGCTGACCGAGCCGGCCCTCGCCCTCGCCTCGACCTCCCCGCCGACCGGTCCGGCTCCCGCCGCCTAGCGCGCGGTCTCCTCGCGGCCCTCCTTGCGCAGGAAGCGCCTGAGCCTGCGCAGCGGCCAGGTGTTGATCACGTCGTCGGCGGTGAGCCATCCGCGCTGGGCGGTGCCGACGCCGTAGCGGACGTAGTCCAGCCCGGGCGTGGAGTGGGCGTCGCTGTCCACGGCGAACTTCACCCCGTGCTGCCTGGCCCGCAGGATCTCCTCGTCGCCGAGGTCCAGGCGTTCCGGCTGGCCGTTGACCTCCAGTGCGGTGCCGGTGCGGGCGCAGGCGGCGAACACCGCGTCCAGGTCGGCGTCGATGCCGGAGCGCCTGCCGAGACGGCGGGCGGTCGGATGGCCGATGACGTTGACGTACGGGTTCTCGCAGGCCCGCAGCAGGCGCCGGGTCTGCGCGTCGCGCGAGAGGGTGAAGTGCGAGTGCACCGACGCCACGCACAGGTCGAATCCGGCCAGGAACTCCGGCGGCCAGTCGACCGCGCCGTCCGGCCCGATGTTCAGCTCGGTGCCGTGCAGCAGCCGCATCCGCCGGTGGCGGCCGTCCAGCTCCCGCACCCGTTCCCGCTGCGCCAGCATCTTGGCGTCGGTCATCCGCTGCATGAACAGGTCCGGCGCGTGATCGGTGACCGCGTAGTAGGCGTAGCCGAGCCGGGACGCGGCGACGACCATCTCCTCCAGCGTGGCCACGCCGTCGGTGAGATCGGTGTGGGTGTGCAGGTCGCCGCGCAGGTCCTTCCGCGTCACCACGTCGGGCAGCTCGCCCGCGAGCCCGGCGGCCACCTCACCACGGTCCTCGCGCAGCGTCGGGGCGATCCACGGCAGGCCCAGCCGCGCGTAGACCTCCTCCTCGGTCGCGGAAGCGACCCGCTCCCCGGACTCGGTGTCGAACAGGCCGTACTCCGACAGCTTCAGGCCGTGCCGCACGGCGATCTGCCGGACGTGGACGTTGTGCGCCTTGGAGCCGGTGAAGTACACCATTCCGGCGCCCCAGGCGTCCGCGGGCAGCACGCGCAGGTCGATCTGGAGCCCCTCGGTGGTGCGCACGGAGGTCTTCTTGGCGCCGTGCGCCACGATCTCGGTGACGAACGGCAGGGCGGTGAACGCCTCCATCAACGGCCCGGAGTCCTCGGCCGCGACCAGCACGTCCACGTCGCCGATCGTCTCGCGCATCCTGCGCAGCGACCCCGCGTACGCGCACCGCTCGCATCCCGGCACCGCGGTGAGCGCGGCCACCACCTCCTCCGCGACCGCCATCGCCGTTCCCAGCGGGACGCGCTGCCCCGACTGGCGCAGCAGCGCGATCCCGTGCAGGAGGTTCTCCTCGGTCTTCGGCCCGAAGCCCTTCAGGCCGCGCAACCGCTCCGACCGGATCGCCTCGGCCAGCTCGTCCACCGAGGAGATGCCGAGGTCCTGGTAGAGCGTCATGGCCTTCTTCGGGCCCAGCGCCGGGATCGCGACCAGTTCGCGCACCCCGGCAGGCACGCTCCTCCTCGCCTTGTCCAGCTCCGGGACGGAACCGTCGCGGAAGTACGCGACCACCTTCTCGGCGATCGACGCGCCGACGTTGGGGACCGCCCGCAGCGCCTTGACGTCCATCCGCGAGACGTCCGCCGGGTGGCCGGCGAGCGCCCGAGCCGCCTTCTCGTAGGCACGGGACTTGAAGGCGTCGCCGCCGGTGATGGCGAGCAGGTCGGCGTACTCCTGCAGGACCGCCGCCACCTCGTCGTTGGGCCGGGCCATGGGTCCAGTCTCGGCCCGAGGGGCTCCGCCCGGCCACACGACCGCCGCCGTCCGGTGCGTGCCGGGCCTCAGCCGCCGGGCGGACGGCCGCCCAGGACGTCCAGCACCTCGGCGTCGGTGAGCTGCCGGAAGTCCTCGTACCACTCGCCGACCGCCGTGAACCGCGGAGGCCGGCAGCCGCACACCACCTCGTCGGCCTCCTCGGCCAGCGCGTCGACCGCTCCCGCGTCGCCCACCGGGACGGCGAGCACCAGCCGCCGCGGCCGGGCGCCCCGCACGTGGCGCACCGCCACCCGGGCCGTCGCGCCGGTGGCCAGACCGTCGTCGACCACGACCACCGAGCGGCCGGTGAGGTCCGGTGCCGGGCGACCGCGCCGGTAGCACTCCTCGCGCCGCCGCGCCTCGGCCCGCTCCGCAGCGACGCGTGCGTCCAGCTCCCGCGGATCCAGGCGCAGCGCCGCCACCGCGGCCTCGTCGACGTACGGCGGGTCGTCGCCCGCGATCGCGCCGATCGCGTACTCCTCGTGCTGCGGGGCACCGATCTTGCGGACGATCAGCACGTCCAGCGGGGCGTCCAGCGCCCGGGCGACCTCGGCGGCCACCGGGACCCCGCCGCGCGGCAGGGCCAGCACGACCGCCTCACCGGGCAGCCCGCCGCGCTCGCGCACCTGACGCAGCCGCTCCGCCAGCTCGCGTCCCGCCTGCGCCCGGTCCCGGTAGCGCATGCCGCTCCCCTTCCGCCGCCGCTTCCGCCGGGAACCGCGCGGGTCCCGGACGACGTCTGTCACGGATGAGGATACGTGCCGTTTCGTACTCATATGCGGCGTAAGATGACAGCAAGAGGAGGTCTTGAGATGGCCGCCGCTTCGCGCGCGTCGGGGGCCGCATGGGACTGGCGCGTGAACCTCCTGTGGATCTCGCCGTTCGCGGTCCTGGCGGGCTGCGTGCTCGTGGTCTTCGGGTCCAACCCGCACAGTCACTACGGCCTGCTGCTCGCCGTCGTCCCGTTGCTGTCGGCGGCGGTGCACAACGTCGGCACCACCACGGTGGTCGGCGGGGCCTGTGTCGCCTTCTTCGCCCTCACCCACTACCGGGTGCCCGCGGGCGGCACCGCGGTGTGGCTGGTCAAACTCGGCATCGTCGCCGCCGCGGCCCTCATCGGCGTGCTGATCAGCCGCGCCCGGCTGCGGGAACAGGAGTTGACGGAGAGCCGGGCGGTGGCGCTCACCCTGCAACGCGGCCTGCTGCCGCACGACGTCAAGTCCACCAGCGCCGTCGAGGTGCACCACCGCTACCTGCCCGCCGACGGCGACGCGGGCGTCGGCGGCGACTGGTTCGACGTCGTCCCGCTGTCCGGCGCCCGGGTCGCCCTGGTCGTCGGCGACGTCGCCGGACACGGGGTGCACGCCGCCGCGACGATGGGCAGGCTGCGCACCGCCGTGCACACCCTCGCCGACCTCGACCTGGCCCCCGACGAACTGCTGGCCAGACTGGACGACTTGGTGGTCCGGCTGGCCGACGAAGAGGCGGACCGCGTCATCGGCGCCAGCTGCCTGTACGTCGTCTACGACCCCATCTCCCGCCGCTGCACCATCGCCCGCGCGGGTCACCCTGCCCCCGCGGTCGTCCGCCCCGGCGGCCGCGCCGACTTCCCCCGCCTGCCCGACAACCCCCCGCTGGGGCTGGGCGGCACGGGCTTCGAGTGCGCCGAACTGACGCTGCCCGAGGGCACGCTCCTCGCGCTCTACACCGACGGCCTGCTCGCGTTGCGCGCCGGCGGTCCCGAGGCGGCGCAGGAGGCGATGGCCCGGGTGCTGCGGCGCACCGACCTGCCGCTGGCGAGCCTGTGCGACGGCGTGCTGGCCGCGCTGCCGTCCTGCGAGGCCGAGGACCGCGCCCGCGACGACATCGCGTTGCTGCTGGCCCGCACCCGCGTGGTCGACCCGCGCAGGGTCGCCTGCTGGGAGTTCCCCGCCACGCCCGAGGCCCCACGCCGCGCCCGGGCGCTCACCGTGCGGCAGTTGGACAGCTGGCACCTGGCGGACGCCCTCTTCCCCACCGAACTCGTCGTCAGCGAACTGGTCACCAACGCCGTGCGCTACGGCGGCGGCCCGGTACGGCTGCGCCTCATCTACGACCACGCGCTGATCTGCGAGGTCTCCGACGCCAGCAGCACCTCCCCGCACCTGCGGCACCCCCGGCTGATGGACGAGGGCGGTCGCGGACTGCACCTGGTCGGCTGCCTCACCGACCGCTGGGGAACCCGCTACGGCTCTGGCGGTAAGACCATATGGGCGGAACGGTCACTTGCGGGTGTAACGGGCGCCTCACGCGAACCCTCGTCAAACGGCATCAGCCGGGACGCGGTTCGGAGCTGACGAGTCCGCACGTCTATGGTGTTGGACCGACCCGGACCGCCAAGGAGGAGACGTGCCCCGACCAGCCGCTGTCGTCGGCGAACCGCTGTCCGCGGACGATTCGCAGTCGCCGTCCGGCTCCGCCGGGGGTGAGGACGACCATCCCGGCACGGCGGCGCCGCCCGGTGCGGCGGTGCCCGCGCCGAGACAGCCCGGGGCGCACCGCGCCCGGCACCGCGCGCCGCGCAGGGGCGGCAACGGGCGCAGGCTGCGGGTGGCGGCCTTCGCCTGCGTCGGCCTCGGCGTGCTGGGCACCGCAGCGCTGCGCGGCCTGCCGCACACCCACGTCCAGGCGACCGCCGTAGCGCCGCAGCGCCCGCGTCCGCAGACCGCCCGCGACATCGAACCGGCAGGCCGCGCCGCGCTGCTGCCCGGTGTCGGGCCGAAGTTCGGCGCCCGCATCCCCGCCGACGCCCGCCAGGCGCTCGTGGTCACCGGCGCCTCGGCCAACTCCTCCTCGTCCACGGTAGTTCTGTGGCAGCGCGACGCCTCCGGACGCTGGCAGCCCGGCGCCACCTGGGCCGCGCACAACGCGCTGCGCGGCTGGGGCACCGACCACCACGAGGGCGACCTGCGCAGCCCCGTCGGCGTGTTCACCCTCACCGCGGCGGGCGGCCTGGAGGCCAATCCCGGCACCAAGCTGCCCTACGACCACTCCAGCGCGTTCCAGGCGGGCGGGACCGGCTTCGAGGGCGAGCCGCTGACCGGCGCCTTCGACTACGTCGTCGCCATCGACTACAACCGCGTCCCCGGCTCCTCGCCGCTCGACCCCCGCGCCCCGCTCGGGCCCAGTCGCGGCCAGGGCCTGTGGGTGCACGTCGACCACGGCGGCCCCACCCACGGCTGCGTCTCGCTCTCCAGCGCCCACATGGTCGACCTGCTCAGGACGCTGAACCCGGCCGATCATCCGGTGATCGTCATGGGCGACCGCGCCTCGCTCCAGGCCTGACCTGCCACCGTTAACCCGGCGCCGCACCGGACACCCACCGAACGCCCGACCGCATCCGGCACGCTCGCGACCCACGTCCGTGGGCTGATGGGCATTCCGTCGTACGAGCCGAGGCCGACCCCCGTCGGAGCGGACGGACGCCACACACGGCACCCGCCGCGAGCCGTGGTGACCGGCTCGCGGGGCGCCACGGTGGCAGGCTGGTGCCGACACAGGAGCGCGCACACCGAACCGAGGAGCCGCAGCGTGCCGGAGGGCCAACCGCCGGGCGACGCCGCCGCGTCGCCACGACCCGGCCGACAGGCGGCCGTCCACACCGAGGAGCGCAGGCTCCGCCACGACCTGGGGTTCTGGGGCCTGACGGCCATCGGCTTCTCCAACATCGTCGGCTCCGGCTGGCTGTTCGCCGCCCTGTACGCGGCGCAGACCGCGGGCCCGGCCGCGCTGTTGTCGTGGATCGGCGCGGGTGTGCTGTGCGCGCTGGTGGCACTCGTCATGGTCGAACTCGGCGCGTCCCGGCCGGAGGGCGGCGGCACCGCGCGCTGGCCGCTGTACGCCAGCGGACGGCTCGTCGGCACGATGATCGGCTGGTCGGTGCTGCTGTCCGTGGGCGGCACCGCGGCGGAGATCAGCGCGATCATGCAGTACGCGGCGCACTACCTGCCCTGGGTCTACGACGGCCATACCCTGACCGCCGCCGGCCTCGGTGTCGCGCTCGGCCTCAGCATCGTGCTGACCGGTCTCAACTGGTTCGCGGTGCGCGTCTTCGCCCGGCTCAACAACGTCGTGTCGGTCTTCAAGATCGTGGTGCCGCTCGTCACCGTCGTCGCGCTGTTCGCCTCCGGATTCCACTCCGGACGGCTCACCGCGCACGGCGGCTTCGCGCCCTACGGCTACGCCGCCTGCCTGAGCGCCCTGGCCGGCGGCGGCATCGTCTACTCCGTCAACGGGTTCCAGGCGCCACTGGACTTCTCCGGCGAGGCCCGCAACCCGCGCCGCACCGTGCCCGCCTCGGTGCTGGCCGGCATCGTCCTGGCGGTGCTGATGTACCTGGCGCTGCAACTGGCCTTCCTGTTCACCGTCCCCGACTCGCTGCTCGGGCACGGCTGGAAGGGCGTCGACTTCGACTCGCCCTTCGGCCAGCTCGCGCTGCTGCTCAACCTCCAGTGGCTCTCCAGCCTGCTGTACGCCGACGCCGTCCTGTCCCCGGGCGGGTCCGCCTACGTGGGCGTGGCCATCGACGCCCGGCACACCTACGCGCTGGCCAAGAACGGGCTGCTGCCGCGTCCCGTGATGCGGGTGGACCCGCACCGCGGCATCCCGCACCGCGCGCTCGCCCTCAACCTCGCCGTCATCGTGGTGTTCCTCCTGCCGTTCGGCGGCTGGCAGAACATCGTCAGCGTCATGGGCGACATGTACCTGCTGATCTACGGCGCCTCCGCCGTGGCCGCCGGCGTCTTCCGCGCCGCGCCCGGCGCCCGCACGACCGGCTGGGTGCCGGGCCTGCGCTGGATCGCGCCGGTGAGCTTCGTGATCGCGAGCGAGTTCGTCTACTGGTCCGGCTGGCACGACCTGCG
Source organism: Streptomyces sp. ICBB 8177 (assembly GCF_003144095.1). GTDB lineage: Bacteria > Actinomycetota > Actinomycetes > Streptomycetales > Streptomycetaceae > Streptantibioticus_D. The sequence goes on along the minus strand of NZ_NSKH01000024.1, from coordinate 104,131 downwards.
GCTCGCGCTGCCCCTGGTGCTCGCCGGGCTGCCGCTCTTCCTGCTGCTGCGCCGCGACCCGGCGACCGGCGCGCGATCCCTCGGCGACGAACTGCGCGACGGCGCCTGGCTGGTGGCCTACCTCGCGGTGCTCACCCTGCTGTCCTGGCTGGGCAGCTTCAAGGGCTCCGACCGCCTTCCCGCCCCGTACGACTCCCTGACCGTCGCCGTCGTCGCGATCGCCGTCTTCTGGTGGGCGGTGCGCTCCGGCGTACGGCACCTCGCCGGCTCGGCGCCGGCCGAACCGGCCTGATCCGGCTGATCCGGCCCGTTCAGGCGGCGGGCGCGCGTTCGGTCAGGCCAGGACCGGCTGGAGCGCGCCCTCGTGCGTGAGCAGCCACTCCTTGCGCTCCAGCCCGGCCGCGTACCCGGTGAGCGCTCCGCCGGCGCCGATCACGCGGTGGCACGGGCGCAGCACCAGCAGCGGGTTGGCGCCGCACGCGGCGCCCACGGACCGCACCGCCGCACGCGGCGCGCCGATCCGCTCGGCGATCTCGCCGTACGTCACCGTGGTGCCGTACGGGATCTCCTCCAGCGCCCGCCACACCCGCTGGCGGAACGCGGTGCCGGTCACCGCGTACTCCAGGTCGAAGACGCGGCGCTCGCCGCGGAAGTACTCGGCCAGCTGACGCGCCGGCTCCGCCAGCGCCCCGGCGTCGCGCCGCGCGTGGGCGGGCGGGGCGAGGGCGCGGCCTGCGAAGGAGAGCGAGGCGACGGCGACGCCGCCGCGCGTGGTCGCGGACTCCTCGCCCACCAGCGTCAGTTCGCCCAGTGGGCTGTCGATGGTCGTGCAGACCGTCATGGCAGGTCCCTCTTCCGTCCTAGGTGGTCCACTGTGCCGCACTCACCATCCTGCGGGCGGCGCGGGGTCGTCGCCGGCGGAAATCGGACCTGGCGTCCGCGGGTGCCGGCGTGGCGTCAGGCGGCGGTCCAGGCGAGCAGCCGGTCGACGTCCCACGTGGTCACGACGCGTTCGGCCGGCACCCCGCACTCCTCTGCCCGGGCGCAGCCGAAGACCTGCCAGTCCAGCTGGCCGGGAGCGTGGGCGTCGCTGTCGACGGCGAACAGCACACCCGCATCGAGCGCCTGACGCAGGAGCGCGCGGGGCGGGTCGAGCCGGTCGGGACGGCTGTTGATCTCGACGGCCGTGCCGTGCTCGGCGCAGGCGGCGAAGACCTCGGCGGCGTCGAAGCGGGACGGGGGACGGCCGCGGCCGGTGACCAGCCTCCCGGTGCAGTGCCCCAGCACGTCGACCAGCGGATCGCTGACCGCCCTGACCAGCCGCCGGGTCATCGCGGGCGGGTCCATCCGCAGCTTGGAGTGGGCCGAGGCGACCACCACGTCCAGCTCGGCGAGAAGGTCGGGGTCCTGGTCCAGGGAGCCGTCGTCGAGGATGTCGCACTCGATGCCGGTGAGCAGCCGGAACGGCGCCAGCTTCTCGTTCACCTCGGCCACCACGGCGAGCTGCTCGCGCAGCCGCGCGGAGGACAGCCCGTTCGCCACCGTCAGCCTGGGGGAGTGGTCGGTCAGCACGGTCCACTCGTGGCCGATCTCGGTGGCCGCGGCCCGGGCCATCGTCTCGACCGGGCTGCCACCGTCCGACCAGTCGGAGTGCGTGTGGCAGTCGCCGCGCAGCGCCTCTCGCAGCCGCTGGCCGTCCTCGGTCAGGGGCTCGGCGGCGTCGGCCTCCAGCCGGGCGAGATAGCCGGGCGTCTGCCCGGCCAGCGCCTCCGCCACGACATGCGACGTCTTCGGCCCCAGCCCCTCCATCGCGGCCAGTGTTCCCACTTCGGCCTGCCGGCGCAGGGTGTCGCGCGGGATGCCCGCCACGGCCCTGGCCGCCGTACGGAACGCCTTCACGCGGTACGTGGCCGCCTGCCCCCGCTCCAGCAGGAAGGCGATCCGGTCCAGCGCGTCGACGGGGTCCATGCCCATCCCCCCAGGGTGCCGCAGGACAGGCGAGGACGCGCGGGAGCCGGGCTAGCGGCCCCCGGTGCGGATCAGGTCGCGGGCCGCCGCCACCAGCGCCGCGTTGTCCTTGGCCACCGACCCGTCGGGCAGTTCGAGGACGTCCTCCAGGCCGATCCGGGTGTCCAGCTCCATGCGCACCGCCAGCCGCAGCACCGGCCAGGCGCCCGCCCCCTCACCGTGCAGCAGGATCGGCGCCGCGACGGCCGCCGCGAGCTTCGACACCAGGGCCGAAGCGGTCTGCGGCGCGGTCCGCGGATCGGTGTCGACGACTTCGGCCAGCACCCGCAGCACCTGGCCGGCCAGCGGCGAGCGCAGGAAGCGATCGGCCGCGTCGCCGCCGGACCAGACGCCCGCCTCGACGCCCACGCCGCGCTCCAGCAGGGCCCGCGCGACCGGCTCCGCGCCGTCCTCGTGCCAGTTGACCGAGGCGTGGTCGGGCAGCACGGTCCACGACCGCACCAGGGCCGCCCGCTCCTGCGGCTGCGGTACCGCCCACGCGCCCGTGGTGACGCCGACCGGCACGCCCTCGGGCACGGCGCGCCGGACCGCCTCGACCGCCCGGGCCACGTCGCGCGGCTGGAGCGAGTCGGCGCCGTCCTCGTCCTTCGGGTGGAGGTGGACGTCCCGGGCCCCCGCCGCGACGGCCCGCGCGGCCTGCGCGGCCAGCTCGTCCGCCGACACCGGCAGCCGCCGCAAGTCGCCCCGGGTACGGGCACCGTTCAGACACACCTGCAACATGCCTCAGACGATGCCAGGCGCCCCGACGCGCTGCGAGTGCGCGCGGGGACGAACGCCTGCGCGCGGCCCGGCGGCCCCCGGCCCGTCCGGCGCGCGGTGGCCCGCCCCGGACGGACCGTTGACCAGGACGGTCACCATGCGCAGAATTTACCGATCGCCCGGGCTGCGTCCGGGCGTGGCGCGGAGCACCATGGGAGGCGGCGGGCCACGCCGGCCCGCCGGCCCACCCGCGTCCGCGCGACCGAGAGGGGGACGACCGGTTCGGACCGGGCCGGTCCGTGCCGATCCGCGCAGGCGTCGCCGCAGACGGATGGGGGTCCTGGGACATTGGGTGCCACCGAACCGCTCCGGACCGGCCGGGAGGGCGACGACAACCCGCCGCCCGGCCGCGGACGGCCCCCGGCCTCCGGAGCGCTCGCGAGCCCCGAGGCCCCGCTGCTCGGCACCGACGCACCCGGAGGACTGCTCGACGTCCTGGGCGTCGCCGCGGTCGTGCTGGACGCCGACGGGCGGATCGAGCTGTGGAGCCCGCAGGCAGAGGACCTGTTCGGCTACACCGCCCAGGAGGCGCTGGGCCAGTTCGCCGGGAAGATCATGGTCGGCGAGGAACACCTTCAGCTCGCCATCGGCCTGTTCGAACGTGTGATGGGCGGCAGCGGCAGCTGGGCCGGCGTCTTCCCGATCCGCCACAAGGACGGCAGCACCCGCTTCGCCGAGTTCCGCAACATGCGCCTGGAGGACGCCGGCGGCCGCCGCTACGCCCTGGGCCTGGCCGCCGCCGAGGTCACCGTCCGCCAGGTGGAGACCGACCTCGCGCTGTCGGTCCGGCTGGTCTCCCAGTCCCCGATCGGGCTCGCCGTCCTCGACACCGACCTGCGGTACGTCACCGTCAACCCGGCCCTGGAACGCATCAACGGCAAGCCCGCCGAGGCACACGTCGGTCGCCACGTGCGCGAGGTGCTCTCCGGGCTGGACGTCGACTCGATCGAGGCCGCGATGCGCCACGTCCTGGCCACCGGCACACCGCTGCTGGACCAGTACGCGGTCGGCCGGATGGACCCGGAGGCGTCGGGCGGCGACCGCGCCTGGTCGGTGTCGTACTACCGGCTGGAGGACTCCACCGGCCGCGTCCTGGGCCTCGCCACCTCCGTCATCGACGTCAGCGAACGGCACCGGGCGGCCACCGAGGCGGCCCAGGCCCGGCAGCGGCTCGCGCTGATCGCCGACGCCTCCAAGCGCGTCGGGACCACCCTGGATCTGGACCGCACCGCCCACGAACTCGCCGACCTGTGCGTGCCCGCGCTCGCGGACGTGGCCGCGGTGGACGTGCTGGACACCGTCCTGGGCGGGCAGCGCACCTTCGCGGTGAACGCCACCGAGGAGGGCGAGGCCACCGTCTTCCGGGCGCTGGCGGTGGCCGCCGCGCACCCCACCCTCGCCGTGCGCGCCGCCGACCCTCCGGGCGAGGTCGCCAAGTACGGTCCCGACCGGCTGGTGACCCGGTGCGCCAAGACCGGCCGGCCGGTGCTCGTGTCGCAGGTGACCGATGCGGACCTGCGGCGCATCGCCCGCGACGCGGACGCGGTGGCGCTGCTGGAGCAGGCGGGCGTGCACTCCTACCTGGCGGTGCCGCTGATCGCGCGCGGCGAGGTGCTGGGCGCGCTCGACCTGAAGCGGGCCCGCAACCCGCTGCCGTTCACCAGTGATGACGTCGCGCTCGCGTGCGAACTCGCGGCCCGGGCCGCCGTCTGCATCGACAACGCCCGCTGGTACCAGAGCCAGCGGCAGGCCGCGCTGACCCTCCAGCGGCACCTGCTGCCGCACCAGCCGCCGGACCGGCCCGGCCTGGAGATCGCCTACCGCTACGAGCCCGCGCAGGGACCGAGCCAGGTCGGCGGCGACTGGTTCGACGTCATCTCGCTGTCCGGGGACCGCACGGCGCTGGTCGTCGGCGACGTGATGGGCAGCGGCATCGGCGCCGCCGCCACGATGGGCCAGGTGCGCACCGCCACCAGGACCCTGGCCGAACTCGACCTGGAGCCCGCCGCCGTCCTCACCCACCTCGACCGCATCACCGACGGCCTCGAACGCCCCATCGCGACCTGCGTCTACGCCGTCTACGACCCGCGGACCATGTGCTGCCACATCGCCAACGCGGGCCATCTGCCGCCCGTGCTGGCCCGGCCGGGACGCCCCCCGGAGCTGCTGGAGCTGCCCACCGGCGCGCCGCTGGGCGTGGGCGGCGTCCCGTTCGAGTCGGTCGAACTCCAACTCGCCCCCGGCGACCAGCTGGTGCTCTACACCGACGGGCTGGTGGAGACCCGCGACCAGCCGCTCGACGACCGCCTCGCGGAACTGCTGCGGCTGCTGGACCGGCCGCGGCGCCCGCTCCAGGACACCTGCGACGTGCTGCTGCACAGCCTGCGCCACGCGGCGGACCCGGACGACGTGGCGCTGCTGGTCTCCCGGATGGAACGACTGCCGCAGGAATAGCGCCGGTTACCGCGTGACCACCCGGCGGCGTTACCGCTTGACCGCGAGTCCCGCCGCGATCAACTGCTCCCACACGGAGGCCTCCTGGCCGATCCGCGGGATGTCCGCCTCCTCGTCGGGGCGCCAGTGGGACGCCTGCACGACGCCGGGGGGCAGCAGCTCGAACCCGTCGAACAGGTCCCTGATCTCCTCGTCGGTGCGCCACCGGCCGCGCCCGAAGGTCTCCTGGAGCAGCCGCTCCGCCTCGGCGGTCTCCTCGTTGTGGCCGCTGCGGAAGTGGCTGATGAAGACGTAACTGCCCGGCACCACCTGCTCCCGCCAGTACGCGACCACCTCGTTCGGGTTCTCGTCGTCGTTGAGGTGGTGCAGCACGGCGCTGAGGACGACGGCGACCGGCTGGTCGAAGTCGATGAGCTTGGTGGTCTCCGGGTTGTGGCGGATGGCCTCGTAGTCGCGGATGTCGCCGCGGATGACCCGGGTGTCGTCGTTCTGCACCAGCAGCGCGCGGCCGTGGGCGAGCACGATCGGGTCGCTGTCGACGTACACCACGCGAGAGCCGGGGGCGTGCCGCTGGGCGACCTGGTGGACGTTGTCGGCGGTGGGCAGACCACTTCCCATGTCGATGAACTGCCGCACCCCGGTCTCCAGGGCGATGGTCCGCACTCCGCGAACCAGCGCCTGGCGGTTGGCGTGCGCGATCGCCACCGATCCCGGCAGGTCGTACTTGAAGCGGTCGCCGATCACCCGGTCGACGGCGTAGTTGTCCTTGCCGCCCAGCAGGTAGTCGTAGACGCGAGCGATGCTCGGCCGGGTCTGGTCCACCTCTGAATGCTCGTCAGCCATCAACTGCCCCTTCGACTCGCGGTGTTGTACGGCGCAATCATAGGAGCCGGGGCGGCCCGGCCGGTACCACTCGGCGGCCCCGACCCTTGTCTCCATCTCGTGAACGCATGACCTCGCCGCAGGGTGATGTTCGCTTCAAGCCTTGACAGTTGGTCGCCGCCGGAGCACGCTCACGCCCGCAGCCCCGCCGAGCACGGCGACCGAGAGGATGGCTTACCCCTCCATGTCCACACACGGGACGCGGCAATGGCGTCGCGCGACATCCCTGTTCACGGCGGCGGTCAGTGTGGCCGCCGCCGCCCTCGTGGCCTCGTCGGCACCCGCCGCCGCGGCCTCCGCCCCCGGCGCGCCGGGCGCCGACGCGTACTGGAACGAACCCAGCGTTCAGGGCTTCGCCGACGCGGTGTCCGGCAACGCGACCGCCTCCAAGGTCTGGTACACCGTCGGTGACGGCGAACTGGAGAACGCCTTCTACCCCCGGCCGGACAACCCCGACACGTTCGGCCTCCAGTACTACGTCACCGACGGCTCCACCTTCACCGGTGACGAGGTGTCCGACACCAGCCACGCCATCGCGCTGGCCGACCCCACCTCGCTGGAGTGGACGCAGACCAACACCGCGAAGAACGGCGCCTACACGATCACCAAGACCTACGTGGCCGACCCGGCCCGCTCGGTGATCCTGGTCAGGACCACCTTCGACAACCTCTCCTCCTCCCCGCTGTCGCTGTACGCGCAGTACGACCCGGCGCTCGGCAACGACGGCATGGGCAACACCGGTGGCACCGACAGCGCCTCGGGCGACCTGACCGCCTCCGGCAACGGTGTGTCGAGCGCGCTCGCCGCCTCCACCGGCTTCACCCAGACCTCCACCGGTTACGCGGGAACCTCCGGCGACGGCGCACAGGAACTGACGGCCAGTCATCAACTGACCACGGCAGGCCAGTCGGCGACCAGCGCCGGGCACATCACGCAGACCGCGCGCATCCCGGTGGCCTCCGGCGGCACGACCACCTTCACGCTCGCGCTCGCCTTCGACACCAGCCAGAGCGCCGCGGTCTCCGCCGCCACCGCCTCGCTGAACGCGGGCTTCTCCGCCGCCGAGAGCGCCTTCCGCTCCGGCTGGCACAGCTGGCAGTCCGGGCTGCACGCCCCGCCGTCCTCCGTCACCGGCGATCCCAAGCTCAAGGAGCAGTACGAGGTCTCCTTGATGGAGGTCAAGGCCGACGAGGACAAGACGTACACCGGAGGCTTCGTCGCCGCGCCCGTCACGCCGTGGGGTGCGAGCGTCAGCGCCGACAGCGCGGGACAGCACGGCTACCACCTGGTGTGGACACGCGACGAGTACCAGATGGCGACCGCGCTGCTGGCCGCGGGCGACAGCACGGACGCCAACGACGCGCTGAACTACATCTTCCAGTACGAGGAGACCTCCACCGGCTACGTCAAGCAGAACAGCTGGCTGGACGGCACCCAGGAGTGGGGCGGCGTCCAGGAGGACCAGGTCGCCTTCCCCATCGTCCTCGCCTACCAGCTCGGCAGGTCCGACGCCGCCACCTGGTCGAAGGTCCAGCTGCTCGCCGACTACCTCGTCGCCAACGGCCCCGCAACCGGTGAGGAGCGCTGGGAGGAGAACGGCGGCTACTCGCCCTCCACCATGGCCGCGGAGGTCGCGGGCCTGGTCTGCGCCGCGAACATCGCCACCGCCAACGGCGCGTCCGCCAAGGCCACGATCTACCTCGCCAAGGCCGACTCCATCCAGGCCGCCGTGGACACCGACACCTACACGACCACCGGCTCCCTCGCGGGCGGCTCGTACTACGTGCGCATCACGCCCAACGGCAACCCGGACAACGGCGACACCGTCAACATCGCCAACGGCGGAGGGGGTTACGACGAGCGCTCCATCGTGGACGCCGGGTTCCTGGAGCTGTCCCGGCTGGGCGTGAAGCCCGCCGACTCCTCCCGGATCACCAACTCGCTGGCGGCCGTGGACGCCACCATCAAGACCACCATCCCCGGCGAGGGCACCTACTGGGGCCGCTACAACCACGACGGCTACGGCGAGACCTCGACCGGCGGCGACTACACCGGCCAGGGCATCGGCCGGGTGTGGCCGGTGCTCAGCGGTGAACGCGGCGAGTACGACGTGCAGACCGGCGACGCGACCGACGCCAAGGCGATGCTCTCCAGCATGGCAAACGCCGCGAACGACGGCTACCAGATCTCCGAGCAGATATGGCCGACCGCGAGCGCCGACGGCTTCACCCAGGGCAAGCCGGACAACTCCGCCACCCCGCTGATGTGGGCGATGGCGCAGTACGTGCGCCTGGCGATCGACATCTCGGCGGGCAAGACGGTGGAGACCCCGGCGATCGTGGCCCAGCGCTACGCGAACGGCAACCCCACCGCCCAGGTCGCCGTCACCTTCGACGAGAACGCCACCACCACCTGGGGGCAGAACATCTACGTCGTCGGCTCGATCCCCGCGCTCGGCGACTGGAACACCGGCGCCGCCGTGCCGCTGTCCTCGGCCGGCTACCCGGTGTGGAGCGGGACGGTGAGTCTGCCGGCGAACACCGCGTTCCAGTACAAGTACATCAAGAAGAACCCGGACGGCTCGATCACCTGGGAGAGCGACCCCAACCGCTCGTACACCACGGGCGCTTCCGGATCCGTCACGCTCAACGACACCTGGCGGTAAGGGAGTCGGCACCGCCCGGTCCGTGAACGGGCCGGGCGGTGCCGACTCCGTCCCCGACCCCTTGCGCGCCTGCCGTCCGGCCATGCCATCACCGGGGCGCCGTCCCGTCCGGCCGTCCGGCGCACGCACGCCGACGGTGTCGTCAGCACTGGGATTCCGTCCTCGACCGGGTGCTGCGCGGCGGCCGGGGCCGACATGGTCCTGACCGGATCCGGGGCGCCGCGCCCCGGTCAGACGGCGCGCCGGTGCGAGTGGTCGATGTAGAAGATCGCCACCCCCATCGAGATCGCCAGGGCCAGGCCGAGGAGACCCGCCTTGAGCCAGGTCTGGCCGCTCAGGCTGAGCAGCCAGCCCATCGCGCAGCCGAAGACGACCGCGTACAGCGCCGAGGCCGTCTCCGGCTGCACCCGGTGCTGGAGCCGCCCGATCGCGAAGCACAGCGCGAAGACGACGATCGCGGAGATGAAGCCCATCAACCAGCCCTGGCCACCGGTGTAGCCGTTGTTCCCGGCCAGGAAGACCGTGTACAGCATGTAGACCACGGCCAGGGAGGCCGGAACCGCCCAGGAGGCCATGGAACGGCCGGAAGCGGGCCGCGCCGACGCACGAGCCCCCTGGTGTCGGAGCGCCGAAGTGTGACTGGGCATGGCGGAACTCCTCTCTCCCCTTCCCACCAGGGCACACCCGGCCGACCGGCTCGGCAAGTCGATCACGGCCCCGGGCCGCGGTCGTGGCCTAGGGTCGCCCTGGGGTCCGGCACCCGCGCCACGACGGATCGGTGGGCGGGACCGGGCGTGGTGCTCGGCGAGGAGGGCAGTGGCGATGAACGCGAGTGCGAGCGAGGGCCCGGACGCGTCCGGGCCGCCCCCTACCGAGTATCCCGGTTTCCCCGCCGAACGCGCCCCTCGCGCACGGAATTCGGCGGAACTGGACGAAGCGGTCACCACCTGCCGGGCCTGCCCGCGCCTGGTCGCCTGGCGCGAGGAGGTCGGCCGGGTCAGGCGCAGGGCGTACCGCGACTGGCAGTACTGGGCCCGGCCGGTGCCCGGCTTCGGCCCGCCGGACGCCGCGCTGGCCGTCGTGGGCCTCGCACCGGCGGCGCACGGCGGCAACCGCACCGGCAGGGCGTTCACCGGGGACCCTTCCGGGGACGTGCTGTTCGCCGCCTTGCACGACGTGGGACTCGCCTCACAGCCGACCGCCACGCACCGCGGCGACGGCCTGCGCCTGCACGGCGTGCGGATCGCGATGCCGGTGCACTGCGCCCCGCCCGACAACCGCCCCACACCTGCCGAACGCGACACCTGCCGCCCGTGGCTCGCCCGGGACCTGGAACTGCTGCGGCCGACGCTGCGCGCGGTCGTCGTGCTCGGCGGCTTCGGCTGGCAGGCGCTGCTGCCGGTGCTCGGGGAGGCGGGCTGGGCGGTGCCCCGTCCCCGGCCGGTCTTCGGGCACGGGCGGCAGGTCCTGCTCTCCCGGGGCCCGGGCGAACCGGCCGCCGCTCTGCGGCTGTTCGGCTGCTACCACCCGAGCCGGCGCAACATCTCGACCCGCACTCTCACCCCGGCCATGCTGCGCGAGGTGCTCGCGGACGCGGCGCGGGCGGCGGGCCTGCGGTGAGCTGCGGCGAGACGTGGAACGGCCGGCCCCCGCGCAAGCGGGGACCGGCCGGTGCCAACTCGAAGGTGCGGTTGGCGCGCTCCCGTATCCGGTACGAGACCACGCCCGACGGATCGGTGCCAGCCGTGGGCCGGCCGCGGGAGCGGCCCCGGGGGCCCGTCGCGGACGGCGGGCTCCCCGGGGTGGGACTCAGCGGTTGGCGCCGTTGCCCGACAGGATCGGGATGTCGTCGACCAGGTGCGACAGCGGGTCGTCGCCCTTGACCTGGCTGGAGTTCTCGGTGCACTGCTGGATCTGCGGCTGGGTCAGGATGTCCTGGACGGTGATCGGGACCAGGCCGACCACGGAGCCGACGTCGACCTTCACCGGGATGCCGAGGCAGGGCTTGTTGGCGCTGCCCTGGACCAGGCCAACCTGCGGGCTCAGCTGACCGCCGGTGGTCGTGTTCCCGTACGCCTGCTTGGAACCGTTGCCGTTGGCCGAGCTGGGACCGTGATGGTTGCCGACGGCCATCGCCGGGGCGGCGGTGACGCCGGCGGCGGAGACCACCACTGCAGCCGTGGCGAGAATCTTCTTGATCACGCGAGTGTTTCCTTCCGGTACCCAAGGGCTCCTTTGTCGGAGCAAACTGAACAACTCGCAACGCAAGAGGAGGTTCCGGTCGTTCACTCTCCCGGATCAGCGCGCCCCCGGGGTGGACGCCGCCGTGATCATCCCAGCGCCGATTCGACGTGCTGGGTCCAGGTCAGCAGGTGTTCGTCGGCGCCTGCCCTCGCCACGCACTGGACGCCCAGGGGCAGGCCCTGCGCGGTGCGGCCCGCGGGGACGTTCACGGCGGGCATGCCGGCCAGGCTCCACGGCACGCACATCGCCGGGTCGCCGGTGCGGCCCAGGCCGTGCGGGGCGGGGCCGGTCGCACTCGGTGCGATCCACAGGTCCACGCCCTCGTCGGACATGACCGACTCCAGCCGCGCGCGGAAGGCGGTCCGCCACCGCAGCGCCTCCTCGTACCGCTCGCGCCCGATCGCCCGCCCCTCGCGGACCGCCCGGGCGCTCTGCTCGCGGTACAGGTCGCCGTAGCGCTCGAACCACCGCGCGTGCACCTGCGCCGTCTCGTAGCGGTTGACCGTGAACAGCTGCGTCCTGATGTCGTCGACGTCGTCGAGGACCGGCACCTCGCGCACCGTGAGCCCGGCCTCCCGCAGCGCCTTCACCTGCGCCCCGAAAGCGTCGAGCGCGAGCGGCTCGGCGCGCCGCAGGTACGCCCCGGTCGGCACGCCGAGCACCGGCGCGGGGAGGCCGCCGTCGGCCGGACGCCAGTCGTCGTACAGCGCCTCCGCCGCGTACGCCACGTCCGCGACGCGCGCCGCGAAGAACCCCACGGTGTCCAGCGTGGGCGCATTGGCGATCATGCCGTCCGTCATCGCCCGGTCGTGCCCGGGCCGGTAGCGCGGGCCGGTCGGCGGGATCCGGCCAGCGTTCGGCGACCTCCCGCGCCCGGGCCGTCACCCGCTCGCGCCTGCCCGGCTCCGGCACGAACGCCTCGATCAGCTGGTCGACCGCATCGATCCGGTCGCAGGTGCGGGCCACAGACGCCAGGACGGCCTCGCCCCCCGCCCGCAGGTCCCGCGTCTCCTCCAGCAGCGGCCGGGACCGTACGAGATCGTCCATGACCGCAGGTTATCCACCGCCCGGCGCGCGCAGTAGCCCCTGCCGCAGTCGCGGAAGCCGCGCGCCGCCCGTGCGGCAGGCGAGGGACCGGCGACGGTGGAAGCATGGGAACCGAGGCACACGGACTCGAGCCGAGGAGGCGCCCCGTGTCCGAGGAGCACAGCTTCCGGCAGCCCGGCAGGACCACGGACGAGGGCATTCTGCGCCGGATCAGCTCGATGATCGAAGACGAGAAGTCCCTGCGCGACCAGCTCGCCGAGGGCCGCATCGACAGCCGCACCGAACAGGAGCGGCTCGCCGAGGTGGAGCGGGAACTCGACCAGTGCTGGGACCTGCTGCGGCAGCGGCGGGCCAGGGCGCAGTACGGGGAGGACCCCGACGAGACCCGGGTGCGCCCGTCCTGGCAGGTCGAGGGGTACGAAGGCTGAGCACCGGGCAGGCGCACACGCGCGGACGACGGGGACCGACGACCCGCGAGGAGGCGGTCAGGCCGCGATGGACGACTTCGACGTGATCGTGGAGATCCCGCAGGGCTCCCGCAACAAGTACGAGATGGACCACGACACCGGCCGTATCCGGCTGGACCGGCTGCTGTTCACCTCGACCAAGTACCCGGCCGACTACGGCTTCATCGACGGCACCCTGGGCCGCGACGGCGACCCGCTCGACGCGCTCGTGCTGGTCGGCGAGCCGACCTTCCCCGGCTGCGCGATCCTGTGCCGAGCGGTGGGGATGTACTGCATGTCGGACGAGAACGGACCGGACGAGAAGGTGCTGTGCGTACCGGCGCACGACCCCCGGTACGCCGGGGTGCAGGAGGTCACCGACGTCCCGGAGTTCGACCGGCTGGAGATCACCCACTTCTTCGAGGTCTACAAGGACCTGGAACCCGGCAAGTCGGTCGAGGGCTCGCACTGGGAGGGCCGGGACCGCACCTACGAGGAGATAGCGGCCTCCCGCCGGCGCGCGCAGGACCGCCCCGGCAGCGGCCGCACGGACCACCAGCCGGGCGCGGTGGCGGGAGGCGGCGGCCCGGGCGCGGGTTGAGGGGCGATCCCAGCGCACGCGCCACGGACGCACCGTGCCTACGATCAGCCCATGGCCCTGTTCCGGATCACCCGCCGTACCGAGCTGACCGCCGCCGAAGCGTGGCTGCGGGTGACGGACTGGGAGCGGCACGCCGCCCCGGTGCCGCTGACCGCGATCAGGGTGACCACCGCGCCGCCCACCGGCCCGGGCACCCGGTTCACCGCCCGGACCTGCGTCGGCCGTGTCGGGTTCGACGACCCGATGGAGGTGACGCGCTGGCAGCCCCCGGGCGACGGCCCGGGGCTGTGCCGCCTGGACAAGCGCGGTTCCGTGGTCACCGGCTGGGCCGAGATCGAGGTCCGCCCCGGTGCCAGCGGCTCGACCGTGCAGTGGCGCGAGGACCTGCGGGTCGCCGCGCTGCCGGCGGCGCTCGACGGCGTGACCGCGTGGTCGGGGCGACTGCTGTTCGGTCGCGTGCTGAGCAGACTCCTGGCCGGGTGACGCCGCCCGGGATCACACCTTGCCCCGTGCCTTCCGGAACCGGGCCAGGCCGTCGGCGAGGTCGACCAGGGGCTCCGGGTAGTCGCCGCAGGCCGCCCGCTCCTCGCCCTGCAGCTTCCACGGTTCGTGGACCGAACGGCCTTCCACCCCGGCGAGTTCGGGAACCCACCGCCGCACGTAGGCGCCCTCGGGGTCGTAACGGCGGCCCTGCGCGACCGGGTTGAGGACCCGGTTCGGCCGGGTGTCGGTGCCGGTGCCCGCGACCCACTGCCAGTTGAGCTGGTTGTTGGCCACGTCGCCGTCCACCAGCAGATCGAGGAAGTGGCGGGCACCGACCCGCCAGTCCACGTAGAGCGTCTTGGTCAGGAACGAGGCGGTCAGCAGCCGGCCGCGGTTGTGCATCCAGCCCTCGTGCAGAAGCTGGCGCATCGCCGCGTCGACCACCGGATACCCGGTGCGTCCCTCCTTCCACGCCTCGACCTCCTCGCGCGCCGACCGCCGTGAACGCCAGCGGTCGTGCCGCGGCCGGTAGTCGTCGCGGGAGGCGTCCGGACGGGCCGCCAGCACCTGCCGGTTGAAGTCCCGCCAGGCCATCTGCCGCACGAACGCCTCGGCGCCCGGTCCGCCCGCCTCCCTGGCCCGGGCGACGACCTCCACCGGGGAGAGCGTGCCGAAGTGCAGATGCGGTGACAGGCGCGAGGTGGCGTCACCGGCCAGGTCGTCGTGGCGGTCCGCGTACGCCACGAGCCCGCCGCGCCGCCAGGCGGTCAGCAGCCTGCGTGCCTCGTCCTCCCCGCCCGCCGCCAGACCCGGTGACACGCCGGAGACTCCGTCACGCCGGGTCACCTCGCCGGAGCCGACGCCCTTCGGCACGCGGACCGAACGCGGCGCGCCGATGACGTCACGCTGCCGCTCGGCCGACCAGCGGCGGAAATACGGGGTGAAGACGGCGAAGTGGTCCTTGCCGACCGGCGCGACCGCGCCGGGGGCGAGGGCTGCGGCCACGTCGTCGTGCACGTGCAGGGCGCACCCCCGCGACCCCAGCGCCCGCCGAAGGCGCCGTTCGCGTCGCTGCGCGTACGCGCTGACGTCGGCGGCCACGTGCACCTCGGTCGCGTCCGCCTCGGCGACCACCGCGCAGACCTCCTCGACCACGTCGCCGTCGCGGACGACCAGACGCCCGCCACGGTCGCGCAGGCCCGCGTCGAGGGCGGTCAGGCAGTCGGCGAGGAAGGCCCGGCGGTTGGGGGCGGCGAAGCCCGCCCGCCGCATGTCGCGGTCGTACACGAACAGCGGAACCACGGAGTCGGCCGCGCGCAGTGCGGCACGCAACGGCGGATGGTCGTGCAGCCGCAGGTCGCAGGTGAACAGGACGACCGAGACGCTCATGCGCTGCTCCTCGAAGCCACGGGGGAGCGGAGTGGGGGCGCTCCCCGTCGCGTCGTAGTGTCAGGCATTTCCCGCCCTACGCGGCGCAGGCGACGCGTCCCGGGCCTGTCGGCCTGCCGGGGGCGTCCGCGCTCGGGTGTGAGGCCGGGTCATAACCCCTGTGACCTGGACGCGAGTTGGCGCTCCAGCACGGCCAGCGCCTCCGGCCGTCCGCCGGGCGCGGCACGCCGCAGCGGGACCAGCGTGGCGGCGAGGGCCCGGGCGCGGTCCGGATCGCGGATCTCCTGCCACTCGGCCTGGGCCCGGTCGACAGCGCCCAGCACCTCGGGGTGCCGGCCCGACTCACCACGGGCCAGGCGGGCGTTGGCCGCGGCGGCCCACAACTCGCAGGCGTTCCCCGGGTCACCCGCGATCCTGGCCAGCACTGCCCGCACTTCAATCCAGTGGATCGCCTCCGGTGACCCGGCCCCGTACGTCCGCCACGCCTGCTGCTCCCAGGCCGCGACGACGGCCGCCGCCTCCGTGTGCCGTCCGGCGTGCGCGGCGGCCCAGATGACGGGATGCGGGTCGGGCGGCGAAGCCGCCTCCACGGCGGGCCGGGGCGGCCGGGCGGGCAGGGCCGCGGGCGCGGCGCCCCGCACGGTGGCGCCGGACGGGACCGGCCGCGGCCGGGAACCGGACCCTGCGGGCAGCGGGGGCGCGACCGGCGCCAAGGAGGGCGCGGGGCTCATGGCCTGCGCCTGGCCGGCGGTCGTGGGCGACGCCGGAACGGGCGCTGGGATCGCCGCGGCCGGTGCCGCCGGAGAGAACGGAACGGGTGTCGCCGCCCCCGCCGCGCGCGGCTCCGGCACCCCGCAGGACGCGTCCGGCACGACCGGCGCGTCCGCCCCCGTCGACACCTGGCCGTACGAGGGGACACGAGCCCCCGTCGGCACGGCACCGGTGGCGGCCCGCCCAGAGCCTCCGCCGAAACGCAGCGCGCGTTCGTCCAGCCCGGCCGTGAGCGCCTGCCCGACGACGTACGCGTGCAGCTCGTCCAGCGGCGGCCGTTCGGCGACCGCGCGCAGCGCTTCGGCCAGCGCCCGGCTGTAGAGCGGCTGCGCGACGGACTTCCTGGCGGGTGGCGGACTCACCACGCCGTACAGCTCCACGTCCCGCGCCAGGAGATCCGGCTGTCGCGCCAGCAGGGGCCACGCCCGGGCGTCGGCCACCAGGTCGACCACCACGGCGGTGGGGCGGTCGCGGCCCCGGTCGCGGAGTTCGGCGACGAGCAGGTGCCAGGGCAGCGCGCTGTAGCGCACGGTCGCGGGCGTGGTCCGGGCCAGGCCCAGGTGCGGCAGCCGTTGCCGGGAGTCGAAGAGCAAGGGCCCGGCGAAGTGCACCAGCAGCGGACCGGGGGTCGCGGCGGCGGTGCGCAGGTGTGAGAGCACCACGTGCGGGTCGACCGGATCGACCAACTCCACGACGCCGGCGCCCGGAACGCTGCCGCACAGCACCTGGGGCGGCACCGCCGCAAGCGCCGGCAGCGCCGCCGACGCGTCCATCAGCCGGGCCCGCCCCACGGGCGAGGCCGCCACCAGCAGAGCCGCTCCCGGACCCCCATTGATCCCCATACCCGCACGGTATCCGGTAACCGCCCGGCCCGCCGCAACGGAGCCCGGGCTCACCGCCGGCTCCCCCCTCGAACTGGCTTGTTCCTCACGGCTTCTGGGACTCTCACGGCTTCCGGGGGCAAGGGGCCACCCGCGTCCGTGGCGGGCGCGGCCGGGGGTGCGAAGGCGCGGCACATGTGCGGCGGTACGAAGGGCACGGGGCGCGCGGGGTACGCGGGTGCGCGCGCAGGACGAGGGAAATGCCGATCGGCCCTGAGGACGCCGGGGGTGGGGGGCGGGGGTTCGGTGGGGGGTTCGAACCCGATCAGCGGAGTCCGTCCGGTCACGACGACTCGACGCGAACCGCGCCCGGTGTCTCAGGGCCGTCGGCGGCTACTGGGAGAAGTCCTGCGTCATCCAGACGGTTCCGGAACTGTCGCGCAGGACGGCGATGCCGATGTGGGTGTACGTGGAGCTGAGGATGTTGCGGCGGTGCCCGTCGTCCGGGGGCTGCTCGTTCAGCATGCCCTGCGTGAGGTTGACGGCCATCGAGGCGATCGCCTGCTGGGTGTCGTCCATCGGTCCGCCCTCGCCGATGTTCTCGCCGCCCGCGCCGGCCGAGACGCCCTGCGCGCGGTCGCGGTCGTAGAACGGCGGCTCGCCCGGGCACTGGTGGGACAGACCGCAGCCGTCCGCCATCACCTGGTTGTGCGCCGCCGCGGCGCGGGACAGGCCGCTCAGGAGCGTGTAGGGCGGAAGGCCCTGGGCGGCGCGGGCCTTGTTGACGAGTGCGAGGACCTGCTGCACGGCGGCCCCGTTCGCCGTGGCGCCGCTGCCTCCCGATCCGGAACCCCCGTCCGTCGTGGGCGAGTCGACCGGCGTGGGGCGGGTGGTCGGGGTGCGCGTGGGCGTCGCCGCGGGGGTGGCGCGGTGGTGCGACGGGGCCGGGTGCGCGGTAGGCCTGCGGGTGGCGGATATCTGCGCGGGCGGCGCGCTGGGGGCCTGGGACGCCGGTATCAGGCGCACCGCCGGGTCCGGGTGGTGCGCGGCGTCCGAGTGGCCGCCGGACGAGCCGCCCATGCAGGCGAAGGCCGTGCCGCCACCGAGCGCGGCGACCGCGGCCGCCCCGGCCAGCACGATCCGGGTGCGGGGCCTGCGCCGGGCACGGTGCCGTGCGGGCTGACCGGCGGGGGAGCCGGCGCGGGGGTCAGAGGTCATGGCGGGGGTTACCTCAGCGAGTTCGGGGGTGTCTGAGGTGACCGAACCTAGGCCCTCCGGCGAGAACGAATGGGATGGATCGGACAACTTTAGGTTCCGCTAAGGAAGGCCGCATGCCCTGCTTCGTTACTGCCCGTAACTCGGACGGATGTGACGGGCCGTCAGGTAGGGCGGGGGGTTCACCATGACGTCTCGCGCGTGGCCAGGCGCGCTTGCGGGTCGATCGAGGCGGTGATCTCGGAACGGTGGTCGGTACTGGAGAAGGTGACCTCCAGGGAGTCCGGCCCCGACTGGGCCGTGCTCGTGGTGAACCCCTGCGCGGGCACGGCCGAGATGAGGCAGACCGCGTTCGACCCCATGCGTACGGTGACCTGGCCGCCCACCGACTGCACGGTGTGCACGCCCACCCCGCCGTCGCAGTCGGCGCCCTGGTACCCCTGCGAGGACGGCGCCGACGACGGGTGCGGCGAGGGCGGGCGACGGGACGGCGGGGGGCTGGACGGCGCCGGGTGCGCCGACGGCGACACCGGTGCCGACCTGCTGGGCAGCGCCACCGCGGTGCCGATCTCCGGCGACGCAGAGGCGCCCGCGAGCGCGCTGGGCACCGCGGGCGCGGTCGGCGGCAGGGGCGAGGTGGACCCCACCACGAAGCGCACCGCGAGGAAGACCGCGGTGACCGTGAGGGCCGTACAGGACAGCCAGACCAGGAGGTAGCTCAACGACCGGGGCACGCGCCCATGATGGCCGATGCCGCGCGCCGCGCGCCGACGAGTCCCCCCGCACGGGCCCCGCCGAATCCCCCGTGGAATCCCATTTCGGGCGGCTGTCGGCCGGGGCGGTGGCACCGGGGCCGATCCGCTACCTTGTGCGCCATGGCCAGCGTCCTTGTCGTGGAAGACGACCCGGGGATCCGCACCTCGCTCATCGAGGTGCTGACCGGCTGCGGGCACGTCGTGCGCAGTGCGGCCGACGCCTTCGGCGGGCTGCGCGAGGTGACCCAGGGCAGGCTGGACGCCGTCATCCTCGACCTCGGACTGCCGGACCTGGACGGCAGCGACGCGTTGCGGATGATCCGTGGCATCTCGCAGGTCCCGGTGCTGGTGGTGACCGCGCGCGACGAGGACGCCGAGATCATCCGGCTGCTGAACGCGGGCGCCGACGACTACCTCGTAAAGCCGTTCTCCGGCGGCCAGTTGGCGGCCCGGCTCGCCGCGGTGCTGCGCCGGGTGGACCAGGCCATGGGATACGGGGGGGTGCCGGAGGCGGGCGGTCCGCTGCACGAAGCGCCCGCCGCGGGCCGCGGGCCGGTACGCGTCGGCGACCTGCTGGTGGACCCGCTGGCCCGCACCGCCGTGCTGTCCGACCGCGAACTCCAGCTGACCAGGCGGGAGTTCGACCTGCTCGCGTACCTCGCGGCGCACGCCGGGCAGGTCGTGTCGAAACAGCGCCTGCTGACCGAGGTGTGGCGCGAGCCCTACGTCGACGACCAGACCGTCAACGTGCACCTGTCCGCTCTGCGCCGCAAACTCGGGGAGACCGCCTCCCGCCCCCGCTACCTGCTGACCGTGCGCGGCGTGGGCATCAAGCTGGTGGAGCCGCGTTGAGACGCACCCTCGCCGGGGTCGCGCTCGCCGTCACCACGATGGTGGCGCTCTCCTTCCTGATACCGCTGGCGCTGCTGGTGCGTTCCGAGGCGCGCAACCAGAGCATCACCGCCGCCGAGCAGCGCGCCGCCGCCGTCGCCCCCGTGCTTGCCCTCACCACCGATCCCCCTCAACTGCGCGAAGCCGCCTTCGGGGTCGACCCCTCCGACCACCTCAGCATCCACCTGCCCGGCAGCCGGCTCATCGGTACCAGCCACGCGCCCCCCGCGCTGCTGGCCCGCGCCGAGCACGACAGCGAGTCCATCGCGCAGACCATCCCCGCCGGTTGGGACTACCTGCAACCCGTCGTGCTCGGGCAGGGCCGGGTCGCGGTGGTCGAGGAGTTCGTGCCGCACTCCGACCTGACCCGGGGCGTCGCCGCCTCGTGGTGCGTGATGGCGGTGCTCGCCCTGGGTCTGGTGGTCGGCTCGGTGCTGGTCGCCGACCGGCTCGCGGCACGCGTCGTGCGGTCCTCGCGCGGGCTGTCGCGCGCCGCCCTCGCACTGGGCCGCGGCGACCTCGACACCCGCGTCGAACCGCTCGGGCCGCCCGAACTCCACGAAGCGGGGTTGGCGTTCAACGCCATGGCCGACCGGATGCTCGAACTGCTCGCCACCGAACGCGAACTGGTCGCCGACCTCTCCCACCGGCTGCGCACCCCGCTGACCGTGCTGCACCTCGCCGTCGAACGGATGGGCCCGACGGCGGACTCCGCCCGGATCACCGCGGCGATCGACCAGTTGGAGTCCGAACTGCACTCCATCATCACGACCGCCCGCACCCCGCTCGCGGTCGGACCGATGGGCCTCAACCTGCGTGCTCCCGCCGCCAGGCGCAGGCCGCTGCTCGGTGCCCGCGCCCCGCTGCCCGCCGACTGCTGCGCCGCCGGTGAGGTGGTCGGCCGCAGGGCGGGCTTCTGGTCCGTGCTCGCCCAGCAGCAGGACCGCGCCTGCGAGGTGACCGTCACCCCGGAGGACGCCCCGGTCGAACTGCCGGAGGACGATCTCGCCGCCGTCATCGACGCGCTGGTCGGCAACGTCTTCCGCTACACCGGTCCCGGCACCGCCTTCGCCGTACGGCTGGAGCGCGCCGCGCAGTCCGTCACCCTGACCGTGGAGGACGCCGGGCCCGGCATCCCCGATCCGGACGGCGCGATGGCGCGCGGCGCGAGCGCGGCGTCCACCGGACTCGGCCTGGACATCGCCCGGCGCGCCGCCGCGGCGACGCGCGGTTCGGTGCACATAGGCAGCAGTGCCAGGCTTGGCGGGGCCCGGGTCGTCGTGACCTTCGGCCTCGCCGCCGCGCCCGCCTCCGGGAGGGTGCCGCGCGCCCTGCGCAGGCGGCGGCGCGGCCGCCGCAGGGACGACTGAGATCATGGGCGCGGCGGGGGAGGGCCGGCCGGCGCGAGCCGTGCACCGGCCCGGCGGTGAGCCGTGCAGGACGCGAAGGGGACGACGACTCGTGCAACCACCACACACCAGCGGCGACGGAACCGATCCCGCCGACCAGTGGGTCCTCGACCCGGCCACCGGCGAGTACCGCCTGCGGCTGCCGGGCGAGCGGGCGGCGGCACCCCTGGATCCGTCCGACTCCCCGCACACCTCCAGCCCGTCCGACGCGTTCGGCGCCCCGGCGCCCGGACACGCGGCCCCCGCCCACCCCGCGTCCACCGCCTCCGAGGGCGCCGTCGACCCCCAGGGCCGGTCGCACCGCAGGGCGGCGGCACAGGGCGGGCGTTCGCGACGGGCCCCGCGTGGGCGGAACAACCGCGGCTGGGCGGTCGGCGTACCGGTGGTGTTGGCGCTGGCCCTGGCCGGGACCGTCGGCTACCTCACCCTGGGAGGCGGAGGCCGGACCGACGCCAAGCCTTCCGGCGCCGCCCCGCCGAGCTGCTCCGCGGCGCCCGCCGCCTCCCCGGCCGCCAGTGCTCCGAGCGGCATTCCGGCGGGCCCGAAGGCGCAGCCGATCAACGTCCGCGTCACGGTGCTGGACGGCAGCGGCCAGTTCGGCTCCGCGGAGACCGTGCTGACGTGGATGCAGAACACCGCGGGCTTCCTGCGCACCAGCAACGGCGGCCTGACCAGGCAGACCGCGACCACCTCCGTGGTCTACGCCCCCGACCACGCCGACCAGGCCCGCACCCTCGCCGCCGCCATGCGCCTGCCGGCCTCCGCCTTCCACGCCACCGGCAAGGGCACAGGCCTGCGCGATCCGATGACCCTGACCCTCGGCAGGGACTTCCAGGGCGTCGGCAAGCCCCTGGCGCGTCCCTCAGCCCCGAGTACGCCGACGGGCTGCTCCCCGGGGGCGCTGGGCGGCTGAACCCCGGCTCCCGCCGCAACCTGACTCCGGGTCAGCCGCGCACCGCTCGCTGGTACGCGCGCAACGCGTCCGGGTCGTCGATGCTGCCGTGGTGGTGGTACTGCCGCCAACCGCCGCTGTCGTAGCGGAAGTAGCGGCTGGTGCGGATCTCCAGCGCGGCGGGCGTGCCGTCCGGACGGGTGTACCCGCCCGACTCGCGCCCGGCGAAGACGGCGTGCCCCTCTCCCCGGTAGGCGACCACGTCGCCGAAGGTCACCTGTACGTTCAGCGTGCCCGCGAAGACCTTCGCGTAGAGGCCGGCTATGGCGTCACCGCCGCACAAGATCCCGCCCACCGGGTTGTCGAGCTGGGCGAGCGGATCGTCGGCCCAGCCCGCCCGCAACGCCGTCAGATCGCGGTGGTTGAGGGCGTAGTAGAACGACTCCAGTGCGGCGTCGGCTCCCCGCGGGCCCGGGTCTTCGGCCTCGCCGAGCCTGTCGCGTGACGCCGGCCCGAGGGAGAGGGCCGTCTTCTCGATCATGGGTGACCTCCGTCGGTCGTGTCGGCAGGAGGGGAGGGGCCCCCTGTCTGTGCATACTAGTAGGTACAGACAGGGGGCGCCAGGGCCACGCCATGACGTCGCGTATCCGTCGACGCTGAAGCGTGGAATCCGGATAGATGCGGCGGCCGACGGGGTAGTAAGGCATCCGGGCGTCTAAGAAGGCGCCTGGGGCCGGGCCCGGGACCGGGTCGGCCCCCTGCTTGGACGAAGGACACGAACAGCATGGCCAGTGGCACGGTGAAGTGGTTCAACGCCGAAAAGGGCTTCGGCTTCATCTCTCTCGACGACGGCGGCCCGGACGTCTTCGCGCACTACTCCAACATCAGCGCGACCGGCTTCCGCGAGCTGGTCGAAGGTGAGCGCGTCACCTTCGACGTGACGCAGGGGCAGAAGGGCCCGCAGGCGGAGAACATCATCCGCAGCAGCTGACCGGCGTTCGGCCTCCGGCCGCGTCCACCCCCGTGGTGGACGCGGCCGGACCGCGTTCACGGACCGGACCGCACCGGAACACCGATCGGCCCCGCCACGCGGTCGGCCCCCGCCCGGCGGCTCGCGCGCATCCCCGGGACCAGACTGGGCAGCGGACCGTGTGAGGTGAGGAGCGAACCATGAGCGCGTCGGACACCCCGGGCGAGGACGGCAACACCGAGTACGGCAGGAAGAGCTTCAAGCGGTCGAAGAGCCACTTCGCCGACCGGATCACCGCGGACGGCCGGGACGGCTGGCCGGTCGAGGCGGGCCGTTACCGCCTGGTGGTGAGCCGGGCCTGCCCCTGGGCCAGCCGGGCCCTGGTCTCCCGGCGGCTGCTCGGTCTGGAGGAGGCGATCTCACTCGCCGTCGTCGACCCGTTGCAGGACGACCGCAGCTGGCGCTTCACCCTCGACCCCGACGGGCGCGACCCCGTGCTGGGCATCCGTTTCCTCAGCGAGGCGTACGACGCCCGCGAGAAGGACTACCCGGGGGGTGTGAGCGTCCCGGCGATCGTGGACGTGCCCAGCGGCGAGCTGGTGACCAACGACTACCAGCGCATCACCCTGGACTTCGCGACCGAGTGGACCGCCCTGCACCGGCCGGGCGCCCCCGACCTGTACCCGCAGGCGCTGCGCGACGAGATCGACGAGGTCATGGAGGGCGTCTACCGGGACGTCAACAACGGCGTCTACCGCGCGGGTTTCGCCGTGAGCCAGGAGGAGTACGAGGGCGCCTACCGCGACGTCTTCCGCCGTCTCGACTGGCTCTCCGACCGGCTGGCGGACCGCCGCTACCTGGTCGGCGGCAGCATCACCGAGGCGGACATCAGGCTGTTCACCACGCTGGTGCGCTTCGACGCCGTATACCACGGCCACTTCAAGTGCAACCGCTCCAAGCTGGCCGAGGACCCCGTGCTGTGGGGCTACGTCCGCGATCTCTACCAGACGCCGGGCTTCGGCGACACGGTCGACTTCGACCACATCAAGCGGCACTACTACATGGTGCACACCGGCATCAACCCGCGCCGGATCGTGCCGGTCGGGCCCGACCTGACCGGCTGGCTGACGCCGCACGGCCGGGAGGCGCTGGGCGGCAGGCCGTTCGGCGACGGCACGCCGCCGGGGCCGCCGCCGGTCGCCGAGCGCGTGCCCGAGTCCGGCAGGCCGCCCGGCGCGGCGGCCGTCTGAACGCGTCAGGAAGCGCTGACGCGCGCCTGGAGGTGGATCATGCCCGCCACTCCGAACTGCACGGCCAGTGGCAGGGTGTGCGCCGAGGTGACGCCCTGGACGCCGTTCAGCAGGATCTGCGGGCCGCCCGGAGCGCCGAAGTCGACGGTGGTGCCGTCCTCCACCAGGATCCCGGCGGTGGAGATCGATCCGTTGCCGTGCTTCCCTCCGACGAGGGTGCCGCGCCCGCCGTCGGGGACGCCGACCATGGCCAGGTGCTCCGGTACTCCGTCGAGGTTGTGCACCTTCAGGGTCAGCCGGCCGTCACCCTTGCCGTCGAGATGGGCCACCGCGTCGGTGATCGACAGATCGGCGCCGTTCTCCTTGACGGTCATCCGGCCGGGGGTGGAGGCTCCCTCGGTCACCTGGCCGGTGGGGACGGTCGACCCGGCGGTGTCGGGCTCGCTGCGCGAGCAGCCCGCCGCGAGAGGCACCAGGGCGGCGACCACCACGGCGACGACAGTGGTTCGGGTGCGTACGCCATTCGCGTTCATCGTTGCATTATGCGAACCACGCCCGAGGCGCGCCGACCCGGGTCCCCCGCGACGCGCCCGGGCGAACACCCGCACGGGCTCGACGAGGCGGGCCCGCCTCGCCTCCGCCACGGTCACCGGGGGCCGTGGGCCGCGTCAGGGGATCGCTACCGACTCCGCGCGGACGCGTAGTCGGTAGCGCAGTGGCGACTCGCCGACCACCCGCTTGAAGGCCGTGCTGAAGGCGCTCTCCGAGCCGTAGCCCAGATCGGCGGCCAGAGCGCCGATGCGGACGTCGCCGTCGCGGAGCGCGCGCTGGGCCAGGGCCATTCGCCAGCGGACCAGATAGGTGAGCGGCGGCAGGCCGGCGACCTCGCGGAAGCGCTCGGCGAAGGACGTGCGCGACATGGCCGCCGACTGCGCCAGCTCCTCGAGGCCCCAGGGGCGTGAGGGGTCGGCGTGCATGAGGTCGAGGGCGGGGCGCAGCCGCTCGTCGGACAGCAGGCGCAGCAGGCCCGGCCGCAGCTCCGCCTGGCCGGCGTACGTGCGCAGGACCTCCAGGAGCAGCAGCTGCCCGTACTGCCGGACCGCGAAGGCGGCGCCGGGTCGGCCGGCGGTCGCCTCGTCGAAGAGCCGGACCAGGCAGGAGTAGAGCCGGTCCGAGTCGCCGTCGGAGGCGTCGGACGCGCGGACGTGGGCGAGCGGTGGGAGCGAGCCCAGCAGCAGTGTCCGGCCCACCTCGTCGAGGTCGACGCAGCCGCCGAGGAGGATGTCGTCGGCGGCGCGGTCCGAGCCGGTGAAGCGTGCGGAGGAGAAGTCCTCCTCGGGGCGCACCTCGCGCCGGGGCGCGCGGCCGGCCTCGAAGGCCACCCAGGAGCGGCCGTTGAGGATCGCCACGTCGCCGGGCCCGATGTCGATCGCCCCGTCCACGCCGTCGGTGGAGAGCCGGGCGCGGCCGTTCACCATCGCGAAGAACTTCACCGGGTCGCCGATCGTTCCGCGGGACCACCAGTTCCCGCGCGCGGCGATCCCGCCGGTGAGCACGCCGCGCACCGCGACGAGGTCGAACACTCCGGACAGCCATTCAGCGCCCATGCTCTGTCCTCTCGGCGCGGCGTACTCTCGGTAAAGAAATCCGAATGGACAATTATTCATCGTACGCCCTGGGCGAGGGAAGCTGGACGCATCACCGATCACCAGGAGATGGACATGCGCTACCGCAGTCTCGGCCGCACCGGTTTCCAGGTCAGCCCCTTCGCGCTGGGCGCGATGATGTTCGGCGCCATCGGCAACCCCGATCACGAGGAGTCGGTCCGGATCATCCACCGAGCGCTGGACGCCGGGATCAACCTCGTCGACACCGCCGACGCGTACTCCGGGGGCGAGTCCGAGGAGATCGTCGGCAAGGCGCTCCGCGGCCGCCGCGACGGCGTCGTACTGGCGACCAAGGCGGGCCTGCCGATGGACGACGACCCCAACCACCGCGGAGCGTCCCGCCGTTGGCTGGTCAAGGCGCTCGACGACTCGCTTCGCCGATTGGGCACCGACCACGTCGACGTCTACCAGATCCACCGGCCGGACCCGGAGACGGACATCGAGGAGACGCTCCGCGCGCTCACCGACCTCCAGCGCGCGGGCAAGATCCGTGCCTTCGGCACCTCCGCGCTGCCGGCCTCGCAGATCGTCCGGGCGCACTGGGTGGCCGAGTCCCGGGGGCTGGCACGGCCGCGTACCGAGCAGCCGGTCTACTCGATCCTGAACCGCGGCATCGAGCGCGAAGTACTGCCGCTGGCGCAGGAGTTCGGGATGGGGACGCTGGTCTGGTCGCCGCTCGGCGGCGGGATGCTGACCGGCCGCTACCGCAAGGGGCGGGAGGCCGAGACCCACCGTTCGCACTACGGCTTCCAGCACCTCAAGGACGACCGCCGGCTCGACGTGGTCGAGCAGCTGATCCCGCTCGCCCAGGAGGCGGGGATCGCGCTGACGCACCTGGCGACGGCCTTCGCGATCGCCCACCCCGGCGTCACCTGCGCCCTGATCGGGCCGCGCACCATGGAGCAGCTGGACGATCTGCTGGCCGGGGCGGAGGTGGCGCTGGACGACGAACTCCTGGACCGGATCGACAAGATCGTGCCGCCCGGTACGGACGTCGGCACCCTGGACATGGCGTACCAGCCCCCGGCCGTCACCCGCGCCGCTCTGCGGCGGAGGCCCGAGGGGGAGCGGGCCGCGGCCTAGGAGCCTGTCCCGGCAGCCGGCAACCCGCCGGTGTCTCGTGATCATTCGTGCGGGACAGTCCCGGTATGCGTGATGGGCACGGGCCTTCGATGCCGAGCCGGTGGAGCCGCCCCGGGCACGTGCGGCGGGGGCAGGGGAAGCGGTTCCGGGCGTTCGACCCGCACGAGGCCCTGCTGCTGCCGTCGTCGCCGGTGACCGGCTGTCCCAAGACCACCTGGCCCGGCCGTCACCGGCGGCGGGCGGCCGCCCTCGCCGCCCGCGGGCCTCTCACGCCGATCGCGCCCCGCCCAGGTGGTCCTCCAACGGGCCCACCCGCCAGCCGTGTTCGCGGCAGCGGTCGATCAGGGGCGGGAGCGCCGCGAGGGTGACCCGCCAGGAGCCGGGGGCCGAGGTGTGGTCGGTGTCGTGGAGCAGCACGGTCCCGCCGCCGCGCAGCTCGCCCAGCACGGTGCGCAGCACGCTCGCGGGCGTCGCCCCCGCCTCCCAGTCGCGGCCCCACGCCGACCACAGCACCGGCCGCAGCCCCGCGAGCCGCGAGGCCGTCCACAGGCTCCCGGTGAGGACGCCGTACGGCGGCCGGTACCAGCGCGGCTCCGTGCCGCAGACCTCCCGCACGGTCTCCACGGCCCTGCGGACCTCCTGCCGGTCCCGCGACGGCGCCGGGCGCCACGGCCGCCGGTGCTCCCAGCCGTGCACCGCCACCTCGTGGCCCGCGGCCACCAGCGCCCGCCCGACCTGCGGGGCCCGCGCCAGCGCCGAGCCCAGCAGGAAGAACGTCGCCCGCACACCCAGCCGGTCCAGCGTGTCCAGGAAACGGGGCGTGCTGTCCGGGTCCGGCCCGTCGTCGAAGGTCAGCGCTACGTGCCCGGGGTCGCCCACGCCGTGCAGCGCGGGCCACACGGCGCGCCGCACCGGCGGCAGCCAGGTGGCCGCGGGCAGCACGTGCCAGGCGCCCACGCCCAGCGCGGTGAGCGCGGCGGGGGCGGCGACGGCGCCGGGAAGGAGGCGGCGGCCGCCGGCCGGGGGAGGGAGGTCCACGTCCCCAGTGTGGCGCGCCCGGGGGCCGGTCCGCTGGCCGTCGCGAGCGGGAAGCACCAGCATGGGGACAGTCGCGCGCCGCGCCGGGCTGCCTCCGGGCCCCAGGACCGCCGTGGCTACGCGGTGTCAGATCCCGGGCCGGCAGGGCGGTGAGCAGGTGGAACGCAGGTTCGTCATCCTCAGCGCGGGGATGGGCGCCGGGCACGACGCGGTCGCCGCCGAACTCGCCCGGCGGCTGATCCGGCAGGGCCATTCGGTGGAGACCGCGGACGTCCTGCGGATGCTCCCGTTCGGTCTCGGCACCGGACTGCGCTGCTTCTACGCGGGCGTGGTCGGCCACGTGCCGCTGGTCTACGACGCGATCTACCGCGCGTTCTTCGTGCCGCGCGGACGGCTGCGCGGTGGCACCGGGCCCGTCGTGGCGCCCGCCGCCCTGGCGCTCGCCCGCGCGCTGCGGGGCCGGCCGCCGGTCACCGTGATCTCCACCTTCCACCTGGCCGCACAGATCGCCGGACGCCTGCGCGAGCGCGGCGTGCTGCGGGCACCGAGCGTCGTGCTGATCACCGACTTCGCCGTGCACCGGCAGTGGCTGCACCCCGGCAACGACGTCCACCTGTGCCCCACCCGCGAAGCCGCCGGCCTGGTCTCGCGCAGGGGAGGGCGGCATCCCGTCCAGGTCGGCCCGGTGGTGCCCCCCGCCTTCCTCGCGCCCCCGGACGCGGTGGCGGCGGGCGCGTACGAACGGCGGTTCGCGCGAGCGGCGCCGGACCGCGTGCCGGTGCTGGTCTCCAGCGGAGCGTGGGGCGTGGGATCACGGCTGGAGCGCACCGCGGCACTGCTCGCCGCCGCGGGCTACCTGCCGGTCGTGCTGTGCGGGCGCAACGAACGCCTGCGGCGACGGATGAACGCGGTGCGGGGCGTGCTGGGCCTCGGCTGGGTGACCGACATGCCCGCGCTGCTGGCCGCCGTGCGGGCCGTGGTGGAGAACGCGGCCGGGCAGACCGCGGCGCAGGCGCTGGCGGCCGGGGTTCCGGTGGTGAGCTATCGCCCCATCCCCGGTCACGGCGCGGACGGCGCCCGCCGCATGGCCGAGGCCGGGCTGACCTCGTACGCGCGTGACGAGTGGGAACTGCTGCGCGAGCTGGACGTGCTGACCACGGACAGCCGGAAACGGGAGCGGCGGGTGGCGGCGGGCCGGGAGCTGTTCGTCGCCGACGCGGCACGGGTCGCGGCGGACGCGGAGCGGCTGCTGACCAAGGACGCGCAGGGCCCGGCCGCCGTCTGACGGGTCTCGTCGCCGCGCTCAGCCGAATCGTTCCGCCAGCCTGCGGAAGACGACCGGCGCGGCCCCGTGCAACCGGGCCGGGAACCGCAGCCAGCCGGGCACGAACACCTCGTCGCGCGGGCGCAGCAGGGCGCGATGGACCTGCTCGGCCACCCGCTCCGGCGGCACCGTGCGCGGATGGCGCCGGGTGTACGGCGCGCCGCGCCGGGCGAAGAACGGTGTGTCCACCGCGCCCGGCACCAGCACCGAGACCCGGACCCCGGTGTCCCTCAGTTCGTAGCGCAGCCCGTCGGCGAAGGAGCACAACGCGGCCTTGGTCGCCGAGTACACCGCCTCCTCCCCGACCCCGACCGCACCCGCGATCGAGGCGACGAGCACCACATGGCCCGCGTTCCGCCGCAGCATGCCGGGCAGCAGGGCGCGCACCATGTGCAGCGGCGCCGCCAGGTTCACCGCGATCAGGCGCTCGACCGCGTCGGGCGGCATCTGGGCGAACGGCCCGCACCAGCCGACGCCCGCCGAAGCCACGAGCACGTCCAGCCGCCCGAACCGCCGCTCCGCGCGTTCCGCCAGCTCGCGGGCGCCCGCCGATGTCGTCAGGTCGCCGGGCATCGCCACCCCGCCGGTCGCGGCGGCGACCGCCGACAGCCGTTCCGCGTCCCGGCCGTTGAGCAGCAGCTCGCACGCTCCGGCCGCCGCCAGCCGTCGGGCCACCGCCGCTCCGATGCCGGAGGAGGCGCCGGTGACCAGGACGGCGGGCGGCGGTGTGGCGCCCGGGGTACGGCGCGGGAGCGCCCCGGGGAGCGAACGGGTCGCCGCCCTCGTTCCGGCCGCGGTCCCGGATTCGGCGTCGCCCGTCGACAGATGGTGGGTCATCGGCTCTCCTCGGTCCCGCACCGGACTCCCCGCGCACCGGCTCCGGCTCCCGACCGCCGCGAGGCGATCGGCCGGGCTCGGGGCGCGGACGGTCACCACGCTAGGCAAGAACGGGCGTTCTCGCCGGGTGGGAGCCGAGCGGGGGTCAGGGCGGGAGCCGAACCGGAGCCGGAGTGGAAGCCGAGCGGGAGTCAGGGCGGCAGCCGGCCGGGAGCCGGTCGGGGCCCTGGCACGGGCCCGTCGGGCCCGGCTCTCGCTCGCCGAGTCGCGTGGATCGCAGCCGGTGGAATACTGCGAAGACGGGCGCGGTCCGGTCGGGTGAGCACGGCGACCCGGCCGCGAGGACCCGTCCCCGGCACAGCGCGGCGCACACGCCGGGCGCCGCCGGCCGGTCCCGAAGGGATGCCGAGGGAGACCACCCGCGTGCTCACCTACGTCCTGGCCCTGCTCGCCGCGTGCGCCAACGCCGCCGCGTCGGTGCTCCAGCGCAAGGCGAACCGGGGCCTGGGGGAGCACGGCAGCCTGAGTCTCACCCGGGTCGCCCCCCTGCTGCGCGACCCGGTGTGGATCTGCGGATTCCTCGCCGTCATCGCCGGGTTCGTCCTTCAGGCCGCCGCCCTGACCGTGGGCGCGCTCGCCGTCGTCGAACCGGTCCTGGTCTGCGAGCTGCCGCTCGCCCTGCTGCTGGCCTCCCGGGTCTTCCACGGGCGGCTGCACCGCAGGGAGTGGGCCTGCGTCCTGGGCATGACGGCCGGGCTCGCGGTGATGCTCTACTTCCTCGCCCCGGCGGGCGGTGACGCCAACCGGGTGAGCCCCTACGTGTGGCTCACCGCCGTGCTGCTCACCCTCGCCGTGGCGGGCGGCACCGTCGCCTGGGGCCGTCGCGCCGAGTCCGCGGGTGACGACCCCGCCTCCGGTAGCCGGGCCGCCGCGGCGTTCGGGGTCGCCGCCGGTTCGCTCTTCGGCCTCGCGGCGGCCCTGATGAAGGGCGCGATGAGCCGTTACACGGACGGGTTCACCGCGATCCTGACCGCCTGGCAGCTGTACGCCATGGCGGTGACCGGGCTGGTGGCGATGTTTCTGCTCCAGTCCGCCATGCACGCCGGACGCCTGCTCGCCGCCCAGCCGGGGCTGACTCTCTCCGACCCGCTGCTGTCGGTGCTGTGGGGCGTACTGGTCTTCGGCGAGAACGTGCGCGGGGGGTGGAACACCGCCTTCGCCCTGCTGGGCGCCGCCCTCATCGTGGCCTCGGTGCTGGTGCTGGCCCGCTCGCCGCTGCTGACCGTGGAGACCGAGGAGACGGCCCCTCGCGCCCGCGCCGAGGACGCGGCCGCGCGGCGGACCTGAGCGCCTGCGCCCCCGGCGGTCCGGCGGGGGCGCGCGGCAGGGGGCGGTCGGGCGGCGGCGGTCCGTACGAGCCGGCCGTCCAGGTCATCCCCGCGTTGGCGCCGCCCGCGACCGTGGAGCCGCTGTTGCGATCCTGTGACAGCGGCCGGACAGTCCGGGAACCGCGCGCTGTCACGCTCGTTCCACACACCACGGCCGTCCGTCCCCGGGGGGAACCACATGATGTCCGCTCGCACCCGTATCCGTACCACCGCGGTCGCCATCGCGGTCGCCGCCGCCGTCACCGGTGGCGTCTTCCTGAACGCCGGCTCCGCGCAGGCCCAGAACGTCGCGAGGACCGCCACCGCCTCGCACGGCACCCTGACCGTCAGCAACGGCACCAAGAACGTGCTGATCGGTGGCAAGTGGGTGGACTTCGGGGTGGTCGTCAGGGACCTGTCGTGGTCCCCGGACGGTTCCAAGGCCGCGTTCGTGGACGGCTCCGGCAACCTCGTCGTCTCCGGTCCGACCGGCGCCGGCCGCGTCGTCGTCGCGGTGAACCCGGGCGGCCAGACCTGGTCGCACCCCACCTGGCAGGTCTCTCCCGCGGTGCCCGGCGAGGGCCTGGCCGCGAAGGACAACCTCATCTTCACCGCGTCCGTCAAGGGCGTGAACAGGCTGGAGACCGTGCCCGCCACCGCGCACCACGGCACGCCCAAGGCGCTGTCGCTGAACTCCGAGTTCGGGGAGAAGGCGCTGCCGCAGACCGGCAACCAGTGGCCGAGCGCGGCGGGCACCGCCGGGACCGCCGTCTACGCCAACAGCACGACCGGCGACGTCTACGTGCGTGACGACAACCTGCGGCAGATGGGGTCGGCCCTGGCCGCGGGTTCGCAGCCCGCGCTGTCCCCGGACGGCGACGAGGTGGTCTTCGTACGGTCCGTCGCGGGCCACGACCACCTCTTCAGCGAGGACCTCGACCACGCCACCGTCAAGGACCTCACCCCGCACGACACGACCGTCGACTACACGGAGCCCGCCTGGTCCCCGGACGGCACGACCCTCGCGGTGCGCACGCCGAGCGGCACGGTGACGATGGCGGCCAACGGCTCCGGCAGCCCCGTGAAGGCGACCTCGGTGACCGGGCTGGCGGCCTACCGGCGCTGAGCCCACGGACCCCGGACGGGCCGGACCCGCCCGGCAGGCGCGATCACCGCGCCGGCCGGGCGAGTTCGGCCCGCAGCTCGTCCAGGTGGCGGTCGGAGGTGTCGTGCGGCAGGAACTCCACGACCTGCAGGAAGCGGAACAGCACCTGGTCGGCGGTGACCGCGTACTCGTACTCGGCGAATCCCACGACCGCCCCCGTCGCGCCGCGCGCGGCGCCCCGTACGACGTGGGCGGTCAGGTCGTCGGCCCGCTCGGCGGACGTGGTGCGCCGCGCGTTGGGGCGGGCGAGGTAGGGGCACACCATCGAGGCGTACAGCATGCAGGCGCGGTGGCCCGGGCCCTCCGAGGTCGGCGCGAGGTTGCGGTACGGCCGTCCCGCGTCCAGCGCTTCGGCGATCGCCGCGGTCTCCGAGGCGCCCGCCACCCGCCACACCGGTCCCCGCGCCATCGGACGGTCGCACACCGAGCACCGCCGCTGTCGCGCGCAGGCCGCGCTGCGCTCGAAGTCGGTGAGCGCGAACTGCGGTTGGTCCCCTTCCCACGGTGTGATGGCGGGAACCGGATACCCGCGGCCGTCCCGCGGCCGCTCCCCGACAGCCGGAGGCATGGGCACACTCTGAAAACGCACCGCCCATCTCTACCAGCCCCACCCCACAGAACGGAAGCCGCCGACGGCGCCCGTCGGCGGGGGGAAATCAGCGGTGCCGGACGTAGCGGACCTCGTCCAGGGAGGTCCCGTCGTAGTCGTCGCCGGTCACCACGCCGTCCGCGGTGTACCCGGCGCGTTCGTAGAAGCGCCGCGCCCGGGCGTTGTCCTTCAGGACCCACAACAAGGTGGTGTCGAAGCCGAGTTCCGCGGCGCGCAGGTGCGCTGCGTACATCAAGGCGCGGCCGACGCCGGTGCCGATCAGGTCCGACCGCACGTAGAGCGCGTAGACCTCACCAACGCCCTCCGGTGACGGGCCGTCGTCCCGGTACGGACCCAGGCAGACCCAGCCGGTGACCTGGGCGCTGTCATCCACCGCCACCAGATCGGTCACCCGCCCGCGCGTGCGGGCGAACCACGAACGCCGTTGCTCCGCGTCCCGTTCGGCCGACATCGCGTCGAGGTAGGAGCGCGGCACGATGTCCGCGTACGCGCAGCGCCAGCCCGCCACCCGGATCGCGCTCACGGCGGGGATGTCCGCCTCCGTCATCTCGCGCACCGACACCATCCCGGCACCGTAGCCGAAGGCAGCACCGCTCGTCCGGTGGGTTTCCGGCGAAGGTCACGGTCGGACGTGGCATGAGGCCGCCGGCCGCTCAGGCCGTGTGGCGGGTGGCCAGTGGGGTGTTGGGGTCTGTGGTCAGGGCTATGGCCAGGGCCGTGATGGCGCCTATGCGGCGGTCGGTCAGGGAGTAGACGTGGTGGCGGCCCCGGCGGCTGGAGCGGACGATGCCGGCCAGCTTCAGCTTGGCCAGGTGCTGGCTGACGGCGGGCAGCGCGGCGTCCACCCGGTCGGCGATGCGGGAGACGTCGCTGTCCGCCTCCAGCAGGGTGTGCACGATGTGCAGCCGCACCGGCGAGGCGAGGAGCCCGAAGGCCTCCGCCGCCTGTTGCAGCGTGGTCTCGGTCAGCCCCTCGGCTCTGTCGTCCGGCATCGTCCCCGTCCCCCCTTCGTCACCGTCGACCGGTTCCCGGCGTCCGCCTCACGGTGCCGAGTTGGGGACGTCGGGGCTGGCCGCGTAGGCCTGGCTCGGTGTCATCGGGACGCCGTTGACCTCGACCGTCTTGAACGTGCTGACCTGGGCGCACGAGGAGGAGCCCGCGTTCTGCGCGTTGGCGCCCTGGACGGCGGCCTTGGTGTCGGCGGGGGCCGGCTTTCCGGAACCGGCCGGGAAGGTGGTGCCGCTGCTCCAGTCGGAGCCGATCAGCACGGTCACCCCGGAGACGCCGCTGTCCTGGTGCAGCGCGCTGCTCGGGATGCGCAGCGCGCTCGCCACGGCCCGCGCCTCGGCCTGCTTGCCGGCCGGGTACCGCACGGACGTGGTCGACGCGGGCGCCGGAGCGTTGGCGGAGCCGGTCTGCGGGCTGAAGCCGTCGTCGACCAGCGCGGTGGCGATGTCCGAGGCGCGGCCGGTGATGCCGCCGCCGTTCTCCACCGTGACGGCGATCTGCGAGTCGGGCACGGCGGGCGCGGACGAGGCAGTGGCCCCGGCGGCGGCCGACTTGCCACCGCTGCCCGTGGTGAGCGACTGGTCGTTGGCGATGGCGTTCAGCAGATTCTGCGCGGACGGGGCCACGACGACACGGTCGTCGTTGCTGGGATCCGGCTCGGTCTGCATGGTGGCGAACGTGATCCGGTCGGACGGCACCTTGTTGAGGTCGTCGGCGAATCCGAGCAGCTTGGTGATGCTGTCCAGACCGGTGTCCACGGTCAGCGCCTTGGTCGCGGCGTTCGCGAGTCCGTACAGGTCGGACGGGTTGGTCAGGGTGCCCGCGCTCTTGAGGGTGCGGACCATGGAGGACAGGAAGATGTGCTGGGCGACCGTGCGGCCCAGGTCGCTGCCGGTGCCGAAGCCGTGCCGGGAGCGCAGGAACTCCAGCGCGGAGACGCCCTTGAGGGTGTGGGTGCCCTTCGACAGCTTCAGGTGCGAGTAGGTGTCGTAGACGTTGTTGTCCACGCACACCGGCACACCGCCGATGGCGTCGGACATGTTCACCACGCCGCCGAAGTCGACCATCATGAAGTGGTCGATGGGTATCCCGGTGAGCTGGTGGACCGCGGCGACCTGGCACGAAGGTCCGTGCTCCAGCGCGCTGTTGATCATCCCGGTCTGCGCCGGGACCTGCTGGCCGGTCTTGGAGTCGGTGCAGGCGGGCAGTTGCGTCACGGTGTCGCGCGGCACGCTCATCACGGTGGCGTTGGAACGGTCCGCCGACACGTGCAGGACCATCTCGACGTCTGCGTTGGCACCGCCGTCGTTGCAGTCGCCACCGAGCTTGCAGTCGGCCGCGGTGTCCCGCGCGTCCGAGCCGATCACCAGCACGTTGATGGGGGTACGGCCGAAGGCGTCGGCCTTCTCCGAGCCGCCGCCGGAGATCGCCACGCCCTTGATGTTGCCGTTCAGGTGCTCGTAGAGGGCGGCGCCCGCTCCCGCGACGACGAGGACCAGCACCGACGCGACGATGGCGAGGCGCTTGGGCCAGCTGCGGCGCTTGCGGCGGGACCGCTCGCGTCCGGGAGGACCGGAGCGGCCCGACCGGTGTCCGGACGGCTGGGGCTGCCTGGCAGGCGGGACCGCCGCCCGGCCGCTCTTCGCCGACGCACCCCGGCGGTGCGATACCTCGGTCATGCCACACCCTTACGCGATCGAGTCGAGCCCGGCGCCCCGGTCGGCGCCGACGGCACATGGCGACGCGACGAAATCGCGTCTTCGTGTGCACCCCTGGTGGTAGACGACCGATCCAAGCCGAAGGTTGCACGATTGCGCAAGGTATCGAGTATCTGTGGAGCGGACGTGAGACCGCTGTGAACAGCCTCGTCGCGGCCCTTCGCAACGGGATGGCTGCCTTACGGAGCCCGCTGCCACCGCCCGCGAGCGGAACCAGGGTTCGGCGCCCGCCGTGCCGGGGACGTGCCGCTCGCGCGACGGGGCCGGAGCGCGCAGTGTATGCGGGGAACCTGTGACGTCCGGCGAGACGAGCGCCACATCGTGACCGGCCGGCGAGCGGTGACGTGGGTCACCACGGCGCGCGACCGCCGCGTCCCGGCCTCGCGCGGCCGAAACCCTTCCGTGTGAGATGGGCGACATCCCCTTCGGTCGCCGTCCGTTATCGGCGTCGATGCGCCGAATGCCGAGGACCGGTGCGATGGCATGCGCCGCGCTCAGGCCAGCAGCCGCAGCGCACCCGGCAGCACCCGCGCGGTCACCGGCAAGGTGGCGTCGACCTCGCCGTCGGCGCCGTACGGCAGCGCGCGGTCCGCCTCGATGCGCACCTCGCGGCCGCGCAGGACCTCAACCTGCGGGCGCCGCACGTGCCGGCCGTCCTTGAGTTCGTTCATCACCGCGAAGAACAGCGGGCGCGGCGCGTCGTGGATCACCACGACGTCCAGCAGTCCGTCGTCCACCGCGGCCCCGGGCGCGATCAGCCGGCCGAAGCCGTAGTAGCCGGAGTTGGCGGCCACCACGGTGTAGCCCTTGCGCCGGTAGGTCGTGCCGTCGACGGTGACGCGGTAGTCCGCCGCGCGCCACATCGCCACCGCACGCAGACCGCCCAGGTAGTACGAGGCCGCCCCGCGCAGCAGCCGCGAGGCGTTGGCGTGCGCGTTGGCGACGGCGTCCACACCCGCGTAGACGCTGCCGAGGACGGCGACGCGGTCGTGTGCCGCGGATTCCACCTCGATCGCGTCGACCCTCCTCGGCTCCCCGTGCAACAGCACCTGCGCCAGCGACGCGGGATCGGTCGGCAGGCCGAGCGCCCGCGCGAAGTCGTTGCCGCGTCCTGCGGGGACGATGCCGACCAGCGCGTCGGTCCCCGCCAGCGCCCCCGCCACGCACCCCGCCATGCCGTCACCGCCCACGCCCAGCACCACCCGGCCGCGCCCGGCGGCGTCGCGGGCCAGCTCGCGGGCGTGCTCCAGGCCCCGGCTGTACTCCACCTCGACCTCGCCGCCCGCCTCCCGCAGCTGGCGGGCGAGCGGGATGAGCGCCGCCGCGCCCTGGGACCCGCCCGCGGTGGGATTGACGACGGCGGTGAACTGTCGCATGGAGGCGCTCCGTTGGGGACTTCGGTGGACTTCGCGGTGGTTCGCGCAGTGGACTTCGCGGCGCGGAGTGGAGTGGCGGGCGGCGGTGGCCGACGCCCGCCGGGGGCCTGCGGGTGTGTCAGCGGTTGTAGAGCGGGGGCAACAGGATGCCGGGGTTGAGGACGCCCGCCGGGTCCAGCCGGTCCTTGACGGCGTGCAGGATCTCCACCCCGAGCGGCCCGATCTCCCGCGCGTACCAGTCGCGGTGGTCGGTGCCGACCCCGTGGTGGTGGCTGATCGTGCCGCCGGCCGCGAGGATCGCGTCGCACGCGGCGTGCTTGGCCGGTGCCCAGTGCGCCACCGGGTCCTCGCCCTGCGCGGAGACCACCGTGAAGTACAGCGACGCGCCGGCCCCGTAGACGTGGCTGACGTGGCACATCACCAGCGGGGGCGTGCCGGCGCCGGTGAGGGTGTCGGTGAGCGCCGTGCGCACCGCCTCGTACAGCTCGGGGACACGCGACCAGACCGCCGCCGTCTCCAGCGTCTCGGCGAACGCCCCGGCGTCCAGCAGCGCGTCGCGCAGGTATGGGGCCGAGAAGCGGCCGCGTGCCCACTTCGCGCCGGGCTCCTCGCCCAGGAACTCGCCTCCCGCTCCCCGCAGCACGGCGTGGGCGCCTTCCCTGCGCTCCGCGACCTGAGCCGCGCTGCCCTCGTACCCGGCGACCGCCAGGCAGCCCGCGTTCGACGACAGCCCGCCGCCGATGGCGTCCGGGTCGGCCAGGCCGATCAGCGTCTCGGCCTCGTCGGACAGCCGCAGCACGGTCGGCAGCGGGCCGTCCTGCGCGAGCCGCCGCAGCGCCGCCTGCCCGTCGGCGAACGAGGCGAACCGCCAGCCCTCGTACACCTTCGCCTCCGGCACCGGGCGCACCCGGACCGTGACCGAGGTGATGACGCCGAACGCGCCCTCCGAGCCCAGCACCAGCTGCCGCAGGTCCGGCCCGGCCGCCGAGCGCGGCGCCCGCCCGATGTCCAACGTGCCCTGCGGGGTGGCGACTTGGAGGCGGATCACCATGTCGTCGAAGCGACCGTAGCCCGCCGAGGCCTGGCCGCTGGAGCGGGCCGCCGCGAAGCCGCCGATGGTCGCCCACTCGAAGGACTGCGGGAAGTGGCCCAGGGTGAAGCCGTGTTCGGCGAGCAGCTCCTCCGCGCGGGGCCCGCGCAACCCGGGCTGGAGCACGGCGGTGCGCGAGACCGGGTCCACCTCCAGCAGGCCGTCCAGCCGCCGCAGGTCGAGCGCGACGAAGCCGTCGTGGGCGCGGGGGGCCAGGCCGCCGACGACCGAGGTGCCGCCGCCGAACGGGACGACGGTGACGCGGTGTTCGGCGCAGGCCCGCAAGACCGCCAGCACCTCGTCGTGGGATGCGGGCAGCACCACCGCGTCCGGCGCGTCGGCGACGGCGCCGGCGCGGATGCGCAGCAGATCCGGGGTGGACTTGCCCCGGGTGTGCCGGACCCGGCTGACGTCGTCGGTGCGCACGTGGGTCTCGCCGACCGCGTCACGCAGCGCGTCGAGCGCCTTGGCGGACAGACGGCAGGGCGCGGGCTCGATCGCCTCCAGGGCCTTGGACGGCGCCTGTTCCGGCCGGACGCCCAGCAGGTCGCGCAGCAGCCCCACCACCGAATCCGGCAGCGGGGCGGCCTGGGCGGGGTCGCCCCAGCCGCTCCACAGCATGTCCTCAGCGTCCACCCGCACCACCTGCTCCGTCGCGCCGCCCGGCGACCGCGCGGCGTGGGCCGCCGCTTGCCGCCGTCATCTCGTTCGTTACACTGTTACACATGACGCCTATTCGTCACAACAGTCGGGACGACGCCGTGCTGGACGCGGCCCGCGACTGCGTACTCGCCGTGGGCGTGCGCCGCACCACCCTCACCGACGTGGCGCGCCGGGCGGGGGTGTCCCGGATGACGATCTACCGGCGCTGGCCGGACGTGCGGGCGCTGGTCGGCGACGTCATGACACGCGAATGGGTGGCCGTCGCGCTCGGCGCCGCGCCCGAACCCGACAGCGACGTTCCGGTGCGCGCCCAGCTGGTCGAGGGGCTGGTCGAGGGGCTGCGCGCGTTCCGCGAGCACCCGCTGCTGCGCAAGATCCTGGACGTCGACCCGGAACTGCTGCTGCCCTACCTGGTCGACCGGCGCGGCGCCAGCCAGGACGCGCTGCTGGAGGTCCTGGTCGACGCGGTGTGCCGGGGGCACGAGGACGGCTCGGTGCGCCCCGATCACCCGGTGCGGCAGGCCCGCTCCGTCCTGCTGGTGGTGCAGTCCTTCGCGCTGTCGCTGCGGACGATGACCGACGACGCCGACCCCGAACTCGCCGAAGCCGCCTTCCACGAGGAGCTGCGGCACATCCTGGAGAGGACCCTCGCCCCGTGAGCGCCAACCTCGACGCCGACGCCCGCCCCCTGCCGCACTCCCTCACGGCGGGCCGCCGCGCCCGCGAGCTGTCCCGGCTCGGCGACGGGGCCACGGTGGACGTGCTGGTCGTCGGACTCGGCGTGACCGGCGCCGGGGTCGCCCTCGACGCCGCCGCACGCGGTCTGAGCGTCGCCGCGATCGACGCCCACGACCTGGCGTTCGGCACCTCCCGCTTCAGCTCCAAACTGGTCCACGGCGGCCTGCGCTACCTGGCCTCGGGGCAACTGGACGTCGCGCACGAGAGCGCGGTGGAACGGGGCGTGCTGATGGAACGCACCGCCCCCCACCTGGTGCGCGCCCAGCCGTTCGTGCTGCCGCTGACCCGGCTGACCGGACACCGCGGCGCCGCGCTCGCCGCCGCGGGACTGCGCGCCGGCGACCTGCTGCGCCTCGCGGCCGGAACCCGGCGCGGCACGCTGCCCGGCCCCCGACGGCTGTCGGCGGTCGAGACGCTGCGCGCCGCGCCGGTGCTGCGGCCGTACGGGCTGCGCGGCTCACTGCTGTCCTGGGACGGTCAACTCACCGACGACGCCCGCCTGGTGACCGCGATCGCCCGCACCGCGGCAGGGCTCGGGGCCAACGTCCTGACCCGCGTGCGCGCGCTGTCGGTCGGCGGCGGCGAAGCGCGGGTGCGGGACGAGACGACCGGCCAGGAACTCACCGTCAAGGCGCGCGCCGTCGTCAACGCCACCGGGGTGTGGGCCGACCAGCTCGTCGGCGGCATCCGGCTGCGGCCCTCCCGCGGCACCCACCTCGTGCTGCGCGCCGAGAGCCTCGCGGGCCTCGCCTCCGGACTGCACCTGCCCGTCCCCGGCGAGACCAGCCGCTTCGTGCTCGTCCTGCCGCAGGGCGACGGCCGGGTCTACGTCGGCCTCACCGACGAGGCGGTGGACGGAGCGGTCCCGGACGTGCCCGAGGTGCCCGAGTCCGACATCGGCTTCCTCCTCGACATCCTGGGCACCGCGCTGGACGCCCCGGTCCACCGGCGCGACGTGGTCGGCGCGTTCGCCGGGCTGCGCCCACTGCTCGACACCTCCGGCGACGGCACCGCCCGCACCAGCGACATCTCCCGCAAGCACGCCGTCCTCACCTCGCCCGAAGGCGTGGTGACCGTCGTCGGCGGCAAACTGACGACCTATCGGCGGATGGCCCAGGACGCGGTGGACGCCGCGGTGTCCGCGCGCGGCCTGACCGCCGGTCCGTGCCGTACCACCCGGCTGCCGCTGGTCGGCGCCGCGTCCCCCGCGACGCTGGCGGGACTGCCCGCGCCGCGCCGCCTCGTCGCCCGCTACGGCACCGAGGCCCCGGCCGTCCGGGCGCTGGGCGACGCCGACCCGTCGCTGCGCGAGCCGGTCGCCTCCGGGAGCGACGTGACCCGCGCCGAACTGCTGTGGGCGGTACGACACGAGGGCGCCCTCGACGAGTCCGACCTCCTCGACCGCCGCACCCGCGTCGGCCTGGTCCCCGCCGACCGCGCCGAGGCGCTGCCGGCCGCACGCGAGGCGCTGGACGCCGGAACGCAGTCGCGCGCCGGGGCGTGAGACACGTGCGGGCGTCGGGCGGTACACCGTTCGGGTGGTCCGCCGTTCGGAGGGATCGCGCCGCCGGGCAGGCGCCGCCGCGGGTGGTCACCGCACTCCGTCGCGCGTGTCGCGTTCGCGGCATTACAAGGCTTTTCGGTTAGCTTGCGGGGGCGGTGCGGCCGCAGGGGCGCACCGCGTCCGCCCACCGCCCCCGCTACCGAAGGCGCTGACGTGTCCGCATCCCGTTCCACCCGCAGGCTGCGCCACGCCGCAGCCGCCGTCGTCTCGGCCCTCGCGCTCACCGCGACCGGCCCCGCCGCGGCCCATGCCCGCCCCTCGGGCCCGGCCGCCAAGCGCCTGTGCTCGCAAGCGGCCCGCCCCGGCGTGATGGCCTGCACGGCGCTGGCGCGCACCGACGTCACCGTCAAGGCGATGCTGGGTCCCGGCGACACGCCCGGCGGATACGGACCGGCCGACCTGCGCGCCGCCTACGGGCTGCCCGCGGACGGCGGAGCCGGACAGACCGTCGCCGTCGTGGACGCCTACGACGACCCCAACGCGGAGAAGGACCTGGCCGCCTACCGCAAGCAGTTCGGCCTGCCGGAGTGCACCACGGCGAGCGGCTGCCTGCGCAAGACCGACCAGACCGGCGGGACCACGTACCCCGAGGGCAACTCCGGCTGGGCCGGGGAGATCTCCCTCGACCTCGACATGGTCTCCGCCGTCGCGCCGCGCGCCCACATCCTGCTCGTCGAGGCCAAGTCCGCCGACCTCGACGACCTGGGCGCCGCGGAGAACGAGGCCGT
Source organism: Streptomyces sp. ICBB 8177 (assembly GCF_003144095.1). Lineage (GTDB taxonomy): Bacteria > Actinomycetota > Actinomycetes > Streptomycetales > Streptomycetaceae > Streptantibioticus_D. Next base: position 62,183 of record NZ_NSKH01000024.1, on the reverse strand, counting down.
CGCGCTCGGCGCCAAGTACGTCTCCAACAGCTACGGCGGCGGCGAGAGCTCCTCGGAGACCAGTGCCGACGGCAAGTACTTCCGGCATCCCGGCGTCGTCATCACCGCGGCCTCCGGTGACTCCGGCTACGGCACGCAGTACCCGGCGGCCTCGCCCGACGTGGTGGCCGTCGGCGGCACCAGCCTCAAGCGCGGGCCCGACACCCGGGGCTGGACGGAGGCCGCGTGGGGCGGCACCAAGGCCGGGCAGGGCGCGGGCGCGGGCTGCTCGCAGTACGAGCCCAAGCCGTCCTGGCAGCACGACACCGGCTGCGCCCGGCGCACGATCGCGGACGTCTCCGCGGTCGCCGACCCGGCCACCGGCGTCGCCGTCTACGACACGTACCAGGCGGGCGGCTGGAACGTCTACGGCGGCACCAGCGTCTCCGCGCCGCTGATCGCCGCCGTCTACGCGCTCGCCGGCCCGCCGAGCGCGAACAGCTCGCCCGCGGCGTTCCCGTACGCGCACGCCTCGGCGCTCAACGACATCACGACCGGCTCCGACGGCGCCTGCACCCCGGCCTACCTGTGCACGGCGGTGCCGGGCTACGACGGCCCCACCGGGTTCGGCACGCCGAACGGCACGACGGCGTTCGCGGGCTGACGGGCTGACGGCATCCGGCCGGGTGGCGGCCTCGTCACCCGGCCGCAGCGGCGGAGTCCTCCCGCCCGCCGGTCACCAGTGCCGCGCCCGGGGGGACGCGCTCGGCGCGGGGCCCGGTGAACCGCCCAGCGGGGCCAGCGTCGCGTCGGTGGCCACGCCGTTGGCGTCCGTCGTGACGGTGATGGGATCGGGGACGCCCAGCAGTGCGCCGCAGCCGAGGTTGGTGAACGACTGGCCGGCGCGAAGGGCGAGGAAGGCGAAGAGGTTGGCGGCCATCCCTGCGTCCGCCGAGGGTGCGGCGGAGAACAGCGCGCGGTCGCGGAAGATCCGCTGGACGCCCGCGGGATCGCCGAACATGCTCCGGCAGTACGCGGCGCCGTCGCCGTCGTCGGTCGCGCCCAGCGGGGGCTGGTCCACCCCGGCCCGGTACAGGTTCGTCTTGGTCGTGCTCGGCCTCGCGCCCCGAAGCGTCATCGGGTCGTTCAGCGGGACCAGGGCGATCGGCGCCCGCTGCCCGGCCGCCGCCGCCAACTCGTCCAGCGGCAGCGCGGCGCTCGGCTGCCCGTCACTGGACTGGTCCGGCGCGGTGGGCGGGGTGCAGCCGAGCGCCGGGTCGACGAACTGGGCGAGCAGCAGGTTGTCGCTCGCGTTGGCCAGGTCGGTGGCGCCCGGGAGCGCGGCGCGGCCCGCCGCGTCGTTCTGCGCGGTCCGGCCGCGGCCGTCGGCGAGGTAGTGGGTCACCACGTTGTCGCTCTGGTCCTGGTCCACCACCGAGAAGTCCCGGGTGGTCGGGCACGGCATGCCGTCCCTCGCGGTCCCCAGCGCGGGCAGCTTCAACTGCTTCGCCGCGACACGGGCGTTCGCGGCCTTGAAGAAGGCCGGCGCGTCGCAGTAGGCGAACTGGCCGAAGACCGAGCCGTTCAGACCGCCCACGCACTTGCCGCTGGTGAGCGCGCTCGTGCCCGCGGCCGAACGCAGCGTCAGGTCGGTGCCGTTGAACCCGAACCAGATGCCCACCGTGGAGCCGGCCGGCACCGTGGCGGGGACGGGGGGCGCTCCCGGTCTGCGGCCCGCGTCGGTCACCAGCGGGTCGTAGAGCGTGAGGCCGCCGGTCTTCGTCAGGATCGCCGCCTCGACGAACGCCGACTGCGCGGGGTTCGCCTCGTGGCAGGGGCCCTGCGCCGGGTCGGTGGCGGTCAGCTTGTAGGGCGTCGTGAGTCCCTTGGCGGTGAGCGGGTTCGCCGGGACCACGAGGGTGCAGTTGGGGTTCGGCTGCGCCGGGGAGCCGTGGGCCTGCGCCGCAGGGCTCGCGCCCTGGGAGGCGAACACGGTCCCGGCGATCCCGCCCATGAGCAGCGGCAGCCCGGCCAGGGTCAGCGTGAGCTTCGACAGCCGCCGCCGCACGACCCGGCGCCGTCGTAGGCGCTGTCGCGTGTGCCGCCGCTGCCGCCTGCGCCCGTCGTCGTGCTCCTGTTGCATGAATGACCTCGTCCCGTAGTCAACGCGTGCACGTCAACCTTCTTACGGGCGTGGCGGGTGAGGCGTTCAACGGCTCGCGACGGCGGGCGGGGTGCGCGCCGGTCGCTGGTGGCGGCACGGGGGCGCGCACCGGTCGCTCGGCGCCGTGAGGATCATTCGAACTGTGCGAGGAGGCAGTGGGCTCACGTGCCAAGCGATATGACACTGATGGGTGAATTGTGTGATTAATGCGTTTGTCTTTGGTCTGTCTAGATTCTGTAACATGCGCGGCGTTTCCCCCGTGGAGCCGGTGGCGCGGGTGCATCGTGATGCGTGCCCGGCCGGAAACGGCTCGGGAATCCGCATCACAGCAACTTGAAAGGCACGATGCTTTATGGCTGAAGGGTTCAAGCGAGTGCTCGCTCTGGGCGCCGCCACCGTCGCGCTCGCCGGCGGGGCCGTGCTCTCCTCGGTCGGTGTCGCCTCCGCCGCCCCGGTCCACCACCCCGCACCGGCCCACCACGTGAGCCACTCTCGGTGCCACGAGGCCAAGGGCTACTGGACGCGCACCTGGCACCCCGCCTACCGCGACCACCACGGCAGGCGCCACGCCGGCTACTGGACCCGCACCTGGCACAAGCCGCGCCTGGTCTGCGTCCGCTAGTTCCCGCGCGACCCGCCGGGCACCCGTCGTCCGAGCGGCCCGCCGCACCCGGTGAGCGCCGCTCCTGACGGCCCGTCCGGCGTCCGGAACCCCCGTCGTCCCCGCGGCGGGGGTTCCCTCACGTTCCGGAGCGCCTACGCTGGCGCCATGAGCGATCCGCGAGTGATCACCGTACGACCCGAGGCGGGTTCCTACGCCTGGACCTTCGGCGGGGCCGCGCCGGTGGCCAGGATCGCGCCGGGGACCGTGCTGGACCTGTACACCGAGGACTGCTTCGCGGGCCGGGTGCGTTCGGAGAAGGACCTGGTCTCCCAGGTGTGCGAGTTCCCGTTCCTCAACCCGCAGACCGGCCCGTTCCACATCGAGGGGGCCGAGCCCGGCGACACCGTCGCGGTGCACTTCGTGTCGGTCGAACCGGCCCGCGACTGGGCCGCGTCCACCACCGTCCCGCTGTTCGGCGCGCTCACCTCCACGCACGCCACCGCCACGCTCCAGCCGCCGCTGCCCGAGGTGGTGTGGATGTGGGAGCTGGACCGTGCCCGCCGCACCTGCGCGTTCACCACGCGGCGCGAGGGGCTGCGGCTGGAGCTGCCGATGGAGCCCATGCACGGCACCGTCGGGGTGGCCCCGGCCAACCTGGAGGTGCGTTCCGCGCTGGTGCCCGACGCGCACGGCGGCAACATGGACACCCCGGAGATGCGTGCCGGGACCACCTGCTACCTGGGCGTCAACGTGGAGGGCGCGCTGCTGAGCCTCGGCGACGGCCACGCCCGCCAGGGCGAGGGCGAGACCTGCGGGGTCGCGGTGGAGTGCGCGATGAACACCGTCGTCGTGGTCGAACTCCTCAAGGGCGTCGCCACCCCCTGGCCACGACTGGAGTCCGACACCCACATCATCTCCACCGGCTCGGCCCGCCCGCTGGAGGACGCCTTCCGCATCGCCCAACTCGACCTCGTCCAGTGGCTGGTGCGCGACTACGGGCTGGAGGAACTGGACGCGTACCAGTTCCTCACGCAGGCCGTGGAGTCCCCGCTGGCCAACGTCTGCGACACCAACTACACGGCGGTCGCCAAGATCCGCAAGGAGTGGCTGCCGCCGGGCACCCCGCACCGCGACCTGCACCGCCGACTGCGCGCCACCGCCGCCGAGTTGGCGGGGGCCGTCGGCTGACCCGCCGGCCGAGCCGGTGTGCTGATCCGGTCAGCCGGCCGGATGGCGCCCTCGGCTCGGCTTCGGCTCCGGCACCAGCCGGATCAGCGTTCCCAGCACCCGGTCCACCCGGTCCCGCGGCGGATCGTCGGTCAGGCCCACCAGCAGCCGTGCCATCCCGTCGAGCACCGCGGGCGACCCCATCACCCAGCCGTTGAGCAGGGGTTGGAAGCCGGCACGGGAGAACACGTGCTTCGTCAGCACGTTGCCCAGCCGGTAGTGGCGGCCCCAGCGCCTGGCCATCTCCACCGGGTAGCGGCCCAGGGCCCGTTCGTGCGCGGGGCCGTCCGGCACGGTGAGCGCCATCGCGACGGCCTCGGCGGCCACCTCGCCCGCCTCCAGCGCCTGCGCGATGCCCTCGCCGTTCCACGGGCTGACCATGCCGCCACTGTCGCCGACCAGCAGCAGGCCCCGCCCGTACTGCGGATGCCGGTTGAAGCCCAACGGCAGCGCCGCGCTGAGGACCTGGCCCTCCGCCGCCTCACCCTCACCCGGCCGCAGGCCCCAGTGCGCGGGGGTGCGGGCCAGCCAGTGGTCCATCGTGGCGCGCAGGTCGACGGTGCCGTTGCGGCGGTTGGGCAACGCGCCCAGTCCGACGTTGACCCGGCCGTCGCCCATCGGGAAGATCCAGCCGTAGCCCGGCAGGTAGCGGTCGGTGCCCGGCAGCCGCAGGTCGGCCCACAGCTCCAGGTACTCCTCCTGCGAGCGCCGCGGGCTGCGGTAGTAGCGGCGCGCCGCGGTGGCGATCGGCTGCCGCTCGTCGCGCCGCAGGCCCAGGCCCAACGCCAGCCGCGCGGACGCGCCGTCGGCCGCGACCACCACCCGGGCCCGGTACTCCACCGCCTCGCGCTCCGGGCCCACTTGGGCCCGCACGCCGATCACCCGCCCCGCGCGGTCGGTCAGCGCGCCGGTGACCTTCGTCCCGGTGCGCAGCCTGGCGCCGGCGCCGACCGCGTGCCGGGCCAGCAGGTCGTCGAAGTCGTGCCGCGTGCGGGTCAGCCCGAAGTCCGGGTAGCGGCCCAGCCGCGGCCACTCGATGAGCGCGGAGCGCCCGCCGGCCACCCAGCGCATCCCCCGGGAGCGCGCCCACCCCGGCCCGTCGACGTCGACGCCCATCCGGATCAACTGGTGGACGGCGCGCGGCGTCAGCCCGTCCCCGCAGACCTTCTCGCGCGGGAACGTCGCCTTCTCCAGCAGCAGGACCTCCACCCCCGCCCGGGCCAGGTGGTACGCGGTGGCCGACCCGGCGGGACCCGCGCCCACCACGATCACCGCCGCGTCGTCGCGGTCCTTCGGCTGGGGCGTCGTCGGTGGCATCGCGGCCCTTTCGGCGTGGTCGGGCAGGTCGTCCGCGAGGGTCGCGGTGGTCGCAGCATGCCACGCCCGGACCGTTTCAGTCCTTGACCACCTGGTAGATCCCGTAGATCACACCGGGTACGTGGCCCAGCAACTGGAGCAGGAAGGCCCACAGCACCTTCAGGCTCGGCCCCTGCTTGATCAGCACCGCCAGCCACGGCAGCACCAGGCACAGCAGTACCAGCAGCACCTTGAACATGATCACTCCCAACGGCCGGAACGACCGCGGCGGCCGGAACCCGCCGCGTCGTCTCCCCGGTACCCCGCCCGGCCCGTCTCAGACCCGCCGCACCAGCCCGAGCGCCGGAGGCCCCCAGCGAAGGCCCAGGACCGGCACCCGAGCGTCACGGCAGGTCACCGGTTGTGATCGCGGCGGCCGCCATCGGCGAGCCCGCCCGTCCCGCGCTGTCCGGCGTGCTCGGCGCCGCGCTTGCGGGACGCCTCGATCTCGTCGTACGCGCTGACGCGGCCCTCCCAGTGCGAGCCCTCGACCGACTTGCCGGGTTCCAGGTCCTTGTAGACCTCGAAGAAGTGGGTGATCTCCAGCCGGTCGAACGCGGAGATGTCCTCGATGTCCTGCACGGACGCGTACCGCGGGTCGTGGGCCGGGACGCACAGCACCTTGTCGTCCGGCCCGTTCTCGTCGGTCATGCAGAACATGCCGATGGCCCGGCACAGGATCACGCAGCCGGGGAAGGTGGGCTCGCCGACCAGCACCAGGGCGTCCAGCGGATCGCCGTCCCGGCCCAGGGTGCCGTCGACGAACCCGTAGTCCGACGGGTACTTGGTGGCCGTGAACAGCAGCCGGTCCAGCCGGATGCGGCCGGTCTCGTGGTCCATCTCGTACTTGTTACGGGAGCCTTGGGGAATCTCGACCACCACGTCGAACTCATCCGGTGCAGCCATCGCCGGTCTCCTCGTCGTCTGACGCCGCTCGATCTCGCTCGATGCCGTCGTTCGGTCCCGCATGGGTGACCCCACTGCCGCAGGCGAATCGCACGATATCAGCGGGACAGCGAGTTTCCTCCCCATCGTCGCGCCGATGTCTGGATACGGACGAGGCGCCGCCCGAAGGGATGAGGCGCGGTGACCGGAACCGGCGCCCGGCCCGCCCGCGCCGGGTGCTGCGTTACGTTGGAACGGCCGCCGCCCACCGCACCGCAGGAGCAGCCCGTGCCCCAACTCACCCACGTCGACATCGAGTCGGCCGCCGAGCGCGTCGCCGGACGCGTGCGCACCGTCGCCGTCGCCCGGCTCGACCCCGACGAGACCCGTTCCTACGGGGTCGAGGCCCCGGCCGACGTGTGGTTCGCGCTGGAGTACATGCAGCACACCGGCTCCTTCAAGGCGCGCGGCGCGCAGAACTTCCTGCTCGCCCACCGCGCCGCCGGCACCCTCCCGCCCGCGGGCGTGACCATCGCCTCCGGCGGCAACGCGGGCCTGGCCTGCGCCTGGGCGGCCAGGGAGCAGGGCGTGCGGGCCACCGTCTTCCTCCCCGAGACCGCGCCCGCCGTCAAGGTCGCCCGGCTGCGCTCGTACGGCGCCGAGGTCCGGCTGGCAGGGGAGGGGTACGCGGACGCGCTGGTGGCGTGCGAGAAGTTCGCGGCCGACAGTGGCGCGCTGGCCAGCCACGCCTACGACCACCCGCTGATCGCTGCGGGCGCGGGGACGTTGCTGACGGAGATTCGGGAGCGGATTCCCGCGCTTGACACGGTGGTTGTGGCCGTCGGCGGCGGCGGGCTGCTCGCCGGGGTCGCGACCGCCGCCGGTCAGCACGGGATCCGCACCGTCGCCGTCGAGCCCGAGAACTGCCGTGCGCTGGACGCCGCGTTGCGCGCCGGTGAGCCGGTCGACGTGGAGATCGACTCCGTCGCGGCGGACTCCCTGGGCGCCCGGCGGGTGGGGCCGATGGCGCTGGCGGTGGCGCGGCGGGACGACGTACGCACGGTGACCGTGCCCGACGCCGAGATCGTGCGCGCCCGGCAGGCTCTGTGGAACCAGCGCCGGATCGCCGTCGAACACGCCGCCGCCACGGCCCTGGCCGCCCTGCGCGGCGCCTACGCCCCGGCGGCGGGCGAGACGGTGGCCGTCGTGCTGTGCGGCGCCAACACCGACCCCGGGGACCTGACCGGCCGGGACCGGGGCTGAGAACGGTGTTCACCCCCGAGGGCCCCACCGTCCGCGAGCTGGCCACGCAGGCGCTCTCCTCCGTCGAACGGGGCTACGACCTGCTGGCGCCGAAGTTCGACCGCACGCCGTTCCGCACTCCCGCCCCCGTGCTGGACGCGGTGCGGGACGCGCTGGGCGCGATGGGCCCGGTCGACGACGGCCTCGACCTGTGCTGCGGCACCGGCGCCGGTGCCCGGGTGCTGACCGCCGTGTGCCGAAGGAGCGTGACCGGCGTGGACCTGAGCGACGGCATGCTCACGGTGGCGCGGAGCGCGTACGGGCAGGCGACGGCGGCGGTGTCCCGGAACGGCGACACACCCACGCCGCGCTGGGTACGCGCCGACGCCCGGGCCCTGCCCTTCGGCCGCGCCTTCGACCTGGTCGTGAGCTTCGGTGCCTTCGGCCACTTCCTGCCCAGGGAGTGGCCCGGGCTGTTCGCGGGTGTGCGACGGGTGCTCAGGCCCGGCGGGCGCTTCGTCTTCCCGCTTCCGGCGCCCGCGCCGCCCGGCTCGCCCCTCTACTGGTCCCTGCTGGCCTTCGACGTCGCGATGCGAGTGCGCAACCTCCTGTGGCGGCCGCCCTTCGTCATGTACTACCGCCCCTTCCGGCTCGGCTCGGTGCGCGAGGAGCTGACCCGGGCGGGATTCACGGTGCGGCTGGTCGCACTGCCCGCCCTGGGGCGGCGGCCCGACGGCACCCCGCGGTGCCGCATGGTGGTGGCGCAGGCCTGACACCGCAAGGGCCGGCGTCGGCGTCGCGGACCCGCGTCAAATCCCCGTCAAGGCGTCCCGGCGTGTCCTGGCGGCCGTACGCCGGGGGTATGCTGTGAGAAGTTTGTACAGGCACCTCGTTCGGTGAGGCGTCTTCACGGACACAGGCCACTGACCCGACGACGTCGAGAGACGCCCAGGTTCAGGACAGGTCTCCCCGGCCTAAGGGGTGACCCCAAGTGGCTTCTCCCGCAGGGAGATTACGCCGTGGAGTGCCAAAGCTCTGACGAGTTGGGGTGAGCCGGTCGCATCGGACCGGTCTGCTCCCTTGCCGAGTCGCACGGCGCGCGGTCGCGCCCTGACCGGAAGGAGGCGAGAGACGCATGGATTCCAGTAGTAGTCCGGGCCACAGTAGGCCCGCATCCCGCATGTCCTCGCATTCTTCCGGCACGCGGTAACACCTTCCCCCGCGCGGCTACGACCCGCGTCCCCGCCATCCGCACGGCCCGAACGCCGTGACGGATCACAGCCCTGCGCCCACGCGCCGGGCCGACGACGCCTGCGCCCGCGCCGGAGGGGATTCCGCACGCCCCCAACACCTCCCCGCGTGGGGGGACTTGGGAGGTACCTCATGACCGACACCACCTTCGACACCACGGTCGCCGCGCCGCGCTCCGCCGTCCTGGACGACGCCCACGTCGGCGACATCCGCGGCGCCCTCGGCACCGTCAGGCTCGACGACACCGCGCCGCGCACCGGGCTGTCCGCGCGGCTGAAGACCCTGCTCGCCATCGTCGGGCCCGGCCTGATCGTCATGGTCGGCGACAACGACGCCGGCGCGTTCGCCACGTACGGGCAGGCCGGGCAGAACTACGGGACCCATCTGCTGTGGACCCTGCTCCTGCTGGTCCCGGTCCTCTACGCCAACCAGGAGATGGTGCTGCGGCTCGGCGCGGTCACCGGGGTGGGCCACGCGCGGCTGATCCTGGAGCGGTTCGGCCGGTTCTGGGGCGCGTTCAGCGTCATCGACCTGTTCCTGCTCAACGCCCTCACCCTGGTGACCGAGTTCATCGGCATCACCATGGCCGCCGGATACCTGGGACTGCCGAAGACGGCCGCGGTGGTGCTGGCGGCGGGCGTCATCATCGCGTCCGCGTTCACCGGCTCGTTCCAGCGGTTCGAGCGGATCGCCATCACCTTGTGCGCGGCCTCACTGCTGCTGGTGCCGGTCTACTTCATGGCGCACCCGGCGACCGGCCGGATGCTCCACGACTTCGTGGTGCCCGGAATGCCGGGCGGCAGCGGCCAGTTGTCCACCGTCATGCTGCTGATCATCGGGATCGTCGGCACCACCGTCGCCCCCTGGCAGCTGTTCTTCCAGCAGTCCTACGTCATCGACAAGCGCATCACGCCGCGTTTCATGTCGTACGAGAAGGCCGACCTGTGGATCGGCATCGTGGTCGTCGTCGTCGGCGCGGGCGCCATGATGGGATTCACCGCGGCCGCCTTCGCCGGCAGCCACGCGGCCGGCCACTTCACCGACACCGCGGGTGTCGCACACGGCCTCGCCGCCCACGCGGGCAAGGTGGCGGGCGTGCTGTTCGCCGTCGCGCTGCTTGACGCCTCGGTCATCGGCGCGTTCGCGGTGTCGCTGTCGACCGCGTACGCCATCGGGGACGTCCTCGGGCTCAAGCACTCGCTGCATCGCGGCATCTCCGGCGCCAAGGGCTTCTACGCGGTCTACGCGGGGCTCGTCGCCGCCGCCGCGGTCATCGTGCTCCTGCCCGGCTCACCGCTCGGCCTGCTGACCGAGGGGGTCCAGACGCTCGCCGGGGTCCTGCTGCCGTCGGCGTCGGTCTTCCTGCTGCTGCTGTGCAACGACCGTGCCGTGCTCGGCCCCTGGGTCAACGGACCGAGGACCAACGCGCTGATCTCCGCGGTGGTCGGGGTGCTGATCACGTTGTCGATCGTGCTGACCGCGTCCGTGCTCTTCCCGGACATCTCCGCCGGGGCGATCCTCGACATCATGGCGGCCTGCGGTGTCGCCGGGGTGATCGCCATCGGCTACGCGGAGGCGCGGCGCCGCCGCAAGGGCTGGGCCCGAACCGGGCGCGGCGTCGACCGCACCGGGCGGGCGGACTGGCGGATGCCGCCGCTGGAGACGCTGGCCAGGCCCGTGCTGTCCTCCGGCTACAAGGTCGGCATGACCGCGCTGCGCACGTACCTGCTGGTGGCCATGGTGCTGGTGGTCATCAAGATCGTGCAGGCGGCCCTGGCCCACTGAGCCCGGGCCCGTTGCGGACGAGGAGGAGGTGCACCGTGCACACCCTGACCACCTTCGATTTCCTGACCCGCTTGGCCACCGGGGTGGCCTGCGGCGCGCTGATCGGCGTCGAACGGCAGTGGCGCGCCCGGATGGCGGGCCTGCGGACCAACGCCCTGGTCGCCGCGGGCGCGACGCTGTTCGTGCTCTACAGCGTCGCCGCCGGCGACACGGCCGGCCCGACCCGGGTCGCCTCCTACGTCGTCTCCGGCATCGGCTTTCTGGGCGGCGGTGTCATCCTGCGCGACGGCGGCGGGGTGAGCGGGCTCAACACGGCGGCCACGCTGTGGTGTTCGGCGGCCGTGGGCGTGCTGGCCGCGTCGGGCAGGACGGGGTTCGCGGTGCTGGGCACACTGGCGGTGCTCGGCATCCACCTCGTGCTGCGCCCCGCAGGACGCCTTCTGGACCCCGCGCCGACGTCCTGCGTCGAGCGGGACGAGGACCCCGTCGAGCGGGTGGCGATGTGACGCGCCGTCAGCTGTGCCGTCCGAGGAACGCCTCGACCGCGCCGCTGAAGCGAGCCGGGTCGTCGAGCCACGGGTAGTGACCGGCCCCGGGCTGGACGACCACCTCGGCCCGCCGGAACCGCCCGGCGATCTCCTCGGCGACCGCCGGGCGCGGCGCGCTGTCCAGTTCACCGGCGAGCACCAGCACCGGCACGTCCGGCACCGCCGTCAGCGGCTCGAACGCGCCGGGCGCGGTGTAGGCCTGAGCCGCCGCGTCGTTGGTCTGCTCGGCGTCGCTCGCCGCGTGCGCCCGTGCGGCCTCGTCCCAGCGTCCGTAGAAGAACGGCGCGGCGGTGTCGAAGTCGGCGTCGGTCGCGGTGCCCGCCCAGATCGCGTCGTACGCCGCCCTGGCGCCCGCCGCCCACGGCTCACCGGCCCGCAGGTCGGCAGCCTGAGCACGGTGGGCGGTGGTGAACTCGACCCCCAGCACCCGGGCCCTGGCGGTGATCATGCACAGGGCGCGCACCCTGTGCGGGTAACGGCCCGCGTACTGGAGCGCGAGGTCCCCCGCCGCCGAGTGCGCGAGCAGGTCCACGCGCTCCAGCCCGAGGTGGCGCCGCAGCGCCTCGACGTCGTCCACCAGCCGGTCGCAGCGGTACGTCCCCGGATCGGCAGGCAGCCCGGAGCCCCCGGTCCCCCGTGCGTCCAGCATGACCAGCCGCCTGCGCGCGTCCAGCCCCCCGAGATCCCCGAGGTAGGCGGAGGCCCGCATGGGCCCACCGGGCAGACACAGCAACGACTCACCGCCGCCCCGCACATGGAAGGCGAGCGGTGTTCCGTCATCGGCGCGGAAGATCGGCATGAGCCCATCCTGGGGACTCGCCGACGGCGTGGCAAGCCGTTTCAGACGCTCACCGGATAGTCGGTGTAACCGGCCGGGCCGCCCCCGTAGTAGGTGCCCGGATCGCCGGGCTCCGGTGAGCGTCCGAACGCGAAGCGGGTGACCAGGTCGGGATTGGCCACGAAGTACCGTCCGAACGACACGGCATCGGCCACACCCGACTCGATCGCCGCGTTGCCGGACCCCCGGTCGAAGCCGTTGTTAGCGATGAGCGGTCCCGCGAAGAGCCGCCGGTAGCGTGCGAGCGCCTCCATGTCGGGCGCTCCGTCCGGCCACGCGGCGTCCCGTCCCCGCAGATGAAGGTAGGCAACCGGGTGATCGGCGAGCGCGGCCACCAACGCGTCGTGGTCCGCCAGCGTGTCCTCGTCGGCCCGGAAGTGCGGGCCGGAAGCCAGGTACGGCGACAGGCGCACCCCGACGCCTCTGCCGTCCCACGGCTCGGCGACCGCGTCGATCACCTCCAGCGGTAGTCGCCGGCGACGCACCTGGTCGCCGCCGTAGGCGTCGTCGCGTTGGTTGAGCCGGGGATTGAGGAACTGCGCCAGCAGGAAGACGCCGTGGGCCGCGACCTCGACCCCGTCGAACCCGGCGCGCCGCGCGTTGCGTGACGCGAGCGTGTACTCCTCGATCGTCCGGTGGATGTCCCGCGCCGTCATGGCACGAGGAGTGAGGGTGGGTTTGAAACCGTCGCGTGTGAACGACATCTCGTCCGGGTTGACGGCCGAGGGGCCCGCGGGCAACTCGCCAACGAGGTGATCGGGGTGCGAGACCGCGCCGCAGTGCCACAGTTGCAGGACGATCCGTCCGCCCAGGAGGTGCACCACGCGGGTGACCTCACGCCAGGCGGCGACCTGTGCCTCGCTGTGGATGCCGGGGACGTCGACGAAGCCCATGGCCTGCCGGCTGACCCAAGTGCCCTCGGTGACGATGAGTCCCGCGCTCGCCCGCTGGCCGTAGTACGCGGCGTGCAGCGCGCTCGGAACCGACTCTCCGCCGGTCGCCCGGGCGCGGGTCAGCGGGGCCATCACCACTCGGTTCGGCAACCGCAGCGCGCCGAGATCGAGCGGTCGCAGCAAGGGTTGGTCGTTGGCGACGGAATCATGTGGTGCCGGTGCCGAAGCGCTTGTCGTCGTGGGGGTCATAGCCGTGGACATCGTGGTGTGTTCCTCGTGATCGGGCTTGTGATCTGCGAGCTTGGGCAGGTCGCGGTACGCGAAACGGTGTGGTGCCGGCCATTGGGCGGTCACCTCTGCCCTATCCGGTACGTCATCCGTATGACGGCTCGCGCCGAGGAAAGGTGACCGATGGGTGAGCGGGACGATCAGGACGCGCTGGCGGAGCGCTTCGAGGAGCATCGCGGGCTGCTGCGGTCAGTCGCCTACCGCATGCTCGGCTCGCGTACCGAGGCTGACGACGCAGTCCAGGAGACGTGGCTGAGGCTGAGCCGGGTGGACCCCACCGAGGTGGACAACCTGGGCGGCTGGCTGAGGACCGTCGTCGCCCGCATCTGCCTCGACATGCTGCGGGCGTGCCAAAGGCGCCGGGAGGAGTTCCCCGGGGACGGGCTACCGGACCGCGCGGGGCACACCACTCCCGGCAGCGCCACTGATCCGGAGGAGGAAGCGCTGCTCGCCGAGTCGGTGAGCCGGGCACTGCTCGTCGTACTGGAACGGCTGGCTCCCGCGGAGCGGATCGCCTTCGTTCTGCACGACATGTTTGCGGTGCCGTTCCAGGAGATCGCCCCGGTGGTCGGACGCACACCCGTCGCCGCCAAGAAGCTGGCCAGCAGGGCACGTGTCCGGGTACGCGGCGCCGCCGATTCCGGCTCGCCGGGGCTTGCCGCCGATCGCAGGGTGGTCGAGGCCTTCCTCGCCGCCGCGCGCGAGGGCGACGTCGAAGGCCTGCTCGCTGTGCTGGCCCCGGACGTCGAGCGCACGGCGGACGCCGTCGCCCTGTCGCCCGGCGCATCGCCGGTCTCGCGCGGAGCCCATGCGGTCACCCGCGAGACTCTGGTCTTCGGCCGCCGCGCCCGGTACGCCGATGTGGCACTCGTGGACGGTGCCGTGGGCGTGGTGGTCGCGCCGGCGGGACGGCTCCTTCTGGTGCTCCGGATCACCGTCGAGGCCGGCCGCGTGGCCGCGTACGAGGTCATCGCCGACCCTGTCCGCCTGGCTCGCGTCGACGTTACGGTACTGGACGCCTGACCACGTGGGCGGCGCAAGGTGACCTACGTCACCCGGTGGGCAGCTCCAGTCTCAGGGCCTTCAGGCCGTTGATGAAGTTGGACGTCAGACGGCGCGGAGGCTCTGCCAGGCGCGGTGGTGCCGGCAGCGCGGTGCGGAACTCGTCGTAGAGCGCGGCGAGTTGGAGGCGGGCGAAGTGGGCGCCCAGGCAGACGTGGGGGCCGTCGCCGAAGGAGACGTGGGGGTTGGGGGAGCGGGTCAGGTCGAGGCGGTACGGGTGTGGGAAGACGCGTTCGTCGTGGTTGGCGGAGGCGTGGAGGACGACCACCTTCTCGCCCGCCCGGATCCGCGTTCCCGCCAGCGTGGTGTCGTGCGTGGCGGTGCGCCGGAAGGACAGCACGGGGGGATGGCGCCGCAGCAACTCGTCGACCGCCGTCCCCAGTGGCGCCTCGCCGTCGCACAGCTTCCGGTACGCGTCAGGGTGCCGGGCGAGCAGCAGCAGGCCGCCTGGAGCGGCGGAGCGTACGGTGTCGTTGCCCGCCACGACCAGCAGGAAGAAGAACATCTCCAGCTCGCGGACGGTCAGTTCGGCGTCGGCGGCCAGCGCCGTCAGCACGTCCTCGCCCGGGTGGCGGCGCTTGTGGGCGGCCAACTCGCGCGCGTAGCCGAACATGTCGGCGAGCGCGGACGGCGAGCGGGGATCGACCGGCCGGCCGCTCGCCGTGGGCGTGTCGGCGGCCTCGTCGGGGTCCTGGTAGCCGATGACCCGCCGTGTCCAGTGCAGCAGCAGACCCCGGTCGGTCGGCGGCACCCCCAGCAGATCGGTGAGGTTCAGCAGCGCGTACTCGTCGGTGACCCGCGCGACCACATCGCACGTGCCGTCTCCCGCCCGCGCCTGCGCCAGGGCCCCGGCCACCAGGAAGCGGGCCCGCTCGCGCACCGCCTCCCGGAAGCGCGCCACCCGCCCGGGCGTGAAGGCCCGGCTCACCAGCCTGCGCAGCCGCAGATGGTGTGGCGGGTCCTGGTTGAGCATCATCCGCCGGATGAACGGCAGGTCGGCCGGGTCGGGGTCACGGATCTGGGTGGCGCCCAGGTACGAGGAGTACGTGGCCGAGTCCTTCAGGACGCGCACCACGTCGGCGTGCCGGGTGACGGCCCAGAAGCCGGGACCCGCGGGCCACCCCAGCACCTCCGGCTCGTCCTGCCAGGCCACCGGGCAGTGGTCGCGCAGCAACCGGTACCGCCCGTACGGCACGCCGCGCGCGTACCGCCGGGGGTCGAAGACGTCCGGCACCGCGCCTCGCCGGACCTCAGCCCGCACGACCGCCGCCCCCGCCGGGCTCCTCCGCGTCGTCGGCGCGCAGGAAGTCCTCGACGGCACGGATGAGTTCGAGCGGCGTCTCGTCCATCGCGTAGTGACCTGCCGATACGAGCTCGACGAGTTCGCCGCGCTTGAACCAGCGCATCCAGGTCCCGCGCTGCACCCCGGCGGTCAGCGCCGGGTCCAGCGCGCCCACGACGACCAGCGCGGGCACGGTGGAGCCGTCGACGCCGCCGTGGAAGTCCTCGCCCGCCCAGGACGCGAACCATGCGTGGAAGGCCGCAGGGTCGCTGCGCTCCATCGACCCGCGCACCATGCGGTCGAGCCAGGCGGCGGGACGGCGGCTGCCGGTGGTGAAGTCGATGATGGCGCGGCGGTTGCCCGGCGAACGAGCGGCGCCGTCGAACAACTCGTGCTGCTCCGGCGGCAGCGGCAGTCCGGACGCCGGGACCGGTGAGACACCGACCAGCCGGCGCACCCGCTCCGGCGCGAGCGCCACCACGCGCTGCGCGACGCTGCCGCCCATCGAGTGGCCGATCACCGAGAACCGTCGCCACCCCAGGTGGTCGGCGAGCGCGATCACGTCCTCTGCGCCCTCTGCCGTCGTGAACGCGCCGGGCGCGTCGCGGGCCTCGCCGTAGCCGCGCAGGTCCACCATCGCGTACTGGAACGCCTCGCGGTCGAGGTCGGCCAGCAGCGGATCGTACGCGGACCGGTCCGCGAACCATCCGTGGACGGCGATCACCTTGTGCGGACCGGCACCGTGCAGTGAGTGGGGCAGGACCAGTGGGCTCACTCCGACTCCCGTCGCCGTACGCGCCCCGGACGGCCCGGCACCGCCCGCGCTGCCGCGTCGCCACCACGGTGGCGCCCGCCGTCCCGCAGCGCAAGAGCCCGTTCGTGTGGCCGCGTCCGCCGCGGCCACACGGCCCTCGCGTCCGCGGGCGGGGGCCGGCTGCGGATCCGCGAGCGCCGCGGACGGCCGCGTCCGTCCAGGTTGAGGGCGGTCAGGAACCGCAGCGGCCCTTGCCCGGGCCGCCCAGGTGGAAGGAGGTGCGGGTGACCGAACCCGCGTCGTAGTAGTCGGGGCTGGTGGTCTGCACGGTCAGGGCCGGGTGGTCCGCGCTGCCGTACAGCCGGAATCCGGCGATCCAGGAGGACCGCCACGACGTGCCGGGACGGCCGTTGCCCATCTGGGTGCAGGACGGCACGTCGGAGGCGTCGGCCGCGACCTCGCCGAACGCGGTGATCTTCTGGGCGCTGGTGTACGTGCCGTTCCACAGCGAACCGGGGAAGTAGCCGACCGCGTGGCCGTCGTAGAAGATCCACCAGTCGCCGCCCAGCTCGCGGATGGCGAAGCTCCCGGCGTGGCCGGGCGGCAGTGGCATACCGGGCGTGACGGTGTGCGAGACCTGCACGAAGCCGCAGCCGTTGTAGCAGGACTCCTGGCCGTCCACCCAGTGGTAGACGAACAGGTGCGGCCTGCCGTCGCCGTCGTTCACCTGGCGGTCCACGGTCCAGCCGACCTCCACGGTGGAGGTCTGTCCGGTGTTCTGCAGGGCCAGCTCCTGGAGCGAGTGCTCGTCCTGCCGGCCGGGGTCGACCACTGGCTCGGCGATCTCCATGCGGACGCTCGCACCGGTCGCGTCCGTGATCTGGCGACCGTAGACGTAGTCGTAGCAAGCGCCGTACCAGCACGTCGGGTTGTCCGTCCCCGCGCTGACCGCCCCGGCGGCCGGGGGAGCGGAGGGCAGTGGCCGGGGCGCGGCCTGCGCGAACGGGCCGGTCAGCAGGGTGAGCGCGGCAGCGGCGGCGGTCAGCCCCACCGTGAGGCGAGTGCGTATGCGCATGAGGGGTCTCCGTCGGTCGGATGGGGGGAGAGGAGGGCGGCGGGTCAGGCGCCGGGCGGGCGGTGACCGGACGCGCCGGAAAGCGGATGTAAGTGCTCAACTAACTTCACTTACATAGGGAGTTAAGCTAGACCGGAAGGCGGCGGCTGACAAGGTTTCCGCTGGGACTCCGGTCCGCACAGGCCCGGCCGGGAAGGGGAGGGGTGGCCATGTCCACGGGAAGCGGGGACTGCGGCGAGGACTGGCGCTCCCAGGCGCGATCCGGCGCTCCGTCCGGGACGCGGCCCCGCACACCATCCGGTACACCCTCCGGCGCGCCGTCCGCCGACGCGCGGTCCAGCGCCAAGGAGATCGGCGCCCGCATCCAACGCCTGCGCAGTGAACAAGAATTGACGCAGCGTCAGCTCGCCGGGACGCGGTACACCGCCGCCTACGTCTCGACCGTGGAGGCGGGCAAGGCCCGCGCCTCGCAGACCGCCCTGCGCTATCTGGCCGAACGGCTCGGGACGACCTACGAACAGCTCGCCGAAGGCGTCCCCGCGGGCCTGCGCGCCGAGCTGCGCGAAGGCCTCGGCGAGGCGGACCGCCTGGCCGACGAGGGCTCGGGCGATCGCGCGGAGCAGACCCTCGTAGACCTCCTCGAACGCGCTGCGCGCCACGGACTCCCCGACATCCAGGCCGACATCAACGTCGCCCTGGGACACTGCATGCTGCGCCGGGGCGGGCTCGCCGAGGCCCGCGAGTGCTTCGACCGCGCCCTGGCCCTGCTGGCCGACCAGCCGCTGCCCGCCCGCGTCCGGGCCATCCGAGGCCAGGCCATCGCGCACCAGCTCGGCGGCGACATCCGCTACTCCTGCTACCTGCTGGAGCAGACCATCGACGAGCTGAACGGCGGTGGGCTCCCCGACCCGGCCGCGCTGCTCCTGCTCTACGCCACGATCATCACCCCGTACCTCGACATGGGTGCCCTGGAACGCGCCGCCAAGGCCGCCGATCTCGCCCTCGACCTCGCGCCCCGCGTCGCCGACCCCGTGGCGGTCGCCGGACTGCACCGCTCGGTGGCCCGCACCCTGGCCGGCGGGGGACGGTTCGACGAGGCCGAGGCGTACCTCGTCAAGGCGCAGGAGGTCTACGAGCAGTGGCAGATCCGGGCCGAACTGGCCCAGTGCCACTGGATGCGCGGCTATCTGCACACGCAGCACGGCCGCCTGGCCGAGGCGGAGGACGAACTGACGCGCGCGCTGGGGATGTTGCGCTCCACGGGCGCCGCGTTCTACGCCGCCCAGGTCGAGGTCGAACTCGCCGACGTGCGCTTCAGGCGCGGCCACGGCGCCGACGCGGAGCACCTCCTCACCGCGCTGCTCGACGGGCTCGGTCCCGGCCACGGCGCCGTGCACGCCGCCGCCGCGCACCGGCTGCTCGGCCTGATCCGCGAGCAGCGAGGTGACCTGGCCGACGCGGAACGGCACTACCGGGCCGCGCTGCCGCTCCAGGAGGAGGCCGACGCCGCGGGCGATCTCGCCGACACCGCGCGACTGCTGGGCGACCTGCTGGAGCGGCAGGGCCGCCTGGAGGACGCCATCGCCGCCTACCGGCGCGGCCTGACCGGCCTGGCCCGCCCCGGCACCACGACCCTCGGCCCCGCCCCCGCCCCGCCGCCCGTCACCTCCCGGCCGGTGCGGTGACGCCGGCCACGCCCACCCGTCGCGGCCAGTCCCGTGGCACGCGTTCCAGCACACCGCCCGCGAAGACGTCGTACAACGGCAGCGATTCCAGGTGCACGTAGCCGATGTGGCAGTCGCACACGCCGAGCGGGCACGGCTCCAGCTCGGCCGCGAAGTCGTCCTCGGGCCTTGCGCCGAAGCGTTCGCGGTACGAGGCCGTCGCCAGCCCCTCGGCCTGGAGCAGCGACTGCACGAGGTGGCGGCGGCGTGACTCCCGCGCGTTCATCCACCAGCCGACCTCGGCCACGTCGAAGTCGGACGCGGGCCGCGCCACCTAGTCGACCACGATGCCCTTGATCTCGGTCAAGTCGACACGGGCGCGGACCGGAACGGGACGAGCGCGAAAGCGTCCCGCGGGGCGGTCGTGGCGTGGGCTGGAACGAGGCGGTCGTGGCGTGCGCCCGACCGGCGTCGCGCTCAGGTGCCGCGAGGGGAAGGCCGTGCGTCCGAGGTGGAGCCGTCGTCCCGGCCGGAGTCGCCTTCGTCGCGGTGGCGGTCGCCTCGGTAGGTCAGACCGCCCATCATGAAGACGATCGTGCCGGCCACGAAGGCGATCACTGCCAGGGAGACGCCGATGGTCTCCAGAGCGATCATGCTGTCCCCCTCGGAAGGAGCGGTCCGCGTGAGGGCGTGCCTCCTGCCAGGCTAACCCGCGGCCCCGCCCGCCGCGATCCAGGCCGCCGCCCGCCCCCGTACGGCGGTGACCCGGGCCGAAGGCCGTCGTGACCTCGGCCGAAGGTGGCCCGTGACCTCGGCCGAAGGCGTCCATGGCCCGGGTCGAAGGCGGCCATGGTCCGGGCGGGCCGAAGTGCGGTCGTGGCCGCCCGCGAACGCTGAGCGGGGCGGCCACGACCTGTGCGCAGGCCGCGCCTACACGGATCGCCCGGGACCGGGCAGGAAGCCCGTGCCGACGAAGTACGACAAGTACGTCAGCAGTGTCCGTTCCGTCAGCGCGGGCAGGTTCGGGCCCGACGCCGCCACCGCGCGGTGGGTCAGCGACGAGTCGAACGACCGGTGCGCGCGGTGGGCGCGGTCGCCCGGCCCCTCCTGCCTGCCGCCCAGGAACAACTGCGCCGCGTTGTCCCGCTGTTCGGCTATCCGCTTGCGCCAGCGGTCGAGCGGCAGCTCCCGCACGGTGTACCCCATGGTCCGCGCCGCCGCGAAGACCTGGTCGAGCGTCGGCGGTTGCGGATGGGTGAGGTGGAAGACGGAGCCGTCGGCCGCCGCACCGCTGCGCGCCAGCGCCACGATCGCGGAGCTGACGTAGTCCACCGGTATCCAGCCGGTCGACTCGGTCCCGCCCCGGGGCGCCGCGCCCGCCTGGAGGCAGCCCTTGATCAGCAGCCACAACAGGTCGCGGTCCTGGCAGGCCCCGGTCCGCGAGTCGCCCGACACCCGCCCGGGGCGGTAGACGGCGACCGGGACGCCGCGCTCGCGGGCGAGGCCCACGATCCGGTCGGCCACCCACTTGCTGCGCGAGTACCCGTCCGGCAGCCCGTTCACCGGGCCGGTCGGCGTCGTCTCGGTCACCGGCCCGTCGCCTGGCTCGCCCGGCGCGAAGACGCCGGTGGTCGACACGTAGTGCAGGCCGCTCGCGTCCGACTCGGCCACCAGGCGCAGCAGTTCCCGGGTGCCGCCGACGTTGGCGTCGCGCAGTTCGCCGTAGGGCGCGGCGAAGTTGACGTGGGCGCCGTTGTGGAAGACGGTGCCGAGCCCGCGTCGCAGCGCCGTCCGGGTCCGGTCGGTGAGCCCCAGCCCCGGCGCCGCCAGGTCCCCCGGCAGGGCCCGGATCATGTCGGCGTAACCCGCCCGCCACAGGCCGTACCGTTCCAGCGCGGAACGGAGCCGTTCCAGCCCCTGGGCCTCGTCACGGGCCCGCACCAGGCAGTCGACGGGGCTCTGCGAGGTCTCCAGCAGATCGCGCAGCAGGAACGCGCCGAGGAAGCCCGAGCCGCCCGTCAGCAGCGGTCGCCGTTCACCGAGCGACGTGACCAGCAGGGGCGACGGTGCCCGGCGGACATCCGGCGGTAGCGTCACGTCGCGCTCCGGGTCCGCGGTGTCCGCGTCGAACGGCACGGTGGCCGCCGCACGCCCGTCCGCCACCGGGTCGTGGGAGGTGGCGGCGCCGTCGAGCAGCCGCCGCACGCCGTCGACCGTGGGCGCGGCGAACAGCTCCCGCATTCCGGGCCTCACGCCGAACCGCGCCTCGATCCGCTGCGCCAGCCGCACCGCGAGCAGCGAGTGCCCGCCCGCCGCGAAGAAGTCGTCGTCCACGCCCACCGTCTCGCGGCCCAGGACCTCCGCGAACAGCTCGCACAGCGCCTTCTCGCGCTCCGTGGCCGGGGCGCGCGAGGTCGTGCCCGCGGTGTCGGGGCCAGGGGTGGGGAGCGCCCTGCGGTCGACCTTGCCGTTGGGGGTGAGCGGCAGCGCGTCCAGCGTGACGAACGAGGACGGCACCATGAAGTCCGGCAGCACCGCGGCCAGCGCCTCGCGGAACGCGCCGGAGTCCGCCGGGCCGCCCACCGCCTCGTCGCGCGGTGTCACGTACGCGACCAGCCTGCGGTCGCCCGGCCGGTCCTCCCGGACGGTGGCGCACGCCGCGCCGACGCCCGGCAGCGAGGCCAACGCCGCCTCGACCTCGCCGAGTTCGACGCGGAAGCCGCGCACCTTGACCTGGTCGTCGGCGCGCGCGAGGTATTCCAGCTGCCCGTCGCCGTTCCAGCGCACCACGTCCCCGGTGCGGTACATCCGGCCTCCGGCGGGGCCGAACGGGTCGGCCACGAAGCGGCAGGCGGTCAGGCCGGGACGGCGCAGGTAGCCGCGGGCCAGCCCGTCGCCCGCGAGGTACAACTCGCCCGTGACGCCCGGCGGCACCAGCCGCAGCCGGTCGTCGAGGACGTAGACCCGCGTGTTGTCGACCGGCACCCCGATCGGCACCCTCCGCCCCGGTCCTCCGCCGGCCCGTGTGGCCTGGGGGGTCTGGTACGGGCTCATGGTCGCGCAGACCGTCGACTCGGTCGGCCCGTAGGCGTTGACGAGTCTGCGGCCTGGCGCCCACTGGTCGACCAGCGCGGGCGGGCAGGCCTCTCCGGCGAGCACCAGCGTGGTGCCCTCCGGCACCCCGGCCCCGGTCGGCATCACCGCCAACGCGGCCGGAGGAAGCGTGAGATGGGTGACCCCGCGCTCGGCGAGCAGACCGGCCAGCGCCGGGCCGGGCAACGACCGCTCCCGCTCAGCCAGTTCGAGGCGGGCACCGGTCAGCAGCCCCATGCAGGTCTCCCAGAAGGCCGCGTCGAAGCTCACCGACGCCAGTTGCAGCACCCGGCTGGACACGCCGACGCCCAGCCGTTCCACCTGTGTGCGCACCATGGCGGCCACGCCCCGGTGGGTGACGACGACGCCCTTCGGCCTGCCGGTCGAACCGGAGGTGTGGATGACGTACGCGGGGTGCGCGGGCAGCAGTGGCGACCGCGCCCGGCTCGCTGCGTTCGGGCTCGGCCACGTGTCCGGGTCGTCCAGTGCGATGACGGGTACGCCTTGCGTCGGCAGCTCCGCCCGCAGCGCCGACGTGGTGATCAGCAGGGCCGGAGCCGCGTCCTGGAGCATGAAGGCGACGCGCGCCGTGGGATAGCCCGGGTCGACCGGCTGGTAGGCGGAGCCCGCCGTGAGGATCGCCAGCATCGCCACGACCATCCGGGCCGACCGGGGCACCGCGAGCGCCACCACGTCCTCCGGACCCACGCCCGCCGCCGCGAGGCGGCCCGCCAAACCCCCTACAAACTTATGTAGTTGACGGTAAGTCAGCTCCTCCGTGTCGTCGCGGACGGCGACCGCGTCCGGTGTGCGGGCGACCTGCTCGGCGAAGAGTTCCGGCACCGTCGACGGCGCCGGAGTGCGCACCGGACCGCGCCCCCACTCCTCCAGCAGTGTCGTGCGCTCGGGCGCCGTCAGCGGATCGTAGGCGCGCACCGGCCGGTCGGGATCGCGCACCACCTGTGCCAGCAGTCCGGCGAGGCGGTCGAGCAGCCGTCGCACCGTCGCGCGGTCGAACAGCTCCGTGGAGTAGTCCACGTCCGCCCGCAGCACCCGCGCCCCGTCCGTGGCGTCCCGGGTCTCGGCGAAGGCGAAGGACAGGTCGAACTTGGCCGCGCCGGTACCCACCCGCACCGGGCTCGCGGTGAGCCCGGGCAGGTCGAGGGCGACGTCGGCGTCGTGGTTCTGGAGCACCAGCATGACCTGGAAGAGCGGATGGTGGTTCTGGGAACGCGCCGGGTTCAGCGCCTCGACCAGGCGCTCGAACGGCAGGTCGGCGTTGGCGTAGGCGGCGAGGTCGAAGTCCCGGACCCGGTCGAGCAGTTCGCGGAACGTGGGATCGCCCGACAGGTCGGTGCGCAGGACGAGGGTGTTGACGAAGAAGCCCACCAGGTCGTCCAGCGCCGCGTCACCGCGCCCCGCCACCGCCGTGCCCAGCGGGATGTCGTCGCCCGCGCCGTGCCCGGCCAGCAGGACCGACACGGCTGCCTGCAACACCATGAACAGGCTGCACCCGGCGTCCCGGGCCAACGCGGCGAGCCCTTCGCGCACCCGCTCGCCGAGCACGAGGGACAGGGTGTCGCCCGCGTGGGTGAGCGTCGCCGGACGCGGCCGGTCCAGCGGCAGCGGCAGCACCTCGGGTACCCCGTCGAGCGCCTTGCGCCAGAACGCCAACTGACGTGCGAGGGGGCTGCTGTCGTCCGCCTCGTCGCCCAGCGTCCGCTGCTGCCACAGCGTGTAGTCCGCGTACTGGACCGGCAGCTGCTCCCAGCCGGGTGCCGTGCCCTCCAGTCTCGCCCGGTACGCGGTCTCCAGATCACGTGCCAACGGCCCCAGCGACCATCCGTCAGCCGCTATGTGATGCAACGTCAGGACGAGTACGTGAGAGCGTGCCGCCAGCCGCAGCAGGCGGGCCTGCAACGGCACCCGGCTGAGGACGTCGATCGGCTCGGCGACCGCGCGGGCGATCCGGCCGTCCAGCTCCGGCTCCTCGACGTCGTCCACCTCGAAGTCCAGGTACACCCGCTCCGGGGCCAGCACCACCTGCTCGGGCGTCCCCTTCCGCTCGGGGAAGACGGTGCGCAGCGCCTCGTGGCGGGCCACCACGTCCGCGACCGCCGCGCGCAGCGCCGCGACGTCCAGCGTGCCCTCCAGCCGCACCGCCAGCGGGATGGTGTACGTCGCGTCAGGACCCGTGAGGCGTCCCAGGAACCACAGGCGCCGCTGCGCGAACGACAGCGGCAGCACTTCGGGCCGCTCCTGCCGGGTCAGCGCCTCACGCGCCGCGCCCGCGCCGTCGAGCGCCACGGCGAGCGACGCGACGGTGGGGTGGTCGAAGAGGGTGCGCACCTCCAGCTCCACGTCCAGCACCGCACGGATCCGGCCGACCAGACGGGTGGCGAGCAACGAGTGCCCGCCGAGCGCGAAGAAGTCGTCGTGCGCGCCCACCCGTTCGGCGCCCAGCACGTCGCAGAACACCTCGGCGAGCAGTTCCTCGCGCGCGCCGCGCGCAGGCCGCCCGCCCGGCCCGCCCGCCACGCGCGGCACCGGCAGCGCACGCCGGTCCACCTTCCCGTTCGGGGTGAGCGGCAGGGCGTCCAGCGTGACGAACGCCGACGGCACCATGTAGCCCGGCAGCGTGCGCCCCACGTGCGCCGCGAGGGCCGCCGCGTCGAGACCGCCGCCGCCGTCCCGCACCACGTACGCCACCAGCCTGCGGTCCCCGGCCAGGTCCTCGCGCACCACCACGCACGCCGCCGCGACCCCCGGCGCGCCCAGCACGGCGCCCTCGACCTCGCCGAGTTCGATGCGGTGGCCGCGCAGCTTGACCTGCCCGTCGGCGCGCGCCACGTAGGCGATGCGCCCGCGCTCGTCCCAGCGGACCAGGTCCCCGGTGCGGTACATCCGGCCCCCCGCCTTGCCGAAGGGGTCGGCCACGAAACGGGTGGCGGTCAGGGCGGGGCGGTCCAGGTAGCCGCGCGCCACGCCCGTGCCGGACAGGTACAATTCGCCGACGGCACCGGGCGGCACCGGGCGCAGGTCCCGGTCGAGCACGTACGCGCGCACCCCGTCCAGCGGCCGTCCGATCGGCGGCACCCCGGTGGCCCCCCCGGGCGCGTCCTCCTCAGGTTCGATCACGTGACCCGTGGCGAACGTGGTGGTCTCGGTCGGGCCGTAGACGTTGACGACCTTCGTGCCCGGGCAGGCGGCCGCCGCACGCTGCGGCACCCCCGCCGTCGCCGTCTCTCCGCCGCAGGCCACCAGCCGCACCCCGTACAGCAGCCGGGGATCGGTCTCCACCACGAGGTTGAACAGCGCCGTGGTGAGGAACAACGCGGTGACCCGCTCACTCTCCAGGATCCGGCCCAGCTCACGCGGCTCCAGGGACCCGGGCGGCGCCACCACGACCCGGCCGCCGCGCAGCAGCGGCACCCAGATCTCGAAGGTCGACGCGTCGAAGACGTACGCGGAGTGCATCAGCACCGCGTCGGCCACCCCGCCGTCCCACAGGCCGTCCAGGGCGAGCGCGGCCACGTCCGTGTGGCGCACGCCCACCGCCTTGGGCGCGCCGGTCGACCCGGAGGTGAACATCACGTAGGCCAGCCGTTCGCCACCCGGCGGCACGTCCGGCAGCGGCCCCGGGGCCTCGGGTGCGCCGGCCACCACACCCCCCGCGCCGTCGACCACCACCACCGGCACGCCGGCCTCCGCCACCCAGGCGTGCCCGGCCAGGTCCTCGCCGACCACCAGCACGCGCGGCTTCGCGACTGCGGTGACCTGGCGCAGGCGCTCCACCGGCCAGCGCGGGTCCAACGGCACGTAGGCACCGCCCGCGCGCACGACGGCCAGGGACGCGGTGACCACGGCGGCCGACCGCCCGGCCAGCACCGCGACCCCGTCCTCCGCCGCGACGCCCAGCCCGGTCAGGCAGGAGGCCAACGCCGCGCTGAGGCCGTCGAGTTGGGCGTAGGTGAGCTGCCGGCCGGAGCCGCCCACGGCCACGGCGTCCGGGTGGGCGGCCACTCGCGCCGCGAACAGCTCCGGCAGGCTCGCAGCCGCCACGCCATCGGGCTCACCGGCGCCGCGCCCGGCCGCCAGCAGCCGGTCACGCTCGCCGTCGAGCAGCACCGGCAGGTCCTCGACGGGCCGCTCCAGGCCGTCCGCGAACGCCTCCAGCAGCAACCGCAGCCGCCCTGCCAGCGCCGTGACTCGTTCCTCACCGAAGGCGTCCGCGCGGTACCCGAAGGTGACCCGCAGGCCGTCGCCCGGTGCGACGGTCACCGTGAGCGGGTAGTGCGCCGCGTCGGTGCCGCGCACACCCGTGATGGCCATCCCCGGCAGGTCCTCCTGGGCGCGGCGCAACGCCTCGGCGTCCATGGGGTAGTTCTCGAAGACGGCCAGGGTGTCGAAGAGCTCGTCCAGCCCGGTCAGCGCGCGGATCTCGGTCAATCCGACGTGCTGGGCACCCAGCACCCCCGCCTGTGCGTCCTGCAACCGCTCGAGCAGCGCCGCCACCGTGTCACCGGGGCGCACCGCGACGCGCACCGGAACGGTGTTGATGAACAGGCCCACCATCGTCTCGACGCCCGCGACCTGCGGTGGACGCCCCGAGACCGTGGTGCCGAACACCACGTCCGACTGCCCGGTGAGACGGTGCAGCAATATCCCCCAAGCGCCCTGCACCAGGGTGTTGAGGGTGAGCCGGTGACCACGCGCCCGCTCCCGCAGCCGCGCGGTGGTCTCCTCGCTCAGCTCCAGCGCGAACTGCCGCGGCAGGTCCGCGCCCGCCGCCGGCGCGGGACCGCGGCCCGACAGCAGCGTCGGCTCCTCGATCCCCGCCAGCGCCGCGCGCCACGCCTCGGTCGCCGCCGCGTGGTCCTGCCCGGCCAGCCACGCCAGGTAGTCGCGGTACGGGGCCACCCGAGGCATCCCGCGGTCGTCGCCGCCCCGCGCGTACAGCTCGAACAACTCCCGCACCAGCAACGGCATCGACCAGCCGTCCAGCACGATGTGATGGTTGGTCAGCACCAGCCGGTGGTCATGGTGTCCCATCCGCACCAGCGTGAAGCGCAGCAGCGGCGGCTCGGACAGGTCGAAGCGCCGCACCCGGTCCTCGGCCAGAAACGCCTCCAGCCGCTCGGCGCGCACCGCGTCGTCCTCAGCCGCGAGGTCCAGCTCCTCGAAAGCGGGCGCCACTTCGGCGGCCACCGCCTGCACCGGCTCGTCCAGGCCCTCGTGCAGGAATCCCACCCGCAGGCTGGCATGCCGGCGCAGCAGCCCCTTGGCCGCCGCGTACAACGCCGCCGCGTCCACCGGGCCCTCGATGTCGAAGACGAACTGCGCGGTGTAGACGTCCACCGCCTCGGAGTCGTACAGCGCGTGGAAGAGCATGCCCGCCTGCAACGGCGTCAGCGGCAGCACGTCCTGGAGCTCGAACCCGGTCACTTGCGTCCACCCCACTTGTTGCGCAGTCGGTCGATCTGGTTCTGGTTGAGCGACACCAACGGCAGGTCGGACGGCGTGTGCCCGCCCGCGTCCGGCTCCTGGGCGTACTCCGCGACCGCACGCAGCGCCCGCAGCCAGCCCTCGGCCAGCTCCTCCACGTCCTCCTCCTTCAGCAGATCCACCGGCCAGGTCAACTCCGCCACCAGGCACGGGCCGTCAGGCAGGTCCCGGGTGTGGGCGTTGATGTCCACCACGTGGGCGGCCGGCGCCTGCGGGTCCTGCGCACGCGGACCCGCGGCGTCCGGCATCGGCTGCCAGTCACCCGACGCGCCGGGCGAATTCGCGTACCGGCCCAGGTAGTTAAAGCCGATCTGCGGGGCCGTGCCGCGCAGGGCGGACGCGGTACGCGGGTTGAGATGACGCAGCAGCCCGAAGCCGATCCCACGGTCGGGAATCCGGCGCAACTGCTCCTTGACCCGTTTGACCGCCCGGTCCACCACGGCACCGTCGAGCGCCCGTGCTTCGTACCGGCTCACCGGACCCGGGTCGACACTCACCGGGTACACACTGGTGAACCAGCCGACCGTGCGCGACAGGTCCACCCCGTCGGCGATCTGCTGCTCACGGCCGTGCCCTTCGAGGTCCAGCAGGACAGCCGAGCCGCCGTCCCCTGACTTCTCGGCCCTGCGGCCCACCACGGCGAGCGCCAGCGCCGTGATCAGAACGTCGTCGACTCCCGCCCGGTAGGCGGCCGGAGCCGTGGTCAGCAGCGGCCGCGTCCAGCGCGCGGGCAGCGTGACCCGCAGCGTCCTGGTCCGGTCCGCCGTGTCCTGGTGCGGGTCCAGCGCCCGGTAGCCCAGGAGCGGGTCCGCCGTCCCCAACACCTCCAGCCAGAGCGGCAGTTCAGCGGCGCGCTCGTCACCGCGCGCTTCGGCCGTGAGCAGTTCCGCCCAGCGGCGGTACGAGGTCAGGACCGCGGGCAACGGCGCCGGGCCCGTCCCGCCCGCCGTCACGTGCTCCCACGCCGTCGCCAGGTCCGCGACGAGGATGCGCCACGACACCGCGTCCACCGCCAGGTGGTGGACGACCAGCAGCAGCCGGCCCGGCCGCGACGCCCCCGCGTCGAACCAGACCGCCTCCAGCACCACGCCCTGCGACGGACGCAGCCTCCGCCGCGCCGTCTCGGCCTCCCGGGACACCACGGCATCGACCTCTTCCCGGTCGAGCCCCGCGACATCGACCCTGGTCAGGCGGTCCCGGGCGGGCACGGCACCCTGCGGCAGCACCTCCAGGCCATGGCCCGCGCCGGGTGAGCCGGTGACGCGCAGCCGCAACGTGTCGTGGTGATCCACGAGCGCTTGCAGGGCCGCCGCGATCGACGCCTCGTCCGCCCCGGCCGGCGCACGCAGCACACTCGACTGGTTGTAGCCGTCCCGCGGCCCGGGGCGCTCCAGGAACCACGCCGCGATTGGCGTCAACGGCACCTGGCCCACCCCCGAGTCCGCCTCCGCCCGAGGCTCCGCACCGAGCGGCACGGCCGCCGAGGCGATGGCCTCCGGTGTGCGACGCGTGAACACGTCCCGCGCGGTGATCACCAGCCCCGCCTTGCGTGCCCTGCTGACCACCTGGATCGACATGATGCTGTCGCCGCCGAGCGCGAAGAAGTCGTCGTCCACGCCGACCTCCGCGACCCCCAGGGTCTCGGCGAACGCCGCGCACAGTGCCCGCTCCGCATCGGTACGCGGCGGCCTTGCCCCGGTGCGTTCCGCCACCGGGTCCGGGGCGGGCAGGGCGCGGCGGTCCACCTTGCCGTTGGGGAGCAGGGGGAGGGCGTCGAGGGTGACGAAGGCCGACGGGATCATGTACTCCGGCAGCCGTTCGGCGAGGTGGGCGCGCAGGCCGGCGGCGTCGGCGGGGCGGCCGTCGCGGGTCACCACGTAGGCGACGAGGCGGCGTACCCCTGGTTGGTCTTCGCGGAGTTGGGTGTGGGTGGTGGTGATGTGGGGGTGGGTGGTGAGGGTGGTGGTGATTTCGGTGGGTTCGATGCGGTGGCCGCGGAGTTTGATCTGGTCGTCGGTGCGGTTGGTGTGGTGGAGGTGTCCGTGGGTCCAGCGTGCTTGGTCGCCGGTGCGGTAGAGGCGGGTGCCGGGTGGTCCGTAGGGGTTGGGGATGAAGCGGGTTGCGGTGAGGGTGGGTTGGTTGAGGTAGTGGTGGGCGAGTCCGGGTCCGGTGAGGTAGAGCTCGCCGGTGGTGCCGGGGGGTACGGGTTGTAGGTGGTGGTCGAGGATGAGGGCGTGGGTGTTCCAGATGGGGTGGCCGATGGGGATGGCGGGGCCGGTGTCTTGTGGGGTGATGTGGTGTGCGGTGGCGTCGATGGTGGTTTCTGTGGGTCCGTAGAGGTTGTGGACTTCGGTGTGCCAGGTG
>NZ_NSKH01000024.1:29586-31898 GCF_003144095.1 Streptomyces sp. ICBB 8177 | reverse complement strand
AAGCGCCGTGGAGGAGGGGGAGCCAGGTCTCCCAGACGGAGGCGTCGAAGCTGGGTGAGGTGCGGGCCAGGACGCGGTCCTGCGGTGTCAGTCGCAGGTGGTCGGCCATCCAGGCCATGTGGTGGACGGCGGCGCCGTGGCTGATGACCACGCCCTTCGGCTTCCCGGTGGAACCGGAGGTGTAGATCACGTACGCGGGATGGGACGGCGTCACCACCGCCTCGGGTACGCCAGGCCGTGCCGTGGCCCAGGACGCGGTCGCATCGACGGCGAGCACCGGGACGGAGTGCGCGGGCAGCCGGTCCCGTACGCCGTCCAGCGTGAGCAGAAGCTTCGGCCGGGCGTCGTCCAGCATGTACGTGACGCGGGCGGGCGGGTAGTCGGGGTCCACCGGCAGGTAGGCGGCGCCGGCCTTCGTGACCGCGAGCATCGCCACCACCGACTCGGCCGTACCGGGCAGCGCGAGAGCGACCAGATCCCCCGCCGCGACGCCGCGCTCACCCAATTCGCGCGCGAGGCCGTTCGACTCGGCCTCCAACTCCGCGTACGTCAGCGTCCGTTGCCCCTCGCGGACGGCCACGGCTCGCGGGGTGCGGGCGGCCTGCGCGCGGAACGCCTGCTCCAGCGTCGTCCGCGGTACGTCGCGGGTCTCGCCCCGGCCGAGCTCGACGACCTCGGCCCGCTCGTCGGCGTCGAGCAGGCCGACGCCGTGCACCGGCTGGTCGGGGTCGTCGACGACGGCGGTGAGCAGCCGGGCGAGCCGCTCGGTGAACGCCCGGGCCGTCGCCGGCTCGAACACCTCCGTGGAGAACTCCAGGCTCCCCTCCACCCCGGCGGGGCCGCCCGCCTCGTCGCGCCTCTCGGTGAAGCTGAAGGTCAGGTCGAACTTGGCGATGCCCGTGTGCACGGGGTGCGGGGAGACCTCGAGGCCCGGCAGGTCGATCCGCGCCGACTCCTGGTTCTGGAGCACCACCATCGTCTGGAACAGCGGGTGGTGGCTCTGCGTGCGCTCGGGGCTGACCGCGTCCACCAGCCGCTCGAACGGCAGGTCGGCGTTGGCGTAGGCGCCCAGGTCGAAGTCCCTTACCCGATCGAGGAGTTCGCGGAAGGTGGGATCACCGGAGACGTCGGTGCGCAGGACGAGGGTGTTGACGAAGAAGCCGACGAGGTCGTCCAGCGCCTCGTCCGTCCGTCCGGCCACCGGCGTGCCGAGCGGAATGTCGTCACCGGCGCCGTGCCGGGACAGCAGCGCGGCCACCGCGGCCTGGAGCACCATGAACAACGTGCATCCGGACGACCGGGCGAGCCGGGCGAGTCCGCGGTGCAGCCGCTCGTCCAGGACGAAGCCGAGCGCGTCGCCCCGGTGCGCGGCCACCGCCGGACGCGGCCGGTCGAACGGTAGGTCCAGCACCTCCGGCATCCCCGCCAGCGCCTTGCGCCAGAACGCCAACTGCCGGGCGGACACGCTTTCCTCGTCCGATTCCTCGCCGAGGGTCCGCCGCTGCCACAGGGCGTAGTCGGCGTACTGGACGGGCAGCGGCTCCCAGTCCGGTGCCGCACCGGCGAGCCGAGCGCGGTAGGCGGCGCCCAGGTCCCGGGCCAGCGGGGCCAGCGACCAGCCGTCACCCGCGATGTGATGCAGCGTCAGTACGAGCACGTGAGCATCGGGCCCCGTCCGCAGCAGCCGCACGCGCACCGGGACGTCGGACTCGACGTCGAACGCCTCCGACACGGTGGCCGTGAGCGCTTCGTCCAGCCTCCCCGGCGCCACGTCCACCGGCTCGGCATCGAGCCGCACCGCCCCGGCGCCCAGCACCAACTGCCGTGCCACGCCGTCGGTTTCGGGGTGAACGGTCCGCAGGGTCTCGTGCCGCTCGACGACGTCGCCCAGCGCGGCGCGCAGCGCTTCGGTGTCGAGCCGGCCGTCCAGCCGCAGCACGAGCGGAATGTTGTACGTGGGGCTGGGCCCTTCGAGACGGCCGAGGAACCACAGGCGTTGCTGCGCGTACGACAACGGCACGAACTCGGGACGGCTCTGCGGACGCAGCGCGGGACGTACGGTCCCGCCCACCGCGTCGAGCGCGTCGGCCAGCGTGGATACCGTGGGGTGCTCGAAGAGGGTGCGCACCTCCAGCTCGACGTCGAGTGCGGTGCGGGCGCGGCTGACCAGGCGGGTCGCCAGGAGCGAATGTCCGCCCAGCGCGAAGAAGTCGTCGTCCACGCCGACGTGTTCGATGCCGAGTACGTCGGCGAACAGATCGCGCAGGATCTCCTCGCGTGGGGTGCGGGGGTTGCGTGCGTTGTCGGTGTGG
>NZ_NSKH01000024.1:29368-29576 GCF_003144095.1 Streptomyces sp. ICBB 8177 | reverse complement strand
TGTGTGGTGCGGTGGGCGAGTTCGTGGGTGAGGGGTTCGCCGCCGCACATCACGGCGCGCAGGCTCTCCGGCGCCGCCACACTCGCACCGTCCAGCACCAGCGAGAGGTGCGTCGGCACGAACTGCGCCACGCTGACCTCGAACGTCCGCATCCACCCGACCAACGCGTCGGCGTCCCGGTTCGCCTCACCCGGCATCACGCACACAC
>NZ_NSKH01000024.1:27154-29358 GCF_003144095.1 Streptomyces sp. ICBB 8177 | reverse complement strand
AGGTGGTCGGCCATCCAGGCCATGTGGTGGACGGCGGCGCCGTGGCTGATGACCACGCCCTTCGGCTTCCCGGTGGAACCGGAGGTGTAGATCACGTAGGCCGGGTCGCAGGCGGACAGGGCCGCATGCGTGCCGACGTCCGCGGTGCCGTCCGGGCGGTCTGCGTCCGTGGTCACGTCCGGCTCCCCGTCTGCGCACACCTCGTCCAGCGTCACGACCGGTACGTCGGTCGCGGGCAACCGCTCCCGTACGCCGTCGCTGGTGAGGAGCACCCTGGGCCTGGCGTCGTCCAGCAGGGACGTGATGCGGGCGGCCGGGTAGTCGGGATCGACCGGCATGTACGCGGCGCCCGCCTTGACCACGCCGAGCATCGCGATCACCATCGCGGCGGCCCGGGGCGCCGACAGCGCGACGAGATCGCCGCGGCGCACTCCCCGTTCCCTGAGGAGGCGCGCGAGACCGTCCGCTCGGCCGAGGAGTTGACGGTACGTCAGCACGCCCGTGGCGTCGCGCACCGCCGGGGCGTCGGGCGTACGGGCCGCCTGCGCGTCGAACAGCTCGGGCAACGTCCCCTCGGGCACGGCGCGCACCTCGCCCCGGCCCGCGTCGAGCGCCCAGGCGCGTTCCTCGGCAGTCAGCACCGGTACTTCGCCGACCCGTTGGCCGGGGTCGGCGGCGAGAGAGCCGAGGAGTCGGGCGAGCCGGTCCGAGAGCGTGCGTGCCGTCTCCGGGGTGAAGATGTCGGAGGCGAACTCCACGTAGCCCTCGACCCCTGCCGGCCGTCCGGCCTCGTCATGGGTTTCGGTGAGCGAGAACGTAAGGTCGAACTTGCTGACACCGGTGTGCACCGCCCGTTCGGTCACCGTGAGGCCCGGCAGGTCCGCGAGGGCGGCTGCCTGGTTCTGGAGCACCAGCATGACCTGGAAGAGCGGATGGCCGTCCCGCGATCGCACCGGGTTGAGTTCCTCGACGAGCCGTTCGAACGGCAGGTCGGCGTTGGCGTAGGCGCCGAGGTCGAAGTCCCTCACCCGATCGAGGAGTTCGCTGAAGGTGGGGTCGCCGGACAGGTCGGTACGCAGGACGAGGGTGTTGACGAAGAAGCCGATCAGATCGTCCAGCGCCTCGTCGGCCCGTCCCGCGACCGCCGTTCCGAGCGGGATGTCCTCCCCCGCCCCGTGCCGCGCCAGCAGCACGGCCAGCGCGCCCTGCAACACCATGAAGACCGTGCAGCCGCGGGCACGGGCCAGCGTCGTCACCTCCCGGTGTGCCTCGGGGGACAGCCGGAAGGGGACGGTGCCCCCGGCATGGGTGGGCGCGGCCGGGCGGGGGTGGTCCAGCGGCAGGTCAACGGCCTCCGGCATTCCCGCCAGGGCGTCGCGCCAGAAGCCGAGTTGCCGCGACACCAGGCTCTCGGGCCGATCCGGCTCACCCAAGGTCCGGCGCTGCCACAACGTGTAGTCGGCGTACTGGACGGGCAGCGGTTCCCAGTCCGGCGTACGGTCGGCGACCCGTGCACGGTAGGCGGTGCCCAGGTCGCGGGCGAGCGGGGCCAGCGACCAGCCATCGGCGGCAATGTGATGCAAAGTCAGCACCAGCACGTGAGTGCGGGCGTCCAGCCGGAGCAACCGCACCTTGACAGCGGGATCGTGATCCAGGTCGAACGGTTCGGCCGCCGCGTCGCGTACCGACTCCTGCGCCCAGCGTTCGGCCGCCTCGGCGTCCGCCCCGGCCGGCGCCGCCTCACAGCGAATACGGGCCAACTCGCCCGCGCGGTCCTCGCCCAGCACACACTGGAACGGCTCTCCGTCCCGCGCCACGAAGACGGTACGCAGGCTCTCATGCCGTACGACCACGTCGGTGAGCGCGGCCTGCAACGCCCCGGTGTCGAGGTCACCGTCGAGGCGCAGGACGAGCGGGATGTTGTACGTGGCGTTCGGGCCTTCGAGGCGCCCGAGGAACCACAGCCGTTGCTGCGCGTACGACGACGGCAGCGCCTCCGGGCGCGCTTCACGGGAAAGCGGGGGACGCGCCGAGTCCACGGAGTCCAAAGCCGCCGCGAGCTTGGCGACGGTCGGATGCCGGAAGAGGGTGCGCACCTCCAGCTCGACGTCGAGTGCGGTGCGGGCGCGGCTGACCAGGCGGGTCGCCAGCAGGGAGTGCCCACCGAGCCGGAAGAAGTCGTCGTCCATGCCCACTTGGGCGAC
>NZ_NSKH01000024.1:25931-27144 GCF_003144095.1 Streptomyces sp. ICBB 8177 | reverse complement strand
TGGGGTGTCTCGGGTGCGGGGAGTGCGCGGCGGTCGACCTTGCCGTTGGGTGTCAGGGGGAGGGCGTCGAGCACGACGAACGCCGAGGGCACCATGTACTCGGGCAGGACGCGGGCGATGGTGTCGCGGAGTTCGTCCTGGCCGGGACGCTCACCGGCCGCCGGGGCCACGTAGGCGACGAGTTGCCGGTCGCCGGGCAGGTCTTCCCGCACCATGACGCAGGCCGCGGCGACGGAGGGCGATGCCACGAGTGTGGTTTCGATTTCGCCGGGTTCGATGCGGTGGCCGCGGAGTTTGATCTGGTTGTCGGTGCGGTTGATGTAGTGGAGGTGTCCGGTGGGGGTCCATTGGGCGAGGTCGCCGGTGCGGTAGAGGCGGGTGCCGGGTGGTCCGTAGGGGTTGGGGATGAAGCGGGTGGCGGTGAGGGTGGGGTTGTGGAGGTATCCGCGGGCGAGGCCGGTGCCGGATATGTAGAGTTCGCCGGTGATGCCGGGGGGTAGGGGTTGGAGGGTGTGGTCGAGGATGTGGGTGGTGGTGTTGTCGAGGGGTCGGCCGATGGGTGGGGGGCCGTGGGGTGTGTCGGGGGTGATGGGGTGGTGGGTGGCGAAGGTGGTGGTTTCGGTGGGTCCGTAGACGTGGTGGATGCGGGTGTGGGGGAGGTGTTGGGTGAGGCGTTGCATGGTGTCGGGGGAGGCGAGTTCGCCGCCGGTGCAGATGGTTGCGATGTTGGTGAGGGCGGTGGGGTCGGTTTCGGTGAGGAGGTTGAACAGGGCGGTGGTGAGGAAGATGGCGGTGAGGGGTTGTTGTGCGGTGAGGTGGTGGAGGGTGTGGGGTTGGAGGGGGCCGGGTGGTGCGATGACGATGCGGCCGTGGTTGAGCAGGGGGGTCCAGATTTCGAAGGTGGAGGCGTCGAAGACGTAGGCGGAGTGCATGAGGACGGCGTTGGCTGTGCCGTTTTGCCAGAGGGTGTCGGCGGTGAGGGCGGCGACGTCGGTGTGGGTGATGCCGACGGCTTTGGGTTGTCCGGTGGATCCGGAGGTGAACATCACGTAGGCGAGTTGTTCGCCTCCGGGGATGGTGGGCAGGGTGCCGGGGTGTTGGGGTGTGCCGTGCAGGGTGTGTCCGTTTGTGTTGACGGTGATGACGGGCAGGGTGGCGCGCATGTCGGCCACCCATTGGGTCTCGGCGGCCGTCTCGTCGACGATCAGGGCGT
>NZ_NSKH01000024.1:23649-25921 GCF_003144095.1 Streptomyces sp. ICBB 8177 | reverse complement strand
TTGGGGTGTGCCGTGCAGGGTGTGTCCGTTTGTGTTGACGGTGATGACGGGCAGGGTGGCGCGCATGTCGGCCACCCATTGGGTCTCGGCGGCCGTCTGGTCGACGATCAGGGCGCGTAGGTTGGCGAGTTGGGCTGCTTGGCGTAGGCGTTCGGTGGGCCATCGTGGGTCCAGTGGCACGTAGGCGCCGCCGGCCCGCACCGCTGCCAGGGTCGCCACGACCACCGCGGCCGAACGCTCGACCAGGACACCCACCCCGTCCTCGATACCCAGGCCATGGCCGGTGAGGGCGGTGGCCAACTCGGCCGACAGGGTGTCCAACTCCGCGTAGGACACCGTCACATCGCCCGACGTGATGGCGACGGCCTCCGGCGCCGCTGCCACTCCTCGCGCGAACAGCTCCGGGAGGCCGGCCCGTGCGGTGTCCACGGGAAGGGCCGCGCCCTCGCTCCAGTCGGCGATCGCGGCGCGCTCCTCGTCGGACATCAGGTCGAGCGCGTGCAGGGGGCGGTCGGGATCGTCGGCCACCGCTTCCAGCAGACGGACCAGCCGCTCGGTGAGCCTCTCGACCGTCGCGGCGTCGAACAGGGCGGTCGCGTACTCGATCCCGGCCGTCAGCCCCCCTTCCTCGGTGTCCTCCCCGAAGGCGAAGGTCAGGTCGAACTTGCTGACCCCGTTGTGCACCAGGCGGCTGCCGACCGTCAGGCCGGGGAGGTCGAGGTCGGCCGACTCCTGGTTCTGGAGGACGAGCATGGCCTGGAAGAGCGGGTGGTGATCGCGGGCGCGCACCGGGTTGAGGCTCTCCACCAGCCGCTCGAACGGGAGGTCCTGGTGGGCGTACGCGGCCAGGTCGAAGTCCCGCACCCGGCCCAGGAGTTCGCGGAACGTCGGATCGCCGGAGACGTCGGTGCGCAGGACGAGGGTGTTGACGAAGAAGCCCACGAGGTCTTCGAGTGCTTCGTCGGTCCGCCCTGCCACCGGTGTCCCGAGCGGGATGTCGTCCCCGGCGCCGTAGCGCGACAGCAAGGTCGCCACCGCGGCCTGCAACACCATGAACAGGCTGCTGCCGGAGGTCCTGGCCAGGTCGAGCAGCCTGCCGTGAAGCTCCGTGTCGACGCGACGCGTCACGACCGCGCCGCGGTGGTCCGTGGTGGCCGGACGAGGGCGGTCCAAGGGAAGTTCCAGCAGGTCAGGGATGCCGTCCAACGTCTGGCACCAGTAGGCGAGTTGACGTGACTGAAGGCTGTCGGGATCGGACTCCTCGCCCAGCAGGTCGTGCTGCCACGCCGCGTAGTCCACGTACCGGACGCGCGGGGCTGCCCAGTCCGGTGCGCCGCCCGCCGCGCGGGCCCGGTAGGCGGTGCCCAGATCACGGGCGAGCGGTGTCAGCGACCAGCCGTCGCCGGCGATGTGGTGCAGGACCAGCACCAGCGTGTGACGCGTGGGCCCGGTCGTGAACAGCGTGCAGCGCAACGGCGCGTCCTCGGCCGGGTCGAACGGGCACCTGATCGCCTCCGCCACCGCGTCGTCGAGTGCGCCGGCCCCGACCTCGCGCGGTCCCAGATCGAGGTCGAGGGCCGAGGCGGGCAGCACGCGCTGGTAAGGAACGCCCTCCTGCTCGGGGAAGACCGTCCGCAGCGGTTCGTGCCGTTCCACCACGTCCGCGAGCGCCCCGCGCAGAGCGCCCACGTCCAGCGGCCCGTCGAGGTCGAGCACCAAGGGGATGTTGTACGTGGCGCTCGGGCCGTCGAGCCTGCTGAGGAACCACAGCCGCTGCTGGGCGAAGGACAGCGGGGGCGTTCGCGTCTCGGGCGCCCGGACGATCGCCGGCCTGGCCCGGTCGGCGCCTTCCAGCGCGGTCGCGAGCGCGGCGACCGTCTGGTGCTGGAAGAGGGTGCGCACCTCCACCTCGGCGCCGAGCACCGCCCGCACCTTGCTGACCAGGCGGGTGGCCAGGAGCGAGTGGCCGCCGAGCGCGAAGAAGCCGTCGTCCACGCCGACCCTGGGCACGCCCAGCACCTCGGCGAACAGCCCGCACAGCACGTCCTCCGTCACCGACCGGGGGCCGCGTCCGCTACCCGACGAGCGCTCCGGGGCGGGCAGGGCGCGGCGGTCCACCTTGCCGTTGGGGAGCAGGGGAAGCGTGTCGAGGGTGACGAAGGCTGACGGGATCATGTACTCCGGCAGCCGTTCGGCCAGGTAGGCGCGCAGGTCGGCGTCGCGCGGGGTGTGTCCCTGCGCCGGAACGACGTACGCGACCAGTCGCCGGTCA
>NZ_NSKH01000024.1:2105-23639 GCF_003144095.1 Streptomyces sp. ICBB 8177 | reverse complement strand
CTCGACCAGGACACCCACCCCGTCCTCGATACCCAGGCCATGGCCGGTGAGGGCGGTGGCCAACTCGGCCGACAGGGTGTCCAACTCCGCGTAG
The DNA here is from genome assembly GCF_003144095.1 of Streptomyces sp. ICBB 8177. Lineage (GTDB taxonomy): Bacteria > Actinomycetota > Actinomycetes > Streptomycetales > Streptomycetaceae > Streptantibioticus_D. The sequence continues at coordinate 23,545 of NZ_NSKH01000024.1, read as the reverse complement.
GACAGCACCACATCGCCCGAGGTGACGGCGACGGCATCGGGACGGGAGGCCGCGCGGGCCGCGAACAGTTCCGGGAGCGACGCGTTGGCGGTCTCGACAGGCAGCGGTGCGCCGCGTCCCATGGCGAGGACCCGCTGCGTGGTGGTGGCGTCGGTCAACGGAAGCCGGTCCACAGGGAGGTCGGGCTCCGCTTCGGCCAGCGCGGCGAGCATCGTCGTGATCCCGTGCTGGTGGGGCAGGACATCCTCGGCGCGGTACAGGTCCGGGCTCGCGTCGAAGCCGATCAACGGGCCTCGTTCCTCGGCGCGTTCCGAGACGAAGACCGACACGTCGTCGACCGGCCCGGTGGACAGCAGGCGTGAGACGCCCGTGCTCCCCGCGAAGTCGAGGTCGTACTCGTACGGCATGACGTTGACGACCAGGTCGCACAGGCGGGCGGTGCCGCCGCCCAGTCCGAGGTCGCGGGCCAACTGCTCCCTGGGGTAACGGCGGTGGCGCAGCGCCGACCGCATCTCGCCGGACACCTCCCGCACCAGCTCGCGTACGGTCATGCCGGGGGTGAGGCGGACGCGCAGTGCCAGGATGTTGGCCGTCATGCCGGGAACGCCCAGCATGGCGCCGTGCCTGCCGTGCGAGGCCAGGCCGATGGTGACCTCACAGGAGCGGGTGACCCGGCCGAGGTACGCGGCCACCGCGCTGACCAGCACCGCGGACCAGGTCGTCCGGCTCTCACCGGCCAGCCGCCGCAAGCCGTCGAGCACGTCGGGCGAGAGTGTCTCCGCTTCGTGCAGTGCGGCGGCGTGGGGCTCCGAGGACCCGCCGCCGGGCGCACGGCGCGGGACGAACGCGCCGTCGTGCGAGCCGTCGCCCTCGGCGAGGTCGGCGAGGTCGGCGAACTTCGCCGTCCAGTAGGCACGGTCGCGTTCGAAGGCCGGTGAGGCCCGATAGGCCAGTTCCTCGTCGACGAGGGTGCCGAGCGGAGGCAGGGGTTCCGGCTCCGGCTCACCGCGTACGGCAGCGGTGTAGGCCTCGGCGACGCGCCGGGCGAAGAGGGAGCCACTGAGACCGTCGATGGCGATGTGGTGGTAGCGCACGTACCACCAGTGCAGCTCGGGACCGAGCCGCAGCAACGCGAACGTGTGCCGGGGCGCGGCGACGGAGTCCACCGTCGCCATGTCGTCCGCCATGTACCGCTCGGCGGTGGCGACCGGGTCGGCCTGCGTGCTGAGGTCCACACGCTGGGCGCGTGGCAGCAACCTGCGCGCGACCCGCTGGTAGACGGCGTCCCCCTGGCTCACGAACTCGGTGTTGAGGCTTTCACAGGAATCACAGACTCTTTCGACCACTCTTTCGAAGAGTTCTTCGTCGAGCGGCCCGTGGATCTCTATGCATTCGCCGATGTTGTACTTCGGGCTGTCCGGGTCGATGGCCTGCCCGTACCACACGCCTTCCTGTGAAGCGGTGAGGGGGAGGAGGCGGTCCTCGGTTTCACGCATGGTGCTTCTGCCCTTTCAGGGGATGGCGTCCGGTTATTCCTCTTGGGCATGGCGAAGCCTCGCGGGCAGTTCGCCGGATGATCCCGGGCCGGCGCCGCCGTCACCGGGCGAAAGGCAAGTCACCAGACGCACGTGATATCGCGGAAGGCTTTCCCGGGTGAAATGGGGACGTCCAGAGGATGAACCGGAACCGAGCGGTTGGGTCAGACGCGATCCGCAGGAGCTGCTGCGGACCGCCCGGCCGCGCCACGGCCGGAAGCGCCGGTGGGCGCGACCCGTACGGGCCGCGCCTCAGCCGTACTCGTGCTGGTCAGGGCTGCGGACTAGTCGGCCTGCCGGGTCTGCATGGCGGCGACGAGACTGGCCGGGCGCATATCGGTCCAGTTGGCCTCGACGAAGTCGAGACACTCCTGGCGCGAACCCTCGGGCCGCGCCACTTCCCACCCCGCCGGCACCTCGGAGGCGGCGGGCCACAACGAGTACTGGCGCTCTTCGTTGACCACAACGATGAATCGAGCAAAATCATCGTCAAAAGGATTCCCCACGGCTTCCCCTGTCTCTTCTCGTCTACAGGCCGGTTGTCCAGCGAGCGGCCGGGGCGGTTGCGCGCCCCCCGACCATGCGCTCCGGCGTGCTCGATATTTCCGTCCGGTATCGATCGAGCGTGAGTACGCTACACCACCAAATCTTCACACCGGAGCGATTCGCGGATCGCGTACCCGGGCCCTCCCTCTCTAAGCGCGAACGGCGGAATTAAGCCGTACGCCGGGCGTCCGCAAAGTCGGCCGATCGGTCTTTTACGTCGCGCTCCGGTGACGACCAGGGTGGTTGTTTCACAGGTTTCCATCGGTTGTGCTGCTGGCAATTGCCAGAGCTGTCGGCGAGGGTGAGATCTGGCCATCGCGTGCCCGGTATGCACCCTCGTGTTCCCGGGTGGGGCGTAGTGTCTGGCGCTGCGGCAAGCCGGGGGCGCACGGAAGCTCGGGGGCGCACTTACTTGTTGGTACGCGCCATTTGGCGACCCCGTTGCGCCTGCGGCCGTCGGTGAGCGCGCCCGATATCCGGTCGCCGCCGGCCGGGGTGAGCTGGGAACATGCCGACATGGACGGCACGTTCGAGGAACTGGTGGCGGAGGCGGAGACGGCCCCGGTCGAGGGCTGGGACTTCTCCTGGCTGGACGGGCGGGCCACCGAGCAACGCCCGTCGTGGGGCTACCAGCGCCTGATGGGCGAGCGTATGGCTCGCGCCTCGGCGGCCCTGGACATCCAGACCGGCGGCGGAGAGGTCCTGGCCGCGGTGCCGAGACTGGCGCCGCTGACGGTCGCCACGGAGTCCTGGCCGCCGAACGTCGTCAAGGCGACCCGTCTGCTGCACCCGCTGGGCGCCCCGGTCGTCGCGGACGCCGACGAACCCCCGCTGCCCTTCGTGGACGGGGCCTTCGACCTGGTCGTGAGCCGCCATCCGGTGACGGTGTGGTGGGAGGAGATCGCCAGAGTCCTGCGACCGGGCGGCACGTATCTGTCTCAACAGGTCGGTCCCGCCAGCGTCTTCGAGGTGGTGGAGTACTTCCTCGGGCCGCAGCCGCCCGAGGTCCGCAGAAGCCGCCATCCCGACGACGCCCGCGCCGGCGCGGAGGCGGCCGGTCTTGAAGTGGCCGACCTGCGCTGTGAGGCGTTGCGCACCGAGTTCTTCGACATCGGTGCGGTCGTCTACTTCCTGCGCAAGGTCGTCTGGATGGTGCCTGACTTCACGGTTGACCGGTACCGGGAGCGACTGCGTGAGCTGCACGAACTCATCAGTGCGGAGGGCTCGTTCGTCGCCACGACCACCCGCTTCCTCATCGAAGCCCGCAAGTCTCTCTGAGGAAGGGGCCTGGCCAACTGGGTTCGCTGGTCCAGGATGTGATTGGGCGCCAGGCAGCTGATCGAGCCGGTCGGACGTCAAGGCGAACAAGTTGGGCTCGGGTCGGCTGGTCCCTCGGCGGCCGGGGTGGCGCGGGCGTTGTCGCCCGGCGGAGGCGGGAACCCGTGCGGCCGGAATCGCTTCTTGTGGGCCACCCTTCGACGCGCTCACAATGCGCATGCCAACTCCCGGGCAGCTCCGGGAGCCCACACCGCGCCGGACGACGGAAGCCCGCACGACGGAAGGCCGTGGGTTCGCGCGGACATGCGGAGAGGACCCCCACATGAACAAGCCTCTCGTCGCCGCTCTCGCCACGCTGGCCCTGGTGGGAGCGAGCATCTCCACCGCCGCGGCGGTGGAGGCAGACCCGGCGCACGCCGCCGGGGCGCCGGCACGTGCCGTCTCTGTCCATCGCGCCTCCACCGGCACCGTCCCCAGGGCGACGACCGACTTCTCGGGCATCGTCGCGCTGGACGACTGCTCCGGATCGCTCATCCGTGTGCCCGCGTCGTCGGACGACGACCCCGCGCTGGTACTGACGAACGGCCACTGCCTGGAGACCGGCATGCCGACGGCCGGTCAGGTGATCGTGAACCAGGCCTCCAGCCGCTCGTTCACCCTTCTCAAGCCCAACGCGTCCAAGGCCGGCACGCTGCGGGCGACCAAGGTCGACTACGCGACGATGACCGACACGGACATCACGATCTACCAACTCAACACCACGTACGCCCAGATCGAACAGCGCTACGGCGTCAAGCCGCTGACGCTCTCACCGGACCACCCGGTGGCCGGGACCTCCGTCGCCGTCGTCTCCGGGTACTGGAAGACCGTGTACTCCTGCGGGATCGACGGGTTCGCCTACCAGTTGCACGAGGCCGACTGGGTCTGGAAGGACTCGGTCCGCTACACCTCCGCGTGCCACACCATCGGCGGCACGTCGGGCTCGCCGGTCGAGGACGTGGCGACCGGGCAAGTGGTGGCCGTCAACAACACCCTCAACGAGGACGGCCAACGCTGCTCGCTGGACAACCCCTGCGAGGTCGACCAGAACGGTCGGGTGACCGTGCACGAGGGCATCGGCTACGCGGAGGAGACCTACGGCATCGTGCCGTGCGTCGCCCAGGGCAACACGATCGACCTGAGCCTGCCGGGTTGCACGCTTCCCAAGCCGTCCTGAGCGCCTCGCCGCCGCGTCCGCCCCGCGTCGTGGCTCCGCCTCCCTGAGTGGTCGTGTGGTGCCGACTTCGCGGGGCAGCCGCCTCCGCCCTCCACCCCAGGGTGGAGAAGTGCCGGGGGGTGGAGGCGGGGGGTGGAGACGGCTGCCGGGATCAACCCGGCGATCAACCCCACGGTTGAGGACGCGGCGGCTCGACCGGAGCAGTCTGGTTGCCGTGAACACCACCGACTACCTCATCAACGGCATTCTCGTGCTCCTCGTCGTCCGCCAGATCCGGGCGCGGCGCCTGGACATGACGAGCCTCGTGCTGCCGGTCGTGCTGGTCGCCTCCGCCTCGGCGTACTACCTGCGTACGGTCCCCACCGCGGGCGACGACCTCACGCTGGAGCTGACACTGGCCGGCTCCGGCGCGCTGCTCGGTGTCCTGTGCGGCCTCACCACCCGGCTCTGGCGGGGTGAGGACGGGATCTACTCCAGGGCGGGCGTGGTCGCCGCCGTGCTGTGGGTGCTGGGCATGGCCACCCGCATGGGGTTCGCCTTCGCCTCCGACCACGGTGCCGCCGGCCGCATAGCCGACTTCAGCCGGACCCATCACATCACCTCGTCCCAGGCGTGGATGGCCGCGTTCGTGCTGATGGCGCTCGCGGAAGTGGTGACCCGCCTGGTGGTCATCCGCTATCGGGCCCACCGGCTCGGCTCCACCGCGGACCCGGCCGTCGCGGTCGCTGCGTGAGCATCGCACGGCGTCGGCCGGACAAGCCCTCCCGGGGCGTGGCCGCGGCCCCGGCCAGGTCCCGGCCCCGGCCCCGCGTGAGGAAGGCGCCTCTATGCTGCCTCCCATGAGCACGACAGACCCCGCCGAAGGGGAGGCCGACACTCCCCGGGTCGCCGAGGCCAGGCGCCGTGCGGCGCAGCGAGGCCACCGGCAGAGCGCGCGGATGCACCTGGCGCTGTGGGTGGTGATGGCGCTCACCGCCGGCTTCGCCGTCCCAGGACGGCCCCGGCTCGCGTTCACCGGCGAAGGGCTCGGCATCAGCCTGGCCCTGGCGGGATGTCTGGTGCCGCTGAGCCTCGCCGCGCTGGACCGGGAGCCAAGGTCCCAGGTCGGCACCGCCGTGCTCCCGCTGATCCTCGGTGTCAGCGGGAACGCGCTGGCCGTCCTGCGGCCGACCCTGCTGATGGAGATACCCGTTGCCGCCGCCGTGGCCATGCTCTTCGCCCGGCTCCGGCCGAGGACCGCGCTCTTCCTGGCCGCCCCGCTGGTCATGGCGATCGCCGTGATCACCACGGCGAGCGCTCCCTCCGGCATCTCGCTCCAGGCAGGTCTGTCCTCCGTGCTGCTGTGCGTGGTCCTCGGTGCCTCCTACGTCTTCTCCCGTCAGGCTCGGCTCGGCCGCGACCGCACCGAACTGCTCCTCGCCGAGCTGGAGGACTCCCGGGAGGCCGAGGCGCGGGCCGCCGCGGTCGCGGAACGCGCCCGCATCGCAAGGGAGTTGCACGACGTGCTCGCCCAGTCGTTGTCGGCGCTCTCCGTGCAACTTGAGGGTGCCCGCAAACTGGCCGAACGTGATCACGTGGATCCCGCGCTGCACCGGTTGATCGTCCGCGGTGGCGAGTTGACCCGCGAGGGGCTCTCCGAAGCCCGGCGCGCGGTGGCGGCGCTGCGCGGTGACGACGTGCCCACGCTGGACCAGCTGACCGCGCTCGTCGACCGCTGCCGTCGCGACCTCGGCCTGCCCATCGCGCTGTCGGTGACCGGGGAGCCCAGGCAGCTGACCGCAGAGGCGAACCTGGCGCTCTACCGGGGCGCGCAGGAGGCGCTGACCAACGCGGCCCGATACGCGCCGGGTTCGCCCACGGACGTGCTGCTGCGCTACACCGCCGAGGGCACCACCCTGACCGTCACCGACCACGGCCGGCCCGCATTCCGGCGAGCGGACGAAGACGCCGCACCCGGGTCTGCGGACGGCGACGTCGCGAACGGGGACGGGACCGGATCCGGGCCCAGGTCCACGTCCGGGCCCGGGGAGGGCGGCGAGGCGGCGGTTCGGGTGTGGACCGGCGGCGGCAACGGCCTGCGCGGCATGCGGGAGCGGATCGAACGGGTCGGGGGCCGTACGCATGCCGGGCCGATGGGACGGGGCTGGAGCGTGCGGATGGAGATACCCGGGTGAGCGAGGCCGCGGGCGTGATCAGGGTCCTGGTCGTCGATGACCAACGGGTGACCCGCGAGGGCCTGATGCTGCTCGTGGGCCTCAACGCCGGAATGGACGTGGTGGGGGGTGCGGCGGACGGCGCCGAGGCCGTCGAGCTGGTCCGCGAACACCGGCCCGACGTCGTGCTGATGGATCTGGCGATGCCGGGCATGGACGGACTCGCCGCCACCCGAGCGCTGCGGGACGAGGCGCCGTGGACCGCGGTGCTGGTGTTGACGACGTACGCCGACGACGCCTCCGTCTTCCCGGCCCTGCGCGCGGGGGCCAAGGGGTACCTGACCAAGGACGCGGGCGCCGAGCAGATCGAGCACGCCATCCGGACGGTGCACAGCGGGCGGACCTGGCTCGACCCGGTGGTGCAGGCCCGACTGGTCACCGCGGTCACCGCCGATCCGACCTCCGACGGCGAGGGCGACAGGACGCCGTGGGAAGCGCCCTGGACGCGGGCCGGATCCGCCGGCCAGGTGCCGGCGGGCCATGACGCCGCAGGCGTGCACGCGGCGGGCGAGGACACCTCGGTTCACGACCGACCCGGCACGGCGTCGGCCCTGCCGGACGGGCTGACCGCGCGCGAGGCGGAGGTGCTGAGCCTGATCGCGCAGGGCCTGTCCAACGGGGAGATCGGTGAACGGCTGTTCCTGGGCCGCGCCACGGTGAAGACGCACGTCAACCGGATCTACGCCAAGACCGGTTGCCGCGACCGGGCGCAGGCGGTCCGCTACGCGTACCGCACCGGCCTCGCCACGTAGCGAGCGTGCGCCATGCCGCGCCGTGCGGGCGAGCGTCGGCTGACGCGGCGTCAGTTAATGATGGATCTGGCGTAGCGTCAGTTATAGTGCCTCGCAGCGGATCGCACGTCATCGGCTGCTGTCATGTTGTCGCCATGGCGACTTCCCGTGCCGTTCGCCCGCTGGCAGTGCGCCGCTGTCACGCCTCACCATGAACACGGCCTACCCCCACCTCCCTGACAGGAGAAGGCTTGTCATGAGCACGTTTACCATGCCCGGCAGGGCGCGGCGCCTCCTGCGCGCCGCCGCCACCACCGTCGGCGGCCTGATGCTCCTCGCCGCGAGTACGACCGGCGCCGCGGCCCGGCCCGCCCCCCAGGCGCCACCCGGCCCGAACGCCCCGGTGCGTGGCGCGGTCCAGGGTCGCGTCCTCGGATCGCGTGCGGTCACCGCCCGCAACCGCGCCGCCGTCGACAGATTCCGGCAGCTGCGTTCGTCGCGCACACCGCGGCTGGCGGGCTCCACCCATCACGAGTGGTGGGGCACCAAGGTGTCCGCCTCCAGCCACGCCCTCACTTCCGTCATCGCCACCCAGAGCGTGGACACCTCGCTGCGGCTCACCGACAGCGACGACGTCCTGTACGCACCCACCCTCAAGCCGCGCGACGGCGCCTGCATCGAGATGGTCACCGTTCACACCGACGACCAGCCCCAGGTCTGGGCGTGGGACTGGTGCACCCGGACCGGCCAGGACGTGGGCGCCAGCGTGGACGTCGACAGCTCGTTCCTCAAGGACTACGGGACCACGGTGAACGGGCGCAGCGCGTACACCGTGCAGGTCGCGCTCACCGACCCCGCCGGCAACACGTGGACGGCCTACCTCTACGACTACGCGACCAAGGCCTGGCAGACATTCTTCACCAGTGGAGGCACCGATCAGGCGGGCGTCGACTACGGCTGGGACATGTTCGAGTACTACTCCGCTGTCGACCGCAGTACCGGCAACGTCCAGGTCTGCGACGACCTGGCGGGCCGAACGGTCGAGAGCAGCTCCCTCCAGGTCCAGACGTCGGCGGGCTGGTCGCCCGCAGATCCGGACAACTCCTCCGTCTTCCCCGGCGATTCGATGGACCCGGCCACGTATCTGTGCAGCGGGGTGACGAGTTCGATGGTCACGCCGAACAGCGACTGGCGGGTGTCAGTGAGCTGACGGAGCGTCAGTGAGATGACGACGTGGCGGGCCGGGTGAGGGCCCGCCATGAACTGCCACACGCGCGCCGCAGCCGGCGACCTCCGTGGCCCCCTGACCTCTGCGTGCGGCGGTCCCGCCAGGTCCGGTCCCCGTACCCGCCTATCGCACCCCCGTCATCGAGTGTGACGTGCCGCCGCGTACCAACCGGCGGAAGGCCCGAAGTGAACCCGTGGGGGCGGGGAGGCGGCCTGCTGCCGCGTCGGTGAGGAGGGAATCGGCTGTCTCCTGCGCGCACAGGCGATTGGCGCCGATGCCGCCGGACGGGCCGCGCTTGATCCACCCGACCACGTACGTGCCCGGCAACGAAGCCACTCGCCCGTGGTCGTGCGGAACGGTCCCGGTCGCCTCGTCGAACGGCAGGTCCGGCAGTGGCGTGCCGCGGTAGCCGATCGCGCCGACCAGCAACTGGGCGTCGATCTCGCCCGTGGTGGTCCGCACCGAGGACACCCGCCCCCGGCCGCGCACCTCGACCGGCGCGCAGGAGAAGCTCAGCACGATGCGGCGGCCCGGCGGTGGGGCGGAGCCGAAGTCGACCCGTTCGATCGGCACGTCGTGCAGCAGCGCCGCGTGATCGGTGGGATCGGCCGGGTCGGCGGAGGCGAGCGCGGCGCGCGTTTCGGGGGAGTCGGCGACGACCAGCCGGACGCCGGGCAGGTGCTTGAGCGCGTGCAGTTCGGGCCAGGTGTACGCCACCTGTCCCGGCCCGCGGCGGCCGAGGACGACGACCTCGCGCAGGTCCCCGGCCCGCAGGGCGTCGAGCGCGTGGGCGGCGATTCCCGTACCGGTCAGGGTGGCGGGGTCGACGGCCAGCAGCCGCGCGACGTCGAGGGCCACGTTGCCGTTGCCGACGACCACCGCGCGCCGCACGCCGGTCAGGTCGACGAGGTTGGCGGGCGCTTCCGGATGGTCGTTGTACCAGGCCACGAAGCGCGACGCGGGCAGGCTGCCGGGCAGGTCCGCGCCGGGGACGCCGAGCGGCCGGGGAGCGGCGGCGCCCACCGCGTAGACCACCGCGTGGTGGTGGCGCACCAGGTCGGCGTGCGTGACGTCGGTGCCGACCTCCACGCCGAGGTGGGTCCGCACACGTGGGTGCCGCAGCAGCGCGGCGAAGGACTCGCCGATCCGCCTGGTGCCGACGTGGTCGGGGGCGACCCCGAACCGCACCAGCCCGCCCGCAACCGGCAGCCGGTCGATCATCGTCACCTCGGCGTCGGTGCGGCGCAGCAGTTCCTGCGCGGTGTAGCAGGCAGCGGGACCGGTGCCGACGATCGCGACTCGGGGGGCCGGAGCGCCCGGCGGCAGCGACCGGGGGACGGTGGGCGCGGCCCAGGCCGGGTTCGCGTCGCGTTCGGCGTAGTAGCGTGCGCCGCGTTCGGCGTAGAGGACGTCGGGTCCGGTGAGCGTGTCGGCGGGCTTGACCGCGTCCACCGGGCAGGCGTCGGCGCAGGCACCGCAGTCGATGCAGGTGCGCGGATCGACGTAGAGCACGTCGGTGCTGCCGAAGTCCGGCTCCCCGGGGGTGGGGTGGATGCAGTTGACGGGACACACCGCGATGCATGACGCGTCCGTGCAGCAGGTCTGGGTGATCGCGTAGGCCATGGTCCGGTTCCGTGGGAGTGACGTGGTGACGGCGTGTCAGTTTCGGTGATGCGGGCGTGCGTTGAGCGCGGGCGCACCGCGTCCCCGGGGGCTGCGCCCGCCGCCGTCTCAGAGCATGTGGACCCGCTGGTAGACGGCGGCGGCCGGCCGCGTCAGCAGGCCCGACGTGCCGAGGAAGTCCATCAGGGGCGCGGAACTGGTACGCATCATCGCGTGGTGGTGCCGGTTGTTCCTCGCCGCCGCCACCGCCCGCCTGGTGTCCAGGCCCGCCGCCGCGTACACGCCCTCGTTCACCAGGCTGGTGATGATGAAGTACGCCACGACCGCGATCGCCAGCGCGGAGGACCGCTTGCGCAAGGTGCCCGCGCGGCGCACCCGTTCACGGATCTCGGCGCGGGCGAAGCGCATGTGCCGGGACTCCTCGACCACGTGGATCCGGCTCGTGGTGCGCACCAGGTCGAGGACGTTCTCCGTGCGCATCGCGTCGCGCTGCATGACGTCCAGGACCTCCTCGGCGACGAGGATGCCGCCGTACGCCACCTCGGCGTTGCCCACCGTCTTGAGGACGCGGGCGAGTTCGACCACCGGGCGCTTGGGGAAGTAGGCCGGGATGCCCATCTTCTGGCAGGCGCGGGCGAACATGATGGAATGCCGGCACTCGTCGGCGATCTCGGTGAGCGCGAACTGGAACTCGGCCGTCGCGTAGTCCCGCACGTACTGGTCGCGCAGGACCAACTGCTGGAGGATCATCTCGAACCACACGCCGGTGCTCATGATCGAGGCCACCTCGTGCCGGGTGAGAGTGATCCGCTGCGCCTCGGTCATCTCCTGCCACAGCCGGGTGCCGTACAGCGTGCTCCATTCGGGGTTGAGGCCGTAGCCGTCCTCCGGGAGCGGTGCGTCCCAGTCGACCTCGGTGGCCGGGTCGTAGCCGAGCATGGCCGAGGACTCCAGCAGTCGGCGTGAGACGTCCTCCGCCTCCCTGAGCGGGCGCCCCTGGTCCCGGCGCGCCGGGGAGTCGGCGGCCGCGGTCGGCCGGGGTGCGGGGGTGCGCGTGCTGTGACTCACGGCTCGATACCTCCCTGGCGGGGGTCGGTGAAGTTACAGGTACACCATGTACCCGTTAAAGCTGAGGGTAAGGCCACACCGCCGTCCAGGCATAGCCCCCGGTGCCGGGGAATCCGCAGCGGTGCCCGCCGATAGACTCGGCACATGCCCCCGAGACAGGCCCCGCAGCAGGTGGACGGACGCAAGACGCGCTGGGAGGGGCAGCACGAACGGCGGCGCGCGGAGTTCGTGGACGCCGCGATCACCGCGATCGCCCGCTTCGGGCCCGAGGTGTCCACCCAGCAGATCGCCGACGAGGCCGGGGTGGCGCGAACCCGTCTGTACAAGCACTTCGCCGACGCGGGAGACCTGCAACGAGCGGTCGCCGCTCGCGCCGCCGAATCGGTCACCGCCGCGCTGCAACCCCTGTGGCGCCCACGCGGCACGCCGATGGAGATGATCACCAACGCGGTCGACGCCTACGTCGGCTGGTTGCGCGAGAACAGCCACCTCTATCGCTACCTCAGCCGCCACACCGGCACGCTGGACGCCGTCGCCGACATCAAGACCGCCATCGGCGCCCACCTGTCCGGGCTCTTCGCCGGTTATCTGACCGCCCTCGACGGCGATCCGCGCGCGGCCGAACCGCTGGGCTTCGGCATCGTGGGATTCGTGGACACCGCCAGCGTGCGCTGGGTGGACCGACCCGGCGGGCTCGGCCACGAGGAACTCACCGCGCAACTGGCCCGGTGGATCTGGTGCGTCCTCGACGAGACGCTGCGCGCGAGCGGCCTGAGCCTCGACCCCCACCAGCCCCTCGACCTCGAACATCCCGCGGCAGCCACCGAGCGAGCGACCAACTCCTAGGGCTCCGCGCCCTGTCGGGCAACGGAGGGGGCTGGTACCGCAACGGTGCTTGCCGTGACTGGCGGCCGGTTCACGGGCTGTGTCCGCGTCGTCTGTAGTGACTGGTGCGGGCCTGGTGTCGTCGTCGGCGGCGCCAGGTGGGCCAGTGCAAGATGTGCTCGACGGGTGTGGGGCGGCGGTCGGTGAGGCGGGTGATCAGCCGTCTGATTCAGGCGAGGCTGAGGTGGATGAGCTGGGAGGATCCGTTTCTGCCTTCTCGGCATCCAGCTCGCGGGCGCGCAGGACGGTCAGGCAGGCGCCGGCCGTGGCAAGGGTCATGTGGCGGTGCCGTCCGGGGTAGCGGCGGACTTGGTAGTCGTCCAGGCCGCATTCCTGCTTGGCGCTCTGGAAGCACTCCTCGATGGCCCACCTGCTGCCCGCGATGCCGGTCAGGTCATCCAGGGTGGTTCCGGCGGGGCAGTAGTCACCTTCCCGCCGGACCAGGGGTACGGCGCTGATGGGATCTGCCGTTGGGGTGCGCGGCCGGCTGCGTGGATACTGGGCGGCATGCGCGTTGACTTTGATCCCGAGGTCCTGGACAGGAACTCCTTCTACAAGCTGCTGACCTCCGTCGTCGTGCCCCGGCCGATCGCCTGGGTGTCGACGGTGGACCCGGACACGGGGACGGCGAACCTCGCCCCTGCGAAGTTGAGTGGAAAGCGGTGTCGGTGACCTGGACGTTAGACCAGGTCAGAGTCTCAGCGCAACGGGTGGGTGTGGGCGCTCGGTCAGGGGGGAGCTCCGGCCGTCCTGAAGTGGTACCCGGTAGGTGCAGGGAACGCAACTTCGCGGTGCGTACTTCGGCGGTGTAGGCGGGACCCGCAGGCGCGGGGACCACGCCACGGCGAGCAGCGTGATCCAGACCAGGGCCTTGCCCTCGACTCCCAGTCGCAGGGTCTCCAGCTCGACCACCGTGCTCAGTCCGGAGCGCCGGTACAGCCGGCCGTTCGACTTGAGGCGGCTCAGTCGTTCGGCGACCAGGCCGCCGTAGACCTTGTAGCGGCGGGCGCCGACGTCGAGCGCCGCCATGAGGTCGAGCAGCGCCCGGCGGTCCTCGGCGACCTCGTCAGCGATGCGCTCCAGGTCGCCGCGGCGCGCCGAGTGCCGATGCCGATGGGCGATCCGCCGAGCCAGGCCCTCTCCGAGGGTGGAACCGGCCAGGTGATCGTTCAGGTAGATCCCGAGCTCCTCGCGGTGCATCCGCTGTCCTTTCTCCGGCTTCGCCGTATCCGTACCGCTCGCGATCGGGCCCGCCGGCCGTTCATTCACGCGGCAGCAGGGAGCCGAGCGGGCCGAGGTCGAGGTTGAGGTCGTCGAGGGTGAGGCCGTGCTGCTCGCACAGTTCGGCCATGCGCTGATCGAGCATCATCAGCGTCGACCCGATGCGTTCCACCTGCTCGTCCGTGAGGTCGCCCTCGTCGACGCGGCGAACGGCCTGCCTCTCCATGAGCTGCCGCAGGAGTTCGACCACGGTCAGCACGAGCGCCACGAGGTCATGCCCCATGCGCTCGCGGTCGATGTCCAGCCGCGCATCGGTCACAACGGCCCCCCGTCCTTCCAGGGGGCGGGCATCCGTGCGCTGACCGAGGACAGCAGGGCGTGCAGTGACAGACGCACCAGCGGCACGTCGGCGATCGCGATCACGAGGTCCCCGCTGACCACGACGCCGGTCGCCAGCACCCGGTCCAGGAGATCCACCAGCGGCACCCCGATCGGCCCGCTCAGCGGCTCCGGCCCGTCCCAGGGCACCGGCTCGCGCCAGGCCGCCCCACCCATGCCGCCCAGGGCCGTACCGTGCGGGTACTCCGGCTCACGGGAGGTCATCGCCTCACACCTCACCGGCGAAGGAGTACGGCACCCACGGTCCGGTGACCTCGATGTCCGAGCCGACCCGTGACCTCAGGGCGCCGACGGCGACGGCGAGTTCCGCCGCCCGGTCCTCCGCGACGAGGTAGGTCGCGTTGAGGAGCTGCGGGCGCGGGTCGCCGGTCAACTCCGGACGCTGCGGCTGGAGCCTGCGGGCGGCCGAGGCCACGCGCCGCAACGTCTCGTCGACGGTGGCCGTGTCCCGCAGCGCGTCCTCGTGCAGCCGGGCACGGGCCCGCTGCTGCTCACGCCGGCGGGCGAGGTACGCCTGGCCCGCTCCGGGAGCGGCGGCTCCCTCGGCGTCGCGGGTGGCAGCCGGGGTGACCGGCTCCGGGGCCGCGTCCGACGACCTGCGCGTGGTCTCGGCCGTCCTGGGCCGGGCGTAGACCTTCACGCCCCATTCGGCATGCCCGGCGATACGGCGCAGGACCTCCAGGAAGCGGATCTCGTCCTGGCCGAGCGCTGCCACGGCCCGCTGGTCGTCCTGGTACAGCGTGCACAGCGCCAGAGGAACCGTCGCACAGGAGCGGGCGACCGCGTCCACCACGTCGTGGTGCGCGCGGGCGCAGCGCTCCAGCTCCACGCGGTCGGTCAGACGCCGCTGCCACACCTCGTCCGTGAAGTCCGCGGCGGGCACGTCCTGCACGATCGCGGTCAGGGAGCCGAAGCCGAGGCGGCGCACCGGGGCGCCCCCCGGCATGCCCGGTAGCGGCGGAGGAACGGGGGCGTCCGCGTCGCGGCAGACGGCGAAGGCGTACGTCAGGATCGAGTGCGGCATGACGGTGGGGTCCGTGGAGCCGGTCATAGGCCACGTTCCGACGCGGTACGAGCGTTCACGTCGCCCGCTTCGAGCGCGGCCACACGGTCGCGCAGCTCCGCGTTCTCCTGACGCAGCTCGCAGCGGGCGGCATGTGAACTGAGCGCGGGGTCGGTCTCCCACCAGTCGATGCCCGCCTTCCTGGCGGTGTCGACGGAGGAGACGAAGAGCCGGAGCCTGATGGTGAGCAGTTCGATGTCGAGCAGGTCGATCTTGATGTCTCCCGCGATGACGATGCCTTTGTCGAGGACACGTTCGAGGATGTCGGCCAGGTTGGCGGTATGGGGGCCGGGCACAGCCGTGGCGCCCTGCCTGTAGTCCACGTCCGACACCTGGTCACCTCAGTCCTCGTCGTCTTCTTCTTCATCGTCTTCGTCTTCGTCTTCGTCTTCGTATGCGCTGTCTTCCTCGTCCTCCTCCTCGGGCTCTTCCTCCTCTTCCTCCGTGTCCTCGTCCGCGTAGTCCTCCTCGTCCTCGGGCTCTTCTTCCTCCTCGTCCTCGTCCTCCTCGTCTTCCTCTTCCTGGCGCGCCTCCTCCTCTTCCATTGCCTCTTCGTGGGTGCGCACGACTTCGCCGTCGCGGATTTCACCACGCCAGCCCTCAGCCTCTTCGTCCGTCAGGGTGACGTAGCGCTGGAAGTGCTTGAAATCCAGCCGTAGACGGCGGCCCTGGGCACGCCACAGATTGGCCGTCTTCTCGAAGAAGCCCGACGGGTAGTACTCGACCACCAGCACGATGCGCGTCAGCGCGGGGCCCAGTTCGTGGAAACTGACAGCGCCCCGGATCGTGCCCTTGGAGCCTTCGGACGTCCAGATGATGCGTTCGTCCGGTACCTGCTCCTGGATCGTGGCCTTCCAACTGCGCGTGGAAGGGCCGACTTTGGCCTTCCAGTCGGTGGTGCCCTCGTCCTCGGTGGAAACGCTGCTGACTCCCTTGGTGAAGCCGCTGAACTTCTCGTATTCCGTCCAGTGGTCGTAGGCCCACCGCAGGGGGACTCCGATATCGCGGACCTCCACGATGTTGGTCACCTTCACGTCCCCCGCCCGGCGGTCACTGCCTCCGCCGAAGGCCTCCTTCACCTTCCCCACGACGCTGTCCTTCGCGCCCTTGGCCTTCTCCTTCACGACCGCCTTGACGGGCGACTCACCCTTGAGGAGGCGTGAGCCGATCTTCGGCAACTCCCCACCGTTGTCGGCGATTTCCGTGAGCTGCCCGGTCAGGTCGGTGAGTTTTCCGCCGGCCTTCTCCGCGAGGTCGCCGACCTTGGAACTGAGGAATTCGCCGATACCTCCGCGAAGCTGTTCCAGTCCCGTGGTGCCGCCTTCTCGGTCCTGCGTCATGGACGATCACCTGCCCCGGCCGGACCGCGAGGAGCCGCGCGCGCCGCTGCTCTTCTTGGTGCCGCTGGTCCTGCCGCTCGTGCTCTTGGTGCCGCTGGTCTTCTTCGCCGGCGTGGTCTTCTTGGCGGCCGCCTTCTTCGCGGGAGCCCTCTTCGCGGTGGCCTTCTTGGCGGGAGCCTTCTTCGCGGTGGCCTTCTTGGCCGCGGTCTTCTTGGCGGGGGTCTTCTTGGCGGGAGCGGAGCCCCGGCCGGCGGTGGGCTCTTCCTCGTCGCTGCGTTTCCGGCGCCGCCGCTGGTCGTCGTGCCCGGAGCGGCCGCGGGCCTCGCCGCGGCGCGCACGCGAGCGGGCACGGCGGGGCTCCTCCTCGGGTGCTTCCTCCTCTTCCTGCTCGTCCTCGGGCGCCTCTTCTTCCTCGTACTCGCCTTCGGGCGCCTCGTCCTCGTACTCCTCGTCCTCGTCCGTGTCCTCGTAGGCGTCCTCGTCCGTCTCGTCGACGTCCCCGACCGCACCGGTCAGCGAGCCGATACGGCGGTTCAACGCGGCGGTGGCGGCCCGCTTGCCGGCGTCGAGGACCTCTCCGCGCAGCTGCTCGTTCAGATCGGCGACCTGGGGGACTTCGGCGAGTTTGCTGAGCGCTTCCGAGGCGATCGCGCGGGGTTCGAGTTCCCGCCCCGCGACGAGCGAAGCGGCCATGAGGGCGAGACGGCCCTTCTTGGTACGGCCCAGCAGGTATCCGCCCGCGAGGGCCACGACAATGGCGATCTTCGTCGGTTGGTCCATTCTGCTCGCCTTCCGGATTCATCGTGGCGGTCGGTGTGCCTCCAGTGCGTCGAGTAGCCGTTCCTCTTCCCTTTCGAAAATCTCCTGGCTGATCTCTCCAGCCTCCAACTCTTGATTCAGTGCCGCCAGCCGAGACCTCAGTGCGGCGGGGCCGTACATTTCGCGTTCCGCCGTCTCCGCGATCTGCTCGGAAACCCAGACGACCCCGCGCACCGGAGCCAGTGGCAAGGTCAGCAGTCCAGTGATCAGCCCCACGTCAGACCTCCGCGGGCTCGGCCGAACCGACCCCGGAGAAGCTGTAGCAGGGCAGGGGGCCGGACATCCTCAGCACGGCGCGCCCCTCGTGGCGCGAGGACACCGCGGCCACGGTGTCCTCGAACGACCGCTGCCGCCCCCGTTCGACCAGGAACGACACGTTCAGTACGCAGCCGGGTACCTCGGGGCCCGGCGCCACCGCGTCGGCCAGGGGCCTGAGCTGCTCCAGGAGGTCCCGGCCGGCCTCGGCGGCCCGGCGTGCGAACGCGGCGGCGACGGCCTGGCCGAGCCGTAGGCTGGCCTCGTAGCCGGGACGCCGCCGTACCTCCGCGCGCAGTCGCCGGACCTCGCGGTCCTCGGTGACGACGGCATCGAGGGAATCCGTATCGGGCGACGCCTTGACGTTCAGCTCGACGCGGCCGTCCAGCCTGCGCAGGGTCGCCGCGTACCGCTGCCGCCCCTCCCGCAGCTGCCCGCGCACGGTCGCGTCGTCCTCGGCGACCGAGCCGAACCGCATCGGCAGGACGCTTCCGTGCTCCGCCAGTCCCAGCAGCAGCCCCTGGTGGGCGAGCAGGTCACGGCGCCGGGCGCGCAGATCGTCGGGCGCGTCGCTGACGACGGCCGCCACGTCACCTTCGGTGATCATCCGCACCGGCAGGGGAGGGTTCCCCACCCCCCGGGTGTCCACCGCGAGCCGGTGACCGGCACGGACCATGGCGTACACGCAGGTCCGGTGGCCGGTCGGGCGCGCCGCACGAGGGGCGGGAGAGCGCACACCGCCCCCGGCCTCCACGACCACGGCCTACGCCTCGGCGCGCTTGCGGCGCGGGCTGCCGGATCCGGAGCCGGAGGAGGCCTTTCGACGGCGCGGGCGCTCCTCCTCATCGTCGTCCTCGCCCTTGCCCACCGCCTTGCGGACCGTGTCGCCGACGGACTCGACGGCCTTCTTGGCCTTCCGCTTTCCGGCGGCCTTGGCGGCGCCGCCGCCGAACAGCTCGGGAACGGTCCGGCTGCTCGCGTCGTTCTCCAGATCGAGCCGGTTGCACGCCTCCGCGAACCGCAGATAGGTGTCGACGCTGGCCACCACGACGCGCGCGTCGACCTTGAGGATCTCGATGCCGACCAGCGAGACCCGGAGGAAGACGTCGATCACCATGCCGCGGTCCAGGATGAGTTCCAGGACGTCGTAGAGCGTGCCCGCGCGCGGCAGGCACGCGACCTCGCCGGGGTACGTGATCGTGGTCATGGGTAGTGCGTCCTTTCAACAGGTGACCGCTTGGTCACTCGTCCGCGGCCCCGCGCCGGTAGCGCCGGGACCTGCGGTAGTCCAGCAGCGCGCCGTCCGGCTCCAGGTGCACCTCGTAGGTCGCCAGGAGGCTGGTGGTGTCGGGGATGCGCGGCACTTCGAGGACGTCCACCGAGACGAGCCACCCGTCATCGGTCCGTTCGACCGCGGAGACGCCCTCGATCCGGTGGCTGATGAGCTGCTCCAGCTTCTCGCGCGCGACCCGGGCGGCGTCCTCCGGCCCTCTGCCGGTACGACGCTGCCTCGAAGCCGTGGACGAGGTGGAACCGCGCGATCGCTCTGCCATGCCAACGAGTCTGGTCGGTGTACGGTCCCGCGCACCCCGGGCGGGACCGAACGGGTGCCCCGGGGTTCTTGCGGCAGCGCGGGCGTGAGCGGCAGTTCCCCGCGAGTCGGCACGGCGGCACGGTCGCGGAGGTGGCCGACGCCTCCGCTCGGGCTTTTCGATGAGCGGGCCGCGCCGGTGCCGACGCGGCCCGGGTCGGTCGCCTCTGGTCCCACGCCGATCCAGACGAAACCGCCTGGTCCAGGTGGACTGACCTGAATCGTCGGTCAGAGCCGCCGCGGTCAACGTGAGGTGCCGGACCAGGACGTCGGCCGCGGTGTCGGCGTCGCGGGCCAGCGCCGCCTCCTCCAGCCTGCGGTGTTCCTCGGCGCCGTCCCGGTCGGGGTTGCGGTGGGCCGACCAACGGCGGGTCAGCTCACTGGCGGTCCACAACCGGTCGTACATCTCCAGCAGCGCGCGATTGCCGCACCCCTCCAGCAGCACGCGGTGGAAGGCTCGGTGAGCCTCGGCCCAGGCCTCGGTGCAGTGCTCTCCCCTCTCCGGCACCTACGCCGGAGTGCGGACCAGACGATGGTGGGCGGCCCGTACACGGGCCTCCCAGTCGACGTCGCCGCGCTCGATCGACATGCGCAGTACGACCGGTTCGACGGTCCGGCGGGCCTCCGCGATCTCCTGCCAGCGGCGGTCGGAGAAGGTCGGGACTGCGAAACCGCGGTTGGGCAGCCGGTCGGCGAGCCCCTCGCCGACCACCCGCACGAGCGCCTCGCGCACCACGGCCAGGCTCACGCCCTGGAAGGACCTCCCCGCAGTGGTCCTGGAGCGGCGCCCCGGACGGCACCAAGAGCTGTGCCGTCACCGTCTACGACCCCGACGCCCCCACCGGGTCCGGGTTCTGGCACTGGGCGGTCACCGACATCCCCGCCACCGTCACCGGACTTCCCGAGGGCGCCGGCGACGACACCGGCTCACATCTGCCCGAGGGCGCCTACCAGTTGCCCAACGACACCCGCGCGGCCCGCTACATCGGCGCCGCCCCGCCGGCCGGACACGGCCCGCACCGTTACTTCGTCGTGGTCCACGCCCTCGACATCCCCTCGACCGGCGTCCCCGCCGACGCCACACCGGCCGTCCTCGGCTTCACCATGGCCGGTCACACCCTCGGGCGCGCGGTGTTGACCGCCACTGCCGAAACACCCGCCTGACAGCGCCATCCGACTCCCAGGAGACACCACCGCCATGCACCTTGACACCCTTCCCGACGCCGCCCGCCCCGGCGACGGCCTGAGGGACCTGGACACCGTCCGCGTCGTCAGCCGCGCCGTCACCGCCCCCCACCTGTTCACCTACCTCGCCCCCGAGACCGCGGAGGAGGCTGCCGAACTCGGCGTGACCGACCCCGGGCCGGTGTATCTGGCCTTCCGGTCGGCCGCGATGGGCGCGGTGCCGTGGCACGTCACGCTCGCGGCCTTCTACAACTTCAGTCCGCGGGCCGTGCGAGCCATGGCAGGCGTATGGGACGCCGCGCCGCCCGAGCAGTGGCAGGCCGCTCGCTTCCGGGCCGCCGGACGGGCGATGCGGCGCGTCAACGTACATCTGACCGGCGACCACTCGGCCGAGGCGCGCTCTCTGATCGACCCGGTCGTCGCCGGTGCCGACTACGCCGGCAAGGTGCTGGCCGCCGCGAACGCCTCGGTCGTCCTTCCCACCGATCCTCTCGTCGCGCTCTGGCAGCAGATCACGGTGGCGCGCGAGTGGCGCGGCGACGCCCATCTCGTCGTACTCGTCGACAACGACCTCGGGCCGTGCGACTGCCTCGTCCTGCACACCGCGACCGGCCGCCTTCCCACAGCCGTCGCGCGGGCGACCCGGCAGTGGGACGACGAGGAGTGGAACGCGGCAACGGCACGCCTCGTCGCACGCGGCTGGCTCGACTCCGACTCGGTGATGACCGACGCCGGCAGCGCGGCACGCGAACGTATCGAGGTGGAAACAGACGAGCACTGCGCCACGCTGTGGGCGCCGATCGGCAACGCGGGGGCCCGCCGCCTCGCCTCGCTCATCGAGCCGATCACCGACGCGTTCACCGCGGCGGGGACGTTTGAGGCCGTTCACGAACCGCCCCAAGTGGCGACTGCCTAGCTAGACCGGCCGTCCGGCTTCGGCCCCGACTGGGCGCTCCGGGTGGTGTGCTCGCGCAGGCGAGCCACTTAGACGTCATCTCATTTGGGTTGTTCGATAGGCTCGTGGCGTGGGGATCGTTGAGCGGCTGGTGCCGGATGAGCTGTGGGGGTTGTTCCAGCGGGTGGTGCCGGAGGCGCCGACTGGTCCGCAGGGTGGTGGCCGGCGGCGGCACGGGGATCGGGAAGTGCTGGCTGCGATCGTGTTCGTAGCCACGTCGGGCTGCACCTGGCAGCAGCTTCCGTCCGCCTCGTTCGGGCCCTCGGGAGCCACGGCCCACAGGCGTTTC
>NZ_NSKH01000024.1:1522-2095 GCF_003144095.1 Streptomyces sp. ICBB 8177 | reverse complement strand
GTGTGGGCGAAGCTCCACCGCCTGGTCCTCGATGAACTCGGCTCACGCGGTGAACTGGACTGGTCTCGCTGCGCCATCGACTCGGTGAACATGCGGGCTCTGAAAAGGGGGACCTGACGGGTCCGAATCCTGTGGACCGGGGCAAGTACGGCTCGAAGATCCATTTGATCACCGAGCGCACCGGCTTACCCCTGTCTGTCGGAATCTCCGGCGCCAACCTCCACGACAGCCAGGCCCTTGAGCCGCTGGTGCGGGGCATCCCGCCGGTCCGTTCCCGTCGCGGCCCACGGCGCCGACGCCCGGCCAAGCTCCACGCCGACAAGGGCTACGACTATGACCACCTGCGCCGATGGTTACGCAAGCGTGGCATCAGGCACCGCATCGCACGCAAGGGCGTCGAGTCCTCCACCCGGCTCGGCCGACACCGCTGGACCATCGAACGCACCATGTCCTGGCTCGCCGGTTGCCGCCGCCTCCACCGACGCTACGAGCGGAAAGCCGAGCACTTCCTGGCCTTCACCAGCATCGCCTGCACCCTCATCTGCTACCGCAGACTCACCAAATGAGATGACT
>NZ_NSKH01000024.1:0-1512 GCF_003144095.1 Streptomyces sp. ICBB 8177 | reverse complement strand
CCGACGCTACGAGCGGAAAGCCGAGCACTTCCTGGCCTTCACCAGCATCGCCTGCACCCTCATCTGCTACCGCAGACTCACCAAATGAGATGACTTCTTAAGGTGCGCAGCGCGGTGACTTCTTGCTGGGTTTCGGTGAGCCGGCGGTACAACGCCCTGATGGAAACGAGGGCGACGCCGTTGGCATCGGTGCAGCAGAGGGTCTTGTCGTCGATGCCGACGTGGAAGGCGGCGAACCCGTCCTGAGCCATGGGGCCGAGGTGACGTACGTGCGGCGGGGTCCCAGTGATAGCGCCACGTACTCGCCGGCAACGCCACCACGTCCTCCAGCACCTGGTAGCCGTTGACCGGACCGGCTAGACACACCGCCCCGGAGACGGCTGATGCCGCTGGACCCGCACCACCGCCCGCCCCCAGGCCGCGACTGCGGAACCGGGCGGCCGGCCCCCGGCACGCGGCCACCCACGCCGGCACCCGGAACGTCATGGATCTCCTGGAAGCGGTTGAAGCCTTCGGCCGGTACTACCGGCGCAGCTGTGACGCCCCGGCCGCGACCTCTGCCCTGTCGTTGCAGATCACCCTGCTGGACATGGCCCTGCACGACCCCGAACTCGGTTCCCAGCTCGCCGCGTCCGTCCAGACGCAGGAGAGTCACCTGATCGCGTTGTCACCGGCAGATCGCACAACGGGAGAGTCGTGACGTCGCATCAGGCACGACGTCTGGTTACCGCGCTCAGGGCACTGTTCGTCGGTCTCGCGCAGGGCGTCATCCTGGGCCTCGCCCCCGGCGCCGACGAGCAGTACTTCGCTGACACCGCGTGCGCCCTGGCGTCCAAAACGAGCCTCATCGATCAGGACCCCGACGCCCCTGTGTGATTCAGCCGCGTTGGTTCAGGGCTCCGGTCAGGTCTCGGCTGGCCTCCCTCGCAGCAACGAGATCGGATCGGGCCTCCTCCCGTGCGGAGGTCAGTTCGACGTTGTGCTGCTCCAGCCTCGTGATCTTCCGCTGGAGCTCGTCGATGTCGGCTGGGGCTCCGAGCCCTGATTCCTGCCAAGCCTGAGCTCCCAGCGCCTGCGACAGTCGCTTCTCCAACCGCTGAACGCGGGCGGTCAGGCGGGTGTTGCGGGCCTGGGCGTCGGCGAGGTTGGCCTGGAGCGAGGCCCGGCTTACCGGTGCACCGTCGGCTGGGTCCTGGGCTGCCGGTTCGAGTTCGTCTATCGGCCCCAACAGGTCCCAGTGCAACGGCCTTTCCGCTCCAGCACCGGCAGGGCGTGCCCTTCGCTCCCCACACCCCACTCGATTTACCAGCGGACGAACTGAGGCGAAGATCGGCCGTGGGGATTTTCGCGAAGCCCCATCAGTAGGGCGGGCTCGGACGAAACCCCGGAGCCGGCCTGGCAGGGTCAGGTGCCGGCGCTCAACGCGGGCTGCGCCGGCTCCGGTAGGCCGCGACGCTGGCCCGGTGTGCGCAGGTTCGGGTGCAGTACTGCTTCGAGCCGTTGCGCGAGAGG
>NZ_NSKH01000023.1:1244874-1324937 GCF_003144095.1 Streptomyces sp. ICBB 8177 | reverse complement strand
GGTTCGGGCGGCTATCTGGTGCTCACCGAGCCGTGGCCCGGCATGCTGCGCACGATCTGGGGCGACGACCAGCGGTACCTCGACACCTACTGGTCGCGTTTCCAGGGGCGGTACTTCGCGGGTGACGGGGCGAAGAAGGACGACGACGGCGACATCTGGCTGCTCGGCCGGGTCGACGACGTGATGCTGGTGTCGGGGCACAACATCTCCACCACCGAGGTCGAGTCCGCCCTCGTCTCGCACCCCAAGGTCGCCGAGGCGGCGGTCGTCGGAGCGACGGACCCCACGACCGGGCAGGCCATCGTCGCGTTCGTCATCCTGCGCGGCGGCGCCACCGAGACCGAGGACCTCGTGGCGCAACTGCGCGACCACGTGGGCTCGACACTGGGCGCCATCGCCAAGCCCCAGCGCATCCTGCCGGTGTCGGAACTGCCCAAGACCCGCTCCGGCAAGATCATGCGACGGCTGCTGCGGGACGTCGCCGAGAACCGCGAGCTGGGCGACGTCACCACCCTCACCGACAGCACGGTCATGGACCTCATCCAGTCCAAGCTGCCGAGCGCCGCGCCTGAGGAGTGAACGCGCCGGACCCGGGTCCGCCGTCCGGCGGAAGGCGGCCCCGGGTCCGGCTCAGGTCCGGGTCCGGCGAGCCCGCGCCGGGACTACCGGTCGCGGTACGCCTCCAGCAGGCGCAGCCACACCTCGCTGATCGTCGGGTACGAGGGAACGGCGTGCCACAGGCGGCTCACCGGCGTCTGCGCGGCCACCGCGACGGTCGCGGAGTGCAGCAGTTCGCCGACGCCCGGGCCGACGAAGGTGGCGCCGACGAGGCGTTCGCTGTTGGCGTCCACCACCATCCTGGCCCGCCCCCGGTAGCCGTCGCCGTACAGCGCCGAGCCCGCCACCTGCGCCAGGTCGTAGTCGACGACGTGAACGCGGCGGCCCGCCTCCTCGGCCTCCTTGGCGGTCGGGCCGACCGAGGCGGCCTCGGGGTCGGCGAAGACGACCTGCGGCACGGCCTCGACGTCGGCGGTGGCCCGGTGCGGCCCCCAGGGAGCGGGGTCGAGGGGCTCGCCCTGCGCGAGGGCTCCGATGACGGCGCCCGCGATCCGCGCCTGGTACTTGCCCTGGTGGGTCAGCAGCGCGCGGTGGTTGACGTCCCCCGCGGCGTAGAGCCACTCGCCGTCGACCCCGATCACCCGGCAGGAGTCGTCCACGGTCAGCCAGTCGCCGGGGGTCAGGCCGACCGTCTCCAGTCCGAGGTCGTCGGTCCTGGGAGCGCGGCCGGTGGCGAACAGCGCCTCGTCGGCGACGAGTTCGCCGCCGTCGTCCAGCGTCAGGGTCACCGGGGCCGCCGGCGCCGGGCGGCCCACCGCGGTCACCGACACTCCGGTGCGGACCTCCACCCCGGCGGCGGTCAGCCCCTCGGCGACCAGCTCACCGGCGAACGGTTCCATGCGAGGCAGCAACCCGCCCCCGCGCACCAGCAGGGTGACCTCGCTGCCCAGGGCCCGCCACGCGGTCGCCATCTCCACGGCGACCACCCCGCCGCCGACCACGGCCAGCCGCCCGGGCACCTCCTTGGCGCTGGTGGCCTCCCGGCTGGTCCACACCCCCGCCGCCGCGAGCCCCGGCAGGGCGGGCAGCGCGGCACGGCTGCCGGTGCAGACGGCGACCGCGTGCCGGGCGGTGAGCAGCACGCGTGAGCCGTCGGGGGTGCCGACGGCGACCCTGCGGGGCCCGTCGAGCCTGCCGTGCCCGCGCACCAGGTCGAGTCCGGCGCCGCGCACCCACTCCGCCTGGCCGTCGTCCTTCCAGTGCGCGGCGAAGTCGTCGCGCCGGGCGAGCACCGCCGCCGCGTCCAGGGCGCCGCCGGCCGCCTCGCGGGCGCCGGGGAGCCTGCGGGCCTCGGCGAGCGCGGTGTGCGGGCGCAGCAGGGCCTTGCTGGGCATGCAGGCCCAGTACGAGCACTCGCCGCCGACGAGTTCGCTCTCCACGACGGCGACGGCCAGGCCGGCCGCGCGGGCGCGGTCCGCCAGGTTCTCTCCGGTCGGACCCGCGCCGATGACCACGACGTCGTACGTGCGCTCCTGATCCACGGTGCCGCCTCCCGGTCGGTTTCCTCGCCGGCCATCCTCCGGCAGTCGCGGCACACCCGCATCCGCGCCCCGGCCGGCGATCGAGCAAGATGGTGCTGAGCGTGACACGCGACGGCGCCGGCGCGCCAGGAAACGAGGCGGGAACGTACATGGGCGAGTTGATTCTGATCCGGCACGGCGAGACGGAGTGGAGCCGGACGGGAAAGCACACCAGCTGGACGGACCTGCCGCTGACCGCCCGGGGCGAGGAGCAGGCCCGCTCCCTGGTGCCGTTGCTGGCCGGGCGGCGGATCGCGCTCACCCTCACCAGCCCGATGGCGCGGGCCCGCAGGACCGCCGAGCTGGCGGGGCTGCGCGACGCGGTCGTCGACTCCGAGCTGCACGAGTGGGACTACGGCGGCTACGAGGGGATCACCACGGTGGAGATCCACCGCACCCGCCCGGAGTGGGACCTGTGGACCGACGGCGTGGTGCCCGGGCCCGACGGTCATCCTGGGGAGAGTCCGGCGCAGGTGGGGGAACGCGCCGACCGGGTCCTGAAGCAGGTGGACGCGGCGCTGCGCGACGCGGACCTCGACGGCGAGGGCGGCGACGTGGTGCTGGTCGCGCACGCCCACGTCCTGCGGGTGATCACGGCCCGGCGGCTGGGGCTGCCCGCGGCGGGCGGCGCCCTGTTCCGGCTGGACACGGCCACGGTGAGCCGTCTGGGCACCGAGCACGGCCGCCCGGTCGTGGCGTCGTGGAACCAGGAGCCGCCCGCCCCGCACGCGTGACGCCCCCGGGTGGCTCAGCCCCTGGTCGGCAGGCCGCCCGGCGGGACGATGAGGCAGAACTCGTCGCCCTCCGGGTCGGCCAGCACGACGGTCAGCCACCCGCCGTCGTCGAAGGGCCCGCGCAGTCGCCGCGCCCCGGCCTCCAGCAACCGTGCCAGGTGCGGCTCCAGAGTGGAGACGCGCAGGTCGAGGTGGGCGCGGTTCTTGCCCCGCTTGGGCTCGGGGACCCGCTGGAGCAGCAGCTCCGGCCACCGCCCGCCGGGATCGGCGAGGACGACGTACGGCGCCTCGCCGCCGGTGCGCCGGTAGCCGAGGGCCGTGCTCCAGAACCCGGCGAGCCGTTCGGGGTCCGCGCAGTCGAGCACCACGGCCAGCTCCATGCCGGGCAGTCCGCCGCCGTCGCCGTCGCCGTCGCCGTCGCTCAACGGCCGTACCAGACGGTGGTGGTGTTGCAGAACTCGCGGATGCCGTGGTCCGCCAGCTCGCGCCCGTAGCCGGAGCGCTTGACGCCGCCGAACGGCATCGCGGGGTGCGAAGCGGTCATGCCGTTGAAGAAGACGCCGCCCGCCTGCAAGTCCCGCACACAACGGTCCTGTTCGGCGTTGTCGGCGGTCCACACGTTCGAACTCAGGCCGAACGGCGTGTCGTTGGCGAGCTTGACGGCGGCGTCCAGGTCGGGCACCCGGTACAGGCTCGCGACCGGGCCGAAGGCCTCCTCGTGGTGGATGCGCATCTCGGGGGTGACGCCGGCGAGCACGGTCGGCTCGTAGAACCAGCCCTTGGGCTGGTCCTGGGGCCGCCGGCCGCCGCAGAGCGCCGTGGCGCCGCGCGCGGTGGCGTCGTCCACCAGTTCCTCCAGGTCGGCGCGGCCCTGCTCGCTGGAGACCGGACCGACGTCCGTGCCCTCCCGCATCGGGTCGCCCACGCTCAGTGCCTTCATGCCCGAAACGAAGCGTTCGGCGAACTCGTCGTAGACGTCCGTGTGCACGATGAAGCGCTTGGCGGCGATGCACGACTGCCCGTTGTTCTGCACGCGGGCGGTGACCGCGGTCTTCGCGGCGGCCGCGACGTCGGCGGAGGGCAGCACGATGTACGGGTCGCTGCCGCCGAGTTCGAGCACGGTCTTCTTCACCTCGTCGCCCGCGATCGAGGCGACCGAGCGGCCAGCGGGCTCGCTGCCGGTCAGCGTGGCGGCGGCGATCCTGGGGTCGCGCAGCACCTTCTCCACCTCCCGCGACCCGATCAGCAAGGTGGCGAAGCAGCCCTCGGGGAAGCCCGCGCGGCGGAAGAGGTCACCGAGGTACAGGGCGGTCTGCGGCACGTTGGAGGCGTGCTTGAGCAGCCCGACGTTGCCCGCCATCAGGCCGGGCGCGGCGAACCGTACGACCTGCCAGAGCGGGAAGTTCCACGGCATCACGGCCAGGACGACACCCAGCGGCCGGTAGCGCACGTACGCCCTGCTGCCACCGGAGTCCTCCACGTCGGCGGCGTCCACCCGCTCGTCGGCGAGCAGCCCCTCGGCGCGCTCGGCGTACCAGCGCATCGCCTTGGCGCACTTGGCGGCCTCCGCGCGGGCGGCGGCCAGTGTCTTGCCCATCTCGGTGGTCATGGTCGCGGCGATCTCGTCGCGGTCCTTGTCCAGCAGGTCGGCGGCGCGCCGCATCAGCTCGGAGCGCTCGGCGAAGCTCGTCGTGCGGTACTCACGGAAGGCGGACGCGGCCCGGGCGACGATGGCCTCGATCTCCTCGGGCCCGTGCGACTCGAACGTCTTGAGGGTCTCCCCGGTCGCCGGGTTGACGGTGGCGATGGGCATGGCACGTCCTCCTCGAAGCCTGCTGGAGCCCTGGTGTCGGTTCGGCGTCGGCCGGCCGGGGCGCGTCGCCTGCGGCGGGCCGGGTGGCCGCCCCGCGAACCGCAAGCACCACGTGCCCCGTATTCACCGATTTACGCCTCCTGGGGCGCCGCCGCAGCCGGACGGCCCCGCTCGCGGCGGGCCCGTGCCGCGGTGACGGCGCCCGCCGCCACGAGCAGCGGTGGCAGCGCCGCGGCCCACGGCGCCGCGCCGCGGTGGAGCGCGGCCGCCGCCCCCGCGCCGACGGCCAGCGCGCCGAGCCTGACCGGCACCCAGTACCCCGTCTCCCTCGGGCCGCCCGACGCGGCGCGGCTGACGAACGTGGTCAGCGAGCCGGTCAGGTAGGTCGACGGCCGCGCGGCGGTACCGGCGCCCAGCATGGCGCCCGACTGCCCGCCCATCGCCAGGGCGGCGACGCCCAGCAGCACCTCCCGCGGCGCCCCGGTGGGCGGCGCGCCGCCGACGGCCCACGCCACGGCGTTCAGCGCGAGCAGGACGGCCTCCGCCGCCAGCACCGCCAGCGTGCGCGTCGGCCAGCCGTCGCCCGGCTCGTCCGGCCGGGTCCCGCAGAAACGTGCGGCGGCGGCCGCCCCCGCGACGTATCCGGCCAGCGCGATCAGCGGCGCCGCGACGTCGCCGAACCGGTCGCCGCCGCACGCGATGCCCAGCAGCGCGAGGTTGCCGGTCATGACCCCGGCGAAGACGTGGCCCAGGGCCGTGAACGCGAGCGCGTCCACGGCCCCGGAGGCGGCCGACAACAGGGTCATGGCCAGGTGTTCCGCCCGGCCCGGCCCGTGCGGCACTAGCGCAGCGGCCCGGGGTCGGGCACGGGTTCAGGGCCCGGCTCGGGGCCCGGTCCCGGCGGCGGGGGCGTCGGCACCGGATCGGGCAGCGGGCCGGGGCCTGGGCCGGGCGGCGGCGTGGGAACGGGGTCCGGCTCCGGTACGGGCGCGGGCCCGGGAGCGGGTCCGGGCTGCGGCCCGGGAGGCGGCGAGGGCGTCGGCCTCGGCGGCACGGGGTCGGGGTGCGGGCTGGTCCAGCCGGGCGCGCCCTGCGCCCACCCGGGTCCGGGCCGTCCTGATCGTCGCGGACGTCGCAGCAGTCGCAGCACGACAACCTCCACCTTCCTGTCGGTTCGGGTCGTTCTGGCACGCTCCTGCCCTGGATCCGGCCCAGTACCCGCCCTTCCCCAGCGTCGCCCCCGAAGTCCCGTGCGCGCGCGGCCGACTGGTCCGTCCAGGGCAGAGCCGCATTGGTCCGTCCGAGGCAGAACCCGTGGCCACTCGACCGCCGCTAGCGAAACTCTTGCGTTTCGATAAGCCCTGTCCTACCGTAGAGCTGTACGAAACAGTTTCGTTCGAGACCGGGGCGCGGCAGCTCCACTCGACCCCGTGGACCGCCGGTCGGACGGCCTGCGGGCGACCGCCAGGGAGGTGGGCACATGACCACGGAATCCGGACAGGCGCCGGCCCGCCGCACCCGCCTCACCCCGGATCGCGAGGCGAAACTCTACGCCGCCGTGCTGGAGGAACTGCGCGGCGCCGGGTACGAGGCGATGACCATGGACGCCGTCGCCGCCCGGGCCCGCACCAGCAAGGCGACGCTCTACCGGCAGTGGAAGGGCAAGCCCCAACTGGTCGCCGCCGCGCTGCGGCACCTCAAGCCGCTCCACAGCGCGGGCATCGACACCGGCAGCCTGCGCGGCGACCTGCTGGAGATCGCCCATCGCGTCGAGCAGGTGGCCCCCGGCGACACGGCGCTGCTGGCCGCCGTCGGACACGCCTGCGACGGCCATCCGGAACTCGGCGACGCCATGCGCCAGGCCCTCATCGAGCCGGAACGCGCCGTCCTGGACGCGATGCTGGAACGCGCCGTCGCCCGCGGTGAGCTGCGCGCGGACGCCAAGGCGGCCGAGTTCTTCCTGCCGATGCTGGTCGCCGCGCTACCCGCCCGCAAGATCCTCGAGGACCGCTTCGCGGACGCCGCCTACATGACGCGCTACATCGACGCGGTCGTGCTGCCCGCGCTCCTCAACAGCTGACACCGGCCACCCGGCCGCCGCAGCACCGGCGCCGGACCGCCGCACCGAGCACCAGACCCTCCCGAGCCCAAGGACCACGCCATGTCCCAGACCACCGCCGACCATCCCGTCGGCCTCGCCAAGGAGCGCGGCGGCGGCGAACACCCGGCCGCCAACCGCTGGTTCGTCCTCGCCGTCATCGGCATCGCGCAGCTGATGGTCGTCCTGGACGCCACCGTCGTGAACATCGCCCTGCCGTCCGCACAGCGGGCCCTCGGGTTCTCCGACGGCAACCGCCAGTGGATCGTCACCGCCTACTCGCTCGCCTTCGGCAGCCTGTTGCTGCTCGGCGGGCGCCTCGCCGACCTGGTCGGCCGCAAGATCGTCTTCCTGGTCGGCGTGCTCGGCTTCGCGGGGGCCTCCGCGCTCGCCGGTGCCGCGCAGGGCTTCGGCCTGCTCGTGACCGGGCGGGCGTTGCAGGGACTGTTCGGCGCTCTGCTCGCCCCGGCCGCGCTGGCGCTGCTCAACGTCACCTTCACCGACGCCAAGGAGCGCGCGAAGGCGTTCGGCATCTACGGCGCCATCGCGGGTGCGGGCGGCGGCATCGGCCTGCTGCTCGGCGGTGTGCTGACCGAGCACCTCAGCTGGCGATGGACGCTGTACGTCAATCTCATCTTCGCCGTCATCGCGTTCATCGGTGGTCTGGTGCTGCTCAAGCCCGGCGCCCCCGCCGACCGGCCCAAGCTCGACCTGCCCGGCACCCTGCTCGTCTCCGCCGGCCTGTTCGGCCTGGTCTACGGCTTCTCCAACGCCGAGACCCACCACTGGGGTTCGCCGATGACGTGGGGCTTCCTGGCCGCGGGCGCGGTGCTGATAGCGGCGTTCGCCGCCTGGCAGCGCAGGGCGGGACACCCGCTGCTGCCGCTGCGGGTGCTGCTGGACCGCAACCGGGGCGCGTCGTTCATCACCGTCGCCATCTCCGGCGCCGGCATGTTCGGGGTGTTCCTCTTCCTCACCTACTACCTCCAGACGACGCTGCGCTACACCCCGGTGACCACGGGACTCGCGTTCCTGCCGATGATCGGTTCGCTGATGGTCACCGCGCAGCTGGCGACCAACGTGCTGGTGCCGCGGGTCGGTCCGCGCCCGATCGTGCCGCTGGGCATGGGCATGGCCGCGATCGGCATGGCGTGGCTGACCAACCTGGGGCTGCACAGCACCTACGCGGCCGACGTGCTGCCGCCGCTGATCGTGATGGGCCTGGGCCTCGGCCTGGTCATGCCGCCCGCGATGAGCCTGGCGACCGACCGCATCGGGCCGCGGGACGCGGGTGTGGCGTCCGCCACCGTCAACACCATGCAGCAGGTGGGCGGTTCGATCGGGACCGCGCTGCTCAACACCCTCGCCGCCAGCGCCGCCACCCACTACATGTCGGGCAAGCGGCCGACACCGGTGCTGGCCGCCCAGGCGCAGTTGCACAGCTACTCCACCGCGTACTGGTGGTCGGCCGGGTTCTTCGTCGCCGGCCTGGTCATCACAGCGCTGATGTACCGCGGCGGCAGGCCGTCACAGGACTCCGCCGCGGCGCCGGTCGTCCACATGTGACGCAGGCCCCGGCGCCCTCCGACGGGCCCCGCGGAAGCGGTCGGTCGCCCGGAGCACGGACCGATGATCACACTTGCGGCGTTCACCGCGTGTGACGATCCCCGTACTCCTAGCATGGGCGACCGACCGCTTCCGCCGTCTCAAGACAGGGGCTCACATGAGGGTTCGCCGGTTCGTCGCGGCGCTGTTCGCCAGCGCGTTCCTCGTCCCGGTGGCGGTGGCGGCACCCGCCACCGCCGCCTCGCCGCCGGCGCACACGCACGCCGCGACCTGCTCGGCCGGGTACTTCGACCAGGACGCCAGGCTCGGCCCCGCGCGGCTACCGGACCGCGGCCGGGTCGGCCACCAGCTGATCGGCTACCGGCGCACCGGCGGCCTCGGCGACCGGGCCTTCCTGGCCCGTTACTACGACGCGGCGGCCAACTCCGGCCAGGGCGGCTGGATCTACCCGCCCGCCAACGGCTACGTCACCCGGCCCGACGGCACGCCGGTCGAATGGCACCAGGCACTGCGCCCCGGCCAGGACATCGACCGCTACGGCAGCGAGTACGGCTCGTTCCTCGCTCCGGAGGGCCTGCCGTACGCCGAGCGTTCCATCCCGCCGCAGAGCCTGGACGGCACGCCCGCGGCCGGCTGCAACTACCACGACTACCGGGTGCTCAAGGCGTTCAGCGTGGACGCGGGGCCGATCGCGCCGTGGTTCGGACAGCCCGGGCGCGGCCGGCAGTACCAGCTGGACGCGAGCCTGCTGCGGGGTGCGCCGACGCAGCTCACCGTGGGATGGCTGGTCGCCAACGGCTATCTGCGACGGCTTGTCTGACTCGACGTCAACTGCCGTTCCCCGCGTGGCCGTCCTCGGACCACGCGGGGTGGCGCGGGTCGTCGCAGCGCACCACGACGTCCGCTGTCGTGCCGGGGTCGACCTCCTCGTCGTAGCGCTCGAATGCGGGCAGCGTCCATCGGTCGGGATCGGGCGTGCGGCGGGCCAGCGCGGCCGGGGACAGCCGCAGGTGGATCCCGAGGTCGACGGGGAAGCCCCGGCCCAGCAGCAGCGGACCGTCGAGCAGCAGCACGGATCCGGGCGGGAGCGTCACGTAGGGCGCCCGGGTCGCGCGGTCGGTGACCGGGTCCCACAGCGAGGGGAGCGCCCGCCCGTCGCCGCCGGGGCTCAACGGACCGAAGACCTCACGCCACAGCGCGCCGGTGTCCAGCCACAGGTCGTAGTACGCGTCGACGTCCCGGTGCCCGTACTCCAGCCGTACCGAGGCGGGTCGCCAGAAGCCGTCCGCGCTCACCCGCAGCGTCCGGCGGCCGCGCGTGCGCAACGCCTCGGCCAGCGCGTCGGCGAGTTCGCCGGTGCGGGCGGCGGGAGCGCCGTCCACGACCACCCGGGCCCAGGGTCCGCCGTCGAGCGGGGCGAGCGCCGCGATCCGCTCGGCGAGGGCGTCGGTCAGCCGGGGCCAGGAGACAGGTGTGAAGCGCACACCCGCCATCCTGCCTCAACGCCCCACACCCGCCGTCGGCGGCCGGACACCCCCGCGCGGCGGCACCCGCGGGTCCTCCGAGTGTCCCCGTCGGCGTCCCCCGGAAGGGTGAGCGGGTGAGTGTCGGGCTGCCGCCGTGCGCCGGGTCGTCGGATCATCTGCCGGGGGCGCGGGCAGGGCGCGCCCCGGCGTCCGGCGGCCCGGGGAGTACAGCGTGAAGTGGTTCGGCAGGGCCGGGGTGCTGGGGGCGGCAGGAGCGGCGCTGGCCTGCCTGATCGCGTTCTGGCTGTCCTCGACGGGGATCGCGGCACGCCCCGCGGCGGATGCGGGCGCCGCGCACGACGTGGTGCGCACGGCGACGGCGGGCGGCGGGTCGGCGGACCGCGCCGGGGCGCCTCCCGACTCCTCGCACCCCGCCGGGGCCGGCCCCCTCGGGTGGCCGGTACTCGGTGCGACGGGCCGGGCCAGGCCCGCCGCACCACCGAAGGCCTCCGCTCCCCCGCCCGCGTATCCACCGCCGTACCGGGTGGGCACCGTCCTGCACTACGCGGAGCAGCCCAGTCACTACTGCACCGGCAGCGTGATCGACAGCCCGCACCGCGACCTGGTGATCACCGCGGCGCACTGCGTGCACGGCGGCGCGGGCGGCAGTTACCTGACCGGGCTCGGCTTCGCCCCGGGCCTGAGCGCGGGCGGAACGGAGCCGGCCGGGGTCTGGCGGGTCAGCAGCGCCTTCGTGGCGCCCAGTTGGGTCTGGGAGACCGACCCGGACGCCGACGTGGCGTTCCTGGTGATCGAGCCGCTGCACGGGCGCGAGATCGAGGACGTGGTCGGCGGGAACCCCCTCGCCTTCGGACGTGGCCCGGGTCCCGTGCGGCTGATGGGCTATCCGCACGGCGTGGACACCCCCGTGGTGTGCGACGGCACCGCCACCGAGCCGGTCGCCGACCGACTGCGTGTCTACTGCCCCGGGTTCAGCGGCGGCACCAGCGGCAGCCCGTGGCTGTCGGGAGTACGGCCGGACGGCAGCGGCTCGGTGGTCGGCGTCATCGGCGGCTACCTGAGCGGCGGCACGGTGCCGTATGTGTCGTACAGCAGCGTCTTCGGCCCACAGGTGCGCGACCTGTACCAGCAGGCGGTCGCCGACTCCTGAAGTCGCGCGCCCGCAGGCCCAACGCGGCGCGCTCCAACGGCACTTCAGACTTCCCGTGCCACTGCGTGGTCGCGCAGCCCCAGCCAGACCCGGTCGCGGGTCAACGGCAGTTGGGTGAAGCGGACCCCGGTGGCGTCGCGCAGCGCGTTGGCGAGCGCGGGGGCGACCGGGTTGAAGGGACTCTCGCTCATCGACTTCGCGCCGAGCGGGCCGATGGCGTCTCGGGTGGGCGTGAAGTGCACCTCGGTGCGCGGGGTGTCCGCGTAGGTCGGCAGGTGGTAGCGGCGGAACGCGGCCGTGGTGACCGCGCCGCGCTCGTCCACCACCACCTCCTCGAAGAGGGTGGCCCCGAGCGCCTGGGTGACGCCGCCCTCGACCTGGCCCCGGCCGGTGGACGCCCGGGCCCGGTCGCCGCTGGGCACGTGGTATGTCTACGCGCACCCGTCGGCCGGTACGCCGCCGCCGCGGGTGCTGCGGGAGATCGCCGACTTCGTCGGTCTGCACCGCACACTGGGGGCGGCGCGAAAGGCAGCGCGGCAGGACGCCGCCGACCGGCTCGCCGTCCTGCTGGCCAGGGGCCGGGCGCAGGACACGGTGGTGGGGGCCGCGCTGGCCGAGTGCGGTCTGCCGGGTGAGGGCCCGCTGGTGGTGCTGACCGTGCGGGCACCGGACTCCCCGGCGGCGCAGGACGGTGCGGGCATCGCGCGCTGGGCGCTGGCGGAGGCGCTGCGCACGGTGGTGGACCTGCCGTTCGTGGTGGGCTGCGACGGCGAGGGGACGGCGGTGGCCGTGCTGGCCACGACGCCCGGCGCGACCGAGGCGCTGGCCGCCGGACTCGCCCCCGTCTGGCGGCGGTTGCAGGCGCTGGCCCCGGCGACGGCGCTGCGCGCGGGCGTGAGCGAGGCGGTGCCGTCGGGCGGCTCGTGGGTGCGCACCGCCGAGCAACTGCACGTCCACGTCAACACCGTGCACTACCGCATCCAGCGGATCGAACACCTCACCGGCAAGGACCTCTCCCGCCTGGAGGACCGCATCGACCTGCGAACGGCCTTGCTGTGCGCCTGAGGTGACGCCCCGTCATCGCCTGCGTCAGTGTCGTCGCACCAACGGGAACGGCAGCGTCTCGCGGATCGTCAGCCCGGTCAGGAACATCACCAGACGGTCGACGCCGATGCCCAGGCCGCCGGTGGGCGGCATGGCGTACTCCAGCGCGGTCAGGAAGTCCTCGTCCAGTTCCATCGCCTCCGGGTCGCCGCCGGCGGCCAGCAGGGACT
Organism: Streptomyces sp. ICBB 8177; assembly: GCF_003144095.1. Taxonomy (GTDB): domain Bacteria; phylum Actinomycetota; class Actinomycetes; order Streptomycetales; family Streptomycetaceae; genus Streptantibioticus_D. The sequence continues at coordinate 1,312,677 of NZ_NSKH01000023.1, read as the reverse complement.
GCGCGGTCAGACGCCGCCGCTGCTCCACCGGGTTGATCAACTCCGAGTACGCGGTGCCGAGTTCGGTGCCGAACGCGACCAGGTCCCAGCGTTCGGCGAGTCGGGGGTCCACGCGGTGCTGGCGGGTGAGCGGGGAGACGTCGGTGGGGAAGTCCTTGTAGAACGTGGGCAGTCGGGTGGGCTCCTCCACCAGCCGCTCGTACATCTCCAGCACGATGTCGCCGCGCCCCATGCCCTTGGCGTACGGCACGCCGGCGCGGTCGCACAGCGCCTTGAGCCGCTTGACGTCGGTGTCGGCGTCGACCTGCTCCCCCAGGGCCTCGGACAGGGCGCCGTAGACCGTCTTGACCGGCCACTCGCCCGAGATGTCGTGGTCGACGAGACGGCCGTCCGCGTCGGCCTTGCGGGCCACGCAGGCCCCGTTGGCGGCCGTGGCGGCGGACTGGATCAGCTCGCGGGTGAGCCGCAGCATGGTGTCGTAGTCGGCGAACGCCTGGTAGGCCTCCAGCATGGTGAACTCGGGGTTGTGCTTGTACGAGGTGCCCTCGTTGCGGAAGGTGCGGCCCAGTTCGAAGACGCGCTCCACGCCGCCCACGCACAGCCGTTTCAGGTACAGCTCCGGCGCGATCCGCAGGTACAGGTCGAGGTCGTAGGCGTTGATGTGGGTGGTGAACGGGCGGGCGTTGGCGCCGCCGTGCACCTGCTGGAGCATCGGGGTCTCGACCTCCAGGTAGCCGCGCTCCAGCAGCCCGGAGCGCAGGGCCTGCACGGCGGCGCCGCGCGCCCTGACCACCCGGCGGGCCTCGGGGCGCACGACGAGGTCGAGGTAGCGCTGCCTGACCCGGGACTCCGGGTCGGTCAGGCCGCGCCGCTTGTCCGGCAGCGGGTGCAGGCACTTGGCGATCAGCCGCCAGGACGAGACCAGCACCGAGGGTTCGCCGGTGCGGCTGGCACCGGTCTCCCCGGTGACCTCCACGTGGTCGCCGAGGTCGGCGTCCTTGGCGAACCGGGCGAGCGCCGCCGCGCCCAGCTCGTCGCGGGTCAGCATCACCTGGAGGTCCCCCGACCAGTCGCGCAGCACGGCGAAGACCACGCCGCCGAAGTCCCGGCGCAGCATCAGCCGCCCGGCCACCACGACGTGTTCGCCGGTGCGCTCCCCGGGCGCGAGGGCGGGGTGGGCCGCGCGGACCTGGGCGAGGGTGCGGGTGGGGGCGGCGTCGACCGGGTAGGGCTCGACGCCGTCGGCGATGAGCCTGCGCAGCTTCTCGTGCCGCACCCGTACCTGTTCGGGCAGGCCCGCCAACTCGTCCCCCTCGCCGGGAGGTTGGCGCCTGGCCTTGCGTTCGGGGACGACCGTCAGGGCGAGGTCCTTCTCGGTGAGCGGCGGCAGCGGCGCGGCGCTCACCGGCGGCCGGACGCCCTGGGGGCGGCGGCGACCGAGCCGGGGGAAGTCCACGAAGCCCTCGGCGATGCCCGCGGCGATGCCGATGCGGGCGAGCATGCGACCTTCGGCGAAGCACAGGAAGCGCGGGTTCCAGTGCGGCTGGTACTTGACGTTGGAGCGGTACAGCGCCTCCAGCTGCCACCACTTGGAGAAGAACAGCAGCATCCGGCGCCACATCCGCAGCACCGGCCCGGCGCCGATGCGGGCGCCCTCCTCGAAGACGGAACGGAAGACCGCGAAGTTGAGCGAGACCCGCCTGACGCCCAACCTGGCCGACTGCGCCATGAGTTCGGCGACCATGAACTCCATGATCCCGTTCGGCGCGGAACGGTCGCGGCGCATCACGTCCAGCGAGATGCCGTCGGGCCCCCAGGGCACGAAGGACAGCAGGGCCGCGGTCTCGCCGTCCGCGGTGAGCGCCTCGGCCAGCAGGCAGTCGCCGTCCGCCGGGTCGCCGAGGCGGCCGAGTGCCATCGAGAAGCCGCGTTCGACCTCGGTGTCGCGCCAGTCGTCGGCGAGCTTGACGACGGCGTCCATCTCGTCCTGCGTCAGGTCGCGGTGGCGGCGCATCCGGGTGGTCATCCCGGTGCGGCGCACCCGGTTGACCGCCTGCCGGGTCACCCGCATGTCGCGGCCCGACAGGTCGAAGCGGGCCGGTTCCAGGATCGCCTCGTCACCCAGTTGCAGGGCGTTGAGCCCGGCCTTGGCGTAGGCCCTGGCGCCGTCCTCGCTCGCACCCATCACGGCGGGCACCCACGCGTAGGCACGGGCCAGGTCCAGCCAGGCGCCGATCGCCGCGTGCCACGAGCCGCGCTCCCCCACCGGGTCGGAGCTGGCCAGGCACACGCCGGCCTCGACGCGGTAGGTGACGGCCGCGCCGCCGCCCGGTGCGAAGACCACGGCCTTGTCGCGCCGGGTGGCGAAGTAGCCCAGCGAGTCCTGCGAACCGTTGCGGGCCAGCAGCGCCCGCAGCCTGGCCTCCTCGTCCGGGTGGAGCGCCGCCTGCGCCTTCTGCGAACGGAACAGCACCCGGGCGGCGTTCAGCAGCGCCAGCGCGCCGAACAGACCGAGGAAGAAGTCGATGGTGTGCGGCGGGCGGCCGGTGAAGTGGCGTGTGCTCGTCAGGCCACCCAGCACCCGGTTGGCCGACCACAGCAGCCACTGCCGCGGTGGGAGGCCGCCGTGGAACGCGGCCACCAGCGCCCATCCGGCCAGCACCGCCACCACCAGGCCGAGCAGCAGCACGCCCAGCGCCCGCCAGAACGCCCCGCGCCGCACCCGGGCCGGGAACTGCGCCCGCCCGAGGATCAGCACCGCGAAGACCACGGCGGTGATGGCGATCGACACCGCGGACTCGGTGACGCTGACCACGGTCACCGTCAGCGCCTCGGCGAGCAGCACCAGGCCCACGTAGAAGGTGACCCACCACCAGGCGGCGCGTTTCCTGGCCAGCAGCGCGCCGGACAACAACAGGAGGAAGACCGCGTAGGCGAGGTTGGGCGACGCGGGCACCAGCCAGTCGTCGATGAAGCGGAGCACCGGCGCGAGCAGACGGCGCAGCGGCGCGATGACGGCGGTGACCGCGCACAGGACGCCCAGGGCGCCGAAGAAGGCGCCGAGCCAGGCCGGGACGCGGGCCAGGAAGCGCTGCCACAGCCCGGTTCCCGTGGTGACCTGGGCGCTGCTCATGGCCCTCCTGGTGCTCGTGCCGGGCGCGGGCGCTCTCAGCGCCGGTTCCGCCACGATCCACGGTATAGACGCCCGCCCGGGTTCGCCCTGCGAAGCGCCCGCCGTACGGAGGGTGCCCGGGCGCCCGGCCCGCGCGCCCGCGTCGGCCGCCGGTCCGGGCGGCCGAAAGGACCGGCGGCCTCGCGATCAGTCCTGCCGGGCCCGCGCGTAGCAACGCCGCAGCCAGCGGGCCGTCCCCGGCGCGGCCGGCTGGAAGGGCACCCGGCGGTGCAGCACCCGGCGGTTGTCGAAGATGTGGAAGTCGCCCGCCCCGACCAGCACCGGCTCGCCCTCCAGCTCGCCGAGACGCTGCTCGAACCGGGTCAGCGCCCGCACCGCCCGCGTCGTGCGCCCGGTGATCCGGCCGGGCCCGTACCGTACGGCGTCGTGCCCGTCCGGCAGCGTCCACAGCAGCGGCACGGCATCCCGCGCGGGGCGGTCGCCGTCGGCGGGCGCGTACGACTCCGGCGCGCTGACCGCGAACTCCGGCCGCCGCAGGTCGTCCTGGGTCCAGCGGGGCAGCCCCGCGAGCACCGTGTCCACGTCGAGCAGGTCGGTCGGCACCCGCTCCTCGTTGCGCATCCCGTAGAACGACAGGTAGTGCGGTATGGCGTCCGCCGGACCCGCGCCGTCGTCGTGGTCGAGCACGGAGTCGTCGGTGTGCCAGTCCAGCGGGGCCGTCGAACCCCAGGAGGTCAGGGTCCCGGCCGAGCCGGGCCGGGGCGCGACGTTGCGGATGAGCCGCCCGTCGTTCTCCCAGCGGTACGCGACCGGGGTCACCCCGAGCAGGCGCAGCAGGCCGAAGTGGACGAGGTTGGGCACGGTCAGCGCGCTCTCGTCGGCGAAGCCGTCCCGCGGGGTGGGCACGAACTCCCGCGGCCCCGGCAGGTTGCCGACCGTCAGCCAGGGCTGCGGATCGCTGCGCCAGGCGGTCAGGCGCTCCAGCACGGCGGCGGGGAGGTGGTTGCGCAGCAGCTTGGCGCCCGTCCCGCCGTACGCGCCGGGGTCGTCGTCGGGCAGCAGGCCGTCGACGCCGCCGGGTTCGCGCAGATCCGCCGAGAGCCACGCGGTGACGTCGCCGGGGATGGTCACGCGCTGCGGCGGAGCGTCAGACATGCCGTCAGGTTCTCCTCGTACGGGGCGCTCGGGTCGTGCTCGACGGTAACCCGGCCGATTCGCGCCCGGCGTCGCGGGGGCATTCCTTGAGCAACATCTGAGCTTGCCGGGGAGCGTGTCGCGTCACGGGACGGGACGGCCCGGCCCGGACCGCTCGGGCGGTCCGGGCCGGGCTCCGCCGCCCACCGGCGGCCGGTTCCCCCGCCCGCGGTCAGGCCACCGGGTTCCAGTAGTCGCCCGCCATCACGATGGCCACCAGGGTCTTGATCGACTCCCCGTAGTATCCGTCGCCGAACGGGTTGCTCGCCAGGTACTTCCAGATGGTGTCGGTCCACGCCTGGTCGCCCGCCGCCATCGCGGCCGGCCCGACCGCGTCGCCCGCCTCCTCGGCCTGGTCGTCCTTGGAGTAGGCGGTGCAGTCCAGCTTGGTGTGCGGATAGACCTTCTGCGGGTCGCCGCCCGACTCGCCCTTCAGACAGGCCGATTCCTTCTTGGCCGTCGCCAGCGAGGTGGAGGCCGTGCTCCCGTACAGCAGCGCGTCCGTGCCCAGGTGCCAGGGCACCCGGATGGAGTTGTAACCGACGATGTTGTCGGGCTGGTCCTCCTGGTAGTCGGCCGGGGCGGGCTTGGGGCTCGTGGTGTTGGCGTTGACCACGAAGTCGGACAGCAGCCCGCCCTTGGAGGAGTACGAGGAGGTGAACTCGCCGATGACCGCCTCGGTGCGCTGGATCACCTTGTTCCAGTCGTGCGCGGTGTCGTACGCGGCGAACGCCCGCAGGTGGTCGAGCATCATGTCGGAGGGCCGGGTGTCGGTGCCCGGGCCGTCGTCCTCGCACTTGAGGTGGCCGTCGGAGGCGACGTCGTGCTTGTAGACGTCGGCGAGCCAGGCCTTGGCGGCCGAGGAGTAGCCGCCCCACTGCCTGTCGGCGAGGACGAGGCCGTAGCCGATGTCGAGGTCCCCGTCGGTGGCCGCGTCCGGAGTGCCGTCGTCGGCGTACTTGCAGGTCTTGCCGTCGAGTTGCCACTCCATCAGGCCGTCGGAGTCCTCGTGGTCCTGGACCAGCTTCCACAGGCCGTTGAACTCGGTCTGCGCGTCGGGGTCGTAACCGGCCATCAGCGGCACGATGTTCATGCCGTAGCCCTGTCCCTCGGAGACCGGGCCGTTGTTCGGGGCGTCGTCGTCACCCTTGGTGGAGACGTAGTACTCCCCCGAAGCACACCCCTTGACCAGGTAGTTCTTCTTCCACGAGTCGTACTGCCTCTCGACGAACGCGTCCCGGGAGGACTGCGAGGCCGAGGGCATGACGCCGGTCTTGTACGTGGTGTGCTGGGGGAACGGGCGCTTGGCGGCGGTGTCCGCCGAGGCGCCGGTGGTGCCGCTCACCGTGATGCCGAGCGACGCGGCGGCGAGGGCGGCCGCGCCCGCGATCCATCGGGTCCTGCTGCGTGCCATCAACGCTCCTTCACGTCGGGAGGTTGGGGAGGCAGATTCGTTAGGAAACTTTCCTAACTTGCCGTGGACAGCGTGGTGCGCGGACGGGAGCATGTCAATACGTCGGGAGAGTGCGAGCGCGGACGGGACGGGCGCGGGCCTTCGCGCCAGCGTCTCGGGCGCGCCGGAGTGCGGGCCGTTGCGCCCAGGCCCTCCCAGCACTGGAGTGCCGGCCCCCTTCTGCGGCTCTCCCCGCGCTGGGGCGCCGGCCCTCGTCTCAGGCTCTCGCGCGCAGGCGGCGCAGCATGCGGGCGTCCTCGAAGCCGACCGCGCGGGCCGCCGCCTCCACCGTCGCGCCGTGGCCGATGAGGTGTTCCGCGCGCTCGACCCGCAGAACCTGCTGGTAGCGCAGCGGGGTGAGCCCGGTGGCGGCGGTGAACCGGCGGGTCAGGGTGCGCTCGCTGACCCCGGTCTCGGCGGCCAGCGCGGACAGCCGCAGCGTGCAGGTGAAGCGGGCCTCGATGAGGTCCTGGGCGCGGTGCACCACGTCGCTCAGGTGCGCGCGGTGCCGCAGCATCGCGCCGTCCTGCGGGTCGTCGCCGTTGCGCCGGGCGTAGACCACCATCGAGCGGGCGACCCTGGCCGCCGCCGCGGGGCCGTGCCGGGTCGCGACGAGGTGCAGGGCGAGGTCGATGCCGCTGGCGATCCCGGCGGAGGTGACGAGGCGGTCGTCGGTCACGTGGAGCACGTCGCGCACCACTTCGGCGCGGGGGTGACGGCGGGCGAGGTCGTCCTGGAGCTCGTGGTGCGTGGTGCACCGCCGCCCGTCCAGCAGGCCCGCCTCGCCCAGCGCCCGGGCACCGGAGCAGACGCTCGCCACCGTGCCGCCCGCCGCGTGATGGGCGCGCAGCCGCCGCAGCGCCGCCTCCCCCAGCGCCGCGTCCGGCGCCGAAGCCCGCCAGCCGGGGACCACCAGCAGGTCGTCGGGGCCGAGGGCCGGCCACTCGACGCGGGCGCGCAGCGGCACGCCCTGCGCGGTCGGCACGTCCTCCCGCTCGGCCACGTACTCCAGCCGGTAGTCGTGGCCGAAGTCCGCGGCGGTGGAGAACACCTGGGCGGGCCCCGCCAGGTCCAGCAGGTGGACCCGGGGCACGAGCAGGAAGACGACGCGTGGCACGATCCGGTCAGCCCATCGGGGCCGCCGCGGGCCCGGCCGACACGGGGGAGCCGGTCAGTTCGTCCACGGTGGCGATGGTCGCGAAGCGCCCGGCCAGCGCGTACTCGGTACGGGCCAGGATGTCGGCGGTGGACAGGGTGCGCGGGTCGGCGAGGATCTCCTCCAAGGCGCGGCCGGCCGGGGCGTCGCGGTGTTCGCGGGGGGTGGTCGCGGTCGCGTCGATCACGAAGGTGACCTCGTAGCCGAGGTCGGAGGCGAGACGGGCGGTGGTCTCGCAGCACTGCTCGGTGCGGATGCCGCAGACGGTGAGGGAGCGCACGCCCCGGCTGGTCAGCAGTTGCTGGAGGTTGGTGGTGGTGAAGGCGTTGTGCGAGGTCTTGGTGATCACCGGTTCGCCCTCGCGCTCCCGCAGTCCCTCGATCAGCCGCACGTGACCGTTCGCGGGGTCGAAGACGGTGCCGGTGCCCGGCTCGCTGTGCAGCACCCAGACCACCAGGTCACCGCGTTCACGGGCGGCGTCGACGAGGCGGGCCGCCTTGGCCGCGACGGCCGGCTCGGAGACGGCCTGCCAGTCGGGCCGCTGCCGGAAGGACTCCTGGACGTCGATGACGACGAGTGCGTTGCTCATGATCCGATCCTGGCCGGTGCGCCGCGTTCCACGACAGACACCATCATGCCTCGATGCGGACCGATCCGGTCAGCCCCGGGGCGGAGCCCGCGAAGGAGGGCCGCGGGGAGCTTCGGCATTGCGGCGGGCGCCCGCGGGGCAGGCGTTGCACGATGGAGATGACCCCAGGAGGTCCCATGGCACTGCACCGCGTCGACCGCGAACGCCGGCAAGCACCCGACGACCTGTACGCCCTGCCCGGGGCGAGCGAGCCGCTGCCGCGCTACCGCATCCCGGACGAGTCGATGGCCGCCCGCACCGCGTTCGGTCTGGTCCACGACGAGCTGGCGCTGGACGGCAACTCCCGGCAGAACCTCGCCACCTTCTGCACCACGTGGACCGAGCCCGAGGTCAAGGCCATCATGGCCGAGACCCTGGACAAGAACCTGGTGGACAAGGACGAGTACCCGCAGACGGCCGAGCTGGAGTCGCGGTGTGTGCACATCCTGGCCGACCTGTGGAACTCGCCGGAGGGCGCGACCACCATGGGGTGTTCCACCACCGGCTCCAGCGAGGCCGCGATGCTGGCGGGCCTGGCGCTGCAACGCCGCTGGCGCGCCCGGCGCCGCGCGGCGGGACAGCCGGCCGACCGGCCCAACCTCGTGTGCGGTCCGGTCCAGGTGTGCTGGGAGAAGTTCGGCCGCTACTTCGACGTCGAGCTGCGGCAGATCCCGTTGCTCAAGGACAGCCTGACGATGCGGCCGGAGCAGCTGGTCGACTACTGCGACGAGAACACCATCGGTGTCGTCACGACACTCGGCGTCACCTTCACCGGCGGGTACGAGCCGGTGGCCGCCGTGGCGAAGGCGCTGGACGAGCTGCAGCAGGCCAAGGGACTGGACATCCCCATGCACGTGGACGCGGCCAGCGGCGGCTTCGTGGCTCCGTTCCTCCAGCCGGACCTGGTGTGGGACTTCAGGCTGGAGCGGGTCAAGAGCATCAACTCCTCCGGCCACAAGTTCGGCCTCTCGCCGCTCGGCGTGGGCTGGGTCGTCTGGCGCGACGCCGCCGAACTCCCCGACGAACTCGTCTTCCACGTCGACTACCTGGGCGGCGACATGCCGACCTTCGCGCTCAACTTCAGCCGCCCCGGCGGCGAAGTGGTCGCGCAGTACTACAACCTGCTGCGACTGGGCCGCCGGGGCTACCACGACGTCCAGCGGGCGTGTGCCGACACGGCGGTCGAACTCGCGGACACGGTCGGCGCGTTGGGGCCGTTCACCGTCCTGCACGACGGCAGGACGGGACTGCCGGTGGTGTGCTGGACGATGAAGCCCGAGGACCAGCCAAACAGTTGGACCCTCTACGACCTGTCGGAGCGGCTGCGGATGCGCGGCTGGCAGGTGCCCACCTACCCGCTGCCTGCCGATCGTGACGACATCGTGGTGCAGCGGGTGGTGGTCCGCCACGGGGTCAGCCGGGACCTGGCCGCACTCCTGCTGGCGGACATCGAGAAGGCGGTCGCCGAGCTCAACCGCCGTGGCGTCGGCGGGGCGAAGGAGCAGCCGGGCTTCCACCACTGACCGCTCCCCCGCCCCCGGCCGCTCCCACGCGCCGGAGGGCGGTCAGAACGGGAAGGCGCTGCGGCCGTGCTGGATCGAGATCCACTTGACCGTGGTGAACGCCTCCACCGTCGCGTCGCCGTTGAGCCGCCCCACGCCCGAGTTCTTCTCGCCGCCGAAGGCCACGATCGGCTCGTCGGCGATGGTGCCGTCGTTGACGTGGACCATGCCCGCCTCGATGCGCTGGGCGACGCGCACCCCGCGCTCGGTGTCGGCGGTGTGCACCGCTCCGCTCAGGCCGAACGGCGTGTCGTTGGCGATCCGCACCGCCTCGTCCTCGTCGTCGAACGGGATGACCAGGGCGACCGGGCCGAAGATCTCGGAGGTCAGGATCGGCGCGTCGGCCGGCACCGCGCCCAGCACGGTCGGCTCCATCATGGTGCCCTCGGTGCCGCCGCGCAGCAGCGGTGTGGCGCCGGCCTCGATGGCGGCGTCGACCTGCGCCTCGATGCTGTCGGCCTGGGTGGAGTTGATCAGCGGGCCGATGTGGGTGGCCGGGTCCTTCGGGTCCCCCACCTTCAGGGTTCGGATCTTGGCGACGAAGCGCTCGCTGAACTCCTTCTCCACCGTGCGGTCGACCAGCACCCGGTTGGCCGCCATGCACACCTGGCCCTGGTGGGCGAAGCGGCTGAAGACCGCGGCGTCGACCGCGTAGTCGAGGTCGGCGTCGTCGAGCACGATCAGCGCGCTGTTGCCGCCGAGTTCGAGGACCGTGCGCTTGAAGTGGCCGGCGGCGACCTGGGCGACGTGGCGGCCGACCTTGTCGGAGCCGGTGAAGGAGATCACCTTGGGCACCGGGTGCTCGATGAGCGCGTCGCCGATCTCGGCGATGTCGGTGACCACCACGTTGAGCAGCCCGGCGGGCAGACCGGCCTCCTCGAAGATCTTCGCGATCAGGGTGCCGCCGACGACGGGGGTGTTCTGGTGCGGCTTGAGCACGACGCCGTTGCCCAGCGCGAGCGCCGGGGCCACCGACTTGAGCGAGAGGAAGAACGGGAAGTTGAACGGGCTGATGACGCCCACCACCCCGACCGGCAGCCGGTAGAGGCGGTTCTCCTTGCCGTCCACCGGCGACGGCAGGATCCGCCCCTCGGCGCGCAGCGCCAGCTGCATCGCCTCGCGCAACATGTCCTTTGACAGCGCGAGTTCGAAGCCCGCCTTCAGACGGGTGCCACCGAGTTCCTCGATGATGGTCTCGGTGATCTCCCGTTCGCGCTCCTCGATGATGCGCAGCGCCCGCTCGAAGACCATCCGGCGCTGGTACGGGTTGACCCGGCCCCATTCCCGCTGCGCCCGCTCCGCCGCCCGGTAGGCCTGGTCGACCTCGGCCACGGTGGCGACGGTTATGGATGCGATCTTCTCGCCGTTGTACGGGTTGAAGTCGATGATGCCCCAGGAGCCGCTCCCAGACTTCCATTCACCGTCGATGTACTGGAGCGCCAATTCGGAAGAAAGGGACATGCCATACCTCTCACAGGATCGGGTCGGGCGCGCGGCGAATTGTCCTGACGCGGCCTCATAGTACGGAGCAGATAAGCGACTTGAATGGCTTGACGCTACGTCACGGGCCGTGGGTACACACGGATCACAGCTCTCGCAGAAGGGAACGCAGCAGGTCCCGGGTGGGTTCGGGCGGGAGGCTGTCGGCGAGGAGCCGGTCCATCACCTTTATGTACTGCGCCACTTCGTCCCGCTTGTCGATGTAGAGCGCGCTGGTGAGCTGTTCGAGATAGACGACGTCGGGCAGGTCGGACTCGGGGAATCCCAGTACGGTGAACGCGCCGCTCTCCGCCGCGTGGCCACCCTGCGCGAACGGCATGACGCGCAGGTCCACACCCGGGTGGTCCGACATCTCCAGCAACCGTTCCAGCTGTCCGCGCATCGCCGCCCGGCCGCCGAACGGCCTGCGCAGCGCCGCCTCGTCGTGCACCACGGTGAAGCCGGGGCAGCGGTCGCCGGCCAGGATCTTCTGGCGGCGCATCCGCAGGTCCACCCGGCGGGCCACCTCGTCCCGCGACGCGTTGGGCTGCCCGAGCAGGACGACGCCCCGGGCGTACTCCTCGGTCTGCAACAGGCCGTGGACGAACTGCACCTCGAAGGTGGAGATGGCGGAAGCCGACTCCTCCAGGCCCACGTACGTCTGGAACCAGCCAGGCAGTACGTCTCCGTAACTGTGCCACCACCCGGTGACGTTGGCCTCCCGGGCGAGCCCCAGCAAGGCGTCGCGCTCGGCCTGTTCGGTGACACCGTAAAGAGTGAGCAGGTCCGCGACGTCGCGTTCCTTGAAGCTCACCCGGCCGAGCTCCATCCGGCTGATCTTGGACTCCGACGCCCGGATCGAGTACCCGGCGTCCTCCCGCGTGACCCCGCGCGACTCCCGCAGCCTGCGCAACTGGGAGCCGAGCAGGATGCGCCGCACCATCGATCCGCCGCCGGGATGCGTGCCCGCGGACTGATCTGTCGACATTGGATGGCCCCTCCTGACGACGAACAGGCGCAGTCTGCCACCTTCCCCGGCCTCGCGGACCAGCGCTGCACCGGCCGGTGGCCGAAACGATGCACGTGAACCTGCGCCTGCATATGCCAAGTTTGCAGATGCACGTGCATCCGCCCTTGCATATGGAAAGGGCGTTGGGGACGATGTTCGTCGTGCACACGTCGACCACAGCTCACGACAGCCGAGGTGCCTGCCATGAGGAGTGACGGCCCCAGCGTGCTCGCCCCCTTAAAGGGTGTGGCGCCCGCGACCGACCGACTGGCGACCTCGGCGTGCGAACTGCTCGCCCGGTACGAGTCCGTGGCGCAGGCGAGGCGCTTCACCCGGGCCACGCTCGCGGGCTGGGGGCTGGCGGAGCTGTTCGACAACGTCGCGCTGGTGACGTCGGAACTGGTCACCAACGCGCTGCGGCACGGCGTCGGGACGGGCACGGGGCCGCACCCGAACGCCGCGCAGACCTCCACCACCGCGCCGGTCCGGCTGAGCCTGGCCCACTGGGCGTCGCGCGTGGTGTGCTCGGTCCGCGATCCCAGTGATCGCGGACCGGTCCCGGCCACGCCGGACTTCGCGGCCGAGTCCGGCCGCGGCCTGCACCTGGTCGAGTCGTGCAGCGGGGCCTGGGGATGGCATCCGCTGCCGGGGAGCGGAAAGGTCGTCTGGGCGCTCTTTCCGATACCGGCGCACGCCGCCGACTGACCGGAATACGCGCGCGATAACACGGCGGGAATACGGTGAATTCCGCCAGTGGCCGCGAACCCGCGCGTGCGCGGGCCGTCAGGGCGCCGGGCGCACCAGATGGTCGAACTCGCCGGCCTTCACCCCGAGCAGCAGCGCCTCGATCTCGGCACGGGTGTATATCAGCGCGGGTCCCTCCGGGAAACGGGAGTTGCGCACCGCCACGTCACCGTCCGGCAACTTCGCCAACTCCACGCACGTTCCCTGGGAGTTGCTGCGCCGGCTCTTCTGCCACACGACGCCCTGGAGTTCGGTGGCAGCCATGCCGTTGTACGTGCGCCGCACTCTCAACCTCCTGGAACGTGCGTTCTCACCGGCGGGAATGATAGCGCGATGCACATGCAGCTGCGCGTGCATCCACCTCGCGCGAATTCATTCCCACGGGCCGGTTGTTCGCGGCACCCGCACCGCTTCCGCGCGGCGCGCGGGACCGCGGCGCGGGCCGCCCGGCCGACCTGACACCACGTCAGCCGTGTGCGACGACGCGGGGGTCCAGGACTCTGCACAGCCGGTAGGCGATCGGCGTGAAGCCCAGACTGGGCCAGTGACCGGCCGACAGCCGGGAGGCGGTGGGCCAGGTCGCCGCGACGTGGCGGTAGCCCCTGCCATACGCCCAGGCCAGTGCCGTGGCGAGCAGCACCCTGCTGACGCCCTCGCCGCGCGAGGAGGGCTCGACGTGGGCCTCGGCCAGTTCGGCGGCCGGCTCCGGCGTGAAGGGGTCCGGCGGCGCCGGGGTCAGCACGATCATCCCGGCCTCCTCGCCGCGCCGCACCGCCAGCCACGCGCCGCAGCGCGGGTCGGCCAGGGCGTCCGCGTACCGCAGGCGCTGGCGGATCAGCACCTCCTCGGGCTGCGGCTGGAACATGCCCGCCTCCCTGCGGTGGGCCGCCGCGTCGGCCGCCATACGCCCGATCGCCGCGAGGTCGGCGGGCCCGGCGCGGCGGATGGACAGCCCTTCGACACCGCGCGGCTGGCGTCCGGTGGCGCGTACCGGCATGACCCCGCGGAGCTGTTCGAGGCCGAAGCCCAGCCGGAACCACGCCATCGCCACGGCGTCGTCCGCCGGCAGCCACACGTGGTGCACCAACCGCCCGCGCGCCACCAGGCGTTCGGCCACCGCCGCGTACAACTCGCGCAGCACGGCGGTCTCCTGGCCCGGGTGGAGGGCGTGGCCGCCGTGGCCCACCAGGGCGCTGCCCGCGTGGCCGTGGTCGTCGGGCCGGTCGTCGCCGAGGCCCTCGGTGGGCGCGGCGACGAGGTAACCGGCCAGCCGGGAGCGGCTGTCGCGGGCCAGCGCGCTCTGCGCGCCGGGCGCACCGAGCAGCGCGGATATCAGCGCCTCGCCGTCCTGCCCGGCCGCGGCGGCCCCCCGGCCTCCGGCACCCGCGTAGCCGCGGGGCCTGCGCGCTCTGCCGTACCAGCGGTCGAGGAGGGCGGCGGACTCCGGTACGTGCTCGGCCGACATGGGCGCGATGGCGAAGGTCATGGTGGGCCGGACGCTAACGGCACGGCGCCTCGGCCTGCAAGACGTTCCGGCGGACCGGGCGCGCGGCGAGCTCGACGCCGAAGCAGCGGCTCAGCGGATCGTCCCGGTACAGCCCGAACTTGGTGATCGGCGCGTAGCCGCAGGAGGTGTAGAGCGCGATGGCCTCGGGCTGCCTGGTGCCGGTCTCCAGCACCATCCGGGAGCGCCCCGCGGCGGCGGCGCTGTCCTCCAGCGCGGCCAGGACCCGCCGGGCCAGGCCGCGTCCGCGTGCCTCGGGGACCACGTACATCCGCTTCAGCTCGGCGTCGCCGTCCTCGTGCCCCTCGGGCGAGGCGTCCTGCGCGCGCCATCCGCCGGTGGCCACCGGCACCCCGTCGAGGTAGGCGACGAGGAAGAGCCCGCGCGGCGGCTCGAAGTCGCCCGGATTGACCGGGGTCGCGTCGGGGTCGCCGTAGCGCTCCACGTACTCCTGTTGCACCCGGGTCGTCAGCAGTACCGCGTCCGGGTGGTCGTAGCGCACGTGTCGTATCTCCACCCCGGCAGGGTACGGGACGCCGGCCGCGGCCGGGGCGGGCGTCCGCGTCCGGGTCGCGTAGGCTGCCGGGGCTGTCGTGCCGATCGGAGGATGCCCGTGCTGACCGTGTCGTCGGTGAACGTCAACGGGCTGCGTGCCGCCGCCAGGAAGGGCTTCGTGCCGTGGCTGGCGGGGACCGCGGCCGACGTGGTGTGCCTGCAGGAGGTGCGGGCCGAGGCCGCGCAGCTGCCCGACGGGGTAAGGGAGCCGGACGGCTGGTACGCGGTGCACGCGCCGGCGGCGGCGAAGGGCCGGGCGGGGGTCGCGCTCTACACCCGGCGCGAGCCCGAGCGGGTGCGGGTGGGATTCGGCTCGGACGAGTTCGATGCCTCGGGCCGCTACGTCGAGGCGGACCTGCCGGGTCTGACCGTCGCCAGCCTCTACCTGCCGTCCGGCGAGGTGGGCACCGAGCGGCAGGCGGAGAAGGACCGGTTCTGCAAGGAATTCGCCGTGTATCTGGGCGAGTTGAGGGCGCGCGCCGAGGCGGCCGGGCGCGAGGTGCTGGTCTGCGGCGACTGGAACATCGCGCACCGCGAGGCCGACCTGAAGAACTGGCGGGCCAACACCCGCAACGCCGGTTTCCTGCCGGAGGAACGCGCCTGGCTGTCCGGCGTCTTCGACGAGACGGGCTACGTGGACGTGGTGCGCGCCCTGCACCCGCAGGCCACCGGCCCGTACTCGTGGTGGTCGTACCGGGGCAGGGCGTTCGACAACGACGCGGGATGGCGCATCGACTACCACGTGGCGACGCCGGCCCTGGCGGCGCGCGCGGTGGAGGCGGTGGTGGAGCGGGCGGCCACGCACGCCGAGCGCTGGTCGGACCACGCCCCGGTGACGGTCACGTACCGCGTCTGACGGCTCACCGCGCGGCGGACGCCGGGCCCCGTCCCGACGTCCGCCGGACAGGGCCGTCCGCGGTCCGGTCAGCCGCGCTCGAAGCGGGCCACCAGCTCCTGCTTGCCGAACATCCTGGCGGTGTCCAGCGCCGACGGCGTGCCCGCGAGCGGATCGGCGCCGCCGTCCAGCAGCGCGGTGACCACCGCGTCCTCCCCCTTGAAGACCGCGCCGGCCAGCGGGGTCTGGCCCCGGTCGTTGGCCCGGTCGGGGTCCGCGCCGCGGGCCAGCAGGGCGGCGACCGCCTCCGCGTGACCGTGGTAGGCGGCGAGCATCAGCAGCGTGTCCCCGCGGTCGTTGTGCAGGTTGACCGGCACGCCCGCGTCCACGTAGGCGGCGAGGGTGTCGGTGGCGCCCTGCCGGGCGAGGTCGAAGACCTTGGCGGCGAGCTGGATGACCTCGGGGTCGTGCGCGGGCTCGGACTCGGGGCCTGCCCCCGGGGTGGAGTGCGTCATGGCGCCTCACCCTATGCGGGCACGCGGTGCGGCGCACCCGTCGCGCCGACCGGGACGACTTCCCCCCGCCACCCCGGTGAACAGTCCGAGGGATCACCCGAATGACCCCTTTAACCGTTTATTACTTTTTGCGATCGTGGTGACACTCATGGTGACCGTCCCTATCCCACAGGAGAACCCATGATCCTGACCATCTCCGGCGTCGTCCTGCTCGGCATCATCGCCTTCCTGTTCTTCCGCAAGGACGGGCTCAAGGTCTCGCACGCCATCGTCTGCTCGCTGTTCGGCTTCTACCTCGCCGGGACCGCCATCGCGCCGAGCATCAAGGCGGGCGGCGCCAGCCTGGCGAGCATGCTCGGCGGGATCAAGATCTAGCCCGAGCCGGTCGGCAGCCGTTCACCGCCGGCTGCGACGGGACGGCCTCCCCTCCCCGAAGGGCCCGGACCGGGGCATCCCGCTCCGGGCCCCGATCCCCGCATCCCTCCGGCACCTCCAGGAGCATTCGTGGCCCGGCGCCCCCTCCCCAGCATCCTGACCAACCGGCCCAGGCCGTCGCTGGCCCGTGGGCGAGACGTCGCCCGGGCCGCGCGGTCCGCGGCCGAAGGGGCCGGGGACGTCCTCCAGCCGGTCCTGACGATCGGCCGCGGCCTGCGGCACCACCTGGCCTGGGCCCGCGACTGGTGGAAGGCGGCGCCCAAGGACAAGCGGGGGCCCGCGCTGCTGCTGGTGGCGACCGGCATCGCCGTGGTCGCGCTGATGCCGTACGGGCCGCTGCTGGCCGCCATCGGGCTGATGGGGTCGGCGGCGTGGGCGGGGCGGGACCGTACCCCGCCGGAGCCCGAGGGGCCGGACCCGGCCGAGACCGCCAAGCTCAAGGCGCTCTACGAGGCGCTGGTGCCCTATCTGTCGGACCCGAACGACCCGGCCCCGCTCTACGCGCACGACGGCGACTGGCAGCAGGTGTTCGCCTCCTACGCCTTCGACGACGGGCGGCTGACGCGGCTGCGACTGCGCTACCCCGCCTACTTCACCGACGGCGAGCCCGCCTCCCGGGCCCGCGTGGAGCGGCTGCTGCACGCCAAGGCCGGACGCGGCAGGGAGTACCGCTTCGACTGGGACGAGGAGGACAACCACCTCACCCTCACCGCGCTGGCGCCCCTGGCCACCGGCATCAGCGCGCAGCGGTTCGTCACCGCGCCGGGCGAGACCGTCCTCGGCTTCACCGACGACCTGCACGTGCGCCGCACCATCCCGGTGCGCGACGGCGACCGCACCTGGAACGCGCCGCCGGTGGTCTGGCGCACCGGCCCGCGCTCCACGGAGCCGCACCTGCTCGCCCTGGGGCGTGCCGGCAGCGGCACCAGCACGCTGCTGCGGTCGCTGGCCCTCCAGGCGCTGCACCACGGCGACGTGGTGGTGGTGGACGGCGCCGGGACCGGGGACCACGCCTTCCTGGCCGGCCGGCCGGGAGTGCTGGCCGTCGAGAGCGGACTCGCCGGCACGCTCGCGGTGCTGGAGTGGGCCGCGCACGAGACCCAGCGGCGGCTGATCGCCGTCAACCGGGCCCGGCAGGCGGACCGTCCCGCGCCCGAGGACTGCCGCCGTCCGCTGTGGGTGCTGGTCGACCGGCCGACCGCGCTCAGCCGGCTCGCGCAGGCCGAGGGCCGCCCCGATCCGCAGGAACTGCTGGAGACCCCGCTGCTGCACGGCCGCGCCGCGGGCGTGACGGTGGCGCTCGCCGACGCTCTCGACGCGGCGGACGCCCTGGGTGCGACGGTGCGCGGCCACACCCGGGCCCGGGTCGTGCTGGGCCCGGCCGGGCCCGGTGAGGTGGAAGCGGTCCTCGGCGTGCCGCCGCACACCACACCGTCCGGTGACACCCCCGCGGGGCGCGGTTACGCCCGGCTGGGCGACGGGCCGGTGCACCGGCTCCAGGTGCCGAGCACGCCCGACCCGCACGACGAGGAGACCGAGGACGGCCACCGCAGGGCGGTGCTGGCGCTGCTGCCCGCGGTCCCCACGACGGTGGACATGACGAAGGCCGCTCCGGTGAGCATGGTCAAGGCCGCACCGGTGGACATGACGAAGCCCGCCTCCGCCGGCCTCGCCGAGGCGCCCGCCGTGCGGCTCGCCGCGCCCGACCCGGCGAAGGCGCCTCGGCGGGAGACCGTCGACGTGACGGAGGGCTGACCGGGGCTCAGGCCACCAGCGACGCCGCGGCGGACTGGAGACCGAACGCGGGACCGCCCGCGCGGACGGCCTCCGCGGCCCGCTCCAGCCGGGCCACGGCCTCGTCGGCCACCGTCGCCTGGGCGCTGAACGGCAGCCGGATGTACCCCTCGAAGGCGCCGTCCACGCCGAACCTCGGCCCGGAGGGCACCCGTACGCCGAACTGCTCCCCCGCGACCGCCAGCCGCGAACCGGAGACGTCGCCGGTGCGCACCCACATCGTCAGCCCGCCCGCCGGGACCTCGAACTCCCAGTCGGGCACCCGGCGGCGCAGCGCGTCCACCAGCGCGTCACGGTTGGCCCTGGCCTGCTCGCGGCGGAGTTCCAGGGCACGCCCCCAGCCCTCGCCGCGCAGCAGCCAGGCCACCGCGAGCTGTTCGACGACCGGCGAGCCGAGGTCGAGGTAGGCGCGGGCGGCGACCATGTGCCGCACGACCTCGGGCGCGGCGCGCACCCAGCCGATCCGCATGCCGGCCCAGAAGGTCTTGCTGGCCGAGCCGACGGTCAGCACGGTCCCGCCGCCCTTGTCGAACGAGGCGAGCGGGCGGGGCATGCCGCCCACCGGGTCGATGGCCAGCTCCGCCATGGTCTCGTCGGCGACCAGCACGACACCGGAGGCGCGCGCCGCCTCGACCAGTTCCCTGCGCTGCTCGTCGCCGACCAGGACGCCGGTGGGGTTGTGGAAGTCGGGGATGACGTAGGCCATGCGCGGCGCGGCGTCGCGCAGCACCCGCCGCCACGCGGCCAGGTCCCATCCGGCGGCGCCGTCCGCCATGGCGACGGGCACGATGCGGGCGCCGTTCTCCCGCAGCAGTTGCAGCACGTTGGCGTAGCTGGGCGACTCGACCGCGATGCGTTCGCCGGGTCCGGCCAGCAGCCGGGAGGCGGCGGCGACGGCGCCCATCGCCCCGGTGGTCACCATGATCTGCTCGGGCATCGTCGGCACGCCGCGCGCCGTGTAGTGGTCGGCGATCGCCTCGCGCAGCGTCGGCAGGCCCGCGGGGTAGTCGCCGTGGGTGGCCGCGTAGCCGGGCAGTTCGGGCAGGGCGCCCTCGATGGCCCGGGTCAGCCACGGCTCGGGGGCGGGCAGCGCGGCGCAGCCCAGGTCGATGACGGAGGCGGCGGTCTCCGGCGGCAGCGGCTCCAGTCCCCCGGCGGGCACCGGGCGGCCGTCCGGAACGGCGGTCCAACTGCCCGCACCTCTACGGGACTTGACGAATCCCTCGGCGCGCAGCGCTTCGTAGGCGGCGGCGACGGTGGTCCGGCTGACGCCCAGCGCGACGGCGAGTTCACGTTCGGCGGGCAGCCGGGCGGCGACCGGCACACGGCCTTCGAGCACCAACAGCCGTACCCGCTCGGCGAGTCCGCGGTACGCGGGCACCCTCCGGCCGTTGTCGTGAGCGGCCGCCTCGTCCTGCGGCGCGAGCAGCCGCGCCAGCTGGGCGGCGCCCACGGTGGCACTCCACTGAGCCATGCGAACCAGTCCACCTTCCCTGGATTGGCCGTGGAATTGGACCGCGACCTGAGTCCAGAGTGGCATGCGATCAGCCAGTCTCACCAGGGGGGTGCCTGTTTTGTCCGTTACACCCGCTCCAACCGACCCTGCCACCACGCGAGGACCGAGCCACCCGTCGGTCCACTCACCGGCCCGCGTCCGCCGCGCCGCCCCTGCGGAACGCGCCTCCGCGCGGCGGGTCGCCCGGCGGCTGGTCCACCTGTACGTCGGCCTGGTGCTGTACGGCGTGAGTGACGCGCTGCTGGTGCGCGCCGGACTCGGGCTCGACCCGTGGGACGTGCTGCACCAGGGCGTCGCCCGGCACACCGGGATCGGCATCGGCACGGTGTCGATCGTCGTCGGCGCGCTCGTGCTGCTGCTGTGGTGGCCGATGCGTCAGCGGCCCGGGCTCGGCACCGTCTCCAACGTCTTCGTGATCGGCCTGTCGATGACCGCGACGCTGGACCTGGTGCCCGCCCCGCACGCCCTGGTGGTGCGCGGGCCGCTGCTCGCCGGGGCGATCGCGCTCAACGGCGCCGCGACCGGCCTGTACATCTCCGCGCGCTTCGGACCCGGCCCCCGCGACGGCCTGATGACCGGGCTGCACCGGCGCACCGGGCGTTCCATCCGGCTGGTGCGCACCTGCATCGAGGTGACCGTGCTGGTCGCGGGCTTCGCGCTCGGTGGCTCGGTGGGCGTCGGCACGCTCGCGTACGCCCTGGCGATCGGACCGCTCGCCCAGCTCTTCCTGCGGGTCTTCGCCCTGCCCGGGGCCGGGGAGCGGCATGACGTCGGCCACACGGATGATCACGCGTGACGCGGTCAGGTCATACTGCCTGCGTGACGCACCCCTACCTCGATCATCCGGGCCCGCTCGCCTTCGCCCATCGCGGCGGGGCGGCGGACGGCCTGGAGAACACCGTGACCGCCTTCCGCCGCGCGGTGGACCTCGGTTACCGCTACCTGGAGACGGACGTGCACGCCACGTCGGACGGCACGCTGGTGGCCCTGCACGACGCCACGCTGGACCGCGTGACCGACGGGAAGGGCGCCATCGCCGACCTGCCGTGGCGCGAGGTGCGCAGGGCGAAGGTGGCGGGCCGTGAGCCGGTGCCGCTCTTCGCCGACCTGCTGGAGGAGTTCCCCGGCACCCGGTTCAACGTCGACGTCAAGGCGCCCGGCGCGATCGCCCCGCTGGTGGAGGCGATCCGGGCCGCCCACGCCTGGGACCGGGTGTGCGTCGGCTCGTTCTCCCAGGCCCGCCTGGACGCCGTGCGGCGGCTGGCCGGACCCCGGCTGGCCACCTCGATGGGGGTGCGCGAGGTCCTGGCGCTGCGGCTGCGCAGCCCCTTCGAGCGCTCGGTACCCGACCCGGTGCGGGAGGCCGTGCCGGGCCGGGCGGTCTGTGTGCAGGTGCCGGACCGGTCGGGGCCGGTGGCGGTGGTCGACCGGCGCTTCCTGCGTGCCGCGCGTCACAGGGGCTTGCAGGTTCACGTGTGGACGGTGAACGATCGCGACCGGATGTCGGCGCTGCTGGACCTGGGTGTCGACGGCATCATGACCGATCACATCGAGACGCTGCGCGCCGTGCTGGCCGAGCGAGGAGCCTGGCCGGATCCGGTCTGAGCGCCCCCGCCCGCCCGGGCGGGCGGACGACGGGGACCGACGAGGGGACAGCGTGGGCTCGCGCCAGAAGGACACCACGGCCGTGACGGCCGTGGCCGACGACGCCTCCGGCACGGATTCCGGGACCGGCGGCGGAGCGACGACGACGCCGGATCCGGCGCGGCGACGCGAGCAACGCGCCTGGTACGTCTACGACTTCGCCGTCACCGTCTTCTCGACCAGCGTGCTGACGGTCTTCCTCGGCCCGTACCTCACCGACATCACCAACGCCGCGGCCGACGCGCACGGCTTCGTGCACCCGCTGGGCATCCCGGTGCGCGCGGGGGCGTACTTCGCCTACGCGGTCTCCGCATCCGTGCTGCTGTCGGTGGTGGTGATGCCGCTGGCCGGAGCGATCGCCGACCGGACCGGGCGCAAGAAGCCGGTGATGGGGCTGTTCGCCTACATCGGCGCCGCGGCCACCACGGGGATGTTCTTCCTGCACGGCGACCGCTATCTGCTGGGCGGCGCGCTGCTGGTCGTGGCCAACGTCAGCTACAGCACCTCCATCGTCGTCTACAACGCCTACCTGCCGCAGATCGCCGAGCCGCACGAGCGCGACGCGGTCTCCTCGCGCGGCTGGGCCTCCGGCTACGTGGCCGGGGCGGGCATGCTCGTGGTCGACCTCGCGTTGTTCCTCGACCACGACGCGTTCGGGCTGACGAAGACCACGGCCGTGCGGATGTGCCTGGCCTCGGCCGGGGTGTGGTGGGCGATCTGGACGCTGGTACCGCTGATCGCCCTGCGCGACGGCCCGGTGACGCGGACGGCCGAGTCGGCGGGGGTCGGGCAGGGCTTCCGGCAACTGGCCGAAACCGTGCGCGACTTGCGGCGCTATCCGCTGACGCTGAGCTTCCTGCTCGCCTACCTGATCTACAACGACGGCGTGCAGACGGTCATCTCGCAGGCGTCGCTCTACGGCTCCGAGCAACTGAAGCTGGGCCAGACGACGTTGATCGCCGCGGTGCTGCTGGTGCAGGTGCTCGCGGTGGCCGGGGCACTGCTGCTGGGCCGGCTGGCCCGCCGCTTCGGCGCCAAGCGCACGGTGCTGGGCTCGCTGGTGGCCTGGACGGTCACGGTGGGCATCGGGTACTTCCTGCCTTCGGGGCAGCCGATCGGGTTCTTCGTTCTCGCCGCGGCCATCGGCATGGTGCTCGGCGGCAGCCAGGCGCTGTCGCGTTCGCTCTTCTCGCACCTGGTGCCGGTCGGCAAGGAAGCCGAGTACTTCGCGGTGTACCAGGTGAGCGACCGGGGCACGAGTTGGCTTGGGCCCCTGATGTTCGGGCTCGCGTTCCAGCTGACCGGGAGCTACCGGGTGGCCATCGTGTCCCTGGTGGTGTTCTTCGCGGTCGGTTTCGTGCTGCTGGCCCGTGTGCCGGTGGCACGCGCGGTGGCGGCCACCGGCCGTCCGGTGCCGGATGTGATTTAGGTCCTGCGGCCCGGGGCGGGTAGTGTACGCCGTTGGCCAGGCGGATGGACCGTTACTGCGCGCTGACGATACGAAAACGACGGGTGATATCTCCTGTCAGATGTGACAAAACGGGCGGCGACGGGTACAAAAAGGGGCGGCGCGAAAGTGACAGGCGGCGCGCAGCGCCTCCGGCGGGCGCATGTTCCGATTTCGGGAATCTTCACCGCCGACCGGACGTTGACCGGATGACGACGACAGCGACACCTGTCCTGTGGGCGACAAGCCCGGGAGGCACGATTCATGAGTGAGCGAGCTCTCCGCGGCACGCGACTCGGGGCCACCAGCTACGAGACCGACCGCGGCATCGACCTGGCCCCGCGCCAGACGGTGGAGTACGCATGCCAGAACGGCCATCGATTCGAGATGCCGTTCTCTATGGAGGCTGAGATTCCGCCGGAGTGGGAGTGCCGCGCCTGCGGTGCTCAGGCTCTTCTGGTGGACGGAGAGGGCCCCGAGGAGAAGAAGACCAAGCCCGCGCGCACGCACTGGGACATGCTCATGGAGCGTCGCACGCGGGAGGAGCTGGAGGAGGTGCTGGCCGAGCGGCTGGCGGTCCTGCGCTCCGGTGGGATGAACATCGCGGTGCATCCGCGCGACAACCGCAAGACGGCATAACCAGCGCGAAGCGCCTCACGGCGGCGAGCGACGCGAACGGGCCGGCGACCACGCGAGAGCGTGGCGTCAGGCCCGTTCGCGTGCGTGCGTTTCGCGCTGCGCCGCGCTTCTGGGGCGCCCCGTACGGCGGTCGGAGGCTGGATGGCGCCCTGCGCCGCGTGCTTCTTGGGGGATGCCCCGGGCGGGTCGGGGGGTGCCTGCGGCCGAGCGCCTTGCGTTGTGCGCGGGCTGGACGGCTGCCGTCGCCGGTTGACGACTGCGCGGCACGCGGGACGGAGGGCTGCCGCTGCGTCCGTGTGGGCACGGGTGGTCGTCGAAGCGCCGGGGGCGGGCTGAGCGGCCGCTGGAGCGCCGAGGCCGGTTCCCCTGCCGCGCTGCTCCGGGCCGGGCCCCTGTCGCCCGTTGCCGGGCGCGCGTCCGTCGGGCCATGTCTCCGCCGCGGACGCCGCTAGCGCGGGAGCCTGCCGCGCGGCGGGCCGTCCTGGCCGCCGCCGGGGTGCGCCCCCGAGGGGTGGTCGTCGCGGACGACCTCGCCCGGGACCACCTTGCCGTCCGGCATGCGCATCCGCGCCTGCTGGAAGGCGTCGCCGAACGAACCGGGCGGGTACTGGCGGGCGCCGAGCCTGCGGGTCAGCGCGCCCGCCCCCGCGGCCAGCAGCTTGCGCGTCGGCGGGAAGAGGTACAGCAGCCCGACCGCGTCGGAGACGAAGCCGGGGACCATCAGCAGCAGCCCGCCCAGCATCGCCAGGCCCGCGCCGCCCGCGCCCGCACCGGGCACCGGCTGCCCGGACCGGGCCGAGGCGGTGAGGCTCTGCCAGGCGCGGCGCCCGGCCCGCTTGACCGCGATCCCGCCGAGCACCAGGCCGGCCAGCAGGAGCAGCAGCACCGTGCCGCCCCCGACGGCATGGGCCACCACCGTCAGCAGCCAGATCTCCAGCACCGCCCACACCGCCACCGTCAGCAGGACGGCGGTGCGGACGCGGGAGCGGCCCTGGGGCCGCCGCGGGCGGGTGCTGGGATCAGGCGTGCCGGTGGTCATGCCTCAATTGTGCCTGGCTCCGCCGCGCAACCGGGTGACGCGGTCGCCGACGCCCCAGGTGGTGACCCGCCACAGCGCCTCGACGACGATGTTGCGGCTCATCTTGGAGTCGCCGCGTTCGCGTTCGACGAAGGTGATCGGCACCTCCACCACGTGGAAGCCCTTCTTCACCGCGCGCCAGGCCAGGTCGACCTGGAAGCAGTAGCCCGCCGAGGCCACCTCGTCCATGCCCAGGCCCTCCAGGGTCTCCTTGCGGAAGGCCCGGTAGCCGCCGGTGACGTCACGGATCGGGACGCCGAGCATGAGGCGCGAGTAGGTGCTGCCGCCGCGGGAGAGGAACTCGCGCGACTTGGGCCAGTTGACGACCCGTCCGCCGGGGATCCAGCGCGAGCCGAGCACCAGGTCGGCGCCCTTGAGGGCGGTCAGCAGCCGGGGCAGTTCCTCCGGCTGGTGGGAGCCGTCGGCGTCCATCTCGACCAGCACCCCGTAGCCGTGGTCGATGCCCCAGCGGAAGCCCGCCAGGTACGCGGCGCCGAGCCCCTCCTTGCCCTTGCGGTGCAGCACGTGGACGTGGTCGTCCGCGTCGGCGAGTTCGTCGGCGAGCTTCCCGGTGCCGTCCGGGCTGTTGTCGTCGGCGACCAGCACGTGCGCCTCGGGCACCGCGGCCCGCACCCGGCCCACGATCGGCTGGACGTTCTCGGCTTCGTTGTAGGTCGGGATGATGACCAGGACCTCGCCGAGCGGACCGAACTGCCTGCCCCTGGTGTCGCCGAGGGTGGCCTTTCCGCCGTCGTTCACTGCTTCCCCTTACGTTCCGGACGTCCCCGCCGGCTCAGCCAGATCGCGGCGGCGCAGGACAGGACGCCCACGATAGCGAGTGTCCACTCCGGTACCGCGCCGATCCGGTCCGCCACGGTGGTCTGGTCGCGCAACGGGAGGTTGACGTCGAGGACCGCCCGGGTGAATTCCTTCGTGTGCGCCTCGACCTTGCCGTTCGGGGCGACGAGGGCGCTGATGCCGCTGGTGGCCGCCGCGACGACCGCGCGGCCGTGCTCGACGGCGCGCAGCCGGTACATGGCGAGCTGCTGCTCCGGCTGCCCGCTGCGCCCGTAGGTGGCGTTGTTGGTCTGTACGACGATGGCGCGGGCGCCGGCGTCGACGGTGTCGCGGACGATGCCGTCGTAGGCCACCTCGAAGCAGATGACGTCACCGAGCTTCGCCGGGCCCATCTGCATCACGCCGGTGTGCTTGCCGGGGTAGAAGTCCTTGGGGATCTCGTCGAGGCGGCTGATGACCTTGGTGAGTTCCTTGCGGAACGGCACGTACTCGCCGAACGGCACCGGGTGCTGCTTGGTGTACTCCGCGCCCGGGCCGCTCAGCGGGTCCCACAGGATGCCCTCGTTCTGCACGTGCTGGGTGTCCGGGCCGTCGACCAGCGCGCCGACCAGCACCGGCACGCCGACCGCCCGCACCGCCTGGGTGATCTTGGCGTAGGCCTGCGGGTAGGCGAACGGGTCGAGGTCGGAGGAGTTCTCCGGCCAGATCACCAGGTCCGGCCTGGGCGCGCGGCCCGCCTGGATGTCCTTGGCCAGTTGCAGGGTGGCCTGGACGTGGTTGTCGAGGATCTGCATCGGGCGGCCCAGGAAGTGCATGCCGGGGCGGGCGACGTTGCCCTGCACGACGGCGACCCGCATGGTGCCGTCCGCCTTCGTGGGCACCGGCACCGCGAAGGCGGCGCACAGCACGGCGGCGGCCAGCACGACCCGCGCCGCCGCACCGGTCACGGCGCGCACGGTGCGGCCCTCGCCGCGCAGCCGCCACAGGGCCAGGACGCCCGCGGCCAGCAGCCCGCCGCACAGCGCGACGCCGAAGGTGACCAGCGGCGCGCCGCCGAGCGCCGCGAACGGGGTGAACGGCGATCCGGCGTTGGCGAATGCCAGCCGCCCCCACGGGAAGCCGCCGAACGGCAGCCGGTCGCGGGCCGCCTCCTCGGCCACCCACACGCAGGCGCCCCACAGCGGCCAGCCGGGCAGCCGTGAGGCCAGGGCGAGCGCCGCGCCGAGCGGGACGAAGAAGGCCGCCTCGATGACCGAAAGGCCCACCACGGCGTCCCAGCCGACGACGTGCAGCCACTGCAGCAGCCAGACGAAGAACGGCACCGCGAAGACGAAGCCGGTCCAGGCGGCCTGCTTGGGCCGTCTGCCCTTCGTGAGCAGGGCGAGCGCGGTCACCGCGACGACGGACAGCTGCCAGTAGCCGTAGGGCGGGAAGGCGGCCGCGAGCGCCAGGCCGCTGAGGACGGCCAGGACGCTGCGGCGCCAGTCGGCACGCAGGGCCGCGGCCGTGCGGCGCACACGGCCGGGCCGGCGCGGCGCGGCGGCACCGGCCTGGCCGCCCTGCGCGCCCTTGGGCCGGCGGCCCGTACCGCCGGGTGGCGACGCGGTGGCGGTGTCGGGTCGCGGAGACACGCGGGTCTTACCTCTTCTGCTTCTGCCGCCGCGGACACCTGGGGGACGGTCGCGGCGCGGACGACCGGGCGGCTGGGCCACCCGTGGTCCAGTGACGGTACAACGCAACGGTGCCAGGAGGGCGTACGGGGGCGCAAAGGGTTGTCCACGGGCCGCTTTGCCCGGTCTTTCCCCGACAGGGGCCCGCAGGCTCCCCGGTGGCCCTCGGCCGCGTTCGCCGGCTGCGGTGCGGGAACTGCGGATGGGGGCCCGGAACGCCCTTCGGGCCGACCTGGAACCCGCTGGCTGCGGATCGACCGAGAGCCGTTGTCTACTGAGCGTCCGGGCCCCACCCGGGTCGCACCCGCCGCCCGGGCGGCATCCCCCCTGACCCGCTCGGGCGGGGAAGGGGCCCTGGCGGGCCGTGCTCGGCGTACCGCGAGCCCTGGACCTGGCTCCCAGTGGTGGTGCGCGTGCCGCGCGCCACCCCATGGCCCAGCTGCGGTCGCCGGGAAGCACGAGGGATCCCGGGTCGGACGTCCTGTGGTGGACTCCGCCGAACCTACTCGCCCGCGACCGCAGCCTGTCAACACCCGTGTGACCTGCGGCAATTCGACAAATCAGCAGGTCAGTGCGGGGCCTGCCGGGCAGGCGCGACAGGCCGAGGGATCATCGTTCGGCGGTACGCGCGCCACCGCGGGTCACCCGTTCGGCCGCGCGTGCACGACACGGCCCGCCACGACGGTGCGCAGGGCGTGCGGAAGCGGCTGCCCCGGGGTGAGGTCGGGCAGTCCCGGGGTGCCGGAGCGGGGGTCGGTCGACCAGTTGGCGACGCGTTCGTCGGGCACCTGGACGACGAGGTCACCGGCCCCCCAGACGGCGTAGTCGGCCGGCGCGCCGGGCACCAGGGTGCCCGCGTCGTCACGCCGGATCGCCCGCCAGCCGCCGCGGGTGTGGGCGGTGAAGGCGGCACGCACCGAGATCCGGTGCTCCGGGGTGCGGTGGAACGCGGCGGCGCGCACGGCGCCCCAGGGGTCGAGCGGCGTGACCGGGCTGTCGGAGCCGAGGGCGAGCGGCACGCCCGCCTTGAGCAGCGCGGCGTACGGGTTGAGACCGCGGGCGCGGTCGGCGCCGAGGCGGGCCGCGTACATGCCCCCGTCGCCGCCCCACGCAGCGTCGAAGGCGGGCTGGACGGAGGCGACCAGGCCCAGTTCCGCGAAGCCGTCGATGGCGGCGGCGTCCAGCATCTCGGCGTGCTCCACGCGGTGCCGGGCGGCGCGGACCCGCTCGACGCCGACGCGGGCGGCGGCCCGGCGCACCCCGTCGAGCACGGCGGCGACGGCGGCGTCCCCGATGGCGTGGAACCCGGCCTGGACCCCGCCCTCGGTGCACACCGTCACGTGGTCGGCGATGCGCTCTGCGGTCAGGTAGGCGGTGCCGGTGTGCCCGGCGTCCGCGTACGGGCTGCTCAGGCAGGCGGTGTGGGAGCCCAGGGAGCCGTCGACGAACAGGTCTCCGGCGGCACCCAGCGCGCCGAGGTCGCGGATCGCGTCCAGGTCGGCGGGGCGGCTCACGGCCTGCGCCCAGTAGCCGAAGACCCGCGGGCCCGGTTCGGCGGCGGCCAGCGCGAGCAGGCCGGTCAGGTCGTCCTGCGAGGAGATGTCGGGCCCCGCGCACTCGTGCAGGGCGCCGATGCCCTGGGAGGCGGCGTGCCGCAGGGCGGTGCGCTGGGCGTCGGCGCGCTGGGCGGGGGTGACGGCCGCCAGCGCGGCGCGGCGCACGGCGTGGTGGGCGTCGCGGGTCAGCGGGGCGTCGTCGTGGTAGCCGTCAAGGCCTCGGGCCCGCCGCGCCAGCGCGGTGCTGACGAGCGCCGAGTGGACGTCGGTACGGCTGAGGTAGAGGGGACGGCCGGCGCACGCGGCGTCGAGTTCGGCGCGGGACGGCGGGCGGCGCTCGGGCCAGCGGGTCTCGTCCCAGCCGTGTCCCAGCAGCACCTGGTCGGCGGGGCGGGCGGCGGCGTGCTCGGCGACCCGGGCGAGGGCGTCGGCCAGGCCGGTGGCGGCGGCCAGGTCGAGCCCGGTGAGCGCGAGACCGGTGGAGGTGGTGTGCACGTGGGCGTCGGTGAACGCCGGGGTGACCAGCGCGCCGTCCAGGTCCACGACCTCGTCGACGGAGTCGGCGAAGCCGTCCGCCGCGCCCTCGGAGCCGATCCACGCGACGGTGGGGCCGTCGGTGACCATGGCGGTGGCGAAGGGGTCGGCGGGGCTGTACACGCTGCCGCCTCGCAGCAGCACGGTGCCCGGGGGGCGCTCGTCGTTCATGCGCACCAGTCTGGCGCCTGCCGGCGGCGCGCCCGCACCCGGGTTGATCCACGGCGGCCCCGAGCGCGGCGAAGGCGGCCGGGAGGGGCTACAGGTGCGGGGGGCGGGCCTCGTAGGGCGTGGAGAGGACCACGGTGGTGCGGGTGGAGACGCCGGCCAGGCTGCGGATGCGGGCCAGCAGGTGTTCCAGTGCGCCCGGGGTGGCCACGCGGACCTTGAGGATGTAGTTCTCCTCGCCCGCGACGCTGTGGCAGGCCTCGATCTCGGGGACGTCGGCGAGCCGGTCCGCGATGTCGTCGGGGGCGCTGGGGTCGAAGGGCGCGACCGAGATGAACGCGGTCAGGGACAGGCCGACCGCCTCGGGGTCGACGATCGCCGCGTAGCCGCGGATCACCCCTCGCTGCTCCAGCCTGCGCACCCTCTGGTGCACGGCCGAGGTGGACAGGCCGGTGGCCTTGCCCAGGTCGGTGTAGCTCATCCGCCCATCGGCGACGAGCAGCTCCACGATCCGCCGGTCCAGCTCCTCCACGCCGCCCAACCTATCGCCTCGCGGGGATCAGGGCGCGCGTGGGGTTGCGCGCCCCGTGCGCCCCCTCGTGTGACGAATGCCACAGGCCGTGCTCCGGTGGGTTGGCGCCGGGGCGATTATCGGCTGGGCGTGGCGGGAAATGCTCTGCTCGGGCCGTGGACGTCGCGTCCGGCCCGACCCGCCCGCCAAGGGGCGCCCGTCACAGGGGGAGAACCACCATGCGCGCATTGAAGCGGCAAAGCCGCGGTGACCGCACGCGGTCCGCGCTCGAAGACGAGCCCGGCCCGGCCGTTCCGCAGGCCGTCGAGGACGGCATCGCCGACGCCGAGGACACCGACGAGCAGTTCGACACGGCTGAAGCCGCCGGGGAGTTGGGCGACCTCGACGAGGAGTCCTTCGGCATCTTCCGGGTGCACTGCCCGGACTGCGCCCGGCCGATAGCGCTGCTCGCGGACGAGGAGACGCTCCCGGAGCACGCGCTGTGCCCGTCGCCGTGGAACCCGTTCGGCCTCACGGTGTGCGCCGGTTCCGGCCGTTCGGTCGCGGACGCACGGCCGGTCGAGGAGGACGAGGAGGGGACCGAGGGGGACGTCGCCGCCCTGCTCACCCTGCCCGCGGGGCTCGACTGGCGCACCCAGCCGTTCTCGCACGCGGGCGGCCCGGGGTCGCGCCCCATGCGCCTGCCCGAGATGCGCACCCCGCGCGCCTGACATGACGTAGGCGGGAGAGACAGCACGGGCCATCGAACTGCCCTCCGCGTGCAGTCACTTGACGGCAGGTCACCCTGAACACTGACGGCACGTCGGAGACGGAGAAGGGCCGCACCGCCGCGAGGTACGGCCCCTTCCGTACGGTTCAGCCCCGGCTCTCCGGGCCCGCAACGTGACGGGCGATCACCATGCGCTGGATCTGGTTGGTGCCCTCCACGATCTGGAGCACCTTGGCCTCCCGCATGTAGCGCTCGGCGGGGAAGTCGGCGGTGTAGCCGTAGCCGCCCATCAGCTGGACCGCGTCCGTGGTCACCTTCATCGCGGTGTCGGTGCACAGCAGCTTGGCCATCGCGGCCTGCTTGCCGAACGGCTGCCCGGCGTCCCGCAGTCGCGCGGCGGCCAGGTAGAGCGCGCGGCCCGCCTCGATCGCGGTGGCCATGTCGGCGACCATGAAGCGCAGCCCCTGGAAGTCGACCAGCGGGCGGCCGAACTGCCGCCGCTCGGCGAGGAACCGCAGCGCCTCGTCCAGCGCGCCCTGTGCGACCCCTATCGCGCAGGCGGCGATCCCGAGGCGCCCGGAGTCGAGGGCGGACAGCGCGATGGAGAAGCCCTGGCCCTCCTCCCCGACCCGCCGGGTGTCGGGCACCCGCACGCCGTCGAAGTGGACCTGCGCGGTGGGTGAACCCTTCAGGCCCATCTTGCGCTCCGGGGCCGCCGCGCTCAGGCCCTGCGCGTCGCCGGGGACGAGGAACGCGGTGATGCCGCGCGGCCCCTCCGCCCCGGTGCGGGCCAGCACCGTGTAGAAGTCCGCCACGCCGCCGTGGGTGATCCACGCCTTGGTGCCCTCGATGACCCAGTCGTCGCCGTCGCGCGTGGCGCGGGTGCGCAGGCTGGCGGCGTCGGAGCCCGCGCTGGGCTCGGACAGGCAGTAGGCGCCCAGCAGTTCGCCACCCAGCATGGCGTCGAGGTGCTCGGCGCGCTGCGTCTTGGTGCCGAACTCCGCGAGCGCGTGGCAGGCGAGGGTGTGGACGCTGACGCCGAGGCCCACGGTGAGCCGGACCGCGGCCAGCTCTTCGAGGACCTGGAGGTAGACCTCGTACGGCTGCTCGCCGCCGCCGTGTTCCGCCGGGTACGGCAGGCCCAGCAGGCCGGCCGCGCCGATGGTGGTGAAGACCTCGCGCGGGAAGCGCCCCGCGTCCTCCTCCTCGGCGGCCCGGGGCCGGATCTCCCGCGCGGCGATGTCGCGGGTGAGGCCGAGCAGGTCGCGGGCCTCCTCGGTGGGCAGGTGACGTTCGACCGGCTGCGGGCCGTCGGCGGGCATGGCGGCGTTCCTCCCTGTCGGGCGGGTCGGCGGCGGGCCAGGGGTGGGGCAGCGCCGCCGCATGGATGTACCCTCGGCCGATGATCTCCCGCCGGGTCGCGGTCTGGGCTGATCAGCGGTCTGTGGCGGTTGGAGTATGCCCGATCGGGCGCTGTTCGTCACGGGCGGCGATGCCGCGCACGGGCCCACCCGGAGGCATGACGGTCGTACACGTCGCGTTCGCGCCACACGCGCCGCCACGCACCCGCCACACGGCGCCCGACTCCCGGCACCACGGCGCCTCGGACCCGATCCGGCGGGGTCCCCGCGTCAGCGCGGTCCTGTCACGTGGTCCGCTCGAACGCCATCAGCCGGTAGACCGGGTCGCGCCGGGCGCCGCGCGGATCGGGCAGCGCGGCGAGCAGGCCGATCAATCGCCCGGCCGCGTCGTCCGTGACGCGTACGGCCGAGGGCAGCCTTCCGGCACGCACGTCCGCCGCGACGCCCAGCGGGGTGCGGCCCTGGCCGTACCCGGTGAAGGCGGTCTCCCCCGCGGGCCGCAGGCCCGCCCGGGCGGCGCGCGCGGTGATCGCGTCGGCCGCGTCGCGAGCGCCGCTCACCCGGTACGGCGCGAGCAGGGCGTCGATGTCGCTGCCGACGTCGTGACCGGCGTCCTTGTCGACGGTGGTCACGAGGACGCCGCCCGGGCGCAGCAGCCGTGCCGCCTCGGAGACGACGTCGGCCGCCCGGGGCAGCAGGTGCAGCAGCCAGACCGCGCACACGGCGTCGAAGGACCGCGCCGCGAAGGGCAGTCGCAGGCCGTCCGCCCGTACGACCCGGCCGCCCAGCCGGGGCGCCGCGACCGCGGTCATGCCCGCCGAGGCGTCCGCGCCGACGACCCGCAGACCCGGCCGGCGCAGCCGCTCGGGCACCAGCCCGGTCCCGCAGCCGACGTCGAGCAGGTCGCCGGCGGACGCGGGCAGCAGGCGCAGCACCGCTTCCGCCGCGGCCCGAGCCCTGGGCACTCCCCCGCGTGTGGCGTCGTACCGGGCCGCCTCGCCGTCGTAGTCCAGCACCTCCCGCGCTCAGTGGCGGTGGGTCACCGTGTGGTGGGTGACGACGTGATGCGTGACGACGTGGTGGGTCACCGTGTGGTGGACGACGGTGTGGTGGACCACGGTCGTGGTGTGGTGGTGGCTCGCGCAGCCGGTGGCCAGCACGGCGGTGGCGGCCAGGGTGACGGCCGCGGCGGCGGTCCGCACACGGGACGCGGTCTTCACACGGGACAACGTGGTGCTCCTCGGTCGGCTCTCGATGCCGGGCATGTTCCTGCCATCGGCGCGTCGATCGTACCGTTCGCCGCACAGCTTGCGGACAGGGAGCCCCGGCCAAGTGCCGTGCCGGGACGGTGCGTCGGCGCGCCGCCGGGTGCCCGTCACTCCTCGCGCGCTCCGCTGCCGAGCGCCGTGCGCGCCGCTCGCCCGCGGACGTACGCGCTCACCTCGGAGCCGCGGAACGCCTCGGCCACCTGGACCAGCCAGAGCGCCTCCGCGTCGATGGTGCCCGGCAGCGTCGGGGCAGGGTGTCCCGCCTCCGGGTCCTCCCCGTGGCGGCGGCCGTGCCTGCGGTTCTCCAGGGCGGCGGCGAGCGTGGCAGCCTCCGCCACGGGCCCGCGCGGGCCCGCCGGGTCCAGATCGGCGATCCGGGAGGCCACGTGAGGATCGTGGTACGGGCGCAGCGCGAGGGCGGCGTCGTGGATCTCGATGATGCGGCGGTAGAGCGCGAACTGCGCGCGCCAGGGCGGCAGTCGGTGCGGTGGCCGTCCGGGGGCCAGCGCGATCTCGGGGAGTTCGGCGTGCAGCGCGGACCACAGCGGCTCCAGCGCCCGGTACCGCCGGTGCGCCCGCAGCCAGCGCAACGGGGCGGCCACGCGGGTTCCCCACAGTGTCGCGGTGGCACCGGAGACGGTCAGCACGGCGCAGATCACACCGAGCACGTTGGAGAGCGTGTCCTCGCCGCCGTCCTGCACGCCGCCGAGCAGCACGTCGGCCACGTCGTCCAGCGACCACGCGGTCCACAAAGCACCGGCCACGATCGCCGCGGTGGTCAGTCCGAGACCGAAGCGCAGCGGCCCGGGTCCCGCGCGGCGGGCGTGCGGCACGATCACCCGGGTCAGCACCAACAGACACCAGATGGCGTAGCAGGTGAACAACGCGTCGTACGACGACAGCAGGATCCGCGCGGCCGGCCCGTGAACCGCCATGGAACCGCCGCTCACCCTGGGGTCGGCGCCCAACAGCAGTACGGCGGAGACGAGTTGGACCGCGACCGCGACGAGCACGTGGCATCGCAGGTCCGGCCCTACGGGGACGGAGTCGGCGGCGCCGTCGGTCCGAGGGGACCCTTCTCGACGGGCCGTCGGGGCGGCTAGAGGGGAAGGCGCCACCTCGTAAGGGGCCTCGTTCGCGAGCGAGAGCGCCAGCAGGGCCAGGAAGCTCAGGGCTGCCGTCTTCACCGAGTTGCCGGCCAACTCGACCACGGCCCCCGGCAGCAGGGCGTCCAGCCAGGACAGCGTCGCCGGGGTGAGCAGGACGAGGGACGTCCCGAGGCAGAGCGCGAAACCGCAGACGTAGCGCTGCGCGGGGTCGGCGCCGTGGCCACGGGCGAGCAGGACACGGTAGCCGCCGAACCCGGCGAGCACGGCCGCCGCGACGTACGCGATCAGCTCAACCACGGTGCGCGCCCCGGCAGTCCGTCGGGCTGAGCAGCGACTCGACCCGGTTGCGCGGAACGAGGGCCGGTGGCCGCAGTCCGTCGTCGCGGGCGGCCCGGCAACGGATCAGTGAGGCGACGAGTTCGGCCTCGCGTTCCTGCGGTTCGGTGTAGACCGTGCGTCCCAGCACCCGCTGGACCAGTGCCGGGGGCAGATTGGGCATGAGCAGCCGCGCGGCGGAGGTGGCCGACGGGGCGGTGTCGTAGTGGCCGCAGATGATGTGGGCGGCTTCGTGGAGCAGGATGTGCTGCTGGTGCAGGGGGGTGGTGTCCGCCGCGTAGAGGATGCAGTCCGCGCGGTCGGTGGTGACCAGCAGCCCGCAGGGTGTGTGGGGGCGGTCGGTCACCGGTATCAGCTCGATCGGCCTGCCCCGGGTCCGGGCCAGCGAGGCGATGAAGGCGAACGCGTCGAACGGGCGCGGCAGTTCGAGCGCGTCCACCGTCTGCCGGCACCGCAGCTTCAGCCGGCGTCCTTCCCGCAGCGCGCGCAGGCGCCCACCCGTACTCACCCGCCGTACCTCTTCCGCCGTGCCGAGTGCGCCTGATCCCGCGCCGGTCGGGCCGACGAGCGCGGGAGCGCGCTCAGTCGCCGGGTCCCAGAGTGCCACCACCGCCGCGCTCCCGGCGGGCGATCACGTCGATCATGTCGCTGATGGTGCCCACGCCTTCGGGCGAGAGGTTCACCGCGCGCAGCGCGACGCTGCGCACTCCGGCGTCCCGCAGCGCACCGAGCAGTTCCAGTTCCTTGGCGACGGCGGCGCCGCGGTCGTCGTCGAAGAAGTAGGCGACGGGAACCTGGAAGAACTGGGCGAGTGCCTCCAGATGGCGTTTGGTGGGATTGTCCCGGCGGCCGGTGCGCAACTGCCACAGGTAGGTCGCCGAGAAGCTCTCCCCGGTCGCCTCGCGGCAGGCCTTGGCGACCTCTTCGTGGCTGAACTGCTCGTGGTTGGGCCGTCGTACGACCCGGAACAGCGCGTCGATCTTCTCGGCCAGCGTCGACGCCTGCGGGCGAGGTGTCGCCGCCGTCGGTTCCGGCGGAGCCATCCGCCACCTCCCTCGGTCCGTCCCGATCGCTCCGGCCCCGGCCACCACGCGCCCGACCGACCCGGCCATCCATCCTAGCTGGTAGCACATCGATGTCATCCCCTTTACCGCGCACGCCAGTTGACGGGTTTCGGCCGATGGAAGCCGCCGTACGGAACCCGCACGGAACCGGGGATTCACGGTGGGCGCCGACCGGATGCCGCTCAGGCACAGGCGTGCCGGCCGATGGTCAGCTCCACCTCTCCCCTGTCCCGGCGAACTCCCGGATCGTCCAGGTGCGGCCGTCGATCGACGTGCCGGCGCCCGTGGTGTAGGGCGGGACCACGAGGACCGCGCCCTCGGGTCCGCCGGTGCGCAGTACGGCGTCGGCGACCACCCCGTCCGAGAAGCGCAGATCCAGCTCGACCGGCCACGGGTCCGCGGCGAACGCACGGGGGTCGGACAACCCCTGCACACGGCAGCGAGCCCCCGGGAACAGGTGCGTGTGGCCGCAGACGGCCGGACGGGTGTCCGCTTCGCGGGACCTGGCGGAGGGCTCTGGCATGGAGACTCCCGAACGCGCGTGACGGTGGGTCCCGCCAGTGTGCCGCCGCAGCACCACCGCCGGCCCGCGCCACCACCGCGGCAACCACTCGTGGATGCCGCTCGGTGGGGTGGTTTCCCCCGGGCGGCGGGGGCCTGCGTCGCCGGCCCGTTCAGCCGGACTGAGCGGGACCGGGCCCGTCGTGGATGGTCAACGCTCCGGCGAGGTCGAGTTCGGCGACGGTGCCGTGCGCCCCGGCGCGGACCAGCAGCACCGCACCGAGCGCGGTGCTCCAGAACGTCCTGGCCTCCACGTTGAGCGGTCGTCGGGCGCTCCAGCCGCGGCTGTCGACGAGCCGGCTCACGAAGCGCTCGGACTGACGGAACAGCAACTGGAGGTGCTGGTCGACCACGGGGGCGAGTTCGGGTTTGGAGATCCCTGAGGCGAGTGCTCGCGTGACCGACGGGAGCGAGGGCATGGCCAGTACGGCGCGGGCGATGTTGCGTCGGAATGTCGCCGCGTCGGGGGCCTGGCGGCCGATGCGTTCGATCCGCCGGGCGTCGTGCAGCAGCCCGAGGAAGGCGGCGTGCACGAGGAGCGAGTCCTTGGAGCCGAAGTAGTAGGTGACCTGGTTGGGGAAGGCGCCCGCCGCGTTCGCGATCTCCGCGACGCTCACCTCGGCGCCGGGCCGCTCCGCGCAGAGCCGTGCGGCCGCCTCGATCAGCCGGTGCCTCGTCGCGCGACCGCGGTCGCGCGGCCGAGCCGACGGTGGCCGGGCTTCGGTTCGCTTCTTCTCCACACCGGAATTGTATGTGATACAACAACAGCGTTCACTTGTATCGCATACAAGAAGGGTTGAAGGGCATGCACCGGACTGAGGTCGTGGTGACCGGACTCGGCGCGATCACACCGCTCGGGGCGGACGTGGCGTCCACCTGGGACGCCCTGCTGGCCGGCGAGTCCGGCATCCGCGGCGGCGTCCTGCGCGGCCACGAGGACGCCGGCCTTCCCGGCATCGTCGCGGGGACGATGGCGACCGACCCCGCCGGGGCGCTGCCGCCGGTGCGGGCCAGGCGGCTCGACCGCTCGCAGCAGGCGGCCCTGGTCGCGGCGGCCGAAGCCTGGGCCGACGCCGGTACGCCGGAGGTGGACCCGGACCGGCTCGCCTCGGCTGTCGGCACGGGCATCGGGGGCGTCGGGACGCTGCTCAGGGAAGACGACGTACTGGAGTCGGCCGGGACGCGGCGCGTCTCGCCACGCACGGTCCCGATGCTCATGCCCAATGCGGCGGCGGCGCTGATCAGCATCGAATACGGCGCGCGGGCCGGCGCGTACACGCCGGTCTCGGCGTGCTCGTCCGGCGCCGAGGCGATCGCGCTGGGGGCCAGGCTCATCCGTGCCGGCGAGGCGGACGTGGTGATCGCGGGCGGGAC
Organism: Streptomyces sp. ICBB 8177; assembly: GCF_003144095.1. Classification (GTDB taxonomy): domain Bacteria; phylum Actinomycetota; class Actinomycetes; order Streptomycetales; family Streptomycetaceae; genus Streptantibioticus_D. The sequence goes on along the minus strand of NZ_NSKH01000023.1, from coordinate 1,275,317 downwards.
CGAGGCCGCGATCACACCGATCACCGTTGCCGGCTTCGCCCAGGCTCAAGCGCTGTCGCGCCACACCGCCGAACCCGCGTCCGCGTCCCGGCCGTTCGCCGCGGACCGCAGCGGGTTCGTCCTCAGTGAGGGCGCCGCTGTCGTGGTGCTGGAAAGCGCCGAGCACGCAGGCGCCCGGGGCGCGCGCGTCCACGCGGTGCTGGCGGGAGCCGGCGTCGCCGCCGACGCCCACCACATCACGGCGCCCGCCGCGGACGGTTCCGGTCAGATCTCGGCCATGCGAAAGGCCCTCGCGCAAGCCGGCCTGCGTCCCGAGCAGATCAGCCACGTCAACGCCCACGCCACCGGAACCCCGGTCGGTGACGTCGCCGAGGCGCGTGCGATCCGGGAGGTCTTCGGCCGCGCCACCGTGACGGCCCCCAAGGCGGCACTCGGCCATCTCTTCGGCGCGGCCGGTGCGATCGAAGCGCTCGTCGCCGTCCTCAGTGTGGAGCACGGCGTCATCCCGCCGACCCGTAACCTCGCCACGGCCGGCGTCGGACCCGACATCGACCTCGATGTCGTCGCCGAGCGACGAGACGTCCCCCAGGAGGCCGTGCTCACCAACTCCTTCGGCTTCGGCGGGCAGAACGTCTCACTCGTCATCACCGACACGACCCGCACGACGACACCGGGCTGAGGGACGGCCTGAACGGCAGGACGACGACGGGCACGGAGCGCGGCGTCCGGCCGCACGCGCCGGCGTCCGCGCCCCGCCCGGCGCCCACCATGCACATCCGCGCACGTACGACTCCGCACGCACTCCCGTACGCCCCCGAAGCGTCGCCGAAGTGCCCCCGCCGCAGGCCGCCCGCTATGTCGCGAACGGCCCGCATCCCCCCGACTGCTCTCCCTCACTCCGCCAGGTCACGGCGTTCGACCACGTGCCGGAAGAGGGGAAGGTCACAGCCATGGCAACTGCTGCGCCAACGGCGTCTCCCCTAGCCTTTCCCCATGACGGTCCTACCCGACGACGGGCTTTCCCTGGCCGCCGACTTCCCCGAAGCCACCCGCGAGCAGTGGCAGCGCCTCGTCGAAGGCGTGCTGCGCAAGGCGGGTAAGGACGACGTGTCGGGCACGGCGGCGGAAGACGCACTGGCCACCAGGCTCCAGGACGCGCTGGTCACCGGTCCGCTGTACGCGGCCGAGGACGGCACGGGGGCGGATCCGGGCTTCCCCGGGTTCCCGCCGTATCTGCGCGGCGGACGGCCGGACGGCACCACGGCCGCAGGCTGGGACGTACGCCAGCGGCACGTGGACCCCGATCCCGAGCGGGCCAACGCGGCCGTGCTCGCCGACCTGGAGAACGGCGCGACCTCCCTGTGGCTGGTCACCGGTGCCGCCGGGCTCGCGGTCGCGGACCTGCCGAGGGCGCTGGACGGCGTCTATCTCGACCTGGCCCCGGTCGTGCTGGAGGCGGGCGAGGAGTTCGAGGCGGCGGCCGAGGCACTGCTGGCGCTGTACGGCGAGCGTGAGGTGCCGGGATCCGCCGCGCTCGGCAATCTGGGCGCGGATCCGCTGGGCCTGGCCGCGCGCACCGGCCGCCACGACCGGATCGCGGAGCACTCGCGGACCGCGGGCCGGCTCGCGCAGCGGTGCCTGGACGCGTACCCCGGTGTGCGCGCGCTGACGGTGGACGCGATGCCGTACCACGAGGCGGGTGGCTCGCCCGCGCAGGAGCTGGGCTGCTCCCTCGCCACCGGCGTCGCCTACCTGCGGCTGCTGACGCAGGCCGGGCTTTCGGTGGACGCGGCGTGCGGGCAGCTGGAGTTCCGTTACGCGGCGGACGCCGACCAGTTCCTGACCATCGCGAAGCTGCGCGCGGCGCGGCGGTTGTGGTCGCGGGTCGCCGAGGTGTCCGGGGCGGCGCCGGGCTCGGGCGCGCAGCGGCAGCACGCGGTGACCTCGCCGGTGATGATGACGCGGCGCGACCCGTGGGTGAACATGCTGCGCACGACGGTGGCCTGCCTGGGCGCCGGGGTGGGCGGCGCGGACGCTGTGACCGTGCTGCCGTTCGACGAAGCGATCGGCCTGCCGGACGCCTTCGCCCGGCGCATAGCGCGCAACACCTCCTCCATCCTCGTCGAGGAGTCGCACCTGTCGCGGGTCATCGATCCGGCGGGCGGTTCCTGGTACGTCGAGCGGCTCACCGACGAACTGGCGCGGGCGGCCTGGGCGTGGTTCCAGGAGATCGAACGGGCCGGAGGCCAGGAGTCTGCGCTGCGGACCGGGCTGGTCGCCGAGCGCCTGGAGTCGGCCTGGCGGGAGCGTTCCGGCAGGCTGGCCCGGCGGCGCGAACCCATCACCGGCGTCAGCGAGTTCCCGCTGCTGGCCGAGCAGCCGGTCGTGCGCGAGCCCGCGCCGACGGGCCCTGCGGGCGGGCTGCCGAGGGTCCGGCGCGACGAGGCGTTCGAGGCGCTGCGGGCGCGGTCCGACGCGCACCTGGCGGCGACCGGGCAGCGGCCCGCGATCTTCCTGGCCGCGCTCGGTCCGGCGGCGGCCCACACCACCCGGGTGACTTTCGCGTCCAACCTCTTCCAGGCGGGCGGCATCCAGCCGGTGCACGACCCGGTGACGGTGGACGCGGCCTCGGCGGCGGAGGCGTTCGCGCGCAGCGGCGCCCGGGTGGCGTGCCTGTGTTCCAGCGACGCGCTGTACGCGCAGGAGGCCGAGGCGGTCGCCGGGGCGCTCAGGTCGGCCGGTGCGCAGCGGGTGTTCCTCGCGGGGCGGCCGGGCGAGCTGCAAGGCGCCTTGGAACGCGCGGGAGTTGACGAGTTCGTCTTCGCGGGCGGTGACGCGGCGGCCGTACTGTCCGCCGTCCTCGACCAGTTGGGAGTGGCGTGATGCAGGGCAGTGCCGGACAGCCGGCCTCCATCCCGGACTTCTGCGACGTCCCGCTCGACGGCGACGCGCCCGGGACCGATGCCGGCCAGTGGCGTGACGCGGTCGCCGAGGCGACCGGCAAGGGGCCGCAGGACCTGGTGTGGGAGACGCCCGAGGGCATCGGCGTCAAGCCGCTGTACACCGCGGACGACCTGGCCGGGCTCGACTTCCTTGGCACCTATCCGGGCATCGCGCCCTACCTCCGCGGCCCGTACCCGACGATGTACGTCAACCAGCCCTGGACGATCCGGCAGTACGCGGGATTCTCGACCGCCGAGGAGTCCAACGCGTTCTACCGGCGCAACCTGGCGGCGGGTCAAAAGGGCCTGTCGGTGGCGTTCGACCTGCCGACGCACCGCGGCTACGACAGCGACCACCCCCGGGTGACCGGTGACGTCGGCATGGCGGGCGTGGCGATCGACTCGATCTACGACATGCGGCAGTTGTTCGACGGCATCCCGCTGGACCGCATGAGCGTGTCGATGACGATGAACGGCGCGGTGCTGCCGGTGCTGGCGCTGTACATCGTGGCGGCCGAGGAGCAGGGCGTGCCGCCTACGATGCTGGCGGGGACCATCCAGAACGACATCCTCAAGGAGTTCATGGTCCGCAACACCTACATCTATCCGCCGCAGCCGTCGATGCGGATCATCTCCGACATCTTCGCGTACACCTCGCGCAGGATGCCGCGCTACAACTCGATCTCCATCTCCGGCTACCACATCCAGGAGGCCGGGGCCACGGCCGACCTGGAGCTGGCCTACACGCTCGCGGACGGTGTGGAGTACCTGCGGGCGGGCCTGGGCGCGGGGCTGGACGTGGACGCGTTCGCGCCGCGGCTGTCGTTCTTCTGGGCGATCGGCATGAACTTCTTCATGGAGGTCGCCAAGCTGCGCGCGGCGCGGCTGCTGTGGGCGAAGCTGGTGAAGGGGTTCGACCCGAAGAACCCCAAGTCCCTTTCGTTGCGCACCCATTCGCAGACCTCGGGCTGGTCGCTGACCGCGCAGGACGTCTTCAACAACGTCACCCGCACCTGCGTGGAGGCGATGGCGGCGACCCAGGGCCACACCCAGTCGCTGCACACCAACGCGCTGGACGAGGCGCTGGCGCTGCCCACCGACTTCTCCGCGCGCATCGCCCGCAACACCCAGCTGCTGCTCCAGCAGGAGTCGGGCACCTGCCGGGTGATCGACCCGTGGGGCGGCAGCGCGTACGTCGAGCGCCTCACCTACGACCTGGCGCGGCGGGCCTGGCAGCACATCCAGGAGGTCGAGGCGGCGGGCGGCATGGCCGAGGCGATCGACGCGGGGATTCCCAAGCTGCGCGTCGAGGAGGCCGCGGCGCGCACCCAGGCGCGCATCGACTCCGGGCGCCAGCCGGTGATCGGCGTCAACAAGTACCGGGTGGAGTCCGACGAGCAGATCGACGTGCTCAAGGTGGACAACTCCTCGGTGCGCGCCCAGCAGATCGAGAAGCTGCGCAGGCTGCGGGCCGAACGCGACGAGGCCGCCTGCCAGGACGCGCTGCGCGCGCTGACCAGGGCCGCCGAGCAGGGCCCCTCCGGGGACGGCCTGGAAGGCAATCTGCTGGCGCTCGCGGTGGACGCGGCCCGTGCGATGGCGACGGTCGGCGAGATCTCCGACGCCCTGGAGAAGGTGTACGGCCGCCACGCGGGCCAGATCCGTACCATCTCCGGTGTGTACCGAGACGAAGCGGGGACCTCGCCCGGGGTGGAGCGCACCCGCAAGCTGGTGGAGGCGTTCGAGGAGGCGGAGGGCCGCAGGCCGCGCATCCTGGTCGCCAAGATGGGGCAGGACGGTCACGACCGCGGCCAGAAGGTGATCGCCACCGCCTTCGCCGACCTGGGCTTCGACGTGGACGTCGGCCCGCTGTTCCAGACGCCCGCGGAGGTCGCGCGGCAGGCGGTGGAGGCCGACGCGCACATCGTGGGGGTCTCGTCGCTGGCGGCGGGCCATCTGACGTTGGTGCCGGCGCTGCGCGAGGAGCTGGCGCGGGCGGGCCGCGACGACATCACCATCGTCGTGGGCGGCGTGATCCCGCCGCAGGACGTGGAGCCGCTCAAGGAGATGGGCGCCGCCGCGGTCTTCCCGCCGGGCACGGTGATCCCGGACGCGGCCTACGACCTGCTGACGGATCTGGCCGCCGCGCTCGGTCACGAGTTGTGATCGCATGGCGCGGGTGATCGATCTCGACGCGTACGTCAAGGGTGTGCTGGACGGCTCGCGCGCGCAGGTGGCGCGGGCCATCACGCTGGTGGAGTCCAGCAGGCCGGACCACCGCGGGCTCGCGCAGCAGCTCCTGGTCGAGCTGCTGCCGCACGCCGGTCGGGCCCGCAGGATCGGCATCACGGGTGTGCCGGGGGTCGGCAAGTCGACGTTCATCGACGCCCTGGGCACGTTGCTGACCGGCATGGGCCACCGGGTGGCGGTGCTGGCGGTGGACCCGTCCTCGTCCCGTACCGGCGGTTCCATCCTGGGCGACAAGACCCGGATGGAGCGGCTGGCGGTGGACCCGGCGGCGTTCGTGCGGCCCTCGCCGAGTTCGGGGACGCTGGGCGGGGTGGCCCGGGCGACCCGGGAGACCATGGTGGTGGTGGAAGCCGCCGGCTACGACGTGGTGCTGGTGGAGACCGTGGGCGTGGGCCAGTCGGAGACCGCCGTGGCCGGCATGGTGGACACCTTCCTGATGCTCACCCTGGCCAGGACCGGCGACCAGTTGCAGGGCATCAAGAAGGGCGTGCTGGAACTCGCCGACGTCGTCGCCGTCAACAAGGCGGACGGTCCTCACGAGCGCGACGCGAAGGCGGCCGCGCGTGAACTGGCGGGCGCACTGCGGCTGATGCAGCCGGTGGACGCGGCCTGGACTCCCCCGGTGCTCACCTGCAGCGCGCGCGAGGGCAGCGGCCTGGACGCGTTGTGGGAGCGGCTGGAGCAGCACCGCACGCTGCTGGAGTCCACCGGGCGTCTGGCCGCCAAGCGCCGTGACCAGCAGGTGGCGTGGACCTGGGCGATGGTGCACGAGCGGCTGCTGACCCGGATGCGCGAGCACCCGGCGGTGCGCCGCCTGGTTCCCGAGCTCGAACAGCGGGTCAGGGAGGGCACGTTGACCGCTACCCTGGCCGCCGACCGGCTGCTGGACGCGTTCGGGGAGGGCGACGGACCTGGTGGTCCGGGCGGTTGCGGTGGTCACGGCGCTCACGGCGAGGGCTGACCGGCCGCGCCCGGGACGGACGGCCTCTTTGCGTACGCCGCCGCACGCGCGAGATTGAAGGGGCGGGAGCCTTCGGGCTCCGGCTGTCGGCGGGAGTCGTCGGGCTCCGGCCGTGGCGTCGGCGACGGGAAGCGGACATGAACGGCTCCGCACCACTGGGCAGGGTCCTGGGCGTGCCGCTGCGCGTCCACTGGTCCGCCCCGGTCCTGGTGCTGTTCCTCGGCGTGGGCCTGGCCGGGCAGACCCTGCCCGCGTGGGTGCCCGGCCGCTCGCGCGCCGTCTACGACACGGCCGGGCTGGTCGGCGCGCTGCTGCTGACCGCGAGCCTGCTGCTGCACGAGACGGCGCACGCGCTGACGGCCCGGCGGTTCGGGGTGCGGGTGGACGACATCACCGTGTGGGGTCTGGGCGGTGTGACCCGTATGGGACGCCCCTCGACCCCGGGCGGGGAGCTGATGGTGGCGCTGGCCGGGCCGCTGGCCAGCCTGGTCACCGGTGGAGTGGCGGTGGCGCTGGGGTTCGGCGTGCGGGAGGCGCTGGGCTGGGAGGTACCGGCGGCGGTGCTGGTGTGGACCGGGTGGCTCAACGGGCTGCTCGCCGCGTTCAACCTGCTGCCTGCCGCCCCGCTGGACGGCGGGCGGGTGCTCCGGGCGGCGGTGTGGTGGCGCGGCGGCGACCGGGAGCGCGCGGAGCACGTGGCGGGGCGCGCGGGTCAGGGCGCGGGGCTGGCGCTGGCCGCCGCGGGCTTCGCGATGGTGGTGTACGGCTACGACTCGGGGCTGTGGCTGGCGCTGGTCGGGCTGTTCGTGTGGTCGGCGGCGATCGCGGAGGTCCGGCGGGCCGCGCTGGTGGGCGCGTTGCGTGGGGTGCGGGTGGGACGGCTGATGTCGGCCGCCCCGGACGCGGTGCCGGAGTGGCTGACGGTGGAGCGGTTCCTCGCCGGCACGGCCGGACGCGGGCCGCGGGCGGTGGTCCCGCTGGTCGACTTCGAGGGGCGGCCCAGCGGGGTGGTGGACGGCCGGCGGCTGGCCCTGGTCCCCGTCGGCCGCCGTGACGAGGTGCGGCTGCGGGACGCCGCGGTGCCGCTGGCGCGGTGCACGGTGGCGGCGCCGGACGACGAACTGGTGGAGGTGCTGGAGCGGGCGGGCGCGACCCCGCCGGTGCTGGTCGTGGAGGACGGGCGGCTGGTCGGCGTGGTCACCGCCGAGACGATCTCCCGCGCCGCCCTCCAGCGCATGCCGCGGCGCACGCACCGCACACCCTGACGGCCGCCGCGCTCGAAGCGTCACGCCGACGTGGCCGGGCCCGCCTGCCGGAGCAGCGCGCTCACAGCGCCGCGCGCGGCACGACCGCCGTCATCGCCTCCGCGGTCGAGGGCGCCTGGCTGGGGTTCTGCCGTTCGTACGTGGCGCGGCCCGCCGCGTCGCTGAGCTTGAGCAGGATCGCCACCAGCAGCCAGTTGGCGACGGTGGAGGAGCCGCCCTGGGCGAGGAAGGGCAGCGCCTTGCCGGTCAGCGGGATCAGGCCGGTGACACCGCCGACGACCACGAAGACCTGGAGCCCGATGGTGGCGGCGAGCCCGGCGGCCAGCAGCTTGCCGAACGGGTCGGTCAGCAGCAGCGCGGTGCGCAGACCGCGTTCGATCAGCAGCACGTACAGCAGCAGCACGGCGGTCACACCGGCGAGCCCGAGTTCCTCGCCGACCGTGGTGAGGATGAAGTCGCTGCGCCCGGCGAAGCCGATCAGCCAGGGGTAGCCCTGGCCGAGGCCGGAGCCCAGGACGCCGCCGCTGCCGAAGCTGAACAGGGCCTGCGCCGACTGGTCGGAGATCAGGCCCGGCGGGCGCTGCGCGGGCGGCAGGAAGATCGCCATCGGGTGCAGCCAGGCCACGACGCGCGCCTTGACGTGCGGCGACATCGATCCGACGACGCCCGCGCCGAGCGCGGCCATCAGGACGCCGAGGATCACCCAACTGCCGCGTTCCGTGGCGACGTACAGCATGACGATGAAGACGCCGAAGAAGATCAGCGAGGTGCCGAGGTCGTTCTCGAAGATCAGCACCAGCAGGCTGACCGCCCAGACCGCCAGGATCGGGCCGACGTTGCGGCCGCGCGGCAGGTTCATCCCCCACACCCGGCGCCCGGCGAGCGAGAGCGCGTCCCGGTTGGCCATCAGGTAGCCGGCGAAGAAGATGGCGATGGCGATCTTGACGAACTCGTCCGGTTCCAGTGACAGCGGGCCGATGAAGATCCACCGCTTGGCGCCGAAGGTGTCGCTGGGGAAGAACGCCGGCGCCAGCAGCAGCACCAGCGCGACGGCCATCGTCAGGTACGAGTACCGCTGGAGGATGCGGTGGTGCCTGATGACGACCAGCAGGCCGATGAACACCACCCCGGCCACGCTCATCCACATCACCTGTCCCGGAGCGCCCGGAGCGCCCGGTGAGGAGTGCGGGTACTCGGCGCGGTAGGAGATGTCGAGCCGCGCGATGAGCATCAGGCCCAGCGAGGAGAGCATCACGGCGAGCGGGAGGATCAGCGGGTCGGCGTAGGGCGCGAAGCGGCGTACGGCGAGGTGGGCGAGCAGCGCGAGCGCCCCCAGCCCGCCGCCGACGGTGAACAGGGAGCTGGGCACGGTGTCCCGCAGCGCCAGGCTCGCCCCGGCGTAGCCGAACATGCTCAACGCCACCGCGCCCACCACGAGCACCAGCTCGGTGTTGCGGCGGCGGCTCACACTCATCACTGCTCATCCACCCCTTTGCCACGGCCTGTTCGGCCTCGTCGGCCGCTAGGCCCCCGGCTAACTGTTGCACAAAGATGCAAGTGTTGGTGATTCGGTTCCGGGGCGGGGACCGAAGTGCCGGGCGGAAGGGGCCGGTTGTACGGGATCACCGGGGGCATCTCCCGGCGACCACCGCGGATGCCTCCCGCTCGCCCGTGGCGGTACGAGGTTACAGCCAGGACAGCAGCGCGTATCCGGCGACCGCCGCCGCGACGCCGAGCAGCAGGCTGCCGATCGCGTTGATCCCGGCCTCGGCCAGCGATCCGTCCTCCAGCAGCCGCATCGTCTCGAATCCGAACGTGCTGAACGTGGTGAACGCTCCGCAGACGCCGGTGCCCAGCAGCGAGGTGGCGTTGCCCGGCAGGCCGTGCGTGGCGGCGGCGCCGGTCAGGGCGCCGAGCACGAACGCGCCGGTGACGTTGACGGCGAACGTGCCCCAGGGGAAGACGCTGTCGTGGCGTGCCTGCACCGCCCTGTCCAGCAGGTAGCGCAGTGGCGCGCCGACGAGGCCGCCCAGGAAGACCAGGACGACGGGCATCAGGGGGCACCTTCCTCGGGGGTCGAACGGGGTTCCGGCGGCGTCAGCACGACGGCCTCCGCAGGTTCCAGGGTGACCAGGCGGCCGCCGGCGACCTCGGCGAGTTCCGGCAGGAAGTCGCGGACGCGCTGGTCGGTGTCGACGACGACCACGAGGACGGGCAGGCCCTCGGCCAGGTCGAGCAGCCGCGAGGTGTGGATGGCGCCGCCCGCGAAGCCCTCCACGCCCCGCAGGACGCTGGCTCCGGCCAGCCCGGCGCGGTGTGCGCGGTGCACGATCTCGGTGTAGAGCGGGCGGTGGTGGTACTGGTCGCCGTCGCCGAGGTGGACGGTCAGCCGGGTGACCGGACCGCTCAGCGGCTCCCTGGGCTGCCGGGCCCGCGGGGCCTCGGTCTCCTCGGCGTTCCGGTGGCGCAGGTGCGGGCTCATCGCTGCCCTCCTCGTCCGGGGTGCGGCCGGGAGGCCGCGGACTCGGACCGCGACGCGGTGCCGGTTGCCGCCTCTGGCTGCGGCGCGCTCTGCGCCGGCTCCGGGGCGAGGCCCGTCTCGCCACGGCGGCGCGGGCCCCGGCGCACCGGCAGGCCGCTGAGCCGCCGGGCCAGCACGATGCCGGTCCAGACCGCGGCGAGCCCGGCGACCAGGCTGCCGAGCGCGTACGCGTCGGCCAGCGACCAGTGGTGGGCGGCGAGCATGCCGCGCAGTTCCACGGTGTACGTGGAGAAGGTGGTGAAGCCGCCGAGCACGCCGACGCCGAAGAACGGCCGCAGGTAGCGCGAGGGCGGCCAGATCTCCAGGACGTAGACCATGAACAGGCCCAGGACGAAGCAGCCGCTGACGTTGGTCAGGAAGGTCGCCCAGGGGAAGCCGCCCGGCGAGGTGGGCAGGGCCCGCGCCAGTCCGTAGCGGGCGACGCTGCCCGTGCCGCCGCCGACCGCGATGACCGCCAGGACGTCCCACTGGCGCGACCGCGGCGGGCGGCGCCGGGGCCGCGGCGACTCGTCGGGGATGAGGTCGGGGTCGACCGGCAGCGTCTCGCCGGTCCTGGGCCGGTCGGTGGACGGCACGGGCGCGCCTCCTTGGTCGTCGGGGTGGTCGGGCTGGTGGCGCCGGCCCCCGCGGCCGTCGTGGCCGACGCCGGGTTCGCGGGGTCCGCGCGTCTCGGTTCGCGGGCCGGGGGCGTCCGGGCGGGACGGCAACGGCGGTGCGTCCGAGGCGCGGCGGCTGCGGGCCTGAGCGGGTGCGGGGGTCAAGATGCCCCGGGGCATGGTTCTCCTACCTGTCGTGTTGTGCCCGTCGTACGCGGGTGCCAGGTAGGGACCGTTGGCGACTGGTGACGGTCGCGGTTGCGGCGAGCCCCTCCGCCGTCTTCGGCGACCAGTTTACCGGTAGGCCGCCGAGTCCGGCCGTAGGACCGGACGGGCTCGGGGCGAGGCCCACGCGGCGCAGGAGGCGTGGTCACCGACGGCCGCGGCCGCTTCAGAAGGTGCGGAGCGAGGCGAGGCCGTCGACCTTCCTCCCGAGGCCGAGCGCGCGGGCCCGTTCGCACACGGCGACGGCCGCGGCCAGATCCTGCGCGGCGGATCCGATCGACTTGAACACCGTGACGTCCTCGTCGCCGCGGCGGCCCGGCGCCTGCTCGTTCAGCACCTCGGTCAGCGTGCGCGGTGCCGTGGCCGCCGCCGCGTCGAGCGCGTGCCAGGCGATGACGTCGCCCGACTGCGTCGCGACGGTGGCCGCGTCCACGTCGAAGACCACGGTGCCGGCCCGGGCCAGGACGGCGGTGTCGAGTTCGCGGACGCCGGGTGTGGTGGAGCCGATCGACACGATGTGCTGTCCCGGCTCGATCCACGCACCGCGCAGCGCGACCGGGCCGCCGTGCCCGGTGTTGGTCGCCACGACCACCACGTCCGTCGCGGCGACCGCCTCCTGCGGGCAGTCCACCGCGACGACCTCGATGCCGAGCCGGGCAGTCATGCGGGCGGCGAACGCCTCACGCCGCGCCTGCCGCGGGCTGAACACCTTCACCGTGCGCAGGTCGCGTACGGCGGCGACCGCCGTCAGGTTGGTCTCCGCCTCGAACCCCGCGCCGATGACGCCCGCGGCGGTCGCGTCCCGGCGGGCGAGGTGGCGAGTCGCCACGCCCGCGGTGGCACCGGTGCGCACGCCGGTCAGGTGGGCGGCGTCGAGTACGGCGACGACCTCACCGGAGGCGAGGTCGCACAGCACCAGCAGGTACCGCACGCCGCGTTCGAACGATCCGTGGAGCATCTTCAGTCCGAGCACGCCGGCGCGGCCCAGGATGGCGGGCAGCACACGGAAGAAGGTGTTCCCGGCCTCCAGGTCGGAGCGCGGCGGCAGTGCCAGTGCGGGACCGGGGGCCTCGCCGAGCGCCGTCTCCACGGCGTCGATCACCGCGGGCATCCGGCACGCCTCGCGCACCTCGTCGTCGCTCAGCAGCAGTGTGGTGCCCTCGGGCGGGACGGCCTCGGCGCGGCCTGCGGACGGCGTCGTGGGATCGAGCGGTTCCATGGCACTCCTCGACGTGGTGGACGGGACGGGACGAACGGGCGCGCTCCTGCGGCCTCTTGGCGTGGCCGGGCACGCGGCGTCCCGACGGCTGGGCCGGTCGGTCGTCCGCACGCGGGTGGCGCCGGATGCAGTGCGGGGACCGCCGGGCGGACCGCGAGCGTAACCGATTTAGTAACCAGTGGTCACTAATACCGGAGTGAGGGTTCTCACCCGAGGGCGACTTCCGGCCAATCGGGGAACCGAGGCGGCGGTCTCGTAGAGTCCGGCCATGGCCGACGCCGCGACACACCGACCCCACCCGGGACGCCCCGCGCAGCTCAGCCGCGAGCGGATCGTCGAGGCCGCCCTTTCGAGCGGGAACCTCGACGAGCTGACGATGCGCGAGCTGGCCGGGCGCCTGGGGGCCAGCCACAGCGCGCTCTACCGCTGGGTCAGGAACCGCGACCAGCTGTTCGACCTGGTCAGCGAGGTCATGGTCGAGCGGGTCCTGCCGCCGGAAGGCCCGGACGGACGGCACTGGCGGGCCTGGCTGGCGCAGGTGGCGTGGGCCATGCACGACCGGTTCCTCGCGGTGCCCGGCTACGCCACCCGCACCTCACGACCGCACCGCCACGCCGCCCGGCCCTTCGAACGGCTGCGGCGCGAGGTCGTCACCGCCTTCGCCGGTGCCGGCGTGAGCCCCGAACTGGCCGAACAGAGCTGGTACATCTTCATCACCTCCGTGGTCAGCTGGCTCGCGATCCACGAGAACCCGCTCGACCTCGGTGACGCCGCACCGCGCTTCGAACTCTTCCTCGACACGCTGCTGCGCGGCCTGCCGGCGCGAGAACCCGGCGTCGAACGCGAATGACCGCCACCACGCGGCCCGCGGCACCAGGCCCCGGCATGTCGCCGACGCGGTCGCAGCCGTGATGGAGAACACACAGCAGCCACAGAGGCAATGTGACGTGACGTCAAAAAGTAAGCCACGGCCACCGCGGAACACATCCAACGGCCACCTCTCCCCGGTGCCGCGTCAACGGTGTTGATCGTAATTTGAGGCGCCGGGAAGACCCCTGCGGCAAGCCTCTCAACAGGGGCGACGCCGACCCGGGCGTTTGACGAACGTGCCAACGGTTGTACCGTGAGGCGGCAGAGACGACGGCGACGCGCAACCCCTCGCGCGAGGGGTTGCGTTCCGATTTGGCGCGGCTCAAAGTGACAGTACGCAGCGGCAGTTGCGGATCCCGGGGTCCGGGAGGCCGCACGCCCGTCGGGAGGGGTGGCCATGGCGACCACGCACCACGCGCACCGGCGCCCGAACGCGCCTACAGCCACGGCCCCACCACCGCGCGAACCGTCCGGCACGCGGCGACCGCGCCATACGCAGCACTCGCACCCACCGGACGCCCCCCCGGGTCATTCGGACGGCAATTGAGCGACCGGCGTTCGACCCGCTCAGCGACCACGCGCCCACCAGGCGACAACAGGTCAACGTCCAGGCAACGTTTACTCAAATGACGTTCACGAGTTCAACGACCGTTCACCGGACGCGAGCGATCCAGGCGTATTGTCACCCCACCGGGGGAGTCACCGTCTTCATCAGTTGAACTCATCGTCACCAGTTGACGCGGCTACGATCGACAAGGAGCCGTGTGACATGCGCCCGTCAGAGAGGTTTCACGCATTGAGCACCGTGGTGGCCAAGCGCTCACCGCGCGTCGAAGGTCCCCAGCTGCCCGAGGGACAGGTCGAGTTGGCGGAGCCGCCGGTTCTGGGGGAGCCGGCGAGCGCTGATTTCGGTTCGGCGTTGATGTACCTGCCCATGGGTTTGGGAACGGGTGCGATGGTGTTGATGTTCTCCATGCGCAGTGCCGGTCCGACGACGTACATGATGTCGGGGATGATGGGCATCGCCATGGTCAGCATGACGCTGACGCAGATCGGGCGGGCCGGTGGTGAGCGGCGCCGCAGGATGCGTGCCGAGCGGCGTGACTATCTGCGGTATCTGGCGCAGAAGCGCCGTCAGGCGCGGGCGGCGGCGGCGCAGCAGCGTGCGGCACTGCTGTGGGACAACCCTGATCCGGCGGACTTGTGGGCGCTGGCGATGGGCAGCCGGTTGTGGGAGCGGCGGCCGGGACACGAGGACTTCGGGCGGGTGCGCATCGGCCTGGGTACGCGGCGTGCGGCCCTGGAGTTTGTCCCGCCGCAGACCAAGCCGGTGGAGGACCTGGAGCCGCTGACCGCGATCTCGCTGCGGCGGTTCACCAAGGCGCACCAGACGGTGCCGCAGCTTCCCATCCCGGTGGCGCTGCGCCGGTTCACGAGTGTGGAGTTCGCCGGTGAGGGTGGGCCCGCACTCGGCCTGCTACGCGCGATGATCGGGCAGTTGGCGGTGTTCCACTCCCCCGACGAATTGCGCATCGCGCTGCTGGGCGGTGCGTCGGCCCGTGAGGAGTGGGACTGGCTCAAGTGGCTTCCGCACAACGCCCACCCGAAGGAGGAGGACGACGCGGGGCCGGTGCGGCTGGCGGCCGACGACCACGACACGTTGATGGACCTGCTGGGCTCCGACGTACGCGACCGGCCCGATCACGATCCGGAGGCTTCCCCGAGCGTGGCCGAGCCGTTCGTCGTGGTGATCGCGCAGGGCCTGCGGCTGCCGGACAGCTCCCGGCTGCTGCACGGCGGGCTGCGCAACGTGGTCCTGCTCGACGCCACCGGCGCCATGACCGGCGGACGGAAAGTCCTGCGCCTGACCACCCGCGACGGGCAGGTCGAGTTCCCCTCCGGCGACAGCACCGTCTCGGCGCGCGCGGACGCCCTCGGCCTCACGCGGGCCGACACCCTCGCGCGCACCCTCGCACCGATGCGTACCAGTGGGAGCGTCGACCTGGTGGACCGGCCGCTGGAGTCGGACTTCGACCTGACGGCGCTGCTGGGCATCCGTGATCCGCGCACGTTCGACGTGGCGGCGAAGTGGCGTCCCCGGCAGGCGCAGTCCGCGCGGCTGCTCGTCCCGCTGGGAGTCACGGAGGAGGGCGAGGTCGTCGAGCTGGACATCAAGGAGTCCGCGCAAGGCGGCATGGGACCCCACGGCCTGCTCATCGGCGCCACCGGCTCCGGCAAGAGCGAACTGCTGCGGACCCTCGTCCTCGGCCTGGTCGCCACCCACTCCTCCGAAGTCCTCAACATGGTCCTGGTCGACTTCAAGGGCGGCGCCACCTTCCTCGGCATGGACCGCCTGCCGCACACCTCCGCCGTCATCACCAACCTCGCCGACGAGATCCACCTCGTGGACCGCATGCGCGACTCCATCAACGGCGAGATGATCCGCCGCCAGGAACTCCTGCGCGAATCCGGCTACTCCAGCCTCTACGACTACGAGAAGGCCCGCGCGGCCGGCACCAACCTCACCCCGCTGCCCTCCCTCCTCATCATCGTCGACGAGTTCTCCGAACTCCTCGCCAGCAAGCCGGAGTTCGTGGACCTGTTCGTCTCCATCGGACGGCTGGGGCGCTCCCTCGGCGTCCACCTGCTGCTGGCCTCGCAACGGCTGGACGAGAGCCGCATCCACAAGGTGGAGGGCCACCTGTCGTACCGGATCGCCCTGCGCACCTTCTCCTCCATGGAGTCGCGCAGCGTCATCGGCGTCTCCAGCGCCTACGAACTGCCGTCCGCCCCCGGCAACGGCTACCTCAAGGTGGACACCACCAACCTGGTCCGCTTCAAGGCCGCCTACGTCTCCGGCCCCGCGCCGGAGCCGCCGTCCGAGGCCGAGCGCAGCGCCGAACAGGCCAGGGTCGGCCAGGAGATCACCGTCTTCGGCCTGGAGCAGCAGGGCGCGCTGCTGTCCGAGCGTGCCGACGAAAGCCTCGCGGAGCTGGCCGGGCAGTCCTTGCGGGCCGCCGAACGCGAGCCGGAGAAGCCGGCCCCGGGCTCCGAACCGCAGGCCGAGGAGAGTCTGCTGGAGGTGCTGATCGGGCGGCTGGAGGACAGCGGCCCGCCCGCCCGGCAGGTGTGGCTGCCCCCGCTCACCGAGTCCCCCAGCCTCGACCAGCTCCTGCCCGGCATCGTCCCCGACCCCGTGCGCGGCATGAGCGCCTCGGGGCATCCCGCCCTGTCCTCCCTCAAGGTGCCGCTGGGCATCGTGGACCGACCCTACGAGCAACTGCGCGAACTGCTGGTCGCCGACCTGTCCGGCGCCGACGGCCACATCGGCCTGGTCGGCGCACCCCAGACCGGCAAGTCCACCACCCTGCGCACCCTCATGCTCTCGCTCGCCCTCACCCACACCCCCGAAGAAGCCCAGTTCTACTGCCTCGACTTCGGCGGCGGCGGACTGGTCTCCACCGCGGGCCTGCCCCACGTCGGATCCGTCGCCACCCGCCTGGAACGCGACCGCGTCCTGCGCACCATCGCCGAACTCACCCAACTGCTGGAAAAGCGCGAAGAGGAGTTCACCTCGCGCGGCCTGGAATCCATGACCGCCTACCGCGCGCTCAAGGCGTCCGGAGAGATCGACGACCCCTACGGCGACGTCTTCCTCGTCGTCGACGGCTGGGGCACCCTGCGCCAGGACTACGAGGACCTCGAAGCCCGCGTCATCGACATGGCCGCCCGCGGCCTGTCCTTCGGCCTCCACGTCGTCGCCGCCGCCGTCCGCTGGTCCGAGATCCGCCCCCGCCTGCGCGATCTGCTCGGCACCAAACTCGAACTGCGCCTCGGCGACTCCATGGAATCCGAGGTCGGCTCCCGCATCGCCGCCGCCGTCCCCCACCAGCCAGGACGCGGCCTGACCGCCGGCGGACACCACTTCCTGGCCGCGCTCCCCCGCCTCGACAGCTCCGGCGAGACCGGTGACCTCACCGCCGCCACCAAAGCCGCCGTCGCCGAGATCGACACCTTCTGGACCGGCAACCCCGCGCCGGGCGTCCGTCTGCTGCCCACCCGCCTGCCCGCCGCCCAGCTCCCGCCCGCAGAAGGCGACCTGCGCGTGTGCCTCGGCTGGGACGAACAGCGCCTCGAACCCACCTGGCACGACTTCTCCACCAACCCCCACCTGATGGTCTTCGGCGACGGGGAGACCGGCAAGACCAACGCCCTGCGCCTGATGATCCGGTCGATCACCTCGCGCTACACGCCCGACCAGGCACGCATCATGGTCGCCGACCCCGGTCGAGGCCTGCTCAAGTCCGTGCCGGAGGAGTACCGCGTCGGCTACGTCGTCGACAGCGACGCCCTCACCCAACTCGCCGGCAACGCGGCGGTGTCGGTGGGCAAGCGGGTCCCGGGGCCGGACGTCAGCCCCGAGCAACTCGCCCGCCGCGACTGGTGGGAAGGCCCCCTGCTGTTCGTCCTCATCGACGACTACGACCTGTTCTCCGGCACCCCCGGCGCCCCTTCGCCCATGGCACCCCTGGTCCCCCTCCTCGCCCAGGGCCTGCACATCGGCATGCACCTCGTCGTCGCCCGCAGCACCTCGGGCGCCATCCGCGCCATGATGGACCCCGTCCTGCGCCGCCTGTGGGAACTCGGCAACCCCGCCCTCCTCTTCTCCTACCCCAAGGAAGAGGGCAAGTTCCTCGGCGAGGCCAAACCCCGCACCCTCCCCCAGGGCCGCGCCCAACTCGTCACCCGCCGCTCCGTCAAACTCGTCCAGACCGGACTGGTGACCCCGTGACCCGTGCCCTGCCGACGCGCCGTTCACCGTTCGCCCATGGCGGCATCCCGTGTCCGCTCCCGTCCCTGCCGAACCACCGCACCCCAGGAGCAACCCGATGACCACGGCACATGCGGTCACCGCACCGGCCTCGGAGGTGTGCCGGGTCACGGTCGTGGGACCGGCCGGGCGGGCCGATCTCGCGATCCCGCTGAGCACTCCGGTCTCCGCGCTGCTCCCGGTGCTGGCGCGGCACGTGACGAAGGACCCCGCGGAACGCGGGACGCCGTGGGTGCTGCAACGGCTCGGCGAGGATCCGCTGGACGCCGACGGCACACCCGCCACGCTGGGGCTGCGCCACGGTGACGTCCTGCATCTGCGGCCCGCGCAGGAGCCGTTGCCCGCGCTGCACTTCGACGACGTCGCCGACGGCGTCGCCCAGGCCGTCGACGCGCTGCCCGGCCGCTGGACGCCCCGGCTGACCCGCGCCCTCGCGTTGGCGATGGCCGTCCTGGCGATGCCCGCGCTGGCCGCCGCGCTGCTGGGCTTCGGCCCCGGCACCGGGACCGCGGTCGGCGCCGGGGCGATCGCCGTCGCACTGGCCGCCGGGTGCGTGGCCGCGGCGCGACTGGACGCCGACCGGGGCACGGTACTGGTGGCGGGCCTGGGCTCGATCGCCTTCGGTGCCCTGGCCGGACTGACGTTCCGCCACGGACCGCACGGGGGCTACGCACCCGGGCTGCCCGGGGTGCTGGCGGCGGCGGTGTGCGTGGTCGTCCTGGCGGCCGCGCTGCTGGCGTTGCGGCCGCTGCCGCTGGTGGTCCCCGGTACCGTCCTGCTCACCGCGCTGGCCGCCGCCGTCGGCACCGGACTGATGCGGGCCACCGGATGGCACGGCGCGCAGGCCGTGACGTGTGTCGCCGTCGCGATGTTCGTGCTCGGGCACTTCGGGCCGCGGCTGTCGCTGCGCATGTCCCGGCTGCGCGTGCCCCGACTGCCGCACAACGCCGAGGAGTTGCAGGAGGACATCGAGCCGGGTTCCGGGGAGCGGATCCAGGAGCAGGTCCAGGCCGCCAGCGCCTACCTGGACACCCTCAGCGTCTCCTCCGCGCTCGTGTACGTGGCCGGCTTCTGGTACATGACGCGCGAGAGCGGCTGGATCGGCTGGCTGCTGCCGCTGGTCTTCGCCGGTGCCGTCCTGCTGCGCTCGCGCGGCCTGAACCGCTCGGCGCAGCGCGTGCCGATGGTCGTGGCCGGCGCGCTCGGCCTGATCACCGTCGCGCTCGCCCGTTTCGCGCCGCTCGGTGCCGGGGCGCGGCTCGCCGTGGTGGTCGTGCTCCTCGCGGCCGTGGCCGCCGTGCTGGCCGCCGCCTGGCGGCTGCCGACCGGGCGGCTGCTGCCGGTGTGGGGGCACAGCGGCGACCTGCTGGAGACCATCACGGCGATCGCGCTGCTGCCCCTGCTGCTGCAAGCCCTGCACGCCTACTCCGCCTTCCGCTCCCTGACGAGCTGACCGAGGCAGAGGGAGACACCGACCGTGCAGACACGACGCGATCACATGCAGGCGTACCAGTTCGCCATGGGCCGCCTCGCCACCGCTCTCGTCACCGGCGACCCGGGCCGGGGCGACAGCCCGACCAGACGCGCCGCCCTGGGCACGTTCTTCGGCGCGGGCATCGTCGTCCTGCTGAGCGTCGGGTTCCTCATCTACGGGAAGCTGTCGCCGGTGACCACCGCGGCCTGGCGGCAGCCGGGTTCGATCATCGTGGAGAAGGAGACCGGCAACCGCTACCTCTACCTCGGCGGCGAACTGCGCCCGGTGCGCAACTACGCCTCCGCGCTGCTGCTCACCGGCAAGGGCGCGGCGGTGCGCACCGTCGCGTCGAAGGCGCTGGCGGACGTACCGCACGGCGCGCCGGTCGGCATCGACGGCGCCCCCGACTCCGTGCCGACGGCCGCGAACCTGCTGTCGCCGTCGTGGACCGACTGCCTGCGTCCGGACCTGGCGGCGGGTCAGGTCTTCGACTTCGCGCCGGGCGCGCGGGCCGCGGCCTTCCCCTCCGGCAAGCAGGCGTTGCTGGCCGCGCCGGACGGCACGCGTTACGTGCTGTGGCAGGGAACGAAGTACCCGGTGCCGTCGGACTCCACGCTGATCGCCCTCGGGCTGGACGCCGACCGCTCCATCGCGGCGCCCGCCGCCTGGCTGGCCGGGGTACCGACCGGGGTCGCGCTCGCCCCGGCACGGATCGAGGGCGTGGGCAAGTCCGCCGGGCAGGTCGGCGGGCAGCCGTCCACCGTCGGCCAGTTGTTCAGCACATCTGCGGCGGGGGCCAAGCGCTTCTACGTGATGACGTCGGCGGGCGTGGCCCCGGTCAGCGCCACGGAGGCGGCACTGCTCGCGGCGCAGCACGGCGCACCGGCGCCGCGGCAGGTCTCGGTGTCCGACATCGCCGCCGCCCGCGTCTCCGACGACCAGTCGATGACCAGCGCGCTGCCGGACGTTCTGAACGCCCCGTCGGTGGACACGACCACGCGGGCCGTGTGCCTGCGCGAGTCCTCGCAGGGCACACGGCTGACCGCGCAGGCGGCGGTCGAGTCCGGCGCGGCGGCGACCGGTGCCGACCCGGTCCTCGTACCGCCCTCACACGGTGTCTACGCCGTCGACCAGGGGCAGTTGGCCGCGCAGGCGTCGAACCCGCAGACCTGGCTCATCACCGACCAGGGCGTCGCCTACCCGCTCGGCGACTCCTCCGCCGCGCAGGATCTCGGCATCGGCGGCGGCACCGAGACGGCGCTGCCGGGGAGCGTGCTGGCGGCGCTGCCGCACGGGCCGGCGCTCGACCGTACGGCCGCGGCGGCGACGGTGCAGGGTCAGCAGCCCGCGGCCTCGCCGAGTGCGCCCGCGTCAGCGTCCGCGTCCGCGCCGGCGCCCGCGTCCGCGCCGGTGGGCGGCGGGTCCGGGGCCGCCCGGGGCTCCAGGGCGGCGAGTGGCCGCCGGGCGGCGGTGAGTGCCCCCGCGCCGTCGGTGTCCAGGCGTCCGGCGCCCACCGGTTCGGCGAAGGCCGGGTGAGGGGCGTGCGCATCGGCCTCGGTGGCGTCAAGACCGCGGGCACCGCGTTGCAGAGCCGCGGCGCCGGCCACGCCGTCCTGGTCCACGCCAAGGGCGAACCCGACCCGCGCGCCGTCGCGTTCGCGACCCGGCTCGCCCCCGACCCCCAGCACGCCCTGGCCGTCGTCGACCTGCCGTTCGGCACGCTGGAGGCCTCCGCCGAGGCGCTGGCGCGGCACCTGACGCCGTACGGGCCGAGTCTGCGCCTGGTCTTCGGACGCGCGACCGCGCAAGAGGCCCGGCGCACCGCGCAGCACGTCGCGGAACGCCTCGACCGCCTCGTGCTCGCCGCGGACGGCCACGTGCTGCCGACCGCCGACGGCGGACTGTTCGTACCCAGCGACCACGGCGCGGGGTGGCTGCGCTACCGCCCCGGCCGTACCCCGGAACGCGACTCGCAGCGCTTCCCCAAGCCCCGCTGGGAGTTCTCCACCTTCGACCGGCCCTGGACCACGAGCAGCCACGCCGTCGTCGAGCCGGTCCCCAGCGGCGTGTGGCTGCACAACCGCTCCACCGACGCCTTCCCCGGTGGCCGCCAGTGGCTCGTCGACCACCTGCCCAGCCACCCGGACATCCTCACGGCCGTCCTCGGCGCCCCCGGTTGCCCGCCCCTGCCGCTGACCGACATCATCCGGTGGTGGGACACCGTCCTGCCGTCGGCCCGCTCCTGGGTCCGCTTCCTGCACTTCGGGCCGGTCGCGCTGCCCGACACCGCAGAGTCGCTCGGCCAGCACCTCGCCGACACGCTGCGCCAGCAGGTCGTGCTGTACGCGGGCCTGCCCGTCACTCCGCGCCGGGGTCTCGACTCGCCCGACGTGGTGTCCGTCGGTTGCGACGGCACGCTCGGCGCCCGCCCGTTCGTCAGCGAGCTGATGTACTTCCCGCGCACGTCCCGCTCGGCGCCGCCGCCCGCCCTGTTCGGCCTGCGCGCACCCCTGTACGGCGTGCCGGAGATCACCACGGGCGTCTACGAGTACGCCTCCGACGCGGTGCTCGAAGTCGTCCAGAGCGGTCTGTGGATGCGCCCGCACACCGAGCCCGCCGACGGCGACGCCGTGCGCCGCATCCCCGCGACCCCCGGGTACGCGGCCATCCTCTACGACCGCAGCGTCCCGGGGACCGAGGAGCGCATGCGCTCGCTCGCCGAGGACATGCTCTGGAAGCTCGACCCCGACACGCGCGAGGGCTTCACGGTCGCGCCCGCCGACGAGCCGGGCGTGCGGTCCGGGCCGGCCGAGGACGCCTATCTGTGGTCGCCGCAGGACCCGGCGGCCTCAGGGCCGCAGGCCGTCGTGGCACCGGCCCGCGGGGTGCACAGCCGTCCGGCCGACATCGCGCCCTGGACGCCGGAGTCCGCCGTACCGGAGGCGCAGGAGCACACCGCGGCGCCGCGGGAGACGCAGGGAGGCCCCGCGTCCGCGCTGGCCAGCCTCAACCCTGACGACCCGTCGTACGCCTCCGTCGTCAGCCGTCCCGACGCCGCCGCCCCCGCCGCACCGGCTCCGGCACCGCAGTCCGCCCGCACCGAAACCGACGTGCCGTCGACTCCGTTGCCCAGCACGGAATACACCGCCCCGGAGGCGGGGGGCGGTGACGGGGTGGCGGACGAGGGACGCACGGCCGTGGCGACTTCGGGGACGACCGCCGAACGACAGGCCACGCCGCCGCCCGCCACGGGCGCAGCACCCGCGCCCGCGCCGGCCCCCGTCCCGCAGCGGGACGCCCCGCCCGCCGGACCCGAGCGTGCTCCCGAACAGCCGCCCACCGGCGAGCCGTTGCCGTACGTGACGCCGGGTGCCGGGCGGCAGGACCCGGCGGCGTCCGACCGCACGCCCGAGCCTTCCGCCCTCCCTGGGCCCGAGTTGCCCAGCCTGCCCGTGGCGTCCGGGCCGCCCGGCGCACCGGAACCGCCACGCGGCCCTGAGCCACCGCGTGACCCGGACGCGCTCGCCGCGCCGAAGGCTCCGGAGGCGTCCCCTCCACCCGACGCGGTGGCGCAGGCCGCGCCCGCGGTTCGCGAGCCCGCGCGTCCGGCGGCGCCCTCGCCCGCCCGGATGATCCGTCTGGAGTCCGACTCACCGGCCGCCGCCCCGACGCGTGCCGTCGAGCCGGATCCCGGCCCGGGACCGGGCGCTCCCGCCGGGCCGGCCGGGCCCTCGCCCGCGCGGCCCGTGCCCGCCGAGGGTCCCGCCGCCGCGCCCCGCGCGGCGGCGGCCGGGGTCCGGGTGCAGCCGGTGCCGAAGACGTCCGCCTGCGCCGTTCCGCCGGAGCGTGGCACGGGCCAGGAACGCGACTGGGTCCGGCGCACCTTCAGCGCGCAGTACAACGCCGTCGCGGGCACCGTCTCGCGCGTGATGTCCGAGTCGCCGGGCCTGCGGGGCGGCAGCCGGAGCGAGGCGGCCGACGCGCTGACCGACCTGGTGGCCGTACGGCTGTACCTGTCGGGCGACAGCGCGCAGGTCGACGAGGCCGTGCGGTCGGCCTCGGTCGGCCCGCACGTGCCGCTCGCCCGGTGCGTGGCGGCCGGTCTGCGCAGGTTGCCGTCGTACCGCGGGGCGGCGCTGCTGCGCGCCCGGACCACCGCGGCCGAGCGCGACTGGTACCGCGAGGGGCGGCTCGCCACGGAGTGGGCGTTCTGCACCGCGCACAGCGCCCCGCGCCCCGGCCCGCCGGACGGCACCGACTTCCTGATCTGGTCGATGACCGCCCGCCGCACCGCCCTCATCGACCCGGCCGACCCCTTCCGCATCGTCTTCCTGCCCGGCACCACCTTCAAGGTGCTGCGCGCCTCGGACGGTGAAGGCCCGGTCCTGATGCGGGAGTTGTCGCCCTCGGAGATGGACGGCGAGGGCAGGGTCGACGTCCGGCGGGTGCCGCTGGACGAGATCGCCCTGGACGGACTGGAGCGGGCGGTCTCCGCGTTGCGCCGGAGCGAGGACACCGCGGCGCGGGGCAAGCGCGGCGAGCGCCGCGAGGAAGGGCCCCTGGCGACGCCTCCGGGCCTGATCGGCGGTGCTCGGGTGCGGCGGCCGGGAGCCGATGGCGGTGTGAGTGTGTCTGACGAGGGAGCGAAGCTGTGAGCCGGTCCGTGCTACTGGTGTCCCCGGATCGTCCGGGGACCTACCGAGCGGTCAAGGACGCCTTGGCGGACGCGCCCGACGGTGCCCTGATCACCATCGCCCCCGGCCGCTACGACGAGACTCTCTACGTCACCCGCCCGGTCACGCTCGCCGCCGAGGGCGCCGCGGGAACGGTGGAGATCACCTCCGCGAGCGGCAGCACCCTCGTGCTGGAGACCGAGGCCGTGCAGCTCACCGGCCTGCACCTGTCCGGCACCGACCGCGAGGTCCCCGTGCTGGACGTACGGCGCGGACAGGCCGCCCTCGACGCCTGCCACTTGTCCGGCGAGGCCTGGGCCGCCGTCCTGGCGTGGCAGGACGGCGTGATCGCGCTGCGCGACTGCCGGATCACCAACTCCCAGGGCGCGGGCATCGTCGTCACCTCCGGTGGTGGCAACGCGGTCGAACGTTCCCGGATCAGCGAGGTCGCCTCCTCCGCCGTCGTCGTCGCGGAGCACGGCCGCCTGACGCTGCGGGAGTGCGAGCTGGACCGGGCCCGTGGCAACGGCATCTGCGCCAACGGGCAGGCCACCGTCACGGTCGAGGCCACGCGTGTCACCGGCACGGGCAAGCCCGCTCTCGCCGTCGAGCAGAACGCCCGCGCGCAGCTCACCGGCGTCGAGGTCACCGGCAGCGCGGCGCTGGACGCCTACCTGACCAGCGCCTCCGACGTCGCCCTGACGCGCTGTGTGTTCACCGGCTCCGGTGGCCAGGCGCTGCACGTGGGCACCGGCTGCGCTCCGGTGCTGCGCGAGTGCGTGGTGTCCGGGGCCAGGCGCGAGGGCGTGCACGTGGCGCCGGGCGGACGGCCCCGGCTGGAGGAGTGCCGTGTGACCGGTACTCCGGTCGGGCTGCTCGTGGAGAAGGACGCACACGCCGAGTGCGCCGGGCTGACTGTGGAGGACGCGGCGACGGCGGCCGTGCACGCGGCCGGTGGCGAAGCCGTCCTGGAGCGTCTGACGACCGAGGGCGGCGGCCCCGCCGCGCGGGCGACGGGGGCGAGTGCCCGGTTGACGGTGCGGGACGCCGAGCTGGCGGTCGGTGGTGCGGTGGGGGTGGAGTTGGAGGAGGGTGCGGTCGGTGCGTTGTCGTCGGTGCGGTTGCGTTCCGGTGGCGGTACGGGTCTCGCGCTGGCGTCCGGGGCGCGTGCGGAGGTGGACGGCTGCGAGTTCACCGGCTGCCTCACGCTCGTCGGCGCGGAGGCCGAACTGACCGCCCGTGACAGCGAGTTCAGCCGGTCGGACTCCGACGGTGTGCGGGTGACGAGCGGTGGCGCGCTGACCGCCGTGGGATGCCGGATCAACGGGGCCCGCGGGCACGGGGTCACCGTGCAGGCGTCGTCGCGTGCCGAGCTGACCAACTGCGCGGTCTTCGACAACGGCGGCGACGGCGTGCGCTGCAACACCGACGAACCGGTACGCGTCCACGACTGCGAAGTGCGCGACAACGGCGGACGCCCCGTCCACCAGCTCAAATCCGCCCAGGTGTCCGTGGAACGCGTCGACACCGGCGGCGACCCGCACGGCCGCACCGCCACCACCGCGGACGGCGCGCAGCAGCCGGGAGGGCCCGACGCCCGGGCGGCGGGCGAGGTGTCCACCGGCCCGTTGGCGGAGTTGGAGGCGCTGGTCGGTCTGGAGAGCGTCAAGCGCGAGGTCACCGGCCTGATCAACCTCAACAAGATGACCCAGCGGCGCATGGAGATGGGCCTGCCCATGCCCCCCATGAGCCGCCACCTCGTCTTCGCAGGGCCCCCCGGCACCGGCAAGACCACCGTCGCCCGCCTCTACGGCGCCGTCCTCGCCGAACTCGGCATCCTCGCCCAAGGACACATCGTCGAAGTCGCCCGCGCCGACCTCGTCGCCCAGATCATCGGCGGCACCGCCATCAAGACCACCGAAGTCTTCAACAAAGCACTCGGCGGCGTCCTGTTCATCGACGAGGCCTACACCCTCACCAACCAGTCCCGCGGCACCGGACCCGACTTCGGCCAGGAAGCCGTCGAAACCCTCATGAAACTCATGGAGGACCACCGCGACGAAATCGTCGTCATCGTCGCCGGATACTCCGCCCAGATGGACCAGTTCCTCGCCTCCAACCCGGGCATGGCCTCCCGCTTCGCCCGCACCGTCGAATTCCCCAACTACAGCCCCACCGAACTCGTCACCATCGTGCGCGGACTGTGCGGCAAGCACTACTACGAACTGACCCCCTCAGCGCTGGACGCGCTGAACCGCTACTTCGAGGACGTACCCAAGACCGCCACCTTCGGCAACGGCCGCGTCGCCCGCCAGGTCTTCGAAGAAATGATCAGCCGCCAGGCCTCCCGCCTCGCCACTCAACCCCCCACCCACGACGACGAACTCTCCCGCCTCACCGGCGCCGACGTCATCACCGTCCCCGCCGACCCGAACGCGGCGAAGGGCGGCACCGGCGCGCCGGCCACGAGGGCAGCGCCCGATGCCACGACGGGCGCGAGGACCTCCGCCGCCGCCCGGCCGTCCGGTGCGGCGCGCCCGTCGAGTGGGCGACCGGCCGGGGAGGACGGTCCGTCCGGCGGGCTGCGGAAGCTCGCGGCGATGACCGGCCTGGACGCCGCCCGCGCGGCGCTGCTCACCCGGCTCGAAGCGCTGGGCGCGGCGCGGGAGCAGCGGGCCCAGCCGTTGTCGGCGCAGGCCAACGTGGTGCTGGAGGGCGCGCCCGGCAGTGGGCGCAGGGCGCTGGCCCGGGTCTACGCGCGCTGCCTGACCGAGGCGGGACTGCTGACGTCGGGCACCGTGCACGAGGTGAAGCTGTCCGCGGTGCCGGTGCGCTGGCCCGAGCAGCCCACGCACCTGCTGGCCGCCGCGCTGACGGAGGCGGAGGGCGGTGTGCTGGTGGTGGAGCTGGACGAGGCCTTCGGCCGCCGGTCACCGGCCGAGCGGAGCGCGGTGCTCGACGGGCTCGGCCGCCTGGCCGCGGTGCCGGGCGACACCGTGCTGGCCCTGTGCGGCTCGCCCGAAGGGCTGCGCGCCCTGATGGCCGAACGGGCGAGCATCGCCGAGGAGTTCGCCGAATACCTGCGCTTGGAGCCGTACACGGCCGAGCAGGCGATCGAGCTGACCCGAGGTCGCATGCGGGACTACGGCTTCAAGTTGGCCGACGACGCGGCCAAGGTGCTGGCGGCGTCGTTCGAGGCGTCGCCGCCGCGTGGCGGTGCCTGGGAGGCGCACCGGCTCGCCGAACGCCTGGTGGCCTGCGCGCGTACCCGTACCGTCTCCGTCCCGGACCTGCCCCGGGCCCCGGCGCCGACAGGCTCCGGCAAAGGCTCGGCGCCCTCGGACACCACCAGCCCACCGAGCCCCGCGTCCGGCCCCGCGCAACCACCGCCGGGACCGGCGGGGCCACCGCCCCAGGAAGCGGAATCCCTGGTGCGCACATGAAGCGTCCGCCACCGCCGCGACGCGCGCGAGGTCGCGCGACGCGGCGGCCGGCGGGTGAACCACCCATCAACCGGCGCGGACACGCACCCGCAACGGGTGCGCTGTCGCTGTCAACGGCCCCGGCCGGCGCCGCTGGACACGAAGGGACCACACGATGGCACTGACGTCAGTCGAACTGCAGGGAATGACTGCGGCCCAGCAGACGTTCCAGACCGCTCTGGACGAGGCGACCAGCTCGTACGCGCAGATGGACGGGCAGATCGAGGGTCTGCAGTCCAACTGGACCGGCGAGGCCGCCACCATCTACCACAACGCCATGCAGGAGTGGCTGTCGGACTTCGACAAGGTCAACCAGGCGCTGCGCACCATGCTGGAGAAGCTGGCGCAGAACACCAACGTGTACGCCAACACCCACGAGAACACCCAGCAGCAGGCCCAGCAGGTCGCCCAGCAGATGGGTTCCGGCAGCATCGGCCTGCCGGGCTTCCCCTCCTGACACCCGCTTTCCGACCCATACCGCCGTCCCCCGCGAAGGAGCCGGACAGAAGATGGCCACGTACACCGTTCAGATGGAGCAGGTCGACTACATCGTCGGCGAGATGAACTCCATCACCCAGCGCATCAACCAGACCCTCGCCGACCTCGACAACCAGTCGAAGGTCAACCTGAGCGAGTGGACCAGCGACGCCCAGCAGACCTACGCCCAGGTCAAGGCCCAGTGGGACGCCGCCGCCGCCGACATGACCCAGAAGGCCGCCGCCGCCACCCAGATGCTCGGCACCATCAACGAGTACTACTCCAACGGTGAACGCCAGGGCGTTCAGCTCTGGGGGTGACGCCGGATGTATGTCCCTCCCGTCAGGCAGCCGCACAAGCAGCCGCCCCCCTACCAGCCGAAGGCGTACGACGGCGGCACCACGGTGCCGGCCGGCCACGGCACGTTGCCACAGGCGACGCCCTTCAACGCGCCGAACGTGCCCGGCGGTTCGGGGGCGCCCGGCAGCGGCACGAGCGTGGACACCCCGTCGATGCTGTTGTTCGCTGACAACGTCGACAAGCTCATCCAGCCCGCGAAGGACGCCGCGACCAAGCTGCAGGGCGTCCAGGCCGAGCCGGGTGCGTTCTACCACGCGAACCAGATCCGCACGAAGGTCAACGGCCTCAACGCGGATTCCGGGCTCAAGGAGCAGTACATCAAGGTGTTCCAGGACCTCGCCCAGGGTCTGGGTGATCTGCGCGACGGCGTGAAGCAGTTGGCGCAGAAGTACACGACCCTGGAGGAGGCCGGGACGATGAAGGCGACGGACCTGCAGAACGCCATGCAGAGCACCGACAGCGACTTCACCACCATGATGACCGACGCCGGCGGCACGGCCGGTAGCGGCGGGAACAGTTGACGGACGGTCTCGCCGTCCCCCGGTGCCGGGCACCTCGGCACCGGGGGACGGCGGGCATGACACGGGCGTGAGCGGAGACTGGGGCAACACATGAGTGACAGCCCGGACGACAGCGGCGGGTTCAGCACCACCGACGACGGCACCTTCGGCGATCCCACCAGCGATCCGGGGTCGATCCAGGACTACGACTCCTGGGACTGGAAGCAGATCATGGCGGCCATCAACGGCATGTCCGCCGGAACCGACTCGTCCTCGAACGAGTCCCGCGCCAAGGGCATCGCCGACCCCCAGTCCCTGATGGACGCCGCGGGGTACTTCCTCGACGCCCAGACCGTGCTGGCCGGCATCGCCAAGAGCCTTGCGGACCAGGCCACCGCCCTGGCCGGTGACAACGGGCCGTGGAAGGGCGACGCCGCCGACGCGTTCCTCGACATGATGAACACCTTCTCCCGTCAGGTGAAGGCAACGGTCGACGTGCTCTCCGGCGGCGAGGCGGGCAACTCCGTGCCGCAGCAGCTCGCGGACAACTCGGTCAACCTCTACAACGCCCAGACGAAGATCGCCGACATCGACTCCTGGTACGCCGACCAGGCGGTGAAGATGGGCGTGCAGCCCATGAGCAACGGGCTGATCCCGATCCACGAGAAGCCCCAACTCGTGGACATGATGACCAACGACATGCGGGCGGTGCTCAAGAGTCTGGCGGGCGAGTACCAGGTCACCATCGACTCGGTGAAGAACCCGACGCCGGTGACCAACCCCACCGACACTCCCCCGGACGACACCCCGGACGTTCCCGATCCGGACTTGTCGACCCCCCAGTTGCAGGCGGTCGATCCCGGCACGCCGCAGCAGTTCTCGGTCCCGGACACCACCGGCGTGGACGCCCCGACGATGGACGCCCTCAGCCCGATGGACGCCCTGGCGGCGTCGCCGGCCCCGTTCGGCGGCGGAACGGGCGTCGGGGGTGACGCGCCGGATCTGGGCGGGGCGGACGACGGGTTGGCCAACGACGCCCTCGATCCCGCGGCGCTGGACAGGGCGCTCAACCCCACCCCGTTCCAGGGCGGCGACGGGGTGGGGGGCGGCGACATGCCGACGCTCACGCCGAGCGCGTTCCTCGGCGGCCTCGGCACCGGCACGGGTGACGGGCTCTCGCCGGACGAGAAGCTGGCCGACGAGAACCCGCAGGCGTGGAGCGACGACGCGGCGCCCGAGGACTTCCCCGGCGACACCGGGGTCGGCGGCACCGGTGCGCTCGGCTCTCCGGACGCACTCGGCGACGACGCGCCCGAGGCGTTCCCCGGTGACCTCGCCAAGGAGTCGGGCCTG
Source organism: Streptomyces sp. ICBB 8177 (assembly GCF_003144095.1). Lineage (GTDB taxonomy): Bacteria > Actinomycetota > Actinomycetes > Streptomycetales > Streptomycetaceae > Streptantibioticus_D. Next base: position 1,245,297 of record NZ_NSKH01000023.1, on the reverse strand, counting down.
CCCGGCGAGCTGAAGACGCCGGCCACGCTGGACGACGCGCTGGAGTCGCCCGGCGCCCTCGACGACGAGGAGGCGGAGGGCTTCCCCGGCGGCACCGGGACCGGGGCGGGCGGCATGCCGATGATGCCCGGCATGGGATCGGGCGGCATGCCCGCCACCGGCGCCACCGATCCCAGCGACGCCTCAGGACTCCTCGACTCCGACGCCGAACCCTGGACCGGAGACCCCGGCGTCGCCGACGACATCGGCGGCAACGGCACCCAAGCAGGCGGCGAAGGACTCGACAACCTCCCCACCGACGACGAAGCCGAGGCATTCCCCGGCGAACTCGGCGCGGACGAAGAGAAGTTGGCCGGCAGCGGCGGCATGCCGATGATGCCCGGCACGGGATCGGGCGGCATGCCCGCCACCGGCGCCACCGAC
>NZ_NSKH01000023.1:1100510-1244864 GCF_003144095.1 Streptomyces sp. ICBB 8177 | reverse complement strand
CCTCCCCACCGACGACGAAGCCGAGGCATTCCCCGGCGAACTCGGCGCGGACGAAGAGAAGTTGGCCGGCAGCGGCGGCATGCCGATGATGCCCGGCATGGGCGGCGCGGGAGCCGCCGCCAACCAGGCAGGCAACGAGCCGAGCGACGCCTCCGGGCTCCTGGAGCCCGATGCCGAGCCATGGACCGGTGACCCGGTCGTCGCCGACGAAGTGGACGGCAGCGCACAGGCGGGCGGCGAGGGCCTCGGCCTGCCCTCCGGCGAGGAGGCCGAGGCGTTCCCCGAAGGCTTCATGGTCGGTTCGGACGGGCTGCCCATCGCACCGTCGGCCCCCGCGGCCTCCGCGGTGCCCGCCGTTCTGGCCGACGCCGAGGACCGCACGGCGCCGTCCGCCACGGTGGGCGGGGCGGGCATGCCCGGCATGACGCCGGGGGCCGGGTCGACCGCGCGCGACGAGGAGCGTTCCGACGCCTCCGGCCTGCTGGCGCCGGACGCGCGGCCGTGGTCGCCCGAGGCCGAGCCGGACGGTGACCGGCCGGTGGTCGGCGTCCACGACGGCGTCGGCGAGGGCGAGTTGCCCGTGGCGTTGGTGGGCGCCGCGGCGGGCGTGGCGTCGGCTGCCGTGTGGAGCGCGGCCGACCGGCCCGGGCACGACGAGGAGCGCGACGAGCACCGGCGGCACCACGACGACGGTGCCGCGGTGGTGCTGCTGCCGGTTGCCGACGACGCCGAGGAGGACGACGCCCCCGCATCCGTCGGCGAGTCGGCAGGGCCCGGCGATCCGGGGAACGGGGGCCCGCAGGCCGCGCGGTCGCAGCCGCCGATGGCCGCCGGGACCGAGGTGGAGGACGACGCCGACGACCCGTACCAGCGTGAGCTCCCGGACGGCCGGGCCGGGTTGGCGCCGGGTGACGCGGAGGCCGAGGACACGACCGCCTGGGACGCCGCCGGGGCGTCCTTCGTACCGTTGCTGTGGTCGGTGCCCGCCGAGGACGAACAGGAGATGCGGGCGCCCGGCTACGCCTCGGAGGACGAGGGCACCTGGACCGGCGGAGCCCCGGTGGACGCCGAGGCGGACGGCCCACGGCTGTCCACCTGGCGCCCCAACCGTTCCGCATCCGCCGCGCCCGGTGAGCCCGTGCTGTCCGCCGCGCCGTTGCGTTCCTTCGCGGGCGACCCGTCGCTGCTGGCCGCGGAACCGGTCGCGCAGGAGCGGGTGGAGGGCGAGGAGAACGCCGAGGAGGAGCAGCCCGGACGCGGTATCGCGGACCTGCTGGTCCAGGAAGGCGACACCTGGGGTTCGGCGGCGTCCGACGGATCCGGAGCGGTCCTGTGACCCCTGCCGTCGGCCACCACTCGGCGCCCCGGCGCCACCGCCCCACCGCACCATCGCTAGGAGACCCGTCGTGAGCAGCCCCTACGACCAGGAGATCGAGGACCTGCTCGCGCTGTACCGCAAGCAGCGCGAGGAGGCCGTCGAGACCCGGCGCCGGATCAACGAGGTGACCGGCACCGCGACCGCGCCCCGGCAGACGGTCAAGGCGACCGTCAACGCGCAGGGCGAGGTCACCGCGATCGAGTTCCCCACCGGGGCGTACCACCGCATGGCACCCAAGGAGCTGTCCGAGGCGCTGCTCACCACGATCCGGCAGGCTCGGGCCAACGCACTGGAGGAGGTGGCGGAACTCACCTCGCTGGGCCTGCCGGCCGGCGTCAAGGTCACCGACCTGCTGGAGGGCAAGGTGGACGCCACCGCGTTGCTGCCGGAGGAGCCGGGCGCGCCGGACGAGGTGCGCGAGTACATCGAGAAGGGCCGGCCCGAGACGCGGGGCGGCGGCGCGAGGTGATCCGGGCTGCGGCGATCCGCCGCGCACGGGGACGCGAGGAAGGAACGCACCATGGCTGACGGCGAGTTCTACGTCGACACCGAGGGGCTGGGCGAACAGCTGCCGTATGTCCAGCAGTTGGCGGGCCGGTTCCGCGACGTGTCCAAGACGCTGAGCGACCGGCTCGACGACCTGGGTGAGTGCTGGGGCACCGGCCCGACCGGGCAGCAGTTCTACGGCCAGTACGCGCAGCCGAAGGAGCAGGTCCTGGACGCCACCGGGCAGATGGCCGACGTGGTCGACAGCATGCACGACGGCATCCAGACCATGGCCGTCAACCTCGACCGCATGGAGAACGAGAACATCGATGCCACCCGGCGGCTGAGCACCGGCGACACCCCGCCGGCCGAGACGAGGACGAAGACCACCGAGTCATGAGCATCAACCTGCCCCCGGAGCTCGCCTGGGTCGCCAAGCTGGCCGTCGGCCAGGACTGGCCGGACGCGGACGAGGACAAACTGCGCTCCCTCGGCGAGGCGTGGGACGACGCGGCTCGGCAGCTGAACGAGATCAGCCGCGAGATCAGCCCCATCGCCACCGGTGTGCTGCAGAACATCAGCGGCGCGGTCGCCGACGAGTTCTCCAGCTTCACGCAGCAACTCCAGTCCAACCTCCCCGACATGGCCCAGGCGGCCGGCCAGCTCGGGAAGCTGGGCAAGAACACCGGGGTGCAGGTCGAGTACACGAAGTACATGATCATCGCCCAGTTGATCTGGCTCGCGGTCGAGATCGCCGAGCTGGCCTTCTGGGCGCCCGAGGCCATCCCGGCCATGGTCACCGGTGTGCGGCTGATCGTCAGGATGCTGCTCAAGCGGCTGTTGACGTCGATCGCCACCGGTGTGGCGTTCATGGTCGGGATGGACGCGGTCATCCAGGGCATCCAGTTCCTCAAAGGCGACCGCACCCACTGGGACACCTCTAGCACCATCCAGGCACTGGAGGGCGGCGCGATCGGCGGCGCCATCGGCGGTGTGTTCTCCGGCGTCGGCAGCGCGTTCGCACCGAAGTTCGCCGGTTCCCTCATCGGCAAGGGCGTCATCGGCGGGGCCTCAAGCCTCGTGACCACCGAGGTGATGTCCGAGATCTTCGGCGGTGACACCGACTTCGGCTCGGCGCTGTCGTCCGGCATCATCGGCGCGATGGGCGGCGGCGGAGGGCGCCGCAGGTTCGGTGGTGGCGACGACCACGTCGAGGTCGACGATCCCGACATCCACCTGCCGTCGGCGGGCGACTTCCACATCCCCAAACTGCCCGGGGAGGACGAGGCGCCGCCGGACTACTCCGACCTGGTCGGCAAGGGCGACGGGCTCGTGGACAAAGCAGGGCTCGGCAAGGGCGACGACGCCACCGCTGGTTCCGGTACCGGCAAGGGACAGGGGGCGGAGGAGGGCGCGGGGGCGAACGGCACCGGTGCCGACAGCGGCGGTACGAACGGCAGCGGGACGAACGGGAAGGGCACGCGCGACGCGACGGCGCAGGCCCCGCACGCCCTGCCGACCACCATCGAGTCCGAAGACCCCGTCACCTCTCACGCCGCGACGCCGCACGTCGAGACCGCATCCGAATCGGCGCAGTCGCCGCACGCCCCCACCACGAGCGAAGTCCCCTCGGTCACGCGGCAGTCCGGCGGGCTCCCCGGCTTCGGGACCACGCTGCCCGGCAGCGGCGGCCACCCCGTCGAGGCGCCCGGCCACGAGAGTCCGGCCCCCGTCGCCGACAGCACGCGGCACACCGCGACCGACCAGCCGCAGGCACCGGTCGGCCCGGGGCACGCGCAGCCTCCCGCCGAGGTGGCGACCGCCCCGGCCGACCGCCCGCAGACACCGGCCGAGGGCCCGCAGACCCCCGCCGACGTCCAGCAGGTACGCACCGGCAACTCGCAGCCCCCGGCGGTGACCGACCGCCCGCAGGCACCCGGCTCCGTCGACGGGACGACGCGCTCCTCCGGCGGACCGACCACCCAGCAGCAGGCGCCTGTGGGCAACCGCCCGCCGACCGAGTCCGCCGGCGGCCCTCGTACCACCACGTCCACCGGGTCCCCCGCCGCGCCACGCCCCGTGACGGAGTCGGCGCCGGGCCAGGAGGCCACCGCCCCGGTCGCGCGGCCGACGCAGGTCGCGACCTCGACCGGCCACTCCCCCGCCGCGGAACGCGACGCGCCAGGCCCCGACGAGGTCGCCCCCCGCGCTCCGCGCGCAGTACACAAGGGCCTGCCCGAAGGGCCGCCCCCTCCGCCCGGGCGGCAGGCGCCGACGGCACCGCCGGTCGCCGCGGACGCACACCGCCCCACGCTGCCGGACGTCCCCCGGCACGACCCCGGAACGACGCCGCACGAGCCGCAGGACGGCGGGCACCTCTCCGGTGACCAGGCCGGGGACGAGCGCGTACGGCAGCAGCTCGACAGCATCGTGGTCCCCGCGCACGACCCGGAACCGCCGAACCCGCTGGACCGCGCCCCTTCGCCGCCGGACATCCGCCCGCAGTCCCCGGACACCGCCATCCGGCAGCGCACCGCCGACCTCGACCGGGCCGCGCGCGCCGCCGGGATGTCCCCGCAGGACCGCGACGCGTACAAGCGGGCCATCGGCGAGGCGACGGCCAAGGGCGACTGGGAGCGCGCCGGGCAGGGGCTCACCGACTTCCGTCACCACGTCGAGACACGCACCACCCAGCAGCGCTACGACGCGTTCCGGTCCCACACCGGGGGCGGCTTCGACCGCCTGACCAACCTCACCGGCCCGAAGGCCGACTGGCAGGCGAAGGTCGACGAGGTCGAGGCCGCGCGGCGCTCCGGCGACCCGGACCTGCTCGACAGCAAGCTCAACGAGTACTCGTCCTACGTCGAGAGCCACGTCCCGTCCGAGGTGCTGACCGGCCACGACGCGCCCCTCCCGTTCCACCAGGACGTCGAGGACGTACGGCAGCGCCTCGCCATGGCCACCGACGGGCCGGCCGCCGACCGGCTCCGCGCCCAGCTCGACGAGTTGCGCACCGACGCCCAACTGCGCGACCGCCTCACCGCGTTGCGCAACTCGACCACGGCCGACCCGCAGACGCAGGCGCTTCGACAGCGGCTGGACGAGGCGGCCACGCCGGACGAATCGGCGTACGCGCTGAAGGAGTTGGAGCAGCACCAGGAGCTCACCGAACTGCGCAACCGCCTCGATCACCTCAAGTCCGACGAGCCGACCCCGTACCGCGCCCCGAAGCCGGGCAGCGAGGCCGACCTGCGCCGCCGGCTCGACGCCCTCGGTGACGACCACGAGCGGGAGTTGCGGGAGCGGGCGGACCGGGCCGCCACCCCCGACGAGGCCGACCGCGCGCTGCGCGACCTCCAGGACCACCGTGCGGAACGCGCCCTCCAGCAGCGGCTGGACCGTCTGAAGCAGGACACCCCGCACACCCCCTCCGACCAGGAGCTGCGCGACCGCCTCGACGCGCTGCACGACGACGGGGACGACCCCCGCGCGGCGCGGTTGCGTCATCAGGCGCAGGAGGCTGCCACCCAGGACGAGGCCGAGGAGGCGCTCGGCAAACTCGGCCGCCACCTCGACCACCGTGAGCAGCAGCGCCAGGACGAACTGCACGACCTGAACGACCGCCTGGAACAGCTGCGTCAGCAGCACACCGAGCAGTTGCTCGGCGGTCACACCGATGACGCACGGGAGACCGGACGCCAGATCAACGACGTACGCGATCAATTGACGGGACGTCAGACATACGACGAGCGGGTCGCCGGGCTCCGGCACGAGCTGGCGCAGGACACCGCGAAGACCGAGTCGCCCGGTCACCTCGACCGCATCACCACCGGAAGCGGCCGGCACGAGCAGCCGCCGGCCCCGCACACTCCGGCGCCGGAACACACCACGTCCACGCCGGTCGCCCGTCCCGTCGGCGCACACACCTCCGGCACCGACCGCACCGGAGGCGGTGGCGAGCAGCACGACACCAAGCCGGCCGTACACGCTCCCCACGAGGAGCAGCGGCCACACCAGCACGAGCAGTGGCCACACCAGCAGAACCAGCAGTTCGTCGCCCGACGGCCACCGCGCGAGCAGACCACACCGGGCACGTCACACGAGGGCTTCGGCCATCCCAGCCGCGATTCGGTGCCCAGCGTCAAGGACCTGGACGACCTGCGTGCCTCCGTCGGGTCGCGCTCCGGCCCGCCGCCCCGCATGAGGCTCGACCGCACGCCGCGCTACGTGGTGCGCTCCGGCTTCGACCAGCGGCGCTTCGCCGTCGGCGACACCCCGTACACCGACCTGACGGTGCGCATCGCGCTGCGCGACGACGGCTCGGGTGCGCACGACGCGGACGACACCTGGAGCCGTGCGGAGCAAGGCGTCAAGCAGTACTTCAACGACCCCAAGTACACGCTGCCCAACGGCGACCGCCTGCACGTCACCATCGAACGCGCCGGCCCCGGCGACAAGCCGCACCTGACGGTCGACCTGGTGGGCGCAGACCACGGCATGGACCAGCGCAGCTGGACGCCGGGGGCCAAGCCCGTCGAGTACGCGCACGAGATCTCCCACCAGCTGGGGCTGCGGGACGAGTACGCGGACGAGACCGCGCCGCAGCGGCCGCACATTCCCGGCAGCCTGCTCGGCGACGTCCATCAACGCCCGGAGCACGAAGGCCTCAGCCACGGCGGCCTGCGCGACCGCCACTTGCAGCTGCTGGGTGCCCTCACCTCCGGCCACGACGACCTGCTGGCCCACCAAGGCCACACGGGCGGCCACACCGGTGAACAGCACACCGGTGAACAGCACACCGACCGGCCGCAGGGGCACACGGGCGAGTCCGTGCCGCCCAAGGCCCCGTCGCCGAGCACTGCCACGGGCCACACCCCGGCCGAGGTCCCCGTCGACCCGCAGGCCCACGCGGCGGCGGTCGACGTCGCCACGACCCACCTGGGCGTCCTGCGACGCCCGATGCTGCGCCAGTTCGCCAACGGCGTCGTGGGCGGCGCGTTCACCGGCAAGAAGGGTGCGGGCGGGCGGGTCACGGTGACCGGCTCGAAGCTGGACGACCTGGAGAGGCAGGTCCGCCGCTTCTACCAGGTCTCGAAGCAACTCCACGACGCCACCGCCGACCACCACCCGTTGACGCTCTACCGCGCGGTGCAGATGGACCCGCAGACACGCGGCGCCGACGAGTTCATCGAGCGACTGCCGTCCTCCACGTCGCTCAGCTCGTCGCACTGGCGGGAGTGGACCCAGATCCAGGGCGGCGCCCGCAACTACGCCGTTTTCGAGATCAAGGTCCCCCCCGAGCACGAGATGATGGTGCTCTCCTACCCGCCGGGCCACACGCACGGCGAGGGTGACCCCCCGCCGATCAACGCCGACCAGCACGAGGTCACCCTCGGGCCGAGCCGTCTGCGGGTGACCGGGCGCCGCACCGACGGCGATGCCACGATCATCAGCGTGGAGGCGCACCGCCTGCCGCTGGACGAGGCGATCGCCCTCATGCGCGACACCCGTTCCGACATGGGCTCGGCTGAGACCTTCAAGCTCTTCACCGACTCCTTCCAGCACGAGTCGCTGCTCCAGGCCTACGACTACGAGTTGGAGGGCACGCGGCTGGAGCAGTCCGTCTCGGATGACGGCCTGACCCACACGTTCACGCTCACCCGCCCCGACGTGCCCGGCAACGTGCAGATCACCGTGCGGCACGACCCCGCCACCGGCACGGTGCACGTCGAGCGGTCGAACAGCGACGGCAAGTCGGCGTCCACCGAGTGGAACCAGGACAACATCAACCTGATCGCGTCGTACCTGAAGCAGGGCCAACTGCACGAGTCGCCTTCGGCGTTCGAGTCGATCGCGGTCCCGAGCCAGTGGTACGACGTGCGACCCGGGGAGGGCGCCGGCGAGGTCGCCCCGAAACTGCCGGCCTCCGGCGGCGACACACAGCACGTCGCCCCGGCGCAGGTGGAAGACCACCCTCGGCAGCAGTACGACGACCCGGCGGACGACCCCGCCTGGCAGCAGTCCCGCCAGAACGCACCCGCCGTGCCCCGTCAGCACACCTGGGTGGATCCGGTCTCCGACCCGACGCGCCAACCGGAGGCCGTCAGCGAGCGGCACGACGAGCCGCCGACGACCCACGTCCCGCCGGTGGGGACCAAGGCCGGGGCACCGACCGACTCGACCGCCGTGAAGGCGAAGGATTCCGCCGAGACGACGGACACCACGGACACCACGGCAACCGAGGCGAAGCCACCCGTCGACACCACGCCCAAGGACAGGCCGCAGACCGTGACCACGGCCAAGGTCACGACCGAATCCGGGGGCACGTCCGCCGACACGACGGCCAAGCCCGTCACCAAGCCCACCGACCGCCCCACGGAGAAGCCCGCCGACGAGCAGCCCACGCACAAGGCCGCCGAGACGCAGCCCGCGCACCAGCCCGCCGAGCAGCAGCCCGGGCACAAGCCGGTCGAGGAGCCGAAGCACGACCCCGCGACGGACCACGCCTCCGCAAAGGATCACACCTCCACCGAACACCGCACATCCGACAAGGACACCCCCACCCCGGGCGACGAGCAGCAGCGGGTCGAACCCCCGCCGCGCCCGCGCAACGAGCCCGCCAAGACCCTGGGCGGACGGCACACCGCCTCCCTCGCCGGGAAGAAGATCACCGAGAACCCGCCCCCGGACGACGTGCGCGAGCGCATCGAGACGCTTCTGGGCGCGCACGCGCACGACACCTCCGTCACGCAGCGCCTCGACGCCGCGCTCGATCCGGCCAACTTCCGGACGCAGCACGGCCCGATGGTCAACGGTGGCTGGCGCTTCACCGTGCACGTCGACGGCAGGCCGTACGAGGTCGAGGTGAAGGCGACCGCCAAGCCCTGGCGGCTGGACCCCGACACCGACGCGGCCAAGGACAACGACGGCGACGGCTTCGACGTGTCCTCGGAGTCCGCCCACGACGCCGAGCCGCGCAAGACGGAGATGACGTCCTCCCAGGCGGGCCTGGAGTTCGGCCCGACCATCGTGCGTCCCGTGAACGACACGCTGTCGGTCCTGGTGAACCCCTCGGTCAAGCTGGGCGGTGCCACGCACGGGCGGGAGACCTCGGTCAAGTCCTCGGCGCAGACGGCGAACCAGTTCGCGTTCACCGGCAGGACCGACAGCTACACCTCCGACTTCACCTACCAGGTGAAGGTCACCGACCACCAGGGCACCCAGCTGACCGCGAAGGGTGCCACAGCGCCCATCACGGGTACCGTCCGGGCCGACGTGCCGCGTCCCGAGGACCTGGCGCAGGGCCGCCCCGGGGCGTGGCAGGGGTGGGACCCGCCGCGTACGGCGCCGACCGCCCCGAGTGCCACGGCCACGCCGCGACCGACCCGGGCCGCGTCCGGTCACCCGGTGTCGATCACCGGGCTGGAGACGGCCCGCGACGCGGTCTACGAGGCGCTGCCGCGCGAGGCCCGCCCGGACGGCACGGCGCACCAGGCCATCGAGGAGTTCTTCCAGCCGTCCAACGTCATCAACGAGTTCGAGCACGCCTCGGGCTGGGGGTTGCTGTCGAAGCCGCTGACGCTGAGCGACGGCAGCAGGGCCCACCTGCACCTGACGATCGAGCCGGACGACTCCACGGCCCTGCACACCGTGGACGACAAGTCCACACTGGGGTCGAAGACCTCCGGTGAGCACGGCCACAACCGCACCGAGAACAGCTCGTGGTCGGTGGGCCTGAGCGGTGGCGCGACCGGCGAGGTGTGGAAGGCGAACGACAGCTCCGAGTCCAGGTGGCTCACCGGCACGGCCGGTTACACCGGAACCAGCAGCCTCACCCACGGCGCCAAGGCCAAGAACGCCATCGGCACCGAGACCGGTCACGAGCGCACCGGCAAGGCCGATCTGGTCGCCACCAACGTGCGGTTGCGGGTGCGGCTGATCCGGCACCGGTGGCAGGCGGGGCCCGACGGGCTGCACGGCACGACCACCACGAGGATCGGGGACCACGCCCCGGCCCCGTCGCAGCGGCACGACGCCGCGCCGCACACCGGTGACGTCGCCATCACCATCCACCCGCAGAACGGGGAGGTGCTGCGTGCCGTCCCGCACGACGACACCGCGCCGGCCGCCGGCGACCAGCGCCGGCCGCTCGCCCCGGACCGCCTGACCGACCCGGTCACGGCGCCGCGCACGACGTTCCTCGACGTGCCCGGTTCCTCGGAGCTGGTGGACCACGTCGTGCGCGAGATGTGGACCAGCCACCCCGGCGTGCTGCCGCCTCCCGAGGCGCTTCATCCCGGTGCCACGACCGCGCACGGCGGCGACGGCACCGCGAACCACCGGCAGGTCGCCCCGCAGGCGTGGGAGAACCTGCGCTCCCTCCACCAGCAGCTGTCCCCCTCGCGACTGCGCGGCGCCGCGCCGAAGCTGCTGGACGGCACGTACCGGATCACCCTGGACGCCCCCCACCTGCCGTTGAGGAGCGGCACGACCCACGAGATCCTCATCAAGGCGGAGGCGTTCCGGGGCACCCACGTGGGATCGGGCAAGTCGACGTCGAAGGACGCGGCGACGCGTACGACCGGCGCCGACAAGTCCGTCAACCGCGGCACCAAACACGTCGTCAACTTCGCCGGGAACATCCGCAGTTCGCTGGACCACCCGGACGTGACGCGAGGCTTCGGCAACGGGAACCTCGACATCACGGCGCACAACCCGTCGCACGGCCTGACCACGGGCACCGAGACGGAGGTCAAGCGGCAGTTCTCCCTGGAGGCGGACACCGACACCTTCACCCACCCGCTCACCTATCACGTCATGATCGGCGTCGCGGACCCCGAGCACCCCACCACGCACCTACCCACGCCCGGTTCCGTGCCGCACGCCCCCTACACCAAGCCGGTGAGCCCTGACGGGCACCTCACCGTGGAGGTCGCGCGCACCCCCGACACCACGAGCGCCACGCCTCCGCCGCGCGCCATACCCAAGCTCGACGCGCTGCCGCAACGGCACGTCATCCGGCACGTCTCCGATCCCGGCGACTTCCGCGACCACGCGAAGCAGTCGCTGACCAGCGCCTTCGAGAAGAAGGCCAAGGCGTCGCCGACCGCGACCGCCTCGGCCGGGGTCTCTGCAGCCGCGACGGCCGCCGCCCGCAGGACGGGACTGCGCACCGGTGGTCAGGACGACGAGCACCCCGGCGTTCCCGACCTGAAGCAGGCCCTGGAGTCGATCACCGACGAGGGCCACCTGCGCTCGATGGTCTCCGCCTCGCACGGCGGCTGGGCCAACAGCGGTGACGAACAGGTGGGTTCCGGCCGCGACCGGGACACCATCGGGCTGGCCACGCGCACCCGCCTGAGCAACCTCAGGTTCCGCGAGACGCTGCCCGGCGAGGGCAAGCTGGAGATCGAGACCAAGTCGAGCGTGTCGACGACCGTGGCGGACAAGAACACCCGCGGCCTCAAGGGCGGGCTCGGCTTCGACGCGGGCCGCTTCCCGGTGAAGGACGACCCGCACAACTCCCTTCAGGTACGCGGTGGTCTCAAGGGCAAGGGCGGCGCGAGCCGCAACAGCGGCGAGAACGTCAAGCAGAAGATGACGACCTCGCGGAAGGCCGCGTACAAGGGCACCTGGCACGTGTACGAGGCCGACGCCGACGTCACCGTGCAGGGCCGCGTCACGGACGCGGGCGGCAACGTCACCCTCGGCGAGCCGCGGACCGGCAGGCACCGGGTACTGGTGCTGCTCTCCGACGACGACGTGCGCGCCCTGGACCCGAACGCCACCGCACCCGTCCCCGGCAGCCGGCACGCGACCCTGCTCGGCTCCGGGCTGCTGGGCGGCGCGACGGCCGACATCCGCGGGTCGGACGAGATCCTCGGTGAGATCGACCGGCAGATCCGCGGGCTGGATACGGCCGACGAGGTGCCCGAGGCCGCGTTGCCGTTCGCCGACACCTTCTCGCCGGAGAATCTCTCGGCCAACTACGAGGACCTGGTGGGCCGTGGCATCCTCGACCACCACGTCCACGAGTCCCGCACGCAGCGCGTGATCACCGAGGTCCTGGTGCGGGGCGTCCCGCGGGGCAAGTGGACCGACGAGGGCGACCACTCCAGCGGGGACACCACCCGCAAGGTCGGGTTCGCGCAGACCGTCAAGGGCAGCGCCGGGCACAACTGGTCGCTGGGCGCCGACGGCAACTTCCGCATCTCCTACGCGCCGGTGGACAGGCAGAAGCCGGGCCAGAGCGCGGCCGAGTTCAAGGCCGAGGAGAGCAGGTCCGGCTTCGGCAACCTGTCGTGGGCGCCCTCGCTGGGCGGGGAGGCCACGCGCAGCAAGAGCGCCGAGACGGGTGTGACCACCAAGGTGGAGCACAAGACGTCGAAGTTCGGCGACACGGTGAAGTTCACCAACCACATGCGCTTCGAGGTCACCGTCACGCAGCGCACCGAGTACGGCCGTTTCGTCAACCTCGCCAAGCCGCGCCCGGTAGACCCCGCCTGGCCGGTCCACGTCTACGTGCCGAAGTCGCTGACCGAGACCGCCGAGCAGGCCGCCGCGCACCAGCAACCGCACGTGCGGCAGCAGCAACCGCGGCCTCCCCAGGTGATGGACGGCGGCGACACCATCGGCATGCAGCCGTTGGGCGGCTCGGCGCAGGACCGCACCCGCTGGCAGCAGTCGCTGGACTCCGCGCACGACCTCGTGGGATTCGACCGGACGGACGCCCTCGTGGACCACGCGCAGACGGTGCTCACCACACCCCGGCCGTGGGGCGACGGCGTACTGGGCAGGGCCGGTTCGGCGATCTCCTGGGGCCTGGGCTCCGCGGCCTCGGCCCTCGGGCACTGGGCCGGCGCGATGACCCCGGAGGCCGCCCACAGGCTGGTCAGCTCCTTCGTCACCGACCCCCGGCTGGACGGCACGGCCAACCCGCTCGTCCGGGAACAGCGCCTGCCGCTCGAACAGCAGGTGTCACTGCGCCAGTCTCTGTCCACGCAGACCCTGCCCACCGTCTTCCACCTCCTCAAGGACCCGGCGCGGGGCTACCGAACGGTGCCGATCGACGGCACGACGGGGCTCGAAGTGCACATGCGTCCCACCGGGGAGGCGCAGGAGGTCTCCACCCGCGAGGACGGCAGCGACGAGATCACCGTCTCCACCGAGCACGAGTCGGGCACGTCCGCGAGCAACGCCCTCAACGGCAACGTGACGCCGCTGGCCGTCCCCGTGGTCACGAAGAACCCCGCCGTCACGGTGCCGTTGCCGACCGGCGCGGCGAAGATCGACCGGGACCAGACGTTCGAGAGCGCGTCCCCGGTGACCCGGGCCCCCGGCGTCCCGAACCGCACCCTCGCGCCGCCGGCCCTGCCGCACGGCACGACGTCCACCGAGCCCGGCAAGGCCAAGCTCAAGGGCCCGCAGGTCCTGATGCGGCAGCCGGTACGGCTGAGCACCCGCAAGTACGACGAGAGCGGCACCTACGGCAACACCCTGCACACCGACGGCCACGTCTACTACTGGGTGGCGAAGCAGGCCGACGACGCGACGACGGCACCGGCGGCAGCCCCGGTGACGACCGACCAGACCGACCACACCACGGCGACGACGGACTTCACGAAGCCGGACACCACGTCGTCCGCGAAGGACACGACCGTCCCGCCGCCCCCGGTCGAGCCGGTCCACGACGTCACGGCCACGCACGACGCGTCCGCCACCACCGCCCACAGCGCCCCCAACCCGCCTGACCACCCCACCGTTTCGGACCTGGACACCACCACCCGCTCGAGGCCCGGGGCGCCGCTGACCTCACCGGGCGACGGCCGCTGCCTGCTCTACTCCGTCGTGGCGAGCACCCCGCCCGAGCACTGGCCCGAGGCGCTGCGCGGCGGTCCCGCGGGCGACGCGCACGCCCAGCACGCCGCCGTGCTGCGGCAGATGCGGCAACTGGCCGACAGCCACGCGCCGGTGGGCGCCGACACCCCGCTGGGCCGTGCCGCCGAGGCGCTGCGCCAGATGGTCCTGCGGCACGTCCGCCGGACGCCGCCGGACCATCTCCCGTTCGATGTCACCGAGTTGTACCGCCGCCACCAGGAACCCGCGCTGCGGCAGCACCTGTCCCAGCAGACCCCGCACGCGCTGCGGGAGCAGTTGCGGCGACAGGGGGTGCACACCGTGCTGTCGCCCGACTGGATGGACCCCCGGACGCTGCGCGGCCTGTACGTCCAGGCGCGGACCGAGGAGTTCACCGCGCGCGGGATGCCGCCGCAGGAGGCGGCCCGGCGCGCCGGCGCGGAGGTGCCGGAGACCACCGATCGCGACGGCAAGTGGGTCCTGGCGGACGAGGCGCTGTCCACGGGGGACCAACTCGACTACGTCGACGAGCACATGGGCGGCCTGGACCTGGGTTTCGTCGGTCATGACGGACTGGTCGGCGCCCTCGTGGAGATGAGGCTCCACGAGCCGCTGTCCGCCGCGGAGCACCGGACGCTGGTCGACGCGCTGGGGAACTGGGTGCCGGGCGACGGCGCGTGGAACACCGTCGAGGGCGAGATGTTCCCCGCGCTGGTGGCGCACACCCTGGGGACCCGGCTCATCACCCACGACCAGTACGCGGTCGGCGCCACGTTGCGGACCGTGGGGCCGCAGGACACCGGTCGCACGGTCCACGTCTACTTCGCGGGCGGCAACCACTACAACGCCTCGGCGCTCCCGCCCTCGCACGCCCACACCCCGACGTCGGTCTCCACCGCCCCGCCGAAGGCCGACGGGGCACCACCGCACGGCGGTTCGACCAGCGAGGTCGCCCCCAGAGCACCCAGGGCGCCGACAGTGCCGACGGTGCCTCAGGCCCCCGCGGCGCCCGTACGGGAACACGACGACGCGGGCGACGAGGACCTGTGGCAGCACATCCTCGACTCCTACGCGGACGGTCCGCCCGACGAACAAACCTGGATGGACCGCCTGTACGGCGACACCCTCGCGCCGGACGCGTACGAGCGGGCCCGGCAGGCCCTGTGGGCACTGCACACCCTCGACCTCCCGCACACCGAGTCGCCCGACGCCCACGGCACGCCGCGTCTGGAGGCGCTGGCCCGGCGCGTGCTGCGGCTGGAGGACGAGCCGGACGACGACGCGTACCGACGGCTGCTGGCACTCGCCGAGCACGCCGGGCCCAGCCGCTTGACCGATGCCTCGGTGCTCGCCGCGCACGCCCTGGCGGCCGACCACCAGGCGCTGGACGACAGCACCGCGGTGGTGGACGGGGACGGGTACTTCGCGGGCCGCAACTGGTCCGATCCCGGCGCGGGCGCACCGGAGACGGCGACGTTCACGGTGACCGGGCCGGACGGCGCGCAGACGGAGCACCAGGCGTCCTGGCACGACCCCTACGTGGTCACCGCGCAGGGAACCCCCGACCGCCTGCTGGTCACGACGCCGAGCGGCACGTTCCCCGTGACGGACCCCGCGGAGTTCGCCGAGCTCGTCGCCCTCGACCCCATGCGCGGCGACGGCCAGGAGATCCTGCTCGCGGTCTCCCGCGGGCAGACCGGCGGCCTCGCGCAGCTCGTCGCGGACCGGGCCAGGGTGCCGGTGTGGTCCACCGACTCCGAGGTGCGGCCCCTGCTGAGCTGGCGGACGGGCCGCGAGCACCTCGATCTGACCGGCGGGAGCGGGGCGTGGGCCCTGCACCTGGGCGGCGAGGGCGATCCGCTCGACCTCTTCGACGGCATCGGCCACGGTTCCGAGACGCCCGACCAGGTGGCGGGCGGTGTCGGTCACCCGGCGGCGGCCTCCCCCCGGTCGGGCGGTGCGGCCGACCACTCGGAGAAGCTCAATCCGCCGCCGCGCGAGGAGCAGCCACCGCGCGACCCCGCTGATCCGCTGGACCACCTGCGGGCCCGGCCGTTCACCACCAGTGACTACCAGGTGATCGCGACGACACCGGACACGGTGCTGTTCGAGGAGCCGACCGGGATGTACCACTCCGAGTGGAACTACAACCAGCCCGGCTCCGACGACGTGCCCCGTCTGACGATCCTGGCGCAGGGCCACCGGCAGACCCTGGTCGGCGACCATCCACCGCTGCACGTCTCGGGCGACCTGTCGCTGGCGCACCGTCAGCACGGCTACGGCCAGCAGGTGTTCGCCACCCGCTCGGCCGTCGAGACCGCCAACCGGCAGCTGGCGCTCGCGGGCAGCAACGTCAGGCTGCACGCCGAGGATCTGACGCTGCGCGTTGCCGACGGCAAGGGCGCGGGTCGTGAACTGGTCCGGGTGACACCGCAGTTCCTCACCCGGTCGAAGCGGTCGGAGGAGGAGGTGTGCCGCGACTTCGCCCAGATGGTGTCGGGCGGGGTGCCCGCCTCCCACGTGGTCTTCCGGCGGGCCGACGGCTCGGGCGCGGTCACCGGCCCGATCAACGCCTTGGGCCGCACCGAGGTCACCGGCATCCACCACCTCGCCGAAGCGCTCGGCGACGTGGCGGACGGCCGGACCGGCACCGGTGCGCTCGACCCGTCCTGGGCGTCCCATCAGGTGCTGCGGGACGACCGGCTCATCGCCGAGAGCGACGGGCCCACGCCCGGCAAGTCGTACGGCAGCGCACTGAGTTACGACCCGGTGGACAACCCGCGCCGTGAGCTGCTCGCCGACGCGGCCCGGCGCATCGGCGTCAACGAGCACGCGTGGGCGAGGGTGGGCGAGACCTACCTCGTCCACTCGATCAACGCGCGCGACGAGGAGGGCCTGCCGAGCCTGGCGGTCAACTACGCCAAGCCGGGCGCTCGGCCGGGCCGCCACTTCGGCTACCACTTCGCCGCCGTGGTGCTCTCCAGCGAGGACGGCGCGCACCAGATGACGCTGGAGAACTTCGCGCGCCGCGCGCAGATCACCGCCATGGTCCGCGCGGCCGTGACACACAACGTCGAGACCATCACGTCCGACGGCTTCCGCAAGCTGCGCACCGCCGTCGAACGGCAGTTGCAGGCGCGGAAGGCGCAGGGCACCGACGAGGCCGCGATCGGGCGGCTCAGCCGTCACCTCGACCTGGTCGACGCACTCGCCAAGGCACGGCAGGCGATGCGCACGGCCGACTCGCTCCCCGAGGGCAGCCCCGATCACCGCACCGCGGCAGCGGCGTACGAACACGCCCTCAAGATCGCCAGTGCGCGCATGAAGCAGGCCGCCGACCTGCCCAAGGGCAGCGAGCTGTGGCACTTCCGGATGTTCTCCCGGCGTCCCGGCGAGACGATGCACGAGGTCAGCGCCGATCTGCTCACCTCCCGCCCGTCGGCCGAGGCCAACCCGCTGACCGCGGTGATCGTGCACGGCCACCGGCTGCCGCAGATCAGCGTCGGGTTCGACGAGGGCTCGCGGCAGCTGAGCAAGGTCGAGGCCCGCAAGCTCACCTACGTCGCGGAGCACGTGGTACGGGCCGGACTGTGGAACCACCACAACGGGCTCCCGCTGCCGCGGATCACCGTGACCGGGCGCGGCAACTCCCGCCGCCCCACGCTCGGCGGCGCCCTGCCGAACGGCGCGCAGGCGCGGGCGGACACCGTACGCGAGGAGCTGCGCGACCGTCTTGACCGCTTCCTCATCAACTACCAGCACGGTTCGCCGCAGCCGCACCTGACCGCGGCCGACTTCCCCCTCACGGTCACCACCGAACGCGCCTCCGCGAACTCCGACGCGGCGGCCGGGCGGCAGACCACGGTGACGGTGCACGACCCCCGCAAGGACGACGTGCCAACAGCCGTCCCGCCGCGCCACGGACAGACCGCGGGGGCCGCGGACATCTCCCCCCGCGCCCCGCGGGACTCCCAGGTGGCCTCCACGCAGGTGGCCGAGCCGCCCGCGCAGCGGCCACACGAGCCCTACGACAGTGAGCGGTTGACCATCGGAGACGTCGACTTCCCTGACGAGTCAGCGGAGTTGACGAGCCGCCAGTTGGAGACAGTGCACCGGCTCGCGGCCGAGGTGGCGTGGGCCTCGCTGGCGAACGTCCGTGCGGGCTTCCCGCCGCCGCGCGTCGAGGTGGTCGGTCACGCCGTCGGGATGCGCAACGGGCTGCCGCACTTCGGCGAGGCGCTGCGGCGGGGCCAGCAGCGCGCGGACGGCGTGGCGGACACCTTCCGCTCGGCGCTGGCGGTGCACCTGGCGAGGCTCCAGACCGACGGGCAGACCGTCGTCGTCCCCGAGGACGTGGTGGTCACGACGCGGTCCGAAGGCAACGCGGCGCCCGGCGGCGGGGCGAACGGCGCGGACGCGTCGGCCTCCCGCAGCCGCGCGCTGATCGTCGTCGACCTGCCGCGCCCGCGCACCGCCGCGAGCTGAGCGGCGGACGGCCGCCCCGAGGCGCTCGGGGTGGCCGTCCGGGTGTTCAGTCGCCCGCGGGCGCCGGGCGGCGGGCCGTCGTCGTGTCCCGCCGGGTCAGGGTGGGCAGGACCGCGTCCAGGGCGAGGGCGCCGGGGCCGACGATGGCTATGGTCAGGAAGGACCAGCAGAACAGCACCGCCGGTTCGCCGCCGTTCTGGATGGGCAGCAGCGCGTGCTGCTGGTGCACGGAGAAGTAGGCGTAGGCCATCGAGCCCGAGCACAGCAGCGCGGCACCCCGGGTGCCCAGGCCCAGCAGGACGAGGAGACCGCCGACGAGTTCGATGGCCGCGGCCCACCAGCCCGGCCACTGGCCGAAGGCCGGGGCGTGCCCGCCTTCCGGCCCGCCGAGGACGCCGAAGAGGGTGGCGGCGCCGTGGCAGGCGAAGAGCAGACCGGTCACCACTCTGAACAGGCAGAGCAGCAGGCGGTTCCATCGATCGGGAAGCAGCGTGCGCACGATCACTCCAGGAGTGTGGGGTTGGATGTGATGTTGCCTGGCTGCCCGTACGCGCGCGGGTCTCGTGAACGGCGCGCGCGAACGGGGTGGTACGGCGGCCGGCCGGGTCGCGGGCGCTGCTGCCGGGTTCAGCTCCGCGCGCGGGATGGGCCACGTGGCACATGCGCGACCGGCCCGCCGGAGCGTGGCCGATCGCGCAGCAGTGTGGCTGACGAAAGGTTAAGAACCCGTTCAGGTCTCGGGCCGGACGTCGATTTCCAGCCGTCCGGTTTGCACCGGTGCGGCGGTACGGCGTCCGTGGCGCGGGCATCGTGAGGGTGGCGGTGAGCCCGCCGCCCGGGGGCAGCGCGGCGGTATGGCCGTTGGCGGTGACCAGCCGGTGGACGATGCAAGTCCCAGGCCGCTGCTTCGCGTTCCGGCCGATCCGCCCCGGGCACGTCCCAGGAGGCACCACGCCTGAAGTCGCCGCCCTGTTGGGGGAGTTGGCGGCGGCTCAACCGGAGTGGACGCGACGGGCGGTCGGAGGGTCGGGGGATGCGGAAGCACTCGCGCCGGGCGCGGCACTCGACCGCGGGGGAGGCGGCTCGCGCGCCTCAAAAACCCGGTGGAGCCCGTCGGGGCCGCTGGCTAGGGTCGCCGAATGAGCACTCGTACCTTCCGCGTCACCGTGCGCGGCGTCTTCGACGGACTCGGCGCCGACCAGCGGGCCGAACTGCTGGCGCGGGCCGCCGAGCACGACGTCCTGCGCGCGGCCTTCACCCCCGAGGGGCACCTGAGCTACGACCTGGCGGCGCGCTCGGCCTTCACCTTCCGGTTCTCGGACACGGGCGAGGAGGAGGCGGACATCCTGCTCGCCACCGAACGCGCCGAGGAGGCCGCGAAGGCGTGGCTGGACAGCCGCGGCTACGGCTACCGGAATCTCAGGTCCCAGGCCGAGGACCTCAGCCAGGCTCCGTTGGGCAGGCGGCAGCGCCGGGCGGGGACGGCGGGGAAGGCCTGACCCGGCGCCCCCGCTCCCCCGCCCCGCGCGCGGGCGCCGTCAGGCCCCGTTGCCGTTGGAGGGGCCGAAGAACTCGACCTCGGCGATGGCCACTTGCTTGTCGGGGGCCGCGCCGTAGGCCGATTGCAGGACGAACCGCACCGCCGTCACGTTGTCGGCGTGGAACGCGCGCTGCTGCGGTCCCGCGCCCTCGTCCAGGACGATGGACCGGGTGGTGGTCCTGCCGTCCGCCGTGGTGATGACCGCGTCGATCCGGTGCGGGAGCGCGGACTGCGAGAGCTGGGCCGCCTCGGTCGACTCGCCGGGCGTGATGATCAGGTCCAGCAGGCGGGTCGGCTGGTCGAAGCGGGCCTCCAGCCACTCCCCCGTTCCCGACTGGGAGACGCCAGGCGCCCACCAGGTGTTGCTGATCTCGTCGAACGCGAGTTGCGGCCCGTGGCCGGCGTACGAGCGGGAGGCGCCGAACTGGTCCGGGCGCACGGGGGCGCGCTTGGCGAAGTGGTCGCGCACCGCCTGCACGGCCGTGCCGGTGTTGAGCCCGGCGGTGATCAGCAGGGCGAGCACGACCGCGCCGACCACCCAGTTGAGGACGCGGCCGAACCCGCGGTTCAGACGCGGGCGTTGCCCCGCCCACGGCGCGGGCTGGTTGCGGCGGTCCAGCAGCCGCCGCCACCAGGACAGCCGCCGCTCCGGCGCCGCCGGACTGCCCGCCATCGGCATCGCGCAGCGCCCGCAGAAGTGCCGGTCAGGCCGGTTGGGGATGTGGCACCACGGGCACGGGATGCCGCCCTCGGCCCCGTACTCCGGTCCGGGAGCGCGCACCTGCGGCCGGTCGGTGAGCGGGCGGCCGGGCAGCACGGGGGCGACGGACGGCACCGGCGGGGCCTGCGGCTCGGTGTCGGCGACCGGGATCAGCAGCTGCCTGGCCCGCTCGGCGGCTTCGAGGGCGGCGGCGTCCACGGCCGCGGCGTCCATGGCGGCGGCCGCGGCGGGGGCGTTGGCCGCCGCGACGTCCACCGCGGCTGCGTCGGCCGGGTGGAGCCCCACAGGGGGGACGTCCGCCGCGGGGGCGCCCGGCTCGCCGGCGGGCGGTCGGCCGGCCGGGCCCGTCGCCGAGACGGCCGGGGGAAGCGGCTCGGTGGGCTCGTCGTCCGGGTCGGCGGGACGGCCCTGTGGCGGAACGGCGACGCCCTCGTGCGGGTCGGGCGCGTCGGGGCCGCCGTCCTCCCGTGGCTGCTGCGCACCGCGTGGGGGCGAGGTCCAGCCGAGTACGGCGCCGCAGGCGTCGCAGAACGGCTGTCCCGGTTCGGCCGGGGTGCCGCACTCGGCGCAGTTGCGGGCCCGCTCCCGTTCCGGGCGGGTGCCGGAGGTCTGCCTGGTCATCTCTAGGGCTTCCTTTCGGCGGTCACCTGGACCGTGTAGGGCATGTGGGCCGGGCGGGCGGCCGCGACCAGCGTGTCCAGGCGGTGCTCGTCGGCCGGGGTCGGGTCCGGGAGCGTCAGCGCCACGTGCAGCCGGGGGCGCCGCTCGCCGGGGAACGGGCCGAGCGGCCGGGCCCGCCAGTCGGCCGCGCCGCTCTCGGTGATCTCCGGCTCGACGCCGAAGGCCAGCCGTATCGCCTCGGACAGACCGCGCCGGGTGCCCCGGACGCGGTGCAGGTACGCGGCGGCGGCGACCGCCGCGCGCAGCCGGGCCTCGGGTTCGGTGCCGTCGGTCTCCGCGCCGACCCACTCGCCGAGCCAGCGGGTGAAGTCGACGGGCGCCAGTGACGGCGTGAAGTAGGAGTCCAGGCAGTCGAGGACGACGAGGATCGGCGCGATGACGTCGTCGAGGCCGGCGACGAAGCGCTGCGCGAGGTCGTCGTCGGCGAAGACGGCGGGCAGCATCGAGGCGATCGGCGAGGACGACGGCAGGTCGTCCACGGAGCCCCTCACGAGCCGTCCCCGATCACGCGGACCCGGTGGTCGAAGGAGAAGACCAGGGACGGCGCGTCCAGGTCGATCCGGTCGGTCGCCTCACCGCGCTTGCCGGTCAGCGGGTCGGCCGGGTGCAGCAGCACCTCGTCGACGAGTTCGACGCCGGGCACGCGTTGCAGCACCGCGAAGACCTCTCCCGCCTGCACCGGGCGCCCGAACTTCCAGCCGGTTCCGCCGATCCCGCCGGTGAGCGGGTCGAGGTGCCGGTAGAGGGCGTCGTGGGCCTGCTTGCGCACCCGGTCGGTGTCGGCGCCGCGGAAGGCGTGCAGCGTCGCGACGACGGTGACGCCCTGGTAGAAGGGCGGGCCGACGGCGAGCCGGGTACCGATCAGGCGGCGCTCGTCGAGGTGGCGGGTGATGCGGTCCAACAGGGCGTCGTCGGGGACGAGTTGCTCGAAGCGCAGCCGTCCGCCGGGGTCCGGGACCGCCTGCGGCACCACGAGCACCCGCACCGCGTACGAGCCGTGTTCGCCCTCGTCGCCGGGCAGGCAGGTGATGCGCGCGGTCTCCGGCGCGGCGCGGCGGGCGAGTTCCTCGTAGTCCCGGAGTGTCACCGCGCGCTCCTGGGCGCGCAGGGTGATGGGGGCGCGGACCTTGGCCTCCTCCACCGTCTCGCCGTCGACCCCGCCGGTCGCGGCCTCCCGGTTGGTGACCGAGGCGACGTACGGCACGGAGCCGCGCAGCACCTGGATGGCGCCCCGCGCGACGTTCCCCGCGCGCCCGCCCCCGGTACGGTAGCGGCGGGCGCGGATGACGGCGCCCTTGGGGGGAACGGCGCCGTACTGCCGCAGGGAGCCGTCGGGTTCGCGTACGGCGGGGCCGAAGGCGATCTCGCCGGTGGCGGCGTCGAGGGTGACGTGCCGGTCCTGAGGTCCCGAGGCGGCGAAGTGCGGGACGACGCTCCAGTCGCTCCAGCCGTCGTGGTCGGCCGTCTGCAGCAGCACCGCCGGGTCGCCCGCGACCACCGGTGCGTGGGCGAGCCGCAGCCGCTGTCCGGGGATGCCGGTGGACTCGCCGAGCGCCTCGTCGGTCACGGTGTCGGCGTGCACGGCGGAGGTGGTGCCGCCGATGGTGAACGCGGCGGCGGAGCGCACGGTCGGCGACGTGGTGTAGAAGGGCTGGTTGGCCAGCGGTTCGGTGACGCGGCAGCGCAGCCAGCCCGCCTCCTGTCCGCCCGCGCGGGAGAGGGCGTGGGTGCCGGGGACGTGCAGGACGACCTCGCCGGGCCGGTTGAGGCCGCCGGTGCCGTCGCGGTCGACCTCGCACGCGGTCCAGCCGTCCTCGGTCCACGCCTCCCACACCAGCGGCGGCTGCCGGGGGTCGACGCCGACGCCGTCGACGCGGCTGTCGAGGGTGAGCGCGACCGCGCAGTGCGGCACGGCGGCGGTCAGGCCCAGCAGCAGGCAGTCACCGGGGCGCGGGGCCTCGTTGAAGCAGAGCAGGTCCTTGCCCTCGTCGAGGTCCGTGGTGTGGTCCTGGACGGGTTCGCCGGTGTGCTGCACGACGACGTGGCCGAGGGAGCACGGCACGACGCTCAGTTTGCGCTCGGTGGCGAAGACGACGCCCTCCTCGCTCTCGGTGCGCACGGTGGCGACCTCGGTGCCGGCCGGCAGCACCACGGGGTCCTCCTGCGGCGCCGCGAGCCAGAACGTCAGGTCGGTGCGGGCGGCCGACGGCGGGAAGAGGGTGATGCCCACCAGGTCGAGGAAGGCCAGGTGGTTCTTCTCCGGCACCCGGTTGAGCCGGTAGACGATCTGGTCGGCCATGTGCGCGACGGTCTCCACCAGCGTCACACCGGGGTCGGACACGTTGTGGTCGGTCCACTCCGGGGCGCGCTGCTGGATGTAGCGCTTGGCGTCGTCCACGAACTGCTGGAAGCGCCGGTCGTCGAGGTTGGGGGAGGGCAGTGCCATCTACAGGTCGCTTTCGGTGGCCGGTCCGCCGCCTGCGGACCCGGGCTCTGGCTCGTCGTGGGAGGGGATGACGTAGAAGGGGAAGACGAGGCTGCGCGGGTTGTTGGTGCCGCGGATCGAGTAGCGCACGTCGATGTGGAGCACCCCCTGTTCCGCCCCCGCGGTCACCTCCACGTCGTGCACCTCGATGCGCGGTTCCCAGCGGTCCAGGCTGGCGTACACCTCGTGCTGGATGCGGCCCGCGGTGGCCTCGTTGACGGGTGCGAAGACCAGGTCGTGGATGGCGCAGCCGAACTCCGGGCGCATGGGGCGCTCCCCCGGCGCGGTGGCGAGCACCAGCCGGACCGCCTCCTCGATCTCGCGTTCCCCGCTGACCAGGGCGATGCCTCCGGTGGGGCCGATGCGCAGCGGGAACGCCCAGCCCGAACCGACGAACTGCTCGGCCATCACAGGGGCACCGGGACGTCGTTGATGAGGACCACTCCTTGCAGGGGTACGGTGACGGCCCGGACGCCGACGTCGGCGACCGCGTCGATCTGGACGCTCGCGCCGGACGTCAGGGTCGCCTCGGTCAGCGCGCTGAGGCTGAGCGCGCCCAGCGCCTCGACACTGACGGATTCGGTGGCGCTGAGGTTGAGCACGGAGGCGGACTTGACGCTGAGCGGCCCGGCGCTCTCCAGGGACAGTGCGCCGCCCGCCTTCAGGGACAGGTCCGCGCCGGCCTCCACCGACACGGACGTGGCGCCCTTGATGCTGACGGCGCCCGCGCTGTCCACGGTGATCTCGGTCCTGGTGCGGTCCAGGTTGACGGTGAGCCGGTCGTCCCCGGTGGCCACCCGTACACCCGACTTGCGGCCGGTGGACTGGCTGAGCAGGTCGACCCGGTTGCCGTGCCGGTCGGAGAGGGTGTGCCGGGCGGCGGCGTTGCGCAGCCCGTCGTACAGCGGCACGTCGGGCACCGGCGTCGGGTGGTCCTTGCCGTTGTACAGGCCGCCGATGACGAACGGGTGGTCCAGCGCGCCGCGGTCGAAGGCCACCAGCACCTCGTCCCCCACGTCGTACGGGAAGATCCCGCCGCCCGCCTTGCCGCCGAGCTGCGCGGTACGCGTCCAGTCGCTCACGTAACTGTCGTCCAGCCACGGGAACTGGAGCTTGACGCGGCCCTGCTTGAGCGGGTCGGTCACGTCGGTGACGAGCGCGTTGGCCACGCTCGGCACCCGGGACGAGGGCACGCCGCCGCCGGAGGTCAGGCCGTACAGGGAGCGCCACTGGCGGCCGCTGACGGTCACCCAGGTCTCGTAGTGCCTGCTGTCGCCGAAGACATGGCGCACGGAGGTAGTCGTGTACTTGCCCTCGAACGGCGTGCCCACGTCGGTCAGCGTGACGGGGACGCCGGGCCGCAGACGGGGGTTGCCGCGCACCACGACCTCCAGTTCCGCGAAGGAGCCGGTCACGTCGTCGCGCAGGGCGTCGGCGGCCCGGGTGACCTCGGTGGGGTGGTCCAACGGCAGGTCGGTCTCGACGAGTTCGGCCGCTCCGAACGCGGCGGTGACCCGCTGCGGTGTGGTGCCGATGTCGATGCCCGGGTTGGCGGTGGCGGCCGCCGTCGCGGTGAGCGTCTTCTTGGCCAGCACGTCCCAGCCGCGCGCCTCGGTCCTGGCCACCTGGTCGGCGGAGGTGACGGCGGCCCGGCAGCGCAGCACGTCGGTGCCGGCCTGGAGCACGAACGGGCTCTTCTCGCCGGGGGTGCCGGTCGGGGGCGCGCCGGACGCCGGGTCCGGCTTGACGAAGCGGAAGCGCCCCTCGGGGTCCAGGGACATCACCATCTCGTTCTCGTCGGCCAGGCGGGCCAGGAAGTCCCAGTCGGTGATGTTGGGCTGGCTGACGAAGTCGTAGACGGTGCTGGTCGACTCGATGGAACCGATGGCCACGCCGTCGGCCGCCGCGAGCTTGCGGGCGATGTCCGAGGCGGTGCGGTTGCGGTACGCGGCCACCCTGCGCTGCCGCATCATGCGGTGGCCCGGGTCGTAGCCGCGCACGACGGTGAACGTGCCGGTGCCGTCGTAGTCGGTCTCCAGGCCCGTGACCTCACCGGTGAGCAGCGGTGAGGAGGCGCCCTTGCCGTCGGCGACGGGGGCCAGCACGACCGGTGTGCCGATCTTGACGCCCAGCTTGGCCAGGACCATGTGGTGCGGGTCGCGGAAGGTCACCCGGAACGCGCCGGGCACCCCCGCGCCCAGGTCGACCCAGCCGTCGACGAGCAGCCCGGCGAGTTCGGGCGGCACGGGCGCGCCGCCGAAGGTGACGTGGATGACGCTGGAGTAGGCGACGGGTGGCATCAGGAACGCACCTCCTCGGCCGCGGGCAGGACGAGTTCGACCCCGGTCGGCAACCGCGAGGGGTCGTCGATGGCGTTGGCCTCGGCGATCGCGCGCCACGCCGTGGCGTCCCCGTACTCGCGCCAGGCCAGCGACTGGAGCGAGTCGCCGGCCACCACGCGGTGCACACGGCGTGCGGTGAGCGCGCCGGAGGTGGGGTTCTGGCCCTTGGTGGTGCTGGGGATCTCGTGCAGGTGGGTCTGGCAGGTGGCCCGGATCGGCACACCCGTCGTGCCGAACAGCGAGTACGTGGCGTCGACCGAGGTGACGTACGCGGTGAAGCGCGCCGTGGAGAACGAGCCCCACTGGAAGACCACCCAGGGGGTGGAGGGCTGCTTGGCGGCGATACTGCGGGCGGTCACCTCGCAGCAGGAGAAGAGCGCCTCGACCTTCTTCAGCACGGACGTGCCGCCCGGGTCGTCGGAGGAGTCGAGGAAGATCTCGACCGTCATCTCCCGCGGCTCCGGCCCCATGAACTCCGGCAGCGCGCCGTCGCGTACCGCCGCGGTCGGCGTGGTCTTCCACTGCGCGCGGCGGCTGAGCGCCAGTTGGGAGGGGTTGAAGTCGAAGTCGAAGGTCTTGATCAGCGCGCCGGGCGTCGTGCTGTAGCCGACCGGCGGTTCGTGGATGGCGAGGGTGGCGCGGACCAGGCTCTTGCCCGCGCCGCCCCTGCCGGCGGTGCCTGCCATGAACGCGTTCTCCCTAGTCCGTGAACCCGTGGTGGGTGATTTCCAGGACCTCCGTGGCCACACCCGGGTTGGCCGGGTCGAGCGTCGGACCCTGCCAGCGCACCGGCAGCACGTCGATCAGCCCCCAGCGCGCCACCAGCGAGCCGTCCGCGCGCAGCGCCGCGATCTGCGCGGTCGGCCGGGTCACCCCGGTGGCGACGGACGAGATCCACGCCGCGACCTTGCTGGTGTCCGGGGTCAGCGGGCGGGTCAGGCGGATGCTGGAGAACGTGACGCGGGAGGGCAGTTGCCACACGAACCCGTTGTTGCCGCCTTCCTGGTGGTGTTCGATCTCCACCTCGGAGGACAGCCCCTCGCACCCGTTGAAGTTCCCCAGGCTCTCGCCGTCGATGGTCAGGTTGAAGAATATGGTGGAGCCCGGGTCGAGATCGCTGGGCATCGGGGGCCTTTCTGCGGAACTGCGGTCGTCGGTACTGCGGTCGTCGGTGGCGGGTGACCGGACGCTCGATGCGCCCGGCCGTCAGCGGCGTGGATCGCGCAGTCTGCCGATCCTCTCCCGGTCCAGGCGCAACTCGGTGCGCAACAGGCGCGTGAGCGGCCCGACCAGACGGTGCGTCAGCTCGTCGATCTGGCCGTCGCTGAGCGCCCTCGCGTCGAACCCCTCCCCCGCCGGCACCGGTGCGTTCCCGCACGCCGCTTCGGAGGCGGCCGAGGCCAGGGAGGTCGGCCTGGAGGCGGGGGTGTACGGCGGGGGCGGGCCCGGGGGCGTGTAGGGCGGTGGGGGCGTCGCGGGCGCGGGAGCAGGGGCGGGGGCCGCGGGCCGCTCCGGGGTCGGGAACGCCACCGGTGCCTTGGTGAACGCGATGCCCTGGGGGTCCGGCCGCCGCTGGACGGTCGGCGCGGGCCCCGGCACGGGCATGGGCAGCGGGGCTGCCGCGGCGGCCGTGCGGCGCACCGGCATGGCGGCGGGCGCGGACGTGTGACCGACCGGCGGAACGAGGGGCGTCGGGGACGCAGGAGCGGAGGGCGCCGGCTGCGAAGGCGCGGACGTCAGCGGAGCACGCTGGATCGGCGTGACGGCGGACGGCGGTGCGCCGGAGGACCGGCTCGTGGACACGGCGTCCGGCAGGCTTCCGGAAGCCGACCGCTCCCCCGGCCCGGCAACCGTCAACGGCACGGCCACCGGCCCCCGTTGGAACGGCGGACGGTGACCCGCACCCGGAGTACCCAGGTGCGGCCGCACCGCGTCGACGGCGACGGAGCGCTGTACGGGGGCGCCGAGGACGGAGGTCGACGGCACACGCAGTCGCTGGGCTTGCGGGCGTGCCGGTGCGCCCGGCGGCGGGTCCGCCGGTGCGTTCGACGCGACCCGACGCACCGGCGCGCCCACACCGGTCGGCGACCCGGCCTCCGGCGAGGCAGGGCGCGCCGTCGGGCTGCCGGGACGGTCGCCCGCTGCGCTCGCGTGGTGTCCGGTCGCCAACGGTGCCTGCTGCTCCGCTGGTCGGCCCGGCACGGCAGCGGTCGCAGGGCCGGGCGCGCCCAGGCCGGAACGCGCCGGACCGGAGATCGGGGCACGCTGCACCGTCGCACCACCGGTCCCGCGAGCCACCGGCTTGAGGGGGTCCCCCGGCGCGGGCGACGGCTGCTTCACGTGGCGCAACGGAGCGCCCACGGCGGGACGCACGCCCGCGACTGCGGCCGACGGAGTCGCAAGCGATGCCGGTGCGGCAGGTGACGGGGGCGACGCCACGACGCCGCTCGGCATGTCGCCCACGGCAGGCGGCGCCACGGGAGCGGCGACCGAGAGACGTTGCACCGGCACGTCAGCGGACGTCACCTGACCGACGCGCGGTTCTGGAGACACCGCACCGCCGCCGGGCACATCGCCGGCGGACGAGCGCGCACGCGGCGCGGCCACCGGCGGCATGGCGGAACCATCCCCCGGCATCTCCCCCACGGCGGGTGTCAATCGCGTCTGAACGGAGGGCGGTTCAGGCGAACCGACCACGCCAGGCGTGGCAGTACGCGCCGAACCGGTCGCCGGAACGCGCTGGACCGGCACGTCACCGGAGGCGGAGGGCGATGAGGTCCGGGGACGAGGCGCTTCGGCGTCCCGCCCGACTGAGGGACGCGGCGCCGGGGCCTCGGGTGAACGCGTGACCGTCCGCCGCGGAACGCGCTGCACGCGCGCCGCCCCCGACGAAGCTCGCGCCGCGCCCTGCGCAGCCCGACGCGGCGGTACGGAATCCACCGCACCGCCGGGCAGCGACTCCACCGGAGTCGACGGCGCCGCCTCACCCCTCAATGGCCTACCACCGCCGGAGGCTCCCTCGGCCACTCGCGGCGTTTCCACGGCGGCTCGTTCCTCGGAAGTCGGCCGAACGGCAGGCGGCGCCACCGGCGCGCCCAGGCCCGGCCGTCGGCCCGACGTGCCCTCCGGTGCGCCGGACGGTACGCCAGGGGCCGCGGTGGGCGGCGCGACGGAGTGAGCCACGGGGGTGGCCGAGCGGGCCACGGGGGTGCCGACGGCAGGGGCCGGCGCGTCGTCCGCCCGACGCGTCGCGATCCGCTGGACCGCCACAGGCTGGGCCGCGGCCGCCGTGTGCGGCTCGGCCGCCCGCGTGGAGTCCGGCGAGGGCGCCCAGCGCGACTGCTTGGCCACGCCGGGCATCGTCCCATTCCGGGCTGGTCCAACGGGGTTGACGGAGCCCGGAGTTGGCGCTGACGGAGGCGTGGGGCCCTGCGGCACCGCACGGCCAGGGACCGGTGCCACCGGAGCCGTTGGCCTGGAGCCCGGCCCCGCGAGGCGCTGGACCGGGCCGGCCGCCCCTCGCGCTCCGGCCGGGCTCTGCGCCGTACCGGGCGACGGCCGGTCGGACGACGGCCGCGTGCCCTCGCTCGTGGCAACGCGCCGCAACGGAACCGCGGCGCTCGCCTGCCGGCGGTGCACGACCTGCTCCGCCGACGACGAGACGGCGGCCCGCGAAGGGGTCAGTGCCCGCGCCGGGGCCAGCGGCCTCGCCGCCGCGGCGCGGCAGGCCGGGGCGGAAGCCGGGGCCGGGAAGGGGGTGCCCGGCCCCGGGGCTGAGGAGGTGGTGGCGTCGGGCGCTCCGGGCGAGGCCGCCACGGTGGACAACGCCGACGAGGCGGCCGATGAAGCCGGAGAAGCCGACGATGACGGACGAGCCGGTGAAGGCGAAGAAACCGGTGACTCGGGCGACCGAACACCCGACGCGACAGCCGACGGAAGCGTGCGCCGCGCGCCGCCGGTGGGCGCCGCCCTGGTCAGCTGGACCGGGCGGACGCTTCGCGGCGCGACGGGCGCCACTCGTGGACCGGTCGGGCGGCTGACCGCGACCGCGGCGGGCCCCGTCGCACGCTGCACGGGCAGCGGGACGCCGTGGTCGCCGTCGCCGCCCGACGGCTCGTCGTACGGCGCCACCGGCAAAGTGAGCGACGGCAGTTCGAGCCCGGGGGCCGGACCGGACGCCGCGACCGGAAGGCTCCGCAGCACGCCGCCCGGCGCGCCGTCGAGGACGGCGTGGGAGAGCGAGCCGGTGAAGGAGGGGTTGTCCCAGGTGGTCAACCGCCCGCCGAACGCCGGGTCGCTGACCTGCTGCCGCCCTCCCGCGGTCGCCCGCTGGATCGGCGGCAGGGCGGGCCAGGACGCCGTACGCACCGGAGCAGCGGTGACCGGCCCGGTGGCGTCCGGGCTGACGGCGGCCGGGCCGGGGACGGCCGTCTGCGCACGGTCCACACCAGGCCGTGCGGCGTCGGACGTGCCCGACGCCCCTTCCGCCGCGCCCGCGTCACGCGGGGCCGGTCGTGTCCTGCCCCGCCCGGACACCCCGGCGGCCGCCGACCGCAATCCGTCGAGGATTCCCATCGGTGCCTCACCCCTCCCCGGAGGCGGCGCGCGTCACGAGCGCCGCGATCCGTTCGGTGTACCGGCGGCGGTCGCGGTGTTCGAGGTCCAGGATCTCCTCCAGGCTCCAGTGGAAGTGGTAGGCGATGTACGCGACCTCCTCGTGGATGCGGTCGGTCGCGTACGTCACGATTCCCCCAGGCGGCTCCCGCCGAGCTCCACCTCGAACGGCTGCTCGCAGTGCGGGCAGGTCACTCCGGCGCGGGTGTGGCCCTCCGCGTTGACCTGACGGTAGAAGTCCTGGAGGAACGCCAGGTCGGAGGCGAAGAGGTTCTCCACGATCCCGTCGTGCACCAGCGGGAGCGTGCCGAGCCGGGTGATCACCCGGCCGAGCAGCACCACCGACAGGTACGCGGGGTTGTCCCGCACGCGCATGTCCTGGAGCGGGATCAGTTCGTCGCGGGCGGTCGCGAGCCGCATCGTGCCGTTGCGGTGCACGGTGCCGGCCTCGTCGACGTACCCGCGCGGAAGCTCGAACTCGAACTCGGTGCGCAGCAGTTGCTGGGGCTGCGGCGGTGCCGCCGGGGCCGCCTGGGGTGCCTCGGGCATCGGCGCGAGGACCTCGGAGGCGGCGGGCTCCCCGGCCGCCGCCCCTTCGGGTTCGGCGGCCGGGGAAGGCCTGGTGGCCGTACGGCGCATTACTCGATGACCAGTTCTTCGAAGGTGATGGTCACCGTCTCGGTGAGCGCGGACGCCTCTCCGGCCTTCACGGTGCTGGTGTCGATCTTGCTGCACCACGCGTTGCGCATGTTGTACCGCTTGACCGGGTTGTTCTGGTAGTCCATCACCATGATGGTGGCGTTCTTGCGGGCGGTGGCCATCTGCCCGGCCACCGACTCGTTGATCCACTGGTTGAACGCCGCCGACTGGGTCATGCCGCGCACGACGGTGCAGGTGCCGGCCTTCTTCACGCCCGGCATCTTCTTGGTGACCGGCTTGCCCTGCGCGGAGACCTGCTGGTACTCGATGACGTCCTGTTCCAGGCTGAGGCCGCTGACCTCGGCGAGGTACTCGACCATGACGCCGTCGATCTGGAGGCCGAAATTGTGTGAGGTGAGGGCGTCACCCGGCTGGAGACTCATGAAGTGCTGTCCGTCCTTCTGACACGGTGCCGTCTACTGCTGATCTGGGTGCGGCCGCACGCGGCCGTGACGACCCGCCCTACTCCTCCAGCTCCCCGCTGCCGCTGGAGAACTGCGCCAGCCGGAAGATGACGAACTCGGCGGGCTTGACCGGGGCGATGCCGATCTCGCAGATGACCCGTCCCAGGTCGACCGACTCCGGGGTGTTGGTCTCCTCGTCGCACTTGACGTAGAAGGCCTCCTCCGGCCGGGAGCCGAACAGGGCGCCGTTACGCCACTCGTTGACCAGGAACGCGGAGACGTTGCGCCGGATCCGGGCCCACAGCGCCTGGTCGTTGGGCTCGAAGACCACCCACTGGGTGCCGAGGAGGATCGACTCCTCCAGGTAGTTGAAGTACCGGCGCACGTTGAGGTAGCGCCAGGCCGGGTCGGAGGCGAGGGTGCGGGCGCCCCACACCCGGATGCCCCGGCCGGGGAAGGCGCGGACGCAGTTGACGCCGATGGGGTTGAGCAGGTCCTGCTCGCCCCGGGTGATCTGGATCTCCAGGTCGACCGCGCCGCGCACGACCTCGTTGGCCGGCGCCTTGTGCACGCCGCGCTCGGAGTCGCTGCGGGCCCAGATGCCGGCGATGTGACCGCTCGGCGGCGCCATACGGGTCTGGCCGGTGGCGGGGTCGAAGACCTTGATCCACGGGTAGTACAGGGCCGCGTACTTGGAGTCGTAGCCGGCCGTCTCCTGGCGCCACACCCGGATCTGACGGGCGTTCAGGCCGGGCGGCGGGTCGATGATGGCGACCCGGTCGCCCATCAGCTCGCAGTGGGCGATCAGGCCGAGCTGCACGGCCTTGACGGACTCCAGGTCGATGGCGCCGCGCTGGTAGGCGGACATCAGGTCCGGCACGCAGACCATGGAGATCTCGTCGACGGCCTCCAGGCCGCCGAAGCCGGTGCGGTCCGCCGAGTCGCCCAGGTAGTCGGCGACGCCGGGGTGACCGGAGTTCGTCTCCGCCGGGACGGCCGGGGGCGGCGTGGGCGCGGCCAGCGTCACCGTCTGGTTGTCGGGGCGCGCCAACTGCGCGGCCGGCGCCGACTCCTGGACGGTGATGAGCTTGGAGCGCTCCTTGACCTGGGTGACGACGTAGTTGCGCCCGCCCTTCTTGGCGGTCACGTCGAAGGTCTCGGCGGTCTTGTCGCCGTCCTTGACGACCAGCCGGAAGCGCTCCGCCGGTCCCTCGCCCTCGGGGTCGGCCACCTCGACGGTGATGCGGCCGCCGCTCTCCGGGGAGGCGATGGCGGTCACGGTGAAGGTGCCGAGCGCCTTGGCCTCGCCGGCGGGCAGCGCGGCGGGTGCCGCGGCGGAGCCGGTCACCGCCGCCGGGTCCTGCGTGCCGCCGTTCTCGCCACCGGGGGCGCCGCCGACGCGGACCACGTACGCGGCGCTGCCGCCGTTGTTGAAGAAGCCGTAGACGGCGTGCGCGAGGTGGTACCCGTCGACGAACTCACCGAAGGCCGCGGCGTACTGGGTCCAGTTGGTGACCAGCGTCGGCTCGTTCAGCGGGCCGGTCGGCGCGAGACCGACGAAGGCCGCCACCGAGGTGCCCACCCCCTCGATCGGACGCGAACCGCTGGCCACCTCCTCGACGTAGACGCCGGGTGACAGGTACGAGGGCATGCTGTGGCTCTCCTCGGGGTACGAGATATGACGTCATCCACCTTCACGCGCGAAGCGCGGGGCCGAAACGTCCTCAGGTCCCCGTTCGGGGGCAGATTCACTGCCCGATCGGGCCGAACGGCCGTCCGCGGAGCGGCAGTCGAGCGGTCCGGGGAGGTCCGGCGGGAGCCGCGCCCGGCCCCGCGCACCACGGCCGGGGGACGCGGGCGCGCGGTCTGCCCCGGCGGACACCGCACCGGGCACGTTCGGGCAGCGCACCCTGCCCCACGTCCTGCGACACGGCGGCGCCCGTCCCATAGCGTCGCCGTATGAGCCTGTGGACCTCCCTGGAGCCCGCGTCCACGACCGTCGATCCGGGTGGCAGCACGACCGTGCGTCTGCGGCTGCGCAACACCGGTGACGTCGTCGACGAGTACCGCTTCGAGCCGGTGGGCGAGGTGGCGCCGTGGACCACCGTGACGCCCCCGTCGATCCGGCTCTATCCCGGGACCACCGGGACGGTGGAGCTGACGTTCGCGCCGCCGCGCACCCCGGACGCGACCGCGGGGCCCAACCCGTACGCGGTGCGCATCACCCCGACCGAGCACCCCGAGGCGACGACGGTGCCCGAGGGCAACCTGACCGTCACGCCGTTCACCGAGCTGCGTGCCGAACTCGTCCCGCCGACCGTCAAGGGCCGCTTCCGCGGACGCCCGAAGCTCGCCGTCGACAACCTGGGCAACACCCCGCTGACCGCCTCCGTGACCGGCAGCGACAACGGCGACCACCTCGCGTACGACATCCGTCCCGGCAGTGTGCAGATCGCCCCGGGGCGCGCGGCGTTCCTGAAGACGACGCTGCGGCCGCACCGGATCATCTGGTTCGGCGCCAAGCAGCAGCGGCCCTACACCCTGGCCGTGCAGCGCTCGGGGGCCCGGCCGCACCCGGTGGAGGGCATGTACACCCAGCGCGGCGTGCTGCCCCGCTGGCTGGCCACCGCGCTGGGCATGGTCGTCGCGCTGGCCGTCGCCTTCGCCGCCTTCTGGTTCGCGCATCCGCCGCAGGTGCACACCCTCGCCACCGAGCGCGTCGCGCAAGCGGCGGCCACGGCGCTCCCGGGCCCGTCGGTGACCCCGTCCCTGGCGCCGCCGCCCAGCCCCTCCCCCTCGCAGTCGCCCGATGGCGGGGGCGGGAGTGCGCAGGCCCCGGGAGGGGGCGGTGGGAACAAGAAGCCCAAGCCGAAGAACCAGCGCGTCCTGCTGATGGACGGCGCCACCGGCAAGTGCGCGGACCTCCCCGGTCAAGGGGTGGGGTCGATCGGGGGCCCGGTCAACCAGTTCACCTGCGACCCGACGGACTCCGACAACCAGTTGTGGAACCTCGACGTGGTCTTCCCGGGCAAGGGGCCGAACGGCACCGACCTGTTCCAGATCGAGAACGTCAAGGACGGGTACTGCATGGACCTGCCGGGCAACGGTCCCGACCAGGCCACCACCCACGTCAGCGAGTACTCGTGCACCCGGACGATCCAGGACAACCAGCTGTGGTCCCTGGAGAAGCGGCCGAACGGCTTGTACTGGATCCGCAACTACATGAGCAACGAGCTGTGCCTGGACGTGTCGGGGCACTCCTCCGACGGTTCGGACGCGGCCAACGGCCAGCCGCTGACCATCTACAACTGCAGCGACAACGACGACCAGGGCTGGCGTCTGGTCCCCGGCTCCGCCTGACACCTGGCGCCTGATGGCGACGGCGGTGCGAGGGCGGCTGCTACCAGCCGCCCTCGCCCGGCACCAGGCGCCCGGCCTTGCGGTACTCGCGCCGGGCGCCGGTCAGCAGGTCGGCGGTGGTCACCGGCTCACCGCGCCCGGCGGCGGCGTACGCGGCGGTGACCACGGCGCTGCGGATCGATCCGCCGGCCAACTCGAAGTCGCGGGCGACCGGTTCGGGATCGATGCCGTCGGCGCACGGGACGTGGGCGAGGCCGGTGCGCCACAGGGCGAGGCGCTGTTCCGCGTCGGGGAACGGGAAGTCGATCACGAGGTCGAGGCGCCGGGTGAACGCCTCGTCGATGTTGGCGCGCAGGTTGGTGGTGAGCAGCGCGATCCCGTCGAAGGACTCCAGCCGCTGGAGCAGGTAGGCGCTCTCCATGTTGGCGTAGCGGTCGTGGGAGTCCTTGACCTCGGAGCGCTTGCCGAACACCGCGTCGGCCTCGTCGAAGAGCAGGACGGCGTCGGTGCGGTCCGCCTCGGTGAACAGGCGCTCCAGGTTCTTCTCCGTCTCGCCCACGTACTTGTCCACGACGGACGACAACTGCACGACGTACAGGTCGAGTCCGAGTTCCGCGGCGACCACCTCCGCCGACAGCGTCTTGCCGGTGCCCGACTCGCCCGCGAACAGTCCCAGCACGCCCCGGCCCCGGCCGCCGCCCGCGGACAACCGCCAGTCGCCGAGGACGCGTTCGCGGTGGCGGGCGCGCAGCGCCAGTTCCCGCAGTTGCGCCAGCGGCCCGGCGGGCAGGACGAGGTCGTCCCAGCCGACGGCCGGGCGGATGCGCCGCGCGTGCCGCTCCAGCCCGGAGGCGGACTGCTGGCGGGCGACCAGCCGCAGGTGGGCGGCGGTCAGTCCGGTGCCGTCGAAGGAGGCGAGCTTGCGGGCCGCGTGCACCGCCCGGCCGATCCGTTCGCCGCCGAGGCGGTACGCGCTGACGGTGGCGGCCAGGTCAAGCGCGGGGTCGTCCGCGTCCGGCCCGAGCGCGGCCGACCAGGCGTCCACCGCGCCGGTGGCCCCCGGCCGGGGCGCGTCCAGCACGAGCGGATCGCGGTCGCACCACTGCGGGTCGTAGGGGCGGGACCCGGCGAACAGCACGGTGACGTCGTCGGTGGTGAGCGCGCGCAGCAGGGGGCCGGGTTCGTCGGGCACCGGTGACACGACGATGGCGCAGCCGCGCAGCCGTGCCTCGCGCAGCAGTGCGGCGACCGGCTCGCGCACCCCGGCGTCCCGCGTGCCGGGCGCGGGCGCGGCTTCGGGCACCAGGTGCAGCGCCGATAGGCCGCAGTCCCGCAGGGCCGCCGCCGCGCAAGCCGCCGCGTCGCCCTCGCGCTGCTCGCGCAGGTAGGCGGTGAGTGGCCCCGCGGCCAGGCGGTCGGCGAGCTTGCGGGTGAACTCGGCGTCGTGGGGGGCGCGTTCGCCAGGCGCCGTCAGCGGGCCGACGTGCCCGGCGAGCGCCGCGTCCGGGGTGTCGTCGCCGAGCAGGTGGGCGACGACCCGGTCGGGGACCTCCAAGGAGCGGCTGAGGAAGGGCCGTCCCTGGTCCTCCACCGTCATCAGCCCGAGTGCGACCAGCGGCGCGGACGGATGGAAGCGTCCGCGTACGGAGGGCAGGTGGGCCGGGAGCCCGTGCAGGTCGAGGGCGAGGCCGACGGTGGCCCGGCGGCGGCTGACGTCGTCGTTGAGGTAGCCGTACAGCGGCTCGAAGGAGCGGTCGAGGTCCGGTGCGAGGGCGATCAGCAGCAGACCCGCGTCCAGTGCGGTCAGCCCGAGGCGTTCGGCGAGCCGGTCGAGCGCGTCACCGCCCTGCCGTGTCCCGGGGTCCGGCGCGTCGGTCGCGGCCGGGCCGGGTGTCGTGGGGGCGGCCAGCAGGCGGCGTACCGCGTCCTCGGACAGGTACAGGCCGCGCAGCGGGTCTCCGGCGGTGGGGTCGTCGGCGCAGCGGTGCTCGACGAGCAGGGTGAGGCGCTCACGCAGGCGGCCGAGCCGGGCGAGGAGCGCGTCGGCGTCACCGCAGTGCGCCGCGCGGGCGTCAGGTGCTGCGGTGTCCGTGCCCGGCGCCCGGGTGTCCGCGTCCGGCCGGGCGGTGGTGGGCGCGTTCACCGTTGCTCCGCCGCGTCGTCCGTCGTGTCGTCGCGCACGGCGTCCGGCACGGGAAGCGGCCTGCGGTGGTGCCGCTCGGGCGAGCCCTCCAGCGAGCCGTCGATACCCCGCACCCGCACGCCCGCGCCCTCGGTGACCGGCGGACCGGCGTCGTACTCGGGGAAGGCCGGGAACGGCGCGGTCACCACCAGGTCGAGGGACGGCTTGAGTTCTCCGCCGAGCGCCGACCAGATCTCCGCGAGCGACTGCGCCTCGGTCCGCGATCCCGCGACCGTCAGCGGCACGGAAAGGCCCAACTCCCCCAGTGACCCGGGGAGTTCGTCGGCGGGAATGATCTCCTTGGGCAGGAGGGTGGCCAACACCGCGGACAGCAAACGGTGTTCGTCCTGTGGCCGCTTGGTCCAGGCCGTCACCAGGTAGGACAGGCTGAACCAGCGCGGTGGCTGCCGGCGGCGCAGCACCACTCCGCGGTCGTCACGCACCGGCACGGAACCGCGCTGCCGTCGCGCCACGTCCTCCCGTATGTCGTACAGGTACGCGTTGAGGGCCGGGCCGTTGCGCCGTGCGGCCCAGTCGCGCGTGGGCGCGTCGAAGGAGACGTCTATGTCGGAGCCGGCCAGGGCACCGCCGCCGAGCAGCTTCTTGAGGACCTCGTCGACCTCGTGGATCACCCTCGCCGCTCCCGCCGTACCGTGAACCGCCGCTGGCGGCGTATGTGCTCGTTCTGCCAACGTGTTCGCCCCGCGGGACGTCGGCCCGCGCACCGGATCGCCGCTCGCGCGGCGGCCGATGGCACTCCCCTTCCGATCCTTCCAGTCCGGTCGTCGCCCCGGCATGCTCGCCGGGACCCACGACAGGGCACGGAAGGCTGTCCGAAAGGACTCTCGGTGCTGCCCAGCAGGTCAGATGTAACCTTCCCTGAGGGCATAGGCCACGGCATGGGCCCGGTTACGAAGATGCAGGCGCGTGGTGAGGCCGTGCATGACGTTCTTGACGGTGCGTTCGGAGTAGGAAAGTTTGCTGGCGATCTCCCCGGTGTCCAGGCCCTCGGCCACCAGCCGCAGCACGTCCGCCTCGCGCGGCGTCAGTCCCGACGAGGGAGGTCCGGCCCGGTTGGCCACGCTGCGCTGGAGTGCGCCCACTTGCTGGATGAGGCGGCCGAGCAGGTCGGCCGGCAGGTCACCGTCGCCGCGGAACGCCGCGCGCACCGCCGTCGCCAGCCGGTGGGCGGTGGCCTCGTGGCGCCAGACGATGGCCACGGCACCGCACTCGACGACTTCGAGCAGTTCCGCCTCGCGGATACGGCTGACCACGAGCACGACCCGGGCGCCCTCGCTGCGCACGAGCCTGCGCAGCAGCGCGAGCGTGCTCTCCTCCAGCGTCCAGGCCAGCAGCACCGCGACCGCCCCCGGCCCGGCGCCCTCCTCGGTGACCAGGTCGATCAGCGGATGCTGCCTCAGGTGGCTGAGGACCCCGGCCTGGGAGAGCGGGTCGGGGGCGTGCACCACCACCGGTATTCGTCCGTCGGGTGCCCCGGCCGCCGCGCCCGCGCTCGTGACCGCGTGCGGGCCGGTGTCCTTGGTCCGGGTCATGACCGGGGCCGCGAGTGAACCGCGCAAGACCGCTCCCCCTGTTGTTCTGTTCGCCGCCCCCACGGAGCCGGTGGCCGCTGTCCGGCCTCCAGCCTGCGGGATCCCGCGTGCCGTGGCCATCGTGGAAGGTCACAGCAGGTACCACGAGATCGGCCACGAGACTCCACGGCGGGAGGGCCTGTGATGTCCCGGATACTGCGCACACCCCGGATGTCCCGGATCCCCGAGACGCCGTGGTCGCCGGACGCGCCGGGGGCCTCCCGGGCACCCGGGCTGCCCTGGGCGGCTGCCTCGGCCGACCACGGCCGGCTGCGGGAGCGTCAGGAGGCGCTGGCGCTGGTCGCCACCGAGGCCGCTCGCGCCAGGGCGGGCTCCGGTCGCCTGGTGCTCCTGCGCGGGGCCACCGGCACCGGGCGCACGGCGGTGCTGGAAGCCGTCACCGAGGACGCGGCGGCGCGCGGCATGCTCGTCCTGCGGGCCCGGTGCTCACCGCAGGATGCCAGCACACCCTTCGGCTCCGTACTGAAGTTGCTCAACTCTGCCCTCGATCCCACTGATTCCTGTACGGCCGGACGCGCGTCCTCGTACGACCGGGTCGTCGGTGAACGCCTGTGGAGGGCTCTGCGCTCGTGCGCGGCCCGGGGGCCGATGCTGCTGGCCGTCGACGACGCGCACCTCGCGGACCGGCCGTCGCACCGCTGGCTGGCCGAGACCGCGCTTCTCCTCGACCGGTTACCGGTACTGCTGGTGGTGACCGAGCGCGGGCAGTACGACATCGATCCGCCGTCGGCGGGGCTGGCCCACGGGCTGTCGCCGGCGCTCGTGCGCACGCTCACCCTCGGCCCGCTCGGTGCCGCCTCGGCGGCGGGGCTGGTGCGTGCCGCGTCCGGTGTCGCGCCGGGTGTCGCGGGCGGGCAGGAGTGGGTGGCCGACTGCGTGCGCGCGGGCGCGGGCAACCCGCTGCTGCTGCGTGCCCTGCTGGACGACCTGCCCGCGCGCGCACAGGACGGGGCGGTTCCGGCTCCGCTGCCGGACAGTTGCGCCGCGCTGGAATCGGGTGCCTTCCCTGCCGCGGTCTCGTGGTGGCTGGAGAGCGCGGGCCGCACGACCGCCGATGTCGCCCGAGCGCTGGCGGTGGTGGACCTCCAGGGCCCGGGCGGCGTCGCGGCCACGGCGCCGTACGAACGCGCCGAGGAGTACGCCGAGTTGGTCGCCGCGATGGCGGGGGCCGACCCGGCGCGGGTGGCGGGCTGGCTGACCGCGATGGCCCGCCTCGGCCTGCTGCGGCGTGACCGCGAGGGGCGGCCGCGCTATGCCCATCCGCTGCTGCGGGACGCGGTGCTCAGCGGCTGGTCGAGCGAGGGGCGGCAGGCCGCGCACCGGGTCGCGGCCGAGGCGCTGCTCGGCAGGGGCGAGCCCGCCGAGACGGTGGCCGGCCACCTGCTGCGGACCGGTGCGGTGGGCGAGGAGTGGGCCGCCGGCGCGTTGCTCGACGCCGCGGCCCAGGCGATCGGGGGCGGGCGCCCCGAGGCCGCGATGGCGTTCCTGCGGCGGGCGCTGGACGAGCCGCTGCCCCCGCAGCGGCGGGCGTCGGTCCTCACCGAACTGGGGTCGCTGGAGTACGCCACCGGCCGGTCGTCGGCCGGGATCCCCCGGCTGTCGGAGGCGGCGCGGCTGCCGGGCGGTCCCGGCGACCGGTTGCGCGCGGCACTGGCGCTGGGCACCGCGCTGGCCGAACGCGGCCAGGCGCGGGCGGCGGTCGACGTGCTGCGCGACCTCGACGAGCAGCTGCCGGACCACCCGGGCCTGACCCGGATGACCCGGACCGCGTCGGCGTTCCTGTCGGAACACGACCAGCAGGTCCGCAGCGAGGTGTACCGCTGGCTGCGCTCGACCGCGGAGCACTCGCCCGGGCTGGTCGGCGCGGCCGGGCGGGCTCTGCTCATCCGATACGAGGCGACCGCGGGGCTGACTTCGGCGGACGCCGCGATGCGCGGGATCAGGGCGCTGCTGGAGGAACCGGCCGACGCGCTGACGGAACCGTTCCTGCTGGGCACCGCGGCCGCCGTGGCGCAGTGGGCGGACGAGCTGGAGGAGGCCGAGTGGCTGGTGCGGCGCGGCCTGGCCGGGCAGCGCGGGTCGCTGCTGCACCCGATGCACACCAATCTGCTCCACACCCGTACCGACATCGCCGCCGCCCGCGGCGCGTACGCGGAACTGCTGGCCGACCCCGGGCCGCCTCCCAGCGGAACGGGGGCCGCCCGTCGCGCCAGGTCGGTCAACGAACAGGCGCACGCCGTCGTGGCGTTGGTGGAGACAGGCCGCCTCGACCAGGCCCTGGCCCTCGCCGACGGCGTGCGGCTGCCGGACGCCCCCGACTCCTGGGAGCTGAACCGCTTCCTGTACGCGCGGGGCGTGCTGCGTGCCGCCTACGGTGATCCGGCGGGCGCGCTCCACCACTTCCTGGAGAGCGGGCGCAGGCAGTCCGCGCGGGACGTCGTCAGCCCGGTCGTCACCCCGTGGCGGTCCGCCGCGGCGGAGTGCCAACTGGCGCTCGGCAGGCGGCGGGAGGCCCTCGTCCTGGCCGAGGAGGAGGCCCGGCTCGCCGCGGTGTGGGGCACCCCGCGGGTGACGGGCCGGGCGCTGCGGGTACTGGGGATGGCGACCGGCGGACGGCGCGGTCTGGAGCTGACCGAGCAGGCCGTCGAGCTGCTGCGGGACACCTCGATCGACATGGAACTGGTTCCCGCGTTGATCGCGCGCGGCAGGCAGCTGATCGCGGCGGGCCAGCGCTCGCGGGCCCGCGACACCTTGCGGGAGGCGGCGGAACGCGCCGAGGTGCTGGGCTCGGTACGGATGCGTACCGCGGCGGAACACGCGCTGCGGGAGAGCGGCGCGCGCAGGGCGGAGACGGCACGTACCGGGTCTGCGGCGCTCACCGCGAGCGAGCGCCGGATCGCCGATCTCGCCGCCGAGGGCCGCACGAACGCCGAGATCTGCGATCTGCTGCACCTGGCGAGGCGTACCGTGGAGACCCATCTCACCAGCGTCTACCGCAAGTTGGGCATCCGCCGCAGGACGGAACTGGCGTCGGCCCTCGACGGGCCACGGCCCGCACGTGAGGCGTCCTCGGACCGGCGCGGCCCAGGATGACCGGGCGGGGCGGTCCTCGGTCCGCGCGAGCCCCGGCCGGCCGGACCCCGTGGTCGAACGGCTCGTCCCGGACGGACTCCCTGCGCGGGTGAGGCGGCTGACCCGGTCGTCCTGGCGGCGGGCCTCGGCCTGCCGGCCTCAGCCCGCTGCCGCGGGTGGTGCGGTCAGAGCGCTCGCCGGGTCGCGCGCAGGACGACGTCGCTGACGTGGTGGGTGCTGGCCGCGCCGGGGGGCCGCTCGCG
Organism: Streptomyces sp. ICBB 8177; assembly: GCF_003144095.1. GTDB lineage: Bacteria > Actinomycetota > Actinomycetes > Streptomycetales > Streptomycetaceae > Streptantibioticus_D. The sequence continues at coordinate 1,202,683 of NZ_NSKH01000023.1, read as the reverse complement.
GGTCTCGTGGGTCTCGACGTGCCAGGTGCCGGGGTCCGCCGTGAGCGCGGCGGCGATCTCGTCGATCCCGATGAACGCCTCCGGGTCGTACATCCGGGTCTGGGCCGCCACGTCCACCGGCTCGCGCAGGGGGGTGACGTCGTGGTGCACGACCAGGAGCGTGCCGCCGGGGGCGACGGCGGCGAGCAGGCTGCGCAGCCCGCGCTGGTCGGGCGTGCGTTTGAACGAGCCGTACTGCAGGGAGACCAGGTCGAAGGTCTCGGTACCGAAGGGCGCGGGATCGTTGGCGTCGCCGCGTACGAGGTCGACGGTGAGCCCGCGGCGTTCGGCCTCGGCGCGCACCCGGGCGAGCGCGTTGCCTGAGATGTCGGTGGCCGTCACCTTCCAGCCGTGTTCGGCCAGCCAGAGGGCGTCGGCGCCCTCGCCGGTGCCGACGTCGAGCGCCCGGCCCGGGGCCAGGGCGGTGACCTCGCGGACGAGTGTGCCGTTGGGGTTGCCGCTCCACGCCCGGTCGGGGCCCGCGTAGCGGTGGTCCCAGTCGGCCTCCTCGCCCGACCGCCGGGCGGCGGCGCGCAGGTCCTCCTCGGCGAGGCTGAAGGCGATCATGGCGCCGACCTGGCTGCCCTGGGCGGCCGACGGCAGCACCTGCAGGCTCGGGTCGGTGACGTTGCCGGCCGCGTAGATCCCCGGTACGGCGGTCTCGCCGCGCGGGTCGACCGCGAGGACGTCGCCGGCGCCGCTCGGGTGCGGGGTGGCGGTGAGCCCGGCCCCGGCCAGCGCCTCCGCGCGAGCCCGGAACCGCGGGCCGACCACGACGGCGTCGGCCTCGAGCACGCGTCCGTCGGCGAGTTCGACACCGGAAACCTCGCCGTCCGGTCCGGTGAGGACCCGGCCGGCCTCACCGCGCTCGACGGTGACGCCGGAGGCGGCGAGTGCTTCGACGACTCCTCCGTCGAGCCCGGCCGAATCGTGCAGCACGACGGTCAGCCGGTCGGTCAGGTGGCGGAACAGCGGGGTCGGGTGGAGGCCCAGGGGGTGGGTGACGATCTGGACCAGGCGCTGGTCGCGCACCTCGAAGCCGTGGCAGAACGGGCAGTTGATCACGCCGCGCCCCCACTGCTCGGCGATGCCGTCGATCGAGGGGAGTTCGTCGGACAGGCCGGTCGCGACGAGGACGCGGCGGGCGACCAGGGTGTGCCCACCGGTGAGGTCGAGCCGGAACCGGCCGTCGTCGCGAGGGTGCACCCCCACGACTCGGCCGGAGAGCACCTCCCCGCCGTACGTGCGTACCTCCTCGCGCCCGATCTTCGTCAGATCGCCGGGCGCGGCCCCCTCGTGCCCCAGGTAGCCGTGCATGTGCGCGGCCGGGGCGTTGCGGGGGGTGCCGTCGTCGACCACGACGACGCCACGGCGCTGGCGGGAGAGTTGCAGGGCGGCGGCGAGACCGGCGGCCGAGCCGCCGATCACGGCGACGTCGCAGTGGCGTTCCAGGGTGGGGTAGTGGCTGTGGCTGGTGTGCTCCACATGTTCGGCATGTTCGGCATGTTCGGCAGGGGCCGAGTGCCGGCTCTTGGTGGGGTGCTCGCTCATGAATCCGACGGTACCGCTCCTGGCGTAATCAGCAAGGCGGCTTGCACAATCCGCAAGGCGGGGCCACCATGGGTTGCATGAACGGAGTGACCGACATCGAGGCCCTGGCGCGGTCGCGCCTGCGCAGCATGCGCACCACCCTGGGGTACTCCCTGGACGAACTGGCCGGGCGCACCAATCTCAGCCCGTCGACCATCAGCCGCGTCGAGACGGGCAAGCGCACGCTCAGCCTCGACGTGCTCGTACCGCTGGCCAACGCCCTCCAGATGAGCCTGGACCTGCTCCTGGAGGTGCCCACCGACGACGACGTGGTCATCCGTCCGGTCGCCCACAGCAGCGGCACGCGGACCACGTGGCCGCTGAGCCGTCCGGACGGCCGCACGGTCGCGGTGAAGATGCGCCTCGAGCCGTCCGACGCGCCGCCCAGCCAACGGGTCCACCCGGGCCACGACTGGTTCCTCGTGCTGGAGGGGCGCGTGCGGCTGTGGCTGGGCGAGCGGCAGATCGACGTCGACGCGGGTGAGGCGGCGGAGTTCGCGACGATGGTCCCGCACGCGATCACCGCCCTGGACGGCCCGGCCGAGTTGATCATGGTCTTCGACCGCGACGGCCAGCGCGCCCACGTGCACCAGTGATCCGGCACCGGTCACCCCGTGGGGTGCCTGCCGAAGGACGATCAGTGGCGGCGGGTCGTGAGGGCGCAGTCGCCGCACAGCCCGCCGGCGCCGTCGGGGGCGGCCCGGTAGATCAGGCAGCAACTGCGGCGCCGGAACGCCCGGCCCTCGCCGCTGAAGGCGCCCGCCAGGTACGGGTCGTCCAGCAGCTCGGAGGCCGCAGCCCGCACCCGGCCCGCGTCCGGCGAGCCGGAGTGGGCGGCGGCGCGGGCGGCGCCGTCGAGGGCGGAGGCGGCGTTGCCGCGCAGGATGTGCGGGGAGACGGACAGCGGCAGCGCAGCCGCCTCCAGTGGCCGCAGCACCCCGTCGACGACCGTGGACAGCGGCACGTCCTCACCCGAGCCGAGCGCGTCCTCGGGCAGTGACAGCGGAAAGGCGCCGCCCAACTCGGACCGCCAGCGCACCCGTTCCGGATCGAGCGCGGGGACCCGGCCGAGCACCGCGGCGCACCCGAGCACGGGTGACAGCAGCCGGGAGACCAGTCCGAGGTGCGTCACCGACGCGGCGACCCTCTCCTCAACCTCCTTTGGAGCACGCCGGCCGCCCGCGGCGAGGAACGCGCGCACCGCGGCGACCCGTTCGGCGAACACACCGGACCCGGACTCGAAGAGATCGGCCAGGACGCGCCACGCATCCGGCGCGGCGGACCGCGCCGGATGGACACCGAAAGCGAAGAACGGCCCGAGAACGGCGACCCGCGCGGCCTGCTCCGGCGTCACCAAGCCCCGGCCCGTGCCCGGGCCCACACGGTCATCGCTCTCCGGGCCCGCGCCGGTCCGGTCCTGCGACCGGTGTCGCCCCGGGCCCAAGTCCTCACACTCTGCGCGCACTTCGTCCTCCACTCCCGTGCGCCGCCCTCATGCGCCGGTCACGGAATCGTGCAGCTTAACGCAGCGGGCTTCGGCTTCCTCGACGTCCTCGCGCCGCGTCACGTGAACGGGTGGCCCCCCGATGCGTCCCCCGGCCCGCTCACCACGCTCTGAACGGCTCCGCGAAGCGCGACCAGGAATTCATTGCCAAGGGCTTGCACCTGGGGGCGGGTTGTCAGTCGCTGGACCGCGCACCTAGTCTTGCCGGGCCGTGGTGTTCGGGAAGACCGGTGTGATGCCGGAGCGGCCCTCGCCACTGTGATCAGGAAGTCACCGCGTCACTCCGCATCGGCCGGACCCCGGACCGGAGCGGAACCGCAAGCCACTGGGCGCCTCGGCGGCCGGGAAGGCCGACGCGGCGGCGTTCGACCTGTCAGCCAGGAGACCGGCCACGGCACCGCACGACGAACTGTCCACGAGGTGCTGGAGAGGCTGCCCGACATGACCCTGCCCGAAAACACGTCCGCGTCCCCGGACACGCCCGCGACCACGGTCCCCCAGCGCTTCGGCCGGGCCGACTGGATACGCACCGGTGTCCTGCTGGCGGTCATCGCCGCCCTCCACGTCCTGGCCTTCACGATCCTGGTGATGATGGTCGCGCCGCACCACTACACCATGGGCAAGCAGGTGTTCGGCGTCGGGCTCGGCGTGACCGCGTACACCCTCGGCATGCGGCACGCCTTCGACGCCGACCACATCGCCGCCATCGACAACACCACCCGCAAGCTGATGGCCGACGGAAAGCGTCCGATATCCGTGGGATTCTGGTTCGCCATCGGACACTCCACCATCGTCGTCGCCATGGCCGGGCTCATCGCCGCCGGCGCCAGGGTCGCCGGGACCCTGGTCGACGAGAACTCCTCGGCCCACGTCACCCTCGGCGTGATCGGCACGACGGTGTCGGGCACCTTCCTCTACCTGATCGCCGCGCTCAACCTCGTCGCCCTCGCCGGCATCTACCGCGTCTTCAAGGCCATGCGCGCCGGGAACTTCGACGAGCACGAGCTGGAGAAGCACCTCGACAGCCGCGGCTTCATGAACCGCATTCTGGGCCGTCTGACCAGGTCCATCCGCCGTCCCGGCCAGATGTACCCGGTCGGCGTCCTGTTCGGCCTCAGCTTCGACACCGCCACCGAGGTCGCCCTGATGGTGATGGCCGGCTCGGGCGCCGCGGCGGGGCTGCCGTGGTACGCGATCTTGTGCCTGCCCCTGCTGTTCGCGGCGGGCATGAGCCTGTTCGACACGCTCGACGGCACGTTCATGAACTTCGCCTACCACTGGGCGTTCGCCAACCCGGTGCGCAAGGTCTACTACAACCTCACCATCACCGGCCTGTCCATCGCCGTCGCGTTCGTGATCGGCACCATCGAACTCGTCGGCGTGCTCCACGACGACGTGGGCCTCAAGGACGGCCTCACGAACTGGATCTCCGGCATCGACCTCAACAACGTCGGATACGTCATCGTCGGCCTCTTCGTCGTGGTGTGGGCCTGCGCCCTCGCCTACTGGCGCATCGCCAGGGTCGAACACCGCTGGGGCGCCAAGGCGAAAGCGACGGAAGCGGGCTGACCCTGGCGGGCGGACCGCCGCGGTCACCTGACGCGGAACGGCGGCGTCAGCAGATCCCCACGTCCCGCAGCGCCTCGCGCCGGGCCGGGGAGGGGTCGGTGGGCCAGTACACGTACACCACCCCGCCCGACCCGCTTCCCACCTGGCCGTTCGCCAGATACCGCTTCGTGCGCAGCCAGATGTTCTCGAACTGCCGCCTCTGGTAGACGTGGCGGACCGCCGCGTCGTCGGGGCTGGCCGGATCGTTGACCACCACGTCGCCGGTCTTCGTGAATCCCACGACGCACATCAGGTGGCCGGCGGTGCTGTAGCCGGAGCCGTCGAGTTCCGAGGCCAGGAAGGACTGGGACGTTATCACCGGGATGCCGGCGGCGATCAGCCGTTCCACGTCGTTCAGGGAGCGCAGCCGGGTGATGACGGCGTTCATGTCGCGGTAGCTCGCCGCGTAGGCCGCGTTGAACGGCCAGTTGCCGCAGCCCTGGTACTGGTAGTCGTAGGTGTGGCGGGCGGCCTGGTCGACCTGGGGGTCGGCGTAGGACGGGTCGACCCAGGCGAGGCCTGCCGGGGTGGGCTTGCGGTCCCAGTACTCCAGCGCCATCTGCGAGGAGGTCGGGCTGCACCACGCCTCGCCGCCGTTGTCGTACTGCGGGTACTGGCCCTTGTGGATGTCCTGCGAGTAGCACGGCACCGGCAGTTGCCTGCCGAGCGCCAGCCGCGGGGTGGACGCCGGGACGGTGAAGCGGTCGGGGACGTCGGAGGCCATCGCGCCGAGCCGCCACACCACCGGGGTGAGCCGGGTGCCGGGCTTGCGGTACAGCGTCAGGCGCAGCCGGTACGCGGCCAGCCGCAGGCCGCTCGCGGGCTTGTCGATGGCGAAGGTGTCGGTGGAGATGCCGCTGCGTCCGTCGTCCTGGCCGTCCACGGAGGTGCGCTTGATGTCGCCGTCGCCCGCCGCCCAGCGCCCCATCACGTACCAGGGGGTCGCGGTGCCGTCGCTGTAGGTGCCACCCAGCTCGACCTGGATCCAGGTGCCGGCCGGGGCGTCCGCGTTCCAGGACGCGACGAGTTCGGTGGCCGGGTGCGGCAGCCGGTGTTCCGGCGAGGTCCACACCGCGTACTCCCACTCGGCGGTGGTGCCGGTGTGCGGATCGGTGTACGAGGTCGTCCCGGCCGGGCGGTCGACGGCGACACCGGGGCGGGCACCGGCGCGCACGGTCGTCCCGCGCCCGGCGCCGCAGCGCCAGTCGGTGTACGAGGTCCAGGCGTGGTAGTCCACGGCAGCCCCCTCCCCCGCGGTCCCGGGCGCGATCGCCCCCCGGCCGGGACCGGCCGCCGCCGCCCGGTCGGAAGCCGCCGCCCGTGCCGGGACGGCCACGGCGGCGGTCGCGGCGGTGGCGAAGGCGGCGGCCAGTACGGTGCGGCGTGGCGCGGGTCTCGTCATGGCTGGGCCCCGTCTCCTTCGTCGTCGTCACGCGGCCGACACGCCGCCTTCCGGCAACTATCGACCCTGCGCCCGCCGTTCGGAACCGTTCCCACGCGGCCCGGCGATGTTCATTGGCGCAGACCACTGGCATGGCTCAGCCGGGCAGCACCACCAGGTCGCGCCCGGTGACGTTGAGCCGTTCGCCGCCGTCGGCCGTGCAGACCGCGATGTCCTCGATGCGGGCGCCGAACCTGCCGGGCAGGTAGATGCCCGGCTCGATGGAGAAGGCCATGCCGGGTTCCAGCGCGAGGTCGCTGCCCGCCACGATGTACGGCTCCTCGTGCGTCTCCAGGCCGATGCCGTGGCCGGTGCGGTGGATGAAGTGGTCGCCGAAGCCCGCGTCCTCGATGATGTCGCGGCCGACCGCGTCCAGTTCCTGCGCGGTGATCCCGGGCCGTACCGCCTCGGTCTGCGCCTGCTGGGCCCGTTGCAGTACGGCGTACAGCTCGCGGAAGTCGGAGTTCGGCTCGCCGACCGCGTAGGTGCGGGTGGAGTCCGAGCAGTACCCCTCCGGGGTGGTGCCGCCGATGTCGACCACCACCGGGTCGCCCGGGCGGATCACCCGGTCGGAGACCTCGTGGTGCGGGCTGGCGCCGTTGGGGCCAGAGCCGACGATGACGAAGTCGCAGGTGGCGTGGCCCGCCTGGAGGATGGCGTCGGCGATGTCGCGGGCCACGTCGCGTTCGGTGCGGCCGGGCTTCAGCCACTCGCCGATCCTGCGGTGCACCCGGTCGATCGCCGCACCGGCCCGCCGCAGGGCCTCCACCTCGGCGGGGCTCTTGCGCATCCGCAACTCCCGCAGCACCTCACCGGCGAGAGACTGTTCGGCGCCCGGCATGGCGGCCCGGAAGGCCAGCAGCTTCTCGGCCCACATGTGGTTGTCGACCGCGATCCGCTTCACGTTCCTCGGCAGCCGCTCGGCGACCACCGCGTACGGGTCGTCGGTCTCCGCCCAGCCGATGACCTCCAGGTCGAGCCCGCCGACCGGGGAGGCCTCGGCCGCGGGCTTCTCCAGCGCCGGCACCACGAGCAGCGGGTCGCTCCCGGCCGGGATCACCAGGCAGGTCAGGCGCTCCAGCGGATGGGCGTGGTATCCGGTCAGGTAGCGCAGGTCGGCTCCGGGTGAGACGAGCAGCGCGTCGATCCCGGCTTCGGCGGTGGCCCGGCGGGCCCGCTCGATCCGGTCGGCGGGGTAGAGATCGGTGGCGGCTGGCGAGCCCTGGGTGTCAGTCACGACGATCACGTTAGACGCCACGCGCCGCGGCGGACGCCGGGCACGCACGAGACGCCGCGACGCACAGGGACGACGACGCGAAGACGACGACGCGCAGGGACGACGTCGTGCGGGCGGGGCACCGCGCAGGCACCGGGCGGTGGCCGGAACCGTGTGCCGGCGCCGTAGGCTGGGGCGCGATGGACCGGACCACGAAGGACGCCGCCTCCGAGGCGCCCACCCCCCTGCCCGCCTACGCCGCCCGGCTGCGCGCCCTCGCCCCGTCCTGCGGCCCGGTGCGGCTGGTCGCCGTCGACGGGCACGCGGGCTCGGGTAAGTCCACGTTCGCCGAACGGCTGTCCGGCGCGCTCGGCGGTGCTCCGGTGGTCCACCTCGACGACCTCGCCACCCACGACGAGCCGTTCGGCTGGACGCGGTCGCTGCGCGAGCGAGTGCTGGAGCCGCTGTCGCGCGGCGCGGACGGCGTCTGCCCGGTGTACGACTGGACGGCGCGCCGCTTCGGCCCCGGCCGCGCGGTGCCGTGCTCCCCGGTGGTGGTCATCGAGGGCGTGGGGGCCGGGCGGGCCGCCCTCCGGCCGTTCCTGGCCCGGATCCTGTGGATGGAGATGGCCCCCGAGCCCGCCTGGGCGCGCGGCCGGCACCGTGACGGTCCGGCGCTGCGGGAGTTCTGGGACGGCTGGATGCGGGCGGAGACCGAACACTTCGCGGCCGATCCGACACGCCCCTTCGCCGACGACGTGGTGCGGCAGGTACCCGATGGTCACCTGGTGCTCCCGGGGCCGCTGGGCCGGCACTGAGCCGCCCGGCGCCTCACGTACCGTGACGGCGCGCAGCCGGTGCGACGTCGGACACGATCCACTCCCGGCCAGTGGCTCAACGTGGCTTGACCTGGGGGGCGTACAGGACTTACGTTCTCAATGCGCGGTCCGTCATGGATCGCCCCGAGCACGAAGCCCCCGGTTGTTCCCCCGTGACCGGGGGCTTCGTCCTGTTCCGGGGCAGGCGGACTGTCCGTTTCGCCGGATAACGCCCCCCGTGGCCCTCACCCTCCGTCACGACGTCGCGGAAGCCGGTGCCGAGGCCGGTTCCTGGCCCGTTCCGCCGCCGGGCGGTGCGTCTCCCCCTCCCAGGCGCCAACACCGCAGGTACGATGCCCAAGGGAGTACGGCCGGTCGGTCACGGCGGTCGCTCCGGCGCCAACTTCCGTACCGGGAGCCGCTGTTCGGCCCCGGCCGGGAGGCGGCGGCAGGCCACGGGGGGCACGGTAGTGGGGGACCTGATGGACTTCGGCACTGAGGCGGTACCCCCGCAGGGCGGGGCGGGCTCCGGCGCCCCCGCCGATCTGGCGTGGCTGCGCGGCGTGGACGCCTACACGGTCGGCGCGTACGCGCAGGCGGAGGAGGAGTTCCGGGCTGCGGTGCGGCTGGACCCGGGCATGGCCGACGCCTGGCTCGGGCTGCACGCGCTGCGGGCCGACACCTCGACGGCGCTGCTGCGCATGTACCGGCACCGGGACCGCTTCGGCGAGCAGCGGCGCCGCTATCTGCGCTCCCTCAACTCCTGGTACTGGCTGGGCTGGTGGGTGCAGCCGGTGCTGGAGACGCAGCGTGACCTGCTGCTGGCGCACGCCTCCCACTGGCTGGACGGCCGGCACGTGGCCGATCTGGACCGGGCGCTGGCCGACTGCCCCCCGGTGGACACCGATCCGCAGGTGCGTTTCCTGCACGCGTGTCGTGCCTACCTGGTCAAGGACTGGGAGCAGCTGATACGCCACGCGGAACCGCTGCTCGAGGACCCGGTGCTGGGCATAGAGGCGGGGCTGTTCGGTGGGATGGCCCGGGTCAGGCTGGAGATGTGCGGGCAGGCGGAGCCGCTGCTGGCCACCGCGCTGATGCGCTGCCGCAGCGAGCAGCCGCAGCGCAAGGAGCTGCGCTACTGGCTGGCGCGCGCCTACGAGGGGACCGGGCGCACCGCGGCCGCCCTGCCGCTGTACCGGGCGGTGCACCGGGTGGACCCGGCGTTCATGGACACCGCCGCGCGGCTGGCCGCCATCACGGAGGCCGAGGACGGGCTGCACGAGTCGGGGGACCTGGCCGCGATCTCCCTGCCCGGCTACGGGCAGACCGCCCCGGACGGCCAGCCGGACGCCGACTCGGGAGCGCCCTACGACTCCCCCGGCGACGCAGGCGGGCCCGGCGAGGCGGCGGGCGAGGGCGGGGACGCGGCGGCGGGCGGCGCGGGCGGCCCGGTGACCGGCTCGGCGCCGGTGGACGACGCCGGGGCGCGGCGCAAGGCCCTGCTGCCGGTCTTCCCCGTCGCGCCGCAGGGCGTGCCGCTGGGCGCCGCAGATCCCGCGCTGCTGGCCGACGCACTGGCCGAGCTGGAGCGGATGGTGGGGCTTGAGCCGGTGAAGCGGCAGGTCAAGGCGTTGTCGGCGCAGCTGAGGATGGCCCGGTTGCGGGCCGGCCAGGGTCTTCCGGTACAGCCGCCGAAGCGGCACTTCGTCTTCTCCGGCCCGTCCGGCACCGGCAAGACCACGGTCGCCCGCATACTCGGCCGGGTCTTCTACGCGCTCGGGCTGCTCGGCGGCGACCACCTGGTGGAGGCCCAACGCGCCGATCTGGTCGGCGAGTTCCTGGGCCAGACCGCGGTGAAGGCCAACGAGCTGATCGACTCGGCGCTGGGCGGGGTGCTCTTCGTCGACGAGGCCTACAGCCTGTCCAACTCCGGCTACGGCAAGGGCGACGCGTACGGCGACGAGGCGTTGCAGGTGCTGCTCAAGCGCGCCGAGGACAACCGGGACCGCCTGGTGGTGATTCTCGCCGGGTATCCCGAGGGCATGGACCGGCTGCTGGCGGCCAACCCCGGCCTCGGCTCGCGGTTCACCACCCGGGTGGACTTCCCCAGCTACCGGCCGTTGGAGCTGACCCGCATCGGCGAGGTGCTGGCCGCCGACGGCGGCGACCACTGGGACGAGGAGGCGCTGGAGGAGCTGCGCAGCATCAGCGGTCACGTCGTCGCCCAGGAGTGGATAGACGAACTCGGCAACGGCCGCTTCCTGCGGACGCTGTACGAGAAGAGCTGCGCCTACCGCGACCTGCGGCTGTCGGCGTACACCGGCACCCCGACCCGGGAGGACCTGGCCACCCTGCGCCTGGCCGACCTGATGCAGGCCTACGGCGAGGTGCTGTCGGGCCGCGGGCCGGGGCAGCCGCCGCAGTGACGGCCGCCCCGGTCCGTCCCGGTCGCCGGCGCCGGTCAGCCCGCCAGCGCCCGCGACTGGGTGCCGGAGCGGGGGCCCGGCGCGGCATGGCCCGCGGCGTCCCGGTGAGCGGGGTCGCGCACCTCCCCGACCAGCATCTCCAGCACGTCCTCCAGCGCGACCAGGCCCAGCACCCCGCCGTCCGCGTCGGCGACCGCCGCCAGGTGGGAGGCGGCCCGGCGCATCGCGGTGAGCGCGTCGTCCAGCGGCAGTTCGGCCCGTAGCGTCGTCATCGGCCGCCACAGCCTGCGCGGCACCGGCCGGTCGCCCTCGTCGTTCTCGGCCGGTTCCAGGACGTCCTTGACGTGCAGGTAGCCCAGGAAGCCCCCGTCGGGGCCCGCGACCGGGAAGCGGGAGTAGCCGGTGGAGACCGTCAGCTCCTCGACCTGGTGCGGGGTGACCTCGGGGCCGACGGTGACCAGCTCGCCGGGGCGCAGCAGCACGTCGGTGACCGGGCGGCTGCCCAGCTCCAGCGCGTCGGACAGGCGCTCCTGAGCGGCCGGGTCGAGCAGGCCCGCCTGGCCGGAGTCCTCCACCAGGTAGGTGAGCTGCTCGCTGGTGTAGACGGCCTCGATCTCGTCCTTGGGCTCGACCCGGAAGAGCCGCAGCACCAGCCGGGCGCAGGCGCTCAGCACCACGATGACCGGCCGGAAGATACGGGCGCAGCCGACCAGGCCCGGGCCCAGCCACAGCGCCGCCTTCTCCGGGGAGGCCATCGCGAGGTTCTTCGGCACCAGCTCGCCGACCACCAGGTGGAAGAAGATCACCACGGCGAGCGCGACGACGTAGCCGATCGGGTGCACCAGCTCGCCGGGCACGTGCAGCGCGGAGAAGACCGGCTCCAGCAGGCGGGAGACGGTCGGCTCGGCGACGGCACCGAGGGTCAGCGAGCAGACGGTCACGCCGAACTGCGCGGCGGCCATCATCCGCGGCAGGTTCTCCAGGCCGTGCAGCACGGTGCGGGCCCGGCGCTGGCTCACCGCGAGCGGTTCGATCTGGCTGCGGCGCACCGAGACCATGGCGAACTCGGCGCCGACGAAGAAGCCGTTGCCGAGGACCAGCAGCGCCGCGAAGAACAGTTGCAGGACACTCGTCATGACCGCTCCTCGCGCCCCGCGCCCCGGCGCGTCAGCCGGATGCGTTCGGCCCGGTGGTGGCCGACCTCCAGCACCTCTATCCGCCAGCCGGGCAGCTCGGTGACGTCACCGGCCTGCGGGATGCGCCCGAGCAGGTCGGCGACGAGCCCGGCCACCGTCTCGTACGGGCCCTCCGGCGCGTCCAGGCCGATCCTGGCCAGGACGTCGGTGCGGCAGCCGCCGTCGGCGTCCCACGCCGGCCGGCCGTCCTGCGCCGGCGCCTGGAGAAGTTCCGGCGTGTCGGCGTCGGCGTCGTCGTGCTCGTCTCGGACCTCGCCGACGAGTTCCTCGACGATGTCCTCCAGGGTGACCACGCCGGCGGTGCCGCCGTACTCGTCCACGACCACGGCGATCGGCTGCTCGCTGCGCAGCTGCTCAAGCAGCGGCTGCACCGGCAGCGTCTCGGGGACCAGCAGCGGCGCCACCGCGATCCGGCCCACCGGGGTGCGATCGCGCAGGTGCTTGGGCACCGACAGCGCGTCCTTGAGGTGGACCATGCCGACCACTTCGTCCAGCCGCTCACGGTAGACCGGGAAGCGCGACAGTCCGGTGGCCCGGGTCAGGTTGAGCACGTCGGCCGCGGTGGTGGTGTCCTCCAGGGCGCTGACCTTGACGCGGGCGGTCATCACCGACTGTGCGGTCAGCTCGCCCAGGCCCGCGGTGCGCACGAACAGGTCCGCGGTGTCCTGCTCGATGGCTCCGGCCAGGGCGGAGTGCCGGGCCAGCGAGACCAGCTCGCCGGGGGTGCGGGCGGAGGCCAGTTCGTCGGTGGGCTCCACGCCCAGCGCGCGGACCAGGCGGTTGGCGGAGGCGTTGAGCAGTTCGATGATCGGGCGGAACAGGCGGCTGAAGGCGCGCTGCGGTCCGGCCACCATGCGGGCGACCGCCAGCGGCCGGGAGACCGCCCAGTTCTTGGGCACCAGCTCACCGATGACCATCTGCACGCTGGAGGCCAGCACCATGCCGAGCACCACGGCGACGCCGGACGCGGCCTCACCCAGGCCGATGGCGGTGAGCGGGCCGGCCAGCAGGTGGGAGAGGGCCGGCTCGGCGAGCATGCCGACCACCAGCGAGGTGATGGTGATGCCCAGCTGTGAGCCGGAGAGCTGGAAGGACAACTGGCGCAGGGCGGCCACGACGCCGCGGGCCCGGCGGTCACCGGCCGCGGCGGCCCGTTCGGCCTCCGGCCGGTCGACAGTCACCAGGCCGAACTCGGCGGCGACGAAGAAGCCGTTGGCCAGGATGAGCAGGAGTGCCGCACCGAGCAGCAGAAGGGAACTCATGCCGCCACCACCGCGCGCCGGGCGCTTCGGTCAGGGGCGGCGCAGGTACTACAGGACGATTCGTCCATCGCCGGAAAAGTGTCACTCCTCGGATCGTTCCGGTTCCCCGCGAGCCGCGCGCGGCGGCGCGGCTCGTACACAGCGGGGGCGGGCGCACCGGCGCCTCGCCCTTCCAGAGTAGTCAAGCCACGCCCCGCGGCGGGAGTCACGACGGGCCGTCGCCGCGCCGGGTTCCACCGGCGGTAGTGGACCGCTTACACGGCGTCCGCAGGACCGGTGCCCAGCGCGTCGGCGAGTTCGCGCAGCCTGCGCGCGTCGGTGACCGCCCGCTGCCGGGCGATGCCGGGCTGGATGCCCATCACCGCCAGGCTGGTGCCGTCGGCGAGGTCGAGGTAGACCCACGGATCGCCGGCCCGCAGGTTGACGCGCAGCACCTCGGCCCACGCCAGTCGGCGCACGGTGGTGAGGTTGACCACCGTGAGGCCTTCCTGGGTGGCGACCACTTTCGGACGGCTGAGCAGCGCCAGTACGGCGAAGATGATCAGCCCGGTGCCGATCATGGTGGCCCGGTCCGCCGCGGCCCAGGGCGCGGGCATGGCCAGGGCCACGGTGGCGAAGGTGACCAGCATGACGCTGCCCACCGTGAGCAGCACCACCCGGGTGCGCACCGGGCGGAAGGTGACCGGCAGTCCGGTCGGTTCGTCGGGTGCGGGCATGTCGGCGGTCTTCCCGGTACGGGACGCGGCGGAGGTCATGGTGGGCGCTTCGCAGGAGTTCGGGGGGCGGGTGGAACGGGGCGGGCGCGGCCCGGTGGCAGCCCGGGCGTCGTGCCGGGGCCGCCCGCGGTCACAGGCGGCAGGCGTGGATGCCGGTGGTCAGGATGGCGCGGGCGCCCAGCTCGTAGAGGTCGTCCATGATCCGCTGGGCCTCGCGGGCCGGGACCATGGAGCGCACGGCCACCCAGCCCTCGTGGTGCAGCGGGGAGATGGTGGGCGACTCCAGGCCCGGGGTGAGCGCCACGGCCGTCTCGACCTTCTCGGCGCGGATGTCGTAGTCCATCATCACGTAGCGCCGGGCGACCAGGACGCCCTGCATGCGGCGCAGGAACTGCTGGACCTTGGGCTCGTCCTGCGGCGCGCCGACGCGGCGGATGACGACCGCCTCGGACTCCAGGATCGGTTCGCCGATGATCTCCAGGCCCGCGTTGCGCAGGGTGGTGCCGGTCTCCACGACGTCCGCGATGACCTCGGCGACGCCGAGCTGGATCGCGGTCTCGACAGCGCCGTCGAGGTGGACCACGGAGGCGTCCACCCCGTTGTCGGCGAGGTGCTTCTCCACGAGTCCGGCGAAGGAGGTGGCGATCGTCATGCCGCCGAACTCCTTGACGCCGGTGGCCGTGCCGGGCCGGGTGGCGTAGCGGAACGTGGAGGCGGCGAAGCCCAGTTGGAGGATCTCCTCCGCCTGCGCCCCGGAGTCCAGCAGCAGGTCGCGGCCGGTGATGCCGATGTCGAGGCGGCCGGAGCCGACGTAGACGGCGATGTCCCTGGGGCGCAGGAAGAAGAACTCCACCTGGTTGTCGGCGTCGACCAGGACCAGTTCCCGGCGGTCCTTGCGCTGCCGGTAGCCGGCCTCATGCAGCATCGCCGACGCAGGCTCGGACAGTGAACCCTTGTTGGGGACGGCGATGCGCAGCATGGAGCGGTTTCCTTTACGACTCGTTGATCACGGAACGTGCGGACGCACTACGGATGGTCACAGGTGAGCGTATACGTCGTCGAGGGAGATTCCCCGGGCGACCATCATCACCTGAACGTGGTACAGGAGTTGGGAGATCTCCTCGGCGGTGGCGTCGGCGCCCTCGTACTCGGCGGCCATCCACACCTCGGCGGCCTCCTCGACCACCTTCTTGCCGATGGCATGGACGCCCTTGCCCACCAGCTCCGCGGTGCGGGAGGTGGCGGGGTCGCCCGAGGCGGCCTTGTCCTTCAGCTCGGCGAAGAGCTGCTCGAATGTCTTGTTCGCCATGGTGGTCCTACTCTACGTGCTCGGACCGCCGCGCTCAGCGCCAGGGCTCGGAGACGGACCGCAGGATCGCCGCCGTGGCGAGCGCCGCGGTGACCGCCTCGTGGCCCTTGTCCTCCGACGAGCCGGGCAGCCCGGCGCGCTCCAGCGCCTGCGCCTCGGTGTCGCAGGTCAGCACGCCGAAGCCGACGGGCACCCCGGTGTCCACCGAGACCTGGGTGAGGCCCGCGGTCACGCCCTGGCAGACGTAGTCGAAGTGCGGGGTGCCGCCGCGGATGACGACGCCCAGGGCGACGATGGCCTCGTAGCCCCGGGAGGCCAGCGCCTTGGCGACGACGGGCAGTTCGAAGCTGCCCGGCACCCGCAGCAGGGTCGGCTCGTCGATGCCCAGTTCGCGCAGCGCCCGCAGCGCGCCGTCGACCAGGCCGTCCATGACCTGCTGGTGCCACTGCGCGGCGATCACCGCGACCCGCAGGTCACTGCAGCTCTTCACGGTCAACTCGGGGGCGCCCTTACCGCTCACATCTCTCCTCGGTGCTTGTGTGCTGTCGTCGGTGCTTCGCGTTGGTACAGGTGGTGGTCGGTGCAGTCTGTCGTACCGGTCACTGGTTGCCGCAGGCCCCCGTGGGGCCGCCGTCCAGCCAGGGCAGGTCGTGGCCCATGCGGTCCCGCTTGGTGCGCAGGTAACGCAGGTTGTGCTCGCCGGCCTGGACCGGCATCGGCTCGCGCCCGTGCACCCGCAGGCCGTGCCGGACCAGGGCGTCCACCTTGTCGGGGTTGTTGGTCATCAGCCGCACGGAGCGCACCCCGAGGTCGGCGAGGATGCGCGCCCCCGCGCCGTAGTCGCGCGAGTCGGCGGGCAGGCCGAGTTCCAGGTTGGCGTCGAGCGTGTCGCGTCCGCGCTCCTGGAGTTCGTAGGCGCGCAGCTTGTGCAGCAGGCCGATGCCGCGGCCCTCGTGCCCGCGCAGGTAGATCACCACGCCGCGCCCCTCGGCGGCCACGCGTTCCAGCGACGCCTGCAACTGCGGACCGCAGTCGCAGCGCAGCGAGCCGAAGACGTCGCCGGTCAGGCATTCGGAGTGCACCCGCACCAGCACGTCCTCGCCGTCGCCGATGTCCCCGGTGGCGAGCGCGATGTGCTCGACGCCGTCCACCGTGCTGCGGTAGCCGTAGGCGCGGAAGTCGCCGAAGGCGGTGGGCAGCCGGGTGACGGCCTCGCGGCGCACCGTCGGCTCGCTGGTCTCGCGGTAGGCGATCAGGTCCTCGATGGAGATGATCGTCAGTCCGTGCTTGCGGGCGAACGGGACGAGTTCGGGCAGCCGCGCCATGGTGCCGTCCTCGTTGGCGATCTCGCAGATCGCGGCGGCCGGGCGCAGTCCGGCGAGCCGGGCGAGGTCGACGCCGGCCTCGGTGTGCCCGTTGCGGGTGAGGACGCCACCGGGGCGGGCGCGCAGCGGGAAGACGTGGCCGGGGCGCACGAAGTCGCCGGGGGCGCTGCCCGGGTCGGCGAGCATCCGCAGGGTGAGCGCGCGGTCGGCGGCGGAGATGCCGGTGCTGGTGCCGCGCGCGGGGGCGGCGTCGACACTGACGGTGAAGGCGGTGGTCATCGACTCGGTGTTGCGGGCGACCATCTGCGGCAACTCCAGCCGCTCCAGCGCGTCGGCCTCCATCGGGGCGCAGATCAGGCCGCGGCACTCGGTCATCATGAAGGCGACCAGTTCGGGGGTGGCGAGTTCGGCGGCGAAGATCAGGTCGCCCTCGTTCTCCCGGTTCTCGTCGTCCACCACGACGACCGGACGTCCGGCGGCGATGTCGGCGACGGCCTGCTGCACGGAGTCGAGCAGCGGGGTGCCCTCGCCTCGCGGGTCCTCGGGGTCGTACCAGGTCGGCGCGGTCGTCATGCCGGCGCTCCTTCCAGGGCTCCCGCGTCGGGGCGGGAGGTTCGGGTCCGCAGCCACCAGGCACGCAGGCCGAGCAGGACCAGGACGAAGTAGATGACGTAGACCAGGGCGGAGAACTTCAGGTCGCTGTCCCAGGCGAGCGGTACGCCGACCAGGTCGACGGCGAGCCAGGCGAACCAGAACTCGACCCAGCCGCGGGCCATGGCGACCATCGCGGCGAGCGTGCCGACGAAGATGTACGCGTCCGGCCAGGGATTCCACGACAGCGAGGGGAAGAGCGTGAACAGGCCGACGACCGCGAGGGTGCCGACCGCGGTGCCGCCGACCAGCCCGCCGCGTTCGCGCCAGGTGGCGAAGCGCACCTCGACCTGTCCCGACTCGCGCCGGCCGCGGTGCCACCGGATCCAGCCCCAGGCGGCGACCACCACGACAAGCAGTTGCTTGCCGACGCCGCCGGTCAGGTGAGCCGACCAGTAGGCGACCACCAGCACGGCGCCGGACAGCAGTTGGACCGGCCAGGCCGACAGCGCGCGGCGCCAGCCGAGCGCGAGCCCGGCCAGACCCAGCAGGTTGCCGGTCATGTCGGCCCATTTGACGTGTTCGCCGAAGACGGAGAACGCGACGCTGTTGAGCGAGGCGAGAGAGCTCACCGCCCGGCCTCCGTCCCGAGCGGCCCCGCGGCGGACGCTCCGGCGCCGGGCGCGCGGTCCCCGAGCAGCCGCTCGACGTACTTGGCGAGCACGTCGACCTCCAGGTTGACCGGGTCGCCGGGCTGCTTGATGCCGAGGGTGGTGAGCGCGAGGGTGGTGGGGATGAGGCTGACGGTGAAGAAGTCGTCACCGGCGTCCACGACGGTGAGGCTGATGCCGTCGACCGTGATGGAGCCCTTCTCGACCACGTACCGCGAAAGCTGCTTCGGCAGGCCGACCTTGACGATCTCCCAGTGCTCGCCGGGGACGCGCTCCAGCACGGTGCCGGTGCCGTCCACGTGGCCCTGGACGAGGTGGCCGCCGAGCCTGCCGCCGAGCGCCATCGGCCGCTCCAGGTTGACGCGGGTGCCGACCTGGAGCGCGCCGAGGCTGGAGCGCTTGAGGGTCTCGGCCATCACGTCGGCGGTGAAAGCACCGTCGGCGGTGTCGACCACGGTCAGGCAGACCCCGTTGACGGCGATCGAGTCGCCGTGCTCGGCGTCCTCGGTCACCAGCGGGCCGCGCAGGGTGAACCGGCAGGAGTCGCCGAGGTTCTCGACGGCGGTGACCTCACCCAGCTCTTCGACGATTCCGGTGAACACTCAGTTCTCCTCAGTGCGGCGGGGATACGCGGTGACGCGCAGGTCGGGGCCGAGCGTGGCGGTCTCCGCCACGTCGAGCCGCAACGCCCGCGCGATGGTGGTGATTCCGGCGTCGGCGAGGACCGCGGGTCCGGCGCCGAGCAGGGCGGGGGCGAGATATCCGGTGACCTTGTCGACGGCGTCCGCCGCGACGAAGGCGCCGGCCAGAGTGGGGCCGCCTTCCAGCAGGACGGAGCGCACGCCGCGTTCGTACAGCGCGGCCAGCAGCGCGGGCACGTCCAGCCCGCGTCCGCTCGCCGCCCTCGGCAGCCGTACGACCTCGGCCCGCCCCTCCAGGTGGTTCGCGCCGGCGTCGTCCGCCACCGCGACCAGGGTGGGCGCGGCGTCGTCGAGCACGCGGGCGGTGGGGGCGACGGTGGCGTGGGTGTCGAGGACGACGCGCAGCGGCTGGGTGACGTCGCCGTCCAGGCCGCGTACGGCGAGGTGCGGGTCGTCGGCGCGCAGGGTGCCGGAGCCGACGAGCACGGCGTCGGACTCGGCGCGCAGCCGGTGGACGTCGGCGCGGGCCGGGCCGGAGGTGATCCAGCGGCTGGTGCCGTCGGCGGCGGCGACCCGGCCGTCGAGCGTCGCGGCGTACTTCCAGTGGACGAAGGGTCGGCCGAGGCGGATGGCGGTCAGCCATGCCTCGTTGCCGCGCGCGGCCTCGGCCTCCAGCAGTCCGCTCTCGGTGTCGATCCCGGCGGCGCGCAGGGTGGTGGCGCCGCCCGCGGCGCAGGGGTCGGGGTCGCTGACGGCGTGCACGACGCGGGCGATGCCGGCGGCGATGAGCGCCTGGGCGCAGGGCCCGGTGCGGCCGGTGTGGTTGCAGGGCTCCAGGGTGACGACGGCGGTGCCGCCGCGGGCCCGCTCGCCCGCCTCGCGCAGCGCGTGGACCTCGGCGTGCGGGCCGCCGGCCCTGCGGTGCCATCCCTCGCCCGCGAGGCGGCCCGCCGCGTCGAGGACGACGCAGCCGACGACCGGGTTGGGGCTGGTGGAGCCGAGGCCGCGGGCGGCGAGCGCGATCGCGCGCCGCATCGCGTCGGTTTCCTCGGGGGTGGCCACCGGGTCCTCCTGCCTCTTCGGGCACGGACTCCGGGGCGATATGGGACTGCCACGGGACGCTTCGCACGGGGAACGCCGGGACGGCCGAGGACCGTCGCACACGGCGTGGAGCCGACTGCGGCGACCGCTCGGGGCGGCGTACCCGTGAGGTCCCGCCGCGCACTGCCTCCCATCCGGACTTTAACCGTCGGTCCAGGAATTTCACCTGGTCAACCGGCCGCTGGCAGCGGACGGGTCGCGGACTGTAACCGCCGGTTCGGACTTTCACCGACCCCGGAGTGCGCCAAACGTCACTGGTACGTCTTCAGTCTGCCACGGACGGCTCGGCGCATGCGGCCGGGTCCTTGTGGCCTGGGTCACATGAGCACGACAAGTCGGGATGTTTCACCGGTTGTCCGGGCGCGCCCCGGCCGGGCTCCAGCGCGGCGCGCCGGTCCCGCGAGGCACGGGCCGGTGGACGGCCGCCGCAGGACACCGAACTACGATGTCGGGCGGTTCATCCCGCGAACAGACGGATCGTCCCGCGGGAAGGCCACCCGAGACCGATCGACTGAAGGACACGGAGCACAGCGAATGGGCCTGGGCGTGCGCTGGACCCTGCACGGCGACGGGCGCACCCCCGCCCCCGGCGCGGTCGTCAGACCCGACGAGCGGCTGAGCTGGCCGCGCACGGCGGGGCTGGGCGCCCAGCACGTGGTGGCGATGTTCGGGGCGTCCTTCGTGGCGCCCGTCCTGATGGGGCTCAACCCGAACCTCGCGATCATGATGTCGGGCATCGCGACGATGATCTTCCTGCTGGCGACGCGCGGGCGGGTGCCCAGCTACCTCGGCTCCAGCCTGTCGTTCGTGGGGGTGGCGGCGGTCATCCGCGCCCAGGGCGGCGGCACGCCCGCGGTGACCGGCGCGATCCTGGTGGTCGGCGCGGTGCTGTTCGCGGTGGGGCTCGCGGTGCGCAGGTTCGGGGCCCGGGTCATCCACGCGGTGATGCCGCCGGTGGTCACCGGCGCGGTGGTCATGCTGATCGGCTTCAACCTGGCACCGGTGACGGCGACCACGTACTGGCCGCAGGACCAGTGGACGGCGCTGCTGACGATGCTGGTGACCGCGCTGGCCATCATCGGGCTGCGCGGCTTCTGGTCGCGCATCGCGATCTTCCTCGGGCTGGTCTTCGGCTACGCGGTCTCCTGGGTCTTCGACCGCGTCTTCGGCCGCATCCACTCGGTGGACGGCTCGGGCCACGTCACGTCGCACTGGCGCCTGGACCTGTCGGGCGTGGGCAGGGCGCACTGGGTCGGGCTGCCGCCGCTGCACGGTCCCGCCTTCCACTGGTCGGCGGTGCTGGTGGCGCTGCCGGTGGTGATCGCGCTCGTCGCGGAGAACGCGGGTCACGTCAAGGCGGTCGGCGAGATGACCGGCGACCCGCTGGACGACAGCCTGGGCACGGCGATCGCGGCGGACGGCGCGGCGACGGTGCTCTCCACCTCGTTCGGGGGCCCCGCGACCACCACGTACTCCGAGAACATCGGGGTGATGGCGGCGACCCGCGTCTATTCCACGGCCGCCTACTGGGCGGCGGCGTGCTTCGCCCTGCTGTTCGGCCTGTGCCCGAAGTTCGGCGCGATCGTCGCGGCGATCCCCGGCGGGGTGCTCGGCGGCATCACGGTGATCCTCTACGGCATGATCGGCCTGCTGGGCGCCCAGATCTGGACGCACAACCGGGTGGACCTGCGCAATCCGCTGCACCTGGTGCCGGTCGCGGCGGGCGTCATCATCGGCATCGGCGGGGTGAGCCTGCACATCAGCGGCAACTTCGAGCTGAGCGGGATCGCGCTGGGCACGATCGTGGTCCTCGTCGGCTACCACGGCCTGCGCGCCCTGGCCCCCGCCCACATGAAGCGGCCCCCCGGTGAACCGCTGCTGGACGAGGGCACGTCCGGTTACGACGAGGGCCGGGCGCAGGACTGACGGCTCGCGCCGGACCCGGCGGGGATCGCTCGTTGTGGGGACGCGGCGTCGTGCCGTCGTGGCGGGGCGCCCGGGCGCTGCCAGGCTTGCGCCATGCCTTCCGTGGACGCCGTGGTGGCGCGGATGACCGCGCTGTCGGCCGCGCTGCCCCCGCACGACGGGGTCGCGGTGTTCAACGCGGTCTACCTGTCGGTGACGCGCGAGCTGAACGCGCGCCTGGGAAGCGGCTTCTTCCCGCACCCGGGCCACACCGCCGAGTTGGGCGCCCGGTTCGCGGCGCGGTATCTGCTGGCCGTCGACGCGGACGCGGCCGGCGGCCGTCCGCCCGACTGCTGGCGCCCGCTGTTCCGGCTGCGCCACCACCGCGAGGTCCGTCCGACGCAGTTCGCGCTGGCCGGGATCAACGCCCACGTCGGGCACGACCTGCCACTCGCGGTGGTCGACACATGCGCGGCCCTGGGGGTCGAACCGCCCGCGGTGGAGGCCGACTTCGAGCGGGTCGGCGACGTGCTGGAGACGATCGAGGAGCGGGTCCGCGAGGAGCTGATGCCGGGACCCGACCTGCTGGAGCTGGCCGATCCGCTGACTCATCTGCTGGGCTCGTGGAGCCTGGAGCGGGCCAGGGACGCCGCCTGGTCGACGGCGTGCCTGCTGTGGCGGCTGCGCGAACTCCCCACGGTGCACGAGGAGTTCGCGCGGCGTCTGGACGCGGGCGTGGGCCTGGTGGGCCGCTGCCTGCTGACCCCGTTGCCGTACGGGTCCGGCCCACGGCGGGTCGCCCCGGAAGGGCTGCCGTACCCGATCGCCCGTCAGTCCTCCGGGAGTTCGACCGGGGCGATCTCGTCGTAGACGTCGCCGGGGCCGGGGTTGGACGGATCGGTGGCGCCACCGAGGTGGTGCATGACCCCCCACACCGCGTTGAGCGCGGTCTGCACGGCGCCCTCGGCCCAGCCCGCGGTCCAGGAGATGTCGTCGCCGGCGAGGAAGATGCCGCGCTTGTCCTGCGGCAGCCGGTCCTGCATGAAGTGGGTGAACAGCCGCCGCTGGTACCGGTAGTGACCCGGCAGGTTGGCCTTGAACGCGCCCATGAAGTAGGGCTCGTCCTCCCAGGAGATGGTGACCGGGTTGCCGATGATGTGCTTGCGGATGTCGACCTTGGGATAGATCTCGCCGAGCGACTTGAGCATGACCTCCAGACGCTCGTTGGGGCTCAGCGGCAGCCACTTGAGGCTGTCGTCGCACCAGGTGTACGACAGGCAGATCACCGCGGGCTTGTCGGGGCCGTCGTCCAGCAGGTAGGTGCCGCGGGTCATGCGGTCGGTGAGCGTCATGCTCATGGTGTCGCGTCCGGTCTCCGGGTCCGGGTCCAGCCAGAACGGCCGGTCCACGGGCACGAAGAGCTTGGAGGACTCCATGTAGTGGGTGCGCTCGATGGCCGTCCAGTGGTCGATCGGGAAGAGCGCGTCGTCGCAGTCGATCTTCGACAGCAGCATCCAGCTCTGCGCGGTGAACACGACCGCCTTGTACGAGCGGATGTCGCCGGAGGCGTCGGTGACGGTGGTGCGGTTGCCCGCGGTGCGGTGCAGCCGGGTCACCGCCGGGCGCGGGGTGCCGCCGTGCAGCGAGGACAGGGAGGTGCCGGGCGCCCAGTGCACCAGCTTGGCGGGCTCGTCCTCCCACAGCCGCAGCGGGAGCTGCTGGCTGCCGCCGACGATGCCGCGGTGGTCGTCGTCCGCGCCGGTGTAGACGACGCGCAGGATCTCCAGGATGGAGTTGGGGAAGTCGGTGTCCCAGCCGCCGGTGCCGAAGCCGACCTGGCCGAAGATCTCCCGGTGCCGGAAGCTCTTGAAGGCCGGGGAGTCGCACAGGAAGCCGTAGAAGGTCTGGTTGTCGAGCTTGTCGACCAGTTCCGCCCAGATCTCCCGGATCGCCGTCACGTCGCGCTCGCGGATGGCGCGCTGCATCTCGCAGAAGCGGGCGCCGTCCTCCAGGCAGGCGTTCCAGGCGTCCATCACCTGGTGGTAGACCTCGGGCAGGTCGTCCAGGGTGCGGGCGTAGTGCGACTCGCCCTTGAGGTCGACGACCGTCGAGGGGGTGTCGGGCGCCAGCGGGTTGGGGAAGGCCTTGGTGGTCAGGCCCACCTTGTCCACGTAGTGCTGGAACGCGGTCGAGCACGGCGGGAAGCGCATCGCGCCCATCTCGGCGGTCAGGCTCGGGTCGCAGCCGTCGAAGCCCTCGGTGCGCAGCCGTCCGCCGATCCGGTCGGCCTCGTAGACGACGGGCTTCAGCCCCATCTTCATCAGCTCGTACGCTGCGACGATGCCGGACAGGCCACCGCCGATGACCGCCACCTCGGTGCCGTGCTCGGTCGCGGGGACGGAGCCGAGCCCGGCCGGGTGGGCCAGGTAGTCGTCGTAGGCGTAGGGGAAGTCCGGACCGAACATGGTCACCGGCCGGGCCGCGGGCTGCTCCTGCTCGTCGTGGACGGCGGTGGGCACGGTGGAGGTCATGGGCGTGTTTCTCCTTGGAGCGGGGCGGTGCGTGAAGGCGCGGCGGCGGACCGGGGACCGGGCGGCGGGGCTCAGGTGAGGCGGCCGTACAGCTCGGGGCGGCGGTCGCGCAGGTAGGGCAGTTCCTCGCGGGAGGCGGCGAGCAGGGCCGGGTCGGCGTCGCCGAGTACCAGGTCCTGGCCGGTTCCGGCGCGGGCCCGCACGGTGCCGTCCGGGCCGGCGAGGCAGCTGAACCCGGTGAAGTGGAACTCGCCCTCGGCGCCGCAGCGGTTGGCGTAGGCCACGTACAGCTGGCTCTCGTACGCGCGGGCCGGGACGAGGGTGAGGGGGACGAACTCGAAGGGACGCATCAGGGCGGTCGGCACGACCAGCAGGTCGGTGCCGGCCAGTGCGTGCGCCCGCACGGTCTCGGGGAACTCGACGTCGTAGCAGATCAGCAGGCCCACGGTGAGTCCGCCGAGGTCGGCCTGGACGACGGCGGTGTCGCCCGGCGTGAAGTGGGCGGTCTCGAAGTCGCCGAACAGGTGGGTCTTGCGGTAGCCGGCGAGGGTGGCGCCGTCCGGGCCGGTCAGCCGCACCGAGTTGAAGACCGCGTCGCCCGCGCGCTCGGGGTAGCCGTAGGCGATGGCGATCCGGTGCTCGGCGGCGATCTCGGAGACCCGGCGGGCGCAGGGGCCGTCGGCGGTCTCGGCGCGGTCGGCCACCGCGTCGCCGATGGCGTAGCCGGTGAGGTACATCTCGGCGGTGACCAGCAGGCCCGCGCCCGCGGCGGCGGCCCGGCGGGCGGCGTCGTCCAGCGCGGCGAGGCTGTCGGCGGCGGACGCCGGAACGCCCGCGGGGCCCTGGTACAGCGCGATGCGCAGCGGCGGCGTCATGGAACCTCGTCGTGTCGGATGCCTGTCGGATGAGCGGGATCGATACGACGGTACGGGCGGGGACCGGACGCCAACAAGGCCGTCCCGTTGCGTGCGGACGGCCGATTCGTTGCGTCTTCACCCACCAGGGCGGCGATTCGTTGCGCGGAGGCGGACCAGGGTGGCCGCCGACCGCAGGAAGCGGCTCTCCTGCGGGGCGTCACGCGGGCGCGCCCGCGCCGTACCTGCGCAGCAGCGGGGACAGGACCAGGACCGACTTGGTGCGCTCGACGAAGGGCTCACCGGCGATGCGTTCCAGGACGCGTTCGAAGTGGCGCACGTCCTCGGCGTAGATCTGCACCACGGCGTCGGCCTCGCCGGTCACCGTGGAGGCGGCCGCCACCTCCGGGTAGCGCTCCAGGCCGCGCTTGATCGCCTCCGGGGAGGTCTTGTGGCGGCAGTAGATCTCGACGAACGCCTCGGTCTCCCAGCCCAGCGCGGCGGGGTCGACCCGGACGGTGAAGCCGGTGATGGCGCCGGTGGCCAGCAGGCGGTCGACGCGGCGTTTGACGGCGGGGGCGGACAGCCCCACCTCGGCGCCGATGTCCGCGTAGGAGCGGCGGGCGTCCTCGGCGAGGGCGTGCACAATGCGTTCGTCGAGATCGTTCAGGGACACGGCGGGTGGTTCACTTCTCCGGTTCGGGTCGGGCGAGCCGGGAGCGGCGCAGCCCGTAGGCGAAGTAGATCACGAGGCCCGCGGCCATCCATCCGCAGAACACCATCCAGGTGGTGAACTCCAGACTCGCCATCATCCACAGGCACAGCCCGAAGCCGATCAGCGGCGTGACCGGGCTGAACGGGGTGCGGAACGACCGCTTCAGCTCGGGCCGCCTGCGGCGCAGCACCAGCACGGCGAGGTTGACCAGCGCGAAGGCGAACAGAGTGCCGATGCTGGTGGCGTCGGCGAGCTGGCCGAGCGGCACGACGGCGGCCAGCACGCCGCAGAACAGCGCGACGATGACGGTGTTGGCGCGCGGCACGCCGGTGCGGGCGTGGACGGTGGAGAAGACCTTGGGCATCAGGCCGTCGCGGGACATCGCGAACAGGATGCGGGTCTGCCCGTACAGCACGGTCAGCACCACGCTCGCGATGGCGACGACCGCGCCGAGGGCGAGCAGCACGGCCCAGAAGCCCTGCCCGGTGACCTGCTGCATGATCGTGGAGAGCGTGGCGTCGACGTCGCCGAACGCCTTCCACGGCATCGCTCCGACCGCGACGAGCGCGACCAGGCAGTACAGCACGGTGACGATCAGCAGCGAGAGCATGATGGCGCGCGGCAGGTCGCGCTGCGGGTTCTTCGCCTCCTCGCCGGCCGTGGAGGCGGCGTCGAAGCCGATGTAGGAGAAGAACAGGGTGGCGCCCGCCGCGCTGACCCCGCCGACGCCCAGCGGCATGAAGGGCGCGTAGTTGCCGGACTTGATGCCGGTGAGGGCGACCGCGCAGAACAGCAGCAGGGAGACGATCTTCACCGCGACCATGACGGTGTTGGCCCGGGCGCTCTCCTTGGCGCCGCCGAGCAGGAAGCCCATGGCGAGCAGCACGACCAGCAGCGCGGGGACGTTGACGATGCCGCCGCCGCCCGGCGGGGCGGACAGTGCGGCTGGCAGGGTGACGCCGAGGGTGCCGTGCAGCAGTTCGTTGAGGTACTGCCCCCAGCCGACCGCGACCGCGGCCACCGAGACGCCGTACTCCAGGATCAGGCACCAGCCGCAGATCCAGGCGACCAGCTCGCCGAGGGTGGCGTACGCGTAGGAGTAGGAGGAACCGGCTACCGGGATGGTGCCGGCCAGCTCCGCGTAGGACAGGGCGGAGAACAACGCGGTGAAGCCGGCGATGACGAAGGAGATCACGACGGCGGGCCCGGCCTTGGGGACCGCCTCGCCGAGCACCACGAAGATGCCGGTGCCGAGGGTGGCGCCGATGCTGATCATGGTGAGCTGCCACATGCCCAGCGAGCGACGCAGCGTGCCGCCGGTGCCGGTGCCGCCCTCGGCGACCAGCCGCTCGACGGGCTTGCGGCGGGCCAGCGCGGCGCCCAGGCCCGTGCGGGCCGGGGCGGCGGGTGCCGTAGCCTGCGTCGCCGGCCGCGTGCCGGTATTCACCACTGACCTCCATCGGGATGCGGACGCGGTCTGCATACTCATACGGAACCGCAGGTACCTATGCTAGACGGTACCTGCGGTTCCATGCCCGTATGAGGTTGTGGCCTGCGTCTCAGGGGCTGTAGATCCCCTGTCGCCTTACGACCAGCTGCTGTGCAGCGGCTTGCCCTCGGCGTAGCCGGAGGCGCTCTGCACGCCGACGACGGCCCGCTCGTGGAACTCCTCCAGCGATCCGGCGCCCGCGTAGGTGCAGGAGCTGCGCACGCCCGCGATGATCGAGTCGATCAGGTCCTCCACTCCGGGGCGGGCCGGGTCGAGGAACATCCGCGAGGTGGAGATGCCCTCCTCGAAGAGCGCCTTGCGGGCCCGGTCGTAGCCGGACTCGTCGCTGGTGCGGTTGCGCACGGCGCGGGCCGAGGCCATGCCGAAGCTCTCCTTGTACAGCCGCCCGTTCGCGTCCTGCTGGAGGTCGCCGGGCGACTCGTAGGTGCCGGCGAACCACGAGCCGATCATCACGTTGGACGCGCCCGCGGCGAGCGCCATCGCCACGTCGCGCGGGTGGCGCACGCCGCCGTCCGCCCACACGTGCTTACCGTGCCTGCGGGCCTCGGCGGCGCACTCGAGAACCGCCGAGAACTGCGGGCGGCCCACGCCGGTCATCATCCGGGTGGTGCACATCGCACCGGGGCCGACGCCCACCTTGATGATGTCGGCGCCCGCCTCGATCAGGTCGCGCACGCCCTCGGCGGCCACGATGTTGCCCGCCACGATCGGCACCTTCGGGTCGAGGCCGCGCACCGCCTTGATGGCGGCGATCATCGACTCCTGGTGGCCGTGCGCGGTGTCGATGACGAGCGTGTCCACGCCCGCGTCGAGCAGCTGCTTGGCCTTGCCCGCCACGTCGCCGTTGATGCCGACCGCGGCGGCGACGCGCAGTCGGCCGTCCGCGTCGACGGCCGGGGAGTACAGGGTGGCGCGCAGCGCGGCCTTGCGGGTGAGGATGCCGGCCAGGCGGCCGTCGGCGTCCACCGCGGGGGCGAGCTTGCGGTGGGCGTCCTCCAGTCGGTTGAACGCCTCGCGCGGGTCGATGTCCGCGTCCAGCAGGAGCAGGTCCCTGGACATGATCTCGCCCAGCTGGGTGAAACGGTCCACCCCGGACAGGTCCGACTCGGTGACCACGCCGACCGGGCGGCCGTCGGCCACCACGACGCCGGCGCCGTGGGCCCGCTTGGGCAGCAGGGAGATGGCGTCGGCGACGGTGTTGTTCGGGGCGAGCACGATCGGGGTGTCCAGCACCAGGTGGCGCTGCTTCACCCAGGAGATGACCTCGGTCACCACGTCGATCGGGATGTCCTGCGGGATGACGACCAGGCCGCCGCGGCGGGCCACCGTCTCGGCCATCCGGCGCCCGGCGATCGCGGTCATGTTGGCGACGACGAGCGGAATGGTGGTGCCCGTACCGTCCGGCGACGACAGGTCCACCGCCTGCCGGGATCCCACCGCGGAACGGCTGGGGACCATGAAGACGTCGTCGTAGGTCAGGTCGTACGGGGGCTGAACATCATTGAGAAAGCGCACGTACTTCATTTTTGCACGGGAGGGTGGGAATCCCTGCTTGGAGGAACCTCCCGGATCGCCGGAACGTTGTTGGGGCATGATCCGAGACAGTGTTCCGGGACCGGCTTCCGGGCAGTGTCCTGGGGCCGCCCGGGGCTTGTACGGTCACGGCGGAGAGACAATCGAAGCAGGCGTCCTCCGGCCAGACGGGACCGGCCGGGCCCTCGGACCCCAGGAGGGGACATGAACCGCACGCGCTTTGCCCCGGACCGGGGGCTGTCCAGTCGCATGGTCATCACCATGTTCCTGATCGGTCTGCTCTACGTGGTCTTCGTGGGCGCGCTTCTCGCACTGCTGCGGGGCGCCTGGCCGATCATCCTCGTCATCGCCGGCGGACTGTTCATCGCGCAGTTCTGGTTCAGCGACAAGATCGCCGCCTTCAGCATGGGCGCCCGGGAGGTCACCCCCGAGGAGTTCCCGCAGCTGCACGGCGTCGTCGACCGGCTGTGCGCGCTGGCCGACATGCCCAAGCCGCGGGTCGCGGTCGCCGACAGCGACGTGCCCAACGCCTTCGCCACCGGCCGCAACGCCGACAAGGCGATCATCTGCGCCACCACCGGGCTGCTGCGCCGGCTGGAGCCGGAGGAACTGGAGGGCGTACTCGCCCACGAGCTGTCCCACGTGGCGCACAAGGACGTCGCGGTCATGACGATCGCCTCCTTCCTGGGCGTGCTGGCCGGGATCATCACCCGCATCGGCCTGTGGGGCGGCTTCCGCTCCCGGGGCAACAACCAGAACGCGGCGATCGTCGCCCTGCTGATCCCGCTGGTCAGCGCGGTGGTCTACGCGATCAGCTTCCTGCTGACCCGGATGCTGTCGCGCTACCGCGAGCTGTCCGCCGACCGCTCGGCCGCCCAGCTGACCGGCCGCCCGTCCGCGCTGGCCTCGGCGCTGACCAAGGTCAGCGGCACGATGGCCCGCATCCCGACGGAGGACCTGCGCAAGGCGGAGCCGTTCAACGCCTTCTACTTCGCTCCGGCCATCGCCTCCAAGGAGAGCCTGTCCAACCTGCTGTCGACCCATCCGACGCTGGAGCAGCGGCTGGAGCAGCTGGGCCGGATCTCCGCCGAGCTGAACCAGGCCTGAGCCACCGGGCCCGCCGCCTCGGCCCGGCTTCCCGGCGCCGGGGAGCCGGGCCGGGCGGAGCGGGCCGGCGCCGTCACGATGCCGACGCCCGGCGGGCATCCGGCTCCGCCGCTCCTCCTGCCCCTCCCGCTCCTCCGCCGTCTCCTCCCCGTTCGCCGTCCCCCGCTCGCCAAGGAGCTACCGCCCGTGGGATTCCTCGACGCCCTGCTCGGCCGCAGCAAGCCGGTACGTCCCGACCTCGACCAGCTCTTCGGACTGCCCTCGGCCGCGGTCACCCTCCAGGCCGCCGCCGGGTTCCAGCCCACCGGTGAGGGCTCGGTGTGCTTCGCGGCCGTCGAGGGCGGCGCCTTCGCCCAGGCCCGGGAGGAAGTCCAGGGGCTGCTGGACGCGGACGTGGCGACCGGCGGGATCCCGGTGGAGTTCCACCAGGACGACTACCACTACACGTGGCTGCTCTCCCGGCACGCCCCTGACGACGTGGCGGGGCTCGTCAACGACCTGCACGCGGTCAACACCATCCTCCAGGACGGCGGTTTCGGCCCGCAGCTGCTCTGCTCGCTGGTGGGATTCCGCAACGCCGAAGGGCAGTCGCTGGCGCTGGTCTACCTCTACAAGCGCGGCACCTTCTACCCGTTCGCACCGCGCCCCGGCGAGAAGCGGGACAACGCGCTGGAGTTGCAGATCAAGGCGATGGTCGCCAACGACCTGCGAGTGGAGGACGACTTGAGCCGCTGGTTCCCGGTGTGGGGCGCCCCGGGCATCGCGGACTGACCGCGGCGGTGCGCACGGCGCCTCGGGTGACGGGTCGCCAACAAACTTGGGTGGCAAGCCGGTTGAAGTCCCGTCAGGCCGATGTGAGAGCGCCCTACGCCTCGCCCGGGTCCACGCGGTCCAGGGCGGGCCGGGGGCCCGGGGACTGCTGGTGGAGCAGGTGGTCGGCGGCCGCAGTGTCGGTGACCAGGCTGGTGACGAGGCCGGAGCGCAGCACCGCGCCGACCGCGTTGGCCTTGCGGATGCCGCCCGCGATCGCGACCACCTCGGGCACCGCGCGCAGCCGGTCGGCGTCCACGGTGATGCAGCGCTCGCGCAGGTCGCGGCCGACGCGGCGGCCCTCGGCGTCGAAGAGGTGGGAGGACATCTCGGCGGCCACGCCCAGGTCCGCGTAGTGCTTGCGCTCGGCGTCGGACAGCGCGTCGTACACCGTGGAGACCCGCGGTTCCCACGAGCCGATGGAGACCACCGCGACGGTGACCTTGTCGAAGTAGCCCATGGCCGCGGCGATGCCGGTCTGCTGGCGCAGCGCGGCGGCGGTCGACGCGTCGGGCAGCACCATCGGCGCGTACAGCGGGTGCGCCTCGCCACCGGAGACGGCGGCCGCCCGGCGCACCGCCTCGACCGAGCCGCGTTCCGCGGTCCCGGCGTCGTACACGCCGGTCAACTGCACGACGGTGCACGGCGGGAGGCGGTCCAGCGCGTTCGCCATGGTGATGATGGAACGGCCCCAGGCCAGTCCCAGCACGTCGCCCTCGGTGACCAGCTCGCCGAGCAGTCCCGCGGCGACCGCGCCGAGGTTCTCCGGATCCGGGGAGTCCTGGTCCTGGTCGGCTGGGGACTCCACCACGACGGCGTGTCTCAGCCCGTAGCGGGCGCGCAGCGCGTCGGAGCGCTCGGCGTCGAGTTCGGCGGGGACCCGGATCTCGATGCGCACCAGATCGCGTTCCAGCGCCGACTCCAGGACCCGGGCCACCTTGAAGCGGCTGACGCCGAACTCCTCGGCGATCTGGATCTTGGACTTGCCTTCCAGATAGAACCGGCGGGCCATCGCCGCCGCCTGCACCATCTCGGCGGGGCCCATGCGGACCGGTGAGCGGCCAGTGGTCACGTCACCCTCCCCTGGGGGTCCCCCTGCGGGCACAGGGGGCTCATCTGATTGACGACACGCTCATTCTTGCAGATTGTGCGGCGTCCTGACCGGTACGACGATGACTGCTTCCCCGTCTTCCGCACCGCCGCCCTCCTCAACATACGGGAACGGCGCCGCCCCGGCCCGGGCCCGCGAGCCCGCTTACCCGGCTGTGCCCCCGTGCGCCGTCCGCTGTTCAGCGGGGGTTCAGTGCCCGCAGGCCCAGGGAGCGGAGGCCGCCGCGGACTCCGCCTGGGCGCGCAGCCCGCGCACCGCCTCGGCCGGATCGCCCGCGCCGTAGACGGCGGATCCGGCCACGAAGACGTCGGCCCCGGCCTCGGCGCAGCGCTCGATGGTGGACTGCGAGACGCCGCCGTCCACCTGGAGCCACAGGTCGAGTCCGTGCTTGGCGATCAGCTGCCGGGTGCGGCGGATCTTGGGGAGCATGATGTCGAGGAAGGACTGGCCGCCGAAGCCCGGCTCGACCGTCATCACCAGCAGCATGTCGAGCTCCGGCAGCAGGTCCTCGTACGGCTCGACCGGGGTGGCCGGGCGCAGGGCCATCGCCGCGCGGGCGCCCTTCGCGCGGATCTCCCGGGCCAGCTTGACCGGCGCGGTCGCCGCCTCGGCGTGGAAGGTGACGGAGCCGGCGCCCGCCTCCACGTAACCCGGGGCCCAGCGGTCCGGGTCCTCGATCATCAGGTGGCAGTCGAGCGGGGTGCCGGTCGCCTTGCGCAGCGACTCCACGACGGGCAGGCCGAGCGTCAGGTTGGGCACGAAGTGGTTGTCCATCACGTCGACGTGGAGCCAGTCGGCCCCGGCCACGGCCTCCGCCTCCTCGGCGAGCCGGGCGAAGTCGGCGGACAGGATGCTCGGGTTGATCTGCGCGCGCATGCGCCCAGTATGGCGGGTCGAACGCCCCGCCGAGGAAACGGGCCCGGGTGCGGGGCGGCGCGCGGTACGCCGCCCCGGCGGTCACGCGGTGCGCCGCAGCAGCGCCAGGTACATCGCGTCGGTGCCGTGCAGATGCGGCCACAACTGCACGTCGGGCCCGTCGCCCAGGTCCGTCACGCCCTCCATCGTGGGACGGGCGTCGACGAACTCGGCGGCGACGCCCGCGCCGGGCCGGGCCAGCACGTCCTCCACCACGGCGCGGGTCTCGGCCGGATGGGGCGAGCAGGTCGCGTAGCCGACCACCCCGCCGACGCGCACCGACCGCAGCGCGGAGCGCAGCAGCTCGCGCTGGAGCGGCGCGAACCCCGGCACGTCCTGCGGGCGCCGCCGCCAGCGCGCCTCGGGCCTGCGCCGCAGCGCGCCGAGCCCGGTGCACGGCACGTCCACCAGCACCCGGTCGAACGCGCCTTCCCGCCAGGCCGGACGCGTGCCGTCGGCGGTGACGACCTGGGACGGGCCCGGGTTGCCGTCGAGCGCGCGGGCGACCAGCCGGGCGCGGTGCGGCTGCTTCTCCGCGGCGACCAGGGCCGCGCCGCGTTCCGCCGCCAGCGCCGCGAGCAGTGCCGCCTTGCCGCCGGGGCCGGCGCAGCCGTCCAGCCAGAGCCGGTCGGGCCCCTCCAGCGGTGCGCCGGCCAGCGCGAGGGCGACCAGCTGGCTGCCCTCGTCCTGGACTCCGGCGCGGCCGTCGCGCACCGCCTCCAGCGCCGCCGGGTCGCCGCCGTCCGCCATCCGCAGCGCGTACGGGGACCAGCGGCCGGGCGCCGCGTCCTCGCCCACCTCGGCGGCGAGTTCGGCGGGGGCGCAGCGTCCGGGACGGGCGACGAGCGTCACCTCGGGCCGTTCGTTGTCGGCCGCGAGGAGGTCCTCGATGCCCTGCCTGCCGCCGCCGAGGGCGTCCCACAGCGCGGAGACCACCCAGCGCGGGTGCGAGTGGACGACCGCGAGGTGCTCCTCGGGGTCCTCGTCGTACGGCGGCGCCACACGGTCCAGCCAGCCGTCGAGGTCGTCGGCGGCGATCTTGCGCAGCACCGCGTTGACGAAGCGGGAGCGCCCGTCGCCGACGACCGCGCGGGCCAGCTCGACGGTGGCGGAGACGGCGGCGTGCGGCGGGATGCGGGTGCCCAGCAGTTGGTGCGCGCCGAGGCTCAGCACGTCGAGCACCGGCGGGTCGACCCCGCCCAGCGGCCGGTCGACGCAGGAGGCGATCACCGCGTCGTAGGTGCCCTGGCGGCGCAGGGTGCCGTAGACGAGTTCGGTGGCGAGCGCCGCGTCCCGGCGGTCGAAGTCCCCGGCGCGCTCGGCCTCCCGCAGCAGCGCGGGCAGCACGAGGTTGGCGTACGCGTCCCGCTCGTCCACCGCGCGCAGCGCGTCGTAGGCGAGCTTGCGGACCGGGTCGGGCGCGGGCTTGCGGTAGGGCTTGTGCTGCGGCTTGCCGTGCGGCCTGGCCTGCGGACGGCGGCGGGGGTGGTCGTTCAAGGAAAGGTGCTCCGGAAGAGGATCGGCGGTGGCGCGAGCCGCCTCGCGTCGTGCGGCCGCCCTGCGCCACCAGCGTACGACGTCACTCCCCCAGGCGATCACCGGAGGCCAGCCGGGCCCCGCGGGCCCAGTCCGCCGCGCGCATGCGCTTCTTGCCCTGCGGCTGGACCTCGGTCAGCTCGACGGGGTGGGAGCCGGTGCCGACGTGCACCGCGTTCTTGCCCACGGCCAGCTCGCCGGGGGCGAGGCCGAGGTCGGTCCGGTCGGCGGCGAGGGCGACGGGGGCGAGCTTGAGGCGTTCGCCGTGGAACAGTGTCCAGGCGCCGGGCGCCGGGGTGCAGCCGCGCACCAGCCGGTCGACGCGCAGCGCGGGCGCCTCCCAGTCGACCCGGGCGTCGTCCACCGTGATCTTCGGGGCCAGGGTGATGCCGTCGGCGGGCTGCGGGCGGGCCACCAGGCTGCCGTCCTCGATGCCGTCCATGGTGGCCACCAGCAGTCCCGCTCCGCTGTGCGACAGCCGTTCCAGCAGGTCGCCGCTGGTGTCGCGGGGACGCACCGTCTCGGTCGTCACCCCGTAGACCGGGCCGGAGTCCAGGCCCTGCTCGATGAGGAAGGTGGACGCGCCGGTCACCTCGTCGCCCGCCAGCACCGCGTGCTGCACGGGGGCCGCGCCGCGCCAGGCGGGCAGCAGCGAGAAGTGCAGGTTGACCCAGCCGCGGGCGGGGATCTCCAGCGCCGCCTTGGGCAGCAGGGCGCCGTAGGCGACGACCGGGCAGCAGTCCGGGGCGATCTCGCGCAGCCGGGCGAGGAAGTCCTCCTCGCGGGGGCGGCCCGGCTTGAGCACCTCGATCCCGGCCTCCTCGGCCCGCTGGGCCACCGGGCTCGCCACCAGCCTGCGGCCCCGCCCGGCGGGCGCGTCGGGCCGGGTGACCACCGCGGCGACCTCGTGCCGGTCGGAGGCCAGCAGGGCGTCCAGGGCGGGAACGGCGACCTCGGGGGTACCGGCGAAGACGAGCCTCATCGTGCGTGGAGTGCCTTTCGGGAACGGAGGGTTGGCGGGCCGCGGCCCCCGCCGGGGGGGTGAACGGGTCGGACGGTCAGGTGGCCGAGCGCCGGGCCGGGGCGGTGCCCGGCGGGCTCACAGCGCGCGTCCGAAGGTGCTGTGCGGCGAGGCCTTGACCTTCAGTGGTGCCTCGCCCGCCCATTCCGCCTCGCGTATCGCCCGCAGCGCGGCCTTGCGCTGCTCGGGGTCGAGGCGGTCGATGAAGATGATGCCGTCCAGGTGGTCGGTCTCGTGCTGGACGCAGCGGGCCAGCAGTTCGGTGCCCTCGACCACGATCGGGTCGCCGTACATGTTGAAGCCCCGGGCGACCACGCCGTGGGCGCGCTTGCAGTCGTAGCGCAGGCCCGGCAGCGACAGGCAGCCCTCGGGGCCGTCCTGCTCCTCGTCGGTCAGGGTGAGGTCGGGGTTGACCAGGTGGCCCAGCTCGCCGTTGACCCGGTAGGTGAACACCCGCAGCGACACCCCGAGTTGGGGCGCGGCGAGTCCGGCGCCGGGGGCGTCGACCATGGTGTCGGTGAGGTCCTTGACGAGGGTGCGCAGTTCCTTGTCGAAGACGGTGACCGGCTGCGCCTTCATGCGCAGCACCGGATCGCCGAACAGCCGGATCGGCAGGACGGACACGGGCGGACTCCTGTCGACGGTGGCGGCACGGAGGATCGGCCCAAGTCTATGTCCCGCCCGGCGCGTCCCGGGGGGCGGGCGAGGGCGCCCCCTGCGCTCACCGGGAACGGCTCGTCGTGGGGGCGTACGGAACCGTGCGCGCCTCCTGACTGCCCCGGTACGCCCCTGGTGCGTGACCCCTTGGGCGGCTGGCGCGTTGGTCAAGAGAGATTGACCGGACGGGTCGCCCGGCGGCCCGTCGTCTCCTGGACCCTCAGGTTTCCGTACACACTCACAGCATCGCCGGTTCGAGAGGCTTGTTGATGGCCGACCACGCAACCCACGACGCCCAGGCACGGGCCAGCCTGCACCTGCTGGTGCGGGACATCGAGCGGGTCCGCCGGCAGGTGGACGCACTGCGTACCCTCACCGCGCAACTGGGCAATGTGTATCGCCCCAGGCGCAGCGGGCCTGCCGCGGGATTCGTCGTCTACGGGCGCGCCCCCGCGCCGACCGTCCGCCTGGCCCAGGAACTGCGGGACAGCGTCGAGACCCTGGTGACCGCCGCCGTCGACTTCGACCGGTCGCTCGGCTTCTCGTGGGACGCGGTGGGCTCCGCCCTCGGCGTGACGAAGCAGGCGGTGCACCGGCGCTACGGAACGCGCCGGGCCTCCGCTCCGGGCACGCCGGAGGACGCCCCGCGCGGCACGGTCCCGGCGGCTCGCACGACGCCGATGGGGCCGCACCCCGCGCCGGGCGTGCGCGACGACGCCTTCCCCGGGGCGCTGCCTGGACCGCGCAACGGCTGACGAGCCGCGCGAGGGCTGACGGGACCGGGGACGGCCCGCACCTGAGCCCACGCCCGACGCACCGCGTCCGCACCGCCGCCCGCCACGCCGACAGGTCGGGCGCCGGAGCGGACGCGAGCGCCCGGGGCGCACCGCGCCCAACGCGGGCCACCACGCGCCGCCGCGCGCCCGCCGCGTCACCCGATGTCGGGCGGGTCGATCCTTACGCGCACCGGATCCGTCTGCCTGCGGGCCGTGCGCGCGATCTGGGCGGTCTTCAGCGCCGCCGCCAGCGCGCCACCGTTGCCCGGGCGCACCCGCAGCAGCACCCGGTCCCACCGCTCCCCCGTTGGCGGGTCACCGGCCCGCCGTGGCCTGCCGGGCGGCGCCTCGGGCAGCGGCACCGGGCCCAACACGTCCGTGCCGTCCGGCAGTTCGGCAGTCGTCAGCAGGTCCGCCACCGCGGCGGGCGGGCCGGTCAGCGAGGCCATCCGGGAGACCGGGGGGAAGCCCAGCTCGGCCCGGTCGGCGAGTTCACGCGCCGCGTGCCCGGCCGGGTCCCAGCGCACCAGGGCCTGCACCGGCCGCAGCGTGGGCTCGGCCAGCACCACCACCGTCCCGCCCTCGTGAGCGGGGCGGACCAGCGCGGAGGCCAGCAGCCAGCGGCGCAGCGCCTCCTCACCGGCACGCAGGTCGGGGCGGCCCAGCAGCGCCCAGCCGTCGAGCAGCAGAGCCGCCGCGTAGCCGGGGCCGTCCGCCACGGGCTCCGCTCCGGGCGTGGAGATCACCAGGGCCGGACGGTCCGGCACGCGGGAGAGCACCGCGTCCCGGCCCGAGGTGCGCACCGGCACGGCGGGGAAGGCGCGGCCGAGCTCGTCGGCGGTGCGCCGGGCGCCGACCACCTGCGCGCGCAGCCGTGTCCCGCCGCAACTCCCGCAGTGCCACGCCGCCTCGGGCCTGCCGCACCAGCCGCAGCGCAGCGTGCCGCCGCCCTCGCGGGGCGCGTCCGCCAGCTCCAGCGGTCCGGCGCAGTGCGCGCAGCGCGCGGGCTCCCGGCAGCGCTCGCAGGCCAGCCGGGGCACGTAGCCGCGCCGGGGCACCTGCACCAGCACCGGGCCGTGCGCCAGCGCGTCCCGGGTGACCCGCCAGGCCAGCGAGGGCAGCCGGGCGGCGCGGGCGGCGGCATCCCGCCCCTCGTCGCCGTCGCCCACCGTACGGACCAACGGCGCGGCCTCGCGCACCCGTTCACGGTCCGCGGTCAGCGGCGCGGCCCAGCGGCGCTCCAGCAGCTGGGCGCCCTCGACGGTCATCGCGTGGCCGCCGAGCAGGAATCCGGCGCCCTCGTCGGCGGCGCGCAGCAGCAGTACGTCGCGGGCGTGCGGCTGCGGGGCGTGCGGTTCCGCGTGGCTGGAGTCGCCGTCGTCCCACAGCGCGGCGAGCCCGAGGTCGCGGACGGGGGCGAAGACGGCGGCGCGGGTGCCGATGACGGCGCGCACGGTGCCGCGGTTGACGGCGAGCCAGCGGCGGTAGCGCTCCTCGGGGCCGCTGTCGGCGGTGAGCACGACGTGGTGGCCCTCCCCCAGCAGTTCCGTGAGGGCGGCGTCGGCCCGGGCGACCGCGCGGCCGTCCGGCAGCACGGCGAGCGCGCCGCGGCCGGAGGCGAGGGTGGCGGCCATCGCGCGGGCCAGTTCGTCGGGCCAGCCGGGCCCTGGCAGCGCGGTCCACACCGCACGCGGCGACCCGCCACCGGCCAGGGTGTCCAGATAGCCGGGCCCGGTGGGATACCGCGTCCAGCCGCCGGGCGCGGGCGGCGCGGGAGCGGGTGGCGGCTCGCCGGGCGCCGCGTTCTCCGGCCGCACCCGGCGCGGCGGCACCGCGAGCTGCACGACGTCGGCGAGCGCGCCCGCGTAGCGGTCGGCGACGGCCCGGCACAGCCGCAGCAGCTCCGGCCCCAACACCGGCTCAGGGGAGAGCACTTGGGCGAGCGGCGCGAGCGGCCCGGAGTAGTCGCTGGACGGCAGCCGCTCGATCACGAAGCCGTCGTGCAGCTCGCCGCCCTCCCGGCGCCCCTTCACCACGCGCGCCCCGAACCGCACCCGCACCCGCACGCCGGGCTGGGCCTGCTCGTCCATCGCCTCGGGCACGGCGTAGTCGAAGTACTGATCGAGGTGGAGCAGCCCCTTGTCGACCAGCACCCGGGCCACGGGAAGCCGAGGCGCCAGCGCCACCCCCCGCCAGCTGCGCGGCTTGGCCCGAGGCTGCTTGGCCTTGCGCACCTCTTCCCGAATGAGCGCGAGCTGCTCCCCCCCGGCCCCCGCCCCCGGGGCACCCGGCGCTCCGTCGTCCTCGCTGCTCACAACGCCATTCCTACCAGAGGGGTCGGACATCCCCGGGTGCGCGCGGAGCCGTCCCGGGGAACGCCCGGGGCCCGGACGGCTTGGTCGCCGTCCGGGCCCCGGGGGTGGTGCGTGGTGCGGGCGCGCCCCTACAGCCCCGCTGCCGCCCGCAGGGCGTCGACGCGGTCGGTGCGCTCCCAGGTGAAGTCGGGGAGCTCGCGGCCGAAGTGGCCGTACGCGGCGGTCTGGGCGTAGATCGGGCGCAGCAGGTCCAGGTCGCGGATGATGGCGGCCGGGCGCAGGTCGAAGACCTGGGAAATGGCCTGCTCGATCTTCTCGACGTCCGCCTTGGCGGTGCCGAAGGTCTCCACGAACAGGCCGACCGGCTCGGCCTTGCCGATCGCGTACGCGACCTGCACCTCGCAGCGGGAGGCGAGGCCCGCGGCGACCACGTTCTTGGCGACCCAGCGCATCGCGTAGGCGGCGGAGCGGTCCACCTTGGACGGGTCCTTGCCGGAGAAGGCACCGCCGCCGTGGCGGGCCATGCCGCCGTAGGTGTCGATGATGATCTTGCGGCCGGTGAGGCCGGCGTCGCCCATCGGGCCGCCGATCTCGAAGCGGCCGGTCGGGTTGACCAGCAGCCGGTAGCCGTCGGTGTCGATCTTGATGCCTTCGTCCAGCAGCGCCTTCAGCTCCGGCTCCACCACGAACTCGCGGATGTCCGGGGCCAGCAGGGAGTCCAGGTCGATGTCCGAGGCGTGCTGCGAGGAGACGACCACGGTGTCGAGGCGGACCGCCTTGTCGCCGTCGTACTCGATGGTGACCTGGGTCTTGCCGTCGGGACGCAGATAGGGGATCGTGCCGTTCTTGCGGACGTCGGTGAGCCGCTTGGACAGCCGGTGCGCCAGCGTGATCGGCAGCGGCATGAACTCGGGCGTCTCGTCGCACGCGTAGCCGAACATCAGGCCCTGGTCGCCCGCGCCCTGCCGGTCCAGTTCGTCGTCGTCGCCCTCGACCCGGTTCTCGTACGCGGTGTCGACACCCTGCGCGATGTCGGGGGACTGCGAGCCGATGGACACCGACACACCACAGGAGGCGCCGTCGAAGCCCTTCTTGGAGCTGTCGTACCCGATCCCGAGGATGGTGTTGCGGACCAGGGTCGCCACGTCGGCGTAGCCCTTGGTCGTCACCTCTCCGGCGACGTGCACAAGACCGGTCGTGATCAGCGTCTCCACGGCGACCCGGGAGGTCGGGTCCTCCTTC
The DNA here is from genome assembly GCF_003144095.1 of Streptomyces sp. ICBB 8177. Classification (GTDB taxonomy): domain Bacteria; phylum Actinomycetota; class Actinomycetes; order Streptomycetales; family Streptomycetaceae; genus Streptantibioticus_D. The sequence goes on along the minus strand of NZ_NSKH01000023.1, from coordinate 1,162,691 downwards.
AGGAGCGCGTCGAGAATGGTGTCGCTGATCTGGTCAGCGATCTTGTCGGGGTGACCCTCGGTCACGGACTCCGAGGTGAACAGGCGGCGAGACACATCGCTCCCTGGGGTTGCAGCGGCTGCTGGCTGATAGGAGAAGTCCGAACTCGGGGCTGCGCCCGTCGGACCACGGCCAGTTTAACGGTCGTGTCGAGCGGACGGACACCGTGTCTCGGTCCGTGGATGGCTCCATGGACCCGATGACCTGCGTCTCCCGCTCGAACACTACGACGATACGCCTTTCACCGTGCGGAAACGGGGGTATTCACACGGTCAGGCGCGCCGCGCGCCGCATCCGATCCGCACCGGCGTGCCGCGCCCCCGCCCCGTGCCGCGCACCCGGCTCATGCCGGCCACCCCTTGCGGCTCGCGCCGCTCGCGCACCCCCGGCCCGGCAGTCACCAGCGCCGGGCGACCAGGTCCCACACCACGTCGGCCAGGGCCTCCTTGGGCCCGTACGGCACGGGCGTCTCGGTACCGTCGGCGGCCAGAACCACGGCCTCGTTCTCCTCCGAGCCGAAGGTCCTGCGCTCCCCCACCTCGTTGACGACCAGCAGGTCGCAGCCCTTGCGGGCGAGCTTGGCGCGGCCGTTCGCCAGCACGTCGTCGGTCTCGGCCGCGAAGCCCACCACGACCTGTCCGGCATGCGGACGGCCGGCGGCCAGCTCGGCCAGGACGTCGGGGTTGCGCACCAACTCGACCGGGGCAGGCTCCTGGCCCTCCCGCTTCTTGATCTTGCCGCTGGCATAGGTGGCGGGCCGGAAGTCGGCCACCGCGGCGGCCATGACCACCGCGTCCGCGTCCGAGGCGGCCTTGAGCACCGCCTCGCGCAGCTGGACGGCGGTGCCCACGCGGACCACGTCGGCGCCGGCCGGGTCGGCCAGGTCGGTGTTGGCGGCCACCAGGGTGACCCGGGCGCCCCGGGCGACGGCGGACCGGGCGAGGGCGTAGCCCTGCTTGCCGGAGGAGCGGTTGCCGAGGAAGCGCACCGGGTCCAGCGGCTCACGGGTGCCGCCCGCGCTGACCACGACGTGGCGCCCGGCGAGGTCGGCGGCCACGCCCTCGGCGCCCCGGGCCAGCACCCGGCGGCAGACCTCGAAGATCTCGGCGGGGTCGGGCAGCCGCCCCTGGCCGGTGTCGACACCGGTCAGGCGGCCCACGGCGGGCTCGATGACGACGGCTCCGCGGCGGCGCAGGGTGGCGACGTTCTCCCGGGTGGCCGGGTTCTCCCACATCTCGGTGTGCATGGCGGGCGCGAAGACGACCGGACAGCGTGCGGTGAGCAGCGTGTTGGTCAGCAGGTCGTCGGCGAGGCCGTGAGCGGCGCGGGCCAGGGTGTCGGCGGTGGCCGGGGCGACGACGACCAGGTCGGCGGCCTGCCCGATCCGCACGTGCGGCACCTCGTGGACCTCGTCCCACACCTGCGGGGAGACCGGGTTGCCGGACAGCGCCGACCAGGTGGGCTCGCCGACGAAGCGCAACGCGGAGGCGGTGGGCACCACGCGCACGTCGTGGCCCGACTCGGTCAGCCGCCGCAGCAGCTCGCACGCCTTGTAGGCGGCGATGCCGCCGCTCACCCCCAGGACGACCTTCGGCCTGCCCATCGCCTCTCCCCACTGTCGCGTCGCCGGTGTGCCCCGGCAGGACCGTACGGTTCCATGACACACCAAGGGCCCGGCGGTGGTGGCCGCCGGGCCCGTGGTGGTGATGCCTTCGCTGGTGCGCGCGAGGCGCCGCCCGCGTCGCCCTGCCGGGCCGACTACTGGGCCGACTCGACGGCCTCGGAGGTCAGCAGGCCCGCGTTGATCTCGCGCAGCGCGATCGACAGCGGCTTCTCGTGGACGTGGGTGTCCACGAGCGGGCCGACGTACTCCAGCAGGCCTTCGCCGAGCTGCGAGTAGTAGGCGTTGATCTGCCGCGCGCGCTTGGCCGCGTAGATCACGAGGCTGTACTTCGAGTCGGTGGCCTCGAGCAGCTCGTCGATCGGCGGGTTGATGATGCCCTCGGGCGTGGTGATGGAAGAGGACACGCTGTGCCTTTCGCTGCTGGGGTTGACTGGACCGAGACGGACGGACGCGGGAGCGTGGTCCGTCAGCTGTCCACCATCAAGGCTAGCAGCTCACGCGCCACGTCCTCGACGGAGGTGTTGACCAGGGTGGTGTCGAACTCCGACTCGGCGGCCAGTTCGGTACGGGCCACCGCCAGACGCCGTTCGATCACCTCGGGCGACTCGGTGCCGCGACCGGTGAGCCGGCGCACCAGTTCGTCCCAGCTGGGCGGCGCGAGGAAGACCAGCCGCGCCTCGGGCATCGACTGGCGGACCAGCCGGGCGCCCTGCAGGTCGATCTCCAGCAGTACCGGCACCCCCTGCGCGAGGTGGTCCAGCACCGCCTGCCGGGGGGTGCCGTAGCGGTTGCCCGCGAACTCGGCCCACTCCAGTAGCTCGCCGTTGGCGATGAGCTTGTCGAAGACGTCGTCGTCGACGAAGTGGTACTGCACGCCGTCCCGCTCACCCGGCCGGGGCCTGCGGGTGGTCGCGGAGACCGACAGCCAGATCTCCGGATGAACGGTGCGCAGATGAGCGACGACCGTGCTCTTGCCGACCCCGGAGGGGCCGGAGAGCACGGTCAGCCGCGGACGTACGTCCGGGGGTACGGGGGACGTCCCCCGGGAGTGTGCAGCCATGGAGCGATTATCCCGGTTCTCCGCCCAGGCGGAAAACGCCGGCGGCCGTCAGGCGGCGCCGCCGCCGAACTCCCGCTCCAGGGACGCGATCTGGTTGGAGCCCAGACCCCGCACGCGGCGGCTCTCGGAGATGCCGAGCCGCTCCATGATCTGCTTGGCGCGGACCTTGCCGACGCCCGGCAGGGACTCCAGCAGGGCGGAGACCTTCATCTTGCCGATGACCTCGTTCTCCTGGCCCGACTTGATGACCTCGTGGAGGGAGGCCCCGGAGTGCTTGAGACGATTCTTGACCTCGGCGCGCTCCCGGCGAGCCGCGGCGGCCTTCTCGAGCGCGGCAGCGCGCTGTTCAGGGGTAAGGGGCGGAAGAGCCACGCCTACGTCACCTCGGATGTAGAACTGTCGGATACTGACCGGTGTGGAACCTAGTTGCTCCGCACTCGCAGAGCAACGAGCAACGCGCTTACGTGCGTTCTCCTGTCGGAGACTAGCGGGCGAACCCGCTCCCGTCAGCGAGAACAGACGAAAAGTCCTGGTCAGACTCGATTCCCTGACGATCCGATGCCGCTTTTCGGACATAAGCGACGCAGTGGCGGCCGGTCAGGCCTCGACGACCGCCCGGACGTCCTGCGCGATCCGGGCCGCCGCGGCGGTCAGCGCGGTGACGTCCGGGCCGTGGCGCAGGACGTCGCGGCTGACGCTCGGCAGCACGTTGCGCAGCGCGGCACCGAAGACCACCGGCAGGTCGGCCGGGGTCGCGCCCTGGGCCCCGATGCCGGGGGCGAGCAGCGGGCCGCCGGTGTCGAGGTCGATACCCGCCGCGGCGATCGTGCCGCCCAGCGTCGCGCCGACCACCGCCCCGAACGAGCCCATGGGCCGCTCCCCCGCGTTCTCGTCGCGCAGGTGGTCCAGGACGGCGCCGGCGACCGTGGTGCCGTCGGGGCGCAGGGCGTGCTGGACCTCGGCGCCCTCCGGGTTGGAGGTGAGCGCCAGCGCGAAGATCCCGCAGCCGGACTCCCGGGCCGCCTCGACGGCCGGGCGCAGCGACCCGTAGCCGAGGTAGGGGCTGACGGTGACCGCGTCGCTGAACAGCGGGCTCGCCGGGTCCAGGTAGGTCGCGGCGTACGCGGCCATGGTGGAGCCGATGTCGCCGCGCTTGGCGTCCATCAGCACCAGGGCGCCCGCCTCGCGGGCCTCGGCGACCGTGCGCTCCAGCACGGCGATGCCGCGCGAGCCGAACCGCTCGTAGAACGCGGACTGCGGCTTGAGCACCGCGACCCGTCCGGCCAGCGCCTCCACGACGGTCAGCGAGAAGCGCTCCAGGCCGTCGGGCGTGTCGTCCAGGCCCCAGGCGGACAGCAGGGAGACGTGCGGGTCGATGCCGACGCACAGCGGTCCGCGGGTGTCCATGGCGTGGCGCAGCCGGGCGCCGAAGCTTGTCCTCGTCACGATGCGTTCTCCTTGCGGACGTCGGCGCCGACGGCGTCGGCGAGGGTGGCGTACGGGCTGGCGGCGAGGCGCTCGGCGAGGCCCCGGTGGACCGCGCGGCACCAGAAGGGACCCTCGTAGACGAAGGCGCTGTAGCCCTGGACCAGGGTGGCGCCGGCGAGGATGCGCTCCCAGGCGTCGTCGGCGGTGGTGACGCCGCCGACGCCGACCAGGGTGACGCGGTCGCCGACCCTGGCGTACAGCCGCCGCAGGACGTCGAGGGAGCGGGCCTTGAGGGGGGCGCCGGACAGGCCGCCGGCCTGCGCGACGAGGGCGGGGTCGCTGGTCAGGCCCAGGCCTTCGCGGGCGATGGTGGTGTTGGTGGCGATGATGCCGTCGAGGCCGAGTTCGACGGCGAGGTCGGCGACCGCGTCGACGTCCTCGTCGGCGAGGTCCGGCGCGATCTTGACCAGCAACGGTACGCGGCGGGTGGTGACGGCGAGGTCGGCTGCCTCGCGCACCGCGGTCAGCAGCGGGCGCAGGTGGTCGACGGCCTGGAGGTTGCGCAGGCCGGGGGTGTTCGGGGAACTGACGTTGACGACCAGGTAGTCGGCGTGGGGGGCCAGTCGCTCGGTCGAGGTCACGTAGTCGCCCACCGCCTCCGCCTCGGGGACGACCTTGGTCTTGCCGATGTTGACGCCGACGACGGTCCTGAAGGCCGCCCGGCGTCCTGCCAGGCGCGCGGCGACGGCGGCCGAGCCGTCGTTGTTGAAGCCCATGCGGTTGATCAGGGCACGGTCGGCGACCAGGCGGAAGAGGCGCTTGCGCGGGTTGCCGGGCTGGGGGTGCGCGGTGACGGTGCCGACCTCGACGTGGTCGAAGCCGAGCATCGCCATGCCGTCGATGGCCGCCGCGTTCTTGTCGAACCCGGCCGCGAGCCCGAACGGGCCGTGCATGCGCAGTCCGAACGCCTCGGTGCGCAGGCGGACGTCGCGCGGCGCGAGGACGGCGGCGGCGAAGGTGCGCAGGACGGGGACGCGGGCGGCCAGCCGGATCCACCGGAACGCCATGTGGTGGGCGCGTTCGGGATCCATGCGGCGGAAGATCAGACGGAAGAACAATCGGTACATAAGGGACTCTCCACGGCAGCGTGCGGCAAGGGGCGGGACGGGCGGGGGGTGAGCCGGGCGGCGGCGCGGGGCGGCGGGCCGCCGGGCTCAAGCGGAGGGGGACACCGCCTCGGTGTCCCCCTCGCCTCGCGTCACGCCTCCCGGGCCGCGATCAGGTGCTCGGCGTGTTCCTGGAGCGACCTGACGCCGATGTCGCCCCGGCCCAGCGCGTCGATGCCCTGGACCGCGGCGGCGAGTGCCTGGACGGTGGTCAGGCACGGTACGCCGCGGGCGACGGCGGCGGTACGGATGTCGTAGCCGTCGAGCCGGCCGCCGGTGCCGTAGGGAGTGTTGACGATCAGGTCGACCCGGCCGTCGTGGATGAGCTGGACGATGGTCGGCTCGCCGCTCGGACCGGGGCCCTCGCTCTGCTTGCGGACCACGGTGGCCTCGATACCGTTGCGCCTGAGCACCTCGGCCGTGCCGGAGGTGGCCAGCAGCTCGAAGCCGTGGGCGGCCAGCGCCCGGGCCGGGAAGATCATCGCCCGCTTGTCCCGGTTGGCGACCGAGACGAACGCCCGGCCCTTGGTCGGCAGCGCGCCGTAGGCGGCGGCCTGCGACTTGGCGTAGGCGGTGCCGAAGACCGAGTCGATGCCCATGACCTCGCCGGTGGAGCGCATCTCCGGGCCGAGGATGGTGTCCACCCCGCGCCCGGAGGCGTCCCGGAAGCGGCTCCAGGGCAGCACGGCCTCCTTGACCGAGATCGGCGCGTCCAGCGGCAGCGTGCCGCCGTCGCCGTTCGCGGGCAGCAGGCCCTCGGCGCGCAGTTCGGCGACGGTGGCGCCCAGCGAGATGCGGGCGGCGGCCTTGGCCAGCGGCACCGCGGTCGCCTTGGAGGTGAACGGCACGGTGCGCGAGGCGCGCGGGTTGGCCTCCAGCACGTAGAGGATGTCGCCGGCCAGCGCGAACTGGATGTTGATCAGCCCGCGGACCCCGACGCCCTTGGCGATGGCCTCCGTCGAGGCGCGCAGCCGCTTGACGTCGTAGCCGCCGAGCGTCATCGGGGGCAGGGCGCAGGCGGAGTCGCCGGAGTGGATGCCCGCTTCCTCGATGTGCTCCATCACGCCGCCGAGGTACAGCTCGGTGCCGTCGTAGAGCGCGTCCACGTCGATCTCGATCGCGTCGTCGAGGAAGCGGTCGACCAGCACCGGGCGGTCCGCGCTGATCTCGGTGGACTCCGCGATGTAGGACGCGAGGCGGGTCTCGTCGTAGACGATCTCCATGCCGCGTCCGCCCAGCACGTAGGAGGGGCGCACCAGCACCGGATAGCCGATCTCGTCGGCGATCTCCTTCGCCTCGCCGAAGGTCGTGGCGGTGCCGTGCTTGGGCGCGGGCAGGCCGGCCTCGGCGAGCACCCGGCCGAAGGCACCGCGGTCCTCGGCGAGGTGGATCGCCTCGGGCGAGGTGCCGACGACGGGCACGCCGTTGTCCTTCAGGGCCTGCGCCAGGCCCAGCGGGGTCTGGCCGCCGAGCTGGACGACGACGCCCGCGACCGGGCCCGCCTGCGTCTCGGCGTGCACGATCTCCAGCACGTCCTCCAGGGTGAGCGGCTCGAAGTAGAGCCGGTCGGAGGTGTCGTAGTCGGTGGAGACGGTCTCCGGGTTGCAGTTGACCATGACGGTCTCGTAGCCCGCGTCCGACAGCGCGAAGGAGGCGTGCACGCAGGAGTAGTCGAACTCGATGCCCTGGCCGATGCGGTTGGGCCCGGAGCCGAGGATGATCACGGCGGGCCTGGTGCGCGGCGCGACCTCGGACTCCTCGTCGTAGGACGAGTAGAAGTACGGGGTGCGGGCGGCGAACTCGGCGGCGCAGGTGTCGACCGTCTTGTAGACCGGACGGACGCCCAGCGCGTGCCGCACCTCGCGCACCACGTCCTCGCGAAGCCCGCGGATCCCGGCGATCTGCGCGTCGGAGAAGCCGTGCCGCTTGGCCTCGGCGAGCAGTTCGGGGTCCAGCTCGGGGGCGGCGGCCAGCTCGTCGGCGATCTCCTTGATCAGGAAGAGCTGGTCGACGAACCACGGGTCGATGGCGGTGGCCTCGAAGACCTCCTGCGGCGTCGCGCCCGCGCGGATCGCCTGCATGACCGTGTTGATCCGGCCGTCGGTGGGCACCCGGGCGGCCTCCAGCAGGGCGCCCTTGTCGCCGGGCGCGCCGGTGAAGGCGAACTGCGAGCCCTTCTTCTCCAGCGAGCGCAGCGCCTTGTTGAGCGCTTCGGTGAAGTTGCGGCCGATGGCCATCGCCTCGCCCACCGACTTCATGGTGGTGGTCAGGGAGGAATCGGCGGCCGGGAACTTCTCGAAGGCGAACCGCGGCACCTTCACGACCACGTAGTCGAGCGTCGGCTCGAAGGAGGCCGGAGTCTGCTCGGTGATGTCGTTGGGGATCTCGTCCAGCGTGTAGCCGACGGCGAGGCGGGCGGCGATCTTGGCGATCGGGAAGCCGGTGGCCTTGGACGCCAGCGCCGAGGAACGCGAGACGCGCGGGTTCATCTCGATGACGATGACCCGGCCGTCGGCGGGGTTGACGGCGAACTGGATGTTGCAGCCGCCGGTGTCCACGCCGACCTCGCGGATGACGGCGATGCCGATGTCGCGCAGGATCTGGTACTCGCGGTCGGTCAGCGTCATCGCCGGGGCGACGGTGATGGAGTCGCCGGTGTGCACGCCCATCGGGTCGAAGTTCTCGATGGAGCAGACGACCACGACGTTGTCGTGCTTGTCGCGCATCAGCTCCAGCTCGTACTCCTTCCAGCCGAGGATGGACTCCTCCAGGAGCACCTCGGTGGTCGGCGACAGCGTCAGGCCCTGGCCCGCGATGCGGCGCAGTTCCTCCTCGTCATGGGCGAAGCCGGAGCCCGCGCCGCCCATGGTGAACGACGGGCGCACCACGACCGGGTAGCCGCCGAGGGTCTCGACGCCCGCGAGGACGTCCTCCATGGAGTGGCAGATGACGGAACGGGCCGACTCGCCGTGGCCGATCTTGGCGTTGACCGCCTCGACGACGGTCTTGAACTGGTCGCGGTCCTCGCCCTTGTGGATGGCCTCGGGCCGGGCGCCGATCAGCTCGACACCGTAGTTCTCCAGGACGCCGGACTCGTGCAGGGCGATCGCGGTGTTGAGCGCGGTCTGGCCGCCGAGGGTCGGCAGCAGGGCGTCCGGGCGCTCCTTGGCGATGATCTTCTCGACGAACTCCGGGGTGATCGGCTCGACGTAGGTGGCGTCGGCGATCTCCGGATCGGTCATGATCGTGGCCGGGTTGGAGTTGACCAGGATCACCCGCAGGCCCTCGGCCTTGAGCACCCGGCAGGCCTGGGTGCCGGAGTAGTCGAACTCGGCCGCCTGGCCGATGACGATCGGGCCGGACCCGATGACCAGAACGGACTGGATGTCGGTGCGCTTAGGCACGCTGGCCCTCCATCAGGGTCACGAAGCGGTCGAAGAGGTAGGCCGCGTCATGCGGGCCCGCCGCCGCCTCGGGGTGGTACTGGACGCTGAACGCCGGCTTGTCGAGCAGCCGCAGGCCCTCGACCACGTCGTCGTTGAGGCAGACGTGGGAGACCTCGGCGCGGCCGTAGGGCGTGTCGCTGACCCGGTCGAGCGGGGCGTCGACGGCGAAGCCGTGGTTGTGGGCGGTGACCTCGACCTTGCCGGTGGTGCGGTCCTGCACCGGCTGGTTGATGCCGCGGTGGCCGTACTTGAGCTTGTACGTGCCGAAGCCCAGGGCGCGGCCCAGCAACTGGTTGCCGAAGCAGATGCCGAACAGCGGGGTGCCGCGCTCCAGCACCGCCTGGACGACGGTCAGGTCGGCGGTGGCCGGGTCGCCGGGGCCGTTGGAGAGGAAGACGCCGTCCGGGGCGACGGCGTAGACGTCCTCGGCGGTAGCGGTCGCGGGCAGGACGTGCACCTCGATGCCGCGCTCGGCCATGCGGTGCGGGGTCATGCCCTTGATGCCGAGGTCGAGTGCGGCCACGGTGTACTTCTTCTCGCCGATCGCCGGTACGACGTACGCCTCGGTGGTGGCGACCTCCCGCGACAGGTCGGCGCCGGTCATCCCGGGCGCCTGGCGGACCCGCTCCAGCAGGGCCGATCCGTCGGCGACCGCGTCGCCGGAGAAGATCCCGACGCGCATGGCGCCGCGCTCGCGCAGGTGGCGGGTGAGGGCGCGGGTGTCCACGCCCTGGATGCCGACGACGCCCTGGGCGGCCAGCTCCTGGTCGAGGGTGCGCACCGAGCGCCAGTTGGACGGCACCCGGGCGGGGTCGCGGACCACGTAGCCGGAGACCCAGATGCGCTTGGACTCCGGGTCCTCGTCGTTGACGCCGGTGTTGCCGACGTGCGGCGCGGTCATCACGACGACCTGGCGGTGGTAGGAGGGGTCGGTCAGGGTCTCCTGGTAGCCGGTCATGCCGGTGGAGAACACCGCCTCGCCGAAGGTCTCCCCCACTGCCCCGTAGGCACGGCCGCGGAAGGTGCGGCCGTCCTCCAGGACGAGTACGGCGGGGGTGCGGTCCCCCCTGGTGGAGGTGGTCATCGTGCGCCTTCCCTCGTGGTGTTCAGGTTGTTGACGGCCTCGACCCACGCGGGGTGCTCGGCGGGGTGCTCGGAGCGGAAGCCGGAGTCGATCACGCGGTCGCCGTGGCTCCAGGTGATGACCAGCAGGCCGCCCTCGGGGACCACCTTGCCCGCGATGCCCTTGTCGAGGCGGGCGCCGCGCAGTGCGGCGGCCGGGATGAAGAAGTCGGTGGCGGCCGGACGGCGTACCACCACGCCCTGCTCGGTCAGGGTCAGGTCGACCAGGCTGCGGGTCCCCAGGCCCCGGGCGGCGATCCGGTCCAGCCAGTCACCGGCGGTGGTGCTGGCGTGGTAGCGGCCGGACATGATCAGCCGAGGCGGCTCGCCGCCTCCGTTGAGGGCGGCGGTGGGAGACGGGTGGGCGAGGGGCGTGCCCGGGTCGGCCGGGATCGCGGGCAGCTCGGGCAGGTCGGACTGGCGGGCGGCGCGCTTGCGCCAGGCCCGCCACATCAGCCAGTAGACGAGCGCGATCAGCACGACGAAGACGGCGAGCCACTCCAGCCGTCCGCTCAGGTCGGTGATCCTCGCCGAGTGCTTCGCCTCGGCCAGCAGCAGTGTGGTTGCGTTCACGTGAGCTTCCCGTCCATGACCGTCGCCTTGCCCCGCAGGAAGGTGGCGGTCACCCGGCCCGGCAGCTCGAGACCCTCGTACGGGGTGTTGCGGCTGCGGGAGGCGAAGCCGGCGGGGTTCACCACACCACGGTATGCCGGATCGACCAGCGTCAGGTTGGCGGGCTCGCCCACCGCGACGGGACGGCCGTGACCGGCGAGGCGGCCGATCGCGGCCGGGCGCAGCGACATGCGGTCGGCCACGCCCGCCCAGTCCAGCAGGCCGGTGTCGACCATGGTGTGCTGCACCACGGACAGCGCGGTCTCCAGGCCCACCATGCCCATGGCGGCGGCGCCCCACTCGCAGTCCTTGTCCTCGTGCGGGTGCGGGGCGTGGTCGGTGGCGACGCAGTCGATGGTGCCGTCGGCCAGCGCCTCGCGCAGCGCCATCACGTCGGCCTCGGTGCGCAGCGGCGGGTTGACCTTGTAGACCGGGTTGTAGGTGCGCACCAGCTCGTCGGTGAGCAGCAGGTGGTGCGGGGTGACCTCGGCGGTGACGTCCCAGCCCTTGGACTTGGCCCAGCGCACGATCTCCACGGAACCGGCGGTCGACAGGTGGCAGATGTGGACGCGGGAGCCGACGTGCGCGGCGAGCAGCACGTCGCGGGCGATGATCGACTCCTCGGCGACCGCGGGCCAGCCGCGCAGGCCCAGCTCGCCGGAGACCGCGCCCTCGTTCATCTGGGCGCCCTCGGTCAGCCGGGGCTCCTGGGCGTGCTGGGCGACGACGCCGTCGAACGCCTTCACGTACTCCAGGGCGCGGCGCATGATGACCGCGTCGTCCACGCACTTGCCGTCGTCGGAGAAGACCCGGACGGCGGCGGCGGAGTCGGCCATGGCGCCCAGTTCGGCGAGCTTGGCGCCCTCCAGGCCGACGGTGACGGCGCCGACCGGCTGCACGTCGCAGTAACCGGACTCGCGGCCGAGCCGCCAGACCTGCTCGACGACGCCGGCGGTGTCGGCGACCGGGAAGGTGTTGGCCATGGCGTGCACGGCGGTGTAGCCGCCGACGGCGGCGGCGCGGGTGCCGGTCAGCACGGTCTCGGAGTCCTCGCGGCCCGGCTCGCGCAGGTGGGTGTGGAGGTCGACCAGGCCCGGCAGCGCGACCAGGCCCTCGGCCTCGACGACGGCCGCGCCCGCGGGGGCGGTCAGGCCGGCGCCGACGGCGGCGACCGTCTCCCCGTCGATCAGGACGTCCGTCGGCTCACCGCCGAGGAGCTTCGCGCCGCGGATCAGGGTGGTACTCATGCTTGCTTGGTCTCCTCGGTGCGGGGGGTGGCGGTGGCGACGGCGGGCTCGTTGCCGCCCAGCAGCAGGTAGAGCACGGCCATGCGGACGCTGACGCCGTTGGCCACCTGCTCGACCACGGTGCAGCGGCCGGAGTCGGCGACCTCGGCGGTGATCTCCATGCCGCGGTTCATCGGGCCGGGGTGCATCACGATGGCGTGCTCGGGCAGGGCGGCCATCCGGGTGCCGTCCAGGCCGTAGCGGCGGGCGTACTCGCGCTCGGTGGGGAAGAAGGCGGCGTTCATCCGCTCGCTCTGCACCCGCAGCATCATCACGGCGTCGGACTTGGCGAGCACCGCGTCGAGGTCGTAACTCACCTCGCAGGGCCAGGACTCGACGCCGATCGGCAGCAGGGTGGGCGGCGCGACGAGGGTGACGTGGGCGCCCAGGGTGTTCAGCAGCGCGACGTTGGAGCGGGCGACGCGGCTGTGCAGCACGTCGCCGACGACGGTGATGCGGCGGCCTTCGAGGTCGCGTCCGGTGCCGTCGCCGGGGCCGCGGTGGAAGGTCGGGCCGCCGTCGGGGGCGCCGGCCAGGTGGCGGCGCATGGTGAAGGCGTCCAGCAGGGCCTGGGTGGGGTGTTCGTGGGTGCCGTCGCCCGCGTTGACCACCGAGCCGCCGATCCAGCCGGAGGTGGCGAGCCGGTGCGGGGCGCCGGAGGCGTGGTGGCGGATGACGACCGCGTCGGCGCCCATCGCCTCCAGGGTGAGCGCGGTGTCCTTCAGGGACTCGCCCTTGGAGACCGAGGAGCCCTTGGCGGAGAAGTTGATCACGTCAGCGGACAGCCGCTTGGCGGCGGCCTCGAAGGAGATGCGGGTGCGGGTCGAGTCCTCGAAGAAGAGGTTGACGACCGTGCGGCCGCGCAGGGTGGGGAGTTTCTTGATCGGCCGGTCGGCGACCCGGGCCATCTCCTCGGCGGTGTCGAGGACCAGCAGGGCGTCGTCGCGGGTGAGGTCGGCGGCCGAGATGAGGTGACGCTTCATCAGATATGACTCCGGATGGGTACGAAGCGGTGGCAGGGCGGCTGGACGCGGGCGTGCGGGGGTGACGCTCGCTCGCGGGCAGACGGGCCCTATTCGTCCCGTGCGCCGAGCAGCACGGCGTCCCGGCCGTCGTTCTCGGCCAGTTGGACCTTGACGGTCTCGCGCAGCGAGGTGGGGAGGTTCTTGCCGACGTAGTCGGCGCGGATGGGCAGTTCGCGGTGGCCGCGGTCGACCAGCACGGCCAGCTGGACCGCGCGAGGGCGGCCGATGTCGCCCAGGGCGTCGAGCGCGGCGCGGATGGTACGGCCGGAGAAGAGCACGTCGTCCACGAGGACCACCAGCCGGCCGTCGATCCCGTCGCCGGGGATCTCGGTGCGCTCCAGCGCGCGGGCGGGCTTCAGGCGCAGGTCGTCGCGGTACATGGTGATGTCGAGCGAGCCGACCGGGGTCTGGCGGCCGGTGATGCCGGCCAGCTTGTCGGCGAGCCTGCGGGCGAGGAAGACGCCGCGGGTGGGGATGCCGAGGAGCACCACGTCGTCGGCGCCCTTGGCGCGTTCGACGATCTCGTGGGCGATGCGGGTGAGGACCCGCGCGATGTCCGGCGCCTCCAGGACGGGGCGCGCCGAAACGTTACGGTCTTCGACCATGGGTCGGTGACCTCCTTCCCCGCCTCACGGGACGGGCCTTAAAGGACGTCTGGGTTACGCGTTCCACCGTACCAGGCCCGGCCGGCGCGGCCGCCGGGGGCCTTGCGTGACCCGTTCGGCTTGACGAAGCCAAATTACGCTGCGTAACCTCACAGTGAGTTACCACGTGTCCATCCGGGGAGCCTTATGTCCAGCGATTACGCCAAACAGCTCGGAGCCAAACTCCGGGCCATCCGCACGCAGCAGGGTCTCTCCCTCCACGGTGTCGAGGAGAAGTCCCAGGGCCGCTGGAAGGCGGTCGTCGTCGGCAGTTACGAGCGTGGCGACCGCGCGGTGACCGTGCAGCGGCTCGCCGAGCTGGCGGACTTCTACGGTGTCCCCGTGCAGGAGCTGCTGCCCGGTACCGCGCCCGGTGGCGCCGCCGAGCCGCCGCCGAAGCTCGTCCTCGACCTTGAGCGGCTCTCCCAGGTGCCGTCGGAGAAGGCCGGGCCGTTGCAGCGCTACGCGGCGACGATCCAGAGCCAGCGCGGCGACTACAACGGCAAGGTGCTGTCGATCCGCCAGGACGACCTGCGCACCCTCGCCGTGATCTACGACCAGTCGCCCTCGGTCCTCACCGAGCAGCTCATCGGCTGGGGCGTCCTGGACGCCGACGCGCGCCGCGCGGTCCAGCACGACGAGGTCTGATCCGCGCGGACCTGGCGGGCCTTCGACGCTGCGGCGCAGAAACGTCCCAGCTCAGGCGGCGCACGGGCATATGACGCCGGAAGGGGTGGGTCCCGGAGCAGTGTGCTCCGGGACCCACCCCTTCGTCGTCCCCACAGCCGCGGAAGGCCCGGAACAGCAGAACGCGGCCGGGTGGCGTGCACCCGGCCGCGTCCGCGCGGTCCTGGAGGCCTCTCAGGCGCCTTCCGGCGTCTGAGCGCCGTCCCGGCGGTCCGGACGGGCCAGGGTGGGCTTGAGCTCCTTCAGGCGGGCCAGCAGGCCGTTGACGAAGGCCGGCGACTCGTCGGTGGAGAACTCCTTGACGAGCTGCACGGCCTCGTCGAGCACGACGGCGTCCGGGATCTCGTCCTCCCAGACCAGCTCGTAGGCGCCCAGCCGCAGCACGTTGCGGTCCACGACCGGCATCCGGTCAAGGGTCCAGCCGACCGCGTAGGTGGAGATCAGCTCGTCGACCCGGGCGGCGTTGGCCTCGTAGCCCTCGACCAGCCGCATCGTGTACTCGGTCACCGGCGGCTGCCGGTCGTCGGTCCGCCCGAGCCGGATCCAGTCCGCCATGACGGTCACCGGCTTGGCGCCCCGCTGATCCGCCTCGAAGAGGATCTGGAAGGCGCGCTTGCGGGCCTTGGTGCGAGCGGCCACGGTTAGCTGTTCACCCGGCCGAGGTAGTCACCCGTGCGGGTGTCGACCTTGATCTTCTCACCGGTGGTGATGAACAGCGGGACCTGGATCTCGTAGCCGGTCTCCAGGGTGGCGGGCTTGCTGCCGCCGGTGGAGCGGTCGCCCTGCAGGCCCGGCTCGGTGTGCTGGATCGTCAGCTCGACGGCGGCCGGCAGCTCGACGTAGAGGACCGAGCCCTCGTGCGTCGCCACGACGGCCTCGAAGCCCTCCAGCAGGAAGTTGGCCGCGTCGCCGACGGACTTGCGGTCGACGTGGATCTGGTCGTAGGTGTCCATGTCCATGAAGACGAAGTACTCGCCGTCCATGTACGAGAACTGCATGCCGCGCTTGTCGACGGTGGCCGTCTCGACCTTCACGCCCGCGTTGAAGGTCTTGTCGACGACCTTCCCGGAGAGCACGTTCTTGAGCTTCGTACGGACGAAGGCCGGGCCCTTGCCGGGCTTGACGTGCTGGAACTCGACGACGGACCACAGCTGGTCACCGTCGAGCTTGAGCACCATGCCGTTCTTGAGGTCGTTCGTGGATGCCACGGTTGCGGAATCTCCTGAGAAAGTGCTGCATCGGACCGAAGGAGACACGCTACCGCGTACGGCGTCCGCCGCTCACAGCGCGAGCAGTTCCTTGGTCGTGATGGTGAGTAGCTCGGGCCCGCCGTCCGCCGAGGGACGCACGACGAGTGTGTCGTCGATCCTGACTCCGCCCCGGCCCGGGAAGTGGACCCCCGGCTCGACGGTGACCGGCACACAAGCGTCCAGTTTACCCATGGCCGACGGGGTCAGGCGCGGGTCCTCACCGATTTCCAGACCCACACCGTGTCCGGTGCACGCCTGGGCCGCCTCCGCGTGCCCCGCCCGCTCCAGCACCTGCCGGGCCGCCCGGTCCACGTCGCGGCAGGCCACCCCGGGGGCCAGCGCCTCCCGGCCGGCCCGCTGCGCCTCGAAGACCACGTCGTACAGCTCGATCTGCCAGGCGGCGGGGGCGGTGCCGATGACGAAGGTGCGGCCGACCTCGCAGCGGTAGCCGCGGTAGCAGGCACCCAGGCAGACGCTGAGGAAGTCGCCCTCCTCGACCCTGCGGTCGGTGGGGACGTGGCGGGCGGCGCCGGAGTTCGGTCCGGTGCCGACACAGGTGGGGAACGCCGGGCCGTCGGCCCCGTGGTCGGCGAGGCGGCGCTCCAGCTCCAGGGCGAGGTGGCGCTCGGTGCGGCCGACCAGGATGGATTCCAGCAGCTCACCGAGGGCCTGGTCGGTGATCTCGGCGGCGATCCGCAGGCAGGCGATCTCGTCGTCGTCCTTGACCAGCCGAAGCTGCTCCACCGCCTGGCCGAGGTCGGCGAGGCGGAGGCCGCGGGTCACCGAGGAGATCGCGCGGTGCCGGGCGACGGTGAGGTGGTGCTCCTCGACGGCGAGGCTGTCCGCGCCCAGCTCGCCGACCAGGTCGGCGGCGGCCACCGCCGTGTCGCCGTCCACGCACTCCACCACGACCCGGCGCAGGTCGCTGGGCGGCGTGCCCTCGCCGGGCTCGACGGTGCCGGGGCGCGGGTGGACCAGCACGTCCTGCCGGGGGGTGAGCAGCAGTACGGCGCCCGGTGGGGCCCAGCCGGCCAGGTAGCGGATGTTGGCGGGCCGGGTGACCAGCGCGGCGGCGGTCCCGGCGGCCGCGCAGCGCTCGCGCAGACGCGTCCGGCGGGAAGCGTGCACCTCGGACATGTGCCGAGCCTACGTCTGCGGCCCGGCACGTACCTCCGGGCGGGTCCGGACGGGTCGCGTACCGGCCACCGCGCCGTGCGGACGGGGGCGCGGGCGGCGGCGCGGTCAGCGGGCGCCGGTGAGCGTACGGGCGATGACCTGGTCGAGCGCCTGCGCGGTGGCCGCGACGTCGAGCTGGGAGTTGTCGATGATCGGCAGGCCCGAGCCGTACCAGCCCGCCATGCGGCCGTGGATGCGCGCCACCTCCTCGTCGGTCAGCCGCCGGTTGCCGGAACGCTCGGCGTTGCGGGCGAGGACGATCTCCAGGCCGGGCAGCAGGACGACCGGAAGCAGGCCCGGGCCGACGTGCCGCTTCCAGCCGCCGAGGCCCACCACCGGGCGGTCGGGGAAGACGGCGTCGTCGATGATGCAGGAGATCCCGTTGGCCAGGAAGTTGCGGGCGGAGAAGCCGCAGGTGCGGCGGGCCAGCCGGTACTGCGCCTCGGAGTGGTCGTTCCACCCCGACTGCGGGTCGGCGAAGCCGGAGCGCACCCATTCGCGCACGTCGTCCAGGCTGATGTGAGCGGTGGGCGCGCCGCGGTGGTCGGCCCAGTGCCGGGCCACCGTCGTCTTGCCCGCCCCGGCGGGACCGATCAGCAGCACGGCCACCGGGGCCGGCGGCGCGGCGGGCACGGGTACCGCGGGGGCGGGGGCGGGCACCGGTGCGCCGGGCGCCATCGGGAAGTGCCCGGTGGCGGCGGGCGGCGGCACGGCGGGCGGCGGAGGGAGGGGGTGGCCCGGATGCGGGTGCGGCCCGGGCGGCGGGGGAACCGGCGGTCCTGCGGAGGGCGCCCAGCCTGCTGCGGCGGGCTGCGGGGTGCCGTGTGGCGGTGACTGCGGCACCCCCGCGGCATGCTGCATCTCGGCTCCGTCCCTACCGGTCGTACGCCGGTCGTCTGCCGGTCGTACGCCGGTCGTTCGGTGTCACTGACGTGCCGGTGAAGGCCCGTCGACACCGAACCGTACCGTCCCCGGCCGGTGTTGTGTGAACGGCCGGGGACGGTGCGGCGGGCGTCAGCCGTCCAGCTCCTCGGCCAGCGCACGCAGCGCCAGGCGGTAGGAGCCGATGCCGAAGCCCGCGACGGTCCCGCTGGCCACGGCGGCGACCACGGAGGTGTGCCGGAACTCCTCGCGGGTGTACGGGTTGGAGATGTGCACCTCGATCAGCGGCGCGGTGCGCTGGGCGGCGGCGTCCCGCATGCCGTACGAGTAGTGCGTGAACGCGCCCGGGTTGAGGACGACGGGGATCCGTCCGTCGGCGGCCTCGTGCAGCCAGCCGATCATGGTGCCCTCGTCGTTGGTCTCCCTGACCTCGACCTCGAAGCCCAGCTCCTTGCCGAGCGCGGTGCACGCCTCGACCAGTCCCGCGTAGGAGGTCGACCCGTAGACCTCGGGCTCCCGGCTGCCGAGGCGGCCGAGGTTGGGGCCGTTGAGCACCAGGGCGCGGCGCGTCACTTCGCCACCTCCGCGTACGCGGCGAGCAGCACCGCCGGGTCCGGGGCCTCCAGGACGACCGGCTTGCCGAGGCCGGCCAGCACGATGAAGCGCAGCCGGTCGCCCCGGGACTTCTTGTCGACCTTCATGGTCTCCAGCAGCTTGGGCCACTGGTCGCCCCGGTAGGTCAGCGGCAGACCGACCGACTCCAGCACCGCGCGGTGCCGGTCGGCGGTCGCGTCGTCGAGACGGCCCGCGAGACGGCCGAGTTCGGCGGCGAAGACCATGCCGACGGAGACCGCGGCGCCGTGCCGCCAGCTGTAGCGCTCGTTCTTCTCGATGGCGTGCGCGAGGGTGTGGCCGTAGTTGAGGATCTCCCGCAGACCGGACTCCTTGAGGTCCTGCGAGACCACGTCGGCCTTGACCCGCACCGAGCGCTCGATCAGCTCCGCGGTGTGCGGGCCGCGCGGGGTGCGGGCGGCCTGCGGGTCGGCCTCGACGAGGTCGAGGATGACCGGGTCGGCGATGAAGCCCGCCTTGATGACCTCGGCGAGCCCGCTGACGTAGTCGTGCACCGGCAGCGACTCCAGGCTCGCCAGGTCGCACAGCACGCCGGCCGGGGGGTGGAAGGCGCCGACGAGGTTCTTGCCCTCGGCGGTGTTGATGCCCGTCTTGCCGCCCACGGCCGCGTCCACCATGCCCAGCACGGTGGTCGGCACCGCGACCCAGCGCACGCCGCGCAGCCAGGTCGCGGCGACGAACCCGGCCAGGTCGGTGGTGGCGCCGCCGCCGATGCCGACGATCACGTCGGTGCGGGTGAAGCCGGTCTGCCCCAGCACGCTCCAGCAGTACGCGGCGACCTCGGCGGACTTGGCCTCCTCGGCGTTGGGCAGCTGCACGGCGATCGCCTCGTAGCCCTGCGCCGCCAGGTCCTCGCGGATGGCCTCGCCGGTGGCGGACAGCGCCTCGGGGTGCAGCACGGCCACCCGCTTGGCGTCCGGGCCGATCAACCCGGGCAGCTCACCGAGGAGTTGACGGCCGATCAGGACGTCGTAGGGTGCGGTGCCCGCGGTGCCGCCGACCCGGATGCGGACGGGCTCTCGCGGCTCTTGCTCTGTCATGCGTTCTTCAGCTCCAGTACGTCCATGACCTCGTCGGCGACCTGTGCCGCCAGGCGCCCGTCCGTGCTGACCACCGCCCGGGCCACCTCGGTGTACAGCGGGCGGCGCCGCTCCATCAACTCCCGCCAGCGGGCCCTGGGGTTGACCGCCAGCAGCGGGCGCGGGGTGTCCAGGCCGACCCGGCGCACCGCGTCGGCGAGGCCCACGTCGAGGAAGACCACCGGGAGCCCGGCGAGCGCCGCCCGGGTCCCGTCGTCCATCACCGCGCCGCCGCCGAGCGCCAGCACGCCGTCGTGGCCGGCGAGGGCGGCGCGTACGGCCTCGCGTTCCAGGGCGCGGAAGTGCTCCTCCCCGTCCTCCACGAAGATGTCCGGGATCGAGCGGCCGGTGCCGGCCTCGATGTCGGCGTCGGTGTCGCGGAAGGTGCGGCCGAGCCGGTCGGCCAGCACCCGGCCCACCGTCGTCTTGCCCGCGCCGGGCGGCCCGACCAGGACGACCAGGGGGCCCGCGCGGTGCTCGGCGGTCATCGGATCGCCAGGTTGTCGAGGTAGCCGGTGACGTTGCGGCGGGTCTCGGCCACGCTGTCGCCGCCGAACTTCTCCGCGACCGCGTCGGCCAGCACCAGCGCGACCATCGCCTCGGCGACGATGCCGGCGGCCGGGACCGCGCACACGTCGGAGCGCTGGTGGTGCGCCTGCGCGGGCTCGCCGGTGGAGACGTCCACGGTGGCCAGCGCGCGCGGCACGGTGGCGATCGGCTTCATCGCCGCGCGCACCCGCAGCAGTTCGCCGGTGGACAGCCCGCCCTCGGTACCGCCGGAACGGCCGGAGGAGCGCCGGATGCCCTCGGGGGTGGCCAGGATCTCGTCGTGGGCCTTCGACCCGGGCACACGGGCCAGCTCGAAGCCGTCGCCCACCTCGACGCCCTTGATGGCCTGGATGCCCATCAGGGCGGCGGCCAGGCGGGCGTCGAGCCTGCGGTCCCAGTGCACGTGGGAGCCGAGGCCCACCGGCACGCCGTAGGCGAGCACCTCGACGACGCCACCGAGGGTGTCGCCGTCCTTGTGGGCCTGGTCGATCTCGGCCACCATCGCCTCGCTCGCGGCCTCGTCCAGGCAGCGCACCGGGTCGGCGTCGAGCTTCTCGACGTCGGAGGGCTTGGGGTAGACGCCGTAGGGCGCCTTGGCGGCGGCGAGTTCGACCACGTGGGAGACGATCTCGATGCCGGTGGTCTCCTTCAGGTACGACCGGGCGACCGCGCCGAGCGCCACCCGGGCCGCGGTCTCGCGCGCCGAGGCCCGCTCCAGCACCGGACGCGCCTCGTCGAACCCGTACTTCTGCATGCCCGCCAGGTCCGCGTGACCGGGCCGGGGGCGGGTCAGCGGCGCGTTGCGGGCGAGTTCGGCGAGCAGCGCGGGGTCGACTGGGTCGGCGGCCATCACCTGTTCCCACTTGGGCCACTCGGTGTTGCCGACCATGACCGCGATCGGACTGCCGAGGCTGAGGCCGTGCCGCACGCCGCCGAGGAAGGTGACCTCGTCGCGCTCGAACTTCATCCGCGCGCCGCGACCGTAGCCCAGCCGCCGCCGCGCGAGGGCGTCGGCCACCATGTCCGTGGTGACCGGCACACCGGCGGGCAGCCCCTCCAATGTGGCCACCAGGGCCGGACCGTGCGACTCCCCCGCCGTCAGCCAGCGCAACCTGCTCAACGGTGCTTCCTCTCTCCTGCGCCCGTCGGAAGTTCTCGCCCCGATCCTCCCACGTGCGGGCCGCGGGGCGGGTATCCGTCCAGCCGGCGGGACGGAACGCGAGACCGGGCCGGGCGCGGCAGCCCCAGGTCAGCGGGCGGCGAGTGCGGCCTCACCGGCGGCGCGCATCGCGGCCAGCGGCGCGGGCGCCCGGCCGGTCATCAGCTCGACCTGGAGCACCGCCTGGTGCACGAGCAGGTCGAGGCCGCCCAGCAGCACCCCTGCGCGGGCCGACCAGGCGGCCGCGAGCGGGGTCGGCCACGGCTCGTAGAGCACGTCGAACAAGGCTCCGGGCCGGGCCGGGACCGCGTCCGCGAGGTGGTCGGTGGCACCGGCCGGGGTCGTGGAGACGACCAGCGGCTCTGTGAGGGCGCCGGCCGCCGCGTCCCAGTCGGCGGTGACCACGGGGACGCCCAGCCGCTCGCCCCAGCCGCGCATCTCGGCGGCCCTGGCGGAGCCGCGCACGTAGGCGGTGACCCGCTCGGCGCCCATCGCGGCCAGCGCGGCGAGCGCGGAGGAGGCGGTGGCCCCGGCGCCGAGGACGGCCGCGGTCCCGACGCGCTCCACCCCGCGTTCGCGCAGGGCGGCGACCAGGCCGGGGATGTCGGTGTTCTCACCGGTGCGGCGGCCGTCCGGGGTGAACACGACGGTGTTGACGGCCTCCACCCGGGAGGCGGTCGTGCCGATCGCGTCTAGCAGCGGGATGACCGCGCGCTTGAGCGGCATGGTCAGCGACAGCCCGGCCCAGCGCGCCCCGCCCGCCGCCTGCTCCTGCGCGATCCGTTCGAGGAACGCGGGCAGCGCCGCCTCGTCCACCTCGTGGCGTCCGTACTCCCAGCCGGTCAGTCCGAGCGCCGCGTAGGCGGCACGGTGCAGCACCGGGGACAGGGAGTGCGCGATGGGAGAGCCGAGCACCGCGGCGCGGTGGGTGATCGGTGCGGCGCCGGGGTCCGGTGCGCCGGTGACGAGGGGTTCGCGCATCAGCCGCCGTGCTCCCGCTGGTACTCGTTGAATGCCTGGACGTTCTGCGCCTGCACCGCGGCGCTGTCGGTGAACCGGGTGTCGCCGGGCTTGACCGTCACGAAGTACAGCCAGTCGCCGGGTGCCGGGTTCAGCGCGGCCTGGATCGCCTCCTGGCCGGGGTTGTCGATCGGGCCCGGCGGCAGTCCCTTGTGCAGGTAGGTGTTGTACGGGGACTGGTACTGGGTGTCGGCCGCGGTGGTGTTCAGGGTCGAGCGGCCCTTGGCGTAGTTGATCGTGGAGTCGAAGCCCAGCGCCATGTTCTGCTGGAGCCGGTTGTAGATGACCCGGGAGACCTTGCCGAAGTCGCCCTGCTGCTGGGCCTCGGCCTGGATGAGACTCGCGATCACGATGATCTGGAACGGGGTCTTGCCGACCTTGGCGGCCTGTGCCGGGAGGTTGTCGGCCGCGTACTGCGACTCGGCCTGCTGGACCATCTGCTTGAGGACGTCGCCGGGCTTGCTGCCCTTGCCCACGCTGTAGCGCGTCGGGTACAGGAAGCCTTCGGGGTTGCCGTCCTGGACGTAGGAGGGCAGGCCCAGGTCGGTGTTCTTCGCGGCGGTGGCGGTGCTGCCCGCGGCGAGCCCGAGCCGCTTGTCGAGGGCGTCGTAGACCTGGGTGGCGCGCCAGCCCTCGGGGATGATCAGGGCGCTCTGGGCGCTGGGGTCGAGCATCATGGTGACGGCGGCGGCGGCCGACATCTGCTTGCGCAGTTCGTAGATGCCGCCCTGGATGCTGGAGCCCTGCGGATTGGCCGCGGCGGCCTTGGTGAAGGCGTCCACACTGCGCACCACGCCCTCGGTCTTGAGGATGTTGCCCATCTGGGCGAGCGTCGCGTGGTCGGGGATCTGCACCTGCACGCTGCCGCTGCCCTGGCCCGCGTAGTCCGGCGGGGCGGCGAAGTGGCCCTCGTAGTACCGGTATCCGAGGTAGCCGCCGCCCGAGAGCAGGCCGCCGATGGCGATCAGGGCGACCAGGCAGGCGCAGCCGCTGCGCCGCTTGGGACGTTTCTTCTCGCCGCGTTTACCCCGCCGGGGCAGCCCGTCGTCGTCCCCGTCACCGGCCCGGTCGTCCTCGAAGTCGTCGTGCGCGTCGGCGAGACCGGCGTCGCGGCGCTTCTTGGTGTCCGACGGGCCGCCGGTGAAGAACGGATGGGTCTCCGGCTCGTCGGCGCCCTCGTCGAACGGGTTCCACTCGGCCGTGGTGTCCACGGCGGGCGGCGGTGCGGTCCGCGTCTGCGCCTGGGCCTGCGGGAACTGCTGCGTCTGCGGGACCTGTTGCGGCTGCTCGGGGCGGACGAACGCGGCGTTGCCGTCGTAGTACCCGGCCGGCGGCTGGTTGCCGTACGGGTCGGCGGGCGGGCCGACGGTCGTGCCGTACTGCCCGTACTGGTCGTCCGGGTAGGGGACTTGCTGGTCCCAGCCGTAGGCCTGCGGGGCAGTGGCGTACTGCTGCGGGACCGGGTACTGCTGCCCCGCCGGGTACTGCTGGCCGCCGTCCCACTGCTGCTGGGGGTACTGCTGCTCCGCGTACTGCGGCTGGTACTGCTGCTGCGGATACGACTCGGGCGGGTAGCCCTGCTGCCCGTAGGCGTCCCGGGCGGGGTCCTGCTGGTGCTCCCAGCCCGGGTCGCCGTAGAGCGGATCGTCGGGGTGCCATGGCTCGGGATGCCACGGCTGCGAACCGTGGCCCTGCCCGTAATCGGTCATGGCTCTCCTGAGTACGCGGGGCGATACGTGTCCGCGTCCGGTCGGGGCGGGCGGTGGCCCGTCGTCCGGCGCGGAACGTCACCGTACCGCGATCAGCCGGCCACCTGGACGCTCTCGCCGGGGGGATCTCCCGACACGCGTTCGGTTTCCAGGGCGCTCTGGAGGATGACCACGGCCGCCGCCTGGTCGATGAACGCCCTGCCCTTCCGGGACTTCACGCCCGAGGCGCGCATGCCCTGGGCCGCCGTCACCGTGGACATCCGCTCGTCGACCAAGCGGACCGGGACCGGCTGGATGAGTTTCGCCACATCGGCCGCGAAGGTACGGACCTTGGCCGCCGCCGGGCCCTCGCCACCGTTCAGCGAACGGGGCAGGCCGACGACGACCTCGATCGGTTCGTACTCCGCGACGATGGCCGCGATGCGGCGACGGGCCGCCGGGGCGTCCTTGCCGGGGACGGTCTCCACCGGGGTGGCCAGCACCCCGTCGGGGTCGCAGCTGGCGACTCCGATGCGGGCGTCCCCGACGTCCACCGCGATCCGTCTGCCGCGTCGCACCGTGCCCCCGTCAGGCCTTCTCGGCCACGAGGCGGCGCACGGCCTCGACGGCCTCGCCGACGGCGGCCGGGTCGCTGCCACCGCCCTGGGCCACGTCGTCCTTGCCGCCGCCACCACCACCGAGGGTCTTGGCGGCGGTGCGGACCAGCTCGCCCGCCTTGACGCCGCGGCTGCGGGCGGCCTCGTTGGTGGCGATGACGGTGAGCGGGCGGCCGTTCGCGACCGTGAACAGGGCGACCACGGCCGGGCGGCCGCCGCCGACGCGCTCGCGCACGTCCAGGACGAGCTTGCGCAGGTCGTCGGCGCCGGTGCCCTCGGGGACGCTGCCGGTGACCAGGGCGACGCCCTTGACGTCCTCGGCGCCCTCGGCGAGACCGCCCGCGGCGGCCAGCACCTTCTCGGCGCGGAAGCGCTCGATCTCCTTCTCGGCCTCGCGCAGCTTGGTCAGCACGCCGGAGATCTTGTCGGGCAGCTCCTCCGGGCGGCCCTTGACCAGGTCGGTCAGCTGCGAGACGAGGGTGTGCTCGCGGGCCAGGAACTTGTAGGCGTCCACGCCGACCAGGGCCTCCACGCGGCGCACGCCGGAGCCGATGGAGGACTCGCCGAGCAGCTTGACCAGGCCCAGCTGCGCGGTGTTGTGGACGTGGGTGCCGCCGCACAGTTCCTTGGAGAAGTCGCCGATGGTGACGACCCGGACCCGCTCGCCGTACTTCTCGCCGAACTCGGCGATGGCGCCCTGCTTCTTGGCCTCGGCCATGCTCATCACCTCGGCGGTGACGTCGAGTTCACGGGCGAGGACCTCGTTGATCTTCTGCTCGACGTCGGTCAGCACCGTGCCGGGAACGGCGGCGGGCGAACCGAAGTCGAAGCGGAAGCGGCCGGGGGAGTTCTCGGAGCCGGCCTGCGCGGCGGTCGGCCCGAGGGCGTCGCGCAGCGCCTGGTGGGTGAGGTGGGTGGCGGAGTGGGCGCGGGCGATGGCCCGGCGGCGCACCAGGTCGATGGCGGCGTGCGCGGCGGAGCCCAGGGCGATCTCGCCGACCTGGACGACGCCCTTGTGCACGCTGACGCCGGGCACCGGCTGCTGGACGTCGCGGACCTCGACCACCGCGCCGGTGTCGGTGCGGATGCGGCCGGTGTCGGCGAGCTGGCCGCCGCCCTCGGCGTAGAACGGGGTGCGGTCGAGGACGACCTCGACCTCGTCGCCCTCGGTGGCGGCGGGCGAGGGCACGCCGTCGACCAGCAGGCCGACCACGGTGGCCTCGCCGGAGTTCTCGGTGTAGCCGGTGAAGACGGTGGTGCCGGAGGTGTCGGCGACCTCGCGGTAGGCGGACAGGTCCGCGTGGCCCTGCTTCTTGGCCTTGGCGTCGGCCTTGGCGCGCTCCCGCTGCTCCTTCATCAGGCGGCGGAAGCCCTCCTCGTCCACGGACAGGCCCTGCTCGGAGGCCATCTCCAGGGTGAGGTCGATGGGGAAGCCCCAGGTGTCGTGGAGCAGGAACGCCTTGTCGCCCGAGAGCACGGCGGAACCGGCGGCCTTGGTCTCGGTGACGGCGGTGTCGAGGATGTTGGTGCCGGCCTTGAGGGTCTTGAGGAAGGCGGCCTCCTCGGCGAGCGCGACGGTCTCGATGCGCCTGCGGTCCTCGACCAGCTCCGGGTACTGCTCGCCCATGGTCCGGATCACCACGTCCACCAGGTCGCCGATGACCGGCTGGGTGGAGCCGAGCAGCCGCATGTTGCGGATGGCGCGGCGCATGATGCGGCGCAGCACGTAGCCGCGGCCCTCGTTGCCCGGGGTGACGCCGTCGCCGATGAGCATCACGGAGGTGCGCAGGTGGTCGGCGATCACGCGCAGCGACACGTCGGAGTCGCGGTCGGCGCCGTAGGCGACACCGGTCAGCTCGGTGGCCTTGTCGATGACGACGCGCAGGGTGTCGGTCTCGTACATGTTGTGGACGCCCTGGAGGATCATCGCCAGGCGTTCCAGGCCGAGCCCGGTGTCGATGTTCTTGGCGGGCAGGTCGCCGAGGATCTCGAAGTCGTCCTTGCCGAAGCCCGGGCCGCGCTCGTACTGCATGAAGACCAGGTTCCAGATCTCCACGTAGCGCTCGTCGTTGACGGCCGGGCCGCCCTCGGCGCCGAACTCCGGCCCGCGGTCGTAGTTGATCTCCGAGCAGGGGCCGCAGGGTCCGGGCACGCCCATGGACCAGAAGTTGTCCTTCTTGCCCAGGCGCTGGATGCGCTCGGCCGGGACGCCGACGACGTCACGCCAGAGGGTCTCGGCCTCGTCGTCGTCCTCGTAGACGGTGATCCACAGCTTCTCCGGCTCCAGGCCGTAACCGCCCTGGTCCTGGGGCAGGGTGAGCAGCTCCCAGGCGAGCTTGACGGCGCCTTCCTTGAAGTAGTCGCCGAACGAGAAGTTGCCGCACATCTGGAAGAACGTGCCGTGCCGGGTGGTCTTGCCGACCTCTTCGATGTCCGGGGTGCGCACGCACTTCTGCACGCTCGTGGCGCGCGCGAAGGGCGGCTTGACCTCGCCGAGGAAGTAGGGCTTGAACGGCACCATGCCCGCGGGGACCAGCAGCAGCGTCGGGTCGTCCGCGATCAGGGACGCGGACGGCACGACCGTGTGCCCGCGCTCCTCGAAGAAGCGCAGCCAGCGCCTGCGGATTTCTGCCGACTCCATCAGTGGCCCTCTTTCTGCTGGTGATCCTGCGGGTGGACCCGTGAACGCACGTGGCCCCGGTAGGTGATCTGCGGACGGTTGACGGGCTGCACGGCCCGGTGGGGTTCGGGCTCCGGACCGGGCCGGCCGTCGATCCCCAGGACGTCGCCGAGTTCGGCTTCGCGCTCGGTCATTCCGGCGCGCACGTCGATCGCGAACTGCCGTGCCCGGCCGCCGAGTTCGAGCGCCCGGTCGGCGGCGGTAGCCGCGAGGCCGTCGGGGCTGAGGCGGCGCACCGCGCGGTTGACCTTGGTGGTGGCCCACACGCCGGTCGAGATGCCGGCGACGAACCAGAACAGGCGGCGGAACATCTCGGATCAGCCCTTCCCTCGGGTGCGGCGGCGGGCGCCCGGCAGCGCGGCGCCCACGATCACCGTACGGCGCGCGGCGCGGGCCCTGGCGCGCCGGTCGGCCTTGGCGTCCTTGCGGTCCTGCGCCTGCAGGCCGACCGCGCGGCGCACGCCGTAGCCGAACGCGGCGACCTTGACCAGCGGGCCGCCGAAGGTGGAGGCGACGGTGGTGGACAGCGCGGAGGCGTTGGCCGTGACCTCCTGGACGTCGGCGGTGATGGTGTCGACGCGGTCGAGCTGGGTGTGGGCGGCGCGCACCGCCGCGGTGGCCTCGCCCAGCAGCGGCACGGCCTGCTCGGTGACGCCTGCGACCAGGTCGCCGGCCTGCCGCAGGGTCTGCGCGAGCCGGACCAGCACCACGGCCAGGAACGACACCAGGATGGCCCAGAAGACGGCCACGATGAGGCCGGCCACCTCTCCACCGGACACTGCTGGCTCCTCGAAGTTCACGACGGTCGGCGGGCCGCTCGCGTACGCCGGTCCGGGCCCGAGGGCCACGGCGGAACGCGGGCGCGGGCGGCAGGGTTCCGACCCTATCGCGCCCGGGGCCGGTGCTCGTACCGAGTTCCGGGGTGACGCGCGGGCGGGAACGCCGCAGCGCCGCCCGTACTCGACGGCGCGGCGCTGCGGGGAGGTGCCGGAGACGGTCCGGGGGGACGTCAGCGGGCGTAGTACTCGACGACGAGCTGCTCGTCGCAGATCACCGGGATCTCGCGGCGGTTGGGGTCGCGGTCCAGGCGGAACGCCAGGGCGTCCAGGTTGACCTGGAGGTACTTCGGGGTCTCGCCCTCGCCCGCCCAGCCGCCGGCCTTGGCGACCTGGAACGGGGTCTTGGCGCGGGAGCGCTCGCGGACCTGCACCACGTCGTCCGGGCGGACCCGGAAGGACGGGCGGTCGACCTTGCGGCCGTTGACCTCGATGTGGCCGTGGACGACCATCTGCCGGGCCTGGTAGATGGTGCGGGCCAGGCCGGACCGCAGGACGAGCGCGTCCAGACGGCGCTCAAGCTCGATGATCAGCGCGTCGCCGGTCTTGCCTTCGACCTTCCGAGCGCGGTCGTAGGCACGGCGCATCTGCGTCTCGCTGATGTCGTACTGGGCACGCAGACGCTGCTTCTCCAGCAGACGGACCTTGTAGTCGCTGTTCTGCTTGCGGCCGCGGCCGTGCTCGCCGGGCGGGTACGGGCGGGCCTCGAAGTACTTGACCGCCTTCGGGGTCAGCGCGATGCCGAGCGCGCGGGACTTCTTGACCTTGGGACGCGACTGGTTCACGTTCTCCAGACCTCCATGTAAGTTAGGTAAGGCTTACCTTAGCGGAGGAGATCGCATGTTTCGACCCGGGAACCCCATGCCCAGTGCGGACCACACCGCCACCGCCTCGGTGGGTGAGGAACGCGAGGAGCACGGTCAGCCGCGTCCCGAAGAGGAATACGCGCCCAGCAGGCCGACGGCCGCGGAACGCGCGCGAACTCTAGTCGAGGGTAACGCCTCCGCCGTGCTGGTCATTCCGGGTCTTGACCTGGCCGAACAGCATCTGATGATGCCGACGGCACGCGTCGTGGAGGCCGCAGGCGACGTCCTGCTGCGCTTTCCGCCGGATTCCCCGGCGGTACGGGCGGCCACCCACGCCGCCGACGGCGGACTCACCGCTGTGCTGGAAATCACCGACGTCGCCCCGGTCGCGGTGCCGCACCGCATCCGCGGCCGGGCCTGGGTCGCCGGGTGGCTGACCAGGGCGCGTGACCGGGAGCAGCCCGGCTGGCTGCGGCTGGAGACCGGCGAGGGCTCGGTGGACGACCTGTGGGGCGCCGAGCACGTCGAGCCCGACGACTTCGCCGCCGCCCGCCCCGACCCGCTCGCCGCTCACGAGGCGGAACTCCTCCAGCACCTCGCCGCCGCCCACGACGACCAGTTGGCCTGGCTGTGCGCCCTGGTCGACGACGGCACCGGGCACTGCCCCGCCGCGGACGGCGCCGTGCCGCTGGCGCTGGACCGCTACGGCCTGCGGGTGCGCTTCACCGGGGGCGGTGGCGGCTTCGACGCCCGCTTCGAGTTCCCGGCGCCGGTGGAGGGGGTCGACGAGCTGCGCCGGTCGATGCACGCCCTGTTCGACGCCGCCCGCGAGGCACGGCAGGACCGGCGCGACGCGTAGGCTCCCGATCATGTTTGTCGTCGAACTGACCTACACCGCGCCCCTTGACCGCGTCGACGCGCTGCTGGAGCGGCACGTCGCCTGGCTGGAGGAGCAGTACGCGGCCGGAGTGCTGCTCGCGTCCGGCCGCAAGAACCCGCGTGACGGCGGCGTGCTGCTGGCCGTCGCCCCCGACCGCGCGGCCATCGAGGCCCTGGTGGCCACCGACCCGTTCGCCGTGGAGGGCGTGGCGGAGTACCGCGTCCTGGAGTTCGCGGCGACCAAGACGGCGCCCGCGCTGGAGCGGTACCGCGAGCAGCCGCCGGCCTAGGACACGCGGGCGTCGCGGCGGGGGCACCGGTCCCCGCCGGGACGCCCGGGGGCGCCCCGGGCGTCCCGGCGCTCACTCCCCCGTCAGGCGCTCCCTGACCCGGTCGAGCACGTCCGCGTAGCGGGCCTCGGCGCCGTAGCGGGTGGGCTCGTAGTACCGCCTGCCATGCACCTCGTCGGGGGCGTACTGCTGGGCGGCGATGGCACCGGGCAGGTCGTGCGGGTAGGCGTACCCCTCGCCGTGGCCGAGTTTGGTCGCGCCCTTGTAGTGGCTGTCGCGCAGATGCGCCGGGACGGGGCCCGCCAGCCCCTTGCGTACGTCCGACAGGGCCGCGTCGATCGCCAGGTAGGCCGCGTTGGACTTCGGGGCGAGCGCCAGAGCGATGGTCGCCTGGGACAGCGTGATTCGGGCCTCGGGGAAGCCGATCATCGCGACCGCCTGCGCGGCGGCGACGGCCGTCTGGAGCGCCTGCGGGTCGGCCAGCCCGATGTCCTCGCTGGCGGAGATCATCAGCCTGCGGGCGATGAAGCGGGGGTCCTCACCGGCCTCGATCATGCGGGCCAGGTAGTGCAGCGCGGCGTCCACGTCGGATCCGCGGATCGACTTGATCAGGGCGCTGGCCACGTCGTAGTGCTGGTCGCCCGCGCGGTCGTACTTCACCGCGGCCCGGTCCACGGCCGCCTCCAGCACCGGCAGCGTGATCTCGTCCTCACCGCGCGCCAGGGCCGACCCGGCGCCCGCCTCCAGCGCGGTCAGGGCGCGCCGCGCGTCACCGCCCGCGATGCGCAGCAGGTGGGCCTCGGCGTCCTCGGGGAGGGTGACGGCGCCGTCCAGCCCGCGCGGATCGCTCAGCGCGCGGTGCAGCAGCCCGCGGATGTCCTCGTCGGTGAGGGCTTCGAGGGTCAGCAGCAGCGAGCGGGACAGCAGCGGGGAGATGACCGAGAAGTACGGGTTCTCGGTGGTGGCGGCGATCAGGGTGACCCAGCGGTTCTCCACGGCGGGCAGCAGGGAGTCCTGCTGAGCCTTGCTGAAGCGGTGGATCTCGTCGAGGAACAGCAGCGTCTCGCGGCCGTACCCGCCCGACTCGCGGCGCGCGCTGTCGATGACCGCGCGGACCTCCTTGACGCCCGCGGTGATCGCCGACAGCTCCACGAAGCGGCGGTTGGTGGCGTGGCTGACCACGTAGGCGAGGGTCGTCTTGCCGGTCCCCGGCGGCCCCCACAGGATGACCGAGGCGGGACCGGCGGGGCCGCCCGCGCCCTCGCCGACGAGCCTGCGCAGCGGCGAGCCGGGGCCGAGCAGGTGCTGCTGGCCCACCACCTCGTCCAGGGTGCGCGGGCGCATGCGCACCGGGAGCGGGCTGGCGCCGGGCTCCTTGGCCCGGCGGTCCTCGGCGGCGGCGGTGAACAGGTCGGGTTCCACGACAAGGAAGCCTAGGACACGGCACTGACAACGGCCCGGGCCCGCGACGGGGGCCCGGGCCGTACGGTCGGCTCAGGGGGCGTGCGCCTCGCACCGCGCAGCGCGCGGGCGGGGCTCAGAGCAGGGTGCGCCAGTACGACCACCAGCGGGTCAGGATGAGCATCACCAGGACGCCGTACCACAGGATCGGGACCGCCCAGTGGAACTCCTCCACCGCCTGCTTGACCCCGGCGGGCACCGGGATCACCCGGTTCTTCACGTTGTGCGCGAGCGTGTACCAGAAGGCGGCGATGGTTCCGACCCAGGCCATCATGCACCAGGGGCACAGCGAACCGATCGAGTACAGCGACTCGTACTGGAGCCAGGTGACGAACCCGACGCCGAAGAGCGTGCCGGCCTGCAGGCCGAGCCAGAACCAGCGGCGGAACCGGGCCCTGGCGAGCACCGCCATGCCCACGCAGATGAGCACCGGATAGCAGACCAGGCCGATCATCGGGTTGGGGAACCCGAAGGCCTTCGCCTGGTGGCTCTTCATGATGTTGCCGCAGGAGATGATCGGGTTGATGCTGCACCCGGGGACGAAGTTGGGGTTCTTGTACAGCTGGAACTCGTCGAGGGTGATGTACCAGGCGGCGAGCAGGCCCAGCACGCCGCACACCACCAGCAGCACACCGAACGCGCGGCCCCCGCCGATGAGCTCCGGCTCGTCGTGCCGTTCCTCGCTGCGGGTCTCTTCGAGCGCCGATGTCGTCATGTCGCCTTCTGTCGCCGTGTCCAAGGGATCGCGTCCCGGTGAGGTCCGCCCGCCACCGGCCCGCCCACTACCAGACTGCACGGCGCCGCGCGTGAACGGTAGGCGCCGGGGCATCATTGTGCACCAGCCGCCCCGGCCGCATACCGCGGACCGGCGAAGATCACAGGCTGCGGAACGGAGCCGCGTAGACCGCCTCGCCGCGCGGTCCGCCGTCGTAGCCGCCGAGCGGCAGCGCCTGGAAGACCGCGTCCGGTACCTCGTACGGCCCGCTCACCCCGTGCAGCGAGGCCGGGGCGAAGCCGAAGCGGCGGTAGTAGCGAGGGTCGCCGAGCACCACCACCAGCCGTTCGCCGGTCGCGTCCGCCGCCGCCAGCACCGCTCTGACCAGTGCCGTTCCATAGCCCTGCCGCTGCCACGACGGGGAGACGGCGACCGGGGCCAGGGCGAGCGCGTCCCCTGCGGTGCCCGCGCCCTCGACGCGCAGCCGGGTCAGCAGGGCGTGCCCGGCGACCTGGCCGTCGGGGGCCTGAGCCACCCAGGACAGCCCGGGCAGCCAGCAGGCGTCGCGGCGCAACGCGTCGACGAGATCCGCCTCGACGGGGGACGGGAAAGCACTCAGGTTGACGGCTCGGACCGCTTCGTGGTCGGCGGGGCGCTCCGGCCGGGTCAGGATCGAGTCCATGTCGCCATCCTGCCCGCACGGCCCCGGACCGCGCACGCGGTGTCCGGGGCCGTGGTGAACGCGACCGGATCCGGCCGGTCGGCGACGCGGACATGACGGCCGGGGCCACCCCGGTCGGCGGTCCGCCGTCGCGCCTCAGCCCAGCCGTTCCCGTAGGGTCGCGGCGACCGCGGTCAGCGGCACCGGGGT
Organism: Streptomyces sp. ICBB 8177; assembly: GCF_003144095.1. GTDB lineage: Bacteria > Actinomycetota > Actinomycetes > Streptomycetales > Streptomycetaceae > Streptantibioticus_D. The sequence goes on along the minus strand of NZ_NSKH01000023.1, from coordinate 1,129,961 downwards.
CTGCTCGCCGCTCTCCAGGTCCTTCAGCTGGACGTGGCCCTCGTCAAGGTCCCGCTCCCCCGCCACGATCGCGTAGCGGGCGCCGGAGCGGTTGGCCGATTTCATCGCGTTCTTCAGGCCCTTGCCGCCGAACGCGAAGTCGGCCGCGACGCCCTCCCGGCGCAGTTCGGTGACGACCGCGAACAGCGCGCGCCGCGCCCGCTCGCCCAGCGGCACCGCGAACACCTGGGTGGGGGCGGGCAGTTCGAGTTCGACGCCCTCCGCCCTGAGGGCCAGCACCGTGCGGTCCACGCCCAGCGCCCAGCCCACCGAGGGCAGCGCCGGGCCGCCGATCATCTCCGACAGGCCGTCGTAGCGGCCGCCGCCGCCGACCGCGGACTGCGAGCCGAGGCCGTCGTGGACGAACTCGAACGTGGTGCGGGTGTAGTAGTCGAGGCCGCGCACCAGCTTGGGGTCGTCCTCGAACAGCACGCCCGCCTCGGTCAGCAGCTCGCGCACCTGGTCGTGGTAGGTACGGCACGCCTCGCACAGGTGGTCGCGCATCATCGGCGCGCCGGCCAGCTGCTTCTGCACCGCCTCGCGCTTGTCGTCCAGCACCCGCAGCGGGTTGATGTCGATGCGGCGGCGGGTCTCCTCGTCCAGGTCGAGGCCGCGCAGGAACTCCTGCAGCGCGGCGCGGTAGACCGGGCGGCACTCCTTGTCGCCGAGGGAGTTGAGCAGCAGGCGGAAGCCGCGCAGGCCGAGCGACTTGTACGCGTCGACCGCGAGGATGATCAGCTCGGCGTCGAGCGCCGGGTCCTCGGCGCCCAGCGCCTCGGCGCCGACCTGCGAGAAGTGGCGGTAGCGGCCGGCCTGCGGTCGCTCGTAGCGGTAGTACGAGCCGGAGTACCACAGCTTCACCGGCAGGTTGCCCTGCTTGTGCAGGTTGGCCTGGAGGGCGGCACGCAGGACGGAGGCGGTGCCCTCGGGGCGCAGCGCCAGCTCGTCACCGCCCTTGGTGGTGAGGGTGTACATCTCCTTGGTCACGATGTCGGTGGACTCGCCGACACCTCGGGAGAACAGCTCGACCTGCTCGAAGCCGGGTGTCTCCACGTAGCCGTAACCGGCGCGCCTGAGCGGCGCGGCGATCGCCTCGCGCACCGCGAGGAACGCGGCGGAGTCCGGCGGGATCAGGTCGTAGGTGCCCTTGGGGGCGGAGAAGGTGCTCACTTCGGTTGCGTCGTCACATTCCTCGTCGCGGAGCCGGCTCGGCTCCGTGGCCGCGGGCCACCTCACCCAGGAACGGGTTGGTGGCGCGTTCGCGGCCGATGGTGGTCTGGGGGCCGTGGCCGGACAGCACCACGGTCGAGTCGTCGAGCGGCAGGCACACGCGGGCCAGCGACTCGAGGATCTCGGCGTGGGAGCCGCCGGGCAGGTCGGTGCGTCCGATGGAGCCGGCGAACAGCAGGTCGCCCGAGAAGAACACCGGGGGAATCCCGGAGGTCTCGGGCAGCCGGAAGGTCACCGACCCCTTGGTATGGCCGGGCGCGTGCGCCACGGTGAACTCCAGACCGGCCAGCGCCAGCGTGGCGCCGTCCGACAGCTCCCGGACGTCGTCCGGCTCGCCCACGGTCAGCTCACCCAGCAGATGCTGCCCGATGGAACGGCCCAGCGCCCTGGCCGGGTCGCTCATCATGTAGCGGTCCTCGGGGTGGATCCAGGCCGGTATGTCGTGGGCCCCGCAGACCGGGACGACCGAGGCGACGTGGTCGATGTGGCCGTGCGTGAGGATCGCGGCGACCGGCTTGAGCCGGTGCTTGGCGAGCAGTTCCCCGACGCCCGCGGCGGCCTCGTGCCCGGGGTCGATGATCACGCACTCCTCGCCGGCGGCGGGGGCGACCACGTAGCAGTTGGTCCCCCAGGCCCCGGCCGGGAACCCGGCAATGAGCACGATCGTCCTCTACTCGGCTGCGAACTGTCTCGTACGCGGCGAGCCCTCCGGCGACCTGCGGTCCGTGGCGGGTTCCCGCGGACGACGAGCCTACCGGCGGCGACGGTACTCACGCGAACCCGTATCGTCACCGGCGCACAGTGACGGATGGCAGCATTCGTGCAGCATCCTCAACGGTCCGCGGGAGAACCGGTCACCCGCGGACACCTCGGGCAACGAGATCGGCATCGGGAGAGGCTGAAGTGGTCAGCAAGGATCAGCGGCGGCGCCAGCTCGCCCGCCAGAAGTTCGAGCGCCAGCAGCAGCGCAGGGCACAGCAGCGGTCCAGGGCACGGCGGCGTAACGTGGTCATCGCCTCGGTGGTGGCCGTGGTGCTGGCCGCGAGCGGCGCGGTGTGGGCGTCCACCGGGCTCGGCGGCGACAAGTCGACTTCGGCCGGCGCTTCCCCGTCCGCCTCCACGGCGTCCACGGCGAAGGATCCCTGCGGCAGGCCGGCGGCGGGCTCGCCGGGCAAGAAGCAGTGGAAGACCGAGCCGTCGATGGACATCTCCACCGGCTCCGCGTACACCATGGACCTGTCGACGACCTGCGGCGACATCTCCATGAAACTGGACGCCGCCAAGGCGCCGCACACCGTCAACTCCTTCAAGTTCCTCGCCGACCAGCACTTCTTCGACCACACCAAGTGCCACCGGCTCACCACCTCCGGGATCTTCGTCCTCCAGTGCGGCGACCCGACCGGCACCGGCCAGGGCGGCCCCGGCTACACCATCCCGGACGAGAACCTCGGCGCGTTCGGCAAGAAGGGCTCCGACGGCACGGTGACGTACCCGGCGGGCACGGTGGCGATGGCCAACACCGGCCAGCCGCACACCGGCGGCAGCCAGTTCTTCCTGGTCTACAAGGCCAGCCCGCTCGCGCCGAGCTACACCCCGTTCGGCACCATCACCCCGGCCGGCATGAAGGTGCTGCAGAAGATCGCCGCCGCGGGCGCCGCTCCGGCCGACGCCAACGGCACCACAGCGCCCAACGCGACCGTGGTGATCAACAAGGCGACGGTCGTCAAGGACTGAGGCCGCGCGGGAGGCAGGGGCGTCCCCGGCGATATTCGCGTCCCGGGGATGCGGACAGCCGGGGCGCCGGTCGCCTATGTTTGCGTTGTACAGGGCGCCCGCGCCGACGGCTGCCGCCCGGCTCGATCAGGAGCAACAAAACAGCACGTCGGAGCGGCCGGGGCGAGCCTCGGCCGGAGAGAACTGTGGACGATGCCCGAAGCGCCGGCGACGGCCGGGCATCACGTGGAGGAGGCGCTGTGAGCAGCGACCCATGGGGACGCGTCGACGAGACGGGGACCGTGTACGTGCGGACGGCCGACGGTGAGCGAGTCGTCGGCTCGTGGCAGGCGGGCTCTCCCGACGAGGCGCTCGCGTATTTCAAGCGCAAGTACGACGGACTCGTCGTCGAGATCGGCCTCCTCGAACGCCGGGTGCGTACCACCGACCTGTCGGCCAAGGACGCCAACACCGCCATCGAGCACCTGCGCTCGACGGTGCGCGAGGCGCACGCCGTGGGCGACCTGGACGCCCTGGACAAGCGGCTCGACGCGCTCGTCGGCGAGGTCGAATCGCGTCGTGAGCAGCGCAAGGCGGCCAAGGCGAAGGCGAACGACGAGGCGAAGACCGCCAAGGAGCAGCTGGTCGCCGAGGCCGAGGAGCTGTCGGTCAGCGAGCAGTGGCGCTCGGCGGGCGAGCGGCTGCGTGCGCTGGTGGACACATGGAAGAGCCTGCCCCGGCTCGACCGCAAGTCCGACGACGAGCTGTGGCACCGCTTCAGCCACGCCCGTTCGGTCTTCTCCAAGCGCCGCAAGGCGCACTTCGCCTCGCTCGACGCGCAGCGCGAGGACGCCCGGCGCGTCAAGGAGAAGCTGGTCCAGGAGGCCGAGTCCCTCTCCGGCTCCACCGAATGGGGTGCGACCGCGGCCCGCTACCGCGAACTGATGGCCGACTGGAAGGCGGCGGGCCGCGCCCAGCGCGAGGCCGAGGACGAACTGTGGAACCGTTTCCGCGGCGCGCAGGACGTCTTCTTCGCCGCCCGCGCCGAGGTGTTCGCCGAGCGCGACTCCGAGCAGCGGGAGAACCTGGCCCGCAAGGAGGAGCTGGCCATCGAGGCCGAGAAGCTGCTTCCGGTGACCGACCTGAAGGCGGCCCGCGCCGCGTTCCGTTCGGTCAACGAGCGCTGGGAGGCGATCGGCCACGTCCCGCGGGACGCGCGGCCGCGCATCGAGGCGCGGATGCACGCGGTCGAGCGGGCGATCCAGGAGGCGGAGGAGGCGGAGTGGCGCCGCACGAACCCTGAGGCGCGGGCGCGGGCGGAAGGTCTCACCGGTCAGCTTCAGGCGGCGGTGGACAAGCTCAGGGGTCAGGTGGAGGCCGCTCGCGCGGCGGGCAACACGGCGAAGGCGGACAAGCTGGAGCGCGAGCTGGAGGGCCGCCAGGCCCTCCTGGACCAGGCCCTGAAGGGCCTGCACGAGTTCGGCGGCTGACCCGTCGCGGTTTCTTCCGCCGCGGGGGATGAGTTCTCCCCGCCGCGACGGTGATCAGCCGATACGGTGCGGACCGGCGGTGCCGAGCCGTCCTCGACCTGCTGAAGGGTTGACGACGACCGGGCACCGCCGGTCCGCACCGTTTCGCTTCCCGCCGTCGCGGCGGGGAAGGGGGAGCCGCGCGCGGAAACGACGCCGCAGGCCGAGAGGAAAGCCGCAGGCACAAGCGGCGCCGCAGGCACAAACGGCGCCGGCAGCCGGGCGGGGCGGTGCGCGGAACGGGCGCCGGAGGCGGAAAAGGCACCGCAGCCGGGAGGCGGCTACCTCGCGCGGCCTGACGTCACCCGGTACACGTCGTAGACGCCCTCCACGCCGCGTACCGCCTTCAGGACGTGGCCCAGGTGCTTCGGGTCGCCCATCTCGAAGGTGAAGCGGGAGGTGGCGACCCGGTCGCGGGAGGTCTGGACGGCCGCCGACAGGATGTTGACGTGCTGGTCGGAAAGGACCCGGGTGACGTCCGACAGCAGCCGGGAGCGGTCCAGCGCCTCGACCTGGATGGCGACCAGGAAGACCGACGACTGGGTCGGCGCCCACTCGACCTCGATGATCCGCTCGGGCTGCTGCGACAGGGAGTCGACGTTGACGCAGTCCGCGCGGTGCACCGAGACCCCGTTGCCGCGGGTGACGAAGCCGATGATCGGATCGCCCGGCACCGGCGTGCAGCACCGCGACAGCTTGACCCACACGTCACGCTCGCCCTTGACGATGACGCCGGGGTCGGCGTTGGCGCGCCGCTTGCCGCGGCTGCGGGACGGGGTGGTGACCTCGGCGATGTCCTCGGTCGCGCCCTCCTCGCCGCCGAGCGCCTCGACCAGCTTCTGCACGACCGACTGCGCGGTGATGTGGCCCTCGCCGATCGCCGCGTAGAGCGCCGATATGTCGGGGTAGCGCATCTCGTGCGCGAGGGTGACCAGCGAGTCGCCGGTCAGCACCCGCTGGATGGGCAGGTTCTGCTTGCGCATCGCGCGGGCGATGGCTTCCTTGCCCTGCTCGATGGCCTCCTCGCGGCGCTCCTTGGAGAACCAGGCGCGGATCTTGTTGCGGGCGCGCGGCGACTTGACGAAGCTCAGCCAGTCGCGGGACGGCGCGGCCCCCTGCGCCTTGGAGGTGAAGACCTCGACCAGGTCCCCGTTGTCGAGCGTCGACTCCAGCGGCACGAGGCGGCCGTTGACGCGGGCGCCGATCGTGCGGTGGCCGACCTCGGTGTGGACGGCGTACGCGAAGTCGACCGGGGTGGCGCCGGCGGGCAGCGCTATGACGTCGCCCTTGGGCGTGAAGACGAAGACCTCGTTGCGGGAGAGGTCGAAGCGCAGCGACTCCAGGAACTCGCCCGGGTCCTCGGTCTCCTTCTGCCAGTCCAGCAGCTGCCGCAGCCACGCCATGTCGTTGACCGCGTCGTCGGCCTTGGCGGACTTCGGGCTGTCGGTGCGCACCTTGGAGGCGCCGGCCACGGCCTCCTGCTTGTACTTCCAGTGGGCGGCGATGCCGTACTCGGCGCGCCGGTGCATGTCGAAGGTGCGGATCTGCAGCTCGACCGGCTTGCCGGAGGGCCCGATGACCGTCGTGTGCAGCGACTGGTACATGTTGAACTTGGGCATCGCGATGTAGTCCTTGAACCGCCCCGGCACCGGGTTCCACCGCGCGTGGATGGTGCCCAGCGCCGCGTAGCAGTCGCGGACGGTGTCGACCAGGACCCGGATGCCCACCAGGTCGTAGATCTCGGCGAAGTCGCGGCCCCGCACGATCATCTTCTGGTAGACGCTGTAGTAGTGCTTGGGGCGGCCGGTGACGGTGGCCTTGATGCGGGCCGAGCGCAGGTCCTGCTGCACCTGGTCGGTGACGACGGCGAGGTACTCGTCGCGCTTGGGGGCGCGCTCGGCGACCAGGCGGACGATCTCGTCGTACATCTTGGGGTAGAGGATCGCGAAGGCGAGGTCCTCCAGCTCCCACTTGATGGTGTTCATGCCCAGCCGGTGCGCCAGCGGGGCGTAGATCTCCAGCGTCTCGCGGGCCTTCTTCTCCTGCTTCTCCCGCTTGAGGTAGCGCATGGTGCGCATGTTGTGCAGGCGGTCGGCGAGCTTGATGACCAGGACGCGCGGGTCCTTGGCCATCGCCACGACCATCTTGCGCACGGTCTCGGCCTGTGCCGCCTCGCCGAACTTGACCTTGTCCAGCTTGGTGACGCCGTCGACCAGCAGCGCGACCTGCTCGCCGAAGTCGCGGCGCAGGGTGTCCAGGCCGTACTCGGTGTCCTCGACGGTGTCGTGCAGCAGGCCCGCCATCAGCGTCGCCGGGTCCATGCCCAGCTCGGCGAGGATCGTGGTGACCGCGAGCGGGTGCGTGATGTACGGGTCGCCGCTCTTGCGCTTCTGGCCGCGGTGCCAGCGCTCGGCGACCTGGTAGGCGCGTTCGATCTGCCGCAGGCCCGCGGTGTCGATCTTGGGGTCGTTGCTCCGCACGATCCGCAGCAGCGGTTCCAGCACCGGGTTGTACGGGCTCTGCCGCTGGACGCCGAGGCGGGCGAGGCGGGCGCGCACCCGGCTGGAGGAGCCCGCGGAGCGCGAGGGCGCCAGGTTGCCGGCCGCGGGGCGCACCGGGCGGGGCTCGGCGGGCGGACGGGCGGCGCCGGCGTCTCCGGGCGTGCCGGAGGGCGCCGGAGCGGGTGCGGTGGTGTCTTTCCCGCCCCCGGCGGCGAGCGGCTGGGCCTCGTCAGGCAAGGGCACTCCTCAAGCGGGACCGGGCCGCGGTACGGGTCCGGACTCCCATGGTATCGATGTGCCGCCCCCTGCCGCGTGCGGCCGGTGCGCCGGGGCTGCCCCGGCGTGCGCGCGGGCGGACGTGTCACGGACGAACGCGGGAGCGGGCCCCGGTTGTTCCCGGGACCCGCTCTCGTCGGCGTTGACGCACCGCGTGGTGCCCGCGCCCGTCAGACGGCGACCAGGGCTTCCAGCGGGGCGCCGTCCAGCGCCGGGGCCAGCCGGGCGCGGCCGCCCAGGAAGCCCAGTTCCATCAGCACCGCGAGCCCGGCCACCTCGGCGCCCGCCCGACGGATCAGCTCCAGCGAGGCTTCGGCGGTGCCGCCGGTGGCCAGCACGTCGTCGATGACGAGGACCCGCTCGCCGGGCACGAAGGCGTCGCCGAGCACCTCGATCTCCGCGGTGCCGTACTCCAGCTCGTACGCCTGCCGGTGCGTGACGCCGGGGAGCTTGCCCGCCTTGCGGACCGGGACGAAGCCGAGTCCGGCCCTGGCCGCCGCGGGGGCGGCCAGGATGAAGCCGCGGGCCTCAAGGCCGACGACCTTGTCGGCCCGGTGGCGTACGCACAGCTCGGCCAGCGCGCCGGTGAGCGCGCCGAAGGCGGCCGGGTCGGCGAGCAGCGGGGTGATGTCCTTGAACGTCACGCCCGGTACCGGATAGTCGGGCACGTCGCGGATCCGGCTGAGCAGCAGGCCGCGCAGGTCGGCCCCGGCCAGGTCGGCCGTGGTCATCGTCGTCTCCCCCGGCTCAGCGGCGCTTGCCGGACGCTCGGCCACGGCCGCGGTTGCGGGACGAGGGCTGGCGGCGCTGGCCGCCGATGCCGGAGGCGGAACCCGCCCCGGCGCCGGCCGGCTCGTCGTCGCCGTCCTCGGCCTGTTCCCGCTCGGTGTCCTGGGCGTCGAGGTCGACGCCCTCGCGCTCGGCCTTGGCGCGCTTGGTCCTGACCCGCTTGGCCAGCGCCTTCATCTCCGGGGTGGCCTCCTTGAAGGAGGCGACCAGCGGGGTGGCGATGAAGATCGAGGAGTAGGCACCGGCGGTCAGGCCGACGAACAGCGCGAGCGCGATGTCGTTGAGCATGCCCGCGCCGAGCAGGCCGCCGCCGATGAACAGCAGCGCGGCGACCGGCAGCAGCGCCACGACGGAGGTGTTGATGGAGCGCACCAGCGTCATGTTGAGGCTGCGGTTGGCCAGCTCGGTGTAGGTGTACCGGGTCTGGTTCGTGATGCCCTTGGTGGTCTCCTTCAGGCCGTCGAAGACCACGACGGTGTCGTAGAGCGAGTAGCCGAGGATGGTCAGCAGACCGATGACCGTACCGGGCGTCACCTCGAAGCCGACGAGGGCGTAGACGCCGACGGTGATCGTCAGGTCGTGGATGAGCGCGATCAGGGCCGCGACGGCCATCCGCCACTCGAAGGCGATCGCCAGGTAGATGACGACCAGGATCATGAAGATGACCAGGCCCAGTTCGGCCTTCTGGGAGACCTGCTGGCCCCAGCTCGGGCCGACGACCTGCGGCGAGATGGAGTCGGGGGCGACGCCGAGGTCCTTGGCGAGGCCGCCGCGCACGCTCATCGCGGTGTCGTTGTCGATGCCGCTGACCTGGATGCGCATGCCGCCGGTGCCGAGCTTCTGCGCGATGACGTCGTGCGGGCCCGACAGCAGGTCCTTGGTGTCGTTCTCCGCCTGGGTCGTGGAGACCGAGACCTTCGGCGTGGTGAAGACCGCGCCGCCGGAGAAGTCGATGCCCTTGTTGAGGCCGTTGATGGCCAGTCCCACGACGGCGATGATCGTGATGACGATCGAGACGCCGTACCAGACGCGGCGCTTGCCGACGACGTCGAGCGACAGCTCGCCGCGGTGCAGCCGGTGGCTGAGGTTACCGAGCCGGGACATCAGGCCTCCTTGACATCGGTACGAGCCGGACGGCGGACGCGGCGCAGCGGGGCGTTGAAGCCCACGCTCTCCGGATCGAGCCCGGACCAGCGGTGACCGTCCCGGTAGAACGGGCGCCGGGCCAGGATCGTCAGCAGCGGCTTGGTGAACAGGTAGACCACGACGACGTCGAGGATGGTGGTCAGGCCCAGGGTGAACGCGAAGCCCTTCACGTCGCCGACCGAGCAGATGTAGAGCACGGCGGCGGCCAGGAAGGAGACGAAGTCGGAGACCAGGATGGTGCGCCGGGCGCGCGGCCAGGCGCGCTGCACGGCCGGGCCGAGGCTGCGTCCGTGCCGCAGCTCGTCCCGTACGCGTTCGAAGTACACGATGAACGAGTCGGCCGTGATGCCGATGGCGACGATGGCGCCGCAGACCGCCGGCAGGCTCAGCGCGAAGCCGATGGCCGGGCCGAGCAGCGACATGATCGAGTAGGTCAGCGCTGCGGAGACCACCAGGCTGAGCACCGCGACGAAGCTCAGGCCCCGGTAGTAGGCCAGCAGGTAGAGCACCACCAGCGCCAGGCCGAAGGCGCCAGCGATGAGACCGCCGTGCAGCTGCTCGCCGCCGAGCTGCGGGGAGACGGTGGTGACGGTCGAGGTGTTGAAGGACAGCGGCAGCGCGCCGTAGGACAGCACGTTGGCGAGGTCCTCGGAGCTCTGCTGGGTGAAGCTGCCGGAGATCTGCGCCTGGCCGCCGGTGATGGCGGAGCTGACGGACGGCGAGGAGACGACCTGGTTGTCCAGGACGATCGCGAACTCGTTGTTCGGGGCCTGCTGCTGCGCCAGCTCGCCGGTGACCTTGGCGAACTCGCTGTTGCCCTTGGAGTTGAAGCCGAGGGTGACGATCCAGCCGGCGCCGGTCTGCGTGTCGTAGACCGACTTGGCGCTGGAGACGTCCTTACCCGCGACCGCGGAGGCGCCGAGGATGTACTTGGTGGAGCCGTCCTGGCTGCACGCGATCATCTTGTCGGTCGGCTTGGCGGAGGCGCCGGCCTCGGAGGCCTGCTTCTTGTTCTTGCAGTCCAGCGCGGCGAACTGCTTCTGGAGCGCGGCCGGGGCGGACAGGTCGAGGCCGCCGGACGACAAGGAGGCGCTCGGCGAGGGGCTGGGCGCGGTGGACGGGGTCGTCTTGGGGCCGGCGGCGCCGGACGCCTTGAGGGCGTCGGTGACCGCGCGGCCCTGGGTGGTGGAGCTGGGAGAGGGCTTCGGGGCGGTGGAGCCGGTGGCCTTGGCGCCGGTGCTCGCGCTGGGCTTGGACGACGGCGTGGTCTTCCCGGAGGGGCTGCTGGACGGCGTGGGCGTCGGGGTGGACGCCGGGGTGTTGGCCGCCTCGGTGATCACCGGGCGGAAGTAGAGCTGGGCGGTGGTGCCGACCAGCTTCTCCGCCTGCGCGGTGTTGGTGCCCTTGGGGATGTCGACGACGATGTTCTTGTTGCCCTGCGTCTGCGCGGTCGCCTCGGAGACACCCAGACCGTTGACCCGCTTGTTCATGATGTCGGCGGCGGTCTTCATGTTGGTCGGGTTGATCGCGTTGGGCTGGCCCGGGGTGTTCTTGGCCGTCAACGTGATCTCGGTGCCGCCCGCCAGGTCGATGCCCAGCCGCGGGGTCTTCGCGCCGGAGATGAACATCGTCCCGGTGAGCGCGACCAGCGCGATCAGGATGATCGCCAGCGCGCGGCCCGGGTACCCGTCTGCGCCCGGGGACCTGCGTCCCTTCTTGGGTGCTGCCACCTTCTCGTTTCTCCCTGTCCAACCGTTCCCGCGCCGCCGACGGCGCACGGGTGCGGCCACGAATGTGTTGTGAGGACGTTCCGGACGTGCCCCGCGCCGCGTGGGTGGTGCGGGCGGGGCGCGGTCGAGCGCCTGACCCCGGCGGCCGACGCCACCGGGGCAGGGTGTTACTTCTTCTCGCTGTCCTTGACGTCCGTCACGTTCTCGGCGTCGTCCGCGCCGGTGCCGTGCGGCGCGGCGTCGGCGTCGTCCGGGCCCGCGGCCTCGGTCTTGCCGAGGTCGACCTTGGCGTCGGCGGCGTCCGCGTGGTCCTCGGTCGCGTCCTCGGCGGGAGCGTCCTCGAAGGCGAGCGGGACGTCGTTGTTGACCAGGCGGTCGTACTCCTCCTCGCTGAGAACGGCGCCGATGGCGTTCTTGGCGAAGATCGAGTGGACGCCGGGCGCGACCTCGAGCAGGACGGTGGTGTCACGCACCTCCTTGACGAGGGCGATGATGCCGCCGATGGTCCGCACGCCGGAGCCTGGCTGCATCTGGTCGCGCATCTGGGCCGCCTGGCGCTGCTTGTTCTTGGCCGAGCGGGTCATCAGCAGCATGACGCCGATGATCAGGATGAAAGGGAGGAGCGTGGCGATGTTCACGGCCTGGGGGGTTTCCTTCGCGTGGCCACGGGGGTGCGGCCTGGTCTACGGGTGGGACGAGCGGTGTGTGCGAGGTGCTGTGCCGCCCGTTACTGAGGGCATCGGCGGAGTCTAGGCGAACCCGCGCCTTGGGAACAACGCCCAGCATGGCACTCAGGTTCCGCGAGCGGCGAGTCCCCGCGCCGTCAGGGGCCGAACAGCCCCTGCTGGGACGGATTCCCCACGTTTTGCGGCGGTACGAGACCGAGGTGGGCCCAGGCCGCGGGTGTGGCGACCCGGCCACGCGGAGTGCGCGCCAGCAGTCCCTCGCGCACCAGGAACGGCTCGGCCACCTCCTCCACCGTCTCGCGCTCCTCCCCCACCGCCACCGCGAGCGTCGACAGCCCCACCGGCCCGCCGCCGAACAGCCGCAACAGCGCGTCGAGCACCGCCCGGTCCAGCCGGTCGAGCCCGCGCCGGTCGACCTCGTAGACGTCCAGCGCCGAGGCGGCCACCTCGCGGGTGATCACGCCGTCCGCCTTGACCTGCGCGTAGTCGCGGACCCGGCGCAGCAGGCGGTTGGCGATGCGGGGGGTGCCGCGGGAGCGTCCGGCGATCTCGGCGGCCCCGTCGGTGTCGATGTCGACGTCCAGCAGCCCGGCGGAGCGGTGGACGACGCGCTCCAGCTCCGCGGGCGCGTAGAACTCCATGTGGCCGGTGAAGCCGAACCGGTCGCGCAGCGGCGGCGGCAGCAGTCCGGCCCTGGTGGTCGCGCCGACCAGGGTGAACGGGGGCAGCTCCAGCGGGATCGCGGTGGCGCCGGGGCCCTTGCCGACGATCACGTCGACGCGGAAGTCCTCCATCGCCATGTAGAGCATCTCCTCGGCGGGCCGGGACATCCGGTGGATCTCGTCGAGGAAGAGCACCTCGCCCTCCTGGAGCGAGGACAGGATCGCGGCGAGGTCGCCCGCGTGCTGGATGGCGGGGCCGGAGGTGATGCGGATCGGGGCGCCCATCTCGGCCGCGATGATCATCGACAGGGTGGTCTTGCCCAGGCCCGGGGCGCCGGACAGCAGCACGTGGTCGGCGGTGGCCCCGCGCTGGCGGGCGGCTTTGAGCACCAGGTCGAGCTGTTCGCGGACCCGTTCCTGGCCGACGAACTCGGCGAGTTCCCTGGGCCGCAGGGCGGCTTCGACAGCCTGGTCCTCACCGTCGGCGGCGGAGCCGACGAGTCGGTCGGCGGCGGTCGCGGCGGACTCGTCGTCGTACGGGGGGTCGTACGGGTTCACGGTGGGGTGCCTCACGGGTCGGGGCGCGCGGGTCGGCGGGAGCGGTCGGGGGTGCGGCTCAGCGGGAGCGGTTGAGGGTCTGGAGGGCGGCGCGCAGCAGGGCGCCCACGTTGGGCTCGCCGCCCGCCTCCGCTTGCGGGGCGACGGCGTCGACCGCCTCCTCGGCGTCCTTGGGCTGGTAGCCGAGGCCGGTGAGGGCGGCGTGCAGTTGCTCGCGCCAGGAGGCGGGGGCACTCGCGGTGGTCGGGCGGGCGGCGGGCGCGGTGCCGAGCGGTGCGCCGAGCCGGTCCTTGAGCTCCAGCAGCAGCCGCTGGGCGCCCTTCTTGCCGATGCCGGGCACCGCGGTGAGCGCCTTCTCGTCCCCCTGGGCGACGGCGAGCCGCAGCGCGTCGGGGGTGTGCACGGCGAGCATGGCCTGGGCGAGCCGGGGGCCGACGCCGCTGGCGGTCTGGAGCAGTTCGAAGACCTGGCGCTCGTCGTCATCGGCGAAGCCGTAGAGGGTGAGCGAGTCCTCCCGCACGACCAGGGAGGTCGCCAGCCGGGTGGACTCGCCGATCCGCAGTCCGGCGATGGTGCCGGGGCTGCACTGCAAAAGCAGGCCGACCCCGCCGACCTCGACGACCGCGCTGCCGGGGGCGAGGGCGGCGACGGGCCCTGAGACGAAGGCGATCATGCGGTGCTGCCTTTCGTGGTGCGAACGCGCTGGGCGGCGACCGCCCGCTGGAGCCGGTCGGTGGCGGGGGCGCGCCAGATGTGGCAGATGGCCAGGGCGAGCGCGTCGGCGGCGTCGGCCGGCTTGGGCGGGGCGTCCAGCCGCAGCAGCCGGGTGACCATCGCGCCGACCTGGGCCTTGTCGGCGCGCCCCGAGCCGGTGACGGCGGCCTTGACCTCGCTGGGGGTGTGCAGCGCGACGGGCAGTCCGCGGCGCGCGGCGCAGAGCATGGCGACGGCGCTGGCCTGGGCGGTGCCCATCACGGTGCGCACGTTGTGCTGGCTGAACACCCGCTCCACGGCGACGTATTCGGGGCGGTACTCCTGAAGCCAGCGCTCGATGCCCTCCTCGACGGCGACCAGCCGCCGCGGGGTCTCGGCGTCGGCCGGGGTGCGCACGACGCCGACGCCGATCATGCGCAGGGGGCGCCCGGCGACGCCTTCGACGACGCCGACGCCGCACCGGGTCAGCCCGGGGTCAACGCCCAGAACGCGCACCGCTTCCCTCCCCTTCCGAGCCGTTCGGACATCCGTTCCGGCAGGTTATCGGGTCGCACTGACAAAGACGCGGCACGGGCCGACCGGGGAGTGTCCCGGTCGGCCCGTGCCGGCGTGCGTGGCGCGGAGTTGACCCGCCGTCAGGCCTCGACCTTCTCCATGACGTCGTCGGAGACGTCGAAGTTGGCGAAGACGTTCTGCACGTCGTCGCTGTCCTCCAGGGCGTCGATCAGCTTGAAGATCTTGCGTGCGCCCTCCTCGTCCAGCTCGACCTGCATGGTCGGGACGAAGTTGGCGTCGGCCGAGTCGTAGTCGATGCCCGCGTCCTGCAGCGCCTTGCGCACCGGGACCAGGTCGGTCGCCTCGCTGATCACCTCGAAGGTGTCGCCCAGGTCGTTGACCTCCTCGGCGCCCGCGTCGAGGACCGCGCCGAGCACGTCGTCCTCGGTCAGCTCGCCCTTGGGGACGATCACCACGCCCTTGCGGTTGAACAGGTACGACACCGAGCCCGGGTCGGCCATCGAGCCGCCGTTGCGGGTCATCGCCACGCGCACCTCGGAGGCGGCGCGGTTGCGGTTGTCGGTGAGGCACTCGATGAGGACGGCCACGCCGTTGGGCCCGTAGCCCTCGTACATGATCGTCTCGTAGTCGGCGCCGCCCGCCTCGAGACCGGCGCCGCGCTTGACGGCGCTGTCGATGTTCTTGTTCGGCACCGAGCTCTTCTTGGCCTTCTGGATGGCGTCGAAGAGGGTGGGGTTGCCATCCGGGTCGGCACCGCCGGTGCGGGCCGCGACCTCGATGTTCTTGATCAGCTTCGCGAAGAGCTTGCCGCGCTTGGCGTCGATCACGGCCTTCTTGTGCTTGGTCGTAGCCCATTTAGAGTGGCCGGACATCCGCCTGTCTCCTTTTTCGCGTCTTCACGTGTCGTTCGCGTCTTCACGTGACCCACGTGCTCACCAACACCTGTGATCCTACCGGGATCCGGCGGACGCCCCTCGCACCATCTCGGCGAACAGGGCGTGCACCCGCTGGTCGCCGGTCAGCTCTGGGTGGAACGAGGTGGCCAGCAGGTGTCCCTGGCGCACCGCGACGACCGTACCGTCACCGAGCGTGGCCAGCGTCTCGACGCCCGCGCCGGTGGACTCCACCCAGGGGGCGCGGATGAAGACGCCCTCGACCGGGCCGCCGTCGATCCCGGCGACCTCGACCGCGGCCTCGAACGACTCGTTCTGCCGCCCGAAGGCGTTGCGGCGCACGGTCATGTCGATGCCGCCGACGGTCTCCTGGTCGTCGCGGCCGTCCAGGATCTTGTCGGCGAGCATGATCATGCCCGCGCAGGAGCCGTAGACGGGCATCCCGGCCCGCACCCGCTCGCGCAGCGGCTCCAGCAGGCCGAAGGCGACGGCCAGCTTGGACATGGTGGTCGACTCGCCACCGGGGATGACCAGGCCGTCCACCGCGGCCAGCTCCTGCGGCCTGCGGACGGTGACCGCCTCGGCGCCCGCGGCGCGCAGCGCGGCCAGGTGTTCGCGCACGTCGCCCTGGAGGGCGAGCACGCCGACGGTGGGGATGGGGGTCACGGGGTGGGTCGCCTTTCGGTCGTACGGCCGATGGGCAGGCCGGCCGGCCTGCCCATCTCAGGTGTCCTGTCGGGACGGGCGCGGACTACCAGCCGCGGTTGGCGTAGCGCTCGGTCTCCGGGAGGGTGTCGCAGTTGATGCCGACCATGGCCTCGCCGAGATTGCGGGAGGCGTCCGCGATGACCTTCGGGTCGTCGTAGAAGGTGGTGGCCTTGACGATGGCCTCGGCACGCTTGGCCGGGTCGCCCGACTTGAAGATGCCGGAGCCGACGAAGACGCCCTCGGCGCCCAGCTGGCGCATCAGCGCGGCGTCGGCCGGGGTGGCCACGCCACCGGCGGAGAACAGCACGACGGGCAGCTTGCCCAGCTCGGCGACCTCCTTGACCAGCTCGTACGGGGCGCGCAGCTCCTTGGCGGCGGCGTACAGCTCGTGGTTGTCCAAGGCGCGCAGGCGGCCGATCTCGCCCTTGATCTGGCGCAGGTGGCGCACGGCCTCGACGACGTTGCCGGTGCCGGCCTCGCCCTTGGAGCGGATCATCGCCGCGCCCTCGGCGATGCGGCGCAGGGCCTCGCCGAGGTTGGTGGCGCCGCAGACGAACGGGGTGGTGAAGGACCACTTGTCGGAGTGGTTGACCTCGTCGGCCGGGGTGAGGACCTCGGACTCGTCGATGTAGTCGACGCCGAGCGCCTGGAGGACCTGGGCCTCGACGAAGTGGCCGATCCGGGACTTGGCCATCACCGGGATGGAGACGGCGTCGATGATGCCCTCGATCATGTCCGGGTCGGACATGCGGGCCACGCCGCCGTCCTTGCGGATGTCGGCGGGCACCCGCTCCAGGGCCATGACCGCGACGGCGCCTGCGTCCTCGGCGATCTTCGCCTGCTCCGGCGTGACGACGTCCATGATCACGCCGCCCTTGAGCTGCTCGGCCATGCCGCGCTTGACGCGCGCGGTGCCGGTCTCGGGGGCTGCGCTGGAGGCGGCGTCGGGGGTGCTGAGGGGCGTGGTGGACACGGTTTTGACCTCACTCGTTGGACATAAGTGCGATACGACCATCGTAGGGCCCGGTGGTCCGGTGCCGGACCCGCCGTGCGGTCCACTTCGGCCGGTCCGCTGCTACGCATGTGACAAAACCGTGAACGGGCGCGGGCGGGCAAGGGCCAATCGTTACCCGGTGGACCGGTCAGCGGGCCGCGTCGGCCGCCAGGTCGGCCGGGGGCTCGTCGTCCATCTCGAACGCGAGCGGGAACGGCGCGTGACCGGCCAGCCGGAACCAGCGCACCACCCGGTGCCGCCGCACCACCCGGGCCGCGCGCACCGCGTCGTTGTGGAAGCGCCGGGCCATCGGCACCCGGCGTACCGCCTGGGCGAGTTCGCCGATCGTCTCCGGGCCGCCGGGAGCCTCGCGGACCGCGGTCACGGCGTCCGGCTCGGCGAAGACCGCCCGCAGCGCCTGGCTCAGTTCGCTCTCCGCGACCTCCCGCTGCTCGTCCTCGGCCTGCCGGGCGGCGTGCGCGCTCTGGTAGAGCACCATGGAGGCGGCCGGGTCCAGCACGCCGGAGGTCGCCAGTTCCTGGGCGACCGAAGCCCGGCGCAGCAACTGGGCGTCGAGCGCGGCGCGTGCGGCGTCCATCCGGGCATGCAGCCGGTCCAGCCGTCCCGCCGTCCAGCTCAGGTAGACGCCGAGCAGGACGACCGCCACCGCGATCCAGATGAGAGTCATGGTCACGGGCGGCAAGGCTACCGTCGCGGACGGCCCGGCCCGTCACCTTCGGTACCGCCCGTCAGTCGCGGGCCAGCCCCAACCGGGCGCGCAGGCCGGTGCGTTCGTCGGTGGCGACCGAGCCGGCGCCGTCGGTGACCATCTCGTAGACCGACAGGATCTCGGCGCCGACGCACGACCAGTCGAAGCGGCGCACGTGCCGCGAGCCGGTGGTGCTGAGGGCGGCCAGCCGGCCGGGGTCGGCCAGCAGCCGCAGCGCGGCGTCGGCGAGCGCCTCGGCGTCCTCGACCGGGAACAGCTCCCCCGCCCGGCCTCCGTCCAGCACCTGCCGGAACGCGTCGAGGTCGCTGGCGAGCACCGGCGCGCCTGCGGACATCGCCTCCACCAGGATGATGCCGAAGGACTCGCCCCCGGTGTTGGGCGCGAGGTAGAGGTCGACCGAGCGCAGCAGCCTGGCCTTGTCCTCGTCGCTGACCATCCCGAGGAACTCCACCTGGCCGCGCAGCGCGGCCGGCAGCGTCTCGACCGCCTCCTCCTCGTCGCCGCGTCCGGCGACCAGCAGCCGGGTGCCGGGGCGCTTGGCGAGGATCGCCGGGAGGGCCCGCATCACCACCGGCAGCCCCTTGCGCGGCTCGTCGATGCGGCCGATGAAGCCGATGACGGGAGCCTCGTCGGTGCCCTGCCACTCGGGCCGGGGTTCGGCGCGCGCGAAGAAGTCGACGTCGACGCCGTTGGGGATGACGACCGCGTCGCCGCCGAGGTGTTCCACCAGCGTGCGCCGGGCGTACTCGCTGACCGCGATGCGGGCGCTGATCTTCTCCAGCGCGGGCTGGAGGATCGGGTAGGCGGCGATCATCGCGCGCGAACGCGGGTTGGAGGTGTGGAACGTGGCCACGATCGGGCCCTGCGCCGCCCAGCAGGACAGCAGGCCCAGTGACGGCGAGGCGGGCTCGTGGATGTGGATGACGTCGAAGCGGCCGTCGTGCAGCCAGCGGCGCACCCGCGCGGCCGACAGGAAGCCGAAGTTGAGCCGGGCCACCGAGCCGTTGTACGGCACGGGCACCGCGCGGCCCGCGGAGACCACGTAGTCCGGCAGCGGGGTGTCGTCGTCGGCCGGGGCCAGCACGGAGACCTCGTGGCCGCGGCGGATCAGGTGTTCGGCGAGGTCGCGGATGTGGAACTGGACGCCACCGGGCACGTCCCAGGAGTACGGGCAGACGATCCCGATCCTCAACTCTCCTCCGATCCGGGGCGCTCGGGTGATTCGGGGGTGCCTGCCGGGCCGGGGCGGTCGGCGCCGTTCCCGGCGGGGACCGCGGCCGCCGTGCCGGACGCCTCACGCGGCCCCGGCGCGGCGGACGGTGCCGTGCGCGCCGGGTCGAGGTCGGCCAGCCACAGCCGTTGCAGCATGTGCCAGTCCTCGGGGTGCTCGGCGATGCCGGAGGCGAAGGCGCCGGCGAGCGACTGGGTCATGGCGGAGGTCTTCTGCGCCCGCGTGCCCTCGTCCGGCACCTCGACGGGCGGGTGGACCCGCCCGCGCATCACCGGCGTGCCGTCGTACCAGAGCGTGACCGGCAGCAGCGTCGCGCCGGTCTGCTGGGCGAGCAGCGCGGGCCCGGCGGGCATCCGGGTCCTCTCGCCGAAGAACTCCACCTCGACGCCGGAGGAGGACAGGTCGCGGTCGGCGACCAGGCAGACCAGGCCGCCGCCGCGCAGCCGCCGGGCCAGCGTGCCGAAGGCGGCGCCGCCGGTGTGCGGCAGCACCTCCATGCCCAGGCCCTCGCGGTAGGCGACGAAGCGGTCGTAGAGCGTCTCGGGCTTGAGGCGCTCGGCGACGGTGGTGAACGGCACCCCGAGCTTGCGGGTCACCCACGCCCCCGCGAGGTCGTAGTTGGCCATGTGCGGCAGCGCGAGCACCACGCCGCGTCCGGCCGCCATGCCCTTCTCCAGGTGCTCCAGGCCGTCCGGGGTGAAGCCGTCGCGGATGCGCTCGTCGCTCCAGGTCGGCAGCCGGAAGGACTCCATCCAGTAGCGCAGGTAGGAGCGCATGCCCGCCTGGGACAGCCGCGCGAGCCGCTCGGGGGAGGCGCCGGGGACGACCCGGGCGAGGTTCGCCTCCAGCCGCAGGACGCCCTTGCCGCGCCGCTTCCAGGTGATGTCGGCGATCCGCCGTCCCAGGGCGTTGGCCACCGGCTCCGGGAGCCGCTTGACGGCCGCCCAGCCGGCTCCGTAGAGCGCGTCGTTCAGTCGTTCCCTCACGCCGGGTTCCCCTCCCTCGCGCGGTCGGCCGCGTCGGCCTCCGCGGACTCGCGGCGTACGGTGACCACCCGCTGCACGATGGTCACCAGGCTGCCCGCGGCCACCAGCCACAGCGCGACCGGCAGCAGCCACTCGATGTACGGCACGCCGAACTTGTGCAGCCCGGAGAAGCCGCAGGCGACCAGCGAGACCACCAGCCGCTCGGCTCGCTCGACCAGGCCGTTGACCTTCACCGGCAGCCCGATCGCCTCGCCGCGCGCCTTGGTGTACGACACCACCTGGCCGCTGGCCAGGCAGAAGATGGTGACCGCGCAGAGCGTGAGGTCGTTGCCGCCGCCCGCGTACCACAGCGCCAGGCCACCGAAGATCGCCGCGTCCGCCACCCGGTCCAGGGTGGAGTCCAGGAAGGCGCCCCAGCGGCTGGAGCGGCCCAGCTGGCGGGCCATGTTCCCGTCGACGAGGTCGGAGAAGACGAACAGGGTGATGACGACGGTGCCCCAGAAGAACTCGCCGCGCGGGTAGAAGGCCAGCGCTCCCGCCATCACACCGCCCGTTCCGACCAGGGTGACCGCGTCGGGGCTTACGCCCTTGCGCAGCAGCAGAGCGGCGAACGGGGTGAGGACACGCGTGAAGAAAGCACGCGCGTACTTGTTCAGCATGGCCTTCCCGACAGGTCAGTGGGGCGCCGGACGGGCCCCTGCGGCCCCCGGCGGCCCCATCATCGTAGTCACGCGGGACGGGCCGCAGGCGCAGGCACCCACCGGGCACCCCCGGCGGCCGCCGGGGGTACGACGTATGGACGCAGCGTGACGGTCGTGGGAAGGTCGAAGGACCGCGGGCGTCGTCCGGTGCCGAACGCGGACCGCGGCCGGCGTCCCGACGCGCCCGCAGCCCACATCCCCAATCCCCGCAATCCCAGAATTCCCCGAGTGCCCCGCTCACCGGGGCAGTCACCGCGCAGTGACCGGGAGGCATGCGATGGGCGACAAACGAGAACCGCACGCGGGAGCCGCCGGAGGCGTACCGACGGCCGACCGGCCCGAGAAGATCCGGAACGTGGTGCTGGTCGGCCACAGTGGTTCGGGCAAGACGACCCTGGTGGAGGCCCTGGCCAGGACGTGCGGCGCGCTGACGCGCTGCGGCCGGGTGGAGGACGGGGCCTCGGTCTCCGACTACGACGAGATCGAGCACCGGCAGCAGCGCTCCGTCCAGCTGTCGCTCGTTCCGGTGGAGTGGGCCGGCGTCAAGATCAACGTGCTGGACACCCCCGGGTACGCGGACTTCGTCGGCGAGCTGCGGGCCGGGCTGCGCGCCGCCGACGCGGCGCTGTTCGTGGTCTCGGCGGCGGACGGGGTGGACGGCGCGACCCGGATGGCCTGGGACGAGTGCGCGGCGGTCGGCATGCCACGCGCGGTGGTCGTCACCCACCTCGACAACGCGCGCGCCGACTTCGACGAGATGACCGAGATCTGCCGCCGGGTCTTCGGCGGCGACGACCCGGACGCGGTGCTGCCGCTGTACCTGCCGCTGCACGGCGAGGAGACCCCGGACGGGCACGCCCCGGTCGCCGGGCTGATCGGCCTGCTGTCGCAGCGGGTCTACGACTACTCCTCCGGTGAGCGGGCCGAGCGCGAGCCGGACCCGGAGCACCTGCCGCTGATCGCCGAGGCGCGCGGCCGCCTGATCGAGGGCATCATCGCGGAGAGCGAGGACGAGACCCTCATGGACCGCTACCTCGGCGGCGAGGAGGTCGACTTCAAGACGCTCATCGACGACCTGGAGCGGGCCGTGGCGCGCGGCACCTTCCACCCGGTGCTGGCCGCCGCTCCCCCGGCCGGGGACGCCACGCAGGGCCTCGGCACGCTGGAGCTGCTGGAACTGGTCACCGGCGGCTTCCCGACCCCGCTGGAGCGCGAGGCCCCCGCGGTGACCACGCCGAAGGGCGACCCCAGGCCGCCGCTGGAGTGCGATCCGGACGGCCCGCTGGCCGCCGAGGTGGTCAAGACCTCCTCCGACCCGTACGTCGGGCGGCTGAGCCTGGTGCGGATCTTCTCCGGCACCCTGCGGCCCGACGAGACGGTGCACATCTGCGGGCACGGTCTGGAGGACCGCGGGCACGAGGACCACGACGTCGACGAGCGGGTCGGCGCGCTGTCGTCGCCGTTCGGCAAGACCCAGCGGCCGGTCCCCCGGGGCGTCGCGGGCGACCTGGTGTGCGTGGCGAAGCTGAACCGCGCGGAGACCGGCGACACCCTCTCGTCCAAGGACGACCCGCTGCTGATGGAGCCGTGGGTGATGCCGGAGCCGCTGCTGCCGGTGGCCATCGAGGCGCACAGCAAGGCCGACGAGGACAAGCTGTCGGTGGGGCTGGCCCGGCTGGTCGCCGAGGACCCGACGATGCGCCTGGAGCAGAACCAGGACACCCACCAGGTCGTGCTGTGGTGCCTTGGCGAGGCGCACGTGGACGTGGCGCTGGAGCGGCTGCGGGGCCGGTACGGGGTCCAGGTGGACGCGGTGCCCTACCGGGTGTCGCTGCGCGAGACGTTCGGCGAACGGGCGGCGGGGCGCGGCCGGCACGTCAAGCAGTCCGGCGGCCACGGGCAGTTCGCCATCTGCGAGATCGAGGTGGAGCCGCTGCCGGTCGGCTCGGGCATCGAGTTCGTCGACAAGGTGGTCGGCGGCTCCGTGCCCCGGCAGTTCATCCCCTCGGTGGAGAAGGGCGTGCGGGCGCAGGCCCTCAAGGGCGTGGCGACCGGTCACCCGGTGGTGGACATCAGGGTCACGCTGCTGGACGGCAAGGCGCACTCGGTCGACTCCTCCGACGCCGCGTTCCAGACCGCGGGCGCGCTGGCGCTGCGCGAGGCGGCGGCCGGCGCCCGGATCCACCTGCTGGAGCCGGTGTGCGACCTGACGGTGATGGTCTCCGACGAGTACGTGGGCGCGGTGATGAGCGACCTGGCCGGACGGCGCGGCCGGGTGGTGGGCACCGAACCGGCGGGCCCGGGGCGCACGGTGGTGCGCGCGCAGGTCCCCGAGACCGAGATCGGCCGCTACGCGGTGGATCTGCGGTCGCTCTCCCACGGCACCGGGCGGTTCACCCGCGCCTACGCCCGGCACGAGCCGATGCCGCCCCAACTCGCCGCGAAACTGCGGCAGGAGGAGGAGCAGGCCCACTGATCCGCGTTCCCGTGCGCCGCTGACGCGCTGGTCACTGTGCGGATACGCTTGTTCCCGGACCGGATGGCGCGGCCGACCGGTCCGGGGCGGCGCGGGCGCGGACGGCGCACCGCGGGTCGGAGCGAGGGAGTGGGGGCAGGCGGTGTCGCTTTTCTCCGGCACGGAGTTCGACTTCAGCCCGGGTGCGCAGGTGCCGCTGATGGGTGTGCACAGCGGCCAGACCGCCGCCACGCAGGCCCTGTCGTCGGCCCCTTACCGCGACGGTGCCGTCGCCGACCTGCTCGCGGCCAACCCGGAGGCGGGCGTCAAGCCGCCCCGGCTGTCGCTGTTCGAGCCCAACCTCGGCGAGGCGTTCGCGCGCGCCGTACAGGTGCGGATGCTCGGTGGCGCGCACAGCGAGACCGTGCAGTCCTTCGGCATGGACCCGCAGACCGTCGTGGAGCACTGCCTGGCCGCCAACCGCATCCGGCAGCAGCGCGACATCCGCCTCACCGCGGTGATGGTGGTCTTCGGACTGCTCTTCCTGCCCGGGGTGCTGATCTGGCTCGCCGCGTTCCAGCTGCGCCGCACCCTCGGCAAGGGTGACCGCGGCTGGGCCGGGACGCTGGGCACGCTGGTGCTGGTGATCGTGGTGGGCCTCGCCGGGCTGCTGGCCTGGCGCCCGCCCCTGGGCGGCTTCTGGGGGCTGTACGTACGCGTGGTGCTGCTGTTCCCGGTGGGCGGGTGGTACCTGGCGAAGCGCATCTGCGAGCGCACCGCGGTCGACCTGCGGGGCCGCTGGGGATCGCTGCTGGGCGGCCCCGGGCCGGGCGCCAAGATCCCCGAGGCGGTGCCGCGCAACCCCAACGACAAGCGCGCCGAGGAGCTGCGCAAGTCCCTGGTGGTGCTGGCCGCCGAGCAGAACAGCAACGTGGTCTTCTACGCGGGCCCCAAGGGGATACTGGGCATGGGATCCCGTTGGGGCATATGGCAGTTGGCGGAGGAGCTGCTGCCCGCGGACGGCAAGGACTTCCACCAGTTCCGTTCCTGGGACGTCATCCGCGCCATCCACGACCGGCTGCGCGACCTGGAGCGCGGCCCGCTGCACACCGGGGGCTTCCCCAAGCCGTCGATACGGCACTGGATCGTCGCGCCGGTCGGGGAGAACGCCACGAGCATCTCGCGGCCCACCGGCGAGACCGTGGACGGCTTCACGGTCAAGGACTTCGAGGTCCAGCGCATCTGCAACGAGCAGCAGTTCGGCAGCGGCAACCGGCACTACCTGGGCGTGCAGTTCGTGCTGTGGGACGGGCAGTTGGTCATCACGATGATGATCACGGTGACGGTGCTGCACCGCACGCTGCGCGTCGAGGTCACCGGGCACGCGCTGGGTCCGGTCGCCGGGATGTTCATGTCCAAGCCCGCGCCGAACACCAAGGAGGTCTCCAAGAGCGTCAAGTTCTGGGAGACCCGCACGGTGCACATGCCCCTGGTGAACTCGGGCGAGGTGGTCCGGCTGGCCGCCCGCGCGCCGTTCACCTGGTTCCCGCCGGTGCTGGACTTCCTGGGGGGCAAGCTCACCCTGCCCGAGCCGTTCGGCCTGCGGCATTCCTGGGCGGCGAAGCCGTGGCAGCACCGCTTCATGGCCGACGACGCGCTGCGCACGGCGACCCCGGTGCTGCGCGCGGTGCACGCCGCGACGATCGGGCTGCTGAGGGAGAACGGCGTGGACACCACGCGGTTCGAGGGCCGCTCGCTGGTCCTCGGCGGGGCGGTGCAGGACGCCAAGCCCGGCAAGGCCGACGTCTACGACGCCTGACCGGGACCGCCGCCGCGACACGGCGCGGCGGCGGCCGGGCCGCGGTGCTCAGCCCTCCTGCGGCCAGTGCTCGGCGAGCATCGCGCGGGTGTCGGCGAGGAGTTGGGGCAGCACCTTGGTGTGGCCGACGACCGGCATGAAGTTGGTGTCGCCGCCCCAGCGCGGCACCACGTGCTGGTGCAGGTGGGCGGCGATGCCCGCGCCGGCCACCGAGCCCTGGTTCATGCCGATGTTGAAGCCGTGCGCCCCGGACGCCGACCGCAGCGCCGTCATCGCCCGCTTGGTGAACCCGGCGAGCTCCGCGGTCTCGGCGGCGTCCAGCTCGGTGTAGTCGGCAACGTGCCGGTACGGGACCACCATCAGGTGGCCGCCGTTGTACGGGTAGAGGTTGAGCACCGCGTAGACGGACGAGCCGCGCGCGATGATCAGGCCGTCCTCGTCGGACTTGGCCGGGAGGGAACAGAACGGGCAGCCGTCGGCGTCGGGGCCGGTGGGCTTGTTCTCGCCCTGGATGTACGCCATGCGGTGCGGGGTCCACAGGCGCTGGAACGCGTCCGGCGTCCCCACTCCGATCTGCTGCTCCGGCTCACTCGTCATGGTGTGCAGCATATGGCTTCACCCGCCCCGGGCGTGTCGTCGGGGCGGGCCCCGGTCGGCTGCCTGGATCCTGGGGCGATGGACGACCGCCGGATCCGCGAGTGGGAGCGCCGCACCTCGGTGCCGCTCATGGCCACCTCGATGCTCTTCCTCACCGCGTACGCCGTGCTGGTCCTCGACCACGGCCTGTCGCCGGACGCCCGGGATGCGTGGTGGGCGGTGCTGGGGGTGGCCTGGGCCGTGTTCGTGGTGGACTACCTGGTGCGGCTGGCGCTCAGCACGCGGCGGCTGCGGTTCGTCGTGACGCGGTGGCTCGATCTGGTGGTGCTCGTGCTGCCGCTGCTGCGTCCGTTGCGGGTGGTGCGGACCTACACCCGGGCGCAGCTCTCCGGGCACGGCGGGCGGCTGCGGCTGGAGGCGCAGGTGATGGCGTACACCGGGCTCACCACGCTGCTGCTGGGCTTCGCGGGCAGCCTCGCGGTCTACCACGTGGAGCACGGCAGGACGGGCGCGAACATCCGCACCTACGGCGACGCGGTCTGGTACACCTGCTCGACGCTGACCGCGGTCGGCTACGGCGACGTCTTCCCGGTGACGGCGCGCGGCCGGCTGATCGGCGTCGGCCTGATGGTCATCGGCCTGGGCCTGCTGGGCTCGGTGGTCGGCACGTTCTCGTCCTGGCTGGTCGGCCGCTTCCGCGAGATCTCGGAGGCGGAACGGCCCCCGGGGCGCGACTGACGCGCGCTGCGGGGGCCGGTGCCGGCCGGTGGGATCGCGGTGGGTCAGACCTGGACGCGGCGCTCGACGGCGTCCGCGATCTCCGCGAGGGCGTCCTCGACCGGGATGCCGTTCTTCTGCGAGCCGTCCCGGTAGCGGAAGCTCACCGCGTTGTTGGCGATGTCCTCGTCGCCCGCGATGACCATGAACGGCACCTTCTGCTTCTGCGCGTTCCTGATCTTCTTCTGCATGCGGTCGGAGGAGGAGTCCACCTCGATCCGCAGCCCCTTCGTCCGGGCCTTCGCCGCGAACTCCTCCAGGTACGGCACGTGCGCGTCGCCGATCGGGATGCCGACCGCCTGGACGGGCGCGAGCCAGGCCGGGAAGGCGCCAGCGTAGTGCTCCAGCAGCACCGCGAAGAACCGCTCGATGGAGCCGAACAGCGCCCGGTGGATCATCACCGGCCGCTGCCGGGAGCCGTCGGCCGCGGTGTACTCCAGGTCGAAGCGCTCGGGGAGGTTGAAGTCCAGCTGGATCGTCGACATCTGCCAGGTGCGGCCGATGGCGTCCTTGGTCTGCACGGAGATCTTCGGGCCGTAGAAGGCGGCGCCGCCCGGGTCCGGCACCAGCGGCAGCCCCTGCTTCTCGGCCGCCTGGCGCAGGACCTCGGTGGCCTCCTCCCACACCTCGTCCGAGCCGACGTACTTCGTCTCGTCCTTGGTGGACAGCTCCAGGTAGAAGTCCTCCAGGCCGTAGTCGCGCAGCAGGTTGAGGACGAAGGTGAGCGTCTTGTCCAGTTCGTCGGCCATCTGCTCGCGGGTGCAGTAGATGTGCGCGTCGTCCTGGGTGAAGCCCCGGGCGCGGGTCAGGCCGTGCACGACGCCCGACTTCTCGTACCGGTACACGGTCCCGAACTCGAAGAGGCGCAGCGGCAGTTCGCGGTACGAGCGGCCGCGCGCGTCGAAGATCAGGTTGTGCATCGGGCAGTTCATGGGCTTGAGGTAGTAGTCCACGCCCTCGTCGAGCTGCATGGGCGGGTACATGCCGTCGGCATACCAGTCCAGGTGGCCGGAGGTCTCGAAGAGCTTCCCCTTCGTCGCGTGCGGGGTGTAGACGAACTCGTAGCCCTCCTCCTCGTGGCGGCGGCGCGAGTAGTCCTCCATGACCCGGCGGACGATGCCGCCCTTGGGGTGGAAGACCGCCAGGCCCGAGCCGATCTGCTCCGGGATGGAGAACAGGTCGAGTTCGGAGCCGAGCTTGCGGTGGTCGCGCTTCTCGGCCTCGGCGAGGAAGTCCAGGTACGCCTTCAGCTCGTCCCTGGTCGGCCACGCCGTGCCGTAGATCCGCTGGAGCTGCTTGTTCTTCTCGCTGCCGCGCCAGTACGCGGCGGCCGAGCGCATCAGCTTGAAGGCGGGGATCAGCCGGGTGGTCGGCAGGTGCGGACCGCGGCACAGGTCCTTCCAGCACAGCTCGCCGGTCTTGGCGTCGAGGTTGTCGTAGATCGTCAGCTCACCGGCGCCGACCTCGGCGGAGGCGCCTTCCGCGGCCTCGGCGGCGGAACCCTTGAGGCCGATCAGCTCCAGCTTGTACGGCTCGGCGGCCAGCTCCTCGCGGGCGGCCTCGTCGCTCACCGGACGGCGCGAGAAGCGCTGGCCGCGCTTGACGATCTCCTGCATCTTCTTCTCGACGCGCTTGAGGTCGTCCGGGTGGAAGGGCTGCTCGACGTCGAAGTCGTAGTAGAAGCCGTCCTTGATGGGCGGGCCGATGCCGAGCTTGGCCTCGGGGAAGATCTCCTGGACGGCCTGGGCCATGACGTGCGCGGTGGAGTGGCGCAGGATGTTCAGGCCGTCGTCGCTGGTGATGTCGACGGGCTCGACCTCGTCGCCGTCCGCGACGACGTGGGCGAGGTCCCGCAGCTGCCCGGCGACCCGCGCGGCGACGACGGAGCGCTCGCCCTCGAACAGCTCGGCCGCCGTGGTCCCCGTAGTCACCAGCCGCTCTTCCGGGCTCGCGGAATCGCGTTTGATGATCACACGGAGGTCTGACACCGGTCTCTCCTGACTTCACGTCCCACGGTCGGCAGCGGACGCCGCCCCGCTGAATCGTACCGAGCCGGAGGCGTTGGCCGCGAAGCGATGGTCAGGGGGTGACGGCTGCGCGGGGGCGGCCGTGCGGCGGGCTACGCGTCCGGCTCCTCGTCGCGCGCGGGTTCCTCCCAGGCCTTCAGCAGCCGGTCGCGTTCGGCCTCGTCCAGGTCGGCCGGGACCGGGACCGAGGCGCCGGTGAGCCTGCGGAAGCCGTCGCGGCTCTCCAGCGCCCCGCTCAGCCGCACCGGCCGCCCGGCGAGGTGGGCCTCGGCGGCGGCCCGGTAGCCGTCCTCGTCCAGCCTGACCCGCACCTGGCGCACCTCGGCGCCGGACAGCACCCGCAGCCTGACCGTCCCGCCGCCGGACGGGCGGGCGCTGCGCAGCCGCACCACGGTGCCGGTCACGGTGACCCGGACCGGCGGCTCGGCGCGCACGTAGCGGGTCGCGGCCCGGTGCAGTGCGGGCAGGTCGCCCGGGGAGAACTCCACCGGTTCGGGGCGGGCGGCGACCCCGGGCGGCGTTCCGGCTGCGGGCGACCAGGCGAGCGCGACCTCGGCGCCCTCGCTCTCGCGCACCAAGTGGGCCAGCGCCACGACGAGTTCGTGGCAGACGCCCAGTTCGACGGCGGCGTCGAAGGCGTCCCAGCGGCCGGTCGCGCGCTGGTAGTCGACGGCGTCCCGGGTGGCCTGCAGGGCGCGCAGCAGCGTGACGGTGACCGACCGGGCGCCGGGCGCGGGCAGGTACGCGGTGAGCAGGTGGCCGCTCGCCGCGGGGCCGAGGAGGACCTGTTCCAGGCAGGCACGGGCGTGCCGGGCGTGCCGCTCGCCGAAGTAGCCGGACGGCGCCCGGGCCGCCCGCGCCGCAGCGAGCAGCGTGCCGCGCACGGCCTGGCGCAGTTGTTCCGCGGCCGTCCACGGCACCGCGCCGGCCGTGCGCGGCACGTCGCGCCGCCAGCGCACCTCGTCGCCGGGCACGCTGAGCGCGAGCAGCACCTCGCGGGCGGAGGGCGCGCCGGAGCGGGCCAGCGCGGTGAGCGCCTCCCCCAGCAGGTCGGCGGAGTCGCCGAAGCCGCCGCGGGCCGGGACCAGCAGACTCGTGCCACCGGCGCCCCCGTCGGCGTACGGGTGCCCGGGCGGCGTCCAGCGGGTGTACGGGCCGTCCTGCCGTCCCCGGCGCTCCCAGCCGTGCCGCCGCAGCAGCGCGGTGAGCACTCCGGGGTCGACGCGTCCGGGGTCGGGGGGCTGGAGGTCGCCGAGCTCGTCGTCGATCGGTCGCATCACGGTCTTCCTCCCGCCCCGACCCGCGTCATGATCTCGCACAGCGCCCGGTCGTCGAAGACGCGGGCGGTGGGGATCCGCACGGTGGTCTTGTGCCTGCCGGTCACGGGGTGTCCGGCGAGGTTGGTCCAGTAGCAGCAGTGCCGCAGCTCCATCCGATCGTGGCC
>NZ_NSKH01000023.1:1059744-1100355 GCF_003144095.1 Streptomyces sp. ICBB 8177 | reverse complement strand
GAAGGAGAAGAACGGCCCGGGCGGGTTCGGCGCCACCTGGTAGGTGCACTTCAACTGCACCTTGATGGTGACCTCGTCGTCCACCTCGTGGCCGCGTGAGCTGTGACTGACGTGCCAGTCGATGCCGTTGTCGGGGAACGGCTGGGCGAGCGAGCACCCCGAGGCGGCGGCGACCGCGTGCAGGTAACCGACCTGAAGTGTCTCCATGCAACTGGTGGTGGCGATCGAGCCCCGCAGCGGGACCGGCCGCTCCTGGAGCGGCCCGTCCGTCAACGGCGCCGGATCGGGCTGGGCGAGCGCCATGGCTCCGGCCGTGCCTTCCGGGCTGCGGAGCCGCGCTCCGCGACGAGTCCTTGGACGGCGGTCGTCGGCTGTCGGCCGAACGGGCCGTCAACTGTGTTGTCACCGGCGGCGAGGTTTCGCAAACCGGCACGGTTCGCTGACGCTGGGTCACGGGTATGAAAGGGACAGGGCGTCAACCCGCAGGCCATGACGGGGCTTGACCACGCGGGACGTTGACCGCCCGTCACCGCCCGTACCCGACATCGCACGTATCACCGTCAGCAGGGTCAGCAAGCAGGGAGCCGGTCATGGCACGCTGGTTCGAGGGGCCCCTCGCCTCGTTCGACACCGAGACCACGGGCGTGGACGTCGAGCACGACCGCATCGTGTCGGCGGCGCTGGTGGTGCAGGACACCCCCGATTCGGCGCCGCGCACGCGGCGTTGGCTGGTGAACCCGGGAGTGCCGGTACCCGAGGCGGCGAGGGCCATACACGGGTTGACCGACGCGCTCCTGCGGGCGCACGGCACGGCGCCGGGTCCCGCGACGGAGGAGATGGCGCGGGCACTGGCGGCGCTCTCGGTGCGCGCGGTGCCGCTGGTGGTGATGAACGCGCCGTTCGATCTGACGCTGCTGGACCGGGAGTTGAAGCGGCACCGGGGCCTGACGCTCGCCGGCTACCTGGAGCGTTCCGCGATGTGCGTGCTCGATCCGCGGGTGCTCGACAAGTACGCGGACCGCTACCGCAAGGGGCGCCGTACGCTCACCGATCTGTGCGCGCACTACGAGGTGTCGCTCACCGACGCGCACGACGCGGCGGCCGACGCACTCGCCTCGCTCCACGTCGTACGGGCGATGGGACGGCGGTACGCGGAGCGCGGCATAGGCGCGATCCCGGCCGCCGAACTGCACGTGCGGCAGGCCCTGTGGCACGCGGCGCAGGCGCGCGGGTTGCAGGCCTGGTTCGCCCGCAACGGCTCCCCCGAGCGCTGCGACCCGGCCTGGCCGCTGCGGCCCGAACTCCCGGAGGCGGCTTAGGCGTTGACGCCGTGACTCCGACTCACGCGAGGCGGGGGGGGAAGCCTCCCCCACTTCACCCTCGGCCACGGCATGGGGGGGTGTGGGTGGCGAAGCCCCCACCCGCGAGGCGAAGCCGAGCCAAAAGCAACGAGAGCGAAGCCGCTCGCGCCTTCCGCGAGCACACTTCACCCTCGGCCACGGCATGGGGGGTGTGGGTGGCGAAGCCCCACCCGCGAGGCGAAGCCGAGCCAAAAAACAACGAGAGCGAAGCCGCTCGCGCTTTCCGCGAGCACACTTCACCCTCGATCGAGTGGGCGATACTGGGTTCGAACCAGTGACCTCTTCGGTGTGAACGAAGCGCTCTTCCGCTGAGCTAATCGCCCGGACGACGTGAACAATACAGGGCCGGGGACCCCGCGTTCAAACGGCGTCCCGGGGGCGGCCCGCCAGCGCGGCGCGCAGTCCGCCGAGCCCGCGGCGCATCATCACGGCGTGGTTGACGAGGAAGAACGGCCGGCCGGGGAGCGCGAGGCGACGCATGAGGGGCTTGCGGACGACGACCCGTTGTTCGTACAGCGCCCGGCATCCGCTCCCGTCCGGCGTGAGGGTCCACCGGACCCACCCCTCCAGGTCCCCGCTCATCGCGACCTGGAGGACCGCGTCATCGGGCGAGCGCAGGACCTGCCGGACGCCGACCACGAGGTCGTACGGGAGCAGCGAGCGGAAACGCATCGTTCCGGAGACCTCGTCGATCCGGTCCACCTCTCGCACCTGCGGCCACCAGCGCGGGTACCCCTCAGGGTCCGCCAGGACCGCGTACACGGCCTCGACGGGAGCGGCGAGCCGCCAGACGCTGCGAAAGCGGTACCGGCACCAGTCCATGGCCTCAGTGTGACGCCTCGTCCGGGAACGGTGGGACCGCCTCGACCACGAGACGGGGGTGTGGGCGGCGGAGCCCCACCGCGAGCCGGAGCCGAGCCGGGAGACACCGAGGGCGGAGTGGGCTCGCGTTTCCGCGAGCCCACTCCGCCCTCGACCCGGTGGGCGATACTGGGTTCGAACCAGTGACCTCTTCGGTGTGAACGAAGCGCTCTTCCGCTGAGCTAATCGCCCGGGTGCGGGGACAACATTAGCGCATGTCAGCGGGGGCCCCTGACCACCTGCGCGGATCCCGTCGCCGACGAGGGCGCCACGCCACCCGGGACGATCACCG
Source organism: Streptomyces sp. ICBB 8177 (assembly GCF_003144095.1). Taxonomy (GTDB): domain Bacteria; phylum Actinomycetota; class Actinomycetes; order Streptomycetales; family Streptomycetaceae; genus Streptantibioticus_D. The sequence continues at coordinate 1,097,841 of NZ_NSKH01000023.1, read as the reverse complement.
CCGGCCCTCCGCGCTCGCCGCACACAGACACTCAACGATCACCCTCTGTGACGACTTCGCAAACCTCCCGATTCGGTCCCATCACCACATCGGCCCACGATCACGCGCCGAAGCTGGTCCGAACGAAGTACCGGAAGCTTCACAAACCAGTCAGAGGGGTTTACAACGTCCTCGCAGGTGGCATGTCGATTTCGCCGACGTGCGAATCCCCGAGCGCACACTGAGCGAAAGGCCCTGGCGCTTATGAACACCACGGTCAGCTGCGAGCTGCACCTGCGCCTCGTTGTGTCGAGCGAATCCTCACTGCCCGTGCCCGCGGGCCTGCGGTACGACACGGCCGATCCCTACGCCGTGCACGCCACCTTCCACACCGGTGCCGAAGAGACGGTCGAATGGGTGTTCGCCCGTGACCTGCTCGCCGAGGGTCTGCACCGCCCCACCGGCACCGGCGACGTTCGTGTCTGGCCATCGCGCAGTCACGGCCAGGGCGTCGTCTGCATCGCCCTCAGCTCGCCGGAGGGCGAAGCGCTCCTGGAGGCCCCGGCGCGGGCCCTGGAGTCGTTCCTGAAGCGGACGGACGCCGCGGTGCCGCCGGGCACCGAGCACCGCCACTTCGACCTGGACACGGAGCTGTCGCACATCCTCGCGGAGAGCTGAGCCCCGCCCGACATCCGCGACCGTCCTTACTCGGGGGGACGGCGCGGCCCGATCAGCACGCTCGGCGCGAGCGCCGTGGCCCGACCCCGTCCGGGGTGGGGCCACGGCGCTCGCGCGCTTTCCCGGCCGGTGCGGCGGGCGCGCTAGAGTCACGCGACGAGCCGGTGCGGATTCCGTCGTCGTGCCGGTCGTCGCCGACCCTCGACGCCAGGGAGCGAAAGCGTGCTGATCAACCACGACACCCGGTGCGCGCTCGACAGTGTGGTGGACCTGCTCAACACCGCGCCGGACGGCGAGGACGACGACTCGCTGACGGATCTCGTGGCGCTCGGCGACTTCGTGGCCCGGCACCGGTTCAGCGACGTGGGACCGCTCACCGCGGGCGACCTGGCGGCGGTGCGCGCGCTGCGGGAACGATTCGCCGGGGTGTTCGCCGCCGAGGACGGACAGGCGGCGAGCGCCTTGATCAACACCATGGTCGCCGAGGCCGGGACCACTCCCCGCCTCACCGACCACGACGGCTACGACTGGCACGTGCACTACTTCGCCCCGGGCGCCTCGCTCGCCCACCACCTCGCCGCGGACGGTGGGATGGCCCTGGCGTTCCTGCTGGTCGCGGGTGAGCGGGACCGGCTGCGGCGGTGCGCGGCGCCGGACTGCGGCCGGGCCTTCGTCGACTTGTCGCGCAACCGCTCGCGCCGCTACTGCGACGGCCGCACCTGCGGCAACCGGCTGCACGTCGCCGCCTACCGGGCCCGCAGACGGGAGACCACGGGCTGAAACACGCCCCGGGCCGCACAGCCGGGGGAACGGGAAAGGCGGGAGGGTGCGGGTCAGAACCCGAAGAGGTCGAGGCACGCCCCGAAGAACAGCAGCGTGCCGATGAACCCGAGGAAGAACATCAGGGGCGGCTGGGAGAGCGCGAACAGGCACCCGCGGGGCTCGTCGTTCATGTGGTGCGTGGCCTCAACAGGTCATGGGTCACTCGACAGGGGACTGACTCGCACAACAGTACGCGGCCGTGTGTCCCAAGTCGGTTGCCTCAGGCGGGAGTTGGGGGTCTGACGATCGCCGCGATCATCGCGCGCCGACCCCCCGCCCCCGCAACCAACACGCGTACCCGCAGGGGTGGTTTTCTGGCATGCGGATGCGGCGTCTCATTGTGTGAGACGCCGCAGACCGTGTGTTCCGATGCCGGGCTCACGCGGACCCGCTCAGGCGCCGTGCCCGCGCGATCCGTTCAGATGCCGTGCTTGCGCAGGATCTCCTCGATGTCGTCGAACTCCGACGATCCGCCCTTGCCCGCCTTCGCCCTCTTCGCCTCCACCTGCCGAGGTCCCGGCCGCGCCGCGGGTTCGACGGCGGTCCCGGTCCCCGCGCCGGCCGCCGCCCGGCGTTCGGCGCGCCGTCCCGAACGCCCGGAGGCGAGACGGGCGATCAGGTAGAGCAGGACGGCCAGGGCGAGCACCGCGAAGCCCAGCCAGACCGACGGCTTGAGGACCAGGCCGGCCGCCCAGTCGCCGACCGCCTCGCCGATCTTGCGGAACATGGTGATGAGCCCCGCCAGGTACAGCCCGACCGGCAGCAACGACACCGCGGCGACGCGGACGGCCCGCAGGAAACGGCGTCGCCAGGCCGTGAGCAGTGCCACGGCGAGGCCCGCGCCGGACAGGGCCACACACACGGTCGCGGTCAGCACGGCCGACCACTCCTCGTGCCGGTTGCGGACATGATGTCTCCAATCCCACGGACGTGCCTGCCATCCATCGTGCCTCGCCCCAGCCGCCCGGGCCACGCCCCCGCGACCGCCTCAGGGAGATCTCCGGGTACGCCTCCTTCGCAGGTGCCGGTCCGACGTGACGGGGTGCGCCGGGGGCTTGAGAGACTGAGGCCATGAACCGACCCACCCCGTCCCCGGTCGTCGTCGAGTACTGGTGCGAGGCGCAGTGCCCCGACTGCCGCGCCGCGCTGGACGACCTGCGCGCGCTGCGCGCCCGTTACGGCGACGCGCTGGAGATCCAGTTGCGCCACTTCCCCCTCGACAAGCACGCCCACGCCTACGCAGCCGCCCAGGCCGTGGAGGAGGCGTTCGCGCAGGGCAGGGGGTGGCCGTACCTGGAGGCGGTGCTGGCGCGGGCCGAGGAGTTGGGCGAGCGGGGCGAGGCTCTGCTGACGGAGATCGCCGGGGAGCTCGGGGTGGACGCGGAGGAGGTCGACACCGCGCTGGTCGACGGCCGCCACCTGCTCGTCGTCGACGCCGACCAGGCCGAGGGCCGGGCGATCGGCGTCACGGGCACGCCCACGTATGTCGTTGGCGGGGTCCGCCTCGACGGCGGCAAGAGCCAGGACGGGCTGCGCGAACGCGTCGAACAGCTCGTCGACGAGGCGCTGCGCGGCTAGCGGCGGCGGCCTGTCCGTCCGGCGGCGCTCCCGGCCGCGCCGAGCGGTGGGGAGCACCGCCGTCGTGTCACAGTCGTCGTGTCACAGCAGGGACTTGGTCATCTCGTGCGACGTGGGGCGGTAGCCGAGCGACTCGTAGAGCCGCATCGCCGCCGAGTTGGCCGTGTAGACGTTGAGCCCCACGGACCGCACGCCCGCGGCGAGGCACTCGCGTTCGGCGGTGAGCATCAGGGTGCGGCCGTGGCCCCGGCCGCGGTGCGGCTCGGCGACCTCGACCAGGTAGACCCAGGCCGGGCGGCCCTCGTCCGCCCGCAGCCGCACCCACAGCCAGCCCACGTCCGCGCCGTCCGCGCCCAGCACCCGCAAGGCCGTGTCTGGGGTGAGGTGGCCCTCCGGGAGGGTGGCGGCGTAGTCGGCGTCGGCCAGCTCCACCGCGCGCTGCCTGGTCAGGCCCCTGGCGACCCAGTCGTCGACGTACTCGTCGCGGGTCCTGGCGTGCCAGACCGCGTAGTCGTCGGCGCCCATGGCGCGGACGGTCACGCCCGGCGGCAACGACGGCTCCTCGCCCAGTGCCTTGACCATCGCGCGGTTGCGTTCGGTGTAGCCGAGCGCGGACATCAGCCGCAGCGCGGCGGGCGCCTCGGCCGGGACGCTCGCCTCCACCTGCCGGCACCCCCAGCCGCGCAGCACCTCCTCGGCGGCGAGCGCGGCGACGGTGCCGCGACCGCGCCGCCGGTCCCGCTCGTCGATCCGCAGTTGGACGACGCGGCCCGTGCGGGGGCCGTAACGGCGGTCGGTGGCCAGCCGGATCGAGCCGACCGGGCGGCTGTTGACGCAGACGGTGAAGTCGCGGGATCTGGCCCCGTCCGGCTCGCGCGACTCCGGCCCGGCCGGGCGCAGGGTGGTGGTCACGGGTTGGGCTCCGCCCCGGCCCGCTCGGCGAAGACCCGCATGGCCTTGGCGGTCACCGGGCCCGGGGCGCCCGTCAGTTCGCGGTCGTCGACCCGGTGCACGGCCTGCACGTCCCGCAGGGTCGAGGTCAAGAAGACCTCCTCCGCGCGCTCCAGCACCTCCAGCGGCAGGTCGGCCTCGCGCGCTCCGGCCCAGTCGATCACCAGCTGCCGGGTGATCCCGGCCAGGCAGCCGGACTCCAGGGGCGGGGTGAGCAGTTCACCGTCGAGCACGACGAAGACGTTGGAGCCGGTCCCCTCGCACAGCCGGTCCCGGGTGTTGCCGAACAGCGCCTCGGACGCGCCGTGCTCGTGGGCCCGGGCGAGCGCGAGCACGTTCTCGCCGTACGAGGTGGTCTTCAGGCCGCTCAGCGCGCCGCGTTCGTTGCGCACCCACGGGACGGTGACGACCGCGGTGGTCTCCGGCCGGGGGTGCGCCCCGGAGACGGCGACGACGAGGGTCGCGCCGTGGTCGCCGCGCTCGGAGCCGAGCGGCGAGATGCCTCCGGTGTAGGTGATGCGCAGCCGCCCCAGGGGCACCGGGTTGCTCTCCAGCACCGCCAGGCACGCCCGCCGCACCTCGTCGGCGTCCGGCTCGGGCAGACCGAGGCCGCGGGCGGAGCGGGCGAGCCGGGCCAGATGTCGGTCGAGGGCGAACGGCTCACCGTCGACGGACTTCACCGTCTCGAACACGCCGTCGCCCACCGTCAGTCCGTGGTCGAGGACGGAGACGGTCGCGTCGTCCTCTTCCCTCAGTCCACCGTTCACCCAGATCATCAAGGGTCGGCCCTCCACCGGAGTCGGTTCGTCGTCGCGTTCATGACCAGCTGTCCCACGACGTCGGCACGCGGCCGCCGCGGCGCCCACGTCCCGCTCCCGACGCTACCGCCGTGGACCACCTGGCGGTGACCCCTCACACCGCCCGGCACGCTGCGGAAACGGAATTTGAGCTGACGCGGAATTCCGCTAGAGTTCAACACGTCGCCGGGACGCGGGAGCGCCCCGGATCACGGCACACGCGGACGTGGCTCAGTTGGTAGAGCATCACCTTGCCAAGGTGAGGGTCGCGGGTTCGAATCCCGTCGTCCGCTCGATGGGGGTCCTGTGATCCCCGTTGGTGGAGTGGCCGAGAGGCGAGGCAACGGCCTGCAAAGCCGTCTACACGGGTTCAAATCCCGTCTCCACCTCGGACGATTAGCTCAGCGGGAGAGCGCTTCCCTGACACGGAAGAGGTCACTGGTTCAATCCCAGTATCGTCCACTGGATCCGTGAGGGTCCCGAACGGTGCCCCCGGCACCATCCCGCGCGATTAGCTCAGCGGGAGAGCGCTTCCCTGACACGGAAGAGGTCACTGGTTCAATCCCAGTATCGCGCACGCGGCACGCCCCTCGCGGGGTGTGCGTCCCGGACGATTAGCTCAGCGGGAGAGCGCTTCCCTGACACGGAAGAGGTCACTGGTTCAATCCCAGTATCGTCCACAAGGTCGAGGGCGGAGTGTGCTCGCGGAAAACGCGAGCCACCCCGCCCTCGTCGTTTCTGCTCGGCTCCGCCTCGCCAAGCGGGGGCTCCGCCACCCGCACCCCCAGGGCCGCGCGACGTCGAGGACGGAGTCCGCTCGCGATCGAGGGCGGAGTGTGCTCGCGGAAAACGCGAGCCACCCCACCCTCGTCGTTTCTGCTCGGCTCCCCCTCGCCAAGCGGAGGCTCCGCCACCCGCACCCCCAGGGCCGCGCGACGTCGAGGACGGAGTCCGCTCGCAGTCGAGGGCGGAGTGTGCTCGCAGTCGAGGGCGGAGTGTGCTCGCGGAAAACGCGAGCCACCCCGCCCTTGTCGTTTCTGCTCGGCTCCGCCTCGCCAAGCGGAGGCTCCGCCACCCGCACCCCCAGGGGCGGGACCGACCTCGGGGGCGGCTCCGCCGGCCGGAGGCGGAAAGTCTCGGGGCCCGGACACCTCCAGATGTCCGGGCCCCGTGCCGTCCGTGCGCCCCCCGTCCCCACGGGGTCTGTTACCGGTTTGTCCCCGGTCCGGGCCGCTCTCCCGGACCTGTGACGCTTGAGTTCAGCGTCCCATCAACCCGGCCACGGACGACGCCTGTACGACCACCGCGTGCCATCCTCCGCACACCGCGAGCAGCACCCCCACGGGCGCCGCCATGGCGACGGCCACCAGTGGATGCCGGGTCCCCGACCGGCGTCCGCCGGTGAACACGGCCGCCCTCAGGCCGCGTCCCCGCTTGACCGTCCGTGCCGCCGTGTGCACCGCCATGACCGCTCTCCCCGTGTGTCCCGCCGTGGTCTCCAACTTGGGGCGGCGGGCGTCTGACCTCGGGGGACGAGTGCTCCGCCCGCCGCTTGCCCTCCACACTAGACGCGCGGCAAGTGCGGGTCGTCATGCCGTCGTACCCCTTCCCTGGCCTCCCCGAGGATGAGGCGTGCCGGGACGGGATACTCCGCTGGGTGGAGAGACCCCCGACCCCTCTCAGGGTCCCCGTCGAGCACGGCCGCCCGTCGTCCCGCGCGCGACGTTCCGCGCACGGTGGCGCGCCCCCGCCCGGCGAAGGCCGCCACCCCGCCGCCGCACGTGGGACGGCACCGCGCGGAGAGCCGGACAGCGCTTGCGCGTGCGCCGGCTACGCCGCCGTGCCGACTGCCTCCTGCGTCTCGGCGTCGGCCCTGGGCACCGGCTGCTCGACCAGGGCGAGCACCCGCGTCGCCATGAAACGCGCGGTCCGTACCACTGATCCACTTCTGGTGACTTCGCTCACCTCCACCACGCCGCGGCGCACCGCCGTCTCCACCCGCCGCCCGGCACGGGTGGCCACCACCTCGTAGGTGCGGGTCGTGTCGCCCGCGTCCACCACTATCTCCACGCGATCACCTTTCACGCCGTCAATCCCCCTTCACAGACAGCCGGTTGGTGAGGTGGGCAGGCTCCGCCGGAGGCCGCGCCCGAGGACCTTCCCACGCGTCGATCGTCTCACCGGCCACTGACAATCCGCCGGTTGGCGCAGGCGGCGCCTGACCGCACCCGGGGCGGTCAGTCCGTAAGCTGTGCTTCGTCACACGGACCGGGCGGGCAGCACATTCGGGTCTCCCCACCGGAGGTAGGGGAAGAAGATGACGATGATGCGGCTCCGGCGCGAGGATCCGCGTGTCGTCGGCTCGTTCCGGCTGCACCGGCGGCTCGGCGCCGGGGGCATGGGCGTGGTCTACCTCGGCTCCGACAAACGCGGCCAGCGCGTGGCGTTGAAGGTGATCCGGCCGGAGCTGGCGGAGGATCAGGAGTTCCGGCAGCGGTTCGCCCGCGAGGTGTCCGCGGCCCGGCGCATCCGCGGCGGCTGCACGGCGCGGCTGGTCGCGGCGGACCTGGAGACCGAACGTCCCTGGTTCGCCACGCAGTACGTGCCCGGCCCGTCCCTCTACGACAAGGTGGGCGCCGAGGGCCCGCTGCCGGCCGCCGAGGTGGCGGGGATCGGCGCGGCGCTGGCCGAGGGCCTGGTCGCGGTGCACGACGCGGGCGTGGTCCACCGCGACCTGAAGCCGTCCAACATCCTGCTGTCGCCCAAGGGCCCGCGCATCATCGACTTCGGCATCGCCTGGGCGACCGGGGCCAGCACGCTGACGCACGTCGGCACCGCCGTCGGCTCGCCCGGCTTCCTCGCGCCGGAACAGGTGCGCGGCGCCGCGGTCACCCCGGCCACCGACGTCTTCGCCTTCGGCGCCACGCTGGCGTACGCGGCGGCGGCCGACTCGCCGTTCGGCCAGGGCAGTTCCGAGGTCATGCTCTACCGGGTGGTGCACGAGGAGCCGGACCTGCGCGGCGTGCCCGACGCGCTGGCGCCACTGGTCTACGCGTGCCTCGCCAAGGAGCCCGGTGACCGGCCGAGCGCGGCCCGGCTCGCGGAGCGCCTGTCCGAGATCGCCGCCCGCGAGGCGCGCGGCCTGGACAGCGGTGCCCCGCGCAAGGCCGCGGGGCCGCATCCCGAGCGCCCGACCGGCCCCCGCGCCGAGGAGTACGCGCGGCAGCGCACCGAGCGCCGCCCGGCGGAGGCGGGGCACGAGGCGTCGTCGGTCCGCACTCCCCCGCGCGGCCACCCCGCGCGCACGCCCGCGGGCCGTGCCCCGGGGCGGCCTCCGGCCCAGCGCGGCGCCCCGGCGCGTACGCCCGCGCCCCGCACCCCCGCCGGGCGCCGCCCCGGCAGGCCCGACCGCAGGCTGCTGCGGCAGCGGGTGATCGTCTTCGTCACGGTGACCTTGCTGGTCGCGCTGGGCATCGCGGCGGCGCAGGGGTGTCAGGGCCCGAGCCACGGCCTCGGGGTCCCGCACGCACCGGTGAGCACGGCCTCACCGACCGGCGGCGCCACGGCCTCCGGCGCCCCGGCCGCCGGCGCGGTGTCCGGCGCCGCTTCCGGCGCGGCGCGGGCCCCGGAAGGCGGGGCGGCCGCGAAGGCGCCGGGTGGCGCGGCCGTGGGCACGCCGACCGTCTCGGAGACAGCCGCGAACGCGCCGGACGACGGCACGGTAGACGCCGCCGCGGGCCCCTCCGACGCCCCGTAGGCGACCGCGCTCCGTTCGAGCACGGAGCCGGACCACCGCCCTGATCCGCCGCACGCGTGACCGCCCCACCTGACGCCTCTACCTGTCGACAAACCGACAAGTAGTCGACACCTCCCCCGCCATCCCCGCACATCACGCCAGGGGCTGGCGCGCTCCCGCCGCGTTCGGTAACTTACCAAGCGCTTGCTTAGCTCACGGACGGCCCGCCCCCGGGGCGGGTCTGGGAGGACGCGGCGTATGACCACGAAGACGACGGCCACCACCGGCCGGGGCGGGCTGGACGCGGAGGAGGTCCGGCGCCGGGTCCGCGCGTTCCTGGCGGAGCACGACCCGGTCACGACCGACCGCGCCGCCTTCCTGCGGGCACGGTTCGACGCGGGGCTGGCCTGGGTGCACTTCCCCGAGGGCCTCGGCGGTCTCGGCGCGCCGCGCGCCTTGCAGGGCGTGGTGGACGCGGAGCTGACCGCGGCCGGCGCGCCCGACAACGACCCGCGCCGGATCGGCATCGGGCTGGGCATGGCCGCGCCGACCATCCTGCGCTTCGGCACCGAGGAGCAGAAGTCGCGCTTTCTGCGGCCGCTGTGGACCGGGGAGGAGGTGTGGTGCCAGCTGTTCAGCGAGCCGGGTGCCGGTTCCGACCTCGCCGGGCTGCGCACCCGTGCGGTGCGCGACGGCGACGCGTGGACGGTCAACGGCCAGAAGGTGTGGACGTCCAACGCCCACAACGCCCGCTGGGCCATCCTGATCGCCCGTACCGACCCCGACGTGCCCAAGCACCGCGGCATCACGTACTTCGTCTGCGACATGACCGCGCCCGGTGTCGAGGTCAGGCCGTTGCGGCAGATCACCGGTGAGGCGGAGTTCAACGAGGTCTTCCTCACCGACGTGCGGATCCCGGACGCGCACCGGCTCGGCGACGAGGGCGACGGCTGGCGGGTCGCGCAGACCACGTTGATGAACGAGCGGGTGGCGATCGGCGGCGGCGCCGTGCCGCGCGAGGGCGGCATGATCGGCGTGGCCGCCGCCACCTGGCGCGAACGGCCCGAGCTGCGCACCCCCGAACTGCACGAGCGGCTGCTGCGGTTGTGGGTGGACTCCGAGGTCGCCCGGCTCACCGCGGAACGCGTCCGCCAGCAGCTCGCGGTCGGCGCGCCGGGGCCTGAGGGGTCGGGGCTGAAGCTGGCGTTCGCCCGGCTCAACCAGGCGGTCAGCGGTCTCGAGGTGGAACTGCTGGGCGAGGAGGGTCTGCGGTACCACGGCTGGGAGATGACCCGTCCGGAGACGGTCGACTTCTTCGGCCACGACGCCGGGTACCGCTATCTGCGGGCCAAGGGCAACTCCATCGAGGGCGGCACGTCGGAGATCCTGCGCAACATCGTCGCCGAGCGGGTGCTCGGCCTGCCCTCGGAACCCCGTACCGACAAGGACGTCGCGTGGAAGGACCTGCCCCGATGAGCGCCACCCCCGACCTGCTCTACTCCGACGTCGAGGACGATCTGCGCGCGACGGTGCGGGACGTGCTGACCGACCGCTGCCCGGCGTCGGCGGTGCTGGCGCGCTGTGAGAGCGACGAGCCGTACGACCTCGGGCTGTGGCGCACGCTGGCGGCCGGTTCCGGTCTCGCCGGGCTGCTGGTGCCGGAGAAGCTGGGTGGCGCGGGCGCCTCGGCGCGGGAGGCGGCGGTCGTACTGGAGGAGCTGGGCGGGGCGGTCGCGCCCGTGCCGTTCCTGGGCAGCGCGGTGCTGGCGACCACTGCGCTGCTCGGCTGCGACACGGCGGACGAACGCGTCGCGCGTCTGCTGGACTCGTTGGCCTCCGGCGCGTCGGTGGGAGCGCTGGCGGTGCCGTTGACGTACGGGCCGGGCGTGTCGTTCCCGCAGGCCGTACGCGCCGATGCCGACGGGGTGTTGAGCGGAACGGTGACCAGCGTCGCGGACGCGGCGGTGGCGGACGTCCTGGTGGTCCCGGCGACCGGCCCGGAGGGGCCCGGGCTGTACGCGCTGACGTCCGACACGCCCGGGATGCGCGTCACTCCCGCCGTCCCGCTCGACCTGACCCGCCCGATCGCCGACGTGACCGTGGACGGCGCGACGGCGCACCGCCTGGCGGGCCCGGGGGCCTCCGCACTGGAGGGTGCGCTGCTGGCGGGGGCGGGGCTGCTGGCGTCGGAGCAGGTCGGCGTCGCGCAGTGGTGCCTGGACGAGACGATGCGATACCTGGGCGAGCGGCGGCAGTTCGGGCGTGTCGTGGGCTCGTTCCAGGCGCTGAAGCACCGGCTGGCCGACGTGTGGCTGGAGGTCGTCTCGGCGCGGGCCGCGGCGAGGGCGGCGGCGGACGCGCTGGCGACCGGCAGCCCCGACGCGGCGGTGGCGGTCGCCGTCGCCCAGGCGTACTGCTCGACGGCGGCGGTCCACGCGGCCGAGGAGTGCGTCCAGTTGCACGCGGGCATCGGCATGACGTGGGAGCATCCCGCCCACCTCCACCTGAAGCGCGCCAAGTCCTGCGAACTCGCCCTGGGCACCCCGGGCCACCACCGCACCCGCCTGGCGGCCCTGGTGAACCTGCCCGCGGCGGGGTGAGGCGGGCGGCGGAGCGGCCCGCGGCACCACGTGGGCGGGCCGCCCCGCCGGTGGCCGCCGCGGGACTGGTTCCGGGCGCGTTTCGCGCAGCGGGGTCTCAGGACCTCGTCGTATGGAAGGCGACGGCGGAGGCCGCGGCGACGTTGAGGGAGTCCACTCCGGCGGCCATCGGGATGCGGACCCGCTCATCGGCCGCCCTCAGGGCGCCTTCTGACAGGCCGTCGCCTTCGGTGCCCAGCATCAGGGCCAGCTTCTCGTGTCTGCGGGCGGCCAGTTCGTCGATGGTGATCGACTTGTCCGACAGGCACAGGGCGGCCGTCACGAAGCCGTGCCGGCGGAGCACCTCGATGTCCTGCGGCCAGGAGGTCATCCGCGTCCAGGGGACGTGGAAGACCGCGCCCATCGACACCTTCACTGCCCGCCGGTAGAGGGGGTCGGCGCAGCGTGGCGTGAGGAGGACGGCGTCGATGCCCAGGGCGGCCGCGTTGCGGAAGGCGGCGCCCAGGTTGGCGTGGTCGACCAGGTCCTCGAAGACGGCGACGCGCCGGGTGCCCGCCAACACCTCGCTCACGGTGGGCAGTTGCCTGCGCTGCATGGAGGCCAGGGCTCCGCGGTGCACGTGGTAACCGGTGACCCGTTCGGCCAGCTCCGGGCTGACCAGGTAGACCGGAGCGGGCACCTCGTCGATGACGTCGCGCAGCTGGCCGATCCACTTCGCCGACAACAGCGTCGAGCGCATGCGGTAACCGGCCTGCCGCGCGCGGCGGATGACCTTCTCGCCCTCGGCGATGAACAGCCCCTCCGCGGGCTCCCTTCGGCGGCGCAGCTCGACGTCGGTCAGCGACGTGTAGTCGTGCAGCCGCGGGTCGTCGGGGTCGTCGATCGTGATGGGGTCAGTCACGGTCCGCGCCCACCGTGACCACGTCGCCGATGACGATCACCGCCGGGGGCCGTACGCCCTCGGCCTTCACGACGTCGCCGACCGTGCCGAGCACGGCGTCCACCCGGCGCTGCGCCGCGGTGGTGCCCTCCTGCACGACGGCGACCGGCGTGTCCGCGTCCCGGCCGTGGGCGACGAGCGCGGCGGCGATGGCGCCGATCTTCTCCACGCCCATCAGCACCACCAGCGTGCCGCGCAGCCTCGCCAGCGCCGCCCAGTCCACCAGCGATCGCGGGTCTTCCGGTGCGACGTGGCCGCTGACCACGGTGAACTCGTGCGCCACGCCGCGGTGCGTCACCGGGATGCCCGCGGCTCCCGGCACGCTGATCGAGCTGGAGATCCCGGGCACCACGGTGTACGGGATGCCCGCCTCGGCCAGCGCCTGCGCCTCCTCCATGCCCCGCCCGAAGACGAACGGGTCGCCGCCCTTGAGCCTGACGACGGCCTTGCCCGCCTTGGCGTGCTCGATCAGCGCGGCGTTGATCGCCTCCTGCGCCATCGCCCGGCCGTACGGGATCTTGGCGGCGTCGATCACCTCGACGTGCGGCGGCAGTTCGTCCAGCAGGTCACGCGGTCCGAGCCGGTCGGCGACCACCACGTCCGCCTCGGCGAGCATCCTGCGTCCGCGCACGGTGATCAGGTCCGGGTCCCCGGGGCCGCCGCCGACCAGCGCCACGCCGACCCCGCGGGCCCGGCGCCGGGGCGCGGCCAGCGAGCCGTCGCGCAGGCCCTCGACCACCGCGTCCCGTACCGCCGCCGAGCGGCGCGGATCGCTTCCGGTGAGCACCGCGACCGTCACGCCCTCGCTGCGCCCGGTCGCCGGGGTCCAGGCGGTGGCGGCGTCGGCGTCGTCGCTGCGCACGCACCACACCCGGCGCTCCTCGGCCTCGGCGGAGGCGGCGGCGTTGGCCTCGGGATCGTCGGTGGCGACCACCACGTACCAGGCGCCCTCCAGGTCCCCGTACGTGTAACGGCGGCGCTCCCAGCGCACCTCCCCCGCGGTGACCATGGCCTCGACGGACGCGGTGGCGGAGGTGGAGATGAGCACGACGTCGGCGCCCGCGGACACCAGGGAGGGGAGCCTGCGCTGCGCGACCTGACCGCCGCCGAGCACGACGACCCGCCGTCCGGCGAGGCGCAGTCCGACCGGATAGGCGGGCACGTCGTTACGGTCCATGGCGGTGCGGCTCCTCATGCGATGCGGCGGTGCGGGGGACGACGGCTCCGTGCCGTCGCCCGGAGTCCGGCCGGGACCGGCGGACCGGCCCGTGCCGGCCCGCGGTCGGGGTGGGCGCCCAGCCGGTGGTGACAACCTTACGGTGCGCGACGGGCGCCGCGCGGCGAGGCACATCGCACGGCGACCGGCCCCGGCCTGCGCGGTCGCCGTCGTACGGGCCCGGATCCGCCCTCGCGGGCTCCGGTCAGCCCTTCTCGGTGACGCCCGCCGAGTCGAACGTGGCCACCTCGTGCATCACCCGAGCCGCGCTCTGCACCAGCGGCAGCGCGAGCAGGGCACCGGTGCCCTCGCCCAGCCTCAGGTCGAGGTCGACCAGCGGACGCAGACCGAGCTTGGTCAGGGCCGCCACGTGGCCGGGCTCCGCGCTGCGGTGACCCGCGATGCAGGCGGCCAGTGCCTCGGGAGCGACGGCCCGGGCGACCAGCGCGGCGGCCCCGGCGCTCACGCCGTCCAGGATGACCGGGGTGCGCAGCGACGCGCCGCCGAGCAGCAGACCGACCATGGCCGCGTGCTCCAGGCCGCCGATGGCCGCGAGGACGCCGATGGGGTCGGCGGGGTCGGGCTTGTGCAACTCCAGGGCGCGGCGCACCACGTCCACCTTGCGGGCGTGCATCTCGTCGTTGATGCCGGTGCCGCGGCCGGTGACCTCGGCCGGGTCGACGCCGGTGTAGACCGAGATCAGCGCGGCGGACGCGGTGGTGTTGGCGATACCCATCTCGCCGGTGAGCAGCGCCTTGTTGCCGGCGGCCACCAGGTCGCGGGCGGTCTCGATGCCCACCTCGATCGCCCGCAGCACGTCCTCGCGGGTCATGGCCGGGCCGGTGGTGAAGTCACCGGTGCCGTGCCGCACCTTGCGCGGCAGCAGGCCGGGCGTGGTGGGCAGTTCGGACGCGACGCCGACGTCGATCACGCAGACCTCGGCGCCCACCTGGTTGGCGAACGCGTTGCAGACCGCTCCCCCGGCGAGGAAGTTCTCCACCATCTGGCCGGTGACCTCCTGCGGCCACGCGGTGACGCCCTGGGCGTGCACCCCGTGGTCACCGGCGAAGATCGCGACGGCGGCGGGCTCGGGGATGGGCGGCGGGCACTGCCGGGACAGACCGCACAGCTGCGCGGAGATGATCTCCAGCATGCCGAGCGCGCCCGACGGCTTGGTCATCCGCTTCTGCCGCTCCCACGCCTCGCCGAGCGCCTTGGCGTCCAGCGGGCGGATGCCGCGCAGTGTCTCGTCCAGCAGGTCGTGCGGTGCCTCGCCGGGAAGGGCGCGGTTGCCGTACTCCTCCTCGTGCACCACCCAGGCCAGCGGACGGCGCTTGGACCAGCCCGCCTGCACCAGTTCGGGGTCCTCCGGGAACTCGTCCACGTACCCCACGCACAGGTAGGCGACGACCTCCAGGTGGTCGGGCAGGCCCAGTTCGCGGACCATCTCGCGCTCGTCGAAGAAGCTGACCCAGCCGACGCCGAGGCCTTCGGCGCGGGCGGCGAGCCACAGGTTCTCCACCGCGAGCGCCGAGCTGTACGGGGCCATCTGCGGCTGGGTGTGGCGGCCGAGGGTGTGACGGCCGCCGCGCGTCGGGTCCGCGGTCACCACGATGTTGACCGGGGTGTCGAGGATCGCCTCGATCTTCAGCTCGCGGAACTGCTTGGCGCGGGCCTTCGGCAGCGACTTGGCGTACGCGTCACGCTGACGCATCGCCAGTTCGTGCATCTTCTCGCGGGTCTTGTCGGAGCGGATGACCACGAAGTCCCACGGCTGGGAGTGGCCGACGCTGGGCGCGGTGTGCGCCGCCTCCAGCACGCGCAGCAGCACCTCGTGCGGGATCGGGTCCTGGCGGAAGCCGTTGCGGATGTCGCGGCGCTCGCGGATCACCTTGTGCACGGCGTCGCGTACGGCCTCGTCGTATCCCGCGGCGGCGGATGTGGCGGCGGCTTCGCCCTCGCTACCGCTCCCAGCCTTGCCGGAGGTCTCCCCGGGGGCTTCACCGTCGGCGTCCGTCGCGGTGTCGACGGCAGGGCCCGCAACGGTGTCCACGGCCGACGTCCGCGGCGACGGCTCCTGGTCGGCGGCGGGCGTCGCACCGGCTGGCGTCGCGTCGTCAGCGGGGGCGGGGGCCTGCGCCGGTGTCTCGGCCCGCTCCGGCTGAACGGGGACGGCTTCGGCCTGCGGCTCGGCGGCCCGGGGCTCCGGGACGACCGTCACGCGCACCGGCTCGCGGTCGAGGTCGGCCAGGGCCCCGGGCTCGTCGGCCGGCCCGCCACGCGGGCTCTCGGCGACGTCGACCGGTACGGCGACCGGCTCCACCACGGGCCCCGCCTCGGGCTGTTCGGCCTGCTGGGCGTCCTCGGGCTGCTGGGCCCCCTCAGGCCGCTCCGGCGCCACCGGCCGCCCGGCCTGCGGGATCGCTTGCGCCTCGGGCGGGTCCTGGGCCTCGGCTTCCGGCTGCGGCTGCGGCTGCGCGGGCGCCTCGGGCGTCACGGTGGCGGCAGCGGCCGGCGTCGGGCCCCAGGGGCCGCCCGCCACGGGCGCTTCGCCGTTCTGCTGGGCCGGGATGGAGGCGGTCTCGTCCACCGGTACGTCGAGGTACTCGGGTCCGGTGGTCGGGTCGCCGGGGACGGAGTCGCGCACCGGAGTGGGCGCGACGGGCGGCGGCGTGGGGCCGCGGTCGGCGAGCGAACGCACCGACACCCCGCCGGACGAGTCGGATCCCAGCGCGGCGGGGGTGGGCGGACCGAGGTGCAACGGCCGCCGTACCGCGCCGTTCTGACCGTTCTGGCCGTTCTGACCGGCGGCGGAGCCCGCCGGGCCGCCAGGCGCGGGCACGCGGGACGCAGGTGCGACGGCGGGGTCGGCCTCGGCGGCGGGGTCCACGGCGGCGTTCTCCCGGACGGGCTCGGCGAGCGGCGCGGGCCCGGCAGGCGGCGCGGCCTGCGCGTCCTGCACCGGTGCCTCGGGGGCGGCGACGGGCTCGGCCGCGGGCTGCCCGTCCGCGCCGGCCACCGGCGCGGCGGCCACCTGCTCCGCGCCCTGGGCGGGCTGCTGGGCGCCGGTCGTCACGGGGTCGGGCAGCGCCTCGACGGCTTCGGGCTGACCGGGGCCGGTGTGGCCCAGGTCCAGCGAACCCGGCTCGATGCGTGCGGAGTCGGCGTCGGCGGACTCCTGCGGCACGGCGCCCTCGGCGGGCAGCGCCTCCTGCGGCACGGCCCCGGCCCGCGCCTCACCGTGACCGGGATCGGCCTGAGCCGGATCGACGTGAACGGGACCGGCCTCAGCGGGCTCGGCGTGAACGGATTCAGCCTGAACGGGCTCAGCCTGAACCTGCTCTGCCTGCGCCGCCTCCGGCCGGCCGCTTCCGGGCTGCGCGACGGCGGCCTCGGGCGCGACGGCCTCCTCCGTGTCGACCGCCTGCGCAGCGGCCGGTGCCTCGTGCTGCGGTGCCTGGGCCTGCCCGGGGGCCGACGGCTGCGGGAACGGCGGCTGCGGCGGGACCGGCTGCGGGTCGCCCCAGGAACCCTGCGGGGCGGGCATCAGCAGCAGGTCGTCGTCCTCGGCGGCCACCGGCGGCTCGACGCCCTCCGGCTGGTCGAGGTAGTCGAAGACGGGCGTCGCGGGGGCCAGGAAAGCGTCGGTGCTCCAGCCGTGCCCCGACCCGGCTGCCGCGGCCGGGGTGCCGGCCGGTTGCGCGGACAGGTCGGCGTGCGGCTGCTGAACCGCTTCTGCGCCTGCGTTCCCCGGCAGTCCCTCGCCGGGGACCGGGCCGGTGTCAGTCATGCGTGCCCCTCGCCCATCGGTGTCGCTCCTTCCAGCCCCGTGATGCGCCGGCGGCTGCGGCACAAGGCCACTCGAAGGAAGAACGAGCACGCGTGGCAGGCGGCACGACCACCCCGGGACGTTCATTGTCCCGGCCGGTCGCGCACCGTGGCCACCCAACTCGGCTTCCCGGACCTGTGGACTGCGCCACGTCCCCCACCGGCGCCGCGCCCGCCGCCAGCGAGAACACGCCACCTCCCAGCAGGGATCGCGAGGTCACCGGCGCGCGGCACGACGGTCCGCCAGCCTACCGCGCGATCACCCGATCGTGTGCCGAGCCCCCGGTTTCATCCGAACAGACGTACGCTGCACGGTCGTTGACAGGCCAGTCCGGGAGCGAGCCTTCCGGGCGGCCGGTTCTGCGTCGCGAGCGGCGGGTTCACCGCTGACCCGGTTCGCCGTCGAGTCGGGTCACCGTTGAGTCAGTTCGCCACTGAGGAGGAAGTCGGTGGCGCGTTCGCGTTCCGCCCAGGCGTCGTCGAGCTCCACGGACTGCAGCAGGGTGCGTTCCACCGCGTAGCCGCCCTCGGCCAGCACCCGGCCGATCTCCTCCGCCTCGTCACGCGTGGTGGCCGAGGCCTCGATGCGCTCCGGGCGGCGCGCGGCGCAGGCGGCCACCACCGGGGCGCCTCCGCCCCCGACGCGTACCACGTCCGGCTCGGGCAGGTCCTCCAGCACCTGCGGCGCCGTGCCGTGGACGACCTGGGGGGCGACGCCGAAGCGGCGGGCGTTCGCGGTGATCAGGGCGCAGGCCTCGGCGTCCCGGTCGACCGCGATCACGGCGGCGCCGAGCCGGGCGGCCTCCACGGCGACCTCGCCCGCCCCGGCGCCGATGTCCCACAGCAGGTCACCGGTACGCGGGCCGAGCCGGGCGAGCTGGACGGCGCGCAGCCGTGCCGAGCCGAAGGCCGCGCCGGGTCCGTGTCCGTAGCGCTCGGCGGGCAGGGCCCAGCCGCGCAGCGGTCCGGGGTAGCGCGGGTCCTGGCCGGCGATCCAGCCGCTGGTGTCGGAGGCGGAGGGGCCGCCGATGGCCAGGACGACGTTGGGGTCGCGCCAGGTGTGGTCGGCGACCTTGTCGGAGGTCAGTACGGTGACCTCCTCGCGCTCGGTGCCCAGCGCCTCGCAGATGACGAAGGTGCGGTGCACTCCGCCCAGCAAGAGCGCGAGTTCGGCCGGCCCGGCGCCGGGCGCGGTGAGCACGGCGACCTTGGGGTGGGCGCGGATCACGTTGACCGCGCGGCGCAGGGTGCGGCTGTGGGCGACGACGACGCGGGCGTCGTCCCATGGCATCCCGGCGCGGGCGAAGGCCTGCGCGACGGAGGAGACGCCGGGCACCACCTCGACCTCCAGGCCGTGTTCCGGCTTGCGCAGCGCCCGTACGACGCCGAAGAAGCCGGGGTCGCCGTCGGCCAGGACCACGGCGGTGCCGCGGTGGGCGGCGACGCGGCGGGCGGCCAGGTCGATGCTGCCGAGCCGGACGCGTTCCGCGGCGGCGGGGACGTCGGGCAGCGCCAGATGGTGGGGTGCGCCGGCCACCAGCGTGGCGGCCCTGAGCGCGGCCCGTGCCGCCGCGGTCGGCGGCGTGCCGTCCCACCCGATCACCGTGACCCGGTCAGCCATCCTCGTCCTTCGCCGCGGGGTTCACCCGTCCTCGTCGCCTCCAGGCCCATGGCGCTCACGCCACCTGGGGGAACACAGTATCCCGGGGACGCCGGTCGGTGCCGGGCGCGGCGGGCGGACGGGACCGGCGCGGCCGGCGGGGCTCAGCGCCAGTCGGGGTAGGCGGCGAAACCTTCCTCGTCGGCACCGCGCAGGGACATGCCGTCGAGGTCCTCGGGCAGCAGGCTCCACACGATGAGGTCGGTGCGGCCGCGGGTCCATCCGCCGTTCTCGTCCCGGCAGCGCACCAGGCCCGCGCGGCGCAGCACGCCCTCGCTGATGCAGCCGATCTTCTGGGCGACCTGCTGGGCGGCGGTGTTGTCCGCGGCGGTGCGCATCTCCAGGCGCTCGAACTTCTGGTCCTGGAAGAGCCATTGGGCGGTGGCGAGCACCGCTTCGCTCGCGTAGCCCTCGCCGCGGGCCCAGTGTGCCGTCAGGTAGCGCACCTCGGTGCTGCGCACGGCCCAGTCGGTGTTCCTCAACCACACGGTGCCGACGAGGCGTTGGGTGAGGAACTCGCTGACCGCGAAGACGATTCCGCTGCCCTCGGCACGGGTGGCGGGCGCCGTCGTGGTGACCCAGGCCCGGGCCTCGGCCTCGGTGTACGGGTGGGGCGCGTCGCTCCAGGCGGTGACCATCTCGTCGCTCATCATCTCCGCCAGCGCCGGGATGTCATCCTCGTCGTAGGCACGCAGACTGAGGCGTTCCGTGCTGATCGAGATGTCAGGGAAGGTGGATGTCATTCGCCGCTCCTCGACGGGCTGGTGTCCGCAGCCGTGTGACCGGCCCTTCGTGCAGAGCCATGTGAAAAGCACAGCATGCAGCATCCGGACGGGTGCGCGCAGCGCGGGGCGGGGCGGGCCGGGGGCCGCCTGACGGGCGACGGCGCTGGTGCGCGCGTCGTGCGGGGGCGGTCCGGGCCCGCGCCCGTACCAGCCGGTTGCCATCTGCTCCTGCTACCGTCTGCCCGCGTGACGGTCCACCACGCAGCAGGAATCGGTTACCCGCGGTCCGCGGGCGGCTACGAGCGATCGCGGCCTTCCTATCCCATGGCGGCCCTCGCCCGGCTCGCGGACGCGCTGCCGTTGGAGGCCGGGCGCACGGTCGTCGATCTCGGCGCGGGCACGGGGAAGTTCACCCGCCTGCTGGCCCTGACGGGTGCCGAGGTGATCGCGGTGGAGCCGGTGGCGGAGATGCGTGAGCGGTTGGCCGAGCTGCTGCCGGGGGTGGCGGCGACGGCGGGCACGGCGGAGTCCACCGGGTTGCCGGACGCCTGCGCGGACGCGGTGGTGGCCGCGCAGGCGTGGCACTGGTTCGACGCCCCCCGGGCGCTGGCCGAGGTGGAACGGCTGCTGCGGCCCGGCGGAGCGCTGGGGCTGGTGTGGAATACCTACGACACGGCGGTGCCGTGGGTGGCCGAGTTCCAGGAGATCTACTTCCGCTGCGCGCCGCGCGATCTGCCGAGCCCGCTGGACGACGGCTGGCGCGCGGCGTTCACCGGGCGGCCCGGCTGGTCCGTGGCAGGCGAGAGCCACTTCCCCAACCCGCACGTGACGACGGTCGCCGACGTGGTGGAGCGGATGATGTCCTCCAGCCACATCGTGGTGCTGGGCGAGCGGGAGCAGGAGGAGGTCCGCGCGCAGGCGGTGGACCTGCTCCGGCGGCAGGGCGTCACCCGTGGCGAGGAGCGGCTGGAGATGCCGTACACCACCGACGTGTACTGGCTGCACTGGCGCCCGTAGACGCGCGCGGACACCCGGGGTGCCGGCGCGGAAGTGGCCGCGGCGCCGGACGGGGCGCCGCGGCCACCGGCCAGGGGGTCCGCTTGATTTACGCGGGCTTGCCGAAGGCGGGGACGACCGCGCCCTTGAAGGTCTTCTCTATGTACTCCTTGACCTGCGGCGAGTTGAGAAGCTTCGCGAGCTTCACCACGCGCGGGTCGTTCTGGTCGCCGTCCTTGACCGCGAGGAAGTTGGCGTAGGGGTTGCCCTGCGCCTTCTCCAGCACCAGCGCGTCCTTGGCCGGGTTCAGGCCCGCCCCGAGCGCGTAGTTGCCGTTGACGACGGCGGCGTCCACGTCGCCCAGCGAACGCGGCAGTTCGGCGGCCTCAAGCTCCTTGAACTTCAGGTGCCTGGGGTTGCTCGCCACGCTGGAGGGGGTCGCGGAGTCGCCGCTGCCCGGCTTGAGGGTGAGCAGTCCGTTGGCCTGGAGCAGGTTGAAGGCGCGGCCCTCGTTGGTGGTGTCGTTCGGTACGGCGATGGTGGAGCCGTCCTTGAGGTCCTTGAGGGACTTCAGCTTGTGCGAGTACAGGCCCAGCGGCTCCAGCTCGACGTCGACGACCGGCACGATGTGGGTGCCGTTCTTCTTGTTGAAGTCGTCGAGGTACGGCTTGTGCTGGAAGAAGTTGGCGCCCACGTCGCCGTTCTCGGTGGCGGTGTTGGGCGTCACGTAGTCGCTGAAGACCTTCACCTGGAGCTTGAGTCCGGCCTTGGCGGCCAGGTGGTCCTTGACGTAGTCGAGGATCTGGGCGTGCGGGGTGGGGCTCGCGGCGACGATGAGCGGCGCGTCGGCGCTCCTGCTCTGGCCGCCGCCTCCGTCGGAGGAGGAGGCGCAGGCGCTCAGGGAGAAGGTGAGCGCGCCGAGCGCGACGGCGGAGACGGTGATGCGGGTGACGTTACGCACGAAAAGTGCCTTTCGCTGTTTCTCGGGGTGTCGCGGCTGCGACCGCCGTGACGGCGTCACGGGGCGGGGAACGGAAGGGAGTCGAAGGGGCTCAGGAGGCGGTGTCCGCGGTGGGCGACTTGGCGCGCAGCAGCCGCAGCCGGGGCGCGGCCTGCGAACGGCCGCGGTGCGCCAGTGCGCGCGCGGCGAAGTCGCCGAGCAGTTGGATGGCGGTGACCAGCGCGACCAGCACGACCAGGGTGTAGAGCATCACGTTGGTCTCGAAGCGCTGGTAGCCGTAGCGGATGGCGAGGTCACCCAGGCCGCCGGCGCCGATCGCGCCGGCCATCGCCGAGTACCCGACGAGGGCGACCGCGGTCGTGGTCAGGCCGGAGACCAGCGACGGCAGCGACTCGGGCAGCAGCACCTTGCGCACGACCGTCCAGGTGCCACCGCCCATCGCCTGCACGGCTTCGACGAGGCCGTGGTCCACCTCGCGCACCGCCGTCTCCACGAGCCGGGCGAAGAACGGGATGGCGCCGATGGCCAGCGGCACGACGGCCGCCTCGGAGCCGATGCTGGTGCCGATCACGAACTGGGTGAACGGGATCAGCGCGACCATGAGGATGATGAACGGCAGCGAGCGGCCGACGTTCACCACCGCGCCGAGCACCTTGTTGACGGCCGCGTTGCCCAGCAGGCCGCCGCGGTCGGTCAGGACGAGCAGCACGCCGATGGGCAGGCCGACCAGGACCGCGATCGCGGAGGACCACAGCACCATGTAGACGGTGTCCCAACACGCGGGCCACAAGAGGGGCTGGAGTTCGTTCCAGGTCACTTGGCGGCCTCCTCGACCAGGGCGGCGTCTCCACCGGCCTCGGACTGCGAATTACCGGCGGCCGGACCGCCGGTATCCGGCGCGGTGGCCGGGTCCGCGACGTCGACGCGCAGTCCCTTCTCGCGCAGGAAGCCGATGGGGACGACGTTCTCCTCGAAGGCGCCGGGCAGTTCGATGCGCATGCGGCCGATCTGGCGGCCGCCGACGGTCTCGATCGCCGCACCCAGGATCGATATGTCGATGTTGTAGGTGCGCGCGAGCTGGGAGACGACCGGCTGGGTGGCCACCTCGCCGTGAAAGGTGAGGTCCACCACCGTGCGGCCCGGCCGCGACGGTTCGCCGCCCACCGGGAAGAGTTCGTCGGCCAGCTCCGAGCCGGGCGTGCCCAGCAGTTCCGCGACCGTGCCGGACTCCACGATCCGTCCGGCCCGCATCAGCGCCGCCGAGTCGCAGACCGCCTTGACCACGTCCATCTCGTGGGTGATCAGCAGCACGGTCAGTCCCAGCTGCTCGTTGAGGTCGCGCAGCAGCCGCAGGATGGATCGCGTGGTCTCCGGGTCGAGCGCCGAGGTGGCCTCGTCCGACAGCAGCACCTTGGGGTCCCCGGCCAGCGCGCGGGCGATGCCGACGCGCTGCTTCTGGCCGCCGGACAGCTGCGCCGGGTACGCCTTCGCCTTGTCGGCGAGCCCGACCAGGTCGAGCAGTTCGCGCGCCTTGCGGGTGCGTTCGCGCCCACAGACGCCGAGGATCTCCAGCGGCAGTTCGACGTTGTCCTGCACCGTGCGGGAGGCGAGCAGGTTGAAGTGCTGGAAGACCATGCCGATCCGGCTGCGGGCGGCGCGCAGCGCGGGGTTGGCGCGCCGCGAGCGTCCGGCCAGCGCGGTCAGGTCGGCGCCGGCCACCTCGACCGTGCCCGACGTGGGCCGCTCCAGCAGGTTGACGCAGCGGATGAGCGTGGACTTGCCGGCGCCGCTGCGGCCGACGACGCCGAACACCTCGCCCTCGCGCACGTGCAGGTCGACGCCGTCGAGGGCGACGCTCTCGCGATCTCGCGAGTGGTAGACCTTCCTCAGGCCCGTGGTGGTGATCACTGGGGTTTCCGTCACTGTCGAGTACGCGGCCGGGGTCTTCGGCGCGTACGGCATTCATCTCGGAATCCGGTACGGCACGCGGACGTGCGCATGCCGGGGGCGGCCCTGGACCGGGCCGGCGGTGGAGGGGGTCAGACGCAGCGGGTGCCGGGCGGCTGCGGGTGGTGCGCGATCCGGCAACGGCCGAACGCGGGGTACGCGTGGTGCGTGGGGAGGTTCATGGTGTGCGGTGTCCGTGGTGCTGCGGGGAACGGTCACGGCCGTTCGCGCGTCGGGTCTCGCTTCGGGGCGCGAGGCTCAGGCAGGGGCCCTCAGAGCGCACACATTCGGCACATACGACGAACACCGGGCGTCATCGCCTCGGTCGCGCGGGTGCGGCGGTTCGTCGTCGTCATGCGCACCAGTAAACCAGACACCGGAGCACCATTCCACATACCGGTCACCTTGTCCGGGATGCGGACAGCGGTCGGGTGTGGACGGGCCGGGCGGTGTCACGACCGCGCGTCGGCCTCGCGGGACGACCCGTGGCGGGAGCGGGGACGGCTCCGTACTAAAGTCACCGCATGCCCCCATACGCCCGCCCGGCCGGTCCGCGCCGTCCGGTACGTCCCGCCTTCCGGAGGATCCGGTGATCGGTGCGCTTACCGTCGCGGTGACGGTGACCGCCCTGCTGCTCGCGGCGTGGTGCGGTCTGGCCACCGCCCGCGACCAGTCCACCAAGGACTGGCACTTCGTCGGCATGGCCGTGGTCTCCGTGCTCGCGGTGGCCCAACTGGTGGTGGGCATCGCGAAGACGGCGAGCGGGCACAAGGCGGACGGCGGCGACGCCCTCTTCCTCGCCTACCTCGCGGGTGCCGCGCTCGCGGTGCCGGCGGCGGGCTTCATGTCGCTGCTGGAGCGCACCCGTTGGGGCTCGGCGATCGTGACGGCGGGCGGCCTGGTGCTGGCCGTCCTGGAAATCAGGCTCTTCGACATCTGGGGAGGCGGCCATGGCTGACACCGGCACGACGCCCGGCACCGGCACGGCCGGGAAGACCATCGGGGAAGCGACGACGGACACGGCACCCGCCGCGGGCCGCCCGCGCCGCAAGATCGGCGAGGGACCGGGGCGGCTCATCGTCTCCCTCTACGGACTGTTCACCGTGGCCGCCGGATCGCGGTCCGTCTTCCAGCTGATCGCCCAGTTCCACCGCGCGCCGCTGTCCTACGTGCTGTCCGCGGTCGCCGCCGTCGTCTACGCGTTCATCCTGGTGACGCTGGTGCGCGGCGGGGAGTCGGCGCGGCGGATCGGCATCGTGTGCTGCGCGGCGGAACTCGCGGGCGTGCTGATCGTGGGCACGCTCACCATCGTGACGCCGTCGCTCTTCCACGACCAGACGGTGTGGTCGTACTACGGCGTCGACTACCTGCTGATCCCCCTGGCGCTGCCGATCACCGGCATCCTGTGGCTGCGCCGGGCCGCCCCGGAACGGGCCGAGGCGGCCTGACGCGTCGTGCCGGGGCCGGCCCCGGCACGACGACGGCCGGTCAGGCGGTCGCGGCGAACGTCGGCGCCTGCGCGGCGGGCTTCTCCAGGGTCACCTGGCTGAAGCGGCGGCTGATCTGCTCGGTGGCGGTCTGCGCGTAGCCGAGCCTGCGGTACAGCCGCAGGTTGCCCTCGCTGCGGTGGCCGGTGAACAGCCGGAAGCGCTTCGCCTCCCGCTCGGCGGCCAGCCGCTCCTCGATGGCGCTGAGCAGCCGCCCGCCCAGGCCGTGCCGCTGCATGCGCGGGTGGACGATGAGCTTGGCTATGCGCGCGGTGCCGTCGGCGTCCACGCTGCCCCGGACCGAGCCGACCACTTCGGCGCCGAGCCGGGCGACCAGCACGCAGCCCTCGCCGAGTTCGGCGCGCAGGGCGTCGAGGCTCTGGGTGAGGGGCTCGATGCCGTAGTCGCCGTAGATCTCGGCTTCGCGCTGGAAGCAGAGGTACTGCAACTTGAGGATGTTCTCGGCGTCGTCGTCGGTCGCCGTAGAGATGGTCACGCTCATGCCCATGTGCGCAGGCCTCCCCTGAGAGTTCCCGGACGCATGAGGGTGGAGGGTGCGCGTCCGGGATGTTTGCCCTGTGATCGGAAGGCGGCGCGGCCCGCTCGGGTTCAAGAGGGTCGTTCCGACGTCCGTGGCGCCGATGATCGCACAGTCGTCCGGCTCGGCGAGCGCGGTGCGACAGACCCGTGGCACGCCGGGTCCGGACGGGGAGAAGCGCCCGATCGCCGACTGTTTACCGCTCCTTACCCCGTACTCCCCCGGCTTCAACCCTCGGCGCCGAGCATCACCCGCAGGCACGCCAGGCACCGTGAGCGCAGCGGGCCGAGGCTGCCTTGTGAGATTCCCAACTCCCGGGATATTTCCCGGTAAGTGAGGTCGGACCGGGACAACAGCACCGATAGCAGCTGGGGGCAGCGGCCGGGCAGCCGCCCCACGGCGGCCCGCAGCGCGCGGCGCCGCTCGGCGTCGAGCACGTGGTTTTCGGCCGACGGGGCGTCGGGGCCGTGGCCCGGCTCGTAGGGCACCTCCCGCAGCGCGCGGCGGCGGGCACCGCGTACCTCGGCCCGCACGGCCGCGCGCAGCCAGCCCGCGTCCGGCGGCGGTCCCGGGCCTCGGTCCAACAGCCGCAGCCAGACGGCCTGTTCCAGGTCGGCGGGGTCGACGCCCACGGCGCACGCCTCCGCGGCGGCTTCGGCGGCGAGCAGCCCAGCGAGCCCCGCGGCGCCGGCCGGCGCGCCGCCAAGCCTGGCCGCGACCGCCCGCACGTCCTCTTCCACGTCCGCGTCCGCACCCCAGGGCGCGTTCTCACAAGTCCTCATGCCATCGGAACGCGCGGCGCCGCGCGGCCGGTTTCCCATCCCCCGGGATTCACCCGTCCGGGGGGGCCGAGGGGTGGCCGCGCGAGAGGCCGGGCAGGCGGTGTGTCAACTCGGCGTATCGACTGGGTGAACCCGGCGTGGAACTCATCGGTAACCGCGAGTATGGTCCCCACCAGGAGCGACGTGAGTCCGGCCGCCCGGCCGCAGGGCGCCTCCGCGCCGGTTCGCCCCGGCTCCACCCGCTGCACGCTGTCGCCGTACCGCCGACCACCGACGGAGGGTTCCGTTGTCCCGTTTCCTGCTCAAGGCGCTGCTCGGACTGCTCATGCGCGTCCTGTTCCGCCCACGGGTCGAGGGCATGGAGAACATTCCGCACAGCGGTCCGGTGATCCTCGCGGGCAACCACGTCACGTTCATCGACTCCCTCTTCCTGAGCCTGATCGTCAAGCGGCCGGTCTACTTCATCGGCAAGGACGAGTACGTCACCGGGCGCGGGCTCAAGGGGCGGCTGATGGCGTGGTTCTTCGGCACCGCCGGCATGATCCCGGTCGACCGGGACGGCGGCCACGGCGGCGTGGCGGCGCTGATGACCGGCAAGCGGGTGCTGGACGAGGGCAAGGTCTTCGGCATCTACCCGGAGGGCACCCGCTCCCCCGACGGCCGCCTGTACCGCGGTCGCACCGGCATCGCCCGCCTGACGCTGATGACCGGCGCGCCGGTGGTGCCGTTCGCCATGATCGGCACCGACCGGGTGCAGCCGGGCGGCAGCGGCCTGCCCCGCATCAGCCCGGTGACGGTGCGCTTCGGCCCGGCGCTGGACTTCACCCGCTACGACGGCATGGACCGCGACCGCTACGTGCTGCGGGCGGTCACCGACGAGGTGATGAGCCACGTGATGCGGCTCGGCGGCCAGGAGTACGTGGACGTCTACGCGACGAAGGCGAAGGCCGCGAAGGCCGCCGACCACGGCAAGGCGGCCTAGCGGGAGCTGGACTCTCCTGAGACGGGTGGACCCGGTGTCCGCCCGCCTCAGCCGTGCTCGCCCGGCGTGTGGTCCGCGAGGCGCTGACCGCGCAGCATCCGCCACGCCCAGACGGCCGCCACCAGCAGCACGGCCGCACCGACCGCGGACGCGGCCCGCAGCCCGTCGGTGAACGCCGCCCTGGCGGCCTCGCGCAGCGCCGCCGCGGTGCCTGACGGCAACCCCGACGCCG
The DNA here is from genome assembly GCF_003144095.1 of Streptomyces sp. ICBB 8177. Lineage (GTDB taxonomy): Bacteria > Actinomycetota > Actinomycetes > Streptomycetales > Streptomycetaceae > Streptantibioticus_D. Next base: position 1,070,406 of record NZ_NSKH01000023.1, on the reverse strand, counting down.
CGTCCAGCGCGTCGGCGAGCGACTGCCGCGCCTGTCCCGCGGCGTGCGCCGGTACGCCTCGCGGCATCGAGACGCCGGAGTACGTGCCCGTCACGATCGAGCCCAGCAGCGCGATGCCGAGCGCCGCGCCGAGTTCGTACGCGGTCTCGGAGACCGCGGAGGCGGCGCCCGCGTGCTCCTTCGGCACCGACGAGAGGATCACGTCGGCGGTCACGGTGAACGAGAACCCGGCGCCGACGCCCACCACCAGCAGGACCGCGCCCAGTGCCGGATAGCCGGTGTCCGGGGTGATCGCCACGAGCGCGGCCAGCGCCGCGCCGATGACGGCCAGAGCGCCCGCCACGACGGCGCGCACCGAGTAGCGGCGGGCGGCGTTGCCCGCGATCAGCCCGGTGACGACGGCGCCGAGCGCCGCGGGGATCTCGGCGAGCCCGGCCTGTAGGGGGGAGCGCCCCTGCACCATCTGGAGGTACTGCGACAGGAAGAAGATCAGGCCCGACATCCCCAGTACGGTCAGCAGGTCGGCCAGCACGGAGGCGGAGAGCCCGCGGTTGCGGAAGAGCCGCATGTCCAGCAGCGGCGCCGGGATCGTCAACTGCCGCCGTACGAACGCCACCAGGCAGCCCACTCCGACGACGCCCGCCGCCAGGTGACCGGGCCCGAAGCCGTAGGCCGCGGTCTCCTTGACCGCGTAGACCACGCCGATCATGCCGGCCAGGGAGAGCAGCACGCTGAGGGTGTCCCAGGGGCCGGGGGCCGGGTTGCGGGACTCGGGCAGCACCTTGACGCCGAAGACGATCAGGACCGCCATCACCGGCAGGTTGATCAGGAACGCCGACCCCCACCAGAAGTGCTCCAGCAGGAAGCCGCCGACGACCGGTCCGGCCGCGGCGCCCGCCATCGAGGCGGAGCCCCACACGCCGATGGCGAAGCTGCGCTCGCGCGCGTCGCTGAACATGTTGCGGATCAGCGCCAGCGTGGAGGGCATCAGGGTCGCCCCGGCCACACCCATCAGCGCACGGGCCGCGATCAGCATGCCGGGGCTGGTCGCGTACGCGGCGAGCAGCGACAGCACACCGAACGCCGCGGACCCCGTCAGCAGCAGCTTCTTGCGGCCGATGCGGTCGCCGAGGCCGCCCATCGACACCAGCAGCCCGGCGATGACGAACGAGTAGACGTCGCCGATCCACAGCAGCTGGGTGGAGGAGGGCCGCAGGTCCTCGCTGAGGAACGGCATGGCAAGGCCCAGCACGGTCGCGTCCACGGCGACCAGCAGCAGCGCGAGGGTGAGCACGCCCAGCGCCCACCAGCGGGCGGGGTGCGGCCGCTCGGGCCCGACGACGGGGGTACGCAGCACACCGGAGGTCATGAGCGCTCCCGCAGCATGCCGCCGAGCAGCAGGTCGCCGACCATCCGAGCGCAGTCGCGCGGGGCCATCTTGCCGTCCTGCACCGACCAGGCGGAGGCGGCGATCAGTGCGTAGAGCGCCTCGCAGAGCCAGGCGGGGGTCAGGTCGTAGCGGAAGAGTCCCTGCTCCTGACCGCGGTGGAAGAGCGCGCTGACGCGTTCGTCGATGCGGGCCCAGCCCGCGTTGAGCTCCGCGTCGTCGTAGAGCTGGTTCTCGCCGTAGAGGAAGGCGAGGAAGCCGGAGACCGGGATGGCCTCCTCGATCAGGCGGCGCACCGCCTCGACGGGGTCGCCCTCCTCGATGCGCGCGGCGTCGAGGCGTTCCTCGGTCTGCGCGACGCCGAGCGCGCCCAGCGCCCGCACCAGAGCCTCCCGGCCGGGGAAGTGCCGGTGCAGGGTGGCCCGGCTGACGCCGGCGGCGCGGGCGATTTCGTCCAGCGACGCCGTGGCGCGCCGGGTCAGCAGCGCGGCCGCGTCCCGCAGGACCTGCTCACGATCGAAGCTCATGAGACGATGGTAACCCGCATGAGACAATGCTGTCTCATCACATTCAGGACAGTCTCACATCGGCGCCCAGTGCCGTGTTGTCGGCTAACGAGGCGACGGCGGCGGACGCAACGGTGCGAGGGACCACCGCGCCAGTCGGCCCGCGAACGCGTCCGGCCGGTCACGTGTGGCACGTGACCGGCCGGACCTTCCCGCCCCTCGGGTCCCTCGGGCTCAGCGCCGGGCGTCGGCCCACTCGTGCTGGGCCGTGACGTCCCGCTTCACCTCGGCCAGCTGCACGGCGACCGCCGAGGGCGCCGTGCCACCGCGACCGTCGCGGGACGCCAACGCCCCCTGGACGTTGAGGACTTCGCGTACGCCGGGTGTCAGGTGCTCGGAGATCGCAGCGAACTGATCGTCCGTCAGCTCGTCCAGTTCGATGCCCTCGGCCTCGCACACCTTGACGCACTCCCCCGCCACCTCGTGCGCTACGCGGAACGGCACGCCGCGCTTGACCAGCCACTCGGCGACGTCGGTGGCCAGCGAGAAGCCCGCGGGGGCCAGTCGGGTCATGCGCTCGCGGTTGACGGTGAGGGTCGCCATCATGCCGGTGAACGCCGGGAGCAGGATCTCCAGCTGGTCGCAGGAGTCGAAGACCGGCTCCTTGTCCTCCTGCAGGTCCCGGTTGTACGCGAGCGGCAGGGCCTTGAGGGTGGCCAGCAGCCCGGTCAGGTTGCCGATCAGGCGGCCGGACTTGCCGCGTGCCAGCTCCGCGATGTCCGGGTTCTTCTTCTGCGGCATGATCGAGGAGCCGGTGGAGAAGGCGTCGTGCAGGGTCACGAAGGAGAACTCCTTCGTGTTCCAGATGATGACCTCCTCGGCGATCCGGGAGAGGTCCACGCCGATCATGGCGGTGATGAAGGCGAACTCGGCGACGAAGTCGCGCGAGGCCGTGCCGTCGATCGAGTTGCCGACCGAGCCGCGCTCGAAGCCCAGGTCGGCCGCGACCGCCTCGGGGTCGAGGCCCAGCGAGGACCCGGCCAGCGCGCCCGAACCGTACGGCGAGACGGCCGTGCGCTCGTCCCACTGCCGCAGCCGCTCGGCGTCCCGGGACAGCGCCTGGACGTGGGCGAGCACGTGGTGGGCGAAGAGCACCGGCTGGGCGTGCTGGAGGTGGGTGCGGCCGGGCATCGCCAGGTCCGGGTGGGCCTCGGCGAGGCCGACCAGCGCGTCGGACAGGTCGGCGAGCAGCCCGCCGATGACCCGGGCGTGGTCGCGCAGGTACATCCGAAACAGCGTGGCGACCTGGTCGTTGCGGGAGCGGCCGGCGCGCAGCTTGCCGCCGAGTTCGGGGCCGAGCCGTTCCAGCAGGCCGCGTTCCAGCGCGGTGTGCACGTCCTCGTCGGCGACGGTGCCCGTGAAGGTGCCGTCCGCCACGTCCGCTTCGAGCCGGTCGAGGCCGGTGAGCATGCGTTCCAGCTCGTCGGCGGTGAGCAGCCCGGCCTTGGCCAGGACCCTGGCGTGGGCGCGGGAGCCCGCGATGTCGTAAGGGGCGAGCCGCCAGTCGAAGTGCACGGAGGCGGACAGCTTGGCCAGCGCCTCGGCCGGTCCGTCCGCGAACCGGCCGCCCCACAGCCGTACGTCGTCGTTGCCGGAGCTCACTGCGCCAGGTCCCGCTTGGCCGCGATCTTCGACGACATCCCGAACAGCTCGATGAAGCCCTTGGACAGCGACTGGTCGAAGGTGTCGCCGGTGTCGTAGGTGGCGAGGTTGAAGTCGTAGAGCGACTCGTCCGAGCGCCGCCCGGTGACGACCGCCCGGCCGCCGTGCAGGGTCATCCGGATCTCGCCGGAGACGTGCTCGTTGGCCTCGTTGACGAAGCCGTCCAGCGCCCGCTTCAGCGGCGAGAACCACAGGCCGTCGTAGACGAGTTCGCCCCAGCGCTGCTCCACCTGCCGCTTGTAGCGGGCGAGTTCGCGCTCGACGGTGACGTTCTCCAGCTCCTGGTGGGCGGTGATCAGGGCGATGGCGCCGGGGGCCTCGTAGACCTCACGGGACTTGATGCCCACCAGCCGGTCCTCGACCATGTCGAGCCGACCGACGCCCTGGGCCCCGGCCCGCGCGTTCAGCTGCTGGATGGCCTCCAGCACGGTGACCTGCTTGCCGTCGATCGCGACCGGCACGCCCTGCTTGAAGGTGATGACGACCTCGTCGGCCTCGCGCGGGGTGGCCGGGTTCTCGGTGTACTCGTAGACGTCCTCGATGGGCGCGTTCCAGATGTCCTCGAGGAAGCCGGTCTCGACGGCCCGGCCGAAGACGTTCTGGTCGATGGAGTACGGGGACTTCTTGGTGGTGGCGATCGGCAGGCCCGCCTTCTCGGCGAACGCGATGGCCTTGTCCCGGGTCATCGCGTAGTCCCGCACCGGCGCGATGCACTTGAGGTCGGGGGCGAGCGAGGAGATGCCCGCCTCGAACCGCACCTGGTCGTTGCCCTTGCCCGTGCAGCCGTGCGCCACGGTGTCCGCCCCGTGCTTGCGGGCGGCGGCCACCAGGTGTTTGACGATGGTCGGCCGGGACAGCGCGGAGACCAGCGGGTACCGGTCCATGTACAGGGCGTTGGCCTTGATCGCCGGCAGGCAGTACTCGTCGGCGAACTCCTCCTTGGCGTCCGCGACCTCGGCCTCGACCGCGCCGCACGCGAGCGCCCGCTTACGGATGATGTCCAGGTCCTCGCCACCCTGGCCGACGTCGACGGCGACGGCGATGACCTCCGCGCCGGTCTCCTCGGCGATCCAGCCGATGCAGACGGAGGTGTCCAGGCCGCCGGAGTAGGCGAGTACGACGCGCTCTGTCACGGCTTTCTCCTTCACTGTGGTGGCGCACTGAAGTGGCGTGCGGGTGCGGACGACAGCATCCATGCGGTGCCTGGCATAAGTATGCAGCATGCCGTATGGAAAATCAAAGCCCCGCATGGTCATTCATCCATGCGGGGCTGGGATCGTACGGGTACGGCGTCAGCCGCGGTCGCGTTCGGCCAGCCGCAGCAGGTGGTCGGCGAGCGGCTGGCCGCCGGCCGGGTCACGGCTGATCAGCAGCAGCGTGTCGTCGCCCGCGATGGTGCCGAGGATGTCGTGCACCTCGGCCTGGTCGATCGCGGAGGCCAGGAACTGGGCCGCGCCCGGCGGCGTGCGCAGCACGACGAGGTTGGCGGAGGCCTCGGCGCTGATCAGCAGCTCACCGGCGAGCCGGGCCATCCGCTCCTCCTTCACCGACTCGCCCAGCGGCGCCATCGGCGTGCGGAAGCCGCCCTCGGAGGGCACCGCGTAGATCAGCTCGCCGCCGGCGTTGCGGATCTTGACCGCACCCAGCTCGTCGAGGTCGCGAGAGAGCGTGGCCTGGGTGACGTTCAGCCCGTCGTCGGCCAGCATCTTGGCCAGCTGGCTCTGCGAGCGCACCGGCTGCCGGCCGAGGATGTCCACGATCCGGCGGTGCCGTGCGGTACGGGTCTGCGGTACGGCTGGGCCGCCCTGCGCCTCGGTCATCTCGTCGTCAGTCTCCGGCTCGTCGGTCCCCGTAAGCGGCGTCGAGGACGCCCGGCAGCGCCTGCGTGAACACCTCGACCTCCTCGTCGCCGAGGATCAGCGCGGGGGCGAGCCGTACCGTGTCCGGCACGCAGGCGTTCACCAGGAGACCGGCGCCCTGAGCCGCTTGCTGCACCTGCGGCGCGAGGGGCTCGGTGAGCACGATACCGAGCAGGAGGCCCGCACCGCGCACATGGTCGACGAGCGGGTGGCCGATTCCCTCGATCCCCTGCCGCAGCCGCTCCCCGATGCGCTTGGCCCGCTCCAGCAGCCCGTCCGCCTCGATGGTGTCCAGTACGGCCAGGGCCGCGGCGCACACCGCCGGGTTGCCGCCGAAGGTGGTGCCGTGCTGACCGGGCGTCAGCAGTTCGGCGGCGGGGCCGAACGCCAGCGTGGCGCCGATCGGCAGGCCGCCGCCCAGGCCCTTGGCGAGCGTGACGACGTCCGGCTCGATGCCCTGGGCCTGGTGGGCGAACCAGTGGCCGGTGCGGCCGATGCCGGTCTGGATCTCGTCCAGGACCAGCAGCGTGCCGGTCGCCCGGGTGATCTCGCGGGCGGCGCGCAGGTAGTCCTGCGGCGGCACGACCACGCCGTTCTCCCCCTGGACGGGTTCGATGAAGACGGCGGCGGTGTGCTCGGTGACCGCTTCGCGCAGCGCGTCGGCGTCCCCGTACGGCACGTGGGTGACCTCGCCGGGCAGCGGGCGGAACGGGTCCTGCTTCGCGGGCTGGCCGGTCAGCGCGAGTGCGCCCATGGTGCGGCCGTGGAAGCCGCCGACGGTGGCGACGTTGTGGGTTCGGCCGGTGCGACGGCCGATCTTGAACGCGGCCTCGATCGCCTCGGCGCCGGAGTTGCAGAACAGCACCCGCCCCTGACGTCCCGTCAACTGTAGGAGGCGTTCGGCGAGTTGGACCGGCGGTTCGGCGACGAAGAGGTTGGAGACGTGGCCGAGGGTGCCCAGCTGGCGGGTGACGGCCTCGATGACGGCGGGGTGGGCGTGGCCGAGGGCGTTGACGGCGATGCCGCCGACGAAGTCCAGGTACGCGTTCCCGTCCGCGTCCCACACCCGGGCACCCTCGCCGCGCACCAGGGCGAGTTTCGGCGTGCCGTAGTTGTCCATCAGCGCGTTCTGCCAGCGGGCGGTCAACGCGGCGTTGCCGGTCATGCCTCGTCCCCCTCGGGTGCCGGGTCCGGCACGACCATGGTGCCGATCCCCTCGTCGGTGAAGATCTCCAGCAGGATCGAGTGCTGCACCCGTCCGTCGAGCACCCGGGCGGTGCCCACCCCGCCGCGCACCGCGTACAGGCAGCCCTCCATCTTCGGCACCATGCCGCTTGACAGGTCGGGCAGCAGTTTCTCCAGTTCGCTCGCGGTGAGCTGGCTGATCACGTCGTCGCTGGCCGGCCAGTCCGCGTACAGGCCCTCGACGTCGGTCAGCACCATCAGCGTCTCGGCGCCGAGTGCCACGGCGAGCGCGGCGGCGGCGGTGTCGGCGTTGACGTTGTAGACGTGGCCGTCGTCGGCGCTGCGGGCGACGGAGGAGACGACCGGGATGCGGCCGTCGTCCAGCAGGGCCTGGATGGCGCCCGCGTCGACGCCGGTGATCTCGCCGACCCGGCCGAGGTCGACGCGTTCGCCGTCCACGTCGGCGTACCGCTTGGTGGCGGTCATGGTGTGGGCGTCCTCGCCGGTCAGGCCGACCGCGAGCGGTCCGTGCCGGTTGAGCAGGCCGACGAGTTCGCGCTGCACCTGCCCGGCCAGCACCATCCGCACCACGTCCATCGCCTCGGGCGTGGTCACCCGCAGCCCGGCCTTGAACTCGGTGACCAGGCCCAGCTTGTCGAAGTGCGCGGTGATCTGCGGTCCGCCGCCGTGCACGACGACCGGGCGCAGTCCGGCGTGCCGCAGGAAGACCACGTCCTGCGCGAACGCCGCCTTCAACTCCTCGTCCACCATGGCGTTCCCGCCGAACTTGATGACGACGGTCCTGCCGTGGAAACGGGTCAGCCAGGGCAGCGCCTCGATGAGGATGCGGGCCTTGGGCAGCGCGCTGTGGGTGCGGGCGGCGGGCGACCCGTCGGCGCCGGCCGCCTCGGGAACGTGGCCGGTGCCGGGCTTCGGTGCCCGGCCGGGCTGCGAGGTGTGGTCGGCGTCGGTCATGAGGAGTACGCGCTGTTCTCGTGGACGTAGTCGGCGGTCAGGTCGTTGGCCCAGATGACGGCGGAGTCGGTGCCCGCGCCCAGGTCGGCGGTGATGCGCACCTCGCGGTAGCGCATGTCCACCAGTTCCCGGTCGTCGCCGACGGCGCCCCGGCGGCAGACCCACACACCGTTGATGGCGACGTTGAGCGCGTCGGGCTCGAAGGAGGCGCTGGTGGTGCCGATGGCGGACAGCACCCGGCCCCAGTTGGGGTCCTCTCCGTGGATGGCGCACTTGAGCAGGTTGTTGCGGGCGATGGACCGGCCGACCTCCACCGCGTCCCGCTCACTGGCGGCGTTGATCACCTCGATGCGGATGTCCTTGGAGGCGCCCTCCGCGTCACCGATCAGCTGCCGGGCGAGGTCGGCGCACACCCGCTGCACGGCGTCGGCGAACTCCCCGTACTCCGGGGCGACCTGGGAGGCTCCGGAGGCCATCAGCAGCACGGTGTCGTTGGTCGACATGCAGCCGTCGGAATCGATCCGGTCGAACGTGGTGCGGGTCGCGTCGCGCAGCGCCTTGTCGAGCGCGGGAGCCTCCACGTCGGCGTCGGTGGTGAGGACGACCAGCATGGTGGCCAGGCCCGGGGCGAGCATGCCCGCGCCCTTGGCCATGCCGCCGACCGTCCAGCCCTCACCGTGCACGACCGCGGTCTTGTGCGTGGTGTCGGTGGTCTTGATGGCGATCGCTGCCTTCTCCCCACCGTACGGGGACAGTTCGGCTGCGGCCTTCTCGACTCCGGGCAGCAGCTTGTCCATCGGCAGCCGCACACCGATCAGCCCGGTGGAGCAGACCGCGACCTCACCGGCGCTGTGGCCGAGTACCTCCGCCACCTTCTCGGCGGTGGCATGGGTGTCCTGGAAGCCCTCGGGTCCTGTGCAGGCGTTGGCACCACCGGAGTTGAGGACGACCGCGCTCACCGCGCCGCCGCGCGCCACCTGCTGCGACCACAGCACGGGGGCCGCCTTGACGCGGTTGGAGGTGAAGACGGCGGCGGCGTGCAGGCGCGGGCCGTTGTTGACGACGAGTGCCAGGTCCGGGTTGCCGCTGTCCTTGATTCCGGCGGCGATCCCGGCCGCCGTGAACCCTTGTGCTGCCGTGACGCTCACGGAGCCACCCCAATCGTGGTCAGTCCCAGCTCCTCGGGGAGTCCGAGGGCGATGTTCATGCTCTGCACCGCGCCGCCCGCGGTGCCCTTGGTGAGGTTGTCGATGGCGCTGACGGCGATGACGCGCCCGGCCGTCTCGTCGTACGCGACCTGGAGCAGCGCCGCGTTGGAGCCGTACACCGCGGCGGTGGACGGCCAGCGGCCCTCGGGCAGCAGGTGGACGAACGGTTCCGCGTCCAGGGCCTTGGCGTACGCCTCGCGCACCGAGTGGCCGGTCGTGCCGGGCAGGGCCTTGGCGCTGCACGTGGCGAGGATGCCGCGCGGCATCGGCGCCAGCGTCGGCGTGAACGAGACCGTGACCGGCCGCCCGGCGACGGCGCCGAGGTTCTGCGCCATCTCCGGGGTGTGGCGGTGGACGCCGCCCACGCCGTACGGGGTCATCGAGCCCATGACCTCGCTGCCCAGCAGGTGCGGCTTGGGCGACTTGCCCGCGCCGGAGGTGCCGGAGGCGGCGACCACCACGGCCTCGGGCTCGACCAGGCCGGCCGTGTAGGCGGGGAAGAGGGCGAGGGAGACCGCGGTCGGGTAGCAGCCGGGCACCGCGATCCGCCGCGTCCCGGCCAGCGCGCTCCGGCCGCCGGGCAGTTCGGGCAGGCCGTAGGGCCAGGTGCCGGCGTGCGGCGAGCCGTAGAAGCGCTCCCAGTCGGCGGCGTCCTCGAGCCGGAAGTCGGCGCCGCAGTCGATCACGAGCGTCGCGTCCCCGAGCTGCTCGGCGACGGCGGCGGACTGGCCGTGCGGCAGGGCGAGGAAGACGACGTCGTGCCCGGCGAGCACCTCCGCCGAGGTGGGCTCCAGCACGCGGTCGGCGAGCGGGAGCAGGTGCGGTTGCAGCGCGCCGAGGCGCTCGCCCGCGTTGGCGTGCGCGGTCACCGCGCCGACCTCGACCTGCGGGTGCCCGAGCAGCAGCCGCAGCACCTCACCCCCGGCATACCCACTGGCCCCGGCCACGGCCGCCCGCACCACCATCGAATCCCTCCTCGATCGATGGCATGACTATACGTTCCACAGAACTTTTATGCAATGACTGCCCGCGGGGGCCGATCCTCGGCAGGGTGACGACGATCCGCAGTAGGCCCTTCCGACTGCCGTCGGCCCCGCTTCGACTCAGTAACCGCGGCGAACGATGTGCGGGCCCCCGGCGCCGAAGAGCGCGAATTGTCGATGAGCTGTTTCAGGAGTCGGTCCGGCTCCGGATACGCGCGAAGAGCACGCGCCTTGTCGGACTGATACCAGGCTCGCGCTGCGTGCTGGACGACCGGAACGGAGATCTTGCGGTCTCGGGCCCGCACTGCGACTTTCGCTGCGACGCGGATTGTCGCGAGGAACGCCCTCGGAGCCCCGAACGAGTTCGTCGAGGGCGGGCTCGGACGAAACCCCGGAGCCCGCCTGGCAGGGGCAGGTGCCTGCGCTCAACGCGGGCTGCGCCGGCTCCGGTAGGCCGCGACGCTGGCCCGGTGTGCGCAGGTTCGGGTGCAGTACTGCTTCGAGCCGTTGCGCGAGAGGTCCACGAAAGTGGCCCGGCAGGTCGGCCCGGCACATACGCCGAGACGAGCGGGACCGAGCGTGGCGATCACGGCGGCCAGTGCGCTGAGCATGGTCGCGGCAAGGTGCGTCGAGCAGCGGTCGGTGTCGGATGTCACCTCGGTCCACCAGCGGTCGCCCTCGTGGCGCAGTACCGGGGTGGCGCGGCTGCGACGCAGACCGTCGTTGATCAGAGCCGCGGCTTGGACCGCGTCCGCGTTCGCCCGTTCGAGCACCCCACGCACCGTCTCGCGCAACGCGCGGACTTCCGCCAGGTCGGCGCGGGTGAGACGCCGCGGA
>NZ_NSKH01000023.1:1059629-1059734 GCF_003144095.1 Streptomyces sp. ICBB 8177 | reverse complement strand
ATCACGGCGGCCAGTGCGCTGAGCATGGTCGCGGCAAGGTGCGTCGAGCAGCGGTCGGTGTCGGATGTCACCTCGGTCCACCAGCGGTCGCCCTCGTGACGCAGC
>NZ_NSKH01000023.1:717610-1059619 GCF_003144095.1 Streptomyces sp. ICBB 8177 | reverse complement strand
CCGGCCCCCTGGTTCGCGGCCGGACTCGGAGGTTCAGCCGCGGGGTGGTCGTCAAGGAAGTCCCGGAGCTGCTCCACGGTCTCGAGCGCGTCCTCTCCCTTGACCGGCCTCAAGGTGTTGGCCAGGTCGACGGCCGTCTGCACCGCCGAGGGGCTGTAATACGCATCCCGCATTTGACGTATCTCCTCACTGCTCCTTAGTGTCACACCCAAAGGAGCTTTTACATGTCACAACATACTCGGCAGAGGACGACGCCGCGGACGATCCCGTCCGCAGGGGCCCCGACACCGGAGCGAACCGACGCCCCGGACGGGCGTCGGCTGGGGCTGACCTTGGGAATGCTGGTGCTGCCGATGTACGTGGCGCTGGGAGCGCCGTCGGTGGCCCTGCCGGCCATCGGGCGCGCACTCGCGGTGCCGTTCGGGGCCACCGCGTGGATTCTCGCCGCGTGGTCGCTGACCTCCGCGCTCGCGATGCCGGTCGCGGGTCGGCTGCTGGCCCGCTGGAGTCCCTTGCAGGTCCTCGTCGCCGGGGTCGTGGCGCTCGCCGCGGGCTCCGCGCTCGCCGGAGCCGGGCCGACCCTGTCCGTCGTGATCGTCGGCCGACTGATCGGCGGCGCCGGGGCGGGCGCGACCGTGATCGCCGTCTTCGCCGCGGCCACCGCCCTTCCCGGGCGGCACCGGATCCGCGCCCTGGGAATCATCGCGGCGGCCAGCGCGACGGCGTCGGGGTGCGGGACGCTGTTGGGCGGGGCGGTGACCGCATGGCTCGGGTGGCGTGCCGTGCTCGCGATCCCGGTCCTCGCGCTGCCCCTCCTGCTGGCCGCGTTGCCGAGCAGGCGCGCGCTGACGCGCAGCGGTAGCGGCGAGCGAAACGGCTCGGCCGGGCGACTCGATGTCGTCGGCGCGGCCGTGCTGTCGGTACTCGCCGGCTCGTTGATCACGTTGTTGCAGGCGCACTCGGTCGGCCTGCCCGCTCCGGTCACGCTCGTCGTGGCTGCCGCGGGGGTGCTCGCCGCCGTGGGGGTGTGGTGGCGCGTGCGAAGCACGCCCGAGGGGTTCGTGCCTCGGCGGGTGATCGCCGCCCGCGGCTTCCTGGCGGCCGGGCTCATCGGCGGGACCGTCTTCGCCGGCTACTACGGGGTGCTGTTCCGCGCCTCGTCCCTGATCGAGCAGGCCACGGGCGGTGGCCCCCTGGAAGCCGGCGTGATCCTGGTCCCGGCCGCCGCCTGCTCGGTGCTGGCCGGGCGGCTGGCCGGCACCTTGACCGGCCGGTTCACCGGCTGGCAGGTGTCGGCCGGGCTTGCGGCAGTCACCGTCGTCGGCGTGCTCGCGGTCGCGGTCTTCAACGGGCCGATCCCCGTCGTCGTCGGCACGGCGTTGACCGTGTGCGGGTTCGCCGGCGCCCAAGCCGTACTGGTGGGCCTCGCGCCGGACCTGGTCGCCGCGGACGACCGCGACACCGCGCAGGGCCTGCTCAACTTCATGAACGCCCTGGGTGGCGGGATCGGTCCGGCCACGGTCGCGGGTCTGTCCGGCATCGTGCGGGTGCCGGTGGCCCTCGCCGTACTCGCGGCACTCCCCCTGGCCGGACTCGTCGTCAGCCTGACCGCGCGCCCTGCCGCCGACCATCGCCCCGAACCCGACGCCACGCGTGGGATCCCGCGATGACGGTCCACCCACACCGATCCGATAACGCCTCGACCAGTAAGGAGTCTTGCCATGTCCGCCGAGCCGTTCGAGGTCAGCGTCACCGATGCCGAGATCGCAGACCTGCGTGAACGATTGCGACGGACACGCTGGCCGGAGCGCGAACCGGTGGGCGACTGGTCGCAGGGTGTGCCGCTGGCGTATGCGCAAGAGCTTTGCCGCAGCTGGGCCGAGGACTACGACTTCGGGTTCGCCGAGCGGCTGAACGTGTTCCCGCAGTACCGCGACACGATCGACGGGCTGGGCATCCACTTCCTGCACGTCCGCTCGCCGGAGCCGGACGCGTTCCCGCTCGTGCTCACGCACGGGTGGCCGGGTTCGGTGCTCGAGTTCCTGGAGGTCCTCGGCCCGCTCACCGACCCGCGCGCGCACGGCGGCGACCCGGCGGACGCGTTCCACGTGGTCGCGCCGTCATTGCCCGGGTACGGCTGGAGTGACAAGCCGTCGACGACCGGGTGGGGCGTCACTCGCACCGCGCGCGCCTGGGACACGTTGATGGTCTCGCTGGGTTACGAACGGTACGGCGCGCAGGGCGGTGACTGGGGTTCGGCGGTGTCCGCGGTGCTGGGCGAGGTGGCACCCGAGCGGGTCGCCGGCGTGCACCTGAACCTGGGATCCGTGGCAGCGGGCACGTTCGACGACCCGACGCCCGCGGAACTGGCGAACCTCGAGGCCGAGAAGGAGATGCAGCGCACCGGCCGCGGGTACTCGGCGATCCAGGCGACCCGGCCGCAGACGCTCGGCTACGGCCTCACCGACTCCCCGGCGGGACAGGCCGCATGGATCGCCGAGAAGTTCTGGGCGTGGACGGACAACGACGGCCATCCCGAGGACGCGTTGTCACGGCAGACGATCCTCGACGAGATCTCGGTCTATTGGTTCACCGCGTCGGCCACGTCGTCGGCACGACTGTACTGGGAGAGCTTCGCCGGCTTCCGGGACAAGGTGACCGCGCCATCCGGACTGTCGGTCTACCCACGCGACATCACCCGCCCGTCGAGGCGGGAGGCCGAGCTGCGGTTCACCGACCTGCGCTGGTTCGAGGAGCTTCCGCATGGTGGCCACTTCGCCGCGCTGGAGCAGCCGGATTCACTGGTCCAGCAGGTACGCGGGTTCTTCCGCCTGTTCCGCTGACTGCCCGTACCACCCCTGGCAAGCCCGAGCCCGAGGGGATGGTCCTGTCCGTCCCTCCGGTTACCGACACATCACGTTGTGGGTCGGCGCAATGGGCGAACGTCGTCCGCCTCGACGGCGGCTGCGCGGAGCTGCTGGTTTTCGACCTCCGAGACGTGGACGACGCGGGCGAACGTTCCCCGGATGCGGATCAACGCGGTCGAGCCCGGCTTCACCAAGACCGACCTGAACGGGAACACCGGCACGCAGACGGTCGAGGAGGGCGCCGGGATCATCGTGCGCATGGCCCGGATCGGCCAGGACGGGCCCACCGGGGACTACTTCGACGCCTCGGGACGGCTTCCCTGGTGAACTTCCTTACGAGTCAGCGAACTTGACGATGCTTCAGGCTTCCACGTACGCCGCCAAGTGCTCACCGGTCAGCGTGGAGCGGTCGGCGACCAGGTCGGCGGGCGTGCCCTCGAAGACTATCCGGCCGCCGTCGTGGCCCGCGCCGGGGCCGAGGTCGATGATCCAGTCGGCGTGGGCCATGACGGCCTGGTGGTGCTCGACGACGACGACCGACTTGCCGGAGTCCACGAGCCGGTCGAGCAGGCCGAGCAGCTGCTGGACGTCGGCCAGGTGCAGGCCGCTGGTCGGCTCGTCGAGGACGTAGACGCCGCCGTCGTCCGCCATCTGCGTGGCCAGCCTCAGCCGCTGCCGCTCACCGCCGGACAGGGTGGTGAGCGGCTGGCCGAGGGTGAGGTAGCCCAGGCCGACGTCCACGAGCCGTTCCAGGATCCGGTGGGCGGCCGGGACGCGCGCCTCGCCCTCGGCGAAGAACCGCTCCGCCCCGGCGACCGGCATCGCCAGCACCTCGCTGATGTCCCGCCCGCCGAGTTCGTATTCGAGGACCTGCGCCTGGAACCGCTTGCCCTCGCAGTCCTCGCACGGGGCGGCGACGCCGGCCATCATCCCCAGGTCGGTGTAGATCACGCCGACGCCGTTGCACGTGGGACAGGCACCTTCGGAGTTGGCGCTGAACAGCGCGGGCTTGACGCCGTTGGCCTTGGCGAACGCCTTGCGGACCGGTTCGAGCAGCCCGGTGTACGTCGCCGGGTTGCTGCGCCGCGATCCCTTGATGGGCGTCTGGTCGATCGCCACCACGTCCGCGCCGGGCGGCAGCGAGCCGTGCACGAGGGAGCTCTTGCCCGAGCCCGCGACGCCGGTGACGACGCACAGCACGCCGAGGGGGATGTCCACGTCGACGTCGCGGAGGTTGTTGGCGTCGGCGCCGCGGATCTCCAGGACGCCCGTGGGCTCGCGCACCGTCTTCTTGAGGGCGGCGCGGTCGTCGAGGTGGCGGCCGGTGACGGTGTCGCTGCGGCGCAGGCCTTCGACGGTGCCCTCGAAGCAGACGGTGCCGCCGGCCGTTCCCGCGCCGGGGCCCAGGTCCACCACGTGGTCCGCGATCGCGACGACCTCGGGCTTGTGCTCCACGACCAGCACGGTGTTGCCCTTGTCCCGCAACCGCAGCAGCAGGTCGTTCATGCGCTGGATGTCGTGCGGGTGCAGGCCGATGGTGGGCTCGTCGAAGACGTAGGTGGTGTCGGTGAGCGACGAGCCGAGGTGGCGGATCATCTTGACGCGCTGCGCCTCGCCGCCCGACAGCGTGCCCGACGGGCGCTCCAGCGACAGGTAGCCGAGGCCGATCTCGGTGAACGAGTCCAGCGTGGCGACCAGCGCGGTCAGCAGCGGCGCGACCGAGGGCTCGTCGAGGCCGCGGACCCACTCCGCCAGGTCGCTGATCTGCAGGGCGCAGGCGTCCGCGATGCTCATCCCGGCGATCTTCGAGGAGCGGGCGGCCTCGCTGAGCCGGGTGCCCTCGCACTCGGGGCACACGGTGAAGGTGACGGCGCGCTCCACGAACGCCCTGATGTGCGGTTGCATCGCCTCCTTGTCCTTCGACAGCATCGACTTGCGGACCCGCAGCACCAGACCCTCGTAGGTCATGTTGATGCCCTCGATCTTCATCCGCTCCGGCTCGCGGTACAGGAAGTCGTGCAGTTCCCTCTTGGTGTACTTGCGGATCGGCTTGTCCGGGTCGACGAGGCCGGAGGAGGCGTAGAGCCGGTAGTTCCAGCCGCCCGCGGTGTAGCCGGGGATGGTGAGTGCTCCCTCGGACAGCGATTTGGAGGCGTCGTAGAGCTGGGTGAGGTCGATGTCGGTGACCGAGCCGCGGCCCTCGCAGCGCGGGCACATGCCGCCGGTGCGCTCGAACGTCGCCTTGACCGCCTTGCGGTTGCCGCGTTCGACGGTGATCGCGCCGCTGGCCCGGACCGAGGGGACGTTGAAGGCGTAGGCGTTGGGCGAGCCGATGTGCGGCTTGCCCAGGCGGCTGAAGAGGATGCGCAGCATGGTGTTGGCGTCGGTGGCGGTGCCGACGGTGGAGCGCGGGTCGGCGCCCAGCCGCTGCTGGTCGACGGTGATGGCGGTGGTCAGGCCTTCGAGCACGTCGACCTCGGGCCGCGCCGTCGTGGGCATGAAGCCCTGCACGAAGGCGCTGTAGGTCTCGTTGATCAGGCGCTGCGACTCGGCGGCGATGGTGCCGAAGACCAGGGAGCTCTTGCCCGATCCCGAGACACCGGTGAAGACCGTCAGACGGCGCTTGGGGATCTCGACGTGGACGTCCTTGAGGTTGTTCACGCGCGCGCCGTGCACGCGGATCACCTCGTGGCTGTCGGCGGCGTGCGGCGCGGGGGGTGTGGTCTGCCGCGTCCTGGCCATGTTCATCGTCTCCATCTGCGTCTGCGTCTACGCCTGCGTCTACGTCGTCCGCGCGCGCCGTCCGCCGGGCGGGCTGGGTGGGTGCGCGGGCCCGGTCTCGGTGCGTGCGTCAGGGCCCGGCCCGTGCGTCCGTCGGTACGGTACGGGCCGGGCCTGTGCCCGTGGAGGTGTGCGGGGTGCCCTACTGCTTGCGGGGCTGGTTGAAGCGGAGCATGTTGCCCGCCGGGTCACGGAAGGCGCAGTCGCGCACGCCGTAGTGCTGGTCCATGGGTTCCTGGAGCACCTCGGCGCCGGAGGCACGCAGGCGCTCGAAGGTGGCGTCGACGTCGTCGGTGGTGAAGATGACGGCCCGCAGCATGCCCTTGGCCAGCAGTTCCGCCATCGCCTGCTTGTCGGCGGGCGAGGCGTTGGGGTTGGCGAGCGGCGGTTCGAGGACGATCTCCACGTCGGGCTGCTCGGGCGAGCCGACGGTCACCCAGCGCATCCCCTCGTACGCGACGTCGTTGCGGACCTCGAGGCCGAGGACGTCGCGGTAGAAGGCGAGCGCCTTGTCGTGGTCGTCGACGGCGATGAAACAGGTCGAGAGCTTGATGGTCATGGCTTCGACGCTACGAGGCCGCGGCGGATTCCGCTTCTTTGATCCTGACCGGCCGGGTGAGGATCTTGGCGACGCACGCCGGGATCGCCGCGGCGGCCTCGTGACCGCGGGCCCGGTAGGCGCTGGGGCTGACGCCGACCAGTTCGCTGAAGCGTGTGCTGAACGACCCCAGCGAGGTGCACCCGACCGCGAAGCAGACCTCGGTGACGCTCAGGTCGCCGCGCCGCAGCAGCGCCTTCGCCCGCTCGACACGGCGGGTCATCAGGTAGCTGTACGGCGTCTCGCCGAAGGCCGCGCGGAAGCTGCGGGAGAAGTGCCCCGGCGACATGAGGGCGACGCGTGCCAGCGCCGGGACGTCCAGCGGCCGCGCGTAGTCGCGGTCCATCGTGTCCCGGGCTCTGCGCAGCCGTACCAGGTCGTCCAGGTCCATGCCCCCAGCATCGCACGGGCGCGCGGGCGGACCGGGGCGGTTGTCACACCCCGCTGGCACGATGAGGGCATGACGATCAACGAACGGACGATGCCGCCGCTCGACGGTGACGAGCGGACCAACCTCGCCGCCTGGCTGGACTTCTACCGCGAGACGCTGGCGATGAAGTGCGAGGGGCTCACGGACGCGCAGGCCCGCACCGCCTCCGTTGAGCCCTCGGCGCTGACGCTCCAGGGCCTCGTGCAGCACCTGTCGGAGGTCGAGCGCAACTGGTTCCGGCGAATACTCGCCGGGGAGGACGCGCCGCCCATCTACGGCCCGTCCGCCGGGGCAGGGAACCACGACGGGGGCTTCGAGCTGAGCGACGAGGTCTCCTTCGCCGCCGCCCGCGCGACGTGGCGCGACGAGATCGCCCGGGCGCGCGCCAACTGCGCGCAGCGGTCGTTGGACGACACCTCGGCGTTCGGCCCCGGGCAGGTGAGCCTGCGGTGGATCTACACGCACATGATCGCCGAGTACGCCCGCCACAACGGCCACGCCGACCTCCTGCGCGAGCGGATCGACGGCAGCACGGGGGTGTGAGGCCGGCGCGGGCGTGCGAGCGGCCGGGCCTGCGCGGGGTCGTACGCGGGCGGGCGGGCGGCCGGACGTGGGCGTGCGGCCCTGCGCGGTCGGTCTTGCGGGCGGCAGGCGCGTCCGCGGGCGGGCGGCCGGGGCAGGGCCCTTTCGGGATGGGGGCGCCCAGGAGATATCTTGATGTCGAGCAATGTTGCAGACGTGGAGAGCGGAGCACCGGTGACTGACTCGACCATCATCTATACGCACACCGACGAGGCCCCGGCCTTGGCGACGTACTCGTTCCTGCCTGTGATCCAGGCGTACGCCTCCACGGCCGGAGTCGATGTCGAGACCCGCGACATCTCGCTGGCCGGGCGCATCATCGCGAGCTTCCCCGAGTACCTCGAAGAGGGCCAGCGCATCGGCGACGCCCTCGCCGAGCTGGGCAAGCTGGCGCAGACACCCGAGGCCAACATCATCAAGCTGCCGAACATCTCGGCCTCCATCCCGCAGCTGAAGGCCGCCGTCGCGGAGCTGCAGCAGCAGGGCTACGCGCTGCCGGACTACCCGGACGAGCCGAAGACCGACGAGGAGCGCGAGGTGCGCGCCCGCTACGACAAGGTCAAGGGCAGCGCCGTCAACCCGGTCCTGCGCGAGGGCAACTCCGACCGCCGCGCGCCCGCCTCGGTGAAGAACTACGCCAAGGCGCACCCGCACCGCATGGGCGCCTGGACCGCTGAGTCGAAGACCAACGTGGCGCACATGACCGCCGACGACTTCCGCTCCACCGAGAAGTCGGCGATCGTCGAGCGCGCCGGTTCGCTGCGCATCGAGCTGCACGGCGACGACGGCTCCACCACCGTGCTGCGCGAGTCGGTACCGGTGCTCGACGGCGAGATCGTCGACGCCTCCGTGATGCGGGTCGCGGCGCTGCGCGAGTTCCTCGCCGCGCAGGTGGCCCGGGCCAAGGCCGAGGGCGTGCTGTTCTCGGTGCACCTGAAGGCGACGATGATGAAGGTCTCCGACCCGATCATCTTCGGCCACGTGGTGCGTGCATTCTTCCCGAAGACGTTCGCGAAGTACGGCGAGGTCTTCGCCGCCGCGGGCCTGACCCCCAACGACGGTCTGGGCGGCATCCTCAAGGGCGTCGAGGCGCTGCCCGAGGGCGCCGAGATCAAGGCGTCGTTCGAGGCGGAACTGGCCGAGGGCCCGGAACTGGCCATGGTCGACTCCGACCGCGGCATCACCAACCTGCACGTGCCCAGCGACGTCATCGTGGACGCCTCGATGCCGGCCATGATCCGCACCTCCGGCCACATGTGGGGCCCCGACGGCCAGGAGCACGACACCCTCGCGGTGATCCCGGACAGCTCCTACGCGGGCATCTACCAGGTCGTCATCGACGACTGCCGGGCCAACGGCGCGTACGACCCGGCGACCATGGGCTCGGTCCCGAACGTCGGTCTGATGGCGCAGAAGGCCGAGGAGTACGGCAGCCACGACAAGACCTTCGAGATCCCGGTCACCGGCACCGTCCGCGTGGTCGACGAGTCCGGCACCGCCGTGCTGGAGCAGACGGTCTCGGCGGGCGACATCTTCCGCATGTGCCAGACCAAGGACCTGCCGGTCCGCGACTGGGTCAAGCTCGCCGTCACCCGTGCCCGCGCCACCGGCGACCCGGCCGTCTTCTGGCTGGACGAGGACCGCGCCCACGACGCCAGCCTGATCGCCAAGGTCCGGCAGTACCTGCCGGAGCACGACACCGAGGGCCTGCGGATCGAGATCCTCTCCCCGGAGAAGGCGATCGCGCTGTCCCTGGAGCGCATCCGCCGCGGTGAGAACACCATCTCGGTCACCGGCAACGTGCTGCGCGACTACCTGACCGACCTGTTCCCGATCCTGGAGCTGGGCACCAGCGCCAAGATGCTGTCGGTCGTGCCGCTGATGAACGGCGGCGGCCTGTTCGAGACCGGCGCGGGCGGTTCAGCCCCCAAGCACGTGCAGCAGCTGGTCAAGGAGAACTACCTGCGCTGGGACAGCCTGGGCGAGTTCCTGGCGCTGGCCGTCAGCTTCGAGCACCTGGCGAAGACCACCGGCAACGCCCGCGCCCAGATCCTGGCCGACACCCTGGACCGGGCCACCGGCACCTTCCTCAACGAGAACAAGTCGCCCAGCCGCAGGCTCGGCGGCATCGACAACCGCGGCAGCCACTTCTACCTCGCCCTGTACTGGGCGCAGGAGCTGGCCGGGCAGACCGAGGACGCCGCGCTCGCCGAGGCGTTCGGCGCTCTGGCCGGAACGCTGGCCGAGCAGGAGAAGGCCATCGTCGACGAGCTGATCGCGGTGCAGGGCAAGCCCGCCGAGCTCGGCGGCTACTACCAGCCCGACCCGCAGAAGGCGGCGGCGGTCATGCGCCCGTCGGCCACCTTCAACCAGGCTCTGGCCACCCTCGCCTGATCCGGCCCACCGCACGGCCCGAAGGGACCGCTCCGCGACGGGCGGTCCCTTCGGCGTGTTCGGGGCTTCGGCGGATCGCGCCGTCGCCTTCGGAGTTGTCGGTGCCCCGCCGTAGAGTCGCAGGTATGGCAGATCACGAGGGGCCGGTGCGCGTCGACAGCTGGATCTGGTCCGTTCGGCTGACCAAGACGCGTTCGGCGGCCGCCGCCGCGTGCCGGGCCGGGCACGTACGCGTCAACGGCGAGCGGGCCAAGCCCGCGCAGCCGGTGCGGCCCGGCGACGAGGTGCGCCTGCGGTACGCGGGCCGGGAGCGGGTCGTCGTGGTCGCCAAGGTCATCACCAAGCGGGTCGGCGCGCCGGTGGCGGCCGAGTGCTACGTGGACAACAGCCCGCCGCCGCCCCGGCCGGAGCAGGTCGCCGTGGTGGCGGTGCGCGACCGCGGGGCAGGCCGCCCCACCAAGCGCGACCGCCGCGAACTGGAGCGGCTGCGCGGCCCGGTCCGCTGACCCCGGGTGGGACTGCCCTGACGTGGCGTGGGCCCGCCGGGCGTGGCGTGATGCGGCCGTGCGCCGGTCCGTCCGCTGCGCCACGCTGGAGGGGTGAGCCGGACGGCGACGGACGACGGGGCGCGGGCCGGAGGGCTGCGGCTGGCTTCCCCTGCCGGGCGCGGGGTGCTGGCCTGCGCCGTGCTGGGCTCCGGCATGGTGATGCTGGACGGCACGGTGGTCAACGTGGCGCTGCCGCGCATCGGCGCCGACTTCGACGTGCCGCTGTCCGCGTTGCAGTGGACGATCAACGCCTACATGCTGCCGCTCGCCGGGCTGATCCTGCTCGGCGGCGGCCTCGGTGACCGCTACGGGCGGCGCCGGGTCTTCCTGGTGGGGGCGGTGTGGTTCGCGGCGGCCTCGATGCTGTGCGGGCTGGCCCCGGGCGACGCGGCGCTGATCGGGGCGCGTGCGTTGCAGGGGGTGGGCGGCGCCCTGCTCACGCCCGGGTCGCTGGCGCTGGTGCAGGGCTCCTTTCGTCCCGACGACCGGGCCAAGGCGGTCGGCCTGTGGTCGGGACTCGGCGGGGTGGCCACCTCGGTCGGCCCGTTCCTGGGCGGCTGGCTGGTGGACGGCCCCGGCTGGCGGTGGATCTTCTTCCTCAACGTGCCGCTGGCGCTGGGTGTGCTGGCGCTGGCGCTGCGGTGGGTGCCGGAGAGCCGGGACTGGCAGGCGTCCGGGCGGTTCGACGTGACCGGTGCCGCGCTCGCCGCGCTCGCGCTGGCCGGGATCACCTACGCGCTGATCGACGCGCCGGGCGGGGCCGGCCCCACGGTGGTCGCCGCGGGCTGCGCCGGGGTCCTGCTGGGCGTGGCGTTCGTCGTACGGGAAGGGCGCGTGGCGCATCCGATGCTGCCGCTCGCCGTCTTCCGCTCGAAGGTGTTCGCCTCCGTCAACGTGGTGACGCTGTGCCTGTACGCGGCGATCGGCGGGGTCTTCTTCCTGCTGCCGACCCAGTTGCAGAACGGCCTGGGCTACGACGCGCTGGGCGCGGGGCTGGCGAGTCTGCCGGTGACCGTCTTGATGATGGCCCTGTCGGGTCCGGCCGGGGGGCTGGCCCAGCGGATCGGGCCGCGGCCGCTGCTGACCGCGGGGCCACTGGTGGCCGCCGCCGGGCTGGCCCTGCTGCGCCGGGTCCATCCCGGCGGCTCGTACTGGCTCGACGTGCTGCCCG
Organism: Streptomyces sp. ICBB 8177; assembly: GCF_003144095.1. GTDB lineage: Bacteria > Actinomycetota > Actinomycetes > Streptomycetales > Streptomycetaceae > Streptantibioticus_D. The sequence continues at coordinate 1,048,248 of NZ_NSKH01000023.1, read as the reverse complement.
CCGTGGTGGTGCTGGGCCTGGGCATGAGTGCGTTCGTCGCACCGCTCACCGCGACGGTGCTGGCGTCGGTGGAGGTCCGGCACGCGGGGATCGCCAGCGGGGTCAACAACGCTGCCGCGCGCGTCGCCCAGCTGCTCGCGGTCGCCTCGCTGCCGCTGGCGGTCGGCCTGTCCGGCGCCGCGTACCGCGCGCCGGCGTCGGTGGACCGCGCCTTCGGTGCGGCGGTGCTGGTCTGCGCGGGGTTGATGGTGCTGGGCGCGCTGATCTCCTGGTACGCCGTGCCGTCCGACGTCCTCGGAGGCGCGGGCCCGGCACCGGAGGCGCCGGCGGCCGAGCCGCGCTGCTGCGTGCACTGCGCGCCCACGACGCCCCCGCTGGAGCCGGGCCCCGACCGGACCCGGGACGCGGGCGGGGACATACCGGGCGGGCCCGCCTAGACTGCTGTAGTGCGGGCCGGACACGTCCCCTCCTGGCGGGAGGTCATCGACATGAACGCGCACGAAGGCGACAGGCTGCTGATGCACGGCAGGATCGTCGGCCAGCACGACCGGGTCGGCGAGATCGTCGAGGTGCTGGGCACCGAGGGCGAGCCGCCGTACCGGGTGAGGTTCGAGGACGGGCACGAGTGCGTGATGTCCCCGGGCCCCGACTCGGTGGTGCGGCCGGGCGACGCGCCCACCGCGGCGGGCTGACCGCCCGCCCCGCGTTCCTCCTGGGCACCTCCGCACCCCCGGCGAAAGTACGACCAGCACACCGCCGTTGGGCCTCCCCCGATAGCATCGGGCCGGGAGGCGGACGCGGTGGACACCCATGACGAGACCACGCGACCCGGATCCGCACCGTCGTCGCGCGGGCGGACGGCGGCGCGTGAGCACGGCTGCCCTGTGCCGGACGCCCTGGCGTACCTCGCCGGGGCCTGGCACGTCGAGCGCGTGGTGCGCGATCTGGCCGGTGGCGCCGAGGGCCGGTTCACCGGGCGCGCGGACTTCACCGCGGAGCCGCCGCACGGTGCGCTGCGCCACGTCGAACAGGGGGCTTTCACCTGGGGCGGGGTGACCAGGCCCGCGAGCCGTGAGCACCGCTTCGAGCCGGCCGGCGACGGCACCGCGCTGGTGCGTTTCCCCGACGGCCGACCCTTCCACCCCCTGGATCTGCGCACCGGGACCTGCGTGGTGGGGCACCCGTGTGCCGCCGACCACTACCGGGGCGAGTTCACGGTGCTCGGTGAGGACCGCTGGCGCGTGGTGTGGCGGGTGTCGGGACCCGTGAAGGACCTGCTGCTCACCACCGTCCACAGCCGTATCGGGGCCGCTTCGGAGCCGGTGTAGGGTCGCCCGGGTGGGTTACCGGTCCCTGCGACCACCCGCCGGCATGCCACCCCGCGACCCGGGGCGGCGCGAGCTTGGACACGACCGAGGGCAAGAAAGAGGCCAGGCGACAGATGAGCGAAGAGTCGGGAGCGGGCGACATCCGCTTCGTCGGAGTGGTGGGCTGCGGACAGATGGGGGCGGGCATCGCCGAGGTGTGCGCCCGCTCGGGGCTCGACGTACGGGTGGCGGAGACCACCGGCGAGGCACTGGAACTGGGCCGCACCCGCCTGACCAACTCGCTGAGCCGGGCCGCCGAGCGCGGCAAGATCAGCGAGGCGGAGCGCGACGCGACGCTGGACCGGCTGACCTTCACCACCGACCTGGGCGAGTTCGCCGACCGCGACCTGGTCGTCGAGGCCGTCGTGGAGAACGAGCAGGTCAAGACCGAGATCTTCCAGGTGCTCGACCAGGTGGTGGCCCGGCAGGACGCCATCCTCGCCTCGAACACCTCCTCCATCCCGCTGGTGAAGCTCGCGGTCGCCACCTCGCGCCCCGACCACGTGCTGGGCATCCACTTCTTCAACCCGGCCCCGGTGCAGAAGCTGGTGGAGCTGATCCCGGCCCTCACCACCTCCGACCAGACCCTGCTGCGCGCCGAGAAGCTGGTCGGCGACGTGCTGGGCAAGCACGCCATCCGCGCCCAGGACCGCTCCGGCTTCGTGGTGAACGCGCTGCTGGTGCCGTACCTGCTCTCCGCGATCCGGATGTTCGAGGCGGGCAGCGCCACCCGCGAGGACATCGACAACGGCATGGAGATGGGCTGCGCCCACCCGATGGGCCCGCTCAAGCTGTCCGACCTGATCGGCCTCGACACCGTCGCCGCGATCGCGGACTCGATGTACTACGAGTACAAGGAGCCGCTGTACGCCGCTCCCCCGCTGCTCCAGCGCATGGTCGACGCGGGCCGCCTGGGCCGCAAGACCGGCCACGGCTTCTACGACTACGCCTGAGCCCTTCGCGCGAACGGGCCGCCGCCCTCCCACACCGGAGGCGGCGGCCCGTTCGCGTGTCGGCCCGCCGTTCGCGGGCGGCCCGAGCATGTGAAGTGCCGCGTTCCCGTGTGCCGGAGGGGCCCCGTCGGTCACGCTGGTGTGATCCGAGGGAACGGAGGCGTGCGGTGCGAAGGCTCATCGTGGTCGTCCTGTCGACGGCCGGACTCCTGCTGGGCGGCTGCGCACCGGCGGGTACGGCCGCCCAGCCGCCTCCGGCCCCCGCGTCCGCGACGACCGGGTCCGGCGCGGCGGCTGCGTCCGGCTCGTCCCACTTCCATCTGCTGTTCGAGGACGACTTCGACACCCCCGTGCCGAAAGGCGACTTCGCCGACTGCGCGCACGACGTGGACACCCCGCGCGCCTACTGCGCCGACCTGCCAGCCTCCGTACGGGCCGACTGGTGGGCGTACCCCGAGGGGTGGCCGGACACCGCGAGCGAGAACGGCTACCGGGTGCACGGCACGTACGACCCCGGCAGCGACCTGTGGATCTCGCCGGTCGGTGGTGACGGCCAACTCCACATCAGGCTCTGGCGGTCGGCGGCGGGCGGCGTCGTGCACTCGGCGGCCCTGGTGCCCAGGAAGTTGATGGACCGCACGTACGGCAAGTTCGAGGAGCGCTTCCGCGTCTCGAAGGCGGCGCCCGGCTACAAGGGCGCGCACATGCTGTGGCCGCAGGACGACAACGCCTGCCCCAACTGCGAGGACGACTTCGCCGAGGGGAACTGGGACGGCGGTATCTGGGGTTACGCGCACCACCAGGGCATGGCGGGCGGCGCGCAGGACCAGTACGAGACCGGCGCCAAGTGGACCTCCTGGCACACCACCGACATCGTCTGGACCCCGGGCAGCGTGGAGTTCCTGCTCGACGGGAAGGTCGTCGGGCACTCCACCGAGGGCGTGCCCGACCAGCCGATGTCGTGGATCATCCAGAACGAGTCCGCGCTCAACGGGCCGTCGGCGGCCCCGGGTTCGTGGGCGCAGCTCGACATCACCTACGTCAAGGGCTGGTCGTACAGCTGAGTTCGGCGGCGCCTTGCGCAGGGCGGGGCCCGGGGCGCCCGTCGGCGCGGGCGGGGTCCCTGCGCAACGCCAGCAGCGCGACGTCGTCGGTGGGGCGCCCGCCCGCGTGCCGCAGCAGCGCCTCGCGCACGGCCGCGACGAGCAGTTCGGGGACGAGCGAGCCGTCACCGGTGATCGCGTGCCCGGCGGCGCGCTCCAGCGCGGCGGGCAGCGGGAAGAACTCCCCGGCCGCGTCACGGGCGTCCTGTGCGCCGTCGGTGTGCAGGAACAGCGCCTCCCCGGGCCGCAACTTGCCGTGATGGGGGCGCGGGCGCTGGGCTCCGGGGTCGAGCACGCCCAGTGGTGCCATGGGCCGGGCGCCCGACAGCGGCACGACGCGCACCGGCTTGCCCGGCGTCGCCCGCACCCGGTGCGGCCAGGGGTGGCCGCAGCTGAGGGCGGTCAGGGTGCCGTCGCGGCGCACCTGGAGCAGCAGTACGGTGGCGAACTCCTCGCCCACCGCGGCCTGTCCGCCGCTCGGGCGCCCGGCGGCGGGGTGTTCCGCCTGGGCGCGCTCGCGCAGGTGGCGGGCCATCGAGCGCTCCAGTCGCCGCATCACGCCGTCGAGCCCGGGCTCCTCGTGCGCCGCCTCCCGGAACCCCGCCAGCAGCGCCGCGACCGTGGCGAGCGCGGGCAGCCCGTGTCCGCGCACGTCGCCGAGGACGACCCGGACGCCGTACGGCGTGGCGAGCACGTCGTACAGATCGCCGCCGACCTGCGCGCCGACCTGCGCCGGCAGGTACGCGCCGGCCACCCCGAAGCCGCCGACCCGGTGCGGCAGCGGGCGCACCAGCGTCTGCTGGGCCGCGACGGCGACCTCCCGGACCCGTTCCAGTTCGTCGGCGAGCCGGGTGCGCCGGCCGCAGACCAGGCAGCCGGCCGCCATGACCGTCAGCACCGCGAGCGCGGTGCCCGCCCGCGTCACCAGCGCGGCGGTGTCGTGACCGCCGCCCCCCGCCGCGCCCAGCCCGGAGAAGGGCAGCAGCCCGAGCAACGCGCAGGCCCCGCCCAGCAGCACGCACCGGCGCCGTCCGCTGCCCGCGCAGGCCACCGCCGGGGTCGCGCCGAGCAGCGGGACGAGGCGGTGACCGCCCGGCACGACGGCCTCCAGGGCGACGACGGCTCCGGTCCACAAGGCGGGCAGCACGAGGACCAGCGCCCGGCCCAGGCCCGCCCGGCCGCCGGTCAGAGCCCGCGCCAGGGCCGTCTTCCCGAGCGACGCTCGGCCCGCGCCGTCCGCGCCGCCTTGCGCACCGCCGCGTGCGCCGTCGCGCGCGGCGGTCGCTGTGCTGGTCCGGGTCATCCGACGGCTCCCCCTCATGGCCGCGGCCATGGTCGGTGATTGCGAGCCCCTTGCCGCGTCGGTCGATTCTCGCGACCGTACGCGCGCAAACCACCACCCTGGGTAGGCAATTCACTCGTTCGAGCTACAGAACCCTCGGGCTCACGTCCAGGGTGAGACTCGCCGCCCCCCGACCGCCCCGGAAACTCGTCCTCCGTGCCCCCGGCACGCGCGAGGGGCGCGTCCGGACCACACTCCGGACGCGCCCCTCGGGGCCCTTCAGGGACGGGCCCGCCCCCGGTTCACACCCCGCGCAGCGCGGCCCCCGTGCGCTCGGTGGCACGCGCCACCGCCGCGTCGCGGGCGGCGGACGCCTCCTCGGCGGTGAGGGTGCGGTCGGGGGCGCGGAAGCGCAGCGCGTACGCCAGCGACTTGCGGCCCTCGCCGATCTGCTCACCCGTGAAGACATCGAACAGCCGCAGCGATTCGAGCAGTTCGCCCGCGCCGTCCCGCAGCGCGGCCTCGACCTCGGCCGCCGGCACACCCGCGTCCACGACCAGGGCGACGTCCTGGGTGGCCACCGGGAAGGTGGACACGCGCGGCGCGCGCACCGGTCCGCCCTTGGCGCGCTCCACCAGGTCCAGGTCGAGTTCCATCGCGCTGGTGCGCTCCGGCAGGCTCAGCGCCTTGATGACGCGCGGGTGCAACTCGCCCGCGTGGCCGATCAGTTGGTCGCCCACGTAGAGCGCGGCGCAGCGGCCGGGGTGCCAGGGCGCGTACTGCGCCTGACGCACCGCCAGTTCGAGGGCGGCCTCGCGGGCCACGGTGCGGGCCGCCTCGACGGCGTCCGCCCAGCTCGCGGCGTACCCCTTGCCCCACCAGCCGGCGGGCTCGCGGGAACCGGCCAGCACCACGGCGACGTGGCGCGGCTGGTGCGGCAGCGCGGCGTCGAGAGCGGCGATCTCCTCGGCGGTGGGACGGCGGTCGACCGGCAGCTTCGGCGGCAGCGGTTCCTCGCCGGTGGGCAGGAAGACCAGCCCGGTCTCGAACAGGGCCAGGTCGTGCGCGCCCCGGCCCTCGTTGCGGCGCAGTGTGGCGAGCAGTCCGGGCAGCAGCGTGGTGCGCAGCCCGGGCTCCTCGTCGGAGAGCGGGTTGACCAGGCGCACCGTGCGGCGGCGCGGGTCGTCCTTGTCCAGGGCCAGCTGGTCGAAGGCGGCCTCGCCGACGAACGGGTAGGCCTGCACCTCGACGTAGCCCGCGCCGGCCAGCGCCCGGCCGACCCTGCGGCGCAGCAACTGGCCCTCGGTCAGGCCGTGCCCGGACGGCGGCTTGGGCAGCGTGGAGGGCAGGTTCTCGTAGCCCTCCAGCCGGATGACCTCCTCCGCCAGGTCGTTGGGGTCGCGCAGGTCGGGCCGCCAGCTGGGGACGGTGACGACCAGCTCGTCGGAGCCGTAGACGTCGCAGCCGACCTGCTGCAGGCGGCGCACCACGGTCTCGCGGCCGTACGAGGTGCCCGCGACGCGGTCCGGGTGGTCGGCCGGGATCGCGATGGTGTGCGGCGCGGACGGCGTGATCACCTCGGTGACCCCGGCCTCCGCGGTGCCGCCGGCCAGCAGCACCAGCAGGTCCACCGTGCGCTGCGCGGCGGCCGAGGTGGCCAGCGGGTCGGTGCCGCGCTCGAAGCGCTTGGCCGCCTCGGAGGACAGCTTGTGGCGCCGCGAGGTGCGGGCGACCGCGACCGGGTCGAAGTGCGCGGCCTCGATGACGATCTCGGTGGTGGTGGCACCGGTGTCGTCGATCTCGGTGTGGGCGCCGCCCATGACACCGGCGAGCCCGATCGGACCGGAGTCGTCGGTGATGACCAGGTCCTCGGCGTCCAGCGTGCGCTGGGTGCCGTCCAGCGTGGTGAGCTTCTCGCCCTGCGCCGCCCGGCGCACTCCGATCGTCCCCTTCACCCGGGAGCGGTCGTAGGCGTGCAAGGGCTGGCCCAGCTCCAGCATCACGTAGTTGGTGATGTCCACGGCGAGCGAGATCGGCCGCATGCCCGCCTTCTGCAGACGGCGCTGGAGCCACAGCGGGGAGACCGCGTCGGGGTCGACGTTGGTCACCGTGCGGGCGGTGAAGCGGGTGCAGCCGATGGGGTCGGCGACCTCCACCGGGTAGCCGTGGGAGTTCGGCGCGGGCACGTCCAGCAGCGCCGGGTCGCGCAGCGGCAGCCCGTACGCGGTCGCGGTCTCCCGGGCGATCCCGCGCATCGACAGGCAGTAGCCGCGGTCGGGGGTGACCGCGATGTCCAGCACCTCGTCGACCAGCTCAAGCAGCCCGATGGCGTCGGTGCCGGCCTCGTGCTCGGGCGGCAGCACGATGATGCCGTCGTGGTCGTCGCCCATGCCCAGCTCGCGGGCCGAGCAGATCATGCCCTCGGAGGTCTTGCCGTAGGTCTTGCGGGCCGAGATCCGGAAGTCGCCGGGCAGCACGCCGCCGGGCAGGATGACGACGACCTTGTCGCCGACCCGGAAGTTGGTGGCGCCGCACACGATGTTCTGCGGCTCGCCGGTCCCGTTGGCCTTGCCGACGTCCACCTGGCAGTAGCGGATGGGCTTCTTGAAGCCGGTCAGCTCCTCGATCGCCAGCACCTCGCCGACGACCAGCGGGCCGGCGAGACCGGCGCCCAGCCGCTCGACCCTCTCGACCTCGAGGCCGGCCGCGACCAGCCGTTCCTGCACGTCGCTGCCGGTGGTGCCGGCCGGCAGGTCGACGTACTCCCGCAGCCAGGAAAGCGGGGCCCGCATCAGATCTCCATCCCGAACGGAAGGGTGAAGCGCACGTCACCCTCGACGATGTCTCGCATGTCCTCGATGTCGTGGCGGAACATCAGCATCCGCTCGATACCGAAGCCGAAGGCGAAACCGCTGTACTTCTCCGGGTCCACGCCGCAGGCGGTCAGCACCCGCGGGTTGACCATGCCGCAACCGCCCAGCTCGATCCAGCCCTCGGAGGAGCAGGTGCGGCAGGGGCGGTCCGGGTTGCCGACCGACTCGCCGCGGCACACGTAGCAGACCATGTCCATCTCGGCGGACGGCTCGGTGAACGGGAAGAAGTTCGGCCGCAGCCGGGTGCGCATGCCCTCGCCGAACAGCGCCTGCACCATGTGGTCCAAGGTGCCCTTCAGGTCGGCCATGGTCAGCCCCTCGTCGACCGCGAGGAGCTCGACCTGGGTGAAGACCGGGGTGTGCGTGGCGTCCAGCTCGTCGGTGCGGTAGACGCGGCCGGGGCAGATCACGTAGACCGGCGGCTCCTGCCCGATCAGGGAGCGGATCTGCACCGGGGAGGTGTGGGTGCGCAGCACGACGCCGGAGTCGGCCACTCCGTCGCGCTCGACGAAGAAGGTGTCCTGCATCTCGCGCGCCGGGTGGTCCGGCGGGAAGTTCAGGGCGTCGAAGTTGAACCACTCGGTCTCGACCTCGGGGCCTTCGGCGACCCGGTAGCCGAGCGCGGCGAAGACGTCCGCGATGCGGTCGGCGAACGAGGTCATCGGGTGGCGTGCGCCGGCCGGGCGGCGGTCGTAGGGCAGCGTGACGTCCACCGCCTCCTCGACCAGCACGCGGGCGTCGCGCTCCGCCTCCAGCTCTTCCTGGCGGGCCTTGAGCGCCTTGTTGACCGCGCCGCGGGCCTGGCCGACGCGCTTGCCCGCGTCCGCCTTGGCGTGCGGCGGCAGCGCCCCGATCTCCCGGTTGGCCAGCGCCAGCGGCGAGCGGTCACCGGTGTGGGCGACCTTCACCTCGCGCAGCGCCTCCAGGTCGGTGGCGGCGGCGATGGCGGCGACCGCCTCGTCGCGCATCCGCTCGATCTCTTCCGGTTTCAACGCCTCGACCTCGACAGGGTCGTACGACTTGTTGGGTGCCGACATCTCTTCCCGTGTTTCCGGTTGGGGCTGGCGCGCGGGGTCCTCGCGTGGACCGCGTACGGCCCAGGGGGCCAAAGGCCGATTCTACTGGGCGGCGGCGCACCGCCCCGCGCGTGGATCAGCAGGTGGACGCCCGCCGGGGGGCTCAGGCCAGGAAGGCCGGGGTCCCGGCGGGCAGGACGAATCGGAACCGGGCGCCGCCGCCGGGCGCCCGGCCCGCGGTGATCGTGCCGCCGTGGGCCTCGACGATGCCCTTGACGATGTACAGGCCCAGGCCGGTGCCGCCGCGCCGGTTCCCCCGCCAGAAGCGGGTGAAGACACGCCCGACCGACTCCTCGGGGATGCCGGGGCCTTCGTCGCTCACGGTGACGGCCGTTCCCTCCGCGTCGGATGTGCCGGACGCACCCGGTCGTGGCGCGGGTGCCACTTCGATGGTGACGGTTCCCGCGCCGTGGCGCACCGCGTTTTCCAGCAGGTTGACCAGCACCTGCTGGAGTTTGTCGGGGTCGGCCCACAGCGGCGGCAGCGGGTCGGCCACCAGGACGCGGAAGCGGTCGGCCGGGGTACCGGCGGCGATGTGGGCGTCCACCCGGTGCTTGACGGCGGCGGCCACGTCCACCGGCTGGCGGCGCACCTCCAGGCGGCCGGCGTCGATGCGGGAGATGTCCAGCAGTTCGGCGATGAGCCGGGTGACGCGGTTGGCGTCCGCGTCCACGGTCTGGAGCATCAGCTGCTTCTGGTCGTCGGTGAACCGCTCCCACTTGGCCAGCAGCGTCGCGGTGAAGCCCTTGACCGAGGTGAGCGGGGAGCGCAGTTCGTGGGCGACAGTGGCGATCAGTTCGGCGTGGCTGCGTTCGGTGCGGCGGCGCGCCTCGGTGCCGCGCACCGAGACGACCAGCCGCACCACCGGCCCGGTGGGCCGCTCGCGCACGTAGCGGGCGCAGACGAGCACCTCGCGGCCGCCGGGCAGCAGCAGGTTGCGCTCCGGCTGCCCGGTGCGCACGGCCAGGCCCCGGTACGGGTCGGTCAGCGCCCACCAGCGGCGGCCTTCGAGGTCCTCCAGCGGCAGCACGCGGTCGTACGCCTCACCCAGCGCGTCGGCCCGGCGCACCCCGGTGATGCGGGCGGCGGCCGCGTTGAAGCAGGTCACCCGCCCGTCGTGGTCGGCGACCATCAGCCCGTCCGGGAGGTCGTCGGGGTCGAGGCAGCCGGGCGCGGGCCGCGCGGGACCGGCGGGCGGACCACCGGCCGGACCGGCTCCAGTCGTACTGTCCATCCCCGCATCCCCTCCCGGACCCAGGGGCGACACCCTACTGGTCGGCGGCCACCGTGCGGCACCCTCCGGGTGCGCGCTGTGCACGGGCGGACGCATAGAGGCACACCGCGGCGGCCGTGGCGAGGTTCAGGCTCTCCGCGCGCCCGTGGATGGGGACACGCACCACCTCGTCGGCCAGCGCGCGGGTCTGTTCGGGCAGGCCCCACGCCTCGTTGCCGAAGATCCACGCGGTGGGGCCGCCCATGGTGCCCTCGTCCAGCTCTGCGTCCAGGTCGCGCTCACCCGCGCCGTCCGCCGCGAGCAGCCGCACCCCGGCCGCGCGCAGACCGCTCGCGACCTGGTCGACGGGGACGCCGACGGCCACCGGGAGGTGGAAGAGGCTGCCGACGGAGGCGCGCACGGCCTTGGGGTTGTACAGGTCCACCGAGGCGTCGGTGAGCACGACCGCGTCGGCGCCCGCCGCGTCCGCGCAGCGCAGCACGGTGCCTGCGTTTCCCGGGTCGCGGACGTTGGCAAGGACGGCGACGAGCTTGGGCGCGCCGCGCAGGATCTCCTCGAACGGGGAGTCCAGGAAGCGGCAGACGCCGACGACGCCCTGCGGCGTGACGGTGTCGCAGACCTCCGCCACGACCTCGTCGGTCGCGGTGAACACCCGCACCCCGGCACCGGAGGCGGCCCGGACGATGTCCGCGTGCCGCTCGGCGGCCTCCGGCGTCACGTAGACCTCGACGAGGTGGCCCACGGCCTCGCGGACGGCCTGCGGGCCCTCGGCGAGGAAGCGCCGCTCCCTGCCGCGCGTGCTGCGCTTGGCCAGGCGTTTGGCGGCGGCGACGCGGGGGTTGCGGGGCGAGGTGAGGTCAGGGGTCACGGTGCGCGCGCTTTCGGTGGTCGGTGCGGGCGGTGGCGGGACGGGCTTGCGGCGGCGGGCCGGCCCGCCGCCGGAAGCGGTGCCCAGGACAGCCCAGGACCCGCAGGCGTGCGCCTGCGGGTCCTGGGTCCTGTGCGACGTCCCAAGGGCGTTTCCGGAACGGGCCGGAAGGCCCGCGACGTTACGGGCGAAGGGAGCGGGTCACGCGGCCTTCGGGGCGTTCACGTCGCTGGGGAGGGCCTTCTGCGCCACCTCGACCAGGGCGGCGAACGCGTTGGCGTCGTTGACGGCCAGCTCCGCGAGGATCTTGCGGTCCACCTCGACGTTGGCGGCCTTCAGACCCTGGATGAAGCGGTTGTAGGTGATGCCGTTGGCGCGGGCGGCGGCGTTGATCCGCTGGATCCACAGCTGACGGAAGTCGCCCTTGCGCTTCTTGCGGTCGTTGTAGTTGTAGACGAGGGAGTGGGTGACCTGCTCCTTCGCCTTGCGGTACAGGCGGGAGCGCTGCCCGCGGTAGCCGCTGGCCTGCTCGAGGATTGCCCGGCGCTTCTTGTGGGCGTTCACTGCCCGCTTGACGCGTGCCACTTGGTAACTCCTTGTAAGGGACCGCGGTGGGAACTCACACGGCCCGAAAACGATTGGTCCCGGTCTGAGGGATACGCCTCCGCCAGGAGGGCGCGTCCGTTACTTGCCGAGAAGCTTCTTGATCTTCTTGGCGTCCGCCGGGGCCGCCTCGACGGTGCCGGTCAGGGCACGGGTCTTGGTGGACGGCTTGTGCTCCAGCAGGTGGCGCTTGCCGGCCCGCTCGCGCAGCACCTTGCCGGAGCCGGTGAGCTTGAACCGCTTGCTCGCACCGCTGTGCGTCTTGTTCTTCGGCATGGCGCCGTAGTCTCCTCGTCGCTGGCCCTCCCGTCCGCCGGTCACGACGGACGGAGAGCGTCAGTCCTGCATTACCGCGACGCGACGACCGCAGGGGTCCATCGCACCGCCTGACCCGGAACCAGGGCTCCGGGGCTCCTCTCGGCCTTGGCCTCAGCCGGCGTCGGCGGGAGCCTGAGCCTGCTGCTCGTGCTCCTGGTCCTGCTCCGACTCGTCCTGCTGGGGCTGGCGACCGGCCTTGCGGGCGGCCTGCGCCTCGCGGGCCTCGGCCATCGCCTCGGTCTTCTTCTTGTGCGGACCGAGAACCATGATCATGTTCCGGCCGTCCTGCTTGGGGTTGGACTCGACGAAGCCCAGGTCCTGGACGTCCTCAGCGAGCCGCTGGAGCAGCCGGAAGCCCAGCTCGGGCCGGGACTGCTCGCGACCACGGAACATGATCGTGATCTTGACCTTGTCGCCCTGCTTGAGGAACCGGACGACGTGACCCTTCTTGGTGTCGTAGTCGTGCGGGTCGATCTTCGGCCGGAGCTTCATCTCCTTGATGACCGTGTGCGCCTGGTTCTTGCGCGCCTCACGGGCCTTCATGGCCGACTCGTACTTGAACTTCCCGTAGTCCATGAGCTTGCACACCGGCGGGCGGGCGGTCGCCGCCACCTCGACCAGGTCGAGGTCGTACTCCTGTGCGAGCTCCAGGGCCTTGGCAAGCGGCACGATGCCGACCTGCTCGCCACTGGGACCGACGAGTCGCACCTCGGGGACGCGAATCCGGTCGTTGATGCGGGGCTCGGCGCTGATGGGGCCTCCTCGGTTGCACCACGCGCCGTCTGGCGGACAGCGCGCGACTTTGAGTCTTTGTACCTACGACCCCGTACCCTGGACGCCAAAAACGCCCCGTACGGGACACAGGCGGGGCTCCTCACAACCGGGAGCACCGCCGCGTTTATTCCGCGGGGCGCATCGGACGGCCACGGCGTCGTCGACACCGCACCGTCTGACCGGGACCCGCCGGCCCGGGGGCCGGTCAGGTGGGAGTTGGAGCTCCACTTGCGGGCCGGGCACAGGAGTGTCCGGCCGGTCGATCCACCAGCATACCAGTCGTTGGCCGACGGCAGTAATCGCCCGAACGGGGCCTATCGTGTGCGTCATGAGCGACACCACCCCGCACCCCGACGGCCCCGCCGGCCCTGGCGCGCAGCAGCCCGGCGCCGACTTCGACACGATGACCCGCGACATCGCGGAGGTGCCCGCGGTCGAGGTGATCACCACGGTCGCGGTGCACCTGATGAGCGCCGCGGCGGTGAACCTGGGGCTGGCCGAGGAGGGCGATCAGCACAAGGACCTCGACGAGGCGCGCAAGCTGATCACCGCGCTGGCCGGGCTGGTGACCGCCGGGGCCCCGGAGATCGGCTCCTACCACGCCGGTCCGCTGCGCGACGGGCTCAAGTCGCTCCAGCTGGCGTTCCGCGAGGCGTCCGTCGTCCCGGACGAGCCGGGCCAGGGCCCGGGCGAGAAGTACACCGGACCGGTCTTCGGCTGACGGTTTCCCGTCCACGTGACGGGCGGTGAGGGCGGGCGCGCCGGGCGCCCGCCCTCAGTGCTGTAGCAGTACGGGCGAACGCTGTCGCCGTACGAGCCCGTCAGCGCGCGAACAGCGGCTCGCCCGGGACCCGTGCCTCGGGCGGCAGCAGCGCGAGGTCCAGGCCACGCACCAGCCGGGCCCGCAACGCGTCGTGCCCGGCCAGCGCGGACGCGACCCGCTGGGCGACGACGGCCACCTCGGTCCCCGGAGCCAGCACCAGGCAGAGCGTGCCGTCCGTCGGCGCGCCGTCCCCGCCGCGCGGCGGGGTGAGGTGGGCGCGCACCACCTCGGGCTCGGCGGCCAGCGTCTCGCGCAGCGCCGCGGCGACGTCCGGGTCGGTCAGCGGGTCCACTCGGTCCCGGCCGGAGGCCAGCGAGTGCAGCGCGGGCCCGGACAGGACGTAGCGGGCCGGGCCCGCCATGTCGATCAGCAGAGTGTCGGCCCCCTCGTGCGCGAGCGCGGCCAGCGCCTGCCGGAACGGCACCGCCACCGGCCGCGCGTCGGCCCGCCACCGGGCCAGCGTCTCGACCGAGGTGAACGCGGGCAGCGCGCGGCGGCCGTCCGGCGCCTCGATGGTCGGCACCGCCATGTCGCTGGTCTTCTCGCGCCGCAGGCCGTCCGGCCCGGTCTCCGCCTCGCCAAGCAGCGCGACGACGGGCACCAGCAGCCGTGCGGTGGGCAGTGCGGCCAACACCTCGGGTTCGGCGGCGGGGTCGTTCGCGTACGCCTCCAGCGCGGCGCGCAGCCGGGGGTCGGCGCTGCCGTCGTCGTCCGCGAAGCCGGGGTCCGGGATGTTCTTGTCAGCCACGGCACGAGGGTATCGGCGCCGGTACGCCGTCCGGCGCGCGGGCGGCTCAGCCGCGCAGCCGCCAGACGTACACCCGCAGCGCCGCGGCGACCGCCAGCAGGCACAGCCCCGCGACCGCGGCGACCGGCGCCAGCCCCGAGGTGCCGCCCGCCGCGGCCTTGGGGGCGCCGGACGCGGGACCCGAACCGAAGTAGCGGTGGGCGTAGGCCGCGGCGGCGGGCGTCTGGGCGGCGGGGCGCAGCCGGGCCGCCGCGGCCAGCGCGGCCACCGGGTCGACCACCCCCGCGCCGACCGCGTCGTCGCGCCCGCCGGAGGGGGTGCCGGTGGCCGTCGTCTCCAGCAGGGTGCGGATCTGTCCGGGGCTCAGCCGCGGGTACGCGGAGCGGATCAGCGCGACCACGCCGGAGACGTAGGCCGACGCCGCCGAGGTGCCCCAGCCCTCGTAGTAGTCGCGGTCCGGGTCGGCGATCACCACGTCGACGCCGGGCGCGCCCACGGTCGCGTACCACCGTTCGGTGGAGAACGCGGCGCGGTGCCCGTAGCGGTCGACGGCGGTCACCGCGATCACGCCGGGGTAGGCCGCGGGGTACGAGGCCGGGTCGCCGTTCTGGCCGCTGTTGCCGGCCGAGGCGACGACCACGACGCCCTTGTCCAGCGCGTACTGGACGGCCTCGTCCTCCGCCGCGTCGGGGTGGGCGGTCTTGCTGTCGTCGCCGAGCGAGAGGTTGATGACGTCGGCGCCGTGGTCGGCGGCCCACCGGATCCCCTGCGCCAGGGCGCCGCCGCGCGTCTCGCGGGCCTGCTGCCGCTTGGGGTCGGTGTCCTCCAGGATCACCCGTACCGGGAGGATCTTCGCCCGCGGCGCGATCCCCATCACGCCCTCGCTGCCGCCGGGTCCGTGCCCGTGGCCCGCGATGATCCCGGCCATCGCGGTGCCGTGCCGGGCCCAGGCGGAGTCACCGCGCTTCGCCCCGAAGCCGACCAGGTCGGTGCCGGGCAGCACCTGGCCGGTCAGGTCGGGGTGGGTGCCGTCCACGCCGGTGTCCAGCACCGCGACGGTCACGCCCTCGCCCTCGCTGGTGCGCCACGCCTGCGCCGCGTGCAGGGTGGTCAGCGGCCACTGCTGGTCGCGTATCGAGTCGGCCCGGGCGGCGGGCGCGCCGGGCAGCAGGGCCGTCGCCAGGCACGCCAGCAGCACGGCCACGACCGCGTGGGTCCGCCGCGTCACGCGCCTCACGGTGTCCCCTGTCCGGCCGGGGACTGGCCGGGGCCGCCCGGGTCGAGCGCGTCGGGGACGGCGGCGGTGTAGCGGCCGGCGATGGCCTGCGCGAGTCCGGCCGCGTCGTAGCCGAGGCCGGACTGCGCGGGGACGGTGGTGGCGCCGCGCACGGTGGCCGCGGCGGCGGGCTGGGGCGCGCCGGCGGTGCGGCCGTCCGCGAAGCCGCTGACCGCGTAGACGACGAGCGGGAGTCCGGCGGAGACGTTCACGGTCCAGCTGGCGCGCTGGGCGGTGCCGAAGCCCGCCGAGTCGGTGCCGGGGAAGGCGACCGGCCTGGGCATGGCGTCGGTGCGCCCGCCCAGGTGCGAGGAGGTCCAGTGCGCGCTGAACGCGGCGGTGGCGGCCGGGCTCGCGGTGGTGACCAGGACGCCGACGGTGGTGACGTCGCTGGAGGTCGCGTCGGTGTACGTGGCCCGCAGCAGCCGGGCACAGCCCAGCGGCGCCAGCGCGGCGGCGAGCGGCGGGTCGAAGGCGCCCGCGCAGCCGCCGTCCGGGGCGACGCCCACGCGGATCCAGGTGCGGTCGGCGCCGCCGGGGCCCGCGCCGGTGCCCTTCACGGTGGGCGGGAAGAGGCTGTCGACCGGGACGCCGTGCCAGGCGGAGCGTGCCTCGGTGAAGGCGCGGGCGGTGGCGTCGGGGCCGGTCTGCGCTTGGGCCGGGTTGTCGACCCAGTGGCCGACGAGGGCCCCGGCCAGTAGCCCCACGCCCAGGACCAGGCAGACCCCGGCGGCGACGGCGGCCCTGGCGGCCTTCGTCACGTGCCCGGCCCGGCGGGCGGCGTCCTGGGGGGCGGGCGGGGCGGACCCGGGGCGGGTGGCGTACCCGGGTGGCGTGCCGTGGATGAGGCCGGGCGGGTGGGCCGGGCGCGGTGGCGGAGCGGGACGCGGCGCCCCGTTGTCGACTCCGGCTCCCACCCGGTGCCCCCTCCTGGCCGGTGCGTGCAGGCCACGCGTGCGTGACGCCGGACCTGCGGCGGGACCGGCCGGCGGTAACTCTACGGGTTGTGCCTGTGCGTCGGCGCCCGGTCCGGCCGCCTCGCGCCACCCGTGGCACCGGTCCGGCCGCGCCCGCAGTCCCCGCACGGCCGCTCGGACCGCGCCCCAGCCGTCGGGACGCGTGGCCCTGGTCGCCGTGGGGCTTGTCCGGCGGACGGGCACGGTGCAAGCTGCCCGCATGTCTGATCGCGCCGCTCGCGCCGCCGACCGGGCCCGCTACGACCGGGCCACCGCCCATCTGGACGCGCCGCTCGCGGTCGTGGACCTGGACGCCTTCGACGCCAACGCGGCGGATCTGGTGCGCCGGGCGCACGGCAAGCCGATCCGGGTGGCGAGCAAGTCCGTGCGCTGCCGTGCCCTGCTCGAACGGGTGCTGGCGCGGGACGGGTTCGCCGGGATCATGTCGTTCACCTTGGCCGAATCCCTGTGGCTCGCCCGGGCCGGGTTCGAGGACGTGCTGCTGGCCTACCCCTCGGTGGACCGCTCGGCCTACACGGAGTTGACGGGTGATCAGAAGCTGGCGGACGCGGTGACCGTGATGGTCGACGACGTCGCGCAACTCGACCTGGTCGACGCCTCGCGCGACGGTGGCGGCCAACAGGTGCGGGTCTGCCTGGAGTTGGACACATCGTTGCGGCTGCTGGGCGGGCGGGTGCGGATCGGGGCGCGGCGTTCCCCGTTGCGCGAACCGGCCCAACTCGCCGCGCTGGCACGGGAGGTGACGCGACGTCCGGGCTTCCGGCTGGTGGGGCTGATGGCGTACGAGGGTCATGTCGCCGGGGTCGGGGACGACGTCGCCGGTCAGCCGCTGCGGTCGCGGGCGGTCCGTGTGGTGCAGTCGGTCTCCCGGAAGGAGCTGGCCGCCCGCCGGGCCGAGGTGGTGCGTGCGGTGCGCGCGGTGGCGCCGGACCTGGAGTTCGTCAACGGCGGCGGAACGGGCAGTGTGCAGCACACGGCGGCGGAGGACGCGGTCACCGAGATCGCGGCGGGTTCCGGGCTGTACGTGCCGAGGCTGTTCGACAACTACACCTCGTTCCGCGGGCGTCCGGCGGCGTTGTTCGCCCAGCCGGTGGTGCGGCGGCCGGGGGTGGGCGTGGTGACCGTGCTGGGCGGCGGCTATCCGGCCTCCGGCGCGGCGGGCCGCGACCGGCTGCCGCAGCCGTATCTGCCGCACGGTCTGGCCTACGACCCGCAGGAGGGCGCGGGCGAGGTGCAGACGCCGCTGCTGGGGTCGGCCGCCGACGACCTGCTGATCGGCGACAAGGTGTGGTTCCGGCACGCCAAGGCGGGTGAACTGTGCGAGCGGTTTGCTCAGTTGCACCTGATCGAGGGCGACCGGGTGACCGCGACGGTGCCCACGTACCGGGGCGAGGGCCGCACGTTCCTGTGACTTCGGAACGTGCCCGGCCCCGGCCCCGGTACGCGGGCGGAACCGTGTGGACCACTACACCGGGGTGACGTAGGCGCCCGCGATGCCGCCGTCGACCAGGAACTCCGAGCCGGTGATGAACGACGAGTCGTCGCTGGCCAGGAAGGCGACCGCGGCCGCGATCTCCTCCGCCTCGGCGAACCGGCCCAGCGGGATGTGCACCAGGCGACGCGCCGCGCGCTCCGGGTCCTTCGCGAACAGCTCCCGCAGCAGCGGGGTGTTGACCGGCCCCGGGCACAGCGCGTTGACCCGGATGCCCTCGCGGGCGAACTGCACGCCCAGCTCGCGCGACATCGCCAGCACGCCGCCCTTGGAGGCGGTGTAGGAGATCTGCGAGGTGGCGGCGCCCATCACCGCGACGAACGAGGCGGTGTTGATGATGGAGCCCTTGCCCTGCCGCCGCATGTAGGGCAACGCGGCCTTGCAGCACAGGTAGACGGAGGTGAGGTTGACCTCCTGGACCCGGCGCCAGGCGTCGAGGCCGGTGGTGAGGATGGAGTCGTCGTCGGGCGGTGAGATGCCCGCGTTGTTGAAGGCGACATCGACCGAGCCGTAGGTGTCGTACGCGGTCTTGAACAGCGCCTCGACCTGCTCGGCGTCGGTGACGTCGACCTTGGTGAACAGGCCGCCGACCTCGTCGGCCGCCGCCTTGCCCGCGGTCTCGTCGATGTCGGCGCACACCACGCGGGCGCCCTCGGAGGCGAGGCGGCGCGCGGTGGCCAGCCCGATGCCGCTGCCCGCGCCGGTGACGACGGCGGTGCGGCCGGGCAGGCGGCGGCAGACGGGGGTGGGGTGCTGGTCGGTCACGGTCGGCTCTCCTCGGTGCTGATGAAGACGTTCTTGGTCTCGGTGAAGGCGGTCAGCGCGTCGGGGCCCAGTTCGCGGCCGAGGCCCGACCCCTTGAAGCCGCCGAAGGGGGTCCAGTAGCGCACGCTGCTGTGCGAGTTGACCGACAGGTTGCCCGCCGCGACGGCGCGGGAGACCCGGATCGCGCGGCCGACGTCGCGGGTCCACAGCGATCCGGCGAGCCCGTACGAGGTGGCGTTGGCCAGCCGCACGGCGTCCGCCTCGTCCTCGAAGGGCAGCACGACGGCCACCGGCCCGAAGATCTCCTCGGTGACCTCGGGCGCGTCCGGCGCGAGGCCGGTCAGCACGGTCGCCGGGTACCAGAAGCCCTTGCCGGAGGGGGCCTCGCCGCGGATGGCGGCCGGGGCGTCCTCGGGGACGTGGGAGCGGACGCGTTCGCGCTGGGCGGCGGAGATCAGCGGGCCCACCGCCGTCGCCGGGTCGGCCGGGTCGCCCACGGTCACGCCGAGCACGGCGGGCTCCAGCAGTTCCATGAACCGCTCGTACACGGAGCGCTGCACCAGGATGCGGGTGCGGGCGCAGCAGTCCTGGCCGGTGTTGTCGAGGAACGCCATCGGCGCGGCCAGGGCGGCGACCTCGACGTCGGCGTCGGCGAAGACGATGTTGGGGCTCTTGCCGCCGAGTTCCAGGGTGACCCGCTTGACCTGCCCGGCGCACCGGGCCATGACCTGCTTGCCGACCGTCGTGGACCCGGTGAAGACGATCTTGGCGACGTCCGGGTGGTCGACGAGCGCCGCCCCCGCGACCGGGCCCGCTCCGGGCAGTACCTGGAAGAGGTGCTCGGGCAGGCCGGATTCCAGGGCGAGTTGGGCCAGTCGCAGGGCGGTGAGCGGGGTGGTCTCGGCGGGCTTGAGCACGACGGCGTTGCCCGCGGCGAGCGCGGGGGCGGTGGCCCAGCCGGCGATGGGCATCGGGAAGTTCCACGGCACGATGACGCCGACGACGCCCAGCGGTTCATGGAAGGTGACGTTCAGGCCTGCGGGCACCGGGATCTGTGCGCCGTTGAGGCGTTCCACTCCCCCGGCGGCGTACTCAAGCAGGTCGCGGACGTTGCCCGCCTCCCAGCGGGCGTTGCCGATCGGATGGCCCGCCTCGCGGACCTCCAACTCGGCCAGTTCCTCTCGGTGCTGGTCGACCACCGCCGCGAACCGGCGCAGCAGCCGGGCCCGGTCGGCGGGGGCGGTGGCGGCCCAGCGGACTTGCGCGCGCACCGCCCTGGCGACGGCGGCGTCCACCTCGTCGGGTGGCGTGGCGGGGACGGTGGCGATCAACTCCTCGGTCGCCGGGTTGAGTACGAGGTGCTCGGTGGGGTGCTGGTCGGGCACGGGCGTTTCCTTTGGCTGCGGGGCTCCGGGGGCGGCGACGGGTCGTGGGACCCGCGGCGACGGCGACCGGCTGCGGCGCGCCGCGAACGGGCTCGTCACGTCACTTGCGTCGGTCACGTCACATGCGTTCGAAGGAGCGGAAGCGTTCCCAGTCGGTGACGGCGCTGTCGTACGCGTCCTGCTCGACGCGGGCCATGTTGGCGTAGTGGTCGACCACGTCGTCGCCGAAGGCCGCCCTGGCCAGCGGTCCGCTTCGCCACAGCTCGGCGGCTTCGCGCAGGGTGGTGGGCACGTGGGCGGCGTCCGCGCGGTAGGCGTTGCCGGTACAGGCGGCCTCCAACTCCAGCCGCTCGTCGACGCCGTGCAGTCCCGCCGCGATCAGTCCTGCCACGGCCAGGTAGGGGTTGACGTCGCCGCCGGGTACGCGGTTCTCGAAGCGCAGCGAGTGGCCGTGGCCGACGACCCGCAGCGCGCAGGTGCGGTTGTCGGGGCCCCAGGCGACGGCGGTGGGCGCGAAGGAGCCGGGGCGGTAGCGCTTGTAGGAGTTGATGTTCGGCGCGTACAGCAGGGTGAACTCACGCAGCGCGGCGAGCTGTCCCGCGAGGAAGTGGCGCATGGTCTTCGACATGCCCGCCTCGCCGCTGGGGTCGGCGAAGACGGGATGTCCGGCCTCGTCGCGCAACGACAGGTGGATGTGGCAGGAGTTGCCCTCGCGCTCGTCGTACTTCGCCATGAAGGTGAGCGACTTGCCGGACTGCGCGGCGATCTCCTTGGCCCCGGTCTTGTAGATCACGTGCTGGTCGCAGGTGGTGAGCGCCTCGTCGTAGCGGAAGGCGATCTCGTGCTGGCCGAGGTTGCACTCGCCCTTGGCGGACTCCACCGTCATGCCCGCGGCGGCCATCTCGTTGCGGATGCGCCGCAGCAGCGGCTCGACGCGGCCGGTGCCGAGGACGGAGTAGTCGACGTTGTACTGGTTGGCCGGGTTCATCGCCCGGTAGCCGCGGCTCCAGGCGTCCTCGTAGGAGTCGTTGAAGACCATGAACTCCAGCTCGGTGCCGACCTGCGCGCTCCAGCCGCGTTCGGCGAGCCGGTCGAGCTGGCGGCGCAGGATCTGCCGCGGGGAGGCCGTGACCGGGGTGCCGTCGTGCCAGGCGAGGTCGGCGGTGACCATGGCGGTGCCGGGGTTCCAGGGGGTGCGGCGCAGCGTGGCGAGGTCAGGGTGCATGGCGAAGTCGCCGTATCCGCGCTCCCAGGAGGACATCGCGTAGCCGTCGACGGTGTTCATCTCGGCGTCGACGGCGAGCAGGTAGTTGCAGCCCTCGGTGCCGTGGTCGAGGACGTCGTCGAGGAAGAAGCGTGCCGCGAAGCGCTTGCCCTGCAGGCGCCCCTGCATGTCGGTGAAGGCCAGCACGACGGTGTCGATCTCGCCGGAGTCGACGAGGCGGCGCAGTTCGGCTGCGGACAGCGGCGGCGTACGGTCTGCCACGGGGTGAGCCTCCTGTCGGTGGACCGGGAGCTATAAGGTATACACAGAGACCTTTGGTTGGGAAGAGGGCGCGGGAGGAAGATCGATGAGCGAGTCGCGGGACGCCGGGGACGACAGCCCCCCGGGCGGCGACGAAGGGCTGTCCACCGTGCTGCGGCCGGTGCGCGCGGGCAGCGGTTTCGAGGAGGCGCTGGAGCAGATCCTCCAGGTGCTGCGGCTCGGCCTGGTCTCCTACGGCGAACGCCTGCCGTCGGAGCGGGAGTTGGCGGAGCGGCTGCGGATCAGCCGGGTCACGCTGCGGGACGTGCTGAAAGTGCTCCAGGACCAGGGCCTGGTGGAGAGCAGGCGCGGGCGGTACGGCGGCACCTTCGTGCGCTACCGGGCGGGCGCGCTGGCCGACGCGGGCACGGGCGCGGCGGGACGCGACGAGCTGCGCCGGCGGGTCGAGCAGATCGACGTGGCCGACGTGCTGCGGTTCCGCGAGGTGCTGGAGGTGGGCGCCGCGGAGCTGTGCGCGTCACGGGAGCTGACCGCCGAGGAGGAGGACCGGCTACAGACGTGCCTGGCGGCCACCAACGACGCGCCGCTGGGCGAGTACCGCAGGCTGGACACCCGGCTCCACCTGACGCTGGCGGAGCTGTCGGGGTCGCCGTCGCTGGCCGCCGCGTACGCCGGCGTGCGGGCCACCGTCAACGACCTGCTGGACCGCATCCCGCTGCTGGTGCGCAACCTGGAGCACTCGCAGAACCAGCACGCGGCGCTGCTCGACGCGATCCTGGAGGGCGACACCGACGGGGCCCGCGAGATGATGCGCGAGCACTGCGCGGGCACGGCGTCACTGCTGCGCGGCTTCCTCACCTGACCCGCGGCACCCACGGCGAACCAAAGGTATGGTTGCGTACCATTGAGCCACGGCGGGCCCGGATGCCGTGGCAGGGCCGGACGGGGAGGCGACGCGTTGGACCGCAAGCCGCTGATCGGGATCAGCACCTACTTCACCGAGGCGCACTGGGGCGCGTGGTCGATGCGTGCCGCGCTGCTGCCCGCCTTCTACCCCTCGTACGTGCGCGCCGCCGGCGGGCTCGCGGTGATGCTGCCGCCGGACGAGACGCCGGACGGGGCCGCCCGGCTGGTGGAGCGGCTGGACGGGCTGGTGCTGGCGGGCGGCGAGGATCTCGACCCCGCACTGTACGGCGCCGCGCCGCACCCGCGCACCGGCACTCCCTGCCCGGAGCGCGACGCGTGGGAACTCGCCCTGCTGCGGGCGGCGTTGGACTGCGGGCTGCCGGTGCTCGGCATCTGCCGGGGCATGCAGCTGATGAACGTCGCCGCGGGCGGCACGCTCGCCCAGCACCTGCCCGAGACGGTCGGCCACGACGGCCACAACCCCCGCCCCGGCGTCTTCACCGACCACGCGGTCGAGACCGTCCCCGGCACCCGGATCGGCGAACTGCTGCCCGGATCGTTCGGCGTGGCGAGCCATCACCACCAGGCGGTGGACCGGCTGGGCGCGGGCCTGGTGGCCTCGGCGGCGGCGCAGGACGGCACGGTGGAGGCGCTGGAGGCCACCGGAGCGGGCTTCGCGCTGGGCGTGCAGTGGCACCCGGAGGTCGGCGACGACACCCGGGTGGTGCGGGCGTTGGTGGAAGCGGCGGCGCGCGGGTAGGAGTCCGTCGCGGGGTGGTGTGGCCGCGGCTGCGGCGGGGAGGGGAAACGATCATGCGCGGGCGGTCGTCGTCGGTCGGTGCACGTCGGTGGGCCGGGGTCCCGGTGGCCGTGGTGGCGGCGCTGGCGCTGGTCCCGGGGTGCCGGGCGGCCGGCGGTGACGCGGCGGGCGGCCCGGCGGGGCCCGGGCCCGCGACGTCGGCCGCCGCCGGTCACGCCACCAGCCCGCTGGCCGACCCCGACGGCACCAGGCCGGGCCTCGCGCCCCTGACGACGAGCGCCGACCGGGCGGCCGCGCGGGCGCTGATCGCGAGGGTCACGACGAAGGGCCGCGGGCCCAGGACCGGTTACTCGCGCGAGCAGTTCGGCTACGCGTGGACGGACTCCGCCCAGGGTGTCCCCTACGCCCACAACGGCTGCGACACCCGCGACGACGTGCTCAGGCGCGACGGCCAGGACGTGGTGTTCCGGGCCGGGTCGACGTGCGTGGTGACGTCGATGACGCTGGACGACCCGTACACCGGAAAGGTCATCGACTGGACCAAACAGCACGCCGCCACCGTGCAGATCGACCACGTGATGCCGCTGTCCTACGACTGGCAGATGGGCGCCGCCCGCTGGACCAGGGCCGAGCGCGAACGGATCGCCAACGACCCCCTCAACCTCATGCCGGTCGACGGCCCCGCCAACTCCGCCAAAGGCGACTCGGGCCCCGCGAGCTGGCTGCCGCCGAACAAGGCGATCCGGTGCGCGTACGTGGTGCGGTTCGCGCAGGTGTCGCTCAAGTACGCACTTCCCGTCACCGGCCCGGACAAGGCCATGATGCTCCGCCAGTGCGGAGGCTGACGCCCGGGACCGCTCGACGGCGTCCGCCGAGGAGCGCGCGTTCCGCGAAGTCGCGGGGTGCGGCGGCGCGGCCTACGCTCGGGGCGTGCGCGGGCTGCCTCACGGTGTCGTCGCGCGGCTGCGCGAACGGGACCCAGGACTGCTCACCGTGCGGCACGCGGTCCGCACCACCACGGCCGCGGTCGGCGGCTTCTACGCCTGCCGCTACGGGCTGTCCGACCCGGTCATGGCCGTCTACGCGCTCTTCGCCGCGGTCGCCCTGGGCGCGCTGTCGCAGCTCGGCGGTGGCCCGGCGCGCCGGGCGAGGACCCTGCTGTGCGTGCTGCCCGTCGCGTACGCCCTGATCGCGGCCGGCACCGCGCTCGCGGTGCGCACCTGGGCGGCGGCCTGCGGGATGCTGCTGGTGGGGTTCGTCGTGTCGTACGCGGGCGTGGGCGGACCGCGTGTGGTGGGCCTGAGCAGCGGGCTCCAGCTCTTCTACATCCTCCCGTGCTTCCCGCCGTACGATCCCGGCTCGCTGCTCTCGCGGCTGGCCGGAGTGACCATTGGCGTCGTCCTGCTGGCCGCGGGCGAGCTCCTCCTGTGGCCCGATCCGCCGCCTCCCCGCTACACCGACCGCCTGGCCCGGGCGGCGGACGACCTCGCGGACGTGGTGGCGGCGCCGGCGGACCCCGGTCGTGCCGAGGGGGCGCTGCGCCGCACCGGGGAGGCGATGGAACGGCTGCGGTTCAGCACCGTGCCGCCCATGCTGCGTCCCGCGTCGCCCGGGGTGCGCGACCGCGCGCGCAGCCAGGCGGCCGCCGCCCTGCGGTACGCCGCCGCGCGCTGCGAGCGGCTGCCGGCGCTGGTGGAGGGCGTGAACGGGCCCGATCCGCGCGTCACCGGCCTCCAGGACGCGACGGCCCGCGCGCTGCGCGAGGCGGGCCGGGCGTTCGCCGGTTCGGGACCCGCGCCCGCGGCCGGGCCGCTGGACGAGGCGATCGCCGCGTTCACCGCGGAGCGCGAACGCGCCGCCGCCCGCCACACCGGCCTGCCGGACCTCACGAGGCTGCGCATCAACTGCGTCACCCTGGACATCGCGGTCGTCGTGCGCTTCGTGGTGCTGACCGCCCGGGTGTGCCGGGGCGCGCCGACGCCTCCGGACGACACGCCGCCCGCCGAGCGCCCGGGCCCGCTGTGGTACGCCGACCGCGGTCCGGTGGAGTTGTGGTGGCACCGGGCACGACTGCACCTGACGCCGCGCTCCGTCCCGTTCCAGAGCGCGGTGCGCACCGCGCTCGCGCTGGTGGCTGCGCGCGTGGTGGCCGGGACGCTGGACCTGTCGCACGGCTTCTGGGTCATGCTGGCGACGCTCACGCTCATGCGCGGGTCGGCGTCCGACACCCGTACCGCGCTGCGTCCTGCGCTGACCGGGACGCTGGTGGGCGCCGCGGTCGCCGCCGCGCTGCTGCTGGGCTTCGGCCACCGCCCCGTCTTCTACGTGGCCGCGCTGCCGGTGGTGATGCTGGTCGCGTTCGTGCTGGGACCGTTGCTGGGGGTGGGCTGGGGGCAGGGGCTGTTCACCGTGGTGGTGGCGATGGCGTTCGGCCAACTGGCGCCCGCGAACTGGCGGTTGGCGGAGACACGGGCGGAGGACGTGCTGGCCGGGGCGCTGGTGGGTGCGATGGCCGGGCTGTGCGCGTGGCCGCGCGGCGGCAGTGGCGAACTGTGCCGTACGGCGGCCGGGTTGCTGACCGCGACGGCCCGGGTGGTCGAGGACACCGCGGCCCTGCTGACCGGCCGCCCGCTGCCCCGGCCGGGGCCTGATGACGGCGGCCGCCCGGCGCTGCCCGGCGCACGGTACCGGATGCTGCTGGCGGAGGCGGCGTTCGCCCAGTACCAGAGCGAGCGCCGCGATCCGCGGATGACCCGTGTCGACTGGCAGGCGACGCTGCTGGCGGGGCAGTTCCTGGTGCGCGGCACGGAGGCGTTGCTGCGCCGTTGTCCGCCGGACGCCCTGGCGGCGTCGCCGCGCGCCGCGGACCACCTGCTGCGGTCGGCCGCGGCCACCGCCGGCGCCTACCGCGAGGAGGCGGCACGCGTGCGGGCCGCCCGGGCGGACCGGTTGCCCGGCCCGGCCGCCGAGGCGCTGCCGGTGGCGCTGCACGCGGCGGCGGCCGACCACGCGGACGGCCCGACGATGCTGCACGTGGGTGACGCCGAGGTCTGGCTGAGCGCGGCCGTCGAGAACCTGACCCGGATCTCCCCCGGGCAGCGCGCCCCGGCGGGCTCATGACCCCTCGCGTGCGAGGCCGGTCAGCCCCGCGCGGCCCGCAGCGCCTCCCCCAGCACGGCGGGCGCCTGCGTCAACGACGGTCCGTACCAGGTGAGGTGACGGCCACTCACCAGTGCGGCGGGAATGCCGCAGAACGCCTCGGGCCCGTCGTCGGCCGTGAAGCGATAGGGCTCGTCGGGCAGGACCACCAACCGCGCCCCGCAGTCGCGCAGTTCACCGATCGACAGACGTGGATACCGCTCGGAGTGCGTCGCGTAGACGTTGTCCACGCCGAGCCGCGCCAGCAGGTCGCCCGCGAAGGTGTCGCGCCCGAGGACCATCCACGGGCGCCGCCAGACGGGAACGACCGCGCGCGGGCGGCGAGTTGGCGCGTCCACCGAACGCCAGGCGCGCTCGGCGTCGTCGAGCCACCCGGGCCGGGGCAGGCGGCAGCCGTCCACCAGCACCCGGTGCAGTTCACCGAACGCCTGGCCGAGGTCGCGGACCTCGGTGACCATCACCCGCAGACCCGCGTCCCGCAGCGCCGCGAGGTCGGGGGCCCGGTTCTCCTCCTCGTTGGCGATCACGAGATCCGGTGCGAGGCCGGCGACGCGGGCGGTGTCGGGGTTCTTGGTGCCGCCGACGCGTACGACGTCGAGGTCCGCCGGGTGAGCGCACCAGTCGGTGGCCCCGACCAGCAGTCCCGGCGCGGTGACCGCGACCGCCTCGGTGAGCGAGGGGACCAGCGAGACCACACGCACGTGGGGCTCCCTTCGGGGCGACCGGATGCCGCCGATGCTACGGCGTGGCCGACGTACCGGCATACGACGGCGGTGCGGTGCGGACCGCTCCGCACCGCACCGCCGCCTCGGCACCGCGCGGCCGGTACCACGGCGGCGTACCGCTGTCGTACCGGCCGCCGGCCGACGGTCAGGCGGACTTGCCGCCGACCGGTGCCAGCTTGTCGACCAGGCCGGGGTGCTTCTTCAGCCAGTCGCGCACGCCCTGCTGCTCGTTGCCCTGGCCCGCGTCCTGGATGGACGCCTCCAGGCTGGTCAGGTCCTTCTCGCTCAGGTGGAAGTTCTTCAGCCACCCGGCGACGGCGGGGAACTTCGACGGGAAGTCCCTGGACCCCAGGCTGTGGATGTGGTCACCGCTGCCGAACGCGCCCATCGGGTCCTTCAGCTTGGTCAGGCTGTACTTGTCGTACGCCCAGTGCGGCGACCACAGCACGACGGCCACCGGCTTCTTCTGCGCGTAGTCCCGCTGGAGTTCGGCGAGCATGCCGGGGGTGGAGCCGGTGGTGAGGGTGTACTCCTTGTCGAGGCCGTAGGCGGGCATCACCTTGTCCTTGATGATGCTCATCTCGCCCGCGCCCGGCTCGATGCCGATGATCTGGCCGTTGAACTCGGACGCCTTGCCCTTGAGGTCGGCCAGCGAGTGGACGTCCTTGACGTAGGACGGCACCGAGATCTCCTCGGAGGTCGGGCCGTACCAGGAGCCGAGGTCGGTGAGGTCCTTGCCGTACTTCTTCCAGTACTGGGCGTGCGTGGTGGGCAGCCAGGAGTCGGTCTGGAAGTCGACGTTGCCGTCGGCCATGCCGGTGTAGAGCGCGCCGACGTCGTAGGTCTTGGCGTTCACCTTGTAGCCGCGCTCCTCCAGGATCTCCTTCCACAGGAAGGTGGAGGCGATGCCCTCGTCCCAGGAGATGTAGCCCAGGTTGACCGTCTTTCCCTTGCCGACGTTGTCGGCGGCGGAGACCTTGGGGGCGCCGTCGCCGTTGCCGCCCCAGATCCCCACGCCGCCCGCGACCAGCGCGAGGACGACGACGCCCACGGTGGCCACGGCGGTGCTGGGCCGGTAGCGCAGCACCCGCGAGGCGCGCGGCGACGCGGCGGCGGCCTTGGCCAGGGCGCGGCGGCCGACCGGCGAGACCCGGCTGCCGAGGGCGCCGGTCATCCGGTCCAGGTACATCGCCAGGATGACGACGCAGATGCCGCCTTCGAAGCCCAGGCCGACGTTGACCTGGCTGATCGCGGTGAAGACCTGGGCTCCGAGGCCGCCGGCGCCGACCATGCCCGCGATGACGACCATGGACAGGGCGAGCATGATGACCTGGTTGACGCCCGCCATGATGGTCGGCAGGGCCAGCGGGAGCTGGACGCGCAGCAGGGTGTCGCGCGGGGTCGTGCCGAACGCCTCGGCGGCCTCGACGAGTTCGCCGTCGACCTGGCGGATGCCCAGTTCGGTCATGCGCACGCCGGGCGGCATGGCGAAGACGATGGTGGCGATGACGCCGGGGACGGTGCCCAGGCCGAAGAAGATGATGCCGGGGATGAGGTAGACGAACGCGGGCATCGTCTGCATGAAGTCCAGCACCGGGCGCACCGCGGCGGACACGCCCTTGCGGCGGGCGGCGGCGATGCCTACGGGGACGGCGATCACGATGGTGATCACGGTCGCGACCAGGACCAGGGACAGCGACTGCATCGCCGCGCCCCACTGCTGCACGGAGTCCACCAGCGCGAACCCCAGGAACGCCAGCACGGCGGCGGTCAGGCCGCGCAGCCAGAACGCCAGCACGGCCAGGATCCCGGCCATCAGCAGCGGCGAGGGCGCCGACAGCACCGCGTTGACGCCGTCGTACATGCCGGACACGACGCTGCTGACGGCGTCGAAGAGCCAGGCGAAGTGGTGGGTGAGGAAGGTGACGGCGTTGTTCACCCAGTCACCGAGACGCAGCCTAGGCACCGGCCACCTCCTTGTCCGCGAGAGCGGCGTCGCAGGGCAGCGGACCGCCCTCGTGGTCGCCGAGCAGGGTCAGAAGCCGCTGCCGGGGCACCACGCCGAGCAGCGCCCCGGCCTCGTCGCGCACGGCGACCGGGTGCGGCACCCGGGCGCTCACCGCGAGCAGGTCGGCCAGCGGGGTGCGCGGGGTCACGCCCTCGCAGCCGCACGCGCCGGCGTCCGGGCGGTTCGGCTCCACCATGGCGGAGGCGGCGGTCAGGACCCGGGAGCGGTCGACGTCCTTGACGAACGAGGCCACGTAGTCGTTGGCGGGTTCGGTGACGATCTGCTCGGCGGTGCCGATCTGGGTGATCCGGCCGTCGCGCATCACGGCGATGCGGTCGCCGAGCCGCATGGCCTCGTTGAGGTCGTGGGTGATGAAGACGATGGTCTTGCGCAGGGTGCGCTGGAGTTCGAGCAGCTGATCCTGCATGTCGCGGCGGATCAGCGGGTCCAGCGCGCTGAACGACTCGTCCATCAGCAGCAGCTTGGCGTCGGTGGCCAGCGCCCTGGCCAGGCCCACGCGCTGCTGCATGCCGCCGGACAGCTCGTCGGGCCAGGACTTCTCCCAGCCGTCGAGCCCGACGAGCCGCAGCGCCTCGGTGGCGCGGCGCAGCCGCTCGGCGCGCTCGACGCCCTGGACCTGGAGCCCGTACGCGGCGTTCTCCAGCACGCTGCGGTGCGGGAAGAGGGCGAAGTGCTGGAAGACCATGCTGATCTCGCGGGAGCGGACCCGGCGCAGTTCGCGCGGGTCGAGCGCGGTCAGGTCCTGGCCGTCGAACAGCACGCGCCCGGTGGTCGGTTCCAGCAGTCCGTTGAGCATGCGCAGCAGCGTGGACTTGCCGGAACCGGAGAGACCCATGACCACGAAGATCTCGCCGGGCTCGACGGTGAACGACGCGTCGATCACGGCGGCGGTGGTCCCGCCGTCGCGCAGCGCGTCACGCTCCGCCCCGTGCTGGAGCTCGCGCACCGCGTCCTCGGGATGTCTCCCGAAGACCTTGAACAAGTGGTCGGCTTGAAGGGTGGACACACGTACCTCTCGGGTCGAACGAAGGCGGCCCGATGCACCCGGGCCGCTCCAGCCCGAGCCGCTGCCCAAGGTTGTACCGACCAAACAAAGAGTGGTGCGGGTCACAGGAAACGAGGGTGGTACGAGGGTGTATGACCGCTTTACGACCGGAGAGCCCGACGGTGAACGGCGGAGTCCGGCAGGAGACGGCCGGACCGGGTGGCGCGCCGACAGTCAGCCGCCCGTTTCGCCCCCTTCGGCACGCCATCCCTCGCCGCCTCCGGGTCGCGCCGCCGGTAGGGCATCATCGCCCGCATGACCTCACGTCTGATGCTGCTCGACACCGCCAGCCTCTACTTCCGGGCCTACTTCGGCGTCCCCGAGTCCGTGAAGGCGCCCGACGGGACACCGGTGAACGCCGTGCGCGGGCTGCTGGACTTCATCACCCGGCTCGTCGACGACCACTCCCCCGGCGAGCTGGTGGCGTGCATGGACGCGGACTGGCGCCCGCGGTGGCGGGTCGAGCTGATCCCCTCCTACAAGGCGCACCGGGTGGCCGAGGAGGTCCCGGCGGGGTCCGACGTGGAGGAGGTGCCGGACACGCTGTCGCCGCAGGTGCCGGTGATCGAGGCCGTCCTCGACGCGCTGGGCGTCGCCCGCGTCGGCGTCCCGGGCTACGAGGCGGACGACGTCATCGGCACCCTCACCGAGCGCGCCCGGGGCCCGGTGGACATCGTCACCGGCGACCGCGACCTCTACCAGTTGGTGGACGACACCCGCGGGGTGCGTGTGCTGTACCCGGTCAAGGGCGTCGGCACGCTGAACGTCACCGACGAGGCGGCCCTGCGCGAGAAGTACGGTGTGGACGGCTCGGGCTACGCCGACCTGGCCCTGCTGCGCGGCGACCCCAGCGACGGACTGCCGGGCGTGCCGGGGATCGGCGAGAAGACGGCGGCGAAGCTGCTGGCGCGGTACGGCGACCTGGCCGGGATCCAGGCCGCGGCGGCCGATCCGGCGTCCGGACTGACCCCGGCGCAGCGCAAGCGCCTACTGGAGGCGTCCGCGTATCTGGCGGTGGCGCCGAAGGTCGTCAGGGTGGCCCGGGACGTTCCGCTGCCGGAGCTCGATCCGGCGCTGCCGAGCGGGCCGGCCGACCCGGCAGCCCTGGAGAAGCTGTCGGGCCGCTGGGGCCTGGGCGGCTCGCTCCGCCGCACCATTGAAGCTTTGGCCAACGCACACGCCAACGCCCACGTATGATAGACATTTGATACGTCGCCGATATATCGATTGCGGCGAAAAACCCTTCCGCGCGGCGGGATATGAGGTTAGGCTTGCCTAACTCATAGACTTCGTGTGATCAGGGAGTGTGTATGGCTGAGGCCCCGCAGCGCAGGTCGCGTCCGGTCTTCCGGGGGAGCGTCCTGCGCACCGAGCGGTTGACCCCGCACATGATCAGGGTGGTGCTCGGAGGCGACCTCGACGGCTTCACCGCGGGCACGTACACCGACCACTACGTCAAGCTGGTCTTCCCGCAGGACGGCACCGCCCTCCCGGAGCCGTTCGACCTGCGGCGGATCCGCGAGGAACTGCCGCGCGAGCGGTGGCCCCGCACCCGCACCTACACCGTGCGGCACTGGGACCCGGACGCCGGCGAGCTGACCGTCGACTTCGTGCACCACGGCGACGAGGGCATCGCGGGCCCGTGGGCGGCGAACGCGCGGCCCGGCGACCAGCTGCTGTTCACCGGCCCCGGCGGCGCCTACGCCCCGGACCCGGCAGCCGTCTGGCACCTGCTCGCGGGTGACGAGAGCGCGCTGCCCGCGATCGCCGCGGCGATCGAGCGGCTCGCACTCGAAGGGGACGCGGTGGCGCACGTCTTCGTCGAGGTCGCCGACGAGCGGGAGGAGCAGAAGCTCCAGGCCCCGCCCGGCGTCCGGATCACCTGGCTGCACCGCGGCGACCGCCCGGTCGGCGAGGCGCTGGTGGCGGCCGTGCGGGCGCTGCCCTTCCCCGCCGGGACACCGCACGTCTTCGTGCACGGCGAGGCTAATTTCGTCAAGGAGCTGCGCCGCTACCTGCGCGTGGAGCGCGGGATCGAGCGTGAGCGGCTGTCGGTCTCGGGTTACTGGCGCACCGGCGCCGACGAGGACGGCTGGCAGGCGTCGAAGTCCGACTGGAACCGCCAGGTGGAGTCCGAGCAGGAGGGCGGCGCCGCTTCCTGACCCACCCATACGGGGCGATGCCCCGGCGCCCCGTCACCTGACGAGCCGTCGTTCCGACCACGAACGGCCGGTGTTCACCGCGGACCCCGGCCGTTCGCGGTTTTGCCAGACGCTCACTCGCGGATCCGGCGCGTGGCGGCGGCACCGGGCGCGGTGACCGATAGCGTCGCCGGCATGCGACGTGAGGATCGGGTGGCCGGGGCGGTCGTGGGATCCGCGACCGGAGACGCGCTGGGCGCACCCTTCGAGTTCGGCCCGCCCGGAGCGTACCGGGCGCGCTTCCCCGACGGCGCCGGAATGATGTGCGCGGGCGGCGGCTGGGAGGCGGGCGAGGCGACGGACGACACCCAGATGGCCGTGCTGGTCGCCGAGTCCCTGCTGGAGCGCGGCGGCTTCGACCCGGCCGACGTCTTCTCGCGTTTCCAGCGCTGGGCCGCCGCGGAACCCAAGGACATGGGGCTCCAGACGGAGGCCGTGCTGACCTCGGGCGAGCCATGGGACCTGGCGGCGGCCCGGTACTACGGCACCCACCGCCGCGCCGCGGGCAACGGCGCCCTCATGCGGGCGACCACCTCGGCGGTCTACCACGCGGCGCTGGGCCGGCAGGCCACCATGGAGGCGGCCCGCGCGCTCGCCGCCCTCACCCACGGCGACCCGTCCGCGTGGGAGGGCTCGGCGCTCTACCACGAGTTGCTGCGCATCGCGCTGGACGGCGAGGACCCCTGCGCCGGGCTCGCGGACGCGCTGGACGCCGTCGACCCGGCGCACCGCGAACGCTGGGCCTGGGTGCTCGGGCCCGACTGGCATCCGTCGCGGGCCACCGAGTTCAACGGCGCCGTGTGGCCCTGCCTCGGCTCGGCCGTCTGGGCACTGCGCACCACCACGTCCTTCGAGGCGGCCCTCGGCGCGGCGGTCGACCTGGGCGGCGACACCGACACCGTGGCGGCGGTCACCGGCGGGCTGGCCGGGGCGGTGTACGGCCTCGCCGCGATCCCGGCCCGCTGGACGCACCACCTGCACGTACCGCTGCCCGGCAGCCCGGGGCGCGTCCTGCGCACCCCCGAGCTGACCGCGCTGGCCCTGCGGCTGGACGGCGCGGCGGTGGCGGCGGACCGGCGCTGAGGGGCGCGCCCCGGGACGCGGCGGCCAAGGCGGCGGCCCCGGGCGACCGCCACCTCACCCCAGCGAGGAGTACGCGACCACCCCGCGCAGCAACCCGTCCACCGCCTTGCGGGCCGTGCGCCGCACGGTGCTGTCCTGCGGCGCCGCCTCGGCGATCTGGCCCAGCACGTCGATCAGTTGCTTGGTCCAGCGCACGAAGTCCCCGGCGGGCATGTCCGCCTCGCGCAGCACCGCGTCCAGTCCCTTGCCGGAGGCCCACTGGTGGGCGATCCAGGCGAAGCCGAGATCCGGCTCGCGCTGGCCGACGCCCTCGGTCTGGTTGATCTTGTGCCGCTCCTCCAGGTCGTCCAGGCGGGACCAGATGCGTACCATCTCGCCCAGTGCCTCCCGCGCCGCGCCGCCCGGCACCTTCGGTGGCATCGCGTCGTCGGCCGCACGGGCCTCGTAGACCAACGCCGAGGCGCAGGCGGCCAGTTCGGCCGGGCCCAGGTTCTCCCAGACGCCGTCGCGCAGGCACTCGCTGGCCAGCAGGTCCAGTTCGCCGTACAGCCGCGACAGCCGCCGCCCGTCGCCGGTGACGGTGTCGCCCTCCAGATAGCCGAGTTCGGTCAGCAGCGCGCAGATGCGGTCGAAAGTGCGGGCGATGGTGTTGGTGCGTCCCTCGATGCGGCGCTCCAACTGCCGTGTGTCGCGCTGGAGCCGGTGGTAGCGCTCGGCCCAGCGGGCGTGGTCCTCGCGCTCGTCGCAGCCGTGGCACGGGTGGGCCCGGATCTCGGTGCGCAGCCGGGCGATCTCGGTGTCGTCGGCCGCCGCGGAACGGTCCTTGCGGCGCCGGGGCGCGTGGACGCCCGCCGAGCCGGCCTTGGAGCGCATCGCGGAGGCCAGGTCGCGCCGCGACTGCGGGCTGCGCGCGTTGAACGACTTGGGGATGCGCATCCGCTCCAGCGCCTCCACCGGGACGGGGAAGTCCGTCGGCGCCAGCCGCTTGACCTGGCGTTCGGCGGTGAGCACCAGCGGGCGGGGGCTGTCGTCGAAGTCGTGGTAGCCGGGGCGCTGCCGGGAGCGGCCCGGGCTGCGTCCGGCGGGCACGCCCGGGTCCAGCACCAGCGCCAGCCCCGCGAAGCG
This sequence comes from Streptomyces sp. ICBB 8177, assembly GCF_003144095.1. Classification (GTDB taxonomy): domain Bacteria; phylum Actinomycetota; class Actinomycetes; order Streptomycetales; family Streptomycetaceae; genus Streptantibioticus_D. The sequence goes on along the minus strand of NZ_NSKH01000023.1, from coordinate 1,013,812 downwards.
TCCCGCGGGCACGTGGATGATGTCGCCGGGACGCAGCTTCTCCAGCGCCTCGGCGGCGGCCGCCCTGCGGTGCGCGGCGCCCTGCCGCGACAGCTCCGCCTCGCGGTCCTTCAGCTCCCTGCGCAGCCGGGCGTACTCCTCGAAGTCGCCCAGGTGGCAGGTCATGCCCCGCCGGTAGCCCGCCAGGCCCTCCTCGTTGCGCTGCACCTGGCGGGAGATGCCGACCACCGAGCGGTCCGCCTGGAACTGGGCGAAGGAGGTCTCCAGCAGCTCCCGCGAGCGGTGCCGCCCGAACTGGCCTACGAGGTTGACGGCCATGTTGTACGAGGGCTTGAAGGAGGAGCGCAGCGGATAGGTGCGGGTCCCGGCGAGGCCGGCGAGCGCCCCCGGGTCCATGCCGCGCTGCCACAGCACCACGGCGTGCCCCTCGACGTCGATGCCCCGGCGGCCGGCCCGGCCGGTCAGCTGGGTGTACTCGCCAGGGGTGATGTCGGCGTGCGTCTCGCCGTTCCACTTGACGAGTTTCTCCAGCACCACCGAGCGCGCGGGCATGTTGATGCCCAGGGCCAGCGTCTCGGTGGCGAAGACCGCCTTGACCAGGCCCCGTACGAAGAGTTCCTCGACGACCTCCTTGAAGGTCGGCAGCATGCCCGCGTGGTGCGCCGCGATGCCGCGCTCCAGGCCCTCCAGCCACTCGAAGTAGCCCAGGACGTTGAGGTCCTCGTCGGGGATGGCGGCGGTGAGCTCCTCGACGATGGCGCGGACCTTCGCCCTCGCCTCCTCGTCGTTGAGCCGCAGTCCCGCGTACAGGCACTGCTGGACGGCCGACTCGCAGCCGGCGCGGCTGAAGATGAACGTGATGGCGGGCAACAGGCCCTCGGCGTCCAGCCGTTCGACGACCTCGGGGCGGCCGGGCGTCCAGATGCGGCTGCGCTGGCGGCGGTCGCGTTCGCGGTCCGCCTCGTAGCCCCGGCGGCGGCGGTCGCGCGGGTTGAAGGTGCGGGTGTTCTCCATCCGCGCGAGCCGTACCAGGTCGGGGTTGACCTCCAGGCGGCCGCCGGGGCCGGCGCCGTCCTTCTCCTCGAACAGGTCGTACATCCGGCGGCCCGCCAGCACGTGCTGCCACAGTGGGACCGGGCGGTGCTCGGAGACGATCACGGCGGTGTCGCCGCGCACGGTGTCCAGCCAGTCGCCGAACTCCTCGGCGTTGGAGACCGTGGCCGACAGCGACACGAGGGTGACCGACTCGGGGAGGTGGATGATGACCTCCTCCCAGACCGCCCCTCGGAAGCGGTCGGAGAGGTAGTGCACCTCGTCCATGACGACGTAGCCGAGGCCGTCGAGGGTCTGCGAGCCCGCGTAGAGCATGTTGCGCAGCACCTCGGTGGTCATCACCACCACGGGCGCCTCGGAGTTGACGCTGTTGTCGCCGGTGAGCAGGCCGACCCGCTCGGGGCCGTAGCGGCGGGCCAGGTCCGCGTACTTCTGGTTGGACAGGGCCTTGATGGGCGTGGTGTAGAAGCACTTGCGGCCCTCGCGCAGCGCGAGGTGGACCGCGAACTCGCCCACGATGGTCTTGCCGGAGCCGGTGGGCGCCGCCACCAGCACGCCCTTGCCCGCCTCCATCTCCTGGCAGGCCTCGATCTGGAACGGGTCCAGGTCGAAGTCGTACATCTCGCGGAAGGAGCCGAAGGCGGTGGCCTGCTCGGCCGCGCGGCGCCGGGCGGCGGCGTAGCGCTCGGCTGGTGAGATCTCGTCGGTCATCGTGCCTACGAGCCTACCGGCCGGGTCCGACAGCCCGTGTGATCTTTTCCGGGCCCCGGCTCACCGCTGCCCCGCGATCAGGTGGCGTCGTCGAAGCCGTCCGTGCGGTCGGCCTCCGGCAGCGCGGAGGGCGTCGCGACCGGCTCGACCGCGGGCAGGCCCTCGGGGGTGAGGTCCAGGTCGGAGGCCTCGTCCGGCGAAAGACCGTCGTCGGCCCGCTTCTCCTTGCGGCGGTCGTGGACGAGCGAGATCGCGACGGCGACGAAGTAGAGCACGACGATCGGCACGGCCAGCGCGAGCATGCCGACCGGGTCGGTGGTGGGCGTGGCGATGGCGGTGAAGACGGTGATGCCCATGACCATCCAGCGCCACCAGCGCAGCATCCTGCGGCCGCTGAGGATGCCGCCGAAGTTCAGCAGGACCAGCAGCAGCGGCAGCTCGAAGGCGAGCCCGAAGACGACCACCATCCGCGTCACCAGGTCGATGTAGTCGTCGACCGGGACGAGGTTGGTCACGTGGGCCGGGGTCAGGTGCAGCAGCACCGAGGCCGAGGTCGGCAGGATCGTGTACGCGAAGTAGCCGCCGAGGGCGAACAACGGCACGCCCGCGCTGACGAACGAGATCGCGTAGCGCTTCTCGTGCGCGTGCAGGCCCGGGGCGACGAAGGCCCACAGCTGATAGAGCCAGACCGGGGCCGCGCAGACCACGCCGGCCATCAGCGCCACCTTGAAGGCGATGCTGAACGGGCCGAGGATGCCGCTCACGGTCAGGTTGGCGCACGGGTGGGCGCCGCTGAGCAGTTCGGAGGCCGGGCCGTGACAGCCCACCGCCTTCAGCAGCGGGTGGGCGAGGAACTCGATCAGCCGCTTCTGGAAGTACGCCGCGACCGCGGTGACCACGCCCACCGCCAGCAACGACTTCACGAGGCGATTGCGCAGCTCACGCAGGTGGTCCACGAGCGGCATCCGCCCCTCGGGGTCCTTCGTCTTGCGGGCGGACTTGAGCAACCCACGTCCTCATCTCGTGCGGCAGCCGTCGTCGTCGGCTTGGGTCTCGGTGGAGCGATGGTAACGCGCTGTGGTGAACCCCTGGCAATCCCCGGGGAACCGTCGCGTCACCGCCCCCGGGCGGCCTGGACGGCCCGCGACCGGGGCGGCGCCGTCAGCCTACCCCTCCGGCCGGTACCGTCCGCAGGCGGTCACCGGCGCGCGATCTCGCCCGCCCGGACCGCCAGCGGCTCCGCGGTGCGCTGGAACTCCTCCGCCGCGCCCGCGATCGCCCGCGAACCGGCGGCGATGCTCGCGGAGAGCCTGCGGACCTCCAGGTGGACCCGGATCGCGAGGACACCGAGGACCGCGATCCCGCAGAACGCGAGGCCGGTCCAGACGAAGAGCCAGAGCATGCGGCGAGCCTAGTGCCTCTCCCCCGGCGGCCGGTCACACGGTCCGCCGGGACGCGAGCCGGTCGGGCCGGACAGGCGGGACCGGCGTCAGCCGACGTGCAGCCGCATCGTGCGGACTCCGCCGCCGGTGAGCAGTTCCACGATGCGTTCGCCCGCGGGCTTGCGGACCGCGGCGCCGCAGTCGGGGCAGGTGAAGGAGTAGAACGTGGTCCGCGCGGTGCGTCCGATGGCCAGGCGCAGGGCGGCGGCGGCCAGTTCGAAGCGTCCCCGGCAGTCGGGGCAGGCCGCGCGGAAGACCACGTCGTGCACGGTGGGCGTCATGGTGCGTCGCTCCTCACCGCTCGCCGTACGCCGCGAGCGCCCGCTCGGCGGCGGCCCGGGCGCTGTCGGCCAGGGCCGGCGGGGAGACGATGCGGCCGTCGCGCCCCAGGCGCAGCGCCAGCCTGCGCAGCGACCCCGGGTCGGGGGTGCGCAGGGTGACGCGCAGCCCGCCGTCCGGCAGTTCCTCGGCGCTGTCGTACGGGTAGTACTCGGCGACCCAGCGCCCGCCGGGGCCCACCTCCACGACCACCTCGGGGTCGTCGCCCGCGGGCTGCACCAGACCGGCCGACAGGTCACGCGGCTCGATGGGCGGCGGGTCGGACGGCTCGTCCAGCAGCTTGATCTCCGCGACCCGGTCCAGCCGGAAGGTGCGGCGGTCCTCCGAGAGCCTGCACCAGCCCTCGAAGTAGGTGTGGCCGACCGCGAACAGCCGGATCGGGTCCACCTCACGCTCGGTCAGCTCGTCGCGGGCGGGCGAGTAGTAGCGGATCCACAGCCTGCGCCGCTCGGCGATGGCCCGGTCCACGTCGGCGAAGACACCGCCCTCGGACTCGAAGGTCACCGAAAGCCGCGAGCTGGCCCCGGCAGCCTCACCGGCCGCCGTCTCCAGCTTGGCGCAGGCCCGCAGCAGCGCCTGCCGGTCGCTCTCGCGCAGCCCCGGCAGGGTCGCCACCGCGCGAGCGGCCACCAGCAGGGCGGTCGCCTCGTCGGCGGCGAGCCGCAGCGGCTGGGCGACCTCGTCGGCGGTGGCGGCGTTGTGCCACCAGATGTGTTCGCCGTCGGTGTCGATGTCCAGCAGGTCGCCGCCGCGGAAGCTGGTGCCGCACATGGGCAGCACGTTGAGGTCGCCGATGAGTTCGGCCTCGCTGACCCCGAAGGCGCGGGCCACCTCGCCGACCCGGGCGCCGGGCCGCTCGCGCAGGTAGGTCACCAGGGACAGCATGCGCCGGGTCTGGTCGATCGCGTTGGACACCTCGTGGCCCCCTCAGCCCTTCGCCACGGCGCGCAGCCGGTCGACGACGTCCGCGCGCAGTTCCTCGGGGGCGAGCACCACCGCGTCCGCCCCGAACTCCACCAGCCAGGCGTCGAGCCCGTGCCCGTACGGGATCTCCAGCTCGTCCCAGTCCGCCGCCCACTCGCCGCTCGCGGGGACGGTCTCGACCGCCTTCGCGCGCAGCGGGTAGCCGGCGCCTCGGCGCAGCCGGATGCGGGCGGTGGAGGTGGCGCCCTCCCCGGCCCAGCTCGCCACCGTCTGCCGCACGTCGACGTGGTCGGGCACCTCGGCGGTGAACCGGCCGCCGCGCGGCCGGACCCGGCCGGTGATGCGGCTGAGCCGGAAGACCCGGCGGGCGGCGCGCTCGCGGTCCCACCCGGCCAGGTACCAGTGGCCGCGCCAGCACTCCAGGGCCCACGGCTCGACCTCGCGGGTCTCCGGGCGCACCGCGGTGGCCTTGCGGTACTCGAAGACGACGGGGCGGCGGTCGCGGGCGGCGAGCATCAGCGGCTCGAACGCGGGCTCGTGAGCGGGGATGTGCGGCTCGATGACGCTGTGTCCTTCGCCGCCGTAGCCCTCCTCGGTGAACGGCACGCCGGCCGCCCGCAGCTTCTGCAGGGCGCCGCTGGCGGCACCGGCGAGGCGGGCCTGCTGCCACACCCTGGCGGCCAGGCTCAGCGCGGCGGCCTCCTCGGCGTCCAGGGCGATCTCGGGGAGGCGGTTGCGGTCGCGGCGGGCCACATAGCCGGTCTCGCCGTCGAGCCCCTCGACGGTCTCGATGACCATGCCGAGCTCCCGCAGGTCGTCCTTGTCGCGCTCGAACATCCGGTTGAACGCGTCCTCGGTGCCGATCTCGCGGTAGGCCTCGATGGACAGGCGCAACTCCCGCTTGGCGAGCGGGCGACGGGTGTTCATCAGGCACAGTGCCAGGTTCATCAGTCGCTCGGCCTTGGCGATGGCCACGACGCACCCCTCCTGTTCAGCTGTTCCGCCGTCGAACCTACCGCTCCGCGCGCCCGCCGCAAAAGCCGACGGCCCCCGCCGCGAAGGGCGGGGGCCGCCGTCGGAACGCGGGTGCGAACCAGGCTCGCTCAGACCGCGAGCAGGTCGACCACGAAGATCAGGGTCTCGCCGGGCTGGATCGCCGGGGTGGGGCTCTGGTCGCCGTAGGCGAGGTGGGCCGGGATGGTCAGCTGGCGCCGCCCCCCGACCTTCATGCCCTGCACGCCCTGGTCCCAGCCCTTGATGACCCGGCCGCCGCCCAGCGGGAAGCGGAACGGCTGACCGCGGTTCCAGCTCGCGTCGAACTCCTCACCGGTGCTGAAGGAGACGCCCACGTAGTGGACGGTGACGGTCTGGCCGGCCTTGGCCTCCTCGCCGTCGCCCTCCCAGATGTCCTTGATCTCCAGGTCGGCCGGCGGCTCGCCGCCCGGGAAGTCGATCTCGGGCTTGTCGATGTTCACGTCGGTGCTCCTCAGTGCGTTGTCTGCAACCGGGACAGTCTGCCACCCCGGCCCACGCAGGTGATCAGACGGTGCCCAGGATGTCGACCGAGAAGACCAGCGTCTCGGTGCCCGAGATGCCCGCCTGGGGGTTGCCCTGGGAGCCGTAGCCGTCCGCGGGCGGGATCACGATGAGCACCCGGTCGCCGACGTGCTTGCCGACCAGGGCCTTGTCCCAGCCGGGGACGACCGAGCCGGTGCCGATCTGGAAGCCGGTGGCGCCGCCGTGGTCCCAGGACGAGTCGAACTTCTTGCCGTTGGACCACATGACTCCGGTGTACTGCGCGATCAGGCCCTGGCCCTTCTTGACGACCGGCCCGGTGCCTTGGATCAGCACCTGCTGCTTGAGCTGGGCCGGCGCCTTCTCGCCCTTGGGGATGGTGATGACGGCCGCCTTCTGCGAGGGCGACTGCACGGTCGGCAGACCCGACTGGCTGGGCGCCTGGGCGCCCTTGGCCTCGGCCTTGGCGTCGAAGCTGCCGGCCGCGGCCACGTCGACCACCCACACCAGGGTGTCGGAGGCGGAGATGCCGGACTGCGGGTTGAGCCCGGAGCCGACGAGGTCGCCCGCGGTGCCCTGCACCAGGACCCGGCTGCCGGTCTTCTGGCCGACGACCGCGTCGAGCACCTTCTCCGGCAGCTGCTGGCTGGCCTGACCGGTCTGGAGCACCAGCTGCTGGTGCGGGCTGTTCGCCGACGAGGTGGTGGTCCAGGAGCTGACGATGGGCTGCCCGGTCTTCCAGTTCTCCGCCTGGACGTCGACCCGGACCCAGTCGCCCTTCTTGATGGCCGAGCCGGAGCCCGCGTCGAGCGTCTTGACGACGGTGCTCTTCGACGGGTCACCCTTCTTGGGGATGGTGATGGCGGGCTTGCTGCCCTCCTTGCCGGTGACCTGGGCCACCGCGCCGGAGGAACCGCTCGATGAGTTGGATCCACAGGCCGCCGCGGTGAGCAGGAGGGCCGGTGCCACCAGCATCGCGGCGGCGCGTCGTACGAACGTAGTGCGAGTCATCAGTCCAACCGGGGTCGCGAGCGGGCAATGCGGCCCACTGTACGACGAAGGAAGGGCCCCGTACGAGAAACGTACGGGGCCCCGGCGCTCGCTTGACGCCTCATGTGACTCGTGTGATGAACGTATGGAGATCGTGGCGGGCGCCGATCGCCTCACGACCGGATCACATTCCGGCGATCAGCTTCTCCACCCGGTCGTCCACCGAACGGAACGGGTCCTTGCACAGCACCGTGCGCTGCGCCTGGTCGTTCAGCTTCAGGTGCACCCAGTCGACGGTGAAGTCGCGGCGCTGCTCCTGGGCCCGCCGGATGAAGTCCCCGCGCAGCCGCGCCCGGGTGGTCTGCGGGGGCACCGACTTGGCCTCGAAGATCCGCAGGTCGTCGCAGATCCGCTTGGCCTGGCCCTTGCGCTCCAGCAGGTAGTACAGCCCGCGGCGGCGGTGGATGTCGTGGTACGCGAGGTCTATCTGCGCGATCCTGGGGTGCGACATGGTGATGTTGTCGCGCTTGCGGTACCGCTCGATGAGCTGGTACTTCATCACCCAGTCGATCTCGGTGCCGATCGACGACAGGTCGCCGGAGCCGATCGCCTCGAGGGCGCGGCCCCACAGGTCGAGGACCTGCGCGGTGACCCCGCTGCGGATGCCCCGGCGCTCGCAGAAGTCGACCGCCTTGGAGTAGTACTCCTCCTGTATGTCCAGCGCGGAGGCCTCCCGGCCGCTGGCCAGCCGCACCTTGCGGCGTCCCGTTATGTCGTGGCTGACCTCGCGGATGGCCCGGATCGGGTTCTCCAGGGTCAGGTCGCGCATCACGGTGCCCGCCTCGATCATGCGCAGCACCAGGTCGGTGGCGCCGACCTTGAGCAGCATGGTCGTCTCGGACATGTTGGAGTCGCCGACGATGACGTGCAGCCTGCGGTAGCGCTCGGCGTCGGCGTGCGGCTCGTCCCTGGTGTTGATGATGGGGCGCGACCGCGTGGTGGCCGAGCTGACGCCCTCCCAGATGTGCTCGGCGCGCTGGCTGACGCAGTAGACCGCGCCGCGCGGCGTCTGGAGCACCTTGCCCGCGCCGCACAGCAGCTGACGCGTGACCAGGAACGGAATCAGGATGTCGGCGAGGCGGGAGAATTCACCGTGCCGGGCGACGAGATAGTTCTCGTGGCAGCCGTACGAATTGCCCGCGGAATCGGTGTTGTTCTTGAACAGATAGACGTCGCCGGCGATCCCCTCCTCGTGGAGCCTGCGCTCGGCGTCCACCAGCAGGCCTTCCAGGATGCGCTCCCCCGCCTTGTCGTGCGTGACCAGTTCGGTCACGTTGTCGCACTCGGGAGTGGCGTACTCCGGGTGCGAACCCACGTCGAGGTAGAGACGGGCGCCGTTCTTCAGGAAGACGTTGCTGCTGCGACCCCATGACACGACACGGCGGAAGAGGTACCGCGCCACCTCGTCCGGCGACAGGCGTCGCTGTCCCCGGAACGTGCACGTGACGCCGTACTCGTTCTCCAGCCCGAAAATGCGGCGGTCCATGACTGAACATTACGCCTGATGACTACTGCTGAAACCGGGTTCGGCGGGCACGGTTCGATCATTTTCCTTCCGCTGCCGCAGGTTTGGCGCGGCGAGAAAGCGGCTACCGGCCGACAGGACCAGCAACGCGACCGTGCCGCCCGCCCCCGCGACGGCGAAGGCGGCCCGCGCGGCGCCGTACTGGGCGGCGGGACCGGCCGCGGCGGTGCCCACCGAGGCGCCGACGCCGAACGCGGTCACCAGCCAGGAGAACGCCTCCGTGACGGTGCCCGCCGGGGCGTGCCGGTCGACGACGACGAACGCGCAGGCGAGCACCGGCGCGAGGAACAGCCCGGCGAGCGCGGACAGCGCGGTCATCACCGCGACCGGCGCGTCGGCCACCAACGGCAGGTAGGAGACGGCCAGGGCGAGCATCAGCAGCCGCAGCCGCCGCTCCGGCACGCCGGCCCAGGTGCGCGTGCCGTACGTGACCCCGCCGACGAGCGCGCCGAGGCCCAGCGCGGACAGCAGCCAGCTGGAGACCATGCCGCCGCCGTGCGCGTCGGCGTAGGCCACGGCGGCCACCGCGATCGAGCCGAGCGCCAGCCCGACGAAGAACAGTGAGCCCAGCAGCGTCAGCAGGCCGCGTGAGCGCAGCGGCCCGAGCCAGTGCGCGTCGCGCTCCCCCGCCCGCCAGCGGCGCGAGGGCCCGGAGGTGACCACGCACAGCGTGCCGGCGACGCCGACCAGCGCCAGCGTCACCAGCGCGGCGGCGGTCGAGGCGGCGGCCACGATGAGCGTGACCAGCAGCGGGCCGACCGCGAACATCACTTCCTGCGCGGCGGCGTCCAGCGCGTAGGCGGCGTGCACCTGCTCCTGCCGTCCGCCCAGCACGCTCGGCCACAGGGCCCGCAGCGCGCCCTCCAGCGGCGGCGCGGCCAGGCCCGCCACCGCCATCGCCGCGCAGGCCACCGGCAGCGGGCGGGGGCCGGTCAGGGCGAACAGCGTGGTCGCGGCGGCGGAGACCACGGCGCCGCCGAGCAGTACGCCGGGCTGGCCCCGCTTGTCGACCAGCCGCCCCAGCACCGGCTGGCCGACCGCGTTGCCGAGCCCGTAGACCGCGGACAGCGCTCCGGCGAGGGTGAAGTCGCCGCCGTGGGCCCGGGTGAACAGCACGATCGCCAGCGCGGCGGTCGCGTTGGGCAGCCGCCCGACCAGAGTGCCGGTCAGCAGCCGCAGCGCGTGCCGGGTACGCAGCAGCGGCAGATAGCCGGTCGCCATGTCCTCCCCGTTCCCGCGAGCCCGTGCCCGCGGTGTCGTGCGCGGCTCACCCACGCGAGGTTTTACGTATAACGTCGATCGTGTCATACGTAGCATGGGCGGACCTCGCACGTCCAACCCACGGACCGCGGGGCCCGACGGAAGGAAGCAGCAGGTGCCGCCCACCCCGCGTCCCACCTCGCGGGACGTCGCACGCGAGGCGGGCGTCTCGCAGGCCACGGTCTCGCTCGTGCTCGGCGGCAAGTGGCACGGGCGGGTCTCCCCGGCGACGGCGGACGCGGTGCGGGAGACCGCCCTGCGGCTGGGCTACCGGCCCAACCTCGCGGCCCGCAGCCTGCGGCTCGGCCGCACCAGGACCGCGCTGCTGGTGGTGCCCGCGCTCACCAACGAGTACTTCGCCCGGGTCTACACCGGCGCCGCGCGGGTCGCCGCCGCGCACGACTTCGGGGTGGTGCTCTACCCGTCGCCGGAGGGCGTGGGCCCGGCCCGCGACCCGTTCGGCTCGGCGCGGGCGGCGCTGGACGGGGTGATCGCCTCCTCGATGGCGGCGGACGCGCTGGCCGCGATCAGCGGGGAGGCGGCCGCGGCGCCCCGGGAGAGCGGCGCCGACGGGCTGCCGCTGGTCATGCTGGACAGCGATCCGGCGCAGAGCGGGGCGGCGGCCACCGTCAACCTCGACCTCGCCTCCGGCATGCGGCAGGTGACGGGCCATCTGGCGGCCCTCGGCCACCGCAGGATCGCGCACATCGCCTCCGCGGTCGACTCCTGGACCTTCCGGGTCCGCCGCGCCGCGTTCGACTCGGCGACGCGCGACCTGCCGGGCGCCGTGGTGACCCGGCGGGCGGCGGCGCTCAGTGTCGAGGGCGGTCTGCGGGCCGCGCACGACGCGCTGACCGCGCCGGGGCCCAGGCCGACCGCCCTGGTCTGCGACGACGACGTGCTCGCCGCGGGTGCCTGCAAGGCGGCGCGGCGCCTCGGGCTGCGGGTGCCGCTGGACGTGTCGGTCACCGGGTTCGACGACCTGGCGCTGGCGACCGCGGTGGAACCCGAACTGACCACCGTCCGGCTCCCGGCCGACGAGGCGGGGGCGCGTGGCATGGCCGCGCTGCTCGCCGTGGTCGACGGCGGCAGCCCGCAACGCGGCGACCTGCCGGTCGAGTTGGCGATCCGTGGTTCCACCGGGCCGTGCCCGGTGGAACCACGGTGAACACCGCTGTCGAAAGCGGCTACTCCTGCTCGGTGGAGTCCTCGTCCGTCCCGGCGTCGTCCGCCACCGGGGTCTCGGCGGCCCCGGACTCCAGAAGCCGGGTCAGCGCACCGCCCAGCACCCGGCGGAACTTGCGCTGCTGGGGCCGGGTGCGGTCCAGCACCGCGACCTCCAACTGCTCGGCGGTCAGCCGCCGTTCACCCCCGTTGTTGTCCCTGCTGAGGGAGTCCACGGCGAGCTTGAGCGCCTGGGCGAGCGTCATGTCGTCGCGGTGGCGCTGGTCGAGGTAGCTGCCGATCTGGTCGGAGTTGCCGCCGACCGCCACCGCGCCGTGCTCGTCCACGATGGAGCCGTCGTGCGGCAGACGGTAGATCTGGTCGTCCTCGGGGGCCGCGCCGACCTCCGCCACGATCAGCTCCACCTCGTACGGCTTCTCGCCCACGCTGGAGAAGATGGTGCCCAGCGTCTGCGCGTAGACGTTCGCCAGGCCCCGGGCCGTGACGTCGTCCCGGTCGTAGGTGTAACCGCGCAGGTCGGCGTAGCGCACGCCGCCGATCCGCAGGTTCTCGAACTCGTTGTACTTGCCGACCGCGGCGAAGGCGATGCGGTCGTAGATCTCACTGACCTTGTGGAGCGCCCGGGACGGGTTCTCGGCGACGAAGAGGATGCCGTCGGTGTACTGGAGCACGACGACGCTGCGTCCGCGCGCGATGCCCTTGCGGGCGTACTCGGCGCGGTCCGCCATGGCCTGCTGTGGTGAGACATAGAACGGCGTCGACACCGGCTATCCGTCCCTTTCTGTCAGTGCGGAGTGCTTTCCGGTCACGTGGCTCTCGCCGCCTACAGGACGGAGGCCCGCGGGCCGTCCGGCTCCTGGAGCCGCTGCTCGTGGATGGCGCGCACGATGTCCGCGCCCTCCTCGTCACCGAGCCTGCGGAAGCCGTCCTCGGTGATGACGGTGACGATCGGATAGATCCGCCGGGCGAGGTCGGGGCCGCCGGTCGCCGAGTCGTCGTCGGCGGCGTCGTAGAGCGCCTGGACGACGGCGGTGACCGCCTGCTGCTCCGTCAGGTCCTTGCGGTACAGCTTCTTCAGGGCGCCGCGCGCGAAGACCGAACCGGAGCCGGTGGCCGCGAAGCCGTGCTCCTCGGAGCGGCCGCCGGTCACGTCGTAGGAGAAGATCCGGCCCCGCTCGCGGTCGGTGTCGTAGCCCGCGAAGAGCGGGACCACGGCCAGGCCCTGCAGGGCCATGCCGAGGTTGCCGCGGATCATCGTGGACAGCCGGTTGGCCTTGCCCTCCAGGGAGAGCGTGGCGCCCTCGATCTTCTCGTAATGCTCCAGCTCCAGCTGGAAGAGCTTGACCATCTCCACCGCCAGGCCCGCGGTGCCGGCGATGCCAACCGCGGAGAACTCGTCGGCGGGGAAGACCTTCTCGATGTCGCGCTGCGCGATGACGTTGCCCATCGTGGCGCGGCGGTCACCGGCGAGCACGACACCGCCGGGGAAGACGGCGGCGACGATGGTGGTGCCGTGCGGGATCTCCACGGCGCCCTGCACCGGGGGCAACGAGCGGTTGCCCGGCAGGAGTTCGGGCGCGTGCGACCCCAGGAAGTCGATGAACGACGACGATCCGGGCGTCAGGAAGGCAGCTGGTAGACGCCCGGTGCTACGAGTGTTGGCTTCCACACGTTTCCTTCCAGGTATGCGGCGGCCCGACGTGGGACGTCCGGGTCGTCCTTGAGCTCTTCTGATGCGTCAGTTGCGGTTGGTGCACGGTACGCCAGGACCCTACCCGCCGGACGGCGGTGATCCACATCCGGAGCCGGAGCCGAACGGCCCACGCCGACCGCGTACCGCGGGCGACGTCGGCCGCGCCCGGGCCGGGGGACGGCGCGGCCCGCCGACGACGGGGGCGCTCTCCTCGCGGAAGCGCTCCCTCCCGTCGCGCGGGCCGGGTCCTCGCGGCTTACTGACCGCCCTTTTGGACAAAGCTCCGGACGAAGTCCTCCGCGTTCTCCTCCAGGACGTCGTCGATCTCGTCCAGGACGGAGTCCACGTCGTCCGAGAGTTTCTCCTGGCGCTCCTTGAGGTCCGAGGTGGACTGCTCGTCCTCGGTGGTCTCCTCGACCTCCTCGGTGGAACGCGTCGCCCGCTGCTGCCCGCCGGTGTCCTTGGTAGCCATGTGCCCCTCACCCCGCTCGGTTGCATGTCCTGCAAGATCAGACCCTACAAGCCGGGTCCGACATCGGCCCTGTTTCTCCGGTGGCCCCGTGCCGCGGCGGCCCGGGCCGGCCGGTGAGCCGGTTCAACCCCTTCAACGCTCCGGGGTCACCTGGATGATTCCCTCCCGGGCCGCCTTTCAGCCTCCCGAGAGGATCCGGACCAGGTCCTCCGCCGTGCGGCAGCGGTCCAGCAGTTCCTTGACGTGGTTGCGGGTGCCGCGCAGTGGCTCCAGGGTGGGCACCCGTTGCAGGGAGTCACGGCCCGGCAGGTCGAAGATGACCGAATCCCACGAGGCGGCCGCCACGTCGTCCGCGTACTGCTCCAGGCAGCGCCCCCGGAAGTACGCCCTGGTGTCCTCAGGAGGCTTGATACGGGCCCTGGAGACCGCGTCCTCGTCCAGCAGCCGCTTCATGCGCCCCCGGGCCACCAGACGGTTGTACAGGCCCTTGTCGGGGCGTACGTCCGCGTACTGGAGGTCGACGAGGTGGAGCCGGGCGGCGTCCCAGTCGATGCCGTCGCGCCTGCGGTAGCCCTCCAGCAGCTCCCGCTTGGCCACCCAGTCCAGCTCGCCCGCCAGGCTCATGGGATCGCTCTCCAGGCGCCCCAGGACGTCCTCCCAGCGGGTCAGCACGTCCCTGGTCTGCTCGTCGGCGTCGGTGCCGTAGCGGTCCTCGACGTACTTGCGGGCCAGCTCGTAGTACTCCATCTGGAGCTGCACCGCGGTGAGAGTGCGGCCGCTGCGCAGCGTGATGAGGTGTCGCAGACCGGGGTCGTGGGAGACCTGGTGCAGGGTGCGCACCGGCTGGTCCACGGCCAGGTCGACGGCGATGAAGCCGTCCTCGATCATGGACAGGACCAGGGAGGTGGTGCCCAGCTTGAGGTAGGTGGAGATCTCCGACAGGTTGGCGTCGCCGATGATGACGTGCAGCCTGCGGTACTTCTCGGCGTCCGCGTGCGGCTCGTCGCGGGTGTTGATGATGGGCCGCTTGAGGGTGGTCTCCAGTCCCACCTCGACCTCGAAGTAGTCCGCCCGCTGGCTGATCTGGAAGCCGTGTTCCCCGCCGTCCTGGCCGAGGCCGACCCGGCCCGCGCCGGTGACGACCTGGCGGGAGACGAAGAACGGGGTCAGATGGCGGACGATGTCCGAGAAGGCGGTCTCCCGCTTCATGAGGTAGTTCTCGTGGGTGCCGTAAGAGGCGCCCTTGTTGTCCGTGTTGTTCTTGTACAGGTGGATGGGCTGCGCGCCGGGCAGCTGTGCGGCCCGCTCGGCCGCCTCGGCCATGATCCGCTCCCCCGCCTTGTCCCACAGCACCGCGTCCCGGGGGTTGGTGACCTCCGGGGCGCTGTACTCCGGGTGGGCGTGGTCGACGTAGAGCCGGGCACCGTTGGTGAGGATCACGTTGGCCAGCCCGATGTCCTCGTCGGTGAGCTGGCTGGAGTCCGCGGAGTCGCGGGCGAGGTCGAAGCCGCGGGCGTCCCGCAGCGGGTTCTCCTCCTCGAAGTCCCAGCGGGCCCGGCGCGCCCGGTGCATCGCCGCCGCGTAGGCGTTGACGATCTGGGACGAGGTGAGCATGGCATTGGCGTTCGGGTGGCCCGGGACGGAGATCCCGTACTCCGTCTCGATCCCCATTACTCGCCGTACGGTCATGCGGCCCTCCTTGCGCGTGGCGCGGTACCGAAGAGCGTAGAGCGCGAGGAGGGCGGTGGGGAGATCATTTGGCGCTTTCCTCGGCTTCGGCCCCGACCAGGAAAAACATGTCCGGCCGCGGGTACCGGTGGGGACCGGTACCCGGCAGCCGGACGGCGTCCTACAGGTACTGCCCGGTGTTGGCCACGGTGTCGATCGAGCGACCGGTGTCGGCGCCCTGCTTGCCGGTGACGAGGGTGCGGATGAAGACGATCCGCTCGCCCTTCTTTCCGGAGATGCGGGCCCAGTCGTCCGGGTTGGTGGTGTTCGGCAGGTCCTCGTTCTCCTTGAACTCGTCCACGCAGGCCGAGAGCAGGTGGGAGACGCGCAGGCCCTTCTGGTTGTGGTCGAGGAAGTCCTTGATCGCCATCTTCTTGGCCCGGTCCACGATGTTCTGGATCATGGCACCGGAGTTGAAGTCCTTGAAGTACAGGACCTCCTTGTCACCGTTGGCGTAGGTGACCTCCAGGAAGCGGTTCTCCTCGGACTCGGCGTACATCCGCTCGACCACCGACTGGATCATGGCGCCGACGGTGGCCTCGGGCGAGGCGCCGTGCTCCGACAGGTCGTCGGTGTGCAGCGGGAGCTTCGCGGTGAGGTACTTCGAGAAGATGTCCTTGGCGGCCTCGGCGTCCGGACGCTCGATCTTGATCTTCACGTCCAGCCGGCCAGGACGCAGGATGGCCGGATCGATCATGTCCTCGCGGTTGGAGGCGCCGATGACGATGACGTTCTCCAGGCCCTCGACGCCGTCGATCTCGGCGAGCAGCTGCGGGACGATGGTGTTCTCCACGTCCGAGCTGACGCCGGAGCCGCGGGTGCGGAAGAGCGATTCCATCTCGTCGAAGAAGACGATGACGGGGGTGCCCTCGCTCGCCTTCTCCCGGGCCCGCTGGAAGACCAGGCGGATGTGCCGCTCGGTCTCACCGACGTACTTGTTGAGCAGCTCGGGGCCCTTGATGTTCAGGAAGTAGCTCTTGCCCTGGGGCTGCCCGGTGACCTCGGCGACCTTCTTGGCAAGGGAGTTGGCGACCGCCTTCGCGATGAGCGTCTTGCCGCACCCGGGCGGGCCGTAGAGCAGGACACCCTTGGGCGGGCGCAGTTCGTGCTCCCGGAACAGGTCCGGGTAGAGGTAGGGGAGTTCGACCGCGTCGCGGATCAGCTCGATCTGGTTGCCCAGGCCGCCGATCTTGTCGTAGTCGATGTCCGGGACTTCCTCCAGGACGAGTTCCTCGACCTCGCTCTTGGGGACGACCTCGTAGACGTAGCCGGAGCGCGGCTCGAGCAGCAGGGCGTCGCCTGCGCGGATGGTGACGTCGAGCAGCGGCTCGGCGAGCCGGACCACCCGCTCCTCGTCGGTGTGCCCTATCACCAGCGCCCGTTCGCCGTCCTCCAGGATCTCCTTGAGGGTGACGATGTCGCCGACGCTCTCGAACTCCATGGCGTCGACCACGTTGAGCGCTTCGTTGAGCATGACCTCCTGGCCACGCCGGAGTTCGTCCACCTCGACGGACGGGCTGACGTTCACCCGCAGCTTCCGGCCGCCGGTGAAGATGTCGGCCGTACCGTCCTCGTTCGCTTGCAGGAAGACACCGAATCCGGCAGGCGGCTGGGCGAGCCGGTCCACTTCCTCCTTGAGGGCCACGATCTGGTCGCGAGCCTCACGCAGGGTGTTGGCCAGCCGTTCGTTCTGCGCGGACACGCCTGCCAGGTTGGCCTGGAGCTCGACGATCCGCTCTTCGAGAATCCTCGTGTGACGCGGAGAGTCGGCGAGCTTACGTCGCAGGACGGCGATTTCCTGCTCGAGAAAGGCCACCTGGCTCGCGGGGTCCTCCGAACCCCGTGCGGGCCGGTTGCCACGGTTGATGTCGTCGTCGTGGGCTGCCACGGTCCTCACCTCCTCCATGGGGAGCTGGACGCTTTCAGACCCTACCTGGGCCGGTGCGGGTTGAAACCCCTAGATCACAAACCCGGTCGGGGTGTGTCCGATCTTCACCCTTGCGCGCGCCCCCACGTCAGGGAGATACCCACCCAACAACATCGGAAAGCGACCGGTTGTATCGTCAGTTTGGTCAACACCCGCCAGGATCCGTTATTCCCGGCGGTTCCGGGACCGTCCCGGGCGGGTACGCACGGCCTGCGCAACGGCGCGGACCGGACGACCGGGCGAGACGACGAACGGCAGGCGAGGGATTTTCGTGAGCGAGGCTGTGGGCGCTGCGGGCGAGGAGCTGGAGGTCTGGATCGACCAGGACCTGTGCACCGGCGACGGGATCTGCGCCCAGTACGCGCCTGAGGTCTTCGAGCTGGACATCGACGGGCTCGCCTACGTCAAGGGCGAGGACGAGGAGTTGCGCGCAGAGCCGGGGGCGACCGTTCCCGTGCCGCTGCCGCTGCTGACCGACGTGGTGGACTCCGCGAAGGAGTGTCCCGGCGACTGCATCCACGTGCGCAGGGTCTCCGACCGCGTCGAGGTGTACGGGCCGGACGCGCAGTGACGCGCCGCCCCGGCGGTTCGGGGAACCGCCGGGGCGTTCACCCGCGATGACCGGTCGGGCACGGGTCGCGTACGGGCGGCGCGGCAGGCTTTTCGTAACGGCCTCGGGCCGCAGCCCGTCCCGGCCGGCCTGTCGCGCAGACGCTCTCGGCACGGGCCTCAGACGCTGTTGGCGTGCGGGCCGGGGATCGCCACGTAGCGGCCGTCGTTCCACTCCCAGCTGAACTTCCGCGCCAGGTCCGGGCAGCAGCGCGGGACCTGGTTCGAGGAGTAGCCGAGCAGGGTGGCCGAGACGGTGCGCCCGGTGACGGTGAAGTCACGCAGGCTGAGCTTGTTGGCGGGGTCGACCAGCGTGCCGACGACGCGCGGCCGGCCGCCCGGGGTGGCGGGCGGGTCGAGCACGTAGACGCCACTGGGCGGGGTGCCGGTGGGGGCGTCGCAGCGGACCACGGCGACCGTCTCGGGGCGGCCGTCGCCGTCGAGGTCGGCGGCGGCCTTGGAGACCACGTCGACCGGCAGGCCGTGGCAGGCGATGGGGTAGTGGGCGGCCGAGGCGTTCGGGGCGCCGGGTGCGGTGGCGGGGGCGATGGTGGGCGCGGCGCCCGCGGGTTGCGCGACCACGCAGATCGCGACGGCGGCGGCGACGCCGAGGCCGGTCGCGAGCCAGTGCGCCGCGGTGGCGCGGGTGTGCGGAAGGTCCGGTCCGGCGGAAGGCTGCACGCGCGAACGTCTCCTGGAACTCGGGCCGTATGGCGTGTCCGAAGGGGTGGCCAGCATGGTGCCACAGGTCACACGGGTGCGGGACCACCGGGGCGGTGGTCGTCGGGGCCGCGTGCGCATGCGGACTGCGGGCGACGCGGGAGCGCCCCCTTGATCAGCCAACGGCTCGGCGCCGCCGCCGGGTTCCCGCGACGGGGAACTCGGCGGCGGCGCCGGAGGGTTGGGGCGTGCCATGCGCTCCGAGGGGTGCGCCGTGCGCCCAAAAGGGGCGGGCGCGGACCCGGCTCCCCCAGGGCGACGGGGCTACGCGGTCGGGGGCTCCTCCTGCGGGGCGGCGGCGCTGTCGCGGGGGGCGGGGGCGGCGTCCTTCGCGGTCGAGGCGGCGTCCCTCGCGGCCGGGGTGGCGTCCTTCGCCCCCCAGCCCGCGTAGTCCTCGCCGTAGGCCCCCTTGGCGGGCCTGCGGCGGCGCATCGGGGGCTCGACACCGTCGGCGAGGCGGCGGGCGGTGAGCAGGAAGCCGGTGTGGCCGATCATGCGGTGGTCCGGCCGTACGGCGAGACCCTCCACGTGCCAGGTGCGCACCATGGTCTCCCACGCGGTCGGCTCGTTGAACGTGCCGTGTTCGCGGATCGCCTCGACGGTGCGCGCCAGCTGTGTGGTGGTGGCGACGTAGGCGCACAGCATGCCACCGGGCACCAGGGCCTTGGAGACCGGGTCCAGGCACTCCCAGGGGGCGAGCATGTCGAGGATGACGCGGTCGACGTCGGTGTCCGACAGGTTGTCCTGCAGGTCGCCGACGGTCAGCTGCCAGGCCGGGTGCTCGCCGCCGAAGTAGCGGCGCACGTTGTCCGCGGCGATCTCGGCGAAGTCGGGCCGGCGCTCGTAGCTGTGCAGCATGCCCTGGTCGCCGACGGCGCGCAGCAGGAAGCAGCTGAGCGAGCCGGAGCCGACTCCCGCCTCGACCACCCGCGCACCGGGGAAGATGTCGGCCATCGACAGGATCTGCCCCGCGTCCTTGGGGTAGACCACGGCGGCACCGCGGGGCATGGACAGGACGTAGTCGGGGAGCAGGGGCCGCAGCGCGAGGTACGCGATGTTCCCCGTGGTACGCACGACACTGCCCTCGGGGGCGCCGATCAGCTCGTCGTGCGGGAAAGAGCCCTTGTGGGTGTGGAAGCTCTTGCCCGCTTCGAGCGTGAAGGTGTGGTGGCGTCCCTTGGGGTCGGTGAGCTGGACCTGGTCCCCGACCTGGAAGGGCCCGCGACGGCGGGCGGCACCGGTCGGTTCGGACATGTGAACAGCGTATCGGAGGTCAGGGGGTGCCCCGGCCGCCGCCGGCGCCCGCGCTCCAGGTCGGGGCGGGCTACGGGCGGGTCGGCTGGGCCATCGCCTGGACGAACGCCCGCTCGACGTCCGCGGTGGACAGGACACCGTAGATCTCGCCGGTGGGCTCCAGGACCAGGTACTCGCTGGCCGGGGTCTCGCGCAGGGTGTCCAGGAGTTCCTCGCCGGACAGCTCGGCCGAGACCCGCATCCCGGGCCGCAGCTCCTGGGTGAGGCCGCTGACGGCGACCCAGGGGCGGCGGTGCTCGGGGATGCTCATGATCGCGCTCTCCCGGACCAGGCCGGTGGCGTCCCCCTGCGGATCGACGACGACCAGCGCGCGGGCGCCCGCCTCGTTGGCCCGGCGCAGCGCCTCGGACAGCGGGGTGGCCGGTTCGACCGGGACCGCGCGGCGGGTCAGGGTGCGGGCGCGCAGGCCGGGCAGCCGCTCGCGCAGCCGGGCCATGCGCAAACTGTTGCCCGCGCCGGTCCAGATGATGGCGGCCAGGATGGCGGCGAGCAGCGCGTCGGTGAGCGAGTCGGCACCGGTGACGGCCGTCTGGTCGCCGCGCCCGCCCGCGTAGCTGAGCAGCGGGAGCCCGATCAGCACGGCGACGGCGAGCGCGCGGCCGGTCCAGGCGGCGGCGACGGTGCCGGTCATCGGCCTGCCGCTGAGCTTCCACACCACGGCGCGCAGCATCCGGCCGCCGTCCAGCGGCAGGCCGGGCAGCAGGTTGAAGGCGGCGACGATGAGGTTGGAGACCATCAGCCCGGCGAGCAGCACGCCGGGCACGGTGCCGGGGGTGACGCCGCGCATGCCGAGGTAGAAGACCCCGGCGAGCACCAGGGACAGCAGCGGTCCGACGAAGGCCAGCACGAACTCCCGGCCGGGGCTTTCGGACTCCTTCTCGATCTCCGAGACACCGCCGAAGAACTGGAGCTGGATGCGGCGCACCGGCAGGTCGAAGCGGAGTGCGGCGACCGTGTGGGCGAGTTCGTGGACCAGCACGGAGGCGTAGAAGGCGACCGCGAAGAACAGCGACACCAGGTAGCGGGCGGCGCCCAGACCGGGCAGGACCCGGTCGAGCTGGCCGCCGAAGACCCAGGTGATGAGCGCGGCGACCAGGAACCAGCTGGGCGCGACGTAGACCGGCACTCCGAAGGGGCGGCCCATGAGGATGCCGCCTCCCGCCTCGCGCGGGCGCTTGCCGTCCCCGCCGCCCTTGGGTGGCGGTCCGGGGGGCGCTCCCCCGCTGCCGGACTGCGGATGCCCGCTGTTGTCCACTGTGTCCCCTCGTCAGGTGAACCCCGTACTCGATCATGCGGTACGGGGCGTCTGCCGTCGATGGTAACGACGCGGTGTGCGTTCGATGTCAGTGGCGCCCCTTAGGGTCTGTGCCATGAACGCCAGGCCCGAACTCGCCGCTCCCAGGCCCCCGTCGTCGCTGTCGCCGTCCCGGGCCGGGGACTTCATGCGCTGCCCGCTGCTGTACCGCTTCCGGGTCATCGACCGGCTTCCGGAGAAGCCGAGCGAGGCGGCGACCCGCGGGACGGTGGTCCACGCGGTGCTCGAGCGGCTGTTCGACGTCCCCGCGATCGAGCGTACGCCGGTGCTGGCCCGTTCGATGGTGGCGCCGCAGTGGCAGCGGCTGCTGGCCGAGCGCCCCGAGCTGGCCGAGCTGTTCGCGCCGGACTCGGCCACCGGGGTGGCGGACGCGGTGGACGCCGCCGGGGCAGCGGGCGGAACCGGGACGCCGGCGGACGCGGAGGGCGGGGCGGAGCGGCTGGCGCGGTGGCTGGAGAGCGCGGAGCGGCTGGTGGAGCGCTGGTTCTCGCTGGAGGACCCGACACGCCTTGAGCCGGCCGAGCGCGAGCTGTACGTGGAGACTGCGCTGGAGTCGGGCCTGGTACTGCGCGGCTACGTGGACCGGCTGGACGTGGCGCCCACCGGCGACCTGCGGGTGGTCGACTACAAGACGGGCAAGGCGCCGCGCCCGGAGTACGCGGCCGAGGCGCTGTTCCAGATGAAGTTCTACGCGCTGGTGCTGTGGCGGCTGCGCGGGGTCGTGCCGCGCCGCCTCCAGCTGGTCTACCTCGGCAGCGGCGACGTGCTGACCTACGACCCGACCGAGCAGGACCTGCGCGGGGTGGAGCGCAAGCTGCTGGCGCTGTGGGAGGCCATCCGGCGGGCCACCGAGACCGGTGACTGGCGCCCGCGGCCCGGCAAGCTGTGCGACTGGTGCGACCACCGCGCGCTGTGCCCCTCGTTCGGCGGCACGCCCCCGGTCTATCCGCTGCCCACGACGCGGACCGCTCCGGACGATCTGGTGCCGACCGATCCGGCCGGTTAGGCCAGAATGGGGCCGACCGCCCCCTGCCCGAAGGAGATCCCGTGGCGATCCGCGTCCTGCTGGTGGACGACCAGCCGCTGTTGCGCACCGGTTTCCGGATGATCCTGGAGGCGGAGGCGGACCTCGCGGTGGTCGGCGAGGCCGGGGACGGCCTGCAGGCGCTGGAGCAGGTGCGCGCGCTGCAGCCCGACGTAGTGCTGATGGACATCCGGATGCCCCGGATGGACGGTGTCGAGGCGACCCGGCAGATCACCGGCCCGGGGCGGGACGGCCCGGCGAAGGTGCTGGTGCTGACCACGTTCGACCTGGACGAGTACGTGGTGGAGGCGCTGCGCGCGGGCGCCAGCGGCTTCCTGCTCAAGGACGCGCCCGCGGTCGAGCTGGTGCAGGCGATCCGGGTGGTGGCGGCGGGCGAGGCGATGCTCGCGCCCAGCATCACGCGGCGGCTGCTGGACAAGTACGCGGGACGGCTGCCGTCCGGCGAGGAGCCGCTGCCGCAGGCGCTGGGCACGCTGACCGAGCGCGAGGTGGAGGTGCTCAAGCTGGTCGCCAGGGGGCTGTCCAACGCCGAGATCGCCGCCGAGCTGTTCGTCAGCGAGACCACCGTCAAGACGCACGTCGGCCATGTGCTGACCAAGCTGGGCCTGCGGGACCGGGTGCAGGCGGCGGTGTACGCGTACGAGAGCGGCCTGGTGCGGCCAGGGGCGTCCTGACCCGCTCCCGGCGGGGAAGGCCGTAGAAGGGGTGGGCCCCGGCGCGTGCTACGCGCCGGGGCCCACCCCTTCGTCACCGGCCCTGGCGGGCCGCCGTCCGGATCACTCCGAGACGCCGCGGCCCAGCTCCCAGTACTGGAGCTCCGAGGAGGAGTTCAGCGCCCACTCGGTGCCCGTGATGTCGTTCTTGGCGGCCAGGTACTGCTTGCCCTGCCACAGCGGGATGAACGGCACGTCGTCAGCGAGGTCCTGCTGCGCGGTCTCGAAGCTGTTCACGGCCGCGCTGCGCTCGGTCTGCTTGCGCTCGGCCGGGATGATCTGGTTCTCGATCTGGCTGTTGCGGTACGGCGTCCCGAGGATGTTGTCCTTGCCCATGAACGGCGCCAGGTAGTTGTCCGGGTCCGGGAAGTCGGGGAACCAGCCCATGCCCCACACCTGGTACTGGCCGTTGAGCGAGGCGGTTCGGAAGGAGTCCCACGGCACGCCCTGGAGCGTGATCTTGAACAGGCCGCTGGCCTCCAGCTGCTTCTTCAGCTCGGCGAACTCGTTGGCCGTCACCGAGCCGTAGTGGTCGGTGGTGTAGGTCAGCGTCAGGTGCACCGGGGTGCTGATACCGGCCTTCTGCAGCGTCTGCTTGGCCTTGGTGACGCTGGGGTCGCCGTAGGTGTTGAAGAACGAGTTGCTGTGACCGGTGATGCCCTGCGGGATCATGGAGTACAGCGCCTCGGAGGTGCGCGCGTAGACGTCGCGGACCAATGCCTCGCGGTCGACGACCTCGGCGACGGCCTTGCGGACGGCGGCGTTCTTGACGGTGGGGTCGTTGGTGTTGAAGACCAGGTAGCGGATCTCCGAGCCGGGCGCCTCCACCAGGTTGATCTTGCTGGAGGTGGTGTCCTGGAACTTGGCTATCTCGTCCGGCGTCATGGTGCGGTTGACGACGTCGACCTGGCCGTTCTGCAACGCCTGGACCATCGCGGCGGAGGACTTGTAGAACCGCAGGATGATCTTGTCGTTGTTGAGCTTGAAGGCGCCCTTGTAGTTGGGGTTCTTGTCGAAGACCGCCTCGTCGCCCTGCTTGAAGGAGTCCAGCTTGTACGGGCCGGAGCCGACGAGCTTGGTGCCGGCGAGGATCTTGTTGCTCGGGTAGACCTTGCTGTCGACGATCGCCGCCGCCGGGGTCGCCAGCTTGTAGGGGAAGGTGGCGTCCGGGGTCTTGAGGTGGAAGACGACGGTGTCGTCCGTCGGGGCCTCGACCTTGTCGACGTTGTCGAGCAGCGAGGACGGACCGTTGGGGTCGTGGATGCCCAGCTGACGGTCGATGGAGAACTTGACGTCCTTCGAGGTCAGCGGGTCACCGTTGGAGAACTTCAGACCGCTGTGCAGGGTGCAGCGGTAGGTCTCGCCCAGCTGGTCGGTGAAGCCGCACTTGCTCGCGGCGTCCGGGACGGGGTCGGTGCCGGTGGGCGGGAAGCTCAGCAGGGTCTGCAGGGTGTTGCCGAGGATGTTCCATTCGCCGATGTCGTAGGAGTCGGCCGGATCCAGCGGTGCCGGGCTGTCCTTGGTCACCTCGATCTGGTCGGTAGTGCCCACGACGATGGCGTCGCCGCCGCCCCCACTGCCGCCGCTCGAACCACCGCACGCGGCAAGGGCGGGCGCGATCAGGCCCACCACGGCCGGCAGCACCAGTAGCTTGCGATTCATCCTCGTTGGTCTCCCTTGTCGGCGTTGGCTGTTCGCACTGCGGAGGGCGCTACGCCGGCGCCGCCCGCTCCCCCGTACATCATCGGTGTCGTACCTGTGTCCACGCTGGGACGGCGGAGTGGAGCGGCTCCTTGGCGGACGGGTGTGGCGGGCCGGCCAACACCGTGTGCGGGACGCCCCGTTCGGCGAGGGGTCCGTGCACACCACCGCGGTCCGTGTCGCACGCTTCCGCGACGATACCGAGGTTGCGGTGGTTCCGTACCAAGGAGGCGCCAAAGTTCTCGCTCCGCGCGGCAGGGCCGCCGTCGCACCGGCTGAGGACGGCCGCGCGGGAGCGGTGCACGGCGGGGTGCGTCCCGCGCCGTGCGTCCGGGTAGGCGGTCATCGGCCCTCCTTCAAGGTCTCGGTGCGGCGGCAGCGGTCACGGCGGCTTGGTGAGCGGCATCTCGTGAATCCGTTGCCCAATGCCGATCTGGTGTTTCGGCATTGACCAGCGAAGACCCTAGTAGGAACGCCTGACTGCACCAGAACACGGACCAGTTGAGGCGGAATCACACCGAGATAACGACGCGTCGCACTCCGATATCCGGACACCGGCGCGTTCTTCCCTTGCGGCCACCAAACGGGACACAAGGGCGCCGGAAAGGGCTTCAGGGCCCGTCGTTCAGCACATGCACCGGGTCACGTCAACGGGCGCGCCAGTGACAAGAATCACGGAACCTCTCGTACGCGGCCGTTCCGGAATTCGATCAGCGTATTCGTCACGGAAAATGAGCAGGCGGGAGCCGAGAGTTCTCGCGGCGAATTGCGCGGCACGCTCAGTGCACGGGCAGTTCCTTCACCGTCATCGTTTCAGGCGGCGGGCGCCATCACCGAGCGAAGAAAAGTCAGGTCGACCTGTTCCAGGGACGGCACGACGGTGCGCCCGGGAGCCGCCGCGACGGGCACCAGCGAGGGCACGGCGACCACCCGGCAGCCGGCCGCCTCGGCGGAGGCGACCCCGGTCAGGGTGTCCTCCACGACCACGCACTCGGCCGGGTCGACGCCGAGCCCGGCGGCGGCCGTCAGGTACGGCTCGGGGTGCGGTTTGGTGTGGGTGACCTCGTCGCCGGCGACCGACAGGGCGAAGTTCTCCGGGCCGAGGGAGCGCAGCACCATGTCGATGATGTGGCGGTGGGAGGCGGAGACCAGCGCCGTGGGCACCTGGTGGGCGGCCAGTTCGGTCAGCAGGCGCCGGGCGCCGGGCATCAACGGGACGCCGCGGCCGATGAGTTCGGCGAACCGGGCGTTGATCAGTACGGACAGCTCGTCGAAGCTCTGCCGGACGCCGGTGACGGCGATCAGGTGGGCGACACTGCGGGTCATCGGGCCGCCGATGACGACCTGGCGGTGCTCCTCCCCCAGGACGTGGCCCAGCCCGGCGAAGACCTCGCTCTCGGCGGCCCACCAGAACCCCTCGGTGTCCACCAGGGTGCCGTCCATGTCGAGCAGCACGGCCCGCGGGGACGGGCCGTCGGTGTGCTGGACCTGGACGGCGGGGACGCTGCTGGTCATCCGGATACCTCCGTAGGGGACGAAGAGGCCGGCCGTCCACCACTGACGCGGTGAGCGACCGGCCTCCACCGGACCGTCCAGTGTACTTCCGGGATGGATCATCCGCCCGTCGAGCGCGTGACCCACGGGCTTCACCAGGGGAAACGCCGGGGGGCGGCGCGCGCAGCCCCGGCGCCCGCGGCTACCTGGCGTTGAAGTACTTCGCCTCCGGGTGGTGGATCACGATGGCGTCCGTGGACTGCTCGGGATGCAGCTGGAACTCCTCCGACAGCTCGACGCCGATCCGGCCCGGCTCCAGCAGCTCGGCGATCTTCGCCCGGTCCTCCAGGTCGGGGCAGGCGCCGTAGCCCAGCGAGAAGCGGGCGCCGCGGTACTTCAGGGCGAACATGTCCTCCACGTCCGCCGGGTCCTCCCCGCCGAAGCCCAGCTCGGCGCGGACGCGGGCGTGCCAGTACTCGGCGAGCGCCTCGGCGAGCTGGACGGACAGGCCGTGCAGCTCCAGGTAGTCGCGGTAGGAGTCGGCGGCGAACAGCTGGTTGGCCGCCTCGGAGACCCTGGCTCCGACGGTGACCACCTGGAAGCCGACCACGTCGGTCTCTCCGGACTCCTGCGGCCGGAAGAAGTCGGCCAGGCAGAGCCTGCGGCCGCGGCGCTGGCGCGGGAAGGTGAAGCGGACCCGCTCCGAGCCGTCCTCGTGCAGCACGATCAGGTCGTCGCCCTTGGAGGCGCACGGGAAGTAGCCGTAGGTGACGGCGGCCTCCAGCAGGCCCTCGGTCTGGAGCTTGTCGAGCAGTCCCCGCAGCCGGGGCCGGCCCTCGTTCTCCACCAGTTCCTCGTACGTGGGTCCGCCCGCGCGGGCCTGCTTCAGGCCCCACTGCCCCTTGAACAGGGCGCCCTCGTCCAGCCAGGAGGCGTAGTCCTTGAGCGGGATGCCCTTGACGACGCGGCTGCCCCAGAACGGCGGGGCGGGCACCGGGTTGTCGGTGGCGACGTCGGAGCGGACCTGGCCGAGGTTCTCCTGCGGCTCGGCCTCCTGCACCTCGCGCCTGGGCACCCGGCGGGCCTTGAGCTCCGGCAGGGTGGCGCCGGGGACGCCGCGCTTGACGGCGATGAGCGCGTCCATCAGCCGCAGGCCCTCGAAGGCGTCGCGGGCGTAGCGGACCTCGCCCTGGTAGATCTCGTGCAGGTCCTGCTCGACGTAGGCGCGGGTGAGGGCGGCGCCGCCGAGGATGACGGGGTAGTCGGCGGACAGCCCGCGCTGGTTGAGCTCCTCCAGGTTCTCCTTCATGATCACCGTGGACTTCACCAGCAACCCGGACATGCCGATCACGTCGGCCCTGTGTTCCTGGGCGGCGTCCAGGATCGCCGAGACGGGCTGCTTGATGCCGAGGTTGACCACGTTGTAGCCGTTGTTGGACAGGATGATGTCGACGAGGTTCTTGCCGATGTCGTGGACGTCGCCGCGGACCGTGGCGAGCACGATGGTGCCTTTGCCCGCCTCGTCGCTCTTCTCCATGTGCGGTTCCAGGTAGGCCACCGCGTTCTTCATCACCTCGGCGGACTGGAGCACGAACGGCAGCTGCATCTGGCCGGAGCCGAACAGCTCGCCGACCACCTTCATGCCTTCCAGCAGCGTGTCGTTGACGATCTCCAGGGCGGGCCGCTCGCGCAGCGCCTCGTCGAGGTCGGCCTCCAGACCGTTGCGCTCCCCGTCGATGATGCGGCGCTGGAGGCGCTCGTCCAGCGGCAGGGCGGCGAGTTCCTCGGCGCGGCCAGCCTTGACCGACTTGGTGTCGACGCCCTCGAACAGCTCCAGGAACCGCTGCAACGGGTCGTAGCCCTCGCGCCTGCGGTCGTAGATCAGGTCGAGGGCGACCTCGCGCTGCTCCTCGGGGATGCGGGCGATGGGCAGGATCTTGGCGGCGTGCACGATCGCCGAGTCCAGGCCCGCCTCGACGCACTCGTTGAGGAAGACCGAGTTGAGGACCATCCGGGCGGGCGGGTTGAGGCCGAAGGAGACGTTCGACAGGCCCAGGGTGGTCCGCACGTCGGGGTGGCGGCGCTTGAGCTCGCGGATCGCCTCGATGGTGGCGACGGCGTCCTTGCGGGACTCCTCCTGGCCGGTGGCGATGGTGAAGGTCAGGCAGTCGACGATGATGTCGCTCTCGTGCACGCCCCAGTTGCCGGTCAGGTCGGCGATCAGCCGTTCGGCGACGGCGACCTTGTGCTCGGGAGTGCGGGCCTGGCCCTGCTCGTCGATGGTGAGGGCGATCAGGGCGGCGCCGTGCTCGACGGCGAGCGCGGTGACCTTCTGGAAACGGGAGTCGGGGCCGTCGCCGTCCTCGTAGTTGACGGAGTTGATGACGGCGCGCCCGCCCAGCAGCTCCAGTCCGGCCTGGATGACGGCCGGTTCGGTGGAGTCCAGCACGATCGGCAGGGTGGAGGCGGTCGCCAGGCGGCCGGCGATCTCGCGCATGTCGGCGGCGCCGTCGCGGCCCACGTAGTCGACGCACAGGTCGAGCAGGTGGGCGCCCTCGCGGATCTGCTCGCGGGCCATCTCCACGCAGTCGTCCCAGCGGCCGTCCAGCATGGCCTCGCGGAACTTCCTGGAGCCGTTGGCGTTGGTGCGCTCACCGATGGCCAGGTACGAGGTGTCCTGGCGGAACGGCACGGTCTGGTAGAGGGAGGCGGCGCCCGGCTCGGGGCGCGGGCTGCGGGGGGTGATCTCGTGGCCGCGGACCCGCTCGACGACCTGGCGCAGGTGCTCGGGCGTGGTGCCGCAACAGCCGCCGACCAGCGACAGGCCGTACTCGCGGACGAACACCTCCTGGGCGTCGGCGAGTTCGGCCGGGGTCAGCGGGTAGTGGGCGCCGTCCTTGCCGAGGACGGGCAGGCCCGCGTTGGGCATCGCGGAGACGCCGACGCGGGCGTGCCGGGCGAGGTAGCGCAGGTGCTCGCTCATCTCGGCAGGGCCGGTGGCGCAGTTGAGGCCGATCAGGTCGATGCCGAGGGGCTCCAGGGCGGTCAGCGCGGCGCCGATCTCGGAGCCGAGCAGCATGGTGCCGGTGGTCTCCACGGTGACCTGGCACAGCAGCGGCAGGTCGACACCGGCCGCCTTCAGGGCCCGGCGGGCACCGATGAGGGAGGCCTTGGTCTGGAGCAGGTCCTGGGTGGTCTCCACCAGGACGGCGTCCGCGCCGCCGGCGATCAGCCCCTCGACCTCGGTCTGGTAGGCGTCACGCAGCGCGGCGTACGGCGCGTGGCCGAGGGTGGGCAGTTTGGTGCCGGGGCCGACCGAGCCGAGCACCCAGCGCGGGCGATCGGGGGTGGCGAAGCCGTCAGCGACCTCGCGGGCGATGCGGGCGCCGGCCTCGGCCAGTTCGAAGATGCGGTCCGCGATGTCGTACTCGCCGAGGGCGGCGAGGTTGGCCCCGAAGGTGTTGGTCTCGACGCAGTCGACGCCGGCCGCGAAGTACTCCTCGTGCACGGCGGAGACGATGTCGGGCCGGGTGACGTTGAGGACCTCGTTGCAGCCTTCCAGGCCCTGGAAGTCGTCGAGGGACGGGTCCTGGGCCTGCAGCATGGTCCCCATCGCGCCGTCGGCCACCACCACGCGGGTGGCGAGCGCCTCTCGGAGGGCGGCTGCGCGGGACTGCTGGGCGGTCTGCTGGGACGGCGAGGCCATAGGAACTGCTCCCTGGGATGCGACGGCTGTCGGCTTTGCGCACCCCGCTCGCGAGATGCGCACCCGGCCAGCCTAGCGGCGTCGGGCCCGGACGACGCAGAGCGTTCCGAAGGGTGGGACGGGCCGACCGGCTGAACGCGGTGGCCGGATCCGGAGGGTGGCGTGTGCGGGCCGGGACACGGTTGGCAGACTTTTGCCTACGATGGTGTTCGGCATCGCCCGATGCTGTTCAGCATTGCCGACCGCAAGTGGCCCTGCCCGGACACCCGCGGGCGGGCCGAGGACAACGGCGGCACACGGAGGTTGGCCCTATGGCAGGAAGCATCCAGTCGGTCGAGCGCGCGGCCGCGATCCTGCGGCTGCTCGCCGGCGGCGAACGACGGCTGGGGCTGACCGACATCGCGTCCACGCTCGGCCTGGCCAAGGGGACCGCGCACGGCATCCTGCGCACCCTCCAGCAGGAGGGCTTTGTGGAACAGGACACCGCCTCCGGCCGCTACCAGCTGGGCGCCGAGCTGCTGCGCCTGGGCAACAGCTACCTGGACGTCCACGAGCTGCGCGCCCGCGCCCTGGTGTGGACCGACGACCTGGCCCGCTCCAGCGGCGAGAGCGTCTACCTGGGCGTCCTGCACCAGCAGGGCGTCCTGATCGTGCACCACGTCTTCCGGCCGGACGACAGCCGC
This sequence comes from Streptomyces sp. ICBB 8177, assembly GCF_003144095.1. GTDB lineage: Bacteria > Actinomycetota > Actinomycetes > Streptomycetales > Streptomycetaceae > Streptantibioticus_D. The sequence goes on along the minus strand of NZ_NSKH01000023.1, from coordinate 983,688 downwards.
CAGGTGCTGGAGATCGGCGCGATGCAGCCGCTGCACTGCACGGCGCTGGGCAAGGTGCTGGCCGCGTACGACCCGGTGGCGCACTCCGAGGCGCTGGAGGGCGCGCGGGAGGAGTTCACCCCGCGCACGGTGACGTCCGTGCCGGACTTCGAGGCGGTGCTCGATCTGACCCGCGCCCGCGGCTGGGCGGTGGACCTGGAGGAGACCTGGGACGGGGTGGCCTCGGTGGCGGCGCCCATCCACGACCGGCGGCGGATGCCGGTGGGGGCGGTGGGCATCACCGGCGCGGTGGAGCGGATGTGCGAGGGCGGCGAGGTGCGGGCCCGGCTGGTGGCCGCGGTGCGCGACTGCGCCCGGTCGGTCTCCCGCGACCTGGGCGGGGGGCGCTTCCAGTGAGGCGGCGGGTGCGCGACGCGTACGGAATGTCCGCGAGGACCGTTGATAACTGTTTGGGCTCTTCACCGGGAGCGGTCTCCGCGCCCCTTGACGCCATGAATACCGAGAGCAAAACTTCCGTTCGGCGGTCGACATTGTCGAACACCGGACGGGACCCGGGGTCCGCCACCTTGCTCATCGGATGGGCATGAGAACGTAAGGAGCCCGCTTTGTCCAACGGCCACGTCTTCGTCGGCGAACTCATCGGTACCGCCGTTCTGATTCTTCTCGGTGGCGGTGTGTGCGCCGCCGTCACGCTCAAGCACTCCAAGGCCAAGGGCGCCGGATGGGTGGCGATCGCCTTCGGGTGGGGCTTCGCCGTCCTGGCCGGCGCCTACATCTCCAACGGCCTGTCCGGCGGGCAGCTGAACCCGGCGGTGACCCTCGGCGTGGCCATCAAGACCGGCCAGTGGAGCCAGGTGCCGGTCTACCTCGGGGGTCAGATCCTCGGCGCGATCATCGGCGCCACCCTGGTGTGGCTCGCCTACTACGGGCAGTTCGCCGCGCACATGACCGACCCGGAGATCGTCGGCGGCACGCAGGCCGACCCGGCGGGCCCGGTCACCCGGGAGGAGGACCGCCCCGGTCAGCCCGGCGGTCCGGTGCTGGGGATCTTCTCCACCGGCCCGGAGATCCGCAACGTCGCCCAGAACCTGGCCACCGAGATCATCGGGACCACCGTGCTGGTGCTCTTCATCCTGACGATGGGCATGACGAAGGGCCTGGCCCTCAACGGCCTGGGCACCCTGATGGTCGCGCTGCTGGTGGTCGGCATCGGCCTGTCGCTCGGCGGCCCGACCGGCTACGCCATCAACCCCGCGCGCGACCTCGGCCCGCGCATCGTCCACGCCCTGCTGCCGCTGCCCAACAAGGGCGGCTCCGACTGGGGCTACGCGTGGATACCGGTGGTGGGTCCGCTGATCGGCGGCGCCATCGCGGGCGGTATCTACCAGCTCGCGTTCGCCTGATGCCGCACCCGGACGAGACCGACCACCGCACCCTCACCAGACCTCAGGAGCACCAGTGACCGACACCACCGAAGCCGCCGCCTCCTCGCACGGCCAGGGCCCGTTCATCGCGGCCATCGACCAGGGCACCACCTCCTCGCGCTGCATCGTCTTCGACCGCGACGGCCGCATCGTCGCCGTCGACCAGAAGGAGCACGAGCAGATCTTCCCCAAGCCCGGATGGGTCGAGCACGACGCCGCGGAGATCTGGGCCAACGTCCAGGAGGTCGTGGCCGGCGCGCTGGAGAAGGCCGGGATCACCACCGCCGACGTCAAGGCGCTGGGCATCACCAACCAGCGCGAGACCACGGTGCTGTGGGACAAGGCGACCGGCGAGCCGGTGCACAACGCCATCGTCTGGCAGGACACCCGCACCGACGGGCTGTGCAAGGAACTGGGCCGCAACGTCGGCCAGGACCGCTTCCGCCGCGAGACCGGCCTGCCGCTGGCGTCGTACTTCGCCGGTCCGAAGATCCGCTGGATGCTCGACAACGTCGAGGGCCTGCGCGAGCGCGCCGAGGCGGGGGAGATCCTCTTCGGCACCATGGACAGCTGGGTCATCTGGAACCTGACCGGCGGCGCCCAGGGCGGTGTGCACGTCACCGACGTCACCAACGCCTCGCGCACCCTGCTGATGAACCTGCGCACCCTGGACTGGGACGACAAGATCCTGTCCTCCATGGAGATCCCGGCGGCCGTGCTGCCCGAGATCCGCTCGTCCGCCGAGGTCTACGGCACCGCCAAGGGCGCGCTGGAGGGCGTGCCGGTGGCCTCCGCGCTGGGCGACCAGCAGGCCGCGCTGTTCGGGCAGACCTGCTTCAGCAAGGGCGAGGCCAAGTCGACATACGGCACCGGCACGTTCCTGCTGCTCAACACCGGTGACGAGCCGGTCAACAGCTACAACGGCCTGCTCACCACGGTCGGTTACCGCATCGGCGACCAGAAGCCGGTCTACGCGCTGGAGGGCTCCATCGCGGTCACCGGTTCGCTGGTGCAGTGGATGCGCGACCAGATGGGCCTGATCAAGTCGGCGGCCGAGATCGAGACGCTGGCGATGTCGGTCGAGGACAACGGCGGCGCCTACTTCGTCCCGGCCTTCTCCGGGCTGTTCGCGCCCTACTGGCGCTCCGACGCGCGCGGCGTGATCGCGGGCCTGACCCGTTACGTCACCAAGGCGCACATCGCCCGCGCCGTGCTGGAGGCGACCGCCTGGCAGACCCGGGAGATCGTCGACGCGATGAACAAGGACTCCGGTGTGGAGCTGACCGCCCTCAAGGTCGACGGCGGCATGACCAGCAACAACCTGCTGATGCAGACCATCGCCGACGCGCTGGACGCGCCGGTGGTGCGGCCGATGGTGGCCGAGACGACCTGCCTGGGCGCCGCCTACGCGGCCGGGCTCGCGGTCGGCTTCTGGCAGGACACCGACGAGCTGCGCGCCAACTGGCGCCGCGCGGCCGAATGGACCCCCCGTATGGACGCGGCCGATCGTGACCGCGAGTACAAGAACTGGCTCAAGGCCGTCGAGCGGACCATGGGCTGGATCGAAGAGGAGCACTGAGTAGAGATATGACCACCCTGCAGAGCGTCCCGACCCTCGGGACGCATCCGGCCGCCGGTCGCAACGCAAGCCGCAGCGAGACCCGGGATCTCCTGAGCCACGCCACGTACGATCTGCTCGTGATCGGCGGAGGCATCCTGGGCACCTCGGTGGCCTGGCACGCGGCCCAGGCCGGGCTGCGGGTCGCGATGGTGGACGCCGGCGACTTCGCCGGCGCCACCTCGTCCGCGTCCTCCAAGCTGGTGCACGGCGGTCTGCGCTACCTGCAGACCGGCGCGGTCAAGCTGGTCGCGGAGAACCACCATGAGCGGCGGGTGCTGGCCAAGGACGTGGCCCCGCACCTGGTCAACCCGCTCACGTTCTACCTGCCGGTCTACAAGGGCGGCCCGGTCGGCGCCGCCAAGCTGGGCGCCGGCGTGTTCGCCTACTCGGCGCTGTCCGCCTTCGGCGACGGCGTCGGCAAGGTGATCTCCCCGGCCAAGGCGCAGGCCGCCAACCCCGGCCTGCGCACCGACAACCTCAAGGCCGTCGCGGTCTACTACGACCACCAGATGAACGACTCGCGGGTGGCCGTCATGACGGTCCGCGCGGCCGTGGAGTCCGGTGCCGTGGTGCTCAACCACGCAGAGGTGACCGGGCTGCGCTTCACCCGCGGCCGGGTCAGCGGCGCGGAGCTGAAGGACCGCGTCGACGGCGCCGAGTTCGGCGTCAACGCGCGCGTGGTCCTCAACGCCACCGGCCCCTGGGTCGACCACCTGCGCAAGCTGGAGGACAGCGGCGCCGACCCGTCGATCCGCCTGTCCAAGGGCGCGCACATCGTGATGAGGCGCAAGTCGCCTTGGAAGGCCGCCATGGCCACCCCGATCGACAAGTACCGCATCACCTTCGCCCTGCCGTGGGAGGACCAGCTGCTGCTGGGCACCACCGACGAGGTGTACGAGGGCGACCCGGCGGACGTGCGGGCCACCGAGTCCGACATCCAGCAGATCCTGGACGAGGCGGCGTTCTCCATCCGGGACGCCGACCTGGACCGGTCCTTGATGACCTACGCCTTCGCGGGCCTGCGGGTGCTGCCCGGCGGCCCCGGCGACGTGGCGCAGGCCAAGCGCGAGACCGTGGTGACCGAGGGCCGCGGCGGCATGCTGTCGGTGGCCGGCGGCAAGTGGACCACCTACCGGCACATCGGCCGCACGGTGATGCGCAAGCTCGCCGAGCTGCCCGGTCACCCGCTGGGCGAGGACATGCAGCCCATCGGCGACCTGGTGCGCCGGGTGCCGTTGCCGGGCGTCGCCAACCCCAACGCGGTCGCCCACCGGCTGCTGGTGGACCGCGAGCCCGGCACCCGCATCGATCCGCTGACGGCCCGTCATCTGGCGACGCACTACGGCGCGTTGTCGTTCGACATCGCCCGGCTGGTGAACGAGGACCCGGCGCTGGGCGAGCGCATACACCCCGACGGCCCGGAGATCTGGGCCCAGGTCGTCTACGCCCGTGACCACGAGTGGGCCGAGACGGTCGACGACGTGCTGCGCCGCCGCACCACGCTGACCATCCGCGGCCTGGACACCGACGAGGTGCGCGACCGGGTGGGCGGGCTGCTGGCCGCGCGCGGCTGACGGCAGGGCGCGTTCGCGCGCGGGACGGCCGGACGGAGGGCCCCTTCCGCCCGGCCGTCCGCGTTCGCGAGGACGTCCGCGTCCCGTCCGGGGTCGGCGTCCGCCGGACTCACGAGGTCTGCGGACTCGCGCGGCGAAAGCCGTAGGCTGGTGGCGCACTGAAGTCGGGCCGCCCGTGCCGTGGGCGGCGCAACGGTTCGCGGCGGACGCTCCGCCGAGGACGGAAGGAGGCACTGGGTGATCGAGCTCTCGGGGGTACCCGAGCTGATCGACCCGGTCATGGTGGCCGCGTTCGAGGGCTGGAACGACGCCGGGGACGCCGCGTCCAGCGCGGTCGCCCACCTGGACCGGGAGTGGAAGGGGGAGGTCTTCGCGGCGCTCGACGCCGAGGACTACTACGACTTCCAGGTCAACCGGCCCACGGTATGGCTGGACAACGGGACCCGGAAGATCACCTGGCCCACCACCCGGCTGTCCGTGGTCCGCGTCCCCGGCCCCTCCCCGCGCGACCTGGTCCTGGTCCGGGGCATAGAGCCCAGCATGCGCTGGCGGTCGTTCTGCAACGAACTGCTGGGCTTCGCGCACGAGTTGGGCGTGGAGATGGTGGTGATCCTGGGCGCGCTGCTCGGCGACACCCCGCACACCCGCCCGGTCCCGGTCACCGGCGTCACCTCCGACCCGGACCTCGCCCGCACCCTCAGCCTGGAGGAGTCGCGCTACGAGGGCCCGACCGGCATCGTCGGCATCCTCCAGGAAGCCTGCACGCACGCGGGCATCCCCACCGTCAGCCTGTGGGCCGCGGTGCCGCACTACGTGTCGCAGCCGCCCAACCCCAAGGCGACGCTGGCGCTGCTCAACCGGCTGGAGGACCTGATCGACCTGCGGGTGCCCACCGGCGAACTCCCCGAGGACGCCCGCGCCTGGCAGCTGGGCGTGGACCAACTCGCCGCCGAGGACAGCGAGGTGGCGGAGTACGTGCAGACGCTGGAGGAGGCGCGGGACACCGCGGAGCTCCCGGAGGCGTCGGGCGAGGCCATCGCCCGGGAGTTCGAGCGCTACCTGCGCCGCCGCGACGGCCAGCCCGGCGGCCAGGGCGCCTCACACGCCACCGAGGGCGGCGAGCTGGGCGGCCCTGGCCCGTTCCGCCGGGGCACCACGGGCCAGGGCGGCCCGTTCCCCCGGGACCGGGAGGACAAGGAGGACCGCGAGGACGGCGACCGGGGCGACTCGGGCCCCGAGGACGCCGGCGACCGGGACGAGGACAGCCGGGACCAGGAGGGCCGGGGCGACGGAGACTCCGGTTCGGGCTCCGACTCCGACACTGGTGACGCGGCGGACGGCTCCGGCGAGGACTGACGCGCCCGCGCACGCACGAGGGCGGCCCCGGCCGTCTCCGGCCGGGGCCGCCCTCGTGCGCGTGACCGCCGCGCGGTGCTACAGCGCGACGCCCAGCAGCGCGTCCACCGCCCGCGAGACCAGCCCGGGCGCGCCGGTGTCGGTCCCGCCCTCGGCGTCCTGCCGCGCCACCCACGCGTCGACCGCGGCGAGCGCGGCGGGCGCGTTCAGGTCGTCCGCGAGCGCCGCGCGGACCTGTTCCACCAGTTCCTCGGCCGACGGGCCGTCCGGCCGGGAGACGGCGGCGCGCCAGCGGCCGAGCCGGGCGACCGCCTCGTCCAGCACCCCGTCGGTCCACTCCCAGTCGGCGCGGTAGTGACGGGACAGCAGGGCGAGGCGTATGGCGGCCGGATCGACGCCGTCCTGCCGCAGCCGCGAGACGAAGACCAGGTTGCCCTTGGACTTCGACATCTTCTCGCCGTCGAGACCGACCATCCCGGCGTGCACGTACGCCTTGGCCATCGGGAACTCGCCGGTGAGCACCTGCGCGTGGGAGGCGCCCATCTCGTGGTGCGGGAAGGCGAGGTCGGAGCCGCCGCCCTGGACGTCGAAGCCCATCCCGAGGTGGTCCAGCGCGATGGCGACGCACTCGATGTGCCAGCCGGGCCTGCCGCGGCCCAGCGAACCGCCGTCCCAGCTGGGCTCGCCGTCGCGGGCGGCCATCCACAGCATGGGGTCGAGCGGGTTCTTCTTGCCCGGGCGGTCCGGGTCGCCGCCGCGCTCGGCGGACAGGTGGCGCATGGTCGCGGCGTCGAGACCCGAGACACCGCCGAAGTGCGGGTCGGACTCGACGGAGAAGTACACGTCGCCGTCGAGTTCGTAGGCGGCGCCCTGCTCGCGCAGCCGCTCCACCAGCGGGACGATCCCGGGTATCGCCTCGACCGCGCCGATGTAGTGACGCGGCGGCAGCAGCCGCAGGGCCGTCATGTCCTCGCGGAACAGGGCGGTTTCACGCTCCGCCAGCTCGGTCCAGTCGACACCGGTGGCGACGGCGCGCTCCAGCAGCGGGTCGTCGACGTCGGTGACGTTCTGTACGTAGTGGACCTGCCGCTTCGTGTCGAGCCACACGCGCTGCACCAGGTCGAACGCGGTGTAGGTGGCCGCGTGCCCCATGTGCGTGGCGTCGTAGGGAGTGATGCCGCATACGTAGATGCGGGCGACGGGACCGGGGTCCAGGGTGACCGTACCGCCGGTCGCGGTGTCGTGGAGGCGGAGTTCGTGTCCCCTGCCGGGCAGGGCGGGAACCTCCGAAGCGGGCCAGGCATGCATGTCCCGAGCCTAACCGGACGAACGTTCCCGCTACGACCCGGGACGGCCGGGGTTGGCCGGATGGGCGGTCTTGCCGCAACCGGCCCCGACGTGCATACGAGCGTGGCGCGGCGCGGTCACACCGGGGGCCACGGGATGGCGGGCCAGCCGCCCCCCGGCTCGGGATGGCGTCCCGAGGCCAGCAGGGCCGCGGTCCTGGCCCGCAGGGCGTCGGTCTCGGCGGGGGTGAGCAGAGCGGCCAGCCGGGCGCCCAGATCGCCGTCCAGCGCGGCGCCCAGGCCGCGCAGGACGGCGTGCGCCTCCTCGGTCAGCGGATCGCCCGCCCAGCCCCACAGCAGCGTGCGCAGCTTGTCCTCGGTGTGGAAGGTCACCCCGTGGTCGATGCCGTAGAGCCGGCCGTCGGCGGTGGGCAGCAGGTGGCCGCCCTTGCGGTCGGCGTTGTTGATCACCGCGTCCAGCACCGCCAGCCGCCGCAGCCGCTCGTCGTCGGCGTGCACCAGCAGCGCCGTGCGGCCCTCGGCGACCTCGGCCTCGACCACGGCCTTCCAGCCAGGGCCCGGCTCGTCCTGTTCGACCAGGGCCAGCAGGGCGGTGCCGGGGTCGGCCTCGATCCACAGCTGGCACATGCCCTCGCCGTACGGCCCGTCGCGCAGCACGGTCGGCGGTACCAGGTCCCAGCCGGTGGCCTCGGAGACCAGGTAGGCGGCGACCTCGCGGGCGGCCAGGGTACCGTCGGGGAAGTCCCACAGCGGGCGCTCCCCGGCGACCGGCTTGTAGACGCAGGCGGCCTCCCGGCCGTCGAGGGCGACCGCGCAGTACAGGACGGCGTTGGACGCCTCGCGCAGCCTGCCGCGCACGGTCAGCTCGCCACGGGTGAGCAGGTCGAGGTCGGCCTCGGTGTCCGGGGACGCCACGCGGGCCGCGTGCGACGGCGTCGCGGTGGGCGTCAGCCCGCCCTGCGGTACCCGTTCTGACGCGGGCATACGTGTCCTTCCGGGTCCAGGGGCAGGCTGCACAGCGGGCAGGGCGGACGGCCCGCCGAGACCACCTCGAGCGCCCGCTTGGCGAACGACCTGGCCTGCGCGCCGGTGAGCCGCACGCGCAGCATCGGGGGGCCGTTCTCCTCGTCCTGGAGCAGCATCTCCTCGGCCGCCTCCAGGTCGTCCGACGACATCTCGTCGGTGTCCAGTTCGACCAGGGCCTGCGCCTCGAGGATCATGCGCTCGGCCGCGGTGTCCCAGGCCAGGGCCATCGTGCCGACCCGGAACTCCTCGTCGACGGGCGTGTCGAGCGGCGCGGTGTCGGCGAGCTCCGCCGGGGCGACCGCGGGCACCGAGGTGCTGCCGCCGCTGCGCCGCACCACCTCGTCGAGGAGTTCGTCGACCCGTTCGGCGAGCGCCTCCACCTGGCTCTTCTCCAGCGCGACGCTGGTGGTGCGACCGGCGGCGGTGGCCTGGAGGAAGAAGGTGCGCTGACCGGGCTGCCCGACCGTGCCGGCCACGAACCGGTCCGGCTGCTCGTAGAAGAACACCTGACGGGGCACGTTCGCTCCGTTTGCTCGACTGGACGGTTTGTACTCAGTGCGTACGGCCGCGCTGGGGGCCGCGTGGAATCCGTTGCACCACCCTACTGCGCCAGGGGATCACGGTGCGCCCGTGGCTCCGCCGACCACCGCGTCGTCCGCGGCGCCCTGCGCCAGGCGCGGCACCAGGCCCGAGAACTCGCCGGTGTCGCCCAGCCGCACCACGTAGGGCCGCATCGGGGTGTAGCGGACGGCGGTCACCGAGCAGGGTTCGACGGACAGCCGCTGGAAGAGGTCCAGGTGCATCCCGAGCGCGTCGGCGGCGACCGACTTGATGATGTCGCCGTGCGAGCAGACCAGGTAGAGCGCGTCGGGTCCGTGCTCGCGCTCGATCCGCTCGTTCCAGTCGCGTATCGCCTCCACGGCGCGGTGCTGCATGGCGCGCACCGACTCGCCGTCCTCGCCGGGGAAGACGGCCGCCGAGGGGTGGCGCTGGACGGTCTGCCACAGCGGCTCGTCCGCCAGCTCGGCGAGCTTGCGGCCGGTCCAGTCGCCGTAGCGGCACTCCCCCAGCCGGTCGTCGGTGTACGAGGGCAGCTCGGGGCGGGCGGCCAGCAGCGGGGCCAGGGTCTCCCGGCAGCGCTGCAGCGGGCTGCTGACGACGGCGCGGACCGGCAGGTCGGCGAGGCGTCCGGCCAGTGCGGCGGCCTGGGCGGCGCCGTGCTCGTCCAGGGCGACGCCCGGACTCCAGCCGGCGAGAACCCCGTCCGCGTTGGCGGTGGACCGGCCGTGCCGGACCAGGATGACAGTGGGCATGGTCACGAGCGTACGGCTCGGCTACGACTTCCCCGAAGACGGCGGGCACAATGTCCGGCGTGATCGTGGACTGCGCCATCTACAAGGGCGGGCACCGCACCCCGGGCCCCGCCGACTTCTCCGACGCCCTCGCCGAGGCCCGCAGGGACGGCGACGCGTTCCTGTGGATCGGGCTGCACGAGCCCACGCCGGAGGAGTTCTCGCTCGTGTCCGGCGAGTTCGGGCTGCACCCGCTGGCGGTCGAGGACGCGCTCACCGCGCACCAGCGGCCCAAGCTGGAGGTCTACGACGACTCGCTGTTCCTGGTGCTCAAGCCGTGCACGTACGACGACGCGACCTCCAGCGTGTCCACGGAGGAGCTGATGGTCTTCGTCGGCGACTCGTTCGTGGTGACGGTGCGGCACGGCGAGGGGCAGGCGCTGGCGGAGGTGCGCAGGCGCCTGGAGGAGGCCCCGAAGGTGCTGGCGCACGGCCCCTGCGCGGTGCTGTACGCGGTCGGCGACGCCACCGTGGACCACTACATCGACGTGGCGGCCGAGTTGCAGGTGGACCTCGACCAGTTGGAGGAGGAGGTCTTCGCGCCGGACGGCGCCGACGCGAAGAACACCGCGAGCCGGGTCTACGGCTTCAAGCGGCAGGTGCTGGAGTTCCGCCGGGCGACGCAGCCGCTCGTCGAGCCGATGCGGCGGCTCGCGGAGGCGGGCGTGCCGTACGTCAGCCCGCGCAGCAGGCCGTTCTTCCGCGACGTCAGCGACCACCTCGCCCGCGTCACCGAGCAGGTCGAGGGGCTCGACCGGCTGCTGACCGACATACTCGGCGCCCATCTGACGCAGGTGGGCGTGCGGCAGAACGACGACATGCGCAAGATCTCCGCGTGGGCGGCGATCGCGGCGGTGCCCACGCTCATCGCCGGGGTGTACGGCATGAACTTCGACCACATGCCGGAGCTGCACACCCGCTACGGCTATCCGGTGGTGCTGGTCGGCATGCTCATGGTGTGCGCGGTGCTCTACCGGTTCTTCCGCAAGCGCGACTGGTTGTGAGCGACCGGCGGCCGCGCTTCGCCGCACGCCGCCTGTCGCCCGCCGCCGGACCCGTAACCCTTCGGCCGCCGGGGCGTTGAAGGGGTGTCGGCCGTGGCGGGGAAGACCCCCCGAGCCCCCACCACGGCCGCAGAAACGTCACGACGTGGTGCGACGCGCCCTCCGCACCGGCGCTGTCCGCCGTCCTGTCCGGGCCGTCCCGATGTGCCCGTCCCGGCCCGCGCGCCGCCGCCCCAGCCCTTTCACCGCAGTTCTCCCCCGTGCCTGTCGGTATGGCTGGGTAAGGTGCCAAAGGGCAGTGGGACACCAGGGGACGGGATCGCGAAGCAGGTGGACATGTTCAGCAAGGCGGCCAGAAGTCGTCCGGGGACGGGACGTCTGGGACCTGCCGGGTCCGACTGGTCGCCGTACACCCGCCTGGAGGACGCCGCCCGGGCCTACTTCCTGCACGCGGACGTCGCGTTGGAGGCGGTCGGCGGGGTGCTCGGCCGCCGCAAGGTGCGCGGCTTCACCCTGGAGCGGGTGGTGGACCTGACGGAGGCGGGGGCGTCGGTGTGGCAGGAGGCGGCCGTGTGCGACGGCCGCCGGCTCATCCTGTGGCACAGCGAGGAGCTGGCCGACGAGGCGGCGCCCGGGGGCACGGTGCTGGACTCCTCGATCCAGGTGCTGCCGCTGGGCGCGATCGGCCACGTCGGGATGCGCACGCTGGTGGGGCGCGACGAGCGCGGCGCCCGGGTGGACCGCGGCGTCTACCTGGTCCTCGCGACCGCCACGCCGCACGAGTTGAGCGCCGTGCAGACCGATCCGGACTCCCCGGTCGCCTCGGCACGGCTGCGCCCCGAGGCGTTCCGCTTCAGCAAGTCGCTGGAGGACGGCGGCCCGGGGCAGATAGCCCGTCTGATCGACTTCGGCCGTCTGCTGGGGCGGCTCGTTCCGCACTGACGGGCTTACGCCGGCCTGACCCTGACGTGGCCGTCAACCACCCGCCCGGCGGCGGGCGTTGGACGTCCGCCGCCGGGCGGGTGTCCGGCACGGGCCGGGCCGCGGCGCGTGGGATCACGCCAGGCCGGCGTGCTCCGCTGCCTCGACTCCGGCGCGCAGGGCCGCCAGCCGCTCGTCCAGGGTGAAGCCCGCCGGGGTCAGGGTGAGCGTGGTGACGCCCGCCTCGGCGTAGGCGCGCATGCGGTCGGCGATGCGCTCGACGCCGCCGAGCAGGCTGGTGGAGTCGATCAGGTCGCGCGGCACGGCGGCGGCGGCGCCGTCCTTGTCGCCGGCCAGGTACTTGTCCTGGATCTCGGCGGCTTCCTTCTCGTACCCCATGCGCTGGGCGAGCCGGTTGTAGAAGTTCTGCTTGCGGCTGCCCATGCCGCCGACGTACAGCGCGGTGTACGGGCGGAAGAGGTCGGCCAGCGCGTCCACGTCGTCGCCGAGCGCGATCGGCAGGGTCGGGCAGACGTCGAAGCCGTCCATGGTCTGGCCCACCCTCTCGCGGCCCGCGCGGATCGGGGCGATGGCGGTCTCCTGAAGGTGCTCGGCGGAGGGGAAGATCAGCAGCGCGCCGTCGGCGATCTCGCCGGTCTGCTCCAGGTTCTTCGGGCCGATGGCGGCGATGTACAGCGGGATGTGCTCGCGCACCGGGTGCACCGTCAGCTTCAGCGGCTTGCCGGGGCCGCCGGGCAGCGGCAGCGTCCAGTGCTCGCCTTCGTGCGACAGGCGTTCGCGGGACATCGCCTTGCGGACGATCTCCACGTACTCGCGGGTGCGCGCCAGCGGCTTGTCGAACTTCACGCCGTACCAGCCCTCGGACACCTGCGGCCCGGACACGCCGAGGCCCAGCCGGAACCGGCCGCCGGAGAGGGTGTCCAGCGTGGCGGCGGTCATCGCGGTCATCGCCGGGGTGCGCGCCGGGATCTGGAAGATCGCGGAGCCGACGTCGATCCGCTCGGTCTGGGCCGCCACCCACGACAGCACGGTCGCCGCGTCGGACCCGTACGCCTCGGCGGCCCAGCAGACCGCGTAGCCGAGCCGGTCCGCCTCGCGCGCGACCGCGAGGTTGTCCGCGTCCATTCCGGCACCCCAGTAGCCGAGGTTGATGCCGAGCCGCATAACGGTCTCCCTACTGAACAGTAACGTCGTCGTCCTTCCGGACTGTAGCGCGGTCCGGCCCCTTCCACGCCTGTCGGGTGTGCCACACCGCGCCACGGCGGGCCGTCGGCCAGTAGTGTCACCGGACATGGAGCAAAGGCATCTCGGCCGTACGGGGTTGCGCGTCTCGCGACTGGGGTTGGGCACTTTGACGTGGGGCCGGGACACCGGCGAACGCGACGCGGCGGACCAGCTGAAGACCTTCTGGGAAGCGGGCGGCAGCCTGGTCGACACCGCCGACGTGTACGCCGACGGCGGGGCGGAGTACCTGCTCGGGCGGCTCCTGGAGAACCTCGTGCCACGCTCCGACCTGGTGATCGCCACCAAGGCGGGCAGCGTCCCGCACCCCGACCGGCGCTTCGACTGCTCGCGCGGCCACCTGCTGTCCGCGCTGGACGCCTCGTTGCGGCGGCTGGGCACCGACCACGTGGACCTGTGGCAGGTGCACGCCTTCGACGCCGGGACGCCGCTGGAGGAGACGCTCCAGGCGCTGGACATCGCGGTCTCCACCGGACGCGCGCGCTACGCCGGGGTGTCGAACTTCTCCGGCTGGCAGCTGGCCAAGGCCGCCACCTGGCAGCTCGCCGGCATCGGCCGGACCCCGCTGGCCTCGATACAGATGGAGTACTCGCTGCTGCAACGCGGGGTGGAGCGCGAGGTGCTGCCCGCCGCACGCGACCTCGGGGTGGGCCTGCTGCCCTCCTCGCCGCTGGGCCGGGGGGTGCTGACGGCCAAGTACCGCAACGGCGTCCCGCAGGACTCCCGGGGCGCATCCGAACACCTCGCGCCGTTCGTCGCGCCCTACCTGGACGACGCGGCCGGGCACATCGTCGACGCGGTGGTGACCGCCGCCGACGGGCTGGCGGTCTCCCCGCTCCAGGTGGCGCTCGCGTGGGTGCGCGACCGGCCCGGGGTGACCGCGCCGGTCCTCGGCGCCCGCGACGCGCGGCAGCTCGGCGAGGCGTTGTCAGTGGAGGCCCTTACGCTTCCGGAAGAGATCAACCAGGCGCTGGACGACGTGTCGGCGCCCGTGCACCGGTACCCGGACGACGGCTGGAGCACGCTGTGAGTGAGGCAGGCGAGGAAGCACGATGAGCAGCACGGACGGGGCGGACGGGGCACCGGCGGAGCGCACGCCCGGGCGGGCGGAGCCGACCGGACGGCAGTCCGCCGCCGGTGGCGCGGGGGCGCCGGGCGGCTCCCTTGAGCTCGCGCGGCTCGCGGCGGCCGTGAAGGCCATCGAGCGCCGCGAACCGGCCGACGAGTCCCGTGCCGCGTCGGCGCCGCCCCGGCCGCGTGCCGAGGCGCCCGCGTCCGCCCCGGCGGCGCCTCCCGCCGCGGCCCCCGCCGCCGTTCCCGCGCCTTCCGCGCCGCTGCCCCAGGAGCCGCTGGCCGCCGCGCGGGCGGTGCTGGCGCGGGGTGGAGCGCCTCAGACGCTGGCCGGCCCCGCCGTCGAGGCGCTCGGCGAGCGCGCCGGGGAGCTGCTCGCCGAGGACCCCTGGCTGGTGCTCTCCCTCTCGGGGGTGCGGCCCGACCAGGCGGACGGCTTCGCCCGCGTGCTGCTCGGCGACGCCTGCGGCCCCGGTGACGAGCGGCGCGGCCGGGCCGTCACCGGCTGGCTGATGCGCCGCGCCGCGGACGCCGGGCACACCGCGCTGGAATGGTCCGTACTGCTGGAGGCACTGCGCGGGCAGTCGGTGCCGGACGCGGAGGACGCGTTGCGCAGGGCTGTCGAGGAGGGCCAGGTGATGGTCTTCCAGGACGAGCCGGAGGGCGCGGGACGTCCCGCGCCCTCCGGCGACGAGGGGCCGCCGGTCACCGTGCTGCTGGCGCTCGACCGGTACGCGCTGGCCGAGGAGAGCCTCGCGGACGGGCTGGTACGGCTGCTGAACACCTTCGAGGCGGAATCGGGCGAACAGGGCGACGGGGGGCCGCCGTTGGGCGGTGAGGCCGAGGCGGACGCGGCCGGGACGGACGGCTCCGCCGAGGAGGCTGCCGGTGGCGACACCGCGGCGGCCGATGCCGGCACCGGCGCCGAGGACGACGCCGCCGTCCCCGTCGCCGCCCGCGGACGGGCGGACTGGGCCGCGATCGAGGCCGCCGCGCCCTCGCCGTCGGCCGCCGCGCTGGTCCGGGCCGTCGCCGGGAGCGGTCTGGTGGCGCACACCGGCGGCGAGGCGGCCCGCGCCGAGCCGGCCGCCCTGGTCGCTGCGGCCCGCGCCGCCGGGCTGCGCGCCTGGGCGGCGGCGCACACCGAGGGCGGCAGGCGGCGGCTGGCCGCGCTGCTGGGCACCGGGGCCGAGGGCGCCGCGGTCACCGTCGACGGGCTGCTCTCCGGCGCCGAGGGCCCCGGACGCGGCGCGGACGGCGCGCTCGAACTCGACCTGCTGGCCGTGCTCGACGCGCCGCAGCTGGACGTCGAGCGCGCGGCGACGCTGGTCGAGGCGGTGCCGGACGGCGCGCGGCTGGTCCTCAGCGGCGATCCCGCGGTGCTGTGGTCGGCGGGTCCCGGCCGGGCGTTCGCCGACCTGCTGGCGGCGAAGGTGTGCCCGCAGGTCGTCTCGCGCACCCCGGACCCGGGCCCGGTCGGCGACCTGGTGTCGGGCATCGCGATCGGCGAGCTGGAGCCGGTCGAGGCGCCGGGCAGGGAAGTCGTGATCGTCCCGGTGCGCGAGCCGGCCGAGGCGGTGCACCGCACGGTGCAGTTGGTGGCCGATTCCGTGCCCCGGGTCATCGGCGTCCCGGCGGAGCGGACCCAGGTCGTCACCCCCGGCCACGGCGGCCTGGCGGGCACGCGGGCGCTCAACGCGGCGCTCAAGGAACGGCTGAATCCCGGCCCCGGCCGGTTCGCCGGCTTCGACCCCGGAGACCGGGTGGTGTACGTGCAGGGCCCCGGCCTGGCGGTGCCGGGGACCGTGGTCTCGGGTGACGCCGAGGGCCTGCGCCTGGACTGCGAGGGCACGCCGGTCGTGGTGCCGCCGGAGCGGGTGCGCGGCGCGCTGCGGCACGGCTGGGCGGTCACCGCGCACCAGGCGGTGGGCACGTGCTGGCCCGCGGTGGTCGTGGTGCTGCCGGGCGACGCCGCGCCGTCGCTGACCCGCTCCTGGGTCTACACGGCGTTCAGCCGTGCGCAGCGCCACCTGTCCGTCGTCCAGGGTGTCGACCAGGTGCTGGCCCAGGCGGTACGGGAGGTCCCGGCGAAGGAGCGCACGACACGGCTGCGGGCCGTCCTGCGCGAGCAGACGGCGGACGCGGAGGCGGTCGCGCAGGCCTGACGTCGCACCGCGGGGCCCACCGGCACGGTGGGCCCCGCGGGCTTTGCGGGTTCAGTCGTCCGTCGTGGCCCCCGCCGTCCCGGCGCCGCCGCTCGCGGCTTTGGTGGCGCCGTTCCCGTCGTAGTCCTCGTCGCCCTCGTCGTCGAAGACCGCGCTGACGTCGAAGCGGCAGATCACCATGGCGGGGTCGGCCTGGTCGAACGGCGCGGACAGCCACTCCCCCGGCTCCGCGGGTTCCGCGGCCGACACCCACAGCGTGGAGTCGCCCTCCTCCAAACCGAACTCCTTGTGGCGCGCGGCGATCTCGTCCGGTTCGAACTCGCCGAACAGCACGCCGATCCCGGCGCCCACCCCGCCGCCGCCCGCACCGGCCGGGCCGCCGACGCGTTCGGCCTGGGCGAGCAGCCGCTGCGGGTCGGTGACGGCGTAGTCGCGCCGGATCAGCAGGCTGATCGCGTTCGGCTCCCTGGGCCCGGAGTAGGCGGGCAGCGTGTCCGTGGGGATCTCGAAGGGCGTGACCTCGTCATAGGTGTCGTAGAGCAGCTCGTCGTAGGCCTCGGCCGCGGTGGCGAGGTCGTCGAACGCGGCGAAGACGGCCGGGTCGTCGTCGCCGATGCGGTTCTCGATGGCGGCCAGATGGCGGTCGATGGCTGCTTTGACCGCCTCGGCGGCGGCGCGTACCTCGGCAACGGTTGGCTGCGCGGCATCAGACATGAGGCAGACGCTATCCGCACAGGGCGGTTGGCCGCACAATGGATCCGATGCCGGAATACGAGTTTCAAGACGTGTACGTCCCGAGGGGCGTCTCCCGCAACGCCACACGGCGCCTGCTGACCGACCACGCCGAGTACGGGCACTGGGAACTGGAGCGCCTGCGGCTGTATCCGGACGGGAGCCGCAAGGTGCGGCTGCGGCGCCGGATCATCCGCCAGGTCCGCGCCACCTGGTGACCGTGGCGCACAAGGGCAGGGCCGGGGCGGCCGCGAGAACGCGGCTGCCCCGGCCCTGTTCCTGAACGCCATGGCCTGGCGGGTCCGCCCGCTGCCGGGCGGCGGCACGGCCGGCTGTGCGCGGGTCAGCGACCGGCTACGGCGCGTCCCTTGCGGTACAGCGTGACACCGGCGAGCAGGAACGCGGCACCGGCGATGCCCGCGGTCCCGGCCTGGTCGGCACCGGTGTGCGCGAGCACCGGCGGCGTCGTCACGTGCTGCGGCGGGGCGTAGTGCACCGGCTGCGACGGGACGGGCGCGTGGTGCGCCGGCGGCGTGTGGTGCTGGGGGGCCGGCGGCGTGTGGTGCTGCGGCGGCGTCACGTGGTGCGGCGGCGGGCAGTGGTGCGGCGGCGGCTGGTGGCCGTGGTGGTGGTGCTGCGGCGGCGTCACGTGATGCGGCGGCGGGCAGTGGTGCGGCGGAGTGGGCTTGTGCTCGTGGGTGACCGAGACGTTGCCGCAACTGTTGCCGAACGTGGGGTTGAGTGCGCCGACCACGTCGACGGAGTTGCCGCACGCGTTCACCGGGACGTGGACCGGCACCTGCGCGGTGTTGCCCGAGCCGACACCCGGGGAGCCGACGCTGTGGCCGACCGCGCCGGAGCCCGCCGCGGCGTGCCCGGCGCCGTGACCGTGGCCGTGGTGGGCCGAGACGTTGGCGCACTTGTTGCCGAACGCCGGGTTGAGCGCGCCGACCACGTTGACGGTGTTGCCGCAGACGTTGACCGGCACGTGGACCGGCACCTGGACGGTGTTGCCGGACAGGACCCCGGGGGATCCGACCGCGGCTCCGGTCGCGCCCGCGTCCGCGTAGGCGCAGCCGCCGGTGACGGCGAGGACGCCTCCGGTGGCGACAGCGGTGATCAGGCCCTTCTTCGCGACCTGCCTCATGTGTTCCCTGCCTTCTGGTGTATCCGGGTACACGCGGGCGACCGCCCGCGCTGAGCGAGTCCGACGGTGGACTCGTCGTGACCTGGCCCCCGAAGACCACTGGTGTCCCTGGAGACCACTGACGGCCCCGGAGCGCGACAGCGCTCCAGGGCCGGACAGGTCAGACCGCTGGGGTCCGACGCGACGTCACTTGTTGACGCAGGCGTTGCCGAAGGCGGGGTTGAGCAGACCGATGACGTCCACGGTGTTGCCGCAGACGTTGACCGGAATGTGAACCGGGACCTGGATCACGTTGCCGGAGATGACACCGGGGGACTGCACCGCGGCGCCCTGGGCACCGGAGTCGGCGACGGCGATGCCGGCGCCCGCGAGCACCAGGCCGGTGGTGGCAGCCGCGGCGGCGACGACCTTCTTGATCATTGTTCCTCCTCGTTGGCAGTGCGGTCCCAGCCGCGGACCGCACTGACCTAACGAGGTCGCCGGGGGCGGGCAACGAGCGATCGAATCCATTCACCCGTTCCGGCTAAGGCCGCACACGTAACCGAATGATCGGTGCGCGGTCGGAACCCGCCGCGCGAGCTGTCGCCGTGAGCTGACGCCGCGTCAACTCCGGTCAGCGCCCGAGCGGTGGAGGGTCAGCACTGGTCCAGGAACCGGTCGAGAACGCGCACGCCGAACTTGAGCCCGTCGACCGGAACCCGCTCGTCCACGCCGTGGAACATGCCGGCGAAGTCCAGTTCCTCAGGAAGCCGCAGCGGCGCGAAGCCGAAGCAGCGGATGCCCAGGTCGTCGAAGGACTTGGCGTCGGTGCCGCCGGACAGGCAGTACGGCACGGCCCGCGCGATCGGATCCTCGGCCCGCAGCGCCGACTGCATGGCGTCCACCAGGGAGCCGTCGAAGCTGGTCTCCAGCGCCTTGTCGGCGTGCACGTCCTCCCGCTTGACCCGCGGCCCGAGCACCCGGTCGAGGTCGGCGAGGAACTCCTCCTCGAAGCCCGGCAGGAACCGGCCGTCCACATGCGCGACGGCCTGTCCGGGGATGACGTTGACCTTGTACCCGGCGCCCAGCATGGTCGGCTGCGCGGTGTTGCGCAGCGTGGCCCCGATCAGCTTGGCGATGCCGCCGAGCTTGGCGAGCGTGGCGTCCATGTCCTCCGGGTCGAGCGGGGTGCCCAGCGCGTCGGACAACTCGTCCAGGAAGGACCGCACGGTCTTGGTGACGCGCACCGGGAACTTGTGGCGGCCGAGCCGGGCGACCGCCTCGCACAGCTCCGTGATGGCGTTGTCGTCGTTGGTCATCGAGCCGTGGCCCGCGGTGCCGTCCACGGTGAGGCGCATCCAGTGCATGCCCTTCTCCGCGGTCTCCACCAGGTACAGCCGCAACTGCTCGTTGACCGTGAAGGAGAACCCGCCCACCTCTCCGATCGCCTCGGTGACGCCCTCGAACAGGTCGGGGTGCTCGCGCACCAGGTGCTTGGCGCCCCAGACGCCGCCCGCCTCCTCGTCAGCCAGGAACGCCAGCACGATGTCGCGCGGGGGCCTTCGACCGCTGCGCAGCCGGTCACGCACGACGGCCAGCGTCATCGCGTCCATGTCCTTCATGTCGACCGCGCCGCGCCCCCACACGCACTCGTCCGCGATCTCACCGGCGAACGGGTGGTGGGTCCAGTCGTCGGCGTTGGCGGGGACCACGTCCAGGTGGCCGTGGATCAGCAGGGCGGGCCGCGACGGGTCCTCGCCCGCGATGCGCGCGACGGTGGAGGCGCGGCCCTTGTGCGATTCGAAGACCTGCGGTTCGAGCCCGACCTCGGCGAGCTTCTCGGCGACGTACTCGGCCGCCACCCGCTCGCCGGGGCCCGAGTGGTCGCCGTAGTTGCTGGTGTCGATGCGGATCAGGTCGCGGCACAGGTCCACGACCTCGTCCTGTCCGCTGACCGTCGGTACCGGCTTCGACTCGCTCACGTTGCCTCCTCATGACGATCGCCGCGCCCGCGCGGCTCCCTGGCCATCCTCCCTCGCGGCCGCCGTCGCGCCCAAGGCGGCCGCGGGTCGTCACACGCCCGTCACAACCGCGCGGCCGGTGGGCGGACCTGGGGGTTCGTGGTGATCGGGGCCCGGCAATCTTTGCTATGGTTTACCGCGTCGCGCCGGGAGGTACCGGTGGCGGCGACCCGGTCCGGGTGGCGGAATGGCAGACGCGCTAGCTTGAGGTGCTAGTGCCCTTTATCGGGCGTGGGGGTTCAAGTCCCCCCTCGGACACCATGCGAGAAGGACCCCTGCTGAGCGGGGGTCCTTCTCGTTTTCCCGGCGGCGCGGATCAGGCGGCCTGGACGAGTTCGGCGCGGCCGAAGAGGATCGCGTAGCCGCCGGGGAGCTGCCGCAGGATGCGCCCGAGGAGTTCGGGGCCCGCGAGGCGGGCCACCACGCCCAGCACGGAGCCCACGTCCCAGCGGGTGGTGGCGAGGGTGCCGCCGGTGCGGCCGGCCACCTCCTTGACGAACTCCCAGCCCGTCCCCGCCGCCGTCCCGGGGATCTCGGCGGTGAGGACCGCGGCCGCCTGACGGGGCAGGCGGGCGGCGAGTTCGAAGCGCTCCTCGCCCGTCAGTCTCCGCCCGAGACCGGCCAGGACGGCCACGACGGCGTCCTCGGCACGTTCACGAGTGGGGTACGCGCCGTCGTAGCGGACGCGCTCCAGCATCTGCGCGTACGACATGACGGGGACGGACGTGGGGGGCGTGGTGGGTTCCGCCTGGGGAAGCATCGCGGGAGTGACGCCTTTCTCGGGTACGTGGTCGTGGAGTTGGGGTCGCGCGGGCTAGTCGCGGGCGGCGGCCTCCTCGGCCGGGTCGTGCTGCGGGCGGCCGAAGAGCAGGTCGTAGCCGGGTGGGAGTTGGAGCAGCATGCGGCGGGTGAGGTCCTCGCCGGCGGCGTCGGCGGCCACGCTGAGCACGGCGCCCACGTCCCAGGCGGCGGTCCGCTCGGTTGCCCCCTCGATCCAGGCCGCGGTCGCCCGCACGAACCGCTCCGGCGAGAGGGGCTCGGCCGCCTGCAACGGGTTAAGCAGGATCAGCGCGAAGGACTCCGGCAGCCGGGCGGCCAGTTCACTGCGCACGTCGCCGACCAGGTGGGCGCCGAGCAGCGCCAGCACGGTGCGGGCGGCCCGGTCCGCCTCGGAGCGCGTCGGGTACTCGCCGCGCTCGCGCACCTGTTCCAGGAAGCTCTCCCATCGCATGGCCATGACGTCCACCTGCCTCGATGTCGCGGGGCGAACGGCCGGGCCGGCGGGCCGAGGCGGGGGCGCGCGCACGCCGGCGCGCCGGACTCCGCCGCCCGCCGGGGCCCTCAGCCGCTGATCTGCTTCTTCTCGTCCGCCGCGCTGACGGCGATCTTGCGCGGCTTGGCGCGTTCGGCGATCGGGATCCGCAGAGTGAGCACGCCCGCGTCGTAGGCCGCCTCGATGTGCTCCGTGTCGAGGCTGTCGGCCAGCATCACCTGACGGGAGAAGACGCCCAGCGGCCGCTCGGACAGCTCCATCTGGACCTCCTTGCCCCTGTCGGCCGGACGGCGCTCCGCCTTGACGGTGAGCATGTTCCGCTCGACGTCGATGTCGATCGCGTCGGGGTGCACGCCCGGCAGGTCGAAGGCGATCACGTAGCGGTCGCCCTCGCGGTAGGCGTCCATCGGCATGGCCGACGGTCGCGACCAGGTGCCGTTCGCGCCCAGGAGCTGCTGGGTGAGCCGGTCCAGCTCGCGGAAGGGGTCGGTGCGCATCAACATCGGGAAACACCTCCGTCGTCGCTCAGGCAGTTGGTGCCAATGCGCTTCACCTGCTCTTCCTTGTAGCATGTCGTCCAAACGATGACAAGTGGTGATGTCATCGTGAGGGTGACAGCGACGGAGGTGCGTGCATGACCGCGAACGACCACCCCTCCCCGGGCGCCGCTCCGTCCCTCCCGGCCGCGGCGGCCGCGCTCGAGGCCATCGACGAGGCCGTCCGTACCGCCAGGACCACCGGGACCGCCGCGGCCCGGTCGCGTCGGGACCACTGCGCACCGGAGCCGGACCGCCAGGACCGGGTGGCCGACCGTGCCGAGGCGCTGGCCGCACTGCTGCTGCTGCGCCAGTTGCGCGAGCAGCTCGCCGACTGGGAGCCGGGCCTGATCGAGACGGCCCGTCAGGCCGGGGCGAGTTGGGCCGACCTGGCCGCGCCGCTGGGGGTCGCCAGCCGCCAGGCGGCAGAACGGCGTTACCTGCGGCTGCGCCCCGGCGCGCCGGGCACCACCGGCGAGCAGCGCGTGCGGGCCACCCGGGACCGCCGTGCCGCCGACCGTACGGTCGCCACCTGGGCCCGCGGCAACGCGGCCGACCTGCGGCAGCTGGCCGGGCAGATCGCCGGTCTCGCCGACCCGCCGCCCGGCGCCCACGCGCTGATCGCCCGGCTCGCCGTGGCACTGGCCGAGGACGACCCCGCGCTCCTGGTCTCCCCCCTCGCCGAAGCACCACCGCACCTGAGGGCGACCCACCCGCAGCTGGCGACCCGCGTCGACTCGCTCGTCCGGCAGACCGACCGGCTGCGCCGAGAGAACGCCGAGCGACGCCGCTTTCCGTGATCCGCGACAATGCGCCGCACACCCTTCGCCTGCCTAACTACCTTATTACGACGCGGAGTTGGGGATTCCCCCGGGCGTCACACCAGGGCAAATCCGCCCGGCCGCCGGGGGTGGGAACGGGCTGGAGGCGGCGAGCGTGCAGCCACCTGAACAGGGATGATTCGGACAGACCACTCGCCCCGACATTCGGAGATTCCGCCCTAAATACCTACACAAGCGGCAATTCAGGCACAGTAAATATGGCAATTGTAGCTGGAAAGTGTCGCAATTCCAGCCGGATGGAAATTCGACACGTTTCCGGACCTACTCTGCCGATATGGGAACACTCAAATCTCTGCGTAGCTTTCCCATGTCCGTACGACTGCTGCTGATCAACCAGTTCACCGTTGATTTCGGCTTCTACCTGTTGATCCCCTACCTCGCGACGCACCTCGGCAGAGACCTCGGGATGTCCACCGCCCTGGTCGGGGTGGTGCTGGGAGTGCGCAACCTGTGCTCGCAGTCCCTGTTCGTGCTCGGCGGCAGCGCCGCGGACCGGCTGGGGGCACACCGCGTGATCCCCTGCGGCTGCGTGCTGCGCACCGTGGGCTTCGGGCTCTTCGCCTTCGGCGAGGGGACGTGGGTGGTGCTCGTCGCCTCGGCGCTGAGCGGCCTGTCCGCCGCGCTGTTCTACCCGTCGGCCCGCGCCTACCTGGCCGTCGAGGCACGGGAGCGCAGCGCGGAGGCGTTCGGGCTGCTCAACATCTTCGAGACCGCCGGAGGCCTGCTCGGGCTGGTCCTGGGCAGCCTGCTGTTCCTGGTGAACTTCAAGGCCTGCGCGCTCGCCGCCACCTCGCTGTTCGCCGTGCTGACGGTGGCCCAGATGTTCGCGCTGCCCGCCCACAAGGTGTCCCCGTCGCGCGCGGGGGTGCTGGCCGACTGGCGCGAGGCGTTCGGCAACCGGAGCTTCATGGCCTTCGCCGCCACCATGGTGGGCATGGCGACCCTCCAGAACCAGATGTACCTGCTGATGCCGGAGGGAGCCCGCCGGGCGTCCGGCTGGGACGGGGCGAGTGGGCTGCCCCCCACCCTCGGCACCATCGCCAACCTGGTCTTCCAACTGCGCATCACCCGTTTCGTCCAGGCCCGCGGCGGCCCGGCGCGCTGGGTCGGTCCCGGACTCGCCCTGATGGGGCTCGGGTTCGTGCCGCCCGCGCTGGTGGCGGACCTCAGGGATCCGCCGGACGCCTCCGCCGCCGTGCTGCGCACGCTGCCGCTGGCCGCCGGGGTCTGCCTGATGTACCTCGGCCTGATGGTGGCGCAGCCGGCCGTGATGGAGCTGATCCCCCGGTTCGGTCGTGAGGAGCTGACGGGCACGTACTTCGGTCTCTTCTACGTCTTCTCCGGCGCCGCGTGCGCGGGCGGGAACTTCGTGATCGGCTGGGCCATGGACATAGGCCGGCACAGCGGGCACGAGTGGCTGCCCTGGGCGTGCTGCGTGGCGTTCGGGCTGACGTCGGCCGTCGGGACGCTCTGCCTGCGGTCGCTGCGGGCTCTGCCGGGCGAGCCGGAAGGCGCGTTGTCGGCGGCGTGACGGTGCCGGTTTTCGCTGTTCAACAGGCTGGCGTGAGGCTGGTGTCGGGGACGAAGGTCGGCGGTCGGGACCGCACGGGGATGTCCGGGTGGCGTCCGGCATACTGCGCCCGACGCGGGAGCGACCCGTGCGGGGCGTGAGGTGGAGGCCGGGATGCGGCAGGTGGCCGAGTCGGCGGGTGGCGTGCGCATCGCGTACGAGAAGGACGGGAGCGGCGGCGGCCCGGCGCTGGTCCTCGTGCACGGCTGGTGCTGCGACCGGTCCTTCTTCGCCCCGCAGCACGAGCACTTCGCCGAGGAGCGCGCCGTCGTCTCGCTCGACCTGCGCGGGCACGGCGGCAGCGACCGCCCCGACCCCGGCGTCCCAGGGAGCTAGGGCGTCACCGCCTTCGCCGACGACGTGCGCGCGGTGGTCCGGGACGCCGGACTGCGCCGCCCCGTCGTCGTCGGCCACAGCCTGGGCGGCCTGGTCGCGCTGGCCTGCGCGGCGTTCCCCGACGAAGTGGCGGCAGCGGTCCTGGTCGATCCCGCGCCGCTGGCGAGGGAGGCGGCCAAGGCCCGGTTCGCGCGGTCGGTCGCCGAGGTCGCCGCGGACCACGACGGCTCCTGGCGCCGCGGCTTCGCCGTCCGGCGGATGCTGGCCACCGACACCGTGCGCCGCGAGGAGACGATCGCGGGCGCGGCCGTGGTGCCGGCGGCGGTCGCGGCGGAGGGGATGCGGGCGATGGCTCAGTTCGACGGCGCGGGGGCGCTCGCCCGGGCGGCGGTCCCCCTGCTGGCGATCACGGCGGACGAGCCGGAGCCCGCGCTCCGCGAGCACCGGGGTGTCGCGCTGGGCCGTACGGTCGGGGCCGGCCACTTCGTCCAGCTGGAGGTGCCCGACCAGGTCAACGCGATGCTGGACCGCTTCCTGCGGGTCGTGCTGCCGAGCGGCGCGGGGGCCTGAGGACGCGCAGGCGTACGCAGGCCTGAGGACGCGCAGGCGTGCGGGCGCCGCGTCACCGCGCGCCGCGTCACCGCGCGGCGGGTCACCGCTCCAGGACCAGCGCCAGCCCCTGGCCCACGCCGATGCACAGCGCGGCCAGTCCGGTGCCCGAGCCCGCCGCCGCGAGCTGGTGGGCGACCGCGCCCGCGAGCCGGGCGCCGGACGCGCCCAGCGGATGGCCGATGGCGATGGCTCCGCCGCGCGGGTTGACCACCGCCGGGTCGAGGTCGGGCCACTCGGCGAGGCACCCCAACGCCTGGGCGGCGAACGCCTCGTTGAGCTCGAAGGTGGTCAGGTCGCCGAAGTCCCGGCCCGCCCTGGCCAGCGCCTTGCGCACCGCCTCGACCGGCCCCAGGCCGAAGAACTGCGGCTCGATGCCGGTCACCGCGCAGGCGCCGATCCGGGCGAGCGGCTCGCGTCCGGTCGCGCGCAGCCCCTCCTCGTCACAGAGCAGCAACGCGGCGGCGCCGTCGTTGAGCGGCGAGGAGTTGCCCGCGGTGACCGTGCCGCCGTCGCGGAAGGCGGGCTTGAGGCGCCCGAGTGCCTCCATGGAGGTGTTGTCCCGCACCGTCTCGTCACGGGGCAGCTCGACCCCCTCGTACGGCACCACCTCGGCGTCGTACGCGCCGTCCTTCCAGGCTCTGGCGGCCTTCTCGTGGCTGGCGAGGGCGAAGGCGTCCTGCGCCTCGCGGGTGATGCCGTGCCGGTCGGCGACGAGTTCGGCGCCCTCGCCGAGCGCCACCGTCCACTCCTTCGGCATCAGCGGGTTGGTCATGCGCCAGCCGAGCGTGGTGGAGAACATCTGCTGGTGACCGGCCGGGAAGGCGCGTTCGGGCTTGGGGAGCACCCAGGGGGCGCGCGACATCGACTCGACGCCGCCGGCCACCACGACCGAGGCGTCGCCGACCGCGACCGCGCGGGCGGCCTGGATGACGGCCTCGAGACCGGATCCGCACAGCCGGTTGACGGTCACGCCGGGCACGCCGGCCGGCAGGCCGGCCAGGAGCGCGGCCATCCGGGCCACGTCGCGGTTCTCCTCGCCCGCGCCGTTGGCATTGCCCATGACGACGTCGTCGACGCGCGCCGGGTCCAGGTCGGGCGAGCGGCCGACGAGGGCCCGTACGACGTGCGCCGCGAGGTCGTCCGGCCGCACCGACGACAGCGCGCCGCCGTACTTCCCCACGGGGGTCCGGACGGCGTCCACGACGTAGACGTCACGCATCGGGTCGTTCATCAGCGTCCTCGGTGATGGATTTCCTGGGGGTCTTCCGACCGGATGTTCGCGCGGTGAACCCTCGTTCACCCCTCCCGATCGCCCCGAGTCTCCTGCCGCTTCGCTCCGCCTGTCAACGCCCGCCCGGCGCACCCGGCGCGGTACCGGGGGAATTGCGCGCCGTCGTGCGCGCTCTCCGCGCGCGCCGCTCGCGCGTGCGAGATCCCGCCATTCGTTCCATACCACTATCCGATGGATCGATTCACCTGTCCGTGTGATGACAGTGCCCGGTGATCACCGCCACCATTGATCCGCAGGCCACACGAATCAGGGGAGGGACCTTCGATGTCGGTCGATGCAGGCCTTGGCGTGGAATCAAACGGGGATTCCGGAGAAGCGCGTACGCAGAACGGCCAGGCCCAATTGAGCCTGAGCACCGCGGCCGCGCGGAATCTGGCGACCACGACCAAGTCCGCACCGCAGATGCAGGGCATTACGTCGCGCTGGTTGCTGCGTATTCTGCCATGGGTCCAAGTTGCGGGTGGCACGTACCGGGTCAACCGGCGGCTGACCTATACGGTCGGCGACGGCCGGGTCGACTTCATCCAGACCGGGGCCGAGGTCCGGGTCATTCCCGAAGAGCTGGGTGAGCTGGCGCTGTTGCGCGACTTCGGCGACGTCGAGGTGCTGCGCGCGCTGGCCGGCCGTTTCACCCAGCGGGAGTTCGAGCCGGGCCAGGTCATCGTGGAGGCGGGCACCCCCGCCAACCACGTCTTCCTGATCGTCCACGGCAAGATCGACAAACTCGGCGAGGGCAAGTACGGCGAACCGGCCGCGCTGGGCGTGCTGGCGGACGGGGACCACTTCGGCGACCGTTCCCTGGGCGACGAGGACGGCACCTGGGAGTTCACCGCCAAGGCGAAGACGGCGGTGACGGTGATGTCGCTGTCCAGGGAGGAGTTCGCCGCGGTCGCCGCGCAGTCCGAGGCGCTGCGCGAGCGGGTCGCCGAGTACCTGTCGGGCTCGGGCCCGGCGCGCAACAAGCACGGTGAGGCGGAGATCGCGCTCTCCTCGGGACACGAGGGCGAAGCCCTGCTGCCCGGCACGTTCGTGGACTACGAACTCTCGCCGCGCGAGTACGAGCTGAGCGTCGCCCAGACCGTGCTGCGGGTGCACAGCAGGGTCGCCGACCTCTACAACCAGCCGATGAACCAGGTCGAGCACCAGTTGCGGCTCACGGTGGAGGCGCTGCGCGAGCGCCAGGAACACGACATGATCAACCACCGCGAGTTCGGCCTGCTGCACAACGCGGAGTACAGCCAGCGCATCCACGCCCGGTCCGGCCCGCCGACCCCGGACGACCTGGACGAGCTGATCAGCCGCCGCCGCAACACGCAGTACCTGCTCGCCCACCCGCGCACCATCGCGGCGTTCGGCCGGGAGTGCAACAAGCGCGGTCTCTACCCGGGCAACGTGGACTTCCACGGAAACGCCGTGCCGTCCTGGCGGGGAATTCCCTTCCTCCCCTGCAACAAGATCCCGGTCAACGGCGGAAACACCAGTTCCATCATCGCGCTGCGAGTCGGTGAGGACAACCAGGGTGTCATCGGACTCCACCAGACCGGAATCCCGGACGAGTTCGAGCCCAGCCTCTCAGTGCGATTCATGGGAATCAACGAGAAGGCGATCATCTCCTATCTGGTGACCGCCTACTACTCGGCGGCCATTCTGGTTCCCGACGCGATCGGCGTCCTGGAGAATGTCGAAGTCTCCCTCTCCCACGACTGACATTCCCTGAAAGGGCGTTGAGCGTAAGGCAGGGCGCGCGTCACGGGACGGACGCGAAGACGCGGAATCCCGATGACCGCGCCCTGCCGAACGCTTGCCCTCGCACACCAGGTGCCGCCACCGTGAGCGGCGGTGACCTCACCCGCTTCCCCCCTCGTTCACTTCGCGCAGCCTGACCAAGTCCTCACTGAAGCCGAGGTGCGTCAACCATGGGAATCTCCACGCTCGACCGCGAAGGCATCGATCGCGACGGCCACGAGGCGGCGGCCGTGCTCGCTCGCGCCAGGCAGTCGGTGAACCCGGTGCTGAGGTCGGCGGTGGCATCACTGCCCGGCTCCATGCGTCGGATCGCCGGCTACCACTTCGGCTGGCTCGACAGCGACGGCGCACCGGCGAGCGGCGACTCCGGCAAGGCGATACGTCCCGCGCTGGTCCTCGCCGCCGCCCAGGCCCTCGGGGGCCCGCACGCGGCGCAGGGCGCCGTACGGGCCGCGGCGGCGGTGGAGTTGGTACACAACTTCACCCTGCTCCACGACGACGTCATCGACCGCGACCCGACGCGGCGGCACCGCCCCACCGCCTGGTCGGTCTTCGGCGGCGCCGACGCCATCCTCGCCGGTGACGCCATGCAGGCCCTCGCCCTGCGCGTACTGGCGGAGGACGAGCACCCGGCGGCGGCGCGGGCGGCGTCCCGACTGGCGGCCTGCGTCATCGAACTGTGCGACGGCCAGCACGCGGACTGCGACTTCGAGCACCGCGATGACGTCTCGCTGAGCGAGTGCCTGGCGATGGCGGAGGCCAAGACAGGCGCGCTGCTGGGCTGCGCCTGCGCCGTCGGAGCCCTCTACGCGCAGGCACCGGCGGACGCGGTGGAGGCGATGGACGCCTTCGGCCGGCAGGTCGGGCTGGCGTTCCAGCTCATCGACGACCTGATCGGCATCTGGGGCGACCCGCAGGTGACGGGCAAACCGGTGGGCGCGGACCTGGCGGCCCGCAAGAAGTCCCTGCCGGTGGTCGCCGCCCTGCGTTCCGGCACCCCCGCCGGAGCGGAACTCGCCCGGATCTACGGAGCGGACGAGCCCCTGACCGCCGCCGACCTGCACAGTGCGGCGGAGTCGATCGACCGCGCGGGGGGCCGGGACTGGGCTCAGATGCAGGCCTGCGACCGCATGGCGGGCGCGATCGGCCACCTGTCCGGCGCGATCCCGGACGGCGTGCGGGCCGGCGAGCTGCTGGCCCTGGCGGAACTGGTGACCCGCCGCAGCCACTGACCGCGATCCGGCCGGGCCCAGGCGCCGACCTGGGCCCGGCCGTCGCGTTGCCCGCCAACGTGGGGAATTCCCCCGATCGACCGCGTCGGTCCCCCTTTCGTTTGCCGCCACCGTGATGGCATGCACATGCGCACCCGGTGAACGGGGGCATGGCGGAGCGGAGTGCCATCACACAGCGGGACGACATCAACCGGAGATCACAGGAGGGCTCGTGACGAACCGTTCGTTCCATGGCCGCCGGTCGCGGTCGCGCCTCGCGGTGGCCGTACTGGGCGCCTGCGCGGTACTGCTGGCGGGAAGTGCGGCCCAGGGCGCGTCCGCCGCCGACCGGGTCCGGGTGACCCGGCACACCACCCTCGCCCCGGGGGTGACGTACGAGGAGTTCTCGGCCCAGGAGGCGGGCGGCACGGCGCGCGGGTACGTCCTTGTCGCCGACCTGACGAACCACCACGTCTCCGCCGACCTGCTCACCCCCGGCACGGTGGCGAGACCAGAGGCCGTCTCCGATCTGGCCGACTCGCAGGGCGCGGTCGGTGGCGTCAACGCGGACTTCTTCGACAACAGCGAGACGCAGCACCCCGGTGTCGAGCCCACGAGTGCGGCCGTGGGCCCGGCCATCGGGCGGGGGGTCATGTACAAGGCGGCGGTGCCGGACGGTCAGCGCTTCGGCCCGGCGATGCCACCGGGTGACTCGACTCGCGACGTGATCGGGGTGGGCGAGGACCGGGTGGCACGGCTGGACCGGCTCACTCTGTCCGGTTCGGTGTCCGCCGCCGGCCGCACGATCGCGTTGCGCGGGCTCAACCAGTACGCGCTGCCGGTCGGCGGGGTCGGCGCGTACACCTCGCTGTGGGGTTCGGCCTCCCGCGAGCGGGCGGTCTGCGGCACGGACACGGAACGCGGCGCGGGGTGCACGAACGAGACGTACGAGGTGACGGTACGCCAGGGAAGGGTGGTGTCGGTCTCCGACTCCCCCGGCTCCGGGACCATCGCGCGGGGCACGGTGGAACTGGTGGGGCGCGAGGGCGGGGCGACGGCGCTGCGGGCGCTGCGCGTCGGGGAACGGGTGACGGTCAGCGACCGGCTGACCGGGGCCGGTGGGTCGCCGCTGCGGTTCGCGGTCGGCGGATTCCCGTTGCTGCGTGATGGCACGCCGCTGTCCGGACTCGACAACAGGACGACCGCGATCCGCACCAGCGCGGGGTTCGCCTCGGGCGGCCACCGCTTCTACCTGATGGCCCTGGACGGCGGATCGGGGCACGGGATCGGCCTGACGGTCGCCGAACTGGCCTCGCTCATGCGGGCCCTGGGCGCGTCGTCGGCGGTGGATCTGGACGGCGGCGGCTCGTCCACGCTGGTGGCCAGGCAACCGCACGCGGCGGAGGTCACCGTGGTCAACCACCCGTCGGACGGCGCGGAGCGCCCGGTGCCGGAGGGAATCGGGATCTTCTCCCGCTAGATGCGGCGGCGCCGCCCTGAGCGTCCGAGCCTCGGGCGGAGCCTGCGGGCGTCCGGCCTCAGTCCTGAGCCCTGCCGGCGCCCAGGTCTCAGGCCGGACGCCCAACGCCCTTGCCGCACACAGCCGTTACCGCGATCCGCCGTCCTGGTCCGTCGCGCGGAACGGTCCTCGCGTCACGAACTCGCGCAGTTGCCGGGCGAAGACCGCCACGTCCTGCGGCTCCCAGTCGCTGAGGGCCGCGTTGATGTGGCGGGCGAGACGTTCGCGCAGGACGGCCACGACCTCCTCCCCCTGCGGGGTGAGTACCAGCAGCGACGCACGTGCGTCACCGGGATCGGGCTCCCGGCGCACCAGGCCGGCCTCTTCCAGGCGGGTCGCGCGCCGGGTCACGCCCGAGCGGTCGAGGCCGACCTCCGGCGCCAGGTCCGCCGCGCTGCTCGGGCCGGACCTGGCCAGGCCGCTGAGCACCGGGTACGTCAGTTCGTCCACTCCTTCCCCCAGTCCTTCGGTCAGCCCCTGGTAGAGGCGTGCCCGCGTGGTGCGCTTGAGCAGTACGCCCAGCGCTTCGGCGATCTCGTGTCCCGCGTCGTTCTCCACCCCTCCAGATTAGCGTGCGCGACGCACGCAGCGTGGTGTACGGTGTGACCACAGCGTGCGTCGCGCACGAAAATCGCGAGGAGCGGCGCCATGAAGAACACGAGAGGTTTCGCCATGTCCCGTCACACCGCCATAGCCCCCGCCCTGACCGACCTGCTCTTCAACCGCGAACTGAGCGTCGAGGAGGCCGTCGACCGTCACTTCTCCCCCGAGTACCGCCAGCGCACCGACGGCGCCTGGGCGAACCGCGCGGAGTTCGCCGCGCACATCGCGCACCTGCGGGAGCTGATCGCCGAGGGCGAGGTCGAGGTGCACGACGAACTCGCCGACGGCGACCGCTACGCCGACCGGCACACCGTCCGGGTGGTCAAGAAGGACGGCTCCGTGGTCCGCACCGAGGTGTACGTCTTCGCCCGCCTCGCCGCGGACGGCCGCTTCCTCACCATCGAGGAGACCACCCTCATGCTGGAGGGCTCGGAGGCCGACCGCGACCTGGGCAGCGCGCGCTGACCCGTGCGCGCGCAGCGGACCGCCCCCGCGCGGGCGGTCACGCGCGGGGGCGGAACGGCCGCCGGGCCCGCACGGGGTGCCGCCGGCGCTCACATCGGGTCCCCCTCGGTCAGTTCGCCGTCCATCCGCACCCAGCGGGTGATGCCCAGGCCCCGCAGGAACGGCAGGTCGTGGCTGGCCACGATCAGCGCCCCGGGATACGAGGCCAGGGCCTCGGTGAGCCTGCGGACGCCGGCGAGGTCGAGGTTGTTCGTCGGCTCGTCCAGCAGCAGCAGTTGAGGTGCGGGGTCGGCGAGCATCAGCGCGGCGAGGGTTGCCCGGAAGCGTTCGCCGCCGGACAGGGTGCCGGCCAACTGGTTGGCACGCTCACCCCGGAACAGGAACCGCGCCAGCCGGGCCCTGATCTCGTTCTCGCCGGCTCCCGGGGCGAACCGCGCCACGTTCTGCGCGATGGTCAGCCCGTCGTCGAGCACGTCCAGCCGCTGCGGCAGGTAGCGCACGGGGACGTGGGCGACCGCCTCGCCCTCCAGCGGCGCCAGTTCACCGACGAGCGTGCGCAGCAGCGTGGTCTTGCCCGCGCCGTTGCGGCCGGTCAGCGCGATCCGCTCGGGGCCGTGGACCTGGAACCGCCCGGCCCGGCCGCCGTGGGCGAGGCGCAGGTCGCGCAGGGTGAGCACGGCACGGCCCCGCGGCACGTCCGCCTGGGGCAGGTCCACGCGAATCTCGGCGTCGTCGCGGACCGCGGCTGCCGCCTCGTCGACGCGTTCCCTGGCCTCCTGCACCTTCTCCTGGTGCATGATGCGGTGCTTGCCCGCGGAGACCTGGGCCTGGCGCTTGCGTTCTCCCATCACCACCTTGGGTTCGCGCTTGGTGTCGTACATCTTCTGCCCGTAGCGCACGCGCCGGGCCAACTTCACGTGCGCGTCGGCCAGTTCGCGCCGCTGGCGTTGCAGATCGCCCTCGGCGGCCCGCAGGGTGCGTTCCGCCGCCTCCTGTTCGACGGCGAGGGCGTGTTCGTACGCGGTGAAGTTGCCTCCGTACCAGTGGACGCGTCCTTCTCTCAGGTCGCCGATCTGGTCGACGTGTTCGAGCAGTTCACGGTCGTGGCTGACCACCACCAGTACCCCTCGCCAGGAGGCGACCGCGTCGTGGAGCCGGGCGCGGGCGCGCAGGTCGAGGTTGTTGGTGGGCTCGTCCAGCAGCAGCACGTCCGGGCGGGCCAGCAGCAGCGCGGCGAGCCGCAGCAGCACCGACTCGCCGCCGGAGACCTCGCCGACCGTGCGGTCGAGGTCGAGCCCGCCGAGACCGAGCTGGTCGAGGGTGGCGCGGGCGCGCTCCTCGACGTCCCAGTCGTCGCCGACGACGGTGAAGTGCTCCTCGCCGGGGTCGCCGTTCTCGATGGCGTGCAGTGCGGCGCGGACGCGATCGATACCGAGGGCTTCGTCGACGCGTGCGGTGGTCTCCAGGGTGAGGTCCTGCGGCAGGTAGCCGACCTCGCCGCGCACCCGCACGGTGCCGCGGGACGGCGTGAGGTCTCCGGCGATGAGCCTCAACAGGGTCGACTTTCCCGACCCGTTGAGGCCTACCAGGCCGGTGCGGCCCGGGCCGACGGCGAGCTGGAAGCCGTCGAACACGGTGGTTCCGTCGGGCCAGGCGAACGACAGGCCGGCGGTGGCGATGGACGCTGCGGGTTGGGTCATACGGGGCTCCCGGTCGGTTCACGGCGATGGGGTTGACGTGTGCCGACACCGTGGGAGGCGGGTACGAGCGGCGGGGACGGGGCGTCCCGGGCGCGCAGTGGTCTCAGCAGGCCCGCGCAGGGCGTCCCGGGCAGGCCGGGAACATGGTCGCCGAGAGGCGGTTCGTCGCCGAGGTCGTACACGCCGCGGATCGCGTGGCGAGGCACGCGATCATCGCACGGTGTCGTGGGGACCTCAGACGAGCAACGGCCTTCTCCGATCGGGCGACATCAGGACCACGTACGACGGTACGGAACGGGGCGTGCCGCCGCAACGGAAATAACGCGGTGCGCCGCCCTCCTGGCCGGTCGTGCGGTCTTTTGGGCGTGGGCGGGGTGTGCTGTCCTGGCGGCATGGCCGATGACACGACGCACGCGGTTCCCGGCGGGCGCCCGTACCCGACCGTGCCGCTTCGCCCGATGGTGGTGTCCGCTGACGACGCCGTCGCGCGAGCCAGGGCTTTCCACGAGGTGATGGCCCGGCGCCGCACGGTGCGGGACTTCTCCCCCGAACCGGTGCCGGACGGTGTGCTGGAGTGGGCGGTGCGCACCGCCGCGACCGCGCCGAGCGGCGCCAACGTCCAGCCGTGGCGTTTCGTCGCGGTCACCGACCCGGAACGCAAACGGCGCCTGCGGGAGGCGGCCGAGGCGGAGGAACGCGAGTTCTACGGCCGCCGCGCTTCGCGGGAGTGGCTCGACGCACTTGCGCCGCTGGGCACCGACTGGCACAAGCCGTTCCTGGAACGGGCGCCCGTGGTGGTCGTGGTGTTCGAAGTGCACAAGGGCCCCGACTCGCCGCGCCCGTACTACACCAAGGAGTCGGTCGGCATCGCGGTCGGGCTGCTGCTGGCGTCGCTGCACCAGGCGGGCCTGGCGACCCTCACGCACACGCCGAGTCCCATGCGCTTCCTCAACGAGATCTGCGACCGCCCACCGCAGGAGCGCGCGTCGTACGTGATCCCGGTGGGCTACCCGGCACCCGGAGCCCGAGTGCCGGACATCCAGCGCAAGGAGCTGAACGAGGTCCTGATCAGGCTGTGAGGCGGGGCGTGCCCCCTCCCGGCGGCCGGTGGATCGTGGTCGCGGAGCACCAGTTCACCGTCCACCTGCTGCATCACGAGGCCGGGTACGGCTGCCTCCACGCCACGGGCGGCGCGGGTTTCAGTCGTGGCACATCGGCAAGGCGATCCAACGCAAGACCGCACGCACCACCGTGAGGAGGCTGCAATGGGCAAGCTCGGAGATCTGGCCAACAAGGCCAAGGAGATGGCCTCGAGCCACCCCGACCAGGCGGACAAGGGCGTGGAGCGGGCTGAGCGGTTCGCGGACGAGCGCACCGACGACCGCTTCGACGCCCAGACCGACAAGGCCGCCGACGCGATCCGCCGCACCTACGGCGGCGCCGACGAGAACTAGCGACCCGTCCGCGTGACCCTGTCCTGGGTCGGGCCGCCGGCACACCGTGTCGGCGGCCTTCGCACACCCGCCACTGGTGCCCGGCCGCAAGTGCGGTGGGCCGACCGCTGGGCGTGAGCGATGATCCGTGCCTGTGACCCTCCTTCTGCCACCCCGCCTCACCGCCTCCGCCCGGGCTCTGCGTGACGCGGCTCGTCGTCGCGGTCTGCCGACCGTGCAACTGCCCACGTTTGCCGTACCGGCCGGTCTGCGTGCCGAGCATCTCCACGCCGGGCCCGGTTTCGCGGACCTCGTGGCACCCGTACTCGACATCGCCCTGCTGGAGGCTCCGCAGGACTGGCTCGCCCGTCTGCCCCGGGAGTACACCGGGCGCGAGATCACCTTCGGGCCGATCCACGAGGCCTACAGCCTGCGGCGGCCCGCCTTCGTCAAGTCTCCCAACGACAAGGGGATACCGGCACGGATCTACACCGACGGGTCACGGCTGCCCGGCCCGGACGCCGTGGACCCGTCCACACCCGTACTGGTCAGCGACCTGGTGGAGTTCACCACCGAGTACCGGCTCTACCTGCTCAACGGGTCGGTTCACACCGGCAGCCGTTACGCGGAGCAGGGGCGTCTCAGTCCTGGGCCGTTGAGCAAGGAGGCGGCCGCCTTCGGAGCGGGGTTGCTCGACGGGTGCAGCGGCACGTTGCCCTCCGCCATCGTCGTGGACGTGGGCACGGCGTCCGGGAGCTGGTCGGTGATCGAAGCCAACGCCGCCTGGGCCAGCGGCATGTATCTGGCCGACCCCCAGCGGGCCCTGGACGTCGTACTCCAGGCCGCGGGGCCGGCAGAAGCCGTCGCACCCCGCGATCGCCGGTTCCTCCGCGTTCCCGGCCCGCTCGCGAAGGGATGACGATCCGCACGGTCTGCCTGGCGGTCGGATCTCCGGTGAGGGCACACGCGGCCGCCCCGGGGGGACGGATCCGGCCGCCTGCGGGGGTTGTCCCCCGCTCGGGCTCGGGTGGCCGCCCCCGGCATGGTCGGGGGCGGCCCGCATGGTCTGCGGGGGCGGCGCTTCATAGGTTCGGGGAGTCGGCTCCCGCCACTCGATGGGAGCGCCCTCACCACCTGGAGTCCTCATGCCTGTGGCCGGCCCGTCCCTCCTGGAAGCGGAAGCAGCGGCGGGGAGCGAGTTCGCCCCCTTGCTGCGGCAGGTCAGGGAACGCGGGCTGCTGCGGCGCAGACACGGGTACTACGTGTGGACGATCGGCGCCAACCTCCTTGCCGTCGCCGCCATATGGACCGGTGTACTGCTGTCGGGAGGGGCGTGGTGGGTGCTGCTGCTCGCCGTACCGATGGCGATCCTGAGCGGACGGACCGCGTTCGTCGGGCACGACGCGGGGCACCAGCAGATCAGCGCCAGCCGCGGGGTCAACCGCGCCCTCGGGCTGATCCACGGCGATCTGCTGCTCGGCATGGGATACGGGTGGTGGAACGACAAGCACAACCGGCACCACGCCAACCCCAACCACGTGGGCAAGGACCCGGACGTCGAGGTGGGCGCCCTGGTGTGGACGCGGGCTCAGGCGGTCGAACGCGAGGGATTCGCCCGCTTCTTGGCGAAGTACCAGGCGTGGCTGTTCTTTCCCATGCTGACCCTCGAAGGCGTCGCCCTGAAGATCGCGAGCGTGCGGGACCTGCGTCGGCTGCCGTCGCGGGAGCGGCGTGTGGAAGGCGCGTTGATGGCGGCGCACCTGGTGGTGTACGTGTCGTTGCTGCTGTCGGCGATGCCGGTGGGAACGGCGGTGGCGTTCGCGGCGCTGCACCACGCCTTGTTCGGGCTCCACCTCGGCTGCGCGTTCGCGCCCAACCACAAGGGCATGGAGATGCCGGAGGGCGGCGAGAAGTGGGGACACCTGCGGCGGCAGGTGCTCACCTCGCGCGACGTGCGCGGCGGACGGGTCACCGACTGGTTGCTCGGCGGCCTCAACTACCAGGTGGAGCACCACTTGTTCCCCAGCATGCCCCGCCCTCACCTGCGGCTCGCCCAGCCGCTGGTACGGGCGCACTGCGCGCGCCTCGGGGTGCCGTACACCGAGGCCGGCCCGCTGGAGTCGTACACGCAGGCGCTGGGTCACATGCACGCCGTCGGTGCCCCGCTGCGCCGCGCCAGGTAGCGTCGGGCGCGGCAGCCGGCCGACCGCAGGAGGGCCCAGATGAACGGTGCGCAGACCCTGATCCGCAGCCTCGCCCACGCCGGTGTGGAGGTGTGCTTCGGGAATCCCGGGACCTCGGAGATGCACTTCGTGGCCGCGCTGGACGAGGTGACGGGGATGCGGGCGGCGCTGTGCCTGTTCGAGGGGGTGGCGACAGGCGCGGCCGACGGGTACGGGCGGATGGCGGGCCGCCCCGCGGCGACCCTGCTGCACCTCGGCCCCGGACTCGGCAACGGCCTGGCCAACCTGCACAACGCCCGCCGCGCCCACACCCCGCTGGTGAACGTGGTCGGCGACCACGCCACCTACCACAAGCGGCTGGACGCGCCGCTGGAGTCGGACATCGACGCGGTCGCCGGGTCGGTCTCCGGCTGGCTGCGGCGCGCCACCGATCCGGGCGCGCTCGCGCGCGACGCCGTCGAGGCGGTACGGGCCGCGCGGCGCGCGCCGGGGCAGGTCGCGACGCTCGTCCTGCCCGCGGACATCTCGTGGTCCGAGGCCCCCGCGGCGCCGGCGCCCGCGTTGCTGCCGGTCGAGGCCGCGGTGGCGCCGGACGCGGTCGTGGAACGCGCGGCGGCGGCCCTGTCCGGTGGCGAACCGGCCGCCCTGCTGATCGGCGGCGCCGCGACGCGCGGTGACGGCCTGCGCGCGGCGGGCCGGATCGCGGCGGCGAGCGGGGCGCGGCTGCTGTGCGAGACGTTCCCGGCGCGGCTGGAACGCGGCGCGGGGGTGCCCGTCGTGGAACGGCTGGCCTACCTCGCGGAGATGGCGACCGGCCAGTTGGACGGCCTGCGCCACCTGGTGCTGGCGGGCGCCGCCTCCCCCGTCTCGTTCTTCGCCT
Organism: Streptomyces sp. ICBB 8177; assembly: GCF_003144095.1. Lineage (GTDB taxonomy): Bacteria > Actinomycetota > Actinomycetes > Streptomycetales > Streptomycetaceae > Streptantibioticus_D. Next base: position 945,525 of record NZ_NSKH01000023.1, on the reverse strand, counting down.
ACCCGGGGCTGCCGGGAGACCTGGTGCCGGACGGGTGCGAGGTGCACGTGCTCACGCGGGACGACGAGGACGTGGCCTCCGCACTGGCCCACCTGTCCGAACTCGTCGCCAACGAGCGGGAGTCGAAGGCGGTCACGCCCGTCGCCGCACGGCCCGCGGCGCCGGAGGGCGATGCGCCGCTGACTTCCGAGGCGGTCGCCTACGCGGTGGGCGCGCTGCTGCCGCAGGACGCGGTGGTGGTGGACGAGGCGAACACCTCCGGTCTGTGGCTGCCCGGCGCCACCGAGGGCGCGCCGCGGCACGACTGGCTGACGCTGACCGGCGGCGCGATCGGCCAAGGGCTGCCGGTGGCGACCGGCGCGGCGGTGGCCTGCCCGGGGCGGCGGGTCCTCTGCCTGGAGGCGGACGGCAGCGCGATGTACACGCTCCAGGCACTGTGGACGCAGGCGCGCGAGGGGCTGGACGTGACGACGGTGGTGTTCTCCAACCGTTCGTACGCGATCCTGGAGATGGAACTGCGCCGGGTGGGCGCGCAGGCGGCCGGGCCGCGCGCCCGCGACCTGCTGGACCTGTCCCGGCCGGACCTGGACTTCGTCTCCCTCGCCCGCGGCATGGGCGTCCCGGCCGAACGCGCGCGTACGGCGGGCGAGTTCACCGCGGCGCTGCGGCGCGCGCTGGCCGAGCCGGGTCCCGGCCTCGTCGAGGCGGTCGTGCCGTCGATCGGCTAGCGGCGCCGACCGCGCGTTCCCCGCCGTCGTGGAGGTTTCGCACGGCTGCTGAGACAGCAATACTGTTGCACCACGGGGCCGTACCCGCCCGGACCGCGACAGCAGGGAGCGAGGGCCGATCCATGACTCCGCCGCCGGGGCTCACCGTGGACGAGCTGGCAGCGCGCGCCGGGGTGACCGTGCGCACGGTGCGCTTCTACGGCACGAAGGGGCTGCTTCCGCCGCCGGTGCTGGGACCGCGCCGGGTCGGCCGGTACGGGCCGGAGCACCTGGCCCGGCTGGCGCTGATCGAGGAGTTGCAGCACCAGGGGCTCACCCTGGCCGCGATCGAACGCTACCTGGAGCAGCTTCCCGAGGGCATCACGGCGCACGACCTGGCGATCCACCGCGCGCTCGTCGCCTCCTGGCTGCCGGAGGACGTACGGGAGACGACCCGCGAGGAGCTGGAGCACCGGGCGGGGCGATCGCTGACCGAGCAGGACGTGCGGCGCCTCGCGGCGATGACGGTCCTGCGCCGCACCGACGACCCGGACGTCTTCGAGGTCGATCCGGCGATCCTGCACCTGGGGGTGCGGCTGCTGGACGTGCCGATCGCACTGGAGACGATCCTGGCCGCGCGGGAGGTCATGCTGGAGCATTCGCGGGCGGCGGCGCGGGAGTTGAGCAGGATGTTCCGCGACGAGGTGTGGGAGCCGGGGCGCGAGGCGGCGATGAGGTCGCTGTCGGCGCACATGCAGCCGCTGGTGGTGCAGGCGCTGGTGACGGCGTTCCAGCGGTCCCTGCGCGAGGAGGTGCAGGCGTGCTACGGGCCCCAGCGGGGGCCCGACGACGGCACGGCGGACTCCGGGGCGACGGCTTAGGCGTTCGCCACGATCGCCGTGACCGAGGGGGCGGGTGGGTGTTTGGCGCCGACGTGCCTGTCCTTTGCGGGGGTTGGGGCAAGGATCAGCGGGTTGCGCCGAGCACGGCACCGCCGGACCACACCGTCGGGGTCGCTCGCCGTCGCGGCGGATACTTCTGCTGCCGGCTCGACTGAACACCTGCCGCGGCACGCACAGCACCGCCGGACCACACCGTCGGGGTCGCTCGCCGTCGCGGCGGATACTTCTGCTGCCGGCTCGACTGAACACCTGCCGCGGCACGCACAGCACCGCCGGACCACACCGTCGAGGTCGCTCGCCGTCGCCGGCGGGGACTTCGTGGGCGGCTCGTCCGGACATCCGCTGCGGGAGCACGTTCGTCCAGGGCCCAGGGGCGGGGCCTTCGGCCCCGCCCCCTTACGCCTCACTCACCGTCGCGGAAGAACTCCCCCCGTTCCGCCTTCTCCAGCAGCAGCTTCGGCGGGGTGAAGCGGTCGCCGTAGGTCTCCTGCAGCTCGCGGGCGCGGGTCACGAAGCCCTGCGGGCCGCCCTCGTAGCCGTTGATGTACTGCAGGACGCCGCCGGTCCAGGCCGGGAAGCCGATGCCCAGGATCGAGCCGATGTTGGCGTCGGCCACCGACGTCAGGACGCCTTCCTCCAGGCAGCGGACGCTGTCCAGCGCCTCCGCGAAGAGCATCCGCTCCTTCATGTCCTCGAACGGTACCGTCGCCGCCTCACCGCCCGGTGACCCGAAGTGCTCGCGCAGGCCCGGCCACAGCCGCGTGCGCTTGCCGTCCTCGTAGTCGTAGAAGCCCGCGCCGCCGCTGCGCCCGGGGCGGTCGAACTCGTCGACCATGCGGTCGATGACCGCCTCGGCCGGGTGGGAGGCCCACGTGCCGCCCGCCTCCTCGACGGCGCGCCGCGTCTCGTTGCGGATCTTGCGCGGCAGCGTCAGCGTCAGTTCGTCCATCAGCGAGAGCACCTTGGCCGGGTATCCGGCCTGCGCGGCGGCCTGTTCGACGGAAGCGGGGTCGACGCCCTCGCCGACCATCGCGACGCCCTCGTTGATGAACTGGCCGATGACGCGGGAGGTGAAGAAGCCGCGGCTGTCGTTGACGACGATGGGCGTCTTGCGGATCTGGCGGACCAGGTCGAAGGCGCGGGCCAGTGCCGCGTCGCCGGTGCGTTCGCCCTTGATGATCTCGACCAGCGGCATCTTGTCGACCGGCGAGAAGAAGTGCAGGCCGACGAGGTCCTCAGGGCGTGCGACGCCTTCGGCCAGCAGGGTGATGGGGAGGGTGGAGGTGTTGGAGCACAGCAGGGCGTCGGGCGCGACGACGTCCTGGATCTCCTGGAAGACCTTGTGCTTCAGCTCCGGGTTCTCGAAGACCGCCTCGATCACCGCGTCGCAGCCCGCGAGGTCGCCCGCCTCGGCGGTGGGCGTGATGCGGGCGAGCGTCTCGTCGCGCCGGGCGGGCGTGGTGCGGCCCTTGGCGACCGCCTTGTCCAGCAGCCCGGCGGAGTACGCCTTGCCGCGCTCGGCCGCCTCCGCGGTGACGTCCTTGAGCACGACTTCGATGCCCGCGCGAGCGCACGAGTACGCGATGCCCGCGCCCATCATGCCCGCGCCGAGGACGGCCACCTTGCGCACGGTGCGCGGCTCCACGCCGTCGGGGCGGCTGGCACCGGAGTTGACGGCCTGGAGGTCGAAGAAGAACGCCTGGATCATGTTCTTCGAGGTGCGGCCGCAGGCCAGTTCGGTGAAGTAACGGGCCTCGATCACCTGGGCGTTGTCGAAGTCGACCTGCGAGCCCTCGACAGCGGCGGCCAGGATGTTGCGCGGCGCCGGGTAGGGGGCGCCGTTCAGCTGCTTCTTGAGGTTGGCGGGGAACGCGGGCAGGTTCGCGGCGAACTTGGGGCTGGCGGGGGTGCCGCCGGGGATGCGGTAGCCGTCCTCGTCCCAGGGCTGGCGGGCTTCGGGGTGGGCGTCGATGAAGGCGCGGGCGGCGGCGAGCATCTCCTCGCGGGTGGCGGCGACCTCGTGGACGAGACCGGCTTCCAGGGCGCGCTGCGGGTGGTACTGGGTGCCCTGGAGCAGCACCTTCAGCAGGGCGTCGGTGATGCCGAGCAGCCGCACCGTGCGCACCACGCCCCCGCCGCCTGGCAGCAGGCCGAGGGTGACCTCCGGCAGGCCGATCTTCGAGCCGGGGGCGTCGAGGGCCACGCGGTGGTGGCAGGCGAGGGCGATCTCGTAACCGCCGCCGAGCGCCGCGCCGTTGATGGCGGCGACCACGGGCTTGCCCAGGGTCTCCAGGCGGCGCAGCGAGCGCTTCATGCGCAGGCTGCCGGCGTACACCTCTTCGGCGGTCTCGGGGGTGGCGCGGATCAGGTCGCGCAGGTCGCCGCCGGCGAAGAAGGTCTTCTTGGCGGAGGTGACGATGACACCGCGCACGCTGTCGCGCTCGGCCTCCAGGCGGTCCACGGTCGCGTCGAGCGAGTCGCGGAAGGCGGCGTTCATGGTGTTGGCGGACTGGCCGGGGTCGTCGAGGACGAGGGTGACGACGCCGTCGGCGTCCTGTTCCCAGCGGATGGTGGTGGACTCGGTCATGGTGTTCGCGGCTCCGTGAGGGCTGGGCGGTCGGGGCGGTTTCGGGCGGTCGCGTCGGGGCGACCGGTGGCGTCGGACGTGGTCGCTCAGAGGCGTTCGACGACCGTGGCGATACCCATGCCGCCGCCGACGCAGAGCGTGGCGAGGCCGTAGCGCTTCTCGCGCCGCTCCAGTTCATCGATGAGGGTGCCGAGGATCATCGCGCCGGTGGCGCCCAGCGGGTGGCCCAGCGCGATGGCGCCGCCGTTGACGTTGACCTTGTCCAGGCTCAGGCCCAGGTCGCGGGCGAAGCGCAGGACGACCGCGGCGAACGCCTCGTTGATCTCGACCAGGTCGATGTCGTCGGGGGTCAGTCCGGCCTTGGCGAGCGCCTTGCGGGAGGCGGGGGCCGGGCCGGTGAGCATGATGGTGGGCTCGGAGCCGGAGACGGCGGCGGAGACGATGCGGGCGCGGGGGGTCAGGCCGTAGCGCTCACCGACCTCGCGGGAGCCGATGGCGACCAGCGCGGCGCCGTCCACGATGCCGGAGGAGTTGCCCGCGTGGTGGACGTGGTCGATCCGTTCCACCCAGTGGTACTTCTGGAGCGCCACGGCGTCGAAGCCGCCGAGTTCGCCGATGCCCGCGAAGGACGGCTTGAGGGCGGCGAGCGAGTCGGCGGTGGTGCCGGGGCGCAGGTGCTCGTCGTGGTCGAGGACGACGAGGCCGTTGCGGTCGGTGACGGGGACGACGGAGCGCGCGAACCGGCCGTCCTTCCAGGCCGCGGCGGCCCGTTCCTGGGACAGCGCCGCGTACTCGTCGACGTCGCGGCGGGTGAAGCCCTCGATGGTGGCGATCAGGTCGGCGCCGATGCCCTGGGGGACGAAGCCCACGTCGAAGTTGGTCATGGGGTCGGCGAACCAGGCGCCGCCGTCGGAGGCCATCGGCACCCGGGACATCGACTCCACGCCACCGGCGAGCACCAGGTCCTCCCAGCCCGAACGCACCTTGGCGGCGGCCAGGTTGACCGCTTCGAGGCCGGAGGCGCAGAAGCGGTTCTCCTGCACGCCGGCGACGCTGTCGGGCAGGCCCGCGGCGATCGCCGCGATCCGGGCGATGTCGGAGCCCTGGTCGCCGACCGGGCCGACCACGCCGAGCACGATGTCGTCGATGGCGGCCGGGTCCAGGCCGGGAAAGCGGCGGCGCACCTCGTGGATGAGGCCCACGACCAGGTCGATGGGCTTGGTGGCGTGCAACGAGCCGTTCGCCTTGCCGCGCCCGCGCGGGGTGCGGATCGCGTCGTACACATACGCTTCGGTGGTCACTTCGGTTGCCTCTCAAGGAAGGTGACGGCATATCAGGTGACATGGCGCCAGCACTGCTCTGTATGTGCTGTGTCGACGGGCCGTCAGTTCAGCAGCGAACGGCCGATGATCTCCTTCATGATCTCGGTGGTGCCTCCGTAGATCGTCTGGATGCGGCCGTCGAGGAACGCCTTGGCGACCGGGAACTCGGCCATGTAGCCGTATCCACCGTGCAGTTGAAGGCAGCGGTCCGCCACCCGCTTCTGCAGCTCCGTGGCCCACCACTTGGCCATCGAGGCGTCGACCGGGGTGAGCGCCCAGCGGTTGTGCTCGCTGACGCAACGGTCGACGAACGTCCGGGTGACCGCGCACTCGGTGGCCATCTCGGCGATCTCGAACCGCACGTGCTGGAGCCTGCCCAGCGGCCTGCCGAACGCCTCGCGTTCCCTGACGTACGCGGTGGTCAGCTCCAGCAGGTGCTCGGCGGCGGCGATGGCGGAGACGGCGATGGTCAGCCGTTCCTGCGCGAGGTTGGTCATCAGGTGGACGAACGCGCCGTCGAGGTCGCCGAGCAGGTTCTCCTTGGGCACCACCACGTCGTCGAAGAACAACTCGGCGGTGTCCTGCGCCTTCTGGCCGATCTTGTCGAGGTTGCGGCCCCGCTCGAAGCCGGGCGCGCCGCGTTCGACGACCAGCAGGCTCAGGCCCTTGGCACCGCCCTCGGGGGTGGTCCTCGCGACCACGACCACCAGGTCGGCGAGGATGCCGTTGGAGATGAAGGTCTTGGAACCGTTCAGCACCCAGTGGTCGCCGCGGTCGGTGGCGGTGGTGCGGATGCCCTGGAGGTCGGAGCCCGCGCCGGGTTCGGTCATGGCGATGGCGGTGACCGTCTCGCCGGAGCAGAATCCCGGCAGCCAGCGGCGCCTCTGCTCCTCGGTGGCCAGGTTCGTCAGGTACGGGCCGACGATGTCGTTGTGCAGGCCGATCGCGAGCCCCGAGGCGCCCGCCTTCGTGAACTCCTCGGCCAGCACGACCGGGTAGCGGAAGTCGGCGGTGCCCCCGCCGCCGTACTCCTCGGGCACCGCCAGGCCCAGCAGCCCCTGGCGTCCGGCGGCGAGCCAGGCGGAGCGGTCCACCACGCCCGCCTTCTCCCAGCGCTCGTGGTGCGGGACGACCTCCTTGGCCAGGAAGGTCCGCACCGTCTCGCGGAACGCCTCGTGCTCGTCGGTGAACAGGTCTCGCTGCATACCGGTGTCCTCAGGTGTCGGAGTCGGCGGTGCCGTTCGCGCTCGCCGCAGCCAGTCCCGGCAGGTCCCAGTCGCGGGCGACCTCGGCGGTGTGGGCGCCGGGCGGCGCGGGCGGCCTGCGCAGGGTCCCGGGGGTGGCGCTCAGCCGGGGCGCGGGCGCGGGCTGGGTCTCCCCCGCGACCTCGGTGAAGGTCCCCCGTGCGGCCAGATGCGGATGCCGGGCGGCCTCGCGCAGCGACAGCACCGGCGCCACGCACGCGTCACCGCCCTCGAAGACGGCCGTCCACTCGTCGCGGGTGCGGGTCCTGAAGCGGGCCGCGACGCGGTCGCGCAACTCGGCCCAGCGCGCGACGTCGTCGCGGCCGGGCACCTCGGCGCCGGCGTCGCCGTCCGCGTCCAGCCCCAGCAGGCGGCTGAACTCCTCGTAGAAACGCGGCTCCAGCGCGCCGACCGCCATGTACCCGCCGTCCGCCGTCTCGTAGACGCCGTAGAAGGGCGCGCCTCCGTCCAGCAGGTTGACGCCGCGCCGGTCCTGCCAGACACCCGCGCCTAGCATGCCCCAGATCATGGCGCCCAGGTGGGCCACGCCGTCCACGATCGCGGCGTCCACGACCTGGCCCCGGCCGCCGGCGCGGGCGTGGTGCAGCGCGGCCAGGACGCCCACGACGAGGTAGAGCGCGCCGCCCGCGTAGTCGCCGAGCAGGTTGGCGGGGATCGCGGGCGGGCCGTCGGGCGGGCCGATCATGCCGAGGGTTCCGGCGGTGGCGAGGTAGCCGATGTCGTGCCCGGCGGCCGAGGCGAGCGGGCCGTCCTGGCCCCAGCCGGTCATCCGGCCGTAGACCAGCGCGGGGTTGCGGTCCAGGCAGGCGTCGGGGCCGACGCCGAGGCGTTCGGCGACGCCGGGGCGCCAGCCCTCCAGCAGCACGTCGGCGCGGGCGGCGAGGTCCAGCACGAGCCCGGGGCCTTCCGCGGACTTGAGGTCCACCACGACGGAGCGCTTGTTGCGGTTGGTCACGTCGTGCTCGGGGTCGATGCCGAGCGCGGGCCCGCCGGGCCGGTCCACCCGCACCACGTCCGCGCCCAGGTCGCCGAGGAGCATCGCGGCGAACGGGCCGGGGCCGATCCCGGCGAGTTCCACGACGCGTACTCCCGCGAGCGGACCGGGCGGACGCTGCTGCTCCATGGGCGGACTCCCTCGTCGCCTCGCGGTCCACGGGCCGAAGTCACTGTGACAGTAACGATGTAACAGCGACGATGCTAGGAAGTGCCGGGGCGGCGCGCAAGGCTTTCGTACTCACCAGTACACCGCGGTACGGGCGGCAGTGCCGCGTTCCGGACACTGGAGGAACGACGCGGGGAAGGCACACGTGGGGGCCGAAGCGTTCGCCCCGGCCCCCGTGCGGTTCGGCATCGCGCGGCATGTGTCAGCGCCGGCCGCGGCCCGGGCCCCCGTCGCCGCCGACCAGGCCCGCGCGGCGCAGGGCGTCGGCCAGCGCGCCGTTGCCCCCGCCGTCGCCGCCGGCCGGCCGGGCCGGGCGCCCGCCGCGGCTCTGGCGCGGCGGGGTGTCGCGGCGGCGGCCGGCACCCTGCCCACCGCCCTGGCGGTCGTTCGCCCCTCCCTTGCCGCCGCCCTGGCGGCCGCCTCGGTCACCCCGGTCGCCGCGGCGCTCCGGCGCGTCGTCGTCCAGCCGCAGGGTGAGGGCGATGCGCTTGCGCGGGATGTCGACGTCCAGCACCTTCACACGCACCACGTCACCCGGCTTGACCACGTCGCGCGGGTCCTTGACGAAGGTCTTCGACATCGCGGAGACGTGGACCAGGCCGTCCTGGTGGACGCCGACGTCCACGAAGGCGCCGAACGCGGCGACGTTGGTGACCGTGCCCTCCAGCAGCATGCCGGGCACGAGGTCCTTCAGCTCCTCGACGCCCTCCTTGAACGTGGCCGTCCTGAACGCGGGGCGCGGGTCGCGCCCCGGCTTCTCCAGCTCGCCCAGGATGTCGGTGACGGTCGGCACGCCGAAGGTCTCGTCCGCGAAGTCCTGCGGCTTCAACCCGCGCAACGTCGCGCTGTCGCCGATGAGTCGCTCGATGTCGCCGCCGGTCGCCTTCACGATGCGGCGCACCACGGGGTACGCCTCGGGGTGCACGCTGGAGGCGTCCAGCGGGTCGTCGCCGCCGGTGATGCGCAGGAAGCCCGCGCACTGCTCGAACGCCTTGGGCCCGAGCCGCGCGACGTCCTTGAGCCCCTTGCGGCTGCGGAACGGGCCGTTGTCGTCGCGGTGGCGCACGATGTTGTCGGCGAGGGTGGCGGTGATGCCCGAGACCCTGCGCAGCAGCGGCGCGGACGCGGTGTTGAGGTCCACGCCGACGCCGTTGACGCAGTCCTCGACGACCGCGTCGAGCGAGCGCGACAGCTTGGACTCGGACAGGTCGTGCTGGTACTGGCCGACGCCGATGGACTTCGGGTCGATCTTGACCAGTTCGGCCAGCGGGTCCTGAAGGCGGCGGGCGATGGAGACCGCGCCGCGCAACGACACGTCCAGCTCGGGCAGTTCCTGCGAGGCGAACGCGGAGGCCGAGTAGACGGAGGCGCCGGCCTCGGAGACCACGACCTTGGTGAGGTTCAGCTCCGGATGGGCCTTGATCAGGTCGGCGGCGAGCTTGTCGGTCTCGCGGGAGGCGGTGCCGTTGCCGATGGCGATCAGTTCGACGGCGTGCTCGCGGCACAGCCCGGCGAGCGTGGCCAGTGACTCGTCCCAGCGCCGCTGCGGCACGTGCGGGTAGATGGTCGAGGTGGCGACGACCTTGCCGGTGCGGTCGGTCACGGCGGCCTTGACGCCGGTGCGGAAGCCCGGGTCGAGGCCGAGCGTGGCGCGGGCCCCCGCGGGCGCGGCGAGCAGCAGGTCGCGCAGGTTGGCGGCGAAGACGCGCACCGCCTCGTCCTCGGCGGCGGTGCGCAGCCGGGTGCGCAGGTCGATGCCGAGGTGGACGAGGATGCGGGTGCGCCAGGCCCAGCGGACGGTCTCGCGCAGCCAGGCGTCGGCGGGGCGGCCCCGGTCGGCGATGCCGTAGCGGGCGGCGATCGTCCGCTCGTAGCGCGTGGGGCCTTCCTGCGTGGGGTCGGCCTCGGGCTCCAGGGCGAGGTCGAGGACCTCCTCCTTCTCGCCGCGGAACATCGCCAGGATGCGGTGCGAGGGCAGCTTGGTGAACGGCTCGGCGAAGTCGAAGTAGTCGGAGAACTTCGCGCCCGCCTCCTCCTTGCCCTCGCGGACCCTGGCGGCCAGGCGGCCGTCCGACCACATGCGCTCGCGCAGTTCGCCGATGAGGTCGGCGTCCTCGCCGAAGCGCTCCACCAGGATCGCCCGGGCGCCCTCCAGCGCGGCGGCGGCGTCGGCGACCTCACCGGTGACGAACCCGGCCGCGGTCGCCGCCGGGTCGAGGCCCGGGTCGGCCAGCAGCCGGTCGGCGAGCGGTTCGAGCCCGGCCTCGCGGGCGATCTGCGCCTTGGTCCGCCGCTTGGGCTTGTAGGGCAGGTAGATGTCCTCCAGGCGGGCCTTGGAGTCGGCGGCGAGGATGCGGGCGCGCAGCTCGTCGTCCAGCTTGCCCTGGGCCTGTACGGACTCCAGGATCGCCGAGCGGCGCTCCTCCAGCTCCCGCAGGTAGCGCAGCCGCTCCTCCAGGGCGCGCAGCTGGGCGTCGTCCAGGGTGCCGGTGGCCTCCTTGCGGTAGCGGGCGATGAACGGGACGGTCGCACCGCCGTCCAGCAGCTCTACGGCCGCCCTCACCTGCCCTTCGCGTACGCCGAGTTCGTCGGCGATCCGCCGCCCGATGGCCTCGTTGGACCCACCGGTCCCGGTGGCGCTGTTCACAGCTGTCGTCACTGTCTCGATCCGCTTCGTCGCTGAGCTGGTCCTGGCATTCTGCCGCCGCGGCCCGGCGCTTGTCGCGCAGGCCCCGGGGGCGGCGCGCGGCGGGCCGCGAGCGGCGCGGGCCGGACGGCATGGCACCACCTCGGGGCGAATCTTGAACTTTCAAGCTTCGGGTGTACGGTGGAGTGGCGGGACCACCGCACACGGGGGACGGAGGGATCAGGCCGGACCCGGCCCGTCCCCAGCGAGGAGGAGGACGCCATGCCCGTACGCAGGCTCAACCACGCGGTGCTCTACATCCGCGACGTCCGGCGCGCCGTCGGGTTCTACACCGAGGTGCTCGGCTTCGAGGTGGCCCAGGAGATCCCGGGCCGTGCCGCCTTCCTCAGGGCGCCCGGCACCCTCAACGACCACGACCTCGGCCTGTTCGCGGTGGGCGACGACGCGCCGGGCCCGCGGCAAGGCGCGGTCGGTCTGTACCACCTTGCCTGGGAGGTCGGCACACTCGGCGAACTCACCGCGATCGGGCGGGAGTTGAGGGAGCGCGGGGCGCTGGTCGGCGCCACCGACCACGCGGTCTCCAAGTCGTTCTACGCCAAGGACCCCGACGGCAACGAGTTCGAGGTGATGTGGCGGGTGCCGCGCGAGGACTGGCCGTCGGCCGAGGGCGGCGGCGGGGTGCGGCCGCTTGACCTGACGGAGTCCGTGGAGCGCTGGGGCGCCGACCTCCTCACGGGGGCCGCGGCGGGCTCCGCGACCTGAGCCCGCCGTCGGACGTCAGCGGCGCGGCTTCCGACTCAGGCCAGCCAGGTGCGGGCCGCGGTGACCAGCGCCCGTACGCCTGTCGACAGCGTCGGTTCGATGACGGGGGCGAACTTCGGGGAGTGGTTCGACGGCACCTCGCTGTCGGCGGTGCCGCCGTTCGCCGCGGCGGCGAAGGCGGCCGGGTCCGCGCCGCCCAGCAGCCAGTAGCACAGCGGGGCGCCCGCCGCCGTGGCCAGCACGCCGACGTCCTCGCTGCCGCTGACCGGTCCGGGGGCGACCACCTGCGCGTCGCCGAACTCGGTGCGGAAGGCGTTCATCGTGCGATCGGTCGTCTCCGGGTCGTTGACCAGCACCGGGAAGGAGTCGACGACGGTGATCTCCGGGTCCTTCACCGCGCCGGACGCGGCGGCCTCGGCGTGCACGATCCGGCGCACGGCCTCCAGCACCCGCTCGCGCACCGGCGCGGTGTAGGAGCGGATGCTCAGGCCGAGTTCGGCGTCGTCCGGGATGACGTTCTCCTTGGTCCCGGCACGCAGCGAGCCGACCGTGAGCACCGCGGTGTCGGCCCCGGCGACCTCGCGGGCGACCACCGTCTGCAACCGCAGCACGGTCGCCGCGGCCATCACCACCGGGTCGATGGTGGTCTCCGGACGCGATCCGTGCCCGCCGCGGCCGAACATCCGCACCCGCAGCGCGTCCGCCGCCGCGAACGCCGGACCCGGGTGGGCGCCGACCCAGCCCGCGGGCATCGGGGCGACGTGCTGGCCGAGGACCACGTCGGGCTTGCCGACCCGCTCGAACAGGCCGTCGTCCACCATGGCCCGCGCGCCGCCGCCGATCTCCTCGGCGGGCTGGAAGAGCGCGATCAGCGTGCCGGACCACTCGGCGCGGTCCGCCGCGAGCCGTTCGGCGGCGCCGATGAGACAGGTGACGTGCACGTCGTGGCCGCAGGCGTGCATCACCGGGACCTCGTGGCCGTTCTCGTCGGTGCCGGTGACCTGGCTGGCGTACGGCAGGCCGGTGTCCTCGCGCACCGGCAACGCGTCCATGTCGGCGCGCAGCAGCACCGTCGGGCCTTCGCCGTTGCGCAGGACGGCGACGACGCCGGTGCGGCCGACGCCCCGGATCACCTCGAAACCGGCGGCCTCGGCGCGGTCGGCGGCGATGCCGGCCGTGCGGCTCTCGCGGAAGGACAGCTCCGGGTGGGCGTGCAGGTCCCGGTACAGCTCCTCAAGGGTCGTCGCGCCCACCGTGGCGTCCTGCTCGCTGCTCATCGCTACCTCACCTGTGTCGGCCTGTTCGCTCCGGCGGGCCCGAGGGGCTGCCCGAGACGGTGATCTCCAACATCCCCCATTCCGGGCTCCGGCGCGAGTGCCGGTCGGCGGCTGCGTTCACGAGGGGCCCGGCGGCGACGAGCGGTGGCGGCTACGCGGCGGCGGGTTCCAGCAGGGCCGCGTGGTGGCGGCGGGCGACCTGCGGGTGCGCGCGCAGCCAGCCCTTCAGCTCGTTGCGGCCGTACTCGGCGAACAACGGGTTGGCCGGGTCGCGCGTCGCACCGGGCGCGCGGTCCGCGTACGGGAACGGCACCTTCTCGATACGGGCGTCCAGCCGGGGGTTGTAGAAGAACGGCACGGAGAAGCGCTCCCGGGCGCCGGGCGGGCTGACGACGCGGTGGTTGGTCGCCTTCAGGTAGCCGTCCGTGGCGACTTCGAGGAGTTCGCCGAGGTTGACCACGAACGCGCCCGGCAGCGGCGGTACGTCGTGGAACCGCCCGTCGCCGCGCTCCACTTGGAGCCCGCCGACCTCGTCCTGGAGCAGCAGCGTCAGGAATCCGTAGTCCTTGTGGGCACCGACGCCCTGGTCGGCGCCGTCCGGCGCGCTGCCGGGGTAGCGCACCAGCTTCAGGTGCAGGTGGGGGTTGCCCGCGAAGGCGTCCGCGTAGAAGTCGGCGGGTGCGCCGATGGCCGTGAGCAGTTCGCGCAGCAGCCGGTCGGCGACCGCGCTCAGCTCTTCGATCCAGCCGAGGGCGACGCCGCGCAGCCGCGGCAGGGCGGCGGGCCACTGGTTGGGCCCCTCCAGCCACCAGTACGCGGGCTCGTCCGGGCCGGGGACGCGGGCGGGGCGTTCGGCGCCGATGTCGATCTGGTCGCGCCAGTCGCGGCTGCCGCCGGTGCGCTCGTCACCGACCCGGGTGTAGCCGCGGAAGTGCGGTGAGTCGAGGGTGGAGACGGCCAGGCGGTCGGCCTCGGGCAGGGCGAAGAACTCGCGCATGGTCCGGGTCAGGTCGGCGGTGCGCTCCGCGCTCACGCCGTGGCCGGTGAGCTGGAAGAAGCCCACCTCGTGGGCGGCGGTGTGCAGTTGGGCGTGGAGCCGTGCCCGGCCTTGCGGTCCGCGGTCGGCGGCGGACAGGTCGATGACGGGGAGCTGGTGGTCGTGTGTCATGGGTGGTGTCCCGCAGGGTGAGGTCCCGGCCGGGCCCGGCGGTGGCCGGGCGCGCCGCGCGCGGGCGCCGGGTGGGGCGCGGCCGCGGTGCCGGTGGTGGGTGAGGGAGTCGAGGTCAGCCGCTGCGGCGACAGGACATGCTCGTGACGCGGACGAAGTCCACGTGTCGACGGCGCACGAGCAGGAGCATGCGTGCAGGGTACTCGCGCCCCGGCCGCCGCGGCGGTGACGAACGTCACGGCGACGGGAGAGGGCCTGCCGGAACAAGGCGGCAGGACGCCGGGCGTACGAGGGGCAGCACGCGGTCGGCACGGACACGGGCAGCAGGCGGACGGCCCGCGCCCCACCAGGCGTCAGCCGTGGCGAAGGCGCGGGCCGTCGGGCCGTGCGCAGGAGGTCAGCGCAGGCGGACCGCCTGACCGGCCGGAAGCGCGCCCGCGGCCGAGCCGGTCAGCCCGGTGAGCGGGGCGCCCGCCGGGTGCCCGGCGTGACCGGAGCCCAGGGCGCGGCGCAGCTGGGAGACGCCGCCGACCAGCGGCAGGTTCGCGTGCGACGCCGACAGATCCAGCGTGATGGCCGGGGTCGACGGCGGGGCGACGATGAGCCCGTTGTCGGTGCCCGCGACGATCAGGGCGAGCCGGTGCCCGGCCGGGACGACGTGGTCGCTGGCGGCCAGCTGCACGGTGATGGTGTACGGCTTGCCCGGGGTGAGCGAGACGCCCTTGTCCAGCGAGGCGTAGTGCCCGAGGTCGGCCCAACCGCGGCTGAAGACGGTGTAGTCGACGTTCTCGGTGTCGGCCGCGGTGTCCAGGAAGCAGGCGCTGTCGCCCGGTGTGCTGTCACCCCAGCAGGAGCGGGTGGTCAGGGTGGTGATGCCCTCGCCGTCGTCCTCGTAGTTGCGGATGGTGGCCGGGCCGAGGTCCACCAGGACGGCCGACAGATGGGCGCTGGTGGTGGAGGACGTCGCGGTGAGCGTGACCGTTCCGCTGCCGGACAGCCGCAGGTCCTGCTTGAGCGGCCCGGTGGTGAAGGCGACCTTGTCCGAGGTGGCCTGGTCGACCTGCGAAGACCAGTCGTCCTCGCTCTGCTTCGGGTTGTCGGTGTACTTCTCGCTGCTGCCGGAGGCGGGCGGCGTGGTGCTCAGCCCGCCCAGTCCGTTGGTCGTCCCGGGGTCGAGGCTGAGCGGGGTCGTCGCGGTGCCGGACGGGGGCCACACCGCGTCGGTGGTCCAGTGGTCCGGGGTGCGTTCGATGTCGGCCATGGGCTGGTTCTGGATGCCGTTGTCGACGCCCATCAGGTAGTGGTCGAACCACTGGTGCAGGGTGTCGACCCAGGCGCTGCGGCGGTAGTCGAAGGGGTCGACGTGACCGGTCTGCGACAGCCAGATCTTGCGCTGCACGCCGTGCGCCGCGAGCGCGTCCCACCACTGGCCGAAGTTCTTGGTGCGGACGTTGAGGTCCTCGAGTCCCTGCGCGACGAAGACGCTCGCCTTGACCTTGGCGGCGTCGGCCACGTAGTCGCGCTGCTGCCAGGCCGATGTCCAGTCGCCGTCGCGCGGCGCCCCGTCGCGCAACGCCTGTTCCTCGGCGGAGCACTTGGACTGCGCCGCGGAGCTCTCCACCTCGGAGGCGAGTTCGTCGGGGCCGCCGTCGTAGAGGGCGGCACCCTGCGCGAAGTAGTAGTCGTACCAGGAGCTGATGCCGCTGATGTCGACGATGGTCTTCAGGCCGTCGACGCCGGTGGCCGCGACCCCGTTGGCGATCGTGCCGTCCCAGCTCTTGCCGATCATGCCGACCGATCCGTTGGCCCAACTCGCCTGCGCGGCGGTCGTTCCGGTTCTGGTCGTGTAGCCCTTCGCTCTGCCGTTGAGCCAGTCGACGACCGCCTTGGCGGAGGTGACGTCGGAGGGGCCGCCGACGTCGACGCAGCCGTCAGAACGGTTGGTGCCAGCCAGGTCGACCAGGACGACGGCGTAGCCGCGCGGGACGAAGTAGTTGTCGTAGTAGAGGGGGAACTGCACCGGGTTCCCGCTCTTGTCGTACGTCTTGAGCTGGTTCTCGTTGCCCCGGCCGCAGCACGAGTAGTACGGGCTCGCGTCCATGATGACCGGCACCTTCTGGCCCTTGGCCGCCAGCTCGCTCGGCCGGATGATGTCGGCGGCCACCCGGTCGGTCTTGCCGTCGCGGTCACCGTCGATGCCGGTGTCGACCCAGACGGACTGCCGGATGGCGCTGGAGTAGGAGTAGACGGGCTGGGTGCCCGTGTCCTTCGGTGCGGGGCGGCCGTGGGCCATGGCCGGGGCAGTGAAGACGGCCAGGAGGGCGGCTACGACGACCGCCACGACCGACAGGGAGTGTAGGGGGATGCGGGCTCTCCGCGCGTGTGACAGCACGGGCGGACGGTACCGCCTGACACTGCCATGACAGAAGCGTGCTTCCGGACAATGGTCGCGACGAGGTGTCCCGAAAAGCGGACGGCGGCGCGCGACGGACGGCGGGCGACCGGCCCGGGAGAACGGACGGCGGTCCGGCGGCCGCAGGCCGGGCACCCGCCCGCGCCACAGACCCGGCTCGCCCGGCTCCCCCGGCCCGCCCGGCTCGCCCGTGACGTACCAAATACAACAGATCATCACATTCGCCGCCTACGGTTGCCCGGTGACGTCCATCGATCGCCGAAGCGTTCTGCGGGCCGCGGCCGGGACCGCCGCGGGTGGCGCGCTGGCCGCCGGTTGCGGCGACGGCCACGCCGTCCGGGCCGCCGCCCGCCCGGCCCCCTCGACCGACCCGACGGCCTCGCCGCACACGCCCGCGGCCCCCGGCTCACGCACGGAACCCGCCGCGCTGCCCGCGTTGCCGCCGGGCCTGCCGGACCAGATCGCCCACGGGCCGTCCGGCCGCCCGATGGTGGCGCTGACGTTCCACGGGCAGGGCGACCCCAAGGAGGCCGAGGCGCTGCTCACCGAGGCGGAACGGGTGGGCGCCGGCCTGACCGTGCTCGCCGTGGGCAGCTGGCTGGAGGCGTACCCGGCGATGGCCCGGCGCGTCCTTGACGGCGGCCACGAACTGGGCAACCACACCGAGAACCACCGCGACATCAACGCCATGCCGGCCTCACAGGCGGCCGCCGAGATCGAACAGTGCGCGCAGCGGCTGCGGCGGTTGACCGGCGGCGTGGGCCGCTGGTTCCGGCCGTCGCAGGCCCAGTACGCGTCGCCTTCCGTGCTGCGGCTGGCCCGGCGGGCGGGATACCCGCACGTGTTGTCGTACGACCTGGACTCACTCGACTACACCGACCCCGGCGCGGACGCCGTGCGCGACACCGTCCTCGGCCACGTGCGGGGCGGCTCGGTCGTCAGCCTCCACTTCGGCCACCCCGGAACCGTCGCCGCGCTGCCCGCCATCCTCGACGGGCTGCGGCAGCGGGGCCTGCGCGCGGTGACCGTCTCGCGAATGCTGGCCTGAGAGCGCCGGGTCGGCACCGCATGGCGCGGAAAACGGTGAGGCCGCGCGGCGCCCGAGAGGGCGACCGCGCGGCCTCACCCGGCCCCGCGCGGACGGATCGTCAGCGCACGTGGTGCCAGAAGCCGATGTGGTGGGTGTGGTGGTGGTGGAAGCGGTGCGGGTAGCCGTGGTGCAGGTGGCGGTGACCCCAGTCACCGCGGCCGTGACCCCAGTCACCGCGGCCGTGGAAGGGCGCGTGGTGGTCGGTCGCGGCCTGGGCACCGCCGGCCGCGAGGACGACGGCGGCGGCGCCACCGGCCAGCACGCCCAGGGCGCGGCTGAGTGACGAGGTGAGGGACTTCATTGCTGATGCCTCCAAGGTCATTCGATGGGGACTTGGGTTCTGCCCAACGAACCAGGCAGCATCAGGTATTTGACCAAGACGGGATCTTTACCGACAACAGCGACACACCGCCTTTTGGTGACGCAACCCATACAGACCTCACTCCTGGGCGGTAGGTTCCGTACGCTTGTCCCAACTTCACGACATTCGCCTGGCGATGATCTGACTAATACGCTTGAGCGGTAATCCGCTGAAGCGCATTAGTTACTGACGCTCCGGACGTGCGCGTCAACCGGGTCGCACCAGCCCGCCGACAACTACGCGGAGAAGCTCAGCGCCGACGGCGCCACCAGGAGTCGTTCGCCCGCAAGGTGGCGATCTTCCCCTCGACCGTGGGGTCGCTCGACGAGCCGTACTGGACGACGGACGACGGCACCAGTGAGGGCGCGGTCCGGGTGGCCTCGGCCGAAGCGCTCAAGGGGGCGGTCGACTACACGCCGGTGGTGATGACCGACCAGATGAAGATCGTGCTCCAGAACGCGGTGGCGAAGGCGCTCCAGGGCAGGGAGACTCCGAAGCAGCCGCTCGACAACGCCGGCGCCCGGAGCGACCGGTTGCCGCGCCAGAGCTGACGCCGGCCTCCCCGGGGCGGCCGGGGCGCACGTGGCCCCGGAAAAGACGCGGGCCCGCCGGACGGGAGGCCCGGACCGGCGCCTAGGCTGGCGGGAGGAGTCCGATCCCGCGGCGCTCCGGCCACCGGCGCCGGGTCCGCGTCGTCCAGGCAGGAGCAGCATGACCGTCCCCGTGAAGACATCCGTCCACGACGGCGTCGCGACCATCCTGCTGGACCGGCCCGCCGCCCTCAACGCGCTCGACCTGCGGATGGTCCAGCGGATGCGGGCCGCCCTGGAGGCCTGGCGGGACGACGAGTCGGTGCGGGCCGTGGTGGTGCGCAGCACCTCCCCGAAGGCGTTCTGCTCCGGCGGCGACATCAGGGCCGTGCGGGAGGCCGCGCTACGCGGGGACGCGGACGCGGTACGCGGCTACTTCGCCGCCGAGTACGGGCTGGACGCCGCGGTCGCCGGATACCCCAAGCCGTACGTGTCGCTGATCGACGGCTACGCGCTCGGCGGCGGCCTGGGCATCTCGGTGCACGGCTCGGTACGCGTGGTGACGGAACGCGCCGGGCTGGCGATGCCGGAGACGGCGATCGGCTTCTTCCCCGACATCGGCGCGGGATACTTCCTGCCCCGGCTGCGCGGCGCCGTCGGCACGTACCTCGGCCTGACCGGGGCACGCGTCTCGGGCGCCGCCGCCGTCGAGTGCGGCCTGGCCACCCACTACGTGGACTCCGGTGACCTTCCTTCGCTGGAACGCGAGTTGACCGCGTCCGGCGGCCGCGACCTGGACGCGGTCCTCGCCCGGTACCGCACGACGCCACCGCCGTCGGAACTGCACGGTCACTACGAGGCCATCGACCGCTGCTTCGGGGTTCAGACGCTGGAGGAGGTCTTCGACCGGCTCGACGACGCCGCCCGGTCAGAGGAGGACGGCGAGTGGGCCCGGGAGACGCTGGCCGCGCTGCGCCGGGCGGCGCCCTCCAGCCTCGTGCTCACCTTCGAGGTGATCCGCCGGGGCGCGTCCTCGTCCCTGGCGGAATGCCTGGACCGGGACCTGCGGCTGGCGCTGCGGGTCGCGCCCACCCACGACTTCACCGAGGGGGTGCGGGCCGCGCTCGTCGACAAGGACCGTCAGCCGCGCTGGTCGCCGGGGACGCCGGCGGAGCTGACGCGCGAGGAGCGGGACCGGCTCGTGGCGTGGCTCGACGGGTGAACCGGCCGCCACCGCCTACCGCTTGGCCCCGCCGCCGTCCATCGCCACCGCCCGCTCGTACAACTTCCGTACGTCCGCGCCGAAGTACGGGCTGTACGACACGTCCGCCGTGTCGCCGCCCTCCTGGAAGCCGCCGATGACGCCGACGACCGTGCCGGTGCCCGCCGCCGGGTCGTATCCGGTCAGCCACGGGCTGCCGCTGGTCCCGCCGGGGAACCCGACGCAGTTGACGCGCAGTTGGCGGGCGCTCTGCCGGATGGTGGTGTTGACGCAGGAGATCGGCTCCTGGCCGCTCGACGGGTAGCCGGTGAGCCGCACCGGGCGGCCGAACGGGGTGTTCACACCCAGGGCGTTGGCGCCGAGGACGTCCTCGATGTGCCTGCCGCGCAGCGGGCGCAGGATGACGAAGCCGACGTCCAGGTCGGGGTCGGAGGTCTTCGCCCAGCGCGGGTCGACCACCAGGCCGCGCACCCGCCAGGCGCCGTTGGGCGCGGCGCCGTCGCGGTAGCTGGGGACGAAGACGATGTCCTTGCGGTAGCCGTTGCCCTGGCCGCCGTGGATGCAGTGCGCCGCGGTGAGCACCAGATCCTTGCCCGGGCTGTGCACGACGCTGGCGCTGCAGAAGTGGTCGCCGTTCGCGTCGTGGTCGAACAGCGCCCCGATCCGGGCGTTGCCCAGCGTGGGCAGCGGCGTGTACGACATGCCGCGCGGCGCTTGGATGTCCGCGGTCGCGCGGCGCAGGCGCTGCGCCGACCAGGTGCTGAAGGCGTCGCGGGTGTCCGCCGGGCCGCCGAGACCGCAGGAGGCGAGCAGCGCGCCCGCGACCAGCAGCGCGGCCCCCGCGACCAGCCGGGTCCGGGCCGTCGGGGCGACCCCGGTAGCGTGCACGCCCATGCGCCCGATACTGGGCGCGCTCGTCGCGGCCCGCTACCGCAGTGGTCCGGACGGGGCCGCTACCGCGTTCGCAGGAAGGCCCGGTACGGTTCGGCCCCTGCGCCGGGCCCCCCGGCCGGCGCGCCCCGCATCACGACGCGCGTACGGCGGCACGCGTAGGCAGGAGAGACGTTCCCATGACCGAACGATCGGGCCGGGTCCTCGTCGTGGACGACGACGCCGCGATCCTGCGCTCCCTGGGGCGGGGCCTGCGGCTGGCCGGGTACGCGGTCAGCCTGGCCCCCGACGGCGCGACCGCGCTGGAGACGCTGGCGGACCAGCCCGCCGATGTCGTGGTGCTGGATGTGTCCATGCCGGGCATCAGCGGCATCGAGGTGTGCGAGCGGCTGCGGGCCGCCGGTGACGACGTGCCGGTGCTGATGCTCTCCGCCCTGGACGAGGTGGCCGACCGCGTCGCGGGGCTTCAGGCGGGGGCCGACGACTACCTGGTCAAGCCGTTCGCGTTGCAGGAGCTCGAACTGCGCCTGAGGGCGCTGCTGCGGCGCAGGCCCGCCGGCCCCGGCGACCAGGTGCGCGCCGGTGAGCTGGTGCTCGACCCCGGCTCGCGGGAGGTGACCTACGCGGGCGTGCCGGTGCGCCTGACCCGCAGGGAGTTCGAGCTGCTGGAGGTCCTGGCGCGCAACGCGGGCATGGTGCTCAGCCGCGACCAGCTGCTGGACCGGGTGTGGGGGTACGACTTCGACGTGCGCACCGACGCCGTGGACACGTTCGTGAGCTACCTGCGGCGCAAGCTGGAGGCGGACGGGCGGCCCCGGCTGATACAGACCGTGCGCGGAGTGGGCTTCGTGCTGCGCGGGGAGACCCGGTGAAGCTGTCGACCAGGATCGCGATCGCGGTGGGCGTGACGGTGCCGCTGATGGTGCTGGCGTCCGGAGTGCTGCTGACGCGGCTGATCAGCCGGGACATCCACGCCGGGCAGGACGCGCGGCTGCGGGACCGGGCCGCCGTGGTGCTGCCGGTGGCGCGCGGTCTGCTGCGGGTGGACCGGGCGGGGCGGCCCGCGCTGGAGCAGTCGCGGGAACGCAAGCTGCTGAGCGCCGCGCTGGACGTGGGCGTACGCGTGGTGTCCGGGGCGGACGGCTCGATCGCCGCCGAGGGCGGGCCGCAACCGGCGGACAGTGTGCCGCTGCCCGCCGCGGCGGGCCGCAACCCGGTGACGGTCAGTGCCGACGGCAGGAGCTGGCGGGGCTTGAGTCTGCCGATCACCGGCGGTCAGGCGGGCGACACCCTGTGGGTCTTCTCCCCCGCGTCGCAGACGGACGCCGGCGTGAAGGCGGTGCGGCGGCGGGTGCTGCTGGTCGCGCTGATCGCCGCGCCGGTATCCGCGCTCGTGGGGCTGGGGATCGCCGAGCGGGCCACGTTGCCGCTGCGGCGCCTGCGGCGGCGGGCCGGTGGCCTGGACCCGGGGGTGAGCGCGGCCCGGCTCGACCACCGCCCCTCGCGCGTCACGGAGGTCGACGAACTGGCCGGGACGCTCCAGACGCTGCTCGCCCGCTACGACGAGCAGGCGGCACGCACGGGTGAGGCGCTGGAGACCGCCAGGTCGTTCTCCGCCGCGGCCTCGCACGAGTTGCGCACGCCGTTGATGAGCATGCAGACCAACCTGGAGATCCTCGCCGCCCACCCGGACCTGGACCCGGCCGAGCGCGCCGAGGTGGTGACCGATCTGCGCGGCGAGCACGAACGGCTGCTGGGGCTGCTGGTGACGCTGCGGGCGCTGGCGCAGGGCGACCTGGTCGAGGCGGACGCCTTCACGCCCGTCGACCTCGGCCAGCTGGTCGCCGCGTCCGCCGCCGACGCGGCGCGCAGGCATCCCGCGGCGCGCGTGACGGCCGCCGTCGATCCCGGCCCGCGCATCCGCGGCTGGGAGCCGGGGCTGCGGATGGTCGTCGACAACCTGCTGACGAACGCGCTGGTGCACGGGCGCGCTCCGGGCACGCCGGGCGCCGTGGTCGAGGTGGCGCTGCGCGCCCGGCCGGGAGCCGCGGTGCTCACCGTGGACGACCACGGCCCGGGCATCCCGCGATCCGCCCGCGAGCGGGTCTTCCGCCGTTTCGAACGCGGCGGGGACAGCCCCGGCACCGGGCTCGGCCTGACCCTCGTGGCTCAGCAGGTCGACCTGCACGGCGGCACGGTGCGGATCACCGACCGGCCGGACGGCTCGCCGGGGACCCGGTTCGAGGTGACGCTGCCGCTCAGCGACACGCCGACGGTGGTCCTGCCGGTCCACCGCGACTGGCTGACCGGCTCCCTCCCGCGAACGCCGGGCGCACCGGGCACATCGGGCGCCCCGGGCAGTTGGCAAGGGGCCTGACGGATCGTACGGGCCTGGGTGGGCGGGCCCAGGGGGCGTGGTGGGCGCCCACAAAGAAACCACAAGAAGCGCTCCTACGGTCGCTCCCACGCGGCCCGCCGAGCCCTCCCAGCGGCGGTGGCGGGCCGCTCCCTTCCGTATCGCAAGCCCCCGTGGCGGGGCCGCACGAAGTGGAGTGAAGACCATGCAGCGTCGCAAGACGGCGATGGCCGCGACCGTGGCGGGCATCGCCCTGACGGGTTCCCTGGCGGCCGGAGCGGCGCCGTCCTACGCCGACAGCGCGTCCTCGACGGTCACCACGGCCGCCAAGGCACCGCGGGGCGACGGCGCCAAGGTGCTGTGCCGCCGGGTGCCCGCGCTGGAGCGGCGGGTGGACCGGGCGGTCAAGCGCCTGGAGGCCGGCGTCGGCACGCCCGGCTCGATCGCCCGGCTCCAGCAGCGCATCGACAACGCAGACGCCAAGGGCGACACGGCCGTCGCCAAGCTGCTGGGCGACCGGATGGCCACCCGCAAGGCGCTGCTGCCCAACCTGGAGCAGCGGCAGACCGACCTGAAGTCGGTGGGGTCCTGGTGCCAGACGCAGGGCGACGGCAGCGGCTCCGCGGGCGTCAGCTCGTGACGCGGCGTCGTCGGCTGTCCCTCGGCGTCGCGGCGGCCCTGGCGGTCCCGGCCCTGTTCACGACGGCCTGCTCCGGCCACGACAGCGGCGCGGCGCCGGGTGGTACGCGGCCCGCCGCCACCTCGTCGCCGAGTGCGGGCGCGCCCTCCGGCTCGTCCGCGGACCAGCTCCAGCAGATGCAGCAGAAGGTGAACGCGGCGCAGAGCGCGGCGGACGCCGCGGACCAGGACGCGAAGAGCGACTAGCGACTAGCGGCAAGAGCCTGGCGACAGGTGCCGAGGCGGTCCCTCGAACGGAGTGCCCTCACCCGGCCGGGTGAGGGCACTCCGCACTTTGGCCGCCCCGCGCCCACCACCTCCGACCTGTGGAAACGACGTTCACGGCGCATCACGCCGTACGGCGTCCGGGTGAGCCCCGGCGTGTCGCCCGCGTCGCACGGTCGCCGCGGGGCGGATTGGATCGGGGTGAGCCGTCCGGTCAACCCGGGAGTCCGCCATGAACGGTGTGGGGCACATAGCCGGTCGTACGGGAAGCGACATCCGTACGCCCTCGGCCGTCACGACAGCCGTCACCCGGCCTGGTCCGGGCACGTCCGGCTCGCGCGTCCGGACCTCTCCCGCGGCGCCGTTCGCCGCCGCGCTCGTCCACGACCACCATCCCGCCGCCTTTCGCGGCGCCGGCGCGTGCCCTTGCTCGCGCCGCCATCCGGACCGGAAGGCCTGAGCCGTACCGGCCTACCTCCCCGTCGCGGTGAGGGCCTTCCACCCCTGTCGTGCCCCGGCGCCGCCTCGCGCGCCGGGGCACGATGCCGTGGGGCACCGGTTCAGGGCGCGGTCGCGACGACGACGGTCGCGCCGAGGTCGTCGTCGCGCTCGACCCGCGGCACGAGACCTCCGGCCGCGACCGTCCGCACCGCGCGTTCCGCCTGGCGTTCACTCGTCTCGGTCAGCAGGCTGCCGCCCGGGGCCAGCCAGCGCGGCGCCTCGGCGGCCACCCTGCGCAGGACGTCGAGACCGTCCGCGCCGCCGTCGAGCGCGACACGGGGCTCGTGGTCGCGGGCCTCCGGGGGCAGCAACTCGATGTCGTCGGTGGGCACGTACGGCACGTTGGCGGTCAGGACGTCCACGCGGCCGCGCAGCGCCGTGGGCAGCGGCGCGAACAGGTCGCCCCGGTACACCCGGCCGCCCACGCGTCGCAGGTTGCGCCGGGCGCAGCGCACCGCCGCCGGGTCGACGTCCGCCGCGTGCAGCTCGGCGCCGGGGACGGCGGTGGCGAGCGCGACGCCGAGCGCGCCGGAGCCGCAGCACAGGTCGAGCAGGACCGCGCCGGGCCGGGCCAGTGCGGCCGCGTGGCGGAGGAGGAACTCGGTGCGGCGTCGGGGCACGAAGACCCCGGGGCCCACCGCGACGCGCAGCGAGGCGAACTCGGCCCACCCCACGACGTGCTCGACGGGCAGGCCTGCGGCGCGGCGCCCGACCATCGCGGCGAGTTCGTCCGGGTGGCGGGCGGTGGAGATCAGCAGGTCTGCCTCGTCCTCGGCGAAGACGCAGCCCGCGGCGCGCAGCGCGGTGACGACCCCGGCGCGCGTCATGGGGGCCGGCGGAGGCGTTCGGGCCGGGTCGCGGCGGTGGGGCGGGTGGGACGACGGGTACGACATGGGAGCCTTTCGGGATGCCCGCGGGCACTCCTCGACGGGCTACGCCGTACGGACCGTACGCGCCGGGGCGACGGAACGGGCGTGACGGCGGCGAGACGGGAGCGCCCGGTCTGACACAGCGGGAATCTGTCTCACCTCCTCGGCTCGGTCCGGTCCGGAGCGGTCGTCGGTGACCGGTCCCGGATCCTGCGGCTGTCCTATGGCTGGGGACGCGCTGGTGCATCGTCCCGGTGCGCAACCCTACCCCAGCAGCCGGGTCCTGGGCGGCAGTTCCCCGGCGCGGCTCGCGGCGGCCAGGTGCTCGCCGAGCACGGTACGCAACTCCCGTGCCGCGCGCGGCGGTTCGACGTCCTTGCGGTGCGCCAGCGAGATGGTGCGGTGCAGGCCGGGGCCCTCGAAGGGGGTGACGCGCAGTCCGGAGCGGACGGCGGCCATGCCGGGCAGCACGGCGAGTCCGAGCCCGGCGCGCACGAAGCCCACGACCGCGTCCATCTCGCCGCCCTCCACGGTGAAGACCGGGTCGAAGCCCGCGGCCCGGCACACCGCGGTGGTCAGTTCCCGCAGGTCGTAGCCGCGCCGGAACATCACCAGCGGCTGGTCGCGCAGGTCGGCCACCTTCAGCCGCCCCCGGCTGCCCGGTGCCGGCGCGTCCGGGGAGGTGACCGCCACCAGTTCCTCGCGCAGCAGTTCGGTGGTGGCGAGCGCGGGGCCCTGGCCGGGCAGCGGGGTGATGACCAGGGCGAGGTCGAGTTCGCCCGCGGCCAGCACCCGGACCAGGTCGCGCGAGCCGCCCTCGTGGACGACCAGCTCGACGCCCGGGTAGCGGTCGTGGAAGGCGCGCAGCACGTCGGGGACCAGGCCGACGCACAGGCTCGGGGTGGCGCCCAGCCGGACCCGGCCGCGCCGCAGCTGTACGACCTCCTGCACCTCGCGGCGGGCGGTCTCGGTGTCGGCGAGGATGCGCCGGGCCAGTGGCAGCAGCGCCTCACCGGCGTCGGTGAGCGCGATGTGGCCCCGGGCGCGGTGGAACAGCTCGGCGCCCAGCTCCCGTTCGAGTGCGCGGATCTGCTGGGACAGCGACGGCTGGGCGACGTGCGCCCGGGCGGCGGCCCGGGTGAAGTGGCGGGTCTCGGCGACGGTGACGAAGTAGTGGAGTTGATGCAGCTGCACGCCGCCATCGTAGGGCGACGATAGCCTCAGCCTATTGAAACCAGCCACATCATGTCTTGGACCGATGCGGCCGTGCCGTCCTACCGTCGCCGGTATGGCACTGGCGACTCGGGCGGTACCGCGACCGTCCACCCTGGCGACCCTGTGGCGGTCCACGATCGGCAAGAAGACGGTGATGGCCGTCACCGGTGTGGTCATGCTGCTCTTCCTCGTCGCGCACATGCTGGGCAACCTGAAGATCTTCTTCGGCGCGGGCGACTACAACGCCTACGCGGGCTGGCTGCGCACCATCGGCGAACCGGCGCTGCACCACGGCTGGTTCCTGTGGATCATGCGGGTGGGGCTCGTGGCCTCGGTGGTGGGGCACGTGGTCTCGGCGTGGCAGCTCAGCCGCCGCGACCTGGCCGCCCGCCCCACTCCCTACGTCCACCGGCGACCGGGCGCCGGCTACGCGACGCGCACCATGCGCTGGGGCGGCATCATCCTGGCGCTGTTCGTCGTCTGGCACATCCTGGACCTGACGACGCTGACGGTGAACCCGCGTGCGGAGCCGGGGCACCCGTACGAGAACGTGGTCGCCGACTTCCGCAACTGGTACGCGAACGTCGTCTACCTCGTGGCGATGCTCGCCCTCGGCCTGCACATCCGCCACGGCTTCCGGAGCGCGGCGCAGACCCTGGGCGCCGTCACCCGGCGCGGCGACCGGGCGTTCCGGATCGCAGGGAACGCGCTCGCCCTCGTCCTGACCGCGGGGTTCGTCGCGGTGCCCGTATCGGTGATGACCGGAGTGCTGAACTGACATGACGCCGTACACCAACTACGCGGTCGGCGACCCGATCGCCGACACCCGGGCGCCCGAAGGCCCGATCGAGGAACGCTGGAACCGCCGCCGCTTCACCGCGCAGCTGGTCAACCCGGCCAACCGCCGCGCCCACACGGTCATCGTCGTCGGCACAGGGCTGGCGGGCGGCGCGGCGGGGGCGACGCTGGCCGAACAGGGCTACCGCGTCACGCAGTTCTGCTACCAGGACTCTCCGCGCCGGGCGCACTCGATCGCCGCGCAGGGCGGCATCAACGCGGCGAAGAACTACCGCAACGACGGCGACTCGGTGCACCGCCTGTTCTACGACACCGTCAAGGGCGGCGACTTCCGCGCCCGCGAGTCCAACGTGCACCGGCTGGCGGAGGTGTCCGTGCAGATCATCGACCAGTGCGTGGCGCAGGGCGTGCCGTTCGCCCGGGAGTACGGCGGCCTGCTGGAGACCCGCTCGTTCGGCGGCGTGCAGGTCTCCCGGACCTTCTACGCGCGCGGCCAGACCGGGCAGCAACTGCTGCTCGGCGCCTACCAGGCGCTGTCCCGGCAGATCGCGGCCGGCGCCGTCGAGATGCACCCGCGCACCGAGATGCTGGACCTGATCGTGATCGACGGGCGAGCCCGTGGCATCGTCGCCCGCGACCTGGTCACCGGCCGGATCAGCACCCACCTCGCGGACGCCGTGGTGCTGGCGACCGGCGGCTACGGCAACGTCTTCCACCTGTCGACCAACGCCAAGAACTCCAACGCCACCGCGATCTGGCGGGCGCACCGGCGCGGCGCCTACTTCGCCAACCCCTGCTTCACCCAGATCCACCCCACCTGCATCCCGCGCTCCGGCGACCACCAGTCGAAGCTGACGCTGATGAGCGAGTCGCTGCGCAACGACGGCCGCATCTGGGTGCCGATGGCCAAGGGTGACCGGCGTCCGCCCAACGAGATCCCCCAGGCGGAGCGCGACTACTACCTGGAGCGGATCTACCCGGCGTTCGGCAACCTCGTGCCGCGTGACATCGCCTCCCGCGCGGCCAAGAACGTCTGCGACGAGGGACGCGGCGTCGGCCCCGGCGGGCAGGGCGTCTACCTGGACTTCGCCGACGCCATCGCGCGGATGGGCCGGGAGAAGGTGGCGGAGAAGTACGGAAACCTCTTCGAGATGTACGAGCGGATCACGGCCGAGGACCCGTACCGGGTGCCGATGCGCATCTATCCGGCGATCCACTACACGATGGGCGGGCTGTGGGTCGACTACGACCTGCGCACCACGGTCCCCGGGCTGTTCGCCATCGGGGAGGCCAACTTCTCCGACC
The DNA here is from genome assembly GCF_003144095.1 of Streptomyces sp. ICBB 8177. Lineage (GTDB taxonomy): Bacteria > Actinomycetota > Actinomycetes > Streptomycetales > Streptomycetaceae > Streptantibioticus_D. The sequence goes on along the minus strand of NZ_NSKH01000023.1, from coordinate 917,272 downwards.
ACGGCGCCAACCGGCTGGGCGCCTCCGCGCTCATGCAGGGCCTGGCCGACGGCTACTTCGTGCTGCCGTGCACCATCAACGACTATCTCGCCCGGCAGCCGCGCGACGAGCCCGACCCGGCGCACCCGGCCGCCACCGAGGCGGTCACGGGGGTGACCGAGCGGCTGGACCGGCTGCTCGCGGTCGACGGCGACCGCACCCCCGAGTCGTTCCACCGGGAACTCGGCCGACTGCTGTGGAACCACTGCGGGATGGCCCGTGACGACGCCGGACTGCGCGAGGCGCTGGAGCGCATCCCGTCGCTGCGCGAGGAGTTCTGGCGGCGGGTCAAGGTCCCCGGCACCGGCGAGCGGCTCAACCAGCAACTGGAGAAGGCCAACCGGATCGTCGACCACCTGGAGCTGGCCGAGCTGATGTGCCTGGACGCGCTGCACCGCACCGAGTCGTGCGGCGGCCACTTCCGCGAGGAGAGCCGCACGCCCGAGGGGGAAGCGGCCCGCAGGGACGAGGAGTTCGGCTACGTCGCCGCGTGGGAGTTCACCGGCGAGGGCACCGCGCCCGTCCTGCACAAGGAGGACCTGGTCTTCGAGTACGTCCACCCCACCCAGCGGAGTTACGCATGAGGTTCACCCTGCGCGTCTGGCGCCAGCCCGGTCCGGACGCCGACGGCGCCATGACCACGTACGAGGTCGACGGCATCGCGCCCGAGATGTCGTTCCTTGAGATGCTCGACACCCTCAACGAGGGGCTGATCACGCGAGGCGAGGACCCGGTGGCCTTCGACCACGACTGCCGGGAGGGCATCTGCGGCGCGTGCGGCATGGTGATCAACGGCCGGGCGCACGGGCCGGAGCGCACCACCACCTGCCAGTTGCACATGCGGCACTTCGCGGACGGCGACGCCATCGACGTCGAGCCGTGGCGCGCCGCGGCCTTCCCGGTCGTCCGGGACCTGGTCGTCGACCGCTCGGCGTTCGACCGGATCATCGGTGCCGGCGGCTACGTCACCGTGCCCACCGGAAGCGCCCCCGAGGCCCATGCCACCCCGGTGCCCAAGCCCGCCGCCGACACCGCGTTCGAGCACGCCGAGTGCATCGGCTGCGGGGCGTGCGTGGCGGCCTGCCCGAACGGGTCGGCGATGCTGTTCACGGCGGCGAAGGTGGTGCACCTGAACGTGCTGCCGCAGGGCGCGCCGGAGCGGGAGAGCCGGGTGCTGGACATGGTGGGGCAGATGGACGCGGAGGGCTTCGGCGGCTGCACCAACACCGGCGAGTGCGCGGTGGCCTGCCCGAAGGGCATCCCGTTGCCGTCGATCGCGGCGATGAACCGCGAGTTCCTGCGCGCGGCCCGCAAGGCGCCCAGGTAGCCCGGGCCGTGCGCCGGGAGGCGGACGGCCGGCCGCGTCCGGCCGTGCGGGAAAGGGGTTTGCGCCGACGCGCCGGGGCGGCGCACACTCGGCGGGCACCGATCGCGTCTTTCCGGGGGAGAGCCATGCCCGATCCGCCCGCGTACCGCACCCGATGGGCGGCCTGGCGGATGCTGTGGTCGGCGTCCCGCACGCTGTCGCTCGCCGCCCTCGCGCTGCTGGCCGCCGACGCCGTGCTGCCCAGTCTCACCCTGGTGGCGATGGGCTGGGCGACCGGCCGCATCCCGGCCGCCGTGACGCACGGCGTGGCCTCCCCCGCCGGGCACGCGCTGCTGTGGTCGCTGACGCTGGCGGCCTGCTGCTTCGCGCTGTCCATGCTGCGCGGCCCGGCACAGGACGTGGTGAGCGCCGCCGCCCGGGCCCGGCTCACCGCCGCGTTGCAGGAGCGCCTGGTGCGGGCGGTCTCCGCACCGGCCGGGATCGCGCACCTGGAGGACCCCGAGGTGCTGGACCGGCTGGCGTCGGCGCAGGGCGAGGTGGTGGGCCAGCAACCGGCGGACGCGCCGATCACGCTGCTCCAGCAGATGGGGAGCAGGCTGGGCGGGCTGGTCGCGTGCGGGGTGCTGAGCACGTACCGCTGGTGGCTGGGCCTGGCGCTGCTGGCCGCGTGGCTGGTCGTGCGGCAGCCGCTGCGCGCCCTGGTGCGCTCGCGGGTCGGCACCTACCGTCGGGCCAGCCGGCCGCTGCGCCGCTGCTGGTACTTCCTGGGCCTGGCCTGGCGGCCGCAGTGGGCCAAGGAGGTACGGGTCTTCGGGCTCGGCGAGTGGGTGGTGTCCGAGGCGTCCCGGCTCTACACCGAGGCGATGCGGCCCTCGTGGCGTTCGGTGGCCCGGCTCAACCTGCGCGTGGCGCTGTGCGCGCTGCTGGTGCTGGCCGCCTACGGGCTGGGCGCGGGCACCCTGGCCTGGGACGCCTACCACCACGAGGTGCCGTTGCGCACGCTGGCGACGATGCTGCCGATGCTGCTGGCCACCATGCCGGTCGGCAGTGTGACGGCGACCGACTTCAGCCTGGAGGGGATGCTGTCGGCGCTGCCCGACCTGGACCGCCTGGAAGCCGATCTCGGTTCCGCGGAAACGGATGCGACGGGAGATCAGGATCTGCGGGACGCCGATGGCCTGCCCCGGGAGGCGATCCGGCTCGAAGGGCTGGCGTTCCGCTACCCCGGCGCCGAGCACGACGTCCTGCACGACCTCGACCTGGAGCTGCCCGCCGGCCGCTCCCTCGCCCTGGTCGGGGTGAACGGGGCGGGCAAGACCACCCTGGTCGCCCTGCTGGCCCGGCTGCGCGAGCCGACCGGTGGCCGCATCACCGTCGACGGCACCGATCTGACCGGCCTCGACGCGCGTTCCTGGCAGCACCAACTGGCCGTCGTCTTCCAGGACTTCACCCGCTACCCGCTCACCGTCGCGGAGAACGTCTCACTCTCGCTTCGCGGCGATCCGCCCGACCCCGGGGCACTGGCCCGCGCCGCCGAACGAGCCGGGGCCGCCGAACTGATCGCCGGACTCCCGCGCGGCTGGGACACCGTGCTGTCCCCGCACTACACCGGCGGGACCGACCTGTCCGGTGGCCAGTGGCAACGGCTCGCGCTCGCCCGCGCGCTGTACGCGGTGGAACGCGGTGCCCGGGTGCTGGTCCTCGACGAGCCGACCGCGCAACTGGACGTGCGCGCGGAGGCCGCGTTCTACGACCGCTTCCTCGCCATCACCGAGGGCACCACCAGCGTGATCATCTCGCACCGCTTCTCCACCGTCCGCCGCGCCGACCGCATCGCGGTCCTGGACGGCGGCCGGATCACCGAGACCGGCAGCCAAGACGAACTGCTGGCGGCGGGCGGCCAGTACGCGGAGCTGTTCCACTCCCAGGCGGCCCGCTTCACCGGCGCCACGGCCAGGACCGCCGAGAGAAGAAACTGATGCGGCATCACATCTCGCGCCTGCGCGGCCTGTTGCCTGACCTCCGGGTGCTCGCCCTGCTGGGCACGTCCGGTTTCCGCGCCGCTCCCGTGCTGATGACGGCGTCCGCGCTGCTGTACGTGGTCGGCTCGGTCGCCTCTGTGACCGGCACCCTCGGCTACCGCGTCGTCATCGACTCCGCCGCTCGCCACGACGCGCACCACGCGGCGGTCGGCGCGGCGCTGGTGGCCGCGCTGTTCACCGTCTCGTGGGTGTGCGGGATCGTCGGCGCGATGCAGAACTCGGTGCTCACCGACAAGGTGGCGCTGCTGATCAACACCCGGCTCAGCCGCCTGACCGCCACTGTCGCCGGGCTCGAACTGCTGGAGCGCCCGGACCGGCTCGCCGACCTCGACCAGGTCCGCGACAACCGGCGCAGCATCGCGGGCGCGCCCCGGCAGTTCCTCAAAGGCCTCCAGACGCTGGTGCGCGGCGGCGGCATCCTGGTGCTGCTGATCACCGTCTACCCGCCGATCGTCATCGTGCCGTTGCTGGGCGTGGTCCCCACGCTGGCCGACCGGCGCGCCTCCCGCCTGATGAAGCAGGCCGACGACGACCTGGCGCAGGACCGGCGGCTGCTGGCCGACCTGTTCCGGATCACCACCACCGCTCAGACCGCCAAGGAGCTGCGCATCTGCGGCGTGACCCGTGACCTGGCGGCGCGGCACGCGGCGCTCGGCGAGCGGGTGCGTTCCCGGTCGGTGAGCGCGGCCCGGCGCAGTGCGGCGTGGGAGGCGGCCGGCTGGCTGGTGTACGCGGCCGGGTTCTGCGGTGCGATCGTGCTGCTGGTGCTGCGCGCGGCGCACGGCCACACCAGCCCCGGCCAGGTCGTGATGGCGGTGAGCCTGCTGCGGCGGGCGCAGGGACAGGTCTCCGGGGCGACCGACACCGCCGGCGCGATGGGCAGCGCGTTCCGCACGGCCGGGCGGCTGCTGACGCTGGAGGACCAGGTGGCGGCGGAGGGGGCCACCACGCCTGCCACCGGCGCGGTGCCGGCGCGGCTGGCGGACGGCATCCGCCTGGAGGGCGTGACGTTCGGCTACCACGGCGGCCGGGAGCCGGTGCTGCGCGACGTCGACCTGCGGCTGCCCGCCGGTGCGACGGTCGCCGTGGTGGGCGAGAACGGGGCGGGCAAGACGACCCTGGTCAAGCTGCTCACCGGGATGTACCGGCCGACGGCGGGACGGATCACGGTGGACGGCACCGACCTGGCCGACATCGACCCGGCACGCTGGCGTGAGCGCACCACGGCCGCGTTCCAGGACTTCTCCCGCTATCAGTTGACGGCACGCCAGACGGTGGGCGTCGGCGATCTGCCGCGTGCCGGGGACGACGCGGCGGTACGGTCCGCCGTGCGGCGGGCGGACGCGGACGCCACGGTGGAGCGACTGCCGAACGGGCTGGACACCCAGCTGGGCCGGTACTTCTCCGACGGGACGGAGCTGTCCGGCGGGCAGTGGCAACGACTGGCGCTGGCACGGGCGTTGATGCGCGAGGAGCCGTTGCTGACGGTGCTGGACGAGCCGACGGCGGCGCTGGACGCGGCCACGGAGAGCGCGCTGTACGCGCGGTGGGCGCAGGCGGCACGCGAGGGGGCTGGTCGCGGGGCGGTGACCGTGCTGGTCTCGCACCGGTTCTCGACCGTGCGCACGGCCGACGTCATCGTGGTGCTGGAGGGGGGACGGGTGACGGAGGTCGGTGGGCACGAGGAGCTGATGACGGGGGGCGGGCCGTACAGCCAGCTGTTCGCCCTCCAGGCGCGGGGCTATCTCGACGGCACGGCCGCGGGATGAAGGGGTTCGGCGGCTGAGGCCTTCCGGGGTCGGGGGCGGGGTGGGGCAGTCCCTCCGTGGACCGCATATTTACGAGCCCCCGCTCTGGACGTACGGCGCTGCTTCACGGGGACGCCGGGGGACTCACAAATATGCGACAGCGTCCACGGAGGAACTACCCCACCCCGCCCCTTCCGCCGTCCCCCGCACGGGCGTCGGCGGGGGCTTCCCCGCCTCAATCCGTCCACCCGTCCACATGCCTCCGGGCGGCCAGGTGCCCGATCAACTCCAGCTCTGCCACGACCAGATGCGCGCGCGTTCGCCACCATGCCGGTCGCCGTCGACCAGGCCATCGCCGAAGGGACGGAAGCCCGAGCAACTGGCACCCTCCTGGTTGAGCGGGTGCGGTTCACGCCTCCGCGGCCGATGGAACCGGCGACGGCCATGGCGACCGCACCACCGGGAGCAACGTCGATGGCTCCGGTCCAGGTGCAGGTGGGGGACGGCAGGAGGGGGTGGGGCGGGGCGGTTGCTCCGTGGACGCTGTCGCATATTTGTGAGCCCCCTGACGTCTCCGGCAAGAGGGCGCACGCGTTCCGGTTGGGGGCTCGTAAATATACGGTCCACGGAGGAACCGCCCCGCCCCGCCCCCGACCCCCGGCGAAAAGCCCCGTCACCCCTCCCGCGTGGCGAAGACGTGGTCGCGAGCCGTCTCCGCCGCCGTGGCGATCGCGCCGAGCAGGACCGCGTCGTCCCCGAGCGCGGAGGCCACGACCCGGGGCCGCAGGGGCGTCAGATCGCGCAGGTGGGTCCGGATCGGGGCCAGCAAAAGGTCCCCGTTGCGTCCCACCGCCCCGCCGATGACCACGAGTTCGGGGTCCACCACCGCCGCGAGGGCGGCGACCGCGTGCGCCAGCCGGGCCGCCTCGTGATCGACGACCCGGGCCGCGGTCGCGTCCCCCGCGCGGGCCGCCGCGAAGACGTCCTTCGCCGTCACGACCCGGTCCGCCCGCATGCCCATCGCGTGCGCCAGCCGCACCACCGCGTCGGCCGACACCGCCCCCTCCAGCGGCCCGCCCCGCGCAGAGCCCGGCGCGGGCGGCTCCCCGTCGACCGGCAGCGGGAACATCGGCAGGTAGCCGATCTCACCGGCCGCCCCGTGCCCGCCCCGGAAGACCTTGCCGTCCGCGACGAGACCGGCGCCAAGGCCGGTGCCGATCCACAGGTACGCGAAGAGCCGCGAGCCCTGCCCCGCGCCGACCGCGTACTCGCCGAGCGCCGCGAGGTTGGCGTCGTTGACGACGTCCAGGCCGGTGCCGAGTTCGGCGCGGAGCCGGTCGAACAGGTCGCTGCGGCCCCAACCGGGCAGATTGACCGCGTACCGCACCCGGTGCGAGCCGGGGTCGGTGACGCCGGGGCTGCCCACGACGGTGTGCACGACCCGCGACCAGTCGAGCCCGGCCTCGGCGGCGACGGCGCGGGCGAGTTCCGCGGCGGCGTGGACCATGGCACCCGCCGTGCGGGCGGTGTTCGGCGCGTCGCGGCGGCCGACGACGCAGCCGTCGAGATCGGCGGCGGCGGCCCGCAGCCAGCCGCGGCCCACGTCGATGCCGATGACGTGGCCGGCGGCGGGGTCGGCCTCGTACAGGACGGCGGCCCGGCCGCGCCCCAGCCCCCTGGTCATCTCCCCGGTCTGCCTGACCAGGCCGGCGCGCTCCAGGTTGGCCAGCGCCGCGGAGACGGTGGGCTTGGACAGGCCCGTGGTGCGCGCCAGCTCGGCGCGGGAGGTGGTGCCCGCGGCGCGCAGCGCGTCCAGCAGGACGCGTTCGTTGAAGCTGCGCAGGACGCCCCGGTTCCAGGGCCGTGCGCCCGGCTCGGTCCCTGCGCCGGGCTCCGCTCGCGTCCCCGGTGACTCGACCCGCGCGCCCGGGCCGCGATCCGGCGTGTCCGCGCCGGTGGTGTCCGCGTTCAGGATCGTTCCCCCTGCTCAAGCCTGCCGGAGGCCGGTCACGGCTGCCTCACCGTTGTCAGTGGTCAGCCTACGAGACGGGCGGCCCGGGACGCGGTCCGGCCGGTGTGGTTCCCGGCCACCCCGCGGGGGTTTCCCACCACCCCTTGACCTCTATTTGTTAAGGAGACTAACTTGATAGTTCCTTAACGGGCTACTTTCAGCCACAGGAGGTGGGCTCGATGGCGGCCACCGATCACCACGCACCCGCGACGACGGACGGCGGCTTCGTCCGGCGGATCGGCCAGTTCCAGGCGAGTGCGATCAACATGAGCCAGATGGTGGGCATCGGGCCGTTCATCACCATCCCCGCGATGGTGCTGGCCTTCGGCGGTCCGCAGGCCGTCGTCGGCTGGATCGCGGGGGCGGTGCTCGCCCTGGCGGACGGCCTGATCTGGGCGGAGCTCGGCGCCTCGCTGCCGGGCGCCGGAGGCTCCTACATCTATCTGCGCGAGGCGTTCCAGTACCGCACCGGGCGGCTGATGCCGTTCCTGTTCACCTGGACCGCGATGCTCTTCATCCCGTTGATCATGTCGACCGGCGTGGCCGGATTCGTGCAGTACCTGACGTATCTGTGGCCGTCGATGACCAAGGGCCAGGGCGACCTGGTGGGGCTCGCGATGTGCGTCGCGGTGGTGCTGCTGCTGTGGCGGCGCATCGAGTCGATCGGCAAGCTCGCGTCGATGCTGTGGATCGTGATGATCGTCAGCGTGGCGTCGGTGATCGTCGCGGCGTTCACCCACTTCCACGCGAGCGACGCGTTCAGCTACCCGCCGCACGCCTTCGCACTGGGCACCACCAAGTTCTGGCTGGGCTTCGCCAGCGGGCTGACCATCGGCATCTACGACTACCTCGGGTACAACACCACCGCGTACATGGGCGCCGAGATCAAGAACCCCGGCCGGGTACTGCCGCGCTCCATCATCTACGCGATCTTCGGTGTGATGGGCATCTACCTGCTGATGCAGATCGGTGTGCTGGGCGTCGTCAGCTGGAAGGACATGATCGACCCGAACAACCCGGCCTCGCAGTCGGTGGCGGCGGTCGTCCTGCAGAGGGCGTGGGGCAAGGGCACCGCCAACGTCATCACCGTGCTCATCCTGGTCACCGCCTTCACCTCGGTGTTCGCCGGGCTGCTCGGCGGCTCGCGGGTGCCGTACGACGCGGCGCGCGACAAGGTCTTCTTCCGGCAGTTCGGCAGACTGCACCCCAAGCACCGCTTCCCGACGCTGAGTCTGCTGGCGATGGGGGTGATCACCGCTGGGGCGTTCTACTTCAGCCGCCACGTGGGCACGTCGGCGAAGACCCCGCCGCTGACCGTGCTGATCACGTTGCTGACGACGGTGATGGTGATCGTGCAGGCCTTCGCGCAGATCGCCGCGGTGACGGTGCTGCGGCGCAGGCAGCCGAACCTGGCACGGCCGTACAAGATGTGGCTGTATCCGCTGCCCAGCGTCGTCGCGCTGGTGGGCTGGCTGACGGTCTACGTCTTCGCCGACAAGAACAACCCCGGTCTGCATCCCATCGAGTGGTCGCTCGGCTGGGTGGCGCTAGGCGTGATCGCCTTCCTGGTCTGGGCGCGACGCGAACACACCTGGCCGTTCGGCCCGAAGGACATCCGCGAGGACTTCCTGAAGGTGGCCGAGGGCCTCGACGACGAACCCACCGGCGATGGCGAGCCCACGGCATGAGCGAGGGAAGGCGGCGTGCCGGGGAGCGCGACTTCGTGCTGGGGATCGACTTCGGCGGGACGAAGATCGCGATCGCCGCGGCGGACCGCACAGGCCGGGTGCTGCGGTCGCTGCGGCTCGACACCCTCGCCGCGGACGGCGCCGCCCAGGCGGTGGAACGCGCACTGCGTGCCGCCCGCGAGACGCGCGAGGCACTGGAGACGACGGGCGGCCAATGCCTGGCCGCGGGCGCGGTGAGTCCGGGCGTGGTGCACGAGGACCGCATCCCGTTCGCACCGAACGTCCCGGGCTGGGAGGACCTGCGGCTACGTCAACTCACCTGTGAGGAACTTGGGTTGGAGGTGGTGGCCTGCGCCAACGACGTGAAGGCGGGCGGTTTGGCGGAGGCGCGGTGGGGCGCGTTGCGGGACGCCGATCCCGGGATCTTCCTCAGCCTGGGCACCGGCATCGGCGCGGCCCTCGTCGTGGGCGGGCGCGTGCTGGACGGGGCGAACGGCGCGGCCGGCGAGATCGGCTACCTGCTGCGCGACGCCTCCGAGACGGCCGGCGTGGCATCAGGGCGTGCGCCCTTGGAGGAGTACGCCTCGGGCATCGGCCTGGCGCGCAGGGGGTCGGCGATGCTGGGCGAACCGGCCACGGCCGCAAGCCTGTTCGCGTCGGGGGACGCGCGGGCGCGGACGTTGGTGGCCGACGCCCTCGACCAACTCGCCGTCCACGTGGCCAACTTGGCGATCACCGTCGACCCTGCCCGCATCGCGGTGGGCGGCGGCATGATGGCGTCCGCCGAACGGGTGCTCCCCGCGCTGGAGCGCCGCCTGAAGGAGTCCGTCCCCTTCCCGCCTGACCTGGTCCCGGCCCGCTACGTCCAGGACTCGGCGCTGCGCGGGGCGTTGGCCCTGGCGCTGGACGCCCTGGCCACGGCCCGTCCGCAGCCGGCGCGGCCCGAGCCGCCCGCGTAGCACACGACACCCGACTGGACGCGCTCGCCACGGTGACCCGCCCGGGACGCGCACGGCTCGGCGGCACCGTCCAACCGCTCTGCCCCTGGCCGCCCATCGCCGTCCCCGGCGGCCGGCTGACCCGCCAGGCGCGGGACCCGCGCACCGGCGCCGGGAAGGGCGACACACACGGCACATCTGCGGCATATGCACCGATGGACCGCCGAGCGCCCGCATCCTGATCACGTCATCTCCGTGCCGTCGAGGAGTACGTGATGCCCTCTCAGGATCCACCGGTCGGTTCCCACCGCGCCGCGAGCCCCTTGCGCCTCCGCCCCGCCGCGCTCGCCCTCGGCTCCGCGCTCGCCTGCGCCGCGCTCGCCGCCACGGCCGTCCCGCCCGCGTCGGCGACCGCCCGCGGCACGGGTGCGGCGGCAGGGGTGGCCGGCTCGCCGGGGATGGCCGTGGCTCCGTACTTCTACAACGGCTGGGGCGACCCGCCGGATCCGGTGGCCGTGATGCGGGCGACCGGGGTGCGGTGGTTCAGCATGGCGTTCGTGCTGGACGGGGGCGGGTGTGATCCCCGGTGGGACGGCACCCGTCCGCTGACCGGGGGCGCCGACCAGGCAACGGTGGACACCGTACGGGCGGCGGGCGGTGACGTCATCGCGTCGTTCGGCGGCGGGCGCGGGCCGTACCTGGAGACCGAGTGCCCGGACGCCGCCGCGCTGGCCGCCGCGTACCGCCGGGTCATCGACGCCTACGGGCTGCGGGCGATCGACGTCGACATCGAGGGCGCCCCCTACGCGGACGCCGGGGTGCGGCGCAAGGTGGTGGAGGCCCTCAAGTCGGTCAAGGCGGCGGACCCGGGGCTCGTGGAGTACGTGACCTTCCCCAGCGGGGGCGACGGTCCCGACGCGACCCTGGTCGACCGGGCGGCGGCCTCGGGGCTGCGGCCGGACGGCTGGTCGATCATGCCGTTCGACTTCGGCGGCGCGGAGCACGACATGGGGGCCGCGACGGTCCGGGCGGCCGAGGGGCTGGCCCGCGTCCTGCGCTCCGCCTACGGCTACGACGCGGCCGACGCGTACCACCACATGGGCATCTCCTCGGAGAACGGCGTCACCGGCGACGGCGAGGCGATCACCCAGGCGGACTTCCGCACCGTCGCGGCGTACGCGGCACGGCACCGGCTGGCCCGGCTGACGTTCTGGTCGGTCAACCGCGACCGCCCGTGCCCGGGCGCCTACCGTACGGACGACACGTGCTCCGGGGTCGCCCAGCGGGACTGGGACTTCACCAAGGTGCTGGTCGGGTCGGGCCTGTGAGGAGCCGTCAGGCGCGGCCGTGTCAGGCTCGGGTCGTGGCGTGCCCCACGGCCGACAGCGGGGTCGCGATGTCCTCCAGGGAGCGGCGTTCCGCCTTCACCGCCAGGAACGCCGCGACGACCCCGGCGAGCGTCATCAGCGCCGCGCCGATGCGGAACGCGTTCACCGTGTCGGAGACCACTCCGGTGCTGGTCAGGTCGGAGAAGAGCAGGGGGCCGCTGATGCCGCCCGCGGCGGTGCCGACCGCGTAGAAGAAGGCGATCGCCATGGCCCGGGTCTCCATGGGGAAGATCTCACTGACCGTCAGGTACGCGCTGCTCGCGCCGGCCGACGCGAAGAACAGTACGGCGCACCAACACCCCGTCAGTGTCGCGGCGTTGAGGTGTCCGCCGCCGAAGAGCCACGCGGTGACGAACAGCAGCACACCGCTGCCGATGTAGGTCCCCGCGATCATCGGCCGGCGGCCCACGGTGTCGAAGAGGCCGCCGAGCAGCAGCGGCCCCAGGAAGTTGCCGACCGCGATCACGGCGAAGTAGTAGCCGGTGTGGTCGGAAGGCGTGCCGTAGAACTTGTTGAGGATCGAGCCGAAGCCGAAGGTGATCGCGTTGTAGAGGAACGCCTGGCCGATGAAGAGGGCCAGGCCGAGCACGGCGCGGCGGGGGTAGTCGCGGAAGACGGTGCGCGCGATCTCGCCGAAGCCGACGCTCTCGCGCTGGTGGATGGTGATCTCGCGGTCCACCGGCTCCAGTTGGCGGCCGGTCTCCTCGCTGATGCGTTCCTCGATGGAGGACACCAGTCGCTCGGCCTCGTCGCCGCGGCCGTGGATGAACATCCAGCGCGGCGACTCCGGCACGTTGCGCCGCACCAGCAGGATGACCAGGCCGAGGACCACGCCTAGCGCGAAGGTGAGCCGCCAGCCGACGTTGGCCGGGAAGTAGTTCGTGTTGAGCATGAGGATGGACAGCAGCGAGCCGCCGACGGCGCCCACCCAGAAGCTGCCGTTGATGATGAGGTCCACCCGGCCGCGGTGCCTGGACGGGATCAGCTCGTCGATGGCGGAGTTGATCGCCGCGTACTCTCCGCCGATGCCGAAACCGGTGAGGAACCGGAAGGTGAAGAACCACCACGGCTGGGTCGACAGCGCGGTCAGCGCGGTCGCGGCGAGGTAGACGGCGAGGGTGATCAGGAAGAGCTTCTTGCGTCCGCGCCGGTCGGTGAGCCAGCCGAAGAAGAGCGCCCCCACGCAGGCGCCGGCCACGTAGAGCGCGGCGGCGAGCCCGGTGACCTGGGCGCTGGAGACGTGCAGGCCGCTGCCGGGCTGGGACAGGCGGGAGGCGATGTTGCCGACGACGGTGACTTCGAGGCCGTCGAGGATCCACACCGTGCCGAGGCCGATGACGATCATCCAGTGCCAGCGCGACCACGGGAGCCGGTCGAGCCGGGCCGGGACCGAGGTCCTGACGGCCGGACCGCTCGCGGCGCCACCGCCTCCCGCGCCCGCACGTCCCGTTCCCCTGCCGCGCCGGTCGTCGTCGTGCCCGCCGCGCACGTCGCCTGGCGTCGCCATCGCCCACCTCCCACGCTCCCGGGCCGGCAGGTCGCCTTCCGGCCTCGGTACCTTTCTTCCTTGGCTGGTGCCCGGGCGCGGGCGGGACACGCGTGGTGCGGGTCGATATGCGCCCGATAAGGGGCGCGCGGCTGCGCCGGATGCGCGGGCTCTACGGCGGACCGCCCCTCAGTCCGCCCCGCCCGGGCCATCGTCGAGCCAGTGGCTGCGGCCCAGGTGGATCAGGCGCATCTGGCGGCGCGCCCTGCGCGCGATGGCCTGCTCCGCGGCGGTGGCCTCCGGGGAGGGCGCGGCGGGTACGTCGAGGAAGGCGGTCGCCGTCATCACCATGTGGTCGACATACAGGTCGGCCAGCATCCTGACATCCTCGGGGCTCCACCCGGCCGACTCCGGTTGCTCGGCCAGATCGCTCGCCAACTCCTCCGCGAACAGGGCGAGTTCACCGGCGATGGCGTCGCGCACCTCGCGCACTCCCCCGTTGCGCTCGCGGGCGATGAAGCGGAAGTGCGCGCGGTGGTCGCGTACGTAGGCGGCGATGACGTCGACCGTGCTGTCTATGACCTCGTCGGACCTGGCGCGGCCGTCGCGGATGACGCGGACCATGGCGCGCAGTGAGCCGAACGACTCCTCGACCAGGGCGACGCCCAGGTCGCTCATGTCGCGGAAGTGCCGGTAGAAGCCCGCGGGGGCGACGCCGACCTCGCGGGTGATCTCGCGCAGGCCGAGGCTGCTGAGGCTCTGGTGTTCGAGCAGACGCAGCCCCGCGTCGAGCAGTGCCTGACGCGTGCGGAGCTTCTGGGCCTGGCGGGCCCCAAGGATGTGACTCACGTCATCCAGTAAACAGTCGTTCGCCGACTTTGGCGAGGGGGCGGGCGGGGTAAGGTAGGAGTGTCAGTGAACAAGTGTCATCCCAACTGTTCACTGACTTTACCGCGACGACACATCGTGGACCCACACCGTCCACAGGAAAGGCCGATCATGGCTCTCGCCCTCATCGTCATCGTCCTGGGAACGCTGTTCGGTGCCGCGGCGTACGCGCCCGCGCCGGTGTTCGTCATCGCCGGTGCGCTCATCGGCGGCTGGCTGCTGGCGTTCTGCCTGCGCGAGTACGTCTCCCGGACCCGCACCCGCGACCAGTGACGCGCCCGCCCCTCACCCACTCCGACCTAGGAAGCTGATCCCATGAACACCGTCGCTCCTGCCCACACCCCGGCCGCGACGCGTTCGGACGCCGACGGCACCGCCGTGGCGTCGTTCATCATCGGTCTGCTCGGCACCTTCGTGCTCAACGCGGTCTTCGGACCGCTCGCCATCATCCTCGGCTGCGTCTCGCTGACCCGCGCCACCCGCCGCCGCGGACGCGCGCTGCTCGGCATCACGCTCGGCGTCGCGGACGTCGCGATCCTCGCCACGCTGATCGCCACGCACCACAGCATCAGCTGGACCCCCGGCTTCTGAAGCGCCCGGCCCCCTCTCTCTCGTCACCCTGACGCGCCTGCCCCACTCCCGGCATTCGTACGGCCGTTCGGATAAACTCGGCCGGTGACCGCCGCCGCCGACCGCTTCGCCGTGGCCCCCGACGAGGTGGGCCCGGGCGGCCGGTTGCTGGCCGTCGCCGACGACGGGACGCCCGCCGGGCCGGTGGAGACGGTCACCGATCTCGCCCGCGCGGTCGCCGATCTCGAAGCGCGCCGCCACCCCCGCTGGATCTGGGCGGCCACCGACGGCCTCTACCCCCGCCTGCTGGACCGCGTGGCCGTACGGCTCGGCCGCTGCCACGACCTGAAGCTCACCGAGGCGCTGCTGCTCGGCCACGCGGGCCGCCACCACCATCCGCGGTCGCTGGGCGCCGCGTGGGCCAGGCTGCGCGGCCTGCCCGTTCCCGATGACGCAGGAGAAGGGGCCGCGGACGGCCAGCCCTCGCTGTTCGCCGCCGACCGGCACCGCCTGCCGCCCGGGGCCGACCACCTGACGGCCGTCGTCGACGTGCACGCGGACCAACTGCGCAGGACCGCCGAGTTGGAGAACCCGGAGGCGATGCGGCTGCTGTGCGCGGCGGAGTCCGCGGGGGTGCTTGCGGCCGTGGAGATGCGCCTCGACGGGCTGCCGTGGAGCGCGAGCGTCCACGACGCGTTGCTGTCGTCGCTGCTCGGGCCGCGGCCCGCGGGGGGCGCCAGGCCCGAGGTGCTGGGCCGGCTGGCGGCCGAGTTCTCCGACGCGCTCGGCCGGCCGGTCAACCCGGACTCGCCCGCGCAGGTGATGTCGGCGTTCGCCAGGATCGGCGTACCGCTGGCCTCCACCAGGTCGTACGTGCTGCGCGAGGTGACGCATCCGGCCGCCGCGCTGCTGCTGCGCTACAAGGAACTCTCCCGCATCCACTCGGCACACGGCTGGGCCTGGCGCGAACAGTGGGTACGCGACGGCAGGTTCCGCCCGGAGTACGTGGCCGGTGGGGTGGTCTCCGGCCGCTGGGCGACCCGGGGCGGCGGCGCGTTGCAGATCCCCCGCCCGCTGCGCTCGGCCGTCGTGGCCGACCCCGGCCACCTGCTGGTCGTCGCGGACGCCGGGCAGTTGGAGCCGCGGGTGCTGGCGGCGATGTCGCGGGACCGGGCGATGACTCGGGCCGCGGCGGGCGGCGACCTGTACGCGGGGCTCGCCGCCGCCGCGTTCGACGGCGACCGGGCCCGCGCCAAGATCGGGCTGCTGGCCGCGATGTACGGCCAGACCAGCGGCGAGGCCGGGCAGTTGGTGGCGGTCCTGCGCAGGCGGTTCCCCGACGCCATGGAACTGCTGGAGGAGGCGGCGCGCACCGGCGAGGCGGGCGGCATGGTCCGCTCCCGCCTCGGGCGCACCTCGCCCCGGCCCTCGGCGGGCGGTCCCCAGGACGAGACGGGCCCGTTCGGCGACGAGGCGGGCGACGGCTCACCGGCGCTGCGGGCCGCCCGCGCGTGGGGCAGGTTCACCCGCAACTTCCGCGTGCAGGCCAGCGCGTCGGACTGGGCGCTCGCCCTGCTCGCCACGCTGCGGCTGTCCCTGGCCGGGCTCGGCGGGGAGGGCGCGCCGTCCCCGGCCCGGCTGGTGTTCTTCCAGCACGACGAGGTCGTGGTGCACTGCCCCGCCGCTCTCGCCGACGCCGTGGTCGAGGCGGTCCGGGAGGCTGGGGCACGCGCCGGGCGCCTGGTCTTCGGTCCGACCCCGGTGCGCTTCCCGCTCGAGACCCGGGCGGTCGCCTGTTACGCGGACGCGAAGGGCGCCGGACAGCGCACCGGGCGTCCGCGCGCGAAGTGACCCGCCAGCAGCAGCCGGCTGCCTGACCGCCACGGATCGACGGCTCGGCCGGGGGCGGTCAGTCCTGCGGCGCCTCGGGCTCCGGGCCCTCGACGGTGACGTCCGCGACGGTGTCGTAGAACGACAGGTGGCCCTTGATCGCGGCCACCGCGGCCAGCGGCTCCTCGTAGGCCCACACCACGTCCTGCTTGCGGGTGGCGTCGCCGTCGCCCCGGTAGGTCCAGTACGACGCGATGCCCTTGAACGGGCAGGTGGTGTGCGTGTCGGTGGGCTCGAAGAGCGTGAGGTCCACGTCCTGCGGCGGCAGGTAGTAGCGCACCGGCAGGCCGGTCTCGTGTACCACCACGGGACGGCGGCTGTCGGCGACCACGCGGCCCGCTATCTCCACCCTGACGTGCTGCGAGCCGGGCACGGCGGTGACGCGGTGCCCTCGCTTGCTGTCCGGCATGACCGTCCTCCCTCTCCCCCGCGGTGCGTTCCGTCACCCAGCACAACGACCGCCCGCCTCCGTCTGTTCCGCCCCGGACGCGTTCCGTGCGGGGGCGGGGATCTCGGAGGCGGGCGGTCGTCCCGTCCTGTCAGGCGTCGGCGCCTCAGGCCCCGGCGACGTCGATGAGCACCTTGCCGACCGCGCCCTCCTCGACGGCGGTGTGGGCGTCGCCGGTGCGGTCCAACGGGTAGCGGTGCAGCGGGAGTCCGGCCTCCTCGCCCACCCGCAGCGCGCCGTCCGCGACCGCGGCCGAGACCGCCTCGACGGCCGCCGCCAGCGCCTCGTCGGGCACGTTGTAGAGCAGCACGCCCTGCCAGCGCAGGTTCCGGCTGAACGACTCGCGCAACGGGATCGTGACCTCGTCGCCGCCGTTGTTGGCGTAGTAGGCGATCGCCGCGTTGTTGGCGGTCACCGCGACGTCCAGGCCGGCGTTCATCGCCGGTGAGACCTCCACGACGATGTCCACGCCGTCCGGCGCCGCCTCGCGGATCGCCTCGTCCGCCTTCTCGGTGCGGTAGTTGACGATGTGGTGTGCTCCGGCCGCCCGGGCGAGCCGCGCCTTGCGGTCGCTGCTGATGGTCGTCACGACGGTGGCGCCGGCCCAACGCGCGAGCTGAATGGCGCAGTTGCCGACCGCCCCGGCCCCGCCCGCGACCAGCACGGTGCGCCCGGTCAGCGCGCCGGGGGCGAGCCGTCGCGGGCCGTCCTCGGCGACGGTCAGGCAGCGGTGCGCCGTCAGCGCGGGCACCCCCAGGGACGCGCCCACGTCGAACGAGGCTCCCTCGGGCAGTGGGACCGCCCGGTGCTGCGGGATCACGGTGTACTCCTGCGCGCTGCCGTGTCCGCTTCCGTACGCGGCGAGGTACAGCCAGACGCGCTCACCGACGCGGGACGCGGGAACGCCCTCCCCGACCGCGTCGACGACGCCCGCTCCGTCCTGGTTGGGCACCTGGCCGCCGCCGTCCTCGGGCAGCGGGCGCATGGGCGTGGCCCGCGACTTCCAGTCCGTCGGATTGACGCCGGAGACGTGCACCTTGACACGCACCTCGCCGGGGCCGGGCTCGGGAAGCGGCCGCTCGACGAGCGAGAGGACCTCGGGGCCGCCGTGCTGGGTGTAGACGATCGACTTCATGCCTGGATACAAGTCCGGCGCGGCGCAGGATCTTCCCGGCCCGGCGGGCCGGTCGCGCTCATTCGCCCGGATGGCCCCGGGGCCCGCCCCGCCCGGCCCCGCGAACCCGTGCCTCCTCCGCGCCCGTGATCCCGCGGAACCGTGGCCCCGCGACCCGCGACCTCATGCCGTCGTGCCGCCGCGCAGGCGCTCCGTCAGGTACGGCGCCGTGCGGCTGTGCGGGCAGTCCGCGACCTCGCGCGGCGTCCCCTGCGCCACCACGCGCCCGCCCTCGTCGCCGCCGCCGGGGCCGAGGTCGACGACCCAGTCGGCGTCCGCGACCACCGCCATGTCGTGTTCGACGACGATCACCGAGTCGCCCGCCTCGACCAGGCCGTGCAACTGCCGCATCAGCACTTCGGTGTCCGCCGGGTGCAGGCCGGTCGTCGGCTCGTCCAGCAGGTAGACGGTGTGGCCGCGCCGGGTGCGCTGGAGTTCGGTGGCCAGCTTGATGCGCTGCGCCTCACCGCCCGACAGCTCGGTCGCGGGCTGCCCGAGCCGCAGGTAGCCGAGGCCGACGTCGCGCAGCGTGCGCAGGCCGCGCGAGGCGGCGGGCACGTCCGCCAGGAAGTCCGCCGCCGTGTCCACCGTCATCCCCAGCACGTCGGCGATGGTGGCGCCGCGATGGGTGACGGCCAGCGTGTCGGGGTTGTAGCGGGCTCCGCCGCAGGTCGGGCAGGGCGCGTACGTCCCGGGCAGGAAGAGCAGTTCGACCGCGATGAAGCCCTCGCCCTGGCAGGTCTCGCAGCGTCCGGCGGGCACGTTGAACGAGAAGCGGCTCGCGGTGTAGCCACGCGCCTTGGCCTCCTCGGTGGACGCGTAGAGCTTGCGCACGGCGTCGAACAGCCCGGTGTACGTGGCAAGGTTGGACCTCGGGGTGCGGCCGATGGGCTTCTGGTCGACCCGGACCAGCCGTCCCACCGCGTCGAGCCCTTCGGCCGTCCCGACGTGACGGTACGTCAACTCTGCCTCATCACCGTCCTCTTCGCCGGCGGACGCCGGGGCGCCGCGATCGCCGAGGTGTTCCGCGATCACGTCCGCGAGCACCCGGCTGACGAGGGTGGACTTGCCGGATCCCGAGACGCCGGTGACAGCGGTGAAGACGCCGAGGGGGAAGCGGGCGTCGAGGTCGCGCAGGTTGTGCAGGGTGATGCCGCCGAGGGCCAGCCAGCCGGTCGGCCGCCGCGCCTCACGACGCCCGCCCGGCTCTCCCGCGTCCGCGTCCCCGCCCCCGTCTCCGTCTCCGTCTCCGAACAGGAACCGCCGCGTTCGCGACTCCCGTACGTGGGCCAGTTCGGCGACCGACCCGCTGTGCAGCACGCGGCCGCCCTGCTCCCCCGCGCCGGGGCCGACGTCGACGATCCAGTCCGCGCGGCGCATCACGTCGAGGTCGTGCTCCACGACCAGCAGCGAGTTGCCCGCCCGGATGAGGCGTTCCAGCACGCCGAGCAGGGACGCGGTGTCCGCCGGATGCAGTCCCGCCGACGGCTCGTCCAGCACGTAGACGACGCCGAACAGGCCCGACCGCAACTGCGTTGCCAGGCGCAGCCGTTGGAGTTCCCCCGCGGACAGGGTGGGGGTCGGCCGGTCCATGCTGAGGTAGCCGAGGCCGAGTTCGGCGAGCACCTCGATGCGGGCGAGCAGGTCGCGCGTGATGGTCTCGGCGACCCCGTCGCCCGGCCCTTCGGCGGCCGGTCGCAGCAGGCCGGCGAGCCGGTCGAGCGGCAGGGCGGTCAGGTCCGCGATGTCGTGCCCGGCGAAGGTGACCGCCAGTGCCTCGGGGCCCAGTCGGCGTCCGCCGCAGGCCGGGCAGGGCCCGCTGGTCATGAAGCGGGCGGCCCGCTCCCGCAGCGCGGCGCTCTTGGAGTCGGCGAAGGTCTTCAGCACGTAGCGTTTCGCGCTGGTGTAAGTGCCCTGGTAGGGGCGGGTGATGCGGTGGGCCTCGCGCACCGGGTGGACGGTGACCACGGGCTGCTCGTCGGTGAACAGGATCCACTCGCGGTCGCGGCGCGGCAGTTCGCGCCAGGGACGGTCGACGTCGTAGCCGAGGGCGTCGAGGATGTCGCGCAGGTTCTTGCCCTGCCACGCGCCCGGCCAGGAGGCGATGGCGCCTTGCCGGATCGTCAGGTCGGGGTCGGGGACGAGGGATGCCTCGGTGACGTCGTGCACGACCCCCAGACCGTGGCACTCGGGGCAGGCGCCGACCGCGGTGTTGGGCGAGAAGGAGTCGGAGTCCAGGCGGGTGGCGCCCGGCGGGTAGGTCCCGGCGCGGGAGAAGAGCATGCGCAGCGAGTTGGACAGCGTGGTGACGGTGCCGACCGAGGAGCGCGAGGTGGGCGCGGAGCGCCGCTGCTCCAGGGCCACGGCCGGGGGCAGTCCGGTGATCTCCTCGACCTTGGGTGCGCCGACCTGGTGGATCAGCCGCCGGGCGTACGGCGCGACGGACTCGAAGTAGCGCCGCTGCGCCTCCGCGTAGATGGTGCCGAACGCCAGGGACGACTTGCCGGAGCCGGAGACGCCGGTGACGACGACCAGCGCGTCGCGCGGCACGTCGATGTCGACGCCGCGCAGGTTGTTCTCCCGCGCGCCCCGGACCCGCAGGAACGGATCGTGCGCCCCGGAACCACGGCCGCCGTCCGCCCGTGCCGTCTCCACGCCGCGTCCCGTCTGCGCGCCGCCGCGCCCCTGTGCACCGTTGGTCATCTGCTGGTCGTCTCCGCTCGGCACCGGTGGCTTTTCGGCGTGATTGTACGGGTATGCCCTGGATTCATGGCCGGGTATGTGCCCGGCCGCCGCGCTCAGAACACCGACAGCCCGGTCGCCGTGGTGAAGGCGTCGAGCGCGGCGACGGCGGCCACCGAGTTGCCGGCCGCGTCCAGCTCCGGTCCCCAGGCGCACAGCGAGGCGCGCCCCGGCAGCACGGCGAGCACCCCGCCGCCCACGCCGCTCTTGCCCGGCAGCCCCACCCGGAACGCGAACTCGCCCGCCGCGTCGTAGGTACCGCAGGTCAGCAGCACCGCGTTGATCCGCTTGGCCTCGCTGCGGCTCAGCAGCCGGATGCCGTCGGCCCGGGTGCCGTGCCGGGCCAGGAAGCCGCCCGCCAGCGCCAGGTCCCGGCAGCTCGCCGCGATCGCGCAGTGGCCGTAGTAGTGCTCCAGGACGGTGTCGACGTCGTTGTCCAGGTTGCCGTGGCTGGCGATGAAGTGCGCGAGGGCGGCGTTGCGGTGGCCGTGCTCGGCCTCGGAGGCGGCCACCGCGGGGTCGGTGTCGAGGCCCGGATTGCCGGACTCGGCGCGCAGGAACTCCCGTACCGACTCGGCCGCGTCACCGGTGAGGGTGAGAAGGCGGTCGGTGACGACGAGGGCACCCGCGTTGATGAACGGGTTGCGCGGGATGCCGCGTTCGCTCTCCAGCTGGACCAGCGAGTTGAAGGGGTTGCCGGACGGCTCGCGGCCGACCCGGTGCCAGATGCCGTCACCGCCGTGCGCGAGGACCAGGGCGAGCGAGAAGAGCTTGGAGACGCTCTGCACGGAGAATGGTTTCTCCCAGTCCCCCACGCCGAAGACCTCGCCCTCGACGGTCGCCAGCGCCATGCCGAAGCCGTCCGGATCGACCCCGGCGAGCGCCGGGATGTAGTCGGCGACCTTGCCCCGGCCCACCGTGGCGCGGGCGGCGTCCATGGCGTCGTGCAACAGCTGCTGGTAGTCCATGGGCGCTATTGTCCACAGGCCCTAAGCTGCCTTGGGACGGCACCTCCTGCCTGGTGGGAGCCGGTGCCGTGTGCGTCGCGTACTGAATGGAGCCGCATCATGACCGCCCCGGTCCGTCGTTCCCGGCTCACCCCCGAGCGCGAGGGCGAGCTGTACGAGGCCGTCATCGAACTGGTGCGGGAGGTGGGCTACGAGGCGATGACCATGGACGCGGTGGCCGCGCGCAGCCGGTCCAGCAAGGCGACGCTCTACCGGCAGTGGAAGGGCAAGCCGCAACTGGTCGCGGCGGCGATGCGGCACACCAAGCCGGTGCGGACCTCGTCGGTGGACACCGGGAGCCTGCGGGGCGACCTGCACGAGCTGGCCCGGCAGATCGGCGACGCGGCGGGCCGGGACACGGCGTTCATGAACGCGGTGGGCCACGCGGTGCACCAGACCCCCGAGCTGGCGGTGGCGCTGCGCGAGATGCTGATCGAGCCGGAGCGCGCGCTGCTGGACCAGCTGGTGCGGCGGGCGGTGGACCGCGGGGAGATCCGCGCGGACGCGGCGGCGGTGGAGTTCTTCGTCCACATGCTGCTGGGCGCCCTGCCCGCGCGCAAGATCGTGGAGGACCGCTTCGCGGACGCGGACTACCTGACGCGCTACGTGGACGCGGTCATCCTGCCCGCGCTGCTCGGTTCCTGAGCGCGAGGCGGTCCGCGGCGGGCGGAACGCAGGCGGGGCCCGGACCGCTGAACGGTCCGGGCCCCGCGTCCGGTCGAGCCGACCGGTCAGCGCCTCGCGTCAGTTGACCGGCTCGTGGCCGAGGTCGACGTCGAAGTCGTCCCGGCCCGCGCCGTCGACCCGCACCGGCGTGGCGACCGGCGCGTATCCGCTGGCGATCACGGTGTACTCGCCGCCGTCGAGGTCGGTGAACCCGTAGGCGCCGTCCGTACCGGTGGTGGCGGTGCCGATGACGTGGCCCGCGGGGTCGAGCAGGGTGACCCGTGCGTCGTCCAGCGGCCGGCCCTCGGCGGTGCGCACGGTGCCGGTGATGCTGGCGCCGGGCGCGAGCCGGACCTCGTAGCGGTTGGCGCCGCCGGGAGCCACCTCGACCTGGAGCGCGGTCGGGCGGTGGCCCTCGGCGCTCACCGCCAGGGTGTAGCCGCCGGGGACCAGCTCGCCGAAGGCGAAGCCGCCGTCGGAGTCCGCCGCGCCGGAGGCCACGACCTCGCCGCGGAAGTCGGTGGCGACCACCAGGGCGCCGGCCAGCACCTCGCCGTCGGCGTCGCGCACCGCACCGCTCAGCCCGGCCGCGCCGGACAGGGTGAGGTCGAAGTCGACCGGCGCGTCGCCGACCACCACGGTGGCGGCCTGCGGCGAGCGGGCACCGGCGGAGCCGATCAGCACGTACGTGCCGCCGCCCGGGGTGCCGACCTGGTAGCGGCCGTCCGCACCCGTGACGGTGCGGTCCAGCTGCCGACCGCTGACGTCGATCAGGGTGACCACGGCCTGCGCCACCGGGCTGCCGTCGCCGTCGCGCACCAGGCCCTGGACGGGCGCGCCCGCGGCCGGGGACTTCTCCAGCACGGCGGTCTGCGCCGGGGCGGAGGCGCCCAGGGCGGCTGTCACCGGGCCGGCGCCGTCCGGCGCACCCGTGGCACCGGCGACCGCACCGGGCGCGTCAGCGGCAGCCGCCGCGCCGCCCTCACCGTCGCCCGGGACGACCACGCCCGCGACCTCCGCGGCCTCGGCGGCGGCGGCCTGGAGACCGGAGACCTGCCGCAGCGGGACCTCCTTGATGAACCACATCAGCAGGAAGGCCGCGAGCATGATGGCGGCGCCCATCAGGAAGACGACGTGCATCGAGTCGGCGAAGCCCTGCTTGAAGGGCTCGGCCAGCCGCGGGTCCAGCTTCTGGATGAACGAGGAGTCGCTCAGGACGCTGGACGAACCGCCGCCCCCGGTGGGGTTCTTGAGCATGTCGAGCACCGGCTTGTTGGCCGGGTTGGAGACCACCGACGGGTCGTGCAGCGCGCCCTGGAACCAGCTGGTGGGCACGTCGCTCCTGAACGCCGACGAGATCTTGTCGCCGACCGTGCTGAACAGCACGGACAGGAAGACAGCGGTGCCGGCGGTGGCGCCCATCTGGCGGAAGAAGGTCGAGGACGCGGTGGCGACACCCATGTCGCGCGGCGGCACGGCGTTCTGCACGGCGAGCACGAGGGTCTGCATGCACAGACCGAGGCCGGCGCCGAAGACCAGCATGTAGACCATGGTCTGCCACAGCGGCGTGTTCCACTGCACCTCGCGGTAGAACAGCAGCATCGCCACGACCATCAGCGCGGTGCCCATGATCGGGAAGATCTTGTAGCGACCGGTCTTGGAGGTGATCTGGCCGGAGACGATGGAGGCGACCATCATGCCCGCCATCAGCGGCAGCATCTCCAGACCGGACTTGGTCGGGCTGGAGCCCTTGACGATCTGCAGGTACTGCGGGATGAGCAGCATGCCGCCGAACATGCCCATGCCGATGAGGACGGACAGCAGGCTGGTCTTGCTGAAGGTGCCGTTGCGGAACAGCCGCATCGGGATCAGGGCGTCGTCGCCGATCCAGCGCTCCACGAAGATCCAGGCGACGATGCCGACGCCGCCGATCACGTAGCAGGCCAGCGACTTGGCCGAGCCCCAGCCCCAGTCCTGGCCCTGTTCCGCGACGAGCAGCAGCGGGACGACGCCGATGGCGATGGTGATCGCGCCCCACCAGTCGATGCGGTGGTCGCGGCGGGTGTGCGGCAGGTTGAGCACCTTCGCGACCACGAACAGCGCGACGATGCCGATCGGCACGTTGACCAGGAAGACCCAGCGCCAGCCGGTGATGCCCAGCAGGTGCTGCTGGCCGGCCAGGGCGCCGCCGATGAGGGGGCCGGCGACGCTGGAGGTGGCGAAGGTGGCGAGCATGTAGCCCTGGTACCGGGCGCGCTCACGGGGCGGCACGATGTCGCCGATGATCGCCAGCGCGAGCGACATCAGACCACCGGCACCGAGCCCCTGGAAGGCGCGGAACGCGGCCAGCTCGGTCATCGACGTGGAGAACGTGCACATCGCCGAGCCGGCGATGAAGATCGTGATCGCGGTCAGGAAGTACGGCTTGCGTCCGTGCAGGTCGGACAGCTTGCCGTAGAGCGGCGTCGCGATCGTCGAGGTGATGAGGTACGCGGTGGTGGCCCACGCCTGCTGGCTGAGGCCGTGGAGGTCGTCGGCGATGGTCCGGATGGACGTCGAGACGATGGTCTGGTCGAGCGCGGCCAGGAACATGCCGAGCATGAGGCCGCTGAGGATGGTCAGGATCTGCCGGTGCGTAAGGCCGCCCGGCGAGGCTATCGCCTTCGCTCCCGCGGTCGGCGGGGACGCGGAGTCGCTCATCGTTGTGTTTCTCCCTGCTTCGCCGCGGTGCCCGTGTGTCCCCCGGGACAGTGCCGCGCGTGTTGTTGTTCCACCAAGTCGTCGTTGAGGCGCGCCAGCAGCCTGATCAGCTGGTAGCGGTCCTCGGCCGGCCACGGTTCCAGCAGCGCGGCGAGTTCCGCGTCGCGCTGCCGGCGGTACTGCTCGAACGCCTCCCGGCCGGCCTCCGTCGCGGTCAGCAGCGACCCCCTCCGGTCCTCCGGATCCGGGTGGCGCTCGACCAGGCCGCGTTCCACCAGGGACCGCACCTGCCTGCTGACGGTCGACAGATCGAGGAAGGCGTCCGCGGCCAGATCGGTCGCCCTCCGCTCGCCGCCCACGACCAGCCGGGCCAGCAGGACGCGGTCGGCCGCACCCGGCTCGTTCTTCGCCTTGTGCTTCCAGGCCGCGATGAGCCGGGTGAAGCGTACGATCTCCGAGCCCAGCCCGGACGCCGCTTCGGCGGCGGTCGCCACCGGTGGCCCCTGCTCCGCGGTGATCGTGGCCGTACCGGGCGCTCTCGCCTGGTCCCCGCCATGGACCGTCCCCTTGCCCATCGCTCACCGCCTCCGCTACCCCTGTGCCGGTATTGCTTGTATCCAGCAAGTTAGTGTAGCGCGCTTTGGACGGGCTCCGCGCCACGATTTCGCGCCGCGGGCCGAGCCCGGGATCGTCTGACGGCGCGTTCCGGCCGCCGCGCGCCGCCGTCCCGGCTCACGGCGCGCGGGCCGGGGGTGCCCCGGGCGGCTTCCGGCACGAGGAAGCCGCACACCCGCTTCCGGTGCCTCGACAGGCTCTCGGATCACGGCAGTTGACGACCACACGACACGGTGGACGCAGGTCCGACCTGGGGCGGTGGGTGCCAGTCCCCCGCCCCCCGCCGCCGAGCGCGAGCGCGGCGCGGCCGATTACGGGGTGTGAGCCGGCACACCCCCGCTCCGTCACAGCGGGCGCACGTACACCGTGACGGGGGCGCCGAACAGGACGTCCTCGCGGTGCGGGACGAAGCCCAGCCGTTCGGCGACCCGCGAGGAGGCCGTGTTGCCGGGGTGGATCATCGCGGTGAGGTACGGGACGTCGAGCGCGGCGGCGGCCCACTCGACGCAGGCCCGGGCCGCCTCGGTGGCGTACCCGTGGCCCCAGGCGGCGGCCCGCAGCGCCCAGCCCGCCTCCACCTCGTCGAACTGCTCCCAGTAGTTGAGGCCGCAGCGGCCCAGGAACTCGCCGGTGGCCTTCAACTCCACGGCGCACAGCCCGTATCCGCGGGTGCGCCACTGCTCCTCGACGGCGGCAAGCCGCACCAGCGCGCGTTCGTGGGAGTAGGCGCCGGTGTAGCGGCTGACCCGTTCGTCGGCGTGCAGATCGACCAGGGCCGTCGCGTCCTCGACGGTCAGTGGCCGCAGCGTCAGCCGGGGCGTGACGATCCGCATCACCTTCACCTTTCCGACTTTACCGGCGCGACGGGGCGCGCAGACCCCCGGCGCGACCGGTATCGCCCGCCGCCCCCGGGATCTGCGAGACCCCCGGGGCGCGACGGAACGCGCCGCGCGGTCGTCCAGGGCGCGGCACGCGGTGCCGCACCCACGTGCGGGGTGTCGGCGCCAGGTCCTAGACTCGTGCTCCCATGCCCCCGGTGGGGGGTGGTGAAGCGGGAGTTGGTGTCCATGAGCGGGGAATGGACCTCGGCGGGGCTGCCGCCGGTGGCGGCGGCGCGCACCGCGGAAGCGCGGCGCAGCGGCACGTGGTCCTCCGCGCTGTCCACCGGCGAGTTCGCCGCGATCCGGTCCGTCGGCTTCGAGCCGGTGGGCCAGGTGATGGGGTCGGCCGTCTACCACGTCTCCCGCAGCGGCACGTACTGGGGCTACTACGACTGCGGCCACGGCTACGCGGGGCTGATGGGCCGCTTCGACCGGGTGGCGAACGTCGCGCTGTCCGGGCAGGGCGCGGCCTCCCGCGCGCTGGTCAAGGTGCTGATGGACGCCCGCCACAAGGCGCTGGAGCGCATGGTGGCCGAGTGCGCGGCGCTGGGCGGCGACGGGGTGGTGGCGGCGAACCTGACGATGGCGCCGTTCCCCGCGCAGCCCAACTGCCTGGAGTTCCAGGTCATCGGCACGGCGGTACGCGCGCAGGGCCCGGTGCGGCCGCGGCAGCCGTTCACCACGCATCTGGACGGCCAGGGCTTCGCCAAGCTGCTCGCCTCGGGCTGGGTCCCGGTGGAGCTGCTGGTCGGCATCTCGATCGGGGTGCGCCACGACGACTGGGAGGTCTACCAGCAGCGCCGCCTGAGCGCCGGGAACCAGGAGGTCACCGGCTGGAGCGAGCTGGTGAACGCCACCCGCCACGACGCCCGCGCCCACCTGACCCGCCAGGCCCGTGACGCGGGCGCGCAGGGCGTGGTGCTGGGCAGCAGCGACCTGCGGGTGTGGGGCGAGTCGTGCATCCGCGCCAAGAACAACAACTCCGAGCAGGAGGACCACGTCGCCGAGGCGACACTGGTCGGCTCGGCGATCGCCTCGTTCACCGTGACCGGGAGCCCGGCGCGCACGCTGAGCATCATGCCGCTGGACTCCCGCCGCAAGCGGCTGCGCAGGCGGATCGAACGCGAGCTGGGCTCGTACGGCACGGACCCGTACGAGGTCCGCAGGATGATGACGGAGCTGTCCGAGCTGGACGGCACCGAGTGAACCGCACCGTCGACGCGGGGCGCGCCCGCGGCACAACGAGGGGAACCCGATCATGAGCGCCACCGACCCCGCCCCGCAGGGCGTGCCCGCCGACGCGATGCGCCGGCTGGCGGACCTGCGCCCGGGCCAGCCCGGCGGGCTGTTCACCAGTGACCTGTCGGTCAACGAGTTCCTTCTGGTGCGCGAGGCCGGGTTCCGTCCGATCGGCCTGGTGCTGGGCAGCTCGATCTACCACGTCGGCATCCAGCTGGGCCGCTGGGGCAAGAACCAGGAGCTGACCACGCTCAGCCAGGCGATGTACCACGCCCGTGAGCTGGCGATGACCCGCATGGAGGCGGAGGCCGCGCAGCTGGGCGCCGACGGCATCGTGGGCGTGCGGCTGTCGGTCGAGGCGCGGGAGTTCGGCAACGACATCGCCGAGTTCATCGCCCTCGGCACCGCGGTCAAGGCGGACTCCCCCGCGCCGGGCGGCAACGGCAGCTGGCGCAACGCCAAGGGCCAGCCGTTCACCTCGGACCTGAGCGGCCAGGACTTCTGGACGCTGATCCGCGCGGGCTACGCGCCGCTGGGCATGGTGATGGGCACCTGCGTGTACCACATCGCGCACCAGAAGCTCGGCTCGGTCTTCTCCAACATCGGCAAGAACGTGGAGATCGAACCGTTCACCCAGGCCCTGTACGACGCCCGCGAGCTGGCGATGGAGCGGATGCAGAACGAGGCGGAGGAACTGCACGCGGAGGGCATCGTCGGCGTGCAGCTGAACGCGCACAACCACCGCTGGGGCGGTCACACGACGGAGTTCTTCGCGATCGGCACGGCGGTGCGCCCGCTGCGCGACGACCACGTCATCGAGCGCCCGACCATGGTGTTGAGCCTCGACGGCTGATCGCGCGACCCTGTAACAGGTGTACGCGGCGCACGCGAGGTGCCCGGCGTACGCGACGTACCGCGTGGAATCCCCCCGTGACCGCACGACCGCGAGAGGCCCGGCGATGACCGCCAACGACCCGATGCCCTACGAACCCGCCGGCGACCCGGCCTCGGTGGACCTGCTGACCGCGGCGCTGCGCCAGGACGCCGCCGACCTGGAGGTCTACGCCCAGGTGCTCACCGGCAGCCTGGCCGACGCGCTGCCGCCGGACGCGGTGACGATCGAGCGCAAGCGCGGGATGGCCGACCGGCTGGCGGGCCGCGAGGGCAGGGTGGAGCGCCTTCAGGTGGCACTGGGCGAGCAGCGGCTGGTGCTGGACCTGGCCGGCGGCCGCCCCAAGGGGGAGGTCTGCAAGGAGGTGCGCGGGGTGGTGCTCTCCCGGCGGCCGGTGGGCCTGGACGAGTGGGCGCGGGAGCTGGCCGGTGCCATCGCGGCCCGTGCCGCGTCGGACGCGAGGGCCCGGCAGGCGATGGAACGGCTGCTGGGCTTCGGCGGCGCCTGATCCCGCGGTCGTCCTCGACGTGATGTCGCCCACGTGGGCCGTGGTCCACGGCCCACGCGCGGTACCACCCTTTCGTGTCATTGATATCGTCGGGCGCCCTGGCATCATGAGAAGAATCTGAGAGGCGCCGTAGATGAGCAATGCTGTCAATGTCTCGCCACGTGCCGATGCCGGCACCGGGCAGGGCGCCGGGGGGCAGCAACCACGTCGGCCGGGTGACCGCTCGACCGCTCTCACCCGCCGCATGGCCCTGGTGCCCGAGTGGTACCTGCGGGTGGTGGGTCTGCTCAATCTGCTGACCGCCGTCTCCTTCACGCTGCGCGAGCAGGTGCACGCGCACAACACCGGCGACCTCTACACGCCCTTCATGCTCTTCGCCGGGTTCACCTCGGCCGCCGCCGCGCTGTTCATGGCGATGATGCTGGGGCGCCGCAAGCGGGTCGCGTGGATCGTGGTCACGCTGCTGTGCGGGCTGTACGCGGTGCTGTCGGTGTGGGCGCTGACCTTCGACGACCTGCGCCGCCATCCGTTCAACTGGGTCTCCACGGGCGTGACCTGCCTGGTGCTGGTCTGCACCCTGATCGGGCGCAGGGAGTTCTACGCCAAGGGCGACCGCACCAACCCGCAGCTGGCGCTGGCGGTGCTCGGCGTCGGTGCGCTGATCTCGGTGGGCGCGGGGGCGACCCTGGTGACGGCCGCCGGGCCGGACCACGCCAGCATCGGCGACCGCGTGTGGTACGTGGCGCTGCGGCTGACCGCGCTCACCAACGACCAGGACTTCCAGGCGCTGCGCGTCAACCACTGGGTGGGCGCGGGCATCAACCTCACCGGCCTGGTGCTCTTCCTCGCCGTGCTGTACGCGCTCTTCCGCTCGCCGCGCGGGCGGGAGCGGCTCGGCCGGGACGACGAGGACAAACTGCGGGCGCTGCTGGCCCGGCATGGCGCCCGGGACTCGCTGGGCTACTTCGCGCTGCGCCGGGACAAGTCGGTGATCTTCTCTCCGACCGGCAAGGCGGCGGTCACCTACCGGGTGGTCGGCGGTGTGACGCTGGCCTCCGGCGACCCGATCGGGGACGTCGAGGCGTGGCCGGGCGCGATCGACGCCTGGCTGGCCGAGGCGCGCGAGCACGCGTGGATCCCGGCCGTGATGGGCGCCAGCGAGGAGGGCGGCACGGTCTACGCGCGGCACGGCCTCGACGCCCTGGAGCTGGGCGACGAGGCGATCGTGGAGACCGGTGAGTTCACCTTGGACGGCCGGGCGATGCGCGGCGTGCGCCAGGCGTACAACCGCGTCAAGCGCGCCGGTTACACCACGCGCATCCGGCGCCACCACGACATCCCGGCCGACGAGATGGCCCAGCTGCTCGCGGCGGCCGACCGCTGGCGCGACGGCCAGACCGAGCGCGGGTTCTCGATGGCGCTGGGGCGGCTGGGCGACCCGGCCGACGGGGACTGCGTGATGATCGAGTGCCACGACGGCGAGGGCGAGTTGCGTGCCCTGCTGAGCTTCGTGCCGTGGGGCCCGAAGGGCCTGTCGCTGGACCTGATGCGCCGCGACCGTGCCTCGGAGAACGGTCTGGTCGAGTTCATGGTGCTGGAGCTGATCCAGCAGGCGGACTCGGTGGGCGTGCAGCGGATCTCGCTGAACTTCGCGATGTTCCGTTCGGTCTTCGAGGAGGGCGCGCGGCTGGGCGCGGGTCCGGTGCTGCGGCTGTGGCGGTCCGCGCTGATGTTCTTCTCGCGCTGGTGGCAGCTGGAGTCGCTGTACCGGGCCAACGCCAAGTACCGCCCGATCTGGGAGCCGCGCTTCCTGCTGTTCGAGAAGAGCTCGCAGTTGCCGCGCATCGGCCTGGCGAGCGCCCGCGCCGAGGGCTTCATCGTGGCCCCGGCCCCGTTGGCCCGGCTGCGCCGCGACACGTGAAAGCCCTTGCGTCGCAGTCCCGTTGACGTTCGGGGGCCGCCGTCGCAGTGACGCCACGGACGCCGTGCGGTCCACGACCCCCGTCGCCCCGATCATGGGCGGCGGGGGTTTTCCGTGCCGCAAAACGGTGGTTTCCGGTCGAGTCGCCACGACTTGAGAGCGTCGCTCACACTCCGCGCGCACGAGCCGGCAAGGCGTCAATCGCCTTCCGCGGCCCGTCTTCCGGCAACGACCGGCCCAGCCCACGGCCGTCGAACCCTGCCCGTGAGGAACGGTCGCCACAATGCGCCACGGAGGCGTCGCCGAGCGCGACCGGAAGTGTGCGATCGATGTGCGTCCCGTGAACGGTTCGGCAAGACTCCCGTCCGTTATCCGCACAACCCCGACCAAGGAGTATCCGGAATGCGGAACATCAAGGGAACGCTGGGCTCGCTGGGCGCCGTCGCCGCCATCGCGGCAAGCTGCCTCATGGGCGTGGGCACCACCGCCGCGCACGCCGAAGCGAACCCGGCCGACCCGACCGACCTGGTGCTGACCATCGCCCAGGGTGACAACGCCACCTCCGCGGCCGTGCAGCGCGCCGTGACCCTCACCTGTGACCCCGAGGTAGGCGGCAACCACCCGGACCCGCAGGGAGCCTGTAGCGAACTCGACGGCGTGCACGGCGACTTCACCTCGCTCACCGGCGCCAGCCCGCAGCCGATCTGCATGATGCTGTGGAAGCCCGTGGTGGTGACCGCGGAAGGCGTCTGGCAGGGCCGCGAGGTGTCGTACTCGCACACCTACCCCAACGCCTGCATGATGCAGGGCGCCAGCAAGTACGTGTTCCACTTCTGAGCGACCGGGTCCTTCGCGCACGACCCGATCCGGTCGTGCGCGGGCGGTCCGTCGTCGGACGCCGGGAGCCGCGGGTGACCCCCGTGGCTCCCGGCGTCGTCGCGTTCGGCCGCCTGCCCGTGCCCGCCGACGGCTTCAGTAGAGTGCGAGGGCCCGCGCGGGCCCTTCCGCGGCCCGTGGCCCGCGACCCGTTCCCGGTCCGTCCCCGGACCGTGCCAGAAGACCCGAGGTGCCCCCGTTGAATTCCCTCCCTGCGGCCCCCGTTCCCCGCACGGGCGAACCGCTCACCGTGGTCGGCATCGGCGCCGACGGCTGGGCGGGTCTCACTGAGCGGGCACGCGCGGAGTTGCGGCGGGCCCAGGTGCTGATCGGCGCGGGGCGGCAACTCGGCCTGCTGCCGCCCGAGTGCGCGGGCGAGCGGGTCGCCTGGCCCTCGCCGCTGCGGCCCGCCGTGCCGGGGCTGCTGGCGGAGCACGCCGGGCGCCGGGTGGCGGTGCTGGCGAGCGGTGACCCGATGTTCCACGGGATCGGCCGTACCCTGGCCGAGGTGGCCGGCGCCGAGCGGCTGCGGGTCCTGCCGCATCCGTCGTCGGTCTCCCACGCCTGCGCCCGGCTGGGCTGGCCGGTGGAGCGCACCGAGGTGGTCTCGCTGGTCGGCCGCCCGGCGTCGGGGCTGCACGCGGCGCTGTACGACCGGCGCCGGCTCCTCGTGCTGAGCGCGGACGCGGCCACCCCCGCCGAGGTGGCGCGCCTGCTGCGCGAACGGGGCTTCGGTGCGAGCCGGATGCGGGTGCTGGAGCAGCTCGGCGGTGAGCGCGAACGCGTCCTGGACGGCACCGCGGACGCCTGGCCGCACCCGCCCGGCGACCCCCTGAACGTCATCGCACTGGAGTGCGCGGCCGGCGCCGACGCCCATCCCCTGTCGCTGGTGCCGGGACTGCCGGACGAGGCGTACGAGCACGACGGGCAGCTGACCAAGCGCCACGTGCGGGCGGCCACCCTCGCCGCGCTCGCCCCGGCCCCCGGCGAACTGCTCTGGGATGTCGGGGCGGGCTCCGGCAGCATCGGGATCGAGTGGATGCGGGCCCACGGCTCGTGCCGGGCGATCGCGGTGGAACGCGACCCGGCCAGGGCCGAACGCGTGATCCGCAACGCCGACGCGCTGGGCGTGCCCGGCCTGCGGCTGGTCACCGGCCCGGCACCGCAGGCGCTGGCCGGACTGCCCGTGCCGGACGCGGTGTTCGTCGGCGGCGGGCTGACCGCGCCGGGGCTGCTCGCGGCGTGCTGGGAGGCGTTGCCGCCGGGCGGACGGCTGGTCGCGAACACCGTCACGCTGGAGTCGGAGGCACTGCTGGGGCAGTGGTACGCGCGGCACGGCGGGGACCTGGTCAGGATCGCGGTGGCGCAGGCCGTCCCGGTCGGCGGGTTCACCGGCTGGCGGCAGGCGATGCCGGTCACCCAGTGGGCGGTGCGTAAGCCGTGAGCCAGGACTGCGGGCCGTACATCCGATGATCTCACCGACGCGCCACTCGCGCCGAAACCGCAGGTCAGAGCCACCTTACCGGCGCCGATAACCGTTCCCAGTGCAGTCTTTGGATCTTTCGCCGTTTCGCGGTTCACTGCTGGGGGCCGGACGTGACGAAACGCGTCGCGGCCGGCCAACGGACGACGACGGGGCGAAGGGCTTGGCGATGAGCAGCGGACCGCGGCAGGACCGGAGCCACGACCACGACCACGGTGCCGTTCCGGCCTCCGGGGCGGGCGCCGGGAACGATCACGACCGGCACGGGCACGACGGGCACGGGCATGGCGGTCATGACCACGGCGGGCACGGGCACTCGCACGGTGTCGCCGCCGACGCCGACCGCCGCTGGCTGACCATGGCGCTGGCACTGATCGCGGCGTTCATGGCCGTCGAGGTGGTCGTCGGCGTGATCGCCCACTCGCTGGCCCTGATCTCGGACGCGGCCCACATGCTGACCGACGCGGCCTCCATCGTGCTGGCGCTGATCGCGATGCGGCTGGCGGCGCGTCCGGCCCGGGGCACCTTCACCTACGGACTCAAGCGGGCCGAGATCCTCTCCGCCCAGGCCAACGGCATCACATTGCTGCTGCTGTCGGTGTGGCTGGCGTACGAGGCGGTGCGCAGGCTGATCGCGCCGCCCGCGGTGACCGGTGGCCTGGTGCTGGCCACCGCGCTGGTCGGGGTGGCCGTCAACGTGCTGGCCGCGTGGTGCATCTCCCGGGCCAACCGCACCTCGCTCAACGTCGAGGGCGCCTACCAGCACATCCTGACCGACCTGTTCGGCTTCATCGCCACCGCGATCGCCGGACTCGTGGTGCTGACCACCGGCTTCTCCCGGGCGGACGCGATCGCCTCGCTGGTCGTGGTGGCGCTGATGCTGCGGGCGGGCACCGGTCTGGTGCGCGAGTCGGGCCGGATCTTCCTGGAGGCGGCGCCCGCCGGGGTCGATCCCGACGCGCTCGGTGACCTGCTGGTCTCCCGGCCCGAGGTGGTGGAGGTGCACGATCTGCACGTCTGGCAGATCACTTCCGGCCAGCCGGCCCTTTCCGCGCACGTCCTGGTCGAGCCGGCCGGCGACTGCCACACGGTGCAGCGGGAGATGGTGGAGATGCTGCGCGAGGACCACGGCATCACCCACACCACCCTCCAGGTCGACCACGCGCCCGAGCAGTTGCTCGCGGTGGCGCCGAACCCGCAGACCGCGGCTGACGCCGAGCACACCGGGCACTGTGCCGACACCCACGGCCCGGTGCACCGCGAGGGCCCGCACCCGCACTGACGGCCGCACGCCGGCCGTCCCGGCCGGGGGCCGCCCTGACGCGTCCCCGCAGGCCGGGGCCGTATCAACCGCCGGTTAAGTACGGCGAGTGGAGACGTACCGAAACCGGCCTAGTGCGCCGCCGTGCCTCCGTGGCAGGATGCTCACCAGGGTGTGACGCGTCTTAACTGACCGTGAGAACACGCCCGTTGGCGCACGGCGGCGACGGTGCCACCACGCGCGGGACGGCCCGGGACGGCGAGGGGTGGTGCGGCATGGCGGCGACCGAGGACAGAACACCTCGGGGCGCGGACGGCGGCACGCTCGCCACCCGCCTCAACTACCTGTTCACGCACATGCATCCGCCCGGCGCCCCGTACACCAACGCGCACGTGGCGGCCGAGATCAGCCAGGGCGCCGAGGAGTACGGCGGGGTGCGGCTGACCGAGCAGTACCTTTCGATGCTGCGCAACGGACGGCGTGCCAACCCCAGTCCCGACGTGCTGCGGGCGCTGGCGAAGTTCTTCGCCGTGCCGGTCGGTTACCTACTGGGCGACCTGTCGCCGTCGCAGGCGGAGCGGGTCGAGGAGGAGGTCCGCTTCCTCGTGGCCATGCGCGACCAGCGGGTCCGGGCGATCGCGTTGCGCTCGGTGGGGCTGCCGCCGGAGGTGCAGGACAGCCTGGGCACGATCATCGCCCAGTTCCGCGCCCAGATGAACCTTCCGGCCGACCCGCGCGACGGCGGGCCCCCAGCCCCCGGCGACGTCCCCGGCGAGGGCGCCCGATGAGCGCCGGGGCGGCGGACGTCGACGAGCGCGAACAGCTCTTCCACACCTGGCAACGGACGTCGGACGAGGACGGTACGGTCATGCGCGTCGGTGTGATGCGTCGTCGCTGCAAGCGGCTCGTCGACGAGTTGGGAGTCCCGGCCGCGACCGGGCTGCGCGAGCTGTGCGACGTGGTGGCCCGCCGCGTCGGCCGCCCCATCCACCTGGTGCCGATGGGCCTGGACGGTGTGGTCTCCGGCATGACCGCGACCACCGAGGACGCGTTCTGGGTGTTCTACGAACGCGGCACCTCGCCCTGGCACCAGACGCACATCGTGCTGCACGAGATCGGCCACCTGCTGCTCGGCCACGACCAGGAGCCCAGCGTCACCGAGGAGGCGCTGAAGGTCTGGACGCCGTCGGTGGACGTGGCCACCGCGATCAGGCGGATGGGCCTGGCCATGGGCTTCGCCCGGCACAACTGCTACGACAACCTCGCCGAGCGCGAGACCGAGGTGCTGGGCACGCTGCTGATGGAGCGCGTCGTGCCGTCCACCACCGACCGCGGTCTGCCGCTGGACGGCCCGGCAGCGCAACTCGCCGAGTCCCTCGGGCCCGCCCTGCGCCACGTGCAGAGCGAGCGGCAGCGGCGCGAGGAGCCGGGGCCGGGCGGTGAGCCGGGTGTTTGACGTCGTCTACCTGTGCTTCGCCCTGGCCGCCTGGACTATCACCGGCTACAAGTGCCGTGCCTGGCTGCGCGACCGGGGCAACACCGACCTGGGCCTGACCTGCGTGATGACGGCGGCCATCGCGACCGTCTTCCTGTTCTCCGCGCCCAGCATCTACCGCTGGTTCGACCGGCTGACGGGTGTGGCGAACCTCGCCATGGCCTTCCTGTACTCCTCCGTGGTGGTGTTCGCCACCGGGGCGCTGGTGCTGCTGCTGCGCTGGCACGGCCGCCACAGCGAGGCGGCGCGGATCCGCGCGGCCCGGCGGGCCCGGGTCGCGGTCGCGGTGGTCGCCGCCGTGTGGACGGTCGCGATCGTGTGCTTCGCGGTCGGCCGCCCCGACGCGGTCGAGCATCCGCGGGACTTCAGCACCGCGTACGCCCACGCGCCGGGCGTGGTCGCGTTCCTGGTGCTGTACCTGGCGGTCTTCGGCTCCGCCGCGGGCGCGTTGGGCGTGCTGTGCCCGCGGTACGCGGCCCGGCTGGGGCGCACCTGGCTGGCGCGCGGCCTGCGGGTGCTGGCGGTGGGCTGCTGGGGCGGGATGTTCTACTGCCTGTGCAAGGTCGTCGGCTTCTTCTGCTCCTGGGCCGGGGCGGACCAGCGGTGGCTGTCCAACGGGGTGGCCCCGCTGAGCGCTTCGGTGGCCGCGCTGCTGGTCCTGGTCGGTTTCGCGATGCCGGCCGCCGGTCCCCGGGCGTCCGCGTGGCGCAGGCTGCGGCGGCTGCGGCCGTTGTGGCGGGCGGTGGCCGCTCAGGCGCCGGAGGTCACGATGGACGAGCCGGGCTGGTCGCGGTGGTGGCCGCTGGCCGACCTGGAGTGGCGGGCCAACCGGCAGATGGCGGAGATCCGCGACGTGCAGCGGGCGATACGCCGCTACGTGGAGGCCGACGCGCTCGACACCGCGAGGGAACTGGGCGCCGCCGCGGGCCTGGCGGACCGGAGGCTGGACGCCTTCGCCGAGGCCGTCGCGCTGCGCCGGGGCCTGTGCAACCAGGCGGCGGGCCAGGTGCCGAGCCCGCCCGCGGAAACCCTCGTGGTCACGGTGAGCGGTGAACTGGCCGAGGAGCACGAGCATTTGGCGCGCGTCGCCGACGTCTACCGGCTGCCGCTGGTGGACGACGCGCTCGCGGCCCTGCGGGACCGCAGTGCTGCCGCGGGAGGCTGACGGCGCGCGGCCGAGATCCGGGTGGCCCCGGACGGGGGTCAGGGCCACCTGCACCACAGGGGCGGCCCCGGGGAGCACCCGGCCCCGGGGGCCGCGCCCTGTGCGACCGGCGCGACCGCGCGGCACGCGACCGGTGTGCTGCGACCGCGCCGCACGCGGCCGCCGTGCCGCGTGACCACGCCGTGCGCGACCGCCCGGTACGGAACCGTTCGCCGGGTCGCTTCGCGCGGCGACGCCAGGTGACGTCCGTTTCCAGCCAGTTGTGGCGGTGAAGGCATCGGCACCGGCCGTGTGCCGTTCACGCGGCCGGGGGCCGGGCCGGCTGCGTCTAGAGTCGGGAGCCATGCGGAACTCCACCCCGCCCCGGTGTCCGGTCACCACCGTGGACACCGAGGCGCTGATCGCCGATCCCCATTCCGTCTACGCCGGGCTGCGCGAGGCCGGGCCCGTGCACCGGGTCACGGGTCCTGACGGCAGGCCCGCCTGGCTGGTCGTCAGGTACGAGGACGTGCGGCGGGCGCTGGCCGACCCCCGCTTCTCGCTGGACAAGCGGAACGCGCTGCCGGGGAACTACGACGGCCTGCGGCTGCCTGCCGCCCTGGACGCCAACCTGCTCAACATGGACCCGCCGGACCACACCCGGGTGCGCCGCCTGGTGGCGAAGGCGTTCACTCCGGGCCGGGTGGAGCGGCTGCGCGAGCCGGTGACGCGGCTCGCCGGTGAACTGCTGGACGCCGTCGCCCCGGACGGCGGAGCCGACCTGCTGGCCACGTACGCGGGGCCGCTGCCCATCGCGGTGATCTGCGACCTGCTGGGCGTCCCACCGCAGGCGCGGGTGGACTTCAGGGCTTGGACCGACCGCCTGATCACGCCTGATCCGGCACGCCCGGAGGCGACGCGAGAGGCGGTCGGCAGCATGATGCGCTTCTACGCCGAACTCATCGCGAGCAAGCGGGATCGGCCCGGTGACGACCTGCTCTCCGACCTGATCGCGGTGCGCGACGACGAGTCCGAGGGGGGCGGGGACCGCTTGTCGGAGGACGAGTTGACGTCGCTGGCGTTCCTCATCCTCTTCGCGGGCTACGAGAACACCGTGCACCTGATCGCCAACGCGGTGCTCGCCCTGCTGGACGATCCGGAACGACTGCGCGAACTGCGCGAGCACCCGGAGCGGCTGGCCGGTGCGGCGGACGAGTTCGCGCGTTTCGACGGTCCCGGTCCGCTGGCGATCCGCCGCTTCCCGGTGACCGACGTCGAGGTGGGCGGCGTGACCGTCCCCGCGGGCGAGACGGTGCTGCTGGCGGTGGGATCCGCCAACCGCGACCCGGAGCGCTTCCGCGACCCGGACCGCCTCGACTTCGGGCGCGACCGCGGCGGGCACCTGGGCCTCGGGCACGGCGTCCACTACTGCCTGGGGGCGGCGCTGGCCAGGATGGAGACCGAGGTGGCGCTGCGGGAACTGCTGGCCAGGTTCCCGGTGCTGGAACTGTCGGTACCTCGCTCCGAGTTGCGGTGGCGGCCGACGATCCGGGCCCGTGGCCTGATCTCGCTCCCCGTTCGCTGGGAAGGCCGGAACTGAGCGGTTTTTGATGCGTAACCCGTGCCCGATGCGGTAAAAAGATCCTTGAGCCTGCCCGGTGTGCATCCCCCGTCGCACCGGGCAGGTTCTTCGTTCACCCGGTCTGTCCCGGGGAGCCGGGCCCGCGACGCGCTACCCGACGGCGGTCTGGTGCAGGCCCGGGACCGTCAGGTCGTCGGCGCCCAGGTACTGGTCGTACGTCGTGACGTCGGTGAAGAACAGCGGGATCGGCACGGTCAGCCCGGGCGGCAGCGGCGGCGGCATGTCGGGGGTGAACGTGACCGGCAGCAGCCCGAGCAGGTCACCGCTGAGCACCCGGGTCAGCAGCACCACCGGTGCGCCGGTCGCAGTCGTGGTGCCGTCCGGGTCGCCGTCGGTCTCCGACTGCCCCTGGCAGGCCGCCCACGGCCGCGGCGCGTCCGGATCGGTCAGCCCGATGCCGGGAATCCCCATGTCCAGCAGCGGCAGCCGCAGTCCGGGCAGCCCATGGAAGTACGGGAACCCGCCCGGCCCCGGCCCGCACCCCGGCGCGAGCAGTGCGGCGGTCTGTCGCAGGCTCGCGATGTCCACCCGGTAGGCGGTGAACGCCAGCACGCGCTGCGGCCCGGACGCGGTGGGCACCTCGGTGATGCCGTGGTAGGTGAGTCCCGTCAGCGCCAGCAGGGGTGTGCGGACCCGGAACGGCTGGGCGGCGGCGCGCACGTCGCCGTAGCGGGCGGCACCCGGTGACAGCGCGAGCGAGACCGAGTCCAGGCACCACGGGGAGTGCGGATCGGCCTCGCCCGGACGCAGTTGGAGCGGCAGCCCGGCCAGCACGCCGTCCATGCCGTGGTCGGCGGGCAGCCGGGGCAGCACCAGCCGCAGCAACGACGGCGAGACGGAGTTCCCGGTTCCCACGCCGGGCTTCCCGGCGGTCGCCGGGGGCCGCGGGGACGCGGAGGCCGAAGCGCCGGGCGCCGAGCGGGATTTCGGCGCCGGTGTCGCGGGGCTGGGCCCGCCGGGCACGTGCTCCGTGGGGCCGCGCGCGGCGTGGGGAGCCGAACCGCCCTCGTGCTCCGCTGGATTGAGCCCGAGCAGCCCGGTGACGGCGCCGAGCAGGCCGCCGCTGCGGGGCGGCTCCGGCGCGGGCGGACCCGGCGTGCGCCGGCCGGGCAGGGTGGCGTGGACGGAGGCGTGCAGGCCGAGGGGGCCGTCGAGGCCGAGGTGGATGCCTTGCGAGTCCTGGGATCCGGAGGGGTCGCCGGCGTGGGTGGCGGACGTGACGGGGCCGCCGTCACCCGCGATGTGCACGGTGGGGCCGGCGGCGGCCAGGAGGGCGTCGAGCAGCGAGCAGACGGTGAGCCCGCCGCCCGCGTCGTGGGCACCGCCGCCGTCCGGGGGCGCGGCCGGGGCGGCGGCGTGCTGCGCCGGATGCAGCGGGTGCACTCCGCCGGCGAGCAGCGCTCCCCCGGCGGGCAGCACACCGATCGCCTTGAACAGCTTGCCGGTCGGGCCGTGGCCGGGGCCGGAGGTGGGGCCCGGAGCAGGACCCGGACCGCCGCCCCCGGGGCCGGGGTTCGGCCCGGGGCCCGGTCCGCCGCCCGTCCCGTCGTCTCGGTCGTCCCCGTCGTGCGGCCAGTTGAGCCCGGGTTGGCGCACCGGTCGCGGGCGCGGCACAGGTGCGTCCGGGGTCCAGCTGACCGCCATCGCGCCGCCGAGCGCGCCCAGCAGGAATCCGACGAGGAAGCCCCCGAAGTTGGACAGGACGAGGGAGGCGACGGCGAAGACCAGGGTGGCGATGCCCGCGAAGACCCGGTAATGCGGGGCGAGCCAGAGGGTGAGGGCGAGTACGACGAGGAAGACGCCCATGAGCATGCCGGAGACCCCGGCGATGCCCTCGTGGATCATCAACGCCAGTGGCGCCAGCGGGATGGAGAGGATCTCCACCCCGGCCAGCAGCGTCCACACCCCGGCCCAGAACGGCCTGCCGCGCCGCCAGTCGCGGAAGCCGGCCCGCCTCCCGGTGGTGGCGCTCAGAAGCACGAACGGTCGCCCGACGTCACGGACAGGTGCAGCCCGGGCAGCCGGAAGGTGGCGGCGCTCACCGAACGGGTCTGCTGGCGCAGGTGGTCGATGCGGATGGTGGCGGCCTGCTCTCCGAACCCGCCGGGCGATCCCTGAACGCCGGGCACGCCGGAGACCGTCGAGGCGTCCTGGCCGATGTCGATGTGGTGGAAGACCGCGTCGCCGCGCAGGTCGTGAGCGTCCACCACCAGCCGGTCGGCGTGCGCGGGCGGGCCGGCGGTCCCGGAGGTCAGCCGCAGCGTGACCGGGCCGACGAACGGCAGGTCCTGGACGACGGACTGGCACAGGTCGTACAGATCGGCGGAGTTGATGCCGGACAGCGCCTCCGGGTAGGAGCCGGAGCGGCCCTGGTCCACCACGCCGTACTGCACGAAGTCCGTGCCGGCGAGGGTGTCGGCGCTGATCTGGAAGCTGCGGCCGGAAACCGTGAAGGAGTTGGCGGAGACGCCGAAGGACGCGGCGAGCGCTCCCTCCGCGGTGGCGGCGAGCAGGGCCGCGGAGACCGCCAGCACCGGCACCATCACCAGCGCCAGCCGCCCCCACCGGGTCCGGCCCGTCGCCGCGGCGGCCGGGACGGCGGGAGGCGCGGTCCGCGCGGCCGGGGGCAGGGTGTCGTCGGGGTGCACGTCTTCTCAAACGCGGTACCGACCGCCCGGTGTCGGGCCCGGCGGGCGACCACCCGATCGGCGTACGCCCGGCGCGCCCCCGTCCGGGGGTCGTTGCGGCGGCCGACGGCTAGAAACAGGGGGCGGCGTGCGCTCGGACGCTCAGGTGCAGTCCGTTGAGGCGGAAGGTGGCCGCGCTCACCGCCCGGGTGGTCTGACGCAGGTGGTCGATGGTCACCGCGTCAGCCTGCTGGCCGACACTGCCGGCCGCGCCGCCGAAGGTGCCCGCGTCCACGCCCATGGTGACGTCGCGGAAGGTGGCGTCGCCGGACAGGTCGTCGCTGCGGACCACCAGGTTGTCGGCGTGTGCGGGGTGTCCGCCGCCGCCAGCGGTGATGCGTACGGTGACCGCGCCGAAGCCGGGCACCTTGCTGACGACGGACTGGCACAGGTCGTACAGGTCCGCCGACCTGATCCCGGAGACGGCCTCGGGGAAGCCTCCGCGGGCGGTGGAGTCGTCCCCGGTGGACTGGGTGAAGCCGGTGCCCTGGAGGCGGTCGGCGGCGACCTGGAAGGTCTGGCCGGACAGCGCGGGCGAGCGGGCCGATATCGCCAGCGAGACCGGCACCGCTCCCGCGCCCACACCCACCATCAGCACGGCGGCGGCCGGCAGCACCAGCAGCAGGACCAGGGCCAGCCGCTTCCTGCGGGTGTGGCCGTGGTGCGTCACGGGTACGGGGCTGCTCACCCGACCATTGCAACCGCGCCGCCGCACCCCGGCAACCGGAACCGGCCCCACCCGTGAGGCTGGGCGGGACGGTTGACGGGGCGTGGCGCGGCGGCAGAATGGGCGTCCCCGCCGATCCGGAGGTGTCCGTGACGTCCCGTGCCGCGCTGTCCGGAGTGCTGGTGGCCGACTTCAGCCGGGTGCTGGCCGCGCCGTACGCGACCATGCTGCTGGCGGACCTCGGCGCGGACGTCGTCAAGGTCGAGCGTCCCGGGAGCGGCGACGACACCCGCGCCTGGGGGCCGCCGCACGCGCACGGCGAGGCCACCTACTTCCTTTCGGTCAACCGCAACAAGCGCTCCTTCGCCGCCGATCTGGCCGACGAACGCGACCGCGCGCGCTGCGAGGAGCTCGTGCGCCGCGCCGACGTGCTGTTCGAGAACTTCCGGCCGGGCACGATGGACAAGTACGGCCTCGGCTGGGAGCGGGCGCGGGAGCTGAACCCGGGTCTGGTCTACTGCTCGGTCACCGGGTTCGGGGGCGGCGCGGGCGCGGCGCTGCCCGGCTACGACCTGCTGCTCCAGGCGCTCGGCGGGCTGATGAGCGTGACCGGGCCCGCGCCGGGCGAGCCGGTCAAGACCGGCGCCGCGCTGGTCGACGTGCTGACCGGGCTGCACGCGGCGGTCGGGGTGCTGGCGGCGCTGCGGCACCGGGACGCCACCGGGCAGGGCCAGCTGGTGGAGGTGAACCTGCTGTCCACGCTGCTGTCCAGCCTGGTCAACCAGTCCGCCGGGTACACCCTGGCCGGAGCGGTCCCGGGCATCCTGGGCAACCGCCACCCGTCCATCGCGCCGTACGAGGTGTTCGAGGCGGCGGACCGGCCGATCGTGATCGCGGTGGGCAACGACCGCCAGTTCGCCGCGTTGTGCCGGGGTCTCGGCACACCGGAACTGGCCGCCGACCCCCGGTTCGCGACCAATCCCGACCGCGTCGCGCACGTCGAGGAGCTGGCGGCGGTGCTCGGCGCGGCGCTGCGCCGGCGCACGGCGGCGCGGTGGTTCGAGCTGCTGACCCCGCTGGGCGTGCCATGCGGTCCGGTCAACGACCTGGCCGCGGCGGTGGACCTGGCGGAACGGCTGGGGCTGCGGCCGACGGTCGCGGTGCCCGAGGCGGACGGCGCGGCTCGGGGTGCGGGCGGGGCCGGG
This sequence comes from Streptomyces sp. ICBB 8177, assembly GCF_003144095.1. Classification (GTDB taxonomy): domain Bacteria; phylum Actinomycetota; class Actinomycetes; order Streptomycetales; family Streptomycetaceae; genus Streptantibioticus_D. Next base: position 874,004 of record NZ_NSKH01000023.1, on the reverse strand, counting down.
GACGGCGCGATGGATCTGGTGCGGGACCCCATCGGGCTGTCGGCGACTCCGCCGCGCTACGACCGGCGTCCGCCCCGGCTGGGCGAACACACCGAGGAGATCGCCGCCTGGCTGGACTCCTGAGACGGCCCGCGTCACGCCTGGGCGGCCGCCGCCGACCGGCCGCGGTACCGCGGCCGGTCGGCGGCGGACAGCGGATGCGGCGCCCGCGGGTGCCGCTTACGCTCATGATCATGACCATAGACCGGCGCATGGTGCTGCGCGGCCTGAGCAGGGCCGCCGCCGCGGGCCTGCTCGGCGCGGCCCTGGCGGCGGCCGAGGCGGGCCGGTCGTCCCGGAGCAGGTCGGCGCGGCCCGTGGGGCCGTCCCGCCCCTCGCGCGGCCGGGACGTGGCCGTGGCCGCCGCGCGCTGGTCGGCGGCGCGCCCTGACGTCGTACCGCGTTCGGCCTGGCATCCGGATCCGGCGCACCACGAGAAGCCCAGCCTCTCGGCGCCCTCGGTGAAGGCCGTATTCGTGCACCACACCGACAGCGGCAACGACTACTCCCCCGGTGACGTACCGGAGTTGATCCAGTCGTTCTACAACGACCACATAGAGAGCCGCGACTGGGGCGACATCGGCTACAACTTCCTGGTCGACCGCACCGGTGTGATCTACGAGGGCCGGGCCGGGGGCGTGGACAACGCGGTGATAGGCGCGCACACCCTCGGGTTCAACGTGGGCACGGTGGGCATAGCGGCGATAGGCAGTTACGGCGGCGGCGAGCCGGTGCCCGACGCGATGCTGGAGTCGATAGCCCGGCTGTGCGCGTGGAAGCTCGGCATGTACGGGGTGGACGCGCGCGGCAGCACCGTCCTGGTCTCCACCAACAGCGGCAGCCGCTTCGCCCGCGGCACCCGCCACGTCTTCCGTGTCATATCCGGCCACCGTGACGGCTACTGCACCAGGTGCCCCGGCGACTCCCTCTACGCCCGGCTGCCCGACCTGCGGGCACGGGCCTACGACCTCCAGGACCGCAGCGCTCCCGCCGGCACCCTGCCCTCCGTGGTGCCGCCCTCCTTCGTCCGCAGGGCGCTGTCGTGACACCGCTGGAGTCCGCGTGCCGGTACTGGTAGGGACATCGGGGTGGCAGTACAAGGACTGGCGCGAGGTGCTCTATCCGCAGGGGACGCCGCAGCGCGAGTGGCTCGCCGAGTACGCGGCCCGCTTCGCCACCGTGGAGAACAACAACGCCTTCTACCGGCTGCCGTCCGAGGCGACCTTCGCGGACTGGCGGCGCGCCACACCGGACGACTTCGTGATCGCGGTCAAGGCGAGCCGCTACCTCACCCACATGAAGCGGCTCCACGATCCCGAGGAGCCGGTGCGCCGGCTGCTCGCGCACGCGGCGGGGCTCGGCGCCCGGCTCGGCCCGGTGCTGCTCCAGTTGCCGCCCAACCTGCGCTGCGACACCGGGCTGCTCGACGCCTGCCTCGGCTGCTTCCCCGAACGCGTCCGGGTCGCGGTCGAGATGCGGCACGAGTCGTGGTGGACGGACGGGGTCCGCGGCGTGCTGGAGCGGCACGGCGCCGCGCTGTGCTGGGCCGACCGCGGCTCGCGCCCGGTGACCCCGTTGTGGCGCACCGCCTCGTGGGGGTACGTGAGGTTCCACGCGGGCCTGGCCGAGCCGTGGCCGCGCTACGGGCGCCAGGCGCTGGAGAGCTGGGCGGGACGGATCGCGGACGCCTGGCCGCGGGAGGCCGAGGTGTTCGCGTACTTCAACAACGACCCGGGGGGCGCGGCGGTGCTCGACGCGTCGGCCTTCGCCCGGGTCCTGGCCGCCTCCGGCCGGGATCCCACCCGGACCCCGTAGATCCGGGGGGGCCGTGCGGACGACCTGGGTCGCGGAAAGGTGCGAAAATGTACTGATGTGCACTTACGTGTACTGATGTCTACCGGCGGAACGCGCTTCACATCCCTCACATTGCTCGCACGGACCAGCACCGGGAGGTGCCATGGACACACGGACGACGGCGTACGAACTGGCCTTCCCGCACCCCGGGCAGGAGGAGCCCGACCGCGTGGTGGTGCGCCGAACCGACGCGTCCGGACCCGGCGGCAGCGCGGTCTACGAGGACGACAGCGGCATCGTCAGGGCGGAGATCAGCGACGAGGGCGAGGTGCGGATGCTGCCCTCCGGAGGCCGTCAGGCGCTCACCCGCCCCACGGACGTCAAACCGCTGTCGTGAGGCGGTGAACGCGGCCGCGGGGGACGAGTTCCGCACGGGCCACGGCGTTCAGCCCTGCGGGGTGAAGTGCGAGACCCTCGGCGCCCGCAGCAGGTAGCGCAGCTCCTGCTCGGCCCAGACCGGCCTGACCCGCCACATCGGGCCCGCGTAGCCGCGCAGCGCCGCCTCGTCGCGCCAGCGGCTCACCAGCAGCACCCGGGGCTCCTGCGGGTCCGTGGAGCACAGCAGCTCCGCGCCCAGGCACCCGTCCACCTGCCGGATCGGCGGCACGACGTCCGCGGCCATCATGGCGCAGAACTCCCCCATCAGGCCGGGGACGACCGGCGCCTCCCACACGCGGACGATCACTTGGGCCTCCTGCGGTCAATGGACCGAGCGGACACGGCCCATTATCCGCTCGGACCCACCACGGCGCCCGGCCCGCTCCCCCACCCGGGAACGCGCTGATTCGGCGGCACGCGGACGAATTTCCCGCACAAGGAAAAGACGACGCGAAAAGGAGTCAAGGAGTGCGGGTGAGGAAAGGCGGCCGATCGGCGTTCTACGCGGGGCCCTGCGCTTTCCAGAAAACTGAATGAGTCGCGCTCGGGTGTGGGGTAAATCCCACCCAGAACCCGCAGGACCAAAAATCCCCCGCGGACCTTGCGGGTTCAAGACCCGAGCGCGACTCGCGAGTTCACTATGTCAAAGCTGCCCCCGCACCGCAAGGCCTCAACCGCTTTCTCGCCCTGCGAGAAAGCGGTACTCCGTTATGTCCGGATGCGACGACTTCCGGCTCTCCGCGCTTTCTCGCAGGGCGAGAAACGTAATGCGGAGCGGGGTTCCCGTGACACCGCGTACGGCCGCGCCGGGTTCGCGTACCCGGGATCGGCGAATGTCATACGCTGTCGTCGGCAGGACTCCGGCGGCTGTCCGCGGCACGCTCCAGCGGCGGCCGGACGGTCCTCAGGGGGCAGCAGAGAAATGTGGCCGGCCAGGACGGTCGGGGCAGTTGAGGCAGGCGAGGAGAAGAATGCGCGCTATCACCATGCGTGAGTTCGGCGGGCCCGAGGTGCTCGAACTCGCCGAGGTTCCCGACCCCGAACCCCGGGGAGGCCACCTCCTGGTGAACGTGACCCGTGCCGGGGTCAACTACGCCGACGTGCACGTGCGCGGCAACACCTATCTGGCCCCGGTCGAGCTGCCGTACATCCCCGGCAACGAGATCGTCGGCACCACCGAGGACGGCCGCCGGGTCGTCGCCCTGACCCGGGGCGGCGGCTACGCGGAGAAGACCCTGGTCCACCGCAAGGTGGCGTTCGACGTGCCGGACGACATCACCGACGAGCAGGCGGTCGCGCTCGCCCTTCAGGGCAACAGCGCCTGGCACCTGCTGTTCGGCGCCGCCCAGGTGACCGCCGGGCAGACCGTGCTGATCCCCGCGGCGGGTGGCGGCCTCGGCTCGCTGGCGGTGCAGCTGGCCGAGCAGGCGGGCGCCAGGGTGATCGCCATGGCCGGCACCGAGGCCAAGCGCCGGCTCGCGGCCGACCTCGGCGCCGCCGCGGTCGTCGACTCCTCCACGCCCGAGGGCCTGACGGAGCGCATCCTGGACGCGGCGGGCGGTCCGGTGGCCGCGGCGCTGGAGATGACCGGCGGCGCCACCTTCCACGCGACCCTCGCCGCGGTCGCCCCGCGGGGCCGGCTGGCGGTGTACGGCTACGCGTCCGGTGAGGCGGTGGACGTGCCCGTGCGGCTGCTGATGGAGAAGTCGGTCACCGTCAGCGGCTTCTGGCTCCCCCAGCTGTACACCGACCGCCACGCGCTGCCCACGAGCATGCGGGCGCTCATCGCGGCGGTGCGCTCCGGCGCACTGCGTCCGGTGATCGGCGCGACCTACCCGCTGGCCGAGGCGGCGCGGGCGCACCGGGCCCTGGCCGAGCGGACGGGCGCGGGGAAGCTGGTGCTCACGACGGCTTCCTGAGGGCACGGCGCACCGCGTTCCGCGAGGGCGCGCGAGGACCCGATCGCGGGGAGTTGGGCAAGGCGCGGTCGCGGGCGGCAGGGCGTACCGGGCGGCCGGGAATCGACCGCCCGGCGTCCGGTATGCCCCGCGTCGGGCGGCCCGAGCTTGCGTGCCGCGGTTTCCGTGGAAAGCTGTTCCCCTGACCATGTCACGTCACCTGAGCGAGGGGCGGGCTCACCGCGATGAGCAGGCACAGCAACTCCGGGCACCCCGTGGACACACGGCGCGACGGCCACGCCTCGCCGGGCGGCACCAGCCACGCCGAGCGGGTCTTCCGGGTGCAGACCGCCTTCGCCGAACTCGGCGGCGTCTCGCACGGCCCCGGTGAGCTGGCCAGGGTGACCGGTCTCGACGACTCGGCGGTGCACCGCATCCTCCAGTCCGGCGTCTACCAGGGCACGTTCGTGCGGGTGGGCCGCGGGCAGTACCAACTCGGCCTCGCCGCCGCACAGTTGGGCCTGCACGCGCTGGCGCGGGGCCCGGAGGGCGACGCGGGCCACGCCGCGTTGCAGGAGCTGCGCACCGCGACCGGCGGCGGACTGGCGTTCCTCTACATGCTCGCGCCCTTCGGCGGCGCCCAGCGGCAGTGCATCGACATGGCCGTCGGCGACTCCGACCTGGTCGAACTCGGGATGACCCCGCGTGACGTGCTGTCGGTGACCAGGTCCCTGCGCACCGGCGCCTCCGGACGAACGATTCTGGCCTATCTTCCGCGTTCCCTCCAGGAACGCGTCATCGCCGAACGCGTCCCCGAGGAGGCGGGCCCCGGCGTCTACGTGGACGACGACGCGCTGATCGCCTCCCTCGCCGACGTGCGCGACCGCGGCTACGCACTCGGCCAGCAGGAGTGCATGGCCGGATGGAACTCCTGCGCCGCGCCCATCATGTGGGACGACTCGATCATGGGAGCCGTGCTGCTGCTGAAGCCGATGCACGAGATGCCGCTCGCCCCGCCCGAGGTCATCGACGCCACGAAGACCGCGGCGGCCCGCCTGAGCCGCCTGGCCAGCGGCCCGTGGCCGTCCGCCGTGGCGTACGCGTAGCGGGGCCGCGGGCGAACCGCCCCCGATCGCCGCGCGTGGCCCGGCTCCGGCGCGATAAGTCCCGTACAGGGCACGTGATCCCTTACGCGTGCCCTTCACACTGTCCCCACCACCCCCGCGCCGCCTTTCACCCAGGCATCACAAAGGCACCTCCTGCCGTGGTCCCCCCGCCGCTACATTGATCGCCACCTCGCCCGGACCGGGTGAAGGGAGAAGGACGAGGGAGTACCGGCGGGCCATGGACCACTGCCCTGTCTGCGGCGCCTTCCCGGGTCAGGGGCCGGGCTGCCCCGCCTGCGCGACGCAGGCGTTCCATCCGCGCCCCGAGCCCCCGCAGACGCCGCTGCCGCGTCCTTACGCGCCGGAGCCGGTGGCCGTCGCCTCGCACGACAGGCACGTGGCCGCCCCCTACACGCGGTTCGAGGCGTACGAGCCGTACGAGACGGGGCCGGGCTCCGCGGCACCCGGCGCCGGCGTGTGGGCGGGCGACTGGGACGAAGCCGCCGCCACCCTGGCCGATCCGCCAGGTTCTCGCGAGCCGCTGACGGGTCCGGCGGGTGTGCCTGACCCGCTGTCCGACGCGACGCCCGCCGGTGCCGGCACGGACGCGGACGCCGGGTCCGACGACGCCGACGCCGTTGTGCCGGGGCCCGGGCACGGGCGCACCGGGCGTGGTGGCCGCCGGGCGCGGCCCAGGCGGCGCGGCCTGAAGGTGGCGCTGGGCATGGCCACCGGATGCGTGCTCGCCGGGGCGGTGGTGACCGCGCTGCCGGGCGAGTTCGTGCCCACCGGGCAGCGGGCGCCGTCCGGCACGCCCGACGCCGGCGCGAGCGCCTCCGACGACGGCGGCGGCGCGAGCAGCCTGCCGGGCACGAGCGCCGAGCCGGCCGCCGCCCTTCACCTGCCCTCGACGTCGCCCTCCGGCAACAGCGCTTCGCCCTCCGCCAAGGCGTCCGCGCGACCGAGCACGCCGGCGAGCCGTGCGCCCGTCACCACGCCCACCGCGAACGCGCCCGCGCCGCCACCGGTCACCAGCGCGCCCCCGCAGAGCCCGACCGCGCCCGCGAGCACGGCTCCGGCGCCGAGTCCCTCGCGGTCCGCGCCGGGCTCGTGCTTCCTGTTCTGGTGCGACTGACGGCCCTCGGGCCGGCCGTGTCTCAGTCGGCGTCCTCCAGGCGGAAGCCGACCTTCATCCCGACCTGGAAGTGCTCCACCTCGTCGTCCACGATCTGCCCGCGTACCTGGGTGATCTCGAACCAGTCGAGGTTGCGCAGCTTGCGGCCCGCGCGCTTGATGCCGTTGCGGATCGCCGCCTCGACGCTGTCGGGCGAGGTGCCGACGATCTCGGTCACCCGGTAGGTGCGATTGGTCATGGTGGTCCCTTCGAGGTCGTCGGAGCGGACGACGTCGCACGGCGGGAACGCCTGGTGTGACGGCCTGCGAGTCGCCTTCCTTCCCAAGCACGTACGCGGGGGCGAAGGCCGCGAAACGACCACCTCGCCCCCGCGTCGGATGCTACCGCCGCCACCTGCCGCCCGCCTGCGCTCGGACGGGGGGGCGGGCCAGGGGGCGGGAGCGCGGGGAGTGGGTTCAGGAAGAGGCGGCCCTCTCCAGTTGGAAGGCCTCGTCGCCCGGGCCGATGCGGGCGTGGGCCTCGGGGCGGCGGGCCTTGACAGCCAGGCTGTCGACGAGGCCCGCGCGGGCGGCCGGCGCGACGACGCCGGGCAGGATCCGGCTCAGCGACGAGCCGGGGTCGGCGCCGGCAGGAAGCCGAAGTCCTTGACGGTGAAGACCGCGATGACCGGCAGCGCCGCGCACGCCAGGCCTGGCGGGGCGCGGTCGCCTCGGGAGGATCGGCCAAGTGGCGGGTGAGCGGGCCGCGTTGGTGAGGCATCGCGCCGCGGCCCGGGGACTTGAGTCGCAGTTCAGGACGTGGCCCGAAATGCCGCGCCCTGAGCTGCGACTACCCCCGTGTGGCGCCGGGCGCTCCGCCCTGGGGCGGTCGGCCGGTTCGGCGCTGTACCCGATCCTGCGCCAGGTCGCGAGGTGTTGTCAACTATACTTTCACCACCCCCCGATCACCGCGCTCCCGCCGCCTTGCCCGTACGGTCACCCGCTCTTGCCGGGCCCGGATCCGCGCTGCCACAGTAGGAGCGGTGACCGAGAGGAGTGCCTCCTTACGGAAGTGAGCGACCGCGGAATGAGCAACGGCAGCAGCGCCGACCGGCCCGCCCTGCGGGTGGCCCGCCGACTGCGCTCGCTCTTCCGGGCCGTCCACCCTGCGGGCCGCGGCCCGTGGACGCAGGAAGAGGTCGCCGAGTCCACCGGCGTGCCGGCGGAGGTCATCCGGCGGCTGTGCGACGCCGAGGCGAGCGACGCGCCCGACCCGACGGACGACCAACTCAAGTCAGTCGCACGGCACTTCAGGGTCCCGGTGGAATTCCTGACACTGCCGGACGACTCGCCGCAGGTGCGCGCCTGGACGTGCGTGTCCCGGCGCATGAACCTGCTGTTCGCCGACATCTACCCGGCCGGGCGCGGCCCGTGGACGCACGAGGAGGTCGCCGAGTCCAGCGGCGTCCCGGTGGAGACGATCCGGCGGCTGTGCGTGGGGGCTCCGCTGAACGGCGACACCTTCGCGGTGCGGCTGGACCAGTTGTGCCAGCGCATCTCCCCGGCCACCGGCAAGCCGTACTCCAACCGCGAGGTGGGCGCCGCGGTCGGCAAGTCCGGCCAGTACATCGGCAACCTGCGTGCCGGGACCAACGAGCCGGGCCTGCCGGTCGCCGCGGAACTCGCCCGCTTCTTCGGCGTCTCACTGTCGTACTTCGTCCACGGCCCGAAGGAACTGGTCGCCCGGCACTTCCGGGTCTCGGAGGTCTACCTCACGGCGGAGGACGACTCGCCGGCCGTCCAGGAGATCGAGCAGAGCCTGCGCACGCTGATCGCCCTGCGGGACGAGCGGGTCCAGCGGGTCGTCGGGCGCGTCCTCAACCACACCTGGCCGAAGCGGTCCTAGACCTTGGGCCGTCCGCGGGCCGCCGCCTCATCGGGCCGTTGAGGCGGCGCTCCCCCGGCGGCCCGGGCCCCGCCCGGCCGCCATGGTCGGGGTCGTCCCCGTCCGCGACTACGATCGGTGCTCCAGCGATCAGCCGTTCGACGCCGGCCGCACGCGCCTTGAGGAGGAAGGCAGATGGGCATCAGCAGCGACAGGCGCCGTGCCCGCAGGCTCATCCGCCGGCGGCTCGCCCTCCCGCAGGGCCGCCCGCTCACCCTCCAGCACCTGGTCGACGCGGTGGCCGCGGCACGCGGCAAGCCCGTCGAGGTGGTGCACCGGGTGCTGGCGCCGCGGGTGACCGGCTTCTGCGCGGTGCGCCAGGACCGGGACGTCGTGGTGGTCGACGCGACCGCCCCGCGGTTCCTCCAGATGGTCATCACCTGCCACGAGTTGTTCCACCTGCTGCACGACGACGCGCCCGCGCAGGACGGGCCCATCGACCCGGAGACCGCCCGCGCGCTGATGCCCGGTCTCGGCCAGGACATGGTGGAGATGGTGCTGCTCGGCCGCTGCCTGGACGGCGCGCACGACCGGGACGAGGTGGAGCACCTGGCGGAGGTCGGCGGTACCGAGCTGATGCAGATGCTCGACCTGACCCCGGGCGCCGCGGCCACCGGCTCGTACACCTCGGCGCTGGAGAACAGGAGGCCCGGTGTCTGAGGGCACGGCCGACGTCGTCTACCTGGTCGTCGTGCTCATCGGCTGCTCCAGCGCGGCGGTGAAGGTGGTGGCGCTGCGGCGCGGCTTCACGGTGTCGCTGGTGGTGATGATCTCCTGCCACGTCGCGGGGATCGGGGCCTTCCTGGGGGCGACCCCGCTGGTGTACCGGGCGATCGACTCCGCCGCCGGACGGCCGGGGTTCGCGACGCTCGTGGTGTACTCCTGCATCGTCCTGTTCAGCGCGCATGCCCATCTGCTGGCCGTGCTGTGGGCCGCCGAGGTCAGGGGCGTGCCCGCGCCGAGGCTGCGCGTGGGGGTGCACGCCGTCTGCTACGCGGCGATCCTCGCGGCTATGGCCGTCACGTTCCTGCGCGCCCGCATCACGGGGCCGGAGCATCCGCTGACGTTCAACGTCTCGTACGCGGGCGACGGGGAAGTGGTCGCCTTCCTCACGGTGTTCATGGTGGGCCTGTCGTACTCGATGCTGTCGGCGGCCTGGGAGTGCCGGCAGGGCTCGCGCACCGAGAACGAGCGGCTGCGCAAGGGCCTGCGCGACATCGGCACGGCGTCCCTGTTCATCTTCGGCTACGTGGTCTTCTCCGGGCCCTCGCTGGCGCTGGCCGCCACCGGGGACCACGCGCTCGACCAGCTGACCCAACTCGGTGCGCTGTCCGGCACGGTGGGCGCCTTCGTCCTCAACTGGGGCTTTTCCGGGCCGGTGTTGCAGACCTGGTGGCGCGACCGGCGCGACTACCGGCGGCTGCGACCGCTGTGGGACACCGCGGTGGAGGGCGCGGGGCGCACCGTGGCGCTGGCGCCGCCGGGACGGATGGTGGAGCGCTGGTCGCTGCTGAGCGCGGGGGCCTGGCTGCTGGTGCGGCGGCTGGCCGACATCTGCGACGCGGAGCGGGCGTTGTCGCCCTGGATGGACCCCGGGCTCGCCGCTGAGGTCGCGCGGGCGGCGGACGCGGCGCGGGCCACCCCCGAGGAGGTGCGCGCGCTGACCGCCGCCGCGATGCTGCTGGACGCGGTGGACCGCAGGGGGCGCGGCGAGCCGCCGGCGTACAGCGTGCTGCCCCGGCACACCGACGTGGCGCCGCACAGCGAGCGTGCCCACCTGGTGAGGGTGGCACGCTCGCTGGACCATCCGCTGGTGCGCGACCTCCTGGGACGGCGCACCGCCGCAGCGTGACGGCGGGAGGCGCTCAGCCGCGGTTCGCGGCGAGCAGCGCGCGGGCGACGCGCAGCGCGGTGCCGGGCCGGGACAGCAGCCCCGGGCGCTCGCGCATGTTCACCACGTCGAGGAACCGGCGGTAGACCTCGGGGTCGAGTGCGCAGGCTCGGCCGAGGCGGGCGCTGTACCACTGGGCGGCCCGGAATCCGGCTGGGTAGGGGCCGTCGACGTGCGGCTGGGCCAGGTCGCCGACGGCCGACAGCTGCCATGCCGCGTCGACCACGACGCGCTGCCGGACGAAGAAGTCCCGGGCGGGCTCGTCGACCCGGCCGCCCGAACGCAGGTACGCGGACAGACAGGACGCGTGCAGGGCCGCCGACGTCATGCCCTGCCCGTAGACGGGGTTGAAGGAGGCGGCGGCGTCGCCGACCACGACCAGCCCGGCCGGGAAGCGGCTCAGCCGGGTGAACTCCCGCCGCCTGCTGTCCGGGACCCGGTGGCACACGACGTCGCCGAGGAGCTCGCACCCGGTCGCGATCTCGCGCACCGGCCCGGCCGGGATCGCGGCACAGCGCGCCACGAACTCCCGCGGGTCGCGGCCGGGGCGGCGTGCGGCGTATCCGCTCAAAACCATCATCCACCGGCCGCCCTCCACCTCGGCCACGGCGGCCGAGTCCGGCTGGGGCGACCCGGCGGGCGCCGGGGTGGACAGCGCGGTGGTGACGGCGACGTCGGGGAGTTCGGGGCCGCGCCGCAGCAGGGCGGTGGCGTAGCCCAGGTCGATGGCGATGCGTTCGACCGGGGGCGCCTGCCAGCCCGCCTTCTCCAGCCACGCGCCGATCCGGGTGCCGCGACCGGTCGCGTCCACCACGAGGTCGGCGGCCAGGCAGACGCGGCGGGCGCCGGCGGGCCCGGCCGGGGACCGCTCGTCGTCGGTCGCCGGATCACCGGTGGGCAGGTAGGAGGCGCCGCACACCCGCCGGCCGACGGTGTTGGCCGTGAAGCGCAGGCCGTCCGCCCGGCCGCGCACCACTTCGACGTTGGGCAGGCCAAGCACCCGGCGCCGCACCCGCTGCTCCAGGAACGGGCGGGTGGAGCTGATCAGGTCGTGCCCCGGGATCAGCGGCCGGCGGACGCCGTCGGTGTACTGGTGGACCCGCTCGCCCGCGCAGAACACCGCGCCGTCGCCGAGGAGTTCGTCCGACATGCCGGGCAGCCAGCGGTCCAGCTGGGTGCGGCCCATCGCCATCAGGACGTGCAACTGCACCCCTTGCGGCACGCCCGGCCGGGGGCCGCCCGCCGCTCCCCCGGCGTCCGTACCGGTGCGGCCACCGGCCGCCATGTCGTCCGGTTCGACGATCACCACGCGCTCGGCGTGATCACTCAGCACTCTGGCCGCCAGCAGCCCCGCGACGCTGGCCCCCAGCACGACAGCCGTACGCACAACTCCCCCTCGGAATCGGCATCGTTCCCCCACCGCACCCTAAGGGGCTCGCGCCTGCCGTGGGCCCCGCTGACGGCGTGCGGCGCGGCGTGATCCACTGTCCCGGAGCGGTTCGCCGGGATCCTGACCCGGGGGCGGGGCCGCCACGGAGCGTGGGACGACGAAGGGCGGCCGGGATGGGCGCATGGGAGAAGTCACTCGACGCGGCCGGGATCCGCGACACGGCGCTGCGCGCCGACTACACCCGGCAGCGCGAGGTGGTCGTGCGGTTCAAGCGCGACGCCTACCTCGCGGCGCTCCTGCTGCTGCCGCGTGAGCTGTTGCCGCACGTGGTGGCGGCGACCGCGTTCATGCACACCTGCGACAACCTCCTCGACAGCGGCCCCAAGGAGGGCCGGGCGCAGGCATGGGAGGCATGGGAGCGCGAGGTGCGTGCCGGGCTGGCGGACGGCGCCGACCGCGAGGCCGACCCGGGCCTGCGAGCCCTGCTGCACAGCGCGGCGGCGAGGCCCCGGCTGGGCGAGCACGTGGCCGCCTACCTGGACACGGCGCGGGCGGACCTGGACTTCACCGGGTTCGCGACGGAGGCGGACCACCTGCGTTATGTGGAGCGCTATTCGCTGCCCGCGTTCCTGCTCGTCGCCTGCCTGCTGGAACCCGAGGGGGACGCCGCCCGGGCCGCGTTCCGCACCGCCTGCCGGACCTACATCGACGCGGCCCAGCGGCTCGACTTCGTCAACGACCTCGCGGAGGACCTGGCGGCCGGGCGGCTCACGCTGCCGCTGGAGACGCTGGAGCGCTTCGGCGTCACGCGCGACGATCTGCGGTCGGCCCGGGACACGCCCGCGACGCGCGAGTTGGTCGCGTACGTGCTGGGGCAGGTCCGCGACGGGCTCGCCGCCACCCACCGGCTGATCCCCGACGTGCCGCCGGTGGGCCGGCCGCTGCTGCGCGCCCTGGCCGGTCTGGACGACCTGACGCTGACGGCGGCGCGGGCCGAGGGCGCGGGGCTGCTGCGCGGTCCGGTGAAGGCGTCGAAGCCGGGGACGGCCGCGGTGCTGCTGCGCGAGTGGGTCAACGCCCGTCGCGGGCGCTGAGTCCGGCCGACGGCCCGGGGTCGCCCGTGTCAGGCGTCGCCGGTGCCGTGGGCGTCGTCCCAGCTCCAGCGGATGCCGAAGCGGCACGGTCCGGCGGCGAGCGCGACGGCGTGGACGGCGCCCGCCGCGTCCAGCCTGAGCAGCTTCTCCTGCGGGCGGGAGTCGAGCCCGGCGCTGCGGAAGGAGTGGCAGGTGACGGGCAGCGCGGCCGGGTCGAACCGCACCTCCAGCACGTACTCGCGCACCGGCACGTGCAGCGTGGACTCGATGCGGGTGGAGAACGGGCGCGGCGCGCGGTGTTCGAGGGTGGACTCGACGATGATCGTCTCACCGCGCACGAGCGGCCGGTCGAAGAGCAACTCCGCCACCAGCAGCCCGCTTTCCGGCACCTCCACGACCCGGCCGGTGCGGCAGGGCGGGGCGGCGCGCACCAGCGGGGGCGGGCCCGGGCGTTCGAGGCGGTAGACGGTGACCCAGCGGTCGGGCCCGTCGCGGTCGGCGAGCAGCAGCTGACGGGCCCACTTGGAGCGCTCGCGGCCCCGCTCGTCGAGTTCGATCCTGATGGTGCTGCTCAGCCGGGTCAGGCTGCTGTCCCAGCGGGTGTCGACCCGGCGCAGCGCCTGGGCGACGTCGTCGAGTCCGGACCACACGTCGGCCAGCGCGGAGCGGCGCGCGGCGCCGGGTACCCGTCTGCCGCGCGGCCGGGGCGGCCCGAGCAGCGCGGCCAACGCGCCCTGCGGCAGCCCGAGTACGTCCTCCAGGGCGGTCAACGCCAGCAGTGAGCTGGGGCGTTCGGGGCGGTTGCGGCCGGACTGCCAGGAGCTGAGGGTGGCGGCCGAGACGGTGGTGCCGCGGCGGCGCAGCCGGTCCTGCACCCGCTCCAGGCTCAGGCCGCTGGCGGCGATCGCGGCGCGCAGCGCCTCCGCGAACGGGCCGGTTCGCAACAGCCGGGCCACCTGCGGGTGTCCGGCGCCGCACTCGGCGGGGCGCGCGGCGCGGGCGCGGTCCGGACGCGGGTCGGGCGCCCGGTCGGCGGGAGGCCAGCCGGCCGGCTGCGGGGCGGGGCCCACGCCGGGGGACAACGATGTCCGCCCTCTCGCGGCGCGGGCCTGTGTTCTGGACTCGACCTGCGGTCTGGGCTCCATGGGGTCGTCCTGGCCTTCCCGGTCCCGCGCGCTGCCGCGCACTTGCGCGTGCCGCTGCGCACTGCTGCGCCAATTCGCTCAATTCTGAACGACTTCCAGCATCTTGCCATGCACATGACGCGACGTGCAGTCTTTCCTGCGGCACCCCCCACCACCACCTGGTCCTCGCCCCAACGGGGACCAGGGCCGTACCGCGCACCACACGCAAGCAGCCCGCACAGCCCTGCGCAAGCACCCCCCACAAACCCCCCACGATTCGAGGGAGTTCCCCATGCCCCACAAGGGTTCCGCACGCCTGCTCACGGTCGCCGCGGGAGCGGCGGGCCTCGCGCTCGCCGTCACCCCCGCCGCGCACGCCGCCGCGCCGACCGCCCACCACGCCCACCCGGCGCAGGTCAGCCCCTCCGTGGCCCGCCACGAGAGCCACGATCTGCGCAACGTCCGCGACGCCGGCAAGCACGCCGGGGTGACCTCGGGCAACTGGTCCGGCTACGCCGCCACCGGGTCCAACGGCAGCGACACCTCCGTCTCCTCCTCCTGGGTCCAGCCGTCGATCACCTGCGGCGACCAGGACACCTACTCCTCGTACTGGGTCGGTCTCGACGGCTACAACAACTCGGCGCTGGAGCAGACCGGCACGGAGGCCGACTGCATCGGCGGCCAGGCGGAGTACGGCGCCTGGTGGGAGGTGCTGCCCGCCTCGGAGAGCCCGTACTCGGTCACCGTCGCCCCCGGCGACCAGCTGACCGCGACCGTCACCGACAACGGGGACGGCACCTTCACCATGACGCTCGCCGACTCGACCCAGGGCTGGACCAAGACCACCAGGCACTCGGGCTCCTCCGGCTACCAGGACAGCTCCGCCGAGGTCGTGGCCGAGGCGACCAGCGTCGGCGGCCAGATAGCCCAGCTGTCGAACTTCGGCGAGGTCGACTTCACCGGCTCCACCGCCAACGGCCAGTCGCTGGACAGCACTTCGCCCACCGAGATCACCATGCAGAACCAGGACAGCGGCGACGTGATGGCCCAGCCCGGCTCGCTGTCCGGCGGCGACTTCTCCGACACCTGGGAGAACTACAGCTGACACCCCACCCGCCGCCGCGCACCGGTCGGCACCGCACACCCTTCGCCCCGCCGGGCCTGCCCACCCCCCGGCGGGGCGAAGTCATGTTCGGGGCAAGCCAGTTCGGGTCCGACTCCGTCGGGTGAACGAGGGCTGGGACGCGGCCTGAAGGGGGGCACCGTACCGCAAAATCAGGACCGCCATGGGCTGCTGTCACAAGCGAGGTGATTATGCGTCAGCCACAAGCGGAGGACGGCTATGCTACTTGCGGCTCAGCGTGTTGTCGCAATTACGCCTGGTCAACGCATGTCCTCTGACCTGCGAAGATCTTCCGCCTGACGCTGAATTTCGCTGGTCCGATTCCCTGTCTGCCGACGGTTTGAGGATGCTGATGGTTCGTAGAGGATCGTCAACCGGAGTCTCCCGGCCCGCCTCGGGTCTCGCCTGGTTACTGCCCGCGCTCGCGGTCGCCGCGTGCACCGCGGTCGTGGCGGCGACGACCACTTCGGCGGCCCGCGCGCCGGTGATCTGGTGCGGCGGGGCCGCGACGGCCGTGGTGGCCGTGGTCTGCGTCGTGGGGTCGCGCCGCGACCGGGCGCTGGCCGACCTGCGGCGCAGGTACGACCGGCAGGAGCAGTCGATCGCCCGCCGCCTCGCCCGGCACGACGAGGAGACCGCCCGGATCGCCGAGGTGCTGCTGCCCATCGGCCTGACCCGGCTGCGCAAGGGCGAGAGCCCGCTGGACGTGCTGGAGTCGATGGCCACCCAGGAGGTGGCGAGCGGCACCCCGTTCAACGCGTCGCACCGCAGGGTGCTGCGCGAGGTGCTGGAGATCGTCTCCACCGAGGAGGACCAGCGCGACTCCGCGCAGCGGGCGTTCGTCAACATCGCCCGCCGCGTCCAGGCCATCACCCACCAACAGGCCCAGGACCTGCGGGAGATGGAGGACCGGCACGGCGCCGACCCCGAGGTCTTCGGCGACCTGCTGCGCATCGACCACGGCACCGCGCTCATCGGCCGCCTCGCCGACAGCATCGCCGTCCTCGGCGGCGCCCGGCCCGGCAGGCAGTGGAGCAGGCCGGTCCCGCTGTTCAGCGTGCTGCGCGGCGCGATGTCCCGCATCCTCGACTACACCCGGGTCGAACTGCACTCGGTCACCGAGATCGCCATCGTCGGCCCCGCCGTCGAGCCGCTCATCCACGCGCTGGCCGAGCTGCTCGACAACGCCACCCGCTACTCGCCGCCGCAGACCATGGTCCATCTGACCGCGGTCGAGGTGCAGTCGGGCATCGCCGTGGAGATCGAGGACGGCGGCGTGAGCCTCAGCGAGGAGGCGCGGCTGCGGGCCGAACGCCTGCTGTTGCAGGCCCAGGCGGGCATCGACCTCAACGACCTCGGCGAGACCCCGCGACTCGGTCTCGCGGTCGTCGGCAGGCTCTGCCAGCTGTACGGGTTCCAGGTCGCCCTGCGCCCGTCGGCGTACGGCGGGGTGCGCGCGGTGCTCATCGTGCCGTCCGAGTACCTCACCACCGCCCCCGCGCCCGGCCGGGCGCACGGCATCGGCGCCGTCTCCGCGGGCACCCGCACCGAGAAGGCCCCGCCGCGCACCACCCTGCCGCGGATCAGCACCCCGCAGCGCCCGGTGCAGCACCCGGGCGTGCGGTCCGGCTCGCGGGCGGCGCGCACCTCGGTGCCCAAGCCGCCTCCCCCGCCGCCGTTCGAGGACGACATCCCTATCGTCACCGAGCGCACCGCCAACGGGCTGCCGCAGCGCAGGCGCCGCGTGCCGGGGGTCATGACCCGCGGCCACGCGCGGCCTGTGACCGGTTCCGCCCCGAACACCCCGGCCGCCCCGCCCTCGGCGCGGTCGGCCGACCCGGCGGCACCGAAGCCGTCCGAGGATCCCGTACAGCCCGGTATGTGGCTGGCCGCCTTCACCAGCGCCGTGGCCGGCGAGAGCCCGGCTCCGGGTGAGGCGCGCGACAAGAGCGACGAGTCGTCGGACGAGTCGGACAAGGGTGAATAGCCATGATGCAGTTGCGAGCCAACATGGACTGGATGCTCAAGGACCTCGCGCAGAGCGTCCCGCAGACCCGCCAGGTGGTGGTGCTGTCCTCAGACGGCTTGCGGATCGCCCAGTTCGGCGGCGAGCCCGACGCGGCGGACCGGCTGGCCGCGGCCTGCGCCGGGCTGCAGAGCCTGGCCGCCGCGGTGGGCGCGGAGTTCCCACACAGCGACGGCCGGATGCGGCTGGTCGTGATCGAGATCAACGGCGGCTACTTCTACCTGATGGCGGCGGGCGTGGGCGCGTACCTCGCGGTGCTGGCCGACGAGGGCGTGGACGCCGGGCTGATGGGCCACCGGATGCGCGACCTGGTGGCCCGGATCGGCGAGCACCTGAGCAGTCCGCCGCGCCATGACGGGCAGGTCACATGAGCGAATCCGATCAGGTGTGGGAGAGCGGCGAGCCCGAACGGCCGTACGTGGTCACCCGGGGGCGCAGCGGCGCGGACGACAAGGCGCCGCTGGACCTGGTGACACTGATCGTCTCCCGCTCCGGGCCCACCCCGGGCATGGAGCCGGAGCAGTCCAACGTGTTGCGGCTGTGCCGCTCACCGCTCTCCGTGGCCGAGATCTCCGCGTACTTACATCTTCCGGTCAGCATGGTCAGCGTGCTCGTCCACGACCTGCTGGCCGAAGACCGGGTGGAAGCACGCTCGCTGGTGCCGCCGGCGCAGCTCCCCGATCCAGCGATCATCGAGGCGGTGATGTATGGACTTCAAAAGCTCTGACCCGGTCGACGGAGTCGGCACGATCGTAGGGCCGCGCAGTGAGGACCTGCTGCCGTCGTCCGCCGCCGCGGCGGTGAAGATCGTGATCGTGGGCGGCTTCGGCGTCGGCAAGACCACCCTGGTCGGCTCGGTCAGCGAGATCAGGCCGCTGACCACCGAGGAGACGATGACCCAGGCCGGTGTCGGTGTGGACGACACCGCCGGGGTCGAGCGCAAGACCGCGACGACCGTGGCGATGGACTTCGGCCGCATCAGCATCAACCGCGAGCTGGTGCTGTACCTGTTCGGCACCCCGGGCCAGCAGCGTTTCTGGTTCCTGTGGAACGGGCTGTTCGAAGGCGCGTTGGGCGCCGTGGTGCTGGTCGACACCCGTCGCATCGAGGTCAGCTTCGACGTGATCGGGCGCCTGGAGGAACGCGGCGTGCCGTTCGTGGTCGCCATGAACACCTTCCCCGACGCGCCGTCCTACCCGATCGACGAGTTGCGGGCGGCGCTGGACCTGCCGGAACAGGTGCCGATCGTGGACTGCGACGCACGCAAGCGGGCCTCCAGCCGCGACGTGCTGATGACGCTGATGCGGTATCTGCACGCGATGACGCTGAACCCGGCGGGCGCGTGAAGGCGGCGGGAGCCGTGGCACGGCTCCCGCCGCCCCTTGCCCCCCCGTCCCCCATGAACCCCGCTGTCCATCCCGAGAACCCCGTCGTACCGGAGCCGTCGTGACCGCTTCCCAGCCGGACAACTCCCGCCTCGATTCACTGCTCGGACCGCCGCCCGGCTGTCCGGCCCACGGGCTCGGCCCCAACGGGCTGCGCAGGCTCTACGGACCGGAGGCCGACGCCGACCCGCGCGGCCTGTACGCCAAACTGCGCGCCGAGTACGGCGCGGTGGCCCCGGTCCTGGTGCCGGGCGACTTCCCGGCCTGGATCGTGCTGGGTCACAGCGAGAACCTGGAGGCGATGCGCAACCCGTCCCGTTTCTCGCACGACTCGCGCCGCTGGCGGGAGATGCGCGAGGGGCGGGTGCCGCCGGACTCCCCGCTGCTGGCGGTGGTCACCTGGCAGCCGATGTGCTCCTTCCTCGACGGCGAGGAGCACGAGCGGCTGCGCGCGGCGGTCACCGACAGCATGGACCGCTTCGACAGCCGCGGCATGCGCCGCCATGTGACGCGTTTCGCCAACCAGTTGATCGACGAGTTCGCGGGCGAGGGCCTGGTGGACATCGTGGAGCGCTTCGCCCAGCACCTGCCGATGCTGACGATGACCCAGCTGCTGGGGATGCCGGAGGAGTACGGGCCGCGGCTGGTGGACGCCACGCGGGACATGATGCAGGCGTCCCCGACAGCGCTCGCCTCCAACGAGTACCTGGTCAAGACGTTGCGTCAGCTGGTGGACCGCAAACGGGCGGAGCCCGCCAACGACTTCGCCTCCTGGCTGCTGACCCACCCGGCGGAACTCGACGACGACGAGGCGGTCGAGCAGCTGCGGATGGTGCTGATCGCCTCGTACGAGACGACGGCGAACCTGATCGCGACCACGTTGCTGATGGTGGTGACCGATCCGCGGTTCCGTTCGTCGCTGGCGGGCGGTTCCATGACACTGCCCAACGCGGTGGAGCAGGTGCTCTGGGACAACCCGCCGTTCGCCCGGGTCTACGGCCGCTGGGCCACCGGGGACACGGTCTTCGCCGGTCAGCACATCAAGGCGGGCGACATGCTGGTGCTGGGCCTCGCGGCGGCCAACTGCGACCCGGTGGTGCGCCCCGACCTGAACGTGCCGATGCACGGCAACCGTTCCCATCTGGCGTTCAGCGGCGGCCCGCACGAGTGCCCGGGGCAGGACATCGGCCGGGCGATCACCGAGGTGGGCATCGACGCGTTGCTGATGCGGCTGCCGGACGCCCGGCTCGCGGTCCCGGAGGAGGAGTTGCGCTGGGAGTACAACGTGCTGTCGCGGCGCCTGATGTCGCTGCCGCTTGAGTTCACGCCGCCCAGGTCGCCGTCGCACCCCGAGTCGGTGTGGCGCAACGCGACGGCCACGCAGTCGGGGCCGCTCGACGGCGCGCTGGCCGGTGGCGTGGTGGCGGGCTTCGGGGATCCGGTGGCCACGGCGTCGGTGGGGGTGGCGACGGCCGCCGCGTCCGTCCCGGCGGCCCGCGAGGAGGCGGCCCCGGCTTCCGCCGCCGAACGGCGGGCACCGCAGCGGCTGCCGGAACGGGCACCGGAACCGGTGCCCGGCGCTACCGGCCCGGGCGGGGGCGGCAGTGCGCAGGACCGTGGCGGTCCGGTGGGCCGGTGGTGGCGCGCGCTGGGGCGGTGGTGGCGCGGGGAGGTGTGAGGCGCGGGGGGCGCGCCGGGGAGCGGGGCGCGAGGGTTGCGCCGGCGCGCGGGGGTGCGGGGCGCGGGCGGACGGCCCGCCCGGGTCTGCCTGCCGCGGGTCCCGCCCCTGGAAAGGGCGGGACGTCCCGTACGGCCGGTTGCGCCTTCCGCGTCGGAGCTTCGCCTCGACGGGAAGAGGTGCTGGTCAGTACAGGTGCTGTTCGACGTAGGCGGGTGCCTGTCCCGCCGGGCCGAAGCCGCCGTCCTGGTAACGGGGGCTGGTGCGGTGCCAGTTGAGGCTGCCGGAGATCCAGGCGCCCAGATCGGTGAGCGAGTCCTCCACCCTGCCCCAGGCCTCGTCGTCCAGCCCGTAGAGGAACCGCATGCCGCGCAGGTCCTCGCAGGCCTGGAGGAAGTCGCGGGTGGACTCGGCGATCATTCCGGCGACCCGGTCGAGGGTCTCCTGCCAGCTGTCGCCGGTGATGTCCTTCAGGACCGCGACGATGTTGTGGTCGTGATCGCCGCGGGCGAGTTCCTTGCGCACCGAGTAGATGTCGTTGGTCCAGGTGATGATGTCGTTGGCGGCCAGGCGGATCGCCCGGTAAGGATCGCTGTCCGCCACGACGGCCGGGACCTCGGCCGCGTTGGCGACCTCGCTCAGGTCGAAGAACATCTCGCAGCCGGAGAACAGCCGCCGCCTGCGCACGAACCCGGTCAGCTCCGGCGCGGTGCCGTACGCCCCTGGCTGACGGGGTAACGGCATCACGCTGAAGACGAGATAGTCGCGGTAGTGCGCGGCGAACCGCTCACGCCAGGCCCGGGACATCGGTCCGGCGGTGCGCCGCCACAGGTCGGCGATGGCGGCGACCGCGGGGCCGCCCGCCCGGGCCGTCGGCCCGTACGGGGCGACCGGCCGTGCCGCCACGGCGGGTTCCGGGGCCATGGCGAGCCCTTGGGCCATGGCGGGCTTCGGGGCCGCGGCTGGTTCGGGGGTGAGCTGGGCGATGAGTTCCTCGATGAACAGGGCCTGCTGGGAGGAGGTGTCGGCGGCGCGGTTGTCCTCGTGGCCCTCGTCGAGCTGGTCGTCGAGTATCCAGCTGTAGACGGTCCATTCGGCGACCAGCCGCAGGCGTTCGGCCCTGGGGTACACGTCGGCGGCGAACTTTCCGAACCCGCAGTCCCTCAGGTGGCGTTCCGCCTCGGGGCTGCGGACGAGGTCGAATCTCCTCGCCCAGTCGATCAGGTGTTCCTCGACCCCGGCGGCACGGGGATTAACCCGGGCGGGGAACGGGCACCAGAGTGTTGGGATCCCCACGGCAGGCGGATGAGAAGGCGCCCTGCTGGCAATCATCACAACTCCTTGACCGGTTGTCACCGCGCTCCGGAGGCACAACTGTCCCCAGAGTGCAGTGTGTTAATACGGTCATCCCCCACCATGCCCATGAACATTCAACGTCGCGGCATGGATTCAATACGGTCGAGTAGTGCGGAGGGACAGGTTCCATTTTAGTCCCGAACCGACCCTTGGCGATCAATAGTGATCGGCGTGGCGGCTCCACCGTGTCCGGTCGCTCCGCACCGCCTACCGTGGCCCCGCGGCCCGACTCCCGTGCCGGGCGCGGGAGGTGGTAGGTGTGGCGACCCACGACGCGGGCGGTGCGAGCCGGTCCGACGTCGACGTGGTGCTGGCCTGTCTGGCCGGCTACCGGGCCCAGGACCGCGCGGCGGTGGAGCGGCTGACCGCCGACGACTTCGTGTTCACCAGCCCGCAGGACGACCACATCGGCAAGGAGGAGTTCTTCCGCCGATGCTTTCCGACCGCCGGCCGTTTCGTCGAGCAGCGGGTCCTGCACGCGGTGCCCGCGGGGCCCGGCACGGTGTTCCTCGCGTACGAGTACGTGCTGCGCGACGGCGAGCGGTACCGCAACGTCGAGTTGAGCACGGTGCGGGACGGGCGGATCACCGAGACGCAGGTGTACTTCGGCGGCAGGTTCTCCTAGCGGGCGTGGCGGGCGGCGGCGGCCAGGGCCTCCCCGTCGCCGGAGTCCGCGGCCGTCGCGTCGGTCATGCGGGCGTCGCGGCGCACCAGGGCGGCGTAGCGGCCGTCGAGGGCGAGGAGTTCGTCGTGCGTGCCGCGCTCCGCGATGCGGCCCGCTTCCAGGACGACGATCTGGTCGGCGTCGCGGACGGTGGACAAGCGGTGGGCGATGGTGATGGTGGTGCGCCCGGCGGCCAGCGCGTCGATGGCGTCCTGCACCGCGAGTTCGGTGCGGGTGTCCAGCGCGCTGGTGGCCTCGTCCAGGATGAGCACCGGCGGATCGCGCAGGATGGTGCGGGCGATGGCCAGCCGTTGCTTCTCACCGCCGGAGAACCGGTAGCCGCGTTCGCCGACCACGGTGTCGTAGCCGTCCGGCAGGCCCGCGATGTGGTCGTGGATCTGGGCGGCGCGGGCGGCCTCGACGAGTTCCGCGTCGGTGGCGTCCGGCTTGGCGAAGCGCAGGTTCTCCGCGACGGAGGCGTGGAAGAGGTAGGTCTCCTGGGAGACCACCCCGACCGCCGAGGACAGGGTGTCGAACGCCAGGTCCCGCACGTCCACCCCGTCGATGCTGACCCGTCCGCCGGTCACGTCGTAGAGCCTGGGGACCAGGTAGCTCAGGGTGCTCTTACCTGATCCGGTGGCGCCGACGACCGCCAGGCTCCCCCCTGCGGGGACGGTCAGGTCGATGCCGGTGAGGGTCGGCTCGCCGGAGGCGGGGGCGTAGGAGAAGTCGACGCCCTCGAACCGCACGTCGCCGCGGACCCTCTCCAGCCGCACCGGCTCGGGGCGTTCGGTGATGTCGACGGGCAGGTCCAGGTACTCGAAGATGCGCTGGAAGAGCGCTATCGAGGTCTGCACCTGCACACCGGTCTGCAACAGGCTGACGGTGGGCCGGAACAGCCCCTGCTGGAGCGAGACGAACGCGACCAGCGTGCCGATCGATATCGCCGCTCCGCCGACGTGCAGGGCGATGCCCGCGGCCCAGTAGATCAGGGCGGGCATGGCGGCCATGACGATGCTGATGGTCGACATCCGCCAGCGCCCGGCCATGTTGGAGCGCACCTCCAGGTCGACCAGTCGCTCCGACTCGCCCTCGAAGGCGCTGGTGAGGGAGTCGGCGCGGCCCATCGTGCGGCCGAGCAGGATGCCGCTGACCGACAGCGACTCGCTGACGATGGCCGACATCGCGGCCATCTGCCGCTGCTGCTGGGTGGTGATACGGCGGCGCTCCTGGCCCACGCGGCGGCTGATCCAGACGAAGACGGGCAGCAGCAGGAGGGAGGCGATGGTCAGCCGCCAGTCCAGCGCCACCATGGCGACGATGGAGGCGACGACGCTGGTGAGGTTGGAGACGATGGAGGTCGCGGTCGTGGTGACGGTGGCCTGCATGCCGCCGATGTCGTTGGCGATGCGCGACTGCACCTCGCCGGTGCGCGTACGGGTGAAGAAGGCGAGCGACATGCGCTGCAACCGCGCGTAGACGGCCGTGCGCAGATCGTGCATGACGCGCTGGCCCACGGTGGTCGAGATCAGCGTCTGCAGCACGCCGAACACGCTGGTGACGACCGCGGTCGCGATCATGCCCAGGGCGAGCACGCTCAGCAGACCGACCCGGCCCTGCGGGATCGCGGTGTCGAGGATCGCCCGCAGCAGGAACGGCGAGGCGACCGAGACCAGCGACGAGGCCGCGACCAGCAGCAGCACGAAGGCCAGCCGACCGCGGTAGGGACGGAAGAGCCGCAGGATCCGCCACACGTCAGCGGGCTTGCCGGGATCCTTGGGCGGCGGGGTCCAGTTGATTTCGGGGATCTTCATGAGCTCCTTGGGCGCCCCTCGGGATCCGTCCCTTCGGACCGCGTGGACGAGCGGCGACGAAGCCGAGGATAGGTCATTGTTACCTAGGCTCACAATGACCGGTGTCCTGATAGCCTCTGACCATGGCTGTCACCGACGCACCGCACGACGTGGTCGAGACGACGGACCCCGCCGGGACCCTCGCCGATCAGCTGCTGCGGCTGACCCGGCGGACGCACCGCACCCAGAAGCGGCACCTGGAGCCGCTGGGGATCACCCCCGCCATGTCCCGGCTGCTGCGCGCCGCGAGCCACGGGGAGCAGCCGCAGCGCATGGTCGATCTGGCGCAGCGGCTGGACGTGGTGCCGCGCGCGGTGACGACGCTGGTCGACGGCCTGGAGGCGGCCGGCCTCGTGCGGCGGGTCGCCGACCCCGCCAACCGCCGGGTGGTCCGGGTCGAGGTCACCGCGGAGGGCGAGGGCGTACTGCGCCGGCTGCGCGAGGCACGCCGGGCCGCCATCGAGGAGATCCTCGCGCCGCTCGACGCGGACCAGCG
Source organism: Streptomyces sp. ICBB 8177 (assembly GCF_003144095.1). Classification (GTDB taxonomy): domain Bacteria; phylum Actinomycetota; class Actinomycetes; order Streptomycetales; family Streptomycetaceae; genus Streptantibioticus_D. The sequence continues at coordinate 849,591 of NZ_NSKH01000023.1, read as the reverse complement.
CGCACAGCTCGGCGCCCTGCTGACCGCGCTGGACGCGGGTGCGGAGCGCCACCCGGAGGGCTGAGCCCCGGCCCGCAGTCGCGACTACCGGCCGGGGTCACGCTGTCGACGCGCTCAGCGCAGCTTGATCAGGCCCAGCGCGTCCAAGCAGCTCAGGCCGCCGATCACCATGAACATCGGCATCAGCACCTTCAGCTCCACCGGGCTGCCGGCGCGGAACCGCATGAAGTGCGGGGTGCCCAGCGGGTACCACCGCTTGCGCCCGATCGGTATCGGCCACAGGAACGGGCATCCGGAGACGGTGATCGCGTCGCCGATGCAGTGCACGAGCGCGCCCAGCACCACCGGCAGTCCGATCCACAGGTACTGCTGCCCCGGGTGGGTGAACAGCCACGTCCTGCCGTTGCCCGGGTCCTTCAGGACGTCGGCGAGTATCCAGGCGCCGGCCGCCCCCAGCAGCCAGACGATCAGCTGGTGGCCACTCTTGACCTGGCGCCACAGCAGCCCGTCGATGGCGAGCACCAGGTGTACGAACAGCACCCCGAGCACGCCCCAGCGGCCGCCGTAGACGCAGATCGCCGAGCTGCCCGCGCCGATCAGCACGGCCCAGGGCCAGGTGTGGGTCAGGGTGCGGTGGCCGCCGTTGCGGTGCGGGTCGCCCTTCATCCGGGTGCCGTTGTAGACGGCCTCCGCGATGTGCTCCACGATCACGCACAGGAGGCGGGACAGCGGTCCGAAGGCCCGGGAGATCGTCGCCGGTTTGTGGTCGAGGTCGGGGGCGAGCGCCGCACCCGCGCAGATCAGGGCACCGACCGCGAGGGTCGGCCAGGGCATGGGGTGGCCGAGCCCGGCCGCCACCGCTCCCGCGGCCAGCCAGGCCGCCGCCCCGGACAAGGAATGCGCCGGTCCCATCATGGTGTGCGCCCCGCCCCCTTCTGCCCGTCCGAGGACGGGAGTTGATGTTCTCGCGACGGCACAGCCTAGCGGTGGGTGATCTTCACATGAACGGCCGGTTCTCCGTGGGGGCGCCGAGCCAGGCAAGATGGGTGCGTGACCCTCATCGATCAGCTCCCCTCGACCCCGGATCCGGACGCCCTCTTCGAGGCCTTCTCCACCTGGGCCACCGAACGCGGCATCACCCTCTACCCGGCTCAGGAAGAAGCACTGATCGAGGTGGTCTCGGGGTCCAACGTGATCCTGTCCACCCCCACCGGTTCCGGGAAGAGCCTGGTGGCGGCGGGGGCCCACTTCGCCGCGCTGGCGAACGACCAGGTGACCTTCTACACCGCGCCGATCAAGGCCCTGGTGTCGGAGAAGTTCTTCGACCTGTGCAAGCTGTTCGGCACCGAGAACGTCGGCATGCTGACCGGTGACGCGTCGGTCAACCCGGACGCCCCGGTCATCTGCTGCACCGCCGAGGTGCTGGCGTCCATCGCGCTGCGGGACGGGCGGGACGCGGACGTCGGCCAGGTGGTGATGGACGAGTTCCACTTCTACGCCGAGCCGGACCGCGGGTGGGCCTGGCAGATCCCGCTGCTGGAGCTGCCGCAGGCGCAGTTCCTGCTGATGTCGGCGACGCTCGGCGACGTGACGCGGTTCGAGGAGGACCTGTCCCGGCGCACCGGGCGGCCGACCTCCGTGGTGCGCTCGGCGACGCGTCCGGTGCCGCTGAGCTACGAATACGTCACCACCCCGATGACCGAGACGCTCACCGAGCTGCTGCAGACCCATCAGGCGCCGGTCTACATCGTGCACTTCACCCAGGCCGCCGCTGTCGAGCGGGCGCAGGCGCTGATGAGCATCAACATGTGCACCCGCGAGGAGAAGGACGCCATCGGGGCGCTGATCGGCAACTTCCGCTTCACCACCAAGTTCGGCCGCAACCTGTCGCGTTTCGTGCGCCACGGCATCGGTGTGCACCACGCGGGCATGCTGCCGAAGTACCGCCGCCTGGTGGAACGGCTCGCGCAAGCAGGCCTGCTCAAGGTCATCTGCGGCACCGACACCCTCGGCGTGGGCGTCAACGTGCCCATCCGCACGGTGCTGTTCACCGCCTTGACCAAGTACGACGGGTCCCGGGTGCGGGTGCTGCGGGCGCGCGAGTTCCACCAGATCGCGGGTCGCGCCGGGCGTGCCGGATTCGACACCGCCGGCCTGGTCGTGGCGCAGGCACCGGAACACGTCATCGAGAACGAGAAGGCGCTGGCGAAGGCGGGCGACGACCCGAAGAAGCGCCGCAAGGTGGTGCGCAAGAAGGCGCCGGAAGGCTTCGTGAACTGGTCGGAGCAGACCTTCACCAAGCTGATCGCCTCCGAACCGGAGCCGCTGACCTCGCGTTTCCGCGTCACCCACGCCATGCTGCTGGCGGTGATCGCCCGGCCCGGCAACGCGTTCGAGGCGATGCGGCGGCTGCTGGAGGACAACCACGAGCCGCGCAAGGCGCAGCTGCGCCACATCCGCCGGGCCATCGCCATCTACCGCTCGCTGCTGGACGGCGGGGTCGTCGAACGTCTGCAGACCCCGGACGCGGAGGGCCGCATCGTCCGGCTGACCGTCGACCTCCAGTCCGACTTCGCCCTCAATCAGCCGCTGTCCACCTTCGCGCTGGCCTCCTTCGACCTGCTCGACCCCGAGTCGCCGTCGTACGCCCTGGACATGCTGTCGGTCGTGGAGTCCACGCTGGACGACCCGCGGCAGATCCTGGCCGCGCAGCAGAACAAGGCGCGCGGCGAGGCGGTCGCCGAGATGAAGGCCGACGGCGTGGAGTACGAGGAGCGCATGGAGCGGCTCCAGGACGTGACGTACCCCAAGCCGCTGGAGGAACTGCTCTTCCACGCCTACGGCGTCTACCGCAAGAGCCACCCGTGGGTCGGCGACCATCCGCTGTCCCCGAAGTCCGTGGTCCGTGACATGTACGAACGGGCCATGACCTTCACGGAGTTCACCACCTTCTACGAACTCGCCCGTGCCGAGGGCATCGTGCTGCGCTACCTGGCGAACGCCTACAAGACCCTTGAGCACACGGTTCCGGAGGACCTGAAGTCCGAGGATCTGCAGGACCTGATCGCGTGGCTGGGCGAGATGGTGCGCCAGGTGGACTCCAGCCTGCTGGACGAATGGGAGCAGTTGGCGAACCCGCAGGAGGAGACGGCGGACGAGGCCGCCGACCACGCCGACCAGCAGATCAAGCCGGTCACCGCGAACGCCAGGGCCTTCCGGGTGCTGGTGCGCAACGCGATGTTCCGCCGGGTGGAGCTGGCCGCGCTGGAGAAGTACGACGAACTCGGCGAGATGGACGGCGAGTCGGGCTGGGACGCCGACGCCTGGGCGGACGCGATGGACGGCTACTGGGACGAGTACGAGGACCTGGGCACAGGTCCCGACGCCCGCGGGCCGAAGCTGCTGCAGATCGAGGAGCAGCCGCAGCACGGGTTGTGGAAGGTCCGTCAGGTCTTCGCCGATCCCGAGGGCGACCACGACTGGGGTCTGTCGGCCGAGGTCGACCTGGCGGCCTCGGACGAGGAGGGCCGTGCGGTGATCCGGCTCACCGACGTGGGACACCTGTAGCTCGGGCGGCCGCCGGTACGCTGACGCAGCCCGAGGACCACCGGAGGAACCAGCCATGCCCGACCGCGCAGAACCGAACCCCGCCGAGCGGCTGGTGGACCTGCTCGACCTGGAACGCATCGAGGAGAACATCTTCCGCGGTCGCAGCCCCCAGGAGCGTCTGCAACGGGTCTTCGGCGGGCAGGTCGCCGGGCAGGCGCTGGTGGCCGCCGGCCGCACCACGGACGGCGAACGCCCGGTGCACTCGCTGCACGCGTACTTCCTGCGTCCCGGCCACCCGGGCGTGCCGATCGTGTACCAGGTGGAACGCGTGCGCGACGGGCGCTCGTTCACCACCCGGCGGGTGGTCGCGGTCCAGGAGGGCCGCACGATCTTCAACCTGACCGCCTCCTTCCATCTTCCCGAACCGGGCTCGGAGCAGCAGCTTCCGATGCCCGAGGTGCCCGGACCCGAGGAACTGCCCAGGCTCGCCGACGAGTTGCGCGGCCATCTCGGCACCCTGCCGGAGGCCCTGGAGCGGATGGCGCGCCGCCAGCCGTTCGACATCCGCTACGTCGAGCGGCTGCGGTGGACCCCCGAGGAGGTCGCCGCGGCCGAGCCGCGCAGCGCCGTGTGGATGCGGGCCGTGGGACCTCTCGGCGACGATCCGCTGGTGCACACCTGCGCGGTCACCTATGCCAGCGACATGATGCTGCTGGACGCGGTGCGGGTGCCGATCGAGCCCCTGTGGGGACCACGCGGGTTCGACATGGCCTCGCTGGATCACGCCATGTGGTTCCACCGCCCCTTCCGGGCCGACGAGTGGTTCCTCTACCAGCAGGAGTCCCCGGTCCTGATCGGCGGTCGCGGCCTGGCCCGCGGCCAGATCTACGACCGCCGGGGCAGGTTGCTGGTCTCCGTGATGCAGGAGGGCCTGTTCCGCCCGCACGCGCGGTGAACCACCGAGCTGTCGGGGGCACGGCCGCGCGGTGCCTCGGCCCAGGCGCCTGCGCGTAGTTGACTGGCCGTATGACGTGCGCCTTCTGTTCCATCGTCGCCGGTGAGACGGCGAGCCACCTGGTTCTCGACGACGACATGGTGGTCGCCTTCCTGGACCACAGGCCGCTCTTCCCCGGACACGCGCTGGTCGTGCCGCGCGTCCACGTCGAGACGCTGACCGACCTGCCCGAGGACGCGGTGGGTCCGTTCTTCGCCCGGGTGCGGCGTGTCGCGGGTGCCGTGGAGCGCGGCATGGAGGCGGCCGGGTCGTTCGTGGCGATGAACAACCGGGTCAGCCAGTCCGTGCCCCATCTCCACGTCCACGTCGTGCCGCGCAACCGCAAGGACGGACTGCGGGGGTTCTTCTGGCCGCGCGGCCACTACTCCGGCGAGGAGCAGGCGCGGGACGTCGCCGCCCGGCTGCGGGCCGAACTGGCCGACCGGTCGTAGTCCGGCCGGCCGGGATCCGCTAGCGCACGGCCAGTGCGAAGACCCGGGAGGTCAGCCGCACCTTGGGGTGGTTGTCCTTGGGCGACGAGCCCTCCAGCAGCACCCCGCGCAGGGACACCACCCCGCGCCGCTCGGCCCGGGTCGATATGCTGACCGACCCGCCGCCGTTGTAGCTGCCCCGCGAGCACCTCAGCGTCTTCCAGGCGGAGCCGCCGGAGCGCTCCTGCACGCAGAACTTGTTGAACGTGGCGTTGTCGTCCTCACCGTGCCCGGTGGCGTGTATGAGGCTTCCCAGCCGCACGTTGTGCGGGCCCGCCGAGAAGTAGATGCCGGACTTGGCCGACGCGGTGCCCGCGGCGAGGCCGAGGGCGCACAGTCCCGAGGCGGCGACTACGGCGAGGCGCAGGGTGCGGCGGTTGCGGTGGATCATGGTTTCCCCTTCGACTGGTCAGGTCGGTCGGTGTCCGGCGCGGCGCGGCCGGCTCCCCGTTCGCCACCGCTCGCGCCGTGGCCCGTGCCGCGTGTGTCCCGGGTCGTACGGTGTGACAGACCCCGCAGCCACGACCATCGTTGCGCGCGCTTCGTCACCGTTCGGCAACGGGTCCCGCGAGGCCCCTCACCCGGCGTACCGTGCCCACTCATCGTGGCCGCACCCGTGCCCTGTGTGTGCGTTGTGTGCCCGTTGGGTGGTGCCCACGCGTCCCGAGCAGCTGGCGCGGCAGAGGCGGCCAATGGTGTCGGCGAACTCAGTGGTGTCGGTGAGGCCAGGGGTGTCCGTGCCGTAAGTGGCGTCGGTGGTGTTCTTGGTGCCGTTGGGACTGCCGGGGCCGGGCTGTGGGCGCGGGCCCGTTCGAGCGCGTGCGCGAGGCTGAGGCGGGCGAAGGCGATCTCGTCGGGATCGTCCGCGACCAGCGGCGCGGCGGGTTCGACGGTTGGGCCGGGTGGGCCGCCCGGCCGAACCGAGGACAGCGACGGGACCAGGGCGGTCAGGGCCCGGCGTTCGTCCGCGTCGGCGATCAGGCCCGCGCGGTCGTCCGCTGCGAGCAGGGCCGCCCAGGCGGCGGCCTCGTCCCAGGCGTCGACGGCCGCGGCCACGAGCTGCTCGACCCGGCGGGCCCGCCACCCCTGGGCCCGCAGGTCCACCCCGCTCCGGGCCTTCTCGCGCACCGCCTTCGGGAGTCTCCCGATGAGCCAGTCGTCGTGCTCCTCGGCGAATCCCAGTACGTCGGAGGCCAGGTAGAGCCAGACGGTCGCCCGGTAGCGGTTGACGTACCAGCGGGCCGGACGGAAGCACCCGGCTCTGGCCAGGCAGGCGAACCGGCCGCGGGTGATGCCCAGCAGCTCCGCGCCGGTCACCGCCCCGACCAGGTGCAACCGTTCACGCAGCGCGTCCGGGAAGCCGTGTTCGGCGACCAGGCGGTCGACCTCGCGCCTCGGCACCGGGCGGCGCCGTGGGACGCCCGGGTCCACGACGGCGGTCCGCACCTCCCCCAGCTCGACGGCGAGCTCGAACTCCTTGGCGTCCAGGCACAGTTCGGCCCTCGCCACGGACGGGTCCAGCAGCTCACCCGGGCCGGGTTCCGGACCTCGGTTTCCGAGGGCGCCGGTTCGCCGCCGAGGCGGCCCGCTCCGGCTCCTGGCCGGGCTCACGGCGCTGCGGGCCGGGCTCACGGCGCTGCGGGCCGGGCCCGTGCCGTCGCGCACCGGGCCGGGACGGTGACGGTCTGAGCCTGAGCGGTCTCGGTTCCGCGCGTCCATTCGCGTGCTCATGATGATGCCCCTTCGCTTCTGGTCGATCACTTTCTGTAACGACTGTAGGCGAAGGGGCCGACACCGCGTCAGGCCTGTGGATAACTCTGGGAAGCTTCGGGGACACTCCGGAGCGCTCATGAACACCGCGAGCAGGTCGATCCTCGGGGTGCCGGGTGCCGAAGTGGTCCGGCCGCGGATGACGGTGTACGGGCGGACCATGGAGCCCGCCCCGTCGTCGTACCACAGCGGGCCCGAACCGTCCGGCGCGCGGCTCATGTTCCTGTCGCGGCGCCGTCCTCGGTCTGGGGGACGACGCCGTCCTCGGTGCGGGGAGCGACCCCGAGGTGCTCGCCCACGCGGTTGACCAGGAGCGTCATCTCGTACGCGATCTGGCCGACATCCGTACCCTCACCGGTCAGCACCGACAGGCAACTGCCGTCGCCCGCCGACGTCACGAAGAGGAATCCGGCGTCGAACTCGACCATCGTCTGGCGGACCTCGCCCGCGCGGAAGTGCCGCCCGGCGCCCTTGGCCAGGCTGTGGAAGCCGGACGATATCGCGGCGAGGTGTTCCGCGTCGGCACCGCGCAGGTCCCGGCTGGCGCCGGTGACCAGGCCGTCGTTGGACAGGATCAGCGCGTGCTTGACCTGTTCGATGCGGTCCGCCATGTCGTCGAGCAGCCAGTCGAGTCCGCCGTCCTCCCCCTGGGCGCCCGGTGCACCCGGGGCCTGCGGTCCGCGCGCCGCGCCGGACGCGTCCGGCCACCCGGGCTCCTGCGTACGGCCGTGCCCGGTCGGCCTCCTCGGCATGCCGTGCTCGCCGGGTGTGGTGGCTCCGCTGGTCATCGTGGTCCCCCGTCTTCCTTTGCCGCGTTCCGTACCACTGCTGCTTCCGGTTCTTCCGGTTCTCGCTGGTCGTGTCGTGCTGGTGGTTCAGGCGGTCCCGGCGCTTCCCGCCGCACCGCTCGCCCCGTTGGTCGCGCTGGTCCTGCTGTTCCAACCGGTTCTGACGTGCCAACCGATCCTGCTGTTCCAGCCGGTCCTGATGGTGCTACCGGTCCTGTCGGCTCCTGTGGTCCTGAGGCTTCTCGTGCCGCTTCCGGCTCCATCGCTGTTCGTCGTGTCCGTCGCACCTGTGCGGCCTGGTCGGGGCCCTGGTGCGCCTCTCCTCGTGGGCCGCGGGGGAAGCCCGGTGCGAGCGTCGTCACGGGCTCCCGCGTCACACCCGATCGCGCGCGTCCCCTCGCCAACCCCTGTGCGTAGGCTGCCACAGTGGAACGGGCGGACTCGGGTGAACGTTCCCCTTCGTCCGGTGGGACCGCAGCATTCACGCCGCCCGCCGCGCCACCCGACGCCACCCCGCCCCCGGATGCCGTTCCCGCCTCGACGGCGGCGCTTCCGGCGGACCGGACGACGTCCCGCGCCGCCTCATGCCCGGGCACCCGCCGGGGTAAGCCCGCCGCCGTCGTGACCACCGCCGGAACGCTGGGCCGCGGTGCGCCGCCCGTCCTCCGCGGCGGCACCGGCCCGTCGGCGCCGCGTGCCGCACCGGAGCCGCCCGCCCCCGCCTCCGCCCCTGCCCCCGCAGGCGCCCCCGTCGCGACCGCCCCCGCGGGCATGCGCCGCCTGCGCACCGGAGCCGCCACCTCCTCGCCCTCGTCGCCCCCGGGCGCGCCCTCCTCCGTACGGAGCAACAGCGCGCCGGGAAGAAGGACTTGCGCGGTCGTGCCACCGCCCCGCGCCGAGCGCAACGTCACGCGCACACCCTGCCGCGCCGCCAGCCGTCCCACGATGTACAGACCGAGGCGATCGGACTCGGGCAGGTCCACTCCCCCTGCGACACCGTCACCGGGCAGGGCCAACGCCTCGCGCAGGGCGGCGTTGACCTCCGTGAGGCGTTCCGCGCTCATGCCCAGACCGCGGTCGGCGACGGTGACCAGGAAGGCGGCGCCCCCGCTCCCGCCCCCGCCCTTCCCGCCCTGGCCGATGGGCCCGTCCGCGGCTCCGCCCACCCAACGGGCCTCCACCACGACCTCGCGCTCCGGGGGCGAGAAGGACGTCGCGTTCTCCAGCAACTCCGCCAGCAGTTGCACGACATCGGCCACCGCGCCGCCGGACAGCGTGACACGGGGCACGCGTCGCACCACGATCCGCTGAAAGCCCTCGACCTCGCCGGCCGCGGACCGCACCACCTCCGCCATGCGCACCGGACGGTTCCAGGCGCGGCCGGGGGTGTTGCCGGAGAGGATGAGCAGCCCCTCGGCCTGGCGGCGCATCCGGTTGGTCATGTGGTCGAGCCGGAAGAGGTCGGCCAGGTCGTCCGCGTTCTCGGTACGGCGTTCCATCGCGTCCAGCAGCGCCAACTGCCGGTGCAGCAGGACCTGTCCGCGTCGCGCGAGCGTGGTGAAGACGGCCGCGACGCCACGGCGCAGCCGGGCCTGTTCCACCGTCGCCCGCACGGCCGCGCACTCCGCGACGTTGAACGCCCGCGCCACCTGGCCTATCTCGTCGTCATCGAACCGCAAGGCCGCTGTAGAAGGCGGGACGTGGCCTCCGCCCGGAGCGCGGGCGGTCTCCGGCTCCCCCGAGCCGACCGGTACGACCGGTACGACCGGTACGACCGGCTCCGCCGACTGGCCCTCGCGCAGCCTGCGCAGCAGATCCGGGAGGCGTCGTTGCGACAACTCTTCCGCCGCATCGCGCAGTTCGGTCAGCCGAAGGGTGACGCGGCGGCTGATGCGCAGGGAGACGATCAGCGAGGCGACGACCGCGAGCAGTCCCGCGAGGCTCAGTCCGGCCGCCTTGAGCAGGACCCGCATGCCCGTCTCGTGCGCCTGCCCGCCGATGGAGCGGGACGCGGAGACGTCGATGGAGCCCAGCCGGCGCAGAGCCGCGTCCGCGGTGGGCCGCCAGGCCGCTTCCGGCAACTGCCTGTCCACGTCGGCGGCCGCGCTCGCCCGGGCCGCCTCTTCGAGCGAGGCGAGCCCGCGCCCGGCGGCGCCGTTCTCGAAGGCGGCCAGCTGGGCGGCGTCGGCGGCGGGGAGTTCGGGCGCGTAGATGTCGTAGAGGAGCTTGCGGCCGTCGATGATGCCGATGAAGTCCCGGTACTGCGCGTCCGTCATACCGCCCGCGGCCCTGGCACCGGTCACCATCGCGTCTTCGCGGGACAGCAGTTCGCGGGCGCGGGCGAGTTGAAGGACGACCGCCCCCCTGCGGGCGACCGCGCCGGTCTGGAGGTCGGACAGCGCGCCGCGCAGCCGGAAGCCGGGGTCGATGACGGCCGAGTACCGGCCCAGTACCGCAGACCAGTTGGTGTCGTGGTCCCGCACCATCGCGCGCAGGGAGGGGAGTTGACGCGCGGCGGTCAGTACCGCGGCCATACGGGCACGTTGCGCGGTGGTGAGACCGCCCCGGCAGTCGTTCCGGGTGACGTGGTCGCGCAGCGCCGCGAGACGCGCGTCGGTGGTCCGTTCGGACGCGACGAGCGCGGCGTAGTCCGAGCCCTCGGCGCCGGCCTCGCCGCTTCCGCCAGGCCCGCTCCCCCGGTCGCCGCGCGACGCGTCGTACTGGACGGCGGCCCGCCGCTCGTTCTGCAGGGCGAGCGTCAACCGGTCGGTGGGGATGCCGTAGTAGCGGAAGGTGGCGCCGACCCGGGTGAGGGCGAGCGCGCCGCGCACGGTGGTGTACGAGCTGTACGCCCACAGGGCGGACAGCGAGACCATCGGGACGGTCAGCAGGACGAGGAGCTGGGTGCGAATGGTGCGGGGGCGCAGTCGCATGGGCGGGCGGGTCCTCGGTCTTCACTCGGGTTGCTCGGCGGTACTGGGCGCTGGGTGGTGGCGGACGGGGCGGGGACGGGGGTCGAGGCGGCTGGAGGGGGAGGTTCGGGGGCTGTCCGTAGTGGTCGGGAGAAAGCTTCGGCGTTCTTCTGCTGTGTCCGCGGGCTTGTCGCTCGCCCGGGACTCCCCCGGACGGCTCAACGCACCGCGCCCACCCTCCGGGACGCCCCGGCGCCCTCACACGGCGGAACGCGGCATGCCGGAGCGGGGCGGACGAGCGGCGCCGGTACGCGTCCAGCGCCGCGCCGGTACCCCTCCGATGCGACGCCGGTGCGGCTCCGGCACGCCTCCGGGCTCCGCCGGGTGTGCGGGTCCGCACAGTCTGGCCGTACCGGGCGGCCGGACCGTGGTGACTGTGACATGTCACATCTTCGACGCCCGGGGGCGGGAGATCTCACAGTGCGGACCGGCGGGAGCCGTCCCGGCCGCGCACCATGGAGTCATGGCAGAGAAGATGACCGACGCGCAGTGGCGCGAGTTCGTGACCGCCGGGACCCGGACCGGGAAGTTGTCGACCGTACGTGCCGACGGCAGCCCGCACGTCGCACCGGTGTGGTTCGTGTTGGACGGTGACGACCTCGTCTTCAACACCGGCAAGGAGACCGTCAAGGGGCGGAACCTCGCGCGGGACGGACGGGCGGCGGTGTGCGTGGACGACGAGCGCCCGCCGTTCGGCTTCGCACTGCTGGAGGGCCGGGCGGAGCTGAGCGAGGACCTGGACCAGGTGCGCGTCTGGGCGACGCGGATCGGCACGCGCTACATGGGCCAGGAACGCGGCGAGGAGTTCGGCCGCCGCAACGGCGTTCCCGGCGAACTGCTGGTGCGGCTGCACGTCGGCAAGGTGACGGCGATCAAGGATCTGGCGGACTGAGGCGCGCCCGGGTCACCGGGCGTGCGGCCGACGGCGGTCCACATCCGCTCGACAGCCCTCCCGGCGCCTGCCCGCGCCACCTGACCCGCTCGCCGGGCCCTCCCGGCGCCTGACCTACTCGACGGCCCTCGCCGCGCCTGCGCCGCCCAGCCGCCTCGCGGCGCCCGCGTCCCGCTCAACCACCGCCCCGCGGCACGTACATGATGATGCCGACGCCCGCCAGGCAGACGACCGCTCCGATGACGTCGAAGCGGTCGGGCCGGTAGCCGTCCACCACGAGGCCCCACAGCAGGGATCCGGCCACGAACACACCGCCGTAGGCGGCAAGGATGCGGCCGAACGCCGCGTCGGGCTGGAGCGTCGCCACGAAACCGTAGACGCCGAGCGCCATGACGCCCGCCACCGCCCACGCCCAGCCGCGGTGCTCGCGTACGCACTGCCAGACCAGCCACGCGCCGCCGATCTCGAAGAGGGCGGCCACGACGAAGAGGACGACGGAACGGAGCGTGAGCATGGGACCATGATGCCCATGAGCGACCGAGCGGATCACGCCGCCCCGGCCGAGGAACACCGCTCGACGGGGCCGCGCCACCACGGTGCCGACCCGGCGAGCGTGCGGGCCTTCTTCGCGCCCAAGGCGGCCACCTGGGACACCAAGTTCCCCGACGACACCCCGGCGTACGAGGCCGCCGTCGCCGAACTGCGGCTGCGTCGGGGCGATCACGTGCTGGACGCCGGATGCGGTACCGGCCGCGCCCTGGCCGCCTGCCGAGCTGCCGTCGGCCCGGAGGGCGTGGTGATCGGCGCCGACCTCACGCCGCAGATGCTCGCCGAGGCGGCGCGCGCAGGACGGGACCGGATCGCGCTGCTGGCGGAGGCGGACGCGAGCCGGCTTCCGTTGCGCGACGGCGTGCTGGACGCGGTGCTGGCCGCCGGGCTCGTCCACCACCTCGGTGATCCGGCGGCGGGGTTGCGGGAGTTCGCCCGCGTCTGCCGGCCGGGCGCACGGCTCGCGCTCTTCCACCCCATCGGCCGCGCCGCCCTCGCGGCCCGCCGCGGCCACACCCTGACCCCCGACGACGTCCGCGCGGAGCCCAACCTGCGCCCGCTGCTCGAACGCGCCGGCTGGACGTTGGCCGCGTACGACGACGGAGACGAGCGCTATCTGGCGCTCGCGGTGCGCGCCCTGAACTGAACGGAGGCCGTGGAAGTCCTCGCTCCGGACTCTCGACGCGAGTGTTACCCGGTGGTTAAGGTGCGCGAACGCCCCACCCGGGGCGGGACGGCCCGCAGGCGTGTCCGCACGTCGGCGTCCCACGGTGAAGGAGAGGTTCCGTGTCCGTGACGGACGACACCGCGCCGAACGCCGATGCGGCGGACTCGGCCGACGACGCCACGAAGACCGCGGGCTCTGCGACCGACGAATCGGCGGCGGTCTCCGCCCTCGCGGTGGTCGACGACGCCGCGCGCGACGACTCGTTCTACGTGCTGACCGCCGTGCTGCTGACGCCCGGGCAGTTCCCCAGCGTGCTCGGCGACGACTATCCGGCGGCCTGCGCGGTGCTGGGGCTGCGGCCGGTGGCGGGCGGCTACGGGCTGGTGCTGGGGCAGGACGGCCGGGGCGCCCGGTGGACGGTCGTGACGCTGGACACCGCGCTGGTCGCGGTCGCCGTCGCCACCTGGGACTGCGGCATGGAGTACGACCTGTCGCCGGGTGAGCGCACCATCGTCGCGTCGCTGCCGGGCTGGCCGCTGGCCGTGGCGGTGGCCGCGCCGGGGCTGCCCGCGCCGCACGACCCCTCGGAAGCGGAGGGCGGCGGCCCGCCGTTGACGCCGCCGGACACCAGCGTCTGGGGACCGGCCCAGCGCCGCCTGGGCGCGGACGAGATCGCGCTCCAGTGGAAGAGCTGGCGCTCGCAGGTGGACGACGAGAAGGATTTCGTGAAGGCGCCGCAGGACCGTACCGCGGCGCGGGACGGCGAAGGCGCGGGCGGGCCCGGCGGGTCCGTGGTGCGCCGGGTGCTGCGGGAGGCGCGCGAGTACGTGGAGCATCCCCCGCCGCCCGGCCGCGTGAGGTCGTCCTTCGCGGAGGGCGGAGCGCGGGCGCTGCGGGCGGACGGTCCGGGCTGGAGCATCGTCGCCCGGACCGACGACATCGCCTTCGTGCTGACCGACGACGAAGCGGGCGAGGTGCGGCCGGTCGGCCGCGGCCCCGAACTGCCGGGCCTGCTGGCCGCGTTGGACGCCCTGGCGGTGCGCACCGACGGCTGAGGACGCCGCCGCGTCCCCTCGTTCCCCCTGGGCCCCCACGGCTCCGTGGTCAGGTCCTTCGGGCGCTCACGGCTGCCGTACCGCTGCCGCCGCCTTGCGGGCCGCGACCAGCACGGGGTCCCAGACCGGCGAGAACGGCGGCGCGTAGCCGAGATCGAGCGAAGTCATCGCCTCGACCGTCATTCCCGCCGTCAGCGCGACCGCCGCGACGTCCACCCGTTTCGCCGCGCCCTCGCGGCCGACGATCTGGGTGCCGAGCAGCCGCCCGCTGCCGAGTTCGGCGAGCATCTTCACCGTCATCGGGGAGGCGTCAGGGTAGTAGCCCGCGCGGCTGGTCGACTCGACGGTCGCGGTGACGTAGCGCAGTCCTGCGGCCCGGGCCTGGGACTCCTTCAGGCCGGTGCGGGCGATCTCCACTTCGCAGACCTTGCTGACCGCGGTGCCCACCACGCCGGGGAACGTCGCGTACCCGCCGCCGATGTTGGTGCCGATGACCAGGCCGTGCTTGTTGGCGTGGGTGCCGAGCGCGACGTGCTGGAGGGCGCCGGAGACCAGGTTGAGCACCTCGACGCAGTCGCCGCCCGCCCAGATCCGGTCGTGTCCGCGCACCCGTTGGGCGCGGTCGGTCAGCAGGCCGCCCGCCTCGCCCAGCGGCAGCCCCGCCTCGCGGGCGAGTTCGGTGCCCGGGCGGACGCCGATGCCGAGCACGACGATGTCCGCCGGGTACTCGGCGTCCTTCGTGGCCACGGCACGCGCCCGCCCGTCGCCGTCGGTGAGCACCTCGCGCACCTGGGCGCCGGAGACCACCTCGATGCCCATGCCCTCCATCGCGTCGCGCACCAGCGCGCCCATGTCGGGGTCGAGCGTGGACATCGGCTGCTCACCGGCGTCGACGACGGTGACGGACAGGCCGCGGCGCAGCATCGCCTCCGCCATCTCCACCCCGATGTAGCCGCCGCCGACGACGACCGCGCTGCGCACGCCGTCCCGCGCGAGCCCGTCGAGGACCGCCTCGCCGTCGTCGAGGGTCTGCACGCCGAAGACGCCGTCCGCGCCGATGCCGGGGATGCGGGGCCGTGCGGGGACCGCCCCGGTGGCGACGACGAGGTGGTCGTACGGGGTCCACGCGTACGAGCCGTCCGCGTCCCGGGTGCGCACCCGGCCGCGGTCCGGATCGAGTTCGACCGCCTCGGTGCCCAGCCGCAGGTCGATGCCGCGGGAGCGGTGCTCGCTCGCGGTGCGGGCGACCAGGCGGTCGGGGCCGTCCACGGTGCCGCCGATCCAGTACGGGATGCCGCACGCGGAGTACGAGGTGTGGTGGCCGCGTTCGAAGGCGGTGATGGCCAGTTCGTCCGGCCCCTTGCGGCGACGCGCCTGCGACGCGGCCGACATGCCCGCCGCGTCCGCCCCGATCACGACCAGCCGTTGTGCCGTCATGGTGTCCGCTCCTCACGCTCGCCGTGCCGACCAGTCTCCCCGCCGGACGCCCTGGCACGCGTGGATCAGCGTGTTGACGGCGCGTCAACACGCAGTGGCGTGAACGCACTGGTTTCGCACAGCTCCGCCACCTGACGTGCCGAGCGGTGAACGTCGGGTGAACCCTCGCGCGAGACGCTTCTGCGGCGGGCGGGACGCTGGTCAAACTGACGGCATGCGAATGCCTCTACGCGCGTTGCGCTCCCCCCACGGTTCCGCGCTGCTCGTCGCCGGAACGCTGCTGCTCGGTCCCGCCTCGCTCCTGGCGACGCCCGCCGACGCCGCGACCGCTCACGTCGCACCCGCCCGTACCGCCGTCGTCGTACGGCACCTCGACGTCGGCTCCGTCTGCGAGTCCAACCTGCCCAGCCAGGCCGACGACACCCTCCAACTCATCGCCGACGGAGGCCCGTTCCCGTACCCGGAGGACGGCGAGGTCTTCCGCAACGACGAGCACGTCCTGCCGTCGGAGCCGAGCGGCTACTACCACGAGTACACGGTGACGACCCCCGGCGCGGGCAACCGCGGCACCCGTCGCATCGTGACCGGCGAGGACGGCACCGACTACTACACCGCCGACCACTACGAGTCGTTCGACGCGGTCGACTTCAGCTGCTGAACGGCTGAAGTCGATCGTCGGCTGATCGGCTGACCGGCAGCCTTCCCACCCTTCGATCCCGGTGGCGGCGCGCGGGACGGTCTCCCCCGTGGAGCGTCCCGCGCGCCGCCGCCCTCGTCACACCTCAGCGTGAGGCGTGCCGCTCACTTGTCCGCGCGCAGCACCCCGCCGACGCCCCAGCTGTCGGCCGGGGTGTCCTGGAACCAGACGAAGACGGTGTCCGCGGGGATCTGGTAGGCGTCCACGAAGGCGTCGGTGATCCTACGGACCAGGTCGCGCTTGGCCTCGACGTCGCGCGGGCCCTGCTGGATCGTCACGTTCGGCATGTCTGCTCCCTCGGGTCTCCCGGCGGCGCCCGGTGGTTCCGGGCCGCTCACCGGCACGACCCCAGTCCACCGTCTCCCGCCCCCGCCACCAAGACGCAACCGGCGAACGCAGCGATCAGTCCGCGTGATCGCCGGCCCCGGCGGCGTCCCGCGCCCTCCCGCACGCATCCAGCAACTGCTGTGTGCGGCGCGGCGGACGGGTGCGGTGCAGCGCCAGCCCGGTCGTGATGGTCAGCCCCGGCGCGGCGAACGGCACGAACGCCACCTTGGGCGCCACCATCCGCTCGGCGTGCGCCGCGTAGACCACCGTCCACATCGCCGTGCCGGAACCGATCGCGGCCAGCGTGTCCTGGAGGCTCGCGGTGGGCGGCCCGGGAAGCGGCTCGAAGCCCGCGTCCCGGCAGGCGGAGACGACCAGGTCGACCAGTGGCGGGTTGTTGCGACGGGCGGTCAGCCGCAGTGGCAGCGGCGCGAGTTCGGCGATCGGCAACTCGTCGCGGCCGGCCAGCGGATGGCTCGCGGGCACCACGGCGACCAGCGGTTCCTGCCAGACCGGGACCACCCGCACGCCGTCGGCCTCCTCCTGCTCACCCCGTACGAACGCCGCGTCCAGCCGCCCGTCGGCGACCTGCGCCAGGCGTTCGGCGGTCGGCACGTAGGCCAGCTCGACGGCGGTGTCCGGGGCGAGGGCGGCGAAGGCGTCGAGCACGGTGTCGAGATGGCCGCCCATGCCGTTGCTGGTGCCGACGCGCAGGGTCGCGGCGCGCTCAGCGAGGTGTTCGGCCACTACCGCCCGGGCGCGGTCGGCGGCGGCCAGCACGGCCCGCGCCTGCGGCAGCAGACTGGCACCGGCCGGGGTGAGGCGGACGTGCCGCGGCGAGCGGTCGAACAACTCGACGCCCAACTCCCGCTCCAGCCGCCGGATCAGCTGGCTGACTGCGGGCTGCCCGATGTGCAGGCGTTCCGCGGCGCGGCCGAAGTGCATCTCCTCGGCGACGGCGGTGAAGTACTCCAACTGGCGCAGTTCCACCCCGGGATCCTATGCGGCGCCGTTGTCACAGCCGTCTGCTTTCATGGCGTCATGGCTGACGAGAGCGGTGCGGCGGAGGAAGGGCGCTCGGCGGACGAGCTGCTGGACGTCGTGGACGAGCACGACCGGGTCGTCGGGCAGGCCCGGCGCGGGGAGGCGTACGCCCGGCGGCTGCGGCACCGGTGCGTCTTCGTACTGGCGCGTGACACAGAGGGCCGGATCTTCGTGCACCGGCGCACCGCGCAGAAGCTGGTCTTCCCCTCCCGCTACGACATGTTCGTCGGCGGTGTCGTCGGCGCGGGCGAGGGGTACGACGAGGCGGCGCTGCGCGAGGCGCGGGAGGAGCTGGGGGTGAGCGGGCTGCCGCAGCCGGTGCCGGTGCTGTCGTTCCTGTACGAGACACCGGAGCACACCTGGTGGTCGCGGGTCTACGAGGTCACCTGCGCCCTGCCGGTGGACCCGCAGGCGGAGGAGGTCGCGTGGCACGCCTTCCTCACCGACGAGGAGCTGGAGGCGAGGCTGCCGGAGTGGGAGTGGGTGCCGGACGGGCTCGCGGCCTACCACCGGCTGCGCGCGATACGCGGCGGGACGGCCTGAGCACTCACGCGCCGAGCCGTGCCGCGAGCACGTCCGAGCCGGGCTCGGGCCCGCACCGCGCTCACGTCCCGAGCCGCGATCAGGCTCAGGCCGCGGGCTCGCGGGCCGCGGGGACGGCCGCGTCCCACTTCTCCTCGATGCGGCCGAACTTCCACACCGCGAGCGCCACGGCCCACGTGGCGACGAACAGCCCGACGATCCAGAAGCCGATGGTGTTGAGGTCGACCGAGGCGATCCAGTCCCAGAACGGGCCGGTGAGCGAAAGCTTGTCGCCGACGATGGACAGCAGCTCGATGCCGCCGATGATCAGCGCGACGGCGATCGACATGCCGGTGATGGTCAGGTTGTAGTAGACCTTGCGGACCGGCTTGGAGAACGCCCAGCCGTAGGCGAAGTTCATGAACGAGCCGTCGATGGTGTCCAGCAGCGACATGCCCGCGGCGAACAGCACGGGCAGGCAGATGATCGCGTACCAGGGCAGCCCGGAGGCGACCGAACCGGCGGCCATCACCAGCAGGCTGACCTCGGTGACGGTGTCGAAGCCAAGGCCGAACAGCACGCCGACCGGGTACATCTGCCACGGCTTGCGCACCGCGCGGGTGGCGCGGCCCAGGACGCGGTTCATCAGGCCGCGCTTGTCGAGCTGTTCCTCCAGCGCCGCCTCGTCGTACTCGCCCGCCCGCATGGCGCGGAACACTTTCACCAATCCGAGCAGGACGGCCAGGTTGATGGCGGCGATCAGCACCAGGAACGCGCCGGAGACCAGGGTGCCGATGAGGCCGCCGACCTGGTGCATGCGGGAGTTGTCGTTCGCCAGGCCGGTGCCGACCGCGCGGACGCCGAGGGCCAGCAGGAAGGTCAGGCCGAAGACGATCGTGGAGTGGCCCAGGGAGAACCAGAAGCCCACGGACAGCGGCCGCTTGCCGTCGCTCATCAGCTTTCGGGTGGTGTTGTCGATGGCGGCGATGTGGTCGGCGTCGAAGGCGTGCCGCATGCCGAGGGTGTACGCGGTCAGGCCGGTGCCGATGCCGAACGCGCCGGTGCCGAGCCGGTAGTGGTCGGGGACGACCAGCGCGAGGATGCCGAAGCCGACGACGTGCAGCAGCACGATGAAGCCGGCCATGCCGCCGAGCCTGGCCCACTCGGGGCGCGTCAGCGACTGGCGTATCCGGTGGAGCGACGGCGCCGGAGGGGCTTGGGTGGCGGTCACGGTGCGGGGCTCCTCGGGGACGTGCGCGGTCACAGGCGGTTCGCTATTGCACATTACCCGCAACAGCGCCGCGCGGGCACCCCAGGGTCACCGTCCATCGGGCCGCTCAGGGCGCCAGGATGTCCAGCTCCCGCAGCGCCCCCACGCAGATCTCCCGCATCAGCCGCTCCGCCTCGGCCGCGTCCCGCGCTCGCACCGCCTCCGCGACCCGTACGTGCAGGGTGACCGCCTCCGGGTCGGGGGCGTCGAACATGACGTGGTGCTCGGTGCGCCCGGTGAGCACCTCGGCGACCACGTCCCCGAGCCGCGCGAACATCTCGTTGCCCGAGCCGTCGAGCACCTCGCGGTGGAAGGCGACGTCGTGCACGAGGTACTCGCGCAGGTCGCCCGCCCGTCCGGCCGCCGCCATCTCCCCCGCCAGCACGGTCAGCCTGCGGCACTGCTCCGGGGTGGCGGAGCGCGCGGCCAGGCCCGCGGCGACCGGCTCGACGGCGGTGCGCAGCATGGTCAGCGACCGCAGCTGGCGCGGCCGGTCGGGGCCGGCGAGCCGCCAGCGGATGACGGCGGGGTCGAAGACGTTCCACTCCTCGGTGGGACGGACCGTGATGCCGACCCTGCGCCGGGTCTGCACCAGGTGCATCGCCTCCAGTACGCGCACCGCCTCGCGGGCGACGGTGCGCGAGACGCCGTAGCGGCGCTCCAGTTCGTCCAGTCGCAGCACGGTGCCGGGCGGGTGCGCGCCGGAGGCGATCGCGGGGCCGAGCCTGGCGAGGACCCGGGCGTGCAGGCCGCCGGCGTCGGTTCCCATGCCGGGTTCCGGATGCTGAGACATGGAGGACAGCCTATGCGGCACCGCCGCTCACACTCATATGACTTTTACGTCACAGCCTCTTGAATAAGTAGTACCTATGGCGTTTATTGAACGGCGGCCCTCCGGACAGTGCGGATTCGGCCACCCGACAGGCCAAGGAGGTACCGGTGTCGCCGGTGATCGTGGTGATGGGAGTCTCGGGCTCCGGCAAGTCCACGGTGGGAGGGCTACTGGCCGAGCGCCTCGGCGTGCCCTACGCCGAGGCGGACGACTTCCACCCGACCGCCAACATCGCCAAGATGTCCGCCGGCCAGGCCCTGGACGATGCGGACCGCGCGCCCTGGCTGGACGCCATCGCCGGCTGGATCGCCGAACACGACGGGCTCGGCGGTGGCGTGGTCAGCTGCTCGGCGCTCAAGCGGCGCTACCGAGACCGGCTTCGCGAGGCGGCGCCAGGTCTGTTCTTCCTCCATCTCGACGGGCCCCGCGAGCTGATCGCCGCCCGCCTGGCAGCCCGGCTCGGGCACTTCATGCCGTCCGGGCTGCTGGACTCGCAGTTCGACGCCCTGGAACCGCTGGACGCCGACGAGGCGGGCACGGTCGTCACCGTTGACGGCGGTCCCGAGCGGATCACCGCCCGCGCGCTCGCGGCGCTGCCGCCCCGACCCGTGACGCCGCCCCGCTGAGGGGCCCGCCCCACCCACCGATCACCCAGCGCCACCGATCGCCCCGCGCAACCGAAGCCTCCCGCGCCCCTCCCCGACTTCCTACGTACGTAACGGAGTTCCGCCATGCCCGCACTCAGCGCCGAGCTGCTGGCCGCGACCGCGGCGCCGCCCCCGATCACCCACGCCGGTGACGCCCGCCTCGCGATCGCCGCGCTGGCCGGCATCGCGGTGATCGTCGCGTTGATCACCGGCTGGAAGGTGCACGCCTTCCTCGCCCTGACCATCGGCTCCGGCGTGCTGGGGCTGGTCGCGGGGGCGCCGCTCGCCGCGACGGTCACCAGTTACAGCAACGGCCTCGGCGCCACGGTGGCGAGCGTCGGCACGCTGGTGGCGCTCGGCGCGATCCTGGGCAAGCTGCTCGCGGACTCGGGCGGCGCCGACGTCATCGTGGACACCATCCTGGAGCGCACCGGGGAGCGGCGGCTGCCGTGGGCGATGACCCTGATCGCGGCGCTGGTGGGACTGCCGCTGTTCTTCGAGATCGGCATCGTGCTGCTGGTCCCGGTGGTGCTGCTGGTGGCGCGGCGCGGCAACCAGTCGCTGATGCGGGTCGGCCTGCCCGCGCTCGCCGGTCTTTCGGTGATGCACGGCCTGGTGCCGCCGCACCCCGGCCCGCTCGCCGCGGTCTCCGCGATCCACGCCGACCTCGGCACGACGCTCGCGTTCGGCGTGCTGGTGGCGATCCCGTCGGTGATCGTGGCGGGGCCGCTGTTCGGACGGGTCGCGGACCGCTGGGTCAAGGCCGAGCCGCCGGAGCGGATGACGCCCGCGCGCGCCTCGGAAGGGCTGGAGCGGCGGCCGGGCTTCGTGCCCACGGTGTGCACGATGCTGCTGCCGGTCGTGCTGATGCTGGCCAAGGCACTGGTGGACGTGCTGGTCAAGGACCAGGCGAGCGTGGTCTACCGGGTCTTCGACGTGCTGGGCACGCCGCTGGTCGCGCTGCTGATCGCCGTGGTCGTCGCGATGTTCACGCTGGGCCGCGGTGCGGGCTTCGGCAAGGAGCGGGTCTCCGGCATCGTGGACGCGTCACTGGGACCGATCGCCGGGATCGTGCTCATCGTGGGCGCGGGCGGCGGCTTCAAGCAGGTCCTGGTGGACGCGGGGGTCGGTCAGATGATCCTCGACACCTCCCGGCACTGGCACATACCGGCGCTGCTGCTGGCCTGGCTGATCGCGGTGCTGATCCGGGTGGCGACCGGCTCGGCGACGGTCGCCACGATCTCGGCCGCCGGTCTGGTGGCGCCGCTGGCGGCGCACATGTCGGGCACGCACACGGCGTTGCTGGTGCTGGCGGTCGGCGCGGGCTCGCTGTTCTTCTCGCACGTCAACGACGCGGGCTTCTGGCTGGTCAAGGAGTACTTCGGGATGGACGTGCCGCAGACGCTGAAGTCCTGGTCGGTGATGGAGTCGCTGGTGTCGGTGGTGGCGCTGGCGCTCGTGCTGGCGCTGTCGGTGGTGGTGTAGCGAGCGGGGCGGCGCGGGGCGACCGGTCTGCGGCCCGGCGCCCGCGCCCACGGCCGCCCCGCGACGCCCGCCGCCTCGACGCGCCCCTACCAGCGCGGCACGGCGGGCGTGACCCAGGCCGGGTCCGCCACCCGCATCGCCGCCGCGTCATCGCGGTCACGCAGCGTGCCGTCGTCCGCGAGCCAGCGCTCGTGCAGGACGCGCAGCGCCTCGCGGTCCAGCTCGACCCCGAGTCCGGGGGCGTCCGAGACGGTGAGGCGGCCGCCGGTGAAGACCGGGCGTTCGGTGACGACGTCCTCGGTCAGCCACGGGTAGTGGGTGTCGCAGGCGTGGTCGAGGCGCGGCAGGGTCGCGGCGACGTGGGTCATCGCGGCGAGGCTGACGCCCAGGTGGGTGTTGGAGTGCATCGACAGGCCGACGCCGAACGCGTCGCAGATCCCCGCGAGGCGGCGGGTGTTGCGCAGACCGCCCCAGTAGTGGTGGTCGCACAGCACGATCCGCACCGCCTGGGTCCTGAACGCCTCCTCGATCTCCGGGAAGGTGGTCACGCACATGTTGGTGGCCAGCGGCAGCGGGGTGGCGGCGGCGACCCGGGCCATGCCGGGCGTGCCGGTCGTCGGGTCCTCCAGGTACTCCAGTACGCCGTCGAGCGCGCGGGCCACCTCGTGGGAGGTCTGCACCGACCAGGCCCCGTTGGGGTCGAGCCGCAGCGGCCGGCCGGGAAACGCTTCGGCGAGCGCCCGGATCGCGGCGATCTCCTCGTCCGGCGGGAAGACGCCGCCTTTGAGCTTGAACGAGGTGAACCCGTGGTCGCGGGCGAACCGCCGGGCCTGCGCGACGATCCCCTCCGGATCGAGGGCGGCGCCCCAGTCGTCCGCCGGGGCACCGTCAGCGGGGTGCTTCGCCCAGCGGTAGAAGAGGTAGGCGCTGTACTCCACGCTCTCGCGCACCTTGCCGCCGAGCAGCGCGTGCACGGGCAGGCCGCAGGTCTTGCCGAGCGCGTCCAGGCAGGCCACCTCGAAGGCGGAGACGACCGAAAGCCTGAGCTTGTCGGCGGTGCGCACGCCGCGCAGGCCGGAGGCGTCGACGCGGTCGCTGACGGAGGAGGGGTCGCCGCAGACGGCCTGCGCCAGCGACTCCAGCGCGTTCAGGTCGTTGATCCGCCGGCCGCGCAGGGCCTCGGCGAGTGGTTCGGCCAGCCGCAGGTAGGCGGTGTCTCCGTAGGTCTCGCCGACACCGGTCACCCCGGCCTCGGTGACCACTTCGACGACGAGGCGCGGGGTGTACGGCTGGTGGACGCCCTGGGTGTTGAGCAGCGGAGGATCGGCGATCAGGACCGGGGTGAGCCGCACCGCCTCGACCGTCAGGTTCGCCTGGGGTATCACCCGATCACTCCCGATCACTTCCGCTCCCCGCGCTGTCGCGATGCCGCTGCCCGCGGCCCGCCCGGCCGCGTACCGCTGCCCGCGGCGCCGCCGCACGTCCCGTTCACGAATATGAATCACGTACGCCTATCAGAACGGGACCCTAGGCTCGATCGCGAAAGGGCGTCAAGGACGGGTCACATGTGGGTGCCGCCGTCGACGCGGATCTCGGTGCCGGTGACGAACGCGCCGTCGTCACTGGCCAGCATCGCGACCACGCCCGCCACCGTCTCCGGTGGCGCGAAGCCCTCGCCGATCGCGGGGGCCAGCTTGGCCAGCAGCGACCAGTCGGTGTCCTGCGGCAGGCCGGGGTCGGAGGTCATGCCCGACTGGATGCTGCCGGGCGCGACACAGACCGCGCGCAGCCCCTGCTTGCTGTACTCCAGGGCGAGGGCGTGGGTGAAGGACTGGATGCCGCCCTTGCTCGCCGCGTACGCCGCCATGTAGGGGTGGGCGAAACTGGCCGACGTGGAGCTGAAGTTGACCACGACGCCGCGACCGGTCGCCAGCAGCGCGGGCAGCGCGGAGCGGGTGACCAGGAAGGTGCCGGTGAGGTTGACGCCGATGATGGTGTTCCACAACTCCAGCGTCATCTCGTGCGTGTGCGAACTGCGCAGGATTCCGGCCGCGTTGACCAGGACGTCCAGCCCGCCAAGCCCGGAAACCGCCTCCTCGACGACGCGGCCCACCCCCGCCTCGTCGGAGACGTCCAGGACCGCGGTGGTCAGCGAGCCGCCGCCGGCACGGGCAGCGGTCTCCTTCAGCCCGGCCTCGCTGACGTCGGCGGCGACGACCGCGGCGCCCTCCTCCAGCAGCCGCAGCGCGGTCGCCCGCCCGATGCCCGACCCGGCACCGGTGACCAGTGCCCTGCGTCCCTCGAAACGGTTCATCGCGTCTTCCCCTCCCTGGACCCGGCGATCTTGGTGACCGCCGGACGCAACGTAGCGGACGGCCCGCGGGGACTGAACCCGCCCGCCGTGACGGATCTCCCACTGGACGGCATACCGACTGGTCGGCATGATGGCTTCGGGACCCCGGAGAGACGTCCGGAACCACCGCGAGGACACGCCCGACGGTTGAGGAGCCGCCCGTGACGACCGACCACACCGCATCCGCCGACGCCGACGCGGGCACCGGGCCGCCCGGCCTCGACCTCGGCCGGCTGCGGGCGCACCTGGACCAACAGCGCCCCGGCCTCGCCGCCGCGCCGCTGGCCGGACGGCTGATCGAGGGCGGCAAGTCCAATCTGACGTACGCGGTCACCGACGGCGTCTCGCGCTGGGTGGTGCGGCGCCCGCCGCTGGGCCACGTGCTGGCGACCGCCCACGACATGCGGCGGGAGTTCACCGTGCTGCGCGCGCTGCACCCGACCGCCGTGCCGGTGCCGCGGCCGCTGCTGCTGTGCGAGGACGACGCGGTGCTGGGCGCGTCGTTCTACGTGATGGAGCACGTCGACGGTGTGCCGTACCGCACGGCCGCGCAGCTGGCCCGGCTCGGGGAGGACCGCACCCGGCGCATCGTGCTCGAACTGGTCGACACCCTGGTGGCGCTGCACTCGGTGGACCCGAAGGCGGCCGGTCTGGAGGACTTCGGTCGCCCGGAGGGTTTCCTGGAGCGGCAGGTGCGGCGCTGGGGCAAGCAACTGGCCGCCTCGCGCAGCCGCGACCTGCCCGGCATCGACGAGCTGCACGAACGGCTCGGCGCCGCGCTCCCCGCCTCGGGACCGGCCGCGGTGGTGCACGGCGACTACAAGCTGGACAACGTGCTCGTCGGCGACGGCGACGCGATCACCGCCGTGCTGGACTGGGAGATGTCCACCCTCGGCGACCCGCTGACCGACCTGGGCCTGCTGCTGATGTACTCCGGGCAGCAGGACCCTGACTCGCCGGTGGCGGCGCTCGGCGGCGCGCCCGGGTACCCCTCCACCGACGAGCTGACCGAGCGCTACGCGCGGGGCTCGGGGCGGGACGTCTCCTCCATCGCCTGGTACACCGCGTTCGCCAACTTCAAGCTCGCGGTGATCGCCGAGGGCATCCACTACCGCTACACGCTCGGGCAGACCGTGGGCACCGGCTTCGACCGCATCGGGTCGCTCGTCCCGCGTCTGATCGAACAGGGCCTGACGACCCTTCAGGAAGGCTGATGCCGCATGGAGTTCGGATACGACGCCCGCACCGAGCAGCTGCGCGGCGAACTGCTGGCGTTCATGGACGAGTTCGTCTATCCGGCGGAGCCGGTCTTCGCCGAGCAGCGGGCCGCCGCGCAGGACCCGTGGTCGCCGCCGCCGGTGGTCGAGGAGCTGAAGGAGCAGGCCAGGAAGCGCGGTCTGTGGAACCTCTTCCTGCCCGGTGAGAACGGCGCCGGCCTGACCAACCTCCAGTACGCGCCGCTCGCCGAGATCACCGGGCGCAGCCCGCACCTGGCCCCGCCCGCGCTCAACTGCGCCGCGCCGGACACCGGCAACATGGAGGTGCTCAACGAGTTCGGCAGCGAGGCGCAGCGCGAACGGTGGCTGCGGCCGCTGCTGGAGGGCGAGATCCGCTCGGCGTTCGCCATGACCGAGCCGGACGTGGCGTCCTCCGACGCGACCAACATCGAGACGCGTATCCAGCGTGTCGGCGACGAGTACGTCATCAACGGCCGCAAGTGGTACATCTCCGGGGCGATGAACCCCAACTGCCAGATCTTCATCGTCATGGGAAAGACCGACCCCGAGGCCGAGCGGCACCGCCAGCAGAGCATGGTGCTGGTCCCGCGCGACACCCCCGGTCTCGAAGTGAGGCGCGGCATGCGGGTGTTCGGCTACGACGACGGGGACCACGGCGGCCACGCCGAGGTGCTTTTCGACGACGTGCGGGTGCCGGTGGACCACCTCATCGGTGAGGAGGGCGGCGGCTTCGCCATCGCGCAGGCCCGGCTCGGGCCCGGCCGCATCCACCACTGCATGCGGCTGATCGGCATGGCGGAGCGGGCCGTGGAGCTGATGTGCCGCCGGGCGGTGGCCCGTACCGCGTTCGGCAGGCCGCTGGCGGCGCAGGGCGTGGTGCGCGAGTGGATCGCGGAGGCGCGGGTGGAGATCGAGCAGTTGCGGCTGCTGGTGCTCAAGACCGCGTGGCTGATGGACACCGTGGGCAACCGCGGCGCCCACACCGAGATCCAGGCCATCAAGATCGCCACTCCGGCGGCGGTCCAGCGCATCCTGGACCGCGCCATCCAGGTCCACGGCGCGGCGGGCGTCAGCCAGGACACGCCGCTCGCCGAACTGTGGGCGGGGGTGCGGACGTTGCGCCTGGCGGACGGTCCGGACGAGGTCCACAAGCGTTCGCTGGCCCGGCGGGAGCTGCGCAAGTACAGCTGAGGCGGCGGGACACGGCTCATCCCCGCTCGCACGGAAACCGGTGTGCGGGCCCCTGACCGGCCGAGGGGCCCGCACCGCCCGCCACCCCCTACGCGGGGGAGGGGCCCGCGCCGCCCGCCGTCCCCCCTACGCGGCGGACGGCGTCGGAGCCGCCGGGCGGGTGGGACCGGCCGCGGGCCGGGCGAGGGGCTCGGTCGGCAGGTCGCGGGCCCGGCCCACGGGGGTGAGCAGCAGCGCCAGGCCCGCCAGGGGCAGGATCGCCGCCGCCGCCCACATCGTGGCGCGCAGGCCGAGGACGGTGGCGAGCGTGCCGCCGAGGACCGCGCCGAGCGGCATCAGGCCGTAGTTGACGAACGAACTGCCCGCGATCAGGCGGCCGTACAGCTCGGGCGGGCAGCGGTGCTGGCGGAACGTCGCCCAGATGACGTTGCCCGCCACGACGCCGGTCTCCAGGCAGAAGGCGCCCACCACGAAGAAGGCGGTGCCCGCGCCCCGGCCGGTGAGCGGTATCAGCAGGTCGAAGACGAGCAGGACCGTGCTCAGAAGCGTGAACGCCCGTGCGGTACCCAGGCGTTCACCGATCCGCCGGGCGATCAGCGCGCCGGCCACTCCCCCGGTGCCGCCCGCGGCGAAGAGCAGGCCGACGGTGCCGGGCGACAGCCCCACCACGCGGACCAGGAAGACCACGTCGATGGAGTTGGAGGCGGTCAGCACCAGGTTGGCCCCCGCGCCGAACAACGTGCCGGCCCGCAGCCAGGGATCGGCCGCCAGCACCCGCAGCCCCTCGGCGATCTCCTTGCCCATCCCGCCGCGCGCCCGCCCCGGCGCCGCCTGGTCGGCGCGCGGCTCGCGGTGCCGGATGGCGGTGAGGCAGACCAGACTCACCGCGAACGTCGCCGAGTTGGCCAGCATGCCGCCCACGGCCCCCGCGACCTGGGCGATCAGACCTCCCGCGCCGGTCCCCGCGATCTGCGCGGCCGAGGCGCTGCCGTTCAGCTTGGCGTTGCCCTCGGCCCGGTCCTCGGGCGCCAGCAGCCCGGGCAGGTAGGCGGCGTACGCGGTCTGGAAGAAGACCGCGGCCACCCCGGTCGCCAGCGCCACGCCCAGCAGCACCGGGTAGTCGAGGCACCCGGCCCACCGCGCCACAGGGACGGCGGCGAACAGCGCCATCGAGACCGCGGCGGCGGCCAGCATGACCGGTCTGCGCCGCCAGCGGTCCACCCACACCCCGACCGGCAGGCCGATCAGCAGCCAGGCCAGCCATATCGCCGCGCTGAGCAGGCTGACCTCCAAGGTGGAGGCGTGCAGGGTGCCGACCGCGATCAGCGGCACCGCCACCGTGGCGACCGCGTCGCCGAACTTCCCCGTCGTCTCGCCGCACCACAGCAGCCTGAAGTCGCGGCTGCGACGCAGCAGTCCGCCGCCGAAGGACCGGGCGCTCACTCGGCGGGCCGTTCTCTGCGGGGGAACGCCTGCCACTGCGCGACGACCGGCAGCGACCCGGGCTCGGGCCGGGCGTCGGGCGCGGGCAGGTGCCGCTCGACGACTTCGGTCAACTCGGCGTTCAAGGCCTTGAGTTGATCGGGCGTCATACGAAGCTCGGTGTAGCGGTTGATCAGGCTCGCGCCGCGCCACTGCTCGTCCCAGTCCTCGGTCACGAAGGCGACGACCTGGTTGTACATGCTCTGGACGATCTCGTGGAGGTAGAGGGACAGCTGTCCCCTGGTCTCCGCGTCGCCGTCCGCGAAGTCCCCGGCGCGCAGCATGGTCGCCTCGTCCACCGCCTTCCACCACCGCTCTCGCTTGGTGCCGCGGTCGGTGTCCTCCTCGATGAAGCGGTGTTCGGCGAGGTGGCGCAGGTGCCAGCTGACGGTGCCGGTGTTCTCGCCGAGGCGCTTGGCGAGTCCGGTGGCGGTGGCGGGGCCGTCCAGGCCCAGCACTTCGAGGATCCGCAGTCGCAGCGGGTGCGCGAGGGCCCGCAGAGCGCGGGCGTCGAGGCGGCGGGTGGGTTTCGTGCCGTGCGCGGGAGTGTCGGACATGGCGGCAGCGTACGGGTGCAGAGAAGTCTCTGCATAGAGTTCTCTGCTAAGAAGTCCCCGCATCTTTTCGGCGCGGTGCTCGTTGCCGTGCGAAACGGCGGAGGGCCGCCCAACGGCGGCCCTCCGCAAGCGCGTTGACTGCTCAGTCGTTGACGACGTTCAGTCGTTGACGACGACCACCCGGCCGGTCGTCGTGCCGTCCGCGACGCGCTGCACCGCGTCGGCCGCGCCGGTCAGCGGGACGCGCTCGCTGACCAGCGGGCGGACCGCGCCGTCGGTCGCGAGGCGGGTCAGCTCCTCGTGGCAGTGGCGGATCGCGGCCGGGTCGTGGGTGTTGTACAGGCCCCAGTGCAGGCCCAGGATCGCGTAGTTCTTCACCAGCGCGTGGTTGAGGCCGGGCGCCGGGATCGTGCCGCTGGTGAAGCCGACCACCACGATGCGGCCCTCGAACGCGACGCACTTGGTGGAGCGGGTGTACGCCTCGCCGCCGACCGGGTCGTAGACCACGTCGGCGCCGCGCCCGCCGGTGACCTCCTTGACCACGGCCACGAAGTCCTCCGAGCGCCGGTCGACCACCACGTCGCAGCCCAGCTTCCGCGCGACGTCCGCCTTGCCGGGGCCGCCCGCGACGCCGATGACCGTGGCGCCGGCCGCCTTGCCCAACTGCACGGCGGCGCTGCCCACTCCGCCGGCGGCGGCGTGCACCAGCAGCGTCTCCCCCGCCTTCAGCGCGGCCCTGCGGTGCAGCCCGAACCAGCCGGTCTGGTAGCCGATGTGCAGGGCGGCAGCCTCGGCGTCGTCAAGGGCCTCGGGCGCGGCCAGCACGGTCGCGGCGTCCACCACCGCGTACTCGGCGAAGGCGCCACCGGGCAGCGCGGCCGGGGAGATGACGCGGTCGCCCTCGCGGAAACCGGTGGACGGCTCGGCGGTGACCACCTCGCCGCACAGCTCCACGCCGGGGGTGAACGGCAGCGGCGGCCTGATCTGGTACTGGCCCCGGCACAGCAGCGCGTCGGGGAAGTTGACGTTCGCCGCGCGCACCCTCACCAGCACCTGCCCGGGGCCGGCCGTGGGCCGTTCCACCTCGTCCAGGCGCATCGCCGCACGCGGTTCGCCGTTGCTGTGGACTCGCCATGCCTTCACTGCCGGTTCTCCGTAACGTCAGGGCCGCCGTACCGAGTACAGCAGCATGTCCGCGAAGTCCGAGGCGACCTGCTCGGCGTCGAGCGGGCCGTCCTCGCGGTACCAGGTGCCGAGGTGGTGCACCGAGCCGAAGAAGTAGTCCACGACGAGGTCGGGGCGCAGTTCGGCGCGGAAGACGCCCTCGCGCTGTCCTTCCTCCACCAGGGCGCGGAACCGCTCGTGGTAGCGGCGCCGGTCCGCCCGTACCGCCTTCTGCTTCTCGGGGCTGAGCTGGTGCATCGAGCGGAAGAAGATCTTGGTGTCGTCCAGGTTCTCGATGCTGGTGACCACGACGTCGGCCGCGGCGGCGCGCAGCCGCTGCGCCACGCTCCCGCCGCCCGCCGCGATCCGCTCCAGGCGCTCCGTCTGAAGGCGCAGCACCCGGGCGTAGACCTCGTGCAGCAGGTCGTCCTTGCTGCCGAAGTAGTGGTAGAGCGCGCCCTTGGTCACGCCCGCGGCCTCGACGATCTCCTGGACGGAGGTGCGGTCGAAGCCGCGTTCGGCGAAGAGCCGGGTGGCCTCGGCCAGCAGCCGCCGCGGCACCGCCGCGCTCGCCCTGGTCCCTGCGCTCTCCGCCATGTTCCGGTCCCCTCTCGCCCGGCGGTCCGCGTGATCCCGGACCGCCGGGCCAGCATACCGACCGGTACGGATCTATGCCTCCCGCTGCGTCGGCGCCTGGCCGGGCGCTCCCTTCGCCGCTGCGCCCCCCTGGTCGCGCAGTTGCCGCCGCAGGATCTTGCCGGTGGCCGTCTTGGGCAGGTCCGGCAGGAGTTCGACCTCGCGCGGGTACTTGTAGGCGGCGAGCCGTTCCTTGCAGTACGCGGCGATCTCGGCGGGGTCGGCGGTCGCACCGGGCTTGAGGCTCACGTACGCCTTCACCGTCTCGCCCCGGTACGCGTCGGGCACGCCGACCACCGCGGCCTCGCGCACCGCGGGGTGGGTGTAGAGGACGTCCTCGACCTCGCGCGGCCAGACCTTGAAGCCGGAGGCGTTGATCATGTCCTTCTTGCGGTCGACGACGTAGAGCCAGCCGTCGGTGTCCATGAACCCGATGTCGCCGGTGCGCAGTTCGCCGTCCGGCATCGCGGCGGCCGACTCCTCGGGCCGCTGCCAGTAACCGGGCACGACCATCGGTCCACGCACCGCGATCTCGCCGCGTTCGCCGAACGGCACGTCGTGACCGGAGTCGTCCACGATGCGCACGTCGGTGTCGGGCCCCGGTACGCCGACGGCGAGCGTGCCCGACTCCGGGTCGAGCGGCGCCTCCAGGCCCGGCGGCACGGAGGCGCACGGCGCGGTGCACTCGGTGAGCCCGTAGCCGTTGCGGATGTAGTGGCCGAAGCGGCGGCGGAACTCCGCGACGATCGCGGGCGGCAGCGGCGCCCCGCCGGAGCTGAGCACCTGGAAGCAGGCGAAGTCCTCGGCGGTGGCGTCGGCGCGCGCCATCAGCGCCATGTAGGCGGTGGACGGGCCGACCATGTAGGCGGGCCGGTGTTCGCGGACGGCGTCGAGCACCACGCCCGGCTCGAAGCGGTACGCCAGTGCCACGGCGTCGCCGGAGGTCAGGGCGGCTGACAGCTGGCAGACCATGCCGGTGATGTGGAACAGCGGCGCGAGGGCGAAGATCACGGCGCCGTCCGGCAGCCCGAGCACGTGGCCCTGGCGGTGGGCGTTGTACGCGATGTTGCCGTGGGTGTTCAGGGCGCCCTTCGGGGTGCCGGAGGTGCCGGAGGTGTAGCTGATCAACGCGGTGTCGCCGGGCCCGAACCGGGGATCGGCGGGCGGCTCGGCCTTCGTGGTGCGCGCGACGGTCAGCAGGTCGTCGGCGTCGTCGGCCGACAGGCGTTCGTGGCCGGCGAAGAGGCGTTGGTCGTCGCGGGTCTGGAGGTCGAGTGCGCTGGTGACCAGCGGCACGCGCAACCCGGAGCCCTGAGCGGCGGCGCGGATGTGGGAGTGCCAGTCGCGTTCGTGGCAGACGAGCGCGACGACTCCCGCGTCCCGCAGCACGTGGGATATCTCGCGCTCCTTGTACATGGGGTTGACGGGCACCACGACGCCGCCCGCCTTCCACGCGCCCAGCAGCGCGAGGACGAACTGCGGGGTGTTCTGCTGCACGATCGCCAGCCGGTCACCGCGCCGGAAGCCGCGCTCCGCGAGGTACGCCGCCAGCCCGTCGCTCAGCTCGTCCAGTTGACGGTACGTCAGACGGCCGTCGAAGTAGGCGATCGCGAGGCGGTCCGGCACCCGGGCGGCGGAGGCGCGGAAGGCGTCGAGCACGGAGGGCGGGGGCTCGGGCAGCGCGAGGAGTTCGGGCGCGAAGTGCCGCCGCCAGGGGCGGTCCGCGTAGGTGGGGCCCGCGCTGTCGGTCGCCTTCGTCATGCCTGGCCCTCCAGCTTCCGCTGCACCTTGTTCATACCGCCCAGCCAGCGGCCCGGGTCGCTCGCGCGGACCGCGTAGTAGTCGCCGACCTCCGGGTGCGGCAGGATCAGGAAGCGGTCCTCGGCGATGCCGGTGAGCAGCGCGTCGGCGACCTGCTCGGGCTCGATGGCGGTGGGCCGCAGCACGAGGTCGCCCGCCTCGCCGGTGACCGCGAGCATGTCGGTGCGCACCCCCTGCGGGCAGATCGCGTGCACGTGGACGCCGCGGTGCCGGTAGGTCAGCGACAGCCACTCGGCGAAGGCGTAGGCGCCGTGCTTGGTGACCGAGTAGGGCGCGGCACCGACCATGGTCAGCAGCCCGGCCGCCGAGACGGTCGCCACGAACCGGCCCTCGCCGCGCTCCAGCCACTCCGGGAGCAGGATCCGGGCGGCGCGCACGTGGGCCATCACGTTGACGTCCCAGGCCAGCGCCCAGTCCTCCTCGGGCGCTTCGGGACCGCCGCCGGTGGGGACTCCGGCGTTGGCGCAGTAGACCTCGATGCCGCCGCCGAGTGCCGCGGTGGCCTGCTTGACCAGGTCGGCGACGCCCTGCTCGCCCGCCGCGTCGCCGGGGACCGCGACACCGCCGATCTCCTCGGCGACCGCCCCGGCGGCGTCCGCGTCCAGGTCGTTGACGGCGACCCGGGCGCCCTCGGCCGCGAACCGTCTGGCGAGCGCGGCACCGATGCCGCGGCCCGCGCCGCTGACGAAGACCCGTGTTCCCTGGTGCGCGCCCACGTTTGGCGTCCCTTCGGTTGGTCGGACCACCCCGTCCGCCGGACATACTAAGCGGTCGGTCGGCGCCCCCGGAAGGGCCGGGACCGGGCGGAATGCGCCGCGCCCCCTGGCCGGGACCGCCCGCTGCCGCGATGATGCGCTCATGGCGGGCATCGGGGTGGAGCCGTACTGGGAACTGGCCGTGGACGCCTCGGGGGCGCTGGACCCGGCGCGCCGGGACGCCCTGGCCAGAGGGGTGCGCGAGCGCAGGCTGACCGATCTGGTCGTCTTCGCGCACGGCTGGAACAACGACCACACGACCACCACGCGGCTGCTGCGCCGCTTCTTCACGCCGTTCCCGGCACTGCTGGTGCGGGACGGCACCTCGGCGCGGGTGGGGTACGCCGGGGTGTTCTGGCCGTCGCTGCGGTTCGCCGAGGAGCCCGCGGTGGACCACAAGCCGAACGCCTTCGCCGACCAGGCGGCCAACATGGCGCTGGAGCGCGGTGTGGCGGCCGAGACCCTGGACGGCCTGGTGGCCCTGTTCCCCGAACACACCGAGTCCTTGCGGAGGATGAACGGACTGCTGCGCGAACGGCCGCTGTCGCAGGCGCGGTTGGCGGAGTTCCTCGGCCTGGTGCGCAAGCTGTCCGGCGAGCCACCGCTGGCGATGCTCAACGACCTGCCCGCCCGGGTGTACGAGGAGTTCGCGGGCGCGCTGGAGCGCACCGGGGCGCGGCTGCCGGGTGACCCCTTCGCGCGGCTGTGGAGCGGCGCGCGCGAGGTGCTGCGGCAGGCGGCGTACGGGCTGATGCTGCGACGCGGTGCCCACGCGGGCGAGGTGGGGCTCGGCCCGGCGCTGGGACGGCTGGCCAGGGACGCCGCGGGCACCCGGGTCCACCTGCTGGGCCACGGATTCGGCGCGGCCCTGGCGGCGTCCGCGGCGCGCTCGGCCCTGCGGCCGGCCGGGTCGCTGACGCTCCTTCAGGCGCCGCTGACGGAGGAGGAGTTGCGGGGGGTGGAGCGGCGGGTCGCCGGACCCGTGGTGGTCTGCCATTCCCGGCACGACGACTGGCTCGGAGTGCTGTACCCGATCGCGTCGCGGGTGACGGGGACACCGGAAGGCCCGCGGGCGGTGGGCTACGCGGGGCTGGCGCAGGAGGCCGTGCGACTGCCGCTGGCCGCGACCGCGCCGAGCGTGACGCGGCGGTTCCCGGACAGCGGGCGGGTGAGCGTGGACGCCTCGTCGGTGGTGCGCAACGGCTGCCCGCCGGTCGGCGCCCACCTCGACGTCTGCCACGCGGACCTGGCCCGGGTGGTGCTGCGGGCGGCCCGGATCATGCGGTAGGCCGCGGAAGAGGACGGCCCGGTGCCGTACGGCGTGAACTGCCGCACGGTACCGGGCCGTTGTCCTGCGTCGTGAGGCCGTCAGCGGTGCGAGGGGAACTCGACGACCTGCTGGAAGGTGGGGCGGTTCTGCCAGGAGATGCGGTTCTGGCTGATGCCGCCCAGCGGGCGCTGCTCGATGCTGTCGGCGCACCACTGGTCGCCGGCCGAGCAGCCGGTGGAGTCACCCGGGTAGACCGTGGTCGCCGGGGTGGCCGCGGCCTGTCCGAGCGTGGTCAGCAAGGTGGACTGGCAGGAGGCGAGGTCGCCGCCGCCGCAGAACTTCTGCGCCAGGCCGCCCTGTACCGGCTTGCCCAGCACCGCCCGCAGGTCCTTGTCGACGTAGCTCCACCAGCCGTACTGGAAGGAGCTGCCCGCGTGGCTGCCGGTGGGGCCGTGTCCGGCGGACGGCGACTCGTCCACCGTGAGGTTGTCCGTGAGCGCGGTGTACAGGTCGCTGCCGAGCCCCGGTTCGAACTCCGCCTTGACCAGCAGCGGCCACCAGGCGTCCATGATGCGGACGGCGTCGGAGTCGGCGTAGGTGTGCGAGCCGGGCGAGGTCTCGCGGCGCTTGGCGCCGTCGTTCAGCCAGTTCTGCAACTCCTGTACGTCGTTGGACAGTTGCGGATCGGTGATGGGTGAACTGTGCAGCACGGCGAGCAGGTCGGGTAGTACGTCCTCGCCGCGCAGGTCGGTGACGGCCGCGTCCTCCATCGCCTGGGTGAGCGAGGCCCGGGTGACGCCGCCCGCCTGCACGAGCTTCTTGACGCGCGCGTCCAGCAGGTTGGCCCGGTGCACCGAGCCGTCGCCGAAGTTGGCGGAGGCGTAGTCCTTGGCCTGCTTGTTGTTCCAGGAGATGTAGTAGTCCTGGTCCACCGACTGCGGGTGCTGCGCGGGCGGGGTGTAGTCGGCGGTGTTGGTGGACGGGTCGAAGCCCTGCCACTCGTACTGCGGCTCGGCCGTCACCGGCAGCGACGGGTCGACGCCCGCCGCCCGCACCGGGTTGTTGCCGGAGTTGTAGTACGCGGTGTGCTCGGAGTCGGCGTAGAACCAGTTGAAGGTGTAGTTGATGTGCTGCACGGCGCTCTGGAAGCTCGCCGGATCGTGCACGTAGCCGGGGTCGTTGAGCATCTGGAAGCCGATGATCGAGTCGGCCTCGTGCATGTACGAACTGCGCAGCGAGGTGTAGGCGACGGGTTTGCCGCCGACCGTCGCTCTGGCCGTCACCAGGCCGTAATTGGTGCGGTACATCCGCATCGTGTACCCGCCCGCGGCGGTGGAGTCGGCGAGCGTCGGGGACCAGGAGTCGGCCTGCTGGAGTTCCTGGAACGGCGTGCACGTGCCGTGGTAGAGGTAGTAGTCGTCCGCCGTGGTCGGCGTGCCGCCGTCGGGGTCGCACAGCTGGACGGCGTAGGTGTCGGTGACGTCCTGCTCACCGGAGGTCGCGCTCCACGCGTAGTCCTCGCCGCGCCCCAGTTCCACGTAGAGGCTGAGGCCTGCGAACGCGGCGCCCCGGGCGTCGATCCCCGGGCCCTGGAGTTCCTCCAGCATCAGCAGTTGCGGCGCGAAGTAGCCGGTCTGCGGGCCGAAGACGGCGACCGGGTGGCCGCTGGCGGTGTGCGCGCCGGAGACCACGAGGGCGTTGGACATGCCCTTGCGCGGGTTGGTCAGCAGGTCGGCGGGGAGCACCCCGTCGTCGAAGATGCCCTGCGCCTTCTTCAGCTTCGCCGGCGCCTTGACAGGTGATTTCGGCGGGGTGTGGGTGGCCGACTTCTGCTCGGCGGCGGCGGAGCCGGTGCGGTCGTAGACCAGCGGTTCCTGCACGACGGAGCCGGGGTCGGGCATGGCGACGCCCTGCGGGTTCGCCGGCGACTCGGCGTAGGGGAAGCTCTGGCCGTCGTGGACGGTGAGCACCGCCTCCGGGTCGTTGGCCTCCCGGAAGGACTCCCAGACCTTGGTGCCCTCGGTCACGCCGTACTTGGCCTGCGCGGCCTCGAGCGACAGCGCGTTCTGCACCTCGCCGCCGCCCCCCGAACCGAACAGCGCTCCGATGACGGAGGCGAGCGCGATCAGGTCGGTGACGGTGAAGTGGTCGATGGTCCCGGCGTTGGTGATGGCGTTCATGTGGCCGGTCAGGTCGTACTCGCCGGGGAAGTAGCGGCCCGCCTTCGCCTTGTCGATGTAGGCGTTGATGCCGTCCACGTAGGCCTGGGCGTCGGCGAGGGCCTGCTTGCCGCGGGCTCCGTTGTCGTTGGCGATCCGGTCGACCTGGGCCTGCAGGTCGGCCTCGGTGTAGGGGGCGGCCTGGTAGAACTGCTGTTCCAGGCCCTGGTTGGCGGCGGCGCCACCGGCGAACGAGGTCAGCTGGCCGCGGCCGACGTGCCGGAAGAGGTCCATCAGCCACAGCCGGTCCTCGGCCGCCGCGTACCCGGCGCCGAACTCGGTGCCGGAGCGGGTGGTGCCCAGGATGTGCGGGACGCCGGTGGCCTTGTCGCGGGTGATGGTGACGTCGGAGCGGGGGCTCTCCACCGACGCGACGTCGGCGGCCGGGACGCCGAACGAGGAGTCGTTGAAGAACTGGTCGATGGACGAGTCGGTCAGCGAGCCGTAGTCGTCGGACAGCGAGTCGTAGGGCCCGAGTTGGTCGTCGCTGTGCGCGGGATGGGTGCCGAGCGCCTTGTTGGCGAGGATGTCGGCGAGCGTGGCGTTGCCGTTCTCACCGGGGGGCAGGATGTCCGAACACTGGCCCTGGCAGTAGTCGTTGGTGGCGGCCGCCGCGCCCACCGCCTGCTGCGCGGGGACGACCAGGCCGGTCCCCAGCGCGAGCAGCGCGGTCAGGGCGGCTGCTCTCAGCCCGAGGATACGTCGTCGCATACCTGCTCCTCCCGTAGCCGATGCGAGACAGTGCGACGGACGTTACCGCCGGTATGCCACGAGGTGAAGATGAGCACACGTCACGTTTCCCCACGGGCAGGAGTTCTTCCCGTTTCGCCGGGAACGCGTTCACCAATTCCCGTTTCGCGGGAGCCGATCGGCGGTCCGCTACGTCCCATCCACGGACCGCGACCGATGGAGGTGGGAGAGATGGCAGGTTTCCGGAGCCTCGCCAGACGGGTGCGCGACCCGAGACTGGTGGCGGCGGAGCGGCGGACCTCGCTGCGCAGATGCCTGGAGCACTTCGCCCCGTACGGCCACCGTGCCACCTGGCACCACTTGTGCGTACGGCACGGCATGTCGCCCCACGACCGGCATCCCCGCCCCGACCAGCTGCTCGCCGCGATCGAGGAGCTGGAGGAGGCCAGAAGGGTCTGGCAGGTCTACGAGGCCCGTTTCGCCGACCGCCGCAAGCGCGAGAAGCGCGACGGCGTGCGCAAGCCGACGCCGATGGACGACTGGCACCGGCGCACCTGGGGCGGCTTCGGGGTGGCGTGGTGCGAGGACCCCGCACGGCACCCCGACGACCGGCTGGCCGACGTCCTGAGGCGGCTGACCACCGCGCTGGACTCCGGTCCCGGCGACGGCTGCCCGGTCTGCGCCAGTCCCCGGGTGGTCTGGCACGACGACCTCGGCCACGAGCCGGCGTCCGGCCCGGTCTGCGCCACCTGCGGCATCCTCGTGCCGCCGCCCGCCCTGTCCCAGCGCGCACTGGCCCGTGCGCTGACGGGCGGCGGGGAGCCGGACGGCGTGCCCGGGCAGCGGGCGGGCGAGCGCCGGGCGGGGGCGAGCGGCCGTGGAGGGCGGGCGGGAGACGCCGGACGGGCGCTCGTTGACAGCGCCGGACGCACCCACCATGCTGAGCAAGCGCTTAGAAACCAGCACGCGTGAGACAGCGCTCGCCGTGACGCATGTGGAGGCATCGGATGTCGCAGCCCAGGATCTTCTCATCGGTGGACGAGTTGCGGGCGGCCGTGGGCCAGGAGATGGGGCCCACCGAGTGGCTCGAGGTCGACCAGAAGCGGATCGACCTGTTCGCGGACGCGACCGGCGACCACCAGTGGATCCACGTCGACCCCGAGAAGGCGGCGGCCGGGCCGTTCGGCACGACCATCGCGCACGGCTACCTCACGCTGTCGCTGATCCCGTCCTTCACCCCGCAGCTGTTCGCCGTCGAGGGGGTGCGCATGGGCGTCAACTACGGCGTGAACAAGGTGCGTTTCCCCGCTCCGGTGCCGGTGGGCTCGCGGCTTCGGGCGAGCGCCCTGATCGCCGAGGTCGACGAGGTGAGCGGCGGCGTCCAGCTGGTCGCCCGGATCACCGTGGAGCGCGAGGGCGGCGACAAGCCGGTGTGCGTGGCCGACACGGTGGTACGGCTGTACGTGTGACCGGCGCGACGCGCCCCGTCAGCGGGCGGCGCCGACCATCCGTCGGACGAGGTCCGCGTAGAGCGTGCCGACCTCGTCCGGGGTGCGGCGGCCGGCCGGGTTGAACCAGCGGGCCACGTCGATGCACAGCGACAGCACGGCGAGCGTGGTCCCGGACACGTCCGGCACGTCGAAGGCGCCGCTGTCCACGCCGTCCCGGATGATCGAGCGGATCACGTCCTCGGTGCCCCGGCGCAGCGCGACGATCTCGGTGTAGTGCTCGGGGGCGAGCGCGCCCAGTTCGTACTGGACGACGCGGCCGGTGGTGTGGTGCTCGGCGTGCCAGCGCACGAAGCGGCGCACCGCGTCGTCCAGCCGCTCGGCGGGGGTGCCGTCGGTGTCGCGGGCCGCCCGCACCAGGCTCAGCGAGCGCAGGTGGCCGACCCTGCTGATCTGGTAGAGCAGCTCTTCCTTGGTCTTGTAGTGGATGTAGAGCGCGGCGGGGCTCATCCCGGCGCGGCCCGCGATGTCACGGGTGGTGGTGGCGTGGTAGCCCCGCTCGGCGAACGCCTCCACGGCGGCGATCACCAGCCGCCTGGCCGCGTCGGGTGTGACGTCGGCCCACCCCTCGGTCGCGCGCTCCTCCTCGTCCATGGCGGACACCCTACATGGCCGCCTGAGCAAGCGCTTAGCGGGCGTGGCCGCAGGGCTCCGGCCGCGCGGTTCAGAACGCCGACACACCCGTCAGGGCGCGGCCTATCAGCAGCTTGTGGATCTGGCTGGTGCCCTCGTAGAGCGTCATCACCCGCGCGTCGCGCAGCAGTTTGCCCACCGGGTACTCGTCGATGTAGCCGTAGCCGCCGAAGACCTGGAGCGCGTTGTTGGCGCAGCGCACCGCGGCCTCGCTCGCGTAGAGCTTGGCGACCGAGGACTCGGTGGCGAACGGCAGCCCGCGCTCGATGTGGTCGGCCACCCGCCAGGTCAGCAGGCGCGCGGCGTCCACGTCCACCGCGATGTCGGACAGCAGCTCCTGCACGAGCTGGCGGCTCGCGATCGGGGCGCCGAACTGCTCGCGCTCCCCCGCGTACGCCACCGCCGCGTCCAGGCACGCCTGGGCGATGCCGACGCAGCCCGCGGCCACCGACATCCGCCCCTTGGCCAGGGCCGACATGGCCACCGAGAACCCCTTGCCCTCGGGGGCGATCATCGCGGAGGCCGGCACCCGCACGCCGTCCAGGACGAGTTCCGCGGTGGCCTGCCCGCGCAGCCCCAACTTGCCGTGGATCACCCGGCGTTCGAGACCGGGAGTGTCGGTGGGGACCAGGAAGGCGCTGACGCCCTTGTGGCCCGGTGCGGCGCCGGTGCGGGCGAAGAGCAGGACGACGTCGGCCCAGGTGCCGTTGGTGATGAACATCTTGGTGCCGTCGATGACGTACTCGTCGCCGTCGCGGACGGCCCTCGTGGTGAGGTTGGCCGCGTCGGAGCCGGTGCCGGGCTCGGTCAGCCCGAAGCAGCCGACCGCCTCACCGGAGCACAGCCTCGGCAGCCATCCCCGCTTGTGTTCCTCGCTCCCCCAGGCCGCGATCGACTTGGCGACCAGGCCGAGGGAGACCGACACGATGCCGCGCACCGAGGAGTCGCCGCGCCCGAGTTCCTCGGTGACCAGGCAGTACGACAGGTGGTCGCCGCCGGACCCGCCGTACTCCTCGGGGATCGTCAGGCCCAGGAAGCCGACCGCGCCGAGCTTGCCGACGATGCCGCGGTCCACGCTCTCCGCGCGGTCCCAGGCGACGACGTGCGGCGCGATCTCACGTTCGACGAAGTCCCGGGCGAGCCGCCGTACGGCGGTCTGCTCCTCGCTGAGCCCAAGGTCCACGGCCGGCACTCCGTTCCATGACTCACCGGCATAAATTACCAGTGCTAGTTTTCTGCGGGCAGCCCCTACTATGTGCCGCATGGCCCGTCCCCGCAAGCCCCTGCTCAGCCGAGCCGGCATCGTCGCCGCGGCGCTCGCCCTGGTCGACACC
This sequence comes from Streptomyces sp. ICBB 8177, assembly GCF_003144095.1. GTDB lineage: Bacteria > Actinomycetota > Actinomycetes > Streptomycetales > Streptomycetaceae > Streptantibioticus_D. Next base: position 808,752 of record NZ_NSKH01000023.1, on the reverse strand, counting down.
GAGGGCCTGGGGGCGGTCTCGACGCGCAGGCTGGCGGCGGAGCTGGGGGTCAGCGGGCCGTCCCTGTACAACCACTTCCGCACCAAGGACGAGATCCTCGACGCGGTCGCCGACACCGTGGTCGGCGAAGTCGCCCTGTCGATGTTCGAGGGGTGCGCGGACTGGCGGGCCGCGCTGACCGCGTGGGCCCGCTCCTACCGGGCCGCCCTCACCGCGCACCCCAACATCGTCCCGTTCCTCGCCCAGGGCCCCGGCCGCCGTCCGGCCGGCCTGCGCATGGCCGACGCGGTCTTCGGCGCGATGGTCGAGGCGGGCTGGCCGGTGGCCGAGGCGACCCTGATCGGCGCCATGATGCGGTATTTCGTGGCCGGTTCGGCCCTGGGCTCCTTCGCCCGCGGTTTCGTCGGCGACCCGGCGGCCTACGACCCGGCGGCGTACCCGCACCTGGGCCAGGCGCACCTGCTGCCCGAGCACCAGCAGCGCGTGGACGAGGGCGCGTTCGAGGTGGGCCTGACGGCCCTGCTGGACGGCCTGGCCGTACGGTTCGCGACACTGGCGCGGGCCCCGGAGGGCGGCTGAGGGGACCAGCGGTCCCCCGGGCGTCGTGCGCTCTCCCTCAGAACGGCACCCCGCATCGCAGCAGCACGTTGGCGTAGGGGTGGGCCTCGCCCGTGCGGACGACGAGTCGGGCCCGCGCGGTCCGTGCCTTGAGGGTCTCGTGCGGGACCAGTTGGAGCGTCCGCGGGAAGGCCTCGGCCAGCACGCGCGCCGCCCGCGGGTTGGCCGCCTCGACCTCCCGCGCCGCGGTGGCCGCTTCCACCACCAGCTCGTCCAGCACTCCCGCGAGCACCTCCGCGAAGGAGGGCGTGCCGAAGCGGAAGGCGAGGTCCACCACTTCCGGCCCCGCCGGGATCGGCAGGCCCGCGTCGCAGACCACGACGCCGTCGGTGTGGCCGAGTCCGGCCAGCGCCCCGGCGAGGCGGCGGTTGATGATCCCGGACTTCCTCACCGGGCGGCGACCTCGTCGAAGGTGGGATAGGACTCCTGCGCGCCCGGCCGGGTGACCGCGGCCGCGCCGACGCGCACGGCGAAGCGGGCCGCCTCGGTCAGGTTCTCGCCGAGGCCGAGCCGCCAGGCCAGCGCGGCGGTGAAGGCGTCGCCCGCGCCCGTGGTGTCCACCGCCTCGACCCGCAGGCCGGCCACGCGTGCCACACCGGTCTCGTCCGCGAGCACGGCGCCGTCCGCGCCCAGGGTCACCACGACCGACCGGGGCCCGGCGGCCAGCAGGGCCTCGGCCCACCGCTCCGGCGACGCCGGCGATTCCTCGCCCGCCGGGTCCCCCGCCACGCGCAGCAGAAAGGCGGCCTCGTGTTCGTTGACCACGAGCGGGTCGCAGACCGCCAGCACCTCGGCGGGCAGCGGCACGGGCGGCGACGCGTTGAGCACCACGCGAGTGCCGCCCCGGGCCGCGGTGGCCACCGCGGCGGCGACGGTGACGAGCGGGATCTCCAGTTGGAGCGAGACCACCCGGGCGGCGGCGAGCAGCGGCCCGGCCCGGTCGACGTCCTCGGGAGTGAGCCGCGCGTTGGCTCCCGGCGAGACCACGATGCTGTTGTTGCCGGAAGGGTCCACGGTGATGAGGGCGACGCCGGTGGGGGCCCCGCCGACCAGGAGTCCGCGGGTGTCGACCCCGGCTTCGCCCAGCGAGTCGGCGAGCAACCGCCCGTGGGCGTCCTCGCCGACCCGGGCGAGCAGTCCCGTGGTCGCCCCCAGCCGCGCGGCGGCCACGGCCTGGTTGGCGCCCTTGCCACCGGCGTGGGTGACCAGATCGGAGCCGAGCACCGTCTCCCCCGCGCCCGGCCGCCGGTCGACGCGGACCACGAGGTCGGCGTTGGCCGATCCGACGACCACCAGGTCGTAGGCGTGCATCCTTGTACGTCCTTTCATGGGAGCCGGCCACCGGGCTCGCTCGCCCGGTGGCCGGATTCAGCGCGAGCGCCCGGGGGTCAGGACTTGAAGCCCGCGACGTTCTTCGACGTGACGACCTCGACCGGCACCTTGATGTCGCCGGGCACCTTCTTGCCCTTGATCGCGAGCACGGCGTTGCGCACCGCCAGCCTGCCGAGCTGAGAAGGCCGTTGGGCCACGTCGGCCGCCTCGGTGCCCGCCCTGACCGCGGCCAGGCCGTCCTTCTCGCCGTCGAAGCCGACGACCTTGACGCTCCTGCCCGCCTTGCCGCCCAGCGCCTTGATCGCGCCGAGCGCCATCTCGTCGTTGGCCGCGAACACGCCGTTGATGCCGGGGTGGGCCTGGAGCAGGTTGCCCATGACGTCGAGTCCCTTGGTGCGGTCGAAGTCGGCGGGCTGTTCCGCGACGATCCTGATGCCGGGGTACGCGGCGATGCCCTGCTTGAAGCCCTGCTCGCGTTCCTGCGCGGCCGAGGTGCCTGCGGTGCCCTGGAGCACCACGATCGTTCCCCTGCCGCCGAGTTGCGCGGCGATCGCCTTCGCGGCCAGTTCGCCGCCGGCGACGTTGTCGGACGCGACCAGGCTGGTGGTCGGGGCTCCGGTGACGCCGCGGTCCACCGCGATGACCGGCACCTTGGACTTGGCGGCGAGCTTCGCCGAGGGCGCGGCGGCGTTGGAGTCCACCGGGTTGAGGATGATCGCCTGGTCGCTCTGGCTCAGGAAGTTGGACACCTGGTCGGCCTGCGAGGAGGCGTCGTTGTCGGCGTCGGTCACGGTGAGGTCGACGCCCTCGGCCCTGGCCTCCGCCTGCGCCCCGGCCCGGACGGAGACGAAGAACGGGTCGTTCAGGGTGGAGAGGGTCAGGCCGATCCGCGTCCTGGTGCCGGAGCCGGAACGGTACGCGTTCACGCCGATGACCAGGCCGATGGCGGCGACCACCGCGACGGCGCCGATCGCGTTGGCGCGCAACCGGCTCTTGCCGCCTCCCGGTGAGCCGGTGGCGCCGGGCGTGGCCGTGCGGGCGGAGCTTCGGCGGCGCAACGTGTCCAGCAGCACGGCCAGGGCGATCACCACACCGATGACGACCTGCTGCCAGAAGGAGGAGACGTTCAGCAGGTTGAGGCCGTTGCGCAGGACGGCGAGGATCAGCGCGCCGATGAAGGTGCCGGACGCCTTGCCCTTGCCGCCGGAGAGGCTGGCCCCGCCGATGACCACTGCCGCGATCGCGTCCAGTTCGTAGCCGTCGGCCGCGTCGGGCTGCGCCGAGGCCAGGCGGGAGGCCAGCACGATGCCCGCGATCGCGGCGAACAGGCCGGAGAGCGCGTAGATCACCAGCTTCTGCCGCCTGACCCGGATCCCGGACAGGCGTGCCGCCTCCTCGTTGCCGCCGATCGCGTACATCGCGCGGCCCGCGTAGGTGCGGCCGAGGACGATCGCGGTGACCACCCCCATCGCCACCATGACGAGGACCGGGACCGGCAGCCAGCCGCCGATGGTGTCACCGAGCGCGGAGACCGAGCCGGGGAAGGCGATCGGGCTGCCCTGGGAGATCACCATGGCCAGACCGCGGCCGACCGAGAGCATCGCCAACGTGGCGATGAACGGCGGCAGTTTGCCGTAGGAGATGAGCGTGCCGCTGACCAGGCCGCTGACGATGCCGGTGGCTATGGACACCACCACCGCCAGCCACACCGGCACGCCCGCGTGGGTCGCCAGCCAGGCGAGCACGGTGGCGGACAGCGCGGCCACCGAGCCGACCGACAGGTCGATGCCCGCGGAGACGATGACGAAGGTGACGCCGAAGGCCAGGATCGCGTCGACCGCGGCCTGGACGCCGACGTTCAGCAGGTTGCTCGCGGTCAGGAAGCTGCCGGACAGCACCGACAGCGCCACCACCAGGACGACCAGGGCGGCGAGGGCACCGTTGTCCAGCAGCAGGCGGCGCAGTCCCGCGCCTCCCGCCGCCGGCGTGCCGCGTTCGAGCGTCTCAGTCGCCACGGGGGACCTCCACCTTCCTGTCCGGCAGCCGCGTCGCCGCCGGATCCGTAACCGCCAGTGCCATGACGGCGTCCTGGGTTGCCTTCGTCGCGTCGAGCTCGCCGGTGATCCGTCCCTTGGCCATGACCAGCACCCGGTCGCTCATGCCGAGCACCTCGGGCAGGTCGCTTGAGACCATCAGGACGGCGTGCCCGGACGCCGTCAGTTCGTTGACCAGTTGGTAGATCTCGACCTTGGCGCCCACGTCGATGCCCCGGGTCGGCTCGTCGAGGATGAGCACCTTGGAGTCGGCCAGCAGCCACTTGCCGATGACCAGCTTCTGCTGGTTGCCGCCGGACAGCGTGCGCACCTGCTGGTCGAGTCCCGCCATGCGGACCTTCAGCTGGCCGGCGATCCGGCCCGCCTCGCGGCGCCGACCCGAGCGGTCGACGAAACCGCAGCGGGCGCCGCGGCCCAGGGTGACCAGGCCGAGGTTCTCCTCGACGGTCGCCCCCAGCACCAGGCCCTGGCCCTTGCGGTCTTCCGGGACCAGGCCGATCCCGGCGTCCATCGCCGCGTTGACGTCCCCCCGAGGCAGCGGTGTCCCCTGCACCTCGACCGTGCCGGAGTCGTAGGGGTCCGCTCCGAACACCGCGCGGACCACCTCGGTGCGTCCGGCACCGACCAGCCCGGCCAGGCCGACCACCTCACCTGCGCGCACCTCGAAACCGACGTCGGCGAAGGCGCCGTGCCGGGTCAGCCCGGTCACCTTGAGCAACGGGGCGCCGGGCGCGGCCCGTTCACGCGGGTACTGCGCCTCGATGCTGCGTCCGACCATGAGCCGGACCAGTTCCTCCTCGGGAGTGTCGGCCGGCACCTGGGTCACGCTGCGGCCGTCCCGCAGGACGGTGACCCGGTCGCCCAGCGCGGCGATCTCCTCCAGGTGGTGGGTGATGAAGACGACGCCCACGCCGTCCTCGCGCAGGGCGCGCACGATCCGGAAGAGCTTGTCCACCTCGTCGGTGGTGAGCACCGCGGTCGGTTCGTCCATGATGAGCACGCGGGCGTCCAGGCTCAGCGCCTTGGCGATCTCCACCATCTGCAACCGCGCGATGCCGAGGTCGCCGACCCGGGTCTGCGGCGCGACGTCCACGCCCACCCGGGCGAGCAGTCGCGCCGCGTCCGCGTTCATCCTGCGGCGGTCGACGAGGCCTAGCCTGCGCGGCTGGCGGCCCAGGAAGATGTTCTCCGCGACGCTCAACTCCGGTACCAGGTTGAACTCCTGGTAGATGGTGGCGATCCCCAGGCGCTCCGCGTCCTGCGCGCCGTTGATGCGCACCGGTTCTCCGCCGACCAGGATGCGGCCCTGGTCGGGACGGTGGGCACCGGAGAGCATCTTGATCAGGGTGCTCTTGCCCGCCCCGTTCTCGCCGAGCAGGACGTGCACCTCCCCCCGGCGCAGGTCGAAGTCGACGTGATCCAGCGCCACGACGCCGGGGAAGGTCTTGCGCACGCCTTCCATCCGGAGAAGTTCCCCGGCTTCTCCCGGTGCCGGAGCCGGTGGTGTGGTCGAAGTGGCGACGCTGCTCAACTGCTGCTCCTTGTCGTCTCGCCGCTCGCCGTCTCGCCGCAGGACCCGCGGACGACGAGGCGTGCGGCAAGGGTGACGGACTCCGCGGCCCCGCCCTCGATGCGGTCGACCAGGGCGCGTACGGCCGCACGGCCGAGTTCACCGGTGGGCTGGGCGATGGCGGTGACGGGCGGGTCGGTGTGCAGGAACCAGGGGATGTCGTCGAAGGCGGCGAGCGCGACGTCGTCGGGCACCCGCAGGCCGCGGGCGCGGATCTCGTCCATCGCGCCGAGCGCCATCAGGTTGTCGGTGGCGAAGATGGCCTCGGGCGGCTCGGCGAGGTCGAGGAAGCCAGCGGTCACCCGGCGACCGCTGGCGGCCTGGAAGTCGCCCTGCCCGACGTACTCCCGCGGCAGCGGCAGGCCGTACTCGGCGAGGGCCTGCCGGAACGCCTCGACGCGCTCGCTCCCGGTGGTGGTCGCGGCGGGCCCCGCGATCACGGCGATCCGGCGGTGGCCGAGCCCGTGGAGGTGGGTCACCAGATCGCGCACGGCGGCGGTGCCGTCGGTGCGCACCACGGGGACGTCCAGGCCGGGGATCCAGCGGTCGACGAACACCATCGGGGTGCCGCCCGCGCGCGCGGTCTCGGTGATCATCGGCGACCCGCCGTCGGCCGGGCTGACCAGCAGCCCGTCGATCCGGCGGTCGATCAGGGTGCGGACGTGGTGGTCCTGCAACTCGGGCTGCTCGTCCGCGTTGCCGATGACCACGCTGTAGCCGAGGGCGCGGGCCTCGTCCTCCACCGAGCGGGCCAGCTCGGTGAAGAACGGGTTGAGCACGTCGCTGATGACCAGGCCGAGGGCGCGGGTCTGATCGGTGCGCAGGGAGCGGGCGACCGCGTTGGGCCGGTAGCCCAGGGCCGTGACGGCGGCCAGCACCCGGGTACGGGTCTCGGGCCGGACGGCCGGGTGCTCGTTGAGCACCCGGGACACCGTGGCAACGGAGACGCCGGCCCGGGAGGCCACGTCCTTGATGCTCGCCATGGGCACAGCTCCTTGTGGAAACGATTCCACGCATTGGAATCGATTACATGCGAGCTCCGCAAGAGGGCGAATCCGGATCGTGACCTTGGGGGTGGGTGGCGTGCGCGCGTGCGGGGCGGGCGTGGCCCCCGGCGGGGCGGGCTCAAGGCTCGCGGGGCGGAGGCGTGACGTGGGGGGCGTCTGGCACGGGCTGGCGCACGGCTTCAGGGCCTCAAGGCCTCAGGGCGTCAGAGCCTCAGGGCCTCAGGGCCTCAGGGCCTCAGGGCCTCAGGGCCTCAGGGCCTCAGCGATGAAGCCTCGCGTCTTCACGGTGGCCGGTCGCCGGCCACCGCCTCTGCACCGCCGCCCGACTCGCCCGCCTCGATCACGTCACCGTGTTCGGGCGGGGATGGCGCTCGATGGCGCGCGGGCGTCGAACTCCCCGCAGCATGCCTTGGCGGGTACCGGGCGGCGCTCTCCGGCCGAACCCGGGCGCCGACGTGATGAGTTGAGGCATCCAGCCATTGCGCGAACCGGCGTTTTATGACCTCTTCCAGAGGCCAGTACGGTCGAATTCATGGAGTGGAACCTGAAGTCTGCGGAAGAACTCACGGCCGCCCTGCGCGCCGGTGAGGTGACCTCGGTGGAGCTGACCGAGGAGGCGATCGCTCGTATCGAGCGGGACGACAAAGCGGTCAACGCGATCTGTGTGCCGGACTTCGACCGCGCGCGGGCCGCCGCGCGCCGTGCCGACCGGGCGCGTGCCCGTGGTGAGGACCGGCCGTTGCTCGGTGTTCCGGTGACGGTGAAGGAGTCCTACGACATCGCCGGGTTGCCCACGACGTGGGGCATGCCGCCACACCGGGACCACATACCGGCCGAGGACGCGGTGCAGGTGACGCGGCTCAAGGACGCGGGCGCGGTCGTGCTCGGCAAGACCAATGTGCCGTTGGGGCTCCAGGACTGGCAGAGCTTCAACGAGGTCTACGGCACCACCAACAACCCGTGGGATCTCGATCGCACGCCGGGTGGGTCCTCCGGTGGGTCGGCGGCGGCCCTGGCGTCCGGGTTCGGCGCGCTGTCCATCGGCTCCGACATCGCCGGTTCGCTGCGCGTCCCCGCGCATTACTGCGGTGTCTACGCGCACAAGCCCACGCTGGGGCTGGTGGCGAACCGCGGCATGGTCCCGCCGCCCGCGCCTGCGTTGCCGGTCGAGCTCGACCTCGCCGTCGTCGGCCCGATGGCGCGTACCGCCCGCGACCTCGCGCTCCTGCTCGACGTCATGGCCGGGCCGGATCCTCTGACGCTCGGCGTGGCGTACCGTTTGGAGCTGCCGCCCGCGCGCCACGAGCGGCTCAGCGGTTTCCGGGTCCTGGTCCTCGACGAGCATCCGCTCGTTCCGACCGGTTCCGCTGTGCGGGCGGGCGTGAACCGGGTGGCCGACGCGCTCGTCGCCGACGGCGCCCGCGTCGAACGGCACAGTCCGCTGCTGCCCGACCTGGCCGAAGCCGCGACGCTCTACACGCAGTTGCTGATTTCGGGATCCGCTGCGCGCTTTCCCACCGAATCCCACGAACAGTTGCGGACCCGCGCCGCCGGACTCAGCGCGGACGACCGGAGTCTCGGCGCGACGCGGCTGCGCGCCATGGGGTTCAGTCACCGCGACTGGCTGGAGGCGGACAGCCGTCGCGAACTCCACCGCCATGGCTGGCGGCGGCTGTTCACCGAGTTCGACGCTGTGGTGTGCCCGGTCACGCCGACGCCCGCATTCCCGCACGACCCCGACCCCAATCTGCTGGAACGGCGGATCGACATCGACGGCGTCGAGTACCCGTTCCTCGACCAGTTCGTCTGGGCCGGCCTGGCCACCATGCCCGGCCTGCCCGCCACCGCCGTACCAGCGGGCCTGTCCCCCGAGGGCCTGCCGGTGGGAGTACAGCTCATCGGCCCGATGTTCGAGGACCGCACCCCGCTGCGGCTGGCCGAACTGCTCGAGAGGGGGATCGGCGGATTCCAGGCACCCAACGAGGGCGTGCTACGAGGTGCCCTTCGAGGATGAGGGACGGATGACCGCAGCGACGTTCGTCGTGGCGCTCCCCCATGACGCGGTGGGCGCCTTCGGCGCCGAAAGTCGCGAACGGCGAGTGTCCTGCCCCCCGGTGCCGTCCGCCTTCGGCCGAGCTGTGCGCGGCGGGCGGCTCCGGCGCGGCCAGGATGTCACCAGTCACCCCTGACGGCCGTGCGCCGCCTACGCTGGAGGCATGGGTGCGGACATCGGGCGGCGGCTGTGCGAGGTGCGCAAGCGGCGCGGGATGACTCAACGTGAACTGGCCACGGAGTCCGGGGTGTCGGTCTCCCTGATCCGCAAGCTGGAACAGGGAGAACGCGCGACGGTACGCCTGGAGACGGCACGACGGCTCGCGGTGACGCTGGGCGTGCCCACGACTTCGTTGTTGGAGGCGCCTGTTGATGACGTCACGCCGTCCGCCGACGGGACCTGGACTGCCGTACGGGAAGCGCTCCGGGCACCATCGAGTGGTGCCGTGCAGGAAGCTCCGACGGTCGGTGGCGTTCGCGACGCGCTCGCGGCGGCTGAGCCGTTGTTCGCGGGCGACCGGTTGCGCCAACTGTCCGTCGTTCTGCCCTCCTTGATCCGGGACGCCGATAGTGTGGCCGACCTGGACGACGAGGGCCGGGCGCTGCGGACCCGGGTCATGCAGCTCACCGGTTGGCTGCTGACCCAGACCAGGCAGTTCGACGCGGCGGACGAGGCCCTCGGTCGTGCGTTGGACGGTGCCCCGGACACGTCGCGGGCCGCCGTCACGGTGAGCACGCGATGCTGGCTGCTGCTGCGCACCGGTCGGATCGACGAGGCGGGGCGCCTCGCGGAGCGGTGGGCGAGCGAGATCGAACCACGCATGTCGCGGGCGAGCAAGGGTGAGTTGAGCGCGTGGGGCTGGCTGCTGCTGCGCGCTTCCGCCGCTGCTGTCCGGGACAACCGTCCTGACGACGCGGATGACGCGATGCGCCTCGCGCACTCGGCCGCCGTGGCGATGGGCTGCGAGGCCGCGCCGGGGGGCGATTTCCTCCAGGCGTTCGGACCGCTCACCGTCGTACTCAAGCGGGCGGAGAACGCCATGGTGACCGACAGGCCGGATCTGGTCCTCTCGATGGCTGCCAAGGTCCGTCCCAGCGAGATGCGGCCGACCTCCAACAACCGCAACCGCCACTTGCTCGATGTCGCGAACGCGCAGGTGGCGATGCGCCGTTACGGCGAGGCGGTCGACGTCCTCGAAGATATCCGGCACGCCGCCCCGGAGTGGCTCGCGAACCAGCGCTACGCGCAGGACGTACTGCGCCGGATCGTCACCCACCGCCGCACCCTCACCCCGGAGATGCGCGCCCTCGCGGACGCGGTGGGGCTCCCGCTATGACGCCTTGTGGCACTTCCGCCTGACACCCCGCCAAAGTGACATTGAGCTGCTTGAGTAACGCTACCTAGCGTATTCGCATGGCAACTCAACGGGACCGTAGCGCCCGCGCACAAATGACTCTTCGCGTCTACCGCGTCGACCTCACGGACGGAGAGCGGCGCGAGATCCGGCCGCTGACCACCGTCGAGCCCGTCGCGTTACCCCCGTTGTCCACGGCCTGGCCGCCCTGCCGGTGTGCCGTCTGCCTGACGCCCGAGCCGTCCCAGTGATCGCATACCGACGTCGAACGGGCTCAGGCCGGCTGGGACAGGGGGCGCGCGACGCGGAATCCCACGTCGTCGATCCTGAAGGTCGGGTGGCTGCGTCGCCGCACCGACGCCCGGCAGCTCCAGTGCTCGTCGGCCCACCCGCCACCGCGCAGCACCCGGTAGGCGCCGTACACCTCGGCGTCGTAGACGTCCCAGCACCAGTCCCACACGTTGCCCAGCATGTCGTGCACACCCCACGCGTTGGGCCGCTTGAGGCCGACGGGGTGCACCCGCCCGCCGGAATTGCCGCCGTACCAGGCGACTTCCTCGAGCGGCCCGTAGCGCGGGCCGGTGGAACCCGCGCGGCAGGCGTGTTCCCACTCGGCCTCGGTGGGCAGCCGGTACCCGTCCGCGGAGGTGTCCCATTCGGCGGTCTCGGTGCCCGCGCGCAAGTGGTACGCGGGTGCCAGGCCCTCATGCCGCGACAGCGCGTTGCAGTACTGGACCGCGTCCCACCACGAGACGCCTTCGACGGGCAGCCCGTCACCCTGATGACTGCTCGGCCGCTCGTCGGTGATCCGCGCGTACGACGATTGCGTCACGGGGAACGCCGAGATCCGAAAAGGAGCGACCTCTACCTGCCAACTGCTCCGCGTCCGCCGGTCCGACAAGGTCACCCGCCCCGGCGGAATGGCGACCAGCCCGTTCCCCGTCCCCGTGTCCACGACCGCCACCCTATCGGCGCCCTTTCCGCCTCACAGGTCCGCGGACTCAGCGGCGCCGAACTTCCCCCGAAGCGGCCGCGTTCCGACGGAACAACGCGGTCCACAGGAACGTCACACCGGTCTGCCATGCCTTGCGCGCGCGGGAGTCTCACCGGCGCCCGTGCCCTTCGCGCGCCGGCCCTAGAAGACGACCAGCGCCCGGCCGCCCTTTCCCGCCAGCATCGCGTCGAACGCCGCCGGGATGCCGTCCAGGGCGATGCGGTCGGTGACCATCGCGGACAGGTCGAGGCGGCCCGCTCGGACGTGGTCCGCGAGGACGGGGAGGTCCTTCGCCGGGTCGCTGTTGCCGTAGACGCAGCCGGTGAGCGTGCGGCCGAAGTAGAACAGCTCCAGCGCGTTGAAGGTGACCTGCTCCTGCGGGCCGCCGATACCGACGACCGTCGTGCGGCCGCCGCGCCGCGTCGCCGACCAGGCCGTGCGGATGGTGTCCGCACGGCCCACGCACTCGACCGCCGCGTCCGCCCCGTGGCCGCCGGTGAGCTTGCGGATGTCCTTGGCCGTGGCGTCGGAGGCGATCAGGAAGTCGGTCGCCCCGGCCGCCCGCGCCAGTTCCTCCTTCGCCGGGGAGACGTCGACCGCCACGATCGGGCCGGCCCCCGCGATGCGCGCCGCCTGCAACACCGCCAGCCCCACGCCCCCGATGCCGAAGACCGCCACCGATTCGCCCTCGCGCAACCGGGTCGCGTGGTGCACGGCTCCGTAACCGGTCAGCACCGCGCAGCCCAGCAGCGCCGCGTCCGCGAGCGGCACGCCCTCCGGCAGCGGCAGCACCGCGTTCGCGCCGACCACCGTCTCCTCGGCGAACACCGCCGTGCCCAGGCCGGGGTAGAGCGGCGTGCCGTCGTCCGCGCGGCTGGCATACGGACTCCCGCCCGCCTGGCCCGCATTGGCGCACAGCCACGGCTCGCCCAGGCCGCAGTAATGGCAACTCCCGCACGAAGGCGCCCAGTTGAGGACGACGCGATCGCCCGCGGACACCGACTCGACGCCCTCGCCCACCGCGACCACCGTTCCCGCGCCCTCGTGGCCCAGCACCGCCGGGACCGGCTGGCGCAGGGTGCCGTTGGACAGCGACAGGTCGGAGTGGCACACGCCGGCCGCGGCCAGCCGCACCCTCACCTGGCCCGGTCCCGGGTCGGGGAGGTCGATCTCGGCCAGCTCCAGCGGAGCGCCTACGGCGGGAAGGACGGCTGCGCGGACCATGGGGCTCCTTCGGGATGGGTGGAATCGGTGACGGCGACCACTTGCGCCTGAAGACTGGCGGCGACCACTTGCGCGCCGGGACACTCGTGTCTCCCGTGCGCTCAGAACTGCAACGACTTGGTCTGGAGGAACTCCGCCAGCCCGTGCCGTCCCAGCTCGCGCCCGACGCCCGACTGCTTCCAGCCGCCGAAGGGGGCGCTCGGGTTGAACCGGCCGCCGTTGATGTCCACTTGGCCGGTCTCCATCCGCCGCGCGAAGGCGACCGCCTTGTCCTCGTCGTCGCACCAGACCGCGCCCGCCAGGCCGTACACCGTGCCGTTGGCGATCTCCAGCGCCTCGTCCTCGTCCGCGTACCGGATGATCGAGACGACCGGGCCGAAGATCTCCTCCTGCGCGATGGTCATCCGCGGCGTCACGTCGGCGAAGACCGTGGGCCGTACGTAGTAGCCGGTCTCCAGGCCCTCGGGCGCCTCGGGGCCGCCCGCGACCAGGCGCGCGCCCTCCGCCACGCCGCGTTCGATGTAGCCGCGCACGCGGTCCCGCTGCTTGGCGCTGACCAGCGGACCGAGCCGGGTGCCGGGCCGCGCGGGGTCGCCTGGGACGTACTTGGCGACCGCCTTCGCGGCCAGCTCGACCGCCTCGTCGTAGCGGTCGGCGTCCACCAGCATGCGGGTCCAGGCGCTGCACGTCTGGCCGGAGTTGGCCATCACGTTGGCCACCCCCGCCTTGACCGCGCGTTCCAGGTCGGCGCCGGGCAGGATCACGTTGGCGGACTTGCCGCCGAGTTCGAGGGCGACGCGCTTGACCGAGGCGGCGGCGGTCGCGGCGATGCCCTTGCCGACCGCCGTCGAGCCGGTGAACGACACCAGGTCCACCCCGTCGTGCTCGACGAGCGCCTGGCCCGCGACCGCGCCGTAACCGGTGACGAGGTTGAAGACGCCGGCCGGGAAGCCCGCCTCGTGCACCGCCTCGGCGAAGAGCTGGGCGACCAGCGGGGTGTCCTCGGCGGGCTTGAGCACCACCGTGCAGCCCGCGGCGAGCGCCGGGACCACCTTGGCGGTGATCTGGTGCAGCGGGTAGTTCCACGGGGTGATGGCGCCGACCACGCCGACCGGCTCGTGGTGGACGACCGAGTTGCCGACGCGCTCGCTGAACTCGTAGGTCTTCAGCAACTCGGCGTACGAGGCGGTGACCCCGGCGGGCAGGTCGGCGCTGACCATCTCGGCGAACGGCAGCGGTGAACCGAGTTCCGCGGTCACGGTCGCCGCGATCTCGTCGCGCCGGGCGGCGAGCGCCCCGGCGAGCGCGGCGATGCGTGCGGCGCGCTCGGCGGGGGCGGTGGCCTTCCAGGCGGGGAAGGCGGCGCGTGCGGCCCGTACGGCGGCGTCCACGTCCCGCGCGGTACCGGCCGGGACGGCGTCGATGACCTGTTCGTCGGCGGGGTTGACCACCTCGATGACCTCGGTGGTGGCGGCCGGGCGCCACTCGCCGCCGATGTACATGCCGTCGTGAGCCTTCACGTCGCGTCCTTCCCGAGGGGGCGCCTCGCGGTCTCGCGGGCCGCGAGCCGCGCCGCGAGCCCCGTGGTGCAGCGGTCCCGCCCAAACTAGCGCCGCTAATCAGCCGGGCGCCAGCAGGCCCCCCGCGCGAGCGCGGGCCGTACGTCGCTCACGAGGAGCCCGGGGCGGGCGATTGACGGACCCCCGCCGCAATCCTATGGTCGGGCATAGGATTCCCCGGCCTCGGGGAGCGGACGACGGACACCGGGAGCGGGCGATGAGCACGACGCACAGCGCGGGCAGCGGCGCGGGCGGCACCGAGGCGGCGCGCAAGACGGCGGGCGCCCTCACGTACTCCAGCGGCTTCGGCAACGAGCACGTCAGCGAGGCCGTCCCCGGCGCCCTGCCGGTCGGGTGCAACTCGCCGCAGCGCGCGCCCCTCGGCCTGTACGCGGAGCAGCTGTCGGGCACCGCGTTCACCGAGCCGCGCCACCACAACCGGCGCAGCTGGCTCTACCGGGTCCGGCCCTCCGCCGCGCACCCGCCGTTCCACCGGATCGACAACAAGCGGCTGCGCAGCGCGCCGTTCACCGAGGTCGAGCCGGACCCGAACCGGCTGCGCTGGAGCCCGCTGCCGGTGCCCGCCGAGCCCACCGACTTCCTCGACGGCCTGGTCACCGTGGGCGGCAACGGCGACGTCCTCCAGCGCACCGGCATGGCCGTCCACTGGTACGTGGCCAACCGCTCGATGAGCGACCGCGTCTTCTCCGACGCCGACGGCGAGCTGCTGATCGTCCCCGAGCGCGGTGGGCTGCTGCTGCGCACCGAACTCGGCATGCTGGCCTGCGAACCGGGTCACGTCGCGCTGATCCCGCGCGGGGTGCGCTTCCGCGTCGAGCTGCTGACCGCCGAGGCGCGCGGCTACGTCTGCGAGAACTACGGCGCGCCCTTCCGGCTGCCCGACCTCGGCCCGATCGGCGCCAACGGGCTGGCCAACGCCCGCGACTTCCAGGCCCCGGTCGCCGCGTACGACGAGGACCTGGACCGCGCGACGGAGGTGGTCAACAAGTTCGGCGGCAACCTGTGGGCGGCCGAGTACGGCCACTCGCCGCTGGACGTCGTGGCCTGGCACGGCAACCACGTGCCGTACGTCTACGACCTGCGGCGCTTCAACGTCATCGGGACCATCTCCTACGACCACCCGGACCCGTCGATCTTCACCGTCCTGACCTCGCCGAGCGACACCCCGGGACTCGCGGGCGTGGACTTCGTGGTGTTCGCGCCGCGCTGGCTGGTGGGCGAGGACACCTTCCGGCCGCCGTACTTCCACCGCAACGTGATGAGCGAGTTCATGGGCCTGGTGGAGGGCGCGTACGACGCCAAGGCCGAGGGCTTCGTGCCCGGCGGCGCCTCGCTGCACAACATGATGTCGGCGCACGGGCCGGACCGGGAGACCTTCGACCGGGCGAGCGCGGCGGAGCTGAGGCCCCAACGGGTGGACGACGGGCTGGCGTTCATGTTCGAGACCCGCTGGCCGGTGGTGCCGACCGCGCAGGCGATGACGGCGGACCACCGTCAGGACGGCTACGACGCGGTGTGGCAGGGTCTTGAGCGGCACTTCGACGTCTGACGCGCCCCGCCCCGGCGTCCGACCTCTCCGACCGGAGCCCGACGTGAACGCCTTCACCCCCGACCCGCTGACCCTCAACCGCAGACTCCCGCTGTGGTACCAGGTGTCGCAGTCGTTGCGCGCCTCGATACTCGGCCGGCACGCGGACGCCCCGCTGCGGCTGCCGACCGAGGAGGACCTCGCGGCGCACTACGGGATCAGCGTGCTGACCATGCGGCAGGCCCTGAAGTCCCTGGAGGAGGAAGGGCTGATCAGCAGGCACCGCAGGCGGGGGACGTTCATCGAGCCGGGGGCGGGCCGGGCGGCGCCGGTGCGGCTGCTGGGCTCGGTCGACGCGATCGTGGCCCAGCAGTCCGGCCAGCGCGCCACGCTGCTGGACCACGGGCCGGTCCCGGTGCCGCCGGAGCTGGCCGAGCACTTCCCCGGCGGCGCCGAGGTGGTCGCGTTCCGCAGGCTGCGCCGCGACGAGGAGGGTACGCCGACCAACTGGGCCCACAACCACGTGCTGGCGCGGCTCGGCGAGCGCGTCGACCCGGCCGACCTGGAGCACTGGCCTATGACCAAGGTGCTGCGGGACCGGCTGGGGGTGCGCATCAGCCGCAACACCGAGACGGTCGAGGCCCGGCTCGCCGACCCGCGCACCGCGGAACTGCTCGCGGTGCCGCTGCTCAGCCCGATCCTGCACTACACGGGCGTCACCTACGACGAGGACGGCCGGGTGGTGGACGTCGCCCGCATCCACTACCGCGGCGACCGGTTCGCGTTCTCGGTGACGATGGAGGCGCGGTGAGACCGCGCGAGGCCCGAGGGCTCCGCGCGTACGGTGCGCGGCCTTGCCCGGCGCGTCGTGCGGGTGCCGGGCCGCTCGCATAGCATGCGGCCGGTGAGTGACGAGGCGGTGAGTGACGAAGCGGTCGCGCTCGCGGAGCTGATGCCCTGGTCCAGCGCCCCGGTCAGGCCCGGCCGGGAGTGGGTGACGGCGCCCGATCCGCGGTCGCTGAAGGCGCGGTGGGAGGCGTTGCTGCGTGCCGGTGGTGAGCCGGAGCGCGCGGCGTTGTTCGGTGAGACCCGCTCGCGCACCCTGCGCTCCCGCGTGCCCCAGCTGCCGGGGCAGACCGCGCCGACCGTCCCGCTGGCCAGGGCCGACGAACCGTGCCCGGCGCCGGTCCCCGTGCTCTTCGGCCCGTACGACCAGCGGTGGCTGATCCCGGACCACCGCGTCCTCGACGCCGCCCGGCCCGAGCTGTGGCGGGTCGCCGACGACGAGCAGCTCTTCGTCGTCGAGGCCGCCGACCCCGAGGCGGCGGACGAACAGGTCACCGTGACCGGAGTGCTGCCGCTGGCACGCGGTGGCCGGATACGTCCGCTGTACCGGCGACCCGGCGGCGTGGAGCCCAACGTCGTGCCGGGGCTGCTGCCGATGCTGTCCGACCGGTACGGCAGCCCGGTGGGCGCCGGGGAACTGGTCGCGTGGATCGCCGCCGCCGCGGAGACCGGGCCGCGCGGCGACCGCGTGGTGCCGCTGCCGGGGAATCCCGAAATGTGGCGCGAGGGCGTGGAGTTGGGCCGCGAGGCGCTGCGGTTGCGGCCCGGGCCGCCGGGCGGCATGGAACGGCCCAGGCTGCCGGGCGGGCGGCGCCCCTACGTCCGCGCGGCGATCCCGGTCCGCCCGGCCGGGCTGCGGTACGAGGCCGAGGACGAGGCGTTGCTGCTGCTCGGCGTCGACGGGAGCGAGGGGCGCATCGCACCGGTGGCGCGCGAGGTGTGGGAGTCGCGGGCGGGCGGCACGGGGGTGCTGGAGAGTTGGTTCGCGGGCCGGGCGGTCGGGGCGAGCGGTGCCGTTGGCGATGGCCGCGGCGCGTCCGGTGCCTCGGTCGGCGAAGGGCTCGCCGCGATCGGGCCCGCCGGGTGGTCCCGGGAGTGGACGTCCGCGCTGCTTGAGCTGGTCACCGTGCTGACGCTGGCGGCGGGTCTGCGACCGCGCCGCAGGGCGTTCGCGGAGCGGCTGCGGCGGGACCCTCACCGCATCGGGACGCGGGCGCTGACGGCGGCCGGGGTGCTTCCGGTGCCGCCCGCGGCGCGGCGTCCGGCCTCGGTGCTCGACCATCACGAGGAGGGGCCGGACGGCCAGTTCGCGCTGGTGTGACGGCGTCCGGAGTGCGGATCACGCCGGTGATGCGGGCGGTGCGGGCCGGGTGGAGCGATGCGTGCCGCCGGTTTCGCGGGGGTGCGCGGGAGCGGGTGCGCCGGGTCGGACCGAAGGGCGCTCGGCCTCATCGGTCCGGCCGGCGGACGGGCCGGCGGCTACGCGGGGTGCGCGCGGGAGACGCGACGAACGGGGTGTGCGCGACGCGTCAGTGGCGGCTGCCGAAGAGCGAACGACGGAGCCTGCGCAGCGGCGCGAAGAGCGAGACCCGGGCGCCGCGGTTCTCGCGGACGTGGCCGGTGTCGCGCGCGGTCAGCTCCCGCATCAGCAGGGTCGCGTCGGCGGACTCGCCCCGCGGTATGGCGGGGCCGCCCAGGACCGCGAGATGGCGGTCGAGGCGGGCGCTGGTCGCACCGCTCCCGCAGTTGATGGCAGGCACACGTGGCCTGCTGCGCACTATCTGTTCCATTGCTACTCCCCACCCGTACGAGACACCCGGCCCGGGCAGCGTAACCCTATCGCCCTCGCGCGTCACCCGCGCATTCGCGGGCGCCGATTCACCTTCCGCGCAAGGGTGTTGACGCGCGCCTGTACGCATCACCACGCGCCCGCGAGGCACGCGGACCGTGAGGACGGGCTGCGAGGACGGGCCTGGGCAGGGCACCGCGCCCGGCGGCGGGCCAGGTGCCGCGAGCGCCCTCGTAGCACATCGCGGGCCGGGGGACGGGGCTTTCCCGGACTCCTTGACGGCCCGGCGCGGGTGGCGCGACATTGAACTCCTGCCGGGCATCCGGCACTTGTGGGGGGCATCGTCGCGAATGTATCCGATCACCAGGGAATCGCTGCCGTTGCTGGCCGGTGCCGCCGTGGGCACCGGAGGGGTCGGCGCGGCACTCGTTCTGGCGAACATCCAGTCGCCGCTGCGCGCGCCGTTCACCTTCTTCTTCCTCGTCGCCGCGCCGGGCGCCGCGCTCGCCTCGACCCTGCCCGGCCTCGACCCGCTGAGCAGGACCGTGGTGGCGGCGGCCGGGTCGCTCGTGGTCGACCTGCTCGTCGCCCAACTGCTGCTGATGCTGCGGATGTGGTCGATCCGGGGCGGCGTGGCGGGGGTCGCCGTGATCAGCGCCGTGCTGTTCCTGCTGCCGCTGGTGCGGCACGGCTACGCCCGCGCGGCGGGGAAACGGGCCGCCTCGGGCGGCCGGGCGGGACGGGCCTCCTGACGCGAGGCCCGCGCACGTGCCGTTCCGGCGGACGACCGTTTCCTTCATATCGCTGATCAGCAATCCCCGGCATCGGTAAGGGCTCGAACCGTTCCTTTCAAGATCGGTCATCGATTCATGATCGGATTTCGCATCCGAACAGAGAATCAAGGGGTCGTTTCAGCCAAACGCCATTCACCCTCGCGGGTCTTGCCATAGAGTCGCATCCATCAATACCGTCGTACATCCGCCCGCACCGTCCCATCATGCAAGTGACCTTCGGG
The DNA here is from genome assembly GCF_003144095.1 of Streptomyces sp. ICBB 8177. Taxonomy (GTDB): domain Bacteria; phylum Actinomycetota; class Actinomycetes; order Streptomycetales; family Streptomycetaceae; genus Streptantibioticus_D. Next base: position 789,788 of record NZ_NSKH01000023.1, on the reverse strand, counting down.
AGGGGCTCGTTGGGTCACGCTGGAGCGAGTGCGGGGCGCGGTAGGGGGGTGCCGTGCCCGGCCGGTTTCCGTATGTGCCGGGTCGCGTACCGCGCGGCGAGAAGCAGACGCCGACTCGCCGGGCCGGCAAGGCGTCGGGCCGACCCATGGCCGGAATTCGCCATGGGAAATCCCGCGATCAGGCCCGCCGAGAACCCCCTTTCGAACCGGACACACCATGAGGACCGCCCGGGGGGCGGGCGGTCCGCGGGACGAGAGGGAAAACGCACCATGAGTTCCTTTGTCCATCCGGCCATGCCCAGGCCGTCGTCCAATAGCGATCCGACGCAGCACGCATCCCCCACGGCGGTCGCCGGCGTCCGTATTCCGGACCGATTTCCGAGCTTCCCCGACAGATTCCGCGCGATTTCCTCGCACTTGGCGATCGCCCCGCCGGTCAGCGTGGTCATTCCCGCGATGAACGAGGCCGAGAACCTGCCGCACGTCTTCGCCACCCTGCCGCCCTGGATACACGAGGTCGTCCTGGTCGACGGGCACTCCACCGACGAGACCGTGAAGGTGGCCCGCGAACTGCGGCCGGACGTACGGGTGGTCGAACAGCGGGGCCGGGGCAAGGGCGACGCGTTGATCAGCGGATTCGAGGCGGCCACCGGCGAGATCATCGTGATGGTCGACGCCGACGGCTCGGCGGACGGCAACGAGATCGTCTCCTACGTCTCCGCGCTGGTCTCCGGCGCCGACTTCGCCAAGGGCTCGCGGTTCGCCAACGGCGGCGGCACCGACGACATGACGTTCGTCCGCAAGCTCGGCAACCGGGTGCTGTGCGCGCTGGTCAACGCCAAGTTCGGCGCCCGCTACACCGACCTGTGCTACGGCTACAACGCGTTCTGGCGGCACTGCCTGGAGCAGATCGCCCTGGACTGCGCCGGGTTCGAGGTGGAGACCCTGATGAACATACGGGTCGTCACCGCGGGTCTGCGGGTGCAGGAGATACCCAGCCACGAGCACCTGCGCATCCACGGCGCGAGCAACCTGCGGGCGGTGCGCGACGGGCTGCGCGTGCTGAAGGTGATCCTGCGCGAGCGCCGGGCCCGCCGGACCGGACCGCGCGCGGCGCTCGCCGCGGCGAACCTCGGGGAGGGCGCGTGACGCGGATGACCGTCTCCGTGGTCATCTGCGCGTACACCGAGGACCGCTGGGGCGACGTGCTCGCCGCGGTGGCCTCGGTGCGCGCGCAACGCCTGCCCGCCGCCGCGACGTTGCTCGTGGTGGACCACAATCCGGCGCTGCTGTCCCGGCTGAGCGCGCACTACGCGGCGGACGCGGACGTGATCGTGCTGCCCAACGCGGGCGCCCGGGGCCTGTCGGCGGGCCGCAACACCGGCATCGCGGCCTCCCGCGGCGAGGTGGTCGCGTTCCTCGACGACGACGCGGTCGCCGAGCCGGACTGGCTGGAGCACTTCGCCGACGCCTACCGCGACCCGCGGGTGATGGCGGTCGGTGGCCGGACCCTGCCGAGGTGGGACGCGGGGCACCGCCCTGCGTGGTTCCCGCGCGAGTTCGACTGGGTCGTCGGCTGCGCCTACCTGGGCCTGCCGGAAGGCCGCGCCGAGGTGCGCAACGTGCTGGGCGGCAACGCCTCGTTCCGCCGCGCCGCCTTCGACGCGGTCGGCGGCTTCGCGACCGGCATCGGCCGGGACGGCGACCGCAGGCCCCTGGGCTGCGAGGAGACCGAGCTGTGCATCCGGCTGCGGCACGCCCTGCCGGACGCGGTGCTGCTGCTGGAGAACCGGGCCGTGATCCACCACCGGGTCCCGGCGGCCCGGCAGCGGTTCGGCTACTTCAGGACCCGCTGCTACGCGGAGGGGCTGTCGAAGGCCCTGGTCACCCGCAGCGTCGGCGCGCGGGACGGCCTCGCCAGCGAACGCCGTTACACGACGCGGGTGCTGCCCGCGGGGGCGCTGCGCGGGGTGCGGGACGCGCTGCTCGGGCGCCGTGGCGGTGCGGGCCGGGCGGCGGCCATCGTGGCGGGCCTGGCGACGACCGCGGCCGGGTACGCGGTCGGCCGCCTGCGTTCGCGCGGCGCCGCGTCGCCGTTCACGGTCGCGCCCACCGCCGCCGCCTGCGGGCCCGTGCCGGAGCCCGTGGCCGAGGCGGTTCGCGAGCCGGTTCCCGAGGCGGGAGAGGTGGTGGCGTGAGCCGGGCGACGGGGGACGGCGCGCCGGCGGTGCCGATCCTGATGTACCACGCGGTGTCCGACGACCCGGCGCGGGCCGCGCTGGGTCTGTCGGTGACCCCGGCCGCGTTCGCCGAGCAGATGGACGTGCTGGCGGCGCGGGGCCGCACCCCGCTCAGCACGCGGGAGTTGGCGTACCGCTGGCGGCTGGACCGCCCGCTGCCCGCCCGGCCGGTGCTGATCACCTTCGACGACGGTTACGAGGGCGTGCACCGGCACGCCCTGCCGGTGCTGAGGGGCCACGGCTTCGCGGCGACCCTCTTCGTCACGACCGGCTGGCTGCGCGGCCGCGGCCTGCCGGACCTGGCGGGCTCGGCACCGGACCGCACGCTCGGCTGGGACCAGGTGCGCGAACTGGCCGCCGCGGGCGTGGAGATCGGCGGCCACAGCCACAGCCATCCGCAGCTCGACCAGCTCGGCGACGAGGCGCTGTGGTTCGAGGTGCTGCGCTGCAAGGAGATCCTCGCGGAGGAACTCGGCGCTCCTCCTGTGTCGTTCGCGTATCCGTACGGCTACTCCAGCCGCCGGGTACGGCGTACGGTACGGGGCGCGTACGCGATCTCGCTCGCGGTCGGCAACGACCTGGCCCGGCGCCGGCAGGGCCCGTACGCGCTGCGGCGGGTGACCGTGCGCCGGGGCACGGACACCGAGGAGTTCGAACGGCTGCTGGAGGGCCGGGCGATCGGCCGGAACTTCGCCAAGGACCGGCTGCTGACCGGGGGTTACGCCATGGTGCGCGGATCCCGCCGAGCCCTGCGGAAGGTGTCACGAGCCCGTGTCTGAGACGACCACCACCACCTCGCAGCCGCTGCGGCCGCCGGTCCCGGGCGAACCGGCCGGGCGACGGGCCCGGTTGCGGCTGCCGGGGCGGCGCGCCGACGCGGGCGGCGGGCGCGGGGCACGGGGCGGTGGACGCGGCGGCGGGCGGGACCCACTGCTGCGCAACGCGTACGCGCTGATGCTCAACACCGGGGTCTCGGCCGTGCTGGGGCTCGGCTACTGGCTGGTCGCGGCCCGCTACTACGCGCCCGAGGCGGTCGGGCAGGGCTCGGCGGCGATCGCGGCGATGAAGTTCCTGGCCGGGATCACGGCGGTGACGCTGACCGGCGCGCTGGCCAGGTTCATCCCGGTCTCCGGGCGGCGCACCGGGCGGATGGTGGCGACGACCTATCTGGCCAGTTCTGCCGTGGTGGCGCTGGCCGCCATGGTCTTCCTGCTCACGCTGCGGCTGTGGGGGCCCTCCTACCACTTCCTGCACGGGCCGCTGCCGGGGCTGGCGTTCGTCGGCGCGGTGGTCGCCTGGTCGGTGATGACGCTCCAGGACGGGGTGCTCACCGGGCTGCGCAGCGCGGTGTGGGTGCCGGTGGGCAACACGGTGTTCTCCACCGGCAAGCTGGTGCTGCTGGTCGTGCTGGCCACCACGGTGCCGGTGACCGGCGTGTTCGTCTCGTGGGTGGCGGCCATCGCGCTGTCGGTGGTGCCGCTGGGCTGGCTGGTCTTCCGGCGGCTGGTGCCGCGCCACGTGGCGGCGACCGAGCAACGGGCGCAGCCGCCCACCGGGCGGGAGGTCGGCCGCTTCCTGGCCGGGGACTACACCGGCTCGCTCTTCTCGCTGGCCGTGGTCTACCTCGTTCCGGTGATCGTGGCCTCGCAGATCAGCTCCCGGCAGAACGCGTACTTCTACATCACCTCGACCATCGGCAGCACGGTCGACCTGCTGGCCATCAACATGGGCGCCTCACTCACCGTGGAGGGCGCGCACGACCCGTCGCGGATCGCGGACCACCTGCGGGCGGCGCTGCGCCGGATGGCCCGCATCATGATCCCGATCTGCATGTTCCTCGCGGTCTTCGCGCCGTACGTGCTGCGGGTGTTCGGGCCTGGGTACGCGTCGCAGGGGGCGCCGCTGCTGCGGTTCATGGTGACCGCGACGCTGACCCGGGTGCTGTTCGAGGCGTACTTCGGGGTGCTGCGCGCGCAGAGCAGGACCTCGCTGGTGGCGCTGTTGCAGGGTGCGTTGTGCGTGCTGGTGCTGGGGTCGACGCTGGCCCTGCTGCGGCCGCTGGGGATCGTCGGCGCGGGCGTGGCCGAGCTGTGCAGCCAGTGCGTGATCGCGGCGATCGCCTGCGTGGGGCTCGTGCGGATCCTGCGCGCGGCGCCCGCCGCGAAGGAGCGCGAACAGGCGCCGGGCGAAGGGGAGTCGGCGGCACGGGAGGCGGGGGCCGACGACGACACCCTGGTGCTGGGCACCGGTTGGGCGCGTTCCGGGATCGACCAGGACACCCTGGGGCTGGGTGTGCGACTGGACTTCGAGCACCAGGAGCGCCGCCCCTGCCTGCCGCTCGACGCGGGCGCGGAGCGGGCCGCCGCGCCCCCGGCCGCCCCGCCCGTCGTCGCGAGGGAGCCGAGGGAACCGAAGGAGCCGAAGGAGCCGAAGGAGCGGGTGCCGCTGCGGACGCGGCTGGCGCAGGCGGGCGGCTGGGCGGTGCTGCTGGCCGCGCTCGCGCTGTACTGGCTGCCGCTGCGCGGGATGGACGACGCCTCACTGGACCGGATGAACGGCCTGGGCCTGATCTCCGTCCTGCCGCACGCGACGCTCGCGGGCGCGGCGTTGCTCGTGGTCGCGTTCTGCTGGGGGCTCGGCCTGCGCGCGCCGCACCGGTGGCTGCTGCTGGCGGCGCTGCTGGCCACCGTGGTCTCGCTGCACGCGGTGCCCGCGGTACTGGAGGCGCAGCCGAGGTTCGCGACCGCCTGGCAGCACGCGGGCTTCGTCGAGTACATCGACCGCACCGGGCAGACTCGGCCCTACCTGGACGCCCGCTGGTCGTGGCCGGGGTTCTTCGCGGGCGTGGCGCTGGTGACGAAGGCGTGCGGGATCACCGACCTGACGCAGGTGCTGCGCTGGTGGCCGCTGGCCGTCGAACTCCTCTACCTGGCACCGCTGATGCTGCTGCTGCGGGCGGTGCGGGCGAACTGGCGGGCGAAGTGGTGCGCGGCGTGGTTGTTCGTGCTGTGCGGCTGGGTCGGGCAGGACTACTTCTCGCCGCAGTCCCTCAACGTCTTCTTCTACCTGGTGTTCGTGGCCGTGCTGCTGGTGTGGTTCCGCTCGCCGTCGGGCGACCCGGGCGGCAGGCGGCTGCCGGGTGAGGAGCCGGTGCCCGCGATCGGGCGCGAGGAGCGCGGGGTGCTGCTGGGCGTGGTGCTGGCGGTGTTCACCGCCTCCGTGGTCAGCCATCAGCTCACCCCCTTCGTGATGCTGGGCGCGGTGGCCGCGCTGGTGGTCTGGCGGCGCTGCGCGCTACGCGGGCTGCCGCTGCTGTGCGGGGTGCTGGTGACCGGCTGGGTGGGCTTCCTCGGCGAGGCGTACTGGTCCGGGCACTTCAACGAGTTGTTCGGCGGCCTGGGTTCACTGGGCGGCAACGTCACCTCCAGCGTCTCCGGCCGCATCAAGGGCGGCGACGACCTGCACCATGTGGTGCTGTACGCGCGGGTGCTGCTGGCCGCCGGGACGCTGGCGCTGGGCGGGTTCGGCCTGCTGCGCAGGCGGCGGGCGGGAATCAGCGACCGGTCGCTGCTGATCCTGTCGCTGGTGCCGTTCCTCGGCTTCGGGATGCAGTCGTACGGCGGCGAGATGGCGCTGCGGGTCTTCCTGTTCGCCTCGCCCGGCGCGGCGGTGCTGGCCGCGTTCGCGTTCTTCCCCCGGGTGCCCGCGGCGTCCGGCAGGCCGTGGCTGGGCACACTGGCGGCGCTGGTGGCGGGGCAGGTGCTGATCTTCGGCTTCCTGCTGGCGCGTTGGGGCAACGAGGGCTTCGAGCGGGTGCGCACCGGCGAGGTCGCGGCGATGGACTGGGTCTACGGCCACGACTCGCCGACCGCGCGGGTGCTGTGGCCGACCGAGGACACGGTCGACGACGTGACGCCCAATCTGCCGTGGAGCGCCAAGGACATGGACAAGGTGGTCTACCGCGGTGTGCTCGCCCCGGTGGACCCGGCGCGGGTGACCGGACTGGTGCAGGACCTGCGCGCCTCGGGCCCGGGGTCGTACCTGATGATCACGACCGGCACGGCGCAGTACCTGGTGCAGAACGCGGGCTACCCGGCCGACTGGCAACGTGCGGTGGTGGCCGCGCTGCGTGCCGATCCCCAGGTGCGCGAGGTGATGTCGGACCAGGACGCGGCCGTCTTCGCGATGGCGACGCCACCGGCGGGCGCGGTGCCGCTGCCGGCGATCGGCGGGATCGGTCCGGTGGTGACCTGGACGCCGTGGACGGTGGTGGGCGCGGTGGCGGGGGCGCTGCTGGTACTGGTGCTGGCGGCGCGCGAGGTGGCGCGGGTGATGGTGCCCGCCCGGCGGCGGATGCGGGCGATGTCGGTGTCGCTGCGGGTCTCGCTGGTGCTGCTCGCGGTGTTCCTGGCGGCGCTGGCGGACCGGTTCGTGACGCTGAGCTGAGCGCCCGGCCCTCGCGCGGGACGGTGATCAGGCGCCGGACGGCAGCCAGTTGACGCCGTACGCGGCCAGCGTGACCGTCGTGCCGCCGACGCGCGCGGTCAACTGGTGGCCGGTGGTGTTGACGGCGACGGTCGCGGTGCGGCCGGCGAGCGCCCGGACGCCCGCAGCGGCCACGGTGACCGGGCGCGCGGGGGCGCCGGGCGGGAAGGCTGCGGCGAAACGGCGCAGCAGGGTGAGCATGGGCTGCGCGGCGCCGCCGTCCGGGCCGCCTCCGGTGGCGTTCCACAGGCAGCCGGGGCAGTCGCCCTCCCGGGTCTCGGGGTTCCAGTAGAAGGCGGCTGCCGCCCCGCCCTCGACCAGTTCCATCATGGCGGCGGCCTGCACGGCCAGCAGCCGGCCGGCGGGCCAGGAGGCGTCGTCCGGCTTGACGTACCACTCGGCCCACCACACCGGCAGCCCGCCGCCGACCCGCCGCAGCCAGTCCCCGACCGCGGCGAACTTCCCCGTGGCGGTGAACGGACCGGGGTCGAGGGCGCCGTCGTGCGTGGTGCTGGCGCCGTCGACGACCAGGAAGTCGGCGCCCTTCTTGTGCGCGAGCCAGTAGTCGAGCGCGTCCACCACGCGCTGGTCGAGGCTGCCCCAGGGGCCGCGCACGGCGGAGGCGTCGGTCTTCTGGCCGGGGGCGACGCTGTCCATGTCCAGGTAGGGGCCGCCCACCAGGTCGTGCGGGGCGGCCTTCTTGACGGCCGCGTAGACCAGGTTGTAGAGCCGGGTGTAGTCCTGGTAGTCCCAGCGGTCGGCGCTCTCGTCCCAGAAGCCCTTGAACTCGTTCCACACCAGGAAGTGCGTGACGTCCGGGTAGCGGCGGGCGACCTTCGCGGCGAGCGCGGCGAAGTCCGCGTAGTGCGCGGGGTCGGGGGCCTGCTCCAGCTTCGACCAGTCGGTGGTGCCGGGTCTGCCGCCCTTCATCCAGTCCGGGGCGCAGCACAGCGTGAGCACGGGCGTGCCGCCGGTGGCGCGGATGAGGGCGACGCGGCTGTCGAGGTTGGTGAAGTCGTAGGCGCCGGGCGCCGGTTCGGGGTTGTCCGCGCCCCAGCCCATGATCGCCTGGTCCTGCGGGAGCGGCTGCGCGGCGATGGCGCGGGTGGCGGTGCGGTCGGCCGCGCCGGTGCCGTCGTCGGCGCTGAACTGGGTGTGGGTGAACCCGAACCCGAGGTCGGCGCTGGGCGGCCCCGGGGTGCCGGGGCTGCCGAAGACGCCGGGGGCCGGGGTGCCGTGGGTGACCTCGACGTCACCGTGCCCGCCGGGCAGGCCGAGGACGGCGAGGAGCGCGCCGAGGCACAGCAGGCAGGCGGCGAGCACGGCGGACGCCACCAGGACCCGGCGGCGTGCCGACCCGGGCCGGCCGGTGCGCGGGCCCTCATGACGCGCGATCACGCTCCGCACTCTAGGGGCGGGCGGCGTCCGTAACCGGCGCTTTCGGGGTACTCCCAGGAAGGGCCGGGGGCACGCCGGGCGCGCGCCGTCGGCGTGCCGCCAGCCCGCGCCCTCCCGGCCGTGGCGAACGTCAGCCCGCGCCCTCCCCCCTCGTGGTGAGCGTCAGCCCGTGCCTGCCTCTCCTCGTGGTGAGCGTCAGCCCTCCCCGTCCCGCTCGTACCGCGCGCGCAGCGCCTCCTCGATCGCGGCGAGCGCGTCCGCGCGGCTCAGGCCGAGGCGGTGCGCCTGCGTGGCGTAGGCCTCGGCGGCCTGCGCCGCGTGCCGGTGGGCTGCGTCGCCCGCGGCGGCCACGAACGTGCCGTGTCTGCCGCGGGTCTCGATCACGCCGTCCGCCTCCAGCGCGCGGTAGGCCTTGGCCACGGTGTTGGCGGCGAGGCCGAGTTCGGCGGCGAGGCCGCGTACCGTCGGCATCCGGTGGCCCACCGGCAGCTCGCCCGCCCGGGCGCCCTCGGCGACCTGGCGCCGCAGCTGCTCGAAGGGGGCGACGGACGACTCCGGATCGATGGTGATGCGCAGGCTCACGTACGGTCTCCCGCTGGCTCGGCGGACGGTGGCTCGGCGGACGGTATGCCGTGATCATTGTGCGGCAGGACGACCGCCCGGCCGGGGCCTACGGGGTCGTGGGCGATCGCGTCGCCCGGCCGGTGCCAGTGCAGGACGAAGCGGTCACCGGCGCGGTACGCGTCCAGGCCCGCCCTGCAGTACGCCACCATGTCGTCGGGCAGGGCGTCGAGCCGGTGCCAGCCGATGCCGGAGCACTTGTCCGGTTCGCGGTTGACCGGCTCGCCCCGCCAGTCGCGCGCCTCGAAGAACCAGCCGGTGCGCGGCGCGCCGTCGGGTGCCTTGTGCTGCATGACCAGGGCGGCCCGGACCGCCGCCGGGTCGATGACGACGCCCACCTCCTCGTACGCCTCGCGGATCACCGCCTCCCGGACGTCCTCGCCGTCCTCGACATGTCCGCTGGGCGCGTTGAGCAGTCCGTCCGCGTAACCGGTGCCCGATCTGCGGGCGAGCAGCACCTCGTCGCCCCGCCGCAGGATCAGGTGGACGTCGACGATCTCGGTGTGGCGGCGCGGCGGCGGCGGGTGCACGACGGCGACGTACCGCTCGTCGCGGACCGGGCGGCCCCACAACGCGCTGTCGTGGCCGAGCTGTTCGACGTGGGTACGGCCGCCGAGCGGGGCGGTCAGGGCGGCGAGGTCGTCGGCGGTCAGGCCCACCGGTGCGCTCTCGCCCCAGCGTCCCTCGACCAGCACCAGCCGGCCGCCCCGGCGCAGCAGCCGGGCCCAGCGGCGCAGCACCGCCGCCGGATCGGGCAGCGCCCACAGCACGTGCCGCACCAGCACCACGTCGAACGCGCCCTCGGCCAGCGGCGGCCGGGCGGCGTCGCCGAGCAGGACCCGGGCGCCGGTGCCGGCCAGCTTGGCGGCGGCCCGGGCGGTCATGCGCGGCGAGCGGTCGACCGCGACGACCCGGTGCCCGTCGCGCGTGGCGAGCAGGGCGAGGCTGCCGGTGCCGCAGCCCAGGTCGAGCACGGCGGAGGGCGCCTCGGGCAGCCAGCGTCTCAGTCGCCGGGCCCAGGCGTCCCGCACCGCCGGGTCGCGCAGTCCGTGATCCGGCTCGTCGTCGAAGGCGTCCGCCGCCGCGTCCCAGAAGGAGGCGTCCGCGGCGGGCGGGTCACCGCTGTCCTCAGTCATGATCCGATCCTCGCACCCACCACTGACAATCGCGCCGCGACCGTTCGCGGACCGCCGCGACGGTGACGGTGGCCCGCACGGCGGTCGGTTCAGCCCAGGCCGAGCGCGCGGTAGCGGGCGCGGCGGGCGGCCAGGCGCTCGTCGCGGTCGCGGGCGCGCAGGGCGGTCAGTTCGGCGCCGAGGGTCTCGCCGAGCAGGGCGAGGAAGGGCCGGGGATCGTCGGCCGCGTCCGGGGTCTCCTCCACGATCCGGTCCACCACGCGGTGGGCCAGCAGGTCGGCGGAGCGCACCCCTTGGCGTTCGGCGACCTCGTACGCGCGCTCGGTCGTCCGGTACAGGATCGCCGAGGCGCCCTCCGGGGGCAGCGGCGAGAGCCAGGCGTGCCGGGCGGCGAGCACCCGGTCGGCGGGGAGCAGGGCGAGCGCGCCGCCGCCCGCGCCCTGCCCGAGCAGCAGGCAGAGCGTGGGCGCCGGCAGCGTGACCAGGTCGGCCAGGCAGCGGGCGATCTCCCCGGCGAGGCCGCCTTCCTCGGCCTCGCGGGAGAGCGCGGCCCCGGCCGTGTCGATGACCGTCAGCAGCGGCAGGCCGAGTTCGGCGGCGACGCGCATGCCCCGACGGGCCTCACGCAGTCCCGCCGGACCCAGCGCGGGCGGCCGGGAGGCGCCCGGCCCGCTGTCGGCGGCTGCACCGCCGTCGGCGTCGCCGTCCGGCCGGTCGTGCCCGAGGACGACGCAGGGCGCGCCGCCGAACCGCGCCAGCGCCAGCAGCAGTCCGGGATCGCGCTCCCCCGCGCCGGTCCCGCTGAGCGGGGTGACGTCCGTGCCTGCGGTGCGCAACAGGGCGCGCAGGCCCGGGCGTTCGGGCCGCCGGGACCGCCGCAGCGATTCGGCGGTGTCCGCGCCGCCGTCCGTCCGGCCCGCCCCCGCGTCCGCCCCGGCACCCGCGTCGGCGCGACCCGTCCCGTCAACCTCCTTGGCAGTAGCCCCATGCGGAGCCCCGAGCCGCTCGCCGTCCTCCCCGCACAGCACCGCCAGGGCGCGGGCCGCGGCCGGGGCGAGGGCGTCGGGCGGCAGGACCGCGTCGACCAGGCCGTGCGCCAGCAGGTTCTCCGCGAGCTGGACGCCCTGGGGGAACTCCTCGCCGTACAACGCCTGGTGGACCCGGGGGCCGAGGAAGCCGATCAGGGCGCCCGGTTCGGCGGCGGTGAGGTGGCCGAGCGAGCCCCAGGAGGCGAGGACCCCGCCGGTGGTGGGGTGGCGCAGGTAGACCAGGTACGGCAGGCCCGCCGCCTTGTGGTCGGTGACGGCGGCGGCGACCTTGACCATCTGGAGAAAGGCGATCGTGCCCTCCTGCATGCGGGTTCCGCCGGAGGCGGGTGAGGCGAGCAGCGGCAGGCGTTCGCGGGTGGCGCGTTCGACCGCGCGGACCAGCCGCTCCCCCGCGTCCACGCCGATCGACCCGGCCAGGAACGCGAACTCGCAGGCGATCAGGGCGACCCGGCGGCCCCTGATCCGGCCCTCGCCGGTGACCACGGACTCGTCGAGTCCGGTGCGGGCGCGGGCGCGTTCGACGTCGGCGCGGTAGCCGGGGTCGCGCGGCAGGGTCGTCACCGGCTCGTCCCAGCGGTGCCAGGTTCCGGGGTCCACCACGGTCTGCAGCAGATCGAGTGCGGTCATGCGGTCAACCCTGTCACGATCACCTGGGGCCGCCGCTGACCGCCTCCGGTCGCTCCCGTCGCACGTGCGGGCCGTGCCGAAGTCCCGCCGCCACCGGGCCGGGTGGCGGCGGGGCCTGGGGCGCGCGGCGTCTCAGAGCGCCGAGGCGCAGGTGGTCGGGGTGGCGTGCGCGGGGTCGAGGGCGTCGGCGACCTCGTGGTAGGCGACGCGGTCGGTCAGCCCGATGGCGACGTGCTCGGACAGGTCGACCGGGCACAGCTCCTGGAGCAGCACGTTGTGCACGTCGGGTCCTGACAGGTACTCGGAGGTGTAGGGCGTGACCACCTCGTCGTACTGGGTGGCGATGACGGTGTAGTGGACGCCGGGCACGGTGTCACCGCCCGCGTTGAGCCGGGTGATGAACGGCGATCCGGCGACCTGGTCGGTGAGTCCGGGGGCGCCGGACTGGAGGAAGGAGGCGGCGCCGGGGAAGTAGGGCAGCAGCGCGGTCAGTCCGTCGAGTGTGGTGCCGTGGTTGTCGGGAGCGAGCCCGATGAGGGCGTCGGTCTTGGCGGCGCCGCCGAGGAACTTCAGGTAGTAGCGGGGCATCATGCCGCCCTGCGAGTGCCCGACGATGTCCACCTTGCTCGCGCCGGTGGCCGCGAGCACCTTGTCGACCTCGTCGGACAGTTGCTGCGCGGAGTCGGCGATGGGCCCGAGCCCGTCGAACAGCGTCTCGCCGGGCAGTTGCCCGTAGTCGAACGAGAAGACGCAGTAGCCGCGGTCCACCAGATAGGGCGCCAGCGCAAGGAAGTTGTCGGTCTCGTTGCCGAGGGTGCCGGGAACGAGCACGACGGGACGCGGGTGCGCCGAGGACGGTTTGCAGCCGTAGTCGTTCCAGCCGCTGGTCGTCGCTGCACTGGCCGGGGTGGGGGCGGCGACCAGTGCGGCGAGGGCGAGTGCGAACGCGGGCAGGAGCGCCGCCGCGCGGCGACGGTGTCTGCGCGCGGGTGCGGGCAGCTTCATGTGATCTCCTCGCAGGTCAGGGCATGCGAACAGAGGGGGCCTGTGATCCGGATCACAAGATTGCTACTTGCTGGAAAGTTACGGTCGGGTAGCGCCGCTGCCTAGTTACGTGTCGGTAAAGTCTTCGTCATCCAGCGGACATACAGTCCGACGTGAGCACGGCCGCCTTCCGGCCACTGCCGTGCTTCACGCCGCCCCGAGCAGCCCCGCCGGGCCGGCCGCGGCCGGTCCGAAGAGGGCCCGGGCGCGGTCGGTGACCTCCTCCAGGCGCCGCGCCCGCTCGTCCGCCGGGTCCAACGCGAGCTGATGGGAGGCGAGTTCGGCGCCGATCAGCCCTTCGGCACGCAACGAGACCGCGCGGACCCGGGCGCGTTGCAGACCCAGCGCGGCGTGCATGCGGTACGCGGCGTCGGTGAGCGCGGCGGTGTGCGCGGTCGCCTCGGGCAGGGCGCGGGTCCTGGTGGTCGTGGAGCGGTCGGCGTACCGCACCACCAGCGTCAGCGACCGCGCCGCCAGCCGGTCCCCGCGCAGCCGGGCCCCCAGCTCGTCGGTGAGCGACAGCAGCGCCCGCCGCTGCCGTTCCGGGTCCAGCTCGTCGCGGTCGAACCGCCGCTCGGTGCCGATCGACCGGGCCGGCGCGTTCGGCGTGACCGGTGCCGGGTCGATGCCGCGGGCCCGCTCGCGCAGCCTGCGCCCGGCCGCCGCCCCCAGCAGCCGTTGCAGGGTGCCGAGCGGCGCGTCGGCGATCCGGCCGACGGTGTCGAGCCCGTACCGCGCCAGCAGTTCCGCCGTGGCGGACCCGACCCCGTCGAGCGCCTGAGCGGGCTGCCCGGCCAGGAAGGCCGCGACCGCCTCCGGCGCGTCGGGCAGCACGCGGACCGCGCCGGGCGGACCGCTCTGCCCCGCCATACGGGCGAGCAGCGGGTTGGCCGCGACGCCGACCGTGCAGTCGGTGCCGTGCCGGGCCAGCGCCCGCACCCTGATCAGGGCGGCCAACTCGGCGGCGGTGCGCCCGAAGTAGCGCAGGCTGCCGCGCACGTCGGCGAGCGCGGCGTCCGGAGGGAGCGCCTGCACGACCGGGGTGACCTCGCCGAGCAGCGCGAGCAGGCCCGCGTAGACGTCCTCCCCGAGTGCGGGCGCGCCGGCGGGCGGGTGGAAGCGCAGGTGGAGCACGCGGGCGGCGTCCGCACCGGGGGCGGTGGCCGTGCCGGGGGGAGGGACCGCGCCGGAGGCAGGTACCGTGCCGGAGGTGGAGGCTCGTGTCATCCCGCGCTCCCCGGGCTGGAGTGCCACAACTTCCGTCCCGCGGACGCCGGTTCGCCCGCCGGCCTGAGGTCGGCCCAGGGGTGGAGTTCGTAGCCGGTGGGCAGGTGGATGCGGCGGCCCCCGGTGGGGTCGTCCGGCGCCCGGCCCGACGGCTCCCGCTCGGGCGGCGCCGCCAGCCGGGCCGCGACCGCGTCAAGCCCGCCCTCGCGGCGCAGTTCGGCGAGTTCCGCGAGGTCCCAGGCGGCCGCGCCCACCACGCTCAGGCCCCGCGCGCCGCGCCGTTGCACCACTCCGCGCACCAGCAGCAGCCAGGAGTGGAAGACGGTGTGCGCGCACGCCTCGTGGCTGTCGTCGAAGAACGCGCAGTCGGCGAGGCCCGTGCCGTCGTCCAGGGTGAGGAAGATGACCCGGCGGCCGGAGCGGATCGGCGGCGTCTGGGTGGCCGCCTTCGCCCCGGCGACCAGCACCGTCTCGCCGTGCCTGGCGTCCCGCAGCGCCTTGGCGGGCAGGGCCCCGAGTTCGGCGAGGAACGCCCGCTGGTCGTCCATCAGGTGCCGGGAGGCGTCGATGCCCAGGACGCCGAGTTCGGCGCCGAGCCGTTCGCCGTCGTCCATGTCGGGCAGCCCGGCCGGCGCGGTGGGCCGCCCGGAATCGCCCACCGGGAGCGGCAGTTGGTCCGGTGCCGGGGCGGCCTTGCCCTGCCGGTGCAGTTCGGCGACCTGGAGCAGCAGGTCGCGCCGGGTGGCCCCGGGTGCCGCGAAGGCGTCCGCCGCGCCGACCTGGACCAGCCGTTCGGCCACCGGGCGGCTGGGGCGGGCCCGTCGCCACAGGTCGGGCAGCGAGGAGTAGGGCTGCCCCGCGACCAGCCGCGCGGTCTCCTGCTCGCTGATGCCGCGCACGTCGGACAGCGCGAGCCGCAACCCCCATTTACCGGACACCAGTTCGATCCGATAGTCGGCCGCGGACCGGTTGACGTCCAGCGGCAGCACCGGGACCCCGCGCCGCCGGGCGTCCGCGAGCAGCAGCCGCTTGGGGTACATGCCGGGGTCGTGGGTGAGCAGTCCCGCGTAGAAGGCGGCCGGGCGGTGCGCCTTGAGCCAGGCGGACTGGTAGGTGGGGACCGCGAACGCGACGGCGTGCGCCTTGCAGAAGCCGTAGGCGCCGAAGGCCGCCAGGATCGTCCAGGTGCGCCGGACCGCCTCGGTGGAGTGGCCGCGGGCGCGGGCGCGTTCGACGAACCAGGCGTGTACCCGGCCCTGCGCCTCGGGATCGGAGAGCGCCCGGCGCCTCTCGTCGGCCTCGTCGAGACCGCACCCGGTCATCACGTGGATGATCCGGATGACCTGTTCGTGGAAGACCACCACGCCGTGGGTCTCGCCGAGCACGTCCTCCAGCGCCGGGTCCGGGTACTCGGGCGCGCGGCGGCCGTGCCGGGCCTCGACGAACGGCCGGACCATGTCGGCGGCGACCGGGCCTGGCCGGAAAAGCGATATGTCGACCACGAGGTCGTGAAAGGTCCGGGGTTGCAGTCTGCCGACCAGGTCGCGCTGGCCGGGCGACTCGATCTGGAAGCAGCCCAGTGTCTCGGTGGAGCGGACCAGTTCGTACGTGGCCGGGTCGTCCGGCCGCACCCGGGTCCGGTCGTCCAGGTCGATCCGCTCGCCGGTGGCGCGTTCCACCTCGGCGACGGCGTGCGCCATCGCCGACTGCATCCGCACCCCGAGCACGTCGAGCTTGAGCAGCCCCATCTCCTCCACGTCGTCCTTGTCGAACTGCGACATCGGGAAGCCCTCGCCGGAGGTCGGCACGACCGGGGTGCGCGCCGGCAGGGCCGCGTCGGACAGCAGCACCCCGCACGGGTGCATGGCGACCCCGCGCGGCAGGCCGTCCAGCGCCTCGACCAGGTCCCACATCCGGGTGCCGTAGCGGTCCGCGTAGCCCTGCGCGTCGATCGCCCGCAACTCCGGCAGCTCGGCCAGCGCGGCGCGGGCGTCGCGGGCCCTGATGTGCGGGAACGCCTTGGCCAGCCGGTCGGTCTCCAGCGGGTCCATGCCGAGGGCGGCGCCCACGTCGCGCACCGCGTGCCGGACCCGGTAGGTCTCCGGCATGGCGACGGCGGCCACCCGGCGCTCGCCGAAGCGGTCGAGGATCGCGCGGTAGACCTCCAGGCGGCGGGCGGACTCCACGTCGATGTCGATGTCGGGCAGCGCGACGCGGCGCTCTGAGAGGAAACGTTCCATCAGGAGCCCGTGCTCGACCGGGTCCGCGGTGGCGATGCCCAGCAGGTGGTTGACGAAGGAGGACGCGCCGGAACCGCGGGCGGCGACCCGGATGCCCAGCGTCCGGGCGTCGTCGACGACCGCCGCGACGGTGAGGAAGTACCCGGCGAGCCCCAGCCGGGCGATCACCCGCAGTTCGGCGTCGAGCCGGTCCCAGCGTTCCCGGTCCCGGTCGTGTCGGCGCGTCACCATGGCCGCCGCGCAGCGCGAGCGCAGCACCCGGTCCGCGGTGCGCCCGCCCACCCCGACCAGTTCCGGCTCGGGGAAGTGCCTGCCGCCCATCCCCAGGTCGTCCCCGGGGTCCACGGCGCACTCGGCGGCGGTCTCCTCGGTCATCCGCAGCAGGCTGTACGCGGCGGTGCGGCGGAACCCGGCGGCCTCGGCGACCAGTTCCGCGGTCCTGGCCATCGCGTCCGCGCCCTTCAGCCACGCCTCACCGCTGTCCAGCGCCTGAGGCTTGAGGATGTCGATGGGCACCAGCAGCCGGGCCGCGTCCAGCACGTCGGCGACCTCGCCCTGACCTGGGTCGGCGTAGCGCACGGCGTTGGTGAGCACCGGGCGCACCCCCTGCCGCGCGGCGAAGCCGAGGGTGCGGGCCGCCAGCCGCAGTGAGCCGGGGCCGGTGCCGGGTCTGCCGTGACTGACCACCTCCAGGCGCAGCGCGTCGCCGTACCGCTCGCGCCAGGGGGCGAGCAGCCGCTCGGCGCGGTCGGGGCGGCCGGCCGCCAGTTCCACGCCGATCCCCGAGTCGGGTCCCAGCACAACCGTCAACCCTTCACCGACCAGATCCGGCCATTCCAGCCGGGGTTGCTCCCGGTCCCGGTGCGCCGCCGTGATCAGGCGGCACAGTGCCGCCCAGCCCGCCGCGCCGTCCCGGGCGAGGAAGAGGGCGCGCGGCGCCGACTCGTCCACGAAGGCCCCGCCGCGCACCGGGGCCGGACCGCGCCGCCGTTCGACGCCGGGGGCGCCGGGGACCGCGAGCACGGCGCCGAACAGCGGCCGCACCCCCGCTCGGCGGCAGGCCGTGGCGAACCGGACGGCGCCGGCCACGGTGGCCCGGTCGGTCAGCGCGAGGGCGTCCATCCCGCGCTCGGCGGCGCGCTCCGCGAGGTGTTCCGGGAGGGAGGCGCCGTAGCGCGCGGAGAAGCCGGAGGCGGTGTGCAGGTGGGTAAAGCCCGGCATGCCGCGCACCTCCCGCTCCCCATCGCGCCCCTCCCCGGTCCGGCCCTCGGACCTTGCGTTTTCCACCATAGACCAGATTTCGAATATGCGTTCGACATAGGTGGGCGGAGGTGAACACGGAGACCGGTCCGCACACTCCGTTACACCTGCCGTGACAGATCGTGTTCAGGATGCACAGGCGGCACACAGACGTCTCCGTATGGTGATCCCGCCGAGTCCTAATCTTGGCCTTCGCTTTACAGGACCCCTGCAACCACTTGCGTAGAGTCCGTGTCTCTAGGTATGGCGGATGTACCTGACGAAGTGACGTGAGTGGAGCAAGAGTGGGGCGGATCAAGCGCAGCATCGGGGTCGCACTGATGGCGGGTGCCGTGCTGGCAACCGCTAGTGCGTGTGGCGGCAACGCCTCGGCGACCGGAGCGGACGGGAAGAACGCGCAGGCGGCTGCGAGTAGTGGCGCGAGCCACAGCCCCAGCGCCAAGCCGTCGCCGACGCGCCCGGCGGGTCCGCCGATGCTGCTGGACACGATCGAACCCGAGGACGGGACCACGGTGGGTGTGGCGATGCCCATATCCGTGGACTTCAGCAAGCCGGTCGCCACCTCGGCACGGGCGAACGTCGAGAAGCACCTGAAGATCACCACCTCGACGCCGGTCACCGGCGCGTGGCACTGGTTCAGCAGCACCCGGGTCGACTTCCGGCCGAAGCAGTACTGGACCCCGGGCACCAAGGTCAGCCTGGACGCCCAGCTGACCAACGTGCCGGACGGCAACGGCCGTTACGGCACGCACGACTACAAGCACAGCTTCACCATCGGCCAGGACATCGAGGCCAAGGTCTCCGTCCCGGGCCACAGCATGACGGTCACCAACGGCGGCAAGACCGTGCGGACCATGCCGATCGACGCGGGCAGCCCGCAGTTCCCCTCGTGGGACGGCACCATGGCCGTGATGGACAAGGCCCGTGAGGTCCGGATGACCTCCTGCAGCGTGGGCATCACCTGCGACAAGGGCAACCCGAACTTCTACGACCTCACCCTGCCGTGGGACGTCCAGCTGACGACCTCGGGCACCTACGTCCACTACTCGACGGGCGACCCGTCCCCGGGCCACAGCTACGGCTCGCACGGCTGCGTGCACCTGTCGTACTCGGACGCCGAGTGGTTCTACAACTACGTGCAGCAGGGCGTCCCGATCACCATCACCGGCTCCCCGCGCGGTGACGCCGCCGGTGACAACGGCTACGCGGACTACAACGTCTCCTGGACCGACTGGCTGTCGGCCAGCGGCTCCGGCGAGTTCACCACCAGCGCTTCCTGACGCTCCCCTCGCGGACGTCCGGACGCCCCGGCCCACGGCAGGCCCCGGGCGGCGGTCCCCCTCAACGGGGGTCGTCGCCCGGGGCCTGCCGCGTGTCAGGGGCGCGCTGCTCGCGTTCCCACAGCGGATGCTCCCCGCGGGCCCAGGCCCGGGAGACCCAGCCGGTGCGCAGGCCGCGCCGGGCCTCCGGGTCGCGCACCGCCATCCAGATGTGGCCCGCCACCAGCACGCCGATGACCAGCGCGAGCCAGTCGTGCACGAAGGTCGAGCCGGTGCGCCACACCAGCGGGGTCAACGAAGGGAACCACATGACGATCCCGGTGCCCAGCATCACCAGCACCGCGCCCGCCACGAACGCCGCGTACAGCTTCTGCCCGGCGTTGAACTTGCCCGCCGGACGCGGCCCCGGCACCCGGCGCAGCACACGGCCGATCCAGCGCCGGTCGTGGACGCCGAAGCGGTTGAGCCGTCCCAGGTCGGCGCGGTAGGCGCGGGAGACGAGACCGGCCAGCAGCGGCACCGGCAGCAGCGCCCCGGACCACTCGTGCACGGTCACCAACAGCCTGCGCCTGCCGACCAGTTCGGCCAGCGCGGGCAGGTAGAGGAAGGCCGCGGTGACGATCGCGGTGCCCATCAGCGCGGCGGTGACCCGGTGGATCCAGCGCTCGGCGGGCGTGAAGCGGCGCAGCTCACCGGACGCGGAACGCTCTTCCGGCGTCCGCCGCGGGTCACGAGGTAGGGGCATCGTCGCGTCCGTTCGACCGGCCGACCCAGGCGTCGACGTCGTAGCCGTAGTGCTCCCAGTAGCCGGGGATCACCTGGTCGGTCACGGTGATCCCGGACAGCCACTTGGCCGACTTGTAGAAGTACATCGGCGCCGCGTACAGCCGCACCGGGCCGCCGTGCGCGGCGGTCACCGGCTTGTCGTCCATCCCGTAGGCGACCAGCATGTCGGGGCGCCTGGCCTGCTCCAGCGTGAGGCTCTCGCTGTAGACCCCGTCGAAGCAGGTGAAGCGCAGCGCCTTCGCGCCCGGCTTCACCCCGGCCGCGTCCAGCAGGTCCGACAGCCGAACCCCGGTGAAGGCGTAGTGCGGAACGCGCCAGCCGGTCACGCACTGCACGTCCCGCACCAGCCGGGTGGAGCGCATCGCCCGCAGCTGCGCCAGGGTGTAGGTGGCGGGGTGCTCGACCAGGCCGTCGACGGTGAGGCGGTAGTCCGCGGCGGAGCGGTGCGGCACGGAGTCGGAGACCGAGTAGAAGCGGAAGCCCCCGCCGCCGGGCAGCAGGCCGCTCAGCCCGGTGGGGTCCTTGGAGGCGATGGAGGCCAGGAGGTTGTCGAAGCCGTTCTGCAGATAACCGCCGGCGGCGACCCCGGCCGCACCGAGCCCGAGCATGCCGAGCACCACCCGCCGCCCGACGGGGGCGCCCTCGCCGTCCTTCACCATGTCCCGATTCGACCACCCTCTCCCCCATCTCGACATCCTCCTCGGGCGGACGTCAGCCTTCCGTAAGGCCTGCCGCCGGGGCACGGGCGGGCCCGGTGACGGTCGATGGCGGGCGCGCGGGGCCCAACGCGCCGAGGGCCGTACGCGAGCGCTCGCGCGTACGGCCCTCGGCGGGTGGGGGGATCCGCGATGGTTCGAGGGGTTACGGACCTGTGCCGGCGGCCGCGCGGTCGAGGCGGCCGGACGGGGTCACGGAGCGGGGGCGGTCCGGGCGGGGGGCCGGGGAAGTGTGCGCCGGGGGCTCAACTCGGTTACCTCCTGTGGGGGTTGGGCCCGCCCGATGACAACGGGCCCGGAGGATGCGCCGCCGGTAAGGCCCCGCACGCGGCCGTGCCGATCGGCGTGGCTGAGTTTCCCAATCCGGCGCGAGGCGGCGCAAGACACAACCTGTGAAAAAGCTGTGATGGACGCCGGGTGCAGGGCTCCCGGCCCCGCACACGGCCCGGACACCGGACGCGCACGGCTCAGGCCTCCGGCGGACGTCCGGTGACCGGATCCGTGCGGTCCGCCGGGTCGACCGGCGGCAGCGGATCGGGCGGCGGCACCGGCGGCGCGGACGGCCCGGTCCCCGGCGGTTCCTGGGGCTCGACGGGGTTGACGGGATTGAGCGGATCCACGGGGTCGCGCAGCTCGGGGACGTCCTCCAGGCCGTCGCGCCCCTCCGGGCCGGCGCCGTCCCCCTCACCCTCCCCCGGGACCGGCCCGAGCGCGGGATCGAGGAAGGGGCCGGGGCCGAGGTCCGCGGTGAGGGCCGGATCGGCGCCGAGGGCCGGGTCGGGGCCCCCGGCGCCGGAAGCGGCGGCCTCCGCAGCCGGACCCCGGACCGGGGCGGGCGGCTCCTGCTCCTGGAGCGGCTGGTTCTGCGCCGCCCGCTCCAGGAAGCGCAGCAGCTCCACCGGGAACGGCAGCACCAGCGTGGAGTTCTTCTCGGCCGCGACCGCGGTCACCGTCTGGAGCAGCCGCAGTTGGAGCGCGGCCGGCTCGTGGGCCATCGCGGCGGCCGCCTCGGCGAGCTTGCGGGAGGCCTGGAGCTCGGCGTCGGCGTTGATCACCCGGGCGCGGCGGTCCCGGGCCGCCTCCGCCTGGCGGGCCATCGAGCGCTTCATGCTCTCCGGCAGCGACACGTCCTTGATCTCGACCCGGTCGATCTGCACGCCCCAGCCCAGCGCCGGGCTGTCGATCATCAGCGCCAGGCCCTCGTTGAGCTTCTCGCGGTTGGACAGCAGGTCGTCCAGGTCGCTCTTGCCGATGATGGACCGCAGCGAGGTCTGCGCGACCTGGAGCACCGCGAAGCGGTAGTCCTCGACGTTGATGACGGCGTCCACGGGGTGGATGACCTTGAAGTAGACCACCGCGTCCACCCGGACGGTGACGTTGTCGCGGGTGATGCCCTCCTGGGACGGGATGGGCAGGGTCACGATCTGCATGTTGACCTTGACCAGCCGGTCGATCCCGGGGACGACCATCTTGAACCCGGGCGGACGCACGTCGGACCGCAGCCGGCCGAGCCGGAAGACGAGTCCGCGTTCGTACTGCTTGACCACCCGGGCGCCCGCCAGGAGGTACACGGCGCCGAACGACAGCACGGCCGCCACCACGTCAACGATCATCACTGCCCCCTGCCGGGCGGAGTTGCACACGTGGGCACCGCGGACGGCGGACCGCCCGCGGGGTGTCCTGTTTTCACCGTACGCCCCGGTACGGTCGCCGTCAGGTGGTCGTGGCGTCCGGGCCCTCGGGAGCGGCCCGCAGCAGCCGCTCGCCCACCTCGCGCATCCGGGCGGCCAGTTCCGGCGGCTCGTGGATCTCGAACTCGACGCCGAAGAGCGCGATGTAGACGGCGAGCGCGTCGAGCGAGGCGAAGCCGGTGCGCAGCACGCAGCGGGTGTCGTCGACCGCCTCGACGGTGGCGGTCCCCTGCGTGGTGTACTCCGCGACCCGCTCGGCGGGCGCGTGCAGCGTCACCACGGCCCGGTGCCGGTAGACGGCCGAGGTCACCCCGCGCGCCACGTACGCGGCGGCGTCCGGCGGGGGCTCGCGCGGGGTGAAGCGCGGACCCGTCGGGGTCGCGGGCACCATCCGGTCGACCCGGAAGGTGCGCCAGTCACCGCGCTCGGTGTCCCAGGCCAGCAGGTACCAGCGGCGAGCGAGGTGCACGAGGCGGTGCGGCTCCACCTCCCGCCTGCCGACCCGCCCGTCGTGGCCGGTGTAGTCGAACCGCAGGCGCTCGTGGTCCCGGCAGGCGGCGCCGATCGCGGTGAGCACGGCCTGCGCGACGGTCGGGGCCCCGTCCTGCGCCGAGACCGCGATCGCCTCGGTGGCCTGCACCCGGTGCCGCAGCCGGGACGGCAGCACCTGCTCCAGCTTGGCCAGCGCCCGCGCCGCGGTCTCCGCCATCCCGGCCACCCCGCCGCTCGCGCCGGTGCGCAGGCACAGGGCGACGGCCACCGCCTCCTCGTCGTCCAGCAGCAGCGGGGGCAGCTCCGCGCCCGCGCCCAGCCGGTAGCCGCCCGCGGTGCCCGAGGTGGCGTGCACCGGGTAGCCGAGGCCGCGCAGCCGGTCCACGTCGCGCCGGACCGTGCGGGTGGTCACCTCCAGGCGTTCGGCGAGCTGCGCGCCGGACCACTCACGGCGGGCCTGGAGCAGCGAGAGCAGACGCAGCAGTCGGGCGGAGGTCTCCAGCATGGGCCCATGCTGCCACCCGCCGCGGACAGCATCGGTCCGCGAGGGGGGACGACCGGTGGGCGGGCGCTCAGTCCAGGCTCACGCCGTAGCGCGCGAGGGCGGCGGTGACCGGCTGGTAGTACGTCGTGCCGCCGGTCGCGCAGTCGCCGTCGCCGCCGGAGGTCAGGCCCAGCGCGGTGTCGCCCTCGACGAGCGGTCCGCCGCTGTCGCCCGGCTCGGCGCACACGTCGGTCTGGATGAGCCCGGTCACCACCTCGCCGTCGCCGTAGTCCACGCTGACGTCCAGCGCGGTGACGGTGCCGTAGCGCACCCCGCTGCTGCTGCCGGCCCGCGCGACGCGTTCGCCGACGCGGGGCTCGCCCGCGCGGTCGACGACCCGGCCGTCGACCGTGGTGCGCGGGGCCTGACGCGCGGGCCCTTCGGCGCGCACCAGCGCGTAGTCGTGGCCCGGGTAGGCCCATGCCGCGGTGGTGCCGATCCGGACGGTGCGCTCGGCGTCCGCGTACCAGGTGCGCGCGGCACGGCCGCAGTGTCCGGCGGTCAGGAAGTACCGGGTGCCGCCGCGCCGCACGCCGAACCCGAACGAGCAGCGGTACCCGGCGCCGTAGACCGCGCCGCCGCCGGTGGGCACGGGGGCGAGCACTCCGGCGGCGCGCTCGATGCGGACCGCGCCGCCGAAGCGGGCGGTCCCGGCGCGCAGCCTGGCGAGCTGGTCCGGGCGTACCCGGGCGTCGGCGGTCACCACGAGCTGGCCGGTCGCGGGATCGCCGCTCCAGGCGGTGCCGGGTATGCCCAGCGCCCGTACGGCGTCCGCGACCGCGCCGAGCCCACCGGTGGCGTTCCGCACGGCGCCGGCGGCAGGGACCCCCACGACGGCTCCGGTGGCCAGCAGCGCGGCGGTCGCGGCGGCGGCGACGCGGCGCCCGGCCGGGGCGGGGTGGTCGTGGGGCGCGGTGCGCGGAGCGTGGCGAGCGATCACTCAGGGCCTCCTCGGCGGTGCGGAGGGTCACTGCCGCTGGAGTATTCAGACCACCGGGGGCGTCGTACAAGGGCGCCCCGTCGGGCGCGCGGCCGCAAAGGCGGCGCACCGGCGCCCTCCGGCCACGTCCGGCGCGGGTCTCAGCAGCCTCCGCAGTCCAGGCACTCGCAGCACTGGAGGCACTCGCAGCACTCGCAGCACTCCAGGCCGTCGCAGCAGGAGTCGCCGCAGTCGCACCCGCGGCACCAGCCGCTGCGGGGCTGCCCGGTCCACGGGTCGTGGTAGGGGTCTCGGCAGCAGACCTGGCAGGTGCAGCACAGCCCCAGCCACAGCGCGCATCCCGCCAACGGCCCGCGCCCGCGCGGCGGTTGAGGCGGCGGAAACCCGCCGCCGGGACCGCCCGGGCCGCCCGCGTACGGGTTGGCGTACGGGTCGCCGTACGGGTTCGGGCCGGGCGTGCCGTACGGACCGGGGCCGGGCTGCGCGTACGGGTTCGGCCCCGGCGTGCCGTGCGGGTCGCCGTACGGGCCGCCCGGCGGCGGGGGCGGGTAGGAGGCGTGGGGCGCGGCCGTGCCGCAGGAGGCGTGGGTGCCGAACGCGCGGTCCACCGAGCGCGGCAGTTCCCTGCACAGCAGCGCGTGCGCGAGGCGCCCGTCGGTGAACTCCACCTCCCGCATCGCCAGCCGTACGCCGTGCACCGCGTCGTCGCACAGCCGCCGGGCCTCGGCGAGGCTCGTGCCGGTGGCCGTCAGCGGGTTCCAGGCGCCGGAGGCGGTGTCGGCGGTCAGGTCCTCGACCGCGTCCAGCAGATGGGCGAGGCGGCCGAAGAGCCGTCCCGCCTCGCGCAGCGGCGCGGCGTTGCCGGGACGGCCCGCGAGCACGGCGGTGTGCGCGAAGGCGGCCGCGGTCGCGGTCTCGGTGGGATCGGTGACCGTCAGCAGCGAGGTGCCGGTGGTGGCCGACGCCTCGATGCCGCTCTGGCGGTCCACCGCGTCGAGCAGCACGGCGGTGTCGAACCCGACGGCGGAGGCGGTCCGCGCGGCCGCCCGGTCCCAGCGTCCGGCCACCCGGCGGGCCGCCGCGGCGACCGGTCTGCGGCCCAACAGCCCGTCGCGGTCGGCGACACGGTCGCGCACCTTCGCCGAGGCAAGCACCAGGGAGACGGCGGCGGCGAGCCGGGCGCCCTCACCGGTGGCCACCGGCGCACCGCGCATCCCGCGCAGCGGGCAGGGTCCCGCGGTCCTGCGCCAGGCGCCGGTGGTGACCGACTGAGCCTCCGTCAGGACCGAGATGATCAGGCCGTCGTAGTTGGTGGCGACCCGCGCGAGGTGGCCGTGGTCGTCGCGCAGCGCCAGGCACAGGCCGCACAGATGGGCCGTCCACGAGGTCGCGAGTCCTTCGGAGAGCCGGTGGCGGCACGGCCTGACGATCCCGAACAACTCTCCCCCAGGGCGTTTCGGCCACGATCGGCGGGTCATATTACCTGTCCGGACCCTGGGCCGGACGGCGGCGCTCGTTCACTCTCCCGTGCGTCACCGACCGAATTTTTTTCCCATGGTCCGTCACCTTCCGTATGCCGCCTGCCACCTGACGTGTCGCCATCCGAGCCTGTGCACCAGAACCGTCACGAAACCGTGATGTCAAGGGTTTCCGCTTGGCGCATCATCAGCATCATGGACGACCATAGGAGGGCGGACGGTACAGACCGCACGTGAGAGGAGGCGTCCATGGGTTCGGTGCGTAAGGCCAGCGCGTGGCTGGGACTCGTCGACGACAGCGGCGACGAGCGGTACTACGACGAGGAGTACACGGACTACGCCGAGGGGCCGGTGCCCAGTGACGCCTGGGTGACCGACCCGCGGGTGCGGGTGGCCGCCGACGCGGCGCAGGAGACCGGCCGCCGGATCGCCACGGTGACCCCGGACGGGTTCCGGGACGCGCGCGGCATCGGCGAGCTGTTCCGCGACGGCGTCCCGGTGATCGTCAACCTGAGCGCGATGGAGCCGTCCGACGCCAAGCGCGTGGTGGACTTCGCCGCCGGGCTGACCTTCGGGCTGCGCGGCGACATCGAGCGCGTCGCCAACCGGGTCTTCCTGCTCACCCCGGCCGACTACACCGTGGTCAGCGGGGAGAGCGCGGGCCGCGCCTCGGACGGCTTCTTCAACCAGAGCTGACCGGGGCGCGCGCCCCGCCGGGCCCCGTCCCGTCCGGGCAGGGACCCGCCGGGAACGCCCCGGCGCCGCTCGGCGGAAGGCTCCGCCCGGCGAACAGCACCGCTCGGCGGAGGCCTCCGCTCAGCGGAAGGCGTCGAGTCCGGTCAGCGCCTTGCCCAGCACCAGCTGGTGCATCTCGACCGTGCCCTCGTAGGTGAGCACCGACTCCAGGTTGGTGGCGTGCCGCATCACCGGGTACTCCAGCGAGATCCCGTTGGCGCCGAGGACGGTGCGCGCGGTGCGGCAGATCTCGATGGCCTCGCGCACGTTGTTGAGCTTGCCGAAGCTGACCTGCTCAGGGCGCAGCCGGCCGGCGTCCATGCGGCGGCCGAGGTGGTGGGCGAGCAGGACGCCCTTGTGCAGTTCCACGGCCATGTCGGCGAGCTTGGCCTGGGTGAGCTGGAAGCCGCCGATCGGGCGGCCGAACTGCTCGCGGGTGGTGGCGTACTCCAGCGCCGACTCGAAGCTGGCGCGGGCGGCGCCCATCGCGCCCCACACGATCCCGTAGCGCGCGTGGCTCAGGCAGCTCAAGGGTCCGCGCAGGCCGGCGACCTCGGGCAGCACGGCGTCGGCGGGCAGCCGTACGTCGTCCAGGACCAGTTCGCTGGTGACCGAGGCGCGCAGGCTCCACTTGTGCTTGATCTCCGGGGCGGAGAAGCCGGGCGCGCCGGCCGGGACGACGAAGCCCCTGATGCCCTCGTCGGTACGGGCCCAGACCACGGCGACGCCGGCCACCGAGCCGTTGGTGATCCACATCTTGCGGCCGTTGATCACCCAGTCGCCGCCGTCGCGCTTGGCGTAGGTGGTCATGCCCGCCGGGTCGGAGCCGTGGTCCGGCTCGGTGAGGCCGAAGCAGCCGATGACCTCGCCGGAGGCCATCCGCGGCAGCCACGCGTTCTTCTGCTCCGCGGAGCCGAAGCGGTGGATCGCGTACATGGCCAGCGAGCCCTGCACCGACACCAGCGAGCGGATGCCGGAGTCGGCGGCCTCCAGCTCCAGGCAGGCCAGCCCGTACTGGACGGCGGAGGCACCGGCGCAGCCGTAGCCGGTCAACGACATCCCGAGCGCCCCGATCGAGCCGAGTTCCCGGGCCAGTTCGCGGACGCCGGGCAGCTCGCCGCGCTCGTACCAGTCGGCGACGTGCGGCAGCACCCGGTCGGCGGCCCAGCGGCGCACGGTGTCGCGCACCGCGAGGTCCTCGTCGCTCAGCAGGTCGTCGATGCCGAGCGGGTCGCGCGGGTCGAAGGACGGCAGTCCACTGCCACTCATGACGGGCCTCCGCTTTCGGTCGGGCCGCGGCCGTCCGGCGCCCGCCGCCGGACGATCACCGCAGGTCGTGGCCGACGCTACGGGCCTGGCCTGGCGGCGTAAAGCCCTTCGGGACACGGGTCGCGGGCGTCACACGGGCCCGCACGGCTCCCGTCGGCCGGACATCGGCCGGACAAGCCCGCGCGCGTCACCCCGCCCGGCCCGCGGTCTGCGGCTCGCGCGGCGAGGGCACCTCGGCGGCCCCCGCGTCCTCGGCGCCCCGGCCCGCTTCTTCCCCGCACGCCGTGCCGTCGAACGTCTTCGGCAACCGCAGCGCGGCCGCCGCGCCGGCCAGCAGCAGCACCGCGCTGACGACCAGGGTGACGTGCAGCCCGTGGACGAACGCGTGCCGGGCGGCGGCGCGCAGGGTCTGGCCGGTGCGGCCGCCGAGCCGGTCGGCCAGGTCGTACGCCTCGCCCAGCGAGCGTCCGGCGCCCGCGCTGTCGGCGGCGGGCACTCCGGGCAGGTGCCGCAGGCCGGGGGTGTAGACCGCGTTCATGACCGAGCCGAGCAGCGCGATGCCGATGCCGGCGCCGAGCTGGTAGGAGGTCTCGCCGACCGCCGCCGCGCCGCCCGAGCAGCCGGCCGGGGCCTCGCTGAGCATCGACTCGTAGGAACCGAACAGTGTGGTCTCCAGACCGAACCCGAGCGCCACGAACGCTCCGGTCAGCAGCCACGGCCGGTCGTGCTCGCCCATCGCGGTCAGCGCGAGCACGGCGGCGGCGGTCAGCAGGAAGCCGCCGCAGACCATCGCGCGCGGCCCGAAGCGGCGCAGGGTGCGCGAGCCGGTGAGCCCGGCGGCCATGGCGGCGAACGTCAGCGGGAGCAGCCGCAGCCCGGTGTCGACCGGCGCGAGGTCCAGCACCAGCTGGAGGTACTGCACGGCGATCAGTTCCAGCCCGACGAGCGCCAGCATGGCCAGCACGATGCAGCCGACGGAGGTGCCGAACGCGGGCCTGGCGAACATCGTGACGTCCACCAGCGGGTGCCGCAGCCCGCGCTGGCGGCGCACGAAGAGCCACAGCAGGGCGACCCCGGCGAGCAGCGGGACCAGCGCGACCGGGGAGAGCGGCGAGAGTCCGGCGCCCAGTTCCTTGACGCCGACCACGGCGCCGAGGATGCCGAGCGCGGCCATGAGGGCGCCCAGCACGTCCCACGGCCCGTCCCGGTCGCCGGTGGACTCCGGCACCATGCGCCGGGCGAACGGCCAGATGACCGCCATCAGCGGAATGTTGACCAGGAAGACCGAGCCCCACCAGAAGTGCTCGACGAGGAAGCCGCCGAGCACCGGGCCCACCGCGGCGCCGACCGCCGCCACCGCGGACCACACGCCGATGGCGACGGCCCGCTCCCGGCGGTCGGGGAAGACCTGGCGGACGATCGAGAGCGTCGCGGGCATGATCATGGCACCGCCGACGCCCAGCAGCGCCCGGGCGCCTATCAGCACCGCGGGGCTCCCGGCGAGCGCGGCGATCCCGGAGGCGGCGGCGAACAGCGCGTACCCGAGCAGCAGCACCTTTCGGCGGCCGACGCGGTCGCCGAGGGTGCCGAAGAGGATCAGCAGGGAGGCGGCGGCCAGCGGGTAGACGTCGACGATCCACAGCAGTTCGACGGCGCCCGGCCGCAGGCTCTCGGTGAGCGAGGGCACCGCGACGTGCAGCACGGTCGCGTCCAGGGCGACGAACAGCAGGCTCACGCAGAGGACGACCAGGACGGTCCAGCGGTTGGCGGGAGAGCCGGCCGGACCGAGTCTGGCGTGCCGTCCGCGCCGTCCGGTGTCGCGGGGCCCTGCGGGCGGGCCCGGCCGCCGGTCGTCCTCCGGGGCGGCGGCGGTCGTGGTCCGACCGCCGGCCGTGGTCGTCCCGGTCATCCGTGCACCTCCGCTGTGTTCGCTCGCCCCGGGCGGCTCGTGGGGGCGGCGAGCGGGCGGCCCCGTCGGGCCCGGGTGGGGATCGGCGAGTGAGCCGCCAGGTTACGCGAGTCCGCGCCGGCGCCAGGGGTTCCCGCGGTCGCGGCCCGCGTACGACGGGGCCGGCGCGGCGTTCGCCGAGCGTGCGGCGCCAGTGGCGTTCGTCACACCGGAGCGGTCACCGGGGCGTCACCGGCCGGCCGCCGGGACGACTCGCCGCCGTTACCGATCTTGAAACGGAAGGGCGCCGGGGCCCCGTAACCTGATGCGACGTCAGAGAGTGAGTTGGCGCCGGGAATGTCCGGCCGCGCAATTCACAGGATTCTCCGGAGAAAAGCCGGGAAGGAAAGCCGGGGGCTTCGACCGGCCCTTCACCGGCCGACGTTCGGGGGAAGTGGAAAATGTGAGAAGGCCGACACGGCGTGACAGTTGCCACATCACATCGTCATCACGAAGAGGCTTCTACGGCCGAACACACCCGTCACACGCTGTAACGTCGATTGAGTGCGTACCGACCGAATCGTCGCCCACTCGGAGCAGGAGCGAGGACAGGAGCGACCGAACGACCGCGAGGTCCCGGGCATGAGCCGAACGCGCCGCGTGCTGTTCGGCACCACGCTGGTGGCCTACGCGGCAATCGTCGTGGCCGTACTGGCCAGTACGCCACTCGTGTCGCTGGACTGGCAGGTCATGCTCTTCCGGCCGTACAAGCAGTGGCCCCAGTACCACGCCTTCCTGGACTACTTCGTGGTCCTCGGGCAGCGCGGACCGACCGCGGTGATGGTGGCCGCCTGGCTCGGCTGGCGCACCTGGAAGCAGCGCTCCCTGCGTCCGCTGCTGATCCTCGGCACCTCGCTGCTGCTCCTCAACGTCACGGTGGGCTCGGTGAAGTACGGGCTGGGACGCCTCGGCCCGCACTACGCGACCACCATCGGATCGGCCGAGCTGTTCCGCGGTGGGGACATATTCCCGTCCGGGCACACCGCGAACGCGGTCGTGACCTGGGGCGTGCTGGCGTACCTGGCGACCACACCGCTGGCCCGCCGGGTCGGCTCGGTGGTCAGCGCGATGCTCGCGATGGGCGTCGGCATGACGACGATCTACCTCGGCACCCACTGGGTGAGCGACGTACTGAGCGGCTGGTGCGCGGGGCTGCTGGTGCTGCTGGCGCTGCCATGGTTCGAGCCGCTGGTGGCCCGCGCCGAGGAGTGGCTGCTGGGTCTGCTGGCGCGGCTGCGGCCCCGGGCCGCGGTCGCACCGGCCGGGGCGCCCGTCGGCGATCCCGGGGCCCTGGTGCCGCCGCGCGGCGCGTCCGAGGACCCGGACGGGGCCCGCGAGCCGGTCCCGGCCGCGGTGGTGGCCACCGCCGCTGCCCCCGCGACCGCCCCGGCGTCCACCGCGGTCCGGCCGCCGTCGATCGTGCCCCTGGTGCCCCCGGTGCGCGGCGGCGCGCACCACGGCGCGCGGAGCTACGGGCAGCGCTACGACCGGGCGGCGGTCACCGCGTCCGGCACCAACCGCCGGGCGCACGGCGAGCGTCCGGTGCGCCAGACCCCGCCGCCGGTCCAGGCGGCCCGCCGGGGCACCCCCGGCTGAACCGCTGAGAACGAACGGGCCGGCGGTCCGCGGGACGGTACGCACGTCCTCGCGGGCCGCCGGCCCTTTTCGCGGGTCGCGGCGCGGGAGGGCGGTCAGCCCTGCCAGCAGCGGGCGACCACGCCGTCCCTGACGGTGAAGTTCAGCCGCCCCGCCACGTACTCCATCGTGATCACCGAGTCGGGCGGCAGCGGCCGCACCGTCGTCCAGCCGTGTTCCACCGCCCGCCGCTCGGCCTCTTCCGCAGGAAGGCCGACGTAGGCGTCGGTGCTGTCGTCGGGGGTGGGGCCGGGGTGCGGAACGGGTGCCATACCGTCCACGGTAGGCCGGTTCCCGGGCCAGCGTCACGCTTCGGTCACAGTGCGGGGTGCGGAGTTTGACATTCCGGCTTCACTCGAACGTGGCGCTCCGGACCGCCAGGAAGACCAGCGCGCCAGTTTGCCGAATTCCCCGGACAAGTTCGCCTTCCTCTTACACGCGACGGTTTTCCGGAGCCGATGCGGATAACCCTGGAAAGCGTCCCCGAGGAATCGGCGAAAGGCGATCCGGAAGCCCGGAACGCCGTCGCACAACTCCTCCACACAGCCTCCCCGTTGTTCACGTGTTCACAATATCGACCGATCGTCTTCCCGGCCCGTACCACCCCCCGGCCCCCGCCCGAGCGCCGTCAGCTCCTCGTCGGTCAGCAGCCGGGACCGGATCAGGAAGCGGTTTCCGGTGGTCGCTCAAGGGAGAAACCGCTTCCGCGTCCCGGCTCCACATCGATGGCGGGAGAGGTGTGACCCCGGTACGCGAACTGCCGTCGCAGCAGCCGCGCCGGGCTGGTGGAACATCTGACCGTGAACGCGCGCCGGCTCGCGCAGCAGGGTGGCCGCCGCGTCCGTGAGCCCAGCACGGCGGCGCGCTCGCCCGGTGGGGTGCGGCCCAGGCGGGCGCGGCGCCCGGGGCCGGGTCGGCGTCGGCGGCCGTGGAGCGGGGGTCAGGTGCCTGATGAAGCGACATACGGCTTTCTCGTGGGGGTTCGCCGGACTTTCCTGGACGCCGCGCGCGCTACCGCGCACCGCCCGGCACGGCTACGGCACCGAAAGCGCCACGGAATGCGGCGCGAGAAGCGGCCGGCGGTCAGGGTTTGTACGGAAGTTGGGGGACGGTGAAGCAGTTGCGGGTCATGTCGGGCCCCTGCGGGACCCAGCCGCCGCGGCCGCCGTCCGCGCCGGGCTCCCAGCGGGCCACCGACAGGCAGTCGCGGGCGGTCCTCGGCGGCGCGGGCAGCGAATGGAAGGTGGCGGGCAGCAGCAGTCCGTGCGCGTCGTAGCCCTGCGGGCGGTTCATGAAACGCTCGACGCAGGCCCGCGCGGCGCCGACCGAGCCCGTCGTGGTGCCGGGCGCCGGGCACCCGGAGAGCGCGTCACGCAGCCACATCCCCGCCGCCCAGCCCTCCAGTTGCCACTGCGACAGGTACGAGGGCGAGCCGCCGTGCGCCGCCCGGTAGGCCGCCATGCCGGAACGGAACGCGGCGACCTGGGGGTTGGCGGTGTCGTCGTAGTCCCGGCTGGAACCGGTCACCCACAGCGCGCGCCGGCAGCCGGGCGCCCCGGCGTAGGCGCTCGGCACGTTCGAGTCCCAGTTCTGGACGTTGGTGACCTTCGCGGCGACGGTGACGTGGGCGGCCTGCATCGCCTTGCACAGCTGGGAGTTGCCGCCGGTGTCCAGGGCGTCGAAGAGGATGTCGACGTGGTGGGCGCGCAGGTCCGCGGCGACCGCGGAGAAGTCCGGCAGCGCGAAGTCGGCCTCTTCCGGTACCACGCGGTAGCCCTCGGTGCGCAGTCCCCGCACGACCTGGTTCGCGTAGCGGGCGGAGTCCGCCTGGTTGTAGTAGACGACGGCGGCGGTGCGGGCGTGCTGCTCCTGCTTGAAGTAGCGGTAGACCTCGGTGCCGGCGACCAGGGTGCCGTGCCAGCCGGTCGCCCCGTCGCGGGGGGCGTCGCTGCCGTAGATCCCGTACAGGTGCGGATAGGTGTCGTAGGCGGTGCCGAGGGGCTGGCCGCCGATGTCGGGGACGTCGTGGGCGCTCACGTAGGGGGCGGCGGCGTAGTCCAGTGCGGTGGTGGCGACCAGGGCGAAGACCTTGTCCTGGTCGACGAGCCGGTGCGCGCAGGAGGTGTCGCCGACGCCGCTGCCGCCGTCGTCGCAGGTGACGACGGTGACGGGGTGGCCGTTGATCCCGCCGTGCGCGTCGAGCCGGGCGAAGTAGGCCTCGGCGCCGTCGCGCGGGCCGACGAAGGTGTCCCCGCCGACCGGGCTGGTGGCGCTGGTGATGACGCCCACGCGGATCGGCGCGGCGCCGCCGGTGCCCGTCGGCGCGGCGGTGGGCGGGGCGGTGAAGTCGCGGGAGGGCAGTCGGGTCCCGCAGGCGGCGGTCAGCGCGAGGGCCGCCGCCGCGAGGCAGGCCGCCCCGGCGCGGAAGGCCCGGCGTCGCGGTTCAGCGCGGACTGCCCGGCGTCGCGTCTCGACGGTCCGGCGTCGCGTCTCAACGCGAACTGCCCGGCGTCGGGTCTCAGCAGCCCGGGATCGCGGAACCACTGCTGTCGAGGGAGATCAGCGCGCACAGGGTCTGGTCGGACACCTTCCACACGCCGTCCTGGAGCACGGAGGTGCCCGAGGCGCTGGGCAGCACGGTGGTCCCCTTCAGGGCCAGCGAGTAGGTGACGTCGGCCCCGGACGGCGAGGTGAACCGCACGCTCTGCACGGTGGCCTTGACCTGGCCGACCCTGGGGTCGCCGGCGAACCCCTCGACGACCTTGGTCATCTTCTGCCCGTTCTCCAGCAGCTTGGTCTTGTCCGCCAGCGAGGTGCTCGGGTCGAAGAACTTCTCCCAGTTCTTGACGACCTGCGCCTTCGCCGCCGAGGGGTCGGCGGGGGCGGTGCCGCTCGCGGACGGCGCGGCCGAGGTGGTGGCCGTGGTCGCGGGGGTGCTGGACGGCGAGGAGGACCCGCCGCCGCACGCGGTCAGGGCGGCCGCCAGCGCCACCGCGGTCGCTCCGGCGGCCAGCGCGGTGCGCGGGGTACGAGCCATCTTCCTCACCGTCCCGGGAGGTCCGCACACGTTTGGGTTGTCGCTACGGGTGACATATTATGGCAAATCGGGTGACATGCAACATACACGCACGCTCACATCCCGGCGCCCCCGTCGCCCCCACGGCCTCGCGGACGCCCCGGGCCGCGAGGGGGACCGATGGCCGAACAGCCCCGGCCGCCGTCGCCGCCCCGGTCGGCGCGGACGCTCCCCGCGACCGCCGCCCGGCTGCGCGGCCTGCTCGCCGAGTGGGGCGGGTGGCTGGCCGTGGTCGCGGGCGCGGTGTTGTGCGTGCTGGGCTGGTACGGCGTGTCCGGGCAGAGCCTGACACAGCGTCAACTCCCCTACCTGGCCTCGGCGACCGTCCCCGGCGCGGCGCTGATCGTGGCGGGCGCGGTGCTGCTGGCCAAGGAGGGCTCCGCGGAGGCGTCCGCCCGCGTCGAGGAGTTGTACCGGCTGCTCACCGAGGACGACCGCGAAGGCCCACCCGGCGCGCCCGACGCGCCCTCCTCGTCCCGGCTGCTCGCGGTGCCCGGCGGCACGATGCGCCACCGCGCCGACTGCCCGCTGGTCGCCCACCGCCGGGACGCGACCGAACTGCCGCCCGGAGAGGGCCGGTTGGACCCCTGTCCGGTGTGCGAACCGGACCGGTGAGAGACCCGTGGCCTCGCTCACCGTCGACCTGACCCTCGCCGGGCTCGCCGTGGGCGGCGCCGCCGCGCTGACCGGCATCGGCCTGCTGGTGACCTATCGCGCCACCGGTGTGTTCAACCTCGCGCACGGCGCCGTCGCCACCGTCACCGCGTACGTCCTGCGCGAGCTGGTCGTCGTCCGGCACTGGCCGCTGTGGCCCGCGGCCGCCGCCTGCCTGCTGCTGCTCGCCCCCGCGATGGGGCTGGCGCTGGACCGCGTCGTGTTCCGCCCACTGGCCGCCCGGGAGGCGGACACCGGTGAGACGCTGGTCGCCACCCTCGGTGTCTTCGTGCTCCTCGTCGGCGTGGTGTACCTGGTGTGGGGTGGCAACGCGCTCACCGACGCGCCGTCCCTGGTGCCTTCCGGACCGGTCGCGCAGGCGGTCACCACGCTGGCGGCGGTGGCCGTGGTGGGCTGCGCGGTGGGCGCGGTCGCCCGCTGGACGCCGTTCGGCACCCGGCTGCGCGCCGTCGTCGACGACCGTCGGCTCGCCGTGCTCACCGGCGTCGACGCCGACCGGGTCGCGGCGGCGGGCTGGGCGTTCGGCGCCTTCACCGCGGGGCTGGCCGGCGTACTGCTCGCGCCCTTCCTGCGGCTCGACCCGTACGGGCTGTCACTGCTGGTGATGGAGACGATGGCGGTCGCGGTGGCGGCCGGGCGGCGCGGCATCCCGGCCGCGGTCGCGGTGGCCCTGGCGATCGGGATCGCGCAGAGCCAGCTGACCCGCCTGCACCCCGGTGGCTGGCCGCAGCCGCTGCTCCAGGCGGTCGGCGCCAACCTCTTCGTGGTCGCCCTGCTGGTCGTCTCGGTGGCCGGGCCCGCGATCGGCGGCGCGACCGGCTCGGTGCGCCGGGCGACCTCCGGCGCGCGGGGCCGTCCGCACGCCTCGTACCGCGCCTGGGCGGTCTGCGCACTGCTGTTCCTGCTGCCGCTGGGCCTGACCGGGCCGGACCTGACGACGTCCGTCCAGGTCCCGGCGATGGCGGTGATCCTGCTGTCGCTGGTGGTGGTCACCGGCTCCGGCGGGCAGATCTCGCTGGGCCAGGCGGGCTGGGCCGGGCTCGGCGCGCTGTTCACCGCACTGCTGGCGACCGGGTCCTTTCCCGGGCTGCCCGCGCTGCCGGGACTCGCCGCGCTCGCGCTCGCCGTGGTGCTGGTGGCGCCGCTGGGCCTGCTCACCGGGACGCCCGCGATCTGGCGGCGCGGACTGGCGCTGGCGCTGGCCACGTTCGCGGTCGGGGTGGCGATCAGCCGCTTCGTGCTCACCCAGCCGTACGCGACCTCATCGCTGGGTACGGGGCCCGCCCGGCCCGCCGGGTTCACCGGCGACCACGCGTACTACGCGCTCGAACTCGGGTTGCTGGGCGCCGTGCTGGCCGCGGTCCGCATGCTGCGCCGCGGCCGGTCCGGGCGGGCGCTGGCGGCGATGCGGGACCACGAGCCCGGCGCGGTGGCTGCCGGGGTGCGGGTGCCCGCGCTGAAGGTGGCCACGTTCGTCGTCGGCGCCGCGCTGGCCGCACTCGGCGGTGGCATGCTCGCGCTGGGCACGCAAGCATTCGACGCCGACGCCTTCGACCCGGTGCAGGGACTGCTGTGGTTCGCCGCCGTGGTCGTGACGGGTGCCGACAGCCCGCTGGGCGCCCTGGCCGCCGCCGCGCTGCTCGTCGGTCTGGACGCGGGCACCGTGCAGGGCGTCGCCGCCGCCGTGGTGGGCGTCCTGGCGATCGCGCTCGCCCGGCTGCCCGGCGGCCTGCCCGGGCTGTGGCACCGTCTGGCCGCGCCCCGCCCGGCGCCCCGGCTCAGCCCGCTGGGGCTGCGGGTGCGGGCGGCGGTGGCTGGACCGGGGGCGGCGGGTACGGGCATGGCTCCGGTGACGGCGCACCCGGGTTCACCGGGACAGCCGCACGCCGCGGCTGCTCCCCCGGAGCAACCGCACGCCCCGGCTCCCGCGAGACAGCCGCACGCCGCGGCCTCTCCCCCGCGCTCGGGACGGCCGGTCAGGATGCCCGGCGGCGCGCCGCCCGCGCGGCTGACGGCCCGCGGCATCCGCCGCTCCTACGGCGGCCCGGCCGTGGTGGACGGCGTGGACCTCGCCGTCACCGGGGGCCGGATCACGGCCGTGGTCGGACCCAACGGGGCGGGGAAGTCCACTCTGTTCGACTGCCTGTGCGGCGCCGCGCGGCCGGATGCCGGGCGGGTGCTGCTGGACGGGCGGGACGTCACCCGGCTGCCCGCCGACGCGCGCGCCCGGCTCGGCGTGGGCCGCACCTTCCAGCAGGTGGCGGTCTTCTCCGGGCTGACGGTGGCGGACAACGTCCGGGTCGGCGCCGAGCACGGGCCCGCCACCGGCCCGGCTAAGCGCGCGGCGGTCACCGACGCGGCGCTGCGGCTGCTGGGACTCGGCGCGGTGCGCGACCGGGACGCGGCCGACCTGCCGACCGGGGCTCTGCGCGGGGTGGAACTGGGCCGGGCGCTGGCCGCCCGCCCCCGCGTCCTGCTGCTCGACGAGCCGGCGGCGGGCTTGGACGAGGCCGAAGTGGCCTCGCTGGCGAGGGTGTTGCGGGCGCTTGCGGCGGACGGCACGGCGGTGCTGCTGGTCGAGCACGACCTCGATCTGGTCGCGGATCTCGCGGACGTCGTCCACGTGATGGCCTCGGGCCGCGTCGTGGCCTCGGGACCGGCCGCCGCCGTCCTGGCCGACCCCCGGGTGCGCGGCGCCTTCGCCGAGGCGGCGGGATGAGCGTCGAGATCGCGCTGCGCCGGGCCCGCGTCCGCTACGGGCCGCTGGAGGCGCTGCACGGTGTCGACCTGGCCGTGCCCGCGGGCTGCCTGACCGTGCTGTCCGGGCCCAACGGCTCGGGGTGCACCACCGTGTTGCGGGCGCTGGCCGGGTCGGTGCCGCTGTCCGCCGGGCGGGTGGTGTGGCGCGGGCAGGACGTGACCGGGCTCCCCGCGCACCGCAGGGCACGCCGTGGTCTGGCCTTCGTCCCCGACCGGCGGGCGGTGTTCGGCTCGTTGACGGTCACGGAGAACCTCGCGCTGTTCGGGCCCGACCCGGATCCGGCGCTGGCCGCCTTCCCCGCCCTGCGCGGCCTGCTCGCGCACCGGGCGGCCACGCTGTCCGGCGGGGAGCAGCGCATGCTCGCGGTCTCCCGCGCGCTGCTGGCCCCGGCCGGCCTGGTGCTGGTCGACGAGCCGGGCCAGGGCCTGGCCCGTGCGGTGGCGGACACCGCCCACCGGGCCCTGGCGCGGCTGGCGGAGTCCGGCCGTACCGTGGTCGTCGCCGAGCAGCGGCTGCCCGCCGCGCTGCGCGACGCCGCCCGCGTGGTGTACGAACTGCGGCGCGGGGCCGTGGTGTTCGCCGGTGAACCGGCCGAACTCCACGGCCCCGCGGGCCCTGCGGCGCGGTGATCCGGCCGGCGGTGGGCGTCAGACGTTCAGCCGCTGGCCGGGCATGATGAGGTCCGGGTTCCCGCCGATGACCTCGCGGTTGGCGTCGTAGACCCGCTGCCAGCTGGTGCCGTGCGCGGCGGCGATCCCGCTGAGGGTGTCGCCCGGGGCCACGGTGTAGTCGCCGTGGCCCTGCCGTCCGGCCGGTGCCGCGGTCGCCGTGCGCTCGGGGGTCCGCTCGCGGTGCGCGGGGGCGGACTCGCGCGGCTTGTAGCCCTCGGCGCGCGTGGAGTAGGTGTCGGTGTGCGACCCGGAGGAACCGGCGTCCGAGGAGGCGGCCGGCGCGCTGCCGTACGCCCCGGCGCGGGCCGAGCAGACCGGCCAGGCGCCCCAGCCCTGCGCCGCCTGAACCTTGTTGGCGATCGCTATCTGCTCGCTGCGGTCGGCACCGCTGGCGACCGGCGCGTAGCGCGTGCCGCCGTAGGCCGCCCAGGTACTGGCGCTGAACTGCAGCCCGCCGTAGTAGCCGTTGCCGGTGTTGATGCTCCAGTTGCCGCCGCTCTCGCAAGCGGCGATGCGGTCCCACACGCCGCTGTCTGCGGCCTGCGCCGTTCCGCTCGCCGCCAGCGCGGCCAGCGGGCTGACCGCCGCGGCCGAGGCCAGGACGACCGCGGCGCGCGCCCGGCGGCCCAGTCCCCTCCCGTTGCCCGACGTGGCGGCGTGCTTACGGCGCTCCGGATGTCCGGACATGGATCCCCTTCTCGACGACCCCGGGCTTCCCCCTGTGTTGCCGACGGACCGTCCACCGGACGCCTTTGCGTCCCGTGTCCGGCCTGTCCGTCCGCTGCCGGCGCCAGTGGTGACGCGCCGTCATCCTCCGTGCGGACTGCCCGGGTGGTGCTCTGTGCACACGGCCGCCGAATCTAGGGAGCGAGAGGCCGTCACATCAACCAAATGCCGCGGATCGCAGGCCAGTTGGCGGTTACCAGAGGTAAGTAACAGATTCGGCGGGGCAGTTGGCGCCCTTTTGCCCGCTGTTGTTCCTCCCGACCGTCACCGTCCTGTGACGTTCTTCACCTCGTCACACCGTCGGGCGAGTCGGAGGATTCGACGGAGAGTGAGCGAATTCCGGACCCCTGTAACGTTCCGCATCCGGCATATTCACTCCGCACGACTCCGCGCGTGACCCCGGCCACAGATCACCCGTTGTCACTGCGAGCCGGAACCTCCGCGCTCGCACGACACGCACCGCAACCCCCGAGGAGTCATCCGTGCCGCCCTTGCTCGATGTCAGCGACGAGGTACGCGCCGAGATCGGCGATGCGGAGGCCGACCGCCTGCTCGCCGGCGAGAACGCGCCCGGCCCGTACGACTGCACCTCCTGCCGCACCCCCGGCGACACCACACAGGAGCGCACCAGCACGGTGCTCTTCGTGGGCGAGGAGACGGCCGTCCTCGCCTTCGCGCACGCCGCCTGCATCCCCTCACAGGTGGTCCCGGTCTCCGAGGAACAGCTCCAGGTGGCCGTCCGCAGCATCCAGGGCGAGACCTCCATCTCCGAGCAGCCCGCCCCCGCCGCCGTTCCCCCGCCCGCGAGCCCGCTCGCCTCCACCGGGGCGCAGGTGCCGCGGCAGGCGGTCCTCGGCATCACCTGCGGCCTGGTGCTGTGCCAGGACAACCTGCACCCGGCACTGGTGGTGGAACCGACCGGCCCGGTCGGCCGCCCGGGCAGCACCGCGGACGACGAGTTCCTGCTGCTGCTCAGCGAGGAGGGCTTCCACCCGATCACGAGCCTGGAGACCCCGCCGCCCGCGCTGGGCGGCTGGTCGGTGCTGCTCGCCATGGGCAAGCTGCATGCCGTGCTCCAGGGCGGCACCAACAGCCAGAACTCCACGGCCTGGTGGCAGGCGCACCAGCCGCTGCCGGTCAGCGACGGCTGGCGGGCCGCCGCCAACCGCACCAACGAGGTCTTCGTCTACGCCGCCCCGGTCGGCACCATCGGCCGGCAGCCCCGGGAGGACCTGATGCGCGAGGCGCTCGACCGCGCCGCCGCCAAGGGCCTGCTGGTCGGCGGCACGATGCCGCTCGCCGGGACCTGACCCCCGGTGAGCCGTGGGGCCGGGCGCACCGCTCCGCCACGAGCGCGCGCCCGGCCTTCGCGCTGCCCGCACCCGTCAACGCGGCCCGCGCGCCCGGTGCCCCGCGCCCCCGGCACGCTTCCGTACGCCGGGCCCGCGGGTAAGGAGCTGGCCATTTCGTCCTTTCGGGCCGCATCCAGGGCGCAGGATGATCGTTGCCCCATACGTGCACACCTACGACACTTCGCCCCGGCCTCCGTACCAGAGCCAGATCCCGCCGATGCGCGCCCCGCACGACACCGTGACGGTGTCCAACACGCCGATCTACGACGCGCTGTACTCGGAGTACCGCAGGCTCTTCCGGGCGCTGCCGTTCGACCGCAGCGGCGAGGAGCAGCTGCGGCTCCAGCCGGTGGCCCCGCGCCCCGCGCAGTGGCACCCCGTGGCGCACTCCCCGTACGGCACCGGGCGGCCGCGCGGTGTCCTGCCCGCCGCGCTGCCGCCCGGTGCCCCGTCCGGCGGCGCGCACGCCAACCGGATGCACGGTCTGTGACGGCGCCCGGCCCGCTCCAGGGCCGGCCGCCGTACGGCCGCTCGTACCGTCAGCCGGTCACTTCTTGCGGCTGCGCTTCTCGCGCACGCGCACCGAGACCTGGATCGGCGTGCCCTCGAAGCCGAACTC
The DNA here is from genome assembly GCF_003144095.1 of Streptomyces sp. ICBB 8177. Lineage (GTDB taxonomy): Bacteria > Actinomycetota > Actinomycetes > Streptomycetales > Streptomycetaceae > Streptantibioticus_D. The sequence continues at coordinate 749,067 of NZ_NSKH01000023.1, read as the reverse complement.
CTCGCGCAGCCGCCGCTCGATGAACCGGCGGTAGCCCGCCTCCAGGAAGCCGGAGGCGAAGAGCACGAAGCGCGGCGGCTTGGTGCCCGCCTGGGTGCCGAACAGGATCCGCGGCTGCTTGCCACCGCGGATCGGGTGCGGGTGGGCGGCGACCAGTTCACCGAGGAAGGCGTTGAGCCGCCCGGTCGGCACCCGGGTCTCCCATCCCGCAAGGGCGGTCTCGATCGCCGGGACGAGCTTCTCCATGTGCCGCCCGGTGGACGCCGAGACGTTCACCCGGGGCGCCCACTGCACCTGCACGAGGTCCTGCTCGATCTCGCGCTCCAGGTAGTAGCGGCGCTCCTCGTCCAGCAGGTCCCACTTGTTGTAGGCGATGACGCAGGCGCGGCCCGCGTCGATCGCCATCTGGATGATGCGGGTGTCCTGCACCGACAGCGTCTCGCTTGCGTCGATCAGGATGACCGCGACCTCCGCCTTCTCCAGCGCGGCGGCGGTGCGCAGCGAGGCGTAGTAGTCGGCGCCCTCGGCGAGGTGGACCCGGCGGCGGATGCCTGCGGTGTCCACGAACTTCCAGGTCCTGCCGCCGAGTTGGATCAGCTCGTCGACCGGGTCGCGGGTGGTGCCGGCCAGTTCGTTGACGACGACGCGCTCCTCGCCCGCCACCTTGTTCAGCAGCGAGGACTTGCCCACGTTGGGGCGGCCGATGAGCGCGACCCGGCGCGGGCCGCCGAGCACGTCGCCGAAGGTCTGCGCCGGGGCCTCGGGCAGCGCTTCGAGGATCGCGTCCAGCAGGTCACCGGTGCCGCGGCCGTGCAGCGAGGAGACCGCGTACGGCTCACCCAGGCCCAGCGACCACAGCGCCGCCGCGTCCGCCTCGCCGCTGGGGCCGTCGACCTTGTTGGCACACAGCACGACCGGCTTGCCGGCCCGCCGCAGCAGCTTGACGACCGCCTCGTCGGTGTCGGTGGCCCCCACGGTCGCGTCCACGACGAAGACCACCGCGTCGGCCGCCTCGATGGCGAACTCGGCCTGCGCGGCGACCGAGGCGTCGATGCCGAGGACGTCCTGCTCCCAGCCGCCGGTGTCGACGATCTTGAAGCGGCGGCCGTTCCAGTGCGCCTCGTAGGTGACGCGGTCGCGGGTGACGCCCGGCCGGTCCTCCACGACCGCCTCGCGCCGGCCGATGATCCGGTTGACCAGGGTCGACTTGCCGACGTTCGGGCGGCCGACGACGGCCAGCACCGGCAGCGGCCCGTGCCCGGCCTCGGCCAGGTCGCCCGCGACCTCTTCGAGGTCGAAGCCCTCCTCGGCCGCCAGCTCCATGAACTCGGCGTATTCGGCGTCGCCGAGCGCGCCGTGCTCGCCGTACTCGTTCTCGTGGTCCATGAAGTCTTCCTCGTCGCCTCGTAAGAGAAGTCCGTGCGGGCCGTGCACTCGCGGCCCCGGGCCGTGCGGCCCTACTCGTCGCGCCCGGTCGCGCGCCTGGCGTCGTCCAGGTGTGCCACCAGGTGCTTCTGGATCCGCTCGGTGGCGGCGTCCAGGGTGGCGCGGGTGCGCCGCTGGGACGGCTCCGCCGCCAGGAACGGATCGCCGAACACCACGTCGATCCGGCCGCGCAGCGGCGGCAGCGCCGTTATCAGCCGTCCCGGCCGGGCGCTGCCCAGCACCGCGACCGGCACCACCGGGGCGCCGGAGCGCACCGCGAAGTACGCGAGTCCCGAGCGCAGTTCGGCGAAGTCGCCGTGACCGCGGGTGCCCTCGGGAAAGATCCCCAGCACGCCCCCGCGGGCCAGCACCCCCAGCGCGGACGTCACCGCGACGCGGTCGGGCGCCGTACGGTCCACCGGGAGCTGCCCGATGCCGCGCAGGAACGACCCGAGCGGCCCGACGAACGCCTCCCGCTTGACCAGGAAGTGGATCGGCCGCGGTGAGGTGCCGATCAGCATCGGTCCGTCCACGTTGTGCGCGTGGTTGCCGGCCAGGATCACCGGACCGGCGGACGGCATCCGCCAGGCGCCGAGCACCCTGGGACGCCACAGCCCGTGCATCAGGCCGATGCCGATCCTGCGGCCGGTCGCCGCTCCCTTCGGGCCGGGGACCGCGCCGTCCGGGCGGTTCACCGAGCCGCCCGCTTCTCCTCGATCAGGGTGACGACGCACTCGATGACCTGGTCGAGGGTGAGTTCGGTGGTGTCCACCTCGACCGCGTCGGCCGCCTTGGCCAGCGGTGAGGTCTTGCGGCCCGAGTCGGCCGCGTCCCGCTTGATCAGCGCCTCCCGGGTGGCCGCGAGGTCCGCCGCCGCCTTGGCGCCGATCTCGCCGCCGCGCCGGGCCGCCCGGGCCTCCGGGGAGGCGGTGAGGAAGATCTTGACGGCGGCGTCGGGCAGCACCGTGGTGCCGATGTCGCGGCCCTCGACCACGATGCCGACCGGGGCCTGGGCCGCCGCCGCGCGCTGGAGCTCCACCAGCCTGCGCCGCACCTCGGGGACCGCGCTGACCGCGCTGACCGCCGCGGTGACCTCGGCGGTGCGGATCGGCAGCGACGCGTCGGCGCCGTCCACGGTGATGGTGGGCGCGGACGGGTCGGAGCCGGAGACGATCACCGGCTTGTCCGCGGCGAGCGCGACCTGCGCCGGGTCGTCCACGTCGATGCCGTTGGACAGCATCCACCAGGTCATCGCCCGGTACTGGGCGCCGGTGTCGAGGTAGCTCAGCCCCAGCTCGGCCGCGACCGCCTTCGACGTACTCGACTTGCCCGTGCCGGAGGGGCCGTCGATGGCGACGATCACCGGAGTTTCCACAGCGCGGGGCCTTCCTCGTTGCACGGGTTCGGGGTACGGGGTTCGGTGTCCTGGGGGGGGAGGGCGGCGTCCGCCGGGCGTACGCCATCCCCCAAGGTTACCGGCCGGGGGGCGGTGCTGTGCCACGAGATGTCGCGGGACGGCACGGCCCTCACTGCCGGATCGACCAGCCCCGCTCGCGCAGCGCCGCGGTGAGCTTCGGCACGGCGGCCGGGTCGACCATGAGCTGCACCAGGCCCGCCTGCTGGCCGGTGGAGTGCTCGATGCGGACGTCCTCGATGTTGACACCGACCGCGCCCGCGTCGGCGAAGACCCGGGCCAGCTCGCCGGGCTGGTCGCCGATGAGCACGGCGACGGTCTCGTACGCGGCGGGGGCGGCGCCGTGCTTGCCGGGCACGCGGACCCGGCCGGCGTTGCCGCGCCGCAGGACGTCCTCGATGCCGGCGGCACCCTCGCGCCGTTCGTCCTCGTCGCGGGACTGGAGGGCCCGCAGCGCCTCGACGGTCTCGCCGAGGTCGGCGGCGACCCGGGCGAGCACGTCGGCGACCGGGCCGGGGTTGGCGGACAGGATGTCGATCCACATGCCGGGCTCGGAGGCCGCGATCCGGGTCACGTCCCTTATGCCCTGGCCGCACAGCCGCACCGCGGTCTCCTCCGCGTGCTCCAGGCGGGCGGCGACCAGGCTGGAGACCAGCTGCGGGGTGTGCGAGACGAGCGCGACCGCCCGGTCGTGGGCGTCGGCGTCCATCACCACCGGCACCGCGTGGCACAGGGCGACCAGCTCCAGCGCGAGGTTGAGCACCTCGGTGTCGGTGGCCGGGGTCGGGGTGAGCACCCAGGGCCGCCCCTCGAACAGTTCGGCGGTCGCGGCCAGCGGCCCGGAGCGCTCGCGGCCCGCCATCGGATGGGTGCCGATGCAGCGGGTGAGGTCGACGCCGAGCGCCTCCAGCTCCCGGTGCGGCCCGCCCTTGACGCTGGCCACGTCCAGGTAGCCGCGGGCCAGCCCGGAGCGCTGGGCGTCGGCGAGGGTGCGGGCGACGTGGGCGGGCGGCACGGCGACGATCGCGAGGTCCACCGGCCCCGCGGGCGGCTCGGTGGTGCCCGCGCCGAGGGCCGCCGCGGTGCGCGCGGCGTCCGGGTCGTGGTCCTGGAGGTGGACGGTGACCCCGCGTCCGGTGAGCGCGAGGGCGGCGGAGGTGCCGATCAGTCCGGTGCCGATGACGGCGGCGGTACGCATGAAGGTCATCCTCTCCCAGACGGCGCCCACGCCGCGACGGGGATACGGTCGCGGGCCCGGCGTCCGGTAGAACGTTGCGCATGATCTTCCACGTGGTGCCGCTGGACGACTGGCTGCGCGACCCCGACCGCCCCTACGCCCCGCCGACGCTGGCCTCGGACGGCTTCGTGCACTGCTCGCCGGACGAGAAGTCGGCGCTGACGGTGGCCGACACGTTCTACCGGGAGGCGGTCGGGCCGCTGATGGTGCTGCTCATCGACGAGGCGGCGCTGGACACCCCGGTGCGCTGGGAGCCGCCCACGCCGTCCCCGCCGCCGGGCACCGCGCCCGGCACCCTGTTCCCGCACGTCTACGGGCGCGTCAACCGCACGGCGGTCGCCGGGATGCTGGAGGTGGAGCGGGACGCGGACGGCCACGCGGTCTCGTTGCGCCTGTGGTCCTGACGCGGCCCGCAGGACGCCGGGCGCGGCCCGGGAAGGGCCGCGCCCGCGCCGTCCTACAGGTCGACCTCGCGCATCAGCATGCCCACCTCGGTGTTGGTGAGCCGGCGCAGCCAGCCCGACTTCTGGTCGCCGAGCGGGATGGGCCCGAAGGAGGTGCGCACCAGGCGGTCCACGGGGAAGCCGGCCTCGGCGAGCATGCGGCGCACGATGTGCTTGCGGCCCTCGTGCAGCGTGACCTCGACCAGGTAGTTCTTGCCGGTGTTCTCCACGACCCGGAAGTGGTCGGCTCGCGCGTAGCCGTCCTCCAGCTCGATGCCGTCCTTCAGCCGCTTGCCGAGGTCGCGCGGCAGCGGGCCCTGGACGGCGGCGAGGTAGGTCTTCTTGACGCCGTAGCGCGGGTGGGTGAGGCGGTGGGCCAGCTCGCCGTGGTTGGTGAGCAGGATGATGCCCTCGGTCTCGGTGTCCAGGCGGCCCACGTGGAACAGCCGGGTCTCCCGGTTGGTGACGTAGTCGCCGAGGCACTGGCGGCCGTCCGGGTCCTCCATCGTGGAGACCACGCCGGCCGGCTTGTTGAGGGCGAAGAACAGGTACGACTGGGTGGCCACCGTCAGGCCGTCGACCTTGACCTCGTCCTTGTCCGGGTCGACGCGCAGGCCCTGCTCGGTGACGATCCTGCCGTTGACCTCGACGCGGCGCTGGTCGATCAGCTCCTCGCAGGCGCGGCGCGAGCCGAGGCCGGCGCGGGCCAGCACCTTCTGCAGGCGCTCGCCCTCCTCCTCGGCGCCGGGGAAGGTCTTGGGCAGGTTCAGCCGGGGCTTGCCGTGCCGGGCGCGGTTGCGCTCCTCGATCTGGGCGTCCAGCTCGCGCGGGCGGGCCGGGGAGGTCCTGCGCGGCGCCCCCTTGCCGCCCTTGGCCGCTCCGCCCTTGGCCGCCGCGCCCCTGGGCCCGGGGCCGCCCTTGGCACCGCCGGGCTTGCCGCGGCCGCCGCCGGACTGGCCGGTCTCACCCACGTCGTAGCGGCGCTCCTCCGGGCGGGGGCGGCCGGCGCGCTTGGTCTTGTCGTCGCGCGAGTTGCCCGCCCCGCGGTAGTTCCGGTTGCCGCTGTTCCTGCCGCTACTGCTTCGCATCAAGTTTCCGTAGTCGAGATCGGGTCCGGTGCGTCCGGGTCGAACGACGGCACCCCCTCCAGGGAGTCCGCCTCGACCGCGTCCGCCTCCGGGAGGAACGGTGCCAGTTCGGGCAGTTCGTCCAGGCCCCGCAGGCCCATCCGCTCCAGGAAGTAGTTCGTCGTCCTGTACAGGATCGCACCTGTCTCGGGTTCCGTCCCACTCTCCTCGACCAGACCGCGCTGGAGCAGGGTGCGCATGACGCCGTCGCAGTTCACCCCGCGCACCGCGGAGACCCGCGAGCGGCTGACCGGCTGCCGGTAGGCGACGACCGCCAGCGTCTCCAGGGCGGCCTGGGTCAGCCGCGCCTGCTGGCCGTCGAGCACGAAGGTCTCCACGGCCGCCGCGTACTCGGGGCGGGTGTAGTAGCGCCAGCCTCCGGCGACCAGCCGCAGCTCGAAGCCGCTGCCCCGGCGGGCGTACTCGTCGGACAGCTCGCGCAGGGCGTCGCCGATCGCGCGGCGGGGGCGCTGGAGCACCTTGGCGAGGTGCTCCTCGGTGACCGGCTCGTCCACGACCATCAGGACCGCCTCGAGCGCGGGACGCAGGTCCAGCTCGCCGACGTCGAGCGTGCCGGCCGGCGGTTCGTCCGGAGCGGGCCGGTCATTCGTCGCGGTCGTCGTCACTGGCGTCCTCCTGACGTCGTTGCCCGGGCCCGTCCGGCCTGCCGCCTGCCGTCTCACGGTCGAACTCGTCGGTGACCAGGGCCCGTTCGCCGTCCGAGTCGCCGCCGGTCCAGCGCACCGTGAGCGCGCCGAGCGCCTCGGGCTGGTCGAGTGCCACCGCCTTCTCGCGGTACAGCTCCAGCAACGCGAGGAAGCGGGCCACCACGGTGAGCGTGTCGGGGGCGTCGGCGGCCAGTTCCGCGAAGGTCGCGCCGCCCCGCTCGCGCAGCAGGGCGATCACGCGTTCCGCCTGCTCGCGCACGCTGACCAGGGGCGCGTGGATGTGCTCGACGTACACCCGGGGCGCCGGCTTGGGCTGCATGGCCTTGACGGCCAGTTTCGCGAAGCCCGCGGCGCCGATGCTGATGACGACGTCCGGGAGGAGTTCGGCGTGGTGCGGCTCCAGGCCCACGGTGCGCGGGTGGCGGCTCGACTCGGCGGCGAGGCGTGCCGCGAAGATCTCGGCGATGCGCTTGTACGCGCGGTACTGCAGCAGGCGGGCGAAGAGCAGGTCGCGGGCCTCCAGCAGCGCGAGGTCCTCCTCGTCCTCCACCTCGGCCGCGGGCAGCAGCCGGGCCGCCTTCAGGTCCAGCAGGGTCGCGGCGACCACCAGGAACTCGGTGGCCTGGTCGAGGTCCCAGTCCTGGCCCATCGCGCGGATGTGGGCGATGAAGTCGTCGGTGACGCGGGAGAGCGCGACCTCGGTGACGTCCAGCTTGTGCTTGGAGATCAGTTGCAGCAGCAGGTCGAAGGGGCCTTCGAAGTTCGCCAGCCGGACGGTGAACCGCCCGTCGTCGGCGGCCTGTTCGGCTCCCGGCGCGGCCTCCGGTCCGGTCGGCGCGCCGGCGGGCCCTGACTCCGTGCCGGGCGGCGGCGCGGCGCCCGTCGCCGCCCCCGGCTCCGGCGCGGCGTCCGGCGCGGTCCCCTGCTCCGGCGCGACGGCCGGCGCCGGCTCCGCCTCCGCGGTCGCCACGGCCCCGCGGCCGAGCCTGCGGCGGCGGGGGGAGGCGTGGTCGTCGGTGGCGCTCATCACGGAAGGCGGGGTCCAGGGTGCGGGGCGGGACCGGCAGCCTATCGCCCCGGTGGCTAGCGGCCTCGCAGGCGCCGCACGAGGATGCTCGCGTCGCCGCGCGACTCCAGGTCGGCCAGGACCACCGCGACCGCCTCCCGCACGATGCGCCCCCGGTCGACGGCGAGGCCGTGCTCCCCGCGCAGCACCAGCCGCGCGTGTTCCAGGTCCATCAGCTCCTCGGCGGAGACGTAGACGGTGATCTTCTCGTCGTGCCGCTCGCGTCCCGAGGGGCGGCGGGCGGGCGAGCCCTGGCCGCGTCGCCGCTGCGAGCCGCCCTGCTCCTGCGGGGCGTGGCGCTGCGCGGGCGCGGTCGCCACACGGGCGTCGTCGGCGGCGGTACGGGTGTGCTCGGCGGCGCCGGGCGGCTGCGCGGCGTCCGCCTGCCGGGCGGCGCGCTCGCGGCCGTCCCTAGGGTCGGCGCCCGCCTCGTCCGGTTCCGCGTCGTGGACGGCGCCGTCCGTGCCGGGCACGGCGTCGTCGTCGCCGGCCGCCGGAGCGGGGACCGAGCGCAGTCGTTCGGCGGCCTGCGACGCCGCCTCACCGTTGCCGTGCTGTCGGGGAGTTGACGCACTGAGGGCCATGCCGCCGGTGGTGCGGAACAGTTCGTCGGCTCCGGGCAGGCTCACTCGGCGTGGCAACGGGCGAGCACCTCCCTGGCGAGCTGCCGGTACGCCGCCGCGCCCACGGAGTTGGAGGCGTAGGTGGTGATCGGCTCACCGGCCACCGTGGTCTCCGGGAAGCGGACGGTGCGGCCGATGACCGTGTGGAAGACGTGGTCGTCGAAGGCCTCGACGACTCGGGCGAGGACCTCGCGGGAGTGCACCGTGCGCGAGTCGTACATCGTGGCGAGGATGCCGTCGAGGTCGAGGTCGGGGTTGAGCCGCTCGCGGACCTTCTCGATGGTCTCGGTGAGCAGCGCGACACCGCGCAGCGCGAAGAACTCGCACTCCAGCGGCACGATCACCCGGTGCGCGGCGGTGAGCGCGTTGACGGTGAGCAGGCCGAGCGAGGGCTGGCAGTCGATGATGACGAAGTCGTAGTCCGACATCAGCGGCTTCAGGGCGCGCTGGAGCGTCGACTCCCGGGCCACCTCGCTGACCAGCTGGACCTCGGCGGCCGACAGGTCGATGTTGCTCGGCAGCAGGTCCATGCCGGGCACCGCGGTCTTGAGCAGCACCTCGTCCGCGGCCATCCCCCGCTCCATGAGCAGGTTGTAGACCGTCAGGTCCAGCTCCATGGGGTTGACGCCCAGCCCGACCGACAGGGCGCCCTGCGGGTCGAAGTCGACCAGCAGCACGCGGCGGCCGTACTCGGCGAGCGCCGCGCCGAGGTTGATGGTCGAGGTGGTCTTGCCGACCCCGCCCTTCTGGTTGCACATGGCGATGATCTGGGCCGGTCCGTGCTCGGAGACCGGGCCGGGGATCGGGAAGTACGGCAGCGGGCGGCCGGTCGGGCCGACGCGCTCGCGGCGCTGCCGGGCGGCGTCCGGGGCGAGGGTCGCCGCGTACTCGGGGTCCGGCTCGTACTCGGCGTCGGGGTCGTAGAACTGACCGTCCGGCAGGTCTTCCTCGTATGTCGACATGGGGTGCGTTGCTTGCGTCTCCGTGCTCGTCTCGGTCCTGCGTGCCTCGAAGGTGCGGACCGCGACGGATCCAACGGCCTCGAACCGGGCGGGGTCCGGGCCCTGAACGGTCATTCCTGGTTGACCACCCCCGGGAGCAAATGTCGACTCATTCACAAGTCGTCTTACCTCCTTGGTGACCAGGAAACTTCTCAATAGGTCAGCGTGACACCATGCCGACGAATTGCGACTCTATGGCGTGTCGGCGGTCCGCAGCAACACAATCCACCGGAGACGGCACGATGTGTCGGCAATGGAACACCCCGCTGTCAAGGGCGTATCGACGGTAACCACGAATGTGTCGCAACGTCGCACAACGCCACCGGCCGGGTCTTGACGGACAAGACCCGGCCGGTGAAGGGGTGTTCAGGTGTGCGGTACGACTCAGCCGAGCAGCGCGGCGAGTTCGACGTGCTCCAGCCCGTGCGCCTCGGCGACGGACGCGTAAACGACCTGGCCGGCATGGGTGTTGAGGCCCTTGGCGAGCGCGGCGTCACGGCGCAGCGCCTCGCGCCAGCCGCGGTTGGCCAGCTCGACGATGTACGGCAGCGTGGCGTTGGTCAGCGCGTGGGTGGAGGTGTTGGGCACCGAACCCGGCATGTTGGCCACGCAGTAGAAGACCGAGTCGTGCACCTGGAAGGTCGGCTCGGCGTGCGTGGTGGGACGCGAGTCCTCGAAGCAGCCGCCCTGGTCGATCGCGATGTCGACGAGCACGGAGCCCGGCTTCATGCGGGAGACCAGCTCGTTGGTGACCAGCTTCGGGGCCTTGGCGCCCGGGATCAGCACGGCGCCGACGACCAGGTCGGCCTCCAGGACGGCCCGCTCCAGCTCGTAGGCGTTGGAGACGATCGTCTGCACCTTGGTGCCGAAGACCTTGTCGGCCTCGCGCAGCTTGTTGATGTCCTTGTCGAGCAGGGTGACGTGGAAGCCCATGCCGACGGCGATCTGGGTGGCATTCCAGCCGGAGACGCCGGCGCCGATGACGACGGCCTTGCCCGCGTGGACGCCCGGCACGCCGCCCGGCAGCACGCCGCGGCCGCCGGCCGAGCGCATCAGGTGGTACGCGCCGACCTGCGGGGCCAGCCGGCCCGCGACCTCGGACATGGGGGCGAGCAGCGGCAGCGCGCGGTTCGCGGTCTCCACCGTCTCGTAGGCGATGGCCGTGGTGCCGGACTCCAGCAGCGCGTCGGTGCACTCGCGGGAGGCGGCCAGGTGCAGGTAGGTGAAGAGGGTCTGGTCCTTGCGCAGGCGGTGGTACTCCTGCGCGATCGGCTCCTTGACCTTCAGCAGCAGGTCCGCGGTGGCCCACACCTCGTCGGCGGTGCCGAGGATGTCCGCCCCCGCCGCGGTGTACTCGGCGTCCGTGATGGAGGAGCCGTCGCCGGCGCCCTGCTCCACGTAGACCTGGTGCCCGTTGCGCACGAGCTCGTGCACGCCGGCGGGGGTGATGGCGACCCGGAACTCGTTGTTCTTGACCTCGCGGGGGATACCGACCTTCACGTGGATCACGGTCCTTGGATGAGATGGCTTGACTTGGGGCGCAAGGGCACTCGCGCACGCGCTCACGGCACGGGCACCTCTGCCGTCCGGACATTTCCCCAGATGGGGGCACACGTCGGACCTGACCGCGTTGCCAGCGGTTGACCCAAGTCTAATGAAGGAGGACGCGCTGTCTAGCCTTACAAAGTGACTATTTTTTCGGAAGCGATTGGCAGATTCGTAGGTTGTGGTCGCTGAGAGCAACGATGAGCAACGATCCGCTCAGCTGTCGCTGGCGTCTCCGGGGTCCGTCAGGCCGTCCGCCGCCTCCCGTTGCAGCCGGGCCCCCTCCGTGTCCCCCAGGCGTTCGAGCACCCGCGCCATGCCCAGCAGGACCGCGCGCTGGAGCGGTGCGTCGTCCGCCTGCCGGGCCCACCGCAGCGCCTCCTGTCCGGTGCGCAGGCTCTCCTCCGCCGCCCCGGACGCCTCCTGCGCCCGTGCCACCTCCGCCAGCGTCGCCGCGTACCCGGTGTGATCGCGCAGCCTGCGGTACGCCGCCGCGGCCGCCCGCCACTCGCGCAGCGCGGCCTGGCGGCGGCCGTCGTCGGTGTGCAGCAGCGCGAGCCGGGAGTGCAGCCGGGCCGCGTCGGCCAGCTCACCGCGTTCGCCGCGCTGGGCCAGCGCCCTGCCGTACCAGTCGGCGGCGCGCTCCCGGTCGCCCAGCTCCAGGTGGCTGTCGCCCAGCGCCTCCAGCGCCCGCCCGAGTGTGAAGGCGTCGCGTCCGGCCCGGGCCGCGTCCAGCGCCGCGCGGTAGCGGGCCACCGCGTCCTTGGTGCGGCCCGCCGCCGCGTCCAGGTCGCCGAGGTTGACCAGCGCCGCCGCCCGCTCGCGGTCGGGACCGCGCCGCTCGGCCACCTCCAGCAGCAGCCCGTGCAGCTCGTAGCGCTCCGGCGCCGGCTGCCCGTGCGCGTCCAGGGCCAGCACCGCCGCCGAGGCGAGCCGCCTGGCCAGGGTGTCCAGCTCTCCGTCGGCCACCGCGGCCCGGGCGGCCGCCAGCAGCTCCGGCAGCCTGCGCCGCAGCCAGGCCGCGGCGGCCTCGCGGTCCGCGAAGCGCAGGGCGGGCGGCACCTCGTCGGCCGCGTCCTCGCCCGGTGCGGCGGCCCGCCCGGCGCACGCCCGCACCAGCCGGACGGTGCGCTCCAGCATCCGGGCCCGGGCGAGCCGAACCTCCTGCGTCCGCTCCCCCGCCTCCAGCGCCTCGCGCAGCAGCGGCGCCGCCCACCCGGCGATCCGGTAGGCGGCCTGCTCGGTGCCCGCGCCGGGCCCGGGGTCGCGGCGCAGCAGGCCGTAGCGCGCGAAGTCCTCCAGCGCGTCGCGGGCGGTCTGAAGGGCACACCCGGCGAGCGCCGAGGCGAGATGGGCGTCCACCAGCGCGCCGGGGGCCAGCGCCAGCAGCCGCATCAGCCGGGCGGCGGGCCCCGGCAGCTGGGCGGCGACCATCCCGAACGCCCGCTCCAGCGGCGCGGCGTCGTCGTCGGGCAGCGCGCGGACCGCGTCGGCCACCGACGTCCCGGGCCGGTCGGCGAGCCACCCGGCCATCAGGCGCAGCGCGGCGGGCGACCCGCCGCAGCGCTCCGCCAGCGTCTCGGCGGCGCGCGGGTCGCAGGTCACCCGGGTCGAGCCGATCGCCTGGGCCAGCAGTTCCACGCACGCCGCGCTCTGCAGCCCGCCCAGGGTGCAGGGCCGTACGTCGGCCACCCCGGCGAGCGGACCCCGCGAGGTGGCGACCACCAGGGCCGCGTCGCCGTGCGGCAGCAGCGGCGCGACCTGCTCCCCGCTCGCCGCGTCGTCCAGCACCAGCAGCACGCGGCGCTCCCGCAACGCCTCGCGCAGGGCGGCCTCGGGTTCGTCGTCCGCCTCCCGGCCGAGTCCGCGCAGCAGCTGCGCCGCGACCTCCCCGGACGTACGGGGCTCGCCCTGCGCGTCGGTGAGTGCCGCGTACAGCAGCCCGTCGGGGTGGCGGGCGGCCTGCTCGCGGGCGAGGCGCAGGGCGAGCGCGGTGCGGCCGGCCCCGGGGCGGCCCGCGATCAGCAGGACCCGGCAGGTGGCGGCGGGCCTGCCACGCAGCGCGTCCAGGCTCGGAGTGTCGATGTCGGCGCGCAGCTCGCGCAGTTCGCGCTCCCGGCCGACGAAGCGCTCCGGGTCCGGCGGCAGCGCGTCGCCGCTCGACGTCACCTCGTCCGACACCGGCCCACTCCGTTCCTGCGCGCCTACGACACCGCGCCGGCCGGCGGTGCGCGGGGGCCTCGACGCCGGTGCGCGGGAGACTTGAGCCTAGTTCACCGGGCGCCCGGGAAGGGGTGGACGGCGCCGCCCGGTCACCCGGCCGGAGGCGTCGGCGCGGTGGGCGCTACGAGGCGTCGAAGGGCCGGGCGGGCCAGGGCGCGTCCGCCGGGCGCAGCGACTCCACGCCGTCCCCCGCCAGCACCGCGTTGAGCGCCAGCACGCCCACCGCGAGGCAGGCGTTGTGGAGTTCACCCTGGAGAACCCCGCGCACCAGTTCCTCCAGCGGCACCCGGGCGTGCTCGAACTGGGCCTCCTCCTCCGACGCCTCGTACCGCTCGCCGGTGGCCTCGGTGACGCCGCGGGCGAGGAAGATCCGGATCGCCTCGTCGGAGCCGCCGGGGGTGGAGTAGATGTCGGCGAGCACCCGCCAGTCGGAGGCCTCGACGTGCGCCTCCTCGAACAGCTCGCGCTGGGCGGCGCGCAACGGGTGCTCCCCGGGGACGTCGAGCAGCCCGGCCGGCACCTCCCACAGCAGGTGGCGCACCGGGTGCCGGTACTGGCGCAGGACGAGGACCCGGGCGGCGTCGTCCAGCGCGACGACGGCGACCGAGCCGGGGTGCGTCTGGTAGTCCCGGCGCACCGTGCCGCCGTCCGGCATGGTCACCTCGTCGGTGCGCACACCGGTGACGTTGCCGGTGAACGGCGTGCTGGTGCCGGTCACCGGCCACTGCTCGGGGATGTCGTGCAACATGCGGTCCTCCGCGACGAGGGCTTGACCGGCCCGCACCGCGCTCGGGCCGGGGCGGGCCGTGGGAAAAAGGCCGTGGGAAAAGACGGCGGTGCCGGAGCGGGACCGCCCATGATCGGGAAGTCCCCCTCCGGCACCGTAACGCGAGGCGGGCGCACCGGCCCGCACCGGCTCAGGACGCGGTCGGCGCGGCGTCGCCGCTCGTACGCGGCTGACGGGCCTGGCGCGCCTGGCACTCGACGGCTGCCTTGACCAGGCCGGCGAAGAGCGGGTGCGGGCGGGTCGGGCGCGACTTCAGCTCCGGGTGCGCCTGGGTGGCGACCAGGTAGGGGTGGGTCTCGCGGGGGTACTCGACGAACTCCACGAGCTTGCCGTCCGGGGAGGTGCCGGAGAAGACGATGCCCGCCTTCTTCTCCAGCTCGCCGCGGTAGGCGTTGTTGACCTCGTAGCGGTGGCGGTGCCGCTCCTCCACGTAGGGCTCGCCGCCGTAGACCTCGCGGACGATGGAGCCCTCGGCGAGCTTGGCCGGGTAGATGCCCAGCCGCATGGTGCCGCCGAGGTCGCCCTTGCCCTCCACGATGTCCATCTGCTCGGCCATGGTGGAGATGACCGGGTGGTCGGTGACCGCGTCGAACTCGGTGGAGTTGGCGTCCGTGATCCCGGCGAGGTTGCGGGCCGCCTCGATGACGACGCACTGCAGGCCCAGGCACAGGCCGAGCAGCGGCACGCCGTTCTCCCGGGCGTAGGTGACGGTGGCCACCTTGCCCTCGACCCCGCGGTCGCCGAAGCCGCCGGGCACGCAGATGGCATCCACGTCCGCCAGCTGCGCTGCGGCGCCCTCGGGGGTGCCGCAGTCGTCGGAGGTGACCCACTTGATCTTCACCCGGGCGTTGTTGGCGAAACCGCCCGCGCGCAGCGCCTCGGTGACCGACAGATAGGCGTCGGGCAGGTCGATGTACTTGCCGACCAGGGCGACGGTGACCTCGTGCGCCGGGTTGTGCACCCGCTCCAGCAGGTCGTCCCACTGCGCCCAGTCCACGTCGCGGAAGGGCAGGTCCAGGCGGCGCACCACGTAGGCGTCCAAGCCCTCGCCGTGCAGCACCTTGGGGATGTCGTAGATGGACTTGGCGTCGATCGCGGCGACCACCGCGTCCTCGTCCACGTCGCACATCAGCGAGATCTTGCGCTTGATGGCGGTGGGCACCTCGCGGTCGGCGCGCAGCACGATGGCGTCCGGCTGGATGCCGATGTTGCGCAGCGCGGCGACCGAGTGCTGCGTGGGCTTGGTCTTCAGCTCGCCGGAGGGGCCGATGTAGGGCAGCAGCGAGACGTGCACGAAGAAGACGTTGTCGCGGCCCACCTCGTGCCGCACCTGCCGCACCGACTCCAGGAACGGCAGCGACTCGATGTCGCCCACCGTGCCGCCGACCTCGGTGATCACCACGTCCACGTCGTCGGTGGCCATCCGCCGGATGCGCGACTTGATCTCGTTGGTGATGTGCGGAATGACCTGCACGGTGTCGCCCAGGTACTCGCCGCGCCGCTCCTTGGCGATCACCGTGGAGTACACCTGGCCGGTGGTGACGTTGGCCGAGCCGTCCAGGTCGACGTCGAGGAAGCGCTCGTAGTGGCCGACGTCCAGGTCGGTCTCGGCCCCGTCGTTGGTGACGAAGACCTCACCGTGCTGGAACGGGTTCATCGTGCCGGGGTCGACGTTGAGGTACGGGTCGAGCTTCTGCATGGTGACCCGCAGGCCGCGGGCCTTGAGCAGGGCGCCGAGGCTCGAGGCGGTGAGCCCCTTGCCGAGCGATGACGCCACACCCCCGGTCACGAAGATGTGCTTGGTCGTCCCGGAGTTCCGGCCGAGTGCGGTCTTGCCGGCGTGAGGCAGTGCCAAGAGGGGGCTCCCGTGGTCGCGAGGTGAGGGTCGGACGGCGCCGGTCAGATGGGGTGCCGTCGCGGCGGTTCAGTGGTTCAGCCCACCGGCCCACGGGCTACCAGGGTATCAGCGCCCCGGCGCACCCGTCGGCGGCGCGGGGGCGCCGGGGCCGGGGTGTCCGGGGGCACGGCGCCTCGCCCGGCACGCTCCGGCGCCCGGCGCGCCGCACTCCCGCGCCTGTGGCGAGGGCCCTTCCGCGCCCGTGGGGAGGCGCCCTCCCCCTCCCTCGGCGAGGCGCCCTCCCGCACCCGTGGCGAACGGCCGCAGGCGTGCGCTCCGGAATGTGCGCCGAGGGGGTCGCAGGCCCTACGATGCGGGCCGCGCACTCGCGCGTTCCCGCACGTCCCGCCCACAAGGTCAGGGCCCGGCGGGGGCCGTAGGATGGGTGCGTTGGCGCGACAGGGCACCGTGCGGGGACGCCTCACCCGACCGGCCGAGCCCGGCTCCACCGAGACTCGCGCGTCCCCCTGTTCCACGTCGTATTCTGCTCGGACGCTTTCTGCTGCCCGCCCTCGCGCAGGGGCAGGAGGGGGACGGCTCGACGTTCAACTGATCGACTGTTCGACTGGAGATGCACGTGGCCGGGCGCATCGAGGACTACGCACTCATCGGCGATATGCAGACCGCCGCACTCGTCTGCCGGGACGGGACGGTGGACTGGCTGTGCCTGCCCCGGTTCGACTCGCCGTCGATCTTCGCCGGACTGCTGGGCACCGATGAACACGGCTACTGGCGGCTGGGCCCGGCCCACCCGGCGTCCGAGGAGCCGCCCTCCGCGACCCGCCGCCGCTACCGGGGCGACTCGCTGATCCTGGAATCGGAGTGGGACACCAAGCGCGGCACGGTCCGGGTGACCGACTTCATGCCGCCGCGCGACGGCGCCCCGCAGCTGATCCGGGTCGTCGAGGGCGTCTCCGGCCGGGTGCCGATGCGTTCCGAGCTGGTCATGCGCTTCTCCTACGGCTGGGTCACGCCGTGGGTGCACAAGGTCGCGGACCCGCAGGCCTCCGAGGGCCGGGTGGTGGCCGTCGCCGGCCCCGACTCCGTGTGGCTGGACACCGACTGTCCGACCTACGGCAAGGACCTGACGACCTACGCGGACTTCACGGTCGCCCCGGGGGACCGGGTGGTGTTCACCATCAGCTGGCAGCCCTCGCACAAGGAGCCGCCGGCGCTGCCGGACCCCGCCGGTTCGCTGGAGGCGACCGAGCAGTTCTGGCGCGACTGGGTCGAGCAGTGCACCTACCACGGCCCGTACCGGGACGCGGTGGTCCGCTCGCTGATCACTCTGAAGGCGCTCACCTACGGCCCCACCGGCGGCATCGTCGCCGCGCCGACCACCTCGCTGCCCGAGGACATCGGCGGCGTGCGCAACTGGGACTACCGCTTCACCTGGCTGCGGGACGCGGCGATCACCCTGTCGTCGCTGCTGCGCACCGGCTACCGCGAGGAGGCCCGCGCCTGGCGCGAGTGGCTGCTGCGCGCGGTGGCGGGCGACCCGGAGAACCTCCAGATCATGTACGGCATCGCGGGCGAACGCGAGCTGGGCGAGACGGAGCTGACCTGGCTGCCCGGCTACGAGGGCTCGCAGCCGGTGCGGGTCGGCAACGGCGCCGCCCACCAGCTCCAGCTGGACGTCTACGGTGAGGTCAGCGAGGCGCTGCACCTGGCCCACATGACCGGCCTGGCCCGCAACGACTACGCGAGCCTGCTCCAGCTGAAGCTGATCCGCTACCTGGAGCAGCACTGGACCGAGCCGGACGAGGGCATCTGGGAGGTGCGCGGCCCGCGCCGCCACTTCGTGCACTCCAAGGTGATGGCCTGGGTCGCGGTCGACCGCACGGTGAAGCTGATCGAGTCCGGCGAGGTCGACGGCCCGCTGGAGCGGTGGCGCGAGCTGCGCGAGGAGATCCACCGCGACGTGTGCGAGAAGGGCTACGACAAGGAGCGCAACACCTTCACCCAGTCCTACGGCTCCAAGGAGCTGGACGCCTCGCTGCTGCTGATTCCCCAGGTCGGCTTCCTGCCGCCGGACGACAAGCGGGTCATCGGCACGATCGAGGCGATCCAGAAGGAGCTGACGGTCGAGGGCGGCTTCGTGCTGCGGTACCCGACCGAGGGCTCGGACGAGGGCGTCGACGGCCTGCCCGGCGACGAGGGCGCGTTCCTGGCCTGCTCGTTCTGGCTGGCGGACGACCTGGCGATGATCGGCCGGGTCGACGAGGCCCGCCAGCTGTTCGAGAAGCTGCTGTCGCTGCGCAACGACCTGGGCCTGCTGGCGGAGGAGTGGGACCCGCGCCTGCAACGCCAGGTGGGCAACTTCCCCCAGGCCTTCAGCCACGTCCCCCTGATCGACACGGCCCTGCGCCTGACCGCCAGCGGCGCGTACGGCGGCTGACCGGGCGGGGCGCGGGGCTCCGGTCAGCGGGCCGGGGTGCCGGTCAGCTCGTCGTAGACGCTGAGGATCTGGGCGATCGTGTGGTCCTCGGTGGGCCAGGTCGCCGCCTGGGCACGGGCCTCGGCGGTCAGGGCCGTCCTGCGGGCCGGGTCCGCCAGCAGGTCGGCGACGGCCCGGGCCAGCGCCGCCGCGTCGCCCTGCGGCACCAGCACCGCCGCGTCCCCCACCAGGTCCGGCACGCCACCGACCGCGGTCGCCACCAGCGGCACCCCGGCCCGCAGGGTCTCCTGGACGATCAGCGGATGCGCCTCCCAGCGGCTGGGCAGCGCGACCAGGTCGGCCACCTGGAGCAGGTGCGCCACGTCATCGCGGCGGCCCAGCAGCCGCACCGGCAGGTCCTCCGTCCCGATCCGGGCGGCGAGTTCGCCCCGGCGGCTGCCCTCGCCCGCGATGGCGACCAGCGGCGCCGGGTCCAGCGCCCGCCAGCAGCGCGCGGCGTCCAGCAGCAGATCGTGCCCCTTGTACGGTTCGAGGCGGCCGACGGCGAGGACCAACGGCCGTTTCTCGGCGCCGAGTTCGGCCCGCAGCGCGTCGCGGTCGGGCGCGTGCCGCGGTCGCGGCACCGGGAAGGCCACCGGCGCCAGCCGGGCGTCACGCGCCCCGAGTCCGCGCACCCGGTCCACCAGATCCGTCGAGGCGCCCAGCACCACGGTGGCGGCCCGAGCCACCCTCCGTTCCAGCAGCCGCGCCAGGCCGCCCCTGGTGCCGGTCGCCGGGGCGGGCGGGTGCCAGGTCACCACGAGGGCCGGGCCCCGCGCGCCGGTGAGCGCGAGCGAGGCCAGCATCCCGGCGCGCAGGCCGTGCGCGTGCACCACGTGGGTGCCGGCGCAGGCGGCGCGCAGCGCGGCGACCGCGGCGGCCTCGCCCAGCGGTCCCGGCCGCCCGCCGATCTCCACCGGCGCGAACCGGGCGCCGGTGCCCTCGAAGCCGTAGGCCGCGGCGGAGGTGGCGGGCGCGCAGACCGTCACCTCGACGCCCCGCGCGACCAGTCCCCCGGACAGCGAGCTGACGTGCCCGCCGCCGCACGCGCCGAAGACCTGCACGGCGCGCAACGGGCCGGACGGCCGCGGGATGTGAGTGCTGGTCACCGGAAGGCTCTGGCTCCTGGGTCGGGGGCGGGCAGGGTCCAGGATGCCAGCAGGGTGCGACAGTTCGGGTGTCGATCTCCCGTCCTACCGGCCCGTAGCCCTCCCCCTATCACCCGGACGAGTGAGCCGGGGAGGTTCAGCGGGCCGACCGTGCCGTCTCCAGCAGCTCTTCCGCGTGCGCCCGGGCGGTGTCGGAGTCCTCCAGGCCCGCGAGCATCCGCGACAGCTCCCGCACCCGCTCCTCACCGTCCAGCACCTTCACCCCGCTGCTGGTCACCGAGCCGTCGTTGGTCTTCTCCACCAGCAACTGCCGGTCGGCGAAGGCCGCTACCTGCGGCAGGTGCGTGACGACGACGACCTGCGCCGACTTCGCCAGCCTGGCCAGCCGCCGTCCGACCTCGACCGCCGCCTTGCCCCCGACGCCCGCGTCCACCTCGTCGAACAGATACGTCGGCACCGGGTCGGATCCGGCGAAGACCACCTCGACCGCGAGCATCACCCGCGACAGCTCACCGCCCGACGCGCCCTTGGCGATCGGCCGCGGCGGCGCCCCCGGGTGCGGCGCGAGGTGCAGCTCCACCTCGTCGGCGCCGTACGGGCCGAAGGCGACCGTGCGGCCGTCGATCGCGATGCCGTCCTCGTCGTCGGTCTGCCCGATCTCGACCGTGATCCGGGCGTGCGGCATGGCGAGTTCGGCGAGTTCCGCGGTGACCGCGTCGGCGAAGCGCGCCGCGGCCTTGGTCCGCGCGTCCGTCAACCGGCCCGCCAGCGACGCCAGTTCGGCGCGCAACCCGTCGCGTTCCGCGGTCAGCGCGTCGATCCGCTCGTCGTCGCCGTCCAGTTCGGCCAGGCGGGCCGCGCCCTGTTCGGCCCAGGCCAGCACGGCGGCGACGCCCCCTTCGACCTCGCCGTACTTGCGGGTCAACTGGCCCAGCACGGACCGCCGTTCCTCGACGGCGGCCAGGCGCAGCGGATCGGCGTCCAGGTTGTCGGCGTAACCGGCGAGTTCGCCTGCCACGTCGGCGACCAGGATGGCGATCTCGCCGAGCCGGTCGGCCAGCGCGGCCAGCGCGGGGTCGTGGCCCCGGACCGCCTCCAGCGCGCGGTGCGCCCCGGCCACCAGGGTCGCGGCGTCCACGCCCTCCGGGTCCTCCGGGTTGCCGGCGAGCGCCGCGTGCCCGGCGGACGCGGCCGACGCCAGCGCCTCCGCGTGCCCGAGCCGCTCGGCCTCGGCGGCCAGCTCCGTGTCCTCCCCGGGGCGCGGGTCGGCGGCGGCCACCTCCTCCAGGCCGAACCGCAGCAGATCCGCCTCCTGGGCGCGTTCCCTGGCGAGCCTGGTCAGCTCGTCCAGCTCGGCGGTCACCTCGCGCAGGCGCTTGTACGTCCGCTGGTAGGCGGCGAGCGGCTCGGCGACCGCGTCTCCCGCGTACCGGTCGAGCGCCTGCCGCTGGCGGGCCGGGCGCAGCAGCCCCTGCTGGTCGGTCTGGCCGTGGACGGCCACCAGGTCGTCGGCGAGTTCGCCCAGCAGCGAGGCGGGCACCGAACGGCCGCCCACGTGCGCCCGGGAGCGCCCCTCGGCGGAGATGGTGCGGCTCACCAGCAACGCGCCGTCGTCCAACTCCGCCCCCGCCTCCTCGGCACGCGCCGCCGCCGGGGACGCAGGGTCCACCGTGATCCGGCCCTCGACCACCGCGGCCTTCGCGCCGATGCGCACCAGCGCGGCGTCCGCCCGGCCCCCCAGCAGCAGCCCGAGGCTGGTGACGACCATGGTCTTGCCCGCGCCCGTCTCGCCGGTCACCGCCGTGAACCCGGGCGACAGCTCGACCACGGCGTCGTCGATGACGCCCAGGGACCGTATCCGCATCTCCTCCAGCACGCCCAAGACGATACGAGGTCCGGCCCCCTCGACGCGACGCGCGCCCCCATCGAACCCGGCTCCCGGGGGGCGGGCCCGGCGGCCGGGGCCGCGCTCGCTCAGCGCGGTGCGCCCCGCCAGCCCGCCACCGGCAGCGCGAACTTCGCCACCAGGCGGTCGGTGAAGTTGGCGTGGTGCAGCCGGGCGAGCCGCACCGGCACCCCGCCGCGGCGCACCTCCACCCGCGCCCCGGCCGGCAACGGCACGGTGCGCCGCCCGTCGCACCACAGCACGCCATGCTGGGTCTTGGGCTGCACCTCCACCGCCAGCACCGAGGAGGGCGAGGCCACCAGCGGCTTGGCGAACAGCGCGTGCGCGCTGATCGGCACCATCAGCAGCGCCTCGACCTCCGGCCACACCACGGGACCGCCCGCCGAGAAGGCGTACGCGGTCGAGCCGGTCGGCGTCGCGCACACCACGCCGTCGCAACCGAACCCGGACACCGGGCGGCCGTCCACCTCGATGACCACCTCCAGCATCCGCTCGCGCGCCGCCTTCTCCACCGAGGCCTCGTTGAGCGCCCAGTCGGTGTGCACCACGCGGCCGTCCTCGCGCACGAGCACGTCGAGCGTCATGCGTTCCTCGACCTCGTACGCCCGTGTCACCACCCGGTCGACCACCTTGTCCAGGTCGTCGCGTTCGGCCTCGGCGAGGAAGCCGACCCGGCCCAGGTTGACGCCGAGCATGGGCACGCCCGAGGCGCGGGCGAACTCGGCGCCGCGCAGCAGCGTGCCGTCGCCCCCGAGCACGACCAGCAACTCGCAGCCGTCCACCACGCCCGGGCGGCTGTCCACCACCTCGACCGACTCCGGAAGCGGCACCGGCAGGTCGGCCGCCTCGGCGCGCAGGATGCGTACCCCTATGCCGCTGCGCAGCAGTCCCTGGACGACGCGCTGGGCGCTGCGCACCGCGGCCGGGCGGCCGGTGTGCGCGAGCAGGAAGACGGTGCGCCCCGCCGTACCGGGGACGTCGCCACCTGTGCTGTCTGACGTGCTCCATCCGCTCAACGGGGCCCCTCCGCTACCGCACGGTCGACATCGGCGGGGTCGAGTTCCGGCGCCCCGGCCCGCAGCCACAGAAAGTACTCGACGTTGCCGGACGGCCCGGGCAGCGGACTGGCGGTCACGCCCAGCACCCCGAGCCCGAGGGAGGCGGCACGCTGCGCCACGCCCTTGACCGCCTCGGCCCGCAGTTCGGGCCGCCGCACCACGCCGCCGCTGCCCAGCCGCTCCTTGCCCACCTCGAACTGCGGCTTGACCATCAGCACCAGGTCCGCGTCCGGCGCCGAGCAGCGCACCAGCGCCGGCAGCACCAGGCCCAGAGGGATGAACGACAGGTCGCCGACGACCACGTCGACCGGCTCGCCGTCGAGGTCGTCCAGCGTCAGCTCCCGCACGTTGGTGCGGTCCTTGACCACGACCCGCTCGTCGCTCCGCAGCGACCAGGCCAGCTGCCCGTATCCGACGTCCGCGGCGACCACCTGGCGGGCCCCCGCGCGCAGCAGCACGTCGGTGAACCCGCCGGTCGACGCCCCCGCGTCCAGGCAGCGCCGCCCCTCGACCCGCAGCCCCAGCGGGGTGAAGGCGGCCAGCGCCCCGGCGAGTTTGTGGCCTCCGCGCGAGACGTAGTCGGGGTCGGAGTCGTCCGCGGCGACGACGAGCGCGGCGGAGGTCTCCACCTGGGTCGCCGACTTGGTGGCCACCCCGCCGCCCACCGTGACCCTCCCCGCCGCGATCAGCTGCGCGGCGTGCTCGCGCGAACGCGCCATCCCACGCCGCACCAGCTCCGCGTCGAGACGGCGTCTTGCCGGTCCTGCCACCTTCGGTTCAGCTCCTGTCGTCGTACGTGGCCGCGCTCTCCCGCGGCCCCGGTGGGCCCGGTGCGGCGTCGAGCGCGGTGAGCGCGTCCCGCAGCCGGGCGTGTACATCCTCGTACACCTCGACGTGGCTGTCGGTGGGCAGGTGGTCCGCGTCCGCCAGCCGCTCCAGCGCCGCGTCCACCTCCGGGCTGCCGGTGGGCGTGAGCACGACACCCAGCGGCTCCGGCCCGGTGGCGTCCCGCACCTGCGCGTCCTGCTCCAGCGGTACGGGGATCTCCTCGCCGGAGTGCTCCGCCTCAGCCATCGGAACGCGGCTCACCAGGGGCGGTGGGCCGGGTCGGCGGCTGGTCGGCGGCGGCACCTTGATCGGGGGCGCTCTTCTTCGCGTCCGTCTGCCGCGCGGTGGCCTTCTTCGCGGCGGCCCTGGTCGCCTCGACCTGCCGCGGCGAGGCCTGCCCAGCGGCTGCCTCGGCCGCGGCCCGCGCGGTCGCCGTCTTCACGGCGGGCGCGCCCTTCGCCGTCGTCGCCTTCTTGCCGGGGGCGCCGAAGGTCTTCCGTCCCGGGGCCGTCGTACCGGCGGCGTCCTTCCCGGGCGCCGTCCTGCCGGAGACCGCGGCCCTGGTCAGCGCCGCCTTGGTCAACGCGCTCTCCGTCGCGGGCTTCTTGGCCTGCGCGGTGGCCTTCTTGGCGGTGGCCTTCTTGGCGCCGGCCTTCTTGGCGGTGGCCTTCTTGGCGCCGGCCTTGTTGGGGGCGGTCTTCTTGGCGCCGGCCTTCTTGGTGGCGGTCTTCTTCGCGGCCGTCTTCCCGGCGGCCATCTGCTCGGCGGCCGTCCCGGCGGACGCCGCCGTCTTCTTGGCCGCCGTCTTCTTCGCCGCGGTCTTCTTCGCGGCCGTCTTCTTCGCGGGAGCGGTCGTCGCGGCGGTCTTCTCGGCCGCCGTCTTCTTGCCGACCGCCTTCCTCGCCGTGGTCTTCTTGGCCGCCGTCTTCTTCGCGGGGGCGCTGCCCTCGGACGCCTTCTCGGCGGCCGTCCTGCCCTCCGCGGCGGCGCGCTTCGCCGGCGGCTCGGCCGTCTTCACCCGGGCCGGGGCCGGTCGGGTGGTCCCGGTGGGCGCCTGCGGGCGAAGGCCCGGGCGGCCGCCCGGCCGTACCGGCGGCTCCGCGGTCTTCACCCTCGGGTGCTGGTGCGACGCGGCCGGGGGCTCGTCCTCCAGCCGCACCCGCTCGCGCGGCGTCTCCGGCTCGCCGGGGCCCTCCAGGTTGCGTACCCGGCGCTCCAGCGCCTCCAGGATCACGCCGACCTTGGTGACCTCGTCGGCGATCCGGCCGACCCGGCCCATCGCCTTGTCGACCTCTTCCTTGACCAGTCCGACCAGCAGGTCGCGGTTGGCCCGTCCGGAGGCGATCAGCTCGTCCGCGAGGGCCTGGACCTCGGGCGGGATGCGTTCACCGATCTGCCGCTGGAGGGTGTCCACGTCCACCCCGGCCTGGTCGAGCAGTTCCCGGGCGGTGGTGGCGGCCCGCCGTCGGGTGGCCTCGGTCAGCCCGCCCGCGATCTGTAGGCAGGTGCGCAACGCGTCACGCAATACCCTCACTCCTCGCCTCTCCTAGGACGCCGATGGTCACGACGCTACCGCGTGCCGCCGCGCGCCGGTCGTACCGCTGAGCGGACGCGAGCCGCCGGGGCCGTCCGGCAGGCGGTGTACGGTCGTGCGGTACGTACCGCCGCACCGGGGAGCGAGACCGCCGATGGCGACCATCGAGGAGTGCCGCAGCGCGCTCGACCGGCTGTCGCACAACCTCGCCGGGGCCGACGGCAAGGTGGCCCGCGCCGCAGCCGTCGACCGCTCGGTGAGCTGCGCGATCACCGATCTCGGGGTGACCTTCACCGGCCGGCTGTCGGACGGAGCCATCCGCGACATCGTGCCCGTACGGGGAACGCCGGCCGAACGCGCCGACATCCGGCTCGCGATGTCCGGCGACGACCTGGTGGCCCTGGTGGACGGGCGGCTCAACTTCGCCGTGTCCTGGGCCACCGGCCGCGTCAAGCTGGAAGCGGGCCTGCGCGACCTGCTGCGGCTGCGCACACTGCTCTGAGCCCCCGTCCGGCCCTCCGCAGGCAGTCCCACCGCCTGCCTGCGCAGGCAGGCGGTGCGCCTCCGCAGGCTCCTACAGCCCCAGCCGCCCCAGCGCCTTGCCCGCGTCCAGCCCGCACGCCTGCGAGCCGCTCGCCGTCCAGGCCGCCGCGCACAGCGCCCGCAGGCCGTCGAACGGGTCGCCGTCCCCCTCGACCGCCAGCGCGTCGCCGTCGGCGCGGGCCGTCCAGCCCCCGCAGCGCCACGCCTCGCCGTCCCGGCTCACGTCGGGCTGGGCGGTGAGCAGCCCGCGCAGGTCGGCGGCGACGTACGTGGGCCGGTGCTCGGGGACGGCCGCGAGCAGTGCCGCCGGCGTGGTGACCCCGGTCAGCACCAGCAGCGAGTCCACCCCGCCCGCGTGGGCGCCCTCGATGTCGGTGTCGAGCCGGTCGCCGACGACCAGCGGGCGCTTCGCCCCGGTGCGCAGGATCGTCTCGCGGTGCATCGGCGGCCGCGGTTTGCCGGCGACCTTGGGCTCCGCGCCGGTGACGATCCTGACCACCTCGACCGCGGCGCCGTTGCCGGGGGCGATGCCGCGCGGGCTGGGAATGGTCAGGTCGGTGTTGGACGCGTACCACGGCACGCCGCGCGCCACCGCGTAACCGGCCTCCGCCAGCCTGCTCCACGGCTGGTCCGGGCCGCCGTAGCCCTGAACCACGGCGACCGGTTCGTCGTCCGCCGAGTCCACCGGCTCCAGCCCGCGCTCCCGCAGCGCCGCGCGCAGCCCCTCGCCGCCGATCGCCAGCACCCGCCCGCCCTCGGGCACCTCGTCCGCGATGAGCCGGGCGACGGCCTGCGCGGAGGTGATGACGTCCTGGCTGCGCGCCGGGACGCCGAGTTCCGTCAGGTGGGCGGCGACCGCGTCCGGAGTGCGCAGGGCGTTGTTGGTCACGTAGGCGAGACGCATGCCCCGCTCGCGCGCGGTCTTCAGCGATTCGGGCGCGTGCTCGATGGCGTGCGGGCCGGTGTACACCACCCCGTCGAGGTCCAGCAGCGCCGTGTCGTACGCCTCGTCGAGCCGGCGCTCACTGCCGCCCGGCGCGGTCCGCGGATCCATCCGTCGCGTCTCCCTCACGTCGTCCTCCGTACGGTCCCGTACGGTTCGCGTCCTCGTCCCCGGCGCGCACCGGCGCACGCGGGAGGTACCGTCTTCGCGCGTAGCCGCCGGGCACATAGCATGCTCTGATGAGCAATCCAGGATCGTCCCCCGGCCTTCACCGAGGGGTACCCCGGCGCGCGCCCGGGCTGCGGCTGGCACCGTTCCGCGGGCTGCGCTACGTCCCCGAGCGGGTCGGCAGCCTGTCCGCGGTCACCTCGCCACCGTACGACGTCGTGGTCAGGCCCGACGGACTGGACCACCTGGAGACCCTCGACCCGTACAACATCGTGCGGCTGACCCTGCCGCGCGACGGCGACATCTCGACCCGGCACGCCCAGGCCGCCCGCACCCTGCGCCGCTGGCTGGACGACGGCGTGCTGGCCGCCGACCCCGAACCGGCGCTCTACGTCTACGAGCAGCGCCCCCGCGACGGCGGCGTGCAGCGCGGCCTGATCGGCGCCCTGCGGCTGACCGGGCCGGAGGAACGGGTGGTCCTGCCGCACGAGAGCGTCATGCCCGAGCCCGTCGCCGACCGCGCCGGCCTGATGCGCGCGACGGCCGCCAACCTGGAGCCGCTGCTGCTCGCCTACCGTGGCGACGAGGCGGGCGCCGCGGCCCGCCTCGTGGAGCGCACCGCGGGGCTGCCGCCGCTGCTGGCCACGACCACCGAGGACGGCACCCGGCACCGCCTGTGGGCGGTCACCGATCCCCATGACATCGCCGCGGTCGACGCCGACCTCGCGCCGCGCCAGGCACTGATCGCTGACGGCCACCATCGCTGGGCGACGTACCTGCGGCTGCTCGCCGAGCGCCCGGCCGACGACCCGGGCGCGTGGGACCACGGGCTGGTGCTGCTGGTGGACACCGCCCGCTATCCGCTGCGCGTACGGGCCATCCACCGAGTGTTGCGAGAACTGCCGGTCGCGGACGCGCTGGCGGCGGTACGCGGCGCCTTCAGCGTGCGGGAGGTCCGGGGTCCGCTGGACGGCGCGTTGGAGGCGCTGGCGTCGGCGACAGCCCAGGGCGGGGACGGCAGTGGGCGGAACGCCTTCCTGCTCGCGGGCGACGGGCGGTTCCACCTGCTGACCAGGCCGGACGAACACCTCGTAGCGGAAGCCGTGCCCCAGGACCAGCCGCGTGCCTGGCGCGAACTGGACGCGACCGTGCTGCACAGCCTGCTCATCGACCGCGTATGGCGGGTACCGGACTCCCCCGAGCACATCGGCTACGTCCACGACGCGCCCGCGGCCGTGCGGCAGGCGGAACGGCTGGGCGGCACCGCGGTCCTGATGCACCCCGTCGCCGAGCATACCGTGCTGGAGCTGGCCCGCGAGGGCGTGATGATGCCGCGCAAGTCGACCTCCTTCGGCCCCAAGCCGGCCTCAGGCCTGGTGTTGCGCAGCGTCGAGGCGGACTGATCGGTCCGGCGGGCCAGGCGTCCTCGCGGGCCCGGAAACGCCGCGAGGGCGGCACTCGTACGGTCGTCGCGTACGGGTGCCGCCCTCGGGCGGATGGTCGCCGGTCAGTCCGGTCGATCAGTCCCGCTGGTCGTGGCTGCCGTCCTGGCCGGCGGTGTCCTCGGCGGCGGGGCCGGGCTGCGGCTCGCGGAAGGGGTTGTCGAGGAAGGTGGACGGCTGCGGGGCCGCCTCGGTCTCCGGTACCCCGGACGCCTCGCCCGGCTCGTCGGCCTTCACGTCCTCGGCGCCGGCCTTCGGCTCCTGGACCGCGGGCTCCTCGGTGTCCGCGTCCCGAGCGTCAGGGGTCCGCGCCTCCTCCGGCTCACCCGGCTCGATCGGCTCCTCGTCGGCCTCGGGGTCGAGGGCGTCGACGAACTCCACGCCGTCCAGCTCGGCGAGCCGGTCCGACGCGTCGGTGGAGCCGCTCTGGTCCGCCTCCAGCGCCTTCCCGAACCACTCCCGCGCCTCGTCCTCGCGGCCCACGGCGAGCAGCGCGTCCGCGTAGGCGTAACGCAGCCGCGCGGTCCACGGCTGGAGGGAGTTGGACGCCAGCTCGGGGCTCTGCAACGTGACGACGGCGGCTTCCGCCTGGCCCATGTCGCGGCGGGCCCCGGCGGCCACGAGCCGCATCTCGACCTGGCCTGCCTTGTCCAGCTTGTGCACCTCGGGCTCGCCGGCCATCGCGAGCGCGCGCTCCGGCCGGCCGAGACCGCGCTCACAGTCCGCCATGACCGGCCACAGCTCGACCGACCCGGTCATCCGGCGCGCGGCGCGGAACTCCGCCAGCGCCTCCGAGTACTTCTCGTTGGCGTACGCGGCGAAGCCGAGCGCCTCGCGGACGGCGGCCACCCGGGACGCCAGCCGGAACGCGACCTTTGCGTACCCGTACGCCTGCTCCGGCTCGGAGTCGAGCAGACGGGCCACCATCACCAGGTTGCGGGCGACGTCCTCGGCGAGCGTCTTGGGCAGGCTCTGGAGCTCCTGGCGGACGCTCTTGTCGATCTCCTGACCGGTGACGTCCTCGGGAATCGGCAGCCGCTTGACCGGCTCCCGCTCCTCGCGCGAGTCGTCCCGGCGGCGGTCGTCCCGGTTCTCGAACCGGCCACGCCCGGACGTGTACGGACGATGCCCACGGTCGCCGCCGGACCGCCCGCCGCGGTCGTCGTCTCGACGGGGGCCGCGGGGACGGTCATCACGCCGGAAGCCGCCACGGTCGTCGTCCCGGCGGGGACCACGGGGACGGTCGTCGCGGGAACGGTCGTCACGGCGGTCATCGCGCGGACGGTCGTCGCGGGGGCGGTCGTAACGGGGCCGGTCGTCACGGCGGAAGCCGCCACGGTCGTCCTCACGGCGGGGGCCACGGGGTCGGTCGTCGCGGGGGCGGTCGTAACGCGGACGGTCGTCACGGCGGAAACCGCCACGGTCGTCGTCCCGGCGAGGACCGCGCGGACGGTCATCGCGGGAACGGTCGTCACGGCGGTCATCACGAGGACGGTCGTACCGCGGACGGTCATCACGGCGGAAGCCACCACGGTCACCGCCACGCTCACCGTCGCGACGGAAGCCACCGCGGTCGTCCTCACGACGCGGGCCCCGCGGACGGTCGTCACGGGAACGGTCGTCGCGGCGGTCATCGCGCGGACGGTCGTAACGCGGACGATCGTCACGGCGGAAACCGCCACGGTCGTCCTCACGACGGGGGCCACGGGGACGGTCATCGCGACGGTCGTCACGGGGGCGGTCGTAGCGCGGGCGATCGTCCCGGCGGAAGCCACCACGGTCACCGCCACGCTCACCGTCGCGACGGAAGCCACCGCGGTCGTCCTCACGACGCGGGCCCCGCGGACGGTCGTCACGGGAACGGTCGTCGCGGCGATCGTCCCGCGGACGGTCATAACGCGGACGATCGTCACGGCGGAAACCACCGCGATCGTCGTCACGACGGGGGCCGCGCGGACGGTCGTCGTCACGACGGTAACCACCACGGTCGTCGCTGCGACGCGCCCCGCCCCCGCGGAACTCGCGCCGGTCGCCGGCGCCCCCGTTCCGCTCCCTGCGTTCGGGTCGCTCCGAGCGATCCTCGGACGAGTTGGTCATCGACGTGACTCCTGTCGGTTCGTACTGCTGTAGTGCCAGTGTCTCGTACCCGCCGGACGGCTGCGTCCCGGCAGGTAATACAAAAAGGACCCCCGGTCCCAGCGCTCAGGCCAGGACCGAGGGTCCGTAAGAATTGTTCGGCGGCGTCCTACTCTCCCACAGGGTCCCCCCTGCAGTACCATCGGCGCTGAAAGGCTTAGCTTCCGGGTTCGGAATGTGACCGGGCGTTTCCCTAACGCTATGACCACCGAAACACCATCGGGCCATCCCGCTGAGCGGGAGTTGGCAAGGTGCCGTGAACAAGCACACTTTTTAGTTGAGTAAGTCAGCTGCGACCAGTGCGATGGTTCGCAATCTGGGAGCTACATAGTGGACGCGAGCAACTGAGGACAAGCCCTCGGCCTATTAGTACCGGTCAACTCCACCAGTCACCTGGCTTCCATCTCCGGCCTATCAACCCAGTCGTCTACTGGGAGCCTTACCCCATCAAGTGGGTGGGAGCCCTCATCTCGAAGCAGGCTTCCCGCTTAGATGCTTTCAGCGGTTATCCCTCCCGAACGTAGCCAACCAGCCATGCCCTTGGCAGAACAACTGGCACACCAGAGGTCCGTCCGTCCCGGTCCTCTCGTACTAGGGACAGCCCTTCTCAAGACTCCTACGCGCACAGCGGATAGGGACCGAACTGTCTCACGACGTTCTAAACCCAGCTCGCGTACCGCTTTAATGGGCGAACAGCCCAACCCTTGGGACCGACTCCAGCCCCAGGATGCGACGAGCCGACATCGAGGTGCCAAACCATCCCGTCGATATGGACTCTTGGGGAAGATCAGCCTGTTATCCCCGGGGTACCTTTTATCCGTTGAGCGACGGCGCTTCCACAAGCCACCGCCGGATCACTAGTCCCAGCTTTCGCTCCTGCTCGACCCGTCAGTCTCACAGTCAAGCTCCCTTGTGCACTTACACTCAACACCTGATTGCCAACCAGGCTGAGGGAACCTTTGGGCGCCTCCGTTACCCTTTAGGAGGCAACCGCCCCAGTTAAACTACCCATCAGACACTGTCCCTGATCCCGATTAGGGACCCAGGTTAGACATCCAGCACGACCAGACTGGTATTTCAACAACGACTCCACCCGAACTGGCGTCCAGGCCTCACAGTCTCCCAGCTATCCTACACAAGCCGAACCGAACACCAATATCAAACTGTAGTAAAGGTCCCGGGGTCTTTCCGTCCTGCTGCGCGAAACGAGCATCTTTACTCGTAATGCAATTTCACCGGGCCTATGGTTGAGACAGTCGAGAAGTCGTTACGCCATTCGTGCAGGTCGGAACTTACCCGACAAGGAATTTCGCTACCTTAGGATGGTTATAGTTACCACCGCCGTTTACTGGCGCTTAAGTTCTCAGCTTCGCCCCACCGAAATGGAGCTAACCGGTCCCCTTAACGTTCCAGCACCGGGCAGGCGTCAGTCCGTATACATCGCCTTACGGCTTCGCACGGACCTGTGTTTTTAGTAAACAGTCGCTTCTCGCTGGTCTCTGCGGCCACCCCCAGCTCACACCGCAAGGGTGATCACCAGGTGTGGCCCCCCTTCTCCCGAAGTTACGGGGGCATTTTGCCGAGTTCCTTAACCATAGTTCACCCGAACGCCTCGGTATTCTCTACCAGACCACCTGAGTCGGTTTAGGGTACGGGCCGCCATGAAACTCGCTAGAGGCTTTTCTCGACAGCATAGGATCATCCACTTCACCACAATCGGCTCGGCATCAGGTCTCACCCTCATGTGAGTGGCGGATTTACCTACCACTCGGGCTACACCCTTACCCCGGGACAACCACCGCCCGGGCTGGACTACCTTCCTGCGTCACCCCATCACTTACCTACTACTCCCTCGGGCCGGCGGCTCCACCACTCCCCATCACTCCGAAGAGATCAA
>NZ_NSKH01000023.1:716643-717600 GCF_003144095.1 Streptomyces sp. ICBB 8177 | reverse complement strand
CTACCACTCGGGCTACACCCTTACCCCGGGACAACCACCGCCCGGGCTGGACTACCTTCCTGCGTCACCCCATCACTTACCTACTACTCCCTCGGGCCAGCGGCTCCACCACTCCCACCTCGTCCGAAGACTCAGCAGGCGGCTTCACGGCCTTAGCATCAGAAGATTCGATACTGGGCGCTTCAAAGCGGGTACCGGAATATCAACCGGTTGTCCATCGACTACGCCTGTCGGCCTCGCCTTAGGTCCCGACTTACCCTGGGCAGATCAGCTTGACCCAGGAACCCTTAGTCAATCGGCGCACACGTTTCCCACGTGTGAATCGCTACTCATGCCTGCATTCTCACTCGTGAACCGTCCACAACTCGCTTCCACGGCTGCTTCACCCGGCACACGACGCTCCCCTACCCACCCACACCCGCGTTGGCGGTAATGTGTGAGTGACACGACTTCGGCGGTATACTTGAGCCCCGCTACATTGTCGGCGCGGAATCACTTGACCAGTGAGCTATTACGCACTCTTTCAAGGGTGGCTGCTTCTAAGCCAACCTCCTGGTTGTCTCTGCGACTCCACATCCTTTCCCACTTAGCATACGCTTAGGGGCCTTAGTCGATGCTCTGGGCTGTTTCCCTCTCGACCATGGAGCTTATCCCCCACAGTCTCACTGCCGCGCTCTCACTTACCGGCATTCGGAGTTTGGCTAAGGTCAGTAACCCGGTAGGGCCCATCGCCTATCCAGTGCTCTACCTCCGGCAAGAAACACACGACGCTGCACCTAAATGCATTTCGGGGAGAACCAGCTATCACGGAGTTTGATTGGCCTTTCACCCCTAACCACAGGTCATCCCCCAGGTTTTCAACCCTGGTGGGTTCGGTCCTCCACGACCTCTTACAGCCGCTTCAACCTGCCCATGGCTAGATCACTCCGCTTCGGGTCTAGAGCGTGCAACTCGAAT
>NZ_NSKH01000023.1:716053-716633 GCF_003144095.1 Streptomyces sp. ICBB 8177 | reverse complement strand
TTTCAACCCTGGTGGGTTCGGTCCTCCACGACCTCTTACAGCCGCTTCAACCTGCCCATGGCTAGATCACTCCGCTTCGGGTCTAGAGCGTGCAACTCAAAACGCCCTCTTCGGACTCGCTTTCGCTACGGCTACCCCACACGGGTTAACCTCGCTACACACCGCTAACTCGCAGGCTCATTCTTCAAAAGGCACGCAGTCACGACACACCGAGCAAGCTCGATGTGCGACGCTCCCACGGCTTGTAGGCACACGGTTTCAGGTACTATTTCACTCCGCTCCCGCGGTACTTTTCACCATTCCCTCACGGTACTATCCGCTATCGGTCACCAGGGAATATTTAGGCTTAACGGGTGGTCCCGCCAGATTCACACGGGATTTCTCGGGCCCCGTGCTACTTGGGTGTCTCTCAAACGAGCCGCTGACGTTTCAGCTACGGGGGTCTTACCCTCTACGCCGGACCTTTCGCATGTCCTTCGCCTACATCAACGGTTTCTGACTCGCCCCACGGCCGGCAGACCGTGAACAAGAGATCCCACAACCCCGCACTGGCAACCCCTGCCGGGTATCACACCAATAC
>NZ_NSKH01000023.1:715628-716043 GCF_003144095.1 Streptomyces sp. ICBB 8177 | reverse complement strand
CCCTCTACGCCGGACCTTTCGCATGTCCTTCGCCTACATCAACGGTTTCTGACTCGCCCCACGGCCGGCAGACCGTGAACAAGAGATCCCACAACCCCAACCACGCAACCCCTGCCGGGTATCACACGTGACTGGTTTGGCCTCATCCAGTTTCGCTCGCCACTACTCCCGGAATCACGGTTGTTTTCTCTTCCTGCGGGTACTGAGATGTTTCACTTCCCCGCGTTCCCTCCACACTGCCTATGTGTTCAGCAGTAGGTGACAGCCCATGACGACTGCCGGGTTTCCCCATTCGGACACCCCCGGATCACAGCTCGGTTGACAGCTCCCCGGGGCCTATCGCGGCCTCCCACGTCCTTCATCGGTTCCTGGTGCCAAGGCATCCACCGTGCGCCCTTAAAAACTTGGCCACAGA
>NZ_NSKH01000023.1:715362-715618 GCF_003144095.1 Streptomyces sp. ICBB 8177 | reverse complement strand
GGTTCCTGGTGCCAAGGCATCCACCGTGCGCCCTTAAAAACTTGGCCACAGATGCTCGCGTCCACTATGCAGTTCTCAAACAACGACCCATCCCCCACCCCCGGCATCTTCACGACACCATCGGCGAGACCGGTCACAAACGAAGGAACAAACCTCGTTCCCTCAGGACCCAACAGCGTGCCCGACACGACCCGTCGACCCGAAGCGTTCCACACTCCCCGAAAGAAGCAGTACTAACAACGACCAACCAGCCGAA
>NZ_NSKH01000023.1:358963-713693 GCF_003144095.1 Streptomyces sp. ICBB 8177 | reverse complement strand
CTCTCAGGCCGGCTACCCGTCGTCGCCTTGGTAGGCCATCACCCCACCAACAAGCTGATAGGCCGCGGGCTCATCCTGCACCGCCGGAGCTTTCCACCCGAGAAGATGCCTTCCCAGGTCGTATCCGGTATTAGACCCCGTTTCCAGGGCTTGTCCCAGAGTGCAGGGCAGATTGCCCACGTGTTACTCACCCGTTCGCCACTAATCCACCACCGAAGCGGCTTCATCGTTCGACTTGCATGTGTTAAGCACGCCGCCAGCGTTCGTCCTGAGCCAGGATCAAACTCTCCGTGAATGCCTCCGGGCTATCCCGGCGAACACCACGAGAGCGGCACGAACCAGGGAGGAATAATCCCCGTCGTGCACAGCGTCCTCGCTGTGTGTATTTCTTCAAAGGAACCACGACCATCCCGAAAACCGGGACGGACGGGGTATCAACATATCTGGCGTTGACTTTTGGCACGCTGTTGAGTTCTCAAGGAACGGAAGCTACCTTCAAGACCCTTTCACAGGCCCCTCCGGACTTTCCCTTCGGTGTTTCCAACCTTACCAGATCCGAATTCCGCCTCCGGCTTTCGCATCCGGCCCCTGCTGGAGCGGGGCTTTCACCGTTCCGCATTCCGCTTTCCGGTGATCCCGACTCTATCAGACCATTTCCGATCCGATTTACCGCCGAGGTTTTACCGACCTGGCGAGCACACACGTTCCCGGCTGCTCGTCGAGGCGGTTGCGCCAACGTACTGGAGGGGGCGGACGAGAGGCAAATCGCGGTCCGGGGCGGGGCTCGCCAGAGGGTGCCGCGAGCAAGTGGTCTAAACCGGTGCCGGATGACTTACGCTGCTCTAGCGGGTATCGCCGTCCGGATCGGAGCGGGTCGGCGCCCAGCGAACTCCCCCTCTAGGAGGCTTCCCATGACGTCTGTGACGACCCCTCTGGCCGGATGTGCCATCGGGCTCGCCGCCGTGCCCGACCCGGTGTTCTCGGGCGCGATGGTGGGACCCGGCACCGCCATCGACCCGGTCCGGGAGCCGTCCACGGCCGTGTCGCCGGTGGACGGGATCGTCGTCTCCCTGCACCCGCACGCCTTCGTGGTGGTGGACGCGGAGGGACACGGCGTCCTGACTCATCTGGGCATCGACACCGTCCAGCTGGGCGGCGAGGGCTTCGAGCTGCTGGTGGCCAAGGGTGACACCGTGCGCCGCGGTCAGCCCGTCGTGCGGTGGGACCCCGCTGCCGTGGAAGCCGCGGGCAAGTCGCCGGTGTGCCCGGTGGTGGCGCTCGAAGCGACCGCCGACGCGCTGGGCGAACTGGTGGAGGACGGCGACGTCAAGCCCGGTGACCAGCTCTTCAGCTGGAGCTGACGCGCGCGGCGACGCGCTCACGGTGAGGACAGACGCGGCGGATGCCGCCGCACCGAGCGGAGACGGTGAGATGGAGACAACGCTGCGAGGCGTCGGCGTGAGCCACGGTGTGGCGATCGGCGAGGTACGGCACATGGGCACCGCGGTCCTGGAACCGCCGGCCAAGCAGATCCCGAAGGACGAGGCGGGCCGTGAACAGGGCCGGGCGCGTCAGGCGGTCGAGGCGGTGGCCGCGGACCTGGTCGCCCGGGGGAACCTGGCCGGCGGCGAGGCGCAGGCGGTGCTCGAGGCGCAGGCGCTGATGGCGCAGGACCCTGAGCTGCTGGCGGACGTCGAACGGCGGATCGCGGTGGGCAGCACGGCCGAGCGGGCGGTGTACGACGCCTTCGCCTCGTACCGGGCGCTGCTTGCCGGGGCCGGGGAGTACCTGGCGGGGCGGGTCGCGGACCTGGACGACGTGCGCAACCGCATCGTGGCCCGGCTGCTGGGCGTGCCGATGCCGGGAGTGCCGGACAGCGACGAGCCGTACGTGCTGATCGCCCGGGACCTGGCACCCGCGGACACCGCGCTGCTCGACCCGTCGCTGGTGCTGGGGTTCGTCACCGAGGAGGGCGGGCCGACCAGCCACAGCGCGATCCTCGCCCGGGCGATGGGGGTGCCCGCCGTGGTCGCGCTGCCGGGCGCGGTCGAGCTGGCCGAGGGCGTCGTCGTCGCGGTGGACGGCAGTACCGGGGAGGTGTTCGTCGACCCCGGCGCCGACAAGCGCGAGGCGCTGGAGCGGGACGCGGCCGAGCGCAGGGCGGCGCTGGCGGCGGCGTCCGGTCCCGGTGCCACGTCGGACGGGCACAAGGTGCCGTTGCTGGCGAACGTGGGCGGTCCCGCGGACGTGCCGGCGGCGCTGGAGGCCGGTGCCGAGGGCGTGGGTCTGTTCCGCACCGAGTTCCTCTTCCTGGACGACAGCCGTAACGCGCCGTCGCAGGAGAAGCAGATCGCGGCCTACCGCGCGGTGCTGGAGGCCTTTCCCGAGGGGCGGGTCGTGGTGCGCGTGCTGGACGCGGGCGCCGACAAGCCGCTGGACTTCCTGACCCCCGCGGACGAGCCGAACCCGGCGTTGGGCGTGCGGGGTCTGCGCAGCCTGCTGGACCACCCGGACGTGCTGCGGTCGCAGCTGTCGGCGCTGGCCTCGGCCGCCGAGGGGCTGCCGGTCTATCTGGAGGTCATGGCCCCGATGGTGGCCGACCGGATCGACGCGAAGGCGTTCGCCGACGCGTGCCGGGAGGCGGGGCTGCACGCGAAGTTCGGGGCCATGGTGGAGATCCCGTCGGCCGCGTTGCGTGCGCGGTCGATCCTCCAGGAGGTCGAGTTCCTGTCGCTGGGCACCAACGACCTGGCACAGTACACCTTCGCGGCGGACCGCCAGGTCGGCGCGGTGTCGCGGTTGCAGGACCCGTGGCAGCCCGCGCTGCTGGACCTGGTGGCGTCCGCGGCCGAGGCGGCGCGGGCCGAGGGCAAGAGCTGCGGTGTGTGCGGTGAGGCGGCCTCCGATCCGTTCCTGGCGTGTGTGCTGACAGGTCTCGGGGTGACGAGTCTGTCGATGGGCGCGGCGTCCATTCCGTACGTGCGCGCGACGCTGGCGAAGTACACGCTGGCGCAGTGCGAGCGGGCGGCGGCTGCGGCCCGTGCCACCGACACTGCCGACGAGGCGCGGCGCGCGGCGCAGGCGGTGCTGTCGGGCGAGTAGCCGGGCGCGGCCGTGTCAGGGCCTGAGGAAGGGCGTTCCGTCGGTGTGGCGGGGCGCCCTTCCGCGTGGGTTCACCGTTCGGGGCGGGTGTGGGCCGCCTTGCGGATCACTCCTCCGGCGGTGGGATGAACGTACCGGCGCGGTAGCTCACCCCCGGTTCCGGTGGCACCGGTTCTCCCGTCTCCGCGTCGGTGCAGTAGGCGTTGAAGACCTCGGCCTCGGTGAGGGGGCGCAGCCAGCCGTCACGCAGGGCCCAGCCCCTGACCCGGTCGGGCGCGTCGGGTGTGCCGCGTCCGGTGCGCAGGACCAGGCCGCCGGGGCTGCCGGTGGCCAGTCCCGCGGCCAGCAGGGTGCACAGCACCATCGCGTCGGCTTCGACGAGGTGCACGGTGCCGTCGTCGTCGCAGTCGGCGTGGAGCACGGCGACGAGCGGGACGCTGTCCAGCGGGACGCTGCACACCACGTGGTGGGTGCCGGCGCCGACGGATTCCAGCAGGCGGGTCAGCGCGAGAGAGGCCCGGTCGAAAGCGGGGCCGGGGTCGCCGTGGGCGGCGAGTGACTCGGTGGCGCGCTCCCAGGTGGCGTGGCGGTCGGAGGCGGCGGCGAGTTCTGCGGCGAGGTGCTCGACGGGCTGGCCACGGTAGGCGACCGTGGCCCGGCCGGCCGCGACTTCGGCGACGTAACGGGTGCGGGAGGCGGGCGCGTCGGGGTCCTGGTCGGTGGCGGCGCAGTAGTCCGCGTACTCGCGGGGTTCGAAGAGGGCGACGGCGACGTGGGTGCCGCCCGCCGCGAGGGAACGCAGCACGTGCTGCGTCTGCCGCAGGTAGTCGCCGTGGTCATCGAAGGCGAACGTCGTGTAGGCGCGCATCGCCGCGAAGCGGTCCGGGTCGGCCAGCAGGCCGAGGGTGCTGGGGATCTCGCGGCGCAGGGCGCGCCGGGCGGCCGCGTCGCGGCTCCTGCGGTCCGGCGGGCGCCTGCGCGCCCGGGAGCGGTCGTGGCCGGTGGGGTCCGAGGTGTGGTGCGGCATGGCTTCCCCCTGCTGCGTGAGTGCGTGGGCACGTGACGGCGCCGCGTCCACGGCCCTTCACCGTGGACGGGCAGGGCCGAGGCTCCTCGCCCGAGAGGGGCGAGGTCCTTCGACCACTGCTCACTCACCGTAACCAGCACCACTGACAACGTGACCGCCCGCCCGCGTCGTCCTCCCGCCTCGCGACCGTCGGACCAAGCCCCGCAGGCCCGCCCCCGGAACGCCCCGCGTCGTCCTACCCCTTCGTGCCGCTCCCGCGCAGCGTCCGCCGCGTCGCCAGCTCCTCGTAGAACCGCAGCAGTCCGATGTCGTCCACGGAGCCGGGGTTGACGGCCTTGTCCAGCGGGGTGCCCTGGAGCAGGCGCTTGACGGGGACCTCGATGCGCTTGCCGGTGAGGGTGTGCGGGATGCCGGGGACCTCGATGATCTCGTCGGGGACGTGCCGGGGCGACAGCTCGGCCCTGATGGCGGCCTTGACCTTGTCGCGCAACGTGTCGTCCAGGGTGGCGCCGTCGGTGAGGCGGACGAACAGCGGCATCCAGTAGCCGCCGTCGGGCTGTTCGACGCCGATGACCAGGGACTCGCGGATCTCCGGGAGCCGTTCGACGACCTCGTAGATGTCGGCGGAGCCCATCCGTACGCCCTGCCGGTTGAGGGTGGAGTCGGAGCGGCCGTGGATGATCACAGTGCCGCGCGAGGTGAGGGTGATCCAGTCGCCGTGCCGCCAGACGCCGGGGAACATCTCGAAGTAGCTCTCGCGGTAGCGCACGCCGTCGGGGTCGTTCCAGAAGCGGATCGGCATGGACGGCAGGGGCGCGGCGACGACGAGTTCGCCGACCTCGTCCACGACCGGCTCGCCGTTCGCGTCCCAGGCCTGCAGGTCGGTGCCGAGGCAGGGGCCCTGCAACTCGCCGATGTGGACGGGCAGGGTGGGGATGCCTCCGGCGAAGCAGCTGCACACGTCGGTGCCGCCGCTGACGGAGGCGAGCCAGACGTCGGCCTTGACGTGGTCGTGGATCCAGCGGAAGCCGTCCGGCGGCAGCGGGGACCCGGTGGTGGCGACGCAGCGCACGGCGGACAGGTCGTGGTCGCGGCCCGGCTCCACGCCCGCCTTGCGGCAGGCCATCACGTACGCGGCGGAGGTGCCGAAGACGGTGGTGCCGGTGCGTTCGGCGACGCTCCACTGGGCGCCGGTGTCGGGGAAGCCGGGGCTGCCGTCGTACAGGACGATCGTGGTGCCGCCCAGCAGGCCCGCGACGAGGAAGTTCCACATCATCCAGCCGGTGGAGGTGTACCAGAAGAAGCGGTCCTCGGGGCCGAGGTCGAGGTGGAGGCTGACCTGCTTGAGGTGTTCGACGAGGATGCCGCCCTGGGACTGCACGATGGCCTTGGGCAGTCCGGTGGTGCCGGAGGAGTACAGCACCCACAGCGGGTGGTCGAACGGCACCTGCTCGTACGAGGGTTCGGCGTCGCCGGAGACCAGTTCGTCCCAGTCCAGGGCGCCGTCGGGGGCGGCGGCGCCGAGAAGCGGGATGTGGACGACCGAGCGGACGGTGGGCAGTTCGCGGCGCAGTTCGGCGACGACGTCCGAGCGGTGGTGCTCCTTGCCGCCGTAGCGGTAGCCGTCGACCGCGAACAGCACGACGGGTTCGACCTGCTGGAAGCGGTCGAGGACGCCGCGGGCGCCGAAGTCCGGGGCGCAGGAGGTCCACACGCCGCCGACCGCGGCGGTGGCCAGCAGGGCGACGACGGCCTGCGGGACGTTGGGCACGTAGGCGCTGACGCGGTCGCCGGGGGTGACGCCGAGTTCGCGCAGGCGGGCGGCGAGGGAGG
Organism: Streptomyces sp. ICBB 8177; assembly: GCF_003144095.1. Lineage (GTDB taxonomy): Bacteria > Actinomycetota > Actinomycetes > Streptomycetales > Streptomycetaceae > Streptantibioticus_D. The sequence continues at coordinate 707,731 of NZ_NSKH01000023.1, read as the reverse complement.
CGACCTGGCGGCGCAGTTCGCGCCAGCTGGTCTCGTGGATCTCGTGGCGTTCGTCGAGGGAGAGCAGTGCGGGGTCGTCGGCGCGGGCCGGGTCGTCGGCGATGCGCAGGGCGTGTTCCGCGTAGTTGAGGGTGGCGCCGGGGAACCACCGGGCGCCGGGCATGGAGGCGTCGGCGAGGACGCGCTCGTACGGGGTGGAGAAGCGCACGCCGGTCCACTCGGTGACCGCGGTCCAGAACGCCTCGGGTTCGCGGACCGACCAGGAGTGCAGGGCGCGGTAGGAGGCGAGCGGATCGGCGGGGTCGCCGGCCGGGGCTCCGTGGGCGCCGGACGCCCAGGCCTGGAAGCGGGTGAGCTGAGTGCGGGCGATGCGGTCCGGGTCCGGGCTCCACAGGGGCCGCGGGGCCTGGCTGGACGGCGGTGCGCTGCTCATACGACGACTCCCGGGATGACGCTGCGTGACGCATGGTGTGCGTTGGGCCACGCTCGGGCGGAATGTCCTCGGGCGCGGCTGGGCAGGACGATGCCACGTGATCGTCCGCAGCGCCAGGGCTGCCCGGCCTGGTGGCGCGGGTCGTGCCGGGCGGCGCGGGTGAACAGCGGCTGAACGCGCGGCGGGCCGTGCGGTACCGGTGGAAGGGTGGGCGGCATGGATACGCGGGACCTGGCGCGTCAGATGCGCTTCGTGGGGACGGCGGGCGGCTGGCGGGCGCTGTGGGCGGGATGGCGGCGGTACCGGACGGACGGACGGGACCTGCCGCGGCGCGGCGCCGAGCGGGCGCGGGTGCCCGGAGCGGCGCTGGGGGCGGAGCCCGCGCCGGGCGGCGGGGTGGTGCGGTTCGCGCGGTCGGCGTTGCGGGTGCGGGTGGCGGTGGGCGGTGCGGTGTTCTGCGGGTGGGACGGCGCGGAGCCCGAGCCGTCGTACGCGCTGGCGGGCGGTTGTCCCGCGGCCGACGAGCGGGCGGTGCTGGAGCCGGACCCCAAGACGGACGGCTGGCGGGTGGTGTCGGAGCGGATCACGGTGGTGGTCTCGCGGCACGGCGGGGTGGAGTTCCGTACGCCGGGCGGGGTGTTGCTGCGGGCGGAGTCGCCTCCGCGCTGGTGGGACGCGCCGTCGGGGCCGGCGCGCTGGGTGCAGCGGTCGCGCACCCCGGCGGACGCGGAGGTCTTCGGCCTGGGCGGCCGGGCGGCCGGGCCGCGGTTGCCGCAGGGCTCGTACCGCCTGTGGAACACCGATCCGGGCGGCGCGTTCGGGCCGGACGACGATCCGCTGTACGTGACGATGCCGGTGCAGTTGGTGGTGGCGGACGCCGGATGCCATCTGGTCTTCCACGACAACACCTGGGACGGCCGGGTCACGCTGTACGAGGGCGTGGAGGGCGCGGGGTCGGGGCATGACCGGCCGGGCGGGTGCGAAGTGCGGTTCGAGGGCGGGCCGTTGCGCTACTGGGTGATGACGGGCCCGCCGGGGCGGGCGCTGCGGACCTGGACGACGCTGACCGGACGGCCCGCGCTGCCGCCGCGCTGGGCGCTGGGGTACCAGCACGCCCGGTGGGGTTTCGGCAGCGAAGCGGAGGTGCGCAGGGTCGTCGCGGGCTACCGGGAGCGGGGGCTGCCGCTGTCGGCGGTGCACCTGGACATCGACCACTTCGACGGGCACCGGGTGTTCACGGTGGACGAGCGGGCCTTCCCCGATCTTCCGGGGCTGGCAAGGGAGTTGGGCGAGCACGGCACACGGCTGGTGTCGATCGTGGATCCGGCGGTGAAGGCGGAGCCGGGGCTTGCCGCGTACGACAGCGGTACGGCGGCGGACGCGTTCGTGCGCGACGCGCGGGGGCGGGTGGTGCGCGGTGTGGTGTGGCCGGGTGAGGCGGTCTTCCCCGACTTCACCGATCCGCGGGTGCGCCGCTGGTGGGGCGGGCTGTACGCGGAGCGTCTCAGGCGCGGTTTCGCCGGGGTGTGGCACGACATGAACGAGCCGACCTCTTTCGCGGCGTTCGGCGACCCGTCCTTGCCGAGGTCGGCGCGGCACGCCATGGAGGGGCGCGGGGGCGACCACCGCGAGGCGCACAACGTCTACGGGCTGGCCATGGCCCGCGCGGGGTACGAGGCGTTGCGCGAACTGCGGCCCGAGCAGCGGCCGTTCCTGTTCTCGCGTGCGGGCTGGGCGGGGATGCAAAGGTACGGCGGTACGTGGTCGGGTGACGTGGCGACCGGCTGGCCGGGGCTGCGGGCGTCGCTGTCGCTGGTGCTGGGGCTCGGGTTGTGCGGTGTGCCGTACTCGGGACCCGACGTGGGCGGCTTCAGCGCGCTTCCCTCGCCGGAACTGTACGTACGGTGGCTGCAGTTGGCGGCGTACCTGCCGTTCTTCCGTACGCATTCGGCGATCGGGGCGGGGCCGCGGGAGCCGTGGGAGTTCGGGGAGCGGGCGCTGGAGTGCGCGCGGGCGGCGCTGGCGGGGCGCGAGAGACTGCTGCCGTACCTGTACACGTTGGCGCACGTCGCGCACCGCACCGGCGCGCCCTACGCGCGGCCGCTGTGGTGGCACGATCCACGGGACCGGGCGCTGCGTGGGGTGGGGGACGCCTTCCTGGTCGGGGACGCGCTGCTGGTGGCGCCGGTGCTGGAGCGGGGGGCGACCCGGCGGGCGGTGCGGTTGCCGCGCGGCCGCTGGTACGACACGGTGACGGGCGTCGCGTACGAGGGGCCGGGGCAGGTGCTGCTGGACGCGCCGTTGGAGCGGATCCCGGTGCTGGCGCGGGCGGGGGCGGTGCTGCCGGTCGCGGGCGCGGACGGTGCGGTGGAGCTGGAGGCGTGGGCACCCGCCGCGGGACGGACGGGTGGCGGGGTGCTGATCGACGACGCGGACGACGGCCGCCAGGAGCCGGTGACGGCCCGGTTCGTGACGAGGTGGCAGGACGGTGCGGTGGTCGTGGAGCGGGAGGGCGAGCAGGAAGTGGGATTCACGGTGCGGGTGCGCGGGATGGAGCCGTAGGCGGGTTCAGCGGTCGGCGAACCAGTGGGCGGTGGCGCGGGTGTGCAGGGGGAAGCCCAACTCCGCCGGTTCCGTGAGCAGTTGCCAGCCCTCGGTCTCCTTCGTGGGCCGCGACGGAGGCAGGGCGGCGATGTCGCGGGGCGGGAGCAGGCCGAAGACGAGGAGGCGGCCGGTGAGGTCGGTCATCACGTCGGCGAGCCGCACGCGTTCCGCGTCCGCGGTCACCCGGGTCTCCTCGCGCAGTTCGCGGACCACCGCCTGCTGCCAGGTCTCCCCCACCTACATGAACCCGCCGGGCAGGGCCAGGGTGCCGTAGGCGGGTTCGATGGTGCGGCGGATGACGAGCAGGCCCGTGGTGCCGCCGTCGGTCACGGGCTGGAGGGCGACGGCCACGGGAAGCGGGTTGCGGTACGTCGTGCCGGCGCAGGCCGGGCAGGTCCTCGGCCAGGCCGCGCCGGGCGGGAACGCGGTGCCGCAGTAGGAGCAGTGGGCGTCCTTGACGGTGTGCGCGCCGTGAGCGTCACCGGTGGTGTCGAACGGGGCGTCGTGGGACATCCTCGGGACTGTAGCGGACGCGTGCGCCGGCCGCAGGCGTCCGGCGGCGTGCCGGTGCCGTGTCAGGAGGCGGCCGGGGCCGTGGTGGCCGTCGAGCGTTCCATGGCGTGCGTCACGACCGCGATCAGGACTTCCTTGACCGACTCGCGGTCCCGGGCGTCGCACATCAGCAGCGGCACGTGCGGGTCGAGGTCGAGCGCGTCGCGCACCGTCTCCACCGGGTGCATCTGCGCGCCGTCGAAGCAGTTGACGGCTATGGCGAAGGAGATGCCGCGCCGCTCGAAGTAGTCCACGGCGGCGAAGCAGTCCTCCAGCCGCCGGGTGTCGGCGAGCACGACGGCCCCCAGCGCCCCTTGCGCGAGTTCGTCCCACAGGAACCAGAAGCGGTCCTGTCCCGGGGTGCCGAACAGGTAGAGCACGAGGTCGTCGCGGAGTGTGATGCGGCCGAAGTCCATCGCGACGGTGGTGGTGCTCTTGCCCTCCACGCCCGCGAGGTCGTCGACCGGGCGGCCGGCCTCGGTCAGGGACTCCTCGGTACGCAGCGGCCGGATCTCGCTGACCGCGCCCACCAGGGTGGTCTTGCCGACGCCGAAACCGCCGGCCACCAGCATCTTGAGCGCGACCGGCTCCTCGGCGGGCACGCGCCGCCGGTCAGAGCGCCCGAAGGCCATCGATCTCTTCTCCCGTCCTACGGCGGATCCCCAGGTCGTCGGACCGTAAGGCAGTGCGGCAGCAAGTCAGTACAGCGAGGAACCCTACAACGTTGTCCGGGTCAACTTCCGTGCCTCAGGAAGCGGTTGCGTAACGACCTGGCCGCCGGACGGCGAACGCCCGGGCTCGGCCCGGGCGTTCGGTGCGGCTTTGGGGTGATGCGTCCCCTCGTGCGGGTCCGCATCACCCCAGGCGTAGGCTCAGTGGCCGGCGGCGCGGGTGGTCAGGCCGTAGCCGTACGGGAAGAGCGGGTCGTAGTGCGGGTCGCCGACGTTGATCGGCTCCTGGGACTCGCTGCGCGGCCAGCTCACCGGGAGCTTGCCGGTGAAGGGCCGCTTGCCGAAGAGCACGTCGGCGACGCCCTCGCCCTCGCTGCCGGGCAGCCAGGACGCCACGAAGGCGTCGGCCTCGGGCAGTTCGTCGGTGATGATCTGCGGGCGGCCGGCCACGTCGAGCACCACGCACGTCCTGATGGCGCCGCAGACCTTGTCGATGGTGGCCTGGTCGGTGGCGGACAGGTTGAGGGTGTGGCCGTTGCCGACGTCGCCGACACCCTCCGCGTAGGGTGTCTCGCCGACGACGACCACGCCCACGTCGTAGCCGTTCATGGGCTTGGAGGCGTCCTCGCTGAACGTGACGTTCGGGTCGTCCTGCTCGATGCCCTTGAGGATCGTGGTGCCGGGGACGGTGTCGCCGGAGGAGCCCTGCCAGGTCAGCGTCCAGCCGCCGGCCTGGTTGCCGATGTCGTCGGCGTTGCCGCCCGCGACGTAGATGCGCTGACCGGGCTTGAGCGGCAGGGCGTGGTCGGCGTTCTTCAGCAGCACCTGCGACTCGGCGGCGGCCCGGCGGGCGACCGCGCGGTGGGCGGGCGAACCGATGGTGCCGATGTTGCGGCGGTCGGTGTAGGGGTGCTCGAAGAGGCCGAGTTCGAACTTGGCGCGCAGGATGCGGCTGACGGCGTCGTTGATGCGTGACATCGAAACCCGCCCGGCCTGCACCTCGGAGAGCAGCGTCTGCTCGAACTGGGCCGCGTTGTACGGCTCCATGAACATGTCGAGACCGGCGTTGACGGCGGTGCGCACCTCGGTCGCGTAGTCGCCGGGCAGTTGCTCGATGGCCTGCCAGTCACTGATCAGGAAACCCTTGAAGCCGATCTTCTCCTTGAGCACGTCCGTCAGCAGCTGCTTGTTCGCGCTCATCTTGACCGGGTTGCCCACGCCGTCCTCGGTCCAGTCGACGCTGGAGTACGAGGGCATGATGGCGCCGACGTGGTGGTCCTGGACGGCGGTGACGTACGGCGCCAGGTCGATCCGGCTGAAGTGCGGCCAGTCGGTGATGTCGACGCCCTGGTCGAGCGTGTAGGTCCCGGTGGTGGAGGAGCCGTAGGCGGTGTCGCCGTCGCCCGCGAAGTGCTTGGAGGTGGCCAGGACGTGGTCGGGGCGGGCCAGGTCGCCCGGTGCCGTGCCCTGGAAGCCGTCGATCGACGTCTCCATCTCTTCAACGAGTCCGGGGTCCTCGCCGAAGCTCTCGTAGGTGCGCCCCCAGCGGTCGTCGCGCACCACGCAGTCGCAGGCGGCGAAGACCCACTGGGGTCCGGTCGCCCGGGTCTCGGTGGCCGTGACGTGCTCCTCCTCGCGCACCAGCGCCGGGTCGCGGGTGGCGCCCATGCCGATGTTCTGCGGGAAGATCGTGGCGCCCAGCAGGTTGTTGTCGCCGTGCACCGAGTCGATGCCGTACAGCAGCGGGATGTGCAGCCGGGTGGCGAGGGCCTGCTTCTGGAAGCCGTCCACCATGTCGGCCCACGCGGACGGGGTGTTGGGGGTCGGGGCGGAGCCGCCGCCGGACAGGACCGAGCCCAGGCCGAGGCTGGTGATCTGCGTCGGGTCGGAGGTGACCGCGGACCGCTCGGCCTGCGTCATCTGGCCGACCTTCTCCTGCAACGTCATCCGCCCGAGCAGGTCGTCGACCCGCTTGTCCACCGGCAGCCGCGGATCGAGGTACGGCGGCGAGGCGGTGGTGTGCGCGCCCGCGGGGCTCGCGGTGGCGGCCGGCACGGCGGCGGCGACCAGGGCGGTCGCGGCCAGCAGGGTGCCGGCGAGGCGGGCGGGGCGGGAGCGGCGACGGTTGCGTCCGCCGCGACAGGGGTGGTCTCGCACGCTGTCCTCCGGGATGGGGAACCGGCCGGTCGAAACACGGATCGCGGGCTCCTGACGGATCGCCGGACGCCCGGCATGACCTTCCCCCGTCGCGTGACGGCAGTCAAGAGATGAAACACAGGAAGGCGGCAGTCGGCTCAAGGTTTCGTTTGTTGAACGCGAGGCGACGAGAGCGGCGTGCGGCGGGACCATCGGTCCCGCCGCACGCCGCTCTCAGGTCGCGTAGGTCGCGTCACAGGGCCCGCAGGCCGTCGATCACCTCGCGCAGCAGTCCCGCGTCCGGCAGTTCGGCGGGTGGCACCGGACGGGTGACGTGGACGTACCCCGCGTCCAGCAGGTCGCCGATGAGCACCCTGAGCACGCCGACCGGAAGGTCGAGCCCGGCGGCGAGTTCGGCCACCGAGACGGGCTCCTGGCGGCACAGTTCGAGGATGTCGAGGTGCTCCGGAGCCAGCGCGTGGTCCGTGGCCGCCAGGTCGTCGCTCTGCCCGTACCGGTCCGCGGTGACCACCAGCGCGATCAGGTCGAGCCGGTCCTCGGCGGCATGGGTGGTACGGCCGCGCGTCATGGCGTACGGCCGTACCACCGGCCCCGCCGCGTCGTCGTACCATCGGTCCGCTTCGGTCATGGCGCTTCGTCAGCCGGTGACGCGCGGCGCGGTGCCGAGGTGGGCGCCGACCCGCTTGACCAGCAGCGCCATCTCGTAGGCCACCTGGCCCACGTCGGAGTCGGCGTCGGTGAGCACGGCGAGGCAGCTGCCGTCGCCCGCCGCGGTGACGAAGAGGAACGCCTGGTCCAGCTCGACCATGGTCTGCCGGACCTGTCCGGCCTCGAAGTGGCGTCCCACGCCCTTGGCGAGGCTGTGGAAGCCCGAGGCGACCGCGGCCAGGTGCTCGGAGTCCTCACGGGTTAGGTCCTTGGAGGCGCCGGTGGCCAGCCCGTCGCCGGAGAGCACCAGCGCCTTGCGGATGCTGGCCACCCTGTCGACCAGATCGTCCAGCAGCCAGTTCAGTTCGCCCTTCGGGCCCGTTGGCGCGGTCATCGACCGTCCCCCTCCGATGTCGTTCCTGTCGCGTCACCGCCGGGGTCGCCGGGGGCGCCCGCACGGTCGGGTGTGGTGCCTGTGGTGCCTGTGGTGCTCGGTGCGCCGGTCTGCGGCGCGTCCTCGTCGGCCTCGGCCCGGCCGCGTTGCCAGCCGCGCTGCAACGAGGCCATGCGGGACCGCAGTTCGTCGGCGTCGCGGTCCTGGGCCGCCGGTTGCGGGGGCGGCGGCTGCCGGGTCTGCGTGGTGTCGTCGGCGCGCAGTTGCGGGGCGAGGCTGGCCTGCCGCACCCGCTTGGGCAGACCGCCGGCGGCCGGTGCCGCGGTGCCCTGGCCGGGGGCCGGCCGGTCCGCGCCGGCGCGGGGCCTGCTCGCCTGGGCCGGCACGCGCCTCCTGCGGCGCGGCAGCGGTGCGTCGTCCGGGGCGGGTGGCGCGGGATGGCCGTCGCCGTGGCGCTCGGCGCGCGGGGCCGGCACGTTCGCGTCGTCGGCCCGTGCCTGCTGGTGCTGCTCGGTGAGGCCGTCGTCGGCGTCATCGGCGTCGGGCCGGTCGAACCGGCGGGCGGTGCGCGGTGGGCGGCGGCGCGGCAGCCGTGCGCCACCGGTGTCGTCGTCTTCCGCCTCGCGGGCGTGGACGTCGTCGCCGAAGGCGTCCGCGTCGTCGGGCGAGCCGGGCAGCATGCCCCACTCGCGGAACGCCTCGCGCGACGCTCCGGTGGCTTCGGCCCCGGCGGTCCCGCCGCTCCTTGCGGGCAGCGCGATCTCGTCCGGCATGCCGTCGGCGTCACCCGCGGCCGGGCCGACCTGGCTCGCGGTGCGCGCGGCGCCGTCGGGGAGGGCCTGCTCGCCGGTGGCCGCGTCGTCGCCGGTCTCGGTCAGCAGGGCGGTCGGCACGAGGACGACCGCGGTGGTGCCTCCGTAGGGCGACGGGCGCAGTGAGACCCGCACGCCCTGCCGCTGGGCGAGACGGCTGACGACGAACAGGCCGAGGCGGTCGGTGTCCGACAGTTCGAACTCGGGGGTCTCGGCGAGGCGCAGGTTGGCGTCGAGCAGCGCCTCCGGGGACATCCCGAGACCGCGATCGTCGATCTCCAGCACGTAGCCGTTGGCGACCTGCTGCCCGTGCACCTGGACGGTGGTGTGCGGGGGCGAGAACACCGTGGCGTTCTCGACGAGTTCGGCCAGCAGGTGGGTGAGGTCGGCGACCGCGGGGCCGGCCACCGCGAGCCGGGGCAGCCGTCGCACCTCGATGCGTTCGTAGTCCTCGACCTCGGCGACGGCAGCGCGCACCACGTCCATCAACGGCACGGGCTTGCGCCACTGCCGGGAGGGGGCGGCGCCGGAGAGGATGACCAGGCCCTCGGCGTGCCGCCGCATGCGGGTGGTCATGTGGTCGAGCTTGAACAGGTCGGCGAGTTCCACACCGGCCTCGGTGCGGCGCTCCATCGCGTCGAGCAGGGTGAGCTGGCGGTGCAGCAGGACCTGGTTGCGGCGGGCGAGGTTGACGAAGACGTCGGAGACGCCGCGGCGCATGTCGGCCTGGCGCACGGCGGCCTCGACCGCCGCGCGCTGAAGGGTGTTCAGGGCCTTGCCGACGGCGCCCATCTCGTCGTCCGGGTACTCCAGGCGCGGCACTTCGGCCTCGACGTCGACGTCCTCGCCCGCGGCCAGCCGCCGCATGACGCGTGGCAGCCGCGTGCCGGACGCCTCCTGGGCCTCCTTGCGCAGCGCGGACAGGTCACGGGCCAGGCCGCGGCCGACGCGGAAGGAGACGACGACGGAGATGACGACGGCCAGCAGGCCGAAGCCGCCCGCGACGCCGGCGCGGACCAGGACGCCGATGGCGTAGGGGTGCACGCGCTGCTTGTAGTCGTCGCCGGCCTGCCGGTCCAGCGACGACAGGTCGGACAGCACGGAGGAGGCCGTGGTGCGCCAGTCGGCGGCGTTCACCTGGTGGGTCGCGTCGGCCGGTTCGGCGTCGAGGACGCGTTCCTCGTCGTCGTGGAGCGCCTGTCCGGTGCTGGAGCGCCAGTAGTCGTCGAAGAGCGCGGCGTCGGAGGCGGTGAGCAGCTGCGGGTAGGTCGCGTAGATCAGGCGCTGCTCGGACACCGCGTCGGAGAAGGCGCGTTGGTCGGCGCGCGTCATCCGGCCGGCGACCAACGCGGCCGAGTACAGGGAGTCCTCCCGGCTGACCGCCTCGCGGGCCATCGACAGCTGGCTCAGCACCCGTGACTGGCGGTCGAGTTGCACGTTCTGCAACGGGTTCAGGCCCAGGAAGAAGGTGAAGTACGGGTCGATGACGCCGTTGTACGAGGCGTACGCGGCGGACGGTGACAGCTTGCCCGAGGCCACCTGGGAGCGCAGGCCCTGCAACTGCGCGGCCTGTGCGAGCAGCGCGTCGAGGCGCCGACGCGAGTCGGAGTCGAGCTGCTGGGGGATGTGCTGGGAGCGGCTGTTGGCCCGCACCACCGCGATGGCGTCGTCGGTGTGCTGCTCGGCGGCGCGCAGGTCGGCCAGGGCACCCGCGTCGTGCGGGCCGGCCAGGTAGACCATGGCGTCCTTGCGCTCGGTGGACAGCGCCTCGATGGTGTCCTCGACCGGGTAGCCGACGCGGTCGGTCACGTGCGCGACGTCCATCAGGCGGACCACTCCACCGACCGAGATCTCGGCGGCGAACGCCCAGAGCGCGATCAGCGACACCAAGGGCACCAGCAACAGCGCCACGATCTTCCGGCGGATCGGTTTACCGCGAAAGCGCATGGCCTCCCCAACGTCGGCCCCGACAGGGGCGGTGGAACCGTCAAACGGCGCGAGCCTACTACTGCCGGGTGACCAACTCGAATGCAAGTCCATGCACTTGAGGCACATGACTGGGCCGCAATGTCACGATTCACGCAGAGATAGCGGCCTTTACCATGTGACGGACCGCGACCAGGCCCGGCCCGCTCTATGATCTGCGGGGCGCCGAGTGGCTGAAAACATACCCCCGTGCGGGAACCGGAACGGCTCGCCGATCGTGCGTCAGTACGGGAGGATCTTCCGGAATAGCCGGCCGGAAACCGGGCAGTCACCCGTCAGCCGGGCGGTCCACCAACGGAACATATCGGTCCGTATCCCCGAGGGGAGCGCAGCACCATGGACACCGAGTCGCGCCTCAGCACGCTCCGCGGCGGCACCGCCGCCCACGACGCCGGGGATTCGGCCTGTCAGGCGCCGGCGCGGGGACGGACGCAGGCACGCGAGGCGGGTGCCGGGCTGTGGACCGAACACCCGGTGGGCACCGCGAGAATGCCCGACCCGGTGCGCGCCGCCGCGGTCCGTGCGGCCCTCATAGCCTCCGTCACCCTCATCGAGGCGATGGTCGCCATGCTCGGCACGCTCGCGGGCACCTGGGTCGCCGCCCCCGCGCTGCTCGCCACCGTGCTGTCCACGGTCGTCTCCACCTGGGCGGTGGTGGACGTGTGGGTGACCCGCCAGGTGTGGAACCAGCGGCACGGCGTGGTCTCCAGCCCCAGCAGCGCCGCCCGCGCGCTGCGCCGCGAACGCCGCCGGGAGCGCCGGTCGGCCCGGGCGGCGCGAGCGTCCGAGCGGCCACGGGACGTCGGGAAGTCCGCGGCGCCGGCCACCTGACACCGCTCGCCCGGCCTGCCCCGGCCGGTCGCCGTCCCGGCCACCGCCGACGCCGTCCCCGTCGTCCGGTGGTCTGCGTCTGCCCGGTGGCCGTTGCTCATCCGGTGGCCTCCGCGGGCCTGCGGAACATCCGGGTCGCGGTGATCTCCCCGTGCACCGGCTCGCCGTCCGGGTCGGGCTGCGGCAGCCCGGGGCGCAGGTGCTCCTCGACACTGATGTACTTCAGGCCCGCGCGCAGGTCCGCGTCGTTGCGCAGCCGTACGACGAGGGGGAATTCGGCCAGCGCCGTGGTGTCGAACAGCCCGGTGGTGTAGATCAGCTGCACGCCCAGCGCGTCGGCCACCGCGCGTTGCAGCTCCAGCAGGTAGGTGGCGTTGGCCCGGCCGATGGGGTTGTCCAGGAAGAGCGTGCCCGCGTGGCGCTGCCGGTCGCGCCCGCTGTCGTTGCTGCGCAGCGCCGCCATCGTGCAGTACAGCGCGATGGCGGCGGTCAGCAACTGGCCGCCGGAGAAGACGTCGCCCATCTGGCCGACCGGCACCCGCTCGGCACGCAGCACGGCGTCCGGCTTGAGGATCTCGACGGCCACGCCGCGCGGCTCCAGGGCCGCGGCCACCCCGCGCAGCAGCAGCGTCATGCCGTCCCTGCGCAGGTCGGAGTTCTTGCGCACGGCGGCCTTCGTGGCCTCGTCGATGACCTCACCGAGCCGTTCGACCAGGTGCGCGTGGTCGGGGTCCTCGAAGCGGATGCGCAGGAACTCCTGCCCCGACCACTCCCCCAGGCCCTCGGGGAGCCGGGACAGGCGCTGCGCCGAGCGCAGCGTGGCGAGCGACGCCTCGACCAGACCGCGCAGCCGGTCCACGATGCTGTCGCGGTTGCGTTCCAGCTGCGCCAGCTCGTCGGTCAGGACGCGCAGCCGGGGCGCGAACGCCGCGGCCCAGGCGGCGGCGTGCTCGGGCAGCGCGGAGCCGGGCAGGTCGCGGATCTGCTGACGGGCCGGGGTGCGCACCTGCTCGTAGCGGGAGGCGTTGGCGTGCCGCACCAACTGGTCGCACGCCTCGCGCAGTTGGGCCTCGGCGGCGGACAGGTCGGCGGCGCAGCCGCGCAGCGAGCGGCGGGCCTCCGCCGCGGCCTGCCGAGCCTCCTCGGGGCTGCCCGGGTAGGGCTCGGGCGGCTCGGTGTCGGCGCCCTCCTGCGCGGTGTCCCGCAGCAGGTCGCGCAGGAGGGCCGCGGTCTCCTCGAACGCGCCGGCCGCGTCCTGCGCGGCGTGGTGGGCGTACTGCAGGTGCGTGTGCCGCTCGCGGGCCTGCTCCAGCGCCTCGTTTCGGGCGGCCAGTTCGGTGCCGACGGTGCGCAGCAGGGCCTGCGCCCGCTCCGCGTCCTCGGGCACCAGGTCCGCGGGCAGCTCGGCGTGCGCCTCGCCGTCGGCCGGGGCCAGGCGTTCGGCCTCGCCGCGCAGCCTGCCCAGGTGTTCGCTGGCGGCGCCGGCGCGGGCCTCGATCCGCTGCACCAGCGCCTCGGCCCGGGCGGCTGCGGCCTGCCGGGACGGGCCGTCCGCGCCGTCCGGGCCTTCGAGCAGCTGGGCGGCGCGGGTGCGGACCTTGTTGGTGAGGCGGTCGAGTTCGGCGAGGGTGGCGCTCTCCTCGCTCTCGGCGCGGGCCTGTTCGGCCCGCAGGTCCGCGCCGACGCCGACCTTCTCGTACACCTGGGAGGCCGCCCGGTACGCCTCGCGCAGGGCAGGCAGCGGGGCGTCGACCGGGGCGCCGTCCTCGGGCTCGCCCTCCGGTGCCCCGGCGATCTCGGCACGCTCGGCGCGCAGCGCCCGTACGGTGCGGCGGGCGTCGTCGGCGGCGCGCTGGGCGGCGCGGCGGTCCTCGTCACAGGAGCGGGCCCTGGTCAGGCACGCCTCGGCGCGCTCGGACGCCTCGGCGGCCTCCTCGGCGAGTTCGCGGGTCCTGCGCTGCCAGCCGGCCCGCTCGCGCAGCCGGAACGCCAGACCGGCGAGCGCGTCGGCGCGGCGGCGGGCGCGCTGTGCGGCGTCCTGGCGTTCGGCCTCGGCGGCGGTGGCCGCGGCGGCCGCCTCGTCGGCCTCTGCGCGCCGGGCGCGGGCGTCGGTGAGCGTCTGCCGCGCGGCGTACTGCGCCTCGCGGGCTCCGGTCACGGCGGCGGCCAGCTGGTCGAGGCGGCCGGGCGGGCAGGAGGAGCGCCACGAGCCGAGCCGGGCGGCGAGTTCGCGGTCGTGGCCGAGGCGCGCGGCCAGTTCCCGGATCTCCTCGTCGCGGCGCGCGGCACGTGTGCGCAGCGCCTGCCGTTCGCCGTCGGCGGCCTGTTCGTCGTGCATGGCCGGATTCGGCGGCACGAGGAAGACGTCGGCGGGCGAGTCGCCGGGGGGCGGGGCGAGGAGGGCGGCCGAGGTGCCGACCGCGACGGTGGACCTGGGCAGCAGCGCGGCCTGGGCCAGGATCTCGCGGGCCCGCTGGTAGGTGCCGGGGTCGGTGACCACGACGCCGTCGACCAGCTCGGGCCGGGCGGCCAGCACGGCGGCGTGGTCGGCCGGGTCGACCGCCTGGGCGAGGTAGCGCCAGCCGGGCAGCGCGGGTACGCCGTGCTCGCCGAGGTACTCGACGGTCGCGAGCACGTCGGGGCCGGGGGGCAGCAGTCCGCCGTCACCGAGGGCGGCGAGGATGCGCGAGTCGTCGGCGGCACGGGTACGCAGTTCGAACAGCTGGCGCTCGGCGGCGGCCACGCTGCCGCCGAGCAGTTCGCCCAGGGTCTGCGCGCAGCGGTCCAACTCCTCCACGGTGAGCGGCCCTTCCGCGGTGCGGCGGCGCCCGGCGGCCGCGGGCGGCCGGGTCGTCGCTTCGTCAGCCGTGGGCTCGGGCGAGTCGCCGCGTGGCGCGGGGATGTCCGGGGCGGGGCGGGCGGCGGGCGGCAGGCTCAGCAGTTCGGCGAGCCGGTCGGCGCCGGTCAGCGCCTCGGCGGCGCGCCGCTCGGCGGCGTGCGCGGTCTCGGCTGCGGCCAGTGCGTCGGCGGCGCGGTGGGCGGCGAGTTCGGCGCGGCTCTCCTCGGCGGCGGCCTCCTTGGCCTGCTTTGTGGCGGCGCGGGCGGCGTCACGGGTGGTCTCCCAGGCGGCTACCGCTGTCTTCTCCGCGTCGCTGGCCTCCAGCGCGGCGCGCGCGGGGTCGGCGTCGGGCGCGGCGTCGTCCAGCCAGCCGGCCCGCACCGCCTCGGCGGTCTCCTGCTCGACCTCGGCCAGCCGCTGCTGGAGGTGCCCCATCTCGCTGCGGGCGCGCTGGGCGGCGGTCGCGGCGGCGGTGGCGTCGCGGTGGGCACTGTCGGACTCGGACTGGAGGGTGACGCTGCGCTCCTCCTCCTCGTCCGCGTGCCGCTCCGCGCGGTCGGCGGCGGCGGACAGGGCGCGCACCAGGTCGGTGGCGGCCTTGGCACGGGCGGCCAGCGCGGGCGCCGCGTCGCGTTCGGCCTCGCGGATGGCGGCGGCCACCCGGGCGGAGCGGTCGGCGGCGGCCCGGTGGCGCAGCACGGTCTCGGCGGCCTGCCAGGCGGAGTGCAGGGTGCGGGCGTCGACCAGCTCCCGGCGCAGGGCCGCGGCGTCCCTCTCGGCCGCCGCCAGGCTCAACGACGCGTGCCGGTAGGCGAGTTCGGCGCTGACCGCGGCGGTGCGGGCACGGGCGGCGGAGGCGGCGGTGACTTCTTGCGCCGCGTCGGTGACCCGCCGGTCCAGGTCGGCGCCGCGGCCTCGTTCCACGGCGGCGCGGGCCGAGAGCCGGCGGGCCAGCTCGCGGGTGCGCTGTTCGGAACGGGCGTGCACCGAGCGGGCGCGGTCGCGCTGCTGCGTGACGTCGGTGATGCGTTCCAGGTGCTCCAGCGAGCCCGCGGTGAAGTCGCGTTCTGCGGTGAGTTCGGCGCGGCGGCCCAGTTTGCCGGCGAAGCCGTGCACGAGGTCGGCGAGCCCGTCGGTGTCGCGGGTGTCGGTGACCGCGCGCAGCAGCAGGTCGGTGAAGTCGGAGTCCTTCTTGACCGCGAACAGGCCGGCGGCCTCGCCCTCGTCGGCGTTCATCTCCCGCTGGTAGCGGAAGAGTTCGGGGTCGAGGCCCAGGTCGCCCAGGTGCTCGTTCCAGCGGTCGTGGATCTCCTCCCAGACGACCTCCAGGTGCGGGTACGCCTTGCCCGCGTCCGTGAGCGCGTCCCGGAACCCCTTCATGGTGCGGCGGCGCCCGCGGACCCCGGAGACGCCCTCGGCGGCCGGGCGGACGGTGGCGGCCTCGGCGACCGGCAGCGAGTCCAGCGACAGGCCGGGGCCCGGCCGGAAGGAGTACCAGGCCTCGGCGAACTTCCGCGGGTCGGAGGAGACCTGGCGGCCGCGCCATTCGCTGACCTTGCCGACGACGACGAGTTCACCGGTGACGGTGTGCTGCCACTCCAGTGCCACGTGGCCGCAGTCGTCGGCGAGCAGGAACTTGCGCAGCACACCGGAGCTGGCGCCGCCGAGGGTGTTGCGGTGGCCGGGCAGCATCACCGAGAAGATCAGCTTCAGCAGCACCGACTTGCCGCCGCCGTTCTCCAGGAACAGCACGCCCGCGGGCGCGGGGCGGCGCGGCGGACCGACCGGCTCGTCCTCGAAGAACTCCGCCTGCGCGGGCGCGGGTCGCGGCACCGGGTCGCCGACACCCCGCAGGTCCAGCACGGTGTCGGCGTAGCGCGCGCCTGCCGGTCCGATGGAGTAGAGGCGGACCCGGGACAGCTCGTACATGGCGGCTCTCGTTGTCGTGGTGCGTGAGGGGTTCGGTGCGGGCGCGGTGCGACGCGGGCGGCGTCGGGGAGGCCAGGGGTGTCAGGAGTGGAACGGCAGGCCCGCGTCGGCGACCAGGTCGAGGTCGGCCCCGTCGTCGGGCGGCAGCAGGGTCGCCGAGCCGTCGCCGACCGGGACCACGCCCAGCTCCAGCAGTTCGGCCATGGCGGCGCTGCCGGCCAGGTCGCGCACCTGGAGCTGGTAGCGGGCGGTGGTGCGGTACGTGCCTCCGGACTCGTCGCCGGTGCGTTGCAGGAAGCCGGAGTCGACCAGGAAGCTCACCGCCTTGCCGACGATGCCGGTGGTCGAACCGGCCAGTCTGCGGGCGTCCTTGGTGGCGCCGGTGGCGCTGCGCCGCGCGTAGACCCGCCAGGCGGCCTCCAGGCCGGGCGCGTCGGTGGCCGGGTCGGTGTTCTCCCCGGCCTCCTCGGCGCGCTCCTCCAGTCTGCGGCAGGCCTGCCGGACGAAGGCGTCCACGCCGTTGACGGTGATGCGGCCGATGTAGCCGTCGTCGGCCAGGTCGGCGGGGCGCGGGAAGGCCATGGCGGCGACCGCGAGGTGGGCCAGCCCGTGCAGGAAGCGGTCGGTGGAGTCGGAGGCGGCGCGCCGCGAGTAGTCGCCCATGCGGACGGCGAACACCGAGTCCTCGGCGGCGGCCACCGCCATGCCGGCGCGTGGCGAGACCTCCAGCACGATCAGGCCGAGTCCGGCCGCGACCGCGTCGGCGAGCCGGGCGAAGGCCGGGTCCTCGCGGTGGCGCCGGATCAGCTCGGCGTACTCGGCGTCCCGGGCGGGCAGCAGCTTGGGCTGGAGGCCGAAGGCGACGAGCCGCGCGGCGTCGGCGGCGTCGGCCGGGGTGACGGCCGCCGGGGGGCGGGACTGCTCCGGCTCCCGGTCCGCCGGGTACTCTGCCTCGCTCACCTGGGGTCTTCCTCCTGCTTCGCGGTCGTCGCGGTGCGCCGCGCCGACGCCGCCCGCGGTGTCCCGGCGCGGTCGCCCGCGCCCTGTCCCGCCGTGCGCTCTCCTGCCGTACGTTCCCCCGCCGTGCGTTCTGCGGCCATGCCGGCGGCGTCCAGCAGGGCCGCACCGACGATCAGGTCGGCGCCGCCGAACTCCGGGTCGTCCAGCGGTGTGCCGTCGTCGACGGCGAAGAGCAGCCTGCGCTCGCCCTGCCGGTACGCGGTGCCGACCGGCGGGCTCGCGGCGTGCACCGCGAGCAGGGCCACCAGATACGGCAGTTCGCTGTCGGGGTCGCGGCGGCGGGCCTCGGCGAGCAGGCCGGAGAGCCTGCGCGGCGCGTCGTGCGGCAGGTCGAGCAACTCCAGGGCGGCTTCGAGCTGTTCGTCGCTGAAGCGGCTGTCCTCCGGGGTCGCCACCAGGTCCGGTTCCGGCATCTCGGCGCCGAGGTGCTCGCGTTCGACCGGAGGCGTGAGCAGCGCGTCCACGAGGTCGCCGACGCGGACGGCGGGCGGGGTGCGCTGGCCGGTGCCTCGGGCGAAGAAGGCGTCGGTGACGCGGACCGCGCGCTCGACCGGCAACGGCAGCACGGGGGCGATCAGCTGGCCGTACAGGTCGAGCCCGGCGCGCGCGGGCGGGGTGGCGAAGGCCTGCCGGTCCTGCTCGGCGCGGAAGAGCGGCCCGGCCTCCAGCAGCCGGGACTGCAGCTGGGTGTGGCGGCGGATGCAGTCCTTGACGATGTCGACGAGCTCGGCGGCGCGGCGCTTGTGATCGGGCTCGGTGGCCTCGTCGCGGGCCTTGCGGATGTTGGTGAGGATCGCGTTCTCGTGGCGGTAGCGGTCGGCCACGTGGTCGAGCGCCTCGTTGATCATGTCGGGGACGGTGCGCAGCCAGTCGACGGCCCGCACGTCGCGCCGGGTCGCCTCCAGGGCGCGGCGCAGGGTCTCCGCGTACTGCACGGTGCGGTAGCGGGCCTGCTCGGCGGCGAGCTGGGCGTCGGCGAGGCGGCCGCGGTTGATCAGCACCTCGAGCTTGACCTCGGCGGCGATCTGGGCGCTGGTGACGTCGGTGTCCAGGGCTCCGACCAGGACGTTGACCGCCTCGTCGGTGGTGCGCAGGTAGACGCTGCCGCCGGGCCCCGGGACCTCCTCGATCAGCTTGAAGTCGTAGTCGCGGCGCACGTAGGCGCCGTCGGTGCCGAACGTGCCGTAGACGGCGCGGAAGCCGCGGTCGACGCTGCCGACGTTGATCAGGTTCTCCAGGACCCAGCGGGCGACGCGTTCGTGTTCCGCGGCGGGGCGGCCCGGCGTCTGGGCGGCGACCCGGGGCTGGAGGCGGGCGACTATCTGCTCGTGGTCGGCGCCGGTGTCGAAGTCCATGGTCAGCGTGACCAGGTCGATGGCGGCGAGGGCGACCTCGGCCATCGCGTACGTCGAGTACTCGCCGGCGAGGTTCGCCTTGCGCACGTCCAGGTCGTGCAGCGGAGCGGTGCAGGCCAGCGCCTTCAGCCGACGGGCCAGGCCCTCGTCGGCCGCTGGTCCCGGCGCGACGGGGCGCGGGACCGAGGTCATCTGGTGCGGCAGGCTCTCCGCGGTGGACGCAGTCACGACGGACAGATTAGGCGGTCCCACCGACAACGCTCGAAACGGCACGGTTCGCGCGGTCCCGACGGCGCGGTTCACGCGGGCCTTGGGACGCGCGGGCCGGGCGCGTGCGGGCCGGGCGCCGCGGTCAGTGCAGGGTGCCGCCCGCCAGGGCGATGTCGTCGGTGCGGGAGGCGGCCGCGGTCAGCACCGCGCGCAGGCCCTCGGCGGCGAGGTCCACCGGCATCGACGGGGCGCCGCCCTGGGTGACCTGGTCGGGGGTGTACGGCAGGTGGACGAAGCCGCCGCGCAGCCGGGGGCGTTCGGTGGCGATGAGGTGGGCCAGCCCGTAGAAGACGTGGTTGCACACGAACGTGCCCGCGCTGTACGACACCGAAGCGGGAACCCCGGCCGAGCGCGCCGCCAGTACGCATGCCTTGACCGGCAGCGTGGCGAAGTAGGCGGCCGGGCCGCCGGGGACCACCGGCTGGTCGAGCGGCTGCCCGCCCTCGTTGTCCGGTATGCGCGCGTCGTCCAGGTTCACGGCGACGCGTTCCACGGTGAGGTCGGGCCGTCCGCCCGCCTGGCCGACGCAGACGACGAGCGCGGGGTCCACCCGCTCGACCGCGGCCCGCAGTTCGTCGAGCGCGGTCCCGAAGACGCAGCTGAGGCGGACGGCCGTGACGTCGAGTCCGTCCGGCGGGAGGGCCGCGACGGCGGAGACCGCCTGCCAGGACGGGTTGACGGTGTCGCCGCCGAACGGCTCGAAGCCGGTGAGCAGGACGGGGATCACGGGGTTCCTCCTTGGACGGCGTGAAAGGGGCGGTCGGAGCACGAAGGGCGGGTCGGCCGCCGGGGGCGTCAGAACGCGAAGACCGAGATGATGACGATGTTGCACACCAGCAGCCCAGCGGCGGTGGGCAGTTGGGCCTTGATCGGCCCGTACTGGTCCTTCAGCTCCAGCAGGGTGGCCGGGACGATGTTGAAGTTGGCGGCCATCGGCGTGCACAGGGTGCCGCAGAACCCGGCGAGCATGCCCGCCGCCAGCACGACCGCCGGTTTGCCGTGCGCCTGCTCGATCAGGACCGGCCAGCCCACGGCCGCCGTCATGACCGGGAAGGCGGCGAAGCCGTTGCCCATGATGACGGTGAACAGGGCCATGCCCACGCAGTAGACCACGACGGCGGTGTACGTCTGGCCGTGCGGCAGCACGTGCTCGGTGACCTTGCCGACGGCGGTGCCCACGCCCGCCTGCTGGAAGATCTCGCCGAGTACGGCGAGCAGTTGGGGCAGCAGCAGGGCCCACCCCATCGCCTCCAGCATGCCGCGCCCGGCGTGCAGCGGTACGGCGGGCCGCCGCTCGCGCAGCATCACCATCGCCACGGCCAGGGCGACGATCGCGCCGATGCCCAGGCCCAGGATGGTCTCGCTGCCTGATTGCAGGACCGGGGTGCCGCCGAGGGCGATCTTCTTGACGCCGACCGCGCAGGCCATGGCGACCACGGGGATCGTCAGGGCCGGGACGAAGAGCCGGTTGCCGAACCGCGCGGCGGAGGCGGCGCGCTCCGCGGGAGATGTGGTGCGGACCTCCCCGCGCCCGGTCAGGCCGAACCCGGCCAGGCAGACCGCCACCAGCACGGCCGCGCCCAGCGGTTCCGCCGGTGCGCGCTTGTCGGCGACCCACGTGCTGTAGACGAACCCGGCCCCGATCAGGCCCCAGAACGCGGCGGTGCCGAAGCGCCTGGGGTTGCTGCGGTCGGTGAGCATCTGGGCGGCCATGGCCAGGAAGACCGCGCCGACCAGCCAGTAGAACCACTCGGCCCTGATCACGCCGCCGCCTCCTCGGTCCGTGCGCGCTGCGCGCCCAGGTCCCGGCCGCCGAGTTCGCGCTCCAGCGTACGGTCCAGGCGCAGCAGTCGCGCACCGTGCAGCAGGAAGGCGCAGGCCGCGGTGGGCATCGCCCACAACGCGAGGTCCAGCGGCTCCAGATGGGTGTGGTACGTGGTGTTGACGAAGCCGGTGATCAGCAGGATGGAGCCGACCGCGAGGAAGCAGTCCTCGCCGAAGAACAGCCCGACGTTGTCTGCGCTGGCGGCGAACGACCTGACGCGCTCCCGGGTCCGGGCGGGCAGCGTGCCGTACCGGCGTTCCGCGGCGCCCTCGGCCATCGGGGCGACCACCGGCCGCACCGTCTGCGCGGGCCCGCCCAGGCTCACCAAGCCGACCGCGGCCGTGAGTTGACGCAGGATCAGGTAGAGCGCGAGGAAGCGCCCGGTGGTCAGCCGGGTGAAGCGGGCGACCAGGGCGCGGCCCTGTTCCCGCAGTCCGTACCGCTCCAGCAGGCCGATCACCGGCAGGGTGATGGCGAAGACGGTCACCGAGCGGCTGTCGGCGAAGCCGGTGCCGAAGGCGGCCAGCACCGCGCGCGGCGACAGGCCGCCGAGCAGTCCGGTGACGATGCCCGCCACGCCGACCACCAGGAGGGGATTGCGTTTCGTGGCGAATCCGACGACCACCACGAGCACGCCGAGCAGAGCGAGCATGCGTCCGCCGCCTTCCGTGCGCGGGACCTCACGTGGCTCGCGAGGAGAGTGCATCGGAGGCTAGGGGATTGTTCAACGATCCCACAATGGGTTGGCGTCCGGGAATTCGTCCGGTGGCGCCCGCCTCCGCTGCCCGGAGCGCCCACTCCTACGCCTCGTGCTCTGCTCCGAGCAGTTCCGCGTAAGCGCCCGACAACTGCCGTTGGGAGTCGTCCAGGTAGGCGGACAGGAGGTCCTGCGCGCGGGCCGCCTCGCCGTCGGCGAGCGCTTCGAGGATGCGGCGGTTGCGGGTCAGGTACGGCTCGTGGAAGCGGCGCGGGTCGTCCATCACGTGGAAGACCAGCCGCAGTTCGGCGAGTACGCCGCGCATCAGCTCGTCGGTGCGGGGGCTGCCGGCCAGGGCGACGAGGGCCTGGTGGAAGCGGATGTTGGCGGTGGACAGCTCCTGCCAGGACCGCTGCGCCGCGGCCCGTTCGCCTGCCGCGACCGCCGCCTCGACCGCATCCAGCGCCCCGGGCCGCTTCAGGTCGGCCGTGCGCAGCGCGGCGCACTCCACGAGGCGCCGTACCCGGTAGATGTCGTCCAGGTCGGCGACGCTGATGACCCGGACGAAGACGCCGCGGTTGAGCTGGTGCACCAGCAGCCGTTCGTGGGTCAGCAGCCGGAACGCCTCGCGCAGGGTGTTGCGCGAGACGCCGAGCGCACCGCCGATGCTCTCCTCCGACAGCCGGGTGCCGGGCGGGAAGTAGCCCTCCGCGATCCGGTCGCGCAGGATGTCGGCCACCCGCTCCGCCGTACTGGTGCGCCCGAGCAGTGCCCGGTCGGTCTCCAGGCCAGCCACCTCGTACAGCCCCCGCTCCGCACCGTTCACGTCGTCCTCTCCGCCCTGTTCCGCCGGATTAGCCGCGGGTCGCCGGCCGGCGGCTCGCGGAGGCAGTCAACACCGGCCGCCGGGACCGGGCCAAGCGCCCCTCTTGCCGGATTGTTCAACGATCCCTTACGTTACGGCGATGACCGACGACGCGCAGAACGCAGCGCCGATCGACCTCAACGCCGATCTCGGCGAGGGCTTCGGCCGCTGGACCCTCACCGACGACGAGCGGTTGCTCACCGTGGTCACCAGCGCCAACGTCGCCTGCGGCTTCCATGCCGGGGACCCGCGCACCATGCGCCGGGTCTGCGAACTGGCCGCGGCGCGCGGGGTGCGGATCGGCGCGCAGGTGTCCTACCGCGACCTTGCGGGCTTCGGCCGCCGGGCGATGGACGTGCCGCCGGACGAACTGGCGGCCGAAGTCGCCTACCAGATCGGCGCGTTGGAGGTCTTCGCGCGGGCGGCCGGCTCGGCGGTGAGCTACGTCAAACCGCATGGCGCGCTCTACAACCGCGCCGTCCACGACGAGGAGCAGGCGGAGGCGGTCGTCGCGGGCGTCCGGCTGGCCGGGGGCGCGCTGCCCGTCCTGGGCCTGCCCGGATCCCGGCTGCACGCCGCGGCGGAACGCGCGGGGCTGCCGGTCGTCGCCGAGGCGTTCGCCGACCGCGCCTACACCCGCGACGGCGCCCTGGCGCCGCGCACCTGGCCGGACGCCGTGGTCATCGACCCGGACGCGGTCGTGCGCCGCTCGGTGCGGCTGGCGACGCGCCAGGAGGTGACGTCGGTGGACGGGGGGACGGTCGCGGTCGAGGCGCGGTCGTTGTGCCTGCACGGCGACACCCCCGGCGCGGTCGGTCTCGTGCGGCGGGTACGCGCCGGGCTGGAGGCGGCCGGCGTACCGGTGGCGGCCTTCGCGTGACCACCCTGCTCCCCGCGGAAGCCGCCACGCAACCGTCCGGCGGGCGCATGCGGATGCTGCCGGTCGGCGACAACGGGCTGCTGGTCGAACTGCCGGACGGCGCGGCTGTCGAGGCGCTCTACGCGGAACTCCTGCGCCGCACCGGCCGGTCGGCGACCCCGCCGTCCGACGGTCACGACGGGGGCCTTCACGCTGTGCCCGCCGTCCGCGAGATCGTTCCGGCCGCGCGCACGATCCTGCTCACCGGACTCGACCGACCCGCCTCCTTCGCGGCCGAGTTGGCCACCTGGCGGATTCCGCCGCGCGGGCCGTCCACCCGGCGCGTCGTCGAACTGCCGATCCGCTACGACGGGCCCGACCTCGCGGCGGTGGCCGCGCGGTGGGGCGTGACCGAGCGGGAGGTGGCGCGGGAGCACGCCGCCACCGAGTTCCGGGTCGCCTTCTGCGGGTTCGCGCCCGGCTTCGGCTATCTGACCGGGCTGCCCGAACACCGCCACGTGCCGCGACGCGAGGTGCCGCGAACCAGCGTCCCCAGCGGCTCGGTCGGCCTGGCCGGTCCGTACACCGGCGTCTACCCGCGCTCCTCCCCCGGCGGCTGGCAGGTCATCGGGACGACGGACGCCGCGCTGTGGGACCCGGCGCGCGAGCCCGCCGCCCTGCTCACGCCCGGGACCACGGTGCGCTTCGTACCGGAGGGCGGCCGATGACCGGCGCACGGCTCACGGTGGTACGGGCGGGAGCCCTGACCACCCCGCAGGATCTCGGCCGTCCCGGCCACGCGCACCTCGGCGTTCCGGCCGCGGGCGCGCTCGACCCGCCCGCCCACCGCGCCGCCAACCGCCTCGTCGGCAACCCGCCGGACGCGGCGACGCTGGAGACCACGGTCACCGGCTGCGCGCTGCGGGCGGACCGCGAGGTCGTCGTGGCCGTCACGGGCGCCCCCTGCCCGGTGCGCGTCGACGGGCGCCCGGCGGCGTGGGGCGAGCCGGTGCGGCTCCCGGCGGGCGCGGTGCTCGAAGCGGGCCCGGCGACCCACGGGGTCCGCTCCTACGTCGCCTTCGCGGGCGGCGTCGCCGTACCGCGCGTCCTGGGCAGCAGGTCGGCCGACCTGCTGTCCGGGCTGGGGCCCGCTCCACTGCGCGACGGCGACGTGCTGCCGCTGGGCGAGCCGAGCCGCGCGGCGGCGCGCCCGGAGCGGGTGCCGCTGCCCGGGCCGCCCGAGGAGTTGGTGCTGCCGCTGCTGCCGGGTCCCCGGGCCGACTGGTTCGCGCCCGCGGCCCTGCGGGTGCTGGCCACCGGGGACTACCGCGTCTCCAGCGCGAGCAACCGGATCGGCCTGCGCACCGAGGGCCCGGCCCTGCCGCGCGCCCGCGAGGGCGAACTGCCCAGCGAGGGAATGGCGTTGGGGGCGCTCCAGGTGCCGCCGCACGGGCGCCCGATCCTGTTCCTGGCCGACCACCCCACGACCGGCGGCTACCCGGTGATCGGCGTGGTGCCGGAGTCCTCCCTGCCGCCCGCGGCCCAGGCCGTGCCGGGCACGCCCGTTCGGTTCGTGCCGCTGGGCGGCCCGTAACCGCCGCCGCCCGGGGTACGCACCACCAGCACGTCGTCGACGTCCACGTCGGCGGTGTCGCAGCCGCGCAGGGTCCGTGCGCCGCCCTCCGCGTACTCGACCGCGTTCTCGCCCAGCGCGCCGGGGGCGCCGCCCGCCATGCCGTAGGGCGGGACCCTGCGGTGGCCGGTCAGCAGGGCCACCGTCATCGGCTCCAGGAAACGGATGCGGCGCACCACCCCGCGCCCGCCGTGCCACCGGCCCGCTCCCCCGCTGCCGTCCCGCACGGCGAAGCCGTCCACCCGCACCGGGTAGCGCCACTCCAGTACTTCGGGGTCGGTCAGGCGGGAGTTGGTCATGTGGGTCTGCACCGCGTCCGCGCCGTCGAAGCCGTCGCCCGCGCCGGAGCCGCTCGCCACCGTCTCGTAGTACTGCACGCGGTCGTTGCCGAAGGTGACGTTGTTCATGGTGCCCGACCCCTCCGCCTGCACGCCCAGCGCCGCGTACAGGGCGCCGGTGACCGCCTGCGAGGTCTCGACGTTGCCCGCGACGGTGGCGGCGGGATACGTGGGCGCCAGCATCGAGCCCTTGGGCACCCGGACCTCGATCGGCTTCAGGCAGCCGCTGTTGAGCGGGATGTCGTCGGCGACCAGGGTGCGGAAGACGTAGAGCACGGCCGCCATCACCACGGCCGTCGGCGCGTTGAGGTTGCCCGGCTGCTGCGGCGAGGTCCCGGCGAAGTCGATGACGGCGGAGCGTTCGGCGCGGTCCACCGTCACGCGCACCGCGATGACGGCGCCGTTGTCGGTCTCGTAGGTGTACGAGCCGTCGTCCAGCCCGGCGACGATGCGGCGCACCGACTCCTCGGCGTTGTCCTGCACGTGCCGCATGTACGCGCGCACCACGTCGAGCCCGAACTGCTCCACCATGCGCCGCAGTTCGTGGACGCCCTTGGTGTTGGCGGCGATCTGGGCGCGCAGGTCGGTGAGATTGGCGCGCGGATCGCGGGAGGGGTACCGCGCGCCGGTCAGCAGTTCCAGGGTCTCCGCCTCGCGCAGCCGGCCGTCGCGCACCAGCAGCCAGTTGTCGAACAGCACGCCCTCCTCGTGCACGGTCGTGCTGAACGCGGGCATCGAGCCCGGGGTGATGCCGCCGATCTCGGCGTGGTGGCCGCGCGAGGCGACGAGGAAGAGCAGTTCGCGCCCTGCGTCGTCGAAGACCGGGGTCACCACGGTCACGTCCGGCAGGTGGGTGCCGCCGTGGTACGGGTCGTTGACCGCGTAGACGTCGCCCGGCCGCAGCGATTCGGCGTCCCGCCGCCGCAGCACCTCCTTGATGGACTCCCCCATCGAACCGAGGTGGACGGGGATGTGCGGGGCGTTGGCGATGAGGTTGCCGCGGGCGTCGAACAGCGCGCAGGAGAAGTCGAGGCGTTCCTTGATGTTGACCGAGTGCGCGGTGTTCTCCAGCCGCACGCCCATCTGCTCGGCGATCGCCATGAAGAGGTTGTTGAAGACCTCCAGGGTGACCGGGTCGGCCTCGGTGCCGACGGCGACCGCCTTCGGGCGCGGGCGGGCACGGGTCAGCACCAGGTGGCCGCTGTCGGCGACCCGGACCTGCCAGCCGGGGTCCACGACGGTGGTGGCGTCCGGTTCGGCGACGATCGCGGGCCCCGTCACCACCTCGCCCGGGCGCAGGGCGGCCCGCCGGTACAGTGCGGCGTCCTGCCAGCGGTCCTCGGCGAAGACCTTGACGGTCTCCAACGGGCCTGCTCCGCCAGGTGATTGATCTCCCGCCAGGTCTGCGGCGGCCTGGCGGCCCGCCGCGCCGGTGGCCTCCACCGTGACCGACTCGACGACCAGCGGCTTGTCCATGGTGAAGGCGTAGCGCGCCCGATGGGCGTCCTCGAAGGCGCGGGTCATCCCGGCGATGTCGTCCAGCGTCACCGGCAGGCTGGAATCGGTCCCCTCGTACCGCAGCAGCACGCGTGCCGTCGTGCTCACCGACGTCCCGGGCACGTGGTCGGCACGCAACTGCTCCCGGGTGCGCCGGTCCAACTCGCCGCACAGCTCACGCACCTGACGCATCGTGGGCTCGTCGAGCGGCGCCTCGACGGACCGCTCGCGCATCGCGGTGGCGTCGGCCAGCCCGATCCCGTACGCGGACAGCACGCCGGCCAGCGGCGGTACGAGCACGGTGTCGACGCCCAGCGCGTCGGCGACGGCGCAGGCGTGCTGGCCGCCCGCGCCGCCGAAGCCGACGAGGGCGTAGCGGGTGATGTCGTAACCGCGTTGCACGGAGATCTTCTTGACCGCGTTGGCCATGCCGAGCACGGCGATCTCCAGGAACCCCGCGGCGACCTGCTCGGGCCCGCGCCGGTCGCCGGTGGCCCTCGCGGTCTCCTCGGCCAGCGCGGCGAACCGCTCGCGGACCACCCCGGCGTCCAGCGGCTCGTCCCCGCCGGGGCCGAACACCGCGGGGAAGTGCGCCGGCTGGACGCGGCCGAGCATCACGTTGGCGTCGGTGACGGTCAGCGGGCCGCCGCGCCGGTAGCAGGCCGGGCCCGGCACCGCGCCCGCCGAGTCGGGGCCGACGCGGTAGCGGGCGCCGTCGAAGTGCAGCACCGAGCCGCCACCCGCGGCGACGGTGTGGATGTTCATCATGGGCACCCGCATCCGCACCCCGGCGACCTCGGTGCCCAGGGAGCGTTCGAACGCGCCCGCGTAGTGCGAGACGTCGGTGGAGGTGCCGCCCATGTCGAAGCCGATCACCCGGTCGTACCCGGCCTGCGCCGCGGTGCGGACCATGCCGACGACGCCGCCCGCGGGCCCGGACAGCACCGCGTCCTTGCCCCGGAAGTGCTCGGCCTCCCGCAGGCCGCCGTTGGACTGCATGAACATCAGCCGTACATCGGCGAGTTCGGCCGCCACGCCTTCGACGTAGCGGCGCAGGATCGGCGAGAGGTAGGCGTCGACGACGGTGGTGTCGCCGCGCGGGACGAGCTTGATCAGCGGGCTGACCTCGTGCGAGCAGCTGATCTGACGGAATCCCAGCTGCCTGGCCACCTCGGCCACCGCGTGTTCGTGCTCCGTGTGGCGGTAGCCGTGCAGCAGCACGACGGCGACACTGTCGATGCCGTCGCGGCGCACGGCGGACAGGGCTTCGCGCACGGCCTCCAGGTCGAGCGGGCGGACCGCCTCGCCGTGCGCGCCGACGCGTTCGGGGACCTCGACCACCCGGTCGTAGACCGCTTCGGGCAGCAGGATGCGGCGGTCGAAAAGGCGGGGGCGGTTCTGGTAGGCGATGCGCAACGCGTCGCGGAAGCCCTCGGTGATCACCAGGGCGGTCGGCTCGCCCGCGCGTTCCAGCAGGGCGTTGGTGGCCACCGTGGTGCCCATCTTGACGACGTCGATCCGCTCCGCGGGCACCGGTTCGTCCTCGGCGAGGCCCAGCGCGAGCCGGATCCCCGCCACGGCGGCGTCCCGGCGCCTGCCCGGGTCGTGGCTGAGGAGCTTGGCGCTCCCCACCCGGCCGTCCGGCCGCGCGGCCACGACGTCGGTGAACGTGCCGCCGCGGTCGATCCAGAACTCCCAGAGCCCGGTCACCCCTCCATTCTGGCAGCGGTGGTCCGGCCCGGCTCGTCGCTGCCCGGCGCCACCCGGGCGCCCGAATCCGGCGGCCCGCGGCGGCCCGGTCGCCTCAGGTCAGCGGCTCCGGCGTGCTGAGCCTGCCGCGTACCGCCGTCTGCACCTCGGCCTCCTCGGCCGGGTCTGCGGCCAGGCTGCGCAGCCGCGCCAGGACGCGCACGTCCCCGGTGGTGGCGTGCCGGGCGGCGAGTTCGCGGGTGGTCTCCTCGCAGTCCCACAGGCACTCGATGGCGAAGCCCTGGGCGAACGCCGGATCGGTGGCGGCCAGCGCGCGGGCGGCGCAGCCGCGCAGGTGGGAGGAGGCGGTCTCGCGGTAGACGTGTCGCAGCACCGGGGCTGCGCAGCCGATCGACAGCCTGCCGACGCCCTCGATCAGCACGTCGAGGCCGTCGGCGTCAGCGCCGTGCGTGCGCACGGCGCGGCGCAGGGCGGACAGCACCCGGGCGGTGTCCTCGGGGCCGCCGAGGAGCGCGAGCATCCGGGCGGCGGCGGCGCCCAGGTCGTCGTCGCGTCCGGCCCAGGCTCGGGCGCGGTCCAGGGCGGCGACGCTGCGCATCCGGGAGAACGACTCCAGCGCGGCGCGGGCGACCACCGGAGAGGGATCGGCGCTCGCCGCCTCGATCAGCGCGAGGACGTCTGGATCCTGGCGGTCGGCGAGGTGGCGCAGGGCGGCGGCGCGGGCCGCCTCGGGGCCTCGGCGCGCGGCGTCCAGCAGCTCGCCGCGGTGCTCGGGCCCGGCCACCGCGGCCAGGCAGCGTGCGGCGGGGGCGTCGCGGGCTTGCGTGGGGTGGCCGTCGAGTCCCTCCTGCGCCCACCGCAGGACGTCGCGGACGCTCCAGCCGGGCGTGGGCCCGGCCGGGCGCATCTGCCGCTGCCAGCGGTCGAACGATCCGCGTTCCCGGGCGGCCCGCACGCGCTCGCCGTGCACCGGGTCCTCGGCCCACAGCCGCCAGGGCCGCGGCTCGTACGCCTCGCGCACGGCCCTGGCCAACGCGGCGTCGCCCTCGGCGTCCCCGGGGAAACGGCCGAGGACGGCGGGGGCCAGGGCGCGCAGGGTCGCGTCGTCGGCCCGCAGCGCCAGCTCGTCGAGCGCCCACTCCCAGTTGCCGCCGCGCGCCGCGTAGTCGCGCAGCAGCCGCAGCGCGTCACGGCGCCCGTACCCGGCGAGGTGGCCCAGGACGGACAGGGCGAGGCCGGTGCGCTGCTCGTCGGTGTCCAGGAGGTCATCGGGGTGGAAGAGATGCTGTTCGATCCCGTCGAGTCCGCCCTCGAGCTCGGAGTACAGGCGGGCGTAGTACAAGGACCGCGACTCGACCTGCCAGTCGCGGCGGGGGTCGCTCAGGACGCACCTCTCCAGCGCGGCGAGTGCCTCGCCGCGCTGTTCCGCGAGGGCGTGCAGGGTCCCGTCCCCGCGCCCCCGCTGGAGGAGGCCGAGAAGGGTGCCACTGGGCGCTATGTCTGGGTCGAACATGAGGTCAGCATCCGGTGCGGAGGGTTACGGTGCAACGGGATTTCCGCTGCCGACTCCCGCATCCTTACCGCTGGACGCGGGCTGTATGCCGTGCGGTGTCGGCGTCGGCGGCCTGGGACCGCTTCCGCGACGCGGGTGCGCGAGCGCGCCGCAGCATACCGGCCGTAGCCGCTGGTGGCCGCCCCGGCGGTGGTCCTCCGGCCACGCGGGGGCGTACGGCGGTCATCGGGGCGGGTACGAGGGCGCCCCGAGCCTCCGGTGCCGTGAGTGAGCGTCGAACGCGCGGACGGGCGGCGAAACGCCATGAAACGCCCGGGCGCCCGGTTCCGCCCCCGCCGGCTGTCGCTCTCCGTGTCCGGCGAGCGTCAACCCCGCGTCAACCTGGCGTCCTCCTCCCCCGGGTCGCCTTCGAGCCGTCGTGGGGCCGGATATGCCAGGAGCACCACCGGAACGGGTATCGCGGAAACCCTTACGGACCATCGCGCTGTGTGCAACAGTCGTCACTGGCCCGATTGCCGTCCCGCGCCCCCGCAGGGCGCCGGAGCCCGAGCACCTTCCGGAGACAGTCATGCCGTCCCACCTGCATGAGGATCACGCCGCGCCCGCGCCGCGCCCCGGCGGAGTCGACTCCCTCATCTCCCAGGCCCGCCGGCTCCGCGGCCAGCTCGACGCCGTACGCCGTGACGCGCGGCCGGGGACGGCCGGGGAGGGCGACGACGCGCTGGGGCGCTGGCAGCGGGCACTGTGCGACCTGGCGGCGCACCACCTGGACGATCTGGGCGACCACCTCGGCCAGTTGAAGGAGGGCCTGCGGGACGACGAGGCGGCCGAGGGCGCGGCCTACCCGGAGCCCGGGGAGCAGCCGCCGCCCGCGCCCTCCGGTGTGCGTGCGCTGGGCCGGGCGGGCAGCGCGGAGTGGAATCTGCTCACCGACGAGGTGGAGTGGTCCGACGAGCTGTTCCGGATCTTCGGGCGGACCCGGCAGGACGGTCCGCTGACGCTGGACGAGCTTCCGTCCTGGCTGTTCACCGAGGACCAGGAGGCGATGACCGCGATGGTCACCGCCTGCCTGGTCGACGGCAGGCCGCTCGACGGGGAGTTCCGCATCGTGCGCCCGGACGGCTCGGTGCGCACGGTGCACATGGTGGGTGAACCGGTGCTGGACGCGGACGGCGCCACCGCCTCGATGTGGGCGGTGCTGCGCGACGTCAGCGAACTGCGCCGCAGCCAGCGCACGGTGCGCGAGACCCGTGCCTCACTGCGCCGCGAGCAGCAGGTCGCCCGCACCGAACACCGGCTCGCGGTCGAGTTGCAGGAGGCCGTGCTGCCGCCGTGGCGTGGCTCGGCACTGCTGCCGTCCGGCGCCGCGCCCGCCCTCGACCTCGCCGCCCACTACCTGCCGTGCGGCACCAGCGCGCTGATCGGCGGCGACTGGTACGACGCCATGCAACTCCCGGACGGCACCACGCTGTTGACGGTCGGCGATCTCACCGGCCACGGCGTGGCCGCCACTTCGGGGATGGCGATGATGCTGGGCGCGGTGCGCGGCATGGCACTCGCCGGCCTGGAGCCCGGCCCCTTGCTGGCCCGGCTCAACCAGCTGATCGACCGCTCGGCCCAGCCCGCCCTGGGCAGCGCGCTGTGCTGCCGCTACGAGTCGGGTGAACGACTGCTGACCTGGTCGCAGGCCGGGCACCCCGCTCCGCTGCTGTTCCGGGACGGTGCAGGCCGCGCCCTGGAGCCACCGGAGGGGGTGCTGCTGGGCGCGACCCAACGGGCCGCGTACGGACAGCGGGTGGAGCGGTTGCACGCCGGTGATCTGCTGGTGCTGCACACGGACGGCCTGGTGCCGCGCAGGGCCGGGGACGACGTCTGCGGAACCGACCGGCTGCTGGCCCTGGCCCCCCGTTTCGCCGAGGCCCGCAGCGCGCAGGACTGCGTGCGCGCCATCGTCGAGGAACTCGGCTCACCTGAACGCGACGACGACGCGTGCGTGCTCGTCGCGCGGATCGCGTAGCGACGGCCGGCGCCGTGGCACCCGCCCGGTGCCGTGGCCGCCGCCGGGCGCCCCCGGTCACACCTGCCGTGACGCGGCGTTCGGCGTCGCCCCCTTCCTGGGCAGCGCCAGCCGGATCTCGTCCCGCAGGTCCTGGATGCCGTTGTACTCCGCGTACCGCCCGGTCAGCCGGTACATCTCGCGCAGCCGGTCCCAGGTGCGGTGCGACGACGTCTGGCCGATGGTCAGCAGCGCCAACCGGGCGTACCGGTCGGCCTGTTCGGGATCGTCGGCGATGAAGCAGGCCGACGCCATGGAGATGTAGTCGAAGATCTTCGACCGCTCGTGGCCCGAGTTGCGTAGCTGTAGGGCGAGTTGGGCGTGCCGCTGGGCGGGGACGGCGGCGGACGGGTCGTGCTCGGCGAGGGTGCGGTAGGCGAGCGCCTGCATGCCGTGCAGGTCGGCCTCGTCGAAGTTCTGCATCCAACTGGGCGGCGGCACGTCGCCCTTGTCGGCGGTGAACAGCTCCTCCGCCTCGCCGAGCGTGCGGCGCATGGCCTGCCCCCGGCCCTTGGACGCCTGCGCCCACGCCTCGATGGTGTGGAGCATCGCCCGGGTACGCGGCAGGGTCTGCTCGCCCGAGCCGGTCTTGGCCAGCTTCATCAGGTCCAGCGCGTCGTCGGGGCGGCCCAGGTGGATCATCTGCCGGGCGGCCCGGGACAGCGCCTCGCCCGCGCGGGGCCGGTCGCCGCCTTCCCTGGCCGCGTGCGCGGCGATGACGAAGTACTTCTGCGCGGTGGGCTCCAGACCGACGTCGTGCGACATCCAGCCCGCCAGCACGGCCAGGTTGGCGGCCACGCCCCACAGCCTGCGTTGCAGGTGCGCCGGGTGGCGGTAGGCGAGCATGCCGCCGACCTCGTTCAACTGCCCGACGACCGCCTTGCGTTGCAGGCCGCCGCCGCGGGAGGCGTCCCAGGCGCGGAAGACCTCGACGGAGTGTTCCAGCGCCTCGATCTCGTCGGAGCCCACCGGCGCGGCCTCGTAGCGGTCGAATCCGGCGGCCGAGGCGTTCGCCGGGTGCAGGGGGTCGTCGAGGGCGGGGGCGTCGGCCGCCAGGGCCGGGTCGGAGTGCAGCCAGTCGTACATGGCAGAGCTGAGGGCGGAGCCGGCGGCGAGCGCGGCGCCCGCGCCCATCAGACCGCGTCGGTTGAGCATGAGGTCCATTCCCGTGAATTCGGTGAGGACCGCGGCGGTTCGCTCCGGTGGCCACGGCAGGCCGTCCTCGGCCTGCTTCCTGGCCGTTCGCCGTCGCCGGCCGAACCCGAGGTCCTCGATGGTCACGACACGACCGAGACGCTCGGTGAACAGGGCGGCCAGCACTTTGGGCACGGGATCGCGCGGCGTCTCGCCGGTCTCGATCCAGCGGCGCACCCGTGAGGTGTCGGTCGACAGCTGCGGATGGCCCATGGCCGCCGCCTGCCGGTTGACCATCCTCGCCAGCTCGCCCTTGGACCAGCCGGTGAGGCCGAACAGGTCCGCGAGCCGGGTGTTGGCTTCCTTGGTCACGTCAAGCCCCCAGGTTCCTCGGCAGAGTTGACACTAATGGCCTGATCCGGCCGTCGCGAGCATTCGCCAGGGTTCGCCAGGGTTCGCCAGATGGTCTGCCACCCGCGCGCTGGTGTCAGGTAGGAACGCGCCACCCCGGCCCGGTGGCGGTCGGCTCCCCGACCGCCGGCGGACAAGGGCGCCCGGTACACCGGGCGGCTCCGGCCGGCGGCCGCATTCCCCAGGGTGCGGTCACCGGCCGGGGCCGCCGGTCGTACCGGTCGCGCCGGCCGGCCGGGAGTACGCGGAGCGGCCCGCCGGGCCGCTCCGCGTACCAGCCAGAAGCACCTCCGGCACACGAAGGGATCTGTCAGCAACCCATGTACTCAGCATCGTCCTCCGTGTCCGCACCTCCCCGGCCGGCCGCGCACCGCGCCACCGGCCTGATCGCCCGCCCCCGGGGGCTGCCCGCAGAACCGTTCCTGGACGCGGGCCGCGCCGCCGGGGCGAGCCGGCCCCTGCCGCCCGCCGCGGCCGCCGGGCGCCCGGTGCCGCGACCGCGCGCCACCCCGCCGGGCGCCGGGCACCCGCTCAGCGGGAGGCTCGACGTGACCGGCCCGCAGGGCGCGCAGTTGCGCACCGCGATCGCGGCCGTGCAGCGGATCTGTCCGGAGTTCAGCCCCGCGCAGGTGCTGCGGCGCAGCGGCCGGTCGGTCCTGCTGGTGGGCGCGGCGGGCCGTGCCCCCGCGGTCGCCAAGTGCCTGCTGGACCACTCCCCGGTGTGGGCGGAGAACCTGCGGCACGAAATAGCGGCCTACCGGGCCTTCGTCCGGCACCGGCCGCCCACCCGGGTGCCGCGTCTGGTGGCGGCCGACCCGGAGACCTGCACGCTGGTGCTGGAACGGCTGCCCGGACGGGTCGCGGCGGTCCCCCGGCATCCGGTGGAGGCGCCGCCCCGGGCGGACATCAAGGCGGCGCTCGGCGCCCTGTGCCGGATCAACATGTGGCAGCCGCCCCCCGGCGTCTTCGGCCGTCCGCTGCGGTACGCGGAGCAGATCTCCCGCTTCCACCAGCTGGGCCTTTTCACCGACCGGGACCGGGACGACCTGCGCAAGCTGCTGCGCGGTCTGGGCGGCGAGATCCTCGGCCACTGCGAGCTGCAGTTCTGTCACGGCGACGCGCTGCTGTCCAACGTGCTGCTGTCTCCGACCGGCCCGGCGCTGGTGGACTGGGAGACCGCGGGCTGGTACCTGCCGGGGTACGACCTCGCCGTGCTGTGGTCGGTGCTGGGCGCGGACCCGCTGGCGCGGCGGCAGATCAGCCAGCTGGCGCAGAAGGACGGCCCGGCCGCGCGTGACGCCTTCCTGGTGAATCTGATGATCGTATTGACGCGGGAGATCCGGCGGTACGAGACGGCGCTCCAGCGCTCCCTCCAGGGCACGGGACCGGTGACCACGGCCGCGATCGAGGCAGGCGAGGAGCAGCGGCTGCTGCTGCGCAGGCTGCACGACGACTGCGGCATGGCACGCCGCGCCGTGCGCGCCGCGGTGGGCACCCGTTGAGCGCGGGGCGGGCGCTGACGTGCGGAAACGCCGATATTCCGGGTGTTTGACGTAGCGTCAGGCAATCAGTACCTCTGTGGTCGCGCACGTCCCGCCCCACCCGGCACACTCACGGAGGCCGCTGTGCGATCGATCTGCGCGTCCCGCACGCCCCGTCCCCCGCGCCGCGCGCGCCTGCCGCTGGTCGCCGCGGTCACCGCCGCCGCGACGGCGCTCCCGGTGCTGGCGACCGCGCCGCAGGCCGCCGCGTCCGGACCGCCGGCCCCGGTCGGCGCGCGAGCGGACTCCGCCGTGCTCCAGGGCGCGTTCGCCTCGGCGGCCACCCGCTATCACGTGCCGCTGTCCGTGCTGCTCGGGGTGGCGTACCTGGAGTCGCGCTGGGACACCCACGGCGGCCACCCGAGCGTCACCGGCGGCTACGGCCCCATGCACCTGACCGACGCGGCCACCGCGCTGGACGGCCGTGCCGTGCCGACCCCGGAGGCCGTCGAGTCCGGCGAACCCCGCGCGCTGCCCGCGTCCCTGGCACCGGGCACGACGCCGGCCGCGCTGGAGACCGCGGCCCGGGCCGCCGCGCTGACCGGGCTGAGCACCCCGCGGCTGCGCACCGACCCCGCCGCCAACGTGGCGGGCGGCGCCGCCCTGCTGGCCGCGGCGCAGCGGGCCCTGGGCCGTCCGCTGAGCGCCGACCCGGCCGACTGGTTCGGCGCGGTCGCCCGCTACAGCGGGGCCGACGACACCGCGAGCGCGGCCGACTTCGCCGCCGACGTCTTCGAGACGATCAGGACGGGCATGTCCCGCACCACCGACAGCGGCCAGCGCGTCACGCTGGCCGCTGACCCCTCGGAACGGCCCGACGCCGCGCAGGCGAGGGCGCTGGGCCTGCGCACCGCCGACACCCGGCACACCGAGTGTCCGCCGACGGTGGCCTGCGAGTGGGTGCCCGCGCCGTACACGCACTACGGCCCGGGGCCGTCGGACTACGGCAACCACGACCTGGCCGACCGGCCCGCCGACTCCTCGGTCGACTACATCGTCATCCACGACACCGAGGGCGACTGGGCGGTGACCCTCAAGACCGTCCGCGACCCCGAGTACCTGGGCTGGCACTACACCGTGCGCGCGGCGGACGGCCACGTCGCGCAGCACATGGCCACGAAGGACGTCGGCTGGCACGCGGGCAACTGGTACATCAACAGCAAGTCCCTCGGCGTGGAGCACGAGGGCTTCCTCGCCGATCCGGGCTCCTGGTACACCGAGGCGATGTACCGCGCGTCGGCCCGGCTGGTGCGCTACCTGTCGGCGCGCTACCACGTGCCGCTGGACCGGCAGCACATCCTCGGCCACGACAACGTGCCCGCGATGACACCCGCGACGGTGGCGGCGATGCACACCGACCCCGGGCCGTACTGGGACTGGGCGCACTACTTCGAACTGCTGGGCGCGCCGTTCACGGCGGCGCCCGGCCGGAACGGCGGCCTGGTCACCATCGACCCGCCCTACTCCGGCAACCGCCCCTCGTACACCGGCTGCGTCACGCCGGGCGCGTCCTGCGCCGCGCACGGCTCCGACGCGGTGCGGCTGTACACGGCGCCGAGCGAGCGGGCCGCGCTGGTCACTGACCCCGGTCTGCACCCGGACGCCGTGACCACGACCGGGGTCAACGACACCGGCGCGCGGGCCTCGACGGGTCAGCGGTTCGCGGTCGCCGGTCGGCAAGGCGACTGGACGGCGATCTGGTACCTGGGGCAGAAGGCGTGGTTCCACGACCCGGCGTCGGCGCCGACCGCCCTCAACGCGCGCGGCCTCGTGGTCACCCCGCGTCCTGGCCTCGCCGCGATCCCGGTCTACGGCCGGGCCTACCCGGAGGCCTCCGCGTACCCGAAGGGCGTGCCGGTGCAGCCGCTCACCCCGCTCCCGTACGGCATCCCCGCAGGGCAGGCGTACGCGGTCGGCGGCCGCACCCGCGGGGAGTTCTTCTACTCGCGCACCTTCGACCGGACCGGGCAGCGCTGGGTGAAGGGCTCGCAGACGTACTACGAGATCCAGTTCGGCCACCGTGTCGCCTTCGTCGAGGCGGACGACGTGACGGTCGGCCCGTCCGGCGCGCGACGCTGACGCACGGGGGCTCAGCCCTGCTGGAACATCTCCGCCGGGAGCGGCTTGAGCAGCTGGTACAGGTCGTCGGTGATCGGCCGGTCCCAGGTGGCGATGGTCACCTGGACGCCGTCGTCGCGGTCGAACTGGGCGCAGGCGACGCGGCCCTCGCTGACCTTGATGCGGCGGACGATCAGCAGGCCGTCGCCGTGCATGACCGGGATGTCCTCGCGCTCCACCTCGTGCACCGGCTCGTCGTTGCCGAGGGCCAGCAGCAGCTGCGCCACCTCGAACGGCACCTCGCCCTCGCCCGGTTCGCGGGCCGGCGAGCCCTCGGGGAGGTTGCCGATCAGCATCGCGGGGCCACGGCCGCCGAACAGGTCGTAGCGCAGGAAGATGCCCTGGCAGCTGCCGTCGGGACCGGGGATCAGTCCGGCGCCCAGGTTCCCCGGCCAGTCGCCCGGATCCATGGCCAGGACGTCGAAGTCCGGACCGGTCGGCGTGGCTGCGCTGCGGCGGCGGAGGAAGGACATGCGCATATCGTACGGTCCCCCGCGCCCGGCCGCGGCCCGGGTCCGAACGGTCACGACGCCGCGGTGGCGGCCTTGCCGCAGTCCGCCGCCCGCCCGGAACGACAGGCGCTCTCGTGCGGCGATCATAGAGGTGACACGTGAACCTGCGTCGCGGGCCGGCCCGAACTCGGCCTCGGCGCTTGCCGGTTGCCGCCGCGGACCTTCCGCGTTCGGCCTGTCCCGGGAGGCGCCCCATGAGCCGCCTTCCCCGCGCCCGCCGCACGGTCGTTCCGCGTGACCTGACGGCCCTCGTGACCGAGGAGGACGGTGCCCCGCCGCAGTACGGTTCGGCGTTCACCGTGCCGGTCGCGCCCGGGGACTCGCGCTCCGCCGAGCAGTGGGCCCGTGCGGTCTTCGAGGAGGGCTCCCGCGGTGATGCGGTGGCTCATGACGACCGGCTGGCGACTGGGACTGCGCCTGCGGCTTGGCCCCTCGGGCTCGCCCGGCCACGTACTGGGCTGGCGCGTCACGGCCAGGAACCCGTTCACCCTCAGCGCGCCCTCACCGCTGATCCGCGCGCGCAACGTCGTACTGGTGGACGCGGACGCGGTCACCTGGGCGACCCTGGTCAGCTACGAGCGCCCCTTCGCCCGCCACGTGTGGGCGGCCGTGGCCCCGGTCCACCACCGGGTGATCCCGTACCTGATGGGCAGGGCGGCGAAGCGATGAGCCGGGAACTCGCGACACGTCCCGGCCGAACTGTCCTGGCCATGCGGTCGCCCGGGTCCGTCCGGCAGCTCGCCGTCCCCGTGGGAGGGGAGCTGCCGGAGGTGGGGCGGGTCAGGTGAGGTCGAACTCGCCGTCGCGGGCGCCGAGGACGAAGGCGCGCCACTCGGCCGGGGTGAAGATCAGCGCGGGGCCGTCCGGCTGGCGGCCGTCACGCATCGCGATGTAGCCCTCCACGAAGGCGATCTGCACGTCGCCGGTCCCCTGGCTGCTGGACAGCCACTCCGCTCCCGTCAGATCGAGCTGCGGTTTCTTCCCGTTGGCCACGGGCTGTCCGATGGTGCTTTCGGCCACGTCCGCTCTCCTCCCGGCGTTGTCGTCCGCCCAGCCTAGCGAGCCCGGACCACCCCCGACAGCCCGTCCGCGCGGAGCACCCGGCGCCCCGACCGCCCGGCCCCCATCAGCCGCGGCCCGCGGGCCGCGGGGGACAACCCGTAAGCGTGACCGAGCACCTCCGGCACGCGTTGGCGGCACTTGGTCACCCCTGGTCCGAAGCCGCTCGGATCGGTCGTCACCATCCGATCTCGGACACGCTCACGGCAGGGCGTTGGGGAACAGGACGGCTCGGCTCGACCGCCGCCGGCGCGGCGCCGCCCGCCGCGTTGGCTCCCCTCGTACCCCCGCCGTGACGATCAGGACCGCTCACGTCACCTGGGCGCGCGGGGCGAGGACTCGCTCCGCGCGCCGCTCCCCGTACGCGGGGGCCGGCGGCTCAGTGCCGTGTCTCATGACGTACTCCACGTAGTACGCGTAGAACGGCGGCAACTCGCCCAGCAGGCGGTCGCGATGACCGCGGGTCTCCGGGTGGGAGGGGCCGAGTCTGCGTCCCGCGTCGGCGAGCGCGTGGATGACCGGCGGCGAGCCGGCGGGCGGGGTGGAACGGCCCACGGGCCGCCGCCTGCGGCTGCCGGGTTCCCGGGCGCGGGGGCCCGCCGTCATCTCCCGGGCCCACATCGGCAGCCGGGACGCGCCGGCCCGCGCCAGGGCCAGCCGTCCGACCACCGCCGCCGCGTCGCGCGGACGGTCGTCGGGGGACTTGGCCAGCAGGTCCAGGATCAGCCGGTCGAGTGCGTCGGGCAGGTCGGGGCGCAGCAGGCGCGGGGGCTCGGGCGGGGTGTCCCGGTGCCGCACGATGACCGCCCACGCGTCGTCGAAGTCGAACGGCGGCCTGCCGGTGGCCAGTTCGTACAGGACGCAGCCGAAGGAGTACAGGTCGCCCCGGTGGTCCACCTCGGTGCCCGCGATCTGCTCGGGCGACATGTAGTGCGGGGTGCCCATGGCCACGCCGGTGCCGGTGAGTTGGGAGGTGAAGCCGATGTCGCGGCCGAGCCGGGCGATGCCGAAGTCGCAGATCTTCACGGTGCCGTCGCCGGAGCGCACGATGTTGGCGGGCTTGAGGTCGCGGTGGACGACCCCTTGCGCGTGGGTGTACGCGAGGGCCGCCGCCACCTGCTCGGCGACGTCCAGCAGTTCGGGCAGCGGCAGCGGGGCGCGCCGGCCGTCGCGCAGCACCTGGGCGAGGTTGCGGCCGTCGAGCAGTTCCATGACGAGGTAGAGCAGTCCGTCGTCGGCGCCGAAGTCGTGCACCACGGTGATGCCCCGGTGCTGAAGGCTCGCCGCGACCCTGGCCTCACGCCGGAACCGCTCCCGCATCACCTGTGCCCGCCGCGTGTCGCCGCCGGTGCCCGAGCGCAGGCACTTGACCGCCACCCGGCGGCCCAGTTCCTCGTCGCGGCCGCGCCACACCTCGCCCATGCCGCCCCGGCCGATCCGCTCGATCAGCAGGTAGCGCCCCCGGATCAGCCGGTGCTCCCCCATCGCGAACCGTCGCTCCCGTCCGGTCGGTCCCCACCCGCGCGTTCCAGTATGGCCCGGGCACCCGTCCGACCGGCACGGCGCGTCAGGGCGCGGGCCGCGTCACCGTACGCCCCTGGCGCAGCCGGTACGCGGAGGGGTGGGTGCCGGGGCCCAGCCGTCCGACCGCCTTGACGATGCGGGCGGGCGGCAGTTGCCAGCGCAACGCGGCGGGGATCGCCCGCAGTCCGGCGCCGGTGGCGCGCAGTGCTCGGTCCACCGCCGCCTCGGCGGGGGCGGGGCGGCCGTACAACTCGCGGGCGAACGGCGGCAGGCTGTCGTAGGCGAGCAGGGCGGCCCGGCGCCACAGGACGTCGCGGGCCGGGGCGAGGAGAGCCCGTACCGGCGGCGACTGGATGAAGGCGAAGACCTCGAACGCCTCGCGGGTCGCGTCGAGTTCGGACCGCACCTTGTCGAAGTAGGCGGCCAGTTGCCCGGTGTCGCCCGGCACGTCGGCCGGGTCGAGGCCCACCAGGCGGGCCGCCTCCCGCTGTTCCGCGACGTAGGTGTCGGCCTGGCCGGGCGTGAGCGGGAAGCCTGAGCGCCGCGCGACGTCGAGGTAGGAGTCGATCTCCGCGCAGTGCACCCACAGCAGCAGGTCCGGCGCGTCCACCGCGAAGCGCGCGCCGGTGTCCGGATCGGTGCCGGTCAGCCTGCGGTGGACGCCCCGGATGCGGGCGGCGGCGCGCTCGGCCTGGAGCGTCGTGCCGTACGTGATGACGCCCACGTAGTCGGCGGTCCGCATCAGCCGTCCCCAGGGGTCGGCGCGAAAGTCGGAGTTCTGCAGGACGCCGCGGACCGCGCGCGGGTGCAGCGCCTGGAGGTACAGGGCGCGCACCCCCGCCACCCACATCATGGGATCGCCGTGCAGCTGCCACGTCACCGAGTCCGGTCCGAACAGGCCGGGGTCCGCGTCACGCATGGGGGCCTCCCTCGAAGCGCCGCGCTCCCCACGGTAGTGGCGCGCCCCGGTCCTGCCGAGGCCGCTGCGGGACATACCCCACCGGGCGCGAGGGGGGACGCCGCCGGGCCCCGGAGCCACCCTGGGTGCCCGGGCGGTCGCACAGGGGCGCCGGCCTGCGCGGGAGCTTGGTTGACGGGGCCGACCCGGGCCCGGGGCTCTAGGCTGGAGGGGAGCCGGCTATGGCCGCTCCTCACAGCCGCGTGGAGGATCACATGAAGATGTTGATCAATGTGCCGGAGACCGTGGTCGCCGATGGACTGCGCGGACTGGCTGCCGCCCATCCCGATCTGAACGTGGACGTCGACAACCGGGTCGTGGTGCGGCGCGACGCGCCCGTCGCGGGCAAGGTCGGCCTGGTGTCGGGCGGCGGCAGCGGCCACGAGCCGCTGCACGGCGGCTTCGTCGGGCCCGGCATGCTGGACGCGGCCTGTCCCGGCGAGGTGTTCACCTCTCCCGTGCCCGACCAGATGGCGCGCGCCGCGGCGGCCGTGGACAGCGGTGCGGGCGTGCTGTTCATCATCAAGAACTACACGGGCGACGTGCTCAACTTCGAGATGGCCGCCGAACTCGCCGGTGACGAGGGCGTGCAGGTCACCACGGTGCTCGTCAACGACGACGTCGCGGTCACCGACAGCCTCTACACCGCGGGCCGCCGGGGCACCGGCGGCACGCTGTTCGTGGAGAAGCTGGCCGGCGCCGCCGCCGAGGAGGG
Organism: Streptomyces sp. ICBB 8177; assembly: GCF_003144095.1. Lineage (GTDB taxonomy): Bacteria > Actinomycetota > Actinomycetes > Streptomycetales > Streptomycetaceae > Streptantibioticus_D. The sequence continues at coordinate 666,265 of NZ_NSKH01000023.1, read as the reverse complement.
CGCCCCGCTGGACCGGGTGGCCGCGATCGCCCGTCAGGTGAACGACAACTCCCGCAGCTTCGGCGTCGCGCTCAGCGCCTGCACCACCCCCGCCAAGGGCACGCCCACCTTCGACCTGCCCCCGGGCGAGCTGGAGCTGGGCATCGGCATCCACGGCGAGCCGGGCCGCGAGCGGCGCGCCATGATGACCTCCCGCGAGATCGCCGACGCCGCCGTCGACGCGGTGGTGGAGGACCTGCGCCCGGACGGCCCGGTGCTGGCGCTGGTCAACGGCATGGGCGGTACCCCGCTGCTGGAGCTGTACGGCTTCAACGCCGAGGTGCACCGTGCGCTCGGCGAGCGGAGGGTGCCGGTGGTGCGGACCCTGGTCGGCAACTACGTCACCTCGCTGGACATGGCGGGCTGCTCGCTCACCCTGTGCCGGGTGGACGACGAGTTGCTGCGCCTGTGGGACGCGCCGGTGCGCACCCCGGGCCTGCGCTGGGGCTGCTGACCCGGCCGTCCCGACCGGCAGCCGTCCGGTGTGACCCGAGTTGCCGCATTCGTCGTGATTCATCGTTGTTCGTCGTACGAGGAGGAACGCCACCCCCATGAACGCATCCGCACCCGCGTCCGGCGCTACCGATCCGGTGGTCGACGCCGCGTACGCCCGCCGCTGGCTCGCCCTGGCCACCGCGGCCGTCGAGCGTGAGGCGGACCGGCTCACCGAGCTGGACTCCGCGATCGGTGACGCCGACCACGGCACGAACCTGCGGCGCGGCTTCAACGCCGCGTCGGCCGCCGTGGAGAAGGACCCGCCCGGCACCCCCGGCCGGGTCCTGGCGCTGGTCGGCCGCCAGTTGATCGGTTCGGTCGGCGGCGCGTCGGGGCCGCTGTACGGGACGCTGCTGCGCGGGGCGGGCAAGCAGCTGGGCGACGCGGAGACCGCGACGCCGGAGGAGTTGTGCGCCGCGCTGCGTGCCGGCCTGGAGGGTGTCGCGCGGCTGGGCGGTGCGTCGGCGGGCGACAAGACGATGCTGGACGCGCTCTTCCCTGCGGTCGACGCCATGGGGTTCTCGCTGGACTCCGGTGCCGGGCTGGTGGCGGCGCTGGGGGCGGCCAGGATCGCGGCCGACGAGGGGGCCGAGGCGACGGTACCGATGCTCGCGCGCAAGGGCCGCGCCAGCTACCTCGGCGAACGCAGCGTCGGTCACCAGGATCCGGGGGCGACCTCGTCGGCGCTGCTGGTCACCGCGCTGGCCGAGGCGGCCGAGGGCGGTACGGCGTGAGCGCCCGGGACGGCGGCGACGCGGACGGCGCGCCCGGCGGGGTCGGGGTGGTGCTGGTCTCGCACAGCGCCCCGGTCGCCGAGTCGGTGGCCGCGATGGCGGTGCAGCTCGCGGGCGGCACCGCGTCGGTGGCGATCCGCGCGGCGGGCGGCACGGCGGACGGTCGGATCGGCACCAGTTCCGAGCTGATCACGCAGGCCGCGCGGCAGGTCGACGCGGGGTCGGGCGTCGTGCTCATCGCCGACCTGGGCAGCGCGGTGCTGACCGTCAAGGCGCTGCTGGAGGACGACGAACTTCCCTCCGGGGCGCGGCTGGTGGACGCCCCGTTCGTGGAGGGCGCGGTGGCCGCCGTGGTGACCGCCTCGACCGGGGCGGACGTGGAGGCGGTGGCCTCGGCGGCGTCGGACGCGTACTCGTACCGGAAGACCTGACCGCCGGGAAGCCGCGGCTCAGCGCGCGGTCCAGCCGCCGTCCAGCGTGAGGGAGGCGCCGGTGACGAACGAGGAGTGCGGGGCACACAGGTAGGCGACCAGCTCGGCGACCTCCTCCGGTTCCACCAGCCGCTTGACCGCGGCCTCGGCGAGCATCACCTCGGACACCACGCGCTCCGGGGCGATGCCGTGCACCTCGGCCTGGTCGGCGATCTGCTTCTCCACCAGCGGGGTGCGCACGTAGGCGGGGTTGACGCAGTTGGAGGTCACGCCGTGCTCCGCGCCTTCCAGGGCGATGACCTTGGAGAGCCCTTCGAGGCCGTGCTTGGCGGCGACGTAGGCCGACTTGTACGGGGAGGCGACCAGCCCGTGCACGGAGGAGACGTTCACCACCCGGCCCCAGCCGCGCTCGTACATCCCCGGCAGCGCCCCGCGCACCAGGCGGAACGGCGCTTCCAGCATGAGCCGCAGGATCAGCGAGAACGTCTCGGGCGGGAACTGCTCGATCGGGCGCACCAGTTGGACGCCCGCGTTGTTCACCAGGACGTCGGCGCCGGCGCCGGTGCGCTCCGCGGCGTCGAGGTCGGTGAGGTCCACGGTGACCGGCAGGAGCGTTCCGTCCAGCTCCGCGGCCTCGTCGGCGAGCGTGGCCAGGCCGTCCGCGTCTCGGTCGGCCGCCCGCACCTCGGCCCCGGCGGCGGCGAGCCGCAGCGCGCAGGCCCGGCCGATGCCGGAGGCGGCGCCGGTGACCACGGCGGCGCGCCCGCCGAGGTCGAGGTCGACGGAGTGCGGTGCGTACGGGCTGCGCCGGTCAGGGGTCATGACGGCAGCGTAGGCCGCTCGGGGGCGGGGCGGGAGCCCGGGCGGGCGGCTGATCACCCGGGCGGCAGCGAGGGTTCCTCGAACCATGTCGGGCCGCCGGCGAGCGCCAGCTTGATGCGCGCCACGCACTGGGCGCTCAGCGGCGGCAGCTCGTCCAGGGCGAACCAGCCGACCTCGGTGGACTCGTCGTCGTTCACCCGCGCCTCGCCGCCGACCGCGCGGCAGCGGAAAGTGGTCGACATGAACTGCACCTGGTCGCCGTGCGGATAGGTGATGGGCGGCTCGGCGTAGACCGCCACCACCCGCTCGACCACCGCGCGCACGGCGGTCTCCTCGTGGATCTCGCGGACCATGGCCTGCGCCGGCTGCTCGCCCGGCTCCGGTATGCCGCCGACGATGGTCCACCGGCCGTCGTCGGAGCGGCGCACCAGGAGCACCCGTTGCTGGTCGTCGAGAACGACCGCGTTGACGCCGGGCAGGCACAGCAGGCGTTGGCCCACGGTCTCCCGCAGGTCGCGCAGAAATTCGGGAATCGCCACACGCCGACCCTACGACCCCCCGCCGGGCGCCTCGCCGGAGCGGCGGTCGCGGCCGCTCACCTCACGCCTGGAACCCGGTCGCGCCTCACACGTCGCCGAGCGCCCGTCGCGCTCCGCGGGTTCCCGTGGCGCGCAGCCGGTCGCGGATCGCCCGTACCGCGCCTTCCGGGTCGTCCACGGTCACCGTGAACAGCCGTCCGCCACCCAGGTCCACCACGAGGCCGGGGCCGCGCCGGACGATGACGGCGGTGCCCATCTCCGGCCGCCACCGGTAGCCCCAGCCGCCCCAGTTGCGCGGGCTGATCCACGGCGCGAGCCGCGCGGAGTCCACCTGGTCCAGCGGGATGCGGCGGCGCGGCACCCCGATGTGGCCGCAACGCACCTCGACGCAGTCGCCGTCGACGCGTACCCGCACATGGGTGAAGGCGAGGGTTCCGAAGAGCACCAGGACACCCGCGGCCAGGCAGCCGACGACCGACATCACCAGTGCGGTGAGCCCGGAGGCCCAGGACGAGTCGACGGCCAGTTCGATGCCGAGCGCCAGGCATCCGGCCCCGGCGACGGCCAGAAGCCACTGCGCGCGATTGCTGGCGCGTCCGGTCCACACCTCGGCCGCGGACACAGGTGTCGTCGCGCCCACCGCGTCGCGGGGGCCGCCGCTGGAGTCCTCCATGCCTGGGAGCGTACTCGCGGGACCACCCGGCGGCACTCGGTGTGCGGCGGCCGGGTGCACCGCGGCGGGCGTCGCCCCCGGGGCGCTCAGCGCGCCTCGGCCGCGACGGACGCCTGCGGGCCCGCCAGCGCGCGGCCCTGCGGGTAGGCCAGGGCGGCGGCGGGCAGTTCGCCGGGCTCACCGCCGAGCAGGACGGTCAGGCCCCCGGTCGGCTCCGCGTCGGGCCGGGCGTCGGCGCCGGTGCGGCGCAGGGCCTGGGCGGCGACCGCGGCCGCCGAGCCGTGCAGCGCGACCGCCGGGGCGCCGGGGCGCCGGACGGCGGCGCGGATGCGGTCGGCGATCAGCTCGTAGTGGGTGCAGCCCAGGACGACGGTGCGCACGTCGGCGGGGGTGCGCTCGGCGGCGGCGGCCACGGCCGCGTCGATCGCCGCGTCGTCGGCGCGCTCCAGGGCGTCGGCGAGGCCGGGGCAGGCCACCTCGGTGACCTGGACGCCGTCGGCGAACTCCGCGATCAGGCGCCGCTGGTAGGGGCTGCCGGTGGTGGCCGGGGTGGCCCAGATCGCCACCGGGCCGCCCGCGACGGCGGCGGGCTTGATGGCGGGCACCGTGCCGATCACCGGAATGGACGGCTCCAGACGGGCGCGCAGCGCCTCCAGGGCGTGCACCGAGGCCGTGTTGCAGGCGACGACCAGCGCGTCCGGGCGGTGCGCGGCGGCGGCCTCGGCGCAGGCGAGCGCGCGGGCGGTGAGGTCCTGCGGGGTACGCGGGCCCCAGGGCATGCCGGCCGGGTCGCTGGACAGCACGAGATCGACGTCGGGACGCGCGGCCCGCAGCGCGGCGGCCGCGGCCAGCAGGCCGATGCCCGAGTCCATGAGCGCGATCTTCACTGGCGTGCCCTTCCGGTGCTGCGCCGGCGCGTCCGCGTCCGCTCATGTCCGGCGGCGCGCACGTACCGGGGTGGTTCGGTTACGTACGGGCGTCTCGTGGACCGCCCGCGCAACTTTACCGTGATCGTTTCCTGCCGGCGTGGACGCGTTCGCGGTGGGCCGCGGTTCCGGCGGGCGCCGGGTGGGGCAGACTGCGCCGGTGAGCGCTTTGACCGTGATCGCTGTCGTGTCGCTGCTGAGCTGGGTGTGGCTGCTGCTGGCGCAGGGGATGTTCTGGCGCACCGACGTGCGGCTGCCGCCCGGCGCGGTACCCCGTCAGTGGCCGTCCGTGGCGGTGGTGGTGCCCGCCCGGGACGAGGCCGAGGTGCTGCCGGTGAGCCTGCCGTCGCTGCTGGCGCAGGAGTATCCGGGGCGCGCCGAGGTGTTCCTGGTGGACGACGGCAGCTCGGACGGCACCGGTGAGCTGGCCCGCGCGCTGTCCGCCGAACGCGGCGGGCTGCCGCTGACGGTCACCTCGCCGGGAGAACCGCCCGCGGGCTGGACGGGGAAGCTGTGGGCGGTGCGGCACGGGGTGGCCGCCGCCACGGCCGCGTCCGCGCCGGAGTACCTGCTGCTGACCGACGCCGACATCGCCCACGAGCCGGATTCCCTGCGGGAGCTGGTGGCCGCCGCGCACGGCAGCGGGATGGACGTGGTCTCGCAGATGGCGCGGCTGCGGGTGGCGACGGCGTGGGAGCGGCTGATCGTGCCCGCCTTCGTCTACTTCTTCGCTCAGCTGTACCCGTTCCGCTGGATCGCCAGGCCGCGCGGGCGGACCGCCGCGGCGGCCGGGGGCTGCGTGCTGGTCCGGCGTGCCGCCGCCGAGCGGGCCGGGCTGCCGGACTCGATCCGGCAGGCGGTCATCGACGACGTGGCGCTGGCCCGGGCCGTCAAGCGGTCCGGTGGCACGGTGTGGCTGGGGCTGGCGGAGCGGGTGGACAGCGTGCGGCCGTATCCGCGGCTGGCCCAGCTGTGGCGGATGGTCTCGCGCAGCGCGTACGCCCAGTTGCGGCACAACCCGGCGCTGCTGCTGGGGACGCTGCTCGGGCTGGCCCTGGTCTACGTGGTGCCGCCGGTCGCGGCGATCGCGGGCGCGGTCGCCGGGCGCTGGGCGCTGTGCGCCGTGGGCGCGGCGGCGTGGGCGGTGATGGCGGGCACGTACATGCCGATGCTGCGCTACTACCGCCAGCCGCTGTGGCTCGCGCCGCTGCTGCCGTTCACCGCGTCGCTGTACGCGGCGATGACGGCGGACTCGGCCGTGCAGCACTACCGGGGTCGCGGCGCGGCCTGGAAGGGCCGCACGTACGCCAAGCCGGAGCGGGAAGGCCAGGTGACGGCCGAACGCCCTTGAGGCCGCGGCTGGTTCACTTGCGGCCCGGGCTCCAGCGCATGCCCCACCCGTAGGCCTGGTCGACGGTGCGCTGGGGGCTGACGCCGCGGGCCGGGACCAGGTAGCGCGCCTCGCGCCGCACGACGAGTTCACCGCCCTCGTTGGTGATCAGGGCGAGCGCGCAGACGGTGGAGGGGACGGTGCACTCGTCGAGGAAGAACTCCACCGGGGCGCCGTGCTGTGGTGTCAGCGTGGTCGTGGCGTGCAGCCCGGCGAAGCTGCGGGCCCCCTCGTAGACGGTGACGAAGATCAGGATGCGGCGGAACGCGGCGCTGTGGTCGAGGTTGACGGTGAGGTTCTCGCCGCTCGTGCCGCCGGTTCGGTCGTCGCCGTCGAGGTGGATGTACGGCGGGCGGTCCAGCGTGCCGAAGGCGTTGCCGAGCGCCTGCACGACGCCTTTGGTTCCGTCGCGCAGTTCGAACAGGGCGCACAGGTCGAGGTCGACGCCGGAGCCGCCCGCGCCGGCCTTGCGCAGCCATCCCCGGGCCGGGGCGGCCCGCCAGCTGAGGTTCACCCTCATCACCCCGGAGATCCCGCCCTGTTTGGTCAACGAGACGGAGGGGGCGTCCTTCGTCAGGGTGACCTTCGAGAGCCTGACGGGAGTGGCTCGCGGCGCGGACGGGACCGGGGCGGGCTGGGGCGTCGGCGGGGCGGGGGCGGGCCGTTGAGCGGCCGGGGCCGGGGAGGGCTGAGGTGCGGGCGGGACCGGGGCGGTGGCCGCGGGCGCCGGGCGCACGGCGGCCGGCGAGACGCCGAAGTGCTCGCCGAGCCCAGTAAGTCCGTTCGCGTAGCCCTGCCCGACCGCGCGGAACTTCCACTGCCCGTTCCTGCGGTACAGCTCCCCCAGCACCAGCGCGGTCTCCACCGTCGCGTCGGCGCTGTCGTAACGGGCGATCTCGGCGCCGCCCGCCGCGTCCGTCAACCTGACGTACAGCCCTGGCACCCTCGCGAAGGACCCGCCGTCGGCGGTGGCCGCCAGCACGATCCGTTCGACGCCGGGCTCCACCGCGCCCAGGTCCACCGCGAACACGTCGGCCACGGACCCGGCCCCGGTCCGCCTGTCCTCGTGGCGCACCGCGCCGGAGGCGTGCGCCGGGCGGTGCCGCAGGACCACGTCGCCGTCGTGGCGCACGCGGCCGTCCGCCAGCAGCAGCGCCGCGGCGTCCGCCTCCGGCAGCCCGGGACCGGCCGCCCGGCCGACCTCGATCCATACGCCCGACGCCGTGACCGGCGTGTTGGCGCCCTTGTTCATCGACATCGCTCCCCCTCGTGCCCGGTGCCCGCCGCGTGCCGTACGCCCAACCTAGGCCCCACGTGTCCCGGGACGGAACACGCCCGCGCGGGACGGCCCCGCCTTCGTACCGCACCCGGCACTGCCCGACGGCCCGTCAGCTGTCGGTAACCCCCCTCCCACACGGGCTTTTTCCCATGATCGAACACAGCGGAGGCTCAGCCTTTACACGATCGAAACGGCGTGCGGCGACCGATTTTCGTGGATTCGCATCGATTGGGTATCGCAGTGCGCACCGGACGCCATAAACAACCCGCTTATCGGGCTCCCCTAACAGCACATCGTGGGCTTAACTTATGCAGCATGACCACCCCCCGCGGCACCTACGGCGGCGGCTACTACGCCTCGTCGGCCTTCCCGGACACCCCCATCTACGACAGCCTGGTCGCGGAGCGGGGCACCCCTCAGATCGCTCCGATCCGGGTTCCTTCGCCGTACGACACCGGCAGCTCGCTCCCCGCGCTGCCGGCGCTCCCGGCGCTCCCCTCGGGTCCCTCCCACCACACACCGCACCAGGGCACGTACACCGGCCAGTTGCCGTCCGCGTACCCGGCCGCGGCCTACCCGGCGCAGTCCGCGCCCGCCGCCGCGTACATCCCGCAGCAGGCGAGTGCCCCGCGCGGTTACGCCAACGGCTACCCGCCCCCCGGCCAGGCGCCCTACCAGGGCGGCGGCACGGGCTACGAGGCGGCGCGGCCGGTGCCGCCCCGGCCCGTCCCGCCGCGTCAGGCGGTCCCGCCGCGCCAGCCGGCCCCCGGCACCTACCAGGGCTACGGCGACGACCCGTACCGCCGCCCGTACCAGGGGCAGGGCTACTGAGCCGAGCGCGGGGCGGACACCACGGTGAGCGGCACGTTTCACCGTGCGTGACGACCGCTGAACGGCGCTGTGCTGGCACCATGGCCGCATGACGACGGCGCGGCTGAGCGCACTGCACATCTATCCGGTCAAGTCGGTCCAGGGACCGGCGCCCGGCGAGGCGGCCGTGGAGCCGTGGGGGCTCGCCGGGGACCGCAGATGGCTGGTGGTCGACAAGGACGGCCGGGCGATCACCCAACGCGAGCAGCCACGGCTGGCGTTGGCGCGCGCCCGCCCGGCGACCGGGGGCGGCGCGGCGCACGGCGGGATCACGCTCGACGCGGAGGGGATGGAGGAGCTGACGGTCGCCGCCCCGGCGGCCGGCGACGCGGAGCCGGCGCGGATCTTCGGTGATCCGGTGGACGTGGTCGCGGCCGGGGCCGAGGCGGGCGCCTGGTTCTCCGCATTCCTGGGCGTCCGGGCACGGTTGGCCTATCTGGACGACCCGGCCCGGCGCCGTCCGATCGAGCCGGAGTACTCGCTGCCCGGCGAGACGGTGAGCCTGGCCGACAGCCATCCACTGCTGCTGGCCGCCTCCGCCTCCCTCGGCGCCCTCAACTCCCTTGTCGCGGAGGGCGACCGGGTGCAGGAGGGACCGCTGCCGATGGATCGGTTCCGGCCGAACGCCGTCATCGACGGGACCGGGGCGTGGGCGGAGGACGGCTGGCGCGTGGTGCGGATCGGGGAGGTGGTCTTCCGGGTCGCGAAGCCCTGCGCCCGCTGCGTGATCACCACCACCGACCAGGCGACGGCGGCGCGCGGCAGGGAGCCGCTGCGCACCCTCGCCAGGCACCGCAGGATCGGTGACGGACTGATGTTCGGGGTCAAACTCATACCGTGCTCGACCGGAACACTGCGCGTGGGTGACACGTTCTCCGTTCTTGAGTGACCGAGGCCCTCGAGCGACCGAGGGACTGCTTGACCGAGTGACCCTGCCGGCGTCCGGTGCCACGTCGGGGTGACGCGTGCCGGATTCCGTCCGATTCCGGCCCGCTCTCGTGCATGCCTCGTGCCGTGCGCGGTACTTGGACCGGGTGAAGGGGTGTGGTGCGATGCGAGCGGTACCAGGACTGTGGCGGTGGCGGGCCAATCCGCTGCGGCGCCGGGGCGACGTCGTCGAAGCGTGGGCGGGACTGGCCACCTTGGCCGTGGTCGCGGTGGGAGCGCCGGCCGCCGGTCTCGCGGCGGGCGGCACGGTCGGCTCGCAACTGCGCCACCAGGTCGCCGTCGAGCAGGCCCACCGGCACGAGGTGCGCGCCACCGTGCTGAGCAGTGCCCGCCGCACGCCGCCCGCGGCCGACACCGATCCGGCGACCGGCCAGTCGGTGTCCCGGATCGCCGTCGTGCGCTGGACCATGCCGGACGGCTCGGTGCACGACGCCACCGTACGGCTGGTCGGCGGCCGTCCGCCCGGCGCGGCGATCACCCTGTGGGCCGACGACGCGGGCCGTCTGGCCGACCGCCCGATGGACACCATGACGGCCGTCACCAACGCGGTGGCCGCAGGGCTGGCCGCCGCGGCGGCGGTCACGGCGCTGGCGTTCGCGGTGCGCCGGGTGATCGGCTGGCGGATGATGCGGGCCCGGCTGGCCGAGTGGGAACGCGAGTGGGCGCGGGTCAGCCAGGACTGGGGCCGGGCGGGGGCCGAGGGCTGAGAAGGAGCCGGGACGGTCCGCGGCCTCGTGGGCCCCGTCGGCCGCGCGATCCGGTCCCGGCCGCCCGAACTCCCCCATCTGTACGGGTTCCTGAGGTCACGGGTGCGGCCCCGGCCGCCACGCACGCTACCGTGGTCCCCCGGTCCGCAGCGGTACGAGGTGGGGGCGCAACAGCACCATGGCACAGGGCGTGGCTCAGGTGACGCACACCGGCTCTTCGCGGTGGCGGCGCCGCACCGGCGAGTACGAATCCCTCGCCGCGGCCCTGGAGGCGGCGGGCGACGGCGACGTGGTCGCGATCGTCCCCGGCACGTACCGGGAGAACCTCGTGGTGGAGCGCGCCGTCACGCTGCGCGGCGCGGAGGGCCCCGGCTCGGTGCGCATCGCGCCGCCCGGCGGGGTCGCGCTGACCGTGCGCGCCGACGCCGTCGTGCAGGACCTGCGCGTCGAGGGCCAGGACACCTCCGTCCCCGCTCTGCTGGTCGAGGGGTGCGCGCCGGAGCTGACCGACCTGCGGGTGGTGACCCGTTCCGCGGTCGGCATAGAGGTGCGCGACGGCGCCCGGCCCACGGTGCGCCGCTGCACGGTGGACAATCCGGCGGGCCTCGGGGTGAGCGTGCTGGACGGCTCCGGCGGGCTGTTCGAGGAGTGCGAGGTGGTCTCGGCGGGCCAGTCGGGGTTCGCCGCCCGCGGGGGCGCGGCGCCGCGTCTGGAGCGCTGTCGCATCCACCACGCGGGCCGCGCGGGCCTGGAGCTGACCGGCGAGGGCACCGCGGCCGAGGCGATCGGCTGCGAGGTCTACGAGATCAACGGCACCGGGGTGCGGGTGGCGTCGCGTGCGGCGGGCCAGCTCACCGACTGCCGGGTGCACCGCACCACCGGCGACGGCGTCACGCTGGACACCGACGCGGTCCTGTCGCTGGCCGACTGCGACATCCACGACGTGCCGGAGAACGCGATCGACCTGCGGTCCCGCTCCGTGCTCACGCTGACCCGCTCGACGGTGCGCCGCTTCGGCCGCAACGGCCTGTCGGTGTGGGACCCGGGCACCCGTGCCGACGCCAACCAGTGCGAGATCCACGAGAGCACGGGCGACTACCCGGCGGTGTGGATCAGCGACGGCGCCGCCGCCGTGCTGGACTCCTGCCGGGTGCACGACGTGCCCGACGCGCTGTTCGTGCTGGACCGGGGTTCGCGCGCCGACGTGCTCGACAGCGACATATCCCAGGTGCGCAACACCGCTGTCTCGGTCAGCGACGGCGCCACCGTGGAGCTGGACGACTGCCGGATCAGGGAGGCGGCGACCGGCGCCTGGTTCCGCGACCACGGCAGCGGCGGCACGCTGGCGTCGTGCACCATCGACTCGACGGCCACCGGCGTCATCGTCACCAAGGGCGCCGATCCGGCCATAGAGCGCTGCGTGGTGGAGAACGCGGGCGAGTCGGGCTTCTACGTCTCGGCGGGCGCCCGCGGCACGTTCACCGCCTGCCGGGTCACCGGCAGCCGCGGCTACGGCTTCCACGTCATCGACGGCTGCCGCACCACGCTGACCCGCTGCCGCACCGAGCGCTGCGGGCGCGGCGGTTACGAGTTCGCCGAGCCGGGGCCGCTGGTCGAGGAGTGCACCAGCGACGAGAGCGCCGAGCACCGCGCCTCCGGCGCGCTCCCGCCCGCCACCGCGTCCGGTTCCGCCGCCGGGCTGCCGCCCCACCCGGCGACCGCGACCGCCACGGCCACGGCGCCCGCCGTCCAGTCGTACGGCCTGCTCGGCGGTGTCCCGGGACCGCGCCGGGGCGAGGAGCCCCCCGCCGCCCCCGCGCCCGTCGCCGGTCGCGACGCGGACACGGTGCTGGGCGAACTGGACGCCCTGGTGGGGCTGGAGAGCGTCAAGCGGGAGGTGCGCGCGCTGATCGACCTGATTGCGGTCGGCAGGCGCCGTCAGGAGGCGGGCCTGAAGGCGCCCTCGCTCCGCCGCCACTTGGTCTTCACCGGCTCCCCGGGCACCGGCAAGACCACGGTGGCCCGGCTGTACGGGGAGATCCTCGCGGCGCTCGGGGTGCTGGGGACCGGCCATCTGGTCGAGGTCTCCCGGGTCGACCTGGTCGGCGAGCACATCGGCTCGACCGCGATCAGGACGCAGGAGGCGTTCGAACGGGCCCGTGGCGGCGTGCTGTTCATCGACGAGGCCTACGCGCTGGCGCCCGAGGACTCCGGCCGCGACTTCGGCCGGGAGGCGATCGACACCCTGGTGAAGCTGATGGAGGACCAGCGCGACGCGGTGGTGGTGATCGTCGCCGGGTACACCGCGGAGATGGAGCGGTTCCTGGCCTCCAACCCCGGGGTGGCGTCACGTTTCTCACGCACCATCACCTTCGGCGACTACAGCCCGCGGGAGTTGCTGCGGATCGTCGAGGCGCAGGCCGTTGAGCACGAGTACCGGCTCGGCGAGGGCGCGGGCGAGGCGCTGCTGACGTACTTCACCGCGCTGCCCAAGGGCCCCTCGTTCGGCAACGGCCGCACCGCGCGGCTGACCTTCGAGGCGATGGTGGAGCGGCACGCGGGCCGGGTCGCCCAGCTGGCCGCGCCGACCCACGAGGACCTCCAGTTGCTCTACCCGGGGGATCTGCCGGAACTGTCCTGAATCCCGCGTGCCGGGCGCGTACCGGTGCCGTACGGGAATCCCACCGGTGTGCGCCCGGCACCGTGCGAACCGCCTCCCGCGTGGGAAGATGTCCGGAACCACCGGGGTGTCACCGGGTACGGACACCGGGGCGTCACCGGTGCGGGCAGTCGTGGGGTCGTGAGGAAGGACGGGGCACGGGTGGGCGACAACCAGAACCTCCTGGCCGAGCAGCGGCGCGCCCTGATCCTCGACGAGGTCAGGCGACGCGGCGGCGTCCGGGTCAACGAACTGACCCGCAAGCTCAACGTCTCCGACATGACCGTCCGCCGCGACCTGGACGCCCTCGCCCACCAGGGCGTGGTGGAGAAGGTGCACGGCGGCGCGGTCCCGGTCGCCGAGGCCAGCACCCACGAGCCGGGGTTCGAGGCGAAGTCGGGCCTGGAACAGGGCGCCAAGGAGGCCATCGCGCGCACGGCCGCCGCGATGGTGGCCCCCGGCAGCGCCATCGCGCTGTCCGGCGGCACCACGACCTACGCCCTCGCCCACCATCTTCTGGACGTGCCCGACCTGACCGTGGTGACCAACTCGGTGCGGGTGGCGGACGTCTTCCACTCCGGTCAGCGGCGGGCCGGGGCGAGCGCGCAGTCCACCGGCCGGCCGGGCGCCGCGACGGTGGTGCTGACCGGCGGGGTGCGCACGCCCTCCGACTCGCTGGTGGGGCCGGTGGCGGACCGGGCGATCCGCTCGCTCCACTTCGACCTGCTCTTCCTCGGCGTGCACGGCATGTCGGTGGAGGCGGGGCTGTCCACGCCGAACCTGGCGGAGGCGGAGACCAACCGGCAGTTCGTGCGCTCGGCGCGGCGGGTCGTGGTGATCGCGGACCACACCAAGTGGGGCACGGTGGGCCTGAGTTCGTTCGCCTCGCTGGAGGAGGTCTCCACCTGGGTGACCGATTCGGGCATACCCCAGGGGCTGCGCGCGGAGATCGCCGAGCACCTGACGGACCTGGTCGTGGCGGACGACCCCCGGTCCGCGTCGCGGGCCTGATCCGGTCACGCGGCGCCCCTGACAGGTGACAGTACGTCAGGTATCGTACGGCGGGTCACCGCCGTCTTTCCGCCCTGGAGGTTGTTGTCGATGGTGCGACGCCTGCGGCCCGTCGAGCTCGACTTCATCGCCTCGGCCCCGGTCCGCCACCACTACGCGGCCGGTCTGGCCGCGCCCGCGGCGGACGTCTTCCACGCGTTGGCGAAGGACACCGCGGGCTGGCCCGACTGGTTCGGCGCGGTGGCCTCCGCCCGTCCGGTCGACGCGGGGCGCCGGATCGCGCTGGTGGGCGGGGTCCGCTTCACCGAGACGGTGCTCGCCTGCGATCCCGACGAGCGGTACGCGTACCGCGTGGACACCGTCAACGTGCCCGGTCTGACGGCGATGGCCGAGGAGTGGCTGCTGACGGCGCTGCCCTCGGGCGGCACCCGGTTGCGGTGGACCTTCGCGGCGGACGGCGCGGCCCCGGTGCGGGTGCTGCTGCACGCCGGCCGCGCCGCGATGGGCCGTTCCTTCCACCAGGCGGCCCGGGCCCTCGACGCGCGCCTGACCGGACGGGTCACGGCCTGATCCGCCGGCGGGTGCCCGCCGGCGGGTGCCCCGGCGTCAGGCCGGCCAGCTCCCGGTGGCCAGGAAGGTGTCGATGGTGGCCGCGTACGGCGTGATGTCCAGCCCCTCGGCGGCCAGCCACTCGTCGGAGTAGTACTTGTCCAGGTAGCGGTCGCCCGGATCGCACAGCAACGTCACCACGCTGCCCGTCCGCGACTGCGCCAGCATCTCGGCGACGACCCGCAGCGCGGCCCACAGCCCGGTGCCGGTCGAGCCGCCCGCCTTGCGCCCGATCGCGTGCTCCAGCGCGCGCACCGCCGCGACCGAGGCCGCGTCGGGCACCTTCATCATGCGGTCGATGGCACCCGGTACGAAGCTCGGCTCCATCCGGGGCCGCCCGATGCCCTCGATGCGTGAGCCGCGCTCGCAGTCGACGTCGGCGTCACCGCTGACCCAGCCGTCGAAGAAGCACGAGTTCTCCGGGTCGGCGACGCAGATGCGGGTGTCGTACTGCTGGTAGTGGACGTAGCGGCCGATGGTGGCCGAGGTGCCCCCGGTGCCCGCGGTGGCGACGATCCACGCCGGTTCCGGATGGCGTTCCCTGCGCAGCTGCTGGTAGATCGACTCGGCGATGTTGTTGTTGCCCCGCCAGTCCGTCGCCCGTTCGGCGTAGGTGAACTGGTCCATGTAGTGGCCGCCGGTCTCCCGCGCGAGCCGGGCGGAGACCTCGTAGATGGTCCGCGCGTCGTCCACCAGGTGGCAGCGTCCGCCCTGGAACTCGATGAGCCGCTGTTTCTCCCGGCTGGTCGTGCGGGGCATCACCGCGATGAAGGGGACTCCGATCAGGTGCGCGAAGTACGCCTCGGAGACGGCGGTGGAGCCGCTGGACGCCTCGATCACCGGCTTGCCCGGCCTGATCCACCCGTTGCACAGCCCGTACAGGAACAGCGAGCGGGCCAACCGGTGCTTCAGGGAGCCGGTCGGATGGGTCGATTCGTCCTTCAGGTACAGGTCGATGCCCCAGTGCTCGGGCAGCGGAAAGCGCAGCAGATGGGTGTCGGCGCTGCGGTTGGCGTCCGCCTGCACCCGGCGGACGGCCTCCTTCAGCCAGGTCCGGTGGCCCGGGTCGGACCGGTCGACGTCCAGGGTGGGCAGCGGTGCCCCGGGGTCCGTCCGGCCGTTCGCACCGGCCTGTTCGACGGTGTCCATGCGTTCCGCCTCCCGATCGTCCCCCGGCAGGTCAGGCCCGGCCGGATCGCCGGGGTTGGCACGATCATAGGCAGCCCCTGGTCAATGGGCGCGTCGCGATCCGGCGTGCGCCCTGGTGCGCTCCCGCCGACGGGGGCAGACTGCCGCAGGACGCGAACCGCCTGAGGGGGTGTGCCGTGACGCAGCCGGAGTTCAGCGCGAGCGGGGTGCGGATCAGCAGAGGGCCGCGTTCCCTGACCCGGGCGGGCGCGGTCGTGGTGCGGGACGGCAGGCTGGCGTTGCTGACCAGCCGGGGCCGCGAGATCGACAGCGCCCCGCTGACCGACGTCCAGGCGAGCGCCCCGCGGTGGTACGGCCCGCGCGGCCGGGCCAGAGTGGCGCTCGCAGGCCGCCGCTACGCACTGCGCCTCGACGGGGACGCGGGGTGGGACGGGGGGGTGAACGCGCAGGCGGCGGAGGCGTTCTGGCTCGGAGCGGAACCTGCGGCGCGGGCGGACGCTGACGCGCGAAGGGACGCGGAGGGGGACGTGGCGGCCGACGCCGAGGCACGTCTGCTGGGCGTCCTCGCCAGTGCGCGGGAGCGTGCGACGCGGCGGGCGCCGGGAGGCGGACGAGGCTGAATCCCGCCGGTCGCCCACCCGTACGGAGCCGAAACCGAAGGGACTGGCGTGCCGGGAGTTGCGGAATGCGGTCACCGGGGCCAACCTGGTCACACACACGGAGTACAGATCCTGTCACTCTCAGTGTCTACCGCACAGGCTTTCCCAATCGAGCGGTACGGGGCACGGTCCCGGAACAGGTCGGCCCCACCGCGGAGGGAGTCGCAGCCGTGATCACCACCCAGCGAACCCGACAGTGCGCCTTGCAACTCGAGGCCTTGCCGCACCGGATCGGGCAGGTCCGCAGAATCGTCTCTGCGCAGCTTCGCTACTGGCAGCTCGACCCGATCATCGACACCGCGCTGCTGGGCATCACCGAACTGCTGGCCAACGTCCACCGCCACGCCCAGCCGGACAAGCACTGCACGGTCGAACTGTCCTACGGGGAAGGGCGCCTGACCGTCTCGGTCTCCGACCACGACCCGCGCCCGCCGCGGATCGGGCTGCGCACCGACGCGATGGACACCTGTGGCCGCGGGCTGGCGATGCTCGCCGCGCTCAGCGACGGCTGGGGCACCCGGCCCGGTGAGAACGGTGACGGCAAGGTCGTGTGGTTCACCCTCCGCGAGCCGGTGACCGCGCCGACGCCCGTCGCCGTGCCCGCCCGCACCGCCCCCGCACCGGTGCCGACGCCCCACCCGATCGCGCTGGACGCGAGGCCGCAGCCGGTCGCGATCGCCACCGCCTGACGGACGGCGATCGCGACCGGGGGGGAGCACCACGAGCCTCACCACGTTTCCACGCCTCCGCGTTTCCACGCCTCCACGCCTCACCGGCCGGGGAGCCCCGATGGCCCGTTACCGGCCGAGGGCTCCCCACCGGGCCGCTCACACGGCCTCACCGGGTCCGTTCGCAGAGCCTCGCCCGGCCGTTCGGACGCGGGACGGCGCGCCCCCGGCCCGCCTGTCGGCGCTGCCGTCGTCAACTCGCCTGATCGCGGCCCCGGTTCAGCGGTCCTCGCCTCGATGCGTGCCGAACTCCGGGTCGAGCACGGACAGCCTGCGCCAGTACTCGTCCTCGTCGATCTCCCCCGCCGCGAACCGGCGTCCGAGCACCGTCAGCGGCGACTGCTCGTCGGGCCGCACCATGTGCGGACGTCGGTCCCAGGGGCCGCCGCGCTCCCAGGGGCCGCGACCGCGCCAGGCGACGCGCCGCACCACGGTCACGATGCCCACGACGACCGCCGCCCACAGCAGCGGGACCAGCAGGATCCACGGTCCGGGTCCGCCGTGACCCCACGACGCCAACGTGTTCATTCCGGTCAACTCCTCGATGTGCCAGGTCCCTTTCCGGACACTTCGAGCGTCGCGCCGCACGGCCGCGAAGTCGTCGTACGCACGGCGCGACCCGGAGTACCCCTCGGGGAGTACGCGCCGGACGCGAGGACGCGTCCGTGGCCGGCCTCAGGCCGACAGGGCGCCCAGTGGGTCGTCGAGCACCGGCTGCCAGGCCAGTTCGGCGGCTCCGACGAGGCTGTTGTGGTCCAGGCCGCACGCCATGATCGGCACCGAGCCGCTGCGTCCCCAGAGGCTGCGGTCGGCGACCACCGCACGCAGCCGCTCGGGATCGGCCTCGAACAGGCGGCGGTGCAGGCCGCCGAGAGCGATCCGGTCCGGGTTGAGCACGTTGACCAGCCCGGCCAGTCCCAGCCCCAGGCGGTCGATGAGCGTCTCGGCCGCCACCCGCACCGAGGGGTCGGCGTACTCCTCGCGCAGCAGCGCCGTCGACTGGTCGAGGAGCGAGACCTCGGGACCCGGCACGCGCCCCGCCGCCTCCAGGAAGGCCAGCGGGTCCACCTCGACGTCCAGGCAGCCCCGGCTGCCGCAGTGACACGGCCGCCCGCCCTCGGGGTTGACGGTGAGGTGGCCGACTTCGAGGGCGAGACCCGAACTGCCGGTGTGCAGGCGGCCGTCGAGCACCAGCGCGCCGCCGACACCACGATGTCCGGTCGCGACGACGAGCAGGTGCTGCGCGCCCCGCCCGGCGCCGTGCCGGTGTTCGGCCAGCGCCGCGACGTTGACGTCGTTGCCGACGAAGGAGGCCACCGGGGCGCCGCCCGGCCCCGTCACTCCGTGCGCGCGGACCTGCTCGGCGAAGACCTCGCGCACCGGCGCGCCGGCGGGCCAGGCCAGGTGCAGCGGGTTGAGCGCGGTGCCCTCGGGCTCGGCGACCGCGGACGGCACGGCGAGCCCGGCGCCCAGGCAGACGCGCCCGGTCGACTTCAGCAGGTCGGCGCCGGCCGCCACGACGAGTCCCAGCACGTGGGCGGGGTCGGCGGGCACCGTCATGCAGCCGGGCGTGGTCGCCACGATGGAGCCGCCGAGCCCGACCAGCGCGGCCCGGAAGCCGTCCGCGTGCACCTGCGCGGCCAGCACGACCGGCCCGTCGGGGTCGACGGTCAGCCGGTGCGAGGGCCGCCCCTGGGTGCCGGCCGCGACGCCGGGCCGGGTGTCCACCCGGATCAGTCCCAGCAGTTCCAGCTCGGCCGCGACCGCGCCTGCGGTGGCCCGGGTCACCCCCAGTTCGGCGGTGAGCACCGCGCGGGTGGGGGCACTGCCGGTGTGCACGAGCGTCAGCGCGGGGCCGAGCGCCGCACGTCCCCTCTCAAGCCTGGTGCGAGTCTGCGTCACGGTCCTATTCTTACTTTGTACCAGGGGTGAACAAAACAGGGTCGACAGGTGGACCTGGTTCCGGCCGACAAAGCCCACGTCGACGCACGCGTCCGGGCCCGCGTGGCCAGTGCTCGGCGTGTCGGCCCCGGCGGCCCCTCCCGTGGCCGGAATCCGGCCCTGCGACGGCGCTGCGTGCCCCGCCGTCTGGCACGGTGCCCCCATGACGGACAGGGGGAACGCGGCCACGCGCTCGGGGAACGCGGCCGAGCGCGACGGCACGACGGTGGAGATCGCGTTCGCCCTCCTCACCGGCGCACTGCTCGGCACGCTGGTCGTGCTCGCCCTGTCGGCGCCGGTCCTGCTGGGCCGGGCGCACGGGCACGCGGCGGCGGTGTGGTGGACGACGGCGACGGTCACCGGCTGCACGACCGGCCTGGCCCGGGTCGTCTCCGTACTGTGGCGCTACGACCGGCGCCGCCGCCTCAGCCGAGCCATCCCGGCCGCACCAGCCCCGACTCGTAGGCCAGCACGACGAGTTGGGCACGATCCCGGGCCCCGAGCTTGACCATCGCACGGCTGACGTGGGTCTTGGCGGTGAGCGGGCTGACGACCAGGCGGCGGGCGATCTCGTCGTTGGACAGCCCGATGCCGACCAGCGCCATCACCTCCCGTTCGCGTTCGGTGAGCTGATCGAGCGCTACGGCGGCGGCGGGCTCCTTGGAACGCGCGGCGAACTCCGCGATCAGCCTGCGCGTCACCCCCGGCGACAGCAGCGCGTCGCCCGACACCACGGCCCGCACCGCGCGCAGCAGTTCGTCCGGTTCCGTGTCCTTCACCAGGAAGCCCGAGGCGCCGGAACGGATGGCCTCGAAGACGTACTCGTCGAGCTCGAAGGTCGTGAGGATGACGACCTTGACGTCTCCGAGGTGCGGGTCACCGGTGACACGCCGGGTCGCCGCGAGACCGTCCAGCACCGGCATGCGGATGTCCATCAGCACGACGTCGGGCCTCAGCCGCACGGTCTGACGCAGCGCCTCCGCACCGTCCGCCGCCTCACCGACCACCTCGATGTCCGGCTGCGCGTCCAGCAGCGCCCGGAATCCGGCACGCACGAGCAACTGGTCGTCGGCCAGCAGCGCCCTGATCATCGCTCGCCTTCTCCTGCCGGCGCTTCCCCTGGCGCCGCTTGGTTCGTCGCCGCGCCGTCGTTCGTCGTAGCGCCTTCATTCGCCGAGACGCCTTTCCCCGTCGTAGCGCCTTCCTCCGCCGTAACGCCTTCGTCTGTCGTAGCGCCTTCGTTCGGCCCGGCCGTCGCGCCGGCGTCCGGGAGCGGCAGGGTGGCGACCACCCGGAATCCGCCGTCGCCGCGCGGGCCCGCCTCGACGGTGCCCCCGAGCGCCGCCGCCCGCTCGCGCATCCCGATCAGGCCGTTGCCGCCACCGGAATCGCCGTCCCCGGTGGCCGGGCCGTCGTCGTCCACGACGAGCCGCAGCGCGCCGGGCCGGTGGTCCACCAGGACGCGGGCGGACCGGGCCCCGGAGTGCCGGACGATGTTGGTCAGCGCCTCCTGGACGATGCGGAACGCGGCGAGGTCCGCGCCCGGCGCCAGCCGCCGGGGCGAACCCTCGGTGGTCACCCGCACGTCGAGGCCTGCGGAGGCGGCCTGGCGGGCGAGTTCCGGCACCCGGTCCAGACCCGGCGCGGGCGCCTTCGGGGCCGATCCCGGCGAACGCAACGACCCCAGCACCTGCCGCACCTCGCCCAGCGCCTCCTTGCTGGTCGCCCTGATGGTGGTGAGCGCGGTACGCGCCTGCTCGGGGCGTTCGTCGATGAGCGCGAGACCCACCCCCGCCTGCACGCTGATGACCGACAGACTGTGCGCCACGACGTCGTGCAGCTCACGGGCGATGCGCAGGCGTTCCTCGTCGGCCCGGCGGGCTTCGGCCTCGGCCCGCTCCCGGCGGTTGCGGGCGAACTGCTCGCGGCGCACCCGGCCGAGTTCGACGGCGGCTCCGAACGCCAGCAGCCAGGCGGCGAACGCGGACTCCGACACCCACCCCGCACCCGCGTCGCCGGACGGCGGCAACCAGCGGTAGAGCCAGTGGCTGAGCAGCAGATGGCCGCCGTAGAGCGCGACCGCGGCGGCCCAGGCGTGCCGCCGCTCGCCCGCGTAGACCGCCGAGCCGAAGGCCACCGCGAAGCTCAGGAAGAACGGTCCGTACGGATACCCGGCGGCCAGGTAGCCGAGCGTCACGGCAGCCGTCGCGTACACGACGGCGGTGGGCCGCCTCAGCCGGAACGGCAGCAGCGCGGGGCCGAGGAGCAGCAGCACATAGCCCGGCGCGTCGAGGTGCACGCGTTCAGTCTGATGGCCTTGCGCCTCGGTCGAGCCGACCACCTGGACGAACGCGACGACCAGCGCGGCGCGCCACGGCAGCCGCGCCGAGCCGCCGCCTCCGCCGCCCCACCACCGTCGCGACGGGCCGTCCCGGAGCGGACCGCACCAGACGGGACCGGTGTCGCCGGGCCTGTTGCCGCCCGCCCGGGGCCCGTTCGCGTCGGCCCCCCGCTCTCCCGGTTCTCCCGCTCCCTGGCTCATGACGCCACGCTAGACCGGCGCACGCCTCGCGGCGTCCCACCGGCGCGGTGCGTGCGCGTACTCCTGGCGCAGTAGGCCGCGGGCGCGGGGCGCTCAGGGCGCGGCGGCGCGGATGTCCGGGGCGCGGCGAATCGCGGGCGGTCTGGGCCGGGGCCGCAACCGGGGTGGAGGCACCGTCGAGCCCTGGGCGCCACGAGGCCAGCACGCCACGGGGTCAGGGCGTCACGCGGCCGGAGGAGGCACCGTCGAGCGGGGGCACGGTCGGACCGTGGGCACCGGCGGCCATGGGAACCGGTCGATGCGCCTACAGGCCCACCTGGTGGGCCAGCGCCGCGCAGGAGTGGTCGAAGAACTCGTCACGGGCCTCGACGACGTTGTGGAAGTGGCCGAAGACCTCGAAGCCCACGAGCCCGAAGAGCTGCGACCACGCTGCGGTGAGTCCGGCGACGGCGGGCTCTGGCAGGTCGGTCCCCAGGTCGGCGGCTATCCGTTCGACGTCCGTCCGCACCCGCTCCGGCAGGGCCTCGGCCGCGGGGGACCTCAGTTCGCCCGACGCCTGGGCGTCCCGCGCCACCGCGGCCAGGGCCAACCCGACCCGGGCGGCGGGGGCGACGGTGTCCTGGGGGGCGTGGTAGCCGGGCACGGGCGAGCCGTACAGCAGCGTGTACTCGTGCGGATGCTCCAGCGCCCACTTCCGCACCGCGCGGCAGACGGCGGTCCAGCGCTCGGCCGCGACGGCGTCCTTGGACTCCGCGAGCGCGGCCTCGGCCGACTCGCCCAACGAGTCGTACGCGTCGATGATCAACGCGGTCAGCAGGTCGTCACGGCTCGGGAAGTAGCGGTAGAGCGCGGAGGAGGCCATGCCCAGCTCCCGGGCGACCGCGCGCAGCGACAGCCGTGCCGCCCCTTCGGCGGCCAGCTGACGCCCGGCCTCTTCTTTGATGGCCGCGGTCACCTCGACGCGGGCCCGTTCCCTGGCTCCTTTGATCACGCTCATGAGAACAGTCTGCCACGGTTCGGAGCGGCGACCAAGAACGAGAGCACCGCTCTTGCTTTTTGAGGGCAAGGGGTGCCACACTGATCACAAGCGAGAGCACCGCTCTCACTTCATGGAACATGGAACGTCACGAGGACGTCGAGGAGAAGACGTCATGGAAGAGGAGGCCCGCCATGTCCGCGAACACCGCGTCCCCCATGCCCCAGGCTCAGCACGTGCTCAAGCCCGGGTGGTTCACCGTCAACGTCTTCAACCGCGCCGTCGGATGGCTGACCCGGCACGGCGTCAGTGTGTGGGGATCCCGCGTCCTGGCGGTCCGGGGCCGCAAGTCCGGCGAGTGGCGCCGCACCCCCGTCAACCCACTGACCCTGGACGGCCGGCGCTACCTCGTAGCGCCCCGGGGCCACGTCCAGTGGACGCACAACATGAGGGCCGCGGGCGGCGGTGAGCTGTGGCTCGGCCGCTCGGTGGAGCGCTTCACAGCGGTCGAGGTCCCCGACGACGACAAGCCCGCGGTGCTGCGTGCCTATCTCAAGCGCTGGAAGGCCG
Organism: Streptomyces sp. ICBB 8177; assembly: GCF_003144095.1. GTDB lineage: Bacteria > Actinomycetota > Actinomycetes > Streptomycetales > Streptomycetaceae > Streptantibioticus_D. The sequence continues at coordinate 643,568 of NZ_NSKH01000023.1, read as the reverse complement.
AAGTGGGGGTCTTCTTCGACGGCGTCGGCCCGGACTCCACCGACGAGCAGCTGCGCGAGATCGCCCCGAAGCACCCCATATTCGAGATCACTCGGGCGGACGACCAAGACGCGCACGCCTGACGCCCGCCTCCCGGCCCCGGCCCCACCGCCGGGTCTCCTCCCCCGGTTCCGCCGCTCGGGCCCCGGACCCCGCGACCGCCACACGAAGCCGCGAGCCGTGAGCGAGGCTCGACGCGGAGCCCTGCGTTCCAACCCCGCCGTCCGGGACCCGCCGTTCGAGCCCGCCGCGTCAGGAGTTGCCCACGCTGGACAGCGCCCGGCCGGCCACCGGGTGGTCGCGCACCAGCTCGCCCAGTGTCGTCGAGCCCCGAGTGATCTTCACGAAGGCGTTCCACGCCGGACGGAACGAGGTCAGCACCGCGTGCAGCAGTCCGGGCCGCCGCTCGAACAGCGCGAGCATCTTGCGCCCGACCGCCATCTCCACGCCCAGTCCCGCCTTGACCGCGAACGCGTAGTTGAGCGCCTGGCGCCGCGCGTCCACCGCGTCCTGCGCCTCGGCGATCCGCACCGCCCACTCCCCCGCCATCCGGCCGGAGCGCAGCGCGTAGGAGATGCCCTCCCGGGTCCAGGGCTCCAGCAGGCCCGCGGCGTCCCCGCAGACCAGGACCCGGCCGCGGGACAGGGGGGAGTCCTCGGCGCGGCAGCGGGTCAAGTGGCCGGAGGAGACGCTCGGTTCGAACCCGGACAGGCCGAGCCGCGCGGTGAAGTCCTCGAAGTAGCGCTTGGTCGCGGCGCCCTGGCCGCGCGCCGAGATCACACCGACCGTGAGGGAGTCGCCCTTGGGGAAGACCCACCCGTAGCTTCCGGGCAGCGGGCCCCAGTCGATCAGCACCCGCCCCGCCCAGTCCTCGGCCACCGAGGGCGGCACCGGGATCTCCGCCTCCAGCCCGAGGTCCACCTGGTCGAGCTTGACGCCGACGTGCGCCCCGATCCGGCTGGCGCTGCCGTCCGCCCCGACGACGGCGCGGGCCAGGACGGTCTCGCCGGACGCCAGCACGACGGCCACCGTTCGGCGGTCGGGCACGGCCGGTCCGTGCTGCTCTACGCGGGAGACGGTGGCGCCGGTGCGCACCTCGGCACCGGCCAGCCTGGCCGCCTCGACCAGGCCCGCGTCGAACTCGGGCCGGTTGATCAGGCCGAAGAGCATGCGCCGGGAACGGCGGGTGCGCGACAGCTTGCCGTTGAGGCTGAAGGTCACGGCGTGCACGCGGTCGCGCAGCGGAAGCTCGAAGCCCTCCGGCAGGGCGTCCCGGGAGGGGCCGATGATGCCGCCGCCGCAGGTCTTGTACCGGGGCAACTCGGCCTTCTCCAGGAGCAGGACGCGCCGACCGGCCGAGGCCGCCGCGTGCGCGGCACTGGCCCCCGCGGGCCCCGCGCCGACCACGACGACGTCCCAGACCGCCGTGTCCGCGCTCTCCTCAGGCCCGCCGCTGCGCGCCGCGTTGTCGCTGCTCACGTGTGTTTTCGCTCCCGCTCGTCCATGAGGCCTTCACCGCATCCTATGGCGGAGCCCGGCGGTGGTTCGCTGTGGGACCATCGCAGCACGTCCCGCGCGGACGAAACACCCGTACGACCCGTCGCACCCACAAGGAGCGTCCATGTCACAGGAGCCACTTCCCGCGCTCACCGAAGCCGTCGCCGGTCTGATGCCCCGCGCCAGGGCCGAGTTGGCGGAGCTGGTCTCGTACCGCTCGGTGGCCGACCCCCGGCAGTTCCCGCGCGAGGAGTGCGAGAAGGCGGCTCGCTGGGTGGCCGAGGCGCTGCGGGCCGAGGGCTTCGAGGACGTGGCGCTGCTGGACACGCCGGACGGCACGCAGTCCGTCTACGGCTACCTGCCCGGGCCCGAGGGCGCGCCGACGGTGCTGCTGTACGCGCACTACGACGTGCAGCCGCCGCTGGACGAGGCGGCCTGGGCGTCGCCGCCGTTCGAGCTGACCGAGCGGGACGGCCGCTGGTACGGCCGGGGCGCGGCGGACTGCAAGGGCGGGCTGCTGATGCACCTGACCGCGCTGCGGGCGCTGCGGGCCAACGGCGGTGTGCCGGTGTCGGTGAAGGTGATCGCCGAGGGCTCGGAGGAGCAGGGCACCGGCGGCCTGGAGCGGTACGCCGAGCAGCACCCGCGGTTGCTGGCCGCGGACGCGATCGTGATCGGCGACACCGGCAACTTCCGGGTCGGGCTGCCGACGGTGACCGCGACGCTGCGCGGGATGACGCTGGTCGAGGTGGCCGTGGAGACGCTGGAGGGCAATCTGCACTCCGGACAGTTCGGCGGCGCCGCGCCGGACGCGCTGGCGGCGCTGATCCGGATACTCGACTCGCTGCGCGACGAGTCGGGCGCGACCACGGTGGACGGCCTCGCGGGTGACGCGACGTGGGAGGGCCTGCAGTACGAGGAGGGGCTGTTCCGCTCGGACGCCAAGGTGCTCGACGGTGTCGGCCTGGTGGGTGGCGGCACTGTCGCCGACCGCATCTGGGCGCGGCCCGCGGTGACGGTGCTGGGCATCGACTGCCCGCCGGTGGTCGGCGCCACTCCGTCGGTGCAGGCGGGGGCCAAGGCGCTGGTGAGCCTGCGGGTGCCGCCGGGCGTGGACGCCGAGCAGGCGCAGAAGGCGCTCGTCGCGCACCTGGAGGCGGCGGCTCCGTGGGGCGCGCGGGTGGAGGTGACGCCGCGCGGGCAGGGCCAGCCGTTCCGCGCGGACACCACCAGCCCCGCCTACGCCGCGATGGCGCGGGCGCTGCGGGACGCCTACGACGGCCAGGAGATGCAGATCGCCGGGCAGGGTGGCTCGATCCCGCTGTGCAACACCCTGGCCTCGCTCTACCCGGAGGCGGAGATCCTGCTGATCGGTCTGAGCGAGCCGGAGGCGCAGATCCACGCGGTCAACGAGAGCGTGTCGCCGGAGGAACTGCGGCGGCTGTCGATCGCGGAGGCGCTGTTCCTGCTCAACTACGCGGCGGACAAGCGGAGCTGACGCCGCGACGGGTATGCGGTGGCACTCGCCGCCGGGAGGCCGCACGGCCGCCGCGTGCGGGGGCACGCGGCGGCGGAGTGGCTAGTCCCGCGCCGGGACGGGTTCGCCCGCCTCCAGGTTGACCGGACAGCCCTCGATGCGGGCTCGCAGCGCCCAGTGCAGGCGGGCGTAGCGCTCCGGGGGCAGCAGGGTCGCCGCCTCCTGTTCGGTCACGAAGCGGCAGGCGCGCAGTTCGGCGGCGGGCAGCAGGAGGCGGTCGGCCTCGGCCGAGGGCAGCCGTCCGCCGTCGAACAGCAGCCGCAGTCCGCCGAAGCGCGGGCGCCGGGGCGGCTCCCAGTCGATCACCAGCAGCCGCAGGGGCCGCCCTGCGGCGAGGACGATTCCCAGTTCCTCGGCGACCTCCCGCACCGCAGCGCTGCTCGGGGGTTCGCCCGGCTCCACTATGCCGCCGGGGAACTCCCAGCCGGGCTTGTAGGTGGGGTCGACCAGAAGGACCCGGTCGCGCTCGTCGAAGAAGAGCACGCCGGCCGCCAGGGTCGCGCCGGTCGGTTCCGGGGTCTGAACGATCCCGCAGGAGCCGGAGCCGTCCCGCAGTGCGGCGGCGACCAGTTCGGCGACCTCGCGCGGCGTGCGGGAGCCGGTGTCGATGACGTGGGCGTCCCGGGACAGCCAGGGCAGCGCGGAGGCGTAGTTGCCGACCGGGTCCGGGCGCCAGTCGCCCGTGGGAGCGTCGTGGTCGGCGTCCGGCGCGAGGTCCGCGCGGTCCTGCGCGACCCGCGTACGCAGGATCGTTTCATCAGCGTGCAGCAGGACGTGGCGCACCGGGATGCCCCGGGCGGCCAGCGCGCCGAAGATCTCGTCGCGGTACTCCTGCCGAAGCAGGGTCAGCGGCACCAGCAGCGGCCCCGGCGTCTCCATCAGCAGCGCGGCGGCGGTGTCCACCACCAGACGGCGCCAGGACGGCAGGTCCTGCTGGTCGCCGACCTCGGCGAGCCGTTTGTCCGGGAGCATCGACCGCAGCCCCTGGCCGACGATCTCCGGGTCGTACAGGGTGCTTCCGGGTATCAGGTCGAGCAGTTCACGCGCGGCGCTCGTCTTGCCCGCGCCGCACGGGCCGTTCAGCCAGACGATCACGGTGCCCCCTCCTCCGTTGCCCCCGTTCGACCCATTGTCTGTGCCCGGGGCGCACGGGAGCGCAAACGCCCGCGGGACCCGGGAGGGCACGCCTCGGCCAGTCCACTACGCGCCTCTGGCATAGGCCGACGCGCCCCCGCGCGCGCCCGCTCCCGGACTCCGGCGCGCCGGAGTCCGGGAGCACGCCCCGGCGCGCGCCCGTCAGCCCCGCGCCCGCAGCGCCCCGCCGAACGCCGCCGCGGCCGCGCCCACCAGGCCCGCGTCCGTGCCGAGTTGGGCGGGCAGCACGCGGACGCCGGAGGCGAAGGAGAGCGTTGCGTACTCGCGCAGGTGGTCGCGGAGTGGGGCGAACAGCACCTCGCCCGCGCCCGCCACTCCCCCGCCGATCACCGCCACCTCGATCTCGACCAGGGTCGCCGCCGCCGCGATCCCCGCCGCCAGGGCCTGCGCGGCGCGGGCGAAGGACGCCGCGGCCACCGGGTCGCCGGCGCGTGCCGCGGCGGCCACCGCCTCGGCCGTCGGCTCCTGGCCGGCCTGCGGGCGCCAGCCGCCTTCGAGGGCGCGGCGGGCGATGTTGGGACCGCTGGCCAGGCGTTCGACACAGCCGCGCGCACCGCACGGGCAGGACGGGCCGTCCAGGTCCACGCTGATGTGGCCGATGTGGCCCGCGTTGCCGGTCGGCCCGGGGTGCAGGGCGCCGCCCAGCACGAAGCCGCCGCCGACGCCGGTGGAGACCACCATGCACAGCGCGTTGTCGTACCCCCGTGCCGCGCCCTGCCAGTGTTCGGCGGCGGCGATCGCCACACCGTCGCCGGTGAGGGTGACCGGCAGCGGTCCCGTCACCTCGCGCACCCGCTCCACCAGCGGGAAGCCGCGCCATCCGGGCACGTTCACCGGACTGACGGTGCCGTGGGAGGCGTCGACCGGTCCCGCGCTGCCGATGCCGACCGCGGCCACCCGGACCCAGGCGGGGTCGGCGGTCAGCTCGCCCAGCACCTCGGCGACGGCCGCCATCACCGTCGCGCCGTCCTGCGTCGCCGGGGTCGGCCGCAGCGCCCTGGCCGGCAACCGCCCGTCGCCGTCCACCAGCGCTCCGGCGATCTTCGTACCGCCGATGTCCAGTGCCGCGACCAGCCTGCCGCCCGCGGGGGCCTCGGCGGTCGCCGGTCGCACTGCGGCGCCTTCGCTCTGCATCGGTTCGGTGTCTCCCTCGTAGCGGCGGTCAGTGGGCGGTGCGGCGTGTTCTCCCACCGCCGGTTCGACTGCGGCGGTTCGGTTGGAACGGTTCCGTTGGGTGGTTCGGTTTAAGCGGTTCGGTTGGAGCGGTTCGACGGTATTCGTCCGGGATTCGAGCCGAGGTGCGTGTCCCCCTCCCCGCCTGTTCGTTGGGCAGCGGAGAGCCGAGAGTAGTGTTCCCCTTTGTTGACAACGTTGTCCAGCCCCTAGGCTCACGTTGTCCTGCGACGACAGGCGCCGCACCCGATGACAGGATCACCCGCCCGTGCCCGAATTTCCCGCCGACTCGCGCCCCACACCGCCCGTACGTTACGGCAGCCGCCCGACGATGAAGGACGTCGCCGCGCGCGCGGGCGTCGGGCTCAAGACCGTCTCCCGTGTGGTCAACGGCGAGCCCGGGGTGACGCTGGAGACCGAGTCGCGGGTACGCGCCGCCATCGAGGCGCTGGGATTCCGGCGCAACGACAGCGCGCGGGTGCTGCGCAAGGGGCGTACCGCCAGCATCGGGCTGGTCCTGGAAGACCTCGCCGACCCGTTCTACTCTCCGCTCAGCCGGGCCGTGGAGGAGGTCGCGCGGGCCAACGGCAGCCTGCTGTTCGCCGGTTCCAGCGCCGAGGTCCCCGAACGCGAGCAGGAGCTGGCGCTCGCGCTGTGCGCCCGGCGGGTGGACGGACTGGTCATCGTCCCGGCGAGCGAGGACCACCGCTACCTGGAGCCGGAGATCGCGGCGGGCGTCGCCACCGTCTTCGTGGACCGCCCGGCCGGCCGCATCGACGTGGACACGGTGCTCACCGACAACGCGGGCGGCGCCCGCGAGGCGGTGGCCCATCTGATCGCCCACGGCCACCGCGCCATCGGCTTCATCGGCGACACCGAGGGCATCTACACCGCCGACGAGCGGGTGCGCGGATACCGCGAGGCGATGGCCTCGGCCGGGCTGCCGGTGGCCGAGGGCTGGGTGTCGATGGGCCCGACCTCACCCGAGCGGGTGTGCTCCGAGCTGGACCGGATGCTGTCCGGGCCCGCGCCGGTCACCGCGGTCTTCTCCGGCAACAACCGGGTGACCGTCACCGCCGTACGGGTGCTGGCCGACCGCCGCGACGCGGTCGCGCTGGTCGGGTTCGACGACTTCGAGCTGGCCGACCTGCTGCGCCCGGGCGTCACCGTGATAGCCCAGGACCCGGTCCGGCTGGGCCGCACGGCGGCGGAACTGCTCTTCCGCCGCCTCGACGGCATCGCGGAACCGCCGCGCCGGGTGGAGCTGCCCGGCCGCCTGATCGCGCGCGGCTCCGGTGAGATACCCCCGCCGTCGGCCTGACCCGCGTACGGCTCCCGCCGGACTGATCCGGGCCGACTACCCGCGCCCCGCCAGCCGTTCCAGCCCCGCGCGGTCCAGCCCGGTCCCCCGCCCGACCTCCGCCGCGTCCAGCGCGCCGCAGTCCAGCCCGCGCAGCAGGTAGCCGCTGAGCGCCTTGGCGGTGGCGGGCTCGTCCATCACGTCGCCGCCCGCGCGGCCCACGTAGGCGGCGAGCCGGGCCGCCGCCGCGTCCAGCCCCTCGCGGTAGAAGGCGTAGACGGCCGCGTAGCGGGTCGGCAGGTGGCCGGGGTGCATGTCCCAGCCCTGGTAGTAGGCGCGGGCCAGCGAGCGCCGGACCAGTCCGTGGTGCAGTCGCCAGGCCTCGTGCACCCGTTCGGTCGGGCCGACCGGCAGCACGTTCGTCGAGCCGTCCGACAGCCGCACCCCGGTCCCGGCGGCGGCGACCTGCATGACCGCCTTGGCGTGGTCGGCGGCCGGGTGGTCCATGGACTGGTAGGCGGCGCTCACCCCGCAGGACGCGCTGTAGTCGAACGTGCCGTAGTGCAGACCGGTGGCGCGTCCCTCGGCGGCGTCGATCAGCCGTGCCACGGTGGCCCGGCCGTCCGCGCCCAGGATGGCCTGGGTGGTCTCGATCTGGATCTCGAACCCGATGCGCCCCGGCGTCAGCCCGAAGGACTTCTCGAACTCCTCCAGCAGCCGCACGTACGCGGTGACCTGCTGCGGGTACGTCACCTTCGGCAGCGTCAGCACCAGCCCCTCGGGCAGTCCGCCCGAGCGGTGCAGCGCGGTGAGGAAGAGGTCCAGGGTGCGGATGCCGCGGTCCCGGACGGCCGCCTCCATGCACTTGGTCCTGACGCCGATGTACGGGGGCGCGCTGCCGTCCGCGACCGCGGCGGCGATCAGCTCGGCGGCGCGCAGCACGGCCTCGTCCTCCTCGGCGTCGGCCCGTACGCCGTAGCCGTCCTCGAAGTCGACGCGCAGGTCCTCCACCGGTTCGCGTTCCAGCTTGGCGCGCACCCGGTCGTGCACCGGCTCCGCCAGCTCCGCCGGCAGCCCGAGCACCGCGGCCAGCGCGGCGGCGTCGGGGGCGTGGGCGTCGAGGGCGGCGAGCGCCCGGTCGCCCCAGGAGCGGGCCGTGTCGGCGGCGAAGGCGTCGCCGGGGACGTAGACGGTGTGCACGGGCTGCCGGGTGCCGGGGTCACCGGGGTAGCGGCGGGCGAGTTCCGCGTCGACGTCCGCCAGCGAGGCACCGACGTCCCCACGCACCGCGTCCGACAGCGATGTACGCATCTGCACTCTCCCCAGCCCGAACGACGACGGCGCCGGTGCGACCGGCACCCGCGCGACAACTTCAACAAACCGTTGAAGTGACGCTAGCCGCGGGCCAACCACCAGGTCAACACCCCGGGGACGCCGACGGCCCCGGTACGCCCGGAGCGTACGGGGGCCGTTGCGACGCGGCGGGGTCAGCCCTTGCGGGCCTTGACCTCCTCGGTCAGCTGCGGGACGACCTGGAACAGGTCGCCCACGACGCCGTAGTCGACCAGGTCGAAGATCGGCGCCTCGGGGTCCTTGTTGACGGCCACGATGGTCTTCGAGGTCTGCATGCCGGCCCGGTGCTGGATGGCACCGGAGATGCCGTTGGCGATGTACAGCTGCGGGGAGACCGACTTGCCGGTCTGGCCCACCTGGTTGCTGTGCGGGTACCAGCCGGCGTCCACCGCGGCGCGCGAGGCACCCACGGCCGCGCCGAGCGAGTCGGCCAGCTCCTCGATGACGTGGAAGTTCTCCGCGCCGTTGACGCCGCGGCCACCGGAGACCACGATCGCGGCCTCGGTCAGCTCCGGGCGGCCGGAGGACTCGCGCGGGGTACGCGAGACGATCTTGGTGCCCTTGGCGGCGTCGCCGAAGGTGACCGACAGCGCCTCGACCGCACCGGCGGCCGGAGCGGCCTCCACCGGGGCCGAGTTGGGCTTGACGGTGATGACCGGCGTGCCCTTGGAGACCCGCGACCTGGTGGTGAACGCGGCGGCGAACACCGACTGCGTGGCGACCGGGCCCTCGGCGCCGGCCTCCAGGTCCACCGCGTCGGTGATGATGCCGGAGCCGATGCGCACCGCGAGGCGGGCGGCGATCTCCTTGCCCTCGGCGGACGACGGCACCAGCACGGCGGCCGGGGAGACGGCCTCGTACGCGGCCTGCAGCGCGTCCACCTTCGGCACCACCAGGTACTCGGCGAACTCCGGCGCGTCGGCGGTCAGCACCTTGACGGCTCCGTGCTCGGCGAGCGTGGCGGCGGTGTCGGCGGCGCCGTTGCCCAGGGCGACGGCGACCGGCTCGCCGACGCGGCGGGCGAGGGTCAGCAGTTCGAGGGTCGGCTTGCGGACGGCACCGTCCACGTGGTCGACATAGACGAGGACTTCAGCCATGGGAACGTTCTCCTACGGAATGGTGTGCGAGGGGGCGGGTGCGATCAGATGAACTTCTGGCTGACCAAGAACTCGGCCAGCTGCTTGCCGCCCTCGCCCTCGTCCTTCACGATCGTGCCGGCGGTGCGCTCCGGACGCTTGGCCGCGTCCTCGACCTTGGTCCAAGCGCCGCCGAGGCCGACCTCGTCCGCGTCGATGCCCAGGTCGGACAGGTCCAGCGACTCGACCGGCTTCTTCTTCGCCGCCATGATGCCCTTGAACGACGGGTAGCGCGCCTCACCCGACTGGTCGGTCACCGAGACCACGGCCGGCAGCTGCGCCTGGAGCTGCTCGCTCGCCGCGTCGCCGTCGCGGCGGCCGGTCACGGTGCCGTCCGCCACCGAGACCTCCGACAGCAGCGTCACCTGCGGCACGCCGAGGCGCTCGGCCAGGATGGCGGGGAGCACGCCCATCGTGCCGTCGGTGGAGGCCATACCGCACAGCACCAGGTCGTACCCGACGTGCGCGACGGCCTTGGCCAGCACCAGCGAGGTGCCCACGACGTCGGTGCCGTGCAGGTCGTCGTCCTCGACGTGCACGCCCTTGTCGGCGCCCATCGACAGCGCCTTGCGCAGCGCGTCCTTGGCGTCCTCGGGGCCGACGGTGAGCACCGTGATCTCGGCGTCGTCGGCCGCCTCGGCGATCTGCAGGGCCTGCTCGACCGCGTACTCGTCCAGCTCCGACAGCAGGCCGTCCACGGCGTCGCGGTCAGTGGTCAGGTCCTCGGCGAAGTGCCGGTCGCCGGTGGCGTCGGGCACGTACTTCACACAGACAACGATCCTCAAGCTCACGCCTGCTCTCCTACCTACTGCTCGACTCGTCAACTGCCATGTGTAGGCAGCATAGGCGCCTGCACGGTGCCGGATCCGTCCGGAGCGCCATGGCGCCCCGACTGAATGTTACTCGTCAGTACACTCGTCTCGTTCCCGCACCGCAAGCGGGGAAACTGTGACCTTGCCGACGTGCGGCGGGCGGGGCGGTCAGTGCCGCAGCGCGGTGAATCGGCCCTGGTGGTACAGGAGGGGGCGGCCGGGCCCCGCGGGGTCGCCCGCGACCGCCTCGGCGACGACTATCCGGTGGTCGCCCGCCGGCACCCGGGCGGCCACCCGGCACACCAGCCACGCGGACACCCCGTCCAGCAGCGGCACGCCGTGCGGCCCGACACGCCAGGAGGTGGGCGCGGCGAACCGGTCGGCGCCGCTGCGCGCGAAGGTGCCCGCCAGTTCCTCCTGGTGTTCGCCGAGCACGTGCACGCCGACGTGCTCTGCCTCGGCCACGGTGGGCCAACTGGAGGAGGAGACGCTGATGCCGAACGACAGCAGCGGCGGCTCGACGGCGACGGAGGTGAGCGAGGTCGCGGTGAAGCCGACCGGCCGCGCGCCCGCCGCGGTGACCACGGCGACACCCGCGGCGTGACGGCGGAAGACCGAGCGGAAGACGCCGGGGTCGAAGCCGGTGGGTTCGCCGAGGACTGCGTCGAGGTCGGGCGAGGCGGTCATGGAATCGCGTGGTCCTTCTGCGGCGGTCGGTCCGGAAACGGGGCGCACCGGGGCTGAGCTGTCGTCAGGAATGGTCAACGGCCCCGAAAGCGCGCGCTCGTCAGGCGGCCGGGCCCGGCGCAGGCACTCCGGCGGAGAAGGGGATCCCTCGACATAACGTCAGACTGACGATTCGGGCCGCGCGGCGTCAAGGCGATCCGGCCTTTTGGGACCGGGGTCACGCCCGGCGCCCAGGAGCCGGGTCACGCCCGGCGGCCCAGGTCAGGCGTCGACCGCCGTGCCCAGCGCGGCGATCACGTCGGCCTTGCGCGGCAGGCCCGCGGCGCGCCGGACGACCGAGCCCGCCGCGTCGAGCACCAGCACGGTGGGCGTCTTGAGAATCCCCAGCCTGCGCACCAGCTCCAACTCCCGCTCGGCGTCGATCTCGACGTGCGTGACGCCGTCCACCATCGCGGCCACCTCGGCCAGCGTCCTGCGGGTCGCCCGGCACGGCGCGCAGAACGCGCTGGAGAACTGCACCAGCGTCGCCCGCTCGCCCAGCGGCCCGCCGATCTCGTCGGCCGTCAGCCGCACCGCGGCGGCGTCCCTCTCGCGCACCCGCATCCTTTCCTCCCGCGGCCGGTGGACCAGCCGGGCAAGCCCGCTCCGTCATCCGGGCCCGATTCGATCCGCACCACGCGGTGCAGCGCTCCCCGGTTCGCGATGATTCCCCAGGTCCGAACGGCGGCGCCTGAAGGAATCACGGTTTCCCTGCGTAGGCAGGTTACGCAGCGCGGCACCGGAGGCGTGGACGCGCCCGGGCCGTACGCGGGGACGTGACAAGAATCTCGCGGGTCCACGGGCACCGGAGGTGACAAGCGGCGCGTTGTCAGGGGACCATCTCGCGACGGCCGAGGCTACGGGAACGTAACTTCCGGTCGTGCCCCCGGCTCACGCCGCCCCCGAACCAGAAGGTGTCCCCCGACGTGGCAGAACTCGTGTACCCGCCGGTCATCGGCTTCGCCCGGACCATGTTCCAGGTGCAGGGCCTGCGCTTCGACATCGCGGGCACCGAGCACGTGCCCCGTGAGGGCGGCGCGGTACTGGTGAGCAATCACATCAGCTACCTGGACTTCGTCTTCTGCGGCCTGGCCGCCCGCCCGGCGAAGCGACTGGTGCGGTTCATGGCGAAGGAGTCGGTCTTCCGGCACAAGGTGTCCGGTCCGCTGATGCGGGCGATGAAGCACATCCCGGTCGACCGCGCCCAGGGCGTGCACGCGTACGACAACGCGCTGCGGGCGCTGCGCTGCGGCGAGGTCGTCGGGGTCTTCCCCGAGGCGACCATCTCGCGCTCGTTCACGCTCAAGGCCTTCAAGTCCGGCGCCGCGCGGCTGGCGCAGGAGGCGGGCGTGCCGCTGCTGCCGATGGCGTTGTGGGGCACCCAGCGGATGTGGACCAAGGGCCACCCGCGCCGCCTTGGCCGTCACCGCTTCCCCGTCACGCTGCGCGTCGGCGCGCCGCTCACCCCGGAGCCGCAGGAGCAGGCGGAGAGCCTGACCGAGCGGCTGCGCTGCCGGGTGCAGGAGCTGCTGGAGGCCGCGCAGAACGCCTATCCGGCGCGCCCGGCGGGCGAACGGGACTCCTGGTGGCTCCCGGCCCATCTGGGCGGCACGGCCCCGACCCCGCAGGAAGCGGCGGCGCTGGACGGCTGACGGCCGAGGACTCATGGGAGGGGCCGGGCGACGGCGAGTCGCCCGGCCCCTCCCATGACTACGGCTGAGTACGGCGTGCTCAGCGCGTCGCCATCTCCTCCGCGACGGCCGCGGCGAAGGCGTCCACGTCGGCCTCGGTGGTGTCGAAGCAGCACATCCACCGCACCTCCCCGGTCGCCTCGTTCCACACGTAGAAGCGGTAGCGCTTCTGGAGCCGTTCGGTCACCTCGCGCGGCAGGACGGCGAACACCTGGTTGGCCTGGACCGGCCGGACCACGGTGACGCCCTCGATGCCTCGCACCGCGTCCGCGAGGCGCGTCGCCATGGCGTTGGCGTGCCGGGCCGAGCGCAGCCACAGGTCCCCGGCGAGCAGCGCCTCGAACTGCACGCTGACGAAGCGCATCTTCGAGGCCAGCTGCATCGACAGCTTGCGCAGGTGCTTCATCGCGCGGACCCGCTCCGGGGCGAGCACGACCACGCACTCACCGAAGACCAGTCCGTTCTTCGTACCGCCGAAGCTGAGGATGTCCACCCCTGCGTCGGTGGTGAACGCGGCGAGCGGCAGGTCCAGCGTGGCGGCCGCGTTGGCGAGGCGGGCGCCGTCCATGTGAACGGCCATGCCGTGCTCGTGGGCGCGGTCGCACAGCGCCCTGATCTCCTCGGGCGTGTAGCAGGTGCCCAGTTCCGTGGTCTGGGCGATCGAGACGACCTGCGGCTGGGCGCGGTGCTCGTCGTCGAAGCCCCAGGCCTCGGAGTCCAGCAGCTCGGGGGTGAGTTTGCCGTCCGGCGTCGGCACGGTGAGCAGCTTCAGTCCGCCCACGCGTTCCGGCGCGCCGCACTCGTCCACGTTGATGTGCGCCGACTTCGCGCACACCACCGCGCCCCAGCGCTCGGTGACCGCCTGGAGGGCGACGACGTTGGCGCCGGTGCCGTTGAAGACCGGGAACGCCTCGGCGCGCGGGCCGAGGTGGCGGCGGATGACCTCCTGCAGGTGCGCGGTGTAGTCGTCCTCGCCGTACGCGATCTGGTGGCCGCCGTTGGCGACGGCGAGCGCGGCCAGCACCTCGGGATGCGCGCCCGCGTAGTTGTCGCTGGCGAATCCCCGGTACTGCGGGTCGTGGTGGCGTACCGCGTCGGTGGCGGGCTGGTCGGTCACGGGCGGGGCGTCAGCCACAGGCGGTCACCGTTCACTTCCTGAGCGGGCCGACCCCACACGCCGGCGATGGCCTGGGCCAGGTCGGCGACGTCGGTGAATCCGGCGAACTTGGCGTTGGGCTTCTGGGCGCGCATCTCGTCGTGCACCAGGGCCTTGATGACGATGACGGAGGCCGCGGCGGTCGGGCCCTGCTCTCCGCCCGCCTTGCGGAAGGAGTCGGCGAGCGCCAGCGTCCAGGTCTCGGCGGCGGCCTTTGCGGCGGCGTAGGCGGCGTTGCCCGCGGTCGGCCTGGTCGCGCCGGACTGGCTGATCAGCACGTACCGTCCGTTCGGGCTGCGCAGCAGCGCGTCGTGGAAGGCCAGCGAGGTGTGCTGGACGGTGCGGATCAGCAGGTCGTTGAGGAACGTCCAGTCGCCCAGGTCGGTGTCGGTGAACGTGGCCGCGCCACGCCAGCCGCCGACCAGGTGGACCAGGCCGTCCACGCGGCCGAACTGCTTCTCGGTGCGGGCGGCCCACTCGCGGGTCGCCTCCGGGTCCAGCAGGTCGACGATGTCGCCGGTGATGTCGGCGCCGCCGCCCGCGTAACGGGCCGCGTCCACCGATTCGGCCAGCCGCTCGGGCTGCGCGTCGGCGGCCACCACGTGGGCCCCCGCCTCGGCGAGGCGGCGCAGGGTCGCCCTGCCCGCCGGACCGCCCGCTCCGGCCACCGCGATCACCGAGCCCCGGAGCGATCCCGCAGCGCCTGCGTCCGTCATGGCCTTCGCCTCCTCGTCGTGGGTCACGCGGCCTCCTGCCCGGCGCCGGCGGCGGTGATGCCCTTGGTGGAGGCGATCACGGTGCGCAGCTTCTTGGCGAGGGCCTCGTAGAACATGCTGAGCGGAAACTCGTCGGCCAGCACGTCGTCGACGAGCTTGCGCGGCGGCAGGGTCAGGTCGAGCGCGTCCGGCCCCTTGGCCCAGCGCGAGCCCGGGTGCGGCGAGAGGTAGGTGGAGACCAGGTCGTACGCGGCGAACCAGTGGTTGAGTTTGGGCCGGTCGATGCCGTCCCGGTACAGCTTCTCGATCTCGGCGCACAGCTGGTTGGTGACCTCGGTCGCCCGGGCCCAGTCGATGCGCAGGGTGTTGTCCGTCCAGCGCACGGCGTCGTGCTTGTGGAGGTAGGCGAAGAGCAGCTGCCCGCCCAGGCCGTCGTAGTTGCGGACCCGGTCGCCGGTGACGGGGAAGCGGAAGAGGCGGTCGAAGAGGATCGCGTACTGGACGTTGCGGCCCTGCTCGTAGCCGTCGGCCTCCAGCTTGACGGCCTCCTTGAAGGCGGTCAGGTCGCAGCGCAGTTCCTCCAGGCCGTACATCCAGAACGGCGCGCGCTGCTTGATCATGAAGGGGTCGAACGGCAGGTCGCCGTGGCTGTGGGTGCGGTCGTGGATCATGTCCCACAGCACGAAGGTCTGCTGCGCGAGCTCCTGGTCGGCGACGAGCCGGGCGGCGTCCTCGGGCAGGTCGAGGCCGAGGGTGTCGACGGCGGCCTGGGTGACCCGGCGGAAGCGGGCGGCCTCGCGGTCGCAGAAGATGCCACCCCAGGTGAAACGTTCCGGCACCTCACGGACGGCCACGGTCTCCGGGAAGAGGACGGCGGAGTTGGTGTCGTAGCCGCTGGTGAAGTCCTGGAAGGTGATCGGCACGAACATCGGGTTGTCGTACCGGGTGCGCTCCAGCTCGGACAGCCACTCCGGCCAGACCACGCGCAGCGCGACCGCCTCCAGGTTGCGGTCCGGGTTGCCGTTCTGGGTGTACATCGCGAAGACGACCAGGTGCTCCAGGCCGTCGCGGCGCTCGGCGGCGGGCTGGAAGGCCAGCAGGGAGTCCAGGAAGTCCGGCACGCCGTAGCCGTCCTCGGCCCAGCGGCGCAGGTCGGCGACGAGGGCGCGGTGGTACTCCGCGTCGTGCGGGACCAGCGGGGCCAGCTCCTCGACCGAGGCGATCACGCGCTCCAGCTCGGCGTCGACGTCCGCCTTGCCCGGCGCGCCCTCGGCGGCGAAGTCGATCGAGCCGTCCTTGGACTGCCACGGGCGGATCGTCTCGACCGCCTCCTTGAGCACACCCCAGGCCGGGCGGCTCACTATGCCCTCGGGCCCTCCGGCGGCCTCGCCAGTCGCCACGGACAGAAGTTTTTCCCTCATTGCCCCTCCTCCACCGGAGAACCTTGCGTTAAGACACCGTATTCAGGCCACCTTCGCCCGCACAAGAGACGTTACGAACATTTATCCTGCGCAGCCGGGTGCGTACCGATGTTTTTCCTGTGCGATCGCCGCGGGGCGAAGGTTTCTGTGTCCGTACGGGTCCCCGCAACCGCCCGTTCCATGCCCGGCAACAGGCGGCACACTAGGCTGCCGAGGTGACTTCCTTCACCATCGGCCACCGCGGTGTCATGGCCGCCGAGCCGGAGAACACCCTGCGTTCCTTCCTGCGCGCGGAGCGCGAGGGGCTGGACGGCATCGAGCTCGACCTGCACCTGAGCAAGGACGGCGCGCTCGTCGTCATGCACGACGAGACCGTGGACCGCACCACCGACGGCCGCGGCGCCGTCGCCGACCTCACCCTGGACGAGCTGCGCACGCTCGACGCGGGGCTGGGCGAGCGGGTCCCGGTCTTCGAGGAGGTGCTCGACGCGGTCGGGCCCGGCCTGCCGATCCAGGCCGAGATCAAGGACGTGGCGGCGGCGCGGGTGCTGGCCGGCGTGCTGCGCGAGCGGAACCTGCTGGAGCGGGTGTCGGTCCTCTCCTTCCACGACGAGGCGCTGCGCGAGATCCGAGACCTGCTGCCGGACGCCACGACCGTGCTGGTCGCCGAGGCGACGGGACCGGACTTCCCGGACCGCGCGAAAGCGGTCGGCGCG
The DNA here is from genome assembly GCF_003144095.1 of Streptomyces sp. ICBB 8177. Taxonomy (GTDB): domain Bacteria; phylum Actinomycetota; class Actinomycetes; order Streptomycetales; family Streptomycetaceae; genus Streptantibioticus_D. Next base: position 627,140 of record NZ_NSKH01000023.1, on the reverse strand, counting down.
CGGCTGGTGAGCCTGGAGCTGCCGGAGCTGAACCTGCGCACCGTCGAGCGCTGCCAGGCGGCCGGCATCGACGTGATGGCCTGGACCGTCAACACCGATCGGGACCTGGCGCTGGCCCGGGCGCTCGGCCTGGTGGGCTGGGTGACGGACGTCCCGGACACCAAGCGGCGGGCGGCGCGGGCCTGATGCGCCCGGGGCCGGCGCTGGCCCCGGGCGCTCAGCCCAGTTCCTTGACCAGCAGCTCGAACTCCAGGTCGTCGCGCTGCGGCACCCCGAAGCGCTCGTCGCCGTAGGGGAACGGCGACATCCGGCCGGTGCGCTGGTAGCCGCGGCGCTCGTACCACGCGATGAGGTCCTCGCGGGCCGAGATCACCGTCATCCGCATCTCGCCCGCGCGCCACTCCTCGCGCGCGAGGCGCTCCGCCTCGGCCAGCACCTGCTTGCCCAGGCCGCCTCCCTGCCGCTGCGGGCGGACCGCGAACATCCCGAAGTAGGCGTGGTCCTCGCGCCGTTCCAGCTGGCAGCAGGCGGTCAGTTCGCCGCCCCGCTCGGCCACGACCATGCGGCTGCCCTCGCGCCGGATGACCGTGAGGACGCCTTCGGGGTCGGTACGCCGTCCCTTCAGCAGGTCCGCCTCCGTGGTCCAGCCGCCCCGGCTGGACTCTCCCCGGTACGCCGACTCGATGAGCGCCACGAGCGCGGGCACGTCGGCCTCGGTGGCCGCGCGGAAGAGGGGCTGGGCGGTGGTGCTCATGACGGCGGGGTCCTCTCGTGCCTGGCCGGGGCCGGTCCGGCCGGATCCTGTCTGGTCCCGTCCCGCCCGATCGCCCCGGTGTGGTTGCCGGCATCGAGCGTATGCCTGTCGCGGGCGGCGGTACGAGGCCGGTCCGCCGCCGGTAGCGGCCGTGCGGTGCCCGGCGGACGATGGGAGGGACGGCACCGACCAGGGACACGGAGGTGTGTGCCATGACCACGGCGCGGGACATCATGCACCCGGGCGCGGCCTGGATCCCCGAAGGGGTGATGCTGGACCGGGCGGCGCAGCTGATGCGCGACCTGGGGGTCGGGGCGCTGCCGATCAGCGACGAGAACGAGCGCCTGTGCGGCATCCTCACCGACCGCGACATCGTCATCGGCTGCGTGGCCACCGGACGCGACCCGTCCAGGGTCACCGCGGGGGAGCTGGCGCAGGGCACGCCCCGCTGGATCGACGCGGACGCCGACGTGGACGAGGTGCTGCGGGAGATGGAGGACCACCGCATCCGCCGGCTCCCGGTGATCGAGAACAAGCGGCTGGTCGGCATGATCAGCGAGGCGGACCTCGCCCAGCACCTGTCGGAGGAGCAGATCGGCGCCTGGGCGGAGCGCATCTACGCGGGCTCACCGGCGTAGCGACGCCGCTCACGCGTGGTCGCGCACCGGTCGCACCCCGCGTATCGTCCGGCGCATGGTCAACGTACTGAGCAGCAGGATGCTCCTGCGGCCCACCGACCTAGAGCGCTCCCGCGCCTTCTACCGGGACGATCTGGGGCTCGCGGTCTTCCGCGAGTTCGGCGAGGGGCCGCAGCGCGGCACGGTCTTCTTCCTCGGCGGCGGTTACCTGGAGGTCTCCGGCCGGTCGGACACGCCGCCCGCGCCCGGCATCTCGCTGTGGCTCCAGGTGCCGGACATCGAGGCGGCGCACGAGCGGCTGCGCGGACGCGGGGTGAAGGTGGTCCGCGAGCCGCGGCGCGAGCCGTGGGGGTTGATCGAGATGTGGATCGAGGACCCGGATGCCGTTCGCGTCTGCGTCGTCGAGGTGCCCGAGGACCACCCGATGCGCTACCGGCCCTGAGAGGCCCTTTCCGCCGGTCGCCCTTGGCAGGGCGTCAGCCGGGCCCGGCCCCCGCCTCCGCGCAGGCGGACGCCAACCTCCTCACGCCTTCGGCCAGTTCGTCCGCGCCCGAGGTGTCGGCGAAGCTCACGCGGATGTACGGCGCGGGGGCCTCGGCGGCGAAGTACGGGCGGCCGGGGGCGACGGCGACCCCCGCCCGCAGCGCGGCGGCGGCGAGCGCGGTCTCGTCGGCCCCGTCGGGCAGGCGCAGCCACAACTGGTAGCCGCCGTCCGGAACTTGGGTGGGCACGAGGTGCGGCAGATCGCGGTGGAGCGCGGTGAGCAGCGCGTCCCTGCGTTCCCTCAGGCCCGTGGCCACCGCGCGCAGATGACGCGGCCAGGCGGGGGCACCGACCAGTTCGAGAGCGGCCTCCTGGAGCGGGCGGGGCACGAAGAAGCTGTCGACCACCTGGATCGCGCGCAGCCGCTCCAGCACCGGGCCCCGGGCGATCAGGGCACCCACCCGCAGACTGGGCGAGGTCGGCTTCGTCAGTGACGTGAGGTGGACGACGGTGCCGTCGACGTCGTCGGCGACCAGCGGCGGCGGGAGCGGGCCGCCGTGGCCCAGGCGCCGCGCGAAGTCGTCCTCGACCACGAACGCCCCGGCGGCGCGGGCGATGTCCAGCACCTGGCGGCGTCGTTCGGCCGACAGCACGGCGCCGGTGGGGTTCTGGAACAGCGGCTGGCAGAAGAACACCCGCGCCCCGGTCGCCGCGAAGGCGTCAGCGAGCAGGTCGGGCCGCACGCCGTCCGCGTCGAGCGGGACCGGTACGGGCCGCAGCCCGGCTGCGCGGGCGACGGCGAGCGCACCGGGATAGGTCGGCGACTCGACCAGCAGGGGCGAGCCGGGGGCGGCCAGGGCGTGCAGCGCGGTGGTCAGCGCGGCCTGGCCGCCCGCCGTGACCAGCACCTGCGCCGCCGTCACCCCGCCCGCCTCGCGCGCGAACCACGACCGCAGCGCCGTCAGCCCCTCCAGCGGCGGCCGTTCCCACGCGCCGGGCCGCCGGGCGGCGCGGGTCAGCGCGGTGGCCAGCGCCCGCTCCGGCTGGAGTGCCGGATGCAGGTAGCCCGCGTTGAGCGCGATGACGCCGGGCGAGGGGAGGGCGAGGGTGGCGGTCACCCCGGAGGCGTCCACCACGCGGGGCGCGGCGTCCCCGGCCGACTCGGCGCTGAGCGCGATCTGCTGCCACGAGGTGTCGGCGGTCCGGGCGGCGGCGTGGTGCGCGACGGGGCGGGCGGCGTAGGTGCCGGCGCCGGGGCGGGTGACGACCAGGCCCTCGGCGGCCAGCGCGGCCAGCGCCCGGGAGACGGTGACCGGGCTGACCCCGAACCGTTCGACGAGCACCCGGCTCGACGGCAGCTTCTCTCCTGGCGAGTAGCGCTTCAGCTGCTCCCGCAGCGACTCCGCGACGGATGCGGAGCTGGTGGCCGCACTGCTACCGTTGTTCATGACAGCACACAATAGCGCTATCGCCCGGCCGTCGATAGCGGTCGGCGGGACCGCGCTCGCCGCTCTGGGCGTGGCGATCTTCTCCCTCACCTTCCCGGCCACCGACTGGTCGCTGACCGGCTTCGGCCCCTGGACCACCGTGACCCTGCGGGCGCTGCTCGCGACCGCGCTGGCCGGCGGATTCCTGCTGGCCGGAAGGGCACCGGTGCCCGAGCGACGCCTGTGGCCCGCGCTGGCCGTGGTCGCGCTCGGGGTGATCATCGGGTTCCCGCTGCTGACGACGCTGGCGCTGCGCACCACGCGGACCTCGCACGCGGCCGTGGTGGTGGGGGCTCTGCCGCTGGCCACCGCCGCCGTGGGTTCCCTGGTCGCCCGCACGCGGCACTCGGTCGCCTTCTGGGCCGCCGCGCTGGCGGGCACGGCCGCCGTCGTCGCGTTCACGCTGGCGCAGAGCCACGGCAGGGCGACCGGGGGCGACGTGCTGCTGTTCGCCTCGCTCGGGGTGTGCGCGGCCGGGTACGTGGCGGGCGGCAGGCTGGCCGCCACGATGCCCGGCTGGCAGGTGATCGGCTGGGCGCTCGTCGGTTCACTGCCGGTCACGCTGCCCGGCGCGGCGGTGGCGCTGGCGGTGGAGCCCGTGCGGCTCGGCGGGCAGGCGGTGCTGGGGCTGGGATACCTGGCGGCCGTCTCGCAGTTCGGCGGGATGGTGGTGTGGTACCGGGGCATGGCCACGATCGGGATCGCCCGCGCCAGTCAGCTCCAACTCGCCCAGCCGCTGCTGACGTTGGTGTGGTCCGCACTGCTGCTCGGCGAACACCTCAGTCCCGCGACCGCGCTGACCGCTCTGGCCGTGCTGGTCTGCGTGGCGGTCACCCAGAAGGCCTGAGCGCGGAGGTCTTGAGCGCCCAGGGCCTGAGCGCGGAGGTCTTGAGCGCGCAGGGCCTGAGCACGGAAGGCCTGAGCGCGCAGGGCCTGACCGCGTAGGGCTTCGGCACGGAAGGCCTGAGCACCTTCCGTACCCCCGTGCACCAGATTGTGCGCCCCCCGCGAGGGGAAACCTCCGGACGGGGTGGGTCCGACGAGGGAGGGGTCATGGGCGGTCCGCCGCTGGTCGGCTGGCTCGTGGTGCTGCTGGGCGCGGCCACCGGGATCTCCTGTCTGCTGCGGTCCCGGCGGGCGTACGCGTCGGCGTCCGGCGAGCGCCAGGTGGCCAGGGCGGAGGGGGTCAAGGGGCTCGGCATGGCGCTGATGGCGCTTCCCGCCCCGGCGCTGGACCAACGCCCTTGGGGGCCACCGCTGTTCACGGCCGTCTTCGGCGCCATGACGCTGTGGTCGCTGTCGCTCCTGATACGCGAGCACCATCCGGCGCACCACGTGCATCTCGCGGTGGGCTCGGCGGCCATGGTCTACATGGCGGTGGCCATGGGGCTGACACCCTCGGGAGCGGGGTCGGCCGGGACGAGCGGCATGGCCGGGATGACCGGCATGGACGGTGGCTCGCTCGGAGTGCCGGTCCTCACGGGGGTGCTGCTGGTCTACTTCGGGCTCTACGCGGTGTGGGCGGCGTTGCGCATGCTTCCAGCCGTGGGGGCGGCACCGGCCGGGTCCGGTGCCGTGGGCGGCAGCGGGTCCGCGGTCGTGACGGGCGGCGTGCCGGGGGCGGTGCTGCGTGCGCCGGAACTCGCGGCGGCCTGCCGGGTGTCGCTGGGCATCGGCATGTTCGCGATGCTGCTCACGATGTGATCCGCGGACGGGGGCGGAGCCGGCGGGGGCGTGCACGCCGGGCGCCGGGTGCGGATTCGGTCGCGGGGGCGTGAGGCGTGCGTCACTTCGGCGGGACGCCCGGGCCCGCGCGCCGGGTACGCCCCTTAATGTGAGCGCCATGACGGTCCCGTTCGTGCTGCTGATGCTCGGCGCACTGACGGCCGCCCTGGCGCCCCGTCTGCTGGTCCGCGCGCAGTGGCCTGACCGCGAACCGGTGCTCGCGCTGTGGGTGTGGCAGTGCGTGGTCGCCGCCGTCCTGCTGTGCTGTGTGACCGCCATGGCCCTGTGCGCCTCCGCCGCGTCCAGCGCCGTGCGCTGGCACGTCTTCGCCTTCGCGCCGCGCGGCGTGGTCGCCGCCTACGGGCTGCCCGCGTACGGTCCCTGGGCGGGCGCGCTCGCCGGGCTGCTGGCGTGCGGCGGCGCGTGGACGGCGGCGATGCTGACACGTGAGGTGCGCGGCGCCCGGGCGGAGCGGCGCAGGCGGCGGACCGAGCTGCTGGCCAGGTCGCCGAGGCTGCCCGGCGAGCCGGACCTGTCGTACGAGCGCCTGGTGGTGCTGGAGAGCGAGCGCGCCGACGCGTGGTGGCTGGCGGGGGCGCGGCCCCGGCTGGTGATCACCACGGCGGCGTTGCGCCGGCTCAAGGGCAGGCAGTTGGACGCCGTGCTCGCGCACGAGTTGGGGCACGCCAGAGCGCGCCACGACTGGCTGCTGGCCTGTGCGCACGGGCTGGCTGCGGGCTTCCCGCAGGTGCCGGTGTTCGACGGCTTTTGTCAACAGGTGCACCGGCTCGTCGAGTTGGCGGCGGACGACGTGGCGTCGCGCAGGTTCGGGCGGATGACGACGGCGCTGGCGCTGGTCGGACTCAACGAGGACCGAGGCGTGTTCGGCCCCTGTCCGACGCCCGCGACGGTGCCGGTGCGGGTCGACCGCCTGCTGGCGCCCGGCCCCCGGCTGACCAGGGCGCGCCGCCTCCAGATGACGGCGGTGGCACTGCTGCTGCCGGTGGTCCCGCTGCTGGTCGCGTTCGGCCCGGGCATCGGCGCGCTGTCGTAGGACCCGGCCCCCGGCTTTCGCGTGGCGCGCTCGGCTTGCGGTGGAGTACGGCCGGAAGGTGGTTGCCGGGGAGCGCTGCGCCCGGGGACCCTGAAGGACATGACGATCAAGGGATGTCTCTTCGACTTCTCCGGGACCACCTTCCGTGTGGAGCCGACCGTGACCTGGCTGCGCGGCGCGCTCGCGGAAGCGGACGTCACCGCGCCCGAGGAGGACGTCGAGCGGTACGCGCGCCTGCTGGAGGAGGCCGGGGCGCTGCCGGGCGGGCTGCCGCCGCGCGCCGTTCCCGACCACCTGCGCGCGGCGTGGGAGGTACGCGATCTGGACGCGGACCGGCACCGGACCGCCTTCGTGGCCCTGGCCCGTGAAGTCGCTCTGCCGTGGCCGCAGTTGTACGACGTGCTCTACGAGCGCCACATGTCGCCGCGGGCCTGGCGGCCGTACGCCGACACCGCCGGGGTGCTGGCGGCGCTGCGCGAGCGCGGAGTGCGCACCGGGGTGCTGAGCAACATCGGCTGGGACCTGCGCCCGGTGCTGCGCGCGTACGGGGTGGACCGCGACGTGCACGCGGTGGTGCTCAGTTACGAAGAAGGGGTCCAAAAGCCCGACCCGAAGATCTTCCGGATCGGGTGCGAGCGGCTGGGGCTGGCGCCGCAGGAGGTCCTGATGGTGGGCGACAGCGCCGAGGCGGACGGCGGGGCGACGGCGATCGGCTGCGCGTTCCACCAGGTCGAACACCTGCCGGTGGACCGCCGCCCGGACGGCCTGCGCCCGGTCCTTGACCTGGTCGGCCGTCTCGGCGGGTGACCGCAGCGGTCTGCCCGAGGGCTTCCGCCGGAGCGCCGCGCCGCAAGACGTAGCGAGGCCCTGCGGACGGGGGGATGCCGCAGGGCCTCACCCCGTATGACGTACGGGCCGGACGGTAGGTTCCTGGGATTTCGAAACCGCCTGAACATATTTCGGGCTCCCGGCACCGGAATCGGAAACGGCCGGGTGCGCCGCCTGCGGTCGCCGTACGGCGGCGCCCGCCCCGGCGTCGTGCCGGGGCGGGCGGACGGTGACGGGCCCCGGCCCGCTCACACTCCCCTGGCGCGCTCGGCCCCGATGGTGGTGTCCTCGCCGTGGCCGGTGTGGACCACGGTCTCGTCGGGCAGCGCGAAGAGCCGCTCGCGGATGGAGTCGACGATCGTGCCGTGGTCGCTGAAGGAGCGGCCCGTCGCGCCGGGGCCGCCGTGGAAGAGGGTGTCGCCGGTGAACAGCACACCCGCAGCCTCGTCGTGGAAGCACACCGCGCCGGGCGTGTGCCCCGGCGTGTGCAGCACCCGCAGCCGGCTCGCGCCGACCTCGACGACGTCGCCGTCCGCGAGGTCGGCGTCCCACGTGTCGCCGGGGTGGGTCAGCTCCCACACCGGCCGGTCCCCCGGGTGCAGGTGGATCGGCGCGCCGGTGCGGGACCGCAGCGCGGGCGCGACCCTGACGTGGTCGTCGTGGGCGTGGGTGCACAGGATGGCCCTCAGCCTGCGGTCCCCCACCACGCGGGCGATCGCGTCGGCGTCGTGCGGCGCGTCGATCACCACGCACTCGGAGTCGTCGCCGATCACCCAGATGTTGTTGTCGACGTCGAACGTCTCGCCGTCCAGGCTGAACGTGCCGGAGACGACGGCGTGATCGACGCGGGCGGGTCCGGCCGCGCTCACAGGACCACCACCGAACGCAGCACGTCACCCTCGCGCATCCGGTCGAACGCGGCCTCGATGTCGTCGAGGCCGATGCGCTCGGAGACGAACGCGTCCAGGTCCAGCCTGCCCTGCCGGTACAGGTCGATGAGCATCGGGAAGTCGCGCGAGGGCAGGCAGTCGCCGTACCAGCTGGACTTGAGCGCGCCGCCACGGCCGAAGACGTCGATGAGCGGGATGTCGGGCAGCTTCATGTCCGGCGTGGGCACGCCGACCAGGACGACGGTGCCGGCCAGGTCGCGGGCGTAGAAGGCCTGTTGGTAGGTCTCGGGGCGGCCGACCGCGTCGATCACCACGTCCGCGCCGAAGCCGCCGGTGAGCCGCCTGATCTCCTCGACCGGGTCGGTCTCGCGGCTGTTGACGGTGTGGGTGGCGCCCATCTTCTCGGCCAGCCGCAGCTTGCGGTCGTCGAGGTCGACGGCGATGATCCGGCTCGCCCCGGCCAGGGCGGACCCGGCGATCGCCGCGTTGCCCACGCCGCCGCAGCCGATGACCGCCACCGACCTGCCGCGGCCGACCGCGCCGGTGTTGATCGCGGCGCCGATCCCGGCCATCACCCCGCAGCCGAGCAGGCCGGCCGCCGCCGGGGAGGCCTGCGGGTCCACCTTGGTGCACTGTCCCGCGTGCACCAGGGTCTTCTCCGCGAACGCGCCGATGCCCAGCGCAGGCGTCAGCTCGGTGCCGTCCTGAAGCGTCATCTTCCGCGCCGCGTTGTGGGTGTCGAAGCAGTACCACGGCTCGCCGCGTTCGCAGGCACGGCAACGGCCGCAGACCGCACGCCAGTTGAGGATCACGAAGTCGCCCGGTGCCACGGTGTCCACGCCCTCGCCGACCGACTCCACGACGCCCGCGGCCTCGTGGCCGAGCAGGAAGGGGAACTCGTCGTTGATGCCGCCCTCGCGGTAGTGCAGGTCGGTGTGGCAGACGCCGCACGCCTGCACCTTCACCACCGCCTCGCCGGGCCCCGGGTCGGGCACGTTGATCGTCTCGATGGACACGGGCGCGTTCTTCGCCTTGGCCACCACGGCACGCACCTGCTGCATCGCCGCACTCCTGTCGTTCGTCGTGGGGCGGAGCGGCTCTGGCGAGCCGTACCGCCGCTGCGGTGACCGGTGTTCCACGCCGGTCGTTCGCGACTCTCGCACACCGCGGGCCCGACGGGCCCCTTCCCCGTCCGGATCAGCTGTCGAATCCCACGTGCACGTGGTCGTGGTGGGTGTTGTCGGAGAAGAACTGGTTGACGGTCGCGCCGCCGCTCAACTGGATCGGCCCGCCCACGTTGTACGAACCGGCCGCCGCGGCGGCCCGCATGAAGCCCTCGATGAGGGAACGCGGTGTGGCCGGGTCGACCACGGCCCGCCCGTTGATCCGCCACACGTCGAACGCGCGGCCCTTGGGGTGGTCGCTGGGCCGGTCGGTGCCGAAGACGTCGATCGGGTGGCCTGAGCGCACGACGCTGATGTCGATCCGGTACGTGCCGGCGAGCGTGAGCATGCCCTTCAACGCGCTGACGTGGACGTTGCCGCTGAGCACGTCGGCCCGGGCGGCGGGCGGCAGTTGGATGGCGCGGTCGGCCAGGACCCGGTGGGCCTCGTCGGGCAGGGTCGCTGCGGGCGTGCCGGGGTCGGCCGGGTGCAGCGCGGTCACCTTCCACTTCGGGGAGGCGGCGCTGAGCCGTACATCGACGGTCGTGCCGCCCGCGTGCACGGGCCCGCCCCCGTCACGGGTCCACTGGTCGCAGACCACCAGCACGCTGGCCGAGTCGGTGAGGATGCCGCCGTACTGGGCGAAGACGACCTGGAGCGCGGCGGCGTCCGCGTCCGGCAGCAGCGGCCCGGCCTGCGCGGCCAAAGAGCCCGGCACGCCCTGCGCGGCGGCCCGGACGCGTGCCTTCGCCTGCCCCCCGCCGCCGGGCGGCCACGCGCCGAGCGCCTCGATCAACTGGGCCGCGCGCAGCTTGACCTGAGGGTCGATGTCGGCGCGACTGGGCTGCCAGGGGGTGGTGTGCGGGAGGGCGCTCGGGGCGGAGCCGGTGGCGGTCGGAGCGGCGGACGACGGCGCGCGGCTCGTGGACGAGGCGGGCGTGGGCGAGGCGGAGCCCCCGCCGCCGGAGCACCCTGCCGCGCCCAGCAGGACACCCGCGGCGCCCAGCAGGACGGCGCGACGATCGGGGCCGGCGCGGCCGTCGCGGCCGGTGCGGCCATCAAGTCCGGTGCGGCCGTCGCGGCCGTCGCGGCCGTCAAGTCCGGTGCGGGCATCGGGCGTGCCGGGCATCGTGACGCTCCTCGGTGCGGTACGTTCCGCCGCCGCCCAGTCTGCTCCTCGCCGCCGAGTGCGGCACCCGGAGCGGGAACACGCTGTGACCTGGCCCGGCCGTGCCCGGCCCGATACGCGGTCCGCCCGACGATCGCGGTGCGCGTCAAGGGGACGATCCCGGCCGGACGCCCCCGGCAGGCGTCAGCGCGGCGATCCCGGCACGCGCGACGACGTACCCGGCACGCCGACGGCGGCGTCATCGCGGACGTGAACGTGCGGCGGCCTCATCGCGGACGTGATCGTGCGGCGGCCTCATCGCGGACGTGATTCCGGCGCGGTGGGCACGAGGCGGTCCGCCCGCCGGCCCCCGGCCGCGTCGCCCGCCTCCCGGCCGCGACGGCGGTGCCGGACGATCCCCCGCGTCGCCCGGCACCGTGCCGCGCCCCCTGGGCCCCATGCCGACAGGGCCATGGGGTGCTGCGCTGAGTATATTGGCTCGCAGCCAGTCAACGCAGGAGTTACAGCATGTCCCCGCGAAGCGCATCGGTCAATGAAGAATTGCGGCGCCGTTCCCGCGAGCGGCTGCTCCAGGCGACGGTGGAACTGGTCGGTGAGCGCGGCTACGAGGCCACGACCTTGGCGGACATCGCCGACCGGGCCGGTGCGGCGCGTGGGCTGGTGTCGTACTACTTCCCCGGAAAACGTCCTCTCGTGCAGTCGGCGGTGCACCGCCTGATGCACATGACGCTCTCCGAGGCGCTGGAGCGGGAGCCGGCCACCACCGACGGGCGCGAGCGGATGGCCCGGGCGATCGACGCCGTCCTCGGGCTCACCCGCAGCCACACCACCCTGATGCGCATGCACATGGCGGGCATCCTCCAGGCCGAGGGCTTCATCCAGTGCCCCGAGCAGCAGCGGCTGGCGTTCCTGCTGGAGGACACGGTCACGCGCTACGGGTCCGAGCAGCCGGAGCGGGACTACCGGCTGCTGCGCGCGCTGCTGATGGGCGCGGTCGTCGCCCTGCTGCTGCCGGGCGCGCCGATGCCGCTGGGCAGCCTGCGCGCGGAATTGTTCCAACGGTACGGGCTGGACTGGGAGTTGGGGACTCCGCCGCAGGGCGAGGAGCCGGCGCCGCGCTGAGCCGGCGCGACGCCACCGCCGGGGTCGCGCGGTGTCCGCACGGAACGGGACGATGGCCGGGGCGGACCGCTGAGCCAGTAGAGTGACCGGCCGTGGCTGCACGACCTTTGAGCGAGATCGTAGAGACCGGCTGGGCCAAGGCGCTGGAGCCGGTCGCCGACCGGATCGCCGCGATGGGCGACTTCCTGCGCACCGAGATCGCCGCCGGACGCACCTATCTGCCGTCCGGCGCCAACGTGCTGCGCGCGTTCCAGCAGCCGTTCGACGAGGTGCGGGTGCTGATCGTCGGCCAGGACCCGTACCCCACCCCGGGACACGCGGTGGGGCTCAGTTTCTCGGTCGCCCCCGAGGTGCGTCCGCTGCCCGGCAGCCTGATCAACATCTTCCGCGAGTACGGCACCGACCTCGGCCACCCGCCCCCGTCCAACGGGGACCTGACGCCGTGGACGCGCAACGGCGTGCTGCTCCTCAACAGGGCTCTGACCACCGCGCCCCGCAGGCCCGCCGCGCACCGGGGCAAGGGCTGGGAGGAGGTGACCGAGCAGGCCATCCGCGCGCTGGCCGCCCGGGGCACCCCGCTGGTGTCGGTCCTGTGGGGCCGGGACGCGCGCAATCTGCGGCCGCTGCTGGGCGCGTTGCCCGCGATCGAGTCCGCGCACCCGTCGCCGATGTCGGCGGACCGCGGGTTCTTCGGCTCACGTCCCTTCAGCCGGGCCAACGAGATGCTGGTGGCGCAGGGCGCGGCACCGGTGGACTGGCGCCTGCCCTGACCGGGGCCGCGCGATAGTCTGCCGGGCGTGACCACGCATTCGAATATCCCCGCCGGCTGGTACGCGGATCCGCACGGCACGCCCAATCTGCTGCGCTGGTGGGACGGTTCGCAGTGGACCGAGCACACGCACGCGGGTACCCAGCCCGGGGCGCGGCAGGCGACCGCCCAGGCGCAGGCCCCGCAGCCGTCGGTCCCGCCGCAGCCCCAGGCCCCGCAGGCTCCGGCGCACATGCCGCAGGCTCCGGCGCAGGCGCCGCAACAGGGCTTCCCCCAGCAGGCGCAGCAGCCGCGGATGCAGGGCTTTCCGCAGCAGGGTCACCCGCAACAGGCGTACGCCCCGCAGGGCGGCGTTCCCCAGGAGAAGGAGAACCCCTGGGAGCTGAACGTCGGCTCGGCGCCCGACGCGGGCCGCATCCAGTGGCAGGTCCAGCAGCAGGCGGGCGTCGGCCCTGTGCAGGGCGGCGGTGGCACGCTGTTCACCGAACCGGTGCTGGTGGTCAACCAGAAGGCGAAGCTCATCGAGGTGAGCAACGAGTACAGCGTCTTCGACCAGTCCGGCCGCCAGCTCGGCGCGGTCGTCGAGGTGGGCCAGAGCGCGGCCAAGAAGGTCGTGCGCTTCCTGTCCAGCTACGACCAGTTCATGACGCACAAGCTGGAGGTGCGCGACGCCTTCGGCCAGCCGGTGCTGATGCTCACCCGCCCGGCGAAGTTCATCAAGTCCAAGGTGCTGGTGCAGCGTCCGGACGGCACCCAGCTCGGCGAGATCGTCCAGCAGAACGCCATCGGCAAGATCAACTTCGGCTTCATGGTGGGCGGTCAGCAGATCGGCGCCATCAAGGCGGAGAACTGGCGGGCCTGGAACTTCGCGATCGTCGACCACACCGACACCGAGATCGCCCGGATCACCAAGACGTGGGAGGGCTTCGCCAAGGCCGTCTTCACCACGGCCGACAACTACGTGCTGCAGATCCACCGGCCGCTGGCCGACCCGCTGCTGAGCATGGTGGTCGCCTCCGCGCTGACCGTGGACACCGCGCTCAAGCAGGACAGCCGCTGACCGGGCGGCCGGACCCGGCCCCGGCGTCCGGCTGGGTCCTCGGGGTCGACTCCGGCGGCTCGGGCCTGCGGTGCGCACTGGCGCGCGCGGACGGCGCCGGCCCGGTGCTGACGTGCGCCGGAGCGCGTCCGGTGCCCACCGGCTCCCGTGGCATCGACGCCGCCGCGTTCCTCGCCGAACTGGACCCTCTCGTAGGCCGGTTGACGGCGAACGCGGGCGCGGGCGAGGTGGTCACCGCCTGCGTCGGCGCCGCCGGGATGGCGTCCCTCGGCGACGACCTGCGGGAACGGCTGCCGGAGGCGCTGCGCTCGGCGGTCGGTGTGCGGCGGCTGGCGCTCGCGGCGGACGCGGTGACCGCGTACGCGGGCGCGCTCGGGGTGCGCCCGGGCGCCGTGGTCGCGGCGGGTACCGGCCTGATCGCGCTGGGCACCGCGCTGGACGGCACCGGGTGGCGGCGCGCCGACGGCTGGGGGCACCTGCTCGGCGACTGCGGGGGCGGCGCGTGGATCGGGCGTGCCGGGCTGGAGTCTGCGCTGCGCGCGTACGACGGCAGGCCGGGCGGCTCGGCGCCGCTGCTGGCGTGCCTGGAGGCGGAGTTCGGACCGGCGTCCCACATGCCGGGACAGCTGTATCCGAGGAGTGACCGGCCCGCGGTGCTGGCGTCGTTCGCGCCCCGGGTCGCCGAGTGCGCGGCGCAGGGCGACCCGGTCGCGGCGCGGATCCTGCGGGAGGCCGCCCGTCACATCGTGGAGGCGGCCTCCGCGGTCCGCCCGGGCGGCGGTCACGTGGCGCTGACCGGCGGGCTGACCCGCATCGGTGAACCGCTGCTCGCTCCGGTCCGGGAGCTGGCCGCCCAACTGCTGCCCGGCGTACGGCTGGTGACCGCCGAGGCCGGTCCGCTCCAGGGTGCGCTGCGGATCGCCGCGGCGCTCGCCGAGGGGGGCCCGGCGCTCGAGGAGGACCCCGCGCTGCTGACCGTGCACCGTGCGCGGGCGTGACCGGCTCCCGCCCTCGCGCCGGGTGTTTACGCAGATGAGAGGCTACAGCCGATAAAACCGGATACACCGGGACGCTGTGGTCGGGCACCGCACCCGAGGGAGCGCCCGGCCCCGGGGAACCGTTAGCATGCGAGGCCATGAGCTCAGCCACTGGCCCCGCACCTGGCCTGCCCGTACGCATGCCGCGCCCCCGACAGCCCGGACGGCACCGGCGTCCCGAGCCGCTGGCCGCCCCGCAGGGCGCGCCCGCGCTCGTGCTGGCGATACCCGGCACCCCCACGGCCGCGACGCGTTCGCTGGTCGACGAGGTCATCAGCATCGCGCGGTCCGAACTGTCCGGTCTGGACGCCCGGGTCGGTTACCTGGACGCCGCCGACGGGGTCGAGGGGCTGGACCCACGGGACTTCCCGGTGCTCACCGACGTGCTGGCAGCCTCGGCCACCGAGGAGCGCGAGGGCCAGGGGCCGGTGGCGGTCGTCGTGCCGCTGCTGGCCGGCCCCGAGGCGGCGGTGCTCGACCGGATCGGGCAGGCGGTCGCGGACAGCGGCGTCATGGCCGAGGTGACCGACGTGCTCGGCCCGCACCCGCTGCTCGCCGAGGCGCTGCACGTGCGGCTGTCCGAGGTGGGGCTCGCGCGCGCCGACCGGGCGCGGCTGTTCACCGTGGCGACGGCGGCGGACGGCATCGTCCTGGCCACCGTGGGCGGCGAGGAGGCCGTGCAGGCGGCGGGCGTGACGGGGCTGCTGCTCGCCGCCCGCCTCGCGGTGCCGGTGCTGGCGGCCGGGCTGGACGTGGAGGGCGCTGTCGCGGCGACCGCCGAGCAGTTGCGCGCCGCCGGGTCGCAGCGGCTGGCGCTGGCGCCGTGCGTCATCGGTCCCGAGTTGCCCGAGGGCCTGCTCGCCGCCGTCGCGGAGCAGGCGGGCGTCGCCACCGCGGAACCGCTGGGCGCGTACCCGGCGGTCGGCAAGCTGGTGCTGTCGAAGTACGCGGCGCTGCTGGGCATCGCGCCGCAGCAGCCGCAGGGCGCGCCGCAGCACTGACCGCGCCCGCCCGAAGGACCTGGAGGGCCGCCGTACGCCACCGCACCGTGGCGTGCGGCGGCCCTTCGGCCTTCGGCCTTCGGCGATCCTTCAGGCGAAGGTCACACAGGAGGCCGCGGGGGCGGGCAACGAGCCCGCGCGGCGCGGGACCGCGGTGGCCGCGTCGATCTCGAACCAGGTGACGTCACCGGAGCGCTCGTTGGCCGCGTAGAGGTGGCGGCCGGTCGGGCCGAGCGCCAGGTCGCGCGGCCAGCGGCCACCGCACGACACGGTGTCCGTCAACTCCACGCGATCGCCGTCCCCGCGCAGGGTGAAAACCGCGATGCTGTCGTGGCCCCGGTTGGCGACCCACAGGAAGCGGCCGTCAAGAGAGACGACGGCCTCGGACGGGTAGTTGGCCTCGCCGCCCGCGTTCCCCGGCACGGTGGCCGCCGAGTCCGAGACCGTCAGGCTCCCCGCGTCCGCGTCCCAGGCCAGCGCCGTCACCGTGGACGCCAACTCGCCGACCAGGTAGGCGCGGTGGCCGCGCGGGTGGAAGGTGAGGTGACGAGGGCCGGTGCCGGGCGGCAGGTCCAGGGTGCGGTGGACGGTGAGCCGTCCGGTGGCGGGGTCCAGCGCGCACACCCGCACCGCGTCGGTGCCCAGGTCGACGGTGAGCACCCACCGCCCGCCCGGGTCGGGCAGCACGGCGTGCGCGTGCGGGCCCTCCTGGCGGTCCGGGTCGGGGCCCGAGCCCTCGTGGCGCAGGACGTGCCGGGGCGCGCCGGGGGCGGCGCGGTCCTCCGTCAGGGGGAGCACACTGACGCTCCCGGAGCCGTAGTTGGCGGTGAGCAGATGGCCGTCTGCGACGCACAGGTGGGTCGGAGAGGCCCCACCGACCGGGACCGGGGTACTGACGGGCTCGGGCGCGTCCGGGTCGTGCAGGGTGAACGCGGCGGCGGCGCCGTCCGGTTCACGCTCGCTGACCGCGTAGAGCGTCGCGCGGTCGGGCGACAGCGTGAGGTACGAGGGATCGGGCACGGCGGCGGTGGCGTGTGTCGCGGTCAGCGCGCCGGTCACCGGGTCGACGCGGGCCGCGAGGACCCCGTGCCCGCCCGCCGAGGTGAACGATCCGATGTACGCCCTGAGTGTGCCCGTCGTGCTCTCGCTCACCGCGGCTCCCGTCCCCTTCGCCCTCGCGTGGTCCCGTACGCCAGACGCTAGTACGGGCCGCCCGGCGCGGGTGCTCCGGGGCGGGCGTGCCGCCGGCCTGCCCGGGGGCGCGGCTACGCGGCGACGGGCTCGCGTTCGTCGGCGCGCAGCGGGGCGTGCAGGGCGGTCAGGCTGCGCTCCAGGGCGTGCAGGTGGCCGAGCACCGGGTCGCCGGCCGCCTCGCGCACCGGGTCCACGGCGTACCGCGTGGCCTGACCGGGCCCGTGCGGGGTGACGAGGCGGGCGACGGCCTCCTCGACGCGGGCGCAGGCGGCGCGCAGCCGCTCGTGGTGCGCCGGGTGGGCGCCGTGCGCCAGGTCGCCGTGCTCCGCGACCACGGCCGCGAGACCGCGTACCTGATGAGCGCAGTCGTCCAGCAGCGCCAGCACCCGCCGCGCGCGTTCCTTGCGCACGCGCAGCGGGCTGAGCGGGTGGACCAGCGGGGCGACCGACAGCCGGACCCGGCCCAGCAGCAGGTCGAGCCGGGCGATGTGCGGCTCCAGCGGCGTGCGGGCGCCGACCGCGGTGGTGGCGTCGCGTACCGCGTGCAGCGCGCGCCGGATCCAGGCGTCGGTGGCCGCGTGCGTGGTGACCGGCAGCACCAGCGCCACCGCCAGCGCCGCCCCGAGCGCCCCCGCCAGCGTCTCCTCGACCCGCAGCACCAGCAGCGCCGGGGTCAGCACCCCCATCAGCCCGTACAGCAGTCCGGCCAGCAGCGTCACGAAGAACATCATCCAGCTGTACGAGACCGGCGCGGCGTAGAAGATGCCGAAGACGCAAACCGCCAGCAGCACGGCGGTCGGTACCGGCGCGCCGCCCACCGGCAGCGCGACGGCGAGACCCGCCACCATGCCGAGCACGGTGCCGAGGAACCGGCGGAAGCCGCGCACCAGCGTCTCGCCCCGGGAGGCGGTGTTGACGAAGACCCACCAGGCCGCGGCGACCGCCCAGTACCAGCGGGCGCCGGAGACCAGTTCACCGACGCCCAGCGCGAAGGCGGCGGCGGCCAGTGCCTGGAAGGCCTGCCGGGTGGTGGGCCTGCGCAGCCCGCCGGGCTCCTCGTGGGTGACGACGGGCGGCAGCGGCAGCCCGCGCTCGTAGCACCAGAGGCCGAAGCGCACCACGGCGGCGCAGGCGAGCCCCAGGCTCAGCGCGACGACCAGTTCGGGAAGCTGCCCGGCCTGCGCCTTCACGAACTGCGCCGTGAAGAACATCATGAACGCGAAGACCCCGAGTGCGTGTCCGCGCGGCCCCCACCGGCGGGCGTAGACACCGGCGAAGACCACCGCCAGGAAGGCCGCGTCCCGGGCGGGCGGGTACGGGTCGAGGACCGCGGCGAGCGCGAGCACGGGATAGCCGACGACGGGAAGCAGCGCGGTGGTGAGCGCCTGCCTGCCGACGCCCGGGTCGGCGACGGTGAAGAGGGCGAGCAGCGCGGCCAGTCCGCCCGCCACGACGGCGGTCAGCGGCAGTCCGGCGAGCAGGTCGACGGCGCAGGCCAGGCCGATGCCGACGACGGCGCGCAGGCCGGCCCGCAGCCGGGCGCGCCCCGGGTCGGGCGCGACGAACATCCTCTTCAACGGTGGGTTCCCCCGGGATCACGAGCGGTGTACGGACACGTGGAACGGGCGCGTCCCGAAGGCGGCCGGTGGGGGGCGGTCGCGCGGGTACGCCTGTAGCGCCGCGGGGCGCGGGCGGCTCCGTCGCCGTCCCGACCGTGGGCCCTGCGCAACGCCATCGACGCCCCCAGGAAAGCACCCACTGGGTCAGCGGCTCAAGTGACCGCCGACCGACTGAGCCATTGGTACAGTCGATCCTGGTTCCCATCGACCGCGAGGAGGCCGCTGGCCCATGGCTGTGGACGTGCTGGACGCCAGGATCCTGCGGCTGCTGCTGGAGCAGCCCCGCACCAGCGTTCGGGAGTACGCGCGCATCCTCGGCGTGGCGCGCGGGACGCTACAGGCACGGCTGGACCGGCTGGAGCGTGACGGGGTGATCACCGGCTACGGGCCCCGGCTGTCGCCCGCCGCGCTGGGCCACCCGGTGCTGGCGTTCGTGCACATCGAGGTGACCCAGGGCCACCTGGACGACGTCGGTGAACGGCTCGCCGCGGTGCCGGAGATCATCGAGGCGTTCTCCGTCACCGGCGGCGGCGACCTGCTGACCCGGGTGGCCGCCCGCGACAACACGCACCTGGAGGACGTGATCCAGTTGGTCATCCGGATGCCCGGCGTGGTCCGCACGCGCACGGAGGTCGTCCTGCGCGAACGTGTGCGCTCGCGCATGCTGCCGCTGGTCGGCGCGGTCGCCGCGAACGCGGCGGCGTCCCGCACGGCTGCCCCGGGCACGACGGCCGCGGACCCGGCGGCGGAACCGGGAGCGGTGTCCGGGGAGGATCCGGGCCCGCGCTCACGGCCGCGGCACTGACCACCCCGGCGACGGTCCGGGACAGTCCGCAGGGCCATCCCTGGCCCAAGACGCGCCGTCCGCCTGACGAGACACCCATTGACCCGGCTCAGCGCGCGTCGCTACGTTCTGGCGCATGTCGCGTTCAGCCCTTCTCACCACGCGCGGGCACATCGACCTGCTGCGGGTGGCCTCTTCCGCGTGTCGTCGCGGCCGCTGACGCCCTTTTCCCTCTTCTTCCTCCTCACGGCCCGTCGCCGCTGAGTTCCGCGCCCGCGTACGCGCCGGTGCGCGCACCCCCTTGCCCTCCGTCAGGAGCCCTTTCATGAGCGCCGGCACCGCGCTGCCCACGCCACACTCCGAACGTTCCGACATATCCCCCATATCCACCGACCGCCAGGGCGTCGATCTCGAGCCCGTGGTCTCCGTCGCCACCAGGCGGCGCTCCGTCCCCCGCTGGCTGCGGCGCACCAGCGGCCCGGTGCTGCTGCTCGCGCTGTGGGAGGTCTTCAGCGCCACCGGAGTCCTGGGGTCCGGCATCCTCGCGTCGCCCGCCACCATCGCCCGTACCGCCTGGGACCTGACCTCGGACGGCACGCTGCCGTCCGCCATGGCGGTCTCGCTGCGCCGCGTCGCCATCGGTCTGGTCTTCGGGGCGGTGATCGGGACCGCGCTCGGGCTGCTGTCGGGGCTGTCCCGGCTGGGCGAGGACCTGATCGACGCCACGGTGCAGATGCTGCGGGCGGTGCCGTTCGTCGGGATGATCCCGCTGTTCATCATCTGGCTGGGCATCGGCGAGACACCCAAGATCACCCTGATCGCGCTCGGTGTCGCCTTCCACCTCTACCTCAACGTCTACGCCGGGATACGGGGTGTGGACGAGCAGTTGATCGAAGCGGGCACCTCGCTGGGGCTGTCCCGCTGGGGCCTGATCCGCCACGTCCTGCTGCCCGGTGCGCTGCCGGGGGCGATGACCGGCCTGCGGTACGCGCTGGCCACCGCCTGGCTGGCGCTGGTCTTCGGCGAGACCGTCAACGCGGACAACGGCATCGGCTTCCTGATGGACCAGGCGCGGGAGTTCTTCCGCACCGACGTCATCGTGGTCTGCCTGGTCGTCTACGCCTTCCTCGGCCTGATCGCCGACCTGATCGTCCGTCTCCTCGAAAGGCTGCTGCTGCAATGGCGACCGACATTCACGGGAAAGTGACGCCCCGTCACCAGCACGTCGAGCCGGCCGAACCGGTGGAGTCGGCGGTTGCGGACGCGGTGGTCCGGGTCGAGGGGCTCACGCGGCGCTTCGGCGACCGGCCGGTCCTGGACGACCTGCGGCTCGACGTCGCGCCGGGCGAGTTCGTCGCGCTGCTCGGTCGCAGCGGTTGCGGCAAGAGCACCCTGCTGCGGGTGCTGGCCGGACTCGACCGGGAGATCGACGGCACCGTCGCGGTGCCGCGCCGCCGTGCGGTGGCGTTCCAGGCGCCGAGGCTGATGCCGTGGAAACGGGTGTGGCGCAACGTGCTGCTCGGCCTGCCCGGACGCCCGGACCGGAACGCGGCAGTGGCCGCGCTGGCCGAGGTCTCCTTGGAGCACCGCGCCGACGCCTGGCCCAAGACGCTCTCCGGGGGCGAGGCCCAACGTGCCTCGCTGGCACGGGCGTTGGTCCGCGAACCGGATCTGCTCCTGCTCGACGAACCGTTCGGCGCGCTCGACGCGCTCACCCGGCTCAACGCCCAGCGACAGGTCGCCGAGGTCTGGCGGCGGCGGGGCTGCGCCGTGCTGCTGGTCACCCACGACGTGGAGGAGGCGCTGCTGCTCGCCGACCGGGTGCTGGTCATGCGCGACGGCGTCATCGCCCACCAGACGCGGGTGCAGCTGCCCCGCCCGCGTGACGTGGCGGATCCGGAGTTCACCCGGCTGCGGGCCTCACTGCTCGACCGGCTCGACGTCAAGGCCGCGACTCCGGCAACGGACGACCGCGCCGCCTGACCGACACACCCCGCGTACCGCTCACGCCCCCACACCTTCCCGAACACCCTCACGCTCAGCGATCGCCCATACCCCCAGAGAGACGGAACCCCCATGAAAACCCGTGCCGTTGGCGCTCTGCTCCTTCCGCTCGCCCTTCTGGCCGCCGCGTGCGGCGGGAACTCGTCGGCCGACAGTTCCCTCACCGGCTCCGGTGGCCGCACCGACGGGTCCGGCAGCGTCACGCTCGACATCGGCGACCAGAAGGGCGGTTCGCAGGCCGTGCTGGACGCGGCCGGTGAACTCAAGGGCCTGCACTACAAGATCAAGTGGTCCACCTTCACCTCGGGACCTCCGCTGCTGGAGGCGGTCAACGCCAAGGCGGTGGACCTCGGCGGCGTCGGCAACACTCCGCCGGTGTTCGCGGCGGCGTCGAACTCGAAGATCACCGTGGTCGCCGCCTCCCACACCTCGTCCGCGGGCGACGCCATCGTGGTGCCGCAGGGCTCACCGCTGAAGTCGCTGAAAGACCTCAAGGGCAGGTCCGTCGCCGTCGCGCAGGGCAGCTCGTCCAACTACACGCTGGTGGCCGCTCTGCGCTCCGCGGGCCTGTCGCCGTCCGACGTGAAGTTCGACTACCTGCAACCCGCCGACGCGCTGGCGGCGTTCACCCAGCACAAGGTGGACGCCTGGGCGATCTGGGACCCGTACACCTCCCAGGTCGTCGCGAACGACCACGCGCGCATCCTGGCGACCGGCCAGGGCATCGCCAGCGGGCTCAACTTCGAGGTGGCCTCGCCCTCCGCGCTGGCCGACAAGGCGAAGGCCACCGCGATCGGCGACTACCTCCAGCGGCTGCGCAAGGCCCAGTTGTGGGCGGACGAGCACCCCGAGCAGTGGGCGAAGGCGTGGGCCAAGGACACCGGCCTGTCCTACCCGGTCGCCCTGGACGCCGTGCGCCGCTCCCAGGGCACCACGGTGACGGTCGCCGTGGACCAGGCCGCCGTCGCCTCCGAGCAGCGCATCGCGAACACCTTCAGCCAGTTGAAGCTGATCCCCGGGACCGTGGACTTCTCGAAGTTCGTGGACACCCGCTACAACACCGGGCTCCCGCCGTCCACCACGCCGCCGCGCGCCGCCTCCGGCTCCGGCTCCTGAAGCCTCCCGGGCCCCGCCCCCCGACGACCGAATCGAGACCTCCCACATGTCCGTACACCTGCACTGGTTCCTGCCCACCGGCGGCGACGGCCGCACCCTGGTGGACCGGCACGCCTACACCGACAACGGCACCGGCCGCCCCCGGCCCGCCCTGCGCGCCGGGGTGCGCGCCCCGGAGGTCGAGTACCTCGCCCAGATCGCCAAAGCCGCCGAACGACTCGGTTTCGAGGCGGTGCTCACCCCCACCGGCACCTGGTGCGAGGACGCCTGGCTGACGACGGTGGCCCTCTCCCAGCACACCGAGCGCCTGAAGTTCCTGGTCGCGTTCCGGCCGGGCGTGATCTCACCGGTGCTCGCGGCCCAGATGGCGTCCACCTATCAACGCCTCACCCGCGGGCGGCTGTTGCTCAACGTGGTGACCGGCGGCGACTCCGTCGAGCAGCGGCGCTTCGGCGACCACCTCGACCACGACCAGCGCTACGCCCGCACCGACGAGTTCCTGCGGATCGTCCGGGGAGTGTGGAACGGCGGGCCGTTCGACTTCCACGGCGACCACTACCAGGTGGACGGCGGGCTGACCGCGCTGCCGCCCGACCCGCTCCCGGAGATCTTCTTCGGCGGATCCTCGGCGGCGGCCGGACCGGTCGCCGCCCGCAACGCGGACGTCTACCTGACCTGGGGCGAGCCGCCGGAGCAGGTCCGGGAGAAGATCGCCTGGATCCGGGAGCTCGCCGAACGCGAGGGGCGCGAGGTGCGCTTCGGCATCCGGCTGCACGTCATCTCCCGGGACTCCGCCCGCGACGCCTGGGCCGCGGCCGACCGGCTGCTCGACGATCTCGACGACGCCACGGTGGCCGCCGCGCAGCAGGCGCTCGGCCGCAGCGAGTCGGTGGGCCAGCAGCGCATGCTGGCGTTGCACGGCGGCTCCCGCGACCAGTTGGAGATCGCGCCGAACCTGTGGGCCGGGCTGGGTCTGGTGCGCGGCGGCGCGGGGACCGCCCTGGTGGGCAGCCATACGCAGGTCGCCGACCGGATCGAGGAATACCACGCACTCGGCATCGACCACTTCGTGCTCTCCGGCTACCCGCACCTGGAGGAGGCGTACTGGTTCGGCGAGGGCGTCACCCCGGAACTGGCCTCCCGCGGGCTGACCGGCCCCGCCGCCGAGGCGCCGCCGCACGTCCCGGCGCCGCTGCTGGTGGCGAGCGGTCGCTGAGGGCGCCGGCCCAGCGATCAGGCGGGCCGGAGCGGAGCGGGGCGCCCTCGGGAAGGGTTGGGGGGCGCCCCGCGTTCGTAGAATCGTGAACTACTTCGGCGTGACGAATGAGCCTGGCGGGAGCGGCGACGTGAGGGACGGGACGCCGCCCGGCGAGGTCGGCGTGGTCGTCGTGGGCGCGGGGCAGGCCGGGCTGTCGGCCGCCTACTTCCTGCGGCGCGCCGGACTGCGCCCCGGGTCGGACTTCGTCGTCCTCGACCACTCCCCCGGCCCTGGGGGCGCCTGGCAGTACCGCTGGCCGACGCTGACCTACGGCAAGGCGCACCGCGTCCACGACCTGCCCGGGATGCGGCTGGAGGACGGGGACGCCGACCGCCCCGCCGCCGAGGTGGTCTCCCGGTACTTCGCGGCCTACGAGGACGCCTTCGACCTGCGGGTGCGGCGACCGGTGAACGTCTCCGCGGTGCGCGAGGCGGAACCGGGCGCACCCGGCGGACGGCTGCTGGTCGAGACGGACGCGGGCACCTGGTCGACGCGGGCGCTGGTCAACGCGACCGGCACCTGGGAGCGGCCCTTCTGGCCGCACTACCCGGGTCAGGAGACCTTCCGCGGGCGGCAGTTGCACACCGCGCAGTACCGCGGGCCGGAGGAGTTCGCGGGACTGCGGGTCATCGTGGTGGGCGGCGGCGCGTCCGGCACCCAGCACCTGATGGAACTGGCCGGCGTCGCGGCCTCGACCACCTGGGCCACCCGCAGACCGCCGGTCTTCGTGCCCGGCCCCTTCGACGCCGACCGCGGACGGTCCGCCGTCGCCCGGGTGGAGGAGCGGGTGTCGCGAGGGCTGCCGCCGGCCAGCGTGGTCAGCGCGACCGGCCTGCCGCTCACGCCGCGGATCGAGGCGGCACGCGCGTCCGGGGTCCTGGAGCGGCTGCCGATGTTCGACCGCGTCACGCCGGACGGCGTGGAATGGCACGACGGACGGCGGGTCGGGGCCGACGTGATCCTGTGGGCCACCGGCTTCCGCGCCGCTCTCGACCACCTCGCACCGCTGCGGCTGCGCGAGCCGGGCGGGGGCGTACGGATGGAGGGCACGCGGGTGTCCAAGGACCCGCGCGTCCATCTGATCGGCTACGGGGGCTCGGCAAGCACGATCGGAGCGAACCGCGCGGGCCGCGAGGCGGTCCGCGAGATCATGGCGCTGTTGACGGAGCCCGGGGGGCGGGGGTGGCGCGCGGCTTGAGGGGGCGCGCTTGTTCGGTGCACCCCGCACTCCGCACACCAACGCCCCAGCCCGCCCCGGCCGGCAGGCCGGTCGCCCCAATCCGCAGGCCGGTTCTCGTCTTGACGGCGGACGCGCCCCCTGGTGCGGTGCAAACATGGACAGTGCGTGGACCGACCGCCCGGCCCCCTGCCCCGTTGCGCCCGGTGGCGTTCCCGCGCCTCCGGCCGCGTACCGGCTCGACCCGCGGGGCCGCGACCGGCACGGTGAGAACCAGCGGCTGCGCGCGATCGGGCCGCTGGTCGCGGTGGAGCTGCCGGGCGGCGTGCGGGCCTGGGCGGTCACCCGGTACCGCACGCTCCAGACCGTGCTGACCGATCCGCGGATCTCCAAGGACATCCGGCACTGGGGCGCCTGGAATCGCGGTGAGGTTCCGGGCGAGTGGCCGCTGACCGCCATCGTCGCGGTGCGTGCGATGACCACTGCGGACGGCGCCGACCACCGCAGGCTGCGCGGTCTGGTGTCGCAGGCGTTCACCCCGCGCAGGATCGAGGCCCTGCGACCGCGGATCGTCTCTCTCGCGCACGACCTGCTGGACCGGATGTCCCAACTCCCGCCTGATCCCGTCGATTTGAGGGAGGCGTTCGCGTATCCGCTGCCACTGGACGTGATCTGCGAGCTGATCGGGCTGCCCGCCTCCCTGCGCCATCGGCTGCACGCCCTCACCCATGCCCTCGTCCGCGTCTCGGACAACCCTCGGAGAGCGGCGGCCCGCCGGGAGGGGCTCGACCGGATGCTGGGCGAGCTGATCGCGTTGCGGCGGCGCGAGCCGGGCGACGACCTCACCAGCGCGCTCATCGCGGCGCGCGGCGCGGACCCCGGCGGGCACGGCGACGGCGAGCGCCTCAGCGAGCAGGAGCTGTTCGGCACCGTGCTGCTGATGTTCATCGCGGGCCACGAGACCATGCTCAACCTGATCACCAACGCCGTTCGCGCGCTCTTCGCCCATCCCGCGGCGCGCTCGTCCGCCGTGCGCGGCGAGCTGCCGTGGAGCACGGTGGTCGAGGAGACGCTGCGCTGGGACTCGCCGGTGGCGCACTTCCCGTTGCGCTACGCCACCGAGGACCTGGAGGTCGACGGGGTGACGCTCCGTCAGGGCGACGCGATCCTCGCCTCGTACATGGCGGCGGGCCGTGACCCGGCGGAGTACGGCGATCGCGCGGATCGCTTCGACCCGGCCGGCGGGGCACCGCGGCACCTCTCGCTCGGGCACGGTCCGCACTTCTGCCTGGGCGCGCCGCTGGCCAGGATGCAGGCCGAGATCGCGCTCGCCGCGCTCTTCGAGCGGTTTCCCGCGCTGGCCCCCGCCGTGCCGCTCGCGGACCTGACGCCGATGCCCACGGTGGTCACCAACAGCACGGAAGCGCTCCCGGTGCTGCTGGGCGAGCCCGCTGTGTGACGGGCGGCGCGTGGGGCAGGATGAGGCGGAAGGACGGGTCCGACCGGCGGAGGCGGCGTGCGCGCAGCGCTCTTCATCACCTGCGTCAACGACGCGCTCTTCCCCGGCACCGGCCGGGCCACGGTGGCCCTGCTGGAGCGGCTCGGCGTCCAGGTGGACTTCCCCATGGGCCAGTCCTGCTGCGGCCAGATCCAGTACAACACCGGATACCGGCGCGAGACCGAGCCGCTGCTGCGCCGCTTCGCGCGGGTCTTCGCGCCCTACGAGTACGTGGTCACGCCATCGGGGTCGTGCGCGGCGATGGTGCGGGAGCACTACCCGCGCATCGGTGAGCGCGCCGCCGCCGAGGGGCGCGGCGGCGAACTGGCGGACCTGGCGGCCGGTGCGGTGCCCAAGGTCCGCGAGCTGTCGGAGTTCCTGGTCGACGTGCTCGGGGTGACGGACGTCGGCGCGTACTTCCCGCACTCGGTGGCCTACCACCCCACCTGCCACTCCCTGCGCGTGCTGCGCGTGGGCGACCGGCCGCTGCGGCTGCTGCGGGCGGTCGAGGGCCTGGAACTACGGGAGTTGACGGGCGCTCAGGAGTGCTGCGGGTTCGGTGGCACGTTCGCGGTCAAGAACGCCGCCGTCTCCAGCGCGATGGGCGCCGACAAGGTCGCGGACGCGGTGGCCACCGGCGCCGAGGTGCTGTGCGCCGCGGACAACTCCTGCCTGACCCACATCGGCGGCACCATCGCCCGAGCAGGAAGCGGCCCGCGGGTGATGCACCTGGCGGAGATCCTGGCGCGCACCGAGGCCGACGCCCGGTCCCGCACGGCGGAAGGTGTCCGGCGATGAGCCGCACCGACCTGGGCATGCCCGCGTTCCCCCAGGCCGCCGAGCGCGCGACCGGCGACCAGCGGCTGCGCGGCAACCTGCGGCACGCCACCCACACGATCCGCGCCAAGCGGGCCGCCGCCGTCGCCGAACTCGACGACTGGCAGCGCCTGCGCGCGGCGGGCGCGGCCGTCAAGAACCGCACGCTGCGCCACCTCGACCACTACCTCCTCCAGGCGGAGGCCGCCGTCACCGAGGCCGGCGGGACCGTCCACTGGGCGGCCGACGCCGCCGAGGCCAACCGGATCGTCGCCGGTCTGGTCAAGCGCACCGGTGAACGCGAGGTGGTCAAGGTCAAGTCGATGGCCACCCAGGAGACGGGGCTCAACGCCGCGCTGGAGGCCGAGGGCATCCGGGCCTACGAGACCGATCTGGCCGAACTGATCGTGCAGTTGGGCCACGACCGCCCCTCGCACATCCTGGTCCCGGCGATCCACCGCAACCGCGGCGAGATCCGCGACATCTTCCGCCGCGAGATGGCCTCCTGGGGCCGCCCCGCGCCGGAGGCGCTGAGCGACGACCCCGCGGAACTGGCCGAGGCGGCGCGGCTGCACCTGCGGGAGAAGTTCCTGCGCGCCAAGGTGGGCATCAGCGGCGCCAACTTCCTCGTCGCGGAGACCGGGACCCTGGTCGTGCTGGAGTCCGAGGGCAACGGCCGGATGTGCCTGACCCTGCCGGACACCCTGATCTCGGTGGTCGGCATCGAGAAGATCGTGCCCACCTGGCGCGACCTGGAGGTCTTCCTCCAGTTGCTGCCGCGTTCCTCGACCGCCGAGCGGATGAACCCGTACACCACGACCTGGACCGGCACCACCGACGGCGACGGGCCGCGCGACTTCCACCTCGTGCTGCTCGACAACGGCCGCAGCGACGCGCTCGCCGACACCGTGGGACGGCAGGCGCTGCGCTGCATCCGCTGCTCCGCCTGCCTCAACGTCTGCCCGGTGTACGAGCGGGCCGGCGGTCACGCGTACGGCTCGGCGTACCCGGGGCCGATCGGCGCCATCCTCACACCCCAACTGCGTGGCGTGACCGATCCGTTGGACGCCTCGTTGCCGTACGCGTCCTCACTGTGCGGGGCGTGCTACGAGGTGTGCCCGGTCGCCATCGACATCCCCGAGGTCCTGGTGCACCTGCGCGAACGCGTCGTGGAGGGCGGCCAGGTGACCAGGCACGGCGCCCGCGTCACCATCAAGCCCGCCAAGGGGCACGCCGCCGAACGGGCCGCGATGCGCGCCGCCCGCTGGACGCTCGACCATCCGCGGGCGCTGCGCGCCGGGGAACGGCTGGCGTCGCGCACCCGGCGCCTGCATCCGGCACGGCTGCGGGTGCTGCCGGGGCCGGCGAGGGCGTGGAGCGGCAGCCGTGACCTGCCCGCCGTGCCGCCGGAGCCGTTCCGCGACTGGTGGGCCCGTCATCGCGCGACGACGGGAGGGCAGGGATGAGCGGCAGCCGTGACGTCGTCCTGGGCCGCGTCCGCCGGGCGCTCGCCGACGTGCCCGCGTCGGAGCGCCCCGAGGACGTGCCGGTCCCGCGCGACTACCGCGCCACGCACACCGACGACGACCCGGCGCGCACGCTGGACCTGCTCGCCGCCAACCTGGCCGACTACCGGGCCCGGGTGCACCACTGCGGGCAGGACGAACTCCCGTCTCTGGTAGCCGAGTTGCTGGCCGCACAGGGGTCGCGTTCGGTGGTCGTCCCGACGGGTCTGCCGCCCGCGTGGCTGTCGCGGGCCGAGGGCGTCGAGGTGGTCACCGACGACCCCGGGCTGACGCACGCCCGGCTGGACGCCGTGGGAAGTGTGATCACCGGGTGCGCGGTCGCCGTCGCGGAGACCGGCACCCTCGTGCTGGACGCCTCTCCCGATCAGGGCGGCCGCCGTATCAGTCTCATCCCCGACCACCACATCTGCGTGGTGCGGGCGCCCGGGCAGGTGGTCGCCTCGGTGCCCCTGGCCCTGCCACGGCTCGACCCGGCGCGCCCGCTGACCTGGATCTCGGGGCCCTCCGCCACCAGTGACATCGAGCTGGACCGCGTTGAGGGCGTCCACGGGCCGCGGGTCCTCGACGTGATCATCGCCACGACGGACGACTGACCGGCCCGCCCGCGCCGGGGGGATCCGCTCACCGCCCGTATACCCGCAGGGCCGTACCGCTCCCGGCGCACGCACACCGCGCGTACGGCCGCGCGGACGACTCCGAACGCGCCTCGGGTAGGGGCGGGTGCCGACTGAGTCCAGTCCATCGCACGCCGCGTCCCGGCGTCCGGCGTTTCGCAGAACCTCCACATGTCCCGTGTCCATCCGCGCACTTAACGTCAACTTGGCGGCAGGGCGGACATCGCGCTCACGGCTGCTTATCGACGCGCTTTGCGACCCCGCTCCCGACATGCCACGGACAACCGGGCGCCGGGTTTGTTCCGCCGGTATTCACGGAGTCGTCAGGAACGCCCGGTTGACGACGACCCTCCCAGCGGGACCCCCCGTAGCCCAAGCGCCCGACCTGCGGAAAGGGGACACGGACGGAGCCCCGCCACCCTCGCTCGAAATACACCGGAAACAATCCCTGGCGCTTTCCAGGGAATTACACGGGCCTGCCCGCCGAACCATGCGCGCAAAGGAAAAGGACGCACCCCTCCCCCGAAACACCCGCCGACCGACGCAGGCATTACCGGCGGCAACAGCCACGTTGGAATGAATGGTCACACCTTTGCGAATGGTGGCGTTCCGACGGTGGTACACCGGCAGCGGGGAGGAGCGGACGGGCGGCCGGCCCGGCACACAGACCCCACCAGGGCAGACCAGCCTGGCCACGGGCCCGTCGGCGGCGACGGGAGGGGGACGGGGCGCGCTTATACGGGGGCGTCGGAAACACATGTCACCACTGTCCGTGGTGGCACAAATCGGACAATCGATCGACGGTGCCCTCGACAAAGGGAACGAGCGTTACCAATCTTTAATCAATCACGTGTCGACACAACACGCTCAGCTCAGCAGGATGAAGCGCCAAGCCGTTCGAACCAAATCATTTTCGCGGGGCCGCCCCTCATCGGGCGGAACGACGACGGGTCCCCCCTCCGGTGACCCACGCGTACCAGCGGCTGTCACCAGACGAGTGTCATGTTCGGAAGTGGGGAGCACATGAGCAGGAATCAGCGGGCCATCGGGGGGATGGCGCTACTCGCCGCCTGTGCGCTGGCGCTCACGGCGTGCAGCGGCTCGGCGAGCCACAAGAAGATCGGTGTCGGCAGCGACTACGCCTACGGCACCATCCCGGCCGCCTCCTCCAGTGTGAAGCCCGGCGGGACCCTCAACATCGCCGAGGACGTCGGCGCCGACCCCAACTGGATCTTCCCGGTCGTCCCGGGCGCCAACTACTCGGTCTACACGGCGCTGCAGTTCGAGAACCTCAGCTGGCCCCAGCTGTACGCGCAGACCAAGGGCGCGGACCCGGAGATCGACTACTCGCACTCGCTGACGGCCGCGGCGCCGACCGTCTCCAACGGCGGCAAGACCTTCACCATCAAGCTCAACGGCCAGTACACCTGGCCCGACGGCAGCAAGGTCTCCGCCAATGACGTGCTGTTCTTCTACTACCTGCTCAAGGCGGCGGTGAAGGAGAGCCCGGCCAACGGCTTCAACTACGTGCCGGGCCAGTTCCCCGACAACGTCACCTCCGCCACGGCGGTGGACGACCAGACGGTCCAGTTCACCTTCGACAAGGCGTACAACCCGCAGTGGGTGCTCAACTCCGAGCTGGTGCAGCTGACCCCGATCCCGTCGAAGGCCTGGGCGAAGTCCTCGGACAACGGCTCGACGCTGGACTTCACCAAGCCGGACAACGCCAAGGCGATCTACGACTACCTGGCCAAGGAGTCGAAGAACCTCAGCACCTACGCCAGCAACCCGCTGTGGCAGGTCGTGGACGGCGCCTACAAGCTCAAGTCGTACAACACCTCGACGGGCGCCGCGTCCTTCACCGCCAACCCGAAGTACACCGGCGAGGGCAAGACCAACATCCAGACCGTCAACATGCTGTCGTACACCTCGCCCACGGCGGAGTTCAACGACCTGCTGAGCGGCAAGCTGGACTTCGGCTACGTCAAGTCGGACAACTGGCCGCAGCTGGGCCGGCTCCAGTCCAAGAACTACGTGACGTTCGGTGAGCCGAGCTTCGGCTTCCACTACATCTACTTCAACTTCAAGGACGGGGCCAACGGCTTCGACAAGGCGATAAGCCAGCTCTACGTCCGCCAGGCGTTCGCCCACCTCCAGGACGAGCAGGGCGAGATCAAGGGCGCCTTCGACGGTCTGGGCGTCCCGCAGTACGGCCCGGTGGGCGTCGCGCCCAAGAGCCCGTTCGCCCCGGCCAACGCGCTGACCAACCCGTACCCGTACTCGATCGACACCGCCAAGAAGCTGCTGAGCGACCACGGCTGGAAGGTCGTGCCGAACGGCACCACCACCTGCCAGAACCCGGGCACCGGCGCCACCCAGTGCGGCGCGGGCATCACCAAGGGCCAGTCGCTGAACTTCGTGCTGTACTACGCCAGCGGCGTGAAGTCCGAGGAGCAGATGATCACGGCCTTCGCCTCGCAGCTGAAGCAGGTCGGCATCAACGCCACGCTCAAGACGGACACGTTCAACAACGTCATCCAGAACGAGAACGTGCAGTCGAGCCCGAAGAACGACAACAACTGGGGCATGGCCGCGTTCGGCGGTGAGACCGAGGGCGACTACCCGACCAACGGGATCCTCTTCGGCACCGGCGCCTCGCAGAACCAGGGCGGCTTCGCCGACCCGCAGATCGACAAGCTCTCCAACGACTCGATCATGTCGAGCGACCCGCAGGCGCTCCAGAAGGAGCTGGCGGCGGAGACCAACGACCTGCCGGCCATCTTCCAGCCGTCCGAGGAGTACATCTACGCCTGGAACCCGAAGCTGTCGGGCTCCAAGGACTCCTTCGCCGCGGCGACGCAGTTCTACCTGTACCCGCAGGACTGGTACTTCACCAAGTAACCCGTCAGGGCGCCGGAGCGGTGCACAGCACACACCGCTCCGGCGCCCGTCCCCATCCCCCCGCCCCCGCTCCCACAGCACGAGGAGATCCCGGACATGACGGGCTATCTCATCCGACGCCTGGGCACGGCCATCATCGTGGTCCTCGGCATCATCCTGGTGACGTTCCTGATGCTGCACATCGTCGCCCCGTCGCCCGCACAGACCGTCCTGGGTCCGAAGGCCACCCCGGCCGCCATCCAGGCGTGGAACCACACCAACGGTTTCGACCGCCCGTGGTACTCCCAGTTCGGCACCTACCTGAACAACCTGCTGCACGGCAACCTCGGTTGGTCGTACAAGCTCAACCAGACCGTCGACTCGCTCTTCAAGGAGAAGGCCCCGCTCAGCGGCTTCCTCTCCTTGACGTCACTGGTCGTCGCCATCGCCGTGGCACTGCCGCTGGGCATCTTCCAGGCGGTCAAGCGCAACAGCTTCGGGGACGTCTCCGCCACCACGCTGGCGTTCGTCTTCTACTCGATGCCGGTCTTCCTGGTCGCGCTGCTGCTGATCCAGGTCTTCGCGCTCTCCCTCGGCTGGGTGGACGCCAACGTCCCACAGGACCAGTCGCTTTCGGGGGCGCTCGCGCACTTCAAGGACCTGATCCTGCCGATCGTGGCACTGGCCACGACCGCGGTCGCCTCCTACTCGCGCTACCAGCGGTCCTCCTCCCTGGACGTGCTGGCGCAGGACTACATCAAGGTCGCCCGGGCCAAGGGCCTCTCCGAGCGCCTGGTGTTCTCCCGTCACCTGGTGCGCAACGCGTCGCTGCCGATGATCACCCTCATCGGCCTGTCCCTGCCGGTGCTGATCGGCGGCAACGTGCTGATCGAGTACGCGTTCAACATCAACGGCCTCGGCCTGATGTTCGTCAACGCGCTCAGCAACGACGACTACAACGTCCTGATGGCCTACACCCTGCTGACCGCGATCCTCACGGTGGTCGGCAACCTGGTCGCCGACGTGTGTCTGACGCTGTCCGACCCGCGCATCAAGCTGGTGTGACCATGGACGACCCGCTGTTCGACAGCCCTGCCCCGCAGCCCGCTCCGGGATCGACGGAGGAGACCGAGTGACCACGATCGTTCCGCCCCCGCCGCCGGCCGACCCCGCGACCGCCTCCACCGACGCGGGCGACATCGCCGTCGAGGTCCAGACCGGCTGGAAGCTGACGCTGCGTGAGTTCGCCCGCAACAAGCTGGCGTTGCTCGGCGTGGGCATCCTGGTGTTCTTCGTGCTGTTCTGCTTCGTCGGCCCGTTCGTCTACCACACCGACCAGGTGGCGACGAACCTGCTCAACACCGACCAGCCTCCGGGCAACGGTCCGCTGGGCACCGACTCCAACGGTTTCGACGTGCTCGGCCGCCTGATGCTGGGCGGCCAGACCTCGCTGGAGATCGGCCTGCTCGCCGCCGTCATCGCCACCGTCATCGGCACCCTGTGGGGCGCGGTGGCGGGTCTGCTGGGCGGCGTGGTGGACGCGGCCATGATGCGTGTGGTCGACATCCTGCTGTCGCTGCCGTTCCTGCTGGTGGTGCTGATCATCGCGCACCGCTACGGCTCCAACGTGTGGAACCTGTCGCTGATCCTCGGGGTGTTCTCCTGGCTGGTGCCGGCCCGCCTGGTGCGCGGCGAGGTGCTCACCCTGCGGGTGCGCGACTTCGTCTCCGCGGCCCGGGTGATGGGCGGCAGCCGCACCCGGCTGATCTTCCGTCACCTGATCCCCAACGCCATGGGAACGGTGATCGTCAACATCACCTTCCAGATCGCCGACGCCATCCTCGCCCTCGCGGCCCTCGGCTTCCTCAACTTCGGTGTGCACTACCCGCACACCGACTGGGGTTCGCAGATCGCCGACGCGGCCGACAACCTGTCCAACGGCTACTGGTGGCTGGTCTTCCCGGTCGGTATCGCCCTCGTGCTGGTCGTGATGGCGTTCAACCTGATCGGCGACGGACTGCGCGACGCCGTCGACGTACGACTGCGCAAGCGCTGACGGGAGCGGACAGTGACGGAAACGAGGAACACAATGGCTCCGCTGCTCGAGGTCGAGAACCTCACCACGCACATCCAGCTGTCCCGCTCGGTGGTGCGCCCGGTCGAGAACGTCTCCTTCCACCTCAAGGCGGGCGAGACGCTGGGCCTGGTCGGCGAGTCCGGCTGCGGCAAGTCGATGACCGGCCTGTCCCTGATGGGCCTGCTGCCGCCGGGCGGCCGGGTGCTGGAGGAGTCCTCCATCCGCCTCGCCGGGCGCGAACTGGTCGGGCTGCCCGACAGCGAACTGCGCGGCATCCGCGGCAACGAGATCGCGATGGTCTTCCAGGACCCGATGTCCTCGCTCGACCCCACCAAGACCATCGGCTACCAGGTGGCCGAGCCGGTGCGGCTGCACCGCGGGGCGAGCAAGGCCGAGGCGATGGAGCGGGCCGCCGAGGTGCTGGCGCTGGTGGGTCTGCCGCGGCCCAAGGAGCGGCTGAGCGACTACCCGCACCAGCTCTCCGGCGGTCTGCGGCAGCGCGTGATGATCGCGATGGCGCTGGCCTGCGAGCCCAAGGTGCTGATCGCCGACGAGCCGACGACCGCGCTGGACGTGACCATCCAGGCGCAGATCCTCACGCTGCTCGCGGACCTCAAGGACCGCCTGGGCATGTCGATGATCCTGATCACCCACGACATGGGTGTGGTCGCCGGGCACGCCGACCGCATCAATGTGATGTACGCGGGCCGTATCGCCGAGACGACCACCACCGACCGGCTGTTCGCGCGTATGCGGCACCCCTACACCCAGGGTCTGCTGGCCTCCATCCCGCGGCTGGCGCAGGACAACACCCAGCGGCTGTACACCATTCCGGGTCTGCCGCCGGACCTGTCCAACCCCCCGGCCGGCTGCCGGTTCGCGGCGCGCTGCACGCACGCCACCGACCGCTGCCGCACCGAGGAGCCGGAGCTGACCGGTTCCGAGGACTCGCACCGGTTCGCCTGCTGGCACCCGGTCGACGGGGCGCTGCCGCCCGCCACGGTGTCGGTGCAGGAGTCCGCTCCCGCGGAGGGGGCGGGAGCGGACGAGGCACCGGCCGCGCGTGCGCTGCTCGAAGTGGTCGACCTGGTCAAGGAGTTCCCCGTCGCGGGCGGGCTGCTGCGGCGCGGCAAGGTGAGCGTCAAGGCGGTCTCGGGGGTGTCGCTCTCGCTCGGCGCCGGGCAGACCTTCGGCCTGGTCGGCGAGTCCGGCTGCGGCAAGACCACGCTGGGCCGGATGATCGTCGGCCTGGACAAGCCGGACAGCGGGCGGGTGACGCTGGAGGGCACCCAGATCGACTCGCTGCGCGGCCGCGAGTTGCGCCGGCACCGCCGCGACCTGCAGATGATGTTCCAGGACCCGTACTCCTCGCTGGACCCGCGCATGCGTGTCGGGGCCATCCTGCGCGAGCCGTTGCAGATCCAGGGCATCGGCACCGCCAAGGAGCAGAACGACCGGGTCAAGGAGCTGCTCGGCGAGGTCGGCCTGCCCACCAGCGCGCTGGAGCGGTTCCCGCACGAGTTCTCCGGCGGGCAGCGGCAGCGCATCGGGCTGGCCCGGGCGCTCACCCTCAACCCGAAGGTGATCGTCGCCGACGAGCCGGTCTCCGCGCTGGACGTCTCCATCCGGGCCCAGGTCCTCAACCTGATGAAGCGCCTTCAGGCCTCGCACGGGTTGTCGTACGTGGTCATCTCGCACGACCTCGCGGTGGTGAAGTACCTGGCCGACCGCATCGGTGTGATGTACCTGGGCAAGATGGTCGAGGTCGGCTCCGGCCAGGACATCTACGAGCGGGCCGCACACCCGTACACCGCCGGTCTGCTGGAGGCCATCCCGATCCCGGAGCCCGAGGTGGAGCGCGGCAAGCGCGGTGGCGGCATCAAGGGCGAGCTGCCCTCGCCGCTGGCCCCGCCGTCCGGTTGCCGGTTCCGTACCCGGTGCCCGTTCGCGCAGGACAGGTGCGCCGAGGAGGAGCCGCTGCCGCGGCTGTTCGGTGACGGGCACGTCGCGGCCTGCCACTTCCCGTTGCAGACCCCGGTGGAGCGCTCCGCGCCCGCCGACGGCGCCGCCGGTGGTGCCCCGGGCACCTCGACCGGCAAGGCGGAGGGGGAGGCCACCGCCGCGGTCTGACGGGACCCCGCACGCGGTGGGGTGGCGGTACGCCGGGTACCGCCACCCCACCGCCCCATGTGCGACGAACATCATCAAGGGTTGACGGCCCACCGGGCGTCAACCCTGCAGGTTTTGTAGGGATATTGACGCGGCCTCAGGCCGTGACGCCTCGATTGGGACGGTACGTCCCGGTGCCGTCCGTGGCTGCGCACAGGCGGGCGTGTCCCATGCCTTGACACCTTCGAAGCGGCGTCGCGACACTCCGAGAGAGCGCTCTCTGACGGAAACACCCCCACCCCTCCTCCGGCAGGAGAAGTGCATGCCCCTGAGAACCGGTCGCGCCCTGACGCGACGTCAACTCCCCTGGCGGCGCGGCGGTCCGCTCGCGCTGTGGGCCGTGCTGCTGGTGGTCGCCGCCGCGCTGGTCGCCCCCGCCGTGCCCGCCCGGGCCGCGGACTCGCTGCTGTCGCAGGGCAGGGCCGCCACCGCCTCGTCCACCGAGAGTTCGGCGTTCCCCGCCTCCGACGCGGTGGACGGCGACACCGGCACCCGCTGGTCCAGCGCCTTCAGCGACCCGCAGTGGCTCCAGGTCGACCTGGGCTCGACCGTCACCGTGGACCGCGTGGTCCTCAACTGGGAGACCGCGTACGCCAAGGCCTTCCAGATCCAGACCTCCGCCGACGGCACCAACTGGACCACGCTCTACTCGACCACCTCCGGCACCGGCGGCACCCAGACGCTCGACGTCAGCGGGAGCGGGCGCTACGTGCGGATGTACGGCACCCAGCGGGCCACCCAGTGGGGGTACTCGCTCTGGGAGTTCCAGGTCTACGGCACCCCGGGCGGCAACGGCGGCGGCACTCCCCCGCCGACCTCCGACACCCCCGACTTCGGGCCCAACGTCAAGATATTCGACCCGTCGATGTCCGCCTCCAGCATCCAGTCCACGCTGGACTCGGTCTTCGCCACCCAGCAGTCCAACCAGTTCGGCACCGAGCGCGACGCGCTGCTGTTCAAGCCCGGCACCTACTCCGTGCAGGCCAACATCGGCTTCAACACCCAGATCGCCGGCCTCGGCCTGTCCCCCGACGACACGCAGATCAACGGCTACGTCACCTCCGACGCGGGCTGGAACAACGGCAACGCCACCCAGAACTTCTGGCGCGAGGCGGAGAACCTGTCGATCACCCCGCCGAGCGGCACCGACACCTGGGCGGTCTCACAGGGCGCCTCGCTGCGCCGGGTGGACGTGCACGGCGAGCTGAAGCTGGACCCGAGCGGTGACGGATGGTCCTCCGGCGGCTTCCTGTCCGACTCCCGGGTCAGCGGCCAAATCTTCTCCGGCTCCCAGCAGCAGTGGATGACCCGCAACACCGACTTCGGCAGCTGGAGCAACGGGGTGTGGAACCAGGTCTTCGTCGGCGACCCGAACGCGCCCGCGACCAGCTTCCCCAACCCCACGTACACCACCGTCGCGCAGACCCCGTACTCGCGCGAGAAACCGTTCCTGTACGTCGACGGCTCGGGCGACTACCACGTGTACGTGCCATCCCTCCAGCAGAACACCACCGGTCCCACCTGGACGGGCGGCACCACGCCCGGCACCTCGCTGCCGATGCACGACTTCTACGTGACCCGGCCGGGCGACAGCGCCGAGACCATGAACGCCGCGCTCGCCGCCGGTGACGACCTGCTGATCACGCCCGGCGTCTACCACCTCGACCAGACCCTCCAGGTCACCCACCCCGACCAGATCGTGCTGGGCCTGGGCCTCGCCACCCTGGTCCCGGACGGCGGCGTCACCGCCATCAGCACCGCCGACGTGAACGGCGCCCAGATCGACGACCTGCTCATCGACGCGGGCACCACCGACTCGGCGCAGCTGGTGCAGATGGGAACACCCGGCTCGACGGCGAGCCACGCCTCCGACCCGCAGTCGATCGAGGACGTGTACGTACGCATCGGCGGCGACGGCGTCGGCAAGGCCACCGACAGCCTGGTGGTGAACGCCGACAACACCATCGGCGACAACCTGTGGCTGTGGCGGGCCGACCACGGCTCGGGCGTCGGCTGGAGCAGCAACACCGCCGACACCGGCCTGATCGTCAACGGCGCCGACGTGACGATGTACGGGCTGGCCGTGGAGCACTACCAGAAGACCGAGGTGCTCTGGAACGGCAACGGCGGGCGCACCTACTTCTTCCAGAACGAGAACCCCTACGACCCGCCGGACCAGGCCTCCTGGATGGACGGCTCGACGGACGGCTACCCCGCCTACGAGGTGGCCCCCGGCGTGACCAGCCACGAGGCGTGGGGCGTCGGCAGCTACTGCTACTTCGACGTCGATCCGGCGGTGGTCAACGACCACGCGTTCCAGGCGCCGGACGCGGCCGGGGTGAGCTTCCACGACCTGCTGACCGTCTCGCTCGGCGGCGTCGGGACCATCGACCACGTCATCAACTCGGCCGGAGCGGCGGCCGATTCCACCACCAACAACGTCTACCTCACCAACTACCCGTAGATCCGGCACGCTTCACCCGTGTCAAGAACGGCCGCGCCCCCTCCCGCCAGGGGCGCGGCCACGGATATAAAGGGCCGATGAGCAGCGACGCCACACCCCCGGCCCGGCCCGCCACGCTGGAGGACGTCGCCCGCGTGGCCGGGGTGTCGCGGGCGACCGTCTCCCGGGTGATCAACGGTGCCGCTTCGGTGGACCCCGCACTGCGCCGCGCCGTCGAGCGGGCCGTCGACGCCACGCGTTACGTGCCCAACCGGGCCGCCCGCTCCCTGGTGACCCGGCGCACCGACTCCGTGGCGCTGGTGGTATCCGAGAGCCGCGACCTGACCGTCTCCAGCCCGTTCGTGGGCCGGATGTTCAGCGATCCGCACTTCGGCCGGGTGGTCAGCGGGCTTCTGGAGGTGCTGCGGCCGGCCGGTGTGCAGCTGATGCTGATGCTCGCCGACGACGACGCCTCCTGCGACCGGCTCGTCGGCTACCTGCGGCAGGGGCACGTGGACGGCGTGGTGCTGATCTCGCAGCACGCCGCGGACCCGCTGCCCGAACTGCTCGCCGCGTCCTGTCTGCCCGCGGTGCTGGCCGGGCGCCCGTCGCGGCCGGACCTGCCCATCGGCTCGGTGGACGTCGACCAGGCCGCCGGTGCCGCGCTCGCCGCCGACCACCTGATGGCCCGGGGCCGCCGCCGGGTCGGCACGATCACCGGACCGCTGGACATGCCCTCGGGACGCAACCGGCTCGACGGGTTCACCGCGGCGGCGGCCCGAAACGGGCTGGGTGACGTGGTGAGCGTCGAGGGCGACTTCACGCAGGGCGGCGGCGCGGTGGCGATGACCGCGCTGCTCCAGCGGCGGCCGGACCTGGACGGGGTGTTCATCGCCTCGGACCTGATGGCGCTCGGGGCGCTGCCGGTGCTGCACCGCAGCGGGCGGTCGGTGCCGGACGACGTCGCGGTGGTCGGCTTCGACGACAGCAGCGCGGCGCTCGCCTGCGAACCGCAGCTGACGACGGTCCGTCAACCGGTGGAGGCGATGGCCGCCGAGATGGCCCGCTCCCTGCTGGCGCGGATCAACGATCCCCAACAGCCCGCACACTCACGGGTGTTCGATCCGGAACTCGTGGTCAGGCGTTCGTCCTGAGGTGTGTGGACCGGGTGAACGACGGATCCGGACAGCGGCGGTCGGGCTAGGCTGGCTGACGGGTTGACAACAGGGTCGGCCACGCGCGGGAGGGAGCACGGGTGATGGCGGAGGCCGCCGACTGGATGAAGGCGAACCCGAGGCCGCCGGTGGACCTGCATACCGACAGACCGCACGCGGCGCGGGTGTACGACGTACTGCTGGGCGGCAAGACCAACTACCCGGCCGACCGCGCGGCAGCCGAGGAGACCGTGGCGGCGCTGCCCAGCGCGGTGCCCACGGCCCGCCAGAACAGGGCGTTCATGCACCGCGCGGTGCGCTGGCTGGCCGACGAGGCGGGCGTGCGGCAGTTCCTCGACATCGGCACCGGCATCCCCACCTCGCCCAACCTGCACGAGGTGGTCCAGCGGGTGGCGCCGTCCTCGCGCGTCGTCTACGCCGACAACGACCCCATCGTGCTGACGCACTCGCGCGCCCTGCACACCTCCCACCCCGACGGCGCGACCGCGTACATCCACGGTGATCTGGGTGATCCGGCCGGCATCCTGGACGATCCGGAGCTCAACGCGACCCTCGACCTGAAGCAGCCGACGGCGCTGACGCTCTTCGCCGTGCTGCACTGGCTGCCGAAGGAACGCGATCCGCACGCGATCGTCCGCCGGATCATGGACGCGCTGCCCTCGGGGAGCTACCTGGCGCTCAGCCATGTGACCGCCGACTTCGAGCCGGAGGCGCTGCGGCAGGTGTCGGACAACTTCGAGTCCAAGGGATCGCACGTCAACAGTCGTACGAGGGCCGAGATACTGAGGTTCTTCGACGGCCTCGACCTGGTCGACCCGGGCGTCGAGGTGGTGCACCGGTGGCGTCCGGATCCGGTGAACGTCGGGACGGACAGCCTGTCCCCCACCGACATCCCGCTGTACGCGGGCGTGGCGCGCAAGCCCTGACCGCCTGACCTCGCGTCCATGCGCCCGCCGCCTGGTGCCGGAGGGGGGCAACTCCCCCAGAATTCAGGCGCGTTGACTGGCTGAGCGTCCCTCAGGCGCGGCCCGAGACGACCGCCCAGACGGCCTTGCCCACGGCGTCCGGCTCGGTCCAGCCCCACGAGTCGCTGAGGCGGTCGACGACGCGCAGGCCGCGCCCGCTCGTCGCCAGGTCGTCCGGCGCCCGCAGGCAGGGGGTCTCGGAGCTGGGGTCGGAGACCGCGCACAGCACGGTGTCCCCCCTGCGCAGCAGCCCGAGCCAGATCGGGTGCGGTGACAGCGGCCGCTCGCCGCGGCCGGTGAGCCCGTGGCGCAGGGCGTTGCCCAGCAGTTCGGATCCGATCACCGCCGCGTCGTCGCAGAGCGCGGCCATCCCCCAGCCGTCCAGCGTCGAGCGGATGAACTTCCGTGCCCCCGGGACGGCTTGGGGCTCGCCTTCGAGGGCGCAGGCGGCGAATCCCGAGGCGCCGCGGCCTTCGTCGCCGGAGGGGAACGCCCCCTCGGCGGCCAGCGCGAGCCAGTGCTTGCGGGATCCGTCCCCGGCGGAGTGTGCTGGTGAGCCGACCGGATGTGTAGTCATCACGCTCTCCGCGGAGCCTCTCGACAGTCGTCACGAAGGTCTTCCTGCCCGCCCTACTATTCCCGCGCGACGCTGGCGCTGCAAGCACATCTGCAATTACAGTCACGGGCAAGCACACCAGTAAGTGCATCGGTAAGTGCAGCGGCAAACACACCCGTAAGCACAGATGCACGTGCAAACGAAGTTGACTGCGCGTCAGGTCACTTGCGCGAGTGGTCGTGTGTCAGCGAGGACGAAGGAGCGGGCTGGAATGCGGCAGATCGACAACGGCGTGCGGTCCACGCTCATCGAGGGCGTGGTGTGGAAGAAGAGCGCCCGCAGCAACCCCGGTGGCAACTGCGTCGAGGTGGCCGCGCTCCCCCAGGGCGGCTTCGCGGTGCGCAACTCCCGCCACCCGGAGGGCCCGGCGCTCATCTACACCCGTGCCGAGATCGAGGCGTTCATCGGCGGTGCCAAGGACGGCGACTTCGACACGCTGATCGGCGACGGCGGGCGGTAGCCACCGCGCGGACGGCGGCCGGGGCGGCTCGTTCCCCACGCACGGCTGTACCAACCGGCCACGTGGATGCGAGACTGAGTGCTCGCCCCGTCACTCAGGAGAGTCGTCATGACCGCCATGATGCGGCCGAGCAGCAGCGAACCGCCGATAAGGCGTTACTTGGAGCACCCTCGCGGTGGCCCGACCGTCCTGCGCATCGTGCTGGGAACCCAACTGCGCAAGCTGCGCATGCGCAACGGCATCACGCGCGAGCAGGCCGGCGAGGCGATCCGCGGCTCGCACGCGAAGATCAGCCGCCTCGAACTCGGCCGCGTCGGCTGCAAGGAACGCGACGTCTCCGACCTGCTCACCCTCTACGAGGTCCACGACGCGGACGAGCGCGCGCAGTACCTCGAACTCGCCCGGCAGGCCGGGATGCCCGGCTGGTGGCAGCAGTACGGCGACGTGCTGGAGCAGTGGTTCGAGACGCTGATCGGTCTCGAAGAGGCCGCCTCCCTGATCCGCACCTACGAAGTCCAGTTCGTGCCCGGCCTGTTGCAGACCGAGGACTACGCCCGAGCGGTCACCAGGCTGGGGTACCGCCACGCGTCGCAGCGCGAGATCGAGCGCCGCGTGGAGCTGCGCATGAAGCGCCAGCAGCTGCTCCAGGCGCCCGACGCGCCGCGGCTGTGGGCGGTCGTGGACGAGGCGGCGCTGCGCAGGCCGCTGGGCGGGCGCGAGGTGATGCGCGGTCAGCTGGAGCACCTGCTGCGGATCACCGAGCTGCCGAACGTCACCGTGCAGGTGGCCCCGTTCGACATCGGCGGGCTGGCGGCGGCGGGCGGCCCGATCACCATCCTGCGCTTCCAGGAGCCGGACCTGCCGGACGTCGTCTACCTCGAACAGCTGACCAGCGCCCTGTACCTGGACAAGCTGGACGACGTCGACAACTACATGTCGGTGATGGACCGGCTGTCCGCGGAGGCCGAACAGCCCAAGGACACCGCCGAATTCCTCAAGCGGCTGCTCGCCGAGGCCTAGTCCGAACGGGATTGCCCTGGAGCGCCCGGGCGGGCGCCGCACGGCAACCCGTGCGCGACGGCGCGACACGCCCGTTCGCAGGCCGCCGGAAGGGCCGTGCCGTGTAGGCCACTTCAGCGGCGTGGCCGAGATCGCCCGTGGGGCGCCGGGGGCGCGAGTGCGCGCCCCTTAAGCTGTGAGCAGGGGTGGACACCATAGGATCCGCCCGCTCCGGACCCCGAGGCTTTCGAAAGGCCCCCACGCAATGCCCGCGCGCCGCACTCCGCTGACCTCAGCCGCCTTCGCCCTGCTCGCCGTGGGGGCACTCGCCGGATGCGGAGGGCACGGGGCCGGCACCGCCGCCGACGGCAAGCCCCCGACCGCGGCCGCCAACGTCTCGCCGGACGGCGGCCACGCGCCGGCGGACCGGCTGCCCGGCGTCGGCCCGCGCACCGCGGCCCGCATCCCGGCCGACGCGCAGCAGGTCGTGCTGGTCACCGGCGAGGACGAGCACTCCCCGCACTCCACGGTGGTCCTCTACCAGCGCACCGCCGACGGCTGGCGGGCCGGCGCGTCCTGGCCCGCGCACAACGCGCTGAACGGCTGGACCACCGACCACCACGAGGGCGACCTGCACTCCCCCGAGGGGGTGTACACCCTCACCGACGCGGGCGGACTGCTCGCCAACCCGGGCACCAAGCTGCCCTACACCCACTCCTACGGGTTCACCGCGACCGGCGCCGGCTTCGAGGGCGAGCCGCTGGCGGGCGCGTTCAACTACGTCATCGCCATCAACTACAACCACGTCCCCGGCACGTCCCCGCTGAGCACCGAGCGGCCGATGGGCGCCTCGCGCGGCGGTGGCATCTGGATCCACGTCGACCACGGCGGGCCCACCCACGGTTGCGTGAGCCTGACGCAGGATCATATGAAGGAACTGCTGCGGGCGCTGGACCCGGCACGCCACCCGGTGATCGTGATGGGCGCCGCGAGCTGGCTGGCCCGGTAGACGGCGGTCGGCGCTTGGCGGACGGACCGTGACGGACCCGTCCCGGCCGGCGGAACGGAACGGGGGGCGCCCGGCGGGACCTGGTGGGCGCGCGGCTACACTCGCGCCGCCCGTTCCCTCGCGTCCCGGAAGGCCTCATGACCGAGCAGCCCGCCGCCCCGTCCGCCCCCCGCATGGTCGCCGTCGCCGACGGCGTGCACGCGTACATCCAGCCGGACGGCGGCTGGTACCTCAACAACGCCGTGCTGATCGACGGTCCCGAGGCGGCGATATCGATCGACAGCGCCGCCACCGAGGCTCGTACCGCCGCGTACCAGGCCGAGATCGCCCGGATCACCGACCGGCCGGTGCGCACCGTGGTCGCCACCCACCACCACGGCGACCACACCCACGGCAACCACCTGTTCGCCGGTGCCACGATCGTCTCGCACCCCTACTGCCGGGACCGGGTGCTGCGCGAGGACTACCACGCCGTGCTGCCGATGTTCGCCGGACCCGAGTGGGGCGACATCCGGGCCGCGGGTCCCGCGGTCACCTTCGCCGAGCGGCTCCAGCTGTGGAGCGGCGAGCGCCGGGTCGAGCTGCGCCACCCGG
This sequence comes from Streptomyces sp. ICBB 8177, assembly GCF_003144095.1. Classification (GTDB taxonomy): domain Bacteria; phylum Actinomycetota; class Actinomycetes; order Streptomycetales; family Streptomycetaceae; genus Streptantibioticus_D. The sequence continues at coordinate 583,007 of NZ_NSKH01000023.1, read as the reverse complement.
GCCGGGCCGCGCACACCCACGGGGACGTGTACGCGTGGCTGCCCGACGACCGCGTCCTCATCAGTGGTGATCTGATCTTCAACGGCGGCACCCCGATGCTCGCCGAGGGCTCGCCGACCGGGCTGCTGCGCACCCTGGAGGAGATCGACGAGCTGGCGCCGCGTCTGATCGTGCCCGGTCACGGCGAGCCCTGCGGCCTGGAGGCGGTCGAGGCGACCACCGACTACCTGCGCTGGATCCTCGACGTGGCGCGCGACGCCCACGCGGAGGGCCTCTCGCCGCTCGACGCCGCGCGCTCCATCGACGCGAGTCGGTTCGCGGGGCTGCGCGAGCCGGAGCGCCTGGTGATGAACCTGCACGCCTGCTACGCGGAGTTCGAGGGCACGACGGTCGACATGGGGCAGCTGGCCGCGGACACCTTCGCGATCGTCGGGGGCCCGATCCCGAGCTGCGCCTGAGCCCTGAGGGGGATGCCGGGGCGGCGGCCGGTCGGCGCGGCGTTACGCCTTTCGGCACCCGATCCGGTGCGCGGCCGCGCGTCGCCGTGTGCGGGGCCCCGTGTCGTGTGTTTCGCTGAGAGAGCCCGTACCTACTGTCCTATCTTTCGACAAGGTGGCTGGTTCTTCGTGTCAGGTCGCGCTCGTGCCAGGAATCTGCGTCTGGCCGCCCTTCCGCTCGGTGTCGCTCTGGCGGTGGCGGGCTGTGGCAGCTCCTCCTCGCCCTCGTCCCACCCGTCCGGCGCCGCGAGCGTCCCGCACACCTCCGGCACCCCGGCTCCCGGTACCACGAGCGGGGCGCCGTCCGGCACGCGTTCGACGACCGCCGCCGCGAGCACCTCGTCCGGGTCGCCCAGCCACTCAGCGCAGGCCTCGGCCTGCGTCAACGATGTCTACGCGGCGATGTCGGACAAACAGCGGGTGGGCCAGCTGTTCATGGCCCCGGTGACCGCGACCGGCATGACCACGGCCGAGCAGAACGCGATCAGCGACAACGACGCGGGCTCGGCGATCCTCACCGGGCGTTCGTCGGCGGGCGTGCAGTCGACCAAGTCGCTCACCGGGCGCATCCAGGCGGCGGCGCCCACGGTCGGCGGGAAGAGGGTCGGGCTGCTGGTCTCCGCCGACCAGGAGGGCGGCCAGGTGCAGGTGCTCAACGGGCCCGGGTTCTCGGTGATCCCGTCGGCCATGGCGCAGGGCGGGTGGCCCAGCTCCAAGCTCCAGACCAGCGCCGGGACCTGGGGCTCGCAACTGCGCTCCGCGGGCGTCGACCTGGACCTGGCGCCGGTGGTCGACGTGGTGCCGCCGCGCCTGCAGAACAGCAACGCGCCCATCGGCAAGCTGATGCGCAACTACGGCAGCGACGCCTCCACCGTGGCCCGGCAGAGCAGCGCGTTCGTGCGCGGCATGGAGCAGTCCGGGGTGCTCACCACCCTCAAGCACTTCCCCAGCCTCGGCCAGGCCAGCGGCAACACCGACGTGACCGCGGGCGTCACCGACACCGCCACCCAGCGCACCGGCGACTACCTGACCACGTACGAGAGCGGCATCAAGGCGGGCGCGCAGTTCATCATGGCGGCGCTCGCGGTCTACCAGCGCATCGACCCGACCCAGCAGGGCGCGTTCTCGCCGACCGTGCTGACCGGGATGATCCGCGACGAGCTGAAGTTCAACGGCGTCATCATCTCCGACGACCTCGGAAACGCGGCGCAGGTGCGAGCGGTGCCGACCGGGGACCGCGCGGTGCGTTTCATCGCCGCGGGCGGCAACCTCGTGCTGACCGTGAACCCGGCGACGGTCACGCCGATGACGAGCGCGGTGCTGAGCCGGATGGGGAGCGACGCGACGTTCCGCTCGCAGGTCGAGCAGAGCGTCAAGCGGGTGCTGACGGCGAAGGAGCAGGCGGGCGCGCTCAGCTGCTCGTGAGCGGCGCGCGGGTGGGCCTGCCGCCCCGGCCGCCGAGGCCCTGTGCGCGGTCGCGGACCGGGACGGCGACGTCGTAATGGTCGGCACCGGCGCGGGTCGCCGCCTCGCCGCGCGCGTCCTGCACGGCACGGCACGGCGCGCGCTGCCGGCTTTGGCACACTGCCCGGTCGTCACGGTGCCCGCGCTCCGCGTTGCGCGCCCTGCGGCACGCGGACCCCTCCGACTTCCGGCACGGCACCGGCCGGGCCGCGTGAAGCCCGCCGCCCCCGGGTGCGCGGCCCTACCGTTGACGGATGGACGAGACGACCGAACACGCCGTGCGGTACACCGATCCGGACGCGATGCTCGCGGTGGCGCTGCGGGAGGCGCGGGCCGGGCTGGCCGAGGGCGGCATCCCGATCGGAGCCGCCCTGTTCGGCCCCGGCGGGCGGCTGCTGGGCAGCGGGCGCAACCGCAGGGTGCAGGACGACGACCCGGCCACCCATGCCGAGACCGCCGCGTTCCGGGCGGCCGGGCGGATGCGGCGTTACGGGGACACCACGATGGTCACCACGCTCTCGCCGTGCTGGTACTGCTCCGGTCTGGTACGGCAGTTCGGCATCGGTCACGTGGTGGTCGGGGAGGCGGTCACCTTCCACGGCGGCCACGACTGGCTGGCCGGGCTCGGCGTGCGGGTGACGGTGCTGGACGACGCGGAGTGCGTGGCGATGATGCGGGAGTTCGTCGCGGCGCGTCCCGACCTGTGGTTCGAGGACATCGGGGAGTGAGGGGATGAACGGGCCCGGGCGGCTTGACCGCCCGGGCCCCGGAACGCCTGTCGGCGGATCACATATTGATCATGTGCCCGGCGAGCCCGTGGATCGCCTCCTTGACCGCCTCGCCCAGCGTCGGGTGGGCGTGCACGTTGCGCGCCACCTCGTGGACGGTCAGGTCCCACTGCTGGGCCAGCGTCAACTCCGGCAGCAGTTCGGTGACTTCGGGCCCGATCAGGTGGGCGCCGAGCAGCTCGCCGTACCTGCCGTCGCTGAGGATCTTCACGAACCCGGCCGGGTCGCCGAGACCGTGCGCCTTGCCGTTGGCGGTGAACGGGAACTTCTGCACCCGGACGTCGAAGCCGCGTTCGCGCGCCTGCGCCTCGGTCCAGCCGAAGCTGGCGATCTGCGGCTGGCAGTAGGTGGCGCGCGGGACCATCACGTAGTCCAGTTCCATCGTCTCCGCGTCCGCGATGGTCTCGGCGGCGATGACGCCCATGGACTCGGCGGCGTGCGCCAGCATCAGCTTGGCGGTGACGTCACCGATGGCGTAGATGTGCGGCACGTTGGTGCGGCAGCGGCCGTCCACGTCGATGGCGCCGCGCTCGGTCAGCCGCACGCCGGTGTTCTCCAGGCCGTAGCCGGTGACCCGGGGCTGGAAGCCGATCGCCTGGAGCACCTTGTCGGCCTCCAGCGTCTGGCGCTGGCCGCCGGTGGAGACGTGGACCTTGACCTGGTCGCCGGAGTCGTCGATGGCCTCGACGCGGGTGGAGGTCAGGACGTTGATGCCGAGCTTGCGGTAGCGCTTGGCGAGTTCGGCGGAGACCTCCTCGTCCTCCAGCGGCACCACGCGGTCCAGGAACTCCACCAGCGTGACCTGGACGCCGTAGTTGTGCAGCACGTACGCGAACTCGACACCGATCGCGCCGGCGCCCGCGATGACGATGCTGCGCGGCAGCGTGTCGCTGAGGATCTGCTCCTCGTAGGTGACCACGCGCTCGCTGAGCGAGGTGCCGGGCAGCAGCTTGGTGGTGGCGCCGGCCGCGATGACGCAGTGGCCGAAGGTGAGGGTCTCGGTGGTGCCGTCGGCGGTGGTCACCGAGAGGGTGTGGTCGTCCGTGAAGGTGCCCCGGCCGGTGTATTCGGTGATCTTGTTCTTCTTCATCAGGTAGTGCACGCCCTTGACCCGGCCGTCCGCCACCCTGCGGCTGCGCGCGAACGCCTCGCCGTAGTCGAAGCTCACCTGGCCCTCGACCCGGATGCCGAAGGTCTTCGCCTCCCGGGTGAACAGATGGGCCAGCTCCGCGTTGCGCAGCAGGGCCTTCGAGGGGATGCACCCCACGTTCAGGCACACACCGCCCCAGTACCGCTCCTCGACCACGGCCACGGAGAGCCCCAGCTGGGCGCTGCGCACCGCGGCGGTGTACCCGCCGGGGCCTGCGCCAAGGACGACGACGTCGAAGTGTCCACTCATGCGTGCCACGATAGGGCGGCGGCGGGCCCCGCGCAGGGTCCGGCCAGTGCCTCACTGGTCACACACCGGCCGCCGTCGCCGGAGTGCGGGGCCGCCGTGGGTGCGGGACGATGCGGCCATGCGTGAGATCCTCGCCGGACTGAGCCGTTGGTACGCGGCCGGGGAGCCGTTCGGCCTAGCCACCGTGGTCGCGGTGAGCCGCAGCGCGCCGCGCGGGCCGGGCGCGGCGATGGCGGTCGGGCCGGACGACGAGGTGCTGGGCAGCGTCTCCGGAGGCTGCGTCGAGGGTGCCGTCCTCGAGCTGGCCAAGGAGGTCGTGGCGGACGGCACGGCGCGGTCCGCCACGTTCGGCTACAGCGACGACGACGCGTTCGCGGCCGGGCTCACCTGCGGCGGCGAGATCACCGTGCTGGCGCGTCCGGTCACCCATGCGACCGATCCGGGCTTGGCCGAGGTCGCCGAGTCGGTGCGGGACGGCGGGCCGGTGGCGCTGGCCACGGTGACCGAGGGCCCGGCGCCGACCGGAGCGACACTGGCCGTCTGGCCCGACGCCACCTCAGGAACCCTGGGCAGTAAGGGACTCGACATCGCCGTCACCGCTGACGCGCGCGGCGAGCTGGCCGGCGGCGCGACCGGGCTGCGGCACTACGGCCCGCACGGCGAGCGCCGCGAGGACGCCGTGGCCGTCTTCGTCCAGTCCTTCGCACCGCCACCCAGGATGCTGGTGTTCGGGGCGATCGACTACGCGGCGGCGGTGGCCGCGATCGGACAGTTCCTCGGCTACCGGGTCACCGTCTGCGACGCCCGGACGCCCTTCGCCACCGCGAGCCGCTTCCCGCCGGGCGTCGAGGTGGTGGCCGACTGGCCGCACCGCTTCCTGCGCGGCACCGAGGTCGACCCGGCCACGGTGATCTGCGTGCTGACCCACGACCCGAAGTTCGACGTGCCGCTGCTTCAGGTGGCGCTGCGCACCGAGGCCGGGTACGTGGGCGTGATGGGCAGCAGGCGCACCCACGAGGAGCGGACCGCGTTGCTGCGCGAGGCCGGGCTCAGTGACGCCGAAATCGCCCGGCTGCGCTCCCCCATCGGCCTCGACCTGGGCGGCAGGACCCCGCAGGAGGTGGCGGTGTCCATCGCCGCGGAGATCGTCTCGACCCGCTGGGGCGGCAGCGGTGCCCCCCTCAGCCGGGTTCCGGGCGCGGTCCACCCACCGCACGAACGCCGGCCGTGACGCGCCCGGCCTGTCCCTCCCCGGCTACCAGATCTCCGGACGCCGTCCCGCCCACGGCCGCGCGGCCTCCAGCTGGGCGGACAGCGACAGCAGCGTCGCCTCGTCCCCGTACCGGCCGCCGAACATCACGCCGATCGGCAGGCCGTCGGCCGTCCAGTGCAACGGCACGCTGACCGCGGGCTGACCGGTGGCGTTGTAGAGCGGGGTGTACGGCGTGAAGCGGGCGATCGCCTCGAACTCCGCCGCCGGGTCGGAGTCGTCGCGCAGTCCGCCGACGAGGGCCGGCGGCTGGGCGAGCGTCGGCGTGAGGATCACGTCGTACGTGCTCAGCAGCGCGTCGGCGACGAGCTGGCCCAGCGCGCGGAACGTGTAGAGGGCGGAGGCGAAGCCGGGCCCCGAGACCTTGGCTCCGCCCGCGCGCAGGTACCGGGTGACCGGCATCAGCGCTTCCTCCTGCTCCGGCGCGACCGGGTGGACGGTGGACATCACCTCCCACACGGCGGTGAAGGCGTTCCTGATGCCGTCGTCCACCGGAAGCTGGAGCTCCTCGACCTGGTGTCCCAACTCCCGCAGCAGCCCTGCCGCGTCGTCGTATGCGGCACGGCAGTCCGGGTGCAGCGGCGCCCCGGGCACCGGCGGGTCGGGCAGGCCGACCACCCGGAGCGTCCCCGGTTCGCGGGCGGCGTACGAGGCGAAGGTCTCGCCGGGCGGCAGGGACGGGGCCGCGTAGGGGGCGCCCGGCACGGGAGCGGCCAGCACGTCGAGCAGCGCGGCGGCGTCGGCCACCGTGCGGGCGATCGGGCCCGAGGTGCTCAGGCCGCTGACGTCGTGCTGCACCGGGCCCGAACTGACCCGCCCGCGGCTGGGCTTGAGGCCGAACAGGCCGCAGACGGAGGCCGGGATGCGGATGGATCCGCCGCCATCGCTGCCGTGGGCGAGCGGGGCGAGGCCGGAGGCGACCGCCGCGCCCGCCCCGCCGCTGGAGCCGCCCGCCGAGCGCTCCAGGTCCCACGGGGTGCGGGCGGGCGGGGCGAGGCGGTTCTCGGTGTAGCAGGGCAGGCCGAACTCGGGGGTGTTGGTCTTGCCGAGCATGACGGTGCCCGCCTGCCGCAGCAGGGTCACCACGTGGTCGTCCACGTCCGGCACGTGGTCGGCGTACGCGGCGGAGCCGAGCGTGCAGCGCACCCCGGCGACGAGGTTGAGGTCCTTGACCGGCACCGGAACGCCGTGCAGCGGCGGCAGTTCGCGTCCTTCGCGGCGGGCGGCGAGCGCCTCGGCCTCGGCGTCGGCCGCCTGCTTGCGGGCGACCTCGGGCGTGACGGTGATGAAGGCGCCGACGGTCTCGCCCAGCCGCTCGATGCGGTCGAGGTAGTGATCGGTGAGTTCCACCGGCGAGAGGGTTCCGGTCCTGATCGCCTCCGCCTGCTCGCGTGCGGTCAGATCGTGCGGTTCAGCCATGGTCGTCCTCGTCGTCCACTGGGTCGCCCGCGGGTCGGGATGAGCGCGATCCTCGCACTACTCGGCGGTAGGCCACCAGCCCCGGCACGCCGTCGGCCGCCCCGTGGAGCGCGGGGGCGGCGGTTTCGGTGGCTGGAAGTTTCCTTCGGCGTCACGCGTCGTCGCACGTCGCCGTAGCGTTCGCGTACCGCCGAAGGAGTAGACCAACGGCGGCGGTCCGATCCCCTTCCCCGCATCCGGGTACGGACGTACGGTCACCGCGCCCGCCATGTCATGAACATCGCGCACTTTGGAGCACTGCCGGGAAGGGGCCCTCCATGGACGCACCTCGCACGTCCTCCCTGCGCCGTCGTACCCTGCTCGCCGCGGCCGGTGCGGCCGTGGCCACCGCCTCGGCGGCGACCGGGGCACAGCGCGCCGCCGCCGCACCGCTCCACCACCCGCACCGACCGCCGCACCGCCAACCGGAATTGACGAGCCGTCAACTCGCTGGTCAGCGAGTGGTCTACTCCTACCCCGGGCTGACCCCGCCCGCCGCGCTGCTGGACGCCATCCGTGCCGGGGAGGTCGCCGGCGTCATCTTCTTCGGCGAGAACATCTCCTCCGACGCCCAGATCACCTCCGTCATCGGCCAGTTGAACCAGGCGAACGTCTCCGGTCCGGTCAGGCTTCCGCTGCTGCTGATGACGGACCAGGAGGGCGGCGAGGTGCGGCGGCTGCCGGGCGCGCCGGCGCAGTCGGAGAAGCAGATCGGCGAGGCCGGTGACCCGGCGGGCGCGGCGTCCACCGCGGGCACCCAGGCCGGCCAGAACCTCGCGGGTGTCGGGATGAACGTCAACCTGGCGCCGGTGCTCGACGTCTACCGCACGGCCGGGAACTTCATCGACGAGTACCAGCGCTCGTACAGCATGGACCCGGCCGTCGTCTCCTCCTGCGGGCACGCGTTCATCGAGGCCCAGCAGAAGACCGGGGTCGCGGCGACCGCCAAGCACTTCCCCGGCCTCGGGGCGGCCACCACGTCGCAGAACACCGACGAGGGTCCGGTCACCCTCACCCAGGGCCTGTCCGAACTGCGGTCGGTGGACGAGGCGCCGTACACGGCGGCGGTGTGCGCGGGGGTGAGGCTGGTGATGTGCTCCTGGGCCGTCTACCCGGCGCTGGACGCCGGCCGTCCGGCGGGCCTGTCGTCCGTGGTGGTCCAGCGGGAGCTGCGGCAGCGCCTGGGCTTCACCGGCGTCACCATCACCGACGCGCTGGAGGCGGGCGCCATCGACCCGTCGTACGACACCGGGACCCGGGCCGTCCTGGCGGCGACCGCGGGGATGGACCTGCTGCTGTGCTCGGCCCGCGACGCCTCGCAGGGCGCCGACGCGGTGACCGCGCTCGCATCGGCCCTGGGATCGGGGCAGTTGCCGACCGCCGCCTTCGACGCGGCCGTCGAGCGGGTCACGGCGCTGCGCGAATGGGTGGGCTGACGGGCGGGCGTGGTTCCGTGGACCCGGCGCGGCAGGGCGTGCCGGGTCCACGGGAGGTTCACGGTGGTTCGCGGGTGGTTCAGTCGACGGTGGTCGTGGTGAGGGCGGGGCTTGAGGGGGCGTAGCAGGCGGTGGGGACGTTGACCTTGAAGAAGCTGACGCTGACACTCGCGTTGAAGGTCAGGCCGGGGTCGGAGTAGCCGCTGCCCGCTATGGCGGTCGTGACGCTGCCGCCCGAGGCGCCCGCGGTCAGGTCGAGGGTGAGGGTCGGCAGGGTGAAGGTGGCGCCGCCGGAGACCGGGCCGGGCACGCTCACCACGAGGTTCTTGCCCCGCACGGCGACGGATGCACCGGAGCCCGCGCCGGAGCCGCCGGACAGCGACTCGCCGGTGAGGGTGGCGCCGGAGGGCACCGGGATCGACAGTTTGATGCCGCTGATGTTGGAGACGCTGTAGCCGCTGACCGAGGTCGGTACGGTGAGCGCGTCGGGGGCGAGGGTGATCGTGAAGGCGCTGCCCGAGGCCACGCCGGCGGGCGCGGTGCCGTTGACGCCCGCGTCGAGGCTGAAGGTCTGGGCGCCGCCGATCGGCGGGGTGGCCTGGCAGGAGAGGCTGACGGGGGTGTCGGCGGCGAGCGCGGGGCCCGCGGCGAGGCCGGCCGCCGCGAGTGCGGCGACGCCGACGAGGGAGAACCGGGCAAGAACGGCTTGGGGTCGCATGCTTGCTCCTCGTGTCCCGTGGGGGTGTGCCGCGCCGGGGAGCGCGACAGGACGACCACAGGATGCGGCGCTTTACCGGAGGTAACAAGAGGCGTGCGAAGTCTTCGTCCCGGCGGTGCGGACGGCAGTCCGGATGCCGCCCGCCCGCCTCCTCCTGACCATCCGTCAGGTCCCGGGGACCGCCAGTTCGTCCGCCACGGGCCCGGCCTGCGGCGCGGCGGCCGCCTCCTTGTGACGGCGGGTCAGGTAGATCCCGGCGCCGACCCCCACGATGACGGCGACGAAGACCACCGCGCCCCACTGGAAGTACCAGTGGTCGTCGCCGTAGACCGCGGTGCGCGGCCAGGCGAGGTTGACGGTCATCGCGGCGCCGTACAGCACGGCGAAGACGTTCACCGGCAGACCCCAGCGGCCGAGGTTGAAGTACGGGCCGTGGCCGGGGCGCGGCCACTCGCCGCGCAGCCTGCGCAGCAGCATGGGCGCGGTCACCATCAGGTAGGGGATGTAGAACAGGATGATGGCGACCGAGGTCAGGATGTAGAACACGCGCTGGTTGCCCATGTTGACCAGCAGCAGCGCGACGGTCAGCACACCGGTGAGCACCGCGGGCACGACGGGTGTCTTCGACCGCGGTGACACCCGCGCGATCGACGCGCCGAACGGCAGCCGCCCGTCGCGCGCCATCGCGAACAGCAGTCGGATCGCCGCGGTCTGCACCGCCAGGCAACACACCGTGATGGCGATCGCCGAGCACATCAGGAAGACGTTGCCGAGCCCGTTGCCGAGGGTCGACTTGACCAGGTAGGGCATGCCGAGGGTGCCCAGCTGCCTGGCGTTGATGTCGCCCACGGCCATCATGCCGACGAGCATCAGCGCTCCGCCGGCGAGGAACGCGGCGGTCAGCGCGCGCAGGATCGCGCGCGGTGCGTGCCGGCGCGGTTCCCTGGTCTCCTCGGCGAGCGATCCGGCGGTGTCGAAGCCGTAGAAGACGTAGGCGCTCATGATGGACGCCACCAGGAAGGCGCCGAGGTATCCCATCGACTGCCCGGAGCCCGCGCCGGCGGTGTGCGTCACCACCTGGGGGCCGCGCCGGATGTGGATCGCCAGCATGACGATCAGCAGGGTGACGCCGATCAACTCCACGGCCACACCGATGTTGTTGATCTTCGCCATCAGGCGGACGCCGATGATGTTGACCAGCGTGGTGAACACCACGAGACCGAGGGCGAGCAGGATGGCGTTCTTGGCTCCGTTCGGCGTCGAGGTCAATCCCGCGTCCGCCGAGCCGCCGACGATCTGGAAGGCGAGCGAGACCTGCGGAAGGATGACCTGGTACGCGACGGCCACGGCCGCCGCGGTCACCACCGCGCCGATGGTCATGATCCAGCCCGCCATCCACGACGTGGCCGGGCGGGCGATGTGCTTGGACCACTGGTAGACGCCGCCGGCCAGCGGGAACTGCCCGGCCACCTCGGCGAAGCACAGCGCCACCGCGCCCTGCCCGATGAAGACCAGCGGCCAGGACCAGATGAACGCCGGTCCCCCGGACGCGAATCCGAAGCCGAAGAGCTGGAAGACGCCGGTCATGATGGAGATGTAGCTGAATCCGGCGGCGAAGCTGGAGAAGGAGCCGAGCGAGCGCTCCAGTTCCTGGCGGTACCCGAACCGGGCCAGGTCGTCGCTGTCGCCGCCCGGCGGACCCTGGGTCCGCGGTGACGAAGGCGTGGCCGGTCTCGGGTTGGCGGGATTCGCGGGTTGGCTCATGCGTCGCTCCATGACGGAAGGGGTCACCTACGGGATGGCGCGCGTCGGCCGGGGACGACCGCGACGTCCGGGTCCGTACCGCTTCCTCCTCCGTTGCGCATGGCGGAACGATTCCCTGTCGCGCAACCGAATCCGACCAGCATGGGCATCCCCCTTCAGGACGTCAAGGGTCCGTCCGGGAATCCCCCGGCGCGCGCGCCGCCCGGCTGCTACCCAGCACGCGAGGGCCGAACCTGGGAATCCGCTGAGGTTCGTCCAGGGCGGGCAGGACGCGGGTCCGGCCCACCCGGGGGTGCGCGCACACGACCGGTTCCCGTGTCTTGACGCGCCTCGGGGCGGCCCCCACACTGGCCCGAGTTGCGGATCCTGCACTTCGTTTCACTATACGCACCGAGGTGTCATGATGATTCCCGTGTGCCGGCTCGCGGATCTGCCGCGAGGCGAGGCCGCCAGGCTGGAGACCGACCCCCCTGTCGCGGTGTTCCACACCGAGGACGGCGAGTTGTTCGCCATCGACGACTCCTGCACCCATCAGGACGCGGCGCTGTCCGACGGCTGGGTGGAGGGACGCGAGGTCGAATGCCCGCTGCACTCCTCGAAGTTCGACCTCGGCACCGGTGCCGTCGACGCGCCGCCCGCCCGGCTGCCGGTCCGCACCCACCAGGTGGTGGTCGAGGGGGAGACGGTGTACGTGGTGCTGTCCGACGCGCCGCCGAACCTGCCGCCGTGCGGGCTGCGGCGACGCGTGCTCGGGGAGGCGACGTGAACGCGGGGCGCGCCGCGACGCGAACCGCGCTTCCCCGGAGCCTGGTCGCGACGCTGCCGGGCGGCCACTACACCTCGCCCGAGGTCTTCGCCGCGGAACAGCGCGCCATCTTCGAGGCGATGTGGTTCTGCGCGGTGCGGGCGACGGACCTGGCCGTGCCGGGGGCGTACCGCACGGTCACCGTGGGCCGCGAGTCGGTGCTGCTGGTCCGGGGCCGCGACGGCCGGGCGCGCGCGTTCCTCAACGTGTGCCGGCACCGCGGCGCCCGGTTGTGCGCCGAGGAGTCGGGCGAGGTCAGGCGGGCGTTCCAGTGTCCGTACCACGCCTGGACCTACGACCTCACCGGCAGGCTGACCGCCGCGCCCAACCTGACGCGGATGCCGGACGTCGACCGGACCGCGTTCGGGCTCGCGGGCGTCGCGGTGCGCGAGTGGCTGGGGTATGTGTGGGTCTGCCTGGCCGACGAGCCGCCCTCGTTCGAGGAGCAGGTGGTCGGCGAGGTGGTGACACGGCTCGGGGACGCGGCCTCGATCGAGCGGTACGCGGTCGAGGGCCTCGCGGTGGGCAGGCGCATCACCTACGACGTGCGGGCCAACTGGAAGCTCGTGGTCGAGAACTTCATGGAGTGCTACCACTGCGCCACCATCCACCCCGAACTCACCGAGGTGCTACCGGAGTTCGCGGACGGGTACGCCGCGCAGTACTACGTGGGGCACGGCGCCGAGTTCGGCGAGGGGGTCGAGGGCTTCACGGTGGACGGCTCCGCGGGCCTGGAGCGCATTCCCACGGTGGCACCGGACCAGGACCGCCGCTACTACGCCATCACCATCAGGCCGCAGGTCTTCGTCAACCTGGTGCCGGACCACGTCATCGTGCACCGGATGTTCCCGCTCGCACCGGATCGCACGGTGGTCGAGTGCGACTGGCTCTACCTGCCCGAGGTGGTCGCCGAGGGCCGTGACCTGCGCCGTTCGGTGGAGTTGTTCGACCGCGTCAACCGGCAGGACTTCGCCGCCTGCGAGCGCTGCCAGCCGGGGATGTCGTCACGGCTGTACGAGGCGGGCGGTGTGCTGGTGCCCAGCGAACACCACATCGGCGACTTCCACACGTGGGTGCGCGGCCGGCTGGGCGGCGAGGCATGAGGGCGGCGGGCGGTTCAGTCCAGCCAGCCGAGCCGATGGCTGATCTCCCGCGCCCCCTCCAGCAGGACCGGGGCGAGCTGACGCATCCGCTCCTCGGAGAAGCGGTAGCCGGGGCCGGAGGCGCTGAGGGCGGCGACCACCGCGCCGTCCCGGGCCCGCACGGGCGCGGCCATCGCGTTCAGCCCTACCTCGAACTCCTCGTGGGTGGTGGAGTACCCGCGCTCCCGGACGCCGGCCAGGTCCTTGTCCAGCTTGCCCCGCGAGGTGACGGTGGCGGGGGTGAAGCGTTCGAGACCGGCCTCGGACAGCAGCCGGGCGCGCTCCTCGTCGGGCAGTTGCGCGAGCAGCACCTTGCCACTGGAGGTGGCGTGCAGCGGCGTGAGCTGGCCGACCCAGTTGTGCGCGGTGACCGCGCCGGGGCCGCGCACCTGGTAGAGGTTGACGGCGTACGTCCCCTCCAGCACCGCGACGTTGACGGTCTCGCCGAGGTCCTCCGCGAGGCGCTCGCAGACCGGGCGGCTGACCTGCGTGATGTCGATGCGGTCGGTGACCGCTCCCGCGAGGCGCACGATGCCGAACCCCAGGCGGTACTTGCCACGTTCCCCCGCCTGCTCGACCAGGTCGCGGGCCTCCAGGGCGGCCAGCAGCCGGAACGCGGTGGACTTGTGCACGTCGATCTGCGCGGCCACCTCGCTCACCCCGGCCTCGCCGCGCTGGGCGAGGATCTCCAGGACGCTGACGGCGCGGTCCACGGACTGGACTCCGGCGGTGCCCTGCCCGTCGGACCCGGCGGCTCCGGTGCGGTTGGTCATGGCGCAACTATACGCGCGCGCAGGATGTTTGTTGCGTTCAGCGCAACCTGATGCGCATCACGCTACACGAGGGAGACGAGAGGGCACATGACGCTCCAGACGGCCTACGACTTCGTCATCGTCGGCGGCGGCTCGGCCGGCAGCGCGCTGGCGAACCGGCTCTCCGCGGACCCGGGCAACCGTGTCCTGGTCCTGGAGGCGGGCCGCTCCGACTACCCGTGGGACGTCTTCATCCACATGCCCGCGGCGCTCACCTTTCCCATCGGCAGCCGCTTCTACGACTGGGGGTACGAGTCGGAGCCCGAGCCGCACATGGGCGGGCGGCGCATCCACCACGCGCGAGGCAAGGTGCTGGGCGGCTCCAGCAGCATCAACGGGATGATCTTCCAGCGCGGCAATCCCATGGACTACGAGCGCTGGGCGGCCGACCCGGGCATGAAGGCGTGGGACTACGCGCACTGCCTGCCGTACTTCAAGCGCATGGAGAGCTGTCTGGCCGCCGACCGGGACGACCCCCTCCGCGGCCGGTCGGGGCCGCTGGTGCTGGAGCGCGGGCCCGCCACCAACCCGCTCTTCCCCGCGTTCCTGCACGCGGTCCAGCAGGCGGGGTACCCGCTCACCGACGACGTCAACGGCTACCGCCAGGAGGGCTTCGCCGCCTTCGACCGCAACGTGCACCGCGGCCGCAGGCTCTCGGCCGCCCGCGCCTACCTGCACCCGGTGATGAACAGGCCCAACCTCCAGGTACGCACCCGGGCGCTGGTGACCCGGGTGGTGTTCGAGGGGAAGCGGGCCACCGGTGTGGAGTTCCGGCAGGGGCGCGGCCCGGTGCGGCGGGTGCGCGCCGGCGAGGTGATCCTGTGCGGCGGCGCGATCAACTCCCCGCAGCTGCTCCAGCTTTCGGGGGTGGGCAACGCGGCCCACCTGAGCGCGCTGGGCATCGAGGTGGTCCGCGACCTGCCGGGCGTCGGCGCCAACCTCCAGGACCACCTGGAGGTGTACGTGCAGCACGCCTGCAAGCAGCCGGTCTCCGTGCAGCCGTACCTGAAGTGGCGGTACCGGCCGTGGGTGGGCTTCCAGTGGCTCTTCCTGCGCAGCGGCCCGGGCGCCACCAACCACTTCGAGGCGGGCGGCTTCGCCCGCAGCAACGACGATGTCGCCTACCCCAACCTGATGTTCCACTTCCTGCCGATCGCCGTGCGCTACGACGGCTCCGCCCCGGCCGGGGGCCACGGCTACCAGGTGCACATCGGGCCGATGTACTCCGACGCGCGCGGCAGCGTGCGGATCAAGAGCCGCGACCCGCGGGTCAAACCCGCGCTGCGCTTCAACTACCTGTCCACCGACCAGGACCGGCGGGAGTGGGTGGAGGCCGTCCGCACCGCCCGCCACATCCTGGGACAGCCCGCGCTCGACCCGTACAACGGCGGCGAGATCTCGCCGGGGCCGGGCGTGGAGAGCGACGCGGAGATCCTGGACTGGGTGCGCAGGGAGGGGGAGACCGCGCTGCACCCCTCGTGCACCTGCCGGATGGGCACCGACGACATGGCGGTCGTGGACCCGGACACCCTGCGGGTGCACGGCCTCGACGGCCTGCGCGTGGTCGACGCCTCGGTCATGCCGTACATCACCAACGGCAACATCTACGCGCCGGTGATGATGATCGCCGAGAAGACCGCCGACCTCATCCTGGGCGCCGAGCCGCTGCCTCCGGTTCAGGAGCCGTACTACCGCCGCCCGGACGCCACCGCATCGGAGTCCTCCTGACGCTGCGTCACCTGGACACGCAGTGAGGCTGACGTGAGACATCCGCAACGCACACCGGAAGGGCAAGGGAGTGGCGATGGCTGGTCCGCGAGTGGTCATCATCGGGGCGGGAGTCGTCGGCGCCGCGGTGGCCGACGAGGTCTCCGCGCGCGGCTGGAGCGACGTCACGGTCGTGGACCAGGGCCCGCTGCCGGCCACCGGGGGCTCGTCGTCGCACGCGCCCGGCCTGGTCTTCCAGACCAACCCCTCCAAGGCGATGACCGGGATGGCCAGGGACACGGTGGCGAAGTTCCGCTCGCTCGACGTCGACGGACGGCCCTGCTTCCTGCCGGTCGGTGGCCTGGAGGTGGCCACGACTCCCGAGCGCCTGGCCGAACTGCACCGCAGGCACGGCTGGTTGACCGCATGGGGTGTCGAGGGGCGGGTCGTCGGGCCCGAGGAGTGCGTGGCGCTGCATCCGCTGCTGGACCGCGAGCGGGTGCTGGGCGGGCTGCACGTACCCAGTGACGGCCTGGCGGGCGCGGTGCTCGCGGTGCGGGCGCAGATCCGGGCGGCCCGCTCGCGCGGGGTGCGCTTCCTGCCCGGTCACGAGGTGCTGGACGTGCGCACCCGCGACGGCCGCGTGACGGGTGTCGTCACCGACCGGGGGGAGATGGCGGCGGACGTCGTGGTGTGCTGCGCGGGCATCTGGGGCCCGCGCGTCGCGCGCATGGTGGGCATGGAGCTGCCGTTGGTCCCGCTCGCCCACCAGTTGGCGTGGACCGGGCCGGTGCCCGCGCTCGCAGGCCGGACCGACGAGGCGGTTCACCCGATCCTGCGCCACCAGGACGCCGACCTGTACTTCCGGGACCGCTTCGACCGCCTGGGCATCGGCAGTTACGGACACCGCCCCATGCCGGTCTCCCCCGACGCCATCGCCTCCGTCGCGGACGCCGAGGTCATGCCGTCGGTCCTGCGCTTCACCGAGGACGACTTCGCCGACGCGTGGGCCGAGACCCGCGCGCTGCTGCCCGCGACGCGGGAGGCGAAGATCGAGGAGGGCCTCAACGGACTGTTCTCGTTCACCCCGGACGGCATGCCGCTGCTGGGCGAGTCGTGCGAGGTGCGGGGCTTCTGGGTGGCCGAGGCCGTGTGGGTCACGCACTCGGCGGGCGTCGGCCGGGCGATGGCCGAGTGGCTGGTGGACGGCCACTGCTCCTCGTACGACCTGCACGAGTGCGACGTCAACCGCTTCGAGGAGCACCAGCTCGCGCCGTCCTACGTGACCGCCCGCGGCTGCCGCAACTTCGCCGAGGTCTACGACATCATCCATCCCCTGCAACCGGCGGGCGAGCCGCGCCCGTTGCGCACCAGCCCGTTCCACCCCCGGCAGGAGGCGCTGGGCGCGGTCTTCCTTGAGGCGTCCGGCTGGGAGCGCCCGCAGTGGTACGAGTCCAACTCGCCTCTGCTTCATGGGCCTTCGGTGCCGACGCCCAACGACTGGGCGGCACGGTACTGGTCGCCGGTGGTCGGGGCCGAGGCGATGGTGACCCGGCAGGCGGTGGCGCTGTACGACATGTCGTCGCTGAAGCGGATCGAGGTGACCGGCCGGGGCGCGGTGGGATACCTGGAGCGGCTGACCACCGGGGTCATGGACAAGTCGGTGGGGTCGGTGACGTACACCCTGATGCTGGACGAGGACGCGGGCATCCGCGGGGACATCACGGTGGCCCGGCTCGGCCCCGAGCGCTTCCAGGTCGGCGCGGGCGGCAACCTGGACCTGGACTGGCTGCGCCGGCACCTGCCGAACGACGGTTCGGTGGTGCTGCGCGACGTCACCGCCGGGACGTGCTGTGTGGGGCTGTGGGGGCCGAGGGCCCTGGAGGTGCTGGCGCCGCTGGCCGACCGTGACTTCTCCGACGCGGCGCTGCGCTACTTCCGCGCGCAGCCGGCTTACGTCGGCCCCGTGCCGGTCACCGCGATGCGGCTCAGCTACGTGGGAGAGCTGGGGTGGGAGCTGTACACCACGGCCGACCTGGGCCTGAAGCTGTGGGACACGCTGTACGAGTCGGTCGTGGCGCACGGTGGGACCGCGGCCGGGCGCGGCGCGTTCAACAGCCTGCGGCTGGAGAAGGGGTACCGGGCCTTCGGCACAGACATGACCTTCGAGCACGACCCGTACGAGGCTGGGCTCGGGTTCGCGGTCCGGGCGGGCAAGAGCGGGTTCATCGGGCAGGCCGCGCTGGAGCGCCGACGCGAGCGGGTGCGGCGCCGGCTGACCTGCCTGACCGTCGACGACCCGGCGTCGGTGGTGATGGGCAAGGAGCCGGTCCTGGACGGATCGCGCCCCGTCGGCCACGTCACGAGCGCCGCCTTCGGTCACACCGTCGGCAAGGTGATCGCCTACGCCTGGCTGCCGAGCGAACTGTCCAAGCCGGGCCGGGAGTTGACGATCCGCTACTTCGACCGTGACGTTGCCGCCCGGGTCGCCGAGGAGCCGTTGTTCGACCCGTCGATGAGCCGTATGCGAGGTACGCCGCGCACGCCCGCCCCGGGCACGCCCGATCCCCGCACGCCCGGCCCGCGCGAGGTCACGCCGCCGGCGGTGACGCGGTGAGCGCGGGCACCCGGCCGCCCGGCGCGGACCTTCCCGAGCACCCCGGCCATCTGTGGCGCAGTCCCGATCCCAAGCGCTCCTACGACGTGGTGATCGTCGGCGGCGGCGGGCACGGCCTGGCAACCGCGCACTACCTCGCCAGGACCCATGGCATCACCGACGTCGCCGTGCTGGAGCGCGGCTGGCTCGCGGGCGGCAACATGGCGCGCAACACAACCATCATCCGGTCCAACTACCTGTGGGACGAGAGCGCCGCCGTCTACGAGTTCGCGCTGAAGCTGTGGGAGGGACTGGAGGCGGAACTCGACTACCCGCTGCTGTTCTCGCAGCGCGGTGTGCTCAACCTCGCGCACAGCCTCCAGGACGTGCGCGACAGCGTGCGCAGGGTGGAGGCCAACCGTCTTGCCGGGATCGACGCCGAGTGGCTGGACGCCGACGGGGTCCGCGAGGTGTGCCCGATCGTCGACACCTCTCCGGACGCCCGCCACCCCGTACTGGGCGGCACCTACCAGCCGCGCGCGGGCATCGCCAAGCACGACCACGTGGCCTGGGGCCTGGCCCGTTCGGCGGACGCGGCCGGGGTCGACCTGGTCCAGGACTGCGAGGTCACCGGCATCGACGTGCGCGGCGGCCGGGTGACCGGGGTGCGCACCACGCGCGGACCGATCGCGGCGGGCCGAGTGGCGCTGTGCGCGGCCGGGCACACCTCCGTGCTGGCGGCGATGGCGGGTCTCGAACTCCCCTTGCAGAGCCATCCGTTGCAGGCCCTGGTCTCCGAGTTGCTGGAGCCGGTGCACCCGACCGTCGTGATGTCCAACGCCGTTCACGTCTACGTCAGTCAGGCGCACAAGGGGGAGCTGGTGATGGGCGCGGGCATCGACGCGTACACCGCGTACACCCAGCGCGGCGCGTTCCACGTCATCGAGCGGCAGATGGCCGCCGCGCTGGAGTTGTTCCCGGTCTTCGCCCGGGCCCACGTGCTGCGCACCTGGGGAGGGATCGTCGACGTCACACCGGACGCCTCACCCATCGTCGGCCGCACCCCGGTCGCGGGCCTCTACCTCAACTGCGGATGGGGAACGGGCGGATTCAAGGCGACACCGGGCGCGGGCGCCGTCCTGGCCCACACCGTCGCGCACGACGAACCCCATCCGCTGGCCCGGCCCTTCTCCCTCGAACGATTCACCACCGGCGCGCTCGTGGACGAGCACGGCGCCGCCGCGGTGGCCCACTGAGGAGCGTGACACCGATGCTGCTCGTCCCCTGTCCCTGGTGCGGCCCGCGCGACGAGGCCGAGTTCACGTACGGCGGCCAGGCACACGTGCCGTATCCGCGGGACCCGGCGGCTCTGACCGACGAGGAATGGGCACGCCATCTGTTCTTCCGCGACAACCCGAAGGGCCCGCACGCGGAGCGCTGGTGCCACACGATCTCCTGCCGCCGCTGGTTCAACGTCGTCCGGGACACCGCCACCAACGAGATCCTCGCCGCCTACCGCATCGGCGAGTCCAGGCCGGTGATCCTGTGACGAGCCATCAAACTCCTTCCCCGGCCCAGCCTTTCCGCCTGACGCACGGTGGGCGCATCGACCGCTCACGTGCGCTCACCTTCCGTTTCGACGGCGTGGAGTACACCGGCCATCCTGGTGACACGCTCGCCTCCGCACTGCTGGCCTGTGGTGTGCGGCAGGTGGCGACGAGTGTGAAACTCGGACGTGCGCGTGGGGTGTTCGGCGTCGGAAGCGAGGAGCCGAACGCGCTGGTGCGGGTCGAGGCGCCGTACGCCGAGGCGATGCTGACGGCGACCACCGTGGAACTGTGCGAGGACCTGGTGGCGTTCGGTCTGCCGGGGCGCGGCCGGCTGCCGGGCGGGCCCGACCCGGCGCGTTACGACGCGGTGTACACGCACTGCGACGTGCTGGTGGTCGGCGCGGGCCCGGCGGGACTCGCCGCCGCGCTGGCCGCCGCGCGCACCGGGGCCCGGGTCGTGCTCGCCGACGAGCACGGGGAGTTGGGCGGCGACCTGCTGGGCCGGGGCGCGGCGGACGAGTGGGTGGCCCGGGCGCACGAGGAGCTGGCCGGGTTCCCGCAGGCACGGGTGCTGCGGCGTACGACGGTCTTCGGCTACTACGACGACAACTACCTGCTCGCGGTGGAACGCCGCACCGCGCACCTGGGCGCCGCCGCCCCCGCCCACGTCGCACGCGAGCGCGTCCGGCGGATCAGGGCCGGCCGGGTCGTCCTGGCCACCGGCGCGCACGAGCGCCCGATCGCCTTCGCGGGCAACGACCGCCCCGGTGTGATGCTCGCCTCGGCCGCGCGGGCGTACGTCAACCGCTTCGGAGTCGCGCCGGGGCGGCGGGCGGTGGCGTTCACCGCCTGCGACAGCGGCTATCCGGCCGCCCTGGACCTCGCGGCGGCCGGGGTCGAGGTCTCCGCGATCGTGGACGCCCGCCCGGACCCTGGTCCGTGGGCGCGGCGGGCGCGCAAGGCGGGTCTGCCGGTGCGCACCGGCCACGTCGTCACGCGTACCGGCGGTGACCCGTGCCTGACGTCGGTCACGGTGCGGGAGCTGCGCGACGGCGAACCCACCGGTCCCGCCGAGGTGTTCGACGCCGACACGCTGCTCGTCTCCGGGGGCTGGAATCCCGCGGTGCACCTGTTCAGCCAGGCGGGCGGCACGTTGCGCTACGACCCGGCGCGGGTGGCGTTCCTGCCCGGACAGTGCCGTCAGGTGGTCGAGGTCGTGGGGTCCGCGGCGGGCGCGGTCACGCTCGCCGAGTGCGTGGCGGCCGGAGCGCGCGCGGGCGCGAGCGCCGCCAACAGGCCTGGGCGGGAAGCGGACTTGAGCGATGTGCCGACCCCGCCGGCCGATCGCGACGACATCGGTGGCGGCGCTCCCCCGATGCCACTGTGGCTGGTCCCCGGACCGGACGAGGCGCGTACGCACTTCGTCGACCTGCAACGCGACGTCACCGTGGCCGACCTGGCGCGGGCGACCGGCGCAGGGCTGAGCGGCGTCGAACACGTCAAGCGCTACACGACCGCGGGCACCGCGCACGACCAGGGCAGGACCTCGGGCGTCCTGACCACCGGAGTGGTCGCGCACCTGCTGGGCGTGGAGGTGTCCGCCCTGGGCACGACCACGTACCGGCCGCCGTACACGCCGGTCTCCTTCGCCGCACTCGCCGGACGGGA
This sequence comes from Streptomyces sp. ICBB 8177, assembly GCF_003144095.1. GTDB lineage: Bacteria > Actinomycetota > Actinomycetes > Streptomycetales > Streptomycetaceae > Streptantibioticus_D. Next base: position 561,933 of record NZ_NSKH01000023.1, on the reverse strand, counting down.
CCGGGGCACGCTGCACGATCCGGTGCGGGTCACCGCGCTGCACGGCCGGCACCTCGCGCTCAGGGCCGAGTTCGAGAACGTCGGCCAGTGGAAGCGCCCCCGGTACTACCCGTTGAGCGGGGAGGACATGGCGGCGGCCGTCGAGCGCGAGTGCCGGGCGGCGCGGGAGGCCGTGGCGTTCATGGACGCCTCCACCCTGGGGAAGATCGACGTGCAGGGGCCGGACGCCGGGGTGTTCCTCGACCGGCTCTACACCAACATGATCAGCACCCTGAAGCCGGGCAGGATCCGGTACGGCGTGATGTGCCGCGCCGACGGCATGGTCTTCGACGACGGCACGGTGCTGCGGCTCGCCGACGACCGTTTCCTGGCCACGACCACCACGGGCAACGCTGCGGCCGTGCTGGACTGGATGGAGGAGTGGCTCCAGACGGAGTGGCCGCACCTGCGGGTGCACTGCGCCTCGGTCACCGAGCAGTGGGCCACCGTCGCCCTGGTCGGCCCCCGCTCACGCGAGGTCCTGTCCGCGCTGGCACCCCAACTCCCTGTCTCTGCGGCCGACTTCCCCTTCATGACGTGGCGGGACACCCAGGTGGCGGGCGTGCCCGCGCGGGTGTGCCGGATCAGCTTCTCCGGCGAGCTGGCCTACGAGGTCAACGTCCCGCCGTGGTACGCGCCGCACGTGTGGGAGGCGATCGCACGGGCCGGCGCACCCTACGGCATCACCCCCTACGGCACCGAGACGATGCACGTGCTGCGCGCGGAGAAGGGGTACCCGGTCGTCGGCCAGGACACCGACGGCACGGTCACGCCGCAGGACCTGGGGCTCGGCTGGGCGGTCTCGGCGAAGAAGCTAGACTTCGTCGGCAAGCGCTCGCACGCCCGCGCCGACACCGCCCGCCCGGACCGCAAGCACCTGGTGGCGCTGCTCCCGAACGACCGGGACACCCTGTTGCCGGAGGGCGGGCAGGTGGTCGCCGACGCCCCGCTGCCCGCACCGCCTGTTCCCATGCTCGGGCACGTCACGTCCAGTTACCGCAGCCCCGTGCTGGGCCGCACCTTCGCGCTGGCCCTGGTGCGCGGCGGCCGCGAGCGCGTCGGGCAGCGAGCGTACGTGCCGGTGGGGCCGGACCTCGTGCCGGTGACGGTCGCGGAACCCGTCCTCTACGACCCGCAAGGAGCCCGCCGTGACGGCTGACATCGATCGCACCCCCGCACCTGTCAGCCCGCTGGCGTCGTACGCGGGCCGCTTCGCCGCCGTCACCCGGGCCTCGGCGGGCGCGGTGCGGCTGGCCGAACTCCCCTTCCTGGCCCAGCTGTCGGTGCGGCTGGACGCCAAGGGGCCCGCGGCCGAGACGGTCCGGTTCACGCTGGGCGTGGCGCTGCCCGCGCAGCCCAACACCATGGCGACCTGCGGTGAGCTGGCGGCGTTGTGGCTCGGACCCGACGAGTGGCTGGTCGTCGGGCGGCCCGGGTCGGCGGCGTGGCTGGAGGAGCGGCTGCGGACCGCCGTCGCCGGGGAGTACGCGGCGGTCACCGACGTCTCCGCGCAGCGCGCCACCGTGCTGGTCGGCGGGGCCCGCTCCCGCGATCTGCTGGCGCACGGCTGCCCCCTGGACCTGCATCCGCGGGCCTTCGGCGCGGGCCGCTGCGCGCAGACCACGCTGGCGCGGGCCGGCGTGCTGCTGGCGGCACGGGACGAAAGGCGGCCCGGATACTGGCTGATGACGCGTTCGTCGTTCGCCGGGTATGTGGCCGACTGGCTGCTGGACGCGACGACGGAGTACGTGCCTGACGCGGGGTCAGTAGTACCTGACGTCGCGTCAATTGTGTGAGGCGGTCTGCTGCAGTGGGCTCGCTGCCTCCTGTCGCAGGCGCAGGCGGGTCGAGACCACGTAGGAGACCACCACCGCGACGATCACCAGCGGCATCACGGTCAGTCCCGGCCTGCCCAGCAGCAGCGTGGCCAGCAGGACCGAGGTCATCGGCAGCCCCAGCATCGCCACGCACATCGCGCCGATGCCCATGGCGAAGCCCGCGGTGACCGGCAGCCCGCCCGCGTGCGACAGCGCGGTGCCGCCGACCGCGCCGACGAACATCGCGGGGAAGATGGGGCCGCCGCGGAAGGCGCTCAGCGACACCCCGTACGCGAGCGCCTTGCAGACCAGCAGGAGCACCAGCGCCCCGACGGTGTACCCGGCGCGGTGCTCGAGCAGCGGGTCGAGGGCGTTCTGGCCGGAGTACAGGACGTCGGAGATGCCGTGGCCGGTGCCCTGCGCGTAGGCGACGGTCAGCCCGGCCACGGCCAGGCCCGCCAGCACGCTGAGCGGCAGCCGGCGGCGGGCCACGTGCGGGCGGATCGTCAGCGCGAGCCACCGCACCCCGGCCCCCGCAAGCGCGGCGCCCAGCCCGATGACCAGCGCCCAGCCGAACTGTCCGGCGTCCGGGGTGCGGGCGGACGGCACGTGGTGGAGGGCGAGCGAATAGGTGCCAAGGCCCGTCCAGGAGCCGAGGCCGGTGAAGATCAGCGCGCCGATGCCGGCCGCCAGCAGCCCGGGCACCAGCACCACGCCCAGCATCGTGCCGCCCAGGCCGGACGCCTCCATGAGCAGGAACGCGCCGAGCAGCGGCGAGCCCAGCAGCGTGCTGACCGCGGCGAAGCTGCCCGCCGCCGAGACCACCCGTGTCGCCTGACCGGGCAGGTCGCGGCCGGTCAGGCGGACCGCGCCCAGGGCCAGCCCGCCGCCCAGCGCGATCAGCGGCGCCTCGGGGCCCAGCACCACGCCCAGCGCCAGCGAGGCGATCGCGGCGATCACGATGCCGGGCAGGTCGGACAGCGCCGAGACGCCCTTGGTGGACATCCCGTCGGCCGGCTCGTGGCCTCCGGTGCCGGGCAGAAGGCGCAGGGTCAGCGCGACCAGGGCGCCGCTCAGCGCGAGCGCGGGCACCGGCCACCACACCGGTGTGCCGTGGAAGCCGAGACCGCGCGGCAGGTCGTGGAAGACGAGGTCCTGGAGTTCGTGCACCAGGGCCAGGAATCCGTAGGCGGCGGCCGAGACCGGAACGCCGATGACCGCGGCCACCAGCAGCACGATCAGGTAGCCGCGGGTGCGCACGGAGTCGCGAGGGTCGGGCGCGGCGGGGTGCGACGGCGTGCCGTCCGGTGCGGGCTGCGACATCTGCCGTGCCTCCTCGCCGCCGGGTGAGCGCGAGGCCCCGTCCGGCAGTCGGACACCGGTCCACCGCGGGGAGCCTCCCGGCCACCCTGGCACGGCCCGCGGCGGGGCGCCGCCGCGGGCGGTCCGTTCGTGTGACCCCGGCCGGTGCCCGCCCGCGTCCGCCGACCGTGGACAATGGCCGGGCCGCCCCAGCCAGACCACGGCGGGCGGCCCCTTCCGCCCGTGGTCTGACGAGGAGCCCGGCCCATGCCCGAGGACGCACCGCTACTACGGCTGACCGGCGTCAGCCGGACCTACACGCGGCGCGAGGTGCTGCACCGGATCGACCTCGACCTGTCGGCGGGCGAGTGCGTGGCGCTGCTCGGCCACAACGGCTCGGGCAAGTCCACCCTGCTGCGGATCGCCGCGGGCCGCGACACCCCGACCACCGGCACGGTGACCTTCGACGGTCTGCCGATGGACGAGAACGACCCGCGGGTGCGCGCCCGGGTCGCGGTGGTCGGCGACACCGCCGCCTGCTATCCGGACCTGACCGTCCGCGAGCACCTGCAACTCGTCGCCGTCGCGCACGGCGTGGACGAGGCGGAGGACTGGATCGACCACGTCCTCGCCGACCGGCTGCTGACCGAGCACGCCCGGTCGCTGCCGGCCGCGCTGTCCTCCGGGCAGTTGCAGTCGCTGCTGCTGGCCACCGCGCTGGTGCGGCCGCGTGACCTGCTGCTGCTCGACGAACCCGAGCAGCGCCTCGACCCGGACGCGCGCAGGCGGCTGGCCGAGCTGATCGCGGCCGAGACCGAGGGCGGGGTCGGCGTGCTGCTGGTCACCCACCACGCGGAGCTGGCGCGTTCGGTGGCCGACCGGGTGCTGGTGCTGCGCGACGGCGCGCTCATCGCGGACGGCCCCCCCGACGAGGTGCTGACCGGCGGCGCCGGCGGGCTGACCTGGCTCGGCGGGGACGCGGAGGGCGACGGCCGGTGAGCGACGACCTGACGAGCGGGGCCGCCGGAGCCGCGAACGCCGACGAGGCGGACGGCCACGCCGCCGCCTGGTCGGCCGAGGACGACTGGACGGACGAGTCGCTGCGGCTGCTGCGCGACCTGCGCGCGCCGCACCGCCGCAAGCGCGCGGGCCAGGTCGCGTACGTCCTGTACTGCGTCCTGCTGCTGCTCGTGGTGTGGGGCGCGCTGCCGAGTCTGGGGCTGTTCCTCCAGGCGTCCATGGGCGCCGACTACACCGGTTACGGTTCCGGGCTGCTGGCCGCGCTGCCGTCCGGGGCCTGCGCCCTGGGCGTGGGGTGCCTGCTGCTGGGCGCGCGCGACGCGCTGTGGCGCGGTCCCGTGGTGCCGCCCCGGGAGAGCGTGGACTGGCTGCTGGCCCAGCCGGTGCGGGTCGGGCGGGTGCTGCGGCCGTGGCTGTGGATCACCTCGTCGGTCTCGGCGGCGGCCGGTGTGCTCGCGGCGGCGATCGGGATGGTCGCCCTGGGTCTGACCTGCCGGGTCGGGCTGCCCGCCGCCTTCGGGTGGTGCCTCGTGGGGGCCGCGGGACTGCCGTTGCTGGCCGTCGCTCTGGGCATGGGCGTCGAGCACAGCCCCCGGGTGGCGGCCTGGACGCGCAGGCTGACGCCGTACGCGACGGGGCTGTTCCTGGCGCTGGTCGCGCAGTGCGGGCTGGCGGTCGCAGGGCACCGGGTGGGCTGGCTGGAGCGGGCCGAGCTGTGGTCGGGGCCGTGGGGCTGGGCGGGGCTCGCGGCGCTGTCGCCGACGCGGGCGGCGGTGCCGGGCGGACCGGTCGCTGCCGGGCTGCTGCTCGTCGTGGTCGCCGCCGCGGTCACCGCGGCCCACCGGGCGGCCGGCACGCTGCCGCTGGCGACGGTACGTCAGCGCTCCCGCACCGCGACCGGTGTGATGACCGCGCTGCTCACGGTGGAACTGCGCACCGCGCGCCAGGTGGCCTCCGGTGCGGCGGGCGGCGGACGTCCGGCCCGCTTCCGGCTGCCCGCCCCGCGCCGGGCATGGCTGGCGGTGCCGTGGCGGGACGCGCTGGCGCTGCTGCGCACCCCGGGCCGCCTGGGCCGCGCGGTCGTGCACGCCGCACTGGCCACCCTGGCGGCGGTCGTGGCGGCCGGGGCGCACGGCGGCACGGCGGTGGGGGCGACCGTGGTCGCGCTGGCCTTCGCCTACGGCGCGGTCGCCCAGGTGCTGGAGCCCGCGCGGCTGGAGACCGACGACACCCGGCGCGGTTCCTGGTCGCCGTACCCGTACCGCTCGCTGATGCTGCGGCACGCGATCCTGCCGGGGGCGCTGGCCCTGCTGGGGGCGTGCGGGGTGTGCGGGGTGACGCTGTGGCTGGGGGCGGGGGCGCGGGCCTTCCTCGCCCCGGCGGCGGTGCCGCCGCTAATCGCGGCCGGGCTGGTCAACGCCTGCCGGGGCGCGAACAGGCAGCATCTGCTGCTGTCGCCCGCGCAGTCCCCCACCGGCAGCATGGGCCCCCTGCTGTTCCTGCTGTGGTACGCGGCCGGTTCGCTGACGGCACTGGTCGCGATGGCCCTGCCCTTCACCCTCGCCCTGCGCCACGGCACCGCGGGCTCGGTGGTGACCGCGGCGGTGATGGCCGCGGTCCTGGCGGCAGCCCTCCTGCGCTGGACGACCGACCGCGCCAGGTCGCTCACGGCATAGGACACGAAGGCGACCGGCGCGGGGGGCACCGGCCGCCTTCAGCAGTTGGCTTGACGCTGCGTCAGATCAGGTCCATCGCCGCGACCTCGTCGGGGGTGCCGTAGCTCACCGGGCCCTTGAAGCGCCTGCGGGCGGTGGCGAACCACCAGACGGTGGCGATGACCAGGACCGCGCCGAGTGCCACGGGGGCGTAGTTGAAGGACTTCGCGGTGATCGGCGAGGCCTGCGGGAGCATGAACAGCACGCTGCTCAGGACGATCCACACCACCGCGACGCCCGCCACCGGCTTGCCGTAGCGGCCCAGGTTCCACGGGCCGGGCTCGAAGGTCTCCAGCCGCAGCCGCAGGAAGATCGGCACCGCGTAGGCGAGGAAGAGCCCGACGACGTTCACGGACACCACGGCGTAGAAGGCGGTGTCGGACCACCAGCCGGGCACCACCAGGATCAGGGAGCACACGGCGGCGAGCCAGACGGCCTTGACGGGGGTGCGGGTGCGCGGCGAGACGGTGTGCCACCAGCGGGAGCCGGGCATCGCGCCGTCCCGCGAGAAGGCGAAGATCTGGCGGGTGTTGCTGGTCATGTTGGCCAGTCCGCAAAAGAGCATGGCGCCGATGACGATGAGCAGCAGGAGCTTCGCGGTGCCGTCGCCGAGCGCGTCGACGAGGATGCGCACCGGCGGCGCGGCGTCGGACGCCTCGCCCGCGTAGTCGCGGATGGCGAAGACCAGGGCGAGCATGAGGATCAGACCGGTCAGCGCCGAGTAGCCGATGGCGCGCATGATGCCCTTGGGCGCGTTGACGGTGGCCTGGACGGTCTCCTCCGACATGTGGAAGCTGCCGTCGAAGCCGGTGAACGTCCAGCTGGTCACCAGCAGTCCGAGCATTCCGGCGTACAGGCTGGAGGAGAAACCGGTGTTGTTGGCGAAGTGGCCGACGAACGAGAGCGGTTGGTGGTGCGAGGGCACGGCGATCAGGCACCCGACGATCACCACCATGCCGACCAGCAGCCACCACACGGATATCCGGTTGAGCAGGGCGACCAGTTGCACGGTGTAGGTGTTCGCCAGGGCCTGGAGCAGCAGGATCACGGCGGTGATCAGCACGGTGCGCTGGGTGGTGGCGTGGTAGTGCGGCCACTGCATGGCGACGAACGCCTGGATGAAGGTGGCGGCGGCGAAGTCGGTGGCCGCCGTGCCTCCCACCTGTCCGACGAAGTTGAGCCAGCCGGTGTACCACGACCACGCGCCGCGGTGCCGCTTGGCCAGTTTGCCCGCGGAGAAGTACAGCGCGCCGCTGGTCGGATACGCGGAGGCTATCTCGCCCATCGCGGCTCCCACGAACAGCACCATCACGGCCACGCCGATCCAGCCGAAGACCAGGACGCGCGGGCCTCCGGCGTTCATCCCCAGGCCGAAGGAGGAGAAGATCCCGGAGATGATGTTGATGATGGTGAACGAGATGGCGAAATTGTCGAACGCGCGGAATCTGCGGGTGAGTTTCCGCGGGTAGCCCATCGCGTGCAGCGTCGCGTCGTCGTCCAGGGTGGCCGGCGGGGCGTGCCGGCCGGTTTTCGGACGGGAAACGCGGGATGGAGAGATGCGCTCGGACACAACCGCGGACCTTTCTGGGGGACGGACGGTTACGGGCGTCGCCGTGGGACATCACCGGGGTGAATGCGCGGGCGAATACGGGGAGTCGCGGGGGAAATCGGGAGTGGGCGGTCACGTCCCGGCCGGGACCGGGAGCCCGCAGGAGCGTCTGGCCTTCGTCAACTGCTCGTCCGGGGCGCCGAACACACTCCACGGCATGCGCGAGGCGTACGGCCCCATGGCGGTGAAGACCTCGCGGGCCTCCAGTTCACGCCGTGCCATGAACAGCGCGTGCGCCAGGTAGGCCAGGTCGAGCACCGGGGTGAAGCGGTAACCGCTCACCGTGGGAAGCCAGTTGTGGTAGATGGCCATCGCGGTGGACCGCCACTGGCTCTGCTCCCACGTCCGGTCGGCCAGCGGGGCGGTCGAGTTGTACTCCTCGACCAGCGCCACCAGCGGGAGTAAGCGCAGGGCCGAGGTGGCCGGGGCGCGGTGGCTGAGGAAGGAGGCGACGTCCCACCGGGCGCTGGCCGAGCCGCCGTAGCGGGTGAAGAAGAAGGACAGGAAGCGGTGGTGCGCCTCGCGGTTCCACGGGTCGAGCCGCAGGATGCGGGCGAACAGATACCACGGTCCCGGTGGCCCGGTCAGCAGCCCCTGCGGCGCGGGGTCGGCGGGCCGGTTGAGCCGTGCCAGGGCGAGTTGGGCGACCCAGGGCGTCGGGTCCTGCGGCCACAGGGCCGCGGCGCGTTCGCACGCGGTCTCCGCTATGCGGGTCAGCGCCGGTGCCCGGTGATCGCCCGCGTCGGCCGTCCGCAACGCGCGCAGCATCGCCACCCGGGCCCACAACAGGGCCGATTCGGCGCTGGGTTCCTCCGCCAGCCAGCGTTCCGCGAGGTCGGAGTCGGCGGCCTCGGAGGCGAGCACCAGTGAGCGGTGGGCCCGCAGGTCGAAGTCGTCCCGCGCGTCCAGCAGCACCTGCTGTGCGCCGAAGTACCGTCCCGCCCGCACATCGGTGCAGGCCCGGGCCAGCTGGCTGTCGTCGGCCGCCGGATGCCAGACGTACTGCCCCTCGAACGAGCCAGCGGCCATGTCCCCCCCCTCCCGACGACACCGATCACACGCGAACGCACACGAAGTCGCCATGGAGTTCAGCGGATCGACTCCACTGATCACCTGGCGGTCAGGCACACCCTACTCATCTTCATCTCATGGTGAAACCAGTCGCCCGGTATACCTGATTGCACATCATTTCCGATGTGGGCCTTGAAGGCGCTCGCGGCCGACCGTACGGGCATTCCCCGCGCCTCGACGGACCGGACTTCAAGGCTTCACGGGGCGTTCGCAATGGTGAGGACATGTGTCTGGCATATGCCACAAGAATGCGCGGCGCCGGAAACGCACGTGCGGGCGGCGCGGTATCCGGAATACCGTGCCGCCCGACACACAGCCCTACGCACCTGGTTCAGCGCCGGCGTACCGTCACGTCCGCCGCGTTCAGCAGGGCGAGCCGGTGGTCGTACTGCACGGTGTAGTAGCACTCCGAGCCGTTCACGACGGTGTCAGGCGGGCTGGTGAAGAAGTCGTCCGACCGCGAGGGCACCGGCGAGGCCACGTAGGCCTGTCCGTCCGGCACGGAGTACATGCTCAGCGGCGCCTGGGTGGACGGCTTGAGGCCCTGAGGGTACTCGGACGGCTGCGGGTACGCCTCGCCGTAGACCGGCGCGGGCGCCGAGGACGCCTTCGGGGTCACCAGGACCGCGTCGGGAGCCGGTGTGGTGTTCTCGCCGTGCGGGTTGTCGAACCAGACCTCGGCGCCGCCGTACCAGATCGCCGTCCAGTCGCCCCGCCGGGCGGCCACCACGAACTGCTGGCCCTCGGTGACCGTGTCGCCCCAGTCGTCGATGTGGTCGGTGCCGGCCGCGGCGCCGGGGTGCAGCGCGGGATCGGCGTACAGCGGCGCGGTCGGGGCGGGCGCGGTGCGCAGGTAGAGGAAGTTCGACGGCTGGGTCTGCGCCGTGCACGGCGGCGCGGCGGCCTCGCCCCCGGCGCCCTTGGGGCGGGTGTGGCCGGCGCCCTTGGGGCGGGTGTGGACGGTGGTCTTGTCGTGCTTGCCGCCCTTCGTCCGGGCCTCGCCGGTGGGCTGGCCGCAGACCTCCACGGTCTGGAGGTTGTGCGCGAAGTCGGGGGTGATGGTGACGGCGGTGCCGACGGGGCCGACGCCCGAGCCGCCCTCGGGCACGGGCACGCCCAGCAGCCGCATGAAGTGCGTCCAGTCCCAGTACGGCCCCGGGTCCCAGTGCATCCCGGCGACCCCCGCGGACTGCGGTCCCGGCACGTTCTCGTGGCCGATGACGTGCTGCCGGTCCAGCGGGACGCCGTAGCGGGCGGCGAGGTACTTCACCAGTTCGGCGGTGGCGCGGTACTGCGCCTCGGTGTACCAGGTGGCGCCGGAGGCCGCGAAGCCCTCGTGCTCGATGCCGACCGAGTGCATGTTGAACCAGTAGTTGCCCGCGTGGAACGCGAGGTCGGCGTCCGGCACCATCTGGGTGACCGCGCCGTCCGAGGAGCGCATCACGTAGTTGGCCGCGACCCCGCCCGCCGGGTCCTGGAAGGCGGAGATGGCCTGCTGGTAGGTGCTCTCGGTGTCGTGGACGACGATGTAGCGGATGGCCAGCCCGTCCTTCGGGCGGTTCGCCTGCTGGTAGCCCTCGGGGGCGGCCGGGACGACCGAGCAGTGCATGGCGGCCGGGCAGTCCGCCTCCGTGTCCGCCGCAGGGGTGGCGCGCAGCCCGGGCACGCTCCTGCGGTGCGGCACCAGCCGGGGCTCGGCGGCCAGCCGTACCCGCTGGCCGTCCTGCGTGGTGCGCTGCGCCCCGGCGGCCATCAGCGCGTAGACCGCGGCGGCGAAGTCGCGCGCGCCCTGTTCGTCGCCCGCCTGGCTGTAGCGCGCCACGGCGCCGTACCAGTCGGCCGGATCCGTCGTGGTGCCGCCGGTCAGCGCCTTTTCGTAGGAGGCGAGCAGCGCGGCGCCGCCGCGGATGTTGGCCGCCGTGCCGTCGCGCAGGGCGGCCGGCGAGGCGTGGACCAGCCGGGCGGCGGCCTCCAGTGTGTGCAGGGCCGGGGCGGAGACCATGGCGGCGGTGTCCCGGCGCCCCGCGGCGCCCGCGCCGGAGCCGTCGACCATGGCTGCGGTGGCGTCGGTGAGGTCCATCGGGCCGTAGCCCGCACCGGTGTTGTACCGGCCAGCGTGGGAGTCCCAGCGGGACTCCTGGTAGGAGACGGCGAGCAGCACCGGCAGCGGGACGTGGAACTCGCGGCTCGCCGCGGCGAAGTCGCCCTGGAGGGCGGAGGAGCCGCCGGCGCCCGCGGGGTGCGCGGGCGCGGCGTGGGCGGTGACCGGGCCGGCTACCAGGCCGCCGCCGACCAGTGCGAGGCCGGCGAGGGCGGCCAGGGCCGCGCGGCGGGCGGCGGGTCCGGCGCGGCGCGGGGTGGAGGAGTGGCCCGGTCGGTGAGAGGCGATGCGCACGTGTACCCCCTGGTTGCGGTCGTATCCGTCAGCTGATCGGCCGTCAGGTGGGGCTCGGACGCGCCCGGCTCGTGGGTTCCGCGCGCATCGGACGACGGATCGTGTTACGTGTTGTACATCACAAAAGGCGTGACGTGGACCTATCCGGGCAGGTGCTGGCGCGCCGGTGCCGACTCCGGGGCCGGACGCTCGCTCGACGGAGGTACGACATGCCCGATCTGTTCATCGGCGGCGAGTGGATCGCCGCCCTGGACGGGCGGACCCGCAAGATCCACTGCCCCGCCGACGGGACCCTGGTCGCCGAGGTGGACGAGGCGGGACCGAAGGACGCCGCGGCGGCCGTCGCGGCGGCCCGGGAGGCCTTCGACCACGGGCCGTGGCCACGCACCACCCCCGCCGAGCGCGCGGCCCTGCTGCTGCGGGTTGCCGACCTGCTGGTGCGCGACAAGGACGCGCTGGCCAGGGCGGAGTCGCTGGACACCGGCAAGCGGCTGGTGGAGTCCGAGTACGACATGGACGACATCGCCAACTGCTTCCGCTACTTCGGCAACCTGGTGGGTGCCGGAGGCGCGGAACGCGTGGTGGAGACCGGCGACCCCGCGATCGACAGCCGGGTGGTCCACGAACCGGTCGGCGTGTGCACGCTGATCACCCCGTGGAACTACCCGCTGCTCCAGACCGCCTGGAAGGTCGCCCCGGCACTCGGCGCGGGCAACACCTTCGTCCTCAAGCCGAGCGAGCTGACCCCGCACACCGCGATCATGCTGATGCGGCTGCTGAAGGAGGCGGGCCTGCCGGACGGCGTGGCCAACCTGGTCCTGGGCACCGGCGCCGAGGCCGGTGCGCCGCTGACCGAGGACCCCCGAGTGGACATGGTGTCGTTCACCGGCGGACTCGCGACCGGGCGGCGCATCATGGCGGCCGCCGCCCCCACGGTGAAGAAGATCGCCCTGGAGCTGGGCGGCAAGAACCCCAACATCGTCTTCGCCGACGCCGACTTCGACACCGCGGTGGACTACGCCCTGATGGCGGTCTTCCTGCACTCCGGTCAGGTCTGCTCGGCGGGCGCCCGGCTGCTGGTGGAGGACTCGCTGCACGACCGCTTCGTCGACGAGGTGGTGGCGCGCGCCTCCCGGATCCGGCTGGGCGGCCCGTTCGACCCGCAGGCCAGGACCGGTCCGCTGATCTCGGCGGCGCACCGCGAGAAGGTCGAGGCGTACGTGGCGGCCGGGGTCGCCGAGGGCGCGGTGCTGCGGCTGGGCGGCGCCCGCCCGGACGACCCGGCGCTCGCGAACGGCTTCTACTACCCGCCGACCGTGCTGGACGAGTGCACCGCCGGGATGTCGGTGGTGGCGCAGGAGTCGTTCGGGCCGGTGCTGACCGTGGAGCGCTTCCGGGACGAGCAGGAGGCGGTGGCGCTGGCCAACGCCACGGAGTACGGCCTGGCGGGCGCGGTGTGGACCACCGACGAGGGGCGGGCCCGCCGAGTGGCGTCGGCGCTGCGGGCGGGAACCGTGTGGATCAACGACTTCCACCCGTACGTGCCGCAGGCCGAGTGGGGTGGGATGAAGCAGTCCGGCGTGGGCCGCGAACTCGGCCCCTCAGGCCTGCACGAGTACACCGAGGCCAAGCATGTGTGGCGCAACACCGGCCCCCAGCCGCAGCGCTGGTTCGAATGAGCCGGCGCGCCTCACCGGTACCGGCCCGAGCCCGCTCCCCGCGAGCGGGCTCGTCGGCTGGGTGATCCGTCCCGGCCCCGGTCCGTCGGCGGCCGCACCCCGCACCACCCCAGGAGAAACGTTTATGCCGCCCCATCCGCCGACCGGCCCGCTGTCCGGCCCCACCGAGGCGTCCGACGACGACGCCCTCACCGAGCTGGGCTACAAGCCGGAGCTGAAGCGCACCCTGGGCAACTTCCACACCTTCGCCGCGGGCATCAGCTACATCTCGATCCTCACCGGCACCTTCCAGCTGTTCTACTTCGGCGTCAGCTTCGGCGGACCGGCCTACTGGTGGTCGTGGCCGATGGTGTTCCTCGGCCAGCTGATGGTCGCGCTGTGCTTCTGCGAGCTGGCCGCCCGCTACCCGGTCGCCGGTTCGGTCTACAACTGGTCCAAGCGGATGGGCGGACCGCACGTCGGCTGGCTCGCGGGCTGGATGATGACGGTGGCGACCATGGTCTCGCTCGCCGCTGTCGCGCTCGCGTACCAGCTCACGCTGCCGCAGATCTCCAGCGTCTTCCAGATCGTCGGGAACGGCACCGGCAAGTACGACGCCGCCGCCAACGCCGTGCTGCTGGGCACGATCCTGATCGTCTTCACCACCCTGGTCAACGCGTTCGGCGTCAAGCTGATGGCGACCATCAACTCCGGCGGGGTGTTCGTCGAACTGGTCGCCGCCGTGGTGCTGGTCGTCCTGCTCGCCGCCCACATCACCCGCGGGCCCAGCGCGATCGTGCAGACCCACGGACTCGGCAACGGCCAGACGCTCGGCTACCTGGGCGCGTTCCTGACCGCGTCGCTGGCGTCCGCGTACGTGATGTACGGGTTCGACACCGCCTCGTCGCTGGGTGAGGAGTCCAAGGACCCGGCGCGCAACGCCCCGCGGGCCATCCTGCGCGCGCTGGTCGCCTCGTTCGTCCTGGGCGGGCTGATCCTGCTGTTCGCCCTGCTGGCCACGCCGAACCTCAGCTCCCCGCAGCTCGCCGAGCACGGACTGCAGTACGTGGTGAAGGCGACGCTGGGCTCGACCATGGGCCAGGTGATCCTGTGGTGCGTGGTCATCGCCATCACGGTGTGCGCGCTGTCGGTGCAGACCGCGGGGCTGCGGCTGGCGTTCGCCATGGCACGCGACAACAACCTGCCCGGCGGAACCCATCTGGCCCGCGTCAGCCCCCGGTTCAGGACGCCGGTGCTGGCGACCTGCCTGATCGGCCTGGTGGCGATCGCCATCCTGGTGGTCAACATCAAGCAGCCGCAGATCTTCTCGGTCGTCACCAGCATCGCCATCGTCATGATCTACGTGGCCTACCTGCTGGTCACGCTGCCCATGCTGGTGCAGCGGCTGCGCGGCGGCTGGACCCCGGCCCCGGGACGCTTCTCGCTGGGCCGCTTCGGACTGCCGGTCAACGCGCTCGCGGTGCTGTGGGGCACCGCGATGACGGTGAACCTGCTGTGGCCGAGGGCGTCGGTCTACAACGCCACCGGTCCGCAGCACTGGTACCTGCGCTGGGGCGGCGTGCTGTTCGTGGGCGTCGTCGCCGCCGGAGGCTTCGCCTACTACTGGTTCGTGCAGCGCAGGCACACCGGTGTCCTGGCCGAACACGCCCTGGGCGGCGGCCCGTTCGGTGAACCCGACACGGCGCACGGCGCGCCCTGAACCGCCCCGCGATCCGTGGGAAGACGACCGACTGCTACAGGAGGAAAGTGACGTGGAGGAGTTCGACTACGTGGTGGTCGGCGGAGGCACGGCGGGCAACGTGGTGGCCGCGCGGCTGAGCGAGGACCCGGACGTGACCGTCTGCGTGCTGGAGGCCGGGCCGAGCGACGTGGGCGACGACAACGTGCTGCGGCTGGAGCGCTGGATGGGCCTGCTGGAGTCCGGCTACGACTGGGACTACCCGGTCGAGCCGCAGGCGAGCGGCAACAGCTTCATGCGGCACGCGCGCGCCCGGGTGCTGGGCGGCTGCTCCTCGCACAACTCGTGCATCGCGTTCTGGGCGCCGCGCGAGGACCTCGACGGCTGGGCGGCGGAGGGCTGTACGGGGTGGGGCGCGGACGACACGTACCCGCTCTACCAGCGGCTCGAGACCAACGACGCGCCCGGTGACCACCACGGCCGCTCGGGCCCGGTGAAGCTGCGCACCGTCGAGCCCAAGGACCCGTGCGGCGCGGCCCTGCTTCAGGCGTGCGAGCAGCAGGGCATTCCCACGACGACGTTCAACACCGGCCGCACGGTGGTCAACGGCGCGGGCTGGTTCCAGATCAACTCCGACGAGAACAACATCCGGCAGTCCTCCTCGGTCGCCTACCTCCATCCGATCCTGGGCAAGCGGCCCAACCTTCAGGTGCGCACCGGGCTGCGCGCCCGGCGGCTGCTGATCGACGAGGAGCGGCGCTGCACGGGTGTGGAGTACCTGGACCCGGACCTGGTGCACACCCGGTCGGTGCGGGCCCGCCGCGAGGTGGTCGTCTCCTGCGGCGCGATCGACACCCCGAAGCTGCTGATGCTCTCCGGCATCGGCCCGGCCGACCACCTGCGGGAGGTCGGTGTGGACGTCGTGCTGGACGCGCCCGGGGTCGGGCAGAACCTCCAGGACCACCCGGAGGGCGTCATCATGTGGGACGCCAAGCGGCCGATGGTGACCAGCTCCAACCAGTGGTGGGAGATCGGCCTGTTCACCACGACCCGCCCGGGTCTGGACCGGCCGGACCTGATGTTCCACTACGGCTCGATGCCGTTCGACATGAACACCTACCGGCGCGGCTACCCGACGAGTGAGAACGCGTTCTGCCTGACCCCCAACGTCACGCACGCGCGCTCGCGCGGCACGGTGCGGCTGCGCACCCGCGACTTCCGTGACAAGCCCCGGGTGGACCCGCGCTACTTCACCGACGAGGAGGACATGCGGGTCATGACGTACGGGCTGCGGCTGGCCCGCGAGATCGCGGCGCGGCCGGCGCTCGCGGAGTGGGCCGGCGCGGAACTGGCGCCGGGCCCCGACGTGACGACCGACGACGAGCTGCGCGACTACATCGTCACGACGCACAACACCGTCTACCACCCGGCGTGCACCGTGAAGATGGGCCCGGACAGCGACCCGAACGCCCCGCTCGACCCCCGTCTGCGGGTGCGCGGCGTACGCGGCCTGCGGGTCGCGGACGGCTCGGCCATGCCGGAACTGGTCACCGTCAACCCGTGCATCACCACGATGATGATCGGCGAGAAGTGCGCCGACATGATCAAGGAGGACGCCCGGGCCTGACGACGGCGGTCCGCACCGCGCGGTGGCGGGGGCGGCGTTGGCCGCCCCCGCCACGGTCGTTCAGGAGACGTCCACCCAGTCCAGGGTGCGCTCGACGGCCTTCTTCCAGCCCGCGTAGCCCTCGTCGCGCTGTTCCTCGGTCCACTGCGGTTCCCAGCGCTTCGACTCGTGCCAGTGTTCGGCCAGTTCCTCCTTGGTGCGCCAGAAGCCCACCGCGAGACCGGCCGCGTAGGCGGCGCCCAGTGCGGTGGTCTCGGCGACGACCGGACGGCTGACGGGGACACCGAGGATGTCGGCCTGGGTCTGCATGCACAGGTCGTTGGCGGTGACGCCGCCGTCGACGCGCAGCACGTCGAGGTGGACACCGGAGTCCTGTGCCATCGCCTCGACCACGTCGCGGGTCTGGTAGCAGATGGACTCCAGCGTGGCGCGCGCCAGGTGGCCGTTGGTGTGGTAGCGGGCCAGGCCCACGATGGCGCCGCGCGCGTCGGAGCGCCAGTAGGGCGCGAACAGGCCGGAGAACGCCGGGACGAAGTAGATGCCGCCGCTGTCGTCCACGGTGCGGGCGAGCGTCTCGCTCTCGGCGGCGTCCCGGATGGCGCGCATCTGGTCGCGCAGCCACTGCACGGCCGAGCCGGTGACCGCGATCGAGCCTTCGAGCGCGTAGACGGCCGGTTCGTCGCCGAAGCGGTAGCAGACCGTGGTGATCAGTCCGTGTTCCGAACGCACCGGCTCCGTCGCGGTGTTGAGCAGCAGGAAGTTGCCGGTGCCGTAGGTGTTCTTCGCCTGGCCGCGCGCGAAGCAGACCTGGCCCACGGTGGCGGCCTGCTGGTCGCCGAGCACACCGGTGATGGGAACGGGGGTGTTCAGCGGGCGGCTGGTGCGCGAGGTG
Source organism: Streptomyces sp. ICBB 8177 (assembly GCF_003144095.1). Classification (GTDB taxonomy): domain Bacteria; phylum Actinomycetota; class Actinomycetes; order Streptomycetales; family Streptomycetaceae; genus Streptantibioticus_D. Next base: position 545,089 of record NZ_NSKH01000023.1, on the reverse strand, counting down.
CCGAACGCCTCGGGGTGCGAAGAGGAGTTGATCTTCGGCAGCATGGCCCGCGGGATGCCGAACAGGCCGAGGAGTTCGTCGTCCCAGTCCAGCGTCTCCAGGTCCATCAGCATGGTGCGGCTGGCGTTGGTGACGTCGGTGGCGTGGATGCCTCCGTTGGGTCCGCCGGTGAGGTTCCACAGCACCCACGAGTCCGTGGTGCCGAACAGCGCGTTGCCCTCCTCTGCGGCCTTGCGCAGGCCATCGACGTTCTCCAGCATCCACTGGAGCTTGCCGCCGGAGAAGTAGGTGGCGGGCGGCAGGCCCGCGCGGCGCCGGATCAGGTCGCCGTGCCCGGCCCGCTCCAGTGCGGAGACGATGCGGTCGGTGCGGGTGTCCTGCCACACGATGGCGTTGTGGTACGGCTGCCCGGTGCGCGGGTCCCACACCACCGTGGTCTCACGCTGGTTGGTGATGCCGATGGCGGCCAGGTCGGAGGCGGAGATGCCGGCGGCGCGCACCGCGTTCTGGATGGCGACGTTGGTGCGTTCCCAGATCTCCACCGGATCGTGCTCCACCCATCCGGGGCGCGGCAGGATCTGGTCGTGTTCGAGTTGGTGCTTGGCCACCTCGTTGCCATCGTGGTCGAAGATCATGAAGCGACTGCTGGTGGTGCCTTGGTCCACCGCGCCGACGAAGTCCGCCATGGCTCGCTGCCTCCCTGGGGGCGAGAGGCGGGCGACGGTGCGCCGCCCGTCTGCCTTGCAACGGCTCACTCCGCCGCCCGGCGGCCTTGATGTCACCCACGACGGAGCCACCACCATCATCGTCCGGGCCACGAGGGTTGGCCACCCGGCCGTTGCGGGACGAGGAACGACGACCCGGCGCGACGGTGGTCTGCGCGCTCGGCGGGCACGACGAGGCCGCGGAGGCGGCCTGGTCGAGGGCGCGCTGCACCGGCTGCTGCCTGGTCGCGACGGACCTCACCGGTTCACCGTGCGGCGCGCCCAGGCGTCAGTCGTGGCCCCTGGCCAGGGTGCCGGCGGCGGTCTCGATGCGCTGCGCCAGCTCCACGTCGGCGTCGGACAGCCCGCCCTCGCTGCTCAGGGTGAAGTGCAGGGTCCGGCCCCGGATGTCGATGTCGGGGTGGTGGTCGAGCTTCTGGGCCTCGACCACGATCTTCTGCACGATGTGGACCGCCGTGGGGAAGTCGTAGGCGTCGATGGTGCGGCGCAGCGTGCCACCCTCGCGCCGCCAGTCCACGAGGTCGTAGTGGGACATCCTCTTGGCGACCTCATCGTCGTCGAGCAGCCTGGTCACGTTGCCACCTGCCAATCGCAGTACGCCGCGGTCCGCAGCTTTCGGAAGTCATTGTCCGCCGCGCGCGCTCTTCACGCGCGGGGTGGCGGGCACCCGGGTGAGCGTCCGGGCCGGGCGCCGACCGGTCGTGATGTCCATCGTTTCCCGGGTACCCGCCGGGCATGCGCGCCGTCGTCATCAACTGCACTCTCAAGGCGACGCCCCAGCTGTCCGCCACCGAGGCGCTGGCCGACGTGGTCGCGGACTCCCTGCGGGAACGCGGCGTCGAGGTGTCGGCGTTCCGTGCCGCCGACCTCAGCCTGCCGTCGGGCACGGCCACCGACATGGGCGGCAGCGACGCCTGGCCCGGGGTGCACGACCTGCTGACCGGCGCCAGCGTCCTCCTCGTGGCCTCGCCCGCCCGCCTGGGGCGCCCCTCGTCGCTGGCCTGGCGGGTGCTGGAGCGCATGTCCGCGATGCGCTCCGAGACCGGTGAGGACGGCCGCCCGTTGGCGTACGACCGGGTCGCGGGGGTCGTCGCCACGGGTGAGGAGGACGGCGCCCGCCACGCCGCGTGCGGGATCTGCGGCGCGCTCGCCGACATCGGCTACACGATCCCGGGCCACGCCTGGATCCACGCGCCCGGCGACCCGCGTGAGGCGGCCAGGGACCGCCCCAGAGCGCTCCGGGCCGCCGGGGCGCTCGCGGCGAACCTCGTGACCACCGCACGGGCCCTGGAGGCACATCCCCTGGAGCGACCGCCTTCCTGAGCACCGCGGCCGCGCGGACGCTCGCGTGCGGGCCGCCGCCGTGGGCACCGTCTTCGTGACGCGGGCCCCATTGCCGGTGGACGACGGCGACCGCGGCCGCCCGTGAACGGCCGCGGTCGCGGGGCCGGCTCAGGCGTGGTCGCGGAACTCGTGCGGACGGCGCCGGTGGCCGCGGGCCACCTCGGGCGGCGGCTGCGGCGGCTCCTGCGGTCCGTGCGGCAGGGAGTCCTGGTGCCCGGGGCCGTGGTCCGGCGGCGTCTGCTCGCCGTACTCCTGCCTGGTGTGCCAGGCACCGGCCCTGAGCTGGGGTTCCTTCGGCACCGGGGGCTCGCGGCGGCGCAGACCCAGCACCACCGCTCCGATGAGGATGATGACCGCGAGGCCGCCGAAGACCAGCATCGGCCAGATGCCGTCCAGGTCCTGCGCGGCGAGGTTCACGCTGAGTGCCTTCATGCCGAGCGCTTACCCGGCCCGGTCCGGATGATTCGGACATCCCCCGGTCGGCTCATCCGCCGGGCCTGCGACCGGTTTGCGGGGGCCCTCCACCGGTCAGACGGTAGAACGGACAGGCGCGTGCGAGGCGCCGCGCTCGGCTCGGCGGCGGTCCGGCACCGCCGATGACGGAAGGCTTGGGGTGTCATGAACCACGCGACCGAAGACCGCGCACCGGCCGACCGGCTCCCGGACGACGACGTGATCGCCATCCTGCTGGAGCAGCACGCACGGGTGCGGGAGCTGTTCGGCGCCGTGCTGGGGGCGGAGGACGAGACGGACAAGCGGCGGCTCTTCCACGAGCTGCGCGCCACGCTCGCGGTGCACGAGGCGGGCGAGGAGATGGTGCTGCGCCGCGCGTCCTGCAAGTGCGTGGGATCCGACGTGACGGAGGCCCGCAACGAGGAGGAGGAGCACATCACCAGGGCGCTCGCGGACCTGGAGGTGTTCGACGTCTCCCGGCTGGAGTTCGACCCGGCGCTGCGGCGGCTGGAGCGGATGGTCTCGCACCACGCCGAGATGGAGGAACGCGAGGAGTTCCCGCAGGTCCTCGAAGGGTGCACGCCCGAGCAGCGCCGTCACATGGGGCACCGGCTGCGCACCGTGGAGAAGTTCGCGCCGACCCGCCCGCACCCGGGGGTGGTCGGCTCGGCCGCTTCCCAGTGGATGATCGGGCCGTTCGCCTCACTGCTGGACCGGGTGAAGGACGCCATGGAGGGCCTCGGCCGCGCGTGACCCGAGGGATCACCGGCAGCGGGCACCGGCGGACCTGGAGGCCGCCGGTGCCCGCGTGTGCGCGAGGTGTTCACCGACGACACGGCACCGCGGCGCCGCTCACCTCTCGCGCGGTATGCCGCGCGGCCTGCCGCGACCGCGGGTGAGCGCGTAGCCGCCGATCCCGGCCAGGGCGGCGAGGACGGCGCCGCCCGCGCTCCACAGCCAGCGGGCCGACCACCAGGTCGACGACCAGCCGCCGGACGGCACCACGGAGGCCGACTCCCCGGGCACCAGCGGGGTCACCGACCCGTCGGCCGCGGCCGAGCCGCCCGCGTCGGAGGCGGTGGCCTCGACGGCCGCCTGGACCGGCAGGCCCAGGTCCGTCTGGGCGATGTCCGTCGCGGTGAGCCGGATGTAGTACGCGCCGCGCAGCGGGTCGTTCGACCAGGTGTCCGCGTACGACTGCACGGTGCGCAGCGTGCACGACAGCTCGACGCTGGTGGCGCCGGGGTCCGCCTGCCGCGAGGCCATGCCGTAGCGGCAGGGCTGGTGGCGGCGCAGTCCGTCGTAGACGTCGATCTGCCAGGTGGACGCGGCGTGGGTGACCGAGGTCGAGGGGAAGGTGACGGTGGCCTTGACGGTGATGTCCTGGCCGGTGTCGCCGGGGAAGGCCCAGTACAGGTAGTCGCCGGTGGAGGCGTCGGCGGTGGCGCGTTCGCCCTGCTGGATCGCGGTGGCGGTACGGAAGTCGGTTCCGGCCTCGGTGGGCGGTCCTGCGCTCGCGCTCGCGGACGGGTTCGGGCTCGCGCTGTCGTCGGCGAGCGCGGGGGTGGCCGGGCCAAGGCCCAACAGCGCCGCCGTCAGCAGCGCGGCACCGGTTCCGGCGATCGGGGTCGGTCGAGCGGCACGCATCAGTTCGTCCTCCAGATCGCGACGCGCCAGCGGGAGAGCCAGCCCCACAGCACGCCGGCCATGAACCCGGTGAGGGTGAGCAGGCCGAGCAGCCACCAGCCGTCGCCCAGCCCGAAGGAGGCGACGTCGGACGCCTGGTGCGGGGAGGCGACCAGGCCGATGGACAACTCGACGGGCAGGCCCGGGGTTGTCCTGACGGACGGCGGCGCGGAAAAGGAGTTCCCGACTTCCAGGCACACCGTCTCGGCCGTCGGCTGGTCGCCGGAGCCGGAGTCGGTCTTCGGCTTGGGGTAGCGCACCCCGGCGGAGACCATGTCGGTGCGGCCGCTGCCGGCTTCCGCGTCGCGGACGATCTCCCGCCCGTGCGTGGTGACCGCGCGCAGCAGCACCCCGTAGTCGGGGTCGACCGCCCGGTCGTCGGAGACGCTCACCGCGGCGCGCACTTCCCGGCCGGGGTCGACGTCGACCTTGTACCAGCGGTTCTCGGAGAACGTCTCGCGGTCGCTGTAGAGGCCGGGCCGCACGGTGGGCGCGTCGGCGCAGTCGGGGCCGCCCTGCACCGGCACCGGGTTGACGGTGGGGTCGGTGTCGCGCTGGACCAACTGCTGGACGCGGTTGGTCAGTTGCTGGCGGTGCTGCACAGTGGTGTACGTGCCGCCGGTCGCCTCGGCGATGCAGCTGAGCTGGTCGCGGGTGGTGGCGTCGGGGATCAGGCCGAGGGTGTCGATGGTCATGCCGACGCCCTGCGCCGCGATCTGCCGGGCGATCTCGCAGGGGTTGGTGGGCCCGCAGGTGTCCTCGCCGTCGGTGATCAGGACGATGCGGTGGCTGCCGGTGCCGCCCTTGAGGTCCTTGGCCGCGGCCAGCAGCGCGGGGCCGATGGGGGTCCAGCCGGTCGGGTTGAGGGTGGCGACCGCGGCCTTGGCCTGGTCCCGGTTCAGCGGCCCGACGGGGTAGAGCTGGGCGGTGTCGCGGCAGCCGACCCGGCGGTCGTTGCCCGGGTAGTTGGCGCCGAGGGTGCGGATGCCGAGCTGGGTGTCGGCCGGCGTGGAGTCCAGCACCTCGTCGAACGCCTGCTTGGCCGCGGACATCCGCGACTGGCCGTCGATGTCCTCGGTGCTCATCGAACCGCTGACGTCCAGGACGAGTTCGACCTTGGGAGCCGCCTGGGGACCGGGTGCGTCGGCGGACGCCGGCGCGGGCAGCGCGCCGCAGGTCGCGACGGTGAGCAGGGCGGTGCCCAGCCAGGCCGCCAACCGCTTTCTTGTGATCATCGCCGGATGTTATTGAAGGTCCGGTGGTCAGCCCAAATCCCGCCCGTGAAGCACCGCTTGGCGCCGGCGTCTCCGTGCGGCCGGAAGGTTGCCGCCTCGCCCGCCGGTCAGAACTCCCAGGAGGGTTCGAGCTGTTGCTCGGTCCAGATGACCTTGCCCTCCGGCGTGTAGCGCGTCCCCCAGCGTTCGGCGAACTGCGCGACGAGGAACAGCCCGCGCCCGCCCTCGTCGGTGCTCGCCGCGTACCGCAGGTGCGGTGCGGTGCTGCTGGTGTCGGAGACCTCGCAGGTCAATCTGCGGTCGCGCAGCAGTCGCACCCGGATCGGCCCGGTGGCGTAGCGGATGGCGTTGGTGATCAGCTCGCTGAGGATCAGCTCGGTGGTGAACGCCAGGTCCTCCAGGCCCCATTCCTCCAGCTTGCGGGTGACGTCGGCACGCACCGTGCCGACCGCGGCCGGGTCGGACGGCACCTCCCAGTCCGCGATCTGGTCCGGCCTGAGCACCCGGGTGCGGGCCACCAGCAGCGCGATGTCGTCGCGTTGGTGGGCGGGCAGCAGCGAGTCGAGCACGGCGGAGCAGGTCTCGTCGGGGGTGCGCTCGCCCTCGGCCAGCACGCCGCGCAGCCGCTCCAGGCCCACGTCGATGTCCTCGTCGCGGTTCTCGACCAGGCCGTCGGTGTAGAGCACCAGGCGGCTGCCCTCCTCCAGGAAGACCTCCGTGGTCTCGAACGGCAGCACGGCCAGGCCCAGCGGCGGGCCCGCGGGCACCTCGGCGAACTCCACCCGGCCGTCCGGGTGGACGACCGCGGGCGGCGGGTGCCCGGCGCGGGCGATGACACAGCGCCGGCTCGCCGGGTCGTACGTGGCGTACAGGCAGGTGGCGCCCGTGATCGCGGCCTCGTCCCCGGCGGCCGGGGTCTCCTGGTCGATGCGGTTGACCAACTCGTCCAGGTGGCCGAGGAGTTCGTCCGGAGGCACGTCGAGGGAGGAGAAGTTGTGCACCGCGGTGCGCAGCCGCCCCATGGTGGCGGCGGCGTGCAGTCCGTGGCCCACCACGTCGCCGACGACCAGCGCCACCCGTGAGCCGGGCAGCGGGATGACGTCGAACCAGTCGCCGCCGACCCCGGCCTGCGCGGGCAGGTAGCGGTAGGCGACCTCCAGGGCGTTCTGCTCGGGCAGTCCGCGTGGCAGCAGGCTGTGCTGGAGGGTGACCGCCATCGCGTGCTCGCGGGTGTAGCGGCGGGCGTTGTCGACGCACAGCGCGGCGTGCGCCACCAGTTCCTCGGCGAGCGACCGGTCGTCGTCCTCGAACGGGGCGGGCTGCTCGGAGCGCCAGAAGTTGGCCACCCCCAGCACCGCGCCGCGCGCCCGCAGGGGCACCGCGATCAGCGAGTGGATGCCGTAGTCGATGACCTGCCGGGTGCGCTCGAGGTCCTGCGCCTGCCAGTCGGGGGCGTCGGCCAGCGACGGTTCCAGCTCCGCGCGCCCGGTCCTGAGGCTGTTGGCCTGCGGGGTGCTCGGGGCGAACGTGATGGTCTGGCCCACGGGGTAGAGCGGCGCGTCGTCGCGGACACCGCCGGACGCCACCCGGCGCAGTTGCATGGCCTCGCCCGGGGTCGGCTCCTCGCCCAGCAGGACGCCCTCGGCGAGGTCGACGGTGACGTAGTCGGCGAAGCTCGGGGCGGCCACCCGGGTCAGCTCCTCGGCGGTGCGGCGCACGTCCAGGGTGGTGCCGATGGCCATGCTGGCGTCGTGCAGCAGCCGCAGCCGCCCGCGGGCCTGGTCCGCCTTGCCGGTCAGCGCCCGCAGCTCGGTGGAGTCGCGCAGGGTGGCCACGGTGCCGGGCGGGCCGCCGTCGCGGTCGGTGGAACGGATGTTGGTGGCCAGCAGCCGCGGACCGGCGCTGAAGACCTCGTCGGTGACGGCCGAGCCGGACCGCAGCAGTTCCGCCAGCTGCCCCGGCAGGCCCAGCTCGTCCAGCGGGCGGCCCTCCACGTCGGGCGGCAGGTCCAGCAGGCGGCGCGCCTCGTCGTTGGCCAGCAGCACCCGGCCGTCCTCGCCGACGATCAGCACACCCTCGCGCACCGAGTGCAGCACCGCGTCGTGGTGCTCGTACATCCGGGTCATCTCGGCCGGGCCCAGGCCGTGGGTCTGGCGGCGCAGCCTGCGGCTGACCAGGGCGGTGCCCGCGGTGGACAGCCCGAGCGCCAGGATCGCGCCGCTGAGCAGGATGGGCAGCTGCCGGTCGGTGACGTTGCTGATCTTGCTGATGGTGATGCCGGCGGAGACCAGGCCGACGACCTTGCCCCTGGCGTCGAAGACCGGGACGACCGCCTGTACCAGGCGGCCGATGGTGCCGTTGACGGTCTGGGTGACCGGGTGGCCCGCCAGTGGCTGGGAGATGTCGCCGACGAACTTCTTGCCGATCCTGTTGCGGATCGGGTGGGTGTAGCGGATGCCCTTGGTGTTGGTGACGACGAGGAAGTCCACACCGGTGGTGGCCCGCACCTGCTGGGCCTTCGGCTGGAGGATCGCGGTCGGGTCCTTGGAGGCCAGCGCGGCGACGATGCCCGGTGAGTTGGCGAAGGTCTGGGCGACGGCGAGCGAGCGGTTGCGGGCCTCCTGGGTGCTGTCGTGGTGCGACTGCGCGACGAGTTCGCCCACCGCGGCGGCGATGAGCAGCAGCACGATGACCACTTGGAGCACGAAGACCTGGCCGGCCAGGCTGCGCACGCTCAGTCCCAGCCATCGGCGCCGCTCGGCGTCCGGGCGCCGGACCCGGCGCTCGCGTGCGTCCTGGCTGCCGGCTCGACTCGGGTGATCAGGCCGACCCCGTGGGCGCCGATCAGTGGCACGGCGGGCCGACGGAGCCCAGGACCGGCCCCGGAAACGGGGCATACGCCATGTCTACACTGCCCGACCGCGACAGGCCAACGCAGGAGGTGAGACGTCGCCGGGCCGGACCCGGCGCACTGTGCGTTCCCTGTGCGGCGACCAGGACCCGCCCGGGGCCGTGCGGACGGGCCGGACGGGCCGGACGGGCGGGGCTGTACGGGTGACTCAGCCGACCGGCTCGCGAGGCCCTTCGGGCAGGCCGCCTGCCGCGTCGTCCGCGCGCCGCGCCCACCGTACGGTCGCGTCGTCCGGCACCTGCGCCCCGCGGAACGCCGTCATGCGCCGCAGACCGAACCCCAGCGCCTCGTACAGCCGGACCGCCCCGGTGTTGTCGGCCGCGGCGTGCAGGAACGCGCGGTCCCCGCGCTCGCGCACGCCCGCCGTCACGGCCCGGATCAGGCGGGCGGCCAGGCCCTGACCGCGGTGGCCCGGGTCGGTGCACACGGCGCTGATCTCCGTCCAGCCCGGCGGGCGCATCCGCTCCCCCGCCATCGCCACGAGCACCCCGCCGCGCCGGATGCCGAGGTACGTGCCGAGTTCGGCGGTGCGGGGCAGGAAGGGGCCGGGGCGGGTGCGCTCGACCAGGTCCAGCATCTCCGGCACGTCCGCCGGGCCGAGCACGACCGCCTCCGGGTCGGGCTCGGCGGCCACGCTCTCGTCGACGAGCTGGACGCACCCGATGGCGAACGTCTCCGGCCAGTCAGAGGGCGCCGGAGTGTCCACCGCGGCCAGCACGACGGTGCCGCCCGGCCCGGCCAGCGCGGCGGCGTCCGCCCAGTCCGCCGCGTCCGGGTCGTCCGGCAGCGCGACGAACGGGCAGACGTCGGCCGGGTACCGCAGCACCCTGCCGCGTCGCTGCGCGAGGTGCGCGTGCGGGCCCATAAGGGCGGAGCGCGCCGGGTTGTCCAGCGGGTGCCGGGCGTCGGTCATCTGATCACTCCAGGAACTGCGGTGCGGGGGTCGGGAAGTGGCGGGGTCACGGCGTCACCGCGAGCGCGTCGATCTCGACCCGGAAGGCGGGGTGGACCAGCGCGGCGACCCGCACCAGGGAGCAGGCCGGAAGGCGCTCGGGGTCGAGGAACTCGTCGCGTACGGCGCGGAACGCGGGCAGGTCGGCCAGGTCGGTCAGGAAGACCGTCAGCTTGATCACGTCGGCGAGCGACGCCTCCGCGGCGGCCAGCGCGGTGCGCAGGTTGGCGAAGACCTGCCGGACCTGCGCGGCGGCGTCGTCCTCGCCGACCACGTGCCCGTCCGCGTCCATCGGCACCTGGCCGGAGACCGCGACGAGGGTGCCGGCGGCGGCCACGACGTGGCTGTAGCCGTTCACCGGGGGCATGCCGTCGGGACGGGTGACGTGCCGCATGCGATCTCTCCTCACCTGCCCGGCGCCCGGGGCCCCTGGCCTCCGCGTCCGCCGGGACGCGCGTTCGAAAGCGGTATAACAGCCTCATGGTGCGACAGGCGAATCGCGATGCTCCGCCGACCCGGCAGACGTCCCGTGAGACACCTCGACAGACGCCTCGGGAGGCGCTGGACGACGCGGCGGTGGAGGAGGTCGGCGAGGTCGTGATGGCGGCCTCGCGGCTGTTCGTGGCGATCTCGGCGCGTTCGCTGGCCGCCATCGACACCACGTTGACGCTGCCCCAGCTGCGGACGCTCGTCGTGCTGGACGGCGAGGGCCCGGTCAAGCTCGCCGCGCTCGCCACCGCGCTGGACGTCAATCCGTCGACGGCGATGCGCACGGTGGACAAGCTGGAGGCGCAGGCGCTGGTGGACCGCCAGGTCAACCCGGACAACCGCCGGGAGGTCCTGCTGCGCCTGACGCCCGAGGGCGCCGGGCTGGTGGAACGGGTGATGGACCACCGGCGCCGGGAGATCCGCGCGATCGTCTCGCGTCTGCCCGCCGACCAGCGCACCGGCCTGGTCCGCTCGCTGCGGGCGCTGGCGGGGGCGGCCGACGAGGCGTTGACGGGCCCGGAGCCGGGGCCCGCGGAGCGCACGGCCCGGAGCATCTGAGGCGTCCGGGCCGCGAACACCGCGGAGGCGGCGGGACCCGCGGCGTGGGCCGCGTCAGACGTCGGCGGCTTCCCGGCGCGCCGGTTCCACCGCGCGGCGAGCACCGGAGCCGCCGACGACGGTCGAGCGCCCGGGGCCCTGCCGGGGCAGGAGCCGCTGGCGGTGGACCTCCTCGGTCAGGTCGTGCCGCCGCGCGTACAGCAGGTGCCGCAGCGCGATCGTGCCGACGACCCGCCCACCGGGGCCGTGGCCGACGACCGGGGCCTGGGTGACGCCGTGCTCGGCGAAGAGGTAGGCGGCGCGCCGCAGGGTGTCGTCGGGGCGCAGCACGACCGCGGCCGGGCGGCTCACGTCCCGCACGGTCGCCGCCGGGTTCACCGCGGGCGCCTCGGCGGAGGCGTCGAGCAGCCGGCGGCGGGTGACCACGGCGAGCGGGGCGTCCTCGCCGCCGAGGTCCACCGGGAAGAGCCGCCGGCCGTCGCGCGCCGCCTCGCCGGGGCGCAGGATCGCCGCGATCGCGGCGTCCAGGCTGTCGTCGCCGCGCAGTACGGTCGGGTCGCGGTCCATGACCTCCTCGACGAAGAAGCCCTCCAGCGGATCGACGGAGTACTCGCGGGTCAGGTGCAGTCCGCGCCGGGCGATCTTCTCGGTGAGCACCGACCGCTTGAGCAGCAGCGCGGACAGCGCGTAGGCGGCGGTCGAGGAGACCAGCAGCGGCAGCGACGCTCCCCAGGCGTGCGTCAGCTCCAGGGTGAAGACCACACCGGTCAGCGGTGAGCGCATCACACCGCCGACCACCGCGGCGAGCCCCGTCATCGCCCAGAAACCGGGGACGACGTGCGGGAAGACCAGCCCCTCGGCGGCACCGACGCCACCGCCGATCATGAAGACCGGCGCCAGCACGCCTCCTGAGGTGCCGGAGCCCAGCGACAGCGCCCAGATCAGCGTCTTGACGACCAGAATGCCGATGATCAGGGAGACGGTCGCCCGCCCGGTCAGCAGCTGGTCGATGACGTCGTAGCCGACGCCCAGCGCCCTGGGCTCCACCAGGCCGCCGAGGCCGATGATCGCGCCGCCGATCGCGGGCCACCACATCCAGTGGAACGGGAGCCGGGCGAAGCCGTCCTCCGCGCGGTAGACCAGCCAGGTCGCCGCGACGGCCAGCGCGCCGCCGAGCACGCCGGCCACCACGCACAACGCGGTGTCGCCCGCCGTCACCTTCAGCCCCGCGGTGGCGACGGGGAAGATCGGGGCGGTGCCCAGCAGGAAGCCGCGGCAGACCGTGCTGACCGCCACCGCGCCGACGACCGGCACGAAGCTGCGCGGACGCCATTCGAACAGCAGCAGCTCGACGGCGAGCAGCACGGCCGCCACCGGGGAGTTGAAGGTGGCGGCCATGCCCGCCGCCGCACCCGAGACCAGCAGGGTCTTGCGTTCGTCGGCGGACAGCTTCATGCCCTGCGCGAGGATCGAGCCGATGGCCCCGCCGGTCATGATGATCGGGCCCTCGGCGCCGAAGGGGCCGCCGGTGCCGATGCTGATGGCCGCCGAGACGGGCTTGAGGAGGGCCACCCGGGGCGCGACCCGGCTGCCGCCGGTCAGGATCGCCTCGATCGCCTCGGGCATGCCGTGACCGCGGATCTTCTCCGAGCCGTAGCGTGCCATCAGGCCGATGACCAGGCCGCCGACGACGGGCGCGCCGAGCACCAGCCACCAGGGGTGGTGCGCGTGGCCGGGTGCCACCAGCGAGGTGGCGCACCGCTGGTAGAAGACGAGGTTGGTGACCAGCCCGATCAGCCGCAGCAGGGCCAGGGCCGCCACGGCTCCGGCGGCGCCGACCAGCAGCGCCAAGCCGGTGATCAGCAGCATCCTGGGCCGCACGGTGAAGTCGCCCAGGTGGGCCGCGCGGCGCCGGGTCGTGGGGTCCACGGGTATTGCGTCCATGATGCAAGTATTGCAGAGCGCAATATTTAATCCAGTGGGCGTCCACCTGGCGGGACGTCCGCCGGTCCGGCAGCCGGACCCTCAGCGGCGTGCCCCCGGCGCCGAGGTGCGCCGGGGAACGCCGGGCTGCCGGGCGTCAGAGTTCCAGGTCACCCTCGATGGAGCGCAGTTGGTGGCGGGCCATGGCGAGGTTGGCGCGCGTCTTGTCCAGCGCCAGGTAGAGGAAGAGGCCCTTGCTGCCGCGCGCCTTCATCAGCCGGATCAGGTGGTACTGGGTGTCGAGGGTGATCAGGATGTCCTCGATCTCCTCCTTCAGGCCCAGCATCTCCATGGTGCGGACCTTGGCCCGCACCACGTCGGTGTTCCCGGCGGCGGCGACGGTCAGGTCCAGGTCCTTGCCGCCGCCCAGCGTGCCGAGCGCCATGCCGCTCGTGTAGTCGACCAGCGCGACCCCGAGGGATCCCTCGATGCCGGTCATCGCTTCCTTCAGGGCAGCCTCGACGTTGGCCATGTCGTTCACGGGTCCTTTCTGGCACGCGTCATCGCCGCGTGGCGTTGGCGGTGCGATGTGTCGGGTGGGAAATGGGTGAGTGGTGTCGCCGGATATGCCGACTACCACTGCCGGTAAGGGAGTTGAAGGGAGGCCGGGGGCTCCCGCAGGGCGGCGTCGACCAGCCGGCCGATGCGGCCGCTCGCCACGCGCGACTCCAGGTGCAGCCGTCCGACGTTGATGCGGGCCTGCGCCAGCACCGTCAGCACGGCCGCCGAGCCCGCCAGGTAGCAGGCGACGTAGCCGTTCTCGCCGCGCACCAGCAGTTCGCGCAGGGCGCCGTGGCCCGCGTCGTCGGACATCCGGACCGCGACGCCCATGGCCGCGGCGGTCAGCGCCGCCGCCGCGTCGGCGTCACCGGTGGCGAGGTCACGGGCCAGCACCAGGCCGTCGCGGGCGGCCACCACGGACCCGGTCAGCGACGGGACCCGGGCCCGCAGCCTGCGCAGTTCCTCCCCCAGCGCCGCCTCCACCACCGGCAGCCCGCGTTCCGGACGGGGACGCAGCACGCGTCTCATACCAGCACCAGCCGTTCGGCCAGCGACCGCAGGCGGATGCGGGCCAGCGCGAGGTTGCCCTCGTCGCGGTCCAGCCACAGGTAGGCCACGACGCAGGTGTCCAGTGGCGAGTCGACGAACCGCAGCAGGTGGTAGCCGTTGGTGGTGGTGACCACCACGTCCTCCACCGCGATGTCGGCGTCCGCGGCCGCGCCCGGCCCGGCCGGAGCGGTGAAGACGTGGTGTTCGCCGGCCAGCCGGGCGAGTTCCGCCGTCTCGACCGCGGTGATCTCGTGGTCACCGCCCGGCGACTCCCCCACCGTGCCGATGGGCAGGCCGCTGACCCAGTCCACCAGCGCGGCACCGCGCGCCCCCGGCAGCAGCATCGCCTCCAGCAGGCACTCGTCGATTCCGGGCACACGTCTCCCTCCGTGCGTGGCACACCTGACCGGGCCGGACCCGGTGGTGCCGAGTGACGAAGAGGTTACGCAACGTGCCACCGCCCGGCGGCGGTTCGCCGGTTTCCCGGTGCGGGGCCGCGTGGATGGCTATGCTCTTGGCCTTTTGCCCGGGCATATGCGCCGAGGCATCGCGCGGACGGGCGCGGTCACGGTACGACCTCGGGCGCGGTCCGCGCCGACCCTCCGGCGCGGGCGATCCCGGCCGCCTGTCCCGTACGACGGCGCGGGTACGGCGGTGGGCGTAGGGCGCCTCAGCGCCCGGAGTGGTCGCGGGCGCGCGGATGGCGGACCCGGATCCACACGTCGCGGGCCCGGCGCCCCGCGGCCACCCGGCTGCGGGCGACCAGCCTGTGGGCCTGCTCGGGGGTCTCCACCATCGGCCCGGATCCCATCAGCGGCTTGCCCGCGGTCTCGTGCAGCAGCACCGCCGAGACCAGGCCCACCGCTCCGGCGCCCATCAGGTAGTACGCCGGGACCATCCGGTCGCCGGTGGCGTCCACCAGTGCGGAGGCGACCAGCGGGGTGGTGCCGCCGAAGAGCGAGACGGAGACGTTGAAGGAGATCGACAGGGCGCCGTAGCGGATGCGGGTCGGGAAGAGCGCGGGCAGGGTCGCGGCCGAGGTGCCCGCGAAGCAGACCAGCAGCAGGCCCAGGATCAGGCAGCCGATCGCCGGGTAGAGGATGCCGTTCAGCCGGATCAGCGCGAACGAGGGCACGGACAGCGCGATCAGCGCGGCGCTGCCGAACAGGAAGACCGGCCTGCGGCCCCAGCGGTCGGAGGAGCGCCCGACCGTGGTGATGGTCAGCGCCACCACGACCATGGTGCCCAGCACGAGCAGTTGGGCCGTGGTGTCGCCCTGGCCGAGGGTGGAGGTCATGTAGGTCGGCAGGTAGGACGTCACCATGTAGTTGGTGACGTTGTAGAGCAGCACCAGTCCCATGCAGATCAGCACGGCCCGCCAGTGCTCGGTGAAGATCTCCTTCAGGCGCCCGCGGCCGGACTGCCGCGCCTCCTCGACCGGGTCGGTGCCGCCCTCCTGGGAGCGCAGCGCCTCGGCCTCGGCGTGCGCCTGCTCGGCCTCCCGCTGGAACGCGGGGGTCTCCTCCAGCCGCAGCCGCAGGTAGAGCCCGACGATGCCGATCGGGCCCGCCACGAAGAACGGGATGCGCCAGCCGTAGTGCGTCATCCCGTCGGTGCCGAGCGCCGCCGTCAGGCCGGTGACCAGGCCGGAGCCGAGCGAATAGCCGATGAAGGTGCCGAAGTCCAGCCAGCTGCCGAGGAAGCCGCGCCGGGTGTCCGGGGCGTACTCCGCGATGTACGTGGTGGCGCCCGCGTACTCGCCGCCGGTGGAGAAGCCCTGCACCAGGCGGCACACCAGCAGCAGGACGGGCGCCGCGAAGCCGATCGAGGCGTAGGAGGGCAGGAAGCCGACCGCGAAGGTGGAGACCGCCATCATGATCATCGTGGCGGCCAGCACCCGCTGCCGTCCGATGCGGTCGCCCAGCGGGCCGAACACCAGCCCGCCCAGCGGACGCACCAGGAAGGCCGCGGCGAAGGTGGCGAAGGTGGAGACCACCTGGGCGCCGGGCGAACTGGACGGGAAGAAGACCTTGCCGAGGGTGGTGGCGACGTAGGCGTAGACGCCGAAGTCGAACCACTCCATGGTGTTGCCCATGGCGGCGGCCGAGATGGCGCGGCGCACCGCCGGCCGGTCGGTGACCGTGACGTCCTCCAGGCTGAGCGACCGCTTGCGGCGGCGCAGCAGGATGCGCAGCATGCGGTCGGTCGCCGGGTGGCCGCCGTGGCCGGTGGTGGGCCTGCGCGGTGGCGGTGTCGGGCCAGTGCTCATGTCATCCCGTCGACGGCTGGGGTGGGGAGCGGGAGCGCCCGTCCATCATCCCCTCGGCGGAGGCGATCGTTCCGCTCATCCGCTGGCGTGCCGCCGGACCGGTGCCCCCTTCAGACGCTGCCGTTCACCCAGGCCGTCATCAGCCGCCGCCACTCCTCGCGCGCCTCGTCGTAGTCCCGTTCCGCGTCGCGGTCGGCCCAGGGCAGACCGCTGTCCACGTAGGCGTCGACGTCGGGGGTGGTCGGGTCCTCGCGCAGCCGGCGGCGCAGGTCGGCCTGCAGCAGCTCGTCCTGGCGTGTCCGCAGCTCGGCGAGGGCCGGCGAGCGGCGCTCGATCTCCCGGTAGACGTCGTCCTCCAGGCCGTCCAGCGGCCAGTCGCGCGGGCCCCGGTGGCCGTGGCCCTCCAGCATGATGCGCACGTGGGTACGGAGTTCGTCGTCGGTCAGCGCGTCCAGCCCGGTCGACTCGTCCTCGGGTGCCTGTATCGGGTCGCGTCCCAGTCCCTGTTCCGTCACGTCTGCTCTCCTGCCCAGTCGGCCGCCGGGTCAGTCCGGCGGCGTGTCACCGCGACGGCGGCTCGCGCGGGATGTTGACGAGCATGTTCACCAGCGCCGCGGCCATCTCGTCCAGCGTGGCGTCCACGTACCCGGCGGACCAGTCGTGCACCAGGCCGTTGACCGCGCCGACGAAGGCGGTGGTGGCCACCCGGTAGGCGCGCGAGGCCGCCTCGCCCCCGCCGCTGACCGCCATCAGTTCGGCGTGGATGAGCTCCGCCCAGCGGGTCCTGCGCTCCAGCCTGCGGCGCTCCATCTGCGGGCTGACGCCGACCACTTCGACGAACGCGAGCCGCACCCGGCGCGGGTCGGCGGTGACCGAGGCCGCGTACGCGCGGAACGCGGCGGTCGCCCGGCGTTCGATGTCCTGGCCCGCGGTGCGGGTGAGCGCTTCGACGGCGGCCTGCTCGGCGAGGTCGTTGACCCGGCCGTGCAGGACCGCCAGGACCTCTTCGAGGTTGTGGAACTCCTGGTAGAACTGCCGGGTCGACAGCCCGGCGGTCTCGCACAACGCGCTGACCGAGGCCGCGCGGTAGCCGGGGCCGCCGCCGAACAGCTGGAGCCCTGCCTCCAGCAGCCGTTCCCGCCGTTCCGCGCGCCGTTCGGCGGCCGACTTGCCCGCGTAACGGCGCCGGGGCTGGTTGGCGACTTCGGGCACCGGCGTTCTCCTTCGGACCGCGTTCGAACCTTCGCCTTCGAACCACTGTCCGCCGATTCTGCCCGGGTCCCCCGCCGACCGCGTGGGCGCGTCCCCCTCACCGCGGCGTGACGCGATCGGATTCCCGAACGGTGGTGCCCGGGTGGGCGGCGCGGTCCGACGGCTCGCCGCCGCCGTCCGGCGCGCACGACGGCGGGAAGGACCCGGCCGGTTCCGCGATCCCCGCCCGCGAGACGGCCCACGCGCGCGTCCCCGGCCCCCGCACCGTCCCCGTCACGAGAGGCGGCGCCACCGCGGCCCCCTCGCACCGTTCCTCGTCCACCACGTCCTGCTAACGCCTCCCCCCTGCCCCGGGGTGCGGCCACCCCCCGCCCTCACCTGCCGGAACATGCGTGCGCGGGCGCCCCCGGGAGGGTGGACGCCGAAAGCCGCAGGGCTCCGGCGTCCACGGCCACCGCGCGGCGGGAGTCACCCCTGCGGCCACAGCTCCTGGTGCGGGATCCCCGAGTACGCGCCGGGCGCCCCGCCGGCCCACGCGGTCAGGACGCCGTCCCATCCCTGCGGGGACGCGGGATGGGGCGGGTAGGGGGGCCACTCCCTCGACTGCATCGTTTCTTCAGACGAGATCCACGCGGTGCCCGTCCCGGCGGGGAAGGTCGGTTCGGGCTCGGCGGCAGGGACCGCGCCGGAGCGCCGGTGACGCCCCGCCCGGCCGCCCTCCCCCGGCGGCGGCGCAAGCAGTCCGTGGGCGAACAGGTGCTGGACGCGCTTGACGATGTGCGTGAGGTCCATGCCGAACTGCGCGGAGAGCGTCTCCAGGTCCACTTCCGCGTTCCAGCTGTTGATCAGCACGGTGTCGAGCACCGGCGTCCACACCGCCCCCTGCGCGACCTGGTCCGCGTCCACCGGGAACGGGTCGGCAGGCACCGGCACCGC
Source organism: Streptomyces sp. ICBB 8177 (assembly GCF_003144095.1). Classification (GTDB taxonomy): domain Bacteria; phylum Actinomycetota; class Actinomycetes; order Streptomycetales; family Streptomycetaceae; genus Streptantibioticus_D. Next base: position 527,286 of record NZ_NSKH01000023.1, on the reverse strand, counting down.
TGCCCCCGGGGCCTGCGCGGTCCAGTCGGCGGGCGGGGTGGACGCGGGGCCGGGCGGCGTGGCGGACGCCGCGCCCGGCGTCTGGGCCGGTGACTGGGCCGCCGATGGCGGGGGTGGTGGCGCGTCGGCCGGGGCGGCGGGCCCCGGGGGCGGCGTAGGGGCGCCGGCGAGCAGTTCCTCGGCGACAGCGCGGGCGTTGTCCTTGCCGACGGTGCGCCGGGCCACCCTCACCTCGCGCTCCGCCAGCCCCAGCATGTCCGCGACGGCACCGTCACTGCCCACCGAGATGGAGAAGGCGGCCAGCAGCCGGACGCGGTCCGCCTGCGCCTCGTCGAGCAGCCCCTGGGCGTCTCTGACGTGCTCGTCGCTGCGACAGAAAGCCTCCGCCAGAACGTTGTTGCGGTTCCACATCTCCCTTGGCTCCATTGCCTGTTCAACTGAGGAGATGTTCCCCGGATACGCCAGTTGGGGCATATGACACTCGAAAGTCCTAAACCACACACTAATTCTCTTATGCCTGCACAACAAAACACCTGTGGAACGTAAGGACTAACAACATCATATATGACTTGTTTGGTGTGATTACGGACGGCTACCCACGAGAGTGATGGGCCTCGGCCTGACGGACGACAAGGAGGACCGCATGATCACCCAGAAGCAGATCCCCGCGGTACTGGGCCACCCCGTCTACGACAGCGAGGGAAGCAAGATAGGCAGCGCCGGGCACGTGTTCCTCGACGACGCCACCGGCCGCCCGGAATGGGTGAGCGTGAAGACGGGGCTGTTCGGCTCCAGCGAGTCGTTCGTCCCGATCAAGGACGCCAATCTGGTCGGCGACCACTTGGAGGTCCCCTTCGACAAGAGCCGGATCAAGGACGCGCCCAAGGTCGACATCGACAACGGCGGCCACCTGTCCGCGGGTGAGGAACGCCAACTGTACGAGTACTACGGCATGTCCGACGGCGGCGGCAGGCACCGCGCGGGCGGCGTGGGCGGCCCCGACGCCACGCGCACGTCGGACACCATGGGCACGGCAGGCGCCGCCGGAACGGCCGGTGCCGCGGGCGCGATGGGTGCCGGACGCGAGCGCAGGAGCGCCGCGGACGCCGACGCGACCGGCCGCACCCCGACCGGCGAGTGGCGGTCCGGCGGCACCGCGGACGAGCGCGGCCGAACGGCCGGCGTCCCGGAGCGGGGCGCGACCGGCGGGATCGACGAGGAGCGGGCGATGACCCGTTCCGAGGAACGGCTGCACGTCAACGTCGAGCGCACCGAGGCGGGCCGCGCCCGGTTGCACCGCTACGTGGTGACCGAGGAGGTCCAGGAGACCGTGCCGCTGCGGCACGAGGAGGTCCGGGTGGTCCGCGAGCCGATCACTGAGACCGGGCGCCGCGAGGCGATGTCGGGCACCCAGTTCAGCGAGGCCGACCAGGAGATCGTGCTGCACGAGGAGCGCGCCGTCGTCGAGAAGGAGACCGTGCCGGTGGAGCGGGTACGGCTGGCCACCGAGGAGCACATCGAGCAGAAGACGGTGCGCGACCAGGTCCGCAAGGAGCGCATCGACGCCGAACTCCCCGGCAAGGACCGGGGCACCGAGCCGGGCCGCGGCACGGGCCTGCGCTGACCACCGACGGCACGGGCCGCCGCGCGCGGAACGGCTCGGACGCCCGCGTGGCGCACGGCGTCCCGGCCGGTCGCGTTCCTCCGCGACCGGCCGGGGCGCCGTCCTTCACGGCCCGCTCCGCGCCGCCGTCGGCCACGGCACCGCGGCTCCTGCCGGACGCCTCCGCCCCGCGCGCCCTGCGGGCTCTTTGGCGGACCTCGCCGGAAGACGCCATGCTGGGAAGGGCCGGCGCGATCGTGCCGGCACGGCGGTCCGGTCCAGGGGAGCGTCATGAATGCACCGTCCGAGGCCCCGGGCCTCCCTCCCGGCGGGCACGCCGCCGACGACGTCGTCGCGGTGGTCGTGGACCGCTCGGGCACGGTGCGCGACTGGTCCGGCGGCGCCGAGCGGTTGCTGGGCTACCCGGCGGGTGAGGCCCGGGGCCGTTCGCTGCGCGGCCTGCTGTCCCCCGAACGCGTCCGGGCGCACACGTACCCGGGACCGGTGCGCACCGTGCGCCACCGCGCCGGGCACCGGCTCGACCTGGCGGTGCGCGTGCTGCCGCTGGGTGGCGCGCAGGGTGCGGTGGTGCTCGGGGTCCCGGCGGGCGCCGAGGCGACGCGGGCGATGCACGAGGCGGTGGGCCGGGGGCTGTTCGACCAGGAGCGGATGGCCGTCGCCGTCTACGACCGTCACCTGCGGCCGGTCGGCGCCAACCGGACCGCCGAGCCCGGCGACGGGAGCGGGCCGGCCGCCGCGCTGCGGCTCGACGACCTGCAGCCGGTCGAGGAGGGCCAGGGCACCGGCGCCGAGACGGTCCGCGAGGTGCTGGCCACCGGCGCCGCGGTCACCGGCACCGACCGGATGCTGCGGGACGCGGGCTCGCCGGACCGCGACCGCATCATCGCGCTCACCTCCGCCCGGCTCGGCACCGCGCCGCACCCCGCCGGCGTGCTGGCCGTCACCGTGGACATCAGCGACGGCTACGAGATCTGGCGCCACCTGGAAATCGTCCACGAGGCGTCCAAACGGCTCGGCGGTTCGCTGGACATCACCCGTACCGCCCAGGAACTGGTCGGCCTGCTGGTCCCGGTGCTCGGTGACATGGCCTCGGTGGAGATCCCCGACGACGTGCTGCGCGGCGGCGAGCCGCCCCGCTACACGGGCGGCCACCCGGAGAACGTCATGAGGCGCATCGCGGTACGCCACGCGCACGGTCCCTGGCCGCCGGGCATGGTCCAGCCCGGCTCGTGGCTGCCGCCGATACCGGAGCGGCCGGAGATGGCGGGCACGGAGTGCGGCCGCTCGGTGATGACGGCCACCCGGCGCGACGCCGAGCGGCTGCTCGGACACGACCCGCTGCTGATGGACCTGATGCTCCCCGACGACATGCGCGCCTCTCTCGGCGCGCCGCTGTACGCCCGCGGGATGGTGCTCGGATACGTGACGGTGCACCGCACCCTGGACACCAGGCCGTTCACCGCGGCCGACGCCCGGCTGCTGCGGGAGATCGCCACCCGGGCCGCGCTCGGCGTGGACAACGCCCGCCGCTTCACCCGGGAGCACCAGGTCTCCGTGCACCTCCAGCGCAGCCTGCTGCCGCAGGGGTCGACCGACACCGCGGCCGCGCAGACCGCGGGCGTCTACCGTCCGGCCAGCGGCACCGCGAGCGTGGGCGGCGACTGGTTCGACGCGATCCCGCTCTCCTCCCAGCGGATCGCCCTGGTCGTCGGCGACGTGGTCGGCCACGGCCTTCAGGCGACGGCCACGATGGCCCGGCTGCGCACCGCCGTGCAGACGCTGGCCGACCTCGACCTGCCGCCGGACGACCTGCTGGTGCGGCTGGACGACGTGGTGCTGCGGATCGCCGAGGAGTCGCCGTCCTCGCAGCCGATCGGGGCGACCTGCCTGTACGGGGTGTACGACCCGGTCACCCGGCGCTGCCAGTTCGCCGCCGCCGGGCACCCCGCGCCGCTCGTCGTGCGCCCCGACGGCACGGTGCGGCGGGTGGACGTGGTGCCGGGGCCGCCGCTGGGCGTGGGCGGCCTGCCGTTCGAGGCGGTGGAACTGGAGCTGGAGCCCGGCAGCGTGCTGGCCCTGCACAGCGACGGCCTGACCCGGCTGGACGGCTACGCCCGCGCGGGCGACGAGGACGTGCTCGCCAAGCAACTGGCCGCCGTCTGCCGCCCCGACCGGGACCTGCACGACGTCGGCCGGGAGATCGTGGACGCGGACCGGGGTCCGGCGCCCGCCGACGACGTGACGCTGCTGCTGGCCAGGGTCCGGGAGATCCCGCCCGGCGACACGGCGGCGTGGCGGCTGCCGTCGGATCCGGCGGCGGTGGCCGACGCGCGGCGCGAGGTGCTGCGGCAACTGGACGACTGGGGGCTGGCGGAGCTGGCGTTCACCACCGAACTGATCGTCAGCGAGCTGGTCACCAACGCCATCCGGTACGCAGGTGAGGCCGTCGGGCTGCGGCTGATCCGCGGCCAGAGCCTGATCTGCGAGGTGAGCGACACCAGCAACAGCCAGCCGCGGCTGCGCCGTGCCCGCACCACCGACGAGGGGGGACGCGGGCTGTTCCTGGTCGCCAACCTCACCAGCCGCTGGGGGAGCCGCTACGGGGCGAGCGGCAAGACGATCTGGACCGAGCAGCCCATCGACACGCCCTGAGGCGCCGCCGGGGAAGCCGGATCAGCCGGAGCGAGGCGGCAAGTGGCGTCCCGGACAGGGGGTTTCAGGGTCGGGGCAGGAGACGTGCCACGTCGTCCAGCAGCGCGTCCTCGTGGGCGCGCAGGTAGAAGTGGCCGCCGGGGAAGAGCCGCTTGCGCAGGGGCGAGCCGCTGACCTCGGCCCAGGTGTCCAGTTCCGCGACCGGGCAGGCCGGGTCGTCGTCGCCGCCGTAGGCCGCGACCGGGGCGCGCAGCACGGCCGGTGCCCCGGCGGGCTGGTAGGCGTCCAGCAGGCGGTAGTCGGCGCGCAGCGGCGGCATCAGCACCTCGCGCAACTCGGGGTGGTCGTAGACGGCGGCGTCAGGACCGGCCAGGCGCCGTACGTTCTCCAGGAGCGAGGCGTCGTCGAGTCCCGGCATCCGCGCGGTGGCGTACGCGCGGTGCGGCGCGCCGCGTCCGGAGACCAGCAGCCGGCTCACGTCCGCTCCCTCGCGCTCCAGGCGCACCGCGACCTCGTAGGCGACGGCCGAGCCCATGCTGTGGCCGAACAGCACGAGCGGCAGCCCGAGATGGGGCTTGAGGGCGATCGCCAGCGCGTCGGCCAGCTCGCCCATCGACTCGGCGCACGGCTCGTGGAAGCGGTTCTGCCGGCCGGGGTACTGCACGGCCAGCACCTCGACGTGGTCCGGCAGCCGCTTCGGCCAGCCGGCGTAGGCGGCGGCGGTGCCCCCCGCGTGCGGGCAGCACACGAGCCGCACGGCCGGGGAGTCGGCCGGGTGCCGGTGGAACCACGGATCGGAGATGTCCGCCCGCCCGGCCCTCATTCCGCCGCCCCCATCTGCGGTCCCCACTTCCGTCGCGCCTCGATGCGCCATCGCGATCCGATCGGCACAACACATCGTACGGGTCGGCGTGTCGCCCGCCGCGGGGGCCGGACTCGGCACCGGACCGCCGATCACGCCACCGCGTTGCCGCCCTCGCGTCGCGCGCAGGCCACACTCTGTCCCCGGAGTGGAGCCGGCCCGGGGCGCCGGTCGCGGTAGGAGGGGGCCGAGGTGGACGGGCAGAGCGGACCGGACGGTCGGCATGGGACGCGCAACAGTCTGGGCGGCCACGCCTCGGTGCACGGCACCGTGCTCCAGGCCGAGTGCGTCGAAGGGCTGACCACCCATCAGGCACGGGACCACCGCCCTCCCCGCCGCGTCAGCTGCCGTCGCGGATCGGCACGTTCGTCAACCGCACGCGCGAACTGGGCGAGCTGACAGCGTGTGGGCGCGGGTGGGCGAGTTGGGGGTGCGCAGCCGGCTGGCCGTCGCGCTGGACGCGGGGCTGATGCTCGTCTCCGCGCAGGAGGGTGGCGGGCCGCCACGGTCGCCTGTGATGTGGTCATCGGCGACCACGGCAGCACCACCTTCTACGCGCGTCCTCCGCGGACCGCGTGACGCTGCTGGCCGCGACCGGCCTCGCGGAGCCGGACCCGGCCTCCCCCGTCGCCCGGTTCGCCCTTCAGGCGCCCCGACTCGACCCGGACGAAGACCTTCCTGCCTGACGTGCGAGGGACTGCGGGCGCGCACCGGGGAGCGGGTGGTGCCGGTGGACTTCACCGAGGGCCCCGCGCAGCCGCCGCGAAGGGAAGAGGGCCGGTCCCGTGATCCGGAACCGGCCCCGGCGGTGCCGCGTGACGCGGGTTCCGCCACGTCACTTCACGAAGCTGATCTCCGGATACGACGAGGAGGTACCGCTCAGCAGGCTGCTCTTCTCCTTCAGCAGCTCCTGGCCGAAGTAGGCCGCCAGGTAGGTGCGTTCGACCTGGATCGCGCGGTTGGGCGCGATCGTGCCGAGGGTCTGCTGCACCTGCGCCTGCGACAGGCCGAGCTGGTTCGCCGCCTGGGGCAGCAGCACCTCGTTGTCGCTGAAGGTCAGGTGCTGCGAACCGGCCATCTTCAGGTCGTAGCGCACGCCCTTCAGGTGGGACCAGAAGGTGGCCCAGCTGGAGTCGTCGTTGCGGTTGTGCGTCGCGGAGCTGAAGAGCATGAACGGACGGCTGAGGTTCTCGGAGGTCGCCGAACCGTAGAAGGTGCCGTCCAGGTCGGCGCCCGCGTCGATGCGGGAGTCGAGCTGCATGGACGTGGCCACGGCGGCCCCGCCGAGCGACCAGCCGAACATGCCGATCTTGCTCATGTCGACGTTGCGCAGCAGCCCGGTGGGCAGCTTGGCCTTGTCGACGTCCGGGTTCTTGCCGTCCTCGATCTGGCCCAGTTCGTTGATGACGAACTTGACGTCGGCCGCGCGCACCGCGAGCGTGTCGGAGGAGTGGGCGTTGGACGGCATGGTGTCCGTCTCCAGCCGGCCGCCGGGGAACTCGACCTCGTTGGCGTCGTGGGTGTGGTCCACGGCGACGACCAGGTAGCCGCGGCTGGCCAGGTCCTCGACGAGTGCGGTGCCCATGGCGCGGTCCGAGTGCAGACCGGTGGAGTACAGCAGCACCGGCAGCTTGCCCGCCTTGGTGTCCACCGGGGCCAGGACGTGCCCGGCGGTGGTGGGCAGGTTCAGCGAACCGGCCCGCACGCCGAGACCGGCCAGGTAGTGCGCGGCGGTCAGCGACGGCATCCACGGCGCCAGGGAGTGGCCCGTGGTGCTGCCCGCCGGGTACCACAGCGAGACCATCAGCTCACGGGCCTGGTGACCGGGAACGTACGGGTCGGTACGCGAGGTGTCCTTCAGGTGCAGGCTGACCGTTCCCACCTTGTACGGGCCGGTGGGCGCCGGCATCGACACGGTGGTGGCGCCACGGGTGGCGTGGGCGGCCGCCTTCCCCCCGGTGGGTGTGGCGTCCATGTTGACCAGGCCGCCGTGGTTGTCGCCGCCGGGCTTGGTGCTGGCGTTGGCCGGGGCGATCCCGGCCCCCATGACTGCGGCAACCAGACCCGCGGCACCGGCGACCCGGGCGAGTCTGCGGCCGCGGTGTCTTATGCGCAGGCGTGACATGGGCATAGGCCCCCTCTGGTGATCAACGATCGCGCCATGAACCGGCGATCGACTGCCGCACACCGTACCGGGGAATCCTCACGACCTCCCCAATGCCCCCACGCCGTCTTTAAGTTCTGTACATCCGTCCAGGTGGGAGGCGTGCAGGCGGCCGTCTTTCCCGCCCGCTGAACACTCCGTCCCGTCCCCGCGTACACGTGACCGAACGGCCCGCACCGCCCGCCCTCAGGCGTGCGCGGAGCCGTCGGCCACCTCGCCGGTGAGGTCGTCGACGCCTGTCACGGCCGCGACTTCGCCCTCCCCGGGCCGAACCGGCCTGAAGGGCGGCAGACTTGGGCGGCCGGGCAGTCCGCGCCCGCGTCGGGTCCGTCCGCCCCGGCGCGGTGCGTGCCGACGGGACGCGGGCCCCACCGGTGCCACCGGTGGCACCGGCGCCGGGGCGCTGACGGGATCGCCCCGCTTCACACCGTTGTGTCACCGTCCGGTGTGACACACGTGCCGCACGGGTATCCCGACAGTGAGGGCCATGTCGTCACGGGGGGTGATGTGACCGGCCGCGATGCGAGAGTCAGGTGGTCTTCCGTGCGCATCCGGGACGCCCGCACCGGCGGGCTCCGTGACCTGCGCCGCCCGCGGGGCGGCCTGCTGCGGGTGTGCGTGCACACGTCGGCCACCGGGACCCCGCACGACCAGGGCGATCTGCGCGCGCTCCTGATCGCTGACGTGCTGACCCGCACCGTGGAACTCGACGGGCTCCAAGTGGTGTCCGCGTGGACCGCGGGCGACGCCTCCTGCGAGGACCACGACCGCGAGCTGGCCGGGGCCGGGGCCCGCGCGGGCATCCACCCGGCGACGGTGCGCACCGAGCCGTCCGGCGTGCGGTACGCGCTGGGCGGCCCGGTCGACGTGCACGTGGTCGCGGCGGCGGCGGACCCGCCGAGGGACGACGACGGCGTACGCGTCGCGGTGGCCCCCGCGCCGACCTGGCCGGGCGCCCGGGCCCCCGGCGCCGACGCCGACCCGGAGGCCGCCGACCCCATGGCCGTGCGTCTGGCGCTGCTCGGCACGCCCTACGACCGGACCGCCGGCCTGTCCCCCGCCGCCCTGGAGGCCGCCGCGGCGGAGCTGACCGGCTGGCGGGAGCGGGTGGCGCACTGGGCTCGGGCCACGTCGCAGCCCGTGCACGCGGTCAGCGCCAAGGAGGTGGTGGCCGCCTTCCACGACGGCCTCGACAGCCCGGCCGCGCTCGCCGCGCTGCGGCGTCTTGCGGCGGATCCGCAGGTGGCGGATGGCGCGAAGTTCGAGACGTTCCTCTTCGCCGACCGGTGGCTCGGCCTGGAACTGCCGCGCGACATCGGCAAGGCGTGAGCCACGGCGGTACCGGCGCGTCATCCGGGCGGCCGCAAGCGGTCACGGCGCGCGTGCACGCCACGGTGGCGGGGTGCCGCGACCGCCTGCGACGCCGGGGGGCGTTGCTTGCCGCTGGTGGCCCGCGGGTACCGCTGGTGGCCCGGCGGGCGCGGGCTCCCCCGCGAGGCACCGCGTCACTCGCTCGGCCCGACGGACACCCGGTCACCGTGCGGAGACACGCACCGTGCCGGAAGGCCCGTCCCGATGGGTCGGCCCAGCGGTGGCCGGGCGCGGATACCGGGCCCTGTGGATCGCAGTCGCGACCGGTGCCGTCGGGACGCCGTTCGCGCCGGTCCTGCGGTGGGCCGACGCGACGGGGTGAGGCGCGCGACGGAGGCAGGCGGGTTCCTCGCCCGGAGTTCACCCCCGCGCCCCCAGTTTGTCCTGTCCACGCCATCACGGGGGCGCAGGATCCCGAACGCCTGCTTCCGCGCGCTCGCGCGGGCGGCACGCACCGCGCACCGCCGCGGGCCGCGCGACCGGCCCGCCCTGTACGGCCCGTCCCGTCCGCCCCCCACCCGTTGGAGGCCCCCATGCGCCCCAGGCCGCGCTTCACCGTGCCGTTCGCCGTCGCCGCCGCGACCGGCGCCGTCCTCGCCGCGACGCTCGCACCGCACGGCGCCACCGCTCCGGCCACCCCCGTCAAGGCGGCCGCCGACACCGTCCCGACGCCCTCGCACGTCGTCGTGGTGATGGAGGAGAACCACTCCTACTCCGACATCATCGGCAACACCTCGCAGGCCCCGTACTTCAACTCCCTCGCCTCACAAGGGGCGTTGCTCACCTCGTCGTTCGCCGTGACCCACCCGAGCGAGCCCAACTACATGGCGCTGTTCAGCGGCAGCACCTACGGCCTGACCGCCGACAGCTGCCCGGTGAACGAGGGCTCCGCCGCGAACCTCGGTTCCGAACTCCTCGCCGCCGGGCGGACGTTCAAGGGGTACTCGGAAGGCCTGCCGAAGACCGGCTCGACCAGCTGCTCCTCGGGCAGTTACGCGCGCAAGCACTCCCCGTGGATCAACTTCAGCAACGTGCCGTCCTCCGACTCGGTCCCGTTCTCGTCGTTCCCCACCGACTACTCCACGCTCCCCACGCTGTCGTTCGTCATCCCGAACCTCGACGACGACATGCACGACGGCACCATCAACCAGGCCGACACCTGGCTGAACAAGAACCTGTCCGCGTACGCGACCTGGGCGAAGGCCAACAACAGCCTGCTGATCGTCACGTGGGACGAGGACGACTACACCGAGGACAACCAGATCCCCACGATCATCGTCGGTGACCACGTCAAGACCGGTCACTACAGCGAGGACGTCGACCACTACGACCTGCTCGCCACGCTGGAGCAGCTGTACGGTCTCGAACCGGTCGGCCAGAGCGCCGACGCGACCCCGATCACCGACATCTGGGACTGAGCGCCCCTCACCCGAGTCGCCCCCACCCCGAGTCGCCCGTCCGCCGCGCCCGAGAGGACCCGCCTCCGCCATGCCCGACCCCGCCCACGACCCGGCGCCCGAACGCGAAGGCAGCCGGAGGCCACGGTGGCGGCGGGCCGGGGCGGGGGCGGCGGCGGTCGTCGTGGCCGCCGTCTGCGCGGGCTCGGCGGCCGGGGCGGGGACCGGGGCGGCGGCGCCCGGCGGCGCGTTCGGGGTGGACGCCACGCGGTGCGGTGCGCCGGGCGGCCGTCTGCCCGCCGGGCGGCTGTCGTTCACGGTGACCGACCGGGCGACGCCGTACGCCACGGTCTACCTCACCTCGCCGGGCGGTGCCGAGGTCTACGCCGAGATCCCGTGGATAGCGCCGGGGCACGCCGTCGCACTCGACACCGCGCTGAGCGCCGGGAGTTACGCGTTCCGCTGCGTCTTCTCCGACGGCACGGTGCGCGCCTCGCGCCCGATGACCGTCACCGGCCGCACGGACGACGCGGTGGCCGGGTACCGCCCGGTGCCGGACCTGGCCATGACGGCGCCGGTCGACGCCTACCGGGCCTGGGTCGCCGCGGCACTGCCCGGCCTGCTGACCGCCGCTCGCGACCTGGACGCCGCCGTGGCGCGCGGCGACCTGGCGGCGGCGAAGTCCCGCTGGCTGACCGCCCATCTCGACTACGAGCGGCTGGGCGCCGCGTACACCGCCTTCGGCGACTTCGGCGACACCATCGACGGGCGGGCCGACGGGCTGCCGCAGGGCGTCGACTCGCCCGGCTGGACCGGCTTCCACCGGATCGAGTACGACCTGTGGCGCGGGCGCCCGGCCGCCGAACTGCGCCCGCTCACCACCCGGCTGGTCTCCGACGTCACCGGGCTGATCCGGGACTTCCCCAGCGAGGACATCGATCCGGGCGACCTGCCGCTGCGCTCCCACGAGATCCTGGAGAACGCGATGGAGTTCCAGCTCACCGGGTCCGCCGACTACGGCAGCGGCACCACGCTCGCCACCCTGGACGCGAACCTCGACGGCACCCGTGAGGTGCTGGGCGTCCTCGCCCCGCTGCTGCGTCCCCGTGACCCGGAATTGGCGTCCTCGCTGACACGTGAGCTGTCGGCGGTGCAGGCGAGGATGCGGTCCTGCCGTGCGGCGAACGGGACGTGGATCGCGGCCGGGCAACTGCCCCCCGGTCAACGCCGCGTACTCGAAGGGGCGTTGGGCGGCCTGCTGGAGCAACTGGCCGAGGTTCCCGGGCTCCTCGCGCCGAGGACGTCCGCGTGACCGCCGCGCCCGGGCGGCGCGCCTTCCTGCGCGGCGCCACCGCGAGCGCGGCGGCGGCCGCCGCCGCCGCCACCGGCGCGCTGGCCGCCGCTCCCCCGTCCACCGCCGCCTCGGGACGCCGCCTTCCCTGCGAGGGGCGGCACCAGGCCGGCATCACGACCCCGCAGCAGGCCGCCGCCACCTTCGCCGCGTTCGACGTAATCGCGTCCGACCGGGCCGGACTGACCGCGTTGTTCCGCACGCTGACCGACCGGGTGCGGGCGCTCACCGCGGGCGGCCCGGTGCCCGCGACCGACCTGGTCTCGCCTCCCGCCGACAGCGGCCTGCTCGGCGACGCGCTGCCGGCCGACGGGCTGACGGTGACCGTCGGCGTCGGCGCGTCGCTGTTCGACGAACGGTTCGGGCTGGCCGGTCGCAGACCCGCCGGGCTGACCACCATGCCGGTCTTCCCCGACGACCACGTCGCCGGTTCGGCCGAACTGCACGGCGACATCTCGCTCCAGATCTGCGCCGACTCCCGCGACACGGTGATGCACGCGCTGCGCGACATCACCAAGCACACCCGGGGCGCGATGCAGGCGGTGTGGAAGGCGGACGGCTTCCTGCCCCCGCCCAGGCCGGACGGCGCGCCACGCAATCAACTCGGTTTCAAGGACGGCACCTCGCAGCCCGACGTGGCCGATCCGCAGGTGGCGGACGCGCTGATCTGGACCGGAAGCGCCGAAACGGGCGGGAGCGCGTGGGCGCGGGACGGCTCGTACCAGGTGATCCGGATCATCCGGATGCTCGTGGAGTTCTGGGACCGGGTCTCGCTCCAGGAGCAGGAGACCATGATCGGGCGCCGCCGCGACTCCGGCGCACCGCTCGACGGCACCCGCGAATCGGACCCGCCGGACTTCGCGGCCGACCCGCACGGGCTGATCACCCCGCTCGACTCCCACATCCGGCTGGCCAACCCGCGCACCCCGGCCGCCGCGTCCCAGCGCATCCTGCGCCGCGGCTACTCCTACGACCGGGGGCTCGACGCGGTCGGCGACCTGGACGTGGGCCTGGTCTTCTGCTGCTACCAGCAGGACGTGCGGCGGCAGTTCGAGGCCGTGCAGCGCCGGCTGGCCGGCGAGCCGCTCGTGGACTACGTCCAGCCCACCGGCGGCGGCTACTTCTTCGCCCTGCCCGGCTTCGGCCCGGGCGCCGACCATCTGGCGGCGGGCCTGATGGCCTGACCGGGAGCCGCGCCGAGGCCAGGAAAGGACCACCGGATTACGCGGCGGCGTCCAGGCGGCCACACCCGGTAATCGCACACAAAGAAAAGCCAAAAGGCACCTCAATGACGGGTCATCACATTCATTTACGATGATCCGCCGAACGCAAAACACGTGCGTTCGCACACCCCCATGCGCACCCCTACCTCATCTCCACACGGCGCGAAAGGGCGCCTTTCCGGACTCCGCGAATACGCCGGTCGTTTTCCGGCCAGGCGGGGACCATTATTGGCCTCGCGCTTTCTTCCCCGGCCCCGTCCTGCGCGAACGGTAGATACTTGAACGGACGTCGCTTCCGAGCAATCACCCCTCGTCTCCTCCATCCGTGACACCCAGCAGTTCACCTGACGGCACGTCAATTCCTGTTTGGCGGAACGTCGTACGGACTTGGCACGCCCCTACGGGCGGAAGGGCCTGCGCCAGTGGATCCCGAAACACTTCTCTTCTCGATGTTCACCCCGGAGGGCAGGGAGAACCCGCATCCCGCGCTGGCCCGCCTGCGCGCCGTGGCGCCCGTTTACCGCAACGAGACGCTGGACACCTATTTCCTCACCCGCTTCGACGACTGCCAGGCCGTCCTGACCGACCCCGGCTTCCGCACGCCCGATCTGCAGTGGTGCGAGCGGGAGATGCCGGACTGGCGCGAGCACGCGGGGGCGGAGTTCTTCTACTCCTCCATGCTGCGGGCCAACGGCGACGACCACGCGCGGGTCCGGCGGCTGGTCGGTGGCGCGTTCAGCGCGCGGCGGGTCGCGGCGCTGTCCGGTCCGGTCGAGGAGACCGTCTCGGACCTGCTGGACCGGTTCGCGGACGCCACCGGCGACGGCGGCCACGCCGACTTCCAGGAACTCGTCGGCTACCCGCTGCCGGTGGCGGTGGTCGGCGACCTCATCGGCGTGCCGCGCCCCGACCAGGAGCGGTTCCGCGGCTACGGGCAGGACGCCGGGCGGCTGCTGGAGCCGGTGCGCACCGACGAGGACTTCAAGCGCGCCGACCACGCCGTGGAGTCGCTGCGCGAGTACTTCGCCGAACTGCTGGAGCGCCGCCGCTGCGAGCCCGCCGACGACCTGGCGACCGCGCTGCTCCAGGTGCGCGACGCCGACGACGGGCGGCTGACGCAGCGGGAGTTGGTGGACAACCTGCTGCTGGTCTTCGTCGCCGGGTTCGAGACCACGACGAGCCTGCTGGGGCTGACCGTGCACGCGCTGCTGTCCCACCCGGACCAGTTGACCCTGGTCCGCGACGACCCCGCGCTGGCCCGGGACGCGGTCGAGGAGTCGCTGCGCTGGGACACCCCGGTCCGCATGACCGAACGCATCGCCTCCCGCCCGGCCCGGATCGGAGGGGTGGACGTCCCCGAGGGCGCCAACGTCACCACGGTGCTCGCCGCCGCCAACCGCGACCCGGCCCGCCATCCGGACCCCGACCCCTTCCTGGTGCGCCGCCCCGACGTGCGGGTGCTCAGCTTCAGCGCGGGCGCGCACTTCTGCCTGGGCGCGGCGCTGGCCCGGATGGAGGGCGCGACGGCGATCCGGGGGCTGCTGACGCGTTTCCCCGGCCTGTACGAGGCGGAGCCGCCGGTGCGCCGCGACAGCATCAGTCTGCGCGCGTTCGACCGACTCGCGCTCGCCGTCCGGTGACCGGCCCGGCGACCGGCGCCAACTCCGCGCGTCACACGGGTTGTTGGCGCCCACGCGCCGAACGCCGAGCGTGTCGTTGCGTGTGAGCCCCAGCGTGAATTCCGGCGTGAACTCCTGCGTGAGAGAGGCATCGCCCGTGAACTTCCTGAACGTCGAGCGCGCGACCCTGGAGGAGCTGGTACCCGGCCTCGACCAGGCCCTGGCCGGCCATCCGCTGGAGGAGCTGGAGCGCGCGCCCAGCCCGGCGATCACCGCGTTCCGCGACGCGGGCGGGCCCGGCCTGCTCGTGCCCGAGGAGAACGCGGGCGCCGGGGCGAGCCCCTTGCAGGCGGTGCGGGTGCAGCGGGCCGTCGGCGCGCGCTGCCCCTCACTCGCGGTGGCGACCACCATGCACCACTTCTCGGTGGCCGGACTGGTCGAGTCGGCGAAGGCGGGCACGGGCCTGGAAGGCCTGCTGCTGGAGGCCATCGCCAAGAACCGCATGCTGCTGGCGTCCGGCTTCGCCGAGGGCAACACCGGCCAGAACATCCTGCGTCCGCACATCACCGCGCGGCGTCGCGGCGACCGCGTGGTGCTCAACGGCAGCAAGAAGCCGTGCAGCCTGTCGCGTTCGATGGACCTGCTGACCGCGTCCGTGGTGCTCGCCGACGAGGACGGCACCGACCGGCTCGCGGTGGCCATCGTCCCCGCGAAGACACCGGGCCTTTCGGTGCGGCCCTTCTGGAACACCCCTGTCCTGGCGGGCGCGGAGAGCGACGAGGTGGTGCTGACCGACGTCGAGCTCGACCCGCAGATGGTGGTGGCGACCGAGGTGACCGCCGACGCCGTGCCGGACTCGCTCAACGTCGCCGGCTTCCTGTGGTTCGAACTCCTGCTGACCGCCGGGTACATCGGCATCGCCGGCGCTCTGGTCGAACGGGTGCTGGAGCGCACCGGCGGCCCCGGTGACGACCCGGCGCGGTTCATGGTGGACGTGGACGCGGCGATGCTCGCGGTGGAGGCGGTCGCCCGGGCCATGGACGACAGCGCGTGGGACGACACGCTCCTGGTGAGCGCGCTGACCGCGCGGTACGCGGCGCAGGACGCCATCACCCGCACCACCCGGGCGTGTGTCGAGGCGCTGGGCGGGATGGCGTTCATCGGCTCGCCGGACGGCGCGTACCTCGCCTCGGCCGCCGCCGGGCTGGCCTTCCATCCGCCGTCCCGCTCGCGTATGGCCGCACCGCTGCGCGAGTACCTCGACGGCGCCCGGTTGCGCATCGGGTGAGGGGACGGGCGATGGCGGACGGAACACGACCACGGGGCGGACGGAGGATTCGGTGACGGAACGCGAGGACACCGCGATACGGGCGGGCGCGTACCGCGTCGAGGTGGTACGCGGTGTGGCCGCGCTGCCGGAGGCCGTGTGGGAGGCGCTGGCACCGCCGGACGACCCCATGTGGTCGCGCGGGCTGTTCGCCTCGATGGAACGCGGCGCGATCGGCCCCGAGGGCTACGCGTACCTGGTGGCCCGTCGCGGCGAGGACGTGGTGGCCGTGCTGCCGCTGTGCCTCTTCCGGGACCTGCGGCTGGACGACGTCGTGGGGCCGAGGGAGCGGCGGTTCCTGGCTCCGGTGCGGAAGGTGTGCCCCCGGCTGCTGCGCATTCCCATGCTGTTGTGCGGCAACCTGCTGGGACAGGGGCATCTGCTGAGCGCCGGGCCGCCGCCGCGTGAGGTGGTGCGGCTGATGGTGGAGGCGGTGCTGGGCTTCGCCCGGCACGAGCGGCTGGGGACGGTGGTCTTCAAGGACTTCGCTCCCGCGGAACTCGCACCCTTGCGTGGAGAGTTGTCGCGTGCCGGCTTCTTCTTCGTGCCGAGCATGCCGGACACCCAACTCACCCTCGGTCACGGCTCGTTCGAGGAGTACGTGGCGTCGCTGCCCGCGAAGCCGCGCCGCAATCTGCGCTCCAAGACGCGCAAGTTCGAGGCCCACGGCGACCTGCGCGTTCAGGTGCTGGACGACTTCGCCGCGCTGCTGCCGCAGGTCTTCGAGCTGTACCGGCAGGTCATGGACCGCGCGGACCAGACGCTCGACTCCCTCGATCCCACGTTCCTGGCCGCCGTCGAGGCGAGCGGGCAGCCGCGCCGCCGGTTGGTCGCCTGCTTCGAGGGCGAGCGGCTGGTGGCGTTCCTGCTGTGCCTGTTCTCCGGCAAGGGCGCCACCGGGGCACGCATCGGCCTGGACTACCGGCTCGCGCACGAGGCACGGCTCTACCACGTCGTGCACTACGCGGCGATCCGGCTGGCGCTGGAGTCGGGATGCGCGCACATCCGCTTCGCGCAGACCGCGTACACGCCGAAGGTCGAGTTCGGCTGTGATCTGATACCGCAGACCTACGCCGTCACCCACGTCCGGCCGACGGTCCGGGCGCTGCTGCGCAGGGTGCTGCCCGCCGCGTTGTCCACCGCCCTGGCGGACACCCTCGGCCCGCACGCGGCGCTGCTCGACGACGCACCGGCCTCCCCGACGAACCACCCCGACGGCAGGCCCGCTTCCGCCACAACCGACGAAGGAGTCTGATCCGTGCCACGAGTTGACGTGGAACTGAGCATCGCCGCCCCGGTCGACGAGGCGTGGGCCGCGGTGGTCGACGTGCGGTCGTACCCGGACTGCATGGACAACGTGGAGTCCGTGGAACTCGTCGACCAGGCCGACGACCGACATCGGACCACCGCGTGGTCGGTGCGTCTGAAGGGGTCGGTGCTGCGCTGGACCGAGGAGGAGGTCATCGATCCGGACGCCCGCAGGTTCGACTTCCGTCAAGTCGCTGGCGACCTGGGCGAGTTCACCGGCCATTGGGCCGTCGTCCCGGGTTCCGCCGGGGGCAGCACGGTGTCGCTGCACGTCGACTTCGACATCGGCATCCCGTTGCTGGCCGAGATGCTGGACGGGGTGGCCGCCGACGCCCTGCGGGAGAACGCGGCGCAGATGCTGACCGCGCTGGACCGGCGCCTGGCGGCGGCCGGAGCGCGCCCGCGGCACGGAGCGGTGCGGTGAGCGGGCCGCTGGACGCGGGGGCGGACGGCGTGCGCGACCGCCTGCCGGCAGGCGGTGTGCCGAACCCGTGGCCGGTGGAGGGCGTGCCCGACCCGGGGCCGGTCCGCGCCGAGCGGGCCTTCGACCTGATCCGCCGCCACTTCTCCCCCAAGCTGGCGCTGACCGGGACGTTCGCCGGGCACGGCGCGGTCGAGGTGTCGGCCGAGGGCTGCCGGGTGACGCTCTCCGACGGACGCGAGGTGCTCGACTTCGGCAGTTACGCGGTCACCCTGCTCGGTCACCGCCACCCCGCCGTGGTGGAGGCCGTGCACGCCGCGCTGGACACCATGCCCACGTCCACCCGCAGTCTGTCCAACCCGGTCACGGCACGGGCCGCCGCCTGCCTGTCGGGGTACTTCGGTGACGTGCTGCCGAAGGTGTACTTCGGTCTCAATGGCGCCGACGCCGTCGAGGTGGCGATCAAACTGGCGCGTCTGGCCACCGGACGCGGTGGGATCGTCGCCGTGCGCGGCGGTTTCCACGGCAAGTCCCTGGGGGCGCTCGCGCTCACCCACAACCCGCTGTTCCGGGCCGGGTTGAGCGGCGTGACCGCCGACGTGGTCCACGTGGACCCGGACGACCCGGACGCGGTGGCGAAGGCGGCGGCGGAACGCGCCCCGGCCGCCGTGGTCTTCGAGCCGGTGCAGGGCGAGAACGGCGCCGTGGCGTTGCGCACCGAGGTCCTGCGCCAGTGGTGCGAGGACGCCCACCGGCACGGCGCGTTCGTGATCGCGGACGAGATCCAGTGCGGTCTGCGGCGCTGCGGACAGCGGTCGGTGGCGCTCGCCGAGGGGCTGCCGGTCGACGCGGTGCTGGTGGGGAAGCCGCTGGGCGGCGGTGTGGTGCCGTTGTCGGCGGTGGTGTGTTCCGAGCGGTTGTACGCGCCGCTGGCGGCCGACCCGTTCCTGCACTCGGCGACGTTCGGCGGCCAGCCGCTCGGCTGCGCGGCGCTGCCCGCGGCGCTTCGCGCCATCGAGCGACTCGCCCCGCACGGCGCCCGGTTGGCCTCCCTGCTCGACGCGGGCCTGACCGGGCTGCGCGAGCGGCATCCGCGCGTGGTGGCGTCCGTGCGGGGCCGGGGCCTGCTGCGCGGCGTCGACCTCGTCTCGCGTCCCGCCGCCGGAACCGCCGTCGTCGAACTCGCCGACGCGGGACTGCTGGTGTCGCCCTGCCTGAGCAGCCCCACCACCATCCGTCTGCTGCCCTCACTGGCCTGCGCGCAGGAGGACATCGGGCGGGCCATCGACATCCTCGACGCCGCCCTGACCGCGGCGGAGCGCACCCTGCCCGCCCCCGCGAGGCACCCCGCGAGCCCCAGCACGTACCGGAGGAAGAACGCACATGTCCACCCCCACTCGCACCCGTGACGAGATCGCCCACACCGTCAGGACCGCCATCGCCGACGTCATCGGCACCGAGCCGGAGGAGATCGGCGACGACGTGAGCCTGGTCGCCGACTACGGCGTCGACAGCCTCGAACTCATGGACATCGGGGCACGCCTGGAGAAGGCGCTGGAGGTGCGCATCGAGGTCCGCGACCTCACCCTCGCCGAAACGGTTGGCCACGCGGTCGACCTGCTGGACGAACGCCTCAGGGAGCGGTCGTGACCGCACGGGACGGCTCGCGCCGGGTGCGCGTCGCCGTCACCGGCATCGGTGTGAAGTGCCCGGCCGGCACCACCTTGTCCGAGGCCCACGAGACGGTGCTCGCGGCGAAGTCCACCGCCGCCGTCGTGGGACACCTCGTCGAGGCCGACCTGCCGGTGCCGTTCGCCTGCCTGGTGCCGCCGTTCGACGAGGAGGCCTACGTCAGCCGGCGGGAGGCACGGCAGATCGACCGGGCCACCACGCTCGCACTGTGCGCGGCGGCCGACGCGGTGGCCGGAGCCGCGCTCCCCGCCGAGCTGTCGCGCGACCGGGTGGGCGTGCAGATCGGCACCGGCATCGGCGGACTGCCCAGCATGGAGAGGGCCGCACTGGACCACGGTGACCGGCCGTTCGACATGCCCGTGCACACCGTCCCGCGTTCCATGTCCAACGCGCCCGCCTCCCGCATCGCGATGCGCTACGGCTTCCGGGGCCCGTGCTCGACGTACTCCACCGCGTGCGCCAGCGGCACCACGGCGATCGGCGAGGCGGCCCGCAGGATCAGGACGGGCGAGCTGGACGCGGCCGTGGCGGGCGGTGTGGACGCCGCGGTGACCAAGGTGGTCATGGGCGGCTTCGCCCGCATGCGCGCGCTGTCCACCCGCACCGACGCGCCCCACCTGGCCAGCCGCCCGTTCGACGCGGAGCGGGACGGCTTCGTGATGGGCGAGGGCGCCGCGGTGGTGGTGCTGGAGCGGTGGGACGCGGCGGTGGCGCGCGGCGCCCGGGTGTACGGCGAGGTGAGCGGGTTCGCGGAGAACTGCGACGCGTTCCACATCGTGGCACCGCACGAGGACGGCACGGTGGCGGCCGCGTGCATGCGCCGCGCCATAGCGGACGCGGGGCTGCGTCCCGCCGACATCGTCCACGTCAACGCGCACGGCACCTCGACGCTGCTCAACGACCGCGCGGAGGCGCTCGCCGTCGACCGCTGCTTCGCGGGGGCCTCGCCGCCGCTGACCGCCGTCAAGGGCGTCACCGGTCATCTCATCGGCGGCTCGGGCGCGGTGGAGGCGGTGCTGGCGCTGACCTGCGCGAGCGCGGGCGTGGTGCCGCCGGTCGCCAACACCACGACGAGCCCGGAAGCCCATCTGGTCGATCTGGTGACGGGCGCGCCGCGAGCGGTCCCGGTGGGCCCGGTGCTGTCCAACTCCTTCGGTTTCGGCGGCCACAACGCGTGCCTGGTGCTGACCCCACCGAGCTGAGCGGTCGGCACGAGGCCTGTCCTGAACCCTTCGCCCATCCCACGAACCCTACGGAACGGATCCCATGCGCATCCTTGTCACCGGTGCCACCGGCGTGGTCGGGACCGAGGTGGTGGCCGCCCTGCGCGGGGCGGCGGACGGCGGCGCGCCGTCGGTCACGCGCACCGCGCGGCGCGCCCCGGACGCCTCCGTGGTGAGCTGGCCCATCGGCGAGCGTCCCGTACCCGCGGCGCTGGACGGCCCCTGGGACGTCATCGTGCACACCGCGGCCTCCACCCGCTGGACGCTCAGCCGCGAGGAGGCGTTCACCGCCAACGTCGAACCACTGCGTGCGGTACTGGGGTTGGCGGACTCCGGCACACACCTGGTGCACGTCTCCACGGCGTACGTGGGCGGTGTGCGCAATCCGGAGGATCTGCGCGGTGAGGAGTTCGAGGGGTACCGCAACGGGTACGAGTGGTCGAAGGCACGGTGCGAGGAGGTGGCCCGGGCGGAGCACCGGGGTCCGCTGACCGTGGTGCGGCCTCCGTTGATCGTGGGACGGCGCGGCGACGGCGGGATCGCGCGCTTCTCGGGCCCGTACACGCTGCTGCACGCACTGGCGTCGGGTCTGGCGGCGGTGGTCGTCGGCGATCCGGAAGGCTACGCGGAGATCAGCCCGGTCGACGAGGTCGCGGCGGCCGTGGTGGACGCGGCGCTCGGCGCTCCCCCCGAACACCCTCGCACCGAGGTCGTGGCGGGCGGCGCGGGCAGCCTCCGCCTCGGCGAGCTGCTGGACGTGACGTGCGGGACGCTCAACGAGTACCGCGCCGCGCACGGCGTCGATCCCCTCGAACGGCCCCCCATCGTCGCCACCGACAGCTGGAACCGCTTCTTCCTGCCGCTGGCGGAACGCTATCTGTCCCCGTTCCAGCACGAGGCGGTCAAACTGCTGGCGATGTTCCAGAGTTACACGAGCATGAGCCGCCCGTTCGAGCCGACCCGCACCGTCGAGGACCCCGCCACGGCGATGGCCGGCGCGGTCCGCCACTGGGCCGACCGCAAACCGCGCCTCGCGCTGGCCCGCCCCGAACCGTGGACGATGGTGGCCCGGGGGACGTGACGGCGGCCGTCCCGCCGCGCCACGCCGGTTGTAAGGTCGCTTCCTGGAAGGCCGGTTGATCGCGTCGCACCGGGCACGCGCTCTCACGGCGACGAGCCGCCGGCCGGCAGAGGCGAGGTGCGGCGGGAGCGGGGAGATTCGATGAACGACAGCAGTTCCTACCGGGACGTCCCGACCACCACCCTCGCCGACGTCCTGGGCCGCGCTCAGGTCATGGACATCGGCGTCCGCCCGCTGTGGACCCCGGTGCCGCGGCTCGCGGGTCCCGCGTACACCGTGCGGTGCGAGCCGGGCGACAACCTCATGCTGCACGCGGCGATCTACCGCGCGGCGCCGGGCTCGGTGATCGTGGTGGAGTCGGGTGACCTGGACCACGCGCTCGCCGGTGGCAACGTGTGCGCCGTCGCGCGGCGACACGGGGTCGCGGGCTTCGTGGTCGACGGGCTCATCCGCGACCTGGCGGAGGTGCGCGAGGCGGGCTTCCCGGTCTTCGGACGCGGTGTGATCCCGATCCCCGGCACCAAGAAGGCGATCGGCTCCCTCGGCGGACCGGCGCGCTGCGGAGGCGTCGTGGTGCACCCCGGCGACATCGTGGTCGCCGACGAGGAAGGCGTCGTCGTCACGCCCGCCGCCAGGAAGGACGAGGTGTTCGGCACGGCGCGCGCCAAGCTGGAGAAGGAGGCGGGGGAAACCCTGGACGAGTGGGAGACGCGGCACCGCGCCCACGTCGAGAAGGCCCTCGGCGAGCACGGCTTCACCGGCTGACACGCGGCACGCCCCTTCACCGGGAACGCGGGACTCCCCCACCGATCCATTACCTTGTAGGGGTGGGAACTTGACGGCCGGTCAACGCGTTGGAGGGACCGGAGGCCGCCACGTCCTCGGGACCGTGGCGGGGAGACGGAGAGGCGGCGAGGCCATGGACGCAGCCCTCGGGGGCGGCGGGTGCCGCGCCGTCCCGTGGCCGGCGCTCCCCTGCTCACGGCCTCCGCCGACGCCGCAGCGGCGCCGGAAGGACGGCGATCGTTAAGTATCCTTCCAGAGTCTGTGAACGGCCTGTACAGTGGCCGCCATTCCAACTGCTGGAATTTTCCCGGGGTTTCACTCCCCCGACCGACGAGCGCCACGTCCCGTACAGCGGAATTCCCTATTCCAGAGATTCCCTTCGATCCTGACAGGGAGGCTTTATGATGGGCGAAGCCGTGAACCAAACGGATTGTATAACGGTCAGCACCGAATCGGAAACCGTTCCCCTCGCCGACTTATTACCCGGCGATTCCCCCAGGCTCGGAGGCGAGGACAGAGAACGTATACTGCTCCTCGCCGAATCACCAGAGCCGTTCACCCCCATCGTCGTGCACCGGCAGACCATGCGGGTCATCGACGGCATGCACCGCCTCAGAGCCACCGCCCTGCGCGGTGAGAGCACCATCGCGGTCCGGTACTTCGACGGCACGGAGCACGACGCGTTCGTACTCGCCGTCCGCCTCAACGCGACCCACGGACTGCCTCTGTCCCGCGGCGACCGCGCGGCCGCGGCCACCCGGATCCTCGCCACGCACCCGCAGTGGTCGGACCGGGCCATCGCGGCGGCCACCGGACTGGCGACGAAGACGGTCGCCCGGATCCGCCGCCGTTCAACCGCGGACGTTCCCCAGTCGAACGCCCGCGTCGGCCGGGACGGCCGGGTGCGCCCGATCGATCCGACGGAAGGCAGAAGACGCGCCGTCAGTGTGATCGCCGCCCACCCGGACGCCTCCTTGCGGCAGATCTCCCGGGAGGCGGGAATCTCCCTGGGCACCGCTCGCGACGTGCGCAAACGCCTGGCCAGCAATCAGGACCCGGTCCCGCAGCGCCGACGAGGGCCCCGTGCGGGGACCGCGCCGCGCCCGACCAGCCCCGACTCCCCCCTCGTCACCCGCCGTTCAACCGTGGGCCTGGAGCAGGAGGCGGGGGCGGCGACCGCGACGGGGACGCGCGAGCGGGTGAGGACCGGACGGGCGACGCGGCCGTTCAGAACGGGACGGCCCTCGGGAATCCCCGCCTCGACGCTGGAGAAGCTGCGCAGGGACCCGTCGCTGCGCCACAGCGAGGTGGGACGCGTCCTGTTGCGGCTCCTGGACACCAACTGCGCCGGCGCCACCGAGCTGGACCGGGCGGCGGCCAGCGTCCCCGCCCACTGCGCGGAGGCCATCGCCGAGGCGGCACGCGCGTGCGCGGGCGTCTGGAGCGACTTCGCCACGCAGGTGGAGGCGCGCAGCGACGCGGCGCAGTGACCCGGCGCGGCCGCGCAGGCCGCCGGTGTCGGCAGTGTCTCCGGCCTCCGCCCTCGGCCCTCGCGGGGGCCTCCGCCCTCGTCCCTGCCGGGGGCGGGGCCGGAGACCCTCGCGGGTCGCACCACACTCCTCACGCCGTTGCGGCCAACCGGTTTCCATCCGGAAATCTTTGCCTCTCCGTCAAGTCGCCGCGGATTCAGGGAGGGTGGCGGTTCCCCAAGGACCACCAGGTGGCCGTCGGGCGGCGCGCCGCCCTCCCCCGCGGCGCCGGCCCCACCCCGTTCGCAGGCCGGACCAGCCGCGCGACCGCGACCGGGCCGCGCGCCACGCCACCAGGCCGGATGCCACACCCCGCCCTGAGCCGGCCCACTCCCGCACACCGCTCCGCCCGCCGCCGCCCCCCGGCGTCCGCGCCGCACGCAGAAACGGACATAAGCGGCACCCCCTGTTCATATTCCTCTGCTTGACAGCTCTTTTTTTGGACGCCCATGATGATTTCTGTTCGGAAATCATCATGGTTGCCAGGGCGCCTCCGCCGGGGCGCGGGCACTGATTCCGCTTCTTACACCAACGGGGGACCGCGTTCGCCGCCGCCCTCCGTGCGGGTCGATGGAGGGCGTCTCGCATGTCCGCAGATGAAGCGCTGGAACCGCTCGAATCGCTGCCCACGCTGTTCGAGCGGACCGTGTCACGGCACGGCGGCCGCACCGCCCTCGTCGCCGAGGCACCGCCACAGGGCGCACCGCTCGCCCGCGAGGGGGCGTCGCTGACGTATGCCCGGCTCAACTCCCTCGCGAACCAGGCCGCCAGAGAACTGCGGCGCAGCCACGGCATCGAGTGGGGCACCGCCGTCGGT
Source organism: Streptomyces sp. ICBB 8177 (assembly GCF_003144095.1). Taxonomy (GTDB): domain Bacteria; phylum Actinomycetota; class Actinomycetes; order Streptomycetales; family Streptomycetaceae; genus Streptantibioticus_D. The sequence continues at coordinate 502,839 of NZ_NSKH01000023.1, read as the reverse complement.
CTCCACCTCGACCGTTCGCCCGAGCTGTACGTGGTCATGCTCGCCGTCCTCAAGGCCGGCGGCCACGTCGTGCCGCTCAACCCGGCGCATCCGCACCGCATGATCGATCACATCGTCACCGAGGCCCGCGTCCGCCTCGTCGTCCACCACGGCGGCGCGGCGGGACATCCCGGCACCGACGCCGTCACGGCGGGTGAACTGCTGCAACGGGCTAGCCAGTTGGAAGACCACGACCTCGAACCCGTGACGGGGCCCGAGGACACCGCCTTCGTGCTGTACACCTCCGGTTCCACCGGCAGGCCGAAGGGCACGCGGATCGCGCACCGGGGACTCGCCCGGCTCGTCCTGCCCGTGCCGGGCCTGGCGCTGACCGAGGGGGACTGCCTACTGCAACAGGCGGCGCCTTCCTTCGCCGCCTCGATGAACGAGGTGTGGCTGGCGTTCCTGGCCGGTGCGAAGCTGGCGGTCCTGCCGCCCGGGCTGCCCTCGCTGAGCGGCGTGCGCCAGATCATCGAGGAGCACGGCGTCACCGTACTGAGCCTGCCGTGCGGCCTGTTCAACCTCCTGGTCGACAACGAACTGGACGCGCTCGCGAAGCTGCGTGCGGTGTTCGTCAGCGGCGACTTCCCCTCGCCGCGCCATCTGCGGCGCGCGGCCCGCGAGACGTCCGTGCGGATCTTCAACGGCTACGGCTGCACGGAGAACTCCGCGATCTCGGCGCTCTTCCCCGTGGACGCCGACGCCCTCACCGACTCCGACCCCGTGCCGGTGGGAAGGCCACTGCCACTGGTGGGAATGGCGGTGGTGGACGAGCGGCTGACCGCCTGCCCGCCCGGGCAGCCCGGTGAACTGGTGATCTCCGGTGCCGGACTCGCCCTGGGGTACGTGGACGCGGCGCTCGGCGAGGGCAGGTTCGTCACGTCACCTCGGACCGGGGCGAGGCTGTACCGGACCGGGGACCGCGCGTACGTCACCGCCGACGGGGACATCGTGGTGACCGGCCGCGGCGACGGCCAGGTCAAGGTGCGCGGCTACCGCGTGGAGACCGGCGCCGTGGAACTGGCCCTCAGGGCGGTCGAGCCGATCGACCAGGCCGTGGTGAAACCGTTCCGCGACAGCGACGGCGAGGCACGGCTCGTCGCCTTCTGCACCACACGCGACGGCGAGGCGCTGGACGCCGTCGCGGTGAGCACGGCGCTCATGGCCGAACTGCCGGACTACATGGTGCCGTCCACGTACCAACACCTCGACCGGATGCCCACCACCGTCAACGGCAAGACCGACCGGTCCGCGCTCACCGAGCCGGACGACGTCCAGGAAAGGAAGCGTGCGAATCCCATGGCGAATCCGTTGGAAGGCGTGGTCCTGCAGGTCTGGCGGGACATCATCGGGGACCCCGAGGTGGCGGTGGACGACCCCTTCCTCGGCCACGGCGGCAACTCACTGCACTTCGTGCAACTCGCCTCGACCCTGGAGAAGGTCCTCGCGGTCAAGGTGACCGCCGAGGAGATCTTCCGGAACGGCGACGTGCGCAAACTCGCCGCACACATCGAGGACAAGCGCGCCTCTGGCCTGCCTCGCTGACCGGCCCTCCCCGCCGCATCCCGCTTCACTCAGACATCCGGAAGGCTCGACTTGATGGACACCATCCTGGAGGGTGTGGTCCTGCGGATCTGGCAGGACGTCACGGGTGACGCCGACAGCACGGTGTCCGCCCCCTTCACCGGGCACACCTCCTCCTCGCCCGGACTCGCCCGGTTCGCCGACACGCTGCGGGCGGTGTTCGCCCTCGATGTGACGCCGCGCGACGTGCTGCGCCACGGCGACGTGCGCGGGGTCGCGGCGTTCGTCGAACGGGAGCGGGAAGCACGCCGGACGCAGGCGGCGGGTGGGCACGAGGACACGGCGGCCGAGGACCGGGGCACGACCGGGACGCACGATGGCGGATCGCCGGACTCCCTGCCCGCCTCGCACGGGCAGGCCGCCATCTGGTTCCTCGACCAGTTCTCCGCCAAGCCGTCGGCGTACAACGCGCCCTTCGTGGTGCGGTTCAACGGTCCGCTGGACACCGAACTGCTGCGGCAGAGCCTGCGCATGGTGGTGCTGCGGCACGAGGCGCTGCGGACGACCTTCACCGTCGAGGACGGCAGGGTGCGCCAACTCGTCGACGACACCGCGCGGTTCGACTTCTCGGTGTGCGACAGCGAGGACGACGACCGGTTGCGGGAGCTGGTGCGCGAGGTGACGGAGACCTCGTTCGACCTGGCACGGGGACCGCTGCTGCGGGTCTGCTGCGTGCGCCACCACGACGGCACCACCCACGTGGTGTGCAACGTCCACCACATCGTCTTCGACGCGGCCTCCGCCGGCGTCTTCCTCACCGACTGGCTGGGCGCCTACCGCGAGGCGGCCACCGGCAGGGCGCCCGATGCCGTGCCGGAGCCCGCGCAGTACCGGGAGTTCGTCCGGCGGCAGCGCGCGGCTATCACCCCCGCCGTCCTGGAGGAGCACCTGGCCTACTGGCAGGAGCGGCTGCGCGGCCCGCTGCCCCTGCTGGACCTGCCGCTCGACCGGCCGCGCCCGGCCGTCCAGTCCCACGATGGGGAGGTGCTGCGCTTCGCCGTTCCCACGGAACTGAGCGAGCGGCTCGTGGCACGGGCGGCGCGGGAGGGCGTCACGCCGTTCATGCTGCTGATGGCCGCGTACGCCGTCTTCCTGCACAAGTACGCGCGCCAGGACGACATCTGCGTGGGCACGCCGGTCTCGTTGCGGGATTCTGCGGAGACCCGGCACGCCGTCGGCTACTACGTCAACATGGTCGCCACCCGGCACCAGGTGGACGACGACATGACCGGCAGGGAACTGCTGCGGCAGGTCGCGCGGGAGGTGTCGGGAGCGCTGGCGCACCGGGACGCGCCGTTCGACAAGGTGGTGGAGCGGGTGGACCCGCCGCGCAGCCAGAGCTGCTCGCCGCTGTTCCAGACGACGTTCGTGATGCCGAGTTCCGGCCTCGGGCCTGTGGAAGGGCTCGGGCTCGACATCGACGTGGACCTGTACCCGAGCCAGAGTGCCAAGTACGACCTGACGCTGCTCGTGGAGCGGGACGGCGCGGGGCTGCGGGGCGTCTTCGAGTTCGACACCGCGTTGTTCGACCGGGACACCGTGCGGGCGATGAGCCGCCACTTCCTGCACGTGCTCGACGCCCTCGTGGAGCGCCCCGGCGCCCCGGTCGGGGACATCGGGCTGCTGGACGGGGCCGAACGCCGCCGGATGCTCGACCGGTGCGACCGCACCGCCGGGACGCGGGCCGACCGGACGGTGAGCGAGCTGTTCGAGGCGCAGGTGGCCCGTACGCCGGACGCGCCGGCGCTGGAGTTCGACGGCGAGGTGCTGACGTACCGTCAACTCAACGCCCGGGCGAACCGGATGGCTCGCGCGCTGATCGCCCACGGCGCGGGGCCGGGACGCCGCGTCGCCCTCCATCTCGACCGCTCCACCGACCAGATCGCCGTGCTGCTGGGCGTGCTCAAGACCGGCGCCTCCTACGTGCCGCTCGACCCGCACTACCCGGCCGACCGCGTCGCCTTCATGCTCGACGACGCCGACGTGCGGCTCGTGGTGACCGGTGACGAAGCGCCCCGGCTGCCGTCCGGTGTGGAGCGGTTCGTGGTGGGCCGCGACGTGGCGTCCGGCCCGGGCGGCCCCGAGGACGAACGCGACCTGGGGCGCCGCAAGTCCACCGGTGACGAGATCTACCTCATCTACACCTCGGGCTCCACCGGCCTGCCGAAGGGTGTCGTGATCAACGACGCCACCATCGCCAACCTCGTGGCCGTGCAGGCGGCGCTGTCCCCCTGCGGGGCGTGGACGCGGACGTCGCAGTACATGTCGTTGTCGTTCGACGTCTCACTGATGGAGATCTTCGGCACGCTGTGCGCGGGCGGGACGCTCGTGCTGGTCCCGGAGGAACTGCGCACCGACCTGGACCGGTTGGCGGACTTCGTGGCCCGAGAGCGCATCGGCCGGATGTACCTGCCGTACATCGCCGTGCACCAGCTCGCGGCGGTCACCGCCGGGTCGGACCGGAGGTTCGACGCGCTGGTCGAGGTGGCCTCGGTCGGCGAACAACTCGTCGTGACACCGCAGATCCGCGAGTTCTTCTCCCGTCACACCGGTGCCCGGCTGCTCAACATGTACGGCCCCTCGGAGACCCATCTCGCCACGTCCCACGAACTGCCCTCGTGCCCGCGGGAGTGGCCGGACGCGCCCCCGATCGGCGCCGGCGTCCCCGGCCTGAAGCTGCTCGTCCTCGACGAGCGGATGAACCTCGTGCCCGAGGGCGTGCCCGGTGAGCTGTACATCGGTGGTGACGTGATCTCTCCCGGCTACCACAACCGCCCCGAGGAGACCGAGGGCCGCTACCTCGCCGACCCCTTCGACCCGGCGGGGCACGGCAGGCTCTACCGGACCGGCGACCTGGTGCGCGTCACGCGGGACCGCGAGCTGGAGTACCTCGGGCGGACGGACGGCCAGATCAAGATCCGCGGTTACCGCGTGGAGCCGGCCGAGGTCGAGTCGGCGCTCACCACCCTCGAGCCGGTCACCGCAGCGGCCGTCGTGCCCATCACCTACGGCCCCGGCGACACGAGGCTGGTGGGATTCGTGGTGTGCGACGAGCCGCTGGACGTCGCCACCGTGCGGCGTGCTCTCGGCGGCGGCCTGCCGGACTACATGCTCCCGGCCGCGCTGGTGCGTCTCGACCGCATGCCCACGACCCCGAGCGGCAAGATCGACCGCAAGGCGCTCCCGGCGCTGTTCACCCCGGACAAGCCGTCTGCGGCCGGGCGCGAACCGGCCACCGGGCGCGAGCGGGAGATCGCCCGCGAGTGGGCGGACGTCCTCAAGCGGGACCGGGTCGGCGCCGACGACGACTTCTTCGCTCTCGGCGGGCACTCCATCCTCGCGACCGCGCTCACCTACCGGCTGCGCAGGACGTACGGGATCGAGGTGCCGATGCGGGCGCTCTTCGAGGACCCCACGGTCCGCGGCATGGCGGCCAGGATCGACCGGCTGCTCGACGGGGACGACGCCACCGCGCCTTCCGCGCTGTCCCTGCCCGACCTGGCGGCCGACGCGGTCCTGCCCGATCACATCAGGCCGCCGGATCACGTCGAGCCCGTGGACGTCGGGGAGGTCCGGGAGGTCCTGCTGACCGGCGCCACCGGTTTCCTCGGCGCCTACCTGCTGCGGGAGTTGCTCACCGCGACGCCCTACCGCGTCCACTGCCTCGTGCGCGCCGCCGACGAGGCCGCCGCGTGGGAACGGCTGCGTGCCACCGCGACGGCGTACGGCTTCGCGGACGCGCTGACCGCGGACCGGGTGACGGCCGTCCCCGCAGACGTGGCCCGTGCCCGGTTCGGTCTGACCGCCGAGGCCCACGACGCCCTGGCGGCCCGCGTCGGCGCCGTCTATCACGCCGCGGCGCGCATCAACTTCGTCGCCCCCTACGCCTCGGTGAAGCCGGACAACGTGGGCGGCGTGCTCAACGTCCTGCAGTTCGCGACGCGCGGCCGGGTCAAACCCGTGCACCACATGTCGACCCTGGCCGTGTTCTCCCCCGCCGGGCATCCCGGTGTCATCACGGAGGACAGCGTGCCGCGCGAGCACGAGGCGCTGAGCATCGGCTACACCCAGAGCAAGTGGGTCGCCGAACGCCTCGCGCTGAGCGCCCGGGAGCGCGGACTGCCGGTCACCGTCCACCGCATCGGCCGCATCAGCGCCGACAGCGCCACCGGTGCCTGCCAGACCGAGGACTTCCTGTGGCGGCAGATCAAGAGCTTCATCCAGCTGGGCCGCGCCCCCGAACCCAAGGAGACGGCAAGCGAGTTGCTGCCGGTGGACTTCGTGGCGAAGGCGGTCGTCGCCCTCTCCCTCGATCCCACGGCCACCGGTGGCGTACGGCACCTGTTCCACCCGGACGGAGTGCCCTTCGACGTGATCCACACCGCGATCCGGGACAGTGGATACCCGTTGCTGGACGTGGCCGCCGACGAGTGGGTGCGCGCCCTGGAGGACGCGGCGCTCACCGGCGGTGACAACGCCCTGGCCGCCGCCGTGCCCTTGCTGCGCGAAGGCGCGCTGGAACTCGGCGACAACACCTACGACAACGCGCGCACGACGGCGCTGCTGGAGCGCGCCGGACTGCGCTATCCGCGGATCACGGCCGCCTACTTCCGGTCGATGATCTCGTACTTCCAGGTCACGGGTGAGCTGAGCGGCTGACCGGCTCCCGGCTCACCGCCGTCCTCACCCGGCTCGGAACACCCCCTACGGCAAAGGCTCGTCATGGAAGCATTCCGTCAGTTCCCCACCGCCGGTGCCGCCGTCCTGGACGCCACCGAGCGGCCGGCCGCGCAACAGCCGCAGTGGCCGGATCCCGTACGGCTGGCCGCGGCGCGCGAGGAGGTGCGCGCGGGACCCGCCCTCGTCGGCTGGGACGGCGTGCGCCGCCTCGGCGACCTGCTGGCCCGCGCCGCGACCGGTCAGTTCTGCGTCCTCCAGGCGGGGGACTGCGCGGAGGACCCGGCCGAGTGCGGCGCGGACGACGTGGAGCGCAAGGTGGAGATGCTCGACGTCCTCGCCGACATCATGCGCGTGGGATCCGGGCGCCCGGTGCTCACCGTCGGCCGGATGGCCGGGCAGTTCGCCAAGCCCCGCTCCAATCGCTACGAGGAACATGGGGGCCACACACTGCCGGTGTACCGCGGCACGATGGTCAACAGCCCCGAGCCGTACGCCGCCGCGCGGGTGCCCGACCCCCGCCGCCTGGTGCGCTGCCGGGACCTGGCGCTCGGCGTGCTGTCCGCCGTCGACCGGCTCGGACGCGGCGACCGGGCCGCGGACACCGAGCGGATCTGGACCAGCCACGAGGCGCTGGTCCTCGACTACGAGGTGCCGCTGGTGCGTCCCACCGGGGACGGCGGCCACTATCTGGCGTCGACGCACTGGCCGTGGATCGGCGAGCGCACCCGTCAACCGGACGGCGCGCACGTGCGGTTGCTGGCCTCGTTGCGCAACCCGGTCGCCTGCAAGGTGAGTTCGGACGCCTCGGTGGACGACGTGCTGCGGCTGTGCTCGGTGCTGGACCCCGACCGCACGCCGGGCCGCCTCACGTTCACCGCGCGCTTCGGGGCCCGCCGGGTCGAACGGCTGGAGCCGCTGGTGCGCGCCGTGCGCGAAGCCGGCTACCCGGTGTTGTGGATGTGCGATCCCATGCACGGCAACACCACGCGTGGCGCGGGCGGCCTGAAGGTCCGCAGGCTCGACGAGATCATGGACGAGATACGGCTGTTCGTCTCCGTGGTCGAGGCGGGCGGCGGGGTGTGCGCGGGGCTGCACATCGAGACCTCGCCCAACGACATATCCGAGTGCGACGGCGCGGGCATCGTGCCCGGCCAGGACGGCGCCTACCAGACCCTGTGCGACCCGCGGCTCAACCTGATGCAGGCCGTCGCCGCGTGCGCGCACTGGCAACCCAGGACGTCGGCGACCAGGACAGCGAAGGAGGACCGACGGTGCGACACCAAGCTCGACACGATGGGGTGACGCTGATCACCGGTGCGGCCGGTGGCATGGGCGCCGCCGTCGCCGCCCGGCTGGCCGCCCGGGGCGACCGGGTGGCCCTGCTCGACCGGGACCCCAAGGGCCTCGAACTGGCCGCCAAGGCACTCGGCCACGACGAGCCGCCCGCGTCCGGCCGCGCCACAGCGGACGGCGCCTGCTCCGTGCACGTCGCCGACGTGGCGTCGCGCGACGAGGTGGAGGAGGCGGTCCGCGTGGTCGAGGAGCACCAGGGTCCGGTGGCCTCGCTGGTGAACGCGGCCGGCGTGCTGCACACCGGTGATCTGACGGACTACGACGACGAGGCGTGGCACCGCACCTTCGCGGTGAACACCACCGGCGTCTTCCTCGCCAGCCGTGCCGTGGCCCGCCGCATGCGGGAGCGCCGCTGCGGCGCGATCGTCACCATCGCCTCGAACGCCGCGCGGGTGCCGAGGGCTCACATGGGCGCGTACGCCGCGTCGAAGGCGGCCTCGCAGAGCCTCACGCTCACCCTGGGCCTCGAACTCGGCCCGCTGGGCATCCGCTGCAACGTCGTCGCACCCGGGTCCACCGACACCCCGATGCTGCGGTCGATGTGGTCCGGCGAGCAGGACCGGGCGGCCACCCTCGAAGGCGATCCTGCGGCCTTCCGGGTCGGCATACCGCTGGGCAAGGTGGCGGTGCCGGACGACATCGCGCACACGGTGGCGTTCCTGCTGTCGCCCGAGGCGTCGCACATCACCCTGGCGACGGTGGCCGTGGACGGCGGCGCGGCACTGGGTGCGGCATGACCGCGACCACCGCCGCCCCGCGAGGAATCTCCGTGCGGTCCTACTCGATGCCCACGCCGTCCCTGCTGCCCGGCAGCCGGGCGCACTGGCGGGTCTCCCCCGACCGTGCCGCCCTGCTCGTCCACGACATGCAGCGTTACTTCCTGGACTTCTACGACCACGCCGCCGACCCCTACCGCACTTTGCTGGCCAACGCCACCGCGCTCAGGGACGCCGCGGTCCGTCATCGGATGCCGGTGTTCTACACCGCGCAGCCCGGCGCGATGACCCCGGACGACCGCGGACTGCTGGCGGACGTGTGGGGCCCCGGCATGGACGCCACGGCCGAACAGCGCGCCATCGCCGAGGAGTTGGCGCCCTCGGCCGACGACACCGTGCTGACGAAGTGGCGCTACAGCGCGTTCTTCCGCAGCGACCTGCTGGGCCGGCTGCGCGCCGCGGGCCGCGACCAGCTGGTGATCTGCGGGGTGTACGCGCACGTGGGCTGCCTCGCCACCGCCGTCGAGGCGTTCACCCACGACATCGAGGTGTTCCTCGTCGGCGACGCGGTGGCCGATTTCGGCCCGGACGAGCACCACATCGCGCTGTGGCAGGCCGCGCGCACCTGCGCCGTCGTCCCGTCGGCCCGCGCGGTGCTGGACGCCCTGGACGCCGGGGACGGCAGGGACGCCGTGGACGCCGGGAACGCCGAGGACGACGGGGGAACGACATGACCGGCGCGCCGTACCTGCCGCCCCCGGGTACGCCCTACGCCCTGCTGCACCGGCCGGGCAGCGGTGGCGGCGACCGGGTCGAGGTGCTGACCGGCCCGATGCGCGCGGCGGAAGGCCTGGAGCGGGTGACGCTGGAGGGCGACGGCCGCGAACGCCTCGTGCTGATGCCGTACCGCCAGATCGCGGAACGCGGCTACGCCTGCCCGGACGACGGCGAACCGCTGCTGGTGATGGACGTCGCCGAGCACACCACGATCCCGCTCGCCACGCTGCTCGAAGACCTGCCCGGCGAACCGCCCGCGATCGGCGCCCTGGACTTCGACCGCGACGACGACGCGTACGCGCGCACCGTCGAGCGGATCGTGCGGGACGAGATCGGCACGGGCGAGGGCGCCAACTTCGTCCTGGCGCGCAGCCTGCGGGCCCGCCTTGACGGATTCGGCGACGACGCGGCCCGCGCGGTGCTGCGCAGGCTGCTGACCGGCGAGACCGGCGCGTACTGGACCTTCCTGGTCCACACCGGCGACCGCTACCTGATCGGCAGCACCCCGGAACAGCACGTGCGCGTCGACGGGGACACCGTGCGGATGAACCCCATCAGCGGCACCTACCGCTACGCGGAGCACGGCCCCGACGAGGACGGGCTGCTGACGTTCCTGAAGGACCCCAAGGAGGCCGACGAGCTGTACATGGTGGTCGACGAGGAACTGAAGATGATGGCCGCGCTGTGCCACGACGACGTGCGGGTGTCCGGGCCCGCGCTACGCCGCATGTCCCGCGTCGCGCACACCGAGTACGTGCTGCGGGGCCGCTCCCGCCGCCCGCTCGCCGACATCCTGCGCACCACGATGTTCGCACCGACGGTGACGGGCAGCCCGCTGGAGAACGCCTGCCGGGTCATCGCCCGGTACGAGCCGGAGGGACGCGGCTACTACAGCGGCGTCATCGCGCTGGCCTCCACCGACGAGCGCGGCGAACGCGCCCTGGACTCCGCCATCCTCATCAGGACCGCCGACATCTCGGCCGACGGCACGATGCGGCTGGCGGCCGGGGCGACCGTGGTGCGCGACTCCCGCCCCCAGGCGGAGACCGCCGAGACCTCGGCCAAGGCGGCGTCCCTGCTGGCCCAGTTCGCCGGCGCACGAAAGGACGACCATCGGCCCGCCGGTCGCGCCCCGGCCGGCTTCGCCGAATCCCCGGCTGTGCAGCGGGAGTTGAGGGAACGCAACACCGGCGTGTCGTCGTTCTGGCTCGGGACCCACGAGGGGCGCCACCGCGACACCGACGCTCCCCGCTCGGTCCTGATCGTGGACGGCGAGGACGCCTTCACCGCCATGCTGGGCTACCAGTTGCGCGCCCTGGGCAACCGGGTGACCGTCGTCCCCTGGCGGGAGGCCGCCCAACTGGCCCGGGCGGACGTGGGGATCGGGCACGACCTGGTGCTGCTGGGCCCCGGACCGGGCGATCCCACCGACCCGTGCGGAGAGAAGATCACCCGGCTGCGGGAGACCGCCCGCGCCCTGCTCGCCCGCCCCGGACTGCCCGTGGCCGCCGTCTGCCTCGGGCACCAGTTGGTGTGCCACCTGCTCGGGCTGCCCCTCGAACGGCTGCCCCGCCCCAACCAGGGCCGCAGGCGCCGCATCTCGCTGCGCGGCCGGTGGTACGAGGCAGGCTTCTACAACAGCTACACCGCCTTCACGCCGCGGGACGCCGTCGAGGACCCGGTCTTCGGCCGCGGTCCGGTGCGCGTCGCGCACGGCACCGACGAGGAGGTGATCGGCCTGACCGGCCGGGGCCTGGCCACGCTCCAGTTCCACCCCGAGTCCTTCCTGACCGACGACGGACCCGGCATCCTGCGCGGCCTGCTCGCCGACGCGCTGTCCACGAAGGACGACGCCCGGCACCGGCACCCCACGCACGACGGCACGGAAGACGACACGCACGAGGAAGAGTTCGCCCATGGCAGCCGCTAGCAGCACACGCACCGCGGACGGCGCCGCGCGGAACGCGGTCGCCCCGCGCGCCCTGCGCACGTTCCTGGGAAACTTCGCCACCGGGGTGACCGTGGTGACCTACCGGCGGGGCGACTTCCTCAACGGCGCCACCGTCAACTCCTTCACCTCGGTCTCGCTCGACCCGCCACTGGTCCTGGTCGCGCTCGACCGCCGCACCCGCAGCGCCGGGCACCTGGGCAGCGGCCCGTACACCATCAACATCCTGGCCGACGGCCAGCGGGACCTGGCGACGCACTTCGCCGGCTCGACGACACCGGCCACGGTGCCGTGGATCGACGAGGACACCGAGGCGCCCCGGCTGGGCGGCGGCGTGGGGCACCTGCGCTGCGAGCCGTGGCGCACCTACGACGGCGGCGACCACCTGCTGGTCGTGGGAAGGGTGCGGGAGTTCGAGGCGCGCCGGGGCAGGCCGCTGCTGTTCTTCCGCGGCGCGTTCCCCCGCCTCGCCGGGCAGCCCGGCGACACCGCCTGGGCCTGGTCGCTCGACGATCCCACCAGCGGGCCGCAGTTCGCCGCCCTCGACTGAGCAACCCACCGAAAGGCAGACATGACAGCCGAGCAGCTCGAACCGGGGGCCGGACAGCGGCCGGGCGCCCCGGCACGCAGGCCCTACACCGGCGACGAGTACCTGGAGAGCATCCGCGACGGCCGGGAGATCTGGGCGTACGGCGAGCGGGTGGACGACGTCACGAAGCACGCGGCGTTCCGCAACACCGCGCGCATGACGGCCCGCCTGTACGACGCGCTGCACGACCCGGAGCGCGCCCCGGTGCTCACCGCGCCGACCGACACCGGCAACGGCGGATTCACCCACCGCTTCTTCCGGGTCCCGCGCACCGCTGAGGACCTGGTGGGCGACCGGGACGCCATCGCGGCCTGGGCCAGGATGAGTTACGGGTGGCTCGGCCGCAGCCCGGACTACAAGGCGGGCTTCCTCGCCACCCTCGGCATCGACCCGGAGACCTACGGGGACTTCGCGGGCAACGCCCGGCGCTGGTACGCCGAGGCACAGGAGCGGGTCAGCTTCTGGAACCACGCGATCATCAACCCCCCGGTCGACCGCGCCAAGGCACCCGACGAGGTGGGCGACGTCTTCGTGCACGTCGAGCGGGAACGCGACGACGGCCTGATCGTCAGCGGCGCCAAGGTGGTCGCCACGGGATCGGCCCTCACCCACTACAACTTCCTGGCGCACTACGGACTGCCCGTGCGCAAGCGGGAGTTCGCGCTGGTGTGCACGCTGCCGATGGACGCGCCGGGGGTGAAGCTGATCTGCCGGCCCTCGTACTCCATGACGGCCGACCGGGTCGGCAGCCCCTTCGACTACCCGCTCTCCAGCAGGATGGACGAGAACGACGCGATCTTCGTCCTGGACAAGGTGAAGGTGCCGTGGGAGAACGTGTTCGTCTACGGCGACCAGGCGAAGGCGGCGACGTTCCTGGCCGCGTCCGGCTTCCTGCACCGCTCGACGTTCCACGGCGTCACACGGCTCGCGGTGAAGTTGGACTTCCTGGCCGGTCTGCTGCTCAAGGGCGTCGAGATGACCGGCACCAAGGACTTCCGCGGCATCCAGACCCGGGTCGGCGAGGTGCTGGCCTGGCGCAACCTCTTCTGGGGGCTCAGCGACGCCATGGCGCACAACCCGCACCCCTGGCGGAACGGCGCGGTGATGCCGAACCTCGACTACGGCATGGCGTACCGCTGGTTCATGACGCTGGGGTACCCGCGGGTCCGCGAGATCATCCACCAGGATCTCGGCAGCGCGCTGATCTACCTCAACTCGCACGCCAAGGACTTCCAGCAGCCGGAACTGCGCCCGTATCTCGACAGGTACGTACGCGGCTCCTCCGGTGCCGACGCGGTGGAACGGGTCAAACTCATGAAACTGATCTGGGATTCCGTCGGAACGGAGTTCGCGGGCCGGCACGAGCTGTACGAGCGGAACTACTCGGGCAACCACGAGAACGTCCGCACCGAATTGCTGGTCGCCCAGCAGGCGTCCGGTCTCGTCGACCAGTACAAGGGATTCGCGGAGGAATGCATGGCGGAATACGACCTGGACGGCTGGCGGGCGCCCGACCTGATCAATCCCGATGTCTGATCGAGGCGGCGCGGACCGCGCGCCGGTCCGTACGCGCAAGGGCGGTCGCGGGCACCGCACCCGGTGCCCGCGACCGCCCCGGCGGCCGGGTCAGCCCGTGACGAGCACGTAGGTGAACCCGTCGTGGCCGCGTACGCCCACCGTCTGCACCGTCGTCGCGCTCACCCTCGGCTCCGCCGCGACCATCTCGTGGAACCGGCGCACGCCCCGCACCGCCGGGTTGGGGCTGGTGGCGTCCGTCACCGCGCCCTCCAGCACCACGTTGTCCACGATGATCACGGTGCCGGGCCGGGAGAGCTTCAGGGCCCAGGTGAAGTAGTCGGGGATGCCGGCCTTGTCGGCGTCGACGAAGACCAGGTCGAACGGCCCGAGCCCCTCGGCCTGGAGGGCGGGCAGCGTCTCCAGCGCCTTGCCGGTCCTCAGGTCGACGCGGTCGGCCACTCCGGCGGCCTCGATGCGGGCCCAGGCCTTCTTGGCGAAGTCCTCCTCGCGTTCGCAGGTCACCAGGAGCCCGTCCGGCGGCAGCGCCCGCGCCAGCCATATGGTGCTGTAACCGCCGAACGTCCCGATCTCCAGGATCCTGCGGGCCTTGTTGGTCAGCGCCAGCAGATGCAGGAATTTGCCCTGCCCCGGCGACACGGCGATTTCCGGGAGCCCGGCCTCGCGACTGGCTCCCGCGGCGTTCCGCAGCGCCTCGTCCTGCCGCACCAGAAGGCCGTTCGCGTAGGTGTCGATGGCCGCCCACTGCTCTTCCATCGTGCTCCTCCCTTTGATCCGCTCCGGTTCGTCAAAGGGTCTACCGCACCGGACCGCGCGGATGCAATAAGAAGCCTGAACACCCCTTGATTAACGAATGGAAACCACCGTAGTCTCGACACGAACCCCCAACTGCCGCCCCTCGCAAGAGCGTTTCCCCGGCGCGTGAATCCGGAAGATGAATTCCCTCCCGCGATCCGGTGAACGACGCAGCCGGCGAACGACGCGATCCGACGAGCGACGCGCTCCACGAACGACGCGATCCGACGAAACGAGAGGACGAAAGTGCGGAACACCATCACCCGTGAGGCCTCGCCGGGCGCGCCGCCCGAGCCCGCCTTCCGCTTCCACCACGTGGGCGTGCAGACGTCCGACCTGGACAACTCGCTCGGCTGGTACCGGGAGTTCTTCGGCGCCGAGCAGAACTGGTCGCTGGAGAAGTTCTCCGACCTCACCCTCAGCCGCCTCCCCGGCATCACCCGCCTCGTCGAACTCGCCGCCGGCGACCTGCGCTTCCACGTCTTCGAGCGCCCCGACGACGCCGGCGCCGCGCGCACGCCCGTCGCCGAGGTGCCGCAGTTCCAGCACCTGTGCCTGGCCACCAGGTCCCGTGCGGAGATAGAGGAGTGGCGCGAGCGCTGGAGGCGGCTGTACGAGTCGGGCCGCTACACGTTCGTGCGCGACGAGGGCCCGACGGACGTCGTGGAGGACGAGGACGGCGTGCTGAGCCTCTACGTCCTGGACGTCAACGGCCTGGAGTACGAGTTCACCTACCTTCCGGAAGGTGTGGAATGAACACCCGCACCGGTGCCCTCCTCACCGAACTGCCGGACCACGAGCGCTGGGACTTCGGCGACTTCCCCTACGGTCTCGAACCCCTCACCCTGCCGGAGCCCGGCAGCCTCCGGGCGGACTCCGGCGCGATCCCGGCCGAGTTCGGGCCCACCTGCCGCCACATCGCGTCCATCGCCGCCGGCGGCGGACCCGCGGAGCCGGTCCAGCCCGCCGACTCCTCGGACCGCGTCTACTGGTTCCGCTGGATAACGGGCCATCAGGTCACCTTCATCATCTGGCAGTTGCTCTCCCGTGAGTTGGCCGACCTGCCCGAGGAGGGTCCGGCGCGGGACGCCGCGCTGGCCGCCATGACGCGGTACGTGCGCGGCTACTGCGCGATGCTGCTCTACACCGGCTCGATGCCGCGCGCCGTGTACCACGACGTCATCCGGCCCAGCATGTTCCTCCAGCACCCCGGGTTCAGCGGCACCTGGGCACCCGACCACCGCCCGGTGCAGTCGCTGTTCCGGGGCAGGAAGCTGGACTGCGTGCGCGAGTGCGCCGAGCTGGCCGCCGCCGTGCGCGTCTACCAGGTCATCCACTCCGGTATCGCCGCGCGGATGGTGCCCAGTGGCCGCAGCCTCCTCCAGGAGGCCTCGGTGCCCAGCGGGGTGCAGCACCCGGACGTGCTCGGCGTGGTCTACGACAACTACTTCATGACGCTGCGCTCGCGCCCCTCGTCCCGGGACGTCGTGGCACAACTGCTGCGGCGCCTGACCGCGATCGCCCTGGACGTCAAGGACAACGCGCTCTATCCGGACGGCCGGGAGGCCGAAGGCGAACTGCCGGAGGAGCTGCTGCGTCCAGAAGTGGCCGCCCACGAGCGCGAGTTCCTCGCCATCGTCTCGGACGTGGCGCGGGAGGCGACGCGTTCCGCGCCCGTGCGGGCGGGCGGGTGACCATGCGCCACGGGATCGTCATCCTGCCCGAGGAGCGGTGGCGGGACGCGGCGCGCCGGTGGAGCCTGGCGGAGGAGTACGGCTTCGACCACGCCTGGACGTACGACCACCTGATGTGGCGGTGGCTGCGCGAGGAGACGTGGTTCGGCTGCGTGCCGACGCTGACCGCCGCCGCGACGGTCACCTCGCGCGTCATGCTGGGCACCCTGGTCGCCACTCCCGGGTTCCGCCACCCGGTGACGCTGGCGAAGGACCTGATGGCGCTGGACGACGTCTCCGGCGGCCGGATCGTGTGCGGCATGGGATCGGGCGCCGGCGGCTACGACGAACTGGCGCTCGGTGGCCCGCGGTTGACGCCGGGCGAGCGGGTCGGCCGCTTCGCGGAGTTCCTGGAGCTCACCGACCTGCTGCTGCGGCAGCCGGAGACCACCTACCACGGCCGCCACTACACCGCCGAGGCCGTGCACATGCGGCCGGGATGCGCGCGGAGGCCCAGGATGCCGCTGGCGGTGGCGGCCACGGGTCCGCGTTCCATGCGGCTCGCGGCGCGGTTCGCCGACACCTGGATCACGGCGGGGCCGCCCGGGCGCTTCGACGCGGCGCGCTACGACCGCGTGCTGCCCGACCTCGGGAAGCAGGTGGACGCGGTGGAGAAGGCGTGCGCCGCGACCGGCCGCGATCCGGCGACCCTGGACCGGCTGCTGGTGACCGGCGCCGCGGTCGGCGGCGTACTGGATTCCGTCGAGGCGTTCCGGGACGCCACCGGGCGGTTCGCGGAGCTGGGCTTCACGGACGTGGTGGTGCACTGGCCACGCCCGTCGTTCCCGTACGAGGGGCGGCCTGAGGTGCTGGAGGAGATCGCGCGGGAGGTGCTGCTGCCCGACCGCGCCGCGGCCCAGGCGGCCGCCACGCGGAAGGGCGAAGCCGGGGAGGCGTTCACCGTGGGAGGGCCGGATGTCTGACGTCGAGATCGTGAGCATGTTCGCCGACGGACAGCCCGGCTCCGGCGGGCTCCTGGGTGTCGTACCGGACGCATCGCATCTGACGCCCGATCAGATGCAGGCCCTCGCCCGGGAGACCGGCACGTTGGAGACGGTGTTCGTCCTGCCGCCCACCGATCCCTCGGCCGACTACCGCGTCCGTGTGTTCACACCGGAGGCGGAGTCCCCCTTCGGCGGCCACCCGAGTCTCGGTACCGCGGTCACACTGGCCCGCCTCGGTGTGATCGCGCCCGGGCCCGTGGTCCAGCAGTGCGGGGCCAGGCTGCTCCCCCTCACCGTGGACGCGCGGCACGGCACCATCAGCGCCCGCGACCCCCTGAGGACCTCCGCCGTCGATCCGGCTCCCCTGCTGGCCGGGGCCGGGCTTCCCCGGTCGGCACTGGCCGTCGACAGTGCGGGCGAGGCGGGCCGGGCGGGCTTCGGCCCCCACTTCCACTTCCTTCCGGTGCGCCCCGAGGCCCTGGGCGAGGCCTCACCCCACCCTGACGTGCTGCTCGGCGCGGGCTTCAAGGACGTCTTCCTGCTGCACTGGGATGCGGACCGACTCCGGGCGGACGCCAGGATGTTCGCGCCCGGTTACGGCATCCCCGAGGACCCCGCCTGCTCCTCCGCGGCGCTCGCCCTGGGCCTGTGGCTGCTGCACAACGGGCTGCTCCCGGCGCAGCCCGCGACGCACCGGTTCCAGGTGAGGCAGGGCGTGGGGACGGCCCGCCGATCACTGCTGACCTGCACGCTCACCACGTACGACGGCGGCGACCCCACGGCCACGGTCTCCGGCGAGGTCGTCCCCGAGCCCGACGCGGCGCTCTCCCGCTGACCCGCGGCCGGGGCTCCGCCCGCGGCCGTTGCCCCGTTGCCCCGTTGCCCCGTTGCCCCGAGGAAAGGAACACCATGCTCAGCCGACCCGAACTGCGCGGCACCCGAGGGGCCGTCGCCGCCACCCACTGGCTCGCCGCGGCGGCCGGTATGGACATGCTGTCGCAGGGGGGCAACGCCTTCGACGCGGCCGTCGCCGCCGCCTTCGTCACCCAGGTCGTCGAACCCCACCTCAACGGCCCGGCCGGGGACGTGCCGATCCTGGCCTACGACGCCCGTACCGCCCGTGTGGACGTGGTCTGCGGGCAGGGGCCGATGCCACGGGCGGCCACCGTCGAGGCCTTCCGCGACCGCGGGCTCGACGCGATACCGGGCTCCGGCCTGCTGGCCGCCTGCGTGCCCGGCGCGTTCGGGGCGTGGATGCGGCTGCTGCGGGACCACGGGCGGATGACACCGGCGCAGGTGCTGGCGCCGGCCATCGGCTATGCCGAGAAGGGCTACCCGGTCCTGCCGAAGGCCGCCGAGATGATCGACGTGCTGGCGCCGTTGTTCCGTGAGGAGTGGACCGAGTCCGGCCGCACCTACCTGCGGGACGGCAGGGCGCCGGCGGCCGGGGCGCGCCTGGACAACCCCGACCTGGCCAGGACCTTCCGGCTGCTGGTCGAGGAGTCCGAGGCGGCCGGCGGTGACCGTGAGCGGCGGATCGACGCGGCGGTGACCGCCTTCCACGAGGGCTTCGTGGCCGAGGCGATCGACAAGTTCGTCACCGGCACCCCGATGCTGGACGCCACCGGGCACCACAACGCGGGCCTGCTGACCGGTGAGGACCTGGCGTCCTGGCGGGCGACGGTGGAGCGCCCGGTGGTGGGCGAGTACCGCGGCCACACGGTGCACAAGTGCGGCCCGTGGTCGCAGGGCCCGGTCTTCCTCCAGCAACTCGTCCTGCTGGAAGGGTTCGAGCTGTCCGGCATGCGGCCGGGCGGTGCCGACCACCTGCACACGGTGGTGGAGTGCGCGAAGCTGGCGTTCGCCGACCGCGAGGCGTGGTACGGCGACCCGGACCACACCGACGTGCCGTTGGAGACGCTGCTGAGCGCCGGGTACGCGGACCGGCGGCGGGCGCTCGTGGGCGACCGGGCGGCGATGGAGCTGCGGCCCGGGTCGCCGCACGGCCGGGTGCCGGTGATGCCTGACGTGTCCGAGCCGGACACGGGCGAAGGCCCGGAGTGGATGCGGCAGTTGGGCGACGGCATCCCGGCGATCGTGCGGCTCACCCAGGCCAAGGGCGACACCTGCTGCGTCAGCGCCACGGACAGCGAGGGCAACATGGTGGTCGCCACGCCCAGCGGCGGCTGGCTCAAGAGTTCCCCGGTCGTGCCGGGACTGGGCTTCCCGCTGGGCACCCGGGGCCAGATGGCGAACCTCTTCCCCGGCCACCCCAACGCCGTCGCGCCCGGCAAGCGCCCGCGCACCACCTTGTCCCCCACCCTCGTGCTGCGCGACGGCGAGCCGTACATGGCGTTCGGCACGCCCGGCGGCGACCAGCAGGACCAGTGGACGCTCAACTTCTTCCTGCGCCACGTGGACTTCGGGGCGGGTGCGCAGGAGGCGGTGGAGGCGCCGGCGTTCCACACCGACGCGGTGCCCTCGTCCTTCACCCCGCACGTCGCCATCCCCGGCAGCGTCGTCGTGGAGAAGGGCTGCCCCGACGAGGTCGTGGACGAGCTGCGCCGTCGCGGCCACGTCGTGCGGATCGCCCCGGAGCGCTCGCTGGGGAAGGTCTGCGCCACCGGCAGGACCGGCGACGGCCTGGTCTTCGGCGCCGCGAGTCCGCGCGGCGAACAGGCGTACGCGGTGGCTCGCTGAACCGCCGGATGTTAACTTGGTTTCCAAGAGGAAACCATAGTGTTCGCGGGCCGGGCGGACGGCCGTCCTCGGCGGGAGGAACGATTTCATGGCGGGCCAGCGCAAGCGCAGCTCCGAAGACTGCATCATTATCCGGGGCGCCCGGGAGAACAATCTCAAGAACGTCTCGCTCAGCATCCCCAAAGGAGAGCTGACCGTCTTCACCGGCGTGTCCGGTTCCGGGAAGTCCTCCGTCGTCTTCGGGACCGTCGCGGTCGAGTCGCAGCGCCAGCTCAACGAGACGTACAGCTGGTTCATCCGCAACCGCCTGCCGAAGTACGAGCGCCCGGACGCGGCCGTGATCAAGAACCTCTCCACCGCGATCGTGGTGGACCAGCGCCCCATCGGCGGCAACTCGCGCTCCACGGTCGGCACGATGACCGAGGTCAACCCGGCCCTGCGCGTGCTCTTCTCCCGCCACGGCCGGCCGTCGGCCGGTGAGTCGAGCGCCTACTCGTTCAACGACCCGCACGGGATGTGCCCGGAGTGCGAGGGGCTCGGCCGGGTCGCGCGGCTCGACCTCGGGCGGCTGCTGGACGAGGACAGGTCGCTCAACGAGGGCGCGATCCGCTCGCCGCTGTTCGCCGTGGGAGGCTTCCAGTGGAAGCTGTACGCGCAGTCCGGACTGTTCGACCCGGACAAGCCGCTGCGGGAATTCAGCAAGAAGGACCGGGAACTCCTGCTGTACGGCGAGGGATTCAAGGTGGAGCGCCCGGGAAAGAAACTCACGTACTCCAACGAGTACGAGGGAATCGTCGTCCGTTTCAACCGCCGCTATCTCAAGAACGGCCTGGAAAGGCTCAAGGACAAGGAGCGCCGCCAGGTCGAGGAGGTGGTCAGCGCCGGGGTCTGCGACGTGTGCGGCGGCGCCCGCCTCAACGAGGCGGCCCGCGAGTCGAGGATCAACGGCAAGAACATCGCCGACTTCACCGCGATGGAGATCGGGGACCTCGTCCCGGAGTTGGAGGCCATCGACGCGCCGTCCGCCAAGCCCGTGGTGGACGCGGCGCTGTCGGTGCTGCGGCGCATCGAGTCGGTGGGACTCGGCTACCTGAGCCTCGCCCGGGAGACCTCGACGCTCTCCGGCGGTGAGGGCCAGCGCCTGAAGATCGTCCGCCACCTGGGCAGCAGCCTCACGGACCTGACGTACATCTTCGACGAGCCCAGCGTCGGCCTGCACCCTCGTGACGTGCACCGGCTCAACGAGCTCCTGCTCGCGCTGCGGGACAAGGGCAACACCGTGCTGGTCGTGGAGCACTCCCGCGACGTGATCGCCATCGCCGACCACGTGGTCGACATGGGGCCGGGCGCCGGTACGCACGGCGGCGAGGTGGTCTTCGAGGGCACGGCGGAGCAGCTGCGCGAGGCGGACACCGTCACCGGGCGCCGGCTGAGCCGCGAGACCGGCCTCAAGGAGCGGGTGCGCACGCCGCGCGGCAAGCTCACCACGCGGCGCACCAGCCTGCACAACCTCAAGGACCTTTCGGTCGACATCCCGCAGGGCGTGCTGACCGTGGTGACCGGTGTCGCCGGCTCCGGCAAGAGCTCGTTCGTGCACGGCGCGCTGATCCCGCAGTTCCCCGAGGCCATCGTGATCGACCAGGGCGCGATCGGCTCCTCCGCCCGCTCGACGCCCGCGACGTACGTCAACATCATGGACACCGTGCGGAAGCTGTTCGCCAAGGCCACGCACAGCGAACCGGGCATGTTCAGCTTCAACTCGGCGGGCGCCTGCCCCGCTTGCCAGGGCCGCGGCGAGATCCAGACGGACCTGGCCTACATGGAGCCGGTGACCACGACCTGCGAGCGGTGCTCGGGGCGGCGCTACCGCGACGAGGTGCTGGACCTGCGCTTCCACGGCAGGAACATCGTGGAGACGCTCGCCCTCACCGTCGAGGAGGCCCTGGAGTTCTTCACGGAGGAGTCCGTGGTCCGCCGGCTCACCACGCTCAGCGACGTCGGCCTGTCCTACATCACGCTCGGCCAGCCGCTGTCCACGCTGTCGGGCGGTGAGTTGCAGCGCATCAAACTCGCCGACCGGCTGGACGAGTCGTCGGGGCTGTTCGTCTTCGACGAGCCCACCACCGGCCTGCACATGGCCGACGTCGACCGGCTGGTCGACCTGATCGACACCATCGTGGACAAGGGCAACACGGTCGTGGTGATCGAGCACGACCTCGACGTCGTCAAGCGGGCCGACTGGGTCATCGACATCGGCCCGAGCGCGGGGCGCGACGGCGGCCGCCTGATGTTCGAGGGCACCCCGCGCCAACTCACCCACGCGAAGGACTCGTTCACCGCCACCTACCTCAAGAAGGACCTCGCCCGAGCGGGCAGGTGAAACGCCGGGGGCTCCCCCCGCGCCCGCACGGCTCACGCTCCGCGACAGCTCACGTTCCGAAAGGACAGGACGGGAATGCCCCAAGGCACGCTCAAGCCGCGTCTGGCCGACGACAGGATGCGGTTCGGACTGATGTGGCTCAGCTCCCCCACCCCCACCACCACGTCGAAGGAGGTGGCGGACCTCAACCCCGACCCGTTCGACGTGGACGCGCAGATGGACCTGGCGCGCCGCGTCGAGGACGCCGGGTTCGACTACGTCTTCTTCGCCGACGGCTACATACCCCACGGCGAGAACAGCTGGCGCATCGGCCACGCCGAACCCCACATGTCCGCGCCGGTCTTCGCGCCGGTCGTCATGGCCGCCACCCGGCACATCGGCGTGGTCACCACCTTCCACACCCGCTACTTCCCACCGGCGGTCATCGCGCGCCTCGGCGCCAACCTCGACGTGCTCAGCGGCGGCCGCTGGGGCTGGAACATCGTGCCCGGCTGGAAGCCCGACGAGTTGTCGCTGCTGGGCATCACCGTGCCCGACAGCAGCCACGAGACCCGCTACGCCACCACGGCCGAGGCGGTGGAGGCGGTCAAGCGGCTGTGGGCAGCCCGGGGCGGACAGGTGGACTTCGAGGGCGAGTTCTTCCGCCTGCACGGCAAGATGATCAGTCCGCACCCGGTCCAGGACCCACCGTGCCTGTTCAACGCGGGCGTCTCACCGGTGGCACAGGAGCTGATCGCGGACACCTGCGACTTCGCGTTCACCCCGCTGCCGGACGACTACGCCAAGATGCGCGCCATGGTGGAAAGCCTGGCCGAACGCACGGAACGGCACGGCCGCTCGCCGCTGGAGGTCAACATGGCCGGGGCCACCGGGATCATCCTGGGCCGGTCCGACCGCGAGGCGCAGGAGAAGTACGACTGGGTGCGCGAGTCCCTGGACATGGACTGCGCGCGCGACATCGCCACCGAGCTGATGGGCGGCAGCGAGACCTACAAGGCCAACTACGAGGGCGAGTTCGACGACGTCGCCCGGACCCTGGGCATCGCCTGCGGCAGCAAGGTGCTGGTGGGGTCGCCGTCCACGGTGGCGGAGCAGATCCTCGACATGCACCGCGAGACCGGCATCCGCGGTTTCATGTTCCTGCCGTCGCTGTACGCGGCGCAGGACATCGAGCTGATCGGCCAGGTCTTCCCCTACCTGGAGAAGGCGGACGTCTGGACGCCGCCGGCGGAACGCGGCTGGAGCTGGTAGGGCGCGCGTCGTGGCGTGTGCTCAGGCGGGCGGTGGGTCCGCGGCTGCGTCGCCGGGCCGCGGACCCACCGCTTCGGCGCGGGGACGCCCCGGTGGCAGGCGGGCGTCCGTCTGCTCACAGATCGCGGACCGGGAACGGCTGAGGGGCGGCGTTCAGGGCGTTCGCGACCTTGCCGCACAGTTCGACGAAAGCGGCCTGCTCCTCCGCCGACAGGGCGCCTTCGACGACCTTGGCGTTTTCCCGGCGCCCCCGGGCCGCGCGGGCCAGGAACTCGTGCCCGCGCATCGTGATCGAGGTGGTCTGCTCGCGTTTGTCCGCGCTCTGGGCGGACTGTTCCACGAGTTCCTGGTCTTTCAGAATGCGCAGGGCCTTCGACATGGTCTGCCGGGAGACGCCGAGGGACTCGCTGAGCACCGAGGGGGTCATCGGCCCGCGCAGCCGCAGCAGTTCCAGGACGTCGTACTGCTGCCAGGTCACGCGCTCGGGTGTGGCGCGCGTCCTGCGGGCGACCAGCGAACACGTCAGGTAGGCCAGGGCGTCCTCGATCTCGGTCCGCAGACCGGCCCGCTTGACGGACGACTCGCCGCTGGTTGTCATTCGTCTCACTCCTGGTCTGCTCGATATCACGGAACGGTGAATCGCAAGAAATATATCACGATTTACGGTCCGGACTGAACGGAAGCAGCGTTCCACAGGAAACCGTCACCCCGGGTACAACTCAGGGGAATTCCTTCCGCATTGCCCACGCCACTTCGGCACCGGCCAGATCTTGACGTAATTAAGGCGTCCATGCAATGTGGTTTCCGCAGGGAAATCATTGCTGCCCGTTTCCGGGGCGGCGGCGCGGAACCGAACGAGGAGACCGACCATGCGTGAGCCCACTCAGACCGAGGTGCGCCGCGCCCTCGACCAAGGGCTCGACGGACTCAGGCCGCCCGGCAGGGTCGTCGTGGTGGGCGCGGGCCTGGCCGGCCTCGGCACCGCCTACGAACTGACCCGCCTCGGCTGCGACGTCACGGTGCTCGAAGCCTCCACCCGGGCCGGCGGGCGCGCGTACACCGTGCGCGAGCCGTTCGCCGACGGCCTGTACGCGGAAGCCGGCGCCATGACGGTGACGCCGCACTGCCACTACGTGACGCACTACCTGAAGGAACTCGGTGTGGGCCTGGAGCCCTCCGACCTGCTCGACGCGGACTTCTCCTACTTCCTCGGCTCCCGCTTCGTCCGCCCCGACGTCGCCGACCTCGCGGACAGCGGGCTGCCGTTGAGCGGCGAGGAGAAGGGCCTGGACGTCGGCATGATGATGGAGCGCTACGTCCGCTCGCTGTGCCGCGAGCTCCAGCCCGACCTGGGCACGCCCGAGTGGGAGGTCACCGACCGGCTCGCGCCGTTCGACGACCGCTCGGTCATAGAGGTCCTCAAGGAGCGCGGCGCCTCGGACGCGGCCATCACGCTGCTGGAGCCGATGTTCCTGGAGATGCGCGGCGGCGACCTGGACACCGCGTCCGCGCTGTCGTGGCTGCGGCACGAGTCGGGCCCGCGCTCGCTCACCCTGGCCGACGCCCGCTGGGCCAAGATCCGGGGCGGCACCGACCGCTTCCCCGCCGCGTTCGCCGACCGCCTGCGCGACCGCATCCACTACGCCAAGCCCGTCGTGCGCGTCACCCAGGACGGCACGGCGGCCCGGGTGACGTTCGTCGACTCGGGCGGCTTCCACACGCTGGAGGCCGACCGGGTGGTGCTGGCCGTGCCGTTCAGCGCGATGCGGCGCATCGACCTGTCGAACGCGGGCCTGTCACCGGCCAAGCACGCGGCGATCCGCCGCCTGCGGTACGTGTCGATAGTGCGCGTCTACCTCCAGATGCGCCGGCGCTTTTGGACCTCGCCGCGCGCGAGCGTCTCGACGGACCTGCCGATCCGCTGGGTGCGCGACGCGACGCCCCAACTGCCGGGCCCGCGTGCCGTTCTGGAATGCCTGATGTCGGGCTGGCGGGCGAAGGCGGTCACGGCGATGCCGCCGGACGAGCGGGTGCGCTTCACCCTGGAGCAGGTGGAGCGGATCTTCCCCGGCGCCAAGGACCACTTCGAGGTGGGCACGTCGGTGGCGTGGGACCGCGAGCCGTACATCGAGGGCGCGTACATCCTGCCGGAGGTGGGACACACCGCGCTCATGCCCGACATGAGGCGGCCGGAGGGACGCGTGCACTTCGCCGGCGAACACACCGCGTTCGAGCCGAACGGCGGCTCCATGACGTACGCCCTGGAGTCCGCGGTCCGCGCGGTGCTCGAACTCGGCTCGTCGCAGGCCTGACGATGCGTGCTCACGCGTTACTCGCCCTCGCCTTCCTGCGCCGGCGCGGTGGCCGCGCCGGCGGGTCCCGGGCCGCGGCGATCCCGCCGCGCACCCGGGTCCCGTCGTCACCCGGGCAGTCCGCGTCCGACGCGGTCTTCTGGCTGGCCCTCGACGACGCGTGGCAGCGCCGCAGGGGGATGTGAGGCGTCCTTCAGCGGGGCCCGCCGGTCCAGCCAGGACAGCACGGGTGTCGTCATCAGCGTCGTCACCAGTGCCACCAGGACGAGGGCTGCGAACAACTGCCGGTCGACGATGCCCGCCTGGAGCCCCGCGTTGAGGGCGATCAACTGCATCAGGCCGCGCGCGTTCATCAGCGCGCCCAGGCGCAGGGCGAGCGCGGGCGGTTCGCCGCGCAGTCTGGCCGCCGCCCAGCAGCCGCCGAACTTGCCCAGGACCGCCGCCGCCAGCGCCGCCGCCGCGAACGCCAGCAGCGCCGGGTCGCCCAGCAGCCCGAAGCGGGTGTTGAGGCCGGAGTAGGCGAAGAACATCGGCAGGAACACCACCCTCGGCACGTGGGAGACGGTGCTCACCGTGCGTTCCGCGACCGGCCCTCGTGGCATCACGACGCCGACGCAGAACGCGCCGAACACGGCGTACAGGCCGATCTCGTCGGTGAACCAGGCGGCGGCGAACACCGTGACGACGACCAGCAGCAGCCTGCCCTCGTCGGTCAGCGACGGGTACGCCATCGCCCGCGCCAGCCCCCGCCGCACCACGGTGAACAGGACCACGCCGAACAGCGCGCCTCCGCCGACCGCCTCGGCCACCGGCCAGACCCTGCCGGTCGCGGCGCTCAGCACGGCCGCCAGCAGGCACCACGCCACCACGTCGTCGAGCGCCCCGCCGGCCAGCGCCAGCGCCCCGTACCGGGTGCCGGACAGGCCGCGTTCCGTGATGATCCGGGCGAGCATCGGGAACGCGGTGATGGCGAGGGCGACGCCCACGAACGCGGCGCTCACGCCGAGCGGGACGCCGGGCACGAAGACCGGCGCGTGCCCGCGGGCCAGCACGGTCACGCCGACGCCCAGCGCCAGCGGCAGCGTGATCCCGACCGCGGACACGGCCGCCGCGGTGCCCGCCATCCGCTCGCCGAGCCGCCCGGCGAACTCGTGTCCCGCCTGGAACATGAACGCGACGAGGCCGATCTGCCCGGCGACGTAGAGCAGCGGCAGCAGGGCGGTGGGGAACACGGCGTGCTCCGCGCGGGGGGCCAGCGCCCCGAGGACCGAGGGCCCGAGCAGCACGCCCGCGATCATCTCGCCCACCACGGGCGGCTGTCCGGCGCGCGAGAGCGCCCACGCGACGAGGCGGCAGGCCAGCAGGACGACGATCGCGGCGCCGAGGAAGGCCGGCGCGAGAGAGGTGGCGCTCACCGGCCGCCCTCCCCCGCGACCGGGCAGCGGGCGGCGCCGCCGCCCCCTTGTGTCCCTGAGGTGGGCTCCGCGGCCGGCTCGAAGTAGCTCCCGCACAGCCGCTGCCTGCGGGCGTCCGCCACCATCCAGCTTCCGTAGGCGAGTTGGGCCAGACTGCGCGTGACGTCCTCCCAGCGGTCGCGCGCTCTCATCGCCGCGAGCCGAACCGCCCTACCTCGGCGCCTGGTTGGGTTCTCGCGCGGGACGAGCAGGCAGGGCCCCCGGTTGGGCATCGAGCGGTCGTGGCGCGCGGAGGAGACCGGCTCGAACCGCTTGAGCACCTCCTCGACCGCCGTGCGCAGCGTCAACGGCGCGATGCCACGGGCCGGGCAGGGCCGGTTGGCTGCCACCCCGAACGGGATGTGGCGCAGGTCCGAGGGCCGGGGCCGCGCCCACCGGTCGGGATCGAAGCGGTCGGCGTCCGGAACGCCGCCGCGATGGTAGCGGGCGTAGTCGAAGAGCAGCACGGACCCGGCGGGCAGCTTCGTGGCGGGCGTCGCGTCCTGCGGGTCGTCCGCGTCGAGGGTGATGGCGTCGGTGGTGATCCGGTGCGCGACGCCGAACAGCGGGTAGTAGCGCAGCGTCTCCTCGATCACGTGGTCCAGATAGGCGCTGTCCACCGGTTCGCGGCGCAGGCGTTCGCGGACCTGGGGGCGGGTGGCGATGGCGAGCAGGACGTGTGCGGTTGCCTCCGACATCTGGACGACGGCGGTGTTGAAGAACGTCCCTTGCAGGTAGCAGGCGCTCTCGTGGTCGGACAGGCCCTCGGGCAGTTCGAACGGGACGTCCCCGGCGCGAACGCGGCCGAGCAGGTAGCGGGTGAGCCGGTCGCGGCGGTCCATGTGCCGTACTCCGGTGCACTTGAGCGCGCTGACGACGTCGTCGGCGTTTCCCACGATGAGGTCGCGCACGTCGTCGGGGCACGGTTCGCGGAAGACCACCTCGTGGTGGACGGCCACCCACAACGGCATCACGAGGTCCCGCAGCCGCACCGCGCGCGTGCCGCCGCCGGTGAGCGGTTCGAGCACGTCGCGGGCGCGGTGGCGCACGATCCGCTCCCACTCCTGACGGCGGACGGCGGTCAGGACCCGGCGGGTGGTGCGGGCCACCGCGTCGTAGCGCGGCCCGGGTTCGAGGTGTTCCTGGTGGACCTCGGGCCCGGGCGCCAGCCAGTACCAGAACAGGTCAGACAGCGCGGCGCCCCGGCTGCGCCCGTTGGCCGCGGGGTGCGCGTAGAGGCGTTCGAACGCTTCCGCGCCCACTTCGGGTCCCGGCACCGGCACGCCTTCCTCGCCGTTGACCCGGGCGAAGATCCGCACGCGCAGACGCACGACGGCCGGGGGCAGCCAGTACGGCAGGGAGCCGAGGATGACGACAGCGGCGGCGGCGCGGGCGGCCCGCGCGGCGGCGCTCACCGCGGTCCCGCCCAGTGCGTGGCGGGCCGGACCGACGCGGGGCTCAGGTCGGCGATTCCGGTGGCGCCGCACAGTGCCAGGGTGTGGTCGAGTTCGCGGCGCAGGATGTCCAGTACCCGCGCCACCCCGCCCTCGCCGCCGGCCGCCAGTCCCCACACCACCGGCCGCCCGATGCCGACGGCGGTGGCGCCCAGTGCCAGCGCCTTGACGACATCGGTACCGCGCCGCACTCCGCCGTCCAGCAGCAGCGGGACGCGGCCGGCGACGGCCGCGGCGACCTCGGGCAGCAGGTCGATCGTAGCGGGCACGGTGTCGAGTTGGCGCCCGCCGTGGTTGGACAGCAGCAGCCCGTCCGCACCGCGGTCGAGCGCGATCCTCGCGTCGTCCGGGTGCAGCACGCCCTTGAGCAGCAGCGGCAGGGACGTCGAGGCGCGCAGCCGGTCGAAGTCGCCCCAGTCCAGCGTCGGCGACATGGCGATCTGGCGTACGTGGCCCGGCTCGCCGTCGAGCAGGTCGCGCAGGTTCTCGCAGGCCAGTCCCTCGGGCAGGTCGTGGAAACCGTTGCGGGCGTTGCGGGTGTGGGCGCCGAGGACGGGTGAGTCGACGGTGACGACCAGCGCCGCGCACCCCGCCTCGGTGGCGCGGCGCACCAGGGCCTCGGTGACACCGGGCGCGGGTTGCAGGTAGAGCTGGAACCACACGGCCGGGTCGCGGTCGGGCGCGGCGGCCCGCGCGGCCTCGACGACGTCGGCGACCGCCACGGTGCTCGCCATGCCGGTGATCATCACGACTCCGGCCCGCGCGGCCGCCCGCGCGGTCGCCACTTCGCCCTCCTTGTGGAACAGGCGGTGGAACGCGGTGGGCGACAACACCACCGGCAGGCTCGCCCGCCGGCCGAACAGCGTGATGCCCGTCTCGCGTCGCTCGGCGCCGCGCAGCACCCTCGGCAGCAGCGCGATCCGTGCGAACGCGGCCTCGTTGGCCCGCAGGCTCACCTCGTCGTCCGCGCCCCCGGCCACGTAGTCGTAGTGCACCGGGTCGAGCACGCCACGCGCCACGCTTTCGAACTCCCTTAGGTTCAAGGGGGCTTCAGGCACGCTCTCGGACACCGCGGAGGCGTCGAGCGGTGCGCGCGTGGTCACCGTGCCTCCCGGACGTCCGCCGGGTCGCCGCCGCTGACCGCGGGGGCGCTGCCGCCGTCCACCGGGACGCCGGCGCCGGACAGCGCGCGGGCGAAGAAGTCGGTGAGCGGGCGGACGTGGGCGTCCGGCCGGTCCCACTCGTTCTCCAGGTTCTCCGCCATGTGGTGTTCGCCCGCCGCGACGCCCGCGCGGTAGTGGCGGATGACCGGGTGCAGGTACGCGGCGTCGTGGGCCGAACCGGCCTCGTCCTGCGGAACGCGGCGCACGGAGATGTCGAACGGGTCGATCCTGTCGTGGTCCGGGCCGTACTCCAGGGTGACCAGGAACAGGTCCTCGTCCCTGCCGAAGGCCGCGTTGTCGTGCGCGTAGGCCACCGGGACCTCTTCGTAGTGGCGCGCCGCGCCGTCGCCGACGACGAAGGCGTCGCCGAGTTCGCCGAACATCTGCCACAGCGCCGAGGTGCGGTTGACCCGGGCCACGACGGCCGCCGCGAGTCCCTCGGGGGTGGCGGGCACGGTGTGCGACGGCCAGGGGACGCCCTCCCTGCGCTGTTCCAGGACGCGGTGCAGCGCTCGGACCGCGTAGCGGAAGCCGTGGATGAAGCCGCCGGTGGACCGTTTGAAGTCGCGCTGCTGCATCACGGTCCCGGCGAAGTAGAGCCCGGGGACGTCAACGGACTCGTAGGCGGGCGTCAGTTGGGCGAAGCGGTCCTTGATCACCAGTTTGGGACGGCACTCTTCGGCGAACACCGAGGCGTCGAAGCGGAAACCGGTGCACACCAGCACGCGGTCGTACCGCAGTTCCTTGACCACGTCGTCGGCGCGGGCGAAGGAGAACCGCACGCGGTAGCCGTCGCCGTCGCCGGCGATGTCGAGCACGTCGCCGTCGAGGATCGCGTTCTGCGACTTCAGCTGATAGGTGTCGAGGAAGTTGTTGTTGACCGCCCGCAGATGGCCCACGAAGTGGGTCTGCCAGGCGAGCCGCAGCGAGTGGGGGCCCGCCACGTGGATGACGGCGGCGTGCGCGACGAGGTTGTCGGCGGTCTCCAGCGCGGAGTTGCCCTTGCCCAGGATCAGCACCCGCTGGTCGGTGAACCCCTCGGGGTCGACCGGCATCGTGGCGTACTGCTCGGCCGTCTCGATGCCGGGGATCGCCGGAATGTAGGGGCGGCTGACGCCGGTCGCCATCACCAGGCAGGAGGCTCGGTAGGTGCCGCCCTCGGAGTCGGTGGCGGTGAACGTCCCCTGGGCGTCCCTCGTCACCCGTTCGACACGGGTGCGGTAGCGCACCGCCAGGTCGTGTTCCTTCGCCACGTCGCCGAGGTAGCGCACCATGTCGTCGGCGGCGGGGAAGTAGCGGTCGGTGTAGCGGGTGAAGGTGGGTCCCTCGTCGCCGACGAGCACCGAGTTCCAGTCCATGCGCAGGTTGAACTCGGGGTCGTCGCTGCCGGTGTGCGGCTTGTTGACCGATATCAGGGTGCGGTGCCGGGGGAAGGTGCGGAAGAACGTGCCGGGCGCGTCGCCGGCTTCGAGGATCAGGTGGTCGCGTCCCGCCTCCTTCAGGTGCAGTCCCATCTGCACCCCGGCGGGTCCCGCGCCGATCACGAGGTAGTCGTGGGTCACGTCGGATACGTCGGTCACGTCGGTCTCCGTCCACACGAACGATCTGGGAAGAGCGCTGCACGGTGAAGACTGGTCGCCGGATCTCAGAACGTTCTCAGAAGTGGTCGGAAAGCGTCACCACGGCAGGCTTACGTCTGTACGAGGGCCGTCATGACACGACGCGGTGTCCGGGGGCGCGGCGGCCGATCCTGAGACGGACGGGTGCGGGCCGCAGGGCGGGCAGGGTGATGGTGAACGTCGCGCCGCCACCGGGCACGCCGTCCGCGGTGATGGTGCCGTGGTGGGCCGCCACGACCTCACGGGCCAGCGCGAGCCCGAGGCCGTAGCCGTGGCTCCCGCCCTGACCGTGGTCGCCGCGGGCGAATCGCTCGAAGAGCCGTCGCGCCGCCTCCGGTGGGAACCCGGTGCCGGTGTCGCGTACCGACAGCCGTACCGAGGCGTGGCCGTGCTCCGCGACGGCGACGACGACGCGCCCGCCCGGCGGGGTGTGGCGCAGGGCGTTGTCCAGCAGGGCCGTCAGCGTCCGGCGCAACGCGCACTCGGCGCCGGCGACCAGATGCGGGCCCGGGCCGATCGCCACGTCGAGCGACACCGCGCCCTGGGCCGCCCTGGCGTCCTCCTCGGCCACGGCCTGCGTGGCGAGTTCGGCGAGGTCCACCGTGCTGGGGCCGCCGGACTGCGCCGCGACGCGGGCGGAGCGCAGGATGTCGTCGATGACGGCGCCGAGTTGCCGGGTGCCCTGCGCCAACCGCGCCGCCTCCGCCGCGAGTTGGTCGGCCGCCTCGTCGCGCTTCGCGGTGCGGGCGAGCAGCTGGGCACGGGTGTGCAACCGGGTGAGTGGGGCCCGCAGTTCGTGGCTGGCGTCGGTGACGAAGCGGCGTTGCCTGCGCAGGGTCTCGCCGAGCGGTGCCATGGCGCGGTGGGCCAGCGCGGCTCCGGCGACCACGGAGGCGGCGGCGCCCAGCAGTTCGGCGACCCCCAGGGCCATCAGCAGGCAGTCGCGGTCCTCGGCCTGGAACCGCTCGTCGTACACCGCCTGCACGATCGCCCCGCCGCGGCGCTCGGTCAGCACGCGGTAGCGCGTTCCGTCGTGGGCGACGGTGACGGTGACGGGCGTGCCTGTCGTGGCGACCCGGTCGACGGCGGAACGCCACGGGAATCCGGGCGGGGTCCCGGGGGACGCGGCGGTCCGGCCGTCGCGTTCGACGACGAGCCAGGCGCAGCCGGGCGGGTTCGCCACCGAGCCGCGCTGGATGGCGTACCGCAGATCGCGTTCCTCCGCGGCGTGCTGCGTGGCCAGCATGGCGGCGTAGACAACGATGCCGATGAAAGCCATGACGACGGTCAGCACGACGGCGATGCGGATGCTGAAGGCGCGGCGGGCGGCCGCGAGCGCCACGCGTTCGGGATCGGGGCGGTCCTGCTCGCGCCGGCCGCGCGCCGTGATCACACCGAACCGATCCGGTAGCCGAGGCCGTGCACGGTGCGGATCACTCCGCGGCCCAGTTTGCGGCGCAGGTAGTACACGTAGGTGTCGACGATGGAGTCGGCCGTGGCCTCGGCGAAGACGCTGGCGCGCAGCCGGGCGCGGGGGAAGACGGTGCGCGGTGCGGCGGCCAGGGTCCGCAGCAGGTCGAACTCCCTCCCCGACAACGCCACCGGCCCTCCGCGCGGCAGCAGCACCTCGCGGCGCCGCAGGTCGATGGCCGCCTCGCCGAGCGGCAGCGCCTCCGCCTGGTCCAG
The DNA here is from genome assembly GCF_003144095.1 of Streptomyces sp. ICBB 8177. Taxonomy (GTDB): domain Bacteria; phylum Actinomycetota; class Actinomycetes; order Streptomycetales; family Streptomycetaceae; genus Streptantibioticus_D. The sequence continues at coordinate 470,126 of NZ_NSKH01000023.1, read as the reverse complement.
GTCGCGGCGGAGCAACGCCCGCATCCTGGCGAGCAGTTCGCCGATGTCGAACGGCTTGACCAGGTAGTCGTCGGCACCGCTGTCCAGCCCGAGCACGCGGTCGGCCGGTTCACCGAAGGCGGTCAGCAGCAGCACCCGCGCGGTGACCCCCGCCCGCCGCAGCCGCGCCACCAGGTCCACGCCGTCGATCCCCGGCAACCCCCGGTCCACGACCAGCAGTTGGTGGCCGCGGCCGAGGCCGAGGTGGAGCCCTCGCTGGCCGTCGTGCGCCACGTCGACCACGTACCCCTCGTCGGCCAGGAGCGCGGACAGCATCCCGGCCGTCTCGCGATCGTCCTCGACCAGTAAGACCCGGACGTCATCCGCCATCGACCGCACTCCCTCGAATGCCGCGCAACGGCGTCATCATGCCACCCGATCCGCCCACGCGGAGGCTGGTCGGCGGACGGACGAACCCCCACGCGAACGCCGGCCGGCCGCTCTGCGGCGCGCGGGCGGGGTCAGCGCCACCCGCGCGGCCTCCGCGACGTGGTCAGCCGCCGACCCCCCGCTCCGGTAGCGCGCAGCCCTCCGGTCCGCAGGTGTCGGCTTGGGGGGTGGTGATGGGGGTGAGCGGGGTGCGGTCGGTCCAGGCCTGGTGCAGGGCCTGGGTGAAGACCTCGGTGGGCTGGGCGCCCGAGACGCCGTACCTGCGGTCGAGGACGAAGAACGGGACGCCGTTCGCGCCCAGTTCGGCCGCCTCGCGTTCGTCGGCCCGTACCTGCTCGGCGTACCGGGCCGGGTCCGCGAGGACTTCGCGTGCCTCCGCCTCGTCCAGGCCCGCCGCGACGGCCAGTTCCACGAGGCGATCGTCGTCCGCGAAGACGGAGCGCGGGTCGGCGAAGTTGGCCCGGTACAGCAATGCGAGCAGTTCCTCCTGCGTCCCGCGGTCCCGGGCCAGGTGCAGCAGGCGGTGCATGTCGAAGGTGTTGCCGTGGTCGCGGCCCTCGGTGAGGTAGTCCAGGCCCTCGCCCGCGGCCTGCGCGCCGAGGTCGCGTTCACCGGCCCGCGCCTGCTCCTCGGTCATCCCGTACTTCCTGGTGAGCATCGTCAGCACGGCGACGGTGTCGCCCTTGGCCCGGCCGGGATCGAGTTCGAAGGAGCGGTGCACGACCTCGACCTCGCCGCGGTGCGGGAAGGCTTCGAGCGCCTTGTCGAAGCGCGCCTTGCCCACGTAGCACCAGGGGCAGGCGATGTCGCTCCAGATCTCGACGCGCATGGGTGGGACTCTCCAGTTCAGCGGTTGCGGGGGGCGCCAGGATCAACACCTGCCGGACCGCTCCTATTCCCCGTCTGCCTGCCAAGGCCCTGGTCAGCGGGGAGGGCGGCAGCCGTGGAGGCGGTAGTGGCCGCCGGGCCCGCTCACAGTCTGCGGGCCGCTCTGAACCCCTGGGCGTAGAAGCTGTTCCCGTCGATCACCGACGGCCCGGCGACGTCGCCCATCGTCGGGCCGTTGGCGACGATCCGGCTGGAGTAGAAGCGCCCGTGCCCGGCGTCGTCCCTGCCCAGGTAGAGGCCGCAGTGGTCGACGAAGGAGGGGTGGCCGGAGTCGATGGCGAAGAAGACGAGGTCGCCGGGTTGCAGCATCCCGGCGTCGGCGGGCGGACCGGAGGTGGCCCGGGTGAGCAACGCGCCGGGCCCGTAGGCCGCGATCGCGAAGGCCCGCCGGGGCAGGCCGGGACCGGGGCCGTTGGTCCCGTGCAGAGGGAATCCCATCCGGTAGCCCCACACCAGGCGCATGAAGCCCGAGCAGTCGACGTCGCCGTACCGCGAGCGGTCCGGCTTGGCGGAACTTCCGGGGAACGTCCACGGGATGCCGAGGTAGTCGTAGAAGTCGGAGCCCTCCTGGCGGGCGTGCGCGGAGTCGCCAGGCTGCCCGGGGGTGCGGGGCCCGTACGACGCGGCCCCCGCGTACCGCAGGCCCGAGGAGTCGTGCCGGTCGGGCGCGCCGTGTGCGTACTGGAACGCCACGGCGAGCACGTCGGGACCGCGGTCGGTGAGCGCCTGGGGGAACCAGCGGGCGAACCACGCCGCGTCCGCGCTCTCCCGCGCCCAGGGTGCGGGCATCAGCCGCACCCACATGCCGTGGCGGACGGTGGCGGTGGTGGTGCGGGGTTCGCTGAAGGTCCTGGCGGGCCCGGTCATCAGGGCGGTGCGCGCGCCGTCCGTCAGCACCGCGAGTGTTCTGCCGCGCGCGTCACGGACCACCGTGCGGTCCGGCCCGGTCAGGCGTTGGAAGCGGTAGAGGCGGGAGAGGGGCGGCGGGCCGTCGTGCCCCTTCCGGTCGCCACCGCCCGGTTCCAGCAGGCACCCACCGGCCACGGCTGCGGCCGCGGCTCCCCCGGCGACGGTCAGGACGGCCCGGCGGCTCGGACGCCCGCGGGGTGCGTCGGGGTTCGAAGGTGTCGGCATGACTCGGTCTCTCCATCGGTGTGCGCTCGGTGGACGGTACGGGTCCAGCCCGTCGGCGTCGCGCCCAGCAGCAGGCCGGCGGTCAGGACCACGTACGTGCCAAGGGTGACAGCCGTGGTGGCGGCGGCGGTTGCCGCCATCGGCCGACGCGCCAACTGGTGGGCCACCAGGCCGGATACCCCGAAACCGAGCGTCTGCGTCGTGTGGAGCAGCGGGAACTCGTGCTGGAGCGCGAGGGTTCCGCGGACGGCGGTGGGGTCAGGCGTGCGGGGTGCCGAGGGCGAGGATCGCCAGGTCGTCGTGGCCGTCGCCGGGGCCCGCGGCGACCAGCGCCTCGCACAGGCCTTCCAGGTCCCGCGCCCCGGCACCCGCCGCCGCGTCGGCGACCAGGCGCAGGCCCTCCTCGATGGACCGCCCCGGGTGTTCCACCAGGCCGTCGGTGAAGATCGCGACGGTCGATCCGGCGGCCAGCGGCAGGACGTGGTCCCTGCGGGCGATCGCGGCGTCGACGCCGAGGGGCAGGTCGGCCGGGGCCTGCGGGTAGCAGGCCGCGCCGTCGGGCGACAGCAGCAACGGCGGCGGATGGCCCGCGTTGCTCCAGTGCATCAGCCAGTTGCCGTCGGGGGACGGTTCGAGGCGGGCCAGGCACACGGTGGCCATGACGGCGGGCTCGACGGCGTGCAGGGTGCTGTCGAGCCGGGCGAGGACGGTCGCGGGCGAGGCGGAGCCGTCGTGGACGAGGGCCCGCAGCATGTTGCGGACCTGGGCCATGGTGGCGGCGGCGTCCAGGTCGTGGCCGACGACGTCCCCGACGACCAGCACGCGCGAGCCGTCGGGCAGCGTCATCGCGTCGTACCAGTCGCCGCCCAGCAGGGACGGCGAGGCGGCCGGCCGGTAGACGGCGGCGCACCGGAACGGCGACATGTCGGGCAGGCTGGGCAGCAGCAACCGCTGGAACCGCTCGGCACCGGCGCGCAGCCGCCCGTACAGTCGCGCGTTCTCGATGGCGATGCCCGCCGCGCCGGCCAGCGCGGTCAGCACGGCCTCGTCGTCGGCGTCGAAGGGTTTCCCGCCCACCTTGTCGGTCAGGTACAGATTGCCGTAGACGGTGCCGCGCACCGCGATGGCCACGCCCAGCAGGGTGCGCATCGGCGGGTGGCCGGGCGGGAAGCCGACCGCACCGGGGTGCTCGGGGATGCAGTCGGCGCGCAGCGGCCGCGGATCGCGGATGAGGCGCCCCAGCAGGCCGCGTCCACGGGGCAGTTCCACGCCGTCGAGGCAGGCGATCTCCTCGTCGTCGAGGCCCGCGGTGATGAACTCGGCCAGCTCCTCGCCGGTGTCGTCCAGCACGCCCAGCGCCCCGTAGTGCGCGCCGACCAGCGTCATCGCGGTACTGACGATGCGGCGCAGCACCACGGGCAGCTCCAGCTCGCGGCTGATCGACAGGACGGCGTCGAGCAGGCCGTGGATGCCCGGCTGCCCGTCCGCCGTACCGTCCGGGCCGTCGTACCGGTCCTGGTGGCCGTCCTGATTCATGATCCGCTGCTGACCTCTGCCGCTCGGGGCGCTCGTCCTGAGGGCACACCGCACGCCGCACCAGGTCAGGCCCGCCTGCCGTGTCCGAGACCGTTTCAGCCGGTGCTCGCGACCGAGGATATCGACTCGAAGCCCCAGGAACCGGCAGTACGGTCATATGAGCCGGCCTTACCGCAGGTCACAGGCGTGCGCCCGGACAACGCGCCGTGCGCGTCGCGGTCCGAGCCCTCACCGCGATCGCGCCGCACGTCACGGTGGCCCGGTCGCGGCGCGCGTCAGGGGGCGAACGCGCCGACGCACTCCGGATGCCCCCAGGACGTGCCGACCCGGGTGATCGTGTCCCCCTTGCCGTAGGGGCGGGAGCAGGGGCAGGTGCCGGGGAAGCGCGCCGCGAGCGTACGGGTACCTCCCGAGGCGGAGCCCTTGCGGGCGGAGCCGGCCTTCTTCCCCGAGCCGCCCTCCTGCGAGGCGCGCGCACGGGGCGGGACGGCGCGGACCGGGTCGGGCACCGGCAGGTCGGCCGCGGTTCCCCCGGCGGACTCCTGCGTGCGGGCGGCGTCGCTGGCGGCCTTGTCCGCGATCGCGTTCAGCGGGTCGCCGTCGGCCTGGTGGGCGCGCACGTAGGTGAAGGTGACGTCGCGGCCCTGGAGGAGTTCGTCGATGGCCTGGATCAGCTCGCGGTTCGCCACCGGCTTGCCCGCGGCGGTCTTCCAGCCGTTGCGCTTCCATCCGGCGAGCCACTTGGTCGCGCAGTCGCGGGTGTACGTGCTGTCGAGCCGGACCTCCAGCGGTACGGCCGGGTCCGTGGCGGCCAGCACCTCCCGCAGGGCGGTCAGTTCGCCGACGTTGTTGGTGCTGTGCCCGAGGGCACCGGCCTGCCACCGCTGCGGCACGCCCGCGGCGTCCGCGACCACGTAGGCCCAGGCCGCGGGCCCCGGGTTGCCCTTCGCGGCTCCGTCGCAGGCCGCAATCGTTCGCTCGGTCATGGCCTCGATCATGCCAGCAGTGGGAGACCGGCAAGCCGCCGCCGGGCGGACCCACCGGATCCCAAGGGCCCTGTCCTGTTTCCGACATTGTCATGTTCACACGCTGTCGTGGCGCCGCCCCGGCCCTAGCGTGTCGCCACCCGATCACGGGCTCCCCCCACGGTTTCGAAGGGGCATCATGAAGTCGATACCCAGACTGCCGGGCCGGTCCGGCCCCGCACTGCTGGCAGCCATCGGTACGGTGTTCGCCCTCGCGGCGGCGGGAAGCGTGCCGGCCGCCGCCTCCTCCCCCGCGTCCGGTGCCGGCTCGTACACCCACGCCTGCGCCGACGCCGGGCCAGGGCACGCGCGGTGCTGGGCCGAGGGCGTGCCCGGCGCCGACGGCCGCGCGGGGGCCCGCCCCGCGGCGCCCTCCGGTCTCGGGCCGTCCGACATCCGGTCCGCGTACGACCTGCCGAGCGGCGGATCCGGCGCCACCGTCGCTATCGTGGACGCCTACGACGACCCGAACGCCGCCGGCGACCTGGCCACGTACCGCAGCCAGTACGGTCTTCCCGCCTGCACCACCGCGAGCGGCTGCTTCACCAAGGTCGACCAGACCGGCGGCTCCACCCCGCCGCAGGCCGACTCCGGCTGGAGCGAGGAGATCACCCTCGACCTCGACGCGGTCTCCGCGGCGTGCCCGTCCTGCCACATCCTGCTCGTCGAGGCCAACGACAACAACGACGACAACCTCTACGCGGCCGACGACGAGGCGGTGAAGCTGGGCGCGAAGTTCGTCTCCAACTCCTGGAGCGACAGCGAGAGTTCGGGTGAGACGTCGAGCGACTCGCACTTCGACGTGCCCGGTGTGCTGTTCGCGTTCGCCACCGGCGACAGCGGCTACAGCATGGGGACCCAGTACCCCGCCTCCTCGCGCTACACCCTCGCGGTGGGCGGCACCTCCCTCAGCAGGGGCGGCAGCGGCAGCCGGGGCTGGACGGAGTCGGCGTGGAGCGGCGCCGGGTCGGGCTGCTCGGCGTACGAGCGGCAACCGAGCTGGCAGAGCGGTGTGGTGAGCGGTTGCGGCTCCTCCGCCAAGGGCACCGCGGACGTCTCCGCCGACGCCGACCCCGATACCGGCATCGCCATCTACGACACCTACAGCGCGCCCGGCTGGCAGCAGTACGGCGGCACGAGCCTGGCCACCCCTCTGATCACGGCGATGTACGCGCTGGCCGGAACCCCCGGCGCCAGCGACGATCCGGCCTCGTACCCGTACGCCCACCGCGGCGCGCTCAACGACGTGACGTCCGGGAGCAACGGCAGCTGCGGCACGGCGCTGTGCGACGCCGGTACCGGCTGGGACGGCCCGACCGGCCTGGGCACGCCGGAGGGCGTGAGCGCCTTCACCCCGGGCGGCGACACGTCGGGCGTCACCGTGGCCGACCCCGGTGACCAGAACGGCACCGTCGGCACGGCGGTCACCCCGGTGCGCGACACCGCCACCGGCGGCACGGCGCCGTACACCTGGTCGGCGAGCGGGCTGCCGGCCGGGTTGTCCATCGACGCCTCCAGCGGCACGATCAGCGGCACCCCGACCGCGGCCGGCACCTCCCAGGTGACGGTGACCGCCAAGGACAGCACCGGCGCGGCCGGTTCGACGACGTTCACCTGGACCGTCACCTCCGGCGGCGGCAGCGCCACGGTGACCGTCGGCAACCCCGGCGACCAGGTGTGGATCACCGGCTACGCGATCAACTCCCTGCGGATCAAGGCCACCGACAGCGCGAACCTCCCGTTGACCTACAGCGCGACCGGGCTGCCGTCCGGACTGCGGATCAGCACGAGCGGCATCATCAGCGGCACCCCGACCAGGGCCGGCGACTACACCGTCAAGGTCACGGCCACCGACTCGGGCGGGGCGAGCGGGTCCACGACGTTCACCTGGTCCGTCCTCGCCTGACGCCATGGCGCCCTGATTCCGCGACGCGTTGGCTCCGTGACGCCCTGTTCCGCAAGGCCCTGACGGGCGTCCTCCCTCCCCCCACACACCCGTTCCCGGAGCGGCGGTGGCCTCGCCGCTCCGGGAACGGGCCCGTTCGATCACCGGAACCGGGACCCGGCGCGGGCGCTGGGAAAGCCCCCGTCCGCACCCCTTCTTCCCACCGCCTCCGCCGCTTAAGGTCCGCGCATGGCCCACTTGCTCCAACCGGTCGGTCTCGGCCAGACCGACAGCGACGTCTACCTGCGGCTGCTCTCCCACGCCCATGTCACCCCCGCCGACCTCGCCCAGGCGCTGGCGCTGTCCGCGTCGACCGTCCGGCAGTCCTTACGACGGCTGACCTCCGCGGGCCTGTGCAACCAGCTGGTCGGCCGTCCGACCCGCTACGTCGCGGCGCCGCCGGAAGTGGCCCTCGATTCCCTGGTCATCCAGCACCACCGCGAGCTGGACGAACTGCGGGTGCACGCACGCGCGTTGTCGGTGCGCGCGCAGACGACCGGCGCCCAGAGCCCGCTGATCGAACTGGTCGAGGGCGCGGAGGCGGTCTGGCACACCCTCGCCCGGCTCGAACTCGGGGCGCGGCACGAGGTGTTGATCATCGACAGCCCGCCGTACCTGGCGAGCGGCCTGAACACCAACGAGATCCAGGCGCTGGAACGCGGGGTGACCTACCGGGCGATCTACCACGCCCAGGCGCTGGCCGACAGCGGGCGGCTGGCGTTGCTCGAACGGTATCTGGAGGCGGGCGAGCAGGCCCGCAGCCTGCCCGAGGCACGCATGAAGATGCTCATCGTGGACCGGGAGCAGGCTCTGGTTCCCATCAGCTTCACCGGCACCGACGCAGCGACCCGGCTGCTGGTGCGGCCCTCGCCGCTCCTCGACGCCCTCGTGCTGAGTTTCGACACGCTCTGGCAGCGGGCCACCCCGCTCGGCTCGTGCGCGACCGCGCGGGCCCCCCTCAACGACACCGTGTCCCCCCGCGACCGGGACATCCTGCGCCTGCTGGCCACCGGGGCCAAGGACCGCACGATCGCCCGCGCCCTGGGCATCACGGAACGCACGGTGGTGCGCCGCATCCACACCCTGATGACCCTGCTCGACGCGACCACGCGCTTCCAGGCGGGGGTCCAGGCCGCCGCCCGCGGCTGGCTGGGCCCGCGTGCACAACCACCACCCCGCTGAGGAGCGTGGTGCGCCGGGGCCGGTCAACGTGCCGGAGGCGGATCGCACAGGTCGGCGACCAGGCCGCGGGCGTAGTCCTCGTCCGTCTCCGGGATCGAGAAGACCACGCGGAAGTACAGGGGGGCGACGACCCGGTCCAGTACCCGCCCCAACGAGGGCGTCTCCTCCCCTCGTCGGGCGGCGGCGTCCAGGGCGGCCTGGAAGCGGAAGCTGACCCGCTCCAGGCACTCGCGCAGTCCGGCCCGCCGCTCGTCCACGTCCGGCGCCACCTCGGCGCGGAAGAACGCCACGCCGCCCGGCCGGGACAGGTCCTGGAGGGTCCACACCGCCACGCGTTCCAGGTCCTCGGGCAGGTCACCGAGGAGTTCCGGTGCGCTCTCGCCCTGGCGGCGGGTGGCGACGTCCGCCAGGAGCGCGGAGGTGGTGCCCCAACGCCGGTAGACGGAACTGGGGTTGACCCCGGCACGGCGGGCCACCGCGGGGATGGTCACCTTGTCGGCCCCGACCTCCTCCACCAGGTCGACCGTGGCCCGGTGCACGGCGGCCAGCACGCGGGCACTGCGGCCGCCGGGGCGGCGGGCAGCTTCGCTTTTGTCGGTCACCCCCTCAGCTTAAAGCATAGATTTGCGCTTTAGGAGTATCCCTCTCTACGCTCCTTAAAGCAGATGCCAACGCTTTAGCGCGTCCCTGGAGGGGTCCATGTCCCAGCACGAAACCGCCCACCAGCTCGGCAAGCGGTTCCACGCCTTCCTCACCACCGGTGACTGGGACGGCATCCGGAGCCTGCTCACCGACGACTGCACGTGGACGCTCCCCGGCGACAACACGATCTCCGGCACGGCGCACGGCGCCGAGGCGGTCGTGGAGCGTGCGCGGCAGATCACTTCCCACGGCCTCGACTTCAAGCTGCTGCACATCCTCGTCAGCCGCGAGAACATGGCGCTGTCGCTGCACAACACCGCCCGCCGGGGCGACGTCCGCCTCGACGAGCACCTGTCCACCGTCTGCCGCCTGCGCGACGGCAGGATCGCGGACATCGAGACCTACCTGTCGGACGTCGAGGGCATGAACGCGTTCTTCGTCTGAGGGGGCAAGCCGGGCGGCCCCCGCCGCCTCGGACCCGTTCCGGGCCCCGATCTGGACGCCTACGCCGGCCGCCGCGCTGCTCGACGTCGGCCTGAGGGCCGCCCGGCGCCTGCTGTACGAGCTGGTGGACCACAGTCTGCCGGCCGAGTCGCCCCCAGGTCGCTTCCGGATGCACGACCTGCTGCGGGAGTACGCGCGAACCCGCGCCGCGCACGAGGACGCAGGGCCCGGCGCCGGGCGGCGCTCGAACGGCTCCTCGCCTACTACCGGCACACCGCGGGCTCGGCCGACCGCCATCTGCGCACCCTGCCCGCCGATCACCCGACCCCGGTCCCGGCACCGCGCCACCACCCCTGCTGAGGGACCGCGAGGCCGCGGAACGCTGGATGGCCGCCGAGATCGACAACCTGCTCGCCGCGAGCCGGCAGGCCGCCGCCCACGCCCGTCCTGACGGCGCCGTCGCCCTGCCCGCGGCGCTCGCGTCGTACCTGTACCACCGGGGCCCCTGGCCGCGCGCCCTGGAACTCCACGCGACCGCCGCCGAGTTGGCCGGCTCCCGGGACGACCCCGGGGGCCGGGCCGCAGCCTGGTCGAGGTGGGGCGACTGCGGCAGCTGACCGGGGAGCACCCCGGCGCCCCCGACACCCTGGCCCGGGCCCTGCTGCTGTACCGGCGGCTCGACCAGCCGGACGGCCAGGCCATCGCCTCGACCCACCTGGGCACCGTCAAACGCCTGGTGGGCGACCACGCCGGCGCCCTGGCCGACCTGGCCGAAGTCCTGCGCCGCTTCCGCGAGATGGGCGAACGCGGCAACGAGGCGTGGGCCCTCGTCCACTACGCCGCCGCCGTGAGGGACGCCGACCGCACCGGGGAAGCCCTCGCGGCATACCGACAAGCCCTGGACATGAACCGCGAGTTGAACAAGCGCGACGACGAGGCCGCGGCGCTCGAAGGCATCGGCGGGATCCTGCTCGACACCGGCCACACCACCGAAGGGACCTCCCACCTGCGCCAGGCCCTGGACCTCTTCCGGCTCCTCGGCATGCCCCCCGACGTCGCGAGGGTCGAGGACCGCCTCAAGTAGCCCGCCCGAGGGCCCTGGAGTTGGGCGTGTGCCGCGTCACACCCCCAAAGTCCGCCCAAGTTGTCTGCATCACAGCGTAAATGTCCATTTAGCGGCCATCCTTGAAACGGACACCACGCCGCGAAGAGGATCACACCACCGATTCCACGGGCAGATGCCCTGAAGTGATCCAGTACACAGCATTCGTGGCATCCCCTGCGCTTTCCCTCAGAAAGGTGCTTCACGATGGCCGCATACCTCTGCCCTCCCGCCGTGATCAATGGCGAGCACGCCGTGGAGACCAGCCAGGTCGTGGCGGAGGTGCGCGACCGCCACCCGCACGCGGCGTGGGCGCCGCGGATCGACCGCATCGCGGCGAGCACCGGCATCGAGCGCCGCGGGTGGATGCTGCCGCTGGAGGCCGCCGTCGCGCCCGGCGACGGTGGCGGCCTGCGCGGCGTCGGCGCCGGCGCGGCCCAAGAGGCTCTGGTACGCGACGGGTTCACCCAGCAGGACGTGGACCGGGTGATCGCCGCCCTGGAGGCGATACCCGCGCCGCAGACCGTGCAGGAGCGCACCGCCCCGGCCTGGGAGGCCGTGCGGTCCTACGGCGAGCGCGCGGCGCGCGGCGCCCTCCAGATCGCCGGTCTCGACGCCTCCGACGTCGACTGCCTGATCACCAGCCACTCCACCACTCCGGCGCTGCCGGGTCTCGACGTCGCCCTGGCCAACAAACTCCCGCTCCGCGACGACGTGATGCTGCTGCCGGCCACGCAGTGGGCGTGCATCGCGGGCACCCGCTCCCTCGCGCTCGCGGCCGACCTGGTGGCCGCGGACCCGGACCGGGTGGTCCTCGTCGTGATCGCGGAGGCGCTGAGCACGACCTACCAGCCCGCGGACGACACCCTGGAGTCCCTGATCGTCCGGCTGTTGTTCGCGGACACGGCGGTCGCCGCGGTGGTCACCGGCCGCCCGCGGCGCGAGTCGATGCTGAGGCTGGACGCCGCCTGGCACCACACCCTGCCCGGCACGCAGGACCTGCACCGCCTGGACACGCGGGCCGACGGCACCCACTTCGTGATGGACCGGCGCGGACCGCGCGCCGTGCAGGAGACGGTCACCGCGATGTGGGAGTGGCTGCGGGTCCGCCACCAGGACGACCCCGGCTCCTGGCACCCCGACGTGCTGCTGGCGCACCCCGGCGGGACCCGGGTGCTGGAGTACATGGAGCAGACGATGCCCGACGAGTGGCCTGCCGGGCTGCTGGAGCACAGCAGAGCCAGCTACACCACCGGCAACCGCGGAGGCGCCGCCGTCTTCGACATCATGCGGCGGGCGTACGACGCCGGTCAGAAGCCGGGCGATCGTGCCGTCCTGTACGCGGCGGCGCCGGGCCTGACCGCCACCGCGCTGGAGGGCGAGTGGCTGTAGTTTCCGATGACGCCCCGGCGGCCCGTACCGTAGCCGCCCCCGCGTGACCTCACCGCGGGTGCCGTCACCTCGCGATCTCCGCCCAGACCACCTTGCCCGCGTCCGTCCACCGCACCCCCCACCGGGTGGTGAGCCGGTGCACGACGTGCAGGCCGCGGCCTCCGTCGTCGAGGAGCCCGCCCCGGCTCAGACGCGGCCTGCCGTTGCCGGTGTCACCCACCTCGCACAGCAGGCCGTCGCCGGTCCTGATCAGCCGTACCGTGACCGGTCCCGTGGCGAAGCGCACCACGTTCGTGACCAGCTCGTCGACCAGGAGCATCGCGTTGTCCCTGGTCCGCTCCCTGGTGTCCCAGCGCCGCAGCAGCGCGCGGACGTGGGCGCGCGCACGGGCGGGCGCGTCGTCGCGGGCCGGCAGCCGCCAGGTCGCGGTGTCCTCCTTGCGGTAGCCGATCATCCTCGCCAGCAGCAGGGTCACGTCGTCGCGCTGGGGCGCGGGGGCGAGCGTGGCCACGACCTGCCGCGCGGCCGGCTGAAGGGCGTCCCAGGGATGCACCCTGGACACGGCGTCCGCCAGCCTGGCGATGCCCTCGTCGATCGGTACGGCCGGGTCCTCCACCAGGCCGTCGGTGCACAGCGCGAGCAGGGTGCCCGGGGGCGCGGCGAAGGTGTGGACCTCGAACGGCTCCCGCAGCGCGAACTCGGCGCCGAGACCGGGGTGCGGGCGGATGTCCAGCGGGGCCGCGCTCCCCTCGGGGGAGACCAGGACCGGCGGCAGGTGGCCCGCGCTGGAGAGCGCCGCCTGATGGCTGACCGGGTCGTACAGGACGATGCAGCAGGTCGACCCGAGGGCGCTGTAGCCGGCCGCCAGCCCGGACTCCGCGTCGTCCAGCAGCGTCACGGTCTCGTCCAGGTGTTCGAGCACCTCGTCGGGCGCGAGCCCCGCGGACAGCAGGGCACGGGCCTCCATGCTCAGCTGGCCCATCGTCGCGGCTGCTCCCAGGCCGTGTCCGACGACGTCGCCGACCACCAGCGCGGTACGGCCGTCCGGCAGCGGAAAGCTGTTGACCCAGTCGCCGCCGACGCCCGCGCTGTCCGGCGTGGCGGGCTGGTAGACGCTGGCGACCTCGATGGTGTCGCCGCCGGTCCGGGGCAGCAGCCGTCGCTGCAACGCCAGCACCTGGGTGTGCTCGCGCTGGTGCTGACGGGCGAGGTCCACGTGGTGGGCGGTCCTGGCGACCAGTTCCTGCAGGTCCAGCAGCTCGCTGTCGCGGAACGGGCTGTCCGCCCGCCGCCACACCTCGGCCACGCCCAGCACGATCGGCGGGTCGCCGTCCAGGACCAGCGGGACGCACGCCACGCCCGCCGACCGGACGCCGGGCACCAGGGCGCGCAGCACCCGGGGGCTGCCGAGCACCCGCTCGACGGCCTCCCGGTCGGGTATGACGATGGCCTGCGGGGCGTCGTCGCGCCGCACCGCCTGGGCCAGCAGGCGGCTCGCGTCGCCCGGGAGGTCCTCGCCCTCCGTCACGTAGCCCTCGGGCCACGCCCGGTCCGGCACCAGGGCGGCCCGCCGGAGCCGGATGCGCCCCTGCCCGTGACCGGTGGTGACCCCCTCGCCCGTCCACACGGCGAAGTCGAGGTCCACGGCGGCGACCTCTCCCCAGGCCAGCAGGGACTGCGCCAGCGAGTGCGCGGTGTCGCCGATGTCGAGCGAGGTGCCGATCGCGGTCTCGGCGGCGTACAGGTGCAGCCTCTTGGCCATGGCGATCAGGGAGACGGTCAGCCCCTCCTGCGGCGCGGCGGCGGGCAGGATGCTCATCGAGACCACCAGTTCGGACCCGTCGCCGCGGTGCAGGCGTTGGATCCGGGCGACGTGCGCCTCACCGGTCCGGAGGACCTGCCGCAACCGCCGGGTGACCGTCGGTACGTCTCCCGGGGGCAGGAGGTCGACGAAGGGGCGCCCGGTCACGGCGTCCAGGCCCGCGAACACGGGGGCGTCCAGGTTGCAGCGGGTGATCCGCAAGTCCCTGTCCAGGTTGACCGCGCCGAGGATCTGGTCCGCAGGGCCCGCTTCCGGATCGTCGGGCACGTCTCGGCGGGCCGCCGCGTCGCCCTGGGCGTCACCGGCGCCGGCGGCCGCGGAGCCACGGGGGATGTAGTGCCCCAGGGCACCGCTGACCAGGTCGAAGGGCGAGGAGGACGAGGGCGGAGGTGTGGAGTCCATGCGGCTCTCTCAGCAGTCCCCGGCACGGTGCCGGGGCGTACTCGGACCCGTGCGGCGGGGCCCCGAGATCCCTGACCGCACACCTCATTGAACAACACCCGGGGTCGCTTCGCCCACCAACGGATCACGGACCGCCAAAGGCGGCTTCTCCCTCGCTTTCACCGCCGTGACCTCGGAAAACGTCCCGGCGGCTCTACGGCAGCGCCTCCAGGTCGCACTCCCAGCACGTGATGCCGTCGTAACCCGCGGCGACCAGGGTGCCGTCGGGGGCGAGGGTGACGGCGGCGACATCGTGCGGGACGTGGAGCTTGCGGGCGGAGCCGTACTCCAGACGGCCGACGGTGATCACGCGGTGCGTCCAGGCCACGGCGTACACCGCGCCTACCGGGGTTTCGGCGAGCGAGATGGCGGTCGCCGGGGAGCCCTCCATCCAGAACGCCTGGTCCAGCGGCGGTTTCGGCGGTGCCCACACCGTGAGATGGCCGTCCGCGCCCGCGACGAGCGCCACGTCGGCCTCGTCCCGCGGCCGCAGGACGCCCACCGCGGTGAGCGGGACCCGCGAGACCCGAGCGGCGGCGGACTCCCGCCCCGCGGCGTCGTATAGCCGCACCGTGCCGTCGGCGTGTCCCACCGCCACTGCCCGGCCGTCCGGGTCGCCGCCCAGGCAGACCGCCTCCGAGTCCTCGGCCCGACCCGCCGCCACCGCCCACGTCGCCGGATCGGCCGGGCCCACGGTAAGCGCACTGCCGGTGGCGTCCAGCAGGACGAACGCGTCGTCCGCCAGCCGCGCCAGCCCCGCCGCGCCGGTGACCGGTGTGTTGACGGTGCGGCCGGTGACCGCGCCGTCGGCCGTGCTGAGGGTGCGCAACTGGCCCAGCGGATCCGCCGCGACAACCGTCCCTCCGGCACCGCCGGCCAGCGCGGTGACCGCCCCGGGCCAGGCCGGCCGGGTGGCCGGGCCGCCCGGCACGGGCACGACGCGCCGGGGAAGCGACCACCGGGTGACGAAGCCGCCGGCGCGGGCGGCGGGCTCCAGCAGACCGGCCAGTCGTGGCGCGTTGGCCAGCGCGGTGGCGTGCAGGACCGCGGCACGTGCCCCTTCGGTGCGCGGCGCGTCGTACGCCTCCCCGTAGAGGATGGGCGCCGCCGGGTACCAGGCGGCCCGCAGCGACGGCGGCGTCGGTACGCGGGGGTCCTCCAGCGCCCGGCTGATCGCGCCGGCGTCGGCGTGCACCAGGAATCCCGGGTCGCTGATCAGTTCGCCGGCCGCCCGGGGTTCGGGTGCGTGGGCCAGGATGTGGTCGAGCACGTAGCGCGGCGCGCGCTGCCAGTCGGGGCGGCCGCCGCGGTCGCGGGGGACGAGGCCGAGCAGGATCTCGAAGACCCGCCGCGGGTCGGGAATCCGCTCGTCCGGGCCGTCCTCCCGCCGGGCGAGCGAGAGCAGCCGGGGAAGTGGCAGCCGGTAGTCGGTCACCCGCCGGGTGAGCCGGGCCGCCGCCTCGTCCACGGCCTCGGCAGCCCGCGGCTCCTGCGGGTGCAGCCGGGCGTGCAGCAGCCGCCAGGTCGCGACGCCCATCCAGCCGCGGGCCACCGCCAGGGTCCGCAGGGCCTCCCGGACGGGTTCGCTGAGGTTTTCCCACCACACGGCCGGGATGTCCCCGCCCTCGGGGAGCCCGTCGGGCAGGGCGGCGGCCAGTTGCCCGAGTACGGGATGCGGGAAGACCTCGCCGACCGGCACGGAAGGGGCGCCGGCCGCCAACTGCCCGTACCAGCGGGCGTATTCGGTCTCGTCCGTCATGGCCGGGTCGTCGAGGTCGACGACCCGCGCGGGAAGTGTGAACGGGCTGTCGGCGGGGTCACGGAACTCTGCCAGCACGCGTACCCACGGCAGTTGGAGCAGTGGTGCCAGTACCTCGGTCAGCAGGAGGGTGCCGGGGGCCCTGCCGCCGGTGTCGAGCTTGTGGGCGTCGGCGACCACGACGCACAACGGGCGTTCGTCCCGGGCGGCGCCCCGCAGCAGGTCGGCCACGGACCAGCCGTCGTAGCACAGTTGCCCGGACAGCCCCCACACCGCCTCGGCCAGCCGCAGCCCCTCGCCCGGCACCATGGCGTCGAGCCGTACGGTGCCCAGCAGCCAGGCGAGCAGATGGCTCTTGCCGGCTCCAGCCCGACCGGTCACCAGGCACAGGCGCTCGGCGTCCGGGTCCCTGACCCAGTCGAGCAGCGCCCGGCCCGCGGGCTCACGGCCCGCGCCCACCTCGTCGGGCCGGTCGGTGGACAGCTTCTCGGTCACGGTCGCTCCCCTGCCACCGGACGCGGTCAGTACTGCCAGGCGACGCGGTCGGCCAGGTCATTCCAGTAGCCGCTCTCGTGGTCGACGCCGCCGGGGTCGATCCCGCGCATCTCCACGACCAGGTTGTTCATCGCCTCCTCGATCTCGTCAGGGGTCGCGAAGTCGGGGTGGAGGAGTTCGCGGTCGCGGTGGAAGGAGGCGAGGAAGCGGGCGAAGAAGTCGATGCGGGTGTTCATGAACCGGATGGCGTCCTCACCCTCGACGTACAGCCGGACCGCGCCGCTCGCCCCGTCGAGCAGGAAACCGTCGCCCATGAACGATCCGAGGACGACCCAGGCGTCGGCGGGCTCGTCCGTGCTGTCGGCGAGGCCGGGCCAGACGTCCAGCGCCCGCCGCAGGCCCGAGGGCAGTTCCTCGTCGGGCGTGAAGACGAACTCCTCGGCCCGGGGCAGGCCGACCTCCGAAAGGAACCGGACCGTCGGGGCGTCCGTGACCGAGGAGTTGATCCGGTCCGCCGGCACCCTGATGAGGTGGCCGGCGCCGAACTCCTTCTCCATCGCTTCCCGTGAAATGGCGAACGTCATCTGATTCCCTCGGTGGTACGGCGGCGTGTGGGGTGGGCGGTCAGCTTCGGGCCGAGGCCGCGTGCCGCAGCAGTTCCACGAAACCCTGCTCACGGGAGGCGGCGGTCTGGCCGTAGTCGAAATTGTGCGTGAACTGCGCGTCCGGGAATTCCGACGCCATCCACAACGAGCAGTAGTGTCCGGGCATCAGGCACGGCTCCAGTTCGGTGTGCACCTTGCGCACCCGGTCGGGCGGCAGCCCGGCGGACCGCAGTTCGCTCCACAGCCGCTCCTCCGGGTGCGCGCACAGCGTCCCCGAGGCGGTGACGGTCTCCGGCCGCCCGTGGGCGTCCGCGATCTCGAAGGCCGCGTAGGCGGAGTGCGAGGCGGTGTGCCGGATGTCCTCGACGACCCGCGACCACCAGGTGTCGGCGGACTGCACGGTCTCCACCTCGATGTTCGCCAGGCGCTTGAGCAGGAGGCGCAGGTGTGTGACGCTGTCCGGCACGGACTTGGCGGCGGCGATCAGCGACAGGGCCTCGTCCAGCGCGACGAGCGATTCGAGGAACAGCGGCAGGCTCTCGTTGACGAAGGCGCCCGCCAGGCCCACGCCGACGAACTCGGCCCGTACCGCCCCGGACTCGTCCAGGCAGATCTCCGCTCCGCGGTCCGTCCCGATGCGGTACC
This sequence comes from Streptomyces sp. ICBB 8177, assembly GCF_003144095.1. Classification (GTDB taxonomy): domain Bacteria; phylum Actinomycetota; class Actinomycetes; order Streptomycetales; family Streptomycetaceae; genus Streptantibioticus_D. The sequence continues at coordinate 452,640 of NZ_NSKH01000023.1, read as the reverse complement.
AGGAGGCTCGCTGTTCACCGGTGAGCGGCGCCCGCAGCCGTCATCACGTTCCTGATCCTCGCCGGCGGATCCCCCATCGGCCTCACCGGTACCGCGGGCGCGAACCCTGCCCATGGCCGGCAACACCATCGCCGGCGTCCTTGTGGTCGCCGGACGGGCCGCTTCCCAGGTCCGTGAAGCCGCACCCAAGGAACAGCCGCTACACGAAAGCGCCCTTACCGCCGCCGAGTTGACGGACGCAGAGGCGCTCTCGTTTTGCGGCTAAGCCTGCTAGCGGTAGAAGACCTTGCCCTGGTTCGGAGTCACGCCCAGAGCCTCATACAGGGCGAGCGCAGGCGGTTGTCACGTCCGCGGTCCACTCGACGCAACTGCGGCAGCGGCGCGTGCTTCTTCCCGCAGACGCTCCATCAAGGCCCTGGCGACGCCTGCGCGCCGGGCCTCGGCCCGCACATACAGCTCCTTCAGGTACAGCGACGCCTCGGCGCCGGCCACCGGAACGAGTACGAGGCCATGCCGACAACCTGGTCGCCGTCGCGGGCAAGCAGAACAGTGGCCAAGGGCCGCTTGCCGAAGAGCGCGCCACGGATCTGGTCGGTACCTCCAGGGGCGTAGGCGCCCCCGTAGTAGGCCTCAATCTCGCCGATCAGGGCCGACACGTCTCCGTGTCAGCTTCGGTCGCCGGATCGATTGTCACCGAGCGAACCCGACGCCAGGGTCACCGCCTGGTCTGCGCGGCCCGCTCGACGTCGCCCAGTCACTTGAAGCGGTCAGGAAGTCCGCGCGGAGGCCAGTACCGGCTTTCTCCCGCACGACGGTCTGAAAAAAATAAGTTCAACAACGGACGCCGTTGTTGACGAAGTGCTCTTGATAGGCGACCTCTTTCCATCCGACACTCCCGAAAAGATCGGCGTGCGCGTAGGAGATCCGAAGGTCGTCAATGAATGCCTTGACGTAGTCTCCGTCTTCGCATCCCGGGAGGCTCACCTCCCAATGCCCGGGAGGGTCGCCAACACCCGTCCACACGAGCGGCATCGGGGGATTGTAGGTACCGATCCCGTTCTTCAGTGTCTGGACCATGCCTCCGGTCACTTTACAGCGGTTGTAGTACGTGTTGCGAAATTCATCGTGGAAGCAGATGAAGTTCTCGATCGAGACCCTCACCTCACCCTCCTCCGCCCGGATACAGAAGTCGAATTCAGCGCGGTACCCGTACAAAGACTGAGCGGCGGTGTGGTGCTCGCACCGCTCGACAGCGACTGCGGGGGAGGCTGCTACGTAAACGATACCGAGAGCCATTGCCGCCCCTGCCGTAAGGGAAGCGCCTGCCTTCTTCAGCGTGGAATTCACAGAGATCTCCTCATTTTTGCCCAGAGTAGTCGGATGACTACTCAGCGAGACTAAGGGTGACGAAGGCTCACTCGGCGGGCGAGCTGGGCAAACCACCCGGGCGTATGACGATGAGGCGCCACGACCGCCATGAGTGCGCCGGAGCCGACCCCTGGCGGCGAAAAGCAGAGCCGCGTCTGCCGCGTGTGGTCGAGGAGCACGCGGAACTTCGGCCGCTCGGCGGCAGAGGCGCGGGAAGCCGATCACGACCGGCCGCGCCGACCCCCCGCACCTGCGCCGCAGCCTGCCGACAGAAGGCCTACCGACGCAGGGTCCAGAATGCGCAGGCGTCAGGTTCGAACACCCCAAAAGGCGCGCGCCGCCGCCACCTGGCGTCTTGCTCCATCGGCCTCCAACGCATCGATTACGGCGATAGGCCAGGCCTCCGGCCATAGCTCCGACCTAAGGGCTGTCCCGTAATCCCTTCGAGTGCGGCCTCGCGCCCGCCCACCCCGTTAACTAAAGCCGTTTTGCGCCGACTTGTCACGTGGCGCCGAAGGCCGCATATGCGGGCAGTGCACCCCGCGCGGACTCCTGTCCGAGTTGCGGGACAGCCTCTAGCAGGGCCCTTCGACTGCGACTCGGGCGCCGGGCAGGTCAAGGGGCCGCGCTTGGCTCTCTGCCTCAGCCACACCGGCCGTGCTGTCGAACTCTTCTCAGATTCGCCAAGCCATTCATGGAACAACGTCCAAGGGGCGGGCCCAACTACCAGCTCCCGAGCGAGGAACTCGGAATAGGCTTGACTGCGCGGCTCACGTCGCTCCTTGGGCCCATGGGCGGTGAAATCGACGGCGTTCTCCAGACCGGCCGCCGCCGCGAACCGCTGTACCACCTCGTTGACCGCGGCACCGGGCATGCCGCCCACTCCCAGCTGCCCCAGCGGTAGATGCGGCGTAGCAGCGACCCGTCGACGCCTCCGTGCTCGGCGAGCGCCTTGAGATAGGCGCGCACGACGCGTACCGGCGGCCGGGCGTGCGCAAGGTCAGGTCCGGTTGCACGACGACCGTCGCGCGTGTCTGTCATGGATGACGAACAACGGGGTGCCCGACACCGTCGTGTCGGCGTGGGCCGGCCACTCGGATCTCAGCGTCACGAAGAAGGTGTACGTGCATGCGGACCCGCAGAGTCTGAAGGCGGGTTCGGAGAAGCTGAACGAGCTGCTCGGCCAAGCATGATCAACAACTGACTGTGAGAAATCGTGAGACGACGGACCCGGAAACGATCAAGAGCCCTGTCTCGCCGAGCGAAACAGGGCCCTGACCTGGGCTCCAAAGCCAACTGCACCGTCGGGACGACAGGATTTGAACCTGCGACCCCTTGACCCCCAGTCAAGTGCGCTACCAAGCTGCGCCACGTCCCGGTGCTCGTGTCGGTCGGGGTGTTCGCCCCGGCTGACCGCGCACGAGAACAATACCGCACTCCGGGGGCTGGTTGCTCGCACCCCGGGTGCGTGATCAAAGCGACACGGAGCGTGATCGCCGCACCTCTCAGGGTGCCTTCGGTGCCGGCGGGGTGTCGCCCAGGAGGTAGCGGGCCCCGGGGCCGCTCGTCGACGCCTGGTCGGACGGGTTGTACAGGGCGCACTTGGTCAGCGACAGGCAGCCACAGCCGATGCAGCCGGTGAGGCGGTCGCGCAGGGCTCGCAGGGACTCGATGTGGGCGTCGATGCGGCGCTGCCAGGAGCGGGCGACCTTCGCCCACTCGGCGGCGTTCGGCGTGCGGTCCGCGGGCAGGTCCGCGAGCGCCGCGCGGACCTCGTCCAGGGACAGTCCCACCTGCCGCGCGGCCCTGATGAAGGCCAGCCGCCGCAACGTGGGGCGCGGGTAGCGGCGCTGGCCGCCCGCGGTGCGTTCGGCGTGGATCAGGCCGAGCTCTTCGTAGTAGCGCAACGCGGACGTGGCGAGGCCGCTGCGGGCGGCGAGTTCGCCGATGGTCAGGCGGTCGTGGACGGACATGCCGCGACCCTAGCGCTTGACTTCAAGTCCGCTTGAAGTCGCAGGCTTTGCGCATGACCTCGACACCGATGTCCGCCACTCCCAAATCGCCTTCCACGCAGGCCACTTCCCCGTACTCGTACGACGATCTACGCCGCCTGATGTCACTCATGACCGGTGACGAGAAGCACGGGCCCGCCGCCACCTCCACCCTCGACGTCCTGTGGGTGCTCTACGACCGCGTGCTGCGCGTGTCCCCCGGGACCGCCGACGCGCCCGAACGTGACCGCTTCCTGCTGTCCAAGGGGCACGGCCCGATGGCGTACTACGCGGTCCTCGCCGCCAAGGGCTTCCTGCCCGAAGCCTGGCTGTCCGGCTTCGGGGGCTTCGACTCGCCGCTCGGCCACCACCCGGACCGCACCCTCGTGCCCGGCGTCGAGATCGGGTCGGGCTCACTGGGGCACGGCCTCCCCCTCGCCGTCGGCACCGCGCTCGGCCTGCGGGCCCAGGGGCTCGACGCTCGTACCTGGGTACTGGTCGGCGACGCGGAGATGGACGAGGGCAGCAACCACGAGGCGATCGCCTTCGCGGGCGCCGTCGGGCTCGAAGGCCTGCACGTCGTCGCCGTCGACAACTCCTCCGCCACCTACGGCTGGCGCGGCGGCCTCGCCTCCCGCTTCGCCGCCGAGGGCTGGTCCGCGCTCACGGTGGACGGGCGCGATCACGCGGCGCTGTACGAGGCGTTCACCGCCGCCCACCCCGGCCGCCCGCACGCCGTCGTCGCCCGCGTCGAGCCCAAGCGGCCCTGACCACCGGTTCCGCGCCGCAACGTCCGGCACCCGCTCCGCGCCTCGGCCCGGTCCGGTCCGGTCCGTCGACCCGAGCCCACGTCGGGCGATGTGTCGACCTGCCTCCTTCTCCGTTCCCCTCGCCCCTGACACCCACGAGGACCCATGGACACCATGCGTGATCGCTTCGCCACCACCGCCTCCCGGCTGCTCGACGAGGACCCCCGGGTCGCCGTGGTGCTCGCCGTCATCTCGTCCGACCGCTTCAGGGAGGCCGCCCGGGCCCATCCGGACCGGGTGGTCGACGTCGGGATCCGCGAGCAGCTGCTGGTCGGGGCGACCGGCGGGCTGGCCCTCGCCGGGATGCGGCCGATCGCCCACACCTTCGCCAGCTTCCTCGTGGAGCGCCCGTTCGAGCAGGTCAAGCTGGACCTGGACCACCAGGACGCGGGGGCCGTGCTGGTCAGCGCGGGCGGTTCGTACGACATCGCGGCGGGCGGCCGCACCCACCAGGCGCCCGGTGACGTCGCCCTGCTGGACACGCTCGACGGCTGGACGGTGTACGTTCCCGGCCACCCGGACGAGGCGGAGGCACTGCTGCGGCACGCGGTGGCGGACGGCGACAGCCGCGTCTACGTACGGCTGAGCGAGCAGTCCAACCGCGATCCCCTCCACGTGCCGCCCGGCGTCTTCCGGACCGTCCGCACCGGCGGCGCGGGCGTCGTCCTGGCGGTCGGGCCGATGCTGGACGCGACACTGGAGGCGGTCGAGGGGCTGGACGTCAGCGTCCTGTACGCGTCCAGCGTGCGGCCCTTCGACACGCACACCCTGAGGGCCGAGGCGCGCCGCACCGGGGCCGCCGACGTGGTGCTCGTCGAGCCGTACCTCGCGGGGACCTCGGTGCCGTACGCGGCCGAGGCGCTGGCCGACACCCCGCACCGCCTGCTGGCCCTGGGCACCTGCCGGACGGAACTGCGCCGCTACGGCACCTGGGCGGAGCACGTCACGGCGCACGGCCTGGACCCGGCCGGGCTACGGCGCCGGATCACCGCCTTCCTGCGCTGAGCCCCGGACCCGACGCGCACCCGGGCCCCGGGTCCGGATCGGGGCACCGCAGTTCCACCATGAGTGCCAGTGCCGATCGGCGGCCACGGCGAGTCAACTGCCCGACATCACCTCACGGGTGGCGAGCGTGCGCCGAGTGACCCACATGGGCCGGATCACGTTCTGGCGCGCGGGGTGTTGGTGCGCTGGGATGGGGCCCGGGAACGCAAGCTCTCAGGGGGGATGATGAGTTCGACGTCGTCGGCCTGCGCCCATACGTTCGTTCGGCCACTGTCCGGCTCGCGCAGCCACGAACCCGTGTCCGCCCGGCCCGCGCCCGCGCGGCACGCGCCCACGCTGACGACCAGGCATCGTCGACCGACGGCCAGGCCTCTCCCGCGTCGCACCGCGACCGGCACGGCCACCGATCTCAGCGGGGCGCCGAGTGCCAGGGCGGTCGCACGCCGGGCTGCCGGGGACAGGACCTCGCGGATCCCATGCCCCCTCCGGAAGCCGCGTTCGTCTCGGCATCCACGGCCCGGACCACTCCTGCCGAACACCCCGTCCGGCGTCCGGCGTCCGGCCCAGAAGCCAAGACCTGAGGCCCCAACCACCCACCCACGAAGGGCAATCGAACCGTGAACTTATCCCGTTCCCTCAGCGCGCCACCGCAACGTGCCCTGGCGAGATGTCTGGGCCCGATCGCCGCACTCCTGGCCGTCTGCTGCGCGGTCCTGGGGCTCGTGGCGTCGCCGGCGTCCGCCGCCGCGCGGCCCGCGGCGGGCTGCGGCACGGCGTTGCAGTGCGTGGGCTTCACCTCGGCGAGCAACGGCCGCCAACTCGACGTGCAGAACGGCACCATGGGTGACGGCGCCTACATCGTCACCAATTCCGCACCCGGCTACCACCAGGCGTGGCACCTGAACGTCAACCCGTCCGACTCGTCGTTCACCATCGTCAACAACGACACGGGCAAGTGCATCGATGTCAGCTTTCCAGCGCTGCGGCAGGAGACCTGCGCGGGCCAGGCGAGCCAGGAGTGGTACTTCCAGCCGGTCGCGGGTGGCACCAGGACGTTCATGCTGCGGCACGAGGGCGACAACACCTGCCTCGACCTGCTGCTCGGCGCGCAGTACGACGACGCCTGGACCGACCAGTACACCTGCAACGGCACGGTGAACCAGCGGTGGACGCTGTCCTCGGCCGCTCCCGCCTCGGACGCCTCCGCGGCCTGGAACCTCGCGGTCGCGCACGCCGCGGCCCAGTGCCAGCAGGACACTTCGACGTGCACCTGGGCGGAGTCGAGTGAGTCGGCGGCGGCCCCGCTGCCGCAGGTCTGCGCCTCGGCGGTCTGGTACAACGACACAAGTGGCCCGATCTCGCAGGCCTTCGCCGTGAACAACACCACCGGGTGGTCCGACACCATCGCCAGTTCCGTCTCCAGCGACCTGTCGGGCGGTGCGGCGGGCGCGTTGCAGACCAAGGTCTCCGCGAGCCTGACGTTCACCAACGTCTGGAACGGTTCGACCAGCGTCAACAACAGCGTCACGGTGCCGGTGCCCGCCGGGCAGTACGGCTGGGTGACGTTGTCGGAACTGGCGAAGAAGGTGACCGGCACCTGGACCTTCGACGCCCGCGGCTTCCCGTGGACGGCGGCCGACACCATCACCGTTCCGCTCAAGGACGACCCCAGCGGCGGCGCGACCGTCTACGTCGCGCACACCAGCCCGACCTTCACCTCCTGCGTGTGAGCGACGGTCGGGGCTCCGGGCGGCGACCCGGAACCCCGACCACCGCCGGATCAGGAACCGGCCTTCTGACGGGACCCTCGGCCGCGGGCCGTCCGCGCTACGGGACCACCGTCACCGGCCAGCGGGCCGCCTTCACCAGACGCACCGCGAGCGAGCCGATGATCCGGTGTCCCGCCTGCTCCGAGGCGCCGACCACCACCGCGTCGGCGCGCAGGTCGTCAGCCGCCTGGGCGAGGCCGCTGAACGGATCGCCGGAGAAGGTGTGGAACTCCCACCGCAGTTGGAAGTCCTCCCCCAGCCGGTCGCTGGCCTCCCTGACCTGCGCGACGATCTCCTCGGCGATCTGCGACGTGGCCTCCGCCATCGGAACGCCGAGGCCCGCCGTGCCGGCCATCGCGATCGGCTGCACGTAGACCAGCGCGAGCAGGGACCGCTGGCGGCGGGCGAGCCCGGCCGCGTAGGCGGCGGCACGCCAGGACGAGTCGGAGCCGTCCACCCCGGCGACGATCACCTTCGGACCGTCCGTGCCTCGTTCGAACACGGGGGTGTTCCGGCCCTCAAGCTCGTGGTCTTCGCTCACGGTCCGAGGGTATCGGTCGGGTGCGCGATGATCGAGAGCCCGTCGCAGTACGGCTCGCCCTCCGGCTCGTCGGAAGAACGGGAACCGGCCGCCCACCGGCGCACCTCACGGTCAGGGGTCCCGCCCACGACGGCGAACCGCGCCCGTGCCACGCGACGAGTGCGGCCACCGTCGCACCAGGCGCACCCCTCCCGCCTCACGCGTCGTCCCCGTCCACGACTCGCCCGCCGGAACGGGCCGAGGCCCTTGCCCAGGACAGCAAGCGCTTACAGGATAGGTCCGGTATCCGTTGTCCGGTGCGGGACGCATGCCGACCCGATCGCCGCGCCCCCGGGAGATCACGCATGCCCGAACGCCCGTCCGCGCCCACGCCGAAGCGCCCGCCCACGCCGACCGGTGACCGCCCACCGGCCGGTGACCACGCGCACTCAGGCAACCCGACGCCCGCAGACGCCCCGACGCCGGGAGGCGATCCAACGACCGCGGGCACCCGAACGCCGGCAGTCGCCCCCACGACCGCGAGCGGCCGAACGCCCGCAGGCAAGCGCCCCACCACCGCAAGCCGGTCCACCGCCGCACGCCGACCGCCCCCCGCGACCCAGGCCTCCACCGCAAGCCAGTCCTCCGGGGCGGGCCGATCCCCCGGCGCGAGCCGGACCCCCGCCACGAGGCAGGCCCCCGCAAGGAGCCAGGCCTCCCCCGCGACCCGGACCTCCACCGCGCACCGCGCAGCCGCGGGGATTCGACTGCCCGCGCAGGACTGGCAGTTGTCACCCCGAACCGGCTGGACCCGCGCGCACTGGGAGGCGGTGGCCGACCGGCTGCTGGACGCGCTCGTGCCGTACGCCTCGCCGGGCTTCGCGCGTTACGACCTGCCGGGGCGCGGCAGCCGGTCAGGGCCGCGGTCCGACGGACTCGAAGGGTTCGCCCGGTCATTCCTGCTCGCCTCCTTCCGGATCGCGGGCGCGCTCGCGTCCGCCACGACCAGGCACCCGCTCCCCGCGCACGGCCCGGTCGAAGCACTGATCACACGCTACGCGCGGGGTCTGACAACGGGCACCGACCCGTCCCGCCCGGACGCCTGGCCGCCCATCGCCGAGCGCTCCCAGCCCATGGTGGAGGCGGCGTCCGTCGCCATCGGGCTGCACGAGACCCGCCCGTGGATCTGGGACCGGCTGGACGACCGGGAGCGCCTGCGCGTCGTCGAGTGGCTGTCCGGCTTCACCGGCAAGCACACCTGGGACAACAACTGGCGGCTCTTCCAGGTCGTCGTCGAGCAGTTCCTGGCATCGGTGGGGGCGCCGTACGACCGGGAGGCGATCGAGGGCGGGCTCGACCGGATCGAGGACTGGTACGTGGGCGAGGGCTGGTACTCGGACGGCGAGGGACGCCACTTCGACTACTACAACGCCTGGGCGCTGCACTTCTACCCGTTGCTGTGGTCGCGGATCGCCGCGTCGACTCCGGGCCGCGGGGCCGATCCGGCGCGGGTGGCGGCGTACCGGGAGCGTCTGCGGCTGTTCCTCGACGGCTACCGGTACTTCTTCGGGGCGGACGGCGCACCGGTGCACCAAGGGCGCTCGCTGACCTACCGGTTCGCGACGGCGGCGCCGCTGTGGATGGGCGCGCTCGCGGACGCCACGCCGCTGGCGCCGGGCCTGACCCGGCGGATCGCCTCGGGCACGCTGCGGCACTTCGCGGAGCGCGGGGCGCCGGACGCGGACGGCCTGTTGCGGCTCGGCTGGTACGGGCCGTTCCTGCCGGTGACACAAACGTACTCGGGGCCCGGGTCGCCGTACTGGGCGAGCAAGGGTTTCCTCGGCCTGCTGCTGCCCGCGACACACCCGGTGTGGACGGAACGCGAACTCCCCTGTCCCGTCGAGGAGTCGGACGTGACGGTGGCACTGCGCGGTCCGGGGTGGCTGCTGCACGGAACGCGTCGCGACGGGATCGTGCGCCTGCTCAACCACGGCAGCGATCACGAAGTGGCGGGCGGGGCGGGCAGCGGGCCGCCGGACGGGCGCGCCGGCGCGGACGCCGCCACCGACGCGGTCGTGAATGCCGTCACCGACGCGGTCGCGGGCGACCCGCACTACGCGAAGCTCGCCTACTCCTCCCGTACGGCACCGCAGTCCGCGCCGGAGGCCTGGCGGCGCGGGATCGACAACCACTTCGCCCTGCTCTCCCCCGACGGCGCCCCTTCCTCGCGCACCGCGGTCCACCCGATCGCGGTGACCAGCCGAGCGGCGTCCTCCTGGCACACCGCACGCGTGGAGACGCCGGGAGACGCGGGGCGCACGCGCTCGGCCACCGGCACGCCGTCCTCGGTCGCCTACCGTGTGGAGACGACCGCGATGCCGTACGGGGCGTGGGAGGCGCGAGTGCACCGGGTGCGGCGCGTCGAGCCCGACGCCGCCGCGGCCCCCGGCCTCGCCGGTCGCCGTCCCGCCGCCGGCTGTGCCGCCCCCGGGCACCCCCTGGCCCGCCACCCTGCCGCCTGCCGTCCCGCCGCCCGCGAAGGGGGCCACGCCCTCGCCGACGCCGCCGAGCCGGTCGCGGCCACCGGGGACGGCTGGGCACTGGTCCGCCGCCGTGACGGCCTGACCAGCGCCGTCGTCGGGCTGCACGGGTGGGACGCGGCGGCGGTCGAGCACGCGGTGGACGCGAACGCCTTCGGGCGGCACTCGGCCGTGCCGTATCTGACCGCTGCGGGAGGGCAGCGTGACGGCGGCAGTGGCCGCGCGCCGGAGGCGACGCCCGGCGGGCACGTCTACGTGTCACTCGTCGGCCTGTCCGGCGTGCCGCTGGACGAGGAGTGTTTGCGCCGGACGAGGGAGGAAACCGCGGTGGAACCGACGGACGGCGAGGTGGTGATCCGATTCCCCGACGGCACGGAACTTCGGGCGTGAGCGCCCGCCCGCACGCGGACGCGCTCACACCATCGCCGCCTTCCGGCAGCATCGAATTCAGCCGGCGGAAGCAGGGTTGACGCTCCGTCGGTACTTCGGCCGTCAAGCGCGTCGGCCCGGCCGCCTTTCATCCCCCCGCAGCTTTCGTACCGTTCGCACCTCCCGAGGCTAGGAGTTCGATGACCAGCGATCCGGAGCGCACGCCTCACGATCCGGAACCACCGCTCCCCGACGCAGGCCCCTTCCCGCTCCCCGACGCGGGCGCCCTCCTCCCGTACTACGAGGATCCGTCCCCCGGGCACGGCACGCTGCCACCCCGCGCGTGGTACGCCGACTCCTCCGCCCGGCGCATGGACCTGTGCGGCGTCTGGCGTTTCCGCCTCGCCCCGACCGCGGAGGCGCACGATCCCGAAGGCACCTTCGCGCGGCGGGGTTTCGACACGTCGGGATGGGACTTGCTGCCCGTCCCCGCGCACTGGGTGCTGGAGGGCCACGGTGCGCCCGCGTACACCAACACGCGCTATCCGTTCCCCGTCGAGCCGCCGCACGTGCCGACGCAGAACCCGACCGGCGACCACCGCCTCGTCTTCGACCTGCCGTCCGACTGGCCCTCGGGTGGCGAAACGGTACTGCGATTCGACGGGGTCGAGTCCTGCGCCCGCGTCTGGCTCAACGGTCACGAGCTGGGCGTCTTCAAGGGCAGCAGGCTGCCGCACGAGTTCGCGGCCGGCGCGCTGCTGCGGCCGCGTCGCAACGTGCTCGGGGTGCGGGTCCACCAGTGGTCGTCGGGCAGCTACCTGGAGGACCAGGACATGTGGTGGCTGCCGGGGATCTTCCGGGAAGTGACGTTGCTGCACCGGCCGGACGGCGCGGTGGCGGACTTCTTCGTGCACGCCTCGTACGACCACCGGGACGGCACCGGCACGTTGCGAGTGGAGAGCGAGCCGCCGGGCCGCGTCACCGTGCCCGCGCTCGGCCTCGACCTGCCGACCGGCGAGGCCGCCACGGTGCCGGTGGAGCCGTGGAGCGCCGAGTCGCCCACGTTGTACGGGGCCGAACTCGCGCTGCACGGTGAGCGGATACCCCTGCGTCTGGGCTTTCGCACCGTCGCGGTGGAGGGCGGCGTGCTGAGGGTCAACGGCAGGCGCGTGCTGCTGCGCGGGGTGAACCGGCACGAGTTCGATCCGGACCGCGGCCGGGTGATGAGCGTCGCCACGATGCGCCGCGATCTGGTCCTGATGAAGCGTCACAACATCAACGCCGTCCGCACCAGCCACTATTTGCCCCATCCTCGATTCCTCTCCCTCTGCGACGAGTTGGGGATGTGGGTGGTCGACGAGTGCGATCTGGAGACGCACGGCTTCGTCCGCCCGCCCAATCCGGGCAACCCGGTCGCCGACGAGCGCTGGACCCCCGCGCTGCTGGACCGTGCGGCGCGCATGGTGGAACGCGACAAGAACCACCCGAGCGTCATCATGTGGTCGCTGGGCAACGAGTGCGGCACGGGCGAAGGGCTTCGGGCCATGGCCTCGTGGATCAAGCAGCGCGATCCGGGGCGCCCGCTGCACTACGAGGGCGATCCCACGTGCGCGTACACCGACGTCTACTCGCGGATGTACGCCGACCACGCCGAGGTCGAGCGGATCGGGCGCCGCGAGGAGGAGCCACTGCCGGACGCATGCGCGGACACACGCCGCAGGGCGATGCCGTTCGTCCTGTGCGAGTACGCGCACGCCATGGGCAACGGGCCCGGCGGACTGGCCGAGTACCAGCGGCTGTTCGAGAGCTACGAGCGCTGTCAGGGCGGCTTCGTGTGGGAGTGGATCGACCACGGACTGCGCCTCGGCGGCGATCCTGGCGAGCGGCGCTTCGGCTACGGCGGCGACTTCGGGGAGGAGGTGCACGACGGCAACTTCGTCTGCGACGGGCTGCTCTTCCCCGACCGGACCCCGTCGCCTGGCCTGACGGAGTACAAGAAGGTCGTCGAGCCGGTGCGGATCGAGCCACCGTCCGCCGCCTCCGGCGTCCCTCCCGGCGCACTCCGAATCACCAACCGGTACGGCACCATCAACTCCCGTCACCTGGCGTTCCGTTGGGTGTACGAGGTGGAGGGGCGCCCCTTCGGTGACGGCGAACTCGCCGTCCCCGCTTTGGAACCGGGCGAGTCAGCGGAGGTACCCCTGCCCGATACGCCTCGTGACGCGCCGTCAGGAGAGGCGTGGTGGACCGTGCGGGCCGTGCTGGGGACCGCGACGGCGTGGGCACCGGCGGGACACGAGGTCGCGTGGACGCAGTTCCCGGCCGACGACGGGCGCGCGGCGATGCCGCCGGGTCGGGCCGTGCGGGGGCCGGTTGCGCTGGGACGAGCGGCGCCCGGTCGGGCCGAGCCGGGGCGCGCCCTGAGGGGCGGGCCGCGTACGCCGCGTCGGGCCGAGGGCGGGGTCGTGGTGCTGGGGCCGGGCATGTTCGACGCTGCGAACGGGGAGCTGCGGTACCTGGGCGGGTTCGCGGTGTCCGGGCCCCGGCTCGACGTGTGGCGGGCGCCGACCGACAACGACGCGGGCTCCGGCGCACGGCCCGCCGACCGGTTGGAGCCGCGCTGGCGGGAGCTGGGCCTGCACCGGATGCTGCACCGCACGGTGCGGGTGTCGGTCGGCGGGGACGCGCTGACGGTCATCACCCGGGTCGCCCCGGCCGCCGCGTCGCTGGGACTGCGCACGGTCCGCACCTGGACCGCGCGGGACGACCGGCTACGGCTCGACGTGGACGTGACACCGGAGGGCGACTGGCGGGTGCCGTTGCCCCGGCTGGGGGTGCGGCTGGGGACGTGCGGGACGCTGGAGCACGCCGAGTGGTTCGGCGGCGGCCCCGGCGAGGCTTACCCGGACAGCCGCTCCGCGTCCCGCATCGGGCGGTACGCCATGCCGGTGGACGCGTTGCAGACGCCGTACGTGCGCCCGCAGGAGAACGGCGCGCGGGCCGACGTGCGATGGCTGAGGCTGCGCCGCCCCGACGGGAGCGGGCTGCTGGTGGAGGGCGACCCGGTGTTCTGGTTCACGGCGCGGCGCTGGACCAGCGAGGCGCTGGACGCCGCCACGCACACCGCGGACCTGGTGCCGGACAAGGAGCGGCTGTGGCTCACCCTCGATCACGCGCAGCACGGTCTGGGCAGTGCCTCCTGCGGTCCCGGGGTGCTGCCGCCCTACCGGCTCCTGGCGCGTCCGGCGCACTTCTCGTTCACGTTCCACCCGCTGAACTGAGCCGCCGGAAGGGGATTGGCCGGGCGGGGCGCAGAACGAGGGCGGACGGGTGCGGAACGGAGGCGGGCGCGGAAGGGGCGGCGGGCGGGGCGTCCGCGGCGGATGCCCCGCCCGCCGGGGCTCGCCTCAGGCCGAGGCGCCGTCCGGCTGCGGAACGGTGCCACCCGCCGGGTGCGCGCCGACGTCGGCGTCGGGTCGACGCCCCGCCTCCCCCGGTGCCGTCGCGGCGGCGGGCGGCACCGGCAGCGGCACGGCACGCGGGCCCGGTGCGGCGACCGCGCGCCACCACGGGGCGACCGGCAGCTCCCCGTCCGGCTCGAACGGCTTGCCCGGCGGCGGCACCGCGACTCGTACGCCGACCGACTCGGCGGCGGCGAGGGTGCGTTCGCCCGGCTCGTCCCACGGATGCGGGGCGAGGTTGAACGTACCCCAGTGGATGGGCAGCAGGGTGCCCTCGGGGGTGCCGCCGGACAGGTCGAGGTGGGTCCGCAGCCCTTCCTCCGGCGTCATGTGGATGTCGGGCCAGAACTCGCTGTACGCGCCGATCTGGATCATGGTGGCGTCGAACGGGCCGTGCCGCTCGCCGATCTCGGCGAAACCGGGGAAGTACCCGGTGTCGCCGCTGTGGTAGATCCGGTGCTCGGGCCCGGCGACCACCCACGACGCCCACAGCGTGTGCTGCGGGTTGCGCAGGCCCCGGCCGCAGAAGTGCCGGGCGGGCGTGGCGGTGAGCGTGAGACCGCCGACGCCGACCGACTCGTTCCAGTCCAGTTCGGCGATCTGCCGCTCCGGCACCCCCCAGCGCTCCAGATGGGCGCCGACGCCCAGCGGCACGGCGAACCGCGTCCCGGTGCGCACCAGTTGGCGGATGGTCGGCAGGTCCAGGTGGTCGTAGTGGTCGTGCGAGATCACCACGGCGTCCAGCGGCCCGAGTTCGGCGAGCGGCACCGGCACGGGGTGCACCCGACGCGGCCCGATGAACGAGAACGGCGAACAGCGCTCGCCCCACACCGGGTCGAACAGCACCCGGTGGCCGTCGATCTCGGCGAGCACGCTGGAGTGCCCCATCCAGGTCAGCCGCAGTCCTGAGACGGCGGGCCTGGCGAGGTCGGAGAGCGTGAACGGGTGCACCGGCACGTCTCCCGCCGGGCGCCTGCGGACCCGGTCCGCCTTGCGCAGCATGGTCCGCAGCAGGCCGGGGCCCGGCCCGCGTGGCGGCTTGCCGGGGCCTGCGGGGTTGACGAAGACGCCGTCCGCGAAGTTCGGCGAGCGGTGGATGCGGGCCAGCCGCTCGCCGCTGGGCGGGGCGCCGAAGGAGAGCGGACGCGGGGCGCTCATGACGCCCGCCCGGGCTGTCCGTAGGCCCGCTCCACCCGCAGGCGCAGTACCAGCCGCCGGTCCGCGACCATCGCCGCGCGGTACTCGTCCCAGTCCGGGTGCTCGCCGCGCAGCGCGCGGTAGAGGTCGACCAGCTCCTCGACGGCAGCGTCGTCAGGCGCGGCGGCCACCGCCGACAGCTCGGCGGTGCCCTCGGCCGCCGTCCAGCTCCAGCGGTCCGCGCTGGTCACGTGGTACGTGGCCCGTGGGTCGCGGCGCAGGTTGCGGGTCTTGGCGCGGTCGTCGGTGAGGGAGACCCGGATGACCCGGGTGTCCGGGTCGTAGTGGTGGTTGACGTTGGACAACTGCGGCCGTCCGTCCTTCTTGAGGGTGACCAGCACCCCGCCGTCCACTTCGCTGAGCAGTCGCAGCAGCGCGTCGTCGCGCTCGTCGGTTCCCGTCATACCGCCCTCAACGCACGGCCCCGACCAGGTGTTCCAGGTCACGCGGGGCGTCATGCGCCCCACGCTCCCGGCGGCACCCCGACCCGCCCCGGTACCCCGCGTGAACACCGGCGGAGCACCAGGTGAACACCTGCCCCGGGCCGTCGGAGGTGATCTTTTCCTGTAGTAGCTTCGCTGCTGCCCCGGCACGTCGCCCGGCTTCCCCCGTGATCGGCGTCGCCGCACTCCGGGCGCTTCCCCTCCTTGACCGAAGGCCACCGATGTCCGTCCTGACCTACCCAGAAGCCATAGGCGTCGGCCTGCTGCAGGGCGTCACCGAGCTGTTCCCGGTCTCCAGCCTCGGCCACAGCATCCTGGTGCCGGCACTGGTCGGCGGCCAGGTCGAGCGGGACCTGAACGTGTCGGCCGACGGATCGCCGTACCTCAACGTGCTGATCGGCCTGCACCTGGCGACCGCGCTGGCGCTGGTGGTGTACTTCCGGCGGGACTGGGCCCGGGTGGTCCGCGGGCTGTTCACCTCCGTGCTGGAGCGGCGGATAGCCACCGTCGAGCAGCGGCTCGCCTGGCTGCTGGTGGTCGCCACGATCCCGGTGGGCGTAGCCGGGCTCGCGCTCGACAGCGTCTTCCGTACCACCCTCGGCAAGCCGGTCCCGACAGCGATCTTCCTCTCGCTCAACGGCATCGTCCTGTACGTCACCGAGCAACTGCGCCGGGGCGGCACCGGCCGCAGACGCGCCGGAGCGGCGCCCGCGCCCGGCGAGGAGCACCTGAGCGAGGAGGAGCTGTCCGACCGGCGCATCACCCGGCTCGGCTTCGCCCAGGCCACCTGGATCGGCGCGGCGCAGATCCTCGCCCTGTGCCCCGGCATCAGCCGCTCGGGCTCGACCATCAGCGCGGGCATCTTCCGGGGCATGAACCACGAGGACTCGGCACGCTTCGCCTTCCTGCTGGCCACCCCCGTGATCGGTGCGGCGGCGCTGCTGAAGGTCCCCTCGCTGCTCGGCCCGGCCGGGGACGGCATCAGGGGCCAGGTGGTGGCGGGCAGCGTGGCGGCCTTCGTCGCCGGATACGTGGCCGTGAAGTACCTGACGAAGTACTTCGAGACCCGGACGCTGACCCCCTTCGCGATCTACTGCACGGTGGCGGGCCTGGGCAGCCTGGCGTACTTCACCCTGACCTGAGGTCCGCGCGCAGGCCCTGGAGGCGCCGTGCCGGCACGGGTGCCGCACGCCACCGTTCCGGCCGGACGGCCCGCGCGGCCGGAACGGCTCGGCTAGCGGCCTATCTCCTTGCGGGTGACGCGCTTGAGGCGGGCCCGCTGCGACTTGTCCAGCGCGAGGTAGCCGCCGACCGGCACGCCGACGATGATCAGCAGCGCCGCCCACAGCGGCAGCACCCAAAGCAGGACCAGGCCTACCGCGACTCCTCCGACTACGTATCCCGTGCGCTTCGACATCGCTATCGTCCTCCGTCCGCGGCACCGGCCGCGACACCGCGGATCCATCATCCGCTCTGACCGCTCAACGCCGCCAGGGACCTGGAGGTTCCCGTACACATGTTCCCCGAACGGGTGATTCCCGCCGGTATGGTCCCCTCCAGGCCTGGCGTACGCCTTTCCAGGCCCGGCGCGCACCACGCGGAGCCCGGCGCGCACGCCACGGAGCCCGGCGCGTACACCTCGGAGCTGGGCGCGCCCCCCAGAGCCCGTGCGCGCTCCCGTGGTCCGGCCGCGCGGGCGGGTCAGACCAGGGTCGCGGTGAGGGTGATCGTGGTGCCGGAAAGGGCCTGGCTCACCGGGCAGTTCTTCTTGGCATCCTGCGCCGCCGACTCGAAGCCCTGGGCGTCCAGGCCCGGTACGTCTCCCTCGACGGTGAGGTGGATGCCGGTGATTCCCTCGCCGGGCTGGAACGTGACGTCGGCGCGGGTGTTCAGCCGGGTGGGCGGCGTCCCCGCGCCCGCCAGACCGTGCGAGAGGGCCATGGAGAAGCAACTGGAGTGGGCCGCCGCGATCAGCTCCTCCGGGCTGGTCAGGCCGCCCGGTTGCTCGGAGCGCGCGGGCCAGGACACCGGCTGGGAGCCGATGCCGGACGAGTCGAAGCTGACGGTGCCCCTGCCCTCGAGCAGGTTGCCTTCCCAGACGGTGTGCGCGGTGCGGGTGGTGGCCACGACGGGGTACCTCCTGAGTTCCGGTGATGTGGTTGCGATGGTCGTTGCGACGCCGCGACGCGGAGGCATTCCGCTCGCGGGCACGCGACGCGTCTCCCTGCTACGGATCATGCGCCACGGCGGCCCGCGCCGGGCGGCGAAACGGTGTCCCGGGCGGCGCCGGGCCGAAGAATCACCCGCGCGATGCCGAGAATCACCAGGCTCTGACGGGCTTCACATCGGATTCTCATGAACGTCGTCAATGATCATTGGCGCGAGTACACTCGCCGTCCCTGCCGCCCTCGAACAAGAAGGGCCTCGTATGCCGTACAGGTGGTCGTCCCTCCGGCGCTCCCGATTCGCGCGCGCCGTGTCCCGACGCCTGTGCCGCAACTCCGCCCTCACGCTCTCCTGGCTCGTCCTGGTCGCCGTGGGCAGTACCGCGAGTGCCGCCGCCCTGACCGACTCCTCGTCCTCGATGGGCGTCTCCAAGGAGATCCACGACACCCGGCAGTTCGCCATGGTCGGCGCCATCTTCAACGGCCAGGTGTCCTCCTCCGGCGACCACTTCTGCACCGGGAGCGTGGTCGACAGCGCGGGCAAGGACCTGATCGTCACGGCCGCGCACTGCGTGACCAACGGCACCGGCCCGCTGTACTTCGCCCCGGGATACCACGACGGGATCGCACCGTACGGCGTGTGGAAACTGGACCACACCACGCTGGACCCGCACTGGACCAGCGGCCAGAACCCGGACTACGACGTGGCCTTCGTCAGCGTCGACGCGCTCGGCGGGCGTCAGGTCCAGTCCGTTGTCGGCGGCTACACCCTCGGCATCGACCGCAGCCCGACCAGCACGGTGCGCATCACGGGCTACCCCGAGGTCGACGACGCGCCGCTCACCTGTGTCAACCGCGCCTCGTCGTTCAGCGCCACGCAGTTGCGCATCGCCTGCACCGCCTACAGCGGCGGCACCAGCGGGACCGCCTGGGTCACCGGCGGCACCACGGTCATGGGGGTCATCGGCGGCTACGAGCAGGGCGGCGACACGCCCGACGTCTCCTACAGCGTGGCCTTCGGCGGTTCCGTGGAAGCGCTGTACCAGCAAGCCACCGCCTCGTCCTGACCTCGACTCCCGCCGGGCACTCGGCCCTCCAGCGGGGCTTTTGCAGCACTTTTGCCCCTGAGGCACAAAGTTTGCCTGTCAGGCACTGCCGGGTGTGGACTTGCGGCATGACCTCCCCCGCAGCGCACACCGTCGCCGAACCCGCGGACCCCGCCGGCCCCGAGCTGACCGGCCTCGGCAGCAGGCTGCGGGAGCGGCGCCGTCGCAGCGGGCTCACCCTGGAGGCCGCCGCGGCCCGGGTCGGTCTGTCGCCCGCGTATCTGTCCCGCCTGGAGACGGAACGGCGCCAGCCCTCGTTGCCCGTGCTGCTCGGCCTGTCCCGAGCCTACGCCACGACCGTGGCGGAACTGCTGGGCGAGGAGACCGCGCCCCGCGATCCGGTCATCCGTGCCGGCCGCATCGAGCCCGGCCGCGCGGGCGGCTGGGGCTACCGCAGGACGGGCGCGCCGGACCGGGCGATGCAGGCCCTGCGGCTGCGCATCCCGCCGTCGGTCCAGGACGCGGTGGTCCGGGTGCACCCCGGTGAGGAGTGGCTGTACGTGCTGTCCGGGCGGCTGCGGCTGACCCTGGGCCAGGCGGTCCACCTGCTCGACCCGGGCGACGCGGCGCACTTCGACTCACTGACCCCGCACCGGCTGGCCTCCGCGACGAAGGGTCACGCCGAAGTGCTGTTCGTGCACACGCTGTTGCAGACCCCGGCCGGCGCGTTGTGCATCGATCCGCCGGGGCACGCCCACTGATCCCCGAGACCCGCACCGGAGCCGAGCCCCCCCGGCCGACGGCTCCCCTCACCAACGGCATTACACGCCGTTCACGCAGGAAGGTCGCTTCCGCCATGCCCGAAACCGGAACGCAGCACGTCACGCAACCCGCCACCATCCCGTCGCGGAACCGCAAGTGGCTCAACCGCGGCCTGGTCGTGCGACTCGCCATCTATCTCGTCGGCTCCCACCTGTTCGCGGCGTTCCTCTTCCTGCTCTTCGAACTGGGCGGCCACCGCCACTGATCCGCGGCCCGCGGCCCGCGGCCCGCGCATAATCGCCGCATGGCATCGAAGCCCCAACAGGCCGCCCCCGTATGGGAGATCGCGCCGGAGCCGGTCGGTTCGGCCGACTCCGGCGCGCTGCTGCGCGCGTACTACTCGGACATCGTCGACCGCTACCACCGCCACCATCACGGCCGCGCGGCGACCGCCGCCGAGGTGGACGCGGCCATGACCGCCGAGCCGAGCGGCCATCTCGCGCCGCCCGGCGGGCTGTTCCTGGTCGCGCGGCGCGACGGAATCGCTCACGGCTGCGCGGGAGTGCGTCTGCTCGCGCCGGGGAAGGCCGAGCTGACGCGGGTCTACGTGGCGCCCTCCGTCCGGCGCGGCGGGCTGGGCTCACGCCTGCTGACGGCCGCCGAACGAGCGGCACGCGAGCGGCTGGGCGCGGCACTGCTGTGCCTGGACACCCGCTCGGACCTGGTGGAGGCACGGGCGCTGTACGCGGCACGCGGGTACGCGCAGGTCCCCGCGTACCACGACGGGCCGTACGCCGATCACTTCTTCGCCAAGCGCCTGACGCCCTGACCGCCCGACGGCCTGACCGCCCGGCGCCCGTGGCCCCTCACGCCAGGGCCGCCTCGCGCCATCACCGCCCGGCGCCCCGGCCGCCTCACTCCTTGACGCCGACGCCCGCGTAGAAGGCGATACGGTGCAGTTCGGACGCCTCAGGGAGGGCGCCTTCCGGACGCCACAGCGGGGCCTGGACGACGCCGGGCTCCAGCAGTTCGAAACCGTCGAAGAACGGCAGGATCTCGTCGTAGCCGCGCAGCGTGAGGTGGGCGGTGGCGTTCTTGTAGACCTCCCGCGCGTCGCCCTCGGCGTCCCGGTGGAAGTCCGTGGTGCCGTGGGTGAGGACGAGGTGGCTGCCGAGGGCGAGCCGCTCGGTGAAGGCGCGCAGGATGCCGGCGGGGTCCTCCGCGTCCTTGATGAAGTGCAGCACGGCGACGAACAGCAGGGCGACCGGCTGATCGAAGTCGATCAACTCCCGTACCAGCGGGCTCTCCAGGATCGACTCGGGGTCGCGCACGTCGGCCAGCACGAAGCCCGCCTGCCCGGTGTCGGTCAGCTTGGCGCCCGCGTGGGTGGCGACGATGGGGTCGTTGTCGACGTAGGCGACCCGCACCGACGGGTCGATCTCGCGGGCGACCTCATGGGTGTTGGGCGAGGTGGGGATGCCGGTGCCGATGTCGATGACCTGGCGTATCCCGGAGCGCACGACGGTGCGCACCGCGCGGCCGAGGAAGGCGCGGTTGGCGCGGGCGCTGGCCCTGGCCTCCGGTGCCATGGTGATGACCTGCTCCGCGGCCGCCCGGTCGACCTCGTAGTTGTCCCAGCCGCCGAGGTAGTAGTCGTACATCCGGGCGGGGTGGGGCTTGCTGGTGTCGATCCGCTCGACGGGGAACCCCGCTGCGGTGAGGTCCTGCTCGCTCACGCCTTGCTCCGTTCGGTGCACTTGGTGGGTGACGCGAGGAGGAAGTCGGCGTCGCCGGCCTTCGCGCCCTGGATGAACGTCTGGATCTCGTGCTGTGTGTAGATCAGCGCCGGCCCGTCCGGGTCGGTGGACTGCCGGATCGCCACCCGGCCGTCGCACAGTCTCATGGCCTCGACGCAACTGCCGCCGTTGCCGCCGCTCCATGGCTTGCGCCAGCCCTCGGTGCCCAGTTCGGCGGCGGGCATGCCGTTGTATATACGTTCCCCGTACAGGTGTTCCCTGCCCGGGTGATTGCGGTCCCCGTCAAACCTGCGGTCCATCGGTCAGATCTCCTTGCGAACGCCGCCGAGGAAGGCCTCGGTGCTCTGTGCGGGCGTGGCCTGCGCGCACATCCGGTCCAGCGCCTCCAGGTAGGTCGACACGTCCTCGCGTTCGTCGAAGTAGACGGCGCCCACCAGACTCTCCGAGCAGACGATGTCGGGCAGTTCCTGGAGCTCGAACCGGAAGATGTGGAACGGTCCGTACATGGCGGGGTGCGGGCCCGCGGCGAAGGGCATGACCTGGAGCCTGACCTTCGGCATCGCGCAGGCCTCGACGAGCCGGTCGACCTGCGCGCGCATCACCGCCCGGCCGCCGATCGGCCGGCGCAGCACGGTCTCGTCCATCACCACCCACAGCAGCGGCGGCTCGTCCCCGGTCAGCCGGGCCTGCCGGGCCAGCCGCAGGGCGACGAGGCGGTCGATCTCCTCGTCGGAGGCGTGCGGCAGGCCGGCGCGCAGCACGGCACGGGCGTAGTCCTCGGTCTGCAGCAGACCGGGCACGTAGTGCGGCTCGTAGGCGCGGATCAGGTTCGCCTCGCCCTCCAGGCTGACGAACGCGCTGAACCACTCGGGCAGCACGTCGCGGTAACGGTGCCACCAGCCGGGCCGGTTGGCCTCCCGGGCCAGCGCGAGGAAGCCCTCGACCTCCTCCGGGTCGCGTACGCCGTAGGTCGTCAGCAGCTTCTCGACGTACGGGATCTTCAGGCCGGTCTCGGCCTTCTCCATCCTGCGGATCGTCGCGTGCGTGACGTCCAGCGCGGCGGCGGCCTGCTCGTAGCCGATACCCGCCTTCTCCCGCAGATCCGCGAGGCGCTTGCCGAGCACCACGCGCAGGACTGTCGGCGCACCTGAACCCCGGGACTCCGCCACCGCCGCTCCTTGGTCCTGTAGCTCTCGGGTCCCCACGCCCTCGGACCCTGGATCCTGTCGTCCCTGCTTGAACGGTCAACTCCCCTACGGACAAAGCAGTGTGTCACGTCGTCAGGTGAGTGACCGGTTGGGGTTTCCGATTCTGCAAATTACAGAACGCATCTTGCCATCTGTTGAGCGCACCGCGCATAGTGTCGGAGTGCCTTCCTCCCACGACGCTCTGAAGTTGGAGCGCCCGGCCGGCCTCGACGCCCGGCGGCAGCCGTGCACGTCACGAACGGACGTGTTCCACCTGCCCGCTCTCGGATCGTGCGTGGGCGAGGCCCGCGGGAGGCTCCGCGCCCTGCTGGCCGAGCGCGGTGTCCACGGCGAGGTCGGGGACGACGCCGGCCTGGTGCTCTCGGAGCTGTTCACCAACGCCGTCCGCTACAGCGACAGCGAGCGCATATCGTGCGCCCTGCGTGTCATCGGCGATGCCATCCGTATCGAAGTCGCCGACCAGGGGCGTGGCCTGACGGAGCCTCAGCCACGCCGGGCGGAGGTCGACGAGGAGGGCGGACGCGGTCTGCTCCTGGTCAACGCGCTGGCCACCGCCTGGGGCGTGCAGTCCTGCCCGGACGGCGGGGGCCGCCTGGTGTGGGCGGTCCTGCGCGACGCGGGTGCGAGCGCGCAGCCACTGAGCCCGAAGGCCTGAGGCGCGCCTCCCGACGTCCCGGGCCCCTCCGGCCGACCCGGGCAGCCCCGCCTCCCCCTCCGGTCGCGGTCGTGGCGGTCCTCGCCGGGGGCGTGATCGCGGGAACCGTGGCTACAGCGGCATCAGGTCCGGGCGCTTGGCGGTGACGTTGTCGCCGCTGGACTCCCCGCGCAGCCTGCGGCCGATCCACGGCACCAGGAACTCCCGCGCCCAGTGGATGGTGTCGCGGCGGGCGTCGGCCGCGGTGACCGGGGGCAGTGGCGGCCACGGCTGGTCGGGGTCGGCCGGCACGGGGACGCCCAGGACCTGCCCGGCCCGCAGCGCGACCCGGGTGTGGCCTTCGGGGGACAGGTGCAGGCGGTCCTCACTCCAGGCCCGCCGGTCCTGCACCGAGCGCAGCGACCACAGGTCGAGCACCGGGCACTCGTAGCGGTCCGCGATGGCCCGCAGGTGGGCGTTGTACGTGGCGATCTTGCCGCGCAGGTGCTTGAGCACCGGAACGCCGCGGGTGTCGAAGCCGGTGGCCACCAGGACGGACCCGGCCGCGCCGGTGAGCGTCGCGACGGCCGCCTCGAAGCGCTCGGCCACGTCGTCGGGGTCGGTGCCGGGGCGCAGGATGTCGTTGCCGCCGGCGCAGAAGGTCACCAGGTCGGGGGCGAGTTCCACCGCGCGCGGGACCTGCTCCGCCACGATCTGGTCGAGCAGGCGGCCGCGCACGGCGAGGTTCGCGTACCGGAAGTCGCCCTCGGGACGGCGGTCGGCCAGCAGGACGGCGAGGCGGTCGGCCCAGCCGGTGAAGGTGCCGTCGGGTCCCGGGTCGCCGACGCCCTCGGTGAAGCTGTCGCCGATCGCCGCGTACGACCCGATGGCCGCCGCACCCGACATGGACGGGGAGTCAGGAGTGTTCACATCAGCCACTCGCGACATCTTTCACCGCGCGACGTGACCTACGCGACCGTAATGAGGGGTTGACGCGACGTGATTCATCCCACCCGGCCCAAGGCCCGGGGAGCGGAATAAGACGGAAGGTGCATGACACACGGATCGCCGCGGCGGGCGGCGGACTCGGGGGCGTGCCACCGGGCGGACACCCTCCCCGGCACATACCGGCTGGTACGCATCCTGTCGTCTTGTCGTATCGTCGGCATTGGCTTGTGCGGCGGTGACCAGTACCGTCGGCCGTCCATGAGGAGCCCCGGTGACCCAGCAGACGCCGCAGTCCGTGACGGCACAGCCCGAGCCCGAGCTGACGGGGGTGCGCAACTTCCGCGACGTGGGCGGGCTGGCCACCACGGACGGACGCCGGGTCGCCCGCGGCAGGCTCTACCGCAGCGGTCACCTCGCGCACGCCACCGAGCAGGACGCCGCGTGCCTCTCCGCCCTGGGCCTGCACACCATCCTGGACTTCCGCAACTCCTCCGACATCGCGCTGGAGGGGCCGGACGTCAGCCTCGACGGGGTGCGCAACCTCAACATGCCGCTGAGCGACCCGGCGGCCGGCGCGGACTTCTGGCTGTCGGTGCGCGAGGGGGACCTGGAGACGCTGCACGCCGCGCTGGGCGACGGGCGGGGCGAACGCCGGATGATCGGCGCCTACCGATCGCTCGTCCTGGAGCGCACCGCCGAGCACGGTCGCATGCTGGAGCTGATCGCGGACTCCGCGGCGGTGCCGGTGCTGCTGCACTGCGCGGCCGGCAAGGACCGCGCGGGCACCTCGATGGCGATCATCCTGCTGGCCCTCGGCGTGCGGCGGGACGAGATCGAGGCGGACTACCTGCTGAGCAACGACGCGCACCGCCGGTACCGGGTGCAGCGCGCCGCGCACGCCGAGCCCGCGACGACGCCGGAGGTCATGGCCCTGCTCAGCCCGCTGTTCGAGGCGAGGATCGAGTACCTGACGGCCGCCTTCGACACCATCGAGGAGCGCTGGGGCTCCGCCGACCGCTACCTCGCCGACGGCCTGGGCCTGTCCGACGAGCGCCGGGAGAGGCTGCGCGCCCTCCTCCTGGAGGACCGCAACGGCTAAGGTCGGCCGGGTGACCGCGAACCCTTTCTTCACCAGGAGCAAGCTTCCCTACGAGTTGCCGCCCTTCCAGGAGATACGCGTCGAGCACTACGCTCCGGCGCTGGACCGGGGCATGGCCGAGCAGCTCGCCGAGATCGCCGCGATCACCGGCGACGCGTCGCCGCCCACCTACGACAACACCGTCGCCGCCCTGGAGCGCAGCGGCGAGCTGTTGCGCCGGGCGGACTACGCCCTCTCCACGGTGTCGCTGTCCGACGCCACCCCTGAGATCCAGGCTCTGGACGCGGAGTACCGCCCCAGGCTCGCCGCCCACCAGGACGCCATCCACCTGGACCGCGCCCTGTTCGCCAGGATCGACGCGTTGTTCGCCGAGCGCCACCAATTGGGCCTGGACCCCGAGGATCTGCGGTTGCTGGAGCGCCGCCACCAAGACTTCCTGCGCGCGGGTGCGGGCCTGACGCCGCAGCAGCAGGAGCGGTTGCGCGAGCTGAACCGTGAACTCGCCCGTGCCGCGACGGCGTTCCAGCAGAACCTGTTCGACGACACCAAGGCGGGCGCGCTGGTGCTGGATCGCGCCGAGGACCTCGCCGGGCTCTCCGACGACGCGATCGCCGCGGCGGCGGAGAACGCCAGGTCGCTGGGGCACGAGGGCAAGTACGTCCTGAGCCTGAAGCTGTTCACCAATCAGTCCGAGCTGGCGTGGCTGGAGGACCGGTCGGTGCGCGAGCGGCTGATGACCGCCTCGCTGAGCCGGGGACTGGACTCCAACCGTGAACTGGTCGCACGTCTGGCGACGTTGCGGGCGGCGAAGGCCGCACTGCTGGGCTACCCGAGCTACGCCGCGTACGCCGTGGACGACCTGACGGCCGGCAGCACCAAAGCGGTCGAGGACCTGTTCGCCCGGCTGGTCCCGCCCGCGGTCGCCAACGCCCGAGCCGAGGCCGACGCGCTGCGCGAGGCGGCGGGCGGTGAACTCGCCTCGTGGGACTGGTCGTTCTACGCGGAGAAGGTCCGCAAGGAGCGGTACGACATCGACATGGCGGCCCTGCGCCCCTACTTCGAGCTGGAACGCGTGCTGCACGACGGTGTTTTCTTCGCCGCCGGGCAGGTCTACGGGATCACCTTCACCGAGCGGCCCGATCTGGTGGGCTACCACCCGGACGTGCGGGTCTTCGAGGTTTTCGAGGAGGACGGCAGCCCCATCGGGCTGTTCCTCGCCGACTTCTACGCGCGCGGCACCAAGCGCGGCGGCGCCTGGATGCACGCGCTGGTCGACCAGTCGCGGCTGCTGGGCACCCGTCCGGTCGTCGTCAACAACAGCAACATCACCAAGCCGCCCGCCGGTGAGCCCACCCTGCTGACCGTGACCGAGGTCAAGACGCTCTTCCACGAGTTCGGTCACGCGCTGCACGGCCTGCTCTCCGACGTGCGCAACGTGTCCTTCTCCGGCCCGAACGTGCCGCGCGATGTGGTCGAGTACCCCTCCCAGGTCAACGAGATGTGGATGCTGCGGCCCGAGGTGCTCGCCCGGTACGCCCGCCACCACGTGACCGGCGAGCCGCTGCCGGAGGCGGTGGTGGACCGGCTGGTGGAGGCACGTCGCTTCGGCGAGGGCTTCCACACCGTGGAGTACCTGGCGGCGGCCGTGCTCGACTGGGCCTGGCACTCCCTGGCGGACGGCCGGCAGCCCGGGGACGTGGAGGAGTTCGAGGCGGCGGCGTTGGAGACCGCGGGGCTGGCGATGCCCGAGATCCCGCCGCGTTACCGCAGCACGTACTTCAGCCACGTCTTCGCCGGCGACTACAGCGCGGGGTACTACTCCTACATCTGGAGCGAGGTGCTCGACGCCGACACCGTCGAGTGGTTCGAGACCAATGGCAGGTCCGTGCGTGAGAGTGGTCAGGCGTTCCGCGAGGGCCTGCTGTCGCGCGGCGGCAGCGTGGACCTGATGGAGGCGTTCGAGGCCGTGGTGGGCCGCCCGCCGCGCATCGAACCGCTGCTGGCCCGGCGCGGGCTCACTGCCTGACGAGCCGTCAAGCCGCTGATCGCAACGCGGTCGGTCCCGTCGGCAGCCCCTTCCCTGGCCGCCGACGGGACCGGTGGGGGTCAGCGGTTCCCGACCGCCTGACGGATCAGGGTGCGGCCGAAGTCCCACATCAGGCCGCTCCCCTTGTGGGCGTCGTCCATCACGTCGGTGAACGCGTCCACGAAGCGGTCGACCTCGCGCTCGCCGATGATCAGCGGCGGGATCAGCTTGATGACCTCCAGGTGGTCCCCGGAGACCTGGGTGAGGATGCGGTGGCGTTGCAGCAGCGGCACCACGACCATCTGCGCGAACAGCCCCTTGCGCGCCGCCTGGAGCATCGTCCATCCGCTGCGCAGCTTCAGCGACCTGGGGCGCCCGAACTCGATACCGATCATCAGGCCCCGGCCGCGCACCTCGTGCAGCATCTCGTAGCGGTCGGTCAGGGCGGCGAGACGGGTGCGCAGCAGATCGCCGGTGACCCGGGCGTTCTCCACGATCCGCTCGTCCTCCATGACGCTGAGCGTGGCCAGGCCCGCCGCCATCGCCTGCGCGTTGGACCCGAAGCTGGCCGAGTGGACCAGCACCCGGTCCATCGAGGAGTAGACCTTCTTGAAGATCCACTCCTTGCCGAGCGTCGCGGACACCGGCACGTAGCCGCCGGACAGCGCCTTGGAGACGGTCACCAGGTCGGGTTCGACGCCGGTCTCGTGCTGGTACGCGAAGAACTCACCGGTGCGGCCGAGGCCGGTCTGCACCTCGTCGCAGATCAGCAGGGCCTTGTGCCGGTGCAGCAGTTCCTGCGCGGCGGCCAGGTAGCCGGGCGGGGCGATGTGCACACCATGGCCCTGGATGGGCTCGACGATCAGCGCGGCCACGTCGCCCTTGCGCAACTCCCGCTCCAGCGCGGCCAGATCGCCCATCGGGATCGCGGTGTCGGGCAGCAGGGGCGCGAAGCCGTCCTGGAAGCCGGGTTCGCCGTTGACCGACAGCGACCCGGTGGTCAGTCCGTGGAAGGAGTGCGTGCAGTACAGCACCCGGGGGCGCTCGGTGGCGTAGCGGGCGAACTTCAGCGCGGTCTCGACCGCTTCGGTGCCGCTGTTGCCGAAGAACACCCGGTCCAGGTGCGGGGTGTGGGACAGCAGCTTCTCGGCGAGCAGTCCCGGCAGCGGTGGGCAGTCGAACCGGGTGAGGTCCGCGAGCCCCGCGTCCAGGACGTCGTGCAGCGCCTTGCGGACCACCGGGTGATGGCGCCCCAGTCCCATCACACCGAAACCGGCGAGCATGTCGAGGTAGTCGTCGCCGTCCGCGTCCCAGAAGTACGCGCCCTCGGCCCGCTCGTAGACCTTGTCGAAGCCGATGGTGTGCAGCATGCGCGGCAGTTGGTGGTTGAGGTGCCTGGCGTGCAGTTCGTAGCGCTCGGCGCCACGTTCCGCCAGCAGCTTCGCGAGGTCGAATCCCTTCGCCTCGGGCCCGGCTTCATCGGCCATCGGCTTCCTCCTTCTCTATGACGGTGGTGGTGGCCGGGCCGGAGGTCACGGTCGCCGGGGGGACGTGCGCGCGGGCCACGGCGGAGGCCGCGGTCACACGGGCCAGGGTGGCACCGACGCGGCTCGCGATCTCGGCGGGGGTGAGCCCGAGGTCGGCCAGCACCTCGCTGCGTTTGGCGTGCGCCAGGAACTGCGCGGGGATGCCGAAGTCCCTCACCGGTACGTCCACTTCGGCGTCGCGCAGAGCCTGCGAGACCGCCGAGCCGACGCCGCCGGTGCGGCCGTTGTCCTCCACCACGGCGACCAGCCGGTGGCGCGCGGCGAGCCCCGGCAGCGCCTCGTCCACCGGCTTGACCCAGCGCGGGTCGACGACGGTGACGCCGATGCCGCGGTCGCGCAGCAGGGCGGCTGCGGACAGGCAGGTGGACGCCAGCGTGCCCACCGAGACCAGCAGCACGTCCTCGCGCTCGCCGCGGTGCAGCACGTCCATGCCGCCGACGCGGTCGATCGCGGGCATCGGCTCGCCCACGGTCTCCTTGGGGAAGCGCAGGACGGTCGGCGCGTCGTCCACCACGACAGCCTCGTGCAGTTGGGCGCACAACTGGTCGGCGTCGCGCGGCGCGGCGATCCGCAGGCCGGGGACGACCTGGAGGATCGACATGTCCCACATGCCGTTGTGGCTGGCACCGTCGCTGCCGGTCACCCCGGCGCGGTCCAGCACGAACGTCACACCGCAGCGGTGCAGCGCCACGTCCATCAGCACCTGGTCGAAGGCGCGGTTGAGGAAGGTGGCGTAGACGGCGACGACGGGGTGCAGGCCGCCGGTGGCCAGCCCCGCGGCGGAGACGGCGGCGTGCTGCTCGGCGATGCCGACGTCGTAGACCCGGTCGGGGAACTCCTTGGCGAACCTCCCGAGGCCGACCGGCTGGAGCATGGCCGCCGTGACGGCCACCACGTCCTCGCGCTCGCGGCCGAGTTCGACCATGGCCTCACCGAACACCGACGTCCACGAGCGCCCCGCCGACGGGGTGAGCGGGGCACAGGTCAGCGGGTCCATGGCGCCCACCGAGTGGAAGCGGTCGGCCTCGTCCTGCTCGGCGGCGGCGTATCCGCGGCCCTTCTCGGTCAGGCAGTGTATGAGGACGGGGCCGTGGAACCGTTTGGCGCGGCGCAGCGCCGACTCCACGGCCGCGATGTCGTGGCCGTCGATGGGCCCGACGTACTTCAGGCCCAGGTCCTCGAACATGCCCTGCGGGGCGAAGGCGTCCTTGAACCCCTTCTTGGCGCCGTGCAGGGACTCGTACAGCGGGCGGCCGACGACCGGGGTGTGCTGGAGCACCTGCTTGCCCCAGGACAGCACGCGTTCGTACTCGTTGGTGGTGCGCAGCGTGGCCAGGTGGTTGGCGAGGCCGCCGATGGTGGGGGCGTAGGAGCGCTCGTTGTCGTTGACCACGATGATCAGCGGGCGGTCGCGGGCGGCGGCGATGTTGTTGAGCGCCTCCCACGCCATGCCGCCGGTCAGCGCGCCGTCGCCGATGACCGCGACGACGTGGTGGTGGTTGCCGAGCACCTCGTTGGCCTTGGCCAGGCCGTCGGCCCAGCCCAGCACGGTGGAGGCGTGGCTGTTCTCGATGACGTCGTGCTCGGACTCGGCCCGCGAGGGATAACCGGACAGGCCGCCCTTGGCCCGCAGTTTGGAGAAGTCCTGACGGCCGGTCAGGAGCTTGTGCACGTAGGACTGGTGACCGGTGTCGAAGAGCACCTTGTCCTTGGGGGACTCGAAGACGCGGTGCAGT
Source organism: Streptomyces sp. ICBB 8177 (assembly GCF_003144095.1). Taxonomy (GTDB): domain Bacteria; phylum Actinomycetota; class Actinomycetes; order Streptomycetales; family Streptomycetaceae; genus Streptantibioticus_D. Next base: position 422,240 of record NZ_NSKH01000023.1, on the reverse strand, counting down.
GCGATGGTCAGCTCGACCACGCCGAGGTTCGGGCCGAGATGGCCTCCGGTCCTCGCGACCGCGTCGATGAGGAACGTCCGGATCTCACCTGCGAGTTCGTCCAGTCGTCCGGCGTCGAGCGCCTTGAGGTCCTGCGGGCCTCGGATGCTCTCCAACAACGACATGGTGGGGCCTCCTTTCGCTGGTTCTCCCCAACCGGGCGTGCGGCCGCGTCCGGGCCGCCGCGCGGGCGGGCGGCCCGGACGGCGGCTCAGGCGACGGTGACCGTCGGGCCGGCTCCGTCCGCCTCCTGCGGGTCCACCTCCATCCGTTCGGCGATCTTGAGGGCTTCCTCGATCAGGGTCTCCACGATCTTCGACTCCGGCACGGTCTTGATGACCTCGCCCTTCACGAAGATCTGCCCCTTCCCGTTCCCCGACGCCACACCCAGATCCGCCTCACGCGCCTCACCGGGACCGTTCACCACACACCCCATCACCGCCACCCGCAACGGCACCGTCATCCCCTCCAGACCCGCCGTCACCTCATCCGCCAACCTGTACACATCCACCTGCGCACGACCACACGACGGACACGACACGATCTCCAGCCGCCGCTCCCGCAACCCCAACGACTCAAGAATCTGGATCCCCACCTTCACCTCCTCCACAGGAGGCGCCGACAACGACACCCGAATCGTGTCCCCGATCCCCTCCGACAACAACGCACCGAACGCCACCGCCGACTTCACCGTCCCCTGAAAAGCCGGCCCCGCCTCCGTCACCCCCAAATGCAACGGATAATCACACCTGCTCGCCAGCAGACGATACGCATTCACCATCACCACCGGATCGTTGTGCTTCACCGAGATCTTGATATCCGTGAAACCGTGCTCCTCGAACAACGAGCACTCCCACAACGCCGACTCCACCAACGCCTCCGGAGTCGCCCGCCCGTACTTCTCCAACAACCGCTTGTCCAACGACCCCGCGTTCACCCCGATCCGAATCGGCGTCCCCGCATCCGACGCCGCCTTCGCGATCTCCCGCACCTTGTCATCGAACTGCCGGATGTTCCCCGGATTCACCCGCACCGCAGCACACCCCGCGTCAATCGCCGCGAACACGTACTTCGGCTGGAAATGAATATCCGCGATCACCGGAATCTGCGACTTCCGCGCAATCACCGGCAACGCGTCCGCGTCATCCTGCGAAGGACACGCCACCCGCACGATCTGACACCCCGACGCCGTCAACTCGGCGATCTGCTGCAACGTCGCACCCACATCCGCCGTCACCGTCGTCGTCATCGACTGCACCGACACCGGAGCATCCCCACCCACCGCCACCGACCCCACCTGGATCTTCCGGCTCTTACGACGCTCAGCGAGCTTCAACGGAACGGACGGCATGCCGAGGGCGACGGGTTGGCTGGTGGTGGTGGTCATGGTGATCAGCCTCGATTCCCGGCCACGGTCTCCCGGGCCGCGCGCAGCGACTCCTTGAGCGAGCCCATGGTGGCCAGCACGGCGGTGGGCTCGTAGCCGCAGTGCGCCATGCAGTTGGCGCACCGCGGGTCCTTGCCGCGCCCGTACTTGTCCCAGTCGGTCTCGTCCACGAGTTGCCGATAGGTGGGGACGTAACCGTCGCTCATCAGATAGCAGGGCCGCTGCCAGCCGAAGAGCGAGTAGTTGGGGATGGCCCAGGCGGTGCAGGGGAAGTCCGCCTTGCCCTCCAGGAAGTCCAGGAAGAGCGGGCTGTGGTTCAGGCGCCACCGCTTGCGGTTGCCGTCGCCGAAGGCCTTCCTGAACAGCTCGCGGGTCTGCTCGACGCCGAGGAAGTGCTCCTGGTCGGGCGCCTTCTCGTAGGCGTAGGCGGGCGAGATCATCATCTCGTCGACCTGGAGGTCGTCGTTGAGGAAGTTCAGCACCTCGATGATGGTCTGCGGGGTGTCGGTGTTGAAGAAGGTCGAGTTGGTGGTGACCCGGAAGCCGCGTGCCTTGGCCTCCTTGATCGCCGCGACCGCCTCGTCGAAGACCCCTTCCTTGGCGACCGACTCGTCGTGCCGCTCCCGCAGCCCGTCAATGTGGACGGCGAAGGCGAAGTAGCGGGAAGGGGTGAACTTGTCCAGCTTCTTACGGAGCAACATCGCGTTGGTGCACAGGAAGACGTACTTCTTGCGGGCGACCAGCTGCCGCACGATCTCGTCGATCTGCGGGTGCATCAGCGGCTCGCCGCCGGCGATGGAGACCATCGGCGCGCCGGACTCCACCACGGCGCCCACCGCCTGTGCCACGGGCATGCGCTGCTTGAGCACTCCGGCGGGGTGCTGGATCTTGCCGCAGCCCTCGCACTTGAGGTTGCACGCAAAGAGCGGTTCAAGTTCCACGATCAACGGGAACCTCTCGCGCCTGCGGAGCATTTTCTGTTCAAAGAGGTACGTCCCGACCCGGACGGACTGTCGGAGCGGCATGGCCATCTGGCTCACCTCCAGGGGAGAGCGTGGTTACGGTGCCAATCGAGGAAGGCGGGGAAAACTGACCTCAGCACGCGGAACGCGGTGATCCCGGTGCGGAGCGTCGCGACACGCAGGAGTTCGTACTCAGGGGTGTCCACCACGACACGGACGGCGGCCACCGGACGCGGCGCGTCGGCGAGCGCGGCGCGCCGGACGGCGGCGGACTCCATGTCGACGGCGAGCGCCCCACGGGTCCGCAGCCGCAGCCGTTCCGCGCCGCGTACGACGTGATCGGACTCGGCGATGCGCCCGGTGTGGACGCGGGCACGGCCGTGGGCGTGCCGGGCTAGGGCGTCGGCGAGCGGCGCGGCGGACTCGGACCGCTCGTCGACGACGACGTCACCGGGCAGCAGGCCGGGCGCCACCCCGGCGCAGAACCCGGTGGCGAGCACGGCGGCGCCGCGCAGCGCGGGGTCACCGCGCAGCGCGTCGGCGACGGCGCGCTCGGCGGCGCGCGGCCCCATGCCGGTCCGCAGCAGCGTCACCGACGCCGCCGGGGAGCCGGCCGCGCCGCCGCGCAGGGCCGTCTTCTCGACGGCCAGTGCGCAGACGACGAGCAGGGGTTCGCGCGGTGGCGCGGACGGCGGGACGGGATCGGCGCGGGGACGGGAGGAGGAGCGTGAGGGACGGGGCATCAGGCGGCCTCCTCCAGCGGGTCGGCCAGGAGCGCGGGTTCGCCGTGCAGGTAGCGGCCGAGCGCGGTGACGGGGAAGACCATCCGGTACAGGTGGTAGTTGATGGAGAAGTCCCAGGGGAAGCCGGTGCCGGTGAAGTACGGCTCGTCCCAGGACCCGTCCTCGTTCTGCGTGTCGGCGAGCCAGCGGATGCCGCGTTCGACCGCCTTGCCGTCCCGCTCCCCGGCCGACAGCAGCGCCATCAGCGCCCAGGCGGTCTGCGACGCGGTCGAGTTGCCGCGTCCGGCCCATTCCTGGTCGGGGTAGGAGCGCAGGTCCTCGCCCCAGCCGCCGTCCGCGTTCTGCACGCTCTCCAGCCAGGCCACGGCGCGGCGGATCGCCGGGTGTGCGGTGGGCAGGCCGACCGCGACCAGCGCGGGCACCACCGAGCCGGTGCCGTAGACGTAGTTGACGCCCCAGCGGCCGAACCACGAGCCGTCCCGCTCCTGTTCTGCCAGCAGCCAGTCGACGCCGCGCCGGGTGCGGGGGTCGTCGCGCAGGCCGACCGCGGCGAGCATCTCCACGACGTGCGCGGTGACGTCGGCCGACGGCGGGTCGATGACCTCGCCGAAGTCGCAGAACGGCAGGCGGTTGGGGAAGCGGCTGGTGTTGTCGACGTCGAAGGCGCCCCACGCGCCGTTCTTCGACTGCATGCCGAGGTTCCAGCGCACTCCGCGGTCGATGGCGGAGGCCAGCCGGTCGCGGTCGGGGTGGTCGACGCGCTTGAGGGCGAGGACGACCTCGGCGGTGTCGTCGATGTCCGGGTAGTTGTCGTTGTCGAACTCGAACGCCCAGCCGCCCGGCGTCAGTTCGGGCCTGCGCACCGACCAGTCGCCGCGCTTGCCGATCTGCTCCTTGAGCATCCAGTCCGCGGCCTTGACCAGGGCCGGGTGGTCGGCGGGCAGGCCCGCGTCGGCGAGCGCGATGGTGGCCAGGCAGGTGTCCCAGACCGGGGACTGGCAGGCCTCGACCATGCGGCTGCCGTCCTCGTGCCAGACGGCGAACCGGTCGAGGGATTCCAGGCCCGCCCGCATCACCGGGTGGTCCAGGTCGTAGCCGAGCAGCCGCAGGGCGATGATGGAGTAGACGGCCGGTGGCTGGATGCCGCCCCAGCAGCCGTCGTTCTCCTGCCGTTCGATGATCCAGCGGGCGGCGACGCCCAGCGCGGTGCGGCGCAGCGGCCTGATGCTGACCTTGCGGTAGGCGTGCAGTGCCTTGTCGAGGCGCTGGAAGACGCCCTCCCAGCTGTGCAGCGGGGCGGCGGGCCGCGGCGGGTTGGGCACCGAGGGATCGGTGTGCAGTTCGTCGATGGGGAACGGCGAGGGCTGCACGGGCCGGTGCGCGCCGACCACGGTGAGCGGCACGATGGTCTGCCGGGCCCACTGGCCGAAGGAGTAGAGGTTCAGCGGGAACCACTTCGGCAGGTAGATGATCTCCGGCGGCAGTTCCGGCAGGTCCTCCCACTTCCACCAGCCGAACAGGGCCAGCCAGATGCGGGTGAACACCCGGGTGGCGGCGACCCCGCCGTGGGCGCGCACCCAGGCGGCGGCGGCGGCCATGTGGTCGTCGGTCGGCTGGTCCCCGGCGAGGCGCAACGCCACGTAGGCCTCGACGGTGGTGGAGATCTCGCCGGGGCCTCCGTGGAAGGTGGCCCAGGTGCCGTCCTCGCGCTGCTGGGAGCGGATCCAGCGGGCGGCGGCGTCCAGGACGCGGGGGTCCTGGATACCGAGGAACTGACGGAGCAGCAGGTCCTCGGCGTCCATGGTGACGTTGGTCTCCAGGATGCCCTTCCACCAGCCGTCCGGATGCTGGGCGGCGAGCAGGTGGGCGGTGGCGCGCTCCGCGGTGCGGGCCGCGACCCGCTCCACGGGGTCGAGCGGTCCGGTGGCCGCCGTGGTGGCGGCCGGGCCGGACCGTTCGCTGGCCGAGGTGGCACGAGGTGGAAGTGGTCCCGCGCTTCCGTCGGTCGTCGCTGTCATGGCTTCCCCTTCTGCAGTGTGGCACTGCGCCGGTGGGGCGTCCGTCGGCCGGCGTCGCACGCGACGCGGTCGGCGACTGCGCTCAGGCAGTTGCAGTTGTCATCTTTCTCGTACCACAACGAAGTCGGCCAACGCGAAGAGGTTTCGCCTGGTCTCCTCCGGCATCGCCACTCCGTCAAGTGCGGCGAGGGCGGTGGCGTGTTGGCGACGGGCCTCGCGCGAGGTCCATTCCCGGCCACCGGCCTGTTCGATCAACGCGGCGCGGTCGGCGAATTCTTCCTCGCTGAAGTCCCCGATCTCGGGGTTCTTGGCGTCCGCCGCCAGGAGTTCACCCAGACGCTCCGCCGCCTCACCCTCGGCGGCGAGCGCGGCCACCACGGGCAGGGACTTCTTGCGCTGACGCAGGTCGCTCCAGGTCTGCTTGCCGGTGACGGCGGGCTCGCCCCAGATGCCGAGCAGGTCGTCGACGGCCTGGAAGGCGAGGCCGAGGTGGTAGCCGTAGCTCTCCAGCGCGTCGGCGGTGGCCTCGTCGGCGCCGCCGAGCACCGCGCCGATCGAGCAGGCGCAGGCCAGCAGGGCACCGGTCTTGTTGCCCTCCATCTCCAGGCACTCCTCGACGGTGACCCGCTCGCGGTGCTCGAAGGAGATGTCCTGGGCCTGACCGTCGATCAGCTTGCGGGTGGCCACCGTCAGCCGCCGGGTGGCCCGGCCCGCCTCCACGGTGCCCTGCTCCAGCAGGATCTCGTTGGCCAGCGCGAACAGCGCGTCGCCGACCAGGATGGCCTGCGCCGGGCCGTGCACCTTCCACACCGTGTCGCGGTGCCTGCGCTGCTCGTCGCCGTCCATCAGGTCGTCGTGGAGCAACGAGAAGTTGTGCACGAGTTCCACCGCGACCGCGCCGGGCACGCCCGCCTCGGGAGCGGCGCCCGCGGCCTCGGCGGACATCAGCGCGAGCGCCGGGCGGACCGCCTTGCCGCTGTCGCCGCGGGTGGGGTTGCCCGCCGCGTCGATCCACCCGAAGTGGTAGGCGGCGACGGTGTCCATGGGGGGCGCGAGCCGGTCCACCGCCGCGCGCAGGACGGGGGTGGACAGGGTCCGCCCGCGCTCCAGCAGCGCGGTGACGCCTTGCTGCGCCTGTGGCGCTGCCAGCTGCTCGTGGGCCGGTGTCACGGGTTCTCCTTCGCTTGCGGATGTCTGGCTCATACGGCTTCCAGCGCGCCGTCGGGGGCCGGTCGGCCGAGTTCCGTCAGGGCGTCCCGGGCGGCCCGCAGTCCGCTGCGCACGGCGCCCTCCATCGTCGCGGGCCACCCGGTGGCGGTCCACGCGCCCGCCAGGTACAGGCCCGGGGCGCGGGTGCGGGCGGCCGGGCGCAGCCTGCCGACGCCCGGCGCGGGGGCGAAGGTGGCGGTGCGTTCCCGGGTGACGAAGAAGTCCCGTACGGTCGCGGCGCGGGCGGCCGGCAGCAGCCGCTCCAGCTCCGGCAGGTAGCGGGCTCTCAGCTCGGCGACCGGCAGGTCGATCTCGTCGTGGGCGGCCGACTGCGACAGCGCCACGTACTGCCCCTCGGCCAGCCCCGAGGCGCCGGTGCGGTCGAAGACCCACTGCACGGGGCTGTCGAGCGCCGCGAGGAACGGCTCGCGCAGCACCGTGCGGTCGTAGACGACGTGGACGTTGAGGATCGGCGCGGTGCCGATGCGCAGCAGCGCTCCGGGATCGGCCAGCGCGCCGTCCGGCAGCAGGCCGTGCGCCTCGCGCTGCGGCACCGCGAGCACCACGGTGCCGGCGGCCACTTCCTCGGCGCGACCGGGGCCGGCGGCCACGTCCACCAGCCAGCCCCCGTCCGGTGCGGCCCGCAGTCCGCCGGCCCGGCCGCGCAGCACGGTGGTGACCCCGGCCGCGTCCAGGGCGGCGCGGGCGCGGGTGTCGTGCAGGTCGCCGAGCGGGGCGCGGGCCCAGCCGATGTCGGCGGCCCCGGGGTCGGACAGCAGCCCGGTCTTGAAGACCATGGCGGCCAGGCCCAGTGACGCCTGGTCGGCGGTGGCGTTGAGGGTGGCGACGCCGACCAGGTCCCACAGCGCCTCGACGGTGCGCCGCGACTGGCCGCGGGCGCGCAGCCAGCTCGCGAAGTCGACCGCGTCGAGCGCGGGGTCGTCCAGGTCGAGTCCGCGCAGCGCGAGGGCGGCGCGGCCCACCGTGGCCCGCTCGGCGAGCGACAGGTGCGGATAGGTGGCGAGCGAGGCGGCCAGGTGCAGCGGGACGGGCAGGGCGGTGCGCCGCAGGTGCCCCATCCGCTGCCGTCCCGCGTCCAGTACGGGCACGTGCAGCCGGTCCTGGAGGGTGACCAGGTCGCTCGCCGCGATCCGGTCGAGGAACCAGCGGTAGGCGGTGCAGCAGCGCAGGAAGACGTGCTGGCCGTTGTCGACGGTCAACTCGCCTGCCGGGGTGTCGCGTTGGAAGGAGAAGGCGAGACCGCCGAGGCGCGGCCTGCCTTCCACCAGCGTGACCCGTACTCCCGCGTCGGCCAGGGTGAGCGCGGCCGTGGTGCCCGCCAGGCCGCCGCCCACGACGACCGCGGTGGCGGCGCCGGGCTGGTCGCGGTGGCCGCCTCGCGGCATCGATGTCCGGCTCATGCGCTTGCTCCCTCCGCGGCGTCCCCGGGTGCCGTCGGCAGGAGGGACGCGATGATCGTCCGCGGGGTTGAGCGGCGCCCGGCCGGGTGGGCCGGGCAGGACGTCGGCGCTGGTGAGGGCCTCATCTCAGGCACGCCCCCTGGCCGCGTGCCGGGTGTCGAGCCCGGCGAGCCCGCGCAGCGCGACGTAGGCCTTCTCGCGTCCGGGCAGCGAGACCCGGCCGCGCAGCACCGCCTCGGGGTCGGAGGCGATGCGTTCCAGCAGGCGGCGGTAGATGCCGGCCATGGCGGCCACGCAGGCGCCGCTGCGCCGATCGAGCATCGGCAGCAGCCGGTAGCCTTCCGCGAACAGGGCCCTGGCGCGCCGCACTTCGTGGTGGACCAGGCCCGCGAAGTCCGCCCCCGCGGGCGGTACCGGCTGCGAGAACCCGGCGGAGCAGCCGAACTTGGCGAGGTCCTCGGCGGGCAGGTAGGTGCGCCCGTTGCCCGCGTCCTCGCGAACGTCCCGCAGGATGTTGGTCAGTTGCAGGGCCAAGCCAAGCGTGTCGGCGTAGGTCGGCGCCTGCTCCGCGTCACGGGCGCCGGGCACCGTGCCGAAGATGCCGAGCGACAGCCGGCCGATGGCACCGGCGACGCAGCGGCAGTACACCTTCAGGTCGTCCCAGCTCTCGTAGGTCTCGCCGCGCAGGTCCATCTGGACGCCGTCGATGAGTTCGTCGAGCCCGCCGAGCGGGATCGGGAAGCGGCGCGCCGTGTCGGCGAGCGCCACGGCGACCGGGTCGGTGTCGTCCTCGGACACCTCGCCGTCCCGCACCCGGCCGAGCACCGCCCGGGTCTCCTCCAGCCGGACCCGCTTGGTGGCGGGGTCCAGGTCGCCGTCGCCGATGTCGTCGACCCGGCGGGAGAACGCGTACAGCGCCGACATGGCCTGCCGCTTCTCCTGCGGCAGCAGTCTGATGCCGTACGCGAAGTTGCGTGCCTGCTGCCCGGTCACGGTCTCGCAGTACCGGTACGCGGCCAGTACCGGTGCGGACGTGTGCGCGGAACCGTCCACGATCCGGCTCACCCCTCTCGTCGCAATGTGGACCCCACCTCGCGCAGCAGTCCGAGCTTGGTGGCCTTCGGCGGTCCCGCCAGGACGTCGTGGCGGGCCGCCGCGACCGCCGCGAGCGCGGCACGGCCCCCCGCCACGAATCCGGCGAGCAGCAGCTTCAGCCTGCCGTGGACGCTACCCACCAGCGGGGTGCCTTCATTCAACAGATCGCGGGCGCGTTCCGCTTCGTATTTCACCAGCGCACGCACCTGCGCGCCCCCCGTGGGGGCGGCGAGGTCGGCCTCGGTCACGCCGAACCGCGCCATGTCGTCGGCGGGCAGGTAGATCCGGTCGCGGGCCAGGTCCTCGGCGACGTCCTGGAGGTGCTCGACGATCTGCAACGCGGTGCACACCGCGTCGGAGCACCGGATCCGTTCCGGGGTGGCGGTGCCGGTGATGGCGAGCACCAGGCGGCCGACGGGGTTGGCGGACAGCTCGCAGTACGCCAGCAGTTCGTCGTAGTCGGCGTAGCGGCGCACCCGCTGGTCCTGCCGGTTGGCCTCGATCAGGCCGAGGAACGGCTCGGGGGTCAGTCCGCGGGCGCGGACGACCGGGGCGAGGGTGCGCAGGATGGGATGGCCCGGGGTGCCGCCGTCGAAGATCCGGCGCAGGTCCCGCTCGAAGGCGTCCAGCATGGCGAGCCGGTCGTCGCCGGCGGCCGGGTCGAGGCCGAGCAGGCGGGCGTCGTCGCGGCCGGGCGGCAGGTCGCCGTCGCCGATGTCGTCGACCAGGCGGGCGTAGCCGTACACCGCCATCAGGTCGTCACGCCAGGCGCGGGGCAGGAAGAACGGCGCCACGGGGAAGTTTTCCCGGGCGGCCTTGTCGAGGACGGCGCGCGACTGGGTCTCCTGCGTCCCCGCGGTCACCATGGGTCGCCCCATGTCGCAGCGGCGGACGTGCCCCGGAGCTGGATGGGTTCCGTGTTCATGGCCGCCACACCCCCCGTTCTACACTGATCCTCAGGTTCTTCCCATTTCGGACACGCCGCACCCAATACCGCCCTCCGTTCCTGCCGTCGCCGCCGTGCGCCCCCGCACCCCGCGCGCCGAAGGGCAGGTCGTGGGCGGTCCGGCGGTGGGCATTGACTCAGCGTACGCCGTACAGGGATCCGGCGTACGCCCGGGTCTCCCGGTCATTCACCCATGACGTCGAACAACACGGGGGCCGCGAATCTTCCCCTCCGCCACATGAGTTGATCGCTGTCACACGTACGGCCCCTGCCGACCGTATCGGCAGGCTCCCGCGCGGACGGCGCGATTACCGCAACGGATTCGCGACGGCTCGCTCACGATCGGGTCGAGGCCGGGGCGTTCGGTCAGCCGCGGGTGTGCTCCTCGTAGGCGGCCAGCACCGCTTCCGTGGGTCCGTCCATCAGCAGTTCACCGCGCTCCAGCCACAGCACCCGCTCGCACACCTCGCGGATCGAGCGGTTGTTGTGGCTGACCAGGAAGACCGTGCCGGCCTGCTCGCGCAGCTCACGGATGCGTTCCAGCGACCGCCGCTGGAACGCCACGTCACCGGTGGCCAGCGCCTCGTCGATGAGCAGTACGTCGTGCCGTTTGCAGGCGGCGATGGCGAACCGCAGCCGGGCGCCCATGCCGGAGGAGTAGGTGCGCATCGGCAGCGAGGAGAAGTCGCCGCGTTCGTCGATGCCGGAGAAGTCAACGATGTCCTGGTAGCGCTCGCGGATCTCGCGGTGGCCCATGCCCATCGCCAGGCCGCCGAGTATGACGTTGCGCTCGCCACTCAAATCGTTCATCAAGGCCGCGTTGACGCCCAGCAGCGACGGGCGGCCCTCGACGTACACCCGGCCGCGCTCGGGCGGCAGCAGCCCGGCGATCGCCCGCAGCAGCGTGGACTTGCCCGCGCCGTTGGTGCCGATCAGCCCGACCGCCTCACCGCGGTACCCGACGAAGCTCACCCCGCGCACGGCGTGCACCTCGCGCAGGTGGGGAGTGGCCTGGCGGCGCACCAGGCGCCCGAGGGCCGCCGACGCGCTGCGCTTGCCGCCACCGCCGCCGTGCACCCGGTAGACGATGTGCAGTCCCTGCACGACGACCGTGGGCACCCGCTCGTCCCGTACCGCGTCCGTCATCCGTACCTTCCCCTGAAGCGCCGCGGTAGGCAGCACATCAGGGAAAGGTGAACGCGAGGCGGATTCGGGCCGAGCAGCCGCCCAACCGGGCGCGTAACGCCGGAGTCGTCAGATGACCGGCGGCCTTCCCAGCCTGGTCAGCCGCCACACCGTGCGCCAGCGCATCGGCCGGCGCGGTCCGCACGGCTTCGTCCAGCCCTCCTTGAACCCGCCCAGCCAGGCCCGCAGCGCGGGACGGGACGGGCGTCGGGCGAGTGTCAGCAGGATCCACGTGGTCAGGTACAGCGGGACCAGTGGCGCCGGGAGGTTGCGGCGGGCCAGCCAGACCCGGTTGCGGGCCACCATGCGGTGGTAGACGGCGTGCCGGCTCGGGGCGGTCGCCGGGTGCTCCAGCACCATGTCCGCGCGGTAGTCGATCAGCCAGCCGCCGTCCAGCGCCCGCCAGGCCAGGTCGGTCTCCTCATGCGCGTAGAAGAACTCGCCGGGCAGCCCGCCGACCTGCTGGAAGACCGCCGTCCTGGTGGCGTTGGCGCCGCCGAGGAACGTCGTGACGCGCGAGGAGCGCAACGGGTCGGAGGCGCGCAGCCTCGGCACGTGGCGGCGCTGCGTGCTGCCGGTCTGCGGGTCGGTGATGCGGAACGAGATGATGCCCAGCCTGGGGTCGGCGGCGAACGCCTCGCGCACCAGCTCGGCGGTGTCGTCCCGGGGCAGCAGCCCGTCGTCGTCGAGGAACAGCAGCGCGTCCACCTCGCTGCCGCCGGGGCCGAACGCCTCGATGCCGACGTTGCGCCCGGCCGGGATGCCGAGGTTCTCCGGCAGCTCCACCGTCCTTACGCCGTGCGGGAGTTCGGGCAGCGGCGAGCCGTTGCCGACGACGACGACCTCGATGGCGTCGCCGCGCTGCCTGGCCACCGAGTCCAGCAGCGCGCGCAGTTCGTCGGGGCGGTTGCCCATGGTCAGCACGACCGCGCCGAGTTTCATGGCCGCGCTCACCGCAGCCTGCTCGACGCCAGGACGGACACCAGGTGCAGCAGCGTCTGCAACAGCGCGATGCCCGCGAGCACCGCCACGCCCAGCCGCGAGAAGAACAGGTCGCCGCGGATCTGGTCGACGACCGCGAGCACCAGGATCAGCAGGGACGCCTCGACGCCGAGGACCAGCCGGTGGAACTTCAGCGCGGCGGCGGCCCGCCGGGCGAGCGCCACACCGGACGAACGCGGCTCGGCGGCCGCCTCCTTGACCGGCGGCAGCCCGCCCTGGTGCCGGGCCACGCCGACGAGGTCGGTCTCGGCCTTGATGAGGATCGCGCCGAGCGCGGCGAGGGTGCCCAGGAACGCCCACAGCCAGTCGATGCGCCCCGAGCCCCACAGGTCGGCGGCGCGCAGGCCGAAGCCGACCAGGACCGCGGCGTCGGTGAGGTAGGCGCCGACGCGGTCGAGGTAGACCCCGGACAGCGAGAACTGCTTCTTCCAGCGGGCGACCTCGCCGTCCACGCAGTCCAGCAGCAGGTACAGCTGGACCATCACGACGCCCAGCACGGCGCCCGGGATGCCCGGCACCAGCAGCGCCGGGGCGGCCAGCACGCCGCAGACGGTCATCAGGTAGGTCAGCTGGTTGGGGGTGACCCGGGTGGTGACAAGGTGCCGGTCGATGCGCAGCGAGATCTCCCGCATGTACATGCGCCCGGCCCAGTGCTCACCGCTGCGCCGGTCCTTCACCCCCGCGGGGTGCACGACCGGCCGCAGTTCAGCTACCGATGGCTTTGACATAGTCGGCGTACGCATCCCTGATGGCGTCGGAGTCGAGATCGAGGTGTTCGAGGATGGTGAACCGGCCGGGGCGGGTCTGAGGGGCGTACTCGACGACCCGGACGAACTCCTCGTCCGAGAAACCGGCCTCGCCCGGCAGCACCGGCAGGCCGTGGCGCCGCAACACCTCGACGATCTGCCCGGACTCCTCGGCGGCACCGCGCAGATGCATGGCGAACGCGGCCCCGATACCGGCGCCCTCGCCGTGCGCCGGCGCGCGCTGCGGGTAGAGGATGTCGAAGGCGTGCAGGATCTCGTGGCAGGAGCCGGACGCCGGACGGCTGTCACCGCTCACGGACATGGCGATGCCCGAGAGCACCAGCGCCTCCGCGAGCGTGGTGAGGAAGTCGTCGTCGCCGATGCCGCCGGTGTGCCGCAGCACCGCCTCTCCGGCGGTCCGGGCCATCGCGCCCGCGAGACCGTCGACGCGCTCGCCGGTCACCTGGTTCGACAGCTCCCAGTCGGCCATCGCGTTGATGTTGGAGATCGCGTCGCCCACACCTGACCGGACGAAGCGCTGCGGTGCCTGACGGACCACGTCGAGGTCGATGACGAGCGCGATCGGGGTCGGCACGCCGTAAGAGCCCCGGCCGTGGTCGTTGTCGAGCGTCGCCACCGGAGAGCAGATGCCGTCGTGCGAGAGGTTGGTGGCGACGGCGACGACGGGCAGGCCGACCCGGGCGGCCGCGTACTTCGAAGCGTCGATGATCTTCCCGCCACCGAGGCCCACGAGCGCGTCGTAGTTCTTGCCGCTCATCGCGTTGGAGAGCCTCACCGCCGCGTCGATGCTGCCGCCGCCCACCTCGAACCAGTCGGCGTCCGGCAGGGCCGGGGCGAGCCGCTCGCGCAGCGCCGCCCCGGAGCCCCCGCTGATCGCCACCGCCAGCCTGCCGGAGCTGGAGATGCGCTGGTCGGCGAGGAGACCCGCGAGGTCGTCCAGCGCGCCGCGCCGGATGTCCACGACGACCGGCGAGGGGATCAGCCGGGTCAGTACTGGCACGCGATCCCCCGGGCCTTGGCGAGGTCGTCGTGGTTGTCGATCTCGACCCAGGAGACCTCGCCGATCGGCGCCACGTCCACGGTGAAGCCGCGGTCGACCAGTTCCTGGTAGCCGTCCTCGTAGTACAGCTGCGGGTCGCGCTCGTAGGTGGCGCGCAGCGCGTCGGCGAGCGGCTCGGCGGCCTCCGGCTCGATCAGGGTGACACCGATGTACTCGCCGGTGGCGCCGGCCGGGTCCATCAGCTTGGTGATCCGCTGGACGCCCTTGCCCTGCGCGGTGATGACCTTCATCTCCTCGTCGGCCAGCGACTTGACCGTGTCGAGGGCCAGGATGATGCGCTGTCCGGCGCCGCGCGCGGCCAGCAGGGTCTTCTCGACCGAGACCGGGTGCACGGTGTCGCCGTTGGCGAGGATGACGCCTTCCTTGATGACGTCCCGGGCGCACCACAGGGAGTAGGCGTTGTTCCACTCCTCGGCCTTGTCGTTGACGACGAGGTGGAGCTTGACGCCGTACTTCTTCTCCAGCGCGGCCTTGCGCTCGACGACGGCCTCGCCCCGGTAGCCGATGACCACGGCCGCGTCGGTCAGGCCGACCTCGGCGAAGTTGCCCAGGGTCAGGTCCAGGACGGTGGTGTCCCCGTCCACCGGCACCAGGGCCTTCGGCAGGGTGTCGGTGTAGGGGCGAAGACGCCGTCCGGCGCCGGCCGCCAGCACGAGGCCGATCATGTGGGTTCTCCTGTTTCGTCGTGTACCGCGGGCGCCCCGGCCGAGACCCAGAAACGGATGGACTCGGTGAGCACCGTCAGCGCGAGCAGCCCGGCCAGAGCCGCCAGCGCCCAAGTGAACGTCGTACGGTCCGCGAGGAGGGCGGCGAGCGCGGTCACGACCAGCACCCTGCCCTCGTGCCCGCCGGACGCGCGGACCAGGGCCCGCGGTGGCGCGCCGGTGCCGCCGCGGATGCGGTACACCGTGTCGTAGTGATGGTAGGCGACGGCCGCGACCAGCCCGAACGCCGCCGGGACCGCGCCGTGCAGCCCCGAGCGGGCGGCCAGCGCCAGGATCGTCACGTACTCGGCCGCCCGGAAGAGCGGCGGCACCAGCCAGTCCAGCGCGCCCTTCAGCGGCGCGGCGACCGCCACGCCCGAGGTGACCGCGTAGAGGGCGGCGGCGAGCAGCGGCCACCAGGAGCCGTGCGGGGTCAGCCAGGCGGTGGCGACCACGGCGGCGGCGCCGAGCAGCGCGACCGCGGGGGCGGCGAAGGACGGCAGCCGCTTCGGGGCGACCCGCGCGACGGCTTCGGCGACGGGCCCGGTGTCGGCGAGGTCGGCCAGGGCCTGGGCGGCGCGGTCGGTGCGGCGGGCCCTGCGGGTCAGCGAGCGCAGCAGACGCCCGGCGGTGGTGTAGCAGGCGGCCAGCGCGCAGCCGACCAGCAGCACCAGGAAGACGATCCGGGGCGTGGTGACGGCCGTCAGCACGGCGATCAGCGCCCAGCGCTCGCCGATCGGCAGCACGACCATCCGCCGCACCCACACCGTCCAGCCGACGCTGTCGAGCCGGTCGGACAGGGCGGCGGTCGGGCTGGTGTTGGCGGTCGCGTCGTGGTTCGCCTCGTTGAAGGAGAAGTCGACGATGTGGCGGCAGGACTGGAGCACCATCGCGCCCAGGGCCAGCGCCCACACGTCGTCACCGCCGCGGGCGGCGCCCAGCGCCAGGCCCGCGTAGTAGGCGTACTCCTTGGCCCGGTCGAAGGTGGCGTCCAGCCAGGCGCCGAGCGTGGAGTACTGGAGGGAGTAGCGGGCCAGCTGGCCGTCGGTGCAGTCCAGCACGAACGAGGCGATCAGCAGCACGCCGGCGGCGACGAAGCCGGGGCGGGTGCCGGTGGCGGCGCAGGCGGCGGCGATCAGCGCGACCAGCAGCGACGCGGTGGTGACCTGGTTGGGGGTGAGCCCGCGCCGGGCGCACCAGCGGGCGAGGTAGCGCGAGTAGGGGCTGACGCAGAAGGTGGTGAAGAAGCCGTCGCGGGACTTGACCGCGCTGCGCAGCCGCACCGCCTCGTCGTCCACGCCCGCGGTGGCCTCGCGGGCCCGCGCGCGGGCCGTCTCGTCGGCGGGCACGGCGGCGACCAGGACGCCGAGTTCCGGACGGTGCACGTCGATCCCGGCGCCCTCCAGCGCGGCGGCCAGGGCGTCGGGGGTGGGCGTGCCGCCCTGGCCGGTGCCGTTGCCGTTGCCGGTGGCCGCCGCGGCGGGCTCACGGACGGCGCAGGCCAGCTCGGCGCGGGCGGCGCCGGTCGCGCCGAGGGCGCCGGGGATCGCGCCCGCCGGGAAACGGGGGTCGGTCAGCGCCAGCCGCAGGGCGTGCCGGTGGCCGGTGAACCGGGGGTCGACCACGGCGACCCTGGCCCCGGCGGGCGCCGCCGCCAGCTCGGCCGCCAGCCGCCCGGGGCCGTCCGCCACGGTGACGTCGAAGCCGAGGGCGCGCAGGTCCTCGGTGAGCGGCGAGCCCGCGACCGGCGGGCCGGTGAGGATGGCGGTCGACAGACGAACTCACTCCCCTGGATGTGATCTGGTGCGAGGCCGCCCGCGGCACGGCCGGGACGCGGGCGCGACGGCCACCACGCCCCCGTGACGCCGGGACGGGCTCGACGGCAGAGGCTATCGGATCGGCGGAAGGCGGCGTTCACCGCAGGTTCACCCCGGGCTCGGCAGGCGCATCATGGCACGCCGCCCTGTGCGTGCCGAGGGGAGGCGCCGGGGCTGACACGGGGGTGACGACGACCGTGATCACTCTCGCGGGCGGGACGGAGTGCGGCAGACTGGGGCCTTCGCGTACGTCGTGAACGTCACGGTGTGAGCGGCAAGAAGCAGGGCGTTACCGAGGTTCAACAGCGAAGGATGGCCATGCCGATCTCTCCCGCCACCGGCTCAGCGTCAACCGGGCCGGCCTCCAACGGCAGCTCGACCGTCAACGGCAGCGCGGAGGCGATCCTGCTGGAACTGGTCGACGAGACCGGGACGACGATCGGGACCGCGGAGAAACTCTCCGCACACCTGCCTCCCGGCAGGCTGCACCGCGCCTTCTCCGTCTTCCTGTTCGACGACGCCGGGCGGCTGCTGATGCAGCGGCGGGCGCTGGGCAAGTACCACTCCCCCGGGGTGTGGTCCAACACCTGCTGCGGTCACCCGTACCCGGGCGAGCAGCCGTTCGTTGCCGCCGCCCGGCGCACGGCGGAGGAGCTGGGCGTCGCGCCGGTGCTGATGCGCGAGGCGGGGACGGTGCGCTACAACCATCCGGACCCGGCGTCCGGGCTGGTGGAGCAGGAGTTCAACCACCTGTTCGTGGGGCTGGTCCGTGCCGAGCCGCGGCCGGACCCGCAGGAGGTCATGGAGACCACCTTCGTGACCCCGGCGCAGCTGGCCGAGCTGGGCGCGGGGGCGACGCTGTCCGCGTGGTTCGGCACCGTGCTGGACGCGGCGCGCCCGGCGGCGCGGGAGCTGACCGGCGCGGAAGCGGGCTGGTGACCGGCTGAGCCGGAGGCGGTCAGGAGGCGGCGTGCAGGGGGAGCGCCGCCCACACGACCTTGCCGCCCTGCGGGGTGTGCTCGACGTCGCAACTGCCGCCCGCCTCGACGGTGATCGCCTTCACCAGCAGCAGCCCGCGCCCGCCGGTCCTGACGTGGTCGGCCTCCAGCGCCTTGGGCCGGTACGGGTGGTCGTCGGCGACCGCGACCCGTACCCACCCGGTGGTCACGGCGACCTCGACGGTGATGCGCGGGGAGAGCACGGCGGCGTGCCGCACGGCGTTGGTCACCAGTTCGGAGACGATCAGCAGCAGCCCGTCGACGGTCTCGTCGCGGACCGGCACCCGCTGCCGGTCCAGCAGGTCGCGCACCGCGTGCCGGACCTGCGGCACGGAGGAGTCCAGGGCGGGCGCGGTGAACCGCCAGGTCCCCTCGTACGGGACCCGCGGCGCGGCGGCGGGCGAGGCGGCGCCGGCCGCCCCCGGCACCGGGCCGACGGGCACCGGGCCGGGCGGGACGCGATCGGCCGGGACCGGATCGGGTGGGATTCTTCCGCAGACCGTCATGACAGCAGCACCCGCTTCGCGTGACGTTCCCCGCAGTTCCGCCGATGTGGAACCGCCTCACTCTCCATGAGTGTTGAACGCAGGAAGCGCTTACCGAAGCGCTGACCGCAAGTCTGTACCTCTTGGCGTGTCGTGACCGGTAATGAACGTATTCACCGGCTGGAACGAGCGGTTGTGCGGCTTTTGTTCTTCTTGCGTTGCCGTCGCAGTTCAAGGGACGGTCGCCCGGCGGTGGATAGGATCCGGGCGGGCGATCATCTGGAGGTACGCGCATGGCGGAGCCCGGTCTGCTGCTGGAGCGACGGGACGGCGTCGCCACCGTCACCATCGCCAACCCCGCCAAGCGCAACGCCATGACGCCCGGGATGTGGCGCGAGCTGCCCGGGCTGCTGGACGGTCTCGCGGCCGAGCGGCAGGTGCGGGCGCTGGTGCTGACCGGCGCGGGCGACACATTCTGCGCGGGCGCGGACATCTCGGCGCTGCGCGAGCCCGGCACCGAGGGCGCCGCTGCCGTCGCCGAGGAGGCGCTCGCCGCCTTCCCCAAGCCCACGCTGGCGGTGGTCCGGGGCTACTGCGTGGGCGGCGGGTGCCAGTTGGCCGCCGCCTGCGACCTGCGGTTCGCGGCGCGCGGGTCGCGGTTCGGGGTGACCCCGGCCCGGCTGGGCATCGTCTACCCGGCCTCCTCCACCCGGCGGCTGGTCTCCCTCGTGGGTCCCGCGACCGCCAAGTACCTGTTGTTCTCCGCCGAGTTGATCGACGACGAGCGGGCGCTGCGCACCGGTCTCGTCGACGAGCTGCTGGACGCCGGCGAACTGGCCGCGCGCGTCGAGCGGTTCACCGCCGTACTGGCGAGCCGGTCGGGGCTGACCCAGGCCGCGGCGAAGGAGTTCACCGCACAGGCGCTGCGGGGCGAGGCCGGCGCCGACCGCGTGGCGCACTGGGACCGCGAGGCGCGCGGCAGCGGGGACCGCGCGGAGGGCGTCGCCGCGTTCCTGGAGCGGCGCGAGCCGCGGTTCACGTGGAGCGCGTGACGCGGGCCGCCGGCGGCGCGGTCGCGGCGGGCGTGGACCGTGTGCGTGCGGACTACCCCCGGGTAACGTGAGGCGCATGACTACCCTGACCCTGCGGGCGGCCCGGCGCTGCTACAACGCGCTCAACCCGCTGCACTCGGCCTTCTACTTCGCGCCCGAGCATGACGAGCAGTTGTCCGCCCTCGGTCTCGAACGCGGTTCGATGGCCTACTTCGCCGGGCGGTCGGCCCCGATGGGGGCGGTCGGCGCGGGGACGGTCACCGCCACGTTCTACAACTTCAGCCCCGATCTCGTGGCCCGCGACATCCCGCGCGCCTGGGAGCTGACCACGCCGCGGGAGGTCCTGGCGGCGCGGCTGCGGATCACCGACGCGTACCTGCGGCGGCTGCTGGGCGACGAGGCGATCGGCTCGCGCCAGATGACGGAGGCCGCCGAGCTGGCGCTGCGCGCCGCCGAGGCGTGCGAGGCGCCCGGCCGTCCGCTGTACGCGGCCAACGCCGACCTGCCGGTGCCGGACGAACCGCACCTGGCGCTGTGGCACGCGGTCACGCTGCTGCGCGAGCACCGCGGCGACGGGCATCTGATCGCGCTGGCGACCGCCGAACTCGACGGTCTGGAGGCGCTGGTGACGCACACCGCCACCGGCAAGGGCTTCACGTCGTACTTCTTCCAGGCCACCCGGGGCTGGTCGGCCGAGCAGTGGGCGGCGGCCGAGGCCCGGCTGCGCGAGCGCGGGCTGCTGGACGGAGAGGGCGAACTGACCGAGCGCGGTGCGGAGTTGCGGCGCGAGGTGGAGGAGGACACCGACCGGCTGGGCTTCGCGCCGTACCGCCATCTCGGCGCCGAGTACGCGGAACGGCTGATGGAGCTGGCCGGACCGTTCACGCAGGCGGTGCTCGCGGCGGACGCGCTGCCGCTCAAGCACCTCGGCAAGGGCTGACGGGCTCGCCCGCGGACCGCGGAAGGGCATGAGGATGACACTCGCCGGAGCGCCGGCCCGGCGCACGCCGCTGTCACCGGCGTGGCGTCGTATCGGCACCGCCGCCCGCGACCCGCGGCTCGCACTGGTGTGCCTGGTGTACACCGTGCTCCAGTTGCTGCTGGCCGCGCCCGGGCGCTCGCTCGCCTGGGACGAGTCGATCTACTTCTCGCAGGTCGACCCGCGCGCGCCCGCCGCGTTCTTCTCTGCTCCACGCTCGCGCGGGGTGACGCTGCTGGGCGCGCCGGTCGCGCTTTTCACCTCCGATCCCCTGGCGATCCGGGTCTTCCTCGCCGTGCTGTCGGGCCTGGCGCTGTTCGGGGCGTTCGCGGTGTGGCGGCGGCTGGTGGGCGGCGGGACGGCGGCGCTGGCCGCGCTGCTGTTCGGCACGCTGTGGGTGAGCGTGGAGTACGGCGCCCAGATGATGCCGAACCTGTGGGTGGCCTTCGGTGCCGTGGCCGCCGCCGGGTTCCTGCTGCTGGCGGTGCGCGAGGGGCCGCGCGGGCGGTATCTGCTGGGGCTGGCGCTGAGCGTCGGGTGGCCGGCGCTGGTGCGGGCGCCGGACGGGGTCTGGCTCGCGCTTCCGCTGCTGGCCGCCGTGACGCTGGTGCCGTCCTGGCGCTCGGTGCGCCCCGCCGCCGCGATCGTGCTGGGCCTGGCGGCTGGGCTGGCGGAGTGGGTCGCCGAGGCGTACGCGCGGTTCGGCGGCATCGGGCAGCGGCTGTCCGACTCCAGCGCGATCGAGGGCGGCATGGGGCTGTCGTGGAACGTCGGCAACGCGCTGCGCAGCGCCGACGGCCCGCTGCTGTGCAGACCGTGCGCCGTGGGGTATCCCCCGGCCCTGGACACCGCCTGGTGGCTTGCGCTGCCGGTGCTCGCGGCGGCCGGGCTGGTGGTGGCCCGCCGCACCGGGCGCACGGCGACCGCGATGCTCCCGGTGGCCTGCGCCGTCGCGCTGTCCGTCCCGTACCTGTTCCTGATCCCGTACGCCGCCCCGCGCTTCCTGCTGCCCGCCTACGCGCTGCTGGCGCTGCCGGTGGCCGGGCTGGTCACCCGGGGGGCGCGGGCGGTGCGGCTGCGGCCGACCGGGTGGCGCCTGACGGCCGCCGCGCTGGCCTGCGTGGTGCTCGCCGGGCACTGGCAGATCCAGGAGCGGTTGCTGCACCGCCAGATCGCCTCGGCCCGGCGCACGGTCGACCAGTACCAGGCGCTGGCCGACGCGGTACGGCGGGTGGGCGTGGAACCTCCGTGCCTGCTGGCCGGTGACACCCAGCCGATCGCCTACGACGCGCGCTGTGCCTCGTCGGTGAGCTCCAACCCGCGCACCGACGCGTCCGAGGCGTCCGGCGCGGACGTGCTGCGCGCAGCGCGCCGGGAGAGCGTGGCGGTCCTGGTCGGGCCCGGCTCCCCCGCGCCGTCCTACGCCCCCGGCTGGCGGCGGCGCCCGCTGACCGGCTCGCCGCTGGTGACCGGCTGGGCGGTCTACGTGCCGCGCGGACGGTAGCGGCCGCGCGGGGGGGGCGTGCGGCTCAGCGGCGGGCGGAGGCGCGGCGGCCGAGATGCTGGCGCGGCTGGACCTGGTGCGGGTCGCGGGTGGCGCAGGGGCCCTCCGGCATCGCCGGGTGGCTGCCCAGCAGGACGACGCCGACGACGATCGCGATCAGGCCGATGACCTGCCAGGCCAGCGCGCCGGGGGTGACCCGCAGCCGGTCGCCGAGGAAGCCGACGCCGCAGGCGATGCCGACGATCGGCTCGGCGGCGGTGAGCGCGGGCAGCGAGGAGCGCAGCGGCGCGGTCTCGAAGGCGCTCTGCACCAGCAGCAGCCCGGTCAGGCCGCAGCCCACGATGACGTACGGCTGCCAGTGCGTGAAGACCGCGGCGATGCCGCCGTCGTGGATGAGGGTGCCGACGACCCGGGTCAGGGCGTCCTGGAGGCCGTAGAGGGTGCCGGCGGCCAGGGACAGCAGAGTCGCCTCGCGGGTGGGCCGCAGCCGCTTGCCGATGGCGGTCAGCAGCATCGCGAGGCCCACGACGACGCCGAAGACCAGCCAGTGGCGCAGCGGCGAGGCGAGGTGGCCGCCGCCGGAGGGCCGGCCGGCGACGATGAACGCGGTGACGCCGAGTGCCAGCACCAGCACCCCGCCCCAGCCGCTGCGGCCGAGCGGCTGGTCGCTCAGCCAGCGCGACAGCGCCATGGCGAACAGCAGGTTGGTGGCGAGCAGCGGTTCGACCTGGGAGACCTCGCCGTGGGTGAGGGCGAGCGCGCCGAGCACCTGTCCGGCGACCATGGCGGCGATGCCCAGCAGCCATTCGGGCATCTTCAGCAGGTCGAGCAGCAGCCGGAAGGAGAGGAAGTCGGCCAGCGGGGCGCGCTGGGCCGCCCGCTGCTGGAGCACGAAGCCGAAGCCGAGGCAGCACGCGGCGCCGATACCGAGCAGGAACACGGCCACGACGTCACCCTTCCCAGCGAGCCGGGCGCACCGCACCGGCGGCTTGTCGAAGTGCTGCCGACGATAGCGCCCCCGCCGGATGTCAGCGACCGCCTCGCTCCGTCAGCCCCACTGGTCGTAGCCGAGCTTCGCGACCAGCGCGACGACCACCACCATGAGTGCGTAACGAATGAAGGAGGCGCCGCGTTTCAGGGCCATCCGGGCACCGAGCGCGCCCCCGGTGACGTTCCCCACCGCCATCGCGGCAGCCGTCAGCCACATGACGTGGCCCTCGGCGACGAAGACGATCAGGGCGCCGAGGTTGGTGCCGACGTTGACGACCTTGGCCATCGCCGAGCCGTGCACGAAGTCGGCGCCGAGCACCAGCAGGAACGCGATGATCAGGAAGGTGCCGGTGCCGGAGCCGATCACGCCGTCGTAGAAGCCGATGCCGCCGCCGCACAGGATCGCCGCGGTGACCGCCTTGCGCCTGCTCAGGCGCACCGGCGTGTGGGTGCGGCCGAAGTCGGGGCGCAGCGTGACGAAGGCGCCCACGGCCAGCAGCGCGATCATGATGACCGGGCGGAAGACGGAACCGGGCAGCGCGGTGGCGACCAGGGCGCCGCCGGCCGCCGCGGGCAGCGCGATCGCCGCGGCCAGGCCCAGGAAGCTCCAGTCGACGTCGGTCCTGCGCAGGTAGGTGGTGGCGGCCGAGGACGTGCCGGTGATGGCGACGGCCTTGTTGGTGCCCAGGACGGTGGCGGTGGGCAGGGTGGGGAACGCGATCAGCATCGCGGGCAGCTGGAGGAGCCCGCCGCCACCCACCACCGCGTCGATCCAGCCCGCCGCGGCGGCCACGGGTATCAGTTCCAGCGCGACGGCGCTCATCGGTCCCCCTCGGAGTCGGCCGGTGGCACGATCATGCCGGACGCGGCCGGGCGGACCGCGGCCGGGCTCAGACCTCGGTGACTTTTCCGGCCTCGACCTCGAAGCGCCGGGTGGTGTGGACCGCCTCCAGCATTCGCCGGTCGTGGGTGACCAGCAGCAGCGTGCCGTCGTAGGAGGCGAGGGCGGACTCCAGCTGTTCGATGGCGGGCAGGTCCAGGTGGTTGGTGGGCTCGTCCAGCACCAGCAGGTTCACGCCACGCGCCTGGAGCAGCGCCAGTGCGGCCCGGGTGCGTTCGCCGGGCGACAGCGTCGCGGCGGGCCGCAGCACGTGGGCGGCCTTCAGCCCGAACTTGGCCAGAAGTGTCCGTACGTCCGCGGGCGGGGTGTCGGGGACGGTCGCGCAGAACGCGTCGAGCAGCGTGGCGTCGCCGTGGAAGAGCCCGCGGGCCTGGTCCACCTCGCCGACCACCACGCCGGGACCGAGCGCGGCGCTCCCGGCGTCCAGCGGGCGGCGGCCGAGGAGCGCGGCGAGCAGGGTCGACTTGCCGGAGCCGTTGGCCCCGGTGACGGCGATCCGGTCGGCCCAGTCGATCTGGAGGTCCACCGGGCCGAGCCGGAAGCCGCCGAGCGCGACCTCGGCTCCGCGCAGGGTGGCCACCACCGCGCCGGAGCGGGGCGCGGCGGCGATCTCCATGCGCAGCTCCCACTCCTTGCGCGGTTCCTCGACGACGTCGAGGCGCTCGATCATGCGCTGGGTCTGGCGGGCCTTGGCGGCCTGCTTCTCGGTGGACTCGGCGCGCACCTTGCGGCCCATCTTGTCGTTGTCGCCGGACTTGCGGCGGGCGTTGCGCACGCCGTGCTCCAGCCAGTTGCGCTGGGTGCGCGCACGGGCCTCGAGGGACGCCCTGGTGTCGGCGTACTCCTCGTACTCCTCGCGGGCGTGCCGGCGGGCCACCTCGCGCTCCTCCAGGTACGACGCGTAGCCGCCGCCATAGGTGTTGACCTGCTGCTGGGCGAGGTCCAGCTCCACGACCCGGGTGACCGTGCGGGTGAGGAACTCGCGGTCGTGGCTGACCACGACAACGCCGGCGCGCAGGCCGCGCACGAACGCCTCCAGGCGTTCCAGGCCGTCGAGGTCGAGGTCGTTGGTGGGCTCGTCGAGCAGGAAGACGTCGTAGCGGCTCAGCAGCAGTGACGCCAGGCCCGCGCGGGCCGCCTGGCCGCCGGACAGGGAGGTCATCGGCTGGTCGAGCCCGATGGCGAGGCCGAGGTCGGCGGTGACCTGCTCGGCGCGTTCGTCCAGGTCCGCGGCGCCGAGGGCGAGCCAGCGGTCCAGCGCGGCGGCGTAGGCGTCGTCCGCGCCCGGGGTGCCGTCGGCGAGCGCCTGGGTGGAGGAGTCCATCGCGGCCTGGGCGGCGGCGACGCCGGTGCGGCGGGCCAGGAAGTCCCGCACGGTCTCGCCCGGGAGGCGTTCCGGCTCCTGGGGCAGGTGGCCCACGGCCGCGGAGGACGGCGAGAGCCGCAGCGTGCCGGCCTCGGGCCGCGCCACCCCGGCGAGCATCCGCAGCAGGGTGGACTTGCCAGCCCCGTTGGCCCCGACGAGCCCCACCACGTCCCCGGGCGCGACGACGAGGTCGAGCCCGGAGAAGAGCACGCGGTCGCCGTGCGCGGCGGCGAGGTCCTTGACGACGAGGGTGGCAGTCATAAGGGGGCAGATCCTATCGGGCGCACGCGGCCACCAGGTCTGTCGCCCGCCTGCCGTCGGGCATGCCCGGCCGCGGGGAAGGCGGGCCGGGTCGGGCGGTCGGGTGAGACCACCGGGCCGGGCCACCGGGGCCGAGAATCATGCAAGCACGCTTGATTGTTGTCGCGGCCGGTGCCAGCCTGCTCGGGAGCGAGGCGTTGGTGACCGTTCGTCAGACGAGGGGCCTGCGTGGTGCAGACGCGTGCCGTGTGCGAGGTGCTGGACGACCTGCGGGACGAGGGCGAGGAGCTCGACCGGCTGGTGGCGGGGCTGCCGGAGTGGGAGTGGCGGCGTGCGACACCCGCGCCGGGCTGGACGGTCGCCCACCAGATCGCGCACCTGGCCTGGTCGGACCGCCAGGCCCTGCTGGCGGTCACCGCCCCCGACGCGTTCCGGCGCGAGGTGGAGCGGGCGACGCCCGCGTTCGTGGACGACGCCGCCGCCGAGGGGGCGGCCGGACCGCCCGGTGAGCTGCTGCGGCGGTGGCGGGACGGGCGTGCCGTCCTGCGCGGCACGCTCGCCGAGCAGCCGCCGGGCGCCCGCCACCCGTGGTTCGGCCCCCCGATGGCCACCGCGTCCGTGGCGACCGCGCGGCTGATGGAGACGTGGGCGCACGGCCAGGACGTCGCGGACGCGCTCGGGACCACGCGGCAGCCCACCGCCCGGTTGCGTCACGTCGCGCACATCGCCGTGCGCACCCGGGACTTCGCCTTCCGGCTTCGCGGCCTGCCCCCGCCCGAGTCCGAGTTCCGGATCGAACTGACCGCGCCGGGCGATGAGTTGTGGGCGTACGGGCCGGAGGACGCCGCGCAGCGAGTGACCGGGGCCGCGCTCGACCTGTGCCTGCTGGCCACCCGGCGCCGCCACCGCGCCGACCTCGCGCTGCGGGCGGAAGGAGCGGACGCCGACCGCTGGCTGGACCTCGCGCAGGCGTTCGCCGGGCCACCAGGAGCGGGCCGGGAGCCGGGAGGGGGTGCGGCGTGACCGCGACCGCCGGCGGCAACCGGGAGACCATGCTGGCCCGCCTCGCCGAGCTGGAGGCCGAACACGCCAAGGCGATCGCGGGCGGCGGGCCCAAGTACGTCCAGCGCCACCGCGAGCGGGGGAAGTTGACGGCCCGTGAGCGCATAGAGCTGCTGCTCGATCCCGACTCGCCCTTCCTCGAACTCTCCCCGCTCGCCGCCTGGGGCAGCGACTACCCGGTGGGCGCCTCGATCGTGACCGGGATCGGCGTGGTCGAGGGCGTCGAGTGCGTGGTGACCGCCAACGACCCGACCGTGCGCGGCGGTGCCAGCAACCCCTGGACGCTGAAGAAGGCGCTGCGGGCCAACGAGATCGCGTACGCCAACCGGCTTCCGCTGGTGAGCCTGGTGGAGTCGGGCGGCGCCGACCTGCCGAGCCAGAAGGAGATCTTCATCCCGGGCGGTGCCCTCTTCCGCGACCTGACCCGGCTGTCGGCGGCCGGTATCCCCACGATCGCGGTCGTCTTCGGCAACTCCACGGCGGGCGGCGCCTACGTGCCGGGGATGTCGGACCACGTCGTGATGGTCAAGGAGCGCGCCAAGGTCTTCCTCGGCGGCCCGCCGCTGGTCAGGATGGCCACCGGTGAGGAGGCCGACGACGAGTCGCTGGGCGGCGCCGACATGCACGCCCGGGTCTCCGGTCTCGCCGACCACTTCGCGCTGGACGAGCCGGACGCGCTGCGCACCGCCCGCCGCGTCGTCGCCCGCCTCAACTGGCGCAAGCGGGGCCCGGGTCCGCGTCCCGACCCCGAGCCGCCGCTGCACGACGAGGAGGAGCTGCTCGGCATCGTCCCCGGCGACCTGCGCACCCCGTTCGACCCGCGCGAGGTCGTCACCCGGATCGTGGACGGCTCACGCTTCGACGAGTTCAAGCCGCTGTACGGGCCGAGCCTGGTGACCGGCTGGGCCGAGCTGCACGGCTACCCCCTGGGCGTGCTGGCCAACGCGCAAGGTGTGCTGTTCAGCCCGGAGTCGCAGAAGGCCGCGCAGTTCATCCAGTTGGCCAACCAGCGCGACATCCCGTTGCTGTTCCTGCACAACACCACCGGCTACATGGTGGGCCGGGAGTACGAGCAGGGCGGCATCATCAAGCACGGCGCCATGATGATCAACGCGGTCTCCAACTCCCGCGTCCCGCACATCTCCCTTCTGGTCGGGGCGAGTTACGGCGCCGGCCACTACGGCATGTGCGGCCGGGCGTACGATCCGCGGTTCCTGTTCGCCTGGCCGAGCGCCAAGTCCGCGGTGATGGGTCCCGCGCAGCTGGCAGGCGTGCTGTCGATCGTCGCGCGCCAGTCGGCGGCGGCGCGCGGTCTGCCGTACGACGAGGAGGCGGACGCGGGCCTGCGGGCCGTGGTGGAGCGGCAGATCGAGGAGGAGTCGCTGCCCGCGTTCCTGTCGGGCCGGCTGTACGACGACGGGGTGATCGACCCCCGCGACACCCGCACGGTGCTGGGCGTGTGCCTGTCCGCGGTGCACAGCGCGCCGGTCGAGGGCGCGCGCGGCGGCTTCGGCGTCTTCCGGATGTGAGGGAGCGGACGATGACGATCTCTTCCGTCCTGGTGGCCAACCGCGGCGAGATAGCCCGCCGCGTCTTCCGCACCTGCCGCGCCCTGGGCATCGCCACCGTGGCGGTGTACTCCGACGCGGACGCCTCGGCGGCCCACGTGCGGGAGGCGGACGCGGCGGTGCGACTGCCCGGCGAGTCGTCGGCGGATACGTATCTGCGGGGCGAGGCCGTGGTGGCGGCGGCCCTGGCGGCTGGCGCGGACGCGGTGCACCCGGGGTACGGGTTCCTGTCGGAGAACGCGGGCTTCGCGCGGGCGGTGCTGGACGCGGGGCTGGTCTGGATCGGCCCCTCGCCCGAGGCGATCGAGGCGATGGGGTCGAAGACGCGGGCCAAGCGGCTGATGCGCGACGCGGGGGTGCCGGTGCTGGACGGCACGGGCGCGCCGCCTCCGCTGCTGATCAAGGCGGCCGCGGGCGGCGGCGGCCGGGGCATGCGCGTGGTGCGCGAACTCGGGTCGCTGGACGAGGAGTTGGCGGCGGCACGGGCGGAGGCGCGGGCGGCCTTCGGCGATGACGAGGTCTTCGTCGAACCGTACGTGGAGGACGGCCGGCACATCGAGGTGCAGGTGCTGGCGGACGCCCACGGCACGGTGTGGACCCTGGGCGAACGCGACTGCTCGGTGCAGCGGCGCCACCAGAAGGTCGTCGAGGAGACCCCGGCGCCCCGCGTCGGCGACGACCTGCGCCGTACGCTGCACGACGCGGCGCGCGAGGCGGCCAAGGCGATCGGCTACGTGGGCGCGGGCACCGTGGAGTTCCTGGTCTCCGGCGCGGGCCGCCCGTACTTCCTGGAGATGAACACCCGCCTACAGGTGGAGCATCCGGTCACCGAGTGCGTGACCGGGCTGGATTTGGTGCGCGAGCAGATCCGCGTCGCGCAGGGCGCGCGGCTGACCGGGCGGCCCCCGGCGCCGCGCGGTCACGCCGTCGAGGCCCGGCTGTACGCGGAGGACCCGGCGCACGAGTGGCGCCCGCAGGCCGGCACCGTGCACCGCTTCCGGATCGAGCCGGGCCCGGGGCTGCGGGTGGACTCCGGGGTGGAGGACGGCGACGAGGTCGGAGTGCGCTACGACCCGATGCTGGCGAAGGTCGTCGCGCACGCCGGCACCCGCGAGGAGGCCCTGCGCCTGCTGGCCCGCGCCCTCGAACGCGCCCGGCTGCACGGCCCCTTGACCAACCGGGACCTGCTGGTGCGGGTGCTGCGCGATCCCCGGTTCGTGCGCGGCGGGGTGTCCACGGCGTTCCTCGCCGACTTCGACCTCGCGGGTCCTGACGACCCGTCACTCGACGGCCTGTCCGCGCTGGCCGCCGCGCTCGCCGACGCGGCGGGACGCCACCCGCTGGGCGGCTGGCGCAACGTCCCCTCGCAGCCGCAGCTCAAGAGGTACGCGGCGGTGCGGGACGGCGCGGTTCACGAGGTGCGCTACCGGCACACCCGCAGGGGCCCGGTGCCGGTGGGGCACGAGGACGTGCGGGTGCTGTCGTACGCGACCGGCGGCACGGTCCTCGAAGTGGCGGGCGTACGACGGAAGTTCGAGGTGGCGGTCTACGGGGACCAGGTGTTCGTGGACTCCTCCCTGGGCTCCCGGGCGTTCACCGCGCTGCCGCGCTTCCCCGAGCCGGAGGCGGGCACCGCGCCGGGGTCGCTGCTCGCGCCGATGCCGGGCACGGTCGTGCGGATCGCCGAGGTCGCGGTCGGGGACCGGGTGACCGCCGGGCAGCCGCTGCTGTGGCTGGAGGCGATGAAGATGGAGCACCGCGTCAGCGCCCCCGCCGACGGGACCCTCACCGCCCTGCACGTCGAGCCGGGGCGCCAGGTGGAGTTGGGCGCCGTCCTCGCGGTCGTCGCGGGGCCGGGGAGCACGGACCGCCGAACGGCGGAGCCCGCAGCAGCCGACGGAGAAGGAAGGCACCTGTCATGAGCGTCACCTTCGACAACGCCCTGGTGGAGAGCGCGGAACGCCGCGAGTTGCGCGCCTCGGTCGCCGCACTGGGCCGCCGCTTCGGCCGGGAGTACTTCACCACCGCCGTCCGCGAGGGCCGGCAGACCGACGAGCTGTGGCGGGAGGCCGCGAAGCTCGGCTACCTGGGCGTGAACCTGCCCGAGGAGTACGGAGGCGGCGGGGCGGGGCTGTCCGAACTCGCCATCGTGCTGGAGGAGCTGGGCGCGACCGGCTGCCCGCTGCTGCTGCTCGTGGTCTCCCCCGCCATCTGCGGCACGGTCGTCGCCCGCTTCGGTACCGAGGAGCAGAAGCGCCGCTGGCTGCCGGGGCTCGCGGACGGCACGACGCGGATGGCGTTCGGCATCACGGAGCCGGACGCCGGGTCCAACTCGCACCGGATCACCACCACCGCCCGCCGTGACGGCGACACGTGGGTGCTCACCGGCCGGAAGGTCTTCGTCTCAGGGGTGGACGTCGCCGACGCCACGCTGGTCGTCGGCCGCACCGAGGACGCGCGCACCGGCAGGCTCAAGCCGTGCCTGTTCGTCGTGCCGCGCGAGACGCCCGGCTTCGAGTACCGGCACATACCGATGGAACTGGCCGCTCCCGAGAAGCAGTTCCAGCTCTTCCTCGACGACGTGCGGCTGCCCGCCGACGCGCTGGTGGGCGACGAGGACGCCGGGCTGCTGCAACTGTTCGCCGGGCTCAACCCGGAACGCGTCATGACCGCCGCCTTCTCCCTCGGCATGGGCCGTTACGCCTTGGAGGCCGCCGTCGAGTACGCGCGGGTCCGGCAGGTGTGGAAGGCGCCGATCGGGGCGCACCAGGCCATCGCGCATCCGCTGGCCCAGGCCCGCATCGACCTGGAGCTGGCCTCGTTGATGACGCGCAAGGCGGCGTTCCTTTACGACGCGGGCGACGACATGGCGGCGGGCGAGGCGGCCAACATGGCGAAGTACGCGGCCGCGGAGGCCGGCGCCCGCGCGGTCGACCAGGCCGTGCACACCCTCGGCGGCAACGGCCTGACCACGGAGTACGGGCTGGCGTCGCTGCTCACCGCGTCCCGGGTGGGGCGGATCGCGCCGGTGAGCCGGGAGATGATCCTCAACTTCGTCTGCCACCACACCCTCGGCCTGCCCAAGTCGTACTGAGGACGCCTGATGACGCAGAAGTCCGCACCCGTCCGCGTGACCCACGATCGCGGAATCGCGGTGGTCGCGCTCGACTCGCCGCACAACCGCAACGCGCTGTCGTCCGCCCTGGTGGCCGGGGTGAGTGCGGCGCTCGACGAGGCGGCAGGCGATCCCGGCACCCGGGCCGTGCTGCTCACGCACACCGGCAACACCTTCTGCGCGGGCGCCGACCTCACCGAAGACCGTCCCACGGGGCCTGCCGAACTGACCGCGCTGCTGCGGTCGTTGGTGGAGTCGCCCAAGCCGGTCGTCGGCCACACCACCGGGCACGTGCGCGCCGGGGGGCTGGGTCTGCTGGCGGCCTGCGACATCGCGGTGGCCGGACCCCGCGCCACGTTCGCCTTCACCGAGGCGCGGCTGGGACTCGCGCCCTCGGTGATCTCGCTCACCGTGCTGCCGCGGATGCGGCCCAGGGACGCCGAGCGCTACTACCTGACCGGCGAGGTCTTCGACGCCGCCGAGGCCGTGCGCACCGGCCTGGTCAGCGCGCGTGACGAGGCGCTTGACGGCATCCTGGACGGCCTGCGGGCGGCCTCGCCGCAGGGGCTCGCGGAGTCCAAGCGGCTCACCGGCGCGGCGGTGCTACGGTCCTTCGACCGCGACGCGCGCGCCCTGGCCGAGCAGTCGGCCCGGCTGTTCGCCTCCGCCGAGGCGGCCGAGGGCGTGCGCGCGTTCCTCGAACGAAGGGAGGCCCCTTGGGCGTTGTGAGGACCGCGTCCGCCGACGCCGACCGCTCCCCCAAGCAGGACCGCAGCCGGGCGACCCGGCGGCGGCTGCTGGAGGCGGCCGTCGCGTGCCTGGCCGAACGCGGCTGGAGCGGCAGCACGGTCACCGTGGTCGCCGAGCACGCGGGCGTGTCGCGCGGTGCGGCGCAGCACCACTTCCGCACCCGGGAGGAGCTGTTCACCGCCGCCGTCGAACACGTCGCGGAGGAGTGGCTGACCACGATCCGGCGGCGGGAGCGGCCGCTCGCTCCGCACGGGCCCGAGCGCACCCACGCCGTCGTGGAGCTGCTGGTCGAGGTCTTCACCGGCCAGTTGTTCCGGGCGGCGCTGCACCTGTGGGTCGCGGCGGCCGACGAGCCGGGCCTGCGTCCCCGGGTCGCCGCGCTGGAGAGCCGCATCGGACGGGAGGCGCACCGGGTCGCGGTGGAACTCCTGGAGGCGGACGAGAGCCTGCCGGGGGTGCGGGAGACCGTCCAGGCCACGCTGGACATGGCTCGCGGGCTGGGGCTCGCCACGCTGCTGCGCGACGACACCCCGCGCCGCACCGCGGTCGTCGCCCAGTGGTCCCGGGTCCTCCAGGCCACCCTGCACGGCTGACCCGCCCGGACGGCCGCCGGCGGCCTCTCCCCGCCCCGGCCTCGCGGCCTCCTCCGACCGCGGCGTACTGACGTACGCTGAAGGAGGAGCTGTGTACCGATGCGTACCGGGAGTGAACCGACTCAGGCCCGCAGTCCGCTGCGGGCGCGGCTCGCGCTGACCGTCTTCGGCCTGGCGTGGGCGTTCGGCGGGATGGCGATCTTCCTCGCCACCGGTCATCCGGGATGGGTGGCCGTCTTCGCCGCGATCGCGCTGGTGGCTTCGGTGGACCTGCTGGTGATCGTCCACCACCTGCATCAGGGCCCGCACTACCAGCCGGGCCGCGACGTCCCGCCGTACTGGCCGGTGGACCGCGATATCCCGCCATACCGGCGCTCCGGGCGCGACCGTTCGCGGTGGCCGCGCTGAGCGGCGCCGCAGAACCGCAAGGCGGCAGGTGCGCGCGCCGCGATGTTGCGGGCGTGAAACGCCTCATTGACAACGAGTTTCCCGCAAGGTTGTCATGAGCACACACGTGGGCGCGAGAGCACCCGACCGGTGCCGCCCAACGGTGTCAGTGACGTCCTCACGTCGTCACGTCCGGCCGGGCGAAGGGTGGGCAGCTGTCATGCGGGAGTCGGCCGCCTGGGGCGGCGGGTCCACGGGACCGCGTTCCGCCGTGCCCTCGATCGGGAGCACCGCCCTGCCTGCCTCCGCCTCCGGGCCCGCTGGCCCGCGCGACGGCTCCGGCGGCCCCGCGCACGACGCCGCCCCACCACTGGTCCCCGAGGATCCGGCCCTCGCCCGCCCCGGCGCCCTGCTCGCGCTGCCGGGGACGCGAGGCAACGAGGGTCACGCCTCGCTGACCGGCCGCAGGGGGTTACTGGACGACGCCTACGCCCGCCTCGCGGCGGACCGGGCGGTGCTGTTCTGCGGGCCCGCGGGTATCGGCAAGTCGACACTCCTGGCCGCGCTGGTCGCCTGGGCCGCGGAGAGCCCGGGCGGGGCCGTGCTGCGGTGCGCGCCCGCGCCGGAGGACGCGCGGCTGCCGTTCGTCGGGTTGATCGACCTGTTCGCGTACGTGCCGGAGGAGGTCGTCGACGGCCTGCCGCCGCAGCCCCGCGCCGCCCTGCGCGCCGCACTGCTGCGGGGTGTGGAACCGGACGGCGGCCACAGCACGCTCGCGGTGCGGCTGGCCGTGCTGGAGTCGCTGCGCCGCCTCGCGCGGACCGGGCCCGTGCTGCTCGTGGTGGACGACCTACAGTGGCTGGACGAGCCCAGCGCCGAGGTGCTGGCCTTCGTCGCGCGCCGCCTGGACGGCCTGCCGGTGCGCATGGTGGCCGCCGAGCGGGTGGCCGAGGGAGGTCAGCCGGAACGTCTGCGCTGCTGCCCGCCGGGGACCGCCGAGATCCCCGTGCCGCCGCTGGCCGCCGACGACGTGGCCCGCCTGCTGGGCGGCGTCACAGGAGGGGACCTGCCGTTGCCGGTGCTGCGTGCCATCCAGCGCACCGCGGCCGGGAACCCGTTGTACGCCCTGGAGTTGGGCCGCGCCGCGCTGCGCGACGGCGGCCCCCGCGAGCACGGCGGCGCCCTGCCGGTGCCGCCTCGACTGCGCACCCTGCTGCTGGAGCGGGTCCGTACGCTGCCCGGCTCCGCCCGCCGTACCCTGCTGGTCAGCAGCGCCGCAGCGCGCCCCAGCCTGACCCTGCTGCGCGCCGCGGGCCTGGACGACGCCGGGTCCGGGCTGGCCGAGGCGGAGCGGCTGGGGGTGGCGAGCGCGGACGCCGCCGGTGCCGTGCGCTTCACCCATCCGCTCCTGCGGGCCGCCGTCTACGCCGACGCCTCGGGCCAGGAACGCCGACAGGCGCACGCCCTGCTGGCGGCGGCGGTCACCGAACCGGTCGAGCAGGCACGGCACTTGGCGCTGGCCCGGCCGCACGAGGACGAGGCGACGGCCGCGACGCTGATGGCGGCGGCCGACTCCGCGCGGCACCGCGGCGCGCCCGCGACCGCCGCGGAACTGGCCGCGCTCGCCGCCCGCCGCACCCCGCAGGACCGACCGGGCGATCGGGTCGAGCGGTGGCTGTCGGCGGCGGAGTACGCCTGCGACGCCGGGGACCGCCAGGAGACCGACCGCGTCGCGCGCCTCGTGCTGGCCGACGCGCTCACGCCACGCCATCGGGTGCGCGCCCGCCTGGTGCTGTTGCGCAACGTGGGCCAGGCGCTGGAAGGCGCGCAGGCGCTGATCGAGGACGGTCTGCGGGACGCCGAGGGCGATCCGCAACTGGAGGCGTGGCTGCGGCAGTGGGCCGCGGTGCGCGGGCTGCTGTGCGGGGAGTTGGAGCAGGCCGCCGACCACGCCCAGCGGGCGGCGCGGCGCGCGGCGGCGGCGGGCGACGTCCAGGCCCGGATCACGGCGCTGTTCACGCTGGCCAGGGCGCGGTCGCTGTCCGGTGAGACCGCCGCGGCCGACCACGCGCTGGAGCGGTCGCTGGCGCTGGCCGGCGGCGAGGACGGCGGGCCCGGCAGCTGGGGTCTGCTGCGGATGCGCGCGATCCTGGCACTGGACGCCGACCGGGTGGCCGAGGCCCGCGAGCAGGTGGGCCAACTGCTCGCCTGCATGGACGAGTTCGCCGGCTTCGAGGAGGTCACCGCGGCCCTGGTGGCGTTGACGCGCGTCCAGGTGCGCGCCGGTGAGTGCCGGGAGGCGCTGCGCACCGCGGAGCGCTGCACCCGTACCGTCGAGGAGGCCGGGGTGGAGTCGGCGCCCGCGCTGTACGCCGCCGCGCTGGCCGCGACCACCGGCGGCAGCCCCGAGGAGGCGCGGCACCTGGCCGAGCGGGCGGTGCGGGCCTCGGAGGCGGACGGCGACCGGCTGTTCCTGCTGCGGGCGCTGGCGGTGCTGGGGCAGTCGGCGTTGCAGACCGGGGACCCGCAGGGCGCCGCGCAGGCCGTGGAGGCGCTGCGCCGGGTACGGCAGATCGGCGAGGCGATGGGCGCCGCCGATCCCCCGCTGCTGCACTGGCACGGTGATCTGGCCGAGGCGCTGGTGATGCTGGGCGAGACGGACGCGGCGGCCGGCGTGGTCGAGGAGGCCTACCGCCGCGCGCCCGAGCAGGTGCCCGGGAGCGTGCTGGCCTCCCTGGAGCGCGCCGAAGGGCTGCGGGCGGCGGCGGTCGGGCGGGCCCGGGAGGGCGCGGCGCTGCTGCTGTCCTCGGCCGGGCGGCTGCGGGAGCTGGCGCTGCCGGTGGACCTGGCCCGTACCCTGATCGCGCTGGGCGCGGTGGAGCGAAGAGCCCGGCGCCGTACGGCGGCGCGGGCCGCGCTCGCCGAGGCGCTTCAGATCGCCGACCGAACCGGAGCCGTGCCGCTGGCCGCCCGGGCCGGCGAGGAACTGGCCCGGCTGGACGCGGTCGAGCGCGGCGGCGGTCCCCAACTGACGGCCACCGAGGCGAGGATCGCGGAGCTGGTCGGCGAGGGCGCGACCAACCGCGAGGTGGCGGCGGAGCTGTTCATCAGCGTCAAGACGGTCGAGGGCACGCTGTCGCGGGTCTACCGCAAGCTCGGGGTGCGGTCGCGCACCGCGCTGTCCCGGGTGATGTCCTCGGCCCGCACCGCGCGGGCGGTGAGCGGTGACGACCGGTCGCCGCAAGGACCGGAACCGGCCGAACCGGGCCGCGTGGTCCGGCAGTTGACGGCGGTGCCGCCGGTCCGCCGCTGACCCGGCCCGCGACCTGGCACATGCGTCGCGATCCCCCGTGCGCCTGCTGCCTTCTTCGCACCTACGTCACGCCATGCCCTCGTACGACCCTCGTGCGATACGCGTACGTCATACGACACGCACCGTTAACACATGGGGCAAGGGTTCCCCCGCTTATGGCGAGGGCTCGGCGTTCCTAGCGTGGTGGTCGTCCCGCTCCGCTCGTGAACGCCATCCCCCCATGGAGGAACGCCAAGTGACGTCACGTCTGAAGCTGCTCGCCCTGGCGACGACCCCCGCCCTGCTGCTCGCCGCCGTCCCCGCCGCCTACGCCGCCGTCCCGCAGTCGCACACCGCCCGCGCCGCGGTCAGCGGTGACGTGGTGCCGGGCCTGGGCACGCAGGCCCACCGCACCGGCAGCGTGTCGGCGAACGACCGCATATCGGTCGCCGTCAGCCTGGCGCCCAGAAACGACAGGGCGCTCGACACCTTCGTCGCCCAGGTCACCGACCCGCACTCGGCCCGGTACGGGCACTACCTGACGAAGGCTCAGTTCACCGCACGCTTCGGCCGCAGCGACGCCGAGGTCGCGCAGGTCAAGGACTACCTGCGCTCGCAGGGCCTGACCGTGGGCACCGTCCACTCCGGCAACCTGCTGATCGACGCCAGCGGCACCGCCGCCCAGCTGGAGAAGGCTTTCGGCACCAAGCTGTCGACGTACAAGGACGCCAGGACCGGGCGCTCCTTCTACGCCAACGACTCGGCGCCCACCCTGCCGGCCTCCATCGCCTCGATCGTCAGCGACGTATCGGGCCTGAACAACCACGCCCAGCTGACGCACGCGCCGGTCACCAAGGCGGCCTCCCCGCACAACGGCCCGAACGGCGGCTACACCCCGGCGCAGCTCAAGGGCGGCTACAACGTGCCGAGTTCGTACACCGGCAGCGGGCAGAAGGTCGCCCTGCTGGAGTTCGACGGCTTCCAGCAGTCCAACATCAGCACCTACGACAGCCACTACGGCCTGGGGTCGCCCGCGCCCACCGTGCAGGAGGTGGACGGCGGTTCCGGCGCGCTCGGCGACGGCCAGGTCGAGGTGGAGCTGGACATCGAGGTGATCAACGCGATCGCCCCCAAGGCCAACGTCACCGTCTTCGAGGGCCCGAACACCGACGCGGGCGAGGTGGACACCTACCAGGCCATCGTCGACAGCGGCATCCCGACCACGTCCAGCAGCTGGGGCGCGGCGGAGTCGCAGCGCACCACCAGCAACATCAACGCGGTGGACGCGGTCTTCAAGCAGGGCGCGGCCGAGGGCCTGGGCTTCTACGCGGCCTCCGGTGACGACGGCTCCGACGACGCGGGCGACGGCGGCACCTCGGTCGACTACCCGGCGAGCGACCCGTACGTCACGGGCGTCGGCGGCACCCAGCTGACCGTCACCTCCTCCAACGCGTGGAGCAAGGAGACCGCGTGGTCGGACGGTGGCGGCGGCAAGTCGTCGGTCTTCAAGATCCCGAGCTGGCAGACCCCGGTGCAGCTCAGCCAGGGCGGCGGCTACCGCCAGGTGCCGGACGTCTCGGCCGAGGCCGACCCGACCCCGGGCGTGTCGATCTACTCCCAGGGCGAGTGGGAGCCGGTCGGCGGCACCAGCGCCGCGGCGCCGGAGTGGGCGGGCTTCGCCGCGCTGTACAACCAGCAGGCGGCCGCCAAGGGCAAGGCGAACCTCGGCTTCGCCAACCCCACCCTGTACGCGGCGGGCGGCACCGGCTTCCACGACATCACCAGTGGCAGCAACGGCGCCTACCGGGCCGCCAAGGGCTGGGACTTCACCACCGGCTGGGGCTCGTACAACGCCTCGACGCTGGCCGCGAAGCTGCTGGGCAGCTGACCGGCGAAGCCCGGGGCCGCCGATCGGCCTGACCTCCCGATCGGCGGCCGGTGAACGACGACGAGAGCGCGGGTGCCGGGGACGACCTCCCGGCACCCGCGCTCTCTTCATGCGCTGCCCCGCCCTGGCGAGGCCCGGCCCGGTCGGAGGCATCCTCGGCCCCCGCACGCCCGCCGCCGTCCGCCTGGAGAACGACGCCCGCTTCCCCCGACTTCGTCGGCGAGGGACTCATCCGCGCGGCGGAACAGGGCCGCGAGGTCCTCCGCACCAGGGCCGCGGCGGCCTCGGACGACTCGCAGCGGACGCGGCGGGAGCGATCGCCTTCACTTCAACCCGGCAACCGTCACTTCAGCGACAGCGACGCCCACACCGTCTTGCCCGAGCGGTCCGGGGTGGTCCAGCCCCAGGTGTCGCTGAGCGAGTCGATGACCTGCAACCCGCGGCCCGACTCGGCCAGTTGGTCGGCATCCTTGCGGACCGGCGCGGCGCTGCTGGGGTCGGAGACCGCGCACAGCACGCCCGCACCCCTGCGCAGCAGGCCGAGCCAGATGCGTCCGGGCGCCGACGCGCCGGCGGGAGCACAGGGCAGCCCGTAGCGCAGCGCGTTGCTCAGCAGTTCCGAGACGATGACGGCGACGTCGTCCACGAGGGGCTGCATGCCCCAGCCGGTGAGCGTCGAGCGGGTGAACCGCCGTGCGTGGCACGGCGCTTGGGGCTCACCCTCCAGGCCGCAGGCGGCGAATCCGGTCGGACCGGGCTCGCCGCCCTCCGCGGGCAGCGCGTTCAGCGCGGCCAACGCCAGCCAGTGCCTGCCTGATCCGTGCTGTGCGGGGTCGGCCGATGAGCTGACCGGATGCGTTGTCATCACGTTCTCCGCGGAGGCCCCCGCAGGTCGCCACGGAGACCCTGGGGGCAGTCGTCGTCACGAACGGTTTCTCTGCCGAACCCCACTATTCCGCGCGCCCGGCTCCCGCTGCAAGCACATCTGCAATTACAGTCGGGCGTAAACGCATCTGTAAGTGCATCGGTAAGTACACATGCAAGTACAGATGCACGTGCACGGGGAGTTGACGGTCTGTCACCCGCCGTTCGGGAGGCGGCGCCGCCACCGCGTGCACCTGCGGATGCGGCCTGGGCGCGAACCCGCGCACGGGCACCGAGTGGACCGACCAGAAGGAGAGACCTGACGATGCGGACGTACGACAACGGGGTGCCCGCCACCCTGATCGAGGGCGCCGTGTGGACCAAGAGCCGGCGCAGCAACCCCAACGGCAACTGCGTGGAGATGACCGCGCTGCCCGGCGGCGGCTTCGCCGTGCGCAACTCCCGCCACCCCGAGGGGCCGGCACTCGTCTACACGCGCGAGGAGATCGTGGCGTTCATCGGCGGCGCCAGGGACGGCGACTTCGACGCGATGGTCACGGGTGGTCAGTGACCCCGGTTCGGGGCACGCCAGCACCAGATGACTGTACGGGACGGGACCGTGGGTGCCAGACTGAGTGCTCGCCCAGCAACTCAGGGGAGCCGGAATGACCGCCATGCCGCTGCCGAACAGCGAGCAGCCCATGCGGCGCTACCTGGACAATCCGGGCAGCGGCCCCACGGTCCTGCGCATCGTCCTGGGCAGCCAACTGCGCAGGCTCCGCAAGGAACGCGGTATCACGCCGGAGGACGCCGGCAAGGCCATCCGCGGTTCGCACGCGAAGATCAGCCGCCTGGAACTCGGCAAGGTCGGCCTGAAGGAGCGTGACGTCGCGGACCTGCTCACGCTCTACGGCGTGGCCGACGAGACCGAGCGTGCCGACTACCTCGCCCTGGCCCGGCGCTCCCGGGTGCCGGGCTGGTGGCAGGGGTACGGCGACGTGATGACCGACTGGTTCGAGACGTTGATCGGCCTGGAGGAGGCGACCGACTTCATCCGGACCTACGAGGTCCAGTTCGTCCCCGGCCTGTTGCAGACGGCCGACTACGCCCGCGAGGTCATACTCCTCGGCCACCCGGACGATCCCGACCGGCTGATCGAGCGCAGGGTCCAACTGCGCATGGAACGGCAGAGGTTGCTGACCAGGCCGGAGGCGCCGACGCTGTGGGCGGTGGTCGACGAGGCCGCCCTGCGCCGGGTGCCGGGCAGTGTCGCGGTGATGAGGGAGCAGCTCGAACACCTCCTGGAGGTCGCCGAGTTGCCCAACGTCATCCTCCAGGTGGCCCCGTTCGCCTCCGGCGGCCTGGCGGCGGCGGGCGGGCCGATCACCATCCTCCGCTTCCAGGAACCACACCTGCCCGACGTCGTCTACCTCGAACAGCTCACCAGCGCGCTGTACCTGGACAACCCGGACGAGGTGGACGACTACATGGCGGTGATGGACCGGCTGTGCGCGACGGCCGAGCAGCCGGACCGCACCGTGCCGTTCCTCAAGGAGCTCCTGGCCGGACTGGACTGACGGTACGCCTGCGCGAACGCCGGGTGCGCCGACAGACGTCGCACGTAAGACGACAGGTGCGGATGGCGACCGTCAGGCTCGTCGGCGCCGGGCAGCTGCGAGTCCAGGTGGAGGAGGGCCACCCAGAGGTCGATGTCGGCGGCGGTCAACTCCGCGCCCAGAGCGTACGGTTGACCGGCCAGCCGCCGGTCGAGCCGGTCCAGCGCCGCGGCCCGCTCCCCCGGCAGGGCCGGCGCCGACGCGATCTCCTCGTCCAGGAGCTCGCGGAAGGCGTCGATGCGTGCGGCGAGCGCCACAGGGCGCAACTCCGTTGATGGGTGCGGGCCTTGGGACCCGAGGCGCTCGGCCAGGTCGCGGAGGATGTCGGGCGTGTGGTTGCTCACGACACGGCCGGTCCACTGGTCGCACAGCGCGGGGACGGTGAGCGGGCCCCGGTAGCGGTACCAGGTGGCGTCGTAGGCCCGGCGCAGCGCCTCAGCCCCCTCGTCGCTCGACGACAGCACGGTGACGCCGACCACGTCCTGGAGGCCCAGCAGCGCCAGGGTGATCGACACGCGCAGCGAGCGGGGGCAGTCCTGCTCCAGGTACAGGTGGTAGCGGTGCGGCGCCGGGTAGAAGCCGCGCGCCCGCAGGTCGCCGATCCGGGCACGGAACCGCTCGGGCGCCGCGCCTTCCGTCAACGCGGTGCCAACCGGGGCGAGTTGGAGGTTGCGAGAGGGCGCCGAACAGCCGGGAACGGTATGGGACATGACTCTCCAAGGCGTGGTGAGAGGCCTCCGGGCACCCGCGTGGCACACCTCGGACACGGGAACGTGGAGGCGACGGTGCCGGAACAGCCGTGCTGCGCAAGCCGGGATGACGCTACGTCAGGCCGCGCCCGGAAGCCGTAGCGGCAGTCACGCTCGACGGCGTGGGTGCGCGCGGCGGTGCGGGCGACGCGTGGCACCACGCCCGCGACACGGACGACGTGTGACGGGCGGGTCAGGCCGCCTCGTCGTAGGCGCTGCACACCCGCAGCAGATCGATGTGCAACCTTCTGGTCAGGATCCTGGACATCTCCACCGGTCCCTCCCACGGGCTCGCGGGGACGCGAGACCGCGCTTGCCCCGCCGCGCCGACGGGACCCGGTCGTCACCCGGGGCACCCCGTCGCGGTGGAAGGGTTGCCTGTCAGCGGGCCGGGGCCGGTGACCGCCGCCGCGGGGCTCCCGCGACGCCGGCGCTGACAATCATGACCGTGTCCACGAGTGTGGCCGTGCCCCCTGGGGGCGTCAAGAAGCCTTCCGAGGACCGAGACGACATCGGCCACCGGGCCGCGCGGCGAGGCGGCCGGGAGCGTGTGGTGGACGGCGCCGGCGCATTGACATTCGTTCGGCGCCCTGCCTACGTTACGGCCCACAACGGTCATGAGTGTCGGCGACAGGCCCTGGCCCGCAGACCGGCAACCCTCGCTCCGCGGTGGTGTGCTCCAGGTGACGACCGGACCGAAGACTCTCGGTAAGCGCGAGGCCCGCGAGGGCGGACGGGTGGCGGTGACGGTGATGGAGACAGGACCGGGAGCGACCGCGCGGCGGCGCCACGGCCGGATCTCCGCACACCTCGTAGCCAACCGCTGCGTCGACCTGCTGCGGGTCAGCAGCGCCCTGTGTACCGCCGCCGGACTCCCCGCCGCCCCGCGGCGCTGACCGCCCACGCCACACCGGCCGCGTCCTGAGGCGGCCCGTCCGCCCCGGCGGTGAGGTCCGCCCGCTCGGGTCCGTCCACTCGTCCACGGCGACACGCTCCGCCCGTTCACTCGTTCGTGACCGGCCGGCCGCGTCTGTCCGCCCGTGATCCGGTGGGCTCCGCCCGCGTACCCCCCTCCGCCGCTCGTCCCGTGCTTCGCGCCTCCCACCGGGTGCGCCACCTCGGCGTACGTGTCGGCCGCCGTCGGCCCACAAGTCGTCGCTGTCGGCGGCGACCCGGCCGGTCCCGCGTGAACGCCCTTCCCGGGAGCCTCTCATGACCGAACCCCTGATCACCGCCGCGCCACCCGGGCACGGCCTCGCAGGCCGATCCGGGCCCGCCGGCCCTCGTCGCCGTTGCCACGCCGCCACCGCGCGTCCTGCCCCGGCGGCACCCCGGCCGCTGGATCAGCACGGCCGTCGTCCTGGTGCTGGTCGCGCAGGTCCTGCACGGCCTGGTGACCAACCGCTTCTTCGCGTGGGACCGCTTCGCCTACTGGTCGGTCCGCCCGGTGATCCTCAACGGCCTGCTCATCACCCTGGAGGTGACCGCGCTCAGCGCCGTGCTCGGACTGCTCGGCGGCATCGCCCTGGCGCTGGCCAGGCTGTCCGCCAACCCCGCTCTGCGGGCGGCGAGTTGGACCTACGTCTGGCTCTTCCGCTCGGTGCCGCTGATCGTCGTGCTGTTGTTCCTCTACAACTTCAGCGCGCCTTACCACACCCTCAGCCTCGGCATCCCGTTCGGCCCCGCGTTCGTGCGGTTCGACGAGTCGCGGCTCGCCAGTGACCTGGTGATCGCGGTCGTCGGGCTGAGCCTCAACGAGGCCGCCTACGCCGCCGAAGTGGTGCGCGCCGGCATCCTGTCGGTGGACCAGGGCCGGCACGAGGCCGCCGCGGCGCTCGGTCTGCCGAAGGGGTACCAGTTCGGCCGGATCGTCTTCCCCCAGGCCCTGCGCGCCATCGTGCCGTCCTACGTCAACCAGTTGATCGGCCTGGTCAAGAGCACCTCGCTGGTCTTCTACGTCTCGCTGCTCGACCTGTTCGGCTCGGTGCAGAGCATGGGCAGCACCTACCCGGGCGACATCGTGCCGC
The DNA here is from genome assembly GCF_003144095.1 of Streptomyces sp. ICBB 8177. Classification (GTDB taxonomy): domain Bacteria; phylum Actinomycetota; class Actinomycetes; order Streptomycetales; family Streptomycetaceae; genus Streptantibioticus_D. The sequence goes on along the minus strand of NZ_NSKH01000023.1, from coordinate 379,438 downwards.
TGCTGCTGGCCGCCACCGCCTGGTACGTGGTCCACACCAGCGTCGTGTCCGTCGTCCAGTTCCTTCCCGTGCCGCCGGAGCCCCGAGCCACCGGTCAGGCGACCACACACGGCCGATCAGGAAGGCAGCCCCTCCGTGTCCGCATCCGCATCCCGCTCCCCGCTGCACCTCGCCGTCGCACTCGACGGCACGGGCTGGCATCCCGCCGCCTGGCGCGAACCCGGCGCGCGCCCGAACGACCTGTTCACCGCCGCCTACTGGGCCGACCTGGTCGGCGAGGCCGAACGCGGCCTGCTCGACTTCGTGACCTTCGAGGACGGGCTGGGCCTTCAGTCCTCGCATCCCACAGAACCGGACGAGCGCACCGACCAGGTACGCGGACGGCTGGACGCCGTCCTGGTCGCCGCCCGGATCGCGCCGCTGACCCACCACATCGGGCTGGTCCCCACCGTCGTGGCCACGCACACCGAGCCGTTCCACGTCTCCAAGGCGGTCGCCACCCTCGACTACGTCAGCTCGGGGCGCGCCGGACTGCGGATCCTGGTGTCGGCGCGACCGCACGAAGCCGCGCACTTCGGCCGCCGCACCTTCCCCCGCTCCGACGAAGGGAGCCCGCCTCCCCGGCAGTTGGTGGACGAACTGCTGAACGAGGCGGCCGACCACGTCGAGGTGGTCCGGCGGCTGTGGGACAGCTGGGAGGATGATGCGGAGATCCGCGACGCGGCCACCGGGCGCTTCGTCGACCGCGACAAGCTGCACTACATCGACTTCGAGGGCGCCCGGTTCAGCGTCAAGGGCCCGTCCATCACCCCGCGCCCGCCGCAGGGCCAGCCGGTCGTCGCCGCGCTGGCGCACGGTCCCGCCGCGTACCGGCTGGTGGGCCGCTCCGCCGACGTCGGCTTCGTCACCCCGCACGACACCGCCGCGGCCAGGGCGGCCGTCGAGGCCGTGCACGCCGAACGGGCGGCGGCGGGAAGGGCGAACGATCCCCTGCACGTCTTCGGCGACCTCGTGGTGTTCCTGGACGACGACGCCCAGGCGGCGACCGCGCGCCGGGCACGGCTGGACGACCTCGCGGGCACGCCGTACACCTCCGACGCCCGCGTCTTCACCGGCACGCCCGGCCAACTGGCCGACGTGCTGGAGGAGTTGAGTGCGGCGGGGCTGTCCGGATTCCGGCTGCGCCCCGCGGTCGCCGGTCACGACCTGGAACGGATCACCCGTGGCCTGGTGCCGGAGCTCCAGCGCCGGAACCTGTTCCGCCGCGCCTACGAGGCCGGCACCCTGCGCGGTCTGCTCGGCCTCGCCCGCCCCGCGAGCCGCTACGCCGCCACCGCCTGACCAGGGAAGGACCGCCGCACCATGAGCAAGCCGCCCACCGGCAAGCCCGCCACCACCGGCACGCCCGCCACACCTGGCAAGCCCGTCACGCCCGGCAAGCCCGCCAAGCAGATCCACCTCGCCGCGCACTTCCCCGGCGTCAACAACACCACCGTGTGGAGTGACCCGAGAGCCGGAAGCCACATCGAGTTCAGTTCCTTCGCCCACTTCGCGCGCACCGCCGAACGCGCGAAGTTCGACTTCCTCTTCCTCGCCGAGGGCCTGCGGCTGCGCGAACAGGGCGGGAAGATCTACGACTTGGATGTGGTGGGACGGCCCGACACCTTCACCGTGCTGGCCGCGCTCGCCGCCGTCACCGACCGCATCGGCCTGACCGGCACCATCAACTCCACGTTCAACGAGCCGTACGAGGTGGCCCGCCAGTTCGCCAGCCTCGACCACCTGTCGGGCGGGCGTTCCGCGTGGAACGTGGTCACCTCCTGGGACGCCTTCACCGGCGAGAACTTCCGGCGCGGCGGCTTCCTCCCGCGCGAGGAGCGCTACTCGCGGGCGCGGGAGTTCCTGGCCACCGCCAACGAGCTGTTCGACTCCTGGAAGGGCGACGAGATCGCCGCCGACCAGGCCGCCGGTGTCTTCCTGCGCGACGCCAGGGCCGGCGCGTTCCGGCACACCGGTCAGCACTTCGACATCGCCGGGCGGTTCGACGTCCCGCGCGCTCCGCAGGGCCGGCCGGTCGTCTTCCAGGCCGGGGACTCCGACGAGGGCCGCGAGTTCGCCGCCGCCGACGCGGACGCCATCTTCAGCCGGCACAGCACGCTGGACGCGGGCCGCGAGTTCTACGCCGACGTCAAGCGCCGCCTGGCCCGCCACGGCCGCACCCACGACCAGCTGCTCATCCTGCCCGCGGCGACCTTCGTGCTCGGCGACACCGACGCCGAGGCGCGCGAACTCGCCCACGAGGTGCGGCGGCAGCAGGTCAGCGGTCAGACCGCGATCCATTACCTGGAACAGGTGTGGAACCGCGACCTGTCCTCGTACGACCCGGACGGACCGCTACCCGACGTCGACCCGGACCTCACGGAGCACACCATCGCCCGCGGCCGGGCCGGCGTCCGGATGTTCCGCGACCCGTTCGCCACCGCGCGCGAGTGGCGGGAGTACGCCGAGGCACACAAGCTGTCGATCCGCGAGCTGATCATCGACAAGACCGGCCGCCAGTCGTTCGTGGGATCGGCCGCCACCGTCGCCGCCACCATCGACGCGTTCGTGCAGGCCGACGCGGCCGACGGCTTCATCCTGGTCCCCCACATCACCCCGGGCGGCCTGGACGAGTTCGCCGACACCGTGGTGCCGCTGCTCCAGGAACGCGGGGTGTTCCGGACCGAGTACGAGGGCACGACGCTGCGCGACCACCTCGGACTGGCCCACCCGGACGCGGAACCCGTCGCGGACACGGCTTCGGGGACGGAGTCGGTCGACGAGCGGGCGGCGTCGTGAGGTTCCTCGCGCTCACCCTGATCGCCAACGCGCCCGACCCGGTCACCGGCGAGCGCACCTCCACCGCGGAGCGCTTCAGCGAGGTGGTAGACAGCGCGCTGGAGGCGGAGCGGCTCGGCTTCGACGGCTTCGCGGTGGGCGAGCGGCACGAGTGGCCGTTCCTGTCCTCCTCGCCGCCCGTGGTGCTCAGCCACATCGCCGCGCTGACCTCGCGCATCCGGCTGTTCACCGGGGTCACCACGCTGAGCCTGCTGGACCCGGTGCGCGCCTATGAGGACTACGCGACCCTGGACCACCTGTCCGGCGGGCGCCTGGACCTGATCATCGGTAAGGGCAACGGCGCGGCGCAGCGCGAGCTGTTCCACGTCACGCCCGAGGACCAGTGGGAACGCAACGCCGAGGGGTACGAACTCCTGCGCCGGATCTGGCGGGAGGAGAAGGTCACCGCCTCGCCGCGCTTCCGCCCGGCGTTGGTCGATGCCCAGGTGTGGCCGCGACCCCGGCAGCGGCCGGTCCGGGTGTGGCACGGCAGCGCCACCAGCCGTGAGTCCGCCGACCTGGCGGCCCGACACGGCGACCCGCTGTTCTCCGCCAACGTCACCAATCCCATCGAGCCTTACGCCGACCTCGTGCGCCACTACCGGGAGCGGTGGGAGCACTACCGCCACGACCCGGCCCTGGCGGTCGTCGGCGCGGGCACCGCCGGGTACTACGCGGCCCGCACCTCGCAGGAGGCCCTCGCCGCCTACCGGCCGGTGTTCGCCGCGCGACTGGCGTTCCAGCGTCAACTGGGCCTGGAACCGGTCTTCCCCACGCTGGAGGACTTCGTGGAACGCAGTTCGGCGCTGATCGGCAGTCCGCAGCAGATCGCCGAGAAGGTCCACCGCTACCACGAGGCGCTCGGCCACACCGTGCTCCATCTGAGCGCCGACGCGGGCGGACTGCCCAAGAAGGAGCACCGCGCCTCGCTGGAGCTGTTCCAGTCCGACGTCGCGCCCGTGCTACGCCGCGAGATCCCCGATCCTCCGTTCGTCTGGGGCCCGGCGTCGCCCGCCCCCGCCGACGACTGAAGCAGGGCCACACCCCTGACGGACACCCCGCCGACCGACGACTGACGACTGACGACTGACGACTGAGGAGCATCCGACCATGTCGGACACACCCCTCGGGATCCTCGACCTGGTCCCGATCCCCTCCGGCGCGACCGCCGCCGACGCGCTGCGCGACTCCATCGACCTCGCCCGGCGCGCCGAGGAGTTCGGCTACGCGCGCTACTGGTTCGCCGAACACCACCTCAACCCGGGCGTCGCCGGGACGTCGCCCGCCGTCGTGCTGGCGCTGGCGGCCGCCGCGACGTCCACGATCCGGCTGGGCTCCGGCGCCCTCCAGCTGGGCCACCGCACCGCGCTGTCGTCGGTGGAGGAGTTCGGGCTGATCGACGCGCTCTACCCGGGACGGCTCGATCTCGGCCTCGGCCGCTCGGGCGGGCGCCCACCGGCTCGGCCGGGCGGCCCCGCGCCGACGACCACACCGGTCGTCGACGGCCGTACCCCCAACGGGCTGCGGATACCGCCGCGTTTCTCCTTCGAGCACCTGCTCGGATCCCCGCGCTTCGCGCTCCACCAGCGCCTGCTGCGCCAGCCGAACGCCGAACCGCAGGAGTACGGCGAGCAGGTCGCTGACGTCCTGGCGCTGCTGCGCGGCACGTACCGCTCGGACGACGGCGTCGAGGCGCACGCCGTGCCGGGCGAGGGAGCGGACGTCCAGGTGTGGATCCTGGGCAGCAGCGGTGGCACGAGCGCCCAGGTCGCCGGACGCAACGGCCTGCGGTTCGCGGCGAACTACCACGTCAGCCCGGCCACCGTGCTGGAGGCCGCCGAGGGCTACCGGGCCGGGTTCGAGCCGTCGGACGACCTCGCCAAGCCCTACGTCGGCGTCTCCGCCGACGTGGTCGTGGCCGAGGACGACGCGACCGCCCGTGAACTCGCCACCGGCTACGGCCTGTGGGTGCGCGGCATCCGCAGCGCCGAGGGCGCGATCCCGTTCCCCACTCCGGACGAGGCGCGGGCGCACGTGTGGACCGACGCGGACCGGGCGCTGGTCGCCGACCGCGTGGAGACGCAGTTCGTGGGATCGCCCGCACGCGTGGCCGACCAGCTGGAGCAGCTTCAGGAGGCCACCGAGGCCGACGAGTTGATCGTCACCACGATCACCCACGACCACGCCGACCGGGTCCGCTCGTACCGGCTCCTGGCGGAGGAATGGAGCCGGCGATGACGTCCGTACCGTCGCGCACGCCCGAGGAGGCGGAACCGGCGGGGGCACCCCCGCCCGCGCTCGACCGGCGGCCGTGCGACGAGCAGTTGCTCGCCGCGCGGCTTGTGCCGTCGCGCAAGCCGGGGCAGTGGGTGTCGGCGGTGGCGTCCCTGGTGCTGTTGGCGATGCTCGTGCACACGCTGCTCACCAACGACCGCTTCCAGTGGGACGTGGTGGACCGGTACTTCACCCGCGCCCCGATCCTGCACGGCCTCGCGCTCACCCTGTGGCTGACCGCCGCGGTCATGGTGAGCGGCTACCTGCTGGGCGTGGGAATCGCCGCCATGCGCTTGTCCGGCAACCGCGTCCTGCGCGCGCTCAGCTTCGGCTACGTGTGGATCGTCCGCTCGGTGCCGCCGCTGGTGCAGCTGCTCTTCTGGTACGAACTCGCCTCCCTGTACCCGCGGTTGTCGCTGGGCGTTCCGTTCGGCCGGGAGTTCGTCACGTTCCGCACGGCCCACATGTTCAGTGGTGTGCTCGCCGCGTACGTGGGACTGACCCTGGACGTGGCCGCCTTCTCCGCCGAGATCGTCCGGGGCGGCATCCTGTCCGTCGACCGCGGTCAGACCGAGGCGGCCCAGGCGCTCGGCCTGGGCCGGGGGCGGGTCTTCCGCCGGATCGTGCTGCCGCAGGCGATGCCCGCGATCGTGCCCGCCTCGGGCAACCTGCTGATCGGCCTGCTGAAGGCCACCTCGATCGTGAGCGTCATCGCCGTGCAGGACCTGCTGTACTCGGCGCAGCTCATCTACAACCAGAACTTCCTGATCGTCCCGCTGCTTGTGGTGGCGACGATCTGGTACGTCGTCCTCACCACGCTGCTGTCGATCGGGCAGCACTACGTGGAACGCCACTACGCACGCGGCCGCACATCCGGCAGCGGCGGGAGTGCCGCACGGACGGGACGCGGTGTGTGGGAGACGGCACGGGCCGGCCTCTCGCTCTTCGGCGCCACCCGGCGCGACCTGGCGGGCCTGTCGTGACCGGCGGCGAGCGTCCGTTGGTACGCGTACGGGGCCTGCGCAAGAGCTTCGGCGGTCAGGTGGTGCTGGACGGGGTCGACCTGGACGTGCGCGAGGGCGAGGTGACGGTCCTGCTCGGCCCCTCGGGTTCCGGCAAGTCCACGCTGCTGCGCTGCGTCAACCACCTGGAGAAGCCGGACGCCGGCTTCGTGGAGCTGGCCGGCGAGATCATCGGCTACCGGGCGAGCGGCGGAAGGCTGCACGAACTGCGACCGCGGCAAATCATGAGGCAGCGGTCCCGGATCGGCATGGTCTTCCAGCAGTTCAACCTCTTCCCGCACCTGACGGTGATCGAGAACGTCACCGAGGCGCCCGTCTCCGTACGCGGCACGCCGAGGAAGCGGGCGGCGCAACGCGCGCGCGAGCTGCTGGCCCGGGTGGGCCTCGCCGGACGCGAGGACGCCCTTCCCGGGCAGTTGTCGGGCGGGCAGCAGCAACGGGTGGCGATCGCCCGGGCGTTGGCGATGCAGCCGCGGCTGATGCTCTTCGACGAGCCGACCAGCGCGCTGGACCCCGAACTCGTCGGCGAGGTGCTGGCGGTGGTCCGGGACCTCGCGGTGAGCGGGATGACCATGATCGTGGTCACCCACGAGATCGGCTTCGCCCGCGAGGTCGCCGACACGGTCGTCTTCCTCGACGGGGGCCGGGTCGTCGAGTCCGGTCCGCCGGAGGCGGTCCTGACCGCCCCACGCCACGAACGCGCCCGGGCCTTCTTCGCGGCAGTCCTGTGAGGCGTGGGCGCCGTTCCGTGAGACCCACGGGCGCCGTGGACACGAGGCGCGGGCGCCGTTCCCCATCCCACCACCGAAAGGCAGCAACGTGACCACCGCCGGCTCCTCCCAACGCCACGGCCACCGTCGACATCACCGCATCCCACGTCCGGCCGCCTCGCTGATCGCCGCGGTCACCGGCCTCACCCTGCTCGCCGCCTGCGGCAGCGGTTCAAGCTCCGACTCTGACTCGCCGGCCAAGTCATCATCAGGAAGCGGGAGTTCGACCACGATCCCCACCCGGGACGTCGTCTCCGGCATCCGCGCGGACCCGGCCCTCAAAGCCGAACTGCCCGCCGCCGTACGGGACAGCGGTGCCCTGTCCCTGGGCACCGTCCAGGCGGTCGGCGTCTCCGGGCTGCCGCACGCGGGCCAGGCGCCGGACGGCAGCACCGTCGGCCTCGACGTGGACCTGCGCGACGCGGTCGCCAAGGTGCTGGGAGTCAGCTGGAAGGTGGGCTACGGGACGTTCCCCACCATCATCCCCGGTGTGCAGAACGGCCGGTTCGACGTCGGCCAGGCCAACTTCGGGGTGACCGCGGCACGCGAGAAGGTGGTGGACTTCGCCACGTACCTCAATGACGGCCAGGCGTTCCTCGGCGGCCGGGACACCACGATCTCGTCGGTCACCAGGCTCACCGACCTGTGCGGGCTGACCGTCGCCACGAGTCCCGGTTCGACGTTCCAGCAGATCCTGACCAGCGGTGCCGCCAAGTGCGCGGCGGCGGGCCGCAAGCCGTACCGCGTGCGGTACTTCACCGACACCGCACCGATCTTCCTCGGTCTGGCCAACGGCACGGTGGACGTCTACTTCGGCCCCACGCTGGGCCTGAAGTACGACGCGGCGCACATCGCCGGCACGAAGTTCCTCGGCCAGATCAGCACGACGCCGGTCGGCTTCGTGACCCGCAAGGGGTCGCCGCTCGGCAGGGCGCTCAGCGACGCCGTCAACAAGCTGATCGCCGACGGCACGTACAAGGAGATCCTCGCCAAGTGGGGTGTCCCCGGCACGGGCATCCCCGCCTCCCGGCTCAACCCGCCCGCCACGTTCTGAGGTCACCGACCGGACAGGAGATCCGCCATGACCACCGTCCTCCCCACCTCCGCCCCCGCCCCCGCGCGGCGGACCGCGACCGGCCTACGCGTCGAGAAGCTCACCGCCCGCATCGGCGCCCGGGTCTCGGGCGTCGACCTCGGCCGGCAGCTCGCCCCTGACATCGTCGCCGATCTGCGCACGGTGTTGAACGAGCACAAGGCCCTCGTCTTCGACGACGTCGACCTGGACGACGAGGGGCAGCAGCGCTTCGCCCGCTACTTCGGCGAGCTGACGACCGCGCACCCCACGGTCCCGGCGGTCGAGGGCGCACCGAACGTACTGCCCGTGGACAGCGAACGCGGCCGGTCCAACCACTGGCACACGGACGTCACGTTCGTGGTCAATCCGCCGCAGGCGAGCACGTTGCGCAGCATCGTGATCCCGCCGTACGGCGGCGAGACCCTGGTCGCCGACGCGGCCGGCGGCTACCGCGACCTGCCCGCCCCGCTGCGGGACCTCGCGGACACGCTGTGGGCCGAGCACACCAACGACTACGACTACGCGGTGCCGGAGGAGGACGTGGACGACGAAGGCGCGGCGCGGCGCGCGCAGTTCACGTCGATCACGTTCCGCACCGCGCACCCGGTGGTGCGGGTGCATCCACTCACCGGCGAACGCGGCCTGTTCATCGGCGGTTTCGCCCATCGGGTCGTCGGGTTGTCGAAGGCCGAGTCCCGCACGATCCTGGACCTGCTCCAGTCGTACGTGACACGCCCGGAGAACGTCCTGCGGTGGCGCTGGTCCCCGAACCAGCTGCTGCTGTTCGACAACCGCATCACCCAGCACTACGCCATCGACAACTACGACGACCGTCCCCGCCGCCTGCACCGCGTGACCGTGGCGGGCGACGTCCCGGTCGCCATCGATGGAAGGCGCAGCCACGCCATCACGGGCGACGCCTCCCACTACACGCCGGCCGGGTAGGGGGAGCCGCCTGGGCACCGAGCACCTCCGGCGTGCCTCCCGCCGTCCACGGCATTCGCGATCCCGGTGACGCAGAACGCGGCATCCGAGCAGAGCCGCACCGCCGCGGCGAGTGACTCCCCACCCCGGAGCATGGCATCGAGTCGTCCTCAAGGGCCCGGCGGCAGGGTCGCTGCCTCGACGACCACGAGGAGGACTCCGATGACGAGTCGATGGGCGACGCTGGCGGGGGCAGGAATGATGGCCGCGCTGGCATTGGGTACGGGGGCGCCGAACGCCGTCGCCGCGACGGACGCGGGAGGCTACGCGGACCTCGCCGTCGCGTGCGCGCCGACCGCGGCGAACGTGTGCGCGCACCTCCAGGAGCAGCCGGGCGACTCCACCACCGGGCCGCAGGTCCTGGGGCAGGGCACGGCGGACACCGGGCACGGGATCACCATCGTCCAGGTGACGCTCACGGAGAACACCGGCGGGACGCAAGGCAGTTCCAGCATGATCGTGGCGAGCACCACGCAGACCGTCACCTCCGGCACCCAGCTCACGGCCGGCACGCCGGGCACGGACGAGCAGTGCAGCTACAAGATCGTGACCGTCTCGTACACGACCACCGTCCAGTACCGGGTCGGCACGGGCTCGGTCCAGACGATCACCACGACCGGAGGCGGCAACTGCTTCCCGTTCTGACCGCGCCACACACAGGAAAAGCGTCTGGTCAGCACGCTGACCAGACGCTTTCACAAGTGTCCGAGGGGGGACTTGAACCCCCACGCCCGATAAAGGGCACTAGCACCTCAAGCTAGCGCGTCTGCCATTCCGCCACCCGGACCAGGTGTCGTCGCGCGGCGTGGCCGCGGCGACTGCGTCAACGATACCAAGGATTCGGAGTGCGTTTCACCTGCGCTTCCGCCAGGGCCGGGCGGGGAAGGCGGCCTAAGCTTCACGCATGGGTGTTATGGGTGGTGCGCCTGGTTCATCCCGTATGCGTCTGTCGGGACGGGTGACGCGACGGGCCCCGGGGCCCGTGCGGGAGTACTTGCGGGACACCTTCTGGTTCGCGCCCGCCGCCGGGCTCGTGGGGGCCGCGCTGCTGGCGTGGCTGACGACCGCCGCAGACGCCTGGCTGGTCTCGGCGCTGCGGCACGAAGGCGACCTGGCCGCCGTCAAGCGGCTGATCTCCGTCGCCGACGACTCTCGGTCGATCGTGACCACCGTGGGCGCGGCGATGCTGACCTTCATCGGCGTCGTGTTCTCCATCAGCCTCGTGGCCCTCCAGATGGCCGGGCAGCAGTTCTCGCCCCGGGTGGTGCGGCTGTACGTGCGCAGCCGGATCACCAAGTGCACCTTCTCGGTCTTCCTGGCGACGTTCCTGTTCTGCCTGCTGGTGCAGAGCTCGTACGACAGCGACACCGATCCGGCGACGGTCGGCACGGTGCCGTTCCTGTCCAGCCTGTGCGCGGTGCTGCTCGTCATGGTGAGCCTCGTGCTGTTCGTCGCGTACGTGAACTCCACGCTTCGGCTCACCCGGGTCAGCCACATCATCGACCGCATCGCCCGCGAGTCCTTCCGGGCGGCCCGCGCCCACGCCTTCGAAAGTCCCGGCGACGCGCCGCTGCCGGAGGCGGTCGGGACGGTGGCGTACCGGGGCCGGGCCGGGGTGGTGCGGGACGTGAACGCCGCCCGCCTGGTCCGGGTCGCCCGGCGCTACGGCACCGTCCTGCGCCTGGAGCCGCGCGCCGGGGACTTCGTGGTGCCGGGCACCCCCCTGCTCACGGCGCACGGCGGCACGGTCCCGCCCGCGCGGTCGCTGCGCCGCGCCGTCTTCGTGGGCGTCGAGCGGACCTACCGCGAGGACCTCGGCTTCGGCCTGCGCCAGCTCGCCGACATCGCACTGCGGGCCTCCTCCCCCGCGATCCAGGACCCGACGACCGCCGTGCAGGCCGTCGACCGCATCACGCACGTGCTGGCCGCGCTCGCGGACCGGCCGCTCGGCGCGGTGCACCACCGGGACCGGGCCGGGGCGGTGCGGCTGGTGCGCAACGTGCCGGACTGGGCGGACCTGGTCGATCTGGGATTCGCGGAGGTGCGGATCACGGCCGTGGGCAACCCTCAGGTCACCCGGCGGCTGGTCGCGGCGCTTGACGACCTGATGCGGCTGGCTCCCGCCGGGCGCAGGGCACCGCTGGAGCGGCACCACGCACTGCTGGCCCGTGCGGTGGAGCGCGCGGTGCCCGAGCCCGCGGAGCAGGACTTCGCGCTGCGGCCCGACCGGCAGGGCATCGGCTGAGCCGCCGCACCCGAGGACGGCCGCCGGCACCGTCGAGCGCCGGGGGGTGTCATGATCGGGCTGTGTGCGCCGAACGGGCGCACGTCGTCCAGACTGCCGGGAAGCGGGACTGATCACCATGGGACGGGTCACCGAGCGCCGCCGCGTACTGCGCATCCGGGACGGTTCCGTCGGTCACCGGGCCGACACGCTGGTCGCCGAGGAGCCGCTGGAGATCCGGCTCGGCGGCAAGCCGCTTGCCATCACCATGCGCACCCCTGGTGACGACTTCGCGCTGGCCGCCGGGTTCCTGGTCAGCGAGGGCGTGCTCGGCGACGCCGGCGACCTGGCGAACGTCGTCTACTGCGCCGGGGCCACGTCGGACGGGGGCAACACCTACAACGTGGTGGACGTGACGCTCGCGCCCGGCGTGCCGCTGCCCGACATCACGCTGGAGCGCAACGTCTACACGACGTCCTCGTGCGGGCTGTGCGGCAAGGCGAGCCTGGACGCGGTGCGCACCACCGCGCGATGGCCGATCGCGGACGACCCCGAGGTGCGCATCTCGCCGGAGACCCTGGCCGTCCTGCCGGACCGGCTGCGCTCCGCCCAGCGGGTGTTCGAACGCACCGGCGGGCTGCACGCCGCCGCGCTGTTCACCCCCGAGGGGGAACTGCTGGACGTGCGGGAGGACGTGGGCCGGCACAACGCCGTGGACAAGCTGATCGGCCGCGCGTACCAGCAGGGGCTGCTGCCGCTGTCGCGGGCCCTGCTGCTGGTGTCGGGGCGGGCCTCGTTCGAGCTGGCGCAGAAGGCCGTGATGGCCGGGATCCCGGTGCTGGCGGCGGTCTCCGCGCCGTCCTCGCTGGCGGTGGACCTGGCGGCTCAGACCGGTCTGACGCTGGTGGGCTTCCTGCGCGGGCCGTCGATGAACGTCTACGCGGGCGAGCACCGGGTGCAGGTCGAGGTCGAGGCCGAGGCGTAAGCGGGCTCCCGTGCGCCGGGGCCGGAACCCCTCCGGGTCAGCGGGTGGCGCGGGCCTCCTGGGCCGGGGTGCCGTCGACGACCTGGCCGGCGACGGTGCGCTGCTCGCCCGCCGGCGTCTCGTCGCGCAGCGCCTTGGTCTCCGCCTTGAGGATGCGCAGCGACTTGCCCAGCGAACGGGCGGTGTCGGGCAGGCGCTTGGCACCGAAGAGGACGATCGCGACGAGGACGACGATCAGCAGGTGGGTCGGGGTGAACAGGTCGCGGATCACGCGGGGCTCCTCAGGCTGGGACAGGGCGGGCCGGGGCGGCGCCACCGGGACCGGACCCGGTGTCGGCCGACGACGGCCCTTCAGGCAGGCTACCTTCCCCGTCGGCGTGCCCGTCATTTGACCACCGCTTTGCGATCACCGCGCAAACCATGAGTTGCATCTGATGGAACAACATCAGCGGCAGGATCATCAGACCGGCCTGCCCGCCGAACAGCACACTGGCCATCGGCAGCCCGTTGGCCAGGCTCTTCTTGGAGCCGCAGAAGACGATCGCGATCCGGTCGCCGCGCCCGAAGCCGAGGCGCCGTGAGGTGAACGCGGTCAGGCCCAGCACGACGGCGAGCAGCACCGCCTCCACGCCCAGCAGCGCCAGCAGCCGCGCCGCGGTCACCTGGTGCCAGATGCCGCGCACCATGCCCTCGCTGAACGCGGTGTAGACGACCAGCAGGATCGAGCCGCGGTCCACCAGCCCCAGGACCTTCTTGTGCCGGGCCACGAAGCCGCCGATCCAGCGCCGCAGCAGTTGCCCGGCGAGGAACGGCGCCAGCAGCTGCGCGCCGATGTCCAGCAGCCCGTGCGCGGAGAACCCGGCGCCGCTGGAGTGCATCAGCAGCGCGGCCAGCGCCGGGGTGCCGACCATGCCCAGCAGGCTGGAGTAGGTGCCCGCGCAGATCGCCGCGGGGACGTTGCCGCGGGCGATGGAGGCGAAGGCGATGGAGGACTGGATGGTGGACGGCAGGACGCACAGGTAGAGCAGCCCGGTGTACAGCTGGGGGGTCAGCACGTACGGCACCAGCCCCCGGGCGGCGAGCCCCAGCAGCGGGAAGACCGCGAAGGTGCTGAGCACGACGGTGAGGTGGAGCCGCCAGTGGCTGAGCCCCTGCGTCGCCTCCCGCGTGGACAGCCGGGTGCCGTAGAGGAAGAACAGCAGCCCGATGGCGACCGAGGAGGCGCCGCCCACGCCGGTCGCCGCCGCGCCCCTGGCGGGCAGCAGCGCGGCCAGGCACACCGTCGCGACCAGCAGCGCGATGTACGGGTCGACGGGCAACCAGGAGGGCTTGGTCAGGCGGCGCATGGCTTCTCTCGGCAGTGGCGGCGGTGGCGCGGGCGTGACGCCCGGCGAGGGGAGGCGGCGGGCCCGTGGTCCAGCCTGCGGCCTGCCGCGATCATTGTGAAGTACGGTCGCCGCGCTGACTGTCATCACGCAGCGCGATAGCTTGGGGGAATGTTCGATCCCGGGCAGTTGCGCACGTTCCTCGCGGTCGCCCAGTCGCTGAGCTTCACGCGGGCAGGGCAGCGGCTGGGCCTGCGGCAGTCCACGGTAAGCCAGCACGTGCGGAAGCTGGAGGAGGCGGCCGGACGGCAGCTGTTCCTGCGCGACACCCACGGCGTCGAGCTGACCGAGGACGGCGAGGCGATGCTCGGCTTCGCCCGCACGATCCTGGACGCCAACGAGCGCGCCGCGGCGTTCTTCACCGGGACGCGGCTGCGCGGCAGGCTGCGGTTCGGGGCGTCGGAGGACTTCGTGCTCACCCGGCTGCCGGAGATCCTGGAGCGCTTCCGCAGCGATCACCCGGAAGTGGACCTTGAGCTGACCGTGGAGTGGTCCGGCACGCTGCACGAGCAACTGGCCGACGGGCGCCTCGATCTGGTGCTGGGCAAGCGCGGCGCCGGGGAGACGCACGGGCGGCTGGTGTGGCGCGACCGGCTGGTGTGGATCGCGGGGCCCGGCCTGCGGCTGGAGGAGGACGCTCAGGACGCGGTGCCGCTGATCGTCTATCCCCCGCCGAGCATCACCCGGGCCCGCGCGCTGGACGTCCTGGAGCGGGCCGGGCGCGGCTGGCACATCACCTGCACCAGCGGCAGCCTGAGCGGCGTGCGGGCCGCCGCGCTGGCCGGGCTCGGCGTGGTCCCGCACGCGCAGGGCCTGGTCCCGCCCGGGCTGCGCCGCCTGCCACCGCACGCCTACGGGCTGCCGGAGCTGGGCGACGTCGACTTCGTGCTGCTGCGCGGCCGGCGCGAGGACCGGCGGCGCGACGGCCGCGAGCCGGCGGACGCGCTGGCCCGCGCGATCCTGGCGGCCGGCGACCGGCTGCACCGCGCGCTGTAGCGGGACGGCGGGACGACCGGCAGGGGCTTCAGGCGCCCAGGACGGCCCTCAGCGGCGGCCCTCGTACGTCAGCTGCTTGACCTGTCGCAGTATCGGCGCGGTCTCGACCTGCTGCACGCCGGACAGGGCGCCGATCTTCTCGCTGAGGTACCGGTACAGCGCGCCGTTGTCGCGGAAGAGGGCGACCGCGACCAGGTTGGCCTGCCCGGTGACCGCCGAGGCGAAGGCGACCTCGCGGTGCCCGGCCAGCGCCTCGCCGACCGACGCCAGCGCGCTGGGCGCCACCGTCAGCCACAGCACCGCGCGTACCTCGTGGCCGTACAGCGCCGAGTCCGCCTGCACGTCGATGTACAGGACTCCGATCCGGCGCAGGTGCTCCAGCCTGCGCTTGACCGCGGACTCCGACTGATGGGTGGCCGCCTGCAGTTCGGCGAGGGTGGCCCGTCCGTCCCTGCCCAGCGCCTCCAGCAGCGACTCGTCGACCGGGTCGAGGGTGATCGCGCCGGACGCCGGTTCGACCGGGGGCGGGGCGAGTGCCTCCACCTGGTCGGGTTCGAGGGCGTCGGACTTGCTGAACCAGCCGAGCGGGCCGCCGTAGAAGGTGTGCAGCAGGCTGTGCGCGCTGAGCGACACGATCCTTGGGGTGCGCTGGAGCTTGCCGAACAGCAACTCGTCGCGTTCGCCGCGGTCGCGGGCGCGCATGGTGCACATCACCTCGGTGCCGCCGGAGGTCAGGCCGATCCAGGAGGTGTCGGGGCGGCGCGCCAGCGCGTCGGCGAGCGGTTCCGCGGCGTCGGGGGTGCAGCGCAGCCGCACGTACCAGCGGGTCTGGCCGAGCCGTTCCTCGTCGCCGACGCCGATCACCCGCAGCCCCCTCCCGCACAGCCCGCGATAGCGGCGGGCGACGGTCTGGTCGGAGACGCCGAGGACCGTGGCGATCCTGCTGAACGGCGCCCGGCCGTCGATCTGGAGCGCTTGGAGCAGCTGGAGGTCCAGGGTGTCGAGCGCGTGGGATTTCATGCGTGCCGGCCCTCGGTGTGTCGGTTTCCGCCGCAAACCCGGCGCTGATTGTCAGCTTTCCATGTTCTGCGGTCATCGTATCGACGTACGACGAACCAAGGGAACGAGGAACATCCCATGCGCAAGTGGGGACCGCTGATCGCGGTCTGTCTTGGCACCTTCATGCTGCTGCTGGACGTCACGATCGTGACCGTGGCGCTGCCCGACATGGCGAAGGCGCTGCACGCCTCACTGTCCGACCTCCAGTGGGTCATCGACGTCTACGCGCTGGCGCTGGCCGCGCTGCTGCTGGGCGCGGGCTCGGCGGCGGACGCCTGGGGGCGCCGCAGGGTCTACGTGACCGGCACCGTGTTGTTCGCGGGCGCGTCGCTGGCCTGCGGGCTCAGCTCCGGGGCCACGATGCTGGTGGCGATGCGGTGTGTGCAGGGGATCGGCGGCGCCGCGATGTTCGCCACCACCCTGTCCCTGCTGGGCGCCAACTACTCCGGCCGCGACCGGGGCCTGGCGTTCGGCGTGTGGGGCGCGGTCTCCGGCGCCGCCGCCGCGCTCGGGCCGGTACTGGGCGGTCTGCTCACCCAGAGCCTGGACTGGCGCTGGATCTTCTTCGTCAACCTGCCGGTGTCCGTGCTGGCCGTGGCGCTCACGCTGCGCGTGGTCAAGGAGTCGCGCGGCCACGCGGGACAGCGCCTCGACATCGGCGGCACGCTGACCTGGACGGCCTTCGCGGGCGCCGCGACGTACGCGGTGATCAGGGCCGACTCGGTGGGCTGGCTGTCGGCGCGCACCCTGGGCACGCTCGCGGTGGCCACCGTGGCGCTGCTGGCGTTCCTGCTGGCGGAGCGGAACGCGGCGCACCCGATGCTGGACCCGAGGCTGTTTCGCAGCGGGTCCTTCGTGGCGGTGATGGCGGCGGCGTTCGCGCTGAACGCGGCGGCCTTCGGTGTGCTGCCGTACACCTCGATATGGCTGCAGACGGTGCTGGGCTTCAGCCCGCTCAAGGGCGGTCTGGTCCTCGTGCCGCTGGCGGCCTGCTCGTTCGTGGTGGCGCTGGTCGGCGGGCGGCTGCTGCACGGGGTGCCGGCCCGCTACACGGTCGGCGTCGGTTTGCTGCTGATCGGCGCGGGCTCGCTGGCCCAGGCGGTCCTGGGCGCGGGCTCGGGCTGGGCGGCGCTCGCCCCGGGGCTCGCGGTCGCGGGCTTCGGCGTCGGCCTTGCCACCCCGGCGATGTCGCAGGCCGCGCTGGCCTCGGTGCCGCCGCACCGGGCGGGCATGGCGGGCGGCGCGGTCAACACCTTCCGGCAGCTCGGCTACGCGCTCGGCGTGGCACTGTTCGGCACGCTGGCCGCCTCCCGCATGACGCACTCGCTCACCGGGCACGTCGCCGACCCGCACGGCACCGCGGGCGCGCTGGCCGGGGGCGCGGCGCCGCAACTGCTGGCGCACACCCCGCCGGCCGCCCGCCCGGCCGCCACGCACGCGGTGCACGCAGCGTTCGCCTCCGGGCTGGACGCGGCGGCGCTGACCGCGGGCGCGGTGGGCGTCGTGGCGGGCGTGCTCGTGCTGCTGATGGTGCGCGACGCGCCGCGACGGCACCCGGCGGCCCCCGCGCCGGCCGAACGGCAGGCGGCACCGGCGGCGTCCAGCGGGGTGTGACCCGCCCCTCGTGGCACGGCGCGGTGCGGGCTCACGCCCGGTGCGATGTGCCCCATTCGACCCGGACGGCAAGCGGTGCACCTTTCGCCCCGCTGTCGTCCGGGTCGCCCGCTGTAATGCGGGGGTGAGCGCGTGGAGCAGATTCGGTGCAGATCCACGGTCTGTCACAACTGCGTAGCCGCACGGCAGTTCAGGCGTTTGCGTCGTGATCACCGCACAACGGGCGTAAGGCGACGGGAGAATCCGGACGTCTCGGGATGCGGCGGGCCCCTCCCCCGCGCGCGCGAGATCAGGTAGCTTACGGGCCCCGCCCGGCGCGCCCGCCAGCTCCGGCCCTCGACCAGCCGGTCTGGACCCGCGTCGGCACAGCACCACCGTCGAGGCGCCGTGCGGAGCGCCGCCGAGGAGCGTTCAGTGCGCGAGTTCACCGTGCCGCCGTGCGAGACGGCGTCCCAGGCCGGAGGCCTGGCGGACTCCGTGTTCGCGCACGCCGCCGAGGCGCCGGACGCGGTCGTGCTCGGGCGCAAGGTGGACGGCCGGTGGCGGGACGTGCCGGCCGCGTCGTTCCGCGACGAGGTGGTGGCGCTGGCCAAGGGCCTGCTGGCGGAGGGCGTCCGGTTCGGCGACCGGGTGGGCATCATGTCCCGCACGCGCTACGAGTGGACGCTGTTCGACTACGCGCTGTGGTCGATCGGCGCGCAGCCGGTGCCGGTCTACCCGACGTCCTCCTCGGACCAGGTGGGCTGGATGCTGCACGACTCCGGCGCGGTGGCCTGCGTGGTCGAGCACGAGGACCACGCGATGACGATCGGCGCCGTCGTCGACCAGCTTCCGCAGCTGGAGCGCCTGTGGCAGCTGGACGCGGGCGCGGTGCCGGACCTCGTGGCGGCCGGTGCGCACATCGACGACGAGGTGGTCGACCGCCACCGGCTCGCCGTCACCCCCGACGCGACCGCCACCGTCATCTACACCTCCGGCACCACCGGCCGCCCCAAGGGGTGCGTGCTCACCCACGCCAACTTCATGTCCGAGGCCGACAACGTCGTCGGGCGCTGGGAGCCGGTCTTCCACTCCAAGGCCGGTGACGAGGCCTCCACCCTGCTGTTCCTGCCGCTGGCGCACGTCTTCGGCCGCATGGTGGAGGTCGCCGCGATCCGGGCGGGGGTGAAGCTGGGCCACCAGCCGAGCCTGGCCGCGGACGACCTGATGCCCGACCTGGCCGCCTTCCGCCCCACGTTCATGCTCGCGGTGCCGTACGTCTTCGAGAAGGTCTTCGGCGCCGCCCGCCGCAAGGCCGAACTCGGCGGCAAGCTGGGCCCGTTCGACAAGGCGGTCGAGGTCGCGGTGCGCTACGCCGAGGCGGTGGAGGCCAAGGCCTTCGGCACGGGCCCGGGACCCGGCGCCTCGTTGCGCATGCAGCACCAGTTGTACGACAAGCTGGTGTACGCGAAGATGCGCGACGCGCTGGGCGGGCGGCTGCGGCACGCGATGTCCGGCGGCTCGGCGATGGAACGGCAGCTCGGGCTGTTCTTCGCCGGTGCGGGCGTGACGATCTACGAGGGCTACGGGCTGACCGAGACCACGGCCGCCGCGACCGCCAACCCGCCGGAGCGCACCCGGTACGGCACCGTCGGGCAGCCGGTGCCCGGCACCACGGTGCACATCGCCGAGGACGGCGAGGTGTGGCTGCGCGGCGGCCAGGTCTTCGCCGGGTACCTGAACAACCCCAAGGCCACCGACGAGGTGCTGCATGACGGCTGGCTGGCCACCGGGGACCTGGGCGCACTGGACGACGAGGGCTACCTGACCATCACCGGGCGCAAGAAGGAGATCCTGGTGACCAGCGGCGGCAAGAGCGTCTCGCCGGTGCCGCTGGAGGACCGGGTGCGCGCCCATCCGCTGGTCGCGCAGTGCGTGGTGGTCGGCAACGACCGGCCCTACGTGGCGGCCCTGGTCACGCTGGACCCGGAGGCGGTGGAGCACTGGCTGTCGATGCGCGGCAAGCCGTCGATGCCGCCGGAGGAACTGGTGCGCGACCCGGACGTGGAGACCGAGGTGCGGCGCGCCGTGGTGGCCGCCAACACGCTGGTGTCCAAGGCCGAGTCCATCCGCACGTTCCGCATCCTGGCGGCGCGCTTCAGCGAGGAGAAGGGCCTGCTCACGCCGTCGCTGAAGCTGAAGCGCAAGGCGATCGAGAAGGCGTACGCCGCCGAGATCGAGGCCCTGTACCACGCGTGACGCCGCACGAACGGATGGGCCCTCCCGCGCGTGAGAGAGCTCGGCGCGGGAATGCGAGGGGGGTCGAGAAGTGTTGTGAGCTGCGGAAAGCAGTCACGACGACGAGACGAGACAAGGAAGCCACTGCTCGTGAGCAAGGTCCCCTTCATCACCCTGAACAACGGCGTCACGATGCCGCAGCTCGGTCTCGGCGTCTGGCAGGTGCCGGACGACGAGGCGACCAGGGCGGTCACCACCGCGCTCGACGCGGGGTACCGCAGCATCGACACCGCCGCCGCGTACCAGAACGAGGAAGGCACCGGAAAGGCCCTGGCGTCCTCCGGGATCCCCCGCGAGGACCTGTTCGTCACCACGAAGCTGTGGAACGCCGACCACGGCTACGACTCCGCGCTGCGCGCGTTCGACGACTCGCTGAAGCGGCTCGGTCTGGAGCGGGTGGACCTGTTCCTGATCCACTGGCCGCTGCCCTCGCGTGACCTGTACCTGGACACCTGGCGGGCGCTGGAGAAGGTCTACGCCGACGGCCGGGCCCGCGCGATCGGCGTGTCCAACTTCCAGCTCCCGCACCTGCGGCGGCTGCTCGACGAGGCCACCGTCGTCCCGGCGGTCAACCAGATCGAGCTGCACCCGTACTTCCAGCAGGCGCAGGCGCGCGCCTTCCACGCCAAGCACGGCATCGCCACCGAGGCGTGGTCCCCGCTCGGCCAGGGCAAGGGCCTGCTGTCCGACCCGGTGGTCGAGTCGGTCGCGGCCAAGCACGGCGTCACCGCGGCCCAGGCGGTGCTGCGCTGGCACCTGGAGACCGGCAACGTGGTCATCCCCAAGTCGGTGACGCCGTCGCGCATCGCGGAGAACATCGACGTCTTCGGCTTCGAGCTGGACGCCGACGACCTCGCGGCCTTCGCGGGCCTGGACCGGGGCGAGCGTCTGGGCCCGGACCCGGCCCACTTCGACATGGTCTGAGCCCCGCGG
>NZ_NSKH01000023.1:0-358848 GCF_003144095.1 Streptomyces sp. ICBB 8177 | reverse complement strand
CCCGGGCGCTCCCGTGGAAACGGGAGGCGCCCGGGGCCGCCGACGCCGCAATGAGGCCTATGGGCGACGAGATGACGGCACGCTTCCTGGCCGACGGCTTCGTGCGGATACCAGGGGCGTTCGACGAGGGGACCGCGCGCGCCGGGGCCGAACTGCTGTGGCGGGAGTGCGGGTTCGACCGTGACGACCCGGCGACGTGGACCGAGCCGGTGGTGCGGCTCGGCGACATGGCGCAGCCGCCGTTCGCACGGGCAGCCAACACGCCCGTGCTGCACGCCGCGTTCGACCGGCTGCTCGGTGCCGGGCGCTGGCGGCCGCGCCACTCGCTCGGCACGTTCCCGCTGCGCTTCCCGCACCCGCAGGAGCCGCTGGACACCGGCTGGCACATCGAGGGCAGCTACCTGCCCGAGGGCGCGCGGTGGTACCACGCCAACTGGCGCTCCCGGGACCGGGCGTTGCTGATGCTCTTCCTGTTCTCCGAGGTCGGCGAGGACGACGCGCCCACGGTGGTCCGCGTCGGCTCGCACCTCGACGTGCCGCCCGTGCTGCGCGGGCACGGCGAGGCCGGCGCCTCGATCCTCGCCCTCGGCGCCGAGGTGGCCGAGGCCTGCGGACACCGCGAGGAGGCGTACGTCACCGGGCACCCCGGGGACGTCTACCTGTGCCATCCGTTCCTGGTGCACCGCGCCCAGCGGCACACCGGCACCCGGCCCCGCTTCATGGCGCAGCCCCCGCTGCACCCGGTCGGGCCCTGTCCGGTCGAGGACGAGGACCGGGTGCCGCAGCGGTGCCCGCCGGTGGAGCGGGCGATACGAAACGCGCTCGGGCTGCCGGTCGGCTGAGCCACGCGCCCCGGTAGCGGCGGGGGCGGACGTCAGCCGGTCGCAGGCGGCGGGGGCGGGCGTCAGCTGTGGGTGGAGATCGTCTTGCCGGTCGTGGCGTCCACCACCTGGCGGTGGTCGAGCGGGGCCTTCAGCATGGTGCTGACCGGGGCGTCCTTGACGAAGTCCGGGCACATCTGGCCAGGCTTCTGGGTGTTGACCACTTCGAGCGTGAGGATGACCTTGCCGGTCGTCTCCTGGGACAGCAGTTGCGCGTGCTTGCAGCCGCCCACCGAGGTCGTGACGGTCAGCTTGCGGTCCTGCCCCGAGACGGCGACCGGCGCGGCGATGGCCTGCTTGACCGTCGTGCCGGTACCCCCGGAGGGAGAAGTGCTGGCGCTGTGGGACGGGCCGGGGCTCATCGGCGCGGAGCCGCTTCCGGTCGAGACGGTCTTGGTGCCGCAGCCGGTGAGCACGGCGCCGGCGACGAGGGCCGCCGCGCCCAGGGAGAGAAGTCGTCCGTTCATGTGGATGTGACGGATGAGGTGCCGATCCGGTTCCGTCCCCCCGGCGTCCGCCTCCGCGGTCCCGTGCGGAGGGTCCGGCGGCACCGCGCCGTCCCGTGCGGATCACGGTGAATTCAGGCCGAGTTGGTTACCGGGGCGTAGTCGCGCGGTTCGGGCGCGGTCTACGCTTCGTGCCGCTCGTGACCCGACCGTCACCCGAACCCCTGGGGGAACCGTGACCGCACCCACTCTGCGCGCCCGTGCCGCCGCCCTGCTGCTCGCCACCGCGGCCCTGACCGCCGCCGGCACCGCGACGGCGCACGCCGACTCCCCCGGCGGCTGGGTGGAGACCGGCACCTCGACCGTCAACTCGCTCACCGGTGGCGAGGGCATCGCCACCCAGGCGGACGGATCGCTGCTGACCAGAGGCCTGGGCTCGATCCCGCTGTCGCTGCGCATCGCCGGCTGGAACCACGTCGGCGACCCCGATATCGCCGACGGCTACGTCTTCGACGCGTACCAGGGCGGCGACTCGGCGACCTCCAAGATGTACGCGGTCACCACGCCGGGCGGTCAGCGCTACGAGTACACGCATCCGCTGGACTCGGGCGAGGAGCTGAACAACTCCTTCGACACCGTCTCGCCCGACGGGCAGTGGATGGTCTCCGGCGAGTGGGGCGACATGAACCGGCTGGAGGTCTTCCCCGCCCCGCTGCTCAACCCCTCGACGCCGCGCACCGGCGGCACCCTCGCGCAGGCCGGACAGATCACGCTGGACCGCACGGTCAGCGACATCCAGGGCTGCGACTTCGTCTCGGGCACCCGCCTGGTGTGCAGCTCCGACGACGCGGCGAAGGACGTCATCCAGGTCGACCTGCCGCACGCGCTGGACGGCTCGGCGGTGACCGGGCACGTCACGACGCTCTTCCAGGTGCCGCAGCAGAGCATCTGCTCGGGCACCTTCGAGGCCGAGGGCATCGACTACGACCCGAACGCGCGCGTGCTGCGCGTGGAGATCGTCCCGCCGAGCGTCTGCGAGGTCGCCACGACGGTGTACTCCTACCGGCCCACCACCGGCTGACCTCACCGCCCGCCCGCACGCGGGTTGGCCGTCGCTCACGGGACCCGCTCCGCCAGGCGGGTCGCGTCCACGATGCGAAACGCCGTTCCTGGATAGTGAGATCACGGCCTAGGGTGGCGTACGTCAGGCGTCACTCCGGTGAAGGGCGGGTCCCATGAGCGACCACCACGGCACGTACACCCACGGACACCACGAGTCGGTGCTCCGCTCGCACCGCTGGCGCACCGCGGAGAACTCCGCCGCCTATCTGATCCCGCGACTGCGGCCGGGCATGCGGGTGCTGGACGTCGGCTGCGGGCCGGGGACCATCACCGCCGACCTGGCGGAGCTGGTCTCCCCCGGCGGGCGGGTCACCGCGGTGGACGCGGCGGACGACGTGCTGGGCTCCGCGGCCCGCCTGGCGGCCGAACGCGGCCTGGACAACGTGGAGTTCGCGACCGCAGACGTCCACGCGCTGGACCACCCGGACGACAGCTTCGACGTCGTCCACGCCCACCAGGTGCTCCAGCACGTGGCCGACCCGGTGCGCGCGCTGCGCGAGATGCGGCGGGTGTGCAGGCCGGGCGGGATCGTCGCGGCGCGGGACGGGGACTACCACGGCTTCGTCTGGTACCCCCGGCTGCCGGAACTGGACGAGTGGATGGCTCTGTACCAGCGGTGCGCCCGGGCCAACGGCGGTGAACCGGACGCCGGGCGGCGGCTGTTGTCGTGGGCGAGGCAGGCGGGCTTCACGGACGTCACGGCGACGTCCACCACCTGGTGTCACGCCGACGACGAGGAGCGGGCGTACTGGGGCGGCATGTGGGCGGACCGGGTCGTGAAGTCCGCGATGGCCGAGCAGGCGGTGCGCGACGGCTACGCCACGGCCGGCGACCTGCGGCGCCTGGCGGACGGCTGGCGCGCCTGGGCGGCATCCCCCGACGGCTGGTTCTCCCTGCTGCACGGGGAGATCGTCTGCGTGGCGTGAGCGGCGGGCCGGCCTCGGTCGGACCGGGGCCGGCGCGTCGTCGTCAGGCGCGGGTGCGCCGCGCCGCGATCCAGGCATAGACCAGGACACCTGCGAAGAAGAACAGGACGCCCTGGTAGACGGCCGCGTACCCGGCGCCCGCGACCAGCCACACGGAGAAGGCGAAGGCGCCCAGCGCCAGGACCAGGTCGCGGGCGAGAGCTCCCGGCCGCACCCGGTCGCGCTCGCCGGACAGCAGCCAGTACACCTGCGCGGCCGCCGCCAGGAGGTAGGGCACGGTGGCGGAGAACGTGGTGATCAGCACGAGGGTGTTGAAGACCGCGGACGACCCGCAGGCGTAGTTGACGACCGTCAGCAGCGACGCGAGCGCCACCCCGGCCAGCACCCCGAACGTCGGCACCCCGCGCGCCCTGCGGGCGAACACCGCGGGGAACAGCCCGTCGCGCGCGGCGGCGTAGGGCGCCTGGGCGCTCATCAGGGTCCAGCCGTTGAGCGCGCCGACGATGGAGACCACCGCGGCGGTGGCGATGAGCGTGCCGCCCCAGTGACCGCCGAACATGGCGTCCACCGCGTCGGAGAACGGCGCCCCCGACTTCACCAGCGCGGCGTGCGGCACGGTGCCGAAGACGGCGACGGTGCCCAGCAGGTAGACGAAGGCCGCGCCGATGGTGCCCAGCACGCTGGCCCGGCCGACGTTGCGCTCGGGGTCGCGCACCTCCTCCGCGCTCATCGCGGCGGACTCCACGCCCACGTAGGAGTACAGCAGCAGCGCCGCGGAGGCCGACAGCCCGCCGACCCAGCTCCCTCCACCGGGGTGGAACGGCCCGAGGTCACGCGGATCGAAGAAGAACAGCCCGGCCACCGCGACGAACAGCAGCGGCAGGAACTTCAGCACCGTCGAGACGATCTGCACCGCGCCCACCCAGCGGGTCCCGGCGAGGTTGGCCAGGGCGGGCAGCCACAGCGAGGCCAGCGCCACGGCCAGCCGCTCGGGCGTCGAGAAGTGACCGGGGACCACCACGTCCACGTAGCCGACCGCGCCGACCGCGAGCGCCGCGTTGCTGACCCAGGTCATCACCCAGTACGACCACGCCGACAGGAACCCCGCGAAGTCCCCGAACGCCTCGCGCGCGTAGACGTACGGGCCTCCGGTGCGCGGGTGCCGTCGCGCCAGCCGTCCGAAGACCAGCGCCAGCGCGATCGCGCCCACGGTCAGCACCACGAACGCCAGCAGGCTCACCGTGCCGAACGGCGCCACCGACGCGGGCAGCAGGAAGATGCCGCCGCCGATGATGTTGCCCATGACCAGCGCGGTCGCGGTGGGCAGCCCGAAGCGACGGGAGTGGCCCGATGTACCGCCGTGCGCGGTGCGCCCCGCGGTGGCGGGGGTCTGCGCCGGGGCGGTGGGGGCCGGTGCCTCGGTGGCGGTGTCGTGCATGGGGTGGTGCGCCTTCCTCTCCTCCCCGGCACGCCGTGCCACCGGTGTCCGCGCAAGGGTGGGCGCGGCCCGGCGGGGCGAAAAGGAGGATCATCCTCCGGATGGGGAGGCCCCCATGGTCCCCTCAGGCGTCACCCTGTACCAAATCGCCGTCTTTTATGCCGTACGCGTCGGGCTGCTCCGGAAAAGCTGCGGTCGGCGCGGTGCCGGGCCGCAGGTCCTCCAGGGCGATCCAGTCCCGCAGTACGGCGTGCACCGACTCGGCGCCGACCAGCGGCGACGGTGGCGCGGGAAGCTCGCGCGGGTACAGCAGGAACGGCCGGGACTGCTCCCCGCCCAGGCCGCCGTGCGACCCCACCTGCTCCTCGAAGGCGTGCACCTCGCCGGTGCGCGGGTCGTAGGCGGAGTTGACCATGATGTCGGCGGCGTGCGCGAAGCCGTCGGTGCGCAGCACGGCTCGCGCCACCTCCTGCCCGAACGGTGCCAGCGGATCGGCCCCGGTGATCCGCCCGGTGGCCAGCTCGTGTTCGGCGCCGTCCGCCCCCAGCACGACCGGCCCGCACCGGGCGTCGCGCACCAGGACGAAGCCGATGCCGGGGTGATCGGCCAGCCTCCGCAGCAGACCGGGGTGCAGGCGGTCGATCCGCTGCCGGGTGAGCCGGCCGGGCGCCTCGGGGAAGGAGATCAGGCCCAGGTTGCCGGAGCCCAGCACCACCGGCTCCGCGTCCCGCCCCCGCGCCCGGCGGCGTGCCTCGCCGCGTTCGGGGCGGCGCAGTGCGGCGCGTGCGGCGGTGCTCGACTCGCGCTCCTCCTCCGCCGCGCCCCGCACCCTCCCCTCGCCGGGCAGCCGGCAGCCGGAGCGCACCAGATCACGCAGCGAGATCCCGTACGCGGCGGCGAACGGCGTGCCCGGGCTCTGGCCGTGGTCGGACAGCAGCACGAACCGGTAGGGGCGCGGGGCGTACCGGGCGGTCCCGGCTATCAGGCCGATCACCCGGTCCAGCCGCCGCAGCACCTGGTCGGTGTCCCGCCCGCGCGGCCCCGAGTGGTGGGCCACCTCGTCGTAGGCGACCAGGTCGGCGTAGACCGTGCGGCGCCCCGCGAGGATGTCGCCGATGACGGCGGCCACCACGACGTCCCGCTCGACCACGGTGGCGAACGCCCGCAGCACCGGGTACAGCCCGCCCCGGCCGACCGGCCGCCGCCGAGCGCGTATGCGGGCCCGCAGCGACTGCCCGATCTCGCGGGCGACCTCGGCGGCGAAGGAGACGGCGGTGCGCGCGGCGTGCGCCGGGTCGGAGAAGTAGGCGAAGTACCCGGATCTGCTGCGGTGTCCGCGATCGCGGCGGACGGCCACCGACAGCACCAGCGCCAACTGGTCCGCCCCGCCGGTGAACAGGTTGCCCCGGCTGGCCGCGTCGACGGCGAGCAGGCCGGGAGCGCCGGTGCGGCTGATGGCGCGGCGCTGCAACTCGGCGGCGGACGACGGCCGGTTGCAGACCATGACCTGCCCGGTCTCCTTCTCGTACCACCGGAAGGCGGGCACGTCCTCGTTGCTGCCGTGCAGGATGCCCAGCTGGCTGGCGCCGGTCTGGCTGCTCCAGTCGGTGTGCCAGGGCACCAGCGTGTGCGTCGTGGCCGTCCAGCGGGTCAGCGTCTCCATCAGCGGCGGCTTGAGCGCGTTGCCCCGGCCTCCGCCCCGGCGCACCCGCATCGCGTCGCGCAGCACGTCGTGGCCGACGCCGTCGAGCTGGATGATCACCGTGCCGGGCGTGGCCGTGGTGTGCGCGCGGTCGGCGCGCCGGCGTCCGGCGAGCCGGGCCAGGCGTCTGCGGTGCGCGTCGTCGTCCCGCACCGCGAGCCAGGTGCTGGCGGCGGACGAGGTCGCCGACATCACGGCGGCCACGACGACGGCGGTCTCCGGGGTGGACGCTGCGGTGCCGCCGTACGGCACGACACTGAGCGCGATCAGGAACAGCAGGCCGTTGAGCAGGAACGTCGACAGGCCGAGGACGTAGGCGGGGACCAGCAGCAGGGCGCGCACCAGCAGCGGCCAGACCAGGGCGTTGAGCAGGCCGAAGGTGCCCGCGCCCGCGGTGGCGGCGAGCACGATGTCGGTGGCGCTGCCGCCGCGAGGGGACTGAAGGGTCAGGTCGGGCAGCAGTCCGGCCAAAACGGCCAGCGTGGCGCTGCCCACCGCCCACACCGCGAGCACCCGCAGCAACGCGCGGGTCACGCCGCGCCAGGTGAACGACGGCGTCACCGCCTCCGCCCGGCGCCACGCGCGCCTCCACCAGGCAGGGCGCGCCGCCCGGCCGGTCCGTGCCGCTCCCTGGTCGTCCATCGCCGCTCACCTCCCGCGCTCGCTCCCCCTCAGACTGTCACAGGACCGGCGGGGGGCCGGAGTTGTCCACAGGGCAGAGCTTCCGCTGCCCGCCCGCCCTCACCTCACCCCGCAGCGCCTACGCTCGGGCCAAGGGCCGGCGTCGCGAGGGCGTGGGGCGGGCGGCCCGGACCTGTCGTTCACGGGACCCGGTGGAGCGGACGCGCATGGAGATCACATGGTGGGGGCATGCCAGCGCCACCCTGAGCGACTCGGGGACGCGGGTGCTGACCGACCCGTTGTTCGCCTCACGGCTGGCGCACCTGCGCAGGCGGCGCGGCGCCCTGCCCCCCGCCGCCGCGGCGGTGGCCGACGTGGTGGTCGTCTCCCATCTGCACGCCGACCACCTGCACCTGCCCTCGCTCGCCCGGCTCTCGCCCGGCACCCTCGTCGTCGTCCCGCGCGGCGCCCGTGCCGCGGTGCCGAAGCTGCGGGGGCTGTGCCGGCGGCGCGGCCTCGACGTGGTCGAGGTGGAGCCGGGGGACGAGGTGCGCGCGGGGGCGCTGCGCATCCGCGCGGTCGAGGCCGCGCACGACGGCCGGCGGCTCCCCTTCGGCCCGCACACGGCGCCCGCGCTGGGCTATGTGGTGCACGGCGAGGCGGTCACCTACTTCGCCGGTGACACCGGGCTGTTCACGGGCATGGCCGAGCAGGTCGGGCGGTGCGACGTCGCGCTGCTGCCGGTCGGCGGCTGGGGCCCGTACCTCGGCCACAACCACCTCGACCCGGGCCGGGCCGCCCGGGCGGTGGCCGAGCTGGCGCCCAGCCTCGCGGTGCCGGTGCACTACGGCACGTACTGGCCGATCGGTCTCGACGCGGTGCGCCCGCACGAATTCCACTCCCCCGGCACGGAGTTCGCCCGGCTCGCCGCCCACCAGGCGCCCGGGGTCACGGTGCGCACCCCGGCGCACGGCGGGAGCGTCCGGTGGGAGGCGCGGCGGTGACCGGGTGGCTCGCGCAGGCGGCCACCGCCGGGGCCTCCGCGGCTTCCACGGGACGGGCGATCGGCTATCCGTCGCTGTTCCTGCTGGTGGCGCTCGGATCACTGGTGCCCGTGGTGCCGACCGGGGCAGTGGTCAGCGGCGCGGCGGTGGTCGCGTTCCAGCAGACGACGCACGGCACCGACCCGTTCGCCCTGCTGTTCGTCTTCGTGACGGCCGCGCTCGCCGCACTCGTGGGCGACGTCGCCCTGTACTGGCTCGGGCAGCGCGGCGCCCGTTCGGCGGGCGGGTCGCGCGGGCTGGAGCGGCTGCGGCAGCGCGCCGACCCGGACCACCTGGAGACGGCGCGGCTCAGGCTGGAGCAGCACGGCACCGTGGTCCTGGTGCTCTCCCGGCTGGTCCCGGCGGGGCGGATACCGGTGATGGTCGCCTGCCTGCTGGCGCGGGTGCCGCTGCGGTCGTTCGTGCGCGGTGACGTGGCGGCGGTGGTGGCGTGGGCCGTCGCGTACCAGACGATCGGGATACTGGGCGGCTCGCTCTTCCCCGCGCCGTGGGAGGGCGTGGCCCTGGCGGTCGGCCTGACGCTGCTGATCAGCGCGGCCCCGTACACCTGGCGTGCGCTGCGCGGCCGGGCCCGCCGGAAGGCGCCGCGCGGGGAGGACGAAGGGGCGCACGACACTGGGTGAGTGCCGTGCGCCCCAAGGGATTTGACGTCACGTCAGGTCGAATGGCGATCGGCCACGGAACGCAGTCGAGCCCGATCTGACGCTACGTCAGTTCACGCCCTTGCGTACCCGCATGGTGATCGCGATGCCCGCGCCGAGGGCCACGACCACGGCCGCCCCGATGCCGATCGGCAGCGTCGGGAAGGAGGAGCCGGTGTCGGCGAGCGCCTGGGTGGACAGGTCGTCGGTGCTGACCGGGTTGCCGGTGGTCCGGTCGCCCGCGTCCGGGTCGGCGACCGGGTGGATCGGCCTGACGGAGGCGACCGAGCCGTTGGAGTTCAGCAGCACCTGCCGGTCGTTGGGGCGGCGGAAGTCGAACATGCCCGACAGCGAGCCCGCGCGCTGGTCGAAGGAGGCGTCACCGATGCGGCCGGTGCCCCAGTTGTCCTCGATGAACCTGGTGATCGAGGCCTGCTCGGTCTGCGTGTGGTCGATGGAGTCGACCTTGCTGTAGGGGGAGATCACCAGCAGCGGCAGGCGCGGACCGGGGCCGCAGCGGTCCTGGTAGCCGCCGACGGCCTTCGGGCCGGACTGGCAGGCGGGGCTGTCGGTGGCCTTGCCGTTGGAGCCGACCGTGCTGTCCTTCGAGCCGTTCTTCGGCGCCGCGTAGACGTGGTCGTACCAGCCGTCGGAGTCGTCGTAGGCGATGACGACGGCGGTGTCCTGCCACTGGCGGGACTTCTGCAGTTCGTTGATCTCCTTGACCAGGAAGTGCTGCTCGTCGGTCGGGTCGGAGTAGCCCGCGTGACCGTCCTGGTACTCGCCCGCCTTCAGGAAGCTGACCGCGGGCAGCTTGCCGGCCTTGACCACCGCGTCGAAGTCGGTCAGGTCGTAGTTGTGGTTGGCGCGTCCCGCGTGCCCGATCTCGTTGACCGACTTGGGCGCCAGGTGGTGCGGGTTGGAGGTGGAGGCGTAGTACTGGAACGGGTCGTGGTGCGGGCTGTAGTCCTCGGAGGCGTCACCGCCGACGTTGGCGTGCGTGGTGCCCGCGCACTTGGCGTAGTCGCCCTGCTTGCCGTCCCACGCGGTGCTCGGCCGGAAGCCGCCCTGGAACCAGCCCCAGCTGACGCCCTTGGCGTTCAGCAGGTCGCCGATGTTCTTGCCGGTCATCTCGCCCAGGGCGTTCTTCGCCGTGTGGTCGGTGTCCGAGCAGTCGTCGAAGGCCGGGTCCGGGTCGTTGATGACGGTGCCGACGCCCTTGGCGTCGGGCGAGGCCACCGTGTACGAGTCCGGGGTCTTGGTCTGCTTCGGGTGCGTGGTGCTCGACGTCGGGTCGGTGGAGATGACGCCGTGCGTCTGGCCGGAGACCAGCTCCAGCGCGCCCGGGGTGGACGGGCCGTACGTCGAGGCGAAGGAGTTGTCGCCCAGCGAGTAGTGCTGCGCGTAGTTCCACAGCGCGGTGACCGTGTTGCCGTCGTAGTAGTCCGTCGACAGGCCCGGCTCGCCGTACAGGTTGCCCGAGCACTTGCTGGTCTCGGTGTTCTGCACGAACTGGTCGGCCTTGCCGCCGTCGTACGCGTACTGCTCGGGACCGTAGGAGTGGTTCTGGTCGCAGGTCAGGGCCTGTGACGGGCTCAGCCGCTGCGGGGCGTACTCGTTCGGGTTCGTCTTCAGCAGCCCGGCGTTGAGCAGGTTGTTCGCCTTCGGGGTGCGCGCCGAGGCGGTGAACCTCGTGCCGTCGGTGTTCGCGGCCTGCGGGTACGTGGCGAAGTAGTGGTCGAACGAGACGTTCTCGTCGTAGATCACCACCAGGTGCTTGAT
Organism: Streptomyces sp. ICBB 8177; assembly: GCF_003144095.1. Taxonomy (GTDB): domain Bacteria; phylum Actinomycetota; class Actinomycetes; order Streptomycetales; family Streptomycetaceae; genus Streptantibioticus_D. The sequence continues at coordinate 348,225 of NZ_NSKH01000023.1, read as the reverse complement.
CGGGGTGGCGGTGGATCCGCCGTGCCCCGGGTGATGGTGCGCGGGAGCCGCCATCGCGGTGGCGCCGCCGCCCGCCACCGCGAGCGCGGTGGCCGCGACCACCGTTGCCCAACGGCGCGTCGCGCCCGGTGCCTTGCCTGAGCCGACCATGCCTAGTCCTCCGTATGCTGCGGTGTTGCCGCGTTTCGAGCGGTGATGCTCGTGCTTCGGTGCGCCTGGCGGAAGGAGTCTTGATGATCTCCAGGTGAACAGTTCACGTCAATAGCGTGCGTCCGAGCCAGTCGTGAGTGTCGCGCGCGCCGGGCAGCGCGTAGAAGTAACCGCCGCCGAACGGCGAGATGTAGTCCACCAACGGCTCGTCGCGCAGCCGTTTCTGCACGGTGGTGAACTGCCGGTCCAGGTCCTGCTGGTAGCAGAGGAAGACCAGGCCCATGTCCAGGTTGCCGTTGGAGTCCATGCCGTTGTCGTAGTTGTAGGCGCGGCGCAGGATGCGCTGGTCGGCGGTGGCGGCGGTGCGCGGGTTGGCCAGCCGGATGTGGCTGTCGAGGGGGATGACGTCGCCCTTGGGGTCCTTGGCGTACTGGGGCACGTCGGTCTCGCGGTCGCCGTCGAGCGGGGCGCCGGTGTCCCGGTTGCGGCCGAACATCCGCTCCTGCTCGACGATGGACACCCGGTCCCAGAACTCCACCAGCATCCGGATGAGCCGGACGACCTGGTAGCTGCCGCCGGTGGCCCAGGCGGGCTCGCCCGCGCCCGCACCGACCCACACCAGCCGGTCCATCTCCCGCGCGTCGGTGGTGTCCGGGTTGGCGGTGCCGTCCTTGAACCCCATGTGGTTGCGCGGTGTGCCGCTGGGGCGCGGCGGGCTGACGAAGCCGTCCATCCGCCAGCGCACCTGGGCGGCGCCGCGGGTGGCGCGGGTGATGTCGCGCAGCGCGTGCAGCACGGTGTCGGTGGAGTCGGCGCACAGGTGCAGACTCAGGTCGCCGCCGCACCAGTCGGGGTCGAGGTCGTCGTTGGGGAACGATTGCATCTGCCGCAGCCTGCGCGGCTTGCGCGCGGCGAGCCCGAAGCGGTCGTCGAAGAGCGAGGCGCCCGCGCCGAGGGTGACCGTCAGGCCGTCCGCCGGGACGGTGGGCCCGAGGGTGCCGGAGTCGGAGGGCGGCGCGGTGATGCCGAGCGGGGCCGGGGAGCCGCCCGCGGTCAGGAAGCGGGCCCGGTCGGTGATGGTGCGCAGCAGGCCCGTCAGGTCCGCGCGGTCGCCGGCGGTGACGTCGAGTGAGACCAGCGTGGAGGCGCGCTGCGCGGGCGTGACGATGCCCGCCTGGTGGACTCCGTGGAACGGGACGGTGCTGGGCGGTCCTTCGCTCGCCGCGGCCGACGAGGGCGCGGCGGAGGCGCCGGCCGCGCTCGCCGTGGCCGCCGTCCCGATGCCCGCCGCGGCGGCGCCCCGCAGGAACCACCGGCGTCCGATGCCGTTCACGAAGTCCTCCGTACGTCGAAGACGGCCGCCACGTCCGCGAGTTGCTCGACCGCGCCGCCCGCTGCGGAGTCCAGTTGTTCGCGCTGGTCGCGGCTGAGGCTGTCCAGCGCGGTCCAGGTGCCGTCGCGGTCGAAGCCGTCCAGGGTGTTCTGCAACCGGTCGAGCGCCTTGTCCAGCGCGGGCAGGCCTCGGTCGCGGCTGGTCAGCAGCGGGCGGATGTAACCGAGGACGGTGCGGGTGCCGTCGAGGTTGGCGCGGGCGGTCGCGAGGTTGGAGTGACTGCCGTAGTCGGTGCGGCCGGTCAGCTCGAACTGCACGGTGTTCTCCAGGATCTCGTGGGCGCGCAGTCCCATCTGGAGCGGGTCCATCCGCGCCTGCGGCCAGGACGCCTTCAGCGCGTTCACGTCGCTCACCAACCGGGCCGCCGGGCCCTTGAGGCGGTCGGCGCTCTGGCCGTGCCACAGGCCGTACTCGATGCGGTGGAAGCCGGTGAAGTCCGGGTCGTCCAGGCCCTTGACGAGGCCCGCCGTGGTCCCGTTGATCTTGCCGTCCGCATCGCCGAAGGTGCCGTAGGCCGCGCCCATGCGCTCGTAGACCAGGTGCGCGGTGAGCCAGTCGGAGCGGGCGGCGCCGAGGTCGCCGCCGTCGATGTCGTCCTTCAACGTGGCCACGCGATCGGCGAGTTGGCTCATCTGGCCGCCGATCCACTTCTGGTACGCGAGGGTCGGCGGGATCAAATCCTGCTCGCTGACGACCGCGGCGGCCGGGCCCGCGGCGGCGTGCCCTGGGATCCGCACGGTCGGCCCGGTCATCGCGTCGGCGTCGTCGGGCAGGCACTTGAACGCGTAGGAACCGCCACCGAGCGTCACGTCCAGGGTGCGGGTGGTGTTCGGGGCCAGGCCCTCGATCTCGCCGTAGACGGCGCCGGACTTCGGGTCGACGATGTCCACCTCGGTCGGCCCGTCGGAGGCGTTGGTCACGTCGAAGACCTGCCGGCCGGCGTGCGGACGGGTCCAGCCCTGGCCGCAGGCGCCGAGCGAGACGCGTACCGCCGTGTGCGGCAGGCCGTCCGAGGGTGCCGAGGAGGCGGCGGACGCGCGGTGGCCCGTCCCGCAACCGGTGAGCACCCCGCCGAGGACGCCGACCGCGAGCAGCATGCCGGCGGCGGTCAGGGGTGCCCGGGGGGTGCGGGGTATGCGGGTCACTGGCGGCTCTCCCAGAGGTCGGCGCGGGACGGCGATCAGCTTAGGGTCACCAAAGCGCCACGAACACGCATCCGGTCCACGGAGCCGCGAATTCCCCGGGAGTTCACCCGCCCGGCACTTCGGGCGCGCCGGGGGCGGGGATTCACACCGTCTCGGGGCCGTCGTCCAGGACGCGGGAGGCTCCGACGGCCAGGTCCCACAGGTCGGCGCGGGGGCGGCCGGTGGCGGCCCACGCCCGGCGGACGCGCAGCAGCGGTTGCAACGGCGGCTCGCAGGAGAGCAGGAACGTGCCCCAGTGCATCGGCGCCATCACCCGGGCGCCCAGGTCGAGGGTGGCGCGCACCGCCTCCTCCGGGTCGGTGTGCACCGGCCGCAGCAGCGCCCGGGGAGCGTACGCGCCGATCGGCATCAGCGCGACGTCGATACCCGGGTGGCGGCGGCCGATCTCGGTGAACCAGTGGCCGTACCCGGTGTCCCCGGCGAAGTAGACCCGCCGTCCGCCGCGGTCGGTGAGCACCCAGCCGCCCCACAGGCTGCGGCAGGTGTCGGAGAGCGTGCGCTTGCTCCAGTGGTGCGCGGGCACGAAGTCGAAGCGCACGCCGCCGAGTTCGGCCCCCTCCCACCAGTCGAGTTCGGTGACCCGGGTGAAGCCCCGGCGGCGGCACCAGGCGGCGAGCCCGGCGGGCACGAACAGCGGGGTGCGGCGCGGGAGGCGGCGCAGCGTCGGCAGGTCGAGGTGGTCGTAGTGGTTGTGGCTGATGACCACCGCGTCGACCGGCGGCAGGTCCTGCCAGCGCACCCCGACCGGCGTGACCCGCGCCGGGGTCGCGAGGATGCGCCGGGACCACACCGGGTCGGTCAGCACGGTCAGGCCGCCGACGCGCACCACCCAACTGGCGTGCCCGGCCCAGGTGACCGCGATCGTGCCGGCGTCCACCTCCGGCAGCGGTCCCGGGGCGACGGGCAGCGCGGGCAGGTCCGCGGCGACGTCGGCGCGGCGCGGGCGCAGGCCGCCGGACCAGCCCGCCCGGACCATGGCCGCGAAGCCCGGCAGCGGGGCGGTCATGCGGTCGGCGAAGGAGCGCGGCCAGGTGCGCGTCTCGCCGAGCGGGCGGGTCACCTCGGCCGGGCGCGCCCCGGCGACCAGGCGTTCGGCGGCGCCGGGCACGCGGTCCGGGTGATCCGTCCGGTCGGTCTGATCGGTCATCGGGGCTCCAATCGGTGGGGGAACCGGGCGGCCTCACTGCGGTCGGGCGTGCGGTGGCGGTGGGGGCGCGGGCGGCGCCGCGCGGACGGACCGTATGACGGTAGTTCAGGCGGCCGTCAGTTCGGTGAAGGCTCTGCCGAGCGCGGCCAACGCCGAGGCGACATGTGGCACGCGCAGCGGATCGGTGGCCGCCGCAGCAGCCTCGCGCTGCTCAGGGTTGTCGCCGTACATCACCGGCACCGCGATCCGCACCCGGGGCGCCCGCGGGTCGTCGCCGAAGCGGTGGCCGGGTGCCGCGCCCGGCAGCAGGCGGGCCAGCTCGTCCGGACCGGTGACCCCGTGCGCGGCAAGCGCCGGGCGCAACGGCGCGAAGTCGGCGTAGAGATGGAACCCGCAGGCGGGCGGCAGGCACAGCGCGCCGGCCTCCAGCAGCGCGTCGTGCGCCGCGCGGGCCACGGCCCCGTGCAGACGGTTCGCGCTCGTGCGCCGCAGCCGCAGCGGGCCGGGTTCGGTGAGGGCGAGCGCGGCCGCCTCGGCGACCGGCGTCACGATCACCGCACCGAGCCGGGCGAGGACGTCGCACACCGGATCGCGCAGAGCGGCGACCGGTCCGTTTGCCGGGAAGCGCGCGACCGCCGCGGGCCAGCCGGACGGCAGGGCGCCGGCGGCCAGGTCGGTCAGCACGACGGTCCGCCCCGGCAGCGACTCGGCGGGGCTGAGGACCACGGTGAGCGGGGCGTGCAGCACGTCGCGGAAGGTCTCGTCGGAGACGATCAGCAGGTCGGCCTCGGCGGCGGCCTCGCAGACCTCGTGCACCAGCTCGGGCGGCGCGACGGTGCCGGTGGGGTCGTCGGCGACGCTCAGCACCACCACCCGGGGCCCGGGCGAGCCGTCCGCGCGGGCCCGGCGCACCGCTTCGAGCAGCGCGACCGGATCGGGCACCCCACCACACTCCGCCGGGGCCGCGACCCGGTGCACCCGGCGCCCGAGCAGTTCGGCCTGCGGCGCGTACCAGGCGGCGGTGGGGCGGGTCAGGACGAGGTCGCCGCCGGTCACCGCGAGCAGGGCGAGCAGCAGCGGCGCGGGACCCGGCGCCATCAGCACCTGCTCCGCGGCCGTGGCGAGGCCCCGGCGCTCCCAGTGCCCCGCCGCCGCGGCCCGCACCGTACGGCTGCCGCCGGGTGGCTGGGGCGGGGCGTCGGCGGACAGGGCGAGGCGCTCGGCCGTCTCCGGCGCGACCGGCAGCCCGGCATCGGTGGTCACGTCGCCACGACCGCCCGTGGTCCGCTGCATCCGTCGCCTCCGGCAGGTACGAGCAGGTACGAGATGGGCTCGTGCGCTACGTACCCCGGTGCGCGCCGAAGATCACACCGGCGCGGCGACCGGCCCGCGGCCGGGCCCCCGGGCCCGCGGGGTCTGAGGCCCGCCGTGTGCGGCCCTCAGACCATCTCCTCGCCCGCCCGGGCCCGGGCGCCGGCCCGGGTGCGGCCCGCCGCGGGGCGCCGGTCGGGGTGGCGGCGCAGGTACTCCGCCTCCAGCGCGGCCATGCGCGAGCTGTGCGTGCGCAGGGCTTCGTCGGAGGCGTACAGCAGCGTCTCGTGCCGGGTGCGGTGGATGGCTTCCAGCTCCCGCAGCAGCAGCCGGTCGTCGAGTTGCTCGGGAGCCACACCGTTGTCGTACTCGGCCATGGGCGCGTTCCTTCCCGGATCGGTCCGCAAGGGCCCGCGGGGACGCGTCGCGGCCGTCCCCGTACCCGACCAGTATCGCCACCCGGCCCCCGGAGCGCACCCGCCCGTGCCCGCGGTCAGTCGCCGGGGCGCGTCATCTCGGCCGTGATCGCCCAGCGTTCGTGGTCCCGCCAGGCGCCGTCGATGAACAGGAAGTCCGGGGAGAGGCCCTCCAGGCGGAAGCCCAGGCGCTTGGCGAGGGCGATGGAGGCGGTGTTGGCGGGCTGGACGTTGATCTCCAGCCGGTGCAGGCCCATCGCCGGGCCGAAGGCGTACCGAAGCAGCAGCCCGACGCCTTCGGTGACCAGGCCCCGGCCGGTCAGGAAGGCCCCGTAGCCGATGGCGCCGCACTGGAAGGCGCCGCGCACGATGTTGTTGACGGTGACGTAGCCGGCCAGTTCGCCGGTGTCGGCGAGGCAGATCGCGAAGCCCTCGCGGGACGGCTCGTCCAGCCGCTCCAGGTAGGCCTCGAAGGCGGCGGTGGTGCGGGGCGGGAAGAGCCAGGGGTGGTGGACCTCGGCGTTCTCGCGGGCCTTGCGGGTGTACTCGTCGCGATCGGCCCGCGTCAGGTGGCGCAGGGCCACGCGTTCGCCGCTGATCAGGTAGTCGTCGGGCATCCGGTGATCCTACGAGCGGCGCGTGGCGTGCGCCGCGTGGTTTTCCGGGAATGATTCGCGGCATTCCGGGCAGGGCCAGGGCACAGTGCAAGCGACGCGGGAGGAGCCCGCCATGCAGCGAGGCAGCGACCGGCTGAGCGTCCACAAGGACGAGGAGATGAAGCACGAGCTCCAGGGGCTGATCCGCTCAGGACACCCGACGCGGTCCGAGGAGTGGCACGACCCCGAGCCCGCCGCTGACGACGACCCGCAGGTGGCCTCGGGCCCGGTGGCGCCGGGCGCGCCGGACCCGGTGGAGCTGCGGTTCGAACTGGCCCGCTATCTGGGGCGCGGCGCGTTCCCGGCCAAGCGGCGGGTGCTCGTGCGGCGGATGGCGGCGGAGCACGCTCCGGACCCGCTCACCGACCGGCTGCGCGACCTGCCCGACGGGACGACGTACCGCAACGTCGGTGAGGTGGCGGAGGCGCTGACCGGCCTGTCCGGACGGTAGGCGCCGCGGTCGCCGCCCGAGCGGCGGCCGTACGGCACGAGCGGGCCCCCGCCGCGGCGGGGGCCCGCTCTCACGCCGGGGGCCGGGCGGACCGAGGTCCCCTCAGGCGCCTCCGGCGAGGGAGGCGAGGGCGCGCACGCCCTGACCCTGCACGGTGAGGGTGTCCGGCGACCCGGCGTCGATGGACAGCGACAGGTCGTCGGCGGGCCAGCCCTGTCCCAGCAGGGACAGCCGCACCGTGCGGTAGCTGTGGATCTGCGGCAGGGCCTGGGTGAGCCGGTCCTCGGAGGTGAACACCGGGACCAGGCGGATGCCGTCGCTCTGCTCGTAGACGGGAAGGTGGATGCTGCCGGGCTCACCGTCGCCCTCCGGTCCCGGCAGGTCGTCGGGGACCGGCAGCAGTACGTCGCTGGCGGCGAGCGTGCCGAGGGCCACGACGTCGTCGCGGTCGGAGGCGAGCTGGTGCAGCGCCTGCTGGACGACGGCGGGGTCGCCCTGCGCGCCCGGCGTGTTCTCGGTCATGGTGTCCATACCCTTCTTCGCGGGTCGGTCCGACGGTGACGCGGGGCGCCGTCCGCCGTGACGGGTCGAACCCGCCGCGTACCCGGACGAGCACGGGTCATGCCACCTGCCGCGTAAAGCTTGACGCGCGGCGCGCGCACCTGGGGACCGCGCGGTCGCGACCCCCTCGCGGCAGGCCGTACCGGCGTGAGAGCCTGCCCCCCATGCGCTACGTGATCATCGGTGCCGGCGCGGTCGGCGCGACCATCGGCGGACGGCTCTTCGACGCGGGCCACGAGGCCGTACTGGTCGCCCGCGGCGCGCACTACGAGGCGCTGCGCGCGGGCGGTCTGCGGCTGACCACGCCCGACCGCGCGATGACGCTCCCGGTGCCCGCGGCCGACGGCCCCGGGGCGGTCGGACTGCGGCCGGAGGACGTGCTGGTGCTGGCGGTCAAGACGCAGGACAGCGTGGCGGCGCTGGACGCCTGGGCGGCGCGGCCGGTCGAGGGCGGCGGCACGGCGGCGACCCGGCTGCCGCTGCTGTGCGCGCAGAACGGCGTGGAGAACGAGCGGCTGGCGCTGCGCCGCTTCCGTACCGTCTACGGGATGTGCGTATGGCTTCCGGCGACTTTCCTGGAGCCGGGCGCGGTCGTCGCGTCGGCCGGGCCGCTGAGCGGGATGCTGCACGTGGGACGCTTCCCGGCGCCGCCGCGCGGCGAACGCGATCCGCTCGCCGCGCGGATCGCGGCCGACCTGGAGAGCGCGGGCTTCGGCGCCCCGCTGCCGCCGGACGTGATGCCGTGGAAGTACGCCAAGCTGCTGGGCAACCTCGGCAACGCCCTGCAGGCGGTGTGCGGCGTGACGGACGACGCGGTGGCGCGGGAGTTGCTGGGGCGGGCGCGCGAGGAGGGGGCGCGGGCGCTGGACGCGGCGGGCATCGCGTACGTGGACGCGGCGGAGCAGGCGCGGGTGCGCGGCGACCTGGTGACCGTGCGGGAGATCGGCGGGACGCGCCGTCAGGGCGGCTCGTCGTGGCAGAGCCTGGCGCGTGGCACGGGCTCGATCGAGGCGGACTACCTCAACGGCGAGGTGGTGCTGCTCGGGCGTGCGCATGGCGTGCGCACGCCCGTCAACGAGGTGTTGCAGCGGGTGGCCGGCGACTTCGCGAGGGAACGCCGCCGGCCGGGCGAGCTGACGCCTGCTCAACTCATGGAACTGGTGGGCGGGTTGCCGGACGCCTGACCGCCGTCACGCGCACCGGCCGCGATCACACGCCCGACTCGAAGACCGGCAGGTAGGCGCCGGACTGGCCGGAGGCCGTGGGGTGGTAGGAGTCGGAGATCGGCCAGGTCACCGAGTGCAGCCACTCGGTGGAGTCGCACAGTTCGTGGCCGGAGAAGGCGCCGCGCACGTCCTCGAAGGTGAAGTTGGAGTACTTGGCGACCTGCGCCGCGATGACGCTGTCGAGGGTGTCGGAGCCCTGGTCTAGGGCGGTGTGGTCGGCCTGGCTCAGACCGACGCAGCTGGTCTTGGACAGGTCGTAGAACTCCGGGTAGCCGATCACCACGACATGGGCGTTGGGAGCCTTGGAGCGGATGTCGGAGTACAACGTGTCCAGGATCGCGGGCAGTTGGGTCTTCGCCTCGTTCTCGGCGTTGGCCACCGCGCTCTGGCAGGTGCTGGTGGAGTCCAGCACGCAGGTCTCCATGACGTCGGAGAAGCCGACGTCGTTGCCGCCGTCGGTGAGGCTGACCAGGGTGGTGCCGGAGTTGAGCGGGCCCAGCTGGTTGTTCTCGATGTCGGGCGCGGTGGCCCCGGTGCATGCCTCGAAGCTGAAGGAGCTGACGCCGGCCGCCTTGCTGTAGAGGTACGGGTAGGCGGCGGTGCTCTGGTCGCAGCTGTTGAGGTAGTCGCTGGTCGACCCGACTCCGGCGGAGTACGAGTCGCCCAGGGCGACATAGTTGACGCCGCCGGCCTCGGCGGGGGCGCCGCCGAGGGTGATCGCGGCGCCTGCCGCGAGGGAGACGGCGGCGGCGAGCAGGGCGGATCTGCGCACGGTTCCTCCACGTGGGGTGTGCGGAAGAGCTGAGGGCTGCTACTCGCGGGTAGTCGCGAGCGCTACGCAGAGGTAAGCGCATACCGGTGACCCGGTATAGAGCCGTGCATCGGGATTCGCCTGAAATGGCTAACTGTTTACTTGTCGTGTACGCGTCGGACACTCTTTTCACCGGAGCCCCACAGACAACGGCGGCCGGTTCGCGGGCGCGGGCCCGCGAACCGGCCGCCGTTCAGGGCGATCGGACGGTGTGTCAGCCGCCGAATCCGAAGGCGAACAGATGCGCCGTACCGCCGGTCGTCGTCGGCAGCGTGATGGAGGCGACCTGCTTGCCCGCGGTCAGCGGGACCTCGGTGGCGAAGACGTAGGTCTTCACCGCGTCCTTCCCGCCGGTGTGGGTGTTGCGGTACGGCGTGGTCACCGCGACGGTGTCCCCCGCGACCGGCTGGTTGGCCCCGGCGCCCAGCGTCCAGTCGGAGAACCCGACCGTCGCCTTGGAGGTGCTGCCGTCGGTGTAGGTGACGGTCAGCGTGCCGGTGGCACCACTCGCGTCGGCGTTGGTGGCCGCGCCCAGCAGACCCAGTGTGCCGCCCGAGGTGCCGGACGGAGCGGGGATGGTCTGCCCGGCCATCTCGATGTTGTCCAGGCCGCCGTGGCCGGAGGCGGGCCAGGTGTACGTGATGCCGTCCACCGTGACCTTGGCGCCCGGGCTGATGCCCTGCGCGGCGAGCGCGTTGGCGCTGTACGCCCAGCCCCCGCCATCGAAGCCGCCGCTGAACGTCGCACCGTCCGCGTACACGCCCTGGCCGGTGTAGTACGGCCACAGCTCGGTCGGCTGCGCCACCGACACCCGCAGCACCGCGTTGCCCAGGTCGGCGCCGGTGGAGGAGGTCAGGGCGAAGGTCAGCGGGTAGACGCCCTCGGTGCCGCCCGCGGTGACCTGGATCTGCTGCTGCGCCTTGCCGCCGGCCGGTACGGTCACCGAGCCGGTGGCGTCCGGCACGGTGATGCCGGAGGGCGCCTGCGCCGACCACCTGGCGGTCACCGGGCTGTCACCGATGTTCGCCAGCGTCAGCGTGGCCGTGCCGGAGCCGTCCGGGGCGATCACCAGGCCGGCGCCCGAGGGGCCCGCGGAGGCGAACACACCGTGCTGTCCCGTCGTGTCGGACGGCGGGACAGAGGACGGAGAGGCGGCCCAGGAGGTGTCCGGCTGCGTGCCGAGCGTGTAGTCGAGCGTGGTGGTGCCCCTGGCCCGCGAGCCGGCGCCCTCCAGCTGGGAGTAGGTCAGCCACGAGTCGTCGTACGCCTTGCCGTTCACCGACATCGCCTGCACGTAGGGCGCGCCGGGCGCCGCCTGCGGGGCGTTGATCCGCAGCGTGTGGCCGTTGCCCAGGGTGACCTGCGCGACGGGGAAGGCCGGGCTGCCCAGCGCCAGGGTGTCGGTGCCCGGGGTCTCCGGGTACATGCCCAGCTCCGACCAGACGTACCAGGAGCTCATCGCGCCGAGGTCGTCGTTGCCGAACGAGCCCACGGGGGCGTTGAAGTACAACTCCTGCTGCGCCTCGCGGACGACCTCCTGCGTCTTCCACGGCTGCGCGAGGTAGTCGTACTCCCAGGGGATCTCCAGGCTGGGTTCGTTGCTGAGGTTGGCGTTGGTGCTGCCGGGGTCCGTCAGGTTCGACAGCAGGCTGTCGAGGTACGAGGAGTACGCCTGCGTGCCGCCGCGCGCGGCGATCAGCGACTTGAGGTTGAACGGCACCATCGGGGTGTACTGCGCCGAGGTGCCCTCCACGAAGCCGTTGGAGGTGCCGGGCGTGAAGCCGGCCGCGAACTCTCCGTCGGAGTCCTTCGCCTGCATGTAGCCGGTCTGCGGGTTGAAGACGTTCTCCCAGTCCTGCGCACGGGTGGCGAACTGGTCGTAGACGCTCTTCCTGCCCAGCGAGTCGGCGAGCGAGGCGATGGCGTAGTCGGCCGTGTCGTACTCCAGTTGCGTGGAGACCGGGCCGTAGAAGTTGCAGCACCCGTAGGTGGCGTCGATGGGCAGGTAGCCCTTGGCGTCGCGCACCGACTCACCGGGGCGGATGTTGCTGGCCTTGGTGGCCTCGTGGACCATCGCGTCCAGCGCGTGCGAGGCGTTGAAGTTCCGTGCCCCGAAGGCGTAGGCGTCGGCGATGATGCCGTCGGCCGGGTCGCCGACCATCACGTAGCTCTCGCCGTTGTTCTGCGCCCACTTGGGCAACTGTCCGGTCTGGTCGTAGCCGTTGACCATCGAGGTGACGACGTCACTGGCGACGGCGGGGTCGACGGTGGCCATCAGCTGGGTCTGCGAGCGGTAGGTGTCCCAGCCGGAGTAGTTGGCGTACTGGGCGTGCTGTCCCTTGGTCAGCTTGTGGATCTGGTCGTCCATGCCCATGTACTGGCCGTTGTCGTCCGAGAAGACGTTGGGGTGCAGCAGCGCGTGGTAGAGCGCGGTGTAGAACTGCACCTGCTGGTCGTGGCTGCCGCCGCCGACGCGTACCCGGTCGAAGAGCTTGTTCCACGCGTCGTGGTTGGCCTGCCGCATCGCGTCGAAGTTCCAGCCCTTGACCTCCTTGGAGAGGTTGAGCCTGGCGTTCGTGTCGGAGGTGTACGAGATGCCGACCGCGGCGGTGACGGTCTTGCCCGAGTCGCCGCCGAACGTCAGGTACATCCCGTTGGCGCCGGTTACCGGCGGGCCGGAGACGGCGTCCCGGTTCTCGCCCTTGCCCTGGCTCTCGCCGTGCACGGTGGGCGACGGCTGGGAGGGCACGGTGAAGTGCTTCTCCTGGTGCGGGGCGGCCGAGCGGGTCCTCAACTGCTGCTGCGGGCGGCCGAGTTGCAGCGACTTGGCGTTCTGGTTGATGGTGCTGCCGGTCCAGGTGCCGCTGGCGGTGATGGGCTGGTTGAACTTGATGTCGAAGTGGAGTGTGTAGGTGTTGTCGGCGCCGCAGAAGTGGCCGCTGTCGACCGCGCCGATCACCTCGTGGTCGTTGACCACCTGGGCGCGGGTGCCGTCGATCTGCGTGGCGCCGCCGCTGAGCTTGAGCAGCAGGTTGGCGTCGCTGCCGCTGGGGAAGGTGAAGCGGCCGAGCCCGGCACGGGTGGTCGTCGTCAACTCCGTGGTGGTGCCGGAGGAGTCGGTGACGCCGTAGTAGCCGATGCCGGTCTGCTCGTCGTCGTGGCTGAAGCCGACCGAGGTGCTGCCCAGGTTGCCGGAGAGGGCACCGGTGTACGGCAGGATCGGCACGTCGCCGCCGGCGCTGCACCCGGGCCCGGACAGGTGGGTGAGGCTGAAGCCGGAGAGCTTGCTGTCCTTGTACTCGTAACCGCCGCCGTAGGCGCGGTCCGGTGTGGTGTCGGGGCCCCACTGGAGCATGCCGAAGGGCATGTCGGGGCCGGGGAAGGTGTCCACCGCGCCGGAGGTCCCGATGAGTGGATTGACCAGTGAGGCGGGGTCGTCGACGAACGCGGTGGCCGCGGACGCGCCCGCGGCGCCGAGCGCCTGGAGCGGCAGCACCGCCATGCCCAGCACGGACAGGGCGGCTACGCGTCTGCGGAACCGGTTGCGGAAGATTGGCGCGGGGGTGCGCCGTTGTCTTGCCATCACGTGCCTCCACGGCGGGTGTTGAGACTTCACGGATGACGTGCGGGGTGTGCGTCACCGCACAGCACGGCCGACAACGTTGTCTTATTATCTGATGGCCTGACAACGTTGCCAGTGCGTACGAGGGAAGAGTCAAACGCCCGCTTGACGCCATGTCAACACCCGCAACACGCCACCCCGCCACCCAGGCCCGCCCCATGCCCCTCAGGGGTGATCCGTCTCGTCGAACCCGTAACCTCGCGATACGCCCGGGCGTTTGGCACGGGTCCGGCGGCCGGCGCGGCTTCGCCGGCGCTCCTCAGGTGGCGTGACCCGGCGCTCCTCAGGTGGCCGGACGCATCCTGAAGTCGTACGTCGAGGGCAGCGGATGCTCCCGGCGGGCCCGCTCGCGCACCGCCTCGGTCACCGGCCCGCCGTCCGCCACCAGGGCCAGGGCGATCGCGTCCCACGTCTCGTGCAACGACTCCTCGCCCTCCCGCAGGTCCTCCACCTCGAACCCCTCGTCGAACACCGCCCGCGCCTCGCGGGCCCGCCCCAGCGCCAGCAGCACCCGCGCGGCGAGCAACCGCATCCGGCCACGCTCGCGGTCGGCCGGCCGCAGCGCCTCCAGTACACGCCGCGCCTCGTCGGCCCGGCCCGCGGCGAGCAGCGCGGGCACCGCTTCACGGGCGAGGGCGGCGCCCGCCCGGTCGCCCGCCTCGGCGGCGAGCCGGAACGCGGCGGCGTGACGGTCGGCCGCGCGCTGCGCGTGACCGGCCTCGGCGTCCGCCACGGCCAGACAGCGCAGCGCCCACCACGTCTCGGCGTGCCGCAGGGATCGCTCCCAGCTGCGCACCGCCTGGGCGCGGTCGCCCGCGTGCCACTGGGCGACGCCGAGGTGGTAGTCCGTCAGCGGCCCGGCTCCGGCCGCCTCCAGCTGCTCGCGCCAGTGCGGGGCGACGAGGGTGGGGCCGGGCGCGGTGGGCCGTCCCGGCGCGGCTTCCGGGAAGGTGCCGGTGTGCAGCAGGCGTTCCCACGGCCGCTGCTCCTCGCCCAGCCCGGCCGCGTCGAACGGCGTGCCGGGCAGCTCGAAGCCGCCGTGCAGCACCTCCAGAGCGCCCCAGCCGGATCCGGTGGCCAGGATCTCCTTGGGCTCGACGTCCGCCTGCGGCAACCAGGAGGTGTGGGCGGCGTCCACCTCGGCGCCCGGCAGCGCGGCCTCCAGCGCGTCCTGTGCCGCCGCGCGGGCCGCCGTCCAGTCCTCGCCGTGCACCGCGTCCGGGTCGGCGGTCAGCGGGCCGTACGCCTCCAGCCAGGACAGTTCCGTGCCGCCTTCCAGGTGGACGTACTCGCGCTGCGTCGGGGCCAGGCCCGCCTGGATCTCCGCGTAGCCGCCGGTGCCCGGCTCCGTCAGCCACTCCTGCCAGCGCCGCCCGCCGGGTCCGGTGCCCCACACGAACAGCTTGCGCCCGCGCAGCGCCCCGGTGGACGCCTGGACGAGGCCGCGTCCGTCGGCGTCGAGGGCGGCGATCCAGGGGCGGGCGGCGGCGGGGACGTCGTAGAAGCAGTCGGCGGCGTGCCGCGAGCGCGTGGGGCGGGTGACGTCGGTGCCCTCGTCGCACGGCAGGCCGACGCGGCGGGCGCCCCGGTGATCGCCGCACCGCAGGGCGTGGTCGGCCGGGGCGAGCACCCGCAGCCCCTCGGTCTCGGGCACGGCCGCGTTGGACCACCAGTAGGCGGGCACGGTGCGCTGGTGCGGGTTGCGCACCCGGACGCCGACGTGCAGGAAGTCGGAGCCGTCCGGCAGCCACAGGTCCACCTGGAACGGCAGGTCACGCAGGCGTTCCCACTCCCACAGCCGCAGCATCTCGCCGCCGTCCGGCGCGGGGACACGGGCGGCGTGGACGGGGGCGCAGGTCAGCGTGGTGTGACCGGTGGCGCCGCTGTTCCACTCGATGCCGCCGGAGCACCAGGCGCCGGCCAGGCCGAAGTCGGCGGGCTGCACGACCGGGTTGCGGTAGAGCAGTTCGCGGCCGGTGGGCTTGTGGAGCAGGGAGTGCACGCGTCCGCCGAGACCGGGCAGCACGGTGACGCGCAGCCGGTCGCTCTCCACCACCAGGGCGTCGAACTCGGTGGCCACCCTGCGCCGCCCGTACGTGTCGAGGCGGCGCACCGGCAGCAGCGTGCGCGGCGCGTCCGGGTCGCGCCGCGCCGCCCGGTCGCCGGGCGCGGCCGGTCCGCCGCCCGGTGCTGACGCGTCGTCGGGGACGAGCAGCGCGGGCAGCGGGTTCTCCGGCCCGAAGGGAGCGGCGGGGAGGGTGATGCGGGTGCGTCGCACGGTGGTGGCCAAGGCTGCCCCTCTCTGTGGCGGGTGCGCCGCCCTTCCGCCCGCGGCGGCGCACCCTTCCATCGAACCCCCGCGCCCGCCACGGTGACCAGCGCTTTCCACAGACCCGCCGAGTCCTTGACGCAATCAGGACACAGGCGGCCGTCGGCCCGTCCCACGGGTTCGCCCGGCGCGGTCGGCGGCCTCAGCGGCCCCGGACCAGGCCCCGCAGGACCTTGCCCTCCGTCGACAGCAGCCCGGCCCGGTAGTCGAAGCGGGGGCTGCGGGCGAAGGTCAGGTAGACGTACTTGAGGTTCTCCGCGAACCAGTACGCGGGCGTGAGGTCGCCGAGAGCCATCGGCGACGCCGTGACATCGTTGGCAATCGTGTAGCCGCCGGCCACCTTCAGGTTGTCCCGCATGCCGGTGAAGTACTGGTAGGCCGTGCGCTTGTAGTACGCGTCGCCGGTGATCCGCCACAGGTCGAACGACGAGTTGGCGTACTCGGGCCGCAGCTGGTTGCCCTTGTCGGTGACGGCGAGCGTCGTGTAGTCGATGCCCTCGGGGAGCACCGGGTGCTGGTCGAGCACCGCGCTCCAGGAGCGGTAGTAGGCCGCGCCGTCCGCGGTGTCACCGCCCTTGCCCAGCAACCCGGCGTAGAACGCGGCGAGTTCGGACTGCGCCGTGCCGGTCGCCTCACCGGTCGTGGCGTCGACCTGGCGGAACCACAGGGTGCCGGTGGAGCGGTCCGCCTGGTGGCGCAGGATCGCCCCGGTCAGCAGCCGGTACCAGTCGAGCAGCCGCCGGTCGCCCAGCAACGCGTAACCGCCCCACAGGTATTCGTAGAAGGAGTCCACCGGCGGGTTGGGCGCGACCGAGGACGGGTCGGTCCAGCGGCCGGTCTCGGCGTCCAGCGTGGTGCCCATCAGGTCCAGCGAGCTGCGCTTGCCCATCGCCACCTGATAGGCGCGCATCGACGCGTCGTGGTAGCGGGAGTCGCCGGTCAGCTTCGACAGCAGGCCGAACTCCATGATGTTGGTGCCCACCTCCGCCAGCGGTACGCTGCTGCCACTGACCGCGCCGGTACTGAGGTTCACATAGGTGTACGGGATGCCGGTGGGCGACGCGGTGAACGCGGGCAGCAGGCGGTCGGTCAGTTCGCGGCACAAGGACAGCAGCTTGGGCCTGCCGGTGGCCAGGTACCCGGCGAGCAGGCCGCCGACCATGCGGATGATGGCCTCGAAGACGTGCACGTCAGCGTCCTGGGTGGGGTCGAAGTGCGCCTCGATCCATTCGCAGCCGCGCGCGAGTTCGGCGTCCTCCCCCATGACGTAGAGGGTGTCGAGCGCCTCGACGATGGACAGGCCGAAGGTCTTGCCGGGGGCGAAGAAGTCGTTGTGGGTGCCGCTGACCGGGCAGACCTGGTCATAGCCCCAGGCCTTGGCGGTGTAGCCGTGCCAGCCGTGCAGGAACTCGTCGCGCACCTGGCTCGCGACGGCCGCGTCGGACGGCAGGGGCTCGGCCGGACGTGACGTCGAGGGGCGGATGCCGGTGGCGGCCGGAGCCGTCGCGGCGAAGGCGGTGGCCGGGGTGAGCGCCGCGCCGATCGCGGTACCGGCGACGGCGGCGCCCGCCGCGCCGAGGAGGGTGCGCCGGGTGGGCGCGGGACCGGTGTGGGTGTGGGGTCGCATGGCTCCCGGAGCGTACTCGCGGTACGGGACGGGCCCAAGAGGGCGCGCTTGATCGCGTACGCGTCAACGCCCGCCGCGGCCGGGGGCATTGGTGAGGGCTCGGCACGCATCCGCGCGGCCCCCGGTCAGGCGCTGTCGGCCACGGCGACGGCCGCCGCGTAGCCCTCGTCCACCGTCCAGTCGGCGAGCGCCCAGCCGGGCAGGGCGGCCGGTGCGTCGCCGCTGCCCACGTAGTCGCGGGCCGGATCGCCCGCCAGGCCCTCGCCGGTGCCCTTGAGATAGGCCTCCTTGCGGGTCCAGCAGCGGGCGAAGGCGGCCCGGCGCTCCTGCGCGGGCAGCGCGGCCAGTTCGTCGCGCTCGCGCGGGTGCAGGCTCCTGGCCACGTCGTCGACGAACCCGCCCTCGGGTATGCGCTCGACGTCCGCGCCGACCGGTGTGCCCGCGACCGCGATCAGCACCATGTCGGCACTGTGCGACAGCGAGAAGTGCGGACCGGCGCCGCCCGCCAGCGCGGGCCGTCCGTGCGCCCCCGCGCACACCGGGCACGTCTCCCGCGTGAACTCGAGACCGGCCGGATCGGCGTTTGTGTACGCGCCGAGCAGCCGCCGCAGCGCAACGTGGGCGGCGGCGTAGCTCGCCCGGTCGGCGGCGCGGACGAAGGCCTTGTGGCGTTCCCGCTCCGCGGCGTCGAGCAGCCCGAGCGAGTGCGGCAGGGCGCCGGCGTAGGAGGAGACGCGCAGCGCCCACACGTGCGGGAGCTCACCGGGCGCGGGCACGGCGAGGCCGGACGGCAGCGGGTCGGGACCGAGGGGGCGGGGTGCGGGACTCAGCGGTTCCTCCTGGTGTGCGTGCCCGCGACGCGCCACGGGCCGAACTCGGCGGTGCGGTCCGCCCGGTGCACCACGCGTACCATCCGCCGTGACTCGGCCCCATCCTCGCACGCGTGCCGCCCGCTCGTCTGCGCCCGTGAACGCGCTGCGGGCGGCCCGTTTCAGGGGCGCGGCACTCCGCGTCGGCGGTGGGCGCGCGCCAGTACGCCGGCCCAGGCCCGTACCGTCGCGCGGTCCGCGAGGTCGGTGGCCGACACGGCCGCGCCCTCCTCGCGCCACCGCTCCACGAGCGTCATCAGCCGGATCGAGTCCAGGCCGTGGTCGACCAGGTCCTCGTCCAGCGGCACGTCCTCGGGCCGATCGCCCAGGACCACGGCGACGTCGGCCCGCACGCGCTCGGCGGTCCACACCGAGGCGTGGCGCGGCGTCCCGGCCGGGTCCGCCGCGCGGCCCTCGCCGAGCGCGTCCAGCACACGGGAGGTGGTCGTGACGGCGGCGCACCTGCCCGCCGCCCATTCCAGCGCCATGCGGTGGTCGCGTTCGCTGAAGTCCGCGACCGCGTCGGCGATCACGAAGGCGCGCAGGTCGCGCATCCACGCGTCGCAGGCGCTCGTCAGGACGCCGATGTGCGCGTAGACGCCGGTGATCAGCACCTGGTCGCGGCCCTGGTCGCGCATGCGCCGCTCCAGGTCGGTGCGGACGAAGGCGCTGTACTTCCACTTGGTCAGCACGGTGTCGCCGTCGGCCGGGGCGACCGCTTCGTGGACGGCGGCGGCCCTGGTGCCGGCCGGCAGGCCCGGGCCCCAGAAGTCCTGCTGGAGGCCGCGCTCCGCGGGCGTCTGGCCGCCCGGCTGGGCCGAGTAGACGACCGGGACCCCGGCCCGGCGGCAGGCGTCCGTCAACGCCCTGACGTTGCGCAGTAGTTCGCTGACGGGCGAGGCGCCGGGGGTGAACGCGTCGAGGAAGTGGTTTTGCAGGTCGTGCACCAGCAGCACCGCGCGGTCCGGGTCGACGTCCCACGCCACTCGTCCGTTCGGCAGCGAGGCGGGAGCGGGCATGGGGTAGGGGGCGATGTCGGGAAGGGCCATGGGGAGGTGTCCTTGGGGGTCGGGTGGACGGTGCCGTGGGGGCGGGGCGTCAGGGGTGTGCCTTGTCGCCTCGTCAATTAGGGCGCCTCTCCCCTCTCTTGAGGTATTCGGTGATCGCCGCTCGCAGGTCCTTCTTGCTGACCTTGCCGATGCCGGTCACCGGGAAGGCGGTCACGAACTCCACGCGGTCGGGGACCTTGTACTCCGCGAGGCCGCGCCCCCGTACGAACCTCCTGACGTCCGCCGCGCGCGGCGGTGCGACGCCCTCGCGCGGGACGACGTAGGCGCAGGTGCGTTCGCCGAGGTAGGGGTCGGGCATGGAGACCACGGCGGCGTCGTGGATGGCGGGGTGCGCCAGCAGGTGGTTCTCGATCTCCTCCGCGGCCACCTTCTCGCCGCCCCGGTTGATCTGGTCCTTGGCCCGGCCCTCCACCACCAGGTGGCCGGTGGGGGTGCGGCGCACCAGGTCGCCGGTGCGGTAGAAGCCGTCGGGGGTGAACGCGGTCGCGTCGTGCTCGGGGGCGTTCCAGTAACCGCGGATGGTGTACGGGCCGCGGGTGAGCAGGTGGCCGACCTCGCCGGGCGGCACGTCGCGGTCCTCGTCGTCCACCACGCGGATCTCGTCGTGCGGGGAGATGGGGCGGCCCTGGGTGGTGACGACGAGTTCCTCGGCGTCGTCCAGGCGCGTGTAGTTGACCAGGCCCTCGGCCATCCCGAAGACCTGCTGGAGCGCGCAGCCGAGGGTCGGCGTGACCCGGCGGGCCGCCTGCTCGCTGAACCTGGCGCCGCCGACCAGCAGGATCTCCAGGCTGCTGAGGTCGTACGAGGTGTGCTCGGCCGCGTCGAGCCACAGCAGCGCGAGCGGCGGCACCAGGCCGGTGAGGGTGACGCCCTCGCGTTCGATCAGCGGGAAGGCGGACTCGGGCCCCGGCCGGGCGGCGAGCACGACGCGCCCGCCCGCGTACAGCGTGCCCAGCGAACCGGGCGAGCTGAGCGGGAAGTTGTGGGCGGCGGGCAGCGCGCAGAGGTAGACGCTGTCCTGGTCCAGCGCGCAGATGTCGGCGGAGCCGCGCAGACTGTAGAGGTAGTCGTCATGGGTGCGTGGGATCAGTTTCGGCACGCCCGTGCTGCCGCCGGACAGCTGGAGGAACGCGAGGTCGTTCGGGCGCGGTTCGTCCGGGGGCGCGACCGGCTCGGTGGGCAGGTCGGACAGGCGCAGGTGGCGGCCCGCTTCGTCGCCCGCGACGATGACGTGCCGCAGGGTGGGCACCTCGGCGGCCACGCGGTCGGCGAGTTGGCAGTGGTCGAAGCCGTCGGCGGTGTCCGGGACGACGTAGGCGACGGCCTCGGTGAAGGCGCAGAAGTGGCGGATCTCGCTGTAGCGGTGTGCGGGCAGCGCGAAGACCGGCAGGGCGCCGACGCGGAAGAGGGCGAAGACGACCTCGAAGAACGCGGCGACGTTGGGGAGTTGGACGACGACCCGGTCGCCCTTGCGGATGCCCAGGCCGAGCAGTCCCGCGGCGAGCCGGTCGGCGCGCTCGTCGAGTTCGGCGTAGGTCCAGCGGGTGTCGGTGGCCGGGTCGACGATCGCGATCCGATCGCCGTGCCGCAGGGCCCGCTCGCGCAGCATCCGCCCGAAGGTCTCGCCCCGCCAGTGACCGGCGGCACGGTAGCGCTCCGCGAACTCCTGCGGCCAGGTGGGCGCGAGGGCGGCGGGGTCGGTGATGGGTGGGCGGCCGGTGGCCGGGGCGGAGCCGGGCCGGGCCGGGGCGGTCATGCGAAGACCCCCACGGCGTCGAGGAACGTGCGGAACTTGGCCGTCGTCTCGGCGAGTTCGGCTTCCGGGCACGAGCCGGGGACGACGCCCGCGCCCGCGTAGAGCCGCAGGCTGTGCTCGTCGGCCTCGGCGCAGCGTATGGTCACCACCCACTCGCCGTCGCCGTCCGCGTCCTGCCAGCCGACCATGCCCGCGTACAGGCCGCGGTCGAACGGCTCGACAGCGCCGATGAGTTCGCGGGCCGCCTCGGTGGGCGTGCCGCAGACGGCCGGGGTCGGATGCAGGACGGACGCCAACTCGACAGCGGTGGGCGGGGGTTGGCGCAGTTCGCCGGTGACGGTCGTGGACAGGTGCCACATCGCGGCGGTGCGGACCAGCGTCGGCGCGTGCGGCACCTGGAGCCGGGCGCAGTACGGCGCCAGCGCGGCGCGGACCGCGTCGGCCACCACGGCGTGCTCGTGGCGGTCCTTGGGCGAGCCCAGCAGCTCGACCGCCCCCATGACGTCCTCGGCGAGGTCGGCACGGCGCGGGGTGGATCCGGCGAGCGGGTTGGCCCGCAGGGTGCCGCCGTGCCGGGAGACCAGCAGTTCGGGGCTGGCGCCGAGCAGCGTGCGGCCCTCCCCCGCGGGCACGGCGAACGTGTAGCCGCCGGGGTCGCGCCGGGCCAGCCGCCACAGCATCGCCGTCAGGTCGAATGGTTCGGGCGCCGTCAGTTCCAGGGTGCGGGCCAGCACCGCCTTGTCCAGCCCGCCGTCCGCCATCCGCCGCACCGCCTCGGCGACCGCCGCCTCGTAGACGACCGGCTCCGGGTGCGGCCGTACCGTCCAGGCGGCGGGACCGGCGGGCGGCGCGTCCAGCGCGATCAGCGGATCGCGCTCCAACGGGGTTGCGGTGTACAGGAGTTCGGGAACGAACAGCCGCGCGGGCGCGTCCGCGTCGAACGGCACCGCACCGACCACCACCGGACGCTCGATGCCCTGCGCCCGGGCCGCGTGCAGGGTGCCGGCGACCCGTTCGGCCAGCGGCGCCTCGCCGTGCGGGACGCGGGCGCGGACACCGCGGGCGAGCAGGGTGCGGGTGGGCGAGCCGAAGAACGCCGTGCCGCCCGGCCGGTAGGCGTCGAGCAGCGCCGTGGCCTCCCCCACCGTCCGCCCCGGCTGCCGCGCCGCGGCGTCGGCGGGGCCCCGCGGGCGGCCGCCCCGGGCTCCGCCGTGCCCCGGGCCGGGGTCTGCGGCGAGGTCGTGTGCTGTGGTCACCTGGTTCTCTCCGATCCGGATCACGGCGGTGCGGGGGTGGTCGGCGTACGGGGCAGCGTCAGGAAGGCGGGCGGGTGGCGGGTCAGGCGCGCAGGGTGGCGCCGCCGTCCACGTACAGGTCGTGCATGGTGATGTGCCGGGCGCGGTCGGAGACCAGGAAGGCGACGGCCTCGGCGATGTCCCGCGGCTCGGCGAGCCGCCCGAGCGGTATGCCGACGCGGTAGCTGTCCGGGTCGCCTTCCACCACCCGCTTGCGTGAGGCGCCGGGATCGTCCGTCCACAGCCTTCGCTGCATCGCGGTGTCGGTGGAGCCGGGCGAGACGACGTTGCAGCGCACCCCGCAGGCGGCCAGCTCCAGGCCGAGGCACTTGGTGAACATGGTCGCCGCCGCCTTGGACGCGGCGTAGGCGGCCATGTGGGTGCGCGGTACTCCGGCGGCGTTGGAGCCCACGGTGACGACGCAGCCGGAACTCCGGGCGGCCATGCGCCGCGCGACGGCCCGGGAGGCGTGGAAGACGCCGCCGGTGTTGACGGCGAAGGTGGCCGCCCAGTCCTCGTCGGTGAGGTCGACCACGGGGGCCGGGCGCAGCACGCCCGCGACGTTCACCAGGATGTCCAGTGGCCCGAGTTCGCGTTCCGCGCGTTCCACGGCCGCGTCGACGGCGGCGCTGTCGGTGACGTCGGCGACGTGCGCGAGCAGGACGCCCGGGCCGAGTGCGGCTTCCAGCGCCTTCAGGCGTGCGGGGTCGCGGTCGATCGCGGCGACCCGCGCGCCCCGGGCGGCGAGGGTGCGGGCTACGGCTTCGCCGATGCCTTGTCCGGCACCGGTGACCAGGGCGACGCGACCGGTGAGTTCGGCCGCGCCGAGGGTGTGCGTGTCGCCAGTCATGGTCCTCGCGTGTCCTTCGGCCGGGCGCTGTCAGGGGTTCGCCGGGGCATGCCGGCCGGGCGGGATCGGCCTCCCGACCGCGCACCGGACGTGCCGCCGGAGGCAGCCTAACTTAGGTTAGCCTAACCTCATAGATGAGCCTTGAGGGTCCGGCGCCGAGGCGTAATTCCCCGTGACCGGCGAAGGACTGCGGGAGGATGCCCGCATGCCCGAACCGCCGTTCGACGTACCGCGCCTGCCCGCCGGCGACTCCCTCGCCCTGCGCCCCTGGACGCTCGCCGATCTCCCGCTGGTCGAGGAGGCCTCGGGCGATCCGTACATCCCGCTGATCACGACGGTCCCGTCCGCCTATTCGCACGCCGCCGGTGTCGCGTTCGTCGAGCGGCAGTGGGACCGGGCGGCGCACGGCACCGGGTGGCCGTTCGTCGTGGAACGCGTGGCGGACGGCCGTGCGGTCGGCACCGTCGGGCTGTGGTCCGCGCCGCACGCCCGCGCCTCGGCCGGATACTGGGTCGCCCCCTCGGCGCGCGGCGGCGGCGCGGCCCTCGCCGGACTGCGCGCGGCCACCGCCTGGGCCTTCGCCGCGCTCGGCCTCGCCCGCGTCGAGTTGTACGTCGAGCCGTGGAACACCGCCTCGCGCCGCACTGCCGAATCCGCCGGATTCCGTCCCGAGGGACTGCTGCGCTCGTGGCAGGAAGTGGGCGGGGCCCGCCGCGACATGCTGATGTACGCGAGGCTGCCCACGGATCCGGTGGGCTGACGGATGCCGCGGTGCGGTCCGGCGGGCGCCGGGCGGCGCGAGCCTCCGCACGGGTGACGCTCACGTGCCGCACGCCGTCCATGACGGGTCGGCGAGGTGCTGACCGGGGAGGCTGGGGCCGTGGCCGAAGCCCACGATCGCCGCTCCCTCCCGCACGGCCGATGGGCGCGGTTCCTGCGTGCCGTGCCTGCGGCCTCCGGTGCCGCCGTGATGGCCACCGGGGCGCTGTCGATCGGCTGCGGGCTGCTGGGCGCAGGGCTGTCGTCCGGCGTGTTCCTGGTGCTCGGTTGCCTGATCTGGGCGGTCCTGGCGGCGGCCTTCTGCCTGCGGCTGCGGTACGAGGGCGAACGCTGGCGGCGGGAGACGGCGACCCCGCCCGCGCTGACCTCGGTGGCGGCGACCGCCGTGCTGGGCACGCGTTTCGCCCTGCTGGGATGGACCGGCGCCGCGGTTCCGCTGCTGTGCCTCGCGGTGGTGGCGTGGCTGCCGCTGCTGACCCGCGTGCTGCGGCACCGCGGGCGCAAGGTGCCGGGGGCGGCGTACCTGGTCTGCGTCTCGACGCAGGCGCTGGCCGTGCTCACCGCGTCCGTCGCCCTCGACTCGGGCACCCGGTGGCTCGCCTGGCCCTCCGCAGGACTCGTCGTGCTGGGGCTGGCGCTGTACGGGGTGACGCTGGAGCGGTTCGACGTGGGCGAGTTGCGGCGCGGCAAGGGGGATCACTGGGTGGCGTGCAGCGCCCTGGCGATCACCGCGCTGGCCGTCTCGCGGCTGGCGGACGCCGCCGCCCCGGCCGGGCCGCTGCGCTGGGCGACCGGCGCGCACGACGCGTTGCGGCTCGCGGGCATCGTACTGCTGGGCCTGGCGCTGGCCGCGTACGCGGTGCTGGTGTGCTGCGAGATCCGCTGGCCCAGGCCGCGTTACGACGTGCGGCGGTGGTCGACCGTCAACCCGATGGCCATGACCGCGCTCGCCACGATCGCGTGGTCGGTCACGGCGGACGTGGGGTGGCTGCGGACGCTGGGCGATGTGCTGCTGTGGGTCGCCCTGCTGGCGTGGGCGGTCACGGGGGTGGCGGCGGTGCGCGAGGGCGGGCGTCCGGCGGGGCCGCCGCCCGTCAACTGACGCTGGACGCGGGGGCGTTGGCTGACGCGTGCCGTGTCGCTGCCCTGCCGCGCAGGACCGCGCCCGCCACGACGACCGCTGCGGCCACCCCGAACGGCCAGGCCTGCGGGGCGAGTCCGTGCCAGCGCAGGGCGTTGCCGATGTACAGCACCGTGCCGGCCGCCGGAACCGCCAGCCACTCCCACCGTCCGTCCAGCGCGACGAGGCCGACGACCATCAGCGCGTACCAGTAGTACGCGGGCGAGGTGACGAGGAACGCGGTGCCCACCACGAGCAGGGCGCCGCGCCAGGGCCGCGCCGGATCGCCGCGGCGCAGCACGTACGACGACACACCCACGACGACCGCGATCGCGACCGGGCCGGCCCAGGCGTCCGGCAGCACCAGTCGCAGCAGCGCGAACCGCCCGACGTCGCCCGACTCGTACCCCTCCTCCTGGAGGTAGCCGGGCAGGTAGCCGATGACACCGGTCCCGGAGGCGGCCACGTAGGGCAGGTAGGCGAGCGCCACCGCGCCCACCGCCGCCACGGTGGTGCACGTCAACTCCCGCCATCGGCGGGGTCGTCCAGGGGCCAGCACCCCGGACAGCGCGCCCGGCAGTGCCAGCCCCGGCAGCAGCTTCACGGCGATGGCGCCGCCGAGCGGCACCCCGCGCCGGCCTCCCGCGCCGACCCCGAACGCCACCACCAGCAACAGCACCCCGAGCGTGTCGACGTGGGCGTCGTTGACCGCCGCGAACGGCACCGCCGGGCACCACGCCCACAGCGCGGCCCGGCGCGGATCGGCCCCGCGCCGCCGCAGCGCCCACACCAGCGCCCAGGCGACGGCGACCACCAGGACCGCGCCCGCCACCTGGAACGGCTTCCACCGGCTGCCGGGCGGCGAGGCCAGGTGGACGACCAGGTACCACGCCTCGGCGACCGGCGGGTAGATGGTGTGGACAGCGGGCCGGTTGATCAGGGTGCAGACCCCGCCGGGCGCGGCGTGCAGGTCCCAGCCCCGGCAGGCGGTCCCGGTCGGGAACAGCCACTGCTCGCGCAACCCGGCGAGCCTCGGGGCGTCGGGCGCGTAGGTGTACGGCGAGATGCCCGCCGCTTGCACCCGGCCGTCCCACGCGTACCGGTACATGTCGTCGCTGGTGCGCGGTGGCGCGGCGAGCGCGGCCAGCGACAACGCGACGGCGCCGACCGCGACCAGCGGCACCGCGACCCGGCGCGGCACCTCTCGCACCGCCCAGGCCGCACCGGCGAACAGCGCCCAGCAGACGCCGTACCACGGCAGCAGGCGGCCGGGGTCGCCGAGCGTGCCGCCGGTCGCGACGGTGGCGAGCGTGGCGGCGGTGAGCGCGGCGAGCAGGGTGACGGTGAGGGCCGTGCGGACGCGGACGCGGCCATGGCTCCGGCTGCGGGGCCGGTCCTGGCCGCGACTGCGGTCGGCGGTGTCGGCGGTGTGCGGGGGTGCGGTCACCAGGACACCGTGGCATCGCGGGGCGCGGTCGAGGGTGGTGCCGTGCCCGGTGTCCGTGTTCCGTAAGGAGTCGCACGCCCCCATCGGGGGATTCCCGGGGTGGGATGGACGGCATGCGAGTGAGGAGAGAGTCCGGCACGAAGGTGCGGCGGACGAGGCGAGCCCTGTCGGCCCTCCGGCGATCGGAGGCGGGCGGGCGACGAGTCCAGGTCCGCGCTCAGGTGCGGGCTGTGAACGCGCGCCTGGAATCGGTCGGCGGGCGCCTGCCCCGGTTCCGTGGCCGTCTGCACGACGCACGGACCGCGACAGTGGTCGGCCGCTTGCTGGGCGCCGCCGTGGCCGTGTGCTTCGTGACCGGGCTGATCAGCCACTACCTCCAGCAACCGCCGGGCTGGGCGGCGAACGTGCTGCCCAGCCGCCCGGTCTGGGGCTACCGCCTCACCCAGGGCCTGCACGTGGCGACCGGCATCGCCGCGATCCCGCTGCTGCTGGCCAAGCTGTGGACGGTCTACCCCCGGCTGTTCGGCTGGCCGCCCGTGAAGTCCGTGGCGCACGCGCTGGAACGGCTGTCCATCGCGGTACTGGTGGCCAGCCTCCTGCTGGAGATCTTCACCGGGTTGCTGGACACCACGCAGTGGTACCCGTGGCCTTTCCCGTTCCGGCAGACGCACTTCGCGCTGGCCTGGGTGGCGATCGGCTCGGTGCTGCTGCACATCGCGGTCAAGGCGCCGGTGATCGCGGCCCATTGGCGTCGCGGCTCCGCTCCGGCCGACCCGGACGCACCCGATCGCAGGTCCTTCGTCGCCGCCGTGCTGACCGCCGTGGGCGGGGTGACCCTGGCGACGGTCGGGCAGTCGTTCACCCCGCTCAAGGCCACCGACCTGCTCGCCCCGCGCCGCCCCGGCGACGGCCCGCAGGCCCTTCCGGTCAACCGAACGGCCGCGCAGGCGGGCATCACCGGCACCCGGCTCGCCGGCTGGCGCCTGCGCGTCGCCGGACCGACCCCGTACGAACTGACCTACCGTCAACTCACCTCGCTGCCACAACGTTCCGCAGTCCTGCCGATCTCCTGCGTCGAGGGCTGGAGCCAGAACGCGCACTGGACGGGCGTACCGCTGCGGGACCTGCTCGACCGCGCGCAGGCGCCGCACGACGCACGGGTGCGGATCGTCTCCCTGGAGCGCGGCGGCAACTACGCGGTCACCGAGATGGGGGCCTCGTACGCGCGCGACCCGCTGACGCTGCTCGCGGTGTCGCTGGGCGGACGCCCCCTCGACCACGACCACGGCTACCCCGCGCGCGTCATCGCCCCGAACCGGCCCGGGGTGCTCCAGACCAAGTGGGTCACCAGGATCGAGGTGTTGACGTGAGGACATGGTTCGTACGAGGGGCGTGCGGCGCTCTGGGGCTCGCGGCGATCGGCGTGGGGCTCTCGGTCCTGCTGACCGATCCCTACATCCGCGATCCGTGGGACGTCGTGCGGTGGCTGGTGGGCGCGGTGCTGCTGCACGACGGTGTACTGGTGCCCGTGACGCTGGGGGTGGGCGCGCTGCTCGTGCCCCGCGACGGCCCCCGGCGCGGGCCGCTGCGCGCGGGGCTGTTGACGGCGGCGTGCCTGACGGTGGTCGCCCTCCCCGCGATCCTCACCCCGCGTCCGTCGGCCAATCCGACGGTGCTGCCGCTGGACTACGTCCGCGACTGGCTGGTCGCGGTGGGGGTGGTGGCGGGAGCGACGGGGGTGATGGCCGCCGTGCGGGCACTGCGGAGGCGGCGGTAGGCCGGGGCGGGGGGCGGTCCGCTCGGGCGGTCGGTCGCGGCGGGGCGGGGCGGCTCCAGGTCACCGGTCACGGGTCGCGGCGGGGCGGTCGGCTCAGGCGGTCGGGCGCAGGCTGACGAATCTGCGGCCGTCGCACGTCCAGTGCTCCACCGGCGCCCACCCCGCGGCCTCCGCCGCCTCGACCACACCCGCGCTGCCCACCCGCGCCCACGGGAACTCCTCCCCGTACCGCCCGAAGGCGTCCTCCACCCGTACCGTGAACCGCTCGTCGACGTCGTACGCGTCCGCCTCGACCAGCAACACCCCGCCCTGTGCCACGAGTTGACGCACCCGCCGAAGCAGCGCGGCCGGGTCGCCGCCGATCCCGACGTTGCCGTCGGCGAGCAGCGCGGTGGCCCAGCGCCCCTCCCCCGGCAGCGGTTCGAAGACCGAACGCCGCAGCACCGCCCCGCCCATCCCCCGCGTCCTGGCCACCGCCGCCGGGCTCACGTCGAGCCCCAGCGCGGGCAGCCCGTACGCGGTGAGCGCGGCGACCAGCCGGCCGGGCCCGCAGCCGATGTCCAGCACGGGACCGCGGCAACGGCGCAGCAACTCCGTGTCGGCGGCGTCCGGTTCGGCACACCACCGTTCGACTTCGAGCGGCAGCATCCAGCCGTCGCTGCGCCGCAGGAAGAGCGGCCCGCGGCCGGTGCGCAAGGCGTGGGCGTAGGGGTCGTCCACCCAGGGCGTGCGTCGCTGACGTGACGTCAATTCCGATGTCGTGCTTGCGTTCATGAGGCGGCGAACCCCGCCAGCCGGGAGGCGAAGCGCGATCCCGGAGCCTGCCGCGCCACCGCGGTCGCGTCGGCGGCGGTGTCCACGTCCCGCAGCCGCGGCAGATCCCGCACCCGCAGTCCCGCCCCGGTCAGCCGCGCGCGCTGGACGGCGCCGGTGTGATCGGTGGACATCGGCACGCCGCGCAGCAGGGCCGGGTCGGGCGCGGCCAGCCCCAGCGCCCAGAAGCCGCCGTCCCGCGCGGGCCCGAACCAGGCGTCGCACTCCCGCCAGGCGTCCGGCGCCAGCACGGGCGCGAGGAGGTCCGTGGTGATCTGCGGGGTGTCCATGCCGACCAGCAGCGCGGGTCCGTCCGCGTGCGCGGCGAAGGCCGCTGCGAGCCGTTCGTCCAGCCCGCCCCCGGCCTGCGGCAGCACCTCGAACCCGGCGGGCATCCAGGGCCCGGGCCGTCCGTCGAGCACGAGCACCCTGCGCCGGGCCGGCGCCCGCGAGACGACGTCCAGCGTGTCGCGGAGCGCCGCCTCGGCCAGCGCGGCGGCCTGACCGGGCGAGTACGGCGGCGTCAGCCGGGTCTTCACCCGCCCCGGAACCGGTTCCTTGGCGATGACCAGCAGCGTGGTCGGGCCGGTCGGGCCCAGTCCCGGGCTCGGGCTCGGGGCGGCGGCCGGGCCCGGGGCGGCGGTCGGGATCGAAGGCGGGGTCGGGATCGTGGTCGGGGCCGCGGTGCCGCGACTGTACGGGACGCTCATCGGATCACCGTCCCCGCCGCCGTGCGCGGCAGCGCGTCGCTTCCTCTTGCCGCCGGTGGACGGTCGAGGACCGCGCGCATGTCGCGCACCGCGTGCCAGGTGCCGCGCCACGTACCGGTGACCTTGGAACGGCCCGCGCGCGGCGCGTACGACACGTCCAGCTCGCGTACGCGCCAGCCCGCGTCTGCGGCGGCGACCACGGTCTCCAGCGGGTAGCCGGAGCGCCGGTCGGTCAGCCCGAGGGCCAGCATCGGTTCGCGGCGGGCGGCGCGCATCGGGCCCAGGTCGTGCAAGCGCAGGCCGGTGCGGCGGCGGATCAGGCGGGCCAGTTCGCGGTTGGCCAGCCGCGCGTGCACCGGCCACGCGCCGCGCGCGGTGGGCCTGCGGCGGCCCAGCACGAGGTCGGCGTCGCCGTCGAGTACCGGGCCCGCGACCCGGGGCAGCTGCACGGGGTCCAGCGAGGCGTCGCAGTCGAGGAAGCACACGACCTCGGCGGTGGCGGCGCGCAGCCCGGCGTGGCAGGCGGCGCCGAACCCGCGTACCGGCTCGTGCACGACGTACGCGCCGAGCGACGCGGCCAGCCGCGCGGAGCCGTCGGTCGAACCGTTGTCGACGACGATCGCCCGCCAGCCGGACGGGATCCTTTCCAGCACCCAGGGCAGAGCCGCGGCCTCGTCCAGACACGGAAGCACGACGTCGACGGGCGCGGGAACCCGGCTTCCGCCGGGTGAGTGAGGGGTATCGGTCACGCGCTTCACCTTACGAAGACGAAATTCGCGAACCGGACATGCGATCCTTACGAAACACGGACGTGCGACCGTACGAGCACCTCGCGCCGTCCGTCCGGCCGACCCCGGTGCGAGACTCGTAGCGTGACCGTGAACCCTCTGCCCAGCTCAGCCGACCACCCGGACACCGGGGACGGCGGTCCGGCGACCCACGACACGGCGCCCGCCGCCGCGGATCCGCCTGCGCGGCCGGACGCCGCGCCTTCGGGAGAGGCCGGTGCGGGAGCGGGTGGGAGGGACGCGGGTGGCGCGGGCGCGCCGCGGCGGGTGCTGGTCGTGGACGACGACCCGACCGTCGCCGAGGTCGTGACCGGCTACCTGCAACGCGCCGGGTTCGCGGTGGACCGCGCCGCCGACGGGCCGACCGCGCTCGCCCGCGCGGCCCGGCTGGCCCCCGACCTGGTGGTGCTCGACCTGATGCTGCCCGGTCTCGACGGCCTGGAGGTCTGCCGCCGGATACGCGAGCGCGGACCCGTTCCGGTGGTCATGCTGACCGCGCGAGGCGAGGAGGACGACCGCATCCTGGGTCTGGAGGTCGGTGCGGACGACTACGTGACCAAGCCGTTCAGCCCCCGCGAACTGGTGTTGCGCGTGGAGTCCGTGCTGCGCAGGGCGGGCACGCCGCCCGCGCCCGGGCCATGGCTGCGCTCGGGTCCGCTCGCCCTCGACCCGGCGGCCCGCCGCGCCACTCGTGACGGCGACGAACTTTCGCTGACGATACGGGAGTTCGACCTGCTGGCGTTCTTCCTGCGGCACCCGGGTCGAGTGCTGGGCCGCGAGGAGCTGATGCACCGCGTGTGGGGCTGGGAGTTCGGCGACCTGTCCACCGTCACGGTGCACGTACGGCGGCTGCGCGAGAAGATCGAGGCGGACCCGGCCCGCCCCCGCCTGATCAGCACGGTCTGGGGCGTCGGCTACCGCTTCGACCCGCCGGGCGCGGAGGGCGAGGACGTGGAACCGGGCGCGGAGTGCGAGGACGTCCAACCGGGCGCCGGCGCCGGCGCCGAGTCCGGGGACGTCTCCCGTACCGGGACCGCAACAGCGGCGGGAACCGGGGCCGTCGCCGGAGCCGGGTCGACGGGCGTGGACGCGGCGGAGGCCCGCGGTGTCTGACCTCGCACAGATCGCCCTGTACGCCGCCGCGGGTGCCGCAGCGGCGGGGCTGCTCGGGGCCGTGGCGCTGCGGCTGCTGCGGCATCGTTCGGTGGCGCTGTCGCTGGTGGTCGTCGCCGCGGTCACGGTGGCCGCGTTCCTCGCCGGGACCCTCTCGGTGGCGTGGGCGATGTTCCTTTCCTCGCACGACCTGCGGGTCGTCGTCCTGGTCTGCGTGATGGCCGGCATCGTGTCGTTCGCCGTGACACTGGTGCTCGGACGCCAGGTCGTCGCGGGCAGCAGGGCGCTGACGGCCGCGACCCGGGCGCTGGGCGACGGCGGGGGCAGCACGCCCTTCGCCCCGCCCCACACCGCTCCGACCGCCGAACTGGCCGAGCTCGGGCGGGAGTTGGCGGCCACCAGCGCCAAGCTCGCCGCCTCCAGGGACCGCGAGCGCGCGCTGGAGGCGTCCCGCCGCGAACTGGTCGCCTGGATCTCGCACGACCTGCGCACCCCACTGGCCGGACTGCGGGCGATGGCCGAGGCGCTGGAGGACGGCATGGTGCCGGATCCGCCGCGCTACCACGCCCAGATCCGCGCCGAGGTCGAACGGCTCAGCGCCATGGTGGGCGACCTGTTCGAACTCTCCCGCATCCAGGCCGGAGCCCTGCCGCTGAGCCCCTCCCGGATGTCGGTCTACGACCTGGTGGGCGACGCGATCTCCGGAGTCGGCGCCCTGGCCCGCGAACGCGGCGTCCGGCTGGTCGGCGCGGGCGTCGAACCGGTGCCGGTCGAGGTCGACGGCCGCGAGATGACCCGCGTCCTGGCGAACCTGCTGGTCAACGCGATCCACCGGACCCCCGCCGACGGCACCGTGGCGGTCGCCGCACGGCGCTGGCAGGAGTCGGTGGTGCTGTCGGTCACCGACGGCTGCGGCGGCATCCCGCCCGAGGATCTGCCGCGCGTCTTCGACACCGGCTGGCGTGGCACGGGCGCCCGCACGCCTCCCGCGGGGGCAGGACTCGGGCTGGCCATCGTCCGCGGCATCGTGGAGGCCCACCGGGGCCGCGCGCTCGTCACCAACGTCCCCGGCGGCTGCCGCTTCGACGTCGTCCTGCCCGCCGCGCCCCACTGAGCCGCCCCCAACTGGCCCCGCCCGCCCGACGTGCGGACCGAAGACGCCGAAGTATCCGCCGGGATCCCCCGGAATCCCGCCGGATTCCGGGATGGGGTTCAATCTCCCCATGGACGATCTCGTGGTGGTTCGGGTCTTCACCGGCCCCGAGGGCACCGGCGGCAACGAACTCGGCATCGTCTACGACGGCCCCTCCGTCGCCGACCGCGCGGAGCGGCAACAGCTGGCCACCGAACTCGGCTACAGCGAGACCGTGTTCCTCGACGATCCCGACGCGGGCGTGGCCGACATCTACACCCCCAGCGCCCGGCTTCCCTTCGCGGGCCACCCCCTCGTGGGCCTCGCCCGGCTCCTGCGGGACCGCGGCCGGCCGGTCGACGTCCTGCGTCCTCCGGCGGGCGAGGTCGCCGTCCGCCACGACGGCGAC
The DNA here is from genome assembly GCF_003144095.1 of Streptomyces sp. ICBB 8177. Lineage (GTDB taxonomy): Bacteria > Actinomycetota > Actinomycetes > Streptomycetales > Streptomycetaceae > Streptantibioticus_D. The sequence goes on along the minus strand of NZ_NSKH01000023.1, from coordinate 315,391 downwards.
CTGACGTGGATCACCGGCCGCGCCGCCTGGGTGACAGGCCGTCGCACCGAACGCTTCGACTCGCCCGCCGACATCGACGCGCTGCCCGCCCCGCCGCCGGGCGAGGGGTGGCTGTACGCCTGGGCCTGGCAGGACGAGACCGCGGGCCTGGTGCGCGCCCGCGCCTTCCCGCGCCGCGGCGACGACATCGTCGAGGACGAGGCGACCGGTGCCGCGGCACTCCTGCTCACCGCCGAACTCGGCCGTCCCCTCGACATCCGCCAGGGCACCGGCTCCCAAATCCTCACCCTGCCGCACCCCGACGGCACGATCGAGGTGGGCGGCCGGGTCACCGACTGACGGCGGTCCGTCCGGCCGGCGTGACTGGTGCGGTCGGTTCGGCCGACGCGGTCCGTTCGCTCGGCGCGGCCGGCGTGATCGGCGTGATCGGTGCGCGCATCGGGGCGTGCGCGAACTCCGCCATGCCGTCGGCGAACCCGATCCGGGCCGACCATCCCAACTCGTCGCGAATCCGCTGCGAGGAAGCGGTGACGTGCCGCACGTCGCCGAGCCGGTACTCCCCCGTCACCACCGGCGGCGGCCCGCCGAACGCCTCGGCCAGCGCGCCGGCCGCCTCGCCGATGGTGTGCGGTGTGCCGCTGCCGACGTTGTAGGCGCGCAACGTGCCGGGCTCGATCCGCGAGCCGAGCGCACCGAGCGCCGCGACGTTCGCGTCGGCGACGTCCCGTACGTTGACGAAGTCCCGGCGCTGCCCGCCGTCCTCGAACACCCTCGGCGCCTCGCCGCGTTCCAGTGCCGACCGGAACAGCGACGCGACCCCGGCGTACGGGGTGTCGCGCGGCATCCGGGGCCCGTAGACGTTGTGGTACCGCAGCGAGACGGCGGTGCCGTGCGTCGCGCGGGCCCACGCGGCGGCCAGGTGCTCCTGGGCGAGCTTGGTGGTCGCGTAGACGTTGCGCGGGTCGAGCGGCGCGTCCTCGGCGACCTGCCCCGGCGAGAGCGGTTCGCCGCAGTGGGGGCACGGCGGCTCGAACCGTCCCGCGTCGAGGTCGGTGACCCGCCGCGGCCCCGGCCGGACGGTGCCGTGGCGGGCGCAGTCGTAACGCCCCTCGCCGTAGACCACCATCGACCCGGCCAGCACGAGTCCCGGCACCCGCTCCTGCCCCATCGCCGCCAGCAGTACGGCCGTCCCGAGGTCGTTGCTGCTCACGTACTCCGGCGCGTCGGCGAAGTCCTTGCCGAGGCCGACCATCGCCGCCTGGTGGCACACCGCGTCCACCCCGCGCAGCGCCGCGACGACGGCGGCCCGGTCCCGGACGTCGGCCCGCACCACCTCCACACCGGGTAGGGGTGGTGGCGGGGGCGCGCCCGCTCCGTGGGCGGTGGGCGACAGGGCGTCCAGGACCCGTACCTCCTGTCCGGCCTCGGTGAGCGCCGTGACGACGTGCGAGCCGATGAAGCCCATTCCTCCGGTGACCAGTACCAGCATGGGCCGACCGTACGGCTAGCGCGGCGCGCCCGGGTGCCCGGCGGGCGGCGCGTCACGGTTCCGTAAGACCCAGGGAGCGCCGACCTGCGGGGCCGACCACGCGGAGCGTCATCCCAGGACGGCGGTCGCCGGTTCCCGCGCGGAAGCCTCCGAGCGCTGTGGCCTCAACTCAGCGCCGGTATGCGGCAGGTGAGCGTGGCCGCGTCGGCGTCGAGGTCGGCCGGCACGCCGAGCGGCACGGTCAGGCTGCTGTCGCCGTGCCCGAAGCCCAGTTCCTCGATGACGGGGACACCGAGGCCGCCGAGCCGGTCGAACAGGACGTCGCGCACCTCCTCGTAGGGGCCGCAGTCGCGCCACGACCCGAGCGCGATCCCCGCGACGCCGTCCAGCAGTCCGCAGCGCAGGAGTTGGGTCAGCACGCGGTCGAGCCGGTACGGGGACTCGCCGACGTCCTCCAGCGCGAGGATGCCACCGTGCCCGCCGCGTCTGGCCTTCGGTGTGCCGGCCTCGGCGGCGAGCAGGCTGGCGCAGCCGCCGAAGGTGACGCCGGTGGCGGCGCCCGGCACCATGGCCCGCGCGGTGGCGGAGGTCAGCGTGCGCACCGCCTCGGGCTCGAAGAGCGTGCGCCGCAGGTGCTCGCGGGTCGGGCCGTCCTTGGTGAACGCCACCCCCGACGCCACCGGTCCGTAGAGCGTGGCGAGTCCGAGCCGCAGCGCGAACGCCTCCTGCAGCGCCGTGATGTCACTGAACCCGCACAGCACTTTGGGTCCGGCGGCACGCAACGCGTCCCAGTCCAGCAGATCGACCATGCGCTGGACGCCGTAACCGCCGCGTGCGCAGAAGACCGCGGTCACCTCCGGGTCGCACCAGGCGTCTTGGAAGTCCCGTGCGCGGGCGGCGTCGTCGGCGGCGAGGTAGCGGAACCGATGGTCGCGGCCACGAACGTGGGGCATCACCACCGGGTCCAGGTCCCAGCCGACGAGGATGTCGATCCCGGCGTCGAGCCGCTCGGCGACGACCGGCCCACTGGGCGCGACGACCGCCACCCGGTCGCCGGGGCGCAGACGCGGCGGCCTGGTCAAAGGGAACGCGGTGGTCATGTCGTCAGCTCCAGGGTCGGCACGCAGGGCGGGGTGAATCCGAACGTCTGCCCGTAGAGGGAGAGTTCGGCTTCGAGGCAGGTCACCATCGTCTCCTGCCTGCGGAAGCCGTGCCCTTCGCCCTCGAAGGTCAGGTACGCGTGCGGCACTCCCCGGCCCGCGGCGCGGGCGAGGAAGCCCTCCGACTGCGCGGGCGGGCAGATCGGGTCGTCCAGTCCCTGGAGCAGCAGGAAGGGCACGCGGATCCGGTCGGCGCGGTTGGCCGGCGAGCGGTCCTCGTAGCGCTCGGGGACCTCGGCGAGGGGTCCGATCAGCGTCTCCAGGTACCGCGACTCGAAGTCGTGGGTACCGCCCCGGGCCCATCCGGCGAGGTCGAGCACCGGGTAACTGATCGTGCCGCAGGCGAAGGTGTCGACGCTGGTGAGGGCCGCGCCGGTGGTCCAGCCGCCCGCGCTGCCGCCCCTGATCGCGAGTCGGTCCGGGTCGGCCAGGCCCTCCTTGACGAGGGCCTCGGCGACGGCCACGCAGTCCTCGACGTCGACCACGCCCCACTGGCCCTTGAGGCGGTCGCGGTAGGCGCGCCCGTATCCGGTCGAGCCACCGTAGTTGACCTCCGCGACACCGATGCCCCGCGACGTGAAGTAGGCGATGACCAGGTCGAGCACCAGTGGGGCGCGGCTGGTGGGGCCGCCGTGCACCCAGATCACGTAGGGCGGCAGTTCGCCGTCGGGCGCGGTGAAGCGGGGGTTGTGCGGCGGATGGACGTGGGCGTGGACCTCCCGGCCGCCGGGGCCGCTGAACACGCGCGCCACCGGGTCGGGCAGCATGTGCGGATCGACGGTGTCCCGGTGTGCGGCGGCCACGACGCGGGAGTGCCCGGTGCGGGTGTCGAGCTCCACGATCTCGTGGCCGGTGCTCGCGGTGGCCGCGACGCCGGTGATCCGGGTCCCGTCCGCGGCGAGGGTCGCGTCCCATTCGCTCCATGGGCCGGGGGCGTCGGTGATCTCCCCGTCGGCGGGGTCGAGGATGCCGAGCCGCAGTGCGCCGCGCCCGTGCAGGACGGCGACCAGTCCCCCGTCCAGCGGTGCGAACCAGCGCGATCCGATACGCCACGCGGGCCCCGCGAACTCCTCCTCGCGCGGACAGAGGTTGACCGCCTGACCGCTGACCGGGTCGACGCGGTACAGATTCCACCACCCGGTGCGGTCCGAGACCGCGAGCAACGCGCCGTCGCCGGTCCATTCGGCCTGCGCGACCGACTCGTCCGGCCCGCCGATGAGCGTGCGGATGCCGGCGAGCCCGGTGTCCGTCACCTCCGCGATCTTCAACTCCGTGCCGTCCCACGGCATCCGCGGGTGATCCCAGGCGATCCACACCGCCGTCCGCCCGTCCGGCGAGATCCGGGGTGTGGTGACGAACCGGTGTTCGCCGCCGCTCAGTTCGCGCACCCGCGAGCGGTCCTCGGCGGCCGAACCGTCCAGCGGCACCGCAGCGACGACCCGCCGCACGTCGCTCGCGCCCTCACCGGTGAACTCCTCCAGCACGCACCACACCTCGTCGCCTCCCGGCGAGATCCGCGGCTCGGCCCACCGCAGTCCTCCGCCGATGTCCGACACCGGCGTCAGCGGCCGGGGCTCGGCACCGGGCACGTCGGGTTCCCAGCCGTAGAGCCGCTGGTCGTCGAAGTGCACGAAGACGATCAACGGGTTCTGGCGGGAAGGGCCTTGCGGCGCGGCGGCCCAGGGCACGCCGCCGTACTCGATGACACGCGTGCGCACGTTCCACGGCGCGGGCAGCACGGACCGCTCGGTGCCGTCCTGCGACCGGCGGCGCATGAGGGTGCGGCGCCCTGCCTCCGCGGGGCGGGGCGCGGTCCACCACAGGTCCTCGCCGACGATGCCGAGGTGCTCCGGGCGTCCGTCGTGAGACGCCGCCGTCAGCGCGTCGATCGGTGACTCCCAGGCGCCGTAGGGGGCGGTTCGGGCGGTCATGGCAGTTGGCTCCTTGTCTTGGCGGCGGCGCGCTCTCGCGTCGCTGGCTTACCGGCTCATGAAGCGGTCGAGGACCCGGACTCCGAAGTGCAGCGCCTCCACCGGAACACGTTCGTCGACTCCGTGGAAGAGCGCCTGGTAGTCGAATCCCGGTGGCAGCTTCAGCGGTGAGAATCCGTATCCGGTGATGCCCAGACGCCCGAACTGCTTGGCGTCGGTGCCTCCGGACATGCAGTACGGCACCACGTGGGCTCCGGGGTCGAAGTGCTCCAGCGCCTCCCGCATCGCGGCGAACGTCGGTGAGTCGATCGGCGCCTCGAGCGGTCGCTCACGGTGATGGAACTCCCAGTCCACCCGGGACCCGGTGAGGCGGTCCAGGGTCTCGGTGAACTCCTCCTCGCCGCCGGGCACGATCCGGCCGTCCACGTGGGCGGTGGCCTCTCCCGGGATCACGTTGAGCTTGTAACCGGCGGAGAACATCGTCGGGTTGGAGCTGTTGCGGACGGTGGACTCGACCAGCGCCGCGCTCGGGCCGAGTGCTTCCAGCAGGGCTTCGACGGCGCGTTCCAGACCGTCGGGCGAGGCCGCGTCCAGGTCGGTGTCGATCTCGTGCAGGGCGGCCAGTTCGGCGAGCGCGGCTCGCACGGTCGCGCTGAGCCGGACCGGCCAGTGGTGTTCGCCGATCCGCGAGACGGCGGCGGCCAGGGCGCTGACGGCGTTCTCCCGGTTGACCTTCGAGCCGTGCCCGGCCCGGCCCTTGGCCGTCAGCTTCAGCCAGGCGGTGCCGCGCTCCCCGGCGGCGACGGGGTAGAGCCGCAGGCCGGATGCGGTGTGGAAGGTGAACGCGCCCGACTCGCTGATGCCTTCGACACAGCCGTCGAACAGATCGGCGTGCCGGTCGGCGAGGAATCCGGAGCCGTGGACGGCGCTGTCCTCCTCGTCCGCGGTGAACGCCAGCACGATGTCCCGGCGCGGCCTGCGGCCTTCTCTGGCCCAGGCGCGTACGGTGGCGAGCACCATCGCGTCCATGTCCTTCATGTCGACGGCGCCGCGCCCCCAGACCACGCCGTCGCGCACCTCGCCGGAGAAGGGGTGCACGCTCCACTCGTCGGGCTCGGCGGGCACCACGTCGAGATGACCGTGGACCAGCAGGGCTCCGGCCGAGGGGTCGCTGCCCTCGATACGGGCCACCACGTTGGCCCGGCCCGGCGCGGACTCCAGGACGCGCGGTTCGATCCCGGCGTCGGCGAGGCGTTCGGCGACGTACTCGGCGGCGGGCCGCTCGGCACAGTCGCCGCCGCCCCGGTTGGTGGTGTCGATGCGGATGAGGTCGGAGGTGAAGCGGACCACTTCGTCCAGGGCCTGCTGCCCCGGCGGCGGAGCCGGGGGCAGGTCCAGTGTCGACTCAGCCATAGTGTTCCTCCACGTGTGAAGAGACCAGCGTGGTCACGGCCTTGAAGGCGCGGATGCCTTCGTACATGGTGTCGGTGGTGTAGCGCACCCGCCGCTCGCCACACTGCTCCACCAGGGGCACGACGGTCGCCGCGCAGACCAGGTGGGAGGCGTCGAACTCCACCTCGACGGTGAACGGCCCGGCCTGGACCGGCTCGTGTCGCACGGCGAGTTCGGCGCCGCGCCGCGCGGCTTCCCTGATCTCGGCCGCGGTGCGGGCCGGCGGGCGGCACACGGCCGCGTAGCGGGACACGTAGTCCTTGACCGCGACCGCCGGTGCCCGCGGTGCGTAGCTCCTGGCGTCGAGTCCGGTCCTGTCGTCACCGGTGACCAGGACGACGGGGACGCCGTACTCGGCGACGACCAGGGAGTTGAGTCTGCCCTCGCCCGCGGGCTCACCGTTGACCCAGACACCGGTGATCGAGTTGGCGAGGTAGGTGTGGGCCAGGACGCCTTCGGTGCCCGCGCCGGTGTGGTAGCCGAGGAAGGCGACACCGTCGACGTCCCCGTGCTGGACGCCTTCGACCATCGACAGGGCTTTGTGACGCCCCGTGAGCATCACGGCCCGCTCGTCCAATTCCTCCAGGAGGAGGTTGCGCATCGTCCAGTGGGCCTCGTTGACGAGGACCTCGTCCGCGCCCCCGTCGAAGAACCCGGCGATGGCCGCGTTCACGTCGGAGGTGAACATCCGTCGGCACCGCTGCCACTGCTCGGTGCCGGGCAGCACGTCAGCGGGCCAGGTGACGCCGGTGGCGCCCTCCATGTCGGCGGAGATCAGAATCTTCATGGCTCGGACGGTACGCGGCGGCCCGAACGGACACCAGGCCTGTGGATAACTCTAGAGGTCTAGACCTCTAGAGTTATCCACAGGCCTGGTGCGATCCGCCCCTCGCTCACAGACTCGATTTCATGAACTCACTCTCAGCGACCAGCCACAAGCCACTGGGTCGGCAGGCCGGTCCTGGACGACCCGTCCGCCCGGCACTCCGTCATCACCAGGTCAGCGCGCGCGCTCGCGAGCGCCGAAAGGCCGGTCTCCTGCAGCAGTTCGGGCACGGTCTCGTCCTCGGTCTCCGCGGGCGTGAGCCCGTGCGCGAAGACCCTGGCGATCTTCGGCGGGGGCCCACCCGCGTCCCGGACCGCGTCCGCGATCACGGTCTTGGCGACCGCGAGCGCTTCCACGATGAAGGCCCGGCCGCGCCGCCCGGCCGGCGTGGCCACGGCTGCGGCGATCGCGGGACGCGCCGCAGGTTCGCTCTGGTGGATCACCGCGCGCAGGTGGACGTCGGCGTCCCCCAACTCCGCGTGCAGGGCACGGACCTGCTCGGGCTCGGCGGCGTTCAGCTGCCGGAACTCCGCCGTGCCGGACGGGTCGGCCCGCCGGGCGTGTTCGACGACGACGCGGGAGAGGTCCACCCCGGCCGCACGTGCGAACCGCTCCGCCAGGAAGCGCGTCGTGGCGCAGCTGCCGCACCCGAGGTCGACCACGGGCTTCGAGCCGTCGACGAACGGCTCGAAGAGTGCCAGGTGGGACTTGACGCTCAGCGACGCGTCGTAGTCCCGGACCGCGGTCTCCCTCCAGAAGCTCTCCCACGCCTCCTTGCAGCGGTCCGGCACGGCCATGCGAACTCCCGGGGAATCGGCGCCGACGGCCTCTTCCCGAGCGACGCCGAACAGCCTGCGCGCGCCGCTGTTCCAGTGGAGGACCGGGCCGTCGCCGTCCACGACGACCACGGCGAGCGGAACGCGCCCGGCCGGCTGGGCGGAGTGCTCCCCAGGCGGGCGACGCTCCATGGTTCCGGGGACCCCTTCCCCCTGTCGGGACCGCGGCCGCGGTCGGCGCCTCGCCCCGGCCGCGAGACCCGTGGCGCCGAATACCACGGTAGAGGTGACGCATCGGGCTGCGGAGCGCGAAGCGCAAATCGGCGTACGCCCGCGCGCGGCACCTGTTGCCGGGCGGGGGACGAACAGCGTGTTAGCGTCCCGTACGCGGTAGGAGAACTGGGGAAGACCGGGAGCAATCACCATGACCACCCTCGAACCGGCGTCTCGCGCCGTATTCTCGCCGCGTCGGCAGGCGGTGGCGGCCTGGCTGCGCGACCCGGTCGTGGCGTCCGTGCTGCTGGCGGCGGTGCTGCACGTGGTGTGGGCGGTCTTCCTGGCCACCGAGGGTGGCGACCTGGCGGCGCAGTACGCATGGACGGAGTTCGCGGACCGCAACCCCGGTTCCGCGTACAACCTGTCGTGGTACGGCGGCATGCATCCGGTGTCGTACAGCGTGCTGACCCCGTATCTGATGGCGGCGCTCGGGGTGCGCACGACCGCGGTGATCGTGGGGACGGCCTCCGCCGCGATCTTCGCGCGCATGCTGGTGCGCACCGGGGTCCGGCGCCCGATGGTCCCGGCGCTGTGGGGGGCGTTCGCCCTGTGGTGCGACAGCGCCTCGGGCCGGGTGACGTTCGCCGTCGGCGTGTTCTTCGGGCTGGCTGCGGTCTGGGTCGCCTACGAGTCGTGGGGCAGCAGGGCGTGGCGCGGCGCGGCGGCGGCCGGGCTGGGGGCGCTGGCGACCATGTCGAGCCCGGTGGCGGGGCTCTTCGTCGAGGTGGTCGCGGCGGCGCTGTTCTTCACCGGCAGGCGCAAGGACGCCTACGCGATGGCGGCGGGGCCGGTGCTGGTGGTGGCGGCCACCACGATTTTCTTCCCGTTCTACGGGGTCCAGCCGTTCTCGCTGGCGGGGGCGCTGCTGCCGATCGGGGTGTCGTTGCCGCTGGCGCTGTGGGCACCGAAGTCGTGGCGCCCGGTGCGAATCGCGGCGGCGGCGTACTGCCTCGGGGTGGCGCTCACGCTCGCGGTGCCCTCGCCGATCGGGAGCAACGTGGTCCGGCTGGCACTGCTGTTCGCCGGGGCTCTGCTGCTGGCGGCAGCGGCGGGACGCCGCCACCTGGCGCCGAGGAAGGTGCTCGCGCTCTACCTGGCCTTCGCGGTGGCCGCGGTGTGGCAGATCTTCAAGCCCGTGCAGGACTTGCTGGCGACCGCCCCGGCCGCCGGATGGGCGTCGTACGCGCGGCCCCTGGAGGGCGAGTTGCGGCGGCTGGACGCGAGCCAGGGGCGCGTGGAGATCGTGTCGGCGCAGACCCATTTCGAGTCGGCGGGCCTGTCCCCCTACGTGGACCTGGCGCGCGGCTGGAACCGCCAGGTCGACGTGGAGCGCAACCCGCTGTTCTACAACGGGACGCTGACCGCCGCGTCCTACCACGACTGGCTGCGGCGCTGGGCGGTGAACTACGTGGTGCTGCCCGACGCGACGCCGGACAACGCCGCCGTCGCCGAGGCGCGGCTGGTCTCCGAGGGCCAGCCCTGGCTGCGGCAGGTGTGGCAGGACCCGCACTGGCGGGTGTACCGGGTGACCGACCCGGTGCCGTTGGCCGCCGCGCCGTCCAAGGTGGTGCAGGCAGGCGAGAGCGAACTGTCGTTGCGGGTACCCGCTGCCGGCTCTGTGCTGGTGCGGATCACCTGGTCGCCGTGGCTCGGAGTCCTCGGCGGGGGCCACGGATGCCTGGAACAGGACGGGGAGTGGACGATGTTGCACGCCTCCGGCCCTGGCCTGTTCCGGATCGGGGCCCGCTACCAGTTGCCCCGGGGCACACCCTGCCCGACGCGGTCCGGGTCCTAGCGGGGCGGACGGCAGCCGCCGCCCCGCCGGGGCCGGGCGGATCAGTCCTCGTGACCGAGCCGCAAGTCGCGTTCCGTGCGGCCGCCGCCCGCCACCTGAAGGACGGTGGCGACCGGTGGGTACCCCGCAGCGATCACCGTGTACGAGCCGGCGGCCAGGTCGACGAAGCGGAACACCCCGTCCGTGCCGGTGGTGACGGAGTCGACGACGTTGCCCGCGGCGTCCAGCAACGTCACGCGGGCGTCCTCGACCGGACGGCCGCCGGGGGCTCGCACCGTGCCGCGCAGGACGGCTCCGCCCGCGAGTTCGACGTCCTGCCGGGTCTCGCGCGCCGCCTGCACCGACACCGGGAGCGCGGCGGGCCGGTACGCAGGGGCGCTCGCGGCGAGCGTGTACTCCCCCGCGACCAGATCGGTCAGCACGTAGGCGCCGTCGCGATCGCTGCGGGCGCCGGCGACGACCTCGCCACGCACGTCGGTCAGGGTGACCACGGCGTCGTGCACAGGGGTGCCGTCGGCGGTCAGCACGGACCCGGCCAGCCGTCCCGCGCCGCCGAGCACCACGTCCAGGTCGACGGGCCGGTCCCCGACGGTGAGGCTCACCGCCTGCGGCTGGTGCCCGCCCGCCGCCGCGATCAGGACGTAGCTGCCGCTGCCCGGCGTGGACAGTGCGTAGCGGCCGTCGTCACCGGTCGCGCCGCGGCCGATCTGGCGTCCGGAGGAATCGATGAGGGTGAGGGCGGCCCGGGCCACCCGGGTGCCGTCCGCGTGCTGGACGGTGCCGCACACCGGTACGCCGACGCCGGCCGCGCCGCCCGGGCGGGTCTGCGGGGGTACGTAGGCGTTGGCGGAGGCGTCCGCGGGCGTGCCGTCGTGGGTCGTCACCAGGGGTTTCTCCTTGAACAGGAAGGCGGTCAGGAAGCCGAGGGCGAGGGGCGGCACGAAGTAGAGGAAGATGTGCGGCATCGCCTCCGCGTACGCCCGTACGTAGGCGTCGCGCAGCGGCGCGGGCAGGGCGCGCACGAGCTGCGGAGTGATGGAGTCGGGACTGGGCAGCCGCACCGAGTGCGGGAGGCCGGCGGCGAGGCGTTCGGTCAGGCGGCGGGCGAACAGCGTGCCGAAGACGGCCGCGCCGACCGAACCGCCGATCTGCCGGAAGTAGTTGTTGGCGGACGTCGCGACGCCCAGGTCGTCGGGGGCGGCGGAGTTCTGCACCGCGAGCAGGAGGACGGGCAGGGTGAGGCCGACGCCCAGACCCAGGACGGCCATCCAGACGCTGTACACCGGGCGCCCGGTGTGTGCCGTCAGGCCCGACAGCAGCCACAGGCCGGCGGCGGCCAGCGCGCAGCCCAGCAGCGAGTAGACCTTGAGGTGGCCGGTGCGCCCGATGAGTCTGCCGGAGGCGATGGAGGCGACCACCACCCCGCCGGTCATCGGCAGCATCAGCAGGCCGGATTCGGTGGCCGACACGCCGTCGGCCATCTGCAGGAAGGTCGGAAGGTAGCCGGCCGCGCCGAAGAGGGCGACGCCGGTCACCACGCCGATGACGTTGGAGACGTTGAAGACGCGGTCGCTGAACAGCCGCAGCGGGATGACCGGTTGTACGGCGAAGCGCTCGACCAGAAGGAAGAGCAGGGTGGAGGCGAGCGCGCCGCCGCCCAGGCCGAGGATCACGTGCGAGCGCCAGGCGTAGCGCGTGCCGCCCCAACTGGTCAGCAGCACCAGGCAGGTCGAGGCCGAGGTCAGCAGCAGCGCGCCCAGCACGTCGAAGTGCGCCCGGACGGCGGGGGCGGGCAGCCTCAGCACGGCGGCGATCACCAGGAGGGTGAGCACGCCGAACGGCACGTTGACGTAGAAGCACCAGCGCCAGGAGGCGTGGTCGGTGAAGAAGCCGCCGACCAGCGGTCCGGCGACGGAGGCCAGGCCGAAGGCGGCGCCGATCACGCCCAGGTAGCGTCCGCGCCGCTGCGGGGGCACGACGTCCGCGATGATCGCCTGCACGCCGATCATCAGGCCGCCGCCTCCGACGCCCTGCAGGCCGCGGAAGACGATCAGCTCGTTCATGGTGTGCGACCAGCCCGCGAGGGCGGACCCGATGACGAAGGTGACGATCGCGAACTGGAAGACGGGCTTGCGCCCGAACAGGTCGCCCAGCTTGCCGTAGATCGGCAGCCCCACGGTCGACGCCAGCAGGTAGGAGGTGACCACCCACGACATCCGGTCCAGACCGTGCAGTTCGCCCACGATCTTCGGCAGCGCGGTCGCGACGACGGTCTGGTCGAGGGCGGCGAGCAGCATGGCCAGCAGCAGCCCGACGAACACCATGCGCACCCGGCGCGGACTGAGCCCCGCACCCCGGTCTGCCGAGGGACCACTGTCGCCGGGGCCTTCCTCGCGCTCGTAGGAGGCCACGTCCCCGGCACTCTTCGCGAACGTACCCGCACCCGCACCCTTGGCGAACGCGCCCGCGCCCTTCGCGAAAGCGCCCGCGTCTGCACCTTTCACCAACGCGTCCGCGTTCGCACCTGTCACGAGCGCGCCCGCACCCGCACCCTTAACGAACGCATCCGCACCCTTCGCGAACGCGCCCACTCCGGCACCCGCGTCCGTACCACTCGCGAACCCTCCCGCGCCGGCACCCTCACCCGAACTCCGAGGCAGCCCCTCGCCAACGGCGCCCCCAGTGTCGGCAGTTGGAGTCACGGCCCTCGCGAGGTCGTCATACGGGCCCGGGATCTCGATCTCGACCGTGACCGTGCCCGCCGGCCCGGAGACCCCGGCCGAGCCGAGCCCGCCGGATGCGACGGCACCAGGTGTGGCTCCGTGTGCGGCACCGGAGGCCGGGACGGCCCCGGGGAACGGGGACGGGGACGCGGACGCGCCCGCCTCGGGCGACGGCCCCGCACCCCGTACCGGCTGTGCGCGTGCCGACGATCCTCCGTTCGCCGGAGGTTCCCCGGCCGTCAGTCCGGCCAGTGCGGTCCCGCCCACCTGCTGCTCCCCTCGTCCGCCCACGCGCGAGCCGTCCGCCCGTTCGCCCGCGCGCGAGTCGTCCGCCCGCTGCGCGCGCCCTTTTCTCGCATTACGCACCATCGGCGAGCAAGCGAGACGTTTCACCGCGAGGGGATGCGGGAATGTCCGCCAACTCCCTTGCGATACACGGGAACTGGCGCCCCATCAGGGGCTTTCGGAAGGGCGGGCGCGCGCCGGGCGCACGCCCCACCCCTCCGCAGATCCACTCGATCCGGTGAAGCGACGACTGGGCCAACCGAGGTGGGCGACAGGTGGGCGGTGTCCACTCCCGGGACACGGGACCGCGACGGAGGCCGCCGCGGGAGGCCGACGGGAGACGAGTTCGCCGGGCGGAGTGGGCGACGGACGGTCGCGCGGGGCAGCCGCCGGGAGGTCGCGCCAGGTAGCCGCCAGTAAGTGGCGGGCGGCGGTGGCTACTTCTCCACGTGGGCCGCGAGGTTGGCGAGGATCGCGTCCTGGATGCGGTTGAGCCCCTTGGGGGCGAAGGTCTTCTCGAAGAAGCCGCCGATGCCGCCCGCACCGGCCCAGGTGGTCTCGACGACGACCTTCGCCTTGCCCTCGCCGGCCGGGGTCACCGTCCAGGTGGTCACCATGCTGGAGTTGCGGTCCTTCTCCACGAGACGGCCCGGCTGCGGCTCGCTGACCTCGAACAGGCAGTCACGCACCCGCTTGCTCGTGGCCTGGAGCTTCCAGTGCACGACGGTGCCCGCCCCGGCGCCGCCCTCCCGCACCTCGTACTCGCTGAACTGCTCGGGCAGCAGTTCCCGCCGGGCGTGCGCGTAGTCCGCGAGGGTGCCGAACGCCGCCTCGGGGGTGGCGGCGACGACTCGCTGGGTGGTGGCCTCGACCTGCGCCATCTGTACGTCCTCCGGTCTCTTCCAGGCATCGCCTCCCGGAGTTCGACTCCCCGGGGATCACCTGTGCTGACGGCAAGCCAACCACCGCGGCCACGCCCACCCAAAATCGGGGACCCGGCCGGCAGCCACCACCCACCCGCAATCGAAAATTACTCGAACAATATTCGTTCGCGTGTTCTAATGCTAGGGACGGGCCGCCGACGGGACGCGGGCCGAAGAGGGGAACGCGGGCAGGACGGGACCAACACGGCGGAGGGCGGCAGCGGCATGCGATGGGACAACCTCGGCGACGACGATCAAGCGGCGGGCGGGGGACCGGCGGCGAGCGGAGGTCGGGCCGCTCCGGCGCTCTTCGGAACCGGCCTGGTCAGCCGTACGTTCGACACGCCCGAGTTCCGTGGCATCACCTTCCACGAGATACGGGCCCGCTCGATACTCAACCGGGTCCCGGGCACCTCGCGGATGGCGTTCGAGTGGACCGTCAACCCGTACCGGGGATGCAGCCACGCCTGTGTCTACTGCTTCGCCCGCAAGACGCACAGCTATCTGGACCTCGACACCGGGCACGACTTCGACTCGCAGATCGTGGTGAAGGTCAACGCGCCGGAGCTGCTGCGGCGCGAGCTCGCCGCGCCGCGCTGGCAGGGCGCGCACGTCGCGATGGGCACCAACGTGGACTGCTATCAACGCGCCGAGGGCCGCTACCAGTTGATGCCCGGCATCATCTGCGCGCTGCGCGACTTCGCGAACCCGTTCTCGATCCTCACCAAGGGGTCGCTGATCCTGCGCGACCTGCCGTTGCTGGAGGAGGCAGCCGCGGTCACCTCCGTCTCCACCGCGGTCTCGGTCGGCTTCACCGACCGGGAGCTGTGGCGCGACGTCGAACGCGGCACCCCCTCGCCGCACAAGCGCCTGGAGGTGTGCCGGACGCTGACCGAGCACGGCATACCGTGCTCGGTGCTGATGGCGCCGGTGCTGCCGTTCCTGTCCGACGCGCCGGAACGGTTGCGCGAGACGGTGCGGGCGATCGCGGAGGCGGGCGCGACCTCCGTGACACCGCTCGTGCTGCACCTGCGACCCGGCGCCCGCGAGTGGTACTTCGCCTGGCTCGCCGAGCGCCACCCGGGGCTGGTGCGGCGCTACGAGGCGATGTACGCGGGTGGTTCGTACGCGCCGAAGTGGTACCAGCGACGGATCACCCGGCAGGTTCACGAGTTCGCCGCCGAGTTCGGCATGGGCCCGACCCGGCGCGGCGGATCGCGCGGCATCCCGCAGGACGGCCCACCGCCGCGGCCCGCGCCCCCGCCCGAGCCCGAGGCCGAGCCGGTGCAGCTTTCGCTCATCTGAACGCGGTCCAAATCACATGCGCGTTCCCCTGGCGATCAAGTTACCCGCGAGTTACTCTCAAGCCGACGAGTCCGTGATCCGCCGACCGCGGTGATCGGGCCCGCCGAGCACGACGGCCTGGTGACGCAGCCGCCGTGCGCCGCACCACCAGAGCACCACCCGAAGCACGACCCAGCACCACGCAACGAAGAACCACAGCACCACCAGCACCACGCGGTATTTCGTCGGTTCGGCATCGCCTGGCGCGGCCCCGGGACAGGGCCCGCCGCTTTCACCGGCTCGCGCGCACAGTGACGTGCACGCGATGACCGGTCATTCAACTCCTTGGCCGTACGGGCACGTCGCTACGCCCTCGGCACCCCCTCAGTCGTCACGCCCCCTTTTCGTCGGGGCACACTCCCTGGAGTTCCGCGATGGACCGTCCGTCCGCTTCCTCCCTCTCGCGCTCCCCTTTGCACGTCATCGCCGTCGTCGGCCTCGGCACGATGGGATCCGGCATCGCCGAGGTCCTGGTCCGCGCCGGCCACGAGGTGATCGGCATCGAGCCGAGCGAGCCCGCCGCGACCGCCGCCGTGGCCGCGCTGGAGCGCTCCACCGCCCGCGCCGTCGAACGCGAGCGGATCACCGCCGCCGAACGGGCCGAGGCACTCGCCCGCTTCCGCGTCTTCGCCGACCTGCAGGCCGCCGCCGACGCGGACCTGGTCATCGAGGTTGTGCCGGAGAACTACGATCTCAAGCGCGAGGTCTTCACCGCGATCGACGCCATCGTGCGGCCCGAGGCGATCCTCGCCACCGGCACCAACGCGCTGTCGGTGACCCGGCTGGCCGCCGAGACCACCCGCCCCGAACGCGTCCTCGGCCTGCACTTCTTCGCGCCCGCGCAGGCCATGAAACTGGTGGAGGTGGTCTCGACCGTGCTGACCGGGCCGGAGGCCACGCAGGCGGTGACCAAGCTGGTGACCGAGCTGGGCAAAGAGGCGGTCCCGGTCGGCGACCGCCCCGGGTTCATCGCGGACGGGCTGCTGTTCGGCTACCTCAACCAGGCCGCCGCGATGTACGAGGCGCGCTACGCGACCCGGGAGGACATCGACGCGGCGATGCGGCTCGGCTGCGGTCTGCCGATGGGACCGCTCGCGTTGCTGGACCTGATCGGCATCGACACCGCCCGTACCGTGCTGGAGGCGATGTACGCCGCCTCGCACGACCGCCTGCACGCGCCCGCGCCGATCCTCGGCCACCTGGCCGCCGCCGGGCTGACCGGCCGGAAGGCGGGCCGCGGCTTCTACACCTACGACGGGCCGGGCGGCCAGAGCGTGGTGCCCGACGCCCTCACCCCGGACGCCGCCTCGGGCGCGACCGCCGGGCGTGCGGTGCGCAGTGTCGGGGTGGCCGGGTCGGGCACGATGGCGACCGGCATCGCGGAGGTGTTCGCCAAGTCCGGTTTCCCCGTGGTGCTGGCGGCCCGCAGCGAGGAGAAGGCGCGGGCGGCCGTCGCCCGTATCGCCAAGTCGCTGAAACGGTCGGTCGACAAGGGCAGGCTCTCGCCCGAGGACCGGGACGCCACGCTGGCCAGGATCACCCCGTCCGGCACGCTGGACGCGTTCGCCGACGTGGACCTCGCGGTGGAGGCGATCGCCGAGGAACTCGGCCTCAAGCAGGAGCTGTTCGCCGCCTTCGACAAGGTGTGCAGGCCGGGCGCGGTGCTGGCGACCACCACCTCCTCGCTGCCCGTGGTGGAGATCGCGGCGGCCACCTCGCGGCCGCAGGACGTCATCGGCATGCACTTCTTCAACCCGGCCCCTGCCATGAAGCTGGTCGAGGTGGTCCGCACCGTCCTGACCGCCGACGACGTGCGCGCCACGGTGCACGAGGTCTGCGCCCGCGTCCGCAAGCACCCGGTGGACTGCGGCGACCGCGCCGGGTTCATCGTCAACGCGCTCTTGTTCCCGTACCTGAACAACGCGGTGAAGATGGTCCAGGAGCATTACGCGAGCGTGGACGACGTGGACGCCGCGATGAAGCTGGGCGGCGGCTACCCGATGGGCCCGTTCGAACTCCTCGACGTGGTCGGCCTGGACGTCTCACTGGCGATCGAGCGGGTGCTGCACCGGGAGTTCCGCGACCCGGGGCTGGCTCCGGCGCCGTTGCTGGAGCACCTGGTCTCGGCGGGCTGCCTCGGCCGCAAGAGCGGTCGCGGCTTCCGCGAATATGCCAGGGCCTGACGACGGTTCGGGCTGGAACGGGGTCTTCCCCGGCCTGGCACACGGCCGGGGAGGACCGCCGCCCGCGGGGCCGGCGGCGAAGGGGGCGGCGGGGACCGGAAAACGGACGGCGCCGACGTCAGCTCGGGAAATGCGTTACGTTCCCAGCATGTCCCAGCCGCGCACCAGCACCCGTACCACCGCACAGCGGCACCGCGTGCGGCAGGATCTCGCCACCGCAGCGATGCGGCTGTTCACCACCCAGGGGTACGAGGCGACCACGGTGGACGAGATCGCCGGGGCGGCCGGGGTGGCCCGCCGGACCTTCTTCCGGCACTTCCGTTCCAAGGAAGAGGCGATCTTCCCCGACCACGACGACACGCTGGTGCGGGTGCAGGCGGTGCTGGACAGCGCGGAGCCGGGCGAACACCCGCTGGACACCGTGTGCCGCGGCATCACCGAGGTGCTGCGGATGTACGCGGAGTCCCCCGAGGTCTCGGTGGAGCGCTACCGGCTGACCCGTTCCGTGCCGGCGCTACGGGAGCACGAGATCGCTTCGGTGGCCCGGTACGACCGGCTGTTCACGCGGTATCTGCTGGGCCACTTCGACGAGGCGGCGCATCAGCCGGGCGACGACGACCCGCTGCTGGCGGAGGTCGCTGCCTCGGCGGTGGTCGCGGCCCACAACCACGTGCTGAGGCGGTGGCTGCGGGCGGGCGGCAAGGGCGACGTGGAGGCCCAGCTGAACCGGGCGTTCGACGTGATCCGCAAGACCTTCGGCACCGGGATGGGGATCGGGCGCTCCGCGCGCGGCCAGGTCCCGGCGCCCGTGCCCGTACCGGTCGAAGGGACCGCCGAGAGCGAGGGTGAGGTGGTCGTCGCGGTGGCCCGGACGGACGCCTCCCCCGCGGAGGTTCTGCGAGCGGTGGAAAAGGCCCTGGGCAGGGGCTGACCCCGCCCGTTCCCCCTCGGCGCAGCCGCAGCTCGGCGCACCCCGCGCGGCTGCGAGCGTGGCCCCGTCCGCCCCTGACCAGGCACGACCCCACCAGCGCTCACCAGGCCGGCACGCGCCACCCACCCACGAGGCCACCGAGCCTCCTACGGTCCGCCGCCGGCGCCCCCACACGGCCGCGGGAGCCTGGCGCATCCCTTCGCCCTCTCCCCCTGTTGCGCCCGGGCCCCGTTCGGCGAAAATTAATGGCACGCAGTGTCTTTACTGCTGGCACCGCGTGCCATACGGTTGTCCCAGTCCGGACGGGCGGCGTGCGGCGATCCCTCGCACACCGTCTGTCCCCAAGCGTCCGGACGCCTGCGTCACAGGCTCTTGTTCGCGGTACGTCACCTGCGTTCCGCGGCCCTGTCCGTGCGACAGCCACGGACCGCAGTACCCGCCGAACCGACGGCACACCCGAGACCCCAGCGTTCCCTCAAGCGTCCCCGAAGACGCTTCGCCGGAGGCCCCAGTGAACGAGATCCTCGACGCGATCCTCGCGCCCGACACCACTTCCGCCGACTTCGCGGCCCTGCCGCTGCCGGAGTCCTACCGCGCCGTCACCGTCCACAAGGACGAGGCGGAGATGTTCGACGGGCTCGCCACCCGTGAGAAGGACCCGCGCAAGTCGCTGCACCTGGACGACGTGCCTGTCCCCGAACTCGGCCCGGGCGAGGCCCTGGTGGCCGTGATGGCCTCCTCGGTCAACTACAACTCGGTCTGGACGTCCATCTTCGAGCCGGTCTCCACGTTCGCGTTCCTGGAGCGCTACGGGAAGCTGTCGCCGCTGACGAAGCGTCACGACCTGCCGTACCACGTCATCGGCTCCGACCTGGCGGGCGTCGTGCTGCGCACCGGCCCCGGCGTCAACGCCTGGAAGCCCGGTGACGAGGTCGTCGCGCACTGCCTGTCGGTGGAGCTGGAGTCGGCGGACGGCCACAACGACACCATGCTCGACCCCGAGCAGCGCATCTGGGGCTTCGAGACCAACTTCGGCGGTCTCGCCGAGATCGCGCTGGTCAAGTCCAACCAGCTGATGCCCAAGCCCAGGCACCTCAGCTGGGAGGAGGCCGCCGCCCCCGGCCTGGTCAACTCCACCGCCTACCGGCAGCTGGTCTCCCGCAACGGCGCCGGCATGAAGCAGGGCGACAACGTGCTGATCTGGGGCGCCTCCGGCGGCCTGGGCTCCTACGCCACCCAGTTCGCGCTGGCCGGCGGCGCCAACCCGGTCTGCGTGGTCTCCAGCCCGCAGAAGGCGGAGATCTGCCGGTCGATGGGCGCCGAGGCGATCATCGACCGCAACGCCGAGGACTACAGGTTCTGGAAGGACGAGCACACCCAGGACCCCAAGGAGTGGAAGCGCTTCGGCAAGCGCATCCGCGAGCTGACCGGCGGCGAGGACATCGACATCGTCTTCGAGCACCCCGGCCGCGAGACCTTCGGCGCCAGTGTCTACGTCACCCGCAAGGGCGGCACCATCACCACCTGCGCCTCGACCTCGGGCTACATGCACGAGTACGACAACCGCTACCTGTGGATGTCGCTCAAGCGCATCATCGGCTCGCACTTCGCCAACTACCGCGAGGCGTGGGAGGCCAACCGCCTCATCGCCAAGGGCAAGATCCACCCCACGCTGTCGAAGACCTACAGCCTGGAGGAGACCGGTCAGGCCGCCTTCGACGTCCACCGCAACCTGCACCAGGGCAAGGTCGGCGTGCTGGCGCTCGCCCCGCGCGAGGGCATGGGCGTGCGCGACGAGGAGACCCGCGCCAAGCACATCGACGCCATCAACCGCTTCAGGGACATCTGAGCGCCGGCGCGCACGCAGGCACACGTCACGACACGTCGAAGAGAGCGCTGTTTCGATGACTGAGCGTCAAAAGGATCGTCCGTGGCTGATGCGGACCTACGCCGGGCACTCCACCGCCGAGGCGTCCAACGAGCTGTACCGGCGTAATCTCGCCAAGGGCCAGACCGGCCTGTCCGTCGCGTTCGACCTGCCGACGCAGACCGGTTACGACCCCGACCACGTCCTCGCCCGCGGCGAGGTCGGCCGGGTCGGGGTCCCGGTCGCCCATCTCGGCGACATGCGGCGGCTGTTCCAGGACATCCCGCTGGAGCAGATGAACACCTCGATGACCATCAACGCCACCGCGATGTGGCTGCTGGCGCTGTACGAGGTGGTCGCCGAGGAGCAGGGGGCGGACGTCTCCAGGCTCCAGGGCACGACGCAGAACGACATCGTCAAGGAGTACCTCTCGCGCGGGACGCACGTCTTCCCGCCGGGGCCGTCGCTGCGGCTGACGACCGACATGATCGCCTACACGGTCGCCCGCATCCCCAAGTGGAACCCGATCAACATCTGCAGCTACCACCTGCAGGAGGCCGGGGCCACGCCGGTGCAGGAGGTCGCGTACGCGATGTCCACGGCGATCGCGGTGCTGGACGCGGTGCGCGACTGCGGTCAGGTGCCGCGGGAGCGGATGGGCGACGTGGTCGCGCGTATCTCGTTCTTCGTCAACGCGGGCGTGCGGTTCGTCGAGGAGATGTGCAAGATGCGGGCGTTCACCCGCATCTGGGACCGCGTCACCCGGGAGCGTTACGGGATCGAGGACCCCAAGCAGCGGCGCTTCCGCTACGGCGTCCAGGTCAACTCCCTGGGCCTGACCGAGGCGCAGCCGGAGAACAACGTCCAGCGCATCGTGCTGGAGATGCTGGCCGTCACCCTCGGCAAGGACGCCCGCGCCCGCGCGGTCCAGCTCCCCGCCTGGAACGAGGCGCTGGGCCTGCCCAGGCCCTGGGACCAGCAGTGGAGCCTGCGCATCCAGCAGGTCCTGGCGCACGAGAGCGACCTGCTGGAGTACGAGGACATCTTCCGCGGCAGCCACGTGATCGAGGCGAAGGTCGAGGAGATCGTCGCCGAGGCGTCCGCCGAGATGGACCGGGTGCAGGAGATGGGCGGCGCGATCCCGGCCGTCGAGTCGGGCTACCTCAAGTCGCAGCTGGTCTCCTCGCACGCGCTGCGGCGGGCGCGCATCGAGTCGGGCGAGGAGAAGGTGGTGGGCGTCAACTCCTTCCAGGCCACCGAGCCCAGTCCGCTCACCGCCGATCTGGACACCGCCATCATGACGGTCGACCCGGCCAACGAGGCGCGGGTGGTCGAGGCGCTGGAGACCTGGCGGGCGGAGCGGGACGAGGCGCGGGCCAAGGCGGCCCTGGAGGCGCTGAAGGACACCGCCGCCGGCGACGCCAACCTGATGGAGGCCACCTTGGAGTGCGCCCGCGCCGGGGTGACCACCGGCGAGTGGTCGTTCGCGCTGCGGGAGGTGTTCGGCGAGTTCCGTGCCCCCACCGGGGTCAGCGGCGCCCCGGTCGCGGTCGCCGCCGAGGAGGGCACACCGCTGGCCGAGGTCCGGGCGAAGGTCGCGGCCACCGCCGAGGCGCTGGGCGTCGGCAAACTCCGGCTGCTGGTGGGCAAGCCGGGGCTCGACGGGCACTCCAACGGCGCCGAGCAGATCGCGGTTCGCGCTCGTGATGCCGGTTTCGAGGTCGTGTACCAGGGGATCCGGCTCACGCCCGAGCAGATCGTCTCCGCGGCGGTCGCGGAGGACGTGCACTGCGTCGGATTGTCCATCCTGTCCGGTTCGCACGGCGAACTCGTGCCGGACGTACTGCGCCGGCTGCGGCGCGCCGGCGTGAGCGACGTTCCGGTCATCGTCGGTGGGATCATTCCCACCGCCGACGCCGAGGCGCTCAAGGCGCAGGGCGTCGCCGCCGTGTTCACGCCGAAGGACTTCGGCATCACCGAGATGATCGGGCGGATCGCGGACGAGATCCGGCTCGCGCACAACCTGGAGGTCTGACGATGCAGTTCGGGCGCACGTACGAGGAGTTCGAGGTCGGTGCGGTCTACAAGCACTGGCCGGGAAAGACGGTCACGGAATACGACGACCATCTCTTCTGCCTCCTCACCATGAACCACCACCCGCTGCACATGGACGCCAACTACGCCGAGAAGACGACGGATTTCGGCAAGAACGTCGTGGTGGGCAACTACATCTACTCGTTGCTGCTGGGCATGTCGGTGCCGGACGTCTCCGGAAAGGCGATCGCCAACCTGGAGATCGAGTCGCTGCGGCACGTCGCGCCGACCTTCCACGGCGACACGGTCTACGGCGAGACGACCGTGCTGGACAAGTGGGAGTCGCGGTCGAAGAACGACCGCGGCATCGTCTTCGTCGAGACCAAGGGCTACAAGCAGGACGGCACGCTGGTCTGCGTGTTCCGCCGCAAGGTCATGGTTCCCACCGCCACGTACACCAAGGAGCGCGGCGGCGAGCAGCCCGGCCGCCCGGAACTCTCCGAGCAGGAGCGATAAGTCGATGAGCCGCCTCCAGCAGACCGAGGGTCTGACCGAGATCCAGCAGGAGATCCTCAAGACCGTCCGCGACTTCGTGGACAAGGAGATCATCCCGGTCGCCACCGAACTGGAACACCGCGACGAATACCCGACGCAGATCGTCGAGGGCCTGAAGGAACTCGGCGTGTTCGGCCTGATGATTCCCGAGGAATACGGGGGCCTCGGGGAGTCGCTGCTGACCTACGCGCTGTGCGTGGAGGAGATCTCGCGCGGCTGGATGAGCGTGTCGGGCATCATCAACACGCATTTCATCGTGGCCTACATGCTCAAGCAGCACGGCACCCAGGAGCAGAAGGACCACTTCCTGCCCCGGATGGCCACCGGTGACGTGCGCGGCGCCTTCTCGATGTCGGAGCCGGGCCTCGGTTCCGACGTCTCGGCGATCCGCACCAAGGGCGTGCGCGACGGCGACGACTACGTGGTCAACGGCCAGAAGATGTGGCTGACCAACGGCGGTTCGTCCAACCTCGTGGCGGTGCTGTGCCGCACCGACGAGGGGCAGCCGCAGGACGCGGCGCCGCACAAGTCGATGACCACCTTCCTCATCGAGAAGGAGCCCGGTTTCGGCCCCAACGCCAAGGTGGCGGGCCTGACCGTGCCGGGGAAGATCGAGAAGATGGGCTACAAGGGCGTCGACACCACGGAGTTGGTGCTCGAGGACGTCCGGGTGCCGGCCGACCGCGTACTGGGCGGGCGCAGCGGCCGCGGCTTCTACCAGATGATGGACGGCGTCGAAGTGGGGCGCGTGAACGTCGCCGCGCGCGGGTGCGGTGTGGCGCGCCGGGCCTTCGAGTTGGGCGTCGAGTACGCGCAGCAGCGGCACACCTTCGGTAAGCCCATCGCCCAGCACCAGGCGATCCAGTTCAAGCTGGCGGAGATGGCCACCAAGGTGGAGGCCGCGCATCAGATGATGATCAACGCGGCCCGCAAGAAGGACTCCGGCCAGCGCAACGACCTGGAAGCGGGCATGGCCAAGTACCTGGCCTCGGAGTACTGCAAGGAGGTCGTGGAGGACGCCTTCCGCATCCACGGCGGCTACGGATTCTCCAAGGAGTACGAGATCGAGCGCCTGTACCGGGAGGCGCCGATGCTCCTGATCGGTGAAGGAACCGCTGAGATCCAGAAGATGATCATTGGGCGGCGGCTGCTCGAGGAGTACCGGATCCAGAGCTAGACCGAGCGTTATGTCCGTTTTTGTGGGGTTTCATCCGCAAGGAAAGTCACACCCTGTCATCGGTCGAGCGGCCATCGACTCGCCCTTGAGCTTGCCGAGTTGCTGGCCGCTACCGATACCATCGGGAAAAGCCGCCGTCCCCATGTCTCATCGCGGCACCCTCCGCTACGAAGGTCATCCATGCCCCACAGCCCATCCTCTGCACAACGCGGCCGGGTCCGCCTCGCGCGTGGAGCGTCGCCGTGGCTCCTCCCGACCGTCGCCGCCGCAGCGGTCAGCCTGACCCGAGCCCGTCGCTCCGGACGGTGGGCGGCTGTGGCCGTCCCCACCACCGCCCTCGCGGCGGGCATGCTGTGGTTCTTCCGCGACCCGGAACGTGAGATCGCTCACGGCCGGGTCATCTCCCCCGCCGACGGCGTGGTGCAGAGCATCATGCCGTGGAAGGACGGGCGCACCCGCGTCGCGATCTTCATGAGCCCGCTGAACGTCCACGTCAACCGGGCGCCCCTGGGGGGCACCGTGACGTCCGTCGAGCACATCCCCGGCGGGTACGTTCCGGCGTTCAACAAGGAGAGCGAGAACAACGAGCGGGTCGTCTGGCACTTCGACACCGAGCTGGGCGACGTCGAGATGGTCCAGATCGCCGGTGCGGTCGCCCGGCGGATCGTCCCCTACGTGCCGGCCGGCACCAAGGTCGAGCAGGGCGAGCGGATCGGCCTGATCCGCTTCGGCTCCCGCGTCGACGTCTACCTGCCGGAAGGTGTCGAGGCCGCCGTCGAGGTCGGCCAGCCCACACAGGCAGGGGTGACTCGCCTTGACCGTGATTGATCCCGACACCCAAGCCGCCTCCTGGGTCAGCGGGCTGGAGGAGGACGCGGCGGACGACATGCCGCTGTCCACCCGGCTGTCGATCGCGGACACCCTCACACTCGGCAACGCGACCTGCGGTTTCATGGCGGTGTACTTCACCACCACCGGCGTCCTGGTCCCGCACCTGATGGGCCGGACCGACGGCGGCATGACCCGGCACAGCGCGGCGACCGCCGTGATGCTGATGCTGCTGGCCTCGGTCTTCGACCTGTTCGACGGGCTGGTCGCGCGCAAGCTGCGCAGTTCGGCGATGGGGGCGGAGCTGGACAACCTCTCCGACCTGATCAGCTTCGGGCTCGCCCCGGCGTACTTCGTGGTCGTGTGGGGCATGGTCGCCAACGACGGCCACCAGCACGTCTCGGCGGTGGCCGCGATCGTGGTGGTGCTCGCGGTGGTGCTGCGGCTCGCCCGGTTCTCCTGCACGACCGTGCGGGACGGCATCTTCCAGGGCATGCCCTCCCCGATGGGCGCGCTGACGATCATCTCGGCGGTCCTGCTCCAGCTGCCGTTCCTGCCGACGCTGGCGATCATCGTGGGCGTGGCGTGGCTGATGGTGAGCCGGGTCGAGTACCCCAAGCCGCGTGGCCGCCTGGCGGTCGCCACCCTGTGCTGGATCTTCATCAGCATGGGCTGCCTGGCCGCCTGGGCCGCCGACTCCCCCGGCGCGCAGCGCCTGCTCCAGGCCGGTGCCGCGCTCCAGGTGGTGATGGCCGCGGGCATCCCGCTGTTCGCCGCGATCCGCCGGGTGAACACGATCCGCGGCAACCGCCGCGAGGCACGCGCCGCGCAGCTTCGGTAACCGTCCGCACGCCGACACCGTGCGTGAGGGCCCCGGGCGATCCGCCCGGGGCCCTCACGCGTTCTGCCGCGTTCTGTACGCGCGACGGTCGCCGAAGGCGTTACGGCCCGCGACGGTCGCCGAAGGCGCTACGGCGCCAGGAAGTCGCGGGCGAGCCGTTCGGCCTGGCGCTCCAGGAGGGCGCCCGCCTCGGCCATGCAGCGCGCCGGGTCCGGCTCCAGCTCGGTGAGGGCGTAGGCACGGCGGATGCCCGCGCCGCCCAGCGCCTCCGGGGGGAGCGCGAGGCGGCCGCAGACGGCCACCACGTCCACGCCGCGGGCGCGGGCCGCCTGGGCCACGCCCGCCGGGGCCTTGCCGTGCAGCGTCTGGGCGTCGAGCGAGCCCTCACCGGTGATCACGAAGTCCGCCCGCTCAAGCGCCTCGGCGAACCCCAGCAGCTCGAAGAGGACCTCGACCCCGGGCCGGAAGACCGCGTCAAGACCGACCAGCGCGCCGTAGCCGATCCCGCCGGCCGCGCCCGCGCCCGGCGCCTCGGCGGCCTCGGCGGCCTGCGGGCCCAGGGCGGCGCCCAGCACCTGCGCGTACCGCCCGAGCGCGGCGTCCAGCGCGGCCACGTCGTCCGGCGAGGCGCCCTTCTGCGGGCCGTACACCGCGGGGGCGCCCTTGGGGCCGCGCAGCGGGTTGTCGACGTCGCTGGCGAGCACGAACGCGGTCCCGGCGATCCGCGGGTCGAGCCCCGTGAGGTCGGCCCGCTCCAGGCCGGCCAGCGCCCCGCCGCCAGGACCCACCGGGCGGCCGTCGGCACCGGTGAAGACGGCTCCCAGCGCGGCCAGCATGCCCGCGCCGCCGTCGGTGGAGGCACTGCCGCCGACGCCCAGCACGACGGTGCGCGCGCCCGCGCCCAGCGCGGCCCGCAGCAGCTCGCCGGTTCCGTACGTGGACGAGGCGAGCGCGGAACGGCTGTCCGGGGTGACGTGGCGCAGGCCCGAGGCCTCTGCCATCTCGACCACGGCGACGTCCTCGCGCAGCGCCCAGGCCGCCGTCACCGGCTCGCCCAGCGGTCCGGTGACGGTCGTCGCGCGGCGCTGGAAGCCCACGGCGACCGCGGCGTCCACGGTGCCGTCACCGCCGTCCGCGACCGGCAGCGACTCCACCGGCAGGGCGGGCAGGGCCCGGCGCAGGCCCGTGGTGACGTGTTCGGCGACCTCGACGGCGGTGAGCGAGCCCTTGAACTTGTCGGCCGCGATCAGCACGCGCGGCAGCGCGCCCCGGCCGCCGTCCGCCCGGTGCTCCGTGTCCCGCCGGTGCTCGCCGTGCTCCTCGTGAATCTCTCCCACCTTGCAACTCCCATGGACCATGTCGCGCCCTAGGGACCCTATCCGCCAGGTGCCCCCGCTGCCCATGGGTGGACGGATGGTGAGACCGCCGGCGAACCCGGCGCGAGGGCGGACGCGGACCGGCACAATGGGGCGCGTGCCGCGGTATGCCGAGATCCACTTCGACGAGAACACCCGCGTACGGCTGGAGTTGGCGCCGGTGCGCGACCCCGCGCAGGACCACGACGCCGCCGCCTCCGTCCCGCCGCACGCGGAAGGCGTGCTCGGCTCGAAGATCGCCACTCGCGCCGGCGAGGTCGTGGCGACGCTGGAGCAGGACGCGCTGGAGCACGTCCTGCGGCCACTCGGGCCGCTGCTGCGCACGGTGCACGACGCGGTGGCGGCGGGGGACGACCCGCCGCAGCAGATCGCCGTGCAGTTCGGCCTCCAGATCGGCGAGGACCTGGCCCTGGGCGTGGTCGGCGCGTCCGGGCAGGCGACGATCACCGTCTCGGCCACCTGGCTGCCCGCGCGGCGGGACGCGCCCGGGCCGTGAGGCGGGTACGGCGCGCGCTCGAGTGAAACCGGTCAGCGCCCGACCGCGTACCCCTGCGCGCCCCTCGGGTTGGCTCCCGCCGACAGCACGCCGGTCTCCGGGTCGCGGGCGACCGCGCACAGCCTGCCCTCGGTCCACGGCCCGGCGACGGTGACGCGGTGGCCGCGGGCCCGCAGCTCGGCGACGGCCCGCTCGCCGAGCCGGGACTCGACGGTGAGGCTGCCGGGCTGCGTGGCGCGCGGGTGGAACGAGCCGGGGAAGGCACTGGTGTGCCAGTTCGGGGCGTCGATCGCGCCCTGGAGATCGAGGCCGCCGCGGACCCGTTCGCGCAGCGCGACGCCGAGGAAGAAGTTCAGACTCCACTGGTCCTGCTGGTCGCCGCCCGGCGTGCCGAACGCCAGCACCGGCTGCCCGTCGCGCAGTGCCAGCGAGGGCGTGAGCGTGGTGCGCGGGCGGCGGCCCGGGGTGAGCGAGCTGGGCAGGCCCGGCTCCAGCCAGGTCATCTGGAGGCGGGTGCCGAGCGGGAAGCCGAGTTCGGGTACGACGGGGCTGGACTGGAGCCAGCCGCCGCTGGGGGTCGCGGCGACCATGTTGCCGTGCCGGTCGACCACGTCCAGGTGGCAGGTGTCGCCGCGGGTCGCGCCGTCCGGGCCCACGGTCGGCTCCCCCGCGCCCGGAACCGCCATCGCCGTGTCGGTCGCGTCGGGCCCCACCGCCCGCGCGAGCCTGAGCGCGGCCAGCCAGGGTGTGCGTCCGCCGGGCCGGCCGGGACGCAGTTCGAGGGAGGCGGTGCCGCCGACCAGGGCACGGCGGCGGGCGTTGTAGGCGGGTGAGAGCAGGTCGGCGAGCGGAACGTCGGCCGCGTCGCCGTACCACGCCTCGCGGTCGGCGAACGCGAGCTTGGCGCCCTCGACCACGGTGTGCACGTACGCGCCGCTGCCGTAGGACAGTTCGCCGGTGCCCAACTCGTCAGGCAGGAGGGCGAGTTGCTGGAGGAAGACCGGGCCCTGGCTCCACGGGCCCGCCTTGGCGACGGTCCAGCCGTTCCAGTCGTACGTGACCGGGTCCTCGTAGTGCGCGGACCAGGCGGCCAGGTCGTCGCCGGTCAGGACGCCCGCGTGGCGTTCGCCCGAGGTGTCCGTGGCGGGCCGGGCGGCCCAGGCGGCCAGCGCCTCGGCGACGAAGCCTTCCCGCCACACCGCGCGGGCGGCGTCCAGCCGGTTCTCGCGGCTGCCGCCCGCGGCGTCGGACTCGGCGACGACGCGGCGCCAGGTGCGGGCGAGGGCCGGGTTGCGCAGCAGGGCGCCCGGCGCCGGGGCCCGCCCGCCCGGCAGGTACAGCTCGGCCGACGTCGTCCACTCGGTGGTGAACAGCTCGCGCACCGCCTCGACGGTGGCGCCGATCCGTTCGACCGCCGGGTGGCCGTGTTCGGCGTAGCCGATGGCGTACTTCAGCACGTCGGCCAGCGACTTGGTGCCGTGGTCGCGCAGCAGGAGCAGCCAGGCGTCGAACGCGCCGGGCACGGCGGCCGCCAACGGGCCCGTGCCGGGGACGAGTTCGAGTCCGAGGCCCGTGTAGTGGGCGATGGTGGCGGCGGCCGGGGCCGGGCCCTGGCCGCACAGCACCCGCACCGGGCCGCCGGCCGGGGCGAGGATGATCGGCACCTCGCCCGCGGGGCCGTTCAGGTG
The DNA here is from genome assembly GCF_003144095.1 of Streptomyces sp. ICBB 8177. Taxonomy (GTDB): domain Bacteria; phylum Actinomycetota; class Actinomycetes; order Streptomycetales; family Streptomycetaceae; genus Streptantibioticus_D. The sequence goes on along the minus strand of NZ_NSKH01000023.1, from coordinate 286,435 downwards.
CGGCTCGACGACGTGCAGGGTGAAGGCCGCCGCGACCGCCGCGTCGAAGGCGTTGCCGTCGTCCTCCAGCACGGCCATGGCGGACTGGGAGGCCAGCCAGTGGGTGGAGGAGACCATGCCGAACGTGCCCTGGAGGGTGGGCCGGGTGGTGAACAAGGGCAGTCCTCTCGCGGTCGGGCCAGCAGGGATCTGTCCCGGCCGCCCGCGCCCCAAACGATCCGCGGCCGTGCGTCTCAAGTGACGGACGGACGCGGCCGGTTCACGGCCTCGGCAGGTCGAAGTAGTGCATCAGCCCGCCCGCGAGCCGCAGGTCGCCCTGCGCCCTCAGCCTGCGCACGAGGTACAGCGCGGGGCCCGAGGCGTTGCCGGAGGCGAGCCTGAGCAACTCGGGCGCGGCCATGGTGAGGGTCAGCCGGGGGGTGCGGTCGGTGGCGTGCGCGGTCACCACGCAGCGGCGGTCGGCGATGTGCGTCTCGTACGTGTCGACGGCGCCGCCCTCTCCGGTGATCCGCCAGCGCACCAGCGCGTCGCGGTCGCCGGCGGCGTCCGGACGAAAGAGCGTCTCCATCCGCCGGAACAGCTCGTCCAGGACGCGCCTGCGGTGGGGCCCCGCCATGATCCGGGCGGTCTGCCGGGCCGGGGTCGCCTTGACGATGCGGGCGAACTCGTCCGGCTCCACGCGGGCCAGCTCCAGCGTCCCGAGGTCCAGCGTGTCCAGGCCGGTTCCGGGGACGTGCGCGGGGCGGTCGCCGGTCACCATGGCGGGAACCCTTTCCGAGGTCTGACGCGCGGACGCCCCGAGGACGCTACTGACGGGTAAGTCACGGGTAAGGCTAGGACCGTGCCCCGAGCGCCGCAAGACGCCCTCAAGAAGGACAATACGGTCGCGTCGCGCCATGAGCGTCCCGGGGGCCTCAGCGCGACCGCCCCAGCGCCTTGAGCACCGCCTTCGCCGCGTGGTGGCCGCACATCCCGTGCACCCCGGGGCCCGGCGGGGTCGCCTGCGAGCACAGGAAGACCGCCGGGTCGCTCGTCGCGTACGGCACCCTGCGCAGCGCGGGGCGGATCACCGCGCGCAGTCCGGCCGTCGAGCCGCACAGCGCGTCGCCGCCCACGTAGTTGGCGTTGCGGGCCGCGAGCCGGGCGGGGCCGCTGACCGCGCGGGCCAGGACGCGGTCGGTGAAGCCGGGGGCGAAGCGCTCGATCTGCCGCTCGATGGCGGCGGTGGCGTCGCCGCGCCATCCGTTGGGCACGTGGCAGTAGGCGTAGAAGACGTGCTTGCCCTCCGGCGCCCGGCCGGGGTCGGCGAGCGTGGGCTGCGCGGTCAGCACGAACGGCACCTCGGGCTCGCGTCCCCGGGTCACCGCCCGCATCGCCGCGCCGATCTCGCCGTAGGACGGCCCGAGGTGGACGGTCCCGGCGCGGCGGGCCTGCGGCGCGGTCCACGGCACCGGGCCGTCCAGCGCGTAGTCGACCTTGAACGTGGCGGGCCCGTAACGGAAGCCCCGGTAGGCGCGGTCGAGGCCGGCGATCCGGGCGAGCGCGGTCGGCGAGGTGTCGAAGACGTAGGCGCGCGCGGGCGGCAGGTCGGCGAGCGTGGTGACCGTGACGCCGGTGCGCACGACGCCGCCGTGGACGCGCAGCAGGCTCGCCAGCGCGTCGGAGATGGCCTGCGAGCCGCCGCGCGCGAACGGCCAGCCGCCGTCGTGCCCGGCGAGCAGGAAGGTGAGCGCGCCGCCCGCGGTGACCGGCCCGGTCATCGGTCCGACCAGGTGGGCGGCGGCGCCGGCGAGCAGGCCGCGCGCCCGCTCGTCCCTGAAGCGCCGCGCGAGGAGGGCGACCGGCAGCCCGCCGACCGCCCCGAAGCGGGCGAACAGCAGCGGATCGCGCGGCAGCCCCGCCCACTGCGGCCGCAGCACGTCGCGCGCCAGCGTGTCCCAGCGGCCGGTGAACGGCTCCACCATCCTGCGGTAGGCGCCCGCGTCCCGCGTCCCGAGCGAGGCGGCGGTCTCGCCGACGTCGCGGGCCAGGACGGCGGCGGTGCCGTCGGGGAACGGGTGCGCCATCGGCAGTGCGGCGTGCGCCCACTCCAGGCCGTGCTCGCGCAGCGGCAGGCGGTTGAAGACGGGGGAGCCCGCGCCGAAGGGGTGCGCGGTGGAGCAGGGGTCGTGCCGGAAGCCGGGCAGCGTCAGCTCCTCGGTGCGGGCCCCGCCGCCCACCGCGTCGGCCGCCTCGTACACCTCGACGCCGAGCCCCGCCCGGGCCAGCTCCACGGCGGCGGTCAGCCCGTTGGGCCCGGCCCCGATCACGATCACATCCGTAGCGTCCCTGTCCACGCCACCACCGTGCCAGACGCGACGCCCCGCCGCGTCACCCGGTCGCGCCTGTCGGGGAAGGGATCGCCGCGGCCCGGCGGTCGTGCGGGAAGGCCCGCATGAGTCCCGCGTACAGCAGCAGCGCCGTGATCAGGCCGACCGCCCAGCCGTAGTCCGCCAGGGGTTTGAGGAACGGGATCATGCCGTGCGCCGGGAACGGGCCGCTGCCGGGGGCGGAGTACGAGCCGCCGACCGCCAGCACGCCGCCGACGGCGAACGCGGTCACCGCCCGCCAGTTCCAGCCCGCCCGGTACCAGTAGGGGCCGTCCTGGCGGTACAGGCCCGCGAGGTCGAGGCGGGTGCGGCGCACGATCCAGTAGTCGGCGATCAGGACACCCGCGACCGTGCCGAGCAGGCCGCCGACCACGCCGAGCCAGGTGTAGATGTAGACCTGCGGCGAGGAGATCAGCTTCCAGGGGAAGATCACGACCCCCACCACCCCGGTCAGCAGCGCGCCGCCCCGGAAGGTGAACAGCCGCGGCGCGAGGTTGGACAGGTCGTAGGCGGGCGAGACGACGTTGGCCGCGAGGTTGCAGCTGATGGTGGCGATCAGCACGGTCAGCAGCGCGAACAGCACGCCCGCCCAGTTCGACAGGTGGGAGGCGAGCTGGATCGGGTCCCACACCGGCTTGCCGTAGACCGCCTGCGAACCCGAGGTGACCAGCACCGACAGCAGCGCGAAGGCGGTCATCGTGGTCGGCAGGCCCAGTGACTGCCCCCGCACCTGCGCCCGTTGTCCCGCGCCGAAGCGGGTGAAGTCGGGGATGTTGAGCGACAGCGTGGACCAGAAGCCGATCATGCCCATCAGGGAGGGGAAGAAGACCGGCCAGAAGCGGTGGCCCCAGCCGAGCTTCGACGGCTGGTCGAGCAGCGGCCCGAGGCCGCCCGCCTTGACGGTGATCCAGACCAGCAGCGCGATCGCGCCGACGAGGACGAAGGGCGCGGCCCAGTTCTCGAAGCGCCGCAGCGTCTCCATCCCCCGCGCGATGACGGCGAGTTCGATCAGCCAGAAGACACCGAACGACAGCCACTGCGTCCACGGGTAGCCGCCGACGACGCCTGCGTTCGCCCAGCCGTGGCCGAAGAGCTTGCCGGCCAGGAAGAAGATGCCCTCGCCGCCGATCCACGTCTGGATGCCGAACCAGGCGCAGGCCACGGCGGCCCGCACCAGCGCCGGCAGGTTCGCCCCGCGCAGCCCGAACGACGCCCGGGCCAGCACGGGGAAGGGTATGCCGTACTTGGGCCCGGCATGCCCGGTCAGCAGCATCGGCACCAGCACGATCACGTTGGCCAGCGCGATGGTCAGCACCGACTGCTTCCAGTCCATGCCGAGCGCGACCAGGCCGGAGGCCAGCGTCCAGGACGGGATGTTGTGGGCCATGCCGACCCACAGGGCGGTGAAGTTGTACGTCGTCCAGTGCCGTTCGGCGAGCGGCACCGGGCGCAGGTCGGCGTTGGCGAAGCGGCCGTCGTCGGGCAGTTCGGCCGCGGACAGCTCCAGGGGCCCGTCGGCGGCGGCGGGCGGGCGTGCCGCCCCGGTGGTCATCTCTCCTGTCCCAGCGCCGGGATGACGTGTTCGCCGTAGGCGTCGACGACCGCCTCGCGGGCGTCGTGCATGGCGTACACCGCGAACTGGTCGACGCCCAGCTCCCGCAGCGCCCGCAGCTTCTCGAGATGCGCCTCGGGCGGCCCGATCAGGCAGAAGCGGTCGACCACGGCGTCCGGCACGAACGCGGTGTCGGGGTTGCCGGCCCTTCCGTGGTGCGCGTAGTCGTACCCCTGGCGGTCCTTGATGTACGCGGTCAGCTCGTCGGGGACCATGCCGGAGTGCTCGCCGTAGCGGCCGACCAGGTCGGCGACGTGGTTGCCGACCATCCCGCCGAACCAGCGGCACTGTTCGCGTGCGTGCGCCAGCGCGGCGTCGCTCCCGTCGGTGACGTACGCGGGCGCGGCCACGCAGATCGTCACCTCGCCGGGGTCGCGCCCGGCCTCCTCGGCTGCCGAGCGCACCGCCTTGACCATCCACTCGGTGAGGAACGGGTCGGCGAGCTGGAGGATGAAGCCGTCCGCGGTCCGCCCGGCGAGCGCCAGGGCCCTGGGCCCGTAGGCGGCCATCCAGACCGGCAGCCGGCCGTCCTTGACCCACGGGATGCGCACCGGGTTGCCGTCGACCTCGGCCTCGCGGCCCTCGGCGAGGTCGCGGATGACGCCGATGGCCTCGCCGAGCCGGGCGAGGGTGTTGGGCTTGCGGCCCGCGACGCGCATGGCGGAGTCGCCGCGGCCGATGCCGCAGACGGTGCGGTTGCCGTACATGTCGTTGAGGGTGGCGAAGGTGGAGGCGGTCACCTCCCAGCTGCGGGTGCCGGGGTTGGTGACCATCGGGCCGACGACGAGGCGTTCGGTGTGTTCCAGGATGCGGCTGTAGATGACGAAGGGTTCCTGCCACAGCACGGCGGAGTCGAAGGTCCAGCCGTAACGGAAGCCGTTGCGTTCGGCGCGGCGCATGAGTCCGACGACGGCTGAGGCGGGCGGATCGGTCTGCAGGACGAGTCCGAAGTCCATCAGTCGGCCCTACTTTCTGGTTCCTTCACAGCGGTTCGGACCGGCCGCCGCCACCCCGTGATCGCGCGGGGCGGCGGCGAACGGGGTCAGAGCAGGTACTGACAGGTGCCGCGCGGCTGGTACTGGCCGTGGCCCGCGCGGCCGACGAACTCGCGGCCTTCGATGACGAGTTCGCCCCGGGACAGGACCGTCTCCACCCGGCCGGTGATCCGGCGGCCCTCGTACGCCGAGTAGTCGACGTTCATGTGGTGGGTCTCGGCGGAGATCACCTGCTCGGCGCGCGGGTCGTAGACGACGATGTCGGCGTCCGCGCCCGGCGCGATGGTGCCCTTGCGCGGATGCAGCCCGAACATCCGGGCGGGCGTGGCGCAGGCCAGCTCGATCCAGCGGCGGCGGCTGATGTGGCCGTCGACCACGGCCTGGTGGAGCAGGTCCATCCGGTTCTCCACGCCGGGCAGGCCGTTGGGGATGCGGGAGAAGTCGCCGCGGCCGAGGTCCTTCTGCCCGGTGAAGCAGAACGGGCAGTGGTCGGTGGAGACCACCGACAGGTCGTTGGTGCGCAGGCCCCGCCACAGCGCCGCCTGGTGCTCGACGGGGCGCAGCGGGGTGGAGCAGACGTACTTGGCGCCCTCGAAGCCGGGTTCGGCGAGGTTGTCGGTGGACAGGAACAGGTACTGCGGGCAGGTCTCGCCGAAGACGTTGAGGCCCATGTCGCGGGCGCGGGCCAGTTCCTCGACCGCCTCGGTGGCGGAGACGTGGACGACGTAGAGCGGTGAGCCCGCGACCCGGGAGAGCTGGATGGCGCGATGCGTCGCCTCGGCCTCCAGCAGCGCCTTGCGGACCTCGCCGTGGTAGCGGGGGTCGGTCCTGCCGGCGGCCAGCGCCTGTTCGACCAGGACGTCGATGGCGATGCCGTTCTCCGCGTGCATCATGATCAACCCGCCGTTGACGGCGGCGCGTTGCATGGCGCGCAGGATCTTGCCGTCGTCGCTGTAGAAGACGCCGGGGTAGGCCATGAACAGCTTGAAGGAGGTGACGCCCTCCTCCACGAGGGTGTCCATCTCCTTGAGGGTGCGGTCGTTGACGTCCGCGAGGATCATGTGGAAGCCGTAGTCGATGGCGCAGCGGCCGTCGGCCTTGCCGTGCCAGGCGTCGAGCCCTTCGCGCAGCGACTTGCCGACGCTCTGGATGGCGAAGTCCACGATGGTGGTCGTGCCGCCCCAGGCGGCGGCGCGGGTGCCGGTCTCGAAGGTGTCGGAGGCGTAGGTGCCGCCGAACGGCATCTCCATGTGGGTGTGTGCGTCCACGCCGCCCGGGATGACGTACTTGCCGGTGGCGTCGATGACGCGGTCGGCGGTGGGCGTGAGGTCGGTTCCGGTGTCGCGGGCGAACAGGGCGACGACACGGCCGTGGTCGACCAGGACGTCGGCGTGGGTCTCCTCGGCGGCGGTGACGACCAGGCCGCCGCGGATGAGGGTGCTGGTCATGCGCGCTGTCCTTCCGTGGTGGCGGCATGGGCCTCGCGCAGCGCGCCTTCCAGGACGGCGGCGCCGCGTTCGGCCTCGGCGACGGTGAGCGTCAGGGGCGGCGCGATCCGCAGGACGTTGCCGGCGCGTCCGCCCTTGCCGATGAGCAGGCCGCCTTCGCGGGCGGCTTCCAGGACCGCGGTGGCGATCGCGGGCGACGGCTCGCCGGTGCCGGGTTCGACCAGTTCGACGCCGATCATCAGCCCGCGCCCGCGCACCTCGCGCACGACCGGGCTGGCGGCGGCGATCGACTGGAGCCTGGCGAGCAGCAGCCCGCCGACGCGGCGGGCGTTGCCCTGCAGGTCGTGGTCGACGAGATAGGTGAGGTTGGCGAGCGCGCCGGCGGTGGTGACGGGGCTGCCGCCGAAGGTGGAGATGGAGTTGGCGTCCAGGCAGTTCATCACCTCGGCCCGGGCGACGACGCCGCCCATGGACAGGCCGTTGCCGATGCCCTTGGCGAAGGTGAGGATGTCCGGTGGTCCGGCCTCGGCGTGCGCCTGCCACCCCCAGAAGTGGTCGCCGGTGCGGCCCCAGCCGGTCTGCACCTCGTCGGTGATCCACAGGATGCCGCGTTCCGCCAGCACCTCGCGGAACGCCGCGAGCAGCCCGTCCGGCGGCGAGGTGAACCCGCCGACGCCCTGCACCGGTTCGGCGATCAGCGCGGCGACGGTGCCGTTGGCCTGACCGAGCACGTCGCGCAGGTCCTCGACGCAGGCCGCGATGAACTGCGCGTCCGTCAGGTGTGTGAACGGGCCCCGGCTGCGGATGCCGCCGTGCACGTAGAGGGTCTGGAGCGGCGACAGACTCGTCGGCGACCAGGAGGAGTTGCCGGTGATCCCGATCGAGGTGAAGGAGCGGCCGTGGTAGCTGTTGCGCAGCGCCACGATCTGGTTGGAGCGGCGGAAGGTCGTGGCGAGCAGCAGTGCGGTGTCGTTGGCCTCGGTGCCTGAGGTGGTGAAGAAGACCCGGGCGTCGGGGATGCCGGACAACGCCGCGATGCGCTCGGCGAGTTCGACGGCGGTGCGGTTGAGGTAGAGGGTCGAGCTGTGCAGGATGCGGCCCGCCTGCTCGCTGACCGCCTTGGTGACCTCGGGCAGCGCGTGCGCGGTCATGGTGGTCAGGATGCCGCCGAAGAAGTCGAGGTACTCGCGTCCCTCGGCGTCCCAGACCCGGCGGCCCTCGCCATGGGTGATCTCGATGGGCTGCCGGTAGTAGGTGGCCAGCCAGTCCGGCATGACGGCGCGGTGGCGGGCGAAGAGCGCGGAGTGCGCGGGATCGGTCATGGCTGCCATAACGATCAGGGCTCCACGAGGTCGCCGTAGGCGTCGGGACGGCGGTCCCGGTAGAACGCCCACTGCTGCCTGACCTCGTCGATCAGCCCGAGGTCGAGGTCGCGCACGACCAGTTCCTCCTTGGTGTCGCTGGCCGGCTCCCCCACGAACCGGCCGCGCGGGTCGACGAAGTACGACGTGCCGTAGAAGTCGTTGTCGCCGTACTCCTCCTGGCCGACGCGGTTGATCGCGGCGACGAAGTACTCGTTGGCGACGGCCGCCGCGGGCTGCTCCAGCTGCCACAGGTAGGCGGACAGACCGCGCGAGGTGGCGGACGGGTTGTAGACGATCTGCGCCCCGGCCAGGCCCAGCGCCCGCCAGCCCTCGGGAAAGTGCCGGTCGTAGCAGATGTAGACGCCGACCTTGCCGACGGCCGTGTCGAAGACCGGCCAGCCGAGGTTGCCGGGCTTGAAGTAGTACTTCTCCCAGAAGCCCTTGACCTGCGGGATGTGGTGCTTGCGGTAGGTGCCCAGCACGGTCCCGTCGGCGTCGATGACGGCGGCGGTGTTGTAGTAGAAGCCGGACTGCTCGATCTCGAAGACCGGGACGACGATCACCATGCCGGTCTCCCGGGCCAGCGCCCGCATGCGCTGGACGGTGGGGCCGTCCGGGACCGGCTCGGCCCAGCGGTAGTGCTCCGGCTCCTGCACCTGGCAGAAGTACGGGGCGTTGAAGACCTCCTGGAACCCGATGATCTTCGCGCCCTGGGCGGCTGCCGCACGGGCGTGCTCCTCGTGCTTGGCGATCATCGATTCGGTGTCACCGGTCCAGGTGGCCTGGACGAGTGCGGCGCGTACGACTGTGGCCATGACCAGCTCCTCTGACGCGACGTCAAGCGGGGTCTACGCACGTAGAACCCGCTGAGGGAAAGACGGTAAGAGCGCATCACCCACTGTGGCAATACGTAGGTCGTTACTCAACGAAGACGATCACGTTTCGTCCGGTCACGATCGCCGGAGGCCGCCGTCTGGCCACCGGGCGCCCGCCGAGGACGGCCGGACCGGCGGGCGGGTTCGACAGGCAGACTTGGCAGTCTGCCTGTCGATCGCTTACGGTGCCGGAGTGCCTGAACCGGATCCCTCACGTACCGCCGTCGAGCTGGCGACCGCCGTCGCGCAGCTCAGCCGGCGCATGCGGGCCGCCGCGCCGCACGGCGGGCTCACGCCGTCACAGCGCATCGTGCTGGGCCGCCTCGCGGAAGGGGACGCCACGACGGCGGCGCTGGCCCGGGCGGAACGCGTGCGGCCCCAGTCGATGCGCCTGACCGTCGCCGCGCTGGAGGAGCAGGGGCTGGTCGAGCGCCGCCCCGATCCCGGGGACGGCCGTCAGGTCGTCGTGTCGCTCACCGCGGCCGGCGCACGGTGCGTCGCCTCGGCGCGGGACGCCAAGCGCGGCTGGCTGACCGAGGCCATCGAGACCGAGCTGACCGAGGCACAGCAGCGCACCCTGACCGAGGCCGTCGCCCTGCTGAGGCGGCTGGCTCAGTCCTGACGCTCCCGAACCACCCAGGCCGCAAACAGGCCGGAACCACCCAGGAAAGAAGGCGGCACCCATGCCCGCTACGCAACTCGACCCCCGTACCGCGCTCGTCCTCGTGGACCTCCAGAAGGGCATCGCCGGCGCCCCGGTCCAGCCGCTGCCCGCCGCACAGGTCGTGGGCAACGGCGCGCGGCTCGCCGCCGCGTTCCGCAAGGCCGGACTGCCGGTCGTGCTGGTCAACGTGACCGGCGGCGCCCCGGGCCGCACCGAGCGGTCCCACTCCGGCGGTCAGCCGCCCGCCGACTGGGCCGACCTGGTGCCGGAGCTGGACCAGCAGCCGGACGACATCACCGTCACCAAGCAGACCTGGGGCGCGTTCCACGGCACCGCCCTCGACGATGAGCTGCGCAGGCGCGAGGTGACCCAGGTGGTCGTCGCCGGCATCGCGACCAGCATCGGCGTGGAGTCCACCGCGCGTGCCGCCTACGAGCACGGCTACAACGTCACCGTCGCGACCGACGCGGTGACCGACCTCGACCCGGAGACCCACCGGGTCAGCGTCGAGAAGATCCTCCCCCGCCTCGGCGAGACCGACACCACGGACGCGATCATCGCGCTGCTGGGCTGAGCCGGACGGGCCGACGGCCCATCGGAGGCGGCGGGCGCACGGCGACGCGCCCGCCGCCTTTCCGTCTGCGTGCCGGGGCGCGACCGCCTGTGCGCCGGGGCCCCACCGGCCACCCTCCTCGCAACGCGCCGTCAGTCCCGCTCCTGATCGTGCACCCGCGCCCGGGGTGGCCAGCTGCCCGGTTCCAGCAGGCCGAGGACGTACGCGCGGGCGACCAGGGCGGCCCGGTTGGGCGCCTGGAGCCTGCGCGCGAGCCTGCCCAGGTGGTAGTTGACTCCGTCCACGGTGAGGTCCAGCGCGCGGGCGATCGCGGCCGTGGTGGCCCCTGAGGCCACCAGCGCCAGCACCGCCGCCTCCCGTTCGCCCAGCTCCACACCGCGGGGCGGATCCAGGCAGGCGCGGGGCGGCTCCTCCTCGCGCAGCGTCACCAGCAGCGCCGGAGCGGTCTGCGTGTCGCCCCCGACCGGCTCCACGGTGAGCTGACCGGTGCCGCACGCGCCGCCCGCGCCCTGCCAGCGCACCCGCAGCGGGTAGCGGGAGCGGCGGCCGGTGCGCAGCGCCTCGGCCAGCCGCCACAGCCGGTCGTGGTCCTGCGGGTCGAACAGGTCGAGCAGCCTGCGGTCGCGCAGCTGCCCGGGCCGCAGTCCCCACAGCGCGGCGAACGGCGGATTGACGCCCGAGACCACGCCTTCGGTGTCGGCGATCGCGATCGGCACCGGCGAGCGGTCGAGCAGCATGATGAAGCGGTTGTGCCAGGCGGCCGCCTCCCGCCGCCAGTGCGCGGCCCGTCCGCCCGCGTCGTGCGGTCCGGACTCCCGGCCGTCGTCCGCTCGGGGCTCCCGCCCGTCGTCCGCCACCGGCCCGCCCATCACATCGCACAGGTCCTGTCCAGCCCCCGGGGGTGTCCGCCCACTACACGAACGTGCAGTCGCCGGGTCCTGGGCGCTTCCGGCGTTCGCCATCGTGGAAGGGGCGGCGGATCGCTGGTCACCCATCAGCACGTCGCTCCAGGGAGGGAGCCCCCATGACGCGCAGTGCTGACCGGACCGCGATCCCGGTGGCCGACATGACCCGTGAGGGCCTGGGGACACGTCCGCTCCAGCGGACGATGGAACTGGCCAGGGAGCACGGGCCGCTGTTCGTGCGGCGGTACGGAGAGCGTGACGCGCTCTTCGCCTGCTCGCTGGACCTGGTGAACGAGCTCGCCGACGAGGAGCGGTTCGCCAAGGCGGTCGGCCCGGCGCTCGAACACGTCAGGGAGTTCGCCGGGGACGGGCTGTTCACCGCGTACAACGACGAGCCCAACTGGGCGAAGGCGCACGACATCCTGCTGCCCGCCTTCGCGATGGGTTCCCTGCGCACCTACCACCCCACGATGCTACGGGTCGCCCGGCGCCTGATCGCCTCCTGGGACGCGGCGCTGGCGGACGGCCGCCCGGTCGAGGTGGCCGAGGACATGACGCGGATGACGCTGGACACCATCGGGCTGGCCGGGTTCGGCTACGACTTCGGCTCGTTCGGGCGCAGCGAGGAGCACCCGTTCGTCGCGGCGATGGTGCGCTGTCTCGCGCATTCCCAGGGCCTGCTGGCACGCCGCCCGGACGACGGGCTGGACCACGCGGCGCAGGACGCGGCGTTCCGCGCGGACGCGGACTACCTGGCCGGGGTGGTGGACGAGGTGATCGACGCGCGGCGCGCGAGCGGTGAGGCGGGCACCGGCGACCTGCTGGGGCTGATGCTCCAGGCACCGCATCCGGTCTCCGGTGAGACGCTGGACCCGGCCAACATCCGCAACCAGGTCATCACCTTCCTCATCGCGGGCCACGAGACGACGTCCGGTGCGCTGTCCTTCGCGCTGTACCACCTGCTGAAGAACCCGGCGGTGCTGAGCCGGGCGCGCGACGAGGTGGACGCGTTGTGGGGCGACGCGGCCGACCCGCGGCCCGCGTTCGAGGACGTGGGGCGGCTGACGTACGTACGACAGGTGCTGTGCGAGGCACTGCGGCTGTGGCCGACGGCCGCCGTCTTCGGGCGCACCGCCAGGCGGAACACCGAACTGGGCGGCGGGAGGCTGCCGATGCGGGCCGGGGACACCGCGTTCGTGCTGACGCCTATGCTGCACCGCGACCCGGTGTGGGGCGACAACGCGGAGTTGTTCGACCCGGACCGCTTCGCGCCGGAGCGGGAGGCGGCGCTGCCCCCGCACGCCTTCAAGCCGTTCGGCACCGGTGAACGCGCCTGCATCGGGCGGCAGTTCGCACTGCACGAGGCGGTGATGCTGCTCGGGCTGCTGATCCACCGCTACCGCTTCCTCGACCACACCGGCTACCACCTGCGGATCCGCGAGACGCTCACCCTCAAGCCGGAGGGCTTCACCCTGAAGCTCGCCCGGCGCACCGAGCGCACGACGGCCCCGCAGCCGGGCACCGGGACCGGGGAGCCGGAGACGGACGGGAGTGCCGCCCTGGCGACGCGGGTCATGCCGGGGACCGCGCTGACCGTCCTGCACGGCTCCAACCTCGGCGCCTGCCGCGAACTGGCCGGTCAACTGGCCGACCTGGGCGCCGAGCTGGGGTGCGAGGTGGGCGTGGCCCCGCTCGACGCGTACGCGGACGGCACGCTGCCGCGCACCTCCCCGGTCGTCATCGTCGCCGCCTCCTACAACGGGCGGCCCACGGACGAGGCCGCCGCGTTCGTCTCCTGGCTGGAGGGCGAGAACGCCTCGGCGGACGGCGTGCGGTACGCGGTGCTGGGCGTCGGCGACCGCAACTGGGCCGCCACCTACCAGCGCGTGCCCACGCTCGTGGACGGCCGCCTGGCGGCCCTCGGCGGGGAACGCCTGCTGCCCAGGGGCGAGGCGGACGCGGGCGGCGACCTGGCGGGTGGGGTGCGGCGGTTCACCACCGCGCTGCGGCACGCGCTGCTGGCCCGGTACGGCGACCGCGACAGCGCGGGCGACGCGGGTGGCACCGCCTCCGGTCCCGCGCACGAGGTCGCCGTCCTGACCGGCGGCCCGCTCGACGCGCTGGCGCGGCGGCACGAGGTGGTGCCCATGACGGTGGTCGAGTGCCGCGAACTGGTCGACATGACGCACCCGTTGGGCCGCTCCAAGCGGTTCGTCCGGCTCGCGCTGCCCGAGGGCGTCACCTACCGGACCGGCGACCACCTGGCCGTCCTGCCGGTCAACGACCCGGAGCAGGTGGAGCGGGCCGCCCGCCTGCTCGGCGCCGACCCGGACGCGGTGCTCTCCGTCCACCCGCGCCGCCCCTCGCGCGGCGCGCTGCCGGTCGACCGCCCGCTGCCGGTCCGCGAACTCCTCTCCCATCACCTGGAGTTGGCGACGCCGGCGACCGCCGAGCAGATCGCCGTCCTGGCCGACCACGACCCGTGCCCGCCCGAGCGGCTCGCCCTGAAGGAGCGCCGGCCCGGCCCGGACAGCGTGCTGGACCTGATCGAGCGGCACCCGGCGCTCGTCGGCACGCTGGAGTGGGCGACGGTGCTGGAGCTGCTGCCCGCGCTGCGTCCGCGCCACTACTCGATCTCCTCCTCCCCCGCCGGCTCGCCCCGCCACGTGGACCTCATGGTGTCGCTGCTGCGGGCACCGCACCGGTCGGGCGAGGGCACGTACACCGGCGCGGGGTCCGCGTGGCTGAACCGGGTGCGCCCGGGCGAGACGGTGTACGCGAGGGTGGCGTCGTGCCGCGAGGCGTTCCGCGTCCGGACCGACGTCCCCGCGATCATGGTGGCGGCGGGCACCGGCCTCGCGCCGTTCCGCGGCGCCGTCGCCGACCGGGTCGCGCTGCGCGCCGCCGGAGGCCAACTCCCGCCCGCGCTGCTGTACTTCGGCTGCGACCACCCGGACGTCGACCTGCTGCACGACGGCGAGCTGCGGGCGGCCGAGGCATGCGGAGCGGTCGGTCTGCGCCCGGCGTTCTCGCACGCGCCGCGTGACGGGCAGCGCTACGTCCAGCACCGCGTCGCCGCGGAGGCGCGCGAGGTGTGGGAGTTGCTGGAGGCCGGCGCGGTGGTCTACGTCTGCGGCGACGCGGCCCGGCTGGCACCGGGCGTACGGGAGGCGTTCTCCCAGGTGTACGCGCGGTGCGCGCCGGGGGCCGGGGACCCTGCCGCGTGGCTCGACTCCCTGGTGGCGCAGGGCCGTTACGTCGAGGACGTGTACGCGGCGGGGTGAGGGCGCGCGGGGGCCGGGCGCGCGGGCTGCCCGGCCCCCGCGCACGCGCTCTTGACCCGCGCCGCGTACCGCACTACGGTCCCAGCCCACCAAGTAAGGAAACTTTCCTATTGATTGGTGGAGGCAACGGTGGACGACACGCGGGCACGTCACCGCAGGCGCGCACGGCGAACGGCTCTCGCCGCCGGTGCCGCGACGGGCGGCCTGCTCGTCGCGGGTCTCGCCGTCCCGGCCCAGGCGGCCCGCGCGCCGCACGCCACCGCGCACGCCACGACCGCGTTCGTCAGGGTCGACCAGGTGGGCTTCCTGCCGACCGAGACCAAGCAGGCGTACGTGATGGCCGCCGGCAAGCTGTCCGGGGAGCGCTATCGCGTACTCGACGCGGCGGGCCGGACCGTGCTGTCGGGCAGCGTCGGCACGAGCAGCCGCGGATCGTGGAACGCGGCGTACCCGGACGTCTACCCCGTCGACTTCAGCGCCCTGCGCACGCCCGGCACCTACCGCGTCCAGCTCACCGGCGGCGCCCCGGCCACCTCGCCCACGTTCCGCGTCGAAGCCGCCGGGGGGCTCTACGGCAAGCTGGTGGCCGACGGCGTGACGTTCTTCCAGAACCAGCGCGACGGCTCCGACGTGATTCCCGGCGCCCTCGGCCGCGAGCCCTCGCACCTCCACGACGCCAAGGCCACCGTCTACGACGACCCGCACTTCGCCTCCGGTGGCTCGGACACCATCACCGACGAGGACCTCACCGAGGCGGGCGCGACCGCCGACGTCGAGGGCGGCTGGTTCGACGCGGGCGACTTCCTGAAGTTCACCCACACCACCGCGTTCGGCGACGCGCTGCTGTTCGCCTCGCAGCGGGCGCTGGGCGGCGCGGCGCCCGCGTCGCTGGAAGCGGAGGCGCACTTCGGCGAGGAGTGGCTGAACAGGATGTGGGACCAGTCGGCGAAGACGCTCTACCTCCAGGTGGGCATCGGGGAGGGGAACGCGGCGGGCACCTTCACGGGCGACCACGACCTGTGGCGGCTGCCGGAGAGGGACGACGGCGACACCTCGTCCGCCGACCGCTACTCCGCCGCCCACCGCCCGGTCTTCCGCGCCGCCGCGCCCGGCGCACGGATCAGCCCCAACCTGGCCGGCCGGGTCTCCGCCGCCTTCGCGCTCGCCGCCCAGGTGGACGCCGCGTCCGACCCGAGGCGGGCCGCCGCCGAGTACCGCGCCGCGACCTCGCTCTACGCGATGGCGGACACCACGAACCCGCCCTCACCGCTGACCACCGCACTGCCGAACGCGTACTACCCGGAGTCGACATGGCACGACGACATGGAGTTCGGCGGCGCCGAGATCGCGCTCGCCGCCCACGCACTCGGCCACGACCCGTCCGCGTACCTGAAGGCCGCCGCCACCTGGGCGAAGGACTACATCGCACACGACAAGGGCGACACCTTCAACCTCTACGACACCTCGGCGCTCGCCCACGCCGACCTGATCAGGGCCATCGAGGCGGCGGGCCGTCCGTCCGGGCTCGCGGTGACCACCGGCGACCTCCTGGCGGACCTCAGGCGGCAGGTCTCGTCGGCCGCCGCCAAGGCCGGCGCGGACGTCTTCCACGCGGGCGGGGACTACGACGACTTCGACGTGGACTCGCACACCTTCGGCTTCCTGACCACCGAGGCGCTCTACGAGCAGGCGGGCGGCGGGCGCGGCTACGCGGGCTTCGCCACCGAGCAGCGGGACTGGCTGCTGGGCGCCAACGCGTGGGGCGCGAGCTTCATGGTCGGCGAGGGCACCGACTACCCGCGCTGCATGCAGCACCAGGTCGGCAACCTCAAGGGTTCGACCGACGGCTCGGCCCCCGTCGACACCGGTGCGGTGGTCAACGGGCCCAACGGCTCGGGTCAGTTCAGCGGCGGACTCGGCGACTACCAGGACGGCATGCGCCACTGCCCGGCGAGCGGTGACCCGTACAGCGCCTTCACCGGGCACGGCAGCCGCTACGTGGACGACGTGCGTTCCTGGCAGACCAGCGAACCGGCGCTGGACATGACCGGCTCGGCGATCCTCGGCGCCGCGCTCCAGGAAGCGAACGCCGACCGGTGAGGGCGCCGACCGATGTGGCCGGCCGCCAAGAGGCGAGGGCGCCGAGAGGTGAGCCCCCGGGAGCCGGGGTCTACGAGGTCGCGCCGAAGCCCGAGTCGTGGCTCCACAGGTGGGTGCAGTTCGGGCACTGCAGATGCAGGGTGCGGCCTTTGTTGGACAGCAGGTAGCGCCAGTGCTCGGCGCAGGTGCGGCCCGCGCCGCAGGTCCCGCAGTCCTGGTGGTCGGCGCAGCCCGGGCACGGCACCCAGGCCCGGCGGCCCAGGTCGGCGCTGGGGTCAATCGGCAGCATGCCCGTACCCCTCCAGCGGCGGCAGCACGCCGGCTGCCTCCAGCCGCCGGTAGACGGCGAGTTGCTCCTCGTCCAGCGAGGAGTAGAGCATCCGGTACGCCTCGCGCTCGCCGTCCAGGACCGCGGCCGGGTCCCAGGCGTCGCCGAGCGCGGCGACGACCTCGGCCTGGCGGCGCGCTTCCTCGCGGGTCAGGTCGATGTCGAAGGCGTGCTGCTGCTCGGTCATGGCGGCGCTTCCGGGGTCGCGGGGTGATGGCTCCTTCCGTGGTAGCAAAGCGACCCGCGCCCCGGACAGCCCCGACCGGAAAATGCGACGAAGGTCTCGTACGGTGACAGGCCGGACGGCGGACCCAGCGGAATCGGGCAGAGGCCGCGGGCCGGCGCGCTCAGGCGGCCAGGCCGATGACCAGCCACATGAAGCCGGTACCGGCCACCGTGCACAGCAGCGTGGACAGCGACGGGTGCGGGCTGTGCGCCTCGGGCAGGATGTCGGAGGTGGCCAGGTAGAACAGGAATCCCGCGAAGAAGCCCAGGTAGAGGCCGAGCACGCCCTGCGGGATGGTGAACGCCAGCGTGATCGCCGCGCCCGCGACCGGCGCCAGCGCGTCGCAGGCCAGCAGTGCGAAGGCCCTGCGGCGGGCGTTCCCGTACAGCCGGGTGATCGTGTACGTGTTGAAGCCGTCGGCGAAGTCGTGGGCGATCACGGCGATGGCGACCACCGTGCCCACCGTGGAGCCCGCCTGGAACGCGGCACCGATGGCGAACCCGTCCATCACGCTGTGCCCGACCAGCGCGGACGCGGCGGCCAGCCCCAGTCCCTGGGAGCCGCCCCCGTGGCTGTGGCCGTGGGAACGCGCGTGGCCGTGGGAATGCGCCGCGTACTCGCCCTCGTGGGCGCGGTGGATGGCGACCGAGCGCTCGATCACGTGGATGCCGAGGAATCCCACGACGAACATCAGCAGCGCGGCGGGCACGCCGAACACCTCGCGCGGCTGCGCGTCCAGCGCCTCGGGCAGCAGGTCGAACCCGACCACGCCGAGCATCAGCCCCGCGGCCAGGCCGAGGACCAGGTGGCGCCGGTCGCCGATCCGGTGGGCGACCACCCCGCCCACCACCGTCATGAGGAACGCGCCGACCGCGACCAGTACCGCCATGGGGTCATGATCCCGCCAGGTCACGCGGCCCGCCGCACCGGGGTGGTCCGTATGGGCCGGGCGGACGGCGCGGGCGGGCCGGATTGCCATTACTCGCGGTAATGACACGAGCCGCGGGGGAGGCCGGCGAGCCGGGCCCGACGCGATCACACCGCCCGGGCCAACCCGCCGTGTCCGCGAGAATCCTCAGATCTCCCCGCGGTCGAAGACCCGCGAGGCGAGCGTGGCCCGTTCGTCCTGCGGGATCGAGGTCCACCGGGTGCCGCGGATGGCACCTTCGAGGGCGAACAGCGTGTGACTGCGCGCGTCCTCCGGCAGTTCCCCGCTGATCTTGGCGAAGGCCGCCGCGGCACCGAGGCGCCGCAGCTCTTCCGCGTCGCTCACCCCGGCGCCCCGCAGCCGGTCGGCGAGGATCGCGCCGATGTTGGGGAGCTTTTCCAGAGATTCCATGTGTATCTCCCGGTCTGCGACAGTTCGTGACCTGTTCCGCCATGATGCCCGCCCGCGGCCCCAATCCCGTGCACGCGGGGCCGTCCATGGCCGTGAACCAGGTCTTGTCCGGGATTCGGGATTACGGCACCGTACAGCCGACCGATGATCAGAAACCTTGATCAGACGATGATCTGAAGAGGGGAACGGATGACACGGCACCACTGGATACGGCGATCACGCGGGCTCGTCACGCTGGCCGCCGCCGCGGCCTTGACCCTCGGGGGCGCCGCGGCCCCCGCCCTCGCGGCCACCCCGGCGACCTCCGCCACGAGCCCCGCGTCCCCGGCGTCGGGGCCCGAGGTGGACTACCAGGACCCGGTCAGCGCGGCGCCGCCGGTCAGCCGCCCGGCGACCCGGCACTGCACGGTGGCGGTGCTGCGGCACGACTTCGGCAACACCATCAGCGACCCGCCCTACGCCACCACCGTCACCCCGCCCGCGGCCTGCGCGGGACCGTGGACCAAGGTGGTCATGAACTGGTCGGGCAGCATCAAGGGCCGGCAGTACGACCGGCTGGCCGGGGTCTGGCTGGGCGGCGCGGAGATCTTCCGCACCAGCACGCCCGAGCCGGACGACAAGGGCATCAGCTGGAACGTGGACAAGGACATCACCGAGTTCACCCCGCTGCTGCGCCACCCGCAGCAGCTCCAGGTCGAGCTGGGCAACGTTGTCAACAGCACGTACACCGGCGTCTTCCACATGCGGATCACGTTCACCTACTACCTGGCCGACGCCCGCCACCCGGCCGCCCGCACCGCCGACCAGGTGCTGCCGGTGTCGGATCCCACGCCCGGCGCGCAACCCTGGTTCCAGCTGGGCAAGGGGCAGTCGGCGTCCCGTTCGCTGACCTTCCCGCGTGATCTGACCAGCGCCAGGCTGGAGTTGTACGCGCGCGGCGGCGGCTGCGACGAGCAGTGGTTCGACGACGTCCCGGACGACCTCGCGGCGACCGCCCCCGACTACCTGTGCGGCGGCGGCCCGTACCGCGAGGTGCTGGTCAGCGTGGACGGCCGTCCGGCGGGGCTGGCGCAGCCGTACCCGGTGGTCTACTCCGGCGGCATCGTTCCCACGCTGTGGCGTCCCGTCCCGGCGATCGACCAGTTCCGCACGCTCGCCTACGACCTGGACCTCACCCCGTTCGCGGGCGTCCTGGCGGACGGCCGCGCGCACACCCTCACGCTCACCCCGTACGGCGCCGACGACACCTGGACGGTGGGCGGTTCGCTCTTCCTCGGCACCGACCACGGCCGGGCGCACACCGGCGGCGCGGTCACCTCCGACACCCTGGCGGCGACGCCGACGGTGACCACGAAGGAGACCAGGCAGGCGGACGGCGGCACCGACGTGGCGGTCGGCACGCACCGCGACTGGTCGATCAGCGGGTACGTCGACACCTCGCACGGCCGCGTGACCACCACCGTCCGCCAGGCGTACACCTACAGCAACGACGACGTGGTCTCGGCGACCGGCCAGTCCCAGCGGGTCCGCCAGCGCGACGCGGGCACCACCACGGTCACCACGCGGGGCGCGGGGACGGGGCGCTCCGAGCGGAGCACCTGGTCGTATCCCATCGACGTGGACAGCGACGTGGCGTCCCTCGTGGACGACAACAACTACGCGCTGTCCGCCACCGTGACGCAGGGCCGGGAGCTGACCGACAGCGTGCGCGCCGGCGCGTACGGCGCGTGGCGCACCACGGCCACCACCGACGACCGTCTGACGGCCACCGGTGAACTGGCCAAGAAGGACGGCGTGGTGCAGACCGCGGACGGCACCTCGACCGAGCGCTACCACGGCACGACGGACGACGGGGCGTGCTGGACGCGTTCACTGCGGGCCGCGCACGGCTGGATCACTTCGGACCGCGGCAGCCTCGTACCCGGCGGCTGCGGGAGGTAGGCCGGACGCGGCGGGCGCGTGAAGGCGTCAGTTCGCCGACTCGCCAACTCGCCGGTTCGTCAGCCGAGGGGTGCGGGGCGCTCGGTCCCGTGCCCCTCGGCGACCTCCGCGTACATCTGGGCGAGTTCGGGAGTGCCGCCGTCCGCCCAGGCCCGGCCCGCGCGGGACGCACCGTGCCGCGGCCGCCTGGCGCGACGGGTCAGCCGCGGACCGTGTAGACCTTGCGCAGCGTCTCGCGCACCGTCCAGGTCGTGCGGTCGCCCTCGCGCAGCACGCAGACGTCGCCGGGGCCGACCTCGATCACCCGGCCGTCCTCGAAGGCGATCGCGGCGTTGCCGCTGACCACGGTGAACAGCTCGTCCGCCTCGGTGTCGGTCACCACGCCCGGGGTGATCTGCCAGATGCCGTGCTCCACGGCGCCGTCCGGCGAGCGCCACAGCACCGCGCTCGTGACCTCGGGGGTGCCGGAGACGATCTGCTCCGGGTCGAGCGGGTCCGGCGCCAGTTCGGCGTCGGCGACGTGCAGGGCGAAGGGCGGGACGGCGCTGGTGCTCATGACCGGCGAGCCTACGCGGCCGGTCCGCCCCGCGGCGCCGACACCTTGCGTGCCGTGCGGCCGGGCCGCGTACAGCCCGTAAAGCGGCGGGCCTCGACGTGGTGGACGCTCGCGCGCCGTCGGCGGCTCAGGCCTCCAGGTCCACCACGACCGGCGCGTGGTCGGAGGCGCCCTTGCCCTTGCGCTCCTCGCGGTCCACGAACGCGTCGGTGACGGCCTTGGCGAACGGCTGGTTGCCGTAGACCAGGTCGATGCGCATGCCGCGGTTCTTGGGGAAGCACAGCTCGCGGTAGTCCCAGTAGGTGAACGGCTGGTCGTACTTGAGCGGGCGCGGCACCACGTCGCTCAGGCCCGCGTCCCGCAGCGCGGCGAGCGCGGCCCGTTCCGGCTCGGTGACGTGGGTCAGTCCCTCGAAGCGGGCGCGGTCCCACACGTCCTCGTCGGTGGGCGCGATGTTGTAGTCGCCGAGCACGGCGAACGGCCGCTCGCCCGCCGCGTCCTGGACGACCGCGTCGCGCAGCGCCTGGAGCCAGCGCAGCTTGTACGCGTAGTGGTCGTGCCCGACCTCGCGGCCGTTGGGCACGTAGACGGACCAGACGCGGGCCGGGCCGCAGGTGGCGGCCAGCGCCCGGGCCTCCGGCGCCTCTCCGTCCGGGTAGCCGGGCTGGCCGGGCAGGCCCGCCGTGACGTCGGCGAGCCCGACCCGGGAGAGCACGGCCACGCCGTTCCACCGGCCGGAGGCGTTGACCGCGGCCTCGTAGCCCAGCTCCCGCAGCGGCTCGTACGGGAAGGACGCCTCGGCGACCTTGAGCTCCTGGAGGCACAGCACGTCCGTGCCGGACTTCTCCAGCCAGGCCAGCAGCCTGGGCAGCCGGGCGGTGATCGAGTTGACGTTCCAGGTCGCGATGCGCAGTGCCATGCCTGGCAATCTACCGCCCGCCACCGACAACCCGGCCCCCCGCCGCCCGGCGCCCGTCAGGCGAGCTGGGCGCTCTCGCCCGGCAGCAGCCGCGCGTACTCGGCGCCGGTGGTCACGCCGCCGGGGCCGAGGTTGCGGGCGTAGACCGACAGGCCCAGGTCGTTGAGCAGCCCGTCGTGCACGGCGTAGGCCCGGGTCGGGGAGACGGCGCGCACGTAGTCGGCGACCTCGGAGAACTTGTTCCACGGCGCGTGCACCGGCAGCAGCAGCGTCTCGATGGACTGGTCGGGCACGGTCAGCGCGTCCCCGGGATGGAAGACGGAACCGTCCACCAGGAAGCCGACGTTGGTGATGCGGGGGATGTCGGGGTGGATGACGGCGTGCAGCTCGCCGTGGACCTGGACCTCGAAGCCCGCGGCGGTGAACGTGTCGCCGTGGCCGACCGTGGTCACCCTGCCGGGGAAGGCCGCCGCGACCTGGTCGGCGACGCTGCGCAGGGTCCAGATCCTGGCCTCGGGGTTGGCGTCGAGCGCGGCACGCAGCCTGCCCTCGTCGAAGTGGTCGAGGTGCTCGTGGGTGACGAGGATCGCGTCCGCACCGGCCGCCGCGTCCTGTTCGGTGAACGCGCCCGGGTCGATGACGAGCGCGCGGCCCTCCTTCTCCAGACGGACGCAGGCGTGACCCTTTTTGATCATCTTCATGCGAGCCATGATGGCACCGGGCCGGGCCGCCCGGCAGTGCGGCGCGATCCCGGTACCCGGCCAACCACCCTGGCGCCCGGCCTCCTCCCGGCGCTCGCTCGTGCGGTCCGTCAGCCCGGCAGCCTCGTCTCCTCCGCGATGACCCGCTGGGCCACGGCGAACGCCGAGTTGGCGGCGGGCACGCCGCAGTAGACGGCGGTCTGGAGGAGGACCTCGCCGATCTCCGCCGGGGCGAGGCCGTTGCGCAGCGCGGCGCGCACGTGGAACGCCAGCTCCTTGAGGTGGCCGCCGGCGACCAGCGCGGTCAGGGCGACGACGCTGCGGGTCCTGCGGTCCAGGCCGGGGCGGTTCCACACCTCGCCCCAGGCGTAGCGGGTGACGAACTCCTGGAAGTCGCCGGTCAGGTCGTCGGCGGCGGCGTTCGCCCGGTCCACGTGGGCGTCGCCCAGCACCTCGCGGCGGATCCGCATCCCGTCCTCGTACGGGTCCGGGCGGCCGGGGGGCGCGGGGGCGGCGGGCACCGGGGGCGCGTCCGGGGGCATGGCGTGCGCCCCGGTGGCGGACGGCGCGGCGTGCGCAGGGCCGGCCTCGGGGGCGGTGCGCAGGGGCGGAGCCGACGGTGGCATGAGGCGCTCGGACCAGGCGGCGGTGAAGTGCCGCACGACCAGGTCGGTGACCGCCCTCGGCTGTTCGACCGGGGCCAGGTGGGAGGCGCCGGGCACCACGGCGAGCCGGGCGTCGTGCACCGCGGCGACCAGCGCACGGGCGTCGGCCGGTGGCGTGCTGGGGTCCTCGGCGCCCGCGACGACCAGCGTCGGCACCTCGATCCGGCCCAGCTCGGCGCGTACGTCGTAAGTGGCGAGCGCCTCGCAGGCGGCGATGTAGCAGTCCGCGTCGGTGGTGCGCACCATCTGCACGGACCACTCGACGATGCCCGCCTGCGCGGCCCGGAACGCGGGGGTGAACCACTGCTCGGGGGTGGTCATCGCGATCTGGCCGAGCCCGCCGGAGCGCACCACGACGCCGCGCTGCCGCCAGGCGTCCGGGGTGTCGAAGCGGGCGGAGGCGGAGACCAGCGCCAGCGAGGCGACCCGGTGCGGGTGGCGCAGCGCCAGCTCGACGCCGATGGCGCCGCCCAGCGAGCAGCCCGCGTAGCCGAACCGCTCGACGCCCAGCTCGTCGAGGGTGGCGAGCAGCCGCTCGGCCAGCTCACCCACCGACGCGGCCGGTTCCGCCGGGGCACCGCCGTGCCCCGGCAGATCGAAGCGGACGACTCGCCACTGCCCGGCCAACTCGGGCACCTGCCGGTCCCACATGTGCCAGGTGGTACCCAGTGAGGGACCCAAGATCAGGACCGGAGCGTCTTCTGGCCCGTCAAAGCGGTATTGCAGGGTGTTCGGTGGTGTCTCACTCACGCCCCAGACC
This sequence comes from Streptomyces sp. ICBB 8177, assembly GCF_003144095.1. Lineage (GTDB taxonomy): Bacteria > Actinomycetota > Actinomycetes > Streptomycetales > Streptomycetaceae > Streptantibioticus_D. The sequence goes on along the minus strand of NZ_NSKH01000023.1, from coordinate 262,810 downwards.
CTCTCACGTCTCACGAAATCTCACACGGCCAGGTGAACCCGGCGGCTCGTGACCCTCGCGGCGCGGCACGCCCGGCACCGCCGAGACCCTCATGGGTCCACGTACGGGTTTCTTCGATGTGCACGCCTGACCGTGGGGACAGTGCGTCCTCCCGGCTCGCGCACCCTCCCAATCCCTGCGCCGCCCAGCTTCCCGCCCTCGGCACGGCTTCCAGACGGTCTGGTTTGCAGCAAAGCGTGTAGTGCCGTCCCCAAGGTCGGCATGACGCACCTGAAAACCTTCCGGGATTCACCGACGAACAGCCCGAACGCCACACAGCGGGCAAGCTCTGCCTTGCCTCGCAGGAGGGGAGACGTTGGCCGCAGCTTGGCCGCCCCTCCCCCGTTGCCGTCGCTGGCCCACAACCAGCAGCCGGCCTCCGGGTCACCTCGATTTGACTGCCATACCGCTGGGCAGGTCCCTCAATCGGCAGGCCGCCTGATTCACGCTTGCCCCTCCGTCGCAGCACCGTGCAGGCCGTCCCACGTTGTGGCGGCTCCGCGGAGGTCCTCCACGTCCGGCTTCACGTACCACTTCTTGGTGGTCTTGACGTTCGTGTGTCCGGCCCACCGGGCAAGGATGTGATCCGGCACGCCTTTGTTGGCGAGGTATGTGAGGCAGGAGGAGCGAGCGTCGTAGAGGCGCACTCTGCGGAGTTCAAGGATCTCCATGAGCCGGTAAGCGCGTCTGCGGAGCTGCTTGATCGTGAAGGCTGCCCCGGTCTCGTGCACCACGACGTATCCGGAATCCGAGTAAGCCTCACCGAGGACGAGCTTCTCCTTGGCTTGGAGAGCCCTGAACGACTTGAGGGCAGCCAGCACCGGTGCCGGCAAAGGAAGATCCCGTTCCCCAGCCAGGGACTTGGTGTCCTTCTCCACAACGTACCGATTTCCCATCATCGTCCGCGTGTTGGCTATGGTGATCGTGGCGGCTTCCAAGTCCACGTCTTCCCATCGGAGTCCGCAGACTTCAGCCGGGCATAGACCCATGAGGGACAGCAAGAGGGCAGCGTAAAGCCGTTCTGTCCGGACACCGTGAATGAACGTCTGAATCTCCTGCACGTTCCACGGCTTCACCTCCTGCTTCTTCTTTCGCTCTTCTTTACGTGCCCTACGTGGGATGGTCACATGTTGGGCTACATTCATGGTTACTAGCCGACGCGTAACGGCTCGATTCAGGGCGTCCTTCAATCGGGCGAGACTCATCTCCACGCTGGTCACTCCAAGCGGAGTACCTGCTTTGTCACCGCGTACCCGCCCATGCTTCAACGCCCAGTGCATCCAATTTTCTACATCTTCCTCGGTGAGTTCTTGAAGCCGGATGCGCCCCAGCCTCCCCCGAACTCGATCGAGGGTAACCCGATAGTTGTAAATAGTGGTCTCTTCCAGATCCTCTGCCTTCATGGCCAGCCACCGATCAAGCCACTCATTTACATTTATCTGGTTGGGCGGTACGAACGTCCCTTCCTCGCGGCGGTTGGTGATGCGCGCGCACTCAGCCTTCGCCTCCTTGAGAGTGGCGAACGTACGAGTCAGCTGTTTGCGCCTCCCGGTGGCAGGGTCGATGCCTACGTCGACTACGAACCGGTAGCGCACCTGTCCCCTGGAGTTGGGTAAAAGCTTCTTGATCGGAACGGACAGGGGGTACTCACTCTCCTTCAAGGGGACCTGCACGAGCAGGGCGCCGGATCATCTGGCTAGCACCAGACCACTGCCATTCCGTTTCACGGGCTGCTGAGTTCGCTGCAGCTCCGCCACCAAGCACAGCCGCGCATGCGAACGTCCTCAAGGAACCTCACGATCGCCGGTTTCGCTAACCGGCGATCGTCGTCTATGTTGCGCACCGCATCACGAAGGCGGCATCTGCTTAGGCCCGCCGCAGCCAGGGCCAGCCGACGCGCAACCAGGTGCGCGCCGTCCGTGGCGAGCACCAGCAGACCGTCATCGGTGAGGCGGTCGAGATTCCGGGCAGCGAGTCGCTCGTCCTGATGGCGAGTGCCACTTGCCGTGTTGCGGCGCCAAGACGTGCCGCACAGTATGCGAGGGCGGCACTGACGCTGCGATAGCCGGGTTGCAACAGGTCCTCGCCGAACAGGCCAGCCACGCAAAGGCAGACGTACAGCCCGACGGAAAGGGTCCCGTAGTCGCCGGCTGCCTGGCTGTACCAGGCGTTCAGACGTGCCGCGGGTATAAAGAGCGGGTGCAGTGAAGCGAGCGGATCGAATAGCGGGGTCAGACAGGCGGACCTCCCCAAGTAGGAGCCCTGCCAGCAAGGCAGTCACACGGGTGCAGGATTCCAAGGCATTTCGCAACCTGGGCCGCAGTGGAGCATCCGCACATCCTGGCCTGGTATTTTCCGGGACGTTGTACGTTGACATGGTCCGGACGGAGGTATCCAGTCCTGTGGTCCTATTTCTCGTCTGCCGTGAGCGAATGCCCGCCGACAGCCAGCAAGTCCTCCTGTCGCGGGCTTGTGAAGCGCACGGGCCCGGCGCCTGCATAATGCAGCCGCACAACCTCGTTGATGAGAACCTGCCACCGCGGTGCCGAAGCGACGCGCCACCCCGCATGGCCCGCCGTCACTTGACTGGTACAGGTCGTGGTCGAGCGGGACTGCTGCACGGATAGGTGACATCTGACCTGGCTTGCTGAGAGGCGGCCTGGAAGGATGTTGCAGTGCCCAAGCCGTATCCGAAGGAGTTCCGCGAGGACGTCGTGCGGGTCGCGCGCAACCGCGAGCCCGGCGTCACGCTGGAACAGATCGCCGCCGACTTCGGCGTCCCTGCAACTATTCAGGATGAAAGAGGTTCAATGAGCGGCAGCTGTCGGTGTTGCAGTGGGTGGGAGCCGGGTGCCCTGCAGGCGTAGGGAACACCAGCTCCTACAAGACCACCTGCCAGGCACTCCACAACCGGGGCCTGGTGACGGTCTCCCGGAAGAGCGGGCAGTGGAGCGTCGCCCTGACAAGCGCCGGCCAGCACTACCTGGCACACGGCACGTACCCTCCCCGCGGATCACGCCCGAGGCCGGCGCGGGGCGATGATCTCCGTCCCCGCTGGTGCCTCGCTCGCCTCCGCTTCAGCGAGGGCCCGGTAGACCGAGGCCACCGAGGGATGCTGGCCCACGTTCTTACCCGTCTTGATGGTCAGCTTTTTCGCGATCTCCGGGACGGGGACACCGCGGTTCTTCAACGCACGGGCGAAGTGGAGCATGTCGTCGTCGATGACCTTCGGCCGCCCGCCGTAGTTGCCGTTGGCCGCGGCGGCGTGCTGGCCTTCGAGGGGCTTCTCGCGGATGTGGTTCCGCTCAATCTGGGCGGCGGCGGCCAGGACGGCGAAGAACCTCGCGCCCATGCCGTTGGGGTCGTAGATGCCGCTGAGCGGGCCGGTGAGGAGTTCGAGCTGGACGGCTGCGGCCTGCTAGCCGGACAGCGTCATCAGCTCGGCGGCGTTGCGGGCCAGGCGCTTGAGCTAGTGGGCGGTGAGGATGACCTCCTGGTCGGGGGCGGCCTCCCTGATGTCGTACGCCAGCCTCAGCGCCCCCTGAAGCTTCGGCCGGGTCTTCACGCACGTGCTGATCTTCTCGGAGAAGATCCGCTTGCAGAGCGGCCGGAGAGCGTCGAGCTGGCTCTGCGACTCCTGCTGGGCGGTAGAGCAGCGCGCGTACCCGATGCGGATCGGCTTGGCCGCCGTGGCGGCCGGCGCCGCCTCGACGGGCGGTCCCTGCTTCCAGGTGCGTCCCTGGTCCGCGGTCCTCGGGGACGGGGACGGGGACGTCGAGTTCCTCGCGGAGTGCGGGCACGAGGATGAAGCGGGCGGTGGTACTCCGTCGCGCATCTCCGCCGCGGGTGCGGCAGGGACTGCCGACCGGGCTTCATATTTCAGACAGTCGTTTCGTTCTACCGCGATTGCGGATTGATCGGACGTCAGATCCACACCGGAAGCCTGTCAAGGTTCGAGTATCAGGTGGGGGTGAGGGCCGTGCCGCACCCTCGCCTGTCCCGGGTTCAGGGCTTGACGAGGACTTTGAGGCTCTTGCGGTCGGCCATGTCCCGGTAGCCGGCTGGGACGCCGTCGAGGTGGTGGTGGCGTCGAAGACCTTACCCGGCTCCATGGTGCCGTCGAGGATGGTGGGCATCAGTTCCTCGATGTAGGCGCGGACGGGTGCGGGGCCGCCGGCGAGCCGGATGTTGTGGCGGAAGAGGCTGCCGAAGCCGACGGGTGCCTCCTCGTACTGCGGGGGGTGGCTAGCGTGGAACGCATGGACGACCAACACGATCACCGCGCGGAGATCCGGGACTTTCTTGCCAGCCGTCGCGCGAAGATCACCCCGGAGCAGGCAGGGCTTCCCACCAGCGGTCGACGCCGGGTTCCCGGGCTGCGCCGTGAGGAGGTCGCCGTGCTGGCCGGGGTGAGCACCGAGTGGTACACCCGCCTGGAAAAGGGCCACATCAGCGGGGTGTCCGAAGACGTCCTCACCGCGGTCGCCCAGGCTCTGCAACTGGACGAGGACGAACGCACCTACCTGTTCGACCTGGCCCGCGCCTCCCGTCCCGCCCGCCGCACACCGTCGCGCCGCAGGGACGTCGAAGCCCCACCGTGCATCCAGTGGCTGCTCGACTCCATCACGATGTCCGCCGCCTTCGTGCGCAACGGCCGACTGGACGTCATCGCCACCAACGCGTCGGCCCGGGCCTTGCACGCGCCGATGTTCGACAGCCCCACCACCCACACCCCCACCACCCACAGCCACGGCCGTGCCAACTTCGCCCGCTACCACTTCCTCGACGCCGGTTCACAGGACTTCTTCGTCGACTGGGACGCCGGCGCCGCCGCTACCGTCGCGCTGCTGCGCGCCGAGGCCGGGCGTGAGCCGCATGACCGTGCCCTGCGCGAGCTGATCGGTGAGCTGTCCACCCTCAGCTCCGACTTCCGCACGCTGTGGGCCGCGCACGACGTCCGTATCCGCTACGAGGGCATCAAACGGCTGCAACACCCCGAGGTCGGTCTCCTGGAGCTGACCTACCAGTCTGTGGACCTGCCCGTATCCCAGCGAGCCGTGCACGACCTGAGCCTTTACACCGCCGAACCCGGCAGCACCTCCGAAGACCACCTCAAGCTCCTCGCCAGTCTGGCGGCAACCCGTCCCCAGGCGGCAGAGCCCACCGGCTGGCTTTGTTCACGAGAACGGACAGCGGATATTCACCACTTCGGGAGGCACCTGGCTGACCCGAAGATTCGAACAGCCAGCTGGCACCGACGTTGAACCGGCCAAAACCCACCCCGACAGAGTGACCTTTTGATCTTCTCGGAGAACCGAGGTCCTCGCCCGAAGAAGATGGTGCCGGGACCTGCCGGCAGTCGGCTGGTCCCGTGACGCGAGGAGGATTGCTGATGGGCTCTGAGGGCTGGAGTGTCCAGGTGCGTGACATGCAGACCAGCGAGGCTTTCAAGGAGTCGGACGGCACCCGCTACGTCGTACCGGACGGGAGGGTTCTGATTGGCCGCTCCCACCAGGGGGACGAGAACGGCAGTACCTGCTACCACCACGCTGCACTGGTTGTTGTGACTCCCGAAGGGGAATACCGCACGACCGTAGGTACAGGTTCCTGGTCAGAGCCGCAGACGGAGAGCAGCTCCCGGTTCGAGGCTGAAGAGGGACACGTTCTGACGGGCCGCTGGCACCAGGACGACGAGAACGGCCCCACGGAGTACCAGTCGGCCCCGGTCACCGTGCACATCAACGACACCGAGCATCCTCTGTCCTTCCAGCACGGCGAGTGGGTCACTGCCGAGGAGCCGGATCACGACGTCCGCGCGCCCGAAGGCCAGGTGCTCGTAGGCCGGAGCCACCAAGGCAACGAGACGGAGAAGACCCACTACCTCTTTGCGACGCCCACCGTCTGACCTCCGACGGACAGCCGGGCGCCGCCGAGCGTGGCGCCCGGCCGCTAGGACGCCGCTCGAACAGGCTCCGCCGCAGGTGCCTCCCGAAGTGGTGAATATCCGCTGTCCGTTCTCGTGAACAAAGCCAACCGGCCGACTGAGCTGAGCGGCCTGTTCCGCACGCTCTCAAGCCCCGGCCGAAGCCACACCCCGCCCGGGGCCGGGGCATACCCGGAGCAGCATCCGTCGAGGCGAGGTGAACCGAGCGACCCCGTAACTCGAACATGTTCGTTACGATCGGGTGATGACTGCGAGAAGAGAGCCGATCAGCCGCCGGGAGCGTCCGGCGAAGCCCGCCCTGTCCCGGCGCTGGATCGTCGACACCGCCGTGCGGATCATGCGATCGGAGGGGCTGGGGAAGGTCACGATGCGCCGCCTGGCGCAGGAGCTGGACACCGGCCCGGCGTCGCTGTACGTCTACGTGGCCAACACCGCCGAGCTGCACGCGGCCGTTCTGGATTCCCTGCTCGGCGAGGTCGACCTGACCGGACGGCACGGCGGTGGCGACTGGCGCGAACAGCTCCGTGCCGTCATGACGTCGTACACCCAGGTGCTGTTCGAGCACCCGCAGCTGGCCCGGGCCGCGCTCGTCGCCCGCCCGAGCGGCGAGAACTACCTGCGCCTGGTGGAGCGCATCCTCGACCTCCTCGCGCAGAGCGGCGCCGGCCGCGAGCAGGTCGCCTGGGGGGTGGACAAACTGCTCCAGGACGCGACCGCCACCGCTGCCGAGCACGCGACGAGGGAGCACGACCCCGCCTCCGAGGAGGACTGGGACGCCACCGTGCGCGCCCTGCATGCCGTGGACCCCGCCACGCATCCGGCGATCGCCGCGCACATGCCCGCCCTGATCGGCGGCTCGGTGCCGGACAGGATCCGCTGGAGCTTCGACGTCCTCGTCAACGGCATCACCCACACACCCGTTCCGGGCGCAGTGGACTGAGCCTGGGGCCGGGCGGCCCGCCCTGCGGCGGATGCGGCTTGGGAGACGCACGTTGCCCTCGCCGGCCTCCCAGCGACCGCATTGACGAACTTGTTCGCAACGAACATGTTCGGTACGGTGAGGGGGTGGCCGCGGCATCCTTTGCCGCCCCGTCGCGCACGCCGCCCCTGCGAAAGGGGGCCTGGGGCGTCGGCGGCGATGACTCGGCACACCGAGGTGTTCCCCCTACTGCTTTCGGAGGCCCCCATGAACACCACTCATTTCCCGATAGCGATCATCGGTGCGGGTCTTGGCGGCCTGACCGCCGCCCGCGTCCTGCACGTCAACGGCATCGAGTCGGCGATCTTCGAGCTGGAGGCGTCGGCGGCGGCCCGCACCCAGGGCGGGATGCTCGACATCCACGAGAGCAACGGGCAGAAGGCCCTGCACGCCGCCGGCCTGCATGACGACTTCCTCAAGATCGTCCATGAGGGCGGTCAGGCCATGCGCCTGCTCGGCCCCGACGGCACCGTGCACGTGGACGAGGAGGACCACGGCACCGGCGGCCGGCCGGAGGTGGACCGCGGCGTCCTGCGTGACCTGCTGCTGGGCTCCCTGCCCGACAGCACGATCCACTGGGGCCGGAAGGTCACCGGGGCCCGCGTGCTGGGCGACGGCCGTCATGAGGTGACGTTCGCCGACGGCTCGGCCATCACCACCGATCTCCTGATCGGCGCGGACGGCGCCTGGTCCCGGATCCGGCCGCTGGTCTCCAGCGCCTGGCCCGCCTACACCGGCATCTCCTTCGTCGAGACCGACCTGTTCGACGCTGACAGCCGCCACCCGCGCAGCGCCGCGGTCATCGGCGGCGGGTTCTTCATCGCCCTCGGGGGCGAACGCGGTGTCCTCGCGCACCGGGAGACCGACGGCAGCCTCCACGTCTACACCGCGCTCAAGGTCGACGAAGGCTGGCTGGACACAGTCGACTTCACCGACCAGGCCGCCGCCAAGGCCGCGGTCCTCGCCCACTTCGAGGACTGGGACGAGGGTCTGCGCGGCCTGGTCGCCGACGCGGACACGATCACCCCGCGCCGTATCCACGCCCTGCCCGTCGGGCACCGCTGGGACCGCGTCCCGGGCGTGACGCTGCTCGGTGACGCCGCCCACCTGATGTCCCCCTTCGCCGGGGAGGGCGCCAACCTCGCCATGCTCGACGGCGCCGAACTCGCCCTGGCCGTCGCCGCCCACCCCGGCGACGCCGAAGCCGCCCTGGCAGCGTACGAGGAGGCCCTCTTCCCGCGCAGCGAAGCCTCCGCCGCCGAGTCCGCCGCCAACCTGGACACGATGTTCGGCGAGAAGGGCTTGGAGCAGATGGTCGCCTTCTTCACCTCCGGCCCGGCAGCCCGGTGAGGGCAGTCCCGACGGCCACCGCGCCCTCAGCCACCGAACCCCCCGCATCCAGGAGCACCTCATGACCGCACCCCATCAGCGGACCATTCCGGTACGGCCCGGCCTCGACCTCGACGTGCGCGCGGCCGGCACCAGCGGCAGCCCGATCCTCGTCCTGCACGGCGGCGCCGGCCCGTCCAGCATCTCTCCCCTGATCGACCACCTCGCACCGGAGCACAGGGTGATCGCGCCCACCCATCCGGGCTGGGAGGGCACCGTACGGCCTGACGATCTGGACTGCGTGCCCGCACTCGCCGCTGCCTACCTGGACCTGCTCGGCCACCTCTCACTGAGCGACGTGACGGTGATCGGCACGTCCTTCGGCGGCTGGGTCGCCACCCAGACCGTCCTGGACGACCGCGAGGGCCGGATCTCCAAGCTCGTCCTCATGGACGCCATCGGCCCCGTCATACCCGGCCAGCAGATCACCGTGCCCACCGGGCCACCGGCTCCGGCGGCCACAGGACCGGCAGCGCCGCAGGGCGGACCCTCCGCGCAGTCGATGGCCGCCATGCACGCCTACGCCGGCCCGGCCATGGGCGACGCCGGCATGCTGCCCCGCCTTTCCACCGTCACCTGCCCGGTCCTGGTGATCTGGGGCACGGACGACACAGTCGTCACCCCCGACTTCGGCCGCGCCTACGCCGCGGAGTTCCCCCACGCGCGATTCGCACTCATCCCCGGCGCAGGACACCTGCCCATCCGCGAGAAGCCCGAGACGGTCTTCACCGCTCTGGACTCCTTCCTCACCCCCCGGGCCCCGGCCGCCGGCCGCTGAACCCTGCCCCCTGGTGCCCCCTCTGCCGGCCGGCGCCGGCATCGCCCCTCGGCAAGCGGGCGCCCGTGGGACTCATCACGCGCGGTCGTCGCACACCGACCGCGCGGGGCGGGGAACCGACCATCCCTTCATCCACCGGAGGCACGATGACGAAGATCGCGATCATTCTCGGCAGCACCCGCACCGGACGTGCCGGCGGACGCGTCGCACAGTGGGTCCTGGAACAGGCCCGAAAGCGCGGGGACGCCGACTACGACCTGATCGACCTCGCTCAGGTCGACCTGCCGCAGATCGACGAACCGTTCCCGCCCGCCATGGGCCGCTACACCCACCCGCACACCCGGCAGTGGGCCACGACCGTCGCCGCCTACGACGGCTACGTGCTCGTCACCCCCGAGTACAACCACTCCTTCCCCGGCGTCCTGAAGAACGCCCTCGACCGCGTCCACGCCGAGTGGAACAACAAGGCCGTCGGCTTTGTCTCCTACGGCTTCGACGGCGGCGTGCGCGCCGTCGAAGCCCTGCGCCCGGTCCTGGGCGCCCTAAAGCTCGCGGACGTCTCCGCGACCGTCACCTTGAACCTGCGCACCGACTTCGCCGACTTCGGCGCCACCTTCACCCCCAGCGACCACCAGGGCCCCGCTGTGACGGCAATGCTCGACCAGCTCCTGTCCTGGAGCAACGCCCTCGCCTACACCCGCAGCAGCGCAGCCTCGCCGGCTTCCTGAAGGATTTCCCGCACGACCTCCTCTCACACGACGGTCCCGGCCCCCAGCCCACTTCACACGCCGGTACGCCGGTGAAGGCTGCGCTTTGGCTGCGAGCAGGGCCGCAACACCGGCCACGCTGCGGCTCGCACACCGCTCGGTTCCCGCCGAGTCGCAGCACGGATGAAAGGTCGACCATGACCGACTACCGGATGGACCGGACACTCACCCTCGGACCCGTCACGCTGACGGTGGCCGATCTGGCACGCAGCGTGCGCTATTACACGCAGGTCGCAGGCTTCCGCCTCCTCGATCGCCAACCACAGCGAGCACAACTGGGCGTTGAAGGACAGGTGCTGGTCGACTTGCACGAGGTAGCCGGGGCTGTCGCGCCGCCACCCTCCAGCCCCGGGCTCAGCCACTTCGCGCCGCTGGTGCCGGCCAGGGCGGACGTGGCCCGCTTCACCCAGCGGCACCTCGATGCGGGACTCGACGTCGACCCGCGCGACCACGTCGTGAGCCAGTCGTGCTACGTCACCGATCCCGACGGCCACACGATCGAGGTGACCTGGGCCTGCCCGCAGGAGCGATGGCAGTGGACCGACGAGAGCCTGCCCATTGTGGTCTCCACCTCGATCGCTGTGCAGGACCTTCTCGACGAACCCGGAGCGAGCACGCCCGCACCCCTGCCGGCCGGGACACAGATGGGACACGTCCAACTCAAGGCGACCGACGCCGCCCTCACCCGCACCACACCGTTCTACCGCGACCTGCTGGGCCTGGAGATCTACGCCCGCCTGGGAGACGGGTTCATCGGCGTAGGCGTGAGCGACTACCGCAGTCTCCTCGTCCTCACCGACCGGTTCAGCCCGCACGGAGGCACGCCCGCAGGACCCGACACCACCCGGCTCACCTGCGTCGACATGCGGCTGACCGATCCGGAGGCGATCGAGGCACTGGCCGAACGGCTTACCGCCGCCGACCATCCGCACCAGCGTGCAGGGACCCACCTGACCACACACGATCCCTCCGGGAACCCCCTGCGCTTCTCCGTCCTCAGCGCCGCCAAGCCGGCACCGAAGACGGACGCGTAGCCCACCTCCAACATACGCCGTTGTCCTGGCATGGGTCCTCGCCGGCAAGATCGCCGCCGGCCAGGCCGTTGTGATACGCCTGCGCTGCCGCCGGACCGTCGGCAGTGCGCAACTCGTCGCCGCTCGCGGTCGGCGCGGAGTGCAGCGGCGAGTTCGCGGGCTCGGTCTTCGCCTTGCGCGCCGTGCATCCGGATGCGATGGCGACGAACACAGCCCGCTGCGACCGGCGAGCGAACGCGGCTCTGCACCGGATCGTGTAGACCCGCCTGCGCGTGTGCCTGGGCGCCACCCTGAGTCAGCCGGGCGCATCATCTCGCCAGGAACAACGAACGTCTCCGGTGGCGGTACGGACGGAGACCTCGCACACGCTCCCCCACGGCAGCGCCATCGTCGGCGGCCGTCAGCGCGCTTCCAGGCCCCGTCCGCCCTCGGCCACGACGCCCGGAGCCCGCTCCTCCGGGCGAAGTACGGAGTGTCAATGCGGCCGCCCTCCCTGGCCACACCGATGATGAACCGTGACTTACGACAGTCAGAAGTGGTGTGCGACGGCGGTCCCCGGAGTGCACATTCGGGCCGGCTCCGGGGCCGCTGGAGTGCGGCTGCTGGGCTGGCCGGGAGTCCTGCCGTTCTCTGTCATCCGGTCCGTCGTGCTCACGAACGACCCAGAGCAACCGTCCCGGAGAGCAGGCGTGTCGGCCGCTCGCCTGACAGGTGCGTGAGGCGACAATGGCGCCGCCGACACGGGTACGACACAGCAGGAGCAAGGCGTGGCACAGGGCACCGTCAAGTGGTTCCACCCGGACAAGGGTTTCGGCTTCATCGAGCAGGACAGCGGCCCCGATCTCTTCGTCCACTACTCCGAGATCCTGGCAACCGGCTAGCGCAGCTTGGAGGAGGGCCAGCGGGTCGAGTACGAGGTCACCCAGGGCCCCAAGGGCCCCCAAGCCACAGGTGTGAGCGTCATCTGATCCTTGCGACGTCGCTGCGCCGGGCGCCCAAGTCACCTCCTCCCAGCCCACCCAGATATCGACCGACGGCCGCATGACAGGGCTGTGTACCAGCGCAACCCACCGGACACACCCTGGGAGTCAGTACTGCCTGGGCGCCAGGGCGTGATGAACCTCAACGGCGATGGCCTGTCAACCACATACGGCCCAGGTGCGGATGCTCAGGCTGAGCGGCAAGCTGGTGCCGTAGGCCACACCCGTCGAAGGAGTGTCATGGTGGCGGTGACCGCAGGTGTGATCGCCGGTGCGTCGGCCCCGTGGCGGACGACCCGGCCGGCTGCAGGCGTGATCGTGGCGATCCTGCTGTTGCCAGTGACCTGCGCCAGGCTGCTGCACCTGGCTTCTGGGCACGTGCCGTGACCGGGAACGCGTCACGGCCTGCGACCGGCGCGCGGCGGCCGTATCTGATCGTGAATCCGCGTTCGGGTGGAGGGAAAGCGAGCCGGTTCCGGATCGCGGACCGGGCCCGGGCGTTAGGGGCCCAGGTCTTTCTGATCGATCATTCCCTGCCTCAGGACCTGGCGGCTGTCGCCCGACCCGCGGTGGATGACGGTGCGGATCTGCTGGGAGTGGCCGGCGGAGACGGCACGCAGGCACTTGTCGCCGAGGTGGCCGCGGAAAGCGGCCTGCCTTTCGTCGTCGTTCCGGTGGGCACCTGCAACCACTTCGCGATGGATCTCGGTCTGGACCGTGAGGGCCCTTCGGCCGCGCTGGAGGCCCTGACGGACGGCGTGGAGCTGCGCGTGGATCTCGGGTACGCGGGCGAGCGGGCGTTCGTCAGGGCCTCCAGCGCGGCCGTGGGGATCGGCACGGTCCAGGCCGAGAGCCATCGCGAGGTGGTTGCGGGTACCCGCCGGAACGACCACGAAGGGCAGTCCGCTCTCCGCAGCCACCTCGGCGACAAGCGGCCGTGTAAAGATCCGCGCCGTCTCCCCCGCGCGTCGGGCGAGCGCCGCCGGTTCCCCGGCGAGGGAAGCATCGATCAGGACCACCCGCCCGAGCGCGGATTCACGAACAGACAGGGCCGCCGCGCGCCGGTCGTCGTCGGTCGCGGCGCGTTCTCGGTCACGGCGCGGACCCTGCAGTCGCATGCGTCAGCCGGCCGCGTCTGACTGCCGCCAGCCGGTCCGGCGCGGTCACGCCCGCGACCGACGGCTTTGTCCCCCACCGGACCTGCGGTCCGGAGATCGCGCCTGCGGCCACCGCCCCCATGACACTCCTTCGACAGTCACGGCCCACGGCATCAGCTTGCAACTCGGCCGGGGGATCCGCACCTGGGGTGCGGCGGTGCCCAGGACGCCTCGGCGCCCAGGACGTGACGGACCCGGCAGCCACCTCGGGGCTCGTTTTCCCGTGACCGGGGCTGGGAACCCGGTGCCCATGGCGACGCGTCCGGTTCCGGTGCGAACCATTCTCGCCACCATCGGCTTGGTGCTCGCCACCTGCGTCGCACTTGAGCTGGTGGTCCAGGCTCGACGGGTCCTGATCTGGGCGGTCATCGCGTTGTTCCTGGCCGTCTCCCTTCATCCAGCGGTCGAAACGCTGCAGCGACGGGCGCCCCGGTGCCGACGGTAGGTGGCCGCCCTGCTGGTCTTCCTGGCTGCGGCCGCGGCACTCGGCGCGGTGGTCGCCCTGTTCGTCATCCCCCTGGCCCAGGAGGGAAGCCGGTTCGCCGGTCGCCTGCCCGCGATGATCAGGGACGCCCAGGCCGGCCGCGGGCCAGTCGGCAATCTGCTGGAGCGGACACACGCCCTGCGGTATGTCCAGCACCATCAGGCGCAGATCCGCGCGTTCGCCACCGGTCTGAGCACGCCCGTCGCGAAGTTCCTCCGTGGTGCCGCGAGCACCGCGGCAGGCGCTCTCACCATCTTCGTGCTGGCCTACCTGATGGTGTTGGAGGGCCCCAGGGCCATAGACCGGTCCCTGGCCTTCGTGGACGAGGCGCCCGCGGCCCGCATACGCCGCGTCGGAGCCGCGTGCGCCCGTACCGTGAACGGCTATCCGACCGGGAACTTGCTGATCAGCGTCATCTGCGGGCTTCTGACCTACGTCGTCCTGCTGGTTTCCGGAGTGCCGTTCGCCGGCCTGCTGGCTCTCTTCGTCGCCGTGACCGACCTCATTCCCCTGGTGGGAGCCACCATAGGAGCTGTCGTCGCCTCCGCAGTGGCGTTCGTCCACTCCCTGCCGGCCGGCATCGGGGCCGTCATCTTCTTCATCGTCTACCAGCAGGCCGAAAACCACCTCCTGCAACCGGTCATCCTGTCCCGGACGGTGAAACTCAACCCCCTCACCGTGCTGCTGGCCACCCTGATCGCCGCCGAAGTCGCCGGGATCCTCGGTGCCCTGCTGGCGATTCCCGTCACCGGCATCATCCAGGTCGTCCTCGGTGACCCCTGGGCTCACCGCGGCGGTCGGTCACTGGGACCGCCGATACGGGCAGACGACAGCCCCGAGAACTCCGAACGGCCCGACGCCCCCGGATGACGGCCCCTGGAATCCGGCCGCCACACGCGCAGCGAGGCGTTCCCCCAGGTCGACGCCTGCGCTTTTCCTCGTCAGGCGAAAGATCGTCGACGGGCCGGTCGGGCTTGCAGGGCACAGCTTGAACGGACAGACCCGGCAGACAGCGAAGACCCGGGGTGAGAGCGGCCTGTTGACCGCCCTCACCTGGTCAGTGTGCGAGCGGAACCCGGACGTCGGACTGACCGAGTACCTCGGCTGCCGCCTGCCGCCCTGACGAATGAGCCGACGTCCGAGATCACCCCGCCCAGTTGAGCACGCAGCACGACGCCAGCGTCGCCATCACAGCCGCGCCGCACGATGCGCGCGAAGGACCGTTCGCCGGCCGACGCCCCCCGGAGGTGGCGCGATGTCGCCGCTCGCCGCGTCGGGCCCATCCGGCTCCGCCGATCAGTGCTGGGGGTGCGCTCGTGCGTGGAACAGGGGGCGCCGCTGGGGGGCGGTGCCGGCGGCCAGATGGCCGATCTCGACGCGTGTCCTGACGGCACGGACCACCTCGGTCAGGCCGACGACGATGGCCATGACGCCCACGACCAGGGTGAGGGTCGTGATGGAGGCGAACGGCATGACGATCATCACGATGCCGGCCAGGGTGCCGATGATGCCGAAGGCCACGTGCCAGCCGCGGGCCGGCATGGTCTCATCGGAGGCCGCCGCGACCGTCTCCAAGGTGCCCCGGAACAGCCAGCTGAAGCCGATCCACAGGGCCAGCAGGAAAAGTGACTCCAGGGGTCCCCGGAAGCAGATCAGTCCCAGCAGGATGGAGGCCGCGCCGGTGATGAAGTGCAGTACCCGAAGATGCCGGGGGACGCGGGTGCCGAAGGCGGCGGCGAGCTGGAAGACGCCGGTGGCCAGCAGGTAGACGCCGAAGAGCACGCCGACGACGCGGAGCGTCTCGCCCGGCCAGACCAGGGCGACGACGCCCAGGGCGATGGTGGCGAGGCCCATGGTGAGCAGGATCTGCCAGCCCGCGTTCGCCAGGGCGGCGATGCCTTCGGCCGCGGGGCTCTCTTGCGGTTCGGTGCTACGTGGTGGAACGGAACCGGGGGAATCGGAAGGAGATGTCATGGCACCTACCTCCTTCTGTGAGCAGCATGGTCACGTCACTACATGTCCATCGTCACCCGGCCGGCCTCATGTCGCTCGGTGGGAAGGGCGAGGGTCCCTGGCGCATGAGGTGGTCCGAGCAAGCTCCTCCGTCCTGCGGGAGCAGGGGGCGGTCTCGCCGGACCTCCCGGATGCCGGCGGCCAGGCACAGTCGTGGTGTCCTTTCGCGTTGACGACCGCATTCACGCGTGGGGAGTGATGACGGCGCGTCCGTGGATCCTGCCGTCGTGCAGGAGCCGGTAAGCCTCGTCGGCGCGTTGCAGGGGGAAGTGCTCGGCCAGCACATCGATCCTCTCCTGCTGGGCGAGCGTGATCACTTCCATCAGTTCGGTGAGGGAGCCCCAGTAGGGGGAGGCGACCGAGCACTCGTGCGGCGGGCTGGAGAAGTCGACGGGCAGGGCTCCGCCGCCGAGGCCGACAATGGTCAGGTGGCCGAGCATCCTGGCCATCTGAGCAGCCATCCGCAGTGTCGGGTCGGTGCGGACCATGTCCAGCACGAGCTGAGCGCCCTGCTGCGCCGCTTCACAGCGTGATAGCCGGTCAGTCCGGCGTCGCTGAGCGGGGCGGCCTGGCGGGGGCGCCGAGCGGAATCAGGTAGCGCGCCGCCGGGACCAGCAGGTACTCGGCCATGCCGCCGTGGTGTCCACCGCGCAGGCCCACCCGCGCGCTCCTGGCAGTAGTTCTCCTGGCCCTGACGGGAGTTGGCGCAGATGCCACAACCCCAGGAGCCGTAGACGATCACAGGGTCCCCGGGCTCGAACCCCGTGACGCCCGGTCCCAGCCGCTCCACCCACCCCGCGTTCTCATGGCCGAGCGTGAAGGGCGGATCCGTGAAGCCGGGCGGCAGGTGCCTGCATGATGTGCAGATCGGAGTGACAGGCACCGGCACCTGCGATCTTCACCAGGAGCGGGCCCGCGCCGGGCTCGGGCACCGGCACCTCGCGCAGCTCGGGCGGCTGCCGCCAACGGACGAGTCGAAAAGCGCGCATAGCGATGCCTCCGGCACACACTGGTCAGTCGAGAATGCCGTCGATGTCGACCAGGACGTGGCGCGGGCCGCGGAAGATCTGGTTGTGCCGGTACGGCGGGGGGTCCTCGACGAGCCGGGGGTCCTGCACCCGGCGGACGAACTCGCCGACCGCGATCTGGACCTCGAGTCGCGCGAGCGGGGCGCCGAAGCAGAAGTGGATAGCGACAGGGCGATCGGATCCGGGCGCACCGCCGTGGAAGCCGGCGCCCTCACCGACGACGGCGCGGATCGTTACGGACGAGTAGGCGGGTGCGATCGCAAAGCATGCACTCCCAGATCGTCGCAGGAACCCAGACTGCGTGAGGCGCCGACCGCATCGTCCGCGCCAGCGCAGCCGATCTCACGGCGCAGCCGCACCGGAGCGATCCGGTGCGGCTGCGCCGTCTCAGGGCTCCGCGTGGAGTCCCGGCAGGAAGTGCCCCGGCGGGGCCTCGCCGTATCACTCGTCTATCACCGAACAATCACCGACTGGGCGACCCCTCACGGACCAGAACGCTCTGACCTGGGGTTCCATGCCCGCGCTGGACTGGCGTAGACGCCCCTGGACGGTTTCTACAACCTGTGCCAGGTGGTGCCGAGGGCCGGCCCCAGGACCAGGGCCGGAGCGTGTTCCTGCCCGTCGCAGCGGTATTGAAGGGTCTGTGCCGTCGTCTCACTCACCCGATCACGCTCCCACACGCCGCCACGCCGTACGGACGGGGGTCGCGGCCTCCGCAGGACCACCCTACGGCCGCGCCGAAGCCGACCCCGCCAGGCCGTGGCCGCCGTCCCTCGACGGCGGCCACGGCTGCCTCACCTCGCCTCAGCCGGTGGTGAAGGTCAGCAGTTGCGCGGAGACCAGCCGGGTGTCCGCCCTGCCCGGGCCCGAGTTGTCCCAGTCGCGCTGCGGTGCGGTCACCGCGGAGTGCGATCTCGGTCCGCCCAGGCTGAGGGCCAGACCGCTGTAGCGGTTGACCAGCCGGTACGTGCCCGTGGGGACCGACGGGCCGCCGGACGGCGCGGAGCGCATGACCTGCTGGACCGACCACTCCTGCCGCGCGGACGGATCGGCGGCCGGACGCGACAGTGTGGTGGGGGCGCCCCAGGCCCTGCCGCTGACGCCCAGGGCCTGGTGGGTGCGGGAGTTGACGACGGTGAAGAATCCGTCGCCGGTGCTGGTGAACGTCCACCTCGATGTCGGGCCGACCCGGTCGGCGGCCGTCAGGCCGTTTCCGGACTGGGCCAGCAGCCGCCCGTCGGACGCCGTGATGCCGTAGGACGCGCCGCTGCGCACCGGCGGCGCGGACTGCCCGGCCGCCGTCCTGGCGGTGATGGTGACGTCCGCGTACTCGCCGTCCCCCGTCGAGCAGTAGTACGCGCAGTAGGAGCGGAAGGTCTTGCCCAGGACCTGCGAGGCGGTCAGGGTCCTGGAGTCCAGGAACCACCGGTACCAGCTGGCGTTGGGCAGCGACGCGATGCTTCCCATGTCGGTCCACTGCTCGGTGGCCAGGTCCTTGGTCGCGTAGAAGTGCAGCGGCGCCTTGGTGCCGGTGTCCTGCGCGAGACTGTTCTGGGGTGTGCCGATGTACTCACCGAGGTACGCGTCCCACGCCACGTTGAGCACGGCCAGTTGCGACTGGGCGGGCATGGTGCCGGCGCTCGACTGGCTCTGCACGGTGCCGCCGTCGCCGGGCTGGTAGTCCTTGGCCGAGGGCACGTAGCCGGTGCCGCCGCCGTCGGCGGGGATCAGGTCGCTCTCCTTGCCGCCGACGCCCGGGCTGGTCCACGACCCGTCGTACCACTTGTGCCACGACGAGGGCGCCATCTTGCCGGAGATGGACGCCCGGGCCACGTGCTCCTCCCATATCTCCTTGTCGTCCGCCTTGTTGAGCACGCGGGTGGAGTAGAAGGCGTAGAAGTAGCCGGTGCGGTCGTCGACGAACAGCCGCTGGTCGCCGTCGCCGTAGTAGTAGGTCGACTGCGGGAACTGGCCGGTGTCGTCGCGCTCGGTGCTGTACGGCGAGGTGATGACGTGGCCCTCGATGGTCCAGGTGTGCCCCTGGTCCTTGGAGACCGCGTAGTCGATGGCGTCGTAGTGCAGGCCGTCGCCGAAGGGCTGCGGGGTGAACTCGTTGTGCACCAGGCCGTACCAGTAGCCGGTGTCCGGGTCGACCCAGGTGCCCAGCAGGTCGCAGTAGTCGCGCTCCGCGTAGCCGGAGCCGCTCGGCGCGTAGGTGCTCTGCACGCCCGTGGGACCGTTGTTGCAGCGCCAGGTCGTGTCGTCGTTGCGGTCCTGGGGGTTGGCCGGGTTCACCGCGCTGCTGATGGGATCGAGCGTGGCGGTGTCGAAGTCGCTTCCCGAGTAAAAGCTCCACTGCCGCGAGTCGGTCTTCCCGTAGAGGGAGTGGGACTGCTGGTAGTAGAAGGTCCCGTCCTTGTCGATGAACGGGTACGCCGGGGTGTCGTCGGTGTTCGAGAACGGTACGGGCTTGCCGGCCGACAGGTCGTACCGCGCGCCGGGCGCGGTGGCCGCCGTCCAGCGCTGGCCCGCCTGGGTGGCGTCGCACGCGTCGAGCCCCACGGCCGCGCCGGCGGTGGCCGAACCACTTTGCACGGCAAGGCACTTGCCGGACTCGGCGGCGAAGACGGTGCTGTCGGGCAGGTGGCTGAAGTGCTGTCCGGCGGCGCCCGTCGAGCAGGCGTCCAGCCGGACCGGCGTGCCATCGGCGGTCGAACCGCCGGGGATGTCCAGGCACCCGTCGGTGGTGCTGATCCCACCGCTGCTCGTCCAGGTCCACTGCTGGGTGGCCGAGCCGTCGCACCCGGCGAGGTGCGCACCGCCCGGGCCGCTGCCGTCCAGGCACTGCGAGCCGATGGTGATCGTGCCGGAGCCGGTGTTCGTGGCGTTCGCCGCCGCGCCGGCCGGTGGCGCGGCGGCCAGTGCGGACAGCGCGAGCGCCAGCGCCGCCGCAGCGCCCGCCCAGCGCAGAGCTGTCCTGTTGGTGGATTCGCGCCTGATGCCAGTGCGCCTCATGTCGTACACCTCATCGCGGTTCTCCTTGTCCGGTGGATCGGGTTCACCACTCGACGACCAGCCACCCCCGATGGGGGACCGAAGGCTCTCCGTTCAACCGGCAGCCCGCGGGGGCGGGTTCGGCGAGCGGGGCCAGCATGGTGGCGTGGACCTCGTCGGGCGGCGACGGGAAGTCGACGCGTACCGTGGCCGGGTCGGCACTGCTGTTGGCCACGGCGAGGCGGTGCACGTCGTCCTGATGCAGCGTCAGGTGGGGGATCAGGTACGGGCCGCCACTGGCCAGCGGGAGCCGCGGGCGGTCGGCTTCGAGGAAGCGGACCGTCGCGTGCGCGAGGCGTCGGCCGTTGTCGTCACGCGCCAGGTCCTGGGGGCGGGTGGCGGCCAGCACCATCGCCCTGCCCCCGAGGTCGTTGGCGAAGCCGCAGCGTCCGGCGCCCCAGTGGACGCCTTCGGCGGTCACCACCCGGGTCCAGACCGTCGCGCCGTCCAACGGCTCCAGCCTGGCCAGCGCCGGCTGGAGGTTGACGCTCAGCCCGGTGTCCTCGGGGACCCCGGCGACGGGCGCTTCGGCGGTCACCCGCTCCAGGGCGTACGGGCCGGGCGCGGCGTCCTGCTCCCGTCCGACCGTCTCCGTGACGCGCACCCCGGTCCAGCGGGCGAAGCCGCGTTCGTCGAGCACGGCCGCGGCGACCCCGTCGAGCAGCAGTCCGCCGGCGAGCATGCGGCGCACCTCCTCGTCGTCGAAGGCCCACGCGGCCGGCCCGAACAGCGCCTGCACCGGGGCGGGCCGCGGGGTGACCGGGATCCCGTAGCGCAGCAGGAAGTCGGCGGCGGGCTGCGGGTCGACGGCCAGTTCGTCCAGGGCGTGGCCCACGGTTGGCGCGCCGAGCGCCGGGTCCACCGGCGTCCCCCCGTCCCGGGCGGCGCCACCGGTGCGTATCCGTGCCGCGGTGTCCTGGCGGTACGGCAGGCCCACGCCCAGGGCCTGGGCCTCGGCGGGCCGCCGCCGGGCGATCCGGTCGAGGGCCGGCCGGGAGCGGCGCAGCATCTCGCCCACCGCGGGGTACCGCTCGGCGCGAGCGCCGAAGGTGGGATGGACGTTGAGCAACAGCGCGTCGGCTCCGGAGAGTTGCGCGGCAACCATCTCGGACCAGGTCTGGGTGTCGGACTTCGACCAGGCGGTGTGCGGCCAGTTCTCGATCTCCGGCTCGCTGCCCACCCCGGCGGGCCGCAGGTGCCGTTGCGCCTCCAGCATCCACACCGAGTGGCTCAGCTCCCGGCCGGGGGCGTCGGTGTAGGGGGCGAAGTGCGGGCGCTGCACCGGGGGGCGGCCGCCGGACGCCAGTGCGGCATCGGTGTCGAGATCAACGTCGACTACCTGAGCCTGATCGCGCTGAACCTGTGCGGCGAGGTGATCGTGGAGCGGCGCGTCCCCCTCGACGTACCCGGGACCGAGGCCGGGTCGGTCCTGGACGCCACCGCCGCGGTGATCCGCGACGCCCTGGACACGCTGCGCGGACGCGGCGCCCGCACGGTCGGGGTGACGCTCGCCGCGCCCGGAGTGATCAACCTGGAGACCGGGGTCGTCGGCTACGCGCCGAACATCGGCTGGCGCCAGGTCGCCGCGCTCGACGGCCTGCGCGACCGCCTCGGCCCCGCGGCGCCACCGCTGAGCGTGGAGAACGACGCCAAGCTGGGCGCGGTCGCCGAGTACCTGGTGGCCTGCGCCGCCGACATCCACGACCTGATCTACGTCACCGGCGAGACCGGGGTCGGCGGCGGCATCATCTCCGGCGGCCAACTGCTGCGCGGCGCGGCCGGGTTCGCCGGCGAGATCGGGCACATGCCGCTGGACCCCACCGGCTTCCCGTGCGCCTGCGGACGCCGCGGCTGCTGGGAGACCATGGTCGGGCTGTCCGCGCTGCTGCGCTTCGCGGCCGACACCGGCGACGCCGTACGCGATCCCGCGGTCGACCTCGAACAGCGGCTGGCCGACCTGCGCGACCGCGCCGGGTCGGGTGACACCCGCACCCTGGCCGCCCTCGACCGCGTCGCCGACAGCCTGGGCCTGGGCCTGGCGCTCCTCGCGGACGTCCTCAACCCCCGGGCGATCGTGCTGGGCGGTCACTTCGCCTACTTCGGCGACTACCTGCTGGACCGCGTCCGCTCCGTCCTCGACGAACGCGTGATGGCCCCCGACGTCGGCGGCTGCGAGGTCATGCTCTCCACCCTGGGCTTCACCGCGGCGGCGCGCGGCGGCGCGTACCACGCCCTGGAGCCGGTCTACCAGGACCCGAGCGGGACCACGGCGGCGCAAGCCTGAGGCCGCCGGCCCCGGCCCCGAACCTCCCGCGGCGTCAGCCGAACGTCGTCGTCGACACCACGTAGACCACCGGGGCGTCCGGGTCGTCCAGGTCGACGGTGACCTCGTGGGTGGGGGCCTTGCCGGACTGCGAGAGGGTGACGCCCGACCAGGCATGGCCGGCCGGGAAGGTCCAGCCGACGCGCTTCGCCTGGTCCGCGGGGATGGTGACGTGGCCGGACCTGAGGTCGGTACGGCCGGTGCCGAGCTGGGCCAGGAACGTGTCGAGGCCGCCGCCGGTCGTGGTGAAGCGGACGTACAGCGAGCTGGTCTTCCAGGAGTTCCACTCGTAGTACGCCACGTGGGTCGCGCTGTACGGCACGGGGACCTGGTAGATGCTGCGTTGCAGATGGCTGGGCCAGCTGTCGACGAGGCCGGCCATCTCGGCCTTGATCTGCTTGTCGCCGTCGGTGTCGCGGCTCTGCACGGCGGCCACCGCGCCGTAGCCGGCGGGGATCGCGATCAGCAGCGAGACGACGACCGGCTTGACCCAGCGGTGCCGTGGGCGCGGCGGCTCGGAGGCCTGCGGGACGGTCGGGGCGTCGTCCACCCGTGCCTCGGTGCTCATCGTTCGTCCTCCGCCCGGCCGCGCGGGGTCAACAGCGTTTGGAACGGGCCGCGTTCGAAGCGCTCGACGCGTCGCCGGTTGGTGCGCCGGAAGCGGCGCGCGACCAGCCGGGCCAGGTCCGCCGCGCCGACCATGCCCGCCTCCGGGCCCAGCTGCGCGCGCACGATCCTCGCCTCGGGCCGGTAACCGCGGCCGGTCAGCGTACGGCGGAACGCGTCGCGGGCCGGGGTGATCAGCAGGTCGTCGGCGGCCGAGACGCCACCGCCGACGACGAAGCAGGACGGGTCGAGGGCGGCGGCGAGGTTGGCGATGCCGACGCCGAGCCAGTGGCCGATGTCCTGGAACAGTTCGACGCACATCGCGTCGCCGCCGCGGGCCAGCTCGGTGATCAGCGGCCCGGTGATGTCGCCGATCTGCCCGCCGACCCGGTCGATGATCCCGTAGGCGACCGGCGACTCGGCGGCGGCCAGCTCGCGGGCCTCGCGCACCAGCGCGTTGCCCGAGCTGTACTGCTCCCAGCAGCCGCGGTTGCCGCAGGCGCAGCGGTGGCCGCCGGGGACGACCTGCATGTGGCCGAACTCCCCCGCCACCCCCCAGCGGCCGCGCTTGACCTGGCCGTCCTCCAGGATCGCGCCGCCGATGCCGGTGCCGAGGGTGATCATGACGAGGTGGTCCTCGCCGCGCCCGGCGCCGAACCGCCACTCGGCCCACGCCGCGGTGTTGGCGTCGTTGTCGACCATGACCGGCACGAGCAGCCGCTCGGCGAGGCGGTCGCGCAGCGGTTCGTCGCGCCACGACAGGTGCGGGGCGAACAGCACCCGGGAGCGGTCGGCGTCCACCCAGCCCGCGGCGCCGATGCCGACGGCGTGCACGTCGTGGCGTTCCGACAGGTCCAGGACGAGTTCGACGATGGTGTCCTCGACCACCTTGGGGCTCTTGGACTTGTCCGGCGTCTCGGTGCGCAGCTGCTCCAGGATGTGCCCGTCGGGGTCGACCACGCCCGCCATGACCTTGGTGCCGCCGATGTCGATGCCCACGGTGGGCACCCGCGGGGCGGTCAGGTGGGAGCGGCGCTCCCGGCGGCCGACGGTGCGCAGGACGGTCGATCGCGCCGCGCCCGTGCGGTGGACGCGTTCGCGGTAGGCGCTCAAGGGGTTCTCCGGGTCGGGGGTCCAGCCGCCCAATATACGACAGGAGGCCCGGGGCCCGACTCCGGTCAGGGCCGCACCAGCAGCTGGAAGTCGAAGGCGTAGCGGGAGGCGCGGTAGACGTGCGAGCCGTACTCGACCGGGCGTCCGGTGTCGTCGTAGGTGGTGCGGCGCATGGTCAGCAGGGCGCTGCCCTCCGGCTCCGCCAGCAGTTCGCCCTCCTGGGCGGTCGCCGTGCGGGCGCCGACGGTCTGGTGGGCGCTGTGCAGCGTGACGCCCGCGCCGCGCATCAGGCGGTACAGCCCGGTGGTCTCCAGCCGGGCGCCGTCCAGCTCCAGCAGGCCGAGCGGCAGGTGGTTGCGCAGGTGGGCCATCGGGTCGCCGTGGGTGAGCCGCAGGCGTTCGACGACGGCGACCTCGGCGCCCTCGGCGACGCCCAGCGCGGCGGCGACCTCCGCCGACGCGGCCTCGGTCTCGTTGCGCAGCACCCGGGTCGCGGGGCTCTGGCCGGCCGCCTGGAGGTCGTCGTAGAGGCTGGACAGCTCCAGCGGGCGCTTGACCTGGCTGTGCACGACCTGCGTGCCGACGCCCCGGCGGCGCACCAGGAGCCCTTTGTCGACCAGCGACTGGATGGCCTGCCGGACGGTGGGGCGGGACAGGCCCAGCCGGGAGGCGAGGTCGATCTCGTTGCCCAGCAGGGTGCCGGGGGCGAGGCGGCCCTGCTCGATGGCGCTCTCCAGCTGCTGGGCGAGCTGGTAGTAGAGCGGCACGGGGCTGGAGCGGTCCACGTGCAGGTCGAGGCTTGCGGACGGGGGCTGGGGCACGGGGCGAGCGTAGCCCGCGTCGGGTAGGACAGGAACCTCTGACATCAGATTGTCCAGACAATCGGCTCTCAGGGGCGGCGGAGGCGGCGCGCCGCGGACTTCGCGGGAGCGCCCCGGCCTTGGCAGGGGCGCCTCTCGGGCTTCACGGCCTCACAGGTGGTGGCGGCGCTCGGTGACCCGCCGTTCGTACTCGCGCCGGGCGGCGATCGCGGCCGGGCGGGTGGCGGCCTCGGCGACCGGCACGTCCCACCACGCCTGCGCGTCCGGCACCCCGCCGCCGGGGGCGGTCTCGACGTGGACGCAGGTCGGGCGGTCGGCGGCGCGGGCGGTGGCGAGGGCCGCGGTCAGCTCGCGGACGGTGGCGGCGCGCAGGACGTCCATGCCGAGGCTGGCGGCGTTGGCGGCCAGGTCGACCGGGAGCGGGTCGCCGGTGTAGGTGCCGTCGGCGGCCCGG
Source organism: Streptomyces sp. ICBB 8177 (assembly GCF_003144095.1). Classification (GTDB taxonomy): domain Bacteria; phylum Actinomycetota; class Actinomycetes; order Streptomycetales; family Streptomycetaceae; genus Streptantibioticus_D. The sequence goes on along the minus strand of NZ_NSKH01000023.1, from coordinate 237,847 downwards.
AAGCGGTAGGCGGTGCCGAAGCGCTCGCCGCCGGTCTGCTCGGACAGGCCGCCGATGGAGGCGTAGCCGTGGTTCTGGAGCAGCAGCAGCTTGACGGCGACACCCTCCTGGACGGCGGTGACGATCTCGGTGGGCATCATCAGGTACGTGCCGTCGCCGACCAGCGCCCACACCGGGCGGTCGGGCGCGGCGAGCTTCACGCCGATCGCGGCGGGGATCTCGTAGCCCATGCAGGAGTAGCCGTACTCCAGGTGGTACTGCCTGCGGGAGCGGGCGCGCCAGAGCTTGTGCAGGTCGCCGGGGAGGGAGCCGGCCGCGTTGATCACCACGTCCGTGTCGTCGGCCACCGCGTCCAGCGCGCCGATGACCTGGGCCTGGGTGGGGCGGGCGTCCGGGTCGGGCGCGGCGAGGGCGGCGGTCACGACGCGTTCCCAACTCGCCTTGCCCGCACCGTACTCGGCCTCGTAGGCGGGCTCGACGCGGAAACCGGCGAGGGCTTCGGCCAGCGCGTCGAGACCCGCGCGGGCGTCGGCGACCAGTGGCAGGCCGCACTGCTTGCGGGCGTCGGCGGGCGTGACGTTGAGACCCACGAAGCGCACGCCGGGGGCGGCGAACAGGGTGCCGGAGGCGGTGGTGAAGTCGGTGTAGCGGGTGCCGACGCCGATCACCAGGTCGGCGGTGCGGGCGAGTTCGTCGGCGACGGCGGTGCCGGTGTGGCCGATGCCGCCGACGTCGGCCGGGTGGTCGTGGCGCAGCGAGCCCTTGCCCGCCTGCGTGGAGGCGACCGGGATGCCGGTGGCCTCGGCGAGGCGGCGCAGCGACTCCTCCGCCTCACTGTGGTGGACTCCGCCGCCCGCGACGATCAGCGGGCGGCGGGCCGCGCGTACGGCCCGGACGGCGTCGGCGAGTTCGGCCGGGTCGGGCGCCGGGCGGCGCACCCGCCAGACCCGGTCGGCGAAGAACTCCTCGGGCCAGTCGAAGCCCTGGGCCTGCACGTCCTGCGGCAGGGCGAGGGTGACGGCGCCGGTCTCCACCGGGTCGGTGAGCACCCGTACCGCCTGCAACGCGGCCGGGATCAGCGCCTCGGGCCGGGTGACCCGGTCGAACCACCGGCTGACCGGCCGCAGCGCGTCGTTGACGCTGACGTCGCCCGCGCCGGGGGCTTCGAGTTGCTGGAGCACGGGGTCGGCGGGGCGGGTGGCGAAGGTGTCGCCGGGCAGCAGGAGCACCGGCAGCCGGTTGACGGTGGCGAGCGCGGCGCCGGTGACCAGGTTGGTCGCGCCGGGGCCGATGGAGGTGGTGACGGCGTGTGCGGACAGCCGGTCGCACTGCCGGGCGTAGCCGACGGCGGCGTGCACCATGGCCTGTTCGTTGCGGCCCTGGAGGTACGGCATGGCGTCCTGCCCGGTCTCCAGCAGCGCCTGGCCGACCCCGGCGACGTTGCCGTGGCCGAAGATGCCCCAGCACGCGGCGATCAACCGCCGCCGCACGCCGTCGCGTTCGGTGTACTGGTGGGCCAGGAACTCGACGAGGGCCTGGGCGACCGTGAGCCGTCGGGTGGTCATCGCGCGTCTCCTGAGGGTGGTGTGCCGAACGTGCCGAGCGGGAGCCGGGGGTCGGTGCCCTGGGCGGGCCAGGTGCCGCGGATCCAGGCGTGGTCCGGGTGGTCACTGATCAGCCAGGCGCGGTCGGGGTCGGGACCCGCCATCACGTTGAGGTAGTACATGTCGTGGCCGGGCGCGGCGATGGACGGGCCGTGCCAGCCGTCCGGGATGAGCACGGTGTCGCCGTCGCGCACCTCGGCGAGCACGTCGGTGCCGCGGCCGAGTCCCGAGGGCGTGACCCGGTGGTAGCCGAGGCCGGGCGTGCCGGGGCCGTCCGTGCCCGCCGCCCGGGCCGGGGCGATCTCGAAGTAGTAGATCTCCTCCAGCCGCGACTCGTGTCCCGGCACGTGCTCGTCGTGCTTGTGCGGCGGGTAGGAGGACCAGTTGCCGCCGGGGGTGAGGACCTCGACGGCGATGAGCCGGTCGCACGCGAAGACGTCGGCGGCGGCGAAGTTGTTGACCTGGCGCGAGCACATGCCGCCTCCGCGCAGTTCGACCGGGACCGCGTCGGCGGGCACGTACCGGGCGGGCAGGGCGCGCTCGCAGCGTGCCCCGGTGAGCGCGAACCGCCCGCCGTCGCGCGAGGCGATCCGGGCGCGGGCGTCGCGCGGCAGGTAGGCGAAGTCGCTGACCGCGCTGAACACGTCGTGCCTGCCCAGCAGTTGGAAGGTACGGCCCTCGACGCCGACCTCGCAGCCCCCGGCGAGCGGGAGCACGATCCACTCGCTGGCCCCGGTGTCGAACTCGTGGGTGCCGCCGGGCGGAAGGTGGAGCACCCGCAGGGAGCAGTAGGTCCATCCGGCCTGCTCGGGGCCGACGTCCACGGCGTACGGTCCGGACGCGGCGCTGCCCGCGGGCAGGTGGAAGCGGGCCCCGGTCGTGCCGGAGGTGCTGGACGTGCCGGACGAGTCGGGCGCGGATGTCGTGCCGGACGAGCCGGAGGCGCGGATCATGCCGGAAGCGTCGGTCGAGTCGCTCATGGCGTCAGCCTTCCCGGGCTCGCGGGCGTTCACAGCAGCCCCACCGCGGTGTCGACGGCTCCCGCGACCGTGCCGTGCGCCGGATAGAGCAGTGAACGGCCGACGACCATGCCCTGCACGGTCGGCAGGCGCAGCGCCTTGCGCCACTTCTCGTACGCGCCCTCCTGGTCGTCGCCGACCTCACCGCCGAGCAGCACGACGGGCAGGGTGGAGGCCTCCAGCACGGCGGCCATGTCGTCCACGTCCTCGGTGACCGGCACCTTCAGCCAGGTGTACGCGGAGGTGCCGCCGAGTCCCGACGCTATGGCGAGGGAACGGGTGACGGCCTCGGCGCTCAGGTCGTTGCCGACCCGGCCGCCGGTGCGGCGGGAGATGAACGGCTCGACGAAGACCGGCAGCCGCCGCCGCGCCATCGCGTCGATCGCCCGGGCCGCGGTCTCCAGGGTGGCCAGCGAGCCGGGGTCGTCGTAGTCGACGCGCAGCAGCAGCTTGCCCGCGTCGAAGCGCAGCCGGGCGAGGTCGCGCGCACGGTGGCCGGTGAAGCGGTCGTCGAGCTCGAAGGCGGCGCCGGCCAGTCCGCCGCGGTTCATCGAGCCCATGACGACCTTGCCCTCCAGGGCGCCGAGCAGCAGCAGGTCCTCCAGGACGTCCGCGGTGCCGAGCACGCCGTCCACGCCCGGTCTCGACAGCGCGACGCACAGCCGCTCCAGCAGGTCGAAGCGGTTGGCCATGGCGAGGGCGCGGTCCCCCACCGCGAGCGCGCCGCGCGCCGGATGGTCGGCGGCGACGATCATCAGGCGGCCGCTCTCCCCGATCAGGGGGCGGCGGGCGCGCCGGGCGGCGGCTTCCGCGACGGCCTCGGGGTGCCGGGCGCGGACCGTGGCGAGGTCGCTGATGCTGAGGGGCAAGGGGCTCTCTTTTCAGGGCGGGATCGCGGGCGGCCGGGAAGGCGGCACCCGCGACGACGTGGCGGAGGGGCGGGCGGGGCCGGGTCAGCCGCCGGCGAGCAGGGCGGCCACCTCCGCGTCCGTGGGCATCGCCGAGGAGCAGGCGAGACGGGAGGCGACGACGGCACCGGCGGCGTTGGCGTACCGCGTGGTGCGCTCCAGGTCCCAGCCGGCGAGCAGGCCGTGGCAGAGCGCCCCGCCGAACGCGTCGCCCGCGCCGAGGCCGTTGACGACCTCGACCGCGAGCGGCGGGACCTCGACGCGTTCCCCGTCCGCGCCCAGCGCCAGCACGCCCTTGGGGCCCTGCTTGACGACGGCGAGTCGCACCCCTGCGGTCAGCAACGCCTCGGCGCAGGCCTGGGGTTCGCGCACTCCGGTGGCGATCTCGCACTCGTCGAGGTTGCCGACGGCGACGGTGGCGTGCCGCAGGGCCTCGGCGTAGTGCGGGCGGGCCTCGTCGGGGTCCTTCCAGAACATCGGCCGCCAGTCGAGGTCGAAGACGGTCACGCCCGGCCACGCCGCGCCGGTGCCCTCACTGCCCGCACCTTCGCTGCCCGCACCCGCGCCTCCCGTGCCCGCGCCGCCCATGCCCGCGCTCCGGGCGCGCAGCGCCGTGAGGGTGGCGGTGCGGCTGGGTTCCGCGCACAGGCCGGTGCCGGTCATCCAGAAGACCCGGGCGGCGGCGACGGCGGCGAGGTCGAGGTCGTCGGCGTGGATCTCCAGGTCGGGGGCCTTGGGGAGGCGGTAGAAGTAGAGCGGGAAGTCGTCCGGTGGAAAGATCTCGCAGAAGGTGACGGGGGTCGGCAGGCCGTCGACGGCGGTCAGCCAGCGGTCGTCCACCCGGAAGTCCGCCAGCGCCCGGTGGAGGTAGTCGCCGAACGGGTCGCGCCCGGTGCGGCTGATCACCGCGGTGCGGCGGCCGAGGCGGGCGGCGGCGACCGCGACGTTGGTGGCCGACCCGCCCAGGAACTTCCCGAACGTCTCGACCTCGGCCAGCGGCACCCCGGTCTGGAGGGGATAGATGTCCACCCCGATCCGCCCCATGGTGATCAGGTCGTACGGCTCCGTCATGCCCACGCTCCTCGTGGTCCGCGGTCGGCACGGGTGGTCGCGCCGCGTCGGCGGTGCGGTCGCGTCGCGCCTCTGGTCTAGCCCGCGCCACGGAGCCGTGTCAACGCTTTGTCCTTACATTCGAACGTCTAGACCCAGCGTCCGCCGGGGCCGTTACTGCGTCGTTACGTCGAGATGAACGAATGTCATAACAAAGTCTCGACACCATCGCGGCCAGCCGGTTGGCTCCGGACCGGCGGCCGACCCGCCGCCACCCCTCTCCCCCGACCGAGCCCGCCCCGTCTTCCGTTTCCCCGCCCGTCTCTTTCCGCAGTGTGAGGTACAGGACCGATGGAACCCACCACCAGAAGGCGCAGGGCCGTCGCCGTCGTCGCGGCCTGCGCGGCCGGACTGCTGGCCCTGTCCGGCTGCGCCAGCGCCCACGGCGGCAAGCGGGCCCAGGAGGCGGCCAACGCGCTGGCCGCCGGGCACGCCACCACCCCGCGCATCAAGATCGCCATGGTCACCCACGCCGGACCCGGCGACACCTTCTGGGACCTGGTGCGCAAGGGCGCCCAGGCGGCCGCCGCCAAGGACAACGTCGACCTGGTCTACTCCGCCGACCCGAACGCCGCCAACCAGGCCAACCTGGTGCAGAACGCCATCGACCAGAAGGTCGCCGGCATCGCCGTCACTCTGGCCAAGCCGGACGCGATGAAGGGCGTGGTGAGCCAGGCGGAGAAGGCGGGCATCCCGGTCGTCGGCCTCAACGCGGGCATCGAGGACTGGAAGTCGCAGGGGCTGCTGGAGTACTTCGGCCAGGACGACGGCATCGCCGGGCAGGAACTCGGCGACCGGCTCGACCAGTCGGGCGCCAAGCACGTGCTGTGCGTCATCCACGAGCAGGGCAACGTCTCACTGGAGGACCGCTGCGCGGGCCTGAAGAAGACCTTCCACGGCCGCACCGACATCCTCTACGTCAACGGCACCGACATGCCGTCGGTGAAGTCCACCCTCACCGCCAAGCTCCAGCAGGACCACTCGATCGACGAGATCGTCACTCTCGGCGCGCCCTACGCGCTGACCGCCGTGCAGGCCGAGTCGGACGCGGGCAGCAAGGCGAAAATCGCCACCTTCGACCTCAACTCCGATCTGGTGAACGCCATCAAGGACGGCTCCATCCAGCTCGCGGTGGACCAGCAGCCCTACTTGCAGGGCTATCTCGCCATCGACGGCCTGTGGCTCTACAAGTACAACGGCGACACCAGCGGCGGTGGCCAGGCGGTGCTGACCGGTCCGGCCTTCGTGGACATCGGCAACGTGGCGAGCGTCGCGAAGTTCGCCGCCGACGGGACCCGGTGATCACGATGACCGAGACCGCCACCCCGCCCGGTCAGGCCCCCGCCGCGGCGCCCGTCCCCCGCACCGCGCGGCGCTCGCTGCCGCGCCGCGTGCTGGCCCGGCCCGAAGTGGGCGCCCTGATCGGCGCGTTGGCCGTGTACCTGTTCTTCTTCGCGGTCGCGCCGCCGTTCCGGCAGATGGACTCGCTGGCGACCGTGCTCTACCAGAGCTCCACCATCGGCATCGTCGCCCTGCCGGTGGCGCTGCTGATGATCGGTGGCGAGTTCGACCTGTCGGCCGGTGTCGCGGTGATCACCTCGGCGCTGACCGCGTCGATGTTCAGCTGGCAGCTCACCCAGAACGTGTGGGTCGGGGTGCTGGTGGCGCTCGCGGTGTCGCTGGGCATCGGCGCCCTCAACGGCTTCCTGCTGATGCGCACGGGGCTGCCCAGCTTCCTGGTCACCCTCGGCACGTTCCTGATGCTCCAGGGCCTCAACCTGGCCGTCACCAAGCTGCTCACCGGCAACGTCGCCACCGACTCCATCAGCGACATGGACGGCTTCGGGCAGGCGCGGGCGGTCTTCGCCTCCAGCGTCGGCGTCGGCGGCGTGCAGGTGAAGGTGACGGTGTTCTGGTGGCTGGGCTTCGCCGCGATCGCCACCTGGGTGCTGCTGCGCACCAGGTTCGGCAACTGGGTCTTCGCGGTCGGCGGCAACCGCGACAGCGCCCGCTCGGTGGGCGTGCCGGTGGGGTTCACCAAGATCGCGCTGTTCATGTCGGTGGGATTCGCCGCCTGGTTCGTCGGCATGAACCAGTTGTTCTCGTTCGACACCGTGCAGTCGGGCGAGGGCGTCGGCAACGAGTTCCTCTACATCATCGCGGCCGTCATCGGTGGCTGCCTGCTCACCGGCGGCTACGGGTCGGCGGTCGGCGCGGTGATCGGCGCGTTCATCTTCGGGATGGTCACCCAGGGCATCGTCTATGCCAACTGGAACCCCGACTGGTTCAAGTTCTTCCTCGGCGTGATGCTGCTCGCGGCGACGCTGGTCAATCTGTGGGTCCGCCGCCAGGCGACCCGGAGGTGAGGCACGATGTCCGACACCACCCCCGCCCTCAGCGCACCCGAACTCGTGGGATCCTCCACCGCGCCGCCGATCGTCGAGCTGAGGGGCGTCGGCAAGTCGTACGGCAACGTGCGCGCGCTGCACGGCGTGGACCTGGTGGTCCGGCCGTCCACCGTCACCTGTGTCCTCGGTGACAACGGCGCGGGCAAGTCCACCCTGATCAAGGTGGTCTCGGGGCTGCACCAGCACACCGAGGGCGAGTACCTGATCGACGGCGCGCCGGTGCGGCTGAACAATCCGCGCGAGGCGCTCGGCCACGGCATCGCCACCGTCTACCAGGACCTGGCGACCGTGCCGCTGATGCCGGTGTGGCGCAACTTCTTCCTGGGGTCCGAACTCACCCGTGGCCCCTGGCCGGTGCGCAGGCTCGACATCGCCCGGATGAAGCGCGTGTGCGACGAGGAACTGCGCGCGATGGGCATCGTGCTGGACGACCTGGAGCAGCCCATCGGCTCGCTGTCCGGCGGCCAGCGGCAGTCCGTGGCGATCGCCCGCGCGGTGCACTTCGGCGCCCGGGTGCTGATCCTGGACGAGCCGACCGCCGCGCTCGGCGTCAAGCAGTCCGGCGTCGTGCTGAAGTACATCGCGGCGGCGCGCGAGCGCGGGCTCGGCGTCATCTTCATCACCCACAACCCGCACCACGCCTACATGGTCGGCGACCACTTCACCGTGCTGCGGCTCGGCACCGTCGAGCTGAGCGCCGCCCGCGAGGAGATCGCCCTCGACCAGCTCACCCACCACATGGCGGGCGGCGCGGAACTGGCGGCGCTCAAGCACGAGTTGGCGCAGGTTCGCGGCGTGGACACCGACGAGCTGCCGAAGGATCCGGACGCCGCCCCCGCCACCGAAGCCGGAGCCGATGGCGCCGCCGATCCGGACGAGACCCGTGAGGAGCACACCGCATGAGCGCCGACCCCACCAACGCACCGGTCCTCGACCGCATCCGCGTCGGCTCCGCGCCCGACTCCTGGGGCGTGTGGTTCCCCGACGACCCGGCTCAGGTGCCCTGGGCCCGCTTCCTCGACGAGGTGAGCGAGGCGGGCTACGAGTGGATCGAGCTGGGCCCCTACGGTTACCTGCCGACCCAACCCGACCGGCTGCGAGACGAATTGACGCGGCGTCACCTCCAGGTGTCGGCGGGCACGGTCTTCACCGCGCTGCACCGCGGCCCCGCCGTCTGGGACGCCACCTGGCAGCACGTCAGCGAGGTCGCCGCGCTCGCCCAGGCGATGGGCGCGGGCCACCTGGTGGTCATCCCGGCGTTCTGGCGCGACGACAGGACCGCGCGGGAGCTGGAGCCCCGGGAGCTGACCGCCGCCCAGTGGCGGGACCTGGCCACCGGCACCGAACGCCTCGCCCGCGAGGTGCGGGAGCGCTACGGCCTGCGGGTGGTCGTCCATCCGCACGCCGACACCCACGTGGACACCGAGGAGCACGTGGTCCGCTTCCTGGACTCCACCGACGCGGACCTGGTGAGCCTGTGCCTGGACACCGGCCACTACGCGTACTGCGGCGGCGACAGCGTCAAGCTGATCGAGACCTACGGGGAGCGCCTCGGCTACCTGCACCTGAAGCAGGTGGACCCCGCGATCCTGGCCGACGTGGTGGCGAACGAGGTGCCGTTCGGCCCCGCGGTGCGGCGCGGCGTGATGTGCGAACCGCCGCACGGCGTACCCCAGTTGCCGCCGGTGCTGCGCGCGGCGCAGAAGCTCGGCGTGGACCTGTTCGCCATCGTCGAGCAGGACATGTACCCCTGCGCTCCCGACCGGCCGCTGCCCATCGCCCGGCGCACGCGGCGCTTCCTGCGCGGCTGCGGCGCCTAGCGCTCCCGGCGGCCCGGGGCCGTACACCCTGGTCGCGAAGAACCCCTCACGAGATTGGACAGCGAGCACATGCGCATCGCACTCATCGGCGCGGGCCGGATCGGCGCCTTCCACGCCAGGGCGCTGCGGGACCACGAGGACGTCGCGGAACTGCTGATCGCCGACGCCGACCCGGCCCGCGCCGCGGACCTCGCGGCGGGCCTGGGCGCCGTCGACGTGGGCTCCGTGGACGCGGTCTTCGGCGCGGGCGTGGACGCGGTGGTCATCACCTCGGCCACGGCCGCGCACGCGGAGCTGATCGGGCGGGCCGCCCGCGCCGGGCTGCCCGCGTTCTGCGAGAAGCCCATCGCCACCGACCTGCCCGGCACGGTGGCCGCGCTGCGCGAGGTCGAGGCGGCGGGCAGCGTGCTGCAGATCGGCTTCCAGCGCCGCTTCGACGCGGGCTACCGGGCGGCGCGCGAGGCGGTGCGGGCGGGCAAGCTGGGCCGACTGCACACGGTACGCGCGATCACCTCCGACCCCGAGCCGCCCCCGGCCGCGTACGTGCCGCTGTCCGGCGGGCTGTACCGCGACTGCCTGATCCACGACTTCGACATCCTGCGCTGGGTCACCGGACGCGAGGTGGCGGAGGTCTACGCGACCGGTGCCAACGGCGGCGCGGACTTCTTCGCCGCGGCGGGCGACGTGGACACCGCGGCGGCGCTTCTGACGCTGGACGACGGCACCCTCGCCACCGCCACGGCGACGCGCTACAACGGCGCGGGCTACGACGTGCGCATGGAACTGGCGGGCGAGGACGACCAGTTGGCGGTCGGCGTGGACGCCCGCACCCCGCTGACCTCGACCGAGCCGGACGGCGCGCCCGCCCCGGCGCATCCGTGGGGCGGCTTCCTGGAGCGCTTCGCACCGGCGTACCGGGCCGAACTGCGCGCGTTCGTGGACGTGGTGAAGGGGGCGAGCGGCAATCCGTGCGAGGGCCGCGAGGCGCTCAACGCGCTGCTGGTGGCGGAGGCGTGCGAGGTGTCCCGCCGCGAGCACCGCCCGGTGCGGGTGGCGGAGATCGCCGAACGCGTCTGACGGACGGCCCGGACACGCGGGTCAGACGGTCTCGGACAGCCGCGTCAGCAGGTCGGTGACGCGCTTGAGTACGGTGTCGCGGTCGCCGTCGGTGAGTTCGGCGCCCAGGGCGCAGGCGACCGCGCCGGCCGCGATCCACTCCGGGGCGGTCCGGTCGGTGACCCCGCAGGTGGGGATCAGCGGCGCCTGCGGCAGGGCGGCCGAGACGTCGCGCAGCCAGTCGGGGGTGACGGCGGAGGCGGGGAAGACGCCGATGGCGTCCGCTCCGAGTTCCAGCGCGCGCACGATCTCGCCCGCCGTGGACGCGCCGGGGAAGACCGGGACGCCGTAGCGGTGCGCGGTGGCGACGGTATCGGCGTCCAGGCGGGGTGCGGCGAGGTAGCGGGCTCCGGCATCGATCGCCATCCGCGCCGACGCCGCGTCCAGCACCGTGCCCGCGCCGATCACCGCGTCGTCGCCCACCTCACGGGCCATGGTGGTGACGGCCTCCAGGGCGAAGGGCGTGGTGAGGGATATCTCCAGGGTGGTCAGGCCCGCCGACAGCAGGGTGTCGGCGGTGGCCGCGGCCTCGTCGTAGCTGTCCGCGCGGACCACGGCCACGATCCGCTGCGCCAGCGCGGCCCGGGTGATCTCCCAGCGGTACACGGTGCTTTCGCCATCCTCTCGCGGGCGGACCCGCCCGCTTGGTCGCTTCGGCCGGTGGGAACGATGTGGTGCGGCTTGCGGTACGGGAGCGTTCGCGGGCGCGCAGGACGCCGGGCGGCCGGCGCTACGGACGACGGGTGGTTCAGCCGACGTTCGTCGAGAAAAGGCCGCCGGTCGGCCCCTGCTTGTCGCCGCCCTCCGCCTTCTTCAGCGCGTTGGCCAGGCCCTCCAGCGTCATCGACTGCAGGATGACCTGGCCATCGCCCTCCAGCGTGGCCAGCGACAGGCCCTCGCCGCCGAAGACCGCGTTCATGATGCCCTGGCGGTTGAGGCCGCCGATGCGCTGCACCCCGTACCGTACGCCTTCCTCGAACGCCACGATGCAGCCGGTGTCGACCTCGATGCGGCCGCCGAACTCCGCCGGGTTGAGGTCGATGAAGTTGCCCGCGCCCGCGATGATCACCGTGCCGCGGCCGGTGAACTTCTCCAGGACGAAGCCCTCGCCGCCACTCATCCCCTGCCGGGCGCCCGCGAAGGCGATGCCGAACTCGACCGTGGACTCGGCGGCCACGAACGCGTCCTTCTCCGCGAACCACGCGTGCGTGCCGTCGAGTTCCAGCGCGCGCATCTCGCCGGGCAGGACGCCCGCGAAGCCGACCGTGCCCTCGCCGCCGGTCGAGGTGAAGTACTGGAACGCCAGCGACTCTCCCGCCAGCACCCGCTGGCCGACCTGCATCGCGGTGCCCATGGCCTGCCGCAGCAGACCCCCCATGCCCCCGCCGCCACCTCCGGCGCCGCCGTCGCGCTGGGCGCCGGGGCCGGAAAGGCGGGTCTCCATCGTCACGTTGGAGGTCTTGAACAGGAACTTCCCCGCCTCGCAGTACACGGTCTGGCCCGGTTGCAGACTACAGACCGCCATCTGCATGGCGTTGCCCACGATCTGCTGCTGGAGTGTCACGAGCGGTGCTCCTCGGCGGTGACGTGGCGGAACGGGCGGGCGGCGATCCGGCGATCGCCGCGTCAACGGGCGCGGCGCGCCAGGGCGCGTGCCTCCCTGTCCGTCTGAACGCCCGGAACCGCCGCGTCGGTTCCCGTGGAGGGCGACCGGTCGGCGCGTCCCCCGTTGTCGAGGAAGCGCGCGAGCGGCAAGGTCGCCGCGCCCACGGTGACGGCCTCGGCGCCCAGCCGCCCCAGGGTGATCTCCACCCGTTCGCCGGGCTGCCGCAGCGCGTAGGCGGCGGCGTGCTCGCGCACCCGGGGCAGCAGGCGCGGACCGAGCATCAGGCCGGCCCAGCCGCCCAGCACGATGCGTTCGGGGTTGAAGAGGTTGACCAGGTCGGCGATGCCCGCGCCGAGGTACTCGGCCGTCTCGTCCAGCACCGCGCGCGCCGCCGGGTCGTCGTCGGCGCGTTCCAGCAGCGCGGCGAGCGCGGTCTCCTCCGAGGCGTGCGCCGGTGCGCCGCCCCAGCGCCTGACGACGGCTTCCGCGCCCACGTACGCCTCCAGGCACCCCGGCGCACCGCACCGGCAGCGCGCCCCGCCGACCCGCATCGTGGTGTGCCCCCACTCCCCCGCGCTGGAGGTCGCGCCCCGGTACGGCCGCCCGTCGGTGACGACGCAGGCGCCGACGCCCGAGCCGATCAGCGCGATGACCGCGTTGCGGGCGCCGCGCCCGGCGCCGAACCACATCTCCGCCTGGCCCAGCGTCTTGGCACCGTTGTCGACGTGCAGCGGCAGGTCGGTCCCGGCGCGCAGCAGGCGAGCGAGGGGCACGGCGTCCCAGCCGATGGTCTGGCCGTGCACCAGCGCGTCGTCGGGTGAGGCGCCCTGTTCGACGACGCCGGGCACGCCGATGCCGACCCCGAGCACCCGGGAGGGGTCGGTGCCGGTCTCGGCCAGCACCGTGCCGATGCCGTCGAGCACGAGCCGTACGACGTGGTCCACGTCGTGGCCGCTGTCGGACAACGCGGGTGCGGTGACCGCGAGTTCGCCCATGAGCAGGTCGAACAGCTCGACGCGCACCCGGGTCTCGCCGACGTCCACGCCGATCACCCGGGCGCGGTCGGCGGCGACCCGCAGCAGGATGCGCGGGCGGCCGCCGTCCGAGCCGACCGCGCCGGCCTCCTCCACCGCGCCGTCGGCGAGGAGTTCGCCCACCACGTTGCTGATGGACCCGGTGCTCAGCCCGGTGTCGCGGGCCAACTCCTGGCGGCTGAGGGGCCCTTCGAACCACAGATGGCGCAGCAGCGCCGATCGGTTGGCGCGGCGCAGGTCGCGCACCGTTCGCTGGTTGTCCGCCATGCCGCTCCCCTCCGCGCCCCGTGACGGGCCGTTCCTGGCCGGAAAACCTACCGGTGCGCGAAGTCTTGACGCCGGGTTTTCACGCAGTTTAAATCACGACTTGAATTAAGGCGTGAAGGCGTTCACTTCCCGAACGCGGCCGCTCCGCCCACGCGCCTTCCGAACCCGCCGTGTCCGCCCCCCAGAGAGGGGTCCGCCGTGCCGATCCTCAAGGTCTCCCGCACGCTCAGCGCCACCGCAGCCGTCCTCGCCCTCGCCGCGACCGCCACCGCCTGCGGAGGCGGCAGCACCACGGGCGGCGGTGACGACTCCAGTCCCAGGACGCTCACGTACTGGGCGAGCAACCAGGGCGCCAACATCGGCGTCGACCAGAAGGTGCTCGGCCCGGAACTGGCCAAGTTCACCAAGCAGACCGGCATCAAGGTCAAGCTTGAGGTCATTCCCTGGAACGACCTGCTCAACCGGATCCTCGCGGCCACCTCCTCCGGCCAGGGCCCCGACGTGCTCAACATCGGCAACACCTGGTCGGCCTCGCTCCAGGCCACCGGCGCGCTGCTGCCGTTCAACGCGAGCAACTTCGCGGCGATCGGCGGCAAGGACAAGTTCACCGCGTCCGCGCTGGCCGCGACCGGTGCGGCGGGCAAGGACCCCGCGGCGGTCCCGCTCTACTCCCTGTCGTACGCGCTCTACTACAACAAGAAGCTCTTCCAGCAGGCGGGCATCCCCACGCCGCCGGCCACCTGGGACCAGCTGGTCGCCGACGGCAGGAAACTCACCGGCAACGGCCACTACGGGCTGGCCGAGGAGGGCTCCAGCCTCGCGGAGAACGCCCACCACGCCTTCGTCCTCGGCGAGCAGCACGGCGCCGACTTCTTCGACAGCTCCGGCAAGCCGCAGTTCACCACGCCGCAGGCGGTCGCCGCGGTCAAGCAGTACATCGACTTCATGGCCGCCGACCACATCGTGGCCCCCGGCGACGCCGAGTACTCCGCCAACCAGTCGGTGACCGACTTCGCCACCGGCAAGGCGGCCATGCTGCTGTGGCAGGCGGCCGGAAGCTCGCTGAAGGCGCACGGCATGGACGCCTCCGCCTACGGGGTGGCCCCGGTGCCGTTCCAGACCGCGAACCCCACGGGCTCGGCGAAGACCGACTCGATGGTGGCCGGCATCAACATGGCCGTCTTCGCCAACACCCACAACCGCTCCGGCGCGCTGAAGTTCGTAAAGTTCATGACGAGCGTCCCCGAGCAGCAGATCCTCAACTCCGCCTACGGCTCGGTGCCGCCGGTGACCGCGGCGCAGAGCGACGCGGCGTTCTCCGCGCCCGAGCAGCGCACGCTGCGCCAGGTCCTGGCGGACTCCGCGGCCCCGATGCCGCAGGTACCGGACGAGAGCCAGTTCGAGACGCTGGTGGGCACCGCGATGAAGGACCTGTTCGCGGACGCCGCGGCGGGCAAGCCGGTCACCGACGCCACGGTGAGGGCCGAACTGGCCAAGGCCCAGCAGCAGATGCCGCAGAGCTGACCGGGCGTCGGCGAAGATGACGACGATCCTGGAGAGGCGTCCGCCCGGACGGGCGGCGGACCGGCGCCCGAGCGGCACCCTGCGCTCCCGGCTGCGTCCGCGGCGCGGTGCGCTGCCGTACCTGCTGCTGGTGCCCGCGCTCGTGCTGGAAGTGCTGGTGCACCTGATCCCGATGGTGGTCGGGGTGGTGATGAGCTTCAAGCAGCTCACCCAGTTCTTCATCCGCGACTGGGGTTCCGCGCCCTGGACGGGGCTGGGCAACTACCGCGTGGCGGTGGACTTCCACGCCGCGGTCGGCACGGCGCTGCTGCACTCGTTCTGGGTGACGTGCGCGTTCACGGTGCTGTCGGTGGGACTGTCGTGGCTGCTGGGCTCGGCGGCGGCGATCTTGACCCAGGATCCGTTCCGCGGGCGCGGGCTGCTGCGCGGGCTGTTCCTGGTGCCGTACGCGCTGCCGGTGTACGCGGCCGTGATCACCTGGGCGTTCATGTTCCAGCAGGACAACGGGCTGGTGAACCACGTGCTCCACGACCAGTTGCACCTGACATCCGGCCGGCCGTTCTGGCTGATCGGCCCGCACAGCTTCGTCGCGCTGCTGACGGTGTCGGTGTGGCGCAACTGGCCGTTCGCGTTCCTGTGCCTGACCGCCGGGCTCCAGAACATCCCGCGTGAGCTGTACGAGGCGGCGGCGATGGACGGCGCCGGGACCTGGCAGCGGATCCGCCGCATCACCCTGCCGTCGCTGCGCCCGGTCAACCAGGTACTGGTGCTCGTGCTGTTCCTGTGGACGTTCAACGACTTCAACACGCCCTACGTGCTGTTCGGCGGCTCGGCGCCGCCCGCCGCCGACCTGGTCTCCATCCACATCTACCAGTCGTCGTTCGTCAACTGGAACTTCGGCTCGGGCTCGGCGATGTCCGTTCTGCTGCTGCTCTTCCTGCTGCTGGTGACGGCGGGCTACCTGGTCGCGACGCGCGGGAGGGACACCGATGGCTGAGGTCTCCAGGTCCCCGCGGCCCGGGCGGGCGATGTCGCCGAGGTCCGGCGCGGCGCGGGCCGGGCGGCCGAGGTCGCCGATGGCGGCGCCGCGCGCCTTCGTCTGGACGCGCCGGGTGGTGCTCACCGGGCTCACCGCGTTCGCGCTGGTGCCGGTGTACGTGATGCTCAGCTCCTCGCTGAAGTCGCTGGGTGAGGTGCAGGGCCGGTTCGACTGGATACCGCACGCGCTCACCCTGCGCCCCTACGTGGACATCTGGCACACCGTTCCGCTCGCCCGCTACTTCGTCAACTCGCTCATCGTCAGCGGAAGTTCGATGCTGGCCTCGGTGGCGGTGGCGATCTTCGCCGCGTACGCGGTCAGCCGCTACCGGTTCCGTGGCCGGCGTCTGTTCACCGTCACGGTGCTGTCCACGCAGATGTTCCCCGGCATCCTCTTCCTGCTGCCGCTCTTCCTGCTCTACGTCAACATCGGCAATGCCACAGGCATCGCCCTGTACGGGAGCAGAGGCGGGCTGATCCTCACCTACCTCACGTTCTCGCTGCCGTTCTCCATCTGGATGCTCGCCGGGTACTTCGACTCCATCCCCCGCGATCTCGACGAGGCCGCGCTCACCGACGGGTGCGGGCCGCTGGGCGCCCTGTTCCGCGTGGTGATCCCGGCGGCGGTCCCGGGGATCGTGGCGGTCGGCGTGTACGCGTTCATGACCGCGTGGGGCGAGGTGCTGTTCGCCTCCGTGATGACCAACGACACCACCCGCACCCTCGCGGTGGGTCTGGAGGGCTATGCCACGCAGAACGACGTCTACTGGAACCAGGTGATGGCCGCCTCCCTCGTGGTGAGCGTCCCCGTGGTCGCCGGGTTCCTGCTGCTCCAGCGCTACCTCGTGGCGGGGCTGACGGCCGGGGCGGTGAAGTGACCGCCCCGCGAGCCCGCGCCACCGACGGCGTACGCCACCCGACAACCCCTCATGGAAAGGCCGTTGTGACAAAGGCAGTTGCGACAGACGAGTACGGCTTGGACGACCTGACCGCCTTCCCCGCCGGGTTCCAGTGGGGCGCCGCCACCTCCGCGTACCAGATCGAGGGCGCGCACGACGAGGACGGCCGGGCGCCGTCGATCTGGGACACCTTCTGCCGGGTGCCGGGAGCGGTCGACCGCGGCGACACCGGTGACGTCGCCTGCGACCACTACCACCGCTGGCCGCAGGACGTCGCGCTGCTCAAGGAACTCGGCGTCACCGCCTACCGCTTCTCCATCGCCTGGCCGCGTGTCCTGCCCCAGGGCAGCGGCGCCGTCAACCGGCCCGGGCTGGACTTCTACGACCGCCTGGTGGACGCCCTGCTGGACGCGGGCATCACGCCGTACGCCACGCTCTACCACTGGGACCTGCCGCAGGCGCTCCAGGACCGCGGCGGCTGGCCGCACCGGGAGACCGCCGAGCACCTCGGTGAGTACGCGCGCGTGGTCGGGCGGGCGCTGGGCGACCGGGTGCGGGAGTGGGCGACGCTCAACGAGCCGCTGTGCTCGGCGTGGATCGGCCACCTGGAGGGGCGGATGGCGCCGGGCCTGCGCGACGTCACCGCGGCCGTGCGCGCCTCGTACCACCTGCACCTCGGGCACGCCAGGGCAGTCGCCGCGCTGCGCGCCGAGGTGCCGGGCGCGCGCATCGGCATCGTCAACAACCTCAGCCCGTGCGAACCGGCGACCGACCGCGAGGCGGACCGCGCCGCGGCGGTGCGCGCGGACGGCCACACCAACCGCTGGTGGCTGGACCCGCTGCACGGCAGGGGCTACCCGCAGGACATGGTCGACCTCTACGGCGTCGAACTCCCGACCCGTCCCGGCGACTTGGAGGCGATCGCGGCGCCGCTGGACTGGCTGGGCCTCAACTACTACTTCCGCCATGTCGTCGCGGACGACCCCACCGGCCCGCCGCCGCGCGCCCGCCAGGTCTACCTGCCCGGTGTGCCGCGCACCGGGATGGACTGGGAGGTCAGGCCGGACGGCCTGGAGCGGATGCTGCTGCGGATGACCCGGGAGTACGGCGCCCGGCGCATCCTGGTCACCGAGAACGGCTCGGCGTACCCGGACACCGTGGGGCCCGAGGGCCAGGTCGCCGACCCCGAACGCGCGGCGTACCTCGACGCCCATGTGGCGGCGTGCGCGCGGGCGGTGCGCAAGGGCGTGCCGCTGGACGGCTACTTCGCCTGGTCGCTGCTGGACAACTTCGAGTGGGCGTACGGCTACGACAAGCGCTTCGGCCTGGTGCACGTGGACTACGCGACGCAGGCGCGCACGGTCAAGGGCAGCGGCCGGCGCTACGCGGAGATCATCGCCGCCCACCGCAGGCGCGTGCGGCGGGCGGCCTGAGACGGGCCCGGGCCCGCACCGGTTCCGGAGGTGAGCCGGACCGGCCGACGGACCGCACTGGTGCGCGCAGGGCGCCCAGGGGGTGAACGGTCCCGTCCCCGCGGACCCGGGCCGACCCGCCGCTACTGCCCCGCGCCTTCGTACGGCCACGGGTCGTCGGGGAACACCCGGGCGAACCAGTGCGGTTGCACGTGCCGCAGTCTCAACGAGCGCCAGCGGCGCGGGTCGTGGGGGTCGGGGACGCCGACTGCCACGTCCGGGCCGTACGCGAACAGCCGCTCCTGGCACACGCCGCAGGGGGCCAGCACCCAGTGGCCGCGGCCGGGGCCGGCGTCGACGACGCACACCGATGCCACGACCCGGCGGTCGCGCTTGAACGCCTCGCAGAGGGCGCCGGTCTCGTGGCACAGGCTCACCGCGGCGTTCGGTGGCTGCGGCGCGGTGCTGGTCAGCACCGTCCCGTCGTCCAGCCGCAGCGCCGCGGCGCCGCCCGACCACGGCTCGGCGCCGGGGAAACGGGAGCGGGCCAACTCGACGGCCGCGTCGACCAGTTGGCGGTCGACCACGTCGAGGCGGCCTGCTTCGGGCTCGGGCATGCGCGGTCCCTCCTCGGACTCCCCGCGCACGGCAGTGACGGGGAGGTGAAGGGTATGGGACCGCGGGCGGGCGGGGCGAGAGGATTGCCCCGGCCGCCCGCGGAGTCGACGAGTGCCTCAGCCCGACAGTTCGGCCGTGCGCTCGGCCAGCGTCTTGGCGCCGGTGTCGGTCAGCGAGCCGTACAGCCGCAACCGGGAGATCCCGCCGTCCGGGAAGATGTCGATGCGTACGTGGGTGGCGGGCGGGGCGTCCACCAGGAAGCGGTGCACGGTGTCGGGCTGGAGCCGGGTGCGGGGCAGGACCTCCACCCACTGCGCGTCCGCGCCGGCGGCCTGGTCCTGGGCGTAGAGCGCGGCCCATCCGGCCGAGTTGCCCTTCAGGTAGGCCGTGTCGATCTCCACCGCGCGGATCACCGACTGCTGGGTGAGCCGGTAGCGCACCCAGTCGTTGCCGTCGTCGCGGCGGCGCCGGGTCTCCCAGCCGTCGTCCATCTTGCGGGAGCGGCCGGGCAGGATGGTGTTGGTGGGCGGCGAGTAGAAGCGGTCGGAGGCGTCCTCGACCACACCGCCGTTCTCCAGCGCGACGAGGTCGAACGTGCCAAGTGTCGCCAGCCACTCCGGGTCCGGGGCGACCTCGCCGAACACCCGCAGTCGCGCGATGCCGCCGTCGGGGTGCTGGTTGAGGCGCAGGTGGGTGAAGCGGCGCTCGGCCTCGACGGTGAAGGCGTTGGCCGCGTGGCCGCCGATCTCGGTGCGCGGGACGATCTCGGTCCACTCCACGTCGTCGCCGAGCAGGTCGGCGGGGGACGCGGACAGCGGGGCGGTGGTGGCCTCGACGCTGACGGCGCGCGGGTAGTTGCCGCGGAAGTGCGCGGTGTCCACGACCAGGCCGCGTATGACGCCGGGCGCGCCGAGCCGCACGAGCGCCCAGTCGTGGTCGCCGGCGGTGGGGTGCGGGGTGCCGGCGCCGGTGCCGCGGCGGCGCCGGGTCTCCCAGCCGTCCATGATCTTGCCCTTGTGGCCGAAGCGCTCGGGGTCGAAGACGGCGGGCTCGGGGATCAGCAGGTTCTCGCGCTCGGCGAAGAACTCGTCGTTGGCCGCGATGACGCCCGCGCCCAGGCGGCGGTCGGCGAGGTCGACGAGGCCGTCGAAGGGCAGGGCGTCGGCACGGCGGTAGTCCGCGTACGGTTCGCTGCCCTCCTGGTACGGCTGGGCGTCACCGGTGAAGCGAGTGACCTGCGGCATGCGATCTCCTTTGCGTGCGAGGCGGGTTCAGGGGCGTTGCAGGAGGCGGCCGGCCGGGCTGGTGGTGACCCCGTGGTCGGCGATGAGCCGTCCGCGCAGCCAGGTGGCGCGGACCACGCCGGTGAGGGTGCGGCCCGCGTAGGCGGTGACGCGGTTGCGGTGGTGCAGCGCGGCCGGGTCCACGGTGAAGGTCTCGTCCGGCGCGAGGACGGCGAAGTCGGCGTCGCGGCCGGGCTCGATGGCGCCCTTGGCGGGCAGTCCGGCGAGCGCGGCGGGCGCGGTGGACATCCAGCGGACGACGTCGGCGAGGGTGTGGCCGCGGCGGCGGGCCTCGGTCCACATCGCGGGCAGGCCGAGCTGGAGCGAGGAGATCCCGCCCCACGCGGTGCCGAAGTCCCCGGTGTCGAAGTTCTTCAGGTCGGGCGTCGAGGGCGAGTGGTCGGAGACGACGCAGTCGATCGTGCCGTCGGCGAGCCCGCGCCACAGGGCGTCCTGGTTGCCGCCCTCGCGGATCGGCGGGCAGCACTTGAACTCGGTGGCGCCCTCGGGTATCTCCTCCGCCTTCAGCGTGAGGTAGTGCGGGCAGGACTCCACCGTGATCCGTACGCCCTCGCGGCGGGCGGCGGCGATCAGCGGCAGCGCGTCGGACGACGACAGGTGCAGGATGTGCACCCGGGCGTCGAGCCGCCGGGCGAGCGCGATCAGCCCCTCGATGGCGGTGTTCTCCGCGGCGCGCGGCCGCGAGGCGAGGAAGTCGGCGTAGCGGCGGCCTGACGCGGGCGGCGCGTCGTCGATGAGGTGGGGGTCCTCGGCGTGCACGATGAGCAGGCCGCCGAAGCCCGCGATCTCGCCCAGCGCGTCGGCCAGTTGGGCCGGGTCGAGCTGGGGGAACTCGTCCACGCCGGAGTGCAGCAGGAAGCACTTGAAGCCGAAGACGCCCGCGTCGTGCAGCGGGCGCAGGTCCTTGACGTTGCCGGGGACCGCGCCGCCCCAGAAGCCGACGTCGACGTGTGCCTTGGCCTGGGCGGTGCGCCGTTTGACCTGGAGCGCGTCGACGGTGGTGGTGGGCGGGATGCTGTTGAGCGGCATGTCGATGATCGTGGTCACGCCGCCCGCCGCGGCCGCCCGGGTGGCGGTGTCGAACCCCTCCCACTCGGTGCGGCCGGGGTCGTTGACGTGGACGTGGGTGTCGACGAGGCCGGGCAGCAGGGCGTCGTCGCCGAGGTCCACCACCCGGGCGTCGCGCGGCGGCCGCGCGTCGTGGGGCAGGACGGCGGCGATGCGCTCACCGCTCACGGTGACGGCCGCGGGACGCTCGCCCTCGGGTGTGACGACCCTCGTGGACCGCAGGACCAGGTCGACGCGTTCAGTGCCGGGCACACGCACCCCTTCCGACGACTTTCCGGTTCCGGAGGACCCCGCGACGTTCCCGGGGCGGCACTCCGAAGAAAATTCAACGTTCTGTTGAACGAATCTTCGGCCCGGCCCTCACGGGCAGTCAAGACCCACCCGGAGCGACCGCGCGACACGGAACGACGTTTGGATGATTCCACAAAATGGAAAGAAAGTTCCGCACAGCAGAAGGTAGCTCCGGCCACTTGTGGCGTGGGCGCCCGCCCGGCATCGCGCGGGGCACCGGCCGCGATCACGTCGCCGACAGCGTCGCGCGGGGCGGATGCGCAGGCCGCGGCCGGTGAACACGCGTCCACCGCCCGGTAGGCTGCGATACATCCGCCGGACGCCCCCGGCGGTCCCAGTGGCCCCCGAAAGGCTCCGAGAGGACCGGACGTGCCGTCGATGAGCTCCAGCAGCCCCGCCAGCACCGCCAAGACCACCGGCTCGGCCGGCGGTACCGGCGGCGTGCAGTCGTTGGAACGCGCCTTCGACCTGCTGGAGCGGATGGCGGACGCGGGCGGCGAGGTGGGCCTGAGCGAGCTGTCGGCCAGCAGCGGGCTGCCGCTGCCCACCATCCACCGCCTGATGCGCACCCTGGTCTCCTGCGGCTACGTGCGCCAGCAGCCCAACCGCCGCTACGCACTTGGCCCGCGGCTGATCAGGCTCGGCGAGAGCGCCTCGCGCCTGCTGGGCACCTGGGCGCGGCCGTACCTGACCGACCTGGTGGAGGCGACCGGCGAGACCGCGAACATGGCGCTGCTCGACGGCGACGAGGTGGTCTACGTCGCGCAGGTGCCCTCGCGGCACTCGGTGCGGATGTTCACCGAGGTCGGCCGCCGGGTGCTGCCGCACTCGACCGGCGTGGGCAAGGCGCTGCTGGCCGCCGTGGAGCCGGAGGAGGTCCGGGCGCTGCTGCGGCGCACCGGCATGCCGGCCGCGACCGACCGCACGATCACCGACCCGGACGCGTTCCTCGCGGAGCTGGCCCGCATCCGCGAGGCGGGCTACGCGATCGACGACAACGAGCAGGAGATCGGCGTGCGGTGCCTCGCGGTGAGCGTGCCGGACTACCCGACGGCGGCGGCCATCTCCATCTCCGGCCCGGCGGGACGGGTGACCGAGGCCGCCCAGGACAAGATCATCCCGGCGCTGCAGGACGTGGCCCGGCAGCTGTCGCAGGCGCTGGCCAACTCGGGCGGCGCGGGCTGACCGCCGCCGGGACCCGCCCGGCGGCCGTCGCCCGGCGCGGCGAACTCAGCCGTGGGTGAACGGGGCCCGGTCCGACGGGTGCGGGGACGACGGACTCGGACCGAAGAGGTCTATGGCGCGCCGCAGGGCGGCGACCGGTTCGGCGAGCGCGCTGACCGACCCGAGGGCGCTGGTGACGACCAGTAAAGAGGTGCGCAGACGCGGCACGGATATCGATCCGTCGGCCACCGCGGCGTCGAGCAGCGCCAGCTCCTCCTCCGCTACCTGACGGTCCGACAACTGGGGCCGGTAGCAGGCCAGTTCACGGCGCAGGCGACCGACCGCCCTGCGCAGTCCGGCCACTCGCGGATCTTCGCCGCAGACCTCGTCACGGTCGGCGGCGGGTCGGGTGCACTGCCCGATCCGGTCGTTCGACACTGACCAACTCCCCTTCGGCTGGCTGAGGGTCGGACCAGTAAAGGCCACGCTCCGCGCATCGCGCCATACGGAGAGCGAAATCTGGGGAAAAATTCATGGTTCTCCGGCCACTTCTCATCTTTCGCCACGGCGGCCTCCGTCGCCCGGGCCGGGCTGGGCGACGCCCGTCGTCGCCCGGACGGGGCCCGGCGAGGTATCCAGGAGTCATGACGCAGCAGCGGCGAACCCACGGCTCGCACCACCACCCGCACGACGTCCGCCGGCCCCGCCCCGCCCGGGACGGCTGCCCGCCCGGCCGTGGCGCTCCCGTGGCCGGGCTGCTGCTGGCGGCCGGGGCCGGGCGGCGGCTCGGCGGGCACCCCAAGGCCCTGCTGGGGTACCGCGGCGGCCTGCTGGTCGAGCACGCGGCGCGGGTGCTGCGCGACGGCGGCTGCGACCCGGTGCACGTGGTGCTGGGCGCCGCCGCGGACACCGTGCGGGAGCGGGCGACCGGGCTCGGCGCGTACACGCTGGTCGACAACCCGGAATGGGCCGAGGGCATGGGCTCCTCGCTGCGCCGGGGACTGGCCTCGCTGGCCGGCGGCCGGGCCCTGGCGGCGGTCGTCGCCCTCGTGGACCAGCCGGGGATCGGCCCCGACGCGGTGCGCAGGGTGATCGGCGAGGGGCTCGGGGACGCGCCGGCCTGCGCGCTCGCGGCGGCCGCGTACGGCGGTAAGCGGGGGCACCCGGTGCTGCTCGGGGTCGAGCACTGGCCGGGCATCGTCGCCTCCGCCTCCGGCGACCAGGGCGCTCGGGCGTACCTCAAGGCGTACGAGAGCAGCGTCACACTCGTCGAGTGCGGGGACCTCGCGGCGCCGGACGACATCGACACCCCCGCCGACCTGCGGCTCCTCGGCGACGATCTTTCCGCCCTGCGAAAAGGTGCTTCCAATCACCCTGCACGCAGTGCCACAGACCGTTGATCTTCCACTATGCAGAAACTATGCTCCACGCAGCAGAAGCCCCGGGCGCGCCGCACACCCGCCCGCCGCTCTGCCGTCCCGATCGACGAACCACGGCACCCCGTGCCGCCGCCGCGCCGCCGCCGCACACGGCCGCGCGGGAAGGAGTGACAGCCCATGTCCGCAGCAGCGCCGTCCCCCTCGGCCGTCGTCACCGGCGCCGAGTCCGTCCCGCGTGCCGAGGAGGTGCTGACGCCCGAGGCGCTGGCGTTCCTCGGCGAGCTGCACCGGCGGTTCGCGCCGCGCCGCGCCGAGCTGCTGGCCCGCAGGGCCGAGCGCCGTGCCGAGATCGCCCGCACCGGCACGCTGGACTTCCTGCCCGAGACCGCCGCCGTGCGGGAGGGCGACTGGCGGGTCGCCCCGGCCCCGGCCGCGCTGGACGACCGCCGGGTGGAGATCACCGGCCCCACCGACCGCAAGATGACCATCAACGCGCTCAACTCCGGCGCGCGCGTGTGGCTGGCCGACTTCGAGGACGCCTCGGCGCCCACCTGGGCCAACGTCGTCGGCGGCCAGATCAACCTGATCGACGCCTACGAGCGCCGCATCGACTTCGCCACACCCGAGGGCAAGTCGTACGCGCTGCGTCCGGACGCGGAGCTGGCGACCGTGGTGATGCGCCCGCGCGGCTGGCACCTGGACGAGCGCCACCTGCGGGTGGACGGCGAGCCGGTGCCGGGCGCGCTGGTCGACTTCGGCCTGTACTTCTTCCACAACGCCAAGCGGCTGATCGCCAAGGGCAAGGGCCCGTACTTCTACCTGCCCAAGACCGAGTCGCACCTCGAAGCCCGGCTGTGGAACGAGGTGTTCGTCTTCGCACAGGACTACGTGGGCGTCCCGCAGGGCACGGTCCGCGCCACCGTGCTGATCGAGACCATCACCGCCGCGTTCGAGATGGAGGAGATCCTCTACGAACTGCGCGACCACGCCTCGGGGCTGAACGCGGGCCGCTGGGACTACCTGTTCTCGATCGTGAAGAACTTCCGCGACGGCGGCCCGAAGTACGTGCTGCCGGACCGCAACGCGGTGACGATGACGGCGCCGTTCATGCGCGCGTACACCGAACTGCTGGTACGCACCTGCCACAAGCGCGGGGCCCACGCCATCGGCGGCATGGCCGCGTTCATCCCCTCGCGGCGGGACGCCGAGGTCAACAAGGTCGCCTTTGAGAAGGTCAAGGCGGACAAGGACCGGGAGGCGGCCGACGGCTTCGACGGCTCGTGGGTGGCCCACCCCGACCTGGTCCCGATCGCGATGGCGTCGTTCGACGCGGTGCTGGGCGAGCGGCCGAACCAGAAGGACCGGTTGCGCGAGGACGTCCACGTCACCGGCGACCAGTTGCTGGCCGTCGACTCGCTGAAGGCCGAGCCCACCTTCGAGGGACTGCGCAACGCGGTGCAGGTGGGCATCCGTTACATCGAGGCGTGGCTGCGCGGCCTGGGCGCGGTGGCCATCTTCAACCTGATGGAGGACGCGGCCACGGCGGAGATCTCGCGGTCCCAGATCTGGCAGTGGATCGACGCGGGCGTGGTCTTCGAGGACGGCCGCAAGGCGACGGCGGAGCTGGCCCGCGAGGTCGCGGCCGGTGAACTGGCCGCGATCCGCGCCGAGATCGGCGAGGAGGCCTTCGCCGCGGGTCAGTGGCAGCAGGCCCACGACCTGCTGCTCCAGGTGTCGCTGGACGAGAAGTACGTGGACTTCCTGACTCTGCCGGCGTACGAACTGCTGGGCTGACGCAGGCGGTTGGCGCGCCAGGAAGCCCGCTCCGGTGAACTCCGGGGCGGGCTTGCTGGTGCGGCGCGCGAGCGGTGCGGACGCGGCGGCGGGTTCAGGCCGAGGGGACGGCGTCCGCCAGGGCCTCGGCGGCGGGCTGCTCCTCGGTGGCCGGGGCGCGCTTGCGGCCGAGGTGGTGGAAGGCGAGGTTGAGCAGGACCGCCACCAGGCAGCCCGCGCTCACCCCGGACTGCAGGACGATCTGCAGGTGCGGGTCGAGGTGGTCGTAGAAGTGCGGGGCGACGATGGGGATGACGCCGACGCCCAGCGCCACGGCCATGATCAGCAGGTTGTCGCCGTCGTGCAGGTCGGCCTCGGCG
Source organism: Streptomyces sp. ICBB 8177 (assembly GCF_003144095.1). Classification (GTDB taxonomy): domain Bacteria; phylum Actinomycetota; class Actinomycetes; order Streptomycetales; family Streptomycetaceae; genus Streptantibioticus_D. Next base: position 212,105 of record NZ_NSKH01000023.1, on the reverse strand, counting down.
AGCGTCTTGACGCCGCTGGCCGCGACCGTGCCGAACAGCACGATGCCCGCGCCGCCCAGCACCGGGCCGGGGACGAGGGCGATCAGGGAGGCGAGGACCGGACACAGTCCCATCAGCACCAGCAGCACGCCGCCCACGGCCACCACGAAGCGGCTGCGGACCTTGGTGATGGCGACCAGGCCGATGTTCTGCGCGAAGGCGCTGTTGGCGAAGCCGTTGAACAGCGGGCTGATGGCGCTGCCGAGGGTGTCGGCGCGCAGGCCGGCCGCGAGGGTGGCCTCGTCGGCGGGTTTGTCGACGACCTTGCCCAGCGCCAGGATGTCCGCGGTCGACTCGGTCAGGCACACCAGCATCACGATGCACATCGACACGATCGCGGGTATCTGGAACTGCGGCGCGCCGAAGTGGAAGGGGCTGGGGAATCCCACGAGGGAGGCGTGCCGGATCGCGCTGAAATCGGTGACGCCGAACGGGATGGCGAGCACGGTTCCCACCACGAGGCCGATCAGGACCGCGATCTGCTGGAGGAATCCGGTCAGCAGCCTGCGCAGCACCAGCACGATGGCCAGCGTGATCAGCGCGAGGACGATGTCGGACACGGACGCGACCGAGCCGTTGCCGGCGATCCAGCCGATGGCGACCGGCAGCAGCGAGACCCCTATCAGCGTGATGACCGAACCGGTGACCACGGGTGGGAAGAAGCGCACCAGTTTGCTGAAGTAGGGGGCGACGAAGAAGCCGAGCACGCCCGCCACCATCACCGCGCCGAACATGATGGGCAGGCTGTCGTGGTGGTCGGTGGTGTCGGCGATGGCGACCAGCGGCGCGACACCGGCGAACGAGACGCCGTTGACGAAGGGCAGCCGGGCGCCGACCTTCCAGAAGCCGATGGTCTGAAGCAGGGTGGCGATGCCCGCGGTGAACAGGCTGGCGCCCACCAGGAAGGTCATCTGGGTCGCCGTGAGGCCGACCGCCTTGCCCACCACCAGGGGAGGCGCCACCACCCCCGCGTACATGGCGGCGACGTGCTGGAGGCCGCTGGTGACGAGTTTGAGTGGCGGAAGGGTCTGGTCCACCGGGTGGCGGGCCGGTGCGTTGTGCGGAGCCGAGGTCTCGACCACGGTGCTCCTCCTGTCGGTTACACGCTCGCGGCGCGGGTTTCAGGGAGGTGGTGCGGGTCGTGCTGGCGAGGGGTTGCGACAGCGTGAACCACCGAAGCGGGGCTGCGATTCGGCTGTGTTACGCGGATGTCGGCAGCGAGTGACGTCCTGCCCGGGGGTGCCGGAAGGCGGGCGTGCCGGGCGCCGCCCCCGGTGCCGTGACCATCCGGGGGCGGGGGCGGCGCCGCCTGCCCCGGCCGGGGACCGTCCTCCCCGACCGGGTGCGCGGTGTGACGCGGGCGTCGGTCGTGACGCGGCGTCAGTCGGCCAGGCCCGCGATGCGGGCGAGCCGGCGGGCCTCGGTGCGGGTGGAGCGGGCGACGGCGTCCTCGTCGACCCGGGTCAGGCGGCCGTTCTCCACGACCGGCTCGCCGTCCACGAGGGCGAGCGCGACGGGGGCGGCGGCGCCGAAGACCAGCGCGGTGACCGGGTCGGCGATGGAGGCGTGGGCGATGGTGTCCATCTTCCACAGCACGAGGTCGGCGAGCTTGCCCGGCTCGATGGAGCCGATCTGCTCGGCCCGGCCGAGGACCTCGGCACCGCCGTACGTGCCCAGGCGCAGCGCCTGACGGGCGTTCAGGGCGCGCTCTCGGTGCGGTCCGAGGCGGTTGATGAGCAGGGCGTTGCGCAGTTCGGTGTGGAGTTCGCCGGACTCGTTGGAGGCGGTGCCGTCCACGCCGAGGCCGACGGGGACGCCGGCGGCGAGCATGTCGGGGACCCGGGCGATACCGGCCGCGAGGCGGGCGTTGGAGGACGGGCAGTGCGCAACGCCGGTCCTGGTGCGGGCGAACGCGGCGATGTCGGAGTCGTTCATGTGGACGCAGTGCGCCATCCACACGTCGTCGCCCAGCCAGCCGGTGGACTCGAAGTAGTCGGTCGGGCCCATGCCGAACAGCTCGTGGCAGAACTTCTCCTCCTCGACCGTCTCGCTGCCGTGGGTGTGCAGTCGCACGCCCTTGCGCCGCGCCAACTGGGCGGCGTCGCGCAGCAGTTCGGTGGAGACGGAGAACGGGGAGCAGGGTGCGACGGCGACCTGGGTCATCGCGTCGAAGGAGGCGTCGTGGTAGGCGTCGACGGTCTCCTCGGTGGCGCTGAGCGCGCCGTCCAAACTCTCCACAGCGAAGTCCGGCGGCAGTCCGCCGTCGGACTTGCCGCGGTCCATCGAGCCGCGGGCGAGGGTGAAGCGCACCCCCGTCTCCCGGGCGGCCCGGATGATGGCGCCGGACAGGTCGCCCGCGTCGCGCGGGTAGACGTAGTGGTGGTCCATGGCGGTGGTGACGCCGCCGCGGGCCATGACCGCCAGCGAGCCCTGCGCCGCCGCGTAGGCCATGGGCTCGTCGATGCGGGCCCAGGTGGGGTAGAGGGCGACCAGCCAGTCGAAGAGGTTGTGGTCGGTGGCGAGGCCCCGGGTGATCCACTGGTAGAAGTGGTGATGGGTGTTGACCAGGCCCGGGGTGAGCAGGTGCCCTTCGGCGTCCACGCGCCGTACGACGTTCTCCAGCCCGGAGGGGGCCGGGCCGGGGCCGACCGACTCGATGCGGTTGCCGGCGACGACCACGTGACCGCTGGGGTACTCGGTGTCGCTAGCGTCCACGGTGGCTACGGAACAGTTCTCGATGACGACACGCCGCTGCGTGCCGTCGTGGGCTGCCGGTGCTGCCATGGTGCTTCCTCGTTCTTTTGATCGGCGGTCGGGCACGGCAGGGCCCTGGGGGTTTTGAGTGCCGGAGCCGGGCGGGCGGCCGGTGATCCGGCCGGCCGCCGCCCGTCAGGTCGCTCCGGGTGCCGAGGGTGAAGCGGTCAGAGGTTGGTCATGTCACCGGGGATGCGCTGCTCGGCGCCGTCCCGCAGCACCGTGGCCTCGATGAGCCCGTAGGGGCGGTCGGCGGCGAAGTACACCTCGTTGTCGTTCTTGAGGCCGAAGGGCTCCAGGTCGACCAGGAAGTGGTGCTTGTTGGGCAGCGAGAAGCGGATCTCGTCGATCTCCGAGCGGCTGTTGATGACGCGCGAGCCCATCTGGTAAAGCGTCTGCTGGAGCGAGAGGCTGTAGGTCTCGGCGAACGCCTGGAGGATGTGCGTGCGGGCCTGGTCGTAGGACTTGTTCCAGTTGGGGGCGCGGTCCTCGTCGCTGGTCCAGTTGTAGCGCCACCAGGTGGAGACGCTGGTGGCCAGGATGCGGTCGTAGGCCTCCTGGAGCGTCGTGTACTTGTCCTTGACGTAGCCCCAGAACTCGGAGTTGGTGGAGTTCAGGACGGTCAGGTCCTTCAGCCCCGCCAGCACCTCCCACCGCTCGCCGTCGAAGGTGATCTGCGCGACGCGGGTCTCGGTGCCGTTGCGCACGAAGGAGTGGCGGACCTCGTCGGCGCCGATGAAGCGGGAGTTGGCGTCGGAGGTGGCTATGCGGTCCCAGGTGTACTCCTCGACGCGGATGCGGGCCCGCTTGATGGGTTCCTGGCTGGTGACGAAGTGGCGGGCGAGCGCGATGCCGAACTGCTCGGCGGACTCGATGCCCACCTCCTTCGCGAAGGCGAAGACCGTGTTCTTGGTGGTGTCGGTGGGCAGCACGTTGGCGTTGCTGCCGGAGTAGTGGACGTCGTCCATGTCGCCGGACAGCGCGACCGAGACGTTGAGGTCCTTGATGTGGTGGGTGTCGCCGTCCCGCGTGATCTTGACGACGCGGTTCTCCGCTTTGCCGTACTGGTTCTGACCGAGAACGGTGGTCATGTCTGCTAGCTCCCTCGGTATACGGAGTAGCCGAACGGGTTGAGCAGCAGCGGCACGTGGTAGTGCTCACCCGGAACGACGGCGAACGTGATCGCCACCTCCGGGAAGAAGGCGTCGCTGTCCCTTGCGCGGGGGGCGTCCTGCTGTTCCTCGGCTTGCCTGTGTGCGGTGAAGTACGTCCCGGTGTCGAACCGGAGCCGTACGTGGGTGGTGCCCTCGGGGAGGGCGGGCAGGTCCTTGCAGCGCCCGTCCGCGTCGGTCTTGGAGGCGCCGTGCGGCGTCCAGCCGCCGTCGCCGCCGCTGACCGACAACTCGACGGGCACGCCTTCGGCCGGGCGTCCGACGGAGGTGTCCAGGATGTGCGTGGAGACGGACGTGTCCGTCATGACGGGTCTCCTTCGGCTTCTTCGGCTTCGGCCAGCCGGGCCAGTCTGATGCGGTTGATCTTCGTCAGCTCGGCGCGGACGATCTCGCGTTCCCGCTCCGGGGTGTTGCCGAGGCGGCTGCGGGCGGCGTCCCGCATCTGCTCACCGGTCAGGCCGGTGGCGCAGATCAGGAAGACGTGCCCGAACCTCTCCTGGTAGGCCAGGTTGAGGTCGAGCAGTTCCGCCCTGAGTTCGTCCGACGCGCCGGCCATGCCGCCCTGTTCCCGGGCGGAGACCGGGTCGCCGGGCTTGGGCCGGCCGATCTGCGGGTGGCCGGCCATGGCCTCGGCGAGGTCGTCGGCGCTCAGGCCGCTCATCGCCGCGTCGCTCGCCTCGTACAGCGCTTCGAGACCGTCGTACGGGCGCTTGGCGAGCACCGCCTCCGCCCAGCCGCGCGAGGTGCACACCTCGTGCAGCAGACCGGCGGCGGTGTCGGGCTCTGCGGTGTTGAAGCGGGCGAGACCCGCCGGGAGACGAGCTGACATCCACGACCTCCGTGGGGTCTCGCGCTGGACCGGGCTTGCCGGAAAGCTAGATCCCCCCGACACATCGCGTCAACACTTTGTTGAAGTCAATTTCACCGGTGACGGCCCTGGCCCAGGGTCCGGCGGGTCGGCGGCCGGGGCGCGCCCGACCCCGCGGACGAGCCGCGGGCCGGGACTGGCGGCGGCCGGACACGGGCCCTCCGGGCCGGGCAGCGCACCGGCCGGCGACCGGGCCGGGTCCGGGCCGGGTCCGGGCCCCCTGACCCGCCGCCGCCCGAGCCGGAGCCCCTGCCACGGGCTGGAGGCGGCGCCCCCGGCCGGACGCCTACTGGCCGCCCTTGGCCGCCGCGTTCTCGCGGTTCAGGTAGTTGTAGACGGTGAAACGGCTGACGCCGAGCGCGGAGGCGACGGTCTCCACACCGTGGCGCACGGAGAACGCGCCGCGCTCCTCCAGGATCCGCACCACGGTCTGCTTGTCCTTGCGGTCCAGCTCGGCGAGCGGCCGGCCCCGGCGGCGCTCCAGGTCGGCGAGGATGTGGTCCAGCGAGTCGGCTATGTGCGGCAGCCGCACGGCGACCACCTGGGCGCCCTCCCAGCTGAGCACCACGTCGTCGCCCCGGGCCTGCTCCGGCGGCACGAGCACCCCGCCCATCGCGTCGACCAGCGGCTTGACCGCGTCCACGAACGGGTGGCCCGCCATCTCGGTCACGAAGCACCCTCCCCCGCCTCGGCGACCACGTTGACCTGGAGCGAGACCCGGGTGGCCCCGGCGTCCAGACCGCGCCGCAGCAGTTCGTCCACCGCGGCGAGCACGCGGTCGGCGGGCCCCTCGCCGGTGTTGCCGAACGGGCCGACGTCGACACTGTCGAGGCCGGCCCCCTGGATGACCTCGCGGGCCACCACCGCGTGGCGGGGCGCCTCGTCGAGGTCGAACGGTTCCGTCGTGAACTCAACCCTCAATCGCACGTCCACAACCTAACCGCTCCTCGCGCCGGCGCGAGGCCGCCACTTGACATCGGACCCCTCCCTCATTCAGGCTTCCATTAAGCAGAAAGAAACTTCCGCTATACGGAATCAAGCGCCGAGGGGATTTCCCGGTCCGGGACCCCGCGCATCCGTGAACCCCGTCGGGGCCGGCGGAAGGCCCTAGGAACCGGAAAGGGGCGCCACCTGTGGGCTTGCTCGACGCGCGCTTCGACGTGAACCTCTCGATCCTCTTCACCGAACTCCCGTTGCTGGAGCGCCCGGCGGCCGCCGCCGCGGCCGGGTTCACCGCCGTGGAACTGTGGTGGCCCTGGGTCGACGCGCCCACCCCCGAGCGGGCCGAACTCGACGCCCTGCGCGACGCGTTGAACGACGCGGGCACTCGGCTGGTGGGGCTGAACTTCTACGCGGGACAGCTGCCAGGGCCCGACCGCGGCGCGCTGTCGATCCCCGGCGAGGAGTCGGAGAAGTTCCGCGCCAACCTCGACGTGGCCGCCGACTTCGCCAAGTCGCTGGGCTGCACCGCGCTCAACGCCCTGTACGGCAACCGCGTCGAGGGCGTCGCCCCCGAGGCGCAGGACGAACTCGCCCTGGAGAACCTCGCGCTGGCCGCCCGGGCCGCGCACCGGGTCGGCGCGGTGCTGCTGATCGAGGCGCTCAACGCGCCGGAGTCGCCGCTGTGCCCGATCGTCAGCGCCCCGAAGGCGATCGAGGTGGTGGACCGGGTCAACGAGGCCACCGGCCTGGGCAACGCCCGGTTCCTGATGGACCTGTACCACCTGTCGATGAACGGCGAGGACCTCCACGAGGTCATCGACCGCTACACCGACAAGACCGGTCACGTCCAGATCGCCGACAACCCCGGCCGCTCCTTCCCCGGCAGCGGCGGACTGGACTTCGCCGACCTGCTCGGCCGGCTGGACAAGGCGGGCTACGACGGCTGGATCGGCCTGGAGTACAAGCCCGGCGACGGCCCGAGCGCGGACGCCTTCGGGTGGCTGCCCCACGAGCGGCGTGCGGCCCGCGGCTGATCGGCGCCCGGCGACCCCGCCTCCTCCCCGTACGACATCGCGTAAGGACTTCACCTCCATGAGCAACGCACTCCCGAAGATCGCCTGGATCGGCCTCGGCATCATGGGCTCCCCCATGGCCGAGAACCTGATCAAGGCGGGTTACCAGGTCACCGGTTACACCCTGGAGCAGGCCAAGCTGGACCGGCTCGCCGCGGCCGGCGGCGCGGCGGCCGGCTCGATCGCCGAGGCGGTCAAGGACGCCGACGTGGTGATCACGATGGTCCCGGCCTCCCCGCAGGTCGAGGCGATCGCCTACGGCGACGAGGGCATCCTGGCCCACGCCCGCCCGGGCACCCTGCTGATCGACATGTCCTCGATCACCCCGCAGACCTCGGTGGACCTCGCCAAGAACGCGGCGGACAAGGGCATCCGCGTGCTGGACGCCCCGGTCTCCGGCGGCGAGGCGGGCGCCATCGAGGCGGTGCTGTCCATCATGGTCGGCGGCGAGCAGGCCGACTTCGACGAGGCGAAGCCGATCTTCGAGGTGCTGGGCAAGACCATCGTGCTGTGCGGTCCGCACGGCTCGGGTCAGACGGTCAAGGCCGCCAACCAGCTCATCGTCGCCGTCAACATCCAGGCGTGCGCCGAGGCCGTGGTCTTCCTGGAGAAGTCCGGCGTCGACCTGACCGCCGCGCTCGACGTCCTCAACGGCGGTCTCGCCGGCTCGACCGTGCTGACCCGCAAGAAGGACAACTTCCTCAAGCGCGACTTCGCGCCGGGCTTCCGGATCGACCTTCACCACAAGGACATGGGCATCGTCACCGACGCCGCCCGCAACGTCGGCGCCGCACTGCCGGTCGGCGCGGTCGTCGCCCAGCTCGTCGCCTCGCTGCGCGCCCAGGGCGACGGGGGCCTGGACCACTCGGCGCTGCTGCGCGGCGTGGAGCGGCTGTCCGGCAGCACCCCGGCGGCCTGACCGACCGCCGACCCGGTCGGACGGGCCGCACCGCGGCCTCGTCCGGCCCCACGACTTCCGTCCGGCGGCGCGCCGACCTGTCCTGTCGCGCCCAAGCGCGCCGCCGGACGGAACACCACTCGGCGGTTTCGACACTGTTGACAGTTTGTTGAAGCCGTTCATATCGTCCGACGCACGAAGTCCGGCATACGGAAACGCACTCCCGCTTCGCGGCAGTTACGGGTAGTAACGGAAGGTCGCCATGCCCAAGCCCACCCTTACCACTGAGTCCGGCGCTCCGGTCGCCGACAACCAGAACTCGGCCACCGCCGGTGTCGGCGGCCCGCTGCTCCTGCAGGACCAGCACCTGCTGGAGAAGCTGGCCCGGTTCAACCGCGAGCGCATCCCGGAGCGCGTGGTGCACGCCCGGGGTTCGGGCGCGCACGGCTACTTCGAGGTCACCGACGACGTCACCGGCTTCACCCGCGCCGACTTCCTGGGCTCGGTGGGCAGGCGCACCCCGGTCTTCGCCCGCTTCTCCACCGTCGCCGACAGCCTGGGCGGCGCGGACGCGGTGCGCGACCCGCGCGGTTTCGCGCTGAAGTTCTACACCGACGAGGGCAACTACGACCTGGTCGGCAACAACACCCCGGTCTTCTTCATCAAGGACCCCATCAAGTTCCCCGACTTCATCCACTCCCAGAAGCGCGACCCGTTCACCGGCGTGCAGGAGCCGGACAACGTCTGGGACTTCTGGGCGCACTCCCCCGAGGCCACCCACCAGATCACCTGGCTGATGGGCGACCGCGGCATCCCCGCCTCGTACCGCCACATGAACGGCTACGGTTCCCACACCTACCAGTGGACCAACGCCGCCGGCGAAGCGTTCTTCGTCAAGTACCACTTCAAGACCAACCAGGGCATCCGCTGCCTGAGCAGCGAGCAGGCGGCCGAGCAGGTCGGCAAGGACGCCAACTCCCACCAGCGCGACCTGGTGCAGGCCATCGAGCGCGGGGTCAACCCGTCCTGGACGCTGTACGTGCAGATCATGCCGGCGGCCGAGGCGCCCTCGTACCGCTTCAACCCGTTCGACCTGACCAAGGTGTGGCCGCACGCCGACTACCCGCTCCAGCGGGTGGGCCGCCTGGTGCTGGACCGCAACCCCGACAACGTGTTCGCCGAGGTCGAGCAGGCCGCGTTCTCGCCGAACAACTTCGTGCCGGGCATCGGCCCGTCACCGGACAAGATGCTCCAGGGCCGGCTGTTCGCCTACGCGGACGCGCACCGCTACCGCCTCGGCGTCAACCACACCCAGCTTCCGATCAACGCGCCGAAGTTCGAGGCCGCCAACTACGGGCGGGACGGCCTGATGGCCACCCGCAACGGCTCGCGGCACGCCAAGAACTACGAGCCCAACTCCTACGACGGCCCGGTCCAGACCGACCAGCCGCTGTCCGCGCCGCTGGCGGTCGCCGGTCACACCGGCACCCACGAGGCCCCGGCGCACACCAAGGACGACGACTTCTTCCAGGCCGGTGAGCTGTACCGGCTGATGTCGGAGGAGGAGAAGAAGCGCCTGGTGGCCAACATCGCGGGCGGCCTGTCCCAGGTCAGCAGGGACGACGTGATCGAGAAGAACCTCGCCCACTTCCACGCCGCCGACCCCGACTACGGCAAGCGCGTCGAGGCCGCCGTCCGCGAGCTGCGCGACAGCTGACGATACGTCAGCAGCGGGGAGCCGCCGCACGGCTCCCCGCCCCAGAACCCGTCCGCGCCGCCAGTCTCTTCTGAGGGGTGGAGACAGGCGGCGCGGGCGCGACCAGCCCCGTCCGGCGGTGCGACACCTTGTCCGTCGCGCCGGTCGCACCATCGGACGGCACCAACCGGCCCCGGCGCGGGCGCCTGTGCGGGCGCCCGCGCCGGGGCCGCACGCCGTGCCGGGGCCTTGGTGAGCGGCGGCGGAACGGGCAGACCACGGCGCCTTCCGCGCACCAGAGCGTGCGACGCCCCGTCAATCTCCGTGCATATGGCGCTACTTGGCCATAGCGGGCCGACCCGGCGTGGCAGCATGGAGAGGCAGACCGCCCCCGCAGGTCCGGATCCGCCTGGAGTTCCGTCATGGCCGAAAGCGTGCCCGTCCGCTGCCCGGCGTGCCGCCGCGAGCACGCGTTCACCCCGCCGACGTTCCCGTGCCCGTGCGGTGCGCCGCTGACCCTGCCGTTGCTGCGGGGCGGCATGCCGACCCGCGTCCTGCAACGCACCTGGCGCAACTCCTGGATCACCCTGCGCTGTCCCGCCTGCGGCCGCAGCGACGACTGGCCGCAGCCCGAACTCGGCTGTGCCTGCGGCGCGGTGATCCGCCCGCCGGTGGACGTGACCGCCCCGGAGTCGCTGCCCGCGCCGGGCGGCCGGGCCACCGCGACCGCGCCGCGGCCGGTGCGGCGGCCACCGTTCAGACCGGTGACCATCCGTACCGGCCGGGACGCGGTGGCCGCCGCGGCGCAGTACCTGAAATGGCTGGGCTTCCGCGAGGTCACCGTGGCCGCGGACCGCGCGGCGACCGGGGTGGACCTGCGCGGCGAGGGCCTGGTCGCCCAGGTCGACCCGTCCACCCGGGCGACGCCGCTGCGCGAGGTCGAGACCCTCTGGCTCAACTGCCTCAACGAGGACGCGGCCGGTGCCTTCTTCTCGCTCGCCGGTTACGCGCACGACGCGCGGCTGCGCGCCGACCAGTTGCTCGTCCCGCTCTTCGTGATGGACCTGACCGGCACCCCGCAGCCGGTCAACGACGCGGCCGACCAGTTCATCAGGTCCACCCCGGGCCGCCGCAGGTGAGACCCGCCCTCCCGGCGTGAGGCCCGCGCTCGCCGCCGCCTCAGGTGAAGTCCGCCTCGCGGTACTCCTGGCCGTCGCCGCGCGCGGCGCGTTCGCGCAGGTCGACCCGCCGGATCTTGCCGGAGACGGTCTTGGGCAGTTCCGCGAACTCCAGCAGCCGCACCCGCTTGTAGGGCGCGAGGACCGCCCGCGAGTGCGCGAAGATCGCCTTGGCCGTCGCCTCTCCGGGCTCCCAGCCGCTCGCCAGGACCACGTACGCCTTGGGCACGGCGAGCCGTACCGGATCGGGCGACGGGACGACCGCGGCCTCGGCCACCGCCTCGTGCTCCAGCAGCGCGCTCTCCAGCTCGAACGGCGAGATCTTGTAGTCGGAGGCCTTGAACACGTCGTCGGCGCGGCCCACGTAGGTGATGTAGCCCTCCGCGTCCCGGGCACCGATGTCACCGGTGCGGTAGAAGCCGCCCGCGGTCGCGGCGGCGCTGCGCTCCGGGTCGCCCGCGTAGCCGGTCATCAGGCCCACCGGCCGCTCCTCGCGCAGGTCGAGGCAGATCTCGCCCTCGTCGCCCTCCTCGCCGGTGACCGGGTCGACCAGCGCCACCGTGTAGCCGGGCACCGGGCGGCCCATCGAGCCGGGCTTGAGCGGCTGGCCGGGGGTGTTGCCGACCTGGACGGTGGTCTCGGTCTGGCCGAAGCCGTCGCGCACCGTCACGCCCCAGGCGCGCCGCACATGCTCGATGACCTCGGGGTTGAGCGGCTCGCCCGCGGCCACCGCCTCGCGCGGCGGCGTCGCCAGCTGCGTCAGGTCGGCCTGGATCAGCATGCGCCACACCGTCGGCGGGGCGCAGAAGCTGGTCACCCGGGCCCGGTCCATCTCGGCCATCAGCCGCCCGGCGTCGAAACGGGTGTAGTTGTGCACGAAGACCGTCGCCTCGGCGTTCCACGGCGCGAAGAGGCTGGACCAGGCGTGCTTGGCCCAGCCGGGCGACGAGATGTTGAGGTGGGTGTCGCCCGGCCGCAGGCCGATCCAGTACATGGTGGTCAAGTGGCCGACCGGGTACGACAGATGGCTGTGCTCCACCAGCTTCGGCAGCGCGGTCGTGCCGGAGGTGAAGTACAGCATCAGCGTGTCGTCGGCCCGCGTCGGCCCGTCCGGGGTGAACGCCGGGTCGGCGGCGTAGGCGTCCTCGTAGGGAAGCCATCCCTCGGGCGCGCCGCCCACCGCGATCCTCGTGTACGCACCGGGCACGTCGTCGAACTTCGCCGTGTCGGCTGAGCGTACGAGGACGTGGGCGGCGCCGCCGCGCTCCACGCGGTCGGTGAGGTCGGCCGGGCCCAGCAGCGGGGTCGCGGGGATGACCACCGCGCGCAGCTTCATCGCGGCGAGCGCGGTCTCCCACAGCTCGGCCTGGTTGCCGAGCATGACCACGATCCGGTCACCGGCGCGCACGCCCCGGGCGCGCAGCCAGGTGGCCACCCGGTCGGAGCGCTCGCGCAGCTGGGCGAAGCTCAGCCGGACCTCGGTGCCGTCCTCCTCGACGATCCACAGCGCGGTGCCGCCGGCCCGGCCGGGGTCGTCGGCGATCCGGTCGAACCAGTCCAGCGCCCAGTTGAAGTGCTCCGGGCGCGGCCAGCGGAAGCCCGCGCGGGCCGCCGCGTGGTCCTCCCGGTGCCGCAGCAGGAAGTCCCGGGCCGTCCGGAACTCCTCGGTCGCCGCGCTGTCCGCCATGTGCCCTCCTCGTAACGATCGTGCCCGGCCATCGTCGCGCCACAGGGCGGGCCGCCACTACCCCCGTACGGGGGTCATGCGACCGACCGCACCCGGCGGACCAGTACTCCGGCCGCCAGCGTGACGAGCGCGGCGAGGGTGTAGAGCCCGAAGTAGCCGCCGCCGTGGGCGAGTACGGGTGCGGCGAGGGCGGGGGCGAGAACCTGGGGGGCGGAGTTGGCGATGTTGATGACGCCCAGGTCCTTGGCGCGGTCGGCGGCGGCCGGCAGCACCTGGGTGACGAGGGCCTGGTCGACGGCGAGGTAGACGCCGAACCCGGCCCCCAGCACGGCGGCGGCCAGCACCGTCGCGGGCCAGGTGTGGACGGTGGCAAGCAGCAGCGCGGCGGCGGCCATGACCACGCAGGAGACCAGCACCAGGGTGCGCCTGCGCCCGGTGCGGTCGGAGACCACGCCGGAGGGGATCGCGGTGAGCAGCGCGGCGAGGGTGTAGACGGCTGTGAGGACCAGCACGCCCGCCGCCGGGTCGGGGCGGTGCACGGCGTCGGTGAGGTAGTACAGCAGGTAGAGGGTGCCGATGGAGTTGCCGAGGTTGATCAGGAAGCGGGTCAGCCACGCCCAGCCGAAGTCGGGGTGGCGGCGCGGGCTGACCCAGAAGGCGCTCGCCCGGGGCCGGGGCGGCCGGTGCCCGGGCGGCAGCACCGGGTCGGGGAAGGCCAGCACGAACGGCAGGGCGAGCGCGACGGTCAGCAGGGCGGTGAGCGCGTAGCCGGTCGTGGTGCCGGTGACGGCCTCGGTGACCAGCAGCCCGCCCAGCACCAGGCCCAGCGACTGGCAGATGCCGGTCCAGCCGGAGACCACGGCGCGCTGGGTGACCGGGACCTGGTCGGCGACCGGCGCGGTGAGCCCGGCGAGCATCCCGTTGAGCCCGGCCTGCGCCACGCACCAGCCCAGCAGGATGCCGGCGACGGTGTGCTCCGCCGAGGTCAGCAGCAGGCCGGACGCGCCCAGCAGCGCGCCTGCGGCGATCCAGGGGCGGCGGCGCCCGAAGCGGCTGGTGGTGCGGTCGGAGAGCGCTCCGGCCAACGGGTTGGCGGCCATCGACACCAGTGCCCCGGCCCCGGTGACCCACGACAGCGCGGCGGCCTTGTGCGCCGGGTCGGCCTGCTGGAGCTGGTCGGGCAGCAGGATCTGGATGGGGGTGAAGAACGCCATGAAGACGGCGAGGGTCCCCAGGCTCAGGGCCGCGGTCCACAACGGCCGCACCGGGACCACCGGTTCGGCGAGAGCGGCGGCGGGCGCGGTCGCCACGGGGACGCCCGTCCGGTCCGCCGGCACTCGGGCACCGTCCGGAGGGACGTGAGGGGCACTCATGTCCGCGTCGCTCACGGCCGCGCGGGATCGCGGTGCGCCGGATCGCGGTGCGCGGCGATCAGGTCGCGGTACCACGCGTAGGACGCCCTGGGCGTGCGCTTCTGGGTTTCGTGGTCCACGTGGACCAGGCCGAAGCGCTGGTGGTAGCCCTCCGCCCACTCGAAGTTGTCCAGCAGCGTCCAGGTGAAGTACCCGCGCACGTCCACCCCTCGGCCCACCGCGTCCGCCACGGCGCCGACGTGCCCTGCCAGGTAGTCGATGCGCTCGGTGTCCTCCATGCCGTGGCGGTCGTCGTAGGAGCAGCCGTTCTCGGTGACGGTGAGCGGCGGGAGGTGGTCGCCATAGCGTTCGCGCAGGCCCAGCAGCAGGTCGCGCAGCCCTTCGGGGACGACCGGCCAGCCGAACGCGGTGTGCGGCACGCCGTCGATCGGCACGTCCTCGAAGGGCAGGTCCGCTCCGGCGGGCGCGGCGCGTACCCGGGTCGGGTTGTAGTAATTGATGCCCAGCCCGGCCGGCGGGGTGCCGCCGATGAGGTCGAGGTCGCCGTCGCGCAGCGCCCCGCGCAGGTCGTCGCCCGCGCCGTAGGCCGAAAGGTCCGGGTAACTCCCGTTGATCACCGGGTCGTTGAAGAGCCGGTTGTGCAGCGTGTCGTAGGCGTCCGCCGCTTCCCGGTCGGCCGGCGTGTCACTTGCCGGGGTCACCGGGGTGCAGTTGTTGGCGATGTGCACCCGGCCGCCGCGTTCGCGCAGGGCGGCCGACGCCAGCCCGTGGCCGAGGAGTTGGTGGTGGGCGGCGGGCAGCGCGTCCAGCAGCAGCGCGCGGCCGGGGGCGTGGACCCCGAGCGCGTAGCCGAACGCCATGTGCACGAAGGGCTCGTTGAGGGTGATCCAGTCCCGCACGCGGTCGCCGAGCCGGTCGGCCACCAGTGCCGCGTAGTCGGCGAACCGCGACGCGGTGTCGCGGGAGAGCCAGCCGCCCGCGTCCTCCAGCTCCTGTGGCAGGTCCCAGTGGTAGAGGGTGGGGAACGGCTCGACCCCGGCGGTCAGCAGGGCGTCGGTGAGCCGGTCGTAGAAGTCCAGTCCGGCGGCGTTGGCCGGGCCGCGCCCGCCCGGCTGCACCCGGGGCCAGGCGACGGAGAAGCGGTAGGCGTCCACGCCCAGCCCGGCCAGCAGCGCCACGTCCTCGCGCCAGCGGTGGTAGTGGTCGCAGGCGGTCCTCGCGGTGTGGCCGTCGCGCACGGCACCGGGCCGCTCGGCGAAGGTGTCCCAGACGCTTCGGCCCCGGCCGTCCTCGGTGGTGGCGCCCTCGATCTGGTAGGCGGAGGTCGATACGCCCCAACGGAAGCCGGACGGCAGCGGGTTGGACGGCGGCTCGTGCGGCTGCGTGGCGTGCGCGGACGGTTCATGCGGCATCACGGCGACCCTTCGACGGACCGGCGCGGGCGGCGCGCGGCGTCGGGCCACCCGGCTAACATGAGCATCGCTCATGATAGTGATTCGCGGCGGGAGCGCCAGATCCGGCAGAGTGGGCACATGAAGGCACGACCCGAGGACCCGTCCGGCCCGCTGCGCCGCAGACCCGTGCAGCGCCGCAGCGCCGAGCGTCTGGAGCGCATCCTGGACGCGAGCGCGCGATTGCTGGACGAGTCCGGGTACGGGGCGCTGACCACCCGGGAGGTGGCCCGCCGCGCCGAGGTGCCGATCGGCACGCTGTACCAGTTCTTCACCGGCAAGGACGCCCTGGTGGCCGCGCTGGCCGAGCGCAACCTGGAGCGCTACCTCGCCCGGCTGGCCCGCCGCATCGAGTGCGAGGCCCCGGCCCACGTGGGCGCGTTGACCGACCTCGCGGTGGAGGAGTTCGTCGCGATGAAGCGCGCGGTGCCCGGCTTCGGGGTGCTGGACTTCGGCGTGGTCGGGCCGCCCGGCAACCGTGCGGAGCAGCACATCCTCGACGCGGTGCTGGACAACAACGCGGCGGTGGCCCAGCGTCTCGGCGCCCTGATCGGCGGGCTGCTGGAGCCTGAGGGCGGCACGGACGGGCAGGACGGCACCGATCCGTCGCTGGCGCTGCGGGTGGCGATGGAGTGCGCGGACGCGGTGCTCCAGCTCGCCTTCCGCGTGGACCCGGACGGCGACCCGGCCCTGATCGCAGAGTGCAAGCGCGTGCTGCGCCGCTACCTGGCCCCGGACCCGGACTGACCGCCCCCGCCTCAGGGAAGCGGACCGAGGCCGGTCTCCCGCGGGACGATGCGGCTGCGCGACTCCCGTACGCCGTGGTCGCGTTCGGGGGTCACCACGCCCTGTTCCGGTTCCGCGGTGCCGGTGCGGGCGACCCGGAACCGGCCGGAGGGCGTGCCGTCGTCAGGTGACGGCACGCCCTCCGGGCGCCGTGCGGTTCCGGAACCACCCCCAGGTCCGCACGGCGGGATCACACGGCGCGATCACACGGCGGGGCCGCCCGCCGGGATCACACGGTGGGGCCGCGGCCCCTCGCTCACACCGTCAACTGGCGGATCGCGGTGGGGGCGTGGCCCGGCTCGGTCGCCAGTTCCTCGAACTCGTTGACGCTCGCGATGTCCGAGCCGCTCATCGCGATGTTGGTGATCCGCTCCAGGATCGCCTCGACCACGACCGGGACGCGGAACTCGGCGGCCAGCTTCTTCGCCTCCTCGAAGGCGGGCAGCAGCTGGTCGGGCTCGGTCACCCGGATCGCCTTGCAGCCCAGGCCCTCGGCGACCTTCACGTGGTCCACGCCGTAGACGCCGATCTCCGGCGTGTTGACGTTCTCGAACTCCAGGTTGACCTGGAAGTCGATGTCGAAGTTGCGCTGCGCCTGCCGGATCAGCCCGAGGTAGGCGTTGTTCACCAGCACGTGGACGTAGGGGATGTTGTGCTGGGCGCCGACCGCCAGTTCCTCCAGCATGAACTGGAAGTCGTAGTCGCCGGACAGCGCCACGACCGTGGCCTGCGGGTCCGCGGTGGCGACGCCGAGCGCGGCCGGGATGGTCCAGCCCAGCGGGCCCGCCTGGCCGCAGTTGATCCAGTGCCGCGGCTTGTAGACGTGCAGCATCTGGGCGCCGGCGATCTGCGACAGGCCGATGGTGGTGACGTACCGGGTCTCGGGGCCGAAGGCGCGGTTCATCTCCTCGTAGACGCGCTGCGGCTTGATCGGCACGTTGTCGAAGTGGGTGCGGCGCTGGAGGCGGGCCTTGCGGTCCTGCGCGGAGGCCGCCCAGTCGCTGCGGTCGGGCAGTTCGCCCTTCGCCTTCAGCCCCTTGGCCACCTCGACGAACAGTTCGAGCGCCGCCTTGGCGTCCGAGGCGATCCCGTAGTCGGGCGCGAAGATCTTGCCGAGTTGGGTGGGCTCGATGTCGACGTGCACGAAGGTGCGGCCCTCGGTGTACGTGTCCAGCTTGCCGGTGTGGCGGTTGGCCCAGCGGTTGCCGATGCCGAGGACGAAGTCCGACTCCAGGAACGTGGCATTGCCGTAACGGTGCGAGGTCTGGAGGCCCACCATGCCCGCGTTCAGCTCGTGGTCGTCCGCGATGGCGCCCCAGCCCATCAGGGTCGGGATGACCGGCGTGCCGGTCAGCTCGGCGAACTCCACCAGCAGGTCGGAGGCGTCGGCGTTGATGACTCCGCCGCCCGCGACGATCAGCGGGCGCTGCGAGGCGTTGAGCAGAGCGACGGCCTTCTCGACCTGCGCGCGGGTCGCGGCCGGCTTGTAGACCGGCAGCGGCTCGTAGGTGTCGGGATCGAACTCGATCTCGGTGAGCTGCACGTCGATCGGCAGGTCGATCAGCACCGGCCCGGGACGCCCGGAACGCATCAGGTGGAACGCCTGCTGGAAGACGCCCGGCACCTGGGCGGCCTCCAGCACGGTGGTGGCCTTCTTGGTGACCGGCGCCGCGATGGAGGCGATGTCGACGGCCTGGAAGTCCTCCTTGTGGATCACGGCGGTCGGCGCCTGGCCCGTGATGCACAGGATCGGGATGGAGTCACCGGTGGCGGAGTACAGTCCCGTGATCATGTCGGTCCCGGCCGGGCCCGAGGTGCCGATGCACACACCGATGTTGCCGGGGTGGGTGCGGGTGTAGCCCTCGGCCATGTGCGACGCGCCCTCGACGTGCCGGGCCAGCGTGTGGCGGACTCCGCCGGACGCCTTCAGGGCGGCGTAGAAGGGGTTGATCGCAGCGCCGGGCACACCGAACGCGTGGGTCACGCCTTCCTTCTTGAGGATCTCCACTGCCGCGCGAGCGGCGGTCATCCGAGGCATTGAGCCCTCCCGTGTCGACCACGCCTGCCGTGACGAAGCGCCCAACTTCCGCCATACGGAATAGCGTTTCTACTTTATGGAATGAATCTACGGGCGGGCCGGGAAGGCGTCAAGACGCGCCGGACACGACGCGACGGCCGGTCGACGCGGGCGCCCGCGGAGGGCGCCCGCGTCGGCCGGCCGTCGCCGGGACCGCGGTCAGCTCATCGGTTCAGCACCGGTCAGGCTCCGCTCGGTGTTCGCGCTCCCCCTTCTCGGCGTCGCGGCCGTCGCTTCTCGGTGTCGCGGCCGTCGCTTCTCGGTGTCGCGGCCGTCGCACCCGGCCGTCCGGAGACCGGTATGCGGATCGTCGTTCCCGCAGCCGGTGGTGGGCCGGGCGCCACGCGCCCGTCCC
Organism: Streptomyces sp. ICBB 8177; assembly: GCF_003144095.1. Classification (GTDB taxonomy): domain Bacteria; phylum Actinomycetota; class Actinomycetes; order Streptomycetales; family Streptomycetaceae; genus Streptantibioticus_D. The sequence goes on along the minus strand of NZ_NSKH01000023.1, from coordinate 193,756 downwards.
GCGCGCCTCAGGCGTTCCCGCGCGCCGCCGCCTCGCGCAGTTCCACCTTGCGGACCTTGCCGCTCACCGTCATCGGGAAGGCGTCCACCAGGCGCAGCCGGCGCGGGATCTTGTAGTGGGCCAGCCTGCCGTGGCAGAACGCGGCCAGCTCGTCCGCCGTCGGCGGGTCGGCGGGGTCGCGCGGGATGACGCAGGCCACGATCTCCTCGCCGTAGCGCTCGTCGGGGACGCCGACCACCTGGACGTCGGCGATCTTCGGGTGGGTGTAGAGGAACTCCTCGATCTCGCGCGGGTAGACGTTCTCGCCGCCCCTGATGATCATGTCCTTGATGCGGCCGACGATCGCCAGGTAGCCGTCCTCGCGCATCACCGCGAGGTCGCCGGTGTGCATCCAGCGGCCCGCGTCGATCACCTCGGCGGTGCGCTCGGGCTCGTCCCAGTAGCCGAGCATCACCGAGTAGCCGCGAGTGCACAGTTCGCCGGGCTCGCCGCGCGGGACGGTGACACCGGTGGCCGGGTCGACCACCTTCACCTCCAGGTGCGGCAGCACCCGGCCGACCGTCCCGGTGCGGCGTTCCAGGTCGTCGTCGCGGCGGGTCTGGGTGGAGACCGGGGAGGTCTCGGTCATGCCGTAGCAGATGGCGACCTCCGCCATGTGCATCCGGTCCACCACCCGCTTCATCACCTCCACCGGGCACGGCGAGCCCGCCATGATGCCGGTGCGCAACGTGGACAGGTCGTAGGAGGCGAAGTCCGGGTGGTCGAGTTCGGCGATGAACATCGTCGGCACTCCGTACAGCGAGGTGCACCGTTCGTCCTGGACCGCGCGCAGTGTCGCCGCCGGGTCGAACGAGGGCGCCGGGATCACGACGCAGGCGCCGTGCGTGGTGGCGCCCAGGTTTCCCATCACCATGCCGAAGCAGTGGTAGAACGGCACCGGCAGGCAGACCCGGTCCCGTTCGGTGTACCCGACCAACTCCCCCACGAAGTAGCCGTTGTTGAGGATGTTGTGGTGCGAGAGCGTGGCGCCCTTGGGGAAGCCGGTGGTGCCGGAGGTGTACTGGATGTTCACCGGGTCGTCGCAGCTGAGGCCGGCGGCGACGGCTTCCAGCCGCTCCGCTCCGGTGCGCCCGGCGTCCGCCACCAGCTCGTCCCACGAGGGGTCGCCGATGTGCACCACGTCGCGCAACTCGGGGCACTCGCCGCGCACTTCGGCGGCCATGGCGCGGTAGTCGCTGGTCTTGTGGACGGTTGAGGCGATCAGCAGCCGCACTCCGGACTGCCGGAGCGCGAAGGCCAGTTCGTGGGTGCGGTAGGCCGGGTTGACGTTGACCAGGATGGCGCCGATGCGGGCGGTGGCGTACTGGGTGAGCACCCACTCGGGGCAGTTGACCGCCCAGATGCCGACCCGGTCGCCCTTGCCGATGCCCCGCGACAGCAGGGCCCGGGCCAGCACGTCCACGTCGCGGCCGAACTGCGCGTAGGTCCACCGCCTGCCGCTGGGCACGTCGACGAGGGCCTCGCGGTCGGGGTGGGCGGCCACGGCCCGAGCGAGGTTGCGGCCGATGGTGTCGCCCAGCAGCGGGGTGGTGCCCGTCCCGCTCGCGTAGGACGGCTCGGGCTCGGCGGCGGAAGGTGCGGTCACGGGGGCCTCCATGCAGCGGTAACGTCGCAGTGACATCGTGCGACGAGTGATCCACGTCTCACCACCCCCGAACGGGGGTGGCCCGCGAGCCGTGCGGACCGGGGTCAGGAGGCAGCCATGCGCACCGACGGCGTAGCCGGGCGGGCCCAGGAACAGGCCCGGGAACAGGCCCGGCAGGACGAAGCCGCCGACGTGCGCGAGGCGCTGGCCGCCCTGACGCGCTCCTGCGGCCTGCCGATCGCCTTCGGCGGCCTGACCGGCGACGGCGCCCCGGCGGCGGCCCGCGCGCCCGGTGGCGAGGGGGCAGGGTTCCGGATCTCCCAGCTCGTCGGCACCACCACGTGCGCGCTGCGCGGGCTGGCGATCAGCTCGGGCAGCGGGCTGGGCGGCAAGGCGATCGCGCTGGCCCGGCCGGTCGCGGTCACCGACTACCGGGCGTCCCGCGCGATCAGCCACGAGTACGACGCGGCGGTGGCCGCCGAGGGCCTGCGGTCGGTGCTCGCCGTGCCGGTGGTGGTACGGCGCCGGGTGCGCGCGGTGCTCTACGCGGCGTTGCGCGAGCCCACGGCCCTGGGCGACCGCGCCCTGGCTGCGGCCGTGCGGACCGCGGGCGGGCTGGAGCGGTCGATCGCGGCGCGCGACGACGCGGACCGGCTGCGCGCCGCGGCCCCGGCCGCCTGGGAGGAGGTGCGGGCCGCCCACGCGCAACTGCGGACGCTCGCGCACGACGTGCCGGACGCCCGGCTGCGGGGCGAACTGCTGGCCGCCTGCGCCCGGTTGGAGAGCGCGTGCGGCGGAACGGCGCGCGGGGACCGCGACGTGGCGCTGTCCCCGCGTGAGGTGGACGTGCTCTCGTGCGTCTCGCGCGGCGCCACCAACGCCGCCGTGGCGGACCGGCTGGGGCTGCGCCCGGAGACGGTGAAGGCGTATCTGCGGTCGGCCATGCGCAAGCTGGGCGCGCACACGCGCCTTGAGGCGGTCGTCGCGGCCCGGCGCGCGGGCCTGCTTCCGTAACGCGCCGCACCCCTTGGCGCCTTACGCCGTCCGCCCCTTACAGCCCCAGCGTGCGGGCGATGGCGGGGGCGAGCGTCTCCACGATCTCCTCCTTCGACAGTTCCGTCACCGCGGGCATGCGCAGCAGGTAGCGGGTGAGGGCGAGCCCGAGCAGCTGGGCCGAGACCAGCCCGACGCGGGCCGCGGACCGCGGTGGCAGGACTCCGGCCACCGCGGGGGCGACCTGCGCGGCGAACATCTCCCGGGTGCGCCGGGCGGCGCGTTCGTTGGTGACCGCCGAGCGCAGCAGCACCAGCAGCCCGTCGTCCGGCGGGTCGCTCTCCCAGCGGTCGAGGAAGTGCCGCACCAGCAGCTCGGGCAGTCCGGCCAGGGGTACGCCGGCCAGGTCGGGCAGGCGCAGGTCGATGTCGAGGGCTGCGTCGAAGAGCCGTTCCTTGGTGCCGAAGTAGCGCATGACCATCGACGGGTCGATGTCCGCGTCGGCCGCGACCGCGCGGATGGTGGTGCGTTCGAAGCCGTGCTCGGCGAAGCGCTCGCGCGCGGCCCGCAGGATCGCGGCCCGCGTGCGGTCCGAGCGCCGGGCCCCTTCGGCGTCCCGGCCGCCCGCGAGTGGCTGGTCCTCGTTGGTCGTCTTCACGTCAACAACTGTAGGCCAACATTCGTGGGCCAACACCTGTTGACTTCATGGCGAGGCTCCGCGCACCATGACAACAGACGTTGGCCAACAATCGTTGGCATCATGAAAGGGGGCACCACCATGGACACGACCGCACACGCCGCCGGCCGCCCCGCCCTGCCGGAGCGCACCGAGGTCGCCATCGTCGGCGCCGGGCCGACCGGGCTCGCGCTCGCCCTCACCCTGGCCCGGGCCGGGGTCGATTTCGTCCTGCTCGACCGGCTCGCGGAGGGCGCCAACACCTCCCGCGCCGCCGTGGTGCACGCCCGCACCCTGGAGGTGCTGGACAGCCTGGGCGCGGCGAGGCAGCTGACGTCCCGAGGGCTCGCGGTGGACCGCTTCAGCGTCCGGGAGGGCACCCGGGAACTGCTGAACGTGCCGTTCTCGCGGCTCGCGACACCGTTCCCGTACGCGCTGCTGGTGCCGCAGGACACGACCGAGGGCGTGCTGCTGGAGACCCTGCGGCGGGCCGGCGGCGACGCGTACCGGCCGTACGAGGTGGCGGGCGTGGCCCAGGACGAGGCCGGCGTCACGCTCACCATGGCCACCGGCGAGACCCTGCGCGCCGCCTACGCGGTGGGCGCCGACGGGATGCACAGCGTGGTGCGGGAGGCGGCCGGCATCGGCTTCCCCGGCGGCTCGTACGGGGAGTCCTTCGTGCTGGCGGACGTGCGCGCGCGGTGGGCGCCGGGGCGCGAGACGGTGGCGCTGCTGCTGCACGAGCGGGGCCTCGCGCTGGTCGCGCCGCTGCCCGGCGACCGCTACCGCGTGGTGGCCACGGTGGACGAGGCGCCCGAGCGGCCCGAACTCGCCTTCGTGCAACGGGTGATGGACGAGCGGGTGCCGGGGCAGCTGCGGATCGACGAGGTGCGGTGGTCCTCGCGCTTCCGGGTGCACCACCGGGTCGCCGACCGCTACCGCGCCGGGCGGCTGCTGCTCGCCGGTGACGCGGCTCACGTGCACAGCCCCGCGGGCGGCCAGGGCATGAACACCGGCATCCAGGACGGCCACGCGCTGGGCCGGGCGATCGCGCAGGACCGCGTGGACACCTACGAGGCGCTGCGCCGGCCGGTCGCCGAGCGGGTGGTGGCGTTCACCGACCGCCTGACGCGCTTCGCCACCCTGCGCGGGGCGGGCGGCCGGATGGCACGCGGGACCCTGCTGCCGCTGCTGGGCCGCGTCCCGACGTTCCGCACCAGGCTCGCCACCGAGATGGCCGAGCTGAACTACCGCTGACGGGGGGCGGTTGGCGGCGCCAGGGCCTCACGCCGCCGATCCCACCCGGGTGCGCCCGCGTGCGGTGTCGTGGTGGATGGGGGTGTGCGCGCCGGTGAGCGGGGCACCGGAGCCGCCGCGCCGGTGGGCGACGATCTCGGCGGCGATGGACAGCGCGGTCTCCTCCGGGGTGCGGGCGCCCAGGTCCAGGCCGATCGGGGAGCGCAGGCGGTTCAACTCCAGCTCGGTCAGGCCGGCTTCGCGCAGCCGCTCCAGGCGGTCCAGGTGGGTGCGGCGCGATCCCATGGCGCCGACGTAGGCCACCGGCAGCCGCAGCGCCCGCTCCAGCAGCGGGATGTCGAACTTGGCGTCGTGGGTGAGCACGCACAGCACGGTGCGCGCGTCCAGGGTCTGGGAGTCGAGGTAGCGGTGCGGCCAGTCGACCACCACCTCGTCGGCCTGCGGGAAGCGGGCCGCCGTGGCGAACACCGGGCGGGCGTCGCACACGGTGACGCGGTAGCCCAGGAACGTGCCGATGCGGACCACCGCCGCCGCGAAGTCGATGGCCCCGAAGACGAGCATGCGCGGCGCCGGGACGCGGCACTCGACCAGCAGCGTCAGCGGCTCACCGCAGCGGCTGCCGTCCGCGCCGACCTCGACGGTGCCGGTGCGCCCCGCGTCCAGCATGGCGGCGGCCTCGGCCCCCACGGTGGCGTCCAGCTCCGCGTCGCCGAAGCCTCCTCGGCCGCCGTTGTCCCCGGACGGGACGACGAGCGCGGAACCCAGCAGGCCGCCCGGGCCCTTGACGACCCGGGCGACCGCGACCGGCTCCCCCTCCCCCGCCGCCTCCAGCGCGGCACCGAACTCCGGCATGGTCGCCGGGTCCACCCGCTGGACGAAGATGTCGATGACGCCACCGCAGGTCAGGCCGACCGCGAAGGCGTCCTCGTCGGAGTACCCGAAGGTCTCGAGCACCGGGGTGCCGGTCTCCAGGGCCTCCCGGCACAGTTCGTAGACCGCGCCCTCCACACATCCGCCGGACACGCTGCCGATCGCACGGCCCTCGGCATCGACGGCGAGCGCGGCGCCGGGCTGGCGGGGCGCGCTGCCGCCGGTCGCCACCACGGTCGCGACGGCGAACGGCCGCCCTGCCGTGTACCAGCGGCGCAACTCGTCAGCGATGTCCAGCATGATGTGCCACTCCTTGAAGGGAGCCGCCGGGGTCAGTGGACCCCGAGCCAGCTCTGGATCGGGTTGAGGGCGAAGTACACGACGAAGACGACGGACAGGATCCACATCAGGACGCTGGGCTCGCGCCACTTGCCCTGGGCGCCCTTGATGGCGCAGTAGGAGATGACGCCCGCGCCGACGCCGGGGGTGATGCCGTAGGTGAAGGGCATCAGGGCGACGGTCAGGAAGACCGGGATCGACACCGAGCGGTCGGTCCAGTCGATGTGCCGGACGTTGGTCATCATCATCGAGCCGATGACCACCAGCGCGGCGGCGGCGGCCTGTCCCGGCACGATCGAGGCGACGGGGGTGAAGAACAGCGCCGCGGCGAACAGCAGGCCGGTGACCACGCTGGACAGGCCGGTGCGGGCGCCCTCGCCGACGCCGGTCGCGGACTCGATGAAGACGGTCTGTCCCGAGCCGCCGACCGCGCCGCCGATCATGCCGCCGGCGCCGTCGATGAACAGCGCCTTGCTCAGGCCCGGCATGCGGCCCTGGGAGTCGGCGAGTCCCGCTTCGGTGCCGACGCCGATGATGGTGGCCATCGCGTCGAAGAACCCGGCCAGCACGAGGGTGAAGACGATCACTCCGACCGTCATCCCGCCGATCTTGCCCCAGCCGCCGAACTCGACGTGGCCGAAGAGCGAGAAGTCGGGCATGGAGACCGGGTTGTGCGGCAGGGCCGGGACGTTGAGGCCCCAGTCCTTGGCCTGGGTGGCGCCGACGGCCTGGAGGATCGCGGCGAGCACGGTGCCGGAGACGATGCCGATGAGGATGGCGCCGGGCACCTTGCGGGCCTGGAGCATGAAGATGGTCAGCAGCGTCACGCAGAACACCAGCACCGGCCAGCCGGTCAGGTGCCCGCCGACGCCGAGCGCCACCGGGTCTCCCTTGCCGATGAAGCCCGCGTTGACCAGGCCGATGAGCGAGATGAACATGCCGATGCCGACGGTGATGCCGTGCTTGAGCGGCAGCGGTATCGCGTTCATCACCGCCTCACGCAGTCCGGAGACCACCAGCAGGACGATGACGGCGCCGTAGATGACGCACATCCCCATCGCCTGCGGCCAGGTCATCTCCGGGGCCACCTGGGTGGAGACCACTCCGGCGACGCTCAGTCCCGCGGCGAGCGCGAGCGGGACCTTGCCGACGAACCCCATCAGCAACGTGGTGACGGCGCCGCCCAGCGCGGTCGCCGTGATGAGCGCGGCGTGCGGCAGGCGGTGGCCGTTGACGTCCGGAACGGAGAGCAGTACGGGGTTGAGCAGCAGGATGTACGCCATCGCCATGAAGGTCGTCAGACCGCCGCGGACCTCGCGGGCGACCGTCGAGCTTCTGTCGGAGATGTGGAAGTAACGGTCGAGCCAGGAGCGGCCCGCGGGCTGGCGTGTGCCGTCTCCCGCGTCCTCCGCGACCGCCGGCGGCTCGATTTGCGACTGGGTCATGGGTGCAACTCCCAAGGTTCACAGGGGCACCCGCGCACGGCGGCACGGGATTTGGGATGCGCACGACCCGGGGGACGGCCCGAGGCGAACGAGTACTGCTCGGCCAGAAGGTGGGGGAGGCCGTACCGGGCGGCGGGGCGGAAAGGGACGAGATCCGCGACCGCCGCCCGGAGCTGCTGGGCGGCACCGTGGGCGGTGCCGTCGGGTCAGACGCCGGTGATGTGCTCGGGGCGCACCGGCACCCGCTTGAGGGCCAGCCCGGTCGCCGCGCGGATGGCGGAGACCACGGCCGGGGTGGAGGACAGCGTCGGCGCCTCACCGATGCCGCGCAGCCCGTACGGGGCGTGGTCGTCGGCCAGTTCGAGCACGTCGACCGGGATGGTCGGGGTGTCGAGGATGGTCGGGATGAGGTAGTCGGTGAAGGAGGGATTGCGCACCTTGGAGTTGGGGTCCACGATGATCTCCTCCATCACCGCCAGGCCCAGTCCCTGCGTGGTGCCGCCCTGGATCTGGCCGACCACCGACAGCGGGTTGAGCGCCTTGCCGACGTCCTGGGCGCAGGCGAGTTCGACCACCTTCACCAGGCCGAGTTCGGTGTCCACCTCCACGACCGCGCGGTGCGCGGCGAAGGAGTACTGGACGTGGCCGAAGCCCTGCCCGGTCACGATGTCGAACGCCTCGGTGGGACGGTGCCGGAACTCCAGCTCCAGGTCGATCACGTCGTCGCCGAGCACGTCGGCGAGGTCGGCGAGCACCTCGCCGCCGTCGGTGACCACCTTGCCGCCCTCCAGCAGCAGTTCGGCGGTGGCCCACGCGGGGTGGAAGGTGCCGAACTTGCGCCGGCCCAGCTGGAGCGCCTTGTCGCGCACGGCCTCGCAGGTGTTCTTCACCGCGCCGCCGGTCATGTACGTCTGGCGGGAGGCGGAAGTCGATCCGGCGGAGCCGACCTGGGTGTCGGCGGGATGGATGGTGACCTGCTGGACGCCCAGTTCGGTACGGGCGATCTGCGCGTGGACGGTGACGCCGCCCTGGCCGACCTCGGCCATCGCGGTGTGCACGGTGGCCACCGGCTCGCCCGCGACGACCTCCAGGCGCACCCGGGCGGTGGAGTAGTCGTCGAAGCCCTCGGAGAACCCGACGTTCTTGATGCCGACCGCGTAGCCCACGCCGCGCACCACGCCTTCGCCGTGCGTGGTGTTGGACAGCCCGCCGGGCAGGGCGCGCACGTCGGCGGTCTGGCCCGCGCTCTCCCACTGGTTCTCGGGCGGCAGCGGCAACGCCTTGACGCGGCGCAGCAGTTCTGCGACGGGCGCCGGGGAGTCCACGACCTGCCCGGTCGGCATGATCGTGCCCTGCGTCATCGCGTTCAGCTGCCGGAACTCGACCGGGTCCATGCCGAGTTCGGCGGCGACCTTGTCCATCTGCGCCTCGTAGGCGAAGCACGCCTGGACCGCGCCGAAGCCGCGCATCGCGCCGCAGGGCGGGTTGTTGGTGTAGAGGGCGACGGCCTCGATCTCCACGTCGTCGATGACGTACGGGCCCACGCTGAGCGAGGAGGCGTTGCCGACGACGGCCGGGGAGGCGGAGGCGTAGGCGCCGCCGTCCAGCACGATGCGGCACTTCATGTGGGTGAGCTTGCCGTCGCGGGTGGCGCCGTGCTCGTACCACAGCTTCGCCGGGTGCCGGTGGACGTGGCCGAAGAAGGACTCGAAGCGGTTGTAGACGATCTTGACCGGCTTGCCGGTGCGCAGCGCCAGCAGGCAGGCGTGGATCTGCATCGACAGGTCCTCGCGTCCGCCGAACGCGCCGCCGACGCCGGAGAGCGTCATGCGTACCTTCTCCTCCGGCAGCCCGAGGACCGGCGCGATCTGCCGCAGGTCGGAGTGGAGCCACTGGGTGGCGACGTACAGATCGACGCCGCCGTCCTCGCCGGGCACCGCCAGGCCCGACTCGGGGCCCAGGAACGCCTGGTCCTGCATGCCGACCTCGTACTCGCCGGTGACGATCACGTCGGCGCGCCGGGCGGCGGCGTTCGCGTCACCGCGGATGATCGGCTGGCGGTGGACGATGTTGGGGTGCGGCACCTCGTGCGCGTGGTGGTCGTCGCGGCCGGGGTGCAGCACGGGCGCGTCGTCGGCGAGCGCGCTGGCCTCGTCGTGGACGACGGGCAGCTCCTCGTACTCCACCTTGATCTTGGCGGCGGCGCGGCGGGCGGTCTCCGGGTGGTCGGCGGCGACCAGCGCGACCGGCTCGCCGTGGTGGCGTACGACGCCGTCGGCGAGCACCGGGGTGTCGGTGTACTCCAGGCCGTACTTCTTGTGCTCGGTCGGCAGGTCGTCGTGGGTGAGCACGGCGTAGACCCCGGCCTGGGCGAGGGCGTCGGAGGTGTCGATGGACAGGATGCGGGCGTGGGCGTGCGGGCTGCGCAGGGTGAAGCCCCACAGCATGTCCTCGTGCCACATGTCGGAGGAGTAGGCGAACTCCCCCGTCACCTTCAGCGTGCCGTCCGGGCGCAGGGTGGAGGCGCCGATGCCGGCGTCCGCCGTGGCGCCCTGGGTCAGGTTGGTCGGGGTGCGGGTCGTTCCTGCCATCTCAGACCACCTCGTCCTGGCGGGCGGCGGCCAGGCGGACCGCGTCGAGGATCTTCTCGTAGCCCGTGCAGCGGCACAGGTTGCCCGACAGCGCCTCGCGGATGTCCGCGTCGGTCGGGGAGGAGTTGCGCTCCAGCAGTTCGTCGGCGGCGACCAGCAGGCCGGGGGTGCAAAAGCCGCACTGCACGGCTCCGGCGTCGATGAACGCCTGCTGGATCGGGGCGAGTTGACCGCGCTCGGCGGCCTGCGCACCCTGCGGCTTGGCCTGCCAGCCCTTGGCCTGGTCGAGCGTGGTGCCGTCGGTGGCGCGGCCCTCGCGCTCGCGGGCGGCGTCGGCCAGGCCCTCGACGGTGACGACCTCGCGGCCCTGCACCTGGCCGGCGGCGACCAGGCAGGAGCAGACCGGCACGCCGTCGAGGCGCACCGTGCAGGAGCCGCACTCGCCCTGCTCACAGGCGTTCTTGGAGCCGGGCAGGCCCATCCGCTCGCGCAGGACGTACAGCAGGCTCTCGCCCTCCCACACGTCGTCGGCTTCCTGCTCGCGGCCGTTGACCGTGAACGTCACGCGCATCGTGCGCTCCTCTCGTTGCCGCGGTACTCGTCCCAGGTCCAGCCCAGCGTGCGCCGGGCCATGACGCCCAGCGCGTGACGGCGGTACGAGGCGGAGCCGCGCACGTCGTCGATGGGGTTGGCGGCGCCGGAGACCAGCTCCGCGAACTGCCGTGCCACGGCGGGCGGGATGATCTTGCCGTTCTCCCAGAAGCCGCCCTCCTCCAGCGCGGCGGCGAGGAACTCCTCGGCGGCCTTGGCGCGGATCGGGGTGGGCGCGGCGGACCCGATGCCGGTGCGCACCGTGCGGGTCGACGGGTGCAGGGCGATGCCGAAGGCGCACACCGCGATGACCATGGCGTTGCGGGTGCCGACCTTGGAGAACTGCTGGGGGCCGTCGGCCTTGGGCAGGTGGATCGCGCGGATCAGCTCGTCGGGGGCGAGGGCGTTGCGCTTGACGCCGACGTAGAACTCGTCGATGGGGATCATGCGGGTGCCGCGCACCGAGGCCACCTCGACCTCGCAGCCGGAGGCGAGCAGCGCGGGGTGGGCGTCACCGGCCGGGGAGGCGCAGCCCAGGTTGCCGCCGACGCCGCCGCGGTTGCGGATCTGCGGGGAGGCGACGGTGTGGCTCGCGGTGGCCAGGCCCGGCAGCACGGACCGCAGGTTCTCGATGATGCGGGTGTAGGAGACCGACGCGCCGAGCCGTACGGTGTCCTCGCCCACCTCCCAGTCGTGCAGCTCGCCGATGCGGTTCAGGTCCAGCAGCACGTCGGGCCGGCGGTGGTCGAAGTTGATCTCGACCATCACGTCGGTGCCGCCCGCGATCGGCACAGCGGTGGGGTGCTCGGCCTTGGCGGCGAGCGCCTCCTCCCAGCTGGCGGGGCGCAGGAAGTCCATGGGGGATCTCTTCTCGATCTCGTGTGGTGCGTCGGTTGCGCTGAGGGGTGCTGAGGGGTGCTGACGGACGGGGAGTTCATGTCCTGTTCACGTGGTGTGAGCCCAGTACACGGCCGCGTGGCCGGTTCGGTGCAGTCACCGAAACCATGAAGCGCTTGGGCGGTCGGCGGACGCACCTTGTAGATTCCTCTGAAAGACCTGGTTCCGGATGGTCGCGGCGTTCACCCGGGCAGGCCGGAATCCGGCCACGCGGGGGCAGCGGTACGGCGGGCCCAACGGCATGACAACACGACTTCACGACGACACGACCGAGACACGGCGACAAGGCGGGACCGATGCGGCTGCGCACACTGCTGGACACCGAGGCGATGGGCCTGCGGCTGCTCGGCGGGCAGGACGAGCTGGACCGTACGGTCCGCGGCGTGATGACCACGGACCTGCGCGATCCCAGCCGCTACCTGTCCGGGGGCGAGCTGGTGCTGACCGGGCTGGCCTGGCGGCGCGGTCCCGAGGACTCCGAGCCGTTCGTGCGGCGCCTGGCGGCGGCCGGGGTGGCGGCGCTGGCGGCCGGTGAGGCGGAGGTCGGCGGGGTGCCGCGGGACCTGGTGGAGGCCTGCCGGCGGCACCGGCTGCCGCTGTTCGCGGTGGACGAGGACGTGGCGTTCGCGACCATCACCGAGTACGTGGTGCGGCAGGTGTCCACCGAGCGGGCGGGCGATCTGGCGGCGGTGGTCGACCGGCACCGCAGGCTGATGTCGTCCGGGCCCTCGGGCGGCGGCCCCGACGCGGTGCTCGACCTGCTCGTCACCGATCTGGACCTGCGCGCCTGGGTGCTGTCGTCCACCGGACGACGGATCGCGGGCTCTGCGGCCGAGCTGCCCGCGCCGGTACGGGCCGAGCTGGCCGGTGAGCACCTGGCCTCGGCCCGCACCGGCCGCCCCGGCCCGCACCGGCTGACCGTCGGCGGGCGGACCTTCTCGCTCTTCGCGATCCGCCCCGGCGGCCCGGGGCACGCCGGGGGCCCGGGCGCCTCGCCGCTGTCGGACTGGCTGCTGGCGGTCGAGGCCGACGCGGGCGAGTGGTCTGCCCAACGCCTCGACCTGCTGGGCGGCGTCACCCAGCTGATCGCCACCGAGCGCGACCGCCAGGACGCCGCGGGCGCGGTACGCCGCCGTCTCGCGCACGAGGTGCTGGAGCTGGTGCAGACCGGGGCGCCGCCCGCCGAGGTGGCCGCCCGGCTGCGGGTGGCGGCGCCGGTGCTGCTGCCGGGATCGGGCACCGCGCCGCACTGGCAGGTCGTGGTGGCCAGGGTCGACTGGGACGACGAGCGGCCTTCCGGGGGCCCGGAGGCGCAGACGCTGCTGGAGGAGATCCTGGTGGACCCGGCGGGCCCGGGCGGCGACCCGCTGGAGCGCGTCGCGGTGGCGCACGACGACGAGGAGGCGATGGCGCTGCTGCCGTTGCCGGTCGTGCCCGGCGCCCAGGAGGGCGACGACGCGTCGGCCGGGCCGCGCGCTCTGCGCGCCGACGAACTGCTGCGCGCCGTGGGCGGCCCGCTGGCCCGCGGGCTGGACGGCGACGGGCGGCTGACCATCGGGGTGAGCGCGTCCGTGCATTCCGCCGAAGGGCTGCGCGGCGCGCTGGAGGAGGCCCGGCACGCCCGCCGGGTCGCCGCCGCCCGGCCGGGCCGGGTCTGCGTCGCGGGCCACGAGGAGCTGGCCTCCCACGTGCTGCTGCTGCCGTTCGTCCCGGACGACGTACGGCGGGCGTTCACCGCGCGGCTGCTGGACCCGCTGCGCGCCTACGACCGCCGCCACCGCGCGGAGCTGATCCCGACGCTGGAGGCGTTCTTGGACTGCGACGGGTCATGGACCCGCTGCGCGACCCGGCTGCACCTGCACGTCAACACGTTGCGCTACCGCATCGGCCGCATCGAGCAGCTCACCGGCCGGGATCTGTCCCGGCTGGAGGACAAGGTGGACTTCTTCCTCGCGCTGCGCATGAGCTGACCCGCGGCAGCGGGGCCGCCACCGGTGACCGGACGGGCCCCCGGCGCGGCTCCGGCGGGATGCGGCGGGACCGGCGGAGCGTGTGGCGCCGTGATCGCCGTGATCCGCCGGGATCCGGCCGTTTGTGAATCCGTTCACCCACTTTCCGGCAGACCCCTTGGCCCCGCCCGCCCCGGCGTGCTGGACTGCGCGCAGCGCTTTCCGGTTCGTACGGCCAGATGCTCGACGACTCGACGGGGAGGCAACGGTGGCGGACGCCTGGGCGGCGCGGGAAGGCGCGGCCGACGACGCCTGGGCGGGGGCGCCGCAGGATCCGCCCGCCGTGTGGCGGCTGCGCTCCCGCGGCTGCTGGGCGGAGGCCGCCGCCGCGCTGACCGGTTCCGGCCCGCACGCGGCGCTGCGCCGGGCGGCACTGCTGATCGAGGGCTGCCTGTTCACCGCGGACGGCTGGGAACGGGCCGAGGACGCGCTGCGGATCGCGGAGGCGAGCGCCCGCACCGACGAGGAACGCGGGCGGGCCGCCTGCGAGCGCGGGCACCTGGCGTACGCCTCGACCGTGCTGCACGTCCACGACCGCGTCGACGAGGCGCGCTCGGCGCTGGGGCGGGCCGCCGCACTGCTGCGACCCGGCGCGCCGGACCGCGCGCTGCTGGACTTCCGGCGCGGGCTGATCACCGAGAACCTCTCCGACGACCCGGCGCGCGCCAGGCCCGCCTACCGCCGTGCCCACGCGGGCGCGACCGCCCACGGCGACCTGCTGCTGTGCTCGTTCACCTGGCGCCATCTGGCCGGTCTCGCGCTGCGTGACGGCGAGGTGGCCGAGGCACGGCACGGGTTCGCCGAGTCGTTGCGCATCCGCGAGGAGCTGGGCTACCTGATCGGCACGCCGCCCGCGCTGGTCTCGCTGGCCGAGGTCGAGCCGGAGCCGGAGGCGGCGCGGCTGCGGGCGGAGGCGACCCGGCTGTTCCGGCTGCTGGGCGGGCAACCGGTGTGGCTGGCGGACCTGCTGGGCGAGGCGTGACCGCTGTCCGGGCGAGGCCGGGCGGGCCGCGCTCACAGGCCGGGGCCGGGCCCCGCTCAGGTGTCTCAGGCCCAGGCGTCTCAGGCCCAGGCGGAGCCGGAGAAGTGCTCCCGGATCAGTGACTCGACGGTCGGCAGATCACCACGGATGAGCGCGTCGAGCAGCACCTCGTGCTCGGTGGCGTCCGCCAGCAGCCCGGCCGGGTGCGGGGGCCCGCCGTCCGCCGCCGGCCACTGCGCCCGCCGGTGCAGCTCCTCCGCGACCGTCACCAGCTGGGCGTTGCCGGACAGGCCCAGCAGGGCGCGGTGGAAGGCGCGGTCGGCCTCGGCGTAGGAGGCCCGGTCGCCGTCGGCCGCGGCCCGTACCGACGCCTGGGCGAGCGGCCGCAGCGCCTCCCAGCGGTCGGCGCGGACCGTGCGGGCCAGCTCCAGCACCACCGGCACCTCGATCAGCGCCCGCACCTGGGCCAGCTGCGCGAGGTCGCGGCCGGTGCGCTCGGCCACCCGGAAGCCGCGGTTGTGCACCACCTCCACGGCGCCCTCCCGCACCAGCTGCTGCATGGCCTCGCGGACCGGGGTCGCCGAGACGTCGAAGCGCTCGGCCAGGACCGGGGCGGAGTAGACGGCGCCGGGCCGCATCTCGCCGGTGACCAGGGCGCTGCGCAGGGCGCCGAGCACCTGGTCGCGCAGCGAGTGCCGGCGGGGGGCGGCCCCGGGGCCCGCCTGGCCCGGCACCCTCGGGCGCGCTTCTGCCCCGGGTCGGCGCGGGTCGTGCTCCACCGGTCGCTCCTCGTTCCGTTGTCCGTTGTCGGTTGTCCGTGCCGTGTCGGCTCGTCCCTCGTTCGGGCGAATGCACCCTATTTCACCATCCGGCGACGGTGATCGAACACCAACGATCACAAAAGTGCCACTTCGAACAGCGAGGGGGTGCCGGAGTGACATCTCAGGCCATCGGGCGCCGTCCCGTGACAACGGTCCGGACGACCGGAACTCACCTGATAAGGTGCGCCGGATTGGATCAACTCCCCTGGTGGCGAGCGGGAGTTCGATACTTCGGCACGCACCTTCCGGTAAACACCCGCTCATTGGCGTTCACTTGTCCCGAAACCACCCCAAGAACGCGGGTCATTCGTCAGGATGGCGCGCAGCGCGAAGACAGATGACTTAAGGGACCGACCAGATGAGAATTACGGACATATCGCTGGACTGGACGCTGTCGTGCGTCGTCGGCCTCGCGGTCCTGGCGGCGGCCGCGTTGGTGGTGGTGCGCGGCCGCAAGGCCAAGGCCGCCCAGGAGGCCGCGCTGGACTCCTGGGAGCGCGGTGAGGAACGGCGGCGCAAGAAGGAGGCCATGTACGGCAGCGCCTCCTATGTGCTGCTGTTCTGCTGCGCCGCGGTGGCCGCCGCGCTGTCCTTCCACGGTCTGGTCGGCTTCGGTCAGCAGAACCTCGACCTGTCCGGCGGCTGGGAGTACCTGGTGCCGTTCGGGCTGGACGGCGCGGCGATGTTCTGCTCCGTGCTCGCGGTGCGGGAGGCCAGTCACGGTGACGCGGCGCTCGGCTCGCGCCTGCTGGTGTGGACCTTCGCGGCGGCGTCGGCGTGGTTCAACTGGGTGCACGCACCGCGCGGTTTCGGCCACGCGGGAGCGCCGGAGTTCTTCGCGGGCATGTCGCTGTCGGCGGCGGTGCTCTTCGACCGCGCGCTGAAGCAGACCCGCCGGGCGGCACTGCGCGAACAGGGCCTGGTGCCGCGGCCGTTGCCGCAGATCCGGATGGTCCGCTGGCTGCGCGCGCCGCGCGAGACGTACAAGGCGTGGTCGCTGATGCTGCTGGAGAACGTGCGCACCCTCGACGAGGCGGTCGAGGAGGTCCGCGAGGACCAGCGGGAGCGCGAGGAGAACCGGCTGCGCCGCCGCGACCACGACCGCCTGGAACGCGCCCGGCTCAAGGCCATAGCCCGTCAGCACCAGCGCGGATGGGTCCGGCCGCGCGGCGGGCGCCAGGTGGAGCTGCCCGCGGCGAGCACCCCGGCCGCCCCGGCCGACGTCGCGGAGCCTGCCATAGGGGACCCGGCCGAGCTTCCGGTGCGCCGCCGCCCCGCGCTCCAGCCGGTCTCCGGTGACGGCGCGCCCGGGCCGAGCGCGACCGCCGCGTCCGCCGCGTCCGCCGCGTCCGGCAAAGGAGTGGTCGACCTGACCGCCGAGGACGACACCCAGGCGCTGCCACGGCTGGACTCGCTGGAGGCCAAACTGAAGGACCTGGAGCGGCAGTTCGGCTGACGCCCCGAGCGCCGCGCCGAGCTGCCGCGCCCAGCCAGCGCCCCGCACCGTGGCCCTCGCGACGGCGCCCCGCGTCACCGCTCCGGGACCTGAGCCCCGCCCCCTTCCGGCACGCCGGACGGACGGCGGGGCTCACGGGTGGGCGGGGCCGGGGCGGACGGCCCGCGTCAGCTCGCCTTCTGCGTCAGCTCGAACCACACCACCTTGCCGGCCTCCTGCGCCCGCACCCCCCACCGGTCCGCGAGCGCCTGCACCAGCAGCAGGCCCCGGCCGTGTGCCGCGTGGTCGGTCGCCCGGCGCACCTTGGGCCGCCTGGCCACGTAGTCCCGCACCTCCACCCGCAGCCGCTGGCAGCCGCCCTCGGTCAGCCGGGCGGTCAGCTCCGCGCCGCGGTCGGTGTGCACCAGCGCGTTGGTGACGACCTCGCTGGCCAGAAGCTCCGCGGTGTCGATCAGGTCCGGCACCTTCCACTGGCTGAGCCGGTCGCGTAACAACCGTCGCACCTCCGCCACCGCCGGCAGGTCCGCGTGCCGCAACTCGTGCCGCAACTCGCGCTCCGGTCCGGCTCCGGTCCGCGCCGCCGCGTCGTTCGGCGCCTCCCCCTTGCGGCTCGTCGTCCCGGCCCGCGGCGCCGTCTTGTTCCGTACGGTCCCGTCCTGGGCTACCCGGCGGGACGGCGGTCCACCGTCCCGCGCGAGCACGTCGCCCGGGCCCCGATCCATCGGCTCCGTATCCGCCCCCGCCACTCGGTCCCCCTTCGAACAGTGTCGCGGGATTCATGCCCATCCCCTCACGGTCCACTCCCCCCGATCGCTGGATTCCGGACAGCAGCGGACGAAGA
The DNA here is from genome assembly GCF_003144095.1 of Streptomyces sp. ICBB 8177. Lineage (GTDB taxonomy): Bacteria > Actinomycetota > Actinomycetes > Streptomycetales > Streptomycetaceae > Streptantibioticus_D. The sequence continues at coordinate 176,343 of NZ_NSKH01000023.1, read as the reverse complement.
GCGGACAACGGACAAGCGGGACGAGGGGGTGCGCCGAGGGGCGGACCGGGGAAGGGTGTGGAAGGAGCGCGCTGTCCCTTCGTCCCGAGGAGGTCCGCCGATGCACGACGACCGCGCGCTGGTCGAAGGGCGTCTGGAGCGGGCGCTCGACCAGTTCGTCAGGCCCGCCGTCCACCCGGAGTGGACCGGCCTGGCGGTGAGCGCCTGGCACGCCCCGGGCGAGCCGGTCCCGGTGGCCGAGGCGCTGCGGGCGCGCTACGAGCCGTTCGCGCCGGGCACGGCGTGGGGCTCGCCGTGGTCGACCAGCTGGTTCCGGATCGAGGGCGAGGTTCCGCGGGAGTGGGCGGGCCGGCGGGTGGAGGTGCTGATCGACCCGGGGTTCGCCGGTGACGGGCCGGGCTTCCAGGCGGAGGGGCTGGTGTACGACGCGGACGGCGTGCCGGTCAAGGGCGTGCACCCGCTCAACCGGCACGTCCCCGTCGCGGCCCCCGCGCGCGGCGGCGAGCCGGTGCGGCTGCTGCTGGAGGCGGCGGCCAACCCGGCCGTGCTGCGCGACGGCTTCCGGCCGACCCGGCTGGGCGACGTGCTGACGGCGGGCGACGAGCCGCTGTACCGCTTCGGGTACGCGCGGCTGGCGGTGCGGTCCGACGAGGTGTGGCACCTGGTGCTCGACGTCGAGGTGCTCTCGGAGCTGATGCGCGAGCTGTCGCCGGACGACCCGCGACGCCACGAGATCCTGCGGGCGCTCGAGTTCGCCCTCGACGCCCTCGACCTGCACGACGTGCCCGGCACCGCGGCCGACGCGCGGGCGGAGCTGGCCGGGGTGCTGTCGCGGCCCGCGCACGCCAGCGCGCACCGGCTGAGCGCGGTGGGCCACGCGCACATCGACTCGGCCTGGCTGTGGCCGCTGCGCGAGACGGTCCGCAAGGCCTCCCGCACCTTCGCCAACGTCACCCAACTGGCCACGGAGTACCCGGAGTTGGTCTTCGCGTGCTCCCAGGCGCAGCAGTACGCGTGGGTCAAGGAGCACCAGCCGCACATCTGGCGCCGGATCAAGGAGGCGGTGGCGAGCGGCAACTGGGCGCCGGTGGGATCGATGTGGGTGGAGTCGGACGCCAACATGCCGGGCGGCGAGGCGCTGGTGCGGCAGATCACTCATGGCAAGCGGTTCTTCCGCGAGGAGTTCGGCGTGGAGACCGAGGAGATCTGGCTGCCGGACTCCTTCGGCTACACCGCCGCGTTCCCGCAGCTGGCGAAGCTCGCCGGCATCCGCTGGTTCCTCACCCAGAAGCTGTCGTGGAACCAGTCCAACCGCATGCCGCACCACACCTTCTGGTGGGAGGGCATCGACGGCTCCCGCGTCTTCACCCACTTCCCGCCGGTCGACACCTACAACAGCGGCATCCGCGGCAGTGAACTGGCTCGCGCGGTACGGCAGTTCGCGGAGAAGGGGCTCGCCACCCGCTCACTGGTGCCGTTCGGCCACGGCGACGGGGGCGGCGGGCCGACGCGCGAGATGCTGGAGAAGGCCCGGCGCACCCGGTCGCTGGAGGGCTCGCCCCGGGTGGAGGTCGAGTCGCCGTCCGCCTTCTTCACCGCCGCGGAGCGGGAGTACGGGCAGCGGGCGCCGGTGTGGTCCGGTGAGATGTACCTGGAGCTGCACCGCGCCACCTACACCACGCAGGCCGCCACCAAGCGCGGCAACCGCCGCAGTGAACACCTTCTGCGCGAGGCGGAGTTGTGGGCCACGACGGCCGCGCTGGCCGACTCCGGTTACTCCTACCCGTACGACGACCTGGACCGGCTGTGGAAGACGGTGCTGCTGCACCAGTTCCACGACATCCTGCCGGGCTCCTCCATCGCGTGGGTGCACAGGGAGGCGCGGGAGACGTACGAGCGGGTGCGCCGGGAGCTGGAGTCGCTGGTCGCGGACGCGGTCCGGGTGATCGCCCCCGCCGGAGCGCCGGTGGTCTTCAACGCCTCGCCCTATGCCCGCTCCGAGCCGGTGACGTTGCCGGACGGACGCACGGCGTGGGCCGCGGTCCCCGCGCTGGGCGCGGCGGTCGCCGGGGAGGCGCCGGGCGACGCGTGGGTCCGCGCGACGACGGCCGCGGACGGCGGTCACGTGCTGGAGAACGCCGCGCTGCGGGTGGTGGTGGACCGCGACGGGCTGCTGTCCTCGGTGCGCGACAAGGCCGCGGAGCGCGAGGCGCTGGCCCCGGGAACGCGCGGCAACCTGTTGCAACTGCACCCCGACCACCCCAACAAGTGGGACGCCTGGGACATCGACCGCCACTACCGGCGCCGCGGGACCGACCTGACGGACGCCGAGTCGGTGGAGCTGACCGAGGACGGGCCGCTGCGCGCGGTGGTCCGGGTGGTGCGCCTTGTCGGCGACGGCTCGCGCGTCACCCAGGACATCGTGCTGCGCGCGGGGGCGCGGCGCGTGGACATCGACACCGTCGTCGACTGGCACGAGTCGGAGAAGGTCCTCAAGGCCGCCTTCCCGCTGGACGTGCAGGCCGAACAGGCCGCCTCCGAGATCCAGTTCGGGCACGTCCAGCGCCCCACGCACGCCAACACCGGCTGGGACGCGGCCCGGTTCGAGACCTGCGCGCACCGCTGGGTGCGGGTGGCCGAGCCGGACTACGGGATCGCGCTGCTCAACGACTCCACCTACGGCCACGACGTGACCCGCGCGCCGCACGCGGAAGGGGTGGGGACGACGGTGCGGCTGACGCTGTTGCGGGCGCCGCACAGCCCCGACCCGGAGACCGACCAGGGCGTCCACCGCTTCGGATACGCGCTGCTGCCCGGCGCGGACACCGGTGACGCGGTGGCCGAGGGGCTCGCGGTCAACCTGCCGTTGCGGGTGAGCGGGGACAGCCCGTCCACGCTGCCGCGCGCACCGGGCATCGGCGGCGTCGAAGGGCTGATCGGGGTGGACGACCCGGCCGTCACCGTCGAGGCGGTCAAGCAGGCCGACGACCGCTCGGGCGATGTCGTCGTACGGCTCTACGAGTCGCGCGGCACCCGCGTCACCGCCACCTTGACCACCCGCTTCCCCGTGCCCCGCGCCGACGTGACCGACCTGCTGGAACGGCCGCTGCGGGCGGCGGAACGCGCCGGGGTGCCCGCGGACGGCCAGGGCGCGGCGTTCGCGCTGCGGCTGCGGCCGTTCCAGATCCTCACGCTGCGGCTGGCGGTGGCTCACTCCTCCCAGACGCCGACCAGCGTACGGTCGTCCGCGTAGCCCTTGACCCGGGTCTGCGCGTCGGCGAGGAACTCGGCCAAGGCCGGCGGCGGTTGGGGCGGGCCCCAGCGCTCGGCGAGCCGGGCCGCGAGGGCCGGGACCTCCCGCATCGGTTCGGCGAACCCCGCCCCGCACAGCAGCAGTACGTCGTCGGGCCGGGCGGCCGAGGCCCGGAAGCGGAACGCCCCCGGATCCGCACCGGAGTCGGGGTCGAGGTCCTGCCACACCCCGTCACGCAGCCGGAACAGCCCGCCCGCGCCCACGCCGAAGAACACCCGGGTGTCGCACTCGGGGTCCGCGGGCAGCAGCAGGCAGCGCAGCGACGCGGCGAACTCCGGCCCGCCCTCGCCCCGTTCGCCCTCGGGCTCACCCCGGTCGCCGACCGGCACGGCACGGAGCTTGCCGTAGGCACGGTCCGCGAGGCGCTGTAGTCCCGACCTGAGCGCGGTGCGGCGGGCGGCGCGCACGTCCTCGGCGAGCCGGGCGTGGCTGCGGCCGACCGCCGCGCCGATGGCCTGGCACGCCTCACGCGCCGCACGGTGCCCGTCCTCCCCGGCGGCCCTGGTGCCGCAGGCGACCGCGACGAACAGCAGCGCGTCCGCCCCGCCGCCGAACCGCGCCGTCAGCAGCGTGTCGGAGCGCGCCCGGCCCCGGTAGCGCGCCGAGTCGCCGCGCACCGAGACCGCGCGCAGCGTCAACGCGCCGTAGCGGGCGCCGTCCAGCACGGTGTCGGGTTCGAGCGCTTCGAGCCGGTCCGGGTCGGCCTGCGGCCAGGCGGTGGGCTCCGGCTCGTAGGTCGGCGGGCGGTCGCCCACGTGCACGAGCTGCGGCGGCGCAGCGGCGGGCCCGAGCCCGGAGGCGTCGTCGTCCTGGGCGCGGTCGTCGTGGGGGCCGTCGTCCGGGGTGCCCGGCGTGCGCTGCGGCGTGGGCTCGGGGACGGCCGCCTCGGGCTTCGGCGCCTCGGGCTCGCGCGGCTCGGGCAGGAGCGGTCTGCGCAGCCGGAGGGTGTCGGGCGACGACTCGTCGGACGGCAGCTCACGCTGCGGCCGGGCCTCGCCCTGCGGCTGCGTCTCGGGCAACAGCCGGTCGTCGCGCGGCAGTTGGGGCGGCACCGCCGACTGCGGGGGGCCGCCGGAGGCGGTGAGCGCGGAGGCGAAGTGGGCGTCCAGCGAGTCGCGCAGCGGGTCGCCGAGCGCGTCGCCGACGGCGTCGGCCACATCCTCGACGGCGCTCGCGTCGGCGCCCGGCGCACCGCCCGGCGGCCCGCCGGACACGCCGTCGAACGCCTCACCGGCCTCCGCCTCGTCCGGCATGCGTTCCAGCAGCTCGTCGCCTTCGCCGTCGTCGTAGAGCTCACGCCACCACGCGTCCTCCGCCTGGCGACGGGACTCCCCCATGGGACTCATGTCCCTATTGTCCACCGGGAGGCACCCGGAGAGGCGGTAGTTGACGGATCCCGCGCGGGATCACCGCGATTCGCCCACCCCTTGGTGCAGGCTGTGCGCATGGGGACCGCACAGCTGTGCCTTGTCGGGTTGGCGATGCTCGCCGGGCTGCTCGCGGTCCTGGCACCGGGGCTGCCGGGCCCGCTGGTGTGCTGGGCGGCGACGCTGTGGTGGGCCGGGGCCGTGCACACCGCGCTCGCCTGGTACGTGCTGTTCGGCTCCGGCGTCGTGCTGGCGGCCGGGCAGGCGGGGAAGTGGCTGGCGCCGGGGCGGCGCGCCAGGGAGGCCGGCATCACCCGGCAGACCCTGGCGCTGGCCGGGGTGTGCGCGATCGCCGCGTTCTTCGCCGTCCCTGTCCTCGGCGCGGTCCCCGCGTTCGTCGGCGCGATCTACGCGCAGGAACGCGTGCGGCTCGGCAGCCACGGCGCCGCGCGGGTCTCGACGCGGCGGGCGATGCGCGCGGTGGGTCTGTCCGTGCTGGCCGAGCTGTTCAGCTGCCTGCTGGTCGCGGGCGCCTGGCTGGGCGCGGTCCTGGCGACCTGAGGACGTACCGGGCGGGCGGTCACCGAGCGCGCTCGGCCGAGGCGCTGGGTGACGGGGCCGTGGGCGCAGCCTCGGTGGGGGCGGGCGGCTGCGGGGCGGTGGTGGCCGGGGTGGTGCAGCGGACCGGGTTGAGCGTCGCGCCCCCGCCGGCCACGGTCACGTCCACCTTCGCCGACGGGCCGTCGCCGACCGCCTCGGCCGCGCCGGCGGCCGTGCAGACCAGCTGGCTGACCGCCCCGGAGGTGAGCAGCTTGGCGTTGGAGGCCAGCTCGACGCGGACCCAGCCGGGTGCGAAGACCACCTTGGCGCCGCCGGCCGAGGGACCGATCTCGGTGGTCAGGCCGCGGGCCACCTCGGCGCCGTTGGGCCCGGCGAGCAGCAGGTCGATCGCCTGCTGCGGGTCGACGACCCCGGCGGCGGGGCGCGAGGCGGGACGCAACCCGACCGCGGAGAGGAAGAACAGCCTGACCACGGCCTCCTTCGGCTTGCCCGGCGGCTGGATCCCGCCGGCGGGCTCGCCCGCCTCGATGACGCCCGTCGGCGCGATGCCGCAGCCGGTGAGCGCGCCGAGGAGGGCGACCGGCCCGAGGAGGACGGCGGTCAGCCGCCTCGCGGTCGGCCGCTTCGCCGTCGGCCGCCTCTCGGTCGGCCGCTTCGACGTCGGCCGGGGGAACGCGGCGGTCGGCCGCTTCGCCGGGTTCATGACTGCTCCAGGGGTCGCAACGGCATGTCGGCCGTGAAGACGGCGCCGCCGCCGGGCGCGTTGGCGGCCCGCAGTTCGCCGCCGTGCAGCCGGACGTTCTCGGCGGCGATGGCGAGGCCGAGGCCGCTGCCCTCGGAGCGGGCGCGGGCCGCGTCGGCCTTGTAGAAACGCTCGAAGATGTGCGGCAGCACCTCGGGGGCGATCCCAGGGCCGCGGTCGGCGACCTCGATGACCAGGCGGCCGGTGCCGTCCTCGTCGCGGGGCGTGGTGCGCAGGGTGACGCGCACCGGCGCGCCGCCGTGCCGCAGCGCGTTGCCGACCAGGTTGGCGACGACCACGTCGATCCTGCGCGGGTCGAGCGACACCCGTGTGTCCTCGGGCAGTTCGGTCTCGACCTGCTCCAGCCAGCCGCGCGCCTGGAGGGACTTGCGCACGGTCTCCGCCGCGTCGACCTCGTCCAGGTGCAGCGCGGCGGCCCCGGCGTCGAACCGGGAGACCTCCATCAGGTCCTCCACCATCCGCACCAGCTTGCCGGTCTCCTCGCTGACCAGCCGCACGGCGGCGGCGGTGTCCGGGTCGAGGGTGTCGGCGTCCTCGTCGAGCACGTCGGTGACGGCGGTCATCGCGGCCAGCGGCGTACGCAGTTCGTGCGAGACGTCGGAGGCGAAGCGCCGGGCGGTGGCCTCCAGACGGCGCAGCTCGATGACGTTCTCCTCCAGGGTGGCGGCCATGTGGTTGAACGAGCGCGACAGCTCGGCGAGTTCGTCGCCGCCGCGCACGCCGAGCCGGGTGTCGAGCCGTCCCGCCGCCAGGTCGCCCGCGGCCTTGCGCAGCTTGCGCACCGGGCGCAGCACGCCCTGCGCGGCCAGCAGCGCGGGCACCAGGGACAGCGCGAGGGCGGGCAGCGCGCCGCGTTCCGCGGCCTGGACCAGTGCGTCGATGTTGGTCTTCTCCGCGGTCAGCGGCAGCTCGGCGTAGACCGCGAGGCCCGACTGCTCGCGCCCGCCGCCCGCGTAGGTGACCGGCATGCCGATCGCCAGCCACGGGCGGCCCGCGACGTCGACGCGCTGGAAGACCGGCACGCCGCGTTCGCGCACCGCGTCGCGCAGGCCGGAGGTGATGGCGTCGGGCGCGGTGTCCGCCACGTCCGGGGCGGTGGTCTCGTCGCCGTAGGTGGCGTACGCGGTCCAGCCCTGGGCCTGTCCGCCGCCGTTGATCTGGTGGACGAAGTTCTCCAGCGCCGCCTGGCTGGGCGGGAAGGTCAGATCGGGGGCGAGTGAGTCGACCTGGGCGCGCAGCGCGTTGACGGCGGTGTCCTGGCTGCGCTGGAGGATCGCGCGTCTCGCCTCGCGGAAGGTGAGCGCGGCGGTGGTGAGCGAGCTGACCGCGGCGACCAGCAGGAAGGCGACGACCAGCCGGGCGCGCAGCCCGCGCAGGCTGCCGCGCAGCGCCCGCCACGCGCGGCGGCCACGGCTGGGGCGGGAGGGGGCGGCGGCCCGGGCGACGGGGGCCGGGGCAACGGCGGGCGGAGCGGCGGCGACCGGGGTGGAGCTGGTCACAGCGGGCCGAAGCGGTAGCCGAAGCCCCGCAGCGTCTGGACGTACTTCGGGGCGCGCGGGTTGTCCTCGACCTTGGCCCGCAACCGCATCACGCAGGCGTCCACCAGCCGGGAGTCACCGTGGTAGCTGTGCTCCCAGACGCGCTCCAGCAGCTGCTGGCGGCTGAAGACCTGGCCGGGCGAGGCGGACAGGTACAGCAGCAGTTTCATCTCGGACGGCGGAAGCGCGAGGTCCTGCCCGTTCTTGGTGACGATGAGCCCGGCGCGGTCGATGGCCAGCTCGCCGTAGGTCTCCACGGTGTTCGGGGTGAGCACCCCGGCCGAATCCCCGGCCTCCGCGGGCGCGGTGCGGCGCAGCACGGCGCGGATGCGGGCCTCCAGCACCTCGCCGCGCGCGGGCTTGACGATGTAGTCGTCGGCACCGGCCTCCAGGCCCAGCACGATGTCGATGTCGTCGCCGCGCGCGGTGAGCATGATGATCGGCAGCTGGCGGGTGTCGCGGATGCGGCGGCATATCTCGAAGCCCGAGGCGCCGGGGAGCATCAGGTCGAGCAGCACCAGTTCGGGCCGGAAGACGTCCAGCACCTTCAGCCCGTCCTCGCCGGTCGCCACCGCCTCCACCTCGTGACCACGCCTGCGCAGGGCGAGGCTCACCCCGTGGCGTACGGCGGGGTCGTCCTCGATCAGCAGCACTCGCGACATGCGGCCCAGTATTGAGGCTGAATATGAGGAAACAGCAACAAGCGCATCCAAGGCCAAGGCTTCCGGCGTCTCCCCGACCGTGCCCGCGTCCTTCGAGGACCGCGGGCACCGCCACGGCAGGAGACACGGCGTCCGCACACGGGACGCCGGCGAGCGGGACCAGGAGGGCCTAGACATGGCGCGGGTGCGGGGCGGGTGGAACGGCGGGGACCGGACACCCGGCGGCAGCGAGGGCTGGTACGGGAACGGCGGGGGCGCCGACGGGAACGGTAGCGGTGGCGCGGATCAGTGGCCCGGCGCCGCGGGCGCGGGCGGCGGGCTGCCCGGTGGCGGGCCCGGGCGGCACGGACGGCGTCGGCGGGCCAGGATCGCGGCGGCCTCGGTGGCGGGGCTGGCGGCGGCGGGCGTGCTGGCCGGGGTGTGGACCGCCCAGGCGGGCGAGCCCTCGCACCGCACGGTCGCGGCGCCCGCCGCCTCCACCTCCGCGGGGGCGTCGAACGGCGCGCCCACCCCGATCCCCGGGCAGACCTCGGTGCCGGACCCGAAGCTCCCGGCGCCGGTGGTGAACATGGACATCGCCCACGCGGCGGCCACCGGAGGCAGGGCGGTCAACATCACCATCGACGACGGGCCGGACCCGGTGTGGACACCGAAGGTGCTCCAGGTGCTGAAGGAGAACGGCGTCAAGGCCACGTTCTGCATGATCGGCCCGCAGGCCGCCGCCCACCCCGAGGTCGTCCGGCAGGTCGTGGCGGACGGCAACCGGCTGTGCGACCACACCGTGTCGCACAACACGTCCATGGACCACATGCCGGACTCCTACCAGTCCAAGGAGATCCTGGACGCCGAGCAGATGATCGAGAAGGCGTCGGGCGGGGTGAAGCCGATGTACTACCGCGCCCCGGGCGGCGCCTTCACGCCGTACAGCCGTCAGATCGCCGCGTCCCAGGGCATGCGTCCGCTGGGCTGGAACATCGACACCAAGGACTTCGACCGGCCCGGCGTGCCCACCATCGTCAGCACCCTCAAGAGCGAGCTGCCCAACGGCCCGACCATCCTCTTCCACGACGGCGGCGGCAACCGCGGCCAGACCGTCGCGGCGCTCAAGGAGATCCTGCCCTGGCTCAGGCAGCAGGGCTACGGCTTCAGCTTCCCGGTGCGCTGACACCAGGCCCGGTGCGCGGCAGTCAGGCCGCCCCGGCCGTGGCGGAGCGTTCCCGTTCGGCCTGCCAGAGGTGGTGCAGGGCGTAACTGCGCCAGGGCCGCCAGCGCTCGGCGGTCCCCTCGTCCACGATCCCCGTGGGCAGGAAGACGTCCGGGTCGCCCAGCGCCCGCATCCGCACGTACCCGGCCGTCCACAACCCGACCCCCGGCAGCGCCCGCAGCGCCGCGGCCGACCGCTCGCGGTCCGCGCCGGGGTCCAGTCGCAGCGTGCCGTCGTCGAGTGCGGCGGCCACCGCGCGCACCGCGGGGTCCACGTAGTGCGCCGGGTAGGCGTCGGCGAGCGTGGCCGCGGTCGGGAACAGATGGGTGAGCCCGCCGTCCGCCCCGCCCGGCAGCGGCTCCCCGTAGGCCGCCACCAGGTCCCCGGCCGCCGACGGCGATCCCGCGACCGCGCTGAGCGCCGTCTCGGCCGGGTCCGCCGAGCCCGGCGAGCGCAGTCCGGGCCGCGCCGCGACCAGTGGCCCGAGCAGCGGGTCCGCCCCCAGCCGCGCCGTCACCGCGCCGGGGTCCGCGTCCAGGTCGAACAGCCGGCGCACCCGCTGCACGGCCGTCGTCAGATCCCGCAGGTCGGCCAGGCGCAACCGGCACTCCAGCCAGTTCCCCTCGCGGGCCGCCCGGCCCGGCTCGGCGACCTCGATGACCGCCGCACCGTGCGGCAGGCGCAGGGTGCGGCGGTAGCGTCGGGAACCGGGCGCGCCGACCACCTCCTCGATCCCGGGGACGGCGTGCCGCCGCAAGTGGTCCAGGACGGCGGCCGCGTCGTACGGACCGCGGTGCGCCAGCCGCAGCGGCAGGACGGTGCGGCCTTCCGTAGCGGGGCTGCGGCCGGGACGCCGGGCGGGGGCCGCGGCGCGCAGTTCGGTGGGGGTGCGGTCGTAGATCTCGCGGATCGAGTCGTTGAACTGCCGCACGCTGGCGAACCCGGCCGCGAACGCCACCTGCGTGATCGGCAGCGCCGTGGTCTGCAACAGCACCCTGGCCGTCTGCGCGCGCTGCGCCCGGGCGAGCGCGACCGGCCCGGCACCGACCTCGGCGGTCAGCTGCCGGTGCACCTGCCGCTCGCTGTACCCCAGCCGCGCCGCCAGCCCCGCCACCCCGTCGCGGTCCACCACGCCGTCCCGGATCAGCCGCATCGCCCGGCCGACCAGATCCGCGCGCACGTCCCACTCCGGTGAGCCGGGCACCGCGTCGGGACGGCAGCGGCGGCAGGCCCGGTACCCGGCGCTCTGGGCCGCGGCGGCGGTCGGATAGAAGCTCACGTTGTGCCGCTTGGGGGTGACGGCGGGGCAGCTGGGACGGCAGTAGATGCCGGTGGTCCGCACCGCCGTGAAGAACACGCCGTCGAACCGCGCGTCGCGGCTGCTCACCGCCTGGTATCCGGTCTCCGCGTCGATCACGTCTTCCAGTCTCCGTCATCCCCCGGCCGCGCGACTGGCGGAAATCGGACGCGACGTTTCCTCCTGCCGAGACGGCCGGGACGGAGGCCGGGCGGGCGGCGAAACCGGCGGGCGGCGGAGGCCGGGGGTTCCGCTCGGGCCCGCTCCCCCGCCCCGGCTCCCGGCCGGGCTACGCCCGCGCGTCCGGTATCCAGCTGCCGTGGAAGCCCGCCGGTACCCGGCGCGGCAGGGTCACGGCAGCCACCCGGGTCATCTCCCGGGCGTCCAGGACCAGCAGCTGCGAGCCGTGGCCCGCGCGGTCGGAGACGATGGACAGCAGCCAGCCACCGTCCTCGTCCGCGGCGCCGTCCTCCGCGACGAAGACCGCCTCGCCCGGAGCGGTGTCCGCGCCGGTGTCGTAGGCGTGCGACGTGCCGGCGACGGTGTCGTACTTGACGATCGCGTGCTCGGCGGCGGTGTAGAGGTAGCGGCTGGGCCGCCCGGTGAGGGTGTCGTTGAGGGTGGGGAACTCCACCTCGCGGTCGTCCAGCGCCTGTTCGCCCACCGTGCCGGTGGCCGGGTCGAGCCGCCAGCGGTACAGGCGGGCCGCCTGGTCCGCCTCCGGCAGGCGCCCGGTCACCGACGGGTCGTCGACCTCGCCGCCGATCGGCTTCCACACCGCGGCGAAGCCCGCCGGGGAGTAGCGCACCGCGTCCAGCACGACCCGCCCGGCCGCGTCCTCGTACGCGTTGCCCACGTGGAAGACGTAGCAGGGGTCGACGTCGAACCAGCGCACCTCGCCCGCGCCGTCCCGCCGCATCAGCCCGAGACGCGCGCCGTACCCGTCGTCCCAGCGCGTCGGCATGCCCCTGCCGAGCAGCGCGAGGTCGAAGACGACCGGCAGGTCCAGCCAGACCACGTAGTGCTCGGTGATCGCGAAGTCGTGCATCATCGTGCCCGCCGGGACCGCGATCTCCCGGCTCTCCACCAGCTCACCCGCCGCCGACAGCCGGTGGTAGGTGAGGTACGGGGGGACCGCGCCGTAGCCGAAGAAGAGGAGCTCACCGGTGACCGGGTCCTCCTTGGGGTGGGCGGTCATCGCGGTGGTCAGCCGCCCGCCGAAGTCGCAGGGCCCGACGGTGTCCAGCTCGGGGGTGACCTCGTAGGGGAAGCCGTTCTCCACCAGGGCGAGGAGTTTGTCGGCGTGGGCTATGACATGGGTGTTGGCGGTCACGGCGGCCCGGTCCAGGGTGCCGTCGGGGCGGAAGAACGAGGCGCCCTCCAGCTTGCGGGTGCGCACCCAGCGGTTGCGGTACCACTCGGCGCGGCCGTCGCGCAGCCGCACCCCGTGCAGCATCCCGGCGCCGGCGAACCAGTGGCCGGGGTCCTCACCGGGGCGGGGGTTGGGCCCGTTGCGCAGGTAACGGCCGTTGAGCCGGGGCGGCAGGGTGCCGGTGACCTCCAGGCCGAAGCCCTCGCTCTCGTCGGGCACCGGGGCGAAGTGGCCGGTCAGGTAACGCGGGGCGGACGAGACGGTCGAGGGGGCCGGGCTGGTCGAAGCGGCCGGGCTGGTGGTCATGGTTCCTCCTGGGTGAGGCGGCGAAGGCGTCGCGGTCGGCGCGGGAGCGGTACGGATTCGGGCGCTCGGAGCGCTGGTCAGGCCCGCGCCGCGGCGGCGGCCCGCGCCCGGGCGGCGGCGGAGTAGCGGGCGGTGAAGACGGCCGGGACCACGAAGCCCGCGATGGTGACGAGCGTGACCAGGGAGCCGGAGCCGTGGGTGGCGCGCAGGGCGACCATCGCGGCGCCGCTGAGGGTGAAGCTGATGGCCCAGGCCGAGGTGATGACCGCGTTGACGCGGTAGAAGACCGGGCTGTCCCAGACCTCGGACGGCACCGTCTGCTTGGCTATGCCGAGCGTGAAGGGGCGGCGTATCGCCAGGGAGCCCCATGCCGCCAGGGCCAGCCACAGCGAGGACGCGGCCTGGATGTAGGGACGGGCGGACGAGTGCGGTTCCGCGAAGGCGACCGCCACCACGATCACGAAGTAGAGCGACGAGCAGGCCTCGATCACCAGCGAGTCCCAGCCGCGGCCGGAGCGGCGGGCGCTCAGCAACTCCGCGGCGGTCCACAGCAGGCCGACCAGCGCACCCCAGCGCCAGTCGAGCGCGGAGGCCACCACCGAGTACGCGATCCAGGGCAGGAAGGGACGGATGAAGCCGAGCATGGGAACTCCCCGAGGCCGGACGCCGTACCCCCCGGGCCGACGTTCCACTACTGACATGTCGAAGGTAGAGCCTTCCGGCTCGACATGTCAACGCTGGAAGGTAGGATTCCCCCATGAGCCTTCGACACGCGGTACTGGGACTCCTGGCCTACGGCCCGGCCAGCGGATACGACCTGCTCAAGACATTCGACCAGTCGCTGGCGAACGTGTGGCCCGCCACGCAGAGCCAGCTCTACACGGAGCTGGGCCGCCTCACCGACGGCGGACTCGTCACCGTCCAGGCCGAGGGCCCGCGCGGGCGCAAGGAGTACGCCATCACCGACGCCGGACGCGAGGAGTTCCACCACTGGCTGACCGAGGTGGAGCCCGAACGGCCGCGCCGCGACGGGATGCTGCTGCGCGTCTTCTTCCTCGACCAGGTCGAGCCCGACAAGGCCCGCACCTTCCTGGAGCGCCGGGCCGAGGCCGCCGCGGCGTACCACGACCAACTGCTCTCGCTGCGCGGCCCGGTGACCGACGACACCCACCCGCTGGCGGTCAACGGCCGACTGGCGCTGGAGTACGGGATAAGGGTCACCGACACCATTCACCACTGGGCGAGTTGGGCCGCCGACCGGGTCAACTCGACCACGTACGACAAGACAGGCAAGACGAGCAGGACCGGCAGGACGAGCAAGTCCCGGGAAGGGGGCGACGGCGCTCGGGGCGCGGACGGCGGCGACGGTGCTCGGGGCGCGGACGGCGGCGACGCGTTGGGAGCGGCCGGCCCGGTGAACTCCAAGTCCCGCCGCTGATCGGCAACCTGACGCGGTGTGCGTCAGCGCACCCGTCAGGCGGACGCCTGTTCGTTCGCGGCGAATTCCCGTGCGAGGGACAGGTGATGGTGTGGGGGCCCCTCCCCACGGGAATGTCACGGGCACGGAGCAGCCGTGAAGACCGCGTGAAGCCCGCGCCAACTCCCTGGAGGAGCCCATGCTTTACACGATCGTGCTGGGCGTCGTGATCGTCGCGCTCGGCGTAGGCACCGTGCTCTACACGTTCTGGCACGAGGGCAGTCCCATCACCGCCCGCCGCCGGCGCCACAACGGCGCCGGCTGACGGACGGGGCCCGGGACCTACCTCCCGTGCCCTGAACACCTCCAGGGCACGGGACGCCTCACGCCCCGCCGCGTTTGGCCGCGCTCCGGGCCTGGCCGACCGCCGCCCTGCGCTTCCACTCGCGGCGCTGTTCCGCGCGCAGCCGGGCGTCGGTGCGGGAGGCGATCCAGGCGTTCTCGCGCAGCAGTTTGCGGTAGCTGTCCAGCCTGCGCTGTGCCAGCTCACCGTCCTCGACCGCGCCGAGGACCGCGCAGCCCGGCTCCGCGGTGTGCGCGCAGTCGTGGAACCGGCACTCGCGCGCCAGTTCCTCGATCTCGGTGAAGACCCGCTCCACCCCGGACTCCGCGTCGTACATGCCGACGCCGCGCAGTCCGGGCGTGTCGATGACCACGCCGCCGCCGGGGACTGGGAGCAGGTCGCGGCTGGTCGTGGTGTGCCGGCCCTTGCCGTCGGCGTCCCTGATCGTCCGGACGAGCTGGGTGTCGCGGCCGGTCAGGACGTTGGCCAGGGTGGACTTGCCGGTGCCGGACTGCCCGAGCAGGACCGTCGTGCCGCCGGTGAGGCAGGCGGTCAGCGCGCCGAGTCCGGCACCGGTCGCCGCGCTGACCGCGAACACCGGGACGCCGGGGGCGGCGTCCTGCGTGTCGGCGACCAGGTGCCCGAGCTGCGGTTCGGGCACCAGATCGGACTTGGTGAGCGCGACCAGCGGCTGGGCCCCGGACTCCCAGGCCAGGGCCAGGAAGCGTTCGACCCGGCCGAGGTCGGGGTCGGTGGCGAGCGAGACGGCGACCACCACGTGGTCGACGTTGGCGGCGAGGACCTGGCCGTCCGACCGCTTGGAGGAGCCGTTGCGGACGATGGCGCTGCGGCGCGGCAGCAGCGCCCGCACGAGCACCGGGTCGCCGGTCGTGTCCAGCGCGGCCCAGTCGCCGGTGCAGACCCAGCGGGTCGGGTCGGGCGAGGTCACCGGTGAGATGTCGGCGCGCACCGGCCCTTCGCCGGTGATGGCGTCGCAGAGCGTGCCGTGGACGCGCAGTACGCGGGCGGGGACCAGGCCCCGGGCGGCGTGCGGCGCGAAGTCAGTGTCGAGCGTGCTGTCCCAGCCGTAGCCGGAGAGCGTGGAGTTCAAGGGGAAGGCCCTTCGAGGTGAGCGAACGGTGAGGAACGGTCGTACGGGTACGGGCGGTGCCCGGCGCGATGACGGCCATGGGTCCCACCTCCTCGCTCACGCGTGCCGCTGAGGGCCTGCTTTTCCGATGTCGCGGGCGACGCTACTGATCGTCCTCGTCGCCGTCCACCGATTTGCCGCCGGGCGGCGTGCCGTCCTCGGTGCCCCCCTCCTGCTCCGGCTTCCGCTTCCCCCGGCCTCCGGGCTCGTGGTGCTTGCGCAGCCGGGACCGCACGTCGTCGGGCGGGAGGAAGCCGGCCCAGCGTTCGGGGAACTCGGAGGGCGGCTCGCCCTCGTCCGCGGAGCCGTCGTCCTCCCCGTCGTCCTCGTCGTCCTCGTCCTCCTGCGCGCTCTCCCCCGCCGTCTCCCCGTAACGGCGCCCGGCGCGGCGGGCGGCGGCGCGCGCCACGACCTCCGCGGCGGCGGCCTCGTTGGCCCTGGCCCGCTCCTCGCGCGCGGTGGCGGTGGCCAGCGACGGCCAGACGCGGTCGATGGCGGCGTTGACCGCGGCGCCGACCAGCACGGCGAACGCGGACACGCCGATCCACAGCAGCACCGCGACCGGCGCCGCCAGCGAGCCGTAGATGGTGGGCCCCTCGACGGTGTGGGTGAGGTAGATGCGCAGCAGGAAGCTGCCCAGCACCCACATCAGCAGCGCCACCAGTGCCCCCGGCACGTCCTCCAGCCAGGGCGAGCGGACCGGCACGGAGACGTGGTAAAGCGTCGTCAGGAACGCGATGGACAACACCAGGACGACCGGCCAGTACAGCACGCGGACCGCCCCGGCGCTGTGCGGGATCCAGCCCACGACCGCGTCCGGGCCGGCCACCAGGAGCGGCAGCACGACCGCGCCGACCACCAGCGCGACCACGTACAGGCCGAAGGACAGCAGCCGGGTGCGGATGATGCCGCGGCGGCCCTCCAGCCCGTACATGATGGTGATGGTGTCGACGAAGACGTTGACCGCGCGGGAACCGGACCACAGGGCGATGACGAAGCCGACCGAGATGATGTCGGGCCGCCCGCGGCGGAAGACGGTGTCGACCAGCGGGCGCACCAGCTGGTTGACGCCCTTGTCCGACAGCACGGTGCCGGAGGCGGTCAGGATGTTCTGCCTGATGTGGTCGATGGTGTGGCCGCCGAGCGCGGTGTCGAGGTAGCCCAGCGCGCCGACCAGGCCGAGCAGCAGCGGCGGCAGCGACATCAGCACGAAGAAGGCGGCTTCGGCGGCGAGGCCGGTGACCCGGTACTCCATGCACGCGTCGAAGGTGTCCTTCACCAGCAGCCAGAGCACTCTGCGCTTGGAGACCTCCGCGTACAGGGCGCGGGCCCGGTGCCACCTTCCCGGTCTCCTCGGCGGTGTTCCCTCTGCTGCGTGCACCTGCATACCGTAGCTGTCATGGCAGTCCCTACACACACGGTGACGAACCAGGTTCCGCCCCTGGTCGCATACGACGTCTACGCGTCCGATCCGGCCCTGACGGAGGGCGTGGCACGGCACGCCGCGCCCGAACGGCTGGACGAGATCACCTCCGAGCTGAGCGAACTGGGCCGCTCCGCGGGCTCGGCGCAGGCGCAGCGCTGGGGCGAGGAGGCGAACGCCTGCTCGCCCGTGCTGCGCACCCACGACCGCTACGGCCACCGGATCGACGAGGTCGACTTCCACCCCAGCTGGCACCGGCTGCTGGGGCACGCGGTGTCGGCCGGGCTCACCGCCGCCTGGTCCCGTCCCGACGGCCACCTGCGGCGCACCGCGGGCTTCATCGCCTGGACCCAGGTCGAGGCCGGCCACGGCTGCCCGCTGTCGATGACGCACGCCGCGGTGCCGGCGCTGCGCGCGGAGCCGTCGCTGGCCGCCGAGTGGGAGCCGCGGCTGACCTCGCGGGTCTACGATCCGGAGCTGATGGCGCCGGGTGCCAAGCCGGGCGCGCTGTTCGGCATGGGGATGACGGAGAAGCAGGGCGGCTCGGACGTGCGGGCCAACACCACGCGGGCCGAACCGCTGGCGGAGGAGGGCTGTTACGTCCTGACCGGCCACAAGTGGTTCTGCTCCGCGCCGATGTCGGACGGCTTCCTGGTGCTGGCGCAGGCGCCGGGCGGGCTGACCTGCTTCCTGCTGCCGAGGGTGCTGCCGGACGGCACCCGCAACCCGTTCGCCATCCAGCGGCTGAAGGACAAGCTCGGCAACCGCTCCAACGCTTCGTCCGAGGTGGAGTTCTCCGGCACCTGGGCACGCCGGGTCGGCGAGGAGGGGCGCGGGGTCGCCACCATCATCGAGATGGTGGCCGCGACCCGGCTGGACTGCGTGTCGGGTTCGGCGGCGCTGATGCGGCAGGCGGTCGCGCAGGCGACGCACCACGCGGCGTACCGGGAGGCGTTCGGCGGTCCGCTGATCGACAAGCCGCTGATGCGCAACGTGCTGGCCGACCTGGCGCTGGAGTCGGAGGCGGCGACCACGCTGGCGCTGCGGCTGGCGGCGGCATACGACGCGGACGGCGAGCACGAGCGGCATCTGCGGCGGATCGCGGTACCGGTCGCCAAGTACTGGGTGACGAAGCGGTGTCCGGCGGTCGCCGGGGAGGCGCTGGAGTGCCTGGGCGGCAACGGCTACGTGGAGGAGTCGGGCATGCCGCGGCTGTTCCGCGAGTCGCCGCTGAACTCGATCTGGGAGGGTTCGGGCAACGTCCAGGCGCTCGACGTGCTGCGCGCGATGCAGCGGGAGCCGCAGGCGCTGAACGCGTTCCTGGTGGAGATCGGGCAGGCGCGCGGCGCCGATCACCGGCTGGACGCGGCGGTCAAGGACCTGCTGACGGAACTGGGCGACCTGGAGGGCATCGAGGCGCGGGCCCGGCGGGTGGTGGAGCGGATGGCGGTGGTGCTCCAGGGCTCGCTGCTGGTGCGGTACGCGCCCGCGCCGGTCTCCGACGCATTCTGCGCCTCCCGGCTGGGCGGCGACTGGGGTACGGCCTTCGGCACGCTTGCGCACACGCTGGACCTGGCGGCGGTGGTGGACCGGGCCCGCCCGGCCGTGGAGTGAGCGCCGTCACGGCGTGACCGGAACCGCTCCGTGTACGCCGGCACCTGCTTCGTACGCCGACCGCTCTTCGTGGGCCCGTCCGCGCAAACGTCTTGCCGTGTCCCCTGTTCGGGTGATTGGGGGACACGGACGCGGTGGAAGGCAGAAGAATACGGGTGGTGCCGCGCCGACTCGGCACCACCCCCGGTCCGCGGTCAGCGGCCCGGAGGGGGCCTGGGCTGCTGACGTGACCCCGCTCAACTCTCCGTCAGGGCACAGGCGACGCACAACAGTTGCAGTACGTTGCACGTCTCGCGCCGAGGGGGCCGCGGGCGCGAGCCACCTGCGTCCGGCCCCCGCGCAACGACATGGGGGGAGCGACTCAGTGGCTTCGGTGGAGGGGCAGACCGTGTCCGGGGCGACCGGCGCGCGCGGGCCGTTGCCGGGCCCCGGCGCCGCGCCCAGGCCGCTGATCGGCGAGTCGTGGCATCGCACGCTGCGCAGCGGCCTCGATCCCGACCGCCGCAACCGGCCCAGCTATCTGCCGCTGGACGAGCTGGAGGGCCTGCGCCGCAACACCCGGCTGCGGGAGATGCTGCCGACGCTGCGCGACGGGCTGTCGGCGCTGTCGGACGCCGACAGCCATCTGATGCTGGTCTGCGACAGCGAGGGCCGGGTGCTGTGGCGCGACGGGAGCCGGTCGATGCGGCGCAGCGCGGACCGTCTCGAACTGGTCGAGGGCACCGGCTGGCTGGAGGAGGTGGCCGGCACCAACGGCATCGGGACCACCCTGGTGGCCCGCAAGCCGATCCTGGTGCACGCCTCCGAGCACTTCGTGCGGGCCTACCACGGGCTCAGCTGTGCTGCGGCGCCGTTGTACGACCCGTGCGACGGGCGGCTGCTGGGCGTGATGAACGTGACCTCGCCCGCCGACTGCCGTCCCTCGGCGATGTTCGCGCTGGTGACCGCGGTCGCCAAGGTCGCCGAGGGCGAACTGCGCTCCCGCCACTGGCAGTCGGTGGCGCGGCTGCGGTCGGTCGCGGCGCCGGTGCTGGCCCGCACGGGCGGCAGGGCGATCGCGGTGGACCGGGACGGGTGGACGGCGGCGGTCACCGGGATGGCGCCGGTGGACCGGATCGCGCTGCCCGAGCGGCCGGCCGCCGGGGAGGTGTGGCTGCCCGCGTTCGGCCGCTGCGCGCTGGAGCCGTTGCCGGGTGGCTGGCTGGTGCGCGTCGCCCCGGGCGGGGAGCGGGAGCCGGTGGCGGCCGGGCGGGTGGTGGTGGACCTGTCGCACCCCAGGTCGTGGTCGGTGACGGTCTGCGGCGCGGTCGGCCAGTGGTCGCAGAACCTCAGCCCGCGCCACGCCGAACTGCTGCTGGCGCTGGCGCTGCGCCGGGAGGGGAGCACCGCGGCGCAACTGGCGGCCGACCTGTTCGGGGACGCCTCGCGCACGGTGACGGTGCGGGCCGAACTCTCCCGGCTGCGGCGGACGTTGGCGGGGGTGCTGGCGCACCGGCCGTATCGCTTCGCCGACGAGACCGAGGTCCAACTGCGGCGCCCGGCCGACCCGTTGGACCTGTTGCCGTTCTCGACCGCGCCGGTGGTGCTGCGGGAGCGGCACGGCGCGGACGCGGACGGTGGTGGCTCCGGGGCGGGCGGGCCCGGCGCTCGCCCGCCCCGGAGCGACTGAGGGGCCGGGTCAGCCGGTGTACTGCGCGAAGATCTTCGAGAAGTCGTACGGATTCTGGGTGACGTCGGTGCACTTGTAGAGGGCGCCGGTGCAGGCGTTGGCGTCCCGGGTCTCCTCCCAGAAGGCCAGCATGCCCAGGTGCTTGCTCTGCGCGAAGGCCACCAGCCGGCGGGCGTCGTCGAGCGAGAAGACGTTGCCGTCGTCGTTCTGGCCGATCATCGGGGTGACGCCGACCATCGACCACAGCTGCGCGTCGGTCCTGTCCGGGTACAGGGCGGCGAGTTGGTCGTGGGTGGCCTGGGCGGCCTGGGTGGCGGCGGTGCCGTAGTCGACGCCGCTGCGGTAGTAGTCCATGGCCATCACGTTGACCAGATCGATGTTGACGCCCGCGTTGATCGCCGACTTGACCACGTTGATCCCGTCGGAGGTCAGGCCCTCCGGCAGCACCGGCAGCGTCAGCGACACTCTCAGCCCCGGGTGCGCCTTCTGGAGCATCGCGATGGCCTGCGAACGGCGGTCGACGGACGCCTGGTCGGCGACGGCGGCGCCCTCGATGTCGAAGTCGACGTACGTGAGGTCGTAGGCGTCGACCACCGCGTTGTACTCGTTGAACAGCGAGGTCGCGTCGGTGCAGGCCTGCGCCAGCTCGATGCCGGACTCGCCGCCGAAGGAGATCTTCACGTCGCCGCCCGCCGCGCGGATGGCGTCGATCTGGTCCTTCGCCCACGCGGTGCGCGGGTCGTAGGCGTTGAACCAGGACGCCTTGCAGCCCACGGAGGTGACGAAGGCGAGGGTGAAGTCCTTCAGGCCGCCGCCGGAGGACAGGTCGCTGAGGGTGGGGGTGGGCCAGGCGCCCATGTCGACGTACGGGGCGACGTGGACGGGCACCGAGGGCGGCACGGGGGTCGGGGTGGGCGTCGGAGTGGGTGTCGGCGTCGGGGTGGGGGTGCCGCCGGAGCCGGTCGCGAGCGTGAAGTCGTCGGCGGCGTAGGCGCCTTGGCCGTACCAGCCGTGCACGTAGACGGTGACGCTGGAGGTGGAGGCGCCCGTGGTGAACGTGGTGCTCAACTGCTGCCAGCCGGTACCGCTGCCGGAGGTCCAGGTGCTGGGATCGGTGCCGCCGGTGCCGCTCGCGCCGAGGTAGACGTAGGAGCCCTGCACCCAGGCGGACAGCGTGTAGGTGGTCCTGGGCTGGACGGCGACGTTCTGCTCGCACTGGGCGGTGTCGCTCGCGGTGGGCGTGGCGTGCAGCGCGTACGAGCCGGTGTGGGCGCCCGGGCCGACGGCGCCGGTGGAGCCGTCGCACGACCATGGCGACAGGCCGCCGGACTCGAAGCCCGCGTTCTGGATGCCGGTGCCGTCGGCGTGGGCGTGGCCCGGCAGCGCGGCGGTCAGCGCTCCGGCGAGACCTAACGCGGCGACGGCGGTGGCGGCGGTCAACGCCCGTCTGCGGTGCTGCGGTCGGCGTTCCCTGGGCATGGCGATGCGCCTCCTGAGGGGTGGGGGTGAGCGGGGCAGCGCACCCCTCAAGTTGGACTAGACCAACGGAGGCGTCAAGGGTTCGGGCACGATGCGTGCGGGCGCCGCGTAACGGCGTCCACGCCGCGCCCGTCCCGGATCCACGCCGCGCGAACGCCCCCGCGCCGTGATCGGGGGCGGGGGCGTCCGGGGCGGGACGTGGCGCGGCGTCAGGCCTTCGAGCCCGAGCGGCGGCGGGCGAGGAACGCGGCGCCGCCGGCCGCGGCGAGCGCCAGCAGCGCGCCGCCGAGCGCGGTCTCGGTGGAGTTCATGCCGGTGACGCTGCCGCCGAGGCCGGTCCTGGCGCCCTTCGACGGGACGACGACCGCCTTGCCGCCGGTGACGGTGAAGCGCCCACCGGTGACGGTCCGGCCGCCGCAGGTGGCGGTCACGCTGTAGGTGCCGGGGCGCGCGGCGGAGAAGATCATCGGCATGGCGACCGAGGAGCCCTGGTTCGGGATGCCCTTGAGCGGGGTGCGCGGGAACGCGTTGGACTCGACGATGCCGCCGGTGCGGCAGGACGAGCCGTCCACGGTCACGGTCAGCTTGCCACCGGGCTTCACCGAGGTCGGGAAGACGAGGATGTTGCTCGGGCCGGACGGCGCCGCGCTGGAACTCGGGCTGTGCAGCGGCAGCGGCTGCGAGCTGGGGCTGTGCAGCGGCATCGCGCTGGACGAGGGGCTGCTGAGCGGGAGCGGACTGCTGTCGTTCGCCACGGCGAGGGGGGCGGCCAGCGCGACGGAGGCGCCGGCTATGACGGTGGCGGCGAGAGCACGAGAGACGGACATCGATGTTCCTTCCATGGACACGCCCGGGGCGCGGCGCCCCGGAAGTCGGCAGGGGCGCGTCCTTCTCGACACTCACCCGCCCCGGTGCGCACCGCATCCGCGGTGCCACCGTCCCCGCGCCATCCGGCGTGCCGGTGGCGGCGGTTGAGGTGCTGGTCAGGGCGGGTCCCGCGAGTCCTGTGCGCGCGGGCGGGGCCTCGTACGACGATCACTCGGACGGCGGCGGACGGGGCGGTGCCGCGCCACCCGTTCGCCCGGTACGCGTGGCCGGGCGAAGGGGGCGTGGCTAGCGTTCACGGCGTCAGGCAGTGGTGGCCCCGGTGCCTCGGGCGCGGCCTCGATGCCCCGGGCGATACGGAAGGTGGTGGCCCATGAGCGGGGAGGGCGGCGGGACCGCCGCGGCGCGCGGGCGCTGGACCCTGCCGCTGGCCATCGCGCTGTCGGCGGTGCTGGGGGTGACCATGGTCCGCAACGGCCTGCGGGAGTCGGCTCCGCCCCGGCCCGCCGCCGTCGACGCGCCGACCCGGCCGTCGCCCGCCGCGTCGCCGGGGAAGGGGACCGGGACGGGGCCGGGGGCGCGGACGCGGCCGAGGGCGTCCACGAGCGGCACCGGTGGCGACGGCGGCGGCTCCGGACCGGCGGACGCGGCCCAACTCCCGCCCGTTCACGCCCCGTTGCCGTTCTCGGCGCCCGGCCGGGTGCGGATCCCGTCGATCGGTGTCGACGCCCCAGTGACCCGCGTGGGGCTCGAGGCGGGCGGCTGGGTCGGGGCGCCGTCGCCGACCGACCGCAACCTCACCGGCTGGTACACCCAGGGCCCCGCCCCCGGCGAACGCGGCACCGCCGTCATCGACGGCCACGTCGACACGATGGCGGGCCCCGCGGTCTTCTACGGCCTGGGCGCGCTGCACCGGGGCAACCGCGTCGAGGTCTCCCGCGCGGACGGGCGCACGGCCGTCTTCACGGTCTACGGGGTCGCGCTCTACCCCAAGGCGGGCTTCCCCGCGCGACGCGTCTACGGGGACACCGGGCAGCCGGAGCTGCGGCTGATCACCTGCGGGGGCGACTTCACCAAGGAGCGCGGCTACGACAGCGACGTCGTCGTGTTCGCCCGCCTGACGTCGGTGCGCGCCGGCGACGCGGAAGCAGCCACCGGGGTGACGGGAGACGACGCCCAGGGCCGTCTCGGGCCGCCGTCCGCGGCGGTGCTGAGCCGGATCGTCCCGGTCCGGTAGCGACAGCCCGAGCCGCCGCGTGGTTGGGTGTCCCGCATGGACAGCCGCGCCGCCGCCGTGACCACCTGGTCGCTCGAACAGACCTCCCCCGACGACCTCGTACCCGCCGCGGTCCCGGGAGCCGACGCGGGCGTACGGATCATGCGGGCGCGGGTGCCGTGCGCGGCGTTCAGCCGGTTCCTCTACACCGCGGTCGGCGCGGACGTCTCCTGGGTGGACCGCCTGCCCTGGCCGCCCGAGCGGTGGCAGCGCCACCTGGAACAGCCGGGTGTGGAGACCTGGGTCGCCTACCGGCACGGCACCCCGGCCGGGTACGTCGAACTGGCGGCGGGGGACGGCGGGCAGGTCGAGATCGTCTACTTCGGCCTGCTGCCCGCGTCCCGGGGGCGGGGCATCGGCGGACACCTGCTGTCCTGCGGCACCGCCCGGGCCTGGGACCTGGCCGAACGGTGGCCGGGGCGGGCGCGGACCGAGCGGGTGTGGCTGCACACGTGCAGCCTGGACGGGCCGTACGCGCGGGCCAACTACGAGCGGCGCGGCTTCCGCCTCTTCGCGACCGAGGTGGCCCCGGCCCCCGCGACGGACCCGGCCCCCACGTCAACAGCCGCGGCGCCATCGTGACCGGCGACACACTCGTCTCAACCATTGAGCTATAGAAGTCCAGCATATGGATACCGGTGGACTGCCCGGAGACCGCCGTGCCACGCTTCCGTCATGTCTCGCGCTGGAATCGCCTTGGTAGGTCGACTGCACGTCGACCTCGGCCGCATGTCCAGCGCCATCTGTCCGGCGAGCTGACGTCCAGCGCCACTTGAGCCCCACGCCCTCCCGCCACCGCTGACGCGCGGGCCCCCGCTGCGCCGTTCTCGCAGGTCAGGGCGGTCCCGCTGATCCGCGCCCCGTACCGAGCCGCCCGAAGGACCGCATTCCCATGGCCATCACGCCCGAGCAGCCGAAGGCCGCACCGTCCCGCCGCAAGGCAGGCCGCCACCGCGGCGAGGGACAGTGGGCCGCGGGGCACCTCACCCCGCTCAACGGCAACGAGCAGACCAAGAAGGACGACGACGGTCTCAACGTTCGGACACGTATTGAGACGATCTACGCCCACCGGGGTTTCGACTCGATCGACGGTGCCGACCTGCGCGGCCGGATGCGCTGGTGGGGCCTGTACACCCAGCGCAAGCCCGGCATCGACGGCGGCAAGACGGCCGTGCTGGAGCCGGAGGAGCTGGACGACGAGTTCTTCATGCTGCGCGTCCGCATCGACGGCGGGCGGCTGACGACCGAGCAGCTGCGGGTGATCGGCGAGGTCTCGCAGGAGTTCGCCCGCGGCACCGCGGACATCACCGACCGGCAGAACATCCAGCTGCACTGGGTGCGCATCGAGGACGTCCCGGAGATCTGGCGCCGCCTCGAAGGCGTCGGCCTGTCGACCACCGAGGCGTGCGGCGACACCCCGCGCGTCATCCTGGGCTCGCCGGTCGCCGGGATCGCCGAGGACGAGATCATCGACGGCACGCCCGCCATCGAGGAGATCCAGCGCCGCGTCATCGGCAACAAGGCGTTCTCCAACCTGCCGCGCAAGTTCAAGTCGGCGATCTCCGGCTCGCCGCTGCTGGACGTGGCCCACGAGATCAACGACGTCTCGTTCGTCGGCGTCGTCCACCCCGAGCACGGGCCCGGGTTCGACCTGTGGGTCGGCGGCGGCCTGTCCACCAACCCCAAGATCGGGGTGCGGCTCGGCGCCTGGGTGCCGCTGGAGGACGTGCCGGAGGTCTACGAGGGCGTCATCTCGATCTTCCGCGACTACGGCTACCGGCGGCTGCGCACCCGCGCGCGGCTGAAGTTCCTGGTCGCCGACTGGGGCGCGGAGCGCTTCCGCGAGGTGCTGGAGCGCGAGTACCTGCTGCGCACGCTGGTCGACGGCCCCGCGCCCGAGCAGCCCGTCTCCCGCTGGCGCGACCACGTCGGCGTGCACCGGCAGAAGGACGGCCGCTTCTACGTGGGGTTCGCGCCGCGCGTCGGCCGGGTGGACGGCACCACGCTGACGAAGATCGCCGACCTGGCCCAGGCACACGGCTCGGGCCGGCTGCGCACCACCGTCGAGCAGAAGATGATCGTGCTGGACGTGGCCCAGGACCAGGTCGAGTCCCTGGTGGCGGGCCTGGAGTCGCTGGACTTCCAGGTGAACCCCTCGCCGTTCCGGCGCGGCACGATGGCCTGCACCGGCATCGAGTTCTGCAAGCTGGCGATCGTGGAGACCAAGGCGCGCGGCGCCTCGCTCATCGACGAACTGGAGCGCAGGTTCCCGGACTTCGACGAGCCGATCACCATCAACGTCAACGGCTGCCCCAACGCCTGCGCCCGCATCCAGACCGCCGACATCGGCCTGAAGGGCCAGTTGGTGCTGAACGACGCCGGCGAGCAGGTCGAGGGGTTCCAGGTGCACCTGGGCGGCGCGCTCGGTCTCGACGCGGGCTTCGGCCGCAAGGTGCGCGGCCTGAAGGTGACCTCGGACGAACTGCCCGACTACGTCGAGCGCGTGCTGACCCGCTACCGGGCGGAGCGCGAGGACGGCGAGCGCTTCGCGACCTGGGCGGCGCGGGCTGACGAGGAGGCGCTGTCGTGAGCGAGCGAGCGGCCCCGTTCTACTGCCCGTACTGCGGCGACGAGGACCTGCGGCCCTTCGAAGAGGGCCACGGGGCGTGGGAATGCGCCGCGTGCAACCGGGCGTTCCGGCTGTCGTTCCTGGGACTGCTGGCCAAGGGCCTGCGGCACGGCAACGGCGGAGGGGGCAACGGATCATGACGAGCAGTCAGCACGATGTCGGACAGCGATCCTGGCGCACGGACGAGGAGTTGCGGGAGCTGGCCGAGCGGGCCGGGCGGGAGCTGGAGGACGCGGACGCGCTCCAGGTGCTGCGCTGGGCCACGGCGGAGTTCGGCGCGCGGTTCTGCGTGACGTCCTCGATGGAGGACGCGGTCGTGGCGCATCTGGCCTCCCGGGTCGCGCCCGGCGTGGACGTGGTCTTCCTGGACACCGGATACCACTTCCCCGAGACCATCGGCACCCGCGACGCGGTGGCCGCCGTGATGGACGTGAACGTGATCACGCTGACGCCGCGCCGGACGGTGGCGGAGCAGGACGCCGAGCACGGCCCGAGGCTGCACGACCGCGACCCGGACCTGTGCTGCGCACTGCGCAAGGTCCAGCCGCTCGAAGAGGGGCTGGCCGGTTACGACGCGTGGGCGACGGGACTGCGCCGCGACGAGTCGCCGACCCGGGCGAACACCCCGGTCGTCGGCTGGGACGCCAGGCGCCGCAAGGTGAAGGTCTCCCCCATCGCGCGCTGGACGCAAGCGGACGTGGACGCCTACGTGGCCGAGCACGGCGTGCTGACCAACCCGCTGCTGATGGACGGTTACGCCTCGGTCGGCTGCGCGCCGTGCACCCGCCGGGTGCTGGAGGGCGAGGACGCCAGGGCGGGGCGCTGGGCTGGCCGGGCCAAGACCGAGTGCGGACTGCACGGCTGATGACCACCGGACGAGGTGTGGCCGCGACGGCGGCCGCGAGGGCACAGGAGATACCCATGGGCGTGACGGACCAGGGAGCCACGGTGTGGCTCACCGGTCTGCCGAGCGCGGGCAAGACCACCATCGCGCACGCGCTGGCCGGCCGGCTGCGCGGCGAGGGCCACCGGGTGGAGGTGCTCGACGGCGACGAGATCCGCGAGTTCCTCTCCGCGGGCCTCGGCTTCAGCCGCGAGGACCGGCACACCAACGTGCAACGCATCGGCTTCGTCGCCGAGTTGCTGGCCTCGCACGGCGTCAAGGCGCTCGTGCCGGTCATCGCCCCGTACGCCGACAGCCGCGAGGCGGTCCGCAAGCGGCACGAGGCCGCCGGCACCCGCTACCTGGAGGTGCACGTGGCGACGCCGGTCGAGGTCTGCTCGGTGCGCGACGTCAAGGGCCTGTACGCGAAGCAGGCGGCCGGGCAGCTGTCGGGCCTCACCGGCGTGGACGACCCGTACGAGGCGCCCGCGGCACCGGACCTGCGCATCGAGACCCACACCCAGGACGCTTCGGCGTCCGCCGCCGCGCTGCACGCGCTGCTCACGGAGAGGGGACTGGCGTGACCACCGCGACCCAGCGCAACGAGGGCACCGCGAGCCCGTACGCGCTCAGCCACCTGGACGCACTGGAGTCCGAGGCGGTGCACATCTTCCGTGAGGTGGCCGGGGAGTTCGAACGGCCGGTGATCCTGTTCTCCGGGGGCAAGGACTCCATCGTCATGCTGCACCTGGCGCTGAAGGCCTTCGCGCCCGCGCCGGTGCCGTTCGGGCTGCTGCACGTGGACACCGGGCACAACTTCCCCGAGGTGATCGCCTACCGTGACCGCACGGTGGAGCGGCACGGCTTGCGGCTGCACGTGGCGTCGGTGCAGGACTACATCGACGACGGGCGGCTGCGCGAGCGCCCCGACGGCACCCGCAACCCGTTGCAGACCGTGCCGTTGCTGGACGCCATCTCCTCGGGCCGCTACGACGCCGTGTTCGGCGGCGGGCGGCGCGACGAGGAGAAGGCGCGGGCGAAGGAGCGGGTCTTCAGCCTGCGCGACGAGTTCGGCGCCTGGGACCCGCGCCGCCAGCGCCCGGAGCTGTGGCAGCTGTACAACGGCCGCCACGCGCCCGGCGAGCACGTGCGCGTCTTCCCGCTGTCGAACTGGACCGAGCTGGACGTGTGGCAGTACATCGCCCGCGAGGGCATCGAGCTGCCGGAGATCTACTACGCGCACGAGCGCGAGGTCTTCTCCCGCGGCGGCATGTGGCTGACCGCGGGTGAGTGGGGCGGGCCGAGGGACAACGAGCCGGTGCGTCGGCGGCTGATCCGCTACCGCACCGTCGGCGACATGTCGTGCACCGGCGCCGTCGACTCCGACGCCGCCACCATCGAGCAGGTGATCGCCGAGATCGCCGCGTCCCGGCTCACCGAACGCGGTGCGACGAGGGCCGACGACAAGCTGTCGGAGGCCGCCATGGAGGACCGCAAGCGCGAGGGGTACTTCTAGCCATGACCGAAACCGTGACCGACGCCCTGGACGTCTCGGCGACCTCGCTGCTGCGCTTCGCCACCGCCGGTTCGGTGGACGACGGCAAGTCCACCCTCGTGGGGCGGCTGCTGCACGACTCGAAGTCGGTGCTCGCCGACCAGTTGGAGGCCGTCGAGGCGGCGTCGCTGCGCCGCGGGCAGGAGGCGCCGGACCTGGCGCTGCTCACCGACGGGCTGCGCGCCGAGCGCGAGCAGGGCATCACCATCGACGTGGCCTACCGCTACTTCGCCACGCCCAGGCGGCGGTTCATCCTCGCCGACACCCCGGGCCACGTGCAGTACACCCGCAACATGGTCACCGGTGCCTCGACCGCCGAGCTGGCCGTGGTGCTGGTGGACGCGCGCAACGGCGTGGTGGAGCAGACCCGCAGGCACGCCGCGGTGGCCGCGCTGCTGCGGGTGCCGCACGTGGTGCTCGCGGTCAACAAGATGGACCTGGTGGAGTACGCGGAGCCGGTCTTCGCCGCGATCGCCGAGGAGTTCACCGCCTACGCGGCCTCGCTCGGCGTCCCGGAGATCACCGCGATCCCCATCTCGGCGCTGGCCGGGGACAACGTGGTGACGCCGTCGGCGCACATGGACTGGTACGGCGGCCCGACCATCCTGGAGCACTTGGAGACGGTGCCGGTGGGCACCGACCCGGCGCACGCCCCCGCGCGCTTCCCCGTGCAGTACGTGATCCGCCCGCAGACGGCCGAGCACCACGACTACCGCGGCTACGCGGGCCGGATCGCCTCCGGTGTGCTGCGCGTCGGCGACCCGGTGACGGTCCTTCCGTCCGGCGCGGCCTCCACGATCGCCGCCATCGACGCGCTGGGCGAGCGGGTGGACGCGGCGTGGGCACCGCAGTCGGTGACGGTGCTGCTCTCCGACGACGTGGACGTCTCGCGCGGCGACCTGATCGCGCCCACCGCCTCCGCCCCCGTGCCCACCCAGGACGTCGAGGCGACCGTGTGCCACCTGCACGAGCGGCCGTTGCGGGTCGGCGAGCGGGTGCTGCTCAAGCACGGCACCCGCACCGTCAAGGCGATCGTCAAGCGGCTGCCGTACCGGGTCAACCTGACCGAGGGCCTGGCGCACGAGGACGAGCCGGAGCGCCTGGGCGTCAACGACATCGGCGCGGTCGTGCTGCGCACCGCCGAGCCGCTGCCGCTGGACGCCTACGCGGACTCGCGGTTGACCGGTTCCTTCGTGCTGATCGACCCGGCGGACGGCTCGACGCTGACCGCGGGCATGACCGGCGAGCCGTTCGCGGCCCCGGCGGCGCGGGCGGCGGGCGACGAGGGGTGGGACTTCTGATGGGGACCGCGATGACGGGACCGTTGCGCGGCCCCGCCGGGACGGAACGGTTCTGCGCCCTGGCAGGGACGGAACGGTTCTCCGGGTTCGCCAAGGAGGGCGGCCGGATCGGAGGCGGCCGGATCGGCAGCGGGCAGGGCGGGGTCTCGCGATGTGTGCGATGACCCCCCGGCACCTGCCACGCACCGCCCCGTACCGCCCCCGACCATCCCCCTGACCCGGTCGCGCCGCAGCGCGCAGGCCGGGCCATCGAGAGGACACCCTCACCCGTGACCGCCGCTCGTTCCACCACCGCACGTTCCGCGGGCAGACGCCTCGGCCGCGTCCCCGCCACCGCCGCCCTGCTGGCACTGCTCGCCGGCACGCTCGCCGCCTGCGGCTACGGCTCGAAGTCCGACGACTCCGCGAGCGCCCAGCCGGCCGCCAGCGGCAAGAAGCTGTCCGCCGACTCCGTGACGATCGGCTACTTCGCCAACGTCACCCACGCCACCGCGCTGGTCGGCCTCCAGCAGGGCATCTTCCAGAAGGCGCTGGGGGGCACGCAGGTCAAGACCCAGGTCTTCAACGCCGGTCCCACCGAGATCGAGGCGCTCAACGCGGGCGCCGTGGACATCGCCTGGGTGGGCCCCTCGCCCGCCATCAACGGCTACACCAAGTCGCACGGCCAGGACCTGAAGATCATCTCCGGTGCGACCTCGGGCGGCGCCTCGCTGATCGTCAACCCCAAGAAGATCGCAAGCGTCGACGACCTCAAGGGCAGGACGATCGCCACGCCGCAGCTGGGCAACACCCAGGACGTGGCGCTGCTCAACTACCTGGCGGGCAAGGGCTACAAGGAGAACGCCCAGACCGGCAAGGGCGACGTCAAGGTCGACCGGATCGACAACAAGACCGTGGTGAGCGCCTTCAAGCAGGGCCAGGTGGACGGCGCCTGGGTGCCGGAGCCGACCGCCTCGCAGCTGGTCGCCGAGGGCGGCAGGACGCTGGTCAACGAGAACTCCCTGTGGCCGCAGGGCAAGTTCGTCACGACCAACGTCGTCGTCTCGCAGTCCTTCCTCAAGGCCCACCCGGACGTCGTGCAGGCCGTGCTCAAGGGCTCGGTGCAGACCAACGCCTGGATCAGGGCGAACCCGTCCGGTGCCAAGCAGGCCATCAACGAGCAGCTGCTGGAGCTCGGCGGCAAGAAGCTGCCGGACGCCGTCCTGAACTCGGCCTTCGCCAACATCGAGGCCACCGACGACCCGCTGGCCTCCACCCTCCGCAGCGAGGCCGACCACGCGGTCAAGGCCGGACTGCTCCAAAAGCCCGACCTGTCCGGCATCTACGACCTGGCGCCGCTCGACGCGGTCCTGAAGTCCGAGGGCAAGCCCGCCGTGTCCGACGCGGGCCTGTGACCGCCGACGTCCCCAGGAGGTGACACCGATGGCGACCCCCGTCACCGAGCACGCCGTACGGCACGGCTCGGCCCCCGCGTACGCGGCGCGCATCGAACACGTCTCGAAGTCGTTCGGGCGTCCCGGCGCGCGCCAGCAGGTGCTGGACGACATCACGCTGGACGTGGCGCCCGGTGAGTTCGTCTGCCTTCTGGGGGCGTCCGGCTGCGGCAAGTCCACGTTGCTGAACCTGGTCGCGGGACTGGACGAGCCGACCGCCGGGGCGATCGAGGTGCCCGGCGGACGGCCGGCGCTGATGTTCCAGGAGCACGCCCTGTTCCCGTGGCTGACCGCGGGCCGCAACGTGGAACTCGCGCTGCGGCTGCGCGGCGTGCCCCGCGCCGAGCGCCGCGAGCGGGCCGAGGAACTGCTGGAGCTGGTACGGCTCAAGGGCGCGCACGGCAAGCGGGTGCACGAGCTGTCCGGCGGTATGCGGCAGCGCGTGGCGATGGCCAGGGCACTCGCCCAGGACAGTCAACTGCTGCTGATGGACGAGCCGTTCGCGGCGCTGGACGCCATCACCCGGGACGTGCTGCACGAGGAGCTGACCCGTATCTGGGGGGAGACCGGCGTCTCGGTGCTCTTCGTCACCCACAACGTGCGCGAGGCGGTGCGGCTCGCGCAGCGGGTGGTGCTGCTGTCGTCCCGGCCGGGTCGCGTCGCCCACCAGTGGACGGTGGACTTCCCGCAGCCGCGCCGGATCGAGGACGCGGCGGTGGCCGACCTGTCCGTGGAGATCACCGAACAACTGCGAGGGGAGATCCGCCGACATGGCCAGCACTGAGACGACGGCGACGACGACGGTGACGACGACGGCGACGGCGACGGCCGAGGACGAGGCGAGGGCCGTCGCGCAGGACACGGCGAAGGCCGCCCCCGGCGCCGAGCGGCCGGACCACCTCGCGGGGCTCGAAGCGGGGCTGGACGCGCTGGAGACCAGGGCCACCGCCAAGGTGCCGGTCTGGCACCTGCTGCGTGCCAAGGCGCTGCCGCCGGTGCTGGCCGTGGCGCTGGTGATCCTGGTCTGGCAGCTCGCGTACCACTTCCAGGTCAAGCCGCACTACGACCTGCCGAGCCCGGCCGACGTCGCCGGGTCGCTGCACCAGATGTGGTTGCAGGGGCAGTTGCTCGGCTACGTGTGGACCTCCGTCTCGCGCGGCGCGCTGGGCTTCGTGATCGCGGTGCTGATCGGCACGCCGCTGGGTCTGCTGGTGGCCCGGGTGGCGCCGGTGCGGGCGGCGATCGGGCCGATCCTGTCCGGCCTTCAGGCCATGCCGTCGGTGGCGTGGGTGCCGGCCGCGATCATCTGGTTCGGGCTCAACGACTCGACCATCTACGCGGTCGTGCTGCTCGGCGCGGTGCCCTCGATCGCCAACGGGCTGGTGTCCGGCGTCGACCAGGTGCCGCCGCTGTTCCTGCGGGCGGGCCGCACCATCGGGGCGACCGGCCTGCGCGGGGTGCGCCACGTGCTGCTGCCCGCCGCGCTGCCGGGGTACCTGGCGGGGCTCAAGCAGGGCTGGGCGTTCTCCTGGCGGTCGCTGATGGCCGCCGAGATCATCGCGACCTCGCCCGATCTGGGCACCGGGCTCGGCCAGTTGCTGGAGAACGCCCGCACCAACCAGGACATGCCGAGCGTGCTCGCCGCGATCGCTCTGATCCTGGTGGTCGGGATCGGTATCGAGCTGCTGGTCTTCCGCCCGGTGGAGCGCAGGGTGCTGCGCGGTCGCGGCCTGCGGGCCGGGAGCGCGTGATGCCGCCGGTCCTGATGGTGGTGGCGCACGGCAGCCGCGACCCGCGGCACGCCGCGACCGTGCACGCGGTGTGCGAACGGGTGCGGGCGCTGCGGCCCGGGGTGCGCGTGGAGACCGCCTTCCTGGACTTCTGCGCCCCCTCGGTGCCCCGGCTGGCCGGACGGCTCGCGCAGGAGGGGGTGCGCGAGGTGGTGGCGTTGCCGCTGCTGCTGACGCGGGCCTTCCACGCCAAGTCCGACCTGCCTGCCGTGCTGCGCGCAGCGTCGCTGCGGCACCCGGAGTTGACGTTCCGTCAGGCCGGGGTGCTCGGACCTTCGCCGCTGCTGCTCGACGCGCTGGAGCGGCGGCTGTACGAGGCGGGGCTCGACCCCGCCGACCGGGCCTCGACCGGGGTCGTGCTGGCCTCGGCGGGCTCCAGCGACCCGGAGGCGATCGCGGTGATCGCTGAAATCGCGCGGGAGTGGCGGCGCACCGGTTGGTGTGCCGTGCGGCCCGCGTTCGCCTCCGCCCACGGCCCCCGGACCGAGGACGCGGTGCGGGCGCTGCGGGCCGAGGGGGTGCGCCGGATCGCCGTCGCGCCGTACGTGCTGGCCCCCGGCCGCCTGCCGGACCGCATCGCGGCGGGTGCCCGCGAGGCCGGGGCGGACCTGCTGGCCCCGGTGCTCGGCGCCTGCCCCGAGGTGGCGCGCGCGGTGCTGCGCCGCTACGACGAGGCGGCGGCCCGGTCGCTCGCCGGAGCGGCGGCCTGAGCCCTGCCCTTCCCGCGCGCCCGTCCGCCCGCCGGAAAGTCGGATGAGGAGCGCGGGGGCGATCGCGTAGCGTCGGTGCGGTACCGGGGCTCCGTCACGGGGGTACGGAAACCGGGTACGGGGTCGCCGGACACGCTTCCGGCGGCCTCGCCACCATGGGCCGGTACGGCGCGAGGGAGAGGGCGTTGGCGTTCACGCAGGAGCGGGCGCGGGCGGTGCTGGCGCGCACCGGTGTGCCGGGCGCCGCTGACGCGCGCCTGCTGGCACTCGGTGAGAACGCGGTCTTCCGCGCCGGGGACCTGGTGCTCAAGGTCGGCCGGGAAGCGGGCCTGCTGGCGCGGGCGCGGCGCGAGGTGCGGGTCGCCGCGTGGCTGGCCGAGGCGGGCGTCCCCGCCGTCCGCCCCGCCCGGCCGGAAGCCGAGCTGACCGACGGCCTGCCGGTGACGTACTGGCACCCGCTGCCGGAGCCGGTCCGCACGGCCGGCGGCGCAGACCTGGCGGACCTGCTGCGCCGGGTGCACGCGCTGCCGCTCCCGGACGCCGGCGTCCTGCCGGGCGGTCTGCCGCCGCGCGGCCTGCTGGACGGCGTAGAGCGCTGGCTGCGGCTGGCGGGCGACGCGATCGATCCGGCCGACGCGGCCTTCCTGCGTGGGCGCAAAGACGACATCACCCTTGCCATGCGTGAGGTGACGCCGCGCCTGGACCCCGGCCCTGTGCACGGCGACGCGCTGCCGCGCAACGTGCTCGTCGGACCCGAGGGGCCCGTGCTGACCGATCTGGAGACCTTCGCGGACGACCTGCGCGAGCACGACCTCGTGGTGATGGCGCTGGCCCTCGACCGCTACGGGCTCGACCCGGGCGAGTACGAGGCGTTCACGAGCCGCTACGGGTGGGACGTGCGCGAGTGGGACGGCTGGGGCGTGCTGCGCGGCGCCCGGGAGACGGCGAGCTGCGCGTGGGTGGCGCAGCACGCCCCCGGCGACCCGGCCGCCCGCGCGGAGTTCGGGCGCAGGGTGGCGTCGCTGCGCGCGGGCGACCCGACGGTGCGGTGGCACGCGTTCTGAGCGGCGCGAGCCGCGTGCCGGGCGAGACGCGCCAGGCGGTCCGCACGGCCGCGCCCGATTCCTCGCGCTCTCAGGACACCGGCCGCGAATCGGTCCACACGCCCTCGAACTCCTCGCGGTAGATCTCGAAGAGCCCGCCCTCGCCCTGCCGGTCGGCGGGCGCGTCGCCCGGCTGCGGCTGCACGATGCGGCGGTTGCCGCCGCGCAGCACCAGCACCGGCGCCTCCATGCCCCGCGCCTTGCGCAGGTAGGACTGCACGACGGCGAGGCCGTCCGCTCCGTCGCCGTCGACCAGGTAGGCGCTGAAGCGCGGGGTCTCGTCGAAGACCCGGATCTCGAACGCGTCGGGGTCGCGCAGCCGGGAGCGCACCCGGCGCATGTGCATGATGTTCATCTCGACCGAGCGGCTCATCTCGCCTCGGTCGAGGCCGAGTTCGCGTTCCCGGCGGCGTACCGCGCTGCTGGCCGGGTTGAGGAAGAGCAGCCGGGTGCGGCAGCCGGTGGCGGCGAGCTGGACGAGGCGGCGGCCCGAGTAGTTCTGGACCAGCAGGTTCAGTCCGATGCCTATCGCGTCCAGCCGCCGCGCCCCGCCGAACAGGTCCTCCGCCGGGAGCCGCCGCAGCAGCCGCACCCGGTCCGGGTGGACTCCGATCACGTCGGCGTACCGGTCGCCGACGATCTCCTCGACCGCGTCGACCGGCACCCGGTCGCGGGCCTGCCCGGTGTGGTCGCCGCCGAGCATGTCCAGCAGCCGCCCCGCGGCGCGCTCGGCCTGCGCGAGCACGGTCTCCGACAGCGCCCGGTTGCGGTTGACGACGTGCCGGGCGACCTCCAACTCGTCGAGCACCAGCTCCAGTTCGCGCCGTTCGTCGAGGTAGGGCTCGAAGCAGGGCCAGTGCTGGACGACGAGTTCGCGCAGCTGCGGCAGGGTGAGGAAGGAGATGATGTTGTCGTCGGCGGGGTCGAGCAGGTAGCCCTTGCGGCGGCTGACCTCGCGCACCGCGGCGGCCCGCTGTACCCACTCGTGCCCGGCGGGCCCGGCGGCGGCGACCACCCATTCCTCGCCGTGCACCGGCTCGTAGACCGGACGCAGGACGGCGTCGACCACGGCTCGCAGCCGCTGTTCGACGAGATTGAGCCATACGTAAGCCCGCCCGGCCCGCCGGGCGCGGGTGCGCACCTCGGCCCAGGCGTCGGCGCCCCAGTCCAGTTCTGTTCCGATCTCCATGGGCTGTGCGAGGGATACCGTACCGGCCGGCCCGTCGGCGACGCCGCCCAGGCTCTCCTGGTCGCCCCCGCCGGGCAGCGCCAGTCCTCCCGACGTCACCACCGCACCGCCTCTCGTCCCCCTTCGCACGCCGCGTTCCGGCCCCCGTCCACGATCAAGGAAGACTACTGCGGGCGCGGGACCGGGTGCACCCGAACGACGCACGCGGCCACGGAGTTTCACGGCATCGCCACCCGTCCGGGAGGTGGGTTCCGTGCGCCGTTCGGGCACCCGTTCAGGGGAAGATCTTGCGAAAACGGGCATCCTGGCACTGAAGTGGGCGAGGATGCAGCGGGTATGGCGGCCAGCGGATGTCCCGCCAGCCCAAGCGCAGGACCGAGCGGGAGAGTCGACGAGATGCAGGTCTGGCCGGGACAGACGTACCCCCTGGGCGCCACGTACGACGGCGCCGGGACCAACTTCGCCGTCTTCTCGGAGGCGGCCGAGCGGATCGAGTTGTGCCTGCTGCACGACGACGGCTCGGAGACCTCCGTCGAACTGCGGGAGACCGACGCGTTCGTGCGGCACGCGTACCTGCCCGGGGTCATGCCGGGCCAGCGCTACGGCTTCCGGGTGCACGGCCCGTACGACCCGGCGCGCGGCCACCGCTGCAACCCGGCCAAGCTGCTGCTCGATCCGTACGCGAAGGCGATGAGCGGCGCCATCGACTGGGACGAGTCGGTCTACGGGTACCGCTTCGAGGACCCGCAGGCGCGCAACGACCTGGACTCGGCGCCGCACACCATGGCCTCGGTCGTGGTCAACCCGTTCTTCGACTGGGCGAGCGACCGCCCGCCGCGCGTCGACTACCACCGCACCGTCCTGTACGAGGCGCACGTCAAGGGCCTGACGATGCTCCACCCCGGCCTGCCGGAGGAGATCCGCGGCACGTACGCCGCACTGGCCCACCCGGCCGTGATCGAGCACCTGGTCGAACTGGGCGTCACGGCGCTGGAGTTGATGCCGGTCCACCAGTTCGTCACCGACAACCGGCTGGTGGACGCGGGGCTCACCAACTACTGGGGCTACAACACCATCGGCTTCTTCGCCCCGCACAACGCCTACTCCTCCATGGGCGACCGCGGCCAGCAGGTGCTGGAGTTCAAGACGGCGGTCCGCGCGCTGCACACCGCGGGCATCGAGGTCATCCTCGACGTCGTCTACAACCACACCGCCGAGGGCAACCACCTCGGCCCCACGCTCTCGTTCCGCGGCCTGGACAACGCCTCGTACTACCGGCTGGGCGCCGACCCGCGCTACTACACCGACACCACCGGCACCGGCAACTCCCTGCTGATGCGCAGCCCGCACACCCTCCAGCTGATCATGGACTCGCTGCGCTACTGGGTCACCGAGATGCACGTCGACGGCTTCCGCTTCGACCTGGCGTCCACGCTGGCCCGGCAGTTCCACGAGGTGGACCGCCTGTCGTCCTTCTTCGACCTGGTGCAGCAGGACCCGGTGGTCAGCCAGGTCAAGCTGATCGCGGAGCCGTGGGACGTCGGTGAGGGCGGCTACCAGGTGGGCAACTTCCCGCCGCTGTGGACCGAGTGGAACGGCAAGTACCGCGACACCGTGCGCGACCTGTGGCGCGGTGAGCCCGCGCGGCTGGCCGAGTTCGGCTCCCGGCTGACCGGCTCGTCCGACCTGTACAAGGACGACGGCCGCCGGCCGCTGGCCTCCATCAACTTCGTCACCTGCCACGACGGTTTCACCCTGCGCGACCTGGTGTCGTACAACGACAAGCACAACGAGGCCAACGGCGAGGGCAACCGGGACGGCGAGAGCTTCAACCGCTCGTGGAACTGCGGGGCCGAGGGCGAGACCGACGACCCCGAGGTGCTGGCGCTGCGCGGCCGCCAGATGCGCAACTTCGTCGCCACCCTGATGCTGTCGCAGGGTGTGCCGATGCTGGCGCACGGCGACGAGTTCGGGCGCACCCAGCGGGGCAACAACAACACCTACTGCCAGGACTCCGAGCTGACGTGGGTGCCGTGGCCCAAGCCGGGTGACGGCGGGCAGGACGTCGAGGCCCTGCGGATGCTGGACTTCACCCGCACGATGGTGTGGCTGCGGCGCGACCACCCGGTCTTCCGGCGCCGCCGCTTCTTCCATGGCCGCCCGGTCGAGGGCACCCACGACGAGCTGTCGGACATCGCGTGGTTCACGCCCGAGGGCGACGAGATGACGCAGCGGGACTGGCAGGCCGCGCACGCCCGCGCGCTGGTGGTCTTCCTCAACGGGCACGCCATCAGCGAGCCGGGCCAGCGCGGCGAGCCGATCACCGACGACTCCTTCCTGCTGATGTTCAACGCGGCGCCGGAGGAGCTGGAGTTCGTGGTCCCGGTCAACCACGGCAAGGAGTGGCAGGTCGTGGTGGACACCGCCCGTCCCGACGGCGTGCCGCCCGGCACCGGCCGCAAGGTCCGCGCCGGCGACCGCCTGACGCTCACCGACCGCAGCGTGGTGGTGCTGCAACGTCCGGTGTGAGCGGGCGGGGCCCACGCCCGCCCGCGACGACCGGCACCAGGCAACCGTCCCCAGCCCCCGACCGAGGACCGTCCATGAGCCTTCAGCCGCTCCCCGAGCCCGCAGTACCCTCCTCTCCCCCGCCGGCCGTGCCGGTGGCGACCTACCGCCTCCAGCTCCAGCCGGAGTTCCCCTTCGCCGCCGCGGAGCGCGCCGTGCCGTACCTGGCCGGCCTCGGCGTCTCCCATCTGCACCTGTCCCCCGTCCTGGAGGCCGGTCCCGGTTCCACACACGGCTACGACGTCACCGGCCACGACCGGGTGCGCGAGGAGCTGGGCGGCGAGGAGGGGCTGCGGTCGCTCGCGGCGGCGGCGCGGGCGCACGGGATGGGGCTGGTGGTGGACATCGTGCCCAACCACATGGCGGTGCCCGCGCCCGAACGCCTCAACCGGGCGCTGTGGGAGGTGCTGCGGGACGGTCCCGCGAGTGAGTACGCGCGATGGTTCGACATCGACTGGGCGGCGGGCGACGGGCGGGTGCTGCTGCCGGTGCTGGGCGGACGGCTCCCGGACGAGACGCGCGCGTTGCGGGTCGAGGGCGGCCAGCTGCGCTACTACGACCACGCCTTCCCGCTGCGCCCCGGGACCGAGGAGCTGCCTCTGCCCGAGCTGCTGGCCGCCCAGCACTACCGCCTGGCGTGGTGGCGGCTGGCCCGCACCGACCTCAACTACCGCCGTTTCTTCACCATTTCGCAGCTGATCGCGGTCCGCGTGGAGGACCCGGAGGTCTTCGAGGCCACCCACGCCACCGTGCTGCGCCTGCTGCGCGACGGCGTGGTGGACGGCCTGCGCATCGACCACCCGGACGGCCTGGCGGACCCGGCGGGCTACCTGGCACGGTTGCGCAAGGCGTCCGGGGGCCGCTGGACGGTCGTGGAGAAGGTGCTGTGCGGCGAGGAACGGCTGCCGCGCGGCTGGGCGTGCGCCGGGACCACGGGCTACGACGCGTTGCGCCGCGTCGACGGCGTCTTCGCCGACCCCGACGGCGTACGCGAACTGACCGACATCTACCGGGAGTTCACCGGCTGCCCTTCCGACGCGGGCGGTGAGTGGGCGGCCACCGCGCGGCGCGCCGCGTACGAGGTGGTCGAGGGTGATCTGACGGCGGAGGTGGAACGTCTCGGCCGGTCGGCGGACCGCGCCTGCGCCGCCCGCCCGGAGCTGGCCGACCACGCGCCGTGGGCGCTGCGCAGGGCGATCCGCGAGACGCTGGTCAGGTTCCCGGTGTACCGGCCGTACGAGGGCGAGGCGGAGTCGGCACGGCTGCTGGAACGGGCGGCGCGGGGCGCGCGGGAGGCGTTCGCGGTTCCGGAGGAGGCCCACGCGGTCGACGTGGTCCGCGAGTTGGCGCTGTCGTACGGCGACGCGCAGCCCGACGTGCGGGACTTCGCGGTGCGGTTCGCGCAGGTGGCGTCCGCGCTGCACGCGAAGGCGGAGGAGGACCGGGCGTTCTACCGCTACGTGCCGCTGCTGTCGGCGAACGAGGTCGGGGGCGAGCCGGGCGACCCGGCCGTGGCTCCTGAGGCCTTCCACGACTTCTGCGTGCGGCAGTCCGCGCTGTGGCCGGACGCCGGTACCGTGCTGTCCACGCACGACACCAAACGCAGCGCGGACGTACGGGCGCGGCTGGCGGTGCTGTCCCAGGTGCCCTCCGAGTGGCAGGCGTTGGTGTCGCGGCTGCCGTCGCAGGGCGCCCCTGACCCGCACGTGGCCTGGGTGGCGTGGCAGACCGCGCTGGGCCTGGGCACGCCGGACCCGGAACGGCTGGTGCCCGCGGTGCTGAAGTCGGTGCGCGAGGCCGGGCTGCGCACGTCGTGGACGGAGGGCGACCAGGGGTACGAGGACGCGGTGGCGGCGTTCGTGCGGGAGACGGTGTGCGGGGCGGGGTGGTCGGCGCTGGCGGAGTTCGCCGCCCGCCTCTCCCCGCACACCGAGGCGAACCGCCTGGGCGCGGCCCTGCTCCACCTGACGATGCCCGGCGTGCCGGACGTCTACCAGGGCACGGAGTCGGTGTACGAGGCGCTGGTCGACCCGGACAACCGGCCCCCGGCGCGGTTCCCCGCCCGCGAGGACCGCAAGACCGCGCTGACCCGGCATGCGCTGCGCCTGCGCCGCGAGGTCCCCGAGGCGTTCGCCGCGCCGGACACGTACGAGCCGCTGACGCCGCGTGGCGCGTCGGCGTCCCACCTGCTGGCGTTCTCGCGCGGCGGCCGGGTCGTCGTGGCGGTGACCCGGCTGACCCACACGCTCGACGCGGCAGGCGGCTGGCACGACACGACGTTGCCGTTGCCGTTGCCCGGGGGTGACGGCGACTGGCAGGACGTGCTGACGGGGCGTCGTTACGGCGAAACCGCCGACGCGGCGCAGTTGTTCACGGACTGGCCGGTGGCGCTGCTGCGGCGGAGCTGAGGCCGCCGGCCGGCACTGCCGCGGCCGACGTGGCCAGCCCGCGCACGCGCCCCCTGTGACTCAGGTAGGCCATCGCGGACATGCGTTCCTCGGGGTGAAGCGGTCGGGCATGCAGCCCACGACCGCGGGCCGTGCGGTCACCCGGCCGCGGCTCGGCCGGGTGACTCCCACCGCGATCCGCAGCAGCGTCGACTTCCCCGGCCTGTTGCCGCCGGTGGGCGCCACGACCTCCCCCGCCATCACGTCCGCGTCGACGTCCCTCAGGGCCCACCCGCCACGGCCGTGGCGTTTGCTCACTGCCTCAAGACCGAGCCCGCCGCGGCGCGGGCGTGAGCGCCCGCCCGCGCCGCCGGGGATCGCGCCCTC
Organism: Streptomyces sp. ICBB 8177; assembly: GCF_003144095.1. GTDB lineage: Bacteria > Actinomycetota > Actinomycetes > Streptomycetales > Streptomycetaceae > Streptantibioticus_D. The sequence continues at coordinate 134,829 of NZ_NSKH01000023.1, read as the reverse complement.
AAGCGCGTTCCACCACCAGTGCCTCCACTCCGTGCTCCGTACGCAGGTGCCGTCGCGCCAACACGCGGTAGTCGCCCGCCTTGCTGTGGTCGTACGCGGCCCGCGCCGACTCCTCCGCCGCCCGCAGCCGTTCGCACTCCGCACACTCGTCCACGTACGGCAGCCTCAAGACGCTCACGGTGCGAGCCTCCTGCGGGCGTTCAACTCGACCACTTTCGCCCGCAGTTCGTCCATCGGGCACGCCGCGTACACGTCCGCCAGCCGCGCCAGCCACGGCGTCCCGCCCTCCGGCGGCCGTACGTGCGCCACGGGCCCGTCCACCTCCACCAGCACGCCGAGCCTCTCCCGCACGCTGTCGCGCACCACCGCGCCCACTTCTGGCGCGGAACGGGGCTGACGCTGCCCCGACTTCTCGGTACCGTCTTCCATGTCGGCCTGTCTCCTCAGGTCGGTGAAGCCCCCCGTGACCGGTCGCATCGGTCACGGGGGTACGCGCGTTCCATCACGCTGCGTATTCCCATCGTCGCGTTGCGGAGCTAGGCTCTCCAAGCGAACGATGTCCCAAGCGGGTTTGGGAGACGAGGAGTTACGCACCATGGCCCAGCGTCCGCGCGAGCTGACCCCGTTCGTGTCCGCACGGCATCTCTTCGGGGCGGAGTTACGCCGCCACCGCGAGCAGGCGGGCCTGAGCCTCGAACGCCTCGCGGCGATCGTCAAGTACAGCCGGAGTCACCTCTCCCGCATCGAGAACGCGGAGGTGATGCCGCCGCCCGACCTGGCGGAGCTGCTGGACGCGGCGTTCGGCACGGACGGCATCTTCGGCAAGGTGTACGCGCTCGCGAAGCGGGAGGTCCATCCGGACCGGTATCGGCGCCATATGGAGCTTGAGGCGCGGGCGCAGGTCATCGAAGAGTACGCAGGGCAGGTCATTCCAGGACTGGTGCAGACGGAGGACTACGCCCGGGCTCTGTTCCGCGTAAGCAACCCTTCCGCTTCTGACGGAAGGATCGAGGAGTTGGTCAACGCGCGGCTTAGTCGTCAGGAGCTGCTGCGCGGCAGGTCGTCGCCGTACCTGTCACTGATCCTGGACGAGGCTTCGATCCGGCGGCCTGTCGGCGGACCCAGCGTGATGCGGTCACAGCTGGAATCGCTGATCTCCTTGGTGGAAACACCGAACAGCGTCGTGCAGGTTCTTCCGTTCAGCCACGGGGAGCACGCCTTGGCTGGAGGGACACTCAGACTGCTCACCCTCGACGACAAGACGACCGTCGCCTGGGAAGAAAGCTTCAGGAGCGGAAACCTGCTCGAAGATCCGGAAGTAGTCACCGCCCACCGCCGGGCTTACGATCTGCTGAAGGCACACGCTCCGTCGCCCCGCATCGCGGCGACGCTCATCAGATCCGTCATGGAGGCGCTTCCCTCATGAGCACCACCCCGGACATTTCCCAGGCCGTCTGGGTCAAGTCCAGCTACAGCAACGGTGACGGCGGAGCTTGCGTCGAGTGGGCACCCGCCTGGGCTGCCGCAGGGGCGGTCCCCGTGCGCGACAGCAAGGACCCCCAAGGCCCCGCGCTGCTCTTCACCCCGCGTGCCTGGCACGCATTCGTCAGCGCGGTGAAGTCCGGAGAACTCCCGACTGCCGACTGAGGAGACACCTCCCCATGTCCACCACCCCGGACTTGGCCCGGGCCGCCACCTGGGTCAAGTCCACCCACAGCAACGGCGGCGGCGGCGACTGCGTCGAATGGGCCCCCGCCCACGCCGCCGCCTCCGGCGTCGTCCCCGTACGCGACAGCAAGAACCCCAGCGGCCCCGCCCTGCTGTTCAGCACCCACGCCTGGAGCAGCTTCATCGCGGCAGTGAAGTCCGGGGAACTCCCGGGCACCGAATGACGCGCCATCGCGTTTGACGCACGGCCTGGCGCTCGCCGCGGTGGTCGGAGGCGTCCGCATGCGGCGGGCCGCCCATCACGCGTTCAATGACCCAACGACACCGGCCCAGACGAGTTGTGGTCCGGCGTCCGCTGCCGGATGAGCGTGACCGCCCGGCCGTCCACCTGCCCGGGCGTCGGCGCGACCGAGGCCCGAAGCCGCCGTTGGGGCGGAGCCCCTCGCCTCCTGGAGCGGCCTGCCGCTCGCACCGGTGGCCGCCTCGGTGATCGCGTCACCGCGCAGGGTGCCCGTTGGTGCCCCGGTCGCCGCGGGCGAGGCGCCCTCTCTGGTGGCCCGGCGCGTGGGCTGCGCAGGGTCGGAAGCGGGCGAGGTATGCCAGGCTTGGGCCGCGGCGCTCGGTCAGGTGGAGGCCGGCGGCGTCGGCGAGCCGGTGCAGCCGGCCGAAGGGGATCCAGTGCCGGTCGAAGAACTCGCCGACCACCAGCCGCCCGCCCGATGCCAGCACCCGTGCCGCCTCGCGCAGTACCCGCTCCGGCTCGGGGATCTCGCCGAGCGCTGTCACGGCGTACACGGCGTCGAACGTCCCGTCTTCGTACGGCAGTTCACGTGCGTCCGAGCGGGTGGGCCTGATCGTCGCCACGCCGTCGCGCTCAGCGCGGCACATCACGTGGTCGAGCATCTCCTGCTGGACGTCGAGCACGTCGAGCCGTCCCTCCGGCCCGAGCTGCGGGGCGACATGCAGCGACTGCAGACCCGTGCCCGGGCCGATCTCCAGCATCCGCTCCCCGGGCCGCGGTTGGAGTACGGCGTCCATCCGGTCGGCTGTCAGGAACGGCAACGGCACGTCGAGGATGCCGCGTTGGGCGTACGGATAGGGCGCCGTGTCGCCCAGCCACCAGGCGGCGGCCAAAGCGGCGCCGACCCCGGCGGCGACCGCCCAGCGGGTCCGGGCCGGGATCGGGGCGAGGGGGGCGGTGGTGGCGATGCGGTGCATGGTGTTCTCCGGTGGATTGATGTGGTCCGTGGCATGTGGCCGGGCTGTCGGGGTCACGCGTGCCGGCTCAGCGCCCGCAGCGCCAGCCGGCCGCACAGCGCGGCGAGCGGCAGTTCGGCGCCGAGCGCCATGGCGACCGCGGTGGCGAAGTCGCCGCCCGGGGCCGCGGTCGTGGTGTCGAACCAGGCGTCCACCCCGAGCAGCGTCGCGGTCGCGGCGGCCACCAGGGCGTGCCGCCGGTCGCCGCGGGCGGCGAGGAGGCCGGTGGCGATCAGGCCGAGCGCCTCCAGCGCGTCGAGCCCGACCCAGGCGACCGGCCAGTGCGCCGCGGTCTCGGTGGCCGGCAGGCCGGTGGCCAGCACGTACAGCCACGGCAGCAGGGCGAGCCCGCAGGCGACCAGCAGCCACCCGGCCCGCCGCATGCCCCGCGCCGGACGCGGCTCCTCGGCCTCCTCGTGGAGCGGGATGACCTCGGCACGGCCGAAGCCCTCCCCATCGGCGAATTCGCCATCGTGTAGCACCAGTTGACGCACCGTGTTCCCCCGCTCCCCGCCGGCTCTCCCGTTCACGTGCTCCACCCTCCGCCGCACACCAGGGCGCCGTCAGTCACGCAGGGTTCCGACCGGGGGTGGAGAAAAGTGCACCCCCAAGCCGGGCAGAAGCGTCATGGCATGGGAGTGGCCTGCGGCTTTACCGTTTGACGCATGCAATTCACGACGTGGCTGCGGCTGGTACTGGGCTGGCCGTTCCGCAGGGCGGGGCGCCGGACCGCGCTCATCGCCGCCGGCCTGCCGCTCCACCTCGCCGTGCTGCCACTGTGGCTCTGGCTGCTCGGCACGATGGCGGCGTTGGTGCCGGCCGTGGCCCCGCTGCCCGTGCTGCTCACGCTCGTGGTGACACCCCTGCTGACCGCCGGGCAGCGGCTACGCTACCGGGCGCTCGCCGGCAAGGACCTCCCGCGACCCGCCGTACCCGGGCCGGGACGCAACTGGAAGTCGGCGGTACGCCGGCTGACCACACGGGCCTTGTGGCGGCAGGTCTGCTACCACGCCGTGGCGGGTCCGTTGCTCGCCGTCCTGGACCTCGCCGTCCTCACCGTCTGGGCCTGCGCTCTCGTGGCCGCCTCCATCTACGTGTGGATCTGGGCGCTGCCCCCGCAGTGGCGGCTCACCGACCTCGGGTACACCACGCAGGCCGCGTACATCACCGCCTGCGGCCTCGCCCTGCTGTTCCTCGGGCCCCGGCTGACCGGGGCCCGGGTGCGGCTGGACATCCGGACGGCCGAGGTGCTGCTGGGCCCCAGCCGCACGGAGAAGCTGGCCCGCCGGGTAGCCGACCTCGCCGAGAGCCGAGCCGGTGTGCTCGACGCCGCCGACGCCGAGCGGCGGCGGATCGAGCGCGACCTGCACGACGGCGCACAGCAGCGCCTCGTCTCGCTCGCCGTCAACCTGGGCCTGGCCAGGGCCACCCTCGGCGACCTGCCGGAGGACGCCCGCAGGGTGATCGACGAGGCGCACCGCGAGGCGAAGGAGGCGATCGCCGAGCTGAACAACCTGGTGCGCGGCCTGCATCCGGCCGTCCTTGAGGACCGCGGCCTCGACGCCGCGCTGTCCGGGGTCGCGGCCCGCCTCCCGGTCCCGGTGCGCGTGGCGGTGGACCTGCCGCGGCGCCCCTCACCCACGGTCGAGGCCGTCGCGTACTTCGTGGTCTCAGAAGCCCTGACGAACGTAGTCAAACACGCCCAGGCGACCCGGGCGGACGTGACCGTGGAGCGGATCGGGGAGACACTGCTGGTGGTCGTCGCGGACGACGGCGCGGGCGGCGCGGATCTCGCGGCGGCCGGCGGTGGCACCGGGCTCGCCGGGCTCGCCAAGCGCGTCGCGTCCGTCGACGGCACGTTCTCCTGCCGCAGCCCCGCCGGGGGCCCGACCGTCATCACCGTGGAGCTGCCGTGCGCGCCGTGATCGCCGAGGATTCCCTCTTGCTGCGCATCGGCGTGGTCAAGGTGCTGGAGGCGGCCGGCTTCGAGATGTGCGCGCAAGTCGCCGACGCGGAAGCGTTGCTGGCGGCCGTCGAGGAGCACCGTCCCGACATCGCCGTGGTCGACGTGCGCATGCCGCCCGGCTTCACCGACGAGGGGGTACGTGCCGCGCTGGTGATCCGCCGCCAGTATCCGCGTACCGCCGTGCTCCTGCTGTCGCAGTACGTGGAGGAGCGCTACGCCGCCGACCTGCTGGCCGCCAACACCTCGGGCGTCGGCTACCTGCTCAAGCAACGGGTAGCCGACGTCGAGGAGTTCACCGAGGCGGTACGCCGGGTGGCGGCCGGCGGCACCGCGCTCGACCCGCAGGTCGTCTCGCAGCTGCTGGTGCGCCGGCACAGCGATCCGCTCGACCGGCTGACACCGCGTGAGCGCGAGGTGCTGGAGCTGATGGCGGGCGGCCGGTCCAACTCCGGCGTCGCCGCCGAGCTGGTGGTGAGCGAGAGCGCGGTCGCCAAGCACATCAACAGCATCTTCACCAAGCTCGACCTGCCCAAGGCCGAAGCCGACCACCGCCGCGTCCTGGCGGTGCTGCGCTTCCTGGGCGTCGCGACCGGGTAGCGCGCGACCACGGCCGCATGTTCCAGTCGGCGACGGTGCGTGGCCGGATGTCTGCGGTCGGCGGCATACCGTCATCCTTTGGCAACGTCCCGGCGCTCGGGCCGCCGCGTGGCACTGTCGCCGGACCGCTCGCCTGGCGTGCGGCCACGCCGTCCCGCGGCCGTCAGACCGCCCGGGGGATGTACGCCAGGCCGTGCGCGCCGGGTTCGCCGTTGCGCGGGATGTCGATGCGGGCGAGGGGCTCCAGCGCTTCGAGGTCCACGACATCGACGGTCGAAGAGACGACGGACGCCACGTAGGCGAGACGGCCGTCCGGGGACGAGCTGATCGTCAGCGGGCACAGCCCCACCTCCACCTCGCCGACCCGCTCACGCGTCGTCGCGGAGAAGACGGACAGGCGGCCGGGGGCCTGGCGGCCGAGGCGGGTGTCCGGGTCCGGTTCCATGGGCGCCTCGCCCGCCAGCACGAGCCCCGTCGACGTCAGGTGCATCGGCAACACGACGTCCTGGGTGGGCAAGGTGTCCACGACGGTCGCCGTCAGGTGGTCGATGACCCGGATGCCGGTGGCCGGCCGCTTCTCCCCCGTCTCGAAGAAGGAACCGCCGTACGGCGAGGCCACGAACGCGTGGTCGGCGGAGACCGCGAGCCCCTCGCTGCCCGGCACCTCGACCTTCGCGGTGAGCGTGCCGCGTTCCAGGTCCACGACGGAGACGAACGGGGCCTCCTTGTTCGTGGCGTAACCCGTCCTGCCGGAGGGGTCGATGGCGAACCAGTGCGGCCCTGGCGCGTCGGTGTCGATCCGGCCCACCGGCTTGCGCGTCGCGGTGTCGATCACCACGACACCGCCGGGCCGGTCCGCCGCGCCCTCCACGCTGACGTACAGCCGTCCGCGTTCGGCGTCCAACGCCAGTCCGTGCGGGCCGTGTTCGGGGGCGAGGTCGATGACCTCGACGACGCGGCGGGCGTCGGGGTCGATGACGGTCACCTCGGTGCGGCGTCCGCTGTTGGCGTGGTAGTAGCCCGAGTGGTAGGCGCTCGTGCACCACAGCAGGCGCTGGGTGGGATCGAAGAACAACTCGTGTGGCTGGGCGAGGACTTCGATCGTTTCCAGGTGGCGGTCGGAGGTCGCGTCGAAGAACGAGACGGTGGGCCCGCTCTGGCTGACGACGGCCAGGACGTCGCCTTCGCGGCCTGAGCGAGGTGCGCCGGTTGCGGGGTTGGCGCGGGGTGAATGCTGCTGCACGGAGGCTCCTTGTAAGGAATCGAACGGGCCGGAGACGGACGGACCCGGACCGAAGGGACGGGCGCCGAGGGATCGCCCCGAGGAGTCGGGTCGGGGGCGATCCTGGAATGATCAGTGGCGCGGGCGCGACACCTCGTCGCGGGCACCTCCCACTCTCCGCGCGCCGCCCTTCCGCGACAATGCGAGGATCGGCATCCCATACTTGCCGCAAAACGCAAAAGCCCAGCTCGGGAGCGCTCATGGATCTCAACCTGCTGCGCGCACTGGACGTCCTGCTCCAGGAGAACAGCGTGACCCGAGCCGCCGAGCGCCTGGGCACCTCGCCCGCGGCGGCCAGCCGCACCCTGGCCCGGTTGCGCCGCGCGGTCGGTGATCCGCTGCTGGTCCGTGCGGGTCAGGGCATGGTGCCGACCCCGCGCGCTCTCGAACTCAAGGACGAGGTCGCGGCGTTGCTGCGCGGCTGCGACAACGTGCTGCGGCCCGGGGCCGGTTTCGACGCGGTGCACCTGCGGCGCACCTTCACCGTGCAGGCCTCGGAGCTGCTGCTGGCCGGGCTGGCGGCGACGTTGACCGAACGCATCCACGCCGAGGCTCCGCACGTGGACGTCGTCTTCCTGCCGGAGGCGATGGAGGGCGGCCCGGCGCTGCGGCAGGGCTGGGTGGACGTCGAACTCGGCGTGCTGGCCCACCTCGACCCCGAGACACGCACGCGACCGCTGGCCCGGATGCGGGTGGTCGGTGTCGCACGGCGGCGCCACCCCCTCTTCGACGGGCCGATCGACGCGCGGCGCTTCGCCGAGGTGGACCACATCGGCATCTCCCGGCAGGGCAAGCGCCTCGGTCCCATCGACACCGCGCTCGCCGGGCTCGGGCTGCGCCGAAGGATCGCGGTGGTCGTGCCCAGTCACACCAGCGCGATGATGCTGGCCCGGAACGCCGACCTCGTCGCCCTCACGGTCGCCGACTGGCTGCCGGAGACGGTCGAGGCGCTGGGCCTGCGCACGTTCCGCATCCCGTTGGACCTGGAGCCGGTGGACCTGGGTTTGGCCTGGCACCCCCGCAACTCGGCGGATCCGGGACATCGTTGGTTCCGCGAGCAGCTGGCGTCAGCCGTTTTGCACCCGTCAGCCAAGCCGTCCAGGTAGCCAGGAACGCGGACACAACGATGCGCGGCAACTGCGTGGGAAGACGCCTTGTGGACGGTGCAACGCCGCGCGGAGGAGAACGCAAATGCGTCGACAGCGCCCCTCGGTACCCGGCAAAGTGGCCGCCCGTGACGAGCAGTGAGCTGTGGACCCGTGCGACCGCCGACCGTTACGACGCCGAGGAGAAGGAGATGTCCTCGGCCGCCGTCCTCACACCGACTCTCGCCTTCCTCGCCGAACTCGCCGGGAAGGGCCGGGCACTGGAGTTCGCCATCGGGACCGGGCGAGTGGGCGTCCCACTCCGGGAACGCGGCGTGCCGGTAGCGGGCATCGAACTGTCCGAGCACATGTCAGCGGTGCTGCGGCGCAAAGTCGACGAGGACACCCTCCCCGTGGTCATCGGGGACATGGCCACCACCGTCGTTCCCGGTGAGTTCACCTTGGTCTATCTCCTCTACAACACCATCACCAACCTGCTGACGCAGGACGAGCAGGTCGAGTGCTTCCGCAACGCCGCACGTCATCTGGGGCCCGGGGGACGGTTCGTCATCGAGCTGGGCGTGCCGCCGCTGCGGTTTCTGCCGCCCGGCCAGGTCGCGGTGCCGTTCGACGTCTCCGACCAGCATCTCGGCTTCGACACCTTCGACCTGGTCGAGCAGATTCTCGTCTCGCACCACTTCACCCGCGAGGGCGACCACTACCGCCGCGACGACTCCCGACACCGCTACGCCTGGCCGGCGGAGCTCGACCTGATGGCGCGGATCGCCGGGCTCGAACTCGAACGCCGCGTCGCGGACTGGGACGGGGCGCCTTTCACCCAGGACTCCGTGAAGCACATCTCCGTGTGGCGCAAGCCAACCTGAGGAACCCCCGAGGTCACTTGGGCAGAACGCGACTCAGGACCAGGGCCACGGCCGTCACGCCGAAGAACGCCACGCCGGTCCACCCCACGACGGTGAACACCCACCCGACGACACGGTGCACCGTGCGCGGAGGCGGCGGCTGGACCAGCCGGTCACCGCACTCCATGGGCTCGCCGGGACTCAGCACGGACCGCCCGGTCCGCCGCTGCGCACGCCCCACGCGTATCAGGACGACGAGGAACGCGAAACCGAGGGCGGCCGTCAGAAGGCGGCTCCAGCCGAAACCCTGTCCCGCTTCGGCGGCGACGTACTCGTGCACGGAAGGGATACCTCGTGTTTCGTCAGTGGCGAGTGGTCAGTGGCGAGTGGTGAGTGGGTGAGTGGTGATGGCGGGAGGGGCAGCGGCGGAGGGCCTGGCCCGTTGCCCGCCTCTCGGAGTGATCCGATGCCGAACAGCGCGTTCACGTACCGCAATGCCAACGGATCGGCGCTCGCCCCCGCACGAATGATATCGGGTCTCTTTACCCCTCCTTCACCTTGCCATCTCAATTTCGACCGCTCACCGGTCGACGTCACGGGCGGCAGACGCGGCCGACATGACGGAGCGTCAGGCAATGAATCCCGCCCGGGACGGGCGTTTCAGCTCTATAAGCGTGTCGTGTCCACGCTCAATCCATGAGCTACCCATGCGTGCCCTGTGAAGCCTCTGTGAATCCAGTCACGTTGCCCATGACGCCGATCCGCCCTAAGGTCCGTGCGACCTTTACTTGCACATTACGTCCGCACGGGGGCGGCAGACGGGCCGTCGCACCCGTGCCGGAAAGGAATTTCGGGTGACCTCCCGCTTTCGCGGAATACTCGTCGCGACCGCAGCGGCCCTCGCCGCCGCACTCACCGCCACCGTAGGCGTACCGGCGCTCGCCTCCGCCGACTCGCCGGACCCGCGGCCGTCCGCCGAAGGCACACCGCCCTCCGCCGTCGAGGACTTACGCGGCCACGCACGCCGAGAACGCGGCGAAGGCCGCCGACGACGCGGCCGCCCACGCCGGACAGGCCGCCAAGGCTGACGACCAGGCCACCGCTCACGCCAAGGCCGCCAAGCAGGCCTTCCAGCAGGCCACTCCCTATTAGCACGGATTCCAGGAATGATCGAGCGAGAAGTAGTGAACATTCGAGCCGGGCGGCAGGTACGAGCCGCGTACAGCGTCAGGTATCTCTCAGACGTCACCCGAGGCACCTCACCGATCGAGGCCGTGGAGTTCCTGCTGGACACAGGTCCCTCCGTTCTCTTGTCGTGCGCCACGGACTGGACCCTGAAGGTCACCGAGGGCCGGTGGCCGGAGTTGCCCTCCTGGTGCCACCCCGCCGAGTCATGGGCCTTCGAAGAGGTGGAGACGATAGGGAAACCGGGCTTCAGCGAAATCGTCTCATCCTCCGAAATCCACAATCCCGTGGGCGAACTGTGCGGCATCCGCCTGGAATTCCCCGCAGCATGGTTCACCGTCAAATCCGGCGAAGCATTGACACTGGACTTCTCCCCGAAGGACCGCTGACAGCCCAGATGGACGGAAGCCCCGCAGGACGTCTCCCTGCGGGGCTTGCGCACAGCAATGGCAGTAACTGATGCAATATCAGCGCGTGAGGTCGGCCGCCGCGAGTCCGTCGGCCGCATCGGATTCGTTACGCCCGCGACGCCCGCGACAGCGCGTCAAGGGTCACGCCCACGACGGCCAGGAGTTGCGCCGGGCTCGCCCCGGCCCTGCTCATGACGGCGAGCGACTGGTTCACAGCCGCCGTGTGTACGGCGAAGGCCTCCGCTTCCTCGTCGGTCAGCCTGCCGGCCTTCAGCGCGGCGCGCAGACGCAGGTACTGGAAGCCGAGCGCCTGCTTGGCGTGCGCCGCGACGGCCGGGCTCAGAACGGGGATCGCCATGGCCGACTGGGCGATCAGGCATCCATCCGGCAGTTCGGGATCGGCGATGCGCTCAAGGGTGACGCCGAAGAACGCGCGAACGGCGGCCACGGGGTCCGAGGCCGCGCCCGACAGGGCGGCGTCGTACTTCTCGCCATAGCGCGCGGCGTAGAGATCCAGGCAGCGCAGGAAGAGTGTGTCCTTGTCGCCGAGGGAGGAGTAGATGGAACTGCGGTTCAGGCCGGTCGCCCGGGACAAATCGTCCAATGAGGTGTCGGCGTAGCCGTCGCGCCAGAACTGGATCATCGCGGCGTCGAGCGCCGTGTCCATGTCGAACTGCTTCTTGCCTGCCACGCGGCACTTCCTCGGCGATGCGTCGATGGTTCGGACTGTGTCGTGCACCATCTTATCTTGAACCGAACAGTTCAAGATGTGTTAGCCCTCGAGTGCGGTCTTGGCCAGGCCTACCGTGCACTTCGCGATCACACGGGAAACACACCACGTGGCCCTCGTCGCCGCCGGCAGCTACGCCATCCGTCCCGACCACACACCCGACACCGACAGGGGATTCCCATGACCGGCCCGGCACCCAGCACCCCGCAGGTCTCCGGAAGCAACCCCGTGCCCGACCTGCCCCTGCGGCATCTGACCGGATTCACTCACCGCTGGGTCGACGCGGACGGCGTCCGCCTCCACGCCGTGGAAGGCGGGCAGCCGAGCGGCCCGGCCGTCGTCCTGCTCGCCGGGTTCCCGCAGACCTGGTGGGCCTGGCGAAAGGTGATGCCCGGCCTCACTCACCGGTTCCGCGTCATCGCGATCGACCTGCCGGGTCAGGGCCACTCCGAGCGTCCGGAGCGCGGCTACGACACACACACGGTCGCCGCACACGTCCACACCGCCGTGCAGGCTCTCGGAGTGTCGGCCTACTCCCTGGTCGCCCATGACATCGGCGCCTGGGTCGCTTTCTCCCTCGCCCTCACCTTCGAGAGCCACCTGCGCGGGATCGCCCTGCTCGACGCCGGAATTCCCGGTATCACTCTCCCGGAGGCGATCCCCACCGACCCGGACCGAGCGTGGAAGACCTGGCATTTCGCGTTCCACCTCGTGCCCGACCTGCCCGAGACGCTGCTTGCCGGTCGCGAACGCGAGTACGTCGGCTGGTTCCTGAAGGCGAAGGCCCTGTCCCCCGACACGTTCGATGACGCCGAACTCGACCACTACGCGGCCGCAGTCGCCGCCGACGGCGGCCTGCGCGCCTCCCTCGCGTACTACCGGGACGCCGCGGAGTCGGCGCGCAGGAACCGCGAGGCGCTCGAACGGCGGCACCTGACCGTGCCCGTCCTCGGAATCTCCAGCAGCCACGGCTCCGTCGCGGACATGGCCGCCTCCCTCAGCCCATGGGCCGACGAAACGAGCGGAGTCGTCGTGCCCGCCGCCGGACACTTCATCCCCGACGAGCAGCCCGAAGCCGTCACTGCCGCGATAACGGACCTCATCGCCGACGACGACTGACACTCCGCGCGCACGGTCATGCCGAACTGGTCGAAGACGGCCGGCCGGTCCGGGTCGGCGGCGGATGCGCGTGCGGCAACCGCCGCCGGACCACGGCGAGTTGGCGCCGGCGGATCAGCGCAGTCCCGCGAAGAGGTCGTTCTCGGGGACCGGGGCGTTTGTCGTGTCCCGGACCCGTACGAACGTCTCCACGCCCATCAGCTCCGTGAACCGCTTCTGCCCCATCTTGAGGAAGAAGATGTTCTCGCCCTGGCTCGCGTGCGCGGCCAGGGCGTCGAACTTCTGGGCGCCGAAGTCGGTGACGTCCACCCAGGTCGTGATCTCCTCGTCGGGCAGTCCGATCTCGGCCATCGCGGCGGCCTCGGCGGGGTCCGGCTCCTGCCAGTCCGCGTCGAACTCCCGCATGACCTCGCCGAACCGCCGCATCATCGAGCGGGGTGCCGTCGTCCAGTACACCTTCGGCGTCGCCTCGGTCATCGCCAGCGCCGCCATCGTGATCCGGTTCGCCTGGATGTGGTCGGGGTGGCCGTAGAAGCCGTTCTCGTCGTAGGTCACGACCACGTCGGGCTCGTAACGCCTCATCAGGTCCGCGAGCCGGGCGGCGGCCTCCTCCACGGGGGTCCGCCAGAACGAACCGGGGGCGTCGTTGGTCGGCCAGCCCATCATCCCGGAGTCGGCGTAGTCCAGCGTCTCCAGGTGCGCGACCTTCAGGACGGCGCAGCTCGCCTCCAGCTCCTGGCGGCGCATCGCGGCGACGGCGGCCGGATCGTGCTCAGGGGAGTCCGGTTTGACACCCCCCGGCCCGTCACCGCAGCCACCCTCGGTACACGTCACCAGCACCGTGCGGATCCCCTCCGCCGCGTACCGCGCGAGAATCCCTCCCGTGCTCGTGGCCTCGTCGTCGGGGTGGGCGTGCACGGCCATCAGCGTCAAGGGCCGGTCGTTCATGAAGGATTCCTCCGTGCGGGGAGTGCCCCGGGTCGGGTCGGGTCGGGTCGGGTCAGGTCGGTCTGGTTCGGTTCGCTCGGTCGATGCAACAGTGTCGGCCACCTCGGCTGTTCCCGCACGCAACGCCCGTCCTCGACACGGCGGTGCCGGCCGACCGGAACTCGGGTGCGCGCGGGCCGGGGCCGACCGTAGGTTCGGGGAATGAGTGGTCAACTGGAGAGCGTCGAGGTCGTCTACACCAAGTACGACGGGTCCCTGCACTGGCACCACCACGCGCAGCGGCTCGGTGAGGACCGGTTCGGGACCTGGCTGGGGTGTGTGCCGGGGAGCCGCATGCAGAGGGGGCAGGAGCCGCCGGTCGAGTGCAGCGTGGGGTTCGTGCTGCTGGTGCCGCGCGACGCGTGGTGGACGGCGTCCTTCAACGGCGTGCCGCACAAGTACGAGATCTACTGCGACATCACCACGCTCCCCCGCTGGCCGTCCGAGGACCGGGTGACGATGGCCGATCTCGACCTGGACGTGATCCGGCGACGGGACGGGTCGGTGTTCGTCGACGACGAGGACGAGTTCGCCGAGCACCAGGTGCGCTACGCCTACCCGCCCGACATCGTCTCCGGTGCCCGTGACACCGCGGACCGCCTCACGGAGTCGGTCGCCCGCCGCCAGGCGCCGTTCGACGGCACGCACGAGGCATGGCTTTCGCGCGTGACGGAGTGACCGTCACGCGGGCAGGCTTCCCGGGGGCTCGGCCGCCAGGCGGTAGCCGACCGCGCCGAAGGTGACGACGTCTCCCGGGCGCACCGTCGTCGCGCCCATCACCCGCCGCCCGTTGACCCACGTGCCGTTCATCGAGCCCAGGTCGCGCAGGATCCACACGCCGCCCTCGCAGGCCAGTTCCGCGTGCACCCGGGAGACGGAGTCGTCGTGGACGCGCAGGCCCGACGCGTAGTCGCGGCCTATGCGCAACGGGCGCGGGCCGGGCTCGGGCAGCATCAGCCTCGGCAGCCGCTCGACCCGCCAGGCCCTGCGCACCCGCACGCCGAACGCCGAGCAGGCGCCGACCACGCCGAGCGTCCAGCGGCTCAGACGGCCGCCGGAGGGCAGGTCGGCGGTGAGCGCGCCGAGCGCCTCGCGGTCCTCGGCGGCGAGCGCGAGTTCCATGCGGCGCAGGAAGGTGTCGTGGGACAGCCTGCCGCGGACCGCGTTCTCCTTGAGCACCTCGACGGCCCGGTCCCGCTCGGCGTCCGACGGCCGGCCGGAGCGCGTCTGGAACTCGTATGACCTCACGCTACGGATTCTCCGGGGCGGGGCCCGGGGTGTCCAGTTGCCACCGGCCGCCCCAGCCGAGGGGCCGAAGGCGGAGCGTTCGGCTCCCTTACCGCGTAAAGCCAACTCCTGTACCGGGTAAAGGAATCCGTGCCACGATGGGTCGGCGCGATCACGTTGCTGCGAAGGGGGACCAGCACTGTGCCCGACGTGCCCGTCCGTCCGCTCGGCCTGGAGGCCGTCGAGACGCTGGTCCGCGACTGCTGGGTGCGCGCCCGGCAGGGGACGCGGCGGGCGGACCGCCCGTTGCCGGTCGTCGTGCTGCTGGGGCGGCACGGCAGCGGCAAGACCGCCGCACTGGAACACCTCGCGCACCGCGCGTCCACCGCGCCCACGGCCGGCCACGACTTCGCCGCCGCGACGCTGCGCCCGCACGAGGTCGCTGCGCGGCTGGCGTTCCGCCTGTCGCTCAAGGCTCCGCACCAGCGGCCCCTGCACTTCCCCCGCCTCACCCACGGACTGGTCGCCGTCGACCCGGAGTTGCGGCTGGACGCCAACAACCCCGAGCACGCCAAGCACCAGTTGGCCAAGGCGATGCGCTCGGCCCGCAAGCGTGCCGCGGGGCCCGCGGCGGACGCGCTGTCGGAGGTCGTCGGGCTGCTCAACGACATCGGGGTGATCCCGGTGCCGGGCGCCGGGCTGCTCGCCTCGCTGCTGCTGCGCGGCATCGGGCCGAGGTTGTTGTCGACGGTGTCGCGCTCCGGCGTCGAGTGGTACGGCGAGGGCAGCCCGTCGGAGCCGCTGGCCGCGCTGGTGGCCCTCAACGAGCGCAGCCGCAGCGAGGATCCGGCCGACGCCGAGCGGGTGGACCGGCTGCTGTGCGAGGCGTTCCTCGCCGACCTGCGGGCGGCCTACGCGGGGCGGCCGGGCCTGGGCCGGGACCGCAACTGCCTGGTGGTGCTGGACAACATCGACCGCGGTGACGGCACCCGTTTCCTCAGTCTGCTGCTGGAGCTGCGCGAGGCGCTGATGCGGGCGGCGCCGGACGGCGGGTGCGATCCGCTGCTGGTGGTCGCCACGTCCTCGACGGCCCGCGCGGTGCCGGGCCCGTTCGACCCGGGACCGGCGGGGCTGCGGATCAGCCGGGGCGAGCGGGCGTCGTACGACGACTGGCACGACGCGGTGCCCGCCTCGCCCGCGGACGCGTCCTGGTGGTGGTACGCCGTGCAACTGCCGGACCTGACGGCCGGTCAGGTCTCGCAGCTCGGGGCGGCGATCGCGCCGAGGCTGCCGGAGGCGACGCCGCTGGTGCACCGGCTGACGTACGGGCATCCGTGGAGCGTGCTGCGCACGCAGCGGGCGGCGGCCCGGCTGCTGGAGCGGCCGGACGCCCAGGAGCGGCTGCGCGGCATCCTCGACTCCGGTCCGCTGGTGCGCGACCCGGGCGGCGCGGGCGGCTCGCCGGCGCCGCCGACGCTGGGCCAGGAGGCGTTGCGGTACCTGACGCAGGGCATGGACGCCGAGCAGCTGGCGGGCCTGGTGACGTGCGCGGCGGCCCGGGACATGGAGTCGGCCGTCAACTCCGGTCTGCTGGAGGGGTTTTCTCCCCGGCTGCGCGAGACGCTGCTGGAGGACACCGCCGAGCGGCTGTGGATGGTGCCGCCGCTGTCGGAGGACGCGGGCACCCGTGGCGGGCGCGGCTCCGGCTACCTGCCCGCGGACGGCCCGGCGGCGCACCCGAGGCGGCTGCCCGAGTCCCACGTGCTGCAACCGTGGCTGCGCCTGCTGCTGACCCGGGAGCTGGCCGCCCGCGAGGGGGGCGGGCCGCACCCGGACTGGGACACCGCGCACGAGCGGATGCGGGCCTGGCACGCGGACCGCGCGGGCCACGAACTCGCCGTACCGCACCACATGTTGGCGCTGGGCAGGGTGGACGAGGTGGTGACGGCGCTGCGCGTCTCGCTGGGCGGGCTGCCGACCGAGGCGTGGCTGTACGAGCTGTACGCGGTCACCGCGGCGCCGATGCGCGACCCGGTCGTGCTGTCGGAGCCCGCCTCGCACCGCGCCGACCGGCTCGCCCGCGACCTGGCGCCCGAGGCGTACGGCAAGCACCGCTCCCTGGCGCTGCTGGTGACCGCGTTGTGGCTGGCGGTCGATCCGCGCAACCGGCTGCCCAGTGCCCGCCCCGAGCTGAACTTCACCATCAGCGCCTCGCTGCGCGACCTGGCCCTGCACGCCGACGCCAACAGCGCCGTGCTGCGGTCGGAGGCCGCCCGCTACGAGGCGCGTTCGACGTGAGGACGCGTGGCGCCGCCGGGCTGTGGCGGCGTGCGGTGTCCCGTTCCGTAGGAGGTCGATCGTGTTCTCCCGCTCACCGGCACGTTCCCCCGGTTCCGACGGCACCTGGGACCCGCCGCGCCCGTGGTGGCGGGGGCGGCTGGGAGTGCTGGCGCTGGTGGTCGCCCTGGTCGCGCTGGGCACCGGCGTCTACTCGCTGGTGCGTCCGGCGAGCACGCGGTGCGCCGACGGCGTCGCGAAGGTGGGCCCGGACCACGCCTGCGTGGGGCTGACGGACGGCTCCTACGCGTACTCCCCCGACCTGGCCTCGTTGTTCGGCCTGATCCACACGGAGAACGACCGGGTGCGGGCGGCGGCGGCCAAGCCGGGCGGCGCGCCGTGGGTCGGGGTGGTGTACCTGATGTCGATGGTGCAGGGCCCGGGCAGCACCAACACCACCGACTCGATCCGGCACGAGCTGGAGGGCGCCTACACCGCGCAGTGGGAGGCCAATCACACCGACGCGCAAGGCGATTCGCCGCAGATCGTGCTGCTGCTCGCGCACACCGGCGCCACCACCGCGCAGCGCGACTACACCCTCGCGCAGATCAGCCGCTACCGCACCGCCGACCATGTCGTCGCGGTGGCGGGCCTGGGCACCAGCACGCTGGCGACGCGTTCCAGCATCGAGCAGCTGACCCGGCAGGACCTCGCCGCGTTCGGTTCGGTCATCACCTCCGACGACCTGATCGGCATCCCCGGCCTGGTGCGCGTCGCGCCCTCCAACTCCGACGAGGCGGCCGCGGCGGCGAAGTACCTGCTGAGGACGGCGCCGAAGGCGAAGGTGCTGCTGGTCGAGGACACCCGGTCGGACGACCTGTACACCTCGACGCTCGCCACCTCGTTCCGCAAGAGCTATCCGGCCGGACTGCTGGTCGACCAGCCGATGGCGTACGACTCGTCGAAGTCGGACGTCTCGACGTACTTCACCCAGCAGATGGCCAACGTGTGCCTGGACGCGCCCGACGTGGTGTACTTCGCCGGCCGGGGCATCGACCTGCCGCGCTTCCTCGCGCCGCTGTCGCACCGGCAATGCGCCGACAAGCCGCTGACCGTGGTCTCCGGCGACGACGCCTCGCAGGTCGGGCAGTCCGCCGGGGTCGGCCAGGTCAAGGACGCGCTGCGGCTGGGCGACATCAGGCTGCTGTACACCGGACTCGCCCACCCGGGCGCCTGGACGCTGCGCCCGCAGTCCTTCGACGCCACCGCGATCGCGCCGTTCCAGCCCGGCGGCGAGTTCCGCACCGCGTTCCCCCGCGAGGCACTGGACGACGGGCAGGCGATCATGGGGTACGACGCGACGCTGACCGCCGTCACCGCGATCCGCAACGCGTCCTCCGGAGGCACCGCCGCGGACACGGTGACCGGCGCCGACGTGGTCCAGATGACGACGCTGCTGTACGGGGCGAGGGCGGTGTCGGGGGCGAGCGGGCTGATCTCGCTGGACTCCGGGGGCGGCCCGAGGAACAAGGCGATACCGATCGTCGAGTTGAGCCAGGACGGTTCGGTACATACGGTCGCGGTGTCGTCACGCGACGGTGATCCGCCGAACGCGCATCCGTAGGCGTCCGGCGCGGGCGCGTGGGCAGATGTCCGGCATACGCGCCGGGAGCGGCGCCAGTCGTCACGAGGAGGACCGCGTGGGGTACGAGGTGTGGGCGCCGCTCGCCCGGCGGGCCGTCGAGGTCGAGATCGCCGGAGCCGGCCATCCGATGCGCCCCGATCCGGCACGGCCCGGCTGGTGGACGGCGCCCGAGGGCCTGCCGTGGGAGGACGGCACGCGGTACGCCTTCCGGGTGGACGGGAGCGAGCCGCTGCCCGATCCGCGCTCGGCACGGCAGCCGGACGGCCCGGACGGCCCCAGCGCGGTCGTGGACCACGCCCGCTTCGCGTGGACGAATCCGTGGCGGGGGCGCCCGCTGCCCGGCGCCGTCCTGTACGAGCTGCACGTCGGCACCTTCACCCGTGAGGGCACCTTCGACTCCGCCGCGCGCCGCCTGGGCCATCTGGCCGAGCTGGGGGTCACCCATGTCGAGCTGATGCCGGTCTGCCCGTTCCCCGGCACGCACGGCTGGGGGTACGAGGGCGTCTCGCTGTGGGCGGTCCACGAGCCGTACGGCGGGCCCGAGGGCCTGAAGCGGTTCGTGGACGCCGCGCACGGGCTGGGGCTCGGTGTGGCGCTGGACGTCGTGCACAACCACCTGGGCCCGTCCGGCAACCATCTGCCGCGCTTCGGCCCGTACTTCACCGACCGCCACTGGACGCCGTGGGGCTCGGCGGTCAACCTGGACGCGCCGGGCTCCGACGAGGTTCGGGCGTTCCTGCTGGGCAGCGCGCTGGCGTGGCTGCGCGAGTACCGGCTGGACGGTCTGCGGCTCGACGCGGTACACGCGCTGGCCGACTCCCGCGCGCTGACGTTCCTGGAGGAGCTGTCGACGGCCGTGGACGCGCTCGCCGCCGAGACCGGGCGCCCGCTGTTCCTGGTCGCCGAGTCCGACCTGAACGACCCGCGTACCACCGCGCCCCGGGAGGCGGGCGGCCTGGGCCTGCACGCACAGTGGAGCGACGACTTCCACCACGCGTTGCACGCCGCGGTGACCGGCGAGGCGCACGGCTACTACGCGGACTTCGCGCGGGCCCCGCTGGCGGCGGTCGCCAAGACGCTCACCGGCGGTTTCTTCCACGACGGCACGTTCTCCTCGTTCCGCGGGCGCGTCCACGGACGCCCGCTGCCGCGCACGAGTCCGGGCCACCGGCTGCTGGGGTACGCGCAGACCCACGACCAGATCGGCAACCGGGCGGTCGGCGACCGCCTGACGCCGCGTCAACTCGCCCTGACGGCGGCCCTCGTGCTGACCTCGCCGTTCACCCCGATGCTGTTCATGGGCGAGGAGTGGGGGGCCTCGACGCCGTGGCAGTTCTTCACCGACCACACCGATCCGCAGCTGGCGGAGGCGGTGCGCACCGGGCGGCGGCGGGAGTTCGCCGAGCACGGCTGGGCCGAGGCCGACGTGCCCGACCCGCAGGACCCGGCGACCCGGCTGCGGTCCTGCCTGGACTGGGACGAGCGGGACCGCGAGCCGCACGCCTCACTGGCCCGGTGGTACGCGGCCCTGCTGGCCCTGCGGTCCTCCCAACCGGCACTTTCCGACCCCGACTTGACGCTCACTCAGGTCGCGTACGACGAGGACGAGCGGTGGATGCTGGTGACGCGCGGGGGCGGCCTGCACGTCGCCGTCAACTTCGGCCGGGCCGCCTGGAAGGTGCCGCTGGCCGACCCGGCGGTGCTGGCCGCGTCGTCCCGGCTGGACCACGCGGGCGGGGAGCTGCTGCTGCCGGCCGGCACGGCGGCGGTGCTGCGCGACGACAGCGCCGAGACGGCCTGACGACGGGCCGCCGCGTGACGCCGGGCCGCCGCCTCGGGCGGCCTTCGGAGCGCTCAGGTCCGCTTGGCGTCGCGGGCCAGGGCGGTGAGCCGGGAGATGGCGCGGAAGTACTTCTTGCGGTAGCCGCCCGCCAGCATCTCGTCGCTGAAGATCCGGTCGAACGCGGTGCCCGACGCCATCACCGGCACCTCGCGGTCGTAGAGCCGGTCGGCGAGCACCACCAGGCGCAGCGCGGTCGCCTGGTCGCCGACCGGTTCCACACCGCGCAGGAAGACCGCGTCCACCCCGTCGCACAGCGCGCCGTAGCGGCTGGGGTGGACCCGGGACAGGTGCCCCAGCAGCGGCCCGAAGTCGTCGAGCGAGGCGCCGGGCGTGCGGTACGCGGCCTCGGTGACCTCCTCGTCGGCGTACGGCGGCGGCGCCTCGGGCAGGCCGCGGTGGCGGTAGTCCTCGCCGTCGATGCGCAGCGAGCGGAACCGGGCGGACAGGCCCTGGATCTCCCGCATGAAGTCGGCGGCGGCGAACCGGCCCTCGCCCAGCTTGCCGGGCAGGGTGTTGGAGGTCGCCGCGAGCTTGACCCCGGCGTCGGCGAGCTTGCCCAGCAGCGTGGAGACCAGCACGGTGTCGCCGGGGTCGTCGAGTTCGAACTCGTCGATGCACAGCAGCCGGTGGCCGCTGAGCGCGGTGACCGCCTGCTGGAAGCCGAGCGCGCCGACCAGGTTGGTCAGCTCCACGAACGTGCCGAACGCCTTCTGTTCGCGCGGCGCGGGCGCGGCGTGCCACAGCGAGGCCAGCAGGTGGGTCTTGCCGACGCCGTAGCCGCCGTCGAGGTAGACCCCGCTGGGCCCGGCAGCCGCCGCGGGCGCCTCCTTGCGGAACCACCGGCGCCTGCCGCCCGCCGCGGCCGTCGCGCCGCCGCCCAGGCCGGCCGCGAAGCCGCTCAGCACGGTGACCGCCTCCGCCTGGCTGGGCTGCCCCGGGTCCGGCAGGTAGGTGTCGAACCGTACGGCGTCGAAGCGCGGCGGCGGCACCATCTCGGCGACCAGCCGGTCGGCGGGCACGTGCGGTTCGCGGTCGCACAGCGAGACGGGCTCGGCGTCCGCCGCTTCGGCTATCGGGCGCGGCCGCGGGGACGAGGGCGATGACGTCGATGACACAGTCACCAAGCCTACGGGCCGTGTCACACTGCGTTCCATGCGCCGCTTGTTCCCCACGCCGGAAGGCGATGAGACGTTCGCCACGCCCGCCGGTCCGTTCGACACCCTCGACGCGCTCGCCGACGCCTACGCCTACCCGGCTCCGCTGCCGGAGGGGACGGCGTGGATGCGGGCCAACATGGTCGCCTCGCTGGACGGCGCGGCCCGGCACGACGGCCGCTCGCAGCCGCTGTCCTCCGACGCGGACATGCGGATCTTCGGGGTGCTGCGGGCGCTCGCGGACGCGGTGGTGGTCGGCGCGGAGACGGTGCGCCAGGAGGGTTACCGGCCCGCGAAGGCCCGCGAGGCGTTCGCGGAACGCCGTGCCGCCCTGGGGCAGACCCCGGCGCCGGTGATCGCCGTGGTCAGCGCGGGGCTGGACCTGGACTTCTCGGCGCCGCTGTTCACCTCTCCGGTGGTGCCGACGGTCCTGCTGACCGGCGCCGAGGCCGACCCGGGGCGGATGCGGGCCGCCGAGGCCGCAGGTGCCCGGGTCGTGATCGCGGGGGCGGGCGACCGCGTGGACCCGGCGGCGGCGGTGCGCGCGCTGGCGGGGCTGGGGCTGCGGCGGCTGCTGGCCGAGGGCGGGCCGCGTCTGCTGGGTCAGTTCGCGGCGGCCGGGGTGGTGGACGAGATGTGTCTGACCATCGCACCGCTGATCACCTCGGGCCTGGCGCCGCGGATCATGAACGGACCGGTGGTGGAGGTTCCGGAACGCTTCACTCCGGCGAGTGTCCTGGAGGAGGACGGATTCCTCTTCACCCGTTACGTGCGCGAGCGCCGATAGTCGCGTGGGCCGTCCCGGGCCCCGCTTCGCGCCGTAGTACCGGGTCACGACTCGTGCGTACCACCCCTTGAACAACCGTCCGCACTCCTCGTTTCACCACTCCGGAATGCCTCGTTCCGTTTATTGTCGCGAGGGAAAGCTTCTCTCGCGTTGCCCCGGCCGATGCGGGGCAGGATGGTTTCCGTGGGGGCCGAGTGGCCCGTGAGGAAGAAGGACGAGATCCGTGATCACGACCGTACTCATGATCGAGAAGCCGCTCGCCCCCGTTGACGTGCAACTGGTCACCACCCTGCACACGGGCGAGACCGTCTCCTTCGTCGTTCTCATGCAGCCGCGCGGCGACCAGGAGCGGTTGCTGCGCGCCCTGGACGACGTGGCCCTGGGCGAACTGCGCGAGGCCGCCCGCGAGGAGGAGGAACCGGAGGGCGAGAACGCGCTCGCCCCCGCGATGCACTCGCTGGAGCACAGCCTCAGGGCCCTGCGGGCGACCGGTGCCCAGGCGGTCGGCGAGATCGTCGGCGAACACCCGCTGGACCTGCTGAAGTCGGTGGTGGAGCAGACGCACGCCGACGAGGTGATCGTGCTGACCACGCCGCACCTGGTCGAGGAGTTCTTCCACCGCGACTGGGCCTCCCGTGCCCGGCACACCGTGGGCGTCCCGGTGCTCAAGCTCTACGCCCACAACGAGTGACGCTCACGCGGCGGCCAGCACGCCGTCGCGCATCAGCAGCACCCGGTCGGCCCGGGCCAGCAGCGCGCGGTCGTGGGTGACCAGCACGGTCGCGGTGCGGTGTTCGCGCGTCACCGAGGCCAGCAGGTCCATAACGCGCGCGCCGCGTTCGTGGTCCAGGGCCGAGGTCGGCTCGTCGGCCAGCAGGACGGCGGGGCCGGGGAAGAGCGCGCGGGCGATGTTGACGCGCTGACGCTCTCCGCCGGACAACTGGTGCGGTCTGCGGCGCCACTTGGCCGCCTCGAGGCCGACGCGTTCCAGCAGCTCCCCGGCGCGGGCCCGGGCCGCCCGGGGGCTGCCGCCGCGCAGGTGCTCCACCGCGAGCAGCTGCTCGACGGCGGTCAGCGAGGGCAGCAGGCTGGACTGCTGGAAGACGATGCCGACCGACTCGCGCCGCAACGAGGTCAGCGCCCGCGGGCTCAGCCCGGCCGTCTCCCGCCCCGCGACCATCACGCGTCCGGCGTCCGGGCGCAGCAGCGTGGCGGCGACGGCCAGCAGGCTCGACTTGCCGGACCCGGAAGGGCCGGCGACGGCGGTGAACTCCCCGGCCCGCACGGTGAGCGAGACCCGGTCGAGCGCGGTGAGGCGGCGGTCGCCGTCGGGGTAGGTGAGCAGGACGTCGTCGAGGACGAGCGGCGGCGTCGGCGCGGTGGGGGTCATCGGGGGTCCTTCGGTCCGCTGTCGGCTGGTGGCCGTGGCCGGGGATGGCGCGGGTGGCGGTCTCATCGCGCCGCTCCCAGCGCCGTCAGCGGGTCGACCGCGGTGATCCGCCGCACCGCGAGCGCCGAGCCCGAAAGGCCCAGCACGACCATGACCGCGACCGGCACCGCGACCGTCCCGGCGCCCACCGCGAACGGCACCGCCGACGACGCCAGCGCGCCTCCGGCCGCCCCGACCGCTCCCCCGGCCAGCGCCCCGGCCGCCAGCACGGCCAGCGCCTGCCCGAGCGCGTCGCGCACCAGGTAGCCGGTGCCGGCGCCGACCGCCTTGAGCACGGCGACGTCCGGCCCGCGCTGCACCGTCCACACGGTGAAGAACGCCCCGGTGACCAGCGCGCTCACCGCGAACAGGAAGGCCTGGATCAGGCGCAGGCTGCCCTGCTCGGCGCCGTAGCCGTCGATCCCGGCGAGCGCGGCGGCCCGGCCGACCGCCCGGGTGCCCGGCACGGGCGTGCCCGTGGGGTGGCCGTCGACCGCGAGGACGGTCGGCTGCCGCTGCCCGCTGACCTGCTCCCAGGTCGCCGTCGTCGTCCAGACCGCCGGGGCGTGCGCGTACGACAGGTCCTGGCCGATGCCGCTGACCGTCAGCCGCTGCGCGCCGAGGCTCACGATGGCGCCGACCCGGGCGTGACACGTGTCGGCGGCCTGCTCGCTCAGGACCACCTGCCCGTCGTGCGGGGCGGCACCGGAACGCAGCGCCGGCAGCAGGCCCGCCGGGCCGCCGAAGACGCTCACCGAGCCGGACTCGCCGGCCGAGGCGATCCGCGTCATGGCCACGCCGAGCGGTTCGGCGCGGGTGACGCCGGGCATCGACGCCCACGCGGCGGCCTGCCCGGGAGCGACCGTGCTGCCGCTGAACGACACCGGCGGCGCGGCGCTCCCGGGTCCGGCGAAGACGATCAGGTCGGCCGGCAGGTGCGAGACCGCGGACGACGACGCCCGCGACAGGCCGCCGGTCAGGCCGTAGAGGAAGACGACGAGAGTGGTGATGAGGGCGACGACCGCACCCATGAGCGCGAAGCGGCCCTTGGCGAAGCGGATGTCGCGCAGCGCGACGAACACCGGGTTCCTCCTGGGGAGTCGGACTCCGGCAAGCCTGCCCGGGCGGAGCCCCGGCGCCGTCGGGCAGGCGGTCGGTCGCCGCGTCGTCCGTTGGGAGCGGGGCGACATCCACCGAACGATCGATGCCGGCGCCCGTCTTCGGCCGGTTCGGCGCCCGTACCCTCGTACAGCGTGAACGCCCCCGACCCGACCGCCGCCCCGCCGGGGCACGTGCCCGACGACACCCGTGCGCTGCGGCTGACCCGCGCCGCGCTGCATGGCATGTTCTACGTGCTGCTGGCGATCGCGCTGGGCCGGGCGGCCGGCGGCGCGGCGGACCGGTGGGTGCTGGTTTTGGGGCTGCTGCTCGCGGCGGTCTACCCGGCCGGGGCGCTGGGCCTGCGGCGCGGGCGCGGCGGGACGGCGGTGTGGCTGGCGGCGCTCACGCTGCTGTGGGCGGCGGCGCTGGCCGGTGACCCGGACTTCGGCTATCTGGCGTTCCCGCTCTTCTTCCTCTACCTGCATCTGGTGCCGGTGCGCTGGTCGTTGCCGTGCGTCGCGGCGGTGACCGCCGCGGTGGTGGTCACGCAGGCGGCCGGTCCTGGCGGGTTGACCGCGGCGAAGGTCATCGGCCCACTGGCCGGCGCCGCCGTCGCCGTGCTGACCGCGTACGGCTACGCCGCGCTGTACCGGGAGAGCCGGGCCCGGCAGCGGCTCATCGACGACCTGGTCACCACCCGCGACGAACTCGCCGCCGCCCAGCGCGAGGCGGGACGGCTGGCCGAGCGGCAGCGGCTGGCCCGGGAGATCCACGACACCCTCGCGCAGGGCCTGTCCAGCATCGTGCTGCTGGCCAGGGCCGCCGACAGCGCGCTGCCGTCCGGCGCGGCGACCGGCACCGCGCGCGAGCACATCCGCGAGGCCGGACGCACCGCCGCCGACAACCTCGCCGAGGCGCGCCGCTTCGTGCACGCCCTCACCCCGCCCGCGCTCCAGGACGCGCCGCTGCCGGAGGCCCTGCGCCGGGTGACGGGCGGATACGGGGAGCTGGCCACGTTCCGGGTGGACGGACAGCCGTTCCCGCTGGCGGTGGAGGCGGAGGTGGCGCTGCTGCGGCTGACCCAGGAGTCGCTGGCCAACGCCGCCCGGCACGCCTCGGCGGGCCGGGTCGCGGTGACGCTGGGGTTCCTCGACGGGCAGGTGACGCTGGACGTCTACGACGACGGCGTGGGCTTCGACCCGGACGCGGTGCGCGCGGGCGGCGGCTTCGGGCTGCACGGGATGCGGGAGCGGATCGCCGCGCTCGGGGGCACGCTGACCGTCGAGTCGGCGCCTGGCGAGGGCACGGCGGTCGCCGCGTCGCTCCCGGCCGGCGCGGCGGGGGTGACGGCGTGATCCGGGTGCTGATCGTGGACGACCACCCGGTGGTGCGGCGGGGGCTGCGGGCCATGGTGGACGACCTGCCGGAGCTGACCGCGGTCGGCGAGGCGGCGGACGGCGCGGCGGCGCTCGCGCTGGTGGCGCAGGACGGTCCGGCGCCGGACGTCGTGCTGATGGACCTCCAGATGGGCGCGGGGATGCACGGGGTGGAGGCCACCCGCCGGATCACCGCGCTGCCCGATCCGCCCGCGGTGCTCATCCTGACCACGTACAGCACGGACGCCGACATCCTGGCGGCAGTCGAGGCTGGCGCCACCGGCTACCTGCTCAAGGACGCGCCGCCGGAAGACGTGGCGGAGGCGGTCAGGGCGGCGGCGCGCGGTGAGACGGTGCTGGCGCCGCCGGTCGCGGCACGGCTGCTGGGCCGGGTGCGGTCCGGCCGTCCGGCGCTGTCGCCGCGCGAGACGGAGATCCTCGGGCTGCTGGCGGAAGGACTGGCCAACCGGCAGATCTCCAAGCGGTTGTTCATCAGCGAGGCCACCGTGAAGACGCATCTGGTGCACATCTACGACAAGCTGGGCGTCGACAGCCGTACCGCCGCGATCGCCGCGGGCCTGGCGGGTGGGCTGATCCGCGCGGGGTGAGTGCGAGAATCGGAGCACCTGTTGTGCCGGGCGACCCACCAGCCCGCACGCCGCTCAGCCGAGGAGAACCGCGCATGGCCCACGCCCTCCCCCCCGCCATGGACCGACCGCACTTCATCGCCATCGGCGGCATCGGGATGTCGGGCGTCGCGAAGATCCTCGCGGCGCGCGGCGCCACGGTGAGCGGCAGCGACGCGAAGGACTCGGCGACCTGCGCCGCCCTGCGCGAGCTGGGCGTCACCGTGCACGTCGGGCACGACGCCGCGCACCTGCCGGACGACGCGAGCTGCGTGGTCGTCTCCAGCGCGATCCGCGAGGACAACCCGGAGCTGGTGGCCGCCCGGGAGCGCGGGGTGCCGGTGGTGCACCGCAGCGACGCGCTGGCGGCGCTGATGGACGGCGCGCGGGCGCTGGCAGTGGCCGGGACGCACGGCAAGACCACGACGACCTCGATGCTGGCGGTCGCGCTGACGAAGCTCGGGCTCGACCCGTCGTACGCGATCGGCGGCGACCTGGACGCGCCCGGGTCGAACGCCCGCCACGGCGCCGGGACGGTCTTCGTGGCCGAGGCGGACGAGTCGGACCGCAGCTTCCACAAGTACGCGCCCGAGGTGGCGATCGTTCTCAACGTCGAGCTGGACCACCACGCCAACTACGCGTCGATGGACGAGATCCACGACTCCTTCGAGGCGTTCGCCGACCGGCTCACCGAGGGCGGCACGCTGGTGTGCTGCGCCGACCACGCGGGGGCGCGCGAGCTGACGGCGCGGGTGCGTGACCGGGTGCGGGTGGTGACCTACGGCGAGGCGGCCGACGCGGACGTGCGGGTCACGCGGATCACGCCGTACGGCCTGACCAGCGAGGTCGCCGTGGTGCTCGACGGCACCGAGTGGGTCTTCACGGTCTCGGTGCCCGGTCGCCACTACGCGCTGAACGCGGTCGCCGCGCTGACCGCTGGCCACGCGATGGGGCTGCCGGCCGACTCGCTCGCCGAGGCGCTCGGCTCGTACACCGGGGTCAAGCGGCGCCTCCAGCTGAAGGGCACCGCCGCCGGGGTGCAGGTCGTCGACTCCTACGCCCACCACCCGACGGAGATCGCCGCCGACCTGGAGGCGATCCGCGGCGGGGCGGGCGAGGGCCGGGTGCTGGTGGTCTTCCAGCCCCATCTGTTCAGCCGCACCCAGCAGTTGGCGGCCGAGATGGGCCAGGCGCTGGCGCTCGCCGACGCGTCCGTGGTGCTGGACATCTACCCGGCGCGCGAGGACCCGATCCCGGGTGTCACCAGCGCGCTGATCGTGGACGCCGCCCGCGCGGCCGGTGCCGACGTCACCGCCGAGCACGACAAGGACGCCGTTCCCGGGGTGATCGCAGGAATGGCCAAGCCGGGCGATCTCGTTCTCACCATGGGGGCGGGAGACGTGACCGACCTGGGTCCGCGCGTCCTGGCCCGTCTGTCCACCGTGGAGAGCTGAGGAGCGGTTCATGCCGTACGAGGTCGACAAGCCCGAGGAGCAGTGGCGGGCCGAGCTGACGCCCGCCGAGTACGCGGTGCTGCGCGAGGCGGGCACGGAGCCCGCGTTCGTGGGCGAGTACACCGACACCAGGACCGAGGGCGTCTACTCCTGCCGGGCCTGCGGGGCGGAGCTGTTCCGGTCGGACACCAAGTTCGCGTCGCACTGCGGGTGGCCGTCGTTCTACGACCCGAAGGACACCGACGCGGTCGAGCTGCTGGAGGACCGGTCGCACGGCATGGTCCGCACCGAGGTGCGCTGCGCCCGCTGCGGCTCGCACCTGGGCCATGTCTTCGAGGGCGAGGGGTATCCGACCCCCACCGACCAGCGCTACTGCATCAACTCCATCTCTCTGCGACTGATCCCGAGCGGGGAGTGACGGCGGGGGCGGAAACAGGTGTACGGGCCCCTTGTTCGAACCCCTTGTGCGCATACCGGTGAGTAGGTACTGTTCGGCCAGTCTGCCCGATTAGGACCCCCTCACGGGTCGGCCGCGAAGGGCCCCGGCCAGCGTGTACCGGCCGCTTCGGCTCTCACCGGACACCCCCTGCGGGCAGACGGGAACAGGCAAGGGAGCACACGTGGCACCAACGACACCTGAACCGGACCCCATCGTGGGTGGGCACCGCGAGCCGGGCCCGGCCCCCACTCCGCCCGCCCGCTGGCCGGGCGCCGTGCGCCTGCCGGGATCGCCGGGCTTCGAGCAGTCCGCCAAAGCGTGGCTGTTCGACCTCGCCCCCGCCCGCTGGCGCTATGAGGAACTGCTGCACAAGCATCCGCTGGAGCTGGCCCGCATGGTGCGGCTGCGTCTTGAGGCCGACATCGCCGCCATGCAGGCGGGTCTGCGCGGACTGCGCGGCTCGCTGCTCGGTCACCGCCCGGCCGACGCGTGCGACGTCTACGCCCGCGAGCACGCGTGGGCCAGCGCCATGCGCGATCAGGTGGAGCTGATCGAGGAAGCGCTGACCTCGGCCCTGGCCACCGCCAGGCGTCGTCCGTCCCTCCCCCGGCCGCGCCCGGCCACCGGCCGCTCCTGAGGGAGCGGCCCGCCGACGGCGGTGGGCGGGACGGCCGTGAGCCGTTCCCGCCCACCGCCGTCGCCCGTTCGTGGCGTGGGATGCTGGTCCGGTGACCAGCTCCGATCCGTTCAGCGCCCCCACCAGCCCCGCCCAGACCGGTGACGGCGACGGTCCCGTGCGGGCCGGGCAGGCCGACGACCGGGACGTCGCGCCGCAGTTCGTGCTTCCGCTCGTCGTGCGCATGGAACGCGACGCGCCCCCGGCGCGCACCGACGCGCTGGAGACCTCGGCTCGGGCCGTGCTGACGTTCCTGGCCGACGAACGCGCCACCGGTGACGGCGAGTGGGCCCGCGCGCGGCGGGACTGGGAGGACGCCCGCATCCGCAAGGTGGTGCGCCGGGCACGCGGCGCGGAGTGGCGGCGGGCCGAGAAGCTGCCGGGGATCACCGTGACCGGGCGGGAGGCCGAGGTGCGGGTCTACCCGCCGGTGCCGCTGGACGGCTGGCCGAAGGACCTGGCCAGGCTCCAGGTGTCGGGGACCGAGTTGGAGGACCGGGACACGCCTCAGGCCCCGGCCCCCGCGTCGCCCGTGCTGTGGCTCAACCCGGGGCTGGAGATGTCGGCGGGCAAGACCATGGCGCAGACCGGCCACGCGGCCCAGCTGGCCTGGTGGGAGCTGCCGGAGCCGGCCCGTGCGGCCTGGCGCGAGGCGGGCTTCGCGCTATCGGTGCGCACGGCCGAGGCGGACCGGTGGGCCGGGTTGGTGGACAGCGGGCTTCCGGTGGTGCGGGACGCGGGCTTCACCGAGATCGCCCCCGGCTCCTGCACGGTGGTCACCGACCACCCGGCGCTGCGCCCCCGGGCACCGCGGGCCACAGCGCGATGAGCCGGTCCGCGACCGCGCCGACCGGCAGGTTCGCGGTGTCCACGACCAGCGTGCCGGGCGGATCGGTCGCCGCGATCTCCTCCTGCTGACGTTCGCTGCGCCGCAGCCGGTCGCGCGTGCCGCCGCCGACGCCGTGCCGCCGCACCCGGAAGGCGAGGACGTCGCGGGGCGCGGTGAGGCGGACGACGGTGACCGCCGCGTCCGGCACGGCCTCCGCGATCCAGCGCAGTTCCTGCCTGAGGTCGGCGAAGACGCCGCACAGCACCAGGCGGTGGTGGCCCAGTCCGGCGTAGGTGGCCCACATCGCGGCGAGGTTGCGGCGGGCGGCCTCCCACTCCGGCAGCCCGGGCAGCGGCCACGGGTGGACGCGGTCGAGTTCGTCGCGGTCCACCAGCGCGTGGGCGAGTCCGCCCGCCGCCAGTCGCCGGGACACCTCATGGGCGGTCGAGGTCTTGCCGACCCCGGCCGCGCCGCAGATGACGAGGGCGTCCACCGTGTCCCGGATGCCGCCACGCCCCTCGCCGCTCACCGCCGTCACCGTTCGCAGTGTGGTCCGAGGTGGGCGGCACCGCCAGATCCCAAGCTCAAATCCCGCTCTGAACGGTGTCTTTGAGTGGACTGTGAACCGAACGCGGAGCGAGGACCCAGGGCGGGTGAGGTGAAGTGGCCCGGCCGATAACGAAACGAAGACGATGGCGCCGCGAAGGTACTAACGTACGGTCGCACTTCGTACTGCCGAGTGCGGCGCGCCCTTTCGCGTCCCGCATCAGGAGGCGCCCATGCACATCCATCCGTCCCTCAGGTCCACCGCCGCCAGTGGACTCGTGGCGGGAGCCCTGGTCTGCACCCTGGCCTCGCTGGTGTACCCGGTCTACAAGTTCACCAAGACCCAGGACACCGCGGCCGGTACGCGTGCGCAGGCCCCCGTGGTCGCGGGCTTCCCGACCCCGAGCGGGCCGACCGAGACCACGGTCTCCGGGCCGCTGACCGCCGCCGACCGCGAGTTCGTCGTCCAGGTCAGGCTCAGCGACCTGTGGGAGCTCCCGGCCGGGCAGCAGGCGCAGGCGCAGGGCACCACCGCGGCCGTGCGCTCCGCGGGCGGCGACCTGGTCACCGGCCACACCCGGCTGGACGGGGACGTGCAGTCGGCCGCCGTGGCGGTCGGCGTGGACCTGCCGACCCAACCGGACGCCGGGCAACGGGCCTCGCTGACGCGACTGAGCGACGCCCAGGGCACCGCGTACGACAAGCTGTTCGCCAACACCCTGCACGGTTCGGACGACGCGCTCTTCCAGTTCGCCGCGCAGATCCGGGCGGACACCCAGAACTCGGTGGTCCGGCGGCTGGCGACCCAGACCAACGGCATCATGCTCCAGCAGATCGCCGCGCTGGAGCGCACCGGCCTGGTCGACTTCACCGCCGGTGGCGGCCCCACCACCGCGGCGACACCCACTCCACCCGCGACCTCGGCGCCCTCGTCCCCTGCGCCCGCGCCGCCCACGATCACGTACACCATCTCGGCCAGCGAGGTGCCGAGATGAATCTCACCGCTCCCGTTACGGACTATTCGCACATCCGTCCCCAAAAGGGGGAGCGGAATGTCAGTGCCGTCCAGTAGAAAACCCGTATGTGGGTTTCACTGCTTCTCCTCGCCTGGGCAGCGGCGATCCTCTCCTGCGCACGACTGTGCCGGGCGGCGGTCGTCGTCGCCGACCGGCACCCGGTGCCGGACGGCCCGGGGTTCGTGCTGACCGGCCCCGGGCAACTGGGGCTGTACGAGACCGCGTTCCTGGCCGGCGGGCCGCACCGGGTCACCGATCTCACGCTGGTCGCGATGTGCCGTGAGCGCCGCATGCTGCTGGCGCACACCGGGTGGGCCACCGTCGTCGACCCGGTGGGGCGGGACGAGGTGGAGCGCTCGCTGCTGGCGATGATCGGGCCCGAGGGCCAGTCGCGGATACCGGTGGTACGCAAGAGGCACGCGACGGCGGCCGCGGTGCGGGTGCTGGGCGAGCGGCTGGTCTCCGACGGGCTCGCGGTGCCCGCCTCCGCGCGCGACCGGGTGGCGTCGGGGATGCGGCTGGTGATGGCGTCGGCCGGGCTGATCGTCGCGCTGCTCGCGGTCACGGCCGGGCTGGGGATCCGCGGCTCGCACGACTCGGCGCCGCTGTGGTTCGGCCTGCCGCTGGTGCTGACGCTGGGCTGCCTGCTGATAGCCCGGTTGGAGATCGTGCCCTACACCCGCTGGGCCTCGCCGGCCGGTGAGGCGGTGCTGCGCGCGATCCCCATATCCCGGCACCACGCCGCCGCGGGCGACCGCGCGCTGCTGACCGCGCTTGCGCTGCGCGGGCCGAAGGCGCTGCCCGATCCCGCGCTGCGCGCCGCCCTCGGCCACGGCCGCCTCAAGCGCGCGGAACTGGCCGCCTAGAGCGGCCCGAAGGCGCGTAAGCCGCGCGGACACGAGCGCCCGCCCGGGCGCGGTGCGCGCCGGGCGGGCGGGGTCGAACGGCGGCTCGCCGTCCGCGGTCTACGCCAGGCCCTCGACCAGTTCCGCGACCGAGCGGCGGCGGCCGGTGTAGAACGGGACCTCCTCGCGCACGTGGCGGCGCGCCTCGGAGCCGCGCAGGTGGCGCATCAGGTCGACGATGCGGTGCAGTTCGTCGGCCTCGAAGGCGAGGATCCACTCGTAGTCGCCGAGCGAGAAGGAGGCGACGGTGTTGGCCCGCACGTCCGGGTAGCCGCGCGCCATCTTGCCGTGGTCGGCGAGCATCCGGCGGCGGTCCTCGTCGGGCAGCAGGTACCAGTCGTAGGAGCGCACGAACGGGTAGACGCTCACGTAGTCGCGCGGCGTCTCGTCGGCGAGGAACGCGGGGATGTGCGACTTGTTGAACTCCGCCGGGCGGTGCAGCGCCATGTTGGACCACACCGGCTCCAGCGAGCGGCCCAGCTTCGTGCGGCGGAAGCGGTTGTAGGCGTCCTGGAGCGCGTCGGAGGTCTCCGCGTGCCACCAGATCATGACGTCGGCGTCGGCCCGCAGCCCCGAGACGTCGTACGTGCCGCGCACGGTGACGTCCTTGGCGTCGAGCTGCCCGAACAGCTCGTCCACCTCGTCCGCGAAACCGGAGCGGTCCTCGGGCAGCGCGTCGCGCAGCCGGAAGACCGACCAGAGCGTGTAGCGGATCACGTCGTTGAGGTCGCGGGCCTTCTTGCCCGCGTTCGGGGCCTTGGCGGGTGCAGCGTTCTCGGTCATACGGACATTCTCCCGCGCCCCGCCGGACGCCCCGCCGCAGGGGGGCCGGGACCGCTCAGGGCCGGGCGGCGCCGTCCGCTTCGCCCAGCAGTTCGCCCAGCAGGCGGTCCGCCGCCGCGCGGGCACCGCCGACGCAGGCGGGGATGCCGACCCCGTCGTAGAGCGCCCCACACACCGCGACCCCGGGCAGCTTGTCGACGTGCTCGCGGATGCGGGCGACCCGTTCCAGGTGGCCGACCGGGTACTGCGGCAGGCCGCCGTTCCAGCGGGTGACGCGGGCGGCGACCGGGGCCGCGGTGATGCCCACCGCGCGTCCGAGGTCCTCGCGCGAGAGCCGTACGAGGTCGGTGTCGTCCCAGGCGAGGTCGGCCTCGTCCCCGTGGCGGCCGACGGAGGTGCGCAGCACGAAGGTGTCGGGGCCGGCCTCGTCCACCCAGCCCCACTTGCGGCTGGAGAAGGTGGACGCCTTGATGGTGCGTCCGTCCACCGGCGGCACCAGGAAGCCGCTGCCGCCCGGCAGGCCCAGCAGGTCGCGGCGGCGGAACGCCATCGTCACCAGTGCCATGCTCGCGTACTCGACGCTCTCCAGTTCCGCGGCGGCGACGGGCGCCTCCGAGGCCAGCAGCCGCGCCGCGACCGGGGCGGGCACCGCCAGCAGCACCGCGTCGGCGGCCAGTCGGCCGGGCCCTTCGGGACCGCGCACGTCGAGCGTCCACCCGGTCGCGGTCCTGCGCAGCGCGGACACCTCGGTCCCGGTGCGCAGGTCGCCCCCGGCGGCGCGGCAGGCGTCGGCGACGGCGAGCGGCAGCCTGCCGACGCCACCGCGGATGCCCATGAAGACCGACGGCTCACCGGCCACCGCGCGCCCGGAGGCCTGCTGCGCGGCGGCCGCCTTGCGCTGCGCGGCCCGCACGCCCTCGATCAGCGACCTCCTGCCGCGGATCGCCTCGAACAGCTGCGGGACGGCGGCGCGCATCGAGATGCGGTAGGCGTCGCCCGCGTAGACGCCGCCGAGCAGTGGTTCGACGAGGCGGTCGACGACCTCGCGGCCGAGCCGGGCGGCGACGAACGCGCCGACCGCGACGTCCTGACCGACGCGGGTGCGCGGCAGCACGTGGTCGAGCGGGATGCGGGCGAGGGCGGCGGGTGACAGGACCCCGGAGGCGGACAGCGGCCCGAGGTCGCCGGGCACGCCCATGATGTGGCCGCGCGGCATCGGGCGCAGCCTGCCCCGGGTCCACAGGGCGGCGGAGGCGGTGGCGGGCGGCTGGAGGTCGGCGGCGAGACCGACCTCGCGGGCCAGGCCGACCGCCTCGGGACGGCGGGCGAGCATGGACTCGGCGCCCAGGTCCACCGGCACGCCCGCGATCTCGTCCGCGTACAGCTTGCCGCCGAGCCGGCCGTCGGCCTCCAGCAGCGTCACCCGCGCGCCGCCCGCCAGCAGCCGGTGGGCGGCGGCGAGTCCGGAGATCCCGCCGCCCACCACGACGACGTGGCGGCCGCCCGGGGCGGAACGCGGGGCCGGGGTGGCTGCGTTCATGCCGTCCACTGTGCCACCGGCTCTCAGCGCTCGGTCGTGGTGTGGACGAAGTCCACGAGCGCGGTCAGCGCGTCGGGGTCGGTGGTCGGCAGCACGCCGTGACCCAGGTTGAACACGTGGCCGGGCGCGGCCTGCGCGGCGTGCAGCACCTCGCGCGCCTTGGTCTCCACGGCGGTCCGCGGCGCGAACAGGACGGCCGGGTCGAGGTTGCCCTGAAGCGCCTTGCCGGGGCCGACCCGCCGGGTCGCCTCGTTCAGCGGCACCCGCCAGTCGACGCCCACCACGTCGGCGCCGGCCTCGCCCATCAGCCCGAGCAGTTCGCCGCTGCCGACCCCGAAGTGGATGCGCGGCACGTCGTACCCGGCGACCGCGTCGAAGACCTTGGCGGAGGCGGGCATGACGGAGCGGCGGTAGTCGTCGGGGGCCAGCGCGCCGACCCAGGAGTCGAACAGCTGCACGGCCGAGGCGCCGGCCTCGATCTGGACCTTCAGGAACGCTGAGGTGATGGCGGCGAGCCGGTCCAGCAGTTCGGCCCACAGCTGCGGGTCGCCGTACATCATGGCCTTGGTGCGCTCGTGGTTGCGTGACGGGCCGCCCTCGACGAGGTAGCTCGCGAGGGTGAACGGCGCGCCCGCGAAGCCGATCAGCGGGGTGGCGCCCAGTTCGGCGGTGAGCATGCCGATCGCCTCGGTCACGTACGGCACGTCGTCCGGCTCCAGCGGCCGCAGCCGGTCGAGGTCGGCGCGGGTGCGGACCGGCTCGGCGACGACCGGGCCGACGCCCGGTTTGATGTCGAGGTCGAGCCCGATGGCCTTGAGCGGCACGACGATGTCGCTGAAGTAGATGGCGGCGTCGACCTTGTGCCGGCGCACCGGCTGGAGGGTGATCTCGGTGACGAGGTCGGGGCGCGCGCAGGACTCGAGCATCCCGACGCCCTCGCGGACCTTGTGGTACTCCGGCAGGGAGCGCCCGGCCTGCCGCATGAACCACACCGGGGTGTGCGGGACCGGCTCGCGCCGGCAGGCGCGGATGAACGCGGACCCCGCGGTCGCGGAGGCGGGGCGGTGGTCGGCGGTGGCTCGCTCGTCAGCACTCACGGGGTGAATCTTCGCATGGGCCGATGGAGCGACCCGCCGCACCCACGGTCTTCCCGTACGCGGCGGTGCGGGCGGCCTAGTCTTCCGGGCATGGCAGCGGCACAGGGGCACTCCGATGACGGGGACGGGGCACCACTGGTGTTCCAGCGGGCGGTCGGCACGCTGCGGGCGGCTCGGGTGCGGCCGGAGGTGGAACTGGCGCCGATGCCGGCGCCCCGCAAGCTCGCTCCGTACGCCTGCGCGGTGGAGGCGTCGGTGCTCGTGGAGGGGGAGGAACTGGCGGACGGACGGCTGGTGCTGCTGCACGACCCGGCCGGGCAGGAGGCCTGGAACGGCACGTTCCGGGTGGTGACGCTGGCCCGGGCGGACCTGGAGCCGGAGATGGCGGCGGACCCGTTGCTGCCGGAGGTGTGCTGGTCGTGGCTGACCGGCGCGCTGGCGGCGCGCGGCGCGGCGTACTGCGAGCCGAGCGGCACGGTCTCGCGCAGTTCCTCGCACTACTTCGGCGCGCTCGCGGAGCGCCCGGACAGCACCCAGATCGAGGTGCGCGCCTCGTGGACGCCGCAGGACACCGCGGCGGGCGGGCCGGACGCCGCGGCGCACCTGACGGCGTGGTGCGAGCTGCTGTGCGCGGGTGCGGGGCTGCCGCCGTCGGCGGGCGCCGAGCAGGGCGGCGGGGTCGTGTCGCTGCCGAACCGCCGCGGGCCGAGGTGATGGACTGAATCCGGCCATCCGGCCGGATCCCGCCCCGAGTCCGGCACGAGCGCCGCCGGGCCCGGATCGCGGGGTCTTCGCCCGCGCTTCGCCGCCCTTCGCCCGGCCCGCCGCGATCTTCGCCCGGCTCGGTGCGACGATCGGCCTGGAGCCGCCACGACAGCCCGTCAGATGACCGCAGCTGTCGCACTTCCGCTCGAAAACGATCGCTTGGCGGTCCTTCTTGCCCGGAACATTACCGAATAAATCGTGATCTTTCTCTAAAGCCGGGTTCACATACTGCCGAAGAGGACTGTGACCACTAATCCTCGCGGTACCCGCCGGCCCTCCCCTCGCCGGACGCGGTCCGCCACTGCACAGGAGGCCCGGTGTCGGTTCTTCTCGACCACCCCACAAGCCTGGTCGCCTACCGCCCGATCAAGCCGACGGCCATGGTCGTCGTCGCCGACCCCCGCGTCCGCAGCACTGTCACCCGGCATCTGTGGGCGCTCGGCGTCCGTGACGTGATCGAAGCGTCGTCCATCGCGGAGGCCCGCCCCCGGGTCGGCACGCCACGCGACATCTGCGTCGCCGACGTCCACCTGCCCGACGGTTCCGGGCTGACCCTCCTCGCGGAGACCCGGGCGGCGGGCTGGCCCAACGGCCTGGCGCTGTCGGCCGCCGACGACATCGGCGCGGTGCGCAACGCGCTGGCCGGCGGCGTCAAGGGCTACGTGGTCACCGGCACCCGGACCAACATCGGCCTCGCCCAGCGCCCCGGCGCCGCCCCGATCGGCGCGCCCGGCGCCCGCATGCAGCGCCGCCCCCCGGGCGCCCCGGGCCACCCCGGCGGCTACCGCGAGCTGTCCGGCCGCGAGGTGGAGGTGCTGCGGCTGGTCGCCGAGGGCCAGTCCAACAAGGCGATCGGCGTCTCGATGGGCCTGTCCGCGCTCACCGTCAAGAGCCACCTCGCCCGCATCGCCCGCAAGCTGGGCACCGGTGACCGCGCCGGGATGGTGGCGGTGGCTCTGCGCACCGGCATCATCCACTGACGCCCCAGCGGATTCGAACGCCTGCCGACGGAACGTTCCGGCGGCAGGCGTTCCGCTGCGCCGGGACGCCCCGGGTTTCCACGGGACGGAACATCGCGCCGGGTCCGCCCCCGGCGGGCCCGGCTACCCTTGACGGGTGACCGACGCCCGAGAGACCGCAGCAAGCGAAGACATCCCGGCGCCGGTCCCGCTGCTGGATCCGCGCGAGGGCATCCCGCCGGTGACCGCCAGCCCGGAAGCCCTCGCCGAGGTGGTGGCGGCGTTCGCCGCCGGCTCCGGACCTGTCGCCGTCGACGCCGAGCGCGCATCCGGTTACCGCTACGGGCAGCGGGCCTACCTGGTCCAGCTGCGCCGGGCCGGAGCTGGGACCGCGCTGATCGACCCCATCGCCTGCGGTGACCTGACCGCGCTGGGCGACGCCGTCGCCGACGCCGAATGGATCCTGCACGCGGCGACCCAGGACCTGCCGTGCCTGGCCGAGATCGGGATGCGCCCGCGCCGGCTCTTCGACACCGAACTGGCCGGACGGCTGGCCGGGTTCCCCCGGGTCGGCCTCGGCGCGATGGTCGAGAGCGTGCTCGGGTACGCGCTGGAGAAGGGGCACTCGGCGGTCGACTGGTCGACCCGGCCGCTGCCCGAGCCCTGGCTGCGCTACGCCGCGCTCGACGTCGAGCTGCTGGTGGACCTGCGCGACGCGCTGGAGGCGGAACTGCGCGAACAGGGCAAGCTGGAGTGGGCGTTGCAGGAGTTCGCCGCGATCGCCGCCGCCCCGCCGCCCGCCCCGCGCACCGACCCGTGGCGCCGCACCTCGGGGATGCACAAGGTCAGGCGCCGCCGGCAGCTGGGCGTCGTACGGGAGTTGTGGACGCTGCGCGACCGGATCGCCCGGGAGCGGGACGTCTCCCCCGGCCGGGTCCTGACCGACGCGGCCATCGTGGCCGCCGCCCTGGCCGTGCCGGCCAACGTGCACGCCCTGGCGGCGCTGCCCGGTTTCGGCAACCGGGTCGGCCGCCGCCAGCTGGAGGTCTGGCAGGACGCCGTGGAACGGGTGAAGGCCATGCCGGAGCGCGACCTGCCGCAGCCGGGGCCCGCGCCGTCCGGACCGCCGCCGCCGCGTTCCTGGGCCGACCGCGATCCGGCCGCCGCCGCCCGGCTCGCCGCCGCCCGCGCCGCCGTGACCGCCGAGGCCGAGCGACTGGGCCTGCCGCAGGAGAACCTGATCGCGCCGGACATCGTGCGCCGACTGTGCTGGGAGCCGCCCGCCGACCCGACGCCGGAAGCGGTCGCCGAGCGGCTGCGCGAGCGCGGCGCCCGGCCGTGGCAGGTCGGCCTGGTCGCGGACGTGATCGCGAAGGCGCTGCGCACCCCGGCCCCGGAGGCGTAGCGCCAGGCCCTGGAGCCGTAGCGCAGGCCCCGAAGCGCGGCGGCGGGTCAAGGAGGCGTGGCGCCAATCCTCCCGCGGGTGTGACCTTCACCGCTTGCGGTGGGGGGACTGGGCACGTTGGTTACTCGCAAGTAGCATGATGGGGGTGAGCCGCCGTCGTACTCGTGGCGGCTCCCGCAGCGCCCCCGCATCTGGAGGAGAGCCAACGTGCCTCGTACCGCTAGGGACGTCGTCTTCGTCGACGGCGTCCGCACCCCGTTCGGCAAGGCGGGCCCGAAGGGCATCTACCACGAGACCCGCGCCGACGATCTGGTGATCAAGTGCATCCGGGAGCTGCTGCGGCGCAACCCGGACCTGGACCCCGCCCGCATCGACGAGGTCGCGATCGCCGCCACCACGCAGATCGGCGACCAGGGCCTGACCATCGGCCGCACGGCCGGCATCCTCGCCGGGCTGCCGACGACCGTGCCCGGCTTCGCCATCGACCGCATGTGCGCGGGCGCGATGACCGCGGTGACCACCACCGCGGGCGGCATCGCCTTCGGCGCGTACGACGTCGTGGTCGCCGGTGGCGTGGAGCACATGGGCCGCCACCCGATGGGCGAGGGCGTCGACCCCAACCCGCGCTTCGTCTCCGAGAAGCTGGTCGACGAGTCCGCCATGTTCATGGGCATGACGGCGGAGAACCTGCACGACCGCTTCCCGCACATCACCAAGCTGCGTGCCGACGAGTACGCCGTGCGCAGCCAGGAGAAGGCCGCGAAGGCCTACGCCAACGGCAAGATCCAGCAGGACCTGGTGCCGATCGCCATCCGCCGCACCTCCCCGGAGGCCGGGGAGACCGGCTGGGGTCTGGCCACCGCCGACGAGCCGATGCGCCCGGGCACCACGCTGGAGAACCTGGCGGGCCTCAAGACCCCGTTCCGCGCGCACGGACGGGTCACGGCGGGCAACGCCGCCGGTCTCAACGACGGCGCCACCGCCTCGCTGCTGGCCGCCGAGGACGTCGCCCGCGAGCTGGAACTGCCGGTCCGGATGCGGCTGGTCTCCTACTCCTTCGCCGGCGTCGAGCCCGAGGTGATGGGCTTCGGCCCGATCCCGTCGACCGAGAAGGCACTCGCCAAAGCGGGCCTGACCATCGACGACATCGGCCTGTTCGAGGTCAACGAGGCGTTCGCCGTCCAGGTGCTCGCGCTGCTCGACCACTACGGCATCGCCGACGACGACCCGCGCGTCAACCAGTACGGCGGCGCGATCGCGTTCGGCCACCCGCTGGCCTCCTCCGGCGTGCGGCTGATGACGCAGCTGGCCCGCCAGTTCGAGGAGCAGCCGCACGTCCGCTACGGCCTGACCACCATGTGCGTCGGCTTCGGCATGGGCGGCACCGTGATCTGGGAGAACCCGCACTTCGACGGAGGAAGCAAGTGAGCACCGCTGAGCTGTTGAAGGGCGCGGCCGAGCTGTTCCCCGACGAGGTCGTCACGTCGGCGCACGTACGCCACCTCGACCTGCCGTCCGGCGCGGGCCGCTTCGCGCTGATCACGCTGGACAACGGCTTCGACCACACCAAGCCGACCACCTTCGGCCCGCAGTCGCTGGGCAACCTGAACGCGGCCATCGACCAGGTGGAGAAGGAGGCCGCCGCGGGCGAGATCGTCGGTGTCGGCGTCACCGGCAAGCCGTTCATCTTCGCGGTCGGCGCGGACCTCAAGGGCGTCGAGCTGCTGAAGCGGCACGAGGACGCGCTGGCCATCGGCAAGGGCGGCCACGACGTCTTCAAGCGCCTCGCCACGCTCGCCGTGCCCACCTTCGCGTACTACAACGGCGCGGCGATGGGCGGCGGCGTCGAGGTCGGCCTGCACTGCCAGTACCGCACGGTCTCCCGCGCGCTGCCCGCGTTCTCACTGCCCGAGGTCTTCCTCGGCCTGGTGCCCGGCTGGGGCGGCTGCACGCTGCTGCCGAACCTGATCGGCGCGGACCGCGCGGTCTCCGTCATCATCGAGAACTCGCTCAACCAGAACAAGCAGCTCAAGGGCGAGCAGGTCTTCGAACTCGGCATCGCCGACGCGCTGTTCGACGGCGCGGACTTCCTGGAGCAGTCGCTGGCCTGGACGGCCTCGGTGCTCAAGGGCGAGATCCAGGTCGTCCGTCCCGAGATCGACCGTGGCGACGCCTGGGACCAGGCGGTCGCGCGCGGCCGGTTCATCGCGGACGGCAAGGTGCACGGCGCGGCTCCGGCCGCCTACCGGGCGCTGGACATCATCGCGGCGGCGAAGAACGGCGATCTGGGTCAGGGCTTCGACGCGGAGGACACCGCGCTGGCCGACCTGATCATGGGCGGCGAACTGCGCAGCGGCATCTACGCGTTCAACCTGGTCCAAAAGCGCGGCAAGCGCCCGGCCGGAGCGCCGGACAAGAACCTCGCGCGCCCGGTGACCAAGGTCGGCGTGGTCGGCGCGGGCCTGATGGCCTCGCAGCTGGCGCTGCTGTTCGCCCGCCGCCTGGAGGTGCCGGTCGTGCTGACCGACATCGACCAGGCGCGGATCGACAAGGGCGTCGGCTACGTCCACGGCGAGATCGACAAGCTGCTGGCCAAGGGGCGCGTCAACGGCGACAAGGCCAACCGCCTCAAGGCGCTGGTGACCGGTTCGCTGG
This sequence comes from Streptomyces sp. ICBB 8177, assembly GCF_003144095.1. Classification (GTDB taxonomy): domain Bacteria; phylum Actinomycetota; class Actinomycetes; order Streptomycetales; family Streptomycetaceae; genus Streptantibioticus_D. The sequence goes on along the minus strand of NZ_NSKH01000023.1, from coordinate 93,146 downwards.
ACAAGGCCGAGGCGTTCGGTGACGCGGACTTCGTCATCGAGGCGGTCTTCGAGGAGATCGGCGTCAAGCAGCAGGTGTTCGCCGAGGTCGAGGCGGTGGTGAAGCCGGAGACCATCCTGGCCACCAACACCTCGTCGCTGTCGGTCTCCGAGATGGCCTCGAAGCTCAAGCACCCCGAGCGGGTCGTGGGCTTCCACTTCTTCAACCCGGTCGCGATCCTGCCGCTGCTGGAGATCGTGCGCGGCGAGAAGACCGACGACGCGTCGCTGGCCACCGCGTTCGCCGTGGCGAAGAAGCTGAAGAAGACCGCGGTGCTGGTCAAGGACGCCCCGGCGTTCGTGGTCAACCGCATCCTGACCCGCTTCATGGGCGAGATCCAGAACGTCATCGACGAGGGCACCGAGGTCGCCGTCGCCGAGCGGGCGATCGAGCCGCTGGGTCTGCCGATGTCGCCGCTGGTGCTGCTGGAGCTGGTCGGCCCGGCGATCGGTCTGCACGTCTCCGAGACGCTGCACGGCGCGTTCCCCGACCGCTTCACGGTCTCCCCGAACCTCAAGGCGGTCGTGGAGGCGGGCAAGCGCGGGTTCTACGTCTACGATTCCGGCAAGCCGGAGCTGGACCCGGAGGTCGCCGCGCTGCTGGAGCAGGGCGACGTCAAGCTCACCGAGGAGCAGGTGCGCGAGCGCGTGCTCGACGCGGTGGCGCAGGAGATCGGCATCATGCTGGACGAGGGCGTGGTCGCCGAGGCGCAGGACATCGACCTGTGCCTGATCACCGGTGCGGGCTGGCCGTTCCACCTGGGCGGCATCACCCCGTACCTGGACCGCGAGGGCGTCTCGCAGCGGGTGAACGGCAAGCCGTTCCTCGCCCCGGGCGTGGCGAGCGTCCCGGCGTAAGGCGCCTCGCACTCCGACGCGTCGGGGCCCGTACGGTCGACTGCCGTACGGGCCCCGCGCGTCGCCGGCTACGGGGTGCGGCGGGCGGTGCCGGGGGTCCTGGTCATGCTGGTGGCGCTCGCCGTGCAGAAGGCCACGGTGAGGTCCTTGACCAAGGCCTTGCGCTCCCCGTCGTCCAACTCGACCAGACCGCGTTCGGTCAGGCCGCGCACCGTCTCGGCGACCGAGGCGACCACGTCGTCCAGGACCGCCCTGCGGCGCCGCGCGTCCAGGACCGCCAGGTGGCGGCGGCGCATCACCTCGGCGACCTCCGGCGCGTACGCGATCCGCACCGGGCGGGCGGAGAAGACCTCGATGCCCACCGGCCGCATCTCCCGGGCCAGCGCCCGGGTCAGCGCGTCGCCCACGTACTCGGTGTCGCGCAGGGTGCGCCCGGTGCCCCGGAAGTCGTCGGCGGGTAGACGGGATAGCACCCGGGTCACCGTGCCCTCCACCTGCTCGCGCAGGTAGCGCTCGCAGTCGTCCACCGCGAAGCAGGCCTTCGCGGTGTCGCGCACCCGCCAGACCAGCAGCACGGTGACGTGCAGCCGGGCGCCGCCCGCGTCGGCGGCCTCCAGCGGACGGCTGCGCCAGTGCCGCAGCCGCACGTCGACCCGGCGACGGCCGAGCAGCGGGTTGATCCACAGCAGCCCGGTGCGGCGGACGGTGCCCCGATAGGCGCCGCAGCGGGTCAGCAGCCAGACGGTGCCGGGCCTGCCGCGGGTCAGCCCGCCGACGCAGTACGCGGCGAACGCGGCCAGCAGCATCGCCGCGCCCCACATTCCGGCGGCGTGCCCCGCGCCAGGCGTCGCCGGGGGCGCGGGCAGCACGGTGAAGCCCGCCATGTGCGCGGGCAGCACCCCGAGCCGCCACACCGTCCACAACGCCCCCGCGACGGCGGCGCACCCGGCCACCACGGCGGGACCGCCGGGCCTGCTGTATCCCTGCCGCTCCCCCGGCGCCCCGGCGACGGCCCCCGACTCCCGCGGCGTGCGGGAGCGGGACTCCGGCGGCGCCTCGTGCGGGCCGTCGGGATCGTGCGGGTCGTCCGGGGCGTTCGGGTCGGCAGGCTCCCGCGAGTCCTGGGCAGCCCGCGGCTCGTCCGGCTCGCGGACGGCGGCGAGTTCCGCGGTGTCCTCCAGCGCGGCCGCGACGGCTCGGGACAGCCCCGCCGCTGGACCGCCGGTGTCCGCCCCCGGCGGGGTGACCAGTCCGCCGGGGCCCACCGGCGCCGGCGCGCCCGTAAAACCGGCCCTGCGGCCCCCGGAGAAGGGCAGCGCCGGGTTGCCGGTCGCGGTGAACGCGGTCGCGGTGGCGGTCCCGGCCGCCGACGACGCCTTCACGCCGCAGCTCCGCGACGGCCCTGACGTCCGGTCAGCCCCGCACCGGGGACACGCTCGATCAACGGTATGAACACGACACCGCTCCTCCCGTAACCCAGCCCTCTGACCTTCACTACCCCATCCTGCCCAGAAAGGGAACAAAAAGGATGGAATGTCAGTAGGCGAGTCGGATCGTCCGATTTAACGATTCGGACACGGGAGAAGCGGTGGCGGACGGCCGTCGGCCGGTCAGGACGAGGCGGTCAGGACAGCGTGCTCAGGACGAGCAGGACGAGCAGAATGAGCCGGTCAGGACGAGGCGGAGGGCGAGGCCGAGGGGTGCGCCACGGCGTAGTCGGCGGCCTTCCTGACCAGCTCGGTCAGCTTCTGCGGCGTCAGCTTGTCCTTGGACGGCGTGTACGTCGTGCCGTTGATCACGATGACGGGCAGATCGCCGTAGCCGGACTTGACGTAGTCCTTCTGCGAGGCGGTCACCCAGCCCTGGTGCATTTTGGTCTGCACGCACGGCTCGAAGGTCGCCGCCGCCATGCCCTTGACCTTGCGCCCCAGCTTGACCAGGTAGTCAGTGCTGCCGAAGCGGTCCTTGGAAGGGTCGGACGGCTGGTGCGCCCACAGCTCGTCGACGAACTTGCTGAAGTAGTCCTTGCCCTGGTCGTCGGCGCAGGCCGCGGCGTTGGCCGCCATCGCCGAGCCGTCGCCGCCGTAGGTGCTGTCGGAGGAGGTCACCATGTGGTAGGCGATCTCGACCTGGCCGGAGTCGAGCAGCGAGGTCAGCGTCTTGGCGTACGACTTGGCGAACTCCTTGGACACCGGGCTGCGCAGGTCCTCGTAGACCGTCATGGTGACCGGGACGGTCGGGTGGACCGGGATGCCGTAGATGCTGGGCGCGCCGGAGGCGATGCCGCTGGGCTTGCTGACCTTGGTCTTGTCGCCGCTGCGGACGTACGCCCCGATCACCCCGGAGACGCCGAAGACGGCGCCGACGGCGATGACCGCCACGATGGTGGTCCGCCACCGCTGCCAGCCACGACGCTGGGCCATCCCCGCGCCCGAAGCCTTCGGCTCACCCTGCGCCTTGGGGACCTCGGTCCCCTTGGACTTCGCCATCACGCGTCCCATCACTCCTGCGACCAGCCGTATGCCGTACCGCGCCTGTATACCACCGTTGCCGATGAACGCGAGGTGGCAGGGTGGTCCCATGACCGCCTCGCACCCGGCGCCGCCTCATCTGCCGCCGCTGCTCGTCGTGGACGCCGCCAACACCGTCGGCTCGGTACCGGACGGCTGGTGGCGCGACCGGCACGGGGCGACGGAACGGCTCCGTGACGCGCTGGCGGCCCTGGCGGCCACCGGGCTGCCGGAACGCGCCGACGTGCCCGGCTGGGCGCGACACGGCCCGCTGGACGTCCTGCTGGTCGTCGAGGGCGCCGCGCGCGGGGTGGGCCCGGTTCCCGGAGTGCGGGTCGAGGCGGCCGAGGGCAGCGGTGACGATCTGATGGTACGGCTGCTTGAGGACGCCGCCCGCGATGACCCCGGGCGTCCGCTGCTGCTGGTCACCGCCGACCGGGAGCTGCGGGAGCGGGTCCGGGAGAGCGGCGCGCACTGCGTGGGACCGCGCGCGGTGCGCGACGGGATGCCGCGGGCGTGACGCGGGCCGCGGTGGCTCAGTGCCGCAGCGCGTACAGCACCGCGCCGTCCGTCGTGCCGACCGGGCGGTAGCGGGAGCGCAGCAGGTCGCGGAAGCCTGGGATGCGGGCCGGGCCGTAGGGCTGGCCGCGCGAGTCGTCGACGATCAGGGCGGGCGGATGGCCGGCCATCTCGCGCCGGAAGGTGCTCCACGCGCCGGGGACGGCGTACCGCTCCCCCACCTGCGCGCCGCCCCGCCCACCGCTGAAGTTGGTGAGGAACCCGGCGGTCAGGAAGCGGCTCGCGGGGGCGCGGCCGGCCAGCCAGTACTCCTCCGGGTGCATGCCCCACACCAGCACCCGCGCCCCCGGCGGGGTGTCGCGGCGCACGGCGGCGGCGACGGTGTGCGCGTGGTCGAGGTCGGTGCGCGGCGCGGTCAGGCCCCACACCAGGAAGCCGCAGGCGGCCAGCGCGGTCCAGGCGAGAGCGGGGCGCCGCCAGCGCGGCCGCCGGCGCAGCGCGGCGGTGCCGAGCAGGACGAGGGGCGGCAGCAGTTGCAGGTAGTAGTGCCCGTAGAACTGGAAGCCGGTGACGACGGCGGCCAGCGAGGCGGCCAGCCATATCCACAGGTCGGCGTCGGCGAACCGCCGCCCGCCGCGCCCGCGCAGCAGCAGCGCCACCGGCACCGCGAGGCCGCCGCAGGCCACCAGCAGTATCCCGGCGTTGCCCAGGCCCCGGCCGGCGGCGGTCAGCCAGGCGGAGCCGCTGACGGTCGCGTACGAGCCGGAGCCGGTCACCGTCCAGAACAGGAACCGGCCGGGCCCGAGCGCCACGGCCACCGCGGCCAGTGGCACCGCGAAGCCCGCGGCCAGCCCCAGCGCGCCCTTCCGGCGCGCCCGCCCCCGCGCGTCGCCGCCGCCCGACCGCCACAGCATCCACACCACCGGCACGAGCACCGCACCGCCGGTCTGCTTGGAAAGCGCGGCACCGGCGACCGCGAGTCCGGCGAGCGTCCAGCGGCGGCGGTCGGCGCACCAGAACGCGGCCGCCGTCCACGGCAGCATGAAGACCTCGAAGGTGGCGGCCTGGGTGTCCTCGGGGGCGAGCCCTATCGACACCAGCAGGTAGCCGATCCCCGCGACCGCCCCGGCCCGGCCCCCCCAGCGGCGCCGGGCGACCGAGGCCAGCAGTGCGGCGGTGGCCAGGTGGGCGACGACGGCCAGCGTCCGCACCGGCCACAGCGATCCCGCGCCGAACAGCCCGAACAGGCCCTCGTAGAGCCAGGGGACCAGCGGTGGCTTGCGGTCCACCACGGTCTGGTAGAGCGCCCCGCCGTGCGCCAGCACGCCCGCCTGGGTGGCGAGGAAGCCCTCGTCGGGGTTCCAGACGGGGCGCAGGAAGGACGGCAGGTGGGTGATGGCGGCGACGGCCGCGAGCAGCGGCAGCAGCACGCTCCAGTACCGCCCGCGCCAGGCGGTGGGCCCCTGGGACCACGACGTCAGCGGTCCCGCGAGCCGTCCGCGCTGCCGGGGCACGGAGGCGTTCCCCCTGCGGGCACCGGCGGTCTCGGAGGCTGCGGGCATGTGTTCCAACGTACCCGGGCCGCGATCACCCGGGAAGGCGGGACCAGGGGTACTCGCGGGGGCGCGCGGGGGTTCTGGTGCAGCGGCTCCGGCCCTTGTTCACCGCGGTGTGGCGCCGTTCAGGCCCCGGCGCCCGGCCCGCGCCGCGGACCGGGGGCCCTCCCGCCTGCGCCGGGGCGGCCCGGGACGCCCACGTTCAGCCTGCTGTGGCTCCTGCCGTACAGGAAATAGATCACGAAGCCGATCGCCATCCAGATCCCGAACCGCACCCAGGTCTCGCCGGGCAGGTTGATCATCAGCCAGACCGAGGCGCACACCGACAGCGCGGGCACCAGCGGCACCAGCGGGGTGCGGAACGCTCGCGGCAGGTCGGGCCGGGTGCGGCGCAGGACCACGACGCCGACGGCGACCACCACGAAGGCGAACAGCGTGCCGATGTTCACCAGCTCCGACAGCTCCGAGATGCTGGTGAACCCGGCGACCACCGCGACCACCAGGCCCAGCAGCAGTGTGGAGCGGTACGGCGTGCCGAAGCCGGGGTGCACCCGGGAGAACATCCTCGGCAGCAGGCCGTCGCGGCTCATCGCGAAGAACACCCGGGTCTGCCCGAGCAGCAGGATCATGCAGACGGCGGTGAGCCCGACCGCGGCGCCGAAGCTGATCACTCCGGCGAAGAACGGCGAGTGGTTGGCCTTGAAGGCGTCGGCGAGCGGGGCCTCGGTCGACAGGTCGGTGTACTTCTGCATGCCGGTGACGACGATGGAGACCGCCACGTACAGCACCGTGCAGATGGCCAGCGAGCCCAGGATGCCGCGCGGCACGTCGCGTTGCGGGTCGCGGGTCTCCTCGGCGGCGGTGGCCACGATGTCGAAGCCGATGTACGCGAAGAACACCACGGCCGCGGCGGTGAAGATCCCCCACACGCCGAAGGTGGTCGGCCGGTAGCCGAAGAGCAGCTGCACCAGCGGCGCCCCCAGTCCGCCCTGCGAGCCGGTCGCGCCCTGCGCCGGGGGCACGAAGGGCTGGTAGTTGGCAGCCTTGAGGTAGAAGGCGCCGGCGACGATCACGATCAGCACCACCGTCACCTTGACCACGACCACGATCGAGGTGACCCGCGCCGACAGCTTCATGCCGACCACCAGCAGCCCGGTGAGCGCCAGGACCAGCAGGAAGGCCAGCAGGTCGAACCCGAAGCCGCCGGAGCCGCTGGTCCCGGACAGCGAGGCGGGCAGGCTCGCCCCCGCGGTGTCCAGCAGCGACCGGATGTAGCCGGACCAGCCGACCGCCACCACCGCGCAGCCCAGGGCGAGTTCGAGGATCAGGTCCCAGCCGATGATCCAGGCGGGCAGCTCCCCGATCGAGGCGTACGAGAAGGTGTACGCGGATCCGGCGACCGGCACCGTCGAGGCGAACTCCGCGTAGCACAGCGCGGCCAGCGCGCACACCACCCCGGAGACCACGAAGGACAGCGCGACCGCGGGGCCCGCGTTGGCCTTGGCGACCTGTCCGGTCAGCACGAAGATGCCGGTGCCGATGACCACGCCGACGCCGAAGACGGTCAGGTCCCACGCGGACAGCGACTTGCGCAGCGCGTGCTCGGGCTCCTCGGTGTCCCGGATGGACTGCTCGACCGTCTTCGTCCGCAGCACGCCGCCGCGGGCGCCGCCCCGGGTGCCGGTCGGGGGCTGTGGCGTCTCGGAATCCATCGGCGCACCTCCACGGTCGTCCCGCCCACCACGTCGTGGCCGTCGAGCGGCCATCTCAGCACCCGGCGGGGCGGGTCACCCGAAAGGGCACGCCTGCGGATACGCCGATGGGCGGGGCGGACCACCTTTTCGGGTGATCCGCCCCGCCCGTCACGTGCGGCGTTCCGCCCCGCCCTCACGCGTGGTGCGGCGGAGCCGTGCGTCAGTCGCCGACGACCTTGGCCTCCACCTGGTCCTCGCCGTAGCGGCCGTCGAGCTTGGCGACCAGCCCGGTGACCTGGCGGGCGATGTCGGGCGCGGTCAGCCCGGCCTCCGCCAGCACCTCCTTGCGGGAGGCGTGGTCGAGGAAGCGCTGCGGGATGCCGAAGTCGCGCAGCGGCACGTCGACGTCCGCGTCGCGCAGTGCCTGGGCGATCGCCGAACCGACGCCGCCGGCGCGGCCGTTGTCCTCGACGGTGACCACGACCCGGTGGCGGGCGGCGAGGCCCGGCAGCGCCTCGTCGACCGGCTTGACCCAGCGCGGGTCGACCACGGTGGACGAGATGCCCTGGGCGTCCAGCAGTTCGGCGGTCTCCAGGCACATGGGGGCCAGCGCGCCGACCGACACCAGCAGCACGTCGGGGCGCTCGGCGCCGCCGGTCGGCTCGCGCAGCACGTCCATGCCGCCGACCCGGCCGACCGCCTCGACGGCGGGGCCCACCGCGCCCTTGGAGTAGCGGACCACGGTCGGCGCGTCGTCGACCGCCACCGCCTCGCGCAACTGGGCGCGGACCTGGTCTGCGTCGCGCGGCGCGGCGATCCGCAGGCCGGGGACGACCTGGAGGATCGACATGTCCCACATGCCGTTGTGGCTGGCGCCGTCGCTGCCGGTCACCCCGGCGCGGTCCAGCACGAACGTCACACCGCAGCGGTGCAGCGCCACGTCCATCAGCACCTGGTCGAAGGCGCGGTTGAGGAACGTCGCGTACAGCGCCACCACCGGGTGCAGCCCGCCGGAGGCCAGGCCCGCCGCGGAGACGGCGGCGTGCTGCTCGGCGATGCCGACGTCGTAGACCCGGTCGGGGAACTCCTTGGCGAACTTCTCCAGGCCGACCGGCTGGAGCATGGCCGCCGTGATGGCCACCACGTCCTCGCGCTCGCGGCCGAGCTTGACCATCTCCTCGCCGAAGACAGCGGTCCAGTCCAGGCCTCCGGTGGAGATGGGCAGGCCGGTGTCGGGGTGGATCGGGCCGATGCCGTGGAAGCGGTCGGCCTCGTCCTGCTCGGCGGGCTGGTAGCCGCGGCCCTTCTCGGTCAGGCAGTGCACGATGACCGGGCCGCCGAAGCGCTTGGCCCGCTGGAGGGCGGACTCCAGCGCCACCACGTCGTGGCCGTCGATCGGGCCGACGTACTTCAGGCCCAGGTCCTCGAACATGCCCTGCGGGGCGATGAAGTCCTTCAGGCCCTTCTTGGCGCCGTGCAGCGTCTCGTACAGCGGCTTGCCGAGGACCGGGGTGCGCTCCAGCAGGTCCTTGCCGCGGGCCAGGAAGCGCTCGTAGCCGTCGGTGGTGCGCAGGGTCGCCAGGTGGTTGGCGAGGCCGCCGATGGTGGGCGCGTAGGAGCGCTCGTTGTCGTTGACGACGATGACCAGCGGGCGGTCCTTGGCGGCGGCGATGTTGTTGAGCGCCTCCCAGGCCATGCCGCCGGTCAGCGCGCCGTCACCGATGACCGCGACGACGTGGTCGCCGCGGCCGAGCACCTCGTTGGCCTTGGCGAAGCCGTCCGCCCAGCCGAGCACCGTGGAGGCGTGGCTGTTCTCGATGACGTCGTGCTCGGACTCGGCGCGCGAGGGGTAGCCGGACAGGCCGCCCTTCATCTTCAGCCGGGAGAAGTCCTGGCGGCCGGTGAGCAGCTTGTGCACGTAGGACTGGTGGCCGGTGTCCCACAGCACCTTGTCCTTCGGCGAGTCGAAGACCCGGTGCAGGGCGATGGTCAGCTCCACCACACCGAGGTTGGGCCCGAGGTGGCCGCCGGTCTTGGAGACCGCGTCGACCAGGAACGTGCGGATCTCGGCAGCCAGTTCCACCAGCTGCTCCGGGGTGAACCGGTCGAGGTCGCGCGGTCCCTTGATACGGGTCAGCAACGGCACCCGTGCCTCCTAGGTCGGTGGTCCTTCATGCCGAACGGGTCGATCATGTCGAACGAGTCGATCAGCCGAGTCTAATGTTCCGCTACCGCCGCCGCCGTCCGGGATGGGCGATGTACGTCACCCGAGTGACGGTGCTCACGACTGCGCCCGGCCGCCGGGGTCGGGTCCGGCGGCCGGGCACAGGGCTGTCACGGGCACGAGCGGCCCGCCTTCGACGCGGGTCAGGCGCGCCCGGCGTTCTTCTGGGTCCTGCGGGAGAGCGAGTCGACCACGACCGCCGCCAGCAGCACCGCACCGGTGATCATGTACTGGATCGCGGTGTTGAGGTTGAGGATGTACATGCCCTGCTGGATGGAGACGATGACCAGCGCGCCCAGCAGCGCCGACCAGGTCTTGCCGCGACCGCCGAAGAGGCTGGTGCCGCCGATGACGGCCGCCGCGATCGCGTTCATCAGGGTGTTGCCGCCGCCCTGGGTGGACTGCGCGGAGTTGACCTGGCCGGCCAGGAACATGCCGCCGACCGCGGCCATGGTGCCCGCGAGGCTGAAGACCGAGATGCGGATCCACGCCACGTTGATGCCGGCCCGGCGGGCCGCCTCGATGCCGCCGCCGACCGCGAAGATCTGCCGGCCGTAGGTGGTGCGGCGCAGCATCAGGTCGAAGCCCACGACGACGATCAGGAAGAGCAGCAGGCACAGCGGCAGGCCCTCGGCCTGGTTGAGCACCCACGCGGCGACGAACGCGACGATCGCGAGGGCTGCGGTCTTGATGCCGATGTCCAGCAGCGGGCGGAACGGCACCCCGGCCTTGCGGCGGCGGCTGGCCTCCCACAGCGAGGAGCCCAGGTAGAGCAGCACGGCGATCAGGGCAAGCCCGTACGCGAACGCCACGTCGGCGAACGTGTAGTTGTAGAGGTTGTACAGCAGGCCGCCGCTTTGGAGGTTGATGGTGCCGTTCTTGCCCAGCACCCAGAGCATGGCGCCGTTCCAGGCCAGGAAGCCGGCCAGGGTGACGACGAACGCGGGCACGCCGACCTTGGCGAAGAAGAAGCCCTGCAGCGCGCCGATCGCGGTGCCGGTGAGGATGCCCAGCACCAGCGCGAGCCCCTGCGACATGCCGTGGTTGACGCTGAGCACCGCGAAGACGGCGCCGGCCAGGCCGCTGACGTAGGAGACCGACAGGTCGATCTCGCCGAGCAGCAGCACGAAGACGATGCCGACGGCGATCATGCCGACGCCCACCACGTTGAACGCGATGGTGGACAGGTTGTTCGCCGACAGGAACGTGGAGTTCAGGCCCTGGAAGATGCCCCAGATGATGATCAGGGCGGCGATCACCGGCATCGAGCCGAGGTCACCGCTGCGCACCCGGCGGCGGAACTCGGTCAGGTAGCCGGCCAGCCCCTGCTCCCTGACCAGCAGCCGCGGGTCGACCGCCACGATGGCGTCGGCGGCCGGCGGTGGCGCGGCGACCGCCTCCTCGCCGGTGGTCGGCGGAGCGGCCTTGGTGAGGTCCGGGTTGTCAGTGCTCACTTGTCTGCCTCCGCGGAGCGCGCCTGACGGCGGGTCACGGCGTTGTCCGTGGCGCCGGTGATGGCGGAGATGATCTGTTCCTGGGTGGTCGACTTCACGTCGAAGACGCCGTTGTTGCGGCCCAGCCGCAGCACCGCGACGCGGTCGGCGACCGCCTCGACGTCCACCATGTTGTGGCTGATGAGGATGACCGCGAGGCCGCGTTCGCGCAGCCGTTCGACGAGGTCGAGGACCTGGGCGGTCTGCTCCACGCCCAGCGCGGCGGTCGGCTCGTCGAGGATGACGAGCTTGGGCTCGCCGATGAGCGAGCGGGCGATGGCCACGGTCTGGCGCTGGCCGCCGGACAGGGAGGCGATCGGGATGCGCACGCTGGGGATGCGGATGGAGAGGGTGTGCAGCAGTTCGCGGGACCGCTTCTCCATCTCGACCTCGTCCAGCACCCCGACCCGGCGGATCTCCCGGCCGAGGAAGAGGTTCTGCACCACGTCGAGGTTGTCGCACAGGGCGAGGTCCTGGTAGACGGTGGCGATGCCGAGGGCCTGGGCGTCGTGCGGCCGGCCGATGCTGACCCGCTTGCCCTCCCACTCGATCGCGCCCTCGTCGATCGGGTGGACTCCCGCGATCGTCTTGACCAGGGTGGACTTTCCGGCGCCGTTGTCGCCCACCAGGGCGACCACCTCACCGGCGTGGATCTCCAGTTCGACATCGGTCAGCGCCTGTACGGCGCCGAACCGCTTGGAGACCCCGCGCAACGCCAGCACGGGCGTAGCGGACACGTGAACCATCTCCTTCGCCGCCTGACCGGCGGGTACCGCGCCGGGTGTGGCGGCACGGTGGGGTTGTGCGAGACAAGGGCAGGGGTCGCGCCCCGCGGTCGCGTGGCGTGGGCCACGTCCATCATCCGTCCGGCGCCCGTTCCCGGCAGCGGGGTGTCGGGTGGGAACGGGACGCCGGAGGGGTCTTTTCGGACGGCCGGGGGCCGGTCAGCGACCGGGCCCACGCCGGGACGGGGTTACGACAGGCCGATCTTGGAGCAGGCCGAGGCGAACTGGGAGGTGCAGATCTGCGAGACGGTGTAGAGCCCGCCGTCGATGACGGTCTGCTTGACGTTCTTCTGGGTCAGCACCTGGGTCGGGATCAGCTTGGACGGGATGTCCTTGTTGGTGGCGCTGCTCTGGCTGTCGGGGGCGACACCGGAGATGGACTTGCCGGTGGCCAGGTCGACCGCCATCTCGGCGGCGGTGTTGGCCTCGTCGCGGTACGGCTTGTAGATGGTGAAGGCCTGGGTGCCGGCCACCACCCGCTGGACGCCGTCCAGCTGGGAGTCCTGGCCGCTGACCGGGGGCAGCGGGCTGATGTGCGCGGACTGCAGGGCCGAGATGACACCGGCGGCCATGCCGTCGTTGGCCGAGTAGACGGCCGCGATGTTCTTGGCGCCGAGGCGGGCGATCGCGCCGGAGACCTCGCTGTTGGCGTTGTTGGCGAGCCAGCCGTTGGTGTCGTACTCGGCGGCGATCTTCACCTTGCCGTCCAGCACCTTGTGGGCGCCGGCCTTGAACTGGGCGGCGTTCGGGTCGCCCTTGTCACCGTCGACCATGACGATCTGGCTGCTCGGGGTGGCCTTGGAGCCCATCGCGGCGAGGAGGGCCTGGCCCTGCTGCTCGCCGACCTTCTCGTTGTCGAAGGAGGTGTACGCGTCCACCGGGCCCTGGGCCAGGCGGTCGTAGGCGACGATCTTGACGCCCTTGTCGTGGGCCTTCTGGACCGAGGGCTGGATCGCCTTGTAGTCCACCGCGTCAAGGATGATGACCTTGTCGCCGTCGTTGATCAGCGTGTCGACCTGCTGCTGCTGGGTGTTGGCGTTCTGAGCGGCGTTCTCGTAGTCGACCTGGCACTTCGGGCACAGCTGCTTGATCTTCGCTTCGAGCATCGGCTTGTCGTACGCCTCGTAGCGCGCGGTCTGGTTCTCCGGAAGCGCGATGCCGATCCGGAAGCCCTTGCTGACGCTGGCGGAGCCGGAGTTGCTGCTGCCCGCCTTGCCGCACGCGGCCATGGTGGCGGCCATCGAGACCGTGGCCGCGGCGATGACGACACGACGCAGAGTGGTGTTCACGGGGTACCTCCCTGACAGGGCCGCAACGTTGCGGCCGAGGTGAACGTGAGTCAACTCTCACCTCATGATGCCGTCAAGAAGTAAATTATTAACGAGATGACAACGACACGCCTTGTTATCTATCTGAACGCGAGCGTCGCCGGAGCAGACGCCGTCAAAAGTGTCGAATCCCCCATCTCGCTGAGCACCAGCGCCAGCGCGCCCAGCACCTCGGCGCGGCCGCCCAGCGCGCCGGGCACCACCGCGAGCTGGCGCGCGGCGCTCGGGATCGCGTAACGCGAGACGGACTCGCGGATCGGTCCGAGCACCAGCTCACCTGCCTCCGCGAGGTCGCCGCCGAGCACCACCCGGCTGGGGTTGAGCACGTTGCACAGGTTCGCCACGCCCATGCCGACGTGGCGGCCGACATCGGCGACGACCCGGCGGCAGCCCGGGTCTCCCTCGCGGGCCAGCTGCACCATGCGCGGCACCGTCAGGTCGGGGCCGTGGCTGCCGCGCAGCAGCTCCAGCACGTAGCGGGCGGCGGTGAAGGTCTCCAGGCAGCCGCGGTTGCCGCAGCGGCAGACCGGTCCCGACTCGTCCAGCGTGATGTGCCCGATCTCGCCCGCCGTGCCGCCCGGGCCGCGGTAGATGCGGCCGTTGATCACCAGGCCGGCGCCCACGCCGCTGGCGACCTTGATGTACGCGAGGTCCTTCACGCCGCGCCCGCCGCCCCAGACCAGTTCGCCCAGCGCGCCGAGGTTGGCGTCGTTGTCGACGTGGACCGGCATGCCCAGGCGGCCGGACAGCTCCTCGCGCGGGTTGATGCCGCCCCACCCGGGCAGGATCGCGGTGGAGCCGAGCACCCCGGTGGCGACGTCTATCGGGCCGGGCACGCCGAGGCCGACGCCGATGACCTTGTCGACGCCGATGCCGGTCGCCGCGATCAGGCGGCCGACCAGTTCCTCGGCGCGGTCGAAGCCCTGAGCGGCGGAGGCGTCCACGTCGATCGGCTCGGTCTGCTCGGCCAGCACCTGGTGGGCCAGGTTGCCGACCGCGACGCGCAGGTGGGAGTGGCCGAAGTCGACGCCGACCACGATGCCCGCGTCGCCGGAGAGCGAGACGCTGCGGGCCCGCCTGCCGCCCGAGGAGGTGGGGGTGACCTGCACCGTCCCGTTGTCGCGCAGCTCGCGGACGATGTTGGAGACGGTGGCCGCGGACAGCCCGGTGGTGCGGGCGATCTCCGCCTGGGTGAGCGAGCCCGCGAGCCGGACCGCGCGGACCACGCGCTCCAGGTTGGCCCGGTGCAGGGACGACTGCGATCCCGGAGTCTGCGCGTGCATCACGTACATCCACTCCTGCCTCGGCAGGCAGCACGACGACCGCCCGACGGGACGGGGCCGCGACTGTGAGACCCCGTCGTCTACAACATGTGAACTCTAAGCAGAGCCGCAGGGGTTGTGTCCCGTCAAGGGATAGACCGGCACCAACCCCGGATGATCACACATCGTACGCAGTACGGGACCGACTCGCCCATCCGGGCGATATGTCGGGAAAGTGCCCGTTGAAGAAGTGGACGAAGCCTGAACGGCTTGACGCCGTTACGTCCTACTTCAGCGTGCCGGCGGTCAGGCCCGCCTGGACCTGGCGCTGGAAGGACAGGTAGACCACCAGCACCGGCACCATGGCGATGGTCATCCCGGCGAAGAGGGCGGGCATGTCGTTCTTGTACCCGGACTGGAACATCAGGTTGACCAGGCCCTGGGTGAGCACCGAGCGGTCCGGGTCGGTGCCGGACTGCTTCTGCATCAAGGTCAGCGGCAGGATGTACTGGTTCCACTGCCCCAGCACGTTGAAGATCCCCACGCTGACCAGCCCGGGCTTCGCCAGGGGCAGCATGACCTGGAAGAACGCCCGGGTGTGCGAGCAGCCGTCGAGCATCGCGGCCTCGTGCAGCGCGGTCGGCAGCGTGCGGAAGAACGCGTACATGAAGAAGACCGTGAACGGCATCGAGTACGCGACGTAGACCAGGATCAGCCCCTGGTAGGTGTTGAGCATGCCGAAGTTCTTCAGCATGAAGAACAGCGGCACCAGCGCCAGGTACGGCGGGAACATCGCGCCGGCGACGAAGAAGAAGTACAGCGCCCGGTTGCCCCGGAACTCGTAGCGGGCCAGCACGTAGGCGGCCATCGAGCCGAAGAGCATGGTGAGGGAGACCGAGAAGACCAGCACGATCGCGGTGTGCAGCAGGAAGCCGCCCACCCCCTTGTCCCACGCGCGCTGGAAGGCGCCGAACGACCAGTCGGCGGGCCAGGTCCAGGCGCTGCCGCCGATCTGCGCGTCGGTCTTGAACGACCCCAGCACCACCCAGGCGATGGGCAGCACGATCAGCACCGCCCACAGCGCGAGGAAGCCGTGCGAGAAGACGTTGAGCACCCGGCCGGAGTCGGCGAACCGCTCCTGGTCCGACGCGCGGCGCGGGCGGTCGGACGGACGGGGGCCGTCCACGCCCTCGATGGGGTCCTTGATCGGCGTACTCATGGCTCCAGCCCCGCTCAGAACTCGATGCGCTCTCGGCGGGTGACCCGCAGCGCGAAGACCGACACGACGAGGGTGACGAGCAGGATCACGACGCCCATGGCGCAGGCGTATCCGCTCTTTCCGTAGAACAGGAAGTTGCGCATCAGGTAGGTGGACAGCACCTCGCTGTGGTAATCGGGGCCGCCGCCGTACGCGGTGCCCGGGGTGAGGGTGGAGACCAGGGCGAAGAAGTCCATGGCGGCGATGGCGAGATAGACCCAGGCGGTCTGCACGCTGTCCCACAGCAGGGGCATCGTGACCCGGAAGAAGGTCTGCCCCCGGCCCGCGCCGTCCAGCAGCGCGGCCTCGAAGACCTCGCGGGGGATGGACTGCATGGCGGCGGAGAACAGCACCAGGTAGAAGCCGACGCCCTGCCACACCACGATGGCCAGCAGGCACCACAGCACGGTGCCGGGGTCGTTGAGCCATTCGATGGGGTTCTGCGGGTTCTCCAGGCCGACCTTCACCAGGATGCCGTTGAGCAGGCCGCCGCTGTCGCTGCGGTAGACCGCCTCGAAGAGCACCGCGAGGATGGCCACCGACAGCACCTGCGGGAAGAAGAAGACCACCCGGTAGAAGCCGGAGCCGCGAACTCCCTGTACCCCCCCGGTCGTTCCGCGTCCGCCGACGTTCAGCATGAACGCGAAGAACAGCGCGAGCAGAATGGTGATCACCGGCAGGAAGACCAGCAGCAGCACGTTGTGCAGCAGCGCCTCGCGGAAGACCGTGTCGCCGAAGAGCGTAGTGTAGTTCCTCAGCCCGACGAAGTGCATGGTCTGCGACTCGCCCGACCAGTCGGTGAGCGAGTAGCCGAAGGTCTGGACGTACGGCCACACCATCAGGACCGTGTAGAGCACCACGGGCACGAAGAGGAATCCCACGATGAACGGGTACTTGCGGTGTCGCATGGCTCCTGCCCGGTCTCGGCGGCGGTGGCGGCACGCGGTCGGCGCGTGCCGCCACCGGTGACGGTGTGTGCGGCGGGGACGGGTCAGGACCCGCCCTTGGCCGCCTTCTGGGCGGAGGCCTTGACCGTCTTCAGCCACTGGTCGGGCTTCATGCGGTTGGCCATCAGCTCGGCGCTGGCGTTGTCCATGTCGGTGGCGAACGCGCTGTAGTCGGTGACGTAGGTCGGGTTGAAGACGTTGGCGCCGGCCGCCTTCAGCGCGGTGACCGTGGACTGGGTGCCGGGGCGCAGCTTGACGCTGGGGTCCACGCCGTCCTTGACGACGGTGAGCGAGTTGGCGGCCTGGGCGAAGGCGGTGGCGCCCTTCTTGCTGAGCATCAGCCGCATGAACTCCATGCCGCCGGCCGCGTTCTTCGCCTGCCGGGGCACGATGTACGGCTCGTTGGCGCCGCCGCGGATGGCCTGGAAGGGCATCTTGTCGCCCGACAACGACGGCATCGGCATGAACGTCATCTCGAAGTCCGACGGCGTCGCCTTCAGTTGCTCGTTCTCCAGCCAGGCGCCGCACGGGATGAACGCGGCCTTGTACTGGTTCCAGGCGGTCTGCGACTCGATGTGCGTCATGCCGTTGGTGCCCGGCAGCAGGTAGTCCTTCTGCACGATCTCGTAGATCGCCTCGATGGCGTTGCGCGCCGGGTCCTCGTCCCAGATCGTCGGGTCCATCTTGTCGAGCCGGGTCAGGAAGTCGGTGCCGCCGTTCTTGATGGCCAGGTCCGTTATGGCCACGTCGATGTAGTACGGGTACTTGCCCTGGTGGGCGAAGGGCGCGATGCCGGCCTTCTTGATCTCGGCGCCCAGCGAGATGAAGTCGTCCCACGTCTTCGGCTCGCTCCAGCCGTGCTGCTTGAACAGCTTGCCGGAGTACCACAGGCCGAAGACCGTGTAGACGTACTGGAGGGTGACGAACTTGCCGTTGACCGTGCCGAGGTCGACGGTGCCCGGCATCAGGATGTCGCTCACCTTCTTGCTCGGGTCGTCCACCGAGGGCGCCTGGAGCAGTGGGGTGAGGTCGGTCAGCTGGCCGGCCTTCTCCAGCACGTCCAGCTTGATCTGCTGGTTGCCGGAGTCGTCGATGATGTCCGGCGGGTCGCCCGCGTTGAGGCGGGGCTGCACCAGACCGGTGATGTTCTGGGTGGCCGTGTGGGAGACCTTGGCCTTGGGGTGCTCGGTGCGGTACATCGCCTCGAAGCGCTTGGCGTAGTCGTCGCCGAATCCGCCGTTGAAGATCACCACGTCCAGCGGTGCCGTGTCCACGACGCCGAACGGGTTGGTGGCGGTCTTGGTGCCGTTCTCCTGCTTGGTGCCGCCGCCGCTCGAAGCGCAGCCGCTCAGCAGACCCGCGGCCGGCACCGCGACGATGCCCAGCGCTGCGGCGCGCTGGATGAGGTCACGGCGGCTGAGCCGGTTGGGCTCACTGGTCGATCCCATGCTCAAGTCCTCGCTTTCTCCAGGACTCAGGCGGTGCACCGGATCCGGCGCCGGTTACCGCTGTTGGCTGAAGCTGGTGGAACGACGGCCGTTGAACGCGGACAGGTATAGTCCACTCTTCATGTACAGGGCAAGATCGAATGCGGCCTCGCACGGGAAGCTTTCCCGGGTTGTGACCTCCTTCGGTCAGAAGATACGGAAAAGGCCGCACCCCGCACTACGCGGGATGCGGCCTTTCCGCTCTTTTTCCTGCTGGTGGACGCGTTACTTGCGGATCAGCGACCGCAGGACGTACTGCATGATGCCGCCGTTGCGGTAGTAGTCCGCCTCACCCGGCGTGTCGATGCGCACCACCGCGTCGAACTCGACACCGGTGTCGGTGGACACCTTCACGGTGCGCGGGGTGGTGCCGTCGTTGAGCTGGGTGACACCGGTGATGGAGAAGGTCTCCTCGCCGGTCAGGCCCAGCGACTGCGCCGAGGCGCCCTCGGGGAACTGCAGCGGCAGCACGCCCATGCCGATGAGGTTCGAGCGGTGGATGCGCTCGTAGGACTCGGCGATGACGGCCTTGACGCCCAGCAGCGCGGTGCCCTTGGCCGCCCAGTCGCGGGACGAGCCGGAGCCGTACTCCTTGCCGGCCAGGATGACCAGCGGGACACCGGCCGCCTGGTAGTTCTGCGACGCGTCGTAGATGAACGAGACCGGGCCGCCCTCGACGGTGAAGTCGCGGGTGTAGCCGCCCTCGGTGCCCGGCGCGACCTGGTTGCGCAGGCGGATGTTGGCGAAGGTGCCGCGGATCATCACCTCGTGGTTGCCGCGCCGCGAGCCGTAGGAGTTGAAGTCGCGGCGCTCCACACCGTGCTCGGTGAGGTACTTGCCGGCCGGGGTGTCGGCCTTGATGGCACCGGCCGGGGAGATGTGGTCGGTGGTGACCGAGTCGCCGAGCTTGGCCAGCACCCGGGCGCCGGCGATGTCCTCGACCGGGGACGGGTCCATCGACATGCCCTCGAAGTACGGGGGCTTGCGCACGTAGGTGGACTGCGGGTCCCACTCGAAGGTGTTGCCGGTCGGGATCGGCAGCGACTGCCACTGGGCGTCGCCGGCGAACACGTCGCTGTAGGAGGTGGCGAACATGTCCTGGCCGATCGCGGAGGCGACGACCTCGTTGACCTCCTGCTCGGACGGCCAGATGTCGGCCAGGTGCACCGGGTTGCCCTCGGTGTCGGTGCCCAGCGCGTCCTTGGTGATGTCCACCTTCATGGAGCCCGCGATGGCGTACGCGACGACCAGCGGCGGGGAGGCCAGGTAGTTCATCTTGACGTCGGGGTTGATCCGGCCCTCGAAGTTGCGGTTGCCGGAGAGCACCGAAGTGACCGCCAAGTCGGCGTCGTTGACCGCCTTGGAGACCTCCTCCGGCAGCGGGCCGGAGTTGCCGATGCAGGTGGTGCAGCCGTAGCCCACCAGGTTGAAGCCCAGCTTGTCCAGGTACGGGGTGAGGCCGGCGCGGTCGTAGTAGTCCATGACGACCTTGGAGCCCGGGGCCAGCGTGGTCTTCACCCACGGCTTGCGGGTCAGGCCCTTCTCCACCGCCTTCTTGGCCACCAGCGCGGCGGCGACCATGACGTACGGGTTGGAGGTGTTGGTGCACGAGGTGATCGCGGCGACGGTGACGGCGCCGTGGTCGATCTCGTACGCCGAGCCGTCGGGGGCGGTGACCTGGGTCGGCTTCGTCGGCACGCCGTTGGAGACCGCCGGGGCGTCGGAGGCCGGGAAGGACTCCTTGCCCGCCTCGTCGAGGTCGGAGTCCGAGACGTACGCCTTCACGTCCTGGGCGAACTGCTGGGCGGCCTCGGCCAGGACAATGCGGTCCTGCGGGCGCTTGGGGCCGGCGATGGAGGGGACGACCGTGGACAGGTCGAGCTCCAGCTTCTCGGAGAAGTCCGGCTCGGCGGCCGGGTCGAGCCACAGGCCCTGCTCCTTGGCGTACGCCTCGACGAGCGCGACCTGCTGCTCGGGGCGGCCGGTGAGCTTGAGGTAGTTGATGGTCTCGACGTCGATCGGGAAGATCGCGGCGGTCGAGCCGAACTCCGGCGACATGTTGCCGATGGTGGCGCGGTTCGCGAGCGGGACGGACGAGACGCCCTCGCCGTAGAACTCCACGAACTTGCCGACCACACCGTGCTTGCGCAGCATCTCGGTGATGGTCAGGACCAGGTCGGTGGCGGTGGTGCCGGTCGGCAGGTTGCCGGTGAGCTTGAAGCCGACGACGCGCGGGATGAGCATCGAGACCGGCTGGCCGAGCATCGCGGCCTCGGCCTCGATGCCGCCGACGCCCCAGCCGAGCACGCCGAGGCCGTTGACCATGGTGGTGTGCGAGTCGGTGCCGACCAGGGTGTCCGGGTAGGCCTGGCCGCCGCGGACCATGACCGTGCGGGCCAGGTGCTCGATGTTGACCTGGTGGACGATGCCGGTGCCGGGCGGGACGACCTTGAACTCGTCGAACGCGGTCTGGCCCCAGCGCAGGAACTGGTAGCGCTCCTTGTTGCGGCCGTACTCCAGCTCCACGTTCTGCGCGAAGGAGTCCGGGGTGCCGAAGCGGTCGGCGATGACGGAGTGGTCGATGACCAGCTCGGCCGGGGCCAGCGGGTTGATCTTCGCCGGGTCGCCGCCCAGCTCCTTGACCGCCTCCCGCATGGTGGCGAGGTCCACCACGCAGGGCACGCCGGTGAAGTCCTGCATGATCACACGGGCGGGGGTGAACTGGATCTCCTGGCTGGGCTGGGCCTGCGAGTCCCACTCGCCCAGCGCGCGGATGTGGTCGGCGGTGATGTTGGCGCCGTCCTCGGTGCGCAGCAGGTTCTCCAGCAGCACCTTCAGGCTGTACGGCAGGCGGGCGGAGCCCTTGACCTTGTCCAGCCGGAAGATCTCGTACGACTCGTCGCCCACGCGCAGCGTGCTGCGGGCGTCGAAGCTGTTCGCCGACACGACAGTCTCCTTATGCATGATCCAGCGCGTACCACAGCAATCCTGCCGCCGCAGGTCCCCGCCGATCCGCTAAGGTGTACCTAAGTTAGGGTCACCTTACTGGCGCGACAGCGGTACGCCCCTGAGTAGATATCTCGATGTCGAGATAACTCTAGTACATCACCGCCGGTCGGTCATGCCTCGTCCCCGGTGGGCTGCCTCACGCCGATGCGGCGGGGCCGGCGTGAGGCGCACCCCTCTCACCGGAATGGCCGTACTGAACGCGCCCCAAGTCGGACACATCTCATATCTGAGATAGCCTGTCGCCATGGCAGACGACTACCTCGTACGCATCGGCAAGCTCATCCGTGACGCCCGGCAACACCGTGGTTGGACGCAGTCGCAGCTCGCAGAGGCTCTGGGGACCAGCCAGAGTGCCGTCAACCGCATCGAGCGGGGCAACCAGAACATCAGCCTTGAGATGATCGCCCGCATCGGGGAAGCCCTCGACAGCGAGATCGTCTCCCTCGGCTACGCCGGCCCCATGCACCTGCGCGTCGTCGGCGGCCGCAGCCTGTCCGGTTCGATCGACGTCAAGACGAGCAAGAACGCCTGCGTGGCCCTGCTGTGCGCGTCGCTGCTCAACGCCGGGCGCACCACGCTGCGCCGGGTCGCCCGCATCGAAGAGGTCTTCCGCATCCTGGAGGTCCTCAACTCCATCGGCGTGCGCACCCGTTGGATCAACGACGGCAACGACCTGGAGATCGTGCCGCCCGCCCAGCTGGACCTGGACGCGATGGACACCGAGGCGGCGCGCCGCACCCGCAGCGTCATCATGTTCCTCGGCCCGTTGATGCACCGCACCAACCGCTTCCGCATCCCCTACGCGGGCGGCTGCGACCTGGGCACCCGCACCGTGCACCCGCACATGGCGGCGCTGCGCCACTTCGGGCTCGAAGTCACCGCCACCACCGGCTCGTACCACGCCGAGGTCGACCGCTCCTTCGCCCCGCGCCGCCCGATCGTGCTGACCGAGCGCGGCGACACGGTGACCGAGAACGCGCTGCTGGCCGCCGCCCGCCACCCCGGGGTGAGCGTGATCCGCAACGCCAGCTCCAACTACATGGTGCAGGACCTGTGCTTCTTCCTTGAGCAGTTGGGCGTGCGGGTCGACGGCATCGGCACCACGACGCTGACCGTGCACGGCCTGGCGAGCATCGACTGCGACGTGGACTACTCGCCGTCCGAGGACCCGGTGGAGGCGATGAGCCTGATCGCCGCCGCGGTGGTGACCTCCTCGGAGCTGACGGTGCGCCGGGTGCCGATCGAGTTCCTGGAGATCGAGCTCGCGGTGCTGGAGGAGATGGGCCTCGACCACGAGCGCAGCGCGGAGTACCCGGCCGACAACGGCCGCACCCGGCTGATCGACCTGACGGTGCGCCCGTCGAAACTGCGCGCGCCGCTGGACAAGATCCACCCGATGCCGTTCCCCGGCCTGAACATCGACAACGTGCCGTTCTTCGCGGCCATCGCGGCGACCGCGCAGGGCTCGACGCTGATCCACGACTGGGTCTACGACAACCGCGCGATCTACCTGACCGAACTGACCCGCCTCGGCGCGGGCGTCAAGCTGCTCGACCCGCACCGGGTGCTGGTCGAGGGCCCGACCCGCTGGCGCTCCGCGGAGATGATGTGCCCGCCGGCCCTGCGCCCCGCGGTCGTCGTCCTGCTGGCCATGCTGGCCGCCGAGGGCACGTCGGTCCTGCGCAACGTCTACGTCATCAACCGCGGTTACGAGGAGCTGGCGGAACGCCTCAACTCGATCGGAGCCCAGATCGAGACGTTCCGGGACATCTGAGGCGCCGACAGATCCTCATCATGTCAGGGGAGTCGGCGCGGGAGCCTGCCCGCACCGCTCCCCTGCCGCGTGTCCGGTTCACTCCACCACCGCGATCCCGTCCAGTTCGACCAGTGCCTCCTCGTCCCACAACCGCACCACTCCCACCACCGCCATCGCCGGGTAGTCGCGGCCTGCCAACTTCCGCCAGACGGCGCCGAGTTCGCGGGCACCGGCTCGGTAGGCGGCTACGTCCTTCGCGTAGACGGTGACGCGGGCCAGGTCGGCGGGGGTGCCGCCTGCCGCGGTCAGGGCGTCCAGGAGGTTGCGCAGGGCGCGTTCGAACTGCTCGGGGAGCGTGGTGCCGACGACGCGGCCCGCGCTGTCCAGCGCGGTCTGGCCGGCGAGGAAGACCAGGCGGCCTCCCGTCGCGGTGACCGCGTGGCTGAAGCCGGTCGCCGGGGACAGCGCGGGCGGGTTGAGGCGTTCCAGGCTCACCGGTACAACTCCTTCGCGATGATGCTGCGCTGGACCTCGGTCGCGCCCTCGTAGACGCGCGGTGCGCGCACCTCGCGGTAGAGGTGTTCCAGCAGGTGACCGCGTTCCAGCGCGCGGGCGCCGTGCAGTTGGACGGCGGCGTCGACGACGTACTGCGCGGTCTCGGTGGCGAACAGCTTGGCCATGGCGGAGCGCTTGGCGATGTCCGGCGCGCCGGTGTCGTACGCCCGCGCCGCGGCCAGCACCAGAAGCCGGGCCGCCTCGGTGCGGGTGGCCATCTCGGCGAGCGTGTGGCCGACCGACTGGAGGTCCTTGAGCGGTCCGCCGAAGGCGCTGCGGCTGCCCGCGTGGGCGACGGCCGCCTCCAGCGCGGCCTGCGCCATCCCGACGGCGAACGCGCCGACGCTGGGGCGGAAGAGGTTGAGCGTGCTCATCGCGACGCGGAAGCCGTGGTCGACCTCCCCCAGCACGTCCTCGCGGCCGACCGGCACGGCGTCGAAGTCGAGGCGGCCGATGGGGTGCGGGGAGAGCATCTCCAGGCGCTCGCCGGTCAGGCCCGGGCGGTCGGCGGGGACGGCGAAGGCGGTGACGCCGCGCGAGCCCGCGCCCGGGGTGGTGCGGGCGAAGACGGTGTAGAGGTCGGCCTCGGGAGCGTTGGAGATCCAGCACTTGGTGCCGGTCAGCCGCCAGCCGTCGCCGTCCGGGGCGGGTTCGGCCCGCAGGGAGAGCGCCGCCGCGTCCGATCCGGCGTCCGGCTCGGTGAGCGCGAACGCGGCCACGACGCCGCCCGTCGTGATCCCGGGCAGCCAGCGAGCGGCGAGCTTCGGCGAGCGCAGCAGCGGATGGCCGCCCAGACCCTGCAACGCGAGCGCGGTCTCGGCCTCGGTGCACTCGCGGGCCAGCGACTCGCGCAGCAGGCACAGTTCGGTGGCGGACGGCCTGCCCTGGTGCGGGAAGAGGCGGTCCAGCAGGCCGAGGCGGCCGAGCTCGGCCAGCAGCGGCCGATTGACCCGGCCCGGCTCGCCCTTCTCCGCGATCGGGCGCAGCCGGTGCGCGGCCTGACCGCGCACGCGTTCGCACCACATCTGCTGCTCCGGATCGAGCGCGAATCCCGGCACTGCGGTCTCCTTCGCTTGGCGGTTCCCCGGCCGCCCGGGGGCTTCCCGGCCGCTGGGGAGGTTCCCGGCCGAGGGCGGTCGGTCGGCCCTGGGGCCCGGTTGCCTTACTTCCCCGGGCGTCCGCGCGCCATCCTCCGTATCGCGGCCTGTTGACTGTCGTCACCATCACGTTACGCTGATTTCGCATTCGCACGGCCGGAAAAACCGCTCACCGCCACCCTCTCGGCCCGGCGCAAAGGGGCGCACCCGCCATGGACCTGTTGCCTGACCCGCCGCACAGTCCGCCTCGCTGTCCGCCGCTGCTGCCCTCCGCGCACCTGGACACCTTTCCCCGCGACCACCTGCCGCCCCGCGACCAGTGGCCCGACCTGCCCCTGGAAGCGGCCGGGCTGCGCTACCCGGACCGGCTCAACTGCGCCGTCGAGCTGCTGGACGCCACCGCGCGGCGGCTCGGGCCCGACCGCCCGTGCCTGCGGATGCCGGGCGGCGAGGTGTGGTCGTACGACGAACTGCGGGCCGCCTCCGACCGCATCGCGCACGTGC
This sequence comes from Streptomyces sp. ICBB 8177, assembly GCF_003144095.1. Taxonomy (GTDB): domain Bacteria; phylum Actinomycetota; class Actinomycetes; order Streptomycetales; family Streptomycetaceae; genus Streptantibioticus_D. The sequence continues at coordinate 68,266 of NZ_NSKH01000023.1, read as the reverse complement.
TCACCGACGACCTCGGGGTGGTGCCGGGCAACCGGGTGCTGCTGCGCGGGCCGACCACGCCGTGGCTGGTGGCCTGCTGGTTCGCGGTGCTGAAGGCGGGCGCGGTCGCGGTGACCGTGCTGGCGGCGCAGCGTCCGCACGAACTGGCGGTGATCTGCGACATCGCGCGGGTGCGGCACGCGCTGTGCGACGTGCGGGCGCTCGACGACCTGGTGAAGGCGCGGGTGCCCGGGCTGCGGGTGACCGCGTACGGGGGCGAGTCGGCGACGGACCTGCTCAGCCTCGCGGCCGGGCGGCCGGACCGCTACGAGGCGGTGGAGACCTCGGCGGACGACGTCGCGCTGATCGCCTTCACCTCGGGCACGACCGGCCGGCCGAAGGGCTGCACGCACTTCCACCGCGATCTGCTGGTGATCGCCGACACCTTCTCGGCGCGGGTGCTGCGCCCGCGGGCCGACGACGTCTTCGCCGGGACCCCGCCGCTGGGCTTCACCTTCGGCCTGGGCGGGCTCGTGGTCTTCCCGCTGCGCGCCGGCGCCTCCTCGCTGCTGCTGGAGGACGCCCACCCCGAGCAACTCCTGGCGGCGATCGGGCGACACCGGGTGAGCGTGGTGTTCACCGCACCGACCGCGTACCGGGCGATGCTGGCGAAGCTGGAGGCCGAGCCGGGCGCGTACGACGTCGCCTCGCTGCGGCGCTGCGTGTCGGCCGGGGAGAACCTGCCCGCCGCCACCTGGCACGCCTGGCGCCAGCGGACCGGGCTGAGCATCGTCAACGGCATCGGCGCCACCGAGATGCTGCACATCTTCATCTCGGCGGCCGACGACGCGATACGCCCGGGCACGACCGGCGTCGCCGTCCCCGGCTACGAGGCGCGGGTCGTCGACGGCGCGACCATGGAGCCGGTGCCGGACGGCGAGCCGGGGCTGCTGGCGGTGCGCGGCCCGACCGGCTGCCGCTACCTGGCCGACGAGCGCCAGCGCGACTACGTGCGCGACGGCTGGAACCTCACCGGCGACACGTATGTGCGCGACGCGGACGGCTACTTCACCTACGTCGCCCGGGCCGACGACATGATCATCTCCGCCGGGTACAACATCGCGGCCCCGGAGGTGGAAGAGGCGCTGCTGCGCCACCCGGACGTGCGGGAGGCGGCGGTGGTCGGCGTGCCGGACGCCGAACGCGGCCAGATCGCCCGGGCGTTCGTGGTCCTGCGCGACGGCGTGCCGGGCGGCGAGGCGACGGCGGCGGCGCTGCGGGAGTTCACCAAGGGCGAGATCGTGCCGTACAAGTGCCCGCGCGAGATCGTGTTCACCGACGCGCTGCCGCGCACCCCGACGGGGAAGGTGCAGCGCTTCCGCCTGCGGGAGCCGGGCGCGGGCGGGTGAGGCGGACTGCCTAGAGTGAGCGCGTGGACGCCGTGAACGCAGACGCCGTGAACGCACGGGAAGACACCGGGGTCGCGGGCGCGGGTATCGCCGAGGCCGCGCACACCCCGGGGTCGCTGATCCTGACCTACTTCGGCGCGTACGGCCGCGAGCGGGACGGCGGGGGCGGGCGGATCGCGGTCGCCTCGCTGATCCGGCTGATGGACGCGGCGGGGGCGGGCGCGCCGTCGGTGCGGTCGGCGGTCTCGCGGCTGAAGCGGCGCGGGCTGCTGGTGCCGGAGAAGGTCGCGGGGTCGGCGGCGTACGCGCTGTCCCGCGACGCGGCGGAACTGCTGGCCGACGGCGACCGGCGCGTCTACGGGCATCCCGAGCCGGAGGACGCGTGGGTGCTGGTGGTCTTCTCCGTGCCGGAGTCCGAACGCCACAAGCGGCACCTGCTGCGCTCGCGCCTGGCCCGGCTCGGCTTCGGCACGGCGGCGCCGGGGGTGTGGATCGCGCCGGCGCACCTGTACGAGGAGGCCCGGCACACGCTGGACCGCCTCGGTCTTTCGCCCTACGTCGACCTGTTCCGCGGCGCGCACCTGGGCTTCGAGCCGACGGTGGGGGCGGTGCGGCGGTGGTGGGACCTGGACGGCATCGCGCGGCAGCACCGCGCGTTCCTGTCCTGCGCCGAACCGCTGCTGGCCGCGTGGTCGCGCCGCCGGGACACCCCACCGCGCGAGGCCTTCGGCGACTACCTGCGCGTCCTGGACTCCTGGCGCCGCCTCCCCTACGCGGACCCGGGCCTTCCGCCCCGCCTCCTCCCGGCGGACTGGCCCGGCGCGGAGGCGTCCCGGGTCTTCACCGCCCTGCACACCCGCTTGCGCGAGGCGGGAGCGGACTTCGTCCGGGACGTTCATCGGATGGCGTGATGGCGTGACCATCGCGCCGGGTGATCGTTTCCAGGACGTGCGCCCGCCGGTCAACGGCCGGGACCTATCCTGACCACATCGGAGCGGAATGATGACGATCGAGGAGGTATGCGTGATGGCGATGCCCTCGGCCGAGCGCCCGCACCCTGCGGAGGATGCTGTGCTGGCTGGCTTCCTCGATCTGACGGTGCCCCCTGGCTACCGCGCCGAACTGATCGAGGGGGAGATCATCGTGACTCCGCCGCCTGACGGTGACCACGAGGACGCCATCGGCAACCTGCAATGGCAGATCGCCAGGAATTCGGCCGCCGACCTCTACGCGCCCGGCAACAAGGGCCTGATCACGCCACTCGGCCGGTTCATCCCGGACGCCACGGTGGCGCCGAGAGGGGCGCTGCGGGGGCGCGAGTCCTGGTCCGGACCGGAAGGAGTCGTGATGACCATCGAGGTCACCTCGACCCGCGCACAGGAAGATCGCAGCACCAAGCGGCGTGGCTACGCCGCCTGCGGCATTCCGTTTTACTTGCTCGTCGACCGTGGCAAGGGCACCGTCACGCTGTTCAGCGATCCGCAGGACGGCGACTACATCGAGGACGTTCGCGTCGCCTTCGGCAAGCCGCTGGACCTGCCGGATCCGTTCGACTTCTCGCTGGACACCTCCGTCTTCCAATAACTGCCCTTCAACTCGGCAGCGTCAGCCGTGGCTTGGGTCCGTCCGTTCGGCCCGTCGGCGGCTTGCGGCTGCCCGCCTGGTACGGGAGGGGCCAGGGGGCTCCTGGGCCCTCGTACCCCTGGTCGGCTGCCGCGTGGAGGGTCCAGTTCGGGTCGTACAGGTGGGGGCGGGCCAGTGCGCACAGGTCGGCTCTGCCCGCCAGGATCAGGGAGTTGACGTCGTCCCAGCTGGAGATCGCGCCCACCGCGATGACCGGGACGCCCAGGCGGTTGCGGATGCGGTCGGCGTACGGGGTCTGGTAGGAGCGGCCGAACGCGGGGCGCTCGTCGGGGACGACCTGGCCGGTGGAGACGTCGATGGCGTCCGCGCCGTGGGCCCTGAAGGCGCGGGCGATCTCCACCGCGTCGTCGGCCGTGGTGCCGCCCTCCGCCCAGTCGGTGGCCGAGATCCGCACCGTCATCGGGCGCTCCCCGGGCCACACCTCCCGTACGGCGTCGAAGACTTCGAGGGGGAAGCGCAGGCGGCCGGCGAGGTCGCCGCCGTAGGCGTCGGTGCGGCGGTTGGTCAGGGGGGACAGGAAGCCGCTGAGCAGGTAGCCGTGCGCGCAGTGGAGTTCGAGCAGGTCGAAGCCCGCGCGGGCGCCGCGTTCCGCCGCGCGGACGAACTCCTCGCGGATCGCGGCGAGTCCGGGCGCGTCGAGTTCGTGCGGGACCTGGTTGACGCCCGGCCGGTAGGGCAGCGGTGAGGCGGCGGCCAGCGGCCAGTTGCCGTCCGCCAGCGGTTGGTCGATGCCCTCCCACATCAGGCGGGTCGAGCCCTTGCGTCCGCTGTGGCCGAGTTGCAGACCGATCGCGGCGGTCGACCGGCCGTGCACGAAGTCCACGACGCGTTTCCACGCCTGCTCGTGCTCGTCCGCGTACAGCCCCGCGCAGCCGGGAGTGATCCGGCCGCGTTCGCTGACGCAGACCATCTCGGTCATCACCAGTCCCGCGCCGCCCAGCGCGCGGGCGCCGAGGTGGACGAGGTGGAAGTCGCCCGGTGTGCCGTCCACCGACGAGTACATGTCCATCGGGGAGACCACGACGCGGTTGCGCAGGGTCAGGCCGCGCAGGGTGAAGGGGGTGAACATCGGCGGGGTGCCCTCCGGGAGACCGGCGTCGGCCTCCACGGCGGCGGTGAAGGCGGCATCGCGCAGGCGCAGGTTGTCGTGGGTGACGCGGCGGCTGCGGGTGAGGAGGTTGAAGGCGAACTGCCGCCTGGGCTGCCCCGCGTACTGCTCCAGTTCCTCGAACCACTCCAGGCTCGCGGCGGCGGCGCGCTGCGTGCTGGCGACGACCGGCCTGCGCTCCCGCTCGTACGCGGCCAACGCGGCGTCCACGCCTTGCTGTTCGGCCACGGTGGCGGCGAGCGCGAGGGCGTCCTCCATGGCGAGTTTGGTGCCGGAGCCGATGGAGAAGTGCGCGGTGTGGGCGGCGTCGCCGAGCAGGACGACGTTCCCGGCCCGCCAGGTGTCGTTGACGACGGTGGTGAACGCCGTCCAGCGCGAGCGGTTGCCGGACAGCCGGTGGCCGTCGAGCAGCGGCGCGAAGTACTTCTCGCAGGCGGCGATCGAGGCGTCCTCGTCCATCAGGTCGAGCCCGGCGCGCCGCCACACCTCCTCGCGCATCTCCACGATGAACGTGCTGTGCGACGCCCCGAAGGGGTAGCCGTGCGCGAGCATCAGGCCCGCCCCGGTCCGCGCCGTCTCGAAGCGGAAGGAGTCGAGCGCGAAGTCGGCCGCGAGCCAGATGTAGCGGCAGCGGTGGGTGGTCAGGTGGGGACGGAAGACGTCGGCGTACGCGTCGCGGGTGGTGCTGCGCACCCCGTCCGCGGCGATCACGAGGTCGTACGACTTCGACAACTCGCCTACCGGTGGCGCCTCCTGGCGGAAGTTCAGCCGCACGCCCAGGGCCCGGCAGCGGTCCTGGAGGATCGCCAGCAGCCGGTGCCTGCTCAGCGCCGCGAAGCCGTGGCCGCCGGAGCGCACCACACTGCCCGCGTGCGCCACGTCGATGGCGTCCCAGCGCACGAACTCGCCGCGCAGCGCCTCGTACACCACCGGGTCGGCGTGCTCGATGCCGCCGAGGGTCTCGTCGGACAGCACGACGCCGAAGCCGAAGGTCTCGTCGGGCGGGTTGCGTTCCCACACGGTGATCTCACGGGCCGGGTCGAGCCGTTTGAGCAGCGCCGCCGCGTACAGCCCGCCGGGGCCCGCGCCGACGACCGCGACGCGCAGCGGCCCGGGCACGGCTACCGCCCCTCCCACTTCGGCGGCCGTTTCCCGGTGAACGCGGCGTGGAACTCGGCGTAGTCCGCGCTGGTCATCAGCAGGGCCTGGGTCGCCGCGTCCATCTCGATGGCGGCGCCGAGCGGCATGTCGAGTTCGGCGGTGAGCAGGGCCTTGGTCTGCGCGTAGGCGAGTGCGGGGCCCTGCGCCAGCCGTCCGGCGAGCGCGGCGGCGGCCTCCCCCGCCCGGCCGTCCTCGGTCAACTCGCTGACCAGGCCGATGCGTTGGGCCTCCTCGGAACCGACCGGCTCGCCCAGCATGAGCAGCCGGGTGGCGTGGCCGAGGCCGACGACCCTCGGCAGCAGGTAGGCGGCGCCCATGTCGGCGCCGGACAGCCCGACGCGGGTGAACAGGAACGCGAACCGCGCGGAGCGCTCGACCACCCGGAAGTCGCAGGCCAGCGCCAGCACCGAGCCCGCGCCCGCCGCGATGCCGTGGATGGCGGCCACCACCGGGAACGGGCACTCCCGCAGCGCGCGCACCACCTGCCCGGTCATGCGGGTGAACTCCAGCAGCTCACCGGCGCCCATGTCCAGCGTGGCGCCGATGATCTCGTCGACGTCGCCGCCGGAGCAGAAGCCGCGGCCCTCGCCGCCGAGGACCAGGGCCCGGGTGCGGCCGTCGCGGGCCAGCTCGGGGAGCAGGTCGCGCAGGTCGGCGTAGGCGCCGAAGGTGAGGGCGTTGAGCTTGTCCGGGCGGTCGAGGGTGACCGTGGTGACCCCGTCCGCGTGCGACAGCCGCAGATGGCGCCACTCCTCGGTGGTGCTCGCGGAGCCTCGCATCGGACTCATGGCATGGCCTCCTTCGCAGGACGGAGAGGCGGTCGCCCGCCCTGCGAAGTTATCACCGCATCGTGACCGGCGTCACGAGGGCGACACATCCGGGTTCGCCGCGCCGGACGGTGCCCCTCGCCCGGCCGCGAGCGCTCACCGACCGGCGAGCGTCGCCACCAGGACCGCCTTGATCGTGTGCATGCGGTTCTCCGCCTGGTCGAAGACGATCGAGCGCTCCGACTCGAAGACCTCGTCGGTGACCTCGAGCGAGTCGAGCCCGAAGCGCTCGTGGACCTGGCGGCCGACCGTCGTGCCCAGGTCGTGGAAGGCCGGCAGGCAGTGCATGAACCGCACGCCGGGGTTGCCGGTCGCCTCGAGCACCTCGGCGGTCACCGCGTACGGGGTCAGCAGGGCGATGCGTTCGGCCCAGACCTCCTGCGGCTCCCCCATCGACACCCAGATGTCGGTGTGCACGAAGTCCGCGCCGCGCACGCCCTCGGCCACGTCCTCGGTGACGTTGATCCGCGCCCCGCTGCTCCCGGCCAGCCGCCGCGCCTCGGCGGTCACCGCGTCCGACGGCCACAGCGCGCGGGGCGCCACGATGCGCACGTCCATGCCCAGCAGGGCGCCGGTGACCAGCAGCGAGTTGCCCATGTTGTACCGGGCGTCGCCGAGGTAGGCGTAGGAGATCGCCTCCAGCGGCTTGGCGGAGTGCTCGGTCATGGTGAGGACGTCGGCGAGCATCTGGGTGGGGTGCCATTCGTCGGTCAGGCCGTTGTAGACCGGCACCCCGGCGTACGCGGCCAGCTCCTCGACGATCTCCTGGCCGTTGCCCCGGTACTCCACGGCGTCGAAGAGGCGGCCGAGGACGCGGGCGGTGTCCTTCACCGACTCCTTGTGCCCCATCTGGGAACCGGAGGGGTCGAGGTAGGTCGTGGACGCGCCCTGGTCGGCGGCGGCCACCTCGAAGGAGCAGCGGGTCCTGGTGGAGGTCTTCTCGAAGAGCAGCGCGATGTTGCGGCCGGTCAGCCGGCGCTCCTCGGTCCCGGCGCGTTTGGCGGCCTTCAGGGACCCGGCCAGCTCCACCAGGTGGCGGAACTCCTCCGCGGTGAAGTCCAGCTCCTTGAGGAAGTGGCGGCCCGTGAGGTCGATGGCCATGGCAGGCTCCTAGGTCGCGACGGTCGAGGACCCTGGAAGTCTATACGACAATAGGCATCCTTATGCAGCACCCCGGAGGCGCCGCCCCCGGGAGCCGTGAGCACGGCGGCGGTGGGCCGCTCACCCCAGCCGGGCCGCTCACTCCCGGTGGGCCGCTCACTCCCCGGTGGGCCGCCTCACCCCCGCCCCGCCCCCACCGCGTCCCGTTCGACCGGGCAGCTCATGCAGCGTGGGCCGCCGCGGCCCCGGCCGAGTTCACTGCCGGGGATGGTGATCACCTCGATGCCCTGCTTGCGCAGGTGGGTGTTGGTCGTCACGTTGCGCTCGTAGGCCACGACGACGCCCGGCTCGACGGCCAGCACGTTGCAGCCGTCGTCCCACTGCTCGCGTTCCGCCGCGTGCACGTCCTGGGTGGGGGTGAGCACCCGGATGCCGTCCAGGCCCAGGGAGGCCGCGATGGCGCGGTGCATGTGCTCGGGGGCGTGGTCGGTGACCTTCAACTCCCCTTCCTCCGCGCCCGGTTCGATGGTGTACGAGCGCAGCATGCCCAGGCCCGCGTACTTGGTGAAGGTGTCGCCGTCCACCATCGTCATCACGGTGTCCAGGTGCATGAAGGCCCGCTTCTTCGGCATGTCCAGCGCCACGATCGTGCGCGCCGAGCCCGCGTTGAACAACCCGCGCGCCAGCATCTCGACGGCCTGCGGGGTGGTGCGCTCGCTCATCCCGATCAGCACCGCGCCGTTGCCGATCACCAGCACGTCGCCGCCCTCGATGGTGGACGGGTAGGCCGCCTGCCCCTCGGACCACACGTGGAACAGACCGCCCGCGAACATCGGGTGGTAGCGGTAGATCGCCTCGAAGTGCACCGTCTCGCGCCAGCGGGCGGGCCAGCGCATCGCGTTGATGCTCACGCCGTCGTAGACCCAGGCCGAGGTGTCGCGGGTGAACAGGTGGTTGGGCAGCGGCATGAGCAGGAAGTCGTCCATGTCCATGACGTGGAAGCGCACCGAGGTGGGTTCGGCGAACCTGGCCAGGAACTCCCGCTTGGTCAGCCCGCCGACCAGCGCCTCGGCCAGATCGGCGGGCGGCAGCCCGGCGCAGGCGGCGCGCAGGTGGTCGGTGGCCAGCGGGCCGAACTCCTTCTCGTCGAAGACCCGGTCCAGCACCAGCCGCAGCGCTTCGGGGACCTGGAGCGCCTCGCGCAGCAGGTCCCCGAACAGGTGCACCTCGATGCCCCGGTCGCGCAGTATGTCGGCGAAGGCGTCGTGCTCCGCCCGTGCTCTGCGGACCCACAGCACGTCGTCGAAGAGCAACGCGTCCTTGTTCGACGGGGTGAGTCGTTTCAGCTCCAGGTCCGGGCGGTGCAGGATGACGCGGCGCAGCCGCCCGGCCTCGGAGTCCACGTGGAAGCCCATGCTTTGACCTTGCCACGGCCGGGCACCGTCGTACCCTGCCACGCGCCGCCGGGTTCCGGCCACGGCCGGACGGCGGAGCGACGGGCAGGGGCGAGGCGGGGGTGCGGCGGCCAAGGCAGGGCCGCGCCGCGCGCGGCCCGCGCACGTACGCCTCGACCGGCAACGGCATCGGGGCCGCCGCACGCTCGGGCCGCGCCTGGGAACCCCCTTGAGCGCGCTCGCGAAGATCGCGCCCAGCGCGACGCGAGCAGCGAACTGGCCGCGTACGGGCGGTCGTTGACGTGCTGCGCGAGGGCGCTGTCGGGCGCACCGCCGCGCCCCCTGCCCTTGCCGCGCCGCACCAGGGGGACCGGGTCCACCTCCGGCAGCAACGCGGCCGTGCACGACCGCTCGGACGCCTGCGGGTGGAAGACGTGGGCGGTGGCATACGACGTGCTGACTCCTGCGCCATGTCCGGGTGTTCGTGCGGAAGGAAGCCCAGGTCACTGGCGGGTGCCGCCGGGGTGCCGGTGGTGGTGATCGTCAGGGACACACGTCCGGGTATTGCCGTGGCCGACCGCGCCGACCACCGGGTTTCACGGAGCGTGGCCCGACCCCGGGCGGTCGTCGCGAGCGGGCCGCGCGAGGGGTCCGAGGGCGGCGGCGATCTCGCGGATCGCGGCGGGGCCGACCCGGCAGCAGCCACCGATCAGCCGTGCCCCGGCCGCGTGCCAGCGGGCGACCGTCCGCGCCGGGTGGTAGGTCGCCTCGCCGCGCCAGGCGCGGGCCCCGGCGTCCCACCGTTCGCCGCTGTTGGGGTAGACCACGACGGGCTTGCCCGTGACCTCGCGCGCGATCGGGATCGCCCGTTCGGCGTCGGCCGCCGTGGAGCAGTTGACGCCGACCGCGATCACCTCGGGGGCGTCGGCGGCCAGGGCGAAGGCGTGCTCCAGTGGCTGGCCCGCCCGGGTGCGCTCCCCCGCGACGCTGTACGACAGCCACACCGGCACGCCGACCCCCTCGACGGCACGCAGCAGTGCCTCCGCCTCGTCGGCGTCCGGCACGGTCTCCAGCGCGAGCACGTCGGGCGCCGCCTCGGCGAGCGTCTCGATCCGGGGGCGGTGGAAGCGCGCCAGCTCCGCGACGCCGACGCCGTAGCGGCCGCGGTACTCGCTGCCGTCGGCGAGCATCGCGCCGTACGGTCCGACGGAGGCGGCGACCCACACCTCGTCCCGCCCACCCGCCGCCTCTCGTGCCAGCTCCACGCTGCGGCGCAGCAGCCGGGAGGCGCCCGCGCGGTCCACGCCGCGCCGCGCGAACCCCTCGTACGTCGCCTGGTAACTGGCGGTGATGAGCACCCGGGCGCCCGCCGCGACGTACGCGGCGTGCGCGGCCTCGATCGCGGCGGGATCGTCGGCGAGCAGCCGGGCGGACCACAGCGCGTCGGACAGGTCGTGTCCCGCGTCGGCGAGCTGGTTGGACAGCCCGCCGTCGAGCACGACCGGCCCGCGGGCGAGCGCGGCGGCGAGGCCGGTGGCCGGGGCGGACACCTCGGGGGCTCCTTCGGACGGTCGGGGCGGAGTGGTCGTACGGATGGGGCGGTTGGCCGCGGCGCGGTCGGACGAACAGGGGGGCGGCCGTGCCGCGGTCGGGCGGTCAGCCGAGCTGCGGCAGCACGGCGGAGGAGATCAGCTCCAGGTGGTCGAGGTCGTGCAGGTCGAGGATCTGCAAGTACATCCGGGAGGAGCCGGCCTCCGCGTAACGGCCGATCTTGTCGACGACCTCGGCGGGCGTGCCGCTCAGCCCGTTGGCCCGCAGTTCGTCGGGCTCGCGGCCGATGGCGGCGGCGCGACGGGCGATCTCGGCCTCGTCCTTGCCGACGCAGGCGACCATGGCGTTGGAGTACACCAGCTCGTCCGGCGCGCGCCCGATCGCCTCGGCGGCCTCCCGTACCCGCCCGAACTGCCGCTCGGTGTCCTCGACGGACGCGAACGGGATGTTGAACTCGTCCGCGTACCGGGCCGCGAGCCGCGGGGTGCGCCTGGCGCCGTGGCCGCCGATGAGCACCGGGACCTTGGGCTGCGCGGGCTTGGGCAGCGCGGGCGAGCCGGTCAGCTGGTAGAACGTGCCGTGGTGGTCGTAGGTCTGCCCGGCCGGCGTGGACCACAGCCCGGTGACGATCTCCAACTGCTCCTCGAGCCGCGCGAACCGCTCCTTGGGGAACGGGATGCCGTACGCGGCGTGCTCCTCCTCGTACCACCCGGCACCCAGCCCGAGCTCCACCCGGCCGCCGGACATCTGGTCGACCTGGGCGACCTCGATGGCCAGCACGCCGGGCAGCCGGAAGGTGCCCGCGGTCATCAGGGTGCCCAGCCGGATGCGCCGGGTCTCCCGGGCGAGCCCGGCCAGCGTGATCCAGGCGTCGGTGGGTCCGGGCAGCCCGTCCCCACCGCCCATCTTCAAGAAGTGATCGGAGCGGAAGAACGCGTCGAAGCCGAGTTCCTCGGTGGCCTTGGCCACGGTGAGCAACGTGTCGTAGGAGGCGCCCTGCTGGGGCTCGGTGAAAATGCGCAGATCCATACCCCCATCGTGCACCGCCGGGCGGCGGTCAACCCGACAGGCTTGCGAGGGAGAGCGCGAAGCGCTCCTGCTCGTCGGTCCACCAGTGAGTCAACTCCAGCCCCGCGCGCGCCAGTTCGCCGCGCACCCCTTCCTCGCGGAACTTCGCGGATATCTCGGTGCGCAACTCCTCGCCGGCCGCGAAGTCGACCTTGAGGTCGAGTGCCGGGATCTTGGCGGTGAGCGCGGTGCGGGCGCGCAGCCGCATCTCGATCCACTCGTGCCCGGCGTCCCAGCGGGCGACGTGGTCGAAGTCGCCCGGGTCGAGGTCGGCGCCCAGCTCGCGCCTGAGCACGGCCAGCACGTTCTTGTTGAACGCGGCCGTCACCCCGGCGCCGTCGTCGTAGGCGGCGACCAGCGTCGCCTCGTCCTTGACCAGGTCGGTGCCGAGCAGCAGCGTGTCGCCCGGGCGCAGCGCGGCGCGGACCCTGGCGAGGAACGCCGCGCGCTCGGCGGGCAGCAGGTTGCCGATGGTGCCGCCGAGGAAGACCACCAGGCGCGGCCCCTCGGTGTCCGGCAGCGCCAGGCCCGCGGTGAAGTCGGCGACCAGGCCGTGCACGGTCAGCCCCGGGTAGTCGGTGATCAGCGCCCGCCCGGCCTGCTCCAGGGCGGAATCGCTGACGTCCACCGGTATGTACGCGCCCAGCGTGCCGCGTTCGCGCAGCGCCTCGATGAGCAGACGGGTCTTCTCCGACGAGCCGGAACCCAGCTCCACCAGGGTGCGCGCGCCGGTGGCCGCCGCGATGTCCCCGGCGACCCGGTCCAGGATCGCGCGTTCGGCGCGGGTCGGGTAGTACTCGGGCAGCCGGGTGATCTCTTCGAACAGCTCGCTGCCGCGCGCGTCGTAGAACCACTTGGGCGGCAGCCACTTGGGGTCGGCGGTGAGCCCCTCCGTCACGTCGGCGCGCAGGGCGTCGGCGGTCGCGTCGGCGGGCAGGTACCGGGTCAGGGTGAAGGGGCTCATGCGGAGGGCTCCTTGAGGGGGGAGGCGTCGATCCCGTCGGGCGTGGCCAGGACCAGGGTGCGGTCCGGGACCTGCGTCCAGCCGGGTTCGTCGTCGTACGGTTCGGAGGCGACGACGACGTGGTCACCGGGTACGAGGCGGTGCCACAGGGTGTCACCCCAGGTGGTGGCGGCGATGGTGGTGCCGTCGGTGAGCAGGAGGTTGAGGCGGGCGGGGGCTCGGGCGGCGGTGTCGAGCACGGTGTCGGCCAGCGCCTCGCCGAGGCTGCGCCCGGAACGCAACCGGTGCAGCACCAGCGCCCACAGCAGCGCGCTGTCGCAGCGGGCCTCCAGCGACAGCAGCTCTTCGGGCGGCAGGTCGGCGGCGAGGTCGGCCACCGATCCGGGCCAGCCGGTGACCGCGCCGTTGTGACTGAACAGCCAGCGCTCGGCGGCGAACGGCGCCGCCGCCGACTCGTCAGGCGTCGACCCTTCGGTTGCGTCGCGCACGGCGGCGAGCATCGCCCGGCTGCGCACGACCCGGGTCAGGTCGGCGAAGGACGGGTCGGCCCAGACCGGACCGGTCCTGCGGTAGCGGGCGGGCAGCGGGTCGCCGTCCGCGTACCAGCCGATGCCGAACCCGTCCGCGTTCACCGTGCCGTGCCGCTGCATGCGTGGCGCCCAGGACTGCCGCAGCAGCGAGTACGGCGACTCGGCGACTACCCGGCGCAGCGGCACCGGGGGTCCGAGGTAGGCGATGTGACGGCACATCAGGCTTCCTCGGGGCGGGCGTCGCGCGCGGTGCGGAAGCCGGCGAATATCTGGCGGCGTACCGGATAGTCCCAGTTGCGGAAGGTGCCCCGGCAGGCGACCGGGTCCACCGAGAACGCCCCGCCGCGCAGCACCTTGTACTCGGGTCCGAAGAACACCTCCGAGTACTCCCGGTACGGGAACGGCTCGAAGCCCGGGTACGGGCGGAAGTCGCTCGCCGTCCACTCCCACACGTCGCCGATCAACTGCCGCACACCGTACGGCGAGGCGCCCTGCGGAAAGCTGCCTGCCGGGGCGGGGCGCAGGTGGCGCTGGCCGAGGTTGGCGCGCTCGGGGGTCGGGTCGGCGTCGCCCCAGGGGTAGCGGCGGGACCGGCCGGTGACCGGGTCGTGCCGGGCGGCCTTCTCCCACTCCGCCTCGGTCGGCAACCGCCTTCCCGCCCAGCGGGCGTAGGCGTCGGCCTCGTACCAGCTGACGTGCAGCACCGGCTCCCCCTCGGGCACCGGCTCGACCTCGCCGAACCTGCGCCGCAGCCACCGCTGCCCGTCGCCGCTCCAGAACAGCGGCGCCTCCAGGTCGTGGCGCCGCACCATGTCCCAGCCCTCCGGCGCCCACCAGCGCCGGTCGCGGTAGCCGCCGTCGGCGATGAACCGCTGGTAGTCGCCGCAGGTGACCGGCGTGGTGTCCAGGAAGTACGGCGCCACGTCCACCTGGTGGGCCGGGCGCTCGTTGTCCAGCGCCCACGGCTCGGTGGAGGTGCCCATGGTGAACGGGCCGCCCGGGATCAGCACCTCACGCGGCAGCAACGCGGCATCGGCGGGCGCCGGCGGCGGTTCGGGCGCGGTCAACGCCGCCGGTCCGCGCCGCAGTTGGTGGGTGATCAGCATCGTCTCGTCGTGCTGCTGCTCGTGCTGCGCGATCATGCCGAACGCGAAGCCCGCCTCGACCAGCCGGTCTCCGCGCAACGCGGTCGTCTCCAGCAGGTCGAACACCCTGCCGCGCACCTCTGACGCGTATCCGCGTGCCTCCTCGGGCGACAGCAGCGGCAGCGTCGGCCGCTCGGAACGAGGGTGCTCGAACGCGTCGTAGATGGGGTCGATGTCCGGCCGTATCGCCTCCCTTCCGCCGACCCCGCGCAGCAGCCACAGCTCCTCCTGGTTGGCGATGTGCGCCAGGTCCCACACCAGCGGCGACATCAGCGGCGAGTGCTGAGCGACCAGGTCCTGGTCGTCGACGCAGGTCGTCAGGTGGTGCGTGCGGTGGCGTGCGCCGTCCAGGACGTCGAGGGCCCGGCGCCTGAGCACCTCGGGGTCGGTGCCGCCGGCGGCCTCCGAGGCCGGCGGGGCGGCGTCGGTGTCGGTCATGATCGGCCGTCCTTCCCGATGAGCGGGGCCGTCCGGGCGGGCACCCGGCCGGTCGCGGTGGTGATGGAGTACGGATCGAGCAGATCGTCGGCGGGACATCGGCCCCTTGCGACGTAGCGGTCGGCGAACGCCTCGACGGCATCACGTATCGCCGTCGAGGCACCGAGCCTGGGCAGCGCCTCGCGCGCGGCGGCGAAGCACTTGTCGGCCGCGAGCCGCAACGCGGGGTCGGTCATCCCGCCGCGCGCCGCCCGGCGCCACAACGGATTGCCCGGCGCCCGCTCGTACGGCCGCAGGTCCAGCGGCCGCACCGCGCGGTGGGCGGCCTCGGCGGCCACCGGGTCGTCCAGCAGCGCCGTGGTGACGGCGAGCGGCACGATCCAGCCGTCGTCGCCCGGCTGCGCGTCGATCATGCGCAACTCCAGGTGACCGTGCGGCCTGACCGGCGGAAACAGGGTGGTCAGGTGGTAGGCGAGGTCGTCCTCGGTCGGCGGCCGCAACCCCGCCGACCGACCCTGTCCGCGTATCCACCCGCGGAACGTCAGCCCGGCCGGCGGCACCGTCCACGGCTGCCCCTCCTCCGCTCGCACACACAGCACGGGAGCGCCCAGCGCGAAACGGGCCCACGCGTCCCTGGGATCGTCGGCGTGTTCGGGGGCGGTGGTGCGACCGGGGTCGAGAGCGGTCCAAACGGCCTGGCGGGTGGAGCGGACGCCGGTGGGACGACCCCGTCTGAGCGGCGAGTTGGCGAACGCGGCGATCAGCACCGGGCCGAGCAGATGGGCGAGCCGCCAGCGGGCCGCGTACCCGTCGGGCCCGGCACCCGCGGTGCCGGCGTCCAGGCAGACCTGGACCGAGGCCGTGCTGCACATCATGGAGCGGCCGATCGGTCCGGCCCGGTCGAAGTACTCCTCCATGGCGGTGTAGCGCGGCAGTTGGAGCACACGGCGCGGCCGGTGCCACGGCTCGTGACCGAAACCGGCGAGACGCAGCTCGTGGCCGCGCAACGCCTCACGGACGATCGCGAGGTCGGCGGTCATCGACTCCACGCAGGAGGTCAACGACTCGGCCGGCGGGGAACTCAGTTCCAGCTGACCGCCGGGCTCCTGGGTGAGCAGCGAGGCGAGCGGGAGTCGCCCCAGGTCGCGGTGTGCATCGGCGAGCCGGACCGGCGCGACGGCACGGGCGGGGTCACGCGCGTCGTGGACGAGCCACTCCAGCTCGACGCCGACGCGGCGCGGCGGGCCGTTCTTGAAGCAGATGCCGTGGGCTCTCGCCTCGGCCTCCGCCTCTCCTATGGGGCGAAAAGCGTTCATTGCCGGACCCTCTCCTTCGACGGTCTCGCTCGGGCAACCACTCCACTGCATCACGATCCGAGGCGAACCGCACGCTTTTTACGAACACCTGTTCCCTTACTGCTCACTCCTCTGCCCTCTTTGCCCACCCAGCGCCCGGCCAACCGCCTCAGCACGCCATCCGGCCAGAGCGGGGGCGCGGCACCCGAATGGCGGTAATGGTGCTTGTGCGGGGGCACGGGGACGCCGTGGGGCGGAGGGCTCGGCCGACCGCCTTGACGGCGGAGGCTCGGCCGGTGGCCGCCTTGACGGCCGAGGTTGGGGCCGGTGGCCTTGGGGGCCGAGGCTTGGCCGGCGGCCTTGACGGCGGAGGCTGGCGGGCGCGGCCGGGGCGGCCGGGCGGCCTCCGCTCGGAGGCCATCCGTCTCGCGCGCCCACCGGAGCGAAGCTACGGAGGGGCCCCCTTCGGCTTCGGTGCGCTGTCGGGCTGCGGCGGTTCGTCTCCGGGATCCGGGGACGACGGCGGGTCGGAGCCGTACCGCGTCAGCAGACTCCGTACGCGGTCCCTCGCCTCGTCCACGGCGTCCATCGCCTCGATGCACTGCCAGTAGACGTTCTCCTCCTCGGTCGCGCAGGCGACGGCGACCAGGGCGACGACCACGTCGGCGGTGAGGGCGAGCAGGGCGCGCAGCGCGGTGGGTGGTTCCCGTACGCCGGTGAGAGCCACCGCCCTCGCCGGGCCTCCGCGCATGCGGGGTGGGGCGTCGCCGGGCACCGCGAGCCGGACAGCGATCGCTTCCACGAGCGCCTGCGCCTGCCATGCCTCGGCGATGACCTCCTCCGCGTCCCGGGCCCGCGCGAGCGCGTGCCTCGTCACCGTGATGAGCCTCAGGGCGTCCATCTCGATCCCTCCCGCCTGGTCGTTCCCACGGGTCCGCTCAGGGCCCTCGTCACTCAGCGTGAACGACGAGAGCCCGGAGCGGAGGCCGGAGTCGATTTCGGTGGACGGGCGGGCGGTTGTGGACAAGTCCGTCAACCTTGCGGGGGAAGAGTGGAGCTGAATGCCCGACGGCGAGCCGAACGGGGGCATGATGGCGGGAAGTCGACGTTGCGGCGCAGGGCCCGCTCAGTTCACCGCGCGGACGGGCCCTCGCGGCTCACACCACTACGCCACGCCATCCCGCCCCACCCACGCCTGCTCGCGCCGGCCTCCGGCTCGCCGTCTCATGCCTCCTCGGCTCCCGGGGCCGGGAACCTCCGCTCGTTGCGGTCGATCTTGGCGGAGAGCGCGGCGAGCGGGTCGACGCCCAGGACCTCACAGAACTGGAGCAAATAAGCCAGCACGTCGGCCACTTCGTCCTCCACCCGGTGTGCCGCGTCCGGGTCTGACATCACCCGCGCTGACTCCTCCGGGGTCAGCCACTGGAAGATCTCCAGGAGTTCGGAGGCCTCGACGCTGAGCGCGGCCGCGAGGTTCTTCGGGGTGTGGTAAGGCTGCCAGCGCCGGGCCGCCGCGAAGTCGGCCAGCCTGCGCCGCAGCGCCTCCAGGTCTTCGGTCACCCGCCAAGGTCTACCGCATCCCGCCGACAGCCACCGCGAGCCGCACATCCGCCAGCCACGAGCCGCAAACCGCGAGCCCGCAAACCACCGCCGCAAGCAGGCCACAACCCGCAAGCACAAGCCACAACCTGCGCCACAACCCGCAACCCGCAACCCGCAACCCACGCTGCCAGCGCCCACCGCGCACACTCGCGCTCGCCGCAGCCCCTCGCCGACGCCCACCACGACTACCCCTCCGCCCCACCCCGTTCCCGCTCCCGTCCCAGCCGTACCACCGTCACCCCCGCCTCCCGCGCCCGCGCCCCCGTCCCCCGTACGTCCTGCGGGTCGACCTCGTGCGCGGTGCCCAGCAGCCGTACGTGGCCGTGCGCCGCGGCGCGCCGGGCCAGCGAGAGCAACTCGCGGGTCTGCGCGCGGTCCAGGCCCGCGTCGAGGCCGTCCGCGACGACCGTCATCGCGCGCAGCGCCGGCAGCACCTCGGCCGCCTGGTCCATCTCCAGCACGCCCGGCCCGGTCAGCAGCACCAACGCCAGCGCGAGGAAGCGCAGTTCGCTGTCGCCGAGCCGGTCCAGCGGGGTCAGCCCCAGCGCGCCCCGGTCCACCGCCGCCAGTACGCCGTCACCCCGGGCGCCCGCCGCGTCTCGCACCGCCTGCCGGGTCACCACCAGCCCCTCAACCGGTCCCCCGCACGCGGCCCTGGCCGCCTCGACCAGCATCGCGTGCCGCGTCCTGCACTCCCCCTTGGTGCGGTCCAGGACCGCCGAGAGGTTCTCGCAGCATCCGCGCAGCAGCGTGTCGCCGACCCGAGCGGCCTCCCGCATCCGCCACGGCCGGGGCTCGACGGGGAAGACCGCCCGCAGCGCGATCAGCACCTGTTCGGCCGCCGACAGCACCAGCCGCTGCCCGTCCGTGGTCCCGGCCACCCGCAGCGGCAGCAACGCGGTCGCCAGCCGGTCGTCCGGCAACGGTGCCCGGGTCACCGGGACCTGGCCCGCGGTGTGCCAGGCGGCCTGCACCGTGCGCCGGGCCGGGTCGCGCAGCGCGGTCGTGAGCAGCACCTTGCCGCGAGCCGTCAACCGTTCGCCCACCACGCGCAGTTCGGGTTCCGTCTGAACGGCCAGATCCAGCCGCACAGGACCCGCGGGACCGTCCACCACGCATCCCACGCGGAAGCCGCGCCGCCCCTGTGCGTCCGGCGCGCTCCCCGAGGGGACGCAGGCCGCGGCGCCGCCGCGTACGGTGCGGGCGACCGCGGCCGGCAGTTCCTCGCCGCAGGCCAGGGCGGCCAGGACGGCCAGCGCCTCCAGCACGCTCGACTTCCCGCTGCCCGCGCCGCCGGTCACCAGGGTGACGGGGCCGAGCGGGAAGACCGCCCCGCGGTGCGACTTGAACGCGGACAGCCGCAGTTCCACGACGGCGGGCCGCGCCTCCGCCCCCGCCCCCTCGGGCCGCACGTCCTCCATGGACACGTCCTCCGTGGGTGCCCCCTCCGCAATAGCCTCCTGCGCAAGAGCCCCCTCCGCGACCGCCCCCTCCCGCCCTTCGGCCGCCGCGAAGGCGTCCTCTCCGACCGCCCCCTCAAGCAGTCCGGCCTCCGCCCGACCGCCCTCCGCGACCGCCCCATCGCGCCGTCCGACCTGCGTAAGAACCTCGTCCATGACCGCGAACGTAGCCAGCCGAGTGATCGCCGAACCGTTCCGTCCCCGGTGTCGTCCTTCGAAAGGGCTACCGTGGCCGGGTGACGACCTACGTGGCCCTCCTGCGCGGGATCAATCTCGGCGCCAACAACCGCCTGCCGATGGCGCGGCTGCGCGAGATGCTGACCGCGATGGACGCTTCCGGCGTGCGCACGTTGCTCCAGAGCGGCAACGCCGTCTTCGAGCACGCGGGCACCGATCCGGACGCGCTGGCCGCCGTGTTGACCGCGCGGCTCGCCGACGAGGCCGGGCTCACCGTTCCCTGTGTCGTACGCGAACTGGCCGATCTGGAACGAGTGGTGCGCGACAACCCGTTCGCCGACACCGATTTCAATCCGGCCCAGCTCGTCGTCGTCTTCCTCTCCGGCGCGCCCGACACGGCGCGTTTGAACGACATCGACCCGGACCGTTTCGCTCCTGACGAATTCCGTGTCGGAGAACGAGAGATCTACGTCCACTGCCCGACCGGACTCGCCCGCTCCAAACTGCCGATCGCCTTGTCGGACAAACGACTCGGAGTCATCGCGACCGCCCGCAACTGGAACACCGTCACCAAACTTGCCCTAATGACGGACAATTAGCCCCTGTGCGACGGACAATCGAAGCGGAGCGACGGTCTCTCCGGCGGTGTCCCCCCATCACCGCCGCCGTTCGCGAGCACCGAGAGCGTCATGAGCGCCAGGGAGGTCCCCCTTGCTGCACGGCATCGACATCAGTTCCTACCAGTCGAGCGGTTATCCCACCTCTGGTCTGTCCTTCGTCTTCATCAAGGTCACCGAGGGCATGTCATATGTCAATCCGAAATGGAAGGCGCAACGCACGACCGCCCGTGACGCGCACCTGGTGACCGGCTTCTACCACTACCCCCACATCGCCAACTCACCCACCGCGGAGGCGGACCACTTCCTCGCCCAGCTCGACCTCGCGGCCGGCGAGGTCGTCTGCCTCGACTGGGAGTGGTACGGGCAGAAGGTGAGCGACGCGAAGGCGCGCTCCTACAAGGACGCCTGGATCGCGCACGTGCGGTCCGAGGCACCCGGCCACCGGGTGGTCGTCTACTGCGACCGTTCCAACTGGGTGACCGTGGACACCGACTCCAACTGCGGCGACGGGCTGTGGATCGCCGACTACACGACGCCGGGCAAGCCGCGCATCAAGCATCACTGGACGTTCCACCAGTACGCGGACTCGCCCCAGGACAAGAACGTGGCGAACTTCGCCTCCGTCGACGCGCTGCGCGCCTGGGCGCACGCCCCGCACACGGCGAGTGCGCCGGGCGCCCCCTCCGACGGGGCCGACGCGCCGACCGGAGCCACCGCACCCGCCGGTTCCAACCCGCCCACCGAGGTCAACACGGTTCCGCCGACCGGCCCAGCCGCCCCCGCACCCGGCACCGCGCCGCGGACGTCCTCGGAGGCGGTTCCGGGGCAGCAGTCCGCCGGCGCCCACGACGCCGCGGCCGGGGCGGTCTCCGGAGCCCCTTCCCAGGCCACGGGCGGTGCCGGGCCAAAGTGCCCTCCGGCGTCCGGCACCACGCCGGACGAGTCACCGAATCCCGGTTCGTAAAGCCGGAGTTCGAGGAGGCACCGACTCGATTGAGTGAATTGCGTATGAGACACGAATGACCCATAACTTCCATGGCCTCAAGGCGTTTTCTCCGGTGCGGGCATGTGTCCCGCGAGCATTTCCGGAAGGCAGGAATCCCATGAAACAGGTCGCCAGAAAGGGTCTGGTCACCGCGTTGGCCGCGGGTGGCGTGCTGGCCGCCGCCGGAGGCTACGCCTATGCGGACTCGGGAGCGGCCAGCGCCGCCACCGGCTCCCCCGGGGTGCTGTCCGGCAACCTGGTGCAGCTCCCGGTGGACGTGCCCGTCAACGTGTGCGGCAACACCGTCAACGTGGTGGGGCTGCTCAACCCGACCACGGGCAACGCGTGCGCCAACACCTCTCACGGCGGCGGTCACGCGCGGCCGCAGCACTCGGGCGGTACGGCGACGCAGCACGCGGGCGGTACGCACGGCGGCTCGGTCAACGGCGGTGGCGCCGGGGCCAGGGGCGCGGCCGAGGGCTCGCCGGGCGTCCTGTCCGGCAACGGGATCCAGCTGCCGGTCGACCTGCCCGTCAACGTCAGCGGCAACTCGGTAAACGTCGTCGGTGTCGGCAACCCGACCTTCGGCAACACCTCCGTCAACCACGAGGGTCACCCGCCCACGACGCACCCGTGCCCGCCCGCTCCCCACAAGCCGGCTCCGCACAAGCCGGCCGCTCCGGTCCACCACTCCACCCCGCGGGCCGGCACCCCGGTCAGCGAGGCCATGCTGGCGCACACCGGCGCCCAGGGCGTGAGCGTCCTGGTCCCGGCCAGCGCGACCGCGCTGGTGGGCGGCTTCCTGCTGTACCGCAGGTTCCGCCCGGGCAGGGCCTGACACCACGTCGGACCGGCTCGCGCCCGCTGCGCCGGACCGGCTCACGGTGCCCCGCCCCGGACCGGACCCGCGTCCGGCGGCGGCAGCACGCCCACCCACTGCGCCCCCGCCCATCCTCCTGGCGGGGGCGCAGTGCGTTCACCCGCGGCTCGCGCCGCCCCTCCGGCCCGTCCCTGCTCTGGCCCCGGCCCCGGAGCCATTGCGCCTCCGCCTCAGTCCCACTCCCACCGGATCCCGTACATCCCCGCGTCGAGGTCGGACAGGGCGAGGTGGGCGCTGTTGCTGTTGCCGATCCACAGTGGGCCCAGGCTCTGTTCCGGGGTCTCCCGGCGCGGTGAGTAGAAGCCCGCGCACCGTGCCGGAATGGTCTTGGGGTCGAATTCGACCTCCAGCACCAGCACGGCGGCCGGACGGTAGAGCGAGTGCCGGGTGTAGTTCTGCGGTGTCCTCTCCGGGATCGCGCTGTACGAGACGTATTCCACCGTCGCGGTGTCGCCGGTGTTGAGCATGCGGTCGAGGATGAACTCGGCGACGGAGTACCCGGCCACCGGATCGGTGCGGACGCGGCCGAGGCGGGCCGCGTGCGCGGTCTCGAACCGCGTCGGGGAGCCGTCCGTGTGCATGACCGCGATGATGCGGTCGACCCCGTCGGTCTCGGCCCGTACGACCTTGCGCACCCGGGTCTCGCCGAACGTGCGGTCCGCGGTGATGCGTTCCCGCAGATGCGCGTAGACCGTGGAGACCGCCCACAGCGAGCGCAGCGCGTCCTTCTCCAGACCGGTCAACGTGCGGTTGAGATGGCTGGATCGGGTCCACAGGGCGCCGGTCGGCAGCGGGGTGGACGACGCGGACCAGCGGCCCCGGGAGCGGCGCGGACCGAGCAGGGTCATGAGGGTGTTGGGGGCGAGGTCGAGGATCTCCTCCAGTAAGCCGACCGCCCGGAGCGAGTCGGCGCGCTCCGGGCGGTTGCTGCCGCGTTGCCAGTAGCTCAGGGCGGCGGCGCTGACGCGTACGCCGCGTTCCTCCAGTTTGCTGCTGATACGGCTCAGGCTGAGTCCGCTCTTGTCGATCGCCGCGCGCAGCGCCTCGCTGAACGGGCCGGTGTGCAGGATGCGTTCGATATCGGATGGAGGCCGACGTCTCTCAGGCATGGGGGACGCACTTCCTGACGTTCGTTCGGTCACCTGACGCGGCGATGAGGGGGGTGTGCCGGCGAGCGGAGGGCGGAAGTGGGAACGCGATCCGTCCGTGCGGGAGGGGCTGGACCGGAACACGGTCGCCGGGGCGGGGCGAGGTGGGGCTAGATGGTCGTGCTATCGCCACATACCTGTCAAGTCTCATAACTGAACGGAAAGGATATGGGGCGTGCGGAACCCGGCTGCGCAGGTGAACCGCCGCCTCCTTCAAGGGAGTCGACTGCCCTGATGAGAAGCCTTGACCGGGTTGTCAGGGGCGGCGCTACATTCTCTCGCAGCCGACCGGGGCAACGTCGGGAGCAGGGGTTCCGGGGACTCGGGTACGCCCCGGTCGGCCTCCCCTTCAACGCTTTGTCGAATTTCGGAGGAACGATGCCGACGAGCCGCAAGGCGACGACGGCCACTTCGCCGTAACACCTGCCCGCCTGAACACGAAGACCTGTTTTCCGCGCGATTCCCGGAAGAATTCCCCGTCCTTCCGGCGGTGGTCGCAACGATTTCCCGTACGACGCCCGTGCGACGCCCGTATGACGCCCGCGCGCGGCGACGCTCGACCGCTTCCGGACAGCCCATCCCACCCACGAAGCGCCCTCTCACCTCACCCACGAAGCACCCTCTCACCCCCTCGATGAAGGGATCGATCCCCCATGCACAGAACCGCTGTCGCCCTCGGTGGTGCGGCCGCTCTCGCGCTGACGCTGGCCGTCGGTGCGCAGACCGCCTCCGCCCACCAGACGACGCCCGGCCGGACAGCCCCCGCCGGTTCCTCCCACGTCGCCGCGCAACCACTGATCATCGGCGGCCAGTACGACAGCGCGCCCTGGTCGGCGGACGTCCACTACACCAAGAACGGTTCTGGCAGCATCTGCTCCGGCGCGATCATCGCGGCGCAGTGGGTGCTGACAGCAGGTCACTGCTCCGGCGACAACGAGGTCGTCTACGTCGGCAACCCCGAGTTGAAGAGCGGCACCGAGGGCCAGGTCGACAAGAAGTACACCGACCCCGACACCAAGGGCGACCTGCTGCTGCTCCACCTGTCCAAGCCCATCACGACCACGTACCTGTCGCTCGGCAGCGCCAACCCGCCCAGCGGTTCCACGGTGCAGATCTGGGGCTGGGGCGACACCAAGCAGGGCGGCACGCACTCCGACCGCCTCAAGTCCGGCCACATGAAGGTCAACGGCACCAACTGTTCGGATCTGCAGGGCGGCCCGGCGCTGTGCCTGGTCAAGGGGCCGGACATGTCGGCCAAGGGGGATTCCGGCGGGCCCGCGCTCTACAACGGCGTGGAGGTCGGGCTCGACAGCAAGGGCGACGACACGACCAAGTCGTACGCGGAGATCGCCCCGCACCGTTCGTGGATCGAGAAGACGGCCGGAGTCTGATCCGGCGCGGGGCCGTGTACGGCGGCTGCGTACGGCCGCTGAGTACGGCGGCTGCGTACGACGGCTGTGCGTGACCGCTGTGCCCGGCCCCGCGGCCCCGGCCCCCTCCGCACCGGCTTCCCCGCATCGACCCCGCCGCACCGACCCCCACCGCGCAGGCCCCGCCGCACCGGCCCCGCGCCCCCGACCACCCGCCCAGACGAAGGAGGAGCGCGACCACCGTGCCCGTTCCCATACCCGTGAGGCCGAACCACCCGCGCGGGGCGCCCGTCGCCCCCCTGGCCGCCCTCGCCCTGACCCTCCTGGCCGCGACCGCGGCGACCGCCCTCACCCCCGCGTCCGCCGCACCCCGTACCCCGGCCACCAGCACGTCCACCGCCACGTCCGCCTCCGCACGACACCCCACCCCCTGCGCCGAACTCCCCGCCTCCCCCGCCTGGTACGGCGACAACCGGGCCCGCCTCCAGCAGGTCATCGACGCCTACGCCCCGTGCGGCGCGGCGTCCTCCGCCTCGACTCCGAGCGCCGCCGCGGCGCTTGACGGCAAGCAGCCCGTCGCCGTCTTCGACTGGGACAACACCGTGGTCAAGAACGACGTGGGCGATGCGTTGTTCTACTGGACGCTGCGCCACGACGCGGTCCTGCGCCCGGCCGCCTGGACGGATCTCAACCGCTACCTCACCCCCGCCGCGGCCGACGCGCTCGGCACCGCGTGCGACGCCTCCGCCGCCGTGGGATCACCTCTGCCGACCGCCACGGACACCGCGTGCGCCGACGAGATCTACGCGGTCTACCACGGCACGACGACCGCGGGCGCGACCGCGTTCGCCGGCTACGACCACCGCCTGATGTCGCCCGGCTCCGCCTGGGTCGCCGAACTGCTCAGCGGCCACACCACCGCCCAGATCACCTCGTACGCCGAACGCGCCCGCGCGCAGAACCTCGCCGCCCCCGTCGGCACGACGCAGCAGGTCGGCAGTCACCAGGTGACCGGCTGGGTGCGTTACTACACCCAACAACGCGACCTGATCGGCACGTTGCGGCGTGACGGCTACGCGGTCTGGGTGGCCAGCGCGTCCCCGCAGATCGACGTCCAGGTCTGGGCGGCCGGGCTCGGCATCCCGCCCGGTCACGTGATCGGCATCCGGAATCTGTACGCGCACGACCGCCAGACCCCGCACCTGAAGGGCTGCGGCGACGTCCCGGACGGCGCCGACTCGGTGCTGACGTACGTGAGCGGCAAGCGCTGCTTCGTCAACCAGGACGTGTTCGGCATCCACGGTGCCGCGGCCTTCCGGTCCGCGCCGCCCGGTGACCACGCGGTGCTGGCGGCCGGGGACTCCTCGACCGACGTGGTGTTCGTGGGCGACGCGATCGGCGTCCATCTCGTCATCAACCGGAACGTGACCGAGCTGATGTGCCACGCCTACGACGACGCGGACGGCAAGTGGCTGATCAACCCCATGTTCATCCAGCCGCTTCCGCAGCGCGCCACGCCCTACCCCTGCTCTACGACCGGCTACACCAACCCGGACGGCAGTCCCGGCCCGGTACGCCGCGACGACGGCAGCGTCATCCCCGACCAGACGGACACCGTCTTCTGACCCCCCGGTCACCTCGACCCCCAAGCGCCCAAGCCCCCAACCCCTCAACTCCCGCCCGCTTTCCCCCGAAGGAGCCAGGAGCACTGTGAGAACACGGCTGATACCGGCCACGTCCACCACCGCCAAGACGGCCGTCGCCGCCGCGCTGAGCGTGGTGCTGGCCGGCGCCGGAGCCGCCGCCGCGGCCACGGGAGGCACCGCCACCGGCAGCACGACCGCCCGCGGCAGCGCCACCGGCAGCACGACCGCCCGCGCGGCGGCCACCGCCACCCCCACCCCGCCGCCCGACTACAAGCGCGTCGGCTCGGAACCCCGCAACCTCGACCAGCTCAAGGCGCAGATCAACGCCTACTACAACGGTTACACCGACGCCTCCGGCCACCACCACATCGGCCCGGACAGCCAGTGGGCCGCCGACGTGGCCACCCAGATCGGCAAGGCCAAGGCGTATCTCGAAGAGCGCCTCGCCCACCACGCGCCGAAGATCCCGGCGGTCATGCTGGACATCGACGACACGTCCATCTCCACCTACCCCGTCAACGCCGACTACGACTTCGGCGGCGGCGCGGACGCGAGCGCGGCGGACGCGCAGGCGGACGCGGACAACACCTACCCGGTCGTCCAGCCCACGCTGGACCTCGCCACCTGGGCGCACGCGCACGGCGTGAAGGTCGTGTTCATCACCGGCAGGCACGACAACCTCACCACGGTCACCCGCAACCAGCTGACCGGTCTCGGTTTTCCCATCGACGGGCTGTACCTGCGCCCGAAGAGCGACCCGCCGCCCTACCTGCCGTGCGGGACGTCCTGCTCGGCGACCCCGTTCAAGTCGAACACCCGCAAGTACCTTGAGCAGAGCCAGGGTTACGACTTCATCGAGGCCATCGGCGACCAGGTGAGCGACTACGCGGGCGGCTACGACGACCGCGGCTTCAAGCTCCCGAACCCCATGTACAACATCCCCTGACGAACTGTCAGGCAGCCTCTCTTCCGCGTCCCGGATCCCGCGTTCCCTCGCGTCCGCACCCGTGTGTGCGCCGCGACGCCCCTCGTCGCACCCGTCCGCACCCGTGTGTTGCCGCGATCCCCTCATCGCACCCGCCCGCACCCGCGTGCGCCGCGATGCCCCTCGTCGTACCTCCAACCCTCACCCTCCGAGGAACACCCATGCCCCAGCACTCCCGCACGTATCCGAAGGTCCTCGTGGCCTCCGTCGGTTCCGGCGTCCTCGCGGTCGCCGCGCTCGCGGTGGCCGGAACGGCCGGCGCCGCACCGGCGACACACGCCGCCGCCCGCACTGCCGCCCACACCGCCGCCCACCTGACCTGGCGTCAGCTCTGCGGCGCGCCCAGCACGACCGTCGCCTCCTGCGACGTCCTCCAGGTGAACGATCCCGCCGAGCCGGTCAGCGCGTTCGGCGTGAGCCCGCACTCCACGCCCTCCGGCTACGGGCCGGGCGATCTCCAGAGCGCGTACGGGCTGTCCGCGAACGGTGGTTCCGGCCAGACCATCGCCGTCATCGACGCCTACGACGACCCGGACGCCGCGAGCGACCTGGCCACCTACCGCAAGCAGTACGGCCTGCCCGCCTGCACCACGTCCAACGGCTGCTTCCAGGAGGTCAACTCCTCCGGCAAGTCGAGCCCGTTGCCCTCGAAGGCAAGCGCGAACCAGGGCGCGGAGGACTCCCTCGACCTCGACATGGTCTCCGCGATCGCCCCGGACGCGAAGATCCTGTTCGTCGAGGCGGACAAGGGCGGCGTCTCGGACATGGGCGCGGCCGTGAACGAGGCCGTCAAGCTGGGCGCGAAGTTCGTGTCCAACAGCTACATATGGAAGGAGACCTCGTCCGACTCCACCTACGACAAGGACTACTACGACCACCCGGGCGTCGCGGTGGTCGCGGGCAGCGGCGACTGGGACTACTCCTGGGGTGTCGGCTACCCGTCCGCCTCCCCGTACGTGACCTCGGTGGGCGGCACCTCGCTCGTCAAGTCGTCGAACGCGCGCGGCTGGAACGAGACGGTGTGGAACACCAAGTCCGGTGAGGGCACCGGCTCCGGCTGCTCGGCGTACGAGGCGAAGCCGTCGTGGCAGAAGGACACCGGCTGCTCGAAGCGCATGACCGCGGACGTCGCGGCGGTGGCCGATCCCGGGCACGGTGTGGCGGTGTACGACAGCTACCAGGAGAAGGGCTGGGGCGTGTACGGCGGCACCAGCGCGGCCACCCCGGTCATCGCCGGTGTCTACGCCGACGCGGGCGCCCCGGCGTCCGGCTCGAACCCGGCGTCCTTCCCGTACGCGGACCCGGGCGCGCTCAACGACGTGACCAGCGGCGACAACGGCAGTTGCTCCCCCGCGTACTTCTGCAC
This sequence comes from Streptomyces sp. ICBB 8177, assembly GCF_003144095.1. Classification (GTDB taxonomy): domain Bacteria; phylum Actinomycetota; class Actinomycetes; order Streptomycetales; family Streptomycetaceae; genus Streptantibioticus_D. The sequence goes on along the minus strand of NZ_NSKH01000023.1, from coordinate 40,413 downwards.
GGCGGAGAAGGGCTACGACGGCCCGACCGGCCTCGGCTCCCCGAACGGGACGGCCGCCTTCCACGACTGAACGAACCCGCCCTCGCGGCACAGCAGTTGGGTCCGGCGTCCGACGCCGCGCCTCCCCGCATCCGCCGTGCCCCGGCGCCGCTCCTCACACCGGCGCCGGGGCACGGCCCCATTACTTCTCACCGAACAGCGCTACGTGTAAGGCCAGTTGAGGGAACCGGGCTCACGGTTCCAGCAGTCGCCAGGCCAGCAGTGCGAGCCGGGCCCGCATCAGGCCGTCCGGCGCGGACAGTTCGACGCCCAGCGTCCCGCCGATCTGGTCGAGGCGCCGGGCGACGCTGCTGTGGTGGAGGTGGAGCAGGTCCGCGGCGCGGCGCTGGGAGCCGGTGGCGCAGTAGGCGTCCAGGGTCTCCAGGTCGTGCCGGTCCCCGGCCACCCGCGCGATCGCGGCCACGTCGGCGTTGTCCCGTACGGCGTCGGGCGGGAGCTGGGCGAGCAGCGCCACCGCGCCCAGATCGCGGTAGTGGACGACCGGATCGCGCGGGGTCGTGAAGCGCAGGGCGGTGCGGGCCTGCCACCAGCAGCGGTCGGGGGCGTCCGCGAGGCCGATGCCCGCCCGCACGTCCGCCGGGAAGCGGGCCGGGTCGAGTCCCGCGGCCAGGATGACGCCCACCTCGGCGAGGGGCGCCGCCTTCATCGGCCGGGTCGGGCGGACCGCGTTCGCGACCTGGTCCAGCGGGCGGTCCGACCGTACGGCGACGACCCACACGGGCGCGCCGGCGGCGAAGCCCAGCAGTCGCAGCGCCCGGGACCTGGCGGCCTCGTCGGTTTCGGGGCTGATCGCGAGTTCGACCAGGGCCGGGTCGGCCATGGTGGTCCGGGCCGGACCGTACCGTTCGACGACCGAGGCGGCGGCGATGGCGAGCCGGTCCAGCAGGAGTTCGTCGAGCGGACCGGGTGCGGCGGAACGTTCCAGCCACACCGAGCCGATCTCCTCCTCGTCCAGGGTGACCGGCCGGCTGGTGGACGCGGGCCGGGCCGGGTCGGGCGCGGGGCCGCCGTCGAGGGCCATGCGGATCGCCGGGCCTGTGCCGTGCAGACGGATGCCGACCGCGCATTCGGCGAGGCCCGCCGAGGCCCGGGCGAGCGCGGGAAGGTCGACACGGCGGCTGATCAGCGTGTCGTAGAACGTGACGACGCGCAGCGCGCCCTCAGCTCGCGCGTCCAGCCACGACAGGCGCTCGACCAGTGCCTCCATGGCAGGAGGATACGCGCGCCGGACCGCCGGGACCGCGCGCCAGACCGACAGGACCGGACCTCCGGGACCGCGTCCCGAACCGCCAGGACCGGACCGCCGGGACCGCGCGCCGGAGCGGACGCGCCGACCGGTGCGCGAGGCGGCCGTGACGCGCGCCGGATGGCGGCTGATCCCGGGCGCGGCGGCGGTGAGGATGGGGGTCATGGATCCCGAACTCGAAGCATTCGTCCCCCTCTTCCCTCCCGCCGATCTGTCCGATCCGGTCACCGCGCGCGGCGGGCTCGCCGAGCTGGCCGCGTCCGCGCCCGTGCCGGACACCGGCGCGATGACGATCGAGGACCGCACGGTCCCCGGCGATCCGCCGGTGCCGGTACGGGTCTACCGGCCGCTTCGTGCGCGGGGAGCCATCGTGTGGCTGCACGGCGGCGGGTTCGTCATGGGCGACCTCGACACCGAGCAGCCGTGGGCGACGAGGATCGCCGACAGCGCGGGCGTGGTGGTCGTCTCGGTCGGCTACCGGCTCGCCCCCGAGTACCGCTTCCCGGCCGCGCTCGACGACGCCTACGCCGCGCTGGTGTGGGTCGCCGGGCACGCCGACGAGCTGGGCGCCGATCCGGAGCGCGTCGCGGTCGGCGGGCACAGCGCGGGCGCGGGTCTCGCGGCGGCGGTGGCGTTGCGGGCACGCGACCAGGACGGCCCCCGCATCCGCTTCCAGCTGCTCAACCAGCCGGAACTGGACGACCGCCAGGAGACGTGGTCGGCCAGGGAGTTCACCGATACGCCCTGGATGACGCGGGACAAACTGGCGGCGACCTGGGGCCACTACCTCGGCGGCGAACCCGGCACGCCGTACGCGGCTCCCGCGCGGGCCGCGGATCTGTCCGGGCTGCCGCCCGCGTACGTCGCGACCGCGGAGTTCGACCCGCTGCGCGACGAGGGCATCGGGTACGCGCTGCGGTTGCTCCAGGCGGGCGTGTCCGTCGAACTGCACCAGTGGGCGGGCACGTTCCACGGCTCCCAGGCCATCGTGTCGGTCGAAATGTCGCAGCGTCAGATCAACGAACTGGCGGCGGCGTTGCGTCGCGCGGTGGGCGACTGATCCCGTGCCGCCGGCGCGACGTCCCCGACGCGCGTTCCGTCCCCGACGCGCGCTCCCCTCTCGCCGCACCCGGCGAGGCGGCCGCTTCCACCCCACCCGAGAAAGGACCTCAGCCATGACGGCCATCAATCCCATCAATCGCATCAATCGCATCAATCCCATCACGCCCATCACCCCCATCACGCCCGTCGATCTCTTCGCCTCCTTCGTGCGTCTGGACGGCGACGGCCGGGCGCACGCCGAACCGCGGGCGTTCGATCCCTCGCGCGAGGGCTGGCAGTTGATGACGTTCCACGCGGAGACCGACGCCGACGTGCACGCGGACCGCTGGGAGGTGCACGCCGACGCGGACGAGGTGGTCTCCTGCCTGACCGGTGGCATCCGGCTGCACGTCCGCCCGGAGCGGGCGTCGGACGGGGAGACCGAGCAGGAGGCGGCGGTTCCGGCGGGCAGCGCGGTCATCGTCCCGCGCGGGCGCTGGCACCGCGTCGAACTGGACGCCCCCAGCGACATCATGTCCCTCGTCGTCGCCCACGGCACGCGCCTGGAGCCGCGACCCGGCGTCTGACGCGCCATCAACCGAACGTGAGGCCGCCAGACGACGGTCATCAGCCGGACGTCGTCCGCCAGGCGAGCGTCATCAGCCGGACGTCGTCCGCCATGCGCTCGGCGTGGTCCCCGTCTGGCGGCGGAAGAACGTGGTGAAGTTCGCGGCGTCGCGGAAGCCGAGGCGTCGGGCGCATCCGGCGACCGGCAGGCCGGTGTGGGCGAGCAGCCGCTTGGCCTCCAACAGGACGCGCTGGTCGAGGAGTTCCTTCGCGCCGAGTCCGGTGGCGGCACGCGTGGCGCGGGTCAGGGTGCGCCGGTCGTAGCCGAGGGCGGCGGCGTAGGACGCCACGTCGTGCCGTTCGGCGAACCGCTCCTCGACAGCGGCCCGGTACCGGAGGAACACCTGCCGGTCCCCCTCGTCGGGGCCGCTCACGGCAGCGCCCGCCGCGCCCGGCGTCACCCGCAGCACCAGCGCGGCCAGCAGGTGTGCGAGCAGGGGCGGCGAGGCCGTGCCGGGCGAGGCGGCCGCCGTCGCGTGCTCGCGTCGCAGCAGGTCCGCCCCGGCGAGGGCCAACGGCCATACGCCGTCGGCGAGTTGCCAGCAGGCCGGGCCGAACACGTCCGCCGCCGAACGCGCCGCGGAGCCCTCCGGCGGCAGGAAGTCGTGGCGGAAGAGGATCAGGGGGCCGTCGAGGCGTTCGATGTCGTTCCAGCGGTGCACCACGCCCGGCCGGATCCACACCACGCTCCCCTCCCGCAGCGGATACGGCACGAAGTCCGCCACGTGTCCGCCCGCCCCGGACGCGACCAGGCCGAGGACGTGGAAGTCCGGCCGCTGCGACTGCGCCCGGCGGCCGGTGGTGTCCATCCCGCGCAGCCGCGCGAAACTCAGGACCTCGACGCCGAAGGGCGCCCCGAAGGCGGGAACGTAGCGCACCTGCCGCACGTCGGCCACGTGACCGTTTTCCACAATCTCTGCGCGCCTTTCCACCGGGGCTCGTCATCAGTACGAATGTAGCGTCGAAGGCGTGCTCGCCGAGAAAGCGGCACGTCATTGACGCTGATGCGCGGCGGGCAACCGGTGATCGAGACCACCCGTCGCCGACTCCCGGAGGAACGATGTCGACCGAAATCACCAGAGCGGTCCCGGTGAAGGGCGGATTTCTCGACGTACGGACGAGGACGGGCGGACCGGATGCCGCGGGGCCCGCGGACTCCGGCGCGCCCGCCCTCGTCCTCGTCCACTACTGGGGCGGCTCCGCGGCCACGTGGGACGCGGTGGTCGAACGGCTGCCCGGCACCCGGAGCACGGTCCGTTTCGACCAGCGCGGCTGGGGCGCCTCACGAGAACTCCCCGGCCCCTACGACCTCGACGAGCTCGCCGACGACCTCGCCACCGTGGTCGCGGCCGTGGGATCGCAGCGGTACGTGGTCGTCGGGCACTCCATGGGCGGCAAGGTCGCGCAACTCTTCGCGGCACGGCGGCCGTTGGGGCTGGCCGGGCTGGTGCTGGTGGCCCCGGCGCCGCCCGAGCCGCCCGCGCACGTGACCGAGGCGTACCGGCAGACTCTCGCGCACGCCTACGACACACCGGAGGACGTCGGCAACGCCCTGGACCACGTCCTCACCGCGGCCCCGCTGCCCGAACCCGTCCGGGCCACCGTCGTACGGGACAGCCTGGCCGCGGACGCGCGGGCGCGGCAGGAGTGGCCGCTGCGGGGCATCGCGTGGGACATCGCGGACGCGGCACGGCGGATCCAGGTGCCGGTGACCGTGCTGGCGGGAGAGCACGACCAGGTCGAGCCGCCGCACGTACTGCGCGAACAGTTGCTGCCGCACATTCCGCACGCGCGCCTCGACGTCGTACCCGGCGCGGGCCACCTGCTGCCGCTGGAGGCCCCGGACGCGGTGGCCGCGGCGCTGCTGGACCCGACCGCGGCGGCTTGCGGCTGAGGCGGCCTGTCAGACCGATGGCTGAGGCGGTCCGTCAGCCGTCGGCTGAAGCGGGCCGTCAGACCGTCGGCTGAGGCGGGCCGTCGCGGCCTACCAGGGCACGGTCTCGCCGTGGCGGTCCAGGAAGCGCAGGCCGGGGGCGCCCGCCTGGGCTTCGAGGACGTCGACGACGGCCGGGACGCTGTCCTCGGGGGCGAGGGGCGCGTCGGGCCCGCCGAGCGCGGTGCGGTTGTGGCCGGGGTCAATGAGCAGCTTGGTGCGGCCGTCGTCGGCGCGACGGGTGGCGTAGCTGCGCATCAGCTGGTTGAGGGCAGCCTTGCTGGCCTTGTACAGCTCGTAGCCGTCCTCGGTGTTGCGCGTGATGCTGCCCTGCTCCGACGACATGACCGCGACGGTGCCGCCGGGTGCGACGAGTCCGTCCAGCGTCTCGACGGCGCGCAGCGGGCTCAGCGCGTTGGTGACCATGACCTCGGTGAACATCTCGGTCGACACCTCGCCGATGGGCAGGTCGCCGCGGTCTATCGCCGCGTTGACGAAGAGCAGGTCGAGCCGGCGGCCCTCCAGGCGGTCGCGCAGGGCGGCCAGTCGCGCGGGGCTCGTCATCTCCAGCGACTCGATGACCAGCCGTCCGTCCCAGGCGTCGGCGAACGCCTCCAGCTCGCCGCCTTCCCGGCGGGTCGTGGCGACGACGCGCCAGCCGCGGCGCAGGAGTTCGAGGACCAGGACGAGGCCGAGTCCTCTGGAGGCCCCGATGACGAGCGCGAGGCGGTCGGAGGCGGCGGGCGCGGCGCGGATGGGGGACGTGGCAGGCATGGGGGACGTGGCAGGCATGGCGGACGTGGCAGGCATGGCGGACGTGGCGGGATCGGTGTTCACGGGTCTCTCCTTCATGGCGCGAGGTCCCGGATCACCGTCCACGCGGTGCGGGTTCCTCATTGCCTAGACGCTACGTCTAGACGCTACGTCTCGACAAGGTGAGATCACGGCAGGCCCGCCCGGTATCGTGTTGCGCATGTCTGACGCCGCCACGCGTTCCCAGCCCCGCAGGCCGCACTCCGGCAACCGGCGCGACGAGGCCGCACGCCTGGCCGTGCTGCACGCCGCGGACGACCTGCTGGCCGAGCACGGTTTCGGCGCGCTGACGGTCGAGGCGATCGCGCGCCGCGCGGGCGTCGCGAAGCAGACGATCTACCGCTGGTGGCCGTCGAAGGTCGAGATCCTGCTCGACACGCTCATCGAGGACACCGCCAAGGCACTCCCCGTTGCGGCGGACGAGCCGACGGCGGCGGGCATCCGCGCCTACCTGCGCGGCTTCGTCCGGTTCCTCACCCGGGACCCGGCGGGGAAGGTCCTGCTCGCGCTCATCGCCGAGGCGCAGCACGACCCCGACACGGCCAGGAGTCTCCACGAGCGCTATCTCGCGCCGCGCCGGGCGCGGGAGCGTGCGATGCTCGCCGGTGCGACGGACGCGGGCGAGATCGCACCCGCCCTCGGCCCCGACACCACGATGGACGCCCTGCTAGGCCCGGTCGTCTACCGCGCGCTGACCGGAGCGAGCATCCCGCGCGGCCTGCTGGACACCCTGATCGACGCCCTGCTCAGACCGCGCGCGAACTGACGCGCCGAACCGACCGGGGCCGCCCGGCGCCCGCGACGTCAGGCCACCGGGAAGTGGGCGACGTACTCGGCGAACGGTGGGATGCCGGCCTGCGCGCGGCGGTCGTCCATGCGCTCCGGGTCCTCGCACGGCCACGGGACGGGGGCGCCGTCCCTGACCCCCGCGATCTGGGTGCCGCAGATCTGCTCCCGTCCCTCGTTCACCAGCACGCGGTCGCGCAGGAAGGCCAACTCCCTCGCGCCGCACGCCCCTTGAGCCGCCGCTCGTTCCATCAGCCGCAGGGCGCGCCGCTGCACGTCCAACTGCCGGTCGGCGTGCTGGGCGACCAGCCAGGCCGCCCGCGCCGCGTCCGCACCGAACCGTTCCGCCGTGGGCCACCCCTGCGCGTCCATGATCTCCGCGAGACGGTCCGCGTGCCGCGTGGTCAGGCGGCGCCAGGCCAACTGCTCCGACGGGTCCTCGCTGTTGGCCCAGCCGGCGGCCCGGTGGTCCGCCTCGGCCATGTCCACGAGTTCCGCCGCCACGGCGGCCACTTCCGGCGTCATCCCCACTCCAAGGTCGGATCGACGGCCGCGTTCGTCATCCGCGGCCCAGCGCAACCCTAAAGGCGCGAATCACCACAAAAGATCATCCCGGAAGACGGTGACACGCACGTCGTGGCGTTGGGATACTTGATCTGTACGGGAGCCCACGCCACCCGTACGAGCCGTCCGTACGAGAGCCTTCTGCACGGGAGCCACCCCAGAGCCCGAGGCGCCGCCCGCGCTCACCGCGACCGCCCGAACCCGCGGCCGTCACGCCGACATGGCCCGCCCTCCGCCGCCGGCCCCTTCCGTCCCCTCCGCCGCGTCGACGCCCTCCGCGCAGGCCTCCGCACACGCCACCGCGAGGTCGTCCAGGGACACGTCCAGCGCGTGCGCGAGGGCCGCCACGGTGAAGAAGGCCGGGGTCGGGGCCCGACCCGTCTCGATCTTGCGGAGGGTCTCGGCGGACACCCCGGCCGCCGCCGCCACCTCGACCATGCTGCGCTCGCCCCGGGCCTGGCGGATCAGGGCGCCGAAGCGCTCGCCGCGTAGCCGCTCCCACGGGCTCAAAGGAACTCTCACCATGACCGTGATACTAATACCGGTATAAGTATTGGGCACAGCGCCCGCGCCGCGAGGAGTCACGCACATGGTGGAGATCAAGACCGACATGGCACTGGAGGCGATGCGCGAGGCCGGGCGGGTCGTGGCCAACGCGCTCGCGGCGGCCCGCGCGGCGGCTGCCGTGGGCACCCGCCTGCGCGAGCTGGACGCGGCCGCCCGCGCCGTCCTGGACGACGCCGGCGCACGCTCGCCGTTCCTGGGCTACCGGCCCTCCTTCGCGCCGACCCCCTTCCCCGGCGTGATCTGCGCCTCGGTCAACGACGCCGTCGCGCACGGCATCCCGGACGACTACCGTCTGCGCGACGGCGACCTGGTCAGCGTCGACTGCGGAGCCGAACTCGACGGCTGGACCGGCGACGCGGCGATCAGCTTCACCGTCGGCACCCCGCGCCCCGCCGACCTCGAACTCATCGCCGCCACCCAGCGGGCCCTGGACGCGGGCATCGCCGCGGCCACCGTCGGCCACCGCGTCGGCGACATCTCGCACGCCATCGACGCGGTCGCCCGCGAGGCGGCCTGCGGCATGCCGTCCGACTTCGGCGGCCACGGGATCGGCCGCCACATGCACGAGGACCCCCACGTCCCCAACCGCGGCCGCCCCGGCCGGGGCTTCCCCCTGCGCCACGGTCTCGCGCTCGCCATCGAGCCCATGCTGATGGCCGGAGGACGCGACAAGTACCGCACGGACGTGGACGGTTGGACCTTGCGCACGACCGACGGCAGCCGGGCCGCCCACATCGAGCACACCATCGCCGTCACCGAGGAAGGCCCCCGCGTCCTCACCCTGCCCTGACCCGCGCCCGCCCGTCCTCACCCTGCCCTGACCCGCCTACGCGTCGTCCCGGCGCCGGTCCCGGACCTCCGGACCGGGCCGCAGACCGGCCGAGGTGTACGTGGCGATCGCGGCGGCGTTCGCGCTCGGGGTGCACACGATGACGCTGGAGGAGCCCAACTCCCGCAGCGCCGCCGCCCCCGCGACCGTGATCGCCACGCCGAACCCCAGACCGCGGTGGTCCCGGTGCACCCCCATCGGCTCGATCAGCCCCGGCCTGCCGGGACCGGCCGACCACACCGCCGCCACCGCCTCACCCCGGTCGTCGTAGGCGAGCAGGTCCCGGGCCCGCGCGTACGGCGACCAGGCGGCCATCGCCTCCCAGCGCTCCCGCGTGAACGTCGACCGGTCGAACGCGGCACGCTGCACGGCGACTCGCGCGTCCACCCGCTCCGGCCCGACCACCTCGACGCGTACGCCCGGGTCACCCACCGGCTCGGTCAGGTCACGGCGCAACGGCGTCCACGGCTCGTCGGGCTCCCAGCCCGCTTCGGTCAGCAGGTCCTGGACCAGGGAGCCTGTCGGCGCCTCGACGAACGCCTGCCCCTCCCCCAGCACACCGCGCCGCGGATCGGCCACGTCCTCAACGATCCGCCGGGCCAGTTCCTCGTCCCGCCGGACGTCCGGCGCGACCGTCATCCGCAACAGCGTGGCCCCGTCCAGCAGTCCCACCGCGACGATCCGCCCGTCCCGGCGCCAGGTCCGCACCGCGGCCCCGGTCGCCTCGGCGCCGAACCGCCGGAACCAGCCCAGGTCGCCAGGATGCAGCTGCGTCGGCGCCCCGTCGTCCTGCCACCCGCGCAGCGCGTCGACAGCCTCGTCCAGCCCACCGACTCCGGGCGTCTCCAACACCATCGTCATGCCCCGATGCCACACCACCACCCCGCCTTCGCGCACCCGGTTTTCGGTGGCCCCGCCGTGCGCCAGGGCGCCGTCCGGGGCTGGCACGCGGGCGGCGGGGCGGGCCACACTGGGCGCATCGCTCGGGCCTCGGGTGGTTCGCCGGACAGGGGGCAACGATGAGCAGGTCCCAAGTGGAGCCGACGGCACGGGTGTTGCGGGTCGCCGGCGATCGCGGGTTCGGGGCACCCGTCACCAGCGTGACGGTCCGGCCCTTCAAGGTCCCGGAAGTCGTCGGCGGTTGCCTCGCCGTACTGCTGGCCGTTCCCGGCCTGGTGCTGGGCCTGCCGTTACCCTGGCCCGCGACCGCGCACCTGGTGGGCTACGGCCTGCTCTCGGCCGTTCCGCCGGTCGTGCTGGTCACGTGGTGGTACGACCGCCGGGCGGAGCGACCGTTCGCACCGGGACTGCACTGTTTCCCCCAGGGGCTGATCCTCGAGACCCAGGACGACGTCGAGGCGTTCGCCTGGCACGACGTCCTCGTCCACGACTGGACGACCACCTCCAGCTCCAACCAGCAGTTCACCACCCGCCATCTGAGGCTGACGACGCGCGACGGGCGGGAGATCCACCACCTGACCAACCCCCGTGAGGCGGACGTCGTCTCGCGGTTGGCCGACGCGGCCGAAGCGCCCCGTGCGCGCGAGCAGTTGGAGAGCACGGGTTCGGTCGCCTTCGGCGCATACGTTCTGTCCACGGCGGGACTGACCGTGGACGGCGCCTTCCACCCGTGGTCACACCTGCGGCGCCCCCACTCCCGCTTCCTCGTCCCGCCCCGCCCCCTGGAGATCCGCACCGGGACCGGCCGCTGGAGGCGCCTGCGGATCGACGGCTCCATGACCCCGTACGGAGCCGTCCTGCTGGACCTCGTGGGCCGGTGTGTGGACGGCCACGGCGTGACCCCGTCCGCCGGGTAGCAGAGCTCCGGACACCGCGTTACGTTGTGAACGAAGGTCCGGCCGTCTCGCGTCGTCGCCGACGCCCCCGCACGGCGGCGGCACCGTGGAGTGTCAGCCATGAGCGACCAGCATCCGTCCGGTGACCGGCACCGCCACCTCACTCCACAGGAGCGCGTGGCGCGGGGCAAGGCCGCGCGGTCCGTCGCGCCCCGCTCCAGCCACGCCGAGTTCCGGCCCACGCCGCAGCGCCGGGATCCCATGGAGATCATCCGCGCCCAGTCGGCGAAGCGGCTGCCGGAGCTCGTGCCGATCCGCTACGGCCGCATGAGCGAGTCGCCGTTCCGCTTCTACCGGGGTGCCGCCGCGATCATGGCGGCCGACCTCGCCGGTACGCCGCGCACCGGCATCACCGCGCAGTTGTGCGGCGACGCCCACTGCCTGAACTTCCGGCTGCTGGCCTCGCCGGAGCGCCACCTGATGTTCGACATCAACGACTTCGACGAGACACTGCCCGGGCCGTGGGAATGGGACGTCAAGCGACTGTCGGCCAGCTTGGTCATCGCGGGCCGTGCCAACGGCTTCTCCACCAAGGAACGGGCGTCCGTGGTACGTGCCGCCGTGTGGGCGTACCGCCGGCGCATGCGCGCCCTGGCCGAGTTGGGCGACCTCGACGTCTGGTACACGCACCTGGACGCGGACGAGTTGCTGGACCAGTTCGCCCCCGAGCTCAGCGCCGCGGACCACGACCGATGGCGGCGCGCCAGGAAGAAGGCCCGCGCCCGCGACACCCTTCAGGCCTTCGACAAGCTCACCCGCGTCGTCGACGGACGACGCCAGATCGCCCCCGACCCACCGCTGCTCACCCGCCTCGCGGACCTTCTCCCCGAGGCGCCGCGCGACGCGCTGGAGGCCGCGCTCGGCGACCTGGTCGAGCGCTACGGCCACACCCTGCAATCGGACCGCCGCTACCTGCTGGAGGGTTACCGGTACGCCGACGCGGCCCGCAAGGTCGTCGGCGTGGGCAGCGTGGGGACCCGGTGCTGGATCATCCTGATGCTCGGCAAGGACGCCGAGGATCCGCTGTTCCTCCAGGCCAAGGAGGCCGACGAGTCCGTGCTCGCGCCCTACGCCGGGGCCCCGCGTTATGAGACGCAGGGCGAACGGGTGGTCGCGGGCCAGCGGCTCATGCAGGCGACCAGCGACATCTTCCTCGGATGGGAACGCGTCCAGGGCATCGACGGCCACCAACGGGACTTCTATATACGGCAGTTGCGCGACTGGAAGGGCATCGCGGAGACCGAGACCATGCCACCGGCACGCATGGCCCTCTTCGGCCGCGCGTGCGGCGCCACCCTGGCCCGCGCCCATGCCAGGTCCGGCGACCGCGTCGCCATCGCGGCCTACCTGGGCGGCGGCGACGTCTTCGACCGCGCGCTGACGACGTTCGCCGAACTGTACGCGGACCAGAACGAGAAGGACCACCAGGCGCTGCTCGACTCCATCAGGGCCGGACGGCTTCCCGCAGAAGCCGCATGACCACCGAGCCGGGGCGGCGGTCGCCGCGCCCCCCGGCGGCGCGACGGCGGTCCTGGGCACCGCTGCTGGCCGTGTGCACCGGGTACTTCATGGTGATCCTCGACGTGACGATCATCAACGTGGCCGTGCCGGTGGTGGGCCGGGAGCTGGGCGCGACCCTCACCGGAATCCAGTGGATCACCGACGGGTACACCCTGGTCTTCGCCGGACTGCTGCTGACCGGCGGCGCGCTCGGTGACCGGCTCGGCAACCGGCGGGTCTTCTGCTGGGGCGTCGCGGTCTTCACCCTCGCCTCGGCCGCGTGCGCGCTGGCTCCCACCACCCCCTTCCTCGTCGGCGCGAGACTGACGGAGGGAGCGGGCGCGGCGCTGATCGTGCCCGGCTCGCTCGCCCTGCTCCAACAGGCCTACCCGGAGCCGGACATCCGCTCGCGCGCCTTCGGCCTGTGGGGCTCGATGGCCGGCGTGGCCGCGTCCGCCGGGCCCCTGCTCGGCGGGCTGCTGGTCAGCACGGTCGGCTGGCGATGGGTGTTCCTCGTCAACCTGCCCGTCGGCGCGGCGTGCCTGGCGCTCACCCTGCGCCGCGTCGCCCCCTCGCCCCGGCACGCCGCCCGGGCCCTGGACTGGCCGGCGCAGTGCGCGGTCGTGGCGATGGTGGCCCTGCTCACCGCGGCCCTCAACGAGGCTGGCCGACGCGGCTGGTCCGATCCGTTCGTCCTGCTCACGGCGGCGCTGGCGGTCCTGGCCGCGGCCTCCTTCGCGGCACGCGAGCGGCTGGCCCGCGCGCCCGTGCTCCCCCTGGGGCTGCTGCGGTCACGGGCGTTGAGCGGTGGCGCCGTCATCGGCCTGCTGTTCAACTTCGGCTTCTACGGCATGGTGTTCACCGCGAGCCTGGACTTCCAGCGGCAGCGCGGCTACAGCGCCCTGACCACGGGCCTCGCCCTGTTCCCCGCGGTTGCCATGACCATGTTCGCCTCCGCCGTCTCCGGGCGGCTGGCCCGCCGCACCGGCCACCGCCCGCTGGTGGTGACCGGCATGCTCCTCGCGGCGCTGGGCCTGGCCGGGTGGGCCGCCGCCGGAACGGCTCCCGCCTACGCGCTGCTGGTGGCCCCGATGATGGCCGCGGGCTTCGGCACCTCGTTCGCCCTGACCGGTTCCACCAACACCGTGATGACGGCCGCCCCCGCCGGTTACGCCGGAACGGCCTCCGCCGTCTTCAACACCACCCGCCAGATCGGCAGCGCCGCCGGGGTCGCGCTCGGCGGCACACTGCTGGCCACGGCGACGACGTACGCCACGGGCCTGCGGATCAGCATGGCCGTCGGTGCCGTCGCCTACCTCACCGCGGCGGCCCTCGCGGCCACGTGCGTACCGACCGGGGCACGGCACCGTTGACTCGCGATGAGGGCCGCGGCCGTTGGCGCGTCAGTGCCGCTCAGGGGCCGGGGAAACGGTGTGTTCGCACAGGGCCGTGGCCACGGCGTTCTGTATGTCGGCGTCCTGCGCGGCGGTTCCGCCGGGATCGAGGTCGACCATCACGGTGGCCGCTCGCCCATCGGCCGTTGCGCCACTCATGGTCTCGAAGCCCGGGATGCCGCCGTCGTGCCCCCACAACCGGCCGCCGCACGGCAGCGGAACGCTCTCCAGGCCCAGCCCGTACGCGCTCCCGGACGCGTCCCCGGTCGGGACCGTGGTCCGCATCGCCCGCAACTCGGCGGGCGGCAGCAGCCTTCCTCCCAGAAGCGCGCCGAGGAACCGGTTCATGTCCGCACCGCTGGAGATCATGGCCCCGGAGGCGTACGCGACCGACGGGTCGAACGCGCTCACGTCGAGCCGTTCGGAAGCCGTCGGCGCGGCGTACCCGTGCGGGTGTGTGCCGGGGATGGCTGACGCGTCCACAGGGACGGAGGTGTCGTGCAGGCCGAGCGGTTCGATGACGCGCCGGTCGATCTCCTCGCCGTACGGATGACCGGTCACGGCCTCGATGAGCAGTCCGGCGACCACGTAGTCGGTGTTCGAGTAGCTCCACCCGGTCCCTGGTGCGAACACGGGAGGGTGCGCCAGCGCGAGCTTCAGAAGATCCTTCGGGCTGTAGTGCGCCAGCGGATCGGACAGGACGGTCTGCGGGCTGAGATAGTCCAGATAGTCGGGCAGCCCGCTGGTGTGCTGGAGCAGTTGCCGCACCGTGATGTCACGGCCGTCGTTGCCGTGGGCCCGCACCACACCGGGCAGATACCGCTCGATCGGGGCGTCGAGTCCGACCTTGCGCTCGGCGACGAGTTGGAGCAGCACCGTGGCGACGAACATCTTCGTCATGCTCCCGATCCGGAACCTGCTGTCGGCGGCCATCGGCGCGCCGGTGGCGAGGTCCGCCACGCCACTGGTCAGCACCGTCGTCCGGCCGTGCCCGCCGCTGACCTCGGCCAGCGCTCCCGGCGCCCCGTCAACGGTGGTCAGCCGCCGCAGGATTCCGTTCACGTCTCCGTAGGGCACGGTCGCCTTCGCGGCGGCGCTCGCCGGGCCTTTCCCGACGGCGAACGCGGCGGGCGCGACGCCGCCCGTGCCCACGGCCAGGGCCACCACTGCGGCGCACACGGCGATCCTGCGATTTCGCATGGGAATCTCCCCCTCGGTTCTTTGGCAGCCCGGCACCTCGATCGGGCGCGTGGGATGCGTGGCGGAGGCGGTTGCGCGCGCAGGCACGCGGTGTGTTCTCCGTCCGCCGACGCCTCACAGTCTTCCGACCCACCCGGCCCCGGCCCATGGCGCTGGCCTCCGCATTCGCAGGGGGGTTGTCTCCCCGGACAGGTCCGGGCCGCCGGGCGGATGGGGGCGCGGGGAGGCGGCGGGCCCGGTACGGCGTCGGCGCGGGTTCTCGCGGACGACGGCGAGGCGGGGGTGACTTCAACGCCGCTGCGCTCAGGCGGAGTTACGGGGCGCTGCTACCGGATCGGCCACGTCAGGCACGCGGCATCGGCGCCGGGCGGCACAGGTCGGGTCGGGTCCCGGAAGCGTGCGGGCGGGATGCTCATCAGGTGTGCCGCGCCGGGGCGTTCCGGCGCTGCGCGCTCCGCTTGACGGCCGTGCGCTGTGTGCTCGGGTGGGCGATGGCGGAGTGTCGCGTCCGCGCCGCTGCGCGGCTTGAGGAGGGGCAGGAGGGGAAGGTGCCTGCGCTGCGCGCCCCGCTTGGTGGTCGTGTGTTAGGCGGTCACGGTGGTGTTGCGGAGTGTCGCGTCTGCGCCGCTGCGCGGCTTGAAGGGCAGGAGGGGAGGGCTTGCGCGCTGCGCGCTCCGCTTGACGGTCGTGCGCTGCGCGCCCGACTCCGGGCCGGGCGGGGTCGCGGGTGATGGGTCTGCGGATTAGTTGTCACCCCCTTGCCGGTGACAAGGGTTTCCGTCAACCAGGCGTGCCGAAAAACCTTGTCATCGACAACGGGGTGACAAGCGATTCCGCGGAGGACGTGCCGGGGCGCAGCGCACGGCCTTCAGCACGGCGCACAGCGCCTGGCCCCTCCCCTCCTGCCCCTCAAGCCGCACAGCGGAGCAGACGTGACACCCCCAACACCGGTCCGCAGAGCTCCGCAAACCACCAGAGCACCCAGCACACGACCACCAAGCGGGGCGCGCAGCGCGGGAGCCCTCCCCCTGCCCCTCAAGCCGCGCAGCGGCGCAGACGTGACACTCCGCCACCGCCCACCCGAACCCGTAACCCCCAGCAGGCTCCGGTCCACCTGGAGGGCAACCGCAGGCTTCAGGCTGCGTCGTAAGGGAGTTGACCGCTCTTCACGGAGCGGGTGGGGGTGGTGTTGGCGTGTGACGGTTCGTACGTCCAACTCCGGCCCCTGGGTGGCGGATCGGAGTGGGACGCGCGGCCGGAGTCGGTTCGGGAGGCGACGCAAGGAGAGGTGCTGAGCGCGCGGGTGGCGGAGGCGAACACTCGGGGGCGGCGGCACGGCCGCAGTGATCACGGTCCGTGCCTGCCGCCCGAAGCAAGTGACGGCTCGTCACCACCTAACATAAACCAACAATTTCACGCCATGAATGAAGCGCCGCGAGCGACGAACTGCACAAATATTGACGCGTTCCACCAGGGCGCGTAGCGTCCTGGACACCCGCAGCGAATTGCGATCCCCCCACGCGTCAATTCCCCTGTCGTATCGCCGACTTGGGGCCCCTGCCCCTCCTGCCCCCACAGGAGCAACAGCATGAGCGTCAAGAGCTTCTTCACCGCGAGAGCCGTACCGACGGGCGCGGGCGGGGCGGCGTACCGCATCCGCACGTCGCCGCCGTACCGGAAGGCGTTGCTCTCCGGCCTGGCGACCCTCGCCCTCGTGATCGCCGCCCTGATCGCCCTGCCGGGAGTCTCCCGCGCCACGACATCGTTGCCGTGCGACATCTACGCCTCCGGCGGCACGCCGTGCGCGGCGGCGCACAGTACGGTGCGCGCGTTGTTCGCCTCGTACGACGGACCGTTGTACCAGGTCACGCGGGCCTCCGACGGCAGCAGCGCGAACATCGGGCTGCTGTCGCCGGGCGGTTACGCGGACGCGGCGGCGCAGGACGCGTTCTGCGCGAACACCACGTGCCGCATCACGAGGATCTACGACCAGACCTCCCACCACAACGACCTCACCCCGGGCCCGTCCGGCACCTCCGGCATGGGCGCGGACCGGGGCGCGGACGCGAGCGAGATCGCGGTGACGGTGGGCGGGCACAAGGCGTACGGCGTGTGGATCTCGCCGGGCGTCGGCTACCGCTACACGGGCGTGGCGGCCGGTGTGGCGGTCAACGGGCAGCCGGAGGGCGCGTACATGGTGGCGAGCGGCACCCACGTGGGTTCCGCGTGCTGCTTCGACTACGGCAACGCGGAGTCCACGCCCGCGGACACCGGCAACGGCCACATGGACGCCGTGTCGATCGCGACCACGTGCTACTTCTCGCCGTGCAGCGGTTCGGGCCCGTGGGTCGAGGCGGACATGGAGAACGGCATGTTCCAGGGCGACAACGGCTCCAACACCGCCAACAAGGGCAACAACACCCCTTACGTCACGGCCATGTTGAAGGACAACGGGCAGACGACATACGCGATCAAGGGGGGTGACGCGACGTCGGGCGGGTTGTCGACCTGGTGGAGCGGCTCGTTGCCGACGCGCGGAGGCTACATGCCGATGCACCAGGAGGGCGGCATCATCCTGGGCACCGGCGGCGACAACAGCAACTGGAACATGGGCACGTTCTTCGAGGGCGTGATGGTCTCCGGCTATCCGTCCGACGCCACGGAGAACGCGGTGCAGGCGAACATCGTCTCGGCCGGTTACAGCGGCGAGACCAACGTGCCCAACGGCGCGCAGAAGCCCATCACCGGTCCCGGCGGCCAGTGCGTGGACGTCATCGGCGACGACACGGGCACCGACGGCGCGGCCGTCGACCTGTGGAACTGCCAGTCGTACGCGGAGGACCAGTACTGGACGCACAACGCAAACGACTCACTGAGCACGATCGGCCGCTGCCTGGACATCGACGGCGACGGCACGGCGGCCGGCACGCAGGTCGAGTTGTGGGACTGCAACGGTGTCGGGGGCCAGAAGTGGGTCCAGCACTCCGACGGCACCTTGTACAACCCCCAGTCGGGCCGCTGCCTGGACGCCACGGGCAACGCCACGGCCAACGGCACGAGGCTCCAGATCGCGGACTGCGACGGGTCCTCGGGAGAGCAGTTCCATCTGGGGTGAACCAGCCGTCGTGAACGGGGGAAGGGAGGCGTCGCGAGCGGCGCCTCCCTCCGCGTGGGCGGCGGCGCGTCCGGCATCGGCGGGCTCGTCGGGCGTCAGCAAGTGATTGACGGAAACCGCCCGTTCGGGCGTGCGAGGACGTCCCCCGGCGGATGGAGGCGGGGTGCGGAGCCGGGGCGTGCGGATCGGCCACCGGGGCAGGGCCGGGGCGGGAACAGGACGATCTCGCGAGGGACGTATGCCCCGATTGATGCCGTATCGGCGAGGACAGGACGCCGCTTCTCACCCGTAACGGCTAGCCGACGACGGGAGTTGACGGAGCGGCGTGAACCCGCCGCACGCTGGTGACTTGACCAATGACTGATTGTTCTTTGACTTCCCCTTGGGTATTCTGTCACTGGCTGTCACCGACATTAGCAGTCGGTAGCGACTTGGGCGTACTTGGGTGTAAAAGTTCCGAGGGCGCGCGCCATGCGGCGCCGCCCTCGGGGTCCAGTCGTGACGTGTCATCACCTCACCGTCGTCCGGCGCTGGCAGGCAAGCGGACGACGGACCCACGACCAGCATCTGGAGGATAGGCGTGAACCACCCCGACCGGCTACGGCACGCGATAGGCGAACGTGGCACGACGCCCCTGATCGGCGTCTTCGACATGTTCTCCGCGTCCCTCGCGGCCCAGCACTACGACGGGATGTTCATCTCCGGGTTCGGCTTCGCCGCCTCCCACTACGGACTCCCCGACATCGGCTTCATCGCCTGGCCCGACATCGTGCACTTCGTGCAGCGGCTGCGGCTCGCGTTCCCGCGCCAGCATCTGCTGGTCGACATCGACGACGGCTACGTCGACCCGGAGACCGCGTGCCACGTCGTCCAGCACCTGGAGGCCGCCGGCGCCTCCGGTGTGATCCTGGAGGACCAGGCACGCCCCCGGCGCTGCGGCCACGTGGACGGCAAACGGGTGCTGCCGCTCGACCAGTACCTGGAGAAGCTGGGCATGGTGCTCGACGCCCGGCGCGACCTGGTCGTCGTCGCCCGCACCGACGCCACCGAGGAGGCGGAGATCCTGCGCCGCGCCCAGGCCCTGGCCGCCACCGACGCGGACGTCGTCCTGGTCGACGGCGTGCGCAGCGTGGAGTGGATCCGCAAGGTCCGCGATGTGATCGGCGACAAACCGCTGCTGTTCAACCAGATCGCGGGCGGCAAGTCCCCCCGGCTGTCCCTGACCGAACTGGCCGATCTCGGCGTGGACGTGGCGATCTACAGCACCCCGTGCCTGTTCGCCGCCCACTCGGCGATCGACGACGCGCTCACCCAACTCAAGTGCGCGGACGGCAGATTGCCGGAGCACACCGCGCGCAGCGTGGGCGTGGCGGAGTCGCAGGCGCTGCTGGAGCAGAACATCAGCCGCCACCACACCGCACGTCCGCTCCCACCCCGACTCCCCGCCCCGACCGAGCCGGTGGGTGTGGGGTGACTCGACTCGGGTGACCCGAGGGAGGGAGGCGCCGCCGCGCGGCGCCCCCTCCCCTCCGCGACGTCCGGGCGCCGCTCGGCGCTCAGCCGCCGACGGCGGCGTCCTCACGACCAGGCGCCTTCGCGCCCCGGCGCCGGCGTCCTGAGCGGGCGCGCGACCACCGGGCGGCCTGCTAAGGCTCGGCTCGTGGTTGCTCCCCGGGCCGCGGCGGGGTCGTTCCGCGCGTCAGCGCCTCGCCCGTCTCCGTGCGGCGGTAGACGACGCGGCGGCCCACTCGGGCGCCGGTGACCAGGTCCGCGTCCCTCAGCACCGCCAGGTGGCCGCCGACCGTGCCGAGGGAGACGCCCAGTTCCGCGGCGAGTTCGCTGCTCGTGGCCGGGCGTTCGAGACTGCGCAGGATCGCCGCCCGCCCGGCTCCCACCAGCCGTGCCAACGCCCGGTCCCGGGCGCCGGGTTCCGGCGCCGTGCCCGCCTCCCCCGTACCCCGCGCCGGGTACACCAACGCGTACGGCTGCCCGGGCGCCGCGCACAGCCACGTGCCGCCGCGTGAGCTGGTGTACGGCACGAAGAGCATGCCGTCCGGCCCGACCACGCGGTCGTGCCCCGGCCTGCTGCTGAAGCGGATCGCGTCCGCGCCGACCCACGCGCTGTGCCGGCTCATCCGGTCCAGCGCCTTCGGCCACCCGTAGGCGGCGAGCAGGCCCGCGCGGTACGTCACGTCGCGTTCGAGGGCGGCACGGCGGCGCGGCCAGTCCTCGGCCACGTACGCGTCCCACACGTGCCGGAACAACTCCGCCGTCCGCGCACCCCAGTTCCGGCCGGTGAACCAGCGGGCCAGGTCGTGCCGTTCACGCGGCTCCCAACTCGCCTCCAGCGCACGGCGCATGTCCTGTCCGATCACCTCGTCGGGCACCCCGGCCATCCGCGCCAGCTCGTCGTCGATCCGGGTGCGCATGCCACCGGTGGGCGGCAACGTGATGTGCCCCGGCAGGTACTTCGTCGCACCGATGAGCCCGACCAGCCCGGCGGCGAACGGGTCCGCGTCCAGCACGGCGCGGAAGGCGCGGCGGTGCCGGTCGCGCCACGGGGTGAGCCAGGGGTCGGCACACGGCCGCGTGAGCGTGATGACGGCGCCCATCGTCTCCGCGAGCGGCGAGAGCGCGAAACGGGAGCGGGACAGGGCCAGCGAGTCGAGGCGCAGGAGGACCACCCTGGCGGTTCTACCGCACCGGCGCGGCTATGGCGGCGGGTTGGCCGCCTCCGGTGCCGCCGCCTTCAGGCAGTTCTGGCTGTTCGTACCCTTCGGGCCGCCCCCACGGCAGGCCGGAACGGCAGCTTTCGGCGGGAGGCGAAACGTTGGTGCGCGGCGGCGATCTGTGGCGAGACTGCGGCGGTGCTTCCGCCGACCCCTCCCCCGCCCGTGCCCGCGTCCGCTCCTCGTACCGGCCTGTCGGACCCCGCGCCCTCCCCGGCCGGGTTCCGCTGGTTGCTCACCGCGCAGACCGTCTCCCTGCTGGGCAGTTCGATGGCCCCGGTGGCGCTGGCCTTCGCCGTGCTCGGCGCGTCCGGGCGGGCCGGTGACCTGGGCCTGGTCCTGGCCGCGCGCACGTTGCCGTTGCTGGGCTTCATGCTGGTCGGCGGCGCGGTCGCGGACCGCCTGCCCCGGCGCCTCGTCCTGGTGGCCGCCAACCTCGGCTCCGCGCTGACCCAGGGCACGGTGGCGGCGCTGCTGCTGACCGGGCGGTACGCGCCGGCGCCCGTGGCCGCGCTCAGCTTCCTCAACGGGCTGCTGGGCGCGTTCACTTCACCCGCGCTGCGGGGTCTGCTGCCCGAACTGGTCGCCAGGGGCCGGCTGCGGCGCGCCAACGCCCTGCTCGGCTCCGTGAAGAACGGCACGAAGGTGCTCGGCCCCAGCGTCTGCGGCGTGCTGGTGGCCGCGGCGGGCGGCGGTACGGCGATCGCGCTGGACGCGGTGAGCTTCCTGCTGGCGGCGGTGTGCCTGACGCGGCTGCCCTCCTGTCGAAGGCCCGCCTCCCCCGGCGGCCGGATCGCGGCGCCGGAGCGCCACCGCCTCGCACGCGAGCTGCGGGAGGGCTGGAACACGTTCCGCCGCACGCCGTGGGTGTGGCCGGTGACGCTCGCGTTCTGCGGGGTGAACCTGGTCGGCACCGGCACCTGGCAGATCCTCGGCCCCGAGCTGACCACCCGCATGGGATCGCCCGCGACATGGGGTCTGGTGCTCAGCGTGCGCGGCGCGGGCATGCTGTTGACCAGCGGCCTGCTGTACCGGCTGGCCGTACGGCGCTTCCTGCTCCTCGGTCAACTCGCCTGCGTGCTGGGCGGGTTGCCGCTGCTCGCCCTCGGAACCCGGGTCGCGGTGCCGTGGCTGGTGGGGGCCGCGTTCGTGGCGGGCATGGGTTCGTCGGTGATGGCGACCGCCTGGGACACCAGTCTCCAGGAACACATCGAGCCGGGCGTGCTGTCGCGAGTCGCGGCGTACGACGAGCTGCTGTCGTACGTGGCGATCCCCGTCGGCCAGTTGTCGATGGGCCCGCTGACGGAGGCCTTCGGCCCGTACGCGGTCGCGACGGCGGCGGGACTGCTCTACTCGCTGCTGGTGACGCTGCCCCTGCTGGTCCCGGCGGTACGGAGGCTGCCGCACGGGGTGCGGGTGGAGCCGGCGGCGGCATCGGCTTGAGGGAGCCAGAGGGAGCCTTGAGGGGTTCTCGAAGGGAGCGGATGTGCCCGCCAATAGGTCACAGCTGGCGGCGCACGCCCGCCTCCCGTTCCGCGCGGTCCAGCTGGTGGCCGAGGTCCCCCTGGATCGACGTGCGAGCCCTGCCGAGCCGGCCCAGCGGCAGCACCGTGCGCTGGAGGGTGTCCTCCAGCAGCAGCGCCAGCCCGCCGTACAGCGCGAACGCGGCCAGCGCCACCCCGACCCACCCGGCAGCGGTCTGCACGCTCGGCCCGGCGCCCGCCTGGTAGGCGCCGGTGAGCACGAACCGGCCCGCCCCGATCAGCAGCAGGAGCCCGAACAACGGCTTGCCGCGCAGCGCGACGACGCTGAACGTCAGCATCAGCGGCGCGACGCACAACAGGAAGACGGCGAGGACGGGGCTGGGGCGGCCGGGCGGGCCGGAGAGCATGACGAGCGACGCGCCCGCCCAGGTGCACCCCAGCACGGACAGCGCGGTGGCGGCGCCCCCGTCCCGCGCCAGGAACGCCAGCACGCCGGCGAGCAGTTCCAGCGGCACCACGAAGACCAGCACGAGCAGCATCAGCGATCTGGTCTGCGTCAGCGGCACCCACCGCAGCTGCGCGGCGGTGAGCAGCACGCTGCCGGTACCGAAGGCGAAGAACCCCAGCGGCAGGCTGCTGGCCAGCGGCCTCAGTACGATCCGCGTCAGGTCCTCGGTCCGCGGCGGCCCGACGCCGTCGGGGGACGGCCCGCGCGATGACTGCGGCATTCCGCTCACCTGCCCTCGTACGCCGGCACCCGCGCGCCGCGGGCGCCGGCATGCCGGGTACCCCGGAGGAGCGACGTGACGCGATCCGGCCAGGTACGAGATGGGCGGATTCAGTCACGGGGAGTGGGGTACTCGGCTGGTTTCACGAGGCTGCTGCGCGGAGCAGGCACAAAATGTCGGGGTTCCGTAACAGCGCCGGGCGAGGCGCAACCCGGTGGGGCGGTCGGATCGTGTGGATGATCAGTGAGGCGCACGGGGCGCCTGCGTGAAAGGGCGGACCCCACAGAGTGGGAAGTCCGCGGGGAGGAAAAGTCCATGACCAGGACGAAGACGAACGGGCTGAGGGCGCGCGGCGGACGTGCGGCCGTGATCGGCGCGCTGGGTCTTGCATCGCTGACTCTGGCCGCCGCGCCGGCCTTCGCCAAGGGCGCGGTGGACATCACGGCACCGCACACGGCGCACGTCGGCAAGACCATCACGGTCACGGCCCAGGGCAACGACGACAGCGCCGGTTACCTGCACCAACTGTGCGTGGAGGAGAACGGCTTCGGCGAGGGATGGCACCAGGAGAACTGCGGCGCCGCCGTCAAGGGCGAGGCGCGCGTCACCGCGCACGGCACGTCCGCGCGCCGCGGCAACCTGGAGTTCCGCGCGGTGTTGTACGGCCTGAAGAACGCTCACGACCCGCACCCTGTGCGCCTGCACACCTCCAGCGTGGCGACCGTCCGCGTCGGCTGAGCCTGCGGCGCAGTCGCTGACGTAGCGGCGGCCCGGCCGTGGACACCCGTCGGGCAGAACGTGAACGCACTGACATGACGTGCGTGCGGGCGCGTTGACGCCGCACCGGGGCCACCTGCCGTCCCGGCGGGCACCGAACGTGGGTGCCCGCCGGGACGCGGGGTTTCAGGGCCGCCCTCAGGAGGCCGCGGTGGTGAACTGGCCGAGGCCGCTGGAGCTGGGGGCGATCCAGTCGCTCCAGTTCGTGACGTCGTAGTCGGCGTAGCCGTTGTCCGGCTGGGCGGCGGGACTGGTGGAACCCGAGATGGTGACCGGGTCGCCCTCGCGGGCGAAACCGAAGAACCACTGCGCGTTGGGCATCGACAGGTGGACGCAGCCGTGCGAGCCGCTGCCGTGGCCCGGCTGGGGGTCACCGTCGGAGTAGTGCACGTACGTCCCGGAAGTCGTCAGCTCCACGGCGAACGGGTAGTTCTGGTGGTAGTAGTTCGGGTCGCTCTTGCTGCACGCGATGTGGACGCTGCACGAATCCATCAGCACCTCGCGGGACTTGCTGATGACCGCCATCGTCCCGTTCCACGAGGGGTACTTCGCACTGCCGGCGTCGATCGGGAAGGTCTTCACCACGGCACCGTTGCGGGACACCTTCATCAGGTGCTGGTCCGCGTACACGTGCACCTCGTCGTCCGGCCCGACGGTGAAGGAGTGCTTGTAGGAGTGGACCCCGTAGCGCCCGTTCCCGTCGCCCACGCCGGTGAGCTGGGCGTCGAGGGTGACCTTCGTTCCGGACGGCCAGTACGCCTTGGGCCGGAAGTCCACCCGCGTGGAGTCGAACCAGTGCCACGCGCCGGTGACCGGGGTCGACGTGGTGAGCTTCAAATGCTTCTCGATGTCCGCGCGCGCCGAGGCGGCCACCGGCTTGCTGAACGTGACGGAGATCGGCATCGCCACCCCCACCGTCGTACCGTCCTCCGGCTCGATGGTGTCGAGCAGCATCTGCGGCCGCTGCGGCGTCGAGGACGGGCCGGCACCGCCGCTCGCCTTCGCACCGGACGACGAGGCCGCCGAACCGGGCTTGGAATCGGACGAGTTGCCGCCACCGCAGCCGCTCATGCCCATCGCCATCGCCCCCACCAGCGCAGCCACGCCGATGCACCTGCTCATCCTTCTCACGGTGATGCCCGCCCTGTGATCGTTTCCCTGCCCCTGCCCCTGCACCGACCTAGACACCGCGCGGGCCGTAGCAGTTCCCCTGCCAGCCGCCCGGTTGGAACGAGTCCGCCCGGCCGGGCCCCGAAGGCGGCTCAGCCGTGGTCACCGACGTGCGCTCCGACGAGGACCACAACGGCAGCCCGCCCGAGGACCGGCACCCGCGTGGTGCGTCTGTCCGAGCCCGCTTCCCGGTCTCTGCGGGGAGCTTTTCCCATCATCGGAACGACAAACGGGCGCCAGGGGGAAGTCTGGGAAGCCGGGGCAGCGCCCGCTCGCCGAGCCCACTCCCCCTCCGGGCACGCACCCTCGCCGCCTCCTGCGCAGACCAGGCACACGCCGCGAAGCCGCGCGTCAGCCGCGCTCCCCCACCGGCTCCAGGATCGCCACGCACTCCACGTGCTGTGTCATTGCCGAAGATGTCACAGGGCGCGGTAGCAGGGGAAAGCGCAGGTCAGAGGAGGTTTATTGGCTCGGGAGACGGGCTGCCAAGGGTCCAGAGCGTCAAACGAGCGTCACGGCGGAAGCGTGCTGACCCACTTCAGCGGGTTGCATGAGCGGGTCGCGTACATCAACGACCGACCTCAGCGCGTCCGGAAGGAGGGGTCTGATGAGGACGGCAGAGGCGGCATCGGGGTCCGGTCGGCAGCGCGGTGACTGGAGGCAGCACCGACGCTACGACCGCGGCCGCGGGCGTGGGAGGGTGTGCTGCGGCTATCCGTGGATGCGTGCTCGGCTGTCGTGTTCGGATGGGTGCAGCGCACCCACGCCCCGGCGTCCCTCCGCGATTAGCGTGGCTGTCATGGAAAGCGTGAACGAACTCGGCGACTACCTGCGAGCCCGCCGGGCGGCGGTCGTGCCGGCGGATGTCGGCCTGCCCGACGACGGGTCGCGGCGGGTGCCGGGGTTGCGGCGGGATGAAGTGGCGCTGTTGGCCGGGATGAGCACGGACTACTACATCCGGCTGGAGCAGGGCCGTGAGCGGCACCCGTCCGAGCAGGTGCTGCGGGCGATCGCCGGGGCACTGCGGCTGAACGACGCGGCGGCCACCCATCTGTTCCGGTTGGGCCTGTCCGCCTTCGGCGCGGCGGCTGCCACGACCAGCGTCGCTCCGGAGTTGCTGCGGCTGATGGACGGCATGCGTGAAGTGCCGGCCTTCGTGGTCGGGGCGGCGCAGGACGTGCTGGCGGCCAACGCGATGGCGCGGGAGCTGTACGGAGGTTTCGCCCGGTACGACAACCTGTTGCGAATGATCTTCCTCGATCCCTTCGCGCGCGAGTTCTACGCCGACTGGGACCACGCGGCGCGCATCGCGGTGGGCAACCTGCGGGCGTCCTCCTCGCAGTTCCCGCAGGACGAGCGGATCGAGCGGGTCGTCGGCGAACTGAGCGTGCGCAGCCCCGCGTTCACGGGCCTGTGGGCGCACTACGAGGTCCGTCCCCGTACGCATGAAGACAAGCACTTGCGGCACCCACAGGTGGGTGAGATACGTCTGCACTTCGAGGCACTCGCCGTCACCAGCGCCCCCGGACAGCATCTGTCCGTGTACAGCGCGGAACCCGGCAGCGCCAGCGCCGACGCCCTGGTCCTGCTCGGCCGGCTGTCCGAGCAAGAAGTGGTCCTGACGGACCAGGCCACTCCCGCAGAAGAAGGAGAACCCCGATCATGACTGCGTCGCTCTCCGACGCCGCCGGCACCTTCGAGATCGCCGGCAAGCAGGTCGCCCGTCTCGGTTTCGGCGCCATGCGCCTGACCGGACTCGGGGTGTGGGGTGAGCCCGAGGACCGTCAGGAGTGCGTGCGTGTGGTGCGCCGCGCCGTCGAACTCGGCGTACAGCTGATCGACACCGCGGACTCCTACGGCCCGTATGTGAGCGAGGAGATCATCCGGGAGGCGGTCCATCCCTACCGCGACGACGTGCTGATCGCGACCAAGGCCGGGCTGACCCGCAACGGGCCCGACGTGATCAGAACCGACGAGGGACTGATGCGCCTCGGCCCAGCCGCATGGCCGCCGGTGGGCCGCCCCGAGTATCTGCGTCAGCAGGCCCTGATGAGTCTGCGCCGGCTCGGCGTGGATCACATCGACCTGTTCCAGTTGCACCGCATCGATCCGAAGGTCACGTTGGAGGACCAGGTCGGCGAGCTGAAGAGGCTCCAGGACGAGGGCAAGATCGTCGCGATCGGACTGTCCCAGGTCACTGTCGACCAGATCCAGCAGGCCCGCACGATCGTGGAAATAGCCACCGTGCAGAACCGCTACAACCTCACCGACCGCAGCTCCGCTGACGTCCTGGAGTACTGCACCCGCCACGGCATCGGCTTCATTCCCTGGGCACCGGTGGCCGCGGGCGAGCTGGCCCGCGCCGGCGGCCCGGTCGACCGGATCGCGACCGCCCACCACGCCGGCCCGTCGCAGGTGGCGCTGGCCTGGCTACTGGCCCGCTCCGGCGTCGTCCTGCCCATCCCCGGGACCTCCAAGGTCGCGCACCTGGAGGAGAACCTGGCGGCGGCGTCCCTGATGCTGAGCGACGCGGAGGCCGACGAACTGACTGCCGCAGCGTGACAGCCGCCCGGGAAGGCAGATCTCCTGCTCCTTCACACCGTGAGCCGGCTGTTTCCCCGCTTCCTTCTCCCCTCCCTGTCCCCACCGAAGAAAAGACGCTTGCCATGCTGCTGCCCTCCGACGAAGCGGGCCGAGGCCGCCCCGTCGTCCTGCTGCACGCCCGACCCACCGACCGCACCATGTGGGGCCCCCACCTTCCCCTGCTCGCCGATGCGGGCCTGCGGGCCATCGCCCTGGACCTGCCCGGCCACGGTGACGCGTTCGTGCCCGCCGACCGCGAGGTATCCCCCTGGACGGACGTACTCGACACCCTCGACCACCTCGGGGCCGACCGCTTCGTCCTGGCCGGGAACTCCCTCGGTGCCCTGGTGGCACTCCAGGCAACCGTCACAGCGCCCGAGCGGGTCGAAGGCTTGGTGCTCGTCGGGTATCGGCCCCACGACCAGCCAGCCTCTCCCCGTCTGCAAGCCGCCTGGGACGCCGAAAGAACGGCGCTCGCCGCCGGCGACCTCGACGCAGCCGTGAAAGCCGGCGTCGAAGCGTGGACCTCGGCCGGCGCGACCGACGACGTACGCGCGCACGCGGCCCGCATGCTCCGCCGCCAACTCACCGAACAACTCGCCCACGGCGAGCCGTCTCAGGCGGCGGACCCGCTCGGGGAGGGAACGGCGGTGCTGCGCACGCTGACCGTCCCCGCCTTGGTCGGTGTCGGTGAACACGACATGCCCGACTTCTTCGAGGGAGGCGAAGGGCTGGCCCGGGACCTCGACGCAGGTGAAACCGTGCTCATCCCCGCCGCAGGGCACCTCGCGCCACTGGAACAACCCTCCGCGTTCTGCACCCTGCTACTGGACTTCGTCCGTCATCTCCCGGAGCAGCAGCGCTGAACCGCGGACTCCGAAACGGAGCCCCCTGTGCTGGAGGACCAGGTGGCCCCACCAGGCCAGGACCCCTTCGGCCAGGAGGCTCGCCACGGTCTGTGCCGGATGCGTGAGGGATCCACTGAGCGGGTGTGGGGTCACCCCCGAGCAGGGAGTGGCCGCTTTCAATAAGCGCCATCACCATACGTGGGACGGGTCGTGGTCCTACGCTGCTCACCCGCCTATCGTGGCCGTCCGCCCGCAGCTCGCCGAGTGGAAGCCGGCGGCGACTTTCAGAGGGCCCGCGGAGTTCCAGCACATGCAACCCGCCCGCCAACGCTGGGGGCTATTTACCGAAAAGCCAACCATTCCCCACCGCTGCAGGCGACCTGACCAGCGCCCGAACGCGCCTGACACTCCATCAGGAGGAGCGTCAAATGAGCGTCACGAGCGTCATTTCAGCGTCAAGATTTCGCCCGTAACGCCCACACCGCACATAATGCGCACATACAAAACCGCAGGTCAGGAGCCTTTAGCCGCCGGTTCGAGGATCGCCACGCACTCCACATGATGCGTCATCGGGAACAAGTCGAACGCCCGCAGTGACACCGGGGCGTAGGCCTCCGCCTCGAAGTACTTCAGGTCCCGGGCCAGGGCGGCCGGGTCGCAGGCTACGTAGGCGATGCGCCTCGGGGTCATGGACGCCAGCTGACGGACCGTGGCACGGCCCGCTCCCGCTCGGGGCGGGTCGAGGACGACGAGGTCGGCCTCCGTGATGCCGGTGCGGGGCAGCACCTGCTCCACCTTGCCGTGCTCGATCCGCACGCGGTCGAAGTCGGCCAGGTTGTGCCGCGCGTCCTCGACCGCGCGCTTGCCCGACTCGATGCCCAGGACCGCGCCGCGTTCCCCCACCCGTTCCGCCAGCGCGCCCGCGAACAGGCCCACGCCGCAGTACAGGTCGAGCGCCGTCTCCCCGCGCCGCGGCGCGAGACCGTCGAGCACCGCGCGTACCAGCAGGTCCGCCGCCTGCGGATGCACCTGCCAGAAGCCGCCCGCGCCGACCCGCCAGGTGCGGCCCGCCGCGCGCTCCCGTACGAAGCCGCGCCCGTGCACCCGGTGCACGCCGCCCTGGTCGTCCACCCGCAGCACCGACACCGGCCGGTCCAGCTCGACCAGCGGCAGCCGCCCGTCAGGCTTGGGGGTGATGACCACCTGGCGGTCGGACGAACCCGCCGCCGCGATCGCCTCCACCGACTCCGTGTCCGGCCAGTGCCGCCGCTCCACGCCCAGCTCCGCCACCTCCGGTGCGGCGATCAGGCAGCGGTCGATGACCTGCACCTCGTGCGAGCGGTGCTTGCGCAGCCCCGCGAAACCCTCGCCGTCGATCGCGTACTGCACCCGCGTGCGCCACGCGGGGACCTTGCCGCGTTCGACCTTGTCGCCGGGGGCCGGCATCACCGTGCCGTCCCAGCCCGCCTCCTGCGGCGTCAGCCCTGCCAGCCGCTCCAGCTGCTCGGTGATGACGGCGACCTTGAGCCTGCGCTGCGCACCGGGCGCCGCGTGCTGCCAGTCGCAACCGCCGCACGCGCCGGGGCCCGCGTACGGGCAGGGCGCCTCCACGCGGTCGTTCGACGCCTGGAGCACCTCGACCGCGTCGGCCCGCAGGAACCGCGACTCCTCGTCGCCCTCGGTGATCAGCGCGATCACCCGCTCACCCGGCAGCGCGTGCCGTACGAACAGCACCCGCCCGTCGTGCCGGGCGATGCAGTGCCCGCCGTGCGCGACCGGGCCGACCTCGACCTCGTAGCGCTCACCGACGAGCGAGGCGGCCGCCCCCGGGGCGTCCTGGTCCTTCGTACGGTTGGTACGAGGCGTCGTGCGGGTGCGGTGGTTCACGTCGACCGGGGCTCCAGGTCAGCAGGGACAACAGCCGTCCAGTCTACGCGGACGGCGGCGATGCGTACGTGGCGCGTACGTGGCGCGTACGTGGTGCGTACGTGGTGCGTACGTGGTGCGTACGTGGTGCGCGAGGGCGCTCACGCCGACGAGCCCGCCCAGCGCCCCGAGGGCACCGGGCGGGCTCGTCCGCCGAGGGGAACCGACCGCCGTTACGAGTCGGAGCGCGTGCCCGCCACCGGCGTCCCGCCGTTGGCGGGCTTGTCGCCGGAGCCCGGCGTGCCGGTGCCGCCGGAGGGCGCGCCGCCGGACGGCTTGCCCGCCGCCGCGCCGCGTACCGCCGGGCGGATCTCGCCGCGGCGGACCGAACCGGGCGCGGTCCAGCCCTGGCCGCGCTTGTAGCGGTTGCGGGCGACCTCGCTGGAGTCCAGCTGCCACGGCACCGAGGTGACCATCACACCGGGGGTGAACAGCAGCCTGCCCTTGAGGCGCAGCGCGCTCTGGTTGTGCAGCAGGTGCTCGTACCAGTGGCCGACCACGTACTCGGGGATGACGATGCTGACCACGTCGCGCGGGCTGGTGCGGCGCAGACCGCGCACGTACTCGATGACCGGGCGGGTGATCTCGCGGTAGGGCGAGTCCAGGACCTTCAGCGGCACGTCTATGCCCCGGCGTTCCCACTCCGCCTGGAGCGCCTTGGTGTCGGCCGGGTCGACGTTGGTGGTGACCGCCTCGAGGGAGTCCGAGCGGAACAGCTTCGCGTACGACAGCGCGCGCATCGTCGGCTTGTGGATCTTGGAGACGAGCACGATGGTGTGCACCCGGGACGGCATGACCGTCTCCTCGGTCGGCTCCTCCGGCGCGGCCAGTTCGTCGGAGACCCGGTCGTAGTGGCGCCGGATGGCGGTCATCATCGCGAAGAACAGGCACATGCCCAGCACCGCGACCCAGGCGCCGTGGGTGAACTTCGTCAGCAGCACGACGATCAGCACCAGACCGGTCAGGAACGCGCCGAAGGTGTTGATGGCGCGCGAGCGCATCATGTGGCGGCGCTTGGCCTTGTCGGTCTCGGTGCGCAGGTGGCGGTTCCAGTGCCGCACCATGCCGGTCTGGCTGAGAGTGAAGGAGACGAAGACGCCGACGATGTAGAGCTGGATCAGCCGCGAGGAGTCGGCCCCGTAGATGTAGACCAGTACGCAGGCGAAGATCGCCAGCAGCACGATGCCGTTGGAGAACGCCAGCCGGTCGCCTCGGGTGTGCAGCTGCCGGGGCAGGTAGCGGTCCTGCGCCAGGATCGAGCCGAGCACCGGGAAGCCGTTGTACGCGGTGTTCGCCGCGAGGAACAGCACCAGGGCGGTGACGGCGGCGAGGAAGACGAAAGGCGCCGAGCCCTTGCCGAAGACGGCGGCGGCGACCTGGGCGATCACCGGGTCCTGCACGTAGCCGGAGCCGACCGGCTTGCCGTTGGACAGCAGGTTGACGCCGGGGTTGTCGGCCATCTTCACGTGCGTGTTGAGCGCCAGCGCGATGATGCCGCAGAACATGGTGACCGCGAGCACGCCCATGATCAGCAGCGTGGCGGCGGCGTTCTTCGACTTGGGCTTGCGGAAGGCGGGCACGCCGTTGCTGATCGCCTCGACACCGGTCAGCGCGGCGCAGCCGGAGGAGAAGGCGCGCAGCAGCAGGAAGACCATCGCGAAGCCGGCGAGCCCGGTGCTGGTGGCGTGCACCGTGTAGTGGGCGGACGGCGCGCTCATGTGATGACCGCCGGCGAGCCGGATGGCTCCCCATATGATCATGCAGTACACACCGATGACGAAGGCGTACGTCGGAATGGCGAAGATCGTGCCCGACTCCCGGACCCCGCGCAGGTTCATCACCATCAGCAGGATGATCATCAGCAGGGCGACGAGCACCTTGTTCTGCTGGACGAACGGGATGGCCGACCCGAGGTTCTCCACGCCCGAGGCGATGGAGACCGCCACGGTCATGACGTAGTCGACCATCAGCGCGCTGGCGACGGTCAGGCCCGCCCGCCGCCCGAGGTTGGTGGTCGCCACCTCGTAGTCGCCGCCGCCCGAGGGGTAGGCGTGCACGTTCTGGCGGTAGGAGGCGACCACGGTGAGCATCAGGACCACGACCGCCACCGCGATCCACGGGCTGAAGTGGTACGCGGTGATGCCCGCCGCGGACAGGACGATCAGCACCTCGCCCGGCGCGTAGGCCACGGAGGAGAGCGGGTCGGACGAGAAGACGGGAAGCGCGAGCCGCTTGGGGAGGAGGGTCTCACCAAGCTTGTCGCTGCGCAGCGCCCGGCCGATGAGGATCCGTTTCGGCAGGTCGGTCAGTTTGGACACCCCGCGATGTTAAGGGGTCGTCAAGATTGCCGACTACCCACCACCCCCACTCCGTACGAGCGTGTGTAGCTTTGGCCGCGGTCTGAGACGCTGTGAGTGCCTCGGACGGGATGGAACGAGCCGGGAATGAGCCGGAAGGACAGGCGTGCACGTCGTAATCATGGGCTGCGGGCGAGTGGGTTCCGCCCTCGCGCAGACCCTCGAACAGCAGGGTCATACGGTCGCCGTGGTCGACCAGGACCCGACGGCGTTCCGCCGTCTCGGGTCCGGGTTCGCCGGGCGCCGGGTGACCGGGGTCGGCTTCGACCAGGACACCTTGCGCGAGGCCGGCATCGAGGAGGCGGGCGCCTTCGCCGCGGTGAGCAGCGGCGACAACTCCAACATCATCGCCGCCCGGGTGGCGCGCGAGATGTTCGGCGTGGAGAACGTGGCGGCGCGGATCTACGACCCGCGGCGTGCCGAGGTCTACCAGCGCCTCGGCATCCCGACGGTCGCCACCGTGCGCTGGACCGCCGACCAGATGCTGCGCAGGCTGCTGCCGTCGGGCTCGGAACCGCTGTGGCGCGATCCGAGCGGCGGGGTGCAGCTCGCGGAGGTGCCCACCTCGACCGCGTGGGTGGGCCAGCGGGTCAGCACGCTCCAGGAGGAGACGGGCGTGCGTGTGGCGTTTCTCACCCGGCTCGGTGAGGCGATGGTGCCGACCTCGGCGACCGTCCTCCAGGAAGGCGACCTGGTGCACGTGATCATGCGCACCGACGAGGTCGAGAAGGTGGAGGCCGCGTTCGCCGCGGGCCCCGAGGGGAGCAGGTCATGAGGGTCGCGATCGCCGGAGCGGGCGCGGTGGGCCGTTCCATCGCGGGTGAGCTGCTGGAGAACGGGCACGAGGTGCTGCTCGTCGACAAGAACCCGTCGTCCATCTCGGTGGAGCGGGTGCCGCAGGCCGAGTGGCTGCTGGCGGACGCCTGCGAGATCACCTCGCTGGACGAGGCCGCGCTCCAGCGCTGCAACGTGGTCATCGCCGCCACGGGTGACGACAAGGTCAACCTGGTGGTCTCGCTGCTCGCCAAGACGGAGTACGGCGTGCCGCGGGTCGTCGCCCGGGTCAACAACCCCAAGAACGAGTGGCTGTTCAACGAGGCCTGGGGCGTCGACGTCGCGGTCTCCACGCCGCGCCTGATGTCGGCACTGGTCGAGGAGGCGGTCAGCGTCGGTGACCTGGTGCGGCTGCTGCGCTTCAGCCAGGGCGACGCCAACCTGGTCGAGCTGACCCTGCCGCCGGACGCCGCGCTGGTCGGCACCCGGGTCGGGGACGTGGAGTGGCCGGTGGACACCTCGCTGGTGACCATCATCCGCGGGCACCGGGTGCTCACCCCCGCCAAGGACGACGCGCTGGAGGCGGGCGACGAGCTGCTGTTCGTCGCGGCGCAGGCCCGCGAGGAGCAGCTGGAGGAACTGCTGTCGACCACCCGCGAGGACGCGGCGGGCGAGTAGTAGCGGTCCGGCACGCGCGAGGGCCCCGGGGCGAGCGATCGCCCCGGGGCCCTTCGTCTCGTCCGCGCTGGTCACCGGCGCGCGGGGCGGTCAGACGCGTTCGGCCGCCTCGGCCTCGGCGGCCTGCGCCTTCTCCTTGGCCTCCATCTCCGCGATCACGTCGATCGGCGGCGGCGCCTTCGCCAGGAAGATCCAGGTCAGGTAGACCGACAGCAGGAACGGCGGGATGCCCAGCGCCACCTTCACCCAGCCCAGCTGCGTCGCGTCACCCCACCAGTACAGCGGGAAGAGGATCGCCGACTTGGCCAGCAGGATCAGCCCCCACGCCCAGGTGGACCGGGTGTAGGCGCGCAGGCGGCCCGGGTTGCGGGTGCGCCAGGAGAGGTTCTCGCGCAGGATCGGCCCGAGCAGCACGCCGATCAGCGGGTAGCGCACGAGGGCCGAGACGACGTAGGCGATCGCCAGGCCCAGGGTGTAGAGCATGCCGGGCAGGTAGAAGTTCTTGGCGTTGCCCGACAGCATCGCGAAGAACGCGCCGAAGGCGATGCCGAAGACGCCGCTGAAGGCGTGCTTGAGGGTCTGCTTGCGCACCACCCGCGCGATCGCCAGCACCAGGCTCAGGGCCAGGGCGGCGACGGCGGAGGTCGTGATGTCGTGCTTGAGGGTGAAGACGGCGACGAAGACGAGGCCGGGGACGGTGGTGTCCACCATGCCCCACACCCCGCCGAAGGCCTCCAGCAGCGCCGCGTCGGCGGCCGCCCTGGATGCCGCGGCGTCGGCGGCGGGGCCGTCCGGCTCCGCCGTCACGTCTTCGGTCCGCTGGTTGGTGGACGCCACCGGCTACTCCTGTCCGACGGGACGCAGCTCGTACTTGGGGTTGAACAGCACCGGGCGGCCGCGCTGGATGGCGACCCGGCCGGACGCGATGATCCGGCGACCCGGCTCTATCCCGGCGATGCTGCGCCGGCCGAGCCAGACCACGCCGAGGGGGGCCGTGCCGTCGAACAGTTCCGCCTCCAGCGCCGGGACGCCGGCCCGCGGGCGCAGGGTGACGGTGCGCAGGGTGCCGGTCACGGTGACGACCGCGCGGTCCTGGCAGTCCTGTATGCGGGTGCAGCCCACGGAGTCCGCGTCCTTGCGCAGCTCCTGCGAGTGCAGGTCCTCCTGGGAGGGGGCGAGGCGGTCGAAGATCCGCCTCAGTCGGCCGGCGGGGCGGTCCGAACGGGTTGCACCACTCATACAGGCAGGGTACCGGTCACGGCCCGTGCGCCCACCCCGCTCGTCCACGACCCCTCCCCGGAAACCGAACGCGCGCGCCCGCGGCGTACGACCGTTCAACGGAAGCGGACCGGCCGCCTCACTTCTCGAACCGGTACCCCATCCCCGGCTCCGTGATGAAGTGCCGTGGCCGCGCCGGGTCCGGCTCCAGCTTGCGGCGCAGCTGGGCCATGTAGACGCGCAGGTAGTTGGTCTCGGTGCCGTAGGCCGGGCCCCACACCTCCTGGAGCAGCTGCTTCTGGCTGACCAGCCGCCCGGTCGCGCGGACCAGGACCTCCAGCAGGTGCCACTCGGTGGGCGTCAGCCGTACGTCCGTCCCCTCCCGGTGCACCTTCTTGGCTGCCAGGTCCACGGTGAACGTCCCGGTCTCGACGAGCACCGCCTCGCCGTCCTCCCCGGTCGGGGCCGCCCTGCGGACCGCGGCGCGCAGCCTGGCCAGCAGTTCGTCCATGCCGAACGGCTTGGTGACGTAGTCGTCCGCGCCCGCGTCCAGCGCCTCGACCTTCTCGTCGGAGGCCTGCCGGGCGGACAGCACGATGATCGGCACCCGGGTCCAGCCGCGCAGCCCCTTGATCACCTCGGCGCCGTCCATGTCGGGCAGGCCGAGGTCGAGCACGACGACGTCGGGGTGGCGGGCGGCGGCCAGTCGCAGCGCGGTCGCGCCGTCGGGGGCGGCGTCCACCTCGTACTTGCGGGCCCGCAGGTTGATCACGAGGGCGCGGACGATCTGCGGTTCGTCGTCCACCACCAGGACCCTGACGGGGGTCCGCGCGGGTCCTGATGACGGCTGCGGCATGGATGCTGCCTTTCGGGTCGTGGGCGTGGCCTGCGTCATGAGGCGACCTCCGTGGCGGGGCCGGCCGCACCGGCGGGCACGTCCGTGCGGGGCGCGGCGGCGCGCAGCGTGAGGACCATGGTCAGGCCGCCGCCCGGGGTGTCGTCGGCGACCAGCGTGCCGCCCATCGCCTCGGTGAAGCCGCGGGCCACGGCGAGTCCGAGGCCGACCCCGGCGCCGCGCGGAGCGTCGCCGTAGCGCTGGAACGGCTCGAAGATGCGGTCCTTGCCCGCCTCGGGCACGCCGGGCCCCCGGTCGGCGATGCGCACCTCGACCCGGCCGTGCAGCGCGCTGGCCGCGATCAGCACGCGCCGGCCGGCGGGGCTGTACTTCACGGCGTTCTCCACCACGTTGGCGACGACCCGCTCCAGTAGGCCGGGGTCGGCGTGGATCATCGGCAGCGTCTCGGGGATGTCGAGGGTGACGGCGTCCGGCGGCACGCCGCCCAGCGCCATCGGCACGACCTCGTCCAGGTCGACGTCCTGCATGAGCGGGGCGACGGTGCCGGTCTGGAGGCGGGACATGTCCAGCAGGTTGCCGACGAGGTGGTCGAGCTTGTCGGCGCCGTCCTCGATGCCCTCCAGCAGGTCGGCCTCGTCCTGCGGCGACCAGGAGACGTCGTCGGCGCGCAGCGAGGAGACGGCGGCCTTGATGGCGGCGAGCGGGGTGCGCAGGTCGTGGGAGACGGCGGCCAGCAGTGCGGTGCGGATGCGGTTGCCCTCGGCCAGCTCGCGGGCGCGTTCCGCCTCGCCCAGCAGCCGTTGCCGGTCGAGGATGACGGCGGCCTGGGCGGCGAAGGCGGACAGCAGGCGGCGGTCCTCGGCGGGCAGGACGCGGCCGGTGAGCGCCAGCGCCATGCGGTCGCCGGCCGGGACCTCGACGTCGGCGTCGTCGGGCCGGGCGCACGGCCGGTTGCCGACGCTCGCCGCGCACGTCCAGGGGGCGAACTCCTCGTCGCGTTCCAGCAGCGTCACCGACTCCATGGCGAAGGTCTCGCGGACCCGTTCCAGCAGGGCGTCCAGCGACGACTCGCCGCGCAGCACGCTTCCGGCGAGCAGCGAGAGGATCTCGGCCTCGGCGCGCAGCCGGGCGGCCTGGTGGGTGCGGCGGGCGGCGAGGTCGACCACGGAGGCGACGGACACCGCGACGGCGAGGAAGACGGCGATGGCGACGATGTTGTGCGGGTCGGAGATGGTCCAGCGGTGCAGCGGGGGCGCGAAGAAGTAGTTGAGCAGCAGCGATCCGACGGCCGCCGAGGCCAGCGCCGGGATCATGCCGCCCAGCAGCGCCGCCGCGACCGTCATGGTCAGCACCAGCAGCATGTCGTTGGCGAGTCCGAGGCCCGGCAGCAGCTGGGTGAGCAGCAGCGTCAGCAGGGCCGGGCCGCCGCAGCCGACCAGCCAGCCCAGCAGGATGCGCGCCCGGCCCAGGCGGGCGCCGCGGGCGACCGGCAGGCCGCGTCCCTTGGCGGCCTCCTCGTGGGTGACGATGTGCACGTCGATGTCGCCCGACTCGCGGGCGACCGTGGCGCCGACGCCGGGGCCGAAGACGTACTGCCAGGCCTTGCGCCGGGAGCTGCCCAGCACGATCTGGGTGGCGTTGACGCCGCGGGCGAACTCCAGCAGCGCGGTCGGGATGTCGTCGCCCATGACGTGGTGGAACGATCCGCCGAGGTCCTCGACGAGGGTGCGCTGGACGGCCAGCTCCTTGGGGGAGCCCGCGGTCAGGCCGTCGCTGCGGGCCACGTAGACGGCGAGGATCTCGCTGCCGGAGCCCTTGGCGGCCATGCGGGCGGCGCGGCGGATCAGGGTGGAGCCCTCGGGGCCGCCGGTGAGGCCGACGACGATGCGCTCGCGGGCCTGCCAGGTGGAGGAGATGCGGTGCTCGGCGCGGTACTGCTGGAGGTACTCGTCCACCCGGTCGGCCACCCACAGCAGCGCCAGCTCGCGCAGCGCGGTGAGGTTGCCGGGGCGGAAGTAGTTGGACAGCGCGGCGTCGACCTTGTCGGGGGTGTAGATGTTGCCGTGCGCCATGCGGCGGCGCAGTGCCTGCGGCGACATGTCGACCAGCTCGATCTGGTCGGCCCTGCGGACCACCTCGTCGGGGACGGTCTCGCGCTGGCGGATGCCGGTGATCGACTCGACGACGTCGCCGAGTGACTCCAGGTGCTGGATGTTGACGGTGGAGACGACGTCGACGCCCGCGGCGAGCAGTTCCTCGACGTCCTGCCAGCGCTTGGCGTTGCGGCTGCCGGGGACGTTGGTGTGGGCGAGCTCGTCCACCAGGGCGACCTCGGGGGCACGGGCCAGCACGGTGTCCACGTCCATCTCGGTGAACGTCGTGCCCCGGTACTCCAGCTCCTTGCGGGGCACGACCTCAAGGCCGTGCAGCATGACCTCGGTGCGCTGCCGGGAGTGGTGCTCGACGAGGCCCACGACGACGTCCGTGCCGCGCTCCAGCCTGCGGTGCGCCTCGGCGAGCATGGCATAGGTCTTGCCGACGCCGGGTGCCGACCCGAGGTAGATGCGCAGGGTGCCGCGTGCCATGAGTCCATCTTCGTATGAACTGATCGGACATTGCGGACGGCGGACGTCACCCGGAGCGCGTATTGACGCGATCCTGATGCCGTCCGCCGTGTCGTAGGCCGCTGGAAAGGCTCCTGATCAGCCCTTCAGCGCGTTCAGCGCGACGTTGAGCTGGAGGACATTGACTGTCGGCTCGCCCATGAAGCCCAGCTGACGGCCGTCGGTGTGGGCGGCGACGAGGTGGGCGACCTCGGCCGGGCTCAGGTGGCGGGCCGCGGCGACCCGGTCGACCTGGATCCTCGCGTACGCGGGCGAGATGTCCGGGTCGAGCCCGGAGCCGGAGGCGGTGACCGCGTCCGGCGGGACCTGCGAGGGCGCCACGTGGTTGAACGCGGCCACCTGGGCGCGGCGGGAGTCGATCAGCTTGGTCAGCGCCGGGTTGGTGGGGCCGAGGTTGGACGCGCCGGACGCGCGGGTGTCGTAGCCGGTGCCCGCGGCGGACGGCCGGGGCTGGAACCACTTCGGGTCCGGGGTGCCCGGCTTGCCCGGCAGGTCGAAGCTCTGGCCGAGCAGCGCGGAGCCGACGACCCGGCCGTCCGCGTGCACGGGCGAGCCGTTGGCCTTCGCGTGGAACGCGGTCTGCGCCACGCCGAAGACGGCCAGCGGGTAGATCACGCCGGTGACGACGGTCAGCACCAGCAGCGCCCGGAAGGCCGCCCAGGTGACGCGCAGCGTGCCGCGCAGGGACTGCGAGGAGAGGGACATCGTCGGTCACCGGATTCCGGGGATGAGGGTGATCAGCAGGTCGATCAGCTTGATGCCGAGGAACGGCGCGATCAGGCCGCCGACGCCGTAGACCGCGAGGTTGCGGCGGAGCATCCGGTCGGCGCTCATCGGGCGGTAGCGCACGCCGCGCAGCGCCAGCGGCACCAGGGCGACGATGATCAGAGCGTTGAAGATGATCGCCGAGAGGATCGCGGACTGCGGGCTGTGCAGGTGCATGACGTTGAGCTTGTCCAGCCCCGGGTAGGCCACCGCGAACATCGCGGGGATGATCGCGAAGTACTTGGCCACGTCGTTGGCGATCGAGAACGTGGTCAGCGCGCCCCGGGTGATCAGCAACTGCTTGCCGATCTCGACGATCTCGATGAGCTTCGTCGGGTTGGAGTCCAGGTCGACCA
This sequence comes from Streptomyces sp. ICBB 8177, assembly GCF_003144095.1. GTDB lineage: Bacteria > Actinomycetota > Actinomycetes > Streptomycetales > Streptomycetaceae > Streptantibioticus_D. The sequence goes on along the minus strand of NZ_NSKH01000023.1, from coordinate 1,009 downwards.
TGTTCCCGGCCTCCTTGGCGGCGGAGGTGCCGGTGTTCATCGCGACGCCCACGTCGGCCTGGGCCAGCGCGGGGGCGTCGTTGGTGCCGTCGCCGGTCATCGCGACCAGCTTGCCGCCCGCCTGCTCACGCCGGATCAGCGCCATCTTGTCCTCGGGCGTGGCCTCGGCGAGGAAGTCGTCCACGCCGGCCTCGTCGGCGATGGCCTTGGCGGTGAGCGGGTTGTCGCCGGTGATCATGACCGTGCGGATGCCCATCCTGCGCAGCTCGTCGAAGCGCTCACGCATGCCCGCCTTGACCACGTCCTTGAGGTGGATCACGCCCAGCACCCGGGCCCCCGCGGAGTCCTCGACGGCGACCAGCAGCGGGGTGCCGCCGGCCTGCGAGATCTCGTCGGTGAGCCGATGCGCGTCGGCCGGGACGCTGCCGCCGCGCTCGTTCACCCAGGCCACCACCGAACCGGTGGCGCCCTTGCGGACCTTGCGGCCGTCCACGTCGACACCGGACATACGGGTCTGCGCGGTGAACGGCACCCACTCGGCGCCCGTCAGCTCGCCCTGGTGGCGCTCGCGCAGGCCGAACTTCTCCTTCGCCAGCACGACCACCGAGCGGCCCTCGGGCGTCTGGTCGGCGAGCGACGAGATCTGCGCGGCGTCGGCCAGTTCCGCGGCCGTGGTGCCCGGCACCGGCACGAACTCGGCGGCCTGGCGGTTGCCGAGGGTGATGGTGCCGGTCTTGTCCAGCAGCAGCGTGGAGACGTCGCCGGCGGCCTCGACCGCGCGGCCCGACATCGCCAGCACGTTGCGCTGCACCAGCCGGTCCATGCCCGCGATGCCGATCGCCGACAGCAGCGCGCCGATGGTGGTCGGGATCAGGCAGACCAGCAGCGCGACCAGCACGATCATCGTCTGCTCGGCGTGCGCGTAGATCGCGAACGGCTGGAGGGTGACCACGGCCAGCAGGAAGACCACGGTCAGCGAGGCCAGCAGGATGTTCAGCGCGATCTCGTT
>NZ_NSKH01000022.1 GCF_003144095.1 Streptomyces sp. ICBB 8177 | reverse complement strand
ACCGGGGTGGCGCGGCTGCGACGCAGACCGTCGTTGATCAGAGCCGCGGCTTGGACCGCGTCCGCGTTCGCCCGTTCGAGCACCCCACGCACCGTCTCGCGCAACGCGCGGACTTCCGCCAGGTCGGCGCGGGTGAGATGCCGCGGGCCGGCCCCCTGGTTCGCGGCCGGACTCGGAGGTTCAGCCGCGGGGTGGTCGTCAAGGAAGTCCCGGAGCTGCTCCACGGTCTCGAGCGCGTCCTCTCC
>NZ_NSKH01000021.1 GCF_003144095.1 Streptomyces sp. ICBB 8177 | reverse complement strand
TGGACCCCCACCGGACACCTCCACTACATCAACCGCACCGACAACCAGATCAAACTCCGCGGCCACCGCATCGAACCCGGCGAAATCGAAACCACACTGGCCGGACTGCCGGGTGTGGCCGACGCGTTCGCGCTGGTGCGGGAGGACATGCCGGGTGACCGCCGGCTCGTCGCGTACGTGGTCCCGTCCCGGGGCGCGCACCTCACCCCGGCGGAGCTGGCGTCCGGCCTGGGCGAGGTGCTTCCGCAATACATGGTGCCCTCGGCGTTCGTCGTGCTCGACGCCCTCCCCCTGACACCCAACGGCAAGGTCGACCGCCGCGCACTCCCCGCACCCGAGACACCCCA
>NZ_NSKH01000020.1 GCF_003144095.1 Streptomyces sp. ICBB 8177 | reverse complement strand
TCGCCACCCGGTATGACAAGACCGCCGAGTCCTACAAAGCCGCCGTCACCCTCGCGTCACTCCTGATGTGGGCGTGACATTTGACGACAGAACCTAGGACGCAATCCGGACTACCTGGCCGATCACATCATCACGGCCTGTGTCGAGGGCCGACTGCCGAAGGAGCGACTGCTGGAGGCGCGGGCGGTGCTGGAGGAGCGAGAGCCGGATCTGCACACGTACCGGATGCTGCGGAACAAACATGGGGCGTACGAGCCCATGAACAATGCGCTGTCGGTGCTGCGGCATCCGGGGCTGATCCGGGTGCTGCGGGCGGGCAAGTCGTCTGACACCCACGTCCGGCGCCGGGACTACTACTTGCTGGCTTCCGGGGAGGAGTTCGCGCAACGGCTCCGGGCTGAGGTGCCGATGCTGGCTTGGTACGACCAGCAGGTTCTGTATGTGCGGATGGTGACCGAGGGAATGTCGGCCGAGCAGCTCAAGGCGTTGCAGTACGAGCATGCCGAGTACGCGGGTACGCCGGTGGGCCAGATGATCGCGGGTATCTCCGAGCGGGTGCGGGCGCGGCTTTCGGCCGAGTTGGAGCGGGAGGGGCTGGCATGAGCGAGGAGCAGCCGGAGACCGGGCCGGTGGAAGCGGGGCTGGCCGAGGTCGCGGCGAAGTCGAAGCAGCCCCTGTCTGTTGTGACGAGGGTTCTTGATCAGCACCGGGTGCGGCCGGCGATGGCTGCGCCGCGCCCGCACCGGTTGCTGGTGACGTCGGTCGCGTTCGAGGGTGTGCGACCGGTCGCGGACTCCCCGGCCGGGACCGAGGCCGGCGAGCCGTTCGAGTTCTCCTGGAATCCGGGGCCGGGGCTGTGGTGCCTGGCGTCGTCGGGCAAGAACGAGGCGGGCAAGTCCAGCGTCTTGGAGATCATCTTGTGGTGCCTGCGGGGCCGCAGCAATCTGCAGCGCGACGTGCGCCACTGGCTGCGCGACGTGCGGGTCGGCTTCGAGCTGGACGGCGAACCGCTGTGGGTGGAGATGGCTGTGCGGGCCGGGTCGCCGCACGGCCATGTGGTGTCCGCCCGGTCCGGCACGGTGCTGGTCGCATTCGAGGGACTGGGTGACTCTGAGGAAGGCATGGACGCCTTCATGATGGAGCGCCTGGGTCTGGAACCGCTGCGCACCGCGCAGGCCTCCCCGGGCGGGCCGGACGAGCCTCCCATCACCGGCGAGCTGTCGTGGCCGTCGTATGCCAGTGCCCTGCACATCAGCCGTTCCGGTCTGGGGGCGCTACTCGGCAGCGACACCCGGCACGGGCTGCCAACCCGGCTGCTCGAGCTGTTTCTCGGTGCTCCGTGGGCGTCGACGAAGGTAGAGGCCGCCGTCGCGTCGAAGATCGTCCGGGCGCAGCTTTCCGCAGCCCGCAGCCGCGCGGCCGGCGATGTCGAGGCGCGCAAGGCCCAGCTCAAGGAGCTGTCGCAGCGGCTGGGCAGGGCCCGCGACCAGCTGGCGGCCCTTCCCGGGGCGGGCAGCGCGGCGGCGGACGTCCAGCAGCTGTATACGGAGCTGTCTGCGGCCACCCAAGCGGCTGCCGTGGCGCAAGACGAGGTTGTGGCCGCGCGGTCGGCGCACAACGCGCTGGAGGCCCAGCGCGTGGACTTGGCGGCCGCCGTTCACACCGCGCAGGAGGCTGCCCTGGCGCGGGCCTTCTTCCACACGCTGATGCCCACCGTCTGCCCGCGGTGCGACACGGCCGTCGACAGGTCCCGGTGGGAGAGGGAGAAGGAGGGGCACTGCTCGCTGTGCGCCTCGGACTTGCACGAGGCACCGATCGGCGACAGCGGGGAAGAGGAGCCGGGGACGCGCGCAGAGGACCTGAGCCGGACCCTCGCCGAGGTCCAGCAGTCCGTGGACGCTGCGGCGGCTGAGCTGGCCCGGGCGCAGCGAAGCGCTGCGGACACCGAGGCGGCCCGGGCAGCGGCAGCCGAGCGCCTGCAGACCGCGTTGCACTCCCCCGGCCTGCGTGAGCGGCAAGAGATGGAACTCGTGGTCGCCCGCCTAGAGGGGGCAGTGGCAGAGCGCCGGGGCCGTTTCGCCCACCTGGACGCCGCTGTCGATCTCGAGCCCCTGGAGCAGGCCGGGGCGGTGCTGGCCGCCGCGGAGAAACTCGCGATGAGTCGGCGCACCCAGGTCCTGCAGAAGGTTCTCCAGGATGTGGAGGAGGACATCGTCGCCATGGGCCGGGCTCTCGGCCTGGAGATGCTTAGACGGTGTCCTATGTGGTGAGGCGGATGAGTCGCTTGTAGCAGCAGATGGCTGCGGCGAGGCCGAGAAAGGCCAGGTAGTTACGGGGATCGTG
>NZ_NSKH01000019.1 GCF_003144095.1 Streptomyces sp. ICBB 8177 | reverse complement strand
CGCACCCGTGGACGGGGGCGGGCCGTTCTGCTGTCCGCAGGCCGCGCCCGGCGGCGGAGCCGCCCATCGGACACAGCAAATCCCGTCAGGACCGCCTGATTACGAAGCAAGAAGGCCCGCACCCGTGGACGGGGGCGGGCCGTTCTGCTGTCCGCAGGCCGCGCCCGGCGGCGGAGCCGCCCATCGGACACAGCAAATCCCGTCAGGACCGCCTG
>NZ_NSKH01000001.1 GCF_003144095.1 Streptomyces sp. ICBB 8177 | reverse complement strand
CCCGCGGAGCGGGTCCCATCGCGCTGCGCGCGATGCAAGCGAACACCCGTGCTGCGCACGAGTGTTGCGCTCCCGCTCCGCGGGAGCGCTGGCTGACCGCTGCGCGGTCAGCGCACCCGCCTTGCGCAGCAAGGCGGGTGACGCTCCGTCCGCTGCGCTCCCGGAGCGGAGGGGGCTGCGCCCCCCACCCGGTGCCTCCGCTGCGCTCCGGTCACCGGGTGGCGCTTCGCGCCACAAAGGCCGGCCCCGCTGCGCGGGGCGGGCCAACGGGCCTACGGCCCGAGCAGCAGCAAGGGTGGGGGGTGGGCTGTCCTCCGGCTGACCCCTGCGGGTTCTGGGGCTTGCCGCCGGATCAGCGTCTACGGGACCAAGTACTACCGATTCCCGCAACGTGCAGGGCCAGCGCGGTTAGCCCCAGGAGCATGACGTTGACTGACGAGAACGTGTGATTGGTGCTGATCTCGGCCGCGTTGATGAGGAACGCGATAAAGAACAGCACTGCCGCGACTATGCCGAGCATGACGAGCCCCTCTCATAGGAAGTGAACCCCGTATGCCCGGCCACCGCCCCCACAGACATGGGCGGCGCCTCCGAAGTGCTCCGGCCGGTTCGTGCAGGCAGGCTGACGGGTCCTCAGGCGTGGGCGTGGCGGGTATGTGCCGCCTTGTGCGGGGCGGCGTGATGCGCGGGGACTGCGAGACGCCGCAAGGACAGGCTGGCGGTGGCGAGGAGACCGGTGAAGACGGCCAGGAGGAGGACAGATACCCACATCTGCCGGCTCCCGGGGGCCTGCCAGCCGGTCCAGGCAGCGGAGGCCGCCCACAGCAGGACACCCGCGGCGTAGAAGGAGCGGACGCGGTGCAGCTGCCGCACGGCCCGCAGGAACTGGATGCGTTCGGTCATCGGTGCCATGCGGGGCCGTGTACCCCGATGTGCCACGACCATCAGGGCGGAAGGAATCTTGTGCAGGAGGCTTTCCGGGGCGTCTCGCACGTCTACATCTCAATGTGATGCAGCATGTAGCATTGGCGTAATTCAGAGACACCCGGTGGGGAGCGGTTTGCGTGTTGATCTACGAGTATCTTCCGCATGAGCTTGCCCGGCTCGGGGTGGTCGCGAAAGCTGCCGGACTCGATCGACAGCAGGTGGGCGCGCAGGTATGCCTGGCACAGGAACGCGCCGGGCGCGCACGAACGCGCTCTGCAGAACCGCATCCCTTGAGCGAGTTGTTCATCGCGGAACGGCGACGCCTTCAGTGGGAACGGATCGCTGCTCTCATGGACGCGGAGCAGATGGCCACGTACGCGCCGTGCCGCGACTCGCGTGCTCTCCGCTACGAAGAGCAGCGTCTGCAGCGGTTGATGACGGACGTGGTGGAAGCTGAGTGGTCCGGGAACGCGGCTCCGGAGATCTCGCGGCACCGCGTCTACCGGATCGACGCCCGGTCCGCTGGCCGCTCTCGTCTGGACATGCCCGCCCCCACCGTCCACCTGATGGCCGCATCCCCCGATGAAGCGGCCGCGAGAGCCTGGGCCATCCACGGAAGAGACGGCGGCCTCTACCAGCGCGGCGGACACCGCATCGCTTCTGTCAAACAGGTCCTTCCCGAGCCGGGAGAGCTCTTTTGATTCAGCTCCGAGAACACCAGGTGGAACAGAAATCACGGTTCCGTAAATGGGTCGGATTCCCTGCAAGATCACCGGTGCCGCCGGAGGGTGCGAGGGGCACGATCGTGTCCGCGACCGGGTCGGGCAAGACCATCACGGCTGCCGCGTGCGCGCTGGAGTGCTTCCCCAGCGGCCGGATCCTGGTCACCGTGCCGACCCTCGACCTGCTCGTGCAGACCGCCCAGGCATGGCGCCTGGTGGGGCATCGCGCGCCCATGGTCGCGGTGTGCTCGCTGGAGAACGACCCGGTCCTGAACGAACTGGGGGTGCGCACCACCACCAACGCGATCCAGCTGGCGCTGTGGGCCAGGTCCGGGCCGGTGGTCGTGTTCGCCACGTACGCCTCCCTCGTGGACCGCGAGGACCCGGAGGACCCGTTCGGTCAGGGAAACGTCCGTAGGCCGCTGGAGGCCGCTCTGGCGGGCGGGGAGCGGCTCTACGGCCAGCAGATGGCAGGCTTCGACCTCGCCATCGTGGACGAAGCCCACTCGACCGCAGGCGATCTCGGTCGTCCATGGGCGGCCATCCACGACAACGCCCGCATCCCCGCCGACTTCCGGCTCTACCTCACCGCCACCCCGCGCATCCTCGCCTCACCCCGGCCGCAGAAGGGCGCGGAGGGCAAGGAGCTGGAGCTGGCATCGATGGGCCAGGACTCGCAGACCTACGGGCCGTGGCTTGCCGAGCTTGGGCTCTCGGAGGCGGTCGAGCGTGGCATCCTCGCGGGGTTCGAGATCGACGTGCTGGAGATCCGCGACCCTTCCCCGGTCGTCGGGGAATCGGAGGAGGCGCAGCGGGGCCGGCGCCTGGCGCTCCTGCAGACCGCGCTCCTCGAGCACGCGGCGAGGTGGAACCTGCGCACCGTCATGACCTTCCACCAGAAGGTGGAGGAGGCAGCCGCGTTCGCGGAGAAGCTGCCGGAAACGGCGGCCGAGCTATACGCCAACGACGCCACCGACGGGGACCTGGCGGCCGCCGATCGGCTCCCCGCGTCGTCGATCGACGCGCACTTCTACGAGCTCGAGCCTGGCCGCCACGTACTCCCGGACCGGGTCTGGTCCGCGTGGCTGTGCGGCGACCACCTCATGACCGAGCGGCGCGAGGTACTGCGCCAGTTCGCCAACGGCATCGACGCCGCCGGGCGCCGGGTCCACCGCGCCTTCCTCGCCAGCTGCCGCGTCCTCGGGGAAGGGGTCGACATCACCGGCGAACGCGGGGTCGAGGCCATCTGCTTCGCCGACACCCGCGGCTCCCAGGTGGAGATCGTGCAGAACATCGGCCGCGCCCTCCGGCTGAACCGCGACGGCAGCACGAAAATCGCCAGGATCATCGTGCCGGTCTTCCTGGAGCCCGGCGAGGACCCGACCGACATGGTGGCCAGCGCGAGCTTCAAGCCGCTCGTGGCCGTGCTCCAGGGCCTGCGCTCGCATGACGAACGCCTGGTCGAACAGCTCGCCTCCCGCGCCCTCACCCGCAGCAAGCACGCCCGCACGGTCCACGGGCAGCGCGACGAAGAAGGCCGGATCGTCGGCGCCGGCGGCGAAGGCGACGGCGAGGACCAGGAGCACGACGACACCCAGGCCGCCGCCGAATCCGCCCTGCTCCACTTCTCCACCCCCCGCGACGCGGCCACCATCGCGGCCTTCCTGCGTACCCGGGTGTACCGGCCGGACTCACTGGTGTGGCTGGAGGGCTACCAGGCCCTCATCCGCTGGCGGGCCGAGAACGAGATCAGCGGCCTCTACGCCGTGCCCTACGACACCGAGACCGAAGTCGGCGTCACGAAAAATTTTCCCCTTGGGAGGTGGGTGCACCAGCAGCGCAAGGCACTGCGAGCCGGAGAGCTGGAGGAACGGCGCAAGGAGCTGCTGGACGCGCCCGAGGCCGGGATGGTGTGGGAGCCGGGTGAGGAGGCGTGGGAGAACAAGCTCGCCGCTCTCCGCTCCTACCGCCGTGCACGTGGGCACCTCGCACCGAGGCAGGACGCTCTCTGGGGCGAGGGGGCGAGCCAAGGTGCAGGAGACAGCTTGATCCCCGTCGGGCAGCACATGGCCAACCTCCGCAGGATGGGCGGCCTCGGGAAAGATCCCGAGCGTGCCGCGGCCCGCGCTGCTCAGCTCGCTCAGATCGACCCGGACTGGGATTGCCCGTGGCCGCTGGACTGGCAACGCCACTACCGCATCCTCTCCGACCTCGCAGCCGACGAACCCCACGGTTTCCTACCCGACATCCAGCCCGGTGTGCTCTTCGAAGGCGACGACCTCGGACAGTGGCTCCAGCGACAGGCGAAATCCTGGGCGGAGCTGTCCGAAGAGCAGCAGCAGCGGCTGTCCGAGCTCGGTGTGAAGCCCGCTGAACGGCCCACCCAGGCACCAGCCATCAAGAACGGCAAGGCATCAGGGAAGGCGTCAGCGGCCTTCCAACGCGGTGTGAGGGCCCTCGCCCAGTGGATCGAGCGGGAAGGCGCGGGCAGGCCGGTTCCACGCGCGCACAGCGAAGAAATCGTCGTCGACGACGAGGCCGAGCCGGTGGCCGTGAAGCTGGGCGTGTGGATCTCCAACACCAAGGCCCGCCGCGACAAGCTCACTCAGGAGCAGCGCGCTGCCCTCGCGGAGCTGGGGGTTGAGTGGGCATGACTGCCTGTGTTTGCGGGGTGCCCAGGCCGCCCTCCGGGTCGTACCTGCGCACGACGGCGTGGGCGTAGAACTCGTCGACCCGCGCCGGGCTTCCTGCCCCGCCCGCCCATGTCTTCCTCGCCCTGTCCTCTGCCAGCCTATTGCGACCATCGCAAATAGTTGCGATGATCGCACCATGCATCCGCTTGAAGAACTGGCCGCCCTGCGCCACCCCATGCCCGAACCCGGCACCGTCACCCCCGAGGACTGCTACGCCGACGCCTGCGAACAGGTGGCGGAGCAGCGCAGCAACGACGCCCTCGGCCTGGAGGCCGCGAGCCAGGAGCTCGAGACGGACCCGCTGCTGCTGGCGCTGGACGACCTGAAGGCGCAGAAGGAGGCCGTGGACGCCCGGATCCGGCAACTGCTGGCCTACGGGAGGGAGTTCCACGGCAGCCGCCCCTACCAACTGGAGGAACTCGCCCGCCACGCCGGATACAGCCCCTCCGGAGTGCGCACCGCCTACGGCGAGGCGGAGATCAGGCACGTCGCCGCGCAGATCGGCCGGGAACCGAACCGGCCCCGCCGCGACACCGCCGGCAGTCGGTGACCACGGCGGCCGACGCCACGCCGCTGCCGACTTCGGTCCCTTGCCCTGCTGCCTGCCTGCCAGCGGATCCGCCGCAGGCCTTCAGGCGGCAGATGCTGGCCGGCCGGCTGTGGCCGGGTGAACGGCGGCCTGCCGTGCGCAGCCCCAAGGAGCAGTGCACCCTCCCCCGGGGACACCGCTCAGGCGGCGCTGCGTGTCCTGCGCGCCGAGGGGGTGGGCCGGCATCGTGCGACGGCAGCGGCAGTCTCGTCGCCGCCGCTGCCCTGCCCAGGGACGCTGAGGCCAGCGACGGGCCACCGGCAGACCCACATCACATGCCCGCTCGGCGATGCCATCCGGTGGATCCTCCAAGGGCGGGTGCACCCTCATACCGGCCCGGGCGGCACGGTGTGGTGGACGGCCGACGCGTACGTGCAACTGGCGGCCGCCCGCGCCCGGATGGAGGCGGAAGCCGAGGCCGCCGCACGTGCCCGGGCGGCCGAGCAGGCCCGCCGGGCGGCCGCGGCGCGGGCCGCCGCCGCCGAACGGTGCCTTGAAGACGCCCTGCAGCGGGCCCAGGAACGGCAGGCCGAGCAGGAACGTCTGGCCGCCTTCCTCGAACACGCCGCAATAGACGCCCACCTGTGGCCCGCCTTCACGCAACTGCTCCGCAGCGCATCCGGCAAACCGGTCGAGTACGGCGTGCAGAGCCCCGCCCACGGCAACGGCCTGCTCGTCTACAGCAGGCCCCGCCCGGGCCGCGCGTTCACCCTCGCCGGTGTGGTGTGCCCCGATCCCCAGGCACTCGCCCAGTGGCCGGCCGAGCTGACCATCCTGGTCCCCGGCCAGACCTGGCTGGCCCGCATCCAGGCCGCCGCCCGCACCCCGCTGAAAGTCGCGGTGCTGAACCCGATCACCAAGCAATGTTCCTTCCTGCGCATCACGGCCCAGCCCCCGGATCCCACAACGCCCAGCGCCGGACACGCCTCCTCCAGCCCCAGGACCGCACCGCCGGCGGCACCCCGGCCGCGAGTCCGCACCTCTTGCCCACCCCGGTGGCCCCCCACGCGAACGTCCCACACACCCCAGTGACGGTTGGTAAAGTCCGTCACCCTCATACGCCAGAACACCGGAGGGGACCTTCGCTGCCGAAGTCAGCGAGGACAAGCGTGACCCTCCGACCGGTGCCCCATCCACACCGCCACGTCGCATACCCGCAGCGCACTCACCGTCTCCGGCACCCCCGCGACCTGGCGCAGCGCGAGCAACTGGCGGTGCAGGGAACGGTCGTCCGCGCGCAGCGCGGCATGCAGCGCAAGCCAGAACGAGGGGCGCGGGCGGCCCAGAGCGCAGCGCACCACCTTGTCGTAGACCGGCAACAGCTGCGGACGCTTACGAGCCAAGAGCTTCCCAGCGATGACCCAGTCAACTCCGTGCTGTGCGCAGAGGAGGTGCCAGGCCCGGTCCGCCGGCGAGCCCCCGGCCAAGACGTCCGCTTCGGCGTCGACCATGTCGACGTCCGCGGGGATGTCGTGCAGCAGACCAGACAGCTGCGCGCCGAGGGTGCCCTCCAGAATGTCCAGCGCGACAGAAGCCGGAACGGTCACCGACAAGGTCTGCACCGCGACCAGGTCCTCCGCCGTGATCCGGTCGGCGATCTCCGGCTGGTCTCCCCCACCGGCCAGATGCTCGAACCGGCTGCCGGTGAACGTCGCCTCACCGGGTGACATGCCTATGCCGAAGTAACGCCGCAGATCACCCACGGCACGCTCGGCACCCAGCAGTTCTTTCAACCGCTGCCCCAACGGCGACAACGACGCTCCACTGAGAGAGATCACGCGAATCCATCCTTCATTCGAGATCGCGAGCAAACCAGTCTGTAGCAGGGCGGCCAGGTGGGCGTGCCAACACAGAAGCCACTGTCCTGCGCCACCCCCGTCCTGCCGCGACGGGCACCGCCGCCGCGGCAGGGGTGGTGCTGGCCTCGAAGTCGCGGTATGCCATGGCGGCGAAGTCGGTCAGGGGCGGAAGTGCCCGCGGCGCTGCTGCCTGGACGGACCATGACTCTGTGGCCACGGCAACTATTGGGTCACGAAGCGCCATTGGCCATCACATCACCTTCACATACCTGCCAGGATGCGGAATCAGGCTCTGGAACGGGGGGGTTGTGGCGGCACCCGGGTGGTATGCGCGGTTAGCTGCGGTACGCGGAGTGGTCTATCAGCCTCCTACCGGTCTGAATATGGACCGGCTACGGGCCGCCGGTTGGGGGCAACGCCCAAGGATCGAGCGGTTCCAGGGGCGTGAGCCGTCGCTGTGGTGGGGAAACACCACCCAGTCGCCGGCTCAGCAGCATGCCCTGCAGCGCACCGAAGACGTCTCGACCGCTGAGGTGCTTGTGAACCTCGCGGAGGTGCTCGAGCTCCCGGGCCAGGCGTCGGACTACCACTACGCGCTGCAGAGCACGGTCGCGGAGCTGCGTAGGCGACGCCAGACAAGTCCGGAACTTTTTGGCGAGATCGAGCGGCTGTGCCGCCTGGATCTGCAGCTGGCCCTGGCCGTTCCGGACGCGGTCTCGTTCGCCGAGGGCCAGTTCGTGTACATCGGGGCCGTGGACTGGCTGCTGGAGATGTACCTCACGGAGGGGCTGCTGGCAGATGCCCTGTGGGTGGCGGAAGCCGCCGAACACGTCGGGGCCGGTGACAGGCCCCGCGTCCGCAAAGCGCGGGAGCGGGCAGCGCGTGTGGCCGCTGAGGACGCGGCCGTATGACGGGGCATCCCGGTCTGGCGCAGGTCCTGCCCAGCGAGTCGTTCCTGGAGTACGCGTTCGTGCGATGGGTGCTGACCCCTGCGGCTCATCCGGCCATCGTCGACCGAGTGCGGGCACAGGCGCCGCTGGATGTGGGCGGGCACTGCTACCGGCTCGACTATCTCGTGGCGGGCGACCGGCTGCAGGTGGCGGTCGAACTCGACGGCTTCGCGGCCCATAGCGGCCGGGAGGCGTTCACCCGCGACCGGCTGCGGCAGAACGACCTCACTGCTGCTGGGCACGCGGTGGTCCGGTTCTCCTACGACTCCATCCGCACGAACACGGCCCGCTGCGTCGCCCAACTGCAGGCGGTCATGGCCCGTGACCCCGCCTTGGCCCTGCTTGTCATCGCCCATCCGCTCGTGGAGACACCCGCTATGGACCCCGATCCCCGGGCCGCCTTCGGCCCCTCGCCGCGCATCAGCACCGTGGCCGGCGACCGCGACTACTTCACGCTTGCGCGAGAGGCCGTCGATGTGCGGACGTTGCGCGAGTGCCAGAAGCAGGCGCTGGCCGCGCTGAAGGACTTCTACGCAGTCGGCGGCACCAAGGCCGCGTGTGTGATGAGCGTCGGCGCCGGCAAGACCGCGCTGGGGGTGGCCGCTCTGCTCGCCGTGACCCGCAGGCGCGCGCTGGTCGTCACACCGGGCAACGTAATCCGCGGGACGTTCGACACAGCTTTGGACCACTGGGCTGTCGGTAACGCCCTCTACGGGCTGCACGGCGGGCCGCTGATCCCAGGGTGCCAGCCGCCCTCGGTGCTCACGGTGGACCGGGACGCCGGGGGTGTTCGCAAGGTAGATCGACAGAAGCTGCTGGCCGCCGACGTCATCGTCACGAACTTCCACTCCCTGGGCAGTGGGCAGGACCCCGACGATCTGCTGGCCAAGCTGGCCCCGGACGATGTGGACTTCATCGTCGTGGACGAGGCGCACATCGCGGCGGCCGAGTCCTACCAGCGATTGTTCGCGCATTTCGCCTCGGCGCGCGTCGTGCTGATGAGTGCCTGCTTCACCCGCCTGGACGGCAAGCCGATCGATGCGGAGGTGGTCTACCGGTACCGCCTCATCGACTCCATCGCGGACGGCAACGCCAAGAACTTGCGCGTGCACCGGTTCACCCCCGACAGCGCGGCCACCACCTACGAGCTGGTGTGGCCGGACGGCCGACGGGAGGAGATCAACGGCCGGGACGAGCTGCTGGCCATCCTCAAAGACGAGCGTAAGCTCTCGCGTATCACGGCCAGGTCGACCGAGCCGATCCGCCAGGTGATGCGCGTCGTGAAACGCCTGCTCGACCAACAGCGCGACCTGCTGTTCCCGGTCAAGCCCCGGGTGCTGTTCGCGGCCATGGGCCGCCAGCACGCGGAGCAGATCGCGCGCCTGGCCAACGAACACGGCATCACCTGCGACGTCCTGCACCACTCGATGACCGACGCGGCCATCGCCAAGGTCCGCGAGCGGTTCGAGTCGGACGCCGGAGACCTCGACGGCATCGTGCAGCTGAAGATGCTGGGCCAGGGCTATGACTTCCCTCCCATCTGCTTGGTGGTGCCCATGCGCCCCTACGGCAGCTTCAGCGAGTTCTACCAGTTCATCGGCCGCGGCATCCGCATCCTGTCCCACCCCTCGCTGCAGGGCCGGGTGGGCCCCCAGCAGCAGTTCCTCGACATCGTCCTACACGCCGAGCTCGGCCTGGACGACCACCTGGACACCCTCTACGCCGAGAACGACATGGACCCGGCCACCGGCACGGTCGCCGACGACGCGCCCGAGCCGATCGGCACCGCCCCGCTTCCCGGCAGCCGGGGCGGCGACGAAACCGGCCGGATGGACGCATTCGTGCTCTTCGAACGCGGCGAGATCACCAGCCGCGTCGTGCACGACTCCGAGCGCGTCGAGACCCGGCGCGCCGAACGCGAACGCGAAGCCCTCGCCCAGCGCTACGCACTGTATGCGGCCGGCACCCACAGCCCTGTGTCGTTCGAGCAATACGCCGACGTCGTACGAGCGCTGCATGACTGACAGCCTCGGCCGCACCCTCGCGGCCGCCACCGGCCCCGACGCCTTCCTCGCGGCCGAACGTGCCGACGGACAGGCAGGGCGCTTCGCTCCGTTCGAGGAGCTGGCCGCGACCGTCATGACGACCAGCTTCACCGGTACGGCGCCGGTGGAGCTGTCCGCCGACGGACACCTGTCCCTGCGCCTGCCGCCGTCGACGCGCACAGCCATGAACGGCTGGTTCGACCTCGCAAGGCAGCAGGCCAAGGGTGCCTGGTGGCTACCCGAGAGCACCGTGGTCAAAGCCGGCCCGGTCAATCTGCCCGCCTACTACACGGGCAACAACCCGCGGTGGGCCGCGAACATCGCCGCCATGGTCTCCGCGCGCTCCCCACTTGCCGGCAACTCGGACGCGTTCGCCTGCTGGGCGCTGCTCATCCCCTACGCCACCGACCTGCTCGCCCCGCTGGCCCTGCGCGGACCGCAGGCCGGCGCCCTCGAGCCCACCGCAGCCGGTGCCGCCTGGGCCGACGCCGAGGCCCGCTACCGCGCCCTGGGCCTGCTCACCGCGCCCGTGGAAACAGCGCTCGCCCGGCTGCGCCCGGGAGGCGGCTGGTCCCGCCTGACCACGGACCAGCAGATCACCGCCCGCCAAGCCCTGGTCCACGCGCTCACGCCGGCGATCGACACCATCACCGCCCGCTGGCGCGCCACCCAGCTGGCGGTGCTGCTGCAGCGCTACTACCTCAAGGCGAAGACTGGCCGCCCTACCGCCCGCGCTGTCCTCACCAAGGCGCTGCAGCCCACCCTCGCCGCGTTCTTCGACGGCGACTGGCTAGCGTTCCTCGACTACCTGGGCGAGCAGCCGGCCGACGACGAACAGATCGTCACGGCCCTGCCCACTGCCCGCCTGTATGTGCGCGCCTCCGCGAAAGTCGAGCAGATCGCCGCACAGCAGAAGCTGCCCGTCGAGCAGGTCGCCTCGATGGTCGCCAGCTACCTGGGCAGCGACGAGATCCGCTCCCCCATCGAGCAGCGCGTCACCGTGCTGCGCCACTACTGGGAGACCTTCGACGCCCTCCACGCCGCCCAGCCGCCCCTGTTCGAGCTGGTCGGCAACCCCTGGATCCCGCCGGACGAGGACGAAGCCTTCCCCACCCCCGTCTACGAGCGCGTCCTGCCGCCGCAGCTCCTCGCCGAAACCGAGAAGCTGTGGGGCTCGGAATGCCATCCGCGCTACCCCGACCGCCTGGTCTCCGCGCTGCTGCCCCAGGCCAGCATGGCCGAAGCGTTCGGGCCCGCACTCACGTTCTGGCACGAAATCGCCCTGAGCACGTGGTACATCTGCGAAGGCCCCTACGCCCGCAGCGACCTACACGGCCTGGCTGACTACCACGCCCGCCGCACCAACGCCCTGAAGGCCACCGGCACCCCGGTCGATCTAAGCCTGTTCACCGAACTCGCCGACGCAGAACAGCGCCTTGGACCGCCCCAGGACATCCAGCGCCCCATCAAGATGGACCACCCCGACGGCTACACCATCACCGCCACCACAACCGTCGGCCAGCGCCGCGACGGCTTCCCCCTCCTACGCGACATCATCACTCGCCACCGCCGGGCCTGGGCCCGCCAACACCTCGAGACCGCACTCGGCTCATGGGAAGGACAGCTGCAGGAGGTCTCCCGCGAGCTCAACCGGGCCGCCAACGGCCGCGGGAAACCCCTGACCGTCAAGCAGTTCGCTCGGATCGCCGCGCCCGTCGCGAACCGGTGGTTCGGCGGCGACCTGGCCGCCCTGTGCGCGGCCATCGGCGAGAAGACCCCCGTGCAGCAAGAACGCATCCACCTGCTGCCCTACGACCGCACCGCCCTGTGCCGCCACGTGTTCCATGCCCTGGGCGGCCGCTACGTCACCAACACCGGCGGCGACGTGCCCGGCTTCCAGCGAAGCTGGGCCATGACCCGCCTCGTGGCTCAAGCCCCCCGCCTCATCCAGCTCGAAGAACTCCTCGGCCGCACCCCCACCGAAAAGGAATTCCGCGCACCGTCCTACACCTGGCCGGAAGGCCTGACCTACCCGGCCTATACCGCCGCCACCCAGCAGGCCCGTCTCGACCTCCCCCTCACCCGTACCACCGAGGCAGAACAAGAACCCGCCACACAGCCCACACCCCCTCCACTCCCCCCGACCCCCGCAAACACCTCGACACCGACCCCGCAGCAGCCACCCTCACCACCAGCACCTCCGGTGCAGCCCGAACGTCGACGCGGACTCCTCGACCGCCTGCTCGGACGCAACTGAGCCAGAGAGGCGGCGGCCCCGTCCGGGCCATGCTCTCGCAGACGCCCGGGAAGGCTGGCAGCGTCGTAGGCTGGCGTCCGTGCCCCTTCCTCCGCTCCCTGGTGCACTTTTTCTCCCGCCTACCTCGGCAGCAGGCGGAAAAGCGCTCGCGCACCGGCTGCGGTGTCGTCGCAGAAGTGGACACTCCAGGGCATGGGCTCGCGGGCGCGAGGCTGAAGGGAAGTGTCATGATCCAGGGCATGGATAATGCCGAATTCGAGGTCATACCGGAACGGCGGTACGTCAAGAGCGTACGGCGCTACGCGCCGGAGAGTCTCATCCCGCATATTGCGTCGGTCTCGGCACAGTTCGGCATACCGGAAATCGGACGCGGCTGGATGCACCGCCCGGATGAGGGCATCACCTACTATCCCTGGGCACTCGCCGACATCGCGTCGGTGTCGCTGACCGCCCGCGATGCCCCGCGCCGTCACCATGCAACACCACGCCAGCTCCGGGAACTCGTGAGTCTCTACAACGCCTCCGTCGGCGCACACAGCCATGCCACCGGCAGCGCGACCGCCCGCGAAATCCTGCTTCTCACCTCCAACCTGCAGTTTCCGTACCAGGATGAGGCGTATCCACAATTCGCCCGTACCAAGGCGATCTTCGACGCAGGCTTCCCGCGGGACTACACGCCCGAGTGCATCAGACCCGGTTGGGACCGGGAGTTGTTCGGGACTGACCTGGCCGCCTACAGCCGGACCGCTCTGCTTCTCTACGTTGCGGCATCACAGTTCAGCGGCCGTTTCATACCCGACCGGCTCTACAGCGGCCCGGAAGCCGAACAGTTCGAGCAAGCTGCTCCCCGCGAGGAGCTGCTCACCCTCGTCGATGGGCACTTCGCCGCTGACCGTGACCAACTACGCAGGGACCATGCCACGGTCCTGGCCCGCTCCAAGAGCTCCCCGAACTGGACGCCCGACCACCGCAGGTACGCCTACAACCCGCTCACCAGCCACCCGCTCGTGCGTGGGATGGGCCCGGGTTACCTGTGCCCGGTCCCGGCACTCCTGCCGCGCAAGGCCGGTCCGGCGGGCATCTACTTCGCGGGCCTGGCTCGCTGGCGCACCGCCTTCACCCGGGACCTGGGCCACTTGTTCCAGCAGTACGTCGGCAGTCAGCTGGCACTGCTGCCCGCCGCCGACGTCCTGCCCGAAATCGACTACCGCATACGCGGCAGACAGAGAGGCAAGAGCGCGGACTGGATCGTCGTGCACGACGACGCTGTGCTCATCGTGGAGGTGAAGTCCGCGATGCCCACCCAGGACTACCGGCTCGGATGGGCCGAAGGGGTCTCAACCGCCCAGGGAAAGATCAGCGACGCGTTCAAGCAGATCGATCTGACAGCTGGTTTCATCCGCGAGCGACGCGAGGAGTTCACCGCTATCCCCAGCGACCGGCCCATCATCGGACTGGTCGTCACGCTCGAGCCCTTCCACCTGGCCCAGGGCTATCCCGTACGGCAGGAACTGCCCGTCACGTCCACGCCTACGCTCATCTGCTCAGCCGACGAACTGGAACTCCTGGTCATCGCGGAGAATCCCTCGATGAGCGACATCGTCCTGAAGGCCGTCCGCGACCCCACCGTCGAAGGTTGGGCGCTCAAGACCATCACCGGCCAGCGCAGCCCACTGCGTAACCAGATCCTCGAGGCCTCCTGGAACACATTCGCACACGCCTTCCGGTAGGGACCCCCACTCAGTGCCTCTCCCCCGACACCACTGCGGCTGGCTTCCATCAATATCCAGGACAGAGCATCCAGCCCTGCGGCGGCCCTCCACCAGCGGCACCGTTGCGGAGCGGTCCCAACTCGGGCGCACCACGTCCCTGTGCGGGAGTGTAAATCTAACGGCGGATCCGACGATCATGGGAGAGACGTCAAGTGACTGATACCGCCGTGGAGTTGGAGACCGTGGAGTCTGCCGAGAGTGCTGAGTCCGGGCAGCCTGTGCCTGTGTCCGACGAGCAGCTCGTCGCGATGCTGGTGGAGCGTGCCCGGTCGGAGGGACTGCAGCTGACCGGGCAGGGTGGGCTGCTGCAGCAGCTGACCAAGCGGGTCTTGGAGTCTGCCCTGGAAGGTGAGATCACCGATCACCTCGGCTATGAGAAGCACGATGTCGCCGGCCGGGGCAGCGGCAACTCCCGCAACGGAAGCCGGGCCAAGACCGTGCTGACCGACGTCGGGCCGGTCGAGGTCAAGGTCCCGCGTGACACCTCGGGCACGTTCGAGCCGCAGATCGTCAAGAAGCGGCAGCGGCGGCTGACCGGAGTCGACGAGATGGTGCTGTCGCTGTCCGCGAAGGGCCTCACCCACGGCGAGATCGCCGCCCACCTGGCCGAGGTCTATGGGGCCGAGGTGTCCAAGCAGACCATCTCTACCATCACCGACCAGGTCATGGAGGGCATGGCCGCCTGGCAGAGCCGCCCGCTGGACCGCGTCTACCCGGTCCTGTTCGTTGACGCGATCAACGTGAAGATCCGCGACCAGCAGGTCGCCAACCGGCCGATCTACCTGGTCATGGCGGTCACCGTGGAGGGTGAGCGGGACATCCTCGGCATCTGGGCCGGCGACGGCGGCGAGGGCGCGAAGTACTGGCTGCAGGTGTTCACCGAGCTGAAGAACCGCGGCCTCGAAGACGTGCTGATGCTGGTCTGCGACGGGCTGAAGGGCCTGCCCGACGCGGTGGAGACCGTCTGGCCTCCCACGATTGTCCAAACCTGTGTGGTGCATCTCCTGCGCAACTCGTTCCGTTACGCGGCCCGCCAGGACTGGGACAAACTCGCCAAGGCCCTCCGGCCCGTCTACACCGCGCCTACGGCCGAGGCGGCCGAGGAACGGTTCCTGGAGTTCACCGAGGTCTGGGGGAAGAAGTACCCGGCGATCGTGAAGCTGTGGTCAGACGCCTGGGCGGAGTTCGTCCCCTTCCTCGCCTACGACGTGGAAATCCGTAAAGTCATCTGCTCGACGAACGCGATCGAGTCGGTCAACGCCCGCATCCGCAAGGCCGTGCGAGCTCGCGGGCACTTCCCGACCGAAGCCGCCGCCCTCAAATGTGTCTATCTCGCGCTGATGAGCCTTGATCCAACCGGCAAGGGACGACGCAGGTGGACCATGCGCTGGAAGGCGCCGCTGAACGCCTTCCAGATCGCCTTCGACGGCCGACTGACCCCAAGCAACCGCTGACCACCTCAACAAACAAGATCAGCCGTTAAGTTGACACTCCCTGCCCTGGAGCACTGCCTCCCCGACCCGCGGGTATGCAGTGCGATGAGTATCCGTTTGCCAGCACGGACGAAGGCGGCACGGCCCTGCCTGCGACGCAGCGAGCCGTAACCTGGGTCCCTGCAGCGGAGCAGCGCAAGCAAGGCGGCATGGTCTCCGCGTTCCAGGTGCAGAATCGGGTGCTGAAGGGTGACCCGTTCTACGTGGAGGTGTAGCCATGGCTCCGGTGACACGCACCATTTTCGTCGACTACAGCCAGTACTACATCCACGGCGACGACTACGACACCTCTCAGTGGTCCTACGACAACTTCAACGGCCTCGTCGGCGTCTTGGACGCGCAGGGCCACCCGTGTGACCCGGGGGAGTTCGCGGTGGTCATCACTGGTCTGAACTCGGGAGAGGTCTGCGTGACCGTCGATGTCCGCGCGGAACCGCCCACGGTGGTCGACCGCGGGGAGTGGGACGAGATCGTCGAAGCGAGCCTGACCCTGGGCGGCTCGCGACCAGGGTTGTCGACCATGATCCCGACCGACGGGCTCATGGAACTGCCTGACTTCTCCCAAGCAGGCCCGGGCCCGTACCGGGTGCGCGTGCATGCGCGAGGCAGGGACGCCGCGAATGAACTCATGGACCTGCCCGAGGGAACCGAGCCTGTCGAAGAACACCTGATCCAGGTCTGGGGCGCCCCCGCCACTCCGCTGTACGTGCACAAGCAGACAGACACATACGGAAAAACCATGCTGCCCGCCCCTGGAGCCTGACCACCCGACGCGGCAGGACTCATGGTGCTGACGGGGCGCCGCGCCGTCCCGTCAGCACCTAACGCTCGGTGGGGGTTTGTTGGTGTGCGGGGTGGTGGCTGGTCTGGGGTATTGCGGGTTTATTGAGGGGTCGGCTGATCGGTTCCAGCGGGGAGGCCGGGGTGTGTGGGCTGGGGTTATGTGTTCTGTGCTGAGGGCGGATGGGTTTGTTGTGGGTTTCGCTAGCGTGTAAAGGCTCGGTTGGCGTTTTTGCTGGTCAGAGCTGTTTGCGCTGACGGGTGTGGTGGTTTAGCGGCCTCGGCGGGGGTGGTGGTGGGTTTCGGCGAGGTGGTCGAGTCGTACCGCGTCGAGGGCGGTTTTGGTGATGCGTTCGGTGCCGTCGTGGATGGCGGTGATGGCGGCTTGGCGGATGAGCCTTGTGAGGGATCCGATGCGGCCGGCGGTGCGCTGGTGGAGGTAGGGGGCGTGGCGGGGGAGGGTGCCGGGTTTGTGGCGGTGCAGGTCGAGGTTGTTTTCGATGTCGGTGATGGCGTCGCGGAACGGGTGGCGGGTGCCGTGGCGGGCGGGGAGGGGGCCGCAGTCGACGAGGGTGGCGCGTCCGGCGAGTTGAGCTCCCCGTGTCCCGCTGAGAAGCTGTGTCTGAGGCCTGCATGACAATGCGAACGCCCTTCCGATGAGCCATCTATGCTGGTCCGCAGCATCGCAGGGGGGATAGCGGATGGACTGGTTCTGGTGGGTTCTCATCGTCTTTTGGACGGGTGGCTTCGCGTGGGCAGCTGACAACGTGCGCACCGCACTGCGCAATCGGCATGAGCGCAAGTTGCAGTTGCTGGAGGCGGCGAGACAGGAACGTTTGGCCGTTGAAGCAGCGAACAAGTCTCCGGAGCCGGTGTGCGGATGCACGCACCATCTCGCCAAACACGACAAGCAGGGCCAGTGCCACGAGCGCGTCGAGGTGCCAGTGGCCTGGGATGAGAACAAGAAGCCGCTGCGTTACGAGGCTGGTCAGTGCAACTGCCAGCAGTATGTGGGACCGCAGCCTCTGTCGCAGGTGTTCGCGGAGGACCTGACAGATCTCGCCTGACCAGGATGGCGAGGCCGCTCTCCGTACATGACACTGGGGACAGTTGATCGCCAGCGCGATGGGGGATTCCCGGCGGCTCTCTTCGTTCTCTACGGTGGCCGCATGGGCAGGGACGGAGTTCCCCGGCTGCGGCTGGTCGTCGTCGCGGACGACGACGCGGGCCCGCGGTTGTGTCGTGGGTGCGGTGATCCGTTGATGCCGTCGGCCAAGGCGACGGCGGTGTTCTGTTCGTCCGCCTGCCGGTCGCGGAGCTGGCGTCGGACGCGGCGGACGAGGGCGCGGATCGAGGCGGTGACGGCCGGCGTGAGGGCCTCATGCCCGCAGTGCGGGGCCAAGTGGACGGTCGGGGTCGACCGCCTCGTCTCGGCGGTCTACTGCTCTCCCGTCTGCCGCAAACGGGCCTGGCACACGCGGCGCGCGCAGACTGACGAGGAGTGAGCCCGCACGCCGCCGGTCGGCGGGGCCGCTTCGTGCGCCGGGTCCGTACGCTCTTCCCGCCGAAGGCGAGGCGGTCGGATCGTGCGAAGTGGAGGGTCTCCAGGGCGAGTTGACGGCACTGGTCGGGTGTCGTCCCCCAGGGGCTCGTGGGGGTGGTGTCCGGATGACCGGGATGGTCGGCAGTGTGACCCGGCAGCGCTACGACGAGCTGGTGAAGCTGGGACGGGACTGGGTCGCGGAGATGAGCTCCGTCCAGTGGCGGCTGGGGGACGCGGCCGGGGAGATCGAGCCGATGCGCGCCCACGGCGGGGTGAACCCGCCGGGGAGCGAGGAGTTGTTCACCGTCAGCGAGGCCCTGCGGATGTTCGCCGAGGACGTCGGCCTCGCCTACACGACGGTGCGGGACTACCGGTGGGTGGCCTCGCGCTGGCCCAAGGAGCACCGCCGCGCGGACGTCTCGCACACGATCCACAAGATCCTCGCGTCGATCCCGGACGAGGAGGAACGGTTCGAGGCGGTCGCCAGCCCCCCGGCCCACCCGCGCGGGGGCCCGGCACGGTGGACGCACGACAGCGCGAAGCGGATCGTGGGCTGGAAGGTCGACACCCCCGAGAGCGTCCAGGAGAAGGTGGACGCGATCCACGACCTGGCGGCCGACGACCAGGTCGCGGCGAAGGTGACGACGGACTTCCTGCGCCGGCCCGCGGTCGCCTCGAAGGCGATGGCCGACGACACTGCCCGGCACGCCGTGAACGAGGCGCAGTTCGACCGCTTCCGCCAGGAGGCCGCGTTCGTGCACGACGAGGCGGCGCCGCTGCCGCAGCTGGCGCGGATGGAGCACAACGTCCAGTTCATGGACCTGGTCGCGGCCTGCACCCAGTTCGTCGTCACCGCCGGCAGGATCGTGCCGAACCTGCGCGGGGCGCCGTTCGACGACGCCGAACGTGAGACGGTCCTGCACGGCCTGTCCAGGGTGCGGGCCTCGGCCGACTGGATCGAGAACGCGGTCACCCGCGGCGAGGTAGACCTCGACGAGCAGCTCCAGAAGCTGCTGAAGGGCTCGGGCGAGTAGTCGTGGGGCGGGGCGTTCCCGCTCACGTCCACGCCGAAGCCATCCTGTCCGCCCTCCTGGAGGCCCGTCCCGCCGGACTGACCGTCGTCCAGCTCATGGCGGCCACCGAGCGCACCCGCGCGCAGGTCCACACCGGTCTCGCGCATCTGCGCAAGGTCGCCGCAGCGAAGGACCTACCGCCGATCACCTGGGACAGGACCTGGGGCTACCGGATGCTGGAGGACGCGCCGGAGATCTGGATCGGCTACGAGCGGGCGTTCTTCGAGTCCACCCACCACCGGATCGTCAACTTCATCGAGGGCATCCTCCTCGCGCACCGCAAGAAAAAGCCCGACGACCCCTACATCCGCACGGTCATGGCGCAGATGGGCGCGATCGAGTCCACCCTGCACCTCCTCGCCAACCTGGAGTGACCCCATCCGAGGAAGGCGACGGGCCGCGACCGCCCCGCAGTTGGCTCCCAGCACAGGTCGCGGCCCGTCACCCCGCCATGCCGCTGGACCTGCCCCGCTACCGCTACCCGTCCGACACCAGCGACCTCGAATGGGCTCTCCTGGAACGGCTGTTGCCGCCTCCCGCCTGCCGGACCGCCAGGGGCGGGGCGCCGGAGAAGTGGCCCCGCCGACGCATCGTCGACGCGATCCGCTACATCACCGACAACGGCGCGAAGTGGCGGGCGCTGCCCGCCGACTTCGGCATCCCCTGGCGCACCGTGTTCGGCTACTTCGCCCGCTGGGCGAAGGCCGGCGTCCTGCGGCACATCCTTGACCAGCTCCGCCGACGGCTTCGTCTTCGGCGGCACCGGTGTCCCTGGCCGGTCCGCGTGATCGTCGACTCCCAGTCCGTCAAGGGCGCCGAGACCGTCTCGAAAGCGACTCGCGGCTACGACGCGAATAAGCACATAAATGGGAGGAAGCGGCATCTCCTGGTTGACCAGGACGGCCTCCTCGTGGACCTCCTCGTCACCCCCGCCGACGTCCAGGACCGCGATGCGGCCCGCGTCCTTCTCGCCCGCCTGCACACCGAGCACCCCGAGATCGTGCTCGTCTGGGCCGACAACGGCTACGGAGGCGAGGAGTTCGCCACCTGGGCACAGGACGCCCTCGGCATCACCGTCAAGGTCGTCTCCCGCCCCAAGGACGCCAAAGGCTTCGTCCTGTTGCCGAAACGCTGGGTTGTCGAGCGGTCGAATTCGTGGACGATGCGGGCCCGCCGCAACGCGAGGGACTACGAGCGCCTGATGTCCCACGCCGAGGCTCACATCCAGTGGGCATTCATCACCCTCATGAGCCGTCGCCTCACCCGCCGAAACCCCCGCGTCGAGGCTGTCCCGGCTCCTCTTGCGACAGCAGCCTGACGATCTACAACTGCCGTTCGGGTGGGCGTCCATGGACGCCCACCCGAACGGCAACCTCAATCAGCACCCGACCTCACAACGTCGCTACCTGCGGAAAGAGGATGTGACACAGGCACTGAGCGGGTTGCCGCGCCGGGAGACCAGCCGTACCGGCCCGTCGCCTTCCGGGCGCAGCAGCAGGGCACGGAACCCGTCCCACTTGGGCTCGTGCGCCCATCCCGGCCCGCCCGGCACCTCGTCCACCGCCGTGGCGAGCATCGGCGCGTCCGGCAGGGCGCGGCTGACTCATGCGCCCACCATCCCGCGCGGCGGCGCGTTCTGCACAGGACGGCATACGCCCGGGTGGCGACCGCCGAGGCATGAGGGTCGGCGCGCTTGCTCGTCCTGGCGGGGCTGGTCCTCGTGATGGCGACAGCGGTGTACGTGTGGCGGCGCTCGACGCGGTCGGGAGACTACTTTTCGCTCCAGGAGGCGCGGCGCTCCCCGTCGCCGACGTCGTCACCCACTCCGGTGCGCGGCACCTGATCCGTCACCTTCCGCCGCCGCGGCCGCCCGCACTCGCTGCTCTTCGCGAACAGAGCCGACGTCCCGTTCCAGGGGTGTGTGGCTCACGGCCGTCGCGAGGTCCTCCAAGGCCCTGCTTTGCAGTTCCGCCTCGCGCCGCACGACCGGGCTCCGGTCCCCGGCCGCGTTCTCCCACGTGTGAAGCGCCTCCTCCACGCGTCCCCAGTCCGGATTTCGGTGCTCGCGTACGGCGGCTGCTGCCTTCGCGGTGTCCGTCTCCAGGGCGTCGGCGAACCGCTCCGCCTCGGGGACGACACGGCTGTCGGCCCCCGGGACGTGGCTCTCCATGAGCATCGCCGCGCGGCCGAACCCCTTGAGCGCCTCCTGCGCCTCCTGCGCCTCGCGCGACGTCAGTCCCCTGGGGCGGACGGGTTCCTGCCTTGCCCGGTCGTACGCCTCCTGCCAGGCGGCGCGTGCTTCCCTGCTCGCCAACAGTGCCCTGCGCATGTCGGCGTGATGCTCGCGGGTCGGTTCGGCGTAGTTGCGGAGCACCGCGGTCGCGTAGCGGCCGTTGGCGGCGAGCCAGTCCGCAAGCCGGCCAGGCAGCCGGGGCGTCTCCCATGCGGGGAACACCACGTAGGCCAGCATTGCCAGGGCCCCGCCGAGCAGGGTGAGCACCACCCGTTCCGGGACCGTCTGCTCCCATGCCTGGCCGCCCATGCCGAGCAGGAAGACGACGTACGCAGCGGTGAAGCACTGGGAGTAGGCGTAGCCGGTTCGGTTCAGCGTGTACGACAGGGCTGCTGAGCCCACGGCCAGCGCGCCGGAGACACGGGCGTCCGGGCTCAGGGCCCGCACCATGCCGGTGGCGAGCGCGACCCCCGCCAGGGTCCCAGCGAGACGGCCCACCGCACGCGCGTACGTCCGGTGGAAGTCCGGCCGCATCACCATCACGGAGGCGATGGGCGCCCAGTAGCCGTGGCCCAGGTGTAGCCGGGCGGCGATCAGATATCCGAGCGTGGCCACCGCCGCCAGGCGGACGGCGTGCCGGAACACGGGCGAGTCCCGGCGGAACTCACGCTGGACCGCCCGAACGACGACCGGGACCAGCCGGAACATTGTCGGGCGCATCAGGAACTCGGCGCTGGCGGGGCCGGGCAGCGTGGGCGTCCTCCCCGGCTCGCAGCCGCTCCCGGCGATCTCCAACGCCTCGCCGAGCAGTTCCACGAGCCGCTCGGCGGCCTGCCTCGCGGGGCCTTCCAGCACCTCGTGCTCCTCGTCGGCGCACAGGACGTCCGTGCTCCCGGGCAGCACCTCGGCAGGAGTGCCGCGGCGAATCGAACGGGCGACCGCATCCAGAACGTCGGCGGCCGCGTCGAGCAACTCCCGCGCGCGGTCCCGCCCAGGGCCCTCCGCCGGGGCGCCTACGTCCGGATCGGCGAGCGCGGCGACGACCGGCCGAATGCGCTCGGCGAGTCCTCGGGGGCCGTGGAGGGCGGGGGGACGGGTTCGGGCCTGTGACGGCGTCACGGCAGCCGCGTCCCGGGCCGTCATCAACGGCTCCGGATCGAACGGGGCGGTCGGATCGTGCCGCAACCGGCGGGCGTAGTCCGCCACCGCGGCCAGGGCGTCGGCGAGCGCGTCACGATGCGCCCCCCAACGCCGGATCGGGAACAGCAAGATCAGCGCGGCCTGCGTCACGCCTCCGAGCGCGATGACCCCGGCGTGCTCCAGGGCGCCCCCGACGCTCGTGGGCAAGGTGACGGTCACCAGCATGCTGCCCACGGTCGTCGCTGCGACGATCCCAGCGGTCGATCCGACGGCCCACGCCATACCCGCGGCAAAGGCCCACACGGCCAGCAGCGGAAGAAACGTCACGAGTCGCCCCGCCGCCAGGTAGCCTACGAAGGTGCTGAGCGCCAGGCCCGCGCCGGCGCCGAGTGCGATCACCTTGCGTGGACGCCAGGTGCGCTGGAAGGTGGCCCCGCCCGCGGAGTAGGCACCGAGGGCGGCGGACGCGGCATACGCAGGGGAGACCAGCCACAGCGCCAGCCCGATGACGATGGCCATCCCAGCGGCCGTGCGCAGCGCGAGCAGGGGCTCCAGCCGCGTCTCCTCGATCGTGAGCCCAGATCGCACGACCTCCCCGAAGGCCCGCAGCCACGTCACGGGTGTGAGCCTAGCCGGAACGCCCTTGCCGAGTGCGTCGGCCACGCCGTCGCCGTTTGGCGGCGCCACGCTCGGCGAACGCGCGATCCCGGGCCGACCTACACTCACAAACCGGCACCCTCGCATACAGGGCGATCGTGGACCCCCCCAGCTCCAGCTGTCAGGCCAAGCGGCCGCGGATCGACGTCGTCCTCGCGGCCGTTCCGGGATGGCCGAACGGAGGTCGCGAAGCGACTGAAGAAGGATGACGGACCTGCGCTACCTGGACTGCATCCGCCCCCTCATCGCCGTGATCGGCCCGCAGGGCACCTCGCGCTGCTGTCGCTGCCCATGCTCGGCTGATGCGCGCCGCCCACCGGCTGAGGCGGCGGCCCTCGGCATGATCGGAACGCTGATCCCGGAGCCCGACGACGCCCTGCCACCCGGAAGGATCCAGTACGCCAGCGAGGCACCGCACCTCCGCGGGCGGTTGCGGCTGCTAGGCGGGATGGTCCGCGTCAACCGGCCCTGGCCGTGCTGATCACCGGCCTCTCCCGAGCGCTCGCTGGCGTGTTCGCCACCCCAGCGTTCGGCCTTATGAGCAGCGGCATCTGGGGTCACCCTTTAGGTGGGGCAGTCCCCCCGACGCGGTGTTTGCCCTGCCGTCGATCCGCACGCCCGCCGACTACCCGGACAGTCGGACGCCTGGGCCTGGCAGGGCAATACAGGGAGGCTAATTGGGCCCGACATGCGCATGCGTTCGCGCGCCCCGTCGGCCAGGCTGAACGGGAAGCTCATGGGCCGGGAGCCCGCAGCCGGAGGTTGCCGTCATGACCGTGATGTCCATCGCCAGGTTCGAAAGGTTCTTCCGCGCCGCCGCGGGGCTGGATGTCGACAAGAACGATCTCAAGCGCTACAGCGACTTCGTCGACGCCAAGCTCTACGATCTGCTGACCGTCGCCCAGGCCACAGCCAAGGCCAACGGGCGCGACATCATCCGGACCTGTGACCTACCGATCACGAAAGGCCTGCAGGAGAGCATTCACCACTTCCGGAAGATCGACCAGGAAGTAGAACTCAAACCGATCCTGGAACAGCTCGCCACCCACCCCGCTCTGGACCGCACGCCCGACGAGGAGACCGAGGCAAGGTATCCGGACATCATCGGCGGACTCAGCCTGGCCCTTGCTCAGTGCTTCAAGATCCTCGACCCCCACCTGAAGAACCCCCAGACCCAGCACTGGGATGAGGCCCGAGCCGTCTTCGACCTCTTGTTGTGAGTGGCGACCGGACCAGGCGGCGCAGACCAGGACCGCTTTCGGCAGCACCTTGGACGCGGACGTGGACGAGGGCCTGCGGCGAGCCGGCGGGTCGTTGCGGCAGTCGAGGAGGCAGAGCGCGCTGAAGCTGTTCGGCCGTGGAGTCGCGTCTTGGCCGCTGCTCTCGGTGCTTTCACTCGTCTCGCTGATCTCGCGGCTTTGCAACCTCGGCCTTGGGTACGGTGACACCCCCTCCGACATCTGCGCATTGATCTTTTCGGTGTCGGAAGCCGGTGCTCGAAGGCTCCGGTGCGGCGGGTGCTCCGGCGCAGGACGCCTTTGCGTCTTTCTCCTTGATTTTTCCGGTGACCACCAACTCCTGGCCGCTGGCTTCGACGTCGATGCCCTTGCTCTTGACGCCGGGGAGTTCGATCTCGACGTGGAAGGCGGCGGACTCAGTGACATCCGCCAGGAGTGTCCACGCGACTGCGGGCGCCAGGCCTCCCATCGTGGAACTCATCTCGCCGAGCAGTTGGTCGAACTCCGTCAGCGGATCGCGTGCTCAGCCCAGGGGCCTGTCCTGCACTGCACCACCACGGTGGCGCGGGACATGGTCATTCCCATCGCCTCCTTCTCGTGATCCCCTCACCCGCTGGGCGTCATGCAAGCCAAGCGGACTCCTTCGGACGCATGTACGGGGAGCTGTCGGTGCCGCCCGGCGCGGCCGCGTGGCCCAGGTAGCGGTGCACGAAGTGGATACTCATCGCGCCTTCTCCGACCGCGGAGGCCACACGTTTCACCGAGCCGCTGCGAACGTCGCCTGCGGCGAAGACGCCAGGCAGGCTGGTCTCCAACGTCAGGCAGTCACGGCCCTGGCTCTGCCACAGCTCGGGAACGGAGCACGCCTGCGCCTGTGCGCCGGTCAGCACGTAGCCGCGCGTGTCGAGGGCGAGCGCGCCAGACAGCCACTCGGTGTGAGGGTCTGCGCCGGTGAAGACGAACAGGGCCCGCACCGCGAGGTGGCGGTGCTCGCCCGTACGGTGGTCAACCACGGTGACCGCCTCCAGCGCCTTGTCGCCGAGTGCCTTGGTCATCTCGGTGTGCAGCAGCACGCGCACCCGCGGATGGTGCTCGATCTGATCGATCAGGTAACGGGACATGTGCGCATCGAGGCTCTGCCCACGGACTAGCAGATACACCTGCGGTGCGAACCCGGCCAGGAAGAGCACGGCCTGGCCCGCGGAGTTGCCGCCTCCGACCACCGCCACAGGGTCGGTACTGCACTGCTGAGCCTCATAGACGGTCGCCGAGTAGTGGACGCTCGCGCCCTCCAACGGCTCGACGCCGGGCACCTGGAGGCGCCGGTACCGGGCGCCGGTGGCCAGAACGACGGCACGGGCGGTCACCTCGCTACCGTCGGCGAACCCAACGGTGTAGTGGCCGTCCCTCCGTTCGAGCCGGGCCGCCTCCGCAGGGACGCTGATCCGGGCGCCGAACTTGTCCGCCTGGAGCACCGCGCGCTCCGTGAGTTCGGCGCCGGAGATGCCGGAAGGGAAGCCGAAGCAGTTCTCGATCCGGGAGGATGTCCCGGCCTGGCCGCCGGTGCCCAGCGCCTCGACCACGGTCGTGTCGAGGCCCTCCGAGGCCGCGTTCACCGCGGCGGCGAGACCTGCCGGTCCGGAGCCGACGATGAGGAGATCGCCGCGGTCGTTGCCCGATTCCAGGGGCGGCAGGCCGATGAAGCGGGCCAGTTCGGCGTTGCTCGGATTGCGCAGCAAGGTCGTGTCCTGCCAGATCACCAGCGGCGTCTGCTCCGGATCGACCGCGAAGCGCCGCAGCAGCGCCTCGGCCTCCTCGTCCGTCTCCAGATCGATCCAGCGGTGTGGCAGCCGGTTGCGGGCGGCGAACTCGCGCAGCCGCCGGGTGTCGGGCGAGTAGCGCGAGCCGATGATGCGGAAACCGGCGCCCTGCCCGACGAGCAGAGCACGGCGCCCCAGGCAGGCGCGCAGCACCACATCACCAAGGGTGGAGTCCCGGGTCACCAGGTCACGCAGCTGATCCATGGACAGTACGAGGATCTCACCGGGGTCCCTGACCACGGCGGTGTAGAAGGCCACCTGCCCGTTCAGGAGGCCGAGTTCGCCGATGAAACGGCCTGGGCCGTGCACACGTAGAAGGTGTTCATCGGGCGTGCCGTAGCCCTCGACGATGGCGACCGAACCACTGAGGACGACGTAAAACGACTCGCACCGTTCCCCCTCCCGGATCAGCACGTCACCGGCGTCGGCCGCGTGCCGTCGGCCGTGCTGCGCCAGGCGGGCCATCTGGTCGTCCGCCAGGCGGGGATAGGCGCCGTAGATGTCGGGCGTCTCGAAGGGGACGCTCGCTCCCCCCTCGTCCGGCACAGGTGCTGCGCCGGGCCGCGTCTCGTCGCCGGGCATCACACGAACGCCTCATGGACGAAGCACCACCGCCAGTCCTCGCCGGGCTCCAGCGACGCCACGATCGGATGACCGTCGGCGGCGGCGTGACGGCGGGCATGCCGGTTCGGCGAGGAATCGCAGCAGCCGACGTGGCCGCAGGTGAGGCAGAGCCTGAGGTGGACCCAGGGGGAATGTGTGGCCAGGCACTCCTCGCACCCCGGGGCACGCGGGGCGACGGGGCGTACGAGGGCGAGGTGGGGGTCGATCCGTACGGTCATGGCCGATCATCCTTTCCCAGCCGGTGCGCGGCCCGCGATCGACTGCTCCACCCACCGTCGCAAGGCGGGGGCAGGTGCGGCACCCGACTGCCGGGCGATGGTCTGCCCTTTGTCGAGGACCAGCAGCGTCGGTACCGCCTGGACCTCGAACCGCCGTGCCAGGCGCGGGCTCTTGTCGATGTCTACCTTGACCAGCTTGATCGTTCCTGCGAGATCGGTGGCGACTTCCTCCAGCGCGGGGCTCACCATGCGGCAGGGGCCGCACCAGGTGGCCCACAGGTCCAGGACAACGGGCACGGTGGCCTGCTCGACGACGTCGGTGAAGTCGTCGTCGCCCGCGTCGGCCATCCACGGCAGCGGCTGCTTGCAGGCGCCGCACCTGGGGCGTCCCTCGGCCGCCGCCGGCACCCGGTTGGTGCGCCCGCAGTGCGGGCAGGCGACGTTGGCGGCTTGCACGGTGCTCATGCCGCCCTCGCTCCCTCCACGTCCTCGGGCTGGTCGTAGGTGACCACCAGCTCTCCGTGTTCGGCGTCGACGCGGACCGTCGCACCGTCCTGTACGTCACCGCGCAGCAGGGTGCGCCCGACCATCGTCTCGACCTCGTGGGAGATGTAGCGGCGCAGCGGCCGGGCCCCGTACACCGGGTCGAACCCCTGGTGGGCGATCACCTCGCGTGCGTCATCGGTGAGTTCGACGGTGATGCGGCGTTCGGCGAGGCGGTGGCGCAGTTCGTCGAACTGCAGCTCCACGATCCGCTCGATCTGCCGCTCACCGAGCGGCTTGAACAGCACGATGTCGTCGACGCGGTTGAGGAACTCCGGGCGGAAGTGCCCGCGCAGCTCGCCCATCACCAGGGCGCGGGCGTCCGGCTTGATCTCGCCCTCGGCGGTGGCGCCGTCGAGGAGGTGCTCGGAGCCGATGTTGGACGTCATGATGATCACGGTGTTGCGGAAGTCGACGGTGCGGCCCTGGGAGTCGGTGATGCGGCCGTCGTCGAGGACCTGCAGCAGGGTGTTGAAGACATCGGTGTGCGCCTTCTCGATCTCGTCGAACAGCACGACCGAGTACGGCTTGCGGCGTACGGCCTCGGTGAGCTGGCCGCCTTCCTCGTAGCCGACGTATCCGGGCGGTGCGCCCATGAGCCGGCTGACGGTGTGCCGCTCCTGGTACTCGCTCATGTCGAGGCGGACCATGTTCTCCTCGGAGTCGAACAGGGCCGCCGCGAGGGTCTTGGCCAGCTCGGTCTTCCCGACGCCGGTGGGGCCGAGGAAGATGAACGAGCCGATGGGGCGACGCGGGTCGCGGATACCGGAGCGGGCGCGGATGATGGCGTCGGCGACGAGCTTGACGGCCTCGTCCTGGCCGATGACTCGCTCGCGCAGGACCTCGTCGAGGCGCAGCAGCTTCTCGCGTTCGCCCTCTTGGAGACGGGCAACGGGGATGCCGGTCCAGGCGGCGACGATCTCGGCGATCTCCTCCTCGGTGACGACCTCGCGCAGCAGCCGGTTCTGCCCTTGTTTGGCGGCCAGTTGCCCCTCCTCGGCCGTCAGCCGGCGCTCCAGGTCCTGGAGGCGGCCGTAGCGGAGTTCGGCGGCGCGGTTGAGGTCGTAGGCGCGTTCGGCCTCCTCCGCCTCGTGGCGGACCTGCTCCAGTTCCTGGCGTAGTTCCTGCACGCGGCGGATGGCCTGCCGTTCGGCCTCCCACTGGGCGTGTTTGGCGTCGGCCTCGCCGCGCAGGTCGGCCAATTCTCTGCGCAGTTCCTCCAGGCGGTTCTTGCTGGCGGCATCGGTCTCCTTGGACAGCGCCGCCTCCTCGATCTCCAGGCGGGTGACGCGGCGGGTGATCTCGTCGAGTTCGGCGGGCATCGAGTCGATCTCGGTACGCAGCCGGGCGCACGCCTCGTCGACGAGGTCGATGGCTTTGTCGGGCAGGAATCGGTCGGTGATGTACCGGTGGCTGAGGGTGGCCGCGGAGACCAGCGCGGTGTCCTGGATCTTCACGCCGTGGAAGACCTCCAGGCGTTCGCGCAGTCCGCGCAGGATGGAGATGGTGTCCTCCACGCTCGGCTCGTCGACCAGCACCTGCTGGAAGCGGCGCTCGAGGGCGGCATCCTTCTCGATGTGCTTGCGGTACTCGTCGAGGGTGGTGGCGCCGATCATGTGGAGTTCGCCGCGGGCGAGCATCGGCTTGAGCATGTTGCCCGCGTCCATGGCCCCTTCGGCGGCGCCCGCACCTACGACGGTGTGGAGTTCGTCGACGAAGAGCAGGATGTGCCCCTGGGCGGCCTTCACCTCTGCCAGCACGGCCTTGAGGCGTTCCTCGAACTCGCCGCGGTACTTGGCGCCGGCGACCAGGGAGCCCATGTCGAGAGCGAACACCGTCTTGTCGCGCAGGCCCTCGGGGACGTCGCCGCGAACGATGCGCTGGGCCAGGCCCTCGACGATGGCGGTCTTGCCGACGCCGGGATCGCCGATGAGGACGGGGTTGTTCTTGGTCTTGCGGCTGAGGATCTGGGTGACGCGGCGGATCTCCGCATCACGGCCGATGACCGGGTCCAACCGCCCGGACCGGGCCTCGAGGACCAGGTCGCGGCCGTACTTCTCCAGAGCCTCATAGGCCACTTCGGGGTTGGCGGAGGTGACGCGCTGGTTGCCGCGGACCTGAGTGAGCGCGCTCAGGAACGAGTCCCGGGTCACGCCGTGCTCCTTGAGCAGGCGTCCGGCGGCGGTCGCCGAGCCCTCCTCGGCCAGGGCGAGCAGGAGGTGCTCCACGGACACGTACTCGTCCTTGAGGCGTTTGGCCTCCCGATCGGCGGCATCGAGCAGGCGGGACAGGCGCTGGGTGACGAAGACCTGGCCGGGTGCAGCGCCGGGACCGGTGACCTTCGGGCGGCGGGAGAGTTCCTCGCGCACGGCCGCGCGCAACTCCTTCGGCTCAGTGCCGGCCTGCTGCAGCAACCGTGGGA
Organism: Streptomyces sp. ICBB 8177; assembly: GCF_003144095.1. Classification (GTDB taxonomy): domain Bacteria; phylum Actinomycetota; class Actinomycetes; order Streptomycetales; family Streptomycetaceae; genus Streptantibioticus_D. The sequence continues at coordinate 23,817 of NZ_NSKH01000001.1, read as the reverse complement.
TCAGACCGTCCTCCTGATCGAGAAGCGCGAGCAGCAGATGTTCCCCGTCGACCTCGGTCTGCCCCATGCCGACGGCCGCGCTCTGGGCCTCCTGCAGGGCTTCCTGGGACTTCTGGGTGAGACGGTTCATGTCCATGAGGGTGTTTCACTCCTCGTGCCGCGGCCGCGCAGGGCGGCTTCGAGCAGGCTGATGCGGTCGAGCAGGTCGAGCACCAGGCCGATGGATGCGTAGTTGAGGCAGAGTCCGGTGCGCAGCCGCTGGATACGGGCGAGAACCGCCGGGGCCGTGGGGTCGAACACCAGTCGCCCCGCGGAGTCGCGTTCGGCGTCGACCAGCCCGAGGGCGACGAACCGGCGGATCAGGTCGGGGTGCAGGCCCGAGCGAAGGGCAACGGCGGGCAGGGAGAGCCTGGGGACGGGCACGAGCGCGTACCGGACAGCCGTCGGGGCGGTGATGTCGGCGCCCGTTCGTACCGGACGGGCGTCCACGCCGGCCCGGCCGATGCCCCCAGCTCCCGCGGGTCGGTCGTTCATCGCGTCCTCCTGGGGTCGAACGAGGAAGTGGCGGCCAGCTCCTCGAACAGTTCGCGCTCCCGGTCGCTCAGGGCGGGAGGCACCGTGACACGGAGTTCGGCGTACAGGTCGCCGTTCGTGCCTCGCGGGTTCGGCATGCCCTCGCCGCGCAGCCGCAGCCGCCGGCCGCTGGACGAGCCCGCGGGCACCGTTGCCTTGCCCGTGCCGCCGCCGGGGGTGGGCACCGGCACCGTCGCGCCCAGGGCCGCCTCCCATGGAGCGACCGGGACCTGTACGTGCACGTCGCGGCCGTCCAGCCGGAACCGGGAGTGGGGCTGGATACGGACCCGCAGGTACAGGTCGCCCGCGGGGGCGTCACCACTGCCCCGGCCGCCCTCGCCCGACAGCCGGATGCGCTGCCCGTCGGTGACTCCCGGCGGCACGTCGACCTCGTACCGCCGCGGCTGACCGGTGGGACCGGCGAGTGTGACGGTGCGACGGCCGCCTCGGTACGCCTCCTCGACGGTGAGCGGCAGTTCGGCCTCCTGGTCCGCTCCGGGGACGCCGCCTCGGGTGGCGCCGGCTCCGAACATGGAGCCGAGCAGGTCCTCGATGTCGATGTCCTCCGCTCCGAAGTCGTCGCCGAAGCCGGTGGTGTACCGGACGCGAGGGCCGCCCGCGCCCGAGGTCCTTCGAGCGCGGAAGCCGCCGCCCGCTCCGGCCGCGACCCGTTCGTCGAAGTCCTCAGGGATCTTGCGGAAGTCCTCGCCGAAGCGGTCGTAGCGGGCTCGCGTCTTGGGATCGGACAGCACGCTGTATGCCTCGTTGAGGTCCTTGAAGCGTTCCTCCGCCCCGGGGTCCTTGTTGACGTCGGGGTGGTACTTACGGGCGAGTTTGCGATATGCCTGCTGGATCTCGTCCTGGCTTGCGGCCCGCGGCACGCCCAGCACCTCGTAGAAGTCCCGTGCCATGATCGGTCACTCCCGCTTCGTGACCGTCACGGCGGCGGGCCTGAGCTGCCGTTCGCCGTCCCCGTAGCCGGGGCGCAGCACCTCGACGACGGTGCCCGGGGGGGCGTCGGGGTCGTGGACGACGCCGACCACCTCGTGCCGGGCCGGGTCGAAGGCGACGCCGGTCTCCGCGTGCCGCGGGTAGCCGAGCAGTTCGAGGACGTTCACCGCCTGGTCGCGTACGGCCCGGATGCCCTCCGCGATCGCGCCCGGATCGGCGCCGACGTGGGTCAGGGCGAGTTCGAGGTTGTCGAGGACGGGTAGGAAGGCGGCCGCCGTGCGGGAACGCTCGACCGCCCGTTCGCGCTCCAGTTCCCTGGCGTGGCGCTTGCGAAGGTTGTCGAGGTCGGCGAGTGCGCGCCGCCAGCGGTCCTCCAGTTCCCGGATCGCGGTCGTGTACTCGTCCTCGGCGGGCGCGGGTCCGGCGGCATCGGGTCCCGGTTCGCCGTTCGCCGCTTCGGGCCGGGGCGCGCCCGGCTGGGGCAGGTCCCCGCGAGGGGGGCCTCCGGCGCCTTCCGGGACCCGTACGTCCGGGTCGGACGCTGCCCGGTCGGGCTTCTGGGGGTGGGTAGGCATGGCGAGCCTCAGCCCCTGTCGAACTCGGCGTCGATGACGTCATCGTCACCGCCACCGCCACTCGTGGGACCGCCGGTGGCCCCGTCCTGGCCGGGACCGCCGCCCGTGGCGGAGCCCTGATGGGCCGCCAGCCCGGCGAGCACCTGCTGGAGTTCGGAGGTCAGGGGCCGCACGCGCTCCACGCCCGCCTCTTCCTTGACCGCCACCCGGGCGTCGGACACGAGCATCTCGGCGCGTGCCTTCTCGTGCGCGGGCGCCGCGTCGCCCAGTTCGTCGAGACGCTTCTCGACCTGGTACGCGACGGCGTCGAGTTCGTTGCGGGCGTCGACGGCCTCGCGGAGTGCCTGGTCCTGGCCCTGGTTGCGCTCGGCCTCCTGGACCATGCGCTCGACCTCACTGCGGTCCAGGTTGGAGCTCTCGCTGATGGTGATGCCCTGTTCCTTGCCGGTGTCCCGGTCGCGGGCCTTGACGTTGAGGATGCCGTTGGCGTCGATGTCGAAGGTGACCTCGATCTGCGGTTCGCCCCGCGGTGCCGGCCGGATGTCGGTGAGCTGGAACCGGCCCAGCACCCGGTTGTCGGCGGCCCGCTCGCGTTCGCCCTGGAGGACCACCACGTCGACGGCCGGCTGGTTGTCCTCGGCGGTGGAGAAGGTCTCGCTGCGGCGCACCGGGATGGTGGTGTTCCGCTCAATGATCTTCGTCATCACTCCGCCGCGCGTCTCCACGCCCAGCGACAGGGGCGTGACGTCGAGCAGCAGGACGTCCTTGACCTCACCCTTGAGCACCCCGGCCTGAATCGCGGCGCCCAGGGCCACGACCTCGTCGGGGTTGACGCTCATGTTGGGTTCCTTGCCGCCGGTCAGCCGGCGGACCAGGGCCTGGACAGCGGGGATGCGGGTGGAACCCCCGACCAGGATGACCTCGTCGATGTCGCTCTCGCCGACCTTCGCGTCGGCCATCGCCTGCTCCACCGGTCCCAGGCAACGTTCCACCAGGTCGCCGGTGATCTGCTCGAAAGTGGACCGCATGATCGAGTCGGTGAGGTGCTGGGGGCCCGAGGTGTCAGCGGTGATGAACGGCAGGCTGACCTGCGTCTGCGTCACCGAACTGAGCTCGGTCTTGGCCTTCTCCGCAGCCTCGAACAGTCGTTGCAGCGCCTGCGGGTCCTTGCGCAGGTCGATGCCGTTCTCCTTCTGGAAGTCGTCCGCGAGGTAGTCCACCAGACGCCGGTCGAAGTCGTCGCCGCCCAGGTGGCTGTCACCGGCGGTGGAGCGCACCTCCACCACGCCGTCGCCGACGTCGAGGATGCTCACGTCGAAGGTGCCGCCGCCCAGGTCGAAGACGAGGACGGTCTCGTGCTCCTTCTTGTCCATGCCGTACGCGAGGGCGGCCGCCGTCGGCTCGTTGATGATCCGCAGCACCTCCAGTCCGGCGATCCGTCCGGCGTCCTTGGTCGCGGTGCGCTGAGCGTCGTTGAAGTAGGCGGGCACCGTGATGACCGCCTCCGTGACCCGCTCCCCCAGCTGCTTGGACGCGTCGTCAGCGAGTTTGCGCAGCACCTGGGCGCTGATCTCCTCAGGCGCGTACTGCTTGTCGCGCACCTTGAAGCGGGCCGCCCCGCCGTCGCCCTCGACGACGTCGTACGCCACCGCCCTGGCCTCGTCGGAGATCTCGTCGAAGTGCCGACCGATGAACCGCTTGGCCGAGTAGATGGTGCCCTTCGGGTTGAGGATCGCCTGGCGCCTGGCCAGCTGCCCCACCAGGCGCTCGCCGGTATCGGTGAAGGCCACCACGGACGGTGTCGTGCGGTTGCCCTCGCTGTTGGGCACGACGGACGGCTCGCCGCCCTCCCACGCGGCGATCACCGAGTTGGTGGTGCCCAGGTCGATGCCCACTGCCTTCGCCATGAGGAACTCCTCCCGGTCCGGTGCCTGCGCCGACTCTCCGGATCACGTTTTTCAGGTACGACTGGAACCTCAGCCGCCGTCTGCAGCAACCCGCCGATCAGCCGTACGGCCTCGTCGGCGACCGCCTCGTCCGCCACGACCTCGTACCGGCTCGGCTGCATCGAGCAGAGCGAGGCGCAGTCCCAGCGACCGCCCTGCAGGGCCTGCGGCGGCCAGGGCGGAGAGGACGGGGTCGAGCCCGTCACAAGGCCGAACAGCCAGCCGTCAGGACACCGGAGAGCGAACCGCTCGACCCATGGCCCTTCCGTAGTCCATCCGGCCGATCACCTGCTCGACCATGCACACGTCCTGGTCGGCGATCGCCACCGTCTCCACGGGAAACTCATGGTCGGAGAGGTGTCAACGGTGTGTTCGGCTTCCCGGTACGTCTTGTACGAGGCACCGGCCCGCGATGCTGCTCGGTCATCGCCCGACCCTTCCTGCCGACGCGCGCGGAGGGTTTTTCGAACACTCCCCAGTGTGGCGAGCCGAGCGACTCCACGCCTGCGCCTGGCGAGTCAGAAATGCACGGGTCCGGTCCCCCCGAGGGAACGAAAAGAACTATTCAGGCAAATCGGATAAGACGGCCATGAGCGGGTACGCGAAAGCCGCTCACCTCCCTGTAGGGTTGGATAGAACGGAGTGATCCCATGGTCGGCCCCCGGGCGCACAACGTGCACCGTCGGCGCTCCGACCGGGAGGGCAGCCTTCCGCGGGGCAGCGCCGGGCGGCACCCCAGGGCCGCGCGCAAAGAGCCTCGCCCACCTGCTCCAACCCCAGCCGACCACGCCTCACACGAACTGATGGCGCTCTCCCGCGCCCTGTTCGACACCCCGGACGAAGGCGAGATCCTGCGCTTGGCCATGGACCAGGTAGCCGCCGCAGGGCCGTACAGCGCCGTCGCCGGATACCTCGAGGTGGACGACGACCTGGTCCCCAGCCCCAGAAACGGGGAGATCCATGCCCGGGCCGTGGACTCCAGGGTGCGGGAACTGGCCGGGCAAGACGGCCGTGTGACCGTACCCGGCCGGCCCTGGGGCCGGGCCCTGGGCCTCCGCGGACTTGAGAGGCTCCACGGCTACCTCGTGGTGACGTCCCGCTCCCGGCCTACCGAGGCCGAGTACTCCCTGCTAGTCACGCTCGTCCGGCACACCGCCGCTGCACTGTCAGTCGCCTTCGCACACCGCCGCCAACGCGAGGACGCGCTGGAACTGCACCGGCTAAGGGAGGAACGCACAGTCCTCCAGCGGCAGCTGATCTCCGTCGCGGCTGAGCTGGGGTACCAGCGGGCCGTTCACGCGCTCATGGCCGACGTCGCTGCCTCGGGCGGCGGCGAGGAAGCCATCACCCGCGCACTGCACGGGCTCACCGGACTCCCCGCGCTGGTCGAGGACCGCTTCGGCCGACTGCGGTCCTGGACCGGTCCTGGCCGACCGGACCCCTATCCGGAACCGGACCCCGTGCGCCAGGACGAAATGCTGCACGCCGTCGCCCGAGAGGTCGGGCCGGTGCGGATAAGGGACCGGCTGATCACCCTGGTCCGCCCGCATGGCGAGATCTTGGGCGTGCTGGCCCTGGTCGATGCGCGGGACGAGGCCGACGGGCACACCGTGCTCGCCCTGGAACACGCCGCCACGTCGCTCGCCCTGGAACTGGTGCACCTGCGCAATCTGGCCGAAGTGGAGCTGAGGCTGCACCGCGAGCTGGTCGACGACCTCCTGGCAGGGACTGACGAAGCGAGCGCCTACGCCCGGTCCGAGGCAGTCGGACACGACCTGCACCGCAGCCACTACGTCGTCGTGGTGCAGTGGTCGAACCGGACTGCGGACGACTCCTTCGCGCAGACCGTGGGCCGGGCGGCCGCTGCGGTGGGCATGCGCTCTCTGCTGACCCGGCGTTCCGACCACGTGGTCCTGGTCGCCGACGACAGGCCGCGCGCCCGCGCACTGTACGAGGCGCTCGCCCGGGAGACCGGGACACGGTCTGGGGCGATCGGGGTGAGCGCCCGTTGCGACTCCCTGGACGGCATCCCCCACCGCTACCAGGAGGCGCAGCGCGCCCTGCAAGTGCGCCGCCACTCCCGCGAGCACTACGGCACGACGTTCTTCGACGAGCTTGGTCTCTACCGCATCCTAGGACCTGGCAGCGATTACCGGGAACTGGAGACGTTCGTCCACGAGTGGCTCGGGCAGCTCATCGACTACGACTCCCGACACCACGCGGCCATGGTGGAGACCCTCTCCCGGTACTTCGACTGCGGCGGCAACTACGACGAGACCGCCGAATCCCTCGCGATCCACCGCAGCACGCTCCGCTACCGGCTCCAGCGCATCCGCGACATCAGCGGCAACGACCTCGCGAACGTCGAGGACCGGCTGAACCTCCAGGTGGCGACCCGAGTATGGAAGATCGTGCTGGGCGGACACGGCTGATACAAGCGCTTGAACTGTTGTGCGAGCGATACCGGGCCGCAGTGGCCGGGCTGAGGGACTGACCGCTTGCGCGGCCCGCTGACCGTCGCCCGATGCCGCCCGCGCCTGCACTGCACTGCGGAGCGAGCCAGCCAGCCAAGCCGCTCATTCCTATTTGGCGAGGTTTCGCCGATTCGGCATAGATGCTGTGTAGGGTGGTTGTCGTGATGAGTACGGAAGACCTTCTCCGGCTCACGGTGTCGGCGTTGATGGCGCGTACCGGGGAGACTCAGGGTGATCTCGCTGCTGCGGTGGGCTTGTCGCAGACGCAGGTCAGCCGTAAGCAGAAGGGCCAGCGTAACTGGTCGCTGGACGACTGTGACCGGCTGGCCGCGCACTGGGAGATGCCCGTCCTCGACCTGCTGGCGGGCCCCACACACGCGGCATCCAGGCTGCCGGCTCACCGGGTGAGCGCCACCCTCGGCGGCGCCCAGACACTGCTCGCCGTGCCCGACCCGACCCGGAAGCAGGCACCGAAGGCAACCGCGACAGACACCGCGTCACCCGATGTGCGCGACGCCGTGGCCCAGCCCATCGGCAACGAGCTGGCGCGACACGACGGCAACCGCGAGGCGGCCACGCAGGCCGTGGTCGACCGGGCAGGCCAGGGCTCGCCACCCGGGGTGCTGCCCGAGCGCCCGGCGGCCGACGTCGAACTGCCCGACACCGGCCGCGTCCCCGCCCCCGTCGCGGCGCCGGTGGTCGAGCCTGCCGGGCCAGACCTGAATGCGGACGGCAGCAACGTCCGCGAGGCGCCCGCTCCTTGTGTGCTGTGCGGGCACGCCACGCCCTACCGGGCGGCGGGCCGCCCGCAGCACCCGTGGGGCCTGTGCCAGACCGCCACGACCCCCGTCCCAGCTCCCGCCCCGGTCCCGGCTCCGGCCTCGGCGCCTGCCGACGTCGAGCACCCCGCCGCCCCGGCCGTCGACACCGCGCTGCGCCCGGCTCGCGCCCGCGACGACGCCGGCCCCGGCATCGATGAACTGACGGGGCGTATCCGCCGCACGGTCGCGGACGTGCTGGAGGAAAAGGCGGGCGACCTGGAGGCGGCGCAGACCGTGCTGATCCGTCGCGCGATCCCGGACGTGATGGCGCTGTTCGACCTGTCCCGCGTGGGCGGCCGGTACGAGCACACCGTGTTCATGCGCGAGGTCGCCATCCTGCAAAAGCGCTCCCAGAAGGCCGCTGACGAGATCTGGGAAGCCCGCCCGAAATGGCGGAACGAAACCATCTTCCAGTCCGTCAAAAAAGGCGAAGGACCGTTCGAGGTGACGGCCCTGGATGCGAACGCGGCGTATCTCGCGGCGTTCAAAGCCCACCTGCCCATCGGCCGCCTGGAACACGACCCCACCGGCAGCTGGGACCCGAAACGCTCCGGCGTCTACCTCATCACCCCACCCACCTGGCAGCACCCCGACCTCCCCAACCCCATGGGCGCCCGCCGCGAGGCCGGACCCGTGTGGGTCACCGGCCCCACCCTGCGGCTCCTGCTACGCCTGGCAGGCCCCAAGTACGCCCTGTGCGGCGCGCCCACCATCCACGAGTCCTACACCTCCGGCTCCACCGAGGGCCTGCTGGAGAAGCTGCGCCGGGCCCTGGCGGCCGCCCGCGAGGACGCCATCGCCGCGGGCGACACCCTCACCACCGAGTACGTGAAAGCCATGTACGCCAAATTCGTCTCCACCATCGGCCAATCCTCCGCGAACCGCGAAATCTGCCGACCCGACTGGACCCACATCCTGCGCTCGCAGGCGTTCGCGAACCTGTGGCTCAAGGCCCACAAAGCACACTCCGCCGGACTCACCGTCGTCCGCATGCAAGGCACCGACGAACTCCACGTCACCGGAGACTGGCACACCGTCTTCACCGAGGGCCGCCAACTCACCGACATGAAAGCCAAGGAAACCTACACCCTCGGAGGCAAGTAAATGGCCGCCTCCGACCTGTGGACCAACTTCGGCTACTACGGAGCCCACGGCATCACCGGCGCCGAAGCCCTCATCTACGAAATCAACCGCATCGTCTACGAATCCGGCATCAAATCACCCATCACCACCACCCGCGGACTCAACGCCCGCCTGCGCTACCTCGACTCGGCAGCAGGCCGCGCCGAGATGCGCGCCCAGGGCATCAGCCCGGCCCGCATCCGAGCATGGCGATCCGGAAAAGCAACACCCAGCCCGACAAGCCGCGAAAAGCTCGACAACGCCTACTGGACCCGCCGCCGCGAGAACGTCATCAAAAGCGGCTACCTCAAGCGGCTACTCGACAACGACGGCCGAGGCCGCCAGATCGAGATCCACGCCGTCGACCAGTCCGCCGTCCAGCCCGGCCGGGCACGCTCGAACGTCACCGACCGCACCATCCGCGTGCGCTACCTGTGGAACGACGCGGTGGACGCCTGGGCCGCCCAGGATCTCGGGGCGATGGACGAGGTGTGGGACGACATCATCTGCGACCTCGACAGCGCCTTCCGTGCCTACGCCTACGTCACATCGGTCGGCATCGCCGCATGATCGTCGCCCCGCGCCTGCTGCGCACTCGCCCCCAATGAGCCGAAGCTCGGTAGTTGTCACAGAGGCAGGCTTGTTGTCACCGACCTGCGCGGCGGCGTATCTGTTCGTGCCACGCCGACAAGGTGCTCCGACTACCGTCGAGGCGTCGCGTACCAAACGCCGGTGACAAACTGCACCAGGTGATGCGCGGAGACCCTGGATGCCGCGGAGTACTCCGTGCCGGTCACGCCCGGGACGCGAGGTACCGCCAGTCGTTCCACGTGTCGAGCCGCTTCCGATAGGCCGCCTCGACAACCGGATAGGGGTACGTGCCGAGGAAGAGCCGCAGGGGTGGTGCGTCGGTGTCGACGAGTTCGAGGACGACGGCGGCGGTGGCTCGCGCATCCTGGGGCGTGCGGGCGGACGCACCAGCCCGGCGCGCGGCGCGCACGGGTTCGTAGGCGGGCAGCGGCTCGGTGCGCACCGCGGAGGCGCCCGACCAGTCGGTGCCGTAGGGGCCGGGTTCGACCAGGGTCACGTTGATCCCAAACGGGGCGATCTCCTGGGCCAGGGCCTCGCTCATCCCTTCCAGGGCCCACTTGGAGGCGTTGTACAGCCCGAGCGTGGGGAAGGCGGCGAGGCCACCGAGGCTGGAGACCTGCAGGATGTGACCGCTGCCCTGGGCCCGCAGGTAGGGCAAGGCCGCCTGCGTCACCCACAGCGGGCCGAACAGGTTGGTGTCGAGCTGGGCGCGAGCCTGTTCCTCGGTGGCTTCCTCCACCATGCCGAACAGGCCGTAGCCCGCGTTGTTGACGACCACGTCGAGGCGGCCGAAGGTCTCGGCGGCCCGCTGCACCGCGGCAGTCGCGGCGGTGCGGTCGGTCACGTCGAGGCAGAGCGGGAGCACGTCGTTCCCGTGGGCGTCCACGAGGGGCCGCAGGGCCTCGAGATCACGTGCGGTGGCGGCGACGCGGTCGCCGCGGTCGAGAGCGGCCTCGGCCCAGATACGGCCGAGGCCGCGGGACGCGCCGGTGATGAACCAGGTCTTCATGGCATCGAGCCTGCGCCGTGCGCACCTCGGCAGCCAGCACCCCCACAGGGTTACCCTCACACCATGGCGGTCGACAATCTTCTGGGAGACTTCCTCAAGGCCCGGCGCGGACGGGTCGCTCCGGCGGAAGAGGCGGTGCCCGCTGGCGGACGTCGCCGGGTGGCAGGACTGCGCCGGGAGGAACTGGCCCGGCTCGCCGGAATCAGCGAGCCGTACCTGGTCCGGCTCGAGCAGGGCGTCGACCGGCACCCCTCGCCCCAGGTGCTGCGCTCCCTCGCTCGGGCGCTGGAACTGGACGCCGACGCCTCCGCCCACTTGCACGCCCTTGCTGGCCCCGCCCCTGTGCCACCATCGCGGACCGAGGTCTCCGCGGACGTGCACCGGCTCCTCGACGCGTGGGCGGACCGCCCTGCGTACGTGCGCGACCGGTGCTTCGACGTGCTGGCGGCGAACAAGCGGGCCCGCGCGCTCGCCCCGATGTACGAGCCCGGACTCAACCTTGTCCGGGCGGTGTTCCTCGATCCGGCGTCCCGCCGGCTCTTCCCCGACTGGGCGGAGGTGGCTGCACAGACCGCGGCGGCCCTGCGCGCCGAAGCCGACCCACGCGACCCCAGGATCATCCGCTTGGTCACCGAGCTGGAGACGGACGAGGAGTTCCGTCGTCTGTGGGATCGGCACGAGACGCGGCCCGTCCGTGACGAACTCAAGCGCTTCGCGCACCCAGTCGTCGGCAGCCTCGCCCTTCGACGGCAGGCCCTCACCGTCGGCGGCGCCGAGCAACAGGTGATCATCGTGTACCAGGCGACGGCCGGGAGCCCGTCCGAGACGGCCCTGACGCGTCTTCTGTGACGTGCCATGCGTTTACGGGCGGCGGATCACCCGGCCGCGATCGGACCGAGGTAGGTGCCACCGGAGACATCGATGATCTGGCCGGTCACCCAGCGCCCCCGCGGGCCCGCCAGGAAGCCCACCACGTCTGCGACGTCTTCCGGCTCGCCGATCCGTCCGAGCGCGGTGATCGACTCGAGTCCGGCCACCGCCTCGGGAACGCCGGTCCACCCGGCGGTCATATCGGTGAGCACCACCCCGGGTTCGACCGTGTTCACCGTGATTCCGCGTCGGCCCAGTTCGTTGGCGAGCGACGGGCTGAGGGCGGCCAGCGCGGCCTTGGTGACGGTGTAGCCGATCTGGAGAGGATTCGCGATCCGGGTGGCCGCCGAGCCCACGTTGACGATCCGTCCGCCGTCGCGCAGCAGTGGCAGCGCCCGCTGGATCACGAAGATCGGCGTGCTCACGTTGACCGCCAGAAGCCGCTCCAACTCCTCCTCAGTCAACTGCCCGATCGAACTGACTGAGTGGACACCCGCGTTGTTGACCAGGATGTCCAGGCCGTCCGCGCCGTGGTCCGCCAGCCCGGTGGTGAGTCCGTCGAACAACGTGTCCACCGCGCCGCTCTCACCGAACCTGGCTTGCACCGCGAACGCCCGGCCTCCGGCCTTGCCGATCAGCGCCACGGTCTCCGCGGCGGCCGCGTCGTTGCCGCCGTAGTGGACCGCGACCAGCGCCCCCTCGGCGGCGAGCCCCAGGCAGATCGCGCGCCCGATCCCGCGCGAGCCGCCTGTGACCAGTGCCGTCCTGCCGTCAAGTTCCCCCACGCCCGCCACTCCCCTCATGCTCCCCCGGCCGAATCCGGGGCAGGCTCAAGTACATCCCGAAGTTCCGCGCCGGCAAAGGGGCGAAGGGTATCCAAGCTCGGTAGTGTGACGAAGCTGCGGTCGAAGCCGCACCATTGGCCGGCGTCATGGAGCTGCGGCGGATCCCGCCATGTCGGGCGGGGTGAGGGATGGGCGATCCTTGGAGTTGCTGGGCAGGGCGCGGTCGAAGTGGGTTGCCGGCCCGGCACGACGCAGGTGATCCTCCAGCGGATGGCCGGGGTAGGTCTCCCAGTGGTGACGCAGCGCCAGATCGAACGCGGGCAGTGGCTGCCATCCCGGTCAGGGCAGGCCGCAGGGCACTTGCCAATGCCTCCCACGCCAAGGGAGACCAGCACGTCGTGTTTGCGGCGCCTCCATTTCGGGTCGAAGCCCGGCCGGCTGGGAGGCGTGGTGCAGGTGCTCGGCGAACGCGGGCCCTCGCCGTCCGGCCACCGGGCCTCACGGCTGGTGAACGCCTTGTCGGCGTCCAGCAGTGGGTCGTTCGAGCTGAACAGTGCTTGCGGACCCCGGCCCGCCGCAACTCGCGCCCCGCCGAACTACACTGACGTCCAGCCGGCCAACCCCGGACGTGTACCGGAGGCTGCTTGTCGAAGGCTGGCGGGCGTCCGCCCCGGCTGCCGCGCCGGAGCCGGTTGCGGATCTGGTCGGACCGCTCGGGGATGGTGTGGCTGATACCGCGCCGTCGCAGCCAGGTGCGGATGGCTTTGGAGCTGTAGCCCTTGTCGCCCAGGACGTGGGCGGGCCTGTTGCGGGGCCGTCCGGGGCCGATGCGGGGCACTCGTATCGCGTCCATCACGGCGGTGAACTGCGTACAGTCGTTGGTGTTCCCGCCCGTGACCACGAAGGCGAGCGGGCGGCCGAAGGCATCACACGCCAGGTGAATTTTGCTGGTCAGGCCGCCCCGGGAGCGTCCGAGTGCCGGTGGGCAGAGCCCCCTTTTCGGGCCCCGGCGGCGTGCTGGTGGGCTCGCACGACGGTGGAGTCGACCGACACCAGCCAGTCGATGTCCCCGGCCGCGTCCGCCTCTGCCTGGGCGGCTCGGAGCATCCGCTCGAATGTGCCGTCCAGGGCCCACCGGCGGAAGCGGGTGTGCAGCGTCTGCCACGGCCCGTACCGCTCGGGCACGTCCCGCCAGGCGGTGCCGGTACGGAACTTCCACACGATCCCGTCGAGGACCCTTCGGTGGTCCAACCGCCTCCGGCCCCGCAAGGGCACAGGCAGCAGTGGCCGGACGAACTCCCACTCGGCATCGGACAGTTCATGGCGTCGTATCACCCGACCATGATCCACCATGCAAGATCATTTGAAGACACCCCCTAGGTTCTGTCTGATAATTGATCTTGTGGTGGGTCGTGGTGAGTTGACGGATGCGGCGTGGGAGCGGATAGCGCCGCTGTTGCCGGGTGTTGACGGGCGGGGTCGTCCGTGGCGGGATCACCGGCAGGTGATCAACGGGGTGTTGTGGCGGTTGCGGACGGGTGCTCCGTGGCGTGACCTGCCGGAACGGTTCGGGCCGTGGCGGACGGTCTATGAGCGGTTCGCCCGGTGGGAGGCGGACGGGACCTGGGGCCGCCTGCTCGAGGAGGTCCAGGTCCGCGACGACTCGGTCGGGGCGGTGGAGTGGACGGTGTCGGTCGACTCCACGATCAACCGTGCTCACCAGCACGCCGCCGGAGCCCGCAAAAAGGGCGGCGTCGGGGGGACGAACTGGAAGATCCGGAACGCGCGGCGGATCGTCAGGCGCTCGGCCGGTCCCGCGGTGGGCTGACCACCAAGGTCCACCTCGCCTGTGACGGCCGGGGCCTGCCCCTGGCCGTCCTGGTCACGCCGGGCAACGTCAACGACTCCACCGCCTTCGACGCGGTCCTGGACGCGGTGAGAGTGCCCCGGGCCGGCGTCGGCCGGCCGCGCCGCAGGCCCGACGCGGTCATCGCCGACAAAGCGTATTCGTCACGGGCGATCCGCCAGACGCTTCGGCGCCGGGGCATCCGTGCCGTCATCCCCGAACGGGCGGACCAGAAGGCCAACCGGATGCGGCGCGGCCGGGCCGGCGGCAGACCACCGGCCTTCGACCGCGACCTCTACACGGCCCGCAACGTCGTCGAACGCTGCTTCAACCGCCTCAAGCAGTTCCGCGCGATCGCCACCCGCTTCGACAAACTCGCCGACCGCTACAAGGCCGGCATCCGCCTCGCCTCACTCATCCTCTAACTCCGGGAACCTACCCAAGATCATTTGTCAGACAGAACCTAGTGCCGAGCGGACCGCCCCCTGGGCAACCCTCCTTGGGAACAGTGCTGGCATCGTACGAGTCATGACAACAGCAGGAACGACACCGGAACCGGAATCCTCGACACGGAGTGGCCTCACGTCTCTGGGTGAGGTGGCCTGCCGTTATCAGGCGGATGAGATCCGACTGGAGGACCTGCCGATGGTTGCGGCCGAGGCACTCGCGGCCGGGCTGGACACCCCGACGTTGTGCGAGCTCGCCGGTTTGCCTCGCAACGCGGATGCCCGCGATATCCGCGACGCGTTCGAGCAAGCACTCTCCGAGGCCGGAGTCGAGTTGCCTGATCCGGGCCTGGCCCGGCGCCACGCGCTGCGTCGGCTGGCGGCGAGGCTGATCAATGGGGACGTCGCTCCCGCCGATCTGGCCACGGACGACTGGTGGGAGACGGAGGTCGAAACCGTTGAGGAGCGATCGTTCGTATCGCTGATCCCGCAATGCGCGTGCTGCATTGAGTACACGTTGGGGCTTGACCAGCAGACGTGGGCGGCCGAGCTGCGGATCGCCGCGCTCGCCCTGACATCGTCTCCGCCGACCTGCCCCGGCTGCTGACTCTGCCCTGACGGCATGCTCCCCCGTCAAAGGCGTGTACCGGTCGAGCTGACTTCACCGAAGTGGCTGTTCAGCAGCCTGGTCTAGCAGGGCCCGTGCGGAGTCCGCGTAGCGGATGGCGGTCTTCTCGTCGATGCCGAACACCAGGGCGAGGTGGAGGGGGTCTGCGCCGTGAGGGCCTCTTCGAGCTGTCGGTCGACGCGGAGGCGTTCGAGGGTGGCGGTGAGGTTGCGGGTGGCCCGGGTGGTCCAGAGCTTGCCGGCCGGGCCGAGTTCGACGGCGGTCTTCTGGGTGATCAGCAGGTGGGGGTTGGCCGTGTTCGGCCAGCGGTTGTGGCGGTGGTCGAGCCAGTCCAGGAGAGCACGGTGGGTGAGGTCATCGAGTGGGCGGACGTGGCCGCCGACGGTGATGCGCCGGTTGCCCAGGTCGACGTCCTCCATCTGCATCGTGCGGATCATCTTCGGCCGTGCCGCGTGGACGGCAGCCAGAGCGACGATGAGCCGGATGTCCGCGGTGGTGGCGGTGGCGATGGCCTCGTCGATATCTTCCTGGACGAGAGCCTGGAGAACACCGCCAGTCTGCCGGGGGACACGGACGCGGATCGTGGGGTTGCGGAAGATCTGGCCCTTCTTCTTCACGTGCCGGAACAGAGACCGCAACGCGACGATCCGGCTCTCGCGCTGCTTGCCGGTGACAGCGTCCCGGGCCGCGATGATGTCCTCCCGGGTGACCTCTCGCAGGTGGTCGTAGTGGCTGGACCACTCCAGCAGCACCGGCTGGATCTCACCCAGGTAGGCCCATGTCGTATGAGGCGAGCGAGGCTCGGACCGCGGGCCACCGTCGAGGAGAGTGTGAACCCAGGCTTCGACGGCGCGACGAATGCCCGGAGATATCCCGTCGAGTTTTCGCTCCAACCAGCGGTCGACTGCAGGTGCCCGGTCGTCGTCGAACAGGCCCAGACAGTCGAGGACTTCGGCGGTCCGCACGACGGGGAGCCCACGGACTCGTAGGGCAGGGAAGAGCTCGGAGTATCGGATCGACTCACCTTCGCGGAAGCCGGACAGCACGGTTCATGTCACCAGCCGCGTCCGCCCGGGTCTGGGCGGCCCGCAGCATCCGCTCGAACGTGCCGTCCAGAGCCCACCGGCGGAAGCGGGTGTGCAGCGTGTGCCACGACCCGTACCGCTCGGGCACATCCCGCCACGCGGTCCCAGTCCGGAACTTCCACACGATCCCGTTGAGCACAGTGCGGTCATCAAGACGCTTCCGCCCGCGCAGTGACTCGGGCAGCAACGGCCGGACGAACTCCCACTCCATGTCGGTCAGTTCATGACGACGTATCACTCGACCATGATCCACCACCCAAGATCAATTGAAGACACCGCCTAGGAACACCACACCCAAGGCGGCAAGCGATGACAGCGCGGACGGCCGGGAGGGTGAGCCTGATCGGATGTAGCGGCCTCCGCTTGGGCGTGCGCTCGACAAGGATCCCCCCGGACTTCTCCGTACGGCCCCACGGCCGTGCAGTGATCAGTTCAACCGGCTGAGTGTGGCAGCCAGCCATCTCCCCGCCCAGCATCTGACCAGCCAATTGCGGCCGCACAGAGGCCGAACCACCACTGCCGACGGGGCGCACAGGCGACCGCTGGGTACACGGACATCGACCGCCGGGCACTCGAGAACGCTGCGAGTGGCAGACCGGGCTACGGCACTCATTACGCAAGGCGATGTGTACCGCACTGTGCCGATCGAGCTTGGAGCGGTAAGCGTCCGTTAGATGCCGAAGAGCCCCTGGGCATCCTCTTGATCGATAGAGGAGAACAGCGTTACGGTGCCACTCCTGACTTTGCGTCACGGAAGAAGCACGGGCTGAAAGCGGTGGGTACCGTGCGCTGGGGGGTGCCGTGAAAGATCACGTGACGATGGCGGCTGGTGTGCCGCCGATCAGTTTCGTGGCTCACCAGATGCGTACGGGTGGAATGGGCGGTGCCCGGGACGACTTCGAGAAGATGATCATTGAGCTCGCCAACGCCACGATGCCAGGGGTCCGCACCATCGCAGCCAACCCGGGTGACTGGGGCATCGACGCGTTCGCTGGCGACCTCGGTGGCTCCATCACGGTCTGGCAGTCCAAGTACTTTCATCCCGTCACCGCGGCTACACACCAGCGGACGATCAGGGAGTCCTTCCAGTCGGTGATCAAGCAGGCGGCCGAGCACGGGCACACGGTGAAGATGTGGATCCTGTGTATCCCCTCCAGCATGGATGGGCCGACCACGAAGTGGTGGGACAAGTGGAAGAGGACCCAGGAACGTGACCACCACCTGGTCATCGACTTGTGGGATGAGACGCAGCTGACGGTGAGATTGCGGGCTCCGGAAGCTGATCAAGTGCGCCGCGCATACTACGAACTGCCCACGGGAGTGCCTCCCGCTGACGGGGAAGCCCGACCCGTCCTGGAAGTGGACGACGACAAGGCGGTTGCCTTCGACTCTGCGCTCTTCGTCAGGCAGATGAGGGAGGCCGGCCATCTTGAGCTCGATGGTGCCAAGCGCCAGTTCTTCAATGCGGACCTGGTCGCGCGCGAGATCGCCCATAAGGGAGTGCCGTCGGAGGTCAACGCTCTGGTGTCCACCGACGCGACCCTCCACGGCGTGTGGGAGACCCGCTTCAACGAGTGCTGCGCTGACGACAGCATGCGCAAACTGCACAGTCTGGTCTGGGCTGACGTCCGGACGGAGCACCCTCAGCTGCCCAAGCAGTTGAGGCTGGAGGTAGCGCACGCCTGGGGCCTGGTTCACCGGCTCGTGGACAACCGAAAGGCCGGCTGGGTCAAGCACTGGCGCACCGTTGCCGCCGCGCACTCCGAAACCGATTCACACACCCAGCAGTCCCGGCACGAGCCCCCGACCGACGATGAGGAGTCGCCGTGGACGCCGACCGTCCGGTAGTCATGCCGGAGGACGAGGTCCAGTTCCGGCTGGCACAGCTCCTTCTTCTCATGAACGCCATGGCCAACCAGAAGCCGCCGGGCGCGAACCTGGAACGCATTGCTTACTACGACTTCCTCTCCGCGAACCCCTTCCTGGTGGTGGAGCCGGACAGCCGGGAGGCATCCCTGCTGCGTCTCGCGGGCTTCGACCCGCGGGTGCTGTCCTACGCGTCTTCGGGACAGCGATTCACCAGCCGCCGTGAGCGCATTCAGCATGACTTGAGCCTGCTGGTGGCCTACGGATGCTGCACCGCCGCGAATGAGCAGGGTGGCCTCGTCTACCGCATCACCTCTGCCGGACGTGATTTGAGCGCTCACCTCACCACGACCTACGCCAGATCCTTCACCACCGCAGCCGAAATGGTCGTCGGAAAGCTACGTCGGCTCAGTGACGCCCGCCTGCGCAAGGAGACCGCTGGCTGGCTGCGTGTCGACGGCAGCAACCGGCCCGCCGCAGCTCTCGCCAGCGTTCTTGCAACCGTAGACAGCGGCAGGACGGTACTTCAGCCACTTGAGCAGCCCTTCGTGGAGGACGGCCGATGACCGAAGCACATGGCATCCGCGTACGACGTCTCCGCCTGGTGGGTATCGGTCGTAACTACGACATCGACTTCACCACAGAGGGCCGAGTCCAAGATCTCTCTGTCATCTCGGGAGCCTTCAGCTCCGGCAAGACAGCCGTCCTGGAGTTCGTCGCTTATGGTCTCGGCGCCAAGAACCATCCCAGACACCCCGAAGTCCTCCGGAAGGTCCGCTCGGCCTTGCTGGAAGTCGAGCTCTCCGGCGACAGCCACATCATCGAACGCGCCGTAGGCGAGCCCTCCACCGTGGCCTTCGTCCGCCGCGGACGATTGGACCAGCCTTCCTTCGCCACCATCGAAAAGAAGGTCATCGCCCCGGCCGGCGACCCTCAAAGCCTGTCCTCTCTACTGCTGAGCCACTGCAAGCTGGAAGGCGTGGAACTGCGGGAAGCGCCAACCGACGCAGAATCACGCACCGACCCGCTCAGCATCCGCGACCTGATGTGGCTGACCTTCCTGCCCAACGAACGGGTCGCTGACAAGAACTTCCTCTTCGAGAACAGCCCTCCGCGCAAGCACAAGCTGCGCCAGGTCGTCGATGTCGTCTTCGGCGTCCACGACGACCGCGCAGTAGAACTCGGATCACGCATCAAACAGCTCGAGGGACGCCTCAACCGTTCGCGGGCTGAGCTAGCCGCAGCCACCGCCTTTGTCGCCGAACAAGACGGTGAAACGGCCACCGACCCGCAGACCCGCCTGGATGCCGAGCGCCAGTTGGCGTCGATCACTGCACAGCTTGAAGAGCTCGATGAGCGGGCCCACGCCGCCACCACCTTCGCCGAAGAGCTGCGCCAGACCCACCGGCGCTCTGCAGAGGAGGCCCGCACAGCTTCCGCCGTTCTGCGTGACCGGGAAACGCAGCTTGCACGCATGCTTCCCCTGCGCGCCCAATACGCCGACGACCTCCTCAAACTCGGCATGCTGGCTCAAGCGCGGCAGTTGTTTGATCCGCTCCGTGTCCGCACGTGTCCCGCCTGCTTGAACCCGTTGTCTGTCCCGCCCCATGTCATCGACGGGCGCTGCAGTATGTGCGACCACGACTTGCCGGAGCCGCCGGACCTGACCCTCGGTGCCGCTGCCGGCAACAACACCAGCGAACAAGCTGAGCAGCTGGACGTCGCGGCTGAGATCCGTTCGACGAAGGCCCGGCTCAGAGAGATCACTACGTACATCGAGGAACTCGATGCCTCGCTCTCCTCTGCCAGGCAGCGGGCTCAGACCGCCAGCTTGGAAGAACAGCGTGCGGCGAAAGCCCTCGACGAAGCCACCTCGCCGACCGTCTCCACCTTCCTCGTGGCCCGAGACGAGTTGCATCGCCGCAAAGAGGCAGTTACGCGCCAGATCGATCAGTTGAACACCGCGTCCAAACTCCAAGAAGGCTTGGCCAAGCGGGCTGGACTCGTGAACCGGCAAGAGGCGAACCTGAGCCAGCTTCGTGAGGAACTTGCGCAACTGGGTGATGCCACCCAGGACCGGAATGAGGTGCTCCGGCAGATCAGCACGCGGTTTGGTCGTCTTCTTGCTGAGTGGCACTATCCCAAACTCAGCCAGGCTCACGTGGCGAACGACCTGACTCCCCTTGTGCGTGGTGAGCCTTACCAGGTGGCATCTTCAGGAGCTAGGACGCTCATCACCCTCGCATGGCAACTGGCCGTCTTCGAAACGGCCTTCGAGAGCGGGGCATCGCACCCTGGCTTTCTCATGATCGACAGCCCGCAGAAGAATCTTGGACACGGCACCGGCCGTGACTCCCTCATCGCGGATGCTGTCAGCACCGACGACTTCTATCGGCACCTCACACAGTGGCTGGCACGTCATGGCAACGGGGCACAGGTCATCGTCGCAGACAACAGCCCACCCGAGCTGATCGAGGACCGTGTGATCGTCCGATTCAGCCGAGACGAGACAGAGCCGCCCTACGGCCTGATCGATGACGAGACGGGCTGAAAAACAAGGCCGTCCGGCTCAGGTCCTGCCCCGAAGACCGGACAGGGCCTGAGTCCGGGCTCACGCCCACTCCACGCCCAGCTCCCGCAGCGCGTCCAGCTGCTCCGCGCTGAGCTTGTACCGCCGGGTCTTGGTGTTCGAGACCCACACACCCAGCTTGACGACCACCGAGGCGGCCTCGCCCTCCACCGCGATCTCTTCTGCGTGGGCCCTGGGGACGCAGTGGTGGCCCTCCCGGGCGATGTACTGTGCAAGGGCCTGAACGCCGCGCTGGAACGCCTGCTGCGCCTTGCCCGGGCCCTTCGTGGCACGCGTGGCCGCAGGCGCGGGAGACGGCGTCTGGGCGGGCTTGATGCCCAGCGCGGCCAGTCGCTCCTGCTGCTCGGTCGACAGCTGCGCCCAAGTACCCGGCTGAGACTGCCGCTGGAGCCAGCGCCCGATGTCGTCGCCGTCGAACAGCACCCCGGGCCGGATGTGGGGGAGGTGGCCGTCGGCGTCGACGAGGTCGGCCAGGACGCGGTAGTGGCGTTGCCAGTTCAGTGGCCAGGGGCAGTTCCAGTCGGGGTCGATCTCCGCCAGTTGCTTCGCCCGCTCCGCCGCGCGCTTCGGATCCTTCCCAAGTCCGCCTTTGCGGCGGAGGTTGGCCATGTGCTGCCCGATGGGCACCATCGTCTCGCCTTCGCCCCATACCGCGTCCTGACGCGGCGCGAGGTGCCCCATGGCCCGCCGGTAGGACCGCAGCGCGGCCAGCTTGGCCTCCCACGCCTCCTCACCCGGCTCCCAGACCATCCCGGCCTCCGGAGCGTCCAGCAGCGTCTTGCGCCGCTCCTCCAGCTCCCCGGCCCGCAGCGCCTTCCTTTGCTGGTGGACCCATCGGCCAAGCGGAAACGCCTTCGTCGCCCCGACCTCGACCTCTACGTCATAGGGGACGGCGTAGAGGCCGGTGATCTCGTTCTCCTTCCGCCACCGGAGCAGGGCTTGGTATCCCTCCAGCCAGACCAGCGATTCGGGCCTGTAGACCCGGGTGCGCAGGAACGCCGCGATGGTCGTCGCGTCGCGGGGGCTGGAGAAGTGCAGCAGGGCCGATTCGGCAGCGGCGTCGGTGTCGTCGTCGTGCTCCTGGTCCTGGCTGTGGCTCGGGCCGCCGGCGGCCCCGACGATCCGGCCGTTCTCGTCGCGCTGGAGGTGAATCTTGCGTTTGCCGCTGGTGAGCGCGCGGGAGGCGAGTTGTTCGACCAGGCGCTCATCATGAGAGCGTAGGCCCTGGAGCACGGCCACGAGCGGCTTGAAGCTGGCGGAGGCGACCATGTCGGTCGGGTCCTCGCCGGGCTCCAGGAAGACCGGCACGATGATCCTGGCCACCTTCGTGCTGCCGTCCCTGTTGAGCCGGAGTGCGCGGCCGATGTTCTGCACGATCTCGACTTGGGAGCCGCGGGTGTCGGCGAAGCAGACGGCCTCGACGCCTCGTTCGCCGGTGATGTCGACGCCTTCTCCGAGGACGCGACAGCTTGCGAGGAAGGCGCGGTGGACCCGTCGGCCGGCGGCGTCGATGCCGTTGGCGAACTGGCGTAGCACTTCGCGCCGTTCGGCGACGGTGTGGTCGCCACAGAGCCAGGCCGACCAGACGCGGTCCGGGGGTAGGTGGCGGCCGGTCTCCAGCTCGTAGAAGGCCGCGTCGATCGTGGACGCGGGGAGCTTGTCGGCGGCGGCCAGGTCCTCGTCCGTGGCGTCGTTGACGTACAGCGCAGCCGCGGTCTCGGGGAGCTTGTCGGCGAACGCGGCGGCTTCCTCGACCTTCTGGTGGAACGTCATGACGGTGCGCAGGTTGTGTGCGGCGGCGTGTTCCAGGAGCGCGGTCTGCAACAGGGCCAGGCGCCGGCCGCGCCGCGCCTCCTCTGATTCCCCGAGGACCGAGGAGGGGTCGCGGATCTCCAGCACGTCGATCTCGAACCCGGCGAGGATCTCGCGTTCGATCGCCTCCGAGAGCCCGAGTTCGGCGATCCAGGGCCCGTAGGTCTCGGAGTCCTGGCCCATTGAGGCGATCTCCAGCTCCTGGCCGTCCGCGCCTTTCTGCGGCCGGGGGGAGGCGAGGATGCGGGGGGTGGCTGTGAGGTAGAGGCGGAAGTCGGCGGGGATGCGCTGGTTGTCGTGGATCGCCGCCCAGGGCCTGCCAAGATCACCTGCGGTTGAGTGGGCCTCGTCTACGATGGCGAGGTCGAAGCCGTTCATGCGCTGGCCGTAGAGTCGCTGGCCGCCTGCCAGAGCGGCCTCCAGTGGCCCGCGAACCTTCCGCTGGCCCTCGGGTGCGTCGATGTCCTCACGGTCGACCAGGGAGGCGTAGGTGGCGAACACGACCACGGGCCCGGACCTGGACCACAGGGCGAGCTGGATCGGGTTGGTGGTGCTGCGCACTCCCAGTGCCTTGAGGACCGGGTCGTTCTCCAGCGAGCACACCGCGAACATCGGGGCGCGGTGGCCCACCAGGCGCCATGCCTGGGCGGTCTGGGCGAGCAGGTCCAGGGTCGGAACCGTGACGAGGATCCGGCCGTCCGCGAACGACTCCAGCGCGCACGCGGCGGCCGTGATCGTCTTGCCCGAGCCGGTCGCTGACACGATCGTGCCCCGGGCGCCCTGCGGGGGCACAGACGACCTTGCAGGGAATCCCACCCACTTACGAAACGCGTAGCGCTGATCTACTTGGTGTTCCCTGAGTGAGATGACCTGCATTTTCTGGTTCCCTTTTCCGGGGCGGGATTCAGGTTGCGGGCGTCAGGTTATTTCGAGGGCGTACCGATGTCATCGAGTCCTTTGAGCCTCCACGCATCCAGTCCGGCGTAGATGGTGGCGGTCTGGCAACGTGGCGCCTCCATGACTTCTGCTTCGCCGCGGTAGAAGGCGATCAGCGAGTCGGTGCCGCGCCACCAGGTGTCCGCACAACCGGCGACCTCTGGCACGGCCTCGAACTCGGCCAGCTCAAGCTCGTCCACGGCAGCACCCGTCAGCGTCCTGGTCGTACGCGCATACCGACGGGCATGATCCGCCAAAGCCAAGGCCTCCACCCACCCCTCGACACTCGCATGCAAGGGCACCCACTTCCCGGCCTCGAGCCCGAACTCCCCGTTCGGACCCACCACGAACGCATAGGGAAGAGCCGTACGCCGCGCCCCGGCCTTGAAGAGCCAGTCAGGGGCCGGCCCTTTGGGAACGCCCCCGCGGAACGCCCGGGGGCCCCCGTCGTAGTGAGGAGACGGGGGGAAGGGCCAGGCCACCCCAGACAGCTTCGAAGGCCGCCACCCGATCGATCTGCTCTTCCGGAACGCCATGCCCTTTCCAGAGAGCCCGGTAGTGCTCGATATCAACGCTGCCAGTCCAGTAGCCGTGGCACCCAATAAAGTACCGTGCTCTACGGGTAAGCCCTTCCGGGATTCCCTCGTCGATTGGCACCCTCACCCCTACCTAGTTTCTGCCAATGTTACATGCTGCATCAGATGGAACCCACCGGTACACTGCAACCTACACAAACGAGCACCCCCACCCTCGTAGCCAGCTTCGCCCGCGTCAGCGGGCCCCAGCGGTTCTGGAGGCGCAGCCGGAAGAACCGACAGGCGGGGGAGCGCAGCGGACCCGCCAACCGGGCTGAAGCGAAGCGGAAGCCCGGTAGCGGGACGAAGTCCCGCT
>NZ_NSKH01000018.1:2537201-2665208 GCF_003144095.1 Streptomyces sp. ICBB 8177 | reverse complement strand
GACACCGGAGCATCCCCACCCACCGCCACCGACCCCACCTGGATCTTCCGGCTCTTACGACGCTCAGCGAGCTTCAACGGAACGGACGGCATGCCGAGCGAGATCGCGGTCATGTGCGGTGCATCCCCAAGGTGGTGTTCGAGCGGGTGGTTCGAGCGCCCTGGACCGGGGCCCGGGCCACGGGTTCCGGTTTACGAGATTACGGCACCCGCGCGGCGGCGGGCACATCAGCGCGGCCCCGCCGCGGGCGGGCCACCGGCCGGACACCGGGGGTGTCCGGCCGGTTCACGGCGCCGTCACGCGGCCGCCGCGAGGACCAGGCTGTTTCGGGCCCTGGGGCCCGCACGGTCGTACTGGCGTCCCTCACCTGCGCCGATCAGGTGATCTTCACCGGGTTGACGACGTCCGCGATGAGGACGAGCACGGTGAAGGACAGGAAGATCCCGGCGACCACGTAGGCGACCGGCATCATCTTCGCCACGTCGAAGGGCCCGGGGTCGGGGCGGCGGAAGACCCGGGCCAGGTTCCGCTTGAACGCCTCCCACAGGGCACCCGCGATGTGACCGCCGTCCAGCGGCAGCAGCGGGAGCATGTTGAACAGGAACAGCGACAGGTTGAAGCCGGCGACCAGCATGAGCATGGTCGCGATCCGCTGCTCCGGCGGGATGTGCAGCGAGAAGACGTCGCCGCCGACCCGGGCCGCGCCCACCACGCCCATCGGCGAGTCCGGCTGGCGCGGCGCGCCGTCGAAGGCGGACCGCCACAGCGCCGGAACCCGCTCGGGCAGGTCGACCAGGGACTGCACCGCGGTGCCGACCATGCCGCCCATGCGCTGGAACGAGTCGCCGAGACCCTGCTGGACGATGCCGGTGGCCGGAGTGAAGCCCAGGAAGCCCGCGTATACGTACTGGCCCTGGACGTAGCCGCCGCTGCCGTCGGTCTTGGCGACCTGGTTCCTTATCAGGTCGGCGTGCAGGACGACGCTGCGCCCGCCGCGTTCCACCGTGATGGTGGCCGGTCCCGTGGTGCGGCGGATGTCGTCCTGGAGGGTGTTCCAGTCGGTGATGCGCCGCCCGTCGAAGGCGGTGATGCGGTCACCCGCCTTCAGGCCCGCCTTCTTCGCCGGGGAGGCCGGGTCGGTCCTGGCGCAGGCGGACTTGCCCGCGCTGGCCGCCGACTGGCTGATCACGCAGTCGGAGACGCTGCTGACGGTGGTGGTCTGCGAGGCGATGCCGAAGCCCATCAGCACGCCAAGGAAGAGCGCCACGGCCAGGATCAGGTTCATGAACGGCCCGGCGAACATCACGATGACGCGCTTCCACGGCTTGCGCGTGTAGAACAGCCGCGTCTCGTCGCCCGGCTGGAGCTCCTCGAACGCGGCCGAGCGGGCGTCCTCGATCATGCCGCGCCACGGCGAGGTGGAGCGCGCGGAGATCCGGCCGTCGTCGCCGGGCGGGAACATGCCGATCATGCGGATGTAGCCACCGAGCGGCACCGCCTTGATCCCGTACTCGGTGTCGCCCTTCCTGCGCGACCAGATCGTCGGACCGAAGCCCACCATGTACTGCGGGACGCGGATGCCGAACATCTTGGCCGTCGACAGGTGACCCAGTTCGTGCCAGGCGATCGAGATCAGCAGGCCGATGACGAAGACGACTATGCCGAGGACGGTCATCAGGGTCGTCATACGCGCGCCTCCGCTGTCGCCGCACTTGCCAGTTCACGGGCGCGGGCTCGTGCCCACTCCTCCGCTCCCAGGACGTCCTGGAGGGCCAGAGAAGTTCCCGCGCGGGGGGTGCCGTGCTCGCGCACCACCTCCGCCACAGTGTCCACGATCCCGGTGAAGGGCAGCGCGCCGGAGCGGAACGCGGCCACGCACTCCTCGTTGGCCGCGTTGAAGACCGCGGGGGCGGTCCCGCCGAGCCGGCCGACCGTCGCCGCGAGCCCCACGGACGGGAAGGCCCCCTCGTCCAGCGGGAAGAACTCCCAGCTCATCGCCTTGCTCCAGTCGAACGCGGGCGCGGCGTCCGGCACCCGGCGCGGCCAGCCGAGGCCCAGCGCGATGGGCATCCGCATGTCCGGCGGGCTCGCCTGGGCCAGCGTGGAGCCGTCGGTGAACTCCACCATCGAGTGGATGTGGGACTGCGGATGGACGACGACCTCGATGCGGTCGAAGGGGATGTCGAACAGCAGGTGGGCCTCGATGACCTCCAGGCCCTTGTTGACCAGCGTCGCCGAGTTGATGGTGACGACCGGGCCCATGTCCCAGGTGGGGTGGGCCAGCGCGTCGGCCACCGTGACGCCGGCCAGGTCGGCGCGGGTACGGCCGCGGAACGGGCCGCCGGAGGCGGTGACCAGCAGCTTGCGCACCTCGCGCCGGGCACCGCCGGACAGCGCCTGGAAGAGCGCGGAGTGCTCGGAGTCGACGGGCACGATCTGGCCGGGCTTGGCGACCGCCTTGACCAGCGGCCCGCCGACGATCAGCGACTCCTTGTTGGCCAGCACCAGCACCCGGCCCGCGGTCAGGGCGGCGAGGGTCGGCGCGAGGCCGATGGAGCCGGTGATGCCGTTGAGCACGCTGTGGCACTCCAGGCCGGCCAGCTCGGTGGCCGCGTCCGGGCCCGCCAGGATCTCCGGCAGCGCCCGGCCCCGCCCGTACAGCGCGCCGAGCGCCTCCTTCAGCGCGGGCACCGCGGCGGCGTCGGCGACGCCCACCGCCCGCACCCCCAGCCGGTGCGCCTGCTCGGCGAGCAGCGCGACGCGCCCGCCCGCGGCCGACAGCGCCACCACCCGGAAGCGGTCGGGGTTGCGCAGCACCACGTCGATGGCCTGGGTGCCGATGGAGCCGGTCGAGCCGAGGATCACGATGTCGCGGGGTCCGTCGCCGCCGGCGCCCGGCGGCTCGTAGAGCAGGTGCGGATCGGCGAGGGGTGTCGGGCTGTCGGTCATGGACCCATTGTGGCCGCATCCCGGCGCCGCTTTGACAGCGCCCGCGACGCCGGGGAGCGCGCGGGCGCCGCCGGTCCGGCGGATCGGGCGCGGCGGCTCAGCGGATCGTGCGGTGGACGTCGGGCTTGGTGGCCGGGCCGGGCGTGGCGTCCGCGATCCACGGCCCTTCGCCGGACGGGTCCACGATGCCCTCCTCCAGCCAGCGCATCCGGCCCGCCATCACCGCCTCGACCAGCGCGCCGTCCTCGGTGTCGGTGTTGGTCCACAGCCGGTCGAACAGTTCCTCGACGCGGATCCTCGCCTGGCGGCAGAAGGTGTCCGCGAGTTGCCGGGCGGCCACGCCGTCCGCTCCCCCGGTGCCCGCGCCCGCCAGCATCTGCGCCCGCACGCATGCCGCGCTCATCGCGAACAGCTCCGCGCCGATGTCCACGATCCGGCCGAGGAAGCCCTGCTTGGTCTCCATCCGGCCCTGCCAGCGCGACATCGCGTAGAACGTGGAGCGCGCCAGCCGCCGCGCGCCGCGCTCGACGTACCGCAGGTGGGTGGCGAGCGGCCCGAACTCGCTGTACGAGGTGGGGACCTGGCCGGGGCCCGCGACCAGCTTCGGCAGCCAGCGGGCGTAGAAGCCGCCGGCCTTCGCTCCGGCCCGCGCCTTGTCGCCGAGCGACTTGTCGGGGTCGATGAGGTCGCCCGCGACCGACAGGTGGGCGTCGACGGCCTCGCGGGCGATCAGCAGGTGCATGATCTCGGTGGAGCCCTCGAAGATGCGGTTGATGCGCAGGTCGCGCAGCATCTGCTCGGTGGGCACCGGCTTCTCGCCGCGCGCCGCCAGCGAGTCGGCGGTCTCGAAGCCGCGTCCGCCCCGGATCTGCACCAGTTCGTCGGCCATCTTCCAGGCCATCTCGCTGCCGTAGAGCTTGGCGAGGGCGGCCTCGATGCGGATGTCGTTGCGGTCCTCGTCGGCCATCTGGCTGGACAGGTCCAGGACCGCCTCCAGCGCGAAGGTGGTGGCCGCGATGAACGCGATCTTGGAGCCGACCGCCTCGTGCCGGGCGATCGGACGGCCCCACTGCTCGCGGGCCGCCGACCACTCGCGGGCGATCTTCAGGCACCACTTGCCCGCACCGGCGCACATCGCGGGCAGCGACAGGCGCCCCGTGTTGAGCGTGGTCAGCGCGATCTTCAGGCCCGCGCCCTCGGGCCCGACGCGGTTGGCGGCCGGAACGCGCACCTGGTGGAAGCGGGTGACGCCGTTCTCGATGCCGCGCAGGCCCATGAAGGCGTTGCGGTTCTCGACCGTGATGCCGGGGCTGTCCGCCTCGACGACGAACGCCGTGATGCCGCCCTTGGCCCCTTCCGACTTCGGCACCCGCGCCATGACGACCAGCAGGTCGGCGACGACCCCGTTGGTCGTCCACAGCTTCACGCCGTCCAGCACGTAACTGTCGCCGTCACGTACCGCGGTGGTGGCCAGCCGGGCCGGGTCGGAGCCCACGTCGGGCTCGGTGAGCAGGAACGCGGAGATGGCGGTGGTGGCACAGCGCGGCAGGAAGGCGTCCTTCTGCTCCTGGGTGCCGAACATCTTCAGCGGCTGCGGTACGCCGATCGACTGGTGCGCCGACAGCAGCGCCCCGATCGCCGGGCTCGCCGAACCGGCCAGCGCCAGTGCCTTGTTGTAGTACACCTGGGTGAGGCCGAGCCCGCCGTACCTGGTGTCGATCTTCATGCCGAGCGCGCCGATCCGCTTCAGGCCCGCGACCACCTCGTCGGGGATGCGCGCCTCGCGTTCGATGCGGGCCCCGTCGACCTCCTCGACCAGGAAGTCGCGCAGCTTGGCCAGGAACGCCTCGCCGCGCCGGACGTCCTCGGCGGCGCCGGTGGGGTGAGGGTGGATCAGGTCGAGCCGGAAGCGGCCGAGGAACAGCTCCTTGGCGAAGCTGGGCTTGCGCCAGTCCTGTTCCCTGGCCTCCTCGGCGACCTGCCGTGCCTCGCGCTCGGAGACCTTGCGTGCGGTTGGAGCGGACATGAGGGCTCACCTCGCCGCGGCGTCGTGGGCGTACGGGACGCGACCGGCGGCACGCGGGCCGGAAACCGGTTCGTCCGGCCGCACTACCGATCGGTGCTACTCGACCGTATGTACCCGAATAACGGCATCCCTACCAGACCCCGCGCGAGGGGACCGGACGCGGCGCGCACCGCGGACATGGCGGAGGAGGGCGCTCCCGCACAGAGCGCCCTCCTCCTGTGAGGGTGGCTCACAAACCCGCCGCCGTCGACCGCTACAGGTCCAGGCCGGTCAGGACGAGGACGCGCTCGTAGGTGTAGTCGGCCATCGCGTAGGCGACGCCCTCGCGCCCGGTGCCCGACGCCTTCACGCCGCCGTACGGCATCTGGTCGGCGCGGTAGGAGGGCGCGTCGCCGATGATCACGCCGCCGACCTCCAGTTCCCGGTGCGCCCGGAAGGCGGTCTGGACGTCGTGCGTGAACACCCCCGCCTGGAGGCCGAACTTGGAGTCGTTGACGGCCGCGAACGCCGCGTCGGTGCCGTCCACCTTGTGCAGGCTGAGCACCGGGCCGAAGACCTCGGCCGTGGCGAGGATCGCGTCGGCGGGCAGGTCGGCCAGGACGGTCGGGGCGTAGCTCGCGCCCTCGCGCTTGCCGCCGGTCACCAGCGTGGCGCCCTTGGCCACCGCGTCGTCGACCCAGGACTCCACCCGCTTGGCGGCGTCCTCGCTGACCAGCGGGCCGACGTCGGTGGCGTCGTCGGACGGGTCGCCGGTGACCTGCGCGCCGACCTTGGCGACGACCTTCTCCACCAGCCGGTCGTAGACGGCCGCGTCGGCGATGACCCGCTGCACCGAGATGCACGACTGGCCCGCCTGGTAGTTGGCGAAGGTGGCGATGCGGGTGGCGGCCCACTCCAGGTCCGCGTCGCTCGCGTAGTCGGCGAGCACGACGGCCGCCGCGTTGCCGCCGAGCTCCAGGGTGACGTGCTTGTGCGGCACGGACTGCTGGATGGCGAAGCCGACGGTGTCGGAACCGGTGAACGAGATGACCGGCAGCCGCTCGTCCTGAACGAGCGCGGGCATGCGGTCGTTGGCGACCGGCAGCACGCTCCAGGAGCCCTCGGGCAGCTCGGTCTCGGCCAGGATCTCGCCGAGCAGCAGCGCGGACAGCGGGGTGGCGGGCGCGGGCTTGAGGATGATCGGCGCGCCGACCGCGATCGCCGGGGCGACCTTGTGCGCGACGAGGTTGAGCGGGAAGTTGAACGGCGCGATGCCCAGGACCGCGCCCTTGGGGAAGCGGCGGGTGAGCGCGAGGCGGCCGGTGCCGCCGGCGTCGGTGTCCAGGCGCTGCGCGTCACCGCTGTTGAAGCGGCGGGCCTCCTCCGCGGCCCAGCGGAAGACCGAGACCGCGCGGCCGACCTCGCCGCGCGCCCACTTGATCGGCTTGCCGTTCTCGGCGGTGATCAGCCGGGCCACCTCCTCGGCGCGCTCGGCGAGCCGCTTGGCGACGTGGTCGAGCGCGGCGGTGCGCACGTGCGCCGGGGTGGCGGAGAACGGGCCCACGGCGGCGTGGGCGGCGGCGACCGCCTGCTCCACCTGGTCGTCGGTGGGGACGCTGACGGTGCCGACGACGGTGCCGTCCCACGGATGGGTGACGTCGAAGGTGCTGTCGCCGGTCGCCTGCCGTCCGGCGATCCAGAACGCGTGTACCGCTTCGCGCGTGGAGGTCACAGCGGATCCCCGCCTTTCGTGCTGCTCGGTCAGTGCCTCCACGGTA
The DNA here is from genome assembly GCF_003144095.1 of Streptomyces sp. ICBB 8177. Lineage (GTDB taxonomy): Bacteria > Actinomycetota > Actinomycetes > Streptomycetales > Streptomycetaceae > Streptantibioticus_D. Next base: position 2,658,476 of record NZ_NSKH01000018.1, on the reverse strand, counting down.
GGCGGGCGGTGAGCCGTTCGTGTTTGTCCACCCTGTACGGACCGGTCCGGCGCACGCTACAAAACGGCAGGCCCCTGGTCGGTGGCCTTCAGCGCCAGCCACAGCTCCATCCGCACGTCCGGGTCGTCCAGCGACCGGCCGAGGATCTCCTCCACCCGCCGCATCCGGTACCGCAGGGTGTGCCGGTGGACGCCCAGGTCGGCGGCGGCGGCGTCCCACTGCCCGTGCCGCGACAGCCAGGCCCGCAACGACGCGACGAGGTCGCCGCGCGCGGTCGCGTCGTGCTGGCGCAAGGGCCGCAGCAGCCCGTCGGCGAACGCCCGCACCGCGTCGTCGCCCAGCAGCGGCAGCACGGAACCGCTGCCCACCTCGTCGTGTTCGACCAGCGTCCGCCCGCGCCTCATGGCCACCGCGAGCGCGCGTTCCGCCTGCGCGGCGGCCCGTGGCACGTCGTCGGCCGTCGCGGCGGCGGACAGCCCCGCGGCCGGCCCCTCTGCGCCGTCGAGACCGGCGACGCACTCACGCAGCACCGCGCCCCCGTCGGCGGCCAGCACGGTCAGGCGGCCGTGCTCGGTCACCGCCAGCAGCGGCTCGGCGGCCCGCAGCGCGGCGGCCTCCGCACGGTCGGCGAGCGCGGCGAGGGCGGGGTCGGCGCCCTCGTCGGCCCCCCGGGCGGGCTCGGCGACCAGCAACCGCACCGGACGCTCCAGCAGCGTGCCGTACCGGCTCCCGGCGACGTCCCGGGCGTGCCCGGTCTCACCGGCAAGCAGCATCCGCAACAGCGCGGCACCGAAGCGGTGTTCGGCCTCCTGGAGGGTGCGCGACTGCTCCAGGGAGAGCGTCAGCAGCGCCACCGCCGCGTGCACCACGTAACGCGCCGAGGTCTCCAGGCGCTCGCCGGTGCCCACCGCCAGGAAACCGCGCGGCCTGCGGCCGGTGCCCAGCGACTGGATCTCCACCCGGTCGTCGTCCCCGCCGGGCCCGGCGACGGCGGCGCTGGCGGGCGCGGGGCGGTCCCGCAGCCGCTCGGTCTCGCCGGACAGCCGCGCGGCCCGCCGCCCGGCCCACTCCGGCGCCGCGGCGACCACCGCGCCGGAGGCGTCGTACAGCGCCGCCCAGCCGTCCAGGTGCGCGGCGAGCCGGGCCAGCAGCGCCGCCGTGCCGTCCGGGGCGAGCGCGGCACGGGTCAGCTCGCGCTGCGCCTCCAGCGAGGTGGTGACCGCCTTGTACTGGTCGGCGGCGATGGCGGCGGACACGGCCTTGCTGATCGCGATGAACGGCGTCGGGCGCGGCACCCGCAGCAGCGGCAGGCCGCGCTCCTCGGCGGCCGACACCAGCGGCTCCGGCACGGTGTCGTGGCCCAGGCCCACCCCGAAGCCCAGCCCGACCACCCCGGCGTCGGCCAGCCGGTGGACGTAGCCGCGCAGCGCGGCGGGCTCGTCGCCGAGCTTCAGCCCGGTCGTCAGCAGCAGCTCGCCGCCCTCCAGGTAGGGCGCGGGGTCGTCCAGCTCGCTGGTGTGCACCCAGCGCACGGGCGCGTCCAGCCGGTCGCCTCCGGCCAGGACGGTGAGCTTGAGCGCGGGGGTGCGTACGAGGAACGCGAGGGTGGGTGGCATAGCGCTTCCGATTCTGCCTCACCCACGCCGCCACGCCGCAGTTCAGGGCGTACGTACGGGCGTACCGCGGTCAGGCGGTGAGGTCGATCAGCACCGGGGGGCTGCTGTCACCGGCAACCGTGGTCAGTGAGGCGACCGCGTGACCCCGGGGGACGGCGTTGGCCAGGTCGGAGGCGGACCAGCGCTCCCGCTCGACCCGCCGCACCGTCACCGACTCGGTGGTCACCGCCTCCCCGGTGAAGACCCGGCGGATGCCGCGCACCGTGCGCTTGAGGAAGCCACCGGAGAAGTCCGGGGTCCGCGTCACGTCGGACTCCTCCACCCAGGTGGTCCCCCACGCCTCCGCGAACCGCCTGCCGTCCCACGTCGTCACGCCCGACAGCGCGATCCGGCACCCGGCCGCGCCCAGCAGCGCGCTGCGCAGCGCCTCCGGCACGTCGTCCAGCGACCGCAGCGACAGCACCGCCCCCGCGTGCGCCGACCGCAGCCGTTGCAGGGCCCGTACGGCGTCGGCGGTGACGGTGTGCGTCGCGTCGTCCAGCACCAGGCAGGCGAACAGCGAACGGTCCCGGCGCGCCGTGGCCGCCGCGGTGAACTGCGCCAGCAGCAGCCGGGCCAGCATCCGCGACGCCTCGGCGTGACCGCGTTCCGGCAGGTCGATCCGGACCCGCAGGGGGTGCTCCAGCGAGTTGAGGGCGAACGGCTTGCTGCGTCCCGTCACGTCGAAGAACCCGGCGAACGCCGGCCGGTCCAGCAGCGCGATCCGGTCGGCGAGCAGCTCGCCCACGTCGCCGCGACGGCCCGACTGCCGCTCGCGCGCGGCCAGTTCGCGCACCCAGCCGTGCTCGCCCGCGGCGTCCAGCGCCTCGCGCAGCGCGGCGATCGCTGCGGCGCCGCCCTCCAGCAGCTCCCGCAGCTCGGTCACCGAGGGGAACCGCCCGTGGGCCGCCCGATAGGGCCCGAGCACCTGGCTCAGCGCGGTGGCCGCCCGGCGCGGGTCGGCGTCGGGGCCCTCGAAACCGTCCAGCAGCGCCGCGGCCAGCAGCGCCGCGGCCTCGTCTGCGTCGGTGGCGCCGCCGTACAGGTCCAGGTCGTAGCCGCAGGACGGGTCGCCCGGCGCGATCACCACGTCGAACGCCTCCGCCGGGCCCAGGTCGGCCCCCGCGGAGCCCACCGCGACGACGGCCGCCGTACCGGCCAGCGCCTGAAGGCACAGCGACTCCACGACCGGCCGCACGATGTGCCGCGTCTTGCCCGACCCCGGCGGGCCCACGGCCAGCAGCGAGGTGCCCAGCAGCGCGGGGTCCAGAGCCATGCCCGCGCCGCGGTAGAGGTACGGATTGCGGTCGGAGTCGGCGGCGGCGCCGATGCGGACCTGGGCGGTGTACAGGTCGTGGCGGGCGGAGCGACCGGGCAGGTCCCGGGCGCCGGACGGATGCGTCCAGGCGGCGGCACCCTGCCGCAGAACGGCGTCCGCGTAGGCCTCCATCCGCCGCGGCTCGGCGAGCGCGAACCGCCAGGCCCGGTGCAGCCGCACGAAGTCCACGTCGTTCATCCGCCCCCCCCGGGCTTCAGCGGCCAGCCGCTCGGCGACTTCCCGATATCCGGCGTCCCGCACGTCGGGCCAGTCCACGGGATCACTCGCGGCGGTGGCCGCCTCCTCCTGCGGGGAGGGCTCGTCGGTGCTCACCTTCCGCACCAGCGGCCCCACGTACCGCCGCAACACTTCCCGCCAGCGGCCGAAGTGACCGCAGACGACGATCAGGAGGGCGGCGCAGAGCGCGTAGTACATGCGCGAGGTCACGTTGAACGCCACGAGCCGGTCCCCCGGGTGGGCGACCCGCCACGCCTTGGGGGTGAGCCACAGGTAGGGCCAGAACCAGAACGTGAGATAGCTGTCGTTGCACAGCGACCAGACCAGCATCCCGCACAGCAGGGCGAGGATCGCCCCTCCGATCAGCTTCCGGTCCCCTATGCGCCCGGGCTCCTCGGGCGGACGCGGCACGTGGCCGTACGCGTAGATGCCGGGACCCGAAGGGTGGCGCGGCGTCCGCAGCCACGTCTCAAGGGCCGCCACCGGCGTGTGTTGGGGCATCGGCGGCGGCACCCCCACCCCCCGCTGTGCCGGAGGCCCCGGTGGTGCCGACGGCACCGCCGGGCCCGTGCCGCCCCGCCCGTGCGACCCCTCGACGTCCATCGCTCGTTGCCCCTCGCCCGCTCGCCCGTTAGCCACCGCGACGGCACACAATGTAGTCGAGCCGCGCCCGCCCGACGATGATCACGCACCCACCGGCAGCCGCGCCCCACCCCACCCACCACTGTCCGCCGCGTAGAAGTGCCGACCCCCACCACTCCCGAACGGAGTATGCGCGGCCCCGCCCGGCGGGCTTAGCCTGCGAGAAAAGACCGTGATCGCCGTGATCGCAGAGATGATCGCAAGGAGTAGCCCCATGACCGAACTGTCCGGCGGCCCCGCCCTTCCGCAGGAGCGTCGTCTCGTCACCGCCATCCCCGGCCCGAAGTCGCAGGAGCTGCTCGCCCGTAAGACGGCGACCGTCGCCAACGGCGTCGGCACGACCCTGCCGGTCTTCGTCACCCGCGCAGGCGGCGGCGTCCTGGAGGACGTCGACGGCAACTCGCTCATCGACTTCGGTTCCGGCATCGCGGTCACCAGCGTCGGCAACAGCGCCGAGGCCGTCGTGGCCAGGGCCACCGAGCAGCTCGCCGCCTTCACCCACACCTGTTTCATGGTGACGCCCTACGAGGGCTACGTACGGGTGGCCGAGGAGCTCGCCGAGCTGACCCCGGGCGACCACGCCAAGAAGTCCGCGCTGTTCAACTCCGGCGCCGAGGCGGTGGAGAACGCGGTGAAGATCGCCCGCGCCTACACCAAGCGCCAGGCCGTCGTCGTCTTCGAGCACGGCTACCACGGCCGCACCAACCTCACCATGGCGCTGACCGCCAAGAACATGCCGTACAAGCACGGCTTCGGCCCGTTCGCCCCCGAGGTCTACCGGGTGCCGCTGGCCTACCCGTTCCGCTGGCTGACCGGTGCCGAGGACTGCGCCGAGCAGGCCGCGGCCGAGGCGATCGACCAGATCTCCAAGCAGGTCGGCGCGGAGAACGTGGCCGCCATCATCATCGAGCCGATCGCCGGTGAGGGCGGCTTCATCGAGCCCGCCAAGGGCTTCCTGCCGCGCATCGCGCGGTTCGCGAAGGACAACGGCATCGTGTTCGTCGCGGACGAGATCCAGACCGGCTTCTGCCGCACCGGCCAGTGGTTCGCCTGCGAGGACGAGGGCATCGTCCCGGACCTGATCACCACCGCCAAGGGCATCGCGGGCGGTCTGCCGCTGGCCGCGGTCACCGGCCGCGCCGAGATCATGGACGCCGCGCACGCGGGCGGCCTGGGCGGCACCTACGGCGGCAACCCGGTGGCCTGCGCCGCCGCCCTCGGCTCCATCGAGACCATGCGCGAGCTGGACCTGAACGCGAAGGCCCGGCGCATCGAGGAGATCATGAAGGCCCGGCTGACCGCGCTGGCCGAGAAGTACGACGTGATCGGGGACGTGCGCGGGCGCGGTGCGATGATCGCCGTGGAGCTGGTGAAGTCCGGTACCCGGGATGGCGACAAGACCCCGGACCCGGAGACCACCGCCGCGGTGGCCAAGGCCTGCCACGCCGAGGGACTGGTGGTCCTCACCTGCGGCACCTACGGCAACGTGCTGCGTTTCCTGCCGCCGCTGGTGATCGGCGAGGACCTGCTGGCCGAGGGGCTCGACATCATCGAGAGCGCCTTCGCCGGGCTCTGACCCGCCCGCCGTTGCGGTAACAGACGGTAGCCGAAAGGGAGTTGACGCTTCACGTGAAGAACGTGTGCGGGCCTGATGAGGGTCGGGTGGCAGCTCCTGCGGGGGTCGGCGACGTGACGTACTGTCGTCGCGGATGAAGGAACCACCCCGCTCGCGGGTCACCGCGGACGACACCTTGTCGGCGACTCCCCATCGCCGACGCAGCAGTGCCCTCGCGCACGACAACGCCGGTGGCTCGCACTCCGGCGATCCTCGCCGATCGGCAGGCCGCCCGCCCCAAACCCCCCGGGGCGCGCGGCCCGGCGATCGCCCTGGCCGCCCTGGAACGCTCCCCCCTGTTCCAGGGCGGCCGAACTCTTTCCTCACCCTCGCGCGGACGCCGTTGCTCTGCCTGGCCCTCTTCGCGCTGATCGCCTGGCAGGTCGCCGCGCACGGACCGCTGTACGGGTGGGACCGGGCGGTGGACGCGAGTGTGCTGCGCGAGGCCGCGGCCGAGCGGTCGGTGCGCCCGGTGGCGCAGCTCCTGGCCGACCTCGGCGATCTGCCGGTGGCGCTGCCGGTGCTCGCCTCGGCGCTCGGCTGGGCGGCGTGGCGGCTGGGGCGGTGGCGCGAGGCGGTGGTGTACGCGGTGGCGATGGCCTGCGCGGCGCCGATCGTCGTGCTTCTCAAGGCACTCGTGGCCCGGCCCGCGCCGGGTACCGCTCGACTCGTCGCGCACTCCGGCTACTTCCCTTCCGGGCACGCCATGACCGCGGCGGCGGCCTACGGGCTGGCCGCGCTGGCGCTGGCGCCCGCGGCGGAACGCGTGACGGCACGGCGGGCGCTGTGGGCGTCCGCCGTGCCGTTGAACGTCGCCGTGGGCGCCGGCCTGGTGTGGCGCGGCTACCACTGGCCGCTGGACGTCACCGCGAGCTGGTGCCTGGCGGGGGCGTTGGTGTCCACGACCGCGGTCGTGATCTCCGCCCTCCGCCATCGTTGTGCACGTCGTTGACGAGTCCCCACGAGGTGGGGGTGGTCCGCCCAGCTTGGTGCCGCCGTGCGACGGATCGAGCTGTTCCCCGCGCCCGCGGGGCTTCCTGGCCTGTGGCCCCCCCGCCACGGGCCGCAGGACTCAGTCGTTCGTGGGGAATCCCAAATTCAGCCCTCCGTGCGACGGGTCGAGCCAGCGCTGGGTGACGGCCTTGCCGCGGGTGAAGAAGCGGACCCCGTCCTCGCCGTAGGCGTGGGTGTCGCCGAACAGGGACGCCTTCCAGCCGCCGAAGCTGTAGTACGCGACCGGCACCGGGATCGGCACGTTGATGCCGACCATGCCGACCTCCACCTCGCGCTGGAAGCGCCGGGCGGCGCCGCCGTCGTTGGTGAACAGCGCGGTGCCGTTGCCGTAGGGGTTGGCGTTGATCAGCTCCAGGCCCTCGTCGTACGAGCCCACCCGGACGACGGACAGGACGGGGCCGAAGATCTCGTCGTTGTAGACCGACATGCCGGGCTTGACGTCGTCGAAGAGGGTCGGGCCGAGCCAGAAGCCGTCGGCGCTGTCCTCGCCCGCGATGGCGTGCTCGCGGCCGTCGACGGCGAGGGTGGCGCCGTCGGCGACGCCGGCGTCGAGGTAGGCGGTGACCTTGTCGCGGTGGGCCCCGGTGACCAGCGGGCCCATCTCGGAGTCGGGGGCGCACCCGGGGCCGACCTTGAGGGTGGCCATGCGCTCCTTGATCTTCGCGACCAGTTCGTCGCCCACCGGGTCCACGGCGACCAGGACGGACACCGCCATGCAGCGCTCGCCCGCGGCGCCGAAGCCCGCGTTGACGGCCGCGTCGGCGGCGAGGTCGAGGTCGGCGTCGGGCAGCACCAGCATGTGGTTCTTGGCACCGCCGAGGGCCTGGACGCGCTTGCCGTAGCGGGTGCCGGTCTCGTAGACGTAGCGGGCGATCGGGGTGGAGCCGACGAAGGAGACGGACTTGACGTCCGGGTGCTCCAGGAGGCGGTCGACGGCCACCTTGTCGCCGTGCACGACGTTGAAGACGCCGTCGGGCAGGCCCGCCCGCTTCCACAGCCCGGCCAGGAAGTTGGCGGCCGACGGGTCCTTCTCGGACGGCTTGACGATCACGGTGTTGCCGGCCGCGACGGCGATGGGGAAGAACCACATCGGCACCATCGCGGGGAAGTTGAACGGCGAGATGATGGCGACCGGGCCGAGCGGCTGGCGGATGGAGTAGACGTCGATGCCGGTGGACGCCTGCTCGGTGAAGCCGCCCTTGATCAGCTGCGGGATGCCGCAGGCGTACTCGACGACCTCCAGGCCGCGGGCGATCTCGCCGAGCGCGTCGGAGTGCACCTTGCCGTGTTCCGAGACGATGATCGCGGCCAGCTCGTCGCGGTGCGCGTTGAGCAGCTCGCGGAAGGCGAACAGCACCTGGGTGCGCTTGGCCACCGACGCGTCGCGCCACCCGGCGAACGCCTCGACGGCCGCGCCGACCGCCTGGTCGACCTCGGCGATCGAGGCGAAGTCCACGTGCCCCGACACCCGACCGGTCGCCGGGTCGTACACGTCGCCCCGCCGTTCGGCGGTCCCGGACCATTCCTGCCCGGCGATCCAGTGCGTGATGTGCTTAGCGGTCACGGCAGACCTTCCTCTCAGAGCCTCGTTCCCAGTCTCGCGAGACGGCACCGGCCGCTACAAGGACCAGGGTGTCGGCGTCACGGCTGTTCGCCTTACAGGTCGTCAACGCCACCGTCGCGCGGGTGAGGCTCGTGGGGTGCGGCCCCGTCGCCCGCCAGCGCGGCGGCGGCCTCGTGCAGCGCGAGTTCCAGCAGCGCCGGGTCGGTCAGCACGCCGGAGCCGTCCGGTGGCACCAGCCACCGCACCCCGCCGGCGGCCCGCCCCGGGTAGGGCACGACGATCCAGGTGCCCGCCCCCGCGCCGCGCACCCCGGTGCCGATCCAGCGGGTGGCGGTGCCCGGCGGGACGAAGAACCCGGTGCGGGTGTCGCCGAAGTCGGCGAGCACGGGGCCCGGGCGGCCCATGAACCGGCTCAGCACGTCCAGCGCCGGATACCCCAGCCGTCCGGCGAGGATCAGCACGTCCCAGCGTTTGCCCGCGGGCAGCAGCGTGACGCCCAGCGGATTGCGCTCCCACTCCCAGCGGCAGGCCTCCGGATCGGGCGCCACCGACGCCAGCCACTCCACCGCGGACCTCGCACCGGTCCCGCTCATCTGGTCCCTCCGTTTCCCGGCCCGGGCGGGCCGGTCGTGTCGCGGTCACGGGGGAGAGCGGGCGGCCGACGGGGTATTACGCCGTTTCGCGGGGGAATCGTGCGGAGGTCCGGTGAACGGGGTCACAGCGCGAACGCGGGGTGGTGCGACCGGGGGCCTTCGCTCCCGGCGCACCACCCCGCGGGCGGTCCGATGTCGTGGGCCGCGCGACCAGGTCACGCGGTCAGTCCTGTCGTGCGGTCGGCCAGGTCCCACGAGTCGTACGGTTCAGCTGTCGAAGCCCAGGCCCAGCCGGTCCAGGGTCTTCAGCCACAGGTTGCGGCGGCCGGCGTTGCGGTCGGCGCGCGCCAGGGACCTGCGGGTCAGTTCGATGCCCGCCCAGGCGATCGGCTCCGGCGGGAACGGCAGCGGCTTGCTGCGGACCATCTCCAGTTCGGTGCGCTCGGTGCGCTCCCCCGCCAGCAGGTCGAGCACGACGTCGGCGCCGAAGCGGGTGGCGCCCACGCCGAGCCCGGTGAACCCGGCCGCGTAGCCGACCCGGCCGCCGTGCGCGGTGCCGTAGAAGGCGGAGAACCGCGAGCAGGTGTCGATCGCGCCGCCCCACGCGTGCGTGAAGCGGACGCCTTCGAGCTGCGGGAAGCATTCGAAGAACTGCCCCGCGAGCTTGGCGAAGGTCTCCGGCCGCTGGTCGTACTCGGCGGCGACCCGGCCGCCGTACGGGTAGATCGCGTCGTATCCGCCCCACAGGATGCGGTTGTCGGCGGTGAGCCGGAAGTAGTGGAACTGGTTGGCGCTGTCGCCCAGGCCCTGCCGGTTCTTCCAGCCGATGGACGCCATCCGCTCGGCGCTGAGCGGTTCGGTCACCAGCGCGTAGTCGTAGACCGGTACGACGAACGGCCGGACCCGCTTGACCAGCGAGGGGAACACGCCGGAGCCGAGGACGACCTGGCGGGCGAAGACCCGTCCGTAGCCGGTGCGCACCGCCATGCCGGCGCCGTTGCGGGCCAGTTCTGTGGCGCGGGTGTGCTCGTGGATGCGCACGCCGAGGCGGGCGCAGGCGTCGGCGAGGCCCCAGGCGAGCTTGGCCGGGTGGAGCATGGCGACGCCCTCGCGGTCCCACAGGCCGCCGAGGAAGGTCGGCGAGTCGACCTCGGCGCGCATCGCGTCGCGGTCCAGCAGGTCGAGGTGGATGCCGTGGCCTGCGGCCTCCTCGGCGAGCGCGTGCAGGTCGTCGACCTGGTACGGCTCGGTGGCGACGTCGATCTCGCCGGTGCGCTCGAAGTCGCAGTCGATGCCGTAGCGGGCGACGGCGGCCTCGATCTCGTCGAGGTTGCGGTTGCCGAGGCGCTCCAGTTCGGTGATCTCGCCGGGCCAGCGTTCCAGTCCGTTGCCGAGGCCGTGGGTGATGGACGCGGCGCAGAAGCCGCCGTTGCGCCCGGTGGCGGCCCAGCCGATCCGCTCGCCCTCGATGAGCACGACGTCCCGCGAGGGGTCGCGCTCCTTGGCGATCAGGGCGGTCCACAGGCCCGAGTAGCCGCCGCCGACGACGAGCAGGTCGCAGTGCTCGTCCCCGACCAGCGCGGGCCTGGCCTCGGGCCTGCCGGGGTCGTCCAGCCAGTAGGGCGTCGGCTGCACGTCGGCGAGCGCTTGATAGTGCCGCGGCGCGCAGCGACGTCCTCTGAGGGTGGCGGAGGGCGACGGGCGGGCTGGGTCCATCTCTTATCACTGCTTTCGTGAACAGTTCACAAGTGCGGGTGTGTCGGCGGATGGTGGGGTCTTATCGGCGTGCGCTCCTCGCCCGTCCCAGCACCTGCGACAGCGCGATGATCGCCATCGTCACGATGAGCATCAGTGAACCGATGACGTCGATCTGCGCGGGGTAGGCACGCTGGACCGAGCCCCAGATGTACATGGGGAAGGTCTCCAGGTTGCCCGCGGTGAAGACGGTGACGATGTAGTCGTCGATGGACAGGGCGAAGGCCAGCAGCGCGGCGGCGGCGATGCCCGGGGCGACCAGCGGCAGCGTGACGTGGCGGAAGGTCTGGGCGGGGGTGGCGTACAGGTCCTGCGCGGCGCGTTCCAGGGTCGGGTCCATGCCGGCCAGTCGCGACTTGACGGTGACGACGACGTAGGAGACACAGAACATCACGTGCGCGATGGTGATGGTCCAAAAGCCGAGTCCGCCGGGGCCGATGGTGTTGAAGAACAGCGCGGCGAGGGTGGCGCCCATGACCACCTCGGGGGCGGCCATCGGCAGGAAGAGCAGGGCGTTGATGCCGGAGCGGGCCTTGAAGCGGTAGCGCACCATGGCGAACGCGATCATCGTGCCGAGCACGGTGGCGACGATGGTGGCGACCACGCCGATGCGCAGCGACAGGCCGATGCTGTGGCACATCTCGCCGTTGGCGCACGGGTTCCGCCAGGCGGCGAGCGAGAAGCGGTGCCAGACGTAGTCGAACTTGCCCTGCGGCTGGTTGAACGACATCCAGAAGATGATGACGTTCGGCAGCAGCATGAAGACGAAGATCAGCACGGTGGCGGCGAGCAGCAGGTGTTCCCTGGCCCAGGCGAGCGGGGAGCGGCGGCGCGCCTTCGGTGGCCGGGCCGCGGTGGTGGGCGCGGCGGGCGGGGCGGTCACAGTGGTCATCAGATCAGGTCCTCCGTCCCGGCCTTGCGGATGTAGCTCATGACCAGGACCAGCGTGCCGACCATCATCACGACGGAGATGGCGGAGCCGACCGGATAGCCCTGGGTGTTGCGGAGGAACAGGTCCTCGATCTTCTGGCCGACGACACCGGTGTTGGGGTTGCCGAGCAGTTGGGCGTTGATGTAGTCGCCGATGGCGGGGATGAAGGTCAGCAGGGTGCCGCCGATGACGCCGGGCATGGACAGCGGCAGGGTGACGCGGCGCCAGGTGGTGAACGCGTTGCAGTACAGGTCCTGTCCGGCCTCGTGCAACCTGGGGTCGATCTTCTCCAGCGAGGTGTACAGCGGCAGGATGGTGAAGGGCAGGAAGTTGTAGACCATGCCGCAGACCACGGCGGCGGGGCTGGCCAGCACGTGGTTGCCGACGGTCCAGCCCAGCGCGCTGGTCAGCTTCAGGACGTGCGCGTCGTTGAGGAACTGCACGACGGGGCCGTTGTCGGCGAGGATCGTCTTCCAGGCGATGGTGCGGATCAGGAAGCTGGTGAAGGACGGCACGATCACCAGGGCCATCAGCAGGCTCTTGTACTTGCCGCCCTTGAAGGCGATGAAGTAGGCGACGGGGTAGCCCAGGGCGAGGCAGAAGACCGTGCACAGCACCGAGTAGATGCCGGAGTGCAGGTACTGGACGCCGTAGTCGGTGAGGGCCTTCCCGTAGTTGGCCCAGTGCCAGGTGAGCTTGAAGCCGTCGTCGTAGTCGCCGGTCTGCACGGAGGCGGAGACCGAGGTGAAGATCGGCACGAGGAAGAAGACGACGAGCCACAGCAGTCCGGGTGCCAGCAGGACCCAGGGCGTCCAGTTGCGCCTGGGCTTGCGGGCCGAGGGCGGCGGTTCGACGGGTTCGGTGAGTTCCGGGCTCGGAACGACGGCCGTCATGCCGCGTCCTCCTCGATGTCGGCCGCGCCGGCCTCGATGTCCTGGCCGCCTTCGAGGCCGAAGCCCTGGCTGGGGTCCCAGTGCACGACGACCTCGGTGCCGGGGCGCTGGATCTCCCGGCCGGTGTTCTGCTCGAAGACCGAGACCTCCTCGCCGGTGGCGAGGGTGACCAGGTACTGCGTGGAGACGCCGATGAACGAGGTGTCGACGACGGTGCCGCCGGTCAGCCGGTTGTGGCCGGCGGGTATCTCGGCGCCGGTGCGGGCGAGGTGGACCTTCTCGGGGCGCACGCCGAGGATCACGGCGCCGGAGCGCACCGGACATCGCGCGGCGTCCAGGGTCAGGCGCTGGCCGTGCGCGGTGACGGTGACCACGTCTGCGTCGACGCCTTCGACGGTGCCGGGCAGCAGGTTGGACTGGCCGAGGAAGTTGGCGACGAAGGTGGTGCGCGGGTTCTCGTACAGCTCGGCGGGCGAGCCCATCTGCTCGATGCGGCCGGCGTTCATCACCGCGATGGTGTCGGCCATGGTCATGGCCTCCTCCTGGTCGTGGGTGACGTGCACGAAGGTGAGGCCGACCTCCAGCTGGATGCGCTTGAGCTCGATCTGCATCTGGCGGCGCAGTTTGAGGTCGAGGGCGCCGAGCGGTTCGTCGAGCAGCAGCACCTGCGGCTGGTTGATCAGGGCGCGGGCGAGGGCGATGCGCTGCTGCTGGCCGCCGGAGAGCTGGCCGGGCTTGCGCTTGGCGAGGTGGCCGAGTTCGACCAGGTCGAGCATGTCGGTGACGGGCTTCCTGACGTCCTTGATGCCGCGCCTGCGCAGGCCGAAGGCGACGTTCTCGTAGATGTCGAGGTGCGGGAAGAGCGCGTAGTTCTGGAAGACGGTGTTGACCGGGCGGCGGTACGGCTTGCGGTCGGTGACGTCCTGGTCGCCGAGGAGGATGCGGCCGACGGTGGGCTCCTCCAGGCCCGAGACCATCCGCAAGGTGGTGGTCTTGCCGCAGCCGGAGGCGCCGAGCAGGGCGAAGAACGAGCCCTGCGGCACGGTCAGGTCGAGATCGTCCACGGCGGTGAACGAACCGTAGCGCTTGGTCAGTCCGGCCAGACGGAGGTCTCCGCCCTCGGTGCGGCCGAGCACATCGTTGGAGCTCATCGGGACTCTTCTCTCATCCTTGGGCGGTGGTGCGCACCGGTTCTACTGGCCGGTGACCTGCTGGAAGCGGCCGGTGTAGTCGTTGAGCTGGTCGACGGTCAGGGCCATGAAGCCGCGGGCCTTCGCTTCCATCCGCTTGGTCGGGACGATCAGCGGGGAGGCCGCCGCCTGCGGGTCCAGGGCGCGCAGGGCGGTGTCGGCGCCGTCGACGGACGGGATGTAGTCGATGTAGTCGTCGAGCGCGGCGGCGACGTCGGGGCGCAGGTAGTAGTTGAGCAGCTTCTCGGCGTTGGTCTTGTGCCGGGCGAAGTTGGGGATGACGCAGTTGTCCGACCAGGACAGCAGGCCTTCCCTCGGCAGGTCGACGGTGACCAGGTCGGGCTTGCCGAGCTGGGCGACGTCGCCGGAGTACGCCATCGTCACGGCGGTGTTGCCCTGCTGGAAGTCGCTGAGGTAGTCGTTGCCGGTGAAGGCCCGGATCTGTCCTGCGGCCTTGGCCCTGCGCACGTACTCCAGCGACTTGTTGAACTGCGCGTCGGTGAACTGCTGCGGGTCGTGGCCGAGGGCGAGCAGCGCGAGGGCGACCGTGTCCTCCATCTCGCTGAACAGCGAGACCTTGCCGTGCAGGTCGGGCCGGGTGAAGATCTCCGCGATCGAGGTGATCGGCTGCTTCACCAGCTTCTTGTTGTACGCGATGGTGGTGTACCCGTACGCCCACGGGACGGTGTAGCGGCGGCCGGCGTCGGTGGGGTCGTGCAGCACCGAGGGCAGCATGTGGGCGTGGTTGGGGACGTTGGCCAGGTTCAGTTCCTGGATGTAGTCGTAGGCGCGGTACTTGGCCACCATGTAGTCGCTGACGACCATGATGTCGTAGCCGGTGTCGACGCCCTTGACCAGCGACGGGTCCACCTTGGTGTACCAGTCGTTGTTGTCGTTGATGACCTCCAGGTACTGCACCTGGATGCCGGTCTCCTTCTCGAAGCGTTCCAGGGTGGGCCGCTTGTTGGGGTCCTTGGGGTCGACGTCGATGTACGCGGGCCAGTTGGCGAAGACGACCTTCTTCTCGGTGTCCGAGTAGTCGTGCCCGGGCTGGCCGGTCTCCTGGGCGCCGGGCGGCACCACGTGGCCCTGCACGCCGCAGGCCGACAGCGCGCTCGCCCCGGCGACCGCGAGGCCGCCCGCGCCGGCGCCGCGCAGCAGGGCGCGGCGGCTGACGCGGGAGGCGGTCGAGCGCAGCCGGGTGCGGTTGGTGAACCGCGCGAGGTCGAGGGGGTCGGGACCGGTCACGGCGTCACCTGGCTTCCGAAGATCGTGCGGTGCCAGTCCTTGCGCGCCACCGCCGTGTTGTCGTACATGACGTGCTTGACCTGCGTGTACTCCTCGAAGGAGTACGCCGACATGTCCTTGCCGTAGCCGCTGGCCTTGTATCCGCCGTGCGGCATCTCGCTGATGATCGGGATGTGGTCGTTGACCCACACGCAGCCCGCGGCGATCTCGCGGGTGGCGCGGCCGGCCCGGAAGACGTCCCGGGTCCAGGCGGAGGCGGCCAGGCCGTAGGGCGTGTCGTTGGCGAGCGCCAGGCCCTCGTCGTCGCCGTCGAAGGGCAGCACGACCAGGACCGGGCCGAAGATCTCGCCCTGGACGACCTCGCTGTCCTGCGGGGCGCCGGTGATCAGGGTGGGGCGGTAGTACGCGCCCTTGGCGAGGTCGCCGCCCGGGGTCTCGCCACCGGTGACGACGGTGGCGTAGGAGCGGGCGCGCTCCACGAAGCCGGCGACGCGGTCGCGCTGGGTGTGGGAGATCAGCGGGCCGATGTCGGTGGCGGGATCGAACGGGTCGCCGACCACCACGCCCTCGAAGAGTTCGGCGACGGCGGCGACGAACGCGTCGTACAGCGGCCGCTGGACGTAGGCGCGGGTCGCGGCGGTGCAGTCCTGGCCGGTGTTGATCAGCGCCCCGGCGACGGCGCCGTGCGCGGCGGCCTCCAGGTCCGCGTCGTCGAAGACCACGAAGGGCGCCTTGCCGCCGAGTTCGAGGTGGAGCCGCTTGACGGTGGCGGTGGCGACCTCGGCGACCCGCTTGCCGACCGCGGTCGAGCCGGTGAAGGAGGTCATGGCGACGCCGGGGTGCGCGACGAGGTGTTCGCCCGCCTCGCGGCCGGTGCCGGTGACGACGTTGACCACGCCGTCGGGGATGCCCGCCGCGGTCGCGGCCCGCGCGAACATCAGGGAGGTCAGCGGGGTCAGCTCGGCGGGCTTGAGCACGATGGTGTTGCCCGCGGCGATGGCGGGCAGCACCTTCCAGGCGGCCATCTGCAGGGGGTAGTTCCACGGCGCGATGGAGCCGACCACGCCGACCGGCTCGCGCCGCACGTACGAGGTGTGGTCGCCGGAGTACTCCCCCGCCGCCTGGCCCTGCAGGTGGCGGGCGGCGCCGGCGAAGAACGCGGTGTTGTCGACGGTGCCGGGCACGTCGAAGCCGGTGGAGAGCTTCATCGGCTTGCCGCACTGGAGCGATTCGGCGAGCGCGAGGTCGTCGGCCGCCTCGCCGAGGGCGGCGGCGAAGCGGTGCAGGGCGTCGGAGCGCTCACCGGGGGTGGCTCCGGCCCAGCCGGGCAGCGCCTCGCGGGCGGCGTCCACGGCGGCGTCCACGTCGTCGGCCGAGGCGAGGTCGTAGGGGTGGACGGCCTCGCCGGTGGCGGGGTCGACGACACTGTGGCGGCGCCCCGAAGAGCCGGGCCTGAGGCTTCCCGCGATGTACTGCGATCCCTCGGCGAGCCGTTCCGCCACTTCGAGCGCGGCTGCTCGGCTGTGCTGCATCACGATGGCGTTTCTCCTCATGTGCTCCCCGGGCGCCCACCGGGGGCCGAGGGCCTCAGGTGTAGCGTTTCGCCGGGTTGGTGGCCGATCCTGGCAGAATGGAATCGACCCAACAAGGGATTCCGTTGTTGCCTTTTGGTTACGCGACGGAATCTGTTCTCGACACTTTCTGGCTTCTTGGGACGATGCCGCAGCGCCCATGATCGCGGCAACCGGCACCCTGACTCCGGCGCCCTACCGCGCTTTACACTGTGACAACCCTTCCGGATCCCTGCGGAGGCCTGAGCCCGTGTTCCCCACCGTCGAGCAGGTCCTGGAACTGGACGTGGTGCGCCACGGCAACCCGAGGGTCGTCGCGGGCGCCGCGGGGCTGGGCCACCCGGTGCGCTGGGTGCACATCAGCGAGCTGGCCGACATCGCCGGGATGCTGCACGGCGGCGAGCTGGTGCTGTCCACCGGCGTGATGCTGCCCGCCGACAAGGAGTCGCTCGCCCGCTACATCGACGACCTGGCCGACGTGGGCGCCGCCGGGCTCGTGGTCGAGCTGGGCCGCCGCTACGCCGACGAGCTGCCCAGGCCGCTGGTCAAGGCGGCCGAGCGGCGCGGGCTGCCGCTGGTGGAGCTGCGCACCGAGGTGCGGTTCGTCGCCGTCACCGGCGCGGTCCACGAGCACGTCGTCAACGCCCAGCTGGCCGAGCTGCGGGCGTCGGAGTCGGTGCACCAGATCTTCAACGAGCTGTCCGTGGAGGGCGCGGAGCCGGAGGAGGTGGTCCGCGAGGTCGCGCGGCTGGCCGGGGCGCCGGTGGTGCTGGAGAACCTCTCGCACCAGGTCCTCGCCTTCGACGCGGCGGGGCAGGACCCGAAGGGGCTGCTGGACGGCTGGGAGCGGCGCTCGCGCGGGGTGCGGGTGGCCGCCCGCACCGGCCACGACGGCCGCTCCGGCTGGCTGGTCACCACGGTCGGCGCGCGCGGCCAGGACTGGGGGCGGCTGGTCGTTGCGGGCACCCCGGGCCGTGAGCCGTCCAGCCACTGGACGGTGCTGGTGGAACGCGGCGCGGCGACCCTCGCGCTCAACCGGCTGCTGGAACGCGACCGCGAGTCGCTGGAGCGCCAGACCCACCGCACCCTGCTGTCGGGCATCCTCACCCACGCGCTGACCGTCTCCGAGGTCGCGCTGCGCGCCCGGGCGCTGGGCGTGCAGCTGGAGGGGCGGCGGCTGGTCGGGGTGATGCTGCGGCTGCGCGGCGGCCCCGGGTCGGCGGCGCTGGAGGCGCAGGCGCGGCTACGGGACTTCGCCGAGACGGCCGCCGCCGCCGCCCGTGAGCGGGCGCTGACCGCGCTGATCGGAGCGCTGGACGACGGCGGCGTCGGCCTGCTGGTCTCGCTGGGTCCGGGCGACGACGAGCACGCCGCGCTGGAGGGCTTCGCGGCGGCGCTGGACCGGCTGGCCGAACCGGCCGGCGAGCAGTCCGCGTTCTTGATGGCGGCGGGCTCTTCGGTGGGCTCGCTGCGCGACGCGCGCCGCACCCTGCTGGAGGCGGCCCAGGTCGCGGACGCCGCCTCGCACGCCCGGGAGCGCAAGGCGGGCACGTACTACCGGCTGCCGGACGTGCGCCTGCGCGGCCTGCTGCACCTGCTGCGCGACGACGCCCGGCTCCAGACGTACGTGGAACGCGAACTCGGGCCGCTGCTGGCCTACGACGCGGAGAACGGCACCGACCTGGTGCGCATCCTGAGCGTCTACCTGACCTCGGGCCGCAACAAGTCGGCCGCGGCGGACGCCGCCCACATGTCCCGGCCGTCGTTCTACGACCGGCTGCACCGCGTGGAGCGCATCCTCGGCACCGACCTGGACCAGGTCGAGTCGTGCCTGTCGCTGCACGTGGCGCTGCTGGCGTTGCAGGCGGTCCGCGGCTGACAAACGTGCGGTGGCGGCCTGGCGGCCACGCCGCACGGAGCCGGTCGCCTAGAGCGTCTCGCGCAGGCCGCGCACCGCCTCCATGGTGGAACTGCCCGCCCAGACGGTCTGGAACGCCAGCCGCAGGCAGCCCGCCAGCGCCGGGTGCTCGATGAACAGCGCGGTCGTGGCGCCCGTTCCCGCCACCGGGTCGGGCATGTCGCACAGCACCAGCGAGGCGTCCGCGATCACCAGCTTCAGCGGCAGTTCGCGGGAGAAGCGGGCCTCCTCCCCGGCCAGCCCGAACTGCTCGACGTTCTCGGTCATGCCCGGGTCGTCCAGCACGTCGTAGGTGTAGATCGCCTGGACCACTCCCCCGGCCCGGCTCAGTCGTCTGACCACCTTCATCCCGGCCGGGTTGTCGGTCGAGGTCACGAACGGCGGCTTGTTGAAGCTCAGCAGCTCGCGGCTGGCCTGCTCCTGGATGTCGACGAAGCGTTCCGAGATCGCCTTCGGATCCCGCAGCACCTCGATGTAGTCCAGCGGGTCGGACTGCGAGCGGCCCTCCGACCAGACCGGCAGCAACGCGGCCACCAGTCCGCTGGAGACCCGCTCCATCCGGTCCAGCGCCTCGCGCTGGTCCGACATCAGCCGGGTCAGCGCCAGTTCGGGGTCGATGGCGGAGAACGTGGCGACCCGGCCCGGGTGGGCCACCGCCAGCCTGCGCCGCACGAGGGCGTCCAGTACGTCGTAGATGCGCTGGCGCGGGACGTCGGCCTCACGCGCCGCCTCGGCGGCCGTGTACGACTCGCGCCTGATCAGCGCGAGGTACACCCGCGCTTCGTACCGGGCCAGCCCGAGCGCGACGAGCTGACCGACGGACTGCTCCTCCGGTTCCATGGCAGCACACCGTATACGGCCAGGCAATGAAGATGGCGAGAAGGATTTACAGCTTCCTGGTTGTCACATCATGGCGTCTTCGCTACTTTCATCGCCAGTAGCCACCACTGTCCGGGGTGGCACATACGGGATCCGTGACAGA
Source organism: Streptomyces sp. ICBB 8177 (assembly GCF_003144095.1). Classification (GTDB taxonomy): domain Bacteria; phylum Actinomycetota; class Actinomycetes; order Streptomycetales; family Streptomycetaceae; genus Streptantibioticus_D. The sequence continues at coordinate 2,639,350 of NZ_NSKH01000018.1, read as the reverse complement.
TCAGCGCACCCCGAACGACAGGGCACGGCCGGCACCACCGTGGCGCACCCCGTGCGCGCCACACCGCACAGCACCGTCCGTAACGCAAGCACCTTTCCGCTCCACCCGTACCGCACGAAGCACTCGGCACCCGCACTCTCCATCCGGCCCCACGGGGCCGACTTGTCATGCGCAGACCACCCTGCCTGCGCATCCCCCACTGGAGGGCACTTCATGCGCTCGAAGAAAAGACACTCCGGCAGACCGGACGTGCGCTGGGCGAGAACCGCCGCCACCGCACTCCTGTCCGCCGGGGCCCTGGTGACCGGCGGGCTGATCGCCGCGGGCCCGGCCGCCGCGGCCGCCCACCAGACCACCACCGCGGGCACCAGCACCAGCACGGTGAAGGTCAAGGACGCCTGCGACCAGCAGCAGAAGCCCGGATACATGTCGTGCTTCGCGGAGAAGCGCACCGACGTCATGCACCACATGGGCATCTCGCCCAACGCCTCGCCGGCCGGTTACGGCCCGAGCCAGCTGCAGTCCGCCTACAACCTCGCCTCGGCCGCGGCGTCCGGCGGCTCGGGCCAGACGGTCGCCATCGTCGACGCCTACGACGACCCCAACGCCGCGAGCGACCTGGCCACCTACCGCAGCCAGTTCGGCCTGCCGGCCTGTGGCAGCGGCTGCTTCACCAAGGTCAACGAGAACGGCCAGACCAGCCCCCTGCCCTCCCCCGCGCCGTCCTCGGACGACTGGACGGGCGAGGAGTCGCTGGACTTCGACATGGTCTCCGCGATCTGCCCCAACTGCCACATCCTGCTGGTCGAGGCCGACCAGCCGAGCGACTCCGACCTGGGCACCGCGGTCAACACCGCGGTCAGCATGGGCGCCAAGTACGTCTCCAACTCCTACGGCGGCTCCGAGGACTCCTCGCAGACCTCCGAGGACACCCAGTACTACGACCACCCCGGTGTCGCGGTGACCGCCTCGGCCGGTGACAGCGGCTACGGCGCCGAGTACCCGGCCGCCTCGCAGTACGTCACCTCGGTCGGCGGCACGTCGCTGAAGACCGCGTCCAACTCCCGTGGCTGGTCCGAGTCGGTGTGGAGCACCTCCTCGTCCGAGGGCACCGGCTCCGGCTGCTCCGCCTACGACCCGAAGCCGTCCTGGCAGAAGGACACCGGCTGCTCGAAGCGGACCATCGCGGACGTCTCCGCGGTCGCCGACCCGGCCACCGGTGTGGCGGTCTACGACTCCTACAACGGCAACGGCGGCTGGAACGAGTACGGCGGCACCAGCGCCTCCTCGCCGATCATCGCCTCGGTCTACGCGCTCGCCGGCACCCCGGCGTCCGGGACCACCCCGGCGTCGTACCCCTACAGCCACACCTCGTCGCTCAACGACGTGACCTCGGGCTCCAACGGCTCCTGCTCGCCCAGCTACCTGTGCACCGCGGGCACCGGCTACGACGGCCCGACCGGCCTGGGCACGCCGAACGGCACCGCCGCCTTCACCAGCGGCACCAGCACCGGCAACACCGTGACGGTCACCAACCCGGGCAACCAGTCGACGCGCTCGGGCACCGCGGTCTCGCTCCAGATCAACGCGAGCGACTCGGCCGGCGGCCAGACCCTCACCTACAGCGCCACCGGCCTGCCGGCGGGCCTGTCCATCAACTCCTCCAGCGGCCTGATCACCGGCACCCCGACCACCACCGGCTCGTCCAACGTGACGGTCACCGTCAAGGACTCCACCGGCGCCTCGGGCACGACCACCTTCACCTGGACGGTCACCGCCGCCACCGGCAACACGGTGACGGTCACCAACCCGGGCAGCCAGTCCACCGCGGTGGGCACCGCGGTCTCGCTCCAGATCAACGCGAGCGATTCGGCCAGCGGCCAGACCCTCACCTACAGCGCCACCGGCCTGCCCGCGGGCCTGTCCATCAACTCCTCCACCGGTGTCATCTCCGGCACCCCGACCGCCGCGGGCACCTCCAACGTGACGGTCACCGCCACCGACACCACCGGCGCCTCCGGCTCGGCCACCTTCGGCTGGACCGTCACCACCTCCGGTGGCGGCTGCACCGGCTCCCAGCTGCTCGGCAACCCCGGCTTCGAGACCGGCTCGGCCGCTCCGTGGACCGCGTCCTCCGGCGTGATCGACGACAGCAGCAACGCCCCGGCGCACTCGGGCAACTGGAAGGCGTGGCTGGACGGCTACGGCACCACCCACACCGACACCCTCTCCCAGACCGTCACCGTCCCCTCGGGCTGCAAGGCCACGCTGAGCTGGTGGCAGTACATCTCCACCCAGGAGACGGGCAAGACGGCGTACGACAAGCTGACGGTCACCGCCAACGGCACCACCGTGGCGACCTACTCCAACGCCGACGCGACCAGCGGCTACGTCCAGAAGTCCGTCGACCTGTCCTCCTACGCGGGCCAGTCGGTGACGATCAAGTTCACCGGCAAGGAGGACTCCAGCCTCGCGACCAGCTTCCTGATCGACGACACGTCGCTCCAGACCAGCTGAACAGGGCTGACGTAACGGCACGTTGAACCACACGCACAGAGGCGGGTCCGGGGCGAAGGCGTCCCGGACCCGCCGTACGTCTCACCCCGTACCGCCGCCGTCAGGCCAACCGCCAGTAGGCGTCGTCGTGTTCGCCGGTGGGCTCGAAGTCGAAGTCCAGACCCGCCACGCCCCTCGGCACGTCGAAGGCGAACACCACGGTCGCCGACCGTCCCGCCCGCAGCGTCCCGGGGAAGTCCCCGGCCAGCTCACCGGTGTCGGTGGAGATCAGCTCCAGGTCCGTCGAACCGTCGCCCGCGGTGGCGAAGTAGGTGTAGTCGCCCAGGTCCAGGTCCGCGCTGCCGGTCGCGCGCACCGTCACCGTGAAGCGGTACGCGGCGTCGCCCGGGGTCCAGCCGTCAGCGCCCGCGGGCGGCGTGAACCGCCGCGGCGCGCTCACCGCCACCCGTGTCCCGTCGCCGAACGCCGCCGTGCCGCCGGGCCCCAGCGGCCGGTCGTACGTACCGCGCGCCGAGGTCAGCGGCACCTGTGCGCCGCCGAACCACCGGTCCCCGGCCGAGGTGTCGGCGGTCGCGATCACCACCAGGGACAGCGCGACGGCCGTCGCCCCCAGGGCGGCGCCCGCCAGCGCCTGACGGCCGTTGCCCGCCTCGCCGCGCCGCGCCCGCCGTCGGCCGACCACACCCGCGACGATCGCCGGTATCCCCAGCGGCAGGCCGAGGACCACTCCGTGCAGTGTGACCGCGGCGAGCGTCGCCCCGGCGCCCAGCACCAGCGCGGCCACCCCGGCCCCGTCGCGCGGCGCGGGCCGCAGCCAGGCGGCGTACCGGGAGGCTTCGGCGGCTGCCCCGTGGGCGCCGGAAGCAGGGGTGTGCGAGGCGTCGCGCATCAATGCCTCCCGTCGACTCCTCGCCGGCTCACCGGGGTACGTCCGGTAGGTCCGGCAATGCTATGGCCAACAGGGTCTTCGGCCGTGCGTCTACGATGATCCGGACGACACGAGCGCAGGAGGCCCCGCATGACCGACAGCACCGCCCGGAACGGCGGCCCGGACCTGGGTGGGTTCATCGCCGGACTGCCCAAGGCGGAGCTGCACGTGCACCACGTGGGATCGGCTTCCGCGCGCATCGTCGCCGAACTGGCCGCCCGCCACCCGGACTCCGCGGTGCCGAACGACCCGGACGCGCTGCGCGAGTACTTCACCTTCCGCGACTTCGCGCACTTCATCCAGGTCTACCTGTCGGTGGTCGACCTGATCAGGGACGCGGAGGACGTGCGGCTGCTGACCTTCGAGATCGCCCGCGACATGGCCCGGCAGCAGGTGCGCTACGCCGAGCTGACCATCACCCCGTACAGCTCGGTGCGGCGCGGCATCCCGGCGCCGGCGTTCATGGAGGCGATCGAGGACGCGCGCAAGGCCGCGGAGGCCGAGTTCGGCACGGTGCTGCGCTGGTGCTTCGACATCCCCGGCGAGGCGGGCCTGGAGTCGGCCGAGGTCACCACGGAACTGGTGGAGCGCCACGCCCCGGAGGGCCTGGTCTCCTTCGGCCTGGGCGGCCCGGAGATCGGTGTGCCGCGCCCGCAGTTCAAGCCGTACTTCGACCGCGCCCGCGCCCTCGGCCTGCGCAGCGTGCCGCACTCGGGCGAGACGACGGGCCCGGAGTCGGTCTGGGACGCGCTGCGCGACCTGGGCGCCGAGCGCGTCGGCCACGGCACCAGCTCGGTGCGCGACCCGCGTCTGCTGGCCCACCTCGCGGAGCACCGGATCCCGCTGGAGGTCTGCCCGACCTCGAACGTGGCGACCCGCGCGGTGGCCTCGCTGGAGGAGCACCCGATCCGTCAGATGGTCGACGCGGGCGTCCTGGTGACCGTCAACAGCGACGACCCGCCGATGTTCGGCACCGACCTCAACACGGAGTACGCGGTCGCCGCCCGCCTGCTGGGCCTCGACGCCTCGGGCGTGGCGTCCCTGGCGAAGAACGCGGTCGAGGCCTCCTTCCAGACCGCGGAGGCGAAGACCGCCCTGCGCGAGGAGATCGACGCGTACACGGCAGCCTGGTCCGGCTGAGCGCCCGGCCCGGCGCGCAACGGTGTTCGCGGGCCGGGGCCGGCAGGGCGCCTCACGCCGCCAGTTCGAAGCGTTCGAGTTGTTTGATCATGCGGCGGACCACCAGCAGCGGGACGATGCCGAAGACGCCGAACGACATGTCGATCAGGCTCCAGCCGAATGGGATGCCACGGATCGGGCCGCAGATGAGGGCGAGCGGGATGATGCCGGCGCAGGCGATCACGCCGAACTCGATCACCCAGATGTTGCGCACCGGGTCGCGGTAGGGCCCGTAGAAGGCGACCGCGATGACCAGGTGCGCGAAGGCCAGCCAGTCCGTGCCGTACAGCACGAACGGATAGCGCGCGTCGGTGGCGACCAGGCCGACCCGGCAGATGTGGATCCAGTGCGCGACCAGCGGCAGGTGCATTCCGTCCAGCCAGCGCACCTCGTGCACCAGCGGGAAGGCCGTGGCGCCGCTGAGCACCAGGCACACCACGAAGACGGCCAGCCAGATCCGGATGCGGCGCCGCAGCGCCTCGCTTCCCCCCATGTCCGCGCACCCTACGCCCGGGCCCCGGACGCGGCGCGTCCGGGGCCCGGGTGGGTGTCACCTCACGCGTCGAGCGACGTCATGACGTGCTTGACGCGGGTGTAGTCCTCGAAGCCGTAGGCCGACAGGTCCTTGCCGTAGCCGGACTTCTTGAAGCCACCGTGCGGCATCTCGGCGACCAGCGGGATGTGGGTGTTGATCCACACGCAGCCGAAGTCGAGCTTCTTCGACATCCGCATGGCGCGGCCGTGGTTCTTGGTCCACACCGAGGACGCCAGCGCGTAGTCGACGCCGTTGGCCCACTCGACGGCCTGGTCCTCGTCGGAGAAGGACTGCACGGTGATGACCGGGCCGAAGACCTCGTTCTGGATGATCTCGTCGTCCTGCTTCAGGCCCGACACGACGGTGGGCGCGAAGAAGTAGCCCTTCTCGCCCACCCGGTGGCCGCCGGTCTGCAGCTTGGCGTGCGACGGCAGCCGCTCGATGAAGCCGGTGACCTGCTTGAGCTGGTTGGCGTTGTTGAGCGGCCCGTACAGCACGTCCTCGTCGTCCGGCTGCCCGGTCTTGGTGTCGGCCGCCGCCTTGGTGAGGGCGGCGACGAACTCGTCGTGGATCGACTCGTGCACCAGCACCCGGGTGGCCGCCGTGCAGTCCTGGCCGGCGTTGAAGAAGCCCGCGACCGAGATGTCCTCGACGGCCTTGGGGATGTCGACGTCCTCGAAGACCACGACCGGGGCCTTGCCGCCCAGTTCCAGGTGGACCCGCTTGAGGTCCTTCGACGCGGTCTCGGCGACCTGCATGCCGGCCCGCACCGAGCCGGTGATGGAGGCCATCGCCGGGGTGGGGTGCTCGACCATCAGGCGGCCGGTGTCGCGGTCGCCGCACACGACGTTGAAGACGCCCTTGGGCACCACGTTGCCGATGATCTCCGCGAGCAGCACGGTGGACGCGGGCGTGGTGTCGGACGGCTTGAGCACGACGGTGTTGCCCGCGGCGAGGGCCGGGGCGAACTTCCACACCGCCATCATCATCGGGTAGTTCCACGGCGCGACCTGCGCGCACACGCCCACCGGCTCACGGCGCACGAAGGAGGTCAGGCCCTCCATGTACTCGCCGCCGGACTTGCCCTCCAACAGCCGGGCCGCGCCCGCGAAGAAGCGGATCTGGTCGACCATCGGCGGGATCTCCTCGGTCCGCGTCAGGCCGATCGGCTTGCCGGTGTTCTCGCTCTCGGCGGCGATCAGTTCCTCGGCGCGCTCCTCGATCGCGTCGGCGATCTTCAGCAGCGCCTTCTGCCGCTCGGCCGGGGTGGTGTCGCGCCAGGCCGGGAAGGCCGCGGCGGCGGCCGCCATGGCGGCGTCCACGTCGGCGGCTGCGGACAGCGGGGCCGTGGCGTACGCCTCGCCGGTGGCGGGGTTGACGACGTCGGTGGTGCGCCCGTCGGCGGCGTCGCGGAACTCTCCGTCGATGTAGTTGCGCAGAGTACGGAGCTCGCTCACTGCCTTCTCCTGTCCTGTGTCCTGAGGTGTCCTGGAATGCGGTACCGGCCGTCCGGTGTCCGGTGCGCGAGACACTCCCCACCCTAGTCGCTGGACCACCGTATTCGACATACCCGACACCGCCAAACAATGGAATCGGTACTTTCACGATCGCTTTACGACGGATTTCATCGCGAAGGGCTTGCCAAGGTGACGAGTCCTCGTGCAGAGTGGCCCCGTGGCCACTCGTACACCCGAACCGAAAGACCGCAGCGGCGGCACACCGGTGATCGACTCCGTCTCCAAGGCGATCATCGAGCAGCTGCAGGAGGACGGCCGCCGTCCTTACGCCGCCATCGGCAAGGCGGTCGGCCTGTCGGAGGCAGCCGTCCGGCAGCGCGTCCAGAAGCTGCTCGACCACGGCGTGATGCAGATCGTCGCCGTAACGGACCCGCTGACGGTGGGCTTCCGGCGGCAGGCGATGGTGGGCATTACCGTCGAAGGTGACATCGAGCCCGTTTCGGACGCGCTGGCCGAGATGGGCGAGGTGGAGTACGTCGTCGTCACCGCGGGCTCCTTCGATCTGCTGATCGAGATCGTCTGCGAGGACGACGACCACCTCCTGGAGATGATCAACAAGCGGATCCGCACGCTGCCCGGCGTGCGGTCCACCGAGAGCTTCGTCTACCTCAAGCTCCGGAAGCAGACCTACACCTGGGGAACCAGATAGCCATGAGCGCGGACCTCTCGAAGAGCGCGTACGACCACCTGTGGATGCACTTCACCCGCATGTCGTCGTACGAGAACGCCCCTGTGCCGACCATCGTGCGCGGTGAGGGCACCTACATCTACGACAGCAACGGCAGGAAGTACCTCGACGGCCTCGCCGGCCTGTTCGTGGTCCAGGCCGGACACGGACGCCAGGAGTTGGCCGAGGTCGCCGCCAAGCAGGCGGCGGAGCTGGCCTTCTTCCCCATCTGGTCGTACGCCCACCCCAAGGCCGTCGAACTGGCCGAGCGGCTGGCCGAGTACGCGCCGGGCGACCTCAACAAGGTCTTCTTCACCACCGGCGGCGGCGAGGCCGTCGAGACCGCGTGGAAGCTGGCCAAGCAGTACCACAAGCTCAAGGGCAACCACACCAAGTACAAGGTGATCTCCCGCGCCGTCGCCTACCACGGCACCCCGCAGGGCGCGCTGTCCATCACCGGTCTGCCCGCGCTCAAGGCCCCGTTCGAGCCGCTGGTCCCCGGCGCGCACAAGGTGCCCAACACCAACATCTACCGGGCGCCGATCCACGGCGACGACCCGGAGGCGTTCGGCCGCTGGGCAGCCGACCAGATCGAGCAGCAGATCCTCTTCGAGGGCCCGGAGACGGTCGCCGCCGTCTTCCTGGAGCCGGTGCAGAACGCCGGCGGCTGCTTCCCGCCGCCTCCCGGCTATTTCCAGCGGGTCCGCGAGATCTGCGACGAGTACGACGTGCTGCTCGTCTCCGACGAGGTCATCTGCGCCTTCGGCCGCCTCGGCACGATGTTCGCGTGCGACAAGTTCGGCTACGTGCCCGACATCATCACCTGCGCCAAGGGCATGACGTCCGGTTACTCGCCGATCGGCGCCGCCATCGTCTCCGACCGGATCGCCGAGCCGTTCTACAAGCAGGACAACACCTTCCTGCACGGCTACACCTTCGGCGGCCACCCGGTCTCCGCCGCGGTGGCGCTGGCCAACCTCGACCTGTTCGAGCGCGAGGGCCTCAACAAGCACGTGCTGGACAACGAGTCGGCGTTCCTCGGCACGCTGAGCAAGCTGCACGACCTGCCGATCGTCGGCGACGTGCGCGGCAACGGCTTCTTCTACGGCATCGAGCTGGTGAAGGACAAGGCCACCAAGGAGACCTTCTCCGACGAGGAGTGCGAGCGCCTGCTGTACGGCTTCGTCTCCAAGAAGCTCTTCGAGAACGGCCTGTACTGCCGGGCGGACGACCGCGGCGACCCGGTCATCCAGCTCTCCCCGCCGCTGATCTCCGACCAGTCGACCTTCGACGAGATCGAGCAGATCGTCCGCGGGGTGCTCACGGAGGCCTGGACCAAGCTGTGATCCGGTCCCGCGTCGGTGATCCGGGTGGTGATCCGGACACTCCCGGCGCGGAGTGACCGGTCGTGATCCACCGGTGTCCCGTCGCGTGACAGAATCCCCCTCGCCTCGTTCAACGAGGCGAGGGGGATTTCGTTTTGTGCGATTCGACGCAGCGGAGGTGGTCGGCATGCAGGCGCCGCCGGACAACGACGTGTTGTGGGGGCGCTCGCTGCGCCACGCGCACGAGGGCTCGCCCGCGCTGCTCGGCGTCTCGCTCGGCGTCCGCGGCGGGGAGATCCTCGCCGTGACCGGGCCGCGCGGCTCGGGCAAGACCACGCTGCTGCGCTGCCTGTCCGGGCAGTTGGTGCCGGACGAGGGCGAGGTGTGGTTCAACAGCGCGCCCGTCCACACCCTGGGCCGGGCCGCCCGCGAGCGGCTGCGCCGGGAGCGCTTCGGCTGGATCGACCCGAGCCCCCGGCTCCTTCCCGAACTGACGGCCCGTGAGAACGCCGCGCTGCCGCTGCTGTTGACCGGCGCCTCGCACCGGGACGCCCGGCGGGCCGCCCAGGAGTGGCTGGAGCGGCTGGACGTCGGCGAGTGCGCGCGCAGGCGCCCGGCCGGGCTGACCCAGGCCCAGCGCCAGCGGATCGCGATCGCGCGGGCGCTGGTCACCGTCCCCGAGGTGGTCTTCGCCGACGAGCCGACCGCGGCGCTGCACCGCGCCGAGCGCGCGCAGGTGTTGCGGACGCTCACCACGGCGGCCCGTTCGCACGGCATCACGATGGTGCTGGCGACGCACGACACCGGCGTCGCGGAGTTCGCCGACCGCACGGTCGCGCTGGTCGACGGGCAGCGCACGGCGCCGGAGGGTGCGCTGTGCTGAAGGAGTCGCGGGCTCACGCGCCCGAGGCGGAGCCGGAGGAGCCCGGCGCGTCCGAGCCCGGGGAGAGCGGCGAGAGAACCGGTCCCGGAACGGATCCCGCCACCGCGGTGCCCGGCGGGCTGCTGCCCAGCGGCGTGGCGTTGCGGCTGGCGCTGCGCGGCGGGGTCGCCGGGGCGCTGATGCGCTGCGTCCTGGCCACGGCCGCGGCAGGCGTGACGTTCCTTCTGCTGGCCTCGCTGGGTCAGGCGCTGCGGCATCCGCACCATCTGGCCGCCGGGGCCGATCGGCTGGCGTGGTGTGCGCCGCCGCTGGTCGCCACGGCTTGGCTCGCGGTCGTCTCGGCGCGGGGCCGCGCCGGATCCCCGGCCGCCGACGCCCTCGCCGCGATCGGCGTGGGCCCCTCCCGGCTGCCGCGGGTGCTCGCCGCGCAGGTGATGTGGAGCTGTCTGCTGGGCAGCGTGGTGGCGTTGGGCACGTTCCTGCGGCTGCGTCACACGCTGGCCGGTGCGGCGGCGCTGCCGGTCGCCGGCGTGGTGACGCTGCTGCTGGTCGTGCCGCTGGTGGCGGCGGCGGCCTGCTTGACGGTGCCGCGGCCGCCGGCGCGGACACGTCCGCTGCCGTGGGGTCTGGTACCGGCCGCCGCGGGCCTGGCGTGCGCCTGGTGGGGCCGCCACGCGAAGGCGTCGGTGCCGCTGCCGGGAGGCTTGCGCGACACGGCGCCCGCGGTCCTGGCCGGCTGGGCGCTGGCCTGCGCCGGTGTCGTGGCGTGCGCGCCCTGGCTGGTGGCGCTGGCCGGACGCGTGCTCGCGTCCTGGCGGCCGGGACCGGTGCGCCTGCTGGCGGGCCGCGCGCTGCGCACCGACGCGCGCCGGGTGGCCGCCGCGGTGGCCTGGCCCGCGTCCGCCCTCGCGCTGTCCCTGGCCGCGTTCCGGCTGCACGCGGGCCACCGTCCCGGAGCGTTCACGCTGCTGGGGGCGGCCGTCGTGCTGGGGTCGGCCGGGTGCGCGGCGGTGGCGTCGGCGGCGCAGGCCCGCACGAGCGGCTCCGGGACGCGGCGGACCCTGTCCGGGCTCGGCGCCTCGCGGTCGCTGCTGGTCAAGGTGGCCGCCGTGCGCGCGCTCGTGGTGGTCGGGGTGGCCGCGCTGACGGCGGCGCCCGTGGGGTGGCTGCTGGACGGGCTGCTGCGGCTGCGCTGAGGCGGCGCGACGCCTTCGAGCGGGGCGCCTCAGGAGAACAGCGGGCTGAACGCCCCCGTCAGCACGCTCACCGTCAGCGCCGCCGCCGCGATCCCGGCCGCCGCCGCGATCAGCGCCGCGTCCGCGCCCGCGAACCGCTGCGTGCGCGCCGAGGTGCGCGGGATGCCGGAGTCGAAGCCGCGCGCGTCCATCGCCGTCGCCAGCCGCGTACCGCGCCGGATCGCGCCGACCAGCAGCGTGAACGACGCCGACGCCAGCAGCCGCAGCCGGGCCAGCGGATCGCGGCCCGCGTCGATCCCCCGGGCCCTTCGCGCGAGGCCGATCAGCCGCCACTCCTGGCCCAGCAGCGGCACCAGGCGCCAGGCGGCCAGCGTGCCGATGGCGAAGCGCGGCGAGACACGGGCGTTCTGCACGAGGGCGTCCGCGAGGTCGGTGGGGTCGGTGGTGGCGAAGACGATGACACCGGGCAGCGCCACCGCGTACAGCCGCAGCACCAGGGCGAGCGCCGAGGTGACGATGTGCTGGCGGTCGGCGGCGAACAGCAGCAGGGTGACGACCGCGCCCAGCACGCTCACCGCCATCGGCCAGGTGCGCCGCGCGAGCGCGCGGTAGCGGATGCCGAAGAGCGGGACGGCGGCCAGTTCGGCGGTGAGCGCCACGGCCGGTCCTACCGGGTCCAGGCTCACGACCAGGGCGAGCGCGAGGACGGCCGCGGCCACCAGTTTGGCGACCGGGTTGCGGCGGGCCAGCGGCGCGGCCGGGTCGGCGATCGGCGCGGTACGGCTGAAGCTCATGCGGGCACCGCCGACTCCCGAGCGGCGAGCCGCAGTTCGCGGGCGCCCAGCGCGGCCCGGAAGTCGGTGTCGTGGGTGACGGCGACGATCCCGTGCCCGTCGTCGCGCAACGACGCCAGCAGGCCCACGAGTTCACTCCAGGTGCGGCGGTCCTGGCCGAAGGTCGGCTCGTCCAGCACCAGCAGCCGGGGTGCCGCCGCGAGCGCGGTGGCCACCGACAGCCTGCGCCGCTCGCCTCCGGACAGGGTGTGCGGGTTGGCCTCGGCGAGCGCGTCCAGCCGCAGCCGCGTCAGGAGTTCGTCGGCCCGGGCGGGGTCGGCCGCGCCGAGGGTGAGTTCGTCGCGCACCTTCGGGGTGACGAACTGGTGCTCGGGGTTCTGGAAGACCGAGCCGATCCGGCGCGCAAGCGTCCGCGCCCGCCACTTGTGCGGCGGCCTGCCCGCGTCCGCGCCGGCCAGCGCGGGCGTGGCGGCGACGCGTCCGCCGCCGGGGGCCAGCAGCCCGCCGAGCAGCAGGGCCAGGGTGGACTTGCCCGCGCCGTTGGGCCCGACCACGGCCAGCGCCTCGGCGGCGCGCACGCTCACCTGAAGGCCGTCGAGGACCGGGGCGTACGTCAGCGCCTCGGCGCGCAGCAGTTCCTCACCGGGGTTCGTGCGCGCGGGGTGGGCGGCCGGCGGCAGTCCCGGCACCCACACGCCGTCTTCCGCGAGCTCCCGTCCGTACCGTGCGAAGATCCGCTCCGGCGGGCCGTCCGCGCGGATGCCGCCGCCGGGTTCGAGGACCACGACGCGGTCCAGCATGCCGGTCAGCTCGGCGACGCGGTGCTCCACGACGATCTGCGTGGTCTCCTCGATGCCCGCGAGCACCTGGCGTACCAGCGCGGCGCCCACCGGGTCGAGGTTGGCGGTCGGCTCGTCGAGCAACAGCAGCCCGGGGCCGGTGACCAGGGCGCCCGCGATGGCGAGCCGCTGCTGTTCGCCGCCGGACAGCGCGCTGGTGGCCCGGCCGGGCCCGTACGGGAAGCCGACGCGGCGCAGTGCGGCGTCGACCAGCCCGGGGATGCGCCCGGGCGGCGTGCCGCGGTTCTCCAGGCCGAACGCGACGTCGTCACCGGCGCGTTCCATCACCAGCTGCGACTGGGGGTCCTGGAAGACGACGCCGACGTGGTCGCGGGCCTCGCGCGGGTCGCGGCCGTCGACCTCGATGACGCCCTCGCGCTCGCCCGACTCCGGTGGCAGCAACCCGGCGAGCGCGGCCAGCAGCGTGGACTTGCCCGCGCCGGACGGGCCGAGCAGCGCGACGCGTTCGCCGTGGCCGATGTCGAGGTCGACGCCACGCACCGCCCAGCGGCGGCGTCCGGCGTGCCGGTGGCCGAAGCCGCGCAGGCGGACGGTGCTCATGCGGCGCCCGGGCCGGTCAGACCGCGGCGCGTTCGCGGCCGGACGGGAAGGGGTCGAGCGCGCCGGTCTGCGCCAGCGACCTGGTCAGCGCGAGGCTACCGAGCCCGGCGATGACGGCGGAGCTGGCTACGACGATGGCCGCGTACGCGATCTGCCAGCCGGTGGAGTTGGACGCGTAGTACAGCGCGTTGTCCAGCAGCGAGGCGGCGACCCCGGCGAGCGCGCCGCCGACCAGCGCGGTCGGCCAGCGCCAGACCCGGTAGGCGGTGAAGGCGAAGCCGAACTCGCCCGCCATGCCCTGGGCGACCCCGTACAGCAGGGTGACCAGGCCCCACGGCGAGCCGAAGAGGGTGGCGACGGAGGCGGCGACGACCTCGCAGAAGATGCCCGCGCCGGGCTTGCGGATCACCAGCGGTCCGAGGACGGCGGGGATCAGCCAGACACCGTAGATGACGGCGCGGCCGGGCAGCGGGATGGCGCTCGCGACGCCGTCCCACAGCGAGTTCCAGGCCCAGAAGATGACGCCGAAGGCGGCGCCGATGACGGCGGCCACGACGATGTCCACCGTCCGCCAGCGGTTGCCGGCCGCGTTCGTGGGCGCGTTGGCAGTGCTCATGTGCGATGACTCCCTACGCCGGCATGACCCGGATCAGGTTCGAGGGTCTGCGGCCCGCCGCCGTCCTCCGGCGGCACCGCACTCTCAGCGCGTACGCGCTCCCCTGTCGGAATGGTCGTACGAGCAATGTGTTCGTACAGTCCTACGATATAGCAGCCGTGATGACCGGCGTGCCTGCCGGAACCCGTTCCGTCAGCGCTCCGCCGCCGCGAGCTGGCCGCAGGCGCCGTCGATCTCCTGGCCGCGGGTGTCGCGCACCGTCACCGGGACGCCATGCGCCTCCAGCGCGCGCACGAACGCCTTCTCGTCCTCCGGCCGCGACGCGGTCCACTTGGAGCCGGGCGTGGGGTTGAGCGGGATCAGGTTGACGTGCACGCGGTGGCCCTTGAGCAGCCGTCCCAGCAGGTCGGCCCGCCACGCCTGGTCGTTGATGTCCTTGATCAGCGCGTACTCGACGGAGATCCGGCGGCCGGAGACCTCGGCGTAGTGCCAGGCGGCGTCCAGCACCTCGCGGACCTTCCAGCGGGTGTTGACCGGCACCAGGGTGTCGCGCAGCTCATCGTCCGGCGCGTGCAGCGAGACCGCCAGCCGGCACTTGAGCCCCTCGTCGGCGAACCGCAGCATCGCCGGAACCAGCCCGACCGTGGAGACCGTGATGCCGCGCTGCGACAGGCCGAGGCCGTCCGGCTCGGGGTCGGTGAGGCGGCGGATCGCGCCGAGCACCCGGTTGTAGTTGGCCAGCGGCTCGCCCATGCCCATGAAGACGATGTTGCTCAGCCGGGCCGGGCCGCCGGGGATCTCACCGTCGCGCAGCGAGCGCATCCCGGCGACGATCTGGTGGACGATCTCCGCGGTGGACAGGTTGCGGGTGAGGCCGGCCTGGCCGGTCGCGCAGAACGGGCAGTTCATGCCGCAGCCGGCCTGCGAGCTGATGCACATCGTGACCCGGTCCGGGTAGCGCATCAGCACCGACTCGACCAGCGTCCCGTCGAACAGCCGCCACAGCGTCTTGCGGGTGGTGTCGTGGTCGCAGGAGACGTTGCGCACGACGCTCATCAGCTCGGGCAGCAGGTCTGAGGCGAGCTTCTCGCGGGCGGCGGCCGGGATGTCGGTCCAGGCCGCCGGGTCGTCCGCGTAGCGCGCGAAGTAGTGCTGCGACAGCTGCTTGGCGCGGAACGGCTTCTCGCCGAGCGCGGCGACGGCCTCGCGACGCTCGGCGGGCGTGAGGTCGGCGAGGTGCCGCGGGGGCTTCTTGGCACCGCGGGGTACGGCGAAGGTCAGTTCTCCGGGGGCGGGCGCCATGAAACGCGGACTCCTCAAGGGCACGGTGACTGCGAGCCCCGCGGGCGCGGGGACCAGGGACGGGTCATGCCGGCGCCCGGAGACCTCACCGGACCACCCCCGCAAGGGCGGGGCACCTGTCGGCGGCCAGCCCTTCCAGGGTAACGGTCCGGGTCAGCTTCCCCCGACGAAGATCACCAGCAGCAGCCAGACCACCGGGGCCGTGGGCAGCAGGGAGTCCAGGCGGTCCATGATGCCGCCGTGGCCGGGCAGCAGCGTGCCCATGTCCTTGATGCCGAGGTCCCGCTTGATCATCGACTCGCCCAGGTCGCCCAGCGTGGCACTGGCGGCCACCGCGAGGCCCAGCAGCAGGCCCTGCCACCACTGCCCGCCGTCGATCAGGTACCGCATCGACAGCGCACCCGCCACCATCGCGAAGGCGGCCGCGCCGACCAGTCCCGCGCGGGTCTTGCCGGGACTGATGCGCGGCGCCAGCTTCTGCCTGCCGAAGCGCCAGCCGACCGCGTACGCGCCGGTGTCGCTGACCACCGTCAGCAGCAGGAAGACGAAGACCCGCCACGGCCCGTCGTGCGCGGCGAGCATCATCACCACGAACGTCGCGAGGAACGGCACGTAGAACGCGGCGAAGACGGCCGCGGTGACGTCCTTGAGGTAGTCCTCCGGCGGCCTTGCCATCCGCCAGACCAGCACCGCCAGCACCGTGAGCGCCATCGCGATCCAGGCGCCCTCGGCAGCCCTCAGGTAGCCCGCGATCACCATGGCCGCGCCACCCGCCGCCAGCGGGACCAGCGGCGCGTGGATGCCCTTGCGCTCGGTCAGGCGGCTGGTCAGCTCCCACAGGCCGACCACGACGGCGACCACCACGACGCCGACGAAGACCGCCTTGACGACGAACAGCGCCGCGACGATGACCGCGCCCAGGCCGACGCCGACCCCTATGGCCGCGCCGAGGTCGCGCCCCGCGCTCTTGCGGGCGCCGTCCTTGCGGGCGGAGCGGTGGCCCCGTCCGGACCCCTCGCCGGTCTCACCGCGGCCGGCGTCCTGGCCTGGGCTCTCGTCCGGTACTGGTGGCATGGGTCGAGTCTGCGCCGCGGGACCGCCGTCGTACGAGGGACCCGCCGGGACCGGCGCGCCCTCGAAAGCGGCAGCCGTCCGCTCGGGGGCTCCCTGCCAGCCGGCGCCCGGCGGCGCCCCCCGTGAAGAGTCGTTCATCAGACCTCGAGCAGCTCGGCTTCCTTGTGCTTGAGCAGCTCGTCGACCTGAGCCACGTACTTGTCGGTGGTGTCCTGCAGGTCCTTCTCCGCGCGGCGCACCTCGTCCTCGCCGGCCTCGCCGTCCTTGACGAGCTTGTCCAGCGTCTCCTTGGCCTTGCGGCGCACGCTGCGGATGGAGACCCTGGCGTCCTCCGCCTTGCCCTTGGCGACCTTGATGAACTGCTTGCGGCGCTCCTCGGTCAGCTCGGGGAACACCACCCGGATGATGCTGCCGTCGTTGGACGGGTTGACGCCCAGGTCGGAGTCGCGGATCGCGGTCTCGATGGCCCGCAGCGCGGTCTTGTCGAACGGGGTCACCACGGCCATCCGCGGCTCCGGCACCGAGAACGACGCCATCTGGTTGATCGGCGTCATGGTGCCGTAGTACTCGGCCACGATCTTGTTGAACATCGCCGGGTGCGCACGGCCGGTGCGGATCGCGGCGAAGTCCTCCTTGGCGACCACGACGGCCTTCTCCATCTTCTCCTCGGCTTCGAGGAGGGTCTCTTCGATCACCATCTGCTCCTGGTCTTCTGGGTCTTCGTCGTGCGCTTCGGGAATCTCGCCGTCGCTGCCTGTTCACCGCACGGTGTCGGACCGACGGCGGGTTGTCCATCCCCGGAACGGGCTGTTCGCCGTGCCGGGGCGGTCACGCCCGCGGGGGGCGGCCGTGTCCGCGAGGGGCGGTCGTGCTCAGTCCCGGGTGCCGTGGTCGCTCACCAGCGTGCCGATCTTCTCACCCTTCACGGCGCGGGCGATGTTGCCCTCGGCGAGCAGTTCGAAGACGAGGATCGGCAGGCTGTTGTCACGGCACAGGGTGATCGCGGTGGCGTCCGCGACCTTCAGGTCCCGGGCGAGCACCTCGTCGTACTCCAGGGCGTCGAACTTGACCGCGTCGGGGTTGAGCTTGGGGTCGGAGTCGTAGACCCCGTCCACGCCGTTCTTGCCCATGAGGATCATCTCGGCGTGGATCTCCAGGGCCCGCTGCGCGGCGGTGGTGTCGGTGGAGAAGTACGGCATGCCCATGCCCGCGCCGAAGATCACGACGCGGCCCTTCTCCAGGTGCCGCACGGCGCGCAGCGGGATGTAGGGCTCGGCGACCTGGCCCATGGTGATGGCGGTCTGCACCCGGGTGTCGATGCCCTCCTTCTCCAGGAAGTCCTGGAGCGCGAGGCAGTTCATGACGATGCCGAGCATGCCCATGTAGTCGGAGCGGGCGCGGTCCATGCCGCGCTGCTGGAGTTCGGCCCCACGGAAGAAGTTGCCGCCGCCGATCACGATGGCGATCTGGGTGCCGCCGCGCACCACCGCCGCGATCTCCCGAGCGATCTTGTGCACGACGTCGGGGTCGACGCCGAGGCTGCCGCCGCCGAACGCCTCGCCGGACAGCTTGAGCAGGAACCGGCGCGGTGCGCCGCCGTCGCCGCCCTTGCGGTGCGCATCCGCGGTCGTCTCGTCGGGGCGGGCGTCCTGATCCATGGGTCTCTCCTCGTGCACGTACGAAGGAGGCCATTGCCGGGGGTACTCGACGGTTCCCTCTACGGCAATGGCCTCCTCGTCACAACTGCGGCCGGTCGGCGAGCGGCCGACCGCGTACGACCCTAGCCGGGTCGTCGGTCATTCGCTGCCGGGCTCAGACGCCGACGCGGAAGCGCGCGAAGCTCTTCAGCGTGACGCCCGCCTCTTCCAGCACCTTGGCGACGGTCTTCTTGTTGTCCTTGGCGAACGCCTGGTCCAGCAGGACGTTCTCCTTGAAGAAGCCGGTGACGCGGCCCTCGACGATCTTCGGCAGGGCGGCCTCGGGCTTGCCCTCCTCGCGAGCGGTGGCCTCGGCGACGCGGCGCTCGTTCTCCACCGTCTCGGCCGGGATCTCGTCGCGGGTGAGGAACTTCGGCGCGAACGCGGCGATGTGCTGCGCCACGTCCTTGGCGACCTGGGCGTCCTCCTTGTCGAGCGCGACCAGCACGCCGACCTGCGGGGGCAGGTCCGGGCTGGTGCGGTGCAGGTAGGAGGAGACGTAGCCGTCGGCGAACTGCGCGAAGCGGCTCAGCACGATCTTCTCGCCGAGGGTGGCGTTGGCCTCGTCGACGTACGCCTGGACGGTCTTGCCGGCCTCGATCTCGGAGGCGAGCAGGGCGTCGAGGTCGGCCGGCTTGACGGCGGCGACGTGCTTGGCGATGGCCTCGGCGACGGCGACGAACTTCTCGCCCTTGGCGACGAAGTCGGTCTCGCAGTTCAGCTCGACCAGGACGCCGGAGGTGTTGCCGTCCGCGATGAGGGAGACGACGGCACCGTTGGAGGCGTTGCGGCCCTCGCGCTTGGCGACGCCCTTCTGGCCCTTGACGCGGAGGATCTCGACGGCCTTGTCGACGTTGCCCTCGGCCTCGTCCAGCGCCTTCTTGCAGTCCATCATGCCGGCGCCGGTCAGCTCGCGGAGCTTCTTGACGTCGGCGGCGGTGAAGTTCGCCATGGTCCCTGGAATCTCTTCTCGAAAAGTCGGGGTCTACCGGTGTACGGCGGGGGCCGGGCTCTTGTGGAGCCCGCCCCCCGTCGTGTTCAGCCCTGGTGAGCCGGGTGCGGCCCTGGCGGCCGGCCGCGGCCCTGACGGGCGCGCTCGCGCGGCGGCCCTAGGGGGCCGCACGGCGCGGCGACTCAGGCGTTCTCGCCCGCCTCGGTGGCCTCGGGGGCCTCCGCGGCCGGGGCCTCTGTGGCGGCCGGGGTCTCGGCGGCGGCCGGAGCCTCGGTGGCGGCCTCCTCGGACTTGGCCTTCTCGCCCTCGAGCAGGTCGCGCTCCCACTCGGCCAGCGGCTCGGCCGGGGCGGCCTTGGCGTCACCGGTGGCGGCACCGGAGCGGGCGATCAGGCCCTCGGCGGCGGCGTCGGCGATGACCCGGGTGAGCAGGGTGACGGAGCGGATCGCGTCGTCGTTGCCCGGGATCTTGTAGTCGACCTCGTCGGGGTCGCAGTTGGTGTCGAGGATCGCGACGACCGGGATGCGCAGCTTGCGCGCCTCGCCGACGGCGATGTGCTCCTTCTTGGTGTCCACGATCCAGACGGCGCTGGGCACCTTCTGCATGTCGCGGATACCGCCGAGGGTCTTCTCGAGCTTGTTCTTCTCGCGCTCGAGGACCAGGAGTTCCTTCTTGGTGAGGCCGGAGGCGGCCACGTCCGTGAAGTCGATCTCCTCGAGCTCCTTCAGGCGCTGCAGGCGCTTGTAGACGGTCGAGAAGTTGGTGAGCATGCCGCCCAGCCAACGCTGGTTGACGTACGGCATGCCGACCCGGGTCGCCTGCTCGGCGATGGCCTCCTGGGCCTGCTTCTTGGTGCCGACGAAGAGGACGGAACCGCCGTGGGCGACGGTCTCCTTGACGAACTCGTAGGCGCGGTCGATGTACGACAGCGACTGGAGCAGGTCGATGATGTAGATGCCGTTGCGCTCGGTGAAGATGAAGCGCTTCATCTTCGGGTTCCAGCGGCGGGTCTGGTGGCCGAAGTGGACGCCGCTCTCCAGCAGCTCCCGCATCGTGACGACGGCCATGGCCGTACTCCTTGGATACTCGGTTCCGCGGACGCCGGGCGGCGGCCGCGCCTGACGCCCCGGCGCGCCGTGCCGCGGAAGGCGCTGCGCTTGGGCTCAGCGCGCGCGGGCTGCGCCGGGCGCTGCTCACGCGGGTCTTCCGAGGACCGAGGGACGCGGCCTCCGAACTCGCCTCCCGGGAAGGGCGGCGGTACGGCGGAGGCGGGGCGTGCGAAGTCGACCCGGTGGCCCGGGTCGCCAGGGAAAGTGTACGGGACCTCGAAGGCGCCGGGCGACACGGGTTTCGCCCCCTGGCGGGAGCGGCCTCCCGGACAGGGAGGGTGCGCGTGCGGGTGAGCGAGTTGTCCACAAATGACCGGGGGTCCACAGAAAGGGACCATGATCATCTGGGGTGCCGGCGCTGCGGGACGGTGGGCGCATGTGGCAGCGACGAGCAGTGGACGGCGGGGCACGGCCCCCGAGGAACACTCCCCCGGGGCGGACTCCCCCGCGACGACGGGCACCCTCACGGGGCGTCCTGCTGATGCTGGGCGTGCTCCTCCTGTACGTCCACGTCTACGCGCCGGGGCGCGCGGTGGCGGACACGGCGCACGGGGACGACGGGGCGCGCGCCTGGCCGGTCACCGGGCCGCACGGGGAGCGCGAGCCGCCTCCCGTGCTGCGCGGGTTCGACCCTCCGCCCGCGCCGTGGGCCCCGGGCCACCGCGGCGTCGACCTGGGCGCCCCGCCCGGCGCCACCGTACGGTCCGCCACCTCCGGTGCGGTGACGTTCGCCGGGGTGGTCGCGGGCCAGGGCGTGGTCACCGTCCAGCTGTCCGGCTCGGGCGAGCCCCCGCTGCGCGCCACCTACGAACCGGTGCGCCCGGCCGTCCGACCCGGTGATCGCGTCAGCGCGGGTCAGAGCATCGGCACGCTGGGCCCCGGGCCGTTCCACTGCCCGTCCGGGTGTCTGCACTGGGGACTGCTGCGGGGCGATCAGTACCTCGACCCGCTCTCCTTGATCCCGCCCGCCCTGCGCCGCCTGGGACCGTCCCGCCTGCTGCCCGTCCACGGCGTCCCGCCGCCGGCCGCTGCGCCGGTCGCCGCGCAGGCCTCACGTGAGCCGGCGGCGTGGGCGGGAGGTGCGGGCGGCTGGACCGTGGGGACGGCCGCGGCGGTTCTCGCCGTGCTGGCGTGGGCGGGCGCGCGGTTCAGGAGCGCCTCGGGTCCACCCCGTGCAGGGCCATGGAGACGGCGGCCTCGGTGATGCGCTCGGGGTCCTCGGCGGCGCCGAGTTCGATGCGGCGGACGGCGGCGTCGACCACGCCTTGCAGCAGCATCGCGGTGAGCCGGGGCTCGGCGTGGCCGAGGGCGGCGAGGGCTTCGACGACCATGGCGACCAGCCCGCCGTGGGCGGCGCGGATCTTCTCGCGGGCGCCGGAGTCGAGCTCGCCGGCCGAGATGGCGACAACGGCGCGGTGCCTGCGGTCGCCGACCAGCGCGAGCTGGGTGCGCACGTACGCCTCGATCTTGGCGGCGGCGGTACTCGCCGCGGCCATCGCGGCCTCCACCTCGGCGGCCCAGACGGGGAAGTCGACCGCGCACAGCTCTTCGACGACCGCGGCGCGGGAGCGGAAGTACTCGTAGACGGAGGACCGCGCGAGCCCGGTGCGTTCGGCGAGCGCCGGGAAGGTCAGCGCGTCCGTGCCGCCCTCGGTCAGCAGGGTGCGCGCGGCGTCCAGCAGGGCGGCGCGCTGCATGGTCCGGTGCTCGGCCACGGAGGCCGCTCGAATCCTTGGCACCCCTCCACTGTACGGACCTGGCCTGTGCAGGGGGTCAGCAGCGTCCGACGTCCGCGAGTTTCGCCCGCAGCTGCAGTACCGACTTGGTGTGGATCTGGCTGACCCGGCTCTCGGTCACACCGAGGACCTGGCCGATCTCGGCGAGGGTGAGGCCTTCGTAGTAGTAGAGGGTGACCACCGTCTTCTCGCGTTCGGGCAGGGTGTTGACGGCGCGGGCGAGCAGGCGGCGCAGTTCGCGGTCCTCGGCGATCTCGACGGGGTTGTCTGCCGCCCGGTCTTCCAGGGTGTCGATGAGGCTGAGCCGGTCGCCGCCCTCGGTGCTGACGTGCAGGAGTTCTTCGAGCGCGACGACGTTGGCCAGGGAGAGCTGCCCGAAGATGGTGTGCAGGTCCTCGACACCGATGTCCATCTCGGCGGCGACCTCGGGCTCGGTGGGGGTGCGGTGGTACCGGGCTTCGAGGGTGGCGTAGGCGCGTTCGACGGCGCGGGCCTTCTGACGGACCGAGCGGGGGATCCAGTCCAGCGCCCGCAGTTCGTCGATCATGGCGCCGCGGATGCGCGTGATGGCGTAGGTCTCGAACTTGATGGAGCGTTCCGGTTCGAACTTCTCGATGGCGTCGATGAGGCCGAAGACCCCGGAGGAGACGAAGTCGGCCTGCTCGACGCTGGACGGCAGCCCGACGCTGACGCGCCCCGCGACGTACTTGACCAGCGGTGAGTAGTGGAGGATGAGCTGCTCGCGCAACCGCGCTTCGCCGGTGTCCTTGTAGGAGCGCCACAGTTCGTCCAGGGCGCTGGGGGCCGTGGGGGCGGCGGTCCGTACGCGCAGGCGACTTCCGTGGTCGTCGGTCGCCGCTGTCGCGCGGTCAGGCCCGGAGGTGTGCTGGGGCATGCGTCGCCTTTGAGCCGTTCTGCCGTGACGTAGGTGGGGGGTGAGGCTGGGGTATGCGCGAGCGTAGCGTGACGCCTCGGTCGCGCAGCGCTACGACGTTCGGGTGAGTCCGCCGCAGATACGTTCCGCCGTGTGGCAGGCAGGACGGACGGCCGCTCCGTCCGTCCCCGCCCTCGGCTGTTGCGTATTAAAGCGTTGTGGGGGCACCCTCCTAACCTCGCGACCGGATCGCTCCAGGTCAAGAACCGTCCTGTCACCTGATGGTGTGTTGACCGGGTCACCGGATCCGCGTGTTGTCACCCCCGTCACCCGACGGTCGGCGTGGCTGCGGCGGCGTCAGTCTCCAGTTCGGGCCGTCTCGTTCGACGAATCCGAGGGCGTGCAGCTCGTGCAGGCGGCCGGTCGTCTCGTCGAGTCCGATGCCGGCGTCGCGGGCGATCTGTTCGGCCGTCGCGGTGCGGCGGCGGCCGGGCAGCGCTTCGAGCACCGCGGCGGCGGCCGGGCCGAGCAGGTCCCTCGGCAGCACGGGTCCGTGGCGTGGCGGTGCGAGGTCCTCCCCGATGGCGCCGACCAGCTCGATCACCTCGGGCGCGTCGGTCACCAACTGGGCCTCCCCGCGCAACAGTTCGTGCACGCCTGCGGAGAGAGCCGAGGTGACCGGACCGGGAACACCCATGACCACCCTGCCGAGTTGGCGCGCCCAGCGGGCGGTGACCAGGGAGCCGCTGCGCAGTTGGGCCTGCACCACGAGCGTGCCGCGGGTGAGTGCTGCGATGACCCGGTTGCGCAGCACGAAGCGGCTCCGGGTGGGGTGGTCGCCCGGGGCCAACTCGGCGATGACCAGCCCCTGCTGGGTGACGCGCCGCAGCAGTTCCGCGTGGCCGGCCGGATAGGGCACGTCGACGCCGCAGGCGAGCACGGCCGCGGTCGCCCCGCCCGCCGCCAGGGCGCCCCGGTGCGCGGCGGCGTCGATGCCGTAGGCCGCGCCCGACACGACCGTCCAGCCCGCCTCGGCGAGGTCGGCGGCGAGGGTGGCGGCGACATGGCTGCCGTAGGCACCGCAGGCCCTGGCCCCGACGAGCGCGACGGAGCGCAGCGCCCACATCCGCAGGCTCGGCCGGCCGCGCACCCACAGGCCGATCGGCCGCTGGTCGCCGAGGTCGTCGAGCTGCGTGGGCCACTCCTCGTCACCGGGGCAGACGAACCGGCCACCGAGTTCGCGGATGACGCCGAGGTCCGCCTCGGGCCGGACCCGGGCGCGGCGCACACGGTATCCGGCGGCCCTGCGGTCGGAGACGCCGGGCAGTTCGTCCTGCCCGGTCAGCATGGCCAGGGTCGCCACCGGCCCGTACCGGCGCAGCCAGCGGCCGACCGCCTCGTCGCCGGGTTCGGCGATCCTGGTGAGCGCGGCGCGGGCCCGGCGTTCGTCGTCGCCGACGTCCAGAGGGGTTTCCGGAGACGTGGCGGTGTGCGCGGGCGCGGTCGGGGAGGTCATGTCGTGCTCCCCACGCTCGCCGGGACGCCTCGGTAGACACCGGTGCGCAGTTCCAACGCCTGTCCGACGTCGTCGAGTTCGGGGCGTTCGTGGCCGGCGAGGTCGGCGACGGTCCAGGCGACCCGCAGCACCCGGTCGAGCCCCCGGGCGGTGAGGCGGCCGCGTTCCATCTCGCGTTCCACGTCCCGTATCGCTCCGCGGGCGGTCTGCCAGCGGGTGCGCAGCTCGTGACCGGGGACCTCGCTGTTGGTGGTCCATGGCAGGCCCTCGTAGCGGGCGGCGGCCCGGACACGGGCGGCGCGCACCCGGGCGCCGACGTCGGCCGTGGTCTCGTGGTCGCCGACGTCGTCGAGCAGTTCGCAGCGGCTGACCGGATCCACGGTGACGCGCAGGTCCACGCGGTCCAGCAGCGGTCCCGACAGCCGTGACTGGTAGCGGCGGACCGCGCTGGCCGGGCACTCGCAGACGCCGCCGATCATGCCGTGCCGACCGCACGGGCACGGGTTGGAGGCGAGGACGAGCAGGAACCGGGCGGGCAGCCGCATGACGCCTGCCGCCCTGGCGACGACCACGTGGCCCGACTCCAGGGGCTGGCGCAGGGCTTCGAGCACCTGGGTGCTGAACTCCGGCGCCTCGTCCAGGAAGAGCACGCCGCGATGGGCGAGGGAGATCGCTCCGGGGCGGGGCAGTCCGGTGCCGCCGCCGATGATGGCGGGCATGGTCGCGGAGTGGTGCGGGGCGCAGTAGGGCGCCGTGCTGATCAGCGGCTTGCCCGCCGGGAGGATGCCCGCGACGGAGTGGACCGCCGTGACCTCCAGCGCCTCCTGCGGGGTGAGCGGCGGGAGCAGGCCGGTGAGGCGTTCGGCGAGCATGGTCTTGCCCGCGCCGGGCGGACCGGTCAGGTGGAGGTGGTGGCCGCCCGCCGCGGCGACCTCCAGGGCCTTGCGGGCGAGGCGCTGGCCCGCGACGTCGGCCAGGTCGGGGACGGCACCGCGAGCCGGGCCGAGGGTGCCGGGCGGGGCCAGTCCCGCGACCATCGGGTCGGGCCGGTCGTCGTCGAGCGGTTCCTCGTCGGGGACCGGCTCGTCGTTGAGCACGGCGATCAGCTGGCGCAGGCTGCGGATGCCGAGGACGGCGACCCCCGGGACCAGGGCGGCCTCCGCCGCGGTGCGCTCGGGGACCACGACGTGGCGGTACCCGGCATCGGCTGCGGCCAGGACGGCGGGCAGGATGCCGCGGACCGGGCGGACCCGGCCGTCCAGCCCGAGTTCGCCGATGACCATCAGGTCGGCGATGGCGTCGGGTGCCACGCGTTCGGCGGCGCCGAGGGTGGCCAGGGCGATGCCGAGATCGAAACCGCTTCCGGACTTCGGGACGGCCGCCGGGCTCAGGCCCACGGTGAGTTTCCTCTGCGGCCAGGTCTCCCCGCTGTTGACGACGGCGGCGCGGACGCGGTCGCGGCTCTCGGACAGGCTCTTGTCGGGCAGGCCGACGAGGGTGAAGGCGGCGACTCCGGGCTCCAGGTCGGCCTGGATCTCGACGACCACGCCCTCGGTGCCGATCAGGGCGACCGAGCAGGTGCGGGCGAATCCCATCTCAGGCCACCCCCCGCACGTGCTCGACGCGGGCGGCGCCGCGGTCCGGCAGCAGGACGCCGACCAGGTCGATGCGGACTCCGCCCGGCGGCATGCTGTCGTGCCGGGCCAGCCAGCACTCGGCGAGATGGCGCAGGCGGGCGGCCTTGCGCGGGGTGACGGCGGCCATGGGGTGCTGGTAGCCGGATCTGCGCGCCTTGACCTCGCAGACGACCAGCGCGTCGCCGTCGGCCGCGACGATGTCGATCTCTCCGTCGCGGCAGCGCCAGTTGCGGGCCAGGACGGTCAGCCCGGTGGCGGTCAGTTCCCGGGCGGCCAGGTCTTCGCCGTAGCGGCCCAGGGCGGTCTTTGCGTTCATGCGGAACACCTCCGCGACCGACTGTGCCGGTCGCGGAGGCGCACGGATGATCTTGGTCGGAATCCGTGGACGACGGTACGGCTGTGGACAACTCGCTCACCCGGGCGGGTGAATCTCGCCGTTCACCACCGACGCCGCCGGGCGGCTGCTAGCCGTTGAAGCCGGAGTCGTCGGACGGCAGGTCGAGGTCGCTCTTGTTGAGCTCCTCGATGTTCACGTCCTTGAAGGTGAGGACCCGGACCTGCTTCACGAAACGGGCCGGCCGGTACATGTCCCACACCCAGGCGTCCGCCATCGAGACCTCGAAGAACACCTCGCCCTGGACCGAGTGCACCTGCATCTCGTAGTCGTTGGTGAGGTAGAAGCGCCGCTCGGTCTCGATCACGTATTTGAACAAGCCGACGACATCGCGGTACTCCCGGTAGAGCTTCAGCTCCATCTCGGTCTCGTACTTCTCGAGGTCCTCGGCGCTCATGGCATCCCCTTCAGCCGTACGTTCCCCCGCGGTCGTCGCCGCCGGTCGTCGCGGGTCGGTCGACCTCGGTCCCCAGCACCAGCGGCGACCTCGGAGGGCCCTCGTCGAGCAGCCTACGCAGCAGCCCGGCGAGCCTGGTCGGATACACCGTCTCACGCGTGGCGAGCAGTTCCCCGCAGGTCCACCAGCGCAGTCCCCGTACGCTGCGCCGTTCCAGGTCGGTCTGGCCCGCGGTGTCCACCTCGACGGCGTCGGTCCGGGCCAGGAAGTACCACTCGTCCTGCTCCCACCGGCGGCCGTCGAAGTCGAAGGCGCAGGACCGCTGCCACAGTACGGGACCGAGCCGTACCGCGGTGATTCCAGTCTCCTCCGCCACCTCGCGCAGCGCGGCGGATTCCAGGCTCTCATCCGCCTCCACCCCGCCGCCCGGGGTGAACCACCAGGTCACCGCGGGGTCGGCGGGCTCGAAGCCGTGCAGCAGGAGGATGCGGTCCTCGCGGTCGAGCAGAACGACGCGGGCCGCCCGGCGCCGCACGCCCCCGGAGTCCCGCGCCCCGGAGACCGATGCCCCGCCGGACGGGCCCCCGGAGGCCCGCGCGCCGGAAGGAGCCTGGCTCACGCCCCCGCCACCACCGGCGCGCCCGCACGGCGCCTGCCGCGCAGGCGGGCTATCGGTCCGTACGCCGCGCCGCCGAAGATCAGGACCACACCGGCGATCACCGCGTACAGGATGAGCGTGATCGGCCCGCGCTGCGAGATGCCTCCGGGCAGCGCCGCGAAGCCCGACGGGCGGTCCAGGGCGCGCAGGCGGCCCAGCGGCCATATCGTGCCGTCGACCCGGCCCATGACCGACCCGGTCGGCACCGATCCGCTGTCGGTGCCCAGGTGGGCGCGGGAGTCGTCGGAGACGGCGCGGTTGTCCCCGAGCATGAACAGCTGCCCACGCGGCACCGTCACGCTGAAGCCGACCGGCGAGGCGGGCTTGCCAGGGCTCTCCAGGTAGGGCTCGGCGATCGGCTTGCCGTCCACCGTCAGGCGGCCCTGCTTGTCGCAGCAGGCCACCTTGTCGCCGCCGACGCCCACGACCCGCTTGACCATCGGCACGTCGCCCCAGGCGGGGTCCTCGAAGACGACCACGTCGCCGCGGCGGGCCTGGTCGCCGTCGATCCGCTGGGCCAGCACCCGGTCGCCGGGGTTCACGGTGGGCTGCATGGAGTCGGTCGGCACGGTGTACGGGCGGTAGACGACCGCGGCCCAGGCGAAACCCCCGAGGAAGAGCACGCACCCGAGGGCGACCGCCACGCCTGACAGGACGTTGCCCAGACGGCCCTGGCCGCTGTTACCGCGAGTCGCGCTGCTGCTCATGGGCGGCACCCTACCCGGCGGTACCGACACCGTCAGCAGTCGTTGCCGCCTTTTTGAGCGGCCTTGATCAGCGGCGATCGCGACGGACCCGGCAGAAGCGGACGATTCCGTTCAGCCGCGGACCGCCACGATCCGGCCGCGGACCGCCACGATCACCCGCAGGGCCGGACGCCTCAGACGCCGGACGCCGGACGCCGCTTCAGACCTGCCCTCGTGCACCACGCGACGGCTCAGGCTCCTCGTTCAAGCCTTGCGGCTCGCAGCTCACAGCTCACGCCCCCGACGACGTCTCCGACGCCTTCCGCGCCTTCACCACCAGCCGCTTGCGCCGCCACAGCACCAGCGGCACCGCGCCCGCGAGCCCGGCGGCGCTGGGCGCGAGGCTCATCGCGGAGTTGATGCCGGGCTGGTTGAAGGTGGACGGGATCGGCAGGGTGGTCCAGCGGTTGATCGGCCAGGCGATCACGATGGCGCGGCCGACGACCTGCTTGTCGTCCACCTGGCCACCGCCCTTCAGATCCTGGTGGTAGCGCGAGTCCAGCGAGTCCTGGCGGTGGTCGCCCATCACCCAGATGTGGTTGGGCTGGATCTTGATCGGGCCGAACGGCTTGTCACTGCACGGGGTGTTGCCCGGGTAGATGTACGGCTCGTCGAGCGGCTTGCCGTTGACGTAGACCGGGCCGGTGCCCTTGCACTCGACCGTGTCGCCGCCGACCGCGATGACCCGCTTGATCAGGTCCTTCTCATTGGCGGACGGCATCAGGCCGATGAAGCTCAGCGCGTCCTGGAAGCCGCGGATCACCGGGTTGCTGCTGGCGGTGGAGGGGGTGCCCTCCAGCCAGCCGCCCGGGTCGCGGAAGACGACGACCTCGCCGCGCGACGGCTTGTCGCCGAACCACGGGGTCAGCTTGTCGACCAGCACGCGGTCACCCTGCTGGAGGGTGTTCTGCATGGAGTCCGACGGGATGGAGAACGCCTGGACCAGGAACGTCTTGATGATCAACGCCAGCACGAGGGCGATGACGATCAGGATCGGCAGCTCCTTCCAGAAGGAGCGCGGCTTGGCCTGCGCGCCTTTGCCGGAGCCATCGCCGGAGCCGCCGCCACCGTGCCGGGGCCCGTCGGATCCGGAGTCGTCCGCCGGGCCGCCGGGCCCGGGCACGCCGCCCTCGTCAGGGGACTTGCCGAGATCCACCGCCGCCTCTTCCTCGACCGCGCCGACCGATGGGCCCTGCCCTTCGGGCTCGCCGGGTCCGGACCGTGCGCCGACCACCAGGTCCCCCACTTCCACTCCTCACTCCGCGCCACAGCCTGTCCCGCATACGTGACAGGCCAACCAATCCCATAACGAGCGGGAGTTCCGCAGGAGTCGGGAGTTGGATCAAATCTTGCCGATTATTGGCCTTGCCGAGAGCCGCGGCCCCGTCCGCACCGGGAGGCGGCACCGACGAGAACGTGCTCGGAACCTCGAGTCTGCGCCAGTGCGAGACCGGCCAGGCGATCACCACCGCACGGCCCACCACGAGGCTCTCGGGGACCGTACCCCCTCCGTCCTCGTTCATGTGATAGCGCGAGTCGGCGGAGTTGCTGCGATGGTCGCCCATCACCCACAGTCGCCCGGCGGGGACCTTCACGTCGAACTTGATCATCGACGGCGGGTTGCCGGGGGCCACGTACGGCTCGGTGAGCGGCTGCCCGTTGACCGTGATGCGGCCCTGTACGTCGCAGCACTTGACGGTGTCGCCGCCGACCGCGATGACCCGCTTGATCAGGTCCTGCTCGTCGGAGGACGGCAGCAGGCCGATGAAGCTGAAGAAGTCCTTGATCTGCCGGACGCCCTCCGGAGCGGGCTTGGGCTTGGGCTCGCCGTCCAGCCAGTGGCCCGGGTCCTGGAAGACCACGACGTCACCGCGTTGCGGCTTGGCGCCGAACCACGGGGTCAGCTTGTCGACCAGCACGCGGTCGCCGACCCGGATGGTGTCCTCCATCGAGCCGGACGGGATCACGAAGGCCTGCACCAGGAAGGTCTTGAGCACCAGCGCGATCAGCAGCGCCACGCCGATCAGGATGGGCACCTCGCGCGCGGCGGACCTGCGCCGCCGCCGCTTGATCCGGCGCACGGTGCGGCGCCGCTCGGCGCGTCCGGGCCTGGGGCGCGCGCCCTCGGGGCCGCCGGATCCGCCCGCCTCCGCGTACCCACCCGATTCCGAGTACCCGCTCGATCCCCCATACCCGCTCGATCCCGCATACCCGCCCGGCCGCCCGGATCCGCCCGCCTCCGCGTGCTCCGTGCCGTGCCCGTCCACGGAATCGTGGCGCGTGCGGGCACGTCCGCCGCCGCCGGGGCCCGGGTCGTGCTCGGGGCCGCGGTGCTGGCCGTAGCGGGGTCTGCCGCGGCTACCCATGCGCGCCCCCCGCGGCAGGCGGTCCGGCGGGCGGCTTCGCGGGCGACGTGGCGGACCCCGCGGTCGTGGCCGGCCGCGCGGGCGGTACGGAATCGAACGCCGCGGGGCGTCCGAGCGACCGGGCCCTGCTGGGGGGCCAGGCGATCCACTCGGCGCGGCCGATCACCTCGTCCACCGGGACGGTGCCGCCCCCGGGGTCGCCGAGGTGGTCGCGGGAGTCGCTGGAGTCGGCGCGGTGGTCGCCCATCACCCAGAGCCTTCCGGGCGGCACGACGATGTCGAAGCGCTCCTTGGACGGCGCGTCCCCGGGGTAGAGGTAGTCCTCGTCGACCGGGTGGCCGTTGACCATGAGGCGGCCCCGCTTGTCGCAGCAGGTCACGCGGTCGCCGCCGACGCCGATGACCCGCTTGACGAAGACCGAGCCGTCCGGCTGGGCCAGCCCCAGCAGGCTGCCGGCCTCGCCCACGGCCCGGCTGACGGGGTTGCCCGGCGCGTCGTCCTGGGTGAACGATCCGGCGCCGTCGAAGACGATCACGTCACCGCGCTGCGGCTGGTGGCCGAAGCGGTACGCCAGTTTGTCGACCAGGACGCGGTCGCCGACCTTCAGGGTGTTCTCCATGGAGCCGCTGGGGATCAGGAAGGGCTGCACCAGGAAGGCGCTCACCAGGGCGAGCACCGTGCAGCAGATCACGGCCAGGAGGGCCACCTCCTGCCACAGGCTCAGGCCCCGCCACCACTGGCCGGCCCGCCGCCGGAACCGGGCGCCGGGTCCGCGGCCGACGGCGCGAACAGCGGAGCGCGACCGCCCGGCCCGGCCTTCGTCGGCCGGCGGGCGATCGCGCTCCGCTGTGTCGCGTGCTTCGGTGTCCATCGGGCGCAGAGCCTATCCGTACACCCTGTGCCACCTGGCACGAGTCCGCGTATCAGGCCGGCGAGGGCCGGGCGCGGACCGGAAGGGCGAGACTCAGTTCTCGCGCTTCTCCTTGATCTTGGCGGCCTTGCCGCGCAGCTCACGCAGGTAGTAGAGCTTGGCGCGACGGACGTCACCGCGGGTCACGACCTCGATCTTCTCGACGATCGGGGTGTGGACCGGGAAGGTGCGCTCCACGCCGACGCTGAAGCTGACCTTGCGGACCGTGAAGGTCTCACGGACGCCGGAGCCCTGGCGGCGGATGACGACGCCCTTGAACTGCTGGACGCGGGAGCGGTTGCCCTCGATGACGCGGACGTGGACGTTGATGGTGTCGCCCGGGCGGAAGGCCGGGACGTCGTCGCGCTTGGAGGCGGCGTCGACTACGTCGAGCACGTGAGACATGTTCGTCTGCTTTCCTCGCCGATGCCACAGGTCATCGACGGTACGTTGGTACGGGTTCGGTGATGCCGGTCCGGCCGGCCTGGCGTCGTTCCCCCTGTGGCAGGGGCGCTCGGCGGGCGTACGGCAGCGGCCTATTCTTCCACGGCCCCGGGCGCTCGCCCAAATCGCCCGTCCGGGCCGGGCTCCCAGCCGAGTTCCGCGAGCAGCGCGCGGTCGTGCTTGTCGAGCGCGGCCGGGTCGCAGCGCTCGATCAGGTCGGGCCGGTGGGCCGCGGTGCGGCGGAACGCCTCGTCGCGCCGCCAGCGGGCGATCCTGCCGTGGTGGCCGCTGAGCAGCACCTCGGGGATGCCGCGCTCCCGCCAGACCGGCGGCTTGGTGTAGACGGGGCCCTCCAGCAGGTCGGCCATCGCGCCTGGGGCGAAGGAGTCGTCGCGGTGGGACTCGGCGTTGCCCAGGACGCCGGGCAGCAGCCGGGCGACCGCCTCGGTGATCACCAGCACCGCGGCCTCGCCGCCGGCCAGCACGTAGTCGCCGATGGAGACCTCGTGGACCTCCCAGCGCGTGGCGTAGTCGTCGATGACGCGGCGGTCGATGCCCTCGTAGCGTGCGGGCGCGAAGACCAGCCAGGGCTTGGCCGCCAGTTCCACGGCGAGTTCCTGGGTGAACGGGCGGCCGCTCGGGGTGGGCACCACGAGTGCCGGGGCGCCCTCGCCCGAGGCGGCGACCGCGTCCAGCGCCTCGCCCCACACGTCGGGCTTCATGACCATGCCGGGCCCGCCGCCGTACGGGGTGTCGTCGACGGTGTTGTGCCGGTCGTGGGTCCACTCGCGCAGGTCGTGCACGCGTACGTCCAGCGTGCCGCGGGCCCTGGCCTTGCCGACGAGGGAGACGTTCAGCGGTTCGAGGTACTCGGGGAAGATGGTGACGACGTCGATGCGCATGGGTCAGGCGGTCCGTTCCGCTGCGGTCAGGCGCCGTCGCCGGGCGCGGTCGCGTCCGCGTCGTCGGCGTCGCCGTCGTCCTTCGCGGTGTCGCTCTTCGCGGTGTCGCCTTTCGCCTCGCCCGGGGCGGCGATCTCGGCGGCGGAGTCGTCGATCAGGCCGGGGGGCGGGTCGATGACCGCGCGCTGGGCCTCCAGGTCGATCTCCGGAACGATGTCGGAGACGAACGGGACCATGATCTCGGCGCCGTCCGGCCGCCGGACGATCAGCAGGTCCTGGTACGGCAGGTGGGAGATCTCGCTGATCCGCCCGATCTCGGTGCCGTCGGTCGTCACCACGTCCAGGTCGATCAGCTGATGGTCGTAGAACTCCTCGGGGTCCTCGGGGGTCTCCTCGGGGTCCACCTCGGCGATCAGCAGGGTGTTGCGCAGCGCCTCGGCCGCGGTGCGGTCGGGTACGCCCGCGAAGCGCAGCAGCAGGCGTCCGCTGTGCACCCGGCCGGTCTCGACGGTCAACGGTCCGGCCGCGGGCGGGTCGGTGGCCAGCACGGCGCCCGGGCCGAGCCGCAGCTCGGGCTCGTCGGTGCGCACCTCGACCGTGACTTCGCCCTTGATCCCGTGGGCGCGGCCGATCCGGCCGACTACCAGCTGCACGTTTCTCGCTGCCTTTCGGTCTGGCTTCCGCTTCGGACTGCGGTCCCCCGTCCGCCGGGCCGCCGGAGCGGACGGCGGCGGTGGTCAAACCAACGCGGGCCGGGGGCGGCCGGAGCCGCTCCCGGCCCGCGCCGGTCGGTCGTACTGCTCAGCGGACCTGGTCCACGTCGACGAGGTCGACGCGGATGCCGCGCCCGCCGAGGGCGCCGACGACGGTGCGCAGGGCGCGGGCGGTACGGCCGTTGCGGCCGATCACCTTGCCGAGGTCGTCCGGGTGGACCCGGACCTCCAGCACGCGGCCGCGACGCAAGGTGCGCTCGGCGACGTGCACGTCGTCGGGGTTGTCGACAATGCCCTTCACGAGGTGCTCAAGAGCCTCGTCGAGCATGCTCAGGCCTCGGTGGACTCGGCCGGGGCCGCGGCCTCGGCAGCGTCGTCAGCCTTCTTGTCGGCCTTCTTCGCCTTGGGGGTGATCGCCTCGCCCTTGGGCTCGTCGGCGGACTCCTTGGCGGCGGCCTCGAACAGGGCGCGCTTGTCGGCCTTCGGCTCCGGCTGCAGCAGCGGCGCCGGGGCGGGCTCGCCCTTGAACTTCTGCCAGTCGCCGGTCTTCTTCAGGATGGCGAGCACCGGCTCGGTCGGCTGCGCGCCGACGCCCAACCAGTAGGCGACGCGCTCGGCGTCGACCTCGATGCGCGACGGGTTCTGCACCGGGTGGTACAGACCGATCTCCTCGATGGCCCGGCCGTCACGGCGGGTGCGGGAGTCGGCGATGACGATGCGGTAGTGAGGCGAACGGATCTTGCCCAGACGCTTCAGCTTGATCTTGACTGCCACGGGAGTGGGTTCTCCTGGTGTTGACGTGGTTGGGCATGCCTGGCCGCCACGTGGGGTTGTGGGAGCCGGATGCCCGACGGACGCGTCAGCCGAAGGAGAGAGGGGTCCTGCACGGCTGCCGAGTGCTCAGCTGACCATTCTGCCATACGGGACGGCCGGCCCCGCACCCGACTGTCATGCCCCCGATACGACTGTCAAGCCGAGCCGACCGCCTCGCGTTCACGCGTTCACGCCGCGCCGACCACCTCCGGGATGCGGAAGGGCTGACCGCACTTGCCGCACATGATCGGCGCCTGTTCCAGCACCGAGGGGACGACCCGGACGTTGCGCCCGCAGTCGCAGACCGCCTTGACCCTCACCCCTCCACCGGACGAGCCGTGCCGGGCGGCTGGTCCGCGGAAGGTGCGGGCGGTGTCGGCGGTGGTGGCGACGACGTGCGCCTTGAGCGCGCGCTGAAGTCGTTCGATGGTCGGCCGGTACCTCCTTCTGGTGTCCGGGCGCAGGACGACGAGCGAGAAGCCACTGCTCGGATGCGGTTCCTCGGAGTGGTCGAGGCCCAGCTCGTCGGCGATCGCCAGGAAGCGGCGGTTGTGATAGCGGCCGGCACGCGAGGTGTCACGGACGCCGCGGGCGGCGGCGATGCCGTGCACGGCCTCGTGCAGCAGCCGTTCGAAGGAGAGTTCGGTGCCGCAGGCGGACGAGGACTCTCCGATCAGGGACTCGGGGGCGGCCAGATCCGGCAGTTCGGGGTGGTGCCGCTGAATGTCGGCCCACGCGGCTGCCAGCTCGGCGGCGAGGACAGGTGGTGTCGTGCTCACGTCGTGACAACGAGGGGAGGTGCCCTGGTGTTCCGATTCCAGGGCATCCCAAATAATTTGCACGTACTCGTCAGTTCGGGCTCATGCATCCGACTGAGGGCGGGTGCGGATGTCTGTGGACAAGCTGTGCAAGCGTCAACAAGTCGGGGCGTACCGCCGGACGCGCACGCCCCCTCCGCGCTCCCTCACGCACCGGCGCCCCGGGCGCGAGGACGCGCCGCCCGGCCGCCCGGCGCGACCCTGGCGCCTCAGTACGCCCGCGCGACGATCGCGACGTTACCGGGTGCGTCGTCCGCCTCCGGCACCGACCCGTCCTCGGCGACCAGGCAGCGCACGGTGACGCCCTGTTCCGCCAGCTCGGCCTCGCCCTCGGGGCCGAGGTCGGACCACGGGATACGGGCCCAGCCGGCCGCCGCCGCCTCGGCCGCCTCCGCGATGGTGCGCACGTCCGCCGTACGCGACTCGCGGCGCTCGCGGGACTGGGCGAGCAGCAGCGCCTGGTCCTCCTCCAGCACCTTCGGCAGCAGCTCGGCCAACTCGCCGACCGCCACCGGCTCCTTGCCGCCGGGGATGCGGCGGGCGAGCATCGCGGTGCCGTTCTCCAGGTCGCGCGGGCCGATCTCCACGCGGACCGGGACCCCCTTGAGCTCCCAGTCGACGGCGCGGCGGCCGAACGGGGTGTCGGTGCGGTCGTCGACCTGGACCCGCAGCCCGGCGGCCTTGAGCCGGTTGCCGGTCTCGCGGACCGCGGCGAGCACCGCGTCGTCGCCCTTGATGGCGAGCACGACGACCTGGACGGGCGCGAGCCGCGGCGGCACCCGCAGGCCGTTGTCGTCGCCGTGCGACATGATCAGACCGCCCACCATGCGGGTCGAGGTGCCCCAGGAGGTCTGCCAGACCAGTTCCTGCTCGCCGTCCTTGGACAGGTACTGGGTGTGGAAGGCCTTGGCGAAGTTCTGGCCCAACTCGTGGCTGGTGCCCATCTGGAGGGCCTTGCCGTCACCCATCATCGATTCGAGGGTGAGGGTGTTGATGGCGCCCGCGAACCGCTCCTTGGCGGTCTTGCGGCCGAGTACCGCGTCGATGGCCAGCACGTTGGTCATGAAGTCGCCGTAGACGTGGCGGTGGATGCGGGCCGCGTAGTCGCGGGCGTCCTCGTACGTGGCGTGCGCGGTGTGGCCCTCCTGCCAGAGGAACTCGGTGGTGCGCAGGAAGACGCGCGGGCGCATCTCCCAACGGACCACGTTGGCCCACTGGTTGATCAGCAGGGGCAGGTCGCGGTAGCTCTGCACCCACTTGGAGAAGTACTCGTTGATGATGGTCTCGGAGGTGGGCCGGACCACCACGGGCTCTTCGAGGTCCTTGCCGCCGCCGTGCGTGACGACCGCAAGCTCCGGGGCGAAGCCCTCGACGTGCTCGGCCTCGCGGGTCAGGTACGACTGCGGGATGAACAGCGGGAAGTAGGCGTTGGCGGCCCCCGCGTCCTTGATGCGCGCGTCCATCTCCTGCTGCATGCGCTCCCACAGGCCGTAGCCGTACGGGCGGATCACCATCGTGCCGCGTACCGGGCCGTTGTCGGCCAGTTCGGCCTTGTTGATCAGGTCCTGGTACCAGCGCGGGAAGTCGTCCGCCTGGGGGGTGAGCACGGGAGCCTTTGCCATGGCGCCGATCGTACGGGGCACCGGGCACCGGGTGTGAATCCGTCCGGTCCCGCCAGGTCACCGGCGGCTCGCCGAACCCCACCCGTACGGACTCTGGACTACCGGTCGGTTGCCGGGTTGTCTGGTTGCGGGGGGTCACACAACCCGCACGGAGCGGAGTGAGGCGGTTCGATGACACCCACGCTGGTACCCGGCAGGCCCGGTTGGGTCGGCGGACCCGCGGCGCAGGCCGACGCGGACGCCGGACGCGCGAGGGACTGGGCGGAGATCCAGGAGAGGATGCTGGTGCCGCTGTACGAGGCGGTGTACGAGCGGCTGGCCGTGGGCACGCATACCCGGCTGCTGGCGCTGGGGTGCGGCACGGGGCTCGCGCTGCTGCTGGCGGCGGCCAGGGGCGCTGCGGTGACCGGGGTGGACCACGACGAGCGGCGGCTCGCGCTGGCGCGTGACCGGCTGCCGGCGCACCCGGCGGTGCGGCTGGCGCAGGGCGGGGCGGGCGCCGCGGCGGATCCGGCCGCGCCCGCGTTCACCGTGGTGACCGCCTTCGACCCGTTCGCCCCGGCCGCCGGAAGGGGCGCGGAGCTGACGGCGGCGGCGCGGCTGGCCCGGCGGGGCGCGGCGGTGGTGGTCGCCGGGTGGGGTCCGCCGGAGCGCTGCGCCACGGCCGGGGTGCTGGGTCCGGCGGCCGAGGTCGCCGGGCGCGACGACCTGGAGGGGCTGTGCCGGGCGGCGGGTCTGCGGCCGGACGGCGGGGGCCGGGTGCGCTGCCCGTTCGGCTACGCCGATCTCGACAGCGCGGTGCGCGGCCTGATCGCCACCGGCGTGTTCGACGCCGCGATCGCTGCGGCGGACCGCGTGCAGACGGAGAAGGAGCTGACGGAGGCCCTTCACCCGTACCGCGCCGGGGACGGCACGGTACGGATGGAGAACGTCCTTCGGTACGTCATCGCCCGAACGTGACGGCGTGCGCAGGGCGTTGACGTACGGAGCGGCGCGGCCCGGTCCGGCGGGCGCGGCGGCGCGGCCCGGTCCGGCGGGCCGTCAGTCCTCCGGCTTCGTCAGCCTGGGGATGCCCGCCGTGCTGTACGCCTCGCCCTCCTCCAGCGTCTCGCGTTCCAGCAACGCGGCGGCCAGGGCGTCGAGTTGGGGCCGGTGGGCGGTGAGCAGGCGGCGCGCCTCCTCGTAGCACTCGTCGACGATCCGGCGCATCTCGGCGTCGACCGCGTCGAGCGTCGCGGGCGCCGCCGACAGGCCGTACGCCTGCTGCGCGTCCTGCGGCAGCGCGGTCAGCCGGCCTATGCGCTCGCTCATCCCCCACCGGCCGACCATGCCGCGCACGATGTTCGTGACCTGCTCCAGGTCGCTCTCCGCGCCGGTGGTGACGACGCCGAAGACGGTCTGCTCCGCGGCCATTCCACCCAGCGCGCCGATGACCCGGCCGCGCAGGTACGGCTCGGTGTACGCGTAGCGGTCGGCGTCGGGTGTGGAGAGCGTGACGCCCAGGGCGCGGCCGCGCGGCACGATGGTGACCTTGCGGACCGGGTCGGCACCGGGCTGGAGCATGCCCAGCAGCGCGTGGCCGCTCTCGTGGTAGGCGGTGCGGCGGCGCTCCTCCTCCGGCATCACCAGCGGGCGTTCCGCGCCGAGCTGGACCTTCTCCAGCGCGTCGGACAGCTCGCCGGGCCCCACGTCGTCGCGGTCCCGCTTGACGGCGAGCAGGGCGGCCTCGTTGGTGAGGTTGGCCAGCTCGGCGCCGGTCATGCCGGGGGTGGTGCGGGCGACCTGGGCGAGGTCGACGTCGGGGGCGAGCGGCACCTCGCGGGTGTGGATGCGCAGGATCGCCTCGCGGCCGCCGCGGTCCGGCGGGCTGACGGAGACGGTGCGGTCGAAGCGGCCGGGGCGGGTGAGCGCCGGGTCCAGGACGTCGGCGCGGTTGGTGGCGGCGATCACGACGACGCCCTCGGAGCCGGAGAACCCGTCCATCTCGGTGAGGATCTGGTTGAGGGTCTGCTCGCGCTCGTCGTGGCCGCCGAGCCCGCCCCCGCTGCCGCGGGCCCGCCCGATGGTGTCGATCTCGTCGATGAAGATGATCGACGGCGCGTCCTTGCGGGCCTCGGCGAACAGCTCGCGCACCCGGCCCGCGCCGACGCCGACGATCATCTCGATGAACTCCGACGCCGAGGCGGAGAAGAACGGCACGTCCGCCTCGCCGGCCACCGCCCTGGCCAGCAGCGTCTTGCCGGTGCCCGGCGGGCCCGACAGCAGCACGCCGCGCGGCATGCGGGCGCCGAGCCTGCGGTAGGCGTCGGGGCGCTTGAGGAAGTCGACGACCTCGCTCAGCTCCGCCTCGACCTCGTCGATGCCGGCCACGTCCTCGAACGTGGTGCGCCTGCTGTCCTCACCGGGCACCACCGGCTTGGGCGGCGCCTTGCGGCCGAGGCCGCCGAGCCCACCGGACAGCGCGCCGCCCATCCTGCGGGCGATCAGCACCCACAGGACGACCAGCACCAGCATCGGGGCGAGCGAGATCAGCAGGTTGGCGAGGAAGCTGCGCTGCTGGACCACCGGCTCCGCGGTGACGGTGACGTCGTGCTTGGTCAGCTCGGACCAGACGGGGTCGTTCGCGAACGACGGCCGCAGCGTGCTGAACTCGCGGTAGGTGCCGCTGCCGCCGGGGACCCGGGCGGGCTTGCGCAGCTCGCCCTGGATCGCGTCGCCCTTGGCGTAGATCTTGGTGACGTTGCCCGCCGACAGCTCCTTGCTGAACTCCGTGTACGGCACCGATCGCGTACTGCTGCCGCCGAAGACGGACAGGAGCAGGTCCGTGATCAGGAACACGGCGATCGCGGCGACGATCATGCCGCCCCAGACGCCGATGCCGCGCCGCGGACCCCGGGGCGGCCGGGGCGGCGGGGCGCCCTCGGAGCGCCACGGCTGCTCCGGGTCCTGGCGGGGCGGTACGGCGTTGGTCATGGCTCGACCATACGTAATGACACCGACAGTCGCGCGGGACGCCCGCAGGCCCCGGGCCGCGCGGGGCGTCAGGGGCCGTACGGCCTCCCCCCGACCGCCTCGCGCCTCAGGCGCCGGGCCACTCCTCGGCGGTCAGGGCGAAGCGCTCGTGGTCGCGCCAGGCGCCCTTCAGGTAGAGCATGCGCGGGGAGA
This sequence comes from Streptomyces sp. ICBB 8177, assembly GCF_003144095.1. GTDB lineage: Bacteria > Actinomycetota > Actinomycetes > Streptomycetales > Streptomycetaceae > Streptantibioticus_D. Next base: position 2,599,948 of record NZ_NSKH01000018.1, on the reverse strand, counting down.
AGCCCTCGTGGCGGAAGCCCAGGCGTTTCGCCAGCGCGATGGACCGGTCGTTGCCCGGCTGGACGTTGATCTCCAGCCGGTGCAGCCCGAGCCCGTCGGGCATGTCCTGGAAGCAGCGGTCCACGACCAGCCGCATCCCCTCGGTCATCCGCCCGGTGCCCGCGAACGGCAGGTAGGAGTCGTAGCCGAGGACACCGTTGCCGAACCGGGCGCGCACGATGTTGGTGACGTTGCACTTGCCGACGATGCCGCCGCTCTCGTCGTCGATCACCAGGAAGCTGCGCATCGCCGGGCCCTGCCGGCGCAGCAGGTCCGGCAGGCCGTCCGGCTCGACGGGGTTCCACGTGCCGATGTGGTCGGCGGAGCGCAGCACGGCCTCGGCGTAGGCGGGCACGTCGGAGGGCCGCGGCGGGCGGATGTGGACTCTCATCGAGGTCCCGTCGGGGTCGCGTCGCGGGCGGGGCTTCTTCTCGGGCTGCCGTCGGTCACGGGCCGGCTCAGCCCATGAACTTCTTGAACTCGTCGGGCAGTTCGAAATTCTGGCCGTCGCTGCCCGCGGGAAGGTCGAAGGCGCCGCCGGACTGCTGCTCGCGGCGGGCCGCCGCGGCGGCCTCCTCGGCGCGGCGCTTTTGCGGGTTGCCGCTGCGCTGCTTGCCCTTGGCCTGCTTGACCTGCTTCTTCTTGCGGGCGCCACCGCCTGCCATGCCCGGGATGCCGGGCATGCCGGGCATCCCGCCGCCCTGCGCCATCCGCGACATCATCTTGCGGGCCTCGAAGAACCGCTCGACGAGGTTCTTGACGGCGCTGACCTCGACACCGGAGCCGCGTGCGATACGGGCCCGGCGCGAGCCGTTGATGATCGTCGGGTCCTGGCGCTCACCGGGGGTCATCGACTTGATGATCGCGGCGGTGCGGTCCACGTCCCGCTCGTCGAGGTTGTTGATCTGGTCCTTGATCTGGCCCATGCCGGGCAGCATGCCGAGCAGCTTGGAGATGGAGCCCATCTTGCGGACCTGCTCCATCTGCGACAGGAAGTCGTCGAGGGTGAAGTCCTTGCCCTTGCTCGACGCCAGCTTGGAGGCCATCTTCTCGGCCTCGGCCTGCGAGAAGGTCTGTTCGGCCTTCTCGATCAGCGTGAGCATGTCGCCCATGCCGAGGATGCGGGACGCCATGCGGTCCGGGTGGAACGCGTCGAAGTCGTCCAGCTTCTCGCCGTTGGAGGCGAACATGATCTGCTTGCCGGTGACGTGCGCCACCGACAGCGCGGCGCCGCCGCGCGCGTCGCCGTCGAGCTTGGACAGCACCACGCCGTCGAAGCCGACGCCGTCGAGGAAGGCCTGCGCGGTGTTGACCGCGTCCTGGCCGATCATGGCGTCGACGACGAAGAGGATCTCGTCGGGGCGGACCGCGTCGCGGATGTCGGCGGCCTGCCGCATCAGCTCCTGGTCGATGCCCAGGCGGCCCGCGGTGTCGACGATGACCACGTCGTACTGCTTGGAGCGGGCGTACTCGACGGAGTCCTCGGCGACCTTGACCGGGTCGCCCACGCCGTTGCCCGGCTCGGGGGCGTAGACCGCGACGCCCGCGCGCTCGGCGACGACGGACAGCTGGTTGACCGCGTTCGGGCGCTGGAGGTCGCAGGCGACCAGCAGCGGCGCGTGGCCCTGGCCTTTCAGCCAGCGGCCGAGCTTTCCGGCCAGCGTGGTCTTGCCCGCGCCCTGGAGACCGGCGAGCATGATCACGGTCGGCGGGTTCTTGGCGAACCGCAGGCGGCGGGTCTCGCCGCCGAGGATGCCGATCAGCTCCTCGTTGACGATCTTGATGACCTGCTGGGCGGGGTTGAGCGCCTGGGAGACCTCGGCGCCGAGCGCCCGCTCCTTGACCTGCTTGATGAACGCCCGCACCGCGGGCAGCGCGACGTCCGCCTCCAGCAGCGCGATGCGGATCTCACGCGCCGTGGCGTCGATGTCCGCCTCGGACAGGCGGCCCTTGCCCCTCAGGTTCTTGAACGTCGCTGCGAGGCGGTCGGAAAGAGTGTCGAACACGGCGGTCGCGGATCCTCGTGTCGGGGGGCGGGCATCGGTCGTCCCCCAGGGTATCCGGCCGGTCCGGGTGCGGTCTGCACGGCGGTACGGGCGCCCGCGCGGGGGCCGACCGGGTGATCTCGGGCGATCGGCCGCGGCGGGCGGCCCGGTAGGGGCGGCGTAAGGGCGTACTCCGCCCGGGACGGCCGCCGACCGCCTTCCGTATGACCGTGAATGAGGATTCCCGATGAACGGGATGAGAATTCACTTAACGACTCCCCGCGGCCACCCGGACAGCGCATTTCGCGACTTCTCCGCATTTCACTTCAGGGAGTCCTCTGGGTGGTTATCGGACGGCTTTTCCGGGACAGACATCCGCTTCGTGCCGGAAAGTCCGGCCCGGAAAGGAATGACGACGATGAAGCTCGCCCTCAAGCGCGGACTGGTCACCGCGGTCGCCTCGCTCGCGGTGGTCTCGGGCACCGCCGCCACGGCCAGTGCCGCCGAGGCCGGCCACCACCCGGCGCCGGTCAGCCACCGCGGGGACCACGGCAGGCACCACCGGCACTGCGGCAACCGGCACTGGAAGCACGTGCGTCACACCGGTGCGCGCGGCGCCGGGCTGTTCGTGGTCAAGGGCACCAAGGTGGTGCGCTCGACCACCGCCGTGCTGCGGGTGCGCTGACCGCCGCCCGTCCGGGGCGACGGCGGGACGTGGGGCCGTGACGGCGCAGGGACCGCCGCACGGCACCGCATGATCTGCCTCTTGTACGAATTCACCGTCCGGCATTCCTGTCAGCCGGGCGGTGAATTCGCGTTCCCGTTTTCGCCGCCGTGCCGCGTCGTGAATTCCGGTACGTAGTGCGGCGGCGCGAGACGCGGAGGACGCGAGGGGATTCGTACGGGCTCAGGCCAGCGCCTTCTCGACCGCGCGCGCCACCTGGGCCGCGCGGTCCCGGTCCAGCGGGGCGCCGTCCGGGCCGACGAGGTAGAAGACGTCCACGGCGTCCGCCCCGAGCGTGCTGACCCGGGCGGCGCGCACGGTGACGTCGCGCGCCGCCTCCAGGGCGTGGCCGATGCGGTACAGCAGCCCGGGGGCGTCGTGGGCGCGGACCTCGATCACGGTGGCCAGCCGCGAGGTGTCCGGCGCCACCGTGACCCGGGGCGGGGGCGCCGGCACCCCGCGCCGCCGGGGGTAGGCCGCCTCTCGTTCGGCCAGCCGGGAGGCGATGTCCAGCGAGCCGTCCAGGGCGCGGACGAAGTCGGCGCGCAGCCGGGCGGCCTGCGGCAGCGGCCCGTACTCCGCCGCCACCCGCCAGCTCAGCAGCGTCACCGGTCCCGCGTCGATCGGGTCGCAGGTGCGCAGGTCGGCGCCGCGCACGGTCAGCCGGTGCATCGCCAGCAGTCCGGCCGCGGCGGGCAGCAGGCCGGGGCGGTCCGGCACCGCGAGCAGCAGTTCGGCGCCGACCGGCTCGGTGCCGGGGTCGTCGGGCCCGCCAGGGGCGCCGTCGGCCTCCCGGGCCCTGGAGGCGGTCTCGGAGCGCAGGGTCAGCACAGGGCCGCCGGTGCGCGCGGCCTCCACGGCGAGGCGTTCCTGGTCGGCGGTGAGCGCGTCCGGTGCGGACGCCGACGGGTCCGGGCCGGGCGCGGGGCGGCCGTCCAGCGCGTCCGTGGCCCGCGCGGCCAGGTCGGCGACGAGCCGGGCCCGCCAGGTGCTCCAGGCGGCGGGGCCGGTGGCGAGCGCGTCGGCCTCCGTGAGGGCGTGCAGCAGGTCGAGCGTCCCGCGCGAGCCGACCGCCTCGGCGACGGAGGCGACGGTGGCGGGGTCGTCCAGGTCGCGGCGGGTGGCGGTCTCGACGAGCAGCAGGTGGTGGCGGACCAGCACAGCGAGCGTGTCGGCGTCCGCGCGCCCGAAGCCGAGGCGGGAGGCGACGTCGCGGGCGATCACCTCGCCGGCCACCGAGTGGTCGCCGGGCCATCCCTTGCCGATGTCGTGCAGCAGGGCGCCGATGAGAAGGAGGTCGGGGCGCTCGACGCGGCGGGTCAGCTCGCTGGCCCGCACCGCGGTCTCGACCAGGTGGCGGTCGACGGTGAAGCGGTGCACCGCGTTGCGCTGCGGGCGGCACCGCACCCGTTCCCAGTCCGGCAGCAGCCGGGTCACCAGGTCCTCCGCCTCCAGCGCCTCCCACACCGGCACCGTGGCCTGTCCGGCGCCCAGCAGCGTCACCAGTGCCTCGCGCGCCTCGGCGGGCCAGGGTTCGGGCAGCGGCGGGGCCGCGGCCAGCGCGCGCACCGCGTGCGGCGACAGCGGCAGTCCGGCCTGCGCGGCGGCGGCAGCGGCTCGCAGCGGCAGGACCGGGTCGCGTTCCGGACGGGCGGCCCGGGCCAGCACCGCCTCGCCGTCGTGCTCCACGACGCCTTCGGCCAGCGGCACGCGCTCCACGGCGGCCGCCTCACCGCGTCCCCGGCCCAGCAGCCCGAGGCGGCGCGGGCGGCGGGTGCGCGAGCGCAGCACCCGCTCCACGGTGCGCCAGGTGACGTCGCTGGCGTAGGCGATGGTGCGGGCGGCCTCGTACAGCTCGCGCAGCAGGGTGTCCGCGTCCAGCAGGCCGAGGCGGGCGGCGACCTGGTCGTGTTCCTGGAGCGCGAGGCGGTCGGTGCCACGGCCGGTGACCAGGTGGAGGGCGTCGCGGGCGTCGAGCAGCCGGGTGCGGGCGGCGTCCAGTCCCTGGCGGGGCGCGTCGGCGATCCAGGAGGCGGCGACCGCGCGCAGCACGGTGGCGTCCCGCAGGCCGCCGTGCGCCTCCTTCAGGTCGGGCTCCAGCAGGTGCGCCAGCTCCCCCTGCCGCGCGGCCCGTTCGGCACCCATCTCGTGCAGCTCGGGCAGCCTGTGCGGCGCCTGGTCGCGCCAGTCGGCGAGCACGGCGGTGCGCAGCGAGGCGGTCAGCTCCTCGTCGCCCGCGAGGTGCCGGGCGTCGAGCAGGCCGAGCTGCGCCTTGAGGTCGTCGCGGGCGGTCGCCCGGGCCTCGGCGGGGGTGCGCACCGAGTGGTCGAGGTCGAGACCGAGGTCCCACACCGGGTACCAGACGCGGTCCGCGAGGGCGGAGACCTCGGCCGCGAGGGCCGAGCCGTCGTGCAGCAGGAGCAGGTCGAGGTCGCTGCGCGGGGACAGCTCCCCGCGCCCGTAGCCGCCGACCGCGACCAGCGCGGTGCCCGGGACGGCGGGCGTGAAGAGCCGGGCGAGCCATGCGTCGGTGAGGGCGGCCAGCTCGCGGCGGCGCGACGGCCCGGGCCGCACGTCCTCGGCGAGGAGGGCCAGCCGGTCCGCCGCGTAGCCGGAGCCCGCCGCGCCGCGGGGCGGGCAGGAGGGGGCCGATGTCTCGGTGTGCTCGGTCATCCGGTCTCCCAACGCGGCCCCCTACGGCGGACTTCAGGTCTTTGCGGCCACGCGCGCCGCAGAGCGATCGCGGGTCGCGCGCGGTCCGGAGCGAGCGGGTCGCGCGCGGCCCGGAGCGAGCGCGACCGCGTAGCGGTCCATGCCGCCACGCTCGCGCCGCGCCGCTTCGAATTCGTCCCGTCTCACAGCGCGTCCGGGCTCGCGGGAGACCCCGGCCTCACAGCGCGTCCGGCCCTCGTTCGCCGGTGCGGACCCGTACCGCCGTCTCGACGGGCACGCTCCACACCTTCCCGTCGCCGATCTTGCCGGTCCTGGCGGCCTTGACCACCACGTCCATCAGCTCGTCGGCGTCCGCGTCCTCCACCAGCACCTCTATCCGGATCTTCGGCACCAGGTCGACGGTGTACTCCGCGCCCCGGTAGACCTCGGTGTGGCCGCGCTGGCGGCCGTAGCCGCTGGCCTCGGTGACGGTCAGGCCGGCCACGCCGAAGTCCCGCAGCGCGTCCTTGACCTCGTCCAGCCGGTGCGGCTTGATGACCGCGGTGATGAGCTTCATGCGTCAACCTTCGGGGCCTTGGGCCCGGCCGGTCCGGCGGGCCGATTGTCGTCGTTTCGGCGGGAGGCGGGGGTGGCCGCACCGGTGAGCGCCGGCAGCAGGCGGGCGGCGGAGCCGACGCCCGCGAAGTCGTAGCCGGTCTCGGCGTGTTCGGCGGAGTCGATGCCCGACACCTCGTCGTCCTCGCTCACGGTGAAGCCCATCACCAGGTCGAGTACCTTGGCGAGGATCGCGGAGATCACGAGCGAGTACACCAACACGCAGACCACGCCGACGCACTGCTTGCCCAACTGCGCGAAGCCGCCGCCGTAGAACAGGCCCTTGGCGGTCTGGCCGACGCCGCCGGTGGCCAGCAGGCCGATCGACAGCGAGCCGACGATGCCGCCGACCATGTGGACGCCGACCACGTCGAGGGAGTCGTCGAAGCCCAGCTTGAACTTCAGCCCCACCGCCCAGGCGCAGATCACGCCGGTGACGATACCCAGGCCGATCGAGCCGAGCGGGGAGACCGACCCGCAGGCCGGGGTGATGGCGACCAGGCCCGCCACGGCGCCGGAGGCGGCGCCCAGCGTGGTGCACGAGCCGTGCCGGATCTTCTCGTAGCCGAGCCAGCCGAGCATCGCGGCGGCCGTGGCGACCTGGGTGTTGACGAACGCGGCGCCCGCGACGCCGTCCGCGGCGAGCCAGGAGCCCGCGTTGAACCCGAACCAGCCGAACCACAGCAGGCCCGCGCCGAGCATGACCAGCGGCAGGTTGTGCGGCCGCATCGGGTCCTTGCCGAAGCCGACCCGCTTGCGGATCACCAGGATCGCGCCGAGCGCGGCGGCACCGGCGTTGATGTGGACGGCGGTGCCGCCCGCGAAGTCGATGACGCCGAACTTCAGCAGCCAGCCGCCCGCGCCCCAGACCCAGTGGGCGACGGGGAAGTACACCAGCGTCGCCCACAGCGCGATGTAGAGCGTCCAGGCGGAGAACTTCACCCGGTCCGCGAGGGCGCCGGAGATGAGCGCGGGGGTGATGATCGCGAACATCAGCTGGAAGGCGGCGAAGACGTAGACGGGGATGCCGTAGCCGGGCCACAGCTGGGTGATGCCTATGTGGCGCAGGCCCAGCCAGTCGGTACCGCCGATGACGCCGCCGTGGTCGGTGCCGAACGCCTCGGTGAAGCCGTACAGGACCCACAGGATCGTGATGACGGCGATCGAGACGAAGCTCATCATCAGCATGTTGAGCACGCTCTTGACCCGCACCATGCCGCCGTAGAAGAAGGCGAGCCCGGGGGTCATCACCAGTACCAGGGCGGCGCTGATCAGCATGAACGCGGTATGGCCCGTGTCAAGGACGGGCTTGTCGGCGGCAAGCGTCGTCATGATGCCTGCTGGCATCGGCGTCTCCTCGTCGTCGGACGGCCCGCGAGGGGATGGAGCTGATGGGCCGGTTTTCGCCACGAGACTGACGCAGCCGGGTTTCCTGCGTCGCAGCACGGTGTTTCGCGGGCGTGACGAAGGCGGCCGCCGTGTTACGGCGAGGTGAACCGCCGCACGCCACCGGGTGCGCCGGTGCAGGCCGGGGCACAGCGGGACGAGCTGGGCGCGTGGGGTGAGGGAGTGAGGCGCGCGCGGCGCGAAAGAGCCGTGCGAGGCGGCGGCGGGGAGAACCGGCCGCGGCGTCCTGCGTCGAACCGTGGCGTGGGAGAGCCAGTTCGGGCGTGATCGGCAGGACACCGCGGCCGGAGCGCGGGGATGGGCTTACGGGCGGGTCTGGGGCTCAGACGGCCGTTCGGGCCGCCGCCTGGGCGTCGTCGGGCAGTTCGGTGCGGAGCCGGTCGCGCAGCGAGATGACCTCGGCCACCGTGCCGTAGTCGCGCAGCGCCGCGTCGGCGGTCTTGCGGATGCGGGTGTTGACCCGTTCGGAACGGACCTTCTTGGCGACGTCGATGGCCCGTCCGGCCAGGTCGGACGCCTGCTCCGGCTCGGCCTTGAGCAGGTGGACGCTGGCCATGCCGACCAGGTTGAGGGCGTAGGAGCGCTGGTGCTCGGGGTCGGCGGCGAACAGCTCGACGGCCCGGCTCATCACCGGCGCGGCGAGCGAGGCGTAGGTGGGGCTGCGCCCGGCGACGTAGGCGAGGTCGCGGTAGGAGTGGGCGTTCTCCGCGTTCAGCTCGGCCTCGGAGAAGAAGCGGATCCAGTCCGGGTCCTCGGCGGGCAGGGAGTCGCTGAAGGCGTCCTCGGCCATCCGCACCGCTCGGTGGCACTTGTTGACCTGCCCGAGACTGGCGTACGCGCGCGCCTCCATCGCGTGCAGCATCGCCTGGGTGGTGGCGGTGGCGGAGTCACGGCTGCCGTACTGCGCGAGATGGATGAGCTCCAGGGCGTCGTCGGGGCGGCCGACGTGGATCATCTGGCGGCTCATGTTGGACAGCACGTAGGCGCCGAGCGGGCGGTCGCCGGCCTCCTTGGCGGCGTGCAGCGCGAGCACGAAGTACTTCTGCGCGGTGGGCTGAAGGCCGACGTCGTAGCTCATCCACCCGGCCAGTTCGGCCAGTTCGGCGGTGACGCGGAACAGGCGTTTGGCCACCGGCGCCGGGTGCGGCTCCTGCAACAGGTCGGTGACCTCGTGGAGTTGGCCGACGACCGCCTTGCGCCGCAGGCCGCCGCCGCACTGCGCGTCCCACTGGCGGAACATCACCGTGGTGCTCTCCAGCAGGTCCAGCTCCGGGCCGGACAGCCGGGTCGGCCGGGAGCCCCGGGCGGCCGGGACCGCGGCGAGGGGGCCCTGCGGCGCGCCGCTCCCGGGGGTGGGCACCAGCCAGCGCTGCATCGGTTCCACGAGGGCGGGCCCGGCCGACAGCGCGAGGGAGGCGCCGAGGAAGCCGCGGCGGCCCAGCATCAGGTCGCTGCGGGAGAACTCGCTGATCATCTCGACGGTCTGCGGCGCCGCCCACGGCAGGTCGACGCCGGAGGTGGCGGGCGGCTGGTGGGCGGTGCGCAGGCCCAGTTCCTCGATGGCGACCACCGCGCCGAAGCGCTCGGAGAACAGCTCGGACAGGATGCGCGGGATGGGCTCGCGGGGCTGCTCGCCGTCCAGCCAGCGCCGCACCCGGGAGGTGTCGGTGCACACGTGGGTGGCGCCGATCTGCCGGGCCCTGCGGTTCACCTGCCGGGCCAGCTCGCCCTTCGACCAGCCGCTGCGTACGAACCACGAGCCGAGCTTGGCGTTGGCCTGCTTCTCGCTGCCCCCGCCCGCGCCGCCGTTCGTGCCGCCGCTGGTGTCGTCGGTGCCGCCCACCCGGAACGCCTCCCTGTTCTGTGTCCCCGTGCCGTTGCCACCCGTGCTGTGCTGCCCAGCCGCCTCGGCGCCCCGTCAACTGCCTTCAGCATGCCGCCGGTTGGCGGTCCTGTCGCACCATCCGTCAACCCTGGTTGCCGAATACGTGTGCGGGGAGTGCCGTTGGCATACCCGCCGGGCGTACCGGCCCCGAGGGCCGGTGAACCGAAAGTAACCCCCCGATCACCCGTCCGGCGAGGGCGGACGTGGAAACGCCACCATTCGCCACCCCCGCGGATGAACTCTTCCTCCGTCGCGCGCGATTCACTTGACACGTGGCGACCGGGCCGGAGCGGAGGGGAGCGTTCGGCGGCGCGTGACGAGGGGCGCGCGACCCCGGGTGCGGCGGTACGCCACCCCGCCGCCCGTCCCGCCCCCGGACGACCCGTCAGTTCCCAGGGGTTATCGGCCGATTACGTAACCAACGGCCCCTTAGGAGTGTTGGAGGTGACATGGGCTTCACGATCGGCAGTTTCCGGGAGATCCGGGACATCGCGCCCGGCACCCGCCGCCGTACCCGTACCTCGGTGCGCGCCACGGTCGCGGAGTACACCGGGCGGTACGGCTGGGTGGTGGCCCCCGGCGCCCGCGCGGTGCGCGGCGAGTGCAGCTGCGGCGACCCCGGCTGCCCCGCGCCGGGCGCGCACCCGCTGCGCTTCGCCTCCGAGATCCCGGCGGGCACCTCGCCGGCCCGGGTCGCCGAGGCGTGGGACGAGACACCGGGCGCCGCGGTGCTGCTGCCCGCCGGGCGCTCCTTCGACGCGCTGGACGTGGCCGAGGAGGCGGGCTGCCAGGCGATGGTCCGGCTGGAGCGGATGGGCCTGCGACTCGGTCCCGTGCTGGCCACCCCGACCGGCCGGGCGCAGTTCTTCGTGGCGCCGGGCGCGGCCGCGGAGCTGCCCAGCCTGCTGTACCGGATGGGCTGGGACGACACCGGTCTCGACCTGCGCTGCCTGGGCCGGGGCGACTACGTGACCGCGCCGCCCTCCGACCTCGGCGGGCTCGGCCCGGTCCGCTGGCTGCGCCCTCCCTCCCCCGACCGCCAGCCGCCGGAGGCCCGGTTGCTGCTCGGGACGCTGGCGTACGTGTGCCACCGCCACGGGCTGCCCGTGCGCTCCTGAGCCCCTACGGGACGGGTGCCGTGCCTTCTGAGCGCCTACGGGAACGGGTAAGGGGTGCTCGCCCACGGTGAGCACCCCTTACCCGTCCTGGGTCCGCACGGGTCCCGCGCGGACTCAGTCGCCGATCAGCGCGTCGACGAACGCCTCCGGCTCGAACGGCGCCAGGTCGTCCGGGCCCTCACCCAGGCCGACCAGCTTGACCGGTACGCCCAGTTCGCGCTGGACGGCCACGACGATGCCGCCCTTGGCGGTGCCGTCCAGCTTGGTCAGGGCGATGCCGGTGATGTCGACCACCTCGGCGAAGACGCGGGCCTGGACCAGGCCGTTCTGCCCGGTGGTGGCGTCCAGGACGAGGATCACCTCGTCGACCGGACCGTGCTTCTCGACGACCCGCTTGACCTTGCCCAGCTCGTCCATCAGGCCGGTCTTGGTGTGCAGGCGGCCCGCCGTGTCGATGAGCACGACGTCGGCGCCCTCGGCGATACCTTCCTTCACCGCGTCGAAGGCCACCGACGCCGGGTCGCCGGCCTCGGGGCCGCGCACGGTGCGGGCGCCGACGCGCTCGCCCCAGGTCTGCAACTGGTCGGCGGCGGCGGCCCGGAAGGTGTCCGCCGCGCCCAGCACCACGCTGCGCCCGTCCGCGACCAGCACCCGGGCGAGCTTGCCGGTGGTGGTGGTCTTCCCGGTGCCGTTGACGCCGACGACCATCAGCACGGCCGGGTTGTCGGTCACGCTCTCGGTGTGCAGGGTGCGGTCGAGGTCGGTGCCGACCAGCGTCAGCAGCTCCTCGCGCAGCAGGGTGCGCAGTTCGGCCGGGGTGCGGGTGCCCAGGACCCGTACCCGGGTGCGCAACCGCTCGACGAGTTCCTGGGTGGGGGCGACGCCGACGTCGGCGGTCAGGAGGGTGTCCTCGATCTCCTCCCAGGTGTCCTCGTCGAGGTGCTCCCGCGACAGCAGGGCCAGCAGGCCCTTGCCGAGGGTGTTCTGCGACCGCGACAGCCGGGAGCGCAGCCGCACCAGGCGGCCCGCGGCGGGCTCGGGGACCTCGACGGCCGGCGGCGCGGCGGCGGCCTCGGGCTCCTCGGCCTCCGGCGGCAGGGTGACCACCGGGGCCTCCGGCAGGCCCACCTCCTCGATGGTCCTGCGAGGTTCGTCACGTGGGGTCTCCGCGTCCTCGCCGACGTGGGGCTCGGCCGGAGGGGCGGTGATCCTCGGTTCTGCCGACGACGGCGGCGCGGGCGGCAGCTGCTTCTTACGGCGGCTGCCGATCACGAGACCGCTGAGCGCGCCGACCGCGACCAGGGCGATGACTACAGCAAGGATGACGGTTTCCATAACGCCCTCCAGTATCGGCCACGGCCCGGCCGCGCCGTGCGCAGGCGGCGCGGCGGTGGGCCGGGTCGCCGGGCCGGGACTCGTGGTGACGGCGGGAGATCCGGCACAATGGGACAAAGCTCACGGTTGACGTTTTGTTCAGGCGCATATGATCCTGGGGCCGTGACGCGCGTAGATCATGCGCGGCAGCATTGTTCCGCTCCGCGGTTCCACCGCCTTCCCCTTCCTCCGGAGTACCTCCGCCATGGACCACACGCGCGCCGGCGAGGCGAGCAGCGCCATAGAGACCCGGGGCATCGAGCCCGTTCCCGACAGCGAGCGACGCGGCCGTGTCCGTGAACTCTTCCCGACCTGGGTCGCCGCGAACATCAGCGTGCTGCTGCTCACCATGGGCGCGGGCCTGGTGGTCTCCAACGGCCTGAACTTCTACCAGGTACTGCTGGTCGCGATCCTCGCCCCGGTCGCCAGCTACGGCATCGTGGGCTTCCTGGCCATCGCGGGCAAGCGGGGCGGCGCCCCGGGCATGACGCTGTCGCGGGCGGTCTTCGGCCAGCGCGGCAACCTCTTCCCCGGCGCGGTCACCTGGATCGCCCGCTGGGGGTGGGAGACGATCAACGCGGTCACCGGGGCCTACGCGGTGCTGACCATCCTGAACCTGCTGTTCGGGATCAAGAGCAACACGGTGCTGATCGTCGTCACGCTGCTGTTCTTCGTCGGCTGCACCTTCACCGTCTCCGGCATGGGCCGCACCGTGCTGCTGCTGTGCAACAAGTGGTCGGCGTACCTGTTCGGCGCGTTCAGCGTCGCGGTGCTGGTCTACCTGGTCGGGCACACCCACTGGTCGCAGGTCTTCTCGCGGCCGGGCGGCAGCACCGCCGCACTGATCGCGGGCGTCGGCACGATAGCGGCGGGCGGCATCAGCTGGGCGCCCTCCGGCGCCGACTTCGCCCGCTACCTGCCGCGCCGGGCGTCCGACAAGGGCATCGTCGGCAACACCGTCGGCGGCGCCGGGATCGTGGTGGTCCCGCTGGTGCTGATGGGCGCGGTGATGGCGGTCGGCACGCCGGACCTGGCGTCGGCCACCGACCCGGTCTCGTTCATCGGCAAGCTGCTGCCGACCTGGATCTCGGTGCCGTACCTGCTGATCGCGCTGATCGGCATGCTGCTGATCAACAGCATGTCGATGTACTCGGCCGGCTTCACCGCGCAGACCCTGGGCTTCCGCATCCCGCGCGCCGCGGCGGTGAGCGTCAACGCGGTGATCAGCCTGGTCTTCGGTTCGCTGCTGATGATCGTGGCGACCAGCTTCATCAGCTCGTTCATCTCGTTCCTGACGCTGCTGGCGGTCTCGTTCTCGGCGTGGATCGGCGTGTTCGGCGTGGACATGCTGCACCGCAGGAGCTATGACGCGAAGGCGCTGATGGACACCTCCCGCTCCAGCGCCTACTGGTACAAGGGCGGCTTCGCCTGGCAGGCGATGACCGCGTGGGCGGCCGGGCTGGCCTGCGGCCTGTGCTTCACCTCGATCTCCTGGTTCTCCGGCCCGCTGGCGTCCAGCTGGCCCGGCCGCAACGGCCTCGGCTGGGCGGTGACCATCGTGGTCTCGGCGGTGCTGTACGGCGTGCTGCCCCGGCGCCGCCCGTCGCGCACCCCTGCCGCGGAGCCGGCCGAGGTGACCGAGGCCGCCGCCACGGTCTGAGCCCCGGCGGGCGGACGAACGGCGCGGCCCGGGGCCGCGGGCGGAATCGCACCGCTCGCGGCCCCGGGCCGCGCCGTTGCCGTCTCGCTGTGACGGCGATGAGCTGCCCCGGCTCGGGGCCGGGGACGGCGGCCGGGCCGGGGCAGCGGGCTGGAGGAGCGGGCGGCGGGGTGTTAGCCCATCTCCTCCAGGGACTTGCCCTTCGTCTCCTTGACCAGGAAGACGACGAAGGGGATCGACAGCAGCGCGAAGCACGAGTAGATGACGTACGCGCCGGACAGGTTCCAGTCGGACAGCGTCGGGAAGCTGACGGTGATCACCCAGTTGGCGATCCACTGCGCGGAGGCGGCGACGCCCAGCGCGGCGGCGCGGATCTTGTTGGGGAACATCTCGCCGAGCAGCACCCAGACCACGACGCCCCACGACAGCGCGAAGAACAGCACGAAGCTGTGCGCGGCGACCAGGGCCACCGTGCCCTGGGTGTTGGGCAGGTGGATGTTGCTGCCGTGCCCGGTCTTGTACGAGAACGCCCAGGCGGCCAGCGCCAGCGAGATCGTCATGCCGACCGAGCCGATGATCGACAGCGGCTTGCGGCCGATCTTGTCCACGAAGAGCATCGCGATCACCGTGCCGATCACGTTCACGATCGACGTGGTGAAGGAGTACAGGAACGAGCTCGTCGGGTCGATGCCGACCGACTGCCACAGCGACGACGAGTAGTAGAAGATCACGTTGATGCCGACCAGCTGCTGGAAGGCCGACAGCCCGATGCCGATCCACACGATCGGCAGGAAGCCGCCCCGTCCGCCGAGCAGGTCGCGGAAGGTGGACTTGTGCTCCCGGCGCATCGCGTGCCGGATCTCCTCGGCGCGGGCGTCCAGGTCGGTGCCGGCGCCCTCGACCTCGCTGAGCACCTTCTTGGCGGCGTCGTCCCGGCCGACCGACAGCAGGAAGCGCGGCGACTCGGGGATGGCGAAGGACAGCAGGCCGTAGAGCACGGCGGGCACCACCATGACGCCCAGCATCCACTGCCAGGCCTCCAGGCCGCCGAGCTTGCCGCGCTGGTCGCCGTTGGCCATCTGCAGGATGCCGTAGTTGACGAGCTGCGAGATGGCGATGCCGACGACGATCGCGGCCTGCTGGAACGAGCCGAGCCTGCCGCGGTAGGCGGGCGGCGCGACCTCGGCGATGTAGGCGGGGCCGATCACCGAGGCCATGCCGATGCCGAAGCCGCCGATCACCCGCCACATGGTCAGGTCCCACACGGCGAACGGCAGGGCTGAGCCGACCGCGCTGATGGTGAACAGCACCGCGGCGATGCGCATCACCCAGATACGGCCGATGCGGTCGGCGATCCGTCCGGCCAGCGCGGCGCCCACCGCGCAGCCGAGCAGCGCGGCGGCGACGACCTGCGCGAGCAGGCTGTGGCTGATGCCGAACTTGCCCTGGATGCCGACCACGGCGCCGTTGATGACGGAGCTGTCGTAGCCGAACAGGAAACCGCCCATGGCGGCCGCCGCGGTGATGAAGACGACGTGCCCGAGGTGGTCGGTGGCGGCCTGCGGGCCACCCGGCGTCACGCCTGGTCGTGTGCTGGTCAAGGTGAACTCCTGGGGCTCGTCGGTGAGCCCTGCGGTGTGTGGGCCTGGATCTCGAGTGTCAGGCGATCCACCGACCGTCACCACTCGACCATCCGTCGAAGGTTGAAACGACGTTTCAGAGGCTATGCGTTCAAGTTTCGAAGTCAATAGGAGGTCAGGTGTCTGTTTGGACACAGGACGCATCACTCGGCGTTCACATGTTGAAGATCGCGGTGCATGCCATCGGCCATCGGACGGACGCGGCCAAGGCGCGGGGCCCGTTCAGGCGGGGCGCTTGCCGCTCTCCCGGAGCCGTTGGCTGATCACCTTCGAGACACCATCACCCTGCATCGATACGCCGTACAGGGCATCGGCGACCTCCATCGTCCGTTTCTGGTGCGTGATCACGATCAGCTGCGAACTCTCCTGGAGCTCACGCATGATCCCGATCAGGCGTTGCAGGTTGGTGTCGTCCAGCGCCGCCTCGACCTCGTCCATCACATAGAACGGACTCGGCCGGGCCTTGAAGATCGACACCAGCAGGGCCACCGCGGTCAGCGACCGCTCGCCACCCGACAGCAGCGACAGCCGCTTGACCTTCTTGCCCGGCGGCCGCGCCTCGACCTCCACGCCTGTGGCCAGCATGTCGTCCGGATCCGTGAGCACCAGCCTGCCCTCGCCCCCGGGGAACAAACGCGAGAAGACGCCCTCGAACTCCCGCGCGGTGTCGTGGTACGCGGCGGTGAAGACCTGCTCGACCCGCTCGTCGACCTCCTTGACGACCTGGAGCAGGTCGGCGCGGGTCTTCTTCAGGTCCTCCAGTTGCTCGGTGAGGAACTTGTGCCGCTCCTCCAGCGCCGCGAACTCCTCCAGCGCCAGCGGGTTGACCTTGCCCAGCTGCGCGTAGGCGCGCTCGGCGGCCTTCAGGCGCTTCTCCTGCTCGGCGCGCACGTAGGGGCGCGTCGGCGTCTCCTCCTCCGCTTCGGCCTGCGGAGCCTCCGCGTGCGGCTGCTCGCCCTCGGCGGGCAGCGGGGCGGGGACGGGCTGGTCGGGGCCGTACTCGGCGATCAGGCCGGCCGGCTCCATGCCGTGCTCCTCCAGCGCCTTGGCCTCCAACTGCTCGACGCGCAGCCGCTTCTCCGCGCCCAGCACCTCGCCGCGGTGGACCGAGTCGGTCAGCTTGTCCAGCTCGGACTTCCAGCCGCGGGCCGCGTCCCGTTCCGCGGCGAGCGCCGCCTCGCGCTCCGCCTTGGCGTGTTCGGCCGCGGCGCGCTCCCGCTCGGCGCGCTCCAGCGAGACCGTCACGTACTCCAGCAGCCCGCGGGCCCCGGACGCCACCGCCGAGGCGACGCGCGCCTCGTGGGCCAGCCGGGCCTTGCGGCGCTCGGCTCGGGCCCGGTTCTCGCGCTCGGCCCGGGCCGCGCGGTCCAGCGAGTCGGCGCGCCCGGCCAGCGCCTTCACCCGCTCCTCGTGGGTACGCAGTTGCAGCCGCGCCTCCATCTCGGTCTGGCGGGCGTTGGCGCCGTCGGCGGCGAGCCGGTCGCGGGCGGCGGTGTCCGGTTCCTCCTCGGCGGGTTCCTCCTCGGCCTCGCTCAACCGCCCCGCCAGCTCCGCCAGTTCGCCGCTCGCCCGCGACAGCGCCTCCTCGGCCCGTACGACGGCGGCGGCGGTGCGCTCGGCCTCACCCGCCGCGGCGCGGGCCTGACCGGCGAGCCTGCCGAGCTGCTGGGCGACGGCGGACCGCTCCTTGTCCGCGGTGCGGCGCCGCGCCGCGAGGTCGTCGACCTGGCGGGCGGCCGCCGCGCGGCGCTCCTTCGCGGCGGCCTGCGTCTCGGCGAGCGCCGCGCAACGGGTCGCGAGGCGCTCCAGGCCCGCGGCGGCCTCGTCCACGGCGGCCTGGGTCTCCAGCAGGCTGGGCGCGCCCGCCGAGCCTCCGTGCGCGAAGTGCGCCGCGAGCAGGTCGCCGTCGGCGGTCACCGCGACGGCCTGCGGGCGGTCCGCGACCAGCTCCTGCGCGGCGGCGAGATCGGCGACGACCACGGTGTCGCGCAGCAGACGGCGCACCGCGGGCAGCAACTGGGGCGGCCCGGTGACGAGTTCGGCGGCGGGAACGGCGCCGGGCGCCTCCGGGGCCGCCGGGCTCTGATGGGGAACACCGACGGAGGCCGGGCGGGGCTCCGGGGCGCGGGGGGCGGGCGGCGCGGGTGCCTCGGCGCGATCGCCCTGGGCCGTCGCGGCGGCGCAGGCGCCCGTCGCCCGGGCCGGGGCGCGCTCCCCCTCGCCGCAGCCCACGAGCAACGCGGCCCGGCCCGCGTCGTCCTCGCGCAGCAGCCGCAGCGCCTCGGCCGCGGCAGCCGGCGTGGCGACCGCCACCGCGTCGGCCGCGGCGCCCAGGGCGGCGGCGATCGCGGCCTCGTGGCCCGGGGTCACGGTCAGCAGTTCCGCGGCCGGACCGAGCAGCCCGGTCAGGCGTCCGGCGGCGGCCAGCAGGGCGGCGCCTCCGTCCTTGCGGCGCAGGCCGAGCGCCAGCGCCTCGTGCCGGGCGGCGAGCGCGGCGCGTTCGCGTTCCGCGGCGGTTGCCGCGTCGCGGGCCGCGGCCAGCGCCTCCTCGGCGTCGGCCAGCTCCCGCCGGGCCGTCTCGTGCGCCGCCTCCAGCTCGGTGTCGACCGCCTCGGCGCCCTCCACCTCGGACTTCAGCCGCTCGTACTCCTCCTGCGCGCTCACCGCGCGCTCCGCCGCCTCGTCGCGGGCCGCGGTGAGGCGGCCGATCTCCGCCTCGGCGGCGCCGGCCCGGCTGCGGGCGGCGTTGACCTGGCCGTGCAGCCGGGCGAGCAGCTCGCGGCGGTCGGCGATGGCGCGGGCGGCGGCCTTCAGGCGCGCTTCCTCGGCAGCCAGGGCGCGTTCCAGCTCCGCGCGGTGCGCGACGGTGTCCTGAAGCGCGTAGCGGGCGGCCTCCAGCGCGGCGGTCAGCTCGGCCTCCTGCTCGCGCACCCGTGCCGCCTCGCGTTCCAGCTCCTCCGGGTCACGGCCGTGCCGCTCCTCGGTCCGTTGGCCGGTGGCGTGCCGGACCCGCTGCTCGGCCAGGCCGATCGTGCCACGCACGCGTTCGGCCAGTTGCGACAGGCCGTACCAGGTCTGCTGAGCGGCGGCCAGGCGCGGGCCGATCTCCCGTACCTGCTGCTCCAGTTGGGCCTCCCGCTGGGCGGCGGCCTCGACCGCGGCCTCCACGGCGTCCTTGCGTTCCCTCAGGGCCGCCTCGTCGGCGACCTCGGCCCGCAGCGCCTCGCGCAACGTCACCAGGTCGTCGGCGAGCAGCCGCAGCCGCGCGTCCCGCAGGTCGGCCTGGATGACGGCGGCGCGCCGGGCGACGGCGGCCTGCCTGCCCAGCGGCTTGAGCTGGCGGCGCAGTTCCGCCGTCAGGTCGCTCACCCGGGCGAGGTTGGCCTGCATCGCGTCCAGCTTGCGCAGCGCCTTCTCCTTGCGCTTGCGGTGCTTCAGGACGCCCGCCGCCTCCTCGATGAAGGCCCGGCGGCCCATCGGGTCGGCGTGCAGGACCGAGTCCAGCTGGCCCTGACCGACGATCACGTGCATCTCGCGGCCGATGCCGGAGTCGGACAGCAGCTCCTGGATGTCCAGCAGGCGGCAGGTGTCGCCGTTGATCTGGTACTCGCTGCCGCCGTTGCGGAACATCGTCCGCGTGATGGTGACCTCGGCGTAGTCGATGGGCAGGGCGCCGTCGGCGTTGTCGATGGTGAGGGAGACCTCGGCGCGGCCCAGCGGCGGGCGGCCGGTGGTGCCCGCGAAGATGACGTCCTCCATCTTGCCGCCGCGCAGGCTCTTGGCGCCCTGCTCCCCCATGACCCAGGACAGGCCGTCCACGACGTTGGACTTGCCGGAGCCGTTCGGGCCGACGACGCAGGTGATGCCCGGTTCGAAACGCAGGGTGGTGGCCGAGGCGAAGGACTTGAAGCCTCGCAGGGTCAGGCTTTTGAGGTGCACGCCGACCTCTCCTCCTCCGGGTTGCCGGGCAGTCGGACTCTACAGTTCGGCCACGGTTTCGCCGGGGAGGGCGCAGGGCACATCAGACGGTAGAAGGCGGCGGACGGGTCGGCGAAGACCCGGTGACCGCCGGTGAAACGGGGGCGAGCGACGGGGGTGTCACTCAGCGGGCGCGGCCACGCCGCGAGGCGTGCGTGGACGCCGGGCACGGAAGTCATGGAGACGGCGGACGGCGAGCGGGGCGTCCCGGAAACGACGAAGGGACGCCGAAGCGTCCCTTTGCAGAATCATCTGCGGTGCTGACGTGGTTGATCCGGCCCGAGGGGCGTGGACCGGATCAAGCGAGAGCAGGCTCCGCCTGGGATACGTCAATGCTGTCGAGCAGCGACTCTTCGCGCGACGAGACCAGCGCTTCGTTCTCGGCCTGGATCCGGACGAGCTCGGACTCCAGGTCCTGAACGCGCTGCTGAAGCCGTCGCATCTCGGCGAGGAGTCGCGGGTCGGGGCCGCCGACGTAACCGAGAAGCGCCTTTGCCATGATGGATGGTCCTCCACGCTGAGTGACCGACCTGTGCGGTGTGGGTCGTGAGGGGGCTGCCGCACCCGCCGTTTTCGCCGCTGCCGTTGCTTGTCAGACGACCGAACAGCTAAGGTGCGCGGGGCTTCCAGCGTCTCACCAAATGGTTTGACGGTCAACACGATCACGCCCCACTCGTCCGGCGTGCCGTCACGACACGCGGCGCGCGACGCGCCGCGGAGGCACCCGCGGGGGCTCGGAGATCATCCTTGCTGCCGCAGCCTGGCACGGCGGGAGCCGTTTGGCAAGGTTCCGCAGGAAGCTGTCACCGGCACCCTTCCCGGCTGGTCGCGCCGCCCGCGCGCCCCTCACGCGGGCGGGACCCCCACGTCGTGGATACGTCATGGATGACGTAGGGCGCGGGGCGCGAGCCCTTCCCCGCCGGCCCGCCGCCGTTCAGCGCGTCCCGCCCGCGCGACGCGACCGTTCAGCGCGTCCCGCCGGCCCGCCGCCGTTCAGCGTTCGGTGAACCCCACGTACCCGCCGCCTGGCGCGCCCCACATCTCCGTCACGCCGTCCACCCTGCCGGGGGTGGCCCCCTCGCGCAGCGAGGCCAGCAAGCGGTCGCAGGCGTCGCGCGGGCCCTCGGCGACCACCTGGACACGGCCGTCGTGGAGGTTGGACGCGTAGCCGGTGAGGCCGCCGATCTCCAGGGCGCGGGCGCGCGTCCACCAGCGGAAGCCGACGCCCTGCACCCGCCCGCGCACCCAGGCGGTCAGCCGTACGGGCCTGCCGGAGGTGTCCGGGTCATCCTGGTGACCTGTGTGGGCGGAGCCGTTCATGAGGCCACCGTATCCCGTCAATTGCGCACGCCTCACTCCCGTCACGGCGCCGGTTCGGTACAGTCGCGCCGCAACTGCGTTCACCCGTTCGGGTGATTGCGGGAAGCCGACACCCGGAAGTGAGGGCCGTGCGCATGGGCCGCCACCGACTCGATCCGCCCGCCCCGGCCGCCGCCCCGCGCGGCCCCGCCGGTCACCGGCGTCGGCAACACCCGGCGCGCACCGGCCTGTTGGGCGCCTCCGCGGCAGTGGCGGTGGGGGCCGTGGCGGTGGCCACCGGACTGCTGCCGACGCCCTCGGGCCTGCCGGGCGGTGGTCGCGTCCTCGGAGGCGGTGACGACGCGCCGGGCGGGCTCACCCAGGCGGACGGCACGCCCACCTCGCTGCTGGGCGGCCCGGACTCCGGCGGCTCCACCGCGGGCGGCGGCCCGACCGCGCCCGGCGGACAGACCCGGGGCGGCTCTTCCACCGGCGGCGCGGTGCCCGCGCCCGCGGTCTCGCCGACCGCGACCCCGGGCCGCACGGCGACCCGGCCGGGCCCGACGGTCACCGTGCCGCCGTCCGGTTCCGGCGCCGGTACCGCGAGTGGCGGCGCGACCTCCTCGGGGCCGGCGTCGGGTCCGGCCACCCCGGTCGCCACGGCGACGCCCAGCGCGCAGAGCGCGTCCGCGGTGGCGGCGGGCGAGGTGCTGGCCCTGGTCAACCAGGCGCGGGCGAAGGCGGGGTGCCAACCGCTGGCCACCGATGCCAAGCTGACCGCGCTGGCGCAGGACTTCAGCACCGAGATGGGCACCCGGGGGTTCTTCGACCACACCGACCCGGACGGCAAGTCCCCCTGGGACCGGGCGAAGACGCTGGGGATCGGCAACCTCGCCGGCGAGAACATAGCCCGCGGCCAGGCCGACGCCCAGGCGGTCATGGCCGCCTGGATGCAGAGCCCGGGCCACCGCGCCAACATCCTCAGCTGCGACTACCACTCCATCGGGATCGGCGTGTACTACGGCCCCGACGGCCCTTGGTGGACCCAGGACTTCGGCTTCTGAGCCGGCCTCGGCGGGCGCGCGCCGGGCCGGGCGCGCCGGGCCGGTCCCGCCGGTGCCGGCCTCCGCCGCCGCTTCCGCTCCCGCTACCGCCGGGGCATGGGCCGGAACACCGCCGCGAGCCAGGAGGTCAGGAGCCGGTTGAGCTCCTCGGGGCGTTCCTGCTGGAGCCAGTGGCCGCAACCGTCCAGGATGTGGGAGGAGACCAGGGCGGGGAGGGTGGCGGGGTAGGCGTCGAGCGCGTCGGCCATCCAGACGGTGGAGGCGTCGAGGGCACCGCCGACGAACAGGGACGGCTGGGTGAGCGGGGCGCCGTCGAGGCCGGCCAGGTCCTCCCAGTCGCGGTCCATGTTCCGGTAGCGGTTGAGTGCCCCGGTCAGGCCGGTGCGTTCGAACTCCCCGGCGCAGTGGTCGAGTTCGGCTTCGGTGAGCCACGAGGGGAGCCGGTCCGCGGGGAACCGGTCGCGCAGGGTCGCTCCGGCGCTGACGAAGTGCGGGTCGGGCTCCTGCGGGCCCGGCATGGTGTCGCCGGACAGCGCCGCGTAGAAGCCCGCGAGCCAGCCCCGGACGTCGGGCTCGATCTCGGCCTCCGCGCGCCCCGGCTCCTGGAAGTAGGAGACGTAGAACTCCTGGTCCCCGCCCATCCGCGCGAAGACGTCGCTGGGGCGGGGGCCGCCGGGCGGGGTGTACGGGACGCTGAGCAGCCCCACCGCGCGGAAGACCTCCGGGTGGAGCAGGGCGGAGACGGCCGCGATGTTCGAGCCCCAGTCGTGCCCGACGATCACCGCTGTCTCCTCGCCCAGCGCGCGCACGACGGCGACGTTGTCCGCCACCAGGGCCCGCATCCGGTACTCCTCGATCGCGGACGGCTTGGAGGAACGTCCGTAACCGCGCACGTCGAGCGCCACCGCGCGGTAGCCCGCCGCGGCGAGGGCCGGGAGCTGGTGGCGCCAGGAGTACCAGGTCTCGGGGAAGCCGTGGACGAGCAGGACCAGCGGCCCGGTGCCCTGCTCGACCAGGTGCAGGCGTCCGGCGGGCGCGTCGACGGTGCGGTGGTGCGGGCGCGGGTGCGCGGGCGGGGCGGGTCGGGGCATGGCTTCTCCTTGGGCTCCCGGGTGGCCGTGAAACGCCTTGATCATGCGGCGCGGCGGCCCGGGAAGGCGACCGGAGTTGCCGTTTCGGCAAACCGCCGAGGCCGTCGCCGAGCCGCCGGGACCCCCGCGACGGACCGCCGTCAGGCCGCCGCGGCCGGGGCGTAGCGCTTCGCGGTCAGGGCGACGCGGCGGCCGAGGTGTTCGGCGGTGGCGACGTCCGCCTTGTGCACGCCCTCCGGGCCCTCGTCGCTGTTGGTCTGGGCACCCGCGCCGAGGAAGAAGCCCAGGCGGTTGAGGTCGTTCTCGGAGGCGGTGGAGGCGTTCCAGCCGGGGAGCAGGCCCAGGCTCACCCAGTGCATGCCGTGCTGTGCGGCCAGCACGGTGAAGAACTGGAGGGTGTGCAGCTTGTCGCCGCTCTTGGAACCGGAGTTGGTGAAGCCCGCTGCCAGCTTGTCCTGCCAGGCCCGCGAGGCCCAGCGCTTGGAGGTGGCCTCGGCGAAGGCGTGGAAGGCGCCGGAGGCGGTGCCCATGTAGGTCGGCGATCCGAAGACGATGGCGTCGGCCGCGTCCAGCAGCGCCCAGCCCTCGTCGGTGATGCCGTCGACGTTCACGAGGTGGACGGTGGCGCCCTCGGCGACGGCGCCGTCGCGGACCGCCTCGGCGAGGACGGCGGTGTGGCCGAAGCCGGAGTGGTAGGCGATGGCGACGACGGGGGTGGCGGCGTTGACGGGGGCGGGGGCAGGGGTGGTCACGGGTGCTCCTCGGAAGGCGGCGGGACGGCGGGATGCTCGCGGCGCACGGCCTGGCGGCGCCGCTCCCACATCAGAGCACTTTCCAAAAGAAAGCGCAACCCATTAGTTAGCGCTGCGTCGGAGTACGCTGGAGCCATGGACGCGACCGCCCCCACCCCGAAGGCGCACACCCCGGCAGCCCCCGGTCCGAAGGCCCCCAGCCGGGAGGCCTCCGGCCGGGAAGCCGCCCGCACCGAGGAGCCCTGCTCGCCGTACGACGTCTTCGCCCGCCACTGCCCCTCCCGCCAGACGCTGGAGCACGTCACCGGGCGCTGGGGAAGCCTCACCCTGACCGCGATCAGCGACAGCACGGTGCGCTTCAACGAGCTGCGGCGCCGGGTGGACGGCGTGAGCGAGAAGATGCTGTCCCAGACGCTGCACGCGCTGGAGCGCGACGGCCTGGTCAACCGCAGGTCGCAGGGGACCAACCCGCCTCGTGTCGACTACTGCCTGACCCCGCTGGGGCATGACGTGGTGCGGCGGCTGCGGGAGCTGTTCGACCTGGTGGAGGGGCGGATGCCCGAGGTGCTGGCGGCGCGTGAGGCCTACGACGCGCGCGGCGGGCGCTGACAGCGCGGGCAGAAGTAGCTGGAGCGGTTCATCCACGGCCGGCGGCGGATCGGCGTGCCGCAGCGGCGGCAGGGCTCGTCCTCGCGTCCGTAGGCGTCCAGCGAGCGGTCGAAGTAGCCGGACTCGCCGTTGACGTTGACGTAGAGGCTGTCGAAGCTGGTGCCGCCCACGTCGAGGGCGGCGGTCATGACGTCACGGATGTGGCCGACGAGTTCGGCGGTGCGCGGCCGGGTCAGGCTCGCGGTGGGGCGGTCGTAGTGCAGGCGGGCCCGCCACAGCGCCTCGTCGGCGTAGATGTTGCCGACGCCGCTGATCAGCGACTGGTCGAGCAGGGCGCGCTTGATCGTGGTGCGGCGGCGGCGCAGCGCGTCGTGGAAGGCGTCCTCGTCGAACGCGGCCTCCATCGGGTCCGGCGCGATGTGGGCGAGCGGCAGCGGCAGGCCGAGCGCGGCGTCCGGGCCGTCCGGAACGCGGGGGTGCACCGAAAGGCCGCCGAAGGTGCGCTGGTCGACGAAGCGCAGTTCGGTGGCGACGTCGTCGGCGAAGCGCAGCCGGACGCGCAGGTGCTTCTCGTCGGGCGCGGACGGCGGCTGGACGAGGAGCTGGCCGCTCATGCCGAGGTGGCCGAGCAGCGAGCCGCCGTCGTCCAGCGGCAGCCACAGGTACTTGCCGCGGCGGTGCGCGTCGCCGACCACCGCGCCGCGCAGCCGGGCCGCGAAGTCCTCGGCGCCCTCGGTGTGCCGGCGCACCGCGCGGGCGTGCCGGACCTCGACGTCGGCGACGGTGCGGCCGCTGACCCAGCGGGCCAGACCGCGGCGGACCACCTCGACCTCGGGCAGCTCCGGCATGACCTTCCTCGGGACGGTGATCCGGCTCGGGCCCGCCCCCAGCGCGTGGGGGGCGGGCCCGGTGCCGTACGGATGCGGACGGGAGCCGGCGGGAGCGAACGCCCGCGCCGGGCCGTTACTGCGCCGCGGTCTCCGCGGTGCCGGCGGGCTCGGCGGCGCCGGCCTGCGCGGACTGCGCCGCCGCGGCCTGCCTGGCCGTCTCCTCCTGCTTGGCGCGGATCTCCCGCCAGGCGGACTCGGCGGCCTGCTGCTCGGCTTCCTTCTTGCTGCGGCCGGTGCCGGTGCCGTACGTGACACCACCGACGCGGGCGGCAGCCGTGAAGGTCTTCTCGTGGTCCGGGCCCGCCTCGGTGACCAGGTACTCGGGCACACCGAGCCCTTCGGTCGCGGTGAGTTCCTGGAGGCTGGTCTTCCAGTCCAGCCCCGCACCGAGGTTGGAGGACTTCTCGATCAGGGGGTCGAACAGCCGGTGCACCAGTTCGGAGGCGGCGTCCAGGCCCTGGTCGAGGTAGACCGCGCCGATGACCGCTTCGAGGGTGTCGGCGAGGATCGACGCCTTGTTGCGTCCGCCGGTGCCCTCCTCGCCCCTGCCCAGGCGGACGAAGCTGCCCAGTTCGAGACCGCGGGCGACCTCGGCGAGGGCACGCGAGTTGACCACCGCGGCCCGCAGCTTGGCCAGCTGGCCTTCGGGCAGGTCGGGGTGGGCGCGGTAGAGCGTGTCGGTGACCACCAGACCGAGCACGGAGTCCCCGAGGAACTCCAGCCGTTCGTTGGTCGGCAGCCCGCCGTTCTCGTACGCGAACGAGCGGTGGGTCAGCGCACGCACCAGAAGGGCGGGTTCGAGTGTGTACCCGAGCCGCCCTTCCAGGAGCGTGTGGGACGAGGCTGCCTTACCGGCGTCTGCCGACGACGTGGCGTCTGACATGGAGCCTGTCACCCGCCGATCAGACCTCAAGCACCTGACGCTTGTTGTAGGTGCCGCAGCTCGGGCACGCGATGTGCTGGAGCTTCGGCTCGTGGCAGCGCTCGCACGCCACCAGGCTCACGGGCGCAGCCTTCCACTGCGAACGGCGGTGGCGCGTGTTGCTGCGCGACATCTTCCGCTTCGGAACAGCCACGGCTACTTCTCCTGTGGGTCGTCCCCGCTCGCGCGGGGTGCGTTGTCCTTCTCGCCGTCCTGGAGGGTGTCGGCGAGTCCCTGCAGTGCCGCCCAACGGATGTCGGCGACGTCGTGGTGGTGGTCGGGGTCGTCCGCGAGCCGCGCTCCGCACTCGGAGCACAGACCCGGGCAGTCCTCCCGGCACACCGGCTGCAACGGCAGTGCGAGCACCACCGCGTCACGCAGCACGGGTTCGAGGTCGAACAGGTCGTCCTCGACGAAGAGCGTCTCCTCCTCGTCGTCACCGTCGGCCTCGGCGGACTCGCCGCCGAACCGCTCACCGGCGTCGGGGTAGGAGTACAGCTCCTGGAAGTCGGTGTCGAGCTCGCGCTCGATCGGCTCCAGACACCTTACGCACTCGCCCGTGACCGGCGCATGGGCGGTGCCGGTGACGAGCACACCCTCCATGACCGACTCCAGCCGCAGGTCGAGCTCGACCGGCGTCCCCTGCGGGACTCCGATCACCCCGGCGAGACCGAGGTCGGCCGGTGCGGGTGCCGTGCGGGAGACCTTCTTCATCGCGCCAGGACGACGACCCAGCTCACGCGTGTCGAACACGAGCGGGTCGCGATGGTCGAGGCGGGCGTTGATGGCTTCCTGCTTTCCTTGGTGCTTTGCCGTACGACGTGGTGAGTGCCGTCCGGCGCGGGCCCGG
The DNA here is from genome assembly GCF_003144095.1 of Streptomyces sp. ICBB 8177. GTDB lineage: Bacteria > Actinomycetota > Actinomycetes > Streptomycetales > Streptomycetaceae > Streptantibioticus_D. The sequence continues at coordinate 2,573,394 of NZ_NSKH01000018.1, read as the reverse complement.
GTTAAAGCGGGCAGCCGAAAACCGGCACGTGTTCACAGGCCGGAGGTGTCAGGATACTGGACGCGCGTCGCAGACCCAACTCGTCCCCCGTCCGCCCCGGACTCCGGCCGGTCAGCGGCCCTGTTCCAGCTCCCGCAGCCGGTCCAGGTCGATCATGCCGGTGTCGAAGAAGCTCGTCTCGTCCAGCCCGGCCGGCTGCGGTGCCTGGTGGGGCTGGTGCGCCTGCTGCTCGTACGGGGACTGCTGGTGCGGTACGTGCGGCTGGTCGTAGCCCTGCGGCTGTTCCTGCCAGCCGTACGCGGCCGGGTCGGCGTACTCGGTGCCGTACTCGGGCCGCTGCTGGGGCTGCTGCGGGTAGCCGTAGCCGTCGTAGCCGGGCTGCGGCTGGGCCCAGCCGTCCTGCGGGTAGCCGTACTCCGCGCCGGGCTGGGCGGCGGCCGCGGCCGGGTACTCCGCGGCCGGGTCGTACGGCTGCTGGGGCTGCTCCGGGTAGCCGTAACCGGCGCCGGGGTCGACCGGGGTGGCCTGGGCCGCCTGGTCCTCGCCGCCGAACGGGGCTCCGGCGAGCCCGGCGAGGTACTCCGCGTCGCTCTGGTGGGCCGCGCCGCCCTCGGCCGCGTCCTGGGCGGCCAGGTGCGCGCCGAGGTCGTCGATCGGGCGGTGGCCGGTGAGCTTCTGGCGGCCCCGGCCGACCGCCTCGAGCGTCTTGGCGAGCACCGCCTCGAAGGCGCCGAGCTTGGCGTCCACGTAGGTGTCGGCGCGGCGGCGCAGCTCCTCCGGGTCGGCGCTGCGCTCGGGCACCTCGTCGTCCGCCTCGTCCTGCGGGGCGCCCGGGTCGCGGCCGAGCAGCTTCTCGCGGCCGCGGTCGACCGAACCGAGAGTCTTGGTGAGGACCACCTCGAAGTTGGCGAGCTTGCTGTCGACGTACTCGTCGGCCTCGGCCCGGATCTCCTCGGCCTCGCGGCGGGCCTCGGCGAGGATGCGGTCGGCCTCCTCCTGGGACTGCCGGGCGATCTCGGTGTCGGAGACCAGGGAGCCGCGGTGCTGGTGGGCGGACTCGATGATCCGTTCGGCCTCGGCGCGCGCCTCTGCCACCATCTGGTCGCGGTCGCCCAGCAGTGCCTGGGCCTGGGAGAGCGAGTCGGGCAGCGCGTCGCGGACCTCGGCCAGTTGGGCCAGCAGGTCGGCGCGGTTGACCACGCAGGAGGCGGACATCGGCATGGAGCGCGCGCCTTCGACGGCCGCGACGATCTCGTCGAGCTTCTTCTGCACGTCCATGGTGCTGTCAGTCTCTCCTCGGCCGGACCCCGCGGACCGGCGGTCGCCGTACGGGTCAAGCAGACTCTACGACCACCGGGCACACCCGGCACAGTGACTGACGCGGCGTCAGCCCCCCGCGGGTCGGGGGCCGTGCCGCGCCGGACGCGGTCAGCTCCGGTCCAGCTTGGCGCGCAACGCGGTCAGCACCGGCTCCGGTACCAGGTGGGAGACGTCGCCGCCCCACTGGGCGACCTCCTTGACCAGGCTGGAGGAGAGGAAGGAGTAGGTGGGGTTGGTGGGCACGAAGAGCGTCTCGACGCCGGACAGGCCGTTGTTCATCTGGGCCATCTGCAGCTCGTAGTCGAAGTCGCTGACCGCTCTGAGGCCCTTGACGATGGCCGGGATGTCGCGCTGCTTGCAGAAGTCGACCAGCAGCCCGTGGAAGGACTCCACCACGACGTTGCCGAACCCCGCGGTGACCTCCTCGATCAGCGCGATCCGCTCGTCGACGGCGAACAGGCCCTGCTTGGACTTGTTGATCATCACGGCGACGTAGACCTGGTCGTACAGCCGGGACGCGCGGGCGATGATGTCGAGGTGTCCGTTGGTGATGGGGTCGAAGGACCCCGGACAGACGGCGCGGCGCAACAGTGGTTCCTCGCTCTCCGGTGCGTTCATGACGCGGGCGTGCCCGCGCCGCCGGTGTGATCACCGGCGGATGTCGCGGCGGCGCGACCGTACCAAAGCGTGCCTTCTCCGTAGCGACGGGCCCGCAGCCCCTCGAACCCCTCGGGCCAGCGGAACTCGCCGCCCCGGGTGCTCCTCTCCACGGTGGCGACGGCGTCCGGCGCGAGCCAGCCCCCGGCGGTGAGTGTGAGCAGGATCTCGCGCAGTTCGTCGTCGGTGACGGCGTACGGCGGGTCGAGGAAGACCAGGTCGTACGGCTCGCCCGGGGGCGGTCCCGCGACCAGCTTCTCGGCCCTGCCGGGGCGCACCTCGGCGCCGGGCAGTCCGAGGGCGCGCACGTTGTCGCGGATCACCCGGGCGGCGCGGGCGTCCGCCTCGGCGAGCAGCACGTGGGCGGCGCCCCGGGAGAGCGCCTCGAGGCCGACCGCGCCGGAGCCGCCGTACAGGTCGAGCACGCGGGCGCCGTCCAGGGTGCCGCGCAGCGACTCCCAGCTGGAGAACAGCCCTTCGCGCGCCCGGTCCGAGGTGGGCCGGGTGCCGAGCCCCGGCGGCACGGCCAGCCGCCGTCCTCCGGCCGCTCCGGCGATCACGCGGGTCACGTCGTCGTCACGTCCTCAAGGGTCGGGTGGGCGGTGGAACGGCGCCGCTGAAGCGCCGTTCCACCAGTACATCACCCGGCCGCGACCGGCTCGACCCGCGCGGGCGCGAACCTGCCGCGCCGCGCGTCGCCCCGAAAGCCGTTGTGCCAGTTGTCGTCGTCACCACTGCTGGGCGTGTGGGCCATGGTCACTCGGCGTTCCCCTCCTCCACCGTGCCGGCGGCGCCGACGACGGCGGCCGACGCGTAACGGGACCAGGACAGGCAGCCGTCCGGCGGGCAGTGCTCCGGGCGGCGCGGGTCGTGCCCCAGCTCGCGCAGCTTGGTGCGCAGCGAGTCCGGGGTACGGCCGAAGCGGGCGGCGATGCGGGCGATGGTCTCGCCGTCGTGGAACCTGCGGACGAGTTCCTCCTCGTGCTGCGGTATCCAGGGCGCGCCGTGGCCGGGGAACAGCTCCCGCAGCACGTCCCGGTCGGGTATCGGCTCGGCGACGTCGGCCACCAGGGCCAGCGCGCGCAGGGCGCGGTTGAGGGCGATGCGCAGGGACGCCACGTCCCGCAGCGGCAGGCGCAGCTCACCGGACGCGAGCGGGGTGTCGGGGTCGGCCTCGCTCCAGCCGGCCAGCCCCAGGGTCACCGTGGTGTCGTCGTCACTGGCGAGTTCGATCCGGAAGACCCGCTCGCCCAGTGGCAGTTCGTTGAGATGACGGAACGCCATGATTTCAGCCCCCAATGGTCCAACTCGGCCCATCCATCGACGGATCGGCCGAACTGCTTTCATTCTCCCAGGGGGGTCTGACAATGACGGGCCGTCAGGAACCGTGCGCCGGCGGGGGCCCCAGGTGCGTCGGGCGGCTGTCAGCCCTTCTCCAGATATCCCTCGCGCGAGGCGTCCACCAGCGCGTCCAGCGCGGTCAGCAGGTCCGGGTGGGCTGAGAGCCGCGGGTCCTCGGCGACCAGTGCGCCGGCCTCCTCGCGGGCCGCCTCGATGACCTCGGCGTCGTCGATGACGGCGAGCATCCGCAGGCTGGAGCGGGTGCCGGACTGGGCCTGGCCCAGCACGTCGCCCTCCCGGCGCTGTTCCAGGTCGACGCGGGAGAGCTCGAAGCCGTCGAGGGTCGCCGCGACCGCCTCGAGCCGGGGGCGGGCGGGGCTCGCCTCGGGCGCCTCGGTGACCAGCAGGCACAGCCCGGGCGCGGAGCCCCGGCCGACCCGGCCGCGCAGCTGGTGCAGCTGCGAGACGCCGAACCGGTCGGCGTCCATGATCATCATCACGGTGGCGTTGGGCACGTTCACCCCGACCTCGATCACCGTGGTCGCCACCAGCACGTCCACCTCACCGGCCGAGAAGCGGCGCATCACGTCGTCCTTGGCGTCCGGGGCCATGCGGCCGTGCAGCGCCTCGACCCGCAGGCCCTTCAGGGGCCCGGCGGCCAGCTGCTCGGCGACCTCCAGCACGGCCGGCGCGGGCCGCCGTTCACCGTCGTCGGGACCGTCCGCGTCGGCCTCCTTCCCCGAGGCCTTCGCGCCCTTCGCGCCCCGCGCGCCCTCCGCGTCGGCAGCGTCCTCGTCGTCGCCGATGCGCGGGCAGACCACGTACGCCTGGTGGCCGCCCTCGACCTCCTCGCGCACCCGCTCCCACGCACGGCTGAGGAAGTGCGGCTTGTCCTTGGCGGGCACCACGTGGCTGGCGACCGGCGAGCGCCCGGCGGGCAGCTGGTCGAGAACGGAGGTCTCCAGGTCGCCGAAGACGGTCATGGCGACGGTGCGCGGGATGGGGGTGGCGGTCATCACCAGCAGGTGCGGCGGCTGCTTGCCCTTGCCGCGCAACGCGTCCCGCTGTTCGACGCCGAAGCGGTGCTGCTCGTCCACGACGACCAGACCGAGGTCGTGGAAGGCGACCTTGTCCTCGATCAGCGCGTGGGTGCCGATGACGATGCCCGCCTCGCCGGTGACCAGGTCCAGCAGCGCCGCGCGGCGGGCGGCGGCGCCCATCGAGCCGGTGAGCAGCACGACCTTGGTGCCCAGTTCGGACCCACCCAGCATCCCGGCCTCCGCCAGGTCCCCCATCATCTCGGTGATCGACCGGTGGTGCTGCTGGGCCAGGACCTCGGTGGGCGCCAGCAGCGCGGCCTGTCCCCCGCTGTCGACCACGGCGAGCATCGCCCGCAGCGCCACCAGCGTCTTGCCGGAACCCACCTCGCCCTGGAGCAGCCGGTGCATGGGGTGTTCGGTGGCGAGGTCGGCGAAGACCTCGGCGCAGACCGTCCGCTGGCCGTCGGTCAGGGTGAACGGCAGCCTGGCGTCGAACGCGGCCAGCAGGCCGTCCGCCCGCGGGACCCGGGCGGTGGCGGGCAGGCTCGCGTCGGCGGCCCGGCGCCGGGCCAGCGCGACCTGGAGGACGAACGCCTCGTCCCACTTCAGGCGGTCGCGGGCGGCGGCGATGTCCGCCTTGGTGGCCGGCCGGTGCACCTTCCGCAGCGCCTCGGGGAGCGTGGCCAGGGCGCGCCGCTCGCGCAGCCGCTCCGGCAGCGGGTCGGCGACGTCCGTCCAGTCGATGGAGTCCAGCACCGTCTGCACGCACTGCGCGATCTGCCAGGAGGCGATCTGCTTGCACGCCGGGTACAGCGGCAGCAGCTTCCCGGCGAACGCGTCCACCGCGTCCCTGGCCTCCTGCCCGCTGGCGTCGTCCAGCAACTGGTAGTCGGGGTGTGCGAGCTGGCGGGCGCGGTTGAAGACGGTGACCTTGCCGGCGAACATCCCGCGGCTGCCGGGGACCAGCCTGGTGTGGTGGAAATGGGCGGCCTTGTTGAAGAACACCAGGGTCAGCGTGCCGCTGCCGTCGGTGACCTGGACCTCCAGCCGCACGCCGCGGCCGTGGTTGTAGGTCTTCTTCTCCGCCTTGGCCACCCGCGCGACGACGGTGACATGCTCGTCCAGCGGCAGGTCGGCCAGCCGGGTCAGCTCGCCGCGTTCGGCGTAGCGGCGCGGATAGTGGTGCAGGAGGTCACCGACGGTGTGCAGGTCGAGGTGGTCGGCCAGGACCTTCGCGGTGCGGTCGCCGACCACCTTGCGCAGGGGCTCTCGCAGGGCGGACACGCTGTCCATCTTGGCGCACGTCTCGGACAACGGGCCTCTGACCGGCCGTCCGCTCCCGTCCCGTGAGTCGTCCCGCCACGTCCGGCCGGCTCGTCCTACTCCACGCCGATGAGCAGCGGGCGGCCGCGCTGGCCGCCCGCGTAGACCACGGTGTCCACGGCGAGGTGGCTCTCGCGGACGTGGGTCTGGAGGCGGTCCGCCAGGTCCGGCGGGGCGCCCTCGCCCAGCACCAGGGTGACCAGTTCGCCGCCCGCCGCGAGCATCCGGTCCAGCACGATCGTGCCGGTCTCCACCAGGTTGCCGCCGATCACCGCCACGTCGCCGTCGATCAGGCCCAGCACGTCGCCGGCCTGGCAGACACCCGCCATGGTCCACGACTCGCGCGCGGCGACCGCCAGTTCCGCGTACCGCGTCGCACCCGCGGCGGCCGTCATCGCGACCACGTCCTCGTCGAAGCGGCGGCTGGGCTGGTGGACGGCGAGCGCGGCCATGCCCTGGACCGCGGAACGCGTCGGGATGAGGGCGACCCGCAGGCCCTCGGCGCGGGCCCGCTGGGCGGCGGCGCCCGCGATGTCGCGCAGCGCGTCGTCGTTGGGCAGCAGCACGACCTCGTCGGCGCCGCCGCGCCGGACCGCCTCCGCGATGTCGCCGCTGGCCAGCGGTTCGTCGGGGCGCACGGCGACGACGGTCGCCCCGGCCTGGAGGCACAGCCCGGCCAGGCCCTCGCCCTCGACGACGGCGACCACCGCGCGGCCGGACGGCTGCGGGCCCGGTTCGGCGGCCGCGTTCTCCCGCAGCCGTCGCGCGTCCCCGAAGTGGGTGACCCGGATGCGGTGCGGGCGGCCCGCCTCGACGCCCGCCTCGACCGCGGCCCCGGCGTCGTCGGTGTGGACGTGGACGTTCCACAGCCCGCCGCCTCCGACCACCACGAGGGAGTCGCCGAGCCGGTCCAGCCGGGCGCGCAGCGCGGCCACCGCGTCGTCGGCGGCCTCCAGCAGGTAGATCACCTCGAAGGCGGGCCCGCCCCGCTCCACGTGCGGGTCGCCCGCGCCCCGCGCCCCGCAGCCGTACGGGACGGGGGGCGCGGTGCGGTGCGCGGCGCGGCCCCCGTCCTGCTCGGCGGCGTCGCCGCGCAGCGTGCGCTCCAGCGCCTCCAAGACGGCGACCAGCCCGCGGCCCCCGGCGTCCACCACCCCGGCCCGCCCCAGCACGCCCAGCTGGCCGGGGGTGAGGGCGAGGGCGTCGCGGGCGCCCGCGTGGGCCGCAGCGGCGACCGGGGCGAGGGCGTCGCCGTCGCAGTCCCGGGCGGCGCGGGCGGCGGCGGTGGCGACGGTCAGCATCGTGCCCTCGACCGGGTGCGCGACGGCCTGGTAGGCGGAGGCGGCGGCCAGACCGAGCGCGGTGCGCAGGCCCTCGGCGTCGGCGCGGTCGGCCAGGGCCTCGCTCATCCCGCGCAGCAGCTGGGCCAGGATCGTCCCGGAGTTGCCGCGGGCGCCGATCAGCGCGCCGTGCGCCATCGCCCGCACCGCCTCGGTCGGCTCCGGCAGGCCGCCGGAGGCGGCGTGGCCGTCGAGCACGGCGTCCACCGACTGCGCGGCGGACTCCATGGTCAGGTAGAGGTTGGTGCCGGTGTCGCCGTCCGCGACCGGGTAGACGTTGATCGCGTCGATCTCCTCGCGGGCCCGGCCCAGCGCCCGCAGCGCGGTGCGGCACCAGTCGCGGACCGCGGCGGCGTCGAGCGTGTGCGGCACCGGGTTCCTCCTGCGGCTCGCTGACCGTGGTCTGCGGGCCCGTAGACCTGTGGACGGAAGATCTGGCCGTGACCTTAGTGCGGCGGGCCCCGGGACCGGCAGCCCGGGGCGGGCGGAGCCGTGACCATGGTAGTTTCGTTGTACGGGAGCAGGCGTTGTATGCTGCTCCGGTTGCCCGGCACCAGTCGGGCCATTCCCCCAGTCCCGGCCTTCGGTCCGGCGTGGGATCTCACCGTACGTGCATCTGAAGTCTTTGGAGTGACCCGTGGCTGCCAACTGCGACGTCTGCGGCAAGGGGCCGGGCTTCGGCAACAACATCTCGCACTCGCACCGCCGTACTCGCCGTCGTTGGAACCCCAACATCCAGACGGTGCGTGCTGTGGTCGGTCGGACGCCGAAGCGCCTCAACGTCTGCACCTCGTGCATCAAGGCCGGCAAGGTCGCGCGCTAGTCGACGCGTTGACGTCCGACACGTCGTCGTAGCGCAGCCTGCGGCTGTTCGAAGGGCCGGTCCGCCCCTGTGGTGGACCGGCCCTTCGTCATGCCCTCAGGACCCGGATCAGCGGTTCCGCCAGCCGTGGTCGACCGGGCCGATGCCCGCGCCCAGCGCGAACCCGCCCGCGATGGCGCCGGTGACGTACGCCTTGGCGCGGCCGACGGCCTCCGGGACCGCGCGGCCCCTGGCGAGTTCCGCGGCGATGGCGCTCGCCAGCGTGCAGCCGGTGCCGTGGGTGTGCCGGTTGTCGTTGCGGGCGGCCCGGAACCAGTGCTCCTCGGCGCCGTCGAAGAGCAGGTCGGCGGCGCTTCCGGTGCCCGGGAGGTGGCCGCCCTTGACCAGCACCCAGCGCGGGCCGTACGCCAGGACCGCCTCGGCCGCCGCACGCATCCCGGACTCCCCGGTCACCCGCACCCCGGTCAGCTGCTCGACCTCGTCGAGGTTGGGGGTGGCCACGGTGGCGGTGGGCAGCAGCAGGGTGCGGACCGAGTCCAGCGCCTCGGCGGCGAGTAGCGTGTCGCCGTGCTTGGAGACGCCGACCGGGTCCACGACCACGGGGACGCCGACGCCGTCGAGCAGCCCGGCGACGGTGCGCACCAGCTCAGGCGAGGACAGCATCCCGGTCTTGACCGCGTCCAGGCCGATGTCGTCGGCGACGGCGCGGAACTGCGCGGTCACCGCCTCGGCGGGCAGCTCCCACACGCCCTGTACGCCCAGCGAGTTCTGCGCGGTCACGGCGGTGAGCACGCTCATGCCGTGCGCCCCGAGGGCCAGCAGGGTCTTCAGGTCGGCCTGGATGCCCGCACCCCCGCCGGAGTCGGATCCGGCGACGGTCAGCACGCGCGGCGGAATGCTCATGCGGGCAACCTAGCCGGTGGCCGGTTGCCGTCCGGTCAACGCCCGCCGAAGATCGGCCCGCGATTTCCCGGCGATTGCCCGGCGATCCGCTGTGAATCCGCCCACGCCCGCTTTTCGCCCGCGCCTGCCGCACCGCGCCGGGCCGTCGCGGCTCAGCCGTGCGTGAAGTGGTCCCAGCCGCCCGCCTCGTCCCAGGGCGCGCCGTCCACCGTCACCCGCGGCGGCCCGGAGGGGGCCGAGACGGCGCCGATGACCCGCCAGCGGGCAGGCAGCTTGGTGTCGGGCGGGAAGGCGGCCACGATCGCGTGGTCCTCTCCCCCGGTCAGCACCCAGTGCAGCGGGTCCACGCCGACCGCCTGGCCGATGTCGTGCATCTGGGCGGGCACGTCTACGTCGGCGGAGCGCAGGTCGATGTGGACGCCGCTGGCCACCGCGATGTGCCCGAGGTCGGCCACCAGGCCGTCGCTGACGTCGGTCATCGCCCTCGCCCCGAGGTCGGCCGCGGCGGGGCCCGCGTGGTACGGCGGCTCCGGCCTGCGGTGCGCCTCGACGAACGCGCGCGGGCTGCGGAATCCCCGGGACAGCACCGCGTACCCGGCGGCCGACCACCCCAGCCAGCCGGTCACCGCGATCACGTCGCCGGGGCGCGCGCCGGAGCGGGTGACCGGTGCGCGTCCGCCCAGGTCGCCCAGCGCGGTGATGGCCACGGTGATGGCCTCGCCGCCCACCACGTCGCCGCCCACCACCGCGGCCCCGGCGACCTGGCACTCGTCGCGGATGCCGTCCATCAGCTCCACCGGCCAGGTGGCCGCGAGACTGGCCGGGACGACCAGGCCGAGCAGCAGCGCGGTCGGCACCGCGCCCATCGCGGCGACGTCGGCGAGGTTCTGCGCCGCCGACTTGCGCCCGACGTCGTACGCGGTGGACCAGTCGCGCCGGAAGTGGCGGCCCTCCAGCAGCACGTCGGTGCTGGCGACCACCCGGCGGTCGGGCGCGGCGACCACGGCCGCGTCGTCGCCCGGCCCCAGCCGGACCGCCTCGGTGGTGGTGAGCCGGGAGGTCAGCTCCCTGATGAGCCCGAACTCCCCCAGCTCGCCCACGGTGCCCTTCATCCGACCCGCTCCTCAGTCAACGCCGGCAACGCAGTCCCCTTCGCCCGGCGGCCCGCTGGGGCCGCACCACGTCCGTCACGATGGTCAAAGCTCGTCAATACGGCGCCCGCCGCGCGCCCCCGGCGCGCCGATCCGACCGCGCGGGTCTCCCCGCACCACGCCGTGACGCGGTACGGTTGCCGTCCCTTCCACATGATCCTCGTAGCCGCCCTGGAGGTTCCGTGGTACAGGCGTACATCCTGATCCAGACCGAGGTCGGCAAGGCCTCGTCGGTTGCGGAGGTGATCTCCAAGCTTCCCGGTGTCATCCAGGCGGAGGACGTGACGGGCCCGTACGACGTGATCGTGCGCGCCCAGGCCGACACGGTGGACGAACTCGGCCACATGGTGGTCGCCAAGGTCCAGCAGGTGGACGGGATCACCCGTACCCTGACCTGTCCGGTGGTCCATCTCTAGCTCCGCCTATGCTCGGCCGGTGAGTTCTTCCACCCTCCGGCCGCTTCCGAGGTCCCGCTCCCTGCGTCTGCTGTCGGCCGCCGCCTGCCTTCTGGCGGCGGCCGCCTGTTCCTCCGGCGGCTCGACGTACGCGGTCGCCGTGCCGAGCCCCTCCCCCGACGTGGCGAAGCTCTGCCGCGCCCTGCACGCCGCCCTGCCCGCCAGGGTCGACGGGCAGTCCCGGCACACGACGCGGCCGGAGTCCGACCTCACCGCCGCCTGGGGCGACCCGTCCATCACCCTGCGCTGCGGCGTCCCGCAGCCCGCGGTGCTCACCCCCGGCACCCCGCACTACGACCCGACCGCGGACGCGGCGCAGATCGACGGCGTGGACTGGCTCCCGCAGAAGCAGTCGGACGGCAGTGTCCGCTGCACCACGACGCTGCGCAAGGCGTACGTCGAGGTGACCATCCCGGAGAAGTACGCGGGCCCCTACGGCGACATGAGCGCGCTCACCGATCTGGCGAACGCGGTCAGCCGCACCGTTCCGACCGGGGTCTGACGCCGGACCGCCCGGGCCCGGCGCCCTTCCCTCGCGCCGGTGCCGGTACGGCGCGCCGTACCGGCCAGCGCAGGCCGTACCGGCTATCGCAGCCCGGTGGAGCGCCGCAGCGCCGCCTGGAGCAGCAGGTCGATCAGCTCCGGGTAACTCACCCCGGTCTCCTGCCACATCCTCGGGTACATCGAGATCGGTGTGAAGCCCGGCATCGTGTTGATCTCGTTGATCACGAACTCGCCCTCGTCGGTGAGGAAGAAGTCCGCGCGTACCAGGCCCTCGCAGGACGCCGCCTCGAACGCCGCCACCGCGAGCCGCCGCACCTCGGCGGTCTCCTCGTCGGTGAGCGGGGCGGGCACGACGCCCTCGGCCGAGTCGATGTACTTGGCCTCGAAGTCGTAGAAGTGGTGGTCGGTGACGGGCGGGATCCAGGCGGGGAGGCTGGCGCGCGGGCCGTCCTCGAACTCCAGCACGCCGCACTCGATCTCGCGCCCGGTCAGCAGCGCCTCGACCAGCACCTTCGGGTCGTGCCTGCGGGCCTCCTCGATCGCCTCGTCGAGGCCGCCGAGGTCGTCGACCTTGGAGATGCCGATGGACGAGCCGGCCCGGGCGGGCTTGACGAACAGCGGCCAGCCGTGGTCCGCGGCGAAGTTCACGACGCGCTCGCGCGCCGCGGCCTGGTCGCGTTCCCACTCACGCGGCCGGATCACCTCGTACGGTCCGACCGGCAGGCCGAAGGAGGTGAAGACGCGCTTCATGTACTCCTTGTCCATGCCGACCGCGGAGGACAGCACGCCGGAGCCGACGTAGGGCACGCCGGACAGCTCCAGCAGGCCCTGCAACGTGCCGTCCTCGCCGTACGGGCCGTGCAGCACGGGGAAGACGACGTCGACGTCGCCGAGCGCCTTGGGCACCGAACCGGGTTCGGCGAGGACGACCTCGCGGCTGTCCGGCGCGACGGGCAGCAGCACCGAGCCCTCCGCCGACTCGGCGATCTGCTCGACGCTGGGCAGGGCCCGGTCGGTGATCGCCATGCGGTCGGCGTCGTCGGCGGTGAGCGCCCAACGGCCGTCCGTGGTGATGCCGATGGGCAGCACGTCGTACCGGGAGCGGTCGATCGCGCGCAGCACCGCGCCCGCGGTGAGCACGGAGATGCCGTGCTCGGAGCTGCGGCCGCCGAAGACGACGGCGACCCGGGGCTTGCGGTGCTCGGGGTTCTGGTCAGTAGGCACGTTGCTCATGTCGCTGAGACCCTACCTGGTGGTTCCCGCGCCATCGCCGACGCATGGCCACGGGTTCGGGGAAAACCGGCCGTGCGGCCCACCGTAGCGCCGTCAGCGGCGTTCGGCCTTGGCGGAGCGCGACATCAGCTCCTTGAGGGCGACCAGCGGCGGCGTGCCCCCGTGCACGATGCCGACGACCGTCTCCGTGATAGGCACCTCCACACCGTGCCTGCGGGCCAGATCCAGCACGGATTCGCAGGACTTGACGCCCTCGGCGGTCTGGTTGGTGACGGCGACGGTCTCCTGGAGCGTCATGCCGCGGCCGAGGTTGATGCCGAAGCGGTGGTTGCGCGACAGCGGCGAGGAGCAGGTGGCGACCAGGTCGCCCATGCCGGCCAGTCCCGCGAAGGTGTGCGCGTCGGCGCCCATCGCCAGGCCCAGCCGGGTGGTCTCGGCGAGCCCGCGGGTGATCAGCGACGCCTTCGCGTTGTCGCCCAGCCCCATGCCGTCCGCGATGCCGACGGCGAGCGCGATGACGTTCTTGACGGCGCCGCCGAGTTCGCACCCCACCACGTCGGTGTTGGTGTACGGGCGGAAGTACGCGGTGTGGCAGGCGGCCTGAAGGCGGCGGGCGACGTCCTCGTCGCGGCAGGCCACGACGGCGGCGGCGGGCTGCCGGGCGGCGATCTCCGGCGAGAGGTTGGGACCGGACAGCACCGCGACGCGTTCGGGCCCGGCCTTGGCGACCTCTTCGATGACCTCGGTCATCCGCTTGGCGGTGCCGAGTTCGATGCCTTTCATCAGGCTGACCAGCACGGCGTCGGAAGGCAGCAGCGGCGCCCACTCGGTGAGGTTGCGGCGCAGCGTCTGCGACGGTACGGCGAGGAAGACGAACTCGGCGCCGCGGGCGGCCCGCGCGGGGTCGGTGGTGGCGGTGACGCCGGCGGGCAGTTCGACGCCCGGCATGTAGTCGGGGTTGGTGCGGGTGGTGTTGATGGCGTCCACCACGGCGGCGCGGCGGCCCCACAGGGTCACCTCGCAGCCGGCGTCCGCCAGGATCATCGCGAACGGCGTCCCCCACGAGCCCGTTCCGTACACCGCGCAGCGCGTCGTCACTTGCTGATCCCTTGCCTTCGCTCCGGTTGTCCCCTGCTGCCCGCGTCCGCGCGCGGGGCCTACTCGGCCGTCTCGTCCGCGTCGTTGACGCCGCTCGCGCCCGTCCCGCCGCCCTTGACCTTCGCCGCCTTCTTGTGACGGCGCGGGTCGAAGCGCTCGGCGGGGGCCTTCTCGCCGCGCAGTTCACCGAGCAGCGCGGAGACGTCGGCCATGATGGCGTCGGTGGCCTGCCTCAGCAGTTCCGCGGTGGGCTCCCGGTCGTAGAAGCGGTCGAGGTCGACCGGCTTGCCCACCAGCACCCTGTGCGTCTTGCGCGGGAAGAGCCGCGGGCGCGTGCTGTACGGCGGCAGCAGTTCGTTGGCGCCCCACTGCGCGATCGGGATGACCGGCGCCTTGGTCAGCAGCGCGACGCGGGCTACGCCGGTCTTGCCGGTCATCGGCCATCCGTCGGGGTCGCGGGTGAGGGTGCCCTCGGGGTAGAAGGCGACGCACTCCCCGTCGTTGACCGCGGCCACGGCGGCGCGGAAGGCCTGGGCGGCGTCGGTGGTGGCCCGGTAGACCGGGATCTGCCCGGTGCCGCGCATGAACCAGCCGACGACCGGCGGCTTGAACAGCGGCGCCTTCGCCAGGAATCGCGGGACGCGACCGGTGTTGTACTGGAAATGCGCGTAGCAGAACGGGTCGAGGTGGGAGTTGTGATTGACGGCCGTGATGAATCCGCCCTCGGCCGGAATGTTCTCCACACCGCGCCAGTCCCGGTTGATCACGGCGATCAGGATGGGCTTCGCGATGACGGCGGCCAAGCGGTAGACGAAGCCGATTCTGCGGCGGGACACCAGGACATCCTCCTCGATTGGCGCTGTCTCGACGCGGCGCCGGGGCGCCCCCGGCAATCGGACAGCCGCACAAGTGTGGCCCCGGCCCAGCGCCCTGTCGAGCAGGACCGGCCCGGCGCGTACCGACACCGTAGCCCCCTGCCGCACGGCGCGGACCAGCGGCTGCGGGCAGAATGAGCCGGTGCGCAGCGTGAGGGTGTGGGATGTCGTGGTGCCGGTCAAGCGGCTGGGCGCGGCCAAGAGCCGGCTCGCGGACACCGCCGGCGAGGCGGTGCGGCCGCGGCTGGCGCTGGCGTTCGCGCTGGACACCGTGTCCGCGGCGCTGGCCTGCCCCGCGGTGCGGGCGGTCGCGGTGGTGACCGACGACCCGCTGGCCGCCCGTGAGCTGGCGGCGCTGGGGGCCCGGGTGGTGCCCGGTGCGCCCGCGGGGCTCAACGCGGCGCTGGCGCACGGCGAGCGTGCGGTGCGCGAGGAGGACCCGTGGGCGCCGGTGGCCGCGCTCAACGCGGACCTGCCCGCGCTGCGCCCCGGTGAACTGGCCCTGGTGCTGGCGGACGCCGCGCGGGAAGGGGCGCCGGGGCACGCGCCTGACGCGCCGCGGGCGTTCCTGGCGGACGCCGCGGGCGTCGGTACCACGCTGCTGGCGGCCGCCCCGGGGGCCGCGCTGGCCCCGGGGTTCGGCGGCGCCTCCCGGGCCCGGCACCGCGCCTCGGGGGCGCGGGAGATCGCGCTGCTCGGGGTGGACTCGGTACGCCGTGACGTGGACACCGGTGAGGATCTGCGGGTCGCCCTGTCGCTGGGGGTCGGGCCGCGCACGGCGGCGGCGGTGGCGGGCCTGCTGATGGCGGAGTGAGGGTGTTCCCCGCGGGGGCCGCGTGTTCGGCGGCGGGGCTCGCGTTCGTGCTTTGCCCGGCGATTTCGCGGGCGTGTTCGGTGAATTCGGCGGTAATGCCCGCGGGGCCTTCTTCGTGATTACCGGCGGCGGTAAATGGGCCCGGTGCGCCGGTCGGGGCCGGGCGCGAGCGGAAGGCGGTCCGGGCCGGCGCGCCGGTAGGCTGCGGGGTATGCAGGCGACTTCGTACACCTACGATCCGGACACGCGCTGCGGCAGCGTGCTGCTGGACGACGGGACCCCGCTGCCGTTCGACGCGGCGGCGTTCGACGCGGGGGGCCTGCGGCTGCTGCGGGTGGGCCAGCGGGTGCGCATCCGCACCGAGGGCGAGGGCGAGGCCCGCCGGG
The DNA here is from genome assembly GCF_003144095.1 of Streptomyces sp. ICBB 8177. Classification (GTDB taxonomy): domain Bacteria; phylum Actinomycetota; class Actinomycetes; order Streptomycetales; family Streptomycetaceae; genus Streptantibioticus_D. Next base: position 2,558,131 of record NZ_NSKH01000018.1, on the reverse strand, counting down.
TGGTCTTCGTGACCCTCCAGACCTTCCCGGACCCCGAGCGCGGCTGACGGCCGCCGCGGGACAGGGCGGACGGCGGCGCGCGAAGCGCCCCGGCGGACAGCGCGGGCGGCGGCGGAGAACGCGCCCCGGAACACAGCGCGGGCCGGGCTCCCGGGGGAGTCCGGCCCGTCGCGGTGGGTGGGCGGCCCGCGTCGGCGTACGGCCGCCCGCGGGTGTCACTTGCGCGCGGTGCGCTTCGCGGTGGTCTTGCGGGCGCTGGCTCGCTTGCCGGGGGCCTTCTTGGCGGTGGCCTTCTTCGCCGGCGCGGTCTTCTTGGCGGTCGCCTTCTTCGCCGTGGCCTTCTTGGCCGTGGCCTTCTTGGCGGTCGTCTTCTTGGCGGTGGTCTTCTTCGCCGTGGTCTTCTTGGCGGCGGTGGTCTTCTTCGCCGTCGTCTTCTTCGCGGCGGTGCCGCGCGCCGTGGTCTTCTTGGCGGTGGCCTTCTTCGCCGCGGCCTTGGCGGTGGTGCGGGTGGAAGAACCGCCGCTCAGGCTGCCCTTGGGCGCCTTCTTCACCGAGACCTCGCCGCCGCGCGGGAGCTTCTTGCTGCCGCTGACCAGGTCCTTGAACCCCTGACCTGCCCGGAACCGGGGCACCGAGGTCTTCTTGACCCGCACCCGCTCACCGGTCTGCGGGTTGCGGGCGTAACGGGCGGGCCGGTCCACCTTCTCGAACGAGCCGAAACCGGTGACGGAGACCCGCTCACCAGCGACGACCGCGCGGACGATGGCGTCCAGCACGGCGTCCACCGCGTCCGCGGCCTGCTGCCGCCCGCCGACCTTGTCGGCAATCGCTTCTACGAGCTGCGCCTTGTTCACGTCTTCCCCTTCGGAAACTTTGCTGGAACGAAAAAGTGTGTCCAAGCAGTCGAGCTTTTTCGCACGTTAGGGAGATATATACCGCAAATCAAATACGAAACGGGCGAATCACCCTTGTGCCGCAACGGACTCGGCTACTGGTCAGTTCCCTGGCCGGGGAAGCGGCCCTGGTCGAAGTCCCTCATGAAGCGCTCCAACCGCTCCGCGGCGCCTGCCGCGTCGTGCTTCGCGGCGGCCGTGATGACGAGCAACTTGCGGCTGAGCGCCACCCGTACGTCGTCCGGCAGCTGCGCCGCGCCGACGCGGGCATGCGCCTGTTTGAGACGTGCGGCCACCCTCGCGTACAGGTCGAGTTGGCCGTCACCATCCATGCGCCAATTGTGCCATCTGAGGCGAGTTGTCACCTCCGCAGGGAGCAACTCTAGTCCGCGGGGGTCCCAGCACGCCGAACGCGCCCCCCGCCACGAGGGGCGAGGGGCGCGTTGGGCGATGGCCTGAAGTGGTCGGTGCGAGGCCGCGGATCGGGCCGCGGGAGGCTCAGACCTCCACGGTGCGCGGCTTGTACGAGGGGCGCTTCGCCTCGTACGCGGCGATCTCCTCCTCGTGCCGCAGGGTGAGGCTGATGTCGTCCAGCCCCTCCAGCAGACGCCAGCGGGCGTTGTCGTCCAACTCGAAGGACGCCGTCACCCCTTCCGCGCGCACCTCGCGGGCGACCAGGTCGACCGTGATCTCGGCGGCCGGATCGGCCTCGGTGAGCTTCCACAGTGCCTCGATGACGTCCTGCGGGAGCACGACGGTCAGCAGGCCGTTCTTCAGCGAGTTGCCGCGGAAGATGTCGGCGAACCGCGACGACAGGACGGTGGCGAAGCCGTAGTTCTGCAACGCCCACACCGCGTGCTCGCGGGAGGAGCCGGTGCCGAAGTCGGGGCCCGCGACCAGCACGGTGGCGCCCTGGCGTTCCGGCTGGTTCAGCACGAACTCCGGGTCCTTGCGCCAGGCCTCGAACAACCCGTCCTCGAACCCGTTGCGGGTCACCTTCTTGAGCCAGTGCGCCGGGATGATCTGGTCGGTGTCGACGTTGCCGCGGCGCAGCGGCACCGCCCGGCCGGTGTGGGTGGTGAACGCTTCCATGATGCTCAGGCCTCCACGGGGGTGCGGACGTCGGACAGGTCGGCCGGTGAGGCCAGATGGCCCAGCACCGCGGTGGCGGCGGCGACCTGCGGCGAGACCAGGTGGGTGCGGCCGCCCTTGCCCTGCCGTCCCTCGAAGTTGCGGTTGGAGGTGGACGCCGAGCGCTCGCCGGGGGCGAGTTGGTCGGGGTTCATGCCCAGGCACATCGAGCAACCCGCGTGCCGCCATTCGGCGCCGGCGGCGGTGAACACCTTGTCCAGCCCCTCCTCGACGGCCTGGAGCGCGACCCGTACCGAACCGGGGACCACCAGCATCCGCACCCCGTCGGCGACCTTGCGGCCCTCGACCACGGCGGCGGCGTTGCGCAGGTCCTCGATGCGGCCGTTGGTGCACGAGCCGACGAAGACGGTGTCCACGGCGACCTCGCGCAGCGGGGTACCGGCGGTCAGGCCCATGTACTCCAGGGCCTTCTCCGCGGCCAGGCGCTCGCCGGCGTCGGCGAAGGAGGCCGGGTCCGGCACGGAGGCGGCCAGCGGCGCGCCCTGACCCGGGTTGGTGCCCCAGGTGACGAACGGCGACAGCTCGCTCGCGTCGATGCGCACCTCGTGGTCGAAGACCGCGTCCTCGTCGGTGCGCAGCGTCTTCCAGTACGCGACGGCCGCGTCCCAGTCGGCGCCCTCGGGCGCGTGCGGGCGCCCCTGGAGGTAGGCGAACGTGGTCGCGTCCGGCGCGATCATGCCGGCCCGGGCACCCGCCTCGATGGACATGTTGCAGACGGTCATCCGCGCTTCCATCGACAGCTTCTCGATCGCGGAGCCGCGGTACTCGATGACGTGGCCCTGGCCGCCACCGGTGCCGATCTTCGCGATGATGGCAAGGATCAGGTCCTTGGCGGTGACGCCGTCGGGCAGTTCGCCGTCCACCGTGACGGCCATGGTGCGGAACGGCGCCATGGGCAGCGTCTGGGTGGCCAGCACGTGTTCCACCTGGCTGGTGCCGATACCGAAGGCCAGCGCGCCGAACGCGCCGTGCGTGGAGGTGTGGCTGTCGCCGCAGACCACCGTGGTGCCCGGCTGGGTCAGGCCCAACTGCGGCCCGACGACGTGCACGACGCCCTGCTCGACGTCGCCCAGCGGGTGCAGCCGTACGCCGAACTCCGCGCAGTTCTTGCGCAGCGTCTCCAGCTGGGTGCGCGAGACCGGGTCGGCGATGGGCTTGTCGATGTCGAGGGTCGGGGTGTTGTGGTCCTCGGTGGCGATGGTCAGGTCCGTGCGGCGCACGGTGCGGCCGGACAGGCGGAGCCCGTCGAAGGCCTGCGGGCTGGTCACCTCGTGCAGCAGGTGCAGATCGATGTAGAGCAGATCCGGCTCGCCTTCGGCGCGCCTGACGACGTGGTCGTCCCAGACCTTCTCCGCGAGTGTCCGTCCCATCGCTTTCCCTCCGGCCGGCTTCGTCGCCGGCCAACTCGTCCGAGTACGGCGGCGTCCGGTCCCCGTGGTGTGCGGCCACTCGCGGACGCCGATCCGGCGTTGTCCTCCAGCGTGACGGCTTCTGGAGAAAATTGAACTTGCGTTTCACACTGTGAGACGTAAGTATCGTTGCATGGACAACTCTAGCGGCGTCGGCGTTCTCGACAAGGCGGCCGCGGTGCTGAGCGCACTGGAGGCCGGTCCGGCCACCCTGGCCGGGCTGGTCGCCTCCACCGGTCTCGCCCGCCCGACCGCCCACCGGCTCGCCGTCGCACTCGAACACCACCGCATGGTGGCCCGCGACATGCAGGGCCGATTCATCCTCGGGCCGCGGCTGGCGGAACTGTCGGCCGCCGCGGGCGAGGACCGGCTGCTCGCGACCGCGGGCCCCGTGCTCACCCACCTACGCGACGTGACCGGCGAGAGCGCGCAGCTGTATCGCCGCCAGGGCGACATGCGCATCTGCGTGGCCGCGGCGGAACGGCTGTCCGGACTGCGGGACACCGTGCCGGTCGGCTCCACGCTGCCGATGAAGGCGGGCTCGGCGGCGCAGGTGCTGATGGCCTGGGAGGAGCCGGAGCGGCTGCACCGGGGGCTTCAGGGCGCGCGCTTCACCGCGACCGCGCTGTCCGGCGTGCGGCGGCGCGGCTGGGCGCAGTCCATCGGCGAGCGCGAGCCGGGCGTGGCCTCGGTCTCCGCGCCGGTGCGCGGGCCCTCCAACCGCGTGGTCGCCGCGGTCTCGGTCTCCGGCCCGATCGAGCGCCTGACCCGGCACCCTGGCCGGATGCACGCGCAGGCGGTGATAGACGCGGCGACGCGGCTGACGGAGGCCCTGCGGCGCAACGGAGGCTGAGCGCGGCCTTCAGCCCGGCGCCGCCGCCGCGTTCAGCGGTGCCCTTCCAGGCGGGCCCGGGCGCTGACGCCCTCCCGCAGCGGACGGACCCCGGTGGCCGCGCCGAGGCCGTACGCAGGCATGTCGCCGTAGATCGACTCGTAGTTGCCGGCGGGCACCACGTAGGTCTCGTGCCAGATGCCCACGTGCAGTGCCTTCTTGCGCTCGTAGCGGTTGACCATGGTCCACGCCGGGCGGTGCAGGCCGGTGAGGTCGGAGGCGTAGCGCAGCAGCTGCTCCTTGGTCCGCCAGTACTGCACGACGTAGTACGTGCGCGGCGAACCGGTGAGCAGCTGGTATCCCAGCAGTCCGCTGTCCGGCCTGCGCCGCAGCTCCCGCAGCATGCGCGGCATGGCGACGAGGACCCGCAGCCAGTGGTGCGGGGCCCACAAGTGGTTGATCCGCATGCCGATCAGGAAGACGACGAGGTCGCCCTCGGCGGCGGCGGTGGTGCGGCCGGGTATCGGCGTTCGCGGCATGGGTGGCCCCCGTTCGACGCGCGGACGCCATGGGGCGGCGCCCGCTGCCCAGTGATTGGATAGTGGCACTCCCCAAGTGAGGGCACAAGGCCCGGAGACCCTGAGGAAGGGCGCGAGAGCGTGCGGCTGGCGGAACTGAGCGAGCGCAGTGGGGTGCCCACCGCGACGATCAAGTACTACCTGCGGGAGGGCCTGCTGCCGCCCGGCGAGCGGGTCAGCGCCACGCAGGCCGAGTACGGCGAGGCGCACCTGCGGCGGCTGCGGCTGGTGCGGGCTCTGATCCAGGTCGGCAGGGTGCCGGTGGCCGCGGCACGGGAGGTGCTGGCGGCCGTGGACGACGACAGCCTCGGGCAGACGATCCGGCTGGGCGCCGCGCTGTGGGCGCTGCCGCAGGGCGTGCGGCCCGAGCCGGACGATCCGGACGCGGTGGCCGCCGCACGCGAGGTGGACCGGCTGCTGGCGGAGCTGGGGTGGTCGACGTCACGCGAGATCGGCGACCTGTCCCCCGCCTACCGCACGCTGGTCGCCGCGCTGGCCACGCTGACCCGGCTCGGGTACCCCTGCGACGCCGCGCACCTGGCACCGTACGCGGAGCAGATGGCCCGCACCGCGGCGCTGGACCTGGACATGCTGGACGAGTACCCGACCCCGGTGGAGAAGGTCGAGGCGGCCGTGGCGGCGGCGGTGCTCTACGAACCCGTACTGCTGAGCCTGCGGCGGCTGGCACAGGAGGAGGAGTCCGCGCGGCGGTACGGCCTGTGAGACGGGTCACGGCGGCGGAACCTGGACCCGCCCCCTGGAACGCGAAGAAGCCCCTCGCCGAGGCGAAGGGCTTACGCGATCAAGTACCCCCGACCGGATTCGAACCGGCGCTACTGCCTTGAGAGGGCAGCGTGCTAGGCCGCTACACAACGGGGGCCCTTGGCGATCCGTGACCCATCGCCTCCAGGAGCGACCCGGATGGTGACGGTGTCAGGATCAGTACCCCCGACCGGATTCGAACCGGCGCTACTGCCTTGAGAGGGCAGCGTGCTAGGCCGCTACACAACGGGGGCTTGATCGATATCTTTCGACCTGCTGGGCTACCAGGACTCGAACCTAGACTAACTGAACCAGAATCAGTCGTGCTGCCAATTACACCATAGCCCACCGGAACTCAACCCCCTGAGGGGCTTTCGCTCGGCTTGCGCCTCCCGGTCCCGGCCCTTTCGGCCCGCCCGGGCGGCGCAGAAAGAACATTACCGGATGCGGGCCGTGGCACCAAAACCGAATCCCCCGCCCCCAGGTCCGGCACGGCCGGTGACGTGGCCGTCACGCGAAGGGGGGCGCGCGGGAGCGCGGCCGGCGCCGAGGGTGGTCGCCGCCGCGCGCGATCCGGTCGGGCGCGAAGCCGAGTTCGGGTCAGGAAGCCACCTACTGGTCACTAGGAGGTGGCGGGGTTAGTCACTGGGAAGTGGCGGGACTCCCGAGTCGTCATGCGTCCACCTCGGCCCAGACCGTCTTGCCGGGAGCGTCGGCGCGCGGGAGGACGGCCCGGCGCGCGGCGAGCGACGCGACCGGCCAGAGGCCGCGACCGGACTCGGCGTCCGGCGCGGCGGCGGACGCGTGCTCCGGCGGCAGGCGATCGCCCCGGGCGTCGGATACCTCCACGCGCAGGATGACCGGACCGGGCCCGCACAGCCCGAGGACAAGACGGAACTCCCGCCTCCGCACGTGCCCGTGGCGGACGGCGTTGGCGGTCAGTTCCGCGGCGATCAGCGTCACGGAGTCGGACGCCTCCGTGCCGCGGGGACACCCCCAGGCCTCCAGACGCCGGGTGACCAGCCGCCGGGCGAGCCGCGGACCCCGGTCGGTCGCGGTGAACGACATCGCGAACTCCCGTGCCCAGGTGGGCTGGTCGGGACGGCCTGGACGGGATCACGATGGAGGGATTCGCTGCACATGGTGTCGAGAGTGGCCAGCCGTCGCTACGGTGACCAGTGACGACCCCGGTACAGAGCGTTTCCGCGGGGGTCGGGGTACGGGCTCGTCGGGGTGGCGTTCGAGGAGGCGACCGATGCCCCAGACCCCTGGACAGGGCGGGCGGAACGAGGATCCCGCCGACGAGTTGGTGCGGTCGTTCGGCCGCCGGTTCAAGATCTTCCGCGAGCGGGCAGGACTGACGCAGGCGGAACTGGGTGAGCAACCGGGCTACGGCGAGGCGCAGATCGCGTCCATCGAGCAGGACAGACGCATCGCCCGCCCGCAGACGATCGACCGGGCGGACGAACTGCTGGGAGCGGGCGGGGTGTTGACCGACCGCAAGAACGCGATTCCCGCGCGGGGCGGCGGCGAACGGGCCGAGGCAGCCCGCAACCCCTTCGCCTCGACCGCGACACGTGGGCCGGCGGAAAACCCGTTGGCCGAGCGCCGTGCCGCTGCTACCTTGCCGGAGGCCGTGCGCAAGAACGAGGAGGTGGTACCCGTGAACGCAGTATCGACATGGGTGCTCCCCTCTGGGGCCACGGTCGGGCGATAGGTCGTCCGGGAGCGCCGTTCGGAGCACTCCCGAAGGACACACACGACCATGCGATTCATCTCAGAACAGCCCCTGGACGAGGGCGTTCTGGAACGCGAGTTCACCCTCGGCGAGATCCCCGGCGTCCTGTGGACGCCCGGATCCGCTTCGGCCCCGTTGATCCTCATGGGTCACAACGGCGGCCTGCACAAGCAGGAAGCCCGCCTGGTGGCCCGGGCCCGGCACTACGCGGCGGCGTACGGCTTCGCGGTGGCCGCGATCGACGCTCCCGGGCACGGCGACCGGCCGCGTTCCGCCGCCGACGAGCAATCCCGTGCCGATCTCCGCCGGGCGATGCGGGCCGGCGAGCCGGTTGACGACATCGTGGACGGCTTCGTCCTCCCGTTGGTCGAGAAGGCCGTCCCGGAATGGCGGCTCACTCTGGACGCCCTCCTCGCGCTGCCCGGGATCGGCGGCTCGGTCGGGTACTCGGGCATGACCGCCATCGGCATCCGGCTGGCGGCGGTCGAACCGCGCGTGACGGCCGCCGCCTTCTTCGCCGGAGGCTTCGTGCCCGGCGCCCTGCGCGAGGAAGCCCGGCAGGTCGGTGTCCCGCTGCTGTTCCTGATGCAGTGGGACGACGAGGGGAACGACCGGGGGCGGGCCCTGGACCTGTTCGACGCCTTCGGCAGCAGGGAGAAGACGCTGCACGCCAATCTGGGCGGCCACACCGGCACCCCGTGGTTCGAGGTGGACGACGGGGCCCGTTTCTTGACCCGGCATCTGAGCTAGCTACGAGTCGGCCACCGCCGACCGCGCCCCTCCGGAATCGCTTGTCTCACCCTTGTCTGCGGCAACAAGTTCGGTTGACGAAACCCTTGCCGGGGACAAGGGGGTGACAAAGGAGTCCGGAGAGCTGTGCCCGGCCGACGGCCGTCGGCCGTCAGAGCCGATACGGGACACGAAACCCTCAGCGCGTCCACTGCGACAGCGGTTCCGTCTCCAGGGTGATACCGACCGGCTCCGGCAGTTCGATCCGCTTGCCGAACGGCACCGTCTTCGCCGACTCGTAACGCACACCGTCCGCTGCCCACGGAGCAACTCCAGCCGGACGCCCAGGTCGTCAATCGCTGCGGCGACCTGCTCGAACTCCTCGACCAGCATCTGCGGTCGGTCATCCGCAACGGCCATGGCCAAGGCCTCCTCCCCCACAGCCTGGTGCGCTATCCCTGACGCGTGAGGCGGCGGGCGGGGCCCGAGGGCTCCGCCCGCCGCCTTCTGCCTACGCGTCGCGTCAGGCCGTCAGCTTGGACAACGCCGCGTCGATACGTGCCAGCGTGCGGTCGCGGCCGAGGACCTCCAGGGACTCGAAGAGGGGGAGGCCGACCGTGCGGCCGGTGACGGCGACCCGGACCGGGGCCTGGGCCTTGCCGAGCTTCAGGCCGTGCTCCTCACCCGCCGCCAGGACCGCCGACTTCAGCGCCTCCGCGTTCCACTCCGCGTCGGCGAGCTTGGCGCGGGCCGTGCGCAGCAGCGCGTCGGAGCCCTCCTTCATCGCCTTCGCCCAGGACGCCTCGTCGTCCACCGGCTCGTCGAGGAAGAGGAAGTCGACGTTGGCGGTGATGTCGGACAGCACCGTCAGCCGGGTCTGCGCGTGCGGGGCGATCGCCTCGAACTTCGCCCGGTCGAACGCCTCGGGGCGCCACGGCGCGAACGGGGCGCGCAGCCACGGCTCGCACGCCTCGATGAACGCGGAGACGTCCAGCAGACGCAGGTGCTCGGCGTTGATGTGCTCGCACTTCTTCAGGTCGAAGCGCGCCGGGTTGGGGTTGACGTCGTCGATGTCGAAGGCCGCGACCATCTCGTCGAGGGTGAAGATGTCGCGGTCGGCGGCGAGCGACCAGCCCAGCAGGGACAGGTAGTTGAGCAGGCCCTGCGGAAGGAAGCCGCGCTCGCGGTAGAGGTTGAGCGAGGCCTGCGGGTCGCGCTTGGACAGCTTCTTGTTGCCCTCACCCATGACGTAGGGGAGATGCCCGAAGTGGGGGGTCGTGCCGTTGCCGACGCCGATCTGCGCCAGGGCCGCGTACAGCGCGATCTGCCTCGGCGTCGAGGAGAGCAGGTCCTCGCCGCGCAGGACGTGGGTGATCTCCATCAGCGCGTCGTCCACCGGGTTGACCAGGGTGTAGAGCGGCGCGCCGTTGGCCCGCACGATGCCGTAGTCCGGCACGTTCTCCGGGGTGAAGGTCAGCTCGCCGCGCACCAGGTCGGTGAACGTGATCGGGTGGTCGGGCATCCGGAAGCGCACGATGGGCTCGCGGCCCTCGCGGCGGTACGCCTCGATCTGCTCCGCGCTCAGCTCGCGGCAGTGGCCGTCGTAGCCGGAGGGGCGGCCGGCCGCGCGGGCGGCCTCGCGGCGCTCGTCGAGTTCGGCGGTCGTGCAGAAGCACTCGTAGGCGTGGCCGGCTTCCTGGAGCCTGCGGGCCACGTCCTTGTAGAGGTCCATCCGCTGGGACTGCCGGTACGGGGCGTGCGGTCCCCCGATCTCCGGGCCCTCGTCCCAGTCCAGACCCAGCCAGCGCAGCGAGTCCAGCAGCTGCTGGTACGACTCCTCCGAGTCGCGGGCGGCGTCGGTGTCCTCGATGCGGAAGACCAGGGTGCCCTTGTGGTGCCGGGCGAACGCCCAGTTGAACAGGGCGGTGCGGACCAGGCCCACGTGCGGGTTGCCGGTCGGGGAGGGACAGAAACGGACGCGTACGTCGGACGCGGTTGGTGCGCTAGCCACGCTTGATCACCTTGTTGGTGAGAGTGCCGATGCCTTCGATGGAGACGGCGACCTCGTCGCCGGGGTCGAGCGGGCCGACCCCGGCCGGGGTGCCGGTGAGGATGACGTCGCCGGGCAGCAGGGTCATGGCCTCGGTGACGTTGACGATCAGGTCGGCGATGCCGTGGATCATCTGGCCGGTCCGGCCTGCCTGCCGCAGCTCGCCGTTGACCTCGCAGGTGATCGCCAGGTCGCCGGCGGCCGCGAGGTCGATGCCGGTCTCCACCCAGGGGCCGAGGGGGCAGGCGCCGTCGAACCCCTTGGCGCGGGCCCACTGCTTCTCGGCGCGCTGGACGTCGCGCGCGGTGAGGTCGTTGGCGCAGGTGTAGCCGAGGATCACCTCGTGGGCCCGCTCGCGCGGCACCTCGCGGCACATCCGGCCGATGACCACCGCGAGTTCCGCCTCGTGGTGCAGCTCCCGGGTGAACGAGGGGTACGGGATCGCGTCGCCGGGGCCGACGACCGAGGTCGAGGGCTTGAAGAAGGCGAACGGCGCGTCGGGGACCTCGTGGCCGAGTTCGGCGGCGTGCTCCGCGTAGTTGCGGCCGATCGCCACGACCTTGCTGGGCAGCACCGGCGGCAGCAGCCGCACCTTGTCCAGCGGGACCTTGGTGCCGGAGCGTTCGAACTCGGCGAACGGGATGCCCTTGATGATGTCGAGGACGAGACCGTCGGGACCGGTCCCTTCGCCCTCGACCACGCCGAAGGCGACATTGCCGTCGATGGAGAACCTGGCGATGCGCACGGGAAGCTGCTGCCCCTCACTGCGGTGGCTGGAGACTGACGCTCCAGGCTATCGCGCAGGTGGGCCCGGCCCCGGACGTCTCGGTCGGGGGGCCGGGCCCGGGGTGCCTCAGGCGGCGGGCAGCTTGTCCAGGACGGTGCGGCGCGGGTTGGCGGTCTGCTTGGGCAGTTCCACCGGGCGCTCGGTGCGCTCGCCGTCCGCCACGGCCGCCGCGGCCTGCGGACGCTCGTCGGCGTCCTTCAGGTGCGCGAGGGTGGTCCGGCGGGGGTTGGCTATGGGACGCGTCAGCAGGGTCGTCTTCATCGTGTGCCGGCCTCGTGTGGTGTTGTCAGCTTTGGCTTCCGCAGTCGCCGACTCGGCTTCTGCAAAGGATCAGGCTAGGCGGCGGCATCGGGCGGTTTCCGTGACGCAGACAACGATCACCCTGTGATATTGCTCACGAACACCCCCAGATTCGCGACAAATTCCCCCTGCCAACCTCCGTACGAGAATGGGACATTGGGGACCCACTGCCGCGTTTCGCCGCCGAACGCCGCGACCGGGACAGCCGGAGCCCGCACCGGGCTCGCCTGGATAAGTCCGATATCGGCGCCCTCCTCCTCGACATGCGGTGATTCGGCAACAGCACTGCGTAACCCTTGTCACAGGCTGGTCTACGGACCTTGTTGGACTTCCGCGCCTGTGCTGGAATTCCACGGACCGCCGCGACTGAAGACCGGCACGCAGGGGGCGCGCAGACGCGTCGAGCGGCGGTGCTCGGGCATCCGCCGGTCGACCGTTACCCCCCGGGGGACCGCGCGAGCCCCCACAGACTCGACACCGTCCGCCGCCCGCGCGGGGGACGCCTGGTCCAGAGGTTGCGACGCTAGTGCAGGGACGTTTCAAGAGGGATGGCGGCGCCGCGGGAGACCCGGAGCCGCGCGGCGGAGCCGACCGTGGCCCCGAGCCGCGGAACCCCGCCGACGACGCGGGGCACTCCGCCCCGGCCGGTCAGCAGGCCGCCAGGGCCGGTGCGCCCGCGGACGGCGGTCCCGCCGCGCCACGCGCCGCCAAGCCGTCCGGCCCGGCCGACGCCAAGGGCGGCAAGTCCGGCAAGGGTGCCAAGAGCCTCAAGGACCCGTCCGCCAAGGGCGCAGCCATCGGCGACGTCGAACCACCCGTCACCGGCAAGGAACAGGGCAAGCACGCCTCGTCCCGGCTGGCGATGCGCAACTGGAGCATCCGCACCCGTCTGGTCTCGCTGCTGGCGCTGCCCGTCGTCGCGGCCACCACGCTGGGCGCGCTGCGTATCCAGAGCTCGCTGGAGAACGTCAGCCAGCTGGACCACATGAAGCTGCTGACCGAGATGACCGGCAGCGCGACCAAGCTCGCCGACGCCCTCCAGGACGAACGCGACGCCTCCGCGGGCCCGATCACCTCCGGCCACGTCACGGACGACTCGGTGGTCGCCTCCCGCGAGGAGACCGACCGAGAGGTCACGGCCTTCCAGAAGGCCACCGACAACATCAACAGCAACGACCCGTCGCTGGTCGGCGTCCGCAGCACCGTCATCGACATCACGCGTCAGCTGCAGACCCTCAAGCAGATCCGTGACAACGCGTACAACCACACGCAGTACATCTCGCAGACGGTCTCCGGCTACGACCAGCTGATCACCTCGCTGCTGTCGCTCTCCCAGGACATGGCGCAGGCGACCAGCAACTCGGACATGATCCGCAGCACCCGCGCGCTCGCGGCCTTCACCTCCGCCAAGGAGTACGAGTCCATACAGCGCGCGGTGATCAGCGCCGCGCTCGCCAACCCCTCGGGACCCCAGCTGTCCACCTCCGACCGGCTCTACGCGCAGAGCGCCTCGGACAGCGAGGACTCGGAGATCAAGCGGTTCATCGAGACGTACGGCAACGGCTCGGCGGACCTGATGAAGGCCCTCGACGGCGGCAACACCGTCATCACCCAGGCCGACCAGTACCGTGAACGCGTCCTGCAGACCCCGGACGGCATCACCCAGCAGCCCAAGTCCTACCTCGACTGGTACGACGAGGACGACACCAAGATGCAGGAGATGTCCCGCATCGAGGCCGAACTCCTCGACCAGATGTCGCAGCAGGCGCTGACCCTGCGCACCTCGGCGCAGCAGGAGGCCCTGCTGTCCGGTGCGCTGATCCTGCTGGTCCTCGGTGTGTCGCTGGTCGGCGCGTTCGTGGTGGCCCGCTCGATGATCCGCTCGCTGCGGCGTCTTCAGGACACCGCGCAGGAGGTCTCGCAGAAGCGCCTGCCGGACCTGGTCAAGCAGCTGTCGGAGTCCGACCCGCAGGACGTCGACACCTCGGTCGAGGAAATCGGCATCAACACCCGCGACGAGATCGGCCGGGTGGCCCGCGCGTTCGACGACGTGCACCGCGAGGCGGTCCGCCTCGCCGCCGAGCAGGCGCTGCTGCGAGGGAACGTCAACGCGATGTTCACCAACCTCTCGCGCCGCAGCCAGGGCCTGATCCAGCGTCAGCTGTCGCTCATCTCCGAGCTGGAGTCCCGCGAGGCCGACCCCGACCAGCTGTCCAACCTCTTCAAGCTCGACCACCTCGCGACCCGCATGCGCCGCAACGGTGAGAACCTGCTCGTCCTCGCGGGCGAGGAACCGGGCCGCCGCTGGACCCGCCCGGTCCCGCTGGTCGACGTGCTGCGCGCCGCGGCCTCCGAGGTGGAGCAGTACGAACGCATCGAGCTGACCGCGGTCCCGCCGACCGAGGTCGCAGGACGCGTCGTCAACGACCTCGTCCACCTGCTCGCCGAGCTGCTGGAGAACGCCACCTCGTTCTCCTCGCCGCAGACGAAGGTGCGGGTCACCGGTCACGCGCTGCCCGACGGCCGCGTGCTGGTCGAGATCCACGACACCGGCATCGGCCTGTCGCCGGAGGACCTGTCCGACATCAACGAGCGGCTGGCCAACCCGCCGACGGTGGACGTCTCCGTCTCCCGCCGCATGGGCCTGTTCGTGGTCGGCCGCCTGTCCCTGCGGCACGGCATCCGCATCCAGCTGCGCCCGTCGGACTCCGGCGGCACCACCGCGCTGGTCATGCTGCCGGTCGACCTCACGCAGGGCGGCGCCAAGTCCGCGCCCGGCCAGCAGGGTCAGGGACAGGCGCAGGCCAAGCGCGCCCCGGCCGCCGGCGGTTCCGGCAGCGGGGTGGGCCAGCCCATCGGCCGCGCCGCGCAGCGCGGCCAGGTGCCCGGCGGCGCCCAGCGTCCGGCGCTCACCGGCAACCACGACTCCGGCCCGGGCAACGGGCCGGGCGCCCCGGGTGCTCCCGCCGCGGGCGGCGGCACCAACGCCTTCGGCGCCCCGGTCCCCGGTCCGCAGCAGCAGCGCGGTGCGGGCCTGCCCACCCGGCAGGGCCCGAACACCGCGCCGCGCGCGCCGCAGCCGGCGGCGAGCGAGCGTCCCGCGCCGAGCTGGGCACAGGCGGACGACCGGGCGGGCGCGGACGTCCCGCGCGGCCACGACGACGTCCTCGGCATGGACGCCCCCGAGGGCTACGAGCGCCCCGACTACCACGGCACCGGACGCGACAACGCGACGACCGCGGAGTTCCACGCGCCCCGGCAGCCCCAGCAGCCGCGGCAGGACGCGCCGCGCCAGGACGGCGGATTCGACGGCTTCGGCGGCGGCGTCTTCGGCCCCGGCTCCACCGGCGAGTTCCCGCTCCCCCAAGGCCCGAACGCCCCGCAGACCCCGAACGCGCCGCAGGGCGCCGGCCCGGCCTCGGCGGGCTTCGTCGGGGACGCGCCGACCGGTGAGTTCCGCGCGCCGCAGCACGCGGGCTCCGGCTCCGACGTCTTCGGCCCCCGCGGCCGCCAGACGCCGCCGCGCCGCGGGCCCCAGCAGCCCCCGGCCCGCAACAACCCGCAGGCGCCGGGCAACCAGAACCCGCAGGGTCCCCGGGGCCCGCGTACCGGCGGCCCGCAGCAGGGCCTGCCGCCGCGGCGCCCGCGCGAGGAGCGCCGTCCCGCCCCGGCCTACGACGACGCCTCGTCCACGGCCCAGTTCCCGGCGATCGGCTCGCTCGGCGACCAGGACGCGGCCTCGACCGCGCAGTTCCCGGCGATCGGCGCGGGCGAGACGGCGCAGGGCCGCCCGCCTCGGGACCGGCAGCCGCAGCAGCAGCCCCCGCAGGGCCCCCGACCGCCGCAGGTGCCGCAGCCGCAGCAGGCTCCGGGGCGCCCAGCGGGCCGGCGGCCCGAGCCCCAACTGCCGCCCGCCGCCGAGCCGATGGCGCTGCCGCCCGCCACCTCCCCGGGTGACGGCCGCTCGCCGATCTTCGAGTCGCTGGAGTCGGACTGGTTCCGTCAGCAGGCCGAGCGCACCGCGCCGACCGGCTACGCGGACGGCCCGGCCGGCAACGACGCGCAGGCCTTCGGCGGCCCGCAGGCCCCGGCCCGCCGTGAGCAGCGGCAGCCCGCCGCGCAGCCCCCGCTGCCGCAGCGCTCCCCGCAGCAGTCCGCTCCGCCGCAGCCCGGGACGCCCCATACGGGGTCGACGCGGCCCGGACCGGCGCAGTCCGGCCCGCCGCAGCGGCCGGAGCCCCCGCGCGGCCCGGCGCGTTCGGCCGGTGACCAGGACCCGCAGGCGTCCGCCCCGCAGCGCGGCCCCGGCGACACCGGCGACACCGGCGAGTGGCGCGTCTCCCCCAACGACGAGCGGTGGCGCCGCGCCGAGCAGGTCCGTGAACCGGCCGCGGGCGGCGTGACCCCGTCAGGTCTGCCGCGCCGGGTGCCGCGGGCGAACCTCGTCCCCGGCACGGCCCAGCAGAGCGAGCACACCGGTCCCCAGGTCTCGCGCGCCCCCGACGACGTGCGCGGCCGGCTGACCAACCTCCGCCGCGGTATCCAGCAGGGCCGGAGCGCCGGCGCCCAGCAGACGGACGGCCGCGGTTTCGGCACCACTCACCAGCAGGAGCGTTAGTTGAGTCCGATGAGCCAGGCGGCACAGAATCTGAACTGGTTGATCACCAACTTCGTGGACAACACCCCGGGTGTGTCCCATACGGTGGTCGTCTCCGCCGATGGCCTCCTGCTGGCCATGTCGGACGGTTTCCCCCGTGACCGCGCGGACCAACTGGCCGCCGTCGCCTCGGGGTTGACCTCGCTGACGGCGGGAGCCTCCCGTATCTTCGAGGGCGGCAACGTCAACCAGACCGTCGTGGAGATGGAACGCGGCTTCATGTTCATCATGTCCGTCTCCGACGGCTCCTCCCTCGCCGTACTCGCCCACCCCGAGTGCGACATCGGCCTCGTCGGCTACGAAATGGCCCTCCTCGTCGACCGCGCGGGAACCGTCCTGACCCCCGACCTTCGCGCCGAGCTTCAGGGCACCCTGCTCGGCGGCTGACCCCGCCGGGCACGTACCGCACGGACGCCCTCCGTGCGGTACGCCAGTTTCATCGCACCTCCCCCCACGCAACGACCGGACCCGTTACATCCGCATCTGCTCGGAGGGCCTGACCCATGACTCCGCCATCCGCCTCACCCGGCCCGTACGGTGCCGCCCACCACGCGCCGTACGGAGGCGAAGGCGACCAGCCGCTGGTGCGGCCGTACGCCATGACCGGTGGTCGCACCAGACCCAGATATCAACTCGCCATCGAGGCCCTGGTCAGTACCACGGCGGATCCGTCGAGCTACGGTGCCCTGCTCCCGGAGCACCAGCGGATCTGCCACCTGTGCCGGGAGATCAAGTCGGTGGCGGAGATCTCCGCGCTGCTGGCCATTCCGCTGGGCGTGGCCCGGATCCTGGTGGCCGACCTCGCCGAAGCGGGCATGGTCGCCATCCACCAGCCGGGCAACGGTGAGGCCGGCGGGCAGCCGGACGTGACTTTGCTGGAGAGGGTGCTCAGTGGACTTCGGAAGCTCTAGGCCGCAGGCGGCAGCCGACCCGTACACGGGCTTCGCGCCGCAGGGGCAGGCCTACGGGCAGGAGCCCGCCCGCTCGACCACCTCCGCGAAGATCGTGGTGGCGGGCGGCTTCGGCGTGGGCAAGACCACGTTCGTCGGTGCCGTCTCCGAGATCAACCCGCTGCGCACCGAGGCCGTGATGACCTCGGCGTCGGCCGGGATCGACGACCTGAGCAAGGTCGCCGACAAGACGACCACCACGGTGGCGATGGACTTCGGCCGCATCACGCTGGACGAGGACCTGATCCTCTACCTGTTCGGCACCCCCGGACAGGACCGCTTCTGGTTCATGTGGGACGACCTGGTACGCGGCGCCATCGGCGCCGTCGTCCTCGTCGACACCCGCCGCCTCGCCGACTGCTTCCCCGCCGTCGACTACTTCGAGAACTCCGGCCTCCCCTTCGTCATCGCCCTCAACGGCTTCGACGGCCACCAGCCCTACACCCCCGACGAGGTACGCGAAGCGCTCCAGATCGGACCCGAGACCCCGATCATGACCACCGACGCCAGGAACCGCGGCGAAGCGAAGTCCACGCTGATCTCGCTGGTGGAGCACGCGCTGCTGGCGCGACTGAAGTGAGTCGTCCGATCGTGCCAAGTAGGCGCTTGATCTTGTGAGTTGTCAGCGGACCGGCTGTGTCGTTAGACACGGCCGGTCCGCTGCTTCATAACGTTTCGGCAGGCAATCGCGGCGGGGTGGCCACCGCTCGCACACGATCAGTTCCGTTCGGCTCAGATCGCGCCCTTGTTTTGCCGCCGGATTCCACTTATGACCGTTTTATGCGGGCCGTCTCGGTCAATCGGCGAATTCGGCCAGGGGTTTGGTGCCCACCGCCGTGACGTGCTGGAATTCGGTGAACCAGGGAGTAGACACGGCACGTCGGTGTGTCGGCGCCGAGAGGTTGTTGGTCGAGTGAGAAATACGACGCGGACACGGCCCGATCCCGTGCGACCGGCCCGGGGGAACTTCACCCCGCCCGGCCGTGACACCGGGAGCCCGGCCGACACCAGCGCGCCCCCGGAGCCGTCCGGCAGCCGCTTCTCGCCCAACAACTGGCGGGTGCGCACCCGGCTGAACGCGATCCTGCTGATCCCGGTCCTGGTGGCCCTGGTGGTCGGCGGCTTCAACGTCGACAACTCGATCAACCGCTGGCGGCAGGCCGACGACGCGGTCCGCACCGCCAACCTCGTCCGCGCCGCCGCCACATACAGTCACGCTCTTCTTGACGAGCGGGACCAGAGCGTGGTTCCCCTTCTGGCCGGACAAACCAACTCCCCGGTCGTCAAGCAGGTCCGCGCGGCGACCGACCAGGCCGCCGCCGCCTTCGACGCGGCGGTCAAGCAGATGCCGCAGACCGACAGCCTCAAGCGCCGTCTGGCGCTGTTCCGGCAGGGCGAGGGCGCGCTCCCCCAGGTCCGCAAGAACGCCTACACGGCCAAGCTCACCGGTACGCAGACCGAAGAGGCGTACGTCAACATCCAGCACACGCTGATGGAGTTCGACAACGAGCTGGGCTACGGCAGCAACAACGTCGCCGCCTACGGCCGCACCCTCTACGCGGTGTCGCTGGCGATGGCGGCCGAGTCGCTGACCCGTTCCATCGGCACCCACATCCTGGTGCAGGGCCACGTGCCGTCGTCCGTGCTCAGGCAGCAGGAGACCGCGCTGTCGTCGTACTCGTTCCTGGAGGGCGTGGCGCTCGCCGAGTACCAGAACGGCGGCACCCCGCAGGACATGGACCGCCTCAAGGCCGCGCTGGCCACGGCGACCACCCAGGGCAAGGAGCAGCTGGACGCCGCCAAGGCCAAGGCGCTGGCGGCCGGGCAGCAGTTCGTCACCCCGCCGTCGCGCGACACGATGACCCAGGACATCGCCTCCGGCGCCTCCGCCGAGGCGCTGAAGGCCAAGGGCATCACGCCGGACAGCTACATGGCCTCCACCACGCTGGCGTTCGACGCCTACCGGTCGGTGGAGTCGGCGCTGACCGACCAGGCGGCCTCCGACGCGGCCGGCATCGCCTCCGGCGCCAAGCGCGACGCGATCCTCGACTCGGCCGCGGTCCTGCTCGGAGTGCTGCTGGCCTTCGTGGTGGCCGCGCTGATGGCCCGCTCGATGAGCCGCAGCATGCGCAAGCTGCGCACCTCCGCCTTCGACGTCGCCGAGCAGCGGCTTCCGGCGCTGGTCGACCAGTTGTCCCGGAACGACCCGGGACGGGTCGACACCCGGGTGACCCCGATCCCGATCACCTCGGGCGACGAGATCGGCGAGGTCGCCCGCGCGTTCGACCAGGTGCACCGCGAGGCGGTGCGGCTCGCGGCCGAGCAGGCGCTGCTGCGCGGCAACGTCAACGCGATCTTCACCAACCTCAGCCTGCGCAACCAGGGCCTCATCCAGCGCCAGCTGGGCCTGATCACGGACCTGGAGAACAACGAGGCGGACCCGGACCAGCTGGAGAACCTCTTCCAGCTCGACCACCTGGCCACCCGCATGCGCCGCAACGGCGAGAACCTGCTGGTCCTCGCCGGTGAGGAGCCGGGCCGCCGCTGGAACCAGCCGGTTCCGCTGGTGGACGTGCTGCGCGCGGCGGCCTCCGAGGTGGAGGACTACGAGCGCATCGAGATATCGGGGGTGCCGGAGACCGACATCCACGGCGCGGCCGTCACCGACCTGGTGCACCTGCTGGCCGAGCTGCTGGAGAACGCGACCTCGTTCTCCTCCCCGCAGACCCGGGTGAAGGTCACCGCGACCCGGCTGCCGGACGGCCGGATCATGGTGGAGATCCACGACAAGGGCATCGGCCTGACCCCCGAGGACTTCGCGGACATCAACCACAAGCTGGCCGACCCGCCGACCGTGGACGCCTCGGTCTCCCAGCGCATGGGCCTGTTCGTGGTCGGCCGCCTCGCCGACCGGCACGGCATCCGGGTGCAGCTGCGCCCCTCCGGTGAGCAGGCGGGCACCACCTCCCTGGTGATGCTGCCCGAGCCGATCACCCACGGCGGTGGCGGCGACGAGCCGGAGACGCGCGACTTCACCGTCTCGCGGATCGTGCCCGAGCACGCGGGGCCGGACGCCCCCGAAGTCCGCGGTGGCGGGCTGACCGCGGCCGAACTCGGCTTCGACGACCGGCGCTACGAGGTCCCCGACGACGCCGGCTCCCTGGACCCGGTGGGCCGCTCGCTGATGCGCGAGGAGCGCAGGGCCGCCCTGGAGGCCGCCGCAGGCGAGCGCCGGGTGGACACCAGCGCCCTGTTCCGCGACGAGGCGCCCGCGGCCGACGGGACCAGCGGTGAGCACGAGCAGCCGTACCCCGGCTACGACGAGGAGTACCGGGAGCCGTACGAGCAGGGCTACGAGCAGCCCTACGACACCGGCTACCCGGCCGCCTACCCCGGCTACGAGGAGCGGGCGGGGGAAACCTCGCACCAGGACGACGGCGCCTTCGGCATCCCGCACCAGACGGCGTACGAGACAACCGGCGAACACCCCGTCACAGGTGCCCCACAAGCGGAGTATCCGGCCGATCGGCCGGAAACCGACGCCTTCGCGCCCCGGCACGGCTGGGAGCAGGGGTACTCCATGGATGGCTGGGAGGCTCCCCCGGCCCCTGCCGCAGTCGATCCGGAACCGCCCCGGGAGGCCCCGGAACGCGTAGGCTACGACGCGCCGGACGCCGCGGTGGGCGGCTCGCCCGCGGTGACCGACGCCGGACTGCCGCGCCGCGACGCCCAGTGGCGGCAGCAGCCCGAGCCGGACGTGCCGGACGAGGAGCGCGCGCAGGAACAGGGAGGGGCCCAGGACGCCGACGAGTGGCGTTCCGCGAACGACGACAACTGGGAGCGGGCCGAGCGCGCCCGCGATCCCAAGGCGGGCGGAGTCACCCCATCAGGACTGCCGCGCCGGGTACCGCGGGCGAACCTCGTCCCCGGAGCCGCACAGCAGACCCCGCAGGACGGCCCCCAGGTCTCCCGCGCCCCGGAGGACGTCCGCGGCAGGTTGAGCAACCTGCGGCGGGGCATCCAACAAGGACGCAGCGCGGGTGCAGAAACGACCTCCTTCCCAACTGACAGCCAGGGCCCCGGCCCCAACCAC
>NZ_NSKH01000018.1:2536146-2537191 GCF_003144095.1 Streptomyces sp. ICBB 8177 | reverse complement strand
CACCCCGAGTGCGACATCGGCCTCGTCGGCTACGAAATGGCCCTCCTCGTCGACCGCGCGGGAACCGTCCTGACCCCCGACCTTCGCGCCGAGCTTCAAGGCAGCCTCCTCGGCTAGCGTCAAGCGCCGGACAGGCATGCGCCGACGCGCCACCGGACCGTAAGGTTCGGTGACGCGTCCCTTAGGCTCGACGGCCCGACGGCCCGCCGAAGACCGGCAATCCGCCCAGCTGGAGGAGGAACCGTGGCAACGCCCCCAGGCGGACACCCTTATGGCGGTCCGCAGCAGCAGCCGCAAGCACCGCTGAAGCGATTCAACTTCCCTTCGGCGCCGAGCCCGAGGCTGCGGCCGGGTCCCGGGCAGCAGCAGCCCGAGCAGGCCCCGTCGTACGACCAGCAGCCGCCCGTGCCCCGGATCGAGCCGCACATGCCGCCACCGCGCGGCGCGAGCACCGGCGCGGGCGGGGCCTCGGGAGGCGGCGCGGGGGCGCGCGGCGGGCGGCGCACGCCGCTCGGCTCCGACCAGCAACCCCTGGTGCGCCCATACGCCATGACCGGTGGACGCACCCGGCCGCGCTACCAACTGGCCATCGAGGCGCTGGTGTCCACCACCGCCGACCCCGAGCGGCTGCGCGGCCAGCTCCCCGAGCACCAGCGGATCTGCCATCTGTGCCGGGAGGTCAAGTCGGTCGCGGAGGTCTCGGCCCTCCTCTCCATCCCCCTCGGCGTCGCCCGAATCCTCGTCGCCGACCTGGCGGAGGCCGGACTCGTCGCCATCCACCAGCCCGGTGGCGACGAAGCCGCCGGCGGTCAACCAGATGTGACACTGCTCGAAAGGGTGCTCAGTGGACTTCGCAAGCTCTAGCGGTGCAGCCCGCTCCACCACCTCCGCGAAGATCGTGGTGGCGGGCGGCTTCGGCGTGGGCAAGACCACGTTCGTCGGTGCCGTATCGGAGATCAACCCGCTGCGCACCGAAGCCGTGATGACGTCCGCGTCCGCGGGCATCGACGACCTGACGCACGCGCCGGACAAGACCACGACGACC
>NZ_NSKH01000018.1:2013540-2536136 GCF_003144095.1 Streptomyces sp. ICBB 8177 | reverse complement strand
GTCATCGCCCTCAACGGCTTCGACGGCCACCAGCCCTACACCCCCGACGAGGTACGCGAAGCGCTCCAGATCGGACCCGAGACCCCGATCATGACCACGGATGCCCGCCACCGGGGAGAAGCGAAGTCCACCCTGATCACCCTGGTGGAACACGCCCTGATGGCCCGTCTCCGCTGATCCCTGAGGGGCGCGGGGAACTGCGCGCTCAGCCGACCACCGGCCGGTGGCCGCCCAACAGCCACAAGTGGCAGGACAATTGGGCGCCCACCGCCCCGCGGACCTGTTCTTTCAGGGGCGCGGGGAACTGCGCGCTCAGCCGGCCACCGGCCGGTGGCCGCCCAACTGCCGCAAGTGGCAGGGCAGTTGGCCCACCCACCGACCCGCTGTGGCTGGTCGCGCAGTTCCCCGCGCCCTCAAAAGGAACAGCCCCCGCACAAAAAAGAACAGGCCCCCGCACAAAGCAAATGCGGGGGCCTTCACGCGTCCAGGGGGAAAACCGCTTACGCGACCGCCTGCCAGCTGTGCGGGGCGTAGAAGCCGGGGGCGCGCTCCAGGCGGCGCCAGTGCGCGATGTCGCGGGGCTGGGCGAGGGGCGCGTCGGCGACGCGCGTCGCCGCCGCACGGGCGAGGAGGACCGCGGTGATCGCGGCCAGTTCCTCCGCGTCCGCGTGGCCCCGGGTCACGCGGACGACTGCTGCGGTGTCGCTGCTCATGGATGTCTCCGTCACTGCGGTGGGTTGCCGTGCTTGCGGGACGGCAGGTCGGCGTGCTTGGTGCGCAGCATCGCGAGGGAGCGGATGAGGACCTCGCGGGTCTCGGCCGGGTCGATGACGTCGTCCACCAGGCCGCGTTCGGCCGCGTAGTACGGGTGCATCAGCTCGGCCTTGTACTCCTTGACCATCGCGGCGCGCATGGCGTCGGGGTCGTCGGCCTCGGCGATCTGCTTGCGGAAGATGACGTTGGCGGCGCCCTCGGCGCCCATCACGGCGATCTCGTTGGTGGGCCAGGCGTAGGTCAGGTCGGCGCCGATGGACTGGGAGTCCATGACGATGTACGCGCCGCCGTAGGCCTTGCGCAGGATCAGCGAGATGCGCGGCACGGTCGCGTTGCAGTACGCGTACAGCAGCTTGGCGCCGTGCCGGATGATGCCGCCGTGCTCCTGGTCGACGCCGGGCAGGAAGCCGGGGACGTCGAGCAGGGTGACCAGCGGGATGTTGAAGGCGTCGCACATCTGGACGAAGCGGGCGGCCTTCTCGGACGCCTCGATGTCCAGCACCCCGGCGAGCGAGGCGGGCTGGTTGGCGATGATGCCGACGACCTGGCCGTCGAGGCGGGCCAGCGCGACGATGATGTTGGTCGCCCAGCGCTCGTGGACCTCCAGGAACTCGCCCTCGTCGACGATCTCCTCGATGACCTTGCGCATGTCGTAGGAGCGGTTGCCGTCGGCCGGGACCAGGTCGAGCAGCACGTCGCCGCGCCGGTCGGCAGGGTCGTTGGTCTCGGCGGTGGGCGGGTTCTCCCGGTTGTTCTGCGGCAGGAGCGAGAGCAGGTAGCGCACCTCCTCGATGCACGACTGCTCGTCGTCGTAGGCGAAGTGGCACACGCCGGAGGTCTCGGCGTGCACGTCCGCGCCGCCCAGTCCGTTCTGCGAGACCTTCTCGCCGGTCACCGCCTGCACCACGTCGGGTCCCGTGATGAACATCTGCGAGGTCTCGCGGACCATGAAGACGAAGTCGGTCAGCGCCGGGGAGTACGCCGCGCCGCCCGCGCAGGGGCCGAGCATCACGCTGATCTGCGGGATGACACCGGAGGCGCGGGTGTTGCGCTGGAAGATGCCGCCGTAGCCGGCGAGCGCGGAGACGCCCTCCTGGATGCGGGCGCCGGCGCCGTCGTTGAGCGAGACCAGCGGGGCCCCGGCGGCGATCGCCTTGTCCATGATCTTGTGGATCTTCTGGGCGTGCGCCTCGCCGAGCGCGCCGCCGAAGATGCGGAAGTCGTGCGCGTAGACGAAGACCGTGCGGCCGTGGACGGTGCCCCAGCCGGTGATCACGCCGTCGGTGTACGGCTTCTTCGCCTCCAGGCCGAAACCGGTGGCCCGGTGCCTGCGCAGCGGCTCCATCTCGGTGAACGAGCCCTCGTCGAGCAGCAGCTCGATGCGCTCGCGAGCGGTGAGCTTGCCCTTGGCGTGCTGCGCCTCGGTCGCCCGGTCGCTCGGTCCGCGCCGCGCCCGCTGCCGGATGTCGTGCAACTCCGCCACCCGCCCGCGCGTGTCACTCGCTCCGGTCGGCACCTCGTCCACAACGGTCATGTATCGACCTTACGAGCGTGAGGTGGTCATTCTCGGCGTTGAGTTCTCACACTGTCGGGAGCGAGTTCATGGAGGAACCCCACAGTCGGACGTAGCGAAAGGACCTCGTGTGATGCACACGAGGTCCTTCGCTTTGTAGCGACCGCACCACCGGCGAGCCGGATCTTTGGGTGGTCGCCACGCAACTGCCCGAGTGGCGCGGCACCCGTTCGGCCCGCACGCGGACCGTCCGGCGCCCTGGCTCCAGCGCCTCGCGGCCCCGGCTCAGCGGCCTTCCACGGCCGCGGCCAGCGCGAGGATCCGCCGGGCCTCCTCCACGTGGAGGTTCTCGATCATGCGGCCGTCCACCGTGACCACGCCCCGGCCCTCGCGGGTCGCGGCGTCGAAGGCCTCGATGATCCGCCGGGAGCGCTCGACCTGCTCGGGCGAGGGGGCGAACAGGCGGTTGCAGGGCTCCACCTGCGCCGGGTGGATCAGCGTCTTGCCGTCGAAGCCGAACTGGCGGCCCTGGACGCACTCCGCCTCGAAGCCTTCGAGGTCCTTCACGTCGTTGTAGACACCGTCCAGGATGGCCCGCCCGGTCTCGCGCGCCGCCAGCAGCGCAAGCGACAGGCCGGTCAGCAGCGGGGCGCGGCCCGGGACGTGCTCGGCCCGCAGTTCCTTGGCGAGGTCGTTGGTGCCCATCACCAGCACCGTGAGCCGTTCGCTCGCGGCGGCCACCTCGCGGGCGTCCAGCATGGCCCGGGGGGTCTCCACCATCGCCCAGATCGCGGTGCGGTCCGGGGCGCCGGCCGCCTCCAGGGCTCGTTCGACGGCGACGACGGTGGCGGCGGACTCCACCTTGGGCACCACGACCGCGTCGGGTCCGGCCTCGGCGGCCGCCCGCAGGTCGTCGTCGTGCCAGGCGGTGCCGGGGCCGTTGACCCGGATGGTCACCTCGCGGTGGCCGTACTCGCCGGAGGCCGCCGCGGCGGCGACCCGCTTGCGGGCGTCGGCCTTGGCGTCGGGGGCGACGGCGTCCTCCAGGTCGAGGATGAGCCCGTCGACGGGCAGCGTCCTGGCCTTCTCCAGGGCGCGTTCGTTGGCCCCGGGCATGTAGAGCACGGAGCGGCGCGGGCGCGGCGCGGCGTCGGTCATGCCGGGGTCTCCTTCTCGGCGGCGGCGTAGGCGTCGCGCAGTTCGGGGTCGCGGGCGGCGAGGGCGTCCGCGAGTGAGGCGACGACCTGGCACTGCTTGTAGGTCGCGTCGTCCTGCATCTTGCCGTCGATCATCACCGCGCCGGTGCCGTCCCCCATGGCGGCGATGACCTTGCGCGCCCAGGCGACGTCGGCGGGGGCGGGCGAGAAGACCCGCTTGGCGATGTCGATCTGCACCGGGTGCAGGCTCCAGGCGCCGACGCAGCCGAGCAGGAAGGCGTTGCGGAACTGGTCCTCGCAGGCGGTGGTGTCCTTGATGTCGCCGAACGGGCCGTAGTACGGCAGGATCCCGTGCGCGGCGCAGGCGTCGACCATGCGGGCGATGGTGTAGTGCCACAGGTCCTGCTGGAACGTGGCACGCGGGGCGACCTCGTCGGCGTGCGGGTCCTCGCGCACCAGGTAGCCGGGGTGGCCGCCGCCGACGCGGGTGGTCTTCATCCGGCGGCTGGCGGCGAGGTCGGCGGGACCCAGCGAGATGCCCTGCATGCGCGGGCTGGCCCCGGCGATCTCCTCGACGTTGGCGACGCCGGTGGCGGTCTCCAGGATGGCGTGCACCAGGATCGGCCGGGTCACGCCCGCCTTGGCCTCCAGCTGGGCGAGCAGCCGGTCGACGTAGTGGATGTCCTGGGCGCCCTCGACCTTGGGCACCATGATCACGTCGAGCCTGTCGCCGATCTCGGTGACCAGGGTGATCAGGTCGTCCAGCGCCCAGGGCGAGTCGAGGCTGTTGACGCGGGTCCACAGCTGGGTGTCGCCGAAGTCGGTGTCCTTGGCGATGCGCACCAGACCGGTCCGGGCGGCCTCCTTGCGGTCGGCGGCGACCGCGTCCTCCAGATTGCCCAGCAGCACGTCCACGGTGGGCGCGATGGCCGGGACCTTGGCCGCCATCTTCTCGTTGCCGGGATCGAAGAAGTGGATCATCCGGGACGGCCGGAACGGCACTTCGCGTACCGGGGCGGGGGCGCCGACCGCCAGCGGCCGGAAGAAGTCCTTCGGAGAGCGCATGCAGTCTCCCTGGTCGGATCGAGGGGTGTGAGGGTCGCCGCCGTCCCGGCGGCGCCACCCGGCCCTCACTCTAGAGCGAGCCCGCGGTGACGCTACTGGCTGGTATGTGTGCCGTTGGTCACCGAACCTGCGACGATGCGGGCAGGAGTGGCAAGTTCGGCGTGGCGGGCAGACTTCGCGGACGGTGGACGGGACGGGTTGGGGGCGGGCGGGCATGGGTGGGACGGGGCGGCGGCCGAGAGTCGTGCTGGCGATGGCGCCCGACGTGCGGGACGCGCTGCTCGACGAGGCCGCGCGCGCCCGGCTGCTGACGCTGGCGGACGCCGAACCGGCCGTCGCCGTGGCCGACTTCGCCGATTCCGCGCACGCCGAACGGCTCGCCGCCGCCGAGGCGCTGCTGACCTGCTGGGGGTGCCCGCCGCTGACCGCCGCGGCGCTGGCGCGCATGCCGCGGCTGCGGACCGTGGTGCACGCGGCGGGCAGCGTCAAGGGACACGTCACCGAGGCGTGCTGGGAGCGCGGCCTGGCGGTGTGCTGCGTGGCGTCGGCCAACGCGGTCGCGGTCGCGGAGTTCACCCTCGCGGCGATCCTCTTCTCCGGCAAACGGGTCATGAGCACGGCGGCCGCCTACCGCGAGCGCAGGGCCGCGCCGGACACGCTGCGCGCGTTCGCCGGGCTCGGCAACCACGGCCGCACGGTCGGCGTGGTGGGCGCCTCGCGCATCGGGCGCAAGGTGATCGAGCTGCTGCGGCCGTTCGACCTGCGGGTGCTGGTGTACGACCCGTACGTGACCGGGGTGCCGGGCGCGGAGTCGGTGGGGCTGGCCGAACTGGTCCGGCGCAGCGACGTGGTGACCCTGCACGCACCCCAACTGCCGTCCACACGTGGCATGTTCGGGCGGGAGCTGCTGGCGTCGATGCGGGACGGCGCGACGCTGGTCAACACCGCGCGCGGCTCGCTGGTGGACACCGGCGCCCTCACGGAGGAGCTGGTGAGCGGCAGGCTGTACGCCGTGCTGGACCACACCGAGCCCGAGGTGCCGCCCGCCGGCTCCCCGCTGTACGACCTGCCGAACGTGCTGCTGACCCCGCACATCGCCGGCTCCCTTGGCACCGAGCTGTCCCGCCTGGCGCACGCGGCACTGGACGAGCTGGAGCGCTGGACGGCGGGCGAGCCGTACGCCGAGCCGGTCACCGCGGACCGGCTCGGCACGATGGCGTGACCTCCCCGCCGCCGGCCGGCTCATCCCTGCGGCTGGACGCCCGCACGGATCAGGCCGTAGGTGTAGGCGTCGTCCAGGGCCTGCCAGGAGGCGGCGATGACGTTCTCGCCCACTCCCACCGTCGACCACTCCTTCCCCCCGTCACTGGTCGCGACGAGTACGCGGGTCGTGGACTCGGTGCCGTGGCGGCCTTCGAGGATGCGGACCTTGTAGTCGACCAGCTCCATGCGGGCCAGTTGCGGGTAGATGCGCTCCAGGCCGTGCCGCAGGGCGCGGTCGAGGGCGTCGACCGGGCCGTTGCCCTCGCCGGTGGCGACGATGCGCTCGCCCTTGGCCCACAGCTTCACGGTGGCCTCGTTGACCTGGGCGCCGTCCGGGCGCTGCTCCACGATGGCCCGCCAGGACTCGACGCGGAAGAAGCGCGCGGCGCCGCCCGCGACCTCGTCGCGCAGCAGCAGTTCGAAGGAGGCGTCGGCGGCCTCGTAGGTGTAGCCGGCCAGTTCGCGTTCCTTGACGCGTTCCACGACGCGTCCGGCCAGCGCGCGGTCGCCGGACAGGTCGTAGCCCAGTTCCTTGCCCTTGAGTTCGATGGAGGCGCGGCCGGCCATGTCGGAGACCAGCATCCGCATGGTGTTGCCCACGAGTTCGGGGTCGATGTGCTGGTAGAGGTCGGGGTCGACCTTGATCGCGGAGGCGTGCAGCCCCGCCTTGTGGGCGAACGCCGAGACGCCCACGTACGGCTGGTGGGTGGAGGGCGTGAGGTTGACGACCTCGGCGATGGCGTGCGAGATGCGGGTCATCTCGCCGAGCGCGCCCTCGGGCAGCACCCGGCGGTCGTACTTCAGCTCCAGGGCGGCGACGACGGGGAAGAGGTTGGAGTTGCCGACCCGCTCGCCGTAGCCGTTGGCGGTGCACTGCACGTGGGTGGCGCCCGCGTCGACCGCGGCGAGGGTGTTGGCGACGGCGCACCCGGTGTCGTCCTGGGCGTGGATGCCGAGGCGGGCGCCGGTGTCGGTGAGCACGGTGCGCACGACAGCGGAGACCTGGGCGGGCAGCATGCCGCCGTTGGTGTCGCACAGCACGACGACTTCGGAGCCCGCCTCGTGCGCGGCGCGGACCACGGCCTTGGCGTACTCGGGGTTGGCCCGGTAGCCGTCGAAGAAGTGCTCGCAGTCCACGAAGACCCGGCGGCCCTGCTCGCGCAGGTGGGTCACGGTGTCGCGGACCATCGCGAGGTTCTCCTCCAGCGTGGTGCGCAGGGCGAGTTCCACGTGGCGGTCGTGCGACTTGGCGACCAGGGTGATCACCGGGGCGCCCGAGTCCAGCAGCGCCCGCACCTGCGGGTCGTCCTCGGCGCGCACGCCCGGCTTGCGGGTGGCGCCGAAGGCGACCAGGACGGCGTGCCGGAAGTCGATCTCGGCGCGGGCCCGCTCGAAGAACTCGGTGTCGCGGGGGTTGGCCCCCGGCCAGCCGCCCTCGATGAAGCCGACGCCGAACTCGTCCAGGTGGCGGGCGATGGCCAGCTTGTCGGCCACGGTCAGGTTGATGCCCTCGCGCTGGGCGCCGTCGCGCAACGTCGTGTCGAAGACGTGGAAGCTGTCGTCGGGTACGGCCGTCATGGTCGTGGGCTCCTGTCGGGTGACGTGGATGTCTCGGGTGGCTGCGTATGTCGTTGACCCGATGCCACTTGCCCCCGTCGCCTCGCGCTCGCCGCCCGGCGGGATGGCCGGAAAACGAAAAAACCTCTCGCGGGTGCGAGAGGTCTGCGCGCGGGTCTGGGGCACGGTGTCCCCGCCGCGGTGAGGTTGTACGCGGTGGGGGTCACTGCGGACCGGCGCGCCTAGCCAATAATCGTGGCGGAGGACACGGGGGCAGTCTGCCATACGACCGCCCCCGCTGGACCTCTCGTCTCAGAATGCGGTCATGCCGACCGGTTGGGCCCGGTTCGGGGCCACGGCCCGGCGGCCGTGGCGCGCGCCGGGTCTCAGGACGTCCAGGCCGTGCCGCCGGCGAAGTCCTTGGCGATCACGGTCTCGACGCCGTCGCCGATGGTGCTGTTCTGCAGGATGATCCCCAGCTCGCGGTTCTCGTTGAGCGAGGTGCTGGTGAAGTTCTCCGAGCCCACGAAGACCTTCTCCGACGAGGTGCCGTGGTCGGCGACGATCGCCTTGGCGTGGATGTACAGCGGGGCGTCCTCCGCGTAGGTGCTGACCTTGGCGCCGGCCGAGGTGAGGGTGTCGAACTCGCTGGAGTACTGGTTCGCGTCGTTGGTCATGACCAGTTCGACGGCGACCCCGCGCTTGGCGGCAGCGGCCAGGGCGTTGACGACGGCGGTGTCGGTCAGTTCCTGGTTCTCCACGTAGAGGTTCTGGGTGGCGCCGTTGATGAGGGCGACCAGCTGGTTCTGCGAGTCGGTCGGGGACCACACCAGGTGGTCGCCGTCGCCGGGGGTGACCGACTTGTGGGCGTAGTCGGCGTCGAAGACGGTCTCCATGGCGGAGACGTCCGCGCTGTCGGTGTCGGTGACGGAGTAGTTGCGGTCCGCCGAGTAGTACTCGGAAGTCATGTTGCCGCTCATCACGACGGCCTCGGTGCCGTCGATCACCATCGACTTCTCGTGCGTGTAGTAGTACGTCGTGCTGGACCACACGACACCGACGCCGTTGTCCTTGAGGTAGGTGTAGGCGGCCTGGTTGGTGGACTTCTCGCGCTGGTCGAGGATGACGCGGACGGTGACGCCGGCCTTGGCGCGGGCGGCGAGGTCCTGCTCGGTGGTGGTGTCGGACAGCTCGTACATCGTCAGGTCGATGCTCTTGGCCGCCGAGTCGATGATCGAGTCGATCGGGGCGATGCCCTGGTCGGGCTGGACGATCAGGGAGTACGAGCCCGACGCGGCGGACGAGCAGGGGGCGGCCAGTGCCAGCGCGGCACAGGCGGCCAGGGACGTGGTGATGACGCGGGATCGCAGCACGCTTCCTCCTGGGGTGGGGGTCCGCAAGGAACAGGTGCATGGGTAATGCGCTCGCGTGTCCACGATATGAACGAGCGTCAGATGGGGAATGACGCGCGTAGATACTTGGCCGACCCTTTGCCCGCCGGTTGCTCACAGCAGGGCGTCGTCCAGGAACTCCTTTACGTGACCCAGGATTTCGGCCCGGTCGGTGCCGGGCAGGCCGACCACGAGGTGGGTGCCGAACCCGTCCAGCAGCGCCCGCGCCCGTACCGCGAAGCGCTCCGGGTCCACGGCGCGCAGCTCGCCGCGCGAGATGCCCTCGGCGACCAGCGCCACCAGGTCGCGGTGCCAGACCAGTTCCAGCTCCAGCTGCCTGCGCAGGGCGTCCTCGCCCGGCTGCGAGCGGTTCCAGACCTCGGCCCACAGCACCCAGCGCGGGTCGCGCGGGCGGTCCGGCAGGTAGAGGTCGACGAAGGCGTCGATGCGCTCGCGGGCCGGGACCGGCTTCGACAGCGCGGAGCGGCGCTCGACGCCGAGCTGTTCCTCGCTCCACTCCAGGGTCTGCAGCAGCAGTTCGTCCTTGCTGCCGAAGTAGTACAGGATGTGGCCGCTGCTCATGCCGACCTCGCGGCCGAGCCCGGCGATGGTCAGCTCGGCGAGCCCGCGGTCGGCGATGGCCGCCATGGCGGCGGCCATCACCTGTTCGCGCGGCTGCTTCATGCGTCGCCTCGGGCGGGCGGCCGGTGCTGACAAGGCCGGACCTTTCGGGTTCGCCGCCCCGGCGTCCTCACACCAGGGGCTGCTGCTGGGTTATGCAGTGGATGCCGCCACCGTGCGCGAAGATCTCACGCGCGTCGACGAGGACCACCTCGCGCTCGGGGAACAGCTTCGCGAAGATCTCCGCGTTCCGTTCGTCCGCCGGGTCGTCGAAGGCGCACAGCACGACGCCGCCGTTGCACAGGTAGTGGTTGACGTAAGAGTAGTCGACCCATTCGCCGTCGGCTTCGAGCACGGTGGGGGCGGGCAGCTCGACGACCTCCAGCGCGCGGCCCCGGGCGTCGGTGGAGGCCCGCAGCCTGCCGATGACCTCGCGGGAGACCTCGAAGTCGGGGTGGGCCGGGTCCTGCTGGCTGTGCGCGACCACGACGCCCGGGCGGGCGAAGGCGGCCACGATGTCCACGTGGCCGCGGGTGCCGAAACGCCCGTAGTCGGCGGTCAGCCCGCGCGGCAGCCAGATCGCCTTGGAGGTGCCGAGGTGGGCGTGCAGCTCCTCCTCGACCTCCTCGCGGGTCCAGCCGGGGTTGCGTCCCGGGTCGAGCTGGACGGTCTCGGTGAGCAGCACGGTGCCCTCGCCGTCGACGTGGATGCCGCCGCCCTCGTTGACCAGCTTCGAGGAGTACACCCGGGCGCCGGCGAGCGCGGCGACGTGGCCCGCGACCTCGGCGTCGAGGTCCCAGCGGGCCCAGTCCTGCGCGCCCCAGCCGTTGAAGACCCAGTCGGCGGCGGCCAGTCCTCCCCCGCCGACCAGGAACGTCGGGCCCATGTCGCGCATCCACGCGTCGTTGAGCGGGATCTCGGCGACGTCGATGTCCGCGCCCAGCAGCGCCCGCGCGCCGGCCGCGTCGCCGGGCGCCGCGGCGACGGTGACCGGCTCGAAGCGGCGCACCGCCCGGGCCACCGCAGCCCAGGCCGCGCGGGAGGCGGCGAGGTCGTCGGCCGAGTCGAAGGTGACGCTGGGCGACGGCCAGGCCATCCAGGTCCGGGCGTGCGGCGCCCACTCGGCGGGCATCCGGAAGCCGTCGGCGGCGGGCAGTGCGGTCATGGATCGTTCCTTACGGGGAGGGGCCGCCGGCCGGTCGGCCCGGGCCGGGGTCACGGGGAGGGTCACAGGAAGTACAGGCGGTTGAGGGAGACCCGGTCGGCGGGGTCGGAGCGCAGCGGGTCGCCGTCGAGGGTGACCAGGCCGCTGTCTCGGTCGACGTCGACGCTGCCGGTGCGGGAGTTGAGGACGAGGTCGCCTGGGCCGATGCCGCGGGTGCCGCGCACCGCGACCCTGCGGCGGCGGGTCGGCATCCGGTCGTCGCCGCTCTCGGCCGCGGCGCCCGCCACGAAGGCCACCGAGATGTCGGCGGCGGTGGCCCCGTAGGAGCCGAACTGCGGTCCCAGCACCAGCGGTTCGCAGGTGTCGGTGGCCGCGTTGGGGTCGCCGGTGACGCCGTACGCGGGGAAGCCGGACTTCAGCACGAGCTGCGGCTTGGCGCCGAAGTACCGCGGCGACCACAGCACGATGTCGGCGAGCTTGCCGACCTCGATCGAGCCGATCTCGTGGGACAGGCCGTGCGCGATGGCCGGGTTGATGGTCAGTTTGGCGATGTAGCGCAGGACGCGGGCGTTGTCGTCGTGCGGCCCGTCGCCCTCCATCGGCCCCAGCTCGGCCTTCATCTTGGCGGCCATCTGGAGGGTGCGGCGGACCGTCTCGCCCGCGCGGCCCATGCCCTGGGCGTCGGAGGAGGTGATGCCGATCGCGCCCAGGTCGTGCAGCACGTCCTCGGCGCCCATGGTGCCGGCCCTGATGCGGTCGCGGGCCATCGCGGCGTCGCCGGGCAGGTCGGGCTTGAGATCGTGGACGGAGACGATCATCCCGTAGTGCTCGGCGACCGCGTCGCGGCCGAACGGCAGGGTGGGGTTGGTGGACGAGCCGATGACGTTGCGGACGCCCGCCATCTTCAGCACGTTGGGGACGTGACCGCCGCCGCAGCCCTCGATGTGGAAGGCGTGGATGGTGCGGCCGTCCAGCACCCGCAGGGTGTCCTCCACGGTCAGGCACTCGTTGAGGCCGTCGCTGTGCAGGGCGACCTGGACGTCGTGGTCCTCGGCGACGCGCAGCGCGGTGTCGAGCGCGCGGGCGTGCGCGCCCATGTCCTCGTGCACCTTGAAGCCGCAGGCGCCGCCCTCGGCCAGCGCCTCGACCAGCGGCGCCGGGTGGGAGGAGGAACCGCGGGCCAGGAAGCCGATGTTGACCGGCCAGGCGTCGAAGGCGCCGAACGCGTGGCGCAGCGCCCAGGGCGAGTTGACACCGACGCCCCAGACCGGGCCGAACTCCTGGCCGATGATCGTGGTCACCCCGGAGGCGAGCGAGGCCTCCATCACGCGCGGCGACAGCAGGTGGACGTGGGTGTCGACGGCTCCCGCGGTGGCGATCATGCCCTCGCCGGGGACGATGGTGGTGCCGGTGCCGACGACCACGTCCACCCCGTCGAGCGTGTCGGGGTTGCCGGCCCGCCCGATGGCGTGGATGCGGCCCTCGCGGATGCCGATGGAGACCTTGCGGATGCCCTGCGCGGCGTCGATCACCAGGACGTTGCTGATGACCACGTCGCAGGTGTCGCGGACGGCGGCGGCCTTCAGGTGCAGTCCGTCGCGGGCGGTCTTGCCGAATCCGGCGAGGAACTCCTCCCCCGGCTTCTGCGCGTCCGACTCCACGCGCACCACGAGACCGGAGTCGCCGAGCCGCACCCGGTCGCCCGCGCGGGGGCCGTGCACGGCGGCGTACTCGGCCGGGTCGATGGATGTGGCACGGTCCGCGTGCCGGTCGAGATGCCCGTACTTCACGAGGAGACCTCCACTCCCAGGTAGCCGCAGGCCGCCGCGCGGCGCAGCGCCTCGTCCTTCGCGCCGAGCGCGTCCAGGGGTCCGTCGACCAGCCCGGCGAAGCCGACGGCGATCCGGTCGCCGCCGATCGGCAGCAGTCCCACCTCGGCGCTCTCGCCGGGCCCGAAGCGCACCGAGGACCCGGCGGGCACGGCGAGCCGCATCCCGTAGGCGGCGCGGCGGTCGAACTCCAGGCGGGGGTTGGCCTCGAAGAAGTGGAAGTGCGAGGTGACGCTGACCGGGACACCCGCGGTGTTGCGCACGGTCAGCCGCACCGCGGGCTCGACCGGCGGGTCGGCCGGTCCGGGCAGCACCGCGCCGGGCGCGTCCTCGCCCACGCCCGCGCCGCTGATCGGGTCGGTGACCACGGCGAGCCGGGAGCCGTCGTCGAAGACCGCCTCGACCATCACGTCGCCGATCACGTCGGCGACGCCGGGCAGCACGTCGTCGGGCCCGAGCACCCGGCTCGCCGCCTCGATCGCCTCGGCCAGCCTGGCCCCGTCCCGGGCGGCCTCGCAGACGGTGTCGGCGATCAGCGCGGTCGCCTCCGGCACGTTGAGCCGCAGGCCCCGGGCACGGCGGGCGCGGGCCAGTTCGGCGGCGCCGAACAGCAGCAGGCGGTCACGTTCGGTCGGGGTCAGCCGCATCCCGCCACACCTCCACAGCTTCGCGGTCCGATCACTCGGCGCCCCGGCGGTCGGTCGGCGGGGCTGATTAGAACAGCACTCTAACAAGCAAACCTTTTGTCGAGAAGTATTGACCTGCACGCAATGCGCGAGTCACATTGAACGTCGTTCTAACTAGTTCGGCGCTCAAGGAGTCAGGGCCATGCGGATCGAACAGCGGGGAGTGGACACCGTCCCCGAACAGGAGCGGACCAGCGGGCCGCGTGACGTGATCAGCATCCTGCTGGGCTCCAACCTGGCCCTCGGTGTGATCGTCTTCGGCTGGCTGCCGGTCTCCTTCGGGCTCGGCTGGTGGGCGTCGTTCACCTCGCTGGCGGCCGGCACGCTGGTGGGCACCGTGCTGGTGGCCCCGCTCGCCCTGGTCTCGCTGCGTACCGCGACGAACCTGTCGACCTCCAGCGGCGCCCACTTCGGCGTGCGCGGGCGACTGCTGGGCTCGACGATCGGCCTGCTGCTGTCGCTGGGCTACACCGCGCTGACGCTGTGGGTCGGCGGGGACGCGGTGGTGGGGTGCCTGCACCGGATGCTCGGGCTGCCCACGGGCCCCGCCAGCTACGCGGTGGTCTACGCGGTGCTGGCGGCGACCACCGCCTCCTCGGCCGTCTTCGGCTACCGGATGCTGCTGCGGCTCAGCCGGGTGCTGACCGTCGGCCTGACCGCCCTGCTGCTCGTGGGCGTGATCGCGTACGCGGGCATGTTCCACCTGCATGCGCCGCACGCCACGCCGTACCTGCTGGGTTCCTTCTGGCCCACCTGGCTGCTGTCGGCGGTCTCCGCTGGGCTGTCGGGGCCGATCGCGTTCATCACGCTGCTGGGCGACTACACCCGCTACGTCTCACCGCACCGCTTCAGCCAGCCGAAGGTCTTCGCCGGCACCTGCTTCGGCCTGGTCGTCGGCCTGCTGCTGCCGCAGCTGTTCGGCACCTTCACCGCCCTGTGCGTGGGCGCGGGCAGTGACTACGCGACGTCGCTGGTTGCCGCCTGCCCGGTCTGGTACCTGCTGTTCCTGCTGCTCAACGCGTCCGCCGGTTCGGTGGGCAACGCGGGGCTGATGCTCTACAGCATGGGCTTGGACCTCGACGCGATCCTGCCGAGGGCCAGCCGCACCCAGGCCACCTACGTGGTGGCCGCGTTCTCCACCGCGCTGGTCTACCTCGGGCACTTCGCCTGGGCGGCGCAGGACGCGATGACCTCGTTCGTGCTGGTGCTCACCGCGATCGGCACCCCGTGGGCGGTGATCACGCTGCTGGGCTTCCGCCGGGTGCGGGGGCGCTACGACGCGGACGCCCTCCAGGTCTACAACCGGCGCACCCGCGGTGGCATCTACTGGTACCGGGGCGGCTGGAACGTCTCCGCCGTGATCGCCTGGGCGTGCGGCTCGGTCATCGGCCTGCTGGAGGTCGACACCCCGCTCTACAGCGGCCCGCTGCTGCGCTTCACCGGCGGCATCGACATCAGCTTCCTGCTGGCCGCGGCCGTGACCGCCGCGGTCTACCTGCTGCTCGGCGCCAAGCGGCCGCATCCCCTCCCGGCGCCGGACGGCGGGACCCGGGACGCGGCCGCCGTGGTGGCCTGAGCGCTTACGCGTGAGGAGGGGGCCCGCGGCGGCGGGCCCCCTCCTCACCTGCTCGCGGCCGGTCAGCCCAGCGGGTGCATCCAGCCGTGGGTGTCGGGGGACGCGCCGGTCTGGACGTCCAGCAGCGCGCGGCGCAGCCGCATGGTCACCTCGCCGGGCTCGCCGTCGGCGATCCGCCAGTCGGCGCGGGTGGACTTGACCGCGCCGACCGGGGTGATCACCGCGGCGGTGCCGCAGGCGAAGACCTCGGTGAGCGAGCCGTTCTCGGCGGCCTCGCGCCACTCCTCGACCGACACGCGGCCTTCGGAGACCTCGTAGCCGAGGTCGGCGGCGATGCGCAGCAGCGAGGCGCGGGTGATGCCGGGCAGCAGCGAACCGGACAGCTCGGGGGTGACGATGCGGTCGCCGTACACGAAGTACAGGTTCATCCCGCCCATCTCCTCGACCCAGCGGCGCTCGATGGCGTCCAGCCAGACCACCTGCGGGCAGCCGTGCTCGATCGCCTGGGCCTGCGCGACCAGCGAGGCCGCGTAGTTGCCGCCCGCCTTCGCCGCGCCGGTGCCGCCGGGCGCGGCCCGGACGTACTCCTCGGAGACCCACACCGACACCGGCTTGACGCCGCCGGGGAAGTACGCGCCGGCCGGGGAGGCGATGACGACGAACAGGTACTCGTTGGCCGGGCGCACGCCGAGGCCGACCTCGGTGGCGAACATGAAGGGCCGCAGGTACAGCGACTCCTCGCCCTCGCTGGGCACCCACGCCTTGTCCTGCCGGACCAGCGCGTCACAGGCGGCCACGAACAGCTCCTGCGGCAGCTCCGGCATCGCCAGCCGCCGCGCCGACGACTGGAAGCGCTCGGCGTTGGCGTACGGCCGGAAGGTCGCCACCGAGCCGTCCGGCTGCCGGTACGCCTTGAGCCCCTCGAAGATCGTCTGCGCGTAGTGCAGCGTCATGTTCGCGGGGTCGAGCGAGATCGGCGCGTACGGGACGAGCTGGGCGTCGTGCCAGCCGCGGCCCTCGGTCCACCGGATCGTCACCATGTGGTCGGTGAAGTGGCGGCCGAAGCCGGGGTCGGCGAGGATCGCCTGCCGCTCGGCGTCGGGCAGCGGATGCGAGGAGGGCTTGAGTTCGATCGTGGGCGTCGTGGGCGTCGTCATAGTCGCGTGTCCTTCACCGTGAGGTCGTGGCGGACCGCACCGACGCCCGCACCGCCGCGGCGGTAGTAGGACGTCCGACTTTCCCCTCACACGGCGGCCCTGCGTCCGATTATCGCGTAACCGGGAGCCCGGATGGAAAGAGGTGCGCCGGAGCGAGGCGTTCCGGTGATGCGGCCCTAAGGGATGGTCGCACCCGGCCCCCGTGATCACACGCGGGGGCCGGGCTCAGCCGTGATGTCGCCGCGCGACGGTGCTGCGCCGGCTGACGGGGCTCTGACCTGCCGGGCCGGCTGAGGGGCTCCTGGCGGTCAGCTCGCTACTCGGGCGGCGAGCGCGTCGCCGACGGCCGAGGTGGAACGCGGCTCGGTGCCGCGCGCGGCCACGTCGGCGGCGACGGCGGCCTCGATGCGGGCGGCCTCGTCGCGGTACCCGAGGTGCTCCAGCAGCAGGGCGACGGAGCGCACGGTGGCGGTCGGGTCGGCCTTGCCCTGCCCGGCGATGTCCGGCGCCGAGCCGTGCACCGGCTCGAACATCGACGGGAACTCGCGGGAGGGGTTGATGTTGCCGCTGGCGGCCAGGCCGATGCCTCCGGTGACGGCGGCGGCCAGGTCGGTGATGATGTCGCCGAAGAGGTTGTCGGTGACGATCACGTCGAAGCGCTCGGGCTGGGTGACGAAGAAGATCGTCGCCGCGTCCACGTGCAGGTAGTCGGTGGTGACGTCCGGGTACTCGGCGCCGACGGCGTCGAAGATCCGCTTCCACAGGTGGCCGGCGTGCACCAGCACGTTGTTCTTGTGGACCAGCGTGAGCTTCCTGCGCGGGCGGGCCTGGGCGCGGGCGTACGCGTCGCGCACCACGCGCTCGATGCCGTAGGCGGTGTTGAGGCTGACCTCGGTGGCGACCTCGTGCCGGGTGCCGGTGCGGATGGCGCCGCCGTTGCCCGTGTACGGGCCCTCGGTGCCCTCGCGCACCACCACGAAGTCGATCTGCGGGTTCCCGGCGAGCGGCGAGGCGACGCCGGGCAGCAGGGTGCTGGGCCGCAGGTTGACGTGGTGGTCGAAGGCGAACCGCAGCTTGAGCAGGAAGCCGCGCTCCAGCACACCGGACGGCACCGAGGGGTCGCCGATGGCCCCCAGCAGGATCGCGTCGTGGCGCTTGAGGGACTCCAGGTCGGCGTCGGTGAGGGTCTCACCGGTGGCGTGGTACCGCTG
Source organism: Streptomyces sp. ICBB 8177 (assembly GCF_003144095.1). Classification (GTDB taxonomy): domain Bacteria; phylum Actinomycetota; class Actinomycetes; order Streptomycetales; family Streptomycetaceae; genus Streptantibioticus_D. The sequence continues at coordinate 2,519,171 of NZ_NSKH01000018.1, read as the reverse complement.
GGCGCCGAAGTCGTAGGAGGTGGTCTCCAGCTTCACGTCGGACGGCAGGACGGCACCGAGGACCTTGAGGCCTTCGGCCACGACTTCCTGGCCGATGCCGTCACCGGGGATCACTGCGAGGCTGATGCTGCGAGACATGCTCCGCACTGTACGCCCGCGTCCCACCCCATGACACGTACGGTCCACATGCCGGACAGATCAGGGGCGGGCGGTGCGATGAACGGCATGTCGGGACGCGCGAGTTGGGCCCTCGCGGATCGCGGGGGCCCGGCTCGTCGGCGTTCGTCGGGGGCGTCGCTCAGCGCGGCGCCGCGACCTCGGGGGGGCGTCGCTCAGTGGCGCTCGTGGCCGGTGGATCCGCCGTTGTCGCGGCGGTCGAGGGCGCGCTGGAGGGCTTCGGCGGCGTTCTTGCGGGCGGTCTCGTCCATGGGAGCACTTCTCCATCCGGGAACGAAGGTGAGGGGTGCGCCGGAAGGGGCGGGGAGCGGGCGCCGCAGGGGTGGCCTGCGTGGGGCACCGGCTCGACTCCGCCGATCGCTGGATCTAGCGAGACGTTCGGCTTCCTACAACGCTAGGGCGAGATCGCCGTTCTGTCTCCACAGTTAGTCGGACTTCCTACTATCTGAGACGGCACCCCCTCCGACCTGCGGCTCCCTACCCATGGCCAGGGCCCGGCACCGCGTGTTCGCGATGCCGGGCCCCTACTTTCAGCCGCCTCGCCCGGTAGGGAGAGTCGCCTCGACCGCTCAGCCCATGTGGGGGTAGCGGTAGTCGGTCGGCGGCAGGAGCGCTTCCTTGATGGAACGCGTGGAGGTCCAGCGCATCAGGTTCTGCGCGGCGCCCGCCTTGTCGTTGGTGCCGGAGGCGCGGCCGCCGCCGAAGGGCTGCTGGCCGACGACGGCGCCGGTCGACTTGTCGTTGATGTAGAAGTTGCCCGCGGCGTAGCGCAGCACCTCCATGGTGTGCGCGGCGGCCGCCCGGTCGCTCGCGATGACCGAGCCGGTCAGGGCGTACTTCGCCACCGACTCCATCTGCGCGAGCATCTCGTCGTACCGCTCGTCCTCGTAGACGTGGACGGCGAGGATCGGGCCGAAGTACTCCTCGGTGAAGACCTCGTTGTGCGGGTCGGAGCAGACCAGCACGGTCGGCCGGACGAAGTAGCCGACGGAGTCGTCGTAGGTGCCGCCCGCGACGATCTCGGTGTCGGGGTCGGCCTTGGCCCGGTCGATGGCCGCCTTGTTCTTGGCGAACGAGCGGTCGTCGATGACGGCGCCGATGAAGTTGTCCAGGTCGGTCACGTCGCCCATGGCGAGGCCCTCGACCTCGGCGGCGAACGACTCCTTGAAGCCGCCCTCCCAGATCGAGCGGGGGATGTACGCGCGGGAGGTGGCCGAGCACTTCTGGCCCTGGTACTCGAAGGCGCCGCGGGTCAGCGCGGTCTTGAGCACCGCGGGGTCGGCGGACGGGTGGGCGACCACGAAGTCCTTGCCGCCGGTCTCGCCGACGATGCGCGGGTAGTTGCGGTAGTTCTCGATGTTCGCGCCGACCGTCTTCCACAGGTAGTGGAAGGTCTTGGTGGAGCCGGTGAAGTGGATGCCGGCCAGGTCCGGGTGGGCGAGGGCGACCTCGGAGACCGCCACGCCGTCACCGGTGACCAGGTTGATGACGCCCTTGGGCAGCCCGGCCTCCTCCAGCAGCTCCATCAGCAGCACGGCGGCGCGGGTCTGGGTCGGCGACGGCTTCCACAGCACGACGTTGCCCATCAGCGCGGGCGCGGTCGGCAGGTTGGCGGCGATCGCCGAGAAGTTGAACGGGGTGATCGCGTAGACGAAGCCCTCCAGCGGGCGGTGGTCCAGGCGGTTCCAGACACCCGGCGAGTTGGTCACCGGCTGCTCGGCGAGGATCTGCCGGGCGTAGGCGACGTTGAACCGCCAGAAGTCGACCAGCTCGCAGGGGCTGTCGATCTCGGCCTGCTGCGCGGTCTTGGACTGCCCCAGCATGGTGGCGGCGGCGATGGTCTCGCGCCACGGGCCGGCCAGCAGCTCGGCGGCGCGCAGGATGATCGCGGCGCGGTCGTCGAAGGACAGCGCCCGCCACGCCGGAGCGGCGGCCAGCGCGGCGTCGATCGCCTCGCGGGCGTCGTCCTGGGTGGCGTGGCGGCCGGTGCCCAGGCGGGCGGCGTGGTTGTGCGGCTGGACGACGTGGAACGGCTCGCCGCCGCCCATCCGCTTGACGCCGCCGATGGTCATCGGAAGGTCGACCGGGTTCTCGCCCAGCTCCTTCAGCTTGGCCTCCAGGCGGGCCCGCTCCGGGCTGCCGGGGGCATAGGAGTGCACCGGCTCGTTGACCGGGGTGGGGACCTGGGTCACGGCGTCCATGGGAGGGGTCTCCTTCTGCGGGGTGTGCTGCTGGGGTGTGCTGCGGGCGTTCGGGCGCTCAGGCGGCGTCCCGGTGCCGGTCAGGCTCCGGGGACGAACGAGCGGAGGAAGAAGGCCAGGTTGGCCGGGCGCTCCGCGAGCCGCCGCATGAAGTACCCGTACCAGTCTGCGCCGTACGGCACGTAAATACGCATGCGCTCGCCCGCCTCTGCCAGCCGGCGCTGCTCGGCGACCCGGATGCCGAAGAGCATCTGGAACTCGTAGTCGCCCGCCTGGCGGCCGTGCTCGCGGGCCAGGTGCTGGCCGATGGCGATCATCCGCGGGTCGTGCGAGCCGATCATCGGGTAGCCGGCGCCCGCCATGAGGATCTTCAGGCAGCGCACGTACGCCTTGTCGACCTCGCGCTTGTCCTGGTGGGCGACGGACGCGGGCTCCTTGTAGGCGCCCTTGACCAGCCGCACCCGCGAGCCGGGGGTGGCCAGGCGGCGGCAGTCGTCCTCGGTGCGGAAGAGGTAGGACTGCACGACGGCGCCGGTGCCGGGGTGGTCCTGGCGCAGCTCGTCGAGGATGGCCAGCGTCGAGTCGACGGTGGTGTGGTCCTCCATGTCGAGGGTGACCGTGGTGCCCGCGGCGGTGGCGGCCTGGGCCACCTGGCGCACGTTCCCCAGCGCGATGTCGTGGCCGCCGACCGGCAGCGCCTGGCCGAACGCCGACAGCTTGACGGAGACCTCGGCCTTGCCGGCCAGGCCCTCGGTGCCCAGCGCGTCCAGCAGTCGCAGGTAGGCGTCGCGGGTGGCGGTGGCGGTGGCCCGGTCGGTGACGTCCTCACCCAGGTGGTCGAGGGTGACCTCGCGGCCGGAGTCGGTCAGGGCGCGGACGCTGTCCAGGGCGGGAGCCAGTTCGTCACCGGCGACGAAGCGGTCCACGACCGGCCGGGTGACGGGAGCGGCCGCGACCAGGCGGCGCATACGGTCGCTGCGCGAGGCGGCGAGCAACACGGGACCCAGCACGGGCTCCTCCAACGAGTGCGTGACGCAAGGTGCGTGGCCCTGCGGCGGGACGGCCGGCACCCCGCGGCGGGGCAGGTGGCTACGCGATGAAATCTAGGTTTCGCCTCCACCGTGGGCCATCGACAGGTGTCACGCATCCGTGACCGGCCTCTCATACAGATGTATGAGCGACAATGGGCCAGTGCGCGGTGACGGGGACTTCCAGGAACTGGTCGACGAGGTGTCGGCGCTGCTCGGCACGCCCGCGACGCTGGAGGACCGCGACTTCCGGCTGATCGCCTTCGGCGCGCACGACAGCGACGACGAGGCCGCGATGGACCCGATCCGCACCCGGTCCATCCTCACCAGGCGCTCGACCGCGCAGGTGCGCGAGTGGTTCGAGGGGTTCGGCATCGCGCGGGCGCGCGAGCCGGTGCGCGTCCCGGCCGACCCGGCGGCGGGCATCCACGCCCGCGTCTGCCTGCCGGTGCGCCACCGCGGCGTGGTGCACGGCTACGTGTGGCTGCTGGACGACGGCACCGACCGGCCGCTGGACGCGGCGATGGCGGTGGCCGCCCGGATCGGCACCCTGCTGGCCGCCGAGGCACGGGCGGGGGCGGACACCGGGCGGGAGCTGCTGGGGCTGCTGACCGGTCCCGACTCCCGCCGGGAGGGTGCGCTCGCGGCGTTGCGGGCGGCGCTGGGGCGGGTCGCGGACGACGACTTCGCGGTGGTGTGCGTGACCCCGTGGGACGGCGGCGACGACGAGGCGTCCGATCCGCTGCCCGGGCCGCGCGCCCTGCCGGGGGCGGTCGCGGTGTGCGCGGTGCCGTCACCGCCGGGCGGGCTGGCGGTGCTGGCCCGGGCCAGGGCGGCGGACACGGTGGCGGCACGGCTGCTGGAGTCGGCCCGCGCCCGGGGCGCCGCCGCCGGGGTGAGCGGGCGCCGGGCCGGGCTCGAAGGGCTGCCGGAGTCCTGGCGGGAGGCGTCGGGCGCGGCCCGGGCGGCGCACGCACAGCCGCGGCTGGCCCCGGTGGCGCACTGGTCGGGCATCGGCCCGTACCGGCTGCTGACCCGGCTGCCCACGGCCACCGATCCGGCCGTCGCCCCGCTGCTGGACGCCGCGCACACCGAACTCGCGCACACCGCAGAGGTGTTCCTCGACTGCGCGGGCCAGGCCGGGCGGGCGGCCGCCGCGCTGGCCATCCACCGCCAGACGCTCTACTACCGGCTCTCCCGCGTCGAGCACCTGACCGGTCTCGACCTGGACGACGGCGAGGACCGCCTGCTGCTGCACCTGGCGCTCAAGGCGGCCCGGCTGCGGTAGTCGCGCGGGCGGCTCAGCCGACGTCGTGGCGGTACGGCGTCGTGGTGGCGAGCCTCTCGAAGCCGAGGCGTTCCAGGATCGGGCGGCTGGCCTCGGAGGCGTCGACCTGGAGCCAGCGGTAGCCGCGTTCGGCGGCCAGCCGGACCCGGTGGGCGACCAGCGCCCGGTAGATGCCGCGTCCGCGCCAGGCCGCCAGCGTGCCGCCGCCCCACAGCCCGGCGAACTCGGTGCCCGCGTGCAGTTCCAGACGTGCCGCGGCGACCGGCACGTCCCCCGCCGTCGCCACCACGGCGCTCACCGTGCCGGGGTGGGCGGCCAGTTGGGACAGCAGGCGCTGGCGCAGGCGGGAGCGGCCGGAGCGGAAGACCTGTTCGTGGACGTCGGCCACCAGGTCCACCCCAGCCGCGTCGGTCACCGTGCGCAGCCGCACCCCTTCCGGCAGTTCGACCCGGTCGGACAGGTCGGCGACGGCGGCGACCATGAGGGACTCGGCGGGCTCCGGCACGAAGCCCGCGGCGCGCAACCGCGCCGCAAGGTCGCCGGGCCGGTCGTGGGAGTACAGCTTCCACTCGAATCCACGGCCCAGCGCGTCGAAGTGCCGCACCTGCTCGGCGATGGCCGCGTCCGCGGTCTGCTCGGTCAGGTCGGACCACAGCACGCCGTTCCACGCGGCGGGCCCACCGGTCTGCCGCACCACGTCGCCGGCCCGCTCGACGCGGGCCGTGGGGTCGTCGGGCCGGGCACCCCGGCGCATCTGACGGTCGAACAGACTGAGCACGTGATCGCGGTCCATCCGGCCATTCCAGCACCACGGCCGCCCCGGGCCAACGGCATTCGCCCCGGGTCGGCCGGGCACGGCCGTACGGGTCAGGCCCGGGCCGGGCGGCGTTTGCGGGCGGCGGTGACGACGGCGGCGGTGCCGAGGGCCAGCAGGCCGCCGGCCAGGCCGAACCAGCCGCCGCCCACGCCCGCGTCCACGCCCTTGGTCGGCGTCAACGGCCGCGTGACGGTGAGGGACTCGCTCCTGCGGACCCGGCCGTGGTGGCTGACGACGGTGACCGGGTAGGTGCCGGGCGCCAGGTCGGCGCGGACGGCGGCGGTGCCGTAGAAGCGGGGCGCGTCGCCGTCGGCGCCCTTGCTGTCGTCCGGGGCGAGGCGGACCGGTGCGGCGAAGGCCGCGGAGGTGGCGGTGAGGCTGCCGGTCTCCCCCGGGTCGGGCGCCGCGTCGTGCCACAGCACGTCCACCTTGCCGCCGGCGTGGACCGTGAAGCCGTTCGTGGTGGCCTGACCGGGGTCGCCGGACGGCGCGAAGAACGCGGGCCCGGACACCTTGCCCAGGTAGTCGGGGTCGCCGGGCCGGGCGGCACGCACCGTCAGCGACCCGGACGCCGCCCGCTCGCCCCGCGGCCCGGTCAGGGTGAAGGCGTAGGAGCCGTCCTTCGTGCCGGCCGGGACCTCGGCGGTGGCGGAGAAGGCGCGCGGGTCGTAGAAGTCGGTGGTGTCGTCGTGCCTCAGCCGCACCGGGGCCGCCAGCGCCCGCGAGGAGACGGTGAAGTCGGTGCCGGTCTGGCCGGGGTAGAGGTCGTCGTAGCGCAGCGAGATCCGCTGGCCCGGGCGGACGACCTGGCCGCCCGGGACCCCGGCGACGGTGAAGCGCGGGGCCTGCCGCGGGGAGACCTCGATCCGGTCGCGGCCGACGACGCGGTCGCCGATCGAGACGGTCAGCGGGTACGAGCCGGGCTTGGCGGTCGGCGAGAGCGTGACCAGCGCGTCGTAGCCGGACACCCACGCGGAGTGGTACCAGCGCAGGTGGGCGGGGCCGGTGAAGGCGTGCGAGGTGGCGGTGACGCCCGCCTTGCCCTGCGCCTCGTCGACGCCCTGCACGTTGACGTCGACGCGCTCACCGGGGCGGGCGTCGTAGTTGCCGTTGACCAGCAGCACGGGGTGCGGCGTGCCGGGGGAGTCTGCCGTCGCGGTGCCGACCGCCACAGCGCAGCACAGCGCGCCGGCGCCCAGCGCCGCCGGTACCGCTCGCATCCACCGCATGCCGTGCCCCCTTGTGGCCCATGTGCCGGGCGTCCTCGCTGCCCTGGCGTCCTGAGAGACGGGAAATCCACCGGAACGGTTGCGTTCGGGCGGCCACTGTGCTGGGGCTCGCACGAGCGCGGGGAAGGCGGCCCGCCCTCCGAGCGGGCGGGGCGGCGGACCGCCGGATGCCGGCCCGTCGTCGGACGCGCCCGACGACGGGCCGGCCGAAGGTCAGTCGACGAGGTTGACGGCGCGGGCCGAGGTGGCGCCGATCTCCTGGGCGATCTCGGCGAGCACGGGGGCGGGGATGGAGTCGTCCACGGTCAGCGCGACCAGCGCCTCGCCGCCCTCGTTGGTGCGGGCGACCTGCATGCCCGCGATGTTGATCCCGGCCTCGCCGAGGATGCGGCCGACGGTGCCGACCACGCCGGGCCGGTCGCCGTAGCGCAGGAAGCCCATGTGGTCGGTGAGGACGAGGTCCACGTCGAACTCGCCGACGCCGACGATCTTCTGGATGTGCTTGGGCCCGGCCAGGGTGCCGGACACCGCGATCTCGTCGCCCCCGGAGAGGGTGCCGCGTACGGTGACCAGGTTGCGGTGCTCGGGCGACTCGCTGCTGGTGGTCAGCCGCACCTCGACACCGCGCTCCTGGGCGAACAGGGGTGCGTTGACGTAGGAGACGGTCTCGGCGACCACGTCCTCGAACACGCCCTTGAGCGTGGACAGTTCGAGGACCTTCACATCATGCTGCGTGATCTCGCCGCGCACCTCGACATCCAGCCGCACCGCCACCTCCCCCGCGAGCGCGGTGAAGATCCGGCCCAGCTTCTCCGCCAACGGCAGACCCGGCCGCACCTCCTCCGCGATCACCCCGCCCTGCACGTTCACCGCGTCCGGCACCAACTCCCCCGCCAACGCCAACCGCACCGACTTCGCCACCGCGACACCCGCCTTCTCCTGCGCCTCACCCGTCGAAGCACCCAGATGCGGAGTCGCCACCACATTGTCGAACTCGAACAACGGCGAATCCGTGCACGGCTCGGACGAGAACACATCCAAACCCGCCCCCGCGACCCGCCCCTCCTTCAACGCACTCGCCAACGCCACCTCATCCACGATCCCACCCCGCGCGGCATTGACGATCCGCACCGACGGCTTCACCCTGCGCAGCGCCTCATCCCCGATCAGACCCAGCGTCTCCGGAGTCTTCGGCAAATGCACCGTGATGAAGTCCGACACCTCCAGCAACTCCTCCAGCGACAGCAACTTCACCCCCATCTGCGCCGCCCGCGCCGGCTGCACATACGGGTCATACGCCACGACCCTCATACCGAACGCCGACATCCGCTGCGCCACCAGCACACCGATCCGACCAAGACCCACCACACCCAGCGTCTTCTCCGCCAACTCCACACCGGTGTACTTGCTGCGCTTCCACTCACCGTTCTTCAACGCCGCGTTCGCCTGCGGAATATTGCGCGCCGTCGCCACCAGCAGACCACAGGCCAGCTCAGCGGCCGTCACGATGTTCGACGTCGGCGCGTTCACCACCATCACACCGGCCTTCGTGGCCGCCGACACATCCACGTTGTCCAAACCGACACCCGCACGAGCGACCACCCGAAGCCTGCGCGCGGCGGCGATCGCCTCCGCGTCCACCTTCGTGGCCGAACGCACCAAAACCGCGTCCACATCCACGATCGCGCCCAGCAGATCGGCACGATCCGCCCCGTTGCAGTGCCGGATCTCGAAATCCGGACCCAGGGCATCCACCGTGGCGGGCGAAAGCTCTTCGGCGATGAGTACGACAGGCTTGCTGGCTGAAGCAGTGCTCACGTGATCCTCACTTGTCCTACGTGGGCGGCCGGTCCCTTTCGGCCGCTCCAGGGAGGGAGGGGCTGGCATGCCGCGTGGAAGACGCACGACGCTGTGAGCCTGACGCGCTTGTCACGGCAGTCTATCGGCGCCGTGACCGGCTGCCTGTGCCGTTGCGTAAGGATCACCCGGACGTGGGTGTACGGCGTGGACAAACCTCCCGGTCACAACGCGGCGGGGGCCTCCAGGGCAGCGCCCCGGAGGCCCCGTACACCGCGGGTGAGGCCTTACGCCTCGTCGTCCACCCAGCTCATCAGCTTGCGCAGCTTCTTGCCCGTGGTCTCCAGCAGGTGCTCGCTGTCGGCCTTCTTGTACTCGTTGTACTTCGGCAGGCCGGCGTTGTACTCGTTGATCCAGTTCTTGGCGAAGGTGCCGTCCTGGATCTCGCCGAGGATCTTCTTCATCTCGGCCTTGGTCTGGTCGTTGACCACCCGCGGGCCGCTGACGTAGTCGCCCCACTCGGCGGTCTCGGAGACCGACCAGCGCATCTTCTCCAGGCCGCCCTCGTACATCAGGTCGACGATGAGCTTCAGCTCGTGCAGGCACTCGAAGTAGGCGATCTCCGGCTGGTAGCCCGCCTCGACCAGGGTCTCGAAGCCCGCCTTCACCAGCGCCGAGGCACCGCCGCACAGCACGGCCTGCTCACCGAACAGGTCGGTCTCGGTCTCCTCGGTGAACGTGGTCTTGATGACGCCGGCGCGGGTGCCGCCGATGCCCTTGGCGTAGGACAGGGCGAGCGCGAAGGCGCTGCCGGAGGCGTCCTGCTCGACCGCGACGATGCAGGGCACGCCGCGGCCCTCCTCGTACTGGCGGCGGACCAGGTGGCCCGGGCCCTTGGGGGCGACCATGCACACGTCGACGCCGGCCGGGGGCTTGATCAGGTCGAACCGGATGTTGAAGCCGTGCCCGAAGAAGAGCGCGTCGCCGTCCTTGAGGTTCGGGGCGATGGACTCGGCGTACACCTTGGCCTGGATGGGGTCCGGGACCAGGACCATGATCACGTCGGCCTCGGCGGACGCCTCGGCGGGGGTGACCACGCGCAGGCCCTGCTCCTCGGCCTTGACCCGGGACTTGGAGCCCTCGGGCAGACCGACGCGCACGTCGACGCCGGAGTCGCGCAGCGACAGCGCGTGGGCGTGGCCCTGGCTGCCGTAACCCAGCACCGCGACCTTGCGGCCCTGGATGATGGACAGGTCGGCGTCGTCGTCGTAGAACAGCTCGGCCACTTCGGGTTTCTCCTTGGTTCTCGGGTTGTGCCGCCCACCGTACGCCCGGCGGGCGAGGGGTGGTTTACGGTCTCGCGATGCGGTCGGACCGGCGCGTCACGCGCTGCGGTCCAGTGCCCGCAGCGAGCGGTCGGTGATGGAGCGGGCGCCGCGGCCGATGGCGATGGTGCCGGACTGCACCAGTTCCTTGATGCCGAACGGCTCCAGCATCCGCAGCAGCGCCTCCAGCTTCTCGGCGCCGCCGGTCGCCTCGACGGTGACGGCCTCGGGCGAGACGTCGACGGTCTTGGCGCGGAAGAGCGAGACGATCTCGGTGATCTGCGAGCGCGTCTCGTTGTCGGCGCGCACCTTGACCAGGACCAGTTCCCGCTGCACGGCGGAGGACGGTTCCAGTTCGACGATCTTCAGGACGTTGACGAGCTTGTTGAGCTGCTTCGTCACCTGTTCCAGCGGCAGTTCGTCGACCACGTTGACGACGATCGTGATGCGGGAGATGTCGGGGTGCTCGGTGGTGCCGACCGCCAGGGAGTCGATGTTGAAGCCGCGGCGGGAGAACAGCGCGGTGATCCTCGCCAGGACGCCGGGCTTGTTCTCGACCAGGACGGAGAGCGTGTGCTTGGACATGTTCCGTGATTCCTTCGCGTTGTCTTCCGGCCCGGCTCAGTCGTCCATGTCGCCGAAGTCGGGGCGCACCCCGCGGGCGGCCATGACCTCGTCGTTGGAGGTGCCGGCGGCGACCATCGGCCACACCATGGCGTCCTCGTGGCAGATGAAGTCCACGACCACCGGGCGGTCGTTGATCGCGTTGGCCTTCTCGATGACCGCGTCGAGGTCGGCCGGGTCCTCGCAGCGCAGCCCGACGCAGCCCATCGCCTCGGCGAGCTTGACGAAGTCGGGGGTGCGGGTGCCGTTGAGCGCGGGCTTGGCGCCCTCGCCCGGTCCCGAGTGCAGCACGGTGTTGGAGTAACGCTCGTTGTAGAAGAGCGTCTGCCACTGGCGGACCATGCCCAGCGCGCCGTTGTTGATGATGCCGACCTTGATGGGGATGCCGTTGAGCGCGCAGGTGACCAGTTCCTGGTTGGTCATCTGGAAGCAGCCGTCGCCGTCGATCGCCCACACCGTGGTGTCGGGCTTGCCGGCCTTGGCGCCCATCGCGGCCGGGACCGCGTAGCCCATGGTCCCGGCGCCGCCGGAGTTGAGCCAGGTGTACGGCTTGTCGTAGCGGATGTACTGCGAGGCCCACATCTGGTGCTGGCCGACCCCGGCCGCGAACACCGTGTCCTTCGGGGCGAGTTGGCCGATGCGCTCGATGACCTGCTGTGGGGAGAGGCTGCCGTCCTCGGGCAGGTCGTAGCCGAGCGGGTAGGTCTCGCGCCAGGAGTCGATCTGCCGCCACCAGTCGGCGTAGTCCCCGCGGTGGCCCGCCTCGTGCTCGGCCTGGACCGCGACGATCAGGTCGGCCAGCACCTCGCGGGCGTCGCCGACGATCGGCACGTCGGCGGCGCGGATCTTGCCGATCTCCGCCGGGTCGATGTCGGCGTGCACGATCTTGGCGTACGGGGCGAACGTGTCGGTCTTGCCGGTCACCCGGTCGTCGAACCGCGCGCCGAGCGCGACCAGCAGGTCGGCCTTCTGCATCGCGGTGACCGCGGAGACCGAGCCGTGCATGCCGGGCATGCCGACGTGCTGGCGGTGGGTGTCGGGGAAGGCGCCCAGCGCCATCAGCGTGGTGGCGACCGGGGCGCCGGTCAACTCGGCCAGGATGCGCAGTTCCTCGGTGGCCCGGGCCTTCAGCACGCCTCCGCCGACGTACAGCACCGGGCGCTTGGCCTGGGTGAGCAGCCGGGCGGCCTCGCGGATCTGCTTGGCGTGCGGCTTGGTCACCGGACGGTAGCCGGGCAGGTCCGAGACGGGCGGCCAGGAGAAGGTGGTCTGTGCCTGGAGGGCGTCCTTGGCGATGTCGACCAGCACCGGCCCCGGGCGGCCGGTGGAGGCGATGTGGAAGGCCTCGGCGATGGTGCGCGGGATGTCGGCGGCGTCGGTGACCAGGAAGTTGTGCTTGGTGATCGGCATGGTGATGCCGACGATGTCCGCCTCCTGGAAGGCGTCCGTGCCGATGGACTTGGAGGCGACCTGGCCGGTGATGGCGACGATCGGCACCGAGTCCAGGTGGGCGTCGGCGATGGGGGTGACGAGGTTGGTGGCACCCGGGCCCGAGGTGGCCATGCAGACGCCGACCTTGCCGGTGGCCTGCGCGTACCCGGTGGCGGCGTGGCCGGCGCCCTGCTCGTGGCGGACCAGGATGTGGCGCACGCGCTGCGAGTCGAACATCGGGTCGTACGCGGGGAGGATCGCCCCGCCGGGGATGCCGAAGACGGTGTCGGCGCCGACTTCCTCCAGAGAACGGATGAGGGACTGGGCACCCGTCACCTGCTCGGTGATGGGCTGCTGTGCCGCGTTGCGGGCCCGCGGCTGCGGATGGTGGGCCCCAGTGGCCTGCTCGGTCATCTGCCTGTCTCTTCTCGGAGAGGCCGCCCCGGTCGCGGTGTGGAGGGGGCGGTGGGTGCCAGTGCAACAAAAAACCCCTCGTGCCAGAAGGCAAGCGAGGGGAAGCGCGCCGGTGCTTGTCGCGGGGCGGTGATGAGGCCCCGGTCAGCCGACGCGCCGTCCAAGTACGAGAATTCGGGTGCGCATGGCACCGACCATCCTCCCGTCACAGCCCACGTGTCAAGTGGGTGGGACGGACGTCTCATGATGTGAGCGCAAGGGAGGGCTGGCCAGCGGGTCGGGTCCGGCCGTGCCCCCTCGTCTGACCGGCAGCGCCCCGGCGCCCGCGGTGACCACGTCACGCCCGGGTCCGCCCGGGACGGGGAAGCTCCCGCGCAGCAGGCAGCCGTGCAGCCGCGGGGTGTCCAGCGGCCCCGCGAACGCCATGCCCTGGCCGTGGGTGCAGCCCATCTCGCGCAGCGCCACCGCCTGGTCGGGCCGGTCCACGCCCTCGGCGACCGACCGCAGTCCCAGGTCGCGGGCGATCCGCAGCAGGCCCGAGGTGATCTTGTGCAGCCTGGCGGACTCGACCACGCCCTCGGTGAAGGACCGGTCCAGCTTGAGCACGTCCACCGGCAGCCGCCGCAGCGCCACCATCCCGGCATACCCGGTGCCCAGTCCGCCCAGCGCGATCCGCACGCCGAGTCTGCGCAGCGCGCCGAGTCTGCGTTCCAGCTCGTCCAGCGGGATGCGCGGATCGTGGCCCGAGACCTCCACGATCAGCGCGTCCGGCGGCAGCTCGTGCCGGTCGAGCAGCGCTTCCAGCCGCTTGACCGGCAGTTCGCGGCTGAGCAGCTTGCGCGCGGGCACCGGCACGCACACGGGCACCCGCAGGCCCAGCCGGTGCCGGGCGGCGGCCTGTTCGACGGCCTCCTCCAGCAGCCATCTGCTGACCTCGGAGCGCTCGGCGCCGTCGGCGGACCCGGCGTCCACGAAGCGCAGGAACTCGGCGGGCGTGAACAGGATGCCCTGCGCGCTGCGCCAGCGGGCCTGTGCCTGGACTGTGTCGACGTCACCGCTGTCGAGGTCCACCACCGGCTGGTGCAGCAGCGTGAACTCGCCGTCGCGCAGCGCGCTGCGCAGCCGGGCGGCCAGCTCCGCGCGGTGCGCCACCTCGCTCTGCATCTGCGGCGCGTAAAGCTCCACGCGGTTCTTCCCGGCCGACTTCGCGCGGTACATCGCGAGGTCCGCGTTGCGCATCAGCTCGGCCGAGGTGATGCCGGGGGTGGCGAAGGCGACACCGATGCTGGCGGCGACCCGCACCTGCGTCCTGCCCTCCCGCCGCCCTTCGGGGGCGCCGTGTTCCATGGGCCCGTCGCCGCCCGGTTTGCGGCCGCCGACCGAGACCACGTACGGCTCGGAGAGCGTCAGCCGCAGCCGTTCCGCGATCTCCACTATCTGCCGCTCGCGCACCTGGGGATCGCCCGTGCCGCCACAGATGAGGGCGGCGAACTCGTCGCCGCCCAGCCGTGCCGCCGTGTCCCCGGCCCGGACCGAGTCCTGCAACCGGCGCGCCGCCTGGATCAGCAGTTCGTCGCCCGCCTGATGGCCGACGGTGTCGTTGACGGCCTTGAAGCCGTCGAGGTCGATGTAGAGCACGGCCGCCTCGCCGTCGCCGGCCCGGCGCCCGCCGAGCGCGTGCCCGACGCGTTCGGTGAACAGGGCGCGGTTGGGCAGGTCGGTGAGCGGGTCGTGGGAGGCGTTGTGCTGCAACTGGGCCTGTAGGCGCACCCGTTCGGTGACGTCGCGGCTGTTGAAGATCAGGCCGCCCTGGTAGCGGTTGACGGTGGACTCCACGTTGAGCCAGCCGCCGTCGCCGGAGCGCACCCGGCACTCGATGCGGGTGGCGGGCTCGTCGGACGGCTGCGCGGCGAGGAAGCGGCGCACCTCGTGCAGCATCCGCCCGAGGTCCTCGGGGTGGATGTGGGAGGCGAGTTCGGTGCCGACCATGGAGTCCGGGTCGCGGCCCAGGACGCCCTTGGCGGCCGGACTGACGTAGCGCAGCACGCCGGAGGGGGCGGCGATCATGATGACGTCGCTCGAACCCTGCACCAGGGAGCGGAAGTGGTTCTCCTTCTGGGCGAGTTCCTGGGTGAGCGCGATGTTGTCCAGGAGCATGATGCCCTGGCGGACCACCAGCACCAGCGCCACCGTGCAGCCGGTGATGAGCACCACCCGGTCGATCTTGTGACCGCCGAGGACGTTGTAGAGCATGCCCAGGGTGCACACGGCGGCGGCGAGGTACGGGGTGAGGGCGCCGAGCGATCCGGCGGCCTTGCGCTCGGGGCGCACCCGGCGCGGTGGCGGCGGCGGCGCGCCGCGGTGGCCGACCCAGGGCGCGTACGCCATGAGCATGCTGGCGGCGAACCAGCCCGCGTCCAGAATCTGGCCGGAATGGTAGTCGCGGCGCGGCAGCGGCGAGGTGTAGACGGCGTCGCACAGCACGGTCAGCGCCAGTGAGGTGATGGCCGCGTTGACCGCGGGGCGGTCGGCGGCGGAGCGGCGGAAGTGCAGCGCCAGCACCAGGGAGACCAGCAGGATGTCGAAGACCGGGTAGGCCAGCGCGAGGGCCATGTGCGCCTTGCCGCGGCCGTCGAGCCCGGCGTCGTGCGCGAGCGCCAGGCTCCAGGTGAGGGTCAGCAGCGAGCCCGCGATCAGCCACGCGTCCAGCGCGATGCAGACCCAGCCGGCCCTGGTCACCGGGCGCTTGGCGAGGACCAGCAGTCCCACTATGGCCGGCGGGGCGAAGAGCAGGAAGCAGAAGTCGGCGGGCGAGACGTGCGGCATGGACTTGACGCCGAGCACGACCTCGTACCAGCCCCAGGTCCCGTTGCCCGCGGCGAGCATGGCGGAGGATACGGCGAACATCACCCACGCGGGGCGGTTGGGCCCCGGGACGGTGCGGGCGTACCACAGGCACGACACACAGGCGGCGAGTCCCGCGGCGGCCAGCCCGAAGTCGCCCATGAACGCGGCGAGCGGCGGGGTGCCCCAGTCGAGCGCGGCCCCGGCCGCGTACCCGCCGCAGACCATGGCGACCAGGAGTTGGGGCAGCAGGCCCACCCGGCCGCCTCCCGCCGGGCCGGGCAGCAACGCCCCCGACGCACTCACGCCGTACCCCGCCCGCGTACCCGGTGGCCGCCGCGCACCGCGTGGCGGAGGCGTCGGTTCCTGCGTACCGGTGTTGGTGTCCATAGGCCGTACATCGCCCGTCATCCCCCTCGCGCCCTGGGCCGGACCGGCGTCCCGCCCGGGCTCTCCAGACTCTTCATCCGGTGGTCGACGGCCGTTAGCGGTCCGGTCGACGCACCCCCGCTCGGGACGATACACCAGAGCGGTCACACAGGGACATAGCAGCTGTACTGAGCGTAACCGGGCGGATGATGGCGGTTGCGGAGCGCGTTCGTTCGGCGCCTGTGGGTGAGTTCGAGGGGGCGCTCACCCGGTCGTGACGACGTTCTCCAGCGGCTCTCCGGTGGTGAATCGCCGCAGCTGGGCGCGGATCAGGCGCTCGGCGCGCGGCTGGAAGGCGGAGGTGCTGCCGCCGACGTGCGGGCTGATCAGCACGCCCGGCGCGTGCCAGAGCGGGTGGCCGGGCGGAAGCGGTTCGGGATCGGTGACGTCCAGCGCGGCGCGCAGCCGGCCCGACTCCAGCTCGGCCAGCAGGGACTTGGTCTCCACCACCGGTCCGCGAGCCACGTTGACCAGCAGCGCGCCGTCCTTCATGCGGGCCAGGAAGCCGGCGTCCACCAGGTGGCGGGTGGCGTCGGTGAGCGGGGTCGTGAGGATCACCACATCGGCGTGCGGAAGCAGTTGGGGTAGCTCGGCGATGGCGTGCACCACTCCCCTGGACGTCTCGCGCGCCGTGCGCGCCACCCGTACGACGGCGCACTCGAACGGCGTGAGCCGGTCCTCGACCGCCGCGCCGATCGCCCCGTAGCCGACGATCAGCACCGTGCGGTCGGCGAGCGCCGGGTAGACGCCCGCGTACCAGCGCTCCGCGTCCTGGCCGCGCACGAAGCGCGGGATGGCGCGCAGCGAGGCCAGGGTGAGAGTGAGGGCGAGTTCCGCGGTGCTCGCCTCGTGGACGCCGCGGGCGTTGCACAGCACCGTGCCGGGCGGGATCGCGTCGAGGACGTTGTCGACACCCGCGGTGAGCGTCTGGACCACGCGCGGGCGTGCGCCGTGGCGCAGCGGGCGCGTGACCACCTGCGGGGGCTTCATGTACGGCGGCACGTAGAAGTCGACGCCGACGGGGTCGCCGGGGAAGTCGCCCTCGCCGTCCCAGTGGAGGTACTCGGGCCCTTCGGGCAGCCCCGGCAGGCGGTCGGGCGGGATGGGCAGCCAGACCGTCGGGTGCTGGTCGGGCGCGGTGTCAGCGGTGGAGTCGGCCATGAGGCGAGGCTAAGCCAGGGGCGGGGGTCGGCGCCGGGGACGGGGGTGTCGTGGCGGGGCGTTACCGTGGTCCGGCGGGTGCGGGGGGATGCGAGGAGGCAAGGCCAGGTGGAGCGCAGGACGATCGGTGCGTCCGCTCTCGAAGTGGGCGCGGTGGGACTGGGCTGCATGCCGATGAGCTGGGCCTACACCGCCTCGCAGCGGGACGGCGAGCGGTCGCTGCGCGCCGTGCACGCGGCGCTGGACGCGGGCGTGACGCTGCTGGACACCGCCGACATGTACGGGCCGTTCACCAACGAGCTGCTGCTGGGGCGGGTGTTGAAGGAGCGGCGCGAGGAGGCGTTCGTCGCCACCAAGTGCGGGCTGCTCGTCGGCGAGCAGCATCTCGTGGCCAACGGCCGTCCCGGCTACGTGAGAAGGGCGTGCGACGCGTCGCTGCGGCGGTTGCAGACCGACGTGATCGACCTGTACCAGCTGCACCGCGTCGACCCGGAGGTGCCGGTCGAGGAGACCTGGGGCGCGATGGCCGAACTGGTCGCCGCGGGCAAGGTGCGCGCGCTCGGGCTGTGCGTCCTGGAGCCGGGCGGCGCGGGCCGCGGCCGCAGGACCGCGTCCGCCCCGTATGCGCAGGCCCTGCGTCAGCTGGAGCGCGCGCAGCAGGTGTTCCCGGTCTCGTGCGTGCAGGCGGAGCTGTCGGTGTGGGCGCCGGGGGCCGCGGCGGCCCTGCTGCCGTGGTGCGCGGCGCGCGGCGTCGGCTTCCTGGCGGCGATGCCTCTGGGGAACGGTTTCCTCACCGGGACGCTGACGCCGGGGCAGGGCTTCGAGCAGGACGACGTACGGGCGCGGCACCCGCGCTTCACGGCGGAGATGATGGCCGCCAACCAGTCGATCGTGGTCGGCCTGCGCCGCGTCGCGGAACGGCACGGCGCGACGCCGGCCCAGATCGCGCTGGCCTGGGTCCTCGCGCGGGGCCCGCACGTGATCCCGGTGCCGGGCGCGAAGCGGGAGCGGTGGGCGGTGGAGAACGCGGGGGCCGCGCGGGTGCGGCTGACGGAGGAGGACGTGCGGGAGCTGGCGGGGCTGCCTTCGGCACGGGGGTCGTGGGATTGATCGCGCGACGGGTCCTGTGCTGCGGAGTGTCACGTCTGCGCCGCCGCGGAACCGCGCGATCAGCCCGCCGCCGCTCGTTCCACGTCAGGGAAGAGGGCCAGGCGGTGCGCCAGGGCCGCCGCCTCTCCTCGGCCTGAGACGCCCAGCTTGGCCAGGATGTTGGAGACGTGGACGCTCGCCGTCTTCGGGGAGATGAACAGCTCCTCCGCTATCCGCCGGTTGCTGTGGCCGGCCGCGACCAGGCGCAGGACGTCGCGTTCGCGCGGGGTGAGGCCCAGATCCTCCGCCGGGGCCTGCGGGATCCGCCCCAGCGGCAGGCGTGCGCGCCGGGCGAGGAGTTCGACCGCCTCGCGCAGCGGTCGGGCGCCCAGGCGCTCCGCGCTCTCGTGCGCCTGCGCCAGCAACCGCCCGGCGAGGTCGCGCGCCGCCTGGTCGTCGGCGAGCAGCGCCCGCGCCCAGTGGTGGCGGGCGGTCGCCAGCAGGTGGGGGCGTTCCAGCGGTTCGAACGCGGCAGCCGCCGCGGCCCAGTCCGCCACCCGGTCGCGGCCGTCGGCCCGGCGCAGTTCGGCCTCGACCAGCAGCCCGTACGCCCGCCACAGCGCGACCGGCTGCGGCAGCGCCCGCGCCGCCTTGGCGATCCGCCGCAGCACGGCGTCCCGCCCCTCCTCGGCCCCCGGCAGTCCGCGCGCGTCCGCCTCGGCGGTGGCGGCGGCCAGCAGCAACGGCCAGGCGTAGCGGTGCCCCCCGGACGGGAAACCCCGCTCCACCACCCGGCCCAGCGTCTCGCGCGCCTGCGCGATCCTGCCGCGGGCGCCGGCGAGCGCGATGGCCAGGCGGGAGCTCCACACGGCGTGCTCCGGCCGCGTGCCGTTCTTCTCCTCGTCCTCGCGCAGGGCCGCCAACTGCGCCTCCGCACGGTCGAGTTCGCCGCGACCGAAGGCGATGTCGGCGAGCAGGAAGTGGACGCTCGCCCGGGGCATCACGTTGGTGGCCAGCCGCATGGCCTTGGTCGCGAACTCCTCGGCCTCGTCCCAGCGTCCCAGCGCGAACAGCGAATCGGCCTTGTTCGAGTAGGCCCACGCGAGGGACTCGACCAACCCGAACCGCTTGTGCACGGCGATGCCCTCGGTGGCCACTTCCACGGCCTGCGCCGATCTGCCCACCGACTCCAGTGCGGAGGCGTAGTTCACGTGGCAGCGGCCCAGCACGCTCACGGTGCCGAGTTCGACGACCCTGGCGCACACGGCGGCCATCTCGGCGAGGCCGCCCTCGACGTCCCCGGAGTCGACCATGAGGGTGCCGAGGGTGAGCCGGGCGTGCAGCTCGATGCCCTCGGCTCCGACGAGGCGGGCGAGTTCCACGGCGCGCTCGGCGGTCGCGTAGGCGTCGGGGCCCGGCTGATGGATCATGCCCCAGCCGGCGACCAGCGCGAGCACCTCCGCGTGCACGGCGGACGGCGGCAGCCCGCGGACCAGCTCCTGGGCGCGGCTCAGCTCCGCCCAGCCGTCACCGCGGCCGAGTCCCTCCATCACCCGGGAGCGCTGCGTCCAGAACCAGGCCGCCCGCAGCGGGTCGCGGCCGTCGTCGAGCAGGCGCAGGGCGCGCTTGCTGATGGCCAGGGACCGCTCGCGGCGACCGGCCAGGTACGCGGCGACGACCGTCTCGGCGAGCAGGTCGGTGAAGCTGGGGCCCTCGTCGGCCCCGCCGCACGCCGGGTAGACGTCCAGGCCGTAGTCGAACGGGTCCTGGGACTCCCGCAGTTCCCTCGGAGCCTCTTCCCACAGCTCCAACGCCCGCTCCAGCAGGCGCAGTTGCTCGGCGTACGCGTACCGCCGCCGTGCCTCGACGGCGGCGGCGAGCACCGCGGGCAGCGCCTTGGCGGGGTCGTGCGCGTGGTACCAGTAGCTGGCCAGCCGCGCCGCGCGCTCGGCGGAGCGCACCAGCGCGGGGTCGGCCTCCAGGGCTTCCGCGTAGCGGCGGTTGAGACGGGAGCGCTCGCCGGGGAGCAGGTCGTCGACGACCGCCTCGCGCACCAGAGCGTGCCGGAAGCGGTAGCCGTCGCCGTCCGCGGTGGGCAGCAGGATGTTGGCGCCGACCGCGCCGCGCAGCGCCTCGATCAGGTCGTCCTCTCCGAGCCCGGTGACCTTGGCGAGCAGCGCGTACTCCACCTCGGAGCCGCCCTCGGCCAGGATGCGGGCGACGCGCTGGGCGTCGGGCGGCAGCGCCTCGACGCGTACCAGCAGCAGGTCGCGCAGCGATTCGCTCAGTCCGGTGCGGCAGCCCTGGGCGATGCTGCACGCGAGTTCCTCGACGAAGAACGCGTTGCCCTCGGAGCGGGCGAAGACCCGGTCGACCAGGGCGCTGTCCGGTGGGGCGCCCTGGATGCCTGTTATCTGCGCGTGCACCTCGTCGCGGTTGAAGCGGTCGAGTTCGACGCGCAGCACGGTGCGCATCCGGTCGAGTTCGGCGAGGAAGGGGCGCAGCGGGTGGCGGCGGTGGATGTCGTCGGAACGGTAGGTGGCGACGATGACCAGCCGGGCGGCGTCCAGCGAGCGGAAGAGGTAGGCGAGCAGTTCGCGGGTGGAGCTGTCGGCCCAGTGCAGGTCCTCGATGGCGAGGATCAGGGTGCGTTCGGCGGCCAGCCGCTCCAGCAGGCGGGCGGTCAGCTCGAACAGCCGGGCCCTGCCCTCCTGGTCGTGCGCCTCGCGGGTGGTCTCCCCCAGCTCCGGGAGCAGGCGGGCGAGTTCGCCTTCCTGTCCGGCGGCGGCGCGGGCCAGTTCGTCGCCGAGCCTGCGGTGCAGGGCGCGCAGCGCGGTGGCGACGGGCGCGAACGGCAGCCCGTCCGCGCCGACTTCGACGCAGCCGCCGACCGCGACGACCGCCCCGGACCGGCAGGCGCCGGACAGGAACTCCTCGACGAGCCGGGTCTTGCCCACCCCGGCCTCGCCGCCGACGAGCACGGCCTGCGGCTCGCCGGCGGTGGCACGGGCGAGCGCTGTCTCAAGCGCGGTCAGTTCGGCCGCGCGACCGACGAACACCGGGGACACGGACTGGGTCTGCACAGGTCCGAGCATCCCACAGGGGTCGGACAACGCGGCAGGTCCAGGCATGTCCACGACGGTCACCGTCACAGCGCTCACCCGCCTCAGGCGGCGATCCGCAGTCTGGACCGCAACCGGGCCACGGCCGAGTCCCCCGACGCCCGGCCGTGGTGCTGTGAACCGCCGCCGCGGCGGCGGGACTTGGCGGCCCGCGGACCCTGGGCGGATTCGGCCTCCACCTCGTAGTCGGCGTTCACGGCCTCGTGGAGCATCCGGGCCCGTTCGGCGGCCGCGCGCAGCTCGGACTCGCGGTAGCGCAGCTGGGCCTCGTGGTAGTACATGGTTCCCCCTGGGAAGACGGCGTCGCGTGACGGCCGGGAACCGGTGTTCCCGACTGCCTCAAGACTCGTTCCCCAGGGGGGTGCGCCGCATCGGGCGACTGCCCGATCTCCGTTCGGTCGTGCCCCTTAGGCGGGGCGGCTAGTGCGGGTCGGGGGCCTTAGGCAGCTCGCCGACCCGGGGCGCGGGCACCTTAGGCAGCATCGTGACCGCCTCAGTGCCGGGTGGTTCGATGCTCAGGCGCGGCAGCCTGCGCTCGAGCCAGCCGGGCAGCCACCAGTTGGCGCCGCCGAGCAGGTGCATCAGGGCCGGCACCAGCAGCGTGCGCAGCACGAACGCGTCCAGCGCGACGGCGGTCGCCAGGCCGATGCCGAACATCGCGATCACCCGGTCGCCGCTGAGCACGAAGGCGAGGAAGACGGAGATCATGATGACGGCCGCGGAGTTGATGACCCGGCTGGTCTCGGCGAGGCCGACGCGCACCGCCCGGCGGTTGTCGCGGGTCTCCAGCCACTCCTCGTACATCCGGGAGACCAGGAAGACCTGGTAGTCCATGGAGAGCCCGAAGAGCACCGAGACCATGATGACCGGCAGGAACGGCTCGATCGGCCCGGCGCGGCCCAGGCCCATCAGTTCGCTGCCCCAGCCCCACTGGAAGATCGCGACGACCACGCCGAACGAGGACGCCACGGCGGCGACGTTCATCACGGCGGCCTTCAGCGGGATGCCGAGGCTGCGGAACGCGAGCAGCAGCAGGGTGCCGCCCAGGGCGATCACCACGCCGACGAACAGCGGCAGTTTGCCGAGGATGACGCCCGCGAAGTCGTCGTAGGCCGCGGTGACACCGCCGACGTGGACGCGCAGCGAGGTGCCGTGCTCGGCGAGCGGGATGACGTCGCTTCGCAGGTGGGTGATGAGGCGGCTGGTGGCCTGCGACTGCGGTGAGGTGGTCGGCACGACGGTGAGCGACTCGATGCCGCCGGCGCCGGGGGTGGGCGTCGTGACGTCGGCGACGCCGGGGGTGTGGCGCAGGGTGTCGGTCAGGTGGGCGAGGGCGACCTTGCCGGCGGCGTCGTGCGTTTCGGCGACGATCTGGAGCGGGCCGTTGACGCCGGGGCCGAAGCCCTTGGCGACCAGGTCGTAGGCGGTGCGGGTGGTCGAGCCGGCCGGGTCGTTGCCCTGGTCGGAGGTGCCCAGGTGCAACGAGAGCGTGGGCAGCGCCAGCACCAGCATCACGGCCGCCGCGACGCCCGCCAGCAGCTTGGGATGGCGTTCGACGAACGCCGACCAGCGGGCGGCGAGCCCGGTCGGCACGTCGGGCGCCGGGCCGTGCTCGGCGAGCCGGGCGCGCTCGCGGCGGCTGAGCGCCCGCGTCCCGATCACCCCGAGCAGCGCGGGCAGCAGCGTCACCGAGGCGGCGACGGTGAGCAGGACGGTGAGCGAGGAGGCGACGGCGACGCCGTTGAGGAAGCTCAGGCGCAGGATGAACATGCCCAGCACGGCGACGCAGACGGTGCCGCCCGCGAAGCACACCGCCCGGCCGGAGGTGGCGACGGCGTTCTCGGCGGCCTGCTGGACGCTGAGCCCGCGCCGCAGGCCGCGCCGGTGCCGGGTGACGATGAACAGCGCGTAGTCGATGCCGACGCCGAGGCCGATGAGGGTGCCGAGCATGGGGGCGAAGTCGGCGACCGTCATGACGTGGCTGAGCAGTTCGATGCCCATGACGGCGGTGCCGACGGCCACCACCGCCGAGGCGATCGGCAGGAACATCGCGGCGAGCGAGCCGAAGGCCAGGAAGAGCACGACGGCGGCCACCGCGACGCCGACGATCTCGGACAGCTGCCCGCCGGTCTTCTGGGTCAGGCCGATGGCGTCGCCGCCGAGTTCGACCTGGAGGTCGTGGGTGCCGGCCGCCTTGGCGGTGTCGACGACCCGCTGGACCTGGGCGGCGCTGAGGTGTTCTGAGTCGGCGTCGAAGGTGATGGTCGCGTAGGCGGTGCGGCCGTCGCGGCTGATCTGGCCGGCGGCCGGGTCGGGGGTGGCGGCGTGGCCGTAGGGGCCGGTGACCTCGGTGACGCCCGGCAGGTGGGAGACCTCGTCGAGGGCCCCGGTCATGCGCTGCTCGACGGCGGCGGCCCGCACGGTGCCGTGGCCGGTGTGCCACACGATGGTGTCGCTGGACCCCGCGCGGCCGGGGAACGCCTTGGCCATCAAGGTGGCGGCGGTGCCGGACTCGGTGCCGGGCACGTCGTAGGTGTTGGAGTACGCGGAGCCGGTGGCGACGGCCGCCGCGGTCAGGCCGCAGAAGGTGGCGACCCACAGCGCGATCACGACGAGACGGCGGCGCACACACCACCGAGCAAGTAGGGCCATACCCTGCTTTCCAGTCTTGAGCGGAGCTTTCGCCGGTGCGTCGCGCGGGTGAACGCCGCGCGACCTTCGGCGGGAAAGGCCCTCAAAGAACTTCGCGTACAGCGCACCACTCTGACAGGGCGGGGAGATCCTTTGCGCCTTTCGTGGGCTTCATCACAGATCGGCAATAGTTAGTCATGAACACGAAAAAGCGGCCCTCTCGTACGGAGAAGGCCGCTTTTCGATCTTTGTCGCGCTTATGGCGTTTTTACCCGCGCAGGTGACGGCGTGGATGGCACTTCGAGGTCAGCCCTGGACGCCCAGCTTCTCCAGGATCAGCTCACGCACCCGGGCGGCGTCCGCCTGTCCGCGTGTGGCCTTCATCACGGCGCCGACCAGCGCACCCGCCGCCGCGACCTTGCCGTCGCGGATCTTGTCGGCGATGCCCGGGTTGCCCGCGATGGCCTCGTCCACGGCCGCGCCGAGCGCGCCGGAGTCGGAGACCACGGCCAGACCCCGCTTTTCGACGACCTGGTCCGGGTCGCCCTCACCGGCGAGCACGCCCTCGATGACCTGGCGGGCCAGCTTGTCGTTGAGCTTGCCCTCGGCCACCAGCGCGCAGACCCGGGCGACCTGCGCCGGGGTGATCGGCAGCGCCGACAGCTCCACGCCGTCCTCGTTGGAACGGCGGGCCAGCTCGCCCATCCACCACTTGCGGGCCTGGTCGGCCGGGGCTCCGGCGTCCACCGTCGCCACGATCAGATCGATCGCGCCGGCGTTGAGCACCGACTGCATCTCGTGGTCGGAGATGCCCCACTCCTCGCGCAGCCGTGCCCGGCGAAGGCGCGGCAGTTCCGGCAGCGTGGCGCGCAGCTCCTCGACCCACTCGCGGGCCGGGGCGACCGGCACGAGGTCCGGCTCCGGGAAGTAGCGGTAGTCCTCCGCCTCCTCCTTGATGCGGCCGGAGGTGGTGGAGCCGGTGTCCTCGTGGAAGTGCCGGGTCTCCTGCACGATCGTGCCGCCGGTCGACAGCACCGCGGCGTGCCGCTGGATCTCGAACCTCGCCGCGCGCTCCACGCTCCGCAGCGAGTTGACGTTCTTGGTCTCCGAGCGGGTGCCGAACTTCTCGGTGCCGTGCGGGCGCAGCGACAGGTTGACGTCGCAGCGCATCTGACCCATCTCCATGCGGGCCTCGGACACGCCCAGCGCCCGGATCAGCTCGCGCAGTTCGGCCACGTACGCGCGCGCCACCTCCGGGGCCCGCTCGCCCGCGCCCTCGATCGGCTTGGTGACGATCTCGATGAGCGGGATGCCGGCCCGGTTGTAGTCCAGCAGCGAGTGCGAGGCGCCGTGGATGCGGCCGGTCGCGCCACCGATGTGGGTGGACTTGCCGGTGTCCTCCTCCATGTGGGCGCGTTCGATCTCGACCCGGAAGACCTCCCCGTCCTCCAGCGCGACGTCCAGGTAGCCGTTGAAGGCGATCGGCTCGTCGTACTGCGAGGTCTGGAAGTTCTTCGGCATGTCCGGATAGAAGTAGTTCTTCCGGGCGAAACGGCACCACTGCGCGATCTCGCAGTTGAGCGCGAGACCGATCTTGATCGCCGACTCCACGCCGACCGCGTTGACCACCGGCAGCGAGCCGGGCAGCCCCAGACAGGTCGGGCAGACTTGCGAGTTGGGCTCGGCACCCAGTTCGGTGGAGCACCCGCAGAACATCTTCGTCCTGGTGCCCAGCTCGACATGGACCTCAAGGCCCATGACGGGGTCGTACGACGCGAGCGCGTCCTCGTACGACACCAGGTCGTCAGTGACAGTCACGGAAATTTCCCTCTCAGCCCGCGTCGTCAGTCGGCGAGGACGTCGTCGCTGTTCATGTTCCGCAGTTCGCGCACCAGGACGGCCACGCCGGTGACGATGACCGCGCCGCGCACGACCGCGTCGATCACCTTGAGCGTGTCGCTCTCGCCGCGCGCGCTGCGGAACTGCTTGATGACACCCACGGCGCCGAAGAGCGTGGTGCCGATGGACAGGTAGGTGCCGGGCCGCGACTTCTTGAATCCCTTGGCCTTGTCCAGCTTTCCGGTCATAGCGTCGGTGCCTCCTCCAGCAGCGGGTGCCCCCAGCGGGCGGTGAACGCGGACTCGACCGCCGCGCCGACCCGGTAGAGCCGGTCGTCGGCCAGGGCGGGCGCGATGATCTGGAGGCCGACCGGCAGGCCGTCCTCCGGGGCCAGGCCGCACGGCAGCGACATCGCCGCGTTGCCGGCCAGGTTGGAAGGGATGGTGCACAGGTCGGCGAGGTACATCGCCATCGGGTCGTCGGCCCGCTCCCCGATCGGGAACGCGGTGGTCGGCGTGGTCGGCGAGACCAGCACGTCCACGTCGCCGAAGGCGCGCTCGAAGTCCCGCGTGATCAGGGTGCGGACCTTCTGGGCGCTGCCGTAGTACGCGTCGTAGTAGCCGGAACTGAGCGCGTACGTGCCGAGCATGATGCGGCGCTTGACCTCGGCGCCGAAGCCCGCCTCGCGGGTGAGCGCGGTGACCTCCTCGGCGCTGCGCGTGCCGTCGTCGCCGACTCGCAGGCCGTAGCGCATCGCGTCGAACCGGGCGAGGTTCGAGGAGCACTCGGAGGGCGCGATCAGGTAGTACGCGGCCAGCGCGTAGGTGAACGACGGGCAGGAGACCTCGACGATCTCGGCGCCCAGCTCGCGCAGCAGCTCCACGGACTCGTGGAACCGCGTCATCACGCCGTCCTGGTAGCCCTCGCCGCCGAACTCCTTGACGACGCCGACCCGCAGGCCGCGCACGTCGCCGTTGCGAGCCGCCTCGACGACCGCCGGAACCGGCGCGTCGATGGAGGTCGAGTCCAGCGGGTCGTGCCCGGCGATGGCCTCGTGCAGCAGCGCGGCGTCCAGCACGGTGCGCGCGCACGGGCCACCCTGGTCCAGCGACGAGGAGAACGCGACCATGCCGTAGCGGGAGACCGCGCCGTAGGTCGGCTTGACGCCGACCGTGCCGGTGACGGCGGCGGGCTGGCGGATGGAGCCGCCGGTGTCGGTGCCGATCGCCAGAGGCGCCTGGAACGACGCGAGCGCCGCGGAGGAGCCGCCGCCGGAGCCGCCGGGGATGCGGGTGAGGTCCCACGGGTTGCCGGTCGGGCCGAACGCGCTGTTCTCGGTGGAGGACCCCATGGCGAACTCGTCCATGTTGGTCTTGCCGAGGATCACCACGTCGGCTTCCTTGAGCCTGCGGGTCAAGGTGGCGTCGTACGGCGGGATCCAGCCGTCGAGGATCTTCGAGCCGACGGTGGTCGGCACGCCCTCGGTGGTGAAGATGTCCTTGAGCGCGAGCGGCACGCCGGCCAGCGGGCCGAGTTCCTCGCCCTTGGCGCGCTTGGCGTCGACCGCGCGGGCGGCGGCGAGCGCCCCCTCGGTGTCGACGTGCAGGAAAGCGTGCACCTTCTCGTCGATGGCGGCGATGCGGTCCAGGTGGGCCTGGGCGACGTCCACCGCGGAGGTCTCGCCGGAGGCGATCGCTGCCGCGGTCTGGGCCGCGGTGAGCCTGGTCAGGTCGGCCATGGCGGTCAGTCCTCCCCCAGGATCTGCGGCACCTTGAAACGCTGCTGCTCCTGCGCGGGGGCGCCGGACAGCGCCTGCTGCGGGGTCAGCGACGGCCGGACGACGTCCGGGCGCATGACGTTGGTCAGCGGCAGGGGGTGCGAGGTCGGGGGGACGTCCTCGCCCGCCACCTCGGAGACGCGGGCCACCGCGCCGATGATCTCGTCGAGCTGTCCGGCGAAGTGGTCGAGCTCTTCGTCCTTCAGCTCCAGACGCGACAGCCGGCCGAGGTGGGCGACCTCCTCGCGCGTGATGCCAGGCATGTGGCGATCCTCTGGTGAGTTATCGATGAGTTTCCGCCGCCAATCCTATGGCGGCACGGGCACCCGCCGCGAAACGGTTCCGCGAGCGTCCGGCTCGCAATGGATTACGGGGGTGGGGAGGCGGCGTGGATGACGGGGGGCGTGGGGGCGGGGGCAGGGGACGCGGGGGTCGTGGTGCGGGGGGCGTGGTGCGGGCCGTAGTGCCCAGCCGTCCCGCCCTGCGTGACGACTGCCCACTACGGAAGTGGGGACCGGCTGGGTGCGGAGCCCCGAACCGCAGCCCCGCGACGGTGGCTCACGGGGGTGCAGGGGCGCAGCCCCGCGAACGGGCGGAAGGTGCGGGCCGCACCTTCGGACCGGCGGAGGGGCCCGGGGCCCGGAGGCCCAGCCCGGCTGCGGTGGCTCACGGAAGTGCAGGGGCGCAGCCCCGCCGGGGTACAGGGGCGGAGCCTCGCGAACGGGGCGGAAGGTGCGGGCCGTACCTGCGGAGGGGCGCGGAGGCGCAGCGCGGCTGCGGAGTTTCGGGGTGCAGGGGCGGAGCCCCACGGACACGGTGGGGACGGCGGACAGGTGGGCGGGTGGGTGGGGGGAACGAGAGCTCAACCCCGCGCAGCGTCCACCCCCAGCACCCGCACCCCCTCCCCCCGGTGCCAGCCGGACTTGGCCCGCACCCGCAGCCACGCCGTCGTCTCCTCCGCCGGCATCGCCGCCGCCACCAGCCAGCCCTGGATCGCGTCGCAGCCCAGGTCCCGCAGTCGTTCCCACGTCTCGTCGTCCTCGACGCCCTCCGCGACGACCAGCAGCCCCAGCGAGTGCGCGAGGTCGACCGTGCAGCGCACGATCTCCGCGTCCTCGGTGTCCACCACCAGCCGGGCCACGAAGGACCGGTCGATCTTCAGCTCGCTGACCGGCAGCCGCCGCAGGTGCACCAGCGACGAGTAGCCGGTCCCGAAGTCGTCCAGCGACATCTTCACCCCGTGCCCGGTCAGCCCGGCGAGGGTGTCCGCGGCCCGCTGCGGCTCCTCCAGCAGCACGTGTTCCGTTATCTCCAGCTGGAGCGCCCCCGGCGGGACCCCGTGCCGCGCGAGCCGGGCGGCGACCGATCCGGCGAAGCCGGGGGTGTGCACGTCGCGCGGTGAGACGTTCACCGCGACCGGCACCTCGATGCCCATCCCCCGCCACTGCGCGACCTGCGCCAGCGCGGTCTCCAGCACGTAGTCCGTCAGCTGCGGCATGAGCCCGGAGGACTCGGCGATCGCGATGAACTCCTCGGGGCTGACCCGCCCGCGTTCCGGGTGCTCCCAGCGCAGCAGCGCCTCAAGGCCGGCGACCTTGCCGTCGAAGCGCACCTTGGGCTGGTAGTGGAGTTCGACGTCGCCGTGGTCGATGGCGCGCCGCAGGTCGCCGAGGAGCCCGAGGCGGTCGGGCGTGTTGCCGTCGCGGGTGGCCTCGTAGACCTCGACGCCGCTGCGGTCCTGCTTGGCCTCGTACATCGCCACGTCCGCCCGCCGCAGCAGTCCCTCCGCGTCGCCGGCGTGGTCGGGGAAGACGGCGACCCCGGCGCTGGCCTCCAGCACGAGGGTGAGCCCGTCGAGGTTGAGCGGGGAGCCGAGCGCGGCGACCAGGCTGCGCGCGACGCGCTGCGCCCGGGTCGGGGAGTCGCAGGTGGGCAGCAGGACGGCGAACTCGTCGCCGCCGAGCCGGGCGGCCTCCGCGCCGCGCGGCAGGGCGAGCCGCAGCCGGTCCGCTATCTGCAACAGCAGGCGGTCGCCCGCGAGATGGCCGAGCGTGTCGTTGACCGAACGGAACCGGTCGAGGTCGATCAGGACCAGCGCGGCCCGCACCCCGCCCCGGTCGGCGTGGTCCAGCGCGGTCCAGGTGCGCTCCAGCAGCCACTGGCGGTTGGGCAGGCCGGTCAGCGGGTCGCGCAGCTGTTCCTCGGCGCGGGCGCGGGCGATCCACAGCGTGGAGTCCAGCGCGATCAGCGGCACCGCGAACAGCGGCAGCAGCATCGGCATCTGCGCGGCCACGGCGACGATGAGCGGCGCGATGCCCAGCAGGGCCACCCCGACCAGGCCCTGCCGCACCAGCGCGGTCCTGGCCACGGTCGGCAGCCCGCCGCCGGACGGTGCGACGGTGAACCACAGCAGGGTGCGGGTGGCGGCCAGGTAGCACAGCGAGGCCAGCACCACCGTCGGGATGGCGGAGTACGTCCAGGTGGCGGGCAGCCAGGGCCGTTCCACGGAGGGCACGGTGCCGAACAGCCGCAGCACCAGTGCCGCCGCGCCGATGCCGAGGATGTCGACGGCGCCGTGCAGCAGCGCCTGCCGCCAGCGGTGCCGGCGGGCGGCGCCGACCAGCACGACCACGGCGAGGCTGATCAGCACCGAGGGCATCCAGCCGTACAGCAGCAGGACGGCGAGCGTGAGGGCGGCGCCGGAGCCGGTGCCACCCCACCAGCGGTCGCGGCCGAGCGCGACGAGGTGGCCGACGATGACGCCGGTCAGCACGGCGAAGGCCCAGCCCGCGGCGTGGCCGGGGAAGAGCGCGTGGCCGTCGGCCACCACGCGGGCGACGCCCACCATCAGCGCCAGCGCCGCGGCGGCGACCACCGCGGCCCGCAACACCACCGGGGGCACCGGCGGCGCGGCGGACCGCCGCCGGCTCGGCGCCGGTCCGGCCTTGTCCGTCGGTTTCATGCCCGTCCCTCTCACAGCCGGGGTCGCGCTCAGGTCGGCCACGCCCGGCGTGAGACTGATGCCCGGCAGGGGCGCCTCTCAACAGTAGGCCGGGAAAGCCGGTCCCGGGCAGCGATCCCCCGGGGTTGCCCGAATGGAACCCTGCATCCCTCATCCGTCTGGTATGCGCCGATCGGGTGAGCCGCCCTCACCCCTCGGCCGGATTGACCGTCACCTCCAGGGCCGCGTCCGCACCCGTCTCCAGCAGCACGCCGAAGCCCTCCTCGTCGAGGATCGGTACCTTCAGCTGCACCGCCTTGTCGTACTTCGAACCGGGGTTGTCGCCCACCACGACGAATCCGGTCTTCTTCGAAACCGACCCCGTCACCTTCGCTCCCCGGCTGACGAGCGCCTCTTTCGCGCCATCTCGGGTATACGACGACAGCGTTCCGGTTACCACCACGGTGAGCCCTTCGAGTGGTCTCGGACCTTCGTCCGAACCCTCCTCGGTGAACCGCACGCCGGCCGCCCGCCACTTGTCGATGATGCCCCGGTGCCAGTCCTCGGCGAACCACTGCTTCACGGAGGCGGCGATGGTCGGGCCGACGCCCTCGACCGCGGCGAGTTCCTCCTCGCCGGCCGCCGCGATCCGGTCGAGGTCGCGGAACTCGCGGGCCAGCGCCTCGGCGGCGACCGGGCCGACGTGGCGGATCGACAGGCCGGTGATGATCCGCGCCAGTGGCCGGTTCTTCGCCTCGGCGATGTGTTCCAGCATCGCGAGGGTGTTCTTCTTCGGCTCGCCCTTCTGGTTGGCGAAGAAGGTGACGATCTTCTCCTCGCCGGTCCTGGGGTCGCGCTTGGGCAGGCCGCTGTCCGGATCCAGCACGTAGGAGCGGATGGGCAGCAGTTCCTCGACGGTCAGGTCGAACAGGTCGCCCTCGTCGCGCAGCGGCGGCTCGGCGGGCTCCAGCGGCTGGGTGAGCGCGGTGGCGGCGACGTAGCCGAGGTTCTCGATGTCCAGGCAGCGGCGCCCGGCGAGGTAGTAGATCCGCTCGCGCAACTGGGCGGGACAGTAACGGGCGTTGGGGCAGCGCAGGTCGACGTCGCCCTCCTTCATCGGCTGCAGCGCCGTGCCGCAGTCGGGGCACTCGGCGGGCATGACGAACTCCCGCTCGCCGCCGTCGCGCAGGTCGGCGACCGGCCCGAGGATCTCCGGGATGACGTCGCCCGCCTTGCGCAGCACCACGGTGTCGCCGATGAGCACGCCCTTGGCCTTGACGACGTCCTGGTTGTGCAGGGTGGCGAACTCGACCTCGGAGCCGGCGACGGTGACCGGTTCCACCACCGCGTACGGGGTGACGCGGCCGGTGCGGCCGACGCCGACACGGATGTCGATCAGCTTGGTGTTGACCTCCTCCGGCGGGTACTTCCAGGCGATCGCCCAGCGCGGCGCCCGGGAGGTGGAGCCCAGCCGGCCCTGGAGCGGGACCTCGTCGACCTTGACCACGACGCCGTCGATCTCGTGCTCGACGGAGTGCCGGTTCTCCCCGTAGTACGCGATGAACTCGCGCACGCCCGCGATCGAGTCGACCACCTTCGCGTGCGTGGTGGTCGGCAGGCCCCACTCGCGCAGCAGCTCGTAGGCGTGCGACTGGCGGTCGATGTCGAAGCCCTCGCGGGCGCCGGTGCCGTGCACCACCATGTGCAGGGGTCTGGAGGCGGTGACCCGGGGGTCCTTCTGGCGCAGTGAACCGGCCGCCGCGTTGCGGGGGTTGGCGAACGGCTTGTCGCCCGCGGCGACCAGCCGTTCGTTGAGCGCCTCGAACTCCTCCATCGGGAAGTAGACCTCGCCACGCACCTCGACCAGGGCGGGGATCCGGTCGCCCGCGAGGCGGTCGGGGATGTCGGCGATGGTGCGCACGTTGGGTGTGATGTCCTCGCCGGTGCGGCCGTCGCCGCGGGTGGCGGCGCGCGTCAGCCTGCCGTGCTCGTACGTGAGGTTGACCGCGAGGCCGTCCACCTTCAGCTCGCACAGGAAGTGGTACTCCAGGCCGTCGAGGTCGGCGGCGATCCGGTCGGCCCAGGCGTCCAGCTCCTCGTCGTCGAACGCGTTGTCCAGCGACAGCATGCGCTCGCGGTGCTGGACGGAGGTGAACTCGGTCTCGTACGCGCCCGCCACCTTCTGGGTGGGCGAGTCGGGGGTGCGCAGCGCCGGGTGCTCCTCCTCCAGGGCCTCCAACTCGCGCAGCAGGCGGTCGAATTCGGCGTCGCTGACGACCGGGGCGTCGTTGACGTAGTACCGGAAGCGGTGCTCCTCGATCTGCTCGGCCAGTTCGGCGTGCCGCTCTCGGGCCTGGGCCGGGATCTCCATGCCGGGTCCTCCGCTCTCTTCTACCGCCCGCGGCCGCGCAAGCCGTGGTCACTCAGGGTCATGGTCGTCGGCTACTCGGGGTCGTCGACGAGGGTCCTGGCCGCCTTGGCGCAGTGGGTCAGCGCCGCGCGGGCGTACCCCGGGGAGGCACCCGCGAGACCGCACGCCGGAGTGACCACCACGGACTCCGCGAGAGTCCCCGGCGACAGCCCCAGCCCGCGCCACAACGACCGGACACCACTGACGCTACCGGCAGGGTCTGACAACGGCGTCGAACCGGTGCCCGATCCGGAGCCCGTGCCGGACGCCGCCGCGCCGGACGCCCCGCCGCCCGCCGCCGAAGCGCCCGAGGAGCCCGAGGAGCCCGAGGCGCCCGTCCCGGTGTCCGTTCCCGGCACCACTCCGGCCAGCAGAACCGTTCCGGCCTCGACCGCCTCCCCGATCGTGTCCCACTCACTCTCCGTGAGCAGGGAGAAGTCGAACGACACGCCGGACACCCCGGCGCGCCGCAGCAGGCCGAAGGGCACGGAGGGGGCGCACGAGTGCGCGATCACCGCCGCGCCCGCCGCGCGCGCCGTCTCGACGATCTCGCGTAGCGCGCCCTCCACCACGGCCCGGTCGACCGCCCGGTGGGTGCGGTAGCCGCTGGCGGAGCGGATCCGGCCGAGCAGGACGGCGGTCAGGGACGGCTCGTCGAGCTGGAGCACCGGCCGCGCGCCGGGGACGCGCCGGGCGAGGTCGGCCAGATGCAGCCGCAGGCCCTCGGTGAGCGAGGCGGTCAGGTCGCGGCAGGCGCCCGGATCGGACAGCGCGGCCTCCCCGCCCCGCAGCTCGACCGAGGCGGCGAGCGTCCAGGGCCCGACGACCTGCACCTTCAGCGGGCCCTCATAGCCCTGCGTGAACTCCTCCAACGTGTCGAGGTCCTGGGCGAGGAAGGCCCGGGCCCGCCGGGTGTCGCGCCCCGGGCGGTCGCCGAACCGCCAGCCGCTGGGCTCGACCCGCGCGTACAGCTCGACCAGCATGCCGAGGGTGCGCCCGATCATGTCCGCGCCGGGGCCGCGGGCGGGCAGCTCCGGCAGGAACGGCAGCGTGGGAACGGCCTCCACCGCGACGCGGACCGCCTCGCGCACGTCGTCGCCGGGCATCGAGCCCACGCCGGTGGCCGATCCCGGGGCCGGCCGCGGGAGCGTGTCGGCCGGGCCGGCGGGGGCACTGGTGTCGAAGGTGCTCTCGTCGTTCACGCGGGAAGCGTAGTCGCCGGTCAGGCGGTGTCCGGAATGCTCCGGTCCCGGCGCCGGGCCACCGGGGGCCGTACTCAGTGGTGGACGACCCTGGCCCGGGCGGCCATCGACTGGGAGCGCACGTGCTGCGGGTACCAGTTGGTGAACTTGACGGCCAGCACCAGCAGGGCGATCGGGATGACCCAGTTGAGCCAGTCGCTGTCGACGGTGTCGTGGATCGCGACCAGCCCGAGCACCGCGGTGACCGCGAAGACCAGGCCCCACATCAGGGTCAGCACGCGGTTGACGTGTGTGAATCCGGGGGTGCCCCAGATCTCGCGCGGCGTGGACTCGCGCGCGTACTGCTCGGTGAACGGCACGAAGGCCAGCGAGCCCAGCGCGACGACGGCGACCACGGCGTTGGAGATGACCTGCGCGTACGTCTCCAGCCAGACCAGGTCGTGGTGGCTGAGGGCCAGCGCCAGCACGGACACCACGGCGAAGAACGCGAGCGCGGCCGCGTTCAGCACCTTCACGCTGCCCTGGCGCAGGTCCGGCAGGTTGAGCACCACGGAGGCGATCAGTGCGGCGAAGGCGGCGAACTTCCAGGTACTCGGACCCGCCACCACCTCGAAGATGATCCAGGGGGCGAAGGACCAGAAGACGCCACCGGCGCCCAGTGCGCCTCGGGGGCTGGGACTGGTCATCGGGTCACCTCCGGCACGGTACGGCCGTGTGGACTCTCCCTCTCCCTCCATGCTGCGACCGGCGCGCGCGGGGCGCACCCTCGGGCGCGCCGGTCGTCCGGCTCAGCGGCCCGGCCGCACCGTGACGTCGTTGATCTCGGCGTCCCTGGGCAGGTCGAGGGAGAGCAGCACGGTCGAGGCCACCGACTCCGGGTCGATCCAGTCGGCCGGGTCGTACCGCCTGCCCTCGTACTGGTGGAGCTTCTCCTGCATCGGGGTCGCGGTGCGGCCCGGGTAGACGGAGGTGACGCGCACCCCGTTGCCGTGCTCCTCCTGCCGCAGGGAGTCCGCGAGCGCCTTGAGGCCGTGCTTGCTGGCGGCGTACGCGCTCCAGCCCGCGTTGGCGGACAGGCCCGCGCCGGAGTTGACGAAGACCACGTGGCCGCTGCACAGGCGCAGTTGGGGCAGGACGAGGCGGGTCAGCTCGGCGGGAGCCATGAGGTTGACGGCGAGCGTGCGCTCCCAGACCTTGGGGGTCAGCTCGCCGACCTCGCCGAGGTCGGCGACGCCCGCGACGTGCAGCAGCGAGTCGAGCCGCTCGGGCAGCGCCTGGTGGCCGAACGCCCACGACAGCCGCTCCGGCTGGGCGAGGTCGCCGACGAGGGTGTGCGCGCCGGGGAAGGCGTCGGCGAGTTCCTTGGCGCGTCCGGCGTCGCGGGCCAGCAGCCACAGGTCGTCGCCGCGCTCCAGCAGCCGCCGGGCGAGCGCCGCGCCGATGCCGGATCCGGCTCCGGTGATCAGATGAGAGGACATACCGGCCATGCTCGCATCAGCACCCCCGCGCCCCCGGCACCGCCTCCGGCGCGCGTCAGCGCACCCGTGGCGCGGTCAGCCCCCCCGTACCCGCCCAAGCGCGCGTCAGCGGATGCCTGCCGTCTCCTCCAGGTACGCGAGCGCGCCCGCGCCGTCCTCCGCGAAGAAGACCAGTTCGGTCAGCGGCAGCGGCAGGAAGCCCTCCGCGTCCATGCGCAGGAACTGCTCGCGCAGGCCGTCGTAGAAGCCCGCGGTGTTGAGCAGGACGACCGGCTTGGTGTGCAGGCCGTGCTTCTTCAGCTCCAGGATCTCGGTGGCCTCGTCCAGCGTGCCGGTGCCGCCCACCATGATGACGACGGCGTCGGACCGGGCCAGCAACTGCGCCTTGCGCTCCGCGAGGTCGGCGGCGACGATCATCTCGTCGGCCCCCGCGCGGGCCTTGCCCCGCAGGAACTCCACCGAGACCCCGACGAGCCGCCCGCCGGCCGCCTGAACGCCGTCGGCGACGACCTTCATCAGGCCGACGTCCGACCCGCCCCACACGAGCGTGTGGCCGCCCTTGCCGATCAGCTCGGCGAACTCGCGGGCCGGCGCGGTGTAGCGCTCGTCGAGGTCGGCGGCGGAGAGGAAGACGCAGATGTTCACCCGCCCACGATAACGACGACGGGCCCGCCCCGGACCCCGAGGCCCCTGAGCGGGCCCCGGTCAGCCGAGCGCCACCACCGCGAAGCGCACGCCCTTCGTCGCGGTGAAGGTGAAGTCCACCGGGCGGCCCTGCGTGGACTCGGTGACCTGGTCGACCGAGACCCGGTCGCGTACGCACCGGGCGTGCCAGGTGCCGACGCCGGTCGCGGTGGCGGTCAGGGTGCCGTCGCCGACGCAGGCGGTGCGGATCGTGTAGCCGCCGTAGAAGAAGCGGACGCCCGCGACCGACCAGTGGCTCTCGCCGGGCTGCGAGGCGTGGTCGAACACCGGCATGTGCGCCGTCTGGCGTGCGGCGGCCAGCAGGTCCGCCTGCACCGACGACAGCGGCGAGGCGTGCTCGGGCCGGGGCGGCGGGTGGTCCGGCGGCGCCGGGCTCTGCCCGAGGGCTCCGAAGCCGCAGCCCGCCAGACACGGCAGGGCGGCCAGCGCGACCGCCACCAGCCCGGCCGCGCCGAGCCCTCCGGCCAGGGCCCGCGCGTCGGGCCCGGTCAACCGGGCGCGCGTCACCCTCGGGTGATCGCGGTCGTGGTCGCGGCGGCCACGGCCGGCGTGGTGCCCGGGCTCCCGGCCCGGTCGGCGTACGCGGCGTAGCGGACGCACGTCGGCGGCCTCCCTTCGTACGACCCGCCCGCTGTGCGGCGGGGGCTGACGCCGCGTCGGACGCGCGGCGGTGATGCGGCGACGGCCCGCGCATCACCGGCAGTATGGGCTACGCTCCACAGGAACTCCACAGCTTGTCCCGGATCGCCCGCCGTGAGGACCCGCGCCCGTGGCTCTGCCCCGTACCGCCGTCGCACTGGCCGCGGCGGCCGTCGCCGTGTTCCCGCCCGGCGCCGCGCCCGCACCCCAGCCGGGGACGTTCGTGATCCTCGGCGGCGCGGTCCACCACGGGAACGTCACGCGCTGCGGCGCGAGCCCCTGGGATGGGGTGCGTCCGCGACCGGCGCGGCACGCGGGCGCGCCGTGCGCGCGGGTGGGGCCGTCGCCGCAGGACCTGTGGCCGCTGCTCGCGCCGGTGGCCCCCACGCGGCCCGGCGGTCGCGTGGGGGTGGCGCTGGGCGCGAACGCGGCGGGGGTGGTCGGCGACGAGATCACCTCGCCCGCCTTCGCCGGCCGGATCGTCCTGCGCGAGGCGGGGCCGCGCGCCCGGTGGCGGGCACGGCACCCGGCGCCGGAGCGACTGGCCCACGCCTACGCCGCTGAGGTCACCGTGCGCTGCGGCACGCCGCCGGGGATGTACCCGGTGTACTTCTCCGGGGGCGCGCCGACGGCCCCGTACCGCTTCGAGACACAGCTGACGGTGCGGGCTGATAGCACTAACGTGCCCTCGTTCTGCGGGAGTTGACGGTCAGACGCGGGCCGCGGCCGGGCGCTCGCGCCGCTGGGTCGTGTTGATCGTCGCCGAGCCGACCACCCGGGTGCCGTCGTAGAGGACGACCGCCTGGCCCGGCGCGACCCCGCGCACCGGCTGCGCGAAGCGCACCCGCAGCTCGCCGTCGACGACCTCGGCGCGTACGGGCACGTCCTCGCCGTGCGCGCGCAGCTGAGCGGTGTACGCCGCCTCCCCGCTCGGCGGCACGTCGCCGCACCAGCGCGGGCGGATCGCGGTCAGCCCGGTGACGTCCAGGGCCTCGGCCGGGCCGACGGTGACCGTGTTGTCGACCGGCGAGATGTCCAGCACGTAGCGCGGCTTGCCGTCGGGGGCGGGGGTGCCGATGCGCAGGCCCTTGCGCTGGCCGATGGTGAAGCCGTACGCGCCCTCGTGGCTGCCGAGGCGGGTGCCGTCCTCGTCCACGACGGCGCCCTCGGCGGTGCCGAGCCGCTTGGCCAGGAAGCCCTGGGTGTCGCCGTCGGCGATGAAGCAGATGTCGTGGCTGTCGGGCTTGCGGGCGACGGCCAGGCCCCGGCGCTCGGCCTCGGCGCGGATCTCGTCCTTGGTGGTGAGGGTGTCGCCGAGCGGGAACATCGCGTGCGCGAGCTGGCGGTCGTCGAGCACGCCGAGCACGTAGCTCTGGTCCTTGGCCGCGTCGCTCGCCCGGTGC
Source organism: Streptomyces sp. ICBB 8177 (assembly GCF_003144095.1). Classification (GTDB taxonomy): domain Bacteria; phylum Actinomycetota; class Actinomycetes; order Streptomycetales; family Streptomycetaceae; genus Streptantibioticus_D. Next base: position 2,481,170 of record NZ_NSKH01000018.1, on the reverse strand, counting down.
AGCTCGCGGCGGCCGTCGTGGGTGACGATCGTCGCGTAGTGGCCGGTGCACACCGCGTCGAAGCCCAGCGCCAGCGCCTTGTCCAGCAGCGCGGCGAACTTGATCTTCTCGTTGCAGCGCAGGCACGGGTTGGGCGTGCGGCCGGCCGCGTACTCGCTGACGAAGTCCTCGACGACGTCCTCGCGGAACCGTTCCGCCAGGTCCCACACGTAGAACGGGATGCCGATCACGTCGGCGGCGCGGCGGGCGTCGCGGGAGTCCTCGATCGTGCAGCAGCCGCGGGCTCCGGTACGGAACGACTGCGGATTGGCGGACAGCGCGAGGTGGACGCCGGTCACGTCGTGGCCCGCCTCGGCCGCGCGGGCGGCGGCGACGGCGGAGTCCACGCCGCCGGACATGGCGGCCAGCACGCGCAGCCGGGAGCCGTCACGGGGGCCTGTGGGTGCACCAGGGAAAGTCATAGCCCCTCCAGGGTACGGGGCCGTCCGCCTAGACCAGTCCGGCGCTGCGGGCCCGTTCCACGACCGGGCCGATCGCCTTGGCGACCTCGGCGACGTCGCCCGCGGTCGAGGTGTGGCCGAGGGAGAAGCGCAGCGAGCCGCGGGCCCGCTCGGAGTCGGCGCCCATCGCCAGCAGCACGTGGCTGGGCTGGGCGACGCCCGCGGTGCAGGCCGAGCCGGTGGAGCACTCGATGCCCTGCGCGTCGAGCAGCAGCAGCAGGGAGTCGCCCTCGCAGCCGGGGAACGAGAAGTGGGCGTTGGCGGCGAGCCGCCCGGCCGGATCGGGGTCGCCGTTGAGCACCGCGTCGGGGACCGCCTCGCGCACCGCGTCCACCAGCTGGTCGCGCAGCGCCCCCACCTCGCGTACGAAGTCCGCCCTGCGCCGCGCGGCCAGCGTCCCGGCGGTGGCGAAGGCGGCGATCGCGGGCACGTCCAGCGTCCCGGAGCGCACGTCACGCTCCTGCCCCCCGCCGTGCAGCAGCGGCACCGGCGCGCACTCGCGGCGCAGCAGCAACGCGCCGATCCCGTACGGGCCGCCGACCTTGTGCGCGCTCACCGTCATCGCGTCCAGCCCGCTGGCCGCGAAGTCCACCTCGGCCTGGCCGAACGCCTGCACCGCGTCGGAGTGCAGCGGTACGCCGAACTCCCTTGCGACGTCGGCGAGTTCGGCGACCGGCATGATCGTGCCGACCTCGTTGTTGGCCCACATCACGGTGGCGAGCGCGATGTCGTGCGGCGCGCGCTCGACCGCCTCGCGGAACGCCTCCGGCCGCACCCGTCCGCAACCGTCGACCGGCAGCCACTCGACGCGGGCGCCCTCGTGGTCGGCGAGCCAGTGCACGGCGTCGAGCACGGCGTGGTGCTCGACGGGGCTGGCCAGGACCCGGGTGCGGGCCGGGTCGGCGTCGCGCCTGGCCCAGTACAGGCCCTTGACGGCGAGGTTGTCGGCCTCGGTGCCGCCGCTGGTGAAGACCACTTCGCTGGGGCGCGCACCGAGGGCGGCGGCCAGCGCTTCACGCGACTCCTCGACGGTCCGGCGGGCCCGCCGCCCGGACGCGTGCAACGAGGAGGCGTTCCCGGTGAGGCTGAGCTGCGCGCTCATCGCCTGAACCGCCTCCGGGAGCATCGGAGTGGTGGCGGCGTGGTCGAGGTAGGCCATGGTGGGGTGATTCTACGGGGCGGGGGGTGGTTGTGGTTGCGGCGCGTTTCCCCACCCACCCACCCACCCAAGCCACGACCCGCTGCCCGGCCCCCCGCCGGGCCTCCGCCCCGCGGGGGCCCACCAGGCGAGGGTCAGGGTGGGTGGGCGGGGAAGCGCGCCGCAACCCCCACCCCCGCCGTCACCCCAAAAGCACGCGCGCCAACTGCCGTGACTGCGCCACCAGCCGGTCCTCCGCGTCCCAGACCTCCGCGTCCTCCTCCAGGAAGCCCCCGGCGAGGTTCCGCGTCACGATGCCGACCCGCAGCGGGCCGGGGGCGGGCCTGCGGCGGATGTGGGTGGTCAGCTCGACCGTCGGGACCCACCCCTGCAACCCCATCTCGAACGCCGTGGGCGGCAGCGCGTCCACCGTCAGCAGCAGCGACAGCGGATCCGCGTCACGTCCGTCCGCCAGGCCGAACCACGCCCGCATCTCGCCCCGCCCGCTCGGCTTGCCCAGCGCCCATCCCGCGGTCGCCGGGTCGAGCCGCAGGTCGAGGCGTCGGGCGATCTCCGTGCTGCCGGAGATGACCGGCAGGCCGCCGGGCGCGTCCTCGCCCCCGGGGCAGTGCTCGTAGGGCGGGATGGCGAACGGCTTCGCCGTCGTGCGCACGTCGTCGGGCAACGCGGCCAGATCACCGTACGAGGCGGTGACGCGCAGCCGCTCCACCTCGCGGCCCTCGGCGTCTGTCTGGAGCAGCCGTGCGGCGCCGGTCGACATCGTGCGGCCGGTGCGGATCACCTCGGTGCGTACGACGGCCGGGCCGGGTTCGGAGGGCGTGAGGTAGTGCGCGGTGACGGTGAACGGGTCGGGGTGCGGCAGTACGGCGCCGAGCGCGCGGGCGGTGAGCGCGAGGAGGTAGCCGCCGTTGACGGCGCGCAGGATCGTCCAGCCCTCCGACAGCCGCGCGTCGAACACGCCGGGTTCACCGGCCCTGGCCGTGACCGCGGTGTCGCGGTCGAACTCGCTGTCCCCGATGGTTCCCTGTGCCATGCGGTGCACCGTACACCCAAAAGTTACCGGCCGGTAGCCCCGATATCCCCCGCCCTGGCGGCTCCGTTCACGGCTCGTCCGCCGCCTCCGTCCGCGTACTCCTGCGGTGCCAGGCGCGCGGCGCCCGCCAGCCGAACCGCATCGCCAGCAACCGCAGCACGAACGCCGTCGCCGCCGCCGCGCCGCTGCCGAACGCGGTGAGCGCGTGGAAGCGGATCAGCAGCGCCACGATGGTGGCCCCGACCAGCGCTGGGACCGCGTACAGGTCGCGGTCCCAGCGCAGCAGCGACGGCACCTCCTGGGCCAGCACGTCGCGGATGACGCCGCCGCCGACCGCCGTCAGCAGTCCCAGCGCGGCGGAGGAGGTGAGTCCGAGGCCGTAGGCGTGCGCCTTCGTCGTGCCGGTCACGCAGAACAGCCCGAGGCCCGCCGCGTCCGCGACCATCACGGCGCGGTTGATGCGTTCGACCTGCGGATGGAGGAAGAAGACCAGCACCGTCGCGCCGAGCGGGGTCAGGAAGTAGCCGAGGTCGGTGAAGGCGGCGGGCGGCACCGCGCCGATGATCAGGTCCCGCAGCACGCCACCGCCCAGCGCCGTGGCCTCGGCGAGCACGGCCATCCCGAAGACGTCGAGGTTCTTGCGCACGGCGAGCAGCGCGCCGGAGATCGCGAAGACGAAGATGCCGGCCACGTCCAGGGAGTGTTGGACGGACGGCGTGAACAGGCCGACGGCGGGAACGGGCGGGACAGGCAGGTGCGGGGTCACGCGGACAGTTCTACCTGGCCGGACCCGGTTCGCCCCGGTCCGGCGGCGCCCGCCGCCCCCGAACCGCCCCCGCCGCCGCCCGCCGCTCGCTACCGTCGCCCCCATGGACACCCGACTGCGCGCGGTCTGCGATCTGATGGTGCCCGTCGTCCGGGAGATGGCGGGGCGGCACGAGTACGACGGCGTACCGCAGGACCTGTCGCCGGAGGGGGTGCGGCGCGGACTCGGCGCGCTGGCCCGGGCCCGGCGCGACGCCCCGGCGCGCCCCGACCCGCACGACGAGGCGCACCTCGGCGTCTTCGAGGAGGCGGTACGGGTGCAGTTCGCCGAGCTGGAACTGCACCGCCGCGACCCCTATCTGCACCTGTCCAACCTCGAACTGGCCGCCTACGACCGCGCCTACGCGCCCGAGCACGAGCGGGCCGAGGCGCGGCGGCGGCACCTGGCGCAGTGGCCGGACGTGGTGGACGCGGCGATCGCCTCCCTGGACCGGCTGAGCGCGCCGGTGGCGGGCGCGCTGCTGGCGGCGGTGCGGGGGCTGGCGGCCGGGCTCGATCCCGCGCGGGACGCCGGCGCGGCCGACGCGCTCGTGGCGCACGAACGGCTGGTGGCGCACGTGGCCCGGGCCGCGGAGACCGGCGACCCCGATCCCCGCCTCGGCGGTGCGGCGCTGGCACGGCTGATGGGCAGTCAGGAAGGCGTGGTGGTCGACCTGTCGGAGCTGGCGGACGCCGCCGAGGCCGAACGGGCGCGGATGCAGGCGCTGTTGACCGAGGCGTGCGCCGCGTTCGATCCGCGCCGCAAGCCCGCCGAGCTGGTGCTGGAGCTGACCGCCGACCACCCGGACGCCTCGGGCGTGATCCCCGAGGCCGCGGAACTCACCCGCGAACTGATGGAGTTCACCCGCGAGCGGCGCCTCGTGCCCTACCTCGACGGTGAGTGCCTGGTCGGCCCCGCGCCCGCGTCGCGCCGCTGGTCGTCGGCGATGATGACCTGGGCCGCGCCCTACGAGTCGGATGCCGCGTCCTGGTACCACGTCACCCCGCCCGACCCGGGCTGGCCGCGCGAGCAGAGCGAGGAGTGGCTGACCCTCTTCAGCCGCACCGGCCTGCCCGCGGTGACGGCGCACGAGGTCGCGCCGGGGCACTACGCGCACGGCCGGGCGCTGCGGCGCGCCGCCACCGACGTGCGGCGCACGCTGCACTCCCTGGCGTTCTGCGAGGGCTGGGCGCACTACGCGGAGGAGGTGTGCGTCGAGGAGGGCTTCCGGTCCGGCGACCCGCGCTTCGCCATCGGGGTGGCGCTGGAGGCGCTGGTCCGCGTCACCCGGCTGACCTGCGCGATCGGCCTGCACACCGGCGCCATGGACGTGGCCGAGGCGACCGAGCGGTTCGTCCGGGACGCCCACCTGGCGCGTGCCGCCGCGGCCTCGGAGGCCCGGCGGGGCACCTTCGACGCGGCGTACGGGCGCTACACCTGGGGCAAACTGGCGCTGCTGTCGCTGCGGGAGCGGGCGCGTGAGCGCTGGGGCGCCCGGTTCACACCGGCGCGCTTCCACGCCGCGCTGCTGGCGCTGGGCAGCCCTCCGCTGGGGCTGGTCGGCGCGGCGCTGGACGCGGAGGTTCGAAGTGGCGGAGCGCCGCAGCCGGGTCAGACGCCGTAGGGCGGGGGCGGCGCGGCCTGCCCCGGGTACCCCTGCGGCGCCCCGTATCCGGTCTGCGGCGTCCCGAAGCCGGTGGGCGGGCCGTAGGCCTGCGGGGGCTGCGGCGGGTACTGGGTGGGCGGGTGCGGGTACGGCGCGGGAGCGCCGGGGTACTGGGTCGGCGCGTTCGGGCCCGGGTAGGCGGCCGTGGGGTACGTCGCCGGGTCGCCCCAGCCGCCGGGTCCCGCGGAGGGGCCGGGGCCGGGCATCGCCGCGGTGGCGCCGTAGGAGGCGTCGCGGTCGTAGAACGGCCGGGCGCAGGCCCGCAGCCACATGGCGACCGGGTCGAACTCGTCGGAGAGCGCGACGGTGGCGACCCGCACCCCGTCCGGGGCCGCGCCGACCGACTGCCCCATCATCACCCGCACCGCCTCCACGGCGGCGGGGCCCGAGTCGTACAGGTCGACGCCTATCGCGAGGTACGGCTCGCCGAGCGCGGGGCGCACCCAGGCGCCGCGCAGCGCCCGGACCGCGGGCGTGCGCTGGGCGTGCTGGGCCAGCAGGCCGTAGAACCCGGTGACGGGCAGGGCCGGTTCGCCGATCTGGAGCGGTCCGGCCGGGGTGCGGTCGAGGCCGGTGGCGATGCGGCGCAGGTCGGGCCAGGGCACGCCGACGCCGCCGCCCGGCGCGTGCGGGTTGAGCCACAGGCCGAAGCGCTCGCCGTACAGCTCGGCGGCGACCTCGTGTCCTGAGACCACCTCGTGCGAACGGTTCCAGCCGCAGGTCAGCAGTTCCTGCGCGGAGGTGACGCACGGCGCGTAGCCGTGGCCGTCGACCTCCATGTTCCCGTACTGGGCGTCCGGGGAGCCGGGCGTGCCGTGCCACAGCAGCATCCAGACCTGGCCGTCCGCCAGCGCGCGCAACAGCGCCTCGTACGTGTCGTACCGGCCGGGCGCCACCTGGCGCAGCGCGTCCTCCACGCCCGCGTTCACCGTCGGATCGGCCCCTTCTGCTCCATCGGTCCGTGTTCGCCCGTCATCCCCTCAGGTTAGGGGTGCGTCCCAGGTTAGAGGGACGCTCTGACACTTCAGGACGCAGGGAGGAGCCGGCCGGTTCACCCCCCGCGGGTCAGTCGCGGGTGAAGAACGGCGCGACCCGATCGTGGATCCAGTCCCCCAGCGGGTCCTGCGCGACGTCCAGCAGCAGCAGGTTCACCGGCCACGGCAGCGGGGCGGCGCCCAGGGCGCGGCCGATGGCGTCCATCGCCGCGGCGCGGTCCTGGTCCTGCCAGCGGTCGAGTTCGACGCCGACGAAGAGCGTGGGCGGCTGGTCCTCCACCGCCCCCAGCGCCCGCCGCGCCGACAGCACGACCGGGGTGACCGCGAACTCGCCCGCGGCGGCGGCCAGGAAGTCCACCGGCTCGTCGTCGGGCGCCGGCTCCCACAGCCGTACGCGGGCGCCCGCGCCGGTGGAGTCGCGGCACAGGTCGCCGATCGCGGGGGCGGGCAGCGGGATGCCGACGGCGCCGCCGGGGTTGACCGCGATGCCCACCCGCGGCGGCAGGCCGCGGGCGAACTCGCGGCCGGGCAGCACGCCGAAGGCCATGCCGGGCGCGGCGCGGCGCAGTTGCTCCTCCGAGCTGAAGACCGGCACGAACAGCCCGCCGTCCATCAGGAACGTCGGCAGGCCCGCGTCCGGTGTGCCCTGCGGCAGCGGCACCCAGACCGCGGAACGGCCCAGCACCTCGACGACCCGGGGGGTGGCGCCGGGCTCGCCGAGGGCGGCGGTCAGCACCTCCTCCAGTTCGTTGGACGGCCAGCCGGAGCCGTGCGGCAGCGCGGGTTCGGGGGTGAGATAGGGGTCGGCGGGCTCCACGCCGCCGTACGGGCCCGTGGGCATCACACCGAGACCGCCGCCGTACGGGCCGTCGTGGGCGGGCGGCGGATACGTGCCGGGCGCGGGCGCCTCGTGCACGGCGGGCCCGCCGTCGTAGGAGACCGGCAGGCCGCCGTCATGGGCGCCCGGCAGGCCGCCGTCGTGGTCGTAGGGGCCGGGCAGGCCCCCGCCGTAGGGGCCGGGCGCCCAGCCTCCGGTGCCTGCGGTCGCGTCGTCCGCCGGAACGTTCATCTCCACCCCACCTGTCACCGCGCGTCCTGCCGCGCGAAACCTTACTGCCCTGGCCCGGCGCCGGAATCCCGTGCAATGATGACGCCGCCAACTGCATACCGGCCGCTCGACTCCGTGCGGGAGAGTCCCCGGCAGCACTCCGCCGGGGCGCCGAAGGAGCAAGTCCTCCCTTGAATCTCTCAGGCCCCGATACCGCACGGTCTAGGCAGATCTGAAAAGCGGGCCGCCCGTCAGGGCCGCCCCACCCAAGGTGCAAGCCGCGCCCCCGCATGGGTGTCGCGGTGAACCTCTCAGGTTCCGATGACAGATGGGGAGGACCGTCATCGCCATGCCCTCCGTCACCCTGGGAGCCTCCGTACCCATGTCCACTCCCCCCGCGGCGTCCCGCCGTACCGCCCTGGACGCCGTGCACCGCGCGCTCGGCGCGACCATGACCGACTTCGCCGGCTGGGACATGCCGCTGCGCTACGGCAGCGAGCGCGACGAGCACAAGGCGGTGCGCACCGCCGCCGGGCTGTTCGACCTGTCCCACATGGGGGAGATCACGGTCACCGGGACGCAGGCCGGGCAGGCCCTGGACCACGCGCTGGTCGGCCACGTCTCCGCGCTCGCGGTGGGCCGCGCCCGCTACACCATGATCTGCGCCGAGGACGGCGGCATCCTGGACGACCTGATCGTCTACCGGCTCGGCGACGAGGAGTTCATGGTCGTCGCCAACGCCTCCAACGCGCAGACCGTGCTGGACGCGGTGACCGCCCGCGCCGCGGGCTTCGACGCCGCCGTGCGCGACGACCGCGACGCGTACGCGCTGCTGGCCGTGCAGGGCCCGAACTCCCCCGCGATCCTGAAGTCGCTGACCGACGCGGACCTGGACGGCCTGAAGTACTACGCGGGCCTGCCCGGCACCGTCGCGGGCGTCTCCGCGCTGATCGCCCGCACCGGATACACCGGCGAGGACGGCTTCGAGCTGTTCGTGGCCCCCGCCGACGCCGAGGCGCTGTGGTCGGCGCTGACGGAGGCCGGCAAGGCGTACGACCTCGTGCCGTGCGGGCTGTCCTGCCGCGACACGCTGCGCCTCGAGGCGGGCATGCCGCTGTACGGGCACGAGCTGACGACCGCGCTGACGCCGTTCGACGCGGGCCTGGGCCGGGTCGTGAAGTTCGACAAGCCCGGCGACTTCGTGGGCCGCGAGGCGCTGGCCGCCGCCGCCGAGAAGGCCGCCGCGACCCCGCCGCGCAAGCTGGTCGGCCTGGTCGCCGAGGGCCGCCGGGTGCCGCGCGCGGGCTACCAGGTCGTGGCGGACGGCACGGTGATCGGCGAGGTCACCTCCGGCGCGCCCTCGCCGACGCTGGGCAAGCCGATCGCCATGGCCTACGTCGACGCCGCGCACGCCGAGCCCGGCACGAAGGGCGTCGCGGTGGACATCCGCGGTGCCCACGAGCCGTACGAGGTCGTGGCGCTCCCGTTCTACAAGCGCGCCCGCTGACCCAGACCCGCGCCCGCTGACCCCGGTCCGCCTCCGCTGACCGCGGGACGCGTTCGCACCCACCGAGCCGGCACGCGCCCGCGCCTGCCGAGCCGCACGTACCGCCGCCCGCCGGGGGCGCCCGGGCACGCCCGCCCGCGCCCCCGTCACCCCGTTCGCGACCACCCCGACGCATCCAGGAGAATTCCCCCATGAGCAACCCCGAGCAGCTGCGCTACAGCAAGGAGCACGAGTGGCTCTCCGCCGTCGAGGACGGCGTGGCCACCGTGGGCATCACCCAGCACGCCGCCCACGCCCTCGGCGACGTGGTCTTCGTCCAGCTCCCCGAGGCGGGCCAGGACGTCACCGCGGGCGAGGCCTGCGGTGAGCTGGAGTCCACCAAGTCGGTCAGCGACCTGTACTCCCCGGTGTCCGGCACGGTCACCGAGTTCAACCAGGATGTGGTGGACGACCCGGCGCTGGTCAACACCGCGCCGTTCGAGGCCGGCTGGCTCTTCAAGGTGCGGGTCTCCGAGGAGCCGTCCGACCTGCTGACGGCCGACGAGTACACCGCCTTCGCGGGCGAGTGACGTAACCCCGACCGCCACCTCACCCGTCACCGGAGCCAGGAGAGACCCATGTCCCTGCTCAACAGCCCGCTGCACGATCTCGATCCCGAGATCGCCGCGGCGGTCGACGCCGAGCTGCACCGCCAGCAGTCCACCCTGGAGATGATCGCGTCGGAGAACTTCGCTCCGGTCGCCGTCATGGAGGCCCAGGGCTCGGTCCTGACCAACAAGTACGCCGAGGGCTACCCCGGCCGCCGCTACTACGGCGGCTGCGAGCACGTCGACGTGGCCGAGCAGATCGCCATCGACCGCGTCAAGGAGCTGTTCGGCGCCGAGGCCGCCAACGTCCAGCCGCACTCGGGCGCCCAGGCCAACGCGGCCGCGATGTTCGCGCTGCTCAAGCCGGGCGACACCATCCTGGGCCTGAACCTCGCGCACGGCGGGCACCTGACCCACGGCATGAAGATCAACTTCTCCGGCAAGCTCTACAACGTGGTGCCCTACCACGTGGACGCCGAGACCAACCGGGTCGACATGGCCGAGGTCGAGCGGCTGGCCAAGGAGCACCGTCCGCAGCTGATCGTCGCCGGCTGGTCGGCGTACCCGCGGCAGCTGGACTTCGCCGCGTTCCGCCGGATCGCCGACGAGGTCGGCGCGTACCTGATGGTCGACATGGCGCACTTCGCCGGTCTGGTGGCCGCGGGCCTGCACCCGTCCCCGGTGCCGCACGCGCACGTGGTGACCACGACCACGCACAAGACCCTGGGCGGCCCGCGCGGCGGCGTGATCCTGTCCACGGCCGAGCTGGCCAAGAAGATCAACTCCGCGGTCTTCCCCGGTCAGCAGGGCGGTCCGCTGGAGCACGTGATCGCGGCGAAGGCGGTGGCGTTCAAGGTCGCCGCGTCCGAGGAGTTCAAGGAGCGGCAGCGCCGCACCCTGGAAGGCGCCCGCATCCTCGCCGAGCGCCTGACCGAGGACGACGTGCGCTCGGCCGGTGTCTCGGTGCTGTCCGGCGGCACGGACGTCCACCTGGTGCTGGTCGACCTGCGCGACAGCGAGCTGGACGGTCAGCAGGCGGAGGACCGGCTGCACGAGATCGGCATCACGGTCAACCGCAACGCGATCCCGAACGACCCGCGTCCGCCGATGGTCACCTCCGGCCTGCGCATCGGCACTCCCGCGCTGGCCACCCGCGGCTTCGGCGCCGAGGAGTTCCGCGAGGTCGCCGACGTGATCGCGCAGGCACTCAAGCCGTCGTACGACGTGGCGGCGCTGCGCGGCCGGGTCACCGCGCTGGCGGAGAAGTTCCCGCTCTACCCGGGCCTGGGCTGACCTTCCCCGGGACCCGCGGTACGGATCGCGCGGCCCCGCCGCCGCGCGATCCGGCGCGGGCCGCGCTCGGCGAACCGGCCGGTTGCCTGCACACTGGAGGGTGCGCCGGGCCCGGCCGGTCCGCGATCCGCGGACGCGACGGCCGGGACGGCGTCGTCGTGCCCGCCCGTTCCTTTCCCCCCACCCACGCACCACGCACGTACGCTCGCGCCCCCACGAGCCGCCGACAAGGGAGTCCGACCCGTGGCCATCTCCGTCTTCGACCTGTTCTCCATCGGCATAGGCCCGTCCAGTTCGCACACCGTGGGACCGATGCGCGCGGCGCGGATGTTCGCGCTCCGGCTGAAGAACGAGGGCCTGCTCGCGCACACCACGTCGGTGCGCGCCGAGCTGTTCGGTTCGCTGGGCGCCACCGGGCACGGCCACGGCACGCCGAAGGCGGTGCTGCTCGGCCTGGAGGGCGAGTCGCCGCGCACGGTGGACGTGGAGAGCGCCGACGACCGCGTGGAGCGCATCCGCGCCACCGGCAGGATCAGCCTGCTGGGGGCGCACGAGATCGCCTTCGACACCGACCGCGACCTGGTGCTGCACCGGCGCCGCTCCCTGCCGTACCACGCGAACGGGATGACGCTGTTCGCGTACGACAGCTCGGGCGGCCCGCTGCTGGAGAAGACGTACTACTCGGTCGGCGGCGGCTTCGTGGTGGACGAGGACGCGGTCGGCGAAGACCGCATCAAGCTCGACGACACCGTGCTGAAGTACCCGTTCCGCACCGGTGACGAATTGCTGCGGATGTCGCGGGAGACCGGCCTTTCGATCGCCGGGCTGATGCTGGAGAACGAGAAGGCCTGGCGCACCGAGGCGGAGATCCGCTCGGGCCTGCTGGACATCTGGGGCGTGATGAAGGCCTGCGTGGAGCGCGGCATGTCGCGCGAGGGCATCCTGCCCGGCGGCCTGAAGGTCCGCCGCCGCGCCGCCAACTCCGCCCGCCAGCTGCGCGCCGAGGGCAACGCGGCGGCGCACGCGATGGAGTGGGTGACGCTGTACGCGATGGCGGTCAACGAGGAGAACGCGGCGGGCGGCCGGGTCGTGACGGCCCCCACCAACGGCGCCGCCGGCATCATCCCGGCCGTCCTCCACTACTACGTCAACTTCGTGCCGGGCGCCGACGAGGAGGGCGTGATCCGCTTCCTGCTGGCGGCGGGCGCGATCGGCATGCTGTTCAAGGAGAACGCGTCGATCTCCGGCGCCGAGGTCGGCTGCCAGGGCGAGGTGGGCTCGGCCTGCTCGATGGCGGCGGGCGGTCTGGCGGAGGTCCTGGGCGGCTCCCCCGAGCAGGTGGAGAACGCGGCGGAGATCGGCATGGAGCACAACCTGGGCCTGACCTGCGACCCGGTCGGCGGCCTGGTCCAGATCCCGTGCATCGAGCGCAACGGCATGGCCGCGGCGAAGGCGGTCACCGCCGCGAGGATGTCCCTGCGCGGCGACGGCCGCCACCACGTCTCCCTCGACAAGGTCATCAAGACCATGAAGGAGACGGGCGCGGACATGAAGGTCAAGTACAAGGAGACGGCCCGAGGCGGACTCGCGGTGAACGTCATCGAGTGCTGACCCGCCACCGGCCCTCGACCGGCGCGTGCCTCGGGCGCGGTCAGTCCAGGACGATGTCGCCGGTGCGGGACTCCACCGCGTCGAGCGAGGCGAGCGTCGCCGCGTCCAGGTGGAGGTCGCCCACGGCGACGTTGGACTCCAGGTGGGCGGGGTCGGCGGTGCCGGGGATGAGGATCGTGTTCGGGGTGTGGTGGAGCAGCCACGCCAGGCCGATCTGCGCGGGGCTCACGTCCAGGGACTCGGCCGCGGCGAGCACCTCCGGGGCGTCGGTCACCTTGGGCAGGCCGGGGAACGCGCCGCCCAGCGGGAAGAACGGCACCCAGGCGATGCCCTGCTCGACGCACAGCCGCAGCAGTTCCTCGTCCTCACGGGAGACCAGGCTGTAGGCGTTCTGCACGCAGACGATCCCGGCCGGCAGGGCTCGGCGCACGGTCTGCGGCGAGACCGCGCTCAGGCCGATCGCGCCGATCTTGCCCTCGTCGCGCAGCGCGGTCATCACCGCGAGCTGGTCGTCGAGGCCGACGATCTGATCGCCTTCGGCCCGCAGCCCCGGGCCGGAGTCGGCACGGCGCAGGTTGACCACTGGGATGCGGTCGAGGCCGAGGCTGCGCAGGTTGTCCTCGACGCCGGCCCGCAGTTCCTCGGGGCGCTGGGCGAGGCGCAGCGGGAGGCGGCCGCCCGGGTCGGGGGTGGCGCCGACCTTGCTGACGACGGTGACGCCGTCCTCGTCGGCGAACGCCTCGCGGATCGCCTCGTTGACGAACCCGTTGCCGTAGAACTGCGCGGTGTCCACGTGGTTCACACCCAGTTCGGCGGCGCGCCGCAGCAGGGCGACGGCGGCGCCCCGGTCGCCTTCGAGACGTTCGAGCTGCATCGCGCCGAAGCCGACGCGGGACAGCGCGAGGCCGCCGACGTCCACGGTGCCGCCGGCGCGGGGAGCGCTTCCCGCGGGGCCTCGTTCGGGCGTTCCCTCGGGGGTTCCTTCAGGGGTTCCTTCGGGCATGACAGACGTCCTCCCTCATGAGAGCCATGAGACGATGAGGTAAGCGGAGAAGCCTCCGCATGTCGACTGTAGCAGCTTTACCGGAGGTCACTCCGCTTTGTCTGGCGCCGAACCCTCGTCCGCCCCGGCCCCCGGGCCCGCCCCGGGGCGGCGCAAGCGTGCCGCCCGGGCCGACGCCCTGCGCAACCGGGACAAGCTCCTCGCGGCGGCCCGCGCCGCCTTCACGGCCTCCGGTGACACGACGCCGATGGAAGCCGTCGCGCGCGACGCGGGGGTGGGCATCGGCACCCTCTACCGCCACTTCCCCACCCGCGAGGCGCTGGTCGAGGCGGTCTACGCGGCCGAACTCGACGACGTCACCGGCAGCGTTCCGCGCCTGCTCGCCGAATCGCCGCCGGTGGACGCCCTGCGCGCGTGGATGCGGCGTTACGCGGCGTTCGTCGCCACCAAGCGCGGTATGGCCGACGTGCTGCGAGCGGGCTGGGACTCCGGCCGTATCGCCACCCCCGACACCCGCCGCCGCATCGGCGAGGCGATCGGCACGCTGCTGGCCCGTGGCGCCGAGGAGGGCGTGCTCCGCGACGACGTCGCCGCGGACGACGTCACCGTGATGCTGCTCGGCATCTTCCTGACCGCGGCCACCGCCGACGCGCCCGAGCAGACCGAACGCCTGCTGGACCTGGTGATCGACGCGCTGCGACCGCCCCTCAGCGCTCCCCGTCCGGACGCAACGCCCCGCGCAGCAGGCGGGGATGGGGCTGGGGGATCTCGCCGAAGTCGGGGTTGTCCTCCGCCACCGGCAGCTGGTTGATCACCGCCTCCACCGCGGTCGGCAGCGCGGGGGCGAGGCCGTGGTGGCAGCGGGCGAGGATGTCGCGGCGGGCGCCGTCCGACAGCAGGGGGCGGGCCGAGCGCGCAGGGCGCGGGCGGGCGGGGCGGGCCCTGCGGTGCGCGAGTTCGGCCGCCCAGGCGCGCCAGTAGTCCGCGTCGCCCTCCTCGCCGAGGTGCAGGTGATGCAGGTGCAGGCAGTACGCCGAGGTGCGGCAGCCCGAGCCCGCGGCGAACCGCCACCAGAACTCCGCCGCGTCACGGCGCCCGGTGGCGTACAGCAGGGCGGCGAAGACCTCGGCGCCCTCCGGGTGGATGTACCGGTCGTTGACCAGCAGGTCCAGGCCGCGCGAGGCCTCGGGGGCGTCGAGGGTGAGGGCGACCAGCAGGCCCAGCTCGAAGCGGGCCTGCTCGTTGTCGGTGAGGTGGTTGACGGGGGCCGCGGTGACGCGGTTCTGGCGGGCCTCGGCGATGCGGCGGGCGTGGGCCCGTTCCGGCAGCCGGACCACGACGGTGCGCGCGGGCGCCCCGCGGGCCTTCACCGCTCGCCCCCGCGTCCGGGCGCGCCCTCGGTCCCGAGCCGCCGGGTCAGCCGCTCGCGGGCGTGCCGCAGGATCGAGCGCACGGCGCCCTCGGAGCGGTCGAGGCAGGCGGCGATGGCGGCGTCGTCCAGGGCGAGGACATGGCGGAGGATCACGACGTCGCGCTGCCGGTCGGACAGCTCCATGATCGCCCGGTACAGGGCGGCCCCGTCCGCCTCCTCGCGCGGCGTGACGCCCGTGAGCTCCTCGAACGCGGTGAGCACGGCGGCGAACGTGCGTGCCTCCACGCGCAGTTCGTGTCCGTCGGCCCAGTCGGCGACGTGGTGGTTGAGCAACCGCCAGGCGTGCGCGGCGGGTACGGCCTGTTCCAGGACGTACCCGAAGGTCGCCTGTAACTCCTGCTCGACCGCGGCGACGACGAGTTCGGCGTCGGCGCGGTTGCCGAGCCTGACGTCGGCCAGGCCGAGCCAGGCGCGTTCGTGGGTGCGGCAGAAGGCCTCGAACGTCATCCGCAGCCGCGCGTCGGCCGCCGCCCCGGCGTCCCGCACCGCGACGCGTCCGCCGGGCACCGGGGCGCGACCACGGGGACCGCCGCCGGGCCGTCCGCCCTCGTCCGTCCGCACAGGTTCCGCCTTCCGGGCTCGACAGCGCGGCGCACTGGATCCCCCTCCGCCGTCCCAGCGGTCCGGACACCGTCCGGTGCAAGCGAACCACACACGGTGACGATCCGCTCAGGACATGCGAAAGATTGTCGACTCTCGCGCCAGGGAAGGATGGTGGGGCTCTTCGCCACCCGCGCCGGCGCCGGCGTCACCCGGCGTGCCACCGGTGCGGCCGACCGCGTCACCACCTTGGGGGCAGCCGATGACGGACTTCGACGGGGTCGACCTGGAGGTCGACCGCCCGCACTCGGCCCGGATGTACGACTACTACCTGGGCGGGGTCACCAACTTCGCCGCGGACCGCGAGGCGGCGGGCCACGCGATCGCGGTGTTCCCCTGGGCGCCGACCGCCGCCCGGGTCAACCGGGCCTTCATGCACCGCTCGACGAGGATGCTGGCGCGGGCGGGCATCGGCCAGTTCCTGGACGTCGGCACCGGCATCCCCACCTCACCGAACCTGCACGAGGTCGCCCAGGACACCGACCCGGCCGCCCGCGTGGTCTACGCGGACAACGACCCCATCGTGCTGGCCCACGCCCGCGCGCTGCTGATCGGCACCGCACAGGGCCAGACCGCCTACGTGCAGGCCGATGTGACGAGCCCGCAGTCCGTGCTGTCGGACACCCGGCTGAAGGAGACGCTGGACCTGACACAGCCGGTGGCGCTCAGCCTGAACGCGCTGCTGCACTTCGTCCCCGACGCGCTCGGGGCGTACGAGATCGTGCAGGAGTTCAAGGACGCCCTCGCGCCGGGCAGCGCGCTGGCGATGACGCACGTCACCGCGGACTTCGCACCGCAGGAGACCGCTCGGGTGGTGCGCGTCTACACCGAGGCGGGCACGCCCGTGCAGGCGCGCAGCCAGGCCGAGTTCGCCCGGTTCCTCGACGGCTGGCGGATCGTCGAGCCCGGTGTCGTCCCCACCCAGCACTGGCGCCCGGACCCCGGCGACGAGACCGCCAGCGACACCGAGGCGGCGAGCTACGCGGCGGTCGCCCTCAAGCCCTGAGCCCAGCCACTCCGAGCCCGGCCGCCCGATGCCCGCGGGCCCTGACCCCTGTGGGGCCCGAAGATCCCTGAGACCCCGAACCTCCCCACCGCTGCACAAAATTGATCGGATCAGCACTGAATCCATCATAGACAAACACGCGGCCGCTCAACTAGCGTCCGGTCCGCCGGAATTCCCACCCCCCTGGGGAGTCACCCGTGGACAGACGTCGTTTCCTGATGGTCAGCGCGCTGAGCCCGGTCGCGGCGATGGCGGTGAACGCCGGGACCGCCTTCGCCGCGAACGCGCCGTCGCCCGGCGGCCACGCGTTCTCCTTCGCCCCGGACGGCAGCGCCTTCCTGCTGGACGGGGAGCCGTTCCAGATCCGCAGCGGAGAGATGCACCCCGCGCGCATCCCGGTTCAGTACTGGCGGCACCGGGTCCGGATGGCGAAGGCGATGGGCATGAACACCGTCTCGCTGTACGTGATGTGGAACTACGTCGAGGAGCGCCCCGGCGTCTTCGACTTCCGCACCGACCGCCGCGACGTCGCCTCCTTCATCCGGATCTGCCAGGAGGAGGGCATGTGGGTGCTGCTGCGCCCGGGCCCGTACGTGTGCGGCGAGTGGGACCTCGGCGGCATCCCGCCGTACCTGCTGCGGTACCCCGACATCAAACTGCGGGTGCGCGCCGCCGACGACCCGCACTACATGGCCGCAGCCCGCCGCTACGTCCGTGAACTCGCCCGGATCGTGCGGCCGTTGCTCGTGGCCAACGGCGGACCGGTCCTCATGGTGCAGGTGGAGAACGAGTACGGCTCCTACGGGAACGACGCCACCTACCTGGCCGAGGTCCGCCAGGCGTGGATCGAGGCCGGAGTGGACGGCCCGTTCTACACCGAGGACGGTCTCGGGCAGGTGGAGGCCAACCACACGAACGTCCCCGGCGGCGCCGTCGCGCTCAGCGGGGGCGACGCGCCCTCCGTCGCCCAGGCGCGGACCGCGTTCCCCTCCGTGCCCGCGATGGCCGGCGAGGTGTATCCGGGCTGGCTGACGCACTGGGGCGACGACGGCTTCCAGGGCGCCGACTCCGACATCTCCGGGACGCTGAAGGGGCTGATGGACGGCAAGGTGTCGTTCAACCTCTACATGATCCACGGCGGCACCAGCTTCGGCTTCTTCGCGGGCGCCAACGCCGACGACCTGTCCGGCGACTACCAGCCGGACATCACCAGCTACGACTACTGCGCCCCCGTCACCGAGCAGGGGGCCAAGGGCCCGCGCTACGACACCTACCGCGACCTGATCGGCGGCTACCTGTCCGCGCCGCTGCCCGCCGTGCCCGACCCGGTGCCGACGCTTGCCGGACTCTCGGTCACACCGCGGCCGTTCGCCTCGGTCTGGGACAACCTGCCGCCCGCGCTGCCCGCCGCCGACACCGTGCACCCGCAGCCGTTCGAGACGTACGGGCAGAACTCCGGCTTCGTGCTGTACCGCAAGCGACTGGCGGACTACGCGGGCGGCGCCCTGGACATCCGCTGGGTGCACGACTACGCGACGGTCTTCGTGGACGGGGCCTACGCGGGCGGCTTCTCGCGCCCGCGGATCCCGGACGCCCTGGCGAGCGACCTGAACGTGACCAACGGCAACGCGCCGCTCACCCTGCCCGCCGGCCAGGACGCGGCCTGCGTGCTGGACATCCTGGTCGAGGGCATGGGCCGCACCAACTACGGCCACGCGCTGGTGGACCGCAAGGGCATCCTGGAGTCGGTCACCCTGGCCGGCGGCGACCCGCTGACCGGATGGGAGACCCACCTGCTGCCGATGGACGAGCGGTTCGTGCGCGGCCTTCGCCCGAAGGTGAGCGACCCGCACCGCCCCGGCCTCTTCTTCCGCGCCACGCTCGACCTGGACGAGCCCGCCGACACCTACCTCGACCTGTCGGGCTGGACCAAGGGCGTGGTCTGGGTCAACGGCACCAACCTGGGCCGCTACTGGCGACTCGGCCCGCAGCGGCGGCTGTACTGCCCGGCGCCGTGGCTGCGCCGCGGAGGCAACGAGGTCCTGGTGTTCGACCTGCACCAGACCGAGCCGAAGCCGATCGGCCTGGCGAGCACGCTGGGCTGACCCGGGTGCCGCGGCGGGCGGTCAGCGTTCCAGGGCCCGCAGTTCGAACCAGGTGGTCTTGCCGCGCGGCAGCAGGTCCACGCCCCAGCGGTCGGAGAGGCGGTCCACCAGCATCAGACCGCGGCCGCTGACGTCCAGCTCGCGTACCGGCAGCAGGCACGGCAGGGCCCGGGAGGGGTCGCGGACCTCGACCCGGATCCAGCCGCGCCGCCGCAGCATCCGCAGGCCGAAGGTCTGGGCACCGGTGTGCCGGACGGCGTTGCCGACGAGTTCGGACACCAGCAGTTCGCAGGTGTCGCCCAGCGGCGCCAACTGCCAGGCACGCAGCACCGCGAGGGAGAGGCGGCGGGCGGTGGCGGCGGACTCGGGGCGGGAGGTGAGGCAGACCTCCTCCACCGAGGGGTTGCCCAGCAGTTCGAGGGTGCCGGTGTCGTGCGGCACCGCTCCCGCGACCGCCACCGCCGTGGCGCCCGAAGCCTGCGACTGCTCGGATCCTCCCTGACCGGCCATGAGTTCATGATGGCCGGTCAGGAAGGCCTTGGGGCCCGAAGCGGAGGAACCGGCCGCCCGGACGGGGCGGTTACCGGCCACGCCCGCCGGGCACCGCTCCCGGGCCCTGAGCGGGGCGTTCACCGTGATGAGCGCACTGACCTGCTGTGATCACCCACCGACGGGCGGTGACGAGCCGGCCGGGAAACGGAGTTCCTTAAGGTTGTTTTAAGGCCTGTTTAAGGGCATCCGCGACCACTTCGCCACCGTTTCCGTCACCCACACGAGCGTAAGGCGGCCGCGTTCAGGCGAACTTGGCCTTGCCCGGGCCCTCCTCCACGAAGCTGCGCATCCCGGTCTCGCGGTCCTGGGTGGCGAACAGCCCGGCGAACAGGCCGCGTTCGACGGCCAGGCCCGTCTCCAGGTCGGTCTCCAGACCCACGTCCACCGCCTCCTTGGCGGCCCGCAGCGCCAGCGCCGGGCCCTTGGCCAGCCGCGCGGCCCATGCGTGCGCCTCCTCGAAGACCTTCTCCGCCGGGACGACCCGGTCCACCAGGCCGATGGCGAGCGCCTCGTCGGCCTTGACCTGGCGGCCGGTGAAGATCAGGTCCTTGGCCTTCGCCGGGCCGACCAGGCGGGCCAGCCGCTGGGTGCCGCCCGCGCCGGGGATCAGCCCGAGCAGGATCTCCGGCTGGCCGAGCCTGGCGTTCTCGGCGGCGACGCGGATGTCGGCGCACAGCGCCAGCTCGCAGCCGCCGCCCAGCGCGTAGCCGGTGACGGCGGCGACGACGGGCTTGGGGATGCGGGCGACGGCGGTGAAGGAGTCCTGGAGCTCGCGGGAGCGCAGGGCCATCTCCTCGTAGCCCATCGCCTGCATCTCCTTGATGTCCGCGCCGGCCGCGAACACCTTCTCCCCGCCCCACACGACGACGGCCCGCACGTCGTCGCGGCGGGCGCACTCGGTGGCCGCGTCGCGCAGGGCGTCCTGGGTGGCGGCGTCCAGCGCGTTCATCGGCGGGCGGTCCAGGCGGATGACGCCGACCCCGTCGGCGGCCTCAAGGTGAACAGTCATGGGGTGACCGTAGCGCCCGGGAACGCGGAACGGCCCGCCAGGGCGGGCCGTTCCGGTCGGTGCGGCGGGGTGCGGGGGCCTACTGGCCGGCGGTCCACTGCGACCACGGCATGTTCCAGCCGTTGAAGCCGTTGTCGGGGGCGACGGTGTGGTCGTGGGAGTTGGAGACCACCACCACGTCGCCGATCATCGAGTGGTCGTAGAACCACGCGGCGGGCGTGCCGTTCTCGCCGCCGCCCTTCTCGTCGCGCAGGCCCACGCAGCCGTGGCTGGTGTTCTCGCTGCCGAAGACCGAGTCGGCGCCCCAGTAGTTGCCGTGGATGAAGGTGCCGGACTGGGTCAGGCGCATCGCGTGCGGCACGTCCGGGATGTCGTACTCGCCGCCGAAACCGACCGTCGAGCCGTTCATCCGGGTGATCGGGTCCTTCTCGCTGATCACCATCCTGCCGTTGTACGTGGTGTGTTCGGGGCTGCCCGCGGAGATCGGGATGGTCTTGATCGTCTGCCCGTTCTGGGTGACCCGCATCTCGTGGGTCGAGGCGTCCACGTAGCTGACCTGGTTGCGGCCGATGGTGAAGTGGACGTCCTTGCTCTGGCTGCCGTAGACGCCGGGGGCGGACTGGACGCCGTCCAGGCGCAGGCTGAGCGTGACCTTGGTGCCCGGCGCCCAGTAGTTCTCCGGGCGGAAGTCGATGCGCTGGTTCCCGAACCAGTGGCCGACGACCGGGACGGAGGGCGAGGCGGTCACCTTGATGCCGTCCTCGACCGCCTTGGTGTCGTCGATCGGCCGGTTGAAGCTGAGGGAGACCTCGGTGCCGACGCCGACCGTGGTGCCGTCGTCGGGGGTGAAGAAGCCGATGAAGGAGTCCTTCGGCACGACCGTGGTGAACGTGGCGTGCTTGGCCGACTGGCGCCCCTGGTCGTCCTTGGCGACCGCGTCGACCGTGTATTTGGTGGAGACGGCGAGGTGGGAGTCGGGCGTCCAGCCGGTGCCGTCGGGGGTGACCTTCCCCGGCACCTCGGTGCCCTTGCCGTCCTTGACCTCGACCTGGGTGAGCCTGCCGTGCGCGGCCGTCACCTTCAGGGCCCCGCTGGTGGCGACGTCGGTCGCGCCGTCCCGCGGCAGGACGGTGACCACGGCCTGCGAGGTCTTGGCGGCCGACTCGCCGGAGCTCCCCGCGCCGGAACCGGTGCCGCCGTGGCCGCCACACGCGGTGGCCAGCAGCAGTATCGCGCCGACCGCCCCCGCCAGCAGACCCCGCCGGGCCCCGGACGCCGCCGTACCTATCCGCTTCACCCTCTGCACTCCCCTCGCGCGAACCGTCGCCCACATAACTGCCCGGTCGGCGTCGTGCCGATCCCCCCGGGGATCACGTCACTTGGCCCTCACAGGGTTCTCACACAATCACATGGCCGATGAGCCGACGGCCACGGGATTGTCACCGTTGCGTAGCAAAAGCCGTCGCCGCGGGGCGGGTGGGCGCGGCGGAGGCGTGGGCCTGGGCGGACGCGGCGGAGGCGTGGGCCTGGGCGGACGCGGAGGTACGGTGCCGGGGGGCGGGCTCGCCGGTCCAGCGCCACCACGGCATGTTCCAGCCGCCGAGTCCGTTGTCGGGCGCGACGGGGCCGCCGTGGCCCCCGGTCACCTCGACGACGTCGCCGATCAGGGAGTTGGCGTACAGCCAGCCCGCCGGGGTGTGCGCGCCGCCGCCCTTGACGTCGCGCAGGCCGACGCAGCCGTGGCTGGTGTTGGCGGTGCCGAAGACCCCGGGCGGCGACCAGTAGTTGCCGTGCAGGAAGGTGCCCGAGTCGGTCAGGCGCATCGCGTGCGGCACGTCCGGGATGTCGTACTCCCCGCCGAAGCCGACCGTCGAGCCGTTCATCCGGGTCACCGGGAACTTCTCGCTGATCACCATCAGCCCGTCGTACGTGGCGTGCTGCGGGCCGCCCGCGCTGACCGCGAGGGTGCGCACGACCTGGTCGCCGCGTCGCACGGTCAGGGTGTGGGCGTCGGTGTCCACGGTGTCGGTCTGGGCGCGGCCGACACGGAAGACGACGTCCTCGTCCTGCGTGCCGTAGGTGTGCGGCGCGCCCCGCACCCCGCGCAGCCGCAGGCGCAGGTCGACCCGGGTGCCGGGAGCCCAGAACGCCTGCGGCCGCAGGTCCAGGCGCCGGTCGCCGAACCAGTGCCCGGCCACCGGCACGTAGGGGGTGGCCCGGACGCTGACGGCCCGCTGGACGGCGGCGCGGTCGGCGACCGGGTGGTCGAAGACGATGGAGACGATCATCCCGGTGCCGACGGTGGCCCCGGCGTCCGGCGTGTAGGAGCCGGTGAACCCGGTGAACATGGCGCGGTGTTCCGGCCGGGCGGCGACCGGGGGCCGGGGCGCGGGCGGGTGCCCGGTGTCGCCGGCGAGAACGAGGGCCGAGAGCGCGGCCAGGGCCACGGCGGCGGCCGTCGCCCCGGCCGCCCGGAGGCGGTGCTTCGCTGCGCTGATCACGCCGGGTCAAACGACCGGGCGGCGCGGGCGTGATGGCCGCGGGTCCGCGGCGTGCGGCCGCCCACTCGTTTGCCCGGCAAACGCTGTGACGACGAGCGGCCAACAGGGAAGGAACTTCTCGTAGGAACGGGATCCGTCCGCGGCACGGGACGCCGGGGGCGGCCACGCGTCCCGCGGGGGCGCGCCCGGGTGCCGTCGAGCCGCGGGAGGCCTGGACGTGTCGAGCGCAGCCGAAGAACTGCCGAGCCCCGCCGGGGCGGTGGTGCTGGCCGCCGTGCCGGGGCCACCGGTCTGGCCGGGCGACCCGGAGACGCTGGGCGCGACCCCGCGCAGCGGTCCCGACGGAGTGCCGGGCACCAACTTCGCGTTGTGGGCGGGCGGCGCGGAGGCCGTGGAGCTGTGCCTGTTCGCCGCGGACGGCACCGAGACGCGCTGTCCGCTCACCGAGTCCACCCACGAGGTCTGGCACGGTTTCCTGCCCGGCGTCGGCCCCGGGCAGGCGTACGGCTACCGGGTGCACGGCCGCTGGGACCCGTGGACCGGCGCCCGCTGGAACCCGGCGAAGCTGCTGCTGGACCCGTACGCCCGCGCGGTGGACGGCGAGTTCGCACTGCCGCCCGCCGTCTACGGGCACGTACGGGACTGGCCCGACCAGGCGGTCGCCGACACCGTGCGCGATGGCAGGGACTCGGCGCCGTACGTGCCGAAGGCGGTGGTGGTCGGCAGCGGGGAGGCGGCGGACGGCGGCGGTGCCTGGCGGCGGGAGCGGCCGCGCACGCCGTGGGCCGAGACGGTCGTCTACGAACTGCACGTGCGCGGCTTCACCATGCGCCACCCCGAGGTGCCCCCGGAACTGCGCGGCACCTACGCGGGCCTGGCGCACCCCGCGGCCATCGGCCATCTGCGGCGGCTCGGGGTGACGGCCGTAGAACTCCTGCCGGTGCAGCAGTTCGCGCACGAGGACCACCTCCTGCGGCGGGGCCTGCGCAACTACTGGGGATACAACCCGATCGGCTACTTCGCGCCGCACGCCGCGTACAGTTCGTCCGGCACCCGGGGGCAGCAGGTCGGCGAGTTCCGGCGGATGGTGCGCGCGCTGCACGCGGCGGGCATCGAGGTGATCCTCGACGTGGTCTACAACCACACCGCCGAGGCGGGCGAGTTCGGGCCCACGCTGTCCCTGCGCGGCATCGACAACCGCGCGTACTACCGGCTGGCGGACGACGCGCGGCGGTACGTGGACCACACCGGCTGCGGCAACACTCTCGGCACCGGGCATCCGCGCACCCTGCGGCTGGTCACCGACTCACTGCGGTACTGGGTGACCGAGATGGGCGTGGACGGTTTCCGGTTCGACCTGGCGGCGGCGCTGGCCCGCTCCCCGCGCGACGGCGCGCCCGACATGCTCGCGCCGTTCCTCGCCGCGGTGGCCCAGGACCCGGTGCTGCGCGGGGTGAAGCTGATCGCCGAGCCGTGGGACGTCGGTCCCGGCGGCTACCAGGTGGGCGCGTTCCCGCCGCCGTGGTCGGAGTGGAACGACCGCTACCGCGACGCCGTACGCGACTTCTGGCGCGGCGCGGCCCGGGACCTCGCCGACCTCGGCTACCGGCTGTCGGGCTCAAGCGACCTGTACGCCTGGGGCGGGCGGCGCCCGTGCGCCTCCGTCAACTTCCTGACCGCGCACGACGGTTTCACCCTGCGCGACCTGGTCTCCTACGAGCGCAAGCACAACGAGGCCAACGGCGAGGACAACCGCGACGGCACGGACGACAACCGCTCCTGGAACTGCGGGGTGGAAGGCGAGCCGGCGCAGCGGGAGGGCATCGGCGCGCGGAACGAGCCGGGCGCGGCCGGTGCGGCCGGTGCTGATGGCGGTCCGGTCGGCGCGGCGTACGGCGCCGGGGCCGGCGCGGCGGACGGCGGCGGGGCCGGCGGGGCGGTCGGCGGCGGGGTCGGCGCGCTGCGCAGGCGTCAGCTGCGCAATCTGCTCGTCACCCTGCTGCTGTCGACCGGGGTGCCGATGCTGGTGGCGGGCGACGAGATGGGCCGCACCCAGGGGGGCAACAACAACGCCTACTGCCAGGACAACGAGACCTCCTGGGTCGACTGGTCGCTCGCCCGCGAGCCCGAGTGGCGGGCGCTCACCGACCTGACGGCGCGGCTGGTCGCGCTGCGGCGGGCCCATCCGGTGCTGCGGCGCTCCGAGTTCTTCTCCGGGCGTCCGACGCCGCGCGGGGTGCGGGACCTGGCATGGTTCCGGCCGGACGGGCGGGAGATGGCCGAGGGGGACTGGTTCGCGCCAAGGGCGACGCTGGGGATGTACCTGTCCGGCCGCGACCTGCCGGGGCGCGATCCGCGGGGGCGCCGGGTGCGTGACGCGAGTTTCCTGGCCGTCCTGCACGCGGGCCCCGCGCCCGTCGCGTTCACCCTGCCGGGGCCGCCGTGGGCGTCGGCGTACGACGTGGTGGTGGACACCTCCTGGGAGTACGGCACCCCGCCGCTGCGGCACCGGGGCGGGGAGGCGGTGACGGTGCGGGAGCGCAGCGTGCTGCTCCTTGAGGCGGTGGACGCCGGGCGGGCCGGGCCGAAAACGGGATGAGCGTTGTCAGTGCCCGCCTCTAGTCTCGGACGGTGAAGGGGGCATCGCGATGACCGAGGGCGGGCGCGGCGAGCGGGACGGCGAAAGCGGCCAGGACCACGAGGGCGGCGGGCGGGACGACGGCGGAGGCGGGCGGGCGGACGGGATCGATCGGGCCGACACGAGTGGCCCGGCGGCCGGGAAGCGGTCGGCGGCGCGGTCGCTGGCGCGGTTGTGGCCCTACGTGCGGCCGGTCGCGGTGCGGCTGTTCGGGTCCGCCGGGGTGGCGGTGCTGGCCTCGTGCCTGTCGCTGCTGATCCCGCTGGTCCTCAAGTGGCTGGTGGACGGCCCCGTCGCGCGGCACGACCCGGCGGGCGTGTGGCTCGGCGGCGGGCTGGTGCTGCTGCTGGGGGTGCTGGAGGCCGGGCTGTTCGGGGTGCGCCGCTGGCTGGTGGCCCGCCCGATGGCCAGCCTGGAAGCGCACCTGCGCCGCGACCTCTACCAGCGGCTGCAACGGCTGCCGGTGGCCTTCCACGACCGCTGGGGGTCGGGGCAGCTGCTCTCGCGCGGCACCAACGACCTGCAGATCCTGCGGATGTTCCTGACCTTCCCGCTGGTCTTCCTCGCGGTCAACTCGGCCACCATCGTGGTCGGTTTCGCGATCCTGCTGACGCAGCAGTGGACGCTGGGCCTCATCCTGCTCGTCCCGGTGGTGCCGCTGGTGGTGCTCTGCTCGTACTTCGAGTCGCGCTACTCGCTGGCCGCCCGCCGGGCGCAGGACCAGATCGGCGATCTGACCACGCTGGTCGAGGAGTCGGTGCTCGGCATCCGGATCATCAAGGCCTTCGGCAGGCACCGCAGCCAGGCCCGCGCCTTCCGCGACCAGTCGCACGCCCTGCGCCGGACGGAACTGCGCAAGGCGGCGCTGCTGGGCGACCTGTGGGCGGTCATCACCGGCCTGCCCGACGTCGCGCTGGGCGCGGCCCTGGTCGCCGGGTGCGTCCAGGTCTGCGACGGCACGGTGTCGGCCGGGACGCTGGTCGCCTTCCTGTCCACCGCGCTGACGCTGCGCTGGCCGGTGGAGTCACTGGGCTGGCTGCTGTCGCTCAGCAACGAGGCGGCCACGGCGGCCGACCGCTACTTCGAGGTGATGGACACCCCCGTACCGCCCGACGCGCCGGAGGACGACGAGGGGCGGGCGGACGGCGGACAGGCAGCGGACTGCGCGGAGGCGGAGGCGGACCGCGCCGCGGACGGCATCCGGTTCAGCGGGGTGCGGTTCCGGTATCCGGACGCGCCCGCCGGGACGCCCGACCTGCTCACCGGGATCGACCTGCACATCCGCTCGGGCGAGACGATGGCGCTGGTCGGCGCGACCGGCTCCGGCAAGACGTCGCTGACCACGCTGATACCTCGGCTGTACGAGGTGAGCGCGGGCCGGATCACGCTGGACGGCGCGGACGCCGCGTCGATGCGGCGCGACCGGTTGCGCTCGCTGGTGGCGACCGCCTTCGAGGACCCCACCCTGTTCTCCGCCAGCGTGCGGGAGAACGTGCTGATGGGCGCCCCGGACGCGAGCGACGAGGAGTTGCGGCGGGCGCTGGCGATCGCGCAGTGCGGCTTCGTCCACGACCTGCCGGACGGCGTGGAGACCCAGGTCGGCGAGCAGGGTCTGAGCCTGTCGGGTGGGCAGCGGCAACGGCTGGCGCTGGCTCGCGCGGTGGTCGGCAGACCCCGGTTCCTGGTGCTCGACGACCCGCTGTCGGCGCTGGACGTGCACACCGAGGCGCTGGTGGAGGCCGCGCTGCGGCAGGTGCTGGCCACCACGACCGCGCTGGTCGTGGCGCACCGCCCGTCGACCGTCCAACTCGCCGACCGCGTCGCGCTGTTGTCGCGGGGCCGGATCGCGGCCGTGGGCACCCATCGTGAACTGCTCGCCACCAGCGCCGAGTACCGGTGGCTGATGTCCGGCGGCACCGACGAGAGGAGCGCCGCGTGACCTCCGCCACGACGACCCCGGCCGACCGCGCCGACGACGCCCGGGACCCGGACGGCACGCGGCCGGACTCCGGCGGGCGCTCCCCCGCCCGGCGCGACCCGTACGACCGCGACGTGCTGCCCGCCCCGCCGGGGGCGTCCCGGGCGCTGCTGCGCGAACTGGTCGGACCGCACAAGGTGCGCGCCTGGTGCGCCGCGATCATGCTGCTGGTGCAGCAGGCCGCGGTGCAGGCGGGCCCGTTGGTCGTGGCGTACGCGATCGACCGCGCCGTGCCCGCGCTGCGCGCCCACGACCGGGGCCCGCTGATCGCCACCGCGGTCGGCTACATCGGCTGCGCCCTGCTCGGCGGGTGGCTGCAACGCACGTTCATCCGGTCCTCGGCGATCGTCAGCCAGGACGTGCTGCTGGAGCTGCGCGGCCGCATCTTCCGGCAGGCGCAGGCGCTGGGCCTGGACTTCCACGAGCGCTACACCTCCGGCCGGATCATCGCCCGGGCCACCTCCGACGTGGAGGCGATCCGCGAGCTGCTCACCGAGGGCCTCCAGGAGCTGCTGAACGTCGGCCTGTCCGTGCTGTACATCGCGGGCGTGCTGATCTGGCTCGACTGGAAGCTGGGGCTGTTCTCGCTGGCGACGGCGGTGCCGCTGGTGTTCTCGGTCCGCCGCTTCCGGCGGCGCTCCAAGCGGGTCTACACCCGGCGGTCGGCGGCGATGGCGTCGGTGATCGTGCGGTTCTCCGAGACGCTGGGCGGCATCCGCCCGGTGCAGGCGTTCCGCCGCGAGCGCGCCAACGACGAGGCGTTCGCGCGGCTCAACAGCGCGCACCGGGCGGCGAACGGCGACGCCATCGTGGAGATGGGCCGGTTCACCGTCAGCTCGTGGCTGATCGCCAACACCTCGGTGGCGCTGGTGGTGCTGTGGGGAGCCTACCGGGTGGCGGCCGGTTCGCTGGAACTGGGCGTGCTGGCCGCGTTCGTGCTCTACCTGCGGCGGTTGTACGCGCCGATCGACCCGCTGGGGATGTTCCTCAACTCCTGGCAGTCGGCGGCCGCTTCGCTGGAGAAGATCGCCGGGCTGCTGGCGCAGAGCCCGTCGGTGCCCGAGCCCGCCGAGTCCAGGGCGCTGCCGGAGCGGGTGAGCGGGCAGCCGGGCCGCGCGGTGGCGTTCCAGGGGGTGAGCTTCGCGTACCGCACGGGTGGCGAGGTGCTGCCGCGCTTCGACCTGGCGGTGCCCGCGGGCCAGACCGTCGCCGTCGTCGGCGCGACCGGTGCGGGCAAGTCCACCCTGGCCAAGCTGCTGGCGAGGTTCTACGACCCGACGTCCGGCCGGGTCACGCTGGACGGCGTGGACCTGCGGGAGCTGGCGGTGCCCGAACTGCGGCGCGGGGTGGTGATGGTGACGCAGGAGGCGTTCCTGTTCTCCGGCACCGTCGCGGAGAACATCGCGCTGGGTGACCCGGACGCCACGCCCGAGCAGATCGAGGCGGCGGCCAGGGCGATCGGCGCCCACGACTTCATCGCCGGGCTGCCGGAAGGGTACGACACGGACGTGCGCAAGCGCGGCGGCCGGATCTCGGCGGGCCAGCGGCAGTTGGTGGCGTTCGCCAGGGCGCTGCTGGCCGACCCGGCGGTGCTGATCCTGGACGAGGCGACCAGTTCGCTGGACGTGCCGGGTGAGCGGGCGGTGCAGCGCGCGATGCACACCGTGCTGCGCGGCCGCACGGCGTTCGTGATCGCGCACCGGCTCTCCACGGTCGAGATCGCCGACCGGGTACTGGTGATGGCGGACGGCCGCGTGGTGGAGGACGGCCCGCCGTCGGAACTGACCCGCTGCGACGGCGAGTTCGCAGGCCTGCACCGGGCCTGGCGCGACAGCCTGGTGTGAGCCGGGGCTCGCGCCGCCGCGCCCCGGGGAAACGGTCCCCCGGGGCGCGGCGGGCGGAAGGCTCAGCGCAGGACGCCTGCCGTCATCCCGGTGGTCTCGGGCGGTACGGCGATCAGGCCCGGTTCCGCGGATGAGGCCAGCAGCGGGTGCGCGGGCAGTACGCGCACCGTGTAGCCGAACGGGCCGCTGCGGTCCAGCGTCAACGGGCCCTCGTACAGCCTGCGGCCGTCGAGGTCGGGGCGGCCACCTGCCGGTTTGAGGGAGACCACGACCGGATCGGTGATGCGGTCGGACTCGTCGACCCGGCCGGAGACCGCCTGGACGTCCACCTCACCGGGTTCCAGATCGCCGAGGGCGACCTTGACCCGCAGGGTGAGCGAGGACCCCAACTCGGGTGTGCCGCCTGCCGGCTGGGCCTCGACGTGGTCGACGGCCACCTGGGGCCACTGCTCGCGCACCCGGGCCTTCCACGCGCTCAGCTCGCGCGCCGCCCGAGGGGTCAGCGCGCGGTGCGCCCTGGCGGCGGGGGCGTACAGCTCGTCCACGTACTCGCGGACCATGCGGCTCGCCAGCACCTTCGGGCCGAGGGTGACCAGGGTGTGCCGGACCATCTCGATCCAGCGGCGCGGCAGTCCCCCCCGGTCGGTGTCGTAGAAGCAGGGGGCGACCCGTGACTCGATCAGCTGGTAGAGCGCGGCGGCCTCGATGTCGTCGCGGCGGTCGGCGTCGCCCTGCGCCCCGGCGCCCGCGCCCTCATCGGCTGTCGGGATCGACCAGCCGTTGTCGCCGTCGAACCACTCGTCCCACCAGCCGTCCAGCACCGACAGGTTGAGGCCGCCGTTGAGCGCGGCCTTCATCCCGGAGGTGCCGCAGGCCTCCAGCGGGCGCAAGGGGTTGTTGAGCCAGACGTCGCAGCCCGGCAGCATCGCCTGCGACATCGCCATGTCGTAGTCGGGCAGGAAGACGATGCGGTGGCGGACCCGGTGCTCGTCGGCGAAGCGCACGAGTTCCTGGACCAGCCGCTTGCCGCCGTCGTCCGCCGGGTGCGCCTTGCCCGCCACCACGATCTGGATCGGCCGCTCCGGGTGGAGCAGCAGCCCGGCCAGGCGCTCGGGGTCGCGCAGCATCAGGGTGAGCCGCTTGTAGGACGGCACGCGGCGGGCGAAGCCGATGGTCAGGACGGACGGGTCCAGCACCTGGTCGCACCAGCCGAGTTCGAGGTCCGCGGCGCCGCGCTGCCGCCACGAGGCGCGCAGCCGGCCGCGCACCTCCTCGACCAGTTGCTCGCGCAGGGTGCGGCGCAGCTCCCAGATCGCGGCGTCCGGGATCGACTCGACCGCCTCCCAGCGCTCCGCGCCGCCGACGGTCAGGGCGTCCTCGGTGCGCTGGCCGCCGACCTGCCGGGCGGCCAGCCGCAACACCTCGGGTGCGATCCAGGTGGGCGCGTGGACGCCGTTGGTGATGGACCGGATCGGCACCTCCTCGGGGTCGAACCCGGGCCAAAGGCCCGCGAACATCGCGCGGCTGACGGCGCCGTGCAGGGTGCTGACGCCGTTGGCGCGCTGGGCCAGGCGCAGACCCATCACGGCCATGTTGAACACCGCCGGGTCGCCGCCGGGGTAGCTCTCGGCGCCCAGAGCGAGCACCCGGTCGACGTCGACGTCGGGCAGTTCGCCGCCGGGCCCGAAGTGGCGGCCGATCAGCCCGCGGTCGAAGCGGTCGATGCCGGCCGGCACGGGGGTGTGCGTGGTGAACACGGTCCCGGCGCGCACCGCCTCCAGCGCCGCGTCGAAGTCGAGTTCCGGGGCGAGTTCGTTGATCCGTTCCAGGCCGAGGAGGCCGGCGTGGCCCTCGTTGGTGTGGAACACCTCGGGGGCCGGGTGGCCGGTGACGCGGCAGTAGGCGCGTACCGCTCGCACGCCGCCGATGCCGAGCAGCATCTCCTGGAGCAGCCGGTGTTCGCTGCCGCCGCCGTACAGGCGGTCGGTGACCTCGCGTTCGCCGGGGCCGTTGTCCTCCACGTCGGAGTCGAGCAGCAGCAGCGGCACGCGGCCGACCTTCGCCTGCCAGACCTGCGCGTGCAGCGTGCGGCCGCCGGGCAGGGCGAGGGTGACGCGGGCCGGGTCGCCGCCGGGCTCGCGCAGCAGCGTCAGCGGCAGCTCGTTGGGGTCGAGCACCGGGTAGTGCTCCTGCTGCCAGCCCTCGCGGGACAGCGACTGGCGGAAGTATCCGTGCCGGTAGAGCAGTCCGACGCCGATCAGCGGCAGGCCGAGGTCGGAGGCGGCCTTGAGGTGGTCCCCGGCCAGGATGCCGAGGCCGCCGGAGTACTGCGGCAGGGCCGCGGTGATGCCGAACTCCGGCGAGAAGTAGGCGATGGCGCGGGGCAGTTCGCGGTCGGCGCCCTGGTACCAGCGGGGGCCCGTGAGGTAGTCGGTGAGGTCCTCGGCCGCCGCGGTCAGGCGCCGCAGGAACCTGCGGTCCCTGGCGAGGGCGGCGAGCCGGTCGGCGGGCACCGCGCCCAGCAGCCGCACCGGGTCGCCGCCCGCGGCGCGCCAGCCGCCGGGGTCGACGGACTGGAGCAGCTCGCGGGTCTCCGGATGCCAGGACCAGCGCAGGTTCTGCGCCAGCTCCCCCAGCGGGCGCAGGGGTTCGGGGAGGACCGTTCGGACAGTGAATCGACGGATAGCCTTCACGCCTACGACCGTAGCGGCGCGCGTGCCCGTTTCGCCCGACGTCCGGCGTTCCAGGAGGGGTCGTCGAGTCTCCACGGGCGCACTACCAGCGCACCTTTGGCACGCGATCCGGCCGAACGCGCCCCCGTTGCCCCGGCGAGCCGGGACGACCCGCGGGGGAAGCCGGTGGACGGGCCGGTCTGAGGGGTGTTCCCGCAACGCGGTGGGGAAGGCTTCCCGGGGCGGGCGCCGGGTGCGGTCCCGCGGTGTGCGGCCGGTCGTGGTGACCCGGGCACGGGTCATGACGCGGGCCGGTCCGCCGTGGCCGCGAGCCGGTGCGGGGGACCCGTGGCGCGGCCCGCGCACGGCACCACGGCGGGCTCGCCGAGCGGGCCCCAGGCGGGGTGAGCGGTCCCGGCCCTCGGCCCGCGCACGCGGGGGAGGAACCGGTGCGCGGTCTCCCGTCGAAGCCATCCAAATCCAACCGAGTGAACGCGGTGGGGAGCGGCCATGCAGCCGAGTGCGAAGTCGGGCGAGCGGATAGAAAGGGCTTCGGGGGCACCGAGACCACGTAACGACGTAAGCCCAGGTGAGCCAATGATCGGTCGTATCCCGGTACTCGATCCGAGCCCGCTCGTGGACTGCGGGCGCCGCCCGGCGAAAGCCGTGGTGGGCGAGGTGTTCGAGGTGTCCGCCACCGTCTTCCGCGAGGGCCATGACGCCGTCGCCGCCAACGTCGTGCTGCGCGATCCGGCGGGCCGCTGCGGCCCCTGGACGCCGATGCGCGAACTGGCCCCCGGCACCGACCGGTGGGGGGCCGAGGTCACCCCGACGGCCGAAGGGCGCTGGACCTTTACCGTCGAGGCCTGGTCGGACCCGCTCAGCACGTGGCGGCACGCCGCGAGCGTTAAGATCCCGGCCGGCATCGACACCGACCTGGTGCTGACCGAGGGCGCCGCGCTGCACGAGAGGGCGGCGGCGGGCGTGCCGAAGAAGGACGGCCGGGCGGTCGTCCTGGACGTGGTGGACGCGCTGCGCGACCCGGCCAGGAGCGCCGCCGACCGGCTGGCGGCGGCCCTGGAGCCCGAGGTCCTGGCGGTGCTGGGCCGCCATCCCCTGCGCGAACTGGTCAGCGCCACCCGGCCGCTGCCGCTCCAGGTGGAGCGCCGCAGGGCACTGTTCGGCTCCTGGTACGAGTTCTTCCCGCGCTCCGAGGGCGCCGTCCTCAAGCCCGGCGAGCCGCCGGTGTCGGGGACGCTGCGGACCGCGGCGGAACGGCTCCCGGCGATCGCCGCGATGGGCTTCGACGTGGTCTACCTGCCGCCGATTCACCCGATCGGCCGCGCGTACCGCAAGGGGCCCAACAACGCGCTGACGGCAGGCCCGTACGACGTCGGCTCGCCGTGGGCGATCGGCTCGCCGGACGGCGGGCACGACGCGGTCCACCCGGACCTGGGCACGCTCGCCGACTTCGACGCCTTCGTGGAGCGGGCGCGGGAGCTGCGGATGGAGGTGGCGCTGGACTTCGCGCTCCAGTGCTCACCGGACCACCCGTGGGTGGCCAAGCACCCGCAGTGGTTCCACCACCGCGCGGACGGCTCGATCGCGTACGCGGAGAACCCGCCCAAGAAGTACCAGGACATCTACCCGCTCGCCTTCGACGCCGACTTCCGCGGTCTGACGAAGGAGACGCTGCGGGTGCTGCGGCACTGGATGGATCACGGGGTGCGGATCTTCCGCGTCGACAACCCGCACACCAAGCCGGTGGTGTTCTGGGAGAAGGTGATCGGCGAGATCAACCGCACCGACCCCGACGTGATCTTCCTGGCCGAGGCGTTCACCCGCCCGGCGATGATGCGCACGCTGGCCGAAGTCGGTTTCCAGCAGTCGTACACCTACTTCACCTGGCGCAACTCCAAGGACGAACTGACCGACTACCTGACGGAGTTGAGCCAGGAGACGGCGCACGTTCTGCGGCCCAACCTGTTCGTCAACACCCCGGACATCCTGCACGCCTACCTCCAGCACGGCGGGCGGCCCGCGTTCGAGGCCCGGGCGGTGCTGGCGGCGACGCTGTCGCCGACCTGGGGCGTCTACTCCGGCTTCGAGCTGTGCGAGCGCACCCCGTACCGGGAGGGCAGCGAGGAGTACCTCAACTCGGAGAAGTACGAGCTGCGGCCGCGCGACTGGGCGGGCGCCGAGGCCCAGGGCCGCTCCCTCGCCCCGCTGCTGACCACCCTCAACCGGCTGCGCCGCCGTCACCCGGCGCTCCAGCGGCTGCGCAACCTGCGGTTCCACCGCACCGACAACGAGGCCGTCATCGCCTACTCGAAACGGGCGCGGACGGCCGACGGCGGTCACGACACCGTACTGGTGGTCGTCAACCTCGACCCGCACCACACCCGTGAGGCGACCGTGTCGTTGGACATGCCGGAACTCGGCCTGGACTGGCACGAGTTCACCCCGGTGCGCGACGCGCTCACCGGCGAGACCTACCACTGGGGCAGGGACAACTACGTGCGGCTGGACCCGGCCACGGTGCCCGCGCACGTGTTCTCGCTGCGACCGTCCTCACCGATCGGAGGGTCACCCAATTGATCGTCAACGAGCCCGTCCAGGACACCTTCGAGGACACGCCGGCAAAGGACCGCGATCCCGACTGGTTCAAACGCGCCGTCTTCTACGAGGTCCTGGTGCGGTCGTTCCAGGACAGCAACGGCGACGGTGTCGGCGACCTGAAAGGCCTCACCGCCAAGCTGGACTACCTCCAGTGGCTCGGCGTGGACTGCCTGTGGCTGCCGCCGTTCTTCGCCTCGCCGCTGCGCGACGGCGGCTACGACGTCTCCGACTACACGGCGGTGCTGCCGGACTTCGGCGACCTCGCGGACTTCGTGGAGTTCGTGGACGCCGCCCACCAGCGCGGCATGCGGGTGATCATCGACTTCGTGATGAACCACACCAGCGACCAGCACCCGTGGTTCATCGAGTCCCGTACCAACCCGGACGGCCCGTACGGCGACTACTACATGTGGGCCGACGACGACAAGAGCTACGACGACGCCCGCATCATCTTCGTCGACACCGAGACGTCCAACTGGACCTTCGACCCGGTGCGCAAGCAGTACTTCTTCCACCGGTTCTTCTCCCACCAGCCGGACCTGAACTACGAGAACCCTCGGGTGCAGGAGGAGATGATCGCGGGCCTGCGGTTCTGGCTGGACCTGGGCATCGACGGCTTCCGGCTGGACGCGGTGCCGTACCTGTACGCGCGGGAGGGCACCAACTGCGAGAACCTGCCCGCCACCCACGCGTTCCTCAAGCGAGTGCGGGCCGAGATCGACGCGCAGTACCCGGACACCGTGCTGCTGGCCGAGGCCAACCAGTGGCCCGAGGACGTCGTGGACTACTTCGGCGACTTCCAGCAGGGCGGCGACGAGTGCCACATGGCGTTCCACTTCCCCGTCATGCCGCGCATCTTCATGGCGGTGCGCCGCGAGTCGCGCTACCCGGTCTCGGAAATCCTCGCCAAGACCCCGCAGATCCCGGCCGGCTGCCAGTGGGGCATCTTCCTGCGCAACCACGACGAGTTGACGCTGGAGATGGTCACCGACGAAGAGCGCGACTACATGTACGCGGAGTACGCCAAGGATCCGCGGATGCGCGCCAACATCGGCATCCGGCGGCGGCTGGCCCCGCTGCTGGACAACGACCGCAACCAGATCGAGCTGTTCACCGCCCTGCTGCTGTCGCTGCCCGGCTCGCCGATCCTCTACTACGGCGACGAGATCGGCATGGGCGACAACATCTGGCTGGGCGACCGCGACGCGGTGCGCACCCCGATGCAGTGGACGCCCGACCGCAACGCCGGGTTCTCCTCGTGCGACCCGGGCCGGCTCTTCCTGCCCACGATCATGGACCCGGTCTACGGCTACCAGGTCACCAACGTCGAGGCGCAGATGAGCAGTCCCTCGTCGCTGCTGCACTGGACCCGCCGGATGATCGAGATCCGCAAGCAGAACCCGGCGTTCGGCCTGGGCACCTACACGGAGCTGGCCTCCAGCAACCCGGCCGTCCTGGCCTTCCTGCGCGAGTACAAGGACGACCTGGTCCTGTGCGTGCACAACTTCTCGCGCTTCCCGCAGCCGACCGAACTGGACCTGCACACCTGGGAGGGTCGTCATCCCGTGGAGCTGATCGGCGGGGTGCGCTTCCCGGCGATCGGCGAACTCCCCTACCTGCTGACCCTCGCCGGCCATGGCTTCTACTGGTTCAGGCTGCGGCGGGACGCGCAGTAGGGAGAGCGGGCCCGCGCGGTCCGCCCGGAGCGTCCGGGCGGACCGCGGGACCAGCCACGACCGTTCGACGCCCAGTCAGGAGGTACGCCTCGGACACGAGTCCGGTTTCACCCGCCGGGGCGCGGGCAGGCTCCACCGTGCCGGTCCCGGCGCCGTACGCGACGCACCGGGCCGCCTCGTACGCCAATTGCGCCACCTGCACGGATGGTTCCTCGACCCGCCCGGTTGCACCGCCGGACAGCTGCCACCGCGCGCCCTTTCACTGAGGTCCCCCACCGCATCGGACGGGTGCGCGTATCCCGAGGAAAGGACGTCATGTCGGACACCTCGCGGCTTCGCCCCAGCACAGGTACGGACCCCGGCCCCATGACCGCCCCGGGCCGCGTCCAGCACACGCCCCCCGCGGCCCGCGCCGCCGGGGACATCGGCGCGGGCACGGCGCTGCTCGGCGCGCTCACGCCGATGCTGCGTGAATGGCTGCCCGGGCAGCGGTGGTTCGCCGGCAAGGGGCGCCCGATCGACGGCCTGGCCCTGCGCAGCGCGGTCGAGGTGCTGCCCTGCGACGGCCGCCTGGGCACCCCGGGGCTGCTCCATCTGCTGCTGGAGGTCCAGCAGCCGGGCGGCACCCCCGACTGCTACCAACTGCTGCTGGGCACCCGCGAGGTGCTGCCGCCGTCGCTGGGGCCCGCGCTGCTGGGCCGGGCGCAGGACGGTCCGCTGGCCGGGCTGACGGTCTACGAGGCGCTGCACGACCAGCGGCTGACCGGGCTGCTGCTGGAGCGGCTGCGCGCCCCGGGCCGCACCGGGCCGCTGCGCTTCAGCGCGGAGCCGGGCACCGCGCTGCCGGCCGGGCTGACGCCGAGGCTGTCGACCGCCGAGCAGTCCAACTCCTCGGTGGTGTACGGCGACACGTTCATCCTGAAGCTCTTCCGGCGGGTCTCCCCCGGTGCCAATCCGGACCTGGAGCTGTCGCTGGCCCTGGCGCGGTCCGGGTCGCGGCGGGTGGCCGAGCCGGTCGCCTGGTTCGAGGCGGTGGGCCTGTACGACGAACCGGCGACCCTCGGGCTGCTCCAGCGCTTCCTGCCCGGGTCGGTCGACGGCTGGACGCTCGCGCTGCGGGCGCTGGACGCGGGCCGCACCGCGGCGCAGGACGGCCGGCCCGCGGGCGTGGGCGACGACTTCACGCCGCACGCGCACGCCCTCGGGCAGGCCACCGCCGAGGTGCACACCGCGCTGGCCGACGCGCTGCCGACCACCGTGCTCACCGGCGCGCGCATCAGCCTGCTGGCCTCCGCGATGGCCGACCGCCTGGACGCGGCCACCCGCGCGGTGCCGCGGCTCGCGCCGTACGCGCGGGGCCTGCGCGGCGCCTTCGAGGACCTGGCGCGGCTGGGTGAGCGCGGCCTGACGCTGGCCGCCCAGCGCATCCACGGCGACCTGCACCTGGGCCAGGCGCTGCGCACGGCGGGCGACGGCTGGGTGCTGATCGACTTCGAGGGCGAGCCGGCCCGTCCGCTGGCCGAGCGGCGCACCCCGCGCCCCGCGGTGCAGGACATCGCGGGCATGCTGCGCTCCTTCGACTACGCGGCCCGGCACCGCGATCCGGCCGACCCGGACGCGGCGGCCTGGGCGGAGGCCAACCGCGCCGCGTTCTGCGCCGGTTACGCCCGGCGCGCGGGCCGCGACCCGCGCGAGTCGCCGGTGCTGCTGCGCGCGTACGAGACCGACAAGGCGGTGTACGAGGTGCTGTACGAGGCCCGGCACCGGCCCGACTGGCTCCCCATCCCGATGGCCGCCGTCGAGCGGCTGGCCACCGCCCCGGCGCCGTGAGCGCCCGCCGCCGGTCCGCGCGCCGGCCCCCCGTTCCCACCGAGCAGACCACCACCCCCGCGACCGATGAGGAGGGCCCGACCGTGACACCGCGCGAACACCCGCCCGTGACCAGGACGCAGACCGGCGCCGCGCCGGTGCCCGGCACGCAGCCGGAAGCCGCCGCGCGCGCTCCCGGCACCGGCCGCCGCAGGCCCGCCTCCGGCACCGCGCCGGTGGCGCCCACCACCCGCACGGCCGGCTTCGGCGCGGGCTCCGGCAGCCCGGCCTCCGGCGCCGCCGCGCCGCCGCTGCCCGCCCCGCCCGCGCCGCCGCTCGACCAGGGCGACCGGGACCGCCTGCTGAACGGCGAGCACCACGACCCGCACGCGCTGCTGGGCGCCCACCCGGTCCCGGACGGGATCGTGGTGCGCACGCTGAAGCCGAACGCGCGCGCCGTCGTCGTGGTGGTCGAGGACGGCTCGCGGTACGCGCTGCGGGACGAGGGCGGCGGACTGTTCGCCGGTGTCCTGCCGCCGGGCGGTATCCCCGCGTACCGGCTGCTCGTGACGTACGACGAGGCACAGCACGAGACCGAGGACCCCTATCGTTTCCTGCCCGCGCTGGGCGAACTGGACCTGCACCTGATCGGCGAGGGCCGGCACGAGGAGCTGTGGACGGCGCTCGGGGCCCGGGTGATGACCCACCAGGGCGTCACCGGAACCCGGTTCACCGTCTGGGCGCCCAACGCCCGGGGGGTGCGGGTCACCGGCGACTTCTGCTTCTGGGACGGCACCGGCAACCCGATGCGGTCGCTGGGCTCCACCGGCGTGTGGGAGCTGTTCCTGCCGGGTGTCGGCGAGGGCACGCTGTACAAGTTCGAGATCACCGGCCCGGACGGCGAGCGGCGGATGAAGGCCGACCCGATGGCCCGGCGCACCGAGGTGCCGCCCGCGACCGCGTCGGTCGTCACCGCCGCGCACCACACCTGGCGGGACGAGGAGTGGATGGCGCACCGCGCCGACACCCCCGTGCACCGCGCGCCGTTCTCCGTCTACGAGGTCCACCTGCCGTCCTGGCGGCCGGGGCTGACCTACCGCGAGCTGGCCGAGCAACTGCCCGCCTACGTCAAGGACCTGGGCTTCACGCACGTGGAGCTGATGCCGGTCGCCGAGCACCCCTTCGGCGGCTCGTGGGGCTACCAGGTCACCTCCTACTACGCCCCGACCGCGCGGCTGGGCACCCCGGACGACTTCCGTCACCTGGTGGACGCGCTGCACCAGGCCGGGATCGGCGTGCTGATGGACTGGGTCCCGGCGCACTTCCCCAAGGACGACTGGGCGCTGGCCCGCTTCGACGGCACCACGCTGTACGAGCCGGGCGACCCGCGCCGCGCCGAGCACCCCGACTGGGGCACGCTCACCTTCGACGTCGGCCGCACCGAGGTGCGCAACTTCCTGGTGGCCAACGCGGTCTACTGGTGCGAGGAGTTCCACATCGACGGCCTGCGGGTGGACGCGGTCGCCTCGATGCTCTACCTCGACTACTCCCGCGAGGACGGCCAGTGGTCGCCGAACGTCTACGGCGGCCGGGAGAACCTGGACGCGGTGGCGTTCCTGAAGGAGATGAACGCGACCGTCTACCGCCGCAACCCGGGCGTGGTCACCGTCGCCGAGGAGTCGACCGCGTGGGACGGCGTCACCCGCGACACCGCCCACGGCGGCCTGGGCTTCGGGCTGAAGTGGAACATGGGCTGGATGCACGACTCGCTGGAGTACGTCGCGCACGAGCCGGTGCACCGCAAGTACCACCACGGCGAGATGACGTTCTCCATGATCTACGCCTACTCGGAGAACTACGTGCTGCCGATCTCGCACGACGAGGTGGTGCACGGCAAGCGGGCGCTGGTCGACAAGATGCCCGGCGACTGGTGGCAGCGGCGCGCGAACCACCGCGCGTACCTGGCCTACATGTGGGCCCACCCGGGCAAGCAACTGCTGTTCATGGGCCAGGAGTTCGCGCAGGGAGCGGAGTGGTCCCACGACC
The DNA here is from genome assembly GCF_003144095.1 of Streptomyces sp. ICBB 8177. GTDB lineage: Bacteria > Actinomycetota > Actinomycetes > Streptomycetales > Streptomycetaceae > Streptantibioticus_D. The sequence goes on along the minus strand of NZ_NSKH01000018.1, from coordinate 2,441,476 downwards.
ACGGGCCGGACTGGTGGCTGCTGGACGAGACGTACTCGGCGGCCGGCGACCACCGCGGCGTGCGCGACCTGGTACGCGACCTGAACCGCGAGTACGCCGCCACCCCGGCGCTGTGGCAGTGCGACACCGACCCGGACGGCTTCTCCTGGATCGACGCGGGCGCGGCCGAGGACAACGTCTTCTCCTTCGTCCGCCACGACACCGCGGGCGGCACGCTGCTGAACGTCACCAACTTCTCGCCCGTCGTGCGGCGCGGCTACCGGGTCGGCGTGCCGGAGCCGGGAGGGGTGTGGACCGAGGTCCTCAACACCGACGACGCCCGCTACGGCGGCGGTGGGGTCGGCAACCCGGAGCCGGTCAAGACCGAGCCGGTGGCGTGGAACGGCCGCGCGAACAGCGTCGAGCTGACCCTGCCACCGCTGGCCACCCTGTGGCTGCGCCCCGGGTGAACGGTAGGTTCCGGTAGGAACCTCCGAACCGGGCGCCGTTGACCGGCCGCCGGTTCGGAGGTTCACACCGTACGTGACGCGCCGTGGTCGCCCCTACTCTGTCCGAATGCCACCCCCCTTCGATCCTGTGGCCGCGAGACGCCTGCGCGAGCAACTTGGAATGTCACACGCCAACATCTCCCATGGAATGTGGGCCTCTTACGGGCTGCGCGTTCACCCCGCCACCGTGTTCGCCTGGGAGCGCGGCGAGGCCGTACCCGACGAACGTGAACTGACCGCGCTGGCCGGTGCGTTGTGGTGCGCACCGGCGGACCTGCTGGGCCGTCCCACCACGTTGCGCGAGTGGCGCTGGGCGCGCGGGATCACCTCCCCCGACCTCGCCCACCAACTCGGCATGCGGCGCGGGGACTACGAGCGCATGGAGGAGCGCGGACGCTGGAGCGGCAACGCCCGGCAGAGCGCCCTGCTGGGCCAGTTGCTCGACATCCCGCTGCCCGACCTGCTGGCGGTCACCGGCCGCGCGGAGAAGCTCGCCGACCACCTGCGCTCGACCGCGAAGGTGCGCTGGCAGGCCTACGCGGGCCCGGTCTGCGCGATGGTGCCGCTGCCACGCGAACGCGTGGAGGAGGCGCTGCGCCGGATCAACGAGGAGTACCACGCGCTGATGGCGTCCACCCTCAGCTGGAGCGCGTCGGCCTCGGCCGAGGACAAGGGCGGCCCGTACCTGGACGGCGTCCTCGACCGCTTCTGGACGCTGCTCGGCATGAAGTGACGCCCGCCGCCCGCGCCCTGTGGTGAACGCGGGCGCGGTCAGAAGACCGACTCCGCCTCCCGCATCCGCTCCGGCGGCACCCGCTTGAGCTCCGCGACCGCCTCCGCCAGCGGCACCATCTCGATACCGGTGCCGCGCAGCGCGGTCATCATCCCGAACGCGCCCGCGTGCGCGGCCTCCACCGCGTGCCAGCCGAACCGGGTGGCCAGCACCCTGTCGTACGGCGTCGGCACGCCGCCGCGCTGGACGTGGCCGAGGATGACCGGCCGGGCCTCGGTGCCGAGCCTGCTCTCCAGTTCGGCGGCGAGCCGGTTGCCGATGCCGAAGAACCGCTCGTGGCCGAACTGGTCGACCGCGCCGCGCCCGTAGGCCATCGTGCCCTCGGCCGGGTGCGCGCCCTCGGCCACGCACACCACGGCGAACTTCTTGCGGCGCGAGAAGCGCTCGGCGACCATCGCGACCAGGTCGGCCGGGTCGAAGGGGCGCTCCGGGACGCAGATGCCGTGCGCGCCACCCGCCATACCGGACTCCAGCGCGATCCACCCCGCGTGCCGTCCCATCACCTCGACCACCATCACCCGCCGGTGGGACTCGGCGGTGGTCTTCAGCCGGTCGATCGCCTCGGTGGCCACCGTGACGGCGGTGTCGAAGCCGAAGGTGCGGTCGGTGCCGCGGATGTCGTTGTCGATGGTCTTGGGCACCCCGACCACCGGCATGCCCGCGTCCGACAGCATCTTGGCGGCGGTCAGCGTGCCCTCGCCGCCGATCGGGATCAGCGCGTCCAGCCGGTACTCGGCGGTGAGCTGCCGGGCGCCCTCGACGGCCTCGGCCAGCCGTGCGCGCTCCAGCCGAGAGGAGCCGAGGATGGTGCCGCCGAGCGCAAGGACGCCGCCAACGTCGTCCAGGTCGAGCGGCCGCACGTGGCCTTCGAGCAGTCCCCGGAAGCCGTCCTCGAAGCCGATGACCTCGTCGCCGTGCGCGGCCACCCCGCGGTGCACCACCGAGCGGATGACGGCGTTCAGCCCGGGGCAGTCGCCGCCCGCGGTGAGGACTCCGATGCGCATCCCGGTCGCCTCCCGCGGCGTCTGTGCTCCCTGCCGATCCCGCTGCCCCTGACCGTTCATACCTTATGAGAAGTTTGGGGTGGTGACGTGCGCGACGCACCCGCGACCCGGCGCGCGGGGCCCGATCGCGCGCGTTAGCGTCGATAAGGGACCGGACGCCAGGCCGGCGTCGAGCGGCGAGGAGGAGAACGCGCGTGACGCGCAGCGTGTACATCACGGGCATCGGCAGAGGCGACGGCCGCCAGGTCGTCGAGCTGGGGGTCATGGAACTGCTGACCCGGCAGGTGGACCGGGTGGGAGTGTTCCGCCCCCTGATGCACGGTGACGGCCCGGACCGCCTCTTCGAGCTGCTGCGCGCCCGCTACCGGCTCTCCCAGGACCCCTCCACGGTCTACGGCATCGGCTACGCGCAGGCGGCCGTGCTCCAGGCCGAGCGGGGCACCGACGAGCTGGTCTCCCTGCTGGTCGACCGCTTCCACGCGGTGTCCTCGCGGTACGAGGCGGTGCTCGTGCTGGGCTCGGACTACCACGACACCCAGCTGCCCGCCGAGCTGGCGCTCAACTCCCGGCTGGCCAACGAGTTCGGTGCCTCGCTGCTGCCGGTGGTCGGCGGCGCCGGGCAGGACGCGGACTCGATCGCCGCCGAGGTCCGCAACGCCCACCGCGCCTTCACCTCCTCCGGCTGCGACGTACTGGCCATGATCGCCAACCGGGTGCCGCCGCAGGCCGCGAAGGACGCGGCCCAGCGGCTCGCCGGACGCCTGCCGGTGCCGGTCTACGTGCTGCCCGAGGAGCCGTCGCTGTCGGCGCCCACGGTGGCGCAGATCGTGCAGGCCCTCGGCGCCGACGTCCTGCTGGGCGACGACGCCGGACTCGCCCGCAACGTGCTGGGCTTCGTCTTCGGCGGCGCGATGCTGCCCGCTTTCCTGCCCGCGCTGACGGCGGGGTGCCTGGTGATCACGCCCGGGGACCGCGCCGACCTGATCGTCGGATCGCTCGCCGCGCACTCCGCGGGCTCGCCGCAGATCGCCGGGGTCCTGCTCACCCTCGACGAGCGCCCCGGCCCCGACATCATGGCGCTGGCCACCCGGCTCGCCCCGGGCACGCCGCTGATCGCGGTGCCCGGTGGGTCGTTCCCCACCGCCGCCGAGCTGTTCGGCCTGGAGGGCAAGCTGACGGCGGCCACCCCGCGCAAGGCGGAGACCGCGCTCGGCCTGTTCGAACTGCACGTGGACACCGCCGAGCTGACCGACCGGCTGTCGGTGGCCCGCAGCGGCCGGGTCACCCCGATGATGTTCGAGCACGAGCTGATCGAACGCGCCCGCTCCGACCGCCGCCACGTGGTGCTGCCCGAGGGCACCGAGGAGCGCATCCTGCGCGCCGCCGAAGTGCTGCTGCGCCGCAACGTGTGCGACCTGACGCTGCTCGGCGACGAGCAGGTGATCCGCAGGCGGGCGGGGGAACTCGGCGTCAACCTCGGTCTGGACGCCACCGGGCACAACGGCGGCGCGATCGCCCGGGTCGTGGACCCGGTCACCTCGCCGCTGCGGGAGAACTTCGCCGAGCTGTACGCCAAGCTGCGCGCCCACAAGGGCATGACGGTGGAGATGGCGCACGACGTGGTCGCCGACGTCTCCTACTTCGGCACGCTGATGGTCCAGGAGGGCCTGGCCGACGGCATGGTCTCCGGCGCCGTGCACTCCACGGCGGCCACGATCCGTCCCGCGTTCGAGATCATCAAGACCGCGCCGGACGCCTCGATCGTCTCCTCCGTCTTCTTCATGTGCCTGGCCGACCGGGTGCTGGTCTACGGCGACTGCGCGGTCAACCCCGACCCCGACGACCGCCAGCTGGCCGACATCGCGTGCAGGTCCGCGGTCACCGCCGAGCGGTTCGGCGTGCGGCCGCGGGTGGCGATGCTGTCGTACTCCACCGGCACCTCGGGCTCCGGCGCCGACGTCGACAAGGTCCGCAGGGCCACCGAGATCGTCCGCGAGCGCCGCCCCGACCTGCTGGTGGAGGGCCCGATCCAGTACGACGCGGCGGTGGACGCGCAGGTCGCGGCCACGAAGCTGCCGGGCTCCGCGGTGGCGGGACAGGCCACGGTGCTGATCTTCCCCGACCTCAACACCGGTAACAACACCTACAAGGCGGTCCAGCGCTCGGCCGGCGCGATCGCGGTCGGCCCGGTCCTCCAGGGCCTGCGCAAGCCCGTCAACGACCTGTCGAGAGGAGCCCTGGTCCAGGACATCGTGAACACGGTGGCCATCACAGCGATCCAGGCCCAGGACCAGTAACACCAGGGTTGTGGGCAGTCGTCCCTCCCCCGGCCACCGCTGGGGGTGCCCCCCGGCGGGACGGGTGGGCACAACCGACCACCGGCCCGCACCCGCCCCCGAGACCCCCGGAACAACACACGTGACCGCAACCCACGTCCTCGTCCTCAACTCAGGCAGCAGCAGCCTGAAATACCAACTCCTCGACATGTCCGCGGACGCGGCCCGCAAAGCCACCGGCATCGTCGAGCGCATCGGAGAGCCCGCGGGCCCCGCCGACCACACCGAGGCCCTCAGGAGGGTCGCGGACGAACTCGCCGCCCACGGCGCGGGCCTCGACTCCCCGGACCTGGCCGCCATCGCCCACCGCGTGGTCCACGGCGGCACCCGCTTCACCGACCCCACCCTGATCACCGACGAGGTGGTCGCCGAGATCGAGCACCTGATCCCGCTCGCCCCGCTGCACAACCCCGCCAACCTCACCGGCATCGAAGTCGCCCGGCGCCTGCGCCCCGACCTGCCGCAGGTCGCCGTCTTCGACACCGCGTTCCACTCGACGATGCCGCAGGCCGCCGCCCGTTACGCCATCGACCGCACGGTCGCCGACGAGTACGGCATCCGCCGCTACGGCTTCCACGGCACCTCGCACGCCTACGTCTCGCGCCGCACCGCGCGGCTGCTGGGCAAGGACCCCTCCGAGGTCAACGTGATCGTGCTGCACCTGGGCAACGGCGCCTCCGCCTCGGCGGTGCGCGGCGGGGTGTGCGTGGACACCTCGATGGGCCTGACCCCGCTGGAGGGCCTGGTGATGGGCACCCGCTCCGGCGACCTCGACCCGGCGGTGATCTTCCACCTCACCCGGGTCGCGGGGCTGTCCCCGGACCAGGTCGACACCTTGCTGAACAAGCGCAGCGGCCTGCTCGGGCTGTGCGGGGACAACGACATGCGCGAGATCGGCCGCCGGATGGCCGAGGGCGACGAGGCCGCGCGGCTGGCGTTCGAGGTCTACGTGCACCGGCTGCGCAAGTACGTCGGCGCGTACTGCGCGGTGCTCGGCCGGGTGGACGCGGTCGCGTTCACGGCCGGAGTGGGCGAGAATTCGGCCGCGGTGCGCGAGGCCGCCCTGGACGGCCTCGAACCCCTCGGCATCGAGATCGACGCGGTGCGCAATGCTGTGCGCGGCAGCGCGGAGCGGCTGGTGTCCACCGACACCAGCCGGGTCGCGGTGGCCGTCGTCCCCACCGACGAGGAACGGGAGATCGCCCAGCAGGCGTACTCGCTGGTCCGCCCTTAGACATCCGCACAGACAGCGGCCGGCCCGGAGCCGTTTCCCCCGAATATTCCGGACCGGAACAAAATATCGATAGGATCGTCCACATGCGCCGAGCGAAAATCGTCTGCACCCTGGGTCCCGCCGTCGACTCCTACGACCAGCTGAAGGCGCTGGCCGAGGCAGGGATGAACGTGGCCAGGTTCAACTTCAGCCACGGCACCCACGCCGAGCACGAGGAGCGCTACCACCGGGTGCGCAAGGTCGCCGAGGAGACCGGCCGCGCCATCGGCGTGCTGGCCGACCTCCAGGGCCCCAAGATCCGCCTGGAGACCTTCGCCGACGGGCCCGTGGAACTGGTGGCGGGCGACGAGTTCACCATCACCACCGACGACGTCGCGGGCGACAAGCACATCTGCGGCACCACCTACAAGGGCCTGCCCGGCGACGTGAGCGCCGGCGACCCGGTGCTGATCAACGACGGCAACGTGGCGCTGCGCGTGGTCGAGGTGCACGGCTCGCAGGTGCGCTGCCTGGTCGTCGAGGGCGGCATCATCTCCGACCACAAGGGCATCAACCTGCCCGGCGCCGCGGTCAACGTCCCCGCCCTGTCCGAGAAGGACGTCGAGGACCTGCGGTTCGCCCTGCGCATGGGCGCGGACATGGTCGCGCTGTCCTTCGTGCGGGACGCCAAGGACGTGCGCGACGTGCACCGCGTCATGGACGAGGAGGGCCGCCGGGTCCCGGTCATCGCCAAGGTGGAGAAGCCGCAGGCGGTGGACAACATGGAGGACGTCGTCGCCGCGTTCGACGCGGTGATGGTGGCCCGCGGCGACCTCGCGGTGGAGTACCCGCTGGAGAAGGTCCCGGTGGTGCAGAAGCGGCTGGTCGAGCTGTGCCGCCGCAACGCCAAGCCGGTGATCGTGGCGACCCAGATGATGGAGTCGATGATCCACGCCTCCCGGCCCACCCGCGCCGAGGCGTCCGACGTGGCCAACGCCATCCTGGACGGCGCCGACGCGGTGATGCTGTCGGCCGAGTCCTCGGTCGGCAAGTATCCGATCGAGACCGTCAAGACCATGGCCCGGATCGTCGAGGCGGCCGAGGGCGAGCTGCTCAAGCGCGGCCTGGAGCCGCTTGCGCCGGGCAAGAAGCCGCGTACCCAGGGCGGCGCGGTCGCCCGCGCGGCGGCCGAGCTGGCCGACTTCCTGGACGCCAAGACGCTGGTGGCGTTCACCAAATCAGGTGACACCGCGCGGCGGCTGGCCCGCTACCGCGTCCCGGTCCCGGTGCTGGCCTTCACCACCGACGCCGCGACCCGCAACCAGCTGGCCCTGACCTGGGGCGTGCAGACCCACCTGGTCGAGCACGTCGACCACACCGACGCCATGGTCGACCTCGTCGACCAGGAGATGCTCAAGCTCAGCGCGTACGGCAAGGGCGACACGGTGATCATCACCGCGGGCTCCCCGCCCGGCGTCCCCGGCACCACCAACCTGGTGCGCGTCCACCACCTGGGCGGCGGCACCTCGGACTGACGGCACGCCCCATGACGCGGACCCCGGGCCCACTCGGCCCGGGGTCCGCGTCGTCGTGCCGGACGAGCCGCGCGTCTGTGAATACGGTGAGAGTGGTCACGTCGATGAACCAAACCGCTCCCGCAGCACTCTTGGATAGCGCCCCGAGTATGCCCACGCACGAAAGCCCATCCATGGTCGACCTTGCGCCGCCGCCCCCTGAACAGGCCGCCACCAGCCCACTGGGCCGGGCCCTGGCGAGAGTCCGGACCCGGCTGCGTCTGCCGGCGGTCCGGCGGGAGCCGGTGACCGTCCGCTTCGACCGCCGCGAGGCCGTCCGGGCGGTCGGTCTGTACCTGGCGATCGCCGCGCTGGGCTTCGCGGTCCTGCTACTGCTCTCCCACCACCTGCACTACTCGGTGGAACACGTACTGCACCGCTGGGACAGCGCCAACTACCTGAGCGTCGCCGAGCACGGCTACCCGCACCACCTGAGCTACCGGCCGAACGGCCGCCCGGCCTGGTCCACGCTCGCGTTCTTCCCGCTCTACCCGGGACTGATCTGGCTGGTCCATCTGACCGGGCTGCCGTTCACCTGGGCGGCGGTCGCGGTCTCCTGGGCGGCGGCGGCGGTCGCCGCGGCCGGCGTCCACACCCTGGCCTCCTCGGTGAGCGGCCGGCGCGCCGGATACGCGTGCGTGGCGCTGTGGGCCTGCTACCCGTACGCCTTCGCGCTGTGGGTGCCGTACTCCGAAGCGTGCTTCAGCGCCGTGCTCATCTGGGCACTGGTGGCGCTGCTGGCCCGCAGGTGGCTCGCCGCCGGAGTGCTGACGGCGCTGGCAGGCACGTTGCGTCCGACCGCCTCGGTGCTGGTCGGCGTGGTGGTGGTGACCGCGCTGCGGCAGCTGGTGCGCGAGAGGCGGTGGCGGTGGCAGGGCAAGCCGGTGGTCTGCGCGCTGGTGGCCCCGCTGGGGCTGGTCTTCAGCTGGCTCTACCTGGGGGCCCAGGTCGGACGGCTGGACGGCTGGTTCCAGGCGGAGAAGGCCTGGGGGCAGTCCTTCGACTTCGGCCGGGGCACCGCGCACTTCCTCAAGCGGGTGGCGACCTACCGCGAGGTGGACGTGCGCAGCATCGCCGTGCTGGCGCTGCTGCTGCTGACCGCCGTCGCGGTACTGGCGCTGGTGCTGGACCGCACGGTGCCGTGGGTGCTGATCCTGGCGCTCGCCGGGGTGTGGGTGCTGGCGGTGGGCACCCCGGGCTCGCCGCTGTCCAAGCCGCGGTTCCTGCTGCCGTTCCTGCCGATCGCGCTGCTTCCCATGGCGGTCGCGGTGGGCGGTCTGCCACGGTTGGTGCGCGGCGCGCTGTACGGCTCGGGGGCGCTGTTCGCCGGGATGTACGCGGTCGGACTCCTGCTGAGGTTCCGCTACTCACCGTGACCGGCGGCCCCCGGGGGCGGGCACCCCGCGCGGTGCGGGATGCTGTGACGCACAACGACGCACGTAACAACGAAACATCGACGTTCCAACGACGCACAACGTCAGTCAACGAATGAGGTAAGTCAGTGGAAGCGATCCTCCTGGTCGGCGGGAAGGGTTCCCGACTGCGCCCGGTTACGGAATTCACGCCGAAGCCGATGGTTCCGACCGCCGGAGTGCCCTTCCTCGCGCACCAGCTCGCCAGGGCGCGGGCCGCGGGTGTCGACCACGTGGTGCTCGCCACGTCCTACCTCGCCGAGGTCTTCGAGCCCTACTTCGGCGACGGCGCCCGGCTGGGCCTGCGGATCACCTACGTCCACGAGACCGAGCCGCTGGGCACCGCAGGCGCGATCCGCAACGCCGCCGAGGCGCTGACCTGCCCGCCCGACGCGCCGGTCCTGGTCTTCAACGGCGACATCCTGACCGGTCTGGACATCGCCGGCCTGGTCGACAGCCACCGCGCGGCCGGCGCCGACGTCTCGCTCCACCTGACCCGGGTCGAGGACCCCAGCGCCTTCGGCCTGGTCCCCACCGACGGAAGCGGCCGGGTGCTGGCCTTCACCGAGAAGCCGGAGCGCCCCGAGGAGATCGTCACCGACCAGGTCAACGCGGGCTGCTACGTCTTCCGCCGCTCGGTCATCGACACCATCCCGGCCGGCCGCCCGGTCTCCGTCGAGCGCGAGACCTTCCCCGGCCTGCTGGCCTCCGGCGCCCACCTGCACGGCGTGGTCGACCGCACCTACTGGATGGACCTGGGCCGTCCGGCCGCGCTCATCCAGGCCTCCGCCGACCTGGTGCGCGGCCTCGTCCCCTCCCCCGCGCTGCCCGGCCGCACCGGTGAGTACCTGGTGCTGGACGGCGCCCGGGTCGACGAGGGCGCGAAGCTGTCCGGCGGCACGGTCGTCGGCGCGGGCGCCGACGTCGCCGCCGACGCGGTGGTGGACGGCTGCGTGGTGCTGGACGGCGCCCGGATCGAGGCGGGTGCCCAGCTGCGGGCCAGCCTGGTGGGTGCCGGCGCCCGGGTCGGAGCGCGTACCGTACTGGACGGCGCCGTCGTCGGCGACGGCGCCGAGGTGGGCTCCGACAACGAACTGCTCGCCGGTGCGCGGGTGTGGTGCAACACCACGCTGCCCGACGCGGCGATCCGTTTCTCCCCCAACTGCTGAGTCCTGTCGCCCGGCCGCGAAGGCCGCACCCCGCTGAAGAAAATCCCGGAGCTGATGACTACGACAACGACCCCCGCGACGGCGCAGTCACCCACCGCCGTCCTGCGCCGCCCGGTGGCGCTCCCGGCCGAGTGGGGCCGCACCCCGCTCACCGTGGTGATGCCCACGTACAACGAGGCGGAGAACCTGCCGCGGATGGCCGAGGCGCTGATGGCCCTGGACATGCCGGGCCTGCGGCTGCTCGTGGTGGACGACAACAGTCCCGACGGCACCGGCGAGGTCGCCGAGCGGCTGGCCGAGCGGTACAACACCGGCGGCCGGGTGCGGGTCAGCGTGCTGCACCGCACCGCCAAGGACGGTCTGGGCCGCGCCTACGCGGCGGGCATGGACCAGGCGGTGGCCGACGGCGCCGCGTACGTGCTCCAGATGGACGCCGACGGCAGCCACCCGGTGGAGTACGTGCCGCAGATGCTGGGCGCCGCGCTGTCCACCGGCGCCGGGTTCGTGATCGGCAGCCGCTACGTCAGCGGCGGCCGGCTGGCCGAGGAGTGGGGCTGGCACCGCAGGCTGCTGTCGCGCTGGGCCAACGCCTACGTCAGCGCCGTGCTGCGCACCGGGCTGCGGGACGTCACCGCGGGCTTTTGCATGTGGCGCGCGGACACCGTCACCGCGATGCGGCTGTCGCAGGTGCGCAGCAACGGCTACAGCTTCCAGGTGGAGCTGAAGTACCAGGCGGTGCGCTCCGGTTGCACCGGGGTGGAGATCCCGATCCACTTCGAGGAGCGGCAGATCGGCGCCTCGAAGATGACGCTCGCCGTCCAGCTGGAGTCGGCGATCCTGCCCTGGCGGCTGCGGATGGACTCCCGTGCGCGCCGCCGCTGACGACCGGGCCGAGGTGCGGCCGGACGACCCCTCCCGCGCGCCGCGCGGGACCGGCGGCGTCCGGCCGGACGTCCTGCGCAAGGCCGCGGGGGCCGCCTCGCTGCTGGTCGTCGTGCTGCTCGCCGTGATGGCGGTGCGCCTGCCGTGGGCGGGCGACCTGGGCATCCACGCGGCCACCCTGGAGCGTCTGCGGCACGACATGTCGGATCCGGGCGACCCGCTGGTCAACGCCGACGTGACCAGCCCGTACTACTCGCCCTGGATGCTGTTCCTCGCGGTGCTCGGCAAGGTGACCGGGCTGACCACCTTCCAGGTGCTGCACGTCGCCGCCGCGATCAACCTGGTCCTGCTGGTCACCGGTGTACGGCAGTTCGTGCGCACGCTCACCGCGCGCAAGGGCGCCGTGGCCATGTCGATCCTTTGCCTGGCGCTGCTGTGCGGCTGGGGGCTGTTCACCTGGAGCGGCTTCACCGGCCTGACCTCGCTGGCCCTGTGCCTGGCCTACCCCAGCAGCTTCGCGCTCGGTGTGGCGTTCCACCTGTGGGCGCTGCTGCGCAGGGCGCTGGCGGCCGACTGGGGCTGGGTGCGCTACCTGGCGCTCGGCGTGGTGCTCGCGGTGGTGCTGCTCAGTCACCAGTTCACCGGTGTGGTGACCTCGCTGGGGCTGCTGGCGATCGCGCTGGGCCGCACACCGCTGCCGGCGCGCGCGGTCTGGTACAAGCTCGGCGCGGGCGTGGCGCTCGCCGTCGCGATCCTCGCGGTGTGGCCGTACTACTCGTTCTTCGGGCTGCTGGGCGTGGGCGGGCTCAACTCCGTCCACAAGCCGCTGTACGAGCACCTGGTGTCGCACTACGGCCTGCTGGCGCTGGGTGTCGTCGCGCTGGGGCTGCGCTTCCGGCGCGATCAGCGCGACCCGCTGGTGCTGTTCTTCGCGATGGGCGCGTTCGTCTACTTCGCGGGCGACGTCACCGGCCAGTACGCCTACGGACGCGTCCTGCCCGCGGTGTTCATCTCCGCGCAGCTGGCGCTGGGCATCGAGGTGGCGGGCGAGAGCGGGCCCGCGGTGCGCCGCTGGCTGGTACCGGTCACCGCGGCGGCGCTGCTGGTCGGCTGCTGGGCGCAGGCCGGCACGCTCAACTACGTGGCAGGGCGCTCGGCGATGCCGTCGGCGATGCGGCACGTGCCGTCGCAGAAGCTGTGGGCCGGGTACGGCTGGATCCGCAAGGACGTGGCCTGGGGCGACACCATCATGACAAAGGACTACTTCGCCCTGCGGCAGGCCCCGGCGTACGGGGCGTACACCGTGGAGTCGGGTTACCCGGACTTCTTCCTGCCGGACCAGACCAAGCGGACGAAGGACACCAAGCTGTTCTTCAAGAAGACCACCTCCCGCGCGCGGAAGTTGTCCATCCTGCGCGAGTTCCACGTCAAGTGGGTGATCGCCTTCCCCTCGGACGGCGGTCTGTCGCCGCACGACCCGGCGCTCGAACGAGTCGCCCGGGGGCCGCACGGCGAGGTGCTCTACAAGGTCCGCTCGACCTGATTCCACCGCCGCGCCGACGAACGGGCGGGCCGGTCACGTGAGTTCACGTGACCGGCCCGCCCGTTGCGTGTGGGGTACCGCGCCGGTCCTACTTGAGCAGGCCCTTCGCCAGTCCGCGCACCGTACGCAGTCCGGGTCCCGCGACCCGGCGCAGCGCCGGCAGGTACGGCTCGACGCGGGCGAACAGCCCGGTGCGCTCCCAGACGATCTGGAGCCGGCCCGCGCCGTGGCCCTCCGGCTCCACGGTGACCAGGTGCTCGGCCACCCCGCCGTGGTAGCCGATCTTCTTGCGCACCCGCGGCAGGTCCAGCGGGGCCAGCAAGAGGCTGGTGTTGTGCTGCTTGTGCTGGGTCAGCGCCAGCACCGGGTGGCGCACCCCGGCGAAGCCGTGCTTGGGCAGCGGCACCGCGGCCAGGTCGATGACGACGGTGCCCTCGAACAGCCCGGGGCGCACCGGGTCGAGCCGGAAGGAGGTGCTGAGCCGGCTGGAGCCGCCCGCCACGTGGACGGTGGCGACGGCCGGGCCCATCGGCAGCTGGTTGCCCGGGTCGTAGGTGCGCACCGCCAGCTCCAGCCGGGAGCCGGAGGCGGGGGTGACCCGGGTGATCTCGTGCCGCAGCATCGCGGTGCGGAACGGCCGGCCGCGCAGGTCGAGGTCGGTGATCTCCAGTTCGCTGGCGGAGTCGGGATCGGCGGGGATCTCCGAGCCCCAGAAGGTCCGCCCGGTGCCGTCGGTGACGACCTCACGCGGTGCGACGCCCCGGCCCATGCCGCGCGAGGCCAGCTGCGCCTCCTCGTAACGGCCGTCGCGCACCAGCTGGATGACGACGCGCTGGTCGCGCGGCAGCCGCTGGAACGCCTCGGGGGCGAGGGTGTCGAGGTACGGGTCGACCTCGTCGCGGAACTGCTTGATCCACTCCGGGTCGCGGTAGGGCAGGTCGCCGGTGTACATCCGCAGGTCGTGCTTGAGGAACTTGAAGTCCTTGTCGGTCTTCAGGTCCGCGTGCCCGGACTCCACCATGAACGCGTCGATCAGCTTGGCGACGTTGACCCGGTCGCGCACGTTCTCGATGCGGTGGCGCTGGTTGGAGATGGACAGCGCGCCCACGGCCTCGTAGGGCGAGATGTACCAGCGGTAGACCGGCTGCGGCAGCACGGCGAAGGCCCGGGCCAGCATGTAGGCCTGGGCTGACCACAGCTGGTCCTCGTAGTGGATGCCGAGCGGGAAGCGCAGCGTGTGCCGGTCGATGAACGCGCGGCGGTAGAGCTTGTTGGTCGACAGGTGCTCGAAGAGCAGCCCCGGCTCCTGGGCGATGCCGCGCACGATCCGGCGGCGGCCGAACAGGTGCGGGTGCCAGTACGAGACCTCGCCGGTGTCGGTGCGCACCCGCTCCACGCCGCCCATGGCGAAGTCCAGGGTGTCGTCGTCGCGCAGCTCCTTGAACAGCGACTCCACCGCGTCGGCCGGCAGTTCGTCGTCGCTGTCGAGGAACATCAGGTACGGCGCGCGGGCGATCTCCATCGCCTCGTTGCGCGGCGCGCTGCACCCGCCGCTGTTCTCGGCGAGCCGGTGGTAGACGATCCGGTCGTCCTGCGCGGCGAGTTCGCGGGCCACCTGCGGGGTGTTGTCCGTCGAGTGGTCGTCGCTGATGATGATCTCGATGTTGCGCAGCGTCTGGTTGCGCAGCGACGCAACCGCGCGGGGCAGCCGCTCGGCGTCGTTGTAGACGATGACGGTCACGGTGACGTCAGGGCGGGCCGCGGTGGCCATGGATCCTCCGGTCGACGCATCTTGCGGGTGGGCGGGGTGGTCGGTCACGGTCACCCCCTTCACACGGACGGGGCCGGCTCGGCCTGGACGGCTCCCGGCGCGGGCGCCGGCGTCCGGCGCTCCAGCGGGAGCACGGGCGGCACGTTCGGTTCGCCGAGGAAGACGTGGCGCACGACGCGCTCGGCCGCGTGGCCGTCGTCGAACTGGCAGAACCTGCGCCGGAACGCGGCCCGCCTGACGGCCGCCTCCTCGCCCTGCCAGGCACCGCTGCGGAACACCCGCTCCACTTCGTCCTGGCTCCTCGCGGTGACGCCAGGGCCCTCCGTGGTGAGGTCGAAGTAGACGCCCCGGGTGACCGAGTAGGTCTCCCAGTCGTCGGCGAAGACCACCATCGGCCGGTCGAGATTGGCGTAGTCGAACATCACGGAGGAGTAGTCGGTGATCAACGCGTCGGAGGCGAGGCAGAGTTCCTCGACCGAGTCGTAGTTGGACACGTCTATGATCAGCCCCATCCGGTGCAGCCGCTCCAGCGGCGACAGGCCCCGGTCGTAGAAGTAGTGGCCGCGCACCAGCAGCACGAACTCCTCGCCGAGGTTGCGGGCCATCCGCTCCAGGTCGAGCCGCGGCTCCCAGGCGGCCTCGTAGTCCCGGTGGGTCGGCGCGTACAGCAGCGCCTTGCGGCCCGGCGCGATGCCGACGCGCTCGCGGATGCGGGCGACGTCCGCGGCGGTCGCGGTGTAGAAGACGTCGTTGCGCGGGTAGCCGTAGTCGAGCGAGGTGAACGGCACCGGGTAGGCGCGCTCCCAGGTCTCGGTCGAGTGGCTGTTGGACGAGACGCTGAAGTCCCAGCGCTGGCACCGCTCGAGCAGCGCCTCGTAGTCCACACCGCGCGAGGTCGCGGGGTACGGGATCTGGTCGACGCCCATGCACTTGAGCGGGGTGCCGTGGTGGGTCTGGACGTGGATCTGGCCCGGGCGCTTGACCAGGCCGTCGGCGAAGTTGACGTTGTTGACGAAGTACTTGGCGCGGGCCATCACGCTCCAGTAGCGGCGCGAGCCCGGTTCCACGTAGTCGGTGCCCGGCGGCAGCAGCGGCACGTTGGCCCGGCGGGTCACCCACACCTGGCGGATGTGCGGGGCGAGTTCGGCGAGCTTGGCGGAGATGGCGCCGGGGCTGCACGCCACGCCGCGGTCCCAGTAGGCGGAGAAGACCGCGAGGTCCTCCTCGATCGGGTGGCGCAGCTGCTCGTGGTACTCGCCGGCCTTGACCTTCTCGGCGAGCGCCTTCTTCGTCCTGACCGCCAGGGTGCGCACGTTGCGGCGCTTGCGGTTGGCGGACTGCAGGGCGCGGTAGCCGGAGTAGGAGTCGCGCTCCAGCATGGCGTGCCGCACGCCGTTGAGGTTGGCGGGGCGCTGGTAGCCGGCGGGCTTGAAGCGGTGGAAGTGCTCGGAGGCCAGGTGGAAGAACTCCGTCTGCTCACCCTCGGTCAGCTCCGACTGGGCGAGCACCTTGAGGTAGCGGCGGATCATGCCGCTGAAGATGATCGCGCGGTGCTCGGCCGGCAGGTGGCGGGCGTCGACCACCTCCCACAGCCGCTCGTACTGGCGGAACAGGTTGAACTGGCCGGTGGGCGCGGGCGGGTTCTCCGGCTCGACGCGGCGCACCAGCACCTCGTCGATGATCGCGACGCGCTCGGCGCACGCGAGGCCGCCGATGGCGGGCAGCACCTCGGCGTACTCGTCCATGCCGAACAGGTCCTGGTGCCCGTCCTGGAAGTCCGCCCGCAGAACGCGGTTGGCGAGCGTCGGGGTGACGTGCAGGATCTCGGGCTGGGTGCGCGCCGAGAAGACCTCGCGGCCCGGGAGGACGAACAGGGCGCCGTCACCGCTGCCGGTGGCCTGCTGCATCCAGTTGACCCGCTGGTGGTCGAAGAGGAGGACGTCCGGCCGGTCGGCCGCGGCGATCCCCTCGATGCGCCGGGCGAGCTTCTCCAGGGCGCCGGGAGCGAGGCGGTCGTGGGCCCCCAGGTACAGCACGTAGTCGCCGGTTGACAGTGCGGCACCGGCGGCGCGGGCGGCCCCGCTGGTGCCGTCGGGGTCGGGGGCGGCGACCACCCGTACCCGCTGATCGCGTTCCGCGCAGTCGTCGAGGATGCCCCGGGTCGCGTCGGTGGAACCGTGATCGACACCGATGACCTCGAGCCCGGGCGCCGCATCACCGCCCGACTGGCTGAGCACGCTCTCAAGACAGCCCCGTAGGTAGCCCTGGGCGTTGCGGGCGGTGACGATGACACTGAACGTGATCATGGATGGGCAGTTCCCGGTAGGCCGCGGACGGTGGAAGAGGCTCGGAACGGTGGTTCCCTGCCACTCCATTCCATATTCCATATGCAACTTTTAACTTCCGGGCCAGATCTTACGTCAGCACCCCGGCGGCACCGCGGGACGGGTGTGACGGACCGGTCGCACGGAGTGACGAAACCCGCTGCGACGTGCGGAGTCGGCCGGCCGGGAGAGCGCTTGCCGCCCCGGGGGCGGAGCACCTATGGAGCAGCATTACCCTGTGCCTCTGCCCTCGCTGATGCGTGCGCTGACACACGGTATCGTCTTCCGTGGCATCGCTGTATCCGCAGCCCGTTCACGGCCGTACGCCTTCGGGCATTGTGCGCCCAACCGGACACGTCCTCGAACCGAAAGCCCCCAGCGTGAACCGACTAGTGGAGTCCCCGGCAGCGCCGGTCAGTCCGGACGCGGGACTGAGTCCCAAGGAAGTCGCCGAGAAGTACGGCCTCTCGGTCAGCAACGCGCGGCCCCCGCTGCCCGTCTACACGCGGCAGCTGTGGCAGCGGCGGCACTTCATCACCTCGTTCGCCACCGCGCGGCTGACCGCGATGTACACCACGGCCCGGCTGGGCCAGGCGTGGCAGGTGATGACACCGCTGCTCAACGCGGCCGTGTACTACCTGATCTTCGGCGTGCTGCTCGGCACCAACCGCGGCACCCCGAACTTCATCCCCTACCTGTGCACCGGCATCTTCGTGTTCAACTTCACGCAGACCGCCGTGCTCTCCGGGACCCGTTCGGTCTCCGACAACCTCGGCCTGATCCGGGCGCTGCACTTCCCGCGCGCCTGCCTGCCGATCGCCTTCACCGTGATCCAGTTGCAGCAGCTGATCTTCTCGATGGGTGTGCTGGGCACCATCGTGCTGGTCACCGGCGTGCCGTTCACGCTGAACTGGCTGCTGGTGATCCCGGCGCTGATCCTCCAGTCGGTCTTCAACGCGGGCCTGGCGATGGTCATGGCCCGCATCGGCGCGAAGACCACCGACACCGCGCAGCTGATGCCGTTCATCCTGCGCACCTGGATGTACCTGTCCGGCGTCTTCTACAACCTGAGCAACTACAGCTCCAGGTTCCCCCACTTCGTGATGCACCTGCTGAACGCGAATCCGGCGCTGGTCTACATCTCCCTCATGCGTCACGCACTGATCGACACCGTCACCCCGGCGAGCCTGCCGCCCCACGTGTGGGCGATGGCGCTGGGCTGGGCCGTGCTCGTCGGCTTCGCCGGGTACGTGTTCTTCTGGAAGGCTGAAGAGGAGTACGGCCGTGGCTGACGCCCCCGTGACGGGTACGGCGACCGAGGTGACCACCGAGGAAGCCCCGGGCCCGCAGATCTACACCCCGCCGTCGCACGTGCCGACCGTGGTGGTGGACGACGTGCACATCGTCTACAAGGTGCACGGCGTGGGCACCGGCAAGGGCAGCGCCACCGGTGCGCTCAGCCGCCTGGTGAGCCGCAAGACCTCGCCCACCATCCGCGAGGTGCACGCCGTCAAGGGCGTGACGTTCACCGCGTACAAGGGTGAGGCGGTCGGCCTCATCGGGTCCAACGGCTCGGGCAAGTCGACCATCCTGCGCGCCATAGCGGGCCTGCTGCCGCCGGAGCGCGGCAGGGTCTACACCAACGGCCAGCCCTCGCTGCTGGGCGTCAACGCGGCCATGATGAACGACCTGACGGGCGAGAAGAACGTCGTCCTCGGTTGCCTGGCGATGGGCATGCCCTACGCCGAGGTGCGCGAGCGGTACCAGGACATCGTGGACTTCTCGGGCATCAACGAGCGTGGTGACTTCATCTCGCTGCCGATGCGCACGTACTCCTCCGGTATGGCCGCCCGCCTGCGGTTCTCCATCGCCGCGGCCAAGAGCCACGAGGTGCTCCTGATCGACGAGGCGCTGGCCACCGGTGACTCGCGCTTCCAGCGCCGCAGCGAGGACCGCATCCGCGAACTGCGCGAGGAGGCCGGTACGGTCTTCCTTGTCAGCCACAACAACGCCGCGATCAGGGAGACCTGCGACCGGACGATCTGGCTGGAGGGCGGCGTGATGCGCATGGACGGCCCGACCGAGGAGGTCGTGGACGCCTACGAGGAGTACATGGGCAAGAAGAAGTGACGCGCTCGATAGGGTGGCCGGCATGACGTGGTTGATCACTGGCGGTGCGGGGTACATCGGGGCGCACGTCGCCCTCACCATGGCGGGTGCCGGGGAGCGGGTCGTCGTCCTCGACGATCTGTCGACGGGCCTGCCGGAGCGGCTGCCCCGGGACATCCCGCTGGTCGAGGGCTCCACGCTGGACCGTGCGGCGCTGGACAAGGTGATCGCCGAGCACGGTGTGACCGGCGTGGTGCACCTGGCGGCCAAGAAGCAGGTCCCCGAGTCGGTCGCCGACCCGCTGAAGTACTACCGGGATAACGTGCAGGGCCTGGAGACGCTGCTGGGCGCGTGCGCCGACGCCGGGGTGAAGCGCTTCGTCTTCTCCTCCTCCGCGGCCGTCTACGGCATGCCGGACGTGGACCTGGTCACCGAGGACACCCCCTGCCTGCCGATCAACCCGTACGGCGAGACCAAGCTCGCCGGTGAGTGGCTGGTGCGCGCGGCGGGCAGGGCGCACGGCATCGGCACGGTCTGCCTGCGGTACTTCAACGTGGCGGGCGCGGCGGCTCCCGAGCTGGCCGACGTCGGGGTGTTCAACCTGGTGCCGATGGTGTTCGAGAAGCTGGACGAGGGGAAGGCGCCCCGGATCTTCGGCGACGACTACCCGACGCCGGACGGCACCTGCGTGCGCGACTTCATCCACGTCCAGGACATCGCCTCCGCCCACCTGGCTGCCGCGCGGCGGCTGGCGGACGGCGCGACCGGCGACCTGACCGTCAACATCGGCCGCGGCGAAGGGGTCTCGGTCGCCGAGATGGTCGAGCGCATCCGGCGGCACACCGGCCGCACCGACGCCGCGCCGGTGGTCGAGCCGCGCCGCGCGGGCGACCCGGCCCGAGTGGTGGCCTCCGCGGAGCGGATCGCGAAGCAGCTGGGCTGGTCGGCCCGGTACGACGTGGACGAGATGATCGCCTCGGCGTGGGCGGGCTGGCGCCTGCGGCACGACCGCGGCTGAACTCCCGCCCCCCGGTACGGCGAAGGGCGGCGCACCCACGGGTGCGCCGCCCTTCCGCGTGCCCGGCGGGAAGGCCGCTAGCGGCGCTTCAGACGGCGCCGCACGACGTCCAGGGCTCCGCGTACCCCGGGGGCGAGCCGGAGCGCCAGCGCGCCGTCCACGGTCGCGTACGGCTGCGCCAGCAGCGCCCCGCCGCGCACGCTGGGCACGACGGTGCGGCGCAGGCCCCGGCGCACGGCCTGCGGGGTGGCCTCCAGGCGCTCGCCGCCCGCGCAGCGCAGGGTCAACCTCAGGTCGCGCACGGCCAGTTCGCCGGTGGCGAGCGCGGCCAGGTCGAGCGGCGCCTCGGCGGTCCAGCCCTCCCCCGCCGGGTACCCGGCCAGGTCGGCCGTGCGGGTCTGGAGCACCTCGCCGGTGATCCGGTCGTGGACGCGGACCTCGACGGCGAGCGGGCGGGCCGCGGCGAGCCGCCCGTACAGGTCGTGGACGCGCAGGCGCAGCCGGGTGCGCAGCGCGCCGGGCTCCAGCAACGCCTCGACGGTGAACGGCAGTTCGTCCAGCGGGCAGTCCGCCAGTTCGTCCAGGCCGACCTGCGGCAGGTCGGCGCTCCAGCCCTTGGCCGCGTACGGCGGCAGCAGGCGCGGCGGGCGGGCGGCGAGCGCGGCGAGCCTCGCCAGGTCGCGCGGCTGCTCGGAGGCGAGCAGGACGCCCGCGATCAGGCGGGCGGGCAGCGGCGCCGCCGCGACGTCGGCGGGATCGAAGCCGCCGACGTAAGCGCGGGCCAGCCGCCACCACTCGCGGCGGTACTCCTCGCCGCGTCCGCCGAGTTCGCGCACGTACATGCGCACCGAGCGGTCCAGGAAGCTCGCGCGGGCCGCACGGACGAGTGCGTCCTCGCCCGCCTCGCTGTGGACGGCGACGACCTGGCGGTGCGCCTCGACACGCGCGCGCCAGTTGTCGACGCCTGCCCGGTCCAGCGAGATCGACAGCCGCTCGGCTCCGCGGCGCACGTGCCAGACGTAGACGGTCGCGGGGATGAGCGCGACCCGGGGTCCCGCGGCCAGCACGCGGGCGGTGAAGACGAAGTCCTCGTAGGTGAACCTGCCGTCGGGGAACCGCAGTTCGCGCTCCCGGAGGAAGTCCGTGCGGTAGAGCTTGTTGACGCACAGGGTGTCGTCGGCGAGCCGGGGGTCGTCGGCGGGGCGGTCGATCACCCGTGCCTCGGTGTGCAGTTCGGGCCGCCATGGCGTCTCGCGGCCCTCGGGCAGCTCACGGCGCACGCACGAGCCGGCGGTGACGTCGGCGTCGTTGGCGCGGGCGGCGGTCAGCAGCGCGTCCACCGCGCCGGGCGGCAGCACGTCGTCGCTGTCCAGGAACATCACGTACGGGGAGGTGGCCGCCGCGATCCCGTCGTTGCGCGGGGTGCCGCAGCCCCCGCTGTTGGTCTCCCGGCGCAGCACCCGCACCCGGGGGTCGCCGGCCGCGACGCGGTCCATGACCTCCGCGGTACCGTCCGAGGAGTGGTCGTCGACCGCGATGACCTCGGCCACCGCGGGGCCCTGGCCGAGCGCGGAGCGGATGGCGTCGGCGACGAGCGCGGCGTCGTCGTAGGCGATCACGACGACCGTCACGGCCGGCGCGGCGGGGTGGGTTGCGTTCATCGCGTACAAGCTAACAGCGGCGGGCGTCCGGCCCGCTCCTCGGGTCGTGGCGCCCGCCGCTGTGCGGCTCGGCGGTGGTACGGGGTCAGGACTTGTAGACGTGCATGCCCGGCACCGTCAGGTCGCCGCCGAACTGGCCGGCCTGGACCACCGTGACGTCGGTGAAGAAGATGACCGGGATGGTCAGCGGCGGCGGGCTCTTGGGCGTGAAGTCGACCGGGATCAGGCCCAGCAGGTTGCCCTTGAGCTCCTGGGTGTACATCGTGACCGTGCCGTTCTTGATGGTCGACGTGCTGCCCGGCGCGGAGCCCACGTTGATCGTGGTGCCGTCCGGGCCGACCTGGAGCTGGTGCAGGTTCTTGATGTCCACGCCGGTCGCGGTGAACTTCAGCACGTCCTTGGTGGCACCGCTCTCGGTGCGCACCGTGACGATGCCGTCGTACGCCAGGCCGGTCAGTGTGAGCATGTCGGTCTTGAGCGTCCAGGGCTGGTCGGCCAGCAACTCCCCGGTGTCCGCCGGCTTCGCGTCGGCGAGCGCCTTCGCGTCGTAGGTCGGACAGGGGTAGGCCATGCCCGGGGTGACCGAGCCGGAGGCGTCCGGCTTGGGCGAGGTGGCGGCGTCGGCGGTCTTCTTGACGTCCTGCGTGGCGCCCTTGGCCGCGTCGGTCACGGTCTTCGCCGCGCCCT
This sequence comes from Streptomyces sp. ICBB 8177, assembly GCF_003144095.1. Taxonomy (GTDB): domain Bacteria; phylum Actinomycetota; class Actinomycetes; order Streptomycetales; family Streptomycetaceae; genus Streptantibioticus_D. The sequence goes on along the minus strand of NZ_NSKH01000018.1, from coordinate 2,419,492 downwards.
GGGCGGTCTTGCCCACCGTGCCGGCCACACCGCTGCCGCCGCTACCGCTCCCCGAACCCGCCTTCGTGGACGGGGACGTGCTGGGGGTGGTGGCGCTCGGGGTGGGCGAGGCGGTCGGGGTGGGCGTCGAGCCGGAACCGGAGCCGTGGCTCCCGGTCAGCCCGCCCAGCAGGCCGCCGAGGATGCTCCCGAGGCCCAGCGGGTTCTCCGACGACGCCGACGACTTGGACGACGTGCTCGCGCTCGGCGAGGGCGCCGTCTGGGCGGCGTCGGCCTTGACCGTGTCCGCCTTGGCCGTGCCGGATTTGGTGGCGCTCGGGGTTGCCGAGGCGGTCGGCTGCGGCTTCGCCTGGTCACCGGAGCCGCTCTTGCCCGCGTCCGGCGCCTTGGAGGCCGAGGGCGTGGGAGAGGGCTTGGCGGACGGCGAGTCCGACGGCGACGCGGACGACGAGGCGTCCGGCGACGGGGAGTCGGACTGGCTGACGCAGTGGTCGCCGGAGAACGGGTTCTTCGGCAGTTCGTCCGCCTGCGCGAGTCGCGGGGTCAGGCCCATGCCCATCAGCACCGCCGTGGGCATCGCGGCCAGGGCTATCGCCTTGCCCGCCGGAAGCTGGACCCGGCGCAGCACCGACCGCCGGGGCGCGGCGTGCCGCGGCCCGGATCTCGCGCGGGGGGTGCCGCCCCCGGCGTGGTTCTCGGGGTTGACGTCGTCACCCGGCACGGTTCCTCCCGTTGGTCGACTCGTCGTCCGCGCCGGCTCCCGCGATCGCGGGCTCGGGGGCGGTCTGGCCGCCGTCGCCCGGCGCTGCGGGCCCCTCGGCGGCGGGCACTCCGGTGACCGGGGTGCCGGGCGCCCAGGAGACGGCCAGGCCGCCGCCGATGAGCGCCAGGATGAAGCCCAGCAGGAAGCCGCCGAAGTTGGAGACGACCAGCGACACCAGCGCGAGCAGGATGGCGGCGACACCGGCGAAGACCCGCGACGACTTCTGGAACCACAGGGTGAGCCCGAGCACGACGAGGAGCACGCCGATGATCAGCGAGCCGGAGCCCGCGGTGGTGGCCATCCGTACGGTCAGCTGTCCGACGGTGAGGTTGGCATAGGGGAAGTACATGATCGGCAGTCCGCCCAGCAGCGTCAGCAGACCCGCCCAGAACGGGCGCTCGCCACGCCAGGTACGGAAGGACCGGCGTCCACTGCCGAATCGGTCACGCAGCCCTTGGGACTCGGCGCTCATTGAAAACAGCTCCCTGCGACCGGCGATCGGTGGTTCGGTGGGGCGGCCGGGTGAGGAACGGGATGTGCGTCCCCCACCCCGGCCGCCTTACAGCGAGTGCGTCAGTAGCACTCGTTGTCGCCCTTGCTGACGTGCATGGCGAGGCCGCTCAGCTTGAACGTGCCCGCGCTGGTGGCCCAGGCGGTCTGCTTGACGTTCGTCAGGACGGCCGACTTCGCGTCCTGGGCGAACGAGCCCTCAGTGAACTGGTTCTGGTCCGAAGGGGCGAGCCCCGGGCCTTGAGAGCTGTCCCCAGCCGCGACGCCGATGTTGATGTTCGTGAACGTGGCGTCGGCGTTCAGGTTGTCCAGGTCGATGTACAGGTTCGAGGCCTGGACCTTGGTGCCGTTACCGCCTGCGGTCAGCTTCATCGACACGTCGCCGAAGACCGGGACGGGGATGACGACCGACTGGCACAGATTGGTGATCTGAGCCGACTTGAACGCGGAGACGGCCACCGGGACCTTGGTGCCGTTGTGCTCCGCGTCGAGCGACCCGTACTGCAGGAAGCCCTGGCCGTTCAGTTGCTGCGCACTGACCTTGAACTCCTGGCCGGAAACGCTGAACGACGCGGCCAGCGCGCCCTGCGCGAGTGCCACACCGATCGCGGCGGTCGCCGCGACGCTGGGCACCATGACGACGGCGAACCGCTTCCATCTGGTTCCGCCACGAGTCGTCTGTGACTCCATGACTTTCCTCCTTCTCGGACGTACATCTCCGCCTGGATCCAAGGGATTCGGGCTGGGATGGGAGAAGTGCTACGTCCTCGGGAAGGAGAGCGCCGTCATCGGTCTTCCGTCGCAGGCTGGCGAACGGCTTGGTCCGAAGTATCGGCGATCACCCCCGAGCGACAACCACTGGCCACGCTCTCGCGCAACCTGCTGGACAGGCCCTGCCGTGGTGGGCAGAGACCCCCCTGTCCAAGAGCCGCGGCGGGTGGCCGCCGGCCCTGCCCGGTGGGGACCCCTTCGCCTTCGCGCCGACCGGTTGCCGGGCTGGGTTGAACGGACCGAGCGTCAGCGATCGTGGTCCATTCCCGGCCAGGGCACAAGGGGGATCGTTACCAGCGAGTAACGGTCGGATAACCCAGGCATGGCGACGCGGTGCGGGCCGGACACGCAACGTGCCCGGCCCGCGATCGAATCGGACCGACATAAGCGGTCATGTCCGACGAAACAATTGCCCTGACTTACTACCGGTAACTACGGGGCGTCTTCATCACGATTCCGTAAACACGCGAACCGTACCGCCGTACCGTCAGCGCCCCGTCACCCGGTGTGCGCGGCGCGGCGCCAATCGTCCTGAGATGCCGTCAGAACAGCACCCGGGCGAGTGCGGAGCGTGCCGAGACCACCCTCGGGTCCTCGGCGCCGACCACGTCGAACAGTTCCAGCAGCCGCAGCCGCGCCTTCTCGCGGTCGTCGCCGGCGCTGCGGCGCACGGTTTCCACGAGCCGGCCGAAGGCGTCCTCCACGTGACCGCCGACCACGTCCAGGTCGGCGGCGGAGATCTGCGCGTCGGTGTCCGCCGGGTCGTCCGCCGCCGCCTTGCGCACCGCCTGCGCGTCCAGGTCCCGCACCCGCAGGAGCAGTTCGGCCTGCGCGAGGGCGAGCTTGGCCTCGGTGTCGCCGGGGTTGTCGGACAGGACGTTCTTGTACGCCTGGACGGCACCGGCCAGGTCGCCCCGGTCCAGCGCGTCGTGACCGGCCGCCAGCGCGGGGTCGATCGGCTCGGCGGGCGCGGCCCCCTGCTCGGCGCCCTCGCCGCCGGCCACCAGGCCGGTGATGCCGAAGCGCTGCTCGGCGACCGCGATCAGCTGGTCGAACACCTCGCGGACCTGGGCCTCGGGCGCGGCACCCTGGAAGAGGGGCATGGCCTGGCCGCCGATGACCGCGAAGACCGCGGGGATGCCCTGGACACCGAACTGCTGGAAGAGCAGCTGGTTGGCGTCGACGTCGATCCGGGCCAGCAGGATGCGGCCCGCGTAGGACTCGGTCAGCCGCTCCAGGACCGGGCCGAGCTGCTTGCACGGCTCGCACCACTCGGCCCAGAAGTCGATGACGACCGGCACTTCGGCCGAACGCTGGAGCACCTCGCGCTCGAAGGTCTCCTCGGTGACGTCGATCACCAGTTGTGCGGCGGTGACGGCTCCCGCGTCACCGCGGGCGGCGTTCTCCCGGCGGGCCGCTTCCGCCTTCTGCCTGGCCTCACCGGCCGCCTTGACCGCGGCGAGGTCGACCACGCCGCTCATGGACATGTTCCGTGGCTGCATGAGGTCAATCCTCCCCCCTAACCGGGACAAGCGTGAACAGCCCCTCGATACCCCGCCGGACCGCGGGATATCCACCAGACCGTCCTCGGATCGCCGTGTTGACGCATGACGTGTCGCGAAGGCCCCGGTCCCCACCGGCGCCAGTGGTCATCGCTCTTTCGCTACGAGTCGTAGCGTAACTCGTCCGGGCCCTCCCATCGCAACAGAACTCCGTTACGACGACGTTACGGCCGCGTGATCTGTCTCACGCGTTACCGGACGGTAGGGTCCTGGGGTGACCAGGACCGGACGCCCTCGCAGCCAGCAGGCCGACGAGGCGATCCTGGAGGCCACCCGGCAGGCGCTGGTCGACCTGGGGTGGGGCGGTCTGACCATGAGCGACGTGGCGTCCCGCGCGGGCGTCGCCAAGACGACGCTCTACCGCCGCTGGGCCAACAAGAACGAACTCGTGGTGGACGCGGTCGCGGCCCTCTTCGACGAACTGCGGCTGCCCGACCGCGGCAGCCTGCGGGCCGACATCGAGGGCGTGGTGCTCCAGTTCGGGCGGCTGCTGGAGCGGCCGGAGACCAAGACGGCGCTGATGGCCGTGGTCGCCGAGTCGACCGGCGACGAGGCGCTGCGCTGCCGTATCCGCGAGGCGATCGTGGACCGCCAGAAGCACCTGGTGATCGCGGGCCGGCGGCACGCCCAGGACCGCGGCGAACTGCCGCCCGACGACGGCGCCGACCCGTCGGCCGAGATCGACCTGATCTTCGACGTCATCGCGGGCGCGGTCGTCCACCGCGTCCTGGTCAGCGGCGAGCCGGTGGACGCCGCCTGGGCCGCGTCACTGGCGGCCCTGCTCCTGACCGGCCTCGCGGGCACCGCCTGACGGCATCCGGGGTTACGGCAAGCGGTACTTCCCGAGCACCTTCTTTACCGGCCCCTCCAACCGGACATCCTGTTCGGCGAGACACTGCCGCAGGACAGCGGCCAGCTGGCGGCGGTGTTGCAGTGAGATCCGTGGAAACTCGATCGTGCAACGGTTCTTCCCTCGGTCGGTAAGCCAAACCACAGGGCCGCTCCTGGGCCCTGGATGTGCTCGCACCACAGTCAGCTCCGAGAGCCGAACCACATGCCACAGGACCATCCGTCTGACGACAAGCCGGTCTTCGTCCAGGTAGACGCGGTAATGCTGGAAGATCCCCGTGGGCACAGCCACGAGCACGCCAAGGGCGATCCGCAACTCCGCGTCGGAGGCGGACAAGGCCAGCACACAGGCCAGGACCACCGGCGTCACCAGCGGAACAAGGACGAACACCGCCCGCCACGGGGGCCTGCCCATCGCGATTACTTCCGGCCCCAAAGGAGGGCGGAACAATACGAAGCCCATTCCCCCACCTGCGTAAAGGTCCGTTCTCTCACCCACGCGTAGGCCGCCGTTTCGGCTCTCGCCCCCTCCCGGAGCGCGAACGCGGGCCCGGTGGTCGCGACTTGGCGGTCGCCGGGTCCGCGTTCCCCGTGCTCGAAGGGGTCAGAACCGCGCAGGTTCCGTGTACGCGCCCCACTCGTCGCGCAGGACGCCGCAGATCTCGCCGAGCGTCGCCTCCGCGCGGACCGCCTCCAGCATGGGCGGGATCATGTTGCCGCCGTCGCGGGCGGCGGACAGCAGCGCGTCCAGCGTCGCGCGCACCGCGCCCTCGTCGCGGGCGGCCTTGCGGTCGGCCAGCACGCGGACCTGTTCACGCTCGACCTCGTGGCTGACGCGCAGGATCTCCAGGTCGCCGGTGACCGAGCCCTCGTGGCAGTTGACGCCGACGACGCGCTTGTCGCCCTTCTCCAGGGCGCGCTGGTAGCGGAAGGCGGACTCCGCCGTCTCGCCGGTGAACCAGCCGTCCTCGATCCCGCGCAGGATGCCGGAGGTCATCGGGCCGATCGGGTGCTGCCCGTCCGGGACCGCCCTGGCGCCCATCTCCTTGATCTTGTCGAAGATCTTCTCCGCGTCCGCCTCGATGCGGTCGGTCAGCGCCTCCACGAACCAGGAACCGCCCAGCGGGTCGGCCACGTTGGCGACGCCGGTCTCCTCCATCAGCACCTGCTGGGTGCGCAGCGCGATCTCCGCGGCCTGCTCGCTGGGCAGGGCGAGGGTCTCGTCGAGGGCGTTGGTGTGCAAAGAGTTGGTGCCGCCGAGCACCGCCGCCAGCGCCTCGACCGCGGTGCGCACGACGTTGTTGTACGGCTGCTGCGCGGTGAGCGAGACACCCGCGGTCTGGGTGTGGAAGCGCAGCCACTGCGCCTTGTCGCTCTTCGCCCCGTAGACGTCGCGCATCCAGCGGGCCCAGATCCTGCGCGCCGCGCGGAACTTGGCGATCTCCTCGAAGAAGTCCACGTGCGCGTCGAAGAAGAAGGACAGCCCGGGCGCGAAGGTGTCCACGTCCAGGCCGCGGGACAGGCCGAGTTCGACGTAGCCGAAGCCGTCGGCGAGGGTGTACGCCAGCTCCTGCGCGGCCGTCGCCCCCGCCTCGCGGATGTGGTAGCCGGAGACCGACAGCGGCTTGTACGCCGGGATGCCCCGGGCGCAGTACTCCATCAGGTCGCCGATCAGCCGCAGGTGCGGATCGGGCGCGAAGAGCCACTCCTTCTGGGCGATGTACTCCTTGAAGATGTCGGTCTGCAGCGTGCCGTTGAGCACGCCCGGGTCGACGCCCTGCCGCTCGGCGGCGACCAGGTACATGCAGAAGACCGGCACCGCGGGGCCGCTGATCGTCATCGAGGTGGTCACGTCGCCGAGCGGGATGTCCTTGAACAGGACCTCCATGTCGGCGGCGGAGTCGATGGCGACGCCGCAGTGGCCGACCTCGCCCAGCGAGCGCGGGTCGTCGGAGTCGCGGCCCATCAGGGTCGGCATGTCGAACGCCACGGACAGCCCGCCGCCGCCGTTGCGCAGGATCATCTTGTAGCGCTCGTTGGTCTGCTCGGCGTTGCCGAAGCCCGCGAACTGCCGGATGGTCCAGGTGCGGCCGCGGTAGCCGGTCGGGTACAGGCCGCGGGTGAACGGGTACTCCCCCGGCCAGCCGATCCGCTCGAAGCCGGGCACGACGGCGCCGGCCGGCGGCCCGTAGGCCGGCTCCACCGGGTCGCCCGACAGCGTCGTGAAGTCGGCGTCGCGCTTGGCGGCCTTGTCGTAACGGGCCTGCCAGCGTCGGCGGCCCTCCTCAATGGCTTCGGCATCCATGCCACCCAATTTACTTGGACGTCCTAGTAAATGTCGATGGCAGAGGTCACGGCGGCGCGGCGGACCGAGGATGACCCGGGGCGCCTCGGTTCCGGCTGGATCCGGCTCGGGGCGCCCGCGGCGGCGGCTCAGACGCCGACCGGCTCCGGCGCCGCCTTGCTGACCAGCGGTTCCAGCTCCCGGGTGACCCGGCGCTCGACGAAGAACGCGGCCGTGGGGATGGTGCCCGCCAGCAGGATCCACAGGAGCTTGATGAACGGCATCTTGGCCTTGCTGCCCATGTCGAAGGCGAAGACCAGGTAGATCACGAAGAGCCAGCCGTGGGCGGTGCCGAGGATGGCGACCCAGACGTACGCGGCGTTGACGTCCATCGCGTACTTGGCGACGCAGGCGAGCGTGAGCAGGATCAACAGGACACCCGTGACATATGCCATCACGCGGTACCGGGTCAGGACAGAAGACTTCATGACGCACGAGCGTACGCGGCGTTCCTGGCGCCTTCCGCGCCGCCCCCACCCTTGTGGTAACGGGCCGGACCACCCCTCGCGGAGGGTGCCGGGGTCACTCCTGCGTGAAGTCGCCGGCGGCTATCCGCAGCGGGCGCAGCAGCGCGAAGATCTCCTGGCACTCGTCCGCGTCGTACGCGCTCAGGCCGAAGTCGATCGCCATCAGGTCCCTGGTGGCCGCCTCGACCACCTCGCGGCCCTTGTCGGTGATGGACGCGAGCGTGCCGCGGCCGTCGTTGGGGTTGGGCCGCTTGTCGACCAGTCCGGAGCGCACCAGCCGGTCGACGGTGTTGGTGACCGAGGTCGGGTGGACCATCAGCCGCTCGCCGATCTTGGACATCGGCAGCTCACCGGCCTTGCTGAAGGTCAGCAGGACCAGCGCCTCGTACCGCGCGAAGGTCAGCCCGTACGGCTTGACCACGGCGTCCACCCGACCCAGCAGGATCTGCTGGGCGCGCATGATCGAGGTGATGGCGCCCATCGCGGGCACCGCGCCCCAGCGGCGCTGCCACAGTTCGTCGGCGCGGGCGATCGGGTCGAAGGGGAGGCTGAGCGGCTTCGGCACGGCACCGAGACTACCGGGCGGTCACATGCCGGGAGGGTTCGTCTCGCTCTTCGAACAACGGGTCTGCGGCACGGACGCGGGCGGGCAGCGGGACGGCCGCGGCGGACGCGGGCGGTCAGCCCGCCAGGTGGCGTTCGACGGTGTCCACCTTGGCGGTGAGGCCGTCGGTGACGCCCGGGCGGATGTCCGCCTTCAGCACGAGGGAGACGCGCGGGGCGCGGGCCTCGACGGCGGCGACCGCCCGCCGCACGACGTCCATCACCTCGTCCCACTCCCCCTCGACCGAGGTGAACATCGCGTCGGTGCGGTGCGGCAGGCCGGACTCGCGGACCACCCGCACGGCGTCGGCCACGTACTCCCCGACGTCCTCACCGACGCCGAGCGGAGTGACGGAGAAGGCGACGATCACGCGTTGACCACGCCTTCCTTGCGGGCCCTGGCGGCGATCACGCCGGCCGACTCCTCGCGCCGGATCATCCGGTCACCGAAGAAGCCGCCGGTCGGCAGCACCGCCCAGAGCAGGAAGAGCCAGACGCGGCTCATCGGCCACTTGGCCTTGTTCCACACGTCGGCCAGGAAGACCAAGTAGACGACGACCAGCGCGCCGTGCAGCAGGCCGAGCGGCATGAGCAGGTTGATGCTGCTGATGCGGCTGAGCAGCGAGCCGAAGATCAGCAGGGCCAGGAACGAGATGGCCTCGGCGATGGAGATGATGCGCAGGCGGCGCAGGGCGGCGGCGGTCTTCACGTCCACGAGGGTCCTCATATCCGATGGATCACGAACGGTCCGGTCCCGCACGGGCCCGGCTTTGTGAAGCGGTGCACAAGCGTCCCCATTGTCGCAGTCCGGTCCCAGGGCTGCGGAACGGGGTAGGGGTGTCGGTGGTCACCATTAGCATCGTCGCTGTAAGTGATCACTGGCACGCGACCGCGGCGACGGCCGGGGCGCGGGCCGACAGCCCACCGGGGGACCGATGAAGCTCGACTGGAACCGCCGCACCTGCGCCCGGCGCGGTCACACGACGTACGCGCCCAGCGAGGCGGGGCTGCGCGAGCGGCTGCACGCGTCGACCGCGCTCGGTGACGCCTGGCGCTGCCTGCGCTGCGGTGACTTCGTGCTGGGCGAGCCGCACGGCGCGGGACCGGCAGGCCAGGCGCCCGAGGTGCCGCGCGGCCGGGCGCTGCGGGACCTGCTGATCCTGCGGCTGCTGGCGTTCGAGCGGGTGGTGCGCGGGGTCTTCATCGTGCTGGTCGCGGTGGCGGTGTGGAAGTTCAGCAACTCGCAGAACGCGGTGCAGCGGCTGTTCGAGCAGGACCTGACGGTCTTCCGGCCGGTCGCCCTGCACTTCCACTACGACGTCAACCACTCCCCCATAGTCGACACCATCCGCAAGACGTTCACCTACAAGCGCTCCACGCTGCTCGCGGTCGCCGCCGCGCTGTTGGCGTACGCGCTGATCGAACTGGTCGAGGGCGTCGGGCTGTGGTTCGCCAAGCGCTGGGCGGAGTACCTGACGGTGGTGGCCACCGCCGCGTTCCTGCCGCTGGAGATATACGAGCTGACCGAGAAGGTCAGCGGCCTGAAGATCGCCACGCTGGCGCTCAACGCGCTCGCCGTGGTCTACATCCTGCTGGCAAAGCGGCTGTTCGGGCTGCGCGGCGGCGCGCGGGCCTTCGAGGAGGAGCGGCGCGGCGACTCACTGCTGGAGGTCGAGCGCGCGGCGGGCACGCCGGCGCGGGACGGGAGCATGGCGTAGATGGCGCTCTTCCGGCTCCAGGGCAGCAGGGTGCTCGCCGTCGACCTGGCCGGCGACGCGGTGAAGGCGAAGAACGGCGCGATGGTCGCGTACGACGGCAAGATGACCTTCAAGCGGCTGACCGGCGGCGGCGACGGCCTGCGCGGCATCGTGACCCGGCGGATCACCGGCGAGAGCATGACGGTGATGGAGGTCAGGGGGCACGGCACCTGCTGGTTCGCGGACCGGGCGAGCGAGGTCAACCTGGTGCGTTTGTCCGGCGAGAAGCTGTACGTCGAGGCGAGCAACCTGCTGTGCACGGAGGCCACGTTGCGTACCGGGACGACGTTCACCGGGCTGCGCGGGGTGAGCGAGGGGCACGGGCTGTTCACCACGACCGTGGAGGGCACGGGGCAGGCGGCGCTGGTCTCGGACGGCCCCGCGGTCGTGCTGCGGGTCAGCCCCGACTTCCCCCTCCAGGTCGACCCGGGCGCGTACGTGGCGCACACCGGGAACCTGCGGCAGCGCTTCCAGTCCGGCGTCAACTGGCGCACCTTCGCGGGCGAGGCGTCCGGCGAGTCGTTCCAGATCCGTTTCGAGGGCGACGGACTGGTGTACGTCCAGCCCAGCGAGCGCACCACGATCGCGGGGCAGGTCTGAGATGACCTTCACCCAGCTGACGTCGAAGATGGTGCGGGCCGAAGTGGTGCCCGGGCGGCCGCTGTTCAGCCAGCGCGGCGCGATGCTCGCGTACACCGGGCAGGTCACGTTCACCCCGCGCATCACCGGCGGCCAGGGCGGCATCGGCTCGATGATCGGCCGCCGGGTGGCGAACGAGGCCACGCCGCTGATGACCGTGGAGGGCTCGGGCAGCGTGATGTTCGGGCACGGCGGCCACCACGCGCACGTGGTCGAGCTGACCGGCGAGACGCTCCACGTGGAGTCCGACCGGCTGCTGGCCTTCGAGGGCGGGCTGCGGCAGGGCACGATGTTCCTGGGCTCCCAGGGCGGTGTGATGGGGGTGGTCCGCGGCCAGGTCACCGGTCAGGGCCTGTTCACCACCACGTTGAGCGGATCGGGCGCGGTGGCCGTACTGGCACACGGCGGCGTGTTCGAGCTGCCGATCCGTCCGGGCGCCGCGGTGCACGTCGATCCGCAGGCCTACGTGGCGCACCGCGGTGAGGTGCGCAACAGGCTCGTCGCCGCGGTCGGTTGGCGTGAGCTGGTCGGCCGCGGTTCGGGCGAGACCTTCCAGCTGGAGCTGACGGGTGAGGGTGCGGTGTACGTGCAGGCGTCGGAGGAGAAACTGTGAACGCTGCCACGGGCGGGCCGGTGGTCTTCGACCCGTACACGCTGCCGAGCGACGACAACGTCAATCCTTACGCGTTCAGCGTGGACCTGAACGGCGAGTGGTTCCTGCAACGCGGGAAAATGGTCGCCTACTACGGCCGGATCGACTTTCACGGTCTGGGCCACGGCCCGCTGGACCGGCTGATCTCGGTCAATTTCCATTCCCCGCTGCACGCCGCGGACTGGGTGGTGGCGCAGGGCCAGGGCAAGATGCTCCTCGCCGACCGGGCCTTCGACATCAACTCCTACGACCTGTCGGACGGCAATCTCACCATCAGGTCCGGCAATCTGCTGGCTTTCCAGCCGGGGCTGTCGCTGAAACAGTCCATCATCCCGGGTTTTCTCACCCTCATCGGAACGGGAAAGTTCGTGGCCGCCTCCAACGGCGCGGTGGTCTTCGTGGAACCACCGGTCCGGGTCGATCCGCAGGCCCTGGTGGGCTGGGCGGACTGCCCCTCGCCCTGCCACCACTACGACCACGCCTATCTGCGCGGCGTCCTGGGCGGCGTGCGGATGCTCACCGGACTCGGCGGCGTCTCGGGCGAGGAGCACCAATTCGAATTCGTCGGTGCCGGACAGGTACTGCTCCAGTCCAGTGAGCGGCTGATGGACGGCATCGACACCGGTGTGGTGCCGCGGCAGCCCGGAGTTCCGGCCGGACAACCCCACTCCGGATTGTGAGGGGTGACCTCCGGAGTGTAATGTCGAACAATTGTCGGCCGGTCTCGCGCGGTCGAACTCATTCGATTGATCCGAGTTTCAACCAATTGGACAGACTTGACGTCATGGAGACCGAGAAGGCGCCGCGCTGGCTCGACGACGACGAACAGCGCGCCTGGCGTACCCATCTGGAAGTGTCCCGGCTGCTCACCTACCAGCTGGAACGGGACCTTCAGCCATTCGGCCTGACCTACAACGACTACGAGATCCTGGTGAACCTCTCGGAGGCCGAGGACCGGCAGATGCGGATGAGCGACCTGGCGCGGTCCACGCTCCAGTCCAAGAGCCGCCTCTCCCATCAGATCACCCGGATGGAGAACGCCGGGCTGGTGCGGCGGGAGAACTGCGAGTCCGACCGGCGCGGCCTGTTCGCGGTCCTGACCGACCACGGCTGGGAGACGATGACGAAGGTGGCGCCGCATCACGTGGCGTCGGTGCGGGAGTACTTCATCGACCTGCTCACCCGGGACGAACTGGAGTCCCTGCAAAGGGCGTTGACGCCGGTCGCCAAGCGCCTGCGGTCGGTGCGGCCGAGGGTCTGACGCGCGGTGCGGCCGAAGGGCCGGCCCGCGGCGCGGCCGACGGGCTGACGCGCCGCCGCGGCCTGGGCGACCCGGCCCGGGCCGCTTCCCGGGCTTTCCGGCTCAGTCCTCGTCCTGGGCCGTCAGGCCCGCGACGAGTTCGTCGGCGGCCGTGTACGGGTCCAGGGCGCCCGCGAGCACGCCGTCGGCCAGGGCGTCGAGCCGGCGGTCGCCGTGCAGGTCCCCGATGCGGGCGCGCAGGGCGGTCAGCGCGATGTTCTCGACCTCCTGGGCCGCGCGGCGCCGCCTGCGGGCGGTGAGCACGCCGTGCTCCTCCATCCAGGCGCGGTGCTTCTCCAGCGCCTCGACCACCTCGTCGACGCCCTCCGCGCGGGCGGCGACCGTCTTGACGATCGGCGGCCGCCAGTCGCCCGGGCCGCGCGCCTCGCCCAGGCCCAGCATGTGGTTGAGCTCGCGGGCGGTGGCGTCGGCGCCGTCCCGGTCGGCCTTGTTGACCACGTAGACATCGCCGATCTCCAGGATGCCCGCCTTGGCGGCCTGGATGCCGTCGCCCATGCCCGGGGCGAGCAGCACCACGCTGGTGTCGGCCTGCGCCGCGATCTCCACCTCGGACTGCCCGACGCCGACCGTCTCGACGAGGATCACCTCGCACCCGGCCGCGTCCAGCACCCGGATCGCCTGCGGCGCCGCCCACGCCAGCCCGCCGAGGTGACCGCGGGTCGCCATGGAGCGGATGTAGACGCCGGGGTCGGAGGCGTGCTCGCTCATCCGCACCCGGTCGCCCAGCAGCGCGCCGCCGGAGAACGGCGAGGAGGGGTCCACCGCCAGCACGCCGACCCGCTTGCCGCGCTTGCGGTAAGCGGTGACCAGGGCGGAGGTCGTGGTGGACTTGCCGACGCCCGGCGAGCCGGTCAGGCCGACCACGTAGGCGTTGCCGGTGAGCGGGGCGAGGGTGGACATGACCTCGCGCAGCTGCGGGGAGGCGCCTTCGACGAGGCTGATGAGCCGGGCCACGGCACGCGGCCTGCCCTCCCTTGCCTGCGCGACGAGGGTCGATACGTCCACTGTGCTCCTCACCTAAGGTCTTCCTGCCCGGGCCCGCCGGTACCGGCGCGGCCGGACGGCTCGATGGCCGTCCGGCCGCGCCGGGTCCGTGATCAGGCGCGCGGTACCCGGACGATCAGCGCGTCGCCCTGGCCCCCACCGCCGCACAGCGCCGCCGCGCCCACGCCGCCGCCCCGGCGCCGCAGTTCCAGCGCCAGGTGCAGGACGATACGGGCGCCCGACATGCCGATGGGGTGGCCCAGGGCGATCGCGCCGCCGTTGACGTTCACCTTTTCGGGTGTCACGCCGAGGTCCTTCATCGACTGGACGGCGACCGCGGCGAACGCCTCGTTGATCTCGATCAGGTCGAGGTCGCCGACGGCCAGGCCCTCCTTGCGCAGGGCGTGCCGGATGGCGTTGGACGGCTGGGACTGGAGGGAGTTGTCGGGGCCCGCCACGTTGCCGTGCGCGCCGATCTCCGCGATCCACTCCAGGCCGAGCTCCTCCGCCTTCGCCCTGCTCATCACGACCACGGCGGCGGCGCCGTCGGAGATCTGCGAGGAGGTGCCGGCGGTGATCGTGCCGTCCTTGGCGAACGCCGGGCGCAGCTTGCCGAGCGACTCGGCGGTGGTCTCCGGGCGGATGCCCTCGTCCTTGCTGAAGACCACCGGCTCGCCCTTGCGCTGCGGGATCTCCACCGGCGTGATCTCCGCCTCGAACAGGCCGTTCTTCTGCGCGGCGGCGGCCCGCTGGTGGGACAGCGCGGCGATCTCGTCCTGGTCGGCACGCTGGATGCCCAGGCGGGTGTTGTGCTTCTCGGTGGACTCGCCCATCGCGATGTTCTCGAACGCGTCGGTGAGGCCGTCGTGCGCCATCGCGTCGAGCATCTCGATGGCGCCGTACTTGTGGCCCTCGCGGGACTTCGGCAGCAGGTGCGGCGCGTTGGTCATCGACTCCTGGCCGCCCGCGACGACGACGTCGAACTCTCCGGCCCGGATGAGCTGGTCGGCCAACGCGATGGCGTCGAGGCCGGACAGGCAGACCTTGTTGACGGTCAGGGCCGGCACCGACATCGGGATGCCCGCCTTGACGGCCGCCTGGCGGGCCGGGATCTGGCCCGCGCCGGCCTGGAGGACCTGGCCCATGATCACGTACTGCACCTGGTCGCCGCCGATTCCGGCCCGGTCCAGAGCGGCCTTGATGGCGATCCCGCCGAGGTCGGCGCCGGAGAAGGTGCGCAGACTGCCGAGCAGGCGGCCCATCGGCGTACGGGCACCTGCGACGATCACGGACGTGCGTGCCTGGCTGGTCATGGCGCGGCCCCTTTGCGTAAGGGAGTTAACGAGGGTTAAGGCCAATGTACTGACGGGTACCGCCGCCGGTCACCGGCCCGAGGGTGTGACGGCGCGCACGTTGCGTGACCACGCGTGTCGGCGGTGCACTGGTTCCATGCTGACGCGCATCGACCACATCGGGATCGCCTGTTTCGACCTGGACTCCACTGTCGAGTTCTACCGTGCCACCTACGGCTTCGAGGTGTTCCACACCGAGGTCAACGAGGAGCAGGGCGTGCGGGAGGCCATGCTCAAGATCAACGAGACCTCCGACGGCGGCGCCTCCTACCTCCAGCTGCTGGAGCCGACCCGCGAGGACTCCGCGGTCGGCAAGTGGCTGGCCAAGAACGGCGAGGGCGTGCACCACATCGCCTTCGGCACCGCCGACGTCGACGCCGACTCCGCCGCCATCCGCGACAAGGGCGTACGGGTGCTCTACGAGCAGCCGCGCACCGGCTCGATGGGGTCGCGCATCACCTTCCTGCACCCCAAGGACTGCCACGGAGTCCTCACCGAGCTGGTGACCGCCGCCCAAGAGCACTGACCCGCGGGCCCCGGCCCCGGTACTGTGTCCCTCGGGGCTGGGGGACGGCCCGGACGCGGTGAGAATCTGACACCATTCTCCTGAATGGCTATGTTCACCGGAGAGACTCACCCGGTTGGCGGGTGAGCAGTCCAGGAGACGGATGGGACCGCGGAGTGCGGGGCTACGACCGCTACGAGGCTGACGACCAGCTCTCTCGTTTCGAGGCCGAGATGGAGCGGCTGCGGACCGAGCGGGACAAGGCCGTCGACCACGCAGACGATCTCGGCTACCAGGTCGAGGTGCTGCGCGCCAAGCTGCACGAGGCGCGCCGCCAGCTCGCCCAGCCGCGGGCCTACGACAACATCAGCCACCAGGCCGAGCAGCTCCTGCGCAACGCGCAGATCCAGGCCGACCAGCTGCGCGCCGACGCCGAGCGCGAGCTGCGCGAGGCCCGGGCCAACACCCAGCGCATGCTCCAGGAGCAGGCCGAGCGCCAGTCGCAGCTGGAGTCCGAGTGGCACGCCGAGGCGGTCGCCCGCCGCCGCAGGCTGGACGAGGAGCTGGCCGAGCGCCGCGCCACCGTCGAGAACCACGTCAACGAGAACGTCGCGTGGGCCGAGCAGTTGAGGTCCCGCACCGAGGCGCAGGCCCGCCGCCTGATGGAGGAGTCGCGCGCCGAGGCGGAGAGCGCGCTGAGCAGCGCCCGCGCCGAGGCCGCCCGGGTCGCCGAACAGGCCCGCGAGCGGCTGGAGTCGGCCGCCACCGAGGCCCGCGCCGAGGCCGAGGCGATCCTGCGCCGCGCCCGCGCCGACGCCGAGCGGCTGCTGACCGCCGCCTCCACCCAGGCCCAGGAGGCCACCGACCACGCCGAGTCGCTGCGCACCGGCGCGCGCACCGAGTCGCAGGAGGCGCGCCGGGAGGCCGCCGAGCTGACCCGGGCCGCCGAGCGGGCCATGGCCGAGGCGGAGAGCGCGCTGCGCGAGGCCCGCGCCGAGGCCGAGCGGCTGCGCGCCGAGGCGGAGGAGACCGCGGCGACCCGGCTGACGGAGGCGGAGACCTCCGTCGAGCAGCGCACCAGCACCGCGCGGGCCGAGATCGCCCGGCTGGTCGGCGAGGCCACCAAGGAGGCCGAGGCGATCAGGGCCGAGGCCGAGCAGCAGCGGGACGACGCGCGGGCCGAGGCCGAGCGGCTGATCGCCGAGGCCCAGGAGTCGGCCCGCAGCCAGGCCGCCGAGGACGCGGCGGCGCAGCTGGCGAAGGCGGCGCGCAGCGCGGAGGAGGTGCTCGCCAAGGCGTCGCAGGACGCCGAGGCCACCAGGAAGGCGGCGGCCGAGGAGGCCGAGCGCATCCGCAGCGAGGCGCAGGCCGAGGCGGACCGGCTGAGCGCCCAGGCCGAGGAGGCCGCCGAGCAGCTCAAGGGCGCGGCGAAGGACGACACCAAGGAGTACCGGGCCAGGACCGTCGAGCTGCAGGAGGAGGCGCGCAGGCTGCGCGGCGAGGCCGAGCAGCTGCGGGCCGAGGCCGTCGCCGAGGGTGAGCGGATCCGCGGCGAGGCCCGGCGCGAGGCGCTCCAGCAGATCGAGGAGGCGGCCAGCACCGCGGAGGAGCTGCTGACCAAGGCGCGTTCCGACGCCGAGGAGGTGCGGCAGGGCGCCGCCGCGGAGTCCGAGCGGGTGCGGGGCGAGGCCTCCGAGCGGGCCGCCGCCCTGCGCAAGCAGGCCGAGGAGGCGCTGGAGCGGGCCAGGGCCGAGGCCGAGCAGCTGCGCACCGAGGCCGAACAGGCCGCCGGCCGGCTCAAGGACACCGCCCAGGACGCCGCCCGGCAGGTGCGCGCCGACGCCGAGGAGGCGGCGGCGCGACTGGCTGAGGAGGCCGCCGAGGAGCTGGAGCGGCAGCGCGCCGAGGTGGCCCGGCGGCTGACCGACGCCGACGAGACACTGCGCGCCGGCACCGCGGAGGCGGACCGGCTGCGCAAGGAGGCCGCCCAGGAGGCCGAGCGGCTGCGCACCGAGGCCGCCGAGCGGGCCCGCACCCTGCGCGCTGAGGCGGAGGAGGAGGCGGACCGGCTGCGGTCCGAGGCCGCGTCCGACGCGTCGGCGTCCCGCGCCGAGGGCGAGGCGGTCGCGGTGCGGCTGCGCACCGAGGCGGCCACCGAGGCCGAACGGCTGCGCACCGAGGCCCGGGAGACCGCCGACCGGCTGCGCACCGAGGCGCAGGCCGCCGCCGAGCGGACCGCCGCCGAGGCCGCGGAGGCGCTGTCGGCGGCCGGTGAGGAGGCCGCCAGGCGCCGCCGGGAGGCCGAGGAACTGCTCGCCGACGCCCGCCGCGCGGCCGAGCAGGAACGCGGTCAGGCCCGCGAGGAGAGCGAGGAGTTGCTCGCCTCCGCGCGCAAGCGGGTCGAGGACGCGGGCGCCGAGGCGGAGCGGCTGGTCGCCGAGGCCGAGCAGCGCGCCGCCGAGCTGGTGTCCGCCGCCGAGCAGACCGCCCAGCAGGTGCGCGACGCGGTGGCGGGGTTGCACGAGCAGGCCGAGGAGGAGATCGCCGGCCTGAAGTCGGCCGCCGAGCACGCCGCGCAGCAGGTCCTGGCGTCGGCCCGCGAGGAGGCCGACAAGCTGCACGCCGACGCGGGCGCCGAGCGTGAGCGGGCGGGCGCCGACGCGGTGCGCATCCGGCGCGAGGCCAACGAGGAGTCGGAGCTGGCGAAGGCGCTGGCCGAGCGGACCGTGGCGGACGCCATCGCGGACGCCGACCGGCTGCGCGACGAGGCCCGCGAGGACGCCAACCGCAAGCGCGCGGAGGCCGCCCAGCAGGCGGACGAGCTGATCTCCGGCGCGGTCGCCGAGGCGGAGAAGGTCGGCCGGGAGGCCGACGAACGGGTGGCCAGGGCCGCCCGGGACGCCGAGCGGCTGACCATCGAGGCCGAGCGGGCGCGCACGGCGGCGGTGGAGCAGGAGGAGAACGCGAAGGCGGAGGCCGAGCGGCTGCTCGCGGCGGCGAAGGCGGAGTCCGAGCGCACCGTCGACGAGGCACGCGAGACCGCCAACCGCAAGCGGTCCGAGGCCGCCGAGCAGGCCGACGAGCTGATCGGCAAGGCGGCCACCGAGGCCGAGCGGCTCACCACCGAGGCGCGGGACGAGGCGCTGCGCACCGCCGCGGCGGCCGAGGAGCGCGCGGACGAGATGGTCGGTGCCGCCCGGGCCGAGGCGGAGCGGCTGGTGGCCGAGGCCACCGCGCGGGCCAACACGCTGGTGGAGCAGTCCCGTTCCGACGCCGACACGCTGCTGGCCGAGGCCCGCGGTGACGCCACGTCGATAAGGGAGCGGGCCGAGGAGCTGCGCACCCGGGTGGAGAGCGAGGTCGAGGAACTGCACGAGCGGGCCCGCAAGGAGTCCTCCGAGGCGATGAAGTCGGCCGGGGAGCGCTGCGACAAGCTGGTCGCCGCCGCCACCGAGCAGTTGGAGGAGGCCGAGGCCAAGGCCCGCGAGCTGGTGGCCGACGCCGAGCGGGCGGCGCGCGAGACCGCGTCCGCCGCGTCGTCGGAGGCGAGCAAGGTCCGCATCGCGGCGGTGAAGAAGGCCGAGGGTCTCATCAAGGAGGCCGAGCAGAAGAAGGCCGAGGCGGCCAGGACCGCCGAGCGGGTGGTGGCCGAGGCCCGTGCCGAGGCGCAGCGGATCGTCGACGAGGGCCGCCGCGAACTCGACGTGCTCAAGCGGCGCCGGGAGGACATCAACGCCGAAATCTCCCGGGTCCAGGACGTGTTGGAGGCGCTGGAGTCGTTCGAGGCTCCGGGCGGCGCGGGTGGCAAGAAGTCAGGAGAGCGCCGGGAGACCGGTGGTGGCGTGAAGGCGGGGGCGGGCGCCGGAAGCACGCGTTCGAGTGGCAAGCGTTCCGATGCGGCTCCACTCGATTGAGCGCACATTCTCCAGATGTAACGGGGATTGACTCGATGACACGCCGTCCTCACCCCTAGGATTCCCTCTATCACCTCACCGGCCTGATTGACAGGAACCCCATGAGCGACACTTCCTCCCCCTTCGGCTTCGAGCTCGTGCGGCGTGGCTACGACCGCGGCCAGGTGGACGACCGCATCACGAAGCTCGTCGCCGACCGCGACAGCGCTCTGTCCAGGATCACCGCGCTGGAGAAGCGCATCGAGGAGCTGCACCTCGAGACCCAGAACGCCCAGGCACAGATCAACGACGCCGAGCCCAGCTACGCGGGGCTCGGCGCGCGCGTCGAGAAGATCCTCCGGCTCGCCGAGGAGGAGGCCAAGGACCTGCGCGAGGAGGCCCGCAGGGCGGCCGAGCAGCACCGTGAGCTGGCGGAGGGGGCCGCCAACCAGGTGCGCGCGGACGCGGAGTCGTTCGCCGCGGAGCGCAAGGCGAAGGCCGAGGACGAGGGCGCCCGGATCGTCGACAAGGCGAAGAACGAGGCGACCCAGCTGCGCAACGAGGCCAACAAGGACGCCCAGGCCAAGCGCGAGGAGGCGGACGCCCTCTTCGAGGAGACCCGCGCCAAGGCCGCCCAGGCCGCCGCGGACTTCGAGACCAACCTCGCCAAGCGCCGCGAGCAGTCCGAGCGCGACCTGGCCTCCCGTCAGGCCAAGGCGGAGAAGCGGCTCGCGGAGATCGAGCACCGCGCCGAGCAGCTGCGCCTGGAGGCGGAGAAGCTGCGCACCGACGCCGAGCGCCGGGCCCGCCAGACGGTGGAGACCGCGCAGCGCCAGGCCGAGGACATCGTGGCCGACGCCAACGCCAAGGCCGACCGCATCCGCAGCGAGTCCGAGCGTGAGCTGGCCGCGCTGACCAACCGTCGCGACAGCATCAACGCCCAGCTGACCAACGTCCGCGAGATGCTGGCCACCCTGACCGGTGCCGCGGTGGCCGCGGCCGGCGCCCCGGAGGACGAGACCGTCTCCCGCGGCGTCCCGGCACAGCAGAGCCGCTGATCCCCGCTCAGCTCGCGCACGGCACGCCCGTACGACGCCGGACCCCTCGCCTCCCGGGCGGGGGGTCTTGCCGTGCGTGGTACGGGGTAGTCGCCTAGCGTGGACGGTGTGATCGAGCTCCAGGGGCTGACGAAGCGGTTCGGGGAGAAGGTGGCGGTCGACCATCTGACGTTCACCGTGCGGCCCGGCATCGTCACAGGTTTCCTCGGGCCGAACGGCGCGGGCAAGTCGACGACCATGCGGATGATGCTGGGTCTGGACAACCCCACCGCCGGCGACGTGCGGATCGACGGCAAACGGTACGCGGAGCTGAAGGAGCCGCTGAAGGACATCGGCGCGCTGCTGGACGCGCAGGCGGTGCACGGAGGGCGGACCGCGTACAACCATCTGCTCTGCCTGGCGCAGGCGAACCGCATCCCGCGCTCCCGGGTCGGCGAGGTGCTGGAGGCCGTCGGCCTGACGCCTGTGGCGCGCAAGCGGCCCAAGAGCTTCTCCCTCGGCATGGGCCAGCGGCTCGGCATCGCCGCCGCGCTGCTGGGCGACCCGCGCATCCTGATGTTCGACGAACCGGTCAACGGCCTCGACCCCGAGGGCATCCACTGGATCCGCAACCTGATGCAGTCGCTGGCCGCGCAGGGCCGCACGGTGTTCGTCTCCAGCCACCTGATGAGCGAGATGGCGCTGACCGCCGAGCACCTGGTGGTGATCGGGCAGGGCAAGCTGCTCGCGGACACCTCGATGGCCGACTTCATCGCCCGCAACTCCCGTTCCTTCGTGCGGGTGCGCACCCCTGAGCCGGAGCGGATGCGCGACGTGCTGGCGGCGGCCGGGATCGAGGCGCGGGCCGCTGCCGACGGCTCGTTCGAGGTCACCGGGTCGACCGCGGCCGACCTGGGCGAGCTGGCCGCCCGCGAACGGCTCGTGCTGCACGAGCTGAGTCCCCAGCAGGCGTCCCTGGAGGAGGCGTTCATGGGGCTGACCGCGCAGGCGGTGGAGTACCACGCGCGGGAGGCGGGCGAGCCGCCGGCGCCGGCCGCCGGGCCGCCCGCGGGGCGGTCGCCCGCGTGGGGCGAGCAGTGGCGGCGCGACCACGGCGGCGGACGGCCCGGCGGCGACGGCGAGGGGGTCTGAGATGGTGCCGGCACCCGCGGTGCTGCGGTCGGAGTGGACCAAGATCCGGTCGGTGCGTTCCACGGTGTGGACGCTGTCGCTGGCGGCCGTCATCACCATCGGGCTGGGCGTGCTCATCTCGTTCCTCGCCGACAACGGTTTCTCGAAGATGTCGCCGCACGACCAGCTGACCTTCGACCCGACGTACACCAGCTTCGCCGGGATGAGCCTGGGTCAGCTGCTGATGATCGTCTTCGGCGTGCTGGTGGTCTCCACGGAGTACAGCACCGGCATGATCCGCACCTC
Source organism: Streptomyces sp. ICBB 8177 (assembly GCF_003144095.1). Classification (GTDB taxonomy): domain Bacteria; phylum Actinomycetota; class Actinomycetes; order Streptomycetales; family Streptomycetaceae; genus Streptantibioticus_D. Next base: position 2,398,046 of record NZ_NSKH01000018.1, on the reverse strand, counting down.
GCTGGCCGCGGTGCCGCAGCGGTGGACGTTCCTGGGGTGCAAGCTCGCGGTGGCGACGGCGCTGGTGTTCGTGGTCGGCATGGTGACGTCGTTCGTCACCTTCTTCGCGGGCCAGGCGATGCTGGGCTCGCACCGGGTGCACATCGGCGACCCCGGGGTGCTGCGCGCGGTCGTCGGCGGCGGGCTGTACCTGACGCTGATCTCGTTGTTCGCGATGGGGTGCGCCGCGATGCTGCGCAGCCCGCTGCTGTCGCTGTCGATCCTGATGCCGTTCTTCTTCCTGGTCTCCAACATCCTCAGCGCCGTCCACGCCACCCAGAAGGTCGCCTACTACCTGCCGGACCAGGCGGGCCGCAAGGTGATGATGGTCGTCACCCTCGGCGACGCGCGGCCGTACGGGCCGTGGGCCGGGCTGCTGATCATGGTCGGCTGGGTGGTGGCCGCGCTGGTCGGCGGTTTCTGGCTGCTGCGGCGCCGGGACGCGTGAAGCCCCTAGGCTCGCCGGGTGACCGATCACACGTTGCGGGGGCTCGGGCTGGACGCCGTGCCCGTGCTGTCGCCGCTGGCCTACCCCGGGCGGCCGGTTCCGTGGCCGGGGCTGCTGCTGGGCGAGGAGTTGCTGCCGCTGCGGGCGGACGGCGGGCCGGTCGGCAGCTGGGCGGTCGGCGGACGTGACGCGGGGCTGGACGCCGTGCTGCGCGGTGCGGGTCTGCCGGGTACGGACGAGAGGCTGCCGGTGCTCGCGGTGGGGTCCAACGCCTGCCCGGCGCAGGTCCGGCACAAGCTGACGCTCGCCGGACTCCCGGTGGCGGTGCCGATGAGCCCGCTGCGGGTGCGCGGCGTCGCGGCCGGGGTCTCGGCCCACATCAGCCTCGCGGGCTACGTGAGCGCGTCCCCGTACGCCAGTGGCGACCGCGTCGCCACACTGGCCGTCGGCTGGCTGGACGCGGAGCAGTTGACGGCCGTAGACGCCACCGAACCGCACTACCACCGGGTCCCGGTGGACGGCGACGCCTTCCCGATGACGCTGCCGGGCGGCGCGCGGCTGCCGTCGGCGGCGCTCTACGTGCACCGGCACGGCGTGCTCGCGCTGGACGGCCGCACTCCGCTGACCGCGCCGGACCAGCCCGCGCTGCTGCGCCGGCTGCTGGGCGCGTCCGCCGCGTTGCGTCAGCTGCTGGGGCCGGACCCGGACGCCTGGGTGGCCACGGTGGCAGGCGACCCCGCGGCGCGGGCGGCGGGCGCGGAGGTCTTCCGGCGCGAGGGCTGGCTGCTGCGGACACCCGGCCTGCCGACGTTGGCAGGAACCGAACCACCTTGGATAGCCTCCTAGCCGTTACGGGGGCACGCGCCCCAGTCGTCAGCGAGGGGCGGAGCATGATCGAGGCACGCGGCCTCACCAAGCGGTACGGCACCAAGACCGCCGTGTACAACTTGTCGTTCCAGGTCCGGCCGGGACTGGTGACCGGCTTCCTCGGGCCGAACGGCTCGGGCAAGTCCACGACGATGCGGATGATCCTCGGCCTCGACACCCCGACCGCGGGCGAGGTCACCGTCAGCGGCCGCCCCTACCGCCAACTGCCCAACGCGCCACGGCACGTGGGCGCGCTGCTGGACGCCAAGGCGGTGCACGGCGGGCGCAGCGCGCGCCAGCACCTGCTGTGCCTCGCCCAGTTGTCCGGCATCCCGGCCCGCCGGGTCGACGAGGTGCTGGGCGTGGTGGGCCTCCAGGACGTCGCGGGCAAGCGCTCCAAGGGCTTCTCGCTCGGCATGGGCCAGCGCCTCGGCATCGCCGCCGCGCTGCTCGGCGACCCGCAGGTGCTGCTCTTCGACGAGCCGGTCAACGGCCTCGACCCGGAGGGCATCCACTGGGTGCGCAACCTGATGCGGCGGCTGGCCTCCGAGGGCCGCACGGTCTTCGTCTCCAGCCACCTGATGAGCGAGATGGCGCTCACCGCCGACCATCTGATCGTCATCGGGCGCGGCCAACTGCTGGCCGACATGGGCGTCAAGGACTTCATAGCGCGCAACTCGACCGGCTACGCGCTGGTGCGCACCCCCAACGAGCCCGGCGCCCGCGAGAAGCTGACCGCCGCGCTGCACGAGGCGGGCGGCGCGGTGCAGCCCGAGCAGGACGGCGCGCTGCGCGTCACCGGCCTGGAGCTGCCGCGCATCAGCGACCTCGCGCACCAGGCCGACGTGCGGCTGTGGGAGCTGTCGCCGCACCACGCCTCGCTGGAGGAGGCGTACATGCGGCTCACCCAGGGCGCGGTCGACTACCGCTCGACGCACGACCCGCGTGCCGGTCTGCAGGAGCAGGGCCGGCCCGTGCCCGGTCAACTGCCGCCGCCTGCCATGGGTTACGGGCAACCGCAGCCGTACGCGCCGCAGGGCGGGCCGCAGCCGTACGCGCCGCAGGGCGGGCCGCAGCCGTACGCGCCGCAGGGCGGCCGACTGCCGCCGCAGGCACCGGCGTACGGGCAGGCTCCGGCGTATCCGCCCGGCCCGGCGCCGCAGGGCCCGCCCCCGCAGGGCGGCTTCGGCGCTCCCCCGGCCCCGCACCACGCCGCGCCGCCCGCGCCCGCGCGGCCGGCCGCCCCCGCGGCGCCCCCGCAGGCCCCCGCCGCTCCCGCCACCGACCAGCCCGACGCCGAGGACCGCTGACGATGACCACTCCCCACCAGGCCACCGCACAGGGCGCCCAGCCGTGGCAGGGCGGCGCGCCCGCCTCGTACGCCTCGCCGATCCCCGTGCGGAACGCCACCTTCGGCGACGCGCTGCGCTCCGAGTGGACCAAGATCCGCACCGTTCGCTCCACGATCTGGACGCTCGGGGTGATGCTGCTGGTGGTCGTCGGCATCGGGCTGCTGGTCGCCTCCGTGATGAGCGGTCACGAGGCGAGCGGCTTCCCGGCGCTGGCCGCCGGCTTCTTCGGCGTGCTGCTCGGCAGCCTGTCGGTGATCACGCTGGGCGTGCTGGTGATCTCCTCGGAGTACAGCACCGGGATGATCCGCACCACGCTCACCGCCTGCCCCAGCCGCTCGCGCGTGCTGGCCGCCAAGGCCGTGGTCTTCTTCTCCCTCGCCTTCGTGCTGACCACGGTCGCCTGCCTGCTGGTCGCGGCCGTCGACTCCTCACTGATCTCCGGCAACGGCGTCCTCGCGCCGTCCGGCAGCCAGTGGGCGCGGGCCACCGTCGGCGTCGGTCTGTACGTGGCGCTGCTCGGGCTGCTGGCGCTGGCGGTCGGCGCGATGCTGCGGCACTCGGCGGGCGCGATCACCGCCATGCTGGGCGTCGTCCTGCTGCCGTTGCTGCTCGCGCTGTTCATGGCGGGCGAGAGCCTTCAGACGCTGCGCACCGACCTCATCGAGTACTCGGTGCCCAACGCGCTCGCCGCCGTCTACGGCATCCCGATGCTGGACTCCGGGCCGCACGGCTGGACCCCGTTGTGGATCCTGGCCGCGGTCACGGTCGTCGCGCTGGCGGGCGCGTTCACCGTCATCAACAAGCGCGACGTGTGAGCCCGCGATGACCGCCCGCCTGCTCGCCGTCAGCGATCTGCACATCGGCTACGAGGAGAACCGGAGGATCGTCGACGGGCTGCGGCCCTCGGACGACGGCGACTGGCTGATCGTGGCCGGGGACGTCGCCGAGCGGGTCGAGGACGTCGAGTGGGCGCTGCGGACGCTCGCCGGGCGGTTCGCGAAGGTGCTGTGGGCGCCGGGCAACCACGAGTTGTGGACGCACCCGAGCGACGCCGTCCAGTTGCGCGGGGCCGCGCGTTACGCGCGTCTGGTCGACGTGTGCCGCTCGCTGGACGTCGTCACACCCGAGGACCCGTATCCGCTGTGGCCGGACGCGGACGGCCCGGTGGCGGTCGCGCCGTTGTTCGTGCTGTACGACTACACCTTCCGGGCGCCGGGGACGGCCACCAAGGAGGAGTCGCTGCGCGCCGCGTACGCCGCGGGCGTGGTCTGCACCGACGAGCACCTGCTGCACCCCGATCCGCACGAGGGCCTGGACGACTGGTGCCGTGAGCGGGTCGCGTACACCGAGCGCAGGCTCGCCGAACTGCCCCCGCACGTTCGCACGGTGCTGATCGGGCACTGGCCGCTGCTGCGGCACCCCACCGAGATCCTGCGCTATCCGCAGTTCGCGCAGTGGTGCGGGACCGAGCTGACCGCGGACTGGCACCGCAGGTTCCGGGCCGCCGCCGTGGTCTACGGGCACCTGCACATCCCCCGGGTGACCTGGCACGACGGCGTGCGGTTCGAGGAGGTGTCGGTGGGCTATCCGCGCGAGTGGCGTCCGCGCCCGCCGCGCGAGCCGCTGCGGGTGGTCCTGCCGCGCCCGCAGGACGAACCCCCCGGTGACGGCCTGTCGGCCTGACGGCCCGACGGCCTCGCCCCGAGGCCCGCGCGACGGCCCCGACTCGCTCAGTGGCGCGGCGCGTTGCGGGAGCGCAGCACCTTCGCGCCGCGCCGGTCCCGGGCGTTCCAGCAGGCGCGGTGCCAGTGGCGGCGGTCGTCGACGCCCGCGTGCTCGGGCCAGGCCACCACGTGGCCGACTCCCGGCGGGATCTCCTGGTCGCAGCCGGGGCAGCGGTAGGTCTTGCCCGCGCTGCCGGAGACCGGGCGCATCACCCACTCCTCGCCGCGCCAGCTCTCGGTGCGTTCCAGGCCGTGGCGTTCACCGTCCCGGCCCGGTTCGGGCGCGACGGCCCGGTGCGGGCGGTTTCGGCGGGGGGACACGGGACACCTCGTACGGGGGCGAGTCGGCGACAGGGCGGGTTCCGGCAGACCCGGACACCAGCCTACGCGGCCCGGACCGGCTCCGGTAACCGGCGGACAACGCGCCGTGACGCGTCCGACAATCACGCAGTCACGAAATCACGGCGCCGACCGTGCCCTTGGCACGTGTCAGGCGTTAACCCCCATGGGGGAGCCTCCCGTTCGCCAGGCGGCATCCGGTCCGCCGCACCGCGGGCGTACGGGCGGGGAAGAGAGGTGAGGACGACATGCACGAGACACCACGGGTGGGAGCGTTCGCGCTCTCGGCGCAGTTCCCGGGTCAGGGACACGCCGAGGCGCTGCACCGCACGGTGCGCACCGCCGAGGCGGCCGAGCGGGCCGGGCTCGACTCGGTCTGGCTGGCCGAGCACCACTTCATGCCGTACGGAGTGTGCCCCTCGGCGGTCACGCTCGCGGCGCTGCTGCTGGGCCGCACCCGGCGGATCACCGTGGGCACGGCGGTCAGCGTACTGCCGACCACGCACCCGGTGGCGCTGGGCGAGCAGGCGGCGCTGCTCCACCTGACGTCGGGCGGCCGGTTCGTCCTCGGCGTCGGGCGCGGCGGCCCCTGGCAGGACCTGGAGGTCTTCGGCACCGGACTCGCCGCCTACCAGGAGGACTTCCCCGAGTCGCTCGACCTGCTGCTGCGCTGGCTCTCGGAGCCCCGGGTGGGCTCGGACGGGCCGCGCCACCGCTTCCGCGAGGTGCCGGTGGTCCCCCGGCCGGACGACCTGGACGACGTGGGCGTGCCCGCCCGGCCGCGGGTGGTCGTCGCCTGCACCTCACCGGCGACGGTCCGGCTGGCGGCGGCGCGCGGGCTGCCGATGCTGCTCGGCATGCACTGCGGGGACGAGGAGAAGGCCGCGATGACGGCGCTGTGGCGGCGGGAGGCGCTGGCGGCCGGACGCGATCCGGACGAGGTGGCGGCCATCGCGGCGGAGCACGTCTCGGCCGGGGTCGCGCAGGTCGCCGACACCACGCGGGCCGCGGTGGAGACGCTGCGCAAGGCGCTGCCGGGCTGGTTGCAGCACGGGCTCGCGGCCCATGTGACGGTGGACGGGCGCCCGCGCGCCAAGCGGGACGCGCACGCCTACACCGATCTGCTGTGCTCGCTGCACCCGGTGGGCTCGCCCCGGCTGTGCGCGGACCGGATCGCGGCGACCGTCGAGCGGACCGGGATCAGCCGTTTCGCCCTGCTCGCCGAGGGCAGTGGAGACCTGGCGGAGACGGAGGCCTGCGTGGCGCGGCTCGGCGGTGAGGTGCTCCCGCTGCTGGCCTGATCGGCCCGTCCGGCGCGAACGGACCGGCCGGGCGTGATCGACTCGATCCGGTCGCGTCCGGGTCGTCGTGCGCCTGCGGCCGCGGGTCGCGCAGCGGGAGCGTGAAGAAGGGGCGTCGGGTCGTGGGAAGGGCGGGGTGGGGGAATCGTGTGCGGACCGGGTCCGGAGTGGCCGGACCCGTCCGGATCGCTCAGCAGTCGCGCAACTGCGGTGACTGGTTGAGCAGTTGGGCTCGCACCGAGGTGAACTTCGCGTACCTCTGGTCGACCGCGGGGTCCAGGGGGAAGACCGCGACCCGGTGGCAGTTCTGGAATGCGAGCCGGACGCCGAAATGCCGTTGCAGCGCGCCGCGTATCGCGTCGCTCGCCAGGGCCCTCAGCAGTTGGCCACGCGCCTGCTCGTCCGGCGGCGGAACCTGGTTGTCGGCGAACTCTCCCCCGTCGACCTTGAGTTGTGCCACCAGAGAACTGATCATCTCCCACGCGTACGGCAGGGAGGTCCGGACGCAGTCGACGAATTCGGCTTCGTCGACCTCGCCTCGCTCGGCCTGTTCCAGGAGGGCCGGTGAGACGTCGAGCGACATGGGTACTCCTCTCGCGACCCCACGGGACACCCCCGCGAGGCCTGACGGATGTCGGAGGAAATCCGCAGACGCGACAACCGTATGACGGACTCCCGCTACCCACCGTAGGCGTATGGCTGCGGCCACACCAGGCGCTTGCGCGTACAACCGGCCACTCTCCAGGCCATATCAAGTGCCCGGCTTTGTGTTCGAATGCGTGGCCTGTCACAGGAGTCCACCCCCGTCCCATCAGGCCGGATCGCGCCGGGGCTTCGGGTTGAAGTAGCGTGGGCGACCGTGCGTCTCGTCATTGCTCGCTGCTCCGTGGACTACGCAGGCCGGCTCACCGCCCATCTGCCCTCGGCCCCGCGACTCCTCCTCATCAAGGCCGACGGCAGTGTGTCGATCCATGCGGACGACCGCGCCTACAAACCCCTCAACTGGATGTCCCCGCCGTGCACCCTCAAGGAGGGCGACGGGGTCTGGACGGTGATCAACAAGGCCGGCGAACAGCTCATCATCACCATCGAGGAGGTCCTGCACGACTCCTCCCACGAGCTGGGCGTGGACCCCGGTCTGATCAAGGACGGGGTGGAGGCACACCTCCAGGAACTCCTGGCCGACCGCATCGAGACCCTGGGCGAGGGGTGGACGCTGATTCGGCGCGAATACCCCACCGCCATCGGCCCTGTGGACATCCTGTGCCGTGACGGGGACGGCGGCACGGTCGCGGTCGAGATCAAGCGGCGCGGTGAGATCGACGGCGTCGAACAGCTCACCCGGTACCTGGAGTTGCTCAACCGCGATCCTCGTCTCGCCCCGGTCAAGGGCGTCTTCGCGGCCCAGGAGATCAAGCCGCAGGCGCGGGTGCTCGCCACCGACCGCGGCATCTCCTGCGCGGTCCTCGACTACGACGCGCTGCGCGGCATCGAGGACGACAAGCTGCGCCTGTTCTGACTGACCGGCGGCAATCGCGCCGCGACGGACGAGCCCCGACGCCGCTGATGGCGTCGGGGCTCGGTCGTTTGGTGAGGGGGTTACGAGGGGCTGTCGGAGGCCGCCGGGCTCCCGGTGTCCGACGCGCTGGGGGCGCCGGAGTCGGTCCCCGTGGTCGTCGGGGCGGGGCCGCCAGCCGAGTCCGTTCCGGTGGGCGTCGTGGTCGTCGTGGGGGACGGCGTGGGCGTCGGGCTTCCGCTCGGGGAGGGAGATGCGGGCGGCGACGACTGCGTCGGCGGGGGCGGCGCCGGGTGCGAGTGCGACGGCGACGGCCTTCCGCCGCCGGACGGCGCGCTGCTCGTCCCCGTCGTTCCCGGGGCCGGGCTCGTGGTGGCCGAGCCGCTCGCGGAGCCACCGGAGGCCGAGGGCGACGGCGCCGGACCGCCGGACGCCGTCGTCGACGGAGTCGTCGAGGTGCCGGTGGTCGGGGTGGACGGGTCGGCGGGCAGGCCCGTGTTGTCGTCGTTCTGGGCCGCCGACCCTCCGCCGGGCTTGACGGTCATCGGGGTCGAGGGGTCACGCTGGGAGGTCGCGCCGAGGGTCACGACCGTGCCGAGGACGGCCACCAGGACCGCGCCGGCGCCCGCCGCGACGAGGTTGCGGCGGGTGGCGAGGTAGGGGAGGCGCCGCTTGTGGGCCGGTCCGCCCGCGCCGACCCGGGGGGTCAGGACGGTGACCGCCGCGTCCTCGACGTGCGGCGGTGTCGCGGCGGCCGCGGACACGATGGGCACGGTCGGCGGGACCAGCGGGGGGCGTTCGGTCTTCGCGAGTCGGTCCGGGGGCGCGGCCGCCGGGGGCTCGGCCCGTACCGGGGCGGGCACCGCGGGGCGGCCCGCGCGGTCGGTGACCAGGGCGAGGGTGCGGCGGCCCACGATGGTGCCCTGGCGGTCGGCCAGCACCCCGCGCATCCCGATCGACGCCTCCAGCTCCGTGCGGGCCCGGTCCAGGTTGCCGGTGCACAGCGCGAGGACGCCCAACTCGTGGTGGAAGTAGGCCTCCTGCGCGACGTCCCCGGCCAGCCGGGCGGCCTCCTGGCCGGCGCGCAGCGCCCGCTCCCACGCGCCCCAGTCGAGCCCGGCCGCGAACTGCGGTGCGGCGGCGCGGGCGAGCGCTACCGCGGACTCGTGGTGACCGGCGGCGCGGGCGGCGGCCATCGCGGCGAGCACGGCGTCCGCCTCGGCGGCGATCCGTTCCGCCGGGACCGAGGGGTGGCCGGTCCACCAGGCGTAGTGCGTGGCGGCGGTTCGCGCGTAGCCGCCGGTCTCCACGCCGCCCTCGGTCAGCTGGCCCAGCACGCCGGCCGCCAGCCGGTAGTGGGCGCCGCAGGACGTGACCAGGCCGGCCGCGAGCAGTTCGGCGAGCGCGGCGTCCGCGTGCTCGGCGCCGACCAGCGCGGGCAGGTGGGAGGGGTGCGGGCACTCGCCGCCGAGCGCCACGGCGAACCGCAGCGCCTCCTGCGCGTCGGGCCCGAGCCGGGAGGCGAGCAGGTCGGCGGGGGCGGCGGCCTCGGCGAGCGACGGCAGCCGCCCCGCGCCCTCGGGCGGCGGGGGTACCTCGCCCCGCGCCCCGTCGGCGGGCAGGTCCGTGCCGCCGGGCCGGACGAGGGCCTCTTCGGCCTGCCGCAGCAGCGCACCGGCCTGGACGAAGCGCAGCGGCAGGCCCTCGGAGGCGAACCACAGGTCGGCGGCCCAGGCGCTCTCCTCCTCGGACAGCTCGCGGCCGGCCACCCGGGCCAGCAGGGCGAGGCAGGCCTCCTGGGACAGGCCGGGCAGGAAGACCTCTTCGAGGTGGGAGTCGGGCAGCGGCGCGGCGACGTCGGGGGTGGCGGCGATGACGAAGGCGCACTCCGGCGCGGCGGCCAGCAGCGACTCCAGGGACGCGCCGCCGAACTCCACGTCGTCCAGCACGACGACGGCGCCGATCTCGCGCACCAGGTCCCGCAGCCGGTCGGCCCCTGGGCGGTAGGCGTCGGCGGTATGGACGGTGGCGTACAGGTCGTGCAGCAGGTCGGCGACGGTGCGGCGATGGCCGGCGAGGCGGATCACGCCGTCCGGGGCGAGGCCCGCGCAGCAGTCGGCGACGGCGTCGAGCAGCGCGGTGCGCCCGCAGCCCGCGGGGCCGGTGACGCGGACCGAGCGGCCCCGGGAGACCAGCTTGACCAGCCGGTCGGTCTCCTCGGCGCGCTCCAGCAGGGCCGGTTCGGAGAACGGGTGGCCGGTGACCGGGGCGGGCCGGGCGGCGCGGTCACGTGCGGCCCGGTCCTCGGCGTCGCGGCGGGCGACGGCCGGGGTCCTGGCGGGCGGGCAGCCGACGACCTCGCTGCCGTCGACCGGGTTGACGGTGAGCAGCAGGTCGCCCGCGACGACCTGGGCGACGCGGGTGGTCGCGCCGGTGCCGCCCGCGGCGGATATCAGCGGATCGCGGTACGCGGAGCGCCCGCCCGCCTCGTCGTCCAGGGCCGCCGCGTCGGAGGCGGCGGCGCGGGGGGTGCCGGCCGCACCGCCGCCCGCCGTGACCCCGCTGTCGAACACCGCTGTCAGGTCGCTCGCGTCGGGCGCGCCGCCGGAGGCCGCCGGGCCGGGCGCCTGGTGCTGCCGGGGTCCGTGGTTGTGTGGGTCCATCGTCTCCGCCCCCATATGCGTCGCGTACGGGCTGTCGTCGTAACGGAAGTCCGTACGTCCGCCTTCAGGACCGGTCCGGCTCCCCTCCACGGCGCGCCGGAGTCGACACGCCGGAAACCGAACCCTAAACCTTCGCAGACTACCTAAGGAAACCAGGGCCGAAGCGCCGCCCGGGATGCGGCTTTCGGGAGCGCGGGGGCGCGGAGTCGGAGCACGAGACGGATCGCGGGGCGCCGGGGCGCGCCTCAGGCGTGCGGGAGGGGGTCCGCCGGGAGCTCGTCGGCGGGCGCGGCGTCCAGGGGGCCGCCGTCGATGGTGAGGATGCGGTGCAGCCGGGTGGCGATGAGCAGCCGCTGCATCTGCGGCGGCACCCCACGCAGCACCAGCCGCCGGTTGGCGCGGCCCGCGCGGCGGTGGGCCCCCATGATGACGCCCAGGCCGGTGGCGTCCCAGGAGTCGAGGTCGGTCAGGTCGAGCACCAGGTCACCGTGGCCGGCGTCGAGCGCGGTGTGCAGCACCGCCCGGGCGTCCGCCGCGCTGCGTACGTCGAGGCGTCCCCCGACAACGAGCCGGGCGTGGTCGCCCTTGATGTGCATGCGCGCTCCCATTGGTGCTCCGGGGTTCGGTGACCCCCTCAGTCTCAACGCAACTGACGATCCGTCGCACCCCGGGGTTGCCGTCCGTGAGCGAACCGATACCGAATTCACTCCATGGGGTGATGGCGTGCGGTGGCCTCGGCGCTTCGCCGCTGCCGTGGGCGGTGGGCGTCGCCTGTCGGCGTCCACTCGGCCCACGGCGTGGCGACGGCGGGCCCGCGACTCAGTGGCCCGGGCCCGCGACTCAGTGGCCTGGGCCCGCGACTCAGTAGCGGTAGAAGCCCTGACCGCTCTTGCGGCCGATGTCGCCCGCGTCGACCATGCGCCGCATCAGCTCCGGCGGGGCGAACTTCTCGTCCTGCGACTCGGTGTAGATGTTGCCGGTGGCGTGCAGCAGGATGTCCACGCCGGTCAGGTCGGTGGTGGCCAGCGGGCCCATGGCGTGGCCGAAGCCCAGCTTGCAGGCGACGTCGATGTCCTCGGCGGAGGCCACCCCGGACTCGTAGAGCTTGACCGCCTCGACGACCAGGGCGGAGATCAGGCGGGTGGTGACGAAGCCCGCCACGTCGCGGTTGACGACGACGCAGGTCTTGCCGATCTCCTCGGCGAACGCCCGCGCGGTGGCCAGCGTCTCGTCGCTGGTCTTGTAGCCGCGCACCAGCTCGCACAGCTGCATCAGCGGGACGGGTGAGAAGAAGTGGGTGCCGACGACCCGCTCCGGGCGCTCGGTGACCGCGGCGATCTTGGTGATCGGGATCGCGGAGGTGTTGGAGGCGAGTACCGCGTCGTCGCGGACCAGCTTGTCGAGGGCGCGGAAGATCTCCTGCTTGACCTCGATCTTCTCGAAGACCGCCTCGACGACGATGTCGGCGTCGGCGACGGCGTCCAGGTCGGTCGTGGTGGTGATCCGGCCGAGGGCGGCCTCGGCCTGCTCGGCGGTGAGCTTCCCCTTGGCGACGAACTTCTCGTAGGACGCGGCGATGCCGCCCTTGCCGCGAGCCAGCGCCTCGTCGGTGACATCGCGCAGGATCACGTCGTAACCCGCCTGCGCGGAGACCTGAGCAATGCCGGAGCCCATCAGGCCGGCTCCGATGACGGCCAGCTTCTTCGCCACGAGACACACCCCACTGTCGACGTTGTTGGCCGGACCTTAACGCTCGTTCACGCCCCGGCGCAGCAGGAAGAGGCCCGCGTCACGGTGTGTTCTTCGCCGCACGCGCCCCGCGCACCCGGTGCGACGGCCTGACCTAGAGTCTGGCGCATGGTCAATCTGACGCGCATCTACACCCGCACCGGAGACGACGGCACGACCGCCCTGGGCGACATGAGCCGGGCCCGCAAGACCGATCCGCGCATCGGCGCCTACGCCGACGTGAACGAGGCCAACGCGGCGATCGGGGTGGCGCTGGCGCTGGGGGGCCTGCCGGAGGAGGTCGCGGCGGTGCTGACCCGCGTGCAGAACGACCTGTTCGACGTGGGCGCGGACCTGGCGACGCCGGTGGTCGAGGACCCGAAGTACCCGCCGCTGCGGGTCGAGCAGGCCTACGTCGACAAGCTGGAGGCGGACTGCGACCGCTTCCTGGAGCCGCTGGGGAAGCTGCGCAGCTTCATCCTCCCCGGCGGCACGCCCGGCGCGGCGCTGCTCCACCAGGCCTGCACGGTGGTCCGCCGCGCGGAACGCTCGACGTGGGCGGCGCTGGAGAGTCACGGCGAGGAGATGAACCCCCTCACCGCGAAGTACCTCAACCGCCTGTCGGACCTGCTCTTCATCCTGGCGAGGACGGCCAACGTGGAGCGGGGGGACGTGCTGTGGGTGCCGGGCGGGGAGCGGTGACTTCCCAGTCCCCGGTGACTACGACGGGCTGGGGGTCCGGGGGTTATCCCCCGGGAAAGCACAGCATCCTGGCGAGGACGGCCAACGTGGAGCGGGGGGACGTGCTGTGGGTGCCGGGCGGGGAGCGGTGAGGACGCGGCGGCGCGGGTAGGGAAGGTCGCGCCGGGCACGGTGACGCGTGGGTAGGTCGGCCCGCCTCAGGCCACGGTGACGCATGGGTAGGTCGGCCCGCCCCCAGCCACGGTGACGCGCAGGTACGTCGGCCCGCCTCAGGCCACGTTGACGCGCTGGCCGGGTGGGGCGGCCTCCAGCCAGGCCAGGAAGCCCGTCAGGGCGTCCTCGCTCATCGCCAGCTCCAGGGTCAGTCCCTGGTGCGTACAGGTCAGTACGTACGCGTCCGACAGCAGCGCCAGCTCCTCCTCGCCCTGCGGGGTGCGGCGCTGGACGACCTCGATCGCGGCGCGTTCCAGGACGCGCCGCGGCCGGGGCGCGTAGGAGAAGACCCGGAACCACTCGACGCGGTCACCGCTGTAGCGCGCCACGCCGTACACCCAGCCCTTGCCGGACGGCTGGGCCGCGGGGTCGCCGGGGAGGCGCAGCGAGCAGTCGAAGGTGCCGCCGGGGCGCTGGATCAGGCGGCGGCGCAGGCCGAAGACGAACAGGCCCAGGGCGGCGACCGCCACGACCACGCCGAACGCCTGCAGAGCGAGGACCATGCCCGTCGACCTCCTCGCCTCACGTCCGCCGTGGCCGGACCCGTATCAGAGAAAAAACCGCTCTCGTTGCGACCGGGCCGCGGACCGCCTCGTGAGCGGTCCGCGGCCTTGGGTCGCGTGGTGTCAGCGCGCGCCCGCGACAGCGCGCAGCCGGACGTCGGCGCGACGCTGGGCGGCGCCGTCGGTCTCCGACTTGGCGCGCTGCAGAGCCCGCTCTGCGCGCTCGACGTCGATCTCCTCGGCGAGCTCGGCGATCTCCGCGAGGATCGAGAGCTTGTTGTCGGAGAACGTGATGAATCCTCCGTGCACCGCGGCGACGACGGTGCCGCCGTCCGTGGTGCGGATGGTCACCGGGTCGGACTCCAGCACGCTGAGGAGCGGAGTGTGGCCCGCCATGATGCCTACGTCGCCCGACGCCGTGCGCGCGACGACGATCGTGGCGTCGCCCGACCAGACCTTGCGGTCGGCGGCGACCAGCTCGACGTGCAGCTCGGCCAAGATGGCTCCTCGGGTCTCCACCCGCCGGGGACGGCGGGTGTTGGGTCACAGGATAACGGGGTGCGGGAGAGGGGCGGGACCAGCCCGCCCCTCGTCACGCGTGATGGGCGCGAGGCGTCAGGAGACGCCCAGCTTCTTGGCGTTGGCCTTCAGGTCGTCCAGGCCACCGCACATGAAGAACGCCTGCTCCGGGAAGTGGTCGAACTCACCGTCGGCGATGGAGTTGAACGCCGAGACGGACTCGTCCAGCGACACGTCCGAGCCGTCGACACCGGTGAACTGCTTCGCCGCGTGGGTGTTCTGCGACAGGAAGCGCTCGATGCGGCGGGCGCGGTGGACGGTGAGCTTGTCCTCCTCGCCCAGCTCGTCGATGCCGAGGATCGCGATGATGTCCTGGAGGTCCTTGTACTTCTGCAGGATGCCCTTGACGCGCATGGCGGTGTCGTAGTGCTCCTGCGAGATGTAGCGCGGGTCCAGGATGCGGGACGTCGAGTCCAGCGGGTCCACCGCCGGGTAGATGCCCTTCTCCGAGATCGGCCGGGAGAGCACCGTCGTCGCGTCGAGGTGCGCGAAGGTGGTCGCCGGGGCCGGGTCGGTCAGGTCGTCCGCGGGGACGTAGATCGCCTGCATCGAGGTGATCGAGTGACCGCGGGTCGAGGTGATGCGCTCCTGGAGCAGACCCATCTCGTCCGCCAGGTTCGGCTGGTAGCCCACCGCGGAGGGCATGCGGCCGAGCAGCGTGGAGACCTCGGAACCGGCCTGGGTGAAGCGGAAGATGTTGTCGATGAAGAACAGCACGTCCTGCTTCTGGACGTCGCGGAAGTACTCCGCCATCGTCAGGCCGGCCAGCGCGACCCGCAGACGGGTGCCCGGCGGCTCGTCCATCTGGCCGAAGACCAGCGCGGTCTGCGGCAGAACGCCGGACTCGGCCATCTCCTCGATCAGGTCGTTGCCCTCACGGGTGCGCTCGCCGACGCCGGCGAACACGGAAACGCCCTCGTGCAGCTTGGCCACACGCATGATCATTTCCTGGATGAGGACGGTCTTGCCCACACCCGCGCCACCGAACAGGCCGATCTTGCCGCCCTTGACGTACGGGGTCAGCAGGTCGACGACCTTCAGGCCGGTCTCGAACATCTCGGTCTTGGACTCGAGCTGGTCGAACGCCGGGGCCTTGCGGTGGATCGCCCACCGCTCGGTGACCTCGGACTCCGCCTCCGGCTCGTTCAGGATCTGGCCGAGGGTGTTGAACACCCGGCCCTTGGTGACGTCGCCGACGGGCACGGTGATGCCCTCGCCGGTGTCGGTCACCACGGCCTGGCGGACCAGACCGTCGGTGGGCTGCATGGAGATCGCGCGGACCATGCCCTCGCCGAGGTGCTGGGCCACCTCGAGGGTCAGGGTCCGGGTCTCGCCCGCGTTGGCCGGGTCGGCCACGTCGACGTGCAGCGCGTTGTAGATCTCCGGCATCGCGTCGACGGGGAACTCCACGTCGACGACCGGGCCGATGACTCGCGAGACACGGCCCGTCGTGGCGACCGCCTCAGTGGCCGTCTCAACAGAGGTTGTCATGGTGTCAGTCACTCCCCGCGGTCGCGTCGGCGAGGGCGGAAGCGCCACCGACGATCTCGCTGATTTCCTGGGTGATATCGGCCTGGCGGGCCGCGTTGGCAAGCCGCGAGAGCGACTTGATGAGTTCCTCGGCGTTGTCGGTCGCCGACTTCATCGCCCGGCGGCGGGCGGCGTGCTCGGAAGCGGCCGACTGCAGCAGAGCGTTGTAGATCCGGCTCTCGACGTACCGCGGCAGCAGCGCGTCCAGCACGCCCTCGGCGGACGGCTCGAACTCGAACAGGGCCCGCGGTCCCGCGGGCTGCTCGGTCTCCTCCGACGCGGAGAGGCTGAGCGGCAGCATCCGGCGCTCGACCGGCGCCTGCGACAGCATCGAGACGAACTCGGTGAAGACGATGTGCAGTTCGTCCACGCCGCCCTCGGCGGTGTCCCGCGTGACCGCCTCGATCAGCGGATCGGCGACCCGCTTGGCGTCCGCGTACGTCGGGCTGTCGGTGAAGCCGGTCCACGACTGCTCGACGTCCCGGTTGCGGAAGGCGTAGTACGCCACACCCTTGCGGCCCACGACGTACGGCACGACCTCCTTGCCCTCGGAGCGCAGGCGCTCCGACAGCCGGTCGGCGGCCTTGATCGCGTTGGCGGAGTAACCGCCGGCCAGGCCGCGGTCGCTCGTGACGAGCAGCACCGCGGCACGGCGGGGGTTGTCCACCTCGGTGGTCAGCGGGTGCTTGTTGTTCGCACCCTGGGCCACCGCGGAGACGGCGCGGGTCAGCTCATCGGCGTACGGGGTCGACGCCGCCACCGCGCGCTGCGCCTTGACGATGCGCGCGGCGGCGATCATCTCCATCGCCTTGGTGATCTTCTTGGTGGCGGTGACGGAGCGGATACGGCGCTTGTAGACCCGAAGTTGGGCGCCCATGCTCAGCCCTCACCCAGCAGCTTGCCGTCCGAGGTCTCGAACTGCTTCTTGAAGGTGTCGACCGCGTCGGAGATCGCCTCGATGGTCTCGTCGGCCATCTTGCCGCCCTCGCGGATGCTGGTCAGCAGTTCCTTCTTCTCGCGCTCCAGCCAGTCCAGCAGCTCGCGCTCGAAGCGGCGGATGTCCTCGACGGGGACGTCGTCCAGCTTGCCGTTGGTGCCGGCCCAGATGGAGACGACCTGCTCCTCGACGGAGTACGGCGCGTACTGGCCCTGCTTGAGCAGCTCGACCATGCGCTTGCCGCGCTCCAGGGCCGCCTTGGAGGCCGCGTCCAGGTCGGAACCGAAGGCGGCGAACGCCTCCAGCTCGCGGTACTGGGCGAGGTCCACGCGCAGCCGGCCGGAGACCTGGCGCATCGCCTTGTGCTGGGCGGAGCCACCGACACGGGAGACCGAGATACCGACGTTGAGTGCCGGCCGCTGGCCCGCGTTGAACAGGTCGGACTCCAGGAAGCACTGGCCGTCGGTGATGGAGATGACGTTGGTCGGGATGAACGCCGACACGTCGTTGGCCTTGGTCTCGACGACCGGCAGACCGGTCATGGAACCGGCGCCCATCTCGTCGGAGAGCTTGGCGCAGCGCTCCAGCAGACGCGAGTGCAGGTAGAAGACGTCGCCCGGGTAGGCCTCACGGCCCGGCGGGCGGCGCAGCAGCAGGGAGACCGCGCGGTAGGCGTCGGCCTGCTTGGACAGGTCGTCGAAGACGATCAGGACGTGCTTGCCCTGGTACATCCAGTGCTGGCCGATCGCGGACCCGGTGTAGGGGGCGAGGTACTTGAAGCCCGCCGGGTCGGACGCCGGGGCGGCGACGATGGTCGTGTACTCCAGGGCGCCGGCCTCCTCCAGCGCACCGCGCACGGACGCGATGGTGGAGCCCTTCTGGCCGATGGCGACGTAGATGCAGCGGACCTGCTTCTTCGGGTCGCCCGAGCGCCAGTTGTCGCGCTGGTTGATGATCGTGTCGACGGCGAGGGCGGTCTTGCCGGTCTGCCGGTCGCCGATGATCAGCTGACGCTGGCCGCGGCCGATCGGGGTCATCGCGTCGACGGCCTTCAGGCCGGTCTGCATCGGCTCGTGCACCGACTTGCGCTGCATGACCGTGGGGGCCTGGAGTTCGAGGGCGCGGCGGCCCTCGGTCTCGATCTCGCCGAGGCCGTCGATCGGGTTGCCCAGCGGGTCGACGACGCGGCCGAGGTAGCCCTCGCCGACCGCGACGGACAGCACCTCGCCGGTACGGCGAACCGTCTGCCCCTCCTCGATGCCGCTGAACTCACCGAGGATGACGGCGCCGACCTCCCGCTCCTCCAGGTTGAGGGCGAGGCCGAGCGTGCCGTCCTCGAACTTCAGCAGCTCGTTCGCCATGGCCGAGGGAAGACCCTCGACCTTCGCGATGCCGTCGCCGGCAACGCTGACCGTCCCGACCTCCTCGCGCGAGGCCGCGTCCGGCTTGTACGACTGGACGAAATTCTCCAGCGCGTCCCGGATCTCCTCCGGCCGGATCGTGAGCTCCGCCATCTGGGTTCCCTGCTCTCCTTGTTGGGCCCGAAGTTACTCGCGGCGGTCCCGGCCCCGGGGCTCGTCCCCGGAGGACCTCCGCTACGGCCCAACCAGGGCCGCTTCAGTGCTATCTAGGTTGGTGGCCGGTCAGCCGGCCAGCCGCCGGGTCGCCTCTTCGAGGCGGCTGGCGACGGAGCCGTCGATGACCTCGTCGCCCACCCGCACGATGATCCCGCCGAGGACACCGGGGTCCACGTCGAGGTTCAGGTGCACCTGGCGGCCGTACAGCTTGGCGAGCGCCGCGCCGAGCCGCTGCTTGTGCTGGTCGGACAGCGGGATCGCCGTCGTGACCACCGCGACCACCCGGCCGCGGCGCGCCGCGGCCAGCTTGGAGAGGGCGTCGAGCCCCGCTTCCAGGCTACGGCCCCGCGGCAGCGCGACAAGACGCGCGACCAGCCGGGTCGTGACGGGCTGCGCCCGGCCGCCCAGCAGTCCGGTGATCAGCCCGGCCCGCGCCGAGCCCTCCGCGGCCGGGTCGCTGAGCGCGGCCCGCAGGTCGGGCGCGGAGGCGATGATCCGCGCGGTGCGGAACAGCTCGTCCTCCACGTCGTCCAGCACGCCGGCCCGCTGCGCGCCGATCAGCTCGGCGCTCTCGCCCAGCTCCTCGATCGCGTCGACCAGGTCGCGCGGGGCGGACCACCGGGACCGGACGAGGCCGGCCACCAGGTCGGAGGTCTCGCTGCGGACCTGACCGGACAGCAGACGCGTCACCAGCTCGGCCTTGGCCTCGCCGGACTGCGACGGGTCGGTGAGGATCCGGCGCAGCGACACCTCGCGGTCGAGCAGCGCGGTCACGGCGGCCAGGTCCTCGGCGAGCGCGACCACGTCGACGGCGGTGTTGTCCGTCAGCGCGTCGAGGCGCTCGCGCGCGGCGCCCAGGGCCTCGCGGCTCGCTCCGTTCATCGCGCCGCCTCGGCCTTCTCCTCAAGCTCGTCGAGGAAGCGGTCGATCACGCGGCTCTGCCGGGCGTGGTCCTCCAGGGACTCGCCGACCAGCTTGCCCGCCAGTTCGGTGGCCAGCTGGCCCACGTCCTGCCGCAGGGTCTGGGCGGCCTGGCGGCGGTCGGACTCGATCTGCGCGTGGCCGGCGCTGACGATCTCCTCGCGCTGGCGCTGGCCCTCGGACCGCATCTCGGCGATGAGCGTGGCGCCCTGCTCCTGCGCCTCCTGGCGCAGCCGGTTGGCCTCGTGACGGGCCTCGGCGAGCTGGGCCTTGTACTGCTCAAGCGTCCGGGTGGCGTCTTCCTGGGCCTTCTCCGCCCGTTCCAGGCCACCCTCGATCGCGTCGCGGCGCTCTTCCAGGGTCTTCTGGATGTTCGGCAGGAGCTTCTTTCCGAGGACGCCGAAGACGATGAAGAAGCAGAGCAGGCCGACGATCAGTTCCGTGGTGTCGGGGATGAGCGGGTTCTGCGCTCCTCCCTCAGCCAGGAAGGCGATCATGTCTGAACCTTTCGTCGAGTGGCTGGTGGGTAACTAGCTCACTTCTGGAAGATGAACGGCGCCACCAGGCCGAGAAGCGCGAGCACCTCGCAGAGGGCGAAGCCGAGGAACATGTTGGTGCGGATGATGGGCATGGCCTCGGGCTGACGGGCCATGGCCTCGATGGAGTGGCCGAAGACCAGGCCGATACCCACACCCGGGCCGATCGCGGCGAGACCGTAGGCGACGGCGCCCAGACGGCCGGCGGTGGTGGTGGAGGCGGCGAGGTTGACAAGCTCGAGAGACATTTCCCTGTCTTCCTGTGTGATGCGGTCCGCTGGGGGGCTTCCCGGCGGAAGTCTGGTGAAGGGGTCGATCCGGGGGTCAGTGACCCTCTTCGAGCGCTCCGCTGATGTAGATCGAGGCGAGCAGCGTGAAGATGTACGCCTGCAGGAACTGGATCAGCAGCTCGAAGGCGGTCATGCCGGCCGCCAGGACGAAGGAGCTGCCCGCGACCGCCGACATGATCGACGGGGTCAGCAGGTACCAGCTCGCGACGCTGAAGACCACGATGAGCATGTGGCCGGCGAACATGTTGGCCCACAGCCGCACCGCCAGGGTGAACGGGCGCAGGATGACGTTCTGCAGGAACTCCAGCAGGACGATCAGCGGCACGATGGGCTTGGGCAGGTTGTCCAGCCAGACCAGGTTCTTGACGCCGCCCCGGAAACCGTGGGTCTTGAACGTCAGGAACATGTAGGTGATCCACACCAGCAGCGCCAGGCCCACGGGGAAGGCGAATCGCGACGCGACGGGGAACTGCGCGAGCGGGATGATGGACATGATGTTCATCAGCCACACGAAGAAGAAGATCGAGGCGAGGAAGGGGACGTACTTGTCGCCCTTCTTGCCGATCACCTCGCGCGCGATGCTGCGGGCGATGAAGTTGTAGCCGATCTCGCCGACCAGTTGCAGCTTGCCGGGGACCAGCTTCGGCTTGCTGAAGGCCGCCCAGAAGAAGCCGACGACGATCAGCATGCAGATGACCGCGAGGAGCATCGGCTTGGTGAAGTCGACGCTCCCGATGCTGAAGATCGGCTTGAAGTCGAACGAGTTGAGGCCCGGCGCGGGAAATGCACAGTGCGCGTTGATGTGGCATCCGCTCTCAGCGAGCAGCGTGTGGGCACTCACCCGTGACTCCTTCGTCGTGACGCATAAGTAACTGCAACCTTGTGTGTCAGCGCGGCTGGTGGAGCCGCTGGTCGGCACTGGGGACATGGCGTGGCGGAGCCACCGCGGTCCACTAGGAGCCTGCACCGAAGACCGGGCACCCGGGACCCGTGCCGCGCAAACCGATCCGGGTCCGAGTACACCGCTGGCCGAGGGGGCGGCACCCTCTTCGAACCAGAGGGGCCCCCACGGCCGGATGCGATTCCGGACGATAGCAGATGGGGATCAAGCGGCTTTACCCGCCCCTTATACGCCATCGCCGGACTCCGTCTTCACCAGGTCCGCGTCCCGCTTGGCCGGCACGGAGGGCTTGGGGTCGACGTAGAGCATGCGGCTGGTGAGGGTCTGCTTGACCTGTCCGCCCACCCAGGCGAGCGCGGTGACCAGCAGGCTGATTCCGAAGGCCCGGGGGCTGAAGAGGGTGGTTCCGCTGAAGACGACGATGAAGACGCCGATGACCAGGATCTGCACCGTGTAGACCAGGAGGCCGGCCATCATCGCGGCCTGCGGCCGGTCCTGGGTGAGGCGCATGACCGCCCAGGAGCCCAGGCCGAAGAAGACGGCGACCACGGCGAGCGCGACGGCACCACCGATCAGGCCCTTGCCGCCCGCGACGAGCGCGCTGACGACAGTGGCGACGATTCCCACCGGGGCGGCGACGATCGCGGCGCCCCGGAGGATCCGGGCGTCGTTGGACTGCATGGGGGGCAGCTCCGGCGGGGGTCGGGGGCGGGTGGCGCGTGCCTGGACGAGCGTCGGCCCGGGCGGCGGGCCGTGTCGATCGAGGATAAGGCCGGGCGGGGCGCCTCCCGTCCCGCGGTCGGGGAGCTGAGAGGACCGCGGCCGCGCGACCAGTGCTGAGGAATCGGCTCTGGCCTTCGGCTCACGTCCCGGCTTTCGTGAACGGTATCACAAACTATTTGATGAGGTCTTTACCTACCTCGTGTGCTCACTGTCACACTTGGGGGTTACAGATGAGCGCTTTCGGCTGACCGCCGTCGGGAGCAGCCGGTTCGCCCGGATGGCCCTGTTTCGTCACCTGATGCTGGTGACGCTCTGTCGGTCCGTCTGCGGCGCACGGTCGCCGATCGCCGTGGCGCCGTGCAGCCCGGTGAGCGTCCCGGTCTCGCGGACCGCCGCGTCGGCGGCGTCCGCCGCGGTCGTGGCGGCCGAGCGGGCGCCAGCCCGGTAGCGCGGGGGCAGGAACCCCTCGGCCCAGCGCGGGGCGCGCGGCTTGAAGCGCGGGGAGAGCAGGACGACCAGGCCGAGCGCGCTCAGCACCACCACGACCAGCAGGATCCACATGCTGGAGGAGCGGGCCGAGAAGGCCACCGTGCCGAACGCGATCAGCGCCGACCAGAAGTACATGATCAGCACGGCCCGGCTGTGCGAGTGCCCGATCTCCAGCAGCCGGTGGTGCAGATGGCCGCGGTCGGCGGCGAACGGCGACTGCCCGTTCCAGGTGCGGCGCACGACGGCGAGCACCAGGTCGGCGGCCGGGATGGCGATGAGGGTGAGCGGCAGCAGCAGCGGGATGTAGACCGGGACCATCTCGTGCACGGTGCTGCGCAGCGACCCGGTGGTGTTGGTGATCACGTCCGGGTCGACCTGCCCGGTCACCGAGATCGCGGAGGCCGCCATGACCAGGCCGATCAGCATCGAGCCCGAGTCGCCCATGAAGATGCGGGCCGGGTGGATGTTGTGCGGCAGGAAGCCCGCGCACATGCCGACCAGGATGGCGCTGAACAGGGCCGCGGGCGCCGCCTGCTCGACGCCGTAGCCGAACCACAGGCGGTAGGCGTACAGGAAGAACGCGATCGCGGCGATGCACACCATGCCGGCGGCCAGGCCGTCGAGGCCGTCGACGAAGTTGACCGCGTTGATGGTGATGACCACCAGCGCCACCGTCAGCAGCGTCGACTGGATCGGGCTGAGCGCGACCGGCCCGACGCCGGGCACCGGCAGCCACAGGATGGTGAGCCCCTGCATCACCATCACGCCGGCGGCGATCATCTGGCCGCCGAGCTTGATCAGCGCGTCCACGCCCCACTTGTCGTCCAGCACGCCCAGCAGCCAGATCAGCCCGGCGCCCGACAGCAGGGCGCGCGGCTCGTTGGAGAGCTTGAAGACGTCGCTGAGGTTGGTCAGCTGCGAGGCAACCAGCAGACCGGCGCACAGGCCGCCGAAGAGCGCGATGCCGCCGAGCCGGGGCGTGGGCTCGCGGTGCACGTCGCGGGCGCGGATGGCCGGCATCGCCCCCGCGGCGATGGCGAACTTCCGCACCGGGCCGGTCAGCAGGTAGGTGACCGCCGCTGCGACGCAGAGTGTCAGGAGGTATTCGCGCACGGTGTCACACCTTATTCGCCTCCGAGCGGGGAGCGTGAACAAAGGTGAGGACACACAGGAACCGCGAACGGTTGCACCTCGTCTTCACAAAGCTCACGTCCGTCCCGCCGGGCGCTGCGCCCCGAGCGCCGCGGCGCGCTCGGGGCCGCCCGCCGGATAGGGCGGGAAAGCGCAGGCCAGGGCCGCGGCGTCGGCGGCGACACCGGGTTCCTCGCGCAGCGCGCGGGCCACCAGGGACGCGATCTCGGCCATCTGGGACTCCCCCATGCCCTGGGTGGTGACGGCCGCCGTGCCGAGTCTCACACCGCGCACCAGGCCGGGCGGGGCGGGCGGTCGCAGGTCGCCGGGGAGCGGCACCTTGTCGAGGTAGACGCGGGCGGCGGCGCACCGGCCGCGGGCGGCGAGGCCGCCGCCGGGGCACAGCGCGGTGACGTCCGCGGTGACCAGGTGGGTGTCGGTGCCGCCGGTCTGCGGGGTGACGTCCTCGGCGGCGAGCGCGGCGGCCAGCGCGCGGCCGTTGGCCACCGTGCGCCGGGCGTACTCGCGGAACGCGGGGCTCGCTGCCTCGCCGAGCGCCACCGCGGTCGCCGCGACGCTGTGCATCTGCGGGCCGCCCTGGGTGAACGGGAAGACCGCGCGGTCCACCCGCTGCGCCAGCTCCGCCCGGCACAGCAGCAGGCCGCCGCGGGGCCCGCGCAGCGTCTTGTGGGTGGTGGCGCACACCACGTCGGCGTACGGCACCGGACTCGGCGCCGCGCCGCCCGCGACCAGGCCGAGGGTGTGGGCGGCGTCCACCACGAGGTAGGCGTCCACCTCGTCGGCGATCGCGCGGAAGGCGGCGTGGTCGATGTGGCGCGGGTACGCGATGGAGCCTGCGACGATCGCCTTGGGGCGGCGGGCCAGCGCCAGGTCGCGCACCTCGTCGTAGTCGATGAGCCCGGTCACCGGGTCGACGCCGTACCCGGCGAAGTCGAACCACCGGCCGGAGAAGTTGGCCGGGCTGCCGTGGGTGAGGTGGCCGCCGTGCGGCAGCGACATCGCCAGCACCGTGTCACCGGGCACCAGGAGGGCCGCGTACGCCGCCAGGACGGCCGAGGAGCCGGAGTACGGCTGGACGTTGGCGTGGTCGGCGCCGAAGAGCGCGCACGCCCGCTCCACCGCGATCCGCTCGGCGAGGTCGACGAGTTCGCAGCCGCCGTGGTGGCGCCGGCCGGGGTAGCCCTCGGCGTACTTGTTGGCCAGCGGCGAGCCGAGGGCGGCGAGCACGGCCGGGGAGGCGAAGTTCTCGGCGGCGATCAGCTGGAGCCCGGCCGTCTGCCGTTCGTACTCGGCCAGCAGCACTCCGGCCAGCTCCGGGTCCTGGGCGCGCAGCGCCTCGAAGTCGGCCGCCTGCGGCCCGTACGTGGCCGCGGTGGCCCGACCGGGCGGGCGAGCGGGCTGGGTGGTCCTGGCAACCGTCATAACGGCCGCTCCCGGCGTGCGTTGGGGTACGGCCCCTGGCGGGGCCATGGTCCAACTGTAGGCGCGCGGGGCGGGGCGCGCGCTGCGGCCGTGCTCCGTTCAGCGGTCCGGCGGGGCGCGTGTCGTCAGGAGTGCGCGGGGGCGGGTACGCCGGTGAGCGCGGTGACCACCGGGTCGAGCGCGGTGTGGATCTCGGCGCCGATGTGCCGGAAGACGGTCACCGGGGCGCCGTACGGGTCGTAGACCTCGTCGGCCTCGGCGCTGGGGGCCAGCAGCCAGCCGCGCAGCGCCGCGGCGGCCCGCACCAGCGCGCGGGCGCGGTCGATGACGCCGCCCTCGGGCAGCGTCGCGGGGTCTATGGCCCGCACCAGCCGGGTGAACTCCTTGAGCGTGAAGGTGCGCAGGCCCGCGGCGTGGCCCATCGAGATGACCTGGGCGCGGTGGTCGCGGGTCGCGGTGAGCACCAGGTCGGCCTCGATGACGTGCTCGTCGAGCAGTTCACGCCCGCTGAAGCCGGCCGGGTCGGCGCCGTACTCGGTCAGCACGGTGGCCGCGTGCGCCTCCATGGGCGCGCCGACGTGGCCCCAGGTGCCCGCGCTGCGCACCGCGATCTGCTCGGCCCCGGGACCGAGCCTGCGGCGCAGCTCCAGGCGGGTCAGCCGCTCGGCGATCGGCGAGCGGCAGACGCTTCCGGTGCACACGTACAGCACCCGGAAGCGGTCCGCGCCGAAGGGGCCGCCCTCGGTGTCCCGGGTGTCCCGTCGCACGTCGGGACCGGTCAATTCGACTCCTGAAGGTCGGGCACGACCTTGCGCAGTTCCTCGGCGCTGATCGCGCCGGCGCGCAGGAGGAGCGGGACCGGGCCGGTGACGTCCACGATGGAGGACGGCACGGCCGCCGGGGTCGGGCCGCCGTCGAGGTAGACCGAGACGGAGTCGCCGAGCATCTCCTGCGCGGCGTCGCAGGTCTGCGGCGAGGGGTGGCCGGTGAGGTTGGCGCTGGAGACCGCCATCGGGCCGGTCTCGGTGAGCAGTTCGATGGCGACCGGGTGCAGCGGCATGCGCACCGCGACGGTGCCGCGCGAGTCGCCGAGGTCCCAGGCGAGCGACGGCTGGTGGCGGGCGACCAGGGTGAGCGCGCCGGGCCAGAAGGCGTCGACGAGTTCCCAGGCCTTCTCGGAGAAGTCGGTGACCAGTCCGTGCAGCGTGTTGGGCGAGCCGACCAGCACCGGGGAGGGCATGTTGCGGCCCCGGCCCTTGGCCTGGAGCAGGTCGCCGACCGCCTCGGCGGAGAACGCGTCGGCGCCGATGCCGTAGACGGTGTCGGTGGGCAGCACCACGAGTTCGCCGCGGCGCACGGCGGAGGTCGCCTCGCGCAGCCCGGTGGCGCGGTCGGCGGCGTCGGAGCAGTCGTAGCGGCGAGCCATCAGCGGTCCTCCAGGGGGGCGTGCGGTGCGGTGGGGCGCGCGGTCACGGGGTCGCCTTCCGGGCGGTCGTGAAGCGGGGCCGGTTGTTGAGGTCGCGGTGGTCGGCGGCGTCGGCCCAGCCGGTCTCCTCGTTGAAGATCCACGGGACCTGCCCGCCCTGGGTGTCCGCGTGCTCGACGACGACCAGGCCGCCGGGGCGCAGCAGCCGGTGCGCGGTGCGCTCGATGCCGCGGATGGTGTCGAGGCCGTCCTCGCCGGAGAACAGGGCCAGTTGGGGGTCGTGGTCGCGCGCCTCGGGGGCGACGTACTCCCACTCGGTGAGCGGGATGTACGGCGGGTTGCTGACGACCAGGTCGACGTGGCCGTTCAGCTCGGGCAGCGCGGTCAGCGCGTCGCCCTGGTGCAGCACGACGCGGGAGCCCTCGACGTTCCTGCGGGTCCAGTACAGCGCGCCCTCGTCCAGCTCGACGGCGTGCACGCGCGAGCGCGGGACCTCCTGGGCGAGCGCGAGCGCGATGGCGCCGGAGCCGGTGCACAGGTCCACGATGACCGGTTCCGCGACGTCCATCGCGCGTACCGCGTCTATCGCCCAGCCCACCACCGACTCGGTCTCCGGCCGGGGCACGAACACCCCGGGTCCCACCTGGAGTTCGAGGTAGCGGAAGAACGCGCGGCCGGTGATGTGCTGGAGCGGCTCGCGGTTCTCGCGCCGCGCGACGGCCTCCCAGTAGCGGGCGTCGAAGTCCGCGTCGGGCACGTTGTGCAGCTCGCCGCGCTTGACCCCGTGCACGTACGCGGCCAGTTCCTCCGCGTCGAAGCGCGGGGAGGGCACGCCGGCGTCGGCCAGCCGCTGGGTGGCCTGCGCCACCTCGGCGAGCAGCAGGTTCACGGCCCTAAGCTCCTTCTCCTGGGCGGACGTACGAGGCGTCGCTCACTGGGCGGCGGCGAGCTTGGCCGCCGAGTCGGCGTCGACGCAGGCCTGGATGACCGCGTCGAGGTCCCCGTCGAGGACCTGGTCCAAGTTGTACGCCTTGAACCCGACCCGGTGGTCCGAGATCCGGTTCTCGGGGAAGTTGTAGGTGCGGATGCGCTCCGAGCGGTCGACCGTGCGCACCTGGCTGCGGCGGGCGTCGGACGCCTCGCGCTCGGCCTCCTCCTGGGCGGCGGCCAGCAGCCGGGAGCGCAGGATGCGCATCGCCGACTCCTTGTTCTGCAGCTGGCTCTTCTCGTTCTGGCAGGAGACCACCAGCCCGGTGGGCAGGTGCGTGATGCGCACGGCGGAGTCGGTGGTGTTGACCGACTGGCCGCCGGGGCCGGAGGAGCGGTAGACGTCGACGCGCAGGTCGTTGGGGCCGATCTCGACCTCGACCTCCTCGGCCTCCGGGGTGACCAGGACGCCGGCGGCGGAGGTGTGGATGCGGCCCTGCGACTCGGTGGCGGGCACGCGCTGCACGCGGTGGACGCCGCCCTCGTACTTCAGGCGGGCCCACACGCCCTGGCCCGGCTCGACGGTGCCGCGCGCCTTCACGGCCACCTGCACGTCCTTGTAGCCGCCCAGGTCGGAGCCGTTGGCGTCGAGGATCTCGGTCTTCCAGCCGAGGCGTTCCGCGTAGCGCAGGTACATCCGCAGCAGGTCGCCGGCGAACAGCGCGGACTCCTCGCCGCCCTCGCCCGCCTTGACCTCCAGGATGACGTCCTTGTCGTCGCTGGGGTCGCGCGGGACCAGCAGCAGGCGCAGCCGCTCGGTCAGCTGTTCGCGGTGCCGGTCCAGCTCCTTGACCTCGGCGGCGAACTCCGGGTCCTCGGCGGCCAGTTCACGGGCGGTCGCGATGTCCTCACCGGTCTGCTTCCACTCCCGGTAGGTGCCGACGATCGGGGTCAGCTCCGCGTAGCGCTTGTTGAGCTTGCGCGCGTTCGCCTGGTCGGCGTGGACCGCCGGGTCGGCAA
Source organism: Streptomyces sp. ICBB 8177 (assembly GCF_003144095.1). GTDB lineage: Bacteria > Actinomycetota > Actinomycetes > Streptomycetales > Streptomycetaceae > Streptantibioticus_D. The sequence continues at coordinate 2,370,221 of NZ_NSKH01000018.1, read as the reverse complement.
GCGTCTTTTCGAGGTCGGCGTGCTCGCCGATCAGTTCCTCGACCGCCTCGAACATCTTCGGGTTCCCTCGTGGGTACGGGATGGCGCGGGATCAAACGGGATGGGGCAGGGATGGAGCGGGGATGACAAACGCCGGTTCCGGCCGCCCCGCGACGGGGACGGCCGGGAACCGGCGTGCGGGCCGCTACTTCTTGGCGGAACCGGCGTTCTTGCCGAAGCGGGCCTCGAAGCGGGCCACGCGGCCACCGGTGTCGAGGATCTTCTGCTTGCCGGTGTAGAAGGGGTGGCAGGCCGAGCAGACGTCGGCACGGATGGCGCCGTCGGTCTTGGTGCTGCGGGTGGTGAACGAGGCGCCGCAGGTGCAGGTGACCTGGGTCTCCACGTACTCCGGGTGAATGTCGCGCTTCAAGGGTGCTCCTAGGTTTCGGGAGGGCTCCGGGTCGAGGCGCGGGATTGCGCATCGTGAACCGGGGCCAGCGGACCAGTCTGCCAGGACAGGCCCGTACTCCCCAAACCGGGTGGACGCCCGAAGTATTCCGCGTGGCTCGCCGGAGCCCCGCGAGCCCTCCGGCGAGGACGGCGTGCCTGGTCAGCGGCGTGCGGACGGAGGCCTGGGGGTCAGTGGCCGGCCGTCGCGGACCGGGAGGGCTGCGGGGTGACCACGCCGCCGGCTCCGGTGTCCGCGCCCGCCGAGCCCTTGGTGGCGGAGGCCGGGACCGGCCTGTCGGCGCGCAGGGCCGCCCACATCTGGTGGTCCTGGCCGGTCAGCGGGACGACCCGGTCGGGGTCGGCGGGGTCGTAGGTCACCGGCATCGTGATCATGGTCAGGCCGCCCGCGCCGACGCCCCGCAGGCTCTGCGCGAAGCCGACCAGCCTGCCGACCGAGGCCAGGGCCGAGTCGGTGGTCAGAGCCTTGGTCGCGGTGTCGGCCATGTCGTAGAGCTTGGCCGGGTCGGTGAGCAGCCCGACGTCGCCGGCCCGGCCGATCAGCGCCTTGACGAACGCCTGCTGGAGCTGGATGCGGCCGAGGTCGCTGCCGTCGCCGACCGCGTGGCGGGTACGGACCAGGCCGAGCGCCTGCTCGCCGTCCAGGGTGTGCCGGCCCGCCGGGAGGTCCAGGTGGCTGTCGGGGTCGTCGATGGCCCTGGTCGTGGTGACCGGGACGCCGCCCATGGCGTTGACCAGGTTCTTGAAGCCGGTGAAGTCCACCTCGAGGTAGTGGTCCATGCGGATCCCGGTCATCGACTCGACCGTCTTGACCGCGCAGGCCGGGCCGCCGGTGGCGTAGGCGTCGTTGAACATGTCGTCACTGCGGGCGGGCGCGGTGCCGCCGCCGGGCAGCTTGCACGCGGGCCGGTCGACGAGGGTGTCGCGGGGGATGCTGACCACGGTGGCCTTCCTGTGGCCGGGGTAGACGTGGACGATCATCGCGGTGTCGGAGCGGGCGCCGCCCTCGTCGCGGCCGTACTCGCGGTTGGCGCCGGAGCGGGAGTCGGAGCCGAGGACCAGGATGTCCATCGATCCGTTGTCCACGTCCGCCGGGCGGTCGGTGCCCAGCTCGGCGTTGATGTCGACGCCGGTGAGGTTGCCGTTGAGCTTGTAGTACAGGAAGCCGGTGCCCGCGCCGCCCAGGGCGACCAGGCCCGCCAGGGTCCACACGGCGATCTTCCAGCCCCTGGAGCGCGGCTTGCGGCGGCGGCCGGAGCCCCGCAGCGGGAACCCGCGGCCGGCGGGTATTCGGTCGCCCGGGGCGTGCTGTCCGCTCCCGGGCTCGGGCTGGTCCGTCATGGGCTTCGCCTCTCGCCTCGGTTCGCTTATGCCCCCATATCCGGGATTCAGGTATGACCTGTTCCTGTGGGGACGACGTCCCATCCTCAAGGGCCGGTTCCCGTGCCCCGGAATCCCACCGGAACCGAAAGGGCCCGCATCCGCCCTGGTCAGGATGGGTACGGACCCATGCGCCGGAAGGGCGCGGTGTGGCGTTAATCTCCCGGGGCGCCCGGCGCACAACCGGATGTACCGGAAGAACCGGGCGCGAGGCGGGTGTCAGCTCAGGCGGTAGCCGTTGCAGCCGAAGCCGACCTTGATCCGGGAGGCCGGGTGCGAGGCGGTGCCGGTGCCCTGGTACCCGTCGTACAGCGTCGCCAGGGCGGCATTGGGGCGGTCCGAAAGGGGCTTGCCATCCACGCGTACGCCCCCGCCACAACGTGTGTGACGGGGGCGTACGACGGTCCGGTGACGGGCGGTCAGTCGCCGTTGCCGGGGGTGGTCTTGGCGATCTGCATCAGGAACTCGCCGTTGGACTTGGTCTGCTTCATCTTGTCCAGCAGCAGCTCGATGGCCTGCTGCGAGTCGAGCGCGTGCAGCACCCGGCGCAGCTTCCAGGTGATCGCCAGCTCCTCGTTGCCGAGCAGGATCTCCTCCTTGCGGGTGCCGGACGCGTCGACGTCCACCGCGGGGAAGATGCGCTTGTCGGCGAGCTTGCGGTCGAGCTTGAGCTCCATGTTGCCGGTGCCCTTGAACTCCTCGAAGATCACCTCGTCCATCCGCGAGCCGGTCTCGACCAGCGCGGTGGCCAGGATGGTCAGCGAGCCGCCGTCCTCGATGTTGCGCGCGGCGCCGAAGAACTTCTTCGGCGGGTACAGCGCGGTCGAGTCGACACCACCGGACAGGATGCGGCCGGACGCCGGCGCCGCCAGGTTGTAGGCGCGGCCCAGACGGGTGATGGAGTCCAGCAGCACGACCACGTCGTGGCCCAGCTCCACCAGGCGCTTGGCGCGCTCGATGGCCAGCTCGGCGACGGTGGTGTGGTCCTCGGCCGGGCGGTCGAAGGTCGAGGAGATGACCTCGCCCTTGACCGACCGCTGCATGTCGGTGACCTCTTCGGGCCGCTCGTCCACCAGGACGACCATCAGGTGGCACTCGGGGTTGTTGTGCGTGATGGCGTTGGCGATGGACTGCATGATCATCGTCTTGCCCGCCTTGGGCGGCGAGACGATCAGACCACGCTGTCCCTTGCCGATGGGGGCGACCAGGTCGATGATGCGCGGGGTCAGCGAGCCCGGCTCGCTCTCCAGCCGCAGCCGCTCCTGCGGGTACAGCGGGGTGAGCTTGCCGAACTCGGGGCGGCCCCGGCCGGTCTCCGGGGACATCCCGTTGACCGAGTCCAGCCGCACCAGCGCGTTGAACTTCTCGCGCCGCTCCCCGTCCTTGGGCTGCCGCACCGCGCCGGTGACGTGGTCACCCTTGCGCAGGCCGTTCTTGCGGACCTGGGCGAGCGAGACGTAGACGTCGTTCGGCCCGGGCAGGTAGCCGGAGGTGCGGATGAACGCGTAGTTGTCCAGGATGTCCAGGATGCCGGCGACCGGGATCAGGACGTCGTCCTCGGCGAGCTGCGGCTCGTTCGCGAAGTCCTCGCGGCCACGACGGCCACGGCGGTCGCGGTAGCGGCCACGACGGCCACGGCGGCCGCCCTCGAAGTCGTCCTCGGCGCTGTCGTCGCCCCGGCGGTCGCGCTGCTGGCGGTTTCCGTCGCCGCCGCCCTGGGCGCCGCCGTCCTCGCCGCGGCGGCGGTCGCGCTGGCGGCGCTCGCCGCGCTCCTGGCGGTCGTTCTTGCCGCCCTGGCCGCCCTGACCGCGGTCCTGGCCCTGCTGGCCCTGGCCGCGGTCCCGGCGGCCCTCGCGGTCGCCCTGGCCCTCGGAACGGGCGGAGTCGGCGTCGTCCTTGCGGTCGGCGCGGTCGGCCTTGTCGGCGCCGCGGTCGGCCTTGTCACCGCGCTCGGCGCGCTCGGCCTTGTCGGTGCGGGCCTCGGCGGCCGGCTTCGCGTCGGCCTGCGGCTCCTCGGGGGCGCGGCGGGCGCGGCGCTCGGCGGGCTTGTCACCGGCGGGCTGGCCGGGGATGTCGATCTGCTGCTGGCCCTCTGCCGAACCGGCCTTGGCGGCGTCGGCGGAGGGGGCCTCGCCGGTGCGCGCCCGGGAGGTGGCACGGCGCTTGGGCTTGTCGGCCGGCGCGTCGGCGGCCGGCGCGGCGGCGGTGCCACCGCCTGCCTGGCGCTCCTTGATGACCTCGATCAGCTGGCCCTTGCGCATCCGCGCGGTGCCCTTGATGCCGAGGCCGGAGGCCACTTGCTGCAGCTCGGCCAGCACCATGCCCTCAAGGCCGGTGCCTGTCCTGCGGCGCCGGGTGGCCGTACCAGTGGCAGCACCGGTGGCAGGCGCGGCATCGGACGCGGCGGCAGCGTTCTCTGCGCGTACGCCCATCAGATCGGTGGTGTCGCTCACGAAGGGTCCTTCCCTGGAGCGGGCGTCGGCCAGATCGGCTCGGCGACCGGTTGTGCTGTCCGGATTCGGGCCTTTCGTGTGCTGCCCGGATCCGGGGCGGTGTGCCGCCTGGCGGCGGCGGAGAAATTACTGCGTGGTTTCGGTGCGGACGCCGTCACACGGGGGTGGCATCGCGCTCGCGCCGACTCCGGAGCGTGCTCGGCACTGCGAAGGCAGGCTGCTCAGGCAGTGTGGGAGGCTCCCGGAAGAGTGGTGGTCCCGAGACGGGACACTGAGCACCGGGCCCATCGGGCTCCGAGTGCAGACTTGAGATTAACACTACCTGATCCAACTAATATTCCCCCTCTCCACGCCCGGCAATCGTGCGACGGATCCGGTGCCGGTCACGTGGGCGGCCCCCGCCGCTCCCGCCGGACCACGCGCCGGGCGGCTTCCCGGGCCTCCCCGGAATCCGCCGGCCGGTCTCGCACGGGGCGTGCTGCCACCGCGAGCGGTTCTTCCCTTCCGGGCCACCGGCTCAAACCCCCGTCCCCTCAGACAACGGCACCCCCGGCGCCGTCCCGCCCCGCGCCCGCCAGCGGCAGGACCCCGGCCCCCGAGGTGTCCAGGGCCAGCCGGTTGGCGGCCCACCCCGGTCCGGCCAGGGCGGCGACCTTCTCGGCCGAGCCCTCGTCGGCCAGCGCCAGCACCGTGGGGCCGGCACCGGAGATGACGGCGGGGACGCCGTCCGCGCGCAGACGGCCCACCAGCGCCGCGCTCTGCGGCATCGCCGGGGCGCGGTACTCCTGGTGCAGGCGGTCCTCGGTGGCGGCGAGCAGCAGCTCGGGACGCCGGGTCAGGGCCTCCACGAGCAGCGCGGCCCGGCCCGCGTTGGCGGCGGCGTCGACGTGCGGAACGGTGCGCGGCAGCAGCCCCCGCGCGGTCTCGGTGAGCACCGCCTTCCCGGGGACGAAGACCACCGGCGCGACGGATGCGACCGGGTCCATCCGGATGGCCCGCGCGGCGCCGGACTCGGTCCAGGCGAGGGTGAACCCGCCCAGCAGGCAGGCCGCGACGTTGTCGGGGTGGCCTTCGATCTCGGTGGCCAGCTCCAGCAGCGCGGCGTCGTCGAGCTTGTCGGGCCCGCCTATGGTCACCGCCCGCGCGGCGATGATCCCGGCGCAGATGGCGGCGGAGGAGGAGCCGAGGCCGCGGCCGTGCGGGATGCGGTTGGCGCAGACCACCTCCAGGCCGCGCGGCTGGCCGCCGAGCAGGTCGAACGCGGTGCGCAGGGACCGTACGACCAGGTGCTTCTCGTCGCGGGCCAGGGTGTCGGCGCCCTCGCCCGCGATGTCCACGTGCAGGCCGGAGTCGGCGACCCGGACCACGACGTCGTCGTAGAGCCCGAGCGCCAGGCCGAGGGCGTCGAATCCGGGGCCGAGGTTGGCGCTGGTCGCGGGGACGCGCACGCGGACGGCGGCGGCACGGAAGGCGGGACCGGCCATCGGTCGATGACTCTCCTTGTAGGGCAAGTGCGTTACCACCCTGGGGCCTTGGCGTGACGGCCGTACGGCGCGATGAGGGCGGTCCCGCCCGGCACCCGGGACAGCGGTGGCGCGGACGGGCCGGACGATGCCGGTGGCATGGTCCGGGGAACGGCGCACTGCGGCGCCGATGGGGTCAGACTATCGAAGGAAGGTTCTGTGGCGACACAGGGCGCACGCGGGGCGCACGGTGCGTGTCGCACTCTGCCTTGTGCACCGGGCCATCGGGGCGGCCCGGTGCACGGGTGGCACGGCGTGGCGTCAGGCCAGGCCGAGGCGTTCGGCCGCCGCGTCCGCGTCGACCGGGACGGTGATGGGCTGCGGGGCGCCGGCGACCGCCCAGTCGGGGTCCTTCAGGCCGTTGCCGGTGACCGTGCACACCACGCGCTGGCCCGGGTCGAGCCTGCCCTCCTCGGCCGCCTTGAGCAGCCCGGCCACCGAGGCGGCCGACGCGGGCTCGACGAAGACGCCCTCCCGGGAGGCCAACAGGCGGTAGGCGGACAGGATCTGACGGTCGGTCACCGCTTCGACGAGGCCGCCCGACTCGTCGCGCGCCGCCTCCGCGAACGTCCAGGACGCGGGGTTGCCGATCCGGATCGCGGTGGCGATGGTCTGCGGGTCGCGCACCGGCGCGCCGTTCACGATGGGCGCGGAACCGGCTGCCTGGAAGCCCCACATGCGGGGCCTGCCGGTGGACATGCCGTCCGCCGCGTACTCGCGGTAGCCCTTCCAGTACGCGGTGATGTTGCCCGCGTTGCCCACCGGCAGCACGTGGATGTCGGGCGCGTCGCCGAGGGCGTCCACGATCTCGAACGCGGCGGTCTTCTGGCCCTCGATGCGGACCGGGTTGACCGAGTTGACCAGCGCCACCGGGTACTTCTCCGACAGGCCGCGGGCGAGGTCGAGGCAGTCGTCGAAGTTGCCGTCCACCTGGAGGATGCGCGAGCCGTGCACCAGCGCCTGGCCCATCTTGCCCAGCGCGATCTTGCCCTGCGGCACCAGCACCGCGCACACCATCCCGGCGCGCACCGCGTACGCGGCGGCCGAGGCGGAGGTGTTGCCGGTGGAGGCGCAGATGACCGCCTGCGCGCCCTCCTGCTTGGCCCTGGAGATGGCCATGGTCATGCCGCGGTCCTTGAAGGAGCCGGTGGGGTTGGCGCCCTCGACCTTCAAGTACACGTCGCAACCGGTGCGTTCGCTGAGCAGCTGCGCGGGGACGAGCGGGGTGCCACCCTCCAGCAGCGTGACCACGGGGGTCTCGGCGGTCACCGGAAGCCGGTCCCGGTACTCCTCGATGATGCCGCGCCACTGATGGGTGCCGGACATTCGAGGGCGGTCTACCACAGCGTTCATCTCGTTACTCCCCTTCCACACGCATGATGCTCGCGACGCCGCGCACGGTGTCGAGTTTCCGCAGCGCCTCGACGGTCGCCGACAGGGCGGCGTCGGGTGCCCGGTGGGTGACGACGACCAGCGAGGCCTCGCCGCCCTCCCGCGCGCCGCTCGCGCCCTCCGCGGCGACGCCGTCGGCGCCGCGGTCCCTGCTCTGCTGCCGCACGGTGTCGATCGACACGTCGTGCTCGGCGAAGACGGTGGCGACCTGGGCCAGCACACCGGGTTTGTCGGCCACGTCCAGGCTGATGTGGTAGCGGGTGACCACCTCGCCCATCGGGCTCACCGGCAACCGGGTGTACGCGGACTCCCCTGCGCCCGTGGTGCCGGCGAGCTTGTTGCGGCAGGCGGCGACCAGGTCGCCCAGGACCGCGGAGGCGGTGGGCGCGCCGCCCGCGCCGGGGCCGTAGAACATCAACTGCCCGGCCGCGTCGGCCTCCACGAAGACCGCGTTGTACGCCTCGCGCACGCTGGCCAGCGGGTGGCTGAGCGGGATCATCGCGGGGTGGACGCGGGCGGTCACCGACCTGCCGTCGGCGCTGCGGTCGCAGATGGCCAGCAGTTTGACGGTGCAGCCCATGCGCTTGGCGGACGCGATGTCGGCCGCGGTGACCTCGGTGAGGCCCTCGCGGTGCACGTCGCCGATGGTGACGCGGGTGTGGAAGGCGATCCCGGCGAGGATGGCGGCCTTGGCGGCGGCGTCGAAGCCCTCGACATCGGCGGTCGGGTCGGCCTCCGCGTAGCCGAGCGCGGTCGCCTCGTCCAGCGCCTCGGAGTAGCCGGCGCCGGTGGAGTCCATCCGGTCCAGGATGAAGTTGGTGGTGCCGTTGACGATGCCGAGCACCCGGTTGACCTTGTCGCCGGCGAGCGACTCGCGCAGCGGCCGGATCAGCGGGATCGCCCCGGCGACCGCGGCCTCGTAGTACAGGTCGACGCCCGCCTTGACGGCCGCCGCGTGCAGCGTGGCACCGTCGGCCGCGAGCAGCGCCTTGTTGGCGGAGACCACGCTCGCGCCGTGCTCGAACGCGGTGGTGATCAGCGTGCGCACCGGCTCGATGCCGCCGATCACCTCGACCACCACGTCGATGTCGCCGCGTTTGACCAGGGCGGTGGCGTCGGTGGTGATCAGGTCGGCGGGCACGCCCTGGCGCACCCGGTCCGGCCTGCGCACGGCGATCCCGGCGAGTTCCACGGGCGCGCCGATGCGGGCTGTGAGGTCGTGCGTGTGCGTCGTCATGATGCGCGCGACCTCAGAGCCCACCACTCCACAGCCCAGCAGCGCCACTTTCAGCGGACGCGTACGCATCATCCGACCTCGATTCCTACGAACACCTGCGTGTGCGGACGCGCGACGGCGGCCCGCTCCGGTACCGGGCCGCGGCGGCCCGTTGTGGGACCAGTCTCACCCACCGGACGGGACTTTCCGTCCTTTGTCCAGGATCCGAGACCAAGATCTTGCTAGCCGATATCGAGACGCAGCAGATCCTCCTCCGTCTCCCGCCGGACGATCACCCGCGCCTCGCCCTCGTGCACCGCGACGACCGGGGGGCGCAGCGCGTGGTTGTAGTTGCTCGCCATCGAGCGGCAGTACGCGCCGGTGGCCGGGACCGCGATCAGGTCGCCGGGCGCGACGTCGGCGGGCAGGAAGGCGTCCTTGACCACGATGTCGCCCGACTCGCAGTGCTTGCCGACCACCCGGGTCAGCATCGGCTCCGCGGTCGAGGCGCGGGAGACCAGGCTGACGCTGTACTCGGCGTCGTACAGCGCGGTGCGGATGTTGTCCGACATCCCGCCGTCCACGCTGACGTACGTGCGCAGGCCCCGCAGCGGCTTGACGGTGCCGACCTCGTAGAGCGTGAACGCGGTCGGGCCGGCGATCGCGCGCCCCGGCTCCACCGAGATGCGCGGCACCGCGAGCCCGGCCGCCGCGCACTCCCGGGTGACGATCTCGCGCAGCGCGGCGGCGATCTCGGCGGGCTCGCGCGGGTCGTCGTCCGAGGTGTACGCGATGCCGAGGCCGCCGCCGAGGTCGATCTCGGGCAGTTCGACGCCGTGCTCGTCGCGTACGTCCTTCAGCAGGCCGACGACGCGGTGGGCGGCGACCTCGAAGCCGGAGGTGTCGAAGATCTGCGAGCCGATGTGCGAGTGGATGCCGATCAGCTCCAGGCTGTCCAGCTTGATCGCCCGGCGCACCGCCTCGGCGGCCTGCCCCTCGGCGAGCGCGATGCCGAACTTCTGGTCCTCGTGCGCGGTGGCGATGAACTCGTGGGTGTGCGCCTCGACGCCGACGGTGACCCGGATCTGGACGCGCTGGCGCCGCCCGAGGCGCTCGGCGGTCCCGGCTACGCGGGCGATCTCCTGGAAGGAGTCGAGGACGATGCGGCCGACGCCCGCCTCGACGGCGCGCTCGATCTCGCGGGCGGACTTGTTGTTGCCGTGCAGCGCGATGCGCTCGGCGGGCATGCCTGCGGCGAGCGCGGTGGCGAGTTCGCCCTCGGAGCAGACGTCGAGGTTGAGTCCCTCCTCGGTCAGCCAACGCACGATCGCGCGGGACAGGAACGCCTTGCCCGCGTAGAAGACGTCGGCGTCCCGGCCGAACGCCTCGCGCCAGGCACGGCAGCGCGCGCGGAAGTCGGCCTCGTCCATCACGTACGCGGGCGTGCCGAAGCGCTCCGCGAGTTCGGTGACCCCCACGCCACCCACGGTGACGACGCCGTCCTCTCCCCGGGCGACGGTACGGGACCACACGCGCGGGTCGAGGGCGTTGAGGTCGGCGGGCGGGGCGGTGTAGTGGCCCTCGGGCAGCACGTCGGCGTACCGGGGTCCGGCGGGGTGGGCGGAACGGCTCACGGTCTTACGTCCTCAAACGTCGGGTCACAGGTGGTCGGGGGCGCCGATGCCGAGCAGGGCGAGGCCGCCGGCCAGCACCGGGGCGGCGGCGTCGGCGAGCGCCAGCCGCACCCGGTGGGCGGCCGAGGGTTTCTCGTCGCCGAGCGGGAGCGCCGGGCAGGCGTCGTGGAAGTCGAAGAAGGCGTCGGCGGTGTGCTCCAGGGCGCGGGCGAGCCGGTCGGGCGCGCGGTCGCGGGCCGCGGCGGCCACCACGCGGGGGTGGTCGGCGAGCACGGCGAGCAGGGCGCGTTCCGCGGGGTGTTCGGCGGTGCCGTCGACGGGGGTGATGCCGAGGGCGGCGCCGCCCCGCAGCAGGGCGTGGGCGCGGGCGTGCGCGTACTGGATGCGGAAGAGCGGGTTGGCGTGGCGCTGGGAGAGCAGGGCGGCCGGGTCGAGGGCGGGGGTGTCCCCCGCGGGCGGGCGCACGAGGGCCCAGCGCAACGCGTCGGCGGTGAGCGCGGGAAGCGGCTTCGGCGCGGGGCGCACCCGGACCGGCGCGAGCGGCCCGTCGTGGGCGCCGCAGGCGCGCAGCATCCGGGTGAGCGCGTCGGCGACGGCTTCGGCGCGGGGTTCGCCGTCGTGGGCGGGCGTGAGGTGGAGGTCGTCGAGGGTGGCGCGGGGGCCGGGGTGGGCGCGTACCGAGGCGAGCAGGGCGGCGCGGGCGGCGGCGTCGAGGGTGACGTTGAGGAAGCCGGGGGGCGCGACCGCGACGCGCGCGAGTCCGGGGGCGCCGGTGAGCCTGCGGGCCAGAGTGTCGGCGACGTCCAGCGGCTTGAGTCCCGCGGGCTTGGCCAGGCGCAGCGGGAGGCTGATCGCGTAGTCCCCCTCACCGGCATCCCGGGTACGGCCGATGTCGACGCGTTCGGGCACGGCGACCCCCAGCTCACCGTCGTCGACGGCACACCGCACGGCGCGCCGGACGGCGAGGGAGAGGTCTCCGGGGGTCACAGGCCCAGCGTAGGTGAGGTGGGGGGTGGGAGGGCGAACCGGTTCCGAGGGGTGGACGGGGGCGGGCCGTCACGTCCGGACGACGGGGGCCGCCGGAGCGGGCGCGTCGCGGGCCGTACGCCGCCGCATGAGGTCGTGCACGAGGCGCACCAGTACGGCGGGGTCGAAGGGCTTGTCGAGGAAGGCGTCGACCCCGGCGCGTTGCCCCCGCTCGATCTCGGGACGGCCGCAGGCGCTGACGATCGCGATGGGGAGGTGGGCGGTGCGCGGGTCGGCCCGCAGCCGGGCGGCGGTACGCAGGCCGTCGAGGCGGGGCATGACCACGTCGAGCGTGACGACGTCGGGCCGGACGCGGTGCGCCGCCTCCAGGCATTCCGCACCGTCGGCCGCGGTCACGACCTCGAAGCCCTCCAGCTCGAGGTTGACCCTGATCAGCTGCCGGATGACCTTGTTGTCGTCGACCACAAGCACCCGGCCGGGCGCGCCCTGCACACCCAGCAGCGTAGGCGCGCGCCGGCGGTTGCGTCCGCGTTTTACCCACTTCTTCCCCGACCGGGCGCGCCTCCCCCACTTCCGGGCGGGGCCTGCCGCAGCCCCTCCACACCCCGCGAAAACCCCGTCACGGGCATGGTCGCGAAGCTGGTAGGGTTCTACCCGTCGCCGCAACGCGAACGACACGCCCCCGTAGCTCAGGGGATAGAGCAACGGCCTCCGGAGCCGTGTGCGCAGGTTCGAATCCTGCCGGGGGCACCTCTTGGTCAGGTGTCCGAAGACCCCGTCATCAGCGGCCTCGCTGAGTACGGGGTCTTCTTGTGTGTGCGCCCTCGCCCCCGACGCGCCGTCAGGGGCGGGCCTTCCGGCGGTCAGCGGGCGCCGGGGGCGGTCGCGTACCGCTCGCGGTTGACCGTTCTGCGGGACAGCACCATGGAGAGCGCCGTGATGGAGGCCCACAGCGGGCCCATCAGGATGTGAAGGAGTCCCAGCCAGGCGACGTCGCTCCAGCGGTACAGCGCCACCTGCGCGGCCAGGCTCACGAGGCTCACGAGGGCGATGACCACCGTCGCCGCCGCGTAGAAGCGGTACAGCGCCCGGTGCGAACGCCACCCTGGCGGGCCGCCCACCAGCCTGTTCGCGACCAGGCCGGCCAAGGGGCGGTCGGCCGCGAGGGACAGCAGGCAGGCCGCCGTCGCCGCGGCCGGGATCAGCATGGGGAGGAGGAAGAACCCCCGCGCCTGCCCCGTCCAGGCCGCCACGGCCGCGCACGCGGTCGCCAGCAGGGCTCCGGCGACCGCGTGCCGCACCTGCCGCCGGGCGCGCAGCCGCCACGCGAGGACGAGCGACGCCGTCACCATCGCGGCGGCGGACGCGGGCAGCGTACCGCCGATGGCGTTCGCGACGAGGAACACCAGTGCGGGCCCTCCTGCCGCCGCCGCGGCGACGGTGCGGGACGCGGTCATCGAGCCGACTCGCCGGGCACGGTGGCATCGTCCGGGCGGCGTCGGCCGGTGACCTTCGACGACGGGAGGCGGCCGGCTTTGGAGGTGCCGGTGAGGGTGTCGCCGTCGACGGTGACGGCGAAGGCCAGGTCGAGGCGCATCGGGCGGGTGATCGACTGCTTCCAGGACAGCCGGTCGCCGTCGAGGGTGATGTCGTTCAGGGGCAGGTCCTCGCCCGCGCCATGGGCGGCGCCGACCAGCACCCCGTCGCGCCTGCGCAGTTCGACGACCGGCCGCACCCGTCCGAGGGGCGTGACGATGGTCAGGTCCCAAATGCCTTCGATATCAGTGGACATGAGCAGCGATTCCTTGCTTGTGACGTGCGGGGCGGTGGGGCGACTCAGAAGCCGGCGGGCTCGGGACCGTCGGTGCGCCAGGTGACACCGCGGCGCTCGTGGGCGAACAACTCCTCGACGGCGTGGGCGATCCGCGGGCCCACTTCGCGCTCCAGCAGGTACAGCCCGAGGTCGAGTCCTGAGGTGACCCCCGCGGCGGTGACCAGGTCGCCGTCGTCGACGACCCGGGCGCGGACGGCGTGGGCACCCGTCGCGCCGAGGAGGTCGAGGCCCAAGTGGTGGGTGGTGGCGTGGCGGTCCTGGAGGAGGCCGGCCATGGCCAGTACGAGCGACCCGCCGCAGACCGTCGCCACGGTGACGCGTGCGTCCACCATGGCGGCCTTGAGCAGCACCGGCAGCTCGGTCTCCAGCGCGCGGGCCAGCCGGACCGGGATGGCGTCGTCCCGCATCCCGTCCTCTTCGGCCGTGCCGCCCCCGTCGGCGACCGCGTCGCCAGCGGCATCGGGGTCGTCCGCTTGGGGGTCGCCGACGCGCCCGGCGGCGCCGGGGAGGAGGACCACGCCGGGGCGGGAGGGTTCGAGGACGCCGGTGGTGCGCAGCGTCAGGCCACCGACGCCGCTGACGACCTCGCGCGGGCCTTCGGCGCTGACCAGTTCCACGCTGACCGCTCCCCCTGAGGCGGTTCCACCGGCATGGAGGACCTCGAGCGGGGCGATGGCGTCAAGCGGGTCGAAACCGTCGAACAACACGATCTGGACGTGCATGTGAGTGTCCTTCGTGGGAGCCGGGAGCCGGCGATCACCGGCCTCGCCTTGAGGCTAGGAACCGGTGCGCAGGACGAAGAGGGGCTCGAATGACACGCCTCAACGGGATCTCGCCACAGAATGCCGCCGCGAGTCCTCCGAAGAGCTGGGACGGGGGACGGTCGGGGCCCGGGGTCGGGCCTGCGGCGGCGGGCGGCATCGGGCGCGGGCGTTCGATCCGGCGCGGGCGTCCGCGGTGGGCGGGCGTCCGCCGCGGACGCGCCACCGTCCGAAGCGAGGGGAAGCCTCGTCAGGCGTGCTCGCCGCCGCGGAAGGCTGCCCGGTAGCTCTGCGGTGTGGTGCCGGCGACCCGTTTGAAGCGCTCGCGGAAGGCGGTCGGGGAACCGAATCCGGCCTGGTCGGCGATGCGGTCGATGGTGTGGTCGGTGTTCTCCAGGAGAAACTGCGCCCGCCGCACCCGGGCCCGCAGCAGCCACTGCAGCGGCGTGGTGCCGGTCTGTTCGCGGAACCGGCGGCTGAACGTGCGTCCGCTCATGCCGCTGCGCCGGGCGATGAGGTCGAGCGTCAGCTCCTCACCGAGGTGCTCCTCCATCCAGGCGAGCACCGGTTCGAGCGTGGAACCCCGCGGGACCGGCGGCTGGGGGTGGACGACGAACTGGGCCTGGCCCCCCTCGCGTTCCAGTGGGGCGACCGCCAGCCGGGCCGCGTCGGCGGCCACCGCGGAGCCGAAGTCGCGGCGGATCATGTGCAGGCACAGGTCGAGCCCCGCCGAGGCGCCCGCGGAGGTGAGGAACTGCCCGTTGTCGACGTAGAGGACGTCGGGCCGCGCCTCGACCGCGGGGAAGCGCCGGGCCAGATCGGAGGCGGCGATCCAGTGCGTGGTCGCCGCCAGTCCGTCGAGCAGCCCGGTCAGGGCGAGGTCGAAGGCGCCGACGCAGATCGAGGCGATCCTGGTGCCCCGTGCCGCCGCCCCGCGCAATGCCTCCAGCACCTCCTCGCCCGGCGGAGGCGCGCCTTCCGCACGACCTGGGACGATCACGGTGTCGGCGTCGGCCAGCCCGTCCAGTCCCCAGGGTGCGGTGATGACGAATCCGGCCGCCGGAACCTGCGCGCCACCCCCGCACACACGCACCTGGTAGGGCCTGCGCCCATCCGGCAGCCTGACCCGGCCGAAGACCTCCAGGGGCGTGGACAGGTCGAACGGGATGACCCGGTCGAGTGCCAGAACCGCGACGGTGTGCACCTACGACTCCTCAACTTCCGGCCGGGACCACGGCCACGCTCTTCTCCGCCGTTCCACGGCGGCGCGGCCGAGCAGGGATGGCGGGAATCCAGTGGATTCTGTCATTCCTGCCGCTGGGAGTCACCGGCCCCCCGTTCCTAGGGTCCTGGGTCAGTGGCCCTCCTACGGGGCTCCGCCGCCACCCGCCCAGCACATGAGAAGGCGTACCGACATGCCGACCTGGCCGTTGTGCCTCCTGCCCGACGTCGTCCCGTCCGACGTCGTCCCGTCCGACGTTCTCCCGCACCGCGGCGAGGGGGCGGTCCGATGACCCGGTTCGTGCTGGTTCTCCACGTCCTGGCGGCCATCGTCGCCATCGGCCCGGTGACCGTCGCGGCGAGCATGTTCCCCACGGCGGTCCGCCGGGCCGCCTCGGCCCCGGGCGAGGAGACCCTCGCGGGGGTGCGGGTGCTCAACCGGATCTGCCGTGTCTACGCGCAGGCCGGGCTCGCCGTGCCGGTGTTCGGATTCGCCACCGCCGGCCTGATGCACGTCCTGGGCAGCCCTTGGCTGATCGCCTCCATCCTGCTGACGACCGTCGCCGCGCTGGTGCTGGGCCTGCTGGTGCTGCCCCGCCAGCACTCCCTCCTCGCCTCCCTCGCCGAGCCGGAGCGCGAACCCCGGCTCGACCGGACGGCCACCGCCCGGCTGGCGATGCTGACGGGAGTCTTCAACCTGCTGTGGGCCACGGTCACGGTACTGATGATCGTGCGTCCCGGCTCGACCACCGGAGCCTGAACGACATGGCCACCCGTAAGCCGCTGCGAGTCAGCGCGACGATCGAACTGGTCACCCTCGCCGTGCTCTTGACGAACATGGCCACCCTCAACGCCCACACCGTCGCCGCGACGACCGGGCCGGTCCACGGCTTCGCCTGGCTCTACGGCGTCATCGCCACCTGGCGCGACGCCCGTTCCACCGGGCGGCGCGTCCTGCTGGCGGCCATACCGGGCATCGGCGGCCTGCTGGCCCTGCGAAGCCTGGACGGCGCGGACGCCGAGGACCGCGGCCCCGTTCGCGCCGAGGGCGCTTCGCGTCCGCAGGACTTCGTTCCGTAGGACTTCGTCCGTAGGGCATCGTTCCGCAGGACTTCGTTCCGGAGGGCTTCGTGGGGAAACTCAGACGACGATGACCCGCCGCCCTCGCGTATGGCCCGCCTGGCTGTCGGCGTGTGCCGCGGCCGCCTCCGCGAGGGTGTAGGACTTCTCGACCGGGATGTGGAGCTTCCCCCGCGCGATCAGGTCGACCGCCTCGGCCAGAGCGTCCACCACACTCCCGGCCACGCCGGAGAACCGCACACCGTGGTCCGGTGCGGACAGGTCCGCGATCGTGATCACCTTGCGCGGGTCCCCGGTCAGCGCGACGAGTTCGGGGATCACGCCCGCGCCGGCCAGGTCGAGCGCCGCGTCGCCCGGGCCGAGGGCCCGCACGCGTTCGACCCAGCCCTCGCCGTACGTCGTGGCCAGGGCTCCCAGGCCGCGCAGGTAGTCCTGGTTGGCGGCCCCGGCCGTGCCGATCACCGTGACGCCCCGCTCGCGGGCGAACTGCACCACCGCCGATCCCACTCCCCCGGCCGCCCCGCTGACCAGCAGCGTCTGGCCGGGCCGCACACCCACCTCGCGGAGGACACGCGACGCGGTCTCCACCACCGACGGATACCCGGCCGCCTCCTCGAACGTCAGCCCCTCGGGCATACGCGCCCAGGCCGTCAGGACGGCGAACTCCGCGTATGCGCAAGCCCCTTCGCCGAACACGCGGTCGCCGACCGCGACTCCTTCGACGCCCTCCCCGACCTCGTCCACCACCCCCGCGGCGTCCAGTCCGACGCCGGAGGGCAGCGCGATCGGATGGGCGCTCAGCTTCTGGCCTTCGCGGATCCTCCAGTCGACGGGGTTCACGCCGGCCGCCCGCACGGCGACACGTATCCGGCCGGGGCCCGCGTGGGGCTCCTCGGCGTCGATGAGGCGCAGGACCTCCGGGCCGCCGAACTCGGCGAAGCTCACTTTCTTCATGCCGGCGACCGTAACACTAACGGTTAGCTTTTCGGAACAGCTACGGTTTCATAGCTGGTAGCGTACGAGCATGACCGCGCCGACCGGGCGTCGTGAGCGCAAGAAGGCCGCGACCCGCCAGAGGATCGCCGACACCGCCTTGCGGCTCTTCCTGGAACGCGGGTACGACGCCGTGGGCATCCGTGACGTGGCTGCCGAGGCGGACGTGGCCGTGACCACGCTCTTCTCCCACTTCCCCTCGAAGGAGGCCCTGGTCTTCGAGCGGGACGACGAGTTCGAACGACGCCTCGTCCGGGCGGTCACCGACCGGGCCCCGGACGAGCCGCTCGTCCCCGCGCTGCGCCGCGAGATTCAGGCCCTGGTGCGCCACTGCACCGGCGCCGACGCCGACCCGGTCTGGCGGATGATCGTCGAGTCCCCCGCCCTGCGCGCGTACGAGGAGTCGATGCGGCTGCGTCACGCGGAGTCACTGGCGGCGGCCCTGTCCGCCGGCCCTCGGCCGGCCGCGACTCCGACGGCCTGCCGCACGATCGCGCGGTTCGTGATCGACGCGTACTCGCTGGCGCGTGACGCCAAGGACCCGGACGCGGCGCTCGAAGAGATCTTCCGCATGGTCGGGGCGGCGTGGGAAGCGGCCTGTTCTTCTGCGCGGGCGGCGGAGGCCGGCGGTCAGAGGTGACCGGCCCCGGCCCACCACCCCGCGTGGCGGTCCGGGGCGACGGCAGTCAGGCCGAGGGTCCTCGGCCCGGGGCGCTCAGGCCGAGGGCCCTCCGGCCGAGGCCCGCAGGCTGTACATCAGCGGCACGCGTGGCGTACCCGGCGGGAGCCGGAAGACCGTTGCCCCGCTGCCCGAACGGCCGCTCGTGTCACGGCCCTTGACCATGCCCGCCGTGTGCTCGAACAGCGTGAAATCCCATTCGCGCAGCAACTCCAGGCGCAGGCCCGCCCCGACGAGCGACGTCACGACCTCCGAGACCGGGTGCTGCCACTCCACCGCACGGTTGCTGTGCGTCTTCGCGTCCTTCGCCGCGTACGTGCCCCCGTCCTCGTAGACCAGCGCCTCACGGTGGAAGTAGTCGATGGCGAACTGGCTCGGGTCCTGCTCCGACAGGCTCGTTCCCACCGGGTGGAACTCCGAGAGGTACAGGAATCCGCCGGGGTTCAGCAGCCGCGCCACCGTGTGCGCCCAGCGCGGCACGTCCGGCAGCCAGCACAGCGCGCCCAGGCCGGTGTAGACGATGTCGTAACGCTGTCCCTCCACCGCGGACACGGCGTCGTACACGTCCGCTTCCACGAAGCGTGCCGTCGAGTCGTCCCAGCCGAAGGAATTCGCCAACTCCCTCGCCACGCTCACCGCTTGGGGCGAGAAGTCCAGGCCCGTCACCCGTGCGCCGCGCGCCGCCCACGACAGCGTGTCCGTGCCCAGATGGCATTGGAGGTGCAGCAGGCTCTTGCCGTTCACGTCGCCGACCTCGTCCACCTCGAAGCCACGCAACGCGTCCCGGCCGGCCTTGAAGGCCTCCAGGTCGTAGAAGTCGCTCGCCACGTGGATCGGGACGCGCTCGTCCCACATCGCCCGGTTCGCCTCACGCCAGTCCGCCGGCCCCGGCCGCGCGCCGTTTCCCTCGTTCACCCGCCGCACGCTAACGACGACGGCGCGAGCCCGGCAACGCGATTACGGTGCGGCGCCCTGCCGCGCTGGCTGGTCGGTCCAGACGCCCGCCTTGAAGTCGGCCCGGGTCGGGTGCCGCGCACTGGGGATGACCAGGAACCGGGACAGCGCCCCCTCTCCCCCACGCGTCGCCCGGTGTGCTCACCGTGCGCCCGTCAGGTCGAGCTCCGCGCACACCGTCTTGCCCACCGGCGGGTGCTCCCGCACTTCCCATCGGTCCGCCAGCGCCTCGACCAGCCGCAGCCCGCGCCCCGACTCGGCCAGCGCGGGCGCGTCGGCCAGGTGACCCGGGCACTTATCGACCACGTTCTCGAAGTGAGCCGGCAACGCAACGTCGAGATCCAGATCATGCCGTTGCTCCGGGAAGCCCACGCCGGGCTGGACGGCCCCATGCAGTTGTTGGAGACTGCCAAACCACAGTGGTATGCGTACGTTGAGGGTCAACGTGGCGGACTGTTCATCTCGGACCCGAAGGAGATCAGCGTGCTCCAGGGAAGGTATGCCAGGATGCGGTCACAGGCCCTCACGCTGGTCGACTCCGAGGGCCTGCTGAGGGAACTACGAGGAGCGCTATGAGCACATCCGAACTTGTCTGGTTCAAGAGCACCCACAGCAGTGGCTCAGGCGACGACTGCGTCGAGATTGCGCTCACATGGCGTAAGTCCAGCTACAGCAGCGGCGGAGACGGAGACTGCGTCGAGGTAGCCGCTTGCCCGGAGGCCGTGCATGTGCGGGACTCCAAGGACAAGACCGGCCCCAACCTCACGTTCTCCGCTACCGCCTGGTCCGAATTCCTCACCTACGTACAACAGTTCTGAGCCCCACCCCGCCAGCAGGCGACCCGCCAACTCCAGGGAGCGCCATGGACACGTCCGACCTGGCCTGGTTCAAGAGCAGCTAGAGCGGCAGCTCCGGCGACGACTGCGCCCTGTCGTGGCGCAAGTCGAGCCACAGCGGCTCCGAGGGTGGCTGTGCTTCTGGTTGAACTGGGCCGAGGCCGAGTTCGCCGCCCTGTGCTACTTCGCCCTCAACGGCACCGACCATCGCAGCCACGCCGAGCAGAACGCGGCCATCGCCTCCTACGTCCGCTGGCGCTTCTACGTCCGCTGGCGCAGGGCCCGTCCCGAACCGAAGACGAACCCTGCTTCCGACTCACCGATCCGATCACGGACTGACTACCCGGCCAAGGCCGCCTGACGAACCAACCGCAGCCGATCGCCTTCCTGTTGTGGCGGTCAGTCCGATCAAGTAGGGTCACCCATCGTGAACACCGGACCGGCGCTACGCCACGCACAGATTGGCCGCCCGGTGGAGGGCTGATCGCACGGTGGGTGCGAAGAAGGCACCCCCTCAGTTCGGCACGCGGACCTCCCGGCACTCGCGCAACCCGAGTCCGTTTTCCGTGTCGAACAACCATGAGGTCAGCCGAATGACAGCCACGTTCAACCACACCATCATCGCTGCCAAGGACCGCAACGAGTCGGCCCGGTTCTTCCGGGAGTTGTTGGAACTTTCAGAAGCGCCGTCCTGGGGCCCGTTCACCAACATCCAGCTCACCGACGGCGTGCTACTGCAGTTCGCCGAGCCGCCGGTGGAGATCCAGATGCAGCACTACGCGTTCTTGCTCGACGACGAGCTGTTCGATCGCGCGTATCGGCGGCTGTGTGATCGCGACATCGAGCACTGGGCCGACCCGCAGATGCGCCGCCCAGGCGAGATCAACAACGAGCACGGCGGTCGAGGCGTGTACTTCAAAGACCCCGCCGGCCACGCGATCGAGCTGATCACCCGCCCGTATCTGTAACCGAGGCAGGACCTGGTCGGGCGCCCGAAGCAGCGCGCCCGACCAGACGGTCAACTGGCCGAACTCCACCTTCCCCCAGGGCGCCCCCGCCTGGAACGCATTCCTCACCCTCGCCCGGCGACTCTGAACGATGATCGCCCTCACGTCCTCCCTGGGCAGCGGACGTGTGGCGCGGGGCGGCGGCCCCGTCTTTCCGGCCGCCGACCGTTCGGTCGCCTCACCGCCCTCAACGCGGAACCGGCCCCCTCCCGGAAACGCTTGTCACCCCCTTGTCTCCGGCAAGGATTCAGGTTGACGAAAGCCTTGCCGGACACAACGGGGTGACAAACGATTCCGGAGGTATGCGCGCTCCAGAAGACGGCACTGCACCGGTGTCGTTGGGCTGTGCCGGTTCCACTGGTCGCTTCTCGGTGGTGTGGTGGACCAGCCACACGGACGGTGCGCGCCGGAGCTTTCCAGCGGGTGGAAGACCATCTGGGAGGAAACCGCAGGAGCACGGCCACCGTTGGCCACCATCGTGAGTTGTGCCGCTCGTCGCTGGGGCTAAGCATGCTGTCGGGCCTGCCGCGAAAGAACTGCTGAACGACGCGGGGCCGGCCGGTACGTCGTCGAGCGCCTTCACCGCGACGAACCATCCCTCGTGAGTCATTCGTCTCCGGCTGCGTTCCTGGGCCCCCCGAGCCGCCACTAGCAAGCGCAGTCGACGGACCCGATCGGTGCCGTCAACGGGTCGGCGGCCCGCTGCTCAACGCCGCCCGCCCCCTCGACGGGGAGTCCCTCGCGTATCCAGTACTCGATGCCACCGATCATCTCCTTGACGCGGTAGCCGAGCCGGGCGAGAGCGAGCGCCGCACGGGTCGCGCCGTCGCAGCCGGGCCCCCAGCAGTACGTGATGACGGGGACCGCGGGGTCCAGCAGGCCCGCGGCGCGTTCCGGGATCTCGGCGGTGGGCAGGTGCACCGCACCCGGTACCCGGGCCTGCGCCCACGCGGCGTCTCCCCGTGAGTCGACGAGGACGAAGCCGGGGTCACCGGACTCCAGTGAGGCATGGACATCCGACACATCCGCCTGGAAGGCGAGGCGTGCGCCGAAGAAGGCGGCGGCCTCGGCGGGTGCCGCCGGCGGCACCCGGAGGGCGGCGCTGATCTGGGTCTTGGTCATGTGCCGCACGCTATGCTTCCGGCCCCCGCCTCCAGAACCCACGATCCACGGCACTGCTCACCTCTGACCGTGGCTTTCGTGGTACCTATCGACCATGGCCGCTGATTCCCTTGACGTCACGGATATCCGCATCCTGGAAGCCCTTCAGAGCAACGGGCGGGCCAGCTACGCGGAGTTGGCCCGTGGCGTCTCCATGTCGCCGAGCGCCGTCACGGAACGAGTCCGCCGGCTGGAGGAAATCGGGGTCGTCTCCGGCTACACCGCCGTCGTGAGTCCCGCGGCCCTGGGGTTCGACATCCTTGCCTTCGTCCGGCTCCGCTACCCCACTGGCAACTACAAGCCGTTCCACGACCTGCTCGACACCACACCCGAGATCGTGGAGGCCCACCATGTGACGGGTGAGGACTGCTTCGTGCTCAAGGTCGTTGCTCGCTCGATGCGCGACCTGGAACGCACCACGGGCCGCATTGCCGCCCTGGGGTCCGTCACCACGAGCGTCGTCTACTCCAGCCCGCTACCAAGCCGTTCGGTGACGACGGTCGCGACCCAGGGGCCGTCCGCCAGCGCGTGACCGACCCCATCGGACAGGACGCCCAAGGCTGTTCGTCGTCGCTCACCCCTCATGCCTGCCGCACGCGCGGGCTTCCACACTCCGGGAAGACCCACAGGCCGGCGTGAGCCCGGCGTTCCCCCATGTCGCGCGATCGAGGCGTACGGCATGATGTACGCCTCATCACAACGCGTACATGACATGGCGTCGCGCCGGGGGGTTCCGTTGCCGCACGCCATGCCGCGCCACCAGCAGGGGGGACCGACTCCAGCATGTCCACGCCTCAGCCCGACGTGCCCGCCGGGCAGCCCACGCCCACCGCGACCACCGACGCCCCGGCAGCCGCCGACGACAGCGCCGCCAGACCCGACGGCCACCCCGTCCCCTACAACTACAACCCCTACCCGCCCCACCAGCCGTACTTCGCCGTCCCCGAGCCCCCGCGCAAACCGCGCAATCCCTGGGTCTTCGTCGTGGCCGGGCTGCTCCTGTCAGTCGTCGGGTTTCCCATCTACAAGATCGCCGGCGACTACCACCACGTCTACACCCGTCCGCCCCAATACACCCTCAGCACGCCGAAGACGCTGCTGGGCGGTGACTTCCGGCTGGTGACGACGGACGGGGGCAGGGCGGACGCCGCGCTGGACGGGCACCGCGACGACCCCCTGCACTACGCCGACCTGCACGCCACGAACGCCTACTACGCCCGCGTCGCCCCTGCGGGCTCGCAGCAGGAGACACTCGTCGTCGACGGGTTCCACGGGAAGGTCTACGTGCCGGACCTCGACCGGCGTCAGTTCGCGCAGGCCGTCGGCGCGGACGGCACGACCTTCGCCGTGGCTCCGCGCGATGTCACGCCCTCCTCCGGTGGCTCCCCGCTGACCTGCGGCGTCGCCGTCGCGCGCAAGGGCCCGAACGCCGGCCGGCCGGCGCCTTTGTGCGTCTGGGCCGACGACGGGACCATCGCCCTGGTCTACGACAACCTCGCGAAGCCGCGCGCCGCCGGGTCCGTCGACCTGGCCGCGTACGCCACCGAGGTCGCCGCCGTGCGCGACCAGATGGCTGTCCGGCTGAGCTGAACGCGCGAGCCGGCGCGCCTCACCCCTTGTTCGCCCCCAGCGTCAGGCCCGAGACGAACTGGCGCTGGAGGGCGAAGAACACCACCAGCGTGGGAACCGCGACGATCAGCGCCGCCGCGGAGATCAGGTTGTTGTTGACGAAGAACTCGCCGGTGAGGTTGTTGAGCGCGGCGGTGACCGGGCGGTTGGAGCCGGTCTGCATCAGCACGGTCGCCCAGAAGAAGTCGTTGTAGATCCAGGTGAACTCCAGCGTGGCGAGCGCCGCGAGCACCGGGCGGCACAGCGGCAGGATCACCTGGCGGTACTGCCGCCACACCGACGCGCCGTCCATCAGCGCGGCCTCGCCCAGCTCCTTGGGGATGGTCCGCATGTAGTTGGACAGCACGAAGGCGCAGAAGCCGGTCTGGAACGCCACATGGATGAGGATCAGGCCCAGGAAGGAGTCGTCCAGCTTGCCCGAGGCAGCCAGCCAGGTGGGCAGCGGGATGAGCTGGTACATCTTGAACAGCGGGGTGATGATGGCCTGTTGGGGCAGCAGATTGCCCGCGGTAAACAGCATCAGCAGCGCGATGTTGATGCGGAACGAGAAGCGGGACACCACGAACGCCACCATGCTGGACAGCAGCAGCGTCAGCACCAGCGCGGGCACGGTGATGACGACGGAGTTCCAGAAGTAGTGCGGCAGTTGGGCCTGCGTCCACGCGGTCTCGAAGTTGCCGACACCGTACGAGCCGCCCACCGACACGTAGCCGCGGCGGGCGGTGTCCGCGTACGGGCGCAGCGCGGTGTAGAACGCGTAGATCAGCGGGGCCAGCCACACCACGCAGGTGCCGACGAGGAAGACGTGCAGCGCGGCGCGGGTCGCCCTCGGGGAGCGGCGGGGGGCCGCCGGGCGGTCGGCGGCGCCGGGCCGGGCCGGGCGGTCGGTGGTGACGGCGGTCATGCGCGCTCGTCCTTCCGGAACATGGAGATCAGGTACGGCACGATGAACACCAGCGAGATCACCAGCAGGATGGTGGCGAGCGCGGAGCCGAACCCGATGCGGCTGGCCTCGCCGATGATGTTGTCGGTGACCAGGACCGACAGCAACTCCAGTCCGTCGGTGCCCTTGTTGATGACGTAGACGATGTCGAAGGCGCGCAGCGACTCGATGACGGTGACGACCAGGACGACCACGTTGATCGGCCGCAGCGCGGGCCACACCACGTGGCGGAAGGTCTGCCAGCCCCCGGCGCCGTCGAGCGCGGCAGCCTCCTTCTGCGACGGGTCGACGCTTTTCAGGCCGGCCAGGAAGAGCACCATCACGTAGCCGGTCTGCCGCCAGCACGCCATCACCATGACCGCCCAGATGTTCAGGTGGGGGTCGCCGAGCCAGTCGATGACGTGGTGGTCGGCGTGCCCGGTGAGGTTGTTGACCAGGCCCTGGGTGGGCGAGAAGATCAGCTCGGTCATGAAGCCGATCAGCGCCAGCGAGAGCACGACCGGCAGGAACAGGATGCTCTGGTAGATCCGTGAGAAGCGGATCTGCTTGTCGAGCTGGACGGCGAGGAAGAGCCCGAGCGGCGCCGGAACGCAGAAGAACACCGCGAGCCAGGCGAGGTTGTGCTCGATGGCGGGCTGGAACTCGGGGTAGATGGTGAAGATGTTCCGGTAGTTCTCCAGGCCCACCCACTGGATGGTGGAGAAGTCCCCGTACCCCGACCAGCTGGAGAACGACAGCACCACCGACGCGACCGCGGGCACCCACACGAACGCCACGGTGATCAGCGTGGGTATGCCCGCCATCAGCGTCAGTGTGAACCGGTCGCGGGCGGTGAGCTGCCGCAGCCGCCCTCGTCTGCCACCGCCCGCGGCCTTCGGGGGCCGCCCTCGCATGGCCGCCGGGGCCCGCACTCCCGTCATCGCTTCCTCGCCGTCCTCGCCGTGGTCCTCGCCCGCCCGGGCCCCTGCCTCGTCCTCGCCCGCCCGAGCCCTTGCCTCACGCGTCAACTCCCGCTGGCCCAGATGGACTTGGCCTGCTTGTCGACGTTGCTGAGGATGCTGCCGATGTCACTGGGATCGTTGAGGAACTTCTGGATCGCCGGGAGCATCACCGGGTCGGCGAAGTCGGGGCGGGTGTCGCGGTCCATGAACTGCGACAGGTTGCGCGCCGAGGTGATCAGCTTGACCGCGGCGTTCTGCGGGGCGGTGTACTTGCTGGTGTCGACCCCGTTGGCGGTGGCGATGTCGGCCGGGTTGGTGCCGAGCCACAGCTGCTGGGCCTTGGCGGTGCCGAGGTACTTCAGCAGCTTGGTGGCGCCGGGCTTGTTCTTGGGCGACTTGGAGACCATGAAGCCGTCGATGGGCGCTTCGACGGCCTGCTGCCCGTACGTGGGATTGACCTCGGGGAACGGGAAGAACGCCAGGTCGTCGGCCTTGTCACCGGTGAAGATGGTGCCGATCTGGTCGAGGCCGATGACCATCATCCCGGCCTTGCCGTTGAGGAGTTGCTGCGCGCCGTCCTGCCAGGTCAGGCCCAGGAAGCCGGGCGAGTAGTAGGGGATCAGCTCACGCCACTGGTCGAAGACCGCCTTGACCTGCGGGGTGTTCCACTTGTCGCCCTTGCGCATCAGGTCGATGTGGAAGTCGAACCCGTTCATGCGCATGTTGAGGTAGTCGAACGTGCCCATCGCGGGCCAGCCGTCCTTGTCGGTGAAGGCGATGGGTATCAGCCCGTCGCCCTTCATCTTCTTGGCCAGCGCGACGTACTGGTCCCACGTGGTGGGTGCCTGGTACCCCTTCGACTTCCACAGGCTCTTGCTGTAGAAGACGGCCCACGGGTAGTAGTCGAACGGCACCAGGTAGTAGTGCCCGTCGGCGCCCTTGCTCTGCGCCTTCATCGCGTCGGTGTAGTTGGCGCCGATCGCCGACCACACGTCGTCCACGTCGCTGACCAGACCCTGGCCCGCGAAGAACTGCATGCGCTCGCCTGCGAACCAGTTGAAGACGTCGTCCGGATTGCCCTGCAGGTAGGTGGAGATGTTCTGCTGGAACGTGTTGTGGTCGACCCAGTTGGGCTTGACGGTCAGCCCGGTCGCCTTGCCCGCGGCGGCGAACAGCGTCTCGTAGGCTCCCTTGGGCTGCGGAACGGCGGCGTTCGAACCGAAGGTCACCGTCTTGGCGGCCGCGCCGGTGGGCGTGCCCTTGCCGCCGCAGGCGGTCACCAGCGGCGCGAACGCGGCCGCGCCGACGCCGAGGGCGGCGCCGCGCAGCAGCGAGCGCCGGGACAGCGGGCCGCCCGTGGTGGCCGTGCCTCGGCCGGTGGGCGAAAAACGATCCATGGCCCCTCCCCGCGGGGTTGGAAAAGAACACAATCGAACGTGACCCGTCAGATGTCACCAACATGCCGATGTCCCTGTCAAGACTTGGGACGATTGCGATACCGAACCGCGCCACACGCCGACCCCGCGGCGAGCGGCCGATGTTGGGTTGAGTTGATTAGTGGTTGACTGTGTCGGATCGGTTCAGCAGGCGAAACGCGGTGGACACGGTCCGCGCCCCAAGACGAGCATGGTCGTATGCCAGTCCGATCACGGCACACCACCCCCGTTCCGACCGGCGATCCGGTGGGGACGCCGCGCATCGGGCACGGCACCGTGTGGCTGTTCGCCGTCGCCACCGGTGTCTGCGTGGCGAACCTCTACTACAGCCAGCCCCTCCTGGACGCCATCGCGAGCGGGCTGGGCGTCTCGCACTCGGCCGCCGCGCTGACCGTCACCCTCACCCAGCTCGGTTACGCGACCGGGCTGATCACCCTGCTGCCGCTGGGCGACCTGCTCAACCGCCGCCGCCTGGTGCCCGTGATGGCCGTCGGCACCGCCTGCGCGCTGGCCGCGATGGCCGCCGCGCCCTCGGCGCCGCTGCTGCTGGCCGCCGCGGTGGCGGTCGGCCTCGGCGCGACGACGGCGCAGGTGCTGGTGCCGTACGCGGCGGACCTGGCGACGGACGCCGAGCGCGGCAAGGTCGTCGGCACCGTGATGAGCGGGCTGCTGCTCGGGATACTGCTGGCCAGGACGGTGGCGGGCTACCTGGAGCAACTCGGCGGCTGGCGCACGGTGTACGTGGTCGCGGCGGTCGCCATGGTGCTGCTCGCCGGGGCGCTGTGGTTCCGGCTGCCCGCCGCGCCGGCCAGGACCGGGCTGCGCTACCCGGCGCTGCTGGCCTCCACGTTGCGCATCCTGCGCGAGGAGCCGGTGCTGCGGCTGCGGGCGGTGCTGGGCGCGCTGGCGTTCGCGGTCTTCTCGGTGCTGTGGACCGCGCTGACCTTCCTGCTGTCGGGGGCGCCGTACCACTACGCGGACGGCACGATCGGGCTGTTCGGGCTGCTGGGCGCGGCCGGCGCGCTGGCGGCGAGCGCGGCCGGGCGGATCGCGGACCGCGGGCACGCCGCGGCGGCGACGACGGTGACCTCGGTGCTGCTGGCGCTGTCCTGGCTGCCGTTGTGGCTGGGCGGGCACCGGCTGTACGGGCTGCTGGTCGGCGTCGTGGTGCTGGACCTCGCGGTGCAGGGGCTGCACGTGACCAACCAGAGCCAGGTCTACCGGCTGCGTCCCGAGGCGCGCAGCCGCATCAACTCCGCCTACATGACGACGTACTTCATCGGCGGCGCGATCGGCTCCTCCCTCGCCCCGGTCGCCTACGACGAGGGCGGCTGGACGGCGGTCAGCGTGCTGGGTGCGGCCCTCGGGGCGGCGTCGGTGGTGGTGTGGGGGGCGGCGGGGCTCACCGCGCGACGTCACCGGGCTCGTGCCGCCGGGACGGGCGGGGAGTAGGCTCGGGCCGGATCTCGGGCGGTTGAGGGTGCGGGAGTGGGCGTGGGCGTGGTGGTCACCGGCAAGATCGTGCGTTTCGACGACGTGCGGGGGTACGGGTTCATCGCCCCGGACGACGGTGGCGAGGACGTCTTCGTACACGCCAACGACCTGCGCGAGGACAAGCACCGCTACCGCGCGGGGCTGCGGGTGGGCTTCGAGGTGGAGGACGGCGACCGCGGGCTGAAGGCCTCCGATGTGCACCTGCTGGCGCCCCGGCGCGATGACGACGAAGAGATCCTGTGCGACGTGCTGTCGTACCGCGACTTCCAGCAGGAGCTGACCGAGGCGCTGCTGGACGGCGTGCCGACGCTGACGGCCGGCCAGGTGGTCCAGGTGCGGCGCAGGGTGATGGACCTGGTGCGCACCCACAACTGGGTGGACGGCTGAGGCGGACCGTCGCTCGGGGCAAGCCGCGGGAAGGCTACGGCTCGACGCGTATGCCCAGCGCGGCGGCGAGCGCGGGGGCCAGGTCCATCAGCTGGGCGGGGCTGATCACCGCGCCGCGCAGCGCCTCGTGGCCGTCGGCCAGGTCCAGCGTGGTGGCGCCGCGCAGGTCGACGCGGGTCAGCCGGGCCTTCGCCAGGTGGAGGCGCTCCAGCGACGAGCCGGGGAAGGAGACGTCGGTCAGCGAGGCGCCTCCGAAGTCGACGTCCCGCAGCACGCACTCCTCGAAGACGACCTCGCGCGAGGTGGTCCCGCGCAGGTTGACCGAGTCGAACTTGCAGCGCCGCAAGACCGTCCGGCGCAGCGACGCGCCGTGCGCCTCCACGCCCGCGAGGACGCAGGAGGTGGCGGTGGAGTCCAGCCAGCCTGATTCGACCAGGCTCGTGCCGACGAAGCGCGTGCCGCGCAGCCACACGTCGTTCAGCCGGGAGCCGCGCAGGCTGCCCTCCTCCAGCACGCAGTCCGTCACCGCGCACTCCAGGAACGTGGAGCCCGCCGCGTCCCGGCCGCGCAGCGTGAGGCCGTCGAAGTGCAGCGTGTCGTAGCGCCCCTCGACGTCGAGGCCGCCGGTGTGCGGCTGGAGCAGGTCCGCGTACGGCAGGTCGGCCAGTTCGCTGTCCATGACCCGACCCTAGGACAGGGGTCTGACAATCCCGCGACGCCGAGATGGCGGGCCGGCGCGCGACCGGCGCACACCGGCGCCCCCGCGGGCGCCCTCCCCCGCGCGCCGGCGCCCCGCAGGCGCCCTCCCCCCGCACGCCGGGTGCCCCGGCTCGCTGCCCGCCTCACGCCGCCGACTGAGCCTCGGACTCCCTGCGGCTGCGGGCCGCCGCCTCGTAGCGGTCCGGGTGGTGGTTGATCAGGAACGCGGCGAGGATCGCGGCCGCCAGCATGATGCAGGCGGCGGTGGCCGACGCCACGTTGTAGCCGTGCACGGTGCCGGTGACCTGGAGACCCTTGCTGACGGGCGGGCTGGTCGCGTGGGCGGTGATGTACGCGGTGGCCGCGCTGGCCGCGATGGTGTTGAGCAGCGCCGTGCCGATCGAACCGCCCACCTGCTGCGCGGTGTTGACCACCGCCGAGGCCACGCCGGCGTCCTGCGGCCGCACTCCGGACGTGGCCACGCTCATCGACGGCATGAAGACCAGCCCCATGCCGAGCCCGATGAGGATCTCCGAGGGCAGCACGACGGCGGCGAAGGAGCTGTCGGCGCGCAGGAAGACCAGCAGGAACATCCCGGCCGCCACCAGCAGCAGCCCGGGCACGATGAGCATCCGCGCCTGGACCCGGGTCAGCAGCCTGCTGGAGACCTGGGTGGAGGTGAAGACGATGCCCGCGGTCATGGGCAGGAAGGAGACACCCGCGATCACCGGCGAGTAGCCCTTGATCGTCTGGAGGTAGTAGGTCAGGAACAGGAACGTGCCGAACAGGCTGATGACCGCCAGGGCCACGGTGAGCGCCGAGCCGCCGCGGTTGCGGTCGCGCACGATGCGCTGCGGGAGCAGCGGGTTGCGCACCCGGCCCTCGAAGAGCGCGAAGAGCACCAGGAGCAGGCCGCCGCCGCACAGCAGCCCCAGCACTCGCGGCGAGCTCCAGCCGTGGGTCTCCGCCTCGGTGCAGCCGTAGACGATGGCCAGCAGGCCGCCGCAGCCCAGCAGCACGCCGACGAAGTCGAGCCGTACCCGGGCCGCCTGCGGCAGGTTGTCGCGCAGGGTCCTGGTCGCCCCCAGCGCCGCGACGATGGCGATCGGGGTGTTGACGAACAGGCACCAGCGCCAGTTGAGGAACTCGGTGAGCAGCCCGCCGAGCACCAGGCCGACGGCCGCGCCGCCGCCGGCGATGGCGCCGTAGATGCCGAACGCCTTGCCGCGCTCCGACGGTTCGGTGAACGTGGTGGTCAGCAGGGACAGGGCGGCCGGGGCGAGGATCGCGCCGAGGGCGCCTTGCAGGGCGCGGGCCGCGAAGAGCATCTCCTGGCCTTGCGCGGCGCCGCCGAGCGCGGAGGCCACCGCGAAGCCCAGCAGCCCGATGATGAAGACCCGTTTGCGCCCGAACAGGTCGCCGATGCGGCCGCCGAGCAGCAGCAGGCCGCCGAAGGCGAGGGTGTAGGCGGTGATCACCCACTGCCGGTTGGCCACCGAGATGTGCAGGTCGGCCTGGGCGGTGGGGAGGGCGATGTTCACGATGGTGGCGTCCAGCACGATCATCAGCTGGGCGATGGCGATGACGGTCAGACCCCACCACCGCAGCGGATCGGCGTCCGGGGTTCCCGGCGGTGCTTGGGGAGCTTCTGCCTGGGATGACATACGAGGACCTTCCGTCAAGGAAGACGTTCGTGTGGGGAAAGGAATGAATCGACCTTTAGCTGTAAAACGCAACAAACGCGTACAGAACCTTCACCCATCAAAACTCTGGCCACCGCCATACGCAACGCATCGCCCCGGCCGCCGCCCCCGCCATACCCGGCATCCGCCACCGCCTCCATACCGGACATAACGGTCACCGCTTGCTAGGTTGCGAGCCATGAGCGCTCCCCGGGCTGTCGCTCCCGTGCCGGCCGTACGACTGCCCAGGCGGCGCGGCGTGGAGCTGGCGCTGCTGGCGCTCGCCGTGCTGATCACCGTCTACGGCTACGTGGACGTCGGGCTGGCCCACCACGGCACGGTGCCGCCGAACGTCGCCGGGTACGGCGGGACGCTCGCCGCGCTCGCCGTTGCGGCCCACCTCGCGGTGCGCCGCCGGGCCCGGTACGCCGATCCGCTGCTGCTGCCGATCGCGGTGCTGCTCAACGGCGCCGGCCTGGTGCTGATCTACCGCCTGGACCTCCAGACCCCGCACGACGTGGCGGCGCCCACCCAGATGGTGTGGTCCGCGCTCGGCGTGGCGCTGTTCGTCGCGGTGGTGCTGGCGCTGCGCGACCACCGGGCGCTGGCCCGCTACGGCTATCTGTCGATGACGGTCGCGCTGGTGCTGCTGGTGATCCCGATCGGCTTCCCGGCGATCAACGGCGCGCGGATCTGGATCCGGCTGGGGGCCTTCTCGATCCAGCCCGGGGAGTTCGCCAAGGTGCTGCTCGTGGTCTTCTTCGCCGCGTACCTGGCCGCGCACACCCACGCGCTGGCGTACACCGGGCGCAGGCTGGTGTGGAAGGTGCAGCTGCCCACCGGACGGGTCCTCGGGCCGATCCTGGTGGTGTGGGGCGTGAGCATCGGCGTGCTCGTGCTGGAGACCGACCTCGGCACGTCGCTGCTGTTCTTCGGGCTGTTCGTGGTGATGCTCTACGTGGCCACCGGGCGGCGCGGCTGGATCGCGGTCGGGCTGCTGCTGGCGGCGGCCGGTGCGGTCGCCGTGGGCCGGCTGGAGCCGCACGTGCACAGCCGGGTGGAGAACTGGCTGCACCCCTTCGCCAGCATCGCCGCGGGCCGGGGCGCCGGTCAGCTGGCGCAGTCGCTGTTCGCGTTCGGCGCGGGCGGCCTGCTGGGCACCGGGCTCGGCCAGGGGCACTCCATCCTGATCGGGTTCGCCGCGAAGTCCGACTTCATCCTGGCCACCGCGGGCGAGGAACTGGGCCTGGTCGGGCTGTCCGCGCTGTTCCTGCTGTACGCGCTGCTGGTTGCCCGGGGCCTGCGGTCGGGTCTCGCGGTACGCGATCCGTTCGGCAGGCTGCTGGCGGTGGGGCTGGCGGCGATCCTGGGGTTGCAGGTCTTCGTGATCGCGGGCGGCGTCACCGACCTGATCCCGCTGACCGGCATGGCGATGCCGTTCCTGGCGCAGGGCGGCTCGTCGGTGGTCACCAACTGGGTCATCGTCGCCCTGCTGATCCGGCTGAGCGACTCGGCCAGGGCGCCGCGCCCGGTACGGGCGGAACCGGGGGCGGGCGCCCCGCCGGGCAGGCCTCGCGCCGGAAGGGACGCCGCCGCGTGATCCGCCACGTCCGGCACGCCGCCGCGTTCCTCGGCCTGCTGCTGTTCGCGCTGCTGGTCAACGCCACGCGTGTGCAGGTCGTCAACTCCTCGTCGTACAACGGCAACCCGGCCAACCGCCGCGCCGTGCTCACCCGTTACACCCAGCCGCGCGGGGAGATCTACGCGGGCACCACCCGGCTCACCGGCAACCGCCGCACCGGCGGGCCGCTGCGCTGGGCGCGCACGTACACCAGCGGACCGCTGTACGCGCCGGTCACCGGCTACGCCTCGCAGACCTACGGCACGACGCTGCTGGAGAACGCGGGCGACGCGGTGCTGTCGGGCACCGATCCGCGACTGGCCCGGGTGCCGCTGTGGAACGCGATCGCCCGCGAGCAGAACCCGGGCGGCCGGGTGTACTCCACGATCCTGCCCGCCGCGCAGAAGGCCGCGTTCGACGGTCTCGACGGCCGCAAGGGCGCGGTGGCCGCGCTGGAACCGGCCACCGGCAAGATCCTCGCGCTGGTCTCCTCGCCGTCCTACGACCCTGGCGGCTTCGCGGCCACCGGCACGGCCGCCACCGCCGACTGGACGCGCCTGACCGCCGATCCCGCGCAGCCGATGCTCAACCGCGCGATCCGCCAGACCTATCCGCCGGGATCCACGTTCAAGGTGGTCACCGCGGCCGCCGCGCTTGACGCCGACACGGTCGGGGATGTCGACGCGCCCACCCGCTCCCCCGACCCGTACACCCTGCCGGGCACCTCGACCCGGCTGGGCAACGAGGCGAGCGGCTGCGCGAACGCCACGCTCGCCTACGCCTTCCAGGTCTCGTGCAACACGGTCTTCGCCAAGCTCGGCGTGGACGTCGGGCTGAACGCCATGGTGCGCACCGCGCGCGCCTTCGGCTTCGACGACCCCGGGCTGCACATCCCGTCCGGCGTCAGCGAGTCGGTCTTCGACACCTCGATGAACGGCGCGCAGCTCGCACTGTCCTCGATCGGGCAGTACGACACCAGGGCCACGCCGTTGCAGATGGCGATGGTGGCCGCGGCGGTGGCGGACGACGGCGAGCTGATGACCCCGTACGTGCTGGCGCGGCAGACCGACTCGCGCGGACGCACCCTGACCGCGACGAGCCCGCGGGCGCTGGGGCAGGCGATGGACCCGTCGACGGCGGTGCAGTTGCAGCGGATGATGTCGGACGTGGTGACCAAGGGCACCGGGTCCAACGCCGCCATCCCCGGGGTGGACGTCGGCGGCAAGACCGGCACCGCGCAGCACGGCGTGGGCAACTCCGGTACGCCGTACGCCTGGTTCATCGCCTGGGCCCGCCCCAACGACGCACCGGTGGCGCCGGTCGCGGTGGCCGTGGTCGTC
This sequence comes from Streptomyces sp. ICBB 8177, assembly GCF_003144095.1. Taxonomy (GTDB): domain Bacteria; phylum Actinomycetota; class Actinomycetes; order Streptomycetales; family Streptomycetaceae; genus Streptantibioticus_D. Next base: position 2,336,491 of record NZ_NSKH01000018.1, on the reverse strand, counting down.
GAGGACGCGGCGGCCGACCGCTCCGACATCTCCGGCGGCGGCGACGCGGCGCCGATCGCGCAGGCGGTGATGCGCGCGGTGCTGGGCGGGTGAGCCGAAGGCGCCGCCGCGTCAGTCCTGGCCGGCCGCCGCGCCCTGCCGGATCGCCTCGGCGACCTCCTGCGTGCGGGCGGCCTCCTCGGCGGCGAAGCGCTCGGCGTCCAGCTTCTCGGCGATCTCCTCGTCCTGCGCCATCAGCAGGTCGAGGTTGGAGTCGCCCATCTCGAACACGCCCATGTCCAGGTAGGCGCGCTGGAGCCGCTCGCCCCACAGGCCGATGTCCTTCACGCACGGCACGATGCGGCTGAAGAGCAGCTTGCGGAAGAGCTGGAGGTACTCCGACCGTTCGCTCAGCTCGGCGGCCTCCTTGGCGGGGATGCCGAAGTTGGTCAGCACCTCGTCGCCGCGCAGCCGGTCGCGCATCAGGTAGCAGCCCTCGATGACGAACTCCTCGCGCTCGCGCAGTTCGGCGTCGGACAGCTGCTTGTAGTAGTCGCGCAGCGCCATCCGCCCGAACGCGACGTGCCGCGCCTCGTCCTGCATCACGTACGCGAGGACCTGCTTGGGCAGCGGCTTGTCGGTGGTGTCGCGCAGCATGCCGAACGCGGCCAGCGCCAGGCCCTCGATGAGCACCTGCATGCCGAGGTAGGGCATGTCCCAGCGCGAGTCGCGCAGCGTGTCGCCCAGCAGCGACTGGAGGTTGTCGTTGATCGGGTAGAGCATCCCGACCTTCTCGTGCAGGAACCTCGCGTAGATCTCCGCGTGGCGCGCCTCGTCCATGGTCTGGGTGGCCGAGTAGAACTTGGCGTCCAGGTCGGGCGCGGACTCCACGATGCGCGCCGCGCACACCATCGCGCCCTGCTCGCCGTGGAGGAACTGGCTGAACTGCCAGGAGGCGAAGTGCCGCCGCAGCTCCCGCCGTTCGGCCTCGCTCATCGCGTCCCAGTAGCGGGTGCCGAAGACGGTGAGGTTCTCGTCGGGGACGCCCAGCGGGTCGTACGGGTCCACCTCGATGTCCCAGTCGATGCGCCGGGCGCCGTCCCACTGCTTGTCCTTGCCCTTCTGGTACAGGGCCAGCAGCCGGTCCCGGCCGTCGTCGTACTCCCAGGTGAACCGGGCCTGGCCGGCGGCCGGCACGGACCAGCCGGGGTCCCCGGGACCCCTCGCGTACAGCTCCTGCGTCGACACCGACGCCTCCTCACGCTCACAGGACCCCGACAGGCCCAGGCTGCTTGACAGTTGTGCTGTCACGGTGGGCGGTTCGCAGCGTCACACGAAGGGCGGCACGGGGTCAACAGGTCGGCCGTGGCGGCGTCGACAGGGCACGCGCCCTTGTTCCACCGGGTGGGCGTGGGGTATTGACGCCCCGTGCCGCCAGGCGGTCCCATAGCAGTGTGACCGGAGGTAACACCTAGGTGGCGGTGGTATGACAGCGCTCGACCCGACGACCCGCGACGGAATCGGCCTGCTCAGGGAACGCGAGCAGGTCGCAGAACGACTGCTGGACGCGTCCGCCAGGCACTCGTTCGACCCGGACACCGAACTCGACTGGGACGCGCCCTTCGAGGCCGGCCGGTGGTTCTGGCCGCCCGAACTGTGCTCGCTGTACGACACCCCGCTGTGGCGGCGGATGTCCGACGAGCAGCGGATCGAGCTGAGCAAGCACGAGTCCGCCTCGCTCGCCTCGACCGGCATCTGGTTCGAGGTCATCCTGATGCAGCTGCTGATGCGGCACATCTACGACATCGACCCCACCAGCCGTCACGTGCGCTACGCGCTCACCGAGACCGCGGACGAGTGCCGCCACTCGATGATGTTCGCCCGGCTGGTGCGCAAGTACGGCACGCCCGTCTACCGGCCGACCCGGCTGCACCACAACATGGCCCGGCTGATGAAGACGGTCTCCACCACACCGGGGTCGTTCACCGCGACCCTGCTGGTCGAGGAGATCCTCGACTGGATGCAGCGGCAGACCTTCCCGGACGAACGCGTGCAGCCGCTGGTACGCGGGGTCACCCGCATCCACGTGGTCGAGGAGTCCCGCCACGTGCGCTACGCCCGCGAGGAACTGCGCCGCCAGATGGCGACCGCGCCGCGCTGGGAGGCGGGGCTGACCCGGCTGATGTCCGGCGAGACCGCCCGCGTGGTCGCCGCGTCGCTGATCAGCCCGAAAGTGTACGAGTCGGTGGGGCTGAACCCGGCGGAGGCCGTCGAGCAGGCCCGGCGCAGTCCGCACCGGCGCGCGGTGATGCTGCGCTCCGCCCGGCGGCTCACCGAGTTCCTGGACGAGATCGGAGTGCTGCGCGGCCCCGGGCGCCGGCTGTGGGTCAGCTCCGGGCTGCTGGCCTGAGCGGACCACCGGCGACGGCGTTGCCGGTGGGGGTGCGATGCTGAAGGGGTGCGAAGCGAGGAGACGGAGTTCCGCGGCGGGCCGCTGGACGGGCGCGTGATCGCGGTGCTGGTGGGCGCCACCGGCAAGCCGCCGAAGGTCTACCGCGTCCCGGTCCCGGGCGAGGACGGCGCCCCCGGCACGGTGCTGGTCTACCGCCTCGCCCCGGCGGGCCGCCCGCGCCGCAGCCGCTGGCGCTACGAGTTCGACCCGGAGGCCGACGCGGCGTCGGGCCGTCTGCGGTGGCCCTGGAGCCACCGCACCGGACGCCCCGCCGGGGGCGGCGGGACGGACGCGGGAGGCGGCGGGGCCTGAGCGCCGCTCAGGGCTCCTGGAGCTCCCGGCGGTGCAGGGAGTCGTCGAGGAAGGCGACCTCGTCCTCGGAGAGCCGCAGGGCGCCCGCGGCCACGTTCGACGCCAGGTGGTCCGGGTCACCGGTGCCGGGGATGGACAGTACGTGCGGACCGCGGTGCAGCGTCCAGGCGATCCGGACCTGCGCGGGGCTGGCGCCGTGCGCCCGGGCGACGGCGAGGATCTGCGGGTGGTCGCTCTCGCCCGCCCCGGCTTGGCGCCCGGCGGCGGCGATCGCGTAGAACGGCACGAAGGCGACACCCTGCTCGCCGCAGGCACGGACGAACGCGTCCTGGTCCGGCCGCACTCCGAGGCCGTACATGTTCTGCACGCAGACCACGGGCGCGATGGCCTGGGCCTCGGCGAGGTGGTGGGGGTGGACGTTGGACAGGCCGAGGTGGCGGATGAGCCCGGCCTCACGCAGTTCGGCCAGCGCACCGAACCGTTCGGCGATCGGTCCTGAGCCGACGATGCGCAGATTCACCAGATCCAGGTGGTCACGGCCGAGCTGGCGCAGGTTCTCCTCGACCAGTCCGCGCAACTGCTCCGGCCCGGCGTGGGGCAGCCACGCCCCTGACGGGTCGCGCGGCTGCCCGACTTTCGTCGCGATGACGAGGTCGTCCGGGTAGGGGCTCAGAGCCCGGTTGATCAGTTCGTTGGCCGAGCGCAGCGCGGAGAAGTAGAACGCGGCGGTGTCGATGTGGTTCACGCCGAGCTCAACGGCGCGGCGAAGCACGGTGATCGCCTGATCCCGGTCGCGCGGGGCGGCGTCGGCTACCAGCGCCTTGCCGGTCTGGGGCAGGCGCATCGCTCCGAAGCCGATCCGGTTGACCGTCAGGTCTCCCAGCGTCCAGGTTCCCGATGCTGCGGCAGTGATCGTCTGCGAGGTCATGCCGGAATGATTTCCGCACGCTAGGGTGACCGCCATTGATTCAGGTACAGGTGAATCCTCGGGGGGCTCAGGGCGTGGCGGAGCTTGCGTTCTCGGCGAGAGACGTGGCGCAGGTGCGGTTCGCCGTCTCACCGATGTGGCAGGTCGGGAGCAGCGTGCGGATGCTGGCCTGCGGTGCCGCGGATCCCGTGCACCGGCGTTGGCTGGAGCAGGTTCGGCCACGGGTCGCGGCTGCCGGCCTGGACGAGGGGTGGCTCGCCGACCTGATCCCGGCCACCGGCTACGTCCCGGACTTCCTCAACCCGGCGCCCGCCGGTCCGGCGCCCACGCTGGCGGAGGAGCTGGCCGCGATCGTGGCCACTCCCGCCCGCCGTGTCCGCCAGGACCTCGACCACCTCGGACACCACCAGGGCCGCGCCGGAGCCCGGCTGCGGTCCCTGTACGCCGATCCGCGCAGCCGTCTGGCGCGGATCGCGAAGGAGATCGAGACCTACTGGCAGCTGGCGCTCGCTCCCTACTGGGCCCGGATCCGCACGGTGCTGGAGGCTGACGTCCTGCACCGTGCCCGGCAGGTCTCGCAGTACGGAGTCGGCCACCTCCTGAACGAGTTGCATCCTCAGGTCAGCTGGGGCGACGACGTACTGCGCCTGCTCCGCTCGCCGCGATCCCTGTCCCGGGAGACGGCGGGCGCCGGGCTGCTCCTGGCTCCTGCGGCCTTCAAGGGGCCAGGCCTGTCCACGCGGATCGCTCCCCCCGACCCGCCGCAACTCGCCTACCGGGCTCGCGGCACCGGCACGCTGTGGGAACGCCGCGCCGTCACCAGCACCGCTGCCGTCGTCGCCGTGCTCGGGCGAAGACGGACCCTCCTGCTCACCGAACTGGAGGCCCCGGCCACGACCACGGAGCTGGCTCAACGCACCGGGTTCTCCAAGGCCGGGGTCTCCCAGAACCTCACGGCCCTGCGCAACGCCGGCCTGGTCACCGCCCACCGGGCCGGCCGCTCGGTCCTGTACGCACGCACGTCCGTCGCGGAATCCCTCCTCGCCGCCGGGCGATGACCTGTGCGACGGTCAGGGGGACGGGCTCGCGGTGGCCACGCAGGCCGTTCACGTGCGCACGGCCCGCGGCGGCGGCCCTCCTGGGAACCGGTCGGCCGGCCGCGTACTCGCCGGAAACGTTGACAGTCATATGCCGGGGCGATTGGCTGCGTCCTGCGTGGGCGCGCCGCCGGTCACGCCTTCCCGCTCCGGCCGTCCGCCGGCACCGGCGCGCGCCCTCCGCCCAGCCCCTCTGCGCGACCCACCGCCCTCCGGGTGAAGCGCGGTCGCTGATTCCCCCATCGAGCCCTGTCGAAAATATGACGAATCATGACAGGATGCGGCTGCGGGCATGATCAGCGAAGACCACGCGGAGCAAGCGGAGGTGAGGGGATGTCAGTGGCACGCCGATCCCGGAGGTGGACGCGCGCCGCGCTGCTCTGCGCCGGCCTCGTCACGGCCACCGCGCTGACGCTGCCCGCCGCCGCGCTCGCCGACCCGGGACCGCCGAGTGCCCCCGACGACCCGTCACAGTCCGCGTCCGCGGACACCAGGTCGGCCACCGCCCCGGGCACGACGGACCCGGACGCCACGACTCCTGACGCCACGGACCCCGGCGCCACTGATCCTGACGCCACGACTCCCGACGCCACGGACCCCGGCGCGGCCGATCCCGGCGCCGCGGCCCCGGACGGCTCCGCGGCCACCGACCCCGGCGCCACCGACCCGGCCGCCGCGGGAGACGCCGCCGTTGGCGCCGACAGCGGCGCGGCCGACCCGGATCTCGCGAGCGCCTCCACGCCCGAACTCCTCTCCCGGCTCCAGTCGCTGTACCAGAAGGCCGAGCAGGCCACCGAGACGTACAACGGCACCAAGGAGAAGCTCGACCAGCAGCAGACGCAGTACGCCGCGCTGAGCAAGCGGCTGGCCGACACGCGCAGCGCCGTCCAGGCGGCCCGCGACGCGGCGGGGGCGCTGGCCCGCATGCAGTACCAGAGCGGCGGCGTCTCCCCGTACGTCGCCCTGCTGCTCAGCCGCGATCCGTCCGAGGCGCTCAACCAGAGCCACATCCTCGGCCGCGCGGCGGACAGCGAGGTGGCGCTGATGCGGCGGCTGCGCAGCGGCGAGCAGGCCCTGAGCACCACCACCGACCAGGCCAGGAGCGCGCTGGACGCGGTCCGCAAGCTCGCCGCCCAGCAGCAGCAGGACCGGGACGAGGCCAAGAGCAGCCTGTCGGACGTGGAGCGGACCGTCGCGGCGGTCGGCGGCACCCGGATGACGCAGGTCGACTCGCTGGAGCAGCGGGACGCCGACCAGGCGCAGCAGGCCCTGCTGACCTCGGGCAAGCTCGGCAGCCTCACCCGCACGCCCACCGGGCCCGGTGCCCGCGCGATCTCCTACGCGTTCGCCCAGCTGGGCAAGCCGTACGCGTGGGGCGCGCAGGGGCCGAACGCGTTCGACTGCTCGGGCCTGACCTCGCAGGCCTGGCAGCACGCCGGGCGGGCGATCCCGCGCACCAGCCAGGAGCAGTGGGCCCGGCTGCCCCGGGTCCCGCTGAACCAGCTGCGCCCCGGCGACCTGGTCGTCTACTTCCCGCACGCCACCCACGTCGCGCTCTACATCGGCCACGGCCTGGTGGTGCAGGCACCGCACCCCGGGGCCCGGGTCAGGGTCTCCCCGATCGCCGCGAACCCGATCCTGGGCGCGGTGCGGCCGGACCCCGCGACGCCGCCGGTGGCCTCCTACGCCCTGCCCGAACCGCCCGCCGTGCCCGCCCGGCCGGCGCCGCGCGGGCACGGCGCCGGCTGAGCGGCGGACGACCGGTGGGCGGTCAGCTCACGCCGGCCAGGTAGGCCTGGGCCAGCTCCGGGTCGAAGAACCAGTTCTCGAAGTCCGCGGGGTTGTCGAAGCCGTTGGCGAACCGGTCGGCGACCGGCTGGAGCTGCCCGGCGGCGCCGATGAGGTTCAGCACGTGCTCGGGCGGCGGGGCGAGCATCGCGTTGGTCCACTTGGTGACGTGCTGGGCGTAGTCCCAGTACCGCTCGAAGGTGGTGTGCATCCAGTCGCGGTCGAACGGCTTGTCGCCGTGCGCGAGGATGCTGTCGAGGTAGGAGGCGGCGCACTTGGCCGCGTTGTTCGAACCCTGGCCGGTGATCGGGTCGTTGGCCACGACGACGTCGGCGACGCCCAGGACCAGGCCGCCGGAGGGCAGTTCACCGATGGGGTTGCGCACGGTCGGGGCGTAGCGGCCGGCCAGCGTGCCGCCCGCGTCGGTCAGTTCGACTCCGCCGCGGGTGCGCTCGTACTCCCACGGGAGGAACCGTTCCATCAACTCCAGCGTCAGGCGCAGGTGTTCCCGCGGGTCCTTGACGCCCTCGAAGACGTCCAGCGGGCCGCCGGGGATGCCCTCCCAGAACAGGATGTCGGCCGGGCCCGAGGTGGTCAGGGTCGGCATGATGAACATCTCGCCGACGGTCGGCACCAGGTTGCAGCGCACCGCGTGGTAGTCGGGGTGCTCCGGGCGCGGCCCGAGCCCGTGCACGTAGGCGACGGCGAGCGCGCGCTGCGGGGTGTCGTACGGGGAGCGGGCGGCGTCGCGGCCGAACATCGACACCAGCTCGCCCTTGCCCGCGGCGACCAGCACCAGGTCGTAGCGGCGGGCGAAGTAGTCGAGGTCGGAGACGGCCGCGCCGTGGATGACCAACTGGCCGCCGCGCTCGGCGAAGGCCTCCATCCAGCCGGCCATCTTCACCCGCTGGTCGACGGACTGGGCGTAGCCGCGCAGCCGCCCGACCCAGTCGATGACGCGGGAGCCGTCGGGGCCCGCCACGGAGACGCCGAGTCCCTCGATGCGCGGGGTCTGGCTCTCCCACAGGTTCAGGCCCAGGTCGCGTTCGTGCTGGAGGGCGGTGGTGAACATGCACTGGGTGGACATCACCCGGCCGGTGCGGATCTCGTCCGCGGTGCGGTTGGTCATCAACGTGACCTCGTAGCCGTGGGACTGCAGGCCCAGGGCCAGTTGGAGCCCGGACTGGCCGGCTCCGACGATGAGTATCTTGCGCATGGGGTGTTCCTCGGACGATTGGGCTGGTGCGGTACGGCGCCGGTTTACTCCGGGAGCGTGCTCAACGCGTGTCCGCACAGCGTCAGTAGGGCCTCGACCACCGAGTACCGCTTGCGGGCGTCACAGACCAGCACGGGGATGTGCTCGGGCACCGACAGCGCCTCCCGCACGTCGTCCTCCCCGTGACCGGCCGTTCCCTCGAAGTGGTTGACGGCGACCATGAACGGCAGTCCGCAGCTCTCGAAGTAGTCGAGCGCCGGGAAGCAGTCCTCCAGTCGCCTGGTGTCGGCCAGGACGATACCCCCGATCGCGCCGCGCACCAGGTCGTCCCACATGAACCAGAAGCGCTGCTGACCGGGCGTGCCGAACAGGTAGAGCACCAGGTCCTGGTCGAGGGTGATGCGCCCGAAGTCCATGGCGACCGTGGTCGTCAGCTTGTCCGGGGTGGCCGCCAGGTCGTCGGTCTCCTCGCTGGCGCGGGTCATCAGCGCCTCGGTGGTCAGCGGGGTGATCTCCGAGACCGCGCCCACGAAGGTGGTCTTGCCGACGCCGAAGCCGCCCGCGATGACGATCTTGGCGGTGTTCGGGGCGCGGCTGGTGTCCTTCTGCCACTCCTGGATGTCCTCGTCGGTGTCGGGAAGCGGCGGCAGTCCCGTGGCGGCCGCCGCCCTGCCCTGCGCGACGGGCGCAGCCTTGTACCGCGCGGCGGGTGCCGCCGCCGTGTCAGAGCCTGCGAAGTCCACTGAGCACCCTTTCCAGCAGTGCGCGATCGGGTTGGACGGGTCCCTGCGGGGAGCCGTAGACGCGGATGCGGCCGGTGTCCGCGAGATCGCTGAGCAGGACGCGCACCACGCCGAGCGGGATGCGCAGCAGCGCCGAGATCTCGGCCACCGAGCGCATCCTGCGGCACAGTTCGACGATGGCCCGCAGCTCCGGCATCACTCCGGCGCCGATGCCGCCGGAGGTCAGCTCCGGCCGCCCCTCGGGCCCGTCGATGGTGGCGACGAAGGTCTCCACCAGCAGGACGTGGGCGAAGCGGGTACGGCCGCCGGTGAGCGCGTAGGGGCGCACCCGGGCGGGCTTGCGGTCCGTGCCGCGGATCGGCAGGCCGTGCGGTCCCATCAACGCCCGCTTCCCCTCAGGTCGTTGGGGTCGGCCTGGTCGTTGCCCGCGGTGCCGTACGCGCCGTGCGCGCCGGACGTGCCGTCGGTGCGGCCCGAACGGCTCAGCTCGCTGCGCAGTTCGGGCGTCAGGACGTGTCCGGCCCGGCCGACGAAGAGCGCCATGTGGTACGCGACCACGCTCATGTCACACTCCGGCGAGGCGTGCACGCCCAGCAGCGAGCCGTCGCTGATCGCCATGACGAACAGGCAGCCGTTGTCCATCGCGACGACCGTCTGCTTGACGGTGCCCGCCGACATCAGCCGGGCGGCGCCGTCGGTGAGCGAGGCGAGCCCCGACACCACGGTCGCCAGGTCCCCGCCGGCCTTGCCGGGGCCGGTGGCCCGCTCCCCGGGGGCGGCCGGGTCGTCGCCGTCCGCCTCGGACGAGCACAGCAGCAGGCCGTCGGAGGAGATCACGGCGACCGAGCGGACGCCTGGTACCTCCTCGACCAGGTTGCCCAGCAGCCAGCGCAGGTTGCGGGCGGCGGCGCTGTGCGCGGTGCCGCCGGGAGCGCCGCCGTGCCGGGGGCCGTCGTCCGGGCGGGGAGCCCGCCCGGTGCCCTTGTCGCGTACCGGGATCGGCGTGGCCTGCGTGTTCGACGTGTTCACCCGCGTGCCTCCTCGGAGGGTTCACTGTCGCTGCGGTCCCCCGTAGTACGTGGTCCGGGCACCGGCCCGGGCATCGGGCCGGGCAGCGGTAGCTCCACGGTCCCGGTCGCCTCCGCCTCGGCGTCGCGGCGTCCGTCGCGCAGGCCCTGGGCGAACCCGCCCAGCCTGCGGCGCAGCGCCTCGGCGTCGACCGGCCGCACCCGCTGCCGGGCGGGCGGCTCGCCGGTGAGTCCGCTGGCCCGGGGCACCCGCTTGGGCAGTCCGGTGGCGTACGCCCCCGCGTCCGCCGGGCCCGCGGCGCCCGGTCCCTGGGTGGGCGGCGCGTCGGCCACCGGCAGGCTGTCCACCGGTGGGACGTCCGGCCGGGGCGCGGCGTGCCGGCCGTGCCGGGGGCGGGTGGGCTCGCGCCCGGCGGGAGCGGCACCGCCGGGCGGCCGGGCGTGCTCGTCCAGCACGTGGGCGGCGGGCACTCCGGCGGCGGGCGTGCCCGAGGTGGTCGGCGGGCCGATGCGGTCACCGGCCGAGGGCGCGGGCGGCGCGGGCCGGGCGGCGGGCCCCGGCTGCGGCCGCGGGGCCGACGGGCGCGGTGCCTGCGGTGCCGGTGCCTGCGCCTGGGCCGGGATCGTCGCGTGGCCCGGTGCCGTTGACGCGGCCGGGGCCGGGTCCTCGGTGCCGACCGCCGGGGTGACGTCCGGCATGATCAGGTCGGGCACCGGCGCGTCGGGATCGGCGGAACCGACCACCAGCGAGCGCGGGACGACCACGACGGCCGCCACCCCGCCCTGCTTCTGCTCGCGCAACTGCACCCGCACGCCGTGCCGGGCGGCCAGCCGCGCCACCACGTACAGCCCGAGGCCCGCCGGCGCGTCGGGCTCGTCCGGGTCGGGGTCGGCCAGCAACCGGTTCAGCTCGCCCAGCCGGTCGGGCGGCACGCCTATGCCCTGGTCCTCCACCGAGAGCATGATCTCGCCGTTCTCCAGCAGCCAGCCGGAGACCTGGACGTCGGCCTGCGGCGGCGAGAACGCGGTGGCGTTCTCCATGAGTTCGGCGACCAGGTGGCTGACGTCGTCGGCCGCGAAGCCGACCAGCTGGGTGCGCGGCAGGAAGGGGATGCGCACCCGCTCGTAGCGCTCGATCTCCGAGACGCCCGCCCGGACCACGTCGATGAGCGGCACCGGCTTGGCCATCGCGCCACTGGTGTTCTCTGCCCCGGCCAGCACGAGCAGGCTCTCGCCGTTGCGCCGCATGCGGGTGGCGAGGTGGTCGAGCTTGAAGAGTGTCTCCAGCTCGTCCGGGTCCTGTTCGCGGTTCTCCAGGCCCTCGATCAGGGCGAGTTGGCGCTCCACCAGGGCGAGGGTGCGCAGGCTGAGGTTGACGAAGGTGGCGTGCGCGGCGCCGTGGTTGCGGCGCGCCGCGGCCAGCAGTTCGTCGCGTTCGGCGAGCAGTTCGGCGTGCTGGGCGGCGAGCGCGGCGTGCTCGCGGCGCATCTCCTCGCGTTCCGCGGCGGTCTGGGCCCGTACGCCGATCAGCCGGTCGCGTTCCCTGGTCTGCTCGGCGGACTGCTCACGCAGCAACGCGGCGTCCTGCGCGAGCCGTTCGACGTCGCGGGCGACGTCCGCGAACTCGTCGCGGCTGCCGAGCGGCGCCGGGCCGGCGGGGGCCGAGGCGTAGCGGCGCAGCCGGGCGAGCGGCCGTACCACCGAGCGCGAGGACTGCACGCCCGCGGCCACCACCAGCAGGCCGCACAACGCGACGAGGGCGACGCGCAGTTCGAGCGCGGTCATGTCGTCGGCGTGCAGCGAGGTGAGCCGGGTGGTGTCGGCGGCGGCCAGCGAGGACTGCACGGCCCGCATCCGGTCGATGCGGGCCGCCAGGGCGGCGTCGACGTCGGAGGTCTTCAGCCGGTTGTCGGCGGCCGACAGGTAGGGCGCGTCGGTGAGCTGCCGCAGGTAGTCCTCGGCGGTGGTCACGTCGGTGCCGGTGACGGTCTGGGTGTACTGGGTGCGCGCGTTCGGCGAGGCGGTCGCGGCGAACTGCGCGTACGCGGCCTGCTCGGCGACCCGCGCCTGCTGCGCCTCGGCCACCAGCGCGGAGGAGGCGCCCCCCGCGGTGAGCGCGGCGACCAGCAGGCCGTGCTCGGCGGAGGCCTGCTGCACGACGGTGCCGAGCGCGGGCTCGGCGCTGGTGTCGGGGTCGGCGGCGCGGGACGGCAGGGCGCGGGCGAGCGCGCCGCCGACCGCGTCCAGCGCGGAGATGACCGGGGTGTAGGCGTCGAAGGCGTCGCGCGCGGAGCCGGTGCCGGACAGGCCGCTGCGGCGCACGCTCGGCAGCGTGGCCAGCTCCTGGCGCACGGTCGCGGTGGTCCGCGCCAGGTCGGCCGAGCCCCCGGTGTCCAGGGCGGCGGCGGCCTGTTCGACCTCCTGGGCCTGGCGGTCCACCCCGGCCCGCTCGTCCTCGCTGACCCCGTGGCCGGAGGCGGTGGTGCGCCCGGCGGCGACGTAGGCGGCCATGTCGTCGCGCTCGTCGGCGAGGGCGTGCGAGAGGGCCATGGCGGAGGTGTTCAACCGGGTGAGGCTCAGCAGCCGTTGCGACTGCGTGAGGTCACTCGCGGCGGCGGCCAGCCCCGGGGCGGACGCGGCGAGGACGGCGACGAGCGAGACCAGCAGCGCCGCGATCAGCCGGGTCCGCACCCGGCGGCGCGAACGCCCCCTGCGGGACGTGCCGGTGGGTCCGCCCTGGGCCGCCGTCCCCTCCGCCGCGCCGGGCACGGGGGCCGGCCCGGGGTGTTCCGCGACGCCCGGCCCGTTCATGGCCGGCGGCGCCTGCGTGCGCGCCGAACCGCGCCCTCTCCGCGTTGTCCGCACCGGTTCTCGCAATCCGTCTCGTCCGTCGGTACAGCCGTTCCGTGCAGCCGAAATGACGACACCTCAAGTTGGGCACCGCGCCGGGCAGGACACGATGTCACCCGGCACTTCCCCCCGGTGCGTAAGTGGTTACGCGTATGTTGCCGCGCACGGGTCGTGGTGCGCGCGTGTCTCGCGGCTGTCCCGCACGCCCGCTTCTGGTCTCACCCCGGCATGGTTCCGACCATCGCAGCCCCGCGGGAGGGGGTGGCAGCCATCCCCAGCGCGATACCCGAAGGAGTGAACAACAACCGGAAGTTGACCTTCAACTCGGCGCGGTCGCGCACACTTCCGCCGTCTCGCGGGCGGTTTGGCGAAGCGGCCGGGCTCCTGGAAGGATGCCCCACCCGAATCCGGATCCCGGGCATCACACACCGGATCTCCACGAACCGGCCACGGATCGGCAGGGATCAGGTGTTCGAACGAAGGCTCGGGCAGACTGGCCCCATGCGCATCGAGGCCGCCACAGAACCCGGGTCCACCGGCCGCCCCAACGAGGACTTCGTGTCGTTCGCGCTGCCCGCCTCCGGACTGGGCGGCGTCATGGTGGTGCTGGACGGCGTGACCCCGCACCCGGACGGCACGGGGTGCGCGCACGGGGTGCCCTGGTACGTGGCCGGGCTGGGCGGCGCCCTGCTCGAACTGTCCGCTTCGGCACGGAACATGACCCTGCGTGAGTGCCTGGCGGCGGCGATCGAACGCACCGCGCGACGACACGCCGAAAGGTGTGACCTTTCTCATAAGTACACGCCGCAGGCAACCGTTGTGGCCGCCCGATGGGACGGCGAGACCGTGGAGCACCTGGTGCTGTCGGACTCGGTGCTGCTGGTCGAGGACGTCACCGGGCAGGTCACGGCGGTCGTGGACGACCGGCTCGACCGCTTGCCCGAGCCGGTGGGCACGCTGCGCGAGGCGGTACGGGCGCTGCCGCGCGGCTCGGCGGAGCGGGCCGCCGCGGCGGCGGAGTGGGGCCGGGCGGTCGAGGCGCTGCGCAACGCCGAGGGCGGCTTCTTCACGGCGGCGGCGGACCCGGCCGTCGCGGAGCGCGCCGTCACCGGCACCGTGCCGCGCGCGTCGGTGCGGGCGCTGGCCGGCCTCACCGACGGCGCCACCCGCCTGGTGGACGTCTTCGCCCGCACCGACTGGCCCGGCGCGATGTCCGTGCTGCGCAAGGCGGGCCCCCGCGAACTGATCGAGCGGGTGCGGCGGGAGGAGGCGGCCGACCCCGACGGCACCCGCTTCCCGCGCGGCAAGCGCTCGGACGACGCGACGGCGGGACTGGTCGAGCTGTGAGGAGCCGGGCGGGAACCGGTACCTGCGCGAGGGGCGCGGGGAACCGCGCGCTCGGTCACCGCCGTCCAGTACTCGGAGAACAACCGTGGCCCCACGGCGAGTAGCCCGCCTACCAGCCGCAGCGGCGGCCGAAGACCGAAAGCGGGGGCGCCCGCCGCACCCCGGACGGAAGGGTGCGGGCGGGCGCCCCCGCGTGCGCGAGGCGGGTCAGCCGTCGGCCAGCGCCTGGAGGCGGTCGTAGGCGCCGTTGAAGTAGTCCTGGTCGCCGGGGAAGGTCCCGGAGTCGGCGTACTGCCAGAAGGTGTAGTAGCCCCACCCGGCGGGCAGCGTGCCCGGGCTGGAGGAGTAACGGGCGATGAACAGCGGGTCGTTGCCGGCGAACGCGGAGCTGTTGCCCGTGCAGGTGGTCCACCAGTCGGTGGTCGTGTAGATCGTCGCCCACCGCGAGGTCCTGGCGTGCACCTCGTTGACGAACGCCGAGATCCAGCTGACCATGCCGCTCTGGCTCAGCCCGTAGCACTCGGCGCCGTACGGGTTGTACTCGATGTCCAGCATCGGCGGCAGCGTCTTGCCGTCGCCGGACCAGCCGCCGCCGTGGCTGACGAAGTAGTCGGCCTGCGCGGCGCCGCCGGAGGTGTCGGGCGTCGCGAAGTGGTAGGCGCCGCGGATCATCCCGACGTCGTAGGAGCCGTCGTACTGCTGGGTGAAGTCCGGGTTGGTGTACGTGGTGGACTCGGTGGCCTTGACGTAGGCGAACCGGCCGCCGTTGTTCCAGGCGGTCGTCCAGTTCACGCTGCCCTGGTAGGCGCTGACGTCCATGCCGGAGGTCAGCGTGGCGTCCGGGGTGACCGTGCCGCCGTGCGCGCCGCCGCCCTCGTGCGAGGGGATCGTCGAGCCGGCCCAGTCGAGCTGCGGGTGGGTGACGTGGTCGTGGCTCGTGGTGACCGAGGCCGGCGAGGAGCCGGAGTCGTTCGTGGCGGCCGACGCGGCGGCCGGGAGAGCGAGCAGCAGGGCGAACAGGGAGAGCAGCGCGCCGGTGACCGTGGTGACGCGCCGGGGGCTCGGGCGTCTGCGGCGGGGGTGTGGCTGCCGGGGGCTGCGTCCGGCGTGGTTCATGAGTGCCTCCAAGGGCAAGGGGGGTCGTGCCTTGGTGTGGCCATGACATTTCGGAAGGTACGCGCGTAGAACGCGGGGGTGGAAGGGGATCCGGGCACTGCCGATGGTCTAATCCTGCGAAATACTGGGAGAGCTGCGGCAACGGCGGGCGCTGGAAGAAAATTTCAGCCGCGGGAAGCGGGAGAGGGCACTGACGTGCGGAAGGCCGGAGACGAGCAGGACGGGCGGGGCGCACGGCGAAGTGGTGTGGACCACGAGGCTCCCGCCGAGCCCGGAGGGCGGGCCCCCGCCGGGCACGAGGGGGACACGGTGTCCGGGTGTGATGGGGGCGCGCCTGCCGGGGCGGAGGAGGACGCGCCCGCGGGGCGGCCGGCGGACGGACGCCGCGAGGCGGAGGAAGGCGCCCCCTCCGGGCGGGAGATGGAGGCGCTGGAGCGCGAACTGACCATGCTCTTCCGCAGGGCGCGCGCCTCCTCGGGCGAGATGGCCCGCGCGGTCCACCCCGAACTGGAGGCCGCCGCCTACGGGTTGCTGGTGCGGCTGGAGGAGGTCGGCGCGGAACGGGCGACGGACCTGGCGGCGTACTTCCGGGTCGGCAAGGCGACGATGAGCCGCCAGTTGCGCGCCCTGGAGGAACTCGGCCTGATCAGTCGCGAGCCCGACCCGGCGGACGGCAGGGCGTTCCTGGTCCGGCTGACGCCCGAGGGGCTGGCCCGCTTCACCGCGGTCCGCGACGCCCGCCGCGAGCGCTACCGCAGCAGGCTCAGCCGCTGGGACCGCACCGACGTGACGGACCTGGCCCGCCTGCTGGCCCGGCTCAACGAGTGGGTGGCGGAGGAAGAGGGGTAGCTTCCGGAATCCGCTGGAGGCCAGGGCGTCCGCCGCACCCTTCGTCCGGGGTGCGGCGGGCGCCCTTCGCCTGACGCGGTGTGCCGTCAGGCGGCGGCCACCGTCGGGCGATCGTGTTCGCGGGCCGGCTCCAGGGCCAGGCGCAGCACCTCGCGCACGTCGGAGACGGCGTGCACCTCCAGCGTCTGGAGCACCTCGGCCGGGACGTCGTCCAGGTCCGGCTCGTTGCGCTTGGGGATGATCACCGTGGTGACCCCGGCCCGGTGCGCCGCCAGCAGCTTCTGCTTGACGCCGCCGATGGGCAGCACCCGGCCGGTCAGGGACACCTCACCGGTCATCGCCACGTCGTCGCGCACCCGGCGCCCCGACAGCAGCGACGCCAGCGCCGTGGTCATCGTGATGCCCGCGCTCGGGCCGTCCTTGGGCACCGCGCCCGCGGGGACGTGCAGATGGACCCCGCGGTCCTTCAGGTCGCCGACCGGCAGCTCCAGTTCGGCCCCGCGCGAGCGCAGGAAGGACAGCGCGATCCGCGCCGACTCCTTCATCACGTCGCCCAGCTGCCCGGTCAGCGTCAGGCCGGTGCCGCCGGTCTCCGGGTCGGCGAGCGACGCCTCGACGAACAGCACGTCGCCGCCCGCGCCGGTCACCGCAAGGCCGGTCGCGACCCCGGGCACGGCGGTGCGCCGCTCCTTCGGGTCCTGCGCCGACTCGGGAACGTGGTGCGGCCTGCCGATCAGGTCGCGCAGGTCGTCCGGGCCGACGGTGACCGGGAGTTGGGCCTCGCCCAGCTCGTGGCGTGCCGCGATCTTGCGCAGGGTGCGGGCGATCGCGCGCTCCAGGTTCCGTACGCCCGCCTCGCGGGTGTACTCGCCGGCGAGCCTGCGCAGGCTCTCGTCGTCCACCGCGACCTCGTCCGCGCCCAGGCCGGCGCGCTCCAGCTGGCGCGGCAGCAGGTGGTCGCGGGCGATGGCGACCTTCTCGTCCTCGGTGTAGCCGTCGAGCTGGACCAGCTCCATGCGGTCGAGCAGCGGCTGCGGGATGGTCTCCAGCACGTTGGCGGTCGCGAGGAACACCACGTCGGACAGGTCGAGTTCGACCTCCAGGTAGTGGTCGCGGAAGGTGTGGTTCTGCGCGGGGTCGAGGACTTCGAGCAGGGCCGCGGCCGGGTCGCCGCGGTAGTCGGAGCCCACCTTGTCGATCTCGTCCAGCAGGACCACCGGGTTCATCGACCCGGCCTCCTTGATCGCGCGCACGATGCGGCCGGGCAGCGCGCCCACGTAGGTCCTGCGGTGGCCGCGGATCTCCGCCTCGTCGCGCACCCCGCCGAGGGCGACGCGCACGAACCGCCGGCCCATCGCGCGGGCCACCGACTCGCCCAGCGAGGTCTTGCCGACCCCGGGCGGGCCCACGAGGGCGAGGACCGCCCCGGCCCGACGGCCCTGGACGGCGCCCAGGCCCTTGTCGGCGCGGCGCTTGCGGACGGCCAGGTACTCGACGATGCGCTCCTTGACGTCGTCGAGCCCGGCGTGGTCGGCGTCCAGCACGGCGCGGGCGCCCGCGATGTCGTAGGCGTCCTCGGTCGTGGTGTTCCACGGCAGTTCCAGGACGGTGTCCAGCCAGGTGCGGATCCAGCTGCCCTCGGGGGAGGCGTCGGAGGACCGCTCCAGCTTGTCGACCTCCTTCAAGGCGGCCTCGCGGACCTTCTCGGGCAGGTCGGCGGCCTCGACGCGGGCGCGGTAGTCCTCGGACTCGTTGCCCGGGTCGCCGTTCAGCTCGGCCAGTTCCTTGCGGACGGCCTCCATCTGCTGGCGGAGCAGGAACTCGCGCTGCTGCTTGTCCATGCCCTCCTGGACGTCCTTGCGGATCGACTCGGCGACGTCCTGCTCGGCGAGGTGGTCGCGCAGCCAGCCGATGGCCAGCCGCAGCCGGGCGACCGGGTCGACGGTCTCCAGCAGCCGGACCCGCTGCTCACCGGTGAGGAACGGGGAATAGCCGGAGTTGTCGGCGAGCTGCGAGACGTCGTCGATGGCCTGGACGCGGTCCACGACCTGCCAGGCGCCGCGCTTGCGCAGCCAGGCGGTGGCCAGCGCCTTGTACTCCTTGACGAGTTCGGCGACGGCGCCGGGCGCCTCGGTGGGCTCCGGCTCCGTCAGCTCGGTGCCCTCCACCCACAGGGCCGCGCCGGGGCCGGTGGTGCCGGCGCCGATGCGGACGCGGCCCAGGCCGCGGATGACCGCGCCGGGGTCGCCGTCCGCGAGGCGGCCGACCTGCTCGACGGCGCCGAGGGTGCCCACGGCCGCGTACTGGCCGTCGACCCGGGGCACCAGCAGCACCCTGGGCTTGCGCGCGGACGGGCCGGAGCCGGAGCGGATGCCGGGAACACGCGACGCCTCGGCGCGGTTGCTCTCGGCGGCCTGCGCGGCCTCGACCGCGGCGCGCACCTCGCCGTCGGTCAGGTCGAGCGGCACGACCATGCCGGGCAGCACGACCGCGTCGTCGAGCGGCAGTACGGGAAGGGTCAGCACCTCGCCCGCGACCGGGCCGCCGGTTCCCTGCGCATCTGAAGCCATGATCTCTCCCTAGGCAATGAAGTTGAGCTGTATGGACTCAATGCTTCTGATGCCCAGGGTGTTCCCCGGGAGGTGTTCGCTGTGAGCGATCAGCCGGTGGCGGCCGGTTCTGCGGGGGCGCGGGACTAGCCTGAGGCGCATGCGTGACGTGATCGATGCGGGGCCCGAGATCGTCGAGCGGCGGGAGGGGACGTACGGCGAGGTGGTGCTGCGCAGGCACGGCGAGCACTTCGAGATCATCGCCAACGGCTGCTTCCTGATGGACACCCGCGACGGACGCTCCGAGCGCCTGCTGGTCCGCGCCGCACTCGGCGCGCTGACAGGGGACGGCGGCCGTTCGATGCCGTCCGGCGGCGGTCCGTCCGTACTGATCGGCGGCCTCGGGGTCGGCTTCTCGCTGGCCGAGGCCGCGGCCGAGCCGTGCTGGGGCCGGATCACCGTCGTGGAGCGCGAGCGGGCCGTCGTCGACTGGCACCGGGCCGGGCACCTCGCGCCGTTCTCCGCCGGGGCGCTGGAGGACCCCCGGGTCACCGTCGTGGAACGCGACCTGCTCGACCACCTGCGCGACGCGGACGGCGCCTACGACGCCCTGTGCCTGGACATCGACAACGGGCCGGACTGGACGGTCACCGCCTCCAACGACTCCCTGTACTCCCCGGGCGGCCTCGCCGGGTGCCTGCGGGCGCTGTCGCCGGGCGGCGTGCTGGCGGTCTGGTCGGCCCGGCCCTCGGCACGGTTCGAGGACGCGTTGCGCGGCGCGGGATTCGCGCAGGTCCAGACCATCCCTGTACCGGTTGCCCGGGGTGTCCCGGATGCGGTGCATCTGGCCCGGCGCCCGCCAGGGCCGACGTAGCCGCAGGCCGCGCCCGCCCTTTACGCTGCATGCCAAGCAGCGCGACCACGTAGGGGCGGGCCCGATGGACAACACACAGACGACTACCGCGAACGCCGGAGCCGGCACCCCACCGCCGGCCACCCAGCGGCGTGTCCTCGTCGTCGAGGACGACCCGACGATCGCCGACGCGATCGCGGCCCGCCTGCGCGCCGAGGGCTTCTCGGTGCACACCGCGGGCGACGGACCGGCCGCCGTGGACACCGCCCACGCCTGGCAGCCCGACCTGCTGGTGCTCGACATCATGCTGCCCGGCTACGACGGCCTGGAGGTCTGCCGCCGGGTGCAGGCGCTGCGGCCGGTGCCGGTGCTGATGCTGACCGCGCGGGACGACGAGACCGACATGCTGGTCGGGCTCGGCGTCGGCGCGGACGACTACATGACCAAGCCGTTCTCCATGCGGGAGCTGGCGGCCCGGGTGCACGTGCTGCTCAGACGGGTGGAGAGGGCCACGGTCGCGGCCCGCAGCCCGCGCGGCGGCACCCTCCAGCTGGGCGACCTGTCCATCGACCACGCCCAGCGGCGGGTGCGGGTGCGCGGCGACGACGTGCACCTGACGCCGACCGAGTTCGACCTGCTGGCCTGCCTGGCGCAGACCCCGCGCGCCGTGCTCTCCCGCGAGCAGCTGCTGGCCGAGGTGTGGGACTGGGCCGACGCCTCCGGCACCCGTACCGTCGACAGCCACATCAAGGCCCTGCGCCGCAAGATCGGCGCCGAGCGCATCCGCACCGTGCACGGTGTGGGGTACGCGCTGGAGACCCCCGCCCCGTAAGGGCGGCGAAAGGCGGTGCGCCGGATGGCGCGCACTTCCCGCGACGACTCGCGTGACGACGAGGACCGGCCGGGGCTGTGGAGGCGGACCTGGGAAGGGCTGCGTCCCATCGACCCGTTCCGGTCGATCAAGGCGGCGCTCGGGCTGCTGGTGATCAGCTCGGTCTTCCTGACCACGCTGCTGGTGCTGGTGGCCATCCGGTCGCAGACCGAGCTGCGGGTCATCACCATCTTCTCGATCATCACCTCGATGCTGCTGATGCAGTTCGTCTCCACCGGGCTGACCTCGCCGCTGCGCGAGATGACGGCGGTGGCCCGGGCGATGGCGCAGGGCGACTACAGCCGCCGGGTGCGCACCGGACGCCGTGACGAGCTGGGCGAGCTGGCCGTCACCTTCAACAGCATGGCCGCCGACCTGGAGAGCGCCGACCGCCACCGCAAGGAGCTGGTCGCCAACGTCTCGCACGAGCTGCGCACCCCCATCTCGGGCCTGCGCGCCCTGCTGGAGAACGTGGTGGACGGCGTCAGCGAGGCGGACCCGGAGACGATGCGCACCGCGCTGAAGCAGACCGAGCGGCTCGGCCGCCTCGTCGCCGATCTGCTGGACCTGTCGCGCCTCGACAGCGGTGTGGTGCCGCTCGACGCCCGCAGCTTCGAGGTCTGGCCGTTCCTGTCGGGGGTGCTGAAGGCGGCGAGCATCAAGCCGGGCGTGGCGATGGGCTCGCCGTCCCACTCGCGCTCACGCGGCGACGTCCACCTGCACCTTGACGTCCACCCGCTGGACCTGACCGCCTACGCGGACGCCGAGCGGCTGCACCAGGTGGTCTCCAACCTGGTCGACAACGCGGTCAAGCACAGCCCGCCCAGCGGCCGGGTGACGGTGAAGGCGCGCAGGGGCGCCGGTCCGCAGAGCCTGGAGCTGGAGGTGCTGGACGAGGGCCCGGGCATCCCGCAGGCGCACTGGTCGAAGGTCTTCGAGCGCTTCAGCCGCGGCAGCGTCAAGGCCCCGCACGGCTCGGGCAGCGACGGCGGCACCGGCCTCGGCCTGGCCATCGCGCGCTGGGCGGTCGAGCTGCACGGTGGCCGGATCCGTGTGGCCGAATCCACCCGGGGCTGCCGCATCCACCTCACTCTTCCGGGAAAGAGCACGTCAGTCAGTTGACGTAAGCTCTCGAAAGGTCTTCGAACGGGAGATTCGACCGGAAACCGGGATCCGGCAGGCAGAGGCCGCGTCCACGCCTGGGTGACCGCCGCGGCGGCGCGCAGGCGCCCAAAAGGATGCCGATTTCCCGCCAAAGACCGCCGCCAAACCCGCCCGAGAGTGTGACGTACGCGACGACGGCCCCTCGTAACCTGCGCCGACCCTCCCGGTAGGCGTAGCCTTTATTTCCGCTGTCCACCACCTTGTGAAGCGGAAGAGGGCGGTTGCCGCCGTGTCGTCACAGTCCCCCAACACCTCGAGTGTCTCGACCGACCCCGACGGACAGGGCGCGAGCCCCGTCGCCGGTTTCGGAGCGAACGAGTGGCTCGTCGATGAGATCTACCAGCAGTACCTCCAGGATCCGAACTCGGTAGACCGGGCCTGGTGGGACTTCTTCGCCGACTACAAGCCGGGGGCTGACAACAGCGCCGCGACCGCCGCGCAGCCCGCGCAGGCGGCTGCCGCCCCGGCCGCCGTGCCGAAGGCCCCGGTGTCCGCGACCGCCCCGGCTCCGTCTGCCCCCGCACAGCAGACGGCGCAGCGGCCCGCGGCCCCCGCCGCGGCCGCCCCGGCCAAGCCCGCCGCGGCGCAGACCGCTCCCGCGCAGCCGGCCCCGGCCAAGCCCGCCGCCGTGCCGGCTCCCGCGCCCGCCGCCGCCAAGCCCGCGGCGCCCGCGAAGCCCGCCGCCGAGCGGCCCACCGGTGAGGCGGAGTCCGGCCCGGAGTACGTGACGCTGCGCGGCCCGGCCGCCGCGGTCGCCAAGAACATGAACGCCAGCCTTGAGCTGCCGACCGCGACCAGCGTCCGGGCGATCCCGGTCAAGCTGCTGTTCGACAACCGCATCGTCATCAACAACCACCTCAAGCGCGCCCGGGGCGGGAAGGTCTCCTTCACCCACCTCATCGGCTACGCGATGGTGCAGGCGCTCAAGACGATGCCGTCGATGAACTACTCCTTCACGGAGAAGGACGGCAAGCCCACCCTGGTCAAGCCCGACCACGTCAACCTCGGTCTCGCCATCGACCTGGTCAAGCCGAACGGCGACCGCCAGCTGGTCGTCGCGGCGATCAAGAAGGCCGAGACGCTGAACTTCTTCGAGTTCTGGCAGGCCTACGAGGACATCGTGCGCCGCGCCCGCGTCGGCAAGCTGACGATGGACGACTTCACCGGCGTCACCGCGTCGCTGACCAACCCCGGCGGCATCGGCACCGTCCACTCCGTGCCGCGGCTGATGCCGGGCCAGGGCCTGATCATCGGCGTCGGCTCGATGGACTACCCGGCGGAGTTCCAGGGCACCTCCCAGGACACCCTGAACAAGCTGGGCGTCTCCAAGGTGATGACGCTCACCAGCACCTACGACCACCGGGTCATCCAGGGCGCCGCCTCCGGCGAGTTCCTGCGCATCATGCACCAGCTGCTGCTGGGCGAGGGCGACTTCTACGACCACGTCTTCGAGTCGCTGCGCATCCCCTACGAGCCGGTGCGCTGGCGCCAGGACATCGACGCCGGCCACGACGACGACGTCACCAAGGCCGCCCGGGTCTTCGAGCTGATCCACTCCTACCGGGTCCGCGGCCACGTCATGGCCGACACCGACCCGCTGGAGTACCGCCAGCGCAAGCACCCCGACCTGGACGTCACCGAGCACGGCCTGACCCTGTGGGACCTGGAGCGCGAGTTCGCCGTCGGCGGCTTCGCGGGCAAGTCCCTGATGAAGCTGCGCGACATCCTCGGCGTGCTGCGCGACTCGTACTGCCGCACCGTCGGCATCGAGTACATGCACATCCAGGACCCCAAGCAGCGCAAGTGGATCCAGGACCGCGTCGAGCGCCCGCACACCAAGCCGGAGCGCGACGAGCAGCTGCGCATCCTGCGCCGCCTGAACGCCGCCGAGGCGTTCGAGACGTTCCTGCAGACCAAGTACGTCGGCCAGAAGCGCTTCTCGCTCGAGGGCGGCGAGTCCGTCATCCCGCTGCTGGACGCGGTCATCGACTCCGCGGCCGAGTCGCGGCTGGACGAGGTCGTCATCGGCATGGCGCACCGCGGCCGCCTCAACGTGCTGGCCAACATCGTCGGCAAGTCGTACGCGCAGATCTTCCGCGAGTTCGAGGGCAACCTCGACCCGAAGTCGATGCACGGCTCCGGCGACGTGAAGTACCACCTGGGCGCCTCCGGCACCTTCACCGGCCTGGACGGCGAGCAGATCAAGGTCTCGCTGGCCGCCAACCCCTCGCACCTGGAGACCGTCGACCCGGTCGTCGAGGGCATCGCACGGGCCAAGCAGGACATCATCGGCAAGGCGGGCACGGACTTCACCGTGCTGCCGGTCCAGCTGCACGGCGACGCGGCCTTCGCGGGCCAGGGCGTGGTGGCCGAGACCCTCAACATGTCGCAGCTGCGCGGCTACCGCACCGGCGGCACCGTGCACATCGTCATCAACAACCAGGTCGGCTTCACCGCCGCCCCGGCGGCCTCCCGCTCGTCGATGTACTGCACCGACGTGGCCCGCATGATCGAGGCGCCGATCTTCCACGTCAACGGCGACGACCCGGAGGCCGTGGTCCGCGTCGCGCGGCTGGCGTTCGAGTTCCGCCAGGCGTTCAACAAGGACGTCGTGATCGACCTGGTCTGCTACCGGCGCCGGGGCCACAACGAGGCCGACAACCCCTCGTTCACCCAGCCGCTGATGTACGACCTGATCGACAAGAAGCGCTCGGTGCGCAAGCTCTACACCGAGTCGCTGATCGGCCGCGGCGACATCACCCTGGAGGAGGCCGAGCAGGCCCTTCAGGACTACCAGGGCCAGCTGGAGAAGGTCTTCACCGAGGTACGCGAGGCCACCCAGGCCACCCCGGCCGAGGCGCCCGACCCGCAGACGCTGCCGGACTTCCCGGTCCACGTGGACACCGCGATCTCCCAGGAGGTCGTCAAGCGGATCGCCGAGTCGCAGGTCAACCTGCCCGAGCGGGTCACCGTCCACCCCCGGCTGCTGCCGCAGCTGCAGCGCCGCGCCGCCTCCGTCGAGGACGGCACGATCGACTGGGCGACCGGCGAGATGCTGGCGTTCGGCTCGCTGCTGATGGAGGGCACCCCGGTGCGCCTGGCGGGCCAGGACTCCCGCCGCGGCACCTTCGGCCAGCGGCACGCGGTGCTGGTCGACCGGGTCACCGGCGAGGACTACACCCCGCTGCTGTACCTGTCGGAGGACCAGGCCCGGTTCAACGTCTACGACTCGCTGCTGAGCGAGTACGCGGCGATGGGCTTCGAGTACGGCTACTCGCTGGCCCGGCCCGAGGCGCTGGTGCTGTGGGAGGCGCAGTTCGGCGACTTCGTCAACGGCGCGCAGAGCGTCGTCGACGAGTACGTCTCGGCGTCCGAGCAGAAGTGGGGCCAGACCTCCGGTGTCACGCTGCTGCTGCCGCACGGCTACGAAGGCCAGGGCCCGGACCACTCCTCGGCCCGCCCGGAGCGCTTCCTGACACTGTGCGCGCAGAACAACATGACGATCGCCATGCCGACGCTGCCGTCGAACTACTTCCACCTGCTGCGCTGGCAGGTGCACAACCCGCACCACAAGCCGCTGATCGTCTTCACCCCGAAGTCGATGCTGCGGCTGAAGGCGGCGACCTCGAAGGTGGAGGAGTTCACCTCCGGCGGCTTCCGCCCGGTCATCGGCGACGACACGGTCAACGCGGGCGACGTGCGCAAGGTGGTGTTCTGCTCCGGCAAGGTCTACTACGACCTGAAGGCGGAGCGGGAGGCCCGCAAGGCGGACGACGTGGCGCTGATCCGCATCGAGCGGCTCTACCCGCTGCCCGGCGCGGAGATCCAGGCCGCGCTGGCGCCGTTCACCAAGGCGCAGAAGTTCGTGTGGGCCCAGGAGGAGCCGGCGAACCAGGGTGCGTGGCCGTTCATCGCGCTCAACCTGATCGACCACCTCGACCTGGTGCTCGGCGCGGCGCCGGACAACGCGGACCGGCTGCGCCGGGTCTCGCGTCCGTCCTCCTCCTCGCCTGCGGTGGGCTCGGCCAAGCGCCACCAGCAGGAGCAGCAGCAGCTGGTGCGTGAGGTCTTCGAGATCTGACGGGCAGTCGGTGAGGGAGGGGCGGGGCCGACGGCCCCGCCCCTCCCTCGTCGTTCCTTCGTCGTCCTAGCCGGGCTGCGGTTCGAAGTCCCAGTACGGGCGCTTCCTGCGGCGCACCGACAGGGTGTGCGGGTGCTGCGGGCCGAGGGTCTCGCCGAGTTGCTGGAGGGTCTCGGTCTCCACCTTGGACGCCTCCTGGGTGCGCCGCATCGCGCGCAGGTCGTCGGCGAGCGCTGCCCGGCAGGACAGGGTGAGCGGGTGGGCGTCGCCCAGCGAGGTCTTGGCCAGCGCCACGGTCTCCCGGCTCAGCTGGAGGGCGCCCTCCTCGTCCCCGGCGAGGCTGCGGGCGCCGGAGGCGTTGAGCGCGCAGCCCAGCGTCCACGGGTGGGCGGGGCCGACGGCCTCGGTCATGCCGTGCAGCGCGCGCTCCGCGACGGCCAGCGCCTCGTCCCGTTCGCCGTACGCGCGCAGCACCAGGCCGACGTTGCCCTCGGTGCCGACGGTGAACGGGTGGGTGGGGCCGGTCAGTTCGCGGTAGCGCTCGGCGACCGTGGTGGCCAGCTCCCTGGCCCGGTCGAGGTCGCCGTGCTGCCGGATGAACGTCGCGTAGTCGGCCTGCACGAGCAGGGTGTCCGGGTGCCGGGGCCCCTGCCGCTGCACGCAGCGGTCGACCACGCCGGACATCAGGGCGTGCGCCTGCGCGACGTCCCCGCCCCGGCGCAGGCACAGGGCGAGGTTGTGCTCGGCGAACAGCGACTGCGGGGTGTAGCGGTCCATGACCTGCCGCAGCACGCGGACGTTGAGTTCCTGGCGCGAGGTGGCCTCGGTGTAGCGGCCGAGCAGCCG
Organism: Streptomyces sp. ICBB 8177; assembly: GCF_003144095.1. Classification (GTDB taxonomy): domain Bacteria; phylum Actinomycetota; class Actinomycetes; order Streptomycetales; family Streptomycetaceae; genus Streptantibioticus_D. The sequence goes on along the minus strand of NZ_NSKH01000018.1, from coordinate 2,310,422 downwards.
CAGCGTCCAGGCGTAGCGCTGCGCGGACAGCAGGGTGCGGTGGTGGCGCGGGCGCAGCGCCCGCTCGCGCACCAGCAGGATCTCCCGGTGCGCGGCGAGCGATTCCTCGTAACGGCCCAGCAGCGCCAGGACGTTGGCGAGGTTGCTGCGGTCCTGCATGGTGCGCATCGACTCCGGGCCGAGGATCTCGGTCCAGGCGCGGACCGAGTCGGCGAAGATGTCGTGCGCCTCCTGGTAGGCGCCGAGGGCGACCAGCGTGCCGCCCAGGCCGTTCTTGGCGCGCAGCAGGTCGGGGTCGTCGGGCGGGCGCTCGGCGGACAGCTGCTCGACGACGGCCCGGCCCATCGCCTGCGCCTCCTGGTAACGCCCGGCGCGGCGCAGCATGTTGGCGTGCTGGTGGACCAGGACCAGCAGGTCGGGATCGTCCGGGGCGAGCCGGGGGCGCCAGCGGGCCACCGCCTGCTCGCACAGGCGCAGGCCGGTGCGGGCCTCGCCGCGCACCCGCAGGTACTCCACGCAGTTGAGGACCAGTTCGCGGCTGCCGGGCTCGGCGCCGGACAGCACGCCCGCGGTCTCCAGGTGCGGCAGCAGTTCGGCGTAGCGGGCCCAGGAGCGGGTGTCGGTGGGGTTGCGGGGGTCGGCGTCGGCGAGCACCCGGGCGGCGACCGAGGCCAGCGCCTCGCGGCGGTCCTCGCTGAGGGTGGAGAGCAGGAAGCCGTGGTAGAGCCGGTGCATGGCGACCTGGTCGACGAACGGCTCGGACTCGTGCGCCTCCACGTAGTCCATCCGCACGGCCGTGGACTCCGAGAGCCTGCGCAGCGCGGTGTGCCAGCGGATGGGATCGGCGGCGAGTGCGGCGAGGTGCTCGGGCAGGCTGTCCGGGCGGGCCGACTCGATGAGCCGGACCGGGATGGCCTCCGGGGAGAACAGCCCGAGCAGGTGCAGCAGTTCGACGGTCTCGGGGTGCTTGTCCTGGAGGGTGTTGAGCGTTATCGACCAGGTGGTCTGGAATCCCATCGGGTAGTCCGACGAGATGCGGATGCCGATCTGGTTGGCCTCGCCGCGCCGGATCAGCTCGATGTAGTCCTTGGCGGGCATGGGGTTGGCGGCGAGCCAGGCCGCGGTCTGGTTGAGCAGCAGCGGCAGGTCCTGGACGGCCTCGGCGAGCTGGTCGGCCTCCCGCTCGGTGAGCCGCTGCGCGCGGCGCCTGGCGTACGCGACGCTCTCCGGACGGCGGAACGGCTCCACCTGGACCTCGGTGACGCTGCCGGCGGCGGCCCAGTCCTGGGTGAGGGTGGTGATGAGCACGTGGCCGTTGCCCTCGGGAACGAGGTCCTCGACCTGGCCGAGGTCGTCGGCGCTGTCCAGCACGATCAGCCAGCGGCGGTACGGGCGTCCGGTGCGCAGCGCCTCGTGCACGGCGCGGATGCGTTCACCCAGTTCCTGGCCCGCGGGCAGGTCGAGGCGCGGGGCGAGGTCGGCGAACTGCTCGCGGGCGGTGGCGCGGTAGCCGGCGTTGGCCCACCAGACGATGTCGTAGTCGTTGCCGAAGCGGTGCGCGTACTCGATGGCGATCTGGCTCTTGCCGACACCGGAGATGCCGCGCAGCGCGAGCCGGGCGCCTTCCCTGCCGCCTTCCTCGAAGCGCCGGTGGATCTCCTCCAGCACGGCGTCGCGGCCGGTGAAGCGCACGTTGCGGCGCGGCACGTTCCACACGGCGGGCGGGTCGTTGGGGAAGCGCGGGGCGGCGGCGCCGGCCGGTTCGCCGGCCTCGGTGGCCGGGTCGATGCCGAGCCTGCGCAGTATCCGGCGGCGCGCCTCGTGCTCGTCGAGGTCGCGCAGGTCGACCGGGCGCAGCGCGGCGGCGGTGGGCGGCAGCGCGCGGGTGGCGACGCTGACGGCGGCGAACCGCTCGGCCTCGGCGGGCACCACGTCGCCCAGGGCCTGGGTCCACTCGGTGTCGGTGCGCGGGCCGAGGGAGAAGTACCAGTCGTCCAGCACCAGCAGCACGCGTCCGGGGGCGGCGAGCAGGTCGCGCAGAGCGTCGGTCAGCGGCACGCTCAGCGGCGGGTCCCAGCGCAGCAACGAGGTCTGGTGGCCGAGGCGTTCGAGCTGGTGGGCGATCCAGGTCGCCCAGGGCCGGTTGTACCCGGCGTGGCTGATGGTGAAGTGGTCGGCTTCCTGCGCGTCCGGCGTCCGCTGAGCCATGGGACTCTCCCCTCACCTCGCCGGCCGCGGGCCCGGGGGCCGCTCGGGTTCCAACGGGGTTCCGACGGTTTTCACAGGTGGTCCTCGCACGATAGCCGAAGCGCCGGGCGATCGGCCGACGCCACGTCAGATGACCTGTCCGTGCGCGGAGTTCACCGTCGCGCGAGCGGTGCCGCGGGGCAGCGCGGACGCCAGGGCGGCGGCGATGTGCCGGATCAGCCGTTCGAGGTCGGCGCAGTACACGGACGGGTGGGTGAATCCGGAGCCCTCGCGGTAGCGGTGGGCGTAGTTGCCGCCGCCGCACACCCGCACCACCGGGCAGCCCCGGCAGACGGCGGCGAGCGCGGCCGCGCCGCGCTGGCGGGCGGCGATGCCGGGGTGCGCCAGCGCCTCGTCGAAGCTGTGGTGGTGGACGTCGAGCCCGGTGACGGTGGCGCGGTCGTAGGCGAGTTTGAGCGAGTCGATCTGGGCGATCGAGCCGTCGGTCTCCACGACCACGGCGACGGTGGGGGACAGACCCACCGACTCGGTGGCGCTCGGCACCCCCAGCAGCAGGCCGACGATCTCGGTGAACAGCCGCACCCGCGGATGCGGCGGCTCGTCGGCGCCGCGGTTCCACCACAGGTCGAAGACGGCGGCGAGCCAGTCGCCGTACGGGGTGGCCGAGCGCGGGCGGCCCTCGGGGCGCGGCGGCGGGCTGGACCAGTTGGCGTGCGGCAGCAGCAGGTCGAGCCGCGGCGGGCGCAGCGCGAGCAGTGAGCGGTAGACCTCGGCCGGGTCGGCGCTCACGTCGACCGCGCACAGCAGTCCCGCGTACGCCTCGGGGTGGTCGGCCAGCAGCCGGGCGGCGCGGGAGGCGGCGGGCCAGGAGGGGCGTCCGGCGTGGTCGACGCGGTTGCGGTTGAGGGCGGCGGTGCCGCCGTCCAGGCTGAGCCCGACGCCGATGCCCGCCCGCGTGAGCCGGTCCAGGCCGGAGCGGGTGAGCAGCGTGCCGTTGGTCTGCACGGCGGCGTGCACCACCCGGTCCCGGCCGACCGCCTCCCGTATCGCGGCGGTGTAGTCGAGCACCTCGCCGGGGCCGGCCATCAGGGGTTCGCCGCCGTGCAGGTCGATGCGCAGCTCCCGCAGGTCGTGGGCGCGGGCGTGTTCGGCGACGCGCTGCGCGGTGCGCGCCATGGTGGCCTCGCTGACCCGCGCCGGGCGGTCCCGCCAGCCGGTGTCGCGGCCGTGGTAGAGGCAGCAGTAGGTGCAGCTGAGGTTGCAGCGACCCCGCACCTTGAGCACGAACTGCCGGAAGGGCGCGCGGGGCGCGAAGGGAACGAGGGGCACGGTTGCGGGCACGGCGTCACCTCCTGTCCGGCGGGCGTCCCCCTGCGGGTGGTCCCATTCGGGGGCGGGCCCCTGCGGGTGGTCCCATGCCGGGCATCGCCGCGCGGCACGGCGGAAAAACGCTTCGTGACCACAACTGACCAGTTCAGCCTGATCGTTGACTCAAAGCCTACCGAATTCGGCCAGCGCTGGACCGGCTCCTGGCGGAACGCGGGGCCGCAGCCGTCAGCACGGTCGTTCAGTCCAACGCGCGCATGTCCGGAGCGTCCTCGTGGTACGCGGCGGCCTCACCCGGCCGTCGGCCGCGGGCCGCGAGCCCGGGCAGCACGGCGGCCAGCGCCGGATGGCTGACGCGCGGCAGCAGGTCGTCGAGGTCGACCCCGGTGAAGTCGGGGAGCGCCTCGCGACCGGGGGCGGGCACGAGCCCTGGGCCGGGTTCGGGAAGCGTCGCCCCGGCACCGCCCGGCGCGGCGCCGACCGCATGGTTCATCACGCCGTACTCCTCACTGCCCGTCGAGGCACTGCCCGCCGAGCCGACCGGACCGGGATACCCCCGTGGCGGCCGCCGGGAAACCTCGCACGCGGTGTCGCGCAGTCACAGTGTCCCCCGCCCCCCGGTCGTCCCGTCACCCGGTCGTCCGGTCACCCGGTCGTCGGTCCGGCCGCCACGTCGCCCTCGTCACACGGTGTCGCCCAGCGCCCGCATGCGCTCCAGCGTGGAGCGGGCCTGCGGTCCCCTGGCCGCCCCGGCGTGCTGCCACAGCGCCCAGGCCGCGCGGTACGACTCCAGGGCGCGCGCCGGGCCCGCCGTCCGCTCCAGGACCGTTCCCCGGCAGTGGTGGGCGCGCGCGCCGAGCAGTTGGTCGCCCGCCGACGCCGCCCGCCCGGCCGCGCGGTGGTACGACTCGGCTGCGGCGTCCAGCCGCTCCGGGGCGTCGGAGGCGAGCCCGAGCAGCACGTCGCCGCGCTCCAGCCACGCCTCGGCCGCGGTCGCCGGATCGGCGCGGGCCGGGTCCTCGGCGGCCCGCGCGGCGCGGGCCAGTATCCACTCGGCCTCGTGCAGGTCGGTCAGCGCGCCGCCCGCCTCGTTCCGGCGGCGCAGCGCCCGGCCGAACAGCAACCGCCGCTCGGCCAGCAGCGGATGGCTCTCCGGCGTCTGCGCCAGCGCCTCGCGCAGCACCCGTACCGCGTCGGTGGCCACCGCGAGGCCGCCGCCCCGGCCCGCCCACTCCACCAGCACCCTGCCGCGGTCCACCAGCAGGTCGGCGCGGGCCGGGTCGTCGGTGGCCACCAGGCGCTGGGCGGCGGCCAACGCGTCGTCCGCCTCGGCGAGTTCGGTGACCCGGGCGGTGCGGGCGTAGCGGGCGGCGTGCGCGAGGCCGAGGCGGCGCAGGCACTCCAGCCGCAGATCGGCGTCGTCGCCCGCGCACCGCAACGCCCGCTCCAGGTCCTCCACGACCTCCGGGGCGCCCAGGTCGGCGGCCGCCATGGCGCGGGCGGCGGCCAGGTCGAGCAGCGTGGCGACCCGCGAGGCGCGCTCCGGCGGCTGACCGCTCGTGGCGCCGGCGCCGGGTCGCCCGCTCGCCGCGTCGGCGTCCGCAACGGTCTCGAAGTCCGCCACCGACTGGAGGGCGAACGCCCGCGCCTCGTCGGTGGCGTCCCGCTGCGTCGCGTCCTCGGCCAGCGCCGACAGCAGCGCGCCGCGCACCGACAGCGGGCCGCGCGGCATCGGCCCGTCCGGCGGCCACGACTCCAGGACGACGTCAAGCAACGCCTGGGCGCCGTACAGCAGATGGCGGTCACCGGTGAGGGCGTAGCGCTCCCTCGCCACGTCCACCAGGCACATCCGCGCCGCGAGCAGGTCGTCCGGCGCGCCCAGCAGCAGGTGTTCCGCGCGGGTCAGGGCCGCGTCGGCCTCGGCGAGCGCACGCGCGGCGCCCGCGGAGTGCGGCGGCGACTGGCCCGCGACGACCCGCAGCACCCGCCCCAGCACCAGGTGCGCCCGGCCCGCCACGGCGTCCGGCACGGCGGCGCGGTCCGCTAGTTCGGCGGCCGAGCGCGCGGTGCGCTCCGCCTCGGCCGGCGCGTCGTCGCCCTGCCGCGCCTCCCACAGGCTCAGCAGGCACTCGGCCAGCAGCGTGCGCAGCGGCACGGTCCTGGCGGGCTGCCGTTCGTCGTCGGGAGCGGTGCGCAGCAAGCGGATGGCCTCCCACAGGTCGCGGATGGTGCGCCGCTCGTGGAACCTCGCCAGCCGCTCGCGGGCCGTCTCCACCACCCGCCCCTGATGGCCGAACGGCACCCCGCCCGACGGCACCGCCACCGCCGCCGGGTCCTGCCCGTACGCGTCGAGCACGGCCGGTCCCACGCCGCCGGGCTGGAAGCGGCGCAGCACCTTCTGCGGCACCTCGGCGAACGGCCGGGGCACCGGCACTCCGCCGCTCTCCCCCGGGTCGGGCGGCCCGCCCTCGCCGGAGAGGTAACCGACCACCATCGCGGGGAAGTTGCGCGCCCGGCGGCCGAACACCCGCTCCACGTACAGCGAGCAGTGCTTGAGCACCAGTGTCGCCTCGCCCAGGCCCAGCCTGCGCAGCAGCACCTCCTCGACGCCCGGCGCGAAGTCGTACCACGGCCCGCCCTCGCGGCGCAGGGTCTCCGCCGGGGTGTCCTCCTGCCGCAGCAGCAGCCCGCTGAGCAGCACCTCGGCCATCTCGATGGGACCGGTCTGCGGCATCATCGCGCGCTGCACCAACTGCATCACCGGGTACGCGAGCGGCGCCGCCGACAGGTACACCGACAGGTGCTGGGCGGCGGGCGAGGAGACCGCCTGGAAGTCCTGCACGAGCTGTTCCGCGGTGCGCTCGCGGCGCGGCGGCGGTTCGGCTCCGGCGTGCCGGTCGTGGACCCAGGCCGCGGCGGCGTCGAGGGTGAAGCGGGTGGTGCCGGAGACCGCGTGCGCCCAGGCGCCCAGCGCGCCCCGGGTCGGTGACAGCACGGGCACCGCGAGCGCTCCCGGCGCGCGTTCCCGCGTCCGGCGCCTGCGGGGCAGGAACTCCAGGCGCCCGCCCGCGCCGGACGTCCCGCGCAGCACGCCGGGCTCGGCGGGCAGCAGGGTGCGAGGCCACATCCGCTGGGGCAGCGGCTGGAGCACCGCGACCGGGCCGGTACGCGCCCACCGGTGCAGCAGCCGCTGCGCGGCGCCGCGCCCCCACAGCAACCCCGAGCAGTCGCTGAGCAGCAGCGTCACGGTGCGCCCCGTCGGGTCGCGCAGCCGGTCGGCCGGGGACAGCGCCTCGTCGCCGCCGCGTCCCGCCGCCACGCCCGGCTCGCCGTCCGGGCGGGGGCGCAGGTAGTGCACGGCGACGTCGCGGAACGCGCCGACCTGCTCGCAGACCAGCCGCAGTTCCTCCAGCATCTGGTCCCAGACCACCATCGACGGCGAGTCGTCCATGACCAGCAGCAGCCGTGCGTCACGCCGCCTGACCTCGCGGAAGACCGGCAGTATGTGGCCGCTCCTGGCGCTGGTCTCCGCGGTCGCCATCTCGTCAAGCTCGCTGCCGCGCCGTGCCCGGGCGTGCGGCCGGTAGCGTTGCAGGGGCCGCAACGCCCGCTCCAGCGGGAGGAGTTGGGGGAAGGCGTTGGCGACCGGCACCCGGATCTGCAGGGCCTCGTCCAGCGTGATCGGCTCGGTCTCGCGCACGGCGTGTATCGGCACCGTCGGCCCGGTCTCGCCGTCGTCGGCACCGCCGTCGTCGTCGCCCTCGCCGTCCGCCGGCTCCTCACGCCCGCGCGGCGCCGGCTCGTCCGCCCCGGCACCGCTCGCCTCACCGGGCGACTCGTCACCGATTGTGGCCGAATCCTGTCCCTGCGTGGCATCACCGGGGTCACCCGAGGCCATCTGATCCGACAACCACAGCGCGTCCGCGAGCCCCTCGGCGTCGGTGGCGATCCCCGCCCGGCGCAGCCTCGCCACGAGCTGCGCGAACAGGTCCGAGCCGGGGGTCACCTCCGCTCACCTCACCCGGTTGAGGGGCTGCATGAGTTCGTCGGCCAGGCGTTCACGCGTGCCGACGTCCTCCTCCCCGGCCTGCTGGGTGAGGTAGATGGCGTTGAGCAACTGGTCGGCGGAGCGCTGCTCGCCGGGCCTGCGGTCCAGGAACTGCTGGATGATGGCGCGGTTGCGCTCGGCGGCCTCGGGCCCGAAGTGGGCGCGGACCATCGCCGCGAGCCGGTCCTCGTCCGGGGTGTCGAGCCGCAGGTGGATGCAGCGCCTCAACAGCGGTGCCGGGAAGTCGCGTTCACCGTTGCTGGTCAGCACGACGAACGGGAAGGCCCGGCAGCGGATCCGCCCGCCGCGCACGGTGACCCGGCCGCCGTCGTCGTCCTGCACCTCGACCTCGGGGTGGCGGTCGGCGATGCGCTCCAGCTCCGGTATGGCGAACTCCCCCTCCTCCAGGGCGTTGAGCAGGTCGTTGGGCAGGTCGATGTCGCTCTTGTCGAGTTCGTCGACGAGCAGGACCCGGGGGCGGGCGGCGGGCAGCAGCGCGGTGCCCAGCGGGCCGAGCCGGATGTAGCGGCCGATGCCGTCGCCGGGCGAGGTCTCCTGCGAGCCGGGGCCGATGCACTGCTCCGGCTGCGCGGTACGGGCCAGCTGGAGGTCCTGCAGGCGCGCCAGGGCGTCGTACTGGTAGAGGCCGTCGCGCAGCACGGTGCGGCTGACGATCGGCCAGCGCAGCACCCGGCCCAGGCCCAGCTCGTGCGCGACGGCGTGGGCGAGGGTGCTCTTGCCGCAGCCCGGCTCCCCGGTGACCAGCAGCGGTCTGCGCAGGTACAACGCGGCGTTCACCAGCTCCAGTTCGGTCGGGCGCGGCCGGTACTGCTCGGCCAGGTCCTGCTGGAGGCCGAGCCTGCGGGTGGACGCGGTGTCGATCGGCGCCGGCGCGCTCACCACCGGGTGACCGTCGAAATTGCGCCACGGCGGCGGGGCGGGCAGACGGTCTATCCCCTCGTGGGGCTGGCCGGTGCCTCGGTAGATCAGCCATTCGTTCACATCGCGCTCCTCGTCGCGGGACGGGCCGGGGCCCGGGTTTCGAGGGCACTGCCGCCGCGGTCACGCATGCCGCCCGCTCTCGCGCGCTCGTACGTGTCCGTCACGCACACAAGGGGAGACCGCACGCGGAACCCCCCCCTTATGACAGTACCCAGCCAGGGCGGTTCCAACGGTGGTTTCCGGACGCGGGTGGGAGCGCCTCACGCGTGAGCCCCGTACCCCACGCCGAGATCGGGCAACGGCGCGTCGGCGTCGTCGTAGAGCAGCACCAACTGCTCGGCGCACGACGGCCGCCCGTCCGGCGCGCCCTGGCGCAGATCGTGCGCCTGGGCGCGCAACGCCCGTACCGCCTCCGGGAGTCCGGCCGCGTCGGCGACCCCGGCGAGCAGCGCGTCGGCCACGTGCCGGAAGGCGACGCAGTCGGGGCCGCACTCGGCGCGCGGGTGCGGCGCGCCACGCCACAGCGCGACGCCGTGGCCCGCGTCGAGCACGTCCATCATGATGCTCAGGCCGTCGCCCTGCCCGGCCGGCCCGCACAGCACGGGCACCGACTCCGGCGGCGCGTTGCGCAACTTGCCGTATCCGGGCGTGCGGTCGAGCGCCTGGAGCGGCAACGGGGTCAGCCCGCCGCGCCTGCTGAGCCCCGCCCACCGCTCGCGCCACTCCGGGGTGGGCGGGACGCGTTCCACGTCGCGCATCACCACCGGCCGGCGGGCGCCCATCGGCCGGGCCGGGCGGTGCGGGCGGTCGCGCAGCCCGCCACCGGGCACCCACAGATGGGCGGCGGTGTCGAAGTGGTGCACGGGCAGCGCGATCTCCACGGTGGCCGGGTGGCCGGAGCGGTCGGCACGGTCCAGGGCGAGCGCCAGCGGTTCCTGGACCTGTGCGACGGCCTCGTCGAACTCCACGCCGTCGCGCTCGTCGCAGACCGTGGTGATCTGCCGGTCCTCGGCCGAGCGCACCAACTGGATCTCCCAGCGGAAGCGCACCGGCAGGTTCTCCTCCCACACCACCGGCGCCAGCGCCACCAGCACCGAGGCGGGCCGTCCCCCGCCGTCCCGCTCGGGATCGGCGCGTTCCAGCTCCACCAGCCGCTGGCGGTCCGGCGCGGGCAGCGATATCGCCCGGCTCATCGCGAACTCCCGCACCCGCTCGGCGCCTTCGGCGTCCTGCGACCGCACCTCGTCGGCGACCAGCATCAGATAGGTGACGAACGCCAGCAGTTGCTTGCCGTCGTCCGGCTCGTACAGCAGCCCGTGACCGTCCCGCCAGGCGACCGGCAGCGGATCGTGCACGGTGCCGGGCCCCAGCACCCGCTCCACCAGGCGCTGTACGACACCGGCGCTGCTGGGCGGCGGCAGTTCGGCCAGCAGCCCGAGGGCGCGGGCGCGGTCGAACGGCGTCCACTCGCCGATCACGTCGGACAACTGCCCCTGCACGTCGATCCAGGTCGCGCGGGCCGAGGCACGGGGCTGCTGGCGTTCGTAGTGCCAGCGGTCGTGGGCGCGCACCAGCTCCTGGTACGGGTCGGCGCCCAACGCCAGGGCGGGGGCGAGCGGTTGGGACTCGGTCAGCGCGCGCAGCGCCGTCAGCAGCACCGCCTTGCCGCCGTCGCGGGTGCGGCGGCGGGCCTTGACCACGCCGACGACCCTGCCGTGCGCGAGGTCGACCACCAGGCTCCCGGAGACGCCGGCCGGGATCTCGGAGTCGGGGCCGAGCCGGAAGACGTGCAGCGAGTCGTTGCCGGGGACGGTGCAGGTGCCGTCCCACGGCTCCAGCTCACCGCCCGGCCTGCGCCAGCCGAGCGCCGCGACCCGGGCGCTGACCGGCGGCACCGCGCGGTCGCTCAGCCACACGCAGCCGTGCCGGACCGGCTGGGTGAGCCTGATCAGGGCGAGGTCGGGGGCGAGTTCGTACTCCCGCTCGTCGCCGAACTCCCGTCCCGCCGTCATCGTGTCCGGGTCGGGTAACGCGTAGACCGCCCGGCCCGGGACCGTGCGCTCGCCGATCCGCACCCCGACCTCGTGGTCGCCCGCCCAGCGCTTGCGGCCCAGACTGTCCTTGCGCACCAGCACGTGCGCGCACGTCAGCACCCACTCGGGCGCGACGAGCAGTCCGCTGCCCCAGAACGGCGCGGTGTCGTACGGGGCGGCCTGGATGGCGACGGACACCTCCCGGGCCAGTTCGCGCAGTCTGCTCTCGGCCTCGGACGGCGGGCTCACCCGCGGGCCCCGTCAGGCATCGCCGCCCCCGGGCGCGGGCGGCACCGTCGGCATGGGCGGCGGCGGTTGCGGTTGTTGCTGCTGTGCCGGTACGGGGGCGGGCTCGCGGAAGCGGTCCTTCCAGGTCAGGGTGACCTTCAGGCCGCTGGTCGCCTCGCCGTCCGCCAGCACGCTGACGATCGCGCCGGACTTGACCGCGAACTCCACCCCGAACTCCACGCTGACCTCGTCGGGCGCGGCCTGCGCCGCCGCGTCCCGCACCGAGGCGGCGACCCCGGTGATCAGCGCGCGCAGGTTGCGTACCCGGGCGATCGCGCCGTCGAGCGCGCCGACGTCCTCGTAGTCGCCGTAGTCGTCCTCCACGCCGTCGGCGTCCGGCAGCGGAACCGGCGACATGCGGGCCCACACCTGCGTGCCGTCCGGCAATTCGATCAGCCGCGCGAGCTCCCCCATCGGCACCGCCCTCCAACCCACGGACCCCGTAAGCAAAGTTGACGCAAGATCAGGCTAGCCCGCGGCGGCCCGGGGGCGCGAGAGGTTCCCCCTCACGCCGGGTCGCCGACGACCCGCGGGTCCTGCGCACCCCCTCGCCGAGGGCCACGTCTGCGCCGCTGCGCGGCTTGACGGGGCGGAACGGGAGGGGCCCTGGGGCTGCGCGCCCATAGGGGGCCGTCCGCTGCGCGACCGGCACGGACCAGCCGGAGTCGCCCATGGTCCGGAGAACGCTGGTCACCCCCTTGCCGTCGACAAGCTCTTTGGGCAAGCCCAGTTGACGAAGCCCTTGTCACAGACAACGGGGTGACAAGCGTCCCCGGGACCTGGGTCCTCGCTGCCCCGCACGGCCCGACCGTTCGCGCAGCGGACGCCCTCGCTCGGCGCGCGGCGACGGGTCCCTCCCCATTGCGCCCCCTCAAGCCGCCCAGCGGCGCAAACGTGGCCCTGCGACTGGAATGGCGACGATGGCGGTCCCCCGCCCGCAGCACAGCGAACGGCCACACTGAGGCGCGCAGCGCCGAGACCCCCCTCAAGCCGCGCAGCGGCGCAGGAGTGGCCCCTCGCGAAGTGCTCCGCTCCCCACTCCCCCGTGAAGCCGCAGGCCACCCCCGCATACGCCCTCCGCGCCAGCCTATCCTGGCCCCAACATCCCCCTTCACCTGCGGAGCACCCCTTGTACTTCACCGATCGCGGCATCGAGGAGCTGGAGAGCCGGCGCGGCGAGGAGGAGGTCACGTTCGAGTGGCTTTCGGAGCGGCTGCGCGAGTTCGTCGACCTCAATCCCGAGTTCGAGATCCCCGTGGAGCGGCTGGCCACCTGGCTGGCCCGGCTGGACGACGAGGACGACGACGAATAGGAGCGGCCACGACCCCCGACGCGACGTCTTGACTTGCGCGATACGCGATATATCGTGAGGAGCGACGACGCGATATGTTGCGTCGCTGTAGCAGTCGCCGGCGGGAGGCCTGGATGTCAGCGCAGAGTTGGACCGTGTCGGAACGGCAGAAGATCCCCTTCGACGGGCCGGTCACCGATCTCCACGTGCGGATCGTCGGCGGCACGGTCAACGTCGTCGGCACCGAGGAGCCCGGTGCGTGCCTGGAGGTCTCCGAGGTCGACGGGCCGCCGCTGATCGTCACCCGGGACGGTTCCGAGCTGACCATCGCGTACGAGGACCTGCCCTGGAAGGGCCTGCTGGGCTGGCTCGACCGCAAGGGCTGGAAGCGGCACGCCGTGGTCTCGCTGACCGTCCCGTCCGCGACGCGGGTCGAGGTCGGCGTGGTCTCCGCCGAGGCCGTGGTCACCGGCGTCAGCGGCCGCACGGCGGTGCGCGGCGTCAACGGCGACACCACCCTCGTAGGAGTGAGCGGCCCGGTGGACGCGAGCACCGTCTCCGGATCGCTGGAGGCCCAGGCGCTCTCCGGAGACCTGAAGTTCAGCACCGTCTCCGGCGGCCTCACCGTCGTCGAGGGCACGGGGGCGCGGATCAAGGCGGACTCCGTCAGCGGGGACATGGCGCTCGACCTGGACCCGGCGGGCGGCGGCGACGTCCACCTGAACACCGTCTCCGGCGAGATCGCCATCCGGCTGCCCGACCCGGGCGACGCGCGGGTGGACGCCAACACCGCCAGCGGCGCGGTCACCTGCGCGTTCGAGGAGCTGCGGGTCACCGGGCAGTGGGGGGCCAAGCGCATCTCCGGCCGGGTGGGCAAGGGCGACGCGCGGTTGAAGGCGACCACCGTCTCGGGCGCCATCGCGCTGCTGCGCAGGCCGCCACGGGAGACCGAGGAACCCCTCTCGTTGCGGAAGGACGTCTGACATGGCCCCCGTCTTCGCGCACGGACGCCTGCGCCTGTACCTGCTCAAGCTGCTGGACGAGGCGCCGCGCCACGGCTACGAGGTGATCCGGCTGCTGGAGGAGCGATTCCAGGGCCTGTACGCGCCCTCGGCCGGCACCGTCTACCCGCGGCTGGCCAAGCTGGAGAAGGAGGGCCTGGTCACCCATGCCACCGAGGGGGGCCGCAAGGTCTACTCCCTCACGGACGCCGGCCGCGCAGAACTGGCGTCCCGGCAGGGCGAGTTGGTGGACCTGGAGCAGGAGATCCGGGACTCGGTCTCGGAGCTGGCCGCCGAGATCCGCGACGACGCGCGGGGCGTGGCGGGCGATCTGCGCCGGGAGTTGCGCGAGGCGACCCGGCAGGCGCGCGGCGGCACCCGCGTGGAGGACGCGGGCCCCGACGAGTTCCGCTTCTGGAAGCAGGAGTGGAAGGACCAGGCGCGCCGCGCGAAGGAGGAGAGCCGCCGCGCCAAGGAGGAGGCCCGCACCGCGCGGCAGCAGGCGAAGGAGGCGCAGTCCCGGGCGGTCGAGGAGATGCAGCGGATCGTGCGCAAGGTGCAGGACGAGGTGCGCGACCACGCCCGCCGCGGTGACCTGCAGAGCGCCATGCGCGAGGGACTGGCGGAGTTCACCCGGGAGATGAGCCGCTTCGGCCGCCCGCCGCAGGACGCCGGCGCGGGCGGGACCGCCGGGGAGTCCGGGACCGAGGTCACCGTGGAGCGCGCCGACGAGCCGGGGCCGCGGCCGGAGTGGGCCGCCGAGACCGGCGAGCCGTCCGCCGACCCGCGCCGGGACCTGGAGCGGCTGCTCGACCGCTTCCGCGACGACGTGCGCGACGCGGCCCGCGACCACGGCGTCACCGCCGAGCAGTTGCGCGAGGCACGCCGCCATCTGTCCACGGCCGCCGCGCACATCGCCCGGCTGCTGCACGACAAGGGCTGAGGGCACCGCGCGCGTCGGGCGCGGCCGCACGGGGGTCGGCCGCGCCGCGCGCGGTTCTCAGACGGTGAGGACGACCTTGCCGAACAGGTCGCCGCGGTCCATCCTCTCGAAGCCCTCGCGCGCCCGGTCCAGCGGCAGCACGGAGTCGATCACCGGCCGCACGCCCGTCGTGGCGCAGAAGTGGAGCAGGCCCTCCAGCTCGTCCTTGGTGCCCATGGTCGAGCCGACCACCTTCAGCTCCAGGAAGAAGATCCGGTTCAGCTCGGCCGCCTTGGGGCTCGGGCCGCTGGTGGCACCGGAGATGACGAGGGTGCCGCCGGGCCGCAGGGACTTGACCGAGTGCGACCAGGTGGCCGCGCCCACCGTCTCGATGACCGCGTCGACGCGCTGCGGCAGCCGCGCGCCCGGCTCGTACGCCTCCAGCGCGCCCAGTTCCACCGCGCGCGCCCGCTTGGCCTCGTCGCGGCTGGTCGCGTAGACCCGCAGGCCGGCCGCCCGGGCCAGCACGATCGCCGCGGTCGCCACGCCGCCGCCCGCGCCCTGCACCAGCACCGAGTCGCCGGGGCGCACGTTCGCGTTCGTGAAGAGCATGCGGTACGCGGTCAGCCAGGCGGTGGGCAGGCAGGCGGCCTCGGCGAAGGACAGTTCCTTCGGCTTGGGCAGGACGTTCCAGGCGGGCACCGCTACGCGTTCGGCGAAGGTGCCCTGGTAGCGCTCGGTCAGGATGGAGCGCGGCTCGCGGGGGCCGACGCCGTGGCCGCTCTGGCCGATGACCGAGTGGACGACGACCTCGTTGCCGTCCTCGTCGAGCCCGGCCGCGTCGCAGCCGAGGATCATCGGCAGGCTCTCCTCGCCGAGCCCCACCCCGCGCAGCGACCACAGGTCGTGGTGGTTGATGGAGGCGGCTTTCACGGTGACGGTGGTCCAGCCGGGCCGGACCTCGGGGTCGGGGCGTTCCCCCAGTTCGAGGCCGTTGAGCGGCTGGTCGCGGTCGATCGATGCGGCGTAGGCGGCGAACATGACCATGAACGTAGCCGTGGCGTGGCGGGGCTTCCAGGGCCCGCCCCGGGAAGCGACGCAACTCACCCCGTGACCGTACGGCGGCGTGTGGCAAAATCGACGAACGGGCGATCCCCGAAGCCTCATCGGGCCGGTACACCAGGCCGGACCACGATGGGCGACCGCAGACCGAGTCCCTCACCCAGGTCACCCCGCCGTCGTCGGCGTCGAGCACGCCTCGTTCCGGGGCATCCCCGCAGCTCGACCTGGGGTCCAGACACGGCAGGGAACCTATACCGACTCGTCAGCGGAAACCTCCTTCCGGTAGAACGGACCCTTCACCCCTCTTCCAGGGCCCCGTCACCCGTGTGCGACCGGTGGCGACGGCCGTACCCTCATACGAAATTAGACAAAGGGGTCAATTGTGGCAGCGGAGATCGTCAATCCCCGGAGCGACAGCGACATGGACGAAGACCAGGACTTCATCGATCCGGCGTTCGCGCTGCACCGGGGCGGCAAGATGGAGATCACCGCGACGGTTCCGGTGCGTGACCGCGACGACCTGTCGCTCGCCTACACGCCGGGCGTCGCCAAGGTCTGCACCGCCATCGCCGAGCAGCCGGAGCTGGTGCACGAGTACACCTGGCGCTCCCAGGTGGTCGCGGTGGTCACCGACGGCACGGCGGTGCTGGGTCTGGGCGACATCGGCCCCGAGGCGTCGTTGCCGGTGATGGAGGGCAAGGCGATCCTCTTCAAGCAGTTCGGCGGGGTGGACGCGGTGCCGATCGCGCTGGCCACCACCGATGTGGACGAGATCGTGGAGACGGTGGCCCGGCTGGCGCCCTCCTTCGGCGGCGTCAATCTGGAGGACATCTCCGCGCCCCGCTGCTTCGAGATCGAGCGCAAGCTCCAGGAGCGGGTCGACATTCCGGTCTTCCACGACGACCAGCACGGCACCGCCGTGGTGACGCTGGCCGCGCTGCGCAACGCGACCCGGCTGACCGGACGTTCGCTGGGCGAGCTGCGCGCGGTCATCTCCGGCGCGGGCGCGGCGGGCGTGGCGATCGCCCGCATCCTGATCGAGGCGGGCATCGGCGACGTCGCGGTGGCCGACCGCAGGGGTGTGGTGCACGCGGGCCGGACCGACCTGACGGACGTCAAGCGGCAGCTGGCCTCGTTCACCAACAAGGCAGGACTGACCGGCACCCTGGAGGAGGCGCTCGACGGAGCGGACGTCTTCATCGGCGTCTCCGGCGGCACGGTGCGCGAGGAGGCGGTGGCGACGATGGCGAAGGGCGCGTTCATCTTCGCGATGGCCAACCCGGACCCGGAGATCCACCCGGACGTCGCCCACAAGTACGCCGCGGTCGTGGCGACCGGCCGCAGCGACTACCCGAACCAGATCAACAATGTGCTGGCGTTCCCCGGCATCTTCGCCGGTGCCCTCCAGGTGCGCGCCTCGCGCATCACCGAGGGCATGAAGATCGCCGCGGCGGAGGCGCTGGCCTCGGTGGTCCACGACGAGCTGGCGGCGGACTGCGTCATCCCGTCCCCGTTCGACGAGCGGGTCGCCCCCGCCGTGACGAAGGCGGTCGCGGCGGCGGCCCGCGCGGAGGGTGTCGCGCGCAGGTAGCCCTGCGGCCGGGCAGGCCGCGGCGGACGTGGTGAACGTGGCGAGGCGGGCGTGGGATCACGCCCGCCTCGCCACGTCCGGGGCCGTTACCGCAGCCCCAGCACCACCGCGTCGGTCACCGACCGCCACACGGTCCTGGCCTCCCCGAACCCCGCCGCGCGCAGCGCCTGCACGTGCCACTCGGGCGGTTGGACCTCCCCGTCCGCGTGGCTCCCGTAGATCTCGAAGCGCCGGGCGACCGCCTCCGCGAGCCGTTCGTCGCCGGCCGCCGCCTGCCACCACGCCTCCCAGTCCAGGACGCCCTCGGCGCGTTCCCGCTCCTGGCGGGCGTGGCGCAGCGCGCGTTCCGCCTCGTCGAGCCTGGGCGTGCCCCCGTCGGGCATGTGGTCGGCGTTCATGAGCACCCCGCCCTCCCGCACCACGCCCGCGACCTGCCCGTACAGCTGCCGCAACGGCTCGGCGCGCAGCCAGTGCAGGGCGGTCGCGGTCAGCACGGCGTCGAACGAGCGGTGCGGCAGGGCGTCCAGCCAGCCGGGGTCGGTCAGGTCGGCGGTGACGAACGTGGCCCGCGCGTCCCCCGCGAAGTGGCCGCGGGCGATGGTGAGCAGGGCGGGGTCGAGGTCGACGCCGGTGCAGCGAGCGCCGGGGAAGCGCCGCAGCACGCGGTCGGTGATGCTGCCGGTGCCGCACGCGAGGTCCAGCACGACCGGCGCGGTCCCGGCGACCGCCTCGACGAGGTCGAGCATCACCCGGAAGCGTTCCTCGCGGTCCGGCAGGTACCACTGCTGCTGGCGGTCCCAGCTGTCCTGCCATGCTTGCCAGTAAGGGTCGCGTGCCGTGGTCGTCGCCGTCATGGTGAACCCCTCCGCGTGTAATACCCTGGAAGCAGAAGTGCCCATTACGCACTCCCCGTGCCCCGACCCTAGACTGCGCCGGTAAGGATCTCAAGTGGAACTGGCCTATTACTCGGACTACGCGGTGCGGCTGGTCAACAGCGAGGAGCCTGCGCGCAGGAAGGACGAACTGACCTCCGTAGAGGCGGTGCGCGCGCTGTTCGGGGCGAGTCGGCAGGCCGCGCGCCGGGTCACCGACGCGGACGTGACCAGGCTGCGCGGGGTGCGCTCCCGGCTGCGCGCGGTCTTCGAGGCGGCGGCGGAGGGCGACGAGGTACGGGCGGTGGACCTGCTGAACGCGCTGCTGCTGGAGTACCCGGTCAGCCCGCAGATCTCGGGCCACGGCCACCTCGACGAGCACGACCGCCCGCAGTGGCACATGCACCTGGCCGACCACGCCACCAACGCGACGGCCGCGTACGCGGCGACGGCGTGCATGGGGCTGGCCTTCCAGCTCACCGACCTGGGCGTGGACCGCCTGGGCATCTGTCAGGCGACGCCGTGCCGCAACGCGTACATCGACACCTCGACCAACCGCTCCCGCCGCTACTGCTCCGACCGCTGCGCCACCCGCGCCAACGTGGCGGCGTACCGGGCCCGCAAGCGGCAGGAGGCCGAGGCGGAGCGGTAGACGTCTTCGCGCCCGTCACGCGATCGAGGTGACCACAAGCCGCCTCAGCGCGCCTTGACCCTGCGCGCCGGCACCGGCCGTACCGCCGACGCCGCCCACCCCACCGCCGCCGTCACCGACCGCCGCAGCCCCCGCGGCGGCCGGAACCGCCCCAGCACCCGCGCCACCAGGAGCTCGTCCGGCACCGCGCCGAACATCCTGCTGTCGGACTCGGCGAACGGGTTGTCCCCCAGCACCCACCAGCCGCCGTCCCGCCGCTCCACCGCGCGCTTGACGATCAGCAGGTCCTGTTGCAGGGGGTGGCGCACCACCACCACGTCACCGGCCCGCACCTGTCCCCCGTACCGGATCAGCAGCTGGTCGCCGTGGTACAGCGTGGGCACCATCGAAGGCCCGTTGACCTCCGCCAGCCCGAACGGCAGCCTTGCCCCCTGCTCGCGCATGCCGCGCCTCCTGTCCGATCCTCCACCGGGTCCAGAGTGACACCAGACTTTTGTCCTAAGCACCAGGGGGCACCCGAGAAATGGGCCTCCTCAGGGAGTAATGTCCCATCTGCAAAGACGATCACGAGGAAGGACAGCCATGTTCTCTCGCCTGTTCGCGCCGAAGGTGAAGGTCAGCGCCCACTGCGACCTGCCCTGTGGCGTCTACGACCCGGCCCAGGCCCGTATCGAGGCCGAGTCTGTCAAGGCGGTCCAGGAGAAGTACCAGGCCAACGAGGACGCCGACTTCCGCACCCGCGCGATCCTGATCAAGGAGCAGCGCGCCGAGCTGGCCAAGCACCACGTCTCGGTCCTGTGGAGCGACTACTTCAAGGCCCCGCACTTCGAGAAGTACCCGCAGCTGCACCAGTTGGTCAACGACACCCTCAAGGCGCTGAGCGCCGCCAAGGGTTCCAACGACCCGAAGACCGGCCAGAAGGCCCTCGACCTCATCGCCGAGATCGACAAGATCTTCTGGGAGACCAAGAAGGCCTGATCCAGGCGCGCGCGTCACGCCCGCACCCGGTCCCACGGCGTCCTCTGGGCGCTTCGGGGTCGGGTGCGGGCGTTCGGGCTTCAGGGGCCAGGGGGCTCAGCGCTTGGCCGTGCGGTTGAACAGCGCGCGCGACCAGACGCAGCCGGTCGCCGCGATCCCGGCGCACCAGGCCAGCGACACCCAGCCGTTGTCGCCGATCGCGGAGCCGGAGAGCAGGCCGCGCAGCGCCTCGGTCATCGGTGTGAACGGCTGGTACTCGGCGAACCAGCGCAGGCCCGGCGCCATGGAGCCGGCCGGCACGAACGCGGAGCCGAGGAACGGCAGGAACTGGATCAACAGGGGCTTGTTGCTTGCCGACTCCACGGTCTTGGAGATCAGGCCGAGCGCCGCCGAAAACCAGGTCACCGCGAACGCGATGGCCGCCAGCAGGCCCGCGGCGGCGAGCCACTGCAGCGGGCTCGCGGCCGACCGGAAGCCGAGTGCCAGCGCGACCGCCACGACCAGGACGACGCTCACCATCGTCTGGATGACGCTGCCGACGACGTGGCCGGTCATGAACGACGAGCGGGTGATGTTCATCGTGCGGAAGCGGTTGATGATGCCGTCGGTCATGTCGGCGCAGATCGCGATGGAGGTCGACATCGCCCCGGCCGCCACCCCCATGACGATGACACCGGGTGTGAGGTACTCCAGGTACGCCCTCCGGCCGCCGCCCATCCCGGCGCCGATCGAGTCCCCGAAGGCGTAGACGAACAGCAGCATCATCAGGATCGGGGTCATGGCGCTGCCGAGCGAGACGCTGGGATAGCGGATCGCGTGCTTGAGGGTGCGCCGCAGCATCGTCATCGAGTCGTGCGCGGCGAGTCCGAGGGTGCTCATCGGGGGGTCTCCTTTGCGTGGGTCGTGGCTGCGGTGCTGGTGCCGGTGGCGTCGCGGCCGGTCAGGGCGAGGAACACGTCGTCGAGGTCGGGGGTGTGCACGGAGAGGTCCGCGGCCCGGATGCCCGCGGTCCCGAGCCGGTCGAGCAGGGCGCGCAGCGCGTCGAGGCCGCCGTCGCCGGCCACGCGCAGGGCGAGGTTGTCGCCGTCCCGGTCCGCGTCCGGGAAGACGGTGCCCGCGCGCTCGTACTCGCCGGGGTCGGTGAACCGCAACCGCACGTGACTGCCCGGGATCCGCGCCTTCAGCTCGTCGGCCGTCCCCTCGGCGACGATCCGGCCGCCGTCGAGCACGGCGATCCGGTCGGCCAACTGGTCGGCCTCCTCCAGGTACTGGGTGGTCAGGAAGACCGTCGTGCCGCCCGCGACCAGCTCGCGCACCGTCTCCCACATGGTGCGGCGGCTGCGCGGGTCGAGCCCGGTCGTCGGCTCGTCCAGGAAGATCACCTGAGGGTCGCCGACCAGGGTCATGGCGATGTCGAGGCGGCGCCGCATACCGCCGGAGAAGGTCGCGGCCCGCTTGTGCGCGACGTCCGCGATGTCGAACCGCTGGAGCAACTCCCTGGTCCTGGCGCGCCCTTCGCGCTTGCCGAGGCGCAGCAGGTCGGCCATGAGGAGCAGGTTCTCCTCGGCGGTGAGCAGGTCGTCGAGGGCGGCGAACTGCCCGGTGACCCCGATCGCGGCGCGCACGCCGTCCGGTGACGTGGCGATGTCGTGGCCCGCGACCTGGGCCCGGCCGCCGTCGGCGGCGAGGAGGGTGGACAGGATCTGCACGGTGGTGGTCTTGCCGGCGCCGTTGGGGCCGAGCAGGGCGAACACGGACCCGGCCGGAATGCTCAGGTCGATCCCGTCGAGCACGGTCCTGCCGCCGTACGACTTGCGCAGACCGACCGCGGAGACGGCGGTGAGATGCCGCGCGCCGCCCCCTCTATTTAGCGTGGGCATGACAGAAATAGGCATGGAGTCCTCCCGTTCGAAGGCTTGGATGACTGGGTGCTGGGTGACTGGGATGGGGCGGGCCCGGCTCTCAGGCCCGGTACGGCCGCTCGGGCCGGTTCGGGCCGCTCAGGCTCGGGCGCGGCGCACGTCGATGTTGCCGTAGCGGGTACGGGCGCGGACCTCGACGGTGTCCTCGGACTCCTGCGGGGCCCCGGAGGCGGTGAGCGTGTTGCGCACCTGCCCGTGGCCGGAGGTGACGTCGAGCCAGGCGGCGGTGCCCTCGCGGACACCCACCTCGATGGCGCCGTAGGAGGTCTCCAACTGGACGGTGCCGCGCGAGACTTCACCGACGCGCAGGGTGCCGTTGGCGGCGGTGGCGACGACCGAGCCCTCGGCCCGGGTGATGTCGATGTCGCCGTGGGCGCCGCTCACCCGCAGGTCCCCGAGGGCGGCGGCGACGGTGGTCGTGCCGTGCGAGTTCTTCAGGACGGCGGGGCCGTCGACGGTGCCGACGCGCAGGCTGCCGGAGCTGGTGGTGATCTCGGCCGTGCCCTGGACCCGGTCGACGGAGATGGAGCCGTGCGAGGCGGTCAGGTGGAGCGGCCCGGTCGCGTCGAGGCGGACGTCCCCGCCCGAGGTCTTCACCCGGACCTCGCCCAGCCGGCCCTCGCCGAGCACCTGGGTCCACGAGCCGGTCATGTCGACGCGAGAGCCCTCGGGCAGGTCGACCGTCACGTCGACGGAGCCGGTGGGCCCGATGAGGTAGCGCTCCCTCGTCCTGATGACCAGGGCGCCGCTCGCGAACGTGACCTCGGTCTGCTCGGCGGCCCGCACGTCCTTGTCCCGCTTCGGATCGCGGGGCCGCACCTCGACGACGGTGTCGGTGCGGTCGGTGGCGGTGAACTGGAGGGAACCGGCGCCCACGTGGGCGGTGACGGCGATCGGGTCGGGAGTGTCGAAAGCAGGCATGGCTGTACCGTCCTCGTGAGTCCTGAAGGCGTCCCCGCTGGTGGGACGCGGTGTGAAGTGTTCTTTGGCTGAAGCTTTCGGGGTTTTGGGGTCCGGGTGGCGCGGGCGCGGCTAGCGCACCCAGCCGGTGAAGCTCTGTCCGACGGCGCGGGCCGTCTCCGGCGTGCGCGCACGCGTGCCGCCGCCGTCGACCGCTGCCGACACCGCCCGCACCAGCCACGCGTTGACCGACAGGCCCTCGCGGTTCGCGGCCTCCTCGGCGCGCGCCTTGAGGTGGGCCGGCAGGCGCAGGTTGACGCGAGCGGTGCCGCCCTCGTCGTCCTCGCCGGGCGGCTGGAGCCGCGGCGGTTCGGCGGACGCGGTGGGCGCCTCCCCGGGGGCGTCCGAAGCCGGCGGCGGCGTCACCACGAAGTCCGGGTCCAGTCCGCGCAGCCGTACGTCGACCGAGCCGGGAGCCAGTTCGCGGGTGATCTCGTCCATCGCGGCGGACAGCACGTTGAGCATGGTCAGCCGGGTCGCCGACTCCAGCGGAGCGGTGAGCCGTTCGGCCAGCTCGCGGGCGTCCTCGCCGCCGGCTTCTGCGGCCACCGCGAGTTCGCGGCGGAGGGCGTCGACATACGGGGTGAGGTCCATGGCGTCATCATGGCACCACTATGACGCCATCCGCAAGCCCGAATGGCGTTCCATGCGATGCCATCCTGCGGACGACCGTCCTGAGCTGCGAAAACGGCGAGGCACCCACTGGAGCCAGAGCGGCACCCTGCACACCCATCCGCCTGCGGGACGCCCCAATGTCACCGCGTGGCGCCACTCGGTGCCACGTGGTGCCATGTGGTGCCACAGGTGCCACGACCTGGCGCGAGCGGGAAGGCACAGCCCAGGGGGTGGCCACCAGCCGGCTCGCGAGTGACGATCGAGGTCACCGCCCGCGAGCCTGAGGAGCCCCATGGCGAACGCCAACCCGTTCGACCAGCTCACCCTTGACGAGCTGCGCCGCCGCACCAGCATGAAGTGGCGCACGCACCCCGCCGACGTACTGCCGTTGTGGGTGGCGGAGATGGACGTGGCACCGGCCCCGCCGGTCGTGACGGCGGTCTGCGACGCGGTCGCGCGCGGCGACACCGGCTATCCGGCCGGCACCGGGTACGCCGAGGCGCTGCGGGACTTCGCGGTGCGCCGCTGGGGCTGGCACGGGATCGCGGTGGAACGCACCCGGCTGGTGCCCGACGTGATGCTGGGCGCGGTGGAGGTGCTACGGCTGGTCACCCGGCCGGGCGGGGCGGTGGTCGTCAACTGCCCCGTCTACCCGCCGTTCTACGCGTTCGTCGAGCACATGGACCGGCGCGTCGTGGAGGCGCCGCTGGACCGCGCCGGACGGCTCGACCTGGGCGCGCTGGAGACCGCGTTCGCCTCCGCGACGCGCGGCGGGCCGGCCGCGTACCTGCTGTGCAACCCGCACAACCCCACCGGCGTGGCGCACACCCGCGAGGAGCTGACGGCCGTCGCCGCGCTCGCCGGGCGGTACGGGGTGCGGGTCGTCGCCGACGAGATCCACGCGCCGCTGGTGCTGCCGGGGGCGCGCTTCACCCCGTACCTCGACGTGCCCGGGGGCGAGGCGGGCTTCTCGCTGATGTCGGCGTCCAAGGCGTTCAACCTGCCCGGCCTCAAATGCGCCGTGGCGATCGCCGGTGCCGAGGCGGCGGACGACCTCGCGCGGATGCCGGAGGAGGTGGGGCACGGCCCCAGCCACCTGGGCGCGCTGGCGCACACCGCGGCGCTCCGGGAGGGCGACGACTGGCTGGACGCGGTGCTCGCCGGGCTCGACGCCAACCGCCGCCTGCTGGGCGACCTGCTGGCCGCCCACCTGCCCGCGGTCGGCTGGATCCGCTCCGAGGCGACCTTCCTGGCCTGGCTGGACTGCACCGCGCTCGGCCGCGACGCCCCCGGCGCGGACGACAGCGCCGCGCGCGGCGACGTCGCGGCGTCCACCGGCCCGGCCGCCGCCTTCCTGGAACACGGCCGGGTCGCCGTCAGCGCGGGCGCCGCCTTCGGCACCGGCGGCGCGGGCCATGTGCGCCTGAACTTCGCCACGTCGACGGCGGTGCTCACACGGGCCGTCGAACGGATGGGCGAGGTGGCGGCGAACGGCCTCCCGGCCGAACGCCCGCACGCCTGACGGCCGTTAGGGCAGGTGGCGTGCTGACGAAGCAGAGCCCGCCGGATCGGCGTCCGGTACGTCGCTGCCCCAACTGGCCAGCAGGCGGAGGGAGTCGGCAGAGGGAGAGCCGGGCTCGGCGTGATAGGTGAGCAGGGACTGGTCCGTGCCGTCCGTCAGGCGGAACGACTCGAAGTGCAGGGACAGCGGGCCCACCAGCGCGTGGTGCAGGTGCTTGACGCCGTGGCTCTTCTCCTTGACGTCATGGGTCGCCCACAGCCGCCTGAACTCCTCGCTCTTGACGGACAGTTCGCCGACCAGGGCGGACAGCCGCGGGTCGTCCGGATGGCGGCCCGCGTCCATGCGCAGCGCGCAGACGATGTCGATCGCCTTCTGCTCCCAGTCCACGAAGAGGTCGCGGTAGGCGGGATGGAGGAAGACCAGCCGGGCCCAGTTGCGTTCGGCGGGCGGCAGTTGTCCCCAGTCGCCGAAGACCGCCGCCGCCATCCGGTTCCAGGCGAGGATCTGCGAACGGCGCCCGACGACGTACGCGGGGACGCCGTCCATGGAGTCGAGCAGCTCCCGCAGCGCTGGCCTGACCTGCTGCTGCCGCCCCGCCGGCTTCTTCTTGTGCGTCTTCGGTTTCGCCAGGTGCGTCAGGTGCGCGTGCTCGGCGTCGGTCAGCCTCAGGGCGCGGGCGATGGAGTCCAGGACCTCCGCCGAGACGTTGCGGCCGTTGCCCTGCTCCAGCCGCGTGTAGTAGGCCACCGACACCCCGGCCAGCTGCGCCAGCTCCTCCCGGCGCAGCCCCGGCACCCGGCGGCGGCGGCCGAAGTCGGGCAGGCCGACGTCCTGCGGCTTCAGCCGGGCCCGCCGACTGCGCAGGAACTCGCTCAGCTCGGCCCGCCGGTCCAGCGGCTGGCCCGCGGCGTTCCCGGCCTCCCCGGTGTCGGCCCCGGCCTGCGGCTGTCCCGTGCCGGCCCCCGCCTCCCCGGCGGCGGGTCCGGCCAGCGGCGGTACGTCCTGCGCGCCGCCCGGGGCCCTGAGGTCACTGCGTTCCATGCGTCCAGTATCACTGGTCGTACGCCCGGCAGCCTGATACCGCCAGTGGTACGCACAGCGGTCGTACGCGAAGGCGTGGTCTGGGTACGGCACGCGGCTTTCGGCAGGCTGGGGCCGTACCCGATGGACAGGAAACCGGGTACAAAGACCTGCTAGGAGAACCCTCGGCATGACCACTGTTGCTGCGTACGCCGCGCCCGCCGCCAAGGCTCCGCTGGAGCGGACCACCATCGAGCGGCGCGCCGTCGGCGAGTTCGACGTCCTGATCGACATCAAGTTCGCCGGTATCTGCCACTCCGACATCCACCAGGTCCGCGAGGGCTGGGGCGAGGCCATCTTCCCGATGGTGCCCGGCCACGAGATCGCGGGCGTGGTCTCGCAGGTCGGCACCGGTGTGACGAGGTTCGCCGTCGGCGACCGGGTGGGCGTCGGCTGCATGGTCGACTCCTGCCGCGAGTGCGAGAACTGCCGCAAGGGCCTGGAGCAGTACTGCCTCAAGGGCATGGTCGGCACGTACAACGCCGTCGGCAGGGACGGCGAGCCCACCTACGGCGGCTACTCCGAGAAGGTCGTCGTCGACGAGAACTTCGTCGTGCGCGTCCCCGACACCCTGCCCCTGGACGTGGCCGCCCCACTGCTCTGCGCCGGTATCACGACCTACTCCCCGCTCAGCCACTGGAACGCGGGCCCCGGCAAGAAGGTCGCCGTGGTCGGCATGGGCGGGCTCGGGCACATGGCCGTCAAGATCGCGCACGCCATGGGCGCGGAGGTCACCGTGCTGTCGCAGTCCCTGCGCAAGAAGGACGACGGGCTGAAGCTCGGCGCCGACCACTACTACGCCACCAGCGACCCGAAGACCTTCGAGGAACTGGCCGGAACCCTCGACCTGATCGTCTCGACCGTGTCGGCACCGATGGACTTCGGCGCCCTGCTGTCGCTGCTGAAGGTGGACGGCGCGCTGGTCAACGTGGGCGCGCCCGAGGAGCCGGTCGCCTTCAACCTGTTCTCGCTGATGCTCGGCCGCAAGACTCTCGCGGGGTCGGCGATCGGCGGCATCGCCGAGACCCAGGAGATGCTGGACTTCTGCGCGGAGCACGGCATCGGCGCCGAGATCGAGCTGATCCGCGCGGAGCAGGTCAACGAGGCGTACGAGCGGGTGCTGTCCAGCGACGTCCGCTACCGCTTCGTGATCGACGCGGCGACCATCTGACACCCACCCCCGCTGTGAGGCCGGCCGCCCGGCCCCTGAAGCGCCCTGATGGGCACTGCGGGGGCCGGGCGAGGTCGTTCGCGGTGTCGGCGGGCGATCCCACCGGGTGGACAACCGCGGGGCTAGGCTGCGGACTGAACGATGCGAACGAACCGATCCGTCACGTGAGATGTCCGTTGCAGCGGGAAGGCGGCAGCGTCCGATGCCCGAGATCGAACTCAGCGCAGGCGTCATCGACTACACGGACACCGGAGAGCCGGGAGGCACCGGCACCGGCACCGGCACCGGCACCGGCACCGGGCAGCATGACGGCGGCGCGCGCGAGACCCTCGTGCTCGTGCCGGGGCTGGGGTTCGGCGCCTCCGTGTGGGACCCGCTGGTACGGGAGTTGCGCGGCGAGTTCCGGATCGTGGTGCCCGTGCTGCCGATCGGCGCGCACCGCAGGCCGGTGCGGCCCGGTACCGACCTGTCGGCGCAGGGGGTGGCCGGACTGCTCGCGGAGTTCCTCGAACGCCTCGACCTGCGCGACGTCACCCTCGTGCAGAACGACGCGGGCACCGCCCAACTCCTGGTCGGCGTACGGGACGAGCGCGTCGGCCGCCTGGTGCTGACCTCGTGCGAGGCGCTGGACAACTACCCGCCGGGCATGCAGGGCAAGGCGCTGGAGCTGGCCTGCTCGGTGCCGGGCGGGCTGCTCCTGATGCTCCAGACGTTCCGCGTCCCTTTCCTGGTGGGAATGCCGTTCTCGCTCGGCGGGATGGCGCACCGGCCGATCCCGTACGAGCTGGTGCGCGAGTGGTACGGGCCGCTGCTGACGAACGCGGCGATCCGCCGCGATCTGACGCGGTTCCTGCGCTCGACGCGCAAGGACACCTACCGTGAGGCGGCCGGGCGCCTGCCCGGGTTCGACCGTCCCGCGCTGGTCGCGTGGGGCGCGCGGGACGTGATGATGCCGCCCGCGACCGGCAGGCGCCTCGCGGAACTGCTGCCGCGCGGGCGGTACGTGGAGATCCCGGACGCCCGCACGCTCGTCCAGCTGGACAACCCCACGGCGCTGGCGGCCGAGCTGCGGCGGTTCGTGGCGGACAACCCGCTGAAGTGAGCGGCGCAGGGCCTGGCGGACCGCCGGCGTGGGAAAACCGTTCGCGGTCGTGGGAAGGCGCGGCTACCGTGGTCGCATGAAGCGCGCTGGTGAGGGCCTGGGCCTGACGACGCCGGAGAGTGTCCCGGCGCGCTGAACGATGACGTGAAGTCGAAGCCCCGGGGCGGGTGCCCCGGGGCTTCGCCGTGTGGTCATCCGCTCCGCGACCCGGCGAGGAGACCACCTGATGGACCGATCCCGTCGATCCCACGACGTACCCGAATCCCACGACGACCTGCCCGGATCCCACGACCGCCGTGGGGCGGACGGGCCGCCGCCCGCGCGCGACCACCGCCGGCTCGGGCGGGAACTGGGGCTGTTCGGAAGCGATCCGCTGATGGGCGCCGGCCTGCCGTACTGGCTGCCGGACGGCGCCGTCGTACGCCACGAGCTGGAGGAGTTCGTGCGCGAGGAGGAACGGCGGGCGGGCTACCGGCACGTGTACTCGCCCGTGCTCGGCAAACGGGAGCTGTACGAGGTCTCCGGGCACTGGTCGCACTACGCGGACGACATGTTCCCCGCGATGGACCTGGGCGACGGCGAGCAGGCGGTGCTGCGTCCCAGCCTGTGCCCGCACCACGCGCTGGTCTACCGATCACGTGCCCGCAGTTACCGCGAACTGCCGCTGCGGATCGCCGAGTTGGGCGCGATGTTCCGTTCGGAGCGGTCCGGCGTGCTGGGCGGGCTGACCCGGGTGCGGGCGATCCAGCTCAACGACGCGCACGTCTTCTGCGCCCCCGCGCAGGCTGCCGAAGAGGCCCGCGCCGCGCTGGAGCTGATCCGGCGGGCGTACGGGGTGCTGGGCGTCGAACCGGCCCGCTACCGGCTGTCGTTGCCCGGCGAGGGCGGCAAGTACGTGGCCGGTCCGGCGATGTGGCGGCGGGCGGCGGCGCTGCTGGCCGAGGTGCTGGACGGGTGCGGGATCGCGTACGAGGCGGTGGAGGGCGAGGCCGCGTTCTACGGGCCGAAGATCGACGTGCAGATCGCGGACGACGCGGGGCGCGAGGCGACCTTGTCCACCGTGCAGGTCGACTTCCACCAGCCGGAGCGGTTCGGCCTGGAGTACGTGGCCGCTGACGGGAGCAGGCGGCGGCCGGTGATGGTGCACCGCAGTGTGATCGGCAGCGTGGAACGGGCGGTGGCCCGGCTGATCGAGGTGTACGGCGGGGCGTGGCCCGCGTGGCTGGCACCGGTGCAGGTGGTCGTGCTGCCGGTGTCCGACGCGCAGTACGCGGCGGCGCAGGAGTTCGCACGGCGGTGTGTGGAGCGGGGACTGCGGGCCGAGGTCGCCGGGCCGCAGCGGGGCAGCCTCGGGGCGCGGGTGCGGGCGGCGCGGCTCGCCCCGTACCAGGCGGTCGTCGGCGCGCGGGAGGCGGAGGCGGGCGCCGTGGCCCTGCGCCTGCGCGACGGCCGCCGCTTCGAGCAGCCGATGGCGCCGGCTGTGGCCAGGATCGTCCAGGTCGTGGCATCGAGGTCGAGGCAGCTGTGGGACGCGCGAGCGGGCGGGTGACGCGCCCGCCCTCCCCGGAAGACAAAAACGTCCTCCGCCGTGTCGATCCCGCGCCCCGTCGTTCGACGCGTACACAGAAGGCGGGACGCGCCCGCCGCGACGACACCACGAGGAGCTGGACGTCATGCGTTTCATGTCACTGATCAGGATCAACGGGAACGGCGCCCCGGAGGGCGGGCCGAGCCCCCGGATGATGGAGGAGATGGGCAAGCTGCTGGACGAGATCACCAAGGCCGGGGTCATGCTCGACACCGCGGGCCTGCGTCCGCCGGCCGAGACGGTCCGGGTGCGTTCCGAGCACGGGAGGCTGACGGTGACCGATGGCCCGTTCGCCGAGTCCAAGGAGTTCATCGGCGGCTACGCGATCATGCAGACGAAGTCCAAGGAGGAGGCCGTCGAGTGGACCAAGCGGTTCCTCGCGGTGCACGACGAGGGCTGGGACATCACCTGTGAGGTCCGGCAGGTGGAGGAGCCCCCGGCCGGCTGAGGGCGACGGCGGCCGCGCGGTCCCACCGGAGGGCGGCGCGGGCGCGTTCCCACGTGACGGCTGCCGCGACGCCGGGCGCACCTGCCACCGTGGCGGCCGACGTGCCGCCGCGCGGGGGCGCGCCCGGCGTTGCCCCGGCCCGTCCCGCCTGGTCTGATGAGGCGATGGACGCGGACGACACCACCGGCGGGGCCGCCGCCCCGCGCACCGGAGCACCGGGCGCGCCCTCCGCCACCGTCGCCGCGATCGAGGCGGTCTGGCGCATCGAGGCCGCTCGCCTCATCGCCGGTCTGGCCCGCTTCACGCACGACGTCGGCGTCGCGGAGGAGCTGGCGCAGGACGCGATGGTCGCCGCCCTCGAACAGTGGCCGCGTACGGGCGTGCCGGACCGCCCCGGCGCCTGGCTGGCGACCACCGCCAGACGCCGCGCCGTGGACCGCTTCCGCCGCGATCGCACCTACGCGCGCAAGCTGGCCGCCCTCGCCCGTGAGCTGCCTGCGGGCGAGCCGGGCGCGGACGACCTCGCCCGGCTCGACGAGGACGCCATCGAGGACGACGTCCTGCGTCTGGTCTTCACCGCCTGCCACCCGGTGCTGTCCACCGAGGCCCGCGTCGCCCTGACGTTGCGGCTGCTCGGCGGCCTGCGCACGGACGAGATCGCGCGGGCGTTCCTCGTTCCGGAGGCGACCGTCGCGCAGCGGATCGTGCGGGCCAAGAAGACGCTGGCGAAGGCGGACGTGCCGTTCGAGGTGCCCCGGGGGCCGGAGCGGGCCGAGCGGCTGGCGTCGGTGCTGGGCGTCATCTACCTGATCTTCAACGAGGGGTACGCGGCGACCGCGGGCGACGACTGGATGCGGCCCGCGCTGTGTGAGGACGCGTTGCGGCTGGCCAGGCTGGTGGCCGCGCTGATGCCCGACGAGGCGGAGGCGCACGGTCTCGCGGCGCTGCTGGAGATCCAGGCGTCCCGCGCGGCGGCGCGCACCGGGCCGTCCGGCGAGCCG
This sequence comes from Streptomyces sp. ICBB 8177, assembly GCF_003144095.1. Lineage (GTDB taxonomy): Bacteria > Actinomycetota > Actinomycetes > Streptomycetales > Streptomycetaceae > Streptantibioticus_D. Next base: position 2,279,799 of record NZ_NSKH01000018.1, on the reverse strand, counting down.
GTGCTGCTGGCAGACCAGGACCGGGGGCGCTGGGACCAGTTGCTCATCCGGCGCGGCTTCACGGCCCTGGCCCGCGCCGAGGCGGCCGGGTCGGCGGCGGGCACGGGCCCCGGCCCGTACACGCTCCAGGCCGCGATCGCCGCCTGCCACGCCCGGGCGCGCACCGCGCGGGAGACCGACTGGCGGGGCATCGTGCGGCTCTACGACGCGCTGGCGCTGCGCGCGCCGTCGCCGGTGGTGGCGCTCAACCGGGCGGTGGCGCTCGCCATGGCGGACGGCCCGGCGGCCGGGCTCGCGGTGGTCGACGAGCTGTCCGGTGAGCCGTCGCTCAAGGGCTACCACCTGCTGCCGACCGTGCGCGGCGACCTGCTGGCGCGGCTGGGGCGGTACGAGGAGGCCCGCGCGGAGTTCGCCCGCGCCGCCGCCCTGACCCGCAACACCCGCGAGCGCGAGCTGCTGCTGTCGCGGGCCGGCGACCCGCGCGGCGCGGTGTCGGGGGCGGCGGGCGGCGCGGGCGGCGACGCGCATGACGGGAGGTGAACGAGGGCACCCGTCACCGCATGACCACCTGGAACGCCGAGAGCGGCGGCACCCGCGTCACGAGCCCCGGCGGCCTGTCCCCCGCGCGTCTTGAGCGCATGCACACGATCATGTCCCGGCACGTGGAACGCGGCGACCTGCCGGGGCTGATCACGTGCGTCAGCAGGCGGGGCGAGACGCACGTGGACGTGATCGGCGACATGGAGTTCGGGCCCGGCGCCCGGCCGATGCGGCGGGACACAATCTTCCGGATCTCCTCGATGACCAAGCCGGTGATCGCGGTGGCCGCGATGATCCTGCTGGAGGAGTGCCAGCTGCGGCTCGACGAGCCGGTCGACCGGCTGCTGCCGGAGCTGGCGGACCGGCGGGTGCTCACCCGGCCCGACGCCCCGCTGGACGACACGGTGGCGGCCGAACGGCCCATCACCGTACGGGACTTGCTGACGTTCCGGATGGGGTTCGGGCTGCTGCTGGGGGCGGACGACCATCCCATCGTGAAGGCGGCGCAGGAGCGCGGGGTGGCGGCGGGGGTGCCGAATCCGGCCGAGCCGCCGGATCCGGACGAGTGGATGCGGCGGCTGGGCGAACTGCCGCTGATGGCCCAGCCGGGCGAGCGGTGGCTGTACAACACCGGTTCGCAGGTGCTGGGCGTGCTGATCGCGCGGGCGAGCGGGCAGGCGCTGGGCGACTTCCTGCGGGAGCGGATCTTCGAGCCGCTGGGCATGCGGGACACCGGTTTCCACGTCCCCGCCGACCGCCTGGACCGGCTGGCGACCTCGTACATGGCCAACCACCGCGAAGGTGGCCGCATGGAGGTGTACGACGGCGTGACCGACAGCCAGTGGGCGGCCGAGCCCGCTTTCCCGGACGGCGCGGCGGGACTGGTCTCGACGGTGGACGACTACCTGGCGTTCGGTCAGATGATGCTGAACGGCGGGGAGTTGGCGGGCGAACGCGTGCTCTCGCGGCCGTCGGTGACCCTGATGACGACAGACCACCTTACGGACCATCAGAAGCGCATCTCGGAAATGGCCCCCGGCACCTGGGCGAACGCGGGATGGGGCTTCGGCGTCTCGGTGGTCACCGGCCGCGACGGCATCGCCGCCACCCCCGGCCGCTACGGCTGGGACGGCGGCCTGGGCACCAACTGGTCCTCGGACCCGGCCGAGCGGATGGTGTCCATCATGATGACCCAGCGAGCGGAGTTCCCGTTCTTCAGCGACGTCCACCGGGACTTCTGGGTGGCGGCGTACCAGTCGATCGCGGACTGATCCCGTGGGAGGGGCGGCAACGGCTCACTCCGGCGGGACGCTGTAGCGGTCCAGCGTCGCCTTGGACACCGACATGTCGAGCAGACGCAGTTCCCACGGACCGGTGTTGACGTCGAAGTCCTTTCCGAATCCGACCCACTTGCCCGCCATCCGGCGCCCGGTGGGCCCGACGAGCAACTGGACGGCGCCGTGGTACGTGGCGCCCTGGTAGTAACCGTCGCGCGCGGTCCGTTCCGTCCACGTCCCGGTGACCACACTGCGGTCGATCGTCAGGTCGAGGGCGAGCGGGGAGGCCGGGTTGGAGGACGCCTCCGGCAGCGACCGCCCCGTCAGCCGGTTGCCGTGCTGGACCAGCACCACGTGGTGTCTGCCCTCGAACGTGGCGTCGCGGCCCGATGAGTAGAACTCGTACCGCGACAGCCAGACGCCGCCGTACGTCTCAGTGGCGGGACGCGGCACCGCGCGCCGCCCGGGCGATGCGGCGGCCACGCCGTCCGGCGCCGGGGACAGGTCGTGGCCCCCTGATCCGTCGTCGCGCACCCTGGCCATCGGCACCTGCGGGACGAAGCCCAGGGCTTCGAGCGGGACGCCGGTGACCCGTTCCAGCGCACGCGCGTACACCGGGCGCGGCGAGCGGCTGGTCCCGGCCTCCCAGCGCTGCACGAGCCGCTTGCTCGCCTCGTTCGGCTCCCCCAGCTCCACGCCCGCCCGCCGCAACGCCCTGGCGAGGTCGTCCTGGCTCATCCGCAGCCCGATCCGTACGGCCCGCAACACGTCGTTGGGCGCGTCCCCGATGGTCGTCATGGCATCACGCTAGCGCCAAGTTCCGCCCAGTGACACCCATTTGACGCCCCTCGCCCGACGCCCGGCCGACACCGCCCGCACCGCCGCGATGGCACGGGGAGTGACGAGACGATCACCGCAACGAGTCCACGGGTGACGAGTCGAGGGGCGGTCATGAGGGGAAGCGGACCGAGGGAGCAGGGAGCGCGAAGCCGTCGGCTGATGCGCATGAGGGTGTCTCGGGACGGCGGTCGGACGTGGGGGCCGGAAATGGTGATCCGCGCGGACGATCCGCTCGTCCCGCTGGTCACCTCCGCATGGCCGCCCTGCCGCTGTCGACGCTGCGCGTTACGCACCGGCCCGCGGGACGCGCAGGCGACGAGCCGGTCAGAATGGACGGGTGAGACCGACCGCCGACCTCCCCGCCGCCCTCGAGGAGAGACCGCCCTCCCCCCTCCAGGAGATCCATGACGAAGCGCTCGCTCGGGTCGGGGTGCGGCTGGTGCTCAAGCGGGACGATCTCGTTCACCCCGATCTGCCGGGGAACAAGTGGCGCAAGCTGCGGCTGAATCTCGCCGCCGCCGTGGAGTCCGGCGGCCAGGCTCTGCTGACGTTCGGCGGGGCGTACTCCAACCACCTTCGGGCGACGGCCGCCGCCGGGCGGATGCTGGGGCTGGCCACGGTCGGAGTCGTGCGCGGGGACGAGCTGGCCGGGCGGCCGCTCAACCCCTCGCTCGCGCGGGCCGCCGCCGACGGCATGCGGCTGCACTTCGTCACCCGGGCCGCCTACCGCCGCAAGACCGACCCCGACTTCCTGGCCGGTCTGGAGGAACGGTTCGGCGCCTTCCATCTCGTGCCCGAGGGCGGCAGCAACGCGCTCGCCGTCCTCGGCTGCGTCGACCTCGGGCGGGAGCTGCGCGGCCACGCCGACGTGGTCGCCGTCGCCTGCGGCACCGGCGGCACCCTGGCCGGGCTGGCGGCGGGGCTGGACGACGGCCGGCGCGCCATCGGCTTCCCCGTGCTCAAGGGCGGCGGCTTCCTCGCCGACGACATCGCGCGCCTACAGGCCGAGGCCTTCGGCGGCCCGCGCGGCGACTGGAGCCTGGACACCCGCTTCCACTGCGGCGGCTACGCCCGTGTGACGCCCCGACTGCGCGCGTTCGCCGAGGAGTTCGGGCGGTTGCACGGCCTCACCCCCGACCTCACCTACGTGGCGAAGATGCTGCTGGGGGTGCGCACGCTCGCCGAGGAGGGCGCGTTCGCCCCGGGCACCCGCGTCGCCGCCGTGATCACCGGCTGACGCCCGCCGCCTCAGTCCTCCAGCCGTTCCGCCGCCGCCTCCTCCAGGTCGAGCCTGCGCAGCAGCGTCCGCAGCATCTCGTCGTCGATGCGGCGCGCGTCCCGCAGTCCCACGAAGACGTCGCGCTCGGCGGCGATCACCTCGCGGCTCAGCCTGCGGTACGTCGCGTCGGCCGACTCGCCGGTGACCTCGTTGACCTGGCCCAGCCGCTCCCAGACCGCGTTGCGGCGGCGCTCCAGGACGCGCCGCAGCCGTTCCTCCAGCGGCGCGGGCAACGCGTTCTCCGGCTGCGCCAGCATCCGCTCCAGGCGGTCCTCGGCGGCCGTGGACGCCTCGCTCTGCGCCTGCGCCTCGATCAGCGTGATCCGTTGCGCGTCGGGCCCCGGCAGCCGCAGCGCACGCACCACCGCGGGCAGCGTGAAGCCCTGCACCACCAGCGTCCCGATCACGCACCCGAAGGCCAGGAAGAGCAGCAGGTCGCGGGAGGGGAACGGCGTCCCGTCGTGCGTGGTCAGCGGGATCGAGAAGGCCACCGCGAGCGAGACCACCCCGCGCATCCCGGCCCACGAGATCACCAGCGGCGTCGACCGGGGCGGCGCCGGATCACGCCGCCCGATCGACGGGATCAGCCTGCGCGGCAGATACGTCGCGGGAAACACCCACACGAAGCGTGCCGCGATCAGCACGACGAGCAGCACGGCCGCGTACCCGATCGCCTGCCAGACGCCGTGCGGGCCGAGCCCGCGCACCACGAGCCGCAGTTGCAGCCCGATCAGCGCGAAGACCGCCGACTCCAGCAGGAAGGCCACCATCTTCCACACCGCCGCCTCCTGGAGCCGGGTGGCGAAGTCCACCTCGTAGGAGCGGTGGCCCAGGTGCAGCGCGACGACCACCACGGCGAGCACCCCGGAGGCGTCCACCCGTTCGGCGGCGGCGTAGGCGACGAACGGGATCAGCAGCGACAGCGTGTTCTGCAGCAGCGGTTCGGTCAGCCGGGTGCGCAGCCAGTGCAGCGGGACCATCAGGACCAGGCCCACGCCGACGCCCCCGATCGCGGCGAGCAGGAAGTCCCCGATGCCGCGCGGCCAGCTGATGCCCTCGCCCACCGCGGCGGCCAGCGCGACCCGGTAGGCGGTGATCGCGGTCGCGTCGTTGAACAGCGACTCGCCCTCCAGGATCGTCACCATCCGCGCGGGCAGCCCCACCCTGCGGGCGATGGAGGTGGCCGCGACGGCGTCCGGGGGCGCGACCACGGCGCCCAGCACGAGCGCGGCGGCCAGCGGCAGACCGGGCACGAGGGCGTGCGCCACGGCGCCGACGACCGCGGTCGCGAAGAGCACGTGGCCCACCGACAGCAGCGCGACCGGGCGCAGGTTGGCGCGCAGCCCCAGGTAGGAGCTCTCCAGCGCGGCGGTGTGCAGCAGCGGCGGCAGGACGAACGGCAGTACCAGGTGCGGGTCCAGGGTGTACGCGGGCACGCCCGGTACGTAGGAGACGGCCAGCCCGATGACGACCAGCAGCAGCGGCGCCGACACCGCGACCCTGCGGGCCACGCCCGCCACCGCGGCGCTCCCGGCCACCAGGACCAGCAGCCCGGCCCCGCCCGACGCTCCCGCCATGCCCGCCATGCCCGCACCGCCCTCGTCGTCCTCGTCGCTCTCGTCGTGCTCTGCCGCGTCCGGCCGCCGTCCCCGGCAGGCGGCCCCGCCCGCCGTCCCGGGCCGCCGTCCGGGCGCCGGACTGCCTAACCTGGAAATCATGAAGCCGTGCGAGCACGTTTCCGCGCTGCCGCGCCCCGAACCGCCGCCCGGGTCGGACACCTGCCTGGAGTGCGTGGCGGCCGGCACCCATCCCGTACAGCTGCGGCTGTGCCTGGAGTGCGGCCACGTGGCCTGCTGCGACTCCTCGCCGCTGCGGCACGCCACTCAGCACTACGAGGAGACCGGCCACCCGGTGATGCGCACCTTCGAGCCGGGCGAGGCCTGGCGCTGGTGCTACGTGGACCAGCAGCTGACCTGAGCGGTCGCGGCGCAGGACACGGGCAGGGACCGCCGGTGGCCGCCGAACCGCCGGTGGCCTCGTTCGCTCGTGCGCGCACCCGTTCCGTTCCGGCCCTCCGCGTTGTCGGTGCGCGCGGTTAGCCTGGGGGCATGATTCGACCCGCAACGCCCGCCGACGTTCCGGCGATCCACGCCATGATCCGCGAACTCGCGGAGTACGAGCGGGCGCTCGACGCCGCGCGGGCCACGCCGGCGCAGTTGCGCGAGGCGCTGTTCGGCGCCGACCCCGCGGTCTTCGCGCTGATCGCGCAGGACGACTCGGTCGGCGAGCCGGTGGGCTTCGCCCTGTGGTTCCGCAACTTCTCGACCTGGACCGGGACGCACGGGATATACCTGGAAGACCTGTACGTGCGGCCCGAGGCGCGGGGCGCGGGCCACGGCAGGGCGCTGCTGGCCGAGCTGGCCAGGATCTGCGTGGAGCGCGGCTACCAGCGCTTCGAGTGGTCGGTCCTGGACTGGAACGAGCCGTCCATCGGCTTCTACAAGTCGCTCGGCGCGGTCCCGATGGACGAGTGGACGGTGCACCGCCTGACCGGCGAGCCGTTGCGTACCCTGGCGGAGCGGGCGCGTCCGGCGGACGGCCGCGGCGAGAGGGCGGGCGCCCACGGCGCGGGAACCGGCGACGCCGCGGCGGCGGGAACCGGCGGAGCGGCGGCGGGAACCGGCGGGGCGGGCTGAAGCGTCAACGGGGCGTCATCGCTGTCGAATTGAGACCCCCGGACCCCTAGCCACTGTGCGTACTCATAGGCTTACAATTAGTGACAGGAACAGGGGTGCCGATACCGGCTCCTCCGTGGGGACAACCGTGCTTGGTCCGGGCGACACCGGGGCACGGATCGCGATACCGTCCCTGGACGACGCGGGTCGGGCGCGGTTCACCCGGAGCGCGTCGAGTGCACGCCAACCGTGCGCCGGGGCCGGGACCACCGTCACCCACGGTGAACCGGCCGTCATCCAGCTCAACCACTGTGCGCCACCTTGGAGGTGTGGGTGTCCCAGATCGCAGGCGAGCCCGGGTCGAAGGACTTCGTGGAGGTCCGGCTGCCCGCGGCGGGTGCCTACCTCTCGGTACTGCGGACGGCGACCGCCGGGCTCGCAGCCCGCTTGGACTTCACCCTCGACGAGATCGAAGACCTACGCATCGCCGTGGACGAGGCGTGCGCCATCCTGCTCCAGCAGGCCGTTCCCGGCAGCGTCCTGTCATGCGTCTTCCGGTTGGTCGAAGACGCCCTGTGGGTGACCGTCTCGGCGCCCACCACCGACGGCCGCGCCCCGGAGCGCGACACCTTCGCCTGGACGGTGCTGTCCGCGCTGGCCGGCGAGGTCGACTCCACCGTGGCCGACGACAACACGGTCAGCATCAGCCTGCACAAGAAGCGCGGCGCCGGCCCTGGACAGTCGTGAGGTCCCCAGATGCCCGAAATCCTGAGGTTCCGCAAGGGCCGGAGGTGCCCGGAGTGCGCGGTGCGAGCCGCATACCCGGGGTGTCCGGCGCGGGACGGTAGCGGCACACGCGACACGTACGGCACTCACGGCGCGCGCCCCGGCGCGCGCGGCACCCGACTCACGCACCGCACGCGTCCCACGCGCGGAACGCACGGCACGCACCGCACCACCGGGTACGGAAGGGGGGAGCACCGTGAGCACTGAGACTCCCCGGGAGCTGGTCCCGGAGCGCCCCGCCGCCACGACGGCGGAGGGCGCGGGCCGGGCCGCCGGCCCCGGACGGTTCGGCGGCCTGCCCGCCGTGCCGGCGCAGCCCGCCCCGGCCCGGCGCAACCAGGCGCGGCACCACCCCGTGCCGCACGACGACGGATCGGACGCGGCGGAGCAGACGGAGCCCATGGACCAGGACGAGCGGCACGACCCCGGCACCGGGCAGGGCGCGCCCGCCGCGCACCCGGAGCGCCCCGGGCACGACGCGCACGACCTGCGGGAACTGCCCGATCCGCAGGACCGCGCGGGGGCCCGCGCCCTCTTCGTCAAGCTGAGCAGGCTCCCGGACGGCTCCCCGGAGCGCGCCGAGCTGCGCAACCAGCTGGTGCAGATGCACCTGCCGCTGGTCGAGCACCTGGCCCGGCGGTTCCGCAACCGCGGCGAGCCGCTGGACGACCTGACCCAGGTCGCCACGATCGGCCTGATCAAGTCGGTGAACCGTTTCGATCCGGAGCGCGGCGTGGAGTTCTCCACGTACGCCACGCCCACGGTCGTCGGCGAGATCAAGCGGCACTTCCGCGACAAGGGGTGGGCGGTCCGGGTGCCGCGCCGCCTTCAGGAGCTGCGGCTGGCGCTGACCACGGCCACCGGCGAGCTGTCCCAGCAGCACGGCCGGGCGCCCACGGTGCACGAGCTGGCGGAGCACCTGAAGATCTCCGAGGAGGAGGTGCTGGAGGGCCTGGAATCGGCCAACGCCTACAGCACGCTCTCCCTGGACGTCCCCGACACCGACGACGAGTCCCCGGCCGTCGCCGACACCCTCGGCGCGGAGGACGACGCGCTGGAGGGCGTGGAGTACCGCGAGTCGCTCAAGCCGCTGCTGGAGCAGCTGCCGCCGAGGGAGAAGAAGATCCTGCTGCTGCGGTTCTTCGGCAACATGACGCAGTCGCAGATCGCGCAGGAGGTCGGCATCTCGCAGATGCACGTCTCCCGTCTGCTGGCCCGCACGCTGGCGCAGCTGCGCGACCGGCTGCTGGTCGAGGAGTAGTCCGCCCAGGGCAGCCGGTCCGGCGCAGGGACCAGCGGTCCGGCACGGGGCGGGCCGTCGCGCGGCGGGCGGGCCTACGCCGCCGTGCGACGGATGCCCAGGGCCTCGGTGGCCGCCGGGTGGACCAGCAGGGCCAGCTCGGCGAGGGCGACCGCGCCCAGCACCACGCCGCCCGCCAGCAGGCCGGTGCCGTAGTGCGCCATGGTCCAGGCGCAGGGCAGCGCCATCAGCTGGATGATCAGGGCGGGTCCGCGGCTCCAGCGCCGGGCACGCAGCAGCCCGTACGCGGCGCTCAGCGGCAGCGCGGCCAGTGCGAGCACGGTGGCGCCCCCCATCAGCGCCTCCTGGACGCTGGCCGGGTGGCCGAAGAGCACGAGCCCGATCATGTACAGGCCCGCGGCGGCGATCGCCAGTCCCTCGACGGCGGCCAGTACCGCCGCCGCGGTCAGCCGGACCGAGCGGGCGGCGGGAGTGGACGGGGTGGGGTTCTCGGTGACGCTCACCCCAGCAGCGTAGCCCCGCCGCCCCGCGAGCCTCCCGCACGGGCCGATACCGGGCCGTAGGTACCCTTCCTCTCATGCGCGCGCTTCTCGTGGTCAACCCGAAGGCCACCACCACCGGTGCGCGGACCCGTGACGTCCTGATCCACGCCCTGGCGAGCGACCTCAAGCTGGAGGTCGTCAACACCGAGTACCGCGGCCACGCGCGGGACGCGGCGCGCCGCGCGGCGGACGGCGGCGAGGTCGAGCTGGTGGTGGCGCTGGGCGGCGACGGCACCGTCAACGAGGTGGTCAACGGACTGCTGCACGACGGCCCCGCCGACGGGCTGCCCAGACTCGCGGTCGTGCCCGGCGGCAGCACCAACGTCTTCGCCAGGGCCCTGGGCCTGCCCAACGACGCGGTGGAGGCGACCGGCGTTCTGCTGGACGCGCTGCGCGAGGGCCGCGAGCGCGCCGTTGGCCTGGGTCTGGTCAGCGGGACGCCGGGCACCGAGGACGAGGGGGTGCCGGCCCGCTGGTTCACCTTCTGCGCGGGCCTGGGCTTCGACGCGGGCGTGGTCGGCCGGGTCGAACAGCAGCGGGTGCGCGGCAAGCGCTCGACGCACGGGCTCTACGTCCGGCAGATGATGCGGCAGTTCGTGGGGGAACGGAACCGGCGGCACGGCACGATCACGCTGAGCGAACCGGGCGGCGAACCGATGAGCGAGCTGGTGCTCGCCATAGTCTGCAACACCTCACCCTGGACCTTCTTCGGCAACAAGCCGGTCTACGCCTCCCCCGAGGCGTCCTTCGACACCGGCCTCGACCTGCTCGCCCTCTCCCGGCTCTCGCCCGCCGCGGTGGCCCGGCACGCGACGCAGCTGCTGCGTTCCACACCCGAACGCGGACCGCGCGGCAAGCACGTGACCGCGTTGCACGACCTGACGGACTTCACCTTGCAATCCCAGGCGCCGCTGCCGTTTCAGGTGGACGGCGACCATCTGGGGCTGCGTACGAGCGCGACCTTCACAGGCGTACGCCGTGCACTGCGTGTGATTGTGTGAGTGGCAGGGCCAAAACTCCTTCCACTCGAACGTTTACCCTGGCTTGCACCCCATGGAAGTACGGCTGTGACCGAGGCGACACCGAGGAATCAAAAAAAACTTTCCGGAAGGGGTTGTATCGGCGGCCCAGGTTTGCGAGGCTCTTCTTGGCGATCGGGACGGCCCTCCACCGGGCCCCCTTGAGAGCCCGAATCTCCTTCCTCACCCAATGTGGTCCGCGCCAGAGAACCTGGCTGCCGACCTGTTGCCACGGGGGGATTCGTGAAAGCGTTCACATTCACAAGCAACGTGCCAGCAACACACCAGGAGTTGGAGCAGACATGGACTGGCGTCATCGCGCCATTTGCCGCGAGGAAGACCCCGAGCTCTTCTTCCCGATCGGCAACACCGGTCCTGCCCTGCTGCAGATCGAGGAAGCCAAGGCCGTCTGCCGTCGCTGCCCCGTCATGGAGCAGTGCCTGCAGTGGGCGCTGGAGTCCGGTCAGGACGCCGGCGTCTGGGGTGGCCTCAGCGAGGACGAGCGCCGCGCGATGAAGCGCCGCGCCGCTCGCAACCGGGCGCGCAACGTCAGCGCCTGACGCCCACCGCCCCGACGTGCTCGGGTGACGCGCCGCCGCGCAGCACACGCGCGGAACGCGTCCCCGCTCTCGATCCGCAGCGCGCAGCACACCGAACGCGCAGCAGACAGACGTAGCACAAGGCAGTAGGCAACAGCCCCGGTCGATCACGTGTCGACCGGGGCTCGATGCTGTCCGGGACCTCTTCGGGGTCCAACTCATGATCGCGGCAGGGGCGTTGGCCGGGCAGGGCGCTGTGCGCCCGGGCGGCCCCGCGCGGAGGCAGCAGGCGTCCCGGCCAGGACAGCCGTTCGCCGCAACGCGCCGACCGCCCGGGCGGGTGGGCCTCCTCCCCCGGGTCGCGCCCCCGCCAGGGGGCGGTTACTGCTTCGTGGTGGCCGGGGCGGGGATGTCCAGCAGGACGCGGGTGCCGGACGTCTCGCCGGAGCGCATGTCGAACGTGCCGCCCAACTCGCCCACCACCAGCGTGCGCACGATCTGCAGGCCGAGGTTGCCCGCGCGCTGCGGGTCGAAGCCCTCGGGCAGTCCGCGGCCGTCGTCCTCGACGGTGACCAGCAGCCGCTCCCCCACCCGTTCCGCGGTGACCGCGAGTTCGCCGCGCTGGCCGGGGCCGAAGCCGTGTTCGAGCGCGTTCTGCACGAGCTCGGTCAGCACCATCGACAGCGGGGTCGCGGTCTCCGCGGTGAGGATGCCGAACCGGCCCCGGCGCGCGGCGGCCACCCGTCCCGGTGACAGTTCGGCGACCATCGCGATCACCCGGTCCGCGATGTCGTCGAACTGCACGCGCTCGTCCAGGTTCTGCGACAGCGTCTCGTGCACGATGGCGATCGACCCGACCCGGCGCACCGCCTCCTCCAGCGCGCCGCGCGCCTTGTCGGAGTCCATGCGGCGAGCCTGGAGGCGCAACAGCGCGGCCACCGTCTGGAGGTTGTTCTTGACCCGGTGGTGGATCTCCCGGATCGTCGCGTCCTTGGTGATCAACTCGCGCTCTCGGCGGCGCAGTTCCGTCACGTCGCGCAGCAGCACCAGCGAACCGATGCGGGTGCCCTTGGGCTTGAGCGGGATCGCCCGCAGCTGGATGACGCCGTCGCCGCCCTCCACCTCGGTCTCCCGCGGCGCCCACCCGCTGGCGAGCTTGACCAGCGCCTCGTCCACCGGCCCGCGCGACGGCGCCAGGTCGGCGGTGGTCTGCCCGAGGTGCAGCCCGACCAGGTCGGTGGCGAGCCCCAGGCGGTGGTACGCGGACAGCGCGTTGGGGCTCGCGTACTGCACGATGCCGTCGGCGTCGAGCCGGATCAGCCCGTCGCCCGCGCGCGGCGAGGCGTCCATGTCGACCTGCTCGGCGGGGAACGGGAACGATCCGGCGGCGATCATCTGGGCCAGGTCCGAGGCGCTCTGCAGATACGTCAGCTCCAGCCGGCTCGGGGTGCGCACGGTGAGCAGGTTGGTGTTGCGGGCGATCACCCCGAGCACCCGGCCCTCGCGGCGCACCGGGATCGACTCGACGCGGACCGGGACCTCCTCGCGCCACTCCGGGTCGCCCTCGCGCACGATGCGGCCCTCGTCCAGCGCGGCGTCCAGCATGGGGCGGCGGCCACGCGGCACCAGGTGGCCGACCATGTCGTCCTGGTAGGAGGTCGGCCCGGTGTTGGGCCGCATCTGCGCGACCGACACGTAGCGGGCGCCGTCCCTGGTCGGCACCCACAGCACCAGGTCGGCGAAGGAGAGGTCGGACAGCAGTTGCCACTCGGAGACCAGCAGGTGGAGCCATTCGAGGTCGGGGGTACCGAGGTCGGTGTGCTGGCGTACGAGGTCGTTCATGGAGGGCACGTGGGGAGCGTACCCTTGCGGGCGGCGGCATCCGTGGCCAGATGTTCATCGGAGCGTCGCCGGAACGTCTTTCCTGACGTATGGACAGACGCTAATGGTCTAGTCCACAATTGACATCGGCAAGCCTCCGTCCTCCCCGCACAGGAGGGCGGATCGAGGCCACCGGCGCTCTCTGCCCTGACTGCGTCGCGGCCTCCCACCCGGTCGGCATCCCGGCCGCGGGGACCGCACACCCCGCGCCACCGGCGCCGACGGCAGCTGAGGGCTGCGGTGCCGCGAGGGCTGAGGGTCCCTTGCCGGCGCCGCGGCCCGCGGCGTTTTCCGGCCCGACGCCCTGCGGCGTTTTCCGGCCCGATGCCCGGCGTTTCCCGCCCGCGGCGTCTTGCGGCCCCACGCGGATCCTCGGCTCCCTCGGGGCCCCTTCGCGCTGGGCGGCCCACCGCGGCACACTGGTCCGATGATCTTCCGGGACGACCCCACGACCGTGCAGGCCTGGACCGCGCTGGGCGGCGACGCCGGCGCGGCCCGCGCGGTGGCCCACGAGACCGCCGGCGGCTGCCTGCCGGCCCGGCTGCCGGTGCGGGAACTGGCCAGGGCGACCGTCGCCGCCTGCTCGCTGGCCGCCGCGGAACTGCTCGCGCTGCGCGGTGGCGGGAGCCCGCCCGCCGTCACCGTGCGGGAGGCGGCGGTGGCCACCGCGTTCGTCAGCGAACGGCACCTGCGGATCGACGGCCGGGCCGGGCGGACCTTCGCCCCGCTGTCCGGCTTCTGGCGCGCCGCCGACGGCTGGGTGCGCACTCACGCCAACTACCCGCACCACCGCGCCCGTCTGCTGTCCGCCCTGGGCATCCCCGACACCGGGGACGACGAGGCGCTGACCGGCGTCCTCGCCCGCGAGCTGGCGGACCGCCCCGCTCACGCGATCCAGGAGACCGCCTACGCGGCCGGAGGCCTCGCCGTCGAGGTCGCTCCCGCGCCCGCGCCGCACGGCGGTCCGCGACCGGCTTCCGCTTCCGCGCGGGCGCCGCGCACTGAGGGCCTGCCGCTGGTCGAGACCCCGCTCCTGGGCCGGGGCGGCGCGGTACGGGAGCTGGGCCCCGCCGCGCTGCCCGCCGAAGGGGTGCGGGTGCTGGACCTGTCGCGGGTCATCGCCGGGCCGGTCGCCACCCGCACCCTCGCGCTGCTCGGCGCCGACGTCCTGCGGATCGACTCTCCCCGGCTGCCGGAGGACGAGGACGCGCACGCCGACACCGGCCAGGGCAAGCGCTCGGCCCTGCTGGACCTGGCCGACCCCGGCGACCGCGAGGTCTTCGAGGACTTGCTGGCCTCGGCCGACGTCGTGGTGAGCGGTTACCGTCCCGGCGCGCTCGACGCGTTCGGCCTGGAGCCCGCCGACCTGCTCGCCCGGCATCCGGGGCTGGTCGTCGCGGGGATCGACGCGTGGGGCTGGAGCGGGCCGTGGGCGCGGCGGCGCGGTTTCGACAGCCTCGTCCAGGCGGCCACCGGCATCGCCGCCGTGGAGGCCGGCGCGGACGGCCGCCCGGGGGTGCTGCCCGCGCAGGCGCTGGACCACGGCACCGGATACCTGCTGGCGGCGGCCGTGCTGCGCGCGTTGTCGCTGCGCCGGGAGACCGGGGCCGGGCGCCATGTGCGGCTGTCGCTGGCCGGGACGGCGGGATGGCTCGTGCACGGCATCCGGCCCGGCCCGCGCGGCGGTGAGCCGTACGAACCGGGGGCCTGGCTCACCGAGACCCCTTCCCCCTGCGGGGTCCTGCGGTACGCCCTGCCCCCGGTCGGCTACGACGGCGCGCCCCGCGACTGGGCGCGGCCGCCGGGGCGATGGGGCCGGGACCTGCCGCGCTGGACGTGACGCGCGGCCCGGCCGGGGCGGGCCCGGCCCGCCGGATCGGGCCCGGCCGACCGGCCGCGGTCAGCGGGTCTCGGTGACCTTCGCCAGCGCGCGCGGCGCGTCCGGGTCCTGGCCGCGGGCGATGGTGATCTCGTAGGCCAGCATCTGGAGCGGGATGATCTCCAGGATCGGCTGGACCTCCTCCGCGACTCCGGAGGTCGGCAGCACGAAGCCCGCGGACGCCTGGGCGACCTGCTTCTCGCTGCCGATGACGACGAGGTCGGCGCCCCGGCCGCGCAGCCGGTCGAGTACCGGCTGCAGCGCCTGGCCGCCCTTGCCCTCGGTGACGATGGCGATCACCGGCGAGACGTTGTCGACCATGGCCAGCGGGCCGTGCAGCAGGTCGGCGCCGGAGAAGGACAGGGCGGGGATGTAGCTGGTCTCCATCAGCTTCAGCGCGGCCTCCTTGGCGGTCGGGTAGCCGTAACCGCGCGAGGTGAGCACCAGCCGCTCGGCGAAGCGGTAGCGCGACGCCAGCTCCTTGACCTCCCCCTGCCGGGCGAGGATGCGCTCGGCCAGCTCCGGCAGCACCTGGGCCGCCGAGCCGTCGCCGCCGCGCAGGCCCTCCACGAACAGGTAGAGGGCGAGGAGTTCGGCGGTGTACGTCTTGGTCGCGGGCAGCGCCTTCTCCGGCCCGGCCAGCACGTCGATGTGGAACTCGGAGACCTCGGCGAGCGGGGAGTCGGCGTTGTTGGTGACCGCCAGCGTGATCGCCCCCGCCTTGCGCGCCGCCTCGGTGGACGCCACCAGGTCGGGCGAGCCGCCGGACTGGCTGACGGTGATGACCAGGGTGTCGCGCAGGTCGGGCTCGGCGCCGTAGGCGGTCGTGGTGGACATGGAGGTCAGACCGGCCGGCTTGCCGAGCAGCACCTCGATCAGGTACTTCGCGTACAGCGCCGCGTTGTCGGAGGTGCCGCGCGCGGTCAGCAGGACGAAGCGCGGGTTGCGCGCGGCGACCTGCTCGGCGATGGCCCGGATGCGCGGCGCGCCCTCCTCGAGGATGCGGCGCAGCACCTCGGGCTGCTGGGCCATTTCGCCGGACATGATCCGGCCCGGCTGGCTGTCGAGCTGGGTCGGATTCGGGGCGGTCATGCGTTGAGCCTCCAGCTGTGTCGTTCTCGTCCGCGTCGCTCAGCGCCCGGCGTCGTTGCCGGCGATGACCTCCGCGGCTGCCCGCCCGCAGACGCGGGCCGCGCCATGGGTCGCGATGTGCGGCGCGCCGCACGGCGGGGCCTGCGGCACGCCCATCTCGACGACGACCGCGTCGGGCCGGACGGCGAGCAGGGCGTGCAGGGCGTCGGCCATCCACGCGTGGCGGTGGACGTCGCGAACCACGATGACGATCCTACGGTCCGACGCACTGCCCAGCACATTTGCGACCAACGCGGTCAGACCACGCTCGGTCACCTCGGCTTCGCGGTACGTGCCGGTGGCCGTCCCGGGCAGCAGCCGCTCCAGTTCCGCGCCGAGCCCCCACGGCGTCTCGTCGCCGACCGCGATGTTGGCGACCGGCGTGAACGCGGCGACGTACACCGGTCCGGTCGGCGGGACGTAGGGGCGCTCGCTCGTGACGCGCAGCGCCCTGCGGGCCGCCCGCAGTCCGACGTCGCCCGGCGCGACCGGCCCGGACGCGGCCCCCTCCGCCGCGTCCGGGCCGTGGTCGCGGGCCCAGGCGCCGAGCGCGCGGACCCGGCCGGCCGCCTCGGCGAGCCGTTCCTCGGCGAGGTCCCCGGCGCGCACCGCCTCGACCAGCGCGTCGCGCAGCCGCAGCACGGTCTCCTCGTCGGCGAGGCCGCCGCCCACGCAGATCGCGTCGGCGCCCGCGGCGAGCGCCAGCACGGTGCCGCGAGCGATGCCGTAGGTCGCGGAGATGGCGCGCATCTCGACGCCGTCGGTGACGATCAGCCCGTCGTAGCCGAGGCCGCCCTCGCGTTCCGGTGCGCGCAGCAGGCCGGTCAGCGCGGCGGGGCTGAGGGTGGCCGGGAGCGTGGCGTCCAGCGCGGGCAGCAGGATGTGGGCGCTCATCACGGCCCGCGTCCCGGCGGCCAGCGCGGCGCGGAACGGCACGAGTTCGCGGGCGCGCAGCGTGGCGAGGTCGGCGTCGACCCGCGGCAGGGCGTGGTGGGAGTCGACGGCGGTGTCGCCGTGACCGGGGAAGTGCTTGACGCAGGCGGCGACCCCGGCGGACTGGAGTCCCTCGACGTAGGCGGCGGTGTGCCGGGCGACCAGGTCGGGGTCGGCGCCGAACGAGCGCACCCCGATGACCGGGTTTCCGGGGTCGGAGTTGACGTCGGCGGACGGCGCCCAGTCGAGGGTGACGCCGCAGGAGCGCAGCACGCGGCCCAGCTCCCGGGCGACCTCGCGGGTCAGAGCCGGGTCGTCGACGGCGCCGAGCGCGTGGTTGCCGGGGAAGGACGAGCCGGTGCGCGCCTCCAGCCGGGTGACGTCGCCGCCCTCCTCGTCGGCGGCGACCACCACGTCCGGGGATTCGGCGCGCATTCGCGCGGTGAGGGCGGCGACCTGCTCGGGGGTGACGACGTTGCGGGCGAACAGGGCGACCGAGCCCAGTCCCTCGCCGAGCCTGCGCAGCACCCAGTCGGGCGCGGTGGTCCCGGTGAAGCCCGGTTGCAGGACGGCGAGCGCGTCCCGGGTGACCGTGTCGGTCGCCGCCACCGTCATCCCTTCACCGCCCCCGCGGTCAGGCCGCCGACGGCCCGGCGCTGGAGGAAGAGGAAGACGATGATCACCGGCAGGGTGAACAGGGTGGAGGCGGCCATGGTGGCACCCCAGTCGTCACCGAAGTTGGTCTGGAACTGCGTCAGCCACAGCGGCAGGGTCTGGGCGCTGTTCTTGTTGAGGATCAGCACGAGGGGGAACTCGTTCCACGCGGTGATGAAGCCGAACAGCGAGGTGGCCATCAACCCCGGCGCCAGCAGCGGGAAGACGATCCGCACGAACGCCTGGAATCGGGTGCAGCCGTCGACGAGCGCCGACTCCTCCAGTTCCCTGGGCACCGCGGCGACGAAACCGCGCAGCGTCCAGACGGTGAACGGCAGCACCATCATCATGTAGAAGAGGGTCAGCGGCAGCAGGCTGTCGAGCTGGTTCTGGTCGCGGACGATCATGTACACGGAGATCGTCATGACCTCCCAGGGCGCCATCTGCGCCATCATGATCACCAGGATGAAGGCCTTGCGTCCGCGAAAGCGCATCCGGGCCACCGCGAACGCCGCGAGCAGCGCCACCACCAGGGACAGCAGCACGGCCGAGACGGTCACGGTGAAGCTGTTGCGCACCAGCGTCCAGAAGCCGGCCGCGTGGACGGCCGCGCGGAAGTGGGCGAGCGTGCCGTGGACCGGTATGAACACCGGGGTCTTGCTGATGATGTCGAGGTCCGGCTTGAAGGCCGTCGTCGCCATCCAGTAGACGGGGAAGACGAAGAAGACGAACAGGACGACGGCGACGGCGTTGGGCCAGACGCGTCCGAACAGCGAGCGCCTCACAGGTCGTCCTCCTGCTTGAGCATGATGCGGAAGTAGTACGACATCAGCGCCAGCAGGATCACGATGGTGAGCGTGGAGATCGCCGCACCCATCCCGTAGTGCTGGTTGCCGACGCCTTCGATGAACGCGTACACCGGAAGCGTCTCGGTGGACCCCTCGGGGCCGCCCGCGTTGAGCGCGTAGACCTGGGTGAACGCCTTGAAGACCCAGATGACTTCGAGGAACGTGGTGCCCAGGAAGAAGGGCTTGAGGATCGGGAAGGTCACCGAGCCGAAGGTGCGCCAGGCACCGGCGCCGTCCATCCGGGCCGCCTCGAACAGCTCGGCGGAGATCGTGGTCAGTCCGGCGTAGAGGTTGAGCGCCACGAACGGCACCGACTGCCAGACGATCATCAACGTGATGACGGAGAACGTCGAGAACTGGTGGCCGAACCAGTTGTACCCGGCCATCGAGTGCCAGCCGAGCTTGGCCAGGCACCAGTTGACGACGCCGTACTGGGAGTCGAACAGCCACTGGTAGACGGTGGTGCCCGCGACCACCGGCATCGCCCAGGCCAGCACCAGGCCGAGCTGCACCAGCAGCCGCATCCGCTTGCCGAGCCGGTTCAGCAGCAGGCCCACCGCGGTGCCGAAGGCCATGATCAGCGCCACGTTGGCGAGGGTGAACAGCACCGAGCGCAGCACGGTGTGCCAGAAGGTGGAACTGCTCAGCTGGTCGGTGTAGTTGCTGAAGCCGGTCCACTGGGTGGTGTGCTGGATCAGCTGGAAGGCGTTGAGGTCCTGGAAGGAGATGATGACGTTGCGCACCAGCGGATAGCCGAGCAGCGCGATCGTCGCCACGCACGCCGGCAGGATCAGCAGGTACGGCGCGCTGCGGGCGCCGAGCCCCCTCCCGCCGCGCCGCACGCGGTCCGCCGGTGGCGCGTCGGGCGCCCTGCCTCGCCCGGGACGCGTCCGGGCGCCTGTGGTTTGCGCCGCCATTGCGTTGTCTTCCTCCCGCCGAATCCCGCCGAACCGCTGGTCCCCGCAGGGCCGTGCGGCCGGCCGGGGCGGTTTCCTCCGCCGCCCCGGCCGGCCCTCTTGCGGCCTACTGCTTCTGGTTGAGCCTGTTGTCGACCTCCGCGTCGGCCTTCTTGGCCGCGGCGGCCGGGTCCTGGCCCTGGAGCACGGGGGTCATGAACAAGGTGGTGATCGGGTTGGGCGCGTTCTCCACGTTGCCCCAGGTGGGGATCAGCGGGGTGGTGCCGCCGTTGGTGGCCGCCGTCGCCGAGACCGTGCCGTAGTCGTTGCCCGCGAGGTTGGAGTCGAGCGAGGTCTTGTTCGGGATGACGCCGCCCTCCTTGGCCAGCTCGCCCTCGAACTTGTCGGAGAGCGCCAGCTTCAGGAAGTCCTCGGCCATCTGCGGGTTCTTGCTGTTCTGCGCGATGGCGAGGTTGGAGCCGCCGATGAAGACCTTGGCGGGGGTGTTGGCGCTCGCGCCCGGCATCGGGAAGTAGCCGACCTCGTTCTTGAGGGCCGGGTTCTTGGCGATGGCGCCCGCCGCCTCCCAGCCCAGGCCCAGGAACGCGCCGACGTCGCCCTTGGCGAAGACGTCGGACTGCTGCGGGGTGGCCTCGTCCTTGTCCTTGGGGGCGGTGCCGTAGGAGTTGAGCTTCTTGTACAGGTTGATGGCGCTGGCCGCCTGCGGGCTGTCGAGGTCCGCGGTGTACTTGCCGCCGTTGTCCTTGACCAGGTCGGCGCCCGCGTCCAGCAGGAAGCCGTCGAAGGCGTACCAGTCCTGGCCGGGCAGGTAGAACGCGTCCTGGGTGCCCTTGGCCTTGATCGCGGCCAGGTCCTTGAACAGGTCGTCCTGGGTCTTGGGGGTGCTGGTGATGCCGGCGCCGGCCCAGATCTTCTTGTTGTAGACCACGACGCGGGTGGCGAAGTACCAGGGGGCGGCGTACTGCTTGCCCTGGTAGACCGCCGAGGCGTTCATCGACGGGGCCCAGGAGTCACCGCCGAGCGAGGACTTGTCGGCGGACAGGTCCTTCAGGCCGCCGGTGGCCGCGTAGTACGGGGTCTGGGTGTTGCCGACCTCGAAGACGTCCGGCGGGTTGCTCTCCGACAGGGCGGTGGTCAGCTTCTGCTGGATGCCGTCCCACTGCTGGACCTTGATGTCGACCTTGGCTCCGGTGTACTGCTTCTCGAAGGCGGCCGTGATGTCCTTCGTCCACCCGGGCGGGTTGGAACCGCTCATCACCCACACGGTCAGCGTCTTGCCCTTGAACGCGTCAGGGCCGGACGCCTTGTCGCTGCTGCCCCCGCCGCCGGATCCGCACGCCGCCACGGACACGGCCATCACCGCGGCCCCCAACACGGCGATCGCCGCTCTGCGCTTGCCCATCACGTCACCCTCCGAGAGTGCCCGGGAAACCCCCCTGGTCTTTAATGGTTTAGACCAGTACCGGGGAGCTTGGCCTAGACCTTTAGGGGTGTCAAGGGTGTATAAGAGCGGCTGTGGAGTCCGTTACCGGACCGACACCTGGCCAGCGGGGGTGCGGGCCGCCCGCCGGGGCGGAACCGGCCGTGCCACCATGTGAGCCGCGATTGGACGGAGGAGCCGGTGACGGCAGCCGAGAAGGAGTCGGGAGCACAGTCCATGGAGACCGAGGGGGGCGCCGGAGCACCGGCGGCCGCGGCGGCGGACGCGCCGGAGGGCGGCACGAACGCCACCGGCACCCGCACCGCGCGCGTGCCCAAGTACTACCGGCTCAAGCGGCACCTGCTGGAGATCACCCAGACCATGCCGCCCGGCACCCCGGTGCCTCCGGAACGCACGCTGGCCGCCGAGTTCGACACCTCGCGCACCACCGTACGCCAGGCGCTCCAGGAGCTGGTGGTCGAAGGCAGGCTGGAGCGGGTGCAGGGCAAGGGCACCTTCGTGGCCAAGCCCAAGGTCGCCCAGGCGCTGCAACTGACGTCGTACACCGAGGACATGCGCGCCCAGGGACTGGAACCGGCGTCCCAGCTGCTGGACATCGGCTACGTCACCGCCGACGACCGCCTCGCGGACCTGCTGGACATCAGGCCGGGCGGCCGGGTGCTGCGCATCGAGCGGCTGCGGCTGGCGAACGGCGAGCCGATGGCCATCGAGACCACGCACCTGTCCGCCAAGCGCTTCCCGGCCCTGCGCCGCAACCTCGCCAAGCACACCTCGCTGTACACCGCGCTCGCCGAGGTCTACGGCGTCCACCTCGCGGAGGCCGAGGAGACCATCGAGACGTCGCTGGCCACACCCCGTGAGGCGGGTCTGCTGGGCACCGACACCGGGCTGCCGATGCTGCTGCTGTCGCGCCACTCGATCGACACGACGGGCGAACCGGTGGAGTGGGTGCGGTCGGTGTACCGCGGTGACAGGTACAAGTTCGTCGCCCGGCTCCAGCGGCCGGTCCCCTAGGGCGGAGCGGGGCGCCGTTCCTCACGGAACGTGACCGTTCCCGCGCCTCCCGGCGGCTCCCCGCGGGAGGACGTCAACCCGCCTGTTCCGTATGCCCGTTCGGCGGATTCAGATCAACTTTCCGTACCGATACGCGGACGAGTGGTGACCCGGCAGCGGACACTGGCCTAGATTTCCTGCGCATCGCACAGGAAAGCCGTCCCGCACCGCACGCCGTCCCGCGCGGGAACGCCGTCGACACCACGGGGAGCCGCCGCATGTCCGTGTCCGATCCGCCGTCCGCCGCCGGGCGCCGGGTGATCACGCCCACCCGGGTGGTCGCCGGCGTCCTGCTGGCGGTCCCCGTCGTCGCCACGATGTGGGTGAGTTCGTACGCGCGGGCCACGCCCGCGTTCATCGGCATCCCGTTCTTCTACTGGTACCAGATGGCCTGGGTGATCGTCTCCGCCGCCTTCACCGCCGCCGCGTACGTGCTGGTCCGCCGTGAGGAGCGGGCCCGCAGGCAGCCGGTGGCGACGGTCGGAACGGCCGCCGCCACCGAAGCCGAGGGCGCGAACGGCCTCAACGGGCAGGGAGGCGACGCCTGATGCACGGTGGTGCCGATCACGTCAACGGCGTCACGCTCGCCGTCTTCCTCGTCTTCTTCCTCCTGGTCACCGTCCTCGGCTTCCTCGCCTCCCGCTGGCGCCGCGCCGCGAACGCGCAGCACCTGGACGAATGGGGCCTGGGCGGCCGCAGTTTCGGGACCTGGGTGACCTGGTTCCTGCTCGGCGGCGACCTGTACACCGCGTACACCTTCGTCGCCGTCCCCGCGGCGGTCTACGCGGCCGGCGCCTCCGGCTTCTTCGCCGTCCCGTACACCGTCCTGGTCTACCCGCTCATCTTCTGCTTCCTGCCCCGGCTGTGGTCGGTCTCGCACCGCCACGGGTACGTCACGCCCTCGGACTTCGTGCGCGGGCGGTACGGCTCGAAGGGGCTGTCGCTGGCCGTCGCGGTCACCGGCATCCTCGCCACGATGCCGTACATCGCCCTGCAACTGGTGGGCATCCAGGCCGTGCTGGACGTGATGGGCATCGGGGGCGGCGCGCACGCGGGCCGGCTGGTGCGCGACCTGCCGCTGCTGATCGCGTTCGCCGTGCTCGCCGCGTACACCTACTCCTCGGGGCTGCGGGCGCCGGCGCTGATCGCGTTCGTCAAGGACACGCTGATCTACCTGGTGATCGCGGTCGCCATCATCTACATCCCCATCAGGCTGGGCGGGTTCGGGCACGTCTTCGCGCAGGCGGGCCACGCGTACGCCACCGTCAACCCGGCGACCCACAAGCCGCGCGGCGAGCTGATCACCAGCGCGAAGAACCAGTTCGCCTACGGGACGCTGGCGCTCGGCTCCGGACTGGCGCTGTTCATGTACCCGCACTCGGTCACCGCGACGCTCTCCAGCCGCAGCCGCGACGTGGTGCGCCGCAACACCGCCATCCTGCCGCTGTACTCGCTGATGCTGGGACTGCTGGCGATGCTCGGGTTCATGGCGATCGCCGAGGGCGTCGGCAAGGGCGTCAAGGGCTACAACAGCCAGCTGGCGATCCCCCAGTTGTTCCGCGACGTCTTCCCGTCCTGGTTCACCGGCGTCGCCTTCGCCGCGATCGGCATCGGCGCGCTGGTCCCGGCGGCGATCATGTCCATCGCGGCGGCGAACCTGTTCACCCGCAACGTCTACAAGGACCTGCTCAAGCCGGACGCCACGCCGGAGCAGGAGACGCGGGTCTCGAAGCTGGTGTCGCTGGTGGTGAAGGTCGGCGCGCTGGTCTTCGTGCTCAGCATGGACAAGACGGTCGCCATCAACCTCCAGCTGCTGGGCGGCATCTGGATCCTGCAGACCTTCCCGGCGATCGTGGCGGGCCTGTTCACCCGCTGGTTCCACCGCTGGGCGCTGCTGGCGGGCTGGCTGGTGGGCATGGTGTACGGCACGTGGGCGGCGTGGACGGTGGCCAGTCCGACGCAGGCGCACTTCGCCGGCAGCTCGAAACTGGTCCCCGGCATCGGCCGCCTGGGCTACATCGGCGTCACCGCCTTCGCGTTGAACGTCGCCGTGGCGGTACTCCTCACCCTGGCCCTGAAGGCGTTCAGGGCCCCCGAGGGCACGGACGAGACCACGGAGGCCGACTACACGGCCGACGCCGACACCCCCCGCCTCCACAAGCCCGACCTGACCCTGGCCGCGGAGTCGTAGACCCACACCGGTGCGCCGTCGTTCCCTCCCGCGTGCGGGAGGGAACGACGGCGCACCGGTGTGGCGTTGGCCCCGTATGGGACGATCCGGTGTGCCAGGAGCACACCAACCCGGGCATCGCCCCGAAGGGCCGGCGCCCCCTCCTGGCCATGCTGAGCGGCACCGCGGCCGCGGTGGAATACGTACGCCTCCGCGGTGGCCGAGCTCGGGATGGAGACCGACCCCCCGGCGCCCCTCACGCCCAGCGGGTCGCTCGCCCAGGTGGCCGAAAGGGTGGCCCAGGACGCCGCCTGAGGCACGACACGACACAACATCTAGGGGTGCTCAACCTCCGAGCCACAAGATGTATGCTCGACGTGCTGTCGCCGCAGGGGAACTCCGGTGGGAATCCGGGACTGTCCCGCAACGGTGTGCGAGCGTACCTGGCCGTACGCCCGTGAGTCCGAGTACCTGTCGACAGCGCATCCTCCGCCCGGCCGGTCGGAGTGGTGCCGAGATGTCCGGGCCTCGCGGGTTGGGCCGGTGGACGCGCCGCGGCATGCCCGTGCGCGGCCTGCCCCCTCGCGTCGCCACCGCCTACGAGGGAGACAGATCGCCGTGACCATCGCGCCCGCAGACCCCGCCTCAGCACTCGCCCCCGACGCGCCCGAAGGGCCCGGCACCGCGCTGCTGCGCACCCTGACGGAGCTGACCGCCGATCTGCCCGCCACCGACCCGGGACGGGTCGCCGCCGCCGCGCTGCGCGGCCGGCACGCCGGGTCCGACGACGCCGAACTGCGCTCGCTGGCCACCGAGGCCGCGGCCGGCCTGATCGCCGAGGACCCGCAGTACAGCCGCCTCGCCGCCCGTCTGCTGGCCCGCGCGATCGCCGACGAGGCCGCGGGGCAGGGCGTGGTCACGTTCTGCGACTCCATCGCGACCGGTCACCGCGAGGGCCTGATCGCGGACCGCACCGCCGGCTTCGCCGCCGCGCACGCCGCCCGCCTGGACGCCGCGATCGACCGCGAGGGCGACGACCGCTTCGGCTACTTCGGCCTGCGCACCCTGCACAGCCGCTACCTCCTGCGTCACCCGACGTCCCGTCAGGTCATCGAGACGCCGCAGCAGTTCATGCTCCGGGTGGCCTGCGGCCTGGCCGAGGACGACTCGCGCCGGGCGCTGGAGGACGTGCTGTCGCTGTACGCGCTGATGAGCCGCCTGGACTACCTGCCCAGCTCGCCGACGCTGTTCAACTCCGGCACCCGCCACCCGCAGATGTCCTCCTGCTACCTGCTGGACTCCCCCCTCGACCAGCTCGACTCGATCTACCAGCGCTACCACCAGGTCGCGCGGCTGTCGAAGCACGCGGGCGGCATCGGCCTGCCGTACTCCCGCATCCGGTCGCGCGGTTCGCTGATCCGCGGCACCAACGGGCACTCCAACGGCATCGTGCCGTTCCTGCGCACCCTCGACTCCTCGGTCGCCGCCGTCAACCAGGGCGGCCGCCGCAAGGGCGCGGCCTGCGTCTACCTGGAGACCTGGCACGCGGACATCGAGGAGTTCCTGGAGCTGCGCGACAACACCGGCGAGGACGCCCGGCGCACCCACAACCTCAACCTGGCGCACTGGATCCCCGACGAGTTCATGCGCCGCGTGGAGTCGGACGGTGAGTGGTCGCTGTTCTCCCCCGCCGACGTCCCGCAGCTGGTCGACCTGTGGGGCGACGAGTTCGACGCCGCGTACCGCGCGGCGGAGGCGCGGGGGCTGGCGGTGCGGAGCGTGCCCGCGCGGCAGTTGTACGCCCGCATGATGCGCACCCTCGCGCAGACCGGCAACGGCTGGATGACCTTCAAGGACGCCTCCAACCGCACCGCCAACCAGACCGCCGAGCCGGGCCGGGTCGTGCACTCGTCCAACCTGTGCACGGAGATCCTGGAGGTCACCGACGACGGCGAGACCGCGGTGTGCAACCTCGGCTCGGTCAACCTCGCCGCCCACCTCGGCGCCGACGGCGAGATGGACTGGGAGCGGCTGGACGCCACCGTGCGCACCGCCGTGACCTTCCTCGACCGCGTCGTCGACATCAACTTCTATCCGACCGGCGAGGCCGCCGCCTCCAACTCCCGCTGGCGGCCGGTGGGTCTGGGGGTGATGGGCCTGCAGGACGTCTTCTTCCGGCTGCGGCTGCCGTTCGACTCGGAGGGGGCGCGGGCGCTGTCCACCCGCATCGCCGAACGCGTCATGCTCGCCGCCTACGAGGCCTCCGCCGACCTGGCGGAACGTCACGGCCCGTTGCCCGCCTGGAGCGAGACCCGGACGGCGCGCGGCGTGCTGCACCCCGACCACTACCCGGACGTCGCCCGCACCTGGCCGGAGCGCTGGGACGCGCTGCGCGAGCGCGTCGCCGCGACCGGCATGCGCAACTCCCTGCTGCTGGCGATCGCCCCGACCGCCACCATCGCCTCGATCGCCGGTGTCTACGAGTGCATCGAGCCGCAGGTCTCCAACCTCTTCAAGCGCGAGACGCTCAGCGGTGAGTTCCTCCAGGTCAACGCGTACCTGGTGGAGGAGCTGAAGGCGCTGGGCGTGTGGGACGCGCAGACCCGGGAGGCGCTGCGCGAGTCCAACGGCTCGGTGCAGGAGCTGAACTGGATCCCCGAGGACGTGCGCGACCTGTACCGCACGGCGTGGGAGCTGCCGCAGCGCGGGCTGATCGACATGGCCGCCGAGCGCACCGCGTACCTCGACCAGAGCCAGTCGCTGAACCTCTTCATGGCGTCGCCCACCATCGGCAAGCTCAGCTCGATGTACGCCTACGCGTGGAAGAAGGGCCTGAAGACCACGTACTACCTGCGTTCGCGCCCGGCGACCCGGATCGCCCGCGCGGCGAGCGGTGCGACGGCAGCCGCGGCCGTCCCCGCCCAGCAGACCACCGGGGCCGACGCCGTGGCCTGCTCCCTTGAGAACCCCGAGTCCTGCGAGGCCTGCCAGTGATGTCCACCCCGACCACGACCACGACCACGACCACCAAGAACCTGCTGGACCCGGGCTTCGAGCTGACGCTGCGGCCGATGCGCTACCCGGACTTCTACGAGCACTACCGCAACGCGATCAAGAACACCTGGACGGTGGAGGAGGTCGACCTCAACTCCGATGTCGCCGACCTGGCCAAGCTCTCCCCCGGTGAGCAGCACCTGATCGGCCGGCTGGTCGCGTTCTTCGCCACCGGTGACTCGATCGTGGCGAACAACCTGGTGCTCACCCTCTACAAGCACATCAACTCCCCCGAGGCGCGGCTG
Source organism: Streptomyces sp. ICBB 8177 (assembly GCF_003144095.1). Classification (GTDB taxonomy): domain Bacteria; phylum Actinomycetota; class Actinomycetes; order Streptomycetales; family Streptomycetaceae; genus Streptantibioticus_D. The sequence goes on along the minus strand of NZ_NSKH01000018.1, from coordinate 2,252,835 downwards.
TACTTGTCGCGGCAGCTGTTCGAGGAGGCCGTGCACGTCCAGTTCTACCTGACGCTGCTGGACACCTACCTGCCCGACCACGACGACCGGGCGGCGGCGTTCGCGGCGGTGGAGAACATCCCGTCGATCCGCGAGAAGGCGCAGTTCTGCTTCACGTGGATGGACTCGGTGGAGAAGCTGGACCGCCTGGAGACCAAGGCGGACCGGCGGCGCTTCCTGCTGAACCTGATCTGCTTCGCGGCGTGCATCGAGGGCCTGTTCTTCTACGGCGCGTTCGCCTACGTCTACTGGTTCCGCTCGCGCGGTCTGCTGCACGGCCTGGCGACCGGCACCAACTGGGTGTTCCGCGACGAGTCGATGCACATGGACTTCGCCTTCCAGGTGGTCGACACCGTGCGCCAGGAGGAGCCCGAGCTGTTCGACGACGAGATGGGCCGGCAGGTCACCGCGATGCTGGAGGAGGCGGTCGAGGCGGAGCTGCAGTTCGCCCGCGACCTGTGCGGCGACGGCCTGGCGGGCATGAACACCGACTCGATGCGCGAGTACCTCCAGGCGGTCGCCGACCAGCGCCTGGCCCGCCTGGGCCTGCCGGTGCGCTACGGCTCGGCCAACCCGTTCTCGTTCATGGAACTGCAGAACGTCCAGGAGCTGACCAACTTCTTCGAACGCCGCGCCTCCGCCTACCAGGTGGCGGTCGAGGGCACGGTGTCGTTCGACGACGACTTCTAGGAACCGCCGGTTCCAGGGGCCGTTGAACGCCGAAGTGCCCCGGAAGGAAAGCCTTCCGGGGCACTTCGGCGTTCTCGCGGGCCGCGGGCCGGGGCGTCAGTCGTTGGGGACGACTTCGTAGCGCGGGGTCTTCTCGGCCATCTGCTGGAGGGCGTCCTTGCGTTCGCGCTTGGAGAGGCGGTCGAGGTAGAGGTGGCCGTTCAAGTGGTCGGTCTCGTGCTGGAGGCAGCGGGCGAAGTAGCCGCGGCCGTGGACGGCGATCGGGTTGCCGTGCAGGTCCTGGCCGCGCACGATCGCGTAGTCCGGGCGGGCCAGCTCCATGTAGGCGCCGGGCACCGAAAGGCAGCCCTCGTTGGAGTCGTCCAGCACCCGCTGGTCGGCGGGAAGCTCGTCGAGCACCGGGTTGACGACGTGGCCGACGTGCCGCACGCCCTCGTCGTCGGGGCAGTCGTAGACGAAGACCCGGGCGTCCACGCCGATCTGGTTGGCGGCCAGGCCGACGCCCTCGGCGGCGCGCTGGCTGGCGAACATGTCGTCGATGAGGGCGGCGAGCTTGTCGTCGAACTCGGTGACCGTGGCGCACGGCTTGTGCAGCACGGGGTTGCCGACGACGGTGATCGGGCGCACCGTGCCGCGCTCCCGGTGCGCCGCCTCCCGCTGCTCGGCGTCCACCGTGTCGTCGGTGAACTCCGACACCTGAGCGGTCTGCTCCTGCTGGGTCATGGTCTGCCGTACGCCTTCCCTGAACATCGTGATGACCGGGGCCGGCCCGTGGACCGGCACGACTGTCAAGGGTACGGCCACCGGGCGGCGCTCAGCAGACCTCTTCCAGATCGCGCCAGTCCCGGCTGTCCGGGCTGTCGGCGACCCAGCCGTCCAGCAGCCCGCGCACCAGGCCGGCCGGGGCGGCGATCCCGCACTCCCGCTCCGGCACCCACAGGGCGCCCTCGCTGCGGTGCGACAGGTGGGAGAGGTGGCCGGGGTGGCCCGGCTCGCCGTGGTCGTGCGGGTCGCGGGTGGCGGCCGAGCCGTCGTCGGTGGGCATCCGGGACTCCGAGCACGTCCGGCACAGCAGCCGCACGGACGACGACCAGTCCTCCGCCGCGTACCCGGCGTCGGCCGCGAGGCGCTCCAGCGCGTCCCGGTCGGCCTCGGTGGCCGCCTCCAGCAGCACCAGCCAGGTCGGCACCGGCGAGGGCGCCCACAGTTCGATCTCGTCGAAGACCGGGAAGGTACCGCCGTCCGGTGCGACGCGTTCGCCGTGCGGGACGCCGTCGTGCAGCACCACCTCGCCCCAGCGCCGCCCGGAGGAGGGCAGCGGGATGCTCAGGACCTCCAGCCGGGCCGGGTCCAGCCTGCGGCCCCAGACGACCTCGGCCTCCCCCTCGGGGGACAACCGCACCGCGGCGCTGCCCAGCGCCATGGTCACCGGGGCGTCCGAGGGCGCCCCGGCCTCGCCGGCCGGCATCCGCAGGCCGTACGCCTGCCAGGCGCGGCGGGCCAGCGGCCAGTCCTGAAGGGCGGTGGCGGCGATGCCGATGTTCCACCAGTCGGGGGCGCCGGAGTCGCGGTCCAGCAGGGCGACGGCGCGAAGACCGGCGGAACGGGCCTGCTCCCAGTCGTGGCGGAACTTGTGCAGCAGGGCCAGGTTGTACCAGGACTCGGGCAGCCAGGGCTCCAGGTCGGCGGCGCGGGTGAGCAGCGCGCCGGCGTCCTCGTAGCGCCCGTCGTCGATCAGCGTGAAGGCACGGTCGGTGGCCTGCCGCCACGTGGTGGAGGGCCGGTGCCGCACTCTGCCGAAGATCCTCACGATTCCCGCCTGCTGCCGGTTGCTGGTCTGGGTCTGTTCCACGCCTGCTGCGGATGGTTCAGAGCCGATGGTCGGGGCCTGGTGGCTCGCAGCCCTGCGGCTGGGAGCCTCGTGGCTCCATGTCCTTTGGTGCCGGAGCCGGGCCGTCTCAGCCGATGACGGCCAGGACGTCGCCCTCCTGCACCACGTCGCCCTCCGCCACCTTGAGTTCCGCGACGACGCCCGTCGACTCGGCGAGCACCGGGATCTCCATCTTCATCGACTCCAGAATCACCAAGGTGTCGCCTTCCGTCAGGGCATCGCCCTCATGAGCGACAACCTTCCATACATTGGCCACCATTTCCGCCTGGATTTCGGTGCTCACCACTCCTCCTTGCCAGCCGGCGGGGGCGTCAACCCCTCCCCTGGTGCGCATCCAACCACGAGGGCGCGGAACCTCGCTCATTACCGACCGGTTCGCCCCTTACGGGGAGTTTTCTCGGCCGTTCAGGTACGCCTACGGGCGTGGTACGCCACCGAACGCGCATGCGTCGTCGTATGGCGGGCCACGCCCGTCGGAAAGGGTGATGGTGTTACCGGCGTCGCCGGTGTGGTGCGCGGTACCGGTGCGGTGAGCGGTGTCCGTGGGTCGCTGCCGGTCGAGCTCACCGGACGCCTCAGGCAGGCTCGCTCTCGGGCTTCGAGGCCTGTGCGGCGTTCGAGGCCTGTGCGGCGTTCGAGGCCTGTGCGGCGTTCGATGCCTGTGCGGCGTTCGATGCCCGCGACGCCTTCGAGGGCTCCGGCTCCGAGGCCTTGGCGGGGTCTTCGCACGCCTGGTCCCGGGACGCCTCGGCCTCAGGCCGGATCTCCCCGGCGCGGATCATCTCGATGCGGCCCAGCACCTTCGAGCGCAGGTCCCCGGGCACGTCGTCATGCCCGCAGCAGCGCTTGACCAGCTTCTTCACGGCCTGCTCCAGGCCGTACTTCTCCAGGCACGGGTTGCACTCGCCGAAGTGCTCCTCGAACTTGGTGCAGTCGCCCTCGGGCATCTCGCGGTCGAGGTACTCGTAGAGGTGGTCGAGAACCTCGGAGCAGTCCGTCTCGTGCGGATCGCCGCAGCTCATGTGTCCGAGCCTTTCGCTTCGTGCGACTCGCCCGCGCCGGGGGCACCGGCCCCCGCGGGAACGAGCCCGCGCTCGCGCGCGTAGTCCTCCAGCAGACCGCGCAACTGCCGCCGTCCACGGTGCAGGCGGGACATCACCGTGCCGATGGGTGTCCCCATGATGTCGGCGATCTCCTTGTAGGCAAAGCCCTCGACATCGGCCAGGTAGACGGCGATGCGGAACTCCTCGGGGATCGACTGGAGCGCCGTCTTCACGTCGGAGTCCGGGAGGTGGTCGAGGGCCTGGGACTCGGCGGAGCGCAGTCCCGTCGACATGTGCGACTCGGCCCGCGCCAGCTGCCAGTCCTCGATCTCCTCCGTGCCGCTGCGCTGTGGTTCACGCTGCTTCTTGCGGTAGGAGTTGATGAAGGTGTTGGTGAGGATGCGGTAGAGCCACGCCTTGAGGTTGGTGCCCTCGCGGAACTGGTGGAAGGACGCGTACGCCTTGGCGTACATCTCCTGCACCAGGTCCTCGGCGTCGGCCGGGTTGCGCGTCATGCGCAGGGCGGCCGAGTACATCTGGTCGAGGTAGGACAGCGCGTCCCGCTCGAAGCGCGCGCTGCGCTCCTGCGGGCTCTCGGATTCAGGGCGGGGCTGCGGCTGCTCGCCCGTCGTGCCGTCGTCGGTCCCTGTGACCGGACCCACCTCCTCCACCACCGCGGCGCGGCCGCCTCGTGCGACGACGCCCGATTGGGAGAATATCCCGGACGACTCGACGCCGCCGGACGTGCCCGAAGTGGTCCCCCACCGCGGCCACGACAGGTAGGGAGCCTGGGAGCGGGCCTGGCACGCGAGTGAACCCATGCGCTGCCTTCCTCGATCGAGCGGGTACCTACGCGGTCCGGCGGGCCGCCGCCGCGTACTGTCGCCTGGCACAACGCGACGGCCCGCCCAGTCATTCCCGCGCCGGAGCGCACGCCTCCGTACGTACGCGCCGAAGCCCGTACGTACGCGCCGGAGCGCGACCGCTGCGGCCCGCAGTGTGGCCGCTACGGCTTGAGCGTGGCCGCCAGCCAGTCCGCGACGGTGCCCGTCAGCAGGGCCAGGGCGGCCTCCTGGGTGACGGGGGCCCGCTTCGGCACGGCGAAGCCGTGGTCGCCGTACGGCACCTCGACGGGCGCCACCGGGGCCGGGAACTCCCCGGGGCGCCCGAAGGGGTCACGACCGCCCTGCACCACCAGCGTCGGCACCCCGGCGCCCAGCAGTTCGTCCGCGCGGGACTTCTCCGGCTTCCCCGGGGGGTGGAGGGGGAAGGACAGCGCGACCACGGCCGCGGCGCCCAGGCCCTTGGCGGTGCGGCAGGCGACCCTGGCCCCGGCGCTGCGGCCCGAGGCGGCCACCGGGAGCCCTTCGCGGGCCAGCGCGGGCCACAGCGCGGTCCATGCCGCGTCCAGCGTCCTCGGCGCCGGGGCGACCTTCTTGCCCGCCACCCGCCACGGCTGCTCGACCAGCGCCACGGTGACCCCCTGCGGCGGCAGCGCGGCGGCCAGCGCCACCAGGTCGCGCGCCTCGATCCCGCCCCCGGCGCCGTGCCCGGCGGCCAGCACCGCGTACGGCCGGGCTGCCCGGTGCCAGGTGATGCGGGCGTCGCCCTGCGAGGTGGCGACCGTCTCGCGCTCCTCAGCGGGGGCGCCCTCGCGCTCGGTCAAAACAGCGTCGCCTCCTCGGGCGCGGGCAGCGGCTGGAGCAGTTCGGGGCCGTTGTTGCGCACGTCGCTGACCCCGGTCGTCACAGGGTAGGCGCGGACCGTCCCGGCGGGCGGCGGCACGAGCAGGGCGCGCGTCTCCTCCTCGCCGGTGCGGGACGGGTCGAGCCAGGCGTCCCAGCGGTCGGGGGTGACGATCAGCGGCATGCGGGGGTGAATGTCGGCGAGCGCGGCCGGACCGCCCTCGTAGGCGGCCCCCGCCAGCGGCTCGGTGTCGGCCTCGGTGGTGATCACCGCGCAGGTCACCCGCCAGGCGTCCGGGTGGTCCGGCGGGAGCGCGGGGTCGCGCCAGAACTCGTAGAGCCCGGCGAACGCCATCACCTCGCCGTCGGCCGGGGTGACGAAGTACGGCTGCTTGCGCGCGCGTTTGCGCTTGCCCTGCTCCTCGAGCTGCCGTTCGTCCGGGCCGGTCAGCCACTCGTAATACCCGTCGGCGGGCAGCAGGCAGCGGCGGGCGGCGAACGCCCGCCGGTAGGACGGCTTCTCGTGCACGGTCTCGGCCCGCGCGTTGATCATGCGGGCGGCGCCCTCGGGCGAGGTGGCGAACGGCGGCACGAGCCCCCAGCGCAGCACCCTCAACTGCCGTACCGGGCGCGGCGATCCGGACCCCTTCTCCGGCCGGTCCAGGACCGCGTACACGCGTTTGGTCGGGGCGACGTTCCAGTCCGGCGCGAGCTGCTCGGCGGGGTCCCGGCGCTCCGCCCCGAACCGCTCGGCCAACTCCCCCGCATCCCGGCTCGCCGCGTATCGCCCGCACATGGGTGCAACACTGCCACGGCGTCGCGGGCGCCGGCACCATGCCCCGGCTCCACACGTTGCAAGGGCGTCGTTCTTCTCAGGGGAGCCATGGACATCAAGGACATCAGCGACGTGTGGGACCGGGTCGTGGGCACGCAGCCGCACCCGCCGGCCTGGCTGGTGGGGGTGACCGGCGTGGTCGCGCTCGCCGCCGTGCTGCCGCGCGGCGTCTGGCACGTCACCCGCAACGCGGTCACCATCGCGCACGAGGGCGGCCACGGGCTGGTGGCGCTGCTGAGCGGGCGCAGCCTCGAGGGCATCCGGCTGCACTCCGACACCTCGGGGCTGACCGTCTCGCGGGGCAAGCCGCACGGCATCGGCATGGTGCTGACCGCCGCCGCGGGCTACACCGCGCCGTCCCTGATAGGCCTGCTCGGCGCCTGGCTGCTGGCGGCGGGGCACATCACCGCGCTGCTGTGGGGGGCGGTGGCGCTGCTGGTGGCGATGCTGGTGATGATCCGCAACGCCTACGGGGTGCTGACCGTGGTGGTCGCGGGCGGCGCGTTCTTCCTGGTCTCCTGGCTGACGGGGGCGACGACCCAGGCCGCGTTCGGGTATCTGGCGGTGTGGTTCCTGCTGCTGGGCGGGGTACGGCCGGTGATCGAGCTCCAGGGCAAGCGGCGCTACGGGCAGGCGCCGGACTCCGACGCCGACCAGCTCGCCCGGCTGACCAACGTGCCGGCGGCGATGTGGCTGGTGCTCTTCTACGCGGTCGCGCTGTGCGCGCTGGTGGGCGGCGGGCGGTGGCTGCTCGGGGTGTGAGCCGGCGGCCGCTCGGGTTGTGGGCCTGTGGCCGCTCGGGCTGCGAGCCGCGCGTGCGCCGGTGGTGAGCGCGGCGTTGCGCCGAGGGCGTGAACGCGCCCGCGACCGGGGCCGCACGTGCGGACGGGTGACCGCAGGCTCATACCAAGTCGTTGTTTCCGGCGGATTTCGACCGTTCCGGTCACGATTCGCCGCTTCACCTAGCCACTAGAGTTGCTTCCCATGACCGAGAACCCCGCGCACACCGACCTTTGGCCCGCACCGACCGCATCCGGCGCAGTCGACGCGATCGTCACCGTGCCCGGATCCAAGTCGGTCACCAACCGGGCCCTGGTGCTCGCCGCCCTGGCCTCCGAACCGGGCTGGCTGCGCCGCCCGCTGCGCAGCCGCGACACCCTGCTGATGGCGGACGCGCTGCGCGCCATGGGCGTGGGCATCGAGGCGCTGCCCAACAGTGCCTCCGGCGCGGCGGAGTCCACCGGCGGCGAGGCCTGGCGGGTCATCCCGGCCGGGCTGTACGGGCCCGCCCAGGTGGACGTGGGCAACGCGGGCACCGTGATGCGGTTCCTGCCCCCGGTGGCGGCGCTGGCGGACGGGCCGGTCCGCTTCGACGGCGACCCGCGCAGCCACGAACGCCCGCTGCACGGCGTCATCGACGCGCTGCGCGCGCTGGGCGCCCGGATCGACGACGAGGGGCGCGGCGCGCTGCCGTTGACGGTGCACGGCGGCGGTTCGCTCACCGGTGGCCGGGTGGAGGTGGACGCCTCCTCCTCGTCGCAGTTCGTCAGCGCGCTGCTGCTGTCCGCGCCGCGCTTCAACCAGGGCGTGGAGCTGCGGCACACCGGCGCCACCCTGCCGTCGCTGCCGCACATCCGGATGACGGTGGACATGCTGCGGATGGCCGGGGCCAAGGTGGACTCCCCCGAGGGAGGCGGCGAGCAGAACGTGTGGCGGGTGGCGCCCAGCGCGCTGCTCGGCCGCGACCTGACCGTGGAGCCGGACCTGTCCAACGCCGCGCCGTTCCTGGCCGCCGCGCTGGTCACCGGCGGCCGGGTCACCGTTCCGGACTGGCCGGAGCGCACCACGCAGCCGGGCGACGCGCTGCGCGAGATCTTCACCCGGATGGGTGGCACGTACGAGCTGGACGAGCGCGGCCTGACCTTCACCGGCACCGGCCGGGTCCAGGGCATCGACGCCGACCTGCACGAGGTGGGCGAGCTGACCCCGGTGATCGCGGCGGTCGCGGCGCTGGCCGACTCGGAGTCCGAGCTGCGCGGCATCGCGCACCTGCGGCTGCACGAGACCGACCGGCTCGCGGCGCTGGCCAAGGAGCTGAACGAGCTGGGCGGTGACGTCACCGAGACCGCGGACGGCCTGCGCATCCGCCCCCGGCCGCTGCACGGCGGCGTCTTCCACACCTACGAGGACCACCGGCTGGCGACCGCCGCCGCGGTGCTGGGCCTCGTGGTGGACGGCGTCGAGGTGGAGAACGTGGCGACCACCGCCAAGACGCTGCCGGACTTCCCCGAACTGTGGACCGGGATGCTCGCGGCGCGCGGTGACGCGCTCGCCGGACGGGAAGCCTGACACCCCGCCATGCGGCGCTACGGCAAGGACGCCGACGAGGACGACGTGCGGGTGCGCCCGGGCCGCAAGGGCACCCGCCCACGCACCCGCATCCGCCCCAAGCACGAGGACGCAGCCGAGGGCTTCGTGCTCACCGTGGACCGGGGCCGGGTCACCTGCCTGGTCGAGGACCGCCACATCACCGCGATGAAGGCCCGCGAGCTGGGCCGCAAGGGCATCGCGGTCGGCGACCGGGTGGACATCGTCGGCGACCTGTCGGGCGACAAGGACACGCTGGCGCGGATCGTGCGGGTCAAGGAGCGCAGCTCGGTGCTGCGCCGCACCGCCGACGACGACGATCCGTACGAGCGGGTGGTGGTGGCCAACGCCGACCAGTTGGCGATCGTGACCGCGCTGGCCGACCCGGAGCCGCGCCCGCGGCTGATCGACCGCTGCCTGGTGGCCGCCTACGACGCCGGGCTTGAGCCGCTGCTGGTGCTGACGAAGGCCGATCTGGCGCCCGCGGAACCGCTGTTGGAGACGTACGCGCCGCTGGGCGTGCCGTATGTGGTCACCAGTCGTGAGGAGCTGACCGGGGACGCGCTGGCCGCGGTGCGCGAGCGGTTGGCCGGCCGGGTGACCGCCTGCGTCGGCCACAGCGGCGTGGGCAAGACGACCCTGGTCAACGCACTGGTACCGGAGCACGCGCGGGCCACCGGGCACGTCAACGCGGTCACCGGACGCGGCCGGCACACCACGACGTCGGCGCTCGCGCTGCCGCTGCCGGACGGCGAGGGCTGGGTCATCGACACCCCGGGCGTGCGCTCCTTCGGCCTGCACCACGTCGATCCGTCCCGCGTCATCCACGCCTTCCCCGACCTGGAACCGGGCACCGCCGAGTGCCCGAGGGCGTGCAGCCACGACGAGCCGGACTGCGCGCTGGACGCCTGGGTCGAGGCGGGGCACGCCGAGCCCGCCCGGCTGTACTCGCTGCGGCGGCTGCTGGCGACCCGGGAGCGCCGCGAGGGCGACTGAGGCGGGGTGCCGGGCGTGCGCGCTCAGGGCACTCAGGGCGCCGGTCGGCCCGGTTGCCGCTCACCGTGGTGGCGTCTGTGTGATGATCTACCGGTCCGGTGGACGGGGATCGGAGGCGCGCACATGGCATGGCTGCTGGTCGTGGTGGCCGGACTGCTGGAGACCGGGTTCGCGGTCTGCCTCAAGCTCTCCCACGGCTTCACCCGGCTGTGGCCGACCATCGCCTTCGCCTGCTTCGCGCTCGGCAGCTTCGGGCTGCTGACGCTGTCGCTGCGCAAGCTGGACGTGGGTCCGGCGTACGCGGTGTGGACGGGCATCGGCGCGAGCGGCACGGCGATCTACGGCATGGTCTTCCTGGGCGACACGGTCAACGTGCTGAAGATCGTCTCGATCACGCTGGTCATCGCGGGCATCGTCGGCCTGCCGCTGTCGGGGGCCACCCACTAGGCCTGAGGCCGCACGGCCTCGCGGGTCAGTGCGGTCGCGGTGCTCACGACGCTCGCCACCGCCTCCTGCGCGTCGAGCCCGAGCAGGTCGGTCAGGGTGAAGACGGCCTCGGCGCTGATGACGATCGACAGGCCCCGCTTCAGCTGCTCCAGCGCGTCGGCGTCGAGGGTGCCGGCGACCGGCGCGAGCGCGTGGTCGATCAGGCCGAGGCGCAGGGCGGGGCGGGCCGAGACGTCCTCGGGCCGGGTGATGGTGGCGGCGATCATGGCGCGGGGGGCGCCGTCGTGGGCGAGCACGGTGCGGGCCAGGTGCTCGGCCGCGGCGGCGACGCGCTCCACCGGGTCGGTGGAGCCGGCCACGTGGGCCAGCGCCTCGGCGGGGGCGGGCCACTGACCGGCCATCGCCTCCCCCAGCAGGCTGGCCAGGTCGGGGAAGTAGCGGTAGGCCGTGGCCTCGGAGACCAGGGCGGCCTTGGCGACCTCGGGCATCGTCACGTTCCGCCCCTCGCGCATCAGCTCGGAGGCGGCCCGCAGGATCGCGGTGCGCGTCCGCAGCTTCTGGTTGGCGCGGCCGGCGCTGGGACCCCGCCGCGACGCCTGTTCGCTTCGCTGCTGCATGGGACCACTCTAGCAAGTCCACTCTGGTTATGAGAGAGGGCTTGCATGAACGCCCTCCGGTGCCTACATTCATGAGAGTCGGCTCTCACGAGCGGCAGGACGAACAGCAGGAGCAGGCCATGACCGACGATCCACCCCTCCCCTCCCCCGCCCCCGAGGTCGCCCTGGTGACCCGGGACGGCGGTGAGGTCATCGACCTGGGCACGGCCCGCGTCCGGATCCTGGAGGACGGCACCACCACCGGGCACCGCCTCGGCATCGCCGAGATCACCATCCCCCCGCACACCGAGGGGCCGCCGCAGCACCGCCACGCGCAGCACGACGAGGGTTTCTACGTGGTGTCCGGCGCCGCGGTCTTCACCGTCGGCGAGACCGTGCACGAGGCACCCGCCGGAACGCTGGTCATGGTCCCGCCCGGCGCCCCGCACACCTTCGCCAACCCCGGCGACCAGCCGCTGGTGATGATCAACACCTTCACACCGGACCTGTACGTCCAGTACTTCCGGGACCTGCGCGACATGCTCTCCGGCGGCGGCGCCATGACCCCCGGGGCGGTCACCGAGGTGATGAGCCGCTACGCCACCACTCCCACGGGCGGCGCGGCCGAGTGACGCGACGCCGGCACGCCCCCACCCGCACCCACGACGACAAGGAACGCCCCACCATGACGACTTCCGCTCCCACCGCCACCACCCGCGTGATCGACCTGCGCGACGGCCTGAGCGTCACCGTCCAGGATCTCGGCGACTCCGGCGCCACCACCGGCGTCCTGATGCTGCACGGCGGCGCCGGGCCGCGCTCGATGGGCGGCTTCGCCGCGGCGGTCTCGCGGCACGCCCGCGTCATCGTGCCCACCCACCCCGGGTTCGACGGCACGCCCCGGCCTGAGTGGGCCGACTGCGTCGCCGACCTGGCCGTCGCCTACCTCGACGTGCTCGACGAACTCGGCCTGCGCGACGTGCTGGTGGCCGGCAGTTCGGTCGGCGGGTGGATAGCGGCGGAGATGGCGCTGCGCGACACCGGCCGCCGGATCGGCCGCCTGGCGCTGCTGGGCGCGACGGGCATCACGCCCGAGCCCGGGGTGCGGTTCGCCGACCCGGCCGCGCTCGGACCGGTCAGGACCGGCGAACTCGCCTTCCACAACCCCGCGTTCCGCCCCGACCCGGCCACGCTGAGCGAGGAGCAGAAGGCCGTGATGGCCGCCAACCAGCGCGCCCTCGCCGTCTACGCGGGCGACCCGTTCTGCCACGACCCGAAGCTGCGCGGCAGGCTGCACCGGGTCACCGTCCCCGTGCTGGTGCTCGCGGGCGAGCAGGACGGCATCGCGCCCTTCGCCTACCAGCGCGCCCTCGCCTCCGCCTTCCCGCGCGCGACGTTCCGGCCCGTGGCGGAGGCCGGGCACTTCCCGCACGTCGAGCAGCCGGAGGTGGTCCTGGAGGCGATCGGCGCGTTCGTCAACGCGGAGTCCGGGCCGGTGGCCGCGACGCGCTGACCGGCGGCCACCGCCCGTTGCCACGGGCCACCGCCGCGGACCGGGCCGCGCCCCCGGCCGCGGCGGACGTGGCGCGGGCGGCCGGGAAGATGATGGGATGCGCCGCATGGACGAGATCACCATCCGGCGCGCGACCGCCGACGACGTCACCGCCATCGTGGCGCTGCTGGCCGACGACACGCTCGGCGCGAGCCGCGAGACCCCGGACGACCCCGCCCCTTACCTGGCCGCGTTCGCCGCCCTGGACGCGGACCCGGCGCAGACGCTGCTGGTGGCCGAACGCGACGGCGGCGTGATCGGCACCGCGCAACTGACCTACATCCCCGGCCTGTCGCGGCGCGGCGCGACCCGGGCGCAGATCGAGGCGGTGCGGATCGGCGAGGCGGCACGCGGCACCGGCCTGGGCTCGCGACTCATCGAGTGGTGCGTGGCGCGCTCACGCGAACACGGCTGCACGCTGGTGCAGTTGACCTCCGACGTGACCCGCCTCGACGCCCACCGCTTCTACGAGAAGCTGGGGTTCGAGGCGACCCACATCGGGTTCAAGCTCACGCTGCGCTGAGGCGCGGCCGCATCAGGCGGGGGCGGTGATGCCCTCGCGCTCCCGGGGGAAGTGGCAGGCGGTCACGTGGTCGGCGGCCTGCGGGAGCGCCGCCGGGACCTCGTCCCGGCAGCGGGCCCGGTCGGCCTCGGGCAGGGCGGCGTACACCGGGCAGCGGGAGCGGAAGCGGCAGCCGGTGTGGCGGGTGGTCGGCGACGGGGGGTCGCCGGCCAGCAGGACACGGGCCCTGCGGCGTTCGGCGACCGGGTCCGGCAGCGGCACGGCGGACAGCAGCGCCTGGGTGTAGGGGTGCCGCGCGTGCCCGAAGACCCGCTCGACGTCGCCGGCCTCGACGGTGCGGCCGAGGTAGACGACGCTGACCCGGTCGGCGATGTTGCGCACGACCGACAGGTCGTGGGAGACGAAGAGGTAGGACAGGCCGAGTTCGGCCTTGAGGCGGTGCAGCAGGTTGAGCACGCCCGCCTGCACCGAGACGTCCAGCGCGGAGACCGGCTCGTCAAGCACCAGCAGGTCGGGGCTGACGGACAGGGCGCGCGCGATGCCGACGCGCTGGCGCTGCCCGCCGGAGAACTCGTGCGGGAAGCGCTCGGCGTGCGCCGCCTCCAGGCCGACCTGGCGCAGCAACTCCGGTACGGCGCGGGCCGCTTCGGCCCGGGAGGCGCCCTGGGCGCGCAGCGGTTCGGTGACGATGTCGCCGACCGTCATACGCGGGTCGAGGCTGGCCATCGGGTCCTGGAAGACGATCTGCACCCGGGAGCGCAACGCGGCGACCTGACGCTTGGTCAACTCACTGACGCTGGTGCCGAGCAGTTCCACGGTGCCGCTCTCCGGGGCGGTCATGCCGAGGATCTCGAAGAGCGTCGTGGACTTCCCCGAGCCCGACTCGCCGACCAGGGCGAGGGTCTCGCCGCGCCGGATGTCGAGGTCCACGCCGTCGACCGCGTAGACGCTGCCGACCCTGCGCTTGAACGCGACGCCCTTGAGCAGCGGGAAGGTCTTGGTCAGCCCTTCGACGCGCAGCACCTGCTCGCGTTCGGCACGCTCGACGCGGGCGGGCTCGGGCAGCCGAGGCACCGGGAAGACGTCGGCGGGCGCGGCGCCGACGAGGGCGTCGGAGCGCAGGCAGGCGGCGAGGTGGCCGCCGTCCCCGGCCTGGGTGAGCGCGGGCTCGGCCTGACGGCAGGCGTCCTCGGCGAGCGGGCACCGGGGCGCGAAGGCGCACCCGGCAGGCAGCGCGCCCGGGCTGGGCGGCGCACCGGGAATCGGCACGAGCGCCCTGCGGGTCGTGCGCACCACGGGCACCGGGGCGTCACCGTCCCCGGACGTGGAGCCCGCGTCCGGCGCGGAGCCTTCGTCCGCCGTGACGCCTTCGCCGGACGCCGCTCCCTCGCCGGACGCGGCGCCGCCTTGGGGCGCGGAGCCGCCTCCGGAGGTGGGGCCGCCTTCGGACGCCGAGCCGCCTTCGGGGGACCCGGGCTCCGCGACGGCCTCCGGCCCCGCGGCGGCCTGCGCCTCCTGCCCGGTCACCACTTCCAGCCCGTCCAGCCGGGGCACGGCACCGATCAGCGCCAGCGTGTACGGCATCCTCGGGGCGGTGAACAGCGCCTCCACCGGCGCGGTCTCCACGACCCGGCCCGCGTACATCACCGCGACCCGGTCGGCCTGTCCGGCGATCACCCCCAGGTCGTGGCTGACCAGGAGCATCGCCGCGCCCGTCTCGCGTTGCGCGGTGCGCAGCACGTCCAGCACCTGGGCCTGGATCGTCACGTCCAGCGCGGTGGTCGGCTCGTCGGCGAGGATGACGTCGGGGTCGTTGGCGACCGCCATCGCGATCATCGCGCGCTGCCGCATGCCGCCGGAGAACTCGTGCGGGAACGCGTCGGCGCGGGCCCGCGGTTCCGGGATGCCGACCAGGTCCAGCAGTTCCACGGCCCGTTGGCGGGCGGCGGCGCGGCTGACGTCGCGGTGCGCGCGGATCGCCTCCGCGATCTGGTCGCCGATGCGGTAGACCGGGGTGAACGCGGACAGCGGGTCCTGGAAGACCATGGCGATGCGGCTGCCGCGCAGGCGGGACAGGGCGGCGTCGCCGGCGCCGACGAGTTGTTCGCCGCCGAGCAGCACGGAGCCGGCCGCGGTCGCGGTGGCCGGGAGCAGGCCGAGGATCGCCAGCGCGACCGTGGACTTGCCCGAGCCGGACTCGCCGACGAGGCCGAGCACCTCGCCGCGGCGCAGCGTGAGGTCGACGCCGCGTACCGCCTCGACGCCGTCGAACGCGACACGCAGGCCGCTCACGTCGAGCACGGGCGCGGCCGGGCCGTCCGGCGCCGCGATCCGGTGGTGGTCCAGCGCGGTCATCGCCGCCCTCCCTTGCGCCCGCGGCCGCCACCGGCCGTGGGGTCGATCGCGTCGCGCAGTCCGTCGCCGACGAGGTTGACGGCCAGCACGAACAGCACCAGCAGTCCGGCGGCGAAGAAGAACATCCACGGGTAGGTCACGGCCGAGGGCGTGCCGTCCGCGATGAGGGTGCCCAGGGAGACGTCCGGCGGCTGCACGCCGAAGCCGAAGTACGACAGCGCGGTCTCGCTCATCACCGCGCCGCCGACGGCGATGGTCGCGTCGATGATGAGGAAGGACGCCACGTTGGGCAGGACGTGGCGGAGGATGACGCGGAACGGCCCGACGCCCATGTAGCGGGCGGCCCGTACGAACTCCCGCTCGCGCAGCGAGATCGTCATCGACCGCACCACCCGGGCGGTGATCATCCAGCCGAAGACGGCGAGCAGTCCGACGAACGCCAGCCATCCGCCGGAGCGCAGCCGGGGCGAGACGATGGCGATGATCAGGAAGCTGGGGAAGACCAGCAGCAGGTCGACGGCGAACATCAGCAGCCGGTCGGTCCAGCCGCCGAAGTACCCGGCGCAGGCGCCCACCAGGGAGGCCAGCACGGTGGAGAACAACGCGACCAGCAACCCGATCAGCAGCGACTTCTGGAGCCCGCGCACGGTCTGGGCGAAGACGTCCTGCCCGATCCCGTTGGTGCCGAACCAGTGCCGTGCGGACGGCGGTTGGCGCAGCGCGGTGTAGTCGATGGCCTCGTACGACCAGTGGGTTGCGTACGGTCCGGCGAACGCGAGCAGGAAGAGCGCCACCAGGACGACGGCTCCGGCCAGCGCGCCCTTGTTGCGCAGGAATCGCCGGGCGACGACGCGGGCGCGCGAGGCGGCGGGCCGCTCGGCGACGGCCTCGGCGTCGACGAGGACGGCGGGGGTGGTGGTCGTGGTCATGGGGGGTCCTGACTCCTCAGGCGTGCCGGACGCGCGGGTCGAGCGAGGCGTGCAGCAGGTCGGCGAGGAAGCCGGACAGCAGCACCACGACGGCGGCGAAGACGTTGACGGCGACGACGGAGTTGACGTCGTTGTTGTTGATGGCGCTGATGAACCACTCCCCCATGCCGTGCCAGCCGAAGATGGTCTCGGTGAAGGTGGCGCCGGTGAACAGGGCGAGGAAGCCGTAGGAGAAGAAGGTCGACATCGGGATGAGCGCGGTGCGCAGCCCGTGCCGCAGCAGCGCTGTGCGCCTGCGCAGCCCCTTGGCCCGGGCGGTGCGCAGGTAGTCGGAGCCGAGCACGTCGAGCATGGTGCTGCGCTGGTAGCGGCTGTAGGAGGCGATGGCGAACAGCGCGACGGAGATGGTCGGCAGCAGCAGGTGCACCGAGCGGTCCTTCAGCACCGTCCAGAACCCGCCGCCCAGGCCCGGCGTGGCCTCGCCGGTGAACTGGATGACGTGCGTGCCGGTGGTGTTGTTGAACCAGATCGCCCCGGTCTTCAGCAGCACCGCGAGCAGGAAGACCGGCGTGGACAGCAGCGCGAACGACGCCAGCGTCACCACGCGGTCCGACAGCCGGTACTGCCGCACCGCGGTCCAGGCCCCGACCAGCACCCCGAGCACGGTGCCGATGATCGTCCCGGCCAGCAGCAGCCGCAGGCTCACCCCGAGCCGCCGCCCGAACTCGGCGTTGACGGAGGTGCCGTCGATGGTCCTGCCGAGGTCGCCGTGCAGGGCGCGCACCGCCCAGTGGCCGAAGCGGTCCATCAGCGGCGTGTGGTCGTTGACACCGATCGCGGTGAGGTGGGCGTCGACGGCGGCCGGCGAGATGGGCGGCTGGCGGCCCGCGTAGTAGGCGCGCGGGTCGAGCGCGACGGAGGCCAGCAGATACGACAGGCAGATGGCGACCACCAGCAGCACGACGTAGTAGCCGAGCCGCTTGGCCAGATAGACCCCCAACGGTGGCCGCCTTCCTGTGCGTTGGGGGCGTGTCCCCCGATGTGTTCCGTCCGGTGTGCGGTGAGCGGTGTCCGTACCGCGGCACGCGCGGCGCGCCGTTCAGCATGATCGCTCCCTATTGCGGCAGTGTGAAGAGCCCATGACAATGTTCCGCGGTACCTGCCTCAGCGGCGGAGCGCGTTCTACGGTCTGCCGAGCCCTGTCCACCGGCCCACGAACCGACGAAGGACGCACCCGTCATGCGCAGATCCACCACACTCGCCCTCGCGGCCACCGCGACCGCCTCCCTCGTGCTGTCGGGGTGCGGCGGGTCCTCGGGCGGCTCGTCGGACGGCAAGCAGCAGGTGGCCGTGGCCGACGTCAACGCCCGTCCGCTCAGCGACCTCAAGCAGGGCGGCACGCTGCGGCTCCCGATCGAGCAGTGGATCGACCAGTACAACTCCAACACCGCCGACGGCGCGCAGGGCGACGCCTCGGAGATCACCGCGGACGTCGAGCCGGTGCTGTTCCGCACCGACGAGCACGGTGTGCCGCGGCTGGACCCCGACTACCTGGTGTCCGCCCAGGTCACCTCGACCTCGCCGCAGGTCGTCACCTACCAGCTGAACCCGAAGGCCCGCTGGTCCGACGGCACGCAGCTGAGCTGGCGCGACTTCCAGGCCCAGTGGAAGGCGCTCAACGGCGGCAACACCGCCTACCAGGCGGCCGACACCTCCGGCTACGACCAGATCTCCGGCGTGGCGCAGGGCGCCGACCCCCAGCAGGTGAAGGTCACCTTCAGCTCCCCCTACGCCGACTGGCAGCGGCTGTTCACCCCGCTGTTCCCGGCCGCCGCGTACTCCACGCCGCAGGAGTTCAACAACGGCTGGACGCAGAGGATCCCGATCACCGCGGGCGCGTTCCGCATCACCACGTACGACAAGACCGACCAGACCCTGACGCTCACCCCCGACCCGAAGTGGTGGGGCACCAGGCCCAAGCTCAGCTCGCTGGTGTACCGGGCGATGGCGCAGACGGCGATCACCGACGCGTTCCTCAACGGGGAGATCGACGAGGCGCAGGCCGAGGACCCGGACGACTACCGGCGGCTGGTGAAGGACAAGGACGCGCAGATCCGCACCGGTTCGCGCTGGGACGAGGTGCACGTCACGATCAACGGCGCACACGGGCCCCTGAAGGACGTGCGGGTGCGCCAGGCGATCGGCGAGGCGATCAACCGGCAGGCCACCGCGGACGCCTTCGGATCCGGACTGCCGTACAAAATCAACGTGTTGGGCAACCACTTCTTCATGCCCGACCAGCAGGGCTACCAGGACAACGCGGGCGTCTACGGGAAGTTCGACCCGGCGGCCGCGGGCAAGCTGCTGGACGAGGCGGGCTGGAAGGACAACGGAGCGGGCAAGCCGCGCACCAAGGACGGCCAGAAGCTGGAGGTGGGCTACCTGCTGAGCGCGGGCTCGCCGCAGACCACGGTGGACACCGCCCAGTTGATCCAGCAGATGCTCGGCCAGATCGGCATCAAGGTGGACATCCAGAAGGTGCCGGACAACGACTTCTTCGACAAGTACGTCAACCTCGGCAACTTCGACCTGGTGAGCTTCCGCAACACCGACTCGATGTACCCCTCGACGCTGGTGTCGGTCTACCAGGAGCCGCAGGGCAAGAACCTCTTCCAGAACTTCGGCTCGGTCAGCACCCCGCAGATCGACGCGCTGCTGAAGCAGGCCGCGGGCACCACGGACAAGACGAGGGCGCAGGCGCTCTACAACCAGGCGGACAAGCTGATCTGGCAGGCCGGCAACTCGGTCGAGCTGTTCCAGCGCCCGCAGGTCGACGCGGTCCGCACGGGCCTGGCCAACTTCGGCGCGTCCGGTCTGGTCAACTTCACCGACTACTCCAAGGTCGGCTGGGTGAAGTAGCCGGGGCGCCCCCGGGGACCCGCCCGGCGGCGGCGCGCGTAGCCGCGGGGCGGGCCGGATCGCTACTGTTCACCGCATGCCGGACTTCTACGACGACCTGCGCCTCGCCCACATCCTGGCCGACGCCGCCGACTCCGTGACGATGGCGCGGTTCAAGGCGCTGGACCTGAAGGTGGAGACCAAGCCGGACATGACGCCGGTCAGCGAGGCGGACAAGGCCGCCGAGGAGCTGATCCGCAGCCAGTTGCAGCGGGCCCGGCCGCGGGACGCGGTGCTGGGCGAGGAGTTCGGCACCGAGGGCGGCGGCGCGCGGCGCTGGATCGTCGACCCGATCGACGGCACCAAGAACTACGTGCGCGGCGTGCCGGTGTGGGCCACGCTGATCGCGCTGTCGGTACGCGGCGAGGGCGGCCCGGAGGGCGACGACGGGGTGGTCGGGCTGGTCTCGGCGCCCGCGCTGGGCCGCCGCTGGTGGGCGTCGAAGGGCGGTGGCGCGTACACCGGCCGCAGCCTGTCGTCGGCGACCCGGCTGAAGGTGTCCGGGGTGGACCGGCTGGCGGACGCGTCGTTGTCCTACTCGTCGCTGAGCGGCTGGGAGGAGCGCGGCCGCCTGGACGCGTTCCTCGACCTGGGCCGGGCCTGCTGGCGCACCCGGGCGTACGGCGACTTCTGGTCGTACATGATGGTCGCCGAGGGCTCGGTGGACCTGGCCGCCGAGCCGGAACTGAGCGTCTGGGACATGGCCGCGCCGTCGGTCGTGGTCCGCGAGGCGGGCGGCCGCTTCACGTCGCTGGACGGCGTCCCGGGCCCGTACGGCGAGAACGCGGCGGCGTCGAACGGCCTGCTCCACGAGGAACTGCTGGCCCGCCTGGGCCGGGGGCCCGCGGCGCGCTGAGGGCTCACGGTGGCAGCCCGAGGCGATCGGGCCCCCGCGCGCCCCTTGCCGCGCTCCTTGTGCACATGTGAAAATGAAGACCGAGCGGCTTGTGAACATGTGAAGCCGTGACGGCTCTTCCCCAGGGGTAGCCCATGCTGGTCCGTGACGCGATGACCACGGTAGTCCTCACCATCGGCCCCACCCACACGCTGCGTCAGGCGGCGGCCCTGATGTCGGCTCGGCGGGTCGGCTCGGCGGTCGTGCTCGACCCCGACACCTGCGGCCTCGGCATACTGACCGAACGCGACATCCTGAACGCGATCGGCCTGGGCCTGGACCCCGACCGCGAGCCGGCGCACGCCCACACCACGACGTCGGTGGTCTTCGCGGCCCCGGCGTGGACCCTGGAGGAGGCGGCGTCGGCCATGGTCCGGGGAGGCTTCCGCCACCTGATCGTGGTGCGGGACGAGGCCCCGGTGGGCATGGTCTCGGTCCGGGACATCATCCGCTGCTGGACCAGGGGGAGGCACTCGGCGACGCCGGAGCAGGCGGCGCTGGTGTGAGCCGCCCGGGACGCGCGCACCTTTGAGGGGACCGGGGCCTGAGGCTCCGGTCCCCTCATACGGCAAACGCCCGTCGGCCGCGGAGGGCCTTGTGCCGCCGCCTCCAGCCGCTTGCCGTAGTCCTCGCCCCCGTTCCGGTTCCCCGACCTCGATCCTACGGTAGACAGAGTCCAAGTCAAGATGAGGCCCAGCCCCGGAACAAGTCCCGTCCCATACGGATTCGGAGTCCGGATATCGCACTGTTAGGCTGGTGTGCATGAGTGACCTGCTGGAACGACTTCGCGGACGCGGCTGGCGGCTGACCGCACAGCGCCGGGTGGTCGCCGAGGTGCTCGACGGGGACCACGTCCACCTGACCGCGGACGAGGTGCACGCGCGAGCCGCTTCGCGCCTTCCCGAGATCTCCCGGGCGACCGTCTACAACACCCTGGGTGAGCTGGTGACCATCGGCGAGGTCATCGAGGTCGCGACCGACGGGCGGGCCAAGCGCTACGACCCCAACGCGCACCGCCCGCACCAGCACCTGGTCTGTTCGCGCTGCGGCGCCATCCGCGACGTCCACCCCGCGGGCGACCCGCTGGCCGACCTGCCGTCGAGCGAACGCTTCGGCTTCACGGTCTCCGAGGTCGAGGTCACCTACCGCGGGCTGTGCCCGGAGTGCGTCAGGGCCTGACGGCCCGGCGGCTCGTCACGGCGCGGGCGGTGTCGTCCGCAGCGCCCGGGTGATCGCGTCGCGGTCGGCCTGGCTGAGCGGCGCCCGCCGCAGCAGCCGCTCCAGACCCTCCCTCCGTCCGCGTTCCGGCGCCGCCGTGCCGTCCTCGGCGGGCGCGAGCAGCCAGGCGCGCACCCTCGTCCTGGCGCGTGTCGCGACCTGCGGCCTGGCATCGGCCGCCGCCCGCAGCAGCAACTCCAGCCGGTCGAGGCGTCCCAGCGCCTCCGCCGCGCGCAACGCCGCCCGCCACACCGGCGACTCGGGGCGCTCCAGCGCCGTGAGCAGCGTCGCGAGGTCCGCCGTCCCGGTGGCGGCCAGCGCGTCCAGCGCCTCGCGCGCCACGCCCGCGGCCGGGTCGCCGGCCGCCGCCCGCAGCACCTCGGCCACGTCCAGCCCCTGGCCCTGCCCGCGTGCCGTCCTCGTCCCGTGCGGCGGCCGGGGGCACGGCGGGGGACCGGCGGCCAGCCTGCCGAGGGCGCGCACCGCCGCGCGGCGGATCACCGGCGCCCACGAAGGGTCCTCGGCGAGCACGGCCAGCAGGGGCAGGTCACAGGCGTCCCCGCACTCCCCCAGGCCCGCGGCGAGCCCGGCGACCAGGCGGGGGTGGGTGGTGCGGCCGCAGCGGCGCAGCTGCTTGCGGTAGACGTCGACCGGGGGCTCGCCGCGCCGGTAGAGCTTCCAGCGGGCCTGGGCGCGCACCGCGCGGGAGCGGTCGGCCAGCGGCGCCACCAGCCGGGCGGCGGGCACGTCGTCGGGCAGCGCGGCCACCGCCAGTTCCCGCACCCCCGCCGACCGCGCCCACATCAGCCGTCCGGCCTGGTCCGGGTCGAGGTCGAGGAGCGCCTGCGCGCACAGCTCACGGCAGACCTGGTCGTGGTCGTGCAGCGCGGCGCGGGCCAGGTCGCCGCGGACGTACTCGCCGAGTTCCAGGGCGAGCGCCATGCCGAAGCGCCGGGCGTACGGGTCGGGTTCGGCGGCCAGGCGGCGCACGGTGCGGCGGCGTTCCGGCGCCGACAGCGCCGTCCGGTAGGCGGCCAGCGCCTCGCCCGCCCGGCCGCGCCGCTCCAGCCTGGCCAGTACCCGTACCGCGGCGGTCGCCTCGTCCGGCGCGACATGGGCGAGCAGCGCGGCGACGGCGCGTTCGCGCACCGCGGGCACCCAGTCGTCGGCGCGCAGGGCCAGCGCCACCGCGGCCGCCGGCCCGCCGACGAGGGCCAGGCGTTCGACGGCGCGCTGTCTGCGGTGGCCGTCGCGGTCGAAGGAGTCCAGCAGCAGCCGCAGCGGCTCGTCGTCGCGGGCCCCGGACGCGGGCCGGCCGCGGCCTGCGGCGCCCGGTGCGACGGCGGTGGCGGCGGGGCCGTACGGGGCCGGGGCGTGGCCGGCGGACGCGCCGGGGCCGACCGACGGCTCGCGGGCCGCGCGGTCGAGAGCGAGCCACAGCTGCGGGGGCGCGTGCAGCAGTTCGGCCAGCGCGGCGGAGCGGTCCTCCGCGCCCGCGGTGGCCGCGCTCGCGCGCAGGGCGGTCAGCAGGGCGGTGACGGCCGCCGGAGCGCCGGTCGCCGCCGACCCGCGCAGCGTTCGCCAGCGATCGCCGTCCGCCGCCCCGCCTGCCGGGGCCCGGCGGCGCAGCACCGTTCGCGCCTGTCCTCTGCGCAGCAATGCCGCCTCCGCCGCTCCCACGCCGCTCCCGGTTCCAGAATCTCCCGGCGCGGGCCGCCGTCCAAGGGAGTTTGCTCGCCTTTGCCCAGGCCATACCGGTCCTCTACCGAAGACTGGTTCGAGTCGACGGGGTGCACCGTATTCTGGACGGCGTTGTCCCCACAGCGACAGCACAGCGAGCTGAGGGAGGTTCGGGGTGGGCCGGCGCAGGCGGACGCGGATCGCGTTCCTGACGGCGGTGGGTGTCCTCGCCGTCGCCGCCGGACTCGTGGAGTACGCCCCGCACGTGGTGGCGCTGGCGCAGCAGCCCAGGCACCGCGCCCAGGCGACGGCCGAGCCCACGCCCCCGGACGACTGGAACCGCAAGGGCACGTACCTGGGCGCCGGGCAGGCGTACCCGTCGGTGGTGCGGCTGCTGGGCAGCGACTCGACCCCCACGTGTAGCGGCGCCGTGGTGCACAGCCCCGGCGGCGACATCGTGATCACCGCGGCCCACTGCGTGTTCGCCGACGGCTCGTACAACACCGGCCTGTCGGTGGCGCCGGGCACGACCGGCGGTGACAACCCGCACGGCACCTGGCAGGTCGACCGGATCTGGGTGGACCCGCACTACACCGACAACCACGACGAGGACTACGACTACGCGTTCCTGCGCGTGACGCGGCCCGACGGGGCCCGGATCGAGGACGCGGTCGGCGCCGACACGCTGGCGACGGACCTGCCGTACCACCTGACGTCGGTGACCACGACCGGCTACCCGGACGACGACAACCCGGGCGACGCGCAGCTGAGCTGCACGATGGACGTCTACCGCTCCCCCGCGCAGCCGAAGTACCGCGAGATGCACTGCGACGGCTACACCACCGGGGTCTCGGGCGGGCCGTGGGTGCGGCTGAGGCCGGGGGCCAGGACGGGCGAGCTGGTCGGCATCGTCGGCGGCTTCAACGGCGGCGGCCCCTCGGACGACGACCCGCACGCGGACGCGGTCTCCTACAGCCCGTACTTCACGGCGGCGACCCGCTCCCTGCTGGCGGAGGCGGTCGCGGGCCAGGGCGGCCAGGCGGGCCACTGACGGCACTCGCGGCGGCGTCCGCCTACCGAGAAAGTCGCCCGTGTGACGGGAAAAGCGGTGAGGCCCGGAACCTCGCGGTCCCGGGCCTCACCGTTCAGTAGCGGGGACAGGATTTGAACCTGCGACCTCTGGGTTATGAGCCCAGCGAGCTACCGAGCTGCTCCACCCCGCGTCGTTGTGTCTTCACTGTAGACGACGCGTTCTGAGCAGTGCAAATCCTTCCGGCGCGGATCAGGCGGTCAGCTCCTGGCGCAGGGCGTCCGCCAGCCGCGCCGCGCGTTCGGCGACCTCGGCGGGGCCGCACTCGACGGCCCGCGCGCACCACGTCCTGGCGTCGTCCAGCGCCCCGCGCCGGGCGGCCAGCAGGGCCAGACGCAGCGCGGCCCGGCCGTGGCCGCCTTCGGCGGCGCGCCGCCACCACAGCGCGGCCTCCGGCTCGCTGCCCTCGCGGGCCAGCAGCAGCCCCAGGTTGAACGCGCCGTCACGGCTGCCCGCCTCGGCGGCCAGCCGGTACCAGCGGGCGGCGTCCACGGTGTCGCCGCGGCGGGCGGCGCGCATGCCGAGGCGCACCTGCGCCCTGCGGTGGCCGTGCCGGGCGGCCCGCTCGTACCACTCCTCGCACTCGGCGCCGTCCTGGTCCAGGACGGCGCCGAGACGGAACGCGGCCTCCGCGCTGCCGCCGCCGGCCGCCCGGCGCAGGTGCTGCTCGGCGGCCGGCGCGTCGCCGTCGCGTTGCAGGGCGATGCCGACCTGGAGGGCGGCCTCGGTGTGGCCCTCGGCGGCGGCCCGCCGGTACCAGCCGAGCGCGGCCTCGTGGTCGTCGCGGCCCGCGCACAGGATGCCGAGGTTGAACGCGGCGTCCACGCTGCCTGCTTCGGCGGCCTTGGAGAACCACGGCTCGGCGCCCGCCGCGTCGCCCTGCTGGAGCAGCTGGACGGCGAGCGCGTTGGCGGCCTCGCGGTGGCCGGCGTAGGCGGCACGGCGGTACCACTGCTCGGCCTGGGCGGTGCGGCCGCGGGCGGCGCACAGCAGGCCGAGGTTGTAGGCACCGTTGTCATCGCCCGCTTCGAGCGCGACGCGGTACCAGCGCTCGGCGGTCTGCGTCTCGCCCTCCTGGGCGTGCAGCGCGCCCAGCGCGTTGGCGGCCCGGCCGTCGCCGTCGAGAGCGGCGCGCCGCCACCACTCGGCGGCGCCGTCCACGTCGCCCTCGTCGCGCAGCAGGAAGCCCAGCGCGCAGGCGGCCCGCGGCTCGCCGTCCTTGGCGGCCGTCAGGTACCAGCGGGCGGCCTCCTTCACCTCGCCGCGCTCCTCCAGCACCGTGCCCAGGCGCAGGGCGGCGACGCGGTGGCCGCGGGCGGCGGCCTGCCGGTACCACTGCTCCGCCTCGGCGCTCTCGCCACGCTCGGCGCAGTACCGCGCGACGCGGTGGATCGCCTCGCGGTGGCCCTGCTCGGCGGCGGCCCGGTACCAGCGTTCCGCGGCGACGTCGCGGCGGTGCTCCAGCAGCTGGGCGAGGGCGTACGCGCCGAGGGCGTGGCCGGACTCGGCGGCCTGCCGCAGCCAGTACTCGGCGCCGCTCTCGTCGCCGCGCTCGCGGTGGTGGCGGCCGAGCGCGTGGGCGGCGGCGGCGCTGCCCGCGACGGCGGCGACCCGCCACCAGCCCGCGGCCTCGTCGACCAGTCCGCGCTGGTGCAGCAGCACGCCCAGGTTGTTGGCGGCGGCCCGGTCACCGGCGGCGCCGGCGGCGCGCAGGTAGGGCTCGGCCGCGTCCACGTCGCCGCGGCGCAGCAGCAGGGTGCCGAGCAGGCTGCACGCGCCCGCGTCCCCCGCGTCCGCGGCGCGCCGGTGGCGGGCCTCCAGCTCGGCTTCCTCACGGGCCGTCAGCATGTCGTCGTCGAGGACGACCGCGGTCTCAACCGGCTGGTCGGACACGGTCGTTGCGCTCGCGCCGCGAGTCGGCGGACGAGCCTGAAGAACTTTCGCACCATCCCCCATGGGATCCATCGTCGCACCACCCGCAACCGGCGTACACCTGGTATACCGCAGCCTGTGAGGTCTCTACAGCGTTTTGTCGACTTCCCGACACAACGACATGGCAAACAACGGCGGTTGGGGCACCTGTCCCCCGCATCCGCGTTCGAACACGCTCCGGGGACCGCGCACGGTTCCGCACCAGCCCCCGCACCAGTCCGCACCCGTTCCGCACATGGGGAAGGCCCGGAGTCCCTGGGGACTTCCGGGCCTTCCCTCTCCAGTAGCGGGGACAGGATTTGAACCTGCGACCTCTGGGTTATGAGCCCAGCGAGCTACCGAGCTGCTCCACCCCGCGTCGTTGTGCGGCAACCGTACCACGACGCGGGAGTTGTCCCGCACTGCGGCCGTATTCGGCGTTCTACGACGTCGGGGCGGGTGTGCCGGTGTCCGACGCGGCGGCACGCGCCCGCTGGAGCGCCTCGCCGAGCTGCCGCTGCGCGGTGCCGTACGCCGTCCAGTCGCCCGCCTTGAGCGCCTTCTGCCCCGCGTCGTACGCCCGTTGGGCGTCGGCGAGCGCCTGCTGGACGGCCTGGGAGGCGCCGGTGGCGGCGGGCGGCGGGGCGCCGGAGGTGGTGGTGCCGAACAGGTCGTCGAGGGAGTCGCCGAGGGTGTCGCCGAGCGCGGTGCGGTTCCCGTAGGCCACCAGCACCTTCTTGAGCAGCGGGGCGCCGGCGCCCGCGCCGCGTACGTAGACCGGCTCGGCGTACAGCATCCCGCCGTCCAGCGGCACGGCCACCTGCTCGCCGTACTCGACGTCCGAGCCCCCGCGGCGCAGGGCGCCGATCTGCGCGGCGACGCCGGTGTCGGTGCTCAGCCGGTCGTGCACCTGCGCGGGTCCGGGTCCTGCGCCGCCCGCGGGCGTCCGCAGCAGGGTGAGGGTGCCGTAGCCGGGGCTGGTCGCGTCGGAGTCGACGGCGAGGTAGCCGCCGAGGGTGCCGCGGCCGGCAGGGGTCAGGACGCTGGTGAGGCTGTAGCGCTGGGTGGTGCTGCCGGGCAGCCGCACGTCGAGGTAGGCCGGCCGGATCGCGCCGGAGCCCTTGTCGGCCGGGTCGTCGGGGACCCGCAGCTGCTGGTCGCCGCTGAAGAGGGCGGCGGCGTCGGTGACGTGGTAGCGGGTCAGCATCTGCCGCTGCACGGTGAACAGGTCCGTCGGGTAGCGCAGGTGGGGCATCAGGTCCGCGGGTATCGCGGACCTGGGCAGCACGGTGCCGGGGTAGGCGCGCGTCCACGTCTTGAGGACCGGATCGGTGGTGTCCCACTGGTAGAGCCGGACCTGCCCGGTGTACGCGTCGACGGTCGCCTTGACCGCGTCGCGCACGTAGTTCACCTGGCCGTCAAAGGCGGCACTCGCCCCGTCGCCGTCCCCCGCGGAGGCCGGGTCGCCCAGGGTGGTGCGGGAGGAGTACGGGTAGTCGTCGCTGGTGGTGTAGCCGTCGACGACCCACTCGATGTGGCCGTCGACCACCGCCGGGTACGGGTCGTCGTCGACGGTCAGCCAGGGCGCGACCGCCCGCACCCGCTGCTGGGGCGTGCGGTCGTACAGGATGCGTGATTTCTTGCCGACGGCGTCGGAGTACAGCAGTTGCGGCTGGCCGAGCTGGACGGCGTAGGCGGCGCGGGTGAGCGGGTCGGCCAGGCTCACGCCGCTGCCGCCGGTGTAGTGGTAGCCCTTGCCGCCGGTCCCGGCCGACTCGTCCGCCTCGGGGGTGGGGCCGTCCACGATGGCGTACCGCGTGGTCTGCTCGCCGTAGTAGATCCGCGGCTGGACGGCGCCGCCGCCCGCGCCGGTGCCGGTGAAGTCGGGGGCGCCGGAGGCGGTGACCGTGTCGGCGTCGGCGGTGACCAGGCCGTAGCCGTGGGTGTAGCGCAGGTGGTCGTCGATCCAGTCGCCGCCCGGCACGGCGTCGGAGTTCAGCTCTCGTACGCCGACGACCGTCTCGCGCTGCGTGCCGCCGGGTGCCGCGGCGCGGTCGACGGACAGCGGCGAGTCGAACGCGTAGGCGCCGCGGCCCGCCCGTGCCTGCTGGAAGGCGGGCGCTGCCAGGTCCGGGTCGAGCAGCGGCACGTCGGCGGCGCCCGCGGCGTCGTCGCGCAGCTTCGTGGCGGGCACCGACGACGCGGCGGTGCCCGGGTAGGCGGTCTCCTTGGTGTTCGCGATGCCGTAGGCGGCGCGGGTGGCGTCGATGTTCTTCTGCAGGTACGGCGCTTCCTTGGCCGCCTCGTCGGGCTGCACCTGGAACTTCTGCACGATCGCCGGGTACAGCCCGCCGATGAGGATCGCGGACAGCGCCATCAGGCCCAGGCCCAGCACCGGCAGGCTCCAGGTGCGCCGCCACAGGGTGGCGAAGAACAGCAGCGCGCAGATGATCGCGATGCAGCACAGGATGGTCTTGGCGGGCAGGTAGGCGTCCGCGTCGACGTAGCGCAGTCCGCTCCAGCCGGGCACCGCCTTGATGCCGCCGCCCTTGACGGCCAGCCCGTAGCGGTCCAGCCAGTACGCGACGGCCTTGAGCGACAGGAACAGCCCCATCAGCACCGACAGGTGGCCGGTGGCGGCGGCGGTGGCGCGGGCACCGCCGGGGGTGGCCAGGCGCAGCCCGCCGTAGAGGTAGTGGGTGAGGGCCGACGCCAGCAGGCACAGCAGCACGGCGGCGAACCCGAAGCTGAGCAGGAAGCGGTACCACGGCAGGTAGAAGGTGTAGAACGACACGTCCAGGCCGAAGCGCGGGTCCTTGGTGCCGAACGGCACCGCGTGCTCGTACAGCAGCCAGGTGCGCCACTGCCCGGCGGCCGACGCCCCGGCGATCAGCCCGACCACCGCGCACACGGCCACCAGCAGCCAGGTGCGGAACGGGGCGATGCCCAGCCGGTAGCGGTCCAGGCTCTGCTGTTCCGCGGACATCGCGCCCAGCGGCGGGCGCAGCCGGTGCGCCAGGTGCACGTTCAGTCCGACGGCGACGGCCATGACCAGGCCGAAGACGGTGAACAGCCCGAGCCGGGCCCGGCAGGTGACGGTGAAGACCGAGGTGAAGCGCACCGACCGGTACCACAGCCAGTCGGTCCAGAAGCCGGAGAACATCAC
Organism: Streptomyces sp. ICBB 8177; assembly: GCF_003144095.1. GTDB lineage: Bacteria > Actinomycetota > Actinomycetes > Streptomycetales > Streptomycetaceae > Streptantibioticus_D. Next base: position 2,223,969 of record NZ_NSKH01000018.1, on the reverse strand, counting down.
GAACGCCATGCCCAGCACGGCGAGCGCGCCGAGGGTCACGAACAGCGCCCGCACCCGCCGCGACGTTCCGCCCACGGCCAGGGCGGGTCCGGTCGGGCCCTCCTCGCGGTCGGGCATGTGGAAAGCCAAGGCGCGCACCTCGAAACGTCGGCGAACAGGCGTGCCGCACGGCCTCCCGTACGGCGTCCGGGTGCGGACACCCACCCATGCCAACTTACTCAGGGCTGACGCGGTTCCCGTTCCGGGTGGCCGGGAGGGCAGGATGGTCCCCATGTCCAACACTCCCGCTGCCCCCGGCGACGGCACCCCGATCGCCGCCACCCCCCTGACCCGCGCCGTCCTGGAGATCGACGACTACGCCTCGGGCCTCGGCTGGGACCAGCCCGCGCGGCTGTTCGCCCTGGTCGACACCGAGCGGCTGCGCTCCCAGGAGCCCGCGCTGAGCGAGCAGCTCGGGCTGGAGGACGGCTCCGAGACCGGGGCGCTGACCCCGGTCGAGCAGGACGAGATCCCCGCGGGCGCGCCGCTGGACGAGTTCCTGGCGACGATCGCCTGGCCTGACGTGGTGGCGGGCTGCGCGCTGGCCGTGGAGCGGCTGATGCTGCCGCCGAGCGCGGAGGCGTCGATGCCGCGCGACCTGGACGATCAGGCGCTGGCCGCGTGGGTCGCCGAGCACCCGGAACGCCAGGAGGTGCGGCTGACGGTGGGCGTGCTGCGCGACGGCACCCGGGAGTCGGCGATCCGGCTGCGCGAGAAGGACTCGGCGCGCGAGGTGCTGACCGGCTCGGAGCTGGTGCCGGGGCTGGCGGAGGCGCTGCGCGCGACGTTCGAGGACTGAGGGCCGACCGGCCGTCGGCACGCGATGAGGGCCCGCGTTCCCGGTACGTGGTGAGGGGCCCGCGCGGACGATCCGCGCGGGCCCCTCACCGCTGTCGTGAACGCGGCCCGCGTCAGCCCTTGGTGCAGCTCGGCAGGGCGGACAGCTTGCCCTCGCGGATGTCGGTGAGAGCGCCCAGGGAGTCGTTGAGCGTGGAGACCTCGACCAGGCGGATGCCGGAGGGCGGGTTCTGGGAGGCCTCGGCGCAGTTGCCCTTCGGCGTCAGGAAGTACGTGGCGCCCGCGTCGTGCGCCGCGATGATCTTCAACGGGATGCCGCCGATCGGACCGACGTTCCCGTTGTCGTCGATGGTGCCGGTGCCCGCGACGAACTTCCCGCCGGTCAGGTCGGTCGGGGTGAGCTTGTCGATGATGCCGAGGGAGAACATCATGCCCGCGCTCGGCCCGCCGACGTTCGCGAGCTGGATGTTGATCGGGAACGGGTAGGTGTGCGCCGTCTGCGCCTGGATGCCGACGATCGCGCGGTCGTTGTCGGACGCCTTGGCGGTGCGCACGGCGACCTTCCGGGTGGCGGCGCCGGAGGTGCCCGCGTTCTTCGCCGGGATCACGGTGAACACCACGTCCTGGCCCGGCTTGTGCTTGGTGACCAGCTTCGCGACGTCGCCGGGCTGGGTGACGGCGGTGCCGTCGACGGCCTTGATGACGTCGCCCGCGTGCAGCTTGCCCTCGGCCGGGTCGCCCTTGACGACGGCGCCGACGACGACCTGCGAGCCGACCGGGATGTGCAGGGCCTTCAGCGCGGCGGCCTTCGCGCTGTCCTGGGACTGGCTGAACTCCTCCGCGTCCTCCTGGTTGGCCTGCTGCGCGGTCTGGTTGTCCGGGTAGAGCGTGGAGTGCGGCACGACCACGTCGTCGTCGGACAGCCAGCCGGCGACCGCCTCGACGAGGTTCATGGTGTAGTCGGAACCGGTCACCCGCACCGTCGTCATGTTGAGGTTGCCGGACGTCGGGTACGTCTTGTGGCCGGAGATCTGCAGCACGGGCTGCCCGTCGTTGTCGCCGAGCGTGTTGACGGTGGGCCCCGGGGACATCTCGGAGTACGGCACGGGGATCAGCACCCCGACGCACAGCAGCGCTATCAGCAGCAGCGTCGAGGTCAGCAGGGTCGCGGTCCGGCGTGGCATGCCATGACAGTACGGGACCTGCCTGTCAACGCGCCCGCGGGGTGAGCCCGTCAGAGTTGCCGGGGCGGACGGCGCGGTCAGGCCTGGTCCGGGCCGGGATCGCCGGCGGTCGCCGACTTCGCCATCGCCTCACGGAAGCGCTCGTACCCGGCGAGCGAGTCGTTGTCGCCCGCCTTCTTACGGTTGCGCCCGGCCCAGCCCGCCCACAAGGTGGCGGTGACCGCACCGATGACCGGAATCAGCAACCACGCCAACGCCCCCATACCGGCCTCCCGACGACAACACACACACGTACCGAAGCAGGACCTATGAGCACATTAATTGCTCACCGCTCCAACGCTGCTGGCGGGGCGCCGGTTACGCAACCGCACGCACCCGGAGCGGTGAGGTTCGGTACGGCAGAAGAGTGAGGGAGCGCTGCGCGAGGGGTGGGAGGGGGGTGCGCGGGGTCGGGCTTGAGGGGCCGGCCTACGCCCCGACCCATTCTTCCGTGCCGCCCTCGAACGTCTGGTGCTTCCATATCGGGACCTCGCGCTTGAGGTCGTCGATGAGGCGGCGGCAGGCGGTGAAGGCCTCGGCGCGGTGGGGGCAGGAGACGGCGACGACGACCGCGAGGTCGCCCACCGCGAGGTCGCCGACGCGGTGCACCGCGGCCATCGCGGCGACGGGGAAGTCCGCGGCGACCTTCTCGGCGACGCGCCGCAGTTCCGCCTCCGCGCTGGGGTGGGCGGAGTACGACAGCGCGCTGACCTGCTCGGGCCGCCCGTCATGGTCGCGTACGGTGCCGACGAACAGCGCGGTGCCGCCCGCGGCGTCGGCGCCGACCGCGCGGAAGACCTCGTCCACGGACAGGGGCGTGTCCCGGATCGCCAGGAGCCTGATCGGGTCCTGGGGTCCGCCGTCGGGGTCGTGCGTACGTGCCATGTCTGCCATCGTGCCGCACCCCCGGGGCAAACGAAAACGCGATTCCTGTATGAAAATACAGCCGCTCCTCCGGTGGATCCGACAAAGGAATCCGGCCGGAGCCCCCGGCGGGTCCTTTCGAACCGCCCGCCGCCGACCGCCTAGATGCCGCGTCGCTTGCGTGCCCTGCGCACCAGCGCGGCCGTGCCGACCAGCGCGACCGTGGCGCCCGCCGCGCCCAGCGACGCGGCGGCGTCCTTGCGGCCCAGGCGGCGCCCGGCGACGGTGTGGCGGCCCGCGACCTCCTCCAGGAGTTCGGCGAGCACCTCCTCGTTGGTCCACTTCGGCCGCCAGCCCGCTTCGTGCAGCCTGCTGCCGGAGACCACCCACGGGTGCATGGTGTACGCGAGGTCGCCGGCCGGGGAGGGCGTCAGGCCCAGCCGGTGCAGGCGGGACGCGGCGCCCAGGGCGACGGACTGCGGCAGTTCCATGCGGCGGATGCCGGACAACTCCTCGACCTCCTCCTGTTCCAGCCAGCCGTCGCAGCCCACCGCCATCTCGCCCTCCGCCTTGCCGAGCGCCGCGTACTCCAGGGCGCTGACCAGGTCCTCGACGTGGCAGAACTGCCAGCAGGGGCGGCTGCCCGCGACGACCAGCAGGCGCGGCGACTCGAAGTAGCGGGTCAGCGCGGTGTCGGTGCCGCCGACCAGGACGGCGGGGCGCACCACGGTGACGTTGAGTCCGGGGTGGGCGCGCGGGGCGCGGCGGCCGAGGCGTTCGATCTCCAGCAGGTCGCCGACGCCGGTCGCCTCCTCGGTGGCGCGCAGCGGCGCGTCCTCGGCGAGCGGCACGTCGTTGTCGGGCAGCGCGCCGTAGACCATGGCGGAGGTGACCAGGACGACCCGGTGCACGCCCGCGGCCGCGGCGGCCGTCAGCACGGTCTGGGTGCCGCGCACGTTGTACGCGGTGCGGGCCTTGGGGTCGGACTCCAGGTCGAGGTCGAGCGCGAGGTGGACGACGACGTCGACCGGGCGGCCGTCGACGCGCAGCCGGTCGGCGATGGCCGGATCGCGCACGTCCAGCACCCGCCACAGCACGCCGGGCACCTCCGCGCGCCGCTCGTCGATCGCGACGACCTTCCTGACCTCGTCGGACTCCGCCAGCCGCCGCGCGAGGAGGTGGCCGACGCCGGACGCCGCGCCGGTGACGGCGACCACCGGTCCTGAGGCCGGGGCGCTGCTCCGCCCTGAGCGAACGTGCGGTTCCGGGGAACTCACCGGGTGTCTCCCACTGTTGTCCTTGGTACGAGGTTCCGCCACGTGTGACGGGGATGCGCGCGTCCCATCCTGCCTGAGAGGTGTCTACGCTGGTGGTACAGCCTCCCGCACACCCACTCCGTACACACCCACTCCGTAGCCAGACAGACCGTAGACAGACAGTCCGCACAGAGACAGTCCGCACACACAGAGCCGAGGAAACCCGTGAGCGACACCCCATTTGGATTCGGCGTCCCTCCTGAGGAGCCCGAGGACGGGGGCGAGGGGGCGTCCGGCAAGGGCCGCGGCGACGGCGGTGACGGCGCCGGCGGCGACAAGGGCCAGGGCGACGGCAAGGGCCGGGGTCAGGGTCAGGGCGGCAGCCGGGACTCCGGCCAGGGTCAGGGGCAGGGGCCGGGCGGCAATCCGTTCGGTTTCGGCGGGCTGCCCGGCGGCTTCGGTGGTTTCGGCCTGCCCGGTGGCTCCGGCGGTCCGGGCGGTCCTGGCGGTCCTGGCGCGGACAACCCGCTGGCGGCCATGTTCGGCTCGCTCAACCCCAACGACCTGGGCGCCGCCTTCCAGCAGCTCGGGCAGATGCTCTCGTACGAGGGCGGCCCGGTGAACTGGGAGATGGCCAAGGACATCGCCCGCCAGACGGTGGCTCAGGGCGCGCAGGACGGCTCCAAGGACGCCAGCGTGGGCGCGTCCGAGCGTGCCGCGGTGCAGGAGGCGCTGCGCCTGGCCGACCTGTGGCTGGACGGCACGACGTCGCTGCCGTCGGGTTCCGGTGGCGCTGTGGCGTGGAGCCGGGCCGAGTGGGTCGAGGCGACGCTGCCGGTGTGGAAGGAGCTGGTCGACCCGGTCGCGGAGCGGGTCGGCACCGCGATGGGCGGCGTGCTGCCCGAGGAGATGCAGGCCATGGCGGGCCCGCTGCTCGGGATGATGCGTTCGATGGGTGGCGCGATGTTCGGCACCCAGATCGGCCAGGCGCTGGGCGTGCTGGCGGGCGAGGTGGTCGGCTCGACCGACGTCGGCCTGCCGCTGGGCCCGGCGGGGAAGGCCGCGCTGCTCCCGGCGAACGTCGCCGCGTTCGGCTCCGGGCTCGGCGTCCCCGAGGACCAGGTCCGGCTGTACCTGGCGCTGCGCGAGGCCGCCCACCAGCGGTTGTTCGCCCACGTGCCGTGGCTGCGGGCGCACCTGTTCGGCGCCGTGGAGGGCTACGCGCGCGGCATCAAGGTCGACACCGCGCGCCTGGAGGACGCGGTGGGCCAGCTGGACCCGTCGAACCCGCAGGCGTTGCAGGACGCGTTGCAGCAGGGCATGTTCCAGCCGGAGGACACCCCGGAGCAGAAGGCGGCGCTGGCACGTCTGGAGACGGCGTTGGCGCTGGTCGAGGGCTGGGTGGACGCGGTGGTGCACGCGGCCGCCGCGCCGCACCTGCCGTCCGCGGGCGCGTTGCGCGAGACGCTGCGCAGGCGCCGGGCCACGGGTGGTCCGGCCGAGCAGACGTTCGCCACGCTGATCGGTCTCGAACTGCGCCCGCGCAGGCTGCGGGACGCCTCCCGGCTGTGGGCCTCGCTGGCCGACGCGCGCGGCGTGGACGGCCGGGACGCGCTGTGGGCGCACCCCGACATGCTGCCGACCGCCGCCGACCTCGACGACCCGGACGGCTTCGTGCACCGGGAGGCGGAGGAGGCGTTCGACTTCGACGCGCTGGACCGGATGCTGGGCGACGCGGCGCGCGGCGAGGACGGAGACGGCAAGGGGCCGCAGGGCGAGGGCGGGCCCTCCGCGGACGGGCCTTCCGGAGACGGTCCGGCCGGAGACGGTCCGGCCGGTACGAAGTGAGCGAGCGGGGGGTCGCGGTCGGCGGGAGTCTGCACGGAGACGCGGTGCGGGTGCTGGAGGGCTGGCGCGCGCGGGTCGCGGGCCCACCGGAGCCGTTGAAGGCGGCGGAGGCATTGGGGGCGGCGGAGCCGTCGGAGGCGGCGGAGCAGGAGCGCCTGCGCGCGGACTACCTCGGGCATCTGGCCGCCCACCCGGACGGGATGTGGAAGTCGTGCGGCGACGGGCATGTGACGGCGAGCGCGCTGGTGATCGACCCGTCGAGCGGACGCGTGTTGCTGACGCTGCACCGGAAGTTGCGGATGTGGTTGCAGATGGGCGGCCACTGCGAGCCGTCCGACGCGACGCTGGAGCGGGCGGCGCTGCGTGAGGCGACGGAGGAGTCGGGCATCGAGGGGCTGTCCCTGCTGCCCGGCGGCCCGGTCCGTCTCGACCGTCATCTGACGCCGTGCGCCTGGCACTTGGACGTGCAGTACGCGGCACTGGCCCCGGCGGGTGCGGTGGAGGCGATCAGCGACGAGTCGCTGGACCTGCGGTGGTTCGCCTACGACGAGGTGGCGTCGGTCGCGGACACGTCGGTGGTGCGGTTGCTCGCACGGACGCGCGAGGTGCTGGGCTGAGGGCGGCCGGCTCGCGGGGTCAGCCCTCGGAGAGCCCGGGCAGGTGGGCCGCCGCGGCGACGCCTTCCAGGTAGCCGCGGGCGCGTTCGGTACGCGGGTAGGCCGCCAACAGCGCCCAGAAGTCAGGGCCGTGGCCGGGCACGAGCAGGTGGGCCAGCTCGTGCAGGAGGACGTAGTCGATGACGTGGTCCGGCATCCCCTGCAACCGGTGCGAGAGCCGGATGCTGCCTTCGGCGGGGGTGCAGGAGCCCCAGCGGGAGTTCTGGTTGGTCACCCAGCGCACGGTGTCGGGCCGGGCGCGTCCGTCGAGGTACTGCGCCGACAGCCGCGCCGCCCGTTCCGCGAGGGCGTCGTCGCCACGGGGCTGGCGCCGTTCCTTGGCGGCCAGCCGCTCCAGCATGACGGCCACCCAGCGCTTCTCCTCGGCGGCGGACATCCGCGCCGGAAGCAGCACGATGGTCCGCTCCCCCTCGCGATAGGCGGAGACGGTTCGCCTGCGACGCGGACTGCGGCGGACTTCGATGAGGGAGGCGGCGTCGCCGGGGCCGGTGGCGGGCGCCGTGTCGGCGGGGGCGGTCGTGGGTGCCGGGGCGGCGCCCGTGGGCGCGGGTCCGGTGGCGGGCTCGGTCGTGGGAGCGAGTGCGGTGGCGGGCTCGGTCGTGGGAGCGGCGGTCGGGGCGGCACCGGTGGGGCGGGCGGGGTCGGCCGGGGTGACGGGCATGGGACGACGGTACAGAGGGGGATACGGGCGGGGAGGCGCGCGGGCTGCGTGGGCAGGGCCCACGGCAGCCGATTGATGCGAGGGATCGCCGCGGGGAACCGGTCCGGTGCGGGAACCGGCGCGACGCGCCGAACCGGGCCAGTGCGGGGAACCGGTCCGGTGCGAGGAACTGGTGCGGGGAACCGGTCCGGTGCGAGGAACTGGTGCGGGGACCCGGGCTGGCGCGGGGCCCGGGCCAGTACGGGGCCCGGGCCAGTACGGGGCCCGGGCCAGTACGGGGCCCGGGCCAGTACGGGGAACTGGGTGCGATGAGATGACTTTCCCGGCCGCCTGTGGATAACTCTGCGCACGCGATCGGTTACCCGCCGCATGCTGTTCCCGTGATCAACCGGATCACGGAAGCGGACCTCGCGACGGAGGTGGTCAGGATGCATCCCCTGCTCAAGCCGGCCCTGCGGCGTGGCTGGCGGACACGGGACAGTCTGCAGTTCGGCGTCGATCCCGGGCGGGCCGTGGTGCTGGAGCCGGTGGACGACGCGACGGCGCGGTTCCTGCGGATGCTCGACGGTACGCGGGGGCCGGACCTGCTCCGGCAGGAGGCCGCCGCGCTGGGACTCGGTCCGCAGCGGGTGCGACGGTTGCTGGCGCAGCTGAGGCGGGGCGGTGTGCTGGACGACGCGGACAGTGCGGTCGAGTTGGGCGAGGTGATACGCCGCCCCGGCACCCTGGAGCGGCTGCGTCCCGACCTGGCGTCGCTGTCCGTGGTGCACCCGGAGCCGGGCGCGGCGGCGCGGCGGATGGCGGACCGGCGGGCGATACGCGTCCAGGTGCGCGGCGCCGGGCGGGTGGGCGCCTCGGTCGCCTCCGTGCTGTCGGCGGCGGGCGTGGGCACGGTCGACGTGGTGGACGGCGGCACGGTCGAGCCGTGGGACGCCGCTCCTGCCGGGGTCGGCGCGGCCCAGGTGGGCGAGCGCAGGGAGTCGGCCGCCCGGGGTGCGATGCGCAGGGCCGCGCCGGATCCGCGCCCGAGGCCCAGGACCGCCCGCGCCGCGCCGGAACCGCCACTGGCCCTGGTCGTACTGGCCCCGCGGGACGGGCTCGGCGCCTACGCGCCCGACCCTTCGCAGGCGGAGGCGTTGATGGCGGCCGGGATCCCGCATCTGTACGCCGGTGTCTGCGAGAGCACGGGGGTGGTCGGCCCGCTGGTGCTGCCGGGCAGGACGGGCTGCGCGGGGTGCCTGGAACTGCACCGGGCGCGGGCGGACCCGGCGTGGCCCCGGCTCCTGGCACAGCTGCGTTCCGGTCGACCGCCCGGCGTCCCGGCCTGCGACGTGGCACTGGCGACCGCGGTGGCCGGTCTGACGGCGGCCCACGCGCTGGCGTTCCTGGATGGCGGCGGCGGAGGGATGACGGAGGCGGGCGCGGCGGGGGCGGGCACGGCGTCGACGGGAGCAGGCGCGGGCGTGGCGTGGGCGGGGGCGGGCGCGGTGTCGACCGCGGCGAGCGCGGCGTCGACGGGAGCAGGCGCGGGCGTGGCGTGGGCGGGGGCGGGCGCGGTGTCGACCGCGGCGAGCGCGGCGCGGACGGGCGCGGGCACGGCGCAGGCTGCGGGCGGGCGCGCGGAGCGCTTGTCGCCGGGGGCCGGGGACACACCGAAAGCGGGGGGCGGGGAGGAGGGGGAGGGGGTGGGGAGCCCCCCACCAGGCGGCCCGTGCGTAGGTGTTCGCCTCACCGTCTCCCTCGCCGATCTCACCCCCGTCCTCTCCCCCGCCCCGCCGCATCCGGATTGCGGGTGTGGTGCGGGGCGCGGGGCGAGGCGCGCGACAATGGCCGGGTGACCACCCCGCGCCGAGGCGGGCGGCACGGGTGTGACGAAAGAGGGGCGCATGTCGGATCTTCCTCGCAAGGCAGTGACTCGGACCGCCAAGCTCGCGGCGCTGCCTCTCGGCTTCGCGGGCCGGGCCACGCTGGGGCTCGGCAAGCGGATCGGGGGGCGCCCCGCGGATGTCGTGGCGAGCGAGTTGCAGCAGCGCACCGCCGAGCAGTTGTTCAAGGTGCTGGGGGAACTCAAGGGCGGCGCGATGAAGTTCGGGCAGGCGCTGTCCGTCTTCGAGGCGGCGCTGCCGGAGGAGGTCGCCGGGCCGTACCGGGCGGCGCTGACGAAGTTGCAGGACGCGGCGCCGCCGATGCCCGCGCGGACGGTGCACGAGGTGCTGGCGAAGGCGCTGGGCGAGGACTGGCGGGAGTTGTTCGAGGAGTTCGACGAGCAGCCCGCGGCGGCGGCCTCGATCGGGCAGGTGCACCGGGCGGTGTGGCACGACGGCCGGGTGGTGGCGGTCAAGGTGCAGTACCCGGGGGCGGGCGCGGCGTTGCTGTCGGATTTGGCCCAACTGGGCCGGGTGGCAAGGCTGTTCGGGCCGTTGATTCCGGGGATGGACATCAAGCCGCTGATCACGGAGTTGCGTGACCGGGTCTCCGAGGAGCTGGACTACGCGTTGGAGGCGCAGGCGCAGCACGCGCACGCGGTGGAGTTCGCGGACGATCCGGACGTGGTGGTGCCGGACGTGGTGCACCAGGCCGAGCAGGTCCTGGTGACGGAGTGGATGGACGGGGTGCCGCTGGCGGAGGTGATCTCGGAGGGCACGAAGTCGGAGCGGGACCGGGCGGGGCAGTTGCTGGCGCACTTCCTGTTCGCGGGTCCGGCGCGCACCGGCTTGCTGCACGCCGATCCGCATCCGGGGAACTTCCGGCTGCTGGTGGACGACGGCCCGGCGGACGGCTGGCGGCTGGGGGTGCTGGACTTCGGGACGGTGGACCGGTTGCCGGAGGGGTTGCCGTTGCCGATCGGGACGTCGTTGCGGCTGGCGCTGGACGGTGACGCGGAGGCGGTGCTGGCGATCCTGCGGGAGGAGGGGTTCGTCAGGCCGACGATCACCCTCGATCCGGACGCGGTGCTGGACTACCTGCTGCCGATCATCGAGCCGGCGGGGGTGGAGGAGTTCACCTTCGGGCGCGGCTGGATGCGCAACCAGGCGGCGCGGGTGGCCGATCCGCGCTCGCCCGCGTACCAGCTGGGCAAGCAGCTGAACCTGCCCCCGTCGTACCTGCTGATCCACCGGGTGACGCTGAGCACGATCGGCGTGCTGTGCCAACTGGACGCCGCGGTGCGGTTGCGGGACGAACTGCTCGACTGGCTGCCGGGTTTCGCGGCGGACGAGTCCGAGGGCTGAGGGGCGCGGCTACCACCACGCGGAGTCGAGGCGGCCTTCGATGCTGCGCAGGTGGGCGCGGGCGCAGTCGTCGCAGAAGTAGCGGCGGACGCCGCCTTCGACGGAGCAGGTCCAGGTGACCGGTGTTCGCTCGCTCGCGGTGCCGCAGCGCGCGCACACCGTGGGCGGGGCGGCGTCCGGTTCGGCGGGACGTTCTTCAGAAGCGGGGTTGCGAGTCTTCTGATCCACCTGGAGACGATACCTCCGTACGCCGGGCGGAACGGGACACAACGCACCGCGGGGCCGGTCCTGTGGCGGACCGGCCCCGGGGTTCCGGCTCCTGCGGGGAGCCGGGACGTTATGTGATCGTTACGCGGTGGCGACTGCGGTCACCACGCGCGTCCGTCGCGTCCGCGCGAGTTACTGCATGACGACGAGGGCGAGCGCCCGGCGGGCCTTGAGCGAAGCGCGCTCGGCCCGTCGCTGGAGGCGGCGAGCGGTGAGCACCCGGCGGGCGGCGCGTTCGGACTCGGCCTCGTAGAGCCGTTCCTGCACATGGGCGCGGGCCAGGGCTTCTGGGAAGAGTTGCATCTCACGGGTCCTGTTCTGGCGGGTTGCCGCGGTGGCGGCGCGGTGGGTGGTCTCGTAGGCGGACGGGGTCATCGGGCCCTGCTTCTGGGGGTTGTGCGTCATCGGGTTGTCGATCGTTCCGGTGGCGGCGCGGAGCCTCATGCCACGACCTCGTTCTTGCGCGGACGCCCACGCGGCCGCTTGCGGGGCACCACGACGCCCTGCACGAACAGCTCACCGCCCCACACGCCCCAGGGCTCACGGCGGCCCTTGGCCCCGGCGAGGCAGGCCTCGCGGACCGGGCAGGTCTGGCACAGGGACTTGGCGTACTCGACGTCGGCCGGGGTCTCGGCGAAGAAGACCTCGGGGTCGTAGGAGCGACAGGGAACGGGGACGCCGAGGCGCTCGATCTCGTCGTCGAGCTCGGTCAGGGGGAGCAAGGGGGCCTCCGGAGGCACTGCGGGCTGGGGGATCGTTTCGGAAGGCGGTACTGACGGGGAGGGCGGGGTGGAATGCACGGTCTGGTGTCTTCCTCGTCTGTCGGTCCGGCCGGTGGGCCGGGTTGTGGTCGGTACCGGGTCGGTGTCTTTTCCGAGGCCCCTTCGCCTGTTTCACCTGCACAAACAGAAGGGCCGCGGATCCCGGTTCACGGGTTCCGCGGCCCTGAAGGTGCCGACCTGATGGTGGATCAGGCTGGATCTCTCCAGGGTTCGAGCCCGCGGAAGGCCCGCATCTTGCGGTGGTGCTTCGTCACTGCGGTCGTGTCGCCATTGGCGGCGCTGTCCCAGTCCTGCTGCGGGAATCCGGCACCGTCGGCCGCGGACGCATAGCCGAGGGCCAGTACTGCCGCTTCCGCCGCCGGTGCCTGGACCGGTCGCTCGCCGGCACCGCCGAAGAGACGACCGCCGCCGAACAGGCCGGCGCCGGACAGACCGGTGCCGCGCACAGCGGTGGCAAGGGACAGCGACGAGGCGCCGGACAGGCGGAGGCCAGTGGCCGGGCAACCGGTCAGTTTGGTGATCTCGGTGATGCTGGTCATGTCTCTCGCCTCCTCTCGGCGTCTCGCGGCTTATGGGGACAGGGTCTTGCGGGTGGTCCAGGGCGTGCCCGGACCAGTACATCACGGCTTCCTCGGCCCCCGGAAGGGCCGCGAGCGACCGTGCTCACGCAGGCTATGAGGATTCCATCGACGCGCGCAAACTATTTATTCGACGAATCCGTAACAGGGACACCAGCGCTTTCGCTGGAATCCGGGGTTCCGGCCAGTTCTGGTTCCCCCGCTTCTTCTGAGATGTCTTCCGAGGTCTCTTCCGAGGCGTCTTCCGGCGCGAGTTCGCGGCCCGCGCACAGCGCCAGGACGTCCGGGCCGAAGCTGCGCAGCTTACGGGCGCCGACGCCCGCGATGCGGGCCAGTTCCGTCTCGTCCTCGGGCCGGGCCTCGGCGATGGCCAGCAGCGTCTTGTCGGTGAAGACGCAGAACGCGGGCTGGCCGAGTTCGCTCGCACGGGCCCGCCGCCAGTCGTGCAGCCGCGTGTGGAGACCCTCGTCGAGATCGCTGGGGCAGTCCTCGCAGCGCATCAGTTTGATCTCGCCGGCCTCCGAGAGCGTGCGCCCGCACACCCGGCAGCGCACCGGCCCGCGCCGTCGCGCCCCCGGCACGCGCTCCACGCCGCCCGTGCCTCCCCCGCCGTCCGTGCGGTCGCGTCCCGCCCGCCCCGGGCCCGCGGCCGCGGCGGGACCCGTGACCGATCCGCCGGCGCCGTACGGTCCCGGCGCGGCGTGGCGGGCGCCGGGGCCGCCGCGCAGGCCGGTCAGGAAGCGGGTGGGGCGGCGGCCGCCGTATCCGCCGGGGGAACGCGACAGCGCCCACGACAGCGACAGGTGGCAGCGGGCCCGCGTCACGCCCACGTAGAGCAGGCGTCGTTCCTCCTCGATCTGTGCCTCGGTCTTCGCGTAGGTGATCGGCAGCGTGCCCTCGGTGAGGCCGACGAGGAAGACCGCGTCCCATTCCAGGCCCTTGGCGGCGTGCAGGGAGGCGAGGGTGACGCCTTCGACGGTGGGCGCGTGCTGGGCGGCGGCGCGCTCGTCGAGTTCGGCGACCAGGTCGGCGAGGCCGGCGTCGGGGCGGGCGGCGGCGAAGTCCTCGGCGAGCCGCACCAGCGCGGCAAGCGACTCCCAGCGGTCGCGGGCGGCGCCGGATCCGGCGGGGGGCCGCTGGGTCCAGTTCTTGGTGGACAGCACGGCGCGCACCTGGGAGGGCAGGTCGACGGCGCCGTCCAGCAGGGTGTCGTTGGCGCCGAAGCGGGCGGCACCGCGCAGGGCCGCTCCGGCCTCGCGGACCTCGACACGTTCGAAGAACCGCTCGGCGCCGCGCAGTTGGTAGGGGATGCCCGCGTCGGCGAGTGCCTGTTCGTAGACCTCGGACTGGGCGTTGACGCGGTAGAGCACGGCGATCTCGCTGGGTCGCACGCCGGAGTCGATCAGGCGGCGCACGTGGCGTGCGGTGCCCTCGGCCTCGGCGGGCTCGTCGGCGTACTCGGTGCAGGAGGGGTCGGGGCCGGGGGGGCGCTGGGAGACCAGTTCGAGGCGGTGGGCGGCGGACCGGCCGCGGGCCTGGGACAGCACGCCGTTGGCGAGGTGGACGACCTGCGGGGTGGAGCGGTAGTCGCGCACCAGCTTCACGACGGTGGCGCCGGGGTAGCGGCCGCGGAAGCCGAGCAGGTACTCGGGGGTGGCTCCGGTGAAGGAGTAGATGGTCTGGCCCGCGTCGCCGACGACGCACAGCGTGTCGCGGTCGCCGAGCCACAGGTCGAGCAGCCGCTGCTGGAGGGGGCTGACGTCCTGGTACTCGTCGACGACGAAGTGCTGGTACTGGGAGCGGATCTGGTCGGCGACGTCGGGCCGCTCGTGCAGCACGCCGACGGTCAGCAGCAGCACGTCCTCGAAGTCGATCACGCCGCGGTCGCGCTTGAGCTGCTCGTAGGTGGTGTAGAGGCGGGCGATCTCGGCGGGGTCGCGGGGGGCCTCGCGGCCGGCCCGGGCGGCGGCGGTGGCGTAGTCCTCGGGGACGGTCTGGGTGACCTTGGCCCATTCGATCTCGCCGGTGACGTCGCGCAGCTCGCCTCTGTCCAGGCGCAGGCCGCCGCGCGTGGCGGCCTCCGCGACCAGCTGCGCCTTGCGCTCGACCAGGCGCGGCAGCGGGCCGCCGACGACCCGGGGCCAGAAGTACTGCAACTGGCGCAGGGCGGCGGCGTGGAACGTACGGGCCTGCACTCCGGCGGCGCCCAGCTGCCGGAGCCTGCCGCGCATCTCGCCCGCGGCGCGCGCGGTGAAGGTGACCGCCAGCACGCTGCCGGGCTGGAGTATCCCGGCGCGCACCCCGTAGGCGATGCGGTGCGTGATGGCGCGGGTCTTGCCGGTCCCGGCTCCGGCCAGCACGCACACCGGCCCGTGCAGCGCGGTGGCGACGGCGCGCTGCTCCGGGTCGAGCCCTTCGAGCACCGCGTCCGGGGAGTCCGGGACGGGTGCGAACAGGGAGGCTTCCGTTGGTGCAGTCACCCCGCCATGCTGCCAGGTCCGCCGGAGCGGACGGGAAAGTTGTCCACAGGCGGTGTGTGATGGTCGTACGAACACCGGCGGAGTGCCGGCGCCTGTGGACAGCGTGGCGCACCGGGCCTGTGGAGGGCGGGGCGCGCCGGCCCTGTGCAGGGCGGCGGGCCGGGAATCGACGGCGGTCGTTGAGCGTTCCAGAATCGGAACGCACCACCGACCGCCGAGGGAGATCGAGGACCGATGCAGGGGACCGTGACGATGTACAGCACCACGTGGTGCGGCTACTGCCGGCGGCTCAAGAGCCAGCTGGACCGCGAGGGGATCGCGTACACCGAGATCAACATCGAGCAGGACCCGGAGTCGGCGGCGTTCGTGGAGAAGGCGAACGGCGGCAACCAGACGGTCCCGACCGTGCTGGTCGTCCCGGCGGGCGGTGGCGAGGACGTCGTGATGACGAACCCGAGCCTGGCCCAGGTCAAGCAGGCCCTCGCGGTCTGAGCGGCCCGGCGGGCGGCCGCGCCACCCGCCAGGCGCCGGCCTCGCACACCGCCGGTCAGGCACCGCCGGGCCCCGTCGCCGACCGTCAGGCACCGGGTCCCGTCGCCGCCCGTCAGGCACCGCGCCCGCACGTCTGACTCCGGCACCGGCACCCGCCCCCGGCTTGGCGTGCCCGCGCCCGCGCGCCCATGACGCCAGTCCTCGCGCCCCGCCTCCAGGCCCACCGCCCGGACGCGGGGCGCAGGCGTGCGCGGACCCTGGTAGGCACCGCGCGCCCACGCCCGCCGGGCGCCCCGCCGCGCCCGGTCACGCGTTCGGCCCCACCGGGCTACGCGCCCGCCCCGCCCCACCACGCGTCGGGCCCTCGTGCCGCTACTTACGCCCCGTGGGAAGCGGCTCGCCGAACCACAGCTCGATCAGCCGGGCCGCGATCGAGATGCCGCTCGGCGGCAGGATCTCGCCGGACTCGATGCCCTCGCGCACGTCGTCGCGGGAGAACCAGCGGGCCTCATGGATCTCCTCGCCGTCCACCGTGATCTGCGAGCTGGTGGCGCGGGCCATGAAGCCCAGCATCAGGCTGGAGGGGAACGGCCAGGGCTGGCTGGCGACGTAGGAGACCTCGCCGACCGTCACCCCGGTCTCCTCGGCGACCTCGCGCACCACGGCCTGCTCGATGGACTCCCCCGGCTCGACGAACCCGGCGAGGGTGGAGAAGCGGCCCTGCGGCCAGTGCAGCTGGTGGCCGAGCAGGCAGCGGTCCTTGTCGTCGGTGACGAGCATGATGACGGCCGGGTCGGTGCGCGGGTAGTGCTCGGCGCCGCAGGCCGGGCAACGGCGCACGTGCCCGGCGGCGGCGATGACGGTGCGCTCGCCGCAGCGGGAGCAGAAGCGGTGCATGCGCTGCCAGTTCTCCAGCGCGACGGCGTGCACCATCAGCCCCGCGTCGCGGTCCGACAGCAGGCCGCCGACCTCGCGCAGCCCTGCGGGCCTGGCGGCGTCGTCCATGCGGCCGGGCAGGGTGTCCTTCTGCAGGGCGAAGTAGTGCGTGCCCTTCTCGTCGGTGCCCAGGAAGTAGCGGTGGTTCTCGCTGACGGGGGCGTCGAAGGAGGGGACGAGGACGAGTTCGGTGCGCCCGTCAGCGGTGTCCTCGACCAGGGCCTGGCCGCCGGAGACCACCAGGACGCGGGTGGACGGGTGGCTCCAGGCGGCCGCCAGCCACGCCTCGTCCAGCCGGTGGTGGGCGGCGCGGTCGACACCCGGGCGGGTGAGGGCCAGCGGCCGCATGGGCAGGGGTGCTTCTGCTACGGACAAGGCTGCTTCCAACTCCCCTTGAAACGTGGACGTTCCGGGACGCGGTACGACGTCGTGCCGTACGGCGTCGCGTGTGGCGCCGGGCGGCGCCGCGTTCTCCTCGCGGCACCCGCGTCCCGGCGCCGCGTTCGGTTCACGGCGGCGCGCTCACCGCCGCCAATTCTCCGCCAGGTCGCTCCACAGGTACGCGGCGGTCTCCACGCCCTTGAGGAGCAGATCCAGCTCGACCTTCTCGTTCACCGAGTGCCAACCGTCCGACGGCACGGAAATTCCCAGGAAGAGCACGGGCACGCCCAGCACGTCCTGGAGATCGGCGGCCGGACCCGAGCCACC
This sequence comes from Streptomyces sp. ICBB 8177, assembly GCF_003144095.1. Classification (GTDB taxonomy): domain Bacteria; phylum Actinomycetota; class Actinomycetes; order Streptomycetales; family Streptomycetaceae; genus Streptantibioticus_D. The sequence continues at coordinate 2,207,130 of NZ_NSKH01000018.1, read as the reverse complement.
CTCACGAGTGAAGAGCACGTCGCGTTCGAAGGCCCGCCCCATCGCGCGGGTCAGGGCGGTCAGCGCGGGGTGGTCCAGCGGCGTCAGGCAGGGGCGGGTGGCGCCCCAGAAGGTGACCTCGTGGCGGATGCCCGCGGGCAGCCGGGCGGCGATCCAGTCCCGTACCGCCTGCTGCACCTTGCCGGCGTCCTGCCCGGCGACCAGCCGGAACGACAGCTTCAACTGCGCGCCGGAGGGCACGATGGTCTTGCCGCCGGGGCCGCCGTAGCCGCCGTGGATGCCGTTGACCTCGGCGGTCGGGCGGGCCCAGATCCGCTCCAGGGTGGTGTGGCCGGCCTCGCCGAGGGTGGCGTGGGACTTCGCGGTGCGCAGCCAGCCCGCCTCGTCGAAGGGCAGGGCGGCGAACAGTTCGCGCTCGCGGTCGGTCAGCTCGGCGACGCCGTCGTAGAAGCCGGGGATGGCGACGCGGCGGTCCTCGTCGTGCAGGGCGGCGGCGAGGCGGGCGGCTTCGGTGGCGGGGTTGGGGACCGCGCCGCCGAAGGAGCCGGAGTGGATGTCCTGGTCGGGCCCGTACAGGTCGACCTGGCAGTCGGCGAGGCCGCGCATGCCGGTGCACACGGTCGGGGTGTCCTTCGCCCACATGCCGGTGTCGGAGACGATCACGGTGTCGCAGGCGAGCCGGTCGGCGCGTTCGCGCAGCAGGGCGGCGAAGTGCGGGGAGCCGGACTCCTCCTCGCCCTCGACGATCAGCTTGAGGTTGACGGCGGGGGCGGCGCGGCCGGTGGCGGCGAGGTGGGCGCGGACCCCGAGGGTGTGGAAGAAGACCTGCCCCTTGTCGTCTGCGGCGCCCCGCGCGTACATCCGGCCGTCGCGGACCACCGGGTCGAACGGGTCGGAGTCCCAGCCGTCCTCGCGGGCGGCGGGCTGCACGTCGTGGTGGCCGTAGACCAGGACGGTCGGCGCGTCCGGGTCGCCGGACGGCCACTCGGCGTAGACCGCGGGCAGGCCGGGGGTCGGCCAGACCTCGACGACGGGGAAGCCGGTGGCGCTCAGCTCGGCGGCCAGCCACTCGGCGCTGCGGGCCACGTCGTCGGCGCGCTCGGGGTCGGCCGACACCGACGGGATGCGCAGCCAGGCCGCGAGGTCGTCGAGGAAGGCGTCGCGGTGGGTGTCGATGTACGCGCGGACGCCGTTGTCCGGGGTGCTACTCATGCCCCGAGCCTATCCGGGCGTGACCGGCGGCGGGCTGCGGGCGGCCGCCGCGGGCGGTCAGGGCGCTTCGTCCAGGACTGCCGCGAACGGGTCGGCCGGCCGCTCCCGCGAGGCCTCACCGGCGTCCTCGCCCCGCATCAGCCGCTCCAGGCCCGCGCGGTCCGGCAGGTCCGGCGGGCGCACGATCCGGCCGGAGCGGACGAACACGAACGCGGCCCGGACCTGCTCGGGCGCCAGTCCGTGCCGTTCCGCCCAGGCCAGGCGGTAGACGGCGAGCTGGAGGGGGTCGGCGTCGGCGGTGCGGCCGGTCTTCCAGTCGACGATCTCGAAGCCGCCGTCGGGCTCGGCGTAGACCGCGTCGATACGGCCGCGTACCAGGCGTCCGGCCAGCGTCAGCTGGAAGGGGAACTCCACGGCGTGCGGGGCGCGGTCGGCGTAGGGCGTGTGGGCGAACGCCTCCTTGAGGGCTTCCAGGTCGCGTTCGTCGGCGATCTCGGCGTCCGGTTCCGGTTCCATGCCGGGCAGCTCGTCGAGGCCGATCAGCGGCAGCTCCTCGAAGCGCGACTCCAGCCAGGCGTGGAAGCGGGTGCCGCGCCGGGCGCCGGGCCGCGGCTCTCGCGGCATGGGCCGGGCCAGCTCGCTTGCGAACGCGTCGGGGTCCTGGGCCATCCGCAGCAGCTGCGAGGCGGTGAGCGACGCGGGCACGGGCACGTCCCGGCCGGTGCGGCGGGCCGCGCGCAGCTCGGCGGCGAGCGCGTCGAGGTCCCGGTCCCAGGAGGCGACGGCGCGGGCCTCCTCGGGCAGCAGCGCCGACGTGGTCCGCGGCTCGGGCTCCGGTACGGGGCCGGGCGCGACGGGGTCGGCCTCCGGGCGGGCCGCGGGCACGCGGGGGCGCTCGGTGGACCACTCCTCCCAGGCGCCGTCCTCCCTGTCAAGCTCCTCGTGGCCTTCCCAGTCGGGCTCCTCCGGCTCCTGCGGTGGCGGCCAGTCGGGGTCCACGAGGTCCTCGGCCCGGCCGGCGCACTCGCGCGAGCCGGACGCCGCCGCCCACTCCTCCAGCAGTCCCCGCACCGTCCGGGCCGCCTCCCGGCGGCGTTCCAGCGCGGCGGGGTCGAGCGGCAGCGGCCAGGTGTGGTCGGGGGCGGCGTCCAGCGAAGGGTTCGGGTCGTCGTCGGCCGGTTCGTCGGCCCACGCCTCGATCTCGCCGGAACCGGTGCCCGCCTCGCAGTGCTCGCGCAGCGCCAGCAGGAAGTCGGAGGGGCCGCGCTTCTTCTTCTGGGTGGGCCCCCACCAGTGGCCGCTGGCCAGCAGCAGGGAGCGCGGGCGGGTGAACGTGACGTAGCCCAGGCGCAGTTCCTCGGTGGCGTCGTGCTCGCGCATGGCGGTGCGGAAGGCGTCGAGGCCCTGCTTGGTCCACTCGGTGACGTCGGGCAGGGTGGCCGCGTCGCCGCGCAGGGCGTGCGGCAGCACCTGGGGGCTGGTGGGCCACAGCTCGCGCGCCTTGGCGGAGGGGAACGCGTCGCGGACCAGCCCCGGCACCACGACCACGTCCCACTCCAGGCCCTTGGCCTTGTGGGCGGTGAGCACCTTGACGGTGTTCTCGCCGCCGGGCAGGGAGCCGTCGAGACCCTTCTCGTACTGGACGGCGGTGCGCAGGAAGGCGAGGAAGGCGCGCAGAGTGGCATCGCCGTCGAGGGAGGCGAAGCCCGCGGCGACGTCGAGGAAGGCGCGCAGTGTCTCGCGGCGGCGGGCGGCCAGCGCGTGCGGGGACGCGGACAGCTCGACCTCCAGGCCGGTGACGGCGAGCACTCGGTGCAGCACGTCCATCAGCGGGTCGGCGAGCGCGCGGCGCAGGTCGCGCAGTTCGGCGGCGAGCCGGGCGAAGCGGCTGCGGGCGGCGGTGGAGAACGGCAGTCCGTCGCCGGGGTAGGAGGCGGCGTCGAGGAAGGTCTCCAGGGCGTCGGCGAGCGAGACGACCTCGGCGGGGTCGGTGCCCTCGACGGCCCTGGCCAGCGGGTCGCCGCCGTCGTCGCCCCCGGCGTGCCGGACCAGCAGCCGGGCGCGGCGGCCGAGCAGGGCCAGGTCACGCGGGCCGATGCGCCAGCGCGGGCCGGTCAGCAGGCGGACCAGGGCGGAGTTGGCGGTCGGGTCGTGCAGCACCTCGCAGGTGGCGACGAGATCGGCGATCTCCGGCAGGTGCAGCAGCCCGGACAGGCCGACGACCTCGACGGGCACGTCGCGTTCCACCAGGGCGGCGTGCAGGTCGGAGAACTGCCCGGCGGTGCGGCACAGCACCGCGATCTCACCGGGCGGGGTGCCGGTGGCGACCAGATGGCGCACGGAGTCGGCGACCCAGGCGGTCTCGTCGGCCTGGGTCGGCAGCAGGGCGCAGCGCACCGTCCCGTCGCGCTCCGCGCCGGGCGCGGGCCGCAGCGCCTCGACGCCCTCGTGGCGGGCGCGCAGCGGGGCGGCGAGGCGGTTGGCGAACTCCAGCAGGCGGCCGCCGCTGCGGCGGTTCTCGCTGAGGGAGTGGCGGGCGGCCGGGGTGCCGTCGCGGTGCGGGAAGTGCCGGGGGAAGTCGTCGAGGTTGGCGACGGAGGCGCCGCGCCAGCCGTAGATGGCCTGGCACGGGTCGCCGACGGCGGTGACCGGGTGGCCGGTGCCGTCGCCGAAGAGGGCGGCGAGCAGCAGCCGCTGGGCGACGGAGGTGTCCTGGTACTCGTCCAGCAGCACGACGCCGAACTCCTCCCGCAGCGCCCGCCCGACCTGCGGGTGGCGGCGGGCGAGTTCCGCGGACAGCGCGATCTGGTCCCCGAAGTCGACCAGGTCGCGGCTCTTCTTCTGGGCGCGGTAGGCGGCCACGAGTGAGGCCAGCTCGGTGCGGGCGCGCACGGCCGGGGCGACGTCGCGCACCCACGCGTAGCCGCGTTTCGCCGGGTCGAGGGTGTCGAGCAGGGCGGTCAGTTCGCCGTCGTACGCGATCAGCCGGGCGGGGTCGGTGAGGTGCTCGGACAGTTCCGCGTCGAGGGCGAGCAGGTCGGAGGCGAGGGTGGACAGGCCGCGGGTGAGGGCGGGGTGGGGGCCGGGGCTGGCGGCCAGGACGCGGGCGGCGAGCTGGTAGCGGGTGGCGTCGGCCAGCAGCCGGGAGCCGGGTTCCAGGCCGATGCGCAGGCCGTGGTCGGTCAGGAGCTGCCCGGCGAAGGCGTGGTAGGTGGAGATGCGCGGGTCACCGGGGGCGGTGTCGGGATCGGCTGGGTCGGGGTCGGTGACGCCGGCGCGCACGAGGGCGGCGCGCACGCGCTCGGACAGCTCGCCGGCGGCCTTGTTGGTGAACGTCAGTCCCAGCACGCGGTCGGGGGCGACCTGCCCGGTGCCGACCAGCCACACCACCCGGGCGGCCATCACCGTGGTCTTGCCGGATCCGGCTCCGGCCACGATGACGTTCGGCGCGAGCGGCGCGGTGACGCAGGCCAGCTGCTCCGGGGTGAACGGGATCCCGAGCAGTTCCTTCAGCTGCTCGGGATCGGTGAGGCGCGAGGACACACCGGGAGGCTATCCGTGACCTCGGACAACCCGAGCGGATGGGGTACGACCACCCCTAGACTGCCCCGAAATGACCTGGGAGGGCGCCGTGTCCACCACGCTGGACGAGATGTTCGAACTGATCGAGGCCATGAACGTCCCTGAGGGCTACCGCGCGGAGATCATCGAGGGGGAGATCGTCCTGAACCCGCAGCGGGCCACGCACGCGACCATCATCCGCAAGTTCACCCGTGCCCTTGAAGCGGCACGGGGCGAGGACGCGCCGATTCTGTGGGACGTGCGGGTCGATTTTCCGGGGACGCTCAACGGGTACGCGCCCGACGTCACCTTGGTGGCCGACAACGCGGCCAAGGCACTGGGTGGCCGTTACGGTTACCGGGATGTCGAGCTGGTGGCCGAGGTGGTGTCGTACAGCAGCAAGAGGGACGACTACGGCTCCAAGTTGGACACCTACGCCGCGGCGGGCGTGCCGGAGTACGTGATCGTCGACCCCAGGCCCGGGCTGGTGCACGTCTTCAGTGAGCCGCGGGACGGCACGTACCGGGAAACCCAGTCCTACCCCTTCGGGATCTCCTTCGTGCTGCCCGTCTCACAGATCCCGCTCGACACCGCGAACTGGCCGCGCGACTGAGCGCCGTCGGCAGCCTCACTCCACGACGTGCCTGCCCTCGGGGCGGGCCGAGCAGGTGCGGTGGAAGGCGCAGTGGCCGCAGTGCCGGCCGGGGGTGGGGACGAAGCGTTCCTCCAGGACGCGGGAGGCGGCCTCGGCGAGGAGGTCCGCCGCCCAGTCGCCGTCGACAGCCGGCTGGGTCTGGACGCGGGGCAGCGTCTCGCCGCCCTCCTTCTTCGGGGCCGGGTGCCGCAGCTGGACGAGTTCGGCGCCGCCGGGCTCGGCGCCGGTCTGTTCGCGCACGGCCAGCTGGTAGACGGCGAGCTGGGGGTGGCGGGCGACCTCGGGGCCGGTGGGCGCCTTCTTACCGGTCTTGAAGTCGACGACGTACAGCCGCCCGTCCGCGTCCCGCTCCAGGCGGTCGACGCTGCCGCGCACGTGGACCGCGTAGGGCCCGGCCTGGAGCGTGACGTCGATCGCGTGCTCGGACTCGACGCTCTCGCGGCCGCGTTCCATGACGTGCCAGCGCAGGAAGCGCTCCAGCGCGGCGCGCGCCTGCTCGCGCTCCTGGCGGGACTTGAACGGCGCCTCGAAGGCGAGCGCGTCCCAGACCGAGTCCAGGCGTTCCATGAGCACGTCGAGGCGGGCCGGGGCGCGCCCGGCCGTGACCTCGTCGGCGAGGACGTGCACCACGTTGCCGAAGCCCTGCGCGGTGCTCGACGGGTCCTGCGCGCGTACCTCCCGGCCCAGGAACCACTGCAAGGAGCAGGTGTTGACCAGCTGGTCCAGCGCGCTGGCGGACAGCGCGACCGGCTCCGCGGGGTCGCGCAGCGGCGCGCTGGTGTGCGTCGGTTCGTCCAGGCCCCACCAGCGGTCCGGGTGCGCGGCCGGTACGAGGGCGTGGCCGTCGTCGTCGGTGAGCGCGGCGAGCCGGGCCAGCCGTACGGCGGCGGCATGCCGCAGCGCCGGGGTCGCGTCGGGGTCGACGGTGGTGGCGCGCAGTTCGGCGACGAGCGCGGCGACGGCGAGCGGACGGCGCGGGCGCACGGTGACGTCGCGCGGCTCGACGCCGAGTTCGGCCAGGAAACGGGAGGGCTGGTCGCCGTCGGCCGCCGGGGCCTTGACGGCGGTGACGACGAGGCGGTCGCGGGCGCGGGTGGCGGCCACGTAGAAGAGCCTGCGTTCCTCCGCGAGCAGCGCGCCTGGCGGCAGGGGCTCGGCCAGGCCGTCGCGGCCGATGCGGTCGGCCTCCAGCAGCGAGCCGCGCCTGCGCAGGTCGGGCCAGAGGCCTTCCTGGACGCCCGCGACGACCACCAGCGGCCATTCCAGGCCCTTGCTGCGGTGCGCGGTCATCAGGCGCACCGCGTCGGGCCGCACGGCGCGGCGGGTCAGCACGTCGGCGGCGATGTCCTGGGCGTCGAGTTCCGCGAGCAGGTTGAGGGCGCCGCGGCCGCCGGTGCGCTCCTCGGCCCGGGCGGCGGTCTCGAACAGCGCGCAGACGGCGTCCAGGTCCCGGTCGGCGTTGCGGGCCGCCGCGCCGCCGCGCAGGGCGGTGCGCTCCAGCCGGGCGGGCCACGGCGTGCCGTCCCACAGCAGCCACAGCGCCTCCTGCGGGGTGCCGCCGCGCGCGAGGGTGCGGCGGGCGCGGCGCAGCAGGTCGCCGAGGCGGCGGGCCCCGGCCGCGTGGGCGGGGTCGTGGGCGGCCAGGCGTTCCGGCTCGGCGAGCGCCTCGGCGAGCAGGACGTCCGACGGCCTGGGCACGGCCCGCCCGGCGGCGCGTTCCTCCTCGCGCAGCGCGCGGCCGAGCGCCCGCAGGTCGGCGGCGTCGAGACCGGCGAGGGGGGAGGTCAGCAGGGTCAGGGCGTCCTCGACGGACAGCCAGGCGGGGAGGCCGTCGGCGGCCTGCGGGCGCTCGGCGGCACCGTCCGCGGACGCCTGCGGCTCCTCGGCGCGGGCGGCGGCACCGTCCGCGGACGCCTGCGGCTCTTCGGCCCGCGCGGCGGCACCGTCCGCGGGCCCCTGCGGTTCCTCGGCGCGCGTGGCGGCGCTGTCGCCCCCGGCCCGAGAGGCCTCCTCCAGCGCCGCCCGCGCGGCCACCCGCAGGGCCAGCAGCAGCGGGGCGACGGCGGGCTCCTCGCGCAGCGGGAGGTCGTCGCCGTCGATCTCGACCGGCACCCCGGCCGACGTCAGCGCGCGCCGCAGCACGGGCAGCGAACGCGCCCCCGACCGCACCAGCACCGCCATCTCCCGCCACGGCAGCCCGTCCTCCAGGTGGGCGCGGCGCAGCAGGTCGGCGATGGCGTCGGTCTCGGCTCCCGCGGTCGGGAAGGTCAGCGCCTCGACCCGGCCGCCGTCGCGTGTCGCGGCGAGTTCGCGGTGGGCGCGCACCGCGTCGGCGGGCAGCCGGGTCAGCGGCATCCGGCGGGTCAGCAGCCGGGTCGCCGCCAGAAGTCCGGCGCCCGCGCGGCGGGAGACGCCCAGCACGGCGACCGGCGCCGGGCGGCCGTCCGCGCGGCGGAACGTGTCGGGGAAGTCGAGGATGCCGCCCACGTCGGCGCCCCGGAAGGCGTAGATCGACTGGTCCGGGTCGCCGAACGCCACCAGGGTGCGGCCGCCTCCGGCGAGCGCGGCCAGCAGCCGGACCTGCGCGGGGTCGGTGTCCTGGTACTCGTCGACGAAGACCGCGTCGTAGTCCCCGGCGCGCTCGCGGGCGGCCGGGACCGCGCGGTGCACCAGTTCGGTGTAGTCGACGGAGCCCTGAAGGCCCATGACGTCCAGGTACTCGGCGAGGAAGGCGGCGGCGGCCTGCCAGTCCGGCCGCCCCGCGCGGCGCGCGAACGCCTCCAGCTCGCCGGGCGCCAGGCCCAGTTCCCGGGTGCGCGCCAGCACCGCCCGCACCTCGTCGGCGAAGCCGCGCGTGGTCAGGCAGGCACGCAGGTCGTCCGGCCAGCGCACGGCCGCCCGTCCCGCCCGCGCCAGCTCGGCCTGCCCGGCGAGCAGTTCCCGTACGGCGACGTCCTGCTCGGGTCCCGACAGCAGGCGCAGCGGGTAGGCGAAGCGCTCCGGGTCCTGGTGGGCGCGCACCAGCGCGTAGCAGTACGAGTGGAAGGTGGTCGCCTGCGGTACCCCCGCCGTGCCGCACGCCCCGCCCAGGCGGGCGGCGATACGGTCGCGCAGTTCACCGGCGGCCCTGCGGCTGAAGGTGAGCACCAGCACGCGTGCCGGGTCGGTGCCGCGGCGCACCCGCTGTGCGACCGCCTCCACCAGCGTCGTGGTCTTTCCCGTGCCGGGACCGGCGAGCACCAGAAGCGGGCCGCCCTCGTGGTCAACCACGGCCCGCTGCCGGGCGTCCAGATCAGGGAGCACCGGCGCCGGCGGCGGGGTGCGGACCAGCCGGTAGCCGCCCGCCGGGACGCGCGCGCGCCGGGCACGAGGAGTACGACTGGAGGGGGAGGTCACGTGGATCGGCGGTTCCGGTTCCGGTTGCGGGGGCGGTCGGGGTCAGGGTCGGCGGTGTGGTCGCGGTGGTCGTGCGGGCGGTCGTGCGGCGGTGCGCCGGAGGCGGCGAAGGCGACCGGGGCGGCCGGGCCGGGTGCCGACGCTACGCCACGCCCCGCGCCCGCCGGTACCCCGAGCCCCGGGCGGGCCGGTGGTGCGGGCTCGCGGCGGGCCGGTGGCCGCGCTCCCGCGCCGTCCGGTCCCCGGCGCGCCGTGGCGTCCGCTACTCCGTCCGGGCCGCGGACCGGGTGCCCGGGCGCCGGATGGCGGAAGCTGGATGGTGTGAACAGCCGCAACAGCCGTGGTGGGCGCTCACCGGCGCGTCCCGTCCCAGCGGGCCCGCGCCAGGTCCAGGCGGGGTGTGCGCTTTCCGGCGGACCGCGCCGCGTCGCGCAGCGGCGTGCCCTCCTCGCGGTAGTGGGCCAGCGCCTTCCGCTCGTGTCCGGGCAGCAGGCGGCCGTCAGCGCGCACCACCCGCCACCACGGCACGGCGCCGCCGTACAGCGCCATGACGCGGCCGACCTGGCGCGGGCCGCCCTCCTCCAGCCATTCGGCCACGTCGCCGTAGGTCATCACCTTGCCGGGCGGGATGGTCTCGGCGACGTCGAGCACCCGTTCCGCGTACGCGGGCAGCTCGCCGCCTTCCTCACCGGCCCCCTCGGCATCGTGCTCGTCGCTCACCCGGGCCATCCTGCCGCATGCCACCGACAGACCGTCCGGGCGCGCGTACGGCGGGCCGACGGCGCATACCATCCGGCGCCCGGTCCCTCGAAATGCACCCTCATGCCCCCATCCGGGGCCCGTCCGTGCCACCATCTTCCGGGCGGTGACTGGTGATACGAGATCAAAACTCAACGGCCCCAGGGGCGGGCGCGGACTCCACCGAGGTGGTCCGGGCCGGTTCAGGGCTGCCCGCGCACCCGGGCGAAGGCGACGCTGACGTGACGGACGAGCCGGCGCGCGACGCGGACGGCCGCGCCGCGGGACCGGCCCCCGCCGACGCCGACGACGGCCGCCATGACGGCCGCGGCGCCCCCGAGGCCCCTGCCGACGGCACCCGTGACGACAACTCCACCGGCCACGTGACCCAGGACCCGGAGGACGACGGCTCCGGGGGCGGCGGTGACAGCGCGGACGGCTCCGCGCGCCCGCCCTCCGGCGCGACCGCCGTCGGCAACCCGCTGCCCGTCGAGCACGTGGACGAGCTGTCCGGCGACGAGCCGCTGCTCGCCGCGCGCGTGCACCGGCCGGTGGACCTGCTGCGCTTCCTGATGGGGGTCCTCGGCATCGCCGTGGTGCTGGCCATCGCCGGGTTCGCGCACGGCACGACCTCCGGCGTCGAGCAGGACATCGCGCGCGGCACCAACCACGCGCCGAACTTCCTGATCAGCTTCGCCGGGTTCACCGCCAGCGTCGCCGTGCTGATCGTGCCCGTCGCGTTCGCCGTCGAGCGGCTGATCAAGCGCGACGGGCTGCGCGTCGCCGACGGTGTGCTGGCCGCCGTGCTGGCGCACGGCATCTCGCTCGCCGGTGACCTGTGGGTGACCGACGCCGCGCCCGCCGCGATCCGCGAGGCGCTCACCCAGACCGCGCCCAGCGGCGGCATCACCGACCCCGTGCACGGCTATCTCGCGCCGGTCATCGCGTACATGACGGCCGTCGGGATGGCGCGGCGGCCTCGCTGGCGGGTGGCGCTGTGGGTGGTGCTGCTGCTGGACTCGTTCGCGGTGCTGGTCGGCGGCTACACGACACCGTTCTCCATCATCGTCACGGTGCTCATCGGCTGGACGGTGGCGTACGGCACGGTCTACACCGTCGGCTCGCCCAACGTGCGCCCGACCGGCCGGACGCTGCTGGCGGGTCTGCGCCGGGTCGGGTTCGCGCCGGTGACCGCGCAGCGGTTCGACGACTCCGCCGCCGACAGCGCCGACCCGGAGTCGGAGCGGGGGCGGCGCTACCTGGTGACGCTGGAGGACGGCCCGCCGCTGGACATCACGGTGGTCGACCGCGAGCAGCAAGCGCACGGCTTCTTCTACCGGGTCTGGCGCCGCCTGCAACTGCGCGAGGTCCACGAGCGCCGCAGCCTCCAGTCGCTGCGGCAGGCGCTGGAGCAGGAGGCGCTGCTGGCGTACGCGGCGATCTCCGCCGGGGCGCACGCGCCGAAGCTGATCGCCACCTCCGAGCTGGGCCCGGACGCGGTGATGCTGGTCTACGAGCACATCGACGGCCGCTCCCTGGACACCCTGGCCGACGAGGAGATCACCGACGAGGTGCTGGACGCCGCCTGGGAGCAGGTGCGGGCGTTGCAGTCGCGGCGGATCGCGCACCGCAGGCTGGTGGGCGAGTCGCTGCTGGTGGCGCCGGCCGGGACGCTGTACGTCACCGATCTGCGCGGCGGTGAGATCGCGGCCGGTGACGTGGTGCTGCGGATGGACGTCGCGCAGCTGATGACGACGTTCGCGCTGCGGGTGGGACCGCGGCGGGCGGTCGCCTCGGCGGTGCGGGTACTGGGCCCGGACGCGGTGGCCGACAGCCTGCCGCTGCTCCAGCCGATCGCGCTGTCCCGCTCGACCCGGGGCACGCTGCGGCAGCTGGCGAAGGAGCGCGCGGAGCGGGAGCGGGCGGCGGTGATCGAGGCGGCGCGCTTCAAGGTGCCCGCGGAGCCGCCGGACCCGACGCGGGACCGCAAGGCGGCCAAGGCGCACCGCAAGGCGGAGAAGGACGCCGAGAAGCGCGCCATGGAGGACGCGCTGGAGGCCGCCCGCGAGGAGGACCTGCTGTCGCAGATACGGCAGCAGGTGCTCCAGATCAGGCCGCAGGCGCCGGTGCAGCCGGTGCGCCTGGAGCGGTTCAAGGCGCGCACCCTGATCAGTTTCATCGCCGGTGCCATCGCCGCGTACTTCCTGCTGTCGCAGTTCGCGCAGTTGCAGTGGAGCCAGCTGGTCGGGCAGGCGGACTGGGCGTGGGTGCTGGCGGCGCTCGCGCTGTCCGCGCTGACGTACGTACCGGCGTCGATGAGCCTGCTGGGTTTCGTGCCGGAGAAGGTGCCGTTCGGGCGGACCATGATGGCGCAGGTCGCGGGCAACTTCGTGAAGCTGGTGGCGCCGGCCGCGGTCGGCGGCGTGGCGCTCAACACCCGCTTCCTGCAACGCAACGGGGTCCGGCCGGGCCTTGCGGTGGCCAGTGTGGGCGCGGCCCAGCTGGCGTCGCTGGGCGGGCACATCCTGCTGCTGGCCACCTTCGGCTATCTGACCGGCACCCAGCACGCGCCCTCGTTGTCGCCGTCCCGCACGGTGATCGCGGGGCTGCTGACGGCGGCGGTGCTGGTGCTGGTGGTCACGGCGGTGCCGCAGCTGCGCAAGTTCGTCTCCACCCGGGTGCGCTCGCTGTTCGCGGGCGTGGTGCCGCGCATGCTGGACATGCTCCAGCGGCCGAAGAAGCTGGCGACCGGCGCGGGCGGCGTGATCCTGCTGACGGTCGTCAACGTGGCCTGTCTGGACGCCTCGATCCGGTCGTTCGGGTTCAGCTCGATGAGCTTCGCGAGCGTCGCGGTGGTGTTCCTGGTGGCGAACGCGGCCGGGTCCGCAGTCCCCTCGCCCGGCGGGGTCGGCGCGATCGAGGCGGCCCTGTCCGGTGCGCTGACCATCGCGGGGATGCCGGGCGACAAGGCGCTGTCGGCGGTGCTGCTCTTCCGGCTGGTGACGTTCTGGCTGCCGGTGCTGCCGGGCTGGCTGGCCTTCACCCATCTGACGCGCAAGGGCGCGCTGTGACGATCGCGGCGGGCCGCGGCCACCACCGCTGCGGCCAGCCCCGCTGATCGTCCGTAGATTCGTACAACGACCGTCGCATCTGCCGGGCCCATCGACCGAACTTGCTTGCAGATGCGAGGGGCCGCCTCTAACGTCCATGCCCATGCGGTCCTACACCATCGGCCAGGCAGCGCGTCTGCTCGGCGTCAGCCCTGACACCGCCCGCCGGTGGGCGGACGCGGGCCGGATCCGTACCCACCGGGACGACTCGGGCAAGCGGCTGATCGACGGCCGTGACCTCGCCGCCTTCTCGGTCACGCTCGCCGAGGAGGCGAGTGCCGAGGACTCGGACGGCTCGTACACCTCGGTGCGCAACGCGTTCCCCGGCATCATCACCGCCGTGAAGCTCGGGGACGTCGCCGCCCAGGTGGAGATCCAAGCGGGTCCGCATCGCCTCGTCTCCCTCCTCACCCGCGAGGCCGTCGAGGAACTGGGCTTCGAAGTGGGCATGGAAGCCATCGCCCGCGTGAAGTCCACCAACGTCCACATCGACCGCGCCTGAGCTGGTCCCGAAGCCTGACGGAGACTCCAATGTCCTCCACCCTCGTCCGCCGTGCGGCCCTGCCCGCGGTGGCCGCCGCCCTCGTCCTGCCGCTGGCCGCCTGCGGCGGCAGCAAGTCCTCCTCCCACGCGTCGGGTTCGCCCGGCGACTCGGGGGCCTCCGGCAAGAAGGTCACGCTGACCGTGCTGGCCGCCGCCTCCCTCGACAACGTCTTCAAGGCCGAGGGCGCCGCGTACGAGAAGGCGCACCCGGGCACCACGGTGCGCTTCTCCTTCGCCGGGTCGCAGGACCTGGCCGCGCAGGTCAAGCAGGGCGTGCCGGCCGACGTGCTGGCCACCGCCGACACCAAGACCATGGCGGGGGTCGAGGCCGAGACCGGCAGCCCGACGGTCTTCGCCAGGAACCGGCTGACCATCGTCACCCCGCCGGGCAACCCGAAGAAGGTCACCGGGCTGAGCGACCTGTCGAAGTCGAGCCTGAAGGTGGTGTTGGCGGCGCCCCAGGTGCCGGTCGGCAACTACGGGGACAAGGTCCTCAAGGCCCAGCACGTCACCGTGCACCCCGTCTCCCAGGAGACCTCGGTGACCGCCGTGCTCAGCAAGGTGGAACTCGGCGAGGCCGACGCGGGCATCGTCTACGTCACCGACGCCGAGGGCGCCAAGGGCAAGGTCGCGACGGTGACCATCCCGGACGGCCAGAACTCCATCGCCTCCTACCCGGCGGCGACCCTGGACAGCTCCAGGAACAAGGCGGACGCGGCCGCGTTCGTGAGCTTCCTGGCGTCCTCCCAGGGCCAGTCGATCCTGCGCACCTACGGCTTCCAGCAGCCGTGACCGGCAGCCGGCCGGCGGCAGCGCCGCCCGCCGCGCCCCGCGTGAGGCGGCGGGCGGCGGGCCGGGCCGGACGTCCGCCGATCGCCCTCGCCCTCCCCGCGTCGGCGGCGGTCGTCTTCCTCGCGCTGCCGCTGGCCGGTGTCCTGGTGCGCACTCCGTGGTCGAGCCTGTGGTCCGAGCTGACCGCGCCCGAGGTGCGGCAGGCCTTCAGCCTCTCGCTGACCGTGTCCTTCTCGGCGCTGGGCCTGTCGCTGCTGTTCGGGGTGCCGCTGGCGTGGGTGCTGGCGCGGGTGGACTTCCCCGGCAAGACGCTGGTGCGGGCGCTGGTGATGCTGCCGATGGTGCTGCCGCCGACCGTGGGCGGTGTGGCGCTGCTGATGGGCTTCGGCCGCAACGGTGTCATCGGCTCCCTGCTGCAGGACTGGTTCGGCCTGACGCTGCCGTTCACCACCAAGGGCGCGGTGGTCGCGGCGGCGTTCGTGGCGATGCCGTTCCTGGTCATCAGCCTGGAGGGCACGCTCGCCGCCCTGCACCCGCGCTACGAGGAGACCGCCGCCTCGCTGGGCGCGCGGCCGTTGCGCGCTTTCTGGACGGTTACGCTGCCGATGACGGCGCCGGGCCTGGTGGCGGGCGCCGCGCTGTGCTGGGCGCGGGCGCTGGGCGAGTTCGGTGCCACGATCACCTTCGCGGGCAACCTGCCGGGCGTCACCCAGACCCTGCCGTTGCAGGTCTACCTGATGCTCCAGGACGACCCGCAGGGCGCCACCGCCGTCTCCCTGCTGCTGCTCGCGGTGGCGATGGCGGTGCTGCTGGTGCTGCGCGGCCGGTGGACCGGGACGCGTCCGGCCGCCGCCGGGCGGGCGCAGGACCCGGCCGGGGACGCGGGTGGGAGCCCGGCAGGTGCCGGGGCCCTGGCCGAGCGGCCGGACGGCGCACCCGCGGGCCCCGTCGAGGCGACGCCGTGGCCGCTGGCCGCCGAGGTCACCGGGTACACGCGGCTGTCGCTGTCCGCCCCGCCCGGCACCACGATCGCCGTCGTCGGCCCGAACGGCGCGGGCAAGACCACGTTGCTGCGGGCGCTGCTGGGCCTGACCCCGCTCTCGCGCACCGAGACGCTGCGGCTGGGTGAGGTGGACGCCGCACGGCAGGCGCCGCACCGGCGCGGGGTGGCGTGGGTGCCGCAGGACGGCGCGCTGTTCCCGCATCTGACGGCGCTGTCCAACACCGCGTACGGGCTGCGGGCGCAGGGCGTGCCGCGCAAGGAGGCGCGGGCGCTGGCGCTGGACTGGCTGGAGCGGCTCGGCGTCGGGCCGCTGGCGCGCCGCAAGCCGGGCCGGCTGTCCGGCGGGCAGGCCCAACGGGTCGCGCTGGCGCGGGCGTTGGCGGCCCGGCCGCGGCTGCTGCTGCTGGACGAGCCACTGGCCGCCCTCGACCAGACCACCCGGGCGCACGTGCGGCACACGCTGCGCGAGCACCTGGCCGGGTTCGCCGGGGTGTGCCTGATCGTCACCCACGACCCCGTCGAGGCGGTGTCGCTCGCCGATCAGGTGCTGGTGCTCGACAGCGGCCGCCAGGTGCAGTACGCGCCGCCCGCCGAGGTCGCCCGGCACCCCCGCTCGCCCTGGGTGGCCCGGATGCTGGGCCGCAACGCCTGGACCGGCACGCTGGCGGGCGCCGAGCTGCGCCTGCCCGGTGGCGCGCGGCTGGTGGCCGCCGAGGCACCGCAGGACGCGGACGGCCGCGCCGCGCTGGCCGTGGTCGGCCCTGAGGCGGTCGCGCTGCACCGGGACCGGCCCGAGGGCAGCCCGCGCAACGTGTGGTCCGCGCGCGTGCGGGAGCTGACCGCGCTCGGCGGCCGGGTGCGGGTGCTGGCGACCGCGCTGGGCGAGGCGCGCGGGCTGGACGCCATCGCCGAGATCACCACCGCCGCCGCGGCCGACCTGGGCCTGGCGGACGGCCAGGAGGTCTGGGTGAGCGTGAAGGCGACCGAGATCACCCTCGTCGCGCTGTAGACCGGCACGGGCCGCCGCGCATGGCCGGAAACCGACCCCGCTCCCCCGCCCCGCGCCCCGGTTCGAGCGCCGCTCCACCCGCGCGCGACCTGTGACATTTGTACTGGCGAGCCATGGAGCGACGACACTGCCGCACGCGCCCCGTCCTCCGCGAACCTGGTCCTGCGAAACCGACGGCGGCCCGGCGAAGGCCGCGAGCCCACCACAGCGGAGGCGGCTGAGATGTCCGAGTCCCCCACCAAGGTCACCCCCCAGGCCGGCGCCACGTCCGACGGCGCGGCCGGCAACGAGCTGGTCAACAACCTCATGCCCCTCGTCCTCGACATCGCGATCCCGCTGGGGTCGTACTACGCGCTGCACGACGGCTTCGGCGTCGGCCTGGTGCTGTCGCTGGCGCTCAGCAGCGTCGTGCCGGCCGCGCGCACCGTCTTCTCCCTGATCAGGGACCGGCGGGTCAACGGCCTGGCCGCGCTGATGCTGGCGGTCAACGTGATCGGTATCGCGCTGAGCTTCGTCACCGGCAACCCGCGCATCATGCTGGCCAAGGACTCCGGGGTCAGCAGCGTGATCGGGATCGCGATCCTGGTCTCCGCGTTCGGTTCCAAGCCGCTGATGTCGGCCGGTCTGAAGCCGATGATCACCAAGGGGCAGGCGGCGAAGGTCGCCGTGTGGGACCACCTGGCCGCCACCTCCACCCGTTTCCAGCGGCTGGAGCGGCTGTTCAGCGTGATCTGGGGCGGTTCGCTGCTGGTGGAGTGTGTGGCCCGGCTCATCGGTGCCTTCACCCTGCCGGTGTCGACCATGGTCTGGCTGGGCACGGTGCTGACCATCGTGGCGATCGGCGCGGCCATCGTGATCGGCCAGGTCGCGGCGGACCCGATGGAGAAGATGGTCGAGTCCGAGGCCGACGCCGCTTCCAAGCGGCAGGAACGGGAGAAGGCGGGCGCCGACAACACCCGGCTGCCCGAGGCTGCCTGACACATCGTCAGCAAACGATCGCGGCACGGCGAAGCGACCACCCGAGGAAGACCATGCGCGGCAAGGGCATCAACTACGACACCGGCTTCCGTCCCGGCGGTGAGCTGTCCCGCACCACCTTCGACCCGGACGTGGTCGCGCAGGAGATGCGGATCATCGCCTCCGATCTGCACTGCACGGCGGTGCGCATCTCCGGTGGAGACCCGGAACGGCTGACGGCCGCCGCGCGGCACGCGGCGGCCGTCGGTCTCGAGGTCTGGTTCGCGCCGTTCCCCTGCGAGCTGACCGCCGACCGACTGCGGCCGTTCTTCGCCGACTGCGCGCGGCGGGCGGAGGAGATCCGGCGCGGCGGCGCCGAGGTGGTGCTGGTGACCGGCTGCGAACTGTCCCTGTTCGCCTCCGGGTTCCTGCCCGGCGCCACCGTCTACGACCGGATCGCGGCGCTGACCACCAACAACCCGCGCGACTGGTCCGCGTTCCGCGACATCCCCGGCCGGCTCAACGCGTTCCTCGCCGACGTCGTCGCCGACGCGCGGCAGCGGTTCGGCGGCCGGATCACCTACGCGGCCGGGACCTGGGAGGACGTCGACTGGGGGCCGTTCGACCTCGTGGCGGCCGACGCGTACCGGGGCGGGCACAACGCGGACCGCTTCCGGGACGAGGTGCGGGCGATGTTCCGGCACGGCAAACCGGTCGCGGTCACCGAGTTCGGCTGCTGCGGCTACCGGGGCGCGGGCGAGCGCGGCGGCACCGGCTGGATGATCGTCGACCGCGGCACCGAGCCGCCGTCCCTGACCGGCGACCCGGTGCGCGACGAGGACGAGCAGGTGCGGTACTTCCAGGAGGTGCTGGAGGTCTTCGAGCGCGAGGGCGTGGAAGCCGCGTTCTGGTTCACCTTCGCCGGGTTCGAGCTGCCGCACGTGGCGGGCGATCCGCGCCACGACCTCGACATGGCCTCGTACGGCGTGGTGAAGGTCCTGCCCGGCGGCCTGCGCGGCGCCACGTACCCGTCGATGGCCTGGGAGCCCAAGAAGGTCTTCCACGCACTGGCGGCGGCCTACGGAGGCTGAGGCCGCCCGTAAGCGTCGAAGGGCCCGCTCCCGAGGGGAGCGGGCCCTTCGACGCGAGGTGGACCGGACCGGTCAGTAGACCGGCTTGTCGGGCTCGATCTGGTTGACCCAGCCGATGACGCCGCCGCCGACGTGGACCGCGTCCGCGAAGCCCGCGTTCTTCAGCACCGCCAGCACCTCGGCGCTGCGCACGCCGGTCTTGCAGTGCAGGACGATGCGCTTGTCCTGCGGCAGGCCCTGGAGGGCGTCGCCCATCAGGAACTCGTTCTTCGGGATCAGCTTCGCGCCCGGGATGGAGACGATCTCGTACTCGTTGGGCTCGCGCACGTCGATGATCTCGATGCTCTCGCCCGCGTCGATCCACTCCTTGAGCTGCTTCGGCGTGATCGTGGAGTCCTTGGCGGCCTCCTGGGCCTCCTCGCTCACCACGCCGCAGAACGCCTCGTAGTCGATCAGCTCGGTGACCGTCGGGTTCTTGCCGCAGACCGCGCATTCAGGGTCCTTGCGGACCTTGACCTGGCGGTACTGCATCTCCAGGGCGTCGTAGATCATCAGACGGCCGACCAGCGGCTCGCCGATGCCGGTCAGCACCTTGATCGCCTCGTTGACCTGGATGGAGCCGATGGACGCGCACAGCACACCCAGCACGCCGCCCTCGGCGCAGCTCGGCACCATGCCGGGCGGCGGCGGCTCCGGGTACAGGCAGCGGTAGCACGGCCCGTACTCGGACCAGAAGACCGAGGCCTGGCCGTCGAAGCGGTAGATCGAGCCCCACACGTACGGCTTGTTCAGCAGCACGCACGCGTCGTTGACCAGGTAGCGGGTGGCGAAGTTGTCCGTGCCGTCCACGATCAGGTCGTACTGGGCGAAGATCTCCATCACGTTGGAGGCTTCCAGGCGCTCCTCGTGCAGGACGACGTTCGTGTACGGGTTGATGCCCTTGACGGTGTCGCGGGCGGACTCCGCCTTGGAGCGGCCGATGTCGGCCTGGCTGTGGATGATCTGGCGTTGCAGGTTGGACTCGTCGACCTCGTCGAACTCGACGATGCCGAGGGTGCCCACACCGGCCGCGGCGAGGTACATCAGGGCAGGGGAGCCGAGTCCGCCGGCGCCCACGCACAGCACCTTGGCGTTCTTCAGCCGCTTCTGCCCGTCCATCCCGACATCCGGGATGATCAGATGACGGGAGTACCGGCGGACCTCGTCGACGGTCAGCTCTGCGGCGGGCTCGACCAGGGGTGGCAGCGACACGGGGACTCCGTTAGTCGAGGTGATTCGATCTCACTTACGGGTTGTTCTGTCTCCGTAACACTGCCACGCCCTTCGGCATTCCGAGACACCTGGTCCGAAGCGCGAGACGGTTCGCGCTCATATGCCGGGCATCGGCCGGCCGGTCAGATGCGGCACGCCGCCTCCATCCAGATGTCGGCCAGCGACTCGTCCAGCGCGATGCGCGGGCGCCAGCCCAGCCGGTCGCGGGCGGTGCGCACGTCCGCCTGCTGCCAGACGCCGCAGCCGTCCGGGTAGGGGGCGGACAGGCCAGCGGGCTCGTCCAGTTCGTGCAGCGCGCCGCCGTAACCCGCCGCCCTGGCCAGGTGGGCGACCGCGTCCCGCAGCCGGACCGCGCGGCCGGTGCCGATGTTGACCACGCCCTGCGCGGCGGACAGCGAGGCGGCGTGCACCGCGCGGGCCACGTCGCGCACGTCCACGAAGTCGCGCTGCATGCCGAGACCGCCGAGTTTGATCTCGGCGTCGCCGTTCTGCATCGCCCGGCGCAGCGCCTCCGCGAGGCGGCCCAGCGGCGAGGCGGGCGGCGTGCCGGGGCCGACCGGCGAGAAGACCCGCAGCACGATGGCGTCCAGTCCGGAGCCGAGGACGAGTTCGGTGGCGGCGAGCTTGCTGACACCGTACGGGCCGCCGGGGCGCGGCACCGCGTCCTCGCCGGTGGACGACCCGGCGGGAGAGGGGCCGTACTCGGCGGCGCAGCCCACGTGGACCAGCCGGGCCCCGCAGGAGCTGCGGCGCAGCGCCTCGCAGACGGTGGCGACCGCGACGGTGTTGTGCCGGGTCAGGTCGCGGGCACCGCCGCGGGTGGTGCCCGCGCAGTTGACGACGACGCCGGGGTGGACGGCGTCCAGGAAGCGGGTGAGCGCGCCGGGGCTGCCGCTGGCCAGGTCGAATCGCACGTCCGCGTCGTCGCGCCGCCCGAGCGCGGTGAGCTGGACGGCGGGGTCGGCCAGCAGGCGTTCGGCCACGTGGCGGCCGAGGAATCCGTCGGCGCCGAGCAGCAGCAGTCTCATCGGGCGCCGTCCTGCTGGTGCGCGGTGGACGGGTGCGAGTGGTGCGTTTTCAAGGGGTCTCCTGGGAGGTTCTCGTTCACCGAGCCGCTGCCCGGTCGGCGGAGGTAGCGGCGGTGGGGAGTTGGCGGCGGCCGTGCCCGGCAGGGCGCGGGGCCGCGGCCGGGGGTCCGTACGCGGTGGGCGCGTGGTGGGCGCGGCCCCGCGCGAGCGCGGCGAGCGCGAAGGCGGCCAGGGCGAGCGTCGCGCCCGCGCAGGCGAGCGCCTGGACCGCGCCCGGGCCCTGGGCGCGCGCCACCAGCCGCAGCGGCGCGCTCGCGGCGGCCAGGCCCGGCAGCCGGCCCGCGGCGGCGAGCGCGAGGGCGGCGGCCTCGACGGCGCAGGCCGCCGCGGTCCCGGCGAGCGCGGCCCGGCCGTGGCCGTGGACGGCGAGGAGCTGGGCGGTGAACAGCAGCAGGCCGAGCAGCCCGGCACCGGCGAGCGCCACGACCGCGTGGGCGCCGCCGCCCGCCCCGCCGACCACGCCGGCGCCCGCCCCGCCGTCACCGCCTGCCGCGCGGCCGTCCAGCGCCGCGTACGCGAACGTGAGCAGCGCGGTCAGCGCCAGGGCGAACGCGGCGAGCACGCCGAGCGCCACCGGGCGCATCCCGGCGCCGAACTCCGCGAGGTCGTGGCTGTCGGCGAGCCGTCGCCGCCCGCGCCGGGCGAACCGCACCGCCAGCCAGGCGGCGGGCGGCAGCGCGAGCGCGCGGGCGAGGAACCCGGACGCGGCGACCGGGTCCAGCAGTCCGCCGGGCCCGCCGCGCGACAGCCCGAGCAGCGTGTCGAGGACGGCGGGGCCGTAGAGCGCGAAGGCCAGCAGCCAGCAGGTGACGAGGGCGGTGCCGGGGACGCGGGGCGCGCGCAGGGGCCCCCGCCGCACCGCCGCGCGGGCGGCGGCGGCCACCGCGACCAGCGCCGCGCCCCCGGCCGCCGCGCTCCACCGGGGCCCGGCCGCGTGCGAGACGGCGATCCCGGCGAGGCAGGCGGCGCCGGGGAGGAGGTGCCACGCGAGGTGACGACGCGTCAACTGGACGGCCAAAGGCCGCTCTTGGGGACTGACGGCGACGCGTGGGACGCGGGCGTACAGCTCCTCGGCGAGCGAGAAGACGTCGCGGTGGCGGCAGCGGGCGGCGTCGCGGTCGGTGACGCCGCACGCCTCCAGGCCCGCGGCGATCTCCAGCGGGTCGACCGCGCCCGCGCACAGGTCGTGGTGGCGCAGCATCAGTTCGCGGACCGGGTCGGCACCGGCGAGGGCGTTCCGAGAGCGCTCCCCCGCCGGGCGTGCGCCGGCCCCGGGGGCCTGCGGGGCGTGGGTCACGCCGGCTCACCGCCCACGGTCGCGGGCACCCGCGGTCGGGCCCAGCCGGGGCGGCGCGGTGCGGGTCCCGCGATGCCGGCGGCGGGCAGCACCGCCTCCGCCGTCGTGGCGAACGGCACCGGCGCGGCGGCGGCCACCGGGGCCGGTCCGGCGGCCAGGTCGCGGTAGATCGCGCGGAAGGCGGCCGCGTTCTGCTCGGCGCTGAAGAGCTCGACGGCGCGGGCGCGGGCGGCGGCGCCGAGGCGGGCGCGGCGCGCGGGGTCGCGCAGCAGGGCCGCGCAGGCCTCGGCGAGCGCGCGGGGGTTGCGCGGCGGGACGACGAGGCCGGTGCCGCCGACGACCTCGCGGACCGCGCCGGTGTCGGTGGAGACGGTGGCCCGGCCGCAGAGCATCGCCTCGACCAGGGTGACCGGGAAGCCCTCGACGGCGCTGGAGAGCACCACGAGGTCGGCCGCCGCGTAGGTGTCGGCGAGCGCGGGGGCGCCGGGGGCGGACAGGTCGGTGAGGACCACCGGGTTCTCGCCCGGCGTACGGGTGTCGGCGGCCTCGTCGGGGAAGAGCTGCGCCGCCAGCGTGCGGCAGCGGGCGAGGTAGTCGGCGTCGGCCGGGCCGCCGTGGGCGATGTGCAGCCGGGCGCCGGGGACCTGCGCGCGTATCGAGGTGAACGCGTGCAGCAGCGCGACGAGGTCCTTGCCCGGCTCCACGCGCCCCGTCCACAGCAGTGCCGGGGCGTGCCGGGGGCCGGGGCCGTCGTGCGCGTCGTCGCCGCCGCTCCCCCGCACGGCCTCCGCCGCCTCGCCCACCCGCGCGAACCCCCCCGCGTCCAGGCCGGGGTGGACGGTGCGCAGCCGCTCGCGCGGGGCGCCGCAGCGTTCCTGCCAGCGGCGGATGTGGGCGTCGCCGGGGGTGATCAGGGCCGCCCGGCGGTAGGTCTCGGCGGCCAGCAGGCGGTGGAACGCCGAGGTCAACGCCCGCACCGGCGGAGGGAGTTCGCGGGCACCGAGGTAGTGGGCGCGCAGGCGCACGGCGTACTCGGTGACCAGCAGCGGGGTGCCGAGGCGGTGGGCGGCCAGCAGGCCGGGCAGCGCGGCCGGGCCCGCGCAGGTCGCGTGGCACAGGTCGGCCGCGCCGAGGGCGTCGGGCCCGTACCAGGGCGCCGACAGCGGGCGCAGGGCCCGCTCCAGCGCGTCGCAGGCGGCGAGCAGCGCCGCGGGGCCCGCGCTCGCGGCCGACCGGTCGGCACCGGGCGCCCGGCAGGCGGCCTCCAGGGCGCGGGCGGCCTCCTGCGAGCGCAGGGCGGCCGGCAGCCCGCCGTCCTGCTCCGCGTACCGCGCGAGGCCGTACAGACCGCTGCTGAAACGGTCCTCCTGACGGCTGCGGCCGTCCGACCGGTGGCCGTCCTCCTGGTCGCCGCCCGCCTGGCGGCCGTCCGGCCCGTGGCCGCCGGGGCCCTCGCCGCACGCCAGCGCGGCGACCAGGTCCCGGTACGCGTCCAGGAAGCGGCGGCGGGCGGCGCGGCCGCGCGGGGCCCTGGCGGCGGGCGGCGGGCCGTCCACCGCCAGGCTGCGAACGCCCGGCGCGCCCTTTCCGGGCGCCGGGCCGACCGCGTACACCTCGAAGTCGTGGTCGGCGAGCCGGCGCACCAGGCGGTCGCACCAGGCGGAGGTGCGGCCCTCCGCGCCACCTCGATCACCCTCCGTGAGCAGCGCCACGCGCATCGGAGCACCCCCTTCGTGACCTGGGACGAGACGATGGGGTGACGCTATGCCGAGATGCCGGTGGCGCGACGGACGGTTGTCCGCCACACCACCGGA
This sequence comes from Streptomyces sp. ICBB 8177, assembly GCF_003144095.1. Lineage (GTDB taxonomy): Bacteria > Actinomycetota > Actinomycetes > Streptomycetales > Streptomycetaceae > Streptantibioticus_D. Next base: position 2,183,592 of record NZ_NSKH01000018.1, on the reverse strand, counting down.
AGGGGTGAACACCCGTAACTTTTCAGCGCGTCGGCCCGTTCAGGCCGCTATCGCCGGGCCGGTCGCGCGTCCGGTGCGGTGGCGGCCGGTCAGCCGCGCACCAGCGCCCGCCTGGCCGCCCGCCGCTGCGCCGACTCCTCGGGGTCGAGCACGGGGACGGCGGCGAGCAGCCCCTTGGTGTACGCGTGCTGCGGGGAGTCGTAGATCTGGTCGGCGGTGCCGTGCTCCACGACGCGTCCGGCGCGCATCACCGCGACCCGGTCGCTGACCTGCCGTACGACGGCCAGGTCGTGGGCGACGAAGACCAGCGACAGGCCCAGTTCGCGCCGCAGTTCGCCGAGCAGGGCGACGACCTGGGCCTGGGTGGTGACGTCGAGCGCGGAGACCGGCTCGTCGCAGACGATCAGCTTCGGCTCGGGGGCCAGCGCCCGCGCGATGCCGACCCGCTGCCGCTGCCCGCCGGAGAACTCGTGCGGGTAGCGGTGGTACCAGTCCGGGTCGAGCCCGACGCGCTCCAGCAACTCGCGTACGCGCGTGACGACTTGGCGGTCGGTCAACGAACCCGCCGCGCGCAGCGGGTCGGCGATGGACTCGCCGATGCTGCGGCGCGGGTTGAGCGAGGAGACCGGGTCCTGGAAGACCATCTGCAACTCGCGCCGGATCGGGCGCAGTCGGCGCTCCCCGAGGCCGCCGATGTCCCGGCCGTCGTAGACCAGCCGTCCCGCGGTGGGCTCCAGCAGGCGCACCAGCATCCGGCCCAGCGTGGTCTTGCCGCTGCCGGACTCGCCGACGACGCCGAGCGTCTCCCCGCGCCGCACGGTGAGCGAGACGTCGTCCACGGCGGTCAGCCGGCCGCCCCGGCCGCCGAACTCCTTGCGCAGTCCGGTCGCCTCCAGCAGCACGTCACCGCTCCCGCCGGCCGCGTCGGCCGTGGCCGCCACCGGCTCCGGCTCGCGCACCGCGTCCAGCCGGGGCACCGCGCCGACCAGGGCGCGGGTGTACGGCTCGCGGGGGCTGCCCAGCACCTCGGCGACGCCGCCGTGCTCGACGGCCCGGCCGTCCTTCATGACCAGCACCTCGTCGACGCTGCCGGCCACCACGCCCAGGTCGTGGGTGACCAGGATCAGCCCGGCGCCGGTCTCGGCGCGCAGGTCGTGCAGCAGGTCGAGGATCTGCGCCTGCACGGTGACGTCCAGGGCGGTGGTCGGCTCGTCGGCGATCAGCAGCCTGGGCTCGCAGGCCAGCGCCATCGCGATGAGGGCACGCTGCCGCATGCCGCCGCTGAACTCGTGCGGACGCAGCCGGGAGCGGCGGGCCGCGTCGGGGATGCCGACCCGGTCCAGCACCTCGACGGCGCGGGCCCGCGCCGCCCGGCGGGTGACCTGACGGTGGGTGCGCAGCACCTCGGCGATCTGGTCGCCGATGGCGTAGTACGGGTCGAGCGCGGACAGCGGGTCCTGGAAGACCATGGCCGCCAACCGGCCGCGCAGCGACGTCAGTTCGCCGCCCTCGGCGGTGTGCGGGTCGACGCCCGCGACGCGCACGGTGCCGCCGAGGCGGGCGCCGGTGCCGCGGTGCAGGCCCAGCAGGTCGAAGGCGACGGTGGACTTGCCGGAGCCCGACTCGCCGACGATGCCGAGCGCCTGCCCGGCGCGCAGGGTGAAGTCCAGCCCGTCGACGGCGCGCACGCTGCCGCCGTCGTCCACCGGGAACTCGACGGTCAGGCCGCGCACCTCGACCAGGGGCGCGTCCGTTGCGGCCGCGACCGCGGGGGTCCGGGCGTCGGCGCTCATGTCAGCACCACCCTTCGGTCGGCCACCGCGTACAGCACGTCCGCGAGGGCGTTGGCGAGGACCACGCAGAAGCCGGTGACCAGCACCAGGCCGACGACGACCGGCAGGTCCACGACGCCGACCGAGTAGACCAGCAGCTTGCCGAGTCCGGGCAGTCCGAACAGCGACTCGGTGAGCACCGCGGAGCCGAACATCGTGCCCAGGTCGAGCGCGGACAGCGCGATGACCGGGGTCAGGGCGCCGCGCAGCGCGTGCCGGGTGACCAGCGCGCGTTCGCTCACCCCGTAGGCGCGGAAGGTCCTGATGTGGTCCTCCGCGAGCGTCTCCAGCATCGAGGAGCGGGTCAGCCGGGCGTACTTGGCGGACTCGATGAGCGCGAGCGACACCCACGGCAGCAGCAGCCCCCAGAACCACTGCTGCGGGCTCTGCGTGAGGCCCACGTAGGTGGGGAACGGCAGCCACTGAAGGGTGGCGCAGAACAGCAGGAGCAGCAGCAGGCCGATGATGAAGACCGGTACCGCGTTGCCCGCGAGCGTCAGCGTGGTCAGGGCGCGTTCGGTGAACCGGCCGCGGCGCAGCGCGGACAGCAGTCCGGTGCCGACGCCGAGCGCCAGCCACAGCACCATCGCGCCGAGCGCCAGCGAGGCGGTCACCGGCAGCCGGGAGGCGATCAGCGAGGTGACCTGGTCGCCGGTCTTGTACGACACGCCCAGGCACGGCGCGTGGCAGTGCAGCACGCCGGTGCCGGTGCTGAAGTCCCGCCCGACGACGATGCCTTGCAGGAAGTGCGCGTACTGGAGGTAGACCGGCTCGTTCAGGCCGAGCTGCTCGCGGACCTGCGCGACCTGCGCGGGCGAGCACTTGAGGCCGCAGGCGAGCTGCGCGGGGTCGCCGGGGGCGAGGTAGAAGACCGCGTAGATGACGACGGACAGGGCGAGCAGCACGACGAGCATGCCGATCAGCCGCCGCAGGACGAAGCGCGTCACGCCGCGGCCCCCTTCGCGCCCGCGGACGCCGTGTTCGCGTCGCCCCCGCGCTTCCTCGCGCGTCCGGTGCCCACCCGCAGGCGGGAGGCGGCGCGCGGGTCGAGCGCGGTGCGCACCGCGTCGCCGACGACGGTGAAGGCGAAGGTGGTGGTGAACAGGAAGGCGGCGGGCAGCAGCACGTACGTCGGGTCGGACTGGAACCAGGTGGTCGCGGAGGAGAGCATCTGGCCCCAGGAGGAGGTGGGCGGCTTGACGCCGACGCCGAGGAAGGACAGGCCCGCCTCTCCGGCGACGTTGGCCGGCAGCAGCAGCGCCGCGTAGGTGATGACCGGCGCGGCGAGCGAGGGCAGCAGTTCGCGGCGGGCGATGCGCCAGCGCGAGGAGCCGCCGAGCCGGGCCGCCGAGACGTAGTCGAGTTCCTTCAGGGTGAGGGTCTGGGCACGCACCACGCGGGCCGTGCCGCCCCACCCCAGCAGGCCGATGACGAGCGTCAGCAGCAGCGGGCGCGGGAAGCCGGAGGGCACGACGGCCATCAGCGCGATCGCGAAGACCAGCGAGGGCAGCGCGAGCATCACGTCGGTGGTGTGGCCGAGGAACTGGTCGAGCAGCTTGTTGCCGAGGCCCGCGGCCAGGCCGACGACGACGCCGATGACGACCTCGACGAGGGTGGCGCCGACCGCGACCAGCAGCGAGACCTGCGAGCCGTAGACGAGCCGGGCGAACAGGTCGCGCCCGCTGCCGGGTTCGACGCCCAGCCAGTGCGCGCCGCTGATCCCGCCGAACGGGCCGATGGGCACGCCGCCGGCCGCGGAGTTGAGCAGGCTGTCGTGGTACGTGGTGGGGTCCTGGCCCTCGATCGCGGTGAGCAGCGGCGCGCAGACCGCGACGAGCAGCAGCACGGCGAGGACCACGATCCCGGCCGTCGCGGACTTGCGGGCACGCAGCCGTCGCCACACCTGCCTCGCCCCGGCGGCCGGGGCGGCCTCCCCCGCGGTGGAGGGGGCCGCCCCGGTCAGCAGGTCCTGAGCACTCATGGTCTGCGCCTACTTGACCGCGACGTCGGCCACGTCCACGCGGCCGTCCCAGTCGCTGATGACGACGTTGCGGATGTTCTTGCCGTACAGCCGCTCGTAGACCGGGTGGAACAGCGGCACGGTGAGGGCCTGCCGGCCGAGCTGCTCGTCCAGCGCGCCCCACTCCTTCGCCGCCCGGGCGTGGTCGGTGATGGCGTTGATCCTGTCGATCGTGGCGTTCACCTGGGCGTCGTTCAGCTGGGCGTTGTTGAAGTTGGAGCCGTCGGTGACGATCTGCCGGCCGTCGAAGATCGGGGCCAGGAACGGGCCGCCGGACGGCCAGTCGGCACCCCAGCCGCCGAGGTAGACGCCGGGCTCGGTCTTCACCGAGTCGACGGTGGAGGAGTAGCTGTCGTCCTGGATCTGGTTGATCCTGACGGTGATGCCCGCGGCCTTCAGGCCGTCCTGGACGGCGGTGGCGATGGCCGGGCCCTGGTAGGAGGCGTCTGAGGTGGAGGAGGCCAGGGTGATGGTGAGCCCGTGGGGGTAACCGGCCTCCTTCAGCAGCTGCCTGGCCTTGGCCGGGTTGCCGGTGGCGCCGGCCGGGAACCAGTCGTAGGGCGTGTAGCCGAAGGTCGCCTGGTTCGGCAGGAAGGTGGTGGCGGGCTCGGCGAGCGAGGAGCCGCCGGCCGCGTTGACCACCGAGGTGCGGTTGATCGCGTAGGAGATCGCCTCGCGCACCTTGAGGTTGTCGAACGGCTTCACCTTGGGGTTGAAGGCCAGGTAGTACGTCTGGCCGAAGTGGCCGGTGCCGACACGGGACTTCAGCTCCTTGTCGCCGTTGATCTTGGCGAGTTCGGCCGGGCCGAGGTTGGTGTCGGTGGTGACGGCGTCGGCGTCCTGGCCCGAACTGGTCTCCAGGCGCTGGTTGATGACGGCCGGGTCCAGGCCGGCCTGCACGTCGATGACGTCCGGGTAGGCCTTGCGCTGGCTGTCGGTGGCGGCCGACCAGTAGGGGTTGCGCTTGAAGACCAGGTGGGTGCCGTTGTTCTGGTTCTCCGTGACCTCGTACGGGCCGGAGGAGACCGGGTGCTGGTAGTACGTGTCGCCGGTGTCCTTGGCCTTCGGCACCGGCGAGAACTGCGTCATCGTCGCCAGGTACGGGAAGTCGCCCTCGGGCTTGGTGAGGTGGAAGACGATGGTGGAGGCGTTCGGCGTGGCGACGGAGTCCAGGCCGTGCTTGTCCTTGTACGGGCCCTGGTAGTTCTCGGCGCCGACCAGCCAGTCGCGGAAGTAGGGCGGGCCGCCGGACAGTTCGGGGGCGAAGGACCGCTCGATCCCGTACTTGATGTCGGCCGAGGTGATCGGGGTGCCGTCCTGGAACTTCAGGCCGCTCTTGAGGTGGTACGTCCACACGGTGGCGTTCTGCGACGGCTCGCCGGTGTCGGTGGCCAGGTCGGGGACGACCTTGGTGCCCTCGGCGCCGTCGGCCCGCTCGCGGGTGGTGAGGGTGCGGAAGACCAGGGAGGGGATGTCTCCGCCGCCGGTGGTGTACAGGCGGGCCGGGTCGAAGTTGTCCTGCGGCGCCTGGTTGAGGACGGTCAGCGTGCCGCCCTTGTGCGGGGTGGCGTGGGCGCCCGCGTCACCGCTGGTGGGGCCGCAGGCCGCGGCCCCTCCGGCAAGGGCCACGGTGACGGCCACCGCGGCGGCGCGGCGGGATATGCGGGGTGTTCTGGACATGGGGAAGGGGCCTTTCTTGCTGCCGGAGGCACACGGGTGCGAGGGGGGACTGCGGAGGGGGCGCGTGCGGCGGCCCGCGGGGCCTGGCGTGGCGGATGACAACGCTGTCCGCGGGCGGACGCCGAGCGCGGGGCGTCCCGGAGCCAGGGCCAGGGGGACGGCCCGGCGGGGCTCTACGGGACGGGCGGGGTCAGCGACAGTGGACGTCGGCCACGCAGTGTCCGGTCACACCGATGAGCGCCAGTTGGAAGGCGGTCGGGGGGGCGGTGTGAAGCGTGGACATGACGGCAACACTGAAGGATTTCTTTGGCAATGTCAAAGCCAGGCTGATGGTTCGCCGGACAATCCCAAGGCAAAAGCGGCGAATACGGGACGATCCCTCGGTCAGGCGCCGGTTTCGGCCAGGAGTTCACGGAAGCTGCGGGCGACCGAGCGCGGGTGCTCCATCATCGCGACGTGACCGCCGTCCGGGATGACCAGCAGCCGCGCGTCACGGAACGCCTTCGCCGCGCGCCGCGCCATCCGGAACGACACCAGCTTGTCGCGGCCCCCGTACACCAGCAGGGTCGGCGCCAGCACCCGTTCGGCCTGCCGCCACAGCGAGTGCTGCCCGGGCAGGGTGTAGGCGTTCACGATGCCGCGGGTGGAGCGGATCATCGCGTCCCAGAAGTACGGCAGCTCCAGCCGCCGCCGGTACTCGCGCACCGCCTCCGCCATCTCCTCCTCGCCGAACGCCGCCGGGTCGCCGTAGCACAGTGAGATCAGCGCGTGGGTGCGGCGCTCCACCGACCAGTCGCGGGTGGCCCGCATGTAGAGCCTGGGCAGTCCTGGCACCGAGGCGAGCGCGGTGGGCCAGGCGGTGCGCTGCGGGCGGATCTCCGGCAGCGCGGGCGAGATCAGGGTCAGGGTGCGCACCAGCTCGGGGCGGGCGGCGGCGACCCGGGTGGCGACGGCGCCGCCCATCGAGTTGCCGAACAGGTGGACCGGGCCGCGCCCTTCGGCCTCCAGCAGCCGTACGACCGCGCGGGCGTGGGCGCTGATGGAGTAGTCGCCGTCGTCCGGCGGCGGGGAGAAGCCGAAGCCGGGCAGGTCGACCGCCTCGCCGTCCAGTACGTCGTCGAGCAGCCCCATCAGCCCCGACCAGTTCTGCGACGAGCCGCCGAGGCCGTGCAGGAAGAGCGCGGGGGCGGGGCGGTCCCCGTTGAGCGGCGCGGGCGGCCGGGAGCGCACGAAGAGCGTCGCGCCGGGGACCGGCACCGTGCGGGTGGTCTCCCGCTCGGCGTCCGCCCCGCTCCCGCCCGCGGGGGGCACGGTGGCGGCGGGGTGGCCCACGGAGGCGTCGGTCACCGCGGTGTCCGGCCCGGCGGGCCGGGCGCCGGCGGGCGCCTCACCCGGCCCCGGGGTCCCCGCGGCCCCGCGGGGCTCGCGCGACCCGTACGACTCCGGTGACCCGTACGACTCAGAGGAGGACATGCGCTCAATATTACGAGCCGATCACGTACCGGCACCCTCGGGCCGCCACCCCGCGCGCGTCGTGGGCGTCCTCCCGGGTACCCGGGGATCGTGCGGCGCGAACGCGCCGGATGTCCGGCGGGCGGCGGTCACGGGAAGGTGCGACCCGGTGCGCGGACCGTACGCTCGTAGTACGAGGTGCGCGGCGGGCCGTCCTGGCCCAGCCCTGCGCGGACCAGCAGGGACAGGAGGTTCCATGTCGGAAGAACCGAACGAGACCCTTGAGGCCAACGAGGCCGACGCCGCCGAGCAGCAGTCCGGGGTCCTGGAGGACGACGAGCAGGGCCAGGCCCGCCCGCGCGACGACGTCGATCCGGCCGACGCCGCCGAGCAGCAGCAGTCCGTGCCGCTCGACGAAGACGACTATCGCTGACAAGTCCGTACGAACCGGGCGGGCGTGGAGCGCCGAAACCGGCCGCTCGATGAGATTCTGCCGCCGGGCCACGCGCAGGTCGGTTACCCAACCGTACGATGGCGTCCGCAGCGCGGGCACACCGCGGCAGACCGCACATTTCGACGGCACCGCCCTGATGTCGGGTCCGGTGTCACGGGAGCAAGCACTTTGGGAGGCGGCGTGACAGCCACGGAGCAGACTCAGACGCGCCCGCGTGGGACGCGTCTGCCGCGCCGCGCCCGACGCAACCAGCTGCTGGGCGCGGCCCAGGAGGTCTTCGTCGCCCAGGGGTACCACGCGGCGGCGATGGACGACATCGCGGAGCGCGCGGGCGTCAGCAAGCCCGTCCTCTACCAGCACTTCCCCGGCAAGCTGGAGCTGTACCTCGCCCTGCTCGACCAGCACTGCGAGGCGCTGTTGCAGGCGGTGCGCACGGCCCTGGCGTCCACCACGGACAACAAGAAGCGCGTCGAGGCGACGATGCACGCCTACTTCGCGTACGTCGAGGACGAGGGCGGCGCCTTCCGGCTGGTGTTCGAGTCCGACCTGACCAACGAGCCGGCCGTGCGCGAGCGCGTGGACAAGGTGGCGTTGCAGTGCGCCGAGGCGATCAGCGAGGTGATCGCGGAGGACACCGGCCTGGCCAGGGAGCAGTCGATGCTGCTGGCGGTCGGCCTCGGCGGCGTCTCGCAGGTGGTCGCCCGCTACTGGCTCTCCTCGGGCAGCTCCATCCCGCGCGACCAGGCGGTGCAGCTGCTGACCTCGCTGGCCTGGCGGGGCATCGCCGGCTTCCCGCTGCACGGCGCGGACCCAGCAGGTCAGCAGCACTGACGAGCCGCCGCAGACGCTACTGTTGGCGCACAACGCCGCACCATCGGAGGGAAGAGAGCCGTGGAGGTCAAGATCGGCGTGCAGTACGCGCCGCGCGAGATCGTCATCGAGAGCGAGCAGTCGCCCGAGGAGGTCGAGAAGGCCGTGGCCGCGGCCCTGTCCGGCACCGAGAAGCTGCTGGCCCTCACCGACGACCGGGGCCGCAAGGTCCTGGTCCCGGCCGACCGGCTGGCCTACGTGGAGATCGGTGAGCCGACGAAGCACAAGGTGGGCTTCGGCCCGCTGTAGGGCGTGCCGCGAACCGGCGATCGACGGCGGCCATCCGGGAGTGAACCGGGTGGCCGCCGTTTGCGTACCCAGGGCCACGGGGTAGGACCCGAAGCGTCTGGATTTACGACGGTGTGCCGGACGTGAGCGCCGGCTGCGGGAGGGACGCCATGGCCTGGGAGTCACTGGTCAGCGCACTCATCGGGCTGACGGTCGCCTGGACGGCCGTCCACCGCCTCCCCGACCGCTTCCGCAACCACCGCCTCACCCTGGCGACGGGCCCCGCGGCGGCCCTGGTCGGCGGCGGCCTGACGTCCTGGATCGTCGGACCGACGCCGCCGCTGTTCCCTTTGGCGGCGGCCCTGCTGGTCTCGACGGCCCTGCTGTCACTGCTGGTGAACCCCCATCACCTGACCCTGCGCCAGGCGCGCAGGTCCTGAAGGGGCCCGGGGGCGCGGCCCCCTGAGCCCTCGACGGGTGGGCGTGCGAGCGCGGCTCAGGACGCCAGTCCGAGCGCCGACATCCGCTTCGTGTGCGCCTCGGTGATCCGGGTGAACATCCGGCCGACCTCCGCGAGGTCGAACCCGTCCGCCACGCCCCCGACCAGCATCGTGGACAGCGCGTCGCGCTCGGCGACGACCCGCTGCGCCTGCGACAGCGCCTCGCCCATCAGCCGCCGCGCCCACAGCGCCAGCCGCCCGCCGACCCGCGGCTCCGCCTCGATCGCGGCCCGCACCTTCTCCACCGCGAAGCTCGCGTGCCCGGTGTCGTCGAGGACTCCCAGCACCAGCCCCCGCGTGTCGGAGTCCAGCCGCGCGGCGACCTCGCGGTAGAAGTCGCTGGCGATCGAGTCGCCCACGTACGCCTTGACCAGGCCTTCCAGCCAGTCGGACGGCGCGGTCTGCTTGTGGAAGCCGTCCAGCGCCGCGGCGAACGGCTCCATGGCGGCGGTCGGCTCCTCGCCGACCTGGGCCAGCCGTCCCCGCAGCCGCTCGAAGTGGGCGAACTCCGCCGACGCCATCTTGGCCAGTTCCGCCTTGTCCGCCAGCGTCGGCGCGAGCTTCGCGTCCTCCGCGAGCCGTTCGAACGCGGCCAGTTCCCCGTAGGCGAGCGCGCCGAGCAGGTCGACGACGGCGGCCCGGTACTGCGGGTCGGCGGCGGCGGTCGTCCAGTCCTGGGCGGCGATCCCGGTGGGCTCGGGCTGCTCGGAGGTCTCGTCAGGCGTCTGCATGCTCGGCACAATAGTCCGCCCGCGCCCCCGTGGAACCCCCGACCGGCGCCGCAGGGGCCTTCCCGGCCGGGCCGCGCGAACGCGTGCGCCGGCGCACGCCGGCGACAGCCCGAGAGAATCGATCCGCCACGCGTGGGCGGTTCCGGGGTACAGTGGTAAAAGAGCCCGCCGAGTGAGTCGGCGGACTCATCCACGAATGCGGATGCCCGGTCGGTGGCCCGATCGGCTCCGAACCGACAGCCCTCCCACCTCCCTGTGGGCGGGCCCGCTCGCGGCGCACGTGAGGGCCGCGGTCCCGCGCTCCTCGTACGGCCCCTCGCGGCCGTACGACGACACCCAAGGCGCGGTCAGCGCCCGGCACGGCAGAGCATGACGCCGGCCGGATGCTCGACCCCCCTCACCGTACGGCGCCGCGCTGATGGAAGAGGCAAGCATCCTATCCACCACGACTTTCCGTGATCTCGGGATCCTCCCCGAGACCGCCGAGGCCCTGGAGGCCGTCGGCATCACCACACCGTTCCCCATCCAGGAGATGACCCTCCCGGTCGCTCTCGCGGGCAACGACGTCATCGGCCAGGCCAAGACCGGCACCGGCAAGACGCTGGGCTTCGGCCTGCCGCTGCTGGAGCGGGTCACCGTGCCCGCCGACGTCGAGGCTGGTCGCGCGGCCCCCGAGGCGCTGACCGACGGGCCGCAGGCCCTGGTCGTCGTGCCCACCCGTGAGCTGTGCACCCAGGTCACCAACGACCTGCTGACCGCGGGCAAGGTCCGCAACGTGCGGGTCCTGGCCATCTACGGCGGCCGTGCCTACGAGCCGCAGGTCGAGGCGCTCAGGAAGGGCGTCGACGTGGTCGTCGGCACCCCGGGCCGCCTGCTCGACCTGGCCGGCCAGCGCAAGCTGGACCTGAAGTCCGTGCGCGCGCTCGTGCTCGACGAGGCCGACGAGATGCTCGACCTGGGCTTCCTGCCCGACGTCGAGAAGATCATGGAGATGCTGCCGAAGAAGCGGCAGACCATGCTCTTCTCGGCGACCATGCCGGGCCAGGTCATCTCGCTCGCCCGCCGCTACATGTCGCAGCCCACCCACATCCGCGCCACCGCGCCGGACGACGAGGGCGCGACCGTGGCCAACATCACGCAGCACGTCTTCCGTGCGCACTCGATGGACAAGCCGGAGCTGGTCTCCCGGGTCCTGCAGGCCGAGGGCCGCGGACTCGCGATGATCTTCTGCCGCACCAAGCGCACCGCCGCCGACATCGCCGACCAGCTGACCCGCCGCGGCTTCGCGGCCGGCGCGGTCCACGGCGACCTCGGCCAGGGCGCCCGCGAGCAGGCGCTGCGCGCGTTCCGCAACGGCAAGGTCGACGTCCTGGTCTGCACCGACGTCGCCGCGCGCGGCATCGACGTGGACGGCGTGACGCACGTCATCAACTACCAGTCCCCCGAGGACGAGAAGACCTACCTGCACCGCGTCGGCCGCACCGGCCGGGCGGGCAACTCCGGTATCGCCGTCACCCTGGTCGACTGGGACGACATCCCGCGCTGGCAGCTGATCAACAAGGCGCTGGACCTGCCGTTCAACGACCCGGAGGAGACCTACTCGACCTCCCCGCACCTGTACGAGCTGCTGGGCATCCCGGAGGGCACCAAGGGCGTGCTGCCGCGCGCCGAGCGCACCCGGGCCGGGCTCGGCGCCGAGGAGATCGAGGACCTGGGCGAGACCGGCGGCCGCGGCCGCAAGTCCTCCTCGGGTCCCGCCGCGACCGCCCCGGCCGAGCGCCCCAAGCGGGAGCGCGCCCCGCGCCAGCGCCGTCGCACCCGGGGCGGTGCCCCGCTGGACGAGTCGGCCGCGACCGTGCCCGCGCCCGCCGCGGAGCCCGCGGTGGAGTCGGCGGCGTCCGGGGACGGCGACGCCCCCGCGTCCCGTCCTGCGCCGCGCCGCCGCCGTCGCACCCGCTCCGGCGCCCCCGCGGCAGGCGAGGCGGGCACCGGCGGCGCCGCCACGGCGGTCGTGGAGGCCGCGCCCGCCGCGTCCGCCGCACCGCACGAGGCGGCCGAGGGCGAGGCCAAGCCCGCCCGCCGTCGTCGCAGGACCCGCGCCACCGCCAAGGCGGAGCCGACGACGGAAGCCTGATCCTGCGGAGCCTCGCGCGCCACGAGTCGGCCCGCACCCCTGTCGGGGGTGCGGGCCGTTTCGCGTTGATCGCGGGCGGTTAGCCTGGCCCCATGAGCCGACCCCCGATCCTCCATGTGCCCGAGTCCGCGCGGGCGTACCGGCTGCCCACCGTGCGCGGCGAGTTCGCCGTGCTGGACGCGGGCGAGGCCCGGCGCGGGACCGCGCTGCTGGTGCCCGGGTTCACCGGTAGCAAGGAGGACTTCGTGGCGCTGCTCGACCCGCTGGCCCGGGCGGGCTGGCGGGTCGTCGCGGTGGACGGGCGCGGGCAGTTCGAGTCCGGCGGGCCGCGCGAGGAGTCGGCGTACGCCCGCGAGGAGCTGGTCGCCGACCTGCTGGCGCAGGCGGCGGCGCTGGACGCGGGCCCGGTGCACCTGCTCGGGCACTCGTTCGGCGGGCTGGTGGCGCGCGGCGCCGTGCTGGCGGACGCGGGCGCGTGGGCGTCGCTGACGCTGATGAGCTCGGGTCCCGCCGCGATCGAGGAGGAGCAGCGCCGGCGCACCGGGATGCTGCTCCAGGCGCTGGCCACGATGGACATGGAGACGGTCTGGCGGGCGATGCGGGCGATGGACGCCGAGGACCCGACGGCCGCCGCCGGGGGCGCGCAGCCGGACGGGATGCCCGAGGGCCTCGACGCGTTCCTGCACCGGCGCTGGGTGGCGAACGTGCCCGAGCAGCTGATCGCGACCGGCCGCCAGCTGGTGGCCGAGCCGGACCGGGTGACCGAGCTGGCCGGGGTGGCGCTGCCCAAGCTGGTGGTGTCCGGCGCGGTGGACTACGCGTGGCCGGTGCCGTGGCTGGACGCGATGGCGGAGCGGCTGGGCGCGCGGCGCGAGGTGATCGAGGGCGCCGAGCACTCCCCCAACGCCGAGCGTCCCGAGGCGACGGCGGCGGTGCTGGACGCGTTCTGGGGCGACGTGGCCGGCTGACGGCCGGCAGGCGAGCGGTTCGTCCACCGGACATCCGCCCGCAAGCTACCCGTCAGTAATTAGGTGCCGAAAGTTTTTCCTTAGCGTACGGAATATTTTCTTACCTACGTTCGTTGAGACGAGATGTAACGGGCAGGCAATCCGGCCGAAGCCGCCGCGAAGCAGCGCGGCTCTCCAATGGAGGAGTGTCCGAAGGTCTCGCCCCCGCGCCCGACGCGGGACGGACGAAGGGAGAAGCCAGTGCGCTTCGAAATCATGCGCCTCGACGACGCGACCGGCACCGCCGTCGACAGCACCGTCGTGGACGCCGCCTCCGTCAAGACGATCGTGCAGCAGGCCGCCGCCACCGGGCAGCGGCTCTACATCCGCCCCGCGGAGCAGTAGGTCACGGCGTAGAACGCCGAACGAGCGCCCCGTACATCGTGGTACGGGGCGCTTTCGCGTACGCGGGCCCGGGCGCGGCGGCGCGGCGGGGCGGGGTCAGCTGCCGCCGTGGACGAAGCCCATGACGCCGTTGGCGACCTGCTGCACGGCGATCGCGGACAGCAGCATGCCCGACAGCCGGGTCACCAGGACCACGCCGCCGTCCTTGATCAGCCGGATGATCGCCAGCGAGTAGCGCATGGTCAGCCACAGCACGATGTGCATGGCAACGATCGCCGCCCACACCGAGATCTCCTGGCTGGGGCCGCTGGCGTGCTGGACGGCGAGGATCACGGTGACGATGGCGCCGGGACCGGCCAGCAGCGGCATGCCCAGCGGGACCAGGGCCACGTTGACGTCCTTGGTCTGGCTCGGCTCGTCCGCCTTGCCGGTGAGCAGGTCCAGCGCGATCAGCAGCAGGAGCAGACCGCCGGAGATGCGCAGCGCGGGCACCGAGACGTGCAGGTAGTCCAGGATCTGCTGGCCGCACAGGGCGAAGACGGCGATCACGCCGAACGCGACGAGCACCGCCTGCCAGGCCATCCGGCGCTGCACCTTGGCGGCGCGGCCACCGGTGAGCGCGATGAAGATCGGGGTGATGCCGGGCGGGTCCATGATCACGAAGAGCGTGACGAAGACCGACCCGAAGAGGGTGACGTCGAACATGTTCAGTGGGAGCTTTCGCGGTCGCGGTGCGGGGACGTTCGCTACGGCGGCGCGGCGGGGCGCACCGGCGTACGGGAGGGGGCTTGCGGTCGTGCAGGGGTGTCCCGCCGGTCGGGGCGGCGGGCCGGGAGGGCGGAGCCGGTGTCCCGCGCTAGATGGCGGTGATCGGCACGGCGCCGGTGGCCCGACGGGAGATCTCCCGGTAGACCTCGGGGTCGGTGGTGTACTCCCCGAGCCGACAGCTCTTGCGGCTGCCGTGGTAGTCGCTGGAACCGGTGGTCAGCAGGTCCAGTTCGGCGGCGAGGGCGCGCAGGCGGGCGCGGGTCGGCTCGTCGTGGTCCATGTGGTCGACCTCGATGCCGTCCAGGCCCGCGGCGGCCATCTCCGCTATCGCGGCCTCCGGGATGGTCCGGCCGCGTTTGGCGGCGGCCGGGTGGGCGAAGACGGTGACGCCGCCGGCGCCCTTGACCAGGCGGATGGCGTCGAAGGGGTCCAGCTCGTGCTTCTCCACGTACGCGCGGCCGCCGTCGGCCAGCCACTCGGGGGTGAAGGCGTCCGAGACGGTGTCCACGACGCCGAGTTCGACCAGGGCGGAGGCGACGTGCGGGCGGCCGACGCTGCCGTCCCCGGCGATCCGGGCGACCTGCTCCCAGGTGATCGGCACGCCGAGGTCGCGCAGCTTGGCGACCATGCCCCGGGCGCGCGGCACCCGGTCGTCGCGGACGAGTTCGCGCTCGGCGGCGAGCACCGGCTCGGCGGGGTCGAAGAGGTAGGCGAGCATGTGCAGGCTGGTGCCACCCAGCCGGCAGGACAGCTCCGCGCCGGTGACCAGGGTGAGCGCGCCGTCCAGCGCGCGGACCGCGTCCTTTGCCTCCGCGTACCCGCCGACGGTGTCGTGGTCGGTGAGGGCGACGACGTCGAGGCCCTCGGCGGCGGCGCCTCGCATCAGCTCGGCCGGGGTGTCCGTGCCGTCGGAGGCGGTGGAGTGGGCGTGCAGGTCGATGCGCACGACGCGGACTCCTTCCCTGCCTTCGATTCGTGACGGCGATCGCCATGGGGGCGCACTTGCGAAACCAAGGATAACTGCCGGTCGCTACCGGTAAATCCCAGGACAGGGTCGGATGCGTCACCCCGGGCCGAGGAGGTCGTCGTGCGGCGCGGGGCGGCCGAGCAGCCTGGGCGACAGCGCCCCGCAGGGCAGCAGGTCCACCTCGGCTCCGGCGTCCCGCAGATCGGTCAGCACCAGTTCGTCGTAGAGCAGCAGGCCGGACTGCTCGGGCCAGGCGACCGCCCACAGCCACAGCCCGCGTGCCTCGCCCGCGAAGACGGCGCGGTCGGCGGGCGCGTTGGCGACGTGCCACAGCGGCGTGGGGCGTCCCGCGGCCAGCACCTTGGCGTGCGGCGGCTGGTCCACGCACATCCGCGGGCCGGGGTCGGGCCCGGGGATGCCCGCGTACCGGGCGCCGAGGCCGACACCCAGCTCCTCGGCGACGAACAGCAGCTCCCCCGGTCCGCCCAGCGGGCCCGGCCCGGAGCAGGCCACCGCGGTCGCGCGCCCACCGCTGCGGTCGTCCCCGGCGGCGGCGATCCCGGTGAACAGCCAGCCGACCGGCAGCGGCCAGGGCATCCAGACGGGCACCTGGGAGCGGTTCACGGCGACGCCGAGCGCTTCCACGCTCGGCGGCACCACGGGCTGCAACGGATACACCGTCCCGTGGTCGTCGCACTGCCAGGAATCGGCGAAGAGGCCGGGCGCCCGGACCCGGCCACCGCACTTCGGGCAACTGGGTTCGCCCCTCATAGCGACCCACGGTCCTCCCCCGCGCCCGGGGTCGTCAAGGACGATCACCCATCTGCGGTGGGTCGTTGGGTACGGACGCCGCCGCGCGCCCGGAGGCACTCCGGCCATGTAGTTGCATCTTGCATCTATCGACCTGTCGACGTAATATGTGTAAAGCGCAACTATCTGAGGGCATCGTGAACCCGGTCGTGATCCCGGGAGTGAGGAGCCACCGTGCCACGCACCGACCCGCGTCCGGGGACCCCGGAGCAGGACCCGTTCGACGAGGGCGGCCGGAGCCTGCTGAAGCAGCCCAGGGCCGTGTGGGCGACCGCGGGCGCGGCCGTCGTCGCGTTCATGGGCATCGGCCTGGTCGACCCGATCCTGCCGTCCATCGCCAAGGGACTGAACGCCACCCCCGGCCAGGTGTCCCTGCTGTTCACCAGCTACTTCCTGATCACCGCGTTCGCGATGCTGATCACCGGTTTCGTCTCCAGCCGGATCGGCGGGCGCAGGACACTGCTGGCCGGGCTCGCGCTCGTGGTGGTCTTCGCGGCGCTGGCCGGCACCTCGCACTCGGTCGGCGAACTCGTCGGCTTCCGCGCCGGGTGGGGCCTGGGCAACGCGCTGTTCGTCTCCACCTCGCTCGCCGTCATCGTCGGCGCCGCGGCCGGAGGCAGCGCCGCGGCGATCCTGCTGTACGAGTCGGCACTGGGCCTCGGCATGGCCTGCGGGCCGCTGGTCGGGGCGATCCTGGGCAACCTCAAGTGGCGCTACCCGTTCTTCGGCACCGCCGTCCTGATGGCCATCGGGTTCGTCGCCATCACCTGCTTTCTGAAGGAGCAGCCGAAGCCCGCGCGCAAGACCTCGGTGCTCGACCCGATCCGGGCGCTGGGGCACGGCGGGCTGGCGTCCGCCGCGGCGAGCGCGTTCTTCTACAACTACGCGTTCTTCACCGTGCTGGCCTTCACCCCCTTCGTGCTCGACATGAGCCCGTACCGCTCCGGCGGCGTCTTCTTCGCCTGGGGGCTGCTGCTGGCGGTCTTCTCGGTGCTGGTCGCGCCGCGCGTGCAGGAACGCTTCGGATCGCTGAAGGTGCTGGGCACCTCGCTGGTGCTGCTCGCGCTCGACCTGGTGGTGCTCGGCTACGGCGACCACACCACCGCGATCGCGGCGACCATCGCCTCCGGCGCGTTCATCGGCCTGAACAACACCGTCTTCACCGAGCTGGCGCTCGGGGTCTCGGACGCGCCGCGACCGGTGGCGAGCGCGGGCTACAACTTCGTGCGCTGGTTCGCGGCGGCCGCAGCGCCCTACCTCGCGCCGAAGATCGCGGGCTGGACCAACCCGCACGTGCCGTTCCTGGTCGCGGGGCTCGCCGCACTGGTGGGCTCGGGCATCGTGGTGGTGCGGCGGCGCCAACTGCGGCAGGAGGCCGAGGAGTTGGAGCCCGTGCACGCGACCCAGGACAGCGTGGCGGTGTTCGCGGACTGAGCGGACCCGCCCACACGGGCGGGCCGGGCGCGCGTCCCCTACCCGCGGGAAAGCGGGGTGGACGAGCGGCCGCCGTCAGCCCAGGTCGACCCCCGCGCGCAGCGGGTCGCGCAGATCGGTGCCCGTCGCCAGCCAGCGTTCCTGGAGGGCGGCGGCGCCGTGCACCCGCTTCCAGGCGGCCTCGTCGGGCGTCATCGGCAGCAGCGGGAAGAAGCGGACCGGGTCCATCGGCTCGTCCAGCTCCAGGTCCTCGACCAGCCCGCCCGGCTCGCCCACCAGCACCGCGGAGAACGGCGCCCCGGGCCACAGCGGCTCCCCCAGGTCCAGTGACCCGCCCGGCGCCACGATCACGCCCTCGACCTGCGGCGACGCGGCGAGCACGGCCAGCGGGCGCAGCGCCTTGTCGGTGTCGGCACGGCCGGCGCGCACCGACAGCACCAGCTCGGCACGCGGCCCGCGCACCGGGTCGGCGGTGGGCGAGGTGGGATCGCTCATCGGCTCCCGCGACATCCCGAGCGTCGCGTAGCGCACCACGTCGCGGTCGGGCCCTGCACCGCCCCCGGTGAAGCGCAGCACCTCGATGCGCTCGGTGCCCAGGAAGGTCACCGCCGCGCGGGCATCCGGTTCGCCGAGCGCCGCGCGCAGCCGTGCCTCCGCCAACTCCACCACGTCAGACATAGCGGGAGCATAGAGCGCGTCAGGGGCACGCCACGGGGGCGGCCGGTGCCGGGCCGCCTTGGTATGGTGAACCGCTGGCCGCCGCCACGGCGGACCGCACCAGCGTGGACATCCCCGCTCGGGGACCGGCCGGAGGAGGTGGGGCTGCGATGGATCCCAGTCGACCGTGCAGTACCGGCAGCTCTTCCGGTCCTGAGCCCGCCCGCGTCTGACGACCCGGGGCGCGCGCCGCGTCCGCCCGCCGGCGGGACGCGCCGTTCCCGCCGATCGCCCGTTCGCGTACCGCCCGCTCATCGCGTGCCGTCCGGCCCTCCGCCGGGCGCACCGGCCCACCCCTCGCCCGCCGCCGCTCGGGGCAGCGTTCCCGTCCGGTCCCCGCGGACCCCTGCGGTCCCGTACGGCGGCTCGTGCCGTGGGCGGCGTCCCGTGCGGGCGCCGCACCGGGTGGTCCGTTCCGGAAGAGCTTCCTCGTCCTCACCGTCACGCCCCGGACCCCTCTTCCACCGGTCCGGCGGCCGGTCCGCGAAGGAGCCTGCCCCATGTCGATGATCCGCGATCTGCGCGCGGCCGTACGCCCGGCGTTCCGCAAGGCGAACGGAGCCGGTGGCGCCCGGCCCTGCGAGCCGCTGGCCGACTCCGTGGTCGACTGCGCCGTCTACCGCGAAGGGCGGCGCGCCTCGGGCCAGTTGACGCCGGCCGCGGCCCTGGCGCGGGTGCGCGAGGCCGGCGACGGCTTCGTGTGGATCGGCCTGCACGAACCCGGCGAGGCCGAACTCGCCGGTATCGCCAAGGAGTTCGGCCTGCACCCGCTGGCCGTCGAGGACGCCGTCCACGCCCACCAGCGCCCCAAGCTGGAACGGTACGACGAGACGCTGTTCACCGTCTTCAAGACCGTGCGCTACGTCGAGCACACCGAACTGACCGCCACCAGCGAGGTGGTGGAGACCGGTGAGGTGATGGTCTTCACCGGCGCCGACTTCGTGGTCACCGTGCGGCACGGCGGCCACGGCTCGCTGCGCTCGCTGCGGCACCGCCTGGAGTCCGATTCCGCGTTGTTGGCCAAGGGGCCGAGCGCGGTGCTGCACGCCATCGCCGACCGCGTGGTGGACGACTACCTCGCGGTCGCCGCCGCCGTGCAGAACGACATCGACGAGGTGGAGATCGACGTGTTCTCCACCTCGACCACCGGCTCCGGCGGGATGGAGACGGCCGGGCGGATCTACCAGCTCAAGCGGGAGGTGCTGGAGTTCAAGCGCGCGGTGGGCCCGCTGCTGCGGCCCACCCAGTTGCTGAGCGAGCGCCCGATGCCGAGCGTGGACCCGCAGGTGCGCACCTACTTCCGGGACGTCGCCGACCACCTCGCGCGGGTGCACGAACAGGTCGTGGGCTTCGACGACCTGCTCAACTCCATCCTCCAGGCCAACCTGGCACAGGCGACCGTCGCGCAGAACGAGGACATGCGCAAGATCACCGCGTGGGCGGCGATCCTCGCCGTGCCGACGATGATCACCGGCGTGTACGGGATGAACTTCACGCACATGCCCGAACTGCACACCCGCTACGGCTACTACGTGGTGCTGGTCGCCATGGTCGTCGTCTGCGCGGCGATCCACCGGGGCTTCCGCCGCAACGGCTGGCTGTAGGGGCGCGGGGCCGGGTCAGACGCCGCTGTCGGGCTGCGGCGCGGCGCGGCCCTCGCGGCGGCCGGAGAGGATGACCAGGGCGAGTCCGGCGAGGATCACCACCAGGCCCGGGTAGACCGCGAGCGGCGGGCGCTGGCCCAGCCAGACCGCCGCGATCAGCGCGGCGCCGGGCGTCTCCAGCAGGATCGCGGTGGAGGTGACGGACGGGCCGAGGCCGCGCACCACCCGGTTGATCAGCGAGTGCCCCAGCAGTTGCGCGGCGACGGTGAGCGCGACCAGCTTGGCCCAGGTGTCCGCCGAGTACCCGGAGCCCACCGAGGCGCCGGAGAGCAGGCAGGCGGCGAGCAGCACGACGGCCGTGGTGCCGTAGCAGACGTAGGTGTACGCGGCCGTGCCGACGGTGCGCCGCACCTCGGCGCCCAGCAGCACGTACCCGGCCGCCGCCATGCCCCCGGCCAGCGCCAGCGCGTCGCCGCCCAGGGCGCGGGCGGAGGTGGAGAAGTCGACCCCGGAGACGGTCACGACGCCCACGATGGCCAGCGCGCTGCCCGCCCACACCAGGCCCGGCCTGCGCTGCCCGCGCAGCCGCAGGATCAGCGTGGTCCAGATCGGCGTGGTGGTCACCAGCGCGGTGGAGGAGGCGACCGAGGTCATCGACAGGCTGGGCAGCCACAGCCCGAAGTGCAGCGCGAGCACGCAGCCGGCCGCCACCGACAGCAGCACCGCGCGCCGCCCCATCCGGCGCAACTCCCCGCGCGAGCGCAGCAGCACGAAGGGGCTGAGCACGCCCACCGCCATGGCGTTGCGCCAGAAGGCGATGGCCAGGGCGGGCGCGGCGGTGGCGGCCACCAGCGGCGCCGACATCGAGATCCCGGCGACCGCGACCGCCAGCAGCACCAGATCGGTGCGGGGCGACGGGACCGGCGCACCGGGGCCGGTCGTCGGCCCGGCGGCCGGGCGCGTCGTACGGGCCCGGGAGACGGGCGAGGCGCCGGACAACGTGGGGCACACCCCTTCAGCAGCTCGGACAGCGGTTCGAGGACCCGTTCAGCGTAAGGGGCGTGACCCCCTCACGGAACTGACCGTCCACCGGCCGGACAGCTCGGCCGGGACCCGGTACTAGGGTGGCCCGCATGGCGGAGGCTGAAACGGAGACCGCGCGGCGCGAGCTGCTGGGACGCGCGCTGATCGAGGAGGCGGCCAAGAAGTCGGGGCTGCTGTGGGTGCGCGGCACCGAAGGCCCGGCGGTCGGCCTGTGGCACGTCTGGCTGGACGGCGCGGTGTGTTTGGTCGGCGGCGGCCCCGGCGAGCAGCCGCTGCGCGGGCTCGCGGACGGCGCCGAGGCCACGGTCACCGTGCGCAGCAAGGACAAGGGCGGCCGCCTGGTCGCCTTCACGGCCGTGGTCCGGGAACTCGCGCCGCACGGCGAGGCGTGGCGGGCGGCCGTCGAGGAGCTGAAGGGCAAGCGGCTCAACGCGCCGGACGCCGACACCATCACGGAGCGCTGGGCCCGCGAGTGCCGGGTGCTGCGGCTGGAGCCGTCCGGACCGCCCGCCGAGCACCCCGGGGCGATGTCCGACGGCAGTGGCGCCGCCGCCCCGGTGCCGACCGCCGCCATCACCCGCCGTCCGGTGCCCGCCGCACTGCCCCGGCTGCTGTTCGGCCGCCGCCGCTCCGGCCGCTGAGCGCCCCCCGCCGCGGGGGCACGTCGTCGCCCGCCCGGGTGACCCCGGGGAGTGACACCGCGGGTACCCTCGGCGAGGCGGCTTGCCGCGCGTCGCACCGGGCAGCCGGAAGTTGGTCTTTCCTTGGCGGGCGCGTCGCGACCAGGCACCCTGGGGCGGCTAGTCTTGCCTTT
This sequence comes from Streptomyces sp. ICBB 8177, assembly GCF_003144095.1. GTDB lineage: Bacteria > Actinomycetota > Actinomycetes > Streptomycetales > Streptomycetaceae > Streptantibioticus_D. The sequence goes on along the minus strand of NZ_NSKH01000018.1, from coordinate 2,162,181 downwards.
GATCCTTTGCACCCCTTCGGGTGGGGAGCGCCGCTCGTCGCGGAGCGGGTGAGCCCTCTTGGGGCGCCAGGGCGTCCGGGGTGCCGAGAGCGCCCGAGGCGCCCGGCGCGCCGAGGACGCCGAGGGCGTCGAGGACGTCAGGGACACGGACACGCAGGCGGACAGGTATCGGAGGCTCGGCATGGTCGCGGGAGCCCCCCGGGTCTTCATCTCCCACCTCGCGGGCGTCGCCGTCTTCGATCCCAACGGCGACCAGGTCGGCAGGCTGCGCGACGTCGTGGTGATGCTGCGCATCGGCGGCCGCCCGCCGCTGGTGCTGGGCCTGGTCGTCGAGGTGGTCAGCCGCCGCCGGATCTTCGTGCCCATGACCCGGGTGGTCGGCGTGGAGTCCGGCCAGGTCATCACCACCGGCGTGGTCAACCTGCGGCGCTTCGAGCAGCGGGCGGCCGAGACGCTGGTGCTGGGTGAGCTGCTGGACCGCCGGGTGCGGCTGACGGAGACCGACGAGGAGGTCACCGTCCTGGACGTGTCGATGGCCCAGCTGCCCGCCCGCAGGGACTGGGAGATCGACAAGGTCTTCGTGCGGCGTGGCAAGGGGGGAGCGCTGCGGCGCCGGGGCGAGACGCTCACCGTCGAGTGGTCCCAGGTGACCGGCTTCGCCGCCGTCGAGCACGGCCAGGGCGCGGCCAACCTGCTGGCCACCTTCGAGCAGTTGCGCCCCGCCGACCTCGCCAACGTCCTGCACCACCTGTCGGAGAAGCGCCGCGCCGAGGTCGCCGCCGCCCTCGACGACGACCGGCTCGCCGACGTGCTGGAGGAGCTGCCGGAGGACGACCAGGTCGAGATCCTGGGCAAGCTCGCCGAGGAGCGCGCCGCCGACGTGCTGGAGGCGATGGACCCCGACGACGCCGCCGACCTGCTCTCGGAGCTGCCGGAAGCGGACAAGGAGCGGCTGCTGGGGCTGATGGAGCCCGGCGAGGCGGCCCCGGTGCGGCGGCTGCTGTCGTACGAGGAACGCACCGCGGGCGGTCTGATGACGACCGAGCCGATCGTGCTGCGCCCGGACGCCACCGTGGCCGAGGCGCTGGCCCGGGTGCGCAACCAGGACCTGTCCCCCGCGCTCGCCGCCCAGGTCTACGTCTGCCGCCCGCCGGACGAGACGCCCACCGGCAAGTACCTGGGTGTCGTGCACTTCCAGCGGCTGCTGCGCGACCCGCCGTTCGCGCTGGTCGGCTCGCTGGTCGACACCGACCTGCGGCCGCTGCCGCCGGACACCCCGCTGCCCGCGGTCACCAGCTACCTGGCCACGTACAACATGATCGCGGCGCCGATCGTGGACGAGAGCGGTTCGCTGCTGGGCGCGGTCACCGTCGACGACGTACTGGACCACCTGCTGCCCGAGGACTGGCGGGAATCCGCCGGGCACGGCGGGATGTCGCCGGTGCCGGACCTGGAGGAGGCCCGCGATGCCCGGTGACCGCGAACACGGCGCGGAGCGCCTGAGGGCCAGGGCCGAGCGGGCCAGGGCCAAGGCCGAGCAGCGCGCCAAGCAGCAGGGCAAGCAGCAGGCGGGGGCGGGTGTCACGCCGCCGCGCGCCAGGACCCGCCTCGACGTGCCGCGCGCGCCCCGGCGCAGCCTGCTGCCCGCCTACGACCCGGAGGCGTTCGGGCGGATGTCCGAGCGCATCGCGCGGTTCCTGGGCACCGGGCGGTTCATCGTCTGGATGACGGTGGTCATCGTGATCTGGGTGGTGTGGAACATCGCCGCGCCGCGTCATCTCCAGTTCGACCACTACCCGTTCATCTTCCTGACGCTGATGCTCTCCCTCCAGGCGTCCTACGCCGCCCCGTTGATCCTGCTGGCGCAGAACCGGCAGGACGACCGCGACCGCGTCAACCTGGAGCAGGACCGCAGGCAGAACGAGCGGTCCATCGCCGACACCGAGTACCTGACCCGGGAGATCGCCGCGATGCGGATGAACCTGGGCGAGGTGGCGACCCGCGACTGGATCCGCTCGGAGATGCAGGACATGCTCAAGGAGCTGGAGGAGCGCCTGTACACCGACCTGCGTGACGAAGGTGACGGCCGGGCGCGCCCGTAGGCGCCGTACCATCGTCCGTATGGCTACCGACACGTACGGAGTACCGGAGGCCGACGCGGTACGCGCCGCGCTGGCGACGGTGAACGACCCCGAGATCCACAAGCCGATCACCGATCTCGGCATGGTCAAATCCGTGGACATCGACGATGACGGCCGGGTGCGGGTCGCCGTCTACCTGACCGTGTCGGGATGCCCGCTGCGCGACACCATCACCCGGCAGGTCACCGAGGCCGTCTCGCGCGTGCCCGGTGTGAGCGGCGTCGAGGTCGAGCTGGACGTGATGAGCGACGAGCAGCGGCGGGAGCTGGCGGCGTCGCTGCGCGGTGGACAGGCCGAGCGCGAGGTGCCGTTCGCCAAGCCGGGCTCGCTCACCCGGGTCTACGCGGTGGCCTCCGGCAAGGGCGGCGTCGGCAAGTCCTCGGTGACCGTCAACCTGGCCGCCGCGATGGCCGCGGACGGGCTGAAGGTGGGCGTGGTCGACGCCGACATCTACGGCCACTCGGTGCCGCGGATGCTGGGCGTGGACGGCCGTCCCACCCAGGTCGAGAACATGATCATGCCGCCCTCGGCGCACGGCGTGAGCGTCATCTCCATCGGCATGTTCACCCCCGGCAACGCGCCGGTGGTCTGGCGCGGCCCGATGCTGCACCGCGCGCTCCAGCAGTTCCTGGCCGACGTCTACTGGGGCGACCTGGACGTGCTGCTGCTGGACCTGCCGCCGGGCACCGGTGACATCGCGATCTCGGTGGCCCAGCTGGTCCCGAACGCGGAGATCCTGGTGGTGACGACGCCTCAGCAGGCCGCCGCCGAGGTCGCCGAGCGGGCCGGGACGATCGCGGTGCAGACCCACCAGAAGATCGTCGGCGTCATCGAGAACATGTCGGGCCTGCCCTGCCCGCACTGCGGCGAGACGGTCGACGTCTTCGGCACCGGCGGCGGCCAGCGGGTCGCCGAGGGCCTGACCAAGGTCACCGGCGCGAACGTGCCGGTACTCGGCTCCATCCCGATCGACGTGCGGCTGCGCGAGGGCGGCGACGACGGCCGCCCGGTCGTGCTGTCCGACGAGGGCTCCCCGGCCGCCGAGGCGCTGCGCAGCATCGCCGGCAAGCTCGGCGGGCGCCAGCGGGGGCTGGCCGGGCTGTCGCTGGGGATCACCCCGCGCAACAAGTTCTAGCCGGCGGACGGCATCCCGCCCGGCGGCCCTCGCGGCCACCGGGCGGCGGCCCGTCAGGCCTCGTAGTCGCGCACGTCCTTGACCACGCCCAGACCCAGCCCGTACGCGCTCAGGCCGCGCCCGTACGCGCCCAGGTGGGCGCCGTCCCCGGTGGTCCCGGCCAGCACCCACCCGTACTCCGACTCCCGGTAGCGGAACGGCGTCGGCGCGCCGTCCACCGGGAGCGTCAGGGTGGACCACGCCGGGCCGTCGAGGTCGTCGGCCAGCTCCCAGGCGATCGCGGTCTGCTGGTCCAGCCAGTCCTGGCGCAGCGAGCGTTCCATGCGGTTCGGCCAGGTGCCGGACAGCAGGCCCGCACCGGCCAGCCAGGCCGCCGCGGAGACCGAGGTGGCCTCCAGCATCCCGGTGCCGTCCGCGCTGCGCCGTACCGGCCGCTGGGCCAGCGTGACGACCACCACGAACCGCTGGGCGTCCGGCGCCGGATCGGCCATCGGCAACGAGGCCTTCAGCGTGGGCTCGTCGCCGTGGCCGAGCGAGCCGTGCTCCACGGTGCCGTCGGCGCTCAGACCGACCTGGGTGAGCCAGCGCGGCCCGGTCCAGGCCTCGTCCAGCCCGTACCACGGGAAGTCGGCCAGCAGATATCCCTCGATCGGCCGCTGCTCCCGCTGCGGCCCGGCCGTTTCGCCGGGGGCGTGTTCACCGCTCGGCGCGGCCGCCCCGCCACGACTCTTGGTCCCCATACGCGCGGCGCCTCCTCGATGCCCTGACGTTCCGTCGGCCGCGCCCGTGCGCCGGCCTGCACGCCCCACCCCTTGGGCGGACCCGACCTGAAGGAGGATAGCCACCCCGCGGGCGCGGAACGGGCAGGTGGTCGGACTACGTGGCGTCCGCGTCGAACGGAGGCGTCTCGCCGGGCTCGACCGCTTCGGGGCGGGCGGGCCGCTTGCGCAGCCGGTCCGACGCGGCGGCGCCGCCGGCCGCGGCCTGGTGCCCGGTCGCGCCGCGTACCGTACGGCCGCTCTCGGAGACCGCGTCGGTCACCGTGGACAGCTCGTCCTTGAGGTCGAAGCCGTTGCGGATCTCCTTCAGCCCCAGGCTGTCGTTGTCGAGGAGGTTCTTGCGCACGAAGGTCTTGGGGTTGAGGTCCTCGAACTCGAAGTCCTTGAACTCCGGGCCCAGCTCCTTGCGGATGTCCTCCTTGGCGCTGTCGGAGAACTCACGGATCTTGCGGATCATCGCGGACAGGTCCTGGATCAGCTTCGGCAGCTTGTCGGGACCGAAGATGATCACGGCAAGGAGCACGATAGTGACCAGTTCGAGTGGCCCCATGTCCAAGAACACCGCTGCAGCTCCTTGTGGATATCCGAGGACACCACGGTACCCGGCCCCCTCGGCGCCGCGGGAGGGTGCCGGGCCAACGTTCGGTGGAGCGCGCCCGAGCGGTGGGGGAACGGCGGGCCACCGGGGCGGTCCGGGCGGGCCCGGCGGTGGCCCGGCGGCGCCGTCAGCCGCTGGAGGCGCCGCCCAGCACCAGGTCCAGGGTGAGGCGGTGGCCGCCGCGCACGACGGTCAGCGCGACGCGTTCGCCCGGCCGGTGGTCGCGGGTGCGCACGATCAGGTCCTCGCCGGTGTGCACCGGCTTGCCGTCGACCGCGGTGACCACGTCGCCGGGCCTCAGGCCCGCCGCCGCGCCCGGGCCGCCGGGGGTGACCGCGGGGGCGCCGTTCGGGCCGGTGGCCGCGATCCGGGCGCCACCGCCGGTGTAGCGCATGTCGACGGTGACGCCGAGGACGGGGTGGACCGCGTGACCGTGGTCGATCAGCTGCTGGGCGACCCGGCGGGCCTCGTCGGACGGGATGGCGAAGCCCAGGCCGATGCTGCCGCCCTGGCCGCCGTCCGCGCCGGAGCCGGTGTCGGCCGAACGGATGGCGCTGTTGACGCCGATGACCTGGCCGCGGGCGTTCATCAGGGGCCCGCCGGAGTTGCCCGGGTTGATCGGCGCGTCGGTCTGGAGGGCGTCCATGTAGCTGACGTCGGAGCCCGCGCCGCCCTCGCCGCCCGCCGTGATGGCGCGGTCCTTGGCGCTGATGATGCCCGAGGTGACGGTGCCCTCCAGGTCGTACGGGGCGCCGATCGCGACGACCGGGTCGCCGATGCGGACGGCGGAGGAGTCGCCGAGGGTGAGCGGGCGCAGGCCCGAGACGCCGCCGACCTGGACGACGGCCAGGTCGTAGCCGGTGTCGCGGCCGGTGACGGCGGCCTTGCGGGTCACGCCGCCGTTGAACGTGACCGAGATGTCGCCGCTGGTCGCGGCCGGGGCGACGACGTGGTTGTTGGTCAGGATGTGGCCGGCGGTGTCCAGCACGATGCCGGTGCCGGTGCCCTCGACCCCGTCGCCCTTGACGTGGATGTAGACCACCCCGGGCAGCGCCGCCGCCGCGATCCGTGCGACGGTGCCCGGCGCGGTCTGCCCCGCGCCGCCGGTGGGCATCTGCGGCAGGCTGACGTCGCCGGAGTCGCCTCCGCCGCGCAGGGCGGCACCGGTGAGACCCCCCGCGAGCCCGGCGGCCAGCGCGAGCAGCACCGCCCCGGGCAGCAGACGGCGGCGCCCCGGACCGCTGGCGGGCGCGGGCGGCGGCGGCAGCGCGGCCTGCCCGGGCGGCGCCCAGGGGTCGTAGCGGTGCCAGACGGTGCCGGTGCCGGGGTCGGGCGGCGGGTCGTGCGGCGGGGGCGGGACGGGCGCGTACGGCGGCACGGGGGCGTTGCTGCGTCCGGGGGACCCCGGGGTGGTCCCGGACGGTTGCGGCGGGCCGGGGCGAGGCGGTGCGGCGTGCGGCGCCGCCGGGGCGGGCCGGTCCTTGCGCGGGCGCGTCCACCAGCGCGGACGAGCGGGCTTGCCGTCGTTCATGCGCTCCCCTAGGTCTGCGGGCCCCCTGGGCGGCGAGGCACCGCCCACCTCGTAGCCCACACCGACCCGGGGGAAGCCGCAACGCGGCCGGGAAGGCACGCGGCGTCACCGGAGCGGAGGCCGGCCGCCGTGAGGCCTGAAGGACGAAAGCCTGAAAGACCCGAAGGCCGGAAGGACCAGCCGCCCTCAGTGGGCCGCGTGCCGCGGGGGCTGGGCGAGCGGCGGGCGCTCGGGGGCCACGCCGGACGGCGGCGTGGGCGACGGCACGCCCGGCGCCTGCGGGGTGGACGCCTGCGACGTGGCGGACGGCTCGGGCGCCGAGGGCGGCACCACGGTCGGGGTGGACGCGGACAGCGCCGCACCGGACAGCGCGGTGGCGTTCGGCGAGGAGCCGCCGGCCGGGACCCGCCCGCCCTGCGGTGCGAACAGCTGACGGCTGTCCACCGAGACGGAGGCCACCCCGGGCCGGACCGCGCCGTGCTGGGCGATGCCCGTGGTGCTCAGCGGGGTCGTGGCCGTCCCGGTGGCCGGGTCGGCGCCCCCGCCGCCCTCCACCACCGCGTCCAGCGGCAGCGCGCCGCCCAGCGCCAGCGCGGCCAGCGAGAACGCGCCCGCGGCGGCGAAGGCGAAGCGCCGCCCCCGGGATGCCGAGCCGCCAGGGCGCGCGAAGTCGTGGCACGGGCGGCCGAAGTCCGCGCCGGATCGGCCGAAGGCGCCGGACGGCTTGCCGAAGTCGTGGATGGGGAAGCCGCCGAGCCGCTCGCCGGTCGGCGCGAGGCGGGAGTCCGCCTCGCCGCCGGGGCCGCCGCCCAGCACGCTGCCGCCGAAGACGCCGCGCCCGCGGCCGCCGGGGCCGGACGGCCCCGCCCCCGGGTCAGCGCCGGGCAGTCCCTGCAACCGGGCCAGCAGCCCCGCCGACAGCGCCGGCGGGATGGCGTCGGCCACCGCGGACTTCAGCCGCCGCTGCTCGTCCGCCGCCGTGCGGCAGCGGTCGCAGGTGGCGAGGTGGGCCACCACGCGGTCGCGGGCGTCGCCGCCCAGCTCACCGTCGACGAACGCGGCGAGGCGGTCGCCGAGGTGCTCCTCGGCGACGCCGGACGCAAGACCGGCCCGCGCCGACTGCCGGGCGCCACGGGCGTTCCTTGACTGGCCTGTGCCGCTCACGATCTCCCCCGCGTCACCGCTCCGCCGCTGCCGCCGGCTCCTACCGGCACCTCGGCCTCCGCACGCCCGGGACGGGCGACGGGGGCGCGGTGCTTCAGGGCGCTGCGCAGGTGGGACCGGCCGCGGTGGATGCGGCTGCGTACGGTGCCGAGCTTGACCCCGAGCGTCGCGGCGATCTCCTCGTACGACAGGCCCTCGATGTCGCACAGCACCACGGCGGCCCGGAACTCCGGCGCCAGGGTGTCCAGCGCCTGCTGGACGTCGGCGTCGAAGTGGGTGTCGCTGAAGTGCTGCGCGGGCGACGGCTCACGGCTGGGGAGCCGCTCCGCCGCGTCGTCGCCGAGGGCGTCGAAGCGGATGCGCTGACGGCGCCGCACCATGTCCAGGAACAGGTTGGTGGTGATGCGGTGCAGCCAGCCCTCGAAGGTGCCCGGGGTGTACGTGGACAGCGACCGGAAGACGCGGACGAAGACCTCCTGGGTGAGGTCCTCGGCGTCGTGCTGGTTTCCGGTGAGGCGGTAGGCGAGGCGGTAGACCCGTGCGCTGTGCGTGCTGACGATCTCCTCCCAGGAAGGAGGAGTCCACGTGTCACCGTCCGTGGCGAAGGAGGCGGTCGCGGTGGTGGTCGCGGCCGGGGCCCCGGATGCGGCGGTGGAGCTGTCAGCGGTCTCGTTCACGGATTTCGGCTGGCCGACCTGCCCACGAAGGCGCCTGAACAGCGCTTTCCGGTCACCGTCGACAGCCGCACCTCCCCTGTCGGCTCTGGTGGTGTCCAGTAGAGCCCCTACCATATCCACCTCGCCCGTTAGCTCCGGATAAGCAACTTTGCACCGGCTCCGGCCTGTTGGGCCCGGTCCCACCGGCGGCGACCGGCGGTCTCCCGTACCCGATCCCACCAGCGTCAACGCACGGTCCCCTCCGCGGGTTCCCGGCCGCAGCGGATACAGTCGCCGGGCGGCCATGTGCCCGCCCCGCCCGGCGGTGGCGGGGCACCCGGGGAACAGGAGAGGGCCATTACCGGCAACCGGCAGGCGAGCTGGGCGTTCGCCGACGCGTTCGTCGCCGAGGGCGAGGCGCTGCTGCGCGCCCGCGAGCGCGCGCGCCTCACCGGTGTGCGCGCGGTGTCCCCGGGCACCGGCGCCACCTTGCGGATGCTGGCCGCGACCGCGGACGCCCGGGTGGTCTGCGAGATCGGCACCGGCGTCGGCGTCTCCGGCATCCACCTGCTGCACGGGATGCGCTCCGACGGCGTGCTGACCACGGTGGACTGCGAGCCGGACCGCCAGCAACTGGCCAAGGAGGCGTACCGGGAGGCGGGCTTCGCCGCGAACCGGGCGCGGTTCATCCCCGGCCGGGCGCTGGACGTGCTGCCGCGGCTCGCGGACGGCGGGTACGACCTGGTCTTCTGCGACGGCGACCGCCAGGAGTACACACGCTATCTGGCCGAATCGTTGCGCCTGCTGCGGCCGGGCGGGCTGGTCTGCTTCGAGGGGGTCTTCGCCCAGGGCCGGGCGATGGACGCCGCGTACCAGGAGACCGAGGTGCAGGAGATACGCGAGGTGCTGCGGGCGGTGCGCGACAGCGACGCCATGGTGCCGGTGCTGCTGCCCACCGACGACGGCCTGCTGTGCGCGGTGCGCAAGGGCTGAGCGGCGTGCCGGGCGGGCGGGCGCGCGGGAACGGCGACGGCCCCGGGCTTTGACGCACGCGCCGCTGCGCGTACGTGAAAGCCCGGGGCCGTGGAGATCCGAGACGAAGAGCCGAGCGGCTCACCGCGCCTGATTCAGCCGCATGCCTTCTTGAGGGCCTCGCCGAGTGCGTCGGCCTCATCGGGTGTCAGCTCGACGACGAGCCGTCCGCCGCCTTCGAGCGGAACGCGCATGACGATGCCCCGCCCCTCCTTTGTCACCTCGAGCGGGCCATCACCCGTCCGCGGCTTCATGGCCGCCATGCTCGTTCCCCTTCCTGAAACCAGCTCTTCGCAACCGGTGGCCCAGGCGCCACCGGACTCGAACACATTGGTTCCAAGCCATTATCCCGCATGCCGGTCCCCGATGACCAACATCGGGGACCGGCCGCCTCCCCTCCCGGCCCGCCGTCCGGCACCGCCGGGACCTGCGGGCACGGCACGAATCCGTCCATTCCGGCAAGTCAGCCGGATCACCGGGCGGCGGCGTCGCCGCGCGACCGCGACCCGGCACGCGGCGGCTCTTTGACGCAGGTCACATCCCGCCCGCGGTGATCTCCGGCATGCTGGGCGCACACCAACCGCGACGGAGGGGACCGACCGCCATGGCCGACACCGTGCTCTACGAGGTGACCGAGGGCCTCGCCACCATCACCCTGAACCGGCCCGAGGCGATGAACGCCCTCAGCACCGAGGCCAAGGACGCGCTGCGCGACACCCTGCGCGAGGCGGCGGGCGACCCGGCGGTGCGGGCGGTGCTGCTGACCGCGAACGGCCGGGCGTTCTGCGTGGGCCAGGACCTCAAGGAGCACGTGGAGACGCTGCGCGCCGGACGGCCCGAGGGCGGCCGGACGATGAACACCGTCCAGGAGCACTACAACCCGATCGTCACCGCGATCGCCACCATGGCCAAGCCGGTCGTGGCCGGGGTCAACGGCGTCGCGGCGGGCGCGGGCGCGGGCTTCGCCTTCGCCGCCGACTACCGGGTGGTCGCCGACACCGCCTCGTTCAACACCTCCTTCGCCGGGGTCGCGCTGACCGCGGACTCCGGCGCCTCGTGGACGCTGCCGCGGCTGGTCGGCCCGGCCCGCGCCGCCGACCTGCTGATGTTCCCGCGCTCGATCAGCGCCCAGCAGGCCCTGGAGTGGGGCATCGCCCAGCAGGTCGTCCCGGCCGCGGAACTGCCCGCCGCCGCGCTCGCGGTGGCCCGGCGGCTGGCCGAGGGCCCGACCGTGGCGTACGCGGCGATCAAGGAGTCGCTGGCGTACGGCGCCGGGCACTCGCTGATCGAGACGCTGGTCAAGGAGGACGAACTCCAGGAGCGGGCGGGCACCTCCGAGGACCACCGGATCGCGGTCGAGGCGTTCTTGAAGAAGGAGCCGCCGAAGTACGTGGGCCGCTGAGCGGTCCGCGCGGCACGCGGCGGCTCAGGCCGCGCGGCGGGCGTGGCAGGCGGCGAGGTGGTCGTCGACCAGCCCGCACGCCTGCATCAGCGCGTAGGCGGTCGTCGGCCCGACGAAGCGGAAGCCGCGCCTCTTGAGGTCCTTGGCGAGCGCGGCCGACTCCGGCGTGCTGCCGGGCACGTCGTCCAGGGTGGACGGCGCCGAGCGGCCCGCCGGCTCGGGCGCGTAGGACCAGATCAGCCGGTCGAGGCCGCCGTCGACCTCCAGCGCGGCGCGGGCGTTGGCGATGGCGGCGTCGATCTTGGCCCGGTTGCGGATGATCGCGGCGTCGCCGAGCAGCCGTTCGCGGTCGGCGTCGGTGAAGGCGGCGACGCGTTCGATCCGGAAGCCGGCGAAGGCGGCGCGGAACGCCTCGCGCCGCCGCAGGATGGTCAGCCACGACAGGCCCGACTGGAACGCCTCCAGGCAGACGCGTTCGTAGAGGGCGTCGTCGCCGTGGAGCGGGCGGCCCCACTCGGTGTCGTGGTACGGCAGGTACTCCGGCGCGGACAGCGCCCACGGGCAGCGGGCCAGGCCGTCGTCGCCGGTGAGCGGGGAGCGCCCGGCGGCCGGTTCACTCACCGCTGGGGTCACCGCCTTGCGGCCGCCACTCGTGCCCGGTGCCGGGCCGGCCGGCGTCACCGCCGAACCCGGGGCCGTGGCCGGGCGGGGGCGGGACGTGCCCGGCCGGGCCGCCGTGCGCCGCGTGCCCGCCGGGGCCCGGCCCCGAGGCGAGCGCGGCCTCCAACTGGGCGATGCGCGCGTCGCGTTCGGCCAGTTCCGCGCCGAGCCGGTCGAGGACGTCGTCCACGTCCGACATCCGGTAGCCGCGCGGGGAGACCGCGAGGCGCAGCTCTTCGAGGTCGGCCGCCTTGAGCGGGCGGTCGGCGGGCAGCGGGTCCCGCAGGCGGTCCGGCTCGGCCTCGGGAAGCGTGCCGCCGTCGCCGACCACCGCGAGGGCGACCGCGGCGACCACCGCGACCAGCGCGATGAGCATGAACCAGAACAAGGGGGATCTCCCGGGTCCGACCGACGCTGTCGAGGACGATCGTGCCACGACCGGTGCTGCGCGGTCCCCGCCCGGGGAGGGGTTAGGGTCGCGAGCGGGCCGGAAAGCGGGCCACATCAGGAGGGCGGACACCACAATGCTGCGGCTGGGCAAGCGCGAGTTCGGGGCCCACGAGCCGGTGATCATGGCGATCGTGAACCGGACGCCGGACTCCTTCTACGACCGGGGGGCGACCTTCGCCGACGACGCCGCGCTGGAACGTGTGGAGCGGGCGGTGGCCGAGGGCGCCGCGATCGTGGACATCGGCGGGGTGAAGGCGGGACCCGGCGAGGAGGTGACCGCGAGCGAGGAGATCCGGCGCACGGTCGCGTTCGTCGCCGAGGTGCGCCACCGCTTCCCCGACGTGGTGATCAGCGTGGACACCTGGCGGCACGAGGTCGGCGAGGCGGTGTGCGAGGCGGGCGCGGACCTGCTCAACGACGCCTGGGGCGGGGTGGACCCGAAGCTCGCCGAGGTCGCCGCACGGTACGGCGCGGGCCTGGTGTGCACGCACGCGGGCGGCGCCGAGCCGCGCACCCGCCCGCACCGGGTCGGCTACCAGGACGTGATGGCCGACATCCTGCGGGTGACGCTGGGCCTGGCCGACCGCGCGGTCGCGCTGGGCGTGCGCCGCGACGGCATCCTGATCGACCCGGGCCACGACTTCGGCAAGAACACCCGGCACTCGCTGGAGGCCACCCGGCGGCTCGGCGAGATGGTGGGCACCGGCTGGCCGGTGCTGGTGTCCCTGTCCAACAAGGACTTCGTGGGCGAGACGCTGGACCGCCCGGTCAAGGAGCGGCTGCTGGGCACGCTGGCGACCACCGCGGTCTCGGCGTGGCTGGGCGCGCGGGTCTACCGGGTGCACGAGGTCGCCGAGACCCGGCAGGTGCTGGACATGGTGGCGTCCATCGCCGGCCACCGCCCGCCCGCGGTCGCCCGCCGCGGCCTGGCGTGACGCCCGCGCGCGCCCGCCCCCGTACGCGCGCGTCTCAGTAGGCGGTCTCCTTGGTGACCAGCGCGACCGCCTCGGACACGTCGTCGGTGACGTGGAACAGCTCCAGGTCGGCGCGGGAGGCCTTGCCCTCGGCGACCAGCGTGCCGCGCACCCAGTCGACGAGACCGCCCCAGTACGACGTGCCGAACAGCACGATCGGGAAGCGGGTGACCTTCTTCGTCTGCACCAGGGTCAGCGCCTCGAACAGTTCGTCCAGCGTGCCGAAGCCGCCCGGCAGGACGACGAAGCCCTGCGCGTACTTGACGAACATCGTCTTGCGGACGAAGAAGTAGCGGAAGTTGACGCCGATGTCGACGTACGGGTTGAGGCCCTGCTCGAAGGGCAGCTCGATGCCGAGGCCGACCGAGACGCCGCCCGCCTCGCCCGCACCGCGGTTGGCCGCCTCCATCGCGCCGGGACCGCCGCCGGTGATGACCGCGAACCCGGCCTCCGCGAGCCCGCGCCCGATGCGCACCCCCGCCTCGTACTCCGCCGAGCCGGTCGCGGTGCGCGCCGAGCCGAACACGCTCACGGCGGGCCCGAGTTCGGCGAGCGTGCCGAAGCCCTCGACGAACTCGGACTGGATGCGCATCACCCGCCAGGGGTCCTCGTGCAGCCAGTCCGTCGATCCCTGGGAGTCCAGCAGGCGCTGGTCGGTGGTGCTGGCCTGCACCTGGCCGCGCCGCCTGACGACCGGGCCGGTCTGCCGCTCGGGCCAGCCCTGCCCGAACGAGATCGCCTCCGCCTCGGCGTTGGCCGCCGCGGCGGCCTCCTGCGCGGCGCTCGCCCAGTCGCGGGCCGCACCGCCCTGCCGCGAGGCGTCACGTTCCGCGTCGGCCCGCGCCTCGGCGTCCCTGGGATCGGCCACGTCGCACTCCCTCCTGCCCCGGCCACCCGCCGGGCCCTGCCTTGCAGCCTACGTACACCCGTCGCGCTACGCGGTCAGCCAGCGCCGCAGCCGCTCCTCGCACTCCAGCACGGCCGCCTCGGCCACGTACTCCTCGCGGGTGTGGGCGAGCGCCGGGTCGCCGGGGCCGTAGTTGACCGCCGGGATGCCGAGCGCGGAGAAGCGGGCCACGTCGGTCCACGCCTCCTTGGCCTTCGGCTCGGTCCCGACGACGTCGACGAACGCGGCGGCGGCCGGGTGGGCGAGGCCGGGCAGCGCACCGGGCGCGGAGTCGGTCGGCTCCACCTCGAAGCCGTCGAACACCTCGCGCACGTGCTCCAGCGCCTGCGCCTCGCTGCGGTCGGGGGCGAAGCGGTAGTTGACGGTGACCGCGCAGGAGTCGGGGATGACGTTGCCCGCGTGACCGCCCTCGATGAGGACCGCGTTGAGGCCCTCGGGGTAGACCAGGCCGTCGATCCGCGCGCGGCGCGGCTCGTAGGCGGCGAGGCGGGCGAGGATCGGGGCGGCCTTGTGGATGGCGTTGTCGCCGAGCCAGCTGCGGGCGGAGTGGGCGCGCTTGCCGGTGGTGGTGACCCGGACCCGCAGCGTGCCCTGGCAGCCGCCGTGCACCTCGGCGTTGGTGGGCTCCAGCAGGACGGCGAAGTCGCCCGCGAGCCAGTCCGGGTGCCGCTCGACCAGGCGCTTCAGCCCGTTGAACTCGGCCGCGATCTCCTCGGCGTCGTAGAAGACGAGGGTCAGGTCGCGGTTGGGCTCGGGCACGGTGGCGGCGACGCGCAGCTGGACGGCGACGCCGGACTTCATGTCGGTGGTGCCGCAGCCGTGCAGCAGGCCGTCCGCCCGCCGGGACGGCACGTTGCCGGCGATCGGCACGGTGTCCAGGTGCCCGGCGAGCACGACGCGTTCGGCGCGGCCGAGGTTCGTGCGGGCCACGACCGCCTCGCCGTCGCGGTCGACGGTCAGGTGCGGCAGGGCGCGCAGGGCGTGTTCGACGGCGTCGGCGAGAGCCTTCTCCTCCCGGCTGACCGAGGGGACGTCGACCAACTGCGCGGTGACGGCGACCGCGTCCTGGCTCAGGTCGAGTACGGCCTGCTCGGGCCGGGCGGAAGTGCTCATGCCCGCGACCCTACCCGGGCGGGTGCGGACGACCCCGGACAGGCGTACGGGGGCGTTCGGACGGCGTCCGCGGAAGAACCGGGCAAAGGCGCGAGAGGTAACCCGTGAGGGGGCCGATGCGGAGCGCCGGGGAATTGCGGCACCCCTTTGCGGCGATCCGCGCCACGGGTCTCCTTCCCTTGTGCCGCAAGGGGTGTGACGTTTCCTCGGGCGTCCACCCACCGTCACGAATGCCCTATTCTCCCGAAAGGCTATTATGCGACACATTGCCAATTCTTTACGTCGAACGGCCGCAACTTTACGGCGGCTCACGCGGTAGTCACGGCGTCCGCACGGTGACGGGTCGCTGGGCGACCGGCCACCGGACGGGCCGATGTCCCGTCTTCCTCCCTCCGTAAAAGGAGCACCATGTCCCTCCCCCTCAAGCGTCGGATCGCCCGGGCCGCCCTGCTGGTCGCGGCCGCGGCCCCCGTCGTCGGCCTGGGCGCCGGCTCGGCGTCGGCCGCCGGGCTGCCGCACACCCCCGACCTGGGCGGACTGACCAACCTCGACACCGCGTCCAACCTCGGCGGCAAGGCCGACGGCCTCGCCCACAAGGCCGCGGGCGTCGTCAACGAGGCGGGCGGCAACGCCGCGAAGACCCTGGCCCCGGCCGCGCGGCAGACGGTGAGCGAGACCACGGGCACGCTCAGCAAGACCGCCAAGGACAACCACCTCACCGACCAGCTCCCGGTGCACGGCCTGACCGGCAACACCCTGCCGACCAAGGACCTGCACTCCACCGCGGAGTCCCTGCCGGTCAGCAGCCTGCCGCTGTGAGCACGCGGCCGTCGTAGGTGACGACGCGAGGGGCCCGGGAAGCCGACGGTTTCCCGGGCCCCTCCTGCTTCGCACGCCCCCTTGCGGCCAGGCCGCAAACGTGCATCACCACCACCCGAAATCGCCTCGGCCCGACAGCGAAGCAAGATCCCTCGCTTCGCGACCCCACCTGTGTTACGGTTATTTCAGTTGCAGTTGTGGTTCCCACAGACTTCAAGTTCTCTCACCGGCCGCCAGGCCAGTGGGCGAACTTTTACATCTCCCCGTGTGCTTTCCGGGCAGGGGTAATCATCGCGGCGACACGAAATCCACACCGTGTGGATTTCGGGCACTGCCCCCTCAAAGGAGAGAAACATGGCATCTGGCACCGTGAAGTGGTTCAACGCGGAAAAGGGCTTCGGCTTCATCGAGCAGGACGGCGGCGGCGCCGACGTCTTCGCCCACTACTCGAACATCGCCACCCAGGGCTTCCGTGAGCTCCACGAAGGCCAGAAGGTGACCTTCGACGTCACGCAGGGCCAGAAGGGCCCGCAGGCGGAGAACATCGTTCCCGCCTGACGCCGACGCGTCTCACAGCTGGGGCCCGCACCTAGGGTGCGGGCCCCAGCTCGTTTCTTTTCCCGCTCGTGAACCGTGAGCGTTTCACGAGCGATCCACGGCCGCCACACTGCGGCCCCTGTCGTCCGGCCGCCGTCACCCGGCCGTCGGACAAGGGACCGGCGTTTCCGCGCTCTTCCTATTCCGGAAATCCCGGCCCGTTCGAGGCATCCGGCGCGGCTCTTCCGAAATCGCGTCGCCCGCTTTTCATTCGGCTCGTTCTTGCGGTCCCTTTCGCCGTCCGCGGCTGCCGGGACTTCCTCGATACGTGCCGCATCGAGGAAGGTTCCCCGTGAACCGCACCACCCGCACGTCCGGCCGTCACGACCGCACCCCCGCCGCCGGCTCCCGCGGCTCCGGCAAGCCGGCCCGTTCCGGCTCCCGAGGGGGGCGACGCTCCGGCGCCCCGGCCGCTTCCCGGCGGCCCGGGCGTCCGGCCGCACCGCAGGGCGACTTCACCCTGCCGGTCTCGACCACCCCGCAACTGCCGGCCGTCACGTCCTTCGCCGAACTCGACATGCCGGCCGAGTTGCTGTCGTCGCTCACCGCCGAGGGGCTGTCGGTCCCGTTCCCCATCCAGGCGGCCACCCTCCCGAACGCGCTGGCCGGCCGGGACGTCCTGGGCCGCGGTCGCACCGGATCGGGCAAGACCCTCGCGTTCGGCCTGGCACTGCTGGGCCGTGTCGCGGGACGCAGGGCGCAGCCCCGGCAACCGCTGGCCCTGGTGCTGGTGCCGACCCGGGAGCTGGCGCAGCAGGTCACGGACGCCCTCGGGCCCTACGCCCGTTCGCTCCGGCTGCGGGTGACCACCGTCGTCGGCGGTGTGTCGATCGGCCGCCAGACCAGCGCGCTGCGGGCCGGGGCTGAGGTCGTCGTCGCCACCCCGGGACGCCTCAACGACCTCGTCGGCCGAGGCGACTGCCGCCTGGACCAGGTGGACGTCACCGTCCTGGACGAGGCCGACCAGATGTCCGACATGGGCTTCGTCCCCCAGGTCACCAGCCTGCTCGACCTGGTGCCCGGCACCGCGCAGCACCTGCTGTTCTCGGCCACCCTCGACCGCAACGTCGACCTGCTGGTGCGCCGCTACCTGAACGACCCGGTGGTCCACTCCGTCGACCCCTCGGCGGGCGCGGTCACCACGATGGAACACCACGTCCTGCACGTGCACGCCGCCGACAAGCACGCCACGACGACCGAGATCGCCGCCCGTGACGGCAAGGTGATCATGTTCCTGGACACCAAGCACGCCGTCGACCGGCTCACCCGCCACCTGCTCGGCAGCGGCGTGCGCGCCGCGGCGCTGCACGGCGGCAAGTCCCAGGCCCAGCGCACCCGCACCCTGGACCAGTTCAGGACCGGGCACGTCACGGCTCTGGTGGCCACCAACGTCGCGGCCCGCGGCATCCACGTCGACGACCTCGACCTCGTCGTCAACGTCGACCCGCCCGGCGACCACAAGGACTACCTGCACCGCGGCGGGCGCACCGCCCGGGCCGGCGCGTCCGGCAGCGTGGTGACCCTGGTCCTGCCCGAGCAGCGGCGCGACGTCGACCGGCTGATGTCCGCCGCCGGCATCACCCCGCACGCCGCCCGGGTGCGCTCCGGGGAGGCCGAGCTGAGCCGCATCACCGGTGCCCGTACCCCCACGGGGATCCCGGTGACCGTCAGCGCGCCGGAGGAACCGCGTGCCAAGCGCGGCTCCTCCTCACGCGGCCGGCGGACCCGCGCCGTCCACGCCGGGCGCCGCTCCTCCCGCCCCGCGTGAGCGCACCGCGCGTGAGCGCACCGCGTCGTCCCGGGCCGGTCGTGCCCCGCACGGACGTCGTCCCCGCCCCTTCCCCCCGAGCCAGGTGAGGTCCCATGCGCTGCATCATCGCCCGTTTCGCCTTCGATCTCGTCAGGAGCGAGGTCGAGCACTCCATGAAGGGCGTCAAGCCCGAACCGGTCACCGGCGCGTCGGTGACCATCGGCCGCCGCGTCTTTCCCGTCAAGCAGGTCGGTGAGGTGATCACCCGGCAGGACCGCCGCGACTTCACCGCCGACGAGGTGGCCAGGGCGCTGGGGCGCCTCGGCTTCACCTGCCACGCCGCGCCCGCGCCCCAGGCCGCCGCGGACTCCTCGCTGCTGGACACGGAACCCGGGCCGCCGGCGCGTTTGTGACCGCCGCCGCTACCCGAGGCGGGCGACCGCCGCCGCGACGCGCTCGTCGGTCGCGGTGAAGGCGACGCGGACGAACTCCCGCCCCGCCGGGCCGTAGAACTCGCCGGGCGCGACCAGGATGCCGCGCTTGGCGAGGTCGCCCACGGTGTCCCAGCACGGCTCGCCCCGGGTCGCCCACAGGTACAGGCTCGCCTCGCTGTGCTCGATGCGGAAGCCCGCGCCCTCGAACGCGGTGCGCAGCGCGGTCCGGCGGCGGGCGTAGCGCTCGCGCTGCTCGTCCACGTGGGCCTGGTCGCCCAGCGCCGCGATCATCGCGTTCTGCACGGGGGCCGGGACGATGAGGCCGAGGTGCTTGCGCACCGCCAGCAGTTCCTTGACGACCGCGGGGTCACCGGCGAGGAACGCGCCCCGGTACCCGGCGAAGTTGGACCGCTTGGACAGCGAGTGCACCGCGATCAGGCCCTGGTGGCCGGCGCCGCAGACTCGCGGGTCCAGCACCGACACCGGTTCGGTCTCCCAGCCCAGCTCGACGTAGCACTCGTCGGAGACGACCAGCACGCCGTGCTCCCGCGCCCAGTCGACGATCCGGCGCAGTTCGGCGGCGCTCAGGGTGCGGCCGGTCGGGTTGGAGGGGGTGTTGAGCCACAGCAGCCGCACCCGGGACGGGTCGAGGTCGGTCACCGGGTCGTCGTACGTCACCGGTTCGGCGCGGGCGGTCAGGGCGCCGATCTCGTAGGTGGGGTAGGCGAGCGCCGGGTAGGCGACCTGGTCGCCCTCGCGCAGGTCGAGCAGGAGCGGCAGCAGGCCGACGAGTTCCTTGGAGCCGATCAGCGGCAGGACGTCGGCCGGGGCCACGGCGGCGTGCAGGCGGCGGGTGAACCAGGCCGCGATCGCCTCGCGCAGCGCGGCCGTTCCGTAGGTGAGCGGGTAGCCCGGGCTGTCGGCGGCCTCGGTCAGCGCCCGCTGGACGACGGCCGGGACCGGGTCGACCGGGGTGCCCACCGACAGGTCCACGACACCGTCGGGGTGTGCGGCTGCCGCCGCCTTGTAGGGCTCCAGGCGGTCCCAGGGGAAGACGGGAAGCCGGTCGGAGACTCGCGCCACGGTGCTCTTCTCTCTTCGTGCTCTGCGTGCTTCGTGCTGTACGCGACTGTGCTCTACGCGGTCGTGCTGTACGTGGTCCCGCTCCACGCGATCGTTCCCCGGGCCGAACGGCCGCGGTCCCGCACGGCGCCTGCCGTGCGGGACCGCCTCACCGGCCGTGCGCCGGTGGAACGCTCAGTGCTCCGCGTTGATGTCCGCGGGCAGGGCGGCGACGAACGGGTGGTCACGCTCGATCAGGCCCAGTTTGGAGGCGCCGCCGGGCGAACCCAGCTCGTCGAAGAACTCGACGTTCGCCTTGTAGTAGTCCTTCCACTCGTCCGGCGTGTCGTCCTCGTAGAAGATCGCCTCGACCGGGCAGACGGGCTCACAGGCCCCGCAGTCGACGCATTCGTCCGGGTGAATGTACAAGGACCGCTGGCCCTCGTAGATGCAGTCGACGGGGCACTCCTCGATGCACGCCTTGTCCTTGACGTCGACACAAGGCTGCGCGATGACGTAGGTCACGCTGTCGTTCCTCCTCGGTAGGGCTCATCTCGCGCGGGAGCGCGGCGTCGTCGATGCCCGCCTCTAGTATCTCCGTTCCCAGGCACCTTACGAACTCCAGGGGGCTGACAGCACTGTGAATTACGTGGCCGGAGGACGGCTCGAAATTCGGATCACCCCTTCTGACGTGGGCAAAAGGGTGTCGGTACGGGCGGTTGCTGAGGTCGTGGACGGACGGCCGGTCTTCCGCGACGCGGTCGGCGTTCTCACATCCTGGGCGGACGGTGTGGTGATCGTCACACGGCGCACCGGTGAGGTGGTCCATATACCGGACGAATCCGTGGTCGCGGGCAAGGTCGTGCCGGACGCGCCGGCCCGCCGCGCGATGGCCGCGCCCGCCGCGACGGCGGACGAACTCCAGCGCGCCGCCTCCCGGGGCTGGCCCGCGCGGGAGACCGCGGAACTGGGCGGATGGACGCTGCGGGCGGCCGACGGCTTCACGCGCCGCGCCAACTCCGTGCTGGCGCTGGGCGATCCGGGGCTGCCTGCGCGGCGGGCGGTGGAGCGGGCGCGGGCCTGGTACGCGGAGCGCGGGCTGCCCGCGTACGCGCAGACGCTGCCGGGGTCGGCGGGCGCGGAGGCGTTCGCGGCGGCGGGATGGTCGCCCCGGGCGCGTTCGCTGCTGCTCACCGCGCCCCTGGCGCCGCTCGCCGATCTGCCCGGTGCCGAGCGGGTGACGCTCGCGCGCGAGGTGGACGCGCACTGGCTCGCGGCGTACGGGCGCACCGGTCAACGTGCCGACGCGGCGCGGGCGGTGCTGGGCGGCGGGGCGTCGGTGTGGTTCGCCTCGGCGGACTCCGACGGCGGGGACGTTCCGTCGGCGATCGGGCGGTGCGTCGTCGACGGGCGGTGGGCGCTGTTCGGCGCGGTCGAGGTGGCGCCCTCGGCGCGGCGGCGGGGGCTCGCGGTCGCGGTGGTGGCCGCGCTCGCGGCGAAGGCGCTGGCCGAGGGGGCGGCCGGCGCGTACCTCCAGGTCGAGGCGGGCAACGGCGCGGCGCGCGCCCTGTGGGACCGGCTGGGCTTCACCACGCACCACGAGTACCTCTACTACCGGTGTCCGGAGCCCGCGGAGTCCGCGGATCCCGCGGCGGAGGGGTGACCGGGGTGGAGGAGACCGCGGTGCGCAGGCGCTTCGCGGCCGAGGCGCGCTCCGAGCGGCCGGACCTGGCGACGCTGTGCCTGCTGGTGTGCGCGCAGGCCGACCCCGCGTTCGACGAGAAGGCGCGGGAGGACACCCTGCGCGGCCTGGACCGCCTGGCCGACCGGGTGGGCGCGCGGCTGCCCGGCGGCGGCGAGCCGTCGCCGCGGGAGTGGGCCTCGGTCCTCGCGGAGGTCCTGGGCACCCGGTGCGGGCTGCACGGCAGGGCGTCGGACTACGACCGGCTGGAGTCCTCGTTGCTGCACGCGGTGCTGCGGCGGCGGCGCGGGCTGCCGATCCTGCTGTCGGTGGTGTGGACGGAGGTCGGCAGGCGGCTGGGCGCGCCGGTCTACGGGGTGGCGCTGCCGGGGCACTTCGTGGTCGGCGTCGGCGACCCGCACGGGCACCACGTGCTGGCCGACCCGTTCCACGGCGGCGTGCCGGTCACCGGTGACGACGCGGAACGGCTGGCGGGCGGCCCGGTGCCGCCGCGCGCGCTGGAGCCCGCAGCACCGCTGGACGTGGTCGGGCGGGTACTGGGCAACATCCGCACCTGGGCCGCCGCCCGCCCCGAGCAGACCGCGGTCGGCCTGTGGGCGACCGACCTGGCCCTGCTGCTCCCCCGGCATCCGGCGCGGCTGCGGCTGGAGCGGGCCCAGCTCCTCGTCCAGCGCGGCGACTTCCTGGCGGGTGCGGACGGCCTGGACGCCTACGCGGAACTGGTCGAGGCGGTCGACCCCGAGGCGGCCGGGAAGATCCGGCACCAGGCCCGGGCGACGAGAGCGCTGCTCAACTGACCGGCGCGGCAAGGCGGTCGCTCACAGCCACCCCTTCTCGCGTGCGACGCGGACCGCCTCGGAGCGGTTGCGGGAGCCGGTCTTCTGGATCGCGGTGGACAGGTAGTTGCGCACGGTGCCCTCCGACAGGTGGAGGGCCCGGGCGATCTCGGAGTTGACCGAGCCGTCCGCCGCCGCGCGCAGCACGTCGCGTTCGCGGGAGGTCAACGGGTCGGCGCCCTCCGCCAGCGCGGCGGCGGCCAGCGTCGGGTCGATCACCTTCTCACCGCGCAGCACCCGCCGTACGGCGTCGGCGAGTTGGGCCGCGGGGGCGTCCTTGACCAGGAACGCGTCGGCGCCGTACTCCATGGCGCGCCGCAGGTAGCCGGGGCGGCCGAAGGTCGTGACGATGACGACCTTCACGCCCGGCAGCGCGGCCCGCAGTTGGCAGGCGGCGTCGATGCCGGTCGCCCCCGGCATCTCGATGTCGAGCAGCGCGACGTCCACGTCGTGCTCCCGCGCCGCCGCCACGACTTCGTCCCCGCGCGCGACCTGGGCCACCACGTCGATGTCGTCCTCGAGCCCGAGCAGGGTGGCCAGGGCCTCCCGCACCATGGACTGGTCCTCGGCCAGCAGCACCCTGATCAGCCGCACCGGGGGCCCGTCCTTGGCATCGCTCATGCGGGCAGCTTAACGAGCGCACGGCCGCCACCGGCTCCCCGCTCCTGAGGCGGGGCGCCCGGGCGGGGCTACCCGAGCGGCTGCTCGCTCCAGACGACCTTGCCGTTCGTCGTGTACCGCACGCCCCAGCGCTGGGCGAACTGCGCGACCAGGAACAGACCGCGTCCGCCCTCGTCCAGCGCCGAGGCCCGGCGCACCCGGGGCGAGGTGCCCGCGCCGTCGGACACCTCGCAGGTCAGGGTGCGGTCGCGCAACAGCCGTACGGTGATCGGCGGTTGACCGTAGCGGACGGCGTTGGTGATCAGCTCGCTGAGGATGAGTTCCGCCGCGAACGCCGCGTCGTCCAGCCCCCAGGCGGCCAGTTGCCGCATGCACGCCGCCCGGGCCGGCGCGACGGCGGCCGGGTCCTGCGGCACCTCCCACTGCGCCACCCGGTCCGCCCCGAGCCGCCGCGTACCGGCGACCAGCAGCACGGCGTCGTCGCGCGGGCTCGCCGGGATCATGGCGGCCGACACCGCGTCGCGCGTCGCCGCGCACCCGGGGCCCGCGCGGCCGAGGGTCGCGCACAGCAGCTCCAGGCCCCGGCCGGTGTCCCGGCCGTCGCCCCTGAGCAGGCCGTCGGTGTACAGCACCAGGCGGCTGCCCTCCTCCAGCGTCAGCTCGCACATCTCGACGGTGGCGGCGCCCAGGCCCAGCGGTGGGTTCGCGGGCACGTCGAGGAGGCTCACGGTGCCGTCGGGGGCCACCAGCGCGGGCGGCGGATGCCCGGCGCCGGCCAGGGCGCAGCCGCCCGTCACCGGGTCGTAGACCGCGTACAGGACGGTGGCCCCGGAGATGGTCTCCTCCTGCCCGCCGGCCAGGGTGTTCTCCTGGTCGATCGCCGTCACCAGGTCGTCGAGGTGGGCCAGGAGGTCGTCGGGGGGCAGGTCGAGCGCGCAGAAGTTGCGCGCGGCGGTGCGCAGTCGGCCCATCGTCGCGACGGCGTGCACCCCGTGCCCCACGACGTCGCCCACGACCAGGGCGACGCGCTCGCCCGGCAGCGCGATGACGTCGAACCAGTCGCCTCCGGCCCCGGTCCGCGCGGGCACGTAGTGGTGGGCGACGTCCAGGGCGTGCTGCTCGGGCAGGCCGTGCGGGAGCAGGCTGCGCTGGAGGAGCACCGCCATGGTGTGCTCGCGGGTGTAACGGCGGGCGTTGTCCACGCACACCGCCGCGCGGGCGGCCAGTTCCTCGGCCGGGGAGAGGTCCTCGTCGGTGAACGGGCTCTGCCTGCGGCGCAGGAAGGTCGTCAGGCCCAGCACCACTCCGCGCGCCCGCAACGGAACGCAGATCAGCGATCCGCCCGGCTCCCCGTCCCCGGTCGCCAGCACCGCGTGACCCTCCGCCAGGGCGCGGGCCTGCGGCGTGCCGGGCGGGTGGGCCACCACGCCGCCGACCGGCTCCGGGTCGTGACCCGCCACCGCGTCCCGGGCCGTCACCCGCCGCATCGCCGGCCGGGGGTCGGCCTGGGGTTCCTGACCGCTGAGCACCGCCTCGCGCAGGTCCACGGTGACGGCGTCGGCGAAACGGGGGACGGCCAGGTCGGCGAGTTCCTCGGTGGTGCGGACCACGTCCAGGGTGCTGCCGATCCGCACCCCCGCGTCGTACAGCAGCTCAAGGCGTCGGCGCGCGGCCTCGGCCCGGCCGGTGAGGGCGCGCAGTTCGGTGGTGTCGCGCAGCGTCGCGACGCTTCCCGGCGGACCGCCGTCGCGGCCGGTGGGACGGACGTTCACCGCGAGCATGCGGTCGCCGACGCGGACCACCTGGTCGCTCGTCTCCCGTCCCCCGGCCAGCAGTCCCTCGGTCTCCGGGGGCAGGCCGAGGTCCCGCACCGGCCGGGACTCGACGTCCGGCGGCAGGTCGAGCAGCCGCCTGCCCTCGTCGTTGGCGAGCACGAGCCGCCGGTCGCCGTCGAAGACGAGCACGCCCTCGCGGACCGAGTGGAGCACCGCCGCGTGGTGCTCGTACATCCGAGTGACCTCGGCGGGGCCCAGGCCGTGTGTCTGGCGGCTCAGGCGCCGGCTGACCAGGGCCGCGCCCAGCGTGGCGAGTGCCAGCGCCCCGACCGCGCCCGCGATCAGCACGGGAAGCCCCCGGTTGAAGGCGCCGGCCACGGTAGTGGTCTCCAGGCCCGCGGTGACCAGGCCGACGACCGTGCCGTCCGGCGCGACGACCGGCACCACGGCACGGACCGCGTTGCTGGGCGGCCCCTGGAAGTGCTCGGTGTACGACTGCCCGGAAAGCCCCCTGCGCAAGTCGCCGGCCGCGTGCGTGCCGATCAGGTTCCGGCGGGGATCGGTGACGCGGACGCCGTCGCGGTCGAGCACCGTGAGGAAGTCGACCCCCGCGATCCGCTGAGCGCTCAGCGCCTGCGGCTCCAGCACGGCCGTCGGATGCGATGTGCGCAGGGCGGCTGCCGTGCCCGGCGCTTTCGCGAAGCCGGAGGCGACGGCGAGGGAACGGTCCCGCGCGCCCTGGACGTCGGCGTGACGCGCCTGGAGTACGAGCAGCGTGTCACCCGTCGCCACCAGCAGGACGACGATCGCCCACTGCAACACGAAGATCTGCGCCGCGACGCTCTTCAACCGCGGTCTGCGGGATGATCCACGCACAGCAGTCGTTCTATCACCGTTTTCAGCGATTTACGCGCTATATCACCCACTCGGTCCCCGAGCCGCCCCCAGGGGCGGGGAGGCCGAGGGTGGCGGGCGAGCGCGCGCACCGCGCGGTGACCGTCGGCGTCGGGCCCGACGCCGTGCCGACTGATGGAAGCGAACCCCCGCTCACCGTCGCGGAGTTCACGAGGCGCGGCCCCATGTCCACGAGCCCGAACGCCCAGCGGCCGGGCGGGCAACGGCCGCACGGAGAGGGTCCAGTGGCAGTCGGTGTCGCGTACGACGAGGGTCAACGGGGCGCCGGTCTTGAGTAGTTCGCGTTGTGCGGGTTGTTGGGCGTGCCGTAGGGCGGTGAGGCCGCCTGCGTGGGGTGTGTGTGCCGGGCGGGTCCATGGTGCCCGGGCGGGGTCCGGGTCCAGGCGCTGCGCGAGGTGTTCGGCCTGGGCCGTCAGCCACCGCAGGGCGAGCTTCGGCGAGATCGTCTGCCACGAGGCCGGCACGTACGTGACGCGCTCCCCCGTGGCGAACACCGGCCCGTCGGCCACCACTTCGCAGCGGTACCCCCCCGTTCACGCCGGGCCGCCTCGCCACATCACCCAGGGGCGTTCGATCACCTCGGCATAGCTGGTGTGTTCCGGGTTCGCCCGCAGATGCCCGAACGCCCACTCCTGCGGCACGCACGGATCCGTACTCGCCCGCGACCGCGCCCCGCACTCACTGTCGTCGTCCCGAAGGGTCAGACAGCGCAAGGCGTACGTCACCGCAGGAGCGTCCTCGTCTTTGTCGGGCCGCAACGTCCACTCCACGAACCGGAACACCCGACGCCGCCCGCTCACAACACCTCGCCGCGACTGCGGGCGTTCGCCCTCGCCGTCCGAGCGCGTAACCGCTGCTGCGGGCTGGCCGCCCGCACGTCCTCGGGCCTGGCGGCCCACTCCCGCCCACCGGTCACCGGCCGCAGGAACCACCGCCCGCACCACTCCCCACGAAACTCCCCCACCCGGTCCCGCGCCACGTCCACCACGACCGCCCCCGGCTCAGGCGGACACGGGAGTTCGATCGGCTCCACCGGAACACCCTGGTCACACACGACCACTCCTCTCCGTAGCCATTCCACTACCAAGCGAGTTCAGCGTGACCTAGAGTGGGAACGTCTTCAACTTGCGGTATTTGTTCAGAGAGTTGGTCAGGTGCCTTGAACCGCAAAGAGCTGGATCCAGAGCAATCGCCGAGTGCACGATTCGGGCAGCGTCTTCGCACGTTACGGGACGAGCGCGGCTGGACGCAGGAGGAGCTGGCTGCTCGTATCGGATGTACTGGCACCCATGTTTCGGCTGTGGAAACTGGTCGCCGCCCACCAACTCGTCGTTTTGCAGCAAGCGTTGACAAGGCATTCGGGACAGGCGACAGGTTCGAGCGTCAGAGTCGGGCGGCGCGGCACACGGCGCTCATCGAAGGGTTCCCGGAGTACGTGGCCCATGAGGCAAGGGCGGCAGAGGTCCGTCTGTACGAAGTGGGCGTCATACCTGGATTGCTCCAAACTGCGGAGTACGCCGCCGCGTTGGAGGCGGACGCAGTGCGAAGGGAGGCGATCACACCCGAGCAGGCCGAGGAGCGAGTCGAGCTGGCGGCACAACGACAGGCCAGCCTTCTGCGATCACCCTCACCTCTGATCCTCACGGTGCTTGACGAAGGGTGCATCCGACGGTCGATGGGCACCTCTGCCGTTATGGACGCCCAGTTCGCCCGACTGCTCGATTTCGCGGAGATGCCGAACACCGTGCTCCAGGTAGCGCCGTTCTCTATGGGGGCGCGCAGACCGTTCAGCTTGCCCATCACGATCCTCACGATGCCGGACCGATCGCTCATGTCGTACGCCGAGTCCACCCATCGTGGCCATCTGGAGCGGGAAAGTACGTTCGTGGTGCACCTCCTGGCGGCCTACCATCAGCTACAGGCAGAGGCGCTCTCGCAAGCGGAATCTGTCGCCATGATCAACCAGTTGCGAAAGGGCACCCCGTGACGACCGAATCCCTCCGCTGGTTCAAGTCCTCGTACAGCGGCAACGGCGGCCAGTGTGTCGAGGTGGCCGCCAACCTCAGCGGAGCGCACGGCATCGTTCCTGTCCGTGACTCCAAGGACCCGAACGGGCCGGTTCTCTCCTTCCCGGCCGACGCCTTCTCCGCTTTCGTGGAAGGCGTCAAGGCCGGAGAGTTCGGCGCCGTGTGAAAGGACCCCCCGCGATGACCGAGTCCCTTCGCTGGTCCAAGTCCACGTACAGCGACAACGGCGGCGCGTGCATCGAGGTAGCCACCGACCTGCTTGCCGCCCACGGCATCGTGCCCGTACGTGACTCCAAGGACCCGGAGGGACCGGTCCTCACCTTCCCCGTGGCCGCCTTCGCCGCGTTCGTGAACAGCGTCAAGACCGGGGAGCTGCGATGACCGGCGGCAACGGCGGCCAATGCGTCGTTGCCGCCGACAGGCCCTCTTCGCGCCGGCGGTGATGACGAGGCGCTTGGCGACGCGGACTCGTGGCCTTCGGGGGTGCGGTCGCGGACGTACTCGCGCTCCCTGCTGGACGGGTCGTGTGAGCCCTTCAGTTCTTCCGTGCCGAGCCGCTTGTGCTCGGGCTTCAGAGCGGCGGCCTCCAGCCGCAGGATTGCCGGGTGGCCGAGGCGCGGGGCGCAACTGAGGCGGACGTGTCCGACCGGTTCGGCGTCGGGGTGCGGGGGCCGGGGCGGTTCGGTCCACGCCGAGCCCGGCTTGCGTGCGGCCGGGGGTCGGCACGCTCAGGGCCTTGGCGAGCGGGCGGTGCGGTACTGGATCGCGCCCTGCCCTCCGTCCGCCGGGGCGGCGCAGGTGGAGGCCGGGGGCGTGAGCGACCACCGTGAAACGCCGGTGTCCGGCCCGTCGGCGGACCGAGGCTGCCTTCCGTCGTCGAACTGACCGTGGCGGCGGCGCGTCTGCGGGTTTGCGACGTTCCCGAACTCCGCCCAGTGGGGCGGCGCCCCTCGTCATGGACTGACCGGTTCCCCCGTCACGGGCAGGCACTCGGCGAGCAGGTCGACGACGTCGCGCCAGGCTCGCCGCGCCTGCCGTGGGTGGTAGCCGACGCCGGGGCGCACGGCGTGGTCGACCGTCGGGTGGTGGAAGGCGTGCAAGGCGCCGCCGTAGACCACGAGGCGCCAGTCGACGCCCGCGGCCTGCATCTCGGCGGTGAACGCGTCCCGTTGCGCCGGCGGCATGATCGGGTCCTGCGACCCGACCCCGGCCCACACCGGACAGCGAATGCGCGCCGCCTCGCCCGGTCGGCCCGTGGTCAGCGCGTTGATTGTCGCGATCGCGCGCAGGTCGGCGCCGTCGCGCCCGAGTTCCAGACCGACGGCGCCCCCGGTGCCGTAGCCGACGGCGGCGATCCGGTCGGGGTCGGTCCGCGGTTCGGCACGCAACACGTCGAGCGCCGCATGACCGATGTCCCGCATCCGTTCGGGATCGGCGAGCAGCGGCATGCAACGGGCCAGCATCTCCTCGGGGTCATCCAGATACCGCCCGCCGTGAAGGTCGAAGGCCAGCGCCACGTATCCCAGTTCGGCGAGAGCGTCGGCCCGGCGGCGCTCGACGTCGCTGGGCCCCATGCCCTCCGGCCCGAGCAGCACCGCGGGGCGGCGGTCGGCACCGGCGGGGAGTGCGAGGTGCCCGATCATCGTCAGACCGTCGGCCGGGTACGCGACCGTGCGCGTGGTGATCGTCCTCATGAGACGGGACTCTAGGGATCGACGAGCCCGGTCGGGCCTGGGTTCGCCGCCGGCGGAACCGGGCGGATGTCCCTCTGCGTGGGGCTCCTCGCGGTCAGGTCCGGCGGGCGTGCGAGGCGAGGCGGTCGGCGAGGGCCGTGACGAGGGCGCGGAGTTCGTCGGGGCGCTCGATGACGAACGGCCGGTCGAGTGCGGCGAGCAGCGGAGGCAGCCAGTCGAGCCGTTCCGCCCGCAGCTCGACGCGCCACCAGCGCTCGGCCGCCGGGTCGTCCTGGCCCGCCGCGGGATCGAGGTCCTCCAACTCCCCGATGCTCGGCGGGAGATGGGCGCGGATCCGCTCGACCGTCCCGTGGACCCGCAAGGTCACCTCGTGCCGGTACTCGGCCGTGGCGAACCCCGACACCACGCGCTGTGCCGGATCGGTGTCCACCGGCGGCGCTTCGAACGAGCCGGGCAGCGTCCGCGCGTCCGCGACGCGGTCGAGCCGGAAGGTCCGGTCCTCGCCGATCCGGGGGTCCTCGCCCGTGACGTACCACCGGCCCGCGTGCGCGACGATCCCGTACGCGTGCAGCGTGCGTTCGCTGCGGCGTCCGTCGCGGTCGGTGTAGCGGATCGAGACCGGTCGGCGGTGGCGCACCGCGTCGGCGACGGTGAGCAGGACCCCCGCGTCCGGGGTGTCGGACCGCCCGGGCCGTTCGGTGAAGGCCAGGGACTCCAGGAGGGTGTCGAGCCGGTGGGCCGTGTGCTTGGGCAGTACCCGCCGGATCTTCGCCGACGCCGTCTCGTTCGCCGTGTGCTGCGCCGTCGTCAGCCCTGCCCGGCGGCCGGCGACCAGGCCGAGCAGCACGGCCAGTGCCTCGTCGTCGCTGAGCATGAGCGGCGGCAGGCGGTACCCGGGGGCGAGCCGGTACCCGCCGTAGCGGCCACGCACCGATTCCACCGGCACGTCCAGGTCGAGCAGCTGGTCCACGTACCGGCGCACGGTGCGCCCGTCGACGCCGAGCCGGTCGGCCAGTTCGGCCACCGTCCGGGTGCCACCGGACTGGAGCAGTTCCAGCAGAGTCAGCACGCGGGCGGTGGGTCGGGGCACGTGCACAAGCCTACGCGAATACAGGGCGGGTTCTGTCCCCTATTCCTCCTAGGCTGCGAGGCACAGGCCGACGTCGCAGGCCTTCAGCACAGCCAAGGAGTGATCCCCATGGAGTTCGTCTCGATCCGCATCATCACCGGTGACGTGGCGCGCCTCGTCGCGTTCTACGAGCGGGCCACGGGCGCGCGGGCGACGTGGGCCACCGAGGAGTTCGCCGAACTCGCCACCGCGGGCGCCACCCTCGCGATCGCCGGCACCGGCACCGTCCCGCTGTTCGCCCCGGGCTCCGCCCGCCCGGCGGACAACCACAGCGTGATCACCGAGTTCCTCGTCGACGACGTGGACCGCGTCCACCAGGACCTGACCGGCTTCGTCACCGACTTCGTCGCCGGGCCCACCACGATGCCGTGGGGCAACCGGTCGCTGCTGCTCCGTGATCCCGACGGCAACCTCGTCAACTTCTTCACCCCCGTCACCCCGGAGGCCATCGCGAAGTTCGCACGCTGACGCCACGGGCGGCCGCCGGCCCCCGAGGGCCCGCGAAGCAGCGGCGATCACGCTCGTGGACGCGGGTGGAGCGCCTCCCGGAACGGCACGCGATCTTCTGCGTGTCCTGCTCACCGGTTGGCGACATAGGACGCGCAACGGCAGCGGCGTCCGGTCGGCGTGAGTTCGCACTCGTCGAAATCGTCCCCCTGGCACCGTCCGACGCCGCCGTCGTGCTCGGAGCGCTGGTGCTTGCAGGTCCGGCACCAGGTCTTCGGCGTGCTGATGATCAGCATCGGCAGCAGAGAGATGAGGAGCACGACGGCAACGATGCCGAGAAAGGCTAGGCCCGACATCAGCGGATTCCTGGTCCGGCGTCGTTTCGCATGGCCTCTTCCCCTTTCGACGCGGGGCATGGTCGCGCTGGGCCGGGACATGGGGACGCGCACTTCCCGGCTCGTCGACTGCCTTGAGCGTAAGCCCAACTCCCCTGATCTGGAGGCTACTTCGCTCCGGAGGGGGTTCGTTCGACGGGCCGCCTGGCGCGGGTGCCGGCCTGTCTGGGCGGAGTGCCGCGTCTGCGCCGCTGCGCGGCGGCCGTTTGGGCGGAGTGTGAGGGCTGCGCCGCCGCGCGGCTGCTCGTTTTTGCGGAGTATCACGTCTGCGCCGCTGCGCGGCTTGAGGGGCAGGAGGGCGGTGGCTCCCGCGCTGCGCGCCGCGCTGAGGGCCGTGCGCTGCGCGCCCGGCAGGTGTTCTGCGGATTAGTTGTCACCCCGTTGCCGGTAACAAGCTTTTCGGCAGGCACAGTTGACGGAAACCCTTGTCACTGACAACGGCGTGACAACTAATCGGCAGACCAGGAACCCGCGACCCCGGTCAGGCCGGGCGCACAGCGCCCCCCGCCGCCCTCCTGCCCCTCAAGCCACGCAGCGGCGCAGACGCGGCACTCCGCCCGAACGGGGCCCGTGCTGAGCGGACACTGAGCCCGTGGCGCCTGCCGCTCAAGGCCGCGGGCGGGAGGGTTCCGGCCCCTCGCGGTCCTGGACCGCGCGCAACGGCACGTACGCCCGTACCGTGAAGCCGCCCCGGCGCGACGCGCCGGTCTCCAGTCGGCCGCCGGACAGCACGAGGCGCTCCTCCAGGCCGCTCAGGCCGTTGCCCGCGTGGTGACCGCGGCCCGGGCCCCGGCCGTCGTCGGCGACCTCCAGGCACAGGTAGCGGGTCTCGTCCGCCTCCCACACCTCGTCCAGGGACAGGTCGCACGCGCTCGCGCCGCTGTGCCGTACGACGTTGGTGGCCGCCTCGCGCAGCGCCCAGGCCAGCGCGCCCTCCTGCTCGGCGCCGAGGCCGGGGTGGGCGACGGCGACGGGCTGCTGGAGGGTGGGGGCGATCCGCGCCTCGACGCCCGCGGTGTGCAAAGCGGTGCGGACACCGGCCAGTTCGACCGCGAGCGTGGGCCTGCGGAAGCCGCTGACCGCCTCGCGGACGTCAACGAGCGCCTGGCGGCTCACCCGTTCGATGTCGGCGACCTGGCGGGCGGCCTCCTCGGGGTTGTCCGGCAGCATGCGCCCGGCCAGTTCGCTCTTGAGCGTGATCAACGACAGCGAGTGGCCGAGCAGGTCGTGCAGGTCGCGGGCCAGCCGCAGTCGTTCCTCGTTGGCCGCCAGATGCGCCACCGTCTCCCGTGCGGCCCGCAACTCCCGCATGGTGCGGCCCATTTGCGACACGCCCATCATGGCCCCGCCGCCGAGCAGCGAGGGCAGCACCAGCCCGGTCAGCAGCCAGCCGTTGGCGTGCAGCAGCAGCCCCACGCCCAGCAGGCTCATCGACACCGCGACCACCGCACGCGCGGCCAGCCGGAACGGCAGCAGCACGCCGGAGCCGATCGTCACGTAGACGAAGAACATCAGCCACGCCTGGCCCAGCGTCAGCGACAGCGTCACCGCCAGGGCGTACAGCCAGCCCAGCACCGCCCACTGCCACGCCGCCAGGTGCTCACCGCGCGGGCGGCGGCTGAGGACCATGTACAGATACGGGACGAGGAACGCGACGAGGCCCAGCCACCCCAGCACGGTCGCCCAGACCGTGTGGTCGCCCGAGACGAGGTCGCCGACCGCGTAGGCCATGTAGAGCAGGTAGACGAGCGTCCAGCACAGCTTCACGATCTGCTGGCGCCGGGTCTCCGGGGCCATGCCCATGCCGATGTCCCGGACCTCCGGCTCCGTTCCCGACCCGCCGCCCACGCGGTCGTCGCGTCCCATCGTCGCTCAGGCCTTCCGGGTGTCCTTGCGGTACAGCCAGGCCGCACCGCCCGCGAAGACCACGAGGTAGCCGGCGAGCACCAGCACGTCCCGCAGGTGCGGCGCGTGGCCGACCTCGATGGCCTGGCCGAGCGCCGCGTAGGGGTGGGTGGGCAGCCACTTGGCGATGTTCTGAAGCCAGGTGGGGAAGATCGTGGACGGCATCCACAGGCCGCCGAGGATCGACAGCGCGAAGTAGATGATCATCGTCAGCGGGCGGACCGCGTCGCCGGAGGCCAGGTAGCCGATGGCGACGCCGAGCGCGGCGAAGACCAGGCTGCCCGCCCAGATCGCGACGGTCAGCGCCACCCACTGCCACGCCTGCATGCGAACGTCCTTGACGGCGGCGGCGACCACCTCGACCACCACGATGGTGGGCAGCGTGACGGTCGCGGCGGAGGCGATCTTGGCGATCACGTAGCCGTGCCCGGGCAGCGCGGTCAGCCGCAGCTGCCGGGTCCAGCCCTTCTCGCGTTCCTTGGCGATCCGCTCGCTGTTGCCCATCAGCACCGCGGTGAGCGCGCCGAACGAGGCCATGGCGACCAGGTAGTACAGCTGCATCGTCAGGTCGGTGTGCGGGACCTTCGCGGTCTTGCTCGCCGGACCCGAGATGATCAGGAACAGCACGCTCGGGTAGATCACCGAGAAGAACATGAAGCGCTTGTTGCGCAGGGTGCGGACGATCTCCAGCTTGATCAGCGAGCTGGACGCGAACGTGGCGGACATCGCGGAGGACGTCCTGGCGGGCTGGGCGGGCGTCGTGGTGGGTGTCGTGGTGGACATCAGACCGCCTCCTCGGCGGACGCGGCGTCGGTGATGGCGATGAAGGCCTGCTCCAGGCCGAGCCCGGAGACCTCCAGGTTGCGCGGGTAGACGCCGAGGCCGTACAGCGCGTGCACGGTGGCGTCGGCGTCGGTGGACTGAATGCGGACGGTGTGCCCCGAGACGTCCAGCGCGGTGAGGAACGGCAGCCCGCGCAGCGCGGCCTCGTCGATCGGGCCCTGGAGGTCGAAGACGACGCGGCGGGCACCGGCCTTGGCCTTGATCTCGGCGGCCGAGCCGTCGGCCAGTATCCGGCCGCGGTGCAACACGATCACCCGGTCGGCGATCGCGTCGGCCTCCTCCAGGTAGTGGGTGGCGAACAGCACCGTGCGGCCGGAGTCGGCCTGGCGGCGCATGGCGGCCCAGAACGCCTGGCGGACGGTGACGTCCATGCCGGTGGTCGGCTCGTCCAGGATGATCAGGTCGTTGGCGCCCGCGGTGGCCAGCGCGAAGCGGACCCGCTGCTCCTGGCCGCCGGACAGCTTGTTGACCAGGCGGTCGGCGATGTCGGTGATCCCGGCGCTCTCCAGCACCTCGCTCACCGGGTACGCCCGGGGGTGCAGGTCGCAGGCGAGCTTGACCAGCTCCTTGACCTTCACCTCCTCCATCAGCCCGCCGCTTTGCAGCATCGCACCGACCTGGCCCCCGGCGATGGCGCGGGCGGGTGTCGCGCCGAAGACCTCGACGGTGCCCGCGTCGGGGTTGCGCAGACCCAGCAGCAGGTCGAGGGTGGTCGACTTGCCGGCGCCGTTCGGCCCGAGCAACGCGACCGTCTCACCGGCGTGCAGCGTCAGATTCAGCTCGTTGACGGCCTTGACCTGGCCGAAGGTCTTGCTCACCCCGGAGAAGGCGACGACCGGTCCGGCCCCGCTTCGTGGTTCCGTGGGCCTCGTGGTGCCCCCTGTAGCGCTCATGGCATACAGCTTCCGGCACCGGGCGGGTGGACGGCAGTGCCGGGGGTCGTGTCCTGGGGATGACAGATGTCATATGGATTTCATGGGGGGGGCTTGCGCCACCGGCGCGGCGAAGCGGCCGGCCCTCGCGGTTCCGTGAGGGCCCGGCCGCCTCGTCTCGTCCCGTACGGGCGGCTACTGGGCCACGTTCGAGATGGTCGCCGTCTTCTCCGCGGCCGTCTTGCCCAGCTCGGGCAGCATCGCGGAGGCCACGTCCTGCGGCGTGACGGCGGTCTTGGTGCCGTTGCCGCGCTCCAGCAGCACGCCGTCGAACGCGTTCCCGTACAGCTGCTGCAACACGTTCAGGTCGATGTGCAGCGTCATCTTGTCGGTGCCGGGGACCGCCACGATCGTGAGGATCTTGCTCAGCGACTTCTGCGGGCTGAACGGGACCGACCTGCCGCCCGCCACCACCGTGATGCGGCCGGACATCGCCGGGTCGCCGATGGTCTTGATGGCCTGCGTGAGGTCGGCCTGGGTGACCATCGGCTGGTGGGTGGTGACCGGCAGCGTGACGGTCTGGTCCTGGCCGGTCTCGGCGCGCTGGACGTAGGCGTTGGTGACCTTGGCGTCCGACAGCGCGGCGTCCACCGCCTGGTACGGCTTGCCCGCCACCGCGACGGGGGTGCCGTCGACGAACTTGACCATGCCGTCGGTGGCCGTGCCCGAGCCGCCCGGCACCAGGGTGTCCAGCTGGCTGTCCAGCTTCTCCTGGTCGACCGGGATGACCGGCTTGACGACCGTCTTGCCGCCGAAGAGCGAGCTGATCACCGAGACCGGGTCGTAGTCGCGGTGGGCGACCTGCGCGACGGTCTGCTGGGTGTCGATGGACAGCCCGGCGAGCGCGGGCTTGAGCTCCACCGTCCGGCCGCCGACGCTCAGCTTCAGCGGCGCGGTGCCTCGGTCGCCCACCGCGGCGTCCAGCGCCTTGACCGCCTCGTCCCGGCTCTTGCCGCCGATATCGACGCCGAGGACGGTGGTGCCGTTGGGCACGTCGGCGTGGTTCATCACCAGGCCAGCCGCGTAGAGCACGGCGGCGACGCCGACCAGGCCCATGACGGCCATCATCGGCTTGGAGCGGCCCTTGCGCTTGGCGGCGGGCGCGCTGGAGGACGCCTTGGGCGCGGGCGCGCCGGAGTCGGCGGGCGGGGAGGGCGGCTTGATGGTCGGCGTGCCGGCCGGGCCCGCGGGCACGCCGCTGACCAGCGTCTCGCCGGACACGTGGTCGGCGCCGGTGCCGCCGCTCGCCGGACGGTAGCCGGAGCGGCCCTCGCGCGAGTCGGCGCCGGGCATCCGCATGGCCCCGGTGGCCGGACCCGTGGTGGGCCCGGCGGGCGGCGCGGGAGGACCCGCGTCGGCGCCGGGGGGACGGCCCGAGGCGTCCGGGGCGTGGAAGCCGGGGAACGGCACGCTGCCGGGCGGCGGTCCACCGGCGGGTCCCTCGGGCTGTCCGGCCGCCGGTCCCGCGGGCGGGGTGAACGGGGTGCCGCGGCCCTGGCTGCCCGGGCCGAACGATTCGCCGCCGCGTCCACGGCCGGGGGCGCCGGGGCCCGCCTGGGGCGCGAACGGGTCGTTGCCGGGGGCGAACGGGTCGCCGCCGGAGGCGAAGGGGTCGCCGCCGGGGCCCGCGCCGAGCGGACCGGCGCCGGGCAGCGGCGAGTTGACCGTCGCGGCGTCGCCCTCGGGGCCGTCCGGCCAGTGGTCGTCGGGGAAGGCGCGACCGCGCGGCGCGGAGGCGGCCGGAGGGTCGTTGAGATAGGGGATCGCGGGCTGGCCGGGCGCGGGCCGGCCGGAGCCGGGCGCGGCCGGTCCCGAGGGCGCCGGGGCCGGCGCGGGCGCCGCCCCCGCACCGGAGGCCGCGCCGGGGACCGGCGTGCCGCCGGGCGGCGTGGGCGTCGGGGGCTTGCGCGGGGCGAACCAGTCGCTGGCCGCCTTCTCCTTGTCGCCGCCGCCCGTCGCGTCGGCGGGCGCGGCGTCGGCGCCCGGGGCGCCCGGCGGGGTCCAGCGCGGCACCGCCTGGGTGGCCTCGTTGCCCGCGCTCCCCGGGCCGCCGGACCCGTCGCCCGGTCCGTCCCCGTCCGCGTCGCCCTCGCCGACCGGCTTGCGGACGACGACGGGCGGGATGGGCCGGGACCCGGGGATGTTGATCCGGATCCTGGTGGTCAGCGTGGTCTCGGTCCTGGGCTCGTCCGGGGCCGCGTCGGCGCTGCCGTCACCCTGCGCGCCGCCCGGCCCCGGTGCCCCGGCGGAACCGCCCGGCGGCTCCTCCTGCGGGTGCGCGGAGGGATACTGGCGGGTTCCGTACGGCGGTGTCCCGGACGGGTACGCGGCACCGCCGCGACCCTGGGGTCCTGAGGACGAACTGTCAGTTTCACGGCTCAAGGCAGGTTCTCCCGGTTAGCTACGCCACCCGTCGCGGCCATCCGCTGGGGGCTCGCCGGCGCGCACCACCATACTGGCCGACGCGTGGACCGGAATGGCGCCCGCCGTTACGGCGAACTGTCAGACCGTCATACAGCGCCCATCACCGACCAAGTCGGGCACCGGGCGTGTCCCCCGGAGAACGGCGGGGCAGCGTGGCACAGATCACGCCGGCCACCATCCCGCCGAGCAGATAGACGTAGGGGCCGATCCCGGCGGCGAACAGGAAGTCGCCCTCGGGCCGCGAGACGCTCAGGTACATCACGGTGACGAACCACAGGATGACCGGCACCGCCGCGCCCAGGCGGCTGCGGGTGGCCACGGCGCCGCCGTGGAAGAGGGCGACGGCACCCGCGAGGGCGAGCAGCAGCCCGCCGGGGAACCAGCCGTCCTGGACCAGCGCGCCCGCGCAGGCGACGACCACCCCGAGGACGCCGAGACCGGCGAAAGCCAGTACGCGCATCGCTCTCAAACCTCCCCACCCGTAACCGAATCGGTGAAAATGCCCGCGAACAGGTCGTCCGCGCGCCCCCCTTGAGCCTCGGGCGCCGCCCCGTGCGCCAAGCGGTAGTGCTCGACCGGCAAGAGCGGCTGGCCCAGGTCGTTGGAGAGGGCGAAGAAGGGGCCGTCCACGGTGATCTGGGTGGCGTGCGCGCGCATCGCCGCCGCCTTGCGACCGGCGTACGCGGTGCCGTCCACCGCGACCGCCACGTCGGCGTCGTCCACCACGCCGGGCACGTCGTCCACCGACGCGACACCCCCGAACGCGGTCTCGCGGCTCGCCGCGCGCAGCCGGGCGAAGCCCTCCTCCACGACCGGGCGCGGCACGCAGTTCCAGTACACCCGGTCGATCGCGTGCGCCGGGCCGAGGTCGGCGCGGAAGGCGGGGTCCGCAGCCAGTCCGGCGGCGCGCATGGCGACGCGGTGCGCCTGGATGTGGTCGGGGTGGCCGTAGCCCCCGTCGGGGTCGTACGCGACGAGCACCTGCGGCCGGACCTCGCGGACGACGGCGACCAGATGTCCCGCGGCCTCGTCCAGGTCGGCCCGCCAGAAGCACCCGGGGCGCTCGTTCTGGGCGACGCCCATCATCCCGGAGTCGCGGTAGCGGCCGGGGCCGCCGAGGAAGCGGTGGTCGGTGACGCCCAGCTCCCGCATGGCCGCCGCCAGTTCGCCGGCCCGGTAGGCGCCGAGGGTGTCGTCCCGGTCGGCGGCCAGGTGCGCCAGCCGCGGCGGGACGATCTCGCCCTCCTCGCCGAGGGTGCAGGTCACCAGGGTGACGTGGGCGCCTTCTGCGGCGTACTTGGCCATGGTCGCGCCGTTGTTGATCGACTCGTCGTCGGGGTGCGCGTGGACGAGCAGCAGGCGCCGGGCGGGAAGCTCGGTCATACCCGGCAGCGTATTACCCGGGGTGTCCGCCGCCCGCCACCCGGGGGCCGCGCTCAGAACTTCAGGTTGCCGATCATGCTGGCGACGCTGGTGGTCAGCTGGTGGATGGTCGGGGCGAACGTGGAACTGGCGAGGTAGAAGCCGAGGAGCATGCAGACGACCGCGTGTCCGCCCTTCAACCCGGACTTCCTCACCAGCAGAAGCACGATGACCAGCAGCAGCAGGACCGCTGAGATCGAGAGCGCCACAGCGGCTCACCTCCAGGTCGCGGAGCGGGTCGTGGCCCATACCTACAGCTACCGATCCTAACTTTCCGTGAGCCCGCACACCTCGGGGCACGGGAGCACGCGGGGGCGCACGTACGGGCACGGTTCCGCTGGTCAGCGGGGTCGCCGGGCTCGCTGCGCGGGGCCTGCGCCATTCCGCCGTTCGGATGAACGACCACGCTCCGCACGAGCCGGGGCGAGCGCCGCACGCGGACGAGGGCGCCCCTCCCGGCCCGGCGCCTACGCTTCGCCGCATGAGTGATCACCTCTCCTTCCCCAGGCAGCACGCGAGGACCCAGCGCTTCACCCTGGGCGCCCCGCGCTCCCTCACCGTCTCGCCGGACGGCGAGCGCGTGGCCTTCCTGCGCTCGGGCTCCGGCACGGACCGGGCGAACCGGCTGTGGGTGCTGGACGTGCCCGAGCGGGAGGGCGGGGCCGCCGAGCGCCTCGTCGCCGACCCCGGCGCCCTGCTGGACGGCGCGCGGGAGGAGCTGACGGCCGAGGAGCGCGCGCGGCGCGAACGCAGCCGGGAGGGCTCGGCGGGGATCGTGGCGTACGCGGTGGACGGCGCGGTGCGCACGGCGGCCTTCGCGCTGTCGGGGCGGCTGTTCACGGCGGACCTGACGGCGGACACGGCCGGCGGCGCGTCCCGCGAGGGGTCCCGCGTGCGCGAACTGCCCGTCGCCGCGCCGGTGATCGACCCGCGTCCCTCGCCCGACGGCCGCCACGTCGCGTACGTCAGCGGTGGCGCGCTGCGGGTGGTGGCGGCGGACGGCTCCGGGGACCGCGTGGTGGCCGGGCCGGACGACGGCGAGGCGCACGTCACCTGGGGGCTGGCGGAGTTCGTCGCGGCCGAGGAGATGGACCGCTCGCGCGGCTACTGGTGGTCCCCGGACGGCGATCGCCTGCTGGCCGCCCGCGTCGACGACTCCCCCGTGCGGCGCTGGTGGATCGCCGACCCCGCCAATCCGCGCGACGCTCCGGCAGAGGTCGCCTACCCGGCCGCCGGTACGCCCAACGCCGAGGTGACGCTCACCGTGTGCGGCCTGGACGGCTCGCGTACCGAGGTGACCTGGGACCGCGAGCGCCACCCGTACCTCGCCCGCGCGCACTGGTCGGCCGGCGGCCCGCCGCTGCTGCTGGTGCAGTCGCGCGACCAGCGCGATCAGGCGTACCTGACGGTGGACGTCACGACCGGCCGCACCGCGGTCGCGCACACCGAACAGGACCCTGTCTGGCTGGAGTTGTCCACCGGCGTGCCGGCCTGGACGCCGGACGGGCGCATGGTGCGGATCGAGGACCGCGAGGACGCCCGGGTGCTGGTGGTCGGCGAGGAGGCGGTGACGGACGCGCGGCTGCACGTACGGGCGGTGCTCGATGTCGCGGCGGACGGCGTGCTGTTCACCGCCTCGGCGGGCCGGGACGCGCAGGACCCCGGGGTCGGCGAGATCCACGTGCACCACGCGGGCGCGGCGGGCGTGACCCGGCTGACGAGCGGGGCGGGCACGCACGCGGCGGTGCGCGGCGGGCCGTCGACCGTGGTGAGCGGGACGGCACCGGACCGCCCGGGCGCGCAGGTCCGGGTGCTGCGCGGTGAGGCGGGCGTGCCGTCGGCCCTGAGGGAGGTCGCCCGCGTCGCCTCGTACGCCGAGCGCCCGGTGCTCACCGCGCGCCCGATGCTGACCCGCGCCGGTGAGCGGGGCATCCCTGCGGCGGTGCTGCTGCCGTCCGGGTACCGCGAGGGCGACGGGCCGCTGCCGGTGCTGATGGACCCCTACGGCGGGCCGCACGGCCAGCGGGTCGTCGCCTCGCACGACGCGCACCTGACCTCGCAGTGGTTCGCCGAGCAGGGCTTCGCGGTGGTGGTGGCGGACGGCCGGGGCACCCCGGGCACCTCGCCGGAATGGGAGAAGGCGGTCGCGGGCGACTTCGCCGGGGTCACCCTGGACGACCAGGTGCACGCGCTGCGGGCACTGGCCGCGTCGTACCCACTGGATCTGGAGCGCGTCGCGATCCGCGGCTGGTCGTACGGCGGCTATCTCGCCGCGCTCGCGGTGCTGCGCCGCCCCGACGTATTCCACGCCGCGGTCTCCGGGGCGCCGGTGACCGACTGGCGGCTGTACGACACGCATTACACGGAACGCTATTTGGGCGACCCTGCCACGGCACCGGAGGTCTATGCGGCCAACTCCCTGACCGACCCGGCGGGTTGGGCACGAGGCGGTCCGGTGCGGCCGCTGATGGTGGTCCACGGGCTGGCCGACGACAACGTGGTCGCCGCCCACACGCTGCGGTTGTCGTCCGCCCTGCTGGCAGCGGGCCGCCCGCACCAGGTCCTGCCGCTGTCCGGGGTGACCCACATGACCCCGCAGGAACAGGTGGCGGAGAACCTGCTGCTGCTCCAGGTCGATTTCCTGAAACGGGCATTGTCGGTGGCGTAGCGAGGGACCCGACCCGTCGGGCCACCGTGTTGCGGCCACCTCTATAACCGCGGCAATCGGCGATATGGAAAACGCGGTAAGCCGGTAACTCAGCGCAGTCTTTCAACTCCGTATAGAGTTATTCACGGTGACCTGACGGCCTGTCGACCCACACTCGCGCAACACAACCGTCACACACTTCCACCCCGAAACGTAAACAGCTGGTAAAGACACCACTCTTCGGGGTGGCAGGTATTTATGCACCCTAATCGGGGCGTATCGGACAGAGTTACCGCTCGGTCACCCAGGGATGTCAGCCGGCAAAAGGGGACGAAGGCCTCAATTGCGGCCAACGACTAATCTCGCATGATCTCATTCTGGTCTCAGCCTGCTTCCCACTCTTGAGCGGCGAAAACCTACTTGCGTAGAGTCCCCTCACCGCGCAGCGCCGAGAACTTCCTGAACTGAATCCGGGGATTCCGCACGATGACCATGCAACCCCAGCCGACCGGCACCACAGGCGAAACATCGCTCATGGAGGACCCATCGGCCGAAACACCACAGGGCACGCCG
Organism: Streptomyces sp. ICBB 8177; assembly: GCF_003144095.1. GTDB lineage: Bacteria > Actinomycetota > Actinomycetes > Streptomycetales > Streptomycetaceae > Streptantibioticus_D. The sequence continues at coordinate 2,120,690 of NZ_NSKH01000018.1, read as the reverse complement.
GCCGAAGGCGGCCCTGCCATCACCGGCCGCTCCCCGGGGCGCGCCGCCTGGGAGCGCCTGCGGCGCGACAAGACCTCGATGGTCGCCCTGATCATCTCGGTCGTGTTCATCCTGGTGGCGATATTCGCTCCGCTGATCGCGCACGCCGGTGGCTGGGGACCCATCACCCCGGACAACAAGGCGATCGACCCCGACACGGGCAACTACCCGTACGGCTCCCTCGGTGGCATCAGCATGCGCCACCTGCTGGGTGTGGAGCCGGGCACCGGTTACGACCTGTTCGCCCGGATCGTCTACGGCCTGCGCACCTCCCTGCTGGTCGGCTTCGCCTCGGCGGTCCTGTCCATGGTGGTCGGCACCGTGGTCGGCCTGGCCGCCGGCTACTTCGGCGGCTGGATCGACAACCTGCTGTCGCGGATCATGGACCTGATGCTGGCCTTCCCCCAGCTGCTGTTCATCATCGCTCTGACCCCGGTGCTGCAGAACGCGCTCCAGACCAACATCCACGGCGGTACCAACGAGAACCTGCGCCTGCTCATCCTGGTGCTGTGCATCTCGGCGTTCGCCTGGGCGTACACCGCGCGTCTGGTGCGTGGTCAGGTGCTCTCCCTGCGCGGACGGGAGTTCGTCGACGCCGCCCGCATCATGGGCGCCGGCTGGCCGCACATCCTCTTCCGCCAGCTGCTGCCCAACCTGTGGGCGCCGATCCTGATCTCCTTCGCGCTGGCGGTCCCGCAGAACATCACGACCGAGGCCGCGCTCTCCTACCTGGGCGTCGGCGTGGTCCCGCCCAACCCGGACTGGGGCTCGATGCTCACCGACGCCTCCCAGTTCTTCCTGCAGGACCCGGCCTACCTCTTCATCCCCGGTGTCCTTCTGCTGGTCCTGGTCCTGTCGCTGAACCTTCTCGGCGACGGCGTCCGGGACGCCCTCGACCCGCGGGCCAACCGCAGCTAACGCACCCCCAAGAGTCGGTCACCGCAACGCCCCGCCGGGGCCGCGCGGATGACCGAGCCGACAGCAAAGGAGCACTCCTGATGATGCGCAAATCGCGCATGGTCGCCATAACGGCGACCGCGATCTCGCTGGCCTTGGGGGCCACCGCGTGCGGTGGTTCCAACAGCGCCAACGGGAAGCCGGTCAAGGGCGGAACGCTGACCATCCTGGAAAAGGCCGACTTCGACCACCTGGACCCGCAGCGCGCCTACACCACCGAGGCGGACAGCACGGACGAGCTGCTGGTGCGCTCGCTGACCAACTGGGACGTCTCCGGCAGCTCGCCGAAGCTGGTGGGCGACCTGGCCACCAACACCGGCACCCCGAGCGACAACGACCAGGTGTGGACCTTCCACCTGCGTCAGGGCGTCAAGTGGCAGGACGGCTCCGAGGTCACCTCGCAGGACGTCAAGTACGGCGTCGAGCGCGTCTTCTCGCCGGACATCAACGGCGGCCCGCCGTACGCCTCGCAGTGGCTGGTCGGCGGCTCGACCTACAAGGGCCCCTACAAGGGCCAGTCGCTGGACTCCATCCAGACGCCGGACAAGTACACGATCGTCTTCCACCTCAACCAGCCGGTCGCGGACTTCAACGAGGCCACCGCGATGCCGACCTGGGCCGCGGTGCCGAAGGCGCACGACACGGCCTCCACCTACGACCACCACGTGTGGTCGGACGGCCCGTACGAGCTCAAGTCGTACGTGCCGAACAAGGAGGCCGTCCTCGTCCGCAACCCCAACTGGAGCGCCTCGACCGACCCGCTGCGTCAGCAGAACGTCAACGAGGTCGACCTCAAGATGGGCATGGACGAGGGCGCCATCGACCAGCTGCTGAAGTCCGACTCGGGCGACGCGCAGACCTCGATGCAGCAGTGGCCGATCTCCGGTTCCGACCTGTCGGGCGTCCTCAACGACCCGACTCTGAAGGACCGGATCGTCTCCTCCAAGGCGCCCGGCATCAACTACATGGCCATCAACACCACCCGTGTGAAGGACATCCGGGTGCGTCAGGCCATCGAGTACGCGATCAACAAGCAGACCGTGCGCGGCGCGTTCGGCGGCTCGGGCTACGGCGACTACGCCAGCACCATGCTGAACCCGGGCATGGGCGGCTACCAGCCGTTCAACCTCTACAGCACCAACCCGGCCGGTGACCTCACCAAGGCCAAGGCGCTGATGAAGCAGGCCGGCAACCCGAAGATGACGCTCTCGCTGACCGTGGAGAACACCACCACGCAGGAGCACTTCGGCGACGCGGTGAAGAACGCCCTGTCCCAGATCGGCATCACGGTCAACGTCACGCCGATCGACGCGGGCAGCTACTTCAGCACCATCCAGAACACCAAGAACCAGTACGACATGTCGTGGGTCGACTGGATCGCTGACTGGCCGAACGCCTCGACCGTCCTGCCGGTGCTCTTCGACGGCCGCCAGATCGCCAAGCTCCCGCAGGCGAACCAGGACGTGTCGTACCTGAACGACCCGAAGATCGAGGCCGCGCTCGACGCCGCGTCCAAGATGTCGGACATCAACCAGCGGAACGCCGCCTACGGCGCGCTGGACAAGGAGATCATGCAGCAGGCCAACGTGGTCCCGCTGATGTACATGAACTTCCCCGAGATGTTCGGCTCCAAGGTCGGTGGCCTCAAGCAGGACCCGATCCTGGGCGAGCCCAACCTGATGAAGGTCTTCATCAAGTCCTGACCCCGCGAGGTCGGGTCCTGACGGACCGACGCAGCACCTGACGCCCCGCCGGCGGCCGATCGCCGCCGGCGGGGCACTCCCCCAACCAACGCCCCAGGTCGCACCCCGCAGGCTTATCCAGCGAGAGGGAGGAGGACCGGGCTCTCGAGCCAGGTCCCAGCACCACATGTTCCGTTACTTGATTCGACGTCTGCTGGCAGCGGCCGTCATCCTTGTCGTGATCAGTCTGATCACCTTCGTCATCTTCTTCGCGCTGCCGACCGATCCCGCGCTTCTGGCCTGCGGCAAGACGTGTTCGCCGTCCCGGCTGGCGGAGATCAAGCACTCGCTGGGGCTGGACCAGAGTCTGGCGACGCAGTACTGGGAGTTCTTCAAGGGACTCTTCGTCGGCCGCACCTACGGCGACCAGAGCCTCATCGTCCACTGCACCGCGCCGTGCCTGGGCGTCTCCTTCCAGAGCGACACCCCCGTCCTGTCCATCCTGATGAGCGACTTCCCCGTCGACCTCTCGCTGGGTCTCGGCGCCGCGGTGATCTTCGTGACCGTCGGTGTCGGCCTTGGCGTCCTGGCCGCGGTCCGCAAGGGCAAGGCGGCCGACAAGATCGCGGTCGGCGCGGCGCTGTTCGGTGTCTCGCTCCAGATCTACTTCGTGGGCCTGCTGCTGATGTGGGCCCTGGTCGACAAGTGGCAGATCCTGCCCACGCCGTCGTACACGCCGATCACTCAGGACCCGGTCTCCTGGTTCACCGGCCTGATCCTGCCGTGGGCGACGCTGGTCATCATCTTCCTCGCGCTCTACACCCGGCTCGCCCGCTCCTCGGTGCTGGAGGTGATGGGTGAGGACTACATCCGCACCGCCCGCGCCAAGGGCCTGCCGCGCAAGACGGTGATCCTCAAGCACACGCTGCGGGCCGCGATCACCCCGATCATCACCATCTTCGGCATGGACGTCGCCTCGCTGATCGGCGGCACGGCCGTCATCACCGAGTCGGTGTTCGGCCTCAACGGCATCGGCAAGCAGGCGGTCGACTCGGTCACCAACTCCGACCTCCCGGTCATCCTGGGGACCACGCTCTTCGCCGCCGCCGTGATCGTCATCTTCAACGTCATCGTCGACATGGTCTACGGGATCGTCGACCCCCGCGTCCGCCTCGCCTGAGTTACACGCCGGAAGCCAAGGAATACCAGTGGCCAACGAAATCACGCCGCAACCCGCGGACAGCAGCCCCTCGTCCGCCTTCCTGGACGTTCGAGACCTGCGTGTGCACTTCCCCACCGAAGACGGCCTCGTCAAGTCGGTGGACGGGGTCTCCTTCACCCTGGAGAAGGGCAGGACGCTCGGCATCGTCGGCGAGTCCGGCTCCGGTAAGTCCGTCACCAGCCTCGCGCTGCTCGGCCTCCACAAGGGGTCGCGCGCCAAGGTCTCCGGTGAGGTGTGGCTGGACGGCAACGAGCTGGTCGGCCTGCCGGAGCAGGAGATGCGGGCCCTGCGCGGCAGCAAGGTCTCGATGATCTTCCAGGACCCGCTGTCCGCCCTGCACCCCTTCTTCACCGTCGGCGCGCAGATCTCCGAGGCGTACCGGGTGCACCACAAGGTCTCCAAGAAGGAGGCCAAGGAGCGCTCGATCGAGATGCTCAAGCGGGTCGGCATCCCGCAGCCCGACCGCCGCTTCAGCGACTACCCGCACCAGTTCTCCGGCGGTATGCGCCAGCGCGCGATGATCGCCATGTCGCTGGTGTGCGACCCCGAGCTGCTGATCGCCGACGAGCCGACCACCGCGCTCGACGTGACCGTGCAGGCCCAGATCCTGGACCTGATCTCCGACCTCCAGGAGGAGTTCGGCTCCGCGGTCATCATCATCACGCACGACCTGGGCGTGGTGGCCGAGGTCGCCGACGACATCCTGGTGATGTACGGCGGCCGCCGCATCGAGTACGGCACCGTGGACGACGTCCTCAAGGAGCCCGGCCACCCGTACACCGGTGGCCTGCTGCAGTCCATGCCGCATCTGTCCGGCGACGTGGACCAGCGCCTCAACCCGATCAAGGGCTCCCCGCCGAGCCTGATCAACCTGCCTGCCGGGTGCGCGTTCAACCCGCGCTGCACCTTCAAGGACCAGGTGCCGGACGGCCGTTGCCTGACCGAGCGGCCCGAGCTGCTGCCCGTGCTCGGCACCGACCAGCACATCGCCGCCTGCCATCTCAGCGACGACATCAAGGCTGGGATCCAGGGCACGGTGGAACGGGCCGCGAAGTGACGGCGGCGGACGAACAGGAGCATGTCGTGAGCACCACCAAGTCCATCGCCGAGCAGCGCCCGGCGCCGGACGCCGAGTCGTCGTCCGGCGAGAACCTGCTGGAGGTCAGCGGCCTCCAGATGCACTTCCCGATCCGGCAGGGCATCATCTTCCAGCGCCAGGTCGGCGCCGTGAAGGCCGTCGACGGGGTGGACTTCGCCGTGAAGGCGGGCGAGTCCCTCGGCCTGGTCGGCGAGTCCGGCTGCGGCAAGTCGACCACCGGCCGGCTGGCCACCCGGCTGCTGGAGCCGACCGGCGGCAAGATCGTCTTCGACGGTGAGGACATCACCCACAAGCCGGTCGCCAAGATGCGCGAGGCCCGGCAGAACCTCCAGATGATCTTCCAGGACCCGTACTCGTCGCTGAACCCGCGGCACACGGTCGGCACGATCATCGAGACCCCGATGAAGCTCAACGGGATCAACCCGCCGCAGGGCCACAAGAAACGGGCCCAGGAGCTGCTGGAGATCGTCGGTCTCAACCCCGAGCACTACAACCGCTACCCCAACGAGTTCTCCGGCGGTCAGCGGCAGCGCATCGGCATCGCCCGCGCGCTGGCGCTCAAGCCGAAGCTGATCGTGGCCGACGAGCCGGTCTCGGCGCTGGACGTGTCCATCCAGGCGCAGGTGGTCAACCTGCTCCAGGACCTCCAGAAGGAGATGGGCATCGCCTTCCTGTTCATCGCCCACGACCTCGCGGTGGTCCGCCACTTCTCCGAGCGCGTCGCGGTGATGTACCTGGGCAAGATCGTCGAGGTCGGCGACCGCAGGGCGATCTACGAGCGCCCGCGTCACCCGTACACCCACGCCCTGCTGTCGTCGGTGCCGGAGATCAACCCGGCCGCCGACGCCCGCGAGCGCATCCGGCTCGCCGGTGACGTCCCCTCGCCGATCGACCCGCCGTCCGGCTGCCGCTTCCGCACCCGCTGCTGGAAGGCGCAGGACAAGTGCGCGACGGAGGAGCCGCCGCTGGTGCGCATCGAGGGCAACGGCGAGGGCCACCTGACCGCCTGCCACTTCCCCGAGGAGCCGAGCATCACGGCCCGCGAGGAGGCCATCGTCCTGGACCCGGCGCTGGCGGCCCTGGAGAAGGCGGCGACGGCTGCGGAGGCTTCGAAGACGGAGGCCCCGAAGGCGGACGCGAAGGCCGACGCCCCGAAGGCGGAGGCTTCGAAGGCGGAGGCCAAGGCCGAGGTGCCGAAGGCCGACGCCAAGGCCGACGAGGCCGGCAAGGACAGCAAGTGATCTGACGGTCGGCCGGGAGCCCGCGGCTCCCGGCCGACCGCGCGAAAGGCCCGCGTCCGCACCGGACGCGGGCCTTCGTCATGTGCGCGCCGAGCGTGGGGGGTCGGGGCATGACGACCGGCCGGGGCGTGAGAGGACTCCCGCCCCGGCCGGTCAACGGCACCCGCACGGCCGTACGGCATTCATGATCCGGCGTCCGCATATCGTCGGCGCTTCCGCCAAGTTACCGGTGCGTTAAGCAGTTCGGCCGGCCACCTACGGGGCCCCTGCCCGACCGCCCGGTCCCGGCTGACCGCTCGTCAATCTCCCGTACGACCTCTTGACGCGCGTCGACCCGGGTTGCGACCCTCCGCTCATCCCGCGGAGCCCGGCGACGGGCTCCGCCTCCACCCACTCGGTGCGGGGGGACGGCGGTCATGACCAGTGCCCGTGAGACGACAACCACCGGGCCGAACAAGGATCCTGACGCTTTATCAGGTCCGCTCGGCGCGGTACCCGTCGGCCGCTCCCCCCGTCAGCTGGCCTGGATCCGCTTCCGGCGCGACCGGACCGGCGTGGTGTGCGCCGTGATCGTCGCCTGCTTCGTCCTGATCGCGCTGGCCGCGCCGCTGATCACGAAGGTCTACGGGAAGAACCCGTACACCCTCTACGGGCAGGACGACGGCCTGCTCAACTCCTACGGCCTGCCGATCAGGCCGAACGGCGGCATCGACGGCGCCCACTGGTTCGGCGTCGAGCCGGGGCTCGGCCGGGACGTGCTGGCCCTGCTGGTCTACGGCATCCGCACCTCGCTGGGCATCGCTCTGTGCGTGACGGTGCTCTCGGTGGTCGCCGGCGTGGCCGTGGGGCTCTTCCAGGGCTACCTGGGCGGCCGCACGGACTACGTGGTGGGGCGCTTCTCCGACCTGATGATGTCGTTCCCGCAGCAGTTGTTCTTCATCGCCTTCACCCCGGTCATCGTGGCGATGTTCGTACGGCCCGGGAACGCGGAGCCGACCTGGATACGGTTCGCGGCGCTGGTCATCGTGCAGTTCGCGCTGGGCTGGATGGCGCTGGGGAGGCTGGTGCGGGCGCAGGTGCTCAGCCTGCGCGAGCGGGAGTACGTCGAGGCCGCCCGGCTCAGCGGCGCCTCGACCGCGCGGATCGTGCGCAGGGAGCTGCTGCCCAACATCTGGAGCACGGTCCTGGTGCAGTCCACGCTGCTGCTGCCGGTCAACGTGACGGCGGAGGCCGGGCTCTCCTACCTCGGCGTCGGGATGCAGACGCCGACGCCCGACTGGGGCCTGATGTTCCAGGACGCGGCGCAGTACTACCAGTCGGACATCACCTACATGTTCTTCCCCGGCGTCGCGATGGTGGTCTTCGTCGTCGCCTTCAACCTGCTCGGGGACTCCGTCCGGGACGCACTCGATCCGAAGACCGTCCGCTGACACCGGTGAGGTTTCCATGAGACTGCGCAACTCCACAGCCCGCTCGGCGCGCGCCCGGTGCGGCGCCGCGATCCTGGCGGCGACCGCGCTGACGTTGTCCGCGTGCAGCGCGGGCGGCGGCACGGGAGGAGGAGGCGCGGGCGGCGGCGGGGCGGACGGTGCCAAGGCCGCCGTGGAGACGGTGACGCTGGGCACCGCGGCCGACTCGGTGGGCCCGGCCACACCGGTCGCGGGCGCCCGCAGGGGCGGCACCGCCTACGACCTGGAGGCGGACGGCATCAACCACCTGGACCCGGCGCAGGCGTACATCAACCAGGAGCAGATCATCGGGCAGCTCTTCAGCCGCCAGCTGACCAACTACCGCATCGACCCGAAGACCGGCAGGACCACGCTGGTGGGCGACCTGGCCACCGACACCGGCGAGTCCTCCGACGGCGGCCGCACCTGGACGTACCACCTGAAGACCGGGCTGACCTGGCAGGACGGCACGCCGATCACCAGCGCGCAGGTCAAGTACGGCTTCGAGCGGCTGTACGCGGGCTTCGAGACGGCGGGCCCGCAGTACGTGCAGACCTGGCTGTCGGGCCAGGACTTCCGCAAGGCGTACCAGGGCCCGTACTCCGGCAGGTCGCTGCCCGACTCGCTGATCGCCACTCCGGACAGCCGCACGATCGTCTTCCACTTCCTCGCCCCGCACCCCGACACCCCGTACGCGATGGCGCTGTCCGGCTCCGGGCCCGTGCTGCCCGCGAAGGACACCCGTGCCAAGTACGACAGCGCGCCGTTCTCCGACGGCCCGTACGAGATCGCCGACTACCAGCCGGGCAAGCAGTTGCTGCTGCGGCGCAACCCGCACTGGGATCCGCGCACGGACCCGGTGCGCGACGCCTATCCGGACGAGTGGGACGTCGAACTGGGCATCGCGCAGCCCGGGTTGACGGAGCGCCTGATGCAGCAGGCGGGGCACGACAAGGACGCGCTCGCGCTGGTCGCCCCGGCCGACCCGACCCAGACCCCGCTGATCGCCACCGGCGCCCAGTACGCCTCCCGGCTGGTCAGCCAGTACCAGCCGTTCGTGGACGTCTTCGACATCAACACCTCGCGGGTCAAGGACGAACGCGTGCGGCAGGCGCTGATGTACGCGTTCCCGATGAGGCAGGTGCAGACCGCGCTCGGCGGCGCCCCGCAGGGCGACCTGGCCACCGACCTGATCGGGCCCACCGTGGCGGGCTTCCAGGCCGCCGACCCGTTCGGCAAGCTCGCCGAGCCGAACGGCGACCCGGCCAGGGCGAAGGAGCTGCTCAAGCAGGCCGGGGTCACGCACCTGAAGCTCACCTACGCCTACGCCGACCAGCCGCGCTGGCAGACCGTGGCCCGCACCCTCCAGAGCGCCTTCGCCAAGGCCGGCATCGAGCTTCAGACCACCGCGATCGACTCGACCTCGTACTACACGCTGGTCGCCAAGGTGGACAACCCCTATGACCTGTACCGCACCGGCTGGGGCGCCGACTGGCCTTCGGCGTCCACCGTCATCCCGCCCACCATGGACGGCCGCCTCATCGCCGACGGCGACACCGACTACGCGCACCTGGACGACCCCCGCGTGAACGCCGCGATCGACCGCATCGAGAAGATCACCGACCTGAGCCAACAGGCCGTCCAGTGGCAGCAGTTGGCGCAGTACATCCTCAAGAACGACACCCCGGTGATCCCTTACGAGTACGACAAGTACTTCAACGTGCACGGCGACGGGCTCGGCGGCGTCACGTACAACAGCCCGCTGGGCGCGATCAATCCGAACACCGTCTACGTGAAGTGACCCGCGGCCCGCGGCCGGCCCCCGCCGCCCCTCGCGGGACCGGCCGCCTCACGGAAGAGCCCGACGCATGCTGCGATTCCTGGTGCGCCGCCTCCTCGGCGCGGTCGTCATCCTCGTCCTCATCAGCGCCCTGACCTACCTGCTGTTCTTCACGTTGCCCAGCGACCCGGCGCTGCTGTCGTGCGGCAAGAACTGCACCCCGGCCAACGTGGCCCTGATCCATCACAACCTCGGCCTCGACAAGCCGGTTCCGGTGCAGTACGCGCAGTACATGGCGGGGATCTTCACCGGCCGCAGGCTGCCGCTGGGCAACTGCCCGGCGCCCTGCTTCGGGCTGTCGTTCGCCAACGACGCCCCGGTGTGGACCATCCTGTCCAGCCGCTACCCCACCACGCTGTCGCTGGCCCTCGGGGGCGCCGCGGTCTTCCTCACCGTGGGGGTCGGGCTCGGGCTGGTGTCGGCGTGGACGCGCGGCTCGCTGTTCGACCGGCTGGCCAGTTCGGTGTCGCTGATGGGCCAGTCGGTGCAGATCTACTTCATCGGGCCGCTCGCCATCTACCTGCTCGTCGACCGCCTCGGCTGGCTCGATCCCGGGGCGGACCCGGACTGGTCGCACGACCCGGCGGGCGCGGTGGGCGGGCTGGTGCTGCCGTGCCTGGTGATGTCGGTGATCTTCTGGTCCAACTACAGCCGCCAGACCCGGTCGTTGATGATCGAGCAGCTGGCGGAGGAGCACGTGCGCACCGCCCGCGCCAAGGGCATGGGCCGCGGTTACGTCTTCTTCCGCTACGCGCTGCGCGGCGCGATGGGCCCGATCGTCACGCTCTTCGGCATCGACCTCGGCTCGGTCTTCGGCGGCGCGATCATCACCGAGACCACGTTCGGGCTGCACGGCCTCGGCCAGCTCGCGGTGGCCGCCGTGACCCAGACCGACCTGCCGCTGGAGATGGGCGTGATGCTCTTCAGCTCGTGCGCGATCGTGCTGTTCAACGTGGTCATCGACGCCAGTTACGCCTTCATCGACCCCCGTGTCCGGCTGCTGTGAGGAGGGTGCGTGTGACCACCGCGACCGAGGACCGGGCCGCCGGACCGCCCGAGGGGGCGCCCGGGGCCGAGCCGTTCCTGTCCGTTCGCGACCTGCGGGTGCGGTTCGCCACCGAGGACGGCGTCGTCAAGGCGGTCGACGGGCTCTCCTTCGACCTGCCGCGCGGCCGCACCCTGGGCATCGTCGGCGAGTCCGGATCGGGCAAGTCGGTGACCAACCTCGCCGTCCTCGGCCTGCACGACCCGCGCACGGCCACGGTCAGCGGCGAGATCCGGCTCGGTGGACGGGAGTTGACCTCCGCGTCCCGGCGCACCCTGGAGCGGCTGCGCGGGAACACCATGTCGATGATCTTCCAGGACTCGCTGACCGCCCTGTCCCCGTACCACACCGTGGGCCGCCAGATCGCCGAGCCGTACCGCAAGCACACCGGCGCGAGCCGCGCGCGGGCCCGGCGGCGGGCGGTCGAGATGCTGGGCCGGGTCGGCATCCCGCGCCCCGAACGCCGGGTCGACGACTACCCGCACCACTTCTCCGGCGGCATGCGGCAGCGGGCGATGATCGCACTGGCCCTGGTCTGCGACCCCGAACTGCTCATCGCCGACGAGCCGACGACCGCCCTCGACGTGACCGTGCAGGCGCAGATCCTGGACCTGCTGGCCGACCTGCAACGCGAACGCGGCACCGCGATCGTCTTCGTCACCCACGACCTCGGGGTGGTCGCGGGGGTCTGCGACGACGTGCTGGTGATGTACGCGGGGCGGTGCGTGGAACGCGGGAGCGTCCGCGAGATCCTCAAGTCGCCGCGTCATCCCTACACCTGGGGACTGCTGGGGTCGCTGCCGCGGATGACGGACGACGCGGACGAGCCACTGCGGCCGATCCCCGGTACGCCGCCGAGCCTGCTGACGCCGCCGCCGGGCTGCCCGTTCCACCCGCGCTGCCCGTACCGCGCCCAGGTGCCGGACGACCGCTGCCGCACCGAACGGCCCCCGCTGGCCCCGGACGGCGGCGGCCGGGCCTCGGCCTGCCATCTGCCGGACGAGCGGGTGCGGGAGCTGATGCCGGGAGCGGTCCGGTGAGCGGGGGCGAGGCCTCGCCCGCGGGCGTGCCGCTGCTGGAGGTGACCGGCCTGGTCAAGCACTTCCCCGTGCTCCACGGCTTCCTGCTCAAGCGGCAGGTGGGCGCGGTGCGGGCGGTGGACGGCGTGGACCTCACGGTGCGCGAGGGCGAGGCACTGGGGCTGGTCGGCGAGTCGGGCTGCGGGAAGTCCACCACCGGGCGGCTGGTGACCCGGTTGCTTGAGCCCACCGCGGGCCGGATCGCCTACCGGGGCCGGGACATCACGCACGCCACCCGCAAGCAGCTCGCCCCGGTGCGCAGCGAGATCCAGATGATCTTCCAGGACCCGTACGCGTCCCTCAACCCGCGCCAGACGGTGGGCGCGATCGTCTCCGGACCCATGGAGATCAACGGGATCGACCCGCCCGGCGGCCGGGAGAAGCGGGTGCGCGAGCTGCTGGAGACGGTGGGGCTCAACCCCGAGCACTACAACCGCTTCCCGCACGAGTTCTCCGGCGGCCAACGCCAACGCATCGGCATCGCACGGGCGTTGGCGCTGTCCCCGAAGCTGATCGTGGCCGACGAACCGGTCTCCGCGCTGGACGTGTCCATTCAGGCGCAGGTGGTCAACCTGCTGCGGGAGCTGCGGCGCGAGAGGGGCATCGCGTTCCTGTTCATCGCCCACGACCTGGCCGTCGTCCGGCACTTCTCGCAGCGGGTGGCGGTGATGTACCTGGGCCGGATCGTGGAGACCGGCGACCGCGACGCCCTCTACCAGCGCCCCCGCCACCCGTACACCCACGCCCTGCTGTCGGCGGCCCCCGAGCCCGACCCGGACGCGGAGGGGCGCGAACGCATCCGTCTCGCCGGAGACGTCCCCTCCCCCGTCGACCCGCCCTCCGGCTGCCGCTTCCGCACCCGCTGCTGGAAGGCCCGGGACAAGTGCGCGACGGAGGAGCCCCCGCTGGTGAGGATCGAGGGCAACGCGGAAGGTCATTTGACGGCGTGCCACTTCCCGGAGGAGCCGACCGTCGTACGCGACCGAGCGGTCGTCCTGGACCCGGCGCTGGCAGCCCTGGAAGGGGGGACGCCGCAGGAAGGGGGGACGTAGCCCCACGGCAGTTCGTACGACGCCGGGCCCTCATCGGACAGCACGAGCCTCGCGGCCACCGCCCCCGGTCCGCGGCGCTCCGACGCAACGGTCGGGGCGCCGCCGAACGCCGACGAGGCGTCTGGCCCGGCCTGCGTCAGGAAGCCGGCCTCTTGGCCCGTGGCAGTACCGGCAGCAGGGCGGAGATCGCCACGGCGAGGCCCACGTTGAAGAGCGCGGCCATGGCGAAGGCATGACCGAACTCCGCCACCGACGGATGGGCCGCGGCCCCCAGGCAGTTGTAGTAAATGACTCCGATCGCTGCTACGCCGAGTGCGCCACCCACCTGCTGCCCGGTGGACAGCACCCCTGATGCCATGCCGACCTCGGCCGGGCCGATCCGGGAGAGGACGGCGTTCAGCAGCGGGGTGACCAGCAGGCCGTTGCCGGCGCCGATCAGCAGCAGCCCGGGGGTGAGAGCCCAGGCGCTCAGCGAGTGGCCGGCAAGCAGTGCGATGCAGATCGTGACGACGTAGCCGACGCCGCTCGTCAGGGCGCCGGCCTGGAGCACCGTCCGGCCGTATCGGGCCAGCCGGCCGGCGGAGATGCTGGCGGCGAAGAAGGCGACTGCCAGCGGCGTGTACACGAGGCCCGCCCCGAGCGCGCTTTGACCGAGCCCGTCCTGGAGCGTCAACGAGAGCACGAGGAAGAAGGAGTTGATGCCGGCATAGGCAATGACGACCAGGGTCATGCCGACCGCGAACGGGCGCTGCTTGAGCAGGCGCAATTGCAGCAGCGGGGAACCGCCCCGTCCGTCGACACCACGCTCCACCGCGGCGAAGACCACGAAGAGCAGGAGACTGCCTGCCAGGCTCAGCCAGGTCCACAGCGGCCAACCCGCCTGCCGCCCCTCGATCAGGGGGACGACCAGCAGGACGAGGGCGACGGTCAGCGCGAAGGCGCCGCGAAGGTCGAGTCCCCGGGCCTCAGCGGCTCGGGACTCAGGAACCCAGCGCGCGACCAGGAGCAGCGTGACCAACCCGACCGGGACGTTGACCCAGAACACCGGGCGCCAGGAGGAGCCGAAGAGGTTCGCTTGGATCAGCGCACCGCCCAGGAGTTGGCCGATGATGGTGGATGAGCCGATCACGGCCCCCAGGGCGGAGAAGGCCTTGGGTCGCTGCTGCGCAGGGACCAGGACCTGGATCATCGCGAACACCTGCGGGAACATCGCTGCCGCGCTCAGCCCCTGCACCAGGCGTGCCGCGATCAGCATGTCGGCGTTGGGTGCTGCGGCGCAGGCCACGGAGGAGAGCGTGAACAGACTCATGCCGATCGCGAACAGCCGTCGGCGGCCGAAGAGGTCACCGAGGCGGGCGCCGGTGATGAGGGCCACGGCATAGGTGAGCTGGTAGCCCGCCATGACCAGCTGGATGTCGGCATCACTGGCATGCAGGCCTGACTGGATCGCGGGGGCCGCCACCAGCACGATGAACGTGTCGAGGATCGCCATGAAGGCGCCGATCAGTACAACGGACAGTGCGCGCCACGGTGATGCCGGCTCATCCGCCCCGGAGGATGCCGACCGCGCGTCGTCAAGGGCACGGGCAGGAGAGTCCGGGGGCTGAGTCTGAGTCATGGGCCGAGTTTCACCCGGCCCCTCGTCAGGGAACAGACAGCGATTATGCTGGTGTCCTGACCACCACCCGGAGCGTTGGGCGGACGCGGAGGAAGCAGATGGCGCACGAGGACCGTCGCCGCGCGCTCGCACAGTTCCTCCGGTCGCGCCGGAACAGGTTGACCCCGTCCGACGTCGGCATCGTCGCCGGGTCCCGGCGCAGGGCTCCAGGGCTGAGGCGCGAGGAAGTGGCGCAGCTCTCCGGGGTGAGCGTGACCTGGTACACGTGGCTTGAGCAGGCTCGGGACATCACCGTCAGTCGTCAGGTGCTGGAGAGTCTTGCCAGCACGCTGAAGCTGGACCGGGCCGAGCGCCGGCACCTGCTGTGGCTCGGTGGCGAACAGCCGCCGACCGAGCCGGAACCGCCCGTAGGCGTCAGCCCTGCCTTGCAGCGCTTGGTGGACGCGCTCGACCCCAACCCTGCCTACGTTTTGAACGCCACGTGGGACCTGCTGGCCTGGAACCGTTCCGAAGCGGGTTTGATCGGCGACCCGTCGGCACGCGACGACGATGAGCGCAACATCATCTGGCTGGTCTTCACCGAGCCCAAGCTGCGAGAGCTGCTGGTCGACTGGCCCGCGCAGGCGCGGAGTCTGCTGGCCCAGTACCGTGCCGACGCCGAACGCAACATCGGAGACCCGCGCTTCGACCGCCTCACCGCGGCGCTGCGCGAGGCGAGCGCCGAATTCCGCTCCTGGTGGGACAGCCATGACATCCGCGACTTCCGGGCCGCGCGGCGGCAGTTCATGCACCCTCGGCTGGGTCTGCTCACCGTGGACTACGTGAAGCTCGCCGTGGTGGACGCGCCCAGTACCAAGCTCTTCACCGCACTGGCGGCAGACGACGCGACCACCCGCAAGCTCCCCCGACTGGCCGCCCAGCTTCCGGACATCCTTCCGGCCACCAAGGGAGCCTGACTCGCCATCAGATTGCTGCTGAGCTGCAACTTCCGCCAAAACAGGGCTCGGTGCCGCCGCGACGTCGACACGTCAGGCATGTGATCTGGAACACATATCCTTGACGGGTTCTCCGGCCCCACGGTTTCGTTGAGGCCGCACGGAATCACGATTACCGCGCCAGATGTTCACGGGGGATCTACACGGGGGGAACTACACGGGGGTTCCATGGCGGGAGCTCCGGCTGGATTTTTGGTCGACATCGTCACGTCGCGTCCAGCCTGTCGAAACTCCCACCATTCATTGCGCTGCCTGCATGACATGCCCATTACGCTGCATGCACGGCGCGCCGCTTGAGTCACTCCTTTCCTGATGCACGTGTGTAACGACGCACTGAGCTCCTTCAGCCGCAGCCTGCTCGGGTGAGCTGAGGAAGGTCGTCGACCATTTCCTGGCCCACGAAGTCAGGGGTCACGCATCACATGACCACCACCCGATTCGGTGGCCACTCGAAGCAGCTCACTGCTACCGCTGTCCGGCCGCGAAAAGGAAAAGGAAACACGAGAATGCCATTAAATCGAGAATTTATCGGCTGTTCATGGAAGGCTGACCATGTCTATGAGGTCAGCCGAGAGAAGATCCGTGAATATGCGGTGGCTATCGGCGAGATGCATCCCGCCTACCTCGATGAGGAGGCCGCCGCGGATCTCGGGCATCCCGCCCCGTACGCGCCGTCGACCTTCGCCACCACTCTGTGGTTCCGCATGGGGACCTGGCCGCTGTCCGATCCTGCACTGGGCAAGGCGAAGAAGCCGGTGTGTCTTCTCGGGGATCAGCGGGTCCTGCACCACCGCCCGATCTACGTGGGCGACCGGCTCTGGTTCAGCACCACGGTGAAGGAGATCCGTGACATCGGGCGCCACGAACTGCTGCACATGGAGCACCGCATCGAGGCGGAATCCGGTGAACCGGTCACCACGATCAACGACAAGATGATCTCGCGCGGGACGGCGGCAGGGGCGACGGCCCGATGACAGCGTCAGTTACGCCCTCCTACGCGGAGGTTGAGGTCGGCACGGCCATTCCCGGCCGTGATTTCCAGGTCCGGCTTGTCGACGAGATCCGGTACTGCGGGGCTGGGCTGGATTTTGTCGGTGTCCATTGGAACGAGCGGGTGGCCCGAAGCGTCGGGATGCCGCATGTCGTCGCGCACGGCCCACTGACCGAGGCAAAGGCGCTCTCTGTCGTCAACGCGTGGACGGGCGATCCGGCGGCTGTCGTGGAGCAACAGGCACGATTTCTGTCACCGGTACTGCTGCCGGACGACGACATCGGCGCCCGATTCCATATCTCGGGGTCTGTCATCGAGAAACTCGCGGAAAAGCAGGTGGTGATCACCATGTCGGTGACGTCGCAAGAAGGCGCAGAACTCGCGGCCGTGCGCGTCGTGGTGCGCCTCAGGTAACTCGGTTCCGACACACCAGGGGGAATTGCAATGCGGACCTTGCTGATAGACAACCACGACTCCTATACGTTCAACCTCTTCCAGCTGATCGCAGAGGTGAACGGGGTTGAACCAGTAGTGGTCAAGAACAACGACGCCGTGCTCACCTCGTCCTACTTCGGCGGCTTCGACAACATCGTCATCTCTCCGGGGCCGGGCCGCCCGCAGAAGCGGGAAGACCTCGGCCACGTCCCCGACGTCCTGGCCCGCACGCATCTTCCTGTCCTGGGAGTCTGCCTCGGCCATCAAGCCATAGCGCACCTGGCCGGAGCGCGTGTCGGACTCGCGCCGCAGGCCCGGCACGGCTACCTGTCGCGGATCACGCACGACGGCACGGAACTCTTCGCCGGAGTCCCTCAGGAGTTCACCGCCGTGCGCTACCACTCCCTGTGCGCCGAGGAACCACTCCCGCCGGAGCTCGAGGCCACAGCCTGGGCAGAGGACGGCGTGATCATGGGCCTTCGCCATCGCGAACTTCCGCGGTGGGGGGTTCAGTTCCACCCCGAGTCGATCGCGTCCGAGCACGGCCGCCTGCTCGTTGCCAACTTCCGTGACCTCACCCGCGAAACCGGAACCAACGCCGCGGCGGTCCCGTCGACTTCGGCAGGCGCGCGTGCCCTCCGTCCGCCGCAGTCGAACGACGAGGAATGGCCGGCGTACTGCCTGCAGACCACCGTCCTGCCGTTCGCGGTACCCACCGACGCCGCCTACAGCCGGCTCTTCGCCTCTTCGTCCACCTCGTTCTGGCTCGACAGCAGCCGGGTCGAGGAGGGACTCTCCCGCTTCTCGTTCATGGGGGACGCCGACGGGCCCCTCAGCGAGACGCTCACCTACCGAGCCGGCTCAAAGGTCGTCACAGTGCGCGACACCGGCGGTGTGCGGGTGGAAAGCGGCGACATCTTCGAGGTGCTGGACCGTCGCCTGGCCGAACGCCGTGTCGACGCACCGGATCTGCCTTTCGACTTCACCGGGGGCTACGTCGGGTATTTCGGATACGAGATCAAGGCTGACTGCGGTGCGCAGCAGGCCCACCGGGCGGAGACCGCCGACGCGATGTGGACCTTCGCTGACCGGCTGATAGCGGTCGACCACCAAGAGAGCAAGACCTACGTCCTAGCCGTGCACCAGGACGACGAGAACAGCGCACTCCACGCCAAGGAGTGGCTTGGGACGCTCACCACCCAGTTGCTGGCCGTCCAGGAGGAGTCGGCGCGGCCACGGACGACAGCCGAGGGTGTACAGCCGCCGGCGCACAGTGCCGAGCCCTATTTCGTGCGCGACGCGGCCGGATACCGGGAGAGCGTCGACGAATGCCAGCGGCAGTTGGTTCGCGGCGAAAGCTACGAGATATGCCTCACCAACAAGGCACATCTGCCGTTCGACGACGATGACCTCGCCTTCTACCTGCGTCTGCGCGAGGTGAACCCGGCGCCGTACGCGGCACTGTTCCGCAATGGGCCAACCGCAGTCTTCTGCTCCTCGCCCGAGCGGTTTCTGCGCATCGACCGCGACAACTGGGCGGAGAGCAAGCCGATCAAGGGCACCGCGCCCCGGGACAGCGACCCGGAGCGTGATGCCGCGCTCGCGGCCGAGCTGTCCTCGAACGACAAGACGCGGGCCGAGAACCTGATGATTGTCGACCTCCTGCGCAACGACCTGGGTCAGGTGTGCGAGATCGGCACGGTGACGGTGGATCGCTTCATGGCCGTGGAGTCCTACGCCACCGTCCATCAACTCGTTTCCACCATCCGCGGCAGGTTGAGCCCCAGATGCACCCCGGTCGCAGCGGTCCGCCACTGCTTCCCCGGCGGATCGATGACGGGGGCGCCCAAGAAGCGGACGATGGAAATCATCGACCGCCTGGAGACAGAGGCCCGAGGCATCTACTCGGGTTCACTCGGTTACTTCGGGCTTTCCGGCGGCGCGGACCTCAACATCGTCATCCGGACCGCTGTCCGGCACGGAGACCGGCTCAGCATCGGAGCCGGCGGCGCGATCGTCCTGGACTCCGACCGCGAAGAGGAGTACCAGGAAATGCTGTTGAAGGCCGCCGCGCCACTGCGCGCCTGGAGTCCGACCGCGTGATCGCCGAGCGTCTGCGCTGGTCGTCACGGGACAAGCAGCTCGAGCCGCTCCCCGCGCGTGAGTCGGTTGCCGCACCCCTCCGGGTGGCCGACTCCTGGCTCGCGGATGCCGGCCGCGTCCGCGGGATCGAGTGGCACGCCGAACGGTTCCTGCGCGCGGTTGTCGACGGACCGGGCCCAGCCCAGTCCGACGTGGCCCGCTTCTTCGAAGCCGCGGTCGCTGCCGTTCCCGAGCAGGGCCGCTGGTTCCCCCGGGTCGAGCTGGTGGAGCCCGCCCGGGGCTCGTTCAGCTTGCGCCTGTGGCTGCGGCCGGCCCCGGAACCCGGCTCAGCCCTGCGGATGTGGGCCAGCCCCCACCCGGACCGGAGGCTTCACCCCACGCGCAAGGGACCGGACCTGGACCTACTGGCAACGCTGCGAGCCGAGGCCGTTGCCGCCGGAGCGGACGAGGCGCTGCTCCTGGACGACCAGGGCAGGGTTCTGGAGGGGACGACGACCAGCCTCCTGTGGTGGCGAGGTGATGTCCTCTGCGCTCCGGGGCTGAGCCCATCCATCCTGCCCGGGGTCACCCGGCGGATCCTGCTGGACGAGGCGGCCCGGGCCGGCATCGGGACGGTACTGGAGTCGCCCGCGCCCGAGCTGCGGCAGCTGGACGGCCTGGAGGTGTGGGCGGTGAACGCCCTGCACGGCATCCGCCCGGTGGTGGGCTGGGTCGGTGGGGCGATGACGGCGGGCGAAGCCGTCAAGGCGCCCTTCTGGAGGGCGCACCTGGACCTCCTCAGCGCGTCGCCCCTGTACTGATGACGAAGGAAACCCATGCCCGAGACCAGCAGCACCTCAAAGAAGCCCGCCTTCGAACGAGATCTCCTTGTCCAGCTGTCGCGCCGGTGGGGAAAGCGCGTCGCGGTCAAGAAGGACGAACTCGATCTCGACGGTCACTTCGACCCGGATCGCCCCGACTTTCCGGAGCGCCTGGTGCCCTTCCGCGATATCGACGCCTTCGCCGAGGCCGACGTGGATGCCAGGCAGAGGATCCTGTCGGCGGCCTGGATCGCCTACAACCTGAAGACCACGGCTATCGAGAACGAGATCATCCTCCCCGCCTGCCGGCTGATGCTGGATGAGCATCTGCCGGTACGGCATGACGAGGCAGCCGTCTCGGCGATACACCAGACCATCATCGACGAGCACTACCACATCCTGATGTGCCACAACGCCGTCGGTGTGACCCGACGCCGCCGCGACCTCGCTTCGCTCCACTTCGACCCGTGTGACTGGTCGGTGGTGAACCTGCGCGAGGAGTACCTCGCCGGGCTCACCGGTCTGCGCCGCGACCTGTCGGACATCGCCTTCGCTCTCGCGGCCGAGACCACCATCAACGGCTTCCTTTCCGGGCTGTCATCGGACTCCGGCATTCAGCCCATGAACCGGATCACGGTCGACATGCACCGCCGTGACGAGAGCGGGCACGCCGTCATCTTCCGTGAGCTGACGGTCGAGCTCTACCGGCAACTGGCTCCGGTCGAGCGTGACTTCTTCCGGGAGGCGCTGGCTGCCGGCCTAAGGGCCTTCGGCGCACCGGACCTCGCGCCATGGGTGGCGGTCGCCGCAGAAGGGGAGGTGCGGGTGACTTCGGAAGAGCTCGGTGGAGCCGGTCGCCGCTCTCCTGGCCCCGGCAGGGACACGGGTCCCTTACAGATCCTGCTCGACGACCTCGGACTCAACCAGGGCGAGGCAGAGGGCGTTTTGTCCACCATCGCAGGCTCGGGGAGGTAATCGCCGTGTTCTCCATGACAGGCGAACAGGAAGACATCTACAGAACGGTGCTGGATTTCGCCGCGGAGTATCTCGCACCGAATGCCGTGGACTGGGACCTCGACCGGTACTTTCCGGTCGACATTCTGCGCAAGGCGGCCGACCTGGGCATGGCCGGCGTCACCGTCTCCGAGGAGTCCGGCGGCTCCGGGCTCTCCCGGACCGACGCGATTTTGGTGTTCGAGGCACTGGCCGGAGGATGCCCTTCGATCGCCGCCTATCTGTCCATCCACAACATGGTCGCAACGGTGATTGACACCGAAGGCGACCAGGCGCAGCGCGATCGCTGGGTCGGCAGGCTCTGCCGGACGGACGATCTTGCCAGTTACTGCCTGACAGAGCCTGGCGCCGGCTCGGACGCCGCTGCTCTTCGCACCCGGGCGGTCCGCGACGGCGATGCGTACGTGCTCACCGGCACCAAGCAGTTCATTTCCGGCGCGGGCACCTCCCAGGTGTACCTGGTCATGGCCAGGACCGGGGAGCCGGGGCCTCGAGGCATCTCCGCCTTCGTCGTGGAGAAGGACATGGAGGGGCTCTCCTTCGGCCCCGAGGAACGCAAGATGGGATGGAGAGCGCAGCCCACGCGCCAGGTCGTCCTGGACGGCGTGCGGGTGCCCGTGCGCAACCGCCTGGCCACCGAAGGCACCGGCTTCCGCATCGCGATGAACGCTCTCAACGGCGGGCGCCTCAGCATCGCCGCCTGCTCCCTGGGCGGCGCACGCAGCGCGTTCGAACGCACCGTCCGCTATCTGCGGGACCGCGTGGCGTTCGGCCGCCGGCTGATGGACCAGTCCACGATCCAGTTCCAACTGGCCGACATGGCGACGGAGCTTGCGGCGGCCCAGGCGCTCCTCCAGCGAGCCGCTGTTGCACTGGACGAGGGCGCCGCGAACGCCGTCGACCTGTGCGCCATGGCCAAGCGCTACTGCACCGACGCGGCCTTCTCGGTCGCCAACCAGGCGCTGCAGTTGCACGGAGGCTACGGCTACCTGTCCGACTACGGTCTGGAGAAGATCGTACGGGATTTGCGGGTCCACCAGATTCTGGAAGGGACCAACGAGATCATGCGGCTCATCATCGGACGCAACCTCGCCTCGCAGCCATGACCGACGATGTGTCAACTGACGTTTCCTCAGCGGGGTGTTCTTCGTGAAGCCGTGGCGGGTCGGGCGGATCGGCACCCCCGCCGCCGGCACGGGCCCTGAGCCCCCCCCAGGCTCGGCGGAGGTGTCCGTTCGCAGAGGGACTTCAGTTGACCGGCTCCTCCCCCGGCAGCACCCGTACGCGTTCCTGGGCGAAGTGGCAGGCGCTCGGGTGTTCCGCGGGTGTGCCGCTGTCGCGGAAGGCCTGCGGCACGGCCAGCTCCGGCGTCCGCTCCTCGCACCGCCGTTCCGCCTTCCAGCACCGCGTGCGGAAGCGGCAGCCCGAGGGGACGGCCGCCGGGGAGGGCACGTCGCCGGTGAGCAGGATGCGGTCGCGGCCGCCGCGGGCGTCCGGGTCGGGCACCGGCACGGCGGACAGCAGCGCCTGGGTGTAGGGGTGGGTGGGATGCTCGTAGATCTGCGCGTCGCCACCGGTCTCCACGATCCGCCCGAGGTACATCACCGCGACCCGGTCGCAGATGTGCCGCACGATGGACAGGTCGTGGGCGATGAAGACGTAGGCGAGGCCGAAGTCCCGCTGGAGCCGCTCCATCAGGTTGACCACCTGCGCCTGCACCGAGACGTCCAGCGCGGAGACCGGCTCGTCGCAGATGATGATCTCGGGGTTGAGGGCGAGGCCGCGCGCGATGCCGATGCGCTGGCGCTGGCCGCCGGAGAACTGGTGCGGATAGCGGTTGACGTGCTCGGGATTGAGCCCGACGACGTCGAGCAGTTCGCGCACCCGGCGCCTCCGGTCGCCGCGCGGCGCGACCTCGGGGTGGATGTCGAAGGGCTCGCCGACGATGTCGCCCACCGTCATACGGGGGTTGAGCGAGGTGTACGGGTCCTGGAAGACCATCTGGATGTTGCGGCGCACCGCTTTCAGGGCGCGGCCGGACAGCCGGGTGATGTCCTCGCCCTTGTACAGCACCCGGCCCGAGGTCGGCGGTTCCAGGTTCATCAGCACCCTGGCCACCGTGGACTTGCCGCAGCCCGACTCGCCGACCACGCCGAGGGTCTCACCGGGATACAGGTCGAAGTCGACGCCGTCGACCGCCCGCACCGCGCCGACCTGCTTCCTGAACAGCACGCCCCGGGTCAGCGGGAAGTGCTTGACCAGGCCCTTGACCTGGAGGATGGGTTCGCGGGCGCCTCGCCGGTCAGTCGTCACCGACGCACTCCTCCCAGTAGTGGCAGGCGCTGCCGCGTTCCGCCGTGACGCGGTACAGCGGCGGCACCTCGGTACGGCAGCGCTCCCGGGCCATCGGGCAGCGCGGGTTGAAGGCGCAGCCCGGGGGCACGTCGGTGAGGCTCGGCGGCAGGCCCCGGATCGCGTACAGCTCCTTGCCCTTGCGGTCCAGCCGCGGGATCGACTCCAGCAGGCCCTTGGTGTACGGGTGCGCCGGGGCGCGGTAGACGTCGTGCACGGGCGCGGTCTCCACGATGCGGCCCGCGTACATCACGGCGATGCGGTCGGCGACGTCGGCGACCACCCCGAGGTCGTGGGTGATGAGGATCAGGCCCATCCCCATCTCCTGCCGCAACTCGGCCAGCAGGTCCATCACCTGGGCCTGCACGGTCACGTCGAGGGCGGTCGTCGGCTCGTCGGCGATGATCAGGTCGGGCTCCAGGGCCATCGCCATCGCGATCATGATGCGCTGCCGCATGCCGCCGGAGAACTGGTGCGGGTAGTCGCCCACCCGTTGCCGCGCGGCCGGGATGCGGACCCGGTCCATCAGCTCGACCGCCATCGCCCGCGCGTCCTTGCGCGACATCCCCCGGTGCACCACGAACATCTCGCCGAGCTGGTAGCCCACGGTGAGCACCGGGTTGAGGGCGGACAGCGCGTCCTGGAAGATCATCGCCATCTTCGCGCCGCGCACCCTGCGCCGCCGGTCGGCGGGCATCGTCAGCAGGTTCTCGCCGCGGAAGAGGATCTCGCCCCTGGTGACGAAGCCGGGTGGGGAGTCGAGGATGCCCATCACCGCCTGCGCGGTCACCGACTTGCCCGACCCGGACTCGCCCAGCACGGCGAGCGTCTCGCCCCGGGCCACCGTGTAGCTGACCCCGTTGACGGCCTTGGCGACCCCGTCCCGGGTGCGGAACTCCACGTGCAGGTCGCGCACGTCGAGCAGGGTGTCGGTCCGTGGGAGCAGGGGGGACTCGGTCAGGGTGTCCATCTGCCGCCTCCTCAGCGCAACTTGGGGTCGAGGGCGTCGCGCACCGCGTCGCCGAGCATGATGAACGCCAGCACCGTGAGGCTGAGCGCCCCGGCCGGCCACAGCAGCATGTGCGGGGCGTCGCGGATCTCGGTGGAGGCGGTGGAGATGTCGATGCCCCAGGAGACGGTGGGCGGCTTCAGGCCGACGCCCAGGAAGGACAACGTGGCCTCCAGCGCGATGTAGGTGCCCAGCGCGATGGTGGCGACGACGATGACGGGGGCGACGGCGTTGGGCGCGATGTGGCGCAGCAGGATGCGCGAGTCGCTCGCGCCGAGGGCCCGGGCGGCCTGCACGTAGTCGTGCTGTTTGGCGGTGATGACCGCGCCGCGCGCGATGCGGGCGATCTGCGGCCAGCCCAGCAGCACGATGAAGCCGATCACCGGCCAGACCGTGGTGTTGGTGACGACGGACAGGAAGACCAGGCCGCCCAGCACGATGGGGATGCCGAAGAAGACGTCGCTGACACGGGAGAGCAGCGCGTCCCACCAGCCGCCGAAGTACCCGGCGAGCCCGCCCAGCACGCTGCCGAGTACGGCCGCCCCCGCCGTCGCGCACACCCCGACGGTGACCGAGGCGCGGGCGCCGTAGACGGTGCGGGTGTAGACGTCGCAGCCCTGGAGGTCGAAGCCGAAGGGGTGGCCGGGGGCCGGGCCGTCCTGCGACCTGTTGATGTCGCAGGCGAGCGGGTTGCCGGAGGCGATCAGCCTGGGCCAGATGGAGATCAGCACGAGGAAGACGATGACGAGTGCGGAGATGACGAAGACCGGGTTGCGCCGCAGGTCGTGCCAGGCGTCCGACCACAGGCTGCGCGGCCGTCCCGTCGTGTCCTGTGGTTGCGGGTCCTCCTGTCCTGGCGGCGGCGCGGTGAGAGAGCCGGCCTGTTCCGCGGCGAAGTCCATGGTGCCGCCCGCCCCGGCGTTGCCGACGGACTCGGCCGGGTCCTGGGCGCTGGAGGGTTCAGGCATACCGGATCCTCGGGTCCAGGACCGCGTAGAGCAGGTCGACGAGCAGGTTCGCGATCAGGAAGACGATCACCAGGATGGTGACGAAGCCGACGACGGTCGGCGAGTTCTGGCGCAGGATGCCCTGGTAGAGCTGGTAGCCGACGCCGTGGATGTTGAAGATGCGCTCGGTGACGATGGCGCCGCCCATCAGGGCCCCGATGTCCGTGCCGATGAAGGTGACGACCGGGATGAGGGAGTTGCGCAGCAGGTGGCGCAGGACCACCCGGTGGCGCGGCAGGCCCTTGGCGATCGCGGTGCGCACGTAGTCGGCGCGGTGGTTCTCGACGACGGAGGTGCGGGTCAGCCGGGTCACGTAGGCGAGCGAGACCAGGGCCAGCACGATGCCGGGCAGCAGCAGCTCGTTGAACGGTGCGGCGGGCGAGACCGAGGGGTTCACGAAGTTCCACTCGACGCCGAACAGGTACTGGAGCACGTAGCCGCTGACGAAGGTCGGCACGGACACCACGACGAGGGTGAGCACCAGCACGCCGGAGTCCACCGTCCGCCCCCGGCGCAGCCCGCTGAACAGGCCCAGCGCCACACCGATCAGGGCCTCCACGACGACGGCGACGATGGTGAGGCGGATGGTCAGCGGCCAGGCAGTCGACATCAGGGTGAGCACCGGCTGCCCGTCGAAGGCGGTGCCGAAGTTCCCCTGGAAGATCTGCGCCATGTAGTGCACGTACTGCTGCCACAGCGGGTGGTCGAGGTAGAGGTCCTTGCGGATCTGGGCGGCGGTGGCCGGGTCGGGGGCGCGGTCGCCGAACAGGGCCGCCACGGGGTCGCCGAGCGCGTACACCATCACGAAGATCAGCAGCGTGCTGCCGATGAAGACCGGGACCATCTGGAGCAGCCGCCGGATCACGTACCGTCCCATGGGGCCTCCCCGCGGGGGTTGGAGGATCGTTTCAGCAGGGGTCCGGCGCGCGGTGGACTTCGCCTGCCGCCGCGCGCCGGCGGCGGTCAGTGCACGGTGATCTCGTTGTAGACCGGCACGCTGAACTGGTTGAGCGTCACGTTGGAGAGGTTCGAGGCGTAGCCCGCGTTGCCGTTCTGGTACCACAGCGGGATGGCGGGGACCTGGGCGGCGAGGACGCGCTCGGCGTTCTGGAAGGCGATGACCGCCTGCGCGCTGTCGGACTGCGCGTTGGCCTGGTCGACCAGCGCGTCGAAGTCCTTGTCGCTCCAGTGCGAGTCGTTGGAGGAGCCGCCGGTGTAGTACAGCGGCTGGAGGAAGTCCTGGATGAGCGGGTAGTCCATCTGCCAGCCCGCGCGGAACGGCTGGGTCTCGGACTTGGCGGTGATCTGGTTGCGGAAGTCGGCGAAGGTGCCGACCGGTGCGCCCACGCAGGCCTTGTCGTTGCCCAGCACGTTGTTGACGCTGTTGCAGACGGCGTCGATCCACTCCTTGTGGGAGCCGGTGTCCGCGTTGTACGCGATCTGCATACGACCGCCGGGCAGCCCGCCGCCCTCCTTGATCAGCTGCCTGGCCCGCGCCGGGTCGAAGTCGCAGACGCCGCCGCACAGCCCCTGCTTGAAGCCGCCCTTGGCGCCGAGCACGGGTGAGGTCCAGTCGGAGGCGGGGGTGCGGGTGCCGTCGAAGATGCGCTTGGTGATGGAGGCCCGGTCGATGGCCATCGAGATGCCCTGGCGCAGCTTGTCGGAGTCGGCCCCGGTCCACTTCGGGTCGTACATCGGGAACGAGATGGTCTGGATGATGCCGGCCGGCTGGTTGATGTAGCGCGAGCCGAGGTCGCGCTTGACGTTCTTCAGCTGGGTGGCCGGGATGTCGTCCACCAGGTCGAGGTTGCCCGCCTGGAGGTCGGTGTAGGCGGTGTTGTTGTCGGTGTAGACCCGCAGGTCCACGCCGCCGTTGCGGGCCTTGTCCGGGCCCTGGTAGCCGTGCCAGGTGCGCAGCGCCATGAGCGAGCCCTTGGTGTACGAGGAGACCTCGTACGGGCCGTCGCCGACCGGCTTCCTGAGCCAGCCCGCGTGGTCGGTGAAGAACGACCGGGGCAGCGGGTAGAACGCCGAGTAGCCGAGGGTGTCAGGCCAGGTCGAGAACTTCTGCGTGAGCCGCACGGTGAAGGTGTCGTCGTCCTTGACCCTCAGCCCCGACATGGTGGTGGCGGTCGGGTTGCCGGAGTTGGGGTGCACCTGGTCGTAGCCGTCGATGTACGCGAAGAAGCTCGCGTTGACCTGCTTGTTCTTCAGCGCCGCGCCGTAGTTCCAGGCGTCGACGAAGGAGTGGGCGGTGACCGGCTCGCCGTTGGAGAACTTCCAGCCGGGCTTCAGGGTGATGGTGAAGTCCCGCTGGTCGGTGGTGGTGATGGACTTCGCAAGCCAGTTCTCGGCGACACCGGTGCGCGGGTCGTACTTCTTCAGGCCGCGGAAGATCATGTCCAGCACCTTGCCGCCCTGCACCTCGTTGGTGTTGGCCGGCTCCAGCGGGTTCTGCGGGTCCCCCCAGGAGGCCCGCACGATCCCGTCGACCCCGCCCCCGCCCCCGCCGCCTCCCCCGCAGGCGGTCGCCGCGACCGCCACCGCCGCGGCACACACCGCCCACTTCACGCGCGTGGCTCCAGGCATCGGCGCCTCCCTCGGGACAGTGGAGCTCGGATCCGTCTCACGCAGGAACCCAGCTCACACCCCGAGCGGCCCATAACAGCTCACATACGGTCAGAAAATCCCATTCATGTCGGAATATCCGCCCGCTTGCAGTACGGGCGTCACGGAGACCGCCGTGAGTCGAGTCGAGGGCCCGGGTCGACCGCCCCCGGACATACCGAGGGGGCGCACCCTTGCAGGATGCGCCCCCTCGGCGGGAGAAGCGTCAGCGCTTGGCGCGGGCCGCGGCTCGGCCTCGTTCCTTCTGGTCGAGGACGACCTTGCGGATGCGGACCGTCTCCGGGGTGACCTCGATGCACTCGTCGTCGCGGCAGAACTCCAGGGACTGCTCCAGGGAGAGCAGACGCGGCGGGACCAGCGACTCGGTGACGTCGGCGGTCGAGGACCGCATGTTGGTGAGCTTCTTCTCCTTGGTGATGTTCACGTCCATGTCGTCGGAGCGCGAGTTCTCACCGACGATCATGCCCTCGTACACCTCGGTCGTCGGCGAGACGAACAGCACGCCGCGCTCCTGGAGGTTGGTCATCGCGAACGCGGTCACCACACCGGCGCGGTCGGCGACCAGGGAGCCGTTGTTGCGGGTGCGCAGCTCGCCGAACCACGGCTCGTGGCCCTCGAAGATGGAGTGCGCGATGCCGGTGCCGCGGGTCTGGGTGAGGAACTCGGTGCGGAAGCCGATCAGGCCGCGCGACGGCACGATCCACTCCATCCGGATCCAGCCGGAGCCGTGGTTGGTCATCGTCTCCATGCGGCCCTTGCGGGCGGCCATCAGCTGGGTGATGGCGCCGAGGTGCTCCTCGGGCGAGTCGATGGTCATCCGCTCGATCGGCTCGTGGATCTTGCCGTCGATCTCCTTGGTGACCACCTCGGGCTTGCCGACGGTCAGCTCGAAGCCCTCCCGGCGCATGGTCTCCACCAGGATCGCCAGCGCCAGCTCACCGCGGCCCTGCACCTCCCAGGCGTCGGGGCGCTCGGTGGGCAGCACGCGCAGCGAGACGTTGCCGATCAGCTCGCGGTCCAGGCGGTCCTTGACCAGGCGGGCGGTGACCTTGTGGCCCTTACCGCCCTTGCCGACCAGCGGGGAGGTGTTGGTGCCGATGGTCATCGAGATGGCCGGCTCGTCCACCGTGATCAGCGGCAGCGCGATCGGGTTCTCCGGGTCGGCCAGCGTCTCGCCGATCATGATCTCCGGGATGCCGGCGACCGCGCAGATGTCGCCCGGGCCGGCCTCGTCGGCGGGCTTGCGGGTGAGCGCCTCGGTCATCATCAGCTCGGTGATGCGCACGTTCTGCATCGACCCGTCGCGCTTGATCCACGCCACCGTCTGGCCCTTGCGCAGGTGGCCCTGCTCGACGCGCAGCAGCGCGATGCGGCCGAGGAAGTTGTCGGCGTCGAGGTTGGTGACGTGCGCCTGCAACGGCGCGGCGTCGTCGTACGTGGGCGCGGGCACGTGCTCCAGCAGCGTGGAGAAGAACGGCTCCAGGTTCTCGCTGTCGGCCGGGACGGTGCCGTCCTCCGGCTTGGTCAGCGAGGCGATGCCGTCGCGGGCGCAGGCGTAGACGATCGGGAACTCGATCTGGTCCTCGTCGGCGTCCAGGTCGAGGAAGAGGTCGTAGGTCTCGTTGACGACCTCGTCGATCCGCGAGTCGGGGCGGTCGGTCTTGTTGATGCACAGGATGACCGGCAGCCGCGCGGACAGCGCCTTGCGCAGCACGAAGCGGGTCTGCGGCAGCGGGCCCTCGGAGGCGTCCACCAGCAGCACGACCGCGTCCACCATGGACAGGCCGCGCTCGACCTCGCCGCCGAAGTCGGCGTGGCCGGGGGTGTCGATGATGTTGATGGTGACCGGGTCGCCGCCGCCCTTGGGGTGGTACTTGACCGCGGTGTTCTTCGCCAGGATCGTGATGCCCTTCTCACGCTCCAGGTCGTTGGAGTCCATCACGCGGTCGTCGACGTGCTGATGGGCGGCGAAGGCTCCGGCCTGCTTGAGCATGGCGTCGACCAGCGTGGTCTTGCCGTGGTCGACGTGGGCGACGATGGCGACATTGCGGATGTCGTGGCGCGTGGGCATACTGCGGCGCTTCTCCCGGATTCGTGGATGACGGCGCGTGCCGTGGTCCGGTGGCCGCGCCCGCCGGGCAACGTCACGCCACGGCCTGACCCCATGGTACGGGGCCGGGGCGGCATCGGCCGCCCCGGCGGGGTGCGTACCCGGTCACGCAGGTCCGTCGCGGCCCTGCGGGTGCGCGGGTCGTACGGCTACTTGCGGAAGCCGATGTCCTGGTAGCGCGGGGTGAGGAAGCCGAACGCCCCGGCGTTGGCGACCGAGGTGCGGGTGGCCACCAGCTGCGGCGGCTGGTAGAGCGGCACGGAGCCGGCCTCCGCCCAGATCCGCTCGTCCGCCTGCGCGGTCAGGTCCTGCGCCCTGCCCTGGTCCAGCTCGTCGCCGGCCTGGTCCAGCAGCTGGTCGATGCGGTCGGTGCCGACGCGCGAGTAGTTCTCCCGCACGGTCAGCGAGCCGTCGGCGGCCGGCACCGGCTTGCCGTAGACCGGCCGGGCGTCGTAGGCCGGGTAGGCGCTGCCCGGCCAGTCGTACAGGGCCAGGTCGAAGTCGCCGGAGGCGATGTGGTCGTGGAAGAAGCTGTCGTCGCTGACCTTGTCGATCTCGGTGCGCACGCCGACGGCCGCGAGCATGTGGGCGATGCGGTCGCCGACCGCGTCCAGGGTGGGCGAGTCCTGCGGCAGGACGAAGCGCAGCGCGAGCGGGTGCCCGGCCTTGTTCGTCCGCACCGCCGCGGGCTGCACGATCGCCTGCTGGTCGGCGGCCTGGGCGGCGCCCGCCGACTGGGTGGCGTCGGCGGCCTCGGTGCCGTCGCCGTCGGCCGCACCGGAGCCGGAGGGCGAGGCCGAGGCGGAGGCGGAGGCCGAAGGAGAAGCCGAGCCGCTCGCGCTCGCCGAGCCGGACGGCGCCGGCTTGCCCGGCTGCGGGCCCGCGGCCTTCGCGCCCGGCGTGGCCTGCGCCGCGTGGCCCTGCTGCCAGCCCGCGTCCGCCAGCAGCGCCTGCGCGGACTTCACGTCGGTGCCGCCGACCGCGGAGCTGTCGTCGCGGTAGCCGTACTGCGAGCCGAGCACCAGGTGGTTGCCGAGGGTGCTGGCGGGCAGCCCGGCGGGCTTGAGCACGTAGGTGGCGATCGCCTGCCGGTCGATGGCCCGGGCCACCGCCTGCCGCACCCGCTGGTCGGCGAGCGGTCCCGAGGCGCCGTTCAAAGTGAGCTGGGCGTACGACGGGTCGAGCGTGCGGTGGACGCGGATGCCGCGTTCGCCCTCGACGCGGGCCTGCGCGGAGGTGTCGATCCTGGCGACGTCGACGGTGCCGTCGGCGAGCGCGGCGGCGCGCCTGGCGGTGGGGACGGCCTTGAAGACCAGATGGCTCAGCTTGGCCCGGTCCCCCCACCACTTCGGGTTGCGCGCCAGCGTCGCGGTCCCGGCGGAGGTGTCGACCGACTGCACCGCGAACGGGCCCGCCGAGACCTTCAGGCTGTCGCGGGCGCTGTCGTTGAAGGCGTCCGGGGTGCCGGTGACCTCCTTCGGGTACAGCGGCGTGAACAGCGACTGCCAGGCCGCCATCGGCTCCTTGAAGGTGACCTCGACCTCGTGGGCGTCCTTGCCCTGGCGGACCGAGGCGATCCGGTCGTAGCCCGCGTTGTGGGCGCTCCAGAACGCGGCGTTCGCACCGCTGAGCGCCTTCCACTGGGCGGTGAAGTCGGCGGCCGACAGCGGGCGCCCGTTGCTCCAGACCGCCTTGGGGTTCAGCTGGTAGACCACCGTCTGCGGCTTGGTGGAGGTCACCTTCGCCGACTGGAGGAAGTCGCCGTCGCGCTGCGGCCTGCCCTCGCCGTCCACGGTGAACAGCGACGGGAGCGTGGCGGCCGCGATCTGGGAGGTCTCCTGGTCGGCGGCGGCCTGGAAGGTGTTCAGGGTGCCGGGGATGTCGTCGACCGCCCAGCGCAGCGTGCCGCCGTCCTTGACGGCGCCCCGGGAGGCCGAGGCGACGTCGACGGCGGCGGGTACGTGGTCGGCGTCGGAGGACGGGGAGCATCCGGCCAGGGCGGCCGCCGCGAGCACGCCCGCGGCGGCAGCGGCTCCGGCGGCGCGCCGCCTGGCGCGAGGGGTGCGGTGCATGGTCGTACCTCCGCTGATGACGATATTTGTCGCTTATCGCATCTACTGGTAGCGAGGCGTCCGGGGGCACGCGGGGCGACACGCGCCGCCCTGCGGCCCACACCACCCGGGCGGCCCATCCCGCGCCGCCGCGGCGGCCCGGCCCGGCCGCCCGGGCGACCCGTCCCCGCCGCCTCCCGGGCCGCCCCGGCGACACGCCCCCTTCACAGCCCCCGTGTGACGCGCGACACTTCTCGCACGCGACCCTCGGCCTGGCCCGTCTCCGACGAGGCCCTCGATAAGGTGCGAACCATGCCTCTTCAGGATGATCTGTCGGCAATCCAACGGAACCTCGACGATCTGGTCCGCGGTCTCGCCTCGGTCGAACCGCAGGTCGGCCACACCCTGGACATGCGCAGGGTGCGTACCGACGCCGACCACCTGCGCGAGAGCCTGGCGCTGCTGCGCGAGACGACGCGCGGCGCGGCCGGGAGCGGGCGGCAGGACATCGTGCAGGTCCCGGACGCGCCCTACGACCGGAGCCTGTGGAGTGACGCGGAGGAGGAAGGGCTCGGCGCGCGCGACCGCCACGCCCCGTGAACGGGTCCTGACGGCGCCCCTCCGCCGCCCGCGCGGCGGCGACCGCTCCTACGCTCCGGGAGTCCGATTTGGCCAGCATCGAGCGCCCGCGTCCGCCCGCGGGCGTGCACACCCCCGGTCGCGCCGCGATCCCGGCGCGGCATCTTCGCACCGACCGCTGGTGGCTCGCGCCCACGGTCACCGTCGTGGTGCTGACCGCGTTCGTCGTCTACTCGACGTGGCGGGCGTTCGCAGGCGCCGACTACTACGCGGCGCCCTACGTCTCACCGTTCTACTCGCCCTGCCTCGCGAGCGACTGCGTGCCGGTGCGCGGCGGCGCGGACCTGGCGGTCTTCGGGCCCTGGTGGGGGATCTCGCCGGCGATCATCGTGCTGATCTTCCCGCTGGGCTTCCGGCTGACCTGCTACTACTACCGCAAGGCGTACTACCGGGGCTTCTGGAGCGCTCCCCCGGCGTGCGCGGTCGCCGAGCCGCACGCCAAGTACACCGGCGAGACCCGGCTGCCGCTGGTGCTGCAGAACGTCCACCGCTACTTCTTCTACTTCGCGCTCGCCTTCGCGGTGATCCTCAGCTACGACGCCGCCCTGGGCTTCCGCGACCCGGCAGGCCACTGGGGCCACATGGGCCTCGGCACCCTGGTGCTGCTCGCCAACATCGCGCTGATCTGGGCGTACACCCTCTCCTGCCACTCGTGCCGGCACATCGTGGGCGGCCGGCTCAGGCACTTCTCCCGGCACCCGGTGCGCTACCGGATGTGGACCTGGGTGAGCAGGCTCAACGCCCACCACATGGCGCTGGCGTGGGCGTCGCTGGCCGGTGTGGCGATCGCCGACCTGTACGTCTACCTGGTCGCGAGCGGCGCGTTCGCCGACCCGCGGTTCTTCTAGGAGGGGCACGACGCGATGACGGCAGTCGAACGGCACAGCTACGACGTGGTCGTGGTGGGCGCGGGCGGCGCGGGGCTGCGGGCCGCCATCGAGGCGCGCGGCCAGGGCCTGCGCACGGCGGTCATCTGCAAGTCCCTGTTCGGCAAGGCGCACACGGTGATGGCCGAGGGCGGCATCGCGGCCAGCATGGGCAACTCCAACCCGCACGACAACTGGCAGGTCCATTTCCGCGACACCCTGCGCGGCGGCAAGTTCCTCAACCACTGGCGGATGGCGGAGCTGCACGCCCAGGAGGCGCCCGAGCGGGTGTGGGAACTGGAGTCCTGGGGCGCGCTGTTCGACCGTACGAAGGACGGGCGCATCGCGCAGCGCAACTTCGGCGGCCACGAGTACGCGCGGCTGGCCCACGTCGGCGACCGCACCGGTCTCGAACTGATCCGCACCCTCCAGCAGCGGATCGTCGCGCTCCAGCAGGAGGACTTCGCCGACGCGGGCGACTTCGAGGCACGGCTGCGGGTCTTCCAGGAGTGCACGGTCACCCGGGTCCTCAAGGACGGCGAGCGGGTCGCCGGGGTCTTCGGCTACGAGCGCGAGTCGGGGCGCTTCTTCGTCATCGAGGCGCCGGCCGTCGTGCTGGCCACCGGCGGCATCGGCAAGTCGTTCAAGGTGACCTCCAACTCCTGGGAGTACACCGGCGACGGGCACGCGCTGGCCCTGCTGGCGGGGGCGCCGCTGGTCAACATGGAGTTCGTGCAGTTCCATCCGACGGGCATGGTCTGGCCGCCGTCGGTCAAGGGCATCCTGGTCACCGAGGGCGTGCGCGGTGACGGCGGGGTGCTGCGCAACAGCGACGGCAAGCGGTTCATGTTCGACTACGTGCCCGAGGTGTTCAAGGACAAGTACGCCACCTCCGAGGAGGAGGCGGACGGCTGGTACACCGACCCCGACACCCACCGCCGCCCGCCCGAGCTGCTGCCCCGCGACGAGGTGGCCCGCGCCATCAACTCCGAGGTGAAGGCGGGCCGCGGCTCCCCGCACGGCGGGGTCTTCCTGGACATCGCGAGCCGTCTGCCCGCCGACGAGATCCGGCGCAGGCTGCCGTCCATGCACCACCAGTTCCTGGAGCTGGCGGACGTGGACATCACGGCGGAGCCGATGGAGGTCGGACCGACCTGCCACTACGTGATGGGCGGCGTCGACGTCGACCCGGACACGGCGGCGACCACCGGGGTGCCGGGGCTGTTCGCGGCGGGCGAGGTGGCGGGCGGCATGCACGGCTCCAATCGGCTCGGCGGCAACTCCCTGTCCGACCTGCTGGTCTTCGGCCGCAGGGCCGGGCTGCACGCCGCCCGGTACGCCGAGGCGCTGCCCGCGGCGGAGCGGCCCGCGGTGGCGGACGCGCAGGTGGACGCGGCGGCGGCGGAGGCGCTGCGGCCGTTCAGCGCGGAGCGGGCGGACGCCGGGGGTGCCGTTACCCCGCCCGAGAACCCGTACGCCCTGCACCAGGAGCTCCAGCAGACGATGAACGACCTGGTCGGCATCATCCGCAGGGAAGAGGAGATGGCGCAGGCGCTGACCCGGCTGGCCGCCCTGCGCACGCGGTCGCGGCGGGCCGGGGTGGAGGGCCACCGCCAGTTCAACCCGGGCTGGCACCTGGCGATCGACCTGCGCAACATGCTGCTGGTCAGCGAGTGCGTGGCGCGCGCCGCGCTGGAGCGTACCGAGAGCCGGGGCGGCCACACCCGCGACGACCACCCGCAGATGGACCGCCGCTGGCGCGGGACCAACCTGGTGTGCGAACTCGCCTCCCCGGCAAACGAGTTGGCGGCGCAGGACCCGGCCATGGGGCAGATCAGACTGCGGCGCCGGGACATGCCGCCGATCCGCGCCGACCTGCTGGGCCTGTTCGAGAAGGAAGAACTGCGCAAGTACCTCACCGACGAGGAGCTGGGCCAGTGAGTTACACCGGGCACTTCAGGGTCTGGCGCGGCGACGCGGAGGGCGGCGAGCTGAAGGACTTCGAGGTGGAGGTGAACGAGGGCGAGGTCGTCCTCGACATCATCCACCGCCTCCAGGCCACCCAGGCGCACGACCTCGCGGTGCGGTGGAACTGCAAGGCGGGCAAGTGCGGTTCGTGCAGCGCGGAGGTCAACGGCAGGCCGCGGCTGATGTGCATGACCCGCATGTCGGTCTTCACCGAGGACGAGACGGTCACGGTGACCCCGATGCGCGCCTTCCCGGTGCTGCGCGACCTGGTCACGGACGTGTCGTTCAACTACGCGAAGGCGCGCGAGATCCCCTCGTTCGTCCCGCCGCCGGGGCTGGCGCCGGGCGAGTACCGGATGGCGCAGCAGGACGTCGGGCGCTCGCAGGAGTTCCGCAAGTGCATCGAGTGCTTCCTGTGCCAGAACACCTGCCACGTGGTGCGCGACCACGAGGAGAACAAACCCGACTTCGCGGGCCCCCGCTTCCTGATGCGCATCGCCGAACTCGACATGCACCCCCTGGACGCCGCGGCAGAGACCGGCCTCGACCGCGCGAGGACCGCCCAGGACGTGCACGGCCTGGGCTACTGCAACATCACCAAGTGCTGCACGGAGGTCTGCCCCGAGCAGATCCGCATCACGGACAACGCGCTGATCCCCATGAAGGAACGCACCGCCGACCGCAAGTACGACCCGCTGGTGTGGCTGGGGGAGCGCATCTTCCGCCGGGGCGGCTGACGCCCCCGCCCGGCGCCCGGCGCGCGGCGGGTGCGGGCGCGTCGGGCGGGGCGGCGAGCGCCGAGACCGTCAGTACATGCTCAGCAGGGCCTCGGCCAGGTCCGGGGCCTTCGACTGGCCGTCCGGGAGGTTGAGTTCGAACCAGACGGTCTTGCCGTACGGGGTGCGCCGGCTGCCCCAGCTGCGGCTGAGCAGGCTGACGAGTTGCAGGCCCCGGCCGCCCTCGTCGGTGTCGCGGGCCCGGCGGCGGCGCGGCTGCACCAGACCGGAGTCCCACACCTCGCACACCAGCGTGCGGTCGAGCAGCAGCCGCAGCCGGATGTCGCCCTTGCCGTGCCGCAGCGCGTTGGTGACCAGTTCGCTCACCAACAGCTCGGTGGTGTCGACGAGTTCGCTCAGGCCCCAGCCCTCCAGGCGGGCACGGGCCAGCTCGCGGGCCTGCGCGACCGACTGCCCCTGCGGCGGCAGCGTCCAGTCCCCCACCGCGTCGGCGGGCAGCCCCCGTACCCGGGCCATCAGCAGCGCCACGTCGTCCTCGCCGTGCTGGGTGTCCAGCTCGGCCAGCACGTGGTCGCAGGCGTCCTCCAGCGGCAGCGCGGCCCCGGTCAGCGCGTCGCGCAGGGCCTCCAGGCCCTCGTCCAGCGCGTGGTGCCGGGACTCCACCAGGCCGTCGGTGTACAGGGCGAGCAGGGCGCCGTCGGGGAGTTCGACGTCGACCTCCTCGAAGGGTTCACCGCCGACGCCCAGCGGCAGGCCGTGCGGCACGTCCAGCATCAGCGCCTGGTCGCCGGGCTGGAGGACGACCGGCGGCAGATGGCCCGCGTTGGCGATGGTCACCCGTCGGGTGACCGCGTCGTAGACGGCGTAGACGCACGTGGCCAGGTAGACCTCGGCCAGGTCGTCGGCGTCGCGGTCCTTGGCCCGGCGGCTGCGGCCCACCGAGGGGTCGGACAGCCCACGGGCGATCTCGTCCAACTGGCTGAGCACCTCGGCCGGTTCGAGGTCGAGCAGGGCCAGCGTGCGCACGGCGGTGCGCAGTTCGCCCATCGCCACGGCGGCGCGCAGCCCGCGGCCCATCACGTCGCCGACGACCAGCGCGGTGCGGTGACCGGGCAGGTCGATGACGTCGAACCAGTCGCCGCCCACCTCGGCCGCCGCGTTGCCGGGCAGGTAGCGGCAGGCGATGTCCAGGCCGGCCGCCTCCGGATTGCCCGGCGGCAGCAGGCTGCGCTGGAGCAGCAGGGCGCGTTCGTGCTCGCGCCGGTAGAGGCGGGCGTTGTCGATGCAGACCGCGGCGCGGGCGGTGAGTTCCGCGGCGAGCGCGACGTCGCGTTCGCCGAAGGGCTCGCTGCCCTTGGCACGGGAGAAGTGCACGACGCCGAGCACGGTGTCCCGGCCGACCATCGGGACCACCAGCGTGGAGCGCACCACGCCGCCCGCCGAGCCGTCCGCCATGTCCGGCTGCTCGTCGCCCCCGTCGGGGGTGCTGACCGACTGCACCTGCCCGGTGCGCAGCGCCTTGGCGGCCACCGAGCCGAACGGGTAGCGGTGCACGGCGCCGACCTGCACCGCGCCGTCGCCCTCGTCGCCGCCGAGTTCCTCCGGGCCGCCGGAGACCGCCGACGCGCCGGCGACCCGCCGCAGTTCCGCGCTGCCGTCCCCGGTGCCGACCGGGTCCTCGTCGCCGGACACCAGCGCCTTGTACAGGTCGACGGCGGCCAGGTCGCAAAAGTGCGGCACGGCGACGTCGAGCAGCTGGCGGGCGGTGGTCTCCAGGTCGAGCGAGTTGCCGATGCGCGCGCCCGCCTCGTTGAGCAGCGCCAGGTCGCGCCGGGTGTGCGCGGCCTCCCGCTCCGCCCGCTGAGCGGTCGTCACGTCGGTGGCCACCCCGGCGACCCCGATGACCGCGCCGTCGGTGTCGTGCAGCCGGTACAGCGACACCGAGAAGCGGCGGCGGCCTCGGTGCACCGGGCTGGAGCCGACGACCTGCATGTCGAGCACCGGCTCACCGCTGTCGAGCACCTGGCGCAGCGCGGCGGTCAGCCGGTCGGCCTCGACACGCGGCAGGAAGTCGTGCGGGGCGCGGCCCGCGTAGTCCTCCGCGGGGCGGCCGTAGACCCGTGCGAAGTGCTCGTTGACGCGGAAGAGTCTCAGGTCGGCGTCGGCGAGGAACAGCCCCATCGACGACTGGCTGAAAATCGCCTCGAAGGTCGCGATCTCGTAGGCGGGGACGGAGACTTGACGCGGCGGCGCGCCCTGCCCGCCCGGACTGCTCGGAGCGCCGGAATCCGGCCGGCCCTCGTCAGCCGCGCCGGTGTCCCTGGGCCGCGGAAGGTCAGGCATGGACCGCCCCCGCCCGGCCAACGGCAACTTCGCGCGGTACGGCGGAGCAGCCTCCACCGGAGCGTATGCAGCGCACGACCCCTCCGTATCTGGGGCCCGGGGAGGTCCCCCGGAGCTTCACAGGACCCGGACCAGCCGCTTCCGAGTATCCAGTACCAACGCAGTATTCGGCACTGACATCGTCGGAAAAACGGTCCAGCCGATCACAGCATGATCTCGGCTTCACCAGCGGCGTCAGCCAGGTCGGCTACCCGGCAACGCCAGTTCGAACCACACCGTCTTGCCCAGCGGCCCCTGCCGGGTCCCCCAGCGTCGCGAGGCCCGGGCCACCAGGTGCATGCCACGCCCTCCTTCGTCGTCGTCCGCCGCCGCCCTCGCCCGGGGCGGGTCCGGCAGCGGATCGGAGACCTCGACCAGCAGCGAGGCGCCGCGCACCATGCGGACCCCGATCGGCCCGTGCGCGTGCCGCAGCGAGTTGGTCACCAGTTCGCTGACGAGGAGTACGGTCACATCGCTCAGAGCGCTCAAGTCCCACCCGGCGAGTGTGGTACGCACGTGCCGCCTCGCCCGCCGCACAGCGCTGGGTTCGGCGGGAAAGGTCCAGGCCATGGTGGAGCCCTCCGGCAGCCCGCCGAGCCGCACCGCCATCAGCGCCACGTCGTCGGGCTCGCGCTGCGGGACCATGCCGACCACCACGTCGTCGCAGAGGTCCTCCAGGAAGTCGTACGGACGGCCGAGGATCCCCCGCAGCCGGTCGACCCCCTCGGTGATGTCCTCGCCGCGCCGCTCGACCAGGCCGTCGGTGTAGAGCACGAGGACGGCGCCGTCCGGCACCTCCACCTCGGCCGACTCGAACTCCACGGCGAAGACCCCGATCGGGGTGTTGGGGGGCACCTCGATCTGCCGCACGCGGTGCTCGCCCGGGGCCGCCGGGTCGATCAGCAGCGGCGGCAGGTGGCCGGCGGTGGCGACGACGCAGGTGCGGGTGGAGGGGTCGTAGACGGCGTAGACGAAGGTGGCCATCATCGGCTCGTCGGGGCCGGGCGCGAAGTCCTCCGACAAGTCGTTGATCCTGCGCAGCAGTTCGTCCGGCGCCATGTCCAGGCCCGCCAGGGTGCGCACCGCGGTGCGCAGCCGGCCCATGGTGGCCGCCGCCCGCAGCCCGTGGCCCATCACGTCGCCGACCACCAGCGCCACCCGCCCCCCGGCCAGCGGCACCACGTCGAACCAGTCCCCGCCCGCCTCCGCGCCGGTGCTGCCCGGCACGTAGCGGAACGCGACCTCCACGCCGGGCAGCCGCGGCACCCGCTGCGGCAGCAGGCTGCGCTGGATCATCAGCGCGCCCTCCCGCTCGCGGGCGTACAGCCGGGCGTTGTCCAGCGCGGCGCCCGCGCGGTCGGCCAGTTCGTAGGCGAGCGCGAGGTCGTCGGCGTCGAACGGGTCGCGGGAGACCGCGCGGCCGACGATCAGCAGCCCCAGCACCACGTCCCTGGCCCGCAGCGGCACCGCGAGCAGGGAGCCGACGCCCAGGTCGAGTGCGGCCTTGATGCGCGGGTCGCCGAGCGGCGAGAACGCTCCGCCGCGCAGGTCGGCCGGGGTCTCGGCGAACCACGCCGGACCGCCCGCAAGCACGTCCGACAGCGGCGAGCCCTCGGGGAAGCTCAGCCGCCCGCCGGGGCGCAGCAACGCGGCCACCTCGGCCTGGTCGGGACCGGTCGCGACACCCAGCAGCACCAGCGGGGTGCCGCCCCGCAGCGGCTCGCGGGGCAGTTCCCCGCCCGCCGCGATGTCCCGGACCACCAGCACGCCCGCGTAGTCGCAGAACCCGGGGACCAGCGCCTCGGCCAGCGACTGCGCCCTGCGGTCGACGTCCATCAGCTCCGACAGCACGCCGCCGACGTCGCTGAGCACGGCGAGCCGGTGCCGGGTGCGCTCGACCTTGGCGGAGGCCATGAAGCGGTCGGTGACGTCCATGACCACGCAGGAGATGCCCAGCACCCGCCCCGCGTGGTCGGTGATCCTGCTGTACGAGGTCGAGCGGTAGCCGTCGCCGTCGGGGCCCGGGACCAGCAGGTCGACCACCGTGCGGCCGGTGGTGAGCACCTCGCGCTGCACCATGGTCAGCTCCTCGCCGGCACGTCCCGGCCTGACCTCCTTGACGGTGCGTCCGAGATGCCCCTCGACCGGCAGCCTGTTCATCCGCGCCAGCGCCTGGTTGACCCGGACGTAGCGCAGGTCGGTGTCGAAGATGGCGATGCCGAGGGCGGCGGTGTCGAAGACCGCGTCGACGACGGCGAGGTCGTGCTCCAGGTCGCGCAGCAGCCGGGTGTCGGCGAGCGAGGCCAGCACGAACGGCTTGCCGTCCCCGTCCACCAGCAGCGAGGCGCGCACCTCGACCTGGAGGGTGTGCCCGTCGCGGTGGCGCATCGGCAGCACGCCGCCCCAGCGGCCGGCCCGCATCAGCTCGGCGAGCAGCCGGTCGGCGAGGTCGCGGCCCGGCTCGGTGCCCGGCGCGGCGGACCGGCTCGCGGTCCGGGGAGCGGGGTCGGCTGCGGACCGGCTCGCGGTGCCGGGAGCGGGGTCGGCGGCGGGCCGCCCCGGCTCGATGATGTGCTCGATGCGGCGGCCGACGATGTGCTCGCCGGCCCAGCCCAGCATCTCCTCGGCCAGCGGCGACCACAGCACCACGCGACCGCGGGTGTCCATCATGACGATGCCGACGCGCAGGGCGTCCAGCAGGCCCCCCGTCAGCTCACCGCTCGCGTCGGGCAGCGGGGGCAGGGGCGGGTCGTGCGGCGGGGGCGCGTCGGGCCCGGTGGTCATCCGGCGCACCTCCCCAGGAACGGACACCCGGAACGGACATACAGGGCAAGTTGCCCGTACCCCCATGATCAGCGCAGTATACGCGCGCGAGCACGGGGACTGACCCGTTCAGACGCCCGGTACGGCCGCCAGCCTCCTGACCACCTCGG
The DNA here is from genome assembly GCF_003144095.1 of Streptomyces sp. ICBB 8177. Classification (GTDB taxonomy): domain Bacteria; phylum Actinomycetota; class Actinomycetes; order Streptomycetales; family Streptomycetaceae; genus Streptantibioticus_D. The sequence goes on along the minus strand of NZ_NSKH01000018.1, from coordinate 2,079,348 downwards.
CGACCGCGGGGCGGTCCTGGTCGAGCCAGTCGACCTCGTCCGCCTCGTCCGGGGCCAGCCAGCGCAGCGCGTCGTGGTCCTGGAGCGGCTCGGGCTCACCGGCGGTCAGCCGCGCCGTCCACACGTGCAGTTCCAGGCCCGGGCGCAGCGGCCAGGCACCGGGGACGCGCTCGACCGGCTCGGCGGTCACACCGAGTTCCTCGCGCAGTTCGCGCACCAGCGCCTGCGGCGGGGTCTCCCCCGGTTCCACCTTGCCGCCGGGCAGTTCCCAGCGGCCGGCCAGCTCGGCGGGGGCGCTGCGGCGCGCGGCCAGCAGCCGGCCCCCGCGCAGCACCGCACCGCCCACCACCACGCGCGTCGTCATGCGCCCACCCTACGGGCGCTTGGCGGCGGCCCCGGCGCTCCCGGCCGCCTCAGGGGACCTCAGGAGGCCCGGCGCTGGTCGACGCGTTCGACCACGTAGCGGCGGTCGTCCGCGCCGTCGTCGAAGCGGCGGGCCACCCGCTCGGCCTCCTCACGGGTGCCGTAGCGGCCGACGCGGTAGCGGTTGCCGCCCTCGTCCTCGCGTATGACGGCCCACAGGAGTTCCTCCATCAGGCGCCTCCGTCGAGTTCGGTGACGTGTGCGACGTTGGCCCGGACCTCGTCCTCGCCGCTGGGCGCGCCCGCGAACCAGGCGTCCAGGATCTCCTTCAGCTGCGGCTCCGAGGTCAGCCGCAGGCCCAGCGCGAGAACGTTGGCGTCGTTCCACTTGCGGGCGCCGTCGGCGGTGTACGCGTCGGTGCACAAGGCGGCCCGCACGCCCGGCACCTTGTTGGCCGCGATCGAGGCGCCGGTGCCGGTCCAGCAGCACACGACGGCCTGTTCCGCGCGGCCCTCGGCGACCTCCCGCGCGGCGGCCTCGGCCGACCAGGCCCAGTCCGCGCGCCCCGCGCCGTCCCGGTCGCCGGAGCGCAGCGCGCCGAACGCGGACACCTCGTGCCCGCGTTGACGCAGCTCGTAGACGAGGACCCGGGCGACCGGCTCATCCATGTCCGAGGAAACGGCGATCCGCATATGCCAGAGCGTACGCCCGTACGCCGTCGAATGGGCCGCTTCGGCCGCGAACGGACGTGATCCGGCCAGGAGTTGACGGGCCTCGCCGGGCGGCTCCGTGCGGCACCGCCGCCCGGGCGGTGGCACCGGCACGCCGAGGGCCCCCGTCCGGCGCGTACGCCGGGCGGGGGCCCTCGGGTGACGGGTGGGCGCGGTCAGGCGGTGGACGCGACGCGTTCGCCCTCGTCGTCGCCCGCGGCGGCACCGGCGGACTCCTCCGCCTCCCGCAGCGCCTCGGCCAGCGACGGGTTCGGCCAGGCGCTGCGCAGACCCCAGACGTAGAAGACCAGGCCGATCACGGCGACGACGCCGAGGTCGACGCCCTCCGGGATCCATCCCCGGCCGCCGTAGTCCTTGCTGCCCGCGTAGGAGACCGCCGCCATCACGAAGAGGTAGGCGATCATCCACACGCCCGCCTTCAGGTGCGGCTTGAGCTGCTCCCACGGCTTGCGCAGCTCGTACCAGGCCCAGATCGGCAGCCCGATCGCCATGAGCAGGATGACCTTGCCGGTCAGCGGCCACTTGGCCCAGTAGAGCACCAGCGAGCCGAAGACCATGGCGATCGGCGCGATCACCGGCATCGCCTTGAGCATCACCGGCCGCGGCATGTCGGGCGCGATCCGCCGCAGCGACATCACGGCCACGGGACCGGTGATGTAGGAGATGACGGTGGCGACCGAGACGATCGCGGCCAGCGAGCCCCAGCCGCGGAAGACGGCGAGGAAGGCGAAGGCCACGACCAGGTTGAGCACGAGCGCCGGGCGCGGCACGCCGGTCTTCGGGTCGACGCGGCCGAAGACCTTGGGCAGGTGGCCGTTCTCCTGGACGCCGTGGATCATGCGGGAGGTGGTCGCCGCGTAGATCATGCCGGTGCCGGACGGGGAGATGAACGCGTCCGCGTAGAGCAGGACGGCGAGCCAGTTGATGCCCCAGGCGATGGCGAGGTCGGCGAGCGGCGAGTCGAAGTTCAGGCCCGCCCAGCCGCCGGAGTTCAGGTCGTGCGCCGGGACCGCCATCAGGAAGGCGATCTGCAGGGCCACGTAGATGACCAGGGCGATCAGGATGGAGCTGATGACCGCCTTGGGCAGCGACTTCCTGGGGTTGCGGGCCTCGGCGGCCATGTTCAGCGGCGACTGGAAGCCGTTGAAGGCCCACACGATGCCGGAGACGGCGACCGCGTTGAAGACCGCGCTCCAGCCGCTGGGGGCGAAGCCGCCCGCGCGGTGCAGGTTGTGCGTGTCGAAGTGCGACAGCATCAGCGTGACCGCGGTCAGCGTGGGCACGACGATCTTGAAGACGGTGATCGCGGTGTTGGTCTTGGCGAACAGCGAGATCGCGAACCAGTTCAGCACGAAGTAGACGATCAGCAGCACGCTGGCGAGCGCGACGCCGGAGAGCGTCAGCTCCTTGCCGTCGTACAGGCCCTTCGCCCAGGCCCACTTCCAGGAGGCCATGTACTGCACCGAGGCGGTGGCCTCACCGGGGATCACCGAGACGATGGCGATCCAGTTCGCCCAGGCCGCCAGGTAGCCGGCGAGCGAGCCGTGCGAGTACTGGCCGTAGCGGACCATGCCGCCCGCCTTGGGGAACATCGAGCCCAGCTCGGTGTAGGTCAGCGCGATGGTCAAGGCGACCACGGCACCGATCACCCAGGCGAGGATCGCCGCGGGACCGGCCAGGTGGGCCGCCTTGGCGGCGCCGAAGAGCCAGCCGGAGCCGATGATCGATCCGAGGCCGACGGCCGTCAGTGAGACCGTGCCGAGGGACCGGCGGTAGTTGGAACCCGACAAAACGTTGGTTCCCCTTTCTTCTCCCCGTCGCCTTGCACAAACCTCCGCATCGTAAAGGGGAGTCGGGCGATCCGGTTCCGATAATCGGCGAGATGTGACCTTCACAACAGACCGCAAGCGTACCGCGCGCCTTCGATCAGATGGCAAAGCGGCCGCTCAGGGCGCTATTTCACCGGAAGGTGATACGTAACCTGGTAGCGGTCGGCGGGGACGACCAGATCGGCGGTCTCGACCGGCCGGTCGCCGGTGAAGAAGGTGCGGCGGACCACCACCACGATGTGGCCGGGGACGCCGCCCAACTCGGCGGTCTCGGCGGCCAGCCCGGGGCGGGCGCCGACCTCCTCGACGACGTGGTCGACCACCAGGTCGAGCGCGGCCATCCGCTCCACCACGCCCCGCCCGCCGAGCGGCCCCTCCTCGGGGAGCATCACGGGCGTGCGGCCGGTGAGCGCCAGCGGCTCCCAGGAGGTGGAGAGCATCATCGGCTCGCCCTCGGCGCGGAACAGGTAGCGGGTCGACATCACCTTGTCGCCGGGCTGGATCCGCAGCCGGGCGGCGACGGCGGGACTCGCGACCTCCTGGACGCTCACCGACTCCCAGGTGCCCTTGCACCCCTCGTCGGCCTGCTCCTGCCGGAACGGGGTCGGCCCGTAGGAGGGGCGGTAGCCGGAGCGGGCGATCAGCTTGGGCTCGGGCCGCTCGCGCACGTACGTCCCGGAGCCGGAGCGCCCCTCGACGAACCCCTCGGCCATCAGCACCTTGCGCGCCTCCAGGGCGACGGTGTCCGAGACGCCGTATTCCTGGCGGATCTTCGCCTGCGAGGGCAGCCGGGTGTGCGGGGCCAGCTCGCCGGCGAGGATCTTGCCGCGCAGGTCGTCGGCGACGCGGAGGTACGCGGGCTGTTCACCGAATGGCACGTGACCCTCCATCGAGGTTGACCGACTGCGACAGCTTGGCAACGTTACGTGTCCGACCGCAAGTCCGGGCCAAGGGTTAACCGCGGGCCGGGTGTCCATCAGGTGGGCGGCCCGCCGCCTCCCGGGACTTTTCCGGACCGGCCGACGGCGGTATCCGTACCGGTCGCCCGGACGGCTGGACCGGCTCCCGGGCGACCAAATCATCAGCGGCAGCGCTGTTTGACAACGGATTCCGTTGCGAAAGGGGGGTTGACGCTTTGTTAACAGCACATGTCTCATGACGTCCCGGGAGCGGCCGAGCACCACGAGCAGCCAGCCCTACGGAGGCGATAACGCTCCCACCCCCTCCGCACCACTCCGCCCCAGTGAGCCCGATGGGACGCCGTATGACCGACATCCTGCGACCGCCCGCACCCGACGCCTCCGGCGGCGGGCAAGCCGCCACGACGCCCGGCGTGACGCCGCACGAGGCGCCCAAGCTGAACCGTTCCATCGGGGTGGTCGGCGGCACGCTGCTGACCCTCTCCTGCCTGACCCCGGCCTCGTCGCTGTTCGTGATCGTGCCGGGGTCGTTCGCGTCCCTGGGCACCGGGACCGCGCTGACCCTGGTGATCGCCGTCGTGCTGTGCGTGGCGGTCGCCTTCTGCTACTCGGAACTGGGCACGCTGATCCCGAGCGCCGGCGGCGAGTACGCCATGGTCGGCACGCTCACGGGGCGGTTCTCTGGCTGGCTGGTCTTCATCCAGGCGCTGATCGTGGTGATGATCGTGCCGCCGATCATCGCGCTGGGCACCGCCGAGTACCTCGCGCCGATCGTGCACGTGGACGCGAAGGTGATGGGCGCGGCGGTGATGCTGCTGGCCACCGTGATGGGCCTGCTGGACCTGCGGGCGAACGCCTGGATCACCGGCGTCTTCCTGGTGCTGGAGGTCGTCGCCTCCGGTGTGGTGGCCTTCCTCGGCTTCAGCCACACCCACCGCTCGGCGTCGGTGCTGATCCACCCGGTGATGGCCGGGGCGCACGGGGCGAGCACCCCGGTCTCCGCCGGGCTGATCGTCGCCGGGCTCGCGGCGGCCCTGTTCATCCTCCAGGGCTTCTCGACGGCCGTGTACCTGTCGGAGGAGATGGAGAACCCGCGCCGCACCGTCTCGCGCACCGTGCTGTGGACGCTGGCCATCGGCGCCGCGGTCGTGCTGGTCCCGGTCGTCGCCATCACCCTGGGCGCCCCGGACCTGACGACGCTGGCCGGCGGCGACGTGGCCGGGATGGTGCAGCGCTGGAGCGACAGCGCCCTCGGCACCTTCATCAGCCTGTGCATCGCGCTGGCCATCATCAACGCGGCGATCGTGATGGTCATCCAGAACTCCCGGGTGCTGTACGCCTCGGCCCGCGACAACGCCTGGCCCGCGCCGGTCAACCGGGCCTTCGGCAACCTCAGCAAGCGCTTCGGCTCGCCGTGGATCGCCACGCTGGCGGTCGGCGTGCCCGGCGCCATCCTGTGCTTCGTGCCGGTCGACACCCTCAACGGCGTCACCGGCGTCGCGGTGGCCGCGCTGTACGCGTTCGTGGCGCTGGCGGCGCTGGCCTGCCGCCGGGGCGTGCACAAGGGCCGTGAGGGCGTGTGGCGGATGCCGCTGTGGCCGGTCGTGCCCGCGCTGCTGCTGGCGGTGCTGGTGTGGGTGCTGGCCCAGCAGACCGCCCGCGACCTGCTGATCACGGCCGGGGTGACCGCGGCCGCCGCCCTGTACTGGGTCTTCTACCTGCGGCCGCGCAAGGAGACGCACTGGGTCATCACGATCCCGGAGGACGAGCTGACCGGCTGACGCGTCCGGCGACGGGTGTGCGGGGCGGGCTGGACGGAGCCCGCCCCGCACGGCTGTACGTTTCCAGGTGTCTCAGCCCACGTAGTGGAAGCGCGGACGCGGGTGCATCAGGAACTCGTGGTGCGAGATGTTCCACGCGTACGCGCCCGCCATGGCGAACGCCACCCGGTCCCCGGCGCGCAGCCCGGTCGCCGGGACGCGCCGGGCGAACACGTCTTTCGGCGTGCACAGTTGACCGACCAGCGTGATCCGTCCGCCGCCCGCCGCGGGGCGCGGCCAGGGGTGCGGCCAGGTCTCCACCGGCAGCAGGGCGAACGGCTGGTCGTGGCCCCGGGTGACCGGGGTGCGCAGGTGGTGGGTGCCGCCGCGCAGGACCGCGAAGTCCTCACCGTGGCTGTGCTTGACGTCCAGCACCTCGGTCGCGTACCAGCCGCAGTACGCGGTCAGCGCCCGCCCAGGCTCGATCCGCAACGTCAACTCCGGCCGCTCTGCGGCGATTTCCGCCAGCCCGGCGCCGAACGCGGTCCAGTCGAAGCGGTGTTCCGGGTCGGCGTAGTCGACGGCCATGCCGCCGCCGAGGTTGACCTCCGGGTGCGGCACGGGGTGCGTTACGAAGAGGCCGGCCGCGTACGTCACGATCCGCCGTGCCACGGCGAGTTGGGCATCCGCGTTCAGGCCGCTGGCGAGGTGGGCGTGGACGCCGCGCAGGGTCAGGCTCCGCAACTGCGGGTCGCGCAGCAGCCGCAGGCACGCGGTCACCGCGTCCGGGTCGAGGCCGAACGGCGTCGGCCGCCCGCCCATCGCCAGCGCCACCCCGTCCAGCGCGCCGCCGTCCACCGCCGGGTTGACGCGCAGCAGGACGTCCGCGGGGCGCCCGGCGCGGTCGGCGAGCGCCGCCAGCAGCCGCAGTTCGTGGACGCTCTCGACGTGGAAGCGCTCGGTCCCCGCCGCCAGCGCCGCCGCGATCTCGGCGGTCGTCTTGCCCGGGCCGCCGAACGCCACCGGCGCGCCGGGGACCGCCTCGCGCACGTGCGCCAGCTCGCCCCCTGAGGCCACCTCGTACCCGGTGACGGCCTCCCGCAGCGCGGCGAGGATCTCGGGGGCCGGGTTGGCCTTGGCCGCGTAGTACAGCTCGACGGCCGGGGGCAGCGCGGCGCGCACGGCTGAGGCGTGCTCACGCAGCGCGGCCACGTCGTAGACGTACGCGGGCAGTTCGTCGGGGGCGGCGGAGGCGACGAGGTCGCGGACGGACGGGCGCATCGGGGGCTCCTGCGGGGGCTGGTCGTCGCCGGACGGCGTCACCGGGGGGCGTGGACCCGACGGCGTCATCGGGGGCTGTAGGCCCGGCGGCGTCATCGGGGGCCGCCGGTCGCCGAGCGCGCTCCGGACAGCACGTCGCCGGCGAGCGGCGAGGGCAGCCGTACGTAGTCCGCGTCGCGGTCGGCACGGCGGCGCCAGCGGGTGAGCAGATTGGCCTTGGCGGGCAGCGGCTCCCCGGCGAGCAGGCGGCGCAGCGCGGGCGGCCGACCGTGCGCGTCGGCGAACTCCCGCAGCACGTCGCGGACTTCCGCCCACAGCGCGGCCTCGAGTCCGGGGCGCAGGTCCGCGAGGGCGGCCAGGGTCTCGGCGACGTTGTTGACCAGCAGGCAGTAGACGACCCGGTCCCAGCCGCGTCGCGCGTCGTACGTCATGGGTCCGGCGACGTCGGCGGGGAGTGCGGCGAGCGCGGCGGTGTGGCGGGAGGCCAGCAGCTTGGTGCCCTCCAGGTCGCGGAAGAGCACCTGCCGGGGCAGGCCGGTGGCGTCCACGCCGATCAGCACGTTCTGCAGGTGCGGTTCGAGCACGACGCCGTGGTCGAACCAGGCGGCCAGTACCGGCGGCAGCAGCAGCCGCAGGTACGCCGCCCACCACCGCGGGGCCGCGCCCGGCCCGCCGGTCACGGCCGGAAGACGGGAGACGTGCGCGGAGCTGGTGGGGTACTCGTCGGCCACGGCCGCGGCGAGCAACGGCGTGACACCGGGCGCGAGATGGCCGTCGAGGCCGTCGCGGACGATGACGCCGAAGCCCTCCAGCAGCCCGGTGTCGGGCCGCCCGTCCGGGCCGGGCAGCGCGAGCGAGCGGTAGGCCGGTTCGCGCAGCATGCCGGTGCCGGGGAAGCGCCGGGCCAGGTCGTCCAGCGCGGGCTTCAGCAGCCGGGTGAGCGCGACCGCGCCGGACAGCTCGTAACTGGCGTTCTTGCGCAGGCAGTTGGTGATCCGCACGTTCAGGCTGAACTTCAGGAAGCCGCCGTCGCCGTGCAGGGTGCGCACCGACGCGGTCGGCGCGAAGGTCGGCCCGCCGGTGCCGAGGTCCAGCACCTCACCGCGTTCGATGGCGGCACGCAACAAGGGTGCCTCACCCAGCAGTTCGTACTGCCAGGGGTGGACGGGCAGCAGCCGGTGTCCGGCCGGGACGTCGCGCAGCCGGTCGATCGCCGCGTCCGCGCCCGGCTCGGCGCACTCCCCCGCCACCAGGTCGGCGCGGACCGCGAGGTGGCGCAGCGGGAAGCGGGCCCCCGCTTCGGGCGCGTAGCGCCGCCACGCGGTCCGGTCCGCGGAACGGGCCTTCGGCGTGGGGTGGAAGCGGTGACCGAAGAGCAGCGCGCGTTCGGACTCCAGGTAGCGGGCGGTCCGGGGATCGGCGCCGGGCTCCGGGCCTCGGCGGGGCGCGGCGAGGCCGGCCGCGACCCCCTCGTGGCTGGAGACGACCTGGGCCACGAACTCCTCGTTGGCCACGCCGGTCCGCGCGTCCAGCTCGTCGCGCACGTACTCCGCGAGCCGCCGCCAGCCGACCGGCCGCCAGCCGTCGCGGGCGCGGACCGCCACCGGGCCGGTGAAGCGGTGGGCGCCCAGCAGCGAGGCGCGGCGCAGCGCCACCCGCAGCAGCACGCCTCGCGCGGGCAGCCGCAGGTGCAGGTGGTCGCCGGCGACGGCCGTGCGGTGCCCGGGTGCGGAGACCTCGCGCAGCAGGCAGTTGAGCAGGGTGTGGGCGACGACGACGTCGGCGGAGGGCAGCACTCCGGCTTCCGGGGCGGGGGGTCGGGCCTCCGGAGCGGGGGCGGTGCGGGCCTCCGGAGCGGCGAGGTGCGGGACGGTCGGACGGGAGGCGGCGGGGCTGGTCGGCATCAGCGACTCCGGCGATAGGGGCAGGCAGACGGGGGGCGAGGGCGGGAAGCGTCCGTGGGACGCCCGGCTATGCGCTCCCCCGGTGCGGCGCCACGGCGGCGGGTCGTCACGAACGCGCGGACCTCACAAGGTAGTTCGGGCCCGCCGTGTAGTGCTTGTTGATGTCGGCCGCCCCGGACCGCTCCTTGGTGCGCAGGGTGCCCGCGGTCACCATGGCCTTCACCGGCAACCGCGCGGCGTCCAGCGTGCGCGCCCGCAGCGCCCGGCCCGCTTCCCGCGGCATCCGCCCGATCGCCTCCGCGAGCCGGTCGCGTACCACCGCCAGCGCGGCGTCCAGCGGCACCCGGCCCGCCCGCGCGAGCCCGAACGCGTAGGCACCCGCGCACAGATGGACGGTGATCGTGGTGAACAGCGCGGCGAGCGCGTCGTCGTCCGCGCCGAGCACGCGCGGGTCGTCGAACGCGGGCGGCGCGCCGCCGAGAGTGGCGGCGAGCCGTCCGGTGTGGACGCGGGGGCCGTCGTTGTCCTTCAGCAGCAGCCGGACCCGCACCGCGCCCGCGTCGTCCCGGTCGAGCACCACGGAGACGTTCTGCTGGTGCGACTCCAGCGCGATGCCGTAGCCGTACAAGGTGGTCTGCCAGTCGAACAGCGGCCGCAGCACCGCGTCCAGCAGCGAGAGCGGGTCGCCGCCGAACCAGTGGTCGGCCAGGTGGTCGATCACCGTCCGCCCGCCCGGCGCGGGCGCGAGCAGCGCGGCCAGCGGCACCACGGCCGCGTCGTCGAGCCCGGCCGGCAGGGTGCGCAGCAGCACGGCGAGCAACGGGTGTCCTGCGTGCGCGTACGCGGTCTCGTCGGCGAGCAGCACCACACCGCCGAAGCGCGGTTCACGCGCGATCACCGCCTCCAGCAGCCGCTGGCACACCGCGCCGTCCACCAGCGTGCCCGGCTTGATGGTGCGGCGGTTGAGCAGGCCGAGCGTGGAGGTGGCGAGCGGCAGCTTCAGGTGGGTGTACGGGTCGCAGGCCATCGCGCCGGTGCGCATCGACAGGGTGGGCCGCAGGTCGAGGTGGGGGCGGCGGGCGAGCACCGCGCGCTCGGCGAGGCCCGCCTCACGCAGCGCTTCATGCAGTTCCCGAGCCCTCGTCAAGGGGTGCACAGGGAGCGCGACATGGGTGCGGTCCAGGTCCGGCAGGCCCAGCCGGGCGGGCGTCGGCCACACCCGGTGCCCGGTCACGCCGTGCGCCACGACCGCGTCCTTCGGCAACGCCACCCAGCGCGGACGGAAGGAGGGCAGGAACTCCGGTGCGAACGCCCGCAGTTGACACTCGCCCAGGCCCGCGCGGCCCCGGGCGGTCGGGTAGACGGGGTGGTCGTGGAGGGCGGCGAGCGCGTCCAGGGCGAGGGCGCCGAGCGGACCGCGCCAGTGCGCGGGATCGTCGCCGTGTGCCAGCGCGAGGCGGCGGTGGGTGTCGTCGCGCACGGAGTCGTGCAGCCGCATCGTCTCCAGCGTCTGACGGCACTCGGCCGCGTACGCGTCGAAGCCCGCGCGGTCGGGCGCCTCGGCCCGTTCACGCAGCGCTGCGAGCACGGCGGCGCACGTGGTCAGGTCTTCGCGGGCGGCCGGCTCGGAGCCGGACGGCTCGCGGCGCAGGAGTGGCAGCCGGGCGCGGTCCTCGCACTGGAAGCCGTCCCGGGTGACCGGCAGCGCCAGCGCGTCGCAACCGTCCGCTCCCGGCAGCACCAGCCAGCGCCCGTCCGCGCGCAGCACCTCGGCGGACCGGGTCCGCAGTCCCACGACGTCCTCCCGCAGCAGCGCGTCCAGCACGCGCGTCAGCAGGTAGGGCTCGGGGTCGCTCACGGGGTGATCTCCCAGCGCTGCCCGGCCAGGAACTCCTCGGCCACCCGGTCCACGGTCCGCTGCCGGTCGCCGACGACCCGTAGCACGCCGAGGTAGTCGCGGTTGGTGTGGTACAGCTCGTGCCGTTCACCGATCGCGCGCAGCGGCCGGTACGTCAACGCGCAGCCGTCCACAGTCCGTTCGCACGCCCGCGGGGCGGTGGTCAGCGTTCCCGCGCGGTCGGCGCAGGGGGTGTCCTGCCGGGCGCGGCCGTCGGTGCGGGCGCCGAGGTCGCGGGGCAGCGGCTCGCCGAGGTGGACGCGCAGCACGTGCTCGAACAGCGGGACCTCCAGCAGGTCGGCCAGGAGCAGGTCGCACTGGTCGCCGATGGCACGGTAGTTGACCTCGACCAGCCGCGCCCGCCCGTTCCCGTCCACCACGAACTCGGTGTGGCAGATCCCGAACGCCACGCCCAGTGCGTCGAGTTGGGCCAGCACCTGGCCGGTCACCGCGCGGTCCGGGTCCGGCTCCCAGGTCAGCCCCTCCTCGATGAAGTACGGGGGCGGGGACAGCCGGGTGCGGAAGCCGCCCAGCACGTGCCGGGTGCCGTCGGCGTCGCCCAGCGTCTCCAGGGTGCGCAGGTCGCCGGGGAGGAACTCCTCGGCCACCAGCGCCGCCCCCGGCCGCCGGGCCCGCGCCTCGGCGGCCCGTTTCCACAGCTCCTCTGCGTTCGCCACGAGCACGACGTCCTCGCTGGCGACGCCCTCGCGCGGCTTGAGCACGCACGGGTAGGTGAGGTCAGGGGCGAGCAGGTCCGCCGGGTCGCCGCCCGCGGCCACCTCCGCCGACCGCACGGTGTCGATGCCGCGGGATGCCAGGTGGCGCCGCATGTGCGCCTTGTTCTTCACCCGCAGCGCCGTCCGCCAGTCCTTCCCCGGCAGCCCGAACCACTCGGCGGCGAGGGCGGCCTGCGTCTGGAGGTGGTCGCTGTTGCTGAACACCGCGTCCGGCACGGGCAGCCGGGCCAGGGTCGCCACGACCTCGCGGAAGTCCGTCACCTCGCACGGCACGACCGCCACCCGCGCAGCGTCGGACCCGTCCCGGGCCGCGTACGCGTCGCGGTGCGCGCTGACGTGACGCGCTTCGGTCAGCACGGTGACGTCCAGGCCGAGCCGGGTGGCGGCCGGGAGGAATCCGTGGGTGACGGAGTCCGTGGGATTGAGGGCGAGGACCGCGAGGGCGGGGAGCCGCGACATGCGATCAACTTAGGTTAGCTATACCTAAGTGTTCAAGTTACGGTGGTCATGCGCGCGCCGCCGTGACACAGCGGACCGCGCGGTGCCGTTCCGCGTGCCCCCGTACCGCAGGGCCGGCTTCCGTACGACCAGCGCTCCCGCACCCCCCGTTCACGATGGAGACCGGATGCCGCCCCACGCCCCCGACGCCCTGCCGTCGCCGCTGGACACGTACCAGCAGCTCGTACGGTTGTGCGAGCCGTTGGCGGTGGCGCTGGAGGGGGACCACGCCACGACATCCGTTCATAGCACGCGAACCGCCGTGCTCGGCAGCGGAGTTGACGAGTCGGCCGACGGCCTGATCGATGAGCGGGTGGACGCGTCGATCAATGGGCCGATCAAGATGTTGATCAAAACGTTGATCGACGGCGAGGGCGCGCGGATCGCCGCCGCGCACGGGGCTCCCGCCCGCCGCGACGTGGCCGCGTCCCGGGCGCTCCACCACTACCTGTGGTCGGTCTGCCTGCTCTTCAGCGGCCCCTGGTACCTGGCGGGACAGGTCCCGCGGATCCCCCGGGAGGCGCTCCGCGTCAACCCGCACGCCACCGTTTTCACCCTGCGGGTGGACCAGGTGGAGTTCCTGCCGGGCGACGGCGACGCGTTGCGGGCGGCGGTGGCCGCTCACGCCGGCCCGGTGCTCGACGCGTTCGCCCCGGCCGTCCGGCGCGGGGCGCGCGCCCTGTGGGGCATGGTCACCGACGACCTGGCGTCCGGCCTGTGGTACCTCGGCCGGGTGCTGGGCGACGAGGGCGACGGCATCCGGGCCGCCACCGCGGTCCTGCCGGGCGCCACACCCCCGCTGCCCGGCGCGGCCGACTTCCGTACCCTGCACGCCCCTTCGGGCCGCCACCATCCCACCCGCACCCGGTTGTCGTGCTGCCTGCACTACGCGACCGGGGCCGGCGCCGAGGCGTGCCTGACCTGCCCGAGGACGCCTGACGCGGAACGCGTGCCGCGGCTGGAGGAGGCGGCCGGGCAGGCCGCGGCGCGGGCTACAGGCGGGTGACCCGCCAGCACAGCGAGCGGAACGGCACGTCGAGTACCTCCTCGCCCTGCGGAAGCCGCTCGCGCAGCAACTCCTCGGCGCGGGCGATCAGTTGGCGGCGCTCCTCCTCGGGCAGCAGGATCACCCTGCTGTAGGTGCCGAGCAGGGCGGCGAGGTCGGCGGGGGCGACGGCCCTGACGCAACTGAACGAGGCCTGCTCGACCTCGCCGAACAAGGGCCCGGCGCTCGCGATGTCCTCCCGCAGTCGTGCGCCCCGATCGTGGAACCACTGGCGGCGCTGCTCGCCGCGCGTACCGGCCGTCTCCGGCCGGACCCGGGCCTGCCACTCGGCGACCCAGGGCACGGAGGAGTCCATCCCGTTCCACACCACGCCGAGCGTGCCGCCGGGCCGCAGCACGCGGGCGATCTCCGTCACGGCGCGCGCCGCGTCGAACCAGTGCCAGGCGGAGGAGACGACGACCGCGTCGACCCGGCCGTCGGTCAGCGGGATCGCCTCGGCGGTGCCGCGCAGGGCCCGTACGTCGGGGCGGCGTGCCGCCAGCACGGCCCGCATCCGGTCGTCCGGCTCGACGGCGACGACGTCCGGCACGCGTTCGGCGAGCAGCGCGGTCAGCGTGCCCGCGCCGGCCGCCAGGTCGAGGACGGTGCCGCTGTCCTTGGGCACCAGCCACTCCACCGCCTCGTCACACGGCGCGGGCCGAAGCCGCCCGTACTCCTCGGCGACCGCCCCGAACGACCCGGCCCGGAGCCTGTGCGTCTCGTCCTCGCCGCCCACGCGGTCCTCCTCGTCCTCACGATCCCCCGCGCAGGCCAGTATCCCCGGCGTCAGGCGTTCTCCCGTAGGGAGAGGCCCGCGATGGCGGAGGAGCCGCGCGCGGGGCGGGGCCGGACCGTCCAGGCGGCGGCGAGGTGGTCGACGAGGAGCAGCCCCCTCCCCCGCTCGCAGTCCGCGCCGGGACGCGCGAGGGCGGGCCTGCGGCGGCCGTCCCCGTGGCCGGGGTCGGACACGGCCACCCAGTTCGTTCACCAGATCGCCCGCCAACTCTGAGGAGCACCCGATGCCGGACATCACCTGGGAAGAGCCCTTCTGCGCCGAAGGCAGCTCCTGCTTCCGGCTGGGAACGGACAAGCAGGGCAACGCCTACATAGCCGTCAACGGCGAGGAAGACCGCTACCTCACCGACTCCATGGAAGCCCTGCGCACCCTCATCACCGACATCAAGGCAGGCAAGGCCGACCACCTGCTGTAGGCCGCAGGATCACGGCAGTTGCCAGACGGTCACGGACAGGCTGAAGCGGTCGCCGTTCGCGCTGAGCACCTTGAAGCGGGCAACGCGCTGATCCTGCGTGCCCGCGCAGCCGATGCTGCCGTCCTGCACGTCCAACTGCCGGTTGCCGAGCTGGGTGTTGAGCAGCTCCACGCACTGCTCGCGGCTCGGCAGCCCGGAACCGGTCCAGGCGACGAGCGCGTTGCCCGACAGTTCGTCGGCGTCGCAGGTCAGCAGGCAGCTGAGCCCGAGGTCCCCGAGCGGGGCGCGGGACGGCGGAAGGGAGTCGAGCGCCCAGCCGGTCTCCATGGCATCGCCATCCAGCGCCAGCGTTCCCTGCCAGCGCACGGCGACGGTGGTGGGCGTCGGCGGTAGCGGTGTGGGCGTGGGGGTGTTCGTGGGCGCCGCGGTCGTCGTTGTCGGGGCGGTCGTTGGGGCCGTGGAAGGAGCCGGTGCGGAGGCCGTCGTGCTCACGGCGGGCGAAGGAGAGGGGCCGGACTCGGCGGAGGTGTGCCCTGCGCGGAACGCGACGAGTCCGAGGACGAGCGCGACGACGCCGACGAGGGCGACGGCGATGCGGACTTCCTTGCGCCGCAACGCGGGCATCCGGATGCCGCCTGCCTCCAGCGCCTCGCCGACGACCGCCGCCAGCAGGCACGCCAGCCCGAAGGTCCACAGCGGTACCACATCGCCCACCACGTCGGCCCCCCGCGTCCCGACAACGCCCTGCGCCCACGGCAGGCCCCACGTAGCGGGCCGGCGTGGGGGCGAGCCAGGGATCAGCCGTGCGGTGGCCTCGTGGTCACGACGTCGGCACCTCAGGCGCGAGGGAGTTGCCCGCGGCGATGGAGCCGCAGTCGGAGGGCACCGGCTTCCCCGCGAAGCGGTCGTTCAGCCAGCCGAGCGCGCCCGGGGCCCAGGCGGCGGCCGTGGTGATGTGGCTCAGCAGGTTGTACTGCTGGTAGTCGATGGCGTGGTCGCCGGTGGCGCAGTACTGGCGGGCCAGAGCGCGCACGTCGCCTGCGACCATGACGCCGTCCCCGGTGCCGACCCCCGCCGGGTCGGCGAACGTCCCCTCGACGACGCCGCCGTCGCCCTCGGCGACGAGGCCGGGGATGGTCGGAGTGGCGGCCGACCCGAGGTTGATGGCGTTCACCGCCTTGACGAAGTCGGGGATCGAGTCCGGGTTGGCGTACTGCGGTTTGGCCAGCTTGGCCCAGGTCAGCCCCGGGTAGTGGCCGAGGGCGTCGAGCAGGCCGCCGTTCTCCAACTTGTCGTAGACCTGGACGCCGTAGGTGCTCATGTACTGCTTGAGGTCGATGCCGTACGAGCGGGCCACGCCGATGATGGCCATGGGGATGACGCCGGACCACACGAGGGAGCCGTCGACGTACTTGAGGTTGTGCGCCGCGTCCACGAGCAGCCCGCCCTCGGCGAATCCGACGAGCCTGCGGTTGACGTCGGGCGCGTAGGAGGGCGCGAGCGCGGCGGCCCAGGAGGTGGCGATGGCGCCGCCGGAGTACCCCATCAGGCCGACGCGGGTCGCGGAGTCCATGCCGGTGCTCGCGGCGGCGGAGGTGGCGGCGCGGATCGAGTCCAGGGTGTTGGTCGCGTACTCGGGCCCGGCGGCGAAGTCGGCGGTCTGCCCTTCGGTGTCCGGGATGACGAGGTTGTAGCCCTCGGACAGCAGGGGGACGATGAAGAGGTTCTCGGCGTTGGGGATGATCCCGTTGAGGGTGAGGTCACCGGCGATGGCGCGCGAGGGCCCGTCCTGCGGGTTGAGGGAGTCGTAGAACGACTGGTAGGAGACGGCCTTCGTGGTGTTCCCGGTGAGGCTGCGCAGCACGGTGGTGACGTTGGCGGCCGGGCGGCCCTGGGCGTCGGTGGTGCGGTAGAGCAGCTGAATGGCCGTCAGGGGCGTGGGAATCCCGACGATGTGATAGCTGAGCGTCCGCCGCTTGAGCACGGTGCCGGGCTTGTACGAGGCGAGGGGCGCGCTGCCGTCGTAGGAGTAGAAGGGGTCGGAGGCGGAGGCCTTGGCGGTGGCAGCCGGCGCGGGCGCCGCCGCGAAGGCGGTCGTGGCCGGTACGGCGCTGACGGCCAGGGCCGCGACCAGGGCAACGGCAAGACGGCATGCGGCGGCGCGTGAGGTCATGACTCCCCCGTGGGTGATGTGCCCGAAGAGCGGCTTCGGCCGAAAGTTACCCCCAGGTAACGCCAGACGTACAGGAGTCGGACACCAAAATCTTCCGGCCGGTTCGCCTGCCGTCTCCCGCCCGCTCACCCCACCCGTCGGATCTTCCTCGGCGGTCCTCCGGTACGGTGGCGAGCGCGGAGACCGGTCCGTTCGCCCCGTTGATCGGCTACGCCGCCTCGTCCTTGGTCACCGAGTTCACGCACTCCACGCACTGGACGAAGAACATCGACGCCCACGGAGTCGTCGCGGGCGTCGGCTACAGCCTCGCCCAAGGCGCATGGCACACGGCCAAGAACGACTTCGTCGACGAGAGCGCCAAGGTCATCGATTCCATAGAAGACCCCGTGGGGACCGCCAAGGGCATGTGGCATGGAGTATTCGGGTGAGGCCATGACGACCGAGGAGAACGGCTACACGATCGCCTCCCGCATCGAGGACGGTCGCGCGCGCAGACGCATACGAGCGGCTACGCCCGCCGGAGCGACGAGAGGCCGTCTACTTCCCGCGGTGGCTTCCCTGGCGGTCGCGGGAGAAGTGGCAGTGGGCGCTGGACGAGTTGCGCGGCACGCGGCAGGCGGCGCGTCGCGAAGTCCTGGTGAACAGCTACGCGCGGCAGCAACGCGGGCGCCCCCGGCTCGGAGTCGTCGGGGAGAGCTGGGTGGACCGGGGCGCCGGGTACTGGGCGCGCCGGATTCCGTACGCGCTGACGTGGCTGCTGATCGCCTTGATGATGGACCTGCTCGCCGTCGAGGGCACGGTCATGCTCTTCCTGGAGGCCCGGCTACCGCTCGCGCTCAAGACCGCGATCGTGCCGTTCTGGTGGGCGCCAGCGGTGGCGTACTTCCTCAAGTTCTGGCGGAGGCTGGAACTCAACGGAACCGGCTCGCAGGCGGCGACCACTCCACCGTTCAGCTACGGCGCGATGCGCGTCCTGGCGCCGCTGGCCCTGGTCTTCCTCGCCCCCTGCGTCGCCGGAACGACCTCGGCGATCTTCCTGTCGTCCCTGCGCAGGAACTTCCCCGGCGAATCCGCCGCCCGCGAGGCGCTGCGCAGGTACGAGGCGTCAAGGCCGCCCAAACGCGGAAATGGCAAGCGGCGCTGAACGCCAGCGCCACATCGGCACGGGTACACCGGAGGGGCCGGACTCACCGGAGTCCGGCCCCTCCGGCTGGCCAGGGCAGGCACTACACGTTGAACCGGAACACGTAGCACAGGGCTGTGACCTGCGGAAACGAGGTACTGCAGGCTTGTATCCAGCACCGATCCAGCACCGTGGGAACTGATCCAGCACATCCAGCACGTGGAGTCGAAACGACGGATGCCACCCGCCGTTCCCCCTGGCCAGTGTGTACACATTGGATACTTGGTACACTTGAGCGCATGACACAGCCGCTACCCATAGAGACCATCCGCGATGTGCGCGCGCATTTGGCGGAGGTGGTGGAGCGTGCCGACCGCGATGACGTACCCACCGTGATCACACGCCGCGGCAAGGAAGTCGCCGCCGTCGTCTCCATCGAGGTACTGCGCAAGTACCAGGAGTGGGAAGAGCGCGAGATCAATCGGATCATCGACGAGCGCATGGCCAACCCGGCACCCGGCATCCCGATCGAACACATCATGAGGGAGACACTGGCGCGCGGTGAGTGAGTACCGAACCGTCTTCCGCCCCGAGGCGCAGGCCGAGCTTCGGAAGATTCCGCGCGAGATGGCGCTGCGCATCCTGGCCAAGCTGACCGAGCTGGAAAGCGATCCGCTCGGCTTCAACACCACCGCACTCGTGTCCCAACCAGATCGCCGGCGCCTACGGGTCGGCGACCACCGCGTCGTCTACACGATCGACAACGGGGAACTGGTGGTCTGGGTCGTTCACGTGGGGCACCGGTCCACCGTTTACGACACCTGACCGCCGCTGACCACACGTGAGAACATCCAGCACCCATTCAGCACGGAGACGACGAAGGGGCCGGGCTCGACAGAGCCCGACCCCTTCTGACGTGTATGTTTGACTCAGCGTCTAACACGCAGTAAGCGCGCGACTACACGTTGAACCGGAACTCCACCACGTCGCCGTCCTGCATGACGTAGTCCTTGCCTTCCATCCTCGCCTTGCCCTTGGCTCGGGCTTCCGCCACCGAGCCGCAGGCCAGGAGGTCGTCGTAGGAGACGATCTCGGCTTTGATGAAGCCCTTCTGGAAGTCGGTGTGGATGACGCCGGCCGCCTCGGGGGCCGTGGCGCCCTTCTTGATGGTCCACGCGCGGGCCTCCTTGGGGCCCGCGGTCAGGTACGTCTGCAACCCCAGCGTGTCGAAGCCGACGCGGGCCAGCGTGGCGAGGCCCGGCTCGTCCTGGCCCATGGACTGGAGCAGCTCCAGCGCCTCCTCGTCGTCCAGCTCGATCAGCTCCGACTCGATCTTCGCGTTGAGGAAGATCGCCTCCGCCGGGGCGACCAGCGCGCGCTGCTCGTTCTTGAACTCCTCGTCGACCAGCTCGTCCTCGTCCACGTTGAACACGTACAGGAACGGCTTCGTCGTCAGCAGGTGCAGCTCGTGCAGGAGGGCGCCCTGCTCGGTGCCCGCGGTGATGCCCGCGGAGAACAGCGTGCGGCCCTCGTCCAGAATCTTCTTCGCCGCCTCGACCGCGGTGACCTGCGCGGCCTTCTCCTTCTGGAGGCGCGCCTCCTTCGTCAGGCGCGGCAGCACCTTCTCGATGGTCTGCAGGTCCGCGAGGATCAGCTCGGTGTTGATCGTCTCGATGTCGTCCTTGGGCGAGACCTTGCCGTCCACGTGGACCACGTTCTCGTCCTTGAAGGCGCGGATGACCTGGCAGATCGCGTCGGACTCGCGGATGTTCGCCAGGAACTTGTTGCCCAGGCCCTCGCCCTCGCTGGCGCCGCGCACGATGCCCGCGATGTCCACGAAGTCGACGGTCGCCGGCAGTTTGCGCTGCGAGCCGAAGATCTCCGCGAGGCGGTCGAGGCGCGGGTCGGGGACGCCGACGACGCCGACGTTCGGCTCGATGGTGGCGAACGGGTAGTTGGCCGCCAGCACGTCGTTCTTGGTCAGGGCGTTGAACAGGGTCGACTTGCCGACATTCGGCAGGCCGACGATTCCGATCGTGAGCGACACGTGACGACTTCCCGTTGCAGGAGGATGGGGGACCAACGCCACAGTTTAGGGCCTTGGGGCGGTGGGCGGAGCTGGGCTCCGGACGGGGGAAGGGCCTGGGCTCCGGCGGGGGCCACGGCAGGTCCGGGAGCGGCACACCCCGCCACCTCGCCACCGACGCCCCGCCACCCCGCCGCTGACGCCCCGGCCGCCGAGGCCCGCGCCCCGCCTTCCCGACGAACGCGCCCTCGACCCCGCGTCTCCTCCCCCGGCCGGATCACGCCCGTACGATGGGTGCCATGACTGCTTCAGCTCGCCGCCGTGTCCTGCTCGCCGCGCCCCGCGGCTACTGCGCGGGCGTGGATCGCGCCGTGATCACCGTCGAGAAGGCCCTCGAGCAGTACGGTGCGCCGGTCTACGTGCGCAAGCAGATCGTGCACAACAAATACGTCGTGCAGACCCTGGAGAAGAAGGGCGCGATCTTCGTCGACGAGACGGAGGAGGTGCCCGAGGGCGCCATCGTCATCTTCTCCGCGCACGGCGTCGCCCCCGTCGTCCACGACGAGGCGGCGCAGCGGCGGCTGGCGTCCATCGACGCGACCTGCCCGCTGGTGACCAAGGTCCACAAGGAGGCCAAGCGCTTCGCCTCCGAGGACTACGACATCCTCCTCATCGGCCACGAGGGCCACGAGGAGGTCATCGGCACCATGGGCGAGGCCCCCGAGCGCATCCACCTGGTGGACGGCCCCGAGGACGTCGCCGGGCTGTCCGTGCGCGACGAGAACAAGCTCGTCTGGCTGTCGCAGACCACGCTGTCGGTGGACGAGACGATGGAGACCGTCGACAAGCTCAAGGAGCGCTTTCCCGCCCTGGTCAGCCCGCCCAGCGACGACATCTGCTACGCGACGCAGAACCGCCAGGTGGCCGTCAAGCAGCTCGGCGGGGACGCCGACCTGGTGATCGTGGTCGGCTCGAAGAACTCCTCCAACTCGGTGCGGCTGGTGGAGGTCGCCCTCCAGGCGGGCGCCCGGGACGCCCATCTGGTGGACTTCGCCGACGAGATCGACGAGGCCTGGCTGGACGGCGTGAGCACGGTCGGCGTGACCTCCGGCGCCTCCGTCCCGGAGATCCTGGTCGAGGGCGTGCTGGAGTGGCTGGCCGAGCGCGGTTACGAGGACGTCGAGGTGGTGACGTCCGCCCAGGAGAGCATCCAGTTCTCGCTGCCGAAGGAACTCCGCCGCGACCTGCGCGCGGAAGCGGAGGCCTCGCGGACGCGGACCACGGCCGCCTCGTCCCCCTCCAGCCGCGACGACGCCTGACGGCCGCCCGGGTTCTCCGGACCGTACGGGTACGTGGCGGAACCGCCGTATCCGTCCCGTCCGGCGGGCCCGGCGCGCCTGACGGCCGTAGGTTGAGGGCATGAGTTCCGGACAAGTCTTCGGCGTGGACATCGGCGGCTCCGGCATCAAGGGCGCGCCGGTCGATCTCGCCCGCGGTGAACTGGCCCAGGAGCGGCACAAGGTCCTCACCCCGCACCCCTCGGAGCCCGACACGGTGGTCGCGGCCGTCAAGGAGGTCGTCGGGCACTTCGGCTGGACGGGGCTGGTCGGCGTGACGTTCCCCGGGGTGATCGCGGACGGCGTGACCCGTACGGCCGCCAACATGCACCGCGACTGGGTCGGGCTGGACGCGACCACCCTGCTCACCCGTGAGCTGGGCCTGCCGGTCACCCTCATCAACGACGCCGACGCGGCCGGGACCGCCGAGATGGCGTTCGGCGCGGGGCGCGGCATCGACGGCACCGTGATCGTGCTGACGTTCGGCACCGGCATCGGCAGCGCGGTCTTCACCGGCGGGCGCCTGCTGCCCAACACCGAGCTGGGCCACCTGGAGCTGAACGGCCACGACGCCGAGCACCGCGCGTCCTCCCGCGCCAAGGAGGACCACGACCTGAGCTGGAAGCACTGGGCGCGGCGCGTCCAGGAGTACCTGGCACATGTGGAGATGCTCTTCTCGCCCGAGCGCTTCGTGATCGGCGGCGGGGTGAGCCGCAAGGCGGACAAGTTCCTGCCGCTGATCGAGGGCGTCAGGGCCGACCTGGTGCCCGCCGAGCTCCAGAACAACGCGGGCATCGTCGGCGCCGCGATGGCCGCCTCCCTGCGGGCGAACGCGACGAGCACGGCGGACGCGACGAGCACCGCGCACGCGCCCCTGGCCGCGAACGCCGCCACGACGCCGAACGCGGCGACCCCTCCGAACGCGGGGGCCTGATCCCGCAGGCCCCGGCCGCGGAGGCCCGGGGCGGCTACCGCTGCTCCCGCCTCCGCGCCCGCCGCGCCGCCGCCCCCTCCGTCGGCCGTTCGCCGAGGTGGCGGGCCGCGGCGAC
This sequence comes from Streptomyces sp. ICBB 8177, assembly GCF_003144095.1. Taxonomy (GTDB): domain Bacteria; phylum Actinomycetota; class Actinomycetes; order Streptomycetales; family Streptomycetaceae; genus Streptantibioticus_D. The sequence continues at coordinate 2,057,464 of NZ_NSKH01000018.1, read as the reverse complement.
CGCCGCCGACAGCAGGGTTCCGGTGTAGAGCCAGCCGGTGCGCTCCGCGAGTCCCGCGACCGTGGCCGCCGCGTGCGCCAGCAGGCCGCCGCCCCCGTCGTCGCCGGTGATCACCAGCGCCACGGCGAACGCGATCGGCGCGCTGACCGGCGCGGCGGCCAGGTCGGCGCGCCGCACCCACAGCGCCCCCGCGACGGAGGCCAGCACGAAGACCACGCCGAAGAACGCGCCGGGCTGGGCGGCGAAGAGCACGTTGACCGCCCCGCCCAGCAGCGTCAGCACGCCGATGACGACGCCCGCGCCGAAGCCGGTGAGCTTGGCGTCCGGGCGGACCAGCCTGCCCAGCCGCTCGCCGGGGCCGGCGGCGCCGCGTGCGGCCGGGGCGCGCCGGGCCCGGGCCGCGTGCGGTGCCTCGGCGCGCGGTGAACGGCGGGTCCGGTCCGACCGGGGCGCCGCCGGGCGCGGCAGCCTGGGCCGGGCGTCGGCCGCCGCGGGACGGGGCGCGCCGGAGGTGCCGGACGGGTTCGGGGTACGCGTGCGCGGTTGCTCCACCCCACCAACGTAGGGGCGCAAGCAGGAGGAACCGGGCGTGGGACACGCGGAAGTCCCCCTCCTTGCCGCCGCGCCGCCCTCGAAGTCCCCCGCCTTGGTGCCCGCGCCGCCCCGGAGGCGCCCGCGTTGGTGCACACGCCGGCCCCCGAAGTCGCCCGCCCCGCCGCCGCTCGTCCCCTTCGGGCGGGCCCCCGCCCTGACCTCCGTTGTCACTGCCGGCCGCTAACCTCCCCGTATGGCTGTCACCACGTCCGCGGAAGCGCCGATCCCGGTCGGCGAGGTGTCGCGGCTGATCGGAGGGTGGATCGACCGGCTGGGCGCGGTCTGGGTGGAGGGGCAGATCACCCAGCTCTCGCGGCGCCCCGGCGCCGGAGTGGTCTTCCTGACGCTGCGCGACCCCTCGCGCGACGTGTCGATCAGCGTGACCTGCTTCCGTGCCGTCTTCGAGGCGGTCGCCGACGTGGTCAGCGAGGGCGCCCGGGTCGTGGTGCACGCCAAGCCCGAGTGGTACGCGCCGCGCGGTCAGCTGTCGCTGCGCGCCGTCGAGATACGTCCGGTGGGCGTCGGCGAGCTGCTGGCCCGGCTGGAGCGGCTGAAGAAGTCGCTGGCGGCGGAGGGGCTGTTCGCGCTGGAGCGCAAGAAGCCGCTGCCGTTCCTGCCGCAGCTGATCGGCCTGGTCTGCGGTCGCGCCTCGGCCGCGGAGCACGACGTGCTGGAGAACGCGCGGCTGCGCTGGCCCGCCGTCCGCTTCGAGGTGCGCAACGTGCCCGTGCAGGGCGCGTACGCGGTGCCGAAGGTCGTCGAGGCGGTGCGGGAGCTGGACGCGCTGCCCGAGGTGGACGTGATCGTGGTGGCGCGCGGCGGCGGCAGCGTGGAGGACCTGCTGCCGTTCTCCGACGAGGAGCTGATCCGTACGGTGGCGGGCTGCCGCACGCCGGTGGTCTCCGCGATCGGCCACGAACCCGACTCGCCGCTGCTGGACCTCGTCGCCGACCTGCGCGCGTCCACCCCGACCGACGCGGCGAAGAAGATCGTGCCGGACGTCGGCGAGGAGCAGCAGCGCATCCGGCTGCTGACCGGCCGGGCCCTGCGCACCGTGACGCACCTGCTGGACCGCGAGGAGCGCGGCCTGCGCGCGGCGCTGAGCAGGCCCTGCATGGAGCGGCCGCACCTGATGGTCGAGGAGCGCGAGGAGCGGGTCGCCGCCCTCACCGAGCGCGCCCGGCGCACCCTGGGTCATCTGCTGGACCGCGCGGACGCCGACCTGGCGCACACCCTGGCCCGGGTCGTCGCCCTGTCCCCCGCGGCGACGCTGCGGCGCGGGTACGCGGTGCTCCAGCGGGAGGACGGCTCGGTGGTGCGGGCGCCCGGCGAGGTGACGGACGGCGACGCGCTGCGGGCGCGGGTGGCCGAGGGCGAGTTCGCGGTCCGCGTGACCGGCGATGTCGGACCCTCCGCCTAGGCTGGCGCCATGGCAGATCAGGACACGGCGGAGCAGGACACGCTGGGGTACGAGCAGGCGCGCGACGAGCTGATCGACGTCGTGCGGCGGCTGGAGGCGGGCGGCTCGACCCTGGAGGAGTCGCTCGCCCTGTGGGAGCGCGGCGAGGAGCTGGCCCGGGTGTGCCGCCGCTGGCTGGACGGCGCCCGCGCCCGGCTGGACGCGGCGCTGGCCGGGCAGGACGGCGAGAAGGGGACAGGCGCCGAAGACGGCGGGCCGAACGAGGGCGACGCGCCGTCGCCGTAGGACACGGCCGAGGCGCCGTCGCCGTAAGACGCCCGACGTAGACGCGCGACCGGGGGCGCGTCCCCGCGCCCGCCCCCTCGCGGTTGGCGCGTATTCGCCCGTCGTGGCGCGCGTCACACCCGATTCAGGAATGGTTGAACTTTCAGGCAAGTTGTCCGGGTGACACTGCCCGTCGACCACGCGCGTCCCCGCGTCGTCCGATATCCCCGAGGTTGTCCGGATATGTCGCTGATTCTCGACCCCGCTGCCCAGGACCTGCTGTTCCGCGAGGCCCACACCGCCAACACCTTCACCGACGAGCCGGTGACCGACGAGCAGGTGAAGGCCGTGTACGACCTGGTCAAGTACGCGCCGACCGCGTTCAACCAGTCCCCGCTGCGGGTCGTGCTGGTGCGGTCCGCCGAGGCCCGCGAGCGCCTGCTCGGCCACATGTCCGAGGGCAACCGGGCGAAGACCGCCGCCGCCCCGCTGACCGCGATCCTGGCCGCCGACAACGAGTTCCACGAGGAGCTGCCGAAGCTCTTCCCGCACTTCCCGCAGGCCAAGGACGCCTTCTTCGCCGAGCGCGCGGTCCGCGAGCGCTCGGCCGCGTTCAACGCCGCGCTCCAGGTCGGTTACTTCATCGTCGGCGTGCGCGCCGCGGGTCTGGCCGCCGGCCCGATGACCGGCTACGACGCCGAGGGCGTCAACAAGGAGTTCTTCGCCGACGGCGAGCACTCGGTGCTGGCCGTGGTCAACATCGGCAAGCCCGGCGACGACGCGTTCCGCCCGCGCTCCCCGCGCCTGGAGTACGACGAGGTCGTCACCACCGTCTGACCTCGCCGGGCCTGCTCAACGGCGTGAGCACGGCCGCCGCGTCAGGTCCGCAGCGCGGCGGCCAGCTCCGCGAGCTGGCTGAACGGCGCGGTGCCGTCCACCACCGTGGTCACCCCGTGCTCGGTGCGGGCCAGCGCCTGGTAGCGGCCACCGGTGAAGCGCTCCCAGGTCTGCCCGGCGACGGTCTGCGTACCGTGCCGGGTGGACTGCTGGGTGGTCGTGGAGATGAACGCTCCGGCCGCCCCGTTGGTCTGGTCGACCGAGGCGTACTGCCCCTGCGGGTCGATGAAGCCCAGGTGCCAGACGCTCGCCCTGGGGTCGGAGCCGTCGTACGTCACCGAGGTCGCCCGCCACTGCTTCGGCAGCCCCTCGGGGGCGGCCACCGGGTAGGGCGCGGCGTGCCGCGCCTGGCCCAGCTCGACGTTGTAGCTCACGGTCTTCACCGGGTCGGTCCCGCCGTGCGGCAGGAAGATGTAGAGACCCGCCACGACGACGCCCATGACCAGGATCGAGAGCATCATGTCCCGCACTGTCTGCTTGCCACGCATACCTGCCACGCCCCCTATCGTCCCCCATGGCGTCGGCGGCTCGTGCCAGGGGTCCCGGGTGGCGGCGGGTCAGGCGGGCGGCCGGGCCCGGCGGGGCGGGTAGCGGCGGCCGATGGCGGGTAGCGGTGCTCATGTGTAGGGCCCTCTGCTCAGACCGGCGCGCGACCGATAAAGTCACATCACCCTCCTCTTCCGGCCGTCGCCGTACAGAAAGGTGCGCTCCGATGACCGAGCACCACCACTTGCCGCCCCCGCTCGAAGTCAGCCCCGAGGCTCCCGACCGCAACCTCGCCCTCGAACTGGTCCGGGTGACCGAGGCCGCCGCCATGGCCGCCGGTCGCTGGGTCGGCCGCGGCGACAAGAACGGCGCCGACGGCGCGGCCGTCAAGGCCATGCGCACCCTGGTCCACACCGTGTCGATGAACGGCGTGGTGGTGATCGGCGAGGGCGAGAAGGACGAGGCGCCCATGCTCTTCAACGGGGAGCAGGTCGGCGACGGCTCGGGCCCCGAGTGCGACGTGGCGGTCGACCCGATCGACGGCACCACCCTGAACGCCAAGGGCATGCCCAACGCGGTCTCGGTGCTCGCGGTCGCCGAGCGCGGCGCGATGTACGACCCGTCCGCCGTCTTCTACATGGACAAGCTGGTCACCGGCCCGGAGGCCGCGGACTACGTGGACATCACCGCGCCCGCGTCCGTCAACATCCGCAGGGTCGCCAAGGCGAAGAACAGCTCGCCCGAGGACGTCACCGTGGTCGTGCTGGACCGGCCGCGCCACGACGGCCTGGTCCGGGAGATCCGGGAGACCGGCGCGCGCATCAAGTTCATCTCGGACGGCGACGTGGCCGGCGCCATCATGGCCTGCCGCGAGGGCACCGGCGTGGACCTGCTGCTCGGCGTCGGCGGCACCCCCGAGGGCATCATCGCGGCCTGTGCGATGAAGTGCCTGGGCGGCACGATCCAGGGCAAGCTGTGGCCGAAGGACGACGCCGAGCGGCAGCGCGCGATCGACGCGGGCCACGACCTGGACCGCGTCCTGCTCACCGACGACCTGGTCCGGGGCGACAACGTGTTCTTCGTCGCCACCGGCATCACCGACGGCGAACTGCTGCGCGGCGTGCGCTACAAGGCGGAGACGGCGACCACCTCGTCGCTGGTCATGCGCTCCAAGTCGGGCACGATCCGGCAGATCGACTCCACGCACCGGCTCTCCAAGCTGCGCGCGTACAGCGCGATCGACTTCGACCGCGCGCGCTGAGCGACCCTCCTGCCGGCGCCGCTCGCACGGCACACCACGGGCAGGGGCCCCGCCGCATGTGACGGCGGGGCCCCTGCCCGTGGCGCTGGTGCGCGGTCTGCCCGCGGCGCGGCTCAGCCGACCGCCGCGACCTGTGCGGTGCGCTGGAGTTCGGCGTCCCTGCGGCGGCGGCGGGCCAGCACGACCCGGCGCTCCGCGGCGGTCAGCCCGCCCCACACTCCGTACGGCTCGGGCTGGAGCAGGGCGTGTTCCCGGCATTCGAGCATCACCGGGCAGCGTGCGCAGACCTGCTTCGCGGCCTCCTCACGGGACAGCCGCGCCGCGGTCGGCTCCTTCGACGGGGCGAAGAACATCCCCGCCTCGTCACGCCTGCACGCCGCCTCGGCGTGCCACGGGCCGGCCAGATCCCGGTGGTGACGATACGAGGGCGTGGTCGCGTCCCTGAGGGGCTCGATCGGTTGCAGCACGGGGTACTCCTGACGACGGCTTCGGCGTTGTGTTCACCCTTGCCCGCCGCTGCGCACGGCTGTCATCGTCCGTTTCTCCCCGCCCAGCCGCACGAGAGACGTGCACGAAGCCTTACCCGCTGTGCGCTCTTTCATGCGGAGAGTACGCAAGCCATGGCGCGCGGGCCCGCGCGCGGGCCAACTCCGCGCCGTTCCACCGGCGTTGGCCGCCTCGCCAACCACCCGTGGCGCAGTCGTCAGGCGCCGTCTGGCGAACGGCCTCGTCGAACGCCGTCGTCGAACGCAACCGTCTGACGCCACCGCCACAAGCCGCCGTCACAGGCCGCCGTCACAGGCCGCGATCAGGGGCCGCCGTCAGATCCGCGCGTCCCCGCCGGTCTCCTCGCGGCCGGTCTCCTCGCGGCCCCACGCCTTGAGCCGCTTGCCCTTCTTGCGCTTGGCGCTCACCCCGCCGAACAGCGCGGCCCCGGTGATCACCACGACCGGGGCGTCCGGGTCGGGCGACTCGTGGGTTTCGACGTCGAAGCCGCCGAAGACGCCGGTGCCGGTGCAGCGCAGGGTGACGTTCTCCGGCACCTTGATGTCCGTGCCGCCGAAGACCGCGAGTGTGTGGATCACCGTCTCGCGGCGGTCGAAGACGGCCTCGGTCAGGTCGATCTCGACGCCGCCGAAGCAGGCGAACGCGTTGGTGCGGCGGCCCACCCGCCAGCGGCCCTTGCGGGTGGCGCCGCCGAAGACCGCGACCAGGCTCTGCACGCCCTCGTCGCTCGTCGGCTCGGCGGCCGACGGCCGGGGCGCCGGCGCCGGGCGGGGCGCGGCCTGCCGCTGGTGCGCGGGCAGGTCGCGGACCAGCGGCTCCAACGCGCCCACGGTGCGAGCGGAGTAGGCGGCGTCGATCCGCTCCGCGTGCTCCTCGTGGGTCAGCCTGCCCTCGGCGAGCGCCTCGCGGAGGATCTCGGCGACGCGGTCGCGGTCGGCGTCGGAGGCACGGAGGTCCGCCTCGGCGACCGGCCGGGGCACGGGCTTGCTGGGCTGCTGCTCTCGCTTCTGGAGCGACGACTCGTCCACGGGCCCACGATAGCCAAACGCGATAGATCGTGACCAGAGCTGTCGCGGGCGCGGGCGGGACGACTGGTGAGCCCCACCTCGCTTTCCCGGTCGCCACCGGACCGTTCTACGCTTGTCGGGCTTCGTCAACGCTGCCGAGTGAGGACCGCCGACCATGCCTGAGTTCACCTACACGGATCTGCTTCCGCTGGGCGAGGACACCACCTCGTACCGCCTGGTGACCTCCGAGGGCGTGAGCACCTTCGAGGCCGACGGCCGCACGTTCCTCAAGGTCGAGCCGGAGGCGCTGCGCAAGCTGGCCGCCGAGGCGATGCACGACATCGCGCACTACCTTCGCCCGTCCCACCTCGCCCAGCTGCGCCGCATCCTGGACGACCCGCAGGCCTCGCCCAACGACAAGTTCGTGGCGCTGGACCTGCTGAAGAACGCCAACATCGCGGCGGCGGGCGTGCTGCCGATGTGCCAGGACACCGGCACCGCGATCGTGATGGGCAAGCGCGGGCAGAACGTGCTGACCTCCGGCGGCGACGAGGAGGCCCTCTCGCGCGGCGTGTTCGACGCGTACACCAAGCTGAACCTGCGCTACTCGCAGATGGCGCCGCTGACGATGTGGGACGAGAAGAACACCGGCTCCAACCTGCCCGCCCAGATCGAGCTGTACGCGACCGACGGCGGCGCGTACAAGTTCCTGTTCATGGCGAAGGGCGGCGGCAGCGCCAACAAGTCGTTCCTCTTCCAGGAGACCAAGGCGGTCCTCAACGAGGCGTCGATGATGCGGTTCCTTGAGGAGAAGATCCGCTCGCTGGGCACCGCCGCCTGCCCGCCGTACCACCTGGCGATCGTGGTCGGCGGCACCAGCGCCGAGTACGCGCTCAAGACGGCGAAGTACGCCTCCGCGCACTACCTGGACGAGCTGCCGTCGGAGGGCTCGCCGGCCGGGCACGGCTTCCGGGACAAGGAGCTGGAGGAGAAGGTCTTCGAGCTGACGCAGAAGATCGGCATCGGCGCGCAGTTCGGCGGCAAGTACTTCTGCCACGACGTGCGGGTGGTGCGGCTGCCGCGGCACGGCGCGTCCTGCCCGGTCGCGATCGCGGTGTCCTGCTCCGCGGACCGGCAGGCGCTGGCGAAGATCACCGCCGAGGGCGTCTTCCTCGAACAGCTGGAGACCGACCCGGCGCGCTTCCTGCCCGACACCACCGACGAGCACCTGGCCGGCGACGGCGACGTGGTGCGGATCGACCTCAACCAGCCGATGGACGCCGTCCTCGCGGAGCTGACGAAGTACCCGGTCAAGACCCGGCTGTCGCTGACCGGACCGCTGGTCGTGGCCCGCGACATCGCCCACGCGAAGATCAAGGAGCGGCTGGACGCGGGCGAGGAGATGCCGCAGTACCTCAAGGACCACCCGGTGTACTACGCGGGCCCGGCCAAGACGCCCGAGGGCTACGCCTCCGGTTCCTTCGGCCCGACCACGGCCGGGCGCATGGACTCCTACGTGGCGCAGTTCCAGGCGGCGGGCGGCTCGAAGGTGATGCTCGCCAAGGGCAACCGCTCCCAGCAGGTCACCGAGGCCTGCGCGGCCCACGGCGGCTTCTACCTCGGCTCGATCGGCGGCCCGGCGGCGCGGCTGGCGCAGGACTGCATCAAGAAGGTCGAGGTCGTCGAGTACGAGGAGCTGGGCATGGAGGCGGTCTGGCGGATCGAGGTCGAGGACTTCCCGGCGTTCATCGTGGTCGACGACAAGGGCAACGACTTCTTCCAGGACCCGTCCCCGACGACCCCGACCTTCACGAGCATTCCGGTGCGGTCGCAGGGCTGACGCCCTCCGGCCTTCGTGCCCGCAGGGCGTCAGCCTTGCAAGCACGAAGGCCGGAGCGACCTGCCTATACAACTTGCAGGATATAGCTCACCGGAGTCATACTCTCCGGGTGAGCTGGGAAGTCATCCTGCATGAGGACGTCAACGACTGGTATTTACGGCTGGCGGCTGAGGATCCAGAATCGGCGCAGCTGGTCGGCGCCGCCATCGACCTCCTGGCAGCTGAAGGGCCGACCCTCGGACGGCCCCTGGTCGATCGGGTCAAACAGTCCCGGCACCACCACATGAAGGAGCTTCGCCCCGGTTCCACGGGCATGTCGGAGATCCGGCTGCTGTTCGCCTTCGATCCGCTACGGCAAGCTTTGATCCTGGTGGCCGGGGACAAGAACGGCGCTTGGGCCTCCTGGTACGACCAGCAGGTTCCCGTCGCGGACGACCGGTTCAACGAGCACCTCGAAGACCTCAGCACATGACCAGCCGCAGACAGGAGTGATCATGCCCAACTGGAGGGACACCAAGGCGAAAGCCGCCGCCATTTACCGGGAGAACGGCACGGAGATCAGTGCGGAACAGGCGGCCGAGCTGCGCGAGACCATGATGAGCGCGGTGCGCGCCTACCGCCTCGCGGAGATCCGGGAAGAACAGGCGCTGACCCAGACGGACGTGGCCAAGGCCATGGGGACGACGCAATCGAACGTGTCCCGCTTCGAACGCGGCGAACTCAGCCGCTCGGAGCTGTCCACCATCGCCGCCTACGTCGAGGCGCTCGGTGGGACCCTACGACTCATCGCGGACTTCGGCGACCGGCAGCTTCAGGTCGGCTGACCCGGAAGAACGGCCCCGTCGGCCGGGAACAGAAGCTCGCCCGCGGGCACTGTCATAGGCATGAGCGACGAGACCATGAACGAGGGCGGGTTCCGGACCGAGCACGACTCCATGGGGGAGGTGCGGGTGCCGGCGCGCGCGAAGTGGCGGGCGCAGACGCAGCGCGCCGTGGAGAACTTCCCCGTCTCCGGGCGGACGCTGCGGCGGGCGCACATCGAGGCGCTCGGGCGGATCAAGGCCGCCGCCGCCCGGGTCAACGCCGAGCTGGGCGTGGTCGACAAGGCGACCGCGGAGGCGATCGAGCGGGCCGCCGAGGAGGTCGCCGAGGGGCGGTGGGACGCGCACTTCCCCATCGACGTCTTCCAGACCGGCTCCGGCACCTCGTCCAACATGAACGCCAACGAGGTCGTCGCCACGCTGGCGAGCGAGCGGCTGGGCCGCGCCGTCCACCCCAACGACGACGTCAACGCCAGCCAGTCCTCCAACGACGTCTTCCCCTCCTCCCTGCACATCGCGGCCACCGCCGCCGTGGTGCACGACCTGATCCCCGCGCTGGAGCACCTGGCCGCCTCGCTGGAGCGCAAGGCCGAGGAGTTCGCGGACGTGGTGAAGTCCGGCCGCACGCACCTGATGGACGCCACCCCCGTCACCCTGGGCCAGGAGTTCGGCGGCTACGCGGCCCAGGTGCGCCACGGCGTCGAGCGGCTGCGCGCCTCGCTGCCCCGGCTGGCGGAGCTGCCGCTGGGCGGCACCGCGGTCGGCACCGGCATCAACACCCCGCCCGGGTTCGCCGCCCGCGTCATCGAGGAGCTGACCCGTACCACCGGGCTGCCGCTGACCGAGGCCCGCGACCACTTCGAGGCGCAGGGCGCGCGGGACGGCGTGGTGGAGATCTCCGGGCAGCTGCGGACGATCGCGGTCAGCCTGACGAAGATCGTCAACGACCTGCGCTGGATGGGCTCGGGACCGCGCGCCGGGCTCGCCGAGATCACGCTGCCGGACCTTCAGCCCGGCTCCTCGATCATGCCGGGGAAGGTCAACCCGGTGATCCCGGAGGCGGTGGCGCAGGTCGCCGCGCGGGTGGTCGGCAACGACGCGACGATCGCGTGGGCGGGCGCGTCCGGCAGCTTCGAGCTGAACGTGATGCTCCCGGTCATCGCGGACAGCGTGCTGGAGTCGGCCGGCCTGCTGGCCTCGGTCTCCCGGCTGCTGGCCGACCGCGCGGTGGACGGCGTCACGGCGAACGTGGAGCGGGCCCGGCAGTACGCGGAGTCCTCGACGTCCATCGTCACGCCGCTCAACCGGTACATCGGCTACGAGGAGGCGGCCAAGGTCGCCAAGCAGTCGCTGGCGGAGTCCCGGACGATCCGCGAGGTGGTCGAGGAGCGCGGCTACGTCGAGCAGGGCAAGCTGACGCGTGAGCAGCTGGACGAGGCGCTGGACGTGCTGCGGATGACCCGCCCGTAGCCGTGCGGGCACCCGGAAGCCGGGCCGCACGCGCGGGCCGGCTTCCGTAGGATCCGTGCATGACAGCCGACGCCCACGCTCCGACCGGCCCGCGCGACGTAGCCCGCTGGGAGCCGGGCACGCACATCCTGTGGCGCTACCGGGGCAACGGCGAGCGCTATCGCGACCAGGTGCACATCGCCCGGCCGGTGACCGTGGTGCGCGACGACGCGCAGCTGCTCGCGGTGTGGATGGCGCCGGGGACCCGGTGCGTCAAGCCGGTGCTGGCCGACGGCACGCCCGTGCACCGCGAGCCGCTGCGCACCCGTTACCGCAAGCCGAGGACGACCACGGTGGAACGCTGGTGGGGCACCGGGGTGCTGAAGCTCGCGCGGCCGGGCGAGCCGTGGTCGGTGTGGCTGTTCTGGCGGCCCGAGTGGCGGTTCAAGAACTGGTACGTCAACCTGGAGGCGCCGCATCGCCGTTGGTCGGGTGGTGTCGATTCGGAAGACCACTTCCTGGACATCGCGGTCAGTCCGGACGGCAGTTGGGGGTGGCTCGACGAGGACGAGTTCACCCAGGCGCAGACCGACGGAGTGGTCGGCCCGGAACTGGCGGAAAGCGTACGGGAAGCGGGCGCTCGGGCGGTTTCGGTGATCGAGGAGTGGGGGCCGCCGTTTCGCGACGACTGGCCCGCGTGGCGGCCCGATCCGTCCTGGACGGTACCCACTCTCCCGGACGACTGGGACCGGCTAATTCCCCAAGGCCCTTGATACCCCCCTCCCCCGGGTACGTAGGATCGTCCTTCGCGGCATCGCCGAAAAAGCAAGCAGCGGCCAAGGCTTGACGCCCAGTCAGGCCGAACAAAGGAGCCAGGGAGCCCGTGGAGTCCGTGGGAAGCGACGGCTACGTGTACGGAGTGCCGGACCGCACCGGCCAGGCCGAGGCGTTCGACGCCATAGGCGACCGCTACGACGACGCCTTCCCGCACAAGGAGGGGCAACTCGCGGCGGGCGCCTGGCTGGCCGGGTCCCTGCCCGCCGGGTCGCGCGTGATCGACCTCGGCTGCGGCACCGGTGTTCCGACGACGCGTCAACTCAGCGAAGCGGGCCACAAGGTGGTCGGCATCGACCTGTCGGCCGGGATGGTCTCGCTGGCCCGCGAGCGGGTGCCGGACGCGGTCTTCCACCAGATGGACATCGCGGACCTGCGCCCGGGCGGCCCCGGCGAGGCGGTGGCGGGCGGCAAGGGGCGCTACGACGGCGCCACCGCGTTCTTCTCCCTGCTGATGCTGCCGCGCGCGGAGATCCCGCTGGCCCTCGCGACGGTGCGTGAACTCCTGGTGCCGTCAGGGTTGCTGGCGCTTTCCATGGTGGAAGCGGACGTGGATGATTTCGCCATTCCGTTCCTCGGTCACACGATCCGGGTATCTGGATACTTGCGGGACGATTTGCGACGGGTCGTGTGTGACGCGGGCTTCGAGATCGTCGAGGAGTCCTCGTACTCGTACGCCCCGGCGAGCACCGATGTGCCGCCGGAGGAGCAGCTCTTCCTGCACTGCCGGCGGCTCACCTGAACGGTTGCGCAGGTTGCCTGCGGCGCACGGACGGATGGATGGAACCCCTAGCGTGACGGAGCACCGCGCCCCTCGGCGGGCGGCCGAGGAGATAAGCGCGTCCAGCGGTGCCGCCGCGCGCCCGCACGAGCCGGGCGGCAGTGGCGGCGATGCGGGCGTGCCCGCGGACCCCCGCGGCGGATACCGGCTGGGGTCGCGGGCCGCGGCCGGTGGCGTGCCCGGCGAGGGGCCCGGGGAGCACCGGGTGCGGGCCACCACCCAGGACGGCCCGGCGGCCCGCCCGCCGCGACCGCGTGAGCAGCCGCCGCGGGAGCCCGCTTCCGTGACCGCGCCGCCGCCCGCCTCCCGCACCGCCAGGACGTCCGGCGGCGCGCACGCGGGACCGGCCGAGCCGGAGACCGGACGGCTGCGGTACGTGGGCGCCGCGACCCGGCGGATCGCCCGCGGCCTCGACCTGGACGAGATCGTGCTGGGCCTGTGCCGCTCGGTGGTGCCGACCTTCGCCGACGCGATTCTGGTCTACCTGCGCGATCCGCTGCCGGTGGGCGACGAGCGGCCGGTGGAGCCGCTGGTGCTGCGGCTGCGCAGGACCGACCGCATCCCGGAGGACGCCGACACCGAGGGCACGCTCGGCCCGCGCCTGCCGCTGGTGCCCGCGCCGGAGGTCAGCGGCGCGGCGGAGACCACCCGGGTGCGGATGGACGGACCGCTGGCCGAGGTGCTGCGCGGGGTGCGGCCGCTGTTCGCGGAGACCGGGCAGGTCGAGCAGGCGCTCGCCGAACTCGTCGACTGCGAGGTGCCCACCGGGCGGCGGGCCGTGCTGGCCCCGCTGCGCGGACGCCGCCGGGTGATCGGCGCGGCGGTGCTGCTGCGCCGCCCGGACCGGCCCGCGTTCGAACCGGACGACCTGCTGATCGCCGCGCAACTGGCCACCCACACCGCGCTGGGCGTGGACAAGGCGGTGCTCTACGGCCGCGAGGCGTACATCGCCGACCAGTTGCAGCGCGCGATGCTGCCCGACTCGCTGCCGCAGCCCACCGGGGTGCGGCTGGCGAGCCGTTATCTGCCCGCCGCGGAGACCGCGCGGGTCGGCGGCGACTGGTACGACGCGATCCCGCTGCCGGGCAGCCGGGTGGCGCTGGTGGTCGGCGACGTGATGGGCCACTCCATGCAGTCGGCCGCGATCATGGGCCAGTTGCGCACCACGGTGCAGACGCTGGCCGGGCTCGACCTGCCGCCGCAGGAGGTCCTGTACCACCTGGACGAGCAGGCCCAGCGCCTAGGCCACGACCGCATGGCGACCTGCGTCTACGCGGTCTACGACCCGATAGCGCACCGGCTGGTCGTGGCCAACGCCGGGCACCCGCCGCCCGTGATGCTGCACGCGAACGGGCGCACCGAGGTGCTCAAGGTGCCGGAGGGCGCCCCGATCGGGGTGGGCGGCGTGCCGTTCGAGGCGGTCGAGCTGCCCGCGCCCGAGGACGCGACCTTACTTCTGTACACCGATGGCCTGGTGGAGTCGCGCACCCGGGACGTGTGGTCCGGGATCGAACGGCTCCGCGAGCGGCTGGGCGCGGTCGGCTCGATCGTCTGCCCGCCGCCCCTGGAACCGCTGTGCGACGAGGTGCTGGACATCCTCGGGCCCGGCGACCGGGACGACGACATCGCGTTGCTGGCCGCCCGCTTCGACGGCATCGCGCCCAGCGACGTCGCCTACTGGTTCCTCGAACCGCATCCGCAGACCGCCGGACGGGCCCGCCGCCTGGTGCGCAGGGCGCTGCGCCGCTGGGAGCTGGACGACCTGGCGGACTCGGTGGAACTGCTGGTCAGCGAGGTCGTGACCAACGCGGTGCGGTACGCGGGACGTCCCATCACGCTGCGGCTGCTGCGTACCGACGTGCTGCGCTGCGAGGTCGGCGACGACGCGCCGCAGCTGCCCCGGATGCGCCATGCCGGTACCCAGGACGAGAACGGCCGCGGGCTCTTCCTCGTCCACCGGCTGGCCCAGCGCTGGGGGGCGACCCGGCTGAGCGCCGGCAAGGTGGTCTGGTTCGAGCTGCCGCTGCCCTGAGCGGTCTCGCCCGGCCGGCGCGGGCCACGCGGGGAGCGCCGGGCGACGCGCCGGGCAGGCGTGCCCTGTTGCCGAGGGCGCGGCGCGCCTGTTGACTGCCGGTGACGAGGTCGGCACCACCGGCCGCGCCGCCCGAGGGACCGCAGCCCCGTGGCACGAGACGTCCGCTCCGTGCCACGGGGCTGCATCGGGTCCTCGCCCGGGCGGCCGCGGCCCGTCCCCTGCCCGGGACCGGCCTCGATCGGCCTCGACCGGCCTGCTCAGCCGAAGCCGGGCACGCCCTGCTGCTCGTCGCCCCCGCCGCCCGGTTCGACCGGCTGCCCGCTCGTCGTCGGGTTCGGCGGGTCCGGGCTGACCGGCGGCTTGGGCGAACGGGAGGGCACCGGCGGCTCGCTGGTGTGCGTCGACGGCGAGTGCGAGGGCACCGGGGGCGTCGAGGGGCCGGTGGAGGCGGTGCCGGACGGCGGCGCGGAGGACGGCGCGTGCGAGGGGACCGGCGAGTCGGGCACCACGCCCGCGCCCTGGTCGGTGTCCAGGTCGAAGTGCTGGGCGTCCTCGCCGCTGATCGCCGCCCGGGTGTAGGCGCCCCATATCTGCGCGGGGAAGGTGCCGCCGTTGACCCGGCCGTCGCCGCCCGCGCCGGACAGGCTCACCTGGGCGCCGGTCCTGGCGTCCTGCCCGAACAGGCCGACCGAGGTGACCAGGTCCGGGGTGTAGCCGGTGAACCAGGCCGACTTGTCGCTGTCGGAGGTGCCGGTCTTGCCCGCCACGTCGCTCTTGAGCTGGGCGGCCGTGCCCGTACCGGAGTTGACCACGCCGGTGAGCACCGAGGTGACCGCGTCGGCGGTGGCCCGGCTGACCGCCTGCCCGCCGATCGGGCTGGGCAGCTCGGCCGCGGTGCCGTTGCGCACGGCGGACTTGACGATGCTGGGGGTGATCTTCTGGCCGTGGTTGTCGAAGGTGGCGTAGACCCCGGCCATGGTCAGCGGGCTGACCCCCATCGAGCCGAGCGCGATCGACGGCCCGTCGCGCAGGCCCTGGGTGTTCGACGGCATGCCGAGCGAGACCGCGGTGTCGGCCACCTTGTCGAGACCGGCGTCCACCGCGAGCTGGGCGAAGACCGAGTTGACGGAGTCGTCCATCGCCTTCTGGACGGTGATGTCGCCGTAGTTGACGCCGTCCTCGTTGGGCGGCGCGAACGGCACCGACGCGCCCTGCACCGGGCGGCCGCTGGTGCCGTCGTAGACGGTGGAGGCGCTGATCGGCCGCCCGTCCTGGGTGGTCGCGTGGTTCTCCAGCGCCGAGGCGAAGGCGATCGGCTTGAAGGTGGAGGCGGCCTGGTAGTCGGAGCGGGTGGCGTTGGAGATGTAGTGCTCGGTGTAGCCCGCGCCGCCGTAGAGCGCCACGATGTAGCCCGTCTTGGGGTCGACGGAGACCGCGCCCGGCTGGACGGCGGCGTCGGTCGTGCGCTCCTTCGGGTCGAGCCGGCTGGTCAGCTCGGTCTTGACCGCGTTCTGCAGGTCGCGCTGCCTGGACGGGTCGATGGACAGGGTGATGGTCCAGCCGCCCGCCGCGAGCTGGGCGTCGGTGAGCGCGCCGCTGGACTCCAGCTGCCGGTCGGCCAGTTCCACGAAGTAGCCGCTCTGGCCGCTGAGTCCGGGCAGCGGCTTGGGGGCGATCGGGACCGGGAAGGCGGCCTTGGCGCGGGCCGCCGGGTCCATCCACTTCATGCCGACCATGTTGTCGAGCACGTAGTTCCACCGGGCGGTGACGAGCTTCTTGCCCTGGGGCCCGGCGACCGCCCAGTCGTACTCGCTGGGCGCCTGCACCAGCGCCGCCAGGTACGCGCCCTGCTCGGGGGTGAGCTTGCTGACGTCCACGCCGTAGTAGGCCTGCGCCGCGGCCTGGACGCCGTAGGCGCCGCGGCCGAAGTAGGCGGTGTTCAGGTAGCCGTCGAGGATGTCGGACTTGCTGACTTCCTGGTCGACCTTGAGCGAGATGATCAGTTCCTTGGCCTTGCGGCTGATCGTCTGGTTCTGGTCGAGGTAGTAGTTCTTGACGTACTGCTGGGTGATCGTCGAGCCGCCCTGGGTGCCGTGCCCGGCCAGGGTGTTGTAGATGCCGCGCGCCATGCCCTTGAGGTCGACGCCCTTGTCCGAGTAGAAGGTCTTGTTCTCCGCCGCGACGAAGTCGTGCTGGACGGCCAGGGGTATCTGGCTGAGCGGGACCTTCTCGCGGTTGATCTGACCGGTGCGGGCGATGACCTTGCCGTCGGCGGTCTTGTAGACGTTGGCCTGGGCGGTGGCGGCCGCGTTCGCGTTGGGAACGTCGACCATGAGGTACAGCGCGGCGAACGCGCCGATGCCGAGCACCAGCACGCCGAGGCCGCAGCCCAGCGCCCAGCGCAGTAGGCGGCCCAGGGTCCAGCCCCTGCCGTTGCCCTTGGCCTTGCCGCCCCGGCTTCCGCCGGCGCCGGCCCCGCTCCTGGTCCGCACGATCCGTCTCTCCTCAACCAACAGACGCGATCGCCGAACCTAACACCACTAGCCGGCACTATTTGCCGAAAATCGAACAATATCGGCACGTGAGAAGAGCCACGCCGATCGCCGGGAACCGAAGCGGGGGGTGTCACGGCCGGGCGGCCGACTGCCCGGCGGGAAGGGCGGCTCCCCCGGCGTACCGCCAGGCCGGAAGGGCGGCCTTCCTGGCGTACCACCAGGTCACGGCGACATCCAGCCGTCTATACACATGATGTATACCCATGGTGTAGAGTCGCCCGCATGTCAATCGGCCACACCTTTCTCGGACTCCTGGAGTCGGGGCCGCGCCACGGTTACGACCTCAAGCGGGCCTTCGACGAACGCTTCGGGCAGGACCGCCCGCTCGCCTACGGCCAGGTCTACTCGACGCTGGCCCGGCTGCTGAAGAACGGGCTGGTCGTGGTCGAGGGCATCGAGCCCGGCGGCGGCCCGGAGCGCAAGCGCTACGCGGTCACCGACGCGGGCGTCACCGACGTCGAGCACTGGCTCGCGCAGCCCGAGCGCCCCGAGCCGTACCTGCACAGCACCCTCTACACCAAGGTGGTGCTCGCCCTGCTCACCGGGCGCAGCGCCACCGACCTGCTGGACACCCAGCGCTCCGAGCACCTGCGTCTGATGCGCGAGCTGACCCGCCGCAAGGCGGACGGCGACCTCGCCGACCAACTGGTGTGCGACCACGCCCTGTTCCACCTCGAAGCCGACCTGCGGTGGCTGGAGCTGACCGCCGCCCGGCTCGACGACCTGGCGAAGGAGGTCCGGTCGTGAGCGAGGCACGCGACGCCCAGACCGCGGACGACGGCGCGCGACCGAGGCGGCAGCCCCTGCTGACCGCCACCGGACTGCGCAAGACCTACGGCACCACCCCCGCGCTCGACGACGCGGACTTCTCCATACGCCCCGGCGAGGTCGTCGCCGTGATGGGCCCCTCGGGATCCGGCAAGTCGACCCTGCTGCACTGCCTGGCCGGGATCGTCCGCCCCGACGCGGGCGAGGTCCGCTACCGGGAGCGCGAGCTGTCGGCGATGGCGGACGCCGAACGCAGCAGGCTGCGGCGCGGCGAGTTCGGCTTCGTCTTCCAGTTCGGGCAGCTGGTCCCGGAACTGACCTGCCTGGAGAACGTGGCGCTGCCGCTGCGGCTCGGCGGGGTCAGACGCAAGGAGGCCGAGCGCCGTGCCGACGAGTGGCTGGAGCGCCTGGAGGTCGCGGAGGTGACCCGGCAGCGGCCCGGCGAGGTCTCCGGCGGCCAGGGGCAGCGGGTCGCGGTGGCCCGCGCGCTGGTCACCGAGCCGCGGGTGGTCTTCGCCGACGAGCCGACCGGCGCCCTCGACTCGCTCAACGGTGAGCGGGTGATGCGGCTGCTGACCACGGCGGCCCGCGACACCGGCGCCGCCGTCGTGCTGGTCACCCACGAGGCCCGGGTCGCCGCGTACTCCGACCGCGAGGTCGTGGTGCGCGACGGGCGCTCGCGCGACCTGACCCGGGAGCCGGTCGCGTGAGCGCGCCGCACCCCGCGCACCCGCAGCCCTCCGGTTCCGGCACGTCCAACCCGTTCCGCGTCTGGGCGCGTGACCTCGGCCTCGGCATGCGGTTCGCCGTCACCGGAGGCCGCGAGGGCTGGGTCCGCACGCTGCTGACCGCGGTCGGCGTGGGCCTCGGCGTGGCGCTGCTGCTGACCACCGCCGCCGTGCCCGCGATGCTGCACGCCAGGTCGGACAGGACCGTCGCCCGCTCCACCGAGGGCCACGGCGCAGAGCCGGCCCGGCCGGGCCCGCACACCCTGCTGGTCGAGCCGGCGAACACCACCTACCGCTGGTACGACATCACCGGCGATCTCCTCGAACCGGAGGGCGCCGAGCCGCCGTCGCCGCCCGGGGTGGGCCGGATGCCGGGGCCGGGCGAGATCGTGGTCTCCCCCGCGCTCGCCTCGATGCTCGCCGACCCGGCCGACAGGCTGCTGCGCGAACGGCTGCCGCAACGCGTCGTCGGGACCGTGGGCGCGGCAGGGCTGAGCGGCCCGAAGGAACTGCTCTACTACGCGGGCGCGGGCGGGCTCTCCGACGACCTGGGGATGACCCGGCGCATCGACCACTTCGGCGGCGGGTCCCCCGAGGAGCCGTGGAGCCCGGTGCTGATCGTGCTGCTCGTCATCGTCTTCGTGGTGCTGCTGGTGCCGGTGGGGGTCTTCGTGGCGACGGCCGTGCGCTTCGGCGGCGAGCGGCGCGACCGCCGGCTGGCGGCGCTGCGGCTGATCGGCGCCGACGCCCGCGCCACCCGGCGGATCGCGGCCGGTGAGGCGCTGTTCGGCGCGCTGCTGGGACTGGTCGCCGGCGCCGCGCTCTTCCTCGGACTGCGGCAGTCGATCGGGATGTTCTCCTTCGACCAGACCAGCGTCTTCCCCTCCGACATGACGCCGGCCCCTCAGCTGGTCGCGCTGATCGTGGTGGCCGTGCCGCTGGCCGCGGTGCTGGTGACGCTGATGGCGCTGCGCGGTGTGGTCATCGAGCCGCTGGGCGTGGTGCGCGGCGCGACGCCCCGCAGGCGGCGGTTGTGGTGGCGGCTGCTGGTGCCCGCGGCCGGGCTCGCGATGCTCTACCCGCTGGTCGGCACGGTCGGCCCGACCGGCTCCGTCAACCGGCCGCAGGTCGCAGCGGGCGCGGTGCTGCTGCTGCTCGGGCTGACCACGCTGCTGCCGTGGCTGGTGCAGACGGTGGTCGCCCGGCTGGGCGGCGCCGGTCCCGTGCCGTGGCAACTGGCCTCCCGCAGGCTCCAGTTGTCCTCCGGCGCGGCGGCGCGGACGGTCAGCGGGATCACCGTGGCGGTGGCCGGGGCGATCGCGGTACAGGCGGTGTTCGCCGGCGTGGCGGGCCAGTTCACGCACGACACCGGCCAGGACCCGGCGAGAGCGCAGATGGCGGTGGACATCCCGGTGCGCGACGGCTCCCAGGTCAAGCGGGTCGTCGGCGCCTTCCGCACCACCGAGGGCGTGCGCCGGGTGACGGGAACGGCGGAGGGTGAGGCCGCCGACCTGGCCGCCACCGCCCGGGCCAGGAGCGCGGCGCGCTCGGGGCACGGCGAGCAGGCGCAGGACGACCTGAGCACGACACCGGTCACGGTGGGCGACTGCGCGACGCTGCGGGAGGTCGCCGGCGTCGGGGCGTGCTCCCCCGGCAGCGTCTTCCTGGTCACCGGCCTGTACGGCAGTCCGCCCGACCCGCTGCTCAAGCCGGGGCACCGGCTCGACCTGAGCGTCCCCGGCACGCCCGGCGCGACCGACCGCGGGCCCAGGCCGTGGACCATCCCGGCCTCGGCACGCACCGCGTCCGGGAAGACGGACGCCACCGGCTACGAGCGCTCCGGCGTGCTGGCCACCCCGGAGGCGCTCGACCCGAGCCTGTTGCAGGCCCCCGAGGCCCACGTCGCCATCGCGCTGGACCCCGGCGTGCCGGACGCCGAGGACCTGGTGCGCAACACGGCGGTGCGCATCGACCCGTCCGACCCGACCTGGACGCTGCACGCGACCCAGGAGGCGCAGCGGTACGTGAGTCTGCGGCGTGGACTGATGATCGGGGCGGTGGCGGTGCTGGTGATGATCGGGGCCAGCCTGCTGGTGTCGACGCTGGAGCAACTGCGCGAACGCAGGCGGCTGCTGGCGGCCCTGGTGGCCTTCGGCACCCGGCGCGGCACGCTGGGCCTGTCGGTGCTGTGGCAGGCCGCGGTGCCGATGGCGCTGGGACTGGTGCTCGCGGTGGCGGGCGGCCTGGGGCTCGGTGCGGTGCTGCTGCGGGTGGTCAACGAGTCGGTGGGCTTCGACTGGACCTCGGTCGCGGTCATGGCCGGCACGGGGGCCGGCGTGGTCGGGCTGGTCACGCTGCTGAGCCTGCCGCCGCTGTGGCGGATGATGCGGCCGGACGGCCTGCGCACGGAGTGAGCGGAAAGCTCAGGCCGCCATGCGTACCGGCAGCGGGCGCAGGGTGTCGCGCAGGGCGGCGGCGAAGGACTCGAACTCCTCGGCCCGCGCCGCCCCCGCTCGCATCGCCAGCGCGATCCGCCGCACCGGCGCCGGGTCCTGGAAGGTCCCGGTGGCCAGCCGGGCGCCGCGGCCCACCTCGACCGGGACCGCGGTGCGCGGCAGCAGCGTGACGCCGAGGCCGCCCGCGACCAGCTGGACCAGGGTGGACAGGCCGGCCGCGCTGGTGGTCACCGGCGCCCCCTCGGCACGGCCCACCTCGCGGCAGATGTCGAGGGCCTGGTCGCGCAGGCAGTGCCCTTCGGACAGCAGCAGCAGGTCGAGGTCGCGCAGTTCGGAGCGCGGGATGTCGTCGCGTCCGGCGAGCCGGTGGTCGCGCGGCATGACCAGCACGAAGTCCTCGTCGAACAGCGGCAGTTCGGTGACCGCGGGCAGTCCCAGCGGCACCGCGAGCAGCAGCAGGTCGAGCCGTCCGGCGGTCAGGCCCTCGGTCAGCGAGGCGGTCTGCTCCTCGTGGACCTGGAGGTCGAGGTCCGGATAGCGGTCGTGGACCAGGCCGAGCACGGACGGCAGCAGGTAGGGCGCCACCGTCGGGATGACGCCGAGCCGCAGCACGCCGGTGAACGGCGCCCGTACCGCCTCCGCCTCCTCCATCAGGTCGGCGACCGCGTCCAGTACGCTGCGTGTCCGCGCCGCGAGCCGTTCCCCGGCCGGGGTGAGCAGCACGCGGCGGGTGGTCCGTTCCACCAGCCGTACGCCGACGACGTCCTCCAGCGCGGCGACGGCGGCCGACAGCGCGGGCTGGCTGGTGCCGGTGACGGCGGCGGCGTCCCGGAAGTGCAGGTGCTCCGCGACCGCGGCGAACGCCCTGAGCTGGGCGAGGCTGGGCTGACGCTGCGCTTTGACGGCCGGCTCCCTGGGAGGTGCGGTGGCGGGGGCACCGGAGGGTGCGGTGGACAGCCCCCAGGGTACTGATCGGCCATACCTATCAGTAGGTCGAGCCGGGGCGATTTCCGTGATCAATCTTGCCTGTGGCACGGTGGGTTCCGTCCAACCCGCACAAGCACAGGAGACCCCTCAATGCTCACTGTCGGTGACCAGTTCCCCGCTTGGAAGCTCATGGGCGTGGAAGGCCCGTCCGACGACAAGCTGGAGATCAAGGAGTACAGCTCCGAGGACTACAGCAAGGGCTGGTCGGTCGTCTTCTTCTGGCCGAAGGACTTCACCTTCGTCTGCCCGACCGAGATCGCCGCTTTCGGCAAGCTGAACGAGGAGTTCGCCGACCGCGACGCGCAGGTGCTCGGCGTCTCCGGCGACTCGGAGTTCGTCCACCACGCCTGGCGCCGTGACCACGCCGACCTGCGTGAGCTGCCGTTCCCGATGCTGGCCGACTCCAAGCACGAGCTGATGCGCGCCCTCGGCGTCGAGGGCGAGGACGGCTTCGCGCAGCGCGCGGTCTTCATCGTCGACCAGAACAACGAGATCCAGTTCTCGATGGTGACCGCCGGTTCCGTGGGCCGTAACCCCAAGGAGGTCCTGCGGGTGCTCGACGCGCTGCAGACCGACGAGCTGTGCCCGTGCAACTGGAGCAAGGGCGACGAGACCCTGGACCCGGTCAAGCTGCTCGCCGGGGAGTGACCCGCTGACATGGCACTCGACACCCTGAAGTCCGCGCTGCCGGACTACGCCAAGGACCTCAAGCTCAACCTGGGTTCGGTCATCGGCAACTCCGACCTGCCGCAGCAGCAGCTGTGGGGCACCGTGCTCGCGGTGGCCATCGCCTCGCGCAGCCCCATCGTGCTGCGCGAGCTGGAGCCGGAGGCCAAGGCCAACCTGAGCCCCGAGGCGTACACCGCGGCGAAGGCCGCCGCCGCCGTCATGGCGATGAACAACGTCTTCTACCGCACCCGGCACCTGCTGTCGGACCCCGAGTACGGCACGCTGCGCGCGGGCCTGCGGATGAACGTCATCGGCAACCCGGGCGTGGAGAAGGCCGACTTCGAGCTGTGGTCGCTCGCGGTCTCCGCGGTCAACGGCTGCGGCCAGTGCCTGGACTCGCACGAGCAGGTGCTGCGCAAGGCCGGCGTGAGCCGCGAGGTCGTCCAGGAGGCGTTCAAGATCGCGGCAGTCGTGCAGGCCGTCGCCACCACGCTGGACGCGGAAGCGGCGCTGGCCTCGGCCTGACGCCGGACCGCTCCACGGGCAACGACGAGGGCGGGGTCACGGGAGACGTCTCCCGTGACCCCGCCCTCGTCGTCCTCAGGTCTCCTGCGCGGCGGGCGGCGCGCCCTCCGTGACCGCCTGGCGCAGCGCGTTCTCCCGTACGTGCTGGCGCAGGTAGCCGACGACCGTGTTGGTGACCGCGACCAGCGGCACCGCCACCACCGCGCCGCCGATCCCGGCGACCAGCGAACCGGCCGCCACCGCCAGCACCACGCCCAGCGGATGCACCCGCACCGCGCGGCCGAGGATGAACGGCTGGAGCACGTGGCCCTCGATCTGCTGCACCGCGAGGACCACCACCAGCACCATCAGCATGGTGAACGGCCCCTGCGTGACCAGGGCCACGATCATCGCCAGCGCGCCGGAGACCACCGCGCCGACCATGGGGATGAACGCGCCCAGGAAGATCAGCACGGCCAGCGGCACCGCCATCGGCACCCCGAGGAAGTAGATCCCGACGCCGATGCACACCGCGTCGATGAACGCGACGATCACGGTGCCGCGCACGTAGAGCGTCAGGGTGCGCCAGGCGCGCGGCCCGGCGCCGGCCACGCCCTCGCGGGCGTCGCGCGGGAAGAGCTTGAGCACCCAGTTCCACACGTTGCGGCCGTCGTAGAGCAGGAACAGGGTGGAGAACATCGCCAGGAAGAGGCTGGTGAAGACCTCCAGGACCACGGTGACGCCCTGGAGCCCGGCCGAGGTGATGGTCTCGGCGTTGGTGCCGACCGCGTGCTGGAGGTTCTTGGCGATCTGGTTGATCTGCTTGTCGGTCACGTGGAACGGCGAGTTGAGCAGCCACTTCTTCAACTGGCCGATACCGGCCTGGAGTTGGTTGGACAGCTGGTCGGTGTTCTCCATCACCTGCCAGACCACGAACCAGCCGACCAGGCCCATCACCACGAAGCCGCCGATGAACGTCAGCGCGGTGGCCAGTCCCCTCGGCAGCCCGGCCCGCTTGAGCCGGGCGACTATCGGCTGGAGCAGCGCGGTGATCAGCAGCGCGGCCACGAAGGCCAGCACCACCAGCTTGATCGCCGAGATCACCCGCATCAGGACGTACAGCGAACCGGCGAGGATCAGGAAGCGCCAGGCCACCTCGGCGGCCACCCGCACGCCCCACGGCACCGCGGCCACCGGGGCGCGCGGGGCGGCGACGGCGGGCGCGTAGGAGGGCGGCGGGGGCACGTAGTCGTCGTGCGCCTCCTCCGGCGCCTCCTCGCGAGCCCGCTCGCGCTCCCTGGCGCGTTCGTCGTCCCGGCGCTCCCTCCGGCGCTCGTCGGCCTCGCCGCGCTCCCCCAGACGCTCCTCGAACTGCTCTTCGCGCTCCTCGGCCGCCGCCCTGCGCTCGGCGAGGCGACCGGCGGCCCTGGCGAGGCTGTCGGTGAGGCCGGTACGCCACCGGCTTTTGTGCGGCATGTCCGTTCCATCCCCTGCGGTGCTGCGGTGCGCCCCTGAGCCGGTGCGCCCCTGAGCCGCCCGGAAGGACGAGGTTACCCGGCGGCAGGGTTGACGTCCCCGGCGAGGCGGTACCGGCCGGGGCTGCGAACGCACCGGTCACAGCGACGAGCCCCGCCGGTCAACGCCCGGCGGGGCTCGTCGTGAGGTCTCGGGGTGCGGCCCGGCGGTACTCAGTACCAGCCGTTGGCCTCCCAGAACTGCTGGGCGCCACAGGGGCTGTGGTACCGGTCGTTCATGTAGCCCAGGCCCCACTTTATCTGCGTGGCCGGATTGGTCCGCCAGTCGGCGCCCGCCGAGGCCATCTTGGAGCCGGGCAGGGCCTGCACCAGGCCGTAGGCGCCGGAGGAGGCGTTGGTCGCCTGGTAGTTCCAGCCGCTCTCGTGCGAGACGATCCAGGAGAAGCACTCGTACTGCGCTTCGTTGCCGATGATCTGCTGGGCCATCGCCTGGATGCCCGCGACCGAGTAGTCGCCCGAACTCAGCGTGGACAGCGACTGGCGCTGCTCGTCGCGGCTGGCGGCCTCCTGCTTCTCCTTCTCGGCCTTCGCCTCGGCCTCCGCCTTCTTCTTGGCGGCGTCGGCGGCGGCCTTCTTGCGCGCGGCCTGCTCGGCCGCCTGCTTCGCGGCGGCGTCGGCGGCGGCCTGCTGCGACTGGACCTGCTCGGTCAGCGACGCGACCTGCGCGTTGGTCTGCTGACCGTCGACGATGGTGTCGAGCGAGGTCGCGTCGGCGACGGGCTGCGCGGCTGCGGCGGTCGGCTCGCTGCCAGAGGCCACGCCCACGACGGCGCCCACGGTGGTGACCGCGGTCGCTGACGCTACGGCGATACCCCGGACGGAGATCCGGCTCACACGGTTTCCTTCCAGCATCGCCCGCGTGGTGACCGCGCGGACGCAATCGTGCCCCTGACGCTGGCCTCCCCCTGGTGACGGACCGGAGTCCGACTGGTCACGGGAGGCACGGGCCCGGTGCGATCCCCGAGGCGGGGTCCGCGTGGTGCTGGGCGGCTTACGGCCAACACTGTTCAGTTCTGGGGGGTTTCGCACCGTCGCCGGTGCGGGTGTGCCGTAAGCGGGGCCTGACAGCCCCACACACTGCCCGACAATGACGCGCCAAGGCAATTCTCAGTTGCGTGGCGAACGTCACAACGCGTTTGGGCCTGCCGGTTTGCGGAAACTCCGGCGTGTCGCCACCGGACACGACTAGGCTGCTGCGCCCTTCGCGGACGCAGCAGCCTCAGCGTGTCAAATCCTTTACGCGCAGCGACCGTTGGCCACTGCTTCGGCGGAGCCCTTACGGCTGGACGTCCTCCAGCATCTCGGTCACCAGTGCGGCGATCGGGGAACGCTCGGAACGGGTCAGCGTCACGTGGGCGAAAAGCGGATGACCCTTCAGTTTCTCCACCACGGCGACCACTCCGTCATATCGTCCGACCCGGAGGTTGTCCCGTTGTGCCACGTCATGGGTGAGAACGACCCGCGATCCGGCGCCGATCCGGGACAGAACGGTCAACAGCACGTTCCGCTCCAGGGATTGCGCCTCGTCCACGATCACGAAGGCGTCGTGCAGCGAGCGGCCCCGGATGTGGGTCAGCGGCAGCACCTCCAGCATGCCGCGTTCCACGACCTCCTCGATGACGTCCGCAGAGGTGACCGCCGAGAGCGTGTCGAAGACCGCCTGCGCCCAGGGGCTCATCTTCTCCGACTCGTTGCCCGGCAGGTAGCCCAGCTCCTGCCCGCCCACCGCGTACAGCGGCCGGAAGACCATCACCTTGCGGTGCTGCCGCCGCTCCAGCACCGCCTCCAGGCCCGCGCACAGCGCCAGCGCGGACTTGCCGGTGCCCGCCCGGCCGCCCAGCGAGACGATGCCGACCTCCGGGTCGAGCAGCAGGTCCAGCGCGATCCGCTGCTCGGCGCTGCGGCCGTGCAGCCCGAACGCCTCCCGGTCGCCGCGCACCAGCCGGACGTCGCCGTCCTCGGTGACCCGGCCCAGCGCCTTGCCGCGTTCCGACTGGAGCACCAGACCGGTGTGGACCGGCAGTTCCTCGGTGCCCGGCAGGACGGCGCTCTCCTGCGCGAAGAGCCGGTCGACGTCCGCGCCGGTCACCTGGAGCTCCGCCATCCCGGTGTACCCGGAGGTGATGGCGAGTTCCGCGCGGTACTCCTCGGCCAGCAGCCCGACGGACGACGCCTTGATGCGCAGCGGCAGGTCCTTGGAGACGACCGTGACGTCGTACCCCTCCGCCTGCAGGTTGCGGGCGACCGCCAGGATGCGCGAGTCGTTGTCGCCGAGCCGGAAGCCGGCCGGAAGCACGCCCGGGTCGGAGTGGTTCAGCTCGACCCTGAGCGATCCGCCGAGTTCCCCGATCGGGATGGGCGCGTCCAGCCGCCCGTAGCGGATCCGGTACTCGTCCAGCAGCCGCAGCGCCTGGCGGGCGAAGTAGCCGAGTTCCGGGTGGTGGCGCTTGGCCTCCAGCTCCGTCACCACGACGACCGGCAGCACGACTTCGTGCTCGTCGAACCGCATGACGGCGTTGGGGTCGGCCAGCAGCACGCTGGTGTCGAGGACATAGGTGCGCCGGTCGTGCTCCCGGCGATTCTTGCTGGTCACCACGGGTGGACGAACCCCCTCGGGAGAGGTGTCGAGGCGACGGCGGTTCGGACTGCGCGCGCGTCGCGCGGTACTGGACCGGGGACGGGCCCGTGGGCCGAGGACCGGCCCGCACCGTGACGCGGCAGGCCCGAAGGGGCGGAGCCGATGGACAGCACGTCCGTGTGCACTGGGCCTCCCGGACGGACGGCGCGCAGCCGCCCGCTCAGTCGTCCGGCGCCCGAGGCGCGGGTGCCGGTCTGAGGGGGGTATTCCCGCGAAAGTGGTTGCGTATGCGACGAGGTCCGCGCGTGGGACGGGAGCGCTCCGCGCGTGGTACGGAGAGCTGGGGGACGACGCCCCTAGTTGCCGTAGCGGCGGTGGCGGGCCGCGTAGTCGCGCAGGGCGCGCAGGAAGTCGACCTTGCGGAACGCGGGCCAGAAGACCTCGCAGAAGTAGTACTCCGAATGGGCCGACTGCCACAGCATGAATCCGGACAGCCGCTGCTCGCCGGAGGTGCGGATGATCAGGTCCGGGTCGGGCTGGCCGCGGGTGTAGAGGTGTTCCGCGATGTGGTCGATGTCCAGCACCTCGGCGATGTCCTCCACCGAGGTGCCGCGCGAGGCGTGGTCGAGCAGCAGGGAGCGGACCGCGTCCGCGATCTCCTGGCGGCCGCCGTAGCCCACCGCCACGTTCACCAGCAGGCCGTCCGCCTCCCGGGTGGTCTCCTCGGCCTCCTTCAGCACCGCCTGGGTGTGGCCGGGCAGCAGGTCCAGGGTGCCGACGTGGTGGACCCGCCAGCGGCCCCTGGCGGCCAGGCCCGAGACCGCGTTCTCGATGATGCCGAGCAGGGGGTTGAGCTCCTGAGGGGGGCGGCTGAGGTTGTCGGTGGACAGCAGCCACAGGGTGACCACCTCGACACCGGTCTCCTCGCACCAGCCGAGCATCTCGGCGATCTTGTCCGCCCCGGCCCGGTGGCCCTCCACCGGGCTGCCACCCGAGGCCTTGGCCCAGCGCCGGTTGCCGTCGAGGATGACGCCGATGTGCTTGGGGGCCTGCGCGAGGTCCAGCCGGGACTCGACCCGACGTGCGTAGAGCCCGTACACCAGGTCGCGCAGATTCATGCTTTCCAGCCCCTCGAAATACGGCACCCCGCGGCTCACCATACTGCGCTCGGCCCCGCGACCACGACCCCGGGGCGGGGTCGGTGGACCCTTGCGGGGGCCGGGCGCAAGCCGACGCGCGGGCGATCCGCCGATCGCGGTCCCGTGATAGGCAGGGCGTATGGATGTACGTTCCCTCTATCGCGCCGCCGACGAGCGGTACGCCGGCATGGAGTACCGCCGCACCGGCCGCAGCGGACTGAAGCTCCCGGCGGTCTCGCTGGGCCTGTGGCACAACTTCGGCGACGACCGCACGCTCGGCTCCCAGCGGGCCATCCTGCGCCGCGCCTTCGACCTCGGCGTCACCCACTTCGACCTGGCCAACAACTACGGCCCGCCCTACGGCTCCGCCGAGTCCAACTTCGGCACCCTGCTGGCCCAGGACTTCCGCCCGTACCGCGACGAGCTGGTCATCTCGACCAAGGCGGGCTACGACATGTGGCCCGGCCCGTACGGCGAATGGGGTTCGCGCAAGTACCTGCTGGCCAGCCTCGACCAGTCGCTCAAGCGCATGGGCGTGGACTACGTCGACATCTTCTACTCGCACCGCTTCGACCCCGACACCCCGCTGGAGGAGACCATGGGCGCGCTGGCGTCCGCGGTCCAGCAGGGCAAGGCGCTCTACGTGGGCGTCTCGTCGTACAACGCGGAGCGCACGGCGCAGGCGGCGCGGCTGCTGCGGGAGATGGGCGTGCCGGCGCTGATCCACCAGCCGTCGTACTCCATGATCAACCGCTGGATCGAGGACGACCGGCTGCTGGACACCCTGGAGGCGGAGGGCATGGGCTGCATCTGCTTCGCGCCGCTGGCCCAGGGGATGCTGACGGACAAGTACCTCGGCGGTATCCCGGAGGGCTCGCGGGCCGCGCAGGGCAAGTCGCTCGACCCGGGCCTGCTCACCGACGAGGTGGTCGAACGGCTGCGCGGGCTGAACGAGATCGCCCGGCGGCGCGGCCAGTCCCTCGCGCAGCTCGCGCTCAGCTGGGTGCTGCGCGACGAACGGGTGACCTCGGCGCTGATCGGCGCGTCCAGCGTCGCCCAGCTGGAGGCCAACGTCGCGGCGGTCGGCGCGCCGCCGCTGACCGAGGACGAACTGCGCGAGATCGACTCGTTCGCGGTGGAGTCCGGCGTCAACATCTGGGCCCGCAGCAGCGAGGCGTGAGGCGGACGGCGGGGGCGCGTCTCACGAGAGGCTGCCCCCGCCGACGGCCCGTCAGTGCGCCGCCGCGCCCAGCAGCACCCCGCCCAGCGCGCCCGCCAGCATGAACGGGCCGAACGGGATCGCGGTGCGCCGTCCCGCCCGCCGGGTGGCCAGCAGCGCCAGCGCCACGAGCGCGCCGCAGCCGAAGCACAGCACCGTGCCGGTCAGCAGCACCGGCCAGCCGTACCAGGCCAGCGCCATGCCCAGCGTCGGCGCGAGCTTGACGTCACCGAAGGCCATGCCGGAGGGGTTGACCACCATCAGCCCGAAGTAGCCGAGCCCGAGCGCCAGTCCGCCCAGCAGCGCGCGGGGCCAGGACCCGGCGTGCGCGGGCAGCAGCGCGGCTGCGCCCAGCGCGAGGGCGGTCCCGGCCGCGGCGGGCAGCGTCAGCGCGTCCGGCAACCGCATCCGCGTCAGGTCGGCGCGGGCCAGTGTGAGCCCGACCGGCGCCAGCAGCAGCCAGACGGCCAGCTCCGGCCGTACGCCCACCACTTGGCCGAGCGCGGCGCACACCAGGCAGCCGAGCAGCGCGGACCGTACCCGTACGGCCCGGCCCGCGCCGGTGGGTCCGCCGTCCGCGGCGGGGGGCGCCAGCCGGTCGGCCGCTCGCGGGACGGCTGAGCCGGTGGCGAGGCCCCACAGCGCGGCCGCGCAGACGATGAGGACGTGAGCCACCCGAGGGACGCTACCGCCGTCCGCCGCGCGAGGTCTCAGGTCTTGACGATGTTGCCCTTGCCCACGGAGCCGACCTGCACGCTGTCGGCGATCATGTCCGCCATCCCCTGGGTGAAGTCGGGGGACTGGCCCTGGATGCGCACGAGCACAGGGCGGTCGCGGGCGTCCACCACGCGCAGGTAGACCAGGCGGGTGCTGGGGCCGTGCTTGCCGTGCCGGTAGGTGTAGGCGACCTGGGCCGCGGGCTTGTCGCCGAGGGTGAACGCGGGGCTGCGCTTGACCTGGGCCCCCTTGGGCCGCGCCGGCCAGCCCTTGCCCGGCGCGGGCAGCACCTCCACGGTGGCGACCTCCTTGCCGTCCAGCCTCCAGACCGCGCCGCCCAGCGCGCCGTGCGGCAGCGCCGACGACGGCAGGTCGGTCCAGTCCCTGGGGTGGGCGAAGGCCACGCCGTCCGCGTTGACGTAGTCCCAGCTGTCCGGTGCCCCGGCGCCCACTCCGCACCCGGTGGTGGTCGCGCCCAGCAGCAGGACGCCACCGAGGGCGGCCGCCGCCGCGCTCCACCGTCCGGCGCCGCGCTTGGCGCCGCTGCCGCGCTTCGAGCCGCTCACGCTCACCTCACCCTGCCGTTCACCTTGCCGTCCGGTACGGGCGCGGGCCGGTGGTCCGGGGCGCCCGGGGGTGTGTCCCTCTGCTAAGACGCCGCACAGGTTCCCCTGGTGCCCTTTCCGTGACGGAAAGCACAGATGAACACCTGATCGCCGGAGAACGGCCGGATGGCGGGACGCGGTGGACGCGGTGGACGCGGTGGAGACGGCGTGCCGCCGTCCGGGTGAGGAGCAAAGAGAACGGGCCGATCCGCGGGGTGGGATGCGGATCGGCCCGAGGGGGGGACTCTCACTGTAGCGCGCGATCGGGCGCGTGAGGCCCCTCGGGACACCGAATGCCCGGTCGGGGGCAGAAAAAGAGACCGGATGACCTGTTGTACGCGGGTTGACGCGGGGAGGACGACGTCATGGGGTGGAGCGACGGGCGGGCGGTGCTGCGGGTCCCGGCGGACGGCGGCGGTGCCGTGGCCGTACCGCTGGAGGTGGCCGCGTCGTACCGGGCGCGCAGCCGGGGGCTGCTGGGCCGGGACGGTGTCGAGGGCGCGATGCTGCTGACCCCCGCCTCAGGGGTGCACACCTTCCGCATGCGGTTCGCCCTCGACGTGGCCTATCTGGACCGGCGGATGCGGGTGCTCGCGGTGCGCACGATGCCGCGCAACCGGCTGGGGCTGCCCAGGCCGCGCTCCCGTCACGTGCTGGAGGCGGCGGCCGGGGCGATGGCGGGGTGGGGGCTGCGGCCCGGGGTGGTGGTCGCGGTGGACCCGGCCGCTCCCGCGCCGACCGGTGTCACTCGCCCGTCGTCTTCGGGAAGGTGATCTCGACGCGGCGGTTCTGGCGGCGGCCCGCCTCGCTGGAGTTGTCGGCGATCGGGTACTGCTCGGCGTAGCCGCGTACGTCGAACTGGATCGAGCCGTCGTCCGGCAGGTCCTTGGCCAGTTCGGTGTAGACCGCCTCGGCACGCTGCTTGGACAGCACGACGCCGTGCGCGTGGGTGCCGAGGTCGTCGGTGAAGCCGAAGACGTGCACCCAGGTGGCGTGCTGCTGGGCGATCTCGTCGGCGATGGCCCGCAGCCGGGTGTCGGCGTCCGCGCTCAAGGTGGCGCTGTCCTTGGTGAACATCACCTCGGACTGGAGGTCGAAGGTGACGGCGGCCGGGGTGTCGGAGACCCGTTCGTCCCCGGCGGAGTCCGACTCGACCGTCTCGATGTCCAGCACCTCGGGCGCCGCGAGCGTGGCACCGGCCTTCAGGCGCAGTCCCGCCGCGTGCGGGTCGACCTGGACCGGCGGCGAGGAGGCGGTGGACGGCGCCGGGTCGGGACCGTCGTCCGCGGTGGCGGCTGTGGGGGCGGCCGGGCCGAACGCCGCGGCGGCCAGCAGGGCGAGGGCAACTGCCCCGGCGCGGCGCCGGGCGGCCGACGTCACGACGCGCCGGGCGGTCGCGGGCCTCATCCCGAGATCGCGATCGTCGCGGCGGGCAGGGTCGGCACCTCGAAGTCCACCTGCGTGGTGGACGCGGGCGGGGCGGGGAACTGCGCGAAGACCGGGATGTCGGCGCCGGGCTGGATGATGTCGAGGCCGGTGGTGCACAGGCAGCGGCCGTCGGTGTCGCGCAGCACGTAGTAGCGCTTCTTGGCGGCGAGGTCCACGAGGGTCGCCCCGGCGAGCGAGCCGCCGTTCTTCACCAGCGCCTCCTCGTCGCCGCGCCAGTTCGCGGCCTGGGTGAACGGCTGGTCCCCGGTGTTGCGCACGGCCCCGGAGACCGTGACGAAGCCGCCGGACTCGCGGCGGGCCGAGGTGAGGGTGAGGACGATCCCGTCCGGGCCCTTGATGGTGGCCAGCACGGTGCCGCTGTCGCCGCTTTGCGCACCGCCCCCCGAACCGTTCGCCGCCCCCTGCGGACCGCTCGTTCCGCCCGCCGAAGTGCCCGCGCTCGCGGCCGGTTCGGCGCCGCCGCCGCAGCCGGTGAGGGCGAGGGCCAGCGCGACGCCGGCCGCCACCGCCGCCGCGCCGGTGCCGAACCGCTCGGTCCGTCCGGTCCTGCGGCTCCTCGGGGTCCTCGTCATGGCCGTTCCTTCGTCGCTCAGCTGGTCAGGTGGACGTCGAACAGGTCCGCAACGGACGGGAAGACGGTCAGGTCCGAGGGGTCGACCGGCCAGCCGTGCCCGTCGCACGTCAACGTGCCCACCGGGCCGGTGGCCGAAGGGCTGGGCGACGGGCTGGGCGAGGGACCGCCGGCGGGCTCCCCCGGCGAGGGGGTCGGGGAGGGCGTGGGCGCGGGGTGCACGGGCTGCCAGGCGCAGCGGGGCTCGACCGCCGCGCTCGCGTCGGCGTGCGCCCTGCGGTTCTCGGTGCCCGACAGCACGGAGCGGCCCACGGTGTAGTCGGTCTCCACGGTGACCGCGTAACCGTCCAGGCCCTGCGGGCGGCAGTCGGTGGTGTGCGCCTTGTTGAGCGCGGCGAACTCCCCCGCCTTGTCGCAGGAGTCGCGCAGCCCCGGCAGGTCGCCGTCGAGGAGGGCGCCGATCATGTCGAGCCGGCCCGAGCGGAAGGCGTCGAGTAGCGCGTCGCGCAACTGGTCGCCGCTGTCCTGGGCGGCGGCGAGCGCGGCGGAGTCGGCCGCCGTCTGCGCGCCGTTGCGCGTGGCGGCGGCCTGGCCGACGGCGAAGTAGGCGAACGCGAGGAAGAGCAGCGCGCCGATCACGACCACGTAGACGGGCATCATCTGGCCCCGGTCGTCGCGCCGCGGACCGGGGACGAGGGCGGGGCCCGGGGCCGGCTCGGAGCCGGGGCCTCCTGAGCCTGGGCCTGGGCCGTTCAACGTGGCGTGCCGGGCGGTTACTTGGCGACCTTGGCGATCTGCGCGGTGATCGCGTCGTAGATGGTGGTGCCGATGTTCGTGCCGAGGATGGCGGCCACGATCAGGACGACGACCGCGATGATCCCCAGGTACTCGACCGACGTCTGGCCCCGGTCGGCCTTCGCGGCGATCCGGCTCACCAGCGTGTCGCGCCAGCCGGTGATCCGCAGGTGGGCGGCGGTGGCCGCCCTGGAGGCGATGGTGTGCTCCCGCATCTTCCGCACGACGGACCTCTCCTTCGGTGACGCGCAGAACGCGTTCGGTGACGCTGGGGACGCCCGGAGAGTAAGGGGACGGCCGCACGTGTTTCGAGGGCCCGGGGACCCAAACGCGGGCCCACGCGAGGGCGGTCGGGGACTTGGCAGCCGGCACACGCGACGCAGGCCGGCTCCGCGACGCAGGCCGGGCGCGCAACGGGAGCCTGCCGCGCAACGAAATCCGGACGCGCAGCGCGAGCCGGGCGTACAGCGTGAGCCGGACGCGTAACGGGAGCGGGGTGCCCGCCGGAGGTCGGGAGCCTCGCGCCATCGGCCCTCACCCCTCCCCTCGGGGAGACCACGTGCCCAGCCACAGGGCGATCGCCTTGCTGCGGCTGTCGGCGCGGAGTTTGCCGAAGATGCGGTTGATGTGGTTCTTGACGGTCTTCTCGCTGATGAAGCAGGCCGCCGCGATCTGCTGGTTGGTCATGCCCCCGGCGATCAGCTCCATCACCTCCTCCTCGCGCGGGCTGAGGCCGAAGCGGGTCCGGTCCGCCGCACGTCTCGACTGTCCCACATCCGATTGCAGTTGCGAAGGGCTGGATTGCGACTGCAAAGGAATGGGCGCGGCGGCCGTACCGGTGGCCCCGGCCGCCCCAGTCGACCCGCCCGGCCCGGCCGCCGTGCGGTCGGCGCGCATCCGCGCCAGCAGCACCGTCGCCGCGCCCGCCGAGAACGCCGCCCGGCCGGCCGCCACGTCCCGTACCGCGTCCAGCAGTTGGCCGGGAGTGAACTCGCCGTGCACCAGGTATCCGCCCGCGCCCCGCTGGATCGCCTCCTCGACGGCGGCCCGCCCGGCACTGAAGGACAGCGCCAGCACCGGTGCCAGCACGGCGAGTTCGGGCAGCGCGGCAGGGCCCTCGGCTCCGGGCAGCCGCGGGTCGAGCAGCACGAGGTCGGGCCGGTGGGAGGTGACCGCCTCGCGCGCGGCGGCGCCGTCCGCCGCCTCGGCGACCACCTCGACGCCCTCCGCCTGCCCCAGCAGAGCGGCGAGTCCCGCCCGCACCACGGCGGCGGCGTCGGCCACGACCACCCGAAGCGCGGGCGCCGCCCGGGCCCGCCGTGCCCCGTTCACCTGCCCAGCACCTGGCCCACGCCCACGTCGCTGCCCAGGAAGAAGCCCGCGATCAGCAGGATCATCGTGGCCGGGACCATGAACGTGGTGATGACCAGCGTGGACTTCGGGACCGCGCGGGCCGCCTGGCGGCGGGCGTTCTGCGCGTCGGTGCGCCGCATGTCCCTGGCGATCTGGATCAGGGTGTCGGCGATCGGGGCGCCCAGTTCCTCGCCCTGCTGCAACGCGGTGGTGAACTGGGCGACCGCCTCGGAGTCGTTGCGGCGGCGCAGGTCGTCGAAGGCCTGGCGTCGGCTGACGCCCAGGTCCATCTGGCGCAGGGTGATGCGGATCTCGTCGGCCCACGGCCCCTGGTAGTTGTCGGCGACCCGCTCCAGCGCCTGGCGGAAGCCGAGTCCCGCGCTGACGACGACCGCGAGGACGTCGAGGAAGTCGGCGAGGGTGCGTTCGATCTCCGCCTTGCGCTGCCGGATCGCCAGCCGGATCCCGACGTCCGTCCACCACACGCCGAACGCCAGCAGCGGCGGCGCGACCAGCCACTCCCCCCTGACCAGGAAGACCACCGCGCCGAAGAAGCCGAGGAAGCCGTAGACCGCGCGCCGCGCCGCGTACCGGTCGACGGTCAGGCCGCCGGGGTTGCCGGCCAGGTCCAGCCTGCGCCGCAGCCGGTTGACGCGCGCCGGGCCCATCGCCCGCAGCACGGCGGGCGCCCACCGCATGCCGAGCCGGTCGACCAGCGAGCCGACCGCCGTGGTCCGCGTCGCGCCGACCTCCAGGGCGAGCGCGAGGTCGTCGGGCAGCACCACCTCCCGGCGGTACAGCGCGATGCCGTACGCGATCCCCGCGACCGACAGCGCGGCCAGCAGCCCCAGCAGCGCTCCCGCCATCACCCCTGCCTCCCCTCGTGCGCGTCCTCGTGAGGACCGGACGCCGTGTCGCGCTCACACATCGATCCGCGCCAGCCGCCGGATGGCCACGAAGCCGATCCCGTACAGCGCGAACGCCACCACGACGGCCGCCTGCCCCAGGAACGTCCCGGTCATGGTGTCCAACGATCCGGGCGCCATCCGGTTGAGCATCAGCAGCGCGCCGATCCCGATCGCGGGGACCGCGTAGGCGGTGACGGTGACCTGCGAGAGGGTGGTGCGCACCTCGCGCCGGGTCTCCTTGCGCTCCTGAAGCGTGTCGGTGAGGTTGCGCAGCGACTCCACCAGCGTGCCGCCCGCCCGGCTGGAGAGCACCAGCGTGGTGACCAGGACGGCGAGTTCACGCGAGGGCAGCCGCTCGCGCAGGTCGCCGAGCGCGTCCTCCAGCGAGTGGCCGACCGCCAGCGCGTCGGCGACCCTGGTCAGCTCCTCGCCCGCCGGTGCCTCCAGTTCGTCGGCGGCCATGCCGATGGAGGTGCGCAACGCGAGCCCGGCGGAGGCGCTGTTGGCCAGCAGCCGGGAGAGTTCCGGCAGTTGACCGACGAAGCGTTCGATGCGCTTCCTGTGCCGCCAGTTGAGGAACGCGTACGCGGACCAGGCGGCCACCGCGCCCGCGAGCGGCCCGAAGAACGGCGCAAGCACCGCCGCCGCCAGCACCCACACCCCGGCCACCGCGACCACCAGCCACGCGGTGAACTCCCCCGGGCTCACGTCGAGTCCGGTGGCGGCGAGCCTGCGTTCCAGGCCGCGGCCGTAGCGGGTGCGGCGCACGGCGCTGTCCAGCCCGGCGAACCGTTCCCGGCGCCCGGCGCGCCGCGCGGGGCCCGCGCCGGTCAGCCGGTCGACCAGCTCCCGCCGCTCCGCCCGCCCCCGCGTCCACACCCGCAGCCCCCACACGGCGAGCACGCAGGCGGCGAACGCGGCGCCCAGCGCGAACCAGCCCATCGGTCGCATCGCTACTCCGCCTTCCGCAGGGTGAGTTGGTCCTCGCCGGTGGCCACGCCGAACGCGGGCGGCACCGCCTCGCCCGCCAGGTAGAGGCGGTCGGCGGTCCTGCGCGGCAGCGGGTGGTGCTCCCAGAAGCCGCGGGTGACACGGTCGGCGCCCAGCGGCCCGGCCCGGAACTCCCCCGCGGTCACCAGCCGGAAGCCCTCCCGGCCGCGCGAGGACAGCAACGCGATCTCGGTGACCCGGCGCGAGCCGTCGGCGCTGCGGGTGAGCTGCACGATGACGTCCACCGCGCTGTTGATCTGGTCGCGCAGCGCCTCGAACGGCACCTTGACCTCGCTCATCGACGCCAGCGTCTGGAGCCGCATCAGCGCGTCCTCGGCCGAGTTGGCGTGCACGGTGGCCAGCGAGCCGTCGTGTCCTGTGGACATCGCCTGGAGCATGTCGAGGGTCTCGCCACCGCGCACCTCGCCGACGATGATGCGGTCGGGGCGCATGCGCAGCGAGTTGCGGACCAGGTCGCGGATGGTGATGCGGCCCTTGCCCTCGACGTTGGGCGGCCGGCTCTCCAGCCGGATCACGTGGCTCTGCTGGAGCTGGAGTTCGGCCGCGTCCTCGACGGTGACGATGCGCTCGCCGTCCGGGATCAGTCCGGACAGCGCGTTGAGCAGGGTGGTCTTGCCCGAGCCGGTGGCGCCGGAGACGATCAGGTTGAACTTGGCGCGCACCAGGGCGGCCAGCAGCGTCAGCATGTGCTCGTCCAGCGAGCCCAGTTCCAGCAGTTGGGCGAGGGTGTAGGAGCGCGGGAAGCGGCGGATGGTCAGCGTCGGGCCGGTCAGCGACAGCGGCGGGATGATGACGTTGACGCGCTCGCCGGACGGCAGCCGGGCGTCGACCATCGGATTCGACTCGTCCACGCGGCGGTTGACGGTGGACACGATGCGTTCGATGGTCTGCATCAGCTGCTCGGTGGAGGCGAACCTGGCGTCCACCCGCTCGACCCGCCCGGCCCGCTCGACGTAGACGTGGTCGGGCCCGTTGACCATGATCTCGGTGACGCTCGCGTCCTCCAGCAGCGGCTCCAGCACGCCGAGGCCCAGCGCCTCGTCGACGACCCGGCGGATCAGCGAGGTCCGCTCCTGCGTGGACAGGACCGGGCCCTCGCGGCTGATGATGTGGCCGAGGACGCGTTCGAGGCGCCTTCTGCGCTCGGCCATCGCGAGCGAGGACA
This sequence comes from Streptomyces sp. ICBB 8177, assembly GCF_003144095.1. Lineage (GTDB taxonomy): Bacteria > Actinomycetota > Actinomycetes > Streptomycetales > Streptomycetaceae > Streptantibioticus_D. The sequence continues at coordinate 2,019,556 of NZ_NSKH01000018.1, read as the reverse complement.
TCTCGGCGAGGTCGATCTCCTCCAGCAGCTTGGCGCGGTAGGTGGCGGTCAGGTGGCTCTCCTGCTGCCGCCCGGAGTCCGGTTCGGGGGCGGCGACACGGGATCGCAGGCTCGTCATGCGCATCAGTCCCGGGGCATGGTGGCGCTGCGCGTCACCGGGTCGAGGAAGGAGATTCCGGGCAGGACGGACGGCACGGTGACGGTGACGGTCGCGGTCACCCGGTCCGCGCCCTCGTCCATGCCGATCCGGGGCTTGAGCCAGCCGCTCGCGGAGGCGGCCCCGGCGGCGGCGCTGTCGGTGCGGGCCGCGGCCCGCGCGGCGGTCCCGGCCTGCACGCCCGCGTAGGCGACCAGGCCCAACTGGACCCCGGCGAGGGCCACGAGCAGCAGGACGGGCAGGAAGCCGAGGTACTCGATGGCGACCGACCCGCGATCGCCTCCGGGCCGACGCGTCCGGCGCCCGCCCGGCCTCCCCGCGTCCAGGCTCACCGCGTCCGCCCCTTCCCCGCTCCGGCCCACCGCGTCCGTCCCTCCCGTGTTCCGGCTCACGGCGTCTCCTTCCCCGCGCCCGCCGTCCCGTCCACGGTGAACGGGAAGGCCAGGAAGCCGGGGACGAGCACCGGGACCTTCAGGGCGACCCTCGCGGTCACCACGTCCCCGGAGCCGCCGACGGCCACCGAGGCGTTCGCGGCCCACGCGGACGGCAGGTCGGCGGTGGCGGCGGCCTGTGCGTCCTGGCCCACCGCCGCGGCCCGCGCGGCCCGGTCGGCGGCGTCCCCCGCGAGCGTGAAGGTGTAACCGGCCAGCACGAACTGCCAGATGAGCAGCAGCGTCAGCAGGATCAGCGGGGTCATCCCCAGCAGCTCGACGCTGATCTGCCCGCGATCGGACCGCAGGCGCCTGCTCACGTCTCGCGGGCGCGTCGTCGCGTTCCGTCGGCCCGCCGTCGCGTTCGACAAGCGCATCGTCAGCTCCCCCCGCCCGCGCCGATGGCCCTGCGCTCCGAGCGGCGCGGCAGGCGGTGCGCGGTGCGGTCGGCGCGGGCCGGGGTGGCCGGGGCCCCCGCCACCCCGATCTCGGCCGCCAGCGACCACAGCGCCTTGCGGATGGCGCCGCGCTGGTCGAGTTCGTCCATCCGGCCGCTGTCCACGACCGCCTGGAGTTCCTTGAACGCGGCGGGCACGACGGTGCGGGCGGCGCGGGTGCCGGTGACGCGTTCGACCAGGGCGGGCTGGATCTCGGTGTGCCGGGTGTGGCGGTTGACGACCGTGCGCACGTCCTGCGGCTTGCGCACCCGCAGGCGGTCCCACAGGCGCACGGTGCGCTTGGCGGCCCGCACGGCCACCACGTCCGGGGTCAGCAACAGCAGGGCGACATCGGCGAGTTCGACGGCGACCGCGCTGGCGCCCTCCAGCCGGCTGCCGCAGTCGATCACCACGACGTCGTACCGGGCGCGCAGCGCGGTGACGATCTGGCGGGCGGCGCGGTCGGTGACCGCCTCGCCCTGTTCGCCTTCGGCGGGGGCGAGCAGCAGCGACAGGCCGCCGGGGTGGCTGAACATGGCGTCGGCCAGCACCCGGGAGGAGATGTCGGTGATCTCCGCGAGGTCGGCGATGGACCGCCGGAAGCGCACGTCGAGGTAGGAGGCGAGGTCGCCGGTCTGGAGGTCCATGTCGACCAGCGCGACCGAGCGGCCGGACGCCTGCGCGGCGAGGGCGAGTTGGACGGCGGTGACGGTGGCCCCGACGCCGCCCTTGGCACCGGAGACGGTCACCACCGTGCCGGTCCGCCCGCCCGGCGCGTCCGCGCCGCTCCCGCCGAGGTGGCGCCGTACGCCGCAGGCCCACGCGGCGGCCGAGCGCACCCGGGGCGCCAGTTCCTCGTACGACGGCGGCAGGCCGATCAGCCCGCGCGCGCCTGCGTCCATCGCGGCCGAGTACAGCGCGGGGCCCTGGTCGGCGCTGAGCAGGATCACGCCGACGGCCGGGAAGCGCAGCGCGACCTCCCGTACCAGGTCCAGGGGCGGCATCGGGCCGACGCCCTCGTGGACGAGGACCACTTCGGGCAGGTCGTCCACGCCCGAGGCGGCGAGCGCGGCGAGGGTGTCGAGGAGGGCGGCGGAGTCGGCGACGGTGGTGGCCGGTTCGGTGCCGGGCACCTGGCCGAGGAGAGTGGTGGTGGTCCGCGCGGCGTCGGGGTCGGCGACGGCGGCCAGCAGGCGGATGGTCATGCGCGTCTCACTTGTCGCCGTCGAGGGTGTAGGTGCGCTGGTCCTGCGGGACCGAGGGGCTGCCGGGGGCGACCAGGGCGAGCCTGACCTTGGTCGCGAACGACTCGGCGTAGGCGACCCGTTGGGCGTCCTCGGTCTGGAGCGCGAAGGTGATGGGGACCTGTTTGCCCGGGTCCCGGCTGTCGTTCTGGTCGCTGGTCTGCCCGGCCTGGGTGATCTTGCCGATCTCCAGGACCCGGGCGTCGCTGACGATGATCCGCGACTCGGGCTTGCCGCCCGGGCCGCCGTTGGCGAAGGTGGCGAAGATGTTGACCTGGTCGCCGGGGACGATGGTGCCCGCCACCCCGGTCTCGGCGTCGACCATGATCGCGATCTCCTGTTCGCCGGGCCGAAGTTGGGGCCGGTCGGAGACCATGTCGGTCTGGAGCAGCGAGCCCTTGCTGAGCGCGGCGGCGGCGATCTTGCCGTTGACGTCGCCGAGGTCGGTGACGGCGGTGGCGGGCAGCCAGCGCTTCGGCACGCTCACCCGGTGGAACTGGCCGGGGCTCAGCGGCTGGTAGGCGGGTATGTCCTGGTCCAGCTCGTACGCCGTCGTCTCGGACCCCACCTTGGAGTCGACGTCGCCCACGACGGCGACGACTCCGAAGAAGGCGGCGATCGCGCACAGGACGGACAGCGTGAGCAGGACCACACCGCGCCGCTGACGTGAGTTCATCGGCAGGACCAATCGCTTCGGACGGGGGACGAACGGACTGGCTGTGCTTGTCGTTCAGGCGGGGGTGGCGCGCGGCGGCTACGGCACGGCGCCGTGCTCCGCCGGGTCGGTGGCCGGGCAGGCGCAGAACCCGCAGCGGTCGCCGACGAGTTCGAGCCCGCACCAGCGGCATCGCGCCCGGTGCGCGGAGGTGACGAGCTGGTAGAGCACCCCGACGTCCGCGATGTACGCGGCGAACTCCACCAGCCGGGGCGTGCCCCACCAGCGGGCGGAGTCCCGTGGCAGCGGCAGCTCGCGCACGTGACCGCAGTTCCACTCGGGCCCGAGCCGGGCGCGCACCCACTCGTCGGCCAGGCCGTGGGCGGCCAGCGCGAGATGGGTGGGGTAGTCGGGCCCGGGCAGCCGGGTGTGCGGGCCGAGGGGGGTGAGGGTGGCGGCGGGGGCGGCGAGGACGGCGAAGCGGGCGCCCGGCAGCCAGGAGCGCAGGTGCGGGGCGAGGCCGACCTCCAGCCGGTCGAGCCCGGTCACGCTGGACAGGACCGCGCCCGCGTGCAGGTAGTGGGCGAGCAGCCGGGCCGCGCAGGCGAGCACCCCGGGCCCGAGGTCGTAGCGGGAGATCTGGCGTAACTGCTGGGCGAGCAGGGCCAGGGCGAGTGGCGGCAGGTCCACCTCGACCAGCGCCATCCGCTCGGTCTCCAGCAGCGAGCGGATCGCGTGCAGCCGTCTGCGGTGCTCGTCCGGCAGGCCCGCCGGGACCAGGACGACGAGGTGGCCGACCGCCTCCAGCGCGGCCCACGCCGTCGACAGCGCCTGGTCCAGCGACTGCTGGTCCGGCGCGGGCAGCACGAGGCCGGCCGGGGTGTGCTGGTCGGGGGCGGGCAGCAGGAGGTCCTTGCTGGTCACGCCGATGACGGTCGACATGCGAACCCCCTGCGTCTCACCGCTGCCCGGACACCCGCCCGTTGAACCCCTCGCGCCTCACGGTGGCCCGCAGCCTATCCGGGATTTACGGGATGAGCAGTGCCTTCTGCTACCCAACCGCGACGCACCGCAACCATGCGGGAAGCCCGTGCCCCGAACCGTGCCTGAGCCCGTGGCCCAGCCCCGCGGGAAGCCGTGCCCGAACCCTTGACACCAGCACTGGTCTGGACCACTTTGGTCCAGGCCAACAGCCCACCACCCTCCCGACGCGCGAGCGTTGCCCCCAGGAGGCTTCAATGTCAGGTCCACGCCATCACGACGCGCCGGGCTGTCGCGGCCCACGGCACTCCCGGCGCCCGCTCCCCCTGCTCACCGCCGCCGCCGTGGCGCTCTCGGCGGCCGGGATCGGCCTGTTCACCCTGTCCACGGCGAACCCGGCCGGCGCGGCCGACGCCAACCTGGCCGCCAACCCCGGCTTCGAGTCCGGCCTTTCCGGCTGGACCTGCACCGCGAACAGCGGCACGACCGTCTCCAGCCCGGTGCACAGCGGCTCCTCGGCCCTGAAGGCGACCCCGTCGTCGTCCGACGACGCGCAGTGCTCGCAGGTCGTCAGCGTCCAGCCCAACTCCTCGTACACCCTGAGCGCGTACGTGCAGGGCAGCTACGTCTACCTGGGGGCGACCGGCACCGGCGGGACCGACCCGTCCACCTGGACGCCGTCCGCCTCCTCCTACCAGCAGTTGTCGACCAAGTTCACCACCGGCGCCAGCACCACGTCGGTCACGGTCTACCTGCACGGCTGGTACGGGCAGCCGGCGTACTACGCCGACGACGTCTCCCTGACCGGCCCGGCGGGCTCCGGCGGCACGAGCGGCGGGACGACCACCGGAGGCACGAGCACCGGAGGCACGACCACGGGCGGGTCCACGACCGGGGGTTCGACCACGGGAGGCTCGACAACCGGCGGCTCCACGACGGGAGGGTCCACCACCGGCGGGACCTCCACCGGAGGCTCCACCACCGGAGGTTCGACCGGCGGCTCGACCGGTCCGAGCGGGGGCGGCCTGCCCAAGCACGCGGTCACCGGCTACTGGCAGGACTTCTGCAACGGCGCCACCGTCCAGAAGCTCACGGACGTCAACAGCGCCTACGACATCATCGCGGTCGCGTTCGCCAACGCCACCACCACGCCCGGCGCGGTCGACTTCAGCCTCGACCCCTGCCTGAACTACACCGACGCCCAGTTCAAGGCGGACATCAAGGCGGCGCAGGCGGCGGGCAGGAAGGTCATCATCTCGGTCGGCGGCCAGAACGGCACGATCTCGGTCACCGACTCCACCTCGGCGACCAACTTCGCCAACAGCGTCTACTCGCTGATGCAGACCTACGGCTTCGACGGCGTCGACATCGACCTGGAGAACGGCCTCAACCCGACGTACATGAGCCAGGCGCTCGAAGACCTGTCGGCGAAGGCGGGCTCGGGCCTGATCGTCACGATGGCCCCGCAGACCATCGACATGCTCTCGCCGTCCAGCGACTACCTGGCGACCGCCCTGAAGATCAAGAACATCCTCACCGTGGTCAACACCCAGTACTACAACTCGGGTTCGATGAACGGCTGCGACGGCAACGTCTACTCCGAGGGCTCGGTGGACTTCATCACCTCGCTGGCCTGCACCGCGATCCAGGCCGGTCTCGACCCCTCGCAGGTCGGCATCGGCGTCCCGGCCTCCTCCAGCGCGGCGGGCAGCGGCTACGTCTCGCCGTCCGTGGTGAACAACGCGCTGGACTGCCTGACCCAGGGCACCGGCTGCGGCTCCTTCAAGCCGCCGGCCAAGTGGCCGACGCTGCGCGGCGCGATGACCTGGTCCACCAACTGGGATGCCGCCAACGGCAACCAGTTCGCCACCCAGGTCGGCGCGCACGTGCACGCGCTGCCGTAAGCGGTCGAACGGGAGGGCCGGTGGGCGGGACGCGTTCGGCGTCCCGCCCACCGGCGCGTCCGTCCCGGCACCACGAGCGCGGCGGCGGCCGCACGGAGAGGGTCCAGCGGCAGTCGGTGTCGCGTACGACGAGGGTCAACGGGGTGCCGGTCTTGAGTAGTTCGTGTTGTGCGGGTTGTTGGGCCTGCCGTAGGGCGGTGAGGCCGT
>NZ_NSKH01000018.1:1712182-2013530 GCF_003144095.1 Streptomyces sp. ICBB 8177 | reverse complement strand
GCCCGCAGATGCCCGAACGCCCACTCCTGCGGCACGCACGGATCCGTACTCGCCCGCGACCGCGCCCCGCACTCACTGTCGTCGTCCCGAAGGGTCAGGCAGCGCAAGGCGTACGTCACCGGCGGAGCGTCCTCGTCCCGGTCGGGCCGCAACGTCCACTCCACGAAACGGAACACCCGACGCCGCCCGCTCACAACACCTCGCCGCGACTGCGGGCGTTCGCCCACGCCGTCCGAGCGTGTAACCGCTGCTGCGGGCTGGCCGCCCGCACGTCCTCGGGCCTGGCGGCCTACTCCCGCCCACCGGTCACCGGCCGCAGGAACCACCGCCCGCACCACTCCCCACGACAAGGCCGGAGAGTTCGGCGCCGTCTGAAAGGACGCCCCGCGATGACCGAGCCCCTTCGCTGGTCCAAGTCCACATACAGTGCGAACGGCGGCCAATGCGTCGAGGCCGCCGACCTGATTGCCGCCCACGGCATCGTGCCCGTCGTGACTCGAAGGACCCGGAGGGACCGGTCCTCGCCTTCCCCGTGGCCGCCTTCGCCGCGTTCGTGAGCAGCGTGAAGGCCGGTGAGCTGCGATGACCGCACCCCTCCGTTGTTCAAGTCCTCGTACAGCGACAACGGCGGCCAATGCGTCGAAGCCGCCGACGCGCAGGGCCGTGTGCTGGTCCGGGACTCCAAGGACCCGCACGGGCCCGCGCTCGCCTTTCAACCAAGAAGGCGGCGGGCCGCTAGCTGTGGCGTCGAGAGCTCAGACACGGAGCAGGTCGGTCGAGACCGTCCAGAGGCGCTTGGCGGTGTCGGGATCGAGCGCCCATTGCTTGACACCGTGCGGGTGCTGCGCGAGGTCGGCGTCGTTCGGCACGGTGTAGGCCTCTTGTGAATCGTCAAGGTAGTGGCCTCCGGAGTGCGCGAACTCCGGGGCGACGGCCGCGACGATGCTGGTGGCAGCCCCCTGCTCGACCGTTTTGTACGTGAAGACTCCGGCGGCTTCGGCCGCATCGAGCGACTGCCTCTGTTGCGTTGTGAAGTTCCGCTGCAGTCCCGTCGCGACACCGCCGGGGTTCACCGCATTGGCAATGATGCCGTCGGACGCCCAGAGACGAGTCGCCTCGACGGCGAAGAGGGAGTTCGCCGTCTTCGACTGGGCGTAGGCAATCTGCGGGTCGTAGCTGCGACGCTCGAAGTGGAGGTCGTCGAAGTCGATACCGGAACGCATGTGTGCCGTCGAACTGACCGAGACGATCCGCGCTCCGTCGCGGTCGGCCGCCCCCAGGGCCAGGGCGTCATGAAGGCCGGTGGCGAGGGCGAAGTGGCCAAGATGGTTCGTCGCGAATTGCAGCTCCCAGCCCTCACGTGTTCGTTCGAGGCCACCAGTGACCACGCCCGCGTTGTTGATCAGCAGGTGAAGCGGGCCGCCCCACGCGTCAACGAATCGCGTGACGCTGGTCCTGTCCGCAAGGTCGAGCCGGACGACTCGGGGCCGTATCCCTCCGGTCGACTTCGCGATCCTCTCAGCGACGACGTCACCGGCAGTCGTGTTCCGGACAGCGAGCGTCACCTCCGCCCCGGCAGCGGTCAACGCACGAGCCGTCTCGATTCCGATTCCGGAGGACGCTCCCGTCACGATCGCGCGGACGCCGGTGAGGTCGACGCCCCGCAGTACCTCGTCCGTGGTGCTGGAGGCGGTGAAGGGGGTGGAGATGCGTTCACGAACAGCCATGGCGGCCACTATACTTAATAGACTCAAGTTGTATAGTACGTCTCTCGCTCGTATGCTCGGTCCATGAGCAGTCCCGATGCCGGCCACCGGCCGTCGACAGTCGCCGACACCGACCGTCGGACCATGGTTCTGGACTCCGCCATGGTCACGTTCGCGCGCTTCGGTTACCGGAAGACCTCGATGGAGGAGGTGGCGCGGGCGGCGCACATCTCCCGGCCCGGGCTCTACTTCCTCTTCTCCTCGAAGGAGACCCTGTTCCGTGCCGCGGTCACCCAGGCCCTGGAGCGGGACATCACAGCGGTCGAACATGTCCTGGCCGCCACCGGCCGTCCCCTTCCAGAGCGCCTCGTCGCAGCGTTCGACCACTGGGCGGGCCGCTACATCGGCCCGCTGGCGCGCGATGTCTCGGCGGTCATCGAAAACAACCCCGACCTCCTCGGAGAGATCGCCGAGACCACGCCGCGACGTTTCGAGGAACTGATCACGGAAGCGATCGCCGCCGAATCAGGGCGAGAGGCTGCCCCCCTTGTCGCACAGACGATGATCAGCGCATCGATCGGCCTCAAGCATCAGGCCGCGACACGGGAGTTCTACCTCGAACGACTGGAGGTCGCCATCAATCTCCTGGTGCGCTGAAGACGCTTACCGAAGCCGCGGGAGAGAGAGCCCGGCCGAGCAGCCCGATCCGCCGCCCGGCCAGAACTGGCACCGATCCCCCACCACCCGACGCCGCTCCGGCACCCAGAACGTACGCCAACCCGGCACGCCTCCTTGCGGCGACGCCGGGGAGTGGACGGTCTCCGCCGGCACCTCGACCGCAACGGTGGCCGCCTACGAAGCGGAGGTGACCGCCTCGGAGTCTTCCGCGGCGGCCGCCGCCTTGAGCGATGCGGCACGCCTCGGAGGCCGCTTCAAGACACCTGGTCAAGCGCCCTCGCTCGGGCGCATCCTCTTCCATCGACTCCAGGAGTACGCACGGCACGTCGGTCACCTCGACGTCGCGCGCGAACTCATCGACGGCGAAACCGGCGAGTGAGGCGACGGGACCACCAACGCATTTGCGGCACGCCCTTTGGCTGCGGAGAAGCGCGGGTTCGCGTGCCTGAGCACTGACGGACCGTCCCCGGGCGGTCCTGGAGGCCCCGGAGCAGGAGGTGCCGGCGGACGTGGCCGAGCTGCGGATCACTCACGGTCGACCCACTGATCACGCCCGTTCCCGGCCACTACGACCGGCTGCGGCCCCGGACCCGACCACCCTCCCGGAATCGCTTGTCACCCCCTTGCCACCAACAACCTCTTTGACAACCCCCGTTGACGAAAACCCATGTCACAGACAACGACGTGACAAGCGCTCCGGATGCCACGCGCCGAGAAAGCCGGCCTGCCTGCTGACGTCAACGAGTTCGATCCGTGCGCCGATGCTGTCCATCCGGTGATAGGCGAACGGCCGACCATAGGGACAGCCGGAGAAGTCCACGGGCATGCCTTCTTCCTCCAAACGGCGGGATCCTTGCCGCACGTCGCTGGTCCAGAAGCCGATGTGATCGAACCTGGCCCCCTTGGACGCGTCCCAGGGACTGCCCGGCGGCCCTTGGATGAGCTCGACGAACGGCGGCCCGCTCGCGGTGAAGACGATGCGGTAGTCCCACTCACCAAGCCGGTCGGACACATGACCACCCCACCCGACCCCGGCCGAACGCCGAAAGTCAGCATTCCCTGCTCAAGGTCCGGGACCACGAAGCACACGTGGCAGAAGGCAGTCATCCGCCCATGATCGAGCACGTCGCACCATCCGGCCCAGAGGTTGACGCCAAGCCCGGAGCGCGGCGGCCCCCAAGGCGCACGCACCGGGCTCAGTCCAGCACCGCCAGCGCGTCGATCTCCACCAGCAGCCCGGCCGGCAGGCCGACGTAGACGGTGGTGCGGGCAGGCGGCACCGTCACCCGGTCCGCCAGGAACTCGTCGTACAGCGCGTTGAACTCGGCGAAGTGCGCGGTGTCGGTGAGGTAGGCGCGCAGCATCACCACGTCCTCCCAGGCGGCGCCGCCCTCCTCCAGCACCGCCTCGACGTTGGCCAGCGTCTGGAGGGTCTGCTCGCGCAGGCCGGGTCCGGCGGGCTCCGGCTTCTCGCCCTCCCTCGCGGGCAGGAAGCCGACCTGTCCGGCGACCTGGAGGATGCCGCCCTTGCGCACGCCGTGCGAGAAGCGGGCGGGCGGCACGGTGTGGGTGGCGGGGGTGACGGCGGTCTTGTCGCTCATGCTCGGTCTGCCTCTCGGTGGTGCGGGTCGGGGTTCGCCTCGCCGCCCGCGTACTCCCAGGTGATCGCCCGGGCGGTGCTCAGCACCAGCGGGCGCAGGGCGAGCAGTTCCTGCGCGGTGACGACGACGTTGGGTGCCGAGATCGACAGCGCGGCGGCGACCCGGCCGTCCGGACCGCGTACCGGGGCGGCGACGCAGTTGATGGACTCCTCGTGGCCGCCGAGGTCGGCGGCCCAGCCCTGTTCGCGTACGGCGGCGAGTTCGGCGAGGTAGGCGGCCGCGTCGGGCGTCGAGCGCGGGGTGTAGGCCGGGTACTCCAACCGGGCCGCCACGGAACGCCGTTCGGGCTCGGGCAGGTCGGCCAGCAGCACCTTGGCCACGGCGGCCACCGTGATCGCGACCGGCCGCCCGACGCGCGAGTACATCCGCACCGGGTAGCGGCTGTCGACCTTGTCGACGTAGACCACCTCGCCCTCCTCGCGCACCGCCAGGTGCACGGTGTGCCCGCACTCCTCGCCCAGCGCGACCAGGTAGGGATGCGCGGTCTCGCGGACGTCCAGCGCCTCCATCGCGCGCTGGGCGAGCCCGAACAGCCCGGCGCCCAGCCGGTAGCGCTGGTCGGGCTGCCGGTGCACGAGGCCGTGGGCGTGCAGGGTGCGCAGCAGGCGCAGGGCGGTGGACTTGTGGACGTCCAGCCGGGTCGCGACCTGTTCGAGCCCAGCCGGGCCCTCGGCGAGCAGCGGCAGGATGCTCAACGCGCGATCGACGCTCTGGCTCACCGTGCCGCCTCCGTCCCAGCCGTCCCGCTCCGCCTCGCGCCTTCCGTCCACCCTGCCGCCAGCCGCAGCCCGCGCCACCGGGCCTCGTCCAACGCGACCAGCGCGTCGGCGTGGTCGCGGGCGGGCGGCGTCCCCAGGTCGGCGTGGGCGGTGAGGGCGGCGGCGGCCAGCACGTGCCCGTGGCGCAGCCGCCGCTCCATCGGCAGTCCGCGCAGGCAGCCGGAGAGGAACCCTGCGGCGAACGCGTCGCCCGCGCCGACCGGTTCGACGACCTCGACGCGCGGCGCGGGCACCTCGACGGACGGTGCGCCCGCCGCGTAGGCGACCGCGCCCTCCGGGCCGCGCTTGACGACGAGCAGGCCCGGCTCAGGCAGCGCGGCCCGTACCGCGTCGGCGTCCCGAAGGCCCCACGCCTGGCGCGCCTCGTCCTCGCCGACGAACACCACGTCGCAGTCGCGGGCCAGCTCCGCGAGCACCGCGGGATCGCCCGAACGCCACAGCGCCGGGCGGTGGTTGACGTCGAACGACACGACCGGGCGGCCCGGCCGCCGTGCGGTCAGCGTCCGGAGCAGGGCGAGGCAGGAAGCGGACAGGGCGGCGGTGATGCCCGACAGGTGCAGTACGCGGCCGGAACGCGCGGCCTCCCCCGCCACGCCGTCCGGGGACGGGGACGGGAACGGGGGCGGGGACATCGCGGACGCGGCGGAACCGGCGCGGTGGTAGAGCACCCCGGTGCGGCCCTCCAGCCGCTCCTTGAAGTAGATCCCGGTGGGGCGGTGCGGGTCGCGCTCGACGGCGCGCACGTCCACCCCGCGGGCGGCGATCTCGGCCAGCAGGTGGTCGCCGAAGGGGTCGGCGCCGACCCGGCTGACCCAGCGGACGCGATGGCCGTAACCGGCCAGGTAGCAGGCGACGTTGGACTCGGCGCCGCCGATGCCGCGGTGGAAACGGGTCACGCCGGCGAGCGGGCCGCGGGTCTCGGGTGTGAAGACGGCCATGGACTCGCCCAGGCACACCACGTCGAACTCCGCGCCGCCGCCGTCACCGCCGCCGTCGCGGTCCGCCTCCCGTTCCGCCGTGAAGAGCACGCCCGCCTCCGTCCCGCGTCGTACCGCGTTGACCCGCCACCGTGCCGGATGTTAGACAGCGTGCAGCACCGTACGCAATGTCCGTTGCACAGAATGCAACGCGCTCGTCGAGGAGGCCGGATGCCCACCGTCGCGGAGCTGTCGCGGGAACGGGTCGACCACCGCTTCAAGGGTCTGCCGCCGGACGCGGAGGGCCGCACCCTCGGTGAACTCGCCGCCGAGCGCCGCGACTTGTTCGACGGCGGCTTCCTCACGCCCGTGCTGACGCTGCTCGCGCCCGCGCTGGAGCACAACCTCGACCAGCTGGAGCACTACGCGCGCGACCACCGGCTGGCCTTCGCGCCGCACGGCAAGACCTCGATGGCCCCGCAGCTGTTCGAACGCCAACTGGCGCGCGGCGCCTGGGGGATCACCGCCGCCACCCCCTGGCAGGCCCGCGTCTACCGCGCGTACGGCGTGCGGCGGATCTTCCTGGCCAACGAGGTCGTGGACCCGGCCGCGCTGCGCTGGATCTGCGCCGAGCTTACGTCCGACCCCGCCTTCCGGCTGGTGTGCTACGTGGACTCGGTGCGCGGCGTGGAGCTGATGGACGCGGCGCTCACCGCGCACCTCGACGTGGTCGTGGAGCTGGGCGCGCCCGGCGGGCGCACGGGGGTGCGCGACGAGGCGGCGGGCGACGTGGTCGCCGACGCGGTGGCGGCCTCCCGGTGGCTGCGGCTGGTGGGCGTCGCGGGCTACGAGGGCGAGATCCCGGAGAAGACCGGGGAAGCGGTCGCCGCGTGGCTGGAGCGACTCGTCGCGCTGGCACGGCGGTTCGACGCGGCCGGCCGCTTCGCCGGGGCGGACGAGGTCGTGCTGAGCGCGGGCGGCAGCGCCTGGTTCGACGCGGTGGCCAAGGCGTTCGAGCCGGTCGACGGGCTGTCGAAACCGGTGCTGCGGCTGCTGCGTTCGGGCGCCTACGTCACCCACGACGACGGCCACTACCGCGAGATCACCCCGTTCCACGACCGCGTACCGGCCGAGGGGTCGCTGCGCCCGGCGCTGCGGCTGTGGACGCAGGTCGTCTCCCGCCCCGAACCGGACCGCGCGTTCCTCAACGCGGGCAAGCGCGACGCCCCGTACGACCTGGGCATGCCCGTCCCGCAGGTGATCCGGGGCGCGGACGGCTCGCTGCGCCCGGCGGACGGCCTGCGCGTGACGAAGCTCGCCGACCAGCACGCGTTCGTGGAGGTCACCCCGCAAACCCCGCTCGACGTCGGTGAGCGGGTGGGGCTCGGGCTGTCGCACCCGTGCACGTCGTTCGACAAGTGGCAGCTGATCCCGGTGGTCGAACAGGACGGCACCGTCGTCGACTTCGTGCGCACGTTCTTCTGACGCGTCCCCGACTCCCCGCGAAGGCGGCCCCCTTGGACCTCGTCATCCGTGACGCGACCGTGGTCGACGGCACCGGCACCACGTCCCCGTACCGCGCCGACGTCGCCCTCGCGGACGGCCGGATCGCCGCCGTCGTGCCGTACGGGACGGGCCGCCGGCCGGGCGGGCGCCGGGTGCTGGACGCCGAAGGGCTCGCGCTGGCACCGGGGTTCATCGACATGCACGCCCACAGCGACCTCGCCCTGCTGCGCGACCCGGCGCACGAGGCGAAGACCGCGCAGGGCGTGACGCTGGAGGTGCTGGGGCAGGACGGCCTGTCGTACGCACCGGTGGACGACACCACGCTGGAAGCGGTACGGGCGCACATCGCGGGGTGGAACGGGGACGGCGGCGACATCGACTTCGACTGGCGTTCGGTCGGCGGGTACCTCGACCGGCTGGACCGGCAGGGCATCGCCGTCAACGCCGCCTACCTGGTGCCGCAGGGGACGGTACGGGCGATGGTGGTCGGCTGGTCGGACCGCCCGGCGACGGCGGACGAACTGGAGCGGATGAAGGGGCTGGTGGCGGCCGGGCTCGCGGAGGGCGCGGTCGGCATGTCGTCCGGGCTCACCTACACCCCCGGCATGTACGCGCCGACCGCGGAACTCACCGAACTGTGCCGGGTGGTGGCCGCCCACGGCGGCTACTACTGCCCCCACCACCGCGGCTACGGCGCGGGCGCCCTGGAGGCGTACCGCGAGATGCTGACGGTGACCCGGGACGCGGGCTGCGCGCTGCACCTGGCGCACGCCACGATGAACTTCCCCGCCAACGCAGGTCGCGCCGGCGAGATGCTGGCCCTGCTGGACGCCGCGATCGCGCACGGCGCCGACGTCACCCTCGACAGCTACCCCTACCTCGCGGGCTGCACGACGCTCGCCGCGCTGCTGCCGGGCTGGGCCACGGAAGGCGGGCCCGAGGCGACGCTGCGGGCGCTGCGCGACGAGGCGACGGCCGCACGGATACGGCACGCGATGGAGGTCACCGGCTCCGACGGCTGCCACGGCGTGCCGGTCGACTGGGACACCGTCGAGGTCTCCGGCGTCGGGGACCGGGCGCTCGCCGGGCACGTCGGCGCGACGGTCGCGGGGATGGCGCGGCAACGCGGCGAGGAGCCGTTCGCCGTGGCGCGGGCCCTGCTGCTGGCGGACCGGCTGGCGACGACGATCCTCCAGCACGTCGGCGACGAGGCGAACGTCCGCGCGATCATGCGCCATCCGGCGCACACCGGCGGCAGCGACGGCATCCTGGTCGGCGACAAGCCGCATCCGCGCGCCTACGGCACCTTCCCGCATTACCTCGGCCACTACGTGCGCGAGCTGGGCGTGCTGTCGCTGGCCGAGTGCGTCGCCCACCTCACCGGGCGCCCCGCCGCCCGCCTGGGCCTGGCCGACCGGGGCCTGATCCGGGTGGGCCACCGCGCCGACCTGGTGCTCTTCGACCCCGCGACGGTGGCGGCGGGCGCGACCTACGCCGCGCCGGGGACCGCGCCCTCCGGCATCCCGTACGTGCTGGTCGACGGCCGTTTCGTCGTGGCGGACGGGCGGCGCACGGGGGTGCTGGCGGGGCGCTCGGTACGGCGCTCGCAGGCGCCGGCCGCGCGCCCTGCGCCGCGGTGGCGTGGCGAAAAACACCGAGCGGGGTGCAGGGGCTGCCCGTAGGGTGTGCGCATGCAGGTGATCCAGTCGACGAAGCTCGCGAACGTGTGTTACGAGATCCGGGGCCCGGTTCTCGAAGAGGCGATGCGGCTGGAGGCGGCGGGTCACCGCATTCTCAAGCTCAACACCGGCAACCCGGCGCCCTTCGGTTTCGAGTGCCCTCCGGAGATCCTGGAGGACATGCTGCGCTCGCTCGGCGACGCGCACGGCTACGGCGACGCCAAGGGCCTGCTGTCGGCGCGCCGCGCGGTCGTCCAGCACTACCAGCCCCAGGGCATCGAGCTGGACGTCGAGGACGTCTACCTCGGCAACGGCGTCTCCGAGCTGATCCAGATGTCCATGCAGGCGCTGCTGGACGACGGCGACGAGGTGCTGGTCCCCGCCCCCGACTACCCGCTGTGGACCGCCGCGGTCTCGCTCGCGGGCGGCACGGCGGTGCACTACCGCTGCGACGAGCAGTCCGACTGGATGCCGGACCTCGCCGACGTCGAGCGCAAGGTGACCGACCGCACCAAGGCGATCGTCGTCATCAACCCGAACAACCCCACCGGCGCGGTCTACGACGACGAGATGGTGCGGTCCCTGGCCGACATCGCCCGCCGCCACCAGCTGATCGTCTGCTCCGACGAGATCTACGACAAGATCCTCTACGACGACGCCACCCACACCCCGACCGCCGCCCTCGCGCCCGACCTGCTGACGCTCACGTTCAACGGGCTGTCCAAGGCCTACCGGGTCGCCGGCTACCGCAGCGGCTGGATGGCGGTGTGCGGGCCGAAGGCGCACGCGGCCAGCTACATCGAGGGCCTGACGATCCTGGCGAACATGCGGCTGTGCGCGAACATGCCGGCGCAGCACGCGATCGCGACCGCGCTGGGCGGTCACCAGTCCATCAACTCCCTGATCCTGCCCGGCGGCAGACTCCGCGCGCAGCGCGACGCGACGTACGAGGCGCTGACCGCGATCCCGGGGATCACGTGCGTCAAGCCGAAGGGCGCGCTGTACGCGTTCCCGAGGCTGGACCCGTCCGTCTACAAGATCAAGGACGACCGCCAGATGGTCCTGGACCTGCTGCGGGCGGAGAAGATCATGATCGTCCACGGCACGGGTTTCAACTGGCCCGAGCCCGACCACTTCCGCATCGTGACGCTGCCGAGGGCGGAAGACTTGACCGACGCGGTCCAGAGAATCGGCTCGTTCCTGGACGGTTACGCGCAGTATTGATCCCTTGAAGGGGCGCGGGGAACGCAGGCTCCCACCACGCCAGACCCAAGAGGAGCGCGGGGAACTGCGCGCTCAGCCACGTCAGACCCAAAAAGGGGCGCGGGGAACTGCGCGCTCAGCCCCCACCGGCCAGTGGCCGAACAACGACCGTAGGCCCCCCGGACAGTGGCCCTCCACCGCCCCGTCGTGGCCGGTCGCGCAGTTCCCCGCGCCCCTGAAAAGATCCGGGCGCACCCCATCAAGCCCCAAAGGGGCGCGGGGAATCGCCCCGCGCCCCTGAAGACCAGGCGATCAGCCCAGGCGCCGGACCAGGCTCCGGTACTCGTCCCACAGTTCCTTCGGGGTGTGGTCGCCGAAGGTCTCCAGGTGCTGCGGGATCAGCGAGGCCTCCTCGCGCCAGACGTCCACGTCGACCGACAGCAGCAGGTCGAGGTCCGCCTCGGAGATGTCGAGGCCGGCCGTGTCGAGCGCGCCGCGTGCGGGCAGCACGCCGATCGGCGTCTCGACGCCCTCCGCCTCACCGTTGAGCCGCTCGACGATCCACTTCAGCACGCGCCCGTTCTCGCCGAAGCCCGGCCAGACGAACCGCCCGTCCGCGTCCTTGCGGAACCAGTTGACGTAGTAGATCTTCGGCAGGTTCGCCGCGTCGTGCGTCTGCCCGATCTTCACCCAGTGGCCGAAGTAGTCGCCCATGTTGTAACCGCAGAACGGCAGCATGGCGAACGGGTCGCGGCGCAGTTCGCCGACCTTGCCCTCGGCCGCGGCGGTCTTCTCGGAGGCGACGTTCGCGCCGAGGAAGACCCCGTGCTGCCAGTCGAACGACTCGGTGACCAGCGGCACCGCGGAGGCGCGCCGCCCGCCGAAGAGGATCGCGGAGATCGGCACGCCCCGCGGGTCCTCCCACTCGGGCGCGATGATCGGGCACTGCGAAGCGGGCACCGTGAAGCGGGCGTTGGGGTGCGCGGCGGGTGTGCCGGACTCGGGCGTCCAGTCGTTGCCCTTCCAGTCCGTCAGGTGCGCCGGGGTCTCCTCGGTCATCCCCTCCCACCACACGTCGCCGTCGTCGGTGAGGGCGACGTTGGTGAAGACCGAGTTGCCGTACATGGTCTTCATCGCGTTGGCGTTGGTGTGCTCACCGGTGCCGGGGGCGACGCCGAAGAAGCCCGCCTCGGGGTTGATCGCGTACAGGCGGCCGTCCTCGCCGAACCGCATCCACGCGATGTCGTCGCCGATGGTCTCCACGGTCCAGCCGGGGATGGTCGGCTCCAGCATGGCGAGGTTGGTCTTGCCGCAGGCCGACGGGAACGCGGCGGCCACGTACTTGGGCTGCCCCTTCGGCGGGGTGAGCTTCAGGATGAGCATGTGCTCGGCGAGCCAGCCCTCGTCCCGGGCCATGACCGAGGCGATGCGCAGCGCGTAGCACTTCTTGCCCAGCAGCGCGTTGCCGCCGTAGCCCGAGCCGTAGGACCAGATCTCGCGGTCCTCGGGGAAGTGCGAGATGTACTTGGTGGAGTTGCACGGCCACGGCACGTCGGCCTGGCCCGGCTCCAGCGGGGCGCCGAGGGTGTGCACGGCCTTGACGAAGAAGCCGTCGTCGCCCAGTTCGTCCAGGACCTGCCGGCCCATGCGGGTCATGGTGCGCATCGAGACGGCGACGTAGGCGGAGTCGGTGATCTCCACGCCCAGCGCCGACAGCGGCGAGCCCAGCGGGCCCATGCAGAACGGCACGACGTACATCGTGCGGCCGCGCATCGAACCGCGGAAGAGCCCCTTGTCACCGGCGAAGATCTCCCGCATCTCGGCGGGGTCCTTCCAGTGGTTGGTGGGGCCTGCGTCCTCCTCCTTCGCGGAGCAGATGAACGTACGGTCCTCGACGCGGGCCACGTCGGTCGGGTCGGACGCCGCGTAGTAGGAGTTGGGGCGCTTGACGGGGTCGAGCCGCTTGAAGGTGCCCTTGGCGACGAGTTCGTCGCACAGCCGCTGGTACTCGTCCTCCGAGCCGTCGCACCAGACGATCTCGTCGGGCTGGGTCAGCTCGGCGATCTCGCCGACCCATGCGATCAGGTCCTGGTGTGTGGTGGGAGCCGCATTGCCGCGCGCCACGATCGCTCCGTCCCGCCCGGGACCACGAGGAAACCGGGCGTCAAATGTCGAGGGTTGAGGGTGGCCCCTTGGGGGCTGCGACCCGGATGCTTCATGGCCGCTCATCCGGTGCCGACCGCACTCATATGAGTGTCTGGTCCGTACACCCGATCTGTCCAGCCCCGGAGAGGTGAGCATTGCCACTTCAACGCCCATTCATTACTTACTCGTAACCTACGGTGGCGTAGGTAGCATGACGGGCATGACACCGGTCGAGGAGACTCGCGGCCCGGCATCGGCCGCCGCCGCGAGCCAGGGTCAGGGTGCCGTCGCACAGGCACAGGCCGCCGTCGCGCAGGCGCAGGCCGTCGTCAAGCCCAAGCTGCGCGGCTGGCTGCACGCGGGGATGTTCCCCGCCACGCTCTTCGCGGGCGTGCTCCTGACCGCGCTGGCCGACAGCCCGCGGGCGCGGGTCGGCTGCGCGGTCTACACGCTCACCGCCTGCCTGCTGTTCGGGGTGAGCGCGCTCTACCACCGGGGCAACTGGGGACCGAAGGCGTCGGCGGTACTACGGCGTCTGGACCACGCCAACATCTTCCTGATCATCGCCGGGACGTACACCCCCCTCGCCATCCTGCTGCTGCCGTCGGGGACGGCGACCGCGCTGCTGTGGTTCATCTGGGTGGGCGCGCTGGCCGGAATAGCGTTCCGGGTCTTCTGGGTGAGCGCGCCGCGCTGGCTCTACACGCCCTGCTATCTCGCGCTGGGCTGGGCGGCGGTCTTCTTCCTGCCCGACTTCATGCGCACCGGAGGCGTCGCGGTGCTGGTCTGCGTGACGGTGGGCGGCCTTCTCTACAGCGCGGGCGGCGTGATCTACGGGATCAAGCGGCCCAACCCGTCACCGCGCTGGTTCGGCTTCCACGAGGTCTTCCACTCGTTCACACTGGCCGCGTTCGTCGTCCACTACGTGGGCATCTCCCTGGTGGCGTACACGCACCGGTGAGCGGTTCACACGCCAGGTAACGACACCGCATCCATCCAGCGTTCACCAATCCTGCACCTTCTCTTCACAACTGGCGTGGGACTACCGTCCCGCCATGAAACGCCGTCATTTCGCCATATCCGTGGCCGCGTTCGCCGCGGCCTGCTCCCTCGCGGCCTGCGGGCCCACGACGGCCGGCGCGAGCGGGGCCGCGCCCGCCACGACCGCCTCCACGGCGGCCACGGCCTCCGCGCCCGCCACGAGCGCGCCGCCCCCTTCCCCCTCGCCCTCGCCCTCGACGCCCGCCGCCAGGCCGACGCCCACCCCGGCGGCCCCCCACACTCAGGCTCCGGCGCCCACGCACGCCGCGACGCACCGCGCGGCGCCGCCGCCCGTCACTCGTCCGGCAGCGCCCGCGCCGACCACCCATGCGGCGGCCGCCGTGTGCGGCATCCGTTCGAACGCGGGCAACTGCTACCGCGCGGGCGAGTTCTGCCGCGACGCGGACCTGGGCAAGTCCACCACCGACGCCGCCGGCCGCGTCATCCGCTGCCTCATGGAGTCGGGCCGCCCGCACTGGACGTACTGACTCCCCCTTACGACGACGACCCGCGGCAGCGCGCCGCGGGTCGTCGTCGTTTCCGCATCCGCTCTCGCATCCGCCCCCACCTGGGCGCCTGGCGTCCCGCCACCACGACAGCTACTATTTTTTGGTAGCGACTGTCATATAAGACTTACTATCGAATCCTCTCCGCCGCTCCCGAAGCCGCCGGAGCGGCCACCGGCCACCGGCCACCGAAGGGTGAACGCCATGCAAGCCACCCCTGTACCCGCCGCCTCCGCACCGCCCGACCCCAAGCGCTGGTGGGCGCTGGGCGCGCTCGTCGCGAGCATGCTCGTCGTCGGGTTCGACGCCACGATCCTCAACGTCGCGCTGCCCACGATGGCTTCGCAGCTGGGTGCCGACATCAGCCGGCAGCAGTGGATCGCCGACTCCTACACCGTCGTGCTGGCCGCGCTGATGCTTCCGGCGGGGCTGCTGGGCGACCGCTTCGGGCGGCGCAGGATGCTCGTCGCGGGCCTCGTGCTCTTCCTCGCCGGCTCGCTGGCCGGGGCGCTGGCCGGTTCGCCCGCCGGGGTCATCGCCGCCCGCACCGGCATGGGCCTGGGCGCCGCGCTGATCATGCCGTTGGCGCTGGCCGTGCTCCCGGCCGTCTTCGGCCCCGGGGAGCGCACCAAGGCGATCGGGATGCTGACCGCCGCCACCGCGCTGGGCATGCCGCTCGGCCCGATCATCGGCGGCTGGCTGCTGGACCACTTCTGGTGGGGCTCGGTCTTCCTGATCAACGTCCCCATGGTCGCCATCGGCATCACCGCCTGCGTCTTCCTGCTGCGCGAGTCGTCCGACCCGTCCGCCCCGCGCATCGACACGATCAGCTCCGCGCTCAACTGCGTGGGCCTGGGCGCGCTGGTCTACGGGATCATCGAGGCGCCGCGCCGGGGCTGGGGCGACCCGCTGGTGCTGGTCATGCTCTTCGGCGCCGCGGCCCTGCTGACCGCGCTGGTGCTGCGCGAGCGGGTGGCCGCGCGGCCGATGCTGGACGTCGGGCTGCTGCGGCAGCGCGGCTTCCTGTGGAACGCGGTCGCCGCGACACTGGTGATGTTCGTGCTGATGGGGCTGCTGTTCGTGCTGCCCAACTACCTCCAGGCGGTGCTGGGCGCCGACGCGTTCGGCACCGGGGTGCGGCTGCTGCCGATGATGGCGGGGCTGCTGGTGACCGCGCGGGCCGCCGCACCGCTGGTCGCCCGCTTCGGGCCGCGGCCGGTGATCGCGGGCGGGCTGCTGGTGCTGGCGGCGGCCGCGTTCCTGGGCAGCCGCACCACGCCGGGGGACGGCTACGGCTACACCGCGCTGTGGCTGTCGGTCACCGGCTTCGGGTTCGGCTTCGCCATGATCCCGGCGATGGACGCCGCCCTGGGGACGCTGCCGCGTGAGCGCGCCGGTTCCGGGTCCGGGCTGCTGATGACGCTGCGGCAGACCGGCGGGGCGATCGGGGTGGCGCTGCTGGGCAGCGTGCTCGCCTCGGCGTTCGGCGCCAGGCTGGACACGACGGGGCTCCCGCCCGCCGCGGGCGCCGTCGCCGGCAAGTCGGTGGTCGCGGCGCACGCGGTGGCCGCCGGCCTCCACGACGCCCGCCTCGCGGCCTCCGCCGACGCCGCCTACGTGCACGGCATGGACGTCGTCCTGCTGCTGTGCGGGGTGACGGCGGTCGTCGCGGCGGTGCTGGTGGCGTTGCGGCTGCCGGACTCGCGTACCGCCGCAGCACCGGCCGCCGCCGTGGCCCCCGCGCCGGTCGACGCGCGACAATGACGGACATGGCCTCCGCTACCACCCCCGCCGCCCCCGCGCTCGGCCTGCGGGAGCGCAAGAAGATCAGGACCCGCCAGGCGATACGGCACGCCGCCTACCGGCTCTTCGAACGCCAGGGGTACGACGCGACCACCGTCGAGCAGATCGCCGCCGCCGCCGAGGTCTCCCCCAGCACCTTCTTCCGGTACTTCCCCACCAAGGAGGACGTCGTCCTCACCGACGAGTACGACCCGCTGATGGAGGCCGCGCTGCTGGAACGCCCGGCGGACGAGCCGATCGTGGAGTCGATGCGGCGGGCGGTCGTGCCGCTGGCCCGCCGGATGGCGGCCGGGGAACGCGGGGAGATGCTGCAACGCATGCGGCTGGTGCGCGAAGTACCGGCGCTGCGGGCCCGGCTGGGCGAGAACATGTCCGTCTCCTGCGCCCTGCTGGTCGGCGTGCTGGCCCGCCGCACCGGCCGGCCCACCGACGACCTGGGCCTGCGCGTCCTGGTGGGCGCGCTGCTCGGCGGCTGGCGGGAGACGATGATGCACTGGGTCGAGAACGAAGGCACCGAGGACCTGGGCGAGCTGCTGGAACGCACCCTGGACATCCTCGCGGGCGGCCTCGGACGCGACGCCCTCTGACCGGGCCCGGCCCTCAGCCCCCGAGCCGTTCCGCCAGTTCCTCCGGGCCGGTCACCGGCGCGTCGCAGGTGAAGTGGCGGCACACGTACGCGGCCGGGCCCCCGTCGACCAGCGGCCGGTCCCGCAGCAGCGGGAACTCCTCGCCGTCCGGCTCACCGGCGGCGACCACCGCGCCCGGCGCGGTCCCCAGCAGCGCGGCCCGGTGCAGCGCGGCGGTGGCCGGGTCGCCCGCGGGTCCGACGACCGCCACCTCGCGGGGTCCGTCCAGCGCGGCCTCCGCCGCCGCCAGTCCCCAGCCGATGAACCGCGGCGCCCGTCCGGCCAGCGCACCCACGATGCCCAACGCGCCCTCGGCAGCGGTGCGGTGGCGTTCCGAGCCGGTGTGGGCCGCGTACGACAGCAGCGCCTGAGCGGCGGCCGTCCAGCCCGAGGGGGTCGCGTTGTCGGTGGGGTCCTGCGGCCTGCGGATGAGGCGCTCGGCGTCGTCGGCGGTGTCGTGGAAGCCGCCGTCCCCGTCGGCGAAGTGCCGCAGCACGGTGTCGAGCAGCAGCCCGGCGAACTCCAGCCACACGCCCTCGCCGGTCACCCCGGCCAGCGTCAGGAAGCCCTCGGCCACGTCCGCGTAGTCCTCCAGCACACCGGAGTTGGCGCCCGCGACACCGTCGCGCGAGGTGCGGGCCAAGCGCGCGTGCTCGTCGTCCATGTGCACGCGTACCAGCAGGTCGGCGGCGTCCAGCGCGGCCCGTACGAGGTCGGGGCGCTCGAAGTACGCGCCGGTCTCGGCCAGCGCGGCGACCGCAAGACCGTTCCACGCGGCGACCACCTTGTCGTCCCGCCCGGGCCGTGGCCGCAGCTCCCGCGCCTCCAGCAGCCGCGCCCGCACCTGCCCGATCCGCTCGCCGTCCGCCAACTCCCCGCCCTTGAGCTGGAGTACGGAGGCACCGTGCTCGAACGTCCCCTCCTCCGTCACCCCGAAGTACTGCGCGGCGAGCCGGGCGTCCTCCTCCCCCAGCACCTCCCGCAGTTCCCGCGGCGTCCACACGTAGTACGCGCCCTCGGCGTGCGTGCCGTCCGCGCGGTCGCTGTCGGCGTCCAGCGCGGAGGCGAACCCGCCCTGCGCGGTGCGCAGTTCGCGCACCATGAAGTCGGCGGTCTCGACCGCCACCCGCCGCGCGAGGTCGGAGCCGGTGGCCCGCCACAGGTGCGCGTAGACCCGGCACAGCAGCGCGTTGTCGTACAGCATCTTCTCGAAGTGCGGCACGACCCACTCCCGGTCCACGCTGTAGCGCGCGAAGCCGCCGCCGAGCTGGTCGTAGATGCCGCCGCGCGCCATCGCCTCGCAGGTGTCGCTCACCATCTGCAACGCGCCCTCGGACCCGGTGCGCGCGTGGTGCCGCAGCAGGAACTCCAGCGCCATCGACGGCGGGAACTTCGGCGCGCCCCCGAACCCGCCGCGCGTGGCGTCGTACTCCCGCGTCAGCCCCAGCAGCGCGGCCCCCAGTTCCTCGGCCCCCGGCGCGGCGCCCCCGGCCTGCGAGATCCGGCGCCCGGCCAGATCCCGCACGATCCGCCCGGCGACCTCGCCCACCTCCTCGCGCCGGTCCCGCCACGCGCTGCGCACGCCCTCCAGCACCTGCCGGAAGCCGGGCATGCCGTGCCGGGGCTCGGGCGGGAAGTAGGTCCCGAAGTAGAACGGCTCGCCGTCCGGCGTCAGGAAGACGGTCATGGGCCACCCGCCCTGCCCCGTAGCCGCCTGCACCGCCTCCATGTAAACGGCGTCGACGTCAGGCCGCTCCTCCCGGTCCACCTTGACCGCGACGAACCCGTCGTTGACGACAGCGGCGACCGCGACGTCCTCGAACGACTCGCGAGCCATCACGTGACACCAGTGGCAACTCGAATACCCGACCGACAGCAGAACGGGGACGTCGCGCCGCCGAGCCTCCTCGAACGCCTCGGCCGACCAAGGCCACCAGTCGACGGGGTTGGCGGCGTGCTGCTGGAGATAGGGCGAGGTCGCGTCGGCCAGACGGTTCATGCGAACCAGCGTCTCACGCGGCTCAGCCCTGAGGGCTCACCCGGATCGGCGCCGCCGTGGCCCGCCTAACGCAACCTGCCAGGGAATCCAAATTGAATGACAATACGATTCTGCTACGTTCCAGTGGATCGGCTCAGGAGAGCTTCCATTCATTGGGGGTAGACGGGATGGCGGTCGGGAGCGGTTGGAAGCCGCTGGAGGCGTTCTGGTCCGTACAGCGTCTGGTACGGGACCGCCATCAGTTGGTCCGGAAGATCAGCGAGTGCTACACCGCCGCGCACCCGAAGGACAAGAAGCCGAGCCCTTCGGATGTCAGGTCCTGGCGTGAGAGTGTCTACGAGTTGGCGACCACGCTGGACAACCTCGGGCTCGGCCAGGTGCGGATGTTCATCGAGTACCTCGCCGACGGTCGGATGAACCACATCGACGTCGTCCTCGCAGGACAGCATCCGTCCGGACGGCTCAGCTACGCGGTCATCGAGCTCAAGCAGTGGGGCAGTATCGAGCGTCCGACCGTGTCGAAGGCAGCCGGGCTCTGCGCTTCGTGCAGGGCGGAGGGGAACACCGCACTCTGCCAGCGCTGCGCCAGGGATCTGGTCTACGCGCCGTTCCCTGAGTACGAGAGGCACCTGAAGCATCCCGCGGTCCAGGTCGGCAACAACATGGACGACCTGCGCAGGCACCACAGCATGTTCGACGACCGCTACGTCAATCTCGTGGGCGCGGCCTACCTGCACAACCTGATGGATCCGGAGTACCAGTGGATCAGCCAGGTGTCCCCTCGCCCAAAGATCCCCACGTTCACCGCACGGCAACCGGGGGACCTGGAGAAGTTCCTGACCGCGAACTTCAGCTCGGACTCCGGCGCGGAGGCCGCACAGGAGTTGCTCGGACGTCGACGCTCGACCAACCTTCTGACCGACGAGACTGCAGCGATCGTCAACGGCCACACCCGGTTCAGTCTCGTCGAGCACCAACTGCGGGCGGTCCAGGCGATTGCCGATGCCACAACAGCCGTCGGGTCGCAGGGGGTGAAAAAGGTATTCGTCATCGAGGGACGTGCGGGCAGCGGCAAGTCACTCGTTGCGCTCACCGCGCTGGGAGAAGCGCTGCAAGCCGGACATTCCGCTGCCTTCGTTTCCGGTGGTATCGCCTCTCGCGACACCTTCAAGCGGGCTGCCAAGGGGCACCAGAAGGTCTTCAGGCCGCTGGTGCAGATTGCCGACAAGTTCGGGCCCGACGAGTTGGACCTGATCGTCTGTGACGAAGCCCACCGCCTCAGCCTGCGACCGAAGACCGGTTCCTTCGGGATGCGGCAGACAGGGCCGACCTCGGTGGAGGCGGTCGTCACCCACGCTCGCGTGCCGGTGTTCTTCATCGACGGGGATCAACGCCTCTTCGCGGAAGAGATCTGGTCCCCTGAGAGACTCAAAAGCGAGCTCCTGAGCCTTGGCGTAGAGATCGTGCCGATCAAACTGGACCGGGTACTCCGAACCGTCGGCAGCTCGACATACGACACCTGGGTCAGCCGGCTCATGTCCGGGGACCCCATCGCGTGGCGTCCGGACGGCGCCACCGACCCTGAGCCTTTCGAGGTCTACTACGCCGACAGCGCTGCCGAGATGGAGTCCTTCCTTGAGGGCAGGGACCCAGCGGGCGCGAGTGCCCGGATGACCGCCGGAATGTGCTGGGGCTGGACCGATGACACTGGCACCTTCCCCGACGTCAGCCCCGACCCCGGCTGGGCACGCCCGTGGAACGCCGGTGACAACCACGGCACCCAGGGAATCCCCAGGCGAAAGTTCTGGGCGACCGACCCCGGAGGCTTCGGGCAGATCGGATGCGTGCACACGGCCCAAGGGCTCGAGTACGAGTGGGGTGGCGTAATCATGGGCCCCGATCTCACGTGGGAGGACGGCGCATGGGTCGCCCACCGCGAGCACGTGAAGAGCAAGGCCTCACAGATCAAGGACGACACCGAACTCATCCGGGCGTTGCGCAATGCCTACCGCGTGCTGATGACCCGTTCCATCCGCGGCCTGGTGCTCTACTCGGTCGACCCTGCGGTCAGGAAGCTCTTCGCCGACCTCGGCGTGCAGAAACTCTGATCCGCCCGCCTCCTGCTTGCCGGGCGGATGGCTTGCCACAGGTCCTCGGGCCCAGCCGGGTGGTGTGCCAGCAACGCCCCGCCGAATCCACAACCCGCCGCGGGACCGTCCGAGGGCGCGGTGCTCCGGCTCGCCGGCCGCGGGGCCCTCGTGACGGGCCCCGGCGGCGTACTGGTGAGCGCGGACGACGGTGGAGTCGACCGCGACGCCCCAGTCCGGTTCGCCTTCCGCGTCGGCCTGGGCCAACAGGGCGGTGAAGACCTTCTCCCAAGTGTTGTCGGGGGCCCACTTCCGCAGCCGGTTGTGGACGCCCTTCCATGAGCCGAAGTGCTCAGGCGGGTCCATCCAGGGTGTCCCGGTGCGGTACTTGAACGCGATCGCGTCAACCACCTGCCGGTGATCACGCCACCGCCCACCACGCTGCAGAGTCCGGTCCGGCAACAGCGGCTCGATACGTGCCCACTGGGCGTCAGCCAACGACACACATCAACCAACGATCAAATGTTCCGAAGGAACGGCCTAGTTGGGCCCTTATGACCTGGGGCCACCGCGTCCGCACTGCCCGGGACCACGCGACGAGAGCGGGCGGGGCCTGTGGCTGGTCGCGTCGCTCGTGAAGCAGTGGGGACACTCGGGTACGCGCACTTGGTGCACGGTGGTGGTGGACGACCCGCCGCCCCGCGACGACGTCCGCCGCCCCCCTCCCCCGGTGGCCTCCTCTCGCGTTCCGCTATACGCGTGCACGCCTCGTCCCGTACGGTCAAAAGCCTTCTGTACGCGGCCTGTTGGCCGGGTCGAGACGGACTACGGGGAGGCGCGGGTGGGCGAGGGGCTTCGGGAGGGGGATCGGCGGGAGGCCGAGCGGGTGGTGCGGGCCGTCGCGGGGCAGGGGCGGGACGGGGAGGAGCTGACCGAGCGGGCGCTGGCCGCGCTGGACGAGATCGCGGCCCAGGCCGGTGCGGAGTACGCGGCCTACCTGGGCGCGCTCAGCCGGCCGAAGGCCGCGGGCCCCGCGGTGTTCGCCGGGGTGTCCGGGGCCGCCGCGTTCGCCGTGGACCTCGGGCACGGCCTGTCCGCCGCGGCAGCGCTGACCACCGGGGTCGTGGTTGCCGCCGCCACCGGTGCGGCAGGCGCCGCCCGCGAGGCACTGCGCCGCCGCCCGGACGACGACGCGCAACGTCTTCGTTCCGCCTGGCTGACCGCGCTGGAGCGGCGCGGCGTCACCCCGTTCATCGAACGCGAACGCGCCGTGCGCCCGGCCGCCAAGGCCAAGGCCGCGGACACGAAGTCCCTCCCCCAGCCCCGCAAGACCCAGCCCCGCAAGACCGAGGGCCGCAAGACCCAGGACCGCAGCGCCGCCGCCCGGCAGCGCTCGGTGCTCCAGCAGTCCTTCGGCCAACTCCCGCGCCCGCAGGGCCCGTACACCGGGCGCAGGGAACACCTCGCGCGGATCAGCCAGTGGGTGCAGCAGGCCCGCGCGTCCACCGAGACGAAGCCGGTCGTGGTCGTGCTGCACGGGCCCACCGGGTCCGGCCGCAGCTCGCTCGCGGTGCGTGCCGCCCAGCAGTTGAGCGACCAGTTCCGCGGGGCCTGCGTCGTCACACTGCGCGGCGGCGACCCCGAGGGCTCGCTGTCGACCCGTGAGGCGCTGCTGCACCTGCTCAACCGGCTGGGCGCGCCACGCGACCAACTGCTCTTCCGCGAGCGGCCGTCGCAGGAGCAGCACCTGAGGCTGCTGAGCGAGCAGTACCAGAAGCACCTGACCGACCTGCCGGTCGTCGTCCTGCTGGACGACGCCGCCGACCCCGCGCAGGTGCGGGAGCTGGTGCCCCGGCGCTCCGAGAGCCTGGTGCTGGTCACCGGCGCCCGGCCGCTGGAGCTCGGCCTCGGCGACGCCGCGTGGGTGCACCACCTGCCGGTCGACGCGCTGGAGGCGGCGGACGCGTACGGGCTGCTGCGCGAGCTGGCGGACGGCAAGCCGCTGCCCGAGGACCGCGGATCGGCCGACCGGGTGCGGGAGTTGTGCGGCGGGCTGCCGCTCGCGCTGCGCGCCGCCGGGACCTCGCTGGGCTCGCGCACGCTGCGCGGCCTCGCTGACGACCTCGACGCGTACGGCCCGATCGACCCGCTGGAGCGCGCCCTGAGCCTGCGCTACCGCGACCAGCCCGAGGTCTCCCGGCGGCTGCTGCGCAGACTCGCGCTGGCGGGCCGGGCCAGCCTGGGCGCCGCCGCCGGGGCCGCGCTGCTGGCCACCGACGAGGCGGAGGCCGCCCGCAGGCTGGACGACCTGGCGCGCGCCGGGCTGGTCGAGCCGGTGCGCGGCAGCCGCTACCGGCTGCACGACGCGGTGCGCGGCTTCGCGCTGGCGCGGCTGCTGGACGAGGAGGAGCCCGACGAGCGGGCCGCCGCGCAGGAACGCCTGATCCGCACCTACTCGGAGCTGGCGGACCTGGTGATCCGGCTGGTCGACGGCAAGACCTCGACCCGGGCGGGCAACGACGCGGGCGGCGCGGTCGGCTCGCACGGCTTCGCCTCGCTGGACGCGGCGCTGCGCTGGCTGGACGAGGAGTCGTCGTTCATCACCGCCGCGCTGCGCACCGCCGAGGGCGTCGACCAGGCCGCCGTCCTGCACCTGCTGGGCGCCCTGTGCGACTACTGCCTGCTGCGCGGCGACCTGTACCGGCTCGGTGAGATCAGCGAACTGACCCAGCAGGTCGACCAGGGGCTGCTGGTGCGCTCGGTGCAGTGGCGCACCGGTATCGCCGCCCGGCAGCTGGGCGAGCTGGACCGGGCGCGCTCCACGCTGACGTCGGTGGTCAACCTCTACTTCGAGGCGCAGCACCCGGCCGGCGCGGCCCGCGCGCTGTGCAGCCTCGGCATCACGCTGCACCACCAGGGCAACCTGACCGAGGCGGCGGCCAAGCTGCGCGAGGCGCTGGACCTGCAAAGCGGCGACGACCTGCGCGCCGACCGCGCCTGGACGCTGCACGCGCTGGCCGCCGTGCTGCGCGACCAGGGCCGGGTCGCCGACGCGCTGCGGATGCTGCTGCCGGCCCTGGAACTGCACGGCGAGAGCGAGAGCGTGCACGGGCAGGCGTGGGCGCACATGCAGCTGGGCCAGGCCTACCTGCGGCTCGGGCAGGTCGCGCTGGCCGAGGGCGAGCTGCGGCACGCGGCGCAGGAGTACACCGCCACCCGCGACAACCGCGGCACCGCCTGGACGCTGACCCAGCTCGCCCGGGCCCGCCTGGCGCGCGGTGAGGCGGCCGACGCGGTGGCAGGTCTCGGCGAAGCACTGGCCCGCCACCGGGAGAACGAGGACGCGCGCGGCGAGGCGTGGACGCTGTACTACCTGGGGCAGGCGCAGGAGGAGACCGGCGACGCCGACGAGGCGCTGCGGTCGCTGGAGCGGGCCCGCGGGATGTTCAGCCGGATGCGGGACGTCTACGGCCTGGCGTGCGCCCGGCACCACGCGGGCCGCGTCACCCGGGACGTGCGGGCCCGGCGGGTGGGCAACCTGCGCAACAGCGGCTTCGCCCGGCAGATGCTCCAGGACGCCCGGCAGGACTTCCACCGCACGGGAGTGCCGCACGGCGAGGCGTGGTCGTGCGTGGAGCTGTCGGTGGTGGACGCGGGCAACGGGCGGCTGCCGCAGGCACTGGCGCTCGCCGACGAGGCGGTCGCCCTCTTCCGGGGCATCGGGGACCGCAGGGGGGAGGACTGGGCGCGCTTCCTGCGCTGCACGTATCTGCCGCTGGTCTCCGAGGACGGCGCGCAGGAGGCCCGCGAGGAGCTGGCCGCGCTGGCGTCGCAGGACTTCGAGGGCCGCGATCCGGCGGTCGCCGAATACGTCACGGCGTGGTCGCACGTGCTGCGGCGCGGTCTTGAACCGGGGGCGGCGTGGGAGGTCTGGCGGCTCGGCATGACGCCGGGACGCTCGGCCCGCGACCGGCTGGCCCTGCGCGAGGACGTACGGGCGCGGGACGGGGGCTGAGGGCGTAGGGGCGCGGGCGCAGGAGGCGAGGTGGCGTCGGACGTGATGTCGGACACACCGGCTCCCGGGGCCGGGTGAAGCCGCCGAGACGCCCGCCCGCGGGGGCCGGCCGAGACCGGCCCCCGGGGGTGATCGCGTCCCTCCGCGGGCGGGCTAGCCCTCGCCGCGCGCGGCCCCGCCGGAGGCGGAACCGGCGGCGGAGCCAGGGGTGGAAGCCTGGCGGGCCGAAGCCGGGGCGGACGCCTTCTCCTTACGTCCCGCACCCGGCTCCGGGTCGGGGGCCTCTTCGAAGTCCACCTTCTTGAACTGCTTGTTCATGCTCTTGAGCAGCAGCCACACCGCCGCGCCGAGCGCCGCGAAGACGACGAAACCGAGCAGGCCGGGCGTGACCTTGTTCTGGTTGACGTCCGCGAGCATGACCAGGGCGGAGTGTGCCGGCACGGGGGCGAGGGATGCGTTCACACCCACCATTGTCTACCCGGCCTCGCCGATGCCCGCGAAGAGGTCCGACTCCGGCAGGCTGGTGGGCACCCGCGACTTCGCCAGCTCGTAGTCCTCGGTCGGCCAGACCTCCTTCTGGAGGTCCATCGGCACGTGGAACCAGAAGCCGTCCGGGTCGATCTGGGTGGCGTGCGCGAGCAGGGCCTTGTCCCGGGTCTCGAAGAAGTCGGCGCACGGCACGTAGGTGGTGATCTGCCGCTCGGGGCGGTCCATCTTCTCCCAGCGCTCCAGCCAGTCCCCGTACGGCGACTCCAGGCCGCGGGCGAGCAGCGCCTCGTGCAGGGCGAGGGTGCGGTCCCGGTTGAAGCCCTGGTTGTAGTAGAGCTTCAGCGGCGCCCACGGCTCGCCGGCCTCCGGGTAGCGCGACGGGTCGCCCGCCGCCTCGAAGGCGAGCATCGAGATCTTGTGGGTCATGATGTGGTCGGGGTGCGGGTAGCCGCCGTTCTCGTCGTACGTGGTCATCACGTGCGGGCGGAACTCGCGGATCAGCCTCACCAGCGCGCCGGCCGCCTCGTCCACGTCCTGGAGCGCGAAGCAGCCCTCGGGCAGCGGCGGCAGCGGGTCGCCCTCCGGCAGGCCGGAGTCGACGAAGCCGAGCCACGCCTGCTTGACGCCGAGGATCTGCCGGGCCTCGTCCATCTCCTTGGCCCGCACCTCGTGGATGTGCTCCTCGATGTACGGGTCGCCCTGGAGCTTGGGGTTGAGCACGGAACCGCGCTCGCCGCCGGTGCAGGTGGCCACCAGCACGTCGACGCCTTCGGAGACGTACTTCGCCATCGTCGCCGCGCCCTTGCTGGACTCGTCGTCGGGGTGCGCGTGTACGGCCATCAGCCGCAGCTGCTCGGTCAAGACAAGATCCTTATGGAATGGGGCTCCGGAGCCGTTCCGGGAGCACTGTCATCGCGTCCGGGGACGCCCTCTATAGTGACCGACGCGGGGGCCTGAATAATTCCGTGGCCCCGCCGCTGGAGGAACCGACATGACCGCCGTGCGCGAAGGGCTGCCCGAGGGCCGCTACGGGCGCCCCAGGACCCCCGACCGCTCCGACCGCAAGCTGCGCGTCGCGGCCTGGGTGGCCGGCGCTCTCGCGGTGGTGGCGCTGGGCCTGTACGGCTGGTCGTACATGTCGGGCAGCAGCGTCAACGCCGACGTGCTGACCTTCAAGGTGGTCTCCGCCTCGCAGGTGAACGCCACCATCCAGGTCTACAAGGGAGCCGACCAGTCCGCCGTGTGCACGGTGGTCTCCGAGAACGTCGACAAGGACGAGGTCGGCCGCAAGGACGTGACCGTCACGCAGCACGGCACGACCGTGGTCGCGGGCGTGACGATCCGCACCACCGCCCGCGCCACCGACGCCGAGCTGCTGAGCTGCAAGGCGCGCTGACCAGCCGCTGAGCAGCGCCGACGGCACGGTTTCCGGACCGGGCGGCCGGTTTCCGCGGGTGGGCGTCGCCGGGCGGATTTCACCCCTGCCCTGCTCCCGCCGGGCGGCGGGAATTGTTACGCTCGTGGTTTCGCCCGTCCGACATGGCGCAAGCTGGTTGGAGGGGCGTGTCGCACATCTGGCGCCGGACGCGCCGCGCCCGCCGGGAGCGGCACCCCGCCGCACGGCGGGCCCGACGGCCACCAGAGCCGTCCGGCACCGCGAGAACCACCACGAGACCCAGCACCAGAACCACCGCAAGCCGAGTACCGACGAGGAGCACCTGTGACCCAGACCAGCGAGAGCGTCACCTGGCTGACCCAGGAGGCGTACGACCAGCTCAAGGCCGAGCTGGAACACCTGTCGGGTCCCGCACGCGCCGAGATCGTGGCCAAGATCGAGGAAGCCCGCCAGGAGGGCGACCTCAAGGAGAACGCCGGATACCACGCGGCGCGCGAGGACCAGGGCAAGCTGGAGCTGCGCATCCGCCAGCTGACCCAGTTGCTCCAGCACGCCAAGGTCGGCGAGGCCCCCGCGGACAACGGCGTGGTCGCGCCCGGCATGGTCGTCACGATCGCCTTCGACGGCGACCCGGACGACACGCTGACCTTCCTGCTCGGTTCGCGCGAGTACGTCTCCGACGAGATCGACACCTACTCGCCGCAGTCGCCGCTCGGCTCCGCGGTCAACGGCAAGAAGACCGGCGACGACGCCTCGTACGAGCTGCCGAACGGCTCGAAGGCGGCGGTGCGCATCCTGGACGCCAAGCCGTACCAGGGCTGAGACCGGCCGTAGGGCGTACGACGAGGGCCGCGAGCGTGATCGAACGCTCGCGGCCCTCGCGCGTCGGGTACGGGGGGGCGGATCAGGCGGCCGCCGTGCGGTACTTCCGTACCGACCAGGTGCGGAAGACCAGGATGATCACGACCGACCAGATCAGCGACGCCCACGCCGGGTGCTGCATGGGCCAGGCGTGCGAGACGATGCCGGTCGGGTTGCCGAACAGCCGGCGGCAGGCCTGCACGGTCGCGCTGAAGGGGTTCCAGTCGGCGATCGTGCGCAGGAACGCCGGCATGTTGCTGGTGGGCACGAACGCGTTGGAGATGAACGTCAGCGGGAACAGCCAGATCAGCCCGCCGGAGGTGGCCGCCTCGGGGGTGCGCACGGACAGGCCGATCAGCGCGCCGATCCAGGAGAACGCGTACCCGAGCAGGAGCAGCAGGCCGAACGCGGCGAGCGTGTCGAGCACGCCGTTGTGCACCCGCCAGCCGACGATCACGGCGACGACGGCCAGCACCACCACGGTCAGCGCGGTCTGCACCAGGTCGGCGATGGTCCGCCCGGTCAGCACCGCGCCGCGCGCCATCGGCAGCGAGCGGAAGCGGTCGATCAGGCCCTTGTGCATGTCGTCGGCGATCCCGGCGCCCGCGCCCGCGGTGGCGAAGGTGACGGTCTGCGCGAAGATCCCGGCCATCAGGTAGTTGCGGTAGACCGACGGGTCGCTGCCGTGCTGGCCGGGGACCGGGATGGCGCCGCCGAAGACGTAGGAGAACAGCACGACGAACATGATCGGCTGGATGAGGCCGAAGATGACGACCTCGGGGATGCGCAGCATCCGGATCAGGTTGCGCCTGGCGACCACCAGCGAGTCGTGCGCCGCCTGGAGCGGGCCGCCGGTGGGGCGCTTGGCGAGGGTCTGGTCGGTCGCGGTGGCCGTGGTCATCGGGCCGCCTCCTCGGTCTCGGTGCCGGTGCTGCCGGTGGGCCCGGACCCGCCGGGCGTCTCCTCGTCGGAGTCGGCCTCCTCGGCGACGTGCCCGGTCAGCGACAGGAACACGTCGTCGAGCGTCGGCCTGCGCAGGCCGATGTCGTCGATCTCGATGCCCCGGGTGTCCAGTTCCCTGATCACCTCGGCGAGCAGCTTGGCGCCACCGGTGACGGGCACGGTGATGCGCCGCATCTGCTTCTCGACCTTGGGCTCGCCCTTGGCGAAGCCGGCCATCACCTCGGTGGCGGTGGCCAGCAGGTCGCGGTCCTGCACGACGACCTCGACGCGCTCGCCGCCGGTGCGGGCCTTGAGCTGGTCGGAGGTGCCGCGGGCGATCACCTTGCCGTGGTCGATGACGCAGATGTCGTGCGCGAGGCGGTCGGCCTCCTCCAGGTACTGCGTGGTGAGCAGCAACGTGGTGCCGCCGGAGACCAGTTCCTCGATGACCTCCCACAACTGCTGGCGGTTGCGCGGGTCGAGACCCGTGGTCGGCTCGTCCATGAACATCACCGGCGGGCTGACGACCAGCGCGGCGGCCAGGTCCAGCCGGCGCCGCATGCCGCCGGAGTAGGTCTTGGCGGGCCGGTCGGCGGCCTCGGCGAGGTTGAACCGCTCCAGCAGCTCCAGCGCCCTGGCCTTCGCCCGGCGGGCGGGCAACTGGTAGAGCTGGCCGACCATCTGGAGGTTCTCCCGGCCGGTCAGGTACTCGTCGACGGCCGCGAACTGCCCCGACAGCCCGATCGACCTGCGCACCTCGTTGGGCCGCTTGAGCACGTCGATGCCGGCGACGTGCGCGGTGCCGCTGTCGGGCCGCAACAGGGTGGTCAGCACGCGGACGGCGGTGGTCTTCCCGGCGCCGTTGGGTCCGAGCAGACCGAGGACGGTGCCGGCGGGCACGTCGAGATCGACACCGTCCAGAGCTCTGACGTCACCGAAGGTCTTCACCAGCCCTTCGGCGTGGATGGCGCCTGGCATGTGAGGTCTCCCAGTGTGTGGAGCGGGTGAGGATGAGGATGTACCACCGGCGGGCAGCCAGCCGTACGAACATACGGAATGAAAGGCGTACGGGCGTGGCAGACGCCCGAACCGCTCCCACGAGTATCGCGTGACGCGATATATCGCGTCAACCGGTTTACGGGCAGCCACCCCTGCCCGCCGGTCCGCTCAGCGGATGATCGCGTAACCCTCCGCGCCGAGCGCCTCGATCAGCCGCGCGCAGTGCTCCGGCCCGTCGGTCTCCAGTTGCAGTTCCACCTCCACCTCCGTCAGCTGCAACTGCGGGTCGATGCGCACGTGACCGACGTCCAGCACGTTGGCGTCGGCCCGCGACAGCACCCCCAGCAGCAGCGCGAGCGCCCCCGGCCGGTCGGTCAGCCGCACCCGCAGCGACAGGTAGCGGCCGGCCGCCGCCATGCCGTGCCGCAGCACCCGCTGCAGCAGCAGCGGGTCGACGTTGCCGCCGGACAGCACGGCGACCACCGGGCCCTCGAACGCGCCCGGGTCCGACAGCAGCGCGGCGACCGGGCTGGCCCCCGCGGGCTCCACCACCATCTTCGCCCGCTCCAGGCACAGCAGCAGCGCCGACGACAGCTCGTCCTCCGAGACCGTGCGGACCTCGTCCACCAGCTCGTCCACGATCCGGAACGGGACGTCGCCGGGGCGTCCCACCCTGATGCCGTCCGCCACGGTGTGCGGTGACCGGAGGGCCACCGGCCGCCCCGCCGCAAGCGACACCGGGTACGCGGCGGCTCCCTGCGCCTGCACGCCCACGATCCGCACGTCGGGCCGCAGCGACTTGACCGCCACCGCGATCCCGGCCGCGAGCCCCCCGCCGCCCATGCCGACGACGACGGTGCGCACCTCGGGGCACTGCTCCAGGATCTCCAGGCCGACGGTGCCCTGGCCGGCGACGACGTCCGGGTGGTCGAAGGGGTGGATGAGGACGGCACCGGTCTCGCTCGCGAACTCCCGCGCGGCGTGCAGCGTCTCGTCGACGACCTGGCCGTGGGCGCGCACGTCGGCGCCGTACTCCCGGGTGGCCGCGACCTTCGGCAGCGGCGCGCCGGTGGGCATGAAGACGGTGGCCCGCACGCCCAGCAGCGCGGCGGCCAGCGCGACGCCCTGCGCGTGGTTGCCCGCGCTCGCCGCGACCACCCCGGCGGCCCGCTCGGCGGCGGTCAGGCCCGCGATGCGCACGTAGGCGCCGCGCAGCTTGAACGAGCCGGTGCGCTGGAGGTTCTCGCACTTGAGGTGGACCGGGGCGCCGACCAGGGCGGACAGGTGTCGGCTGCCCTCCAGCGCGGTCGTCCTGGCCACGCCCGAGAGCGTCTTGGCCGCGAGGCGTACGTCGTCGAGCGTGACGGCGGCGGGGCTTGCGACCCCGCGGCCGGTGGTGCGGTGGTCCATGCGCCCAGCATGGCAGCACGCCGCACGTTCGGCTCGGCGGTCCGATGTTTGGACAGCGGGGGTACGGGGAACAGCCCGTCCGCGTACCCTTCCGACATGCCGACCACCGTTGACATGACGTCCACCGCACTCTACGAGCGCCTCCAGCACGAGGTGGCGCTCTTCGCCCGCCGGGCCGAGCAGACCCGGCTCGGCGGCGTGGGCAGGGCCCGCAACTCCATGGACCGGGCGGCGTACCTGCTGCTCAACCGGCTCGACCGGGAAGGCCCGATGGGCGTCAAGGCGCTCGCCGAGGGCATGGGCATCGACTCCTCCACCGTGACCCGTCAGGTCGCGCCGCTGGTCGAGGCGGGCCTGGTCAAGCGCACCTCGCACCCCGACGACGGCCGGGCGGTGGTGCTCGCGCTCTCCCCGCGCGGGCTGGAGCGCCTGGAGGAGGTCCGCGCCTCCCGCCGCGAGCTGATGGCCGTCGTCACCGAGGACTGGTCGGCGGACGAACGCGAGGCGTTCACCGAGCTGTTGACGCGCTTCAACCTGGCGCTGTCGAAGTACCACCTGACGGTGGCGCAGGGCGACTGACCGCCCCGGGACCCGCGGCGGCCGGACGCGTGCCGCCTCGCCACCTCGCGCCGAACGCGTGCCGCGCGCCTCTTGACCGGGGC
Source organism: Streptomyces sp. ICBB 8177 (assembly GCF_003144095.1). GTDB lineage: Bacteria > Actinomycetota > Actinomycetes > Streptomycetales > Streptomycetaceae > Streptantibioticus_D. The sequence goes on along the minus strand of NZ_NSKH01000018.1, from coordinate 1,982,420 downwards.
GACCGCGATGCCGTCCCATGGCCCAACACCACTGTGCCGGGGGGAGGCATGGTCAACGCGCGACGGCGGATCAGGGAGCAGCGCAGGGCCCGCGAGTTCCAGGCGTTCACCGCGGGCGCCGGCGGACGGCTGCTGCACGTCGCGACGCTGCTGACCGGCGATCCCGGCGAGGCCGAGCGGCTGGTGGTCGCCGCGCTGTCACGCACGTACGCCGACTGGTTCCGGATGCGCGGCGAGGACCCGTACGCGCACGCCCGGCAGGAGCTGACCGCGGGCTACGCGCACCGCGCCTGGCGCTACCGCCGCCCGTGCGGCGGCCGCCTGGACCGGCTGCCGCCCAGGGAGCGGCTGGTGCTGGTGCTGCGGATGTACGAGGGCCTGGCCGACGAACAGGCCGCCGCCCAACTGGGCCTGCCCACCGAGCGGTTGCGCACCCTGTGCGGGCGCGCGGTGGCGGCGATGCGCAGCCGCGACCCGGCCGGCCGCGCTTCGCGGGCCCGCGATCCGGTCGGCCGCGATCCGGGTGGCCGCGATACCGGGGCTCGGGGTGCCGGGGGCCCTGCGTGAGCGGCGGGGCGGTCGACCGGCTGCCGGGCGGCAGGGAGGCCGAGGTCCACGCCATGCTGGACGCCGCCTATCCGGTGGTCCCGCCGGACCTGGCCGTACGCGCGATGGCCCGCGGCGCGCGCCGCCTGCGCCGAAGACGCCTGGCCCGTACCGCGCTCGCCCTGCTCCTGCTCGCCGCCGCCGTGGCGGTTGCGGTCTGGGCGATCGCCGTGTGGCCCTCCCCGCCCCCGCTCAACGTGCCGCCGCCCGGCGGTTGGTGAGCCGGGCGGCGGCGTGACGAGATGCGGCTGCGAGTCAGCCCAGCGCCTGCCGCAGGTCCGCCAGCAGGTCGTCGATCGCCTCGATGCCGACCGACAGCCGGACCAGGTCGTTCGGCACCTCCAGCGCGGAACCCGCCGCCGAGGCGTGGGTCATCCGGCCCGGGTGCTCGATCAGCGACTCCACGCCGCCCAGCGACTCGCCCAGGGTGAACAGCTTCGCCCGGTCGCAGACCGCGACCGCCGCCTCCTCGCCGCCCTCGACGCGGAACGAGATCATGCCGCCGAACGCCTTCATCTGCTTGGCGGCGACCTCGTGACCGGGGTGGGTGGGCAGGCCCGGGTAGAGGACCTGGCTGACCTTCGGGTGGTTGCCGAGCATCTCGGCGACCCGCTCGGCGTTCTCGCAGTGCCGGTCCATGCGCACCGCCAGCGTCTTGATCCCGCGCATCACCAGCCACGCGTCGAACGGCCCGGCCACCGCGCCCATCGCGTTCTGGTGGTAGGCCAGCCGCTCGCCCAGCTCCGCGTCGGAGGTGACCAGCGCGCCGCCGACCACGTCGGAGTGGCCGCCCATGTACTTGGTGGTCGAGTGCACGACGACGTCGGCGCCGAGCGCCAGCGGCTGCTGGAGATAGGGGCTGGCGAAGGTGTTGTCCACGACGAGGTGGGCGCCCGCGCCGCGCGCGACGGCGGCGAGCGCGGCGATGTCGGTGATGCCGAGCAGCGGGTTGCTGGGCGTCTCCACCCAGACGACCTTGGTGTTGGGCCGCAGCTGCGCCCGCACGGCGGCGGTGTCGGAGGTGTCGGCCACCGACCACTGCACGCCCCAGCGCTCGACGACCTTGGAGAACAGGCGGAAGGTGCCGCCGTAGGCGTCGTTGGGGATCACCACGTGGTCGCCGGGGGCGAGCAGGGTGCGCAGCAGGCAGTCCTCGGCGGCCAGCCCGGAGGCGAACGCCAGACCGCGGCGGCCGCCCTCCAGCGCGGCGAGGTTCTCCTCCAGGGCGGTACGGGTCGGGTTCGCCGACCGGCTGTACTCGTAGCCGCCGCGCAGGCCGCCGACGCCGTCCTGCTTGTACGTCGACACCTGGTAGATCGGCGTGACGACGGCGCCGGTCTGGGCGTCGGCGGGCTGGCCCGCGTGGATGGCGCGGGTCTCGAAGCCCCGGTCGGTGTGGGTGTGGTGCTCGCTCATGGTGCGAGCGTAATGCGCCGGGAAGGAATCCCGCGCGGGCCGTCGGCGTTGACGCTTGAGGTTGTCAGGCCGGCCCGGATCCCTCGGAGAGGTAGCGATGTTCTTCAGCCGCTTCAAGACGAAGCTCCCCACCGCGCAGGAGGCCCTTCCCGGCCGCGCCGAACCCGTGCTCGCCGGATCGCCCCGGCACACCGTCCTGGGCAACCCGATCCTGGGCCCGTACCCGGAGGGCCTGAAGGTGGCGGACTTCGCCCTGGGCTGCTTCTGGGGAGCGGAGCGGCGCTTCTGGCAGACGCCGGGCGTGTGGACCACGCTCGTCGGCTACCAGGGCGGCCACACCCCGAACCCGACGTACGAGGAGGTCTGCTCCGGCGAGACCGGCCACACCGAGGCGGTACGGGTGGTCTACGACCCGGCGGTCGTCTCGTACGAGCGGCTGCTGAAGGTCTTCTGGGAGTCGCACGACCCCACGCAGGGCTTCCGCCAGGGCAACGACGTGGGCACCCAGTACCGCTCGGCGATCTACACCCACGACGACCTCCAGGCGAAGACCGCCGCCGCCTCCCGCGACGCCTTCCAGCCCGTCCTGACCGCGAGCGGCTACGGCGAGATCACCACGGAACTGGCCCCCGCGGGCCCCTTCCACCCCGCCGAGGAGTACCACCAGCAGTACCTGGACAAGAACCCCGCGGGCTACTGCGGCCTCGGCGGCACGGGCGTCTCCTGCCCGGTGGGCGTGGCCGGGGCCTGAGGGGGTCCGCGGCGCGGCTCTCGGTCGGACGCCCCCGGGCAACCCGCCCGGCCGGACGGAAGCCCAGGCGGGTGGTGCGCCCCGTGGCCGTGTCGTCGTAGCGGTGCGGGGTCGACGCGTGCTCGGCAGGCGCGTGGCCGGGGCGTCGGCCGGGGGGCTGGGCGAGTACCTGCTCGACCGGGCCTCGGCCCGCGGCTTCGCGGGCGTCCGGTGCCACGAGCACCTCGGCTTCACCACCCTCGGCACCCTCCCCGGCGGGTTCCGGCACCCGTCACTGGGCCCGGCCCTGGGGCACGTGGACGACGAGGGTCTGTTCGGGTCGTTCCGGCAGGTGGAAGGCCGTGCAGGCGTACGACCCCGACGTCAGGGCCGTCGAAGGGCCACGGGCGTGTCAACCCGCCTGCGGTGCGCGGAAATCGACCTTCTTGCGGGTCGCCTCGTCCAGCTGGGCGGCCGTCAGCAGTGGTGTCGTCCTCGTGGTGATCGCGCCGCTCGATGTGACCGTGAGGCTCACCGCCGCCATGGACGCCTCGTCGGGGAGGTCCACGATGGTGATCAGGTCGTCGCCACCGAAGGCGAAGTACACCGACTCGACCGTGCCGCCCAGACCGGTGACGACCGCATCCACGACCGCGCGACGGGCCGTGCCGCCCTCGGCGAGCAGGCCCTTGGCGCCTTCGGGGGTGTAGCGGGACTGGATCAGGTACTTGGGCATGTCGGGCTCCCTGCGGTGTCAGCCCTGGAGGGGCTTGTCGGGGCGAGGCAGGCGGCGATCTTCGGCACGATGGTCCGCGCGTTGCCGCCCCCGGGGGTGACAGCGGTGCCGAGCAGACGGCGGGGGCGTGCGCGCATGGGGCCTTCCTCGCGGGCTTGCGGCCTGTGCCGCACGGTCCGCTGGATACCGCGCACGAGGCCGGAAGTAACGGTTTCGCCGCGCAATGCCCCGGCCGGCGGCACGCGCCGGCGCCCGTTGGGTCACCGGGGGCGTACTGCGCGCCGTGAGCCGGTCACTCGCGGGGCAAAGCGCCCTCCCGCTCCCCGCCCGTCAGAAGGACGGCCAGCAGCGCGACGCCCGCCGGCGTGAAGTCGCGGATGGCCGAGTCCAGGCCGTTCCACTGCTTGGACTGCCACATCGCGAACCACTCGCCGCCGATGGCGATGAAGCCGGCGCCGAACAGCAGCTCCGTCATCACCAGCCCCAGCACCGCCGCACGCCGGGCCCGCAGCGCCCGCTCGGGGCGGGCCGCGCCGCACCACCACACGGTCGCCGCGATCAGCACGAGCGCGGTGAGCGTCTCCCACGCGATGATCGCCACGTATCCGGCGTCGGCCAGGCCGGGGCTGGTGATCGCCCGCCACATCAGGGCCTTGTCGTGGAACGTGGTGTCCATCGCGAACACGTGCCGCACGTAGGCGCGGTTGGTGCCGAAGTCGGTGATGTTGCCGAACGCCACCAGGGCCATGTAGACGCCCACGGTGGCGGTGAGCGCGGTCGCGGCGGCACGCGCGGTGCCGACGGCGCCGAGCAGGCGGTCGACAGGGCCGGGACGGCGCGGACCGCAAGCGCCGGTGCGGGCCGGGTCGGTGTCGAGGGGCGTGCCCAAGGGGGCCTCCACGGCGGGGAGTTGGCGGGCGGGTCAATGGTGGTCCTTTCCCGGCCGCCGACCGCTCGGACGCGAGGGCGCGCCCACCGGCGTCATCCGTTCGCGGCGTCCCCGTCCTCGCGCTCGGTCAGCTCGACGCGTCCGCGCCTGAGCACCGCCAGCCGGGGCGCCCTGCGCGCGGTGGCCGAGTCGTGGGTGACCATCACGAGCGTCGGTACGAGCCCGGGGCGGGCGTCGACGTGGCGGGCGGCCTCCAGGAGCGCCAGCACCCCGGCGGCGTCCTGCCTGCCGAGGCCGCCGGTCGGCTCGTCGGCCAGCAGCACCTTCGGCCGCTTCACCACGGCCCGGGCGATCGCCACCCGCTGCCGCTCCGCGGGCGTCAACTCGGCCGGTACGCGCCGCAGTCGGTCACCGAGGCCGGCCCACTCCAGGACCCCGGCCGCCCGCGCCCGCCGTTCGGCACGCCGTACGCCGAGCGGCACGAGGGCGGTCTCCACGTTCTCCCGGGCGGTCAGCGCGGGCAGCAGGTGCGCCCGGCGCGGTACGAATCCGATGTGCTCGGCGCGTACGGCGGCCAGCGTGGCGTCGTCGAGTGCGGCCAGGTCCGTGCCGTCCAGTTCGACGCTGCCCTCGGTCGGGCGGTCGAGGCCGCCGAGCAGCCGCAGCAGCGTGGACTTGCCGCCGCCGGACGGTCCCTGCACGACGAGTTGCCCGCCCCGGGGGACGGACAGCGTGACGCCGCTCAGCGCCTCAGCCGAGCCGACGGCGTCGGCGGCCGCGTAGCGCTTGGTGACGGCGGTCAGTCGGTACATGGGCGATCCCATCGCGGCAGCCTAAGGCCGTGCCGAGGCGCGCGGCGCGCTCACCGGCCGCGGGCGGCGCACCCGCCAGGCGCCGCAGGCCGCCATCAGCAGGGCGGCGGCCGGCACGAGGACGGCGGCGAGCGCGATCAGGGAGGTGGGGACGGGCGCGGTCAGGGCGACGCTCAGGGCCCGGCCGCCCGCGTGCCCGGCGCCGCGGGTGACGGCGTGGAAGCCGTCGAGGTCACCGGGCGATCCGGCGACCGCCGCGAGGTCGCCGGCCCGGGCGTGGGCGGAGCCGGAGCCGGAGGGGTGGGCGGTGAGCGTGGGTCCGATCGCGGTGAGGACGCGGGAGGCGGTCAGGCCGAGGGCGAGTCCGGCGGCGGCGCCGATCAGCCCGGTCGCGCCCGCCAGGCCGACCGCCTGCCGGGCGATCCGGGCGCGCTGCCAGCCCAGGGCGCGCAGTGCCGCGTACTCCCGCCCGCGTCGGCCGATCGCGGAGGCCATCAGGACCGCGGCGGCCACGACGGCGGCCGCCGCCACGCCGAACGCGGCCCAGCCGCCGGGGCCCGCCGTCCAGCGGCAGGCGGTCGCCAGCGGTCCGCTGACGGCGGAGGCGAGGTCGGCGGAGGTGGAGACGATGGTGCCGGGCAGGGCGCGACGGATCGCGGCGGCCGCCCCCCGCGCCGGGTCGCCCGTCCCCGCGGCCGCCGCACCCACCGCCCCGCTCGTCCCCTGCGACACCGTCACGTAGATCGTGCCGACCGCTCCGGGCGTGCCGGCGAGGGCCTGGGCGCGCCGCAGGGGCAGGTAGACCTGCGCGGGGGCGGTGCCGGCGGACGGGGTCGCGATGCCGACGACGCGGTACGCGGCCCCGGCCAGCGTCAGCGACGAGCCGACGCCGAGGTGGTGGGCGGCGGCGTAGCCGCTGTCGGCCACCGCGACGGGCGCGTCGTCCTGCGCGGCGGTGAAGGCGCTGCCCCGGGTGATCGTGGAGGCGCTCAGCGGTCCGAGCCCCGGCGCGGTCACGTCCACGCCGCACGCGCTCAGGCGCCCGCCACCGTGCGTCGCGGCGACGTCGAGCTGAAGTCCGCCCGCCGCCCGCGCCACGCCGGGCTGCGCGGCGACCTTCGCCACCGCGGTGGCGTCCAGCGGCGCGGGTCCTCGCACGGTGACCCGGTCGCCGTCGCGGGTGGTGGGGCCGACGCGGGCGGCGAAGTCCAGACCGGGGGCGCCGTCGTCGCCCGGCGCGGTCCGCGTGACGGTCAGGTCCGTGCCGGTGCCGTAGGCGGAGCGCAGCACCTCCTCGCGGGCCCGCTGCGTCCCGTCGCGCAACGCGCAGGTGCTGACGACGAGGGCGACGGCGAGCGCCAGCCCCGCCATCACCGCGAGCACGCGCCTGCCAGGACGTCGCAGCTCACGCCGTAGACAGGTGAAGAACATCCCAACCCTCGCCAGTGCCGCCGCCCGCCGCTCCCGCGTCCCAGCTTAGGGAGCGGCGGTGAGGTGTCGCTGAGGCGAGGATGAGACCGCGGTGAGAAGTTCCGGCGGTCACGGGGCGCGCGAGCCCGTACCACCTGGGTGAACCGTCACCTGACGCACCGTCAGGACGTGGCGCCGCCCGCGGTCCACTGGCTCCACGGCATGTTCCAGTCGCTGAGCCCGTTGTCCGGCGCGATGGTCTTGTCGTGGGAGTTCTTGACGATCACCACGTCGCCGACGAGCGAGTTGCCGTAGAACCACGCGGCGTTGGTGGTCGGGTCGCCCGCGCCCTTGACGTCGCGCATCCCGATGCAGCCGTGGCTGGTCGCGGCCGAGCCGAAGATGCCCGGCGCGGACCAGTAGTTGCCGTGGATGAAGGTGCCGGACGCGCTCAGCCGCATCGCGTGCGGCACGTCCGGGATGTCGTACTCCCCGCCGAAGCCCACCGTCGAGCCGTTCATCCGGGTCTGCTGGTACTTCTCGGAGATCACCATCTGCCCGTTGTACGTGGTGTGCTGCGGGCTGCCGGTGGAGACGGGGATGGTGCGGATCACCCGGCCGTCGCGGACCACCGTCATGGTCTGGGTGGCCGCGTCGACGGTGGAGACCTGCGAGCGGCCGACGGTGAAGGTGACGGTCTTGTTCTGCACGCCGGTGACACCGGAGGCGCCCTTGACGTCGTCCAGGTTCAGCTTGAGCGTGACCTTGGAGCCGGGCTTCCAGTACTGCTGCGGCCGGAAGTCGAGCCGCTGGTCGCCGAACCAGTGGCCGACCACGCGCTGGCCGCTGCTGGTGGAGACCGAGATGTGCGAGGCGACGGCCTGCTTGTCGGTGATCGCCTTGTCGAAGTCGAGCGAGACCGGCATCCCCACGCCCACCGTGGAGCCGCCGTCCGGCGTGTAGTTCGCGATGAAGCTGTGCGCGGGCGAGACCGTGGTGAACGTCGCGTTCGCGTCCGCCGGACGGCCTCCCGCGTCCCTGGCGCTCGCGGAGATCCGGTACTGGGTGGCACGCGAGAGCCGGTCGTCGGGCGCCCAGCTCTTGCCGTCGGCGGATATCCGGCCCGGCACCGCCTTGCCGCTGACGGCCTCGGTCATCGTCACGTGCGTGAGGGTGCCGTCCGCCACGGCGACCTTGGAGTCGGCGGCGATGCTCGCGCCGGTGGTCCGGTCCTTCGGGGTGATGGTGATCTTCGCCTGCGAGAGATCCTTCGCGGGCGCCGAGTCGGCGGCGGCCGGCGTGGACGCCTTCGACGCGGCGTGCGAGCCCGGTCCGCCGCACGCGGTGAGCGCGACGGCGCCGCCGAGCAGCACCGACGCCGCGGCGACGCCGCGCCGTGCGACGCGCCTGCGGCGGTGCTCGGAGGACGTGCCGGTACCGGCCTGCGAGGGGGACTTCACACCTATCTCCATCCATACGGCTACTGCGTGGGTTTCACGCCAACGCACTAAAGGAGAACATCTGTGGCCATAGGTCCGTTCCGTTCCGGGGGCTTCTGTGAGGAATCGCACCCGGGCACGCGGAGGGCCCGTGACCGCGTTCGCGCTGGTCACGGGCCCTGTCAGCGCCCGGTGAGGCCTACTCGGCCTCGTCCTGTTCGTCGGCCTCGTCGTCGGCCTCGTCCTCCCACAGGTCCCACTCGTCGTCGTCCGGGTCGTACTCGGTGTGGGCGCTGTTCCACGACGCCTGGACGAGTTCCACCCCGGGGACCCCGGTGACCAGGTCGAAGGGGTCGACCAGGTAGGCGAGCGCCTCGGCCTCGTCGCGCTGGACGGCGTCCCGGGCGTGCGCCCGCTCCTCGTCGGGCATGAACTCGTCGCCGGCGATCTGGTCCAGCGCGGCGCCGGTCAGCTCGCCGGTGTCGGTCAGCTCCAGGACCAGTTCGACCTGGAGGCGGACGTAGCGGGCGCCGTCGCCCTCGGTTCCGCTCGTGCCGTTGGGGGGTTCGTTGTCCGTACTCATGCGACGGAGGGTAGGCGCCCAGGAGGCCCGCGGTTGCCCGGACACGGCGGGCGCCGCGGCGTTCACCACCGCGGGAGGGCCGCTGAGCGGGCGCATTACCAGGCGGCTTCCCAGCGGCGCCGGAATCTCACTAACATCGCTGCCACGGTGAACTCGCCGTACCTGCAAGGGGGTTCCATGGCCACGCGCCGTTCGCTCACCACCACGACCGCGGTCGCGGGGGGACTGCTGGCCGCCCTGTGCTTCGTGCCCTCGGCGTCCGCGTCGGTCGAGCATCCCGAGCACTCCGCGACGGCGTCGGCCGTGTCGGCGGGGACGACCGCCTCCACGCGGCCGGCCGGTGCCGCCGCCGCGGGCACCGGGCGTTCCGCGGACACCGTCAAGGGCGCGGCGGCGGCCACCGCCGCGGGGCTCGCCGACACCGGAAGCGTCGACACCACGCCGTACCTGGTGGGCGGCAGCGCCTTCCTGGGCGTGGGCGCGGCGCTGCTGCTGTACTCCAGGCGCCGCGCCCTCGTCCTGCTCTGAGGCGTGTGCCCCGGCCCGTTACGCCAGCGGGCCGGTGACCGACTCGGCGGCGCGCACCAGGGCACCGGAGCGGACGAACGCCTCGGCCGCCGCCAGGTCCGGGGCCAGGAAGCGGTCCCGGCCGGGGCCGGCCACACCGGCGGCGCGGGCGGCCTCGATGACCGCGCGGGTCGCGGGCGCGGCGGCGGCCTCGTCGTGCGCCTGCTCGCGGATCTCGACGGCGCGGGTGGCGGCGACCAGCTCCACCGCGATGATCCGGGCCAGGTTGTCCACCGCCAGGCGCAGCTTGCGGGCGGCCGACCAGCCCATGGAGACGTGGTCCTCCTGCATGGCGGAGGACGGGATGGAGTCGGCGGAGGCCGGCACCGCGAGCCGCTTGTTCTCGCTGACCAGCGCCGCCTGGGTGTACTGGGCGATCATCAGGCCGGAGTCGACCCCCGGGTCGTCGGCGAGGAACGGCGGCAGGCCGTGCGAGCGGTTCTTGTCCAGCAGCCGGTCGGTGCGTCGCTCCGCTATCGAGCCGAGGTCGGCGGCGGCGATCGCCAGGAAGTCCAGCACGTAGGCGACGGGCGCGCCGTGGAAGTTGCCGTTGGACTCGATACGGCCGTCCGGCAGCACCACCGGGTTGTCCACGGCGGCGGCCAGCTCACGGTCGGCGACCAGGCGGGCGTGCGCGAGGGTGTCCCGGCCGGCGCCGGCGACCTGCGGCGCGCAGCGGATGGAGTACGCGTCCTGCACACGGGGGGCGGCGTCCTGGTGGTGGCCGGTGAGCTTCGAGCCCTCCAGCACCCGGCGCATGTTCTCGGCGCTGGCGGCCTGGCCGGGGTGCGGGCGGATGGCGTGCAGCTCGGGGGCGAGCACCTTGTCGGTGCCGAGCAGCGCCTCCAGGGACAGCGCGGCGGTGACGTCGGCGGAGCTGAAGAGCACGGACAGGTCGGAGGCGGCCATCAGCAGCATGCCGAGCATGCCGTCGGTGCCGTTGAGCAGCGCCAGGCCCTCCTTCTCGCGCAGTTCGACCGGCTCGATGCCGTGCTCGGCGAGCAGCTCGCCGGACGGGCGCACCACGCCGTCCGGGCCCTCGGCCTCGCCTTCGCCCATCAGGGTCAGCGCACAGTGCGACAACGGGGCCAGGTCGCCGGAGCAGCCCAGCGAGCCGTACTCGTGGACCACCGGGGTGATCCCGGCGTTGAGGATCGCCGCCATGGTCTCGGCGACCACCGGGCGCACGCCGGTACGGCCCGACGCCAGCGTCTTCAGGCGCAGGAACATCAGCGCCCGCACGACCTCGCGCTCGACCCGCGGGCCCATCCCGGCCGCGTGCGAACGGACGATGGAGCGCTGCAACTGCGCGCGCAGCTCGGGGCCGATGTGCATGACCGCGAGCGCGCCGAAGCCGGTCGAGACGCCGTAGACCGGACGGGAGGACGCCGCGAGCTCGTCGACGACCGCGCGCGAGGCGGCTATGCCCTCCAGCGCCTCGGCGGACAGCTCGACGCGCGCGGCACCCCGCGCCACCGCCAGCACGTCGTCCGCGCTGGTCCCCGACGATCCCAAGACCACACTGTGCATATTCATATTCACGAACCATAGACAGTGAATCGTTAGCTGTCACGACCCGGCCGGGAACCGTTACGCGGCCGACGCCCCCGGAAGCTGCGCCGCTCGTCCGGGCGGGACGGCGTGGAGTCCGCCAGCTCGGCCACCGCGCGACCGGCGATCACCGGCCTGGCGGATCGTTCCGCCTTGGCGCGGTACTGCGCCGCGTCCGCCAGCCGGAACAGCCGCCGCGCCGAGCGCACCGGCCCGGCGGGCGAGTCGGTGGACGCCACGCCCACCGCCACCCCGTCCCCCAGGCCCAGCCAGCGCGCCCGGGAGCACAGCTCGACCGCGGCCTTCTCCACCTCGGCCGCCTCGCACCCCTCCGCCAGCAGGCAGAACTCGTCGCCGCCGAGCCGGGCCGCGAGGCTGCCGGGCAGCATCGCGCCGCACAGCGACAGCACCGACCCGAAGCCGACCAGCAGCTTGTCGCCGACCTCGTGGCCGAGGGTGTCGTTGACCCGCTTGAGCCCGTTGAGGTCGCAGACCACCAGGCTCACCGGGGTGCCCTGCTGCCGGTGGCGCTCCAGCGCCTGGTCCAGCCGGGCGTCGACGGCCCGGCGGTTGGCGAGCCCGGTGAGCGGGTCGGTGAACGCGAGCCTGCGCACCTCCTCCAGCCGCTCGGTCTGCGCGATCCCGGCCGCGATCACGGCGGCCAGCACGGTGGCGAACTCGGCGTCCGCCCGGTCGAAGATCCGGGCGCCCGGCTCCCGCGCGACGTACAGCTCGCCCCAGGCCCGCCCGTGCAGCACGATCGGGGCGACCACGCAGCAGCCCCGGCCCCGGCGGCGCAGGGCGGCGACCCGCTGGTGCGGGTACGGGCCGGCGCCCGCGCCGTCCACGGTCTCCACCCACGCGTGCGGCTCGCCGCCGCCGGCCCACTCGTCGTGCAGGTACTCCACGACCTCGGGGAAGTCGTTGACCGGATAGGTCTCGTCGGCGGGCAGCGGCTCCTCCCCCGGAGCGAGGTCGCCGTCGTTGACCAGCACCCGCAGCCGCCCGGACTCCCGCTCCCACACCGAGACGGCGGCGAACGTGCCGCGCAGGGCGGTGCGCGCGCGCCCGACGGCCGCGCAGGCCGCGTCCAGCGGCGTCTGCGCCGTCGCCACGGCCTGGGCGAGCCCCACGACGGCCATCATCCGCCCGTCTCCCACCGTCTCCGCGCTCACCGCTCACCGCCCTCCGTCGCGCCCGTTCGTCGTCGGTCTCCCAAGGCTAAGGACATCCGGGACGTTTTGACTCGCGTGACAGTGCGTTAGGGCTGAACAGAGCAGCGGTGGCGGCGGTCGGGCCGTGGTGACGGAGTGCTGCTTCTGCGCCGCTGCGCGGCTTGAGGGAGGGGCGGAGGCGAGGGGCTCAGATGCTGCGCACCGAGCTGATGCCGCGCGCCGCGCGCACGGGAGGCGGCGCCCCGGGGACGTCCCTTCGCGGATCACTTGTCACGTCGTTGTCTCCGGCAAGGAATTCCGCCTCAAGATTCCTTGCCGGAGACAACGGTGAAGCAAGCGATTGCGGAACCAGGTCTCCCTACAGGCCTGACGGCCCTACACCCCCGGCCAGTCCGGCCTGCGCTTCTCGTTGAAGGCGGCGACGCCCTCCGCCCGGTCCGCCGAGAACGCCGTCGCCCGCCAGGCCGCGTCCTCGACCTCCAGGCCCTCCCGCAGGCCCAGCCCCTGGCCCAGCCGCAGTGCGCGCTTGGCGCTGCGCAGGCCGATGGGCGAGTTGGCGGCGATGCGCTCCGCCATGGCCAGCGCCTCCTCGCGGTCGCGTCCGTCGTCCACCAGGACGTCGACCAGGCCCAGCTCGCGGGCCTCGGCGGCCTCCACGCGGCGGGCGGTGAACACCAGCTCCGCCGCCCGCGCCGCGCCGACCCTGCGCGGCAGCAGCTGGGTGCCGCCGCCTCCGGGGATGACGCCGACCGAGACCTCGGGCAGGCCCACGACCGCCGTGCCGTCGGCCACGATCACGTCGCACGACAGCGCGAGCTCGAAGCCGCCGCCCAGCGCGAAGCCGTGCACCGCCGCGATCGTGGGCATCGGCAGCTCCAGGACGCCGGTGTACGCGGCCCTGGTCACCGGGCGCTGCCGCATCAGGTCGGCGTCGCTGAAGCCGTTGCGCTCCTTGAGGTCCGCCCCCACGCAGAAGGCCCGCTCGTGGGTGGAGGTCAGCACGACGACCCGCACCCCGGCGTCGGCCGCGAGATCCGCGCAGGCCGCGCCGACGTCTCCGGCCATCCGCGTGGAGATCGCGTTCATCGCCTTGACCCGGTCCAGGACCAGTTCGGCCACGAACCCGCGGTCACCGTGTCGCCGTACGGCGACCCACTCCCCGTACCGCTGTGTCTGCTGTTGCTCCGTCATGAGCGCCGATCATGGCAGCTCAGCCGCGCCGCGTCAGCAGCCAGGGCTCGACGACTCCCAGACCGCGCACCGGGCGCCGCCACATCGGCTGAAGGGCGAAGCGGTACTTGTCGTCCTCGTCGACCTCCGCCTCGGAGACCGGCGCGTCGCCCGACTCGCCCAGCGCCTGCGCCAGCGAGCCGTCGACCAGGACCGCGTCCCGGGGCGCTATCGAGGTCAGGCGGCTCGCCAGGTTGACGGTGGTGCCGAAGACGTCGCCCATCCGGGTGGTCACCGTGCCGAAGGACATCCCGACCCGCAGCGCCGGCATCGTCTCGTCGCCGGTCAGCGTCTCGATCATGCGCAGCCCGATCTCCGCCGCGACCCCGGGGTCGTCGGCGACGAAGAGCACCTCGTCGCCGAGGGTCTTGATCAGGCGGCCGCCGTGGGCGGCGACCAGGTCGGCGGAGGTGGTCTCGAAGGCCTCGACCAGTTCGCCGAGTTCCTCCTCCTCCAGCCTGCGGGTCAGCCGGGTGAAGCCGACCAGGTCGGCGAAGCCCACCGCGAGCCTGCGGTCGACCGCTTCCTCGTCGTCGGCCTGCGCGACCCGGCTGGTGGCCGCCGCCAGCTGCCGCCGCCAGACGTAGACCAGGAACTCCTCCAGCTCCGGCAGCAGCAGCTCGACCAGCGGGTACGCCACCTCCGCGCGGGTCATCCCGGGCTCCGGCGGCTCGGTGAGGCCCTCCAGGAAGGAGTCGGTCTGCCAGTCGGCCAGGCGGGCGGTGGTCTGTCCGGTGGAACGGGCGACCTGCACCGCCATCGACTCGCTCAGCAGCCCGGCCTCCACCAGACCCGACAGCCGCCGCAGCGCCAGCACGTCCGCCTCGGTGAGCGCCTTGGCCTGCCCGATGTCGGCGAAGCCCATGGCCCGCCAGAAGCGGGAGGCCAGTTCCATCGACACCCCGGCGCTGCGGGCCGCCTGGAACGGCGTGTACCGGCGGTCGGCGCCGAGGATCAGCTGTTCGAGGCGGAGCGCGAGCGGGTTCGCGCCGACCGCCTCGCTGCGTTCCTCGGGAGTGCTGGCGCCGCCGGTGCGCGGCTCGTCGTCCGCGGTCACCGCCCGCCCCCTGCCCGGCTCTTGACCACTGCCCTTCCGATCACACTGGGGGTCACCTGGGATGCCCCAGGAGAACGTCGGGTCAACGATACGGCAGTGTGCCGTAGCTCACGCTCACAACGTCGCTCGTACGTGCACCACGTCACCCGCGGCGACGGTTTCACGCCGTTCCCCGGTGTCGACCACCAGCCGTCCGTCGCCGTCGATCGCGGCCGCCTCGCCGACCAGGGCCTGACCGCCGGGCAGCTCGACGCGGACCGTGCGGCCCAGCGTCGCGCAGCCGGCCGCGTAGGTCTCCTGGAGGCGGCACACGTGCGCGTCGCCCTCCGCGGCCCGCCAGGCGCCGTACCACTCGCCGAGCGAGCGCAGCACGGCGCGCAGCAGCGGATCGCGGTCGGTCACCTTCGCCCCGGCGAGCGCGAGCGACGCTGCGGTGGGCACCGGAAGCTCCTGCTCGGTCAGCGTGACGTTCAGGCCGATGCCCAGGACGATGCCGTCCTCCCCGGCGCGCTCCGCGAGGATGCCAGCCGCCTTGCGCTCGGAGCCGGGTGGGGTCTCCCCCGGACGGAGCTTGTCGGAGTCCTCGGGGACGGTGACCAGCAGGTCGTTGGGCCACTTCAGGCCCGTGTCGACGCCCGCGGTGCGGGAGACCGCGGCGGCGGTGGCGACCCCGGCGAGCAGCGGCAGCCAGCCCCAGCGCTCCACCGGCACCTCGGCCGGCCGCAGCAGTACGGAGAGGAACAGCCCGGAGCGGGCGGGCGCCGACCAGCGGCGGTCCAGCCGGCCGCGCGCCGCCGACTGCTCCTCGGCTACCAGCACCGCGCCCTCGGCGGCGCCCTCGCGCGCCCGGGCCACCAGATCGCTGTTGGTGGACCCGGTGTTCGCGACCACGTCCAGCGAGGTCCACAGACTGTCGTCGGTCAGCAGCGCGCGGCGCAGCGCGGTCTCGTTCAGCGGCGGGCGGTCGAGGTCGGCCCAGCGGTTTGAGGTCATGACGGCACCCTATGAGCCCGCACGGCGCAGTGTGGCCAACGCCGCAGTGCTCACAGCGCCACCTCGACACTACGCTGAGGAAACAGCGTTACTCGTTAGTCACGTCGCGCACCCCGTATGTCCGACCAGACGAGCAGGAGAGCCGCCGGATATGGCCGAGCCGGAGTACGACATCCACACCACCGCGGGCAAGCTCGCGGACCTGCGCCGCCGTATCGAGGAGGCCACCCACGCCGGGTCCGCAAGGGCCGTGGAGAAGCAGCACGCCAAGGGCAAGCTGACCGCCCGTGAGCGCGTCGAGCTGCTGATGGACGAGGGGTCCTTCGTCGAGCTGGACGAGTTCGCCCGGCACCGCTCCACCAACTTCGGCCTGGAGAACAACCGCCCGTACGGCGACGGCGTGGTCACCGGCTACGGCACCGTGGACGGCCGGCCGGTCGCGGTGTTCTCGCAGGACTTCACGGTCTTCGGCGGCGCGCTCGGCGAGGTCTTCGGCGAGAAGATCGTCAAGGTGATGGACTTCGCGCTCAAGAACGGCTGCCCGGTCATCGGCATCAACGACTCCGGCGGCGCGCGCATCCAGGAGGGCGTCACCAGCCTCGGGATGTACGGCGAGATCTTCCGCCGCAACACCCACGCCTCCGGGGTGATCCCGCAGATCTCGCTGATCGTCGGCCCCTGCGCGGGCGGCGCGGTCTACTCCCCCGCGATCACCGACTTCGTGGTGATGGTCGACCAGACCTCGCACATGTTCATCACCGGTCCGGACGTCATCAAGACGGTCACCGGCGAGGACGTCGGCTTCGAGGAACTCGGCGGCGCCCGCAGCCACTCCACGAAGTCCGGCAACGCGCACCACATGGCGGGCGACGAGAAGGACGCCATCGAGTACGTCAAGGCGCTGCTGTCGTACCTGCCGAGCAACAACCTCTCCGAGCCGCCCGCGTACGCCGAGGAGGCGGACACCGCGGTCAGCGCCGAGGACCTGGAGCTGGACACCCTGGTGCCGGACTCCGCCAACCAGCCCTACGACATGCACACCGTCTTCGAACACGTCCTGGACGACGGCGAGTTCCTGGAGACGCAGAGCCTGTTCGCGCCGAACATCCTCACCGGCTTCGGCCGTGTCGAGGGCCGCCCGGTGGGCGTGGTCGGCAACCAGCCGATGCAGTTCGCGGGGTGCCTGGACATCGACGCCTCCGAGAAGGCGGCGCGTTTCGTGCGCACCTGCGACAGCTTCAACATCCCCGTGCTGACCTTCGTCGACGTGCCCGGCTTCCTGCCCGGCACCGACCAGGAGTGGAACGGCATCATCCGCCGCGGCGCCAAGCTGATCTACGCCTACGCCGAGGCCACCGTCCCGCTGATCACCGTCATCACCCGCAAGGCGTTCGGCGGCGCGTACGACGTCATGGGCTCCAAGCACCTGGGCGCCGACCTCAACCTGGCCTGGCCGACCGCGCAGATCGCGGTGATGGGCGCGCAGGGCGCGGTCAACATCCTGCACCGCCGCACCCTCGCCGAGGCCGAGGACCCCGAGGCGCTGCGGGCGCGGCTGATGACGGAGTACGAGGACACCCTGCTCAACCCGTACGTCGCGGCCGAACGCGGCTACGTCGACGCGGTGATCGAGCCGTCGCTGACGCGCTCGCACATCGTCAAGGCGCTGCGGACGCTGCGCAACAAGCGCGAGAGCCTGCCGCCGAAGAAGCACGGCAACATCCCGCTGTAGGAGGCCGCGATGATCAAGGTCGTACGGGGCAACCCGACCCCTGAGGAACTGGCCGCCGCGCTGGCGGTCGTCCAGGCCCGCGGCACGGCGTCCGGCGAGGGCACGGCAGCCGGCGGCGCGCCGCTGCGGGCGTGGGCGGACCCGGCGCGCTCGGCGGCGCTGCGCCCGCTGCCGAGGCCCGGCGCGGGTGTGTGGCGCACGGCGTTCTGGCCGGGCTGACCCAGGGCTTCGCACGAGGGGCCGGTCGTCCTGCGCGTTCTGAGTACTCCTACTCAGGCGCAGGTCCACCGGCCCGGCGCAGGATCGGGGGATGCTGTGGTCCGACCGCCGATCCGGCGAACCCGACGAACCCGACGCGCAGTTGCGGCGGGCGCTGGCGAGGATGCGGCGGGCCGGGCTGCTGATGGCGGTGCTGCTGCCGGCGCTGATGGTGCTGGCCGCCTGGCGGCCCTGAGGCGGGCCGCCGCACGCGCTCGTTACCCTGATCCGCATGACCGCTGACCGCACCCTGGTGCTCGCCTCCGCCTCCCCCGCCCGGCTCGGACTGCTGCGGCAGGCGGGACTCGATCCGCGGGTGGTGGTCAGCGGGGTGGACGAGGAGGCGATCAGCGCGCCCACCCCGGCCGAGCTGGCCCGGGTGCTGGCCGAGGCCAAGGCGACCGCGGTGGCGGCCGGGTCGGGGGATCACGCGCTGGTCGTCGGCTGCGACTCGGTGCTGGACCTGGACGGGCGGGCGCTGGGCAAGCCGAAGGACGCCGCCGACGCCGTCGAGCGCTGGCGGGCGATGCGCGGGCGCACCGGCGTGCTGCGCACCGGGCACTGCGTGATCGACACGGCCACCGGCAAGCGGGTCGGCGAGACGGCGTCGACCACGGTGCGGTTCGGCACGCCGGACGACGCGGAGATCGAGGCGTACGTGGCCAGTGGCGAACCGCTGCACGTGGCGGGCGCGTTCACCCTCGACGGCCGGTCGGCGCCGTTCATCGAGGGCGTGGACGGCGACCCGGGCAACGTGATCGGCCTGTCGCTGCCGCTGCTGCGCCGCCTGCTGGCCGAACTCGGCGTGCGCATCACGGACTTGTGGGCCTAGCAGGGTCTCACCCGGTGGTGGGACTGGGCGAGCTGGGCGGCGGCTCGTCGGCCGGCACCGGGCGCGGCGGCGCGTAGGACATCAGCGTGGCCACCAGGAGGGCCAGCACCACCATCATCGCCGCGAACGCGAGCCACCCCATCATCCCGACCAGGAACGCGCCGAGCACCCCGTGCACCACCGCGCAGACGATGAGCACGATCCGCCCCACCCGGCCGGGGCCCCGGTCGGTGATCGCGGCGCGGGCCGCGAAGGCCGCGCACACCAGCAGGAAGAGCCCGAAGAGCACCGCGGCCCCGAACGCCCCGGACGACATGGCCTTCGGCTTCAGCCCGGCCAGCGACATGTTCTGCCGCTTGACGGCGAGCCCCAGCACCACGTTGACGAAGGCCACGGCGCACGCGTCCACCACCAGTGCGACCGCCGTGACGGCGGCTATCGGTCTGCGCATGGGCCCCCCTCGTTACCGGCGGTACCGACGGGATTGACGCTACTAACGGGTAATGCGCGCCACAAGACGCCGGACGATCTCTGTCGCGTCTCCGTCGTGCATCTGTCGGGTATCCGCCGTGCGTCAACCGGCACACGTCAGACTTTCCGGCCTTCACTCGTGGGAACCCCACAAAGAATCGCCGCCGACCGTCCCCACCCGCGCGCCCCTGGCAAGATCGGGCAGGACGACGCGATCGCCCGGCGTACCGTGGACCGACAAGGCCTCCAGCGTCGCGCGAGAGATCGGTACCACCCTGCGTGTGGGCAAGCTCACCCATAGGGGTGACTCGGCATGACGTGTCGGCAGTCCCTAAACTCGGCTTGTTTCAAGGAGGGAGCCATCGTGCGCAAGGTGCTCATCGCCAACCGCGGCGAAATCGCCGTCCGCGTCGCCCGTGCTTGCCAGGACGCCGGGATCGCCAGCGTAGCCGTCTACGCCGATCCGGATCGGGACGCTCTGCACGTCCGCGCGGCCGACGAGGCGTTCGCGCTGGGCGGCGACACCCCGGCCACCAGCTACCTGGACATCGCCAAGGTTCTGAAGGCGGCGGCGGATTCGGGGGCGGACGCGATCCACCCCGGTTACGGCTTCCTGTCGGAGAACGCCGAGTTCGCGCAGGCGGTGCTGGACGCGGGGCTGGTCTGGATCGGCCCGCCGCCGCACGCCATCCGCGACCTGGGCGACAAGGTGGCCGCCCGCCACATCGCGCAGCGCGCGGGCGCACCGCTGGTCGCCGGCACCCCGGACCCGGTCTCCGGTGCCGACGAGGTCGTGGAGTTCGCCCGCGAGCACGGCCTGCCCATCGCCATCAAGGCGGCGTTCGGCGGCGGCGGCCGCGGCCTGAAGGTCGCCCGCACCCTCGAAGAGGTCCCGGAGCTGTACGACTCCGCGGTACGCGAGGCGGTCGCCGCCTTCGGCCGCGGCGAGTGCTTCGTCGAGCGCTACCTCGATCGCCCCCGGCACGTGGAGACCCAGTGCCTGGCCGACAAGCACGGCAACGTGGTCGTCGTCTCCACCCGTGACTGCTCGCTCCAACGCCGCCACCAGAAGCTGGTCGAGGAGGCCCCGGCGCCGTTCCTGTCCGAGGCTCAGGTCGCCGAGCTGTACCGCGCGTCCAAGGCCATCCTGAAGGAGGCCGGCTACGAGGGCGCCGGCACCTGCGAGTTCCTGGTCGGCCAGGACGGCACGATCTCCTTCCTCGAGGTCAACACCCGCCTCCAGGTGGAGCACCCGGTGACCGAGGAGGTCGCCGGCATCGACCTGGTGCGCGAGATGTTCCGCATCGCCGACGGCGAGGAACTCGGCTACGACGACCCGAAGTTGCGCGGCCACTCCTTCGAGTTCCGCATCAACGGCGAGGACCCGGGCCGGGGCTTCCTGCCCGCCCCCGGCACCGTGACCCGTTTCGACGCGCCCTCCGGCCCCGGCGTGCGGCTGGACGCGGGCGTGGAGGCCGGTTCCGTGATCGGCCCGGCGTGGGACTCGCTGCTGGCCAAGCTGATCGTCACCGGCGCCACCCGCAAGCAGGCGCTGGAGCGGGCGAGCCGGGCGCTGGCCGAGTTCCAGGTGGAGGGCATGGCGACCGCCATCCCGTTCCACCGCGCGGTCGTCACCGACCCGGCGTTCGGCCCCGAACTGACCGGCTCCGACGCGCCGTTCACCGTCCACACCCGGTGGATCGAGACCGAGTTCGACAACACCATCCCGCCGTTCGCCGGTGGCGCGGTGGACGACGAGGAGGGCGAGGGCGCCCGCGAGACCGTCGTGGTCGAGGTGGGCGGCAAGCGCCTGGAGGTCACCCTGCCCGCGTCCTTCGGCGGCGGCCTCGCGGTGGCCCCGGCGGCCGGGGCGAAGAAGGCCACCCGCCGCAAGACCGCCAAGAAGACGGGCGCCGCGGCCTCCGGTGACACCCTCGCCTCCCCGATGCAGGGCACGATCGTCAAGGTCGCGGTCGAGGAGGGCCAGGAAGTCGCCGAGGGCGACCTCATCGTGGTCCTGGAGGCCATGAAGATGGAGCAGCCCATCAACGCCCACCGCGCGGGCACCGTCAAGGGCCTGGCGGCCGAGGTCGGCTCCTCGGTCTCCTCGGGCGCAGCGATCTGCGAGATCAAGGACTGACCTGGTCCGGCACGTGACGCGAAGGGCCCCGGCCGCCTGCCTGTGAGGCGGCCGGGGCCCTTCGCGTGCGCGGCACGTGGCCCGTACGGCTAACGCCTGCGCGGGGCCAGGTCGGCGACTCGGCCGTCCTGCGGCAACGGGGTCGTGCGCAGCGGGCCGCCGCCGGACGGTGCCGCGCCGCCGGGGCGGGCGTGGCGGCGCGGGCCCGGTACCGGAACGTCTCTGCGCGGCTGCCGGCCGCCTGACGCGCTCTCGCCCCCGTCCGAGGGCGACACCTGCGCGACGGTGATCCGCACCCCGCAGTCGGCGAGCGCCTGCATCTCCGTCGCCGCCCGGTCCTCGCCGGGGGGCGGCTCGTCGGTGACCAGGTGCGTGATCACGTCGGACGGCACGGTCTGGAACATCGTGTCGGTGCCCAGCTTCCCGTGGTCGGCGAGGACCACGACCTCCGCCGCGGCCTGCACCAGGGCGCGGTCGACGCTGGCGGAGAGCATGTTGGAGGTGGACAGGCCCCGCTCGGCGGTCAGCCCGCTGCCCGACAGGAACGCCCGCGACACCCGCAGCCCCTGCAACGACTGCTCGGCGCCGCTGCCGACCAGCGCGTAGTTGGAGCCGCGCAGGGTGCCGCCGGTCATCACCACCTCGACCCGGTTGGCGTGCGCGAGCGCCTGGGCGACCAGCAGCGAGTTGGTGACGACGGTCAGGCCGGGGACGCGGGCGAGCCTGCGGGCCAGTTCCTGGGTGGTGGTCCCGGCGCCCACCACGATCGCCTCGCCCTCCTCGACCAGTCCGGCCGCGAGGTCGGCGATCGCGGTCTTCTCCGCGGTGGCCAGGTGGGACTTCTGGGGGAAGCCGGACTCCCGGGTGAGACCACCCGGCAGCACCGCGCCACCGTGCCGGCGGTCGAGCAGTCCTTCGGCCTCCAGAGCCCGCACATCACGCCGTACGGTCACTTCGGAGGTCTGGACGACGCGGGCGAGCTCCCGGAGCGACACCGCTCCGTTCGCCCGCACCATTTCGAGGATCAACTGACGACGTTCTGCTGCGAACACAAAACAGACGGTAACGCCAACGAGCGTCTGCTTTCAGTAGTTTGCACCAATTAACAGAAGTTGTTCACGCGCGGGCCGCGCCGGTGCTATAAGGCGCGTGGGGAACCAGCCGTTCCGGCCGGTTCCCCCATGGCGGCGCCCCCGTGGCGGGGCGTCAGTTCTGCGCGGTCCTGCGGCTGTGCAACTGCCGCGCCACCTCGGCGACCGAACCAGAAAGCGACGGGTAGACGGTGAAGGTGTTCGCGATCTGCTCGACGGTCAGGTTGTTGTCGACGGCGATCGAGATCGGGTGGATCAGTTCGCTGGCGCGCGGCGAGACCACCACGCCACCGACGATGATCCCGGTGCCGGGACGGCAGATCAGCTTCACGAAGCCGTCCCTGATGCCCTGCATCTTGGCGCGCGGGTTGCGCAGCAGCGGCAGCTTGATCACCCGGGCGTCGATCACGCCGTTGTCCACGTCGGCCTGGCTGTAGCCGACGGTGGCGATCTCCGGGTCGGTGAAGACGTTCGCGGAGACCGTCTTGAGGTTCAGCGGCGCGACCGTCTCGCCCAGGAAGTGGTACATCGCGATCCGGCCCTGCATCGCGGCCACCGACGCGAGCGCGAGCACGCCGGTGCAGTCGCCCGCCGCGTAGACGCCGGGGGCGGTCGTGCGCGAGACCTTGTCGGTCCACACGTGACCGGACTCCTTCAGCCGCACCCCCGCCTCCTCCAGGCCGATCCCGGCGGTGTTGGGGATCGAGCCGACCGCCATCAGGCAGTGCGTCCCGGAGATCACGCGGCCGTCGGCGAGCGTCACCTCGACCCGGTCCCCCACGCGCTTGGCGGCTGCCGCGCGGGAGCGGGCCATCACGTTCATGCCGCGGCGGCGGAAGACGTCCTCCAGCACGGCGGCCGCGTCCGGGTCCTCGCCCGGCAGCACCCGGTCGCGGGAGGAGACCAGGGTGACCCGGCTGCCCAGCGCCTGGTAGGCGCCCGCGAACTCGGCACCGGTCACACCGGAGCCGACCACGATCAGCTCTTCCGGCAGCTCCTCCAGGTCGTAGACCTGCGTCCAGTTCAGAATGCGCTCGCCGTCCGGCTGCGCGTCCGGGATCTCCCGGGGGTGGGCGCCGGTGGCGATCAGGACCGCGTCGGCGCTGAGCGTCTCGGCCGTGCCGTCCGCGGCGGTCACCGTGACGGTGCGGGTGCCGTCCAGCTCCTGCGTCGGCTCCAGGCGGCCCCGGCCGCGCATCACCCGGCCGCCGGCGCGGGTGACGGAGGCGGTGATGTCGTGCGACTGGGCCAGCGCGAGGCGCTTGACGCGGCGGTTGACCTTGCCCAGGTCCACGCCGTGCACCCGGGCGGACTGCGCGCGGGGCGGGGTGTCGTCGGCGACGACGATGCCGAGCTCCTCGTACGAGGAGTCGAAGGTCGTCATGACCTCGGCCGTCGCGATCAGGGTCTTCGACGGCACGCAGTCGGTCAGCACCGACGCGCCGCCGAGCCCGTCGCAGTCGACGACGGTCACCTCCGCGCCGAGCTGGGCGGCGACCAGCGCCGCCTCGTATCCGCCGGGTCCGCCACCGATGATCACGATCCGAGTCACGTCCTCCATTGTCCCGCACGCGACGAGAGCGTCTAACCGGGGGCTCGGTGGGGGCGGCTACGCCGGCGCGAGCCCGTGCCGCCGCCTGCCGGCCCGTGCCGTCCGGTCCGCGCCGCCGATGCCGCCCCATGCCGTTCGGTCCGCGCCGCCGGTGCCGCCCCGTGCTGCCGGCCCGCGCCGTTCGGTCAGCGGGGCCCGCCCTGCCCACTCCGTCGGGCCCGGCCCGCGTTCAGGCCGCTCCCGTACGCTGTCGCTCATGTCGCTCTACGCCGCTTACGCCGGCAACCTCGACGCCAGGCTGATGACCCGCCGCGCACCGCACTCCCCGCTGCGCGGGACGGGCTGGCTGAACGGGTGGCGGCTGACGTTCGGCGGCGAGCAGATGGGGTGGGAGGGGGCGATCGCCACGCTCGTCGAGGATCCCCTGCACCAGGTGTTCGTGGGGCTGTACGACATCGCGCCGGTGGACGAGGAGTCGATGGACCGGTGGGAGGGCGTGCCGCTGGGGATCTACCGGCGCACGACGGTGCGGGTGCACACGCTGGACGGGGATCTGACGGCGTGGGTCTACGTGCTCAACGACTACGAGGGCGGGTTGCCTTCGGCGCGGTATCTCGGGGAGATCGCGGACGCGGCGGAGTCGGCGGGGGCGCCGCACGACTACGTGATGGAGCTGCGGAAGCGGCCCTGCTGATCGTCGTTCCTCCGCGGGTGGCGCGGGGGTCGGGGGCGGGGTGGGGCAGTCCCTCCGTGGACCGCATGCTCACGAGCCCCCGCCCTGGACGTACGGCGCTGCTTCACGGGGACGTCAGAGGACTCACGAATATGCGGCAGCGTCCACGGAGGAACTGCCCCACCCCGCCCCCTCACGCCGTCCTCCACCATCCCGGTCGTCCTTGGACTCCGCCGGAAACCGGCCGACTGTTCCTGACCGACGACGCACGTGGGCACAAATCTGTGTGATCCGCGCATAACGATCGCTGTCAACTGTTCGATCGGACAATTCTCGCGCTCCTGTCCAGGAGACGTCTACGCGCGTAGGCAAACCTCGGTTACCCTCATCCGCGTGAACGCAACCGCATCCGCATCCGAGAGCCCCTACGCCGCCGCCGAGACCGCCGCCGCACGCCTGCGCGAGCTGACCGGTGCGGAGAGCCACGACGTCGCGCTGGTCATGGGGTCGGGCTGGGTCCCGGCCGCCGACGCGCTGGGTGAGCCCGAGCACGAGATCGCCGTCACCGAGCTGCCCGGCTTCCCGCCGCCCGCCGTCGAGGGGCACGCGGGCAAGATCCGCTCCGTGCGGATCGGCGAGAAGCGCGCCCTGGTCTTCCTGGGCCGCAACCACCTGTACGAGGGCAAGGGCGTCGCCACCGTGGTGCACGGTGTCCGTACCGCCGTCGCCGCCGGATGCAAGACCATCGTGCTGACCAACGGGTGCGGCGGGCTGCGTCCCACCTTCCGTCCCGGCGAGGCGGTCCTGATCAGCGACCACATCAACATGACGGCGACCTCGCCGATCCAGGGCGCCAACTTCGTCGACCTGACCGACCTGTACTCGCCGCGGCTGCGCGCGCTGTGCCAGGAGGTCGACCCGACGCTGACCGAGGGCGTCTACGTCCAGCTGCCCGGCCCGCACTACGAGACCCCGGCCGAGATCGGCATGGTCCGCGCGATCGGCGGTGACCTGGTCGGCATGTCCACCACGCTGGAGGCGATCGCCGCGCGTGAGGCGGGCGCCGAGGTGCTGGGTATCTCCCTGGTGACCAACCTCGCCGCCGGCATGACGGGCGAGCCGCTCAACCACGAAGAGGTCCTGGAGGCCGGACGCGAGTCGGCGACCCGGATGGGCAGCCTGCTGGCCCAGGTCCTCGGCCGTATGTGACGCACTCGCACCGACGCGACTAGGAGCCGTAGATGGTCAACGACGACACGTTGTCGCAGGCACGCGCCTGGCTGGCCGAGGACCCCGACCCCCAGACCCGGGCCGAGCTGGCCGAACTGCTGGAGGCGGGCACCGAGGCGGCCGCGGACGAGCTGGCCGACCGCTTCGCCGGGACGCTGCAGTTCGGCACCGCCGGTCTGCGCGGAGAGCTGGGCGCGGGCCCGATGCGGATGAACCGCGCCGTCGTCATCCGCGCGGCGGCCGGTCTCGCCGCGTACCTCAGGGGCCGCGGGCAGGGCGACGGGCTGGTCGTCGTCGGCTACGACGCGCGCCACAAGTCGTACGACTTCGCCCGAGACACCGCGGCCGTGATGACAGGGGCGGACCTGCGCGCCGCGGTCCTGCCGTCGCCGCTGCCCACGCCGGTGCTGGCCTTCGCCATCCGCCACCTGGGAGCGGTCGCGGGCGTCATGGTGACCGCCAGCCACAACCCGCCGCGCGACAACGGCTACAAGGTCTACCTGGGTGACGGCTCGCAGATCGTGCCGCCCGCCGACGGGCAGATCGCCGCCGAGATCGCCGCCGTCGAGGCGCTCGCGGACGTGCCCCTGGCGGACGGCGGCTGGCAGGTGCTGGGCGAGGAGATCACCGACGCCTACCTGGCGCGTACCGGGTCCGTGGTGACGGAGGACGGACCGCGCGAGGTGTCGGTGGTCTACACGCCGATGCACGGGGTCGGCCGTGACGTGCTGGTCGCCGCGTTCGAACGCGCGGGCTTCGGCACCCCTTCGGTCGTGCCCGAGCAGGCCGATCCCGACCCGGACTTCCCGACGGTGGCGTTCCCCAACCCGGAGGAGCCGGGCGCGATGGACCTCGCGTTCGCGCACGCCCGCCGCGTCTCACCGGACATCGTGATCGCCAACGACCCGGACGCCGACCGCTGCGCCGTGGCCGTGCCCGACGCCTCGGCGGAGGGCGGCTGGCGGATGCTGCGCGGCGACGAGGTCGGCGCGCTGCTCGCGACGCACCTGGTGCGTTCCGGCGCGAAGGGCACGCTTGCGGCCTCCATCGTCTCGTCCTCCCTGCTGTCGCGGATCGCCGCGGCGGCCGGACTGCCGTACGAGGACACGCTGACCGGTTTCAAGTGGATCGCCCGGGTGCCGGGGCTGCGCTACGGCTACGAGGAGGCGCTGGGCTACTGCGTCGACCCCGAGGGCGTACGGGACAAGGACGGCGTGACGGCGGCGCTGGCCGTGGCCGAACTCGCGGCGGGCCTGAGGGCGGAGGGCCGCACGCTCTCCTGCCTGCTGGACGAGATCGCGCTGGAGCACGGGCTGCACGCCACCGACCAGCTGTCCGTGCGGGTCGCCGACCTCGGCCTGATCGCGGGCGCGATGGCGCGGCTGCGTGAGCGGCCGCCGTCCCGGCTGGCGGGTCTCGACGTCGCCTCGGCGGAGGACCTCGCTCAGGGCACGGACCGGCTGCCGCCGACGGACGGTCTGCGCTACCACCTCTCCGGCGACGGCGAGGTGGCCTCGGCCCGGGTCATCGTCCGGCCCAGCGGCACCGAGCCCAAGCTCAAGTGCTACCTGGAGACCGTCGTCCCGGTGGCCGGGGCGGAGCGGCTGGACGCGGCGCGGGCCACGGCCCGGGAGACGCTTCAGGCCCTGAAGAAGGACTTCGCGGCGGCGGCCGGGATCTGATCGGACAGCGGTACGGGCAGGCTCACCAGTGGGTGGGCCTGCTCACCGTTTCCGGCAGCCTCGTCGTCATGTCGCCCTGGGCGGCGGCCAGTTGGGGCTGGGTGAGGAACAGGGCGCCGGTGAGGTCGGCGCCGTGCAGGCGCGCGTCGCGCAGGTCGGCGCCGGTGAGGTCGGCTTCGCGCAGGTCCGCTCCGCGCAGGTCGGCCGCGACGAGACAGGCGCCGCGCAGGCTCGCTCCGCGCAGCGACGCGCCCTTCAGGCGGGCCGCGAACAGGTCGGCGCCCCTCCTGTCCTTCTTCCGCCCCGGGACGCCCGCGCGGGCCAGGTCGCTCGCGCGCAGCAAGGAGGCGTTGACCTCGGCGCGCAACGCGGCCACGTCCAGCGCGACGAGTTCTTCCGGGGTGCCCCGGGTCAGCGCCTCGACGCGCTCGCGGGCTTGCGCCAGTTCCCCGTGGACGGGCGCGGCGGCGGGCAGGGCCAGCGCTTCGGCCAGGTACCGCAGCAGTTCGTGCAGGTGCCGCATCACCGGGAAGACCTCGGACATCCGCCGGACCCGCCCGGCGTCCCCACGCCAGTCGCGCCCCTCGAACGTCACCTGCGAGACCTTCTGCCCGGCCCCGAAGCAGTCGAAGACGGTGCACCCGGTGAAGCCGTCGCGCCGCAGGGTGTCGTGCGTTCGGCACCGGAAGTCGTCCGCCAGGTTGGGGCACGGCGTTCCCGCGGGCTTGTCGAGCGCGAAGTCCGCCGACCGCGAGAACGGCAGCGCGACGCAGCACAGCCCGAAGCAGCGGGCGCAGTCGGCCCTCAGCTCGGGAAGCTCGGACGGGGACGGGTTCGCTGCCGGGTCGCCAGGGAGCACGCGGGGGTCCTTCGAGGGAGGCGGGGGCGGGCCGGGGTCAGCTCGCGGCCAGGACGACGGTCGCGATCGCGCCGACGACGGCGGGTGCGATGACCTCGTAGGCCCAGCGCACCGCCACCTCGCCCTTGGCGCCCTCCTTGGGCGCGTTGCGCTCGGCGAGTTCGTTGAGCTGGTCGACGACCTGGTCGGACTGCGCGCGGGGCGGGCCGTCCGCGGCCGCGGTGCCGCCGCGGCCGAACACCGGGCCGCGGGAGGGGGCGGCTGCGGTGTCGCCGCCCGCCGCCGCCCGCATGGCCTGCCGGCTGGCGCGCTTGCGGGCCCGCATCGAGACCGGCACCGACCACAGCTGGAACGTCCTGCCCCCGGCCAGCACCTCACTGGTGTAGCCGGACCGCACGGCCTCGACGGCGGCCCACGGGATCGTGATGGTCCTGAACGGGTTGCGCACCAGCATCCGGGCCTCGCCCGCGTAGACCACCGGACGCAGCGTGAAGGCGTAGACCAGCGGCGCGCCCAGCACCAGGACGGCCAGCGCCAGCCAGGGCGTGCGTCCGGTCCCGTGCAGCATGGCGTCGATCACCAGCCACAGCCCCAGCGCGAGCAGCAGCACGCCCCCGACGACGCCCATGGGCGAGCGGAAGGCGCGGTCCGCGTACGGGGAGCCGTCGGCGCCGGCGCGCCGGTTCGGCGAGGGGGACGGGTACTGGCTGGTCATGCGATCGATTCTGCACGAGACGCCGGGGTGAACCGCGAGCGGCTCGGGTTGCGGTATGGCATCGATGGCGGGCAGGTGGATCCGGCGGGGTGGGGGTGGGGGTCGCGAGATTACTTGTCTGGTCGTTGTCTCCGGCAAGGGTTTTCGTAGAGGGCGAGGGGAGCGAGGTTGACGATTTCCTTGCTGGAGACAACGGGGCGACAAGTAATCCGCGGACCTTGGTCGCCGCCCGGCCAACACGCCGAAACCGGTGCCAGCGGTGACGGCGCGCGGCTCGCCTACCCGGAGGTGGGCGATGACAGGCCGCGCTGGTCCTGCCGCACAGGGTGGCCGACGACGCCAGCCTGTGGCTGGCCCACACCCGCAGCGCCAAGCCGCACCACCCCGCTGCGGTCCTGACCTACGACGGCCCAGCGCTCCTGGAGCGCTATTCGCACGACGGGCGGATCGCGGAGCGGATGCTCGAACGCGGCGCGGCGGAAGGGGCAGACTCGCGGTCGCGACGGATGGGGGGAGCTTCGCACCGGACTCGGCGGAGGCGCGCACGGAACAGTGGCTCCGAGCGGCCGATGTGGACCCGGTCGCGCTGGGGCCGCAGTCTGGACTCGATCGCGCGACACCGGTCGAGGCGCTCCGCGAGATCCGGGCGCCGACGCTGGCGTGGGCACCAACGACGAACGAGCCGCGACGACCCTCCACACCCCCCCCCGACTCCGCTGACCCACACCCCGAGACCGTCGCCCCACAGTGCCCCGGGGACTGCGCGAGGGCAGAGGCCAATGAAGCCGCAGGCGGTGTCACCGACCGCAGGCCAGTGGCCTCTTCAGTGGCAGCCCGATAATCAGCTGAGCGCACGCCTCTCCCTCACCCCGTTCGCCAACGCCCACGAGGGCCGACGCCCCACAGGGGCGCGGGGAACGGCGCGACCAGCCACAACGCACCCCCGCCCGACCACTACCCAGAACGACCCCTCGACCGCAGACCGCAGCCCAGAGGGCGGCCGCAGCCCCATAGGGGCGCGGGGAACTGCGCGACCAGCCACAACGCACCCGCGCCGGACCACACCCAGAACGACCCCTCGACCGCACGCCGACGCCCTAGTCCGCCGCAACCCAGAGGGGGCCGCAGGCCCCACAGGGGCGCAAGGAACTGCGCGACCAGCCACAACGCACCCGCGCCGGACCACTACCGAAAGCGACCCGTCGGCCGCAGGCCGTCGGTCTAGCCGCCGTAGGCGGGCCCCCACGGCCGACGGCCGGTACATGCCCGCCTCCGGCCGCGCGGCCCGATCCCGTCCGCTCCGGGCGGCCCGAGCAGGGCCGCCCGGAGCCGCCCGGAACCCCGGGGGGTGACATCCGCTACGCGCGTAGATATGCTCGGGTGGTGACCATGCCCCAGTCCATCCCCCAGACGGTCCCCGCTCACGGCCCCGACGCCGCCGCGCGGCTGGCGTCCATGGCGGACGTGACCGCCTCCGATGCCGCGCTGCGCCGGTTCCTGCACGGGCTTCCCGGTGTCGACGCGGTCGGCCTCGAAGGCCGGGCCGCGATGCTCGGTACGCGTTCCATCAAGACGACGGCCAAGGCCTACGCCATCGATCTGGCGATCTCGATGATCGACCTGACGACCCTGGAAGGCGCCGACACCCCCGGCAAGGTCCGGGCGTTGTGCGCCAAGGGCGTCAACCCCGACCCGACCGACCGCACGACCCCGAGGGTCGCCGCGATCTGCGTCTACCCCGACATGGTGGAGACCGCCAAGGCCTCGCTCGCCGGTTCCGGCGTCCACGTCGCCTCGGTCGCCACCGCCTTCCCGGCCGGCCGGGCCGCGCTGCCCGTCAAGCTGGCCGACACCGCGGACGCGGTCGCCGCGGGCGCGGACGAGATCGACATGGTCATCGACCGCGGCGCCTTCCTGGCCGGCCGTTACATGGCCGTCTTCGAGGAGATCAAGGCGGTCAAGCAGGCCTGCGCCCGTCCCGAGGGCACCGCCGCCCACCTCAAGGTGATCTTCGAGAACGGCGAGTTGTCCACGTACGACAACATCCGCCGCGCCTCCTGGCTCGCGATGCTCGCGGGCGCCGACTTCATCAAGACCTCGACCGGCAAGGTCGCCGTCAACGCGACCCCGCCGGGCACCCTGCTGATGCTGGAGGCGGTCCGCGACTTCCGCGCCGCGACCGGCGTGCAGGTGGGCGTCAAGCCCGCCGGCGGCATCCGCACCTCCAAGGACGCGATCAAGTACCTGGTGATGGTGAACGAGACGCTCGGCGAGGAGTGGCTGACCCCGGAGTGGTTCCGCTTCGGCGCCTCCAGCCTGCTGAACGACCTGCTGATGCAGCGTCAGAAGCTGAGCACCGGCCGGTACTCCGGTCCCGACTACGTGACGGTGGACTGATCACGATGACCTCCCCCTTCAGCTACGCGCCCGCCCCCGAGTCGCGGTCGGTCGTCGAGATCGCCCCGTCCTACGGGCTGTTCGTCGACGGCGAGTTCCGCGAGGCGGCGGACGGCAAGGTCTTCAAGACCGTCAGCCCCTCCTCCGAGGAGGTGCTCTCCGAGGTCGCGCAGGCCGGCGCCGCCGACGTGGACGCCGCCGTGGGCGCCGCCCGCAAGGCGTTCGAGAAGTGGTCCGCGCTGCCGGGCGCCGAGCGCGCCAAGTACCTGTTCCGCATCGCCCGGATCGTCCAGGAGCGCTCGCGCGAACTGGCCGTGCTGGAGTCGCTGGACAACGGCAAGCCGATCCGCGAGTCGCGCGACGCCGACCTGCCGCTGGTCGCCGCGCACTTCTTCTACTACGCGGGCTGGGCCGACAAGCTGGGTCACGCCGGCTACGGGAGCGACCCGAAGCCGCTGGGCGTCGCGGCCCAGGTCATCCCGTGGAACTTCCCCCTGCTGATGCTGGCGTGGAAGGTCGCACCGGCCCTGGCCTGCGGCAACACGGTCGTGCTCAAGCCGGCCGAGACCACGCCGCTGTCCGCGCTGTTCTTCGCCGACATCTGCCGCCAGGCGGGCCTGCCCAAGGGTGTCGTCAACATCCTCACCGGTGACGGTTCGACCGGCGCCGAGCTGGTCGCGCACGAGGGCGTCGACAAGGTGGCGTTCACCGGCTCGACAGAGGTCGGCAAGGCGATCGCCCGCACCGTCGCGGGCACCCGCAAGAAGCTCACCCTGGAGCTGGGCGGCAAGGCGGCCAACATCGTCTTCGACGACGCGCCGGTCGACCAGGCCGTCGAGGGCATCGTCAACGGCATCTTCTTCAACCAGGGCCACGTGTGCTGCGCGGGCTCCCGCCTGCTGGTGCAGGAGTCGGTCGCCGACGAGGTGCTGGACGCGCTCAAGCGGCGTATGGCGACCCTGCGGGTCGGCGATCCGCTGGACAAGAACACCGACGTCGGCGCCATCAACTCCGCCGAGCAGCTGGCCCGGATCACCGCGCTGGCCGAGGCCGGGGAGGCGGAGGGCGCCGAGCGCTGGGCCCCGGCATGCGAACTGCCCTCCTCCGGCTACTGGTTCGCGCCGACGCTGTTCACCGGCGTCACCCAGGCGCACCGGATCGCCCGCGAGGAGATCTTCGGCCCGGTGCTGTCGGTGCTGACCTTCCGCACGCCCGCGGAGGCCGTGGAGAAGGCGAACAACACGCCGTACGGGCTGTCGGCGGGCATCTGGACCGAGAAGGGCTCGCGGATCCTGTGGATGGCCGACAAGCTGCGCGCGGGCGTGGTGTGGGCCAACACGTTCAACAAGTTCGACCCGACCTCGCCGTTCGGCGGCTACAAGGAGTCGGGCTTCGGTCGCGAGGGCGGCCGGCACGGTCTGGAGGCGTACCTCAATGTCTGACTCGCGCTTGAACGTCCTCAAGACCTACAAGTTGTTCGTCGGGGGCAGGTTCCCCCGGTCCGAGAGCGGGCGGGTGTACGAGGTGCAGGACGCGAAGGGCAACTGGCTCGCGAACGCCCCGCTGGCCTCGCGCAAGGACGCCCGGGACGCGGTCGTGGCCGCGCGCAAGGCGTTCGGCGGCTGGTCGGGGGCGACCGCGTACAACCGCGGCCAGGTCCTCTACCGCGTCGCGGAGATGCTGGAGGGGCGCCGCGAGCAGTTCGTCCGCGAGGTGGCCGACGCCGAGGGGCTGTCGAAGTCCAGGGCGGCGGCGGTCGTGGACTCAGGGATCGACCGCTGGGTCTGGTACGCGGGCTGGACGGACAAGATCGGGCAGATCGCGGGGGCCGCGAACCCGGTGGCCGGGCCGTACTTCAACCTCTCGACCACCGAGCCGACCGGCGTGGTCGCGGTGCTGGCGCCGCGCGAGTCGTCGTTCCTCGGCCTGATCTCGGTGCTGGCGCCGGTGATCGCGACCGGCAACACCGCGGTCGTGGTGACGTCGCATGACGCGCCGCTGCCCGCGCTGTCGCTGGCGGAGGTGCTGGCCACCTCGGACGTGCCCGGTGGCGTGGTGAACGTGCTGTCCGGCAAGGCCTCCGAGATCGCCCCGCACCTGGCCGCGCACGCCGACGTCAACGCGATCGACCTGACCGGCGCGGACGCCGACCTGGCGCGCGAGCTGGAGGTCGCGGCGGCGGAGAACCTCAAGCGGGTGCTGCGTCCGGCGGGGGCGGCCGAGGACTGGACGGCGGAGCCGGGCACCGAGCGGCTGCTGGCGTTCCTGGAGACCAAGACGGTCTGGCACCCGATCGGGGTGTGAACGCGGCCCTTCCGGCGGCGAACGAAGGCGGCGGTCCGTGTGCGTGACGGGCCGCCGCCTTCGGCGTGTCCGGGGGCCGCGGCGCGCTCACGGCGGGAGTCGGCGCGATCGCCGGAGCGGTCCGCTCAGCCGGGCAGCAGGTTGGTGACCTCGCCGACGAGCGGCAACTGGGACAGCGAGTCGCCGTCGGTCAGCGGCCCGGTGACCGTCTGGGTGCCGACCGGCTTGAAGTCGGCGATCTGGGTGCCGACGCCGTTGGTCAGCGGGTCGACGGTGGTGCGGGCCAGCGGGTCGAGCTGGAGGTGCTTGACGGGGGAGACGCCGCTCTCCAGTCCCTGGACCGTACCGCCCACCACGTCGTCGGCGCCGGGCAGTTGGCTCGCCTGGGCGGCGCCCGCGCCCGCGGCCAGGGCGGCCCCGGCGGCCGACAGGGCGAGTGCGGTACGCAGCAGGGCGCGGGAGGCGGAGGTGGTGCGGAACGACATGGGGTACCTGCCTGCCGGACGGTGCGGTGGTCTGTTGCTTCTGCCTGTGCGGTCTTCTGGTGCGGGCCAGGGCCGTAAGTCCGCTCATCGAACCGTACGATTAACGGGCATTACGGACACAACGCGCTGACCGCACAGCGTAGTTGATCCGGCGCGTACGGTCCACCAGCGCTCGTGCGCGGCGGATGCGTCACACTGGTCTTCCGTGACCACCGCTGATCCCGCCGCCCCCGCCGCCGTGCCCACCGCCCGCGTCGTCCTGCTGACCGGGCCCTCCGGGTCGGGGAAGTCCACGCTGGCCGAGCGCACCGGGCTGCCGGTGCTCAACCTCGACGACTTCTACAAGGCCGCCGGCGACCCCACGCTGCCCCAACTGCCGCACGGCGCGGGCCCCGACTGGGACTCGCCGCTGTCGTGGGACGCGGACGCGGCGATGGCCGCGCTGGAGACGCTGGCGCGGACGGGAACCGCGCGGGTGCCGGTGTACGACATCGCGTCCAGCTCGATCACGGGCGACGCGGTCGTCGGACTCGGCGGGGCCGGCCTGTTCGTGGCGGAGGGGATCTTCGCCGCCGAGCTGGTCGCGCGGTGCGAGGCGGCCGGGCTGCTGGGCGCGGCGGTGTGCCTGCGCGGGCGGCCGGTGGTGACGGCGTGGCGGCGGCTGCGCCGCGACCTGCGCGAGGGGCGCAAGTCGGTGCCGTACCTGCTGCGGCGCGGCTGGCGCCTGATGCGTGCGGAGCGCGGCATCGTGGCCCACCAGACCGCCCTGGGCGCGAAGGCGTGCGACGGCGGAGCGGCCCTCACCCTGATCACCCGCACGGCGTCGACGCCCGCCCGGTGCCAACCGCGGGCGTACGCGATCCGGTAGCCGGCGCGGGCGGTTGGGACGGGCGGGGCGTGGCGCACCCTGCCCGTCCCGCCCGTCGACGGGCCTTACTTCGGTTCGTAGGCAGTGGTGACCAGGAGGCCGCCGAGCAGCTGCGTTCCGCAGGTCTTCGCACCGACCCAGACGTTTCCGCTGTAGATGCCGCGCGCCGCGCCCTTGGGATAGTCCACGGTCATCTCCAGTGTGCGGGTGGAATGCCCGGGGATGTTGCCGAGCGTGCCGTCACCGCCGATCCAGACCGCGGACGCGCCGTTGACAGCCGGGTTCCAGCTCATCGGCATGTGGTGCCAGGAGCCGCCGTTGAACTTCCACCACACGGTGGGCGCAGGGCCCTTGTGGGTGGACGGGGACGTCATCTCGTAGTCGATGAACACCCCCGACAACGCGGTCGGCTTGGCGTCGCGGACCGTGGTGTAGGTGACGAGGTTCTGGCCCGGTTTGGTCGAGATCGGCTCGTCACCGAGGTTCCCCGAACCCGTGACCGCCCCGTAGACGCAGGTACCCGACGGCACCGAGGCCGGTGCCGCGGGCGCCGCCTGGGCCACTCCCGGCAGCAGCGCCAGCGCGCTCGCCCCCACGACCGCCACCGCGGTCACGCGCCTTGAGATCTTCATGCTTCCCCTCCTGATCGCGCCGTGTTCGCCACGAGCGTGCGCGCATCCTACGGAGCGCCCGGGAACGAGGGATCACCGGGAGGAGCGTGCGGCTCGGGCCCCGGCGGAGCGGCCCGTGGTCACGCCACGCCGAAGGCGGTCGCGGGCGCCTGCGGGGTCCCATTTCCCCGGCAGGCGCGCGCGACCGCCTGTTTCCCCTCGGCGCGGGGCCCTGCCCCGCTCCCCCTCGGTTCCCCCGGTCTTCTCAGGCCACCAGCTCGCCGAACGCCTCGGTCTCGTCGCGGCCCTGGGCGAGCGCCTGGTCGTCGCGCAGGCGGCGCAGCGAGCGCCAGATGCTGCTCTTGACGGTGCCGACGCTGATGCCCAGGATCTCGGCGATCTCCGGGTCGGTGCGGCCCTCGTAGTAGCGCAGCACCAGCATCGTGCGCTGCGCCTCGGGCAGCTTGGCCAGCGCCTGCCACAGGACGGCGCGCAGCTCGGTGCCGTGCATCTCGTCGCTGTCGCCGACCGTCTCGGGCAGTTCCTCGGTCGGGTACTCGTTGAGCTTGCGGCGGCGCCAGGCGGAGATGTGCAGGTTGGTCATGGTGCGGCGCAGGTAGCCGCCCACCGCGGCCTTGTCGGTGATCCGGTCCCAGGCGCGGTAGGTGGAGAACAGCGCGCTCTGCAGCAGGTCCTCCGCCTCGTGGCGGTCACCGGTGAGGTGGTAGGCGGTCGCGTACAGGGAGGCGCGGCGTTCGGCGACGTAGGCGGTGAAGTCCGCCTCGCTCGAACGGCTCTTCCGCTCCCCCGTGGCCTCCCCGTACGCGGTGGCGGCGACCCCCGCGGCCCCGCCCTCGATCGCGGTCATGAACGGCGCGCGGTGGCGCGCGGAACCCGACCCGACCGGCTGGCGTCCGGTGCCTCGGGAGACCTCAGGCCGCAGGCGCGGCGCGCACCCCCGCCCGCCCCTGCTCTGCGGCAGGAGGTGTCCCTCGGCACCGGACAGATTGTCGTTCCACTCGGCGGAGTGCGGGCGCTGCCGCACGATCGCGGCGGAGGTGGTGGTGTGCATGGCGCTCATCTCGGGACCCCCGTGGAGTGGAACCAGCTTCTGACGGATTCGGCGGTGGTCGGCCGCCGTGGAGAAAAGACTGTCGGATCAGTTTCATGGGGCTGTCCGTCGAATGTCACAGCACCGTCACAGCGCGGCCCGCTACGCCGGACGGACGTGACGCGACGGGCGGCGGACCCGTTCGTCATCGACGCGCGGGCGATCGCACGTGACGCAGGGTGAACGCCCGCGTGGTGTGAGGGGAATGGCGGGACGACGGCGGTCGTGGGCCGCCGGAGGCGTGCGACACAATGGCCTGCGTGCCCTACCTGTTGCTTATCGAGGACGACGACGCGATTCGTACCGGCCTCGAACTCGCCCTGACCCGACAGGGTCACCGTGTGGTGGCCGCCGCGACCGGCGAGGAGGGTCTGGAACGGCTGCGCGAGCAGCGTCCCGACCTGGTCGTGCTGGACGTGATGCTGCCGGGCATCGACGGGTTCGAGGTGTGCCGCCGCATCCGGCGTACCGACCAGTTGCCGATCATCCTGCTGACCGCGCGCAGCGACGACATCGACGTGGTCGTCGGCCTGGAGTCCGGCGCCGACGACTACGTGGTCAAGCCGATCCAGCCGAGGGTGCTGGACGCCCGCATCCGCGCCGTGCTGCGCCGGGGCGAGCGCGACAGCACCGACGCCGCCGCGTTCGGCTCGATCGTCATCGACCGCTCCGCCATGACCGTCACCAAGGACGGCGAGGACCTCCAACTGACGCCCACCGAGCTGCGGTTGCTGCTGGAGCTGAGCCGCAGGCCCGGACAGGCGCTGTCCCGTCAGCAGTTGCTGCGCCTGGTGTGGGAGCACGACTACCTCGGCGACTCCCGGCTGGTGGACGCGTGCGTGCAGCGGCTGCGGGCCAAGGTCGAGGACGTGCCCTCCTCGCCCCGGCTGATCCGCACCGTGCGGGGCGTCGGCTACCGGCTGGATCCGCCGCAGTGACCACGCCCTCCGCGGTGCGCCGCGTGCTGTCCTGGGTGACCCGGGTGCGGTTCGGCAGTCTGCGGCTGCGGCTGCTCGCGGTGTTCGCCGCGGTCGCGCTGACCGCGGCGGTGTCCGCGTCGGGGATCGCGTACTGGCTCAACCGCGACGCGGTGCTCACTCGCGCCCAGAACGCGGCGCTCGACGACTTCCGCGCCTCGATGACCCGCAACGTGGGCTCGCTCCCGGTGAACGCGCCCTGCGACGAGTTGCAGGAAGCCGCCGACCGGATGGCGAGCAACACCCAGAGCTACCAGGTCCTGCTGCTCGGCACGGACGTCAACGGCACGCGGTGCGCGGCCAGTTCGGACCGGGCCGCCTTCACGCTCTCCCAGGTGCCCGCGTCGCTGCGGACGGCCGTCGACAAGGCCCGGCCGCTGACCGACGGCAACCACGACGCGTACCACCTGTACTGGCAGCGCACGACGGTCGGCGGACACCCGTACCTGGTGGGCGGCGCGCGGATGATCGGCGACGGGCCGACCGGCTACATGTACAAGTCGCTGGCCGCCGAGCGCAGCGACCTCAACTCGCTCGCCTGGTCGCTGGGCATCGCCACGGCGCTGGCGCTGATCGGCGCCGCGCTGCTGGCGCAGGCCGCCGCCTCCACCGTGCTGCGGCCGGTGCAGCGGCTGAGTGTGGCCGCGCGCAGGCTGGGCGAGGGCAGGCTCGACACCAGGTTGCGGGTGTCGGGGACGGACGAACTGGCCGAGCTGTCACGGACGTTCAACAACGCGGCGGAGGCGTTGCAGCGCCAGGTCGAGGAGCTGAGCAACCGCGAGGCGGCCTCCCGGCGGTTCGTCGCCGACATGTCGCACGAGCTGCGCACCCCGCTGACCGCCATCACCGCCGTCACCGAGGTGCTGGAGGACGAGGCGGACTCCCTCGACCCGATGATCGCCCCCGCGGTGCGGCTGGTGGTCACCGAGACCCGCCGCCTCGGCGACCTGGTGGAGAACCTGATGGAGGTCACCCGCTTCGACGCCGGCACCGCCAAGCTGCGCGTCGACGAGGTCGACGTCGCCGACCTGGTGACCGCCTGCATCGACGCCCGCGCCTGGCTGGACGCGGTCGAACTCGACGCGCCGCGCGGCATTTTGGTCCGCCTCGACCCGCGCCGCCTGGACGTCGTCCTGGCCAACCTGATCGGCAACGCCCTCAAGCACGGCGGCTCCCCGGTCCGCGTCACGGTGCGCACGGAGGGGCCCGACGAGGGCGGGGCGCGAAACGCCTTTGCCGAGGGTGGTGGCGGGAGAGGGGCCGAACTGGTGGTACGGGTCGCGGACAACGGACCCGGCATCCCCGAGGACGTGCTGCCGCACGTCTTCGACCGCTTCTACAAGGCGGACGCCTCCCGTGCCCGCAGTGAGGGCAGCGGCCTGGGCCTGTCCATCGCCATGGAGAACGCGCACATCCACGGCGGCGACATCACCGCCGCCAACCGCCCCGAGGGCGGCGCGGTGTTCACCCTGCGCCTGCCGATGCCCCCGCCGGAAGGCGAGGAGCGCGACGGCGACGGCGACGGCGGCCACGGTGACGGGGCGGACCACGACCCCGCGGCGCACGACGGCCAGGGCGGCCACGCGGACGGGGGGCGGCGGTGAGACGTGCGACGACCCGCCCCGGGAACGGCACGACTGCGGGCAGGGCGGCGTCCCGGGCCGTCACGCGGGCGCTGCGGCTGACGCTGGGTCTCGCGGTGCTGGGCGGCGCCGCGGCGGGCTGCGGGATCAGGGCGACGGCCGTGCCGGTGGACGCCGGGCCCGCGCCGACCCGGGTCTCCTGCGCGCTGCCGCGGGCGAGTGCGTCCGACGACGCGGCGGGCCTGACCTCCGCCGAGGTCTACCTGGTGTGCAGCCAGCGGGTCTCACCGGTGCAACGCGCCGTCCCGGCGAAGGCGTTGAACCAGTCGGGTCGCCTGAACGCGGCGCGGCTGCTGCTGGCCGAGCTGGAACGCAAGCCGGACCAGGCCGAGGAGAAGGGCGGCTTCGCCACCGAGGTGCCCGGCGGCCTCCAGGTCTCCGGGCCCGCGCAGGGCGACCCGGCCGCGACGCTCCGCCTCGACCAGGACCCCGACGACCTGCCCTCGTACGCGATGGGCCAGCTGGTGTGCACCTTCGCGGGCACCCCGGCGGGCGACTCGGGCCGCACGGTCGTGCTGGGCGGGCCCGACCCGCACGTGCCGCCGCGCCGCTACACCTGCGACGAGACGATGCGCACGGTGCCGGACGCGGGCACGACGGCGGGCAAGCCGGTGTCGTAGGACGACCGGCGGCGCGTCGGACGTGACCCGGGTCGCACCGGTGGGCACGGAACCGGCGCCTGGCCGGCGGCGTCCCTACTTGACGTGCAGCGAGAAGTGCTTCCCGTCGAGGAGCGGACCACGCGCGGCGGCGGGCGGCGACAGCCATCCCCGATGTGGGCGCGTCCGGTGGGCGCCGCTCTCG
The DNA here is from genome assembly GCF_003144095.1 of Streptomyces sp. ICBB 8177. Lineage (GTDB taxonomy): Bacteria > Actinomycetota > Actinomycetes > Streptomycetales > Streptomycetaceae > Streptantibioticus_D. The sequence goes on along the minus strand of NZ_NSKH01000018.1, from coordinate 1,942,791 downwards.
TCGCACTCCACCTCGTCGGCGTCTACCTGCTGGCGCTGCGCCCGACGTCGGGCACCTGGATCCCGGCCGGGAGCGTGGTGCCGCTGCACACCATCCGGCAGTACCTGGAACTCGGCCCGGCCGCCGCCGTGCACCACCTGGCCGCCGGGCTGTTGCTGCTGGCGCCGCTGGGCGTACTGCTGCCGCTGGCCGGCGGCCGGGTGACCACCTCGGCGCCGGCCTCCTTCGCGCGCACGGCGTTCGGCGGGCTGATGCTGGCGTTCGGCGCGGAGGTCGTACGGACCGGGGTCGCCGGTTCGGTCTTCGACGTGGACGTGGTGCTGCTCAACACGCTCGGGGTGGTGCTGGCGCACCTCGCCGTGGTCCCGGCGGCCCGCGCGGCGCTGCGGCGGCGCGGCTACGGACGGCCCGCCGAGCCGCGGACGGCCGACTCGGCCGTGGGGACGGCGGGAGGGGGCGCGGTGGCTTCGGGAGCGGCGGGCGCGGGGGCCGGTTCCGGCGCCGCGCTGCCGTCGGTGCGGCTGGTGCCGTAAGCCGCGGGTCCCGCGGCGCGGTGGCCCCGGGTACGCCAACGGGCCGCGCCCGGTGAAGGAGCACGGCCCGTTTGCGGACATGCGACGCACGCGGTCGGCGGCGCGTCGGTGCCGTTGGCGTGCGGGCGTCAGCCGCCCAGCGGGAGCGAACCGCTCAGGTTGCCGACCGGCAGACCGCCCAGCAGGCCGCCGCCGTTGGCGGCGGCGAGGGTCGACGGGGCGTTGTGCACGACGCCCTTGACCGCGTCGGTGGCCTGGGCGGCACCCGGGACCAGGTTGGAGACCTGGTCGACCGGCAGCTGCGTGGTGAGCGCGTCGAGAGCGGAGGCCGGGTCCGCGGCGGGCACCGAGGGGAGCGCCGGGGCCGCGCTGGCCGTGCCGGCGGCCGCGGCGGCGAAGGCCACGCCGAGAGCGGCGGCACCGAGGGTCTTCATGGTTCCGGTCTTCATCGAATTACATCCTCGAACGATGGCTTGTGTCGGCGATGGCGTGCGCCGGCCCGCGATGGCGTGCGGACCGCTACCGTTACCGCGGAAAGTGGTGATCACGACAGGTGAAGCTGTGATCACCGTTCGTCAGACGCTAGCCAGGTGCGCCATGCCGCGCAAACAACGGGCCGGGGCCGCGCGCCTCGCGCGTGACCCCGGCCTGCCTGCCTCGTTCGGGCGGTTCCGCGCCGCCGTCCCGTTACGCGCCGGGCGTGGCGGAACCGCTGGCCACGCCGGATGATCCGGCCGCGGGCTGGAACAGCCATTCGGCCTTCAACTCGGCGTAACCCGGCTTGATCACGTCATTGATCATGGCCAGACGTTCGTCAAAAGGAATGAACGCGGACTTCATGGAATTGACGGTGATCCATTCCAGGTCGTCCAGCGTGTAGCCGAAGGCGTCCACCAGATGGCCGAACTCGCGGCTCATGCTGGTCGCGCTCATCAGCCGGTTGTCGGTGTTGACGGTGACCCGGAAGTGCAGCGCGCGCAGCAGGCCGATCGGGTGCCGGTCGTACGAAGGGGCCGCGCCCGTCTGGAGGTTGGAGGTCGGGCACAGCTCCAGCGGGATGCGCTTGTCTCGCACGTAGGAGGCGAGCCGGCCCAGCTTGACCGTGCCGTCCTCGGCGACGTGGATGTCGTCGATCAGCCGCACGCCGTGGCCGAGCCGGTCCGCGCCGCACCACTGGAGCGCCTGCCAGATCGACGGCAGGCCGAACGCCTCGCCGGCGTGGATGGTGAAGTGGTTGTTCTCCCGCTTGAGGTACTCGAAGGCGTCGAGGTGGCGGGTCGGAGGGAAGCCGGCCTCCGCGCCCGCGATGTCGAAGCCGACGACGCCCAGGTCGCGGTAGCGGTTGGCGAGTTCGGCGATCTCCAGCGAACGGGCCGCGTGCCGCATCGCGGTCAGCAGCGCGCCGACCCGGATGCGGTGGCCGGCCGCCAGCGCGCGGCGCTCGCCTTCCCTGAAACCCTCGTTGACGGTCTCGACGACCTCTTCGAGGGACAGGCCCGCCTCCAGGTGCTGCTCGGGGGCGTAGCGGATCTCGGCGTAGACCACGCCGTCGGCCGCCAGGTCCTCGGCGCACTCGGCGGCGACCCGGAAGAGCGCGTCGCGGGTCTGCATCACGGCGCAGGTGTGGGCGAAGGTCTCCAGGTAGCGTTCCAGGCCCTTGCCGCCGTCGTCGCCTTGCGCCTTGCCCGGGGAGTCCGCGGCATCGCGGAACCACTCGGCGAGCTTGCCCGGTTCGGTCTCCGGCAGGTCGCGGTAGCCGACCGCGTCGGCGAGTTCGATCACCGTCGAGGGGCGCAGGCCGCCGTCGAGGTGGTCGTGGAGCAGCACCTTGGGAGCGCGCACGATGCGCTCCGCGGTGGCGGTGGCGGGGGTGACGACCGCCCGGCCGGCGCGGGAGGCACCGGCGGCGGCTGGTACGGCGGCCCCGGCGCCGGCGCGCGGGGCGGTCTCGGCCGCGGTGTGCGGCGTGCCGGTCTCGCCGGCGTGACTGTTCTCGCTCTGCATTGGCCGATGTTAGCCCCTACGCGCGTAGACAGTGGCCGAAGAAGGCTCTGGGGGCGTTCTGATACCGAAGATTGACCTACTGGCCAGGTGGTGACCACCGATCCTTCTGCCAAGGTTTTGCCATGGCTTCGCAAGCTCTGCCTGTACGTGGTGCCCGGCTGGGGCGCGCGGTGGGCGCCGACGCGGTCCGCGGCGTGCGCGCGGCGGTGATCGTGCTGCCCGCGGCGCTGCCGACGAGCACCCGGCACGGCTCGCCGCTGTCGACCGCGGCGGTCCGCCCGATCGTGCGGCGGCTGGCCCGCGCCGGGGCGCAGGAGGGGCTGGTCGCGCACGTCGTGCGGTACCGCTTCCGCGGCTGGAACGGCGGCCACGCGCATCCGGCGCGGGACGCGGCCTGGGCGGCCGACGAGGTCGTGCGGCGGTACGGGGACGTGCCGGTGTGCCTGGTCGGCTTCGACATGGGCGCGCGAGCCGCCCTGCACGCGGCGGGCCACCCGGCCGTCCACGCGGTGGTCGCCCTCGCCCCCTGGCTGCCGTCCGGCCCCGAACCCGATCCGGTGAAACAGCTCGCCGGCCGCCACGTGCTGATCGCCCACGGCACGGACGACTCGGTCTGCGACCCGGAGTTGTCGTACCGCTACGCGGCCCGCGCGAAGAAGATCAACCCCGACGTCTGCCGCTTCGAGGTCCACTCCGACGGCCACGCCCTGCACCACCACCGCCCCGAAGTCCTCGCCCTGGCCCAGGACTTCACCCTCGGCACCCTGTGCGGCCACCCGCTCTCCCGCCCAGTCGTCGACGCCCTGGCCGCCCCCCCGCCCCTGGGCCTGCGCATGCCACTGGCTTCGGGGTTCGGACGGGGGCGGTGAGCGGGGGCGGACGGCGACACGGAGCCGACGTCGCGGGTTACGGTGTGAGGACCGACCGGCGCAGGAGGAGACATGGGCGCGGAGCAGACCACGGGGGACGGCCCGCTCGTCCCGATGCCGCCCCTGACGCCCACCGCTCTTCGACGCGCGGTGGCGCAGATCGCCCCCGCCCAGCTGGCGGCCTTCCGGGACCACTTGGAGGAGGCGGCGGAGCAGGCGGCCTCCTCCAGCTCGACGGCGCCGCTGCGCTCCTTCCTCCGTTACTGGGGTGAGTTCGTCGCCGTCCAGCGCCACCCGGCGCGGGCGGCGCGGCTGCGCGAGCTGGAGAACACCGCGCAGAACGCCACGGACCCGGCCGCCGCCCGCGCCGCGCTGGCCGGTGTCCGCGAGATCATGGCTCAGGCGCAGCGCGAGGTGCACGCGTGACCGACGGCTGGTCCTGGGAGTACGACCCGGACGAGCGGCACGTCGTCGCAGGCCTGCCCGGCGAAGCGGTCATCGAGGTGGAGCGGCTCGCCGGCCAGCTCGCCATCCTCGGGCGGGACGCGCTGGACGCGGGCCGCGGCCGACTCGAAGGCGGTGGTTTGCGGACCCTGGACCTCTTCGGTGGCCGGGGCTTCCTGACCTTCTTGGTGATCGAGCGGTTGGAGCGGGTCTTCGTCGTCCGCGTGGTCTGGTACGGCTGAGCCGACCGGTCGTTCCGCCCCACGACCCAGCCGTGATGTCTAGCGCGGCAGCAGGCGCCCCCGTCTGGCGAGGAGGAAGCGCTTGAAGGCTGCCACCGGTGGGGTGTCGGGGTGGCCGTCCAGCCAGGCCACGCCGATCTCCCGGACCGCCTTCGGGGCGGTGACCGCGAGTTCGACGACGCCGGGGCGCGGGACCGCGGGCGGCGGGAGCAGGGCGACACCCAGGCCCGCCGCGACCAGGCCGCGCAGCGTCTCCGCCTCCTCGCCCTCGAAGGCGACCTTCGGGGTGAAGCCCGCCTCCTCGCACAGCGCGTCGGTGATGCGCCGCAGCCCGTAGCCCGCCTCCAGGGTCACGAACCACTCCCCCCTCGCCTCCGCGACCCGCACCCGTCGGCGTCCGGCCAGCCGGTGGCCCTCCGGGACGACCAGCCGCAGCCGCTGCTCGTCCAGCCTGCGCACCACCAGGTCCGGCGCGTACGGCAGCGGCGCGGTCAGGCACAGGTCCAACTCCCCCGCGCGCAGCCTCTCCAGCATCGCCTCGCCGTAGTTCTGCACGAGCTGGAAGCGCACCCCGGGGTGATCCGCCCGGAACTCCCGCAGCAGGCTCGGCACCGTCTCCGGGCCCAGCGTGTGCAGGAAGCCGAACGCCACCTTGCCGCTGTCCGGGTCGGCGTCGGCCCGTACCTCCTCCGCGGCCCGTCGCACGCCGTCCAGCGCGCGTTCCACCGAGGCCAGGAAGGCGCGGCCCGCCGGGGTGAGCGAGACGGTGCGGCCGTGCCGGGCGAAGAGCGCGACCCCGAGGTCGGCCTCCAGCCGGGCCATCGCGCGGCTGAGGGTGGACTGCGGCACGCCGAGTTGCTGCGCGGCGCGCGTCACGTGTTCGTGCCGGGCGACCGCGGCGAACTGCGCGAGCCGGGGCGTTAGCAGCCCGTCCCACGCCACCTCCGCGTGCTCCGGGTGAGCCGTCGCGTTCGTCACGGAAATGTCCTCTTCTTTGCGACCGCGTGACATCGACCGCTCTGACCTGCTCTCATGCGCCACAGCATCGATTATCGGCCATTCGTGCATTGGACGCATGAAAAGCGCCGCCGTAGCGTCGAGGCATGCCTTCCGCGGATACCGGGGCGGCTCGCGACGCCGCCTCCCTCGCCACGCAGACCACCTCTCGACTGCCCGCCGACACCAAGCTGTTGCCCGGCACCTCGGCCTACCGCCGGGCGATCCTCGCGCTGTTCGCCGCGGGCACGGCGACCTTCCTGCTGCTGTACTCCACGCAGGGCGTACTGCCCGCGATCTCCGCCGGCCTGCGGGTGACCCCGGCGCAGGCCAGTCTCACGGTGGCGATGACGACCGCGGGGCTCGCGGTGGCGCTGATCCCGCTGTCCGCGCTGTCGGAACGCTTCGGCCGGGTGCCGGTGATGGCGGCCTCCGTCTTCAGCGCCGCGCTGATCGGGCTCGCGGTGCCGTTCGCGCCGGACCTCACCACGCTGGTGGCCCTGCGCACGCTCCAGGGCGTCGCGCTGGCCGGGCTGCCGGCGACCGCGATGGCGTACCTGGCGGAGGAGGTCTCGCAGGCCGCGATCGCCTCGGCGATCGGGCTGTACGTGGCGGGCAACAGCATCGGCGGCATGTGCTCGCGGGTCATCGCGGGCTTCGTCACGCAGTTCGCGGGCTGGCGGGTGGCGCTCGGGGTGCTGGGCGTGCTGTCGCTGGCGTGCGCGGTGGCGTTCGTGCTGCTGGCGCCGAAGGCCCGGCACTTTCGTCCCGCACCGATCTCGCCGCGGGCGCTGGCCCGCACCGTCGGCGGCCACCTGGGCGATCCGCTGCTGGTGCGGCTGTATCTGCTGGGCATGCTGTTCATGGCGGTCTTCGGCTCGGTCTACACCGTGCTCGGCTACCGGCTGACCGCGGCGCCGTTCAACCTGCCCGAGGGGCTGGTCGGGGCGATCTTCCTGGTCTACCTGGTCGGCACGGCGTCCAGTGCGGCGACCGGCCGCCTGGTGGCGGGACTCGGGCGGCGCGGCGCCCTGTACGCGGGGATCGCGCTGGTGGCCGCCGGTCTCGGGCTGACGCTGCTGGCGTCGCTGGCCGCGGTGCTGGGCGGGCTCGTGCTGATCACGGCCGGGTTCTTCGTGGGGCACGCCACCGCGTCCGGCGCGGTCGGCCACACCGCGAAGGCGGCCCGCGCGCAGGCCTCCGCGCTCTATCTGACGGCGTACTACATCGGCAACAGCGTGGGCGGCATGGTCGGCGCGACCGCGTACCACGGCGACGGCTGGCCCGGCACGGTCGCGGTGGGACTGATCGCGATGGCGGCGGCGACGGGCATCACGCTGTACGGCACCCGTGCGGCCCGCAGGAGTTCGGGCCGCGTGCGGACGGCGTGAGGGGCTCTCACCTCACGGGGAAGACACTGGTGTCGACGGTGAGTGCGCTCATGGTGTCTCCTCACTCGGTACGCCACCCACCCAAGCATGACGAACGGGACCGGTGGCCGTCCACCGATCCCGTCCACCCCGGAAGGGGAAACCGCAGGTCAGGCCATGCGTCAGGCGATACGTTCCAGCACGATCGGGGCGGCCTCGTACGCCGTGCCGGCCGGCTCGATCGTCACGCCGCCCTCCAGCGCCTCGATGGCGTACGCGAAGCGCTCGGGGGTGTCGGTGTGCAGCGTCATCAGCGGCTCGCCCGCGGTGACCTGGTCGCCGGGCTTGGCGTGCAGTTCGACGCCCGCGCCCGCCTGCACGGGGTCCTCCTTGCGCGCGCGGCCCGCGCCGAGCCGCCAGGCGGCGACGCCGACCGCGTACGCGTCCAGGCCGGTGAGCACGCCGGTCGCGGAGGCGGTCACCACGTGCCGCTCGCGGGCGACGGGCAGCGGCGCGTCCGGGTCGCCGCCCTGCGCCGCGATCATGCGCCGCCAGTGGTCCATCGCGGAGCCGTCGCGCAGCGCCTTCTCGGGGTCGGCGTCCTTCAGCCCGGCCGCGTCCAGCATCTCGCGGGCCAGCGCGAGGGTCAGCTCGACCACGTCGGCCGGGCCGCCGCCCGCGAGCACCTCGACGGACTCGCGCACCTCCAGCGCGTTGCCCGCGGTCAGGCCCAGCGGGGTGGACATGCCGGTCAGCAACGCGACCGTGCGCACCCCGTGGTCGGTGCCCAACCCGACCATGGTGGAGGCGAGTTCCCGCGCGTCGTCGAGGTTCTTCATGAACGCGCCGGAGCCCACCTTGACGTCAAGCACCAGCGAACCGGTGCCCTCGGCGATCTTCTTGGACATGATGGACGAGGCGATCAGCGGGATCGCCTCGACCGTGCCGGTGACGTCGCGCAGCGCGTACAGCTTCTTGTCGGCCGGGGCGAGCCCGTCACCGGCCGCGCAGATGACCGCGCCGACGTCCCGCAGCACGCCCATCATCTCGTCGTTGGACAGCAGCGCCCGCCAGCCGGGGATGGACTCCAGCTTGTCCAGCGTGCCGCCGGTGTGGCCGAGGCCGCGGCCGGACAGCTGCGGAACGGCCGCGCCGCAGGCGGCGACCAGCGGGGCGAGCGGCAGCGTGATCTTGTCGCCGACGCCGCCGGTGGAGTGCTTGTCGGCGGTCGGCCGGGGCAGCGACGCGAAGTCCATCCGCTCGCCGGAGGCGATCATCGCCGCCGTCCAGCGGGCGATCTCGGCGCGGTCCATGCCGTTGAGCAGGATCGCCATGGCGAGCGCGGACATCTGCTCGTCGGCGACCTCGCCACGGGTGTACGCGTCGATCACCCAGTCGATCTGCTCGTCGGTCAGGCGGCCGCGGTCACGCTTGGTACGGATGACGGAGATGACGTCCATGAATGCGGTTCAGATCCTTACCTGTCTCAGCGGTTGAGGTCGTCGGCGCCGAAGGCGTCCGGGAGCAGCTCGCGCATCGGGCGGATGCCGCGGGCGGTGTCGACCAGCAGCTCGGGGCCGCCGTTCTCCCACAGCAGCTGGCGGCAGCGTCCGCACGGCATCAGCACCGAGCCGTCGCGGTCGCAGCAGGTGAACGCGGTCAGCTTGCCGCCGCCCGAGGCGTGCAGCGCGGAGACCAGGCCGCACTCGGCGCACAGCGCGACACCGTAGGCGGCGTTCTCCACGTTGCACCCGGTCACGGTGCGGCCGTCGTCGACCAGGGCGGCGGCGCCGACGGGGAAGCCCGAGTAGGGGGCGTAGGCCCGGGTCATGACCTCCCGGGCCCGCTCCCGCAGGGCCTCCCAGTCGACGGCGCCGGATTCGTCGCGTGCCGTCACTTGCCCTGGCCCTTCCGGTACGGCTTGCCGTCCGCCTTGGGCATGCGCAGCCGTTGCGCGGACAGCCCGAGGACCAGCAGCGTGGCGACGTACGGGGTGGCGCTCACGAACTCGGAGGGGATGGTGTCCGTCATGAGGAACCACAACAGCAGCAGGCCCGCGAAGACCGCGTTCAGCACGGCCTGCCGGTAGCTCTTACGGGAGAACTTCCAGGCCGCCATCAGGACCAGCAGCAGCACCAGCAGGAGCAGCAGCGCGTGCGCGGCCGGGCCGCCGTTGCGCAGCTGGAGGCTGTCGGTGTAGCCGAACAGGCCCGCGCCCATGGCGAGTCCGCCGGGCCGCCAGTTGCCGAAGATCATCGCGGCGAGGCCGATGTAGCCGCGGCCGCCGGTCTGGCCCTCGTTGTACGCGTGCGCCGGGACCATCGCGAGGAACGCGCCGCCGAATCCGGCCAGGGCGCCGGACATGATGACGGCGGCGTACTTGTAGCGGTAGACGTCGACGCCGAGCGACTCGGCGGCCACCGGCGCCTCGCCGCAGGAGCGCAGCCGCAGGCCGAACGACGTGCGCCACAGCACCCAGTACGTGGCGCCGAACAGCAGCGCGGCGATCACGGTGAACACCGACAGGTTGGTGATGAGGCCGCCCAGCACACCGGCCAGGTCGGAGACGAGGAACCAGTGGTGCGCCTCGATGTGCGCCAGCCACGGCGACAGGCCCGGCACGGTGATCGACGGGACGCTGCCGATGGGCGGGGACTGCTTGGGGTTGCCGCCGAGGGTGGCGGCCTTGCCGGTGTTGAACCAGATCTTGGCGAGGTACTCGGTGGCGCCCTGCGCGAGCAGCGTGAGCGCGACACCGGAGACGATGTGGTCGACGCCGAAGGTGACGGTGGCGATGGCGTGCACCAGCCCGCCGAGCGCGCCGCCGATGACACCGGCGAGCAGACCGATCCACGGGCCGTGCTGCCAGCCCGCCCAGGCGCCGAAGAAGCTGCCCAGGATCATCATGCCTTCGAGGCCGATGTTGACCACGCCGGCGCGTTCCGACCACAGGCCCGCGAGACCTGCGAGGCCCACGGGGACGGCCATCTGGAGCGCGCCGCCGATCTGGCCCGAGGAGGTGACGTCGCGGGCGCCGGTGATGGCCCGAACCGCCGCGACGGCGATCAGCGCGCCGGCGACGATCAGCAGGATCACCGGGGTGGACAGCTTGGTGCGCGGCGCCTTCGCGGGCGCGGTCTTGGCGGCCGGAGCCGCGGTGGTGGTGGTGCTCATACCGCAGCCCCCTGCGCCTCGGTCTTCTTCACGGAAGCGGCGGCGGCCAGCTCTTCGCCGACCTTGCGTTGCTGCCGGCCCAGGCCGTACCGCCGGACGACCTCGTAGGCGATGACGACGCACAGCACGATGACGCCCTGGATGACGCCGACGATCTCCTTGTCGTAGCCGTTGAACTCGAGCCAGTTGGAGGTGCGGTCCAAGAACGCCCACAGCAGCGCGCCGATGCCGATGCCGACCGGGTGGTTGCGGCCGAGCAGCGCGACGGCGATGCCGATGAAGCCGATGCCGGTGGGGAACTCGTCGCTGTAGGTGTGGGCCTCGTTGAGCAGCGCGGGCATGCCGACCAGACCGGCCAGCGCGCCGGAGATGACCATGCTGGTGACGATCATCTTCTTGACGTTGACACCGCTGGCCTCGGCGGCCGACTCCGACTGGCCTACGGTGCGCAGGTCGAAGCCGAAGCGGGTGCGCGCCAGCACGAACCAGTAGGCGACACCGGCGAGCACCGCGATCACGATGAAGCCCTCGATGGGGCCGGCCGCCGGGTTGGTGGTCATGGTGAAGAACCACGCCGACTTCGGCAGCATCGTGGTGTAGACGCTGTTGGTGTTGGAGTTCAGGTGCGCGAGCCTGCCGGGCTGGAGCAGGTAGGAGATGACCGCGGTGGCGATCGAGTTGAGCATGATCGTGGCGATCACCTCGCTCACGCCGCGGCCGACCTTCAAAAAGCCCGCGATCGCGGACCACGCGGCGGCGACCACCATCGACACGACGATGATCAGCGGGATCTCCAGGAACGACGGCAGGGTGACCATGCCGCCGACCACGGCGCCGAAGAAGGCGCCCATCCGGTACTGGCCGTCGACGCCGATGTTGAACAGGTTCATCCGGAACCCGATCGCGACGGCGAGACCGGCCAGGTAGTACGTGGTGGCCTCGTTGAGGATGAAGACCTGGCTGTCGCTCTTGAAGCCGTAACTGACCATGATCTGGAAGGCCTTGAACGGCTCCTTGCCAGTGGCCAGCAGCACCAGGGCGGTGACGACCAGCGCGGCGACCACCGCGAGGACGGGCGCCGCTATGCCGAGCAGCAGCCGGTCCTTGTCGATCTTGGCGAACTTCTTCATCAGTCCTCTCCCCCGGCCTTCTCGGAGGCGGTGTCGGAGACGGCGGTGCCGGTCACGGCCCCCGCGGCGGAGGCGTGTTCGAGGTGGCCGGAGCTGGCGCCGGTCATGGCGGAGCCCAGTTCCTCGGGGGTGATGGTGGCGGGGTCGGCGTCGGCGACCAGCCGCCCGCGGAACATCACCCGCAGGCAGTCGGACAGGCCGATCAGCTCGTCGAGGTCGGCGGAGATCAGCAGCACCGCCAGACCCTCGCGGCGGGCCGCGCGGATCTGGTCCCAGATCTGCGCTTGCGCGCCGACGTCCACGCCGCGCGTGGGGTGGGCGGCGATCAGCAGCTTGGGGTGGTGGCTCATCTCCCGGCCGACGATCAGCTTCTGCTGGTTGCCGCCGGACAGCGAGGCGGCGGTGACGTCGATGCCGGGGGTGCGCACGTCGTACTCGGCGACGATGCGCTCGGTGTCGCGGCGGGCGGCGGCCGGGTCCAGCAGCGCGCCCTTGCTGTTGGGCTGCTCGGTGACGTGGCCGAGGATGCGGTTCTCCCACAGCGGGGCCTCCAGCAGCAGGCCGTGCCGGTGGCGGTCCTCGGGGATGTAGCCGATGCCGTCCTCGCGCCGCTTGCGGGTCGGCGTGCGCGAGATGTCCTGGCCGTCGAGGGTGATCACGCCCGCGTCGGGGGCGCGCATGCCCATGATGGCCTCGACCAGTTCGGCCTGGCCGTTGCCCTCCACACCGGCGATGCCCAGCACTTCGCCCTTGTGGATGGTCAGGGCGATGTCGTCCAGCACGGTGCGCTCGACGCCGTCCTGGTCGGGGGCGGTGAGCCTCAGGCCTTCGACCTGGAGCATCGGCACGTCGGTGACGGTGGACTCGCGGGTCTCCGGCGACGGCAGTTCGCTGCCCACCATCAGCTCGGCGAGCTGCTTGGTGGTGATGGACTTCGGGTCGGCGGTGCCGACGGTGGTGCCGCGCCGGATGACGGTGATCTCGTCGGCGACGGAGAGCACCTCGCCCAGCTTGTGCGAGATGAAGATGACGGTCAGGCCCTCGGCCTTCAGCTCCCGCAGGTTGTCGAAGAGCGCGTCGACCTCCTGCGGGACCAGGACCGCGGTCGGCTCGTCGAGGATGAGGGTGCGAGCGCCGCGGTAGAGGACCTTGAGGATCTCCACCCGCTGCCGGTCGGCCACGCCGAGGTCCTCGACCAGCACGTCGGGCCGCACGCCCAGGCCGTACGCGTCGGAGATCTCGGTGATCCTCGCGCGCGCCTTCGCGCCGATGCCGTGCAGCTTCTCGCTGCCGAGCACCACGTTCTCCAGGACCGTCAGGTTGTCGGCGAGCATGAAGTGCTGGTGCACCATGCCGATGCCCCGGACGATGGCGTCGCCCGGGTTGGAGAACGAGACCTGCTCGCCGTCGATGGCGATGGTGCCCTCGTCCGGCTTCTGCATGCCGTAGAGGATCTTCATCAGGGTGGACTTGCCCGCACCGTTCTCGCCGACGAGGGCGTGCACGATGCCGCGGCGGACCGTGATGTCGATGTCGTGGTTGGCGACGACGCCGGGGAACCGCTTGGTGATTCCCTTGAGTTCCACGGCGGGGGCGGCGCTCGCGGGGGCTGCCGCGGCGGAAGGGGGACTGGACGCGTTGATGGCGCACTCTCCTCGGGGCGAAGGAGCCGGGCGGTGGGCGGTGGACACGGGTGGTGGGCGCGCCGGCCGGATGACCGTGCCCTGGTCGGGCGGAAGGCGAAGGGCGAAGGTACCGCGGCTACGGGCGTCTACGCGCGTAGCGGTACCGAGGGGAATCCACCGCCGGGCGGCAGCGCGTTCCGGCGGTGCTCCCCGGCGGCTTCACGGGTTTCCTCGGTGCGGCGCGAGGGGCCCGGAGGGAGGGGTTCCTCCCCCGACGGGCCCCGTACGCCTCGCGGTCGGCCCGCCCCGGACCCGCGACCGGGGGCCGGGCGGTGCGCCGCGGTCCCGGTCACGGGTGACCCGGGGTCAGACCCGTGGTCCGTGTCAGGGGGTCTGCTTGACCTTGATCTGACCGGAGATGATCTTCTTGGTGACCGCGTCCAGCTGCGGCTGGATGTCCTTGATGAACCCACCGCTGGTCGCCAGGCTGACACCGCCGTTGGCCAGGTTGTAGGTGTTGTTGCCGGTGAGCGGCTTGCCGTTGTGGATGCTCTGGATGAGGTCGAAGACGGCGACGTCCACGTTCTTGACCGCGGAGGTCAGGATGGAGTTCTTGTACTTCGCCAGTGCCGGGTCCTGGTACTGGTCGGAGTCGACGCCGATCGCCCAGGCGCCCTTCTTGGCCGCCACCGTCTCGATGGAGCCGGTGCCGGAGCTGCCGGCCGCGGAGTAGACGACGTCGATGCCCTGGGAGAGCATGCCCGCCGCGGCGCTGGCGCCCTTGTCGGGGCTGGAGAAGCCGGACAGGTCGGAACCGGTGCTCAGGTACTGCACGGTGACCTTGTCGGACGGCTTGGTGTCGGTGACACCCTGCTGGAAGCCCGCCTGGAAGCCCTTGATCAGCGCGTTGTCGACGCCGCCGATGAAGCCGATGTGGCCGGTCTTGGACTTCAGCGCCGCGGCCACACCCGCGAGGTAGGAGCTCTCCGGGGTGGCGAAGCTCATGCTGTCGATGTTCGCGCCCGGCACCACCGAGTCGACGATCGCGAAGGTGGTCTTGGGGAACTTCGGGGCCTCGGCCTTGAGGGCGTTGGCGTAGGCGAAGCCGACCGCGATGACCGGGTTGTAACCGTTGGACGCGAGGTCGTCGAGGTACTGCTCGCGGTCCTGGTCGGTGTCGGTCGTCTTGGCGGTCAGCTCCTTGGGCGTCCCACCGAACTCCTTGGTGGCCTTGTCCAGGCCGCGCGCGGCGGAGTCGTTGAACGAGTGGTCGCCGCGACCGCCGACGTCGTAGGCGATGCCGACCTTGAGACTGCTCTTCCCGGAGGAGGAGCCCGAGCTCTGGGTCGAGCTGGCGCCACACGCGGTGGCACTGAGGGCGAGGGCCGCGGTGGCTATACCGGCGGCGGCAAACCTGGTTACCCGGCGCACGAGGGGTACCCCTTCATCCATCTAGCGCCCCGTCCGGCGCTGGTTCTGCGGCAGCTTAACGCGCGTAGATGTCAGGTAAAGGGGGGTTGGGAACCCGTTATCGGATCGACGCCAACGCCAGGTTTCACGGCGATCAACGCCCGATGGCGGAGGAAGACCACCCTATCCGCCCGGCGCGACGAAGGATCCGCAGCTCAGGAGGGGGACGGGGCGGCGGACGACGTACCGGGCGGCCGGATGGTTCAGCCGTCCGGACCCGACTGGCCGGCCGGTTCGGGAAGGTTGCGCGGGCTGTTCATCGGAAGGGTCGTTGACGGGGTGCGGGCCGAGCCCGGAGGGTGATCCGAAGCGGCATGAACGTTCCACCCGCGCCCTACGTGTACGAGGTACGTGTAACGACGTCGAGCACCGTCCCCGACCAGCCCAGGTGTGATGCCCGGTGAACCTGACCACGGCGACCGAAGCCGAACTGCTCACCAGACGCGACCGGCTGCGCGAGCAGTACGCCGCGCTCAAAAGCCGGGGGCGTTCCCTGGACCTCACCCGCGGCAAGCCGTCCGCCGCCCAGCTCGACCTGTCCGCACCGCTGCTGTCGCTGCCCGGGCCCGAGGCGTACACCGGGGCGGACGGCACGGACGTGCGCAACTACGGCGGCGCGAAGGGGCTGCCGGAACTGCGGGAGATCTTCAGCGGCCCGTTCCAGGTGCCCGCCGACCGGCTGCTGGCGCTGGGCGGCTCCAGTCTCGAGCTGATGTACGACTGCGTGGCGCACGCTCTACTGCTCGGCCTGCCCGGATCGGTGCGGCCGTGGGCGGCCGAGCAGTCGGTGGCCTTCCTGTGCCCGGTGCCCGGCTACGACCGGCACTTCGGGATCTGCGAGCAGCTGGGCATCGACATGATCCCGGTGCCGATGACCGCCGACGGTCCCGACATGGACCGGGTGGAGCACCTGGCGGCGCGCGATCCGCAGATCAAGGGCATCTGGTGCGTGCCGAAGTACAGCAACCCGACCGGCGTCAGCTACACGCCCCAGACGGTACGGCGGCTGGCCGCGATGCCCACGGCGGCGCCGGACTTCCGGATCTTCTGGGACAACGCCTACGCCGTCCACCACCTCACCGCCGCGGAGCACGAGATCGCGGACGTGCTGGCGCTGGCCGCCGCGCACGGCAACGAGGACCGGCCGTTCGTCTTCGGCTCCACGTCGAAGATCACCTTCCCCGGCGCGGGCGTGGCGTTCCTCGGCTCCTCGCCCGCCAACGTCCGCTGGACCCTGCGCCACCTGTCGCGCCGCACCATCGGCCCGGACAAGGTCAACCAGCTGCGGCACACGCTCCTCCTGCGCGACGCGGACGGCGTACGGGAGCACATGCGCCGCCACCGCGAGGTGCTGGCGCCGAGGTTCGACCTGGTCGAGCGAGTGCTGACCGAACGCCTCGGCGGCAGCGGCATCGCCTCGTGGACCCGCCCGGAGGGCGGCTACTTCGTCACCCTGACCGTGCCGGACGGCTGCGCCACCCTCACCGTCTCGCTGGCCGCGCAGGCGGGCGTGGCCCTGACCCCGGCCGGCGCCCCGTACCCGTACGGCCGCGACCCGCGCGACCACACGATCCGCATCGCCCCCAGCTACCCGTCCCTGCCCGAACTGTCCGAAGCGCTGGAGGCGTTGACGGTGTGCGTGCTGCTGGCGGGGGTCGAGCGGTTGCTGGGGACGTGAAGGTCTACTGTGTGGCCGACCGGGGCCAAGGGGGCCCCTATCGGGAAAGAGTGACGTTCCGTTGACCACGTCTTCTTCGTCTGGCAGACCTCGCTCCCGGCGCACGGCGACCGCCGTCGCGCTGGGCGTCCTGACAACGGTGACCGTCCTCGCCACCGCGGGCCCGGCCGGCGCGGCCGCGCGGGCGGACCACGCTCCCGCCGTCCCCACCGCGCTCAGCACCTCGCCGGCCACCGCCTGCGCCGCCGACACCGCTGTGGGGGACGGTGACGTCACCCTGTACGCGGCCCTGTCCGACCCGGACGGCGGCACGCTCGGCGCCGCCTTCGAGGTGACGCGGCACGCAGGCGACCACGCGCTCATCGCGTCCTCCGACCGCAAGACCCTCACCGTGCCGTCGGGTTCGACCGCCGTCTACAAGGTGCCCAGGGCGACTCTGGAAACCGCCGCCGCCGGGAAGATCACCGAGTTCGACTGGAAGGTGCGGGCCAGTGACGGCACCCGCGCCGGCGGCTGGTCGACGACGTGCCACTTCTCGTTCGACCCGACGCGCCCCGGCACGCCGGTCGTCGCGCAGCCCGGGCCCGCGACCATCGGCAAGCCGGTGACCGTGACGGTGACCGCCGGCAGTGGCAGCCTGCCGGCCACCTACTCGTACCAGCTCAACAGCGGGGCGCCGGTCGTCGTCGCGGCCGACGCCTCCGGCGGCGCGACGTTCACGGTGATCCCGACCCAGCCGGAGAACACCCTGACGGTGACCGGCGTCTCGCCCGGCGGCAACTTCGGCGACGCGACGAACGTCATGTTCGGCGCGGCCCAGCCCCAGGCCGCGCCGGACGGCGACCTGACCGGCGACGGCGTTCCGGACCTGCTCGCCGTGGGCGGCCGCGACGGGCTGGCGTCCGGCCTGTGGCTGGCCGCCGGCACCGGTGACGGGCACGTGGCCGCGAAGCCCACCGACATCGGTGCCGCGGGCGACGGGTCCAGCACCACCGGCTCGCCCTCCGACTTCGACGGCACGATCGCGATCACCGGGCACTTCGCGGACGAACCCGAGCAGGACGTGCTGGTCTACCACCCGAGCGGCCCCCGGGCGGGGACCGGCGCCGTCTACAAGGTGAACGGCGGCGGCCTGAGCAACATCGTCGACCTCTCTTCAGGCATGCTCCAGGACGCCAACGGCGACAACCCGACGCAGCTCGTCAACGCGGGGTCCGTCTCCGGTGGGACCTCCGGCTTCCCCGACCTCATCGGCGTCTCCGGCGACAGCACCCACGGCTACGGCCTGACTCTCTACCAGGGGAGCGGCGGCGCCGGCATGTTCGGCTGGCCCGTCCCGCTCACCGCCGCGACTCCGGACGGCACGCACGACTGGGACCAGTGGACGATCGCCACCGCGCAGGTGCCCGCGTCGGGCGGCGGCAGCTCCACCGCGATGTTCCTGTGGAGGAAGTCCACCGGCGAACTCGACCTGTGGGAGAACCTGTCGGCCGACCCGGACACCGGAGCCCTGACCCACACGTCCTACTCCGTCGCCACCGGATGGAACACCGGAGCCGACCTCGATCTGGACGCCGCCGACATCAACGGTGACGGCGTGCCCGACCTGTGGACCGTCGGCGCGGGGGGCGCGGTGACGGCGAACCTGGTCAGCGGTCTGTCCGCCGCCGGGCCCGCCGTACTGACCCGGGTCACCGGCACGCTGGACACCTCCGGCCAGTAGCACGAAGCCACTGCGGGGCCGCCGGAAGACCCACCGGCGGCCCCGCCGCATACGGGGCGTACGGCCCGGGCGGTCGGGGCAGTGCGGGGTCAGGCGGTCGTGGGGCGGGGGGTGCCGTCCAGGGCCGCGGCCGTGAAGAGTTCGATGCCTACGCGGATCGCGTTCTCGTCGGCGTCGAAGTCGCCGCGGTGCAGGTCGCGGATGGTGGGGTCGCCGGGGGTGCGCACGCCCAGGCGGGCGAGCGCGCCGGGGACGTGCTCCAGGTACCAGGAGAAGTCCTCGCCGCCCAGGCTCTGTTCGGTGTCCTCCACCGCGTGGGTGCCGAAGCGCGAGGTCATCGCGTCGCGCAACAGCTCCGCCGAGGTCTGCTCGTTGACCACCGGGGGCACGCCCCGGTGGTAGGTCAGCTCCCACTTGGCCCGGTACATCGCGGCGATCTGGTCGATGACCTCGTGGATGAGGTCGGGCGCGTCCCGCCAGGCGTTCAGGTCCAGGCAGCGGACGGTGCCCTCCAGCTCGGCGTGCTGCGGGATCACGTTGCAGGCGTGCCCGGCCTGGATGCGGCCCCACACCACCGACAGACCCGCGCGCGGGTCGATCCGGCGGGCCAGCACCGCGGGCAGTTCGGTGGCCATCTTGGCGGCGGCGGTGACCAGGTCGGTCGTCAGGTGGGGGCGCGCGGTGTGACCGCCGGCGCCGTCCACCGACAGCACGAGGCGGTCGCACGCGGAGGTGATGGGGCCGGTACGCAGGCCGATGCGGCCGACCTCGACCTTGGGGTCGCAGTGGACCGCGAGGATGCGCTCCACGCCGTCCAGCGCCCGCGCCTTGATCACGTCGAGCGCGCCGCCGGGCATGGCCTCCTCTGCGGGCTGGAAGACCAGGCGGACCGGGCGGGTGAGCCGTCCGGCGCGGTCCAGTCCCGCGAGCACGATGCCGGTGCCGAGGACGACGGTGGTGTGCATGTCGTGACCGCAGGCATGGGCCTTGCCCTCGTGCGTCGAGCGGTACGGCACGACCTTGGTGTCGGGGATCGGCAACGCGTCGATGTCGGCCCGCAGCGCGAGCCGGGGTCCGGCGTCCTGTGGACCGATGTCGCAGATCAGGCCGGTGCCGGGAAGCTCGCGCGGGGTCAGCCCCGCCTGCTCCAGACGGGCCTTGATCGCGGCCGTGGTGCGGAACTCCTGGCGGGACAGTTCGGGGTGCATGTGCAGGTCGCGGCGGAACTCGACGAGCTCGGCGAAGAGCTCGTCGGTCAGGGCGCCGGACTCCGGAGTTGAGTGGTCCACCCCCGACAGCGTAGGACTCATGACCACTCCCGAGTAACGTCGTTGGCGAAAATTCCAGCCCGTGAGACCAAAAAAGTTCCCGCGTCGCGCATACCCTGCCACGGCGTGGGTATTGCCACCCTTTAGGCCTAGACGAGCCCCACCTTTTCCATGGTGGACCAACGAGCAACCTGACGCGCGGCAACGGGTCCGGATGGCGGATGCCCGGGCGGCTACGCTCGGTGACCGGCCTCGTCCAGCAGCCCGGCGTACAGCGCCAGGAGCGGCCCCGCCTGGGTCTGCCAGCACCACTGCCGCAGCACGCCGGAACGCTCGTAGGCACGGCGGTAGCGCGGCAGGTTCGTCAGCACCGCACCCACCGCGCGCACGAAGTCGGCGGTGTCGGCCGCCCGGAAGACCTCGCCGTTGCCGGTGGCCAGGGTGGCCGCGGCCATCGCCCGCACGTCGCTGACCACGACCGGAAGCCGCGCGTGCGCGTACTCCAAGTACCGGGTGGCGAGGGTGACTTCGTGGTGCGGCAGATGGTGCACGGGGACCACGCCGATGTCCGCGCTCGCCAGGAACGCGGGGACCTCCTCGGGCGTTGTGTAGGGCAGGACGTGCAGGCGTGCGGCGACCCCCAGCGCGCCCGCCCGGTCGGCGAGAAGGCGCACCCGCTCGTCGCCGGGATCGGGCACCACGAAGGCGGCGTGCAGGTCGTACAGCTTGGGCAGCGCCTCGACCGCGGTGAGGAGGCCGCGTTCCGGGGCGACGCCCCCGCTGTGGACCAGCAGGGGGACGTCCGGCCCGAGCCCGCAGGCGGCGCGCACCCCGCCGCGAGCGGTGACGGGCGGAGCCGCCACCGGGGCGACCATCGCCTCGGCGCGCGCGGAGGCGACGTTCCGCACCGGGGCGCTTCCGCGTGCGGGCGTGACGGGACGTGCCGAGGTGATCGCCCGCGCCGAGGCGGTCGCGCCCGCGGCAGCGGTCACCCCCGCGGCGGTCGTCGCTGCCGCGGTCACGCCTGCCCCGGCGGTCGCCCGTGGTGCCGCGCTCACGCCTGCCCCGGCGCTCGCGCGTGCCGCCGCGCCCGCCGACCGCCCCCGAGCTTCCGGGGCCGACGCGTGCGCCGGAGCGTCCGCGTACACCGGGGCGTTCAGGACGACCAGCGGCGGACGGGCGGACTGGAGGCGGGCGGCGAGGTGGTCGCCGTAGGCCGCGCAGGCGGTGACGACCGCGTCGGCCTGCTCGGCGTGGGCGCGTTCGTCCGACTCGCGGGCCGCTGCGGCGCGCCGGCCGGCGGCCGGGGTGAGCGCCGAGCAGTCGGTCGCGTCCCAGACCACCTTGACCGTGCGCCCGGCGGCCTCGGCGCGCACCGCCGCGCGGACGGCGACGCCCAGCGAGCGGCGGCCGCGGGCATGGATCAGGTGCGGGCGGCAGGCGTCCAGCACCGGCCCGTACGCCGCCTCCAGGTCGAGCAGCGACGGGTCGAGCCGCCGCCAGGCCCGCCTGCGCGCGGTCAGTCCGACGAAGGCCGTCACCACGTCGTCCAGCGCACCGTCCGGCGTCAGGCGGCGCCGCACCGCCGCCTCGTACTGCGCGGCCCGCAGACGCGTCCAGGTCCCGCGGAGGACGTGCCCGAGCCGGGCGGCGACGTGGATGGCGCGCGCCACCGCCTGCCTGGACAACGGCCGGTACCGCACCGATAGTTCCGCCTCCCGCGTGCGCAGCATCCGGGCGCGCACGGCGAGCCGGGCGGTGCGGTGGTGGTGGACCTCGGCGCTGCGGTACGCCAGGGGCCAGCGCAGGCCCGGCCTCGGCCGCGCGGCGCGGTAGCCGGCGAGGGTGCCGGGCACGTCCACGCGGCGCACCGTCACCCCGGGCAGCACGGGAGGGGGGCTGTCGTCCGCCCTGCCGACGAGCGTCACGTCGTACCCGGCCGCGGCGGCGGCGCGGGCGACGCGGTGCGCGCGCGAGTCGTGGCCGAGTGCGGCGCTGTCCGAGACCACCAGAACGCGCGGGGCCGCGCGCCGGGCGGGCGAGGCCGTGCCGTCCAAGGGCGATGTGCTCCCCATGGCAGCAGGGAACCCGAGGCCGGTGATCGGCCGATGGCCCGGGCGTGGCGCGCCGCTGAACGCGACGCGGAGGCTTTCCGCGCCCTGCGGAGGCTTTCCGCCACCACGGGGAGCGCCACCGGTGCCTGTCGCCGCCGCCCCGCCGTCCCACCGCCGCGGGAGCGCCGCCACCCGGCGCCGCGCTGCCACCCGCCGCCCGGCGCCGCGCCGCCGGCACATCCGTCCTGCCGCCGCCTCACCGCCCGTCACGTGCCCGCCGCCCCCGGCTCACCCCCGCCCGTACTTGTCCTCCGCCTGCCAGCACGCCACCAGGCCCAGGGCGAGGGTGAAGAACGCCCAGAAGAGCGCGAGCGGCCAGATGTGCGGGGTCAGGCCGCCGTAGCCGGCCAGCAGGCAGTGGCGGGCCAGCTCGATGTAGATCGCGCCGGGGTTGGCGTCCATCAGGACCTTCACCACGTGCGGCGCGTGCGCGACGACCTTGGAGACGCTGTAGAAGACACCGCACAGGTACATCCAGGTGCGCAGCAGCCACGGCACCAGCTCGCCGATGTCGTGGTTGCGCGAGCCGATGCGCGCCATCAGCATCGAGCAACCGAAGTTGAACAGCGTCTGAAGCGTCATCGCGGGGATCAGCAGCAGCCAGCGCGCCCTGATCGGTTCGCCGGTGGCCAGCACCACGGTGAGCACCACGCCCATCGACAGCAGCAGTTGCTGGAGCTGGATGAGGGTCGCCGACAGCGGCAGGCAGGCACGCGGGAAGTGCACCGCGCGCACCAGGTCGATGCGGGCGGAGATCGACCAGGTGCCGGTGGCGATCGACTCGCGGGTGTAGGTGAACACGAAGACGCCGACGGTCAGGAACGCGATGTAGTTGTCGCCGGTGCCGTCGGTGCGCTGGAGGAGTTCGCCGAAGATCAGCCAGTAGACGAAGACGTTGAGCAGCGGCGTCAGCACGTGCCAGATCTGGCCGAGCCTGGCGGTGGTGTACAGGGCGGTCAGGCGGGCGTGCGCGTACTGCGTGATGAAGTGCCGCCGCGACCACAACTCCCTTACGTACTCCCCCAGTCCGGGGCGGCGCGCCGCCGGGGCGAGTCCGTGGCGGGCCACCAGGGCGTCGACCTCGGCGTCGGTCAGTTCCGCCGGAGCGTAGTGCGTGTCGAGGGTGAGGGTCACGAAGTCACCGCCGGGAGGATCGAGTTGGAGATCGGGGGGCGGGCCGTGCGCAGCCCGTGCCTGCTGCGGGCGGCCTGGGTGATGCCGGACAGGAAGCCGTGCGCGCGCGGCGAGGCGTGGCCGGTCAGCCAGGACGGGTCGACCTCCAGCACGTCGACCCGTACGCCGGTGCCGGCCAGCGCGAGCGGCAGGGTGTGCACCACGGTGGAGGGAAAGCTCAGCAGCCGTGAGCCGATCGGGCCGCGCCGGGCCACCAGTTCCAGCGGCAGGTCGGGGCGGACGATCTCCAGCCCGGTGCGGCGGGACAACTCCCTTAGCTTGTCCTCGCGTTCACGCCGGTGCGCGAAGTAGCGGGTGGCACCGCCCTCGGCGGCGATGGCGGCGACGGCGGCGAGGTAGCGGTCGTGGTCGACGACACCGGTCTCCACCAGCGAGGTCCCTATCAGGTCGGCGCCGTCGCGCACCATCGGCGGGCCGAAGCGCGAACGCGTCCACTCCAGCCGGTTGGCGCGCGCCACGGCGCCGGGCGGCGCGGTCACCGGCATCGCGCTGAACAGCTCGATCCCGGTGCCGCGCCCGGCGGTCAGACGGCGCCTGGCGTGCGCGGCGAAGGCGGCGAAGGCCAGGTCGCGGGGGCCGCGCGCGCCACCAGCCCGGTGCCAGCGCACCAGCCGCCTGCCCTCGGCGATCAGCGTGGCGAACTCCATGGTCGCCGTGCCGTCGTCGATCACCACCAGCTCGCGGGCCCGGCTGAACGGCAGCAGCGCCTGCACGAAGCGGGAGAACGGATCGCCCAGCACCAGCCGCGACGCCCGCATCAGCGAGGGCGCCAGGCCCGCCAGCGTGCGCAGCGGACCGGCGGAGGCGGTGCGCGGCTCGCACCAGCGCACCGCCAGCCCCTCGTCCCGGGCGAGTTCGGCCATCCGGCGCAGCTGTCCACGGCTCATCGGGTCGCGCGGCGGCAGCACGACGACCGTGCAGGCTGCGGGCGGGCCGTCGGGAGCGCCGTCGCGACCGGCGGCGTCGGCGGGCGCGGGTCCGCCGCGTTCGGCGTGCGCCCACTCCAGCAGGTTGAGCAGTTGCACCGGCGACTCGACCAGGGCCAGGGTGCGCGCCGCGGCTCCGTCACCGCGGGATGGCCCGGCGGACTCGCAGGCCCCCGCCCGTGGTTGCTCGGGATCGGTAGCGGTCACGCGTTGACCGGCTCTCGGCCCTGCTCCTCGGCCCGGCCCGCGGCCTCCGCCTCGGCCCGTGCCTCCGCCTGCGCCACGACGCCCGGGACCCGCCGCAGCTTGCGCATCGGCCCCAACTCGCCCTCGTAGACCCGCTTGACGCCGTCGCCGAGCGAGGTCTCGACGATGCGGATGTCGCGGACCAGGCGATGCAGGCCCGGGGTCTCCACGGAGGCCGCCTGGTCCGAGCCCCACATCGCACGGTCGAGGGTGATGTGCCGCTCGACGAAGACCGCGCCGAGGGCGACGGCGGCCAGCGTGGTCTGCAGGCCCACCTCGTGGCCGGAGTAGCCGATCGGCACGTTGGGGTACTCGGCCTGAAGGGTGTGGATCACGCGCAGGTTGAGCTCCTCGTGCTTCGCCGGGTACGTGGACGTGGCGTGGCACAGCAGGATGTTGTCGCTGCCCAGCACCTCGACCGCGTGCCGGATCTGCTTCGGGGTGGACATGCCGGTGGACAGGATCACGGTGCGGCCGGTCGCCCGCAGGGCGCGCAGCAGTTCGTCGTCGGTCAGGCAGGCCGAGGCGACCTTGTGCGCGGGCAGGTCGAACTTCTCAAGGAACTCCACGCTGGGCACGTCCCACGGCGAGGCGAACCAGTCGATGCCGCGCTCCCGGCAGTACGCGTCGATCGCGCGGTACTCCTCCTCGCCGAACTCCACGCGGTGGCGGTAGTCGATGTAGCGCATCCGGCCCCACGGGGTGTCGCGTTCTATGTCCCACTGGTCGCGCGGGGTGCAGATCTCGGGAGTGCGCTTCTGGAACTTCACCGCGTCGCAGCCCGCGTCGACGGCCGCGTCGATGAGCCGGTAGGCGTTCTCCAGCTCGCCGTTGTGGTTGATGCCGATCTCGCCGGTGACGTAGACGGGCCGGCCGGTGCCGACGACGCGCTCGCCGAGGGTGCGCAGGCGCTGGGGTGCGGGGGTCATGGGGACGGGTCCTTTCGATGGGGGGTGGGGGCGGCAGGAGGCTTCGGGGAGGTCACAGGAGAGCGGCGGGGAGCGGGAGTCCGGTGCCGGTGGCGACGGGCCCGGGAGCGGGGTCGAGGAGCGGGGCGAGGGCCCGGGCCCTCGCCAGGTCGTCCGGCTCGTCGATCTCCAGCACGCGGGCGGGGTCGGTGCGCACCAGGGCGGTCCTGCCGAAGAACCGGTGCCCGGCCTCGCGGAGGCCGTCGACCCGCATCGCGTACGCGGCGCCGGTCTCCAGCAGGTCCTCGGGGCGGTCCTGGCGGCGCGGGCGGAACGCCTTGTCGTGGTTGACGCCCACCGCGTCACCGCCGGGCCCCGCGGGCGGGCCCTCCTGCGCCCGCCACACGAAGCCGTGGAACGGTGCCGTGGTCAGCGCGCTGTCGGCGCCCTCGTGGACCACGGCGGCGGCGACCGCGTCGACGTCGGCGGCGGTGACGAAGGGGCTGGTGCACTGCACGAGCAGGACGACGTCCACGTGCCGGCCGCGCATCGCCTGGTAGGCGTCCAGCGCGTGCAGTACGGCGGCCTCGCTGGTGGCGGTGTCGCCCGCGATGGCGGCCGGGCGGGGCACGACGTCCGCGCCGGCCGCGCGGGCCGCCTCGGCGATGCCGGGGTCGTCGGTGGACACGACGGTGGCGCCGACCAGCCCGGCGCCGAGGCAGGCCCGCACCGCGCGGGCCACCAGCGGGACGCCGCCGACCGGTTGCAGGTTCTTGCCCGGCACGCCCTTGGAGCCGCCGCGCGCGGGGACGACGGCGAGGACGAACGGGGGCTCGGGCGTGGCGTTCACAGTTCTCCCATGCGGCGGATGACGGGGGCCACACGCTGCACACCGTGGCGGTAGGCGGCGCGCGCGGCGTTGCGGGTGAACTCCCGCGTGAGGCGCCGCACCTGACCGTCCTGGGCGCGCGGCGCGGATCCCGCGGGGCGCCCTTCGGGGTCGAGTCCGTGGCGGGCGAGCACCCCGGGCAGGTAGGCGGGGGCGGTGCGGGGGGTGTAGTACGGGCGCGGGGGCGGCAGTTGGCCGGTGGCGGCGCGGGCGGCGAGGTCCGCCACACGGTCGCGCACCAGCCGGAACGGGTCGTCGGCGCCCACCCCGTTCGCGCGCAGCCAGTCCGCGTCGGCGCGCGGCAGCAGCCCGTCGTCCAGCTCGTCCCAGGAGGCCAGGCACCCGGAGCCGGTGAAGTGGTGGTTGCCCAGCGCCTCGCGGACCCCGAAGTCGGTCAGCACGGCGGTCGGCACGCCCCGGTGCATCGCCTCCAGGGCGGCCGTCGAGGAGACGGTGACCAGCAGGTCGGCGCGGTCCAGCACCTCGCCCATCTGTCCGTAGACCAGGCGGACTCCCGGCGGGAGCGGGGGGTCAAGGCGCGCCGCGAGGCGTTGCAGCGGGAACTCCTCGACGTGCGTGGTGTGTTCGCCCGGCTTGCTGCGCAGCTTCACCAGGACGTCGCGGTCCGGGTGGCGCGCGGCGTGCCGGGCCGCGCGGCGCAGCAGGTACGCGCGGTCCTCCCGCGACTGCGGTACGGAGGGCTGGGCGGCGAAGACCACGGTGAAGCGGCGTGCGGCGTCCGGTCCCTGGTAGGCGGCGCCGTCGAGGAACGGGAGCGCGGCCTCGGTCACGCAGGAGGCGTCGGCGCCCACCCCCTCGTAGACGTCGCGGAAACGGCGGGCGTCCGCGGGGCTGTTGGCGATCACGACGTCGGCGCCGTGCCGCAGCAGCAGGCCGTCGGCCAGCTTCTCGTAGACCACGCCCACGTAGCCGGTGACGGTCACCGGCCGGGGCCGCGGCGCCTGGCCCCAGACCCGCGCCAGCCCGTGCAGCGCGGCCTGGACGGTGCCGCCCACGCAGGCGAGCAGGACGACACCGGGGCCGCCGCGTGCGGAGTCGCTCACGCCGTCGTGGTGACCGCCACGAGGGTCTGCCTCCGCGAGGAACTGACGCATCGTCACTTCGCGCAACGAGTCGGCAGAGATGTCCAGTTCACTCAGCTGACGGGCCGTCGGGGTCGCCCGGCCGCGCAGCAGCCGTCCGTCGAGCCGGGCCCGCGGCGCGATACGCCGGGCGGCCAGCGCACCCCATTTCCAACGCGTGTCGGAATCCGCGAGCACGGTGATGTGGTGGATCTGATCGGGACTTACGGGCACGACGCAGACCGTAGGAATCGAATCGGAGCGCGGGGCATACGAAGTCGCAACAAACGGTTAACAGACCGCCGACGTACGGGGCTCCGAAATGGCCCGGAAAGATCGTCGAGGGGGAGGCCCGGGCCGGGTTCACGGCGCTGCCACACGTCGTTCACCGACTGGCCCGCGCACCGCAATCCCGTGTGGCCGCCCGCCCCCTACCGTTCCGCGGGTGGTCAAGCTCTCCGTCATCGTGCCGTTCTACAACGTGCAGACATTCGCGCCCGACATGCTGAGAAGCCTGGCGTCGAATGCGCGCTCCGATTTCGAATTCATTCTTGTGGATGATTGTTCGACCGACCGGACCCCGGAGATACTGGAACGTGCCGTGGGGAAGGGCGGACTGCCCGGCGCCCGTCTCATACGGCACGAGCACAACCGCGGTCTCGCCACCGCCCGCAACACCGGTCTCGGCGCCGCCGAAGGTGAGTACCTGGCCTTCCTCGACGGCGACGACTGGCTGGCGCCCGGCCACCTGGAGCGCCTGCTGACCGGGATCGAACGGCTGGGCTGCGACTTCGTGCGCACCGACCACGTGCAGTGCACCGGCGCGGAACGCACCATCCACCGCGTCCCGCACGGCCGCCGCGGCGAGGTCATGGACCCGCGCGACGCCATCCTGCCCGCGCACACCTCGACCTCCGTCGACTACCCGTACGCCTGGGCGGGCATCTACCACCGGCGGCTGCGCGAGGCGGGGCTGCTGCACTTCCCGGACGGCCTGCGCACCGCCGAGGACCGGCCGTGGATCTGGCGGCTGCACCGCGAGGCGGACTCGTTCGCCGTGCTCGGGCTGCTCGGCGTCTTCTACCGCCGCGGCGTGGCGAGTTCGCTCACCCAGATCGGCGACGTGCGGCAGCTGGACTTCATCCGCTCGTTCGACCAGGTCCTCGCCGAGACGGCGACCGACGCGCGGGCGGCGGAGTTCCTGCCGAAGGCGGTGCGCACCTACTGCGCGATCATCGCCCACCACCTGTCGAACATCGACCGCTTCGAACCGCACGTCGCCCGCCGCCTGCGCACCCTGAGCGCGGCGGCCCTGCGCCGCATGCCGCAGGACCTGCTGCGCGACGCCCTCGACACGATGGACCTGGACCGCACGGTCCGCCTCAGGCGCCTGCGCGTCATCGACCGCCTGCGCGTGGGCGGCGCCGGCGGCCCGGGCGCGGGCGCGGCGGGCAACGAGGAGGAGGCGGCGTGACCGCGACGCAACCGCAGGCGACGACCCCCGGCGTCGAACCGGAGGCCCCGGCCGACCCGACGGCACCAGGGTCCGGGAGCGGGACGCGCACCCAGATCTTCCTCGCCTCCACGCTCTACGGAGCCGCGACCCTCGCCGCCGCCCTCGACGCGGGCCTGTTCCGCCCGGCCGACCGCCGCGTCCTGCTGGTCAGCAACAACGCCGCGGTCCCGGAGACCACCCTCCCGCTGAACGAGGCCCCCGGCTTCACCGCCCTGCGTGACCGCTTCGACGAGGTCCTCTCCTGGAACGAGGCCATCTCCCCCTTCCACCCCAGCGGCTGGTCCCCACGCCCGGACGACGTCCCCCTGTGGGAGCGCCACCTGCGCCTGCTGTGGAACCTCCACGACACCGAGGTCGAACTGGCCGTGGAGTCGATCCAGGTCGAGCCCGCCCTCGCCCTCGTCCAGCTCTTCCCCGCCGCGCCCATCGACGTCTACGCGGACGGCCTGATGAGCTACGGGCCGACCCGCAACAAGCTCGACCTGCTGGTCGTCACCCGCATCCGCCGCCTGCTCCACCTGGACCTGGTCCCCGGCCTCACTCCGCTGCTCCTGTCGGAGAGCCGGGTGCGCCCGCACATCGTGCCCACCCCCGCGTTCATGAAGGTGCTGGCCCAACTCGCCGCCGTCGGCGAGCCGTCGACCACGCCACCGGCGGCCGGCTCCGGCACCGGTGCCTCGGGCCCGGCGCTGCTGCTCGGCCAGTACCTCTCCGCGCTCGGCATCCTCACCGCCGACGAGGAGGAACGGCTCCACCTGCGCATGCTGCGCGGAGCCGTCTCCCGCGGCCACCGGACGATCGTCTTCAAGCCGCACCCGACCGCCCCGGCCCGCTTCTCCCGCCTGCTGGAGAAAGAGGCCGCGGAACTCGGCGTCGACCTCACCGTGCACGACGAACCCGTCCTCGCCGAGGTGCTCTTCCAGCACCTGCGTCCCGCCCTGGTCGTCGGCTGCTTCTCCACCGCGCTGCTGACCGCCTCGGCCCTGTTCGACCTGCCGGTCGCGCGCACCGGGACAGAACTGCTGCTGGAGCGCCTCTCCCCGTACCAGAACAGCAACCGCGTCCCCGTCACCATCGCCGACGCGCTCCTGCCCCCGCTCACGCCGCAGGACCGCCCCGCGGCCACGCCGGACGGCACCCCGCTGCCCGTGCCCCGACTCACCGCGCTGCTGCGGGCGGTGGGCTACTGCATGCAGTCCAAGGCCTACCCCCGGCTGCGCGACGATGCCGTCAGCTACCTGACCCGGCACCTCGACGCCCACACCCGCGCCTACTTCAAGCGCCGCCGCCTCACCGCCCTCGCGCTCCCCGGCGGCGTCCCCGCCCAGCTGGCGTTCCTGCCCCGCAACCGCACCGTGCGCCGCGCGGTCCGCCGGGCCCGCCACGTCCTTCGGCCCACCCCGCGCCAGGACCCCGCCCGATGAGCCCGGCGCTCGAAGGCACCGCGCAGGGCGCGATACCGGCGGGCACCGCGACGGCCGTGGCCCCCACCGCGGTCGCGGGCACCGGGACGGCGCCGCCCACCGACCGGGGAGGCCGGAAGACGGCGGGGCAGCGGCTGCGGGCCCTGGACGGCCTGCGGCTGATCGCCGCGCTGGCCGTGTGCGCGTACCACTACGCGGGACGCGGCGGCGACATCGCGCACGCCTGGGGCGCGTCCGCGCACACCCTCTTCCCCACCCTGTCCGGCCCGTTCTCCTACGGCTGCCTGGGCGTTCAGCTCTTCTTCGTGATCAGCGGGTTCGTGATCTGCATGAGCGGCTGGGGGCGCACCCCGCGCGCGTTCGCCGCCTCCCGCGCGGCACGGCTGCTGCCCGCGTACTGGGTCGCGATCGGGCTGGTCACCGCCGTGTTCGCGCTGCCGTGGGTCTCCTTCCGCCCGGTCTCCCCCAGCGACCTACTGACCAACCTGACGATGCTCCAGATGCCGCTCGGCGCGCAGCGGGTGCTGGGGGTGTGCTGGACGCTCTGGGCCGAGCTGCGCTTCTACCTGCTGTTCGCGCTGTTCGTCCTGTGGCGGGGCGCCGGACGCCGCCAGGTCCTCACGTTCTGCGTGCTGTGGACGGCGGCGGCGGTGATGGCCGACGGATCCCACCAGCCGCTGCTGAAGCTGGTGCTGATGCCCGAGTACGCCCCCTTCTTCGTCGGCGGCATGGGCCTGTATCTGGTGCGCCGGTTCGGGCACGACGCCGCGAACTGGTCGGTGGTGGCCGTCGGCTTGCTGCTGGGGCAGCACTACGCGGTGAGCGAGATGGTGGCGCCGCGCACCGTCCACGTCTTCCACCACCGCGGCCAGCTGACGGTGATCGCCCTGGTCACCCTGTCCTTCGTCGCGGTCGCCGTCGTCACCCTGACCCCGGTCAGCCGCCTCGACTGGCGCTGGCTGACCACCGCCGGCGCCCTGACGTACCCCTTCTACCTGGTCCACGAGCACCTGGGCTGGGTGCTCATCGACGTGCTGCGGCACGACCTGCCGGGAAGCGCGCGCCCGCCCGCCTGGGTCGTGCTGCCCGGCTGCGCGGCGAGCATGCTGCTGCTCGCCTGGCTGATCCACGTCCTGGTGGAACGGCCGCTCACGCCCCGGATCAGGCGGGCGCTGCGCTCTCAGAAGGTGTCGGTCGGCACGTAGGCCCCCCACACCTCGCGCAGGGTGTCGCAGACCTCGCCCACGGTGGCCCGGGCGCGCAGGGCCTCCTTCATCGGGTACAGGACGTTGGCGGTGCCCCGGGCGGCGCCGCCCAGGGCGGCGAGGGCGGCGTCCATGGCGGCGCGGTCGCGGGTGGCGCGCAGCCGCGCGAGGCGTTCGGCCTGCCGGGCCTCGATGGCGGGGTCGACGCGCAGCGGTTCGTACGGCTCCTCCTCGTCGAGCCGGAAGCGGTTGACGCCGACGACCACGCGGTCGCCCACGTCGGTCTCCTGGGCGATCCGGTAGGCGTTGCGCTCGATCTCGCCCTTCTGGAAGCCGCGTTCGATGGCCTCGACCGCGCCGCCGAAGTCCTCGACCCGGCGCATCAGGTCGAGCGCCGCCGCCTCGACGTCGTCGGTCATCCGCTCGATCGCGTAGGACCCGGCGAACGGGTCGACGGTCGCGGTGATGTCCGTCTCGTGGGCCAGGACCTGTTGGGTGCGCAGTGCGAGGCGGGCCGACTTCTCGGTCGGAAGCGCGATCGCCTCGTCGAAGGAGTTGGTGTGCAGGGACTGGGTGCCGCCGAGCACCGCGGCGAGCCCCTGGACGGCGACGCGCACGAGGTTCACCTCGGGCTGCTGGGCGGTGAGCTGGACGCCCGCGGTCTGGGTGTGGAAGCGCAGCATCCGCGACTTCGGATTCTTCGCGCCGAACTCGTCCCGCATGACCCGGGCCCAGATCCTGCGCGCGGCGCGGAACTTGGCCACCTCTTCGAGGAGGGTGGTGCGGGAGACGAAGAAGAACGACAGGCGTGGCGCGAAGTCGTCCACGTCCATGCCGGCGGCGACGGCGGTGCGCACGTACGCGATGCCGTTGGCGAGGGTGAAGGCGATCTCCTGCGCGGGCGAGGCCCCGGCCTCCGCCATGTGGTAGCCGGAGATCGAGATGGTGTTCCACCGGGGGAGCTCCGCGCGGCAGTACGCGAAGACGTCGGCGACGAGCCGGAGCGACGGCTTGGGCGGGAAGATGTACGTGCCGCGCGCGATGTACTCCTTGAGCACGTCGTTCTGGATGGTGCCGGTGAGCCGGTCCGCCGGTACGCCGTGCTCCTCGGCGGCGAGTTGGTAGAGCAGGAGCAGCAGGGCGGCGGGGGCGTTGATGGTCATCGAGGTGGACACCTCGTCCAGCGGGATGCCGTCGAAGAGCACCAGCATGTCGTCGAGGGAGTCCACGGCGACGCCGACCCTGCCCACCTCGCCGTGCGCGATCGGCGCGTCGGAGTCGTACCCCATCTGGGTCGGCAGGTCGAAGGCGACCGACAGGCCCGTGGTGCCGTGCGCGATCAACTGCCGGTAGCGGGCGTTGGACTCGCTCGCGGTGCCGAAGCCCGCGTACTGGCGCATGGTCCAGGGGCGCCCGGTGTACATGGTCGGGTGGACGCCGCGGGTGTAGGGGTACGCGCCGGGCTCGCCCAGCTTCTCGGCCGGGTCCCAGCCGGACAGGTCGCCGGGTCCGTAGACCGGCTGGATCGGCACTCCCGACTCCGATTCGCGCACCATGCTCGACGCCTCCCGCTCGATGGCCGACTCGGCACCGGCGATCAGCCAGCGCGCGGACAACGCCAGCATGCGGCACGGGGAGGGGTGGGGCCTGTCGACGCGGGCGGGGCGGGGGGAAAGACGCCCCGCCCGCGTCAGGCGCGGACTTCAGGCCGGTAACGGGGGAACCGGCACGCCCGCGGGCCGATGACCAGTCGACCCACCATGCTCTGCGCCGGGTGGCCGGAAAGTGTTACACCGGCCCGCGGGCGGGGGCGGGCGGCGACTTCGGACGGTGTCCGGGCGGCCCGGCGAGCGGGGCGCCCGTGCCGTGGTCAGTGGCTCAGCAGGGATCCGGGCAGGCTGCCGAGGCCCTTCGGAGCGTGGCCGTGCCCGCCGCCTCCGTTGCCCCCGGAACCGTTGGATCCGCCACCGACAGGCGGCTTCCCGCCAGATCCGGTGCCGCCGGAGCCCTGTCCGCCCCAGCCCCTGCCCCCGGTGCTCTTGCCTCCGCCGCCCCTGCCCGCGGAGCCGGGGGGAAGGCCGACCGGGGCGTTGCGGGTCGGCAAGGGGGCGAGGTGCCGGCCGCAGTAGGTGTCGAAGGCCTGCTCGGCCGCGCCGCCGGCCAGTTGCTGGAGGAGGCGCTTCTGCGCGGCGCTGCCGTGGCCGTTCTTGACGGCGAGGTAGGCGGCGCAGAACGCGGCGGCGTCGCGCGAGCCGGAGCCGCTCTTGCCCCACTGCCCCGGCGGGAGCAGGGTTCCGGACGGCAGGCCCGGCGAGCCCGGCGCCGCGTGCGAGGGCCCCGGACTCGCGGAGCCCGGCCCGTTCGCGCCCCCGCTCGGGGAGACGGGCAGTCCGGAGGAGGAGCCGGTCGGCAGGGGCGTGGAAGGGGTCGCCGTTCCGCCGAGGGACGGCGACGCGGAACCGCCCGACGCCTCGGGCACCGGGTCACCGCTGCTGAACGGCGACGGGATGACGCCGGTCCCGGCCGCCGCCGCGACACCGCCGACCAGGGCGGTCGCGGCGAAGGCGGCCGCCACCGCGACCCGGGCGGAGCCGGTCAGCCCGCGCAGCCCGTTCCACCCGCGGCGCAGGCCGAAGCGCCCGCCCGACCCGGCCACGCCGGCCCGCCCGGCCGCCGCGGTCGCCTCGCTCACCCCGGCCGCCGCGGTCGCCTCGCGGAAGGCGGCCAGGGCCGCGGTCTCGCGTGCCGGGTCGACCGGGACGGCGTCGGCCTCGGCGACGGCGGCCGTCAACAGCTCGCTCAGTTCCGTCAGTCCGCGCTTGTGCGCACCGCTGTCCGCGAACCCATCATTTCGGGTGACATCGATGGCGGGGACGGTGGACGCGGCGTCGGGGGCGATGCCGACCGCCTCGGGGACGGCGTCGGAGGCGCCCGGCGCGCCCGCCTCTGCTGAACCGTTACAGCTGGTCGGGCCGGCGCCCGCACTCCGGGAGCCGCCGACACCGGCGGCCACGGGGTCGGCCGCCTCGGGTTCGGGGTCGGCCGGTTCCTGTCCGAGGTCGGCCGGCTCGCGCCCGGGACGGTCCGGTTCGTGTCCGGGGTCGACCGGCGCACCGCTCAGCAGACGCTCGGCGGTTTCGTCGTCCAGCCATTCATGGCGGCTTCCGCTCATCTCACGTCCTTCTGCGTCGGCGCCCCCGCAAACGTCACACCGTCCGACGCAGTGTCGTCCTCCAGTAGTTCCGCCAGCCGCCGTAGTCCCCGGTGCGCCGAGGTGCGTACCGCGCCCGGCCGTTTGCCGAGCACCTGCGCCGCGCTCTTCGCGTCGAGGCCGACGACCGCGCGCAGCACGACCGCCTCCGCCTGGTCGGCGGGCAGCCGGGAG
Organism: Streptomyces sp. ICBB 8177; assembly: GCF_003144095.1. Classification (GTDB taxonomy): domain Bacteria; phylum Actinomycetota; class Actinomycetes; order Streptomycetales; family Streptomycetaceae; genus Streptantibioticus_D. The sequence continues at coordinate 1,909,376 of NZ_NSKH01000018.1, read as the reverse complement.
ATCAGGGCCATCGCCCGTCCGGTCGCCAGGGAGGTGAGCGCCTCGTCGGCGGTGTCCGAGCGGTCGGGTATGCCGTACAGCACGGTCTCGTCGCCACCCGGCAGCGGGCGGCGGCCGACCTTGCGTATGTGGTCCAGCGCGCGGTTGCGCGCGATGGTCGCCGTCCAGCCGCGGAAGCGGTCCGCGTCCCCGGTGAACCGGGCGAGGTCGCGCGTTATCTGCAACCAGGCCTCGGACGCGACGTCCTCCGCGTCCGCGTCGCCCACCAGCGTGCGCACGTACGCCAGGAGCCGGGGGTGGACGGTGCGGTAGACCGTGCGGAACGCGGTCTCGTCGCCGCGCTGGGCGGCGGCGACGGCAGCCGTCACCGCCTCGTCGTCCGTCTCCTGGTCCGCCCCCGCCACGTGCCTCATCATGCCTGATCCGAAAGCTTGCGCCGAGTGCCGTACCTGGGCGGTGTGACACTTTCCCGGCCTTGGACGCTGACTAGGACAAGCGACGCGCACGAACGGCACGCGCCGCGAGAGGGTGGCCGGGGAAGCTCCTGTGGGGGGAGGCGACTCCGGCCGCCTCTCACTCTTCTCCCCCATGACCGGTTGAAACGTCAACCTGCGCTCCGCAAGTGGACGCCCCCGGTCCACGCGGGACCCGGCCTTCCGCCCCGGCGGCCCGCCCCCGTCCACCCCAAGCGACGCTCTCCTCCCGTACGAGTGAAATTCGCGCATCTGTCGGTCAGCTCCGCTCATCGCCCGATACGTTGGTAGGGCCGCACGGCGCCCCGACACCACCAGCCGCACACACCCTGGAGCCGAAGCTGGCCAGCGACCTCCCGGCGGTCCCGCACGCCCCGCGCGGCGCGACGTCGGCCCCGCTACCCGCGCAGAGCCGCGGGGCCACGTCGCCTGCCGCTCCACCGCCGGTCCGTGCCGCGCAGGACGCGCGTCTTCGCACCGGGCTGGCCCGCCTCAACGCCGCGGCCCCCGGCGACGCCGAGCGCATGCTGCTGGACTGCTGCGCCAGCGGGCGCTGGGCGAGGCGGTTGGCGGACCACCGCCCGTATCGCGACCTCGGCACCCTGCTGGCCGCCGCCGACGAGGCCGCGTACGACCTGCGCCCCACCGACCTCGACGAGGCGCTGGCCGGTGAGTGCGCCCAGCCGCTGCCGCCGACCAACGGCGGGCCCGCCGCCCACACCGCGCTGAGCGCCGCGCACGCCGAGTACGAGCGGCTCTTCGGCCACGCCTTCGTGATCAGCCTCGACGGGATCGACCCCGAGGAACACGCCAACCACGTGCTCGCCGGCATCCGCTCCCGCCTGGGCAACAACGTCGAGGAGGAGCGCAACATCGCCGCGGCCGAACTGCGCGCCCTGGCCCGCGCCCGCCTCACCGCCCTCGTCCACGCCGACGCCTGACGCCGCGGCCACCCCGCCCCGCCCGGCGCCGGGTACATCCCCCCATACACCCCGCTCGACCTGCTCACGTTCACCCGCCCGTGCGGGATCGATCACACCTGACCGACCCCGGACGCGAGGACCGACAAGGCGTCGCTACGATGGCCAGGGCCGGTGGACCATACCCGGCCGGGCCCGACCGACAGTGAAGCCGGCAGGTCCCTAGTCCCGTAACCGGAGGGTTATCCGTGCCGGCTGGAACGCTGTACCGCGGCCGGGAAGGAATGTGGTCCTGGGTGGCTCATCGAGTCACCGGCGTCCTCATCTTCTTCTTCCTGTTCGTACACGTCCTCGACACCGCGCTCGTTCGTGTCTCCCCGCAGGACTACGACAAGGTCGTCGCGACCTACAAGAACCCCGTCGTGAACCTGCTGGAGTACGGCCTGGTCGCGGCCATCCTCTTCCACGCGCTCAACGGCCTGCGCGTCATCGCCGTCGACTTCTGGTCCAAGGGCCCGAAGTACCAGCGGCAGATGCTGTGGTCCGTGGTCGGAATCTGGATCGTGCTGATGGCCGGGGCGTTCTACCCCGTGCTCCAGCACTCGCTGCGCATTCTGTTCGGGAGCTGAGGATGTCTGCCGATACCCCTGTCGACGCCGTGGAACTGACCTCCACCAGCGGTGCGAGCGCCTTCTCCCCGGACAACCCGGCGCCGGTCATCGAGCCGCCGCGCGCCCGCACCAAGCGCACCCCGCGCGCCACCCGCACCAACTTCGAGCTCTACGGCTGGCTGTTCATGCGGCTGTCGGGCATCGTGCTCGTGGTGCTGGTCCTCGGCCACCTGCTGATCCAGCTGGTGCTGGACGGCGGCGTGAGCAAGATCGGCTTCGCGTTCGTCGCCGGTCGCTGGGCCAACCCGTTCTGGCAGCTGTGGGACCTCACCATGCTGTGGCTGGCGATGCTGCACGGCGCCAACGGCCTGCGGACCGTCATCAACGACTACGCCGAGCGGGACGCCACCCGTAGCTGGCTGAAGGCGTTGCTGTACACCGCCACGGCGTTCACCGTGCTCCTCGGCACGCTGGTGATCTTCACCTTCGACCCGAACATCCAGTAGATCCGGGGCTGACGCGACATGCAGATCCACAAGTACGACACCGTCATCGTCGGCGCGGGCGGCGCCGGCATGCGCGCCGCCATCGAGGCGACGAAGCGCAGCCGCACCGCCGTGCTGACCAAGCTGTACCCGACCCGCTCCCACACCGGTGCGGCGCAGGGCGGCATGGCCGCCGCGCTCGCCAACGTCGAGGACGACAACTGGGAGTGGCACACCTTCGACACGATCAAGGGCGGCGACTACCTGGTCGACCAGGACGCCGCCGAGATCCTGGCGAAGGAGGCCATCGACGCGGTCCTCGACCTGGAGAAGATGGGCCTGCCGTTCAACCGGACGCCCGAGGGCCGCATCGACCAGCGCCGGTTCGGCGGTCACACCCGCAACCACGGTGAGGCGGCCGTCCGCCGCTCCTGCTACGCGGCCGACCGCACCGGTCACATGATCCTCCAGACGCTGTACCAGAACTGCGTCAAGGAGGGCGTGGAGTTCTTCAACGAGTTCTACGTGCTCGACCTGCTGCTCACCGAGGTGGACGGCGTCAAGCACACCGCCGGCGTCGTCGCGTACGAGCTGGCCACCGGCGAGATCCACGTCTTCCACGCGAAGGCGGTCATCTTCGCCTCCGGTGGCAACGGCAAGTTCTTCAAGGTGACCTCCAACGCGCACACCCTGACCGGTGACGGCCAGGCCGCCGCGTTCCGGCGCGGGCTGCCGCTGGAGGACATGGAGTTCTTCCAGTTCCACCCGACCGGCATCTGGCGCATGGGCATCCTGCTGACCGAGGGCGCCCGCGGCGAGGGCGGCATCCTTCGCAACAAGGACGGCGAGCGCTTCATGGAGAAGTACGCGCCGGTCATGAAGGACCTCGCCTCGCGTGACGTCGTCTCGCGCGCGATCTACACCGAGATCCGCGAGGGCCGCGGCTGCGGTCCCGAGGGCGACCACGTCTACCTCGACCTCACGCACCTGCCGCCGGAGCAGCTGGACGCCAAGCTGCCGGACATCACCGAGTTCGCGCGGACCTACCTGGGCATCGAGCCGTACACCGACCCGGTGCCGATCCAGCCGACCGCGCACTACGCGATGGGCGGCATCCCGACCAACGTCCAGGGCGAGGTGCTGGCCGACAACACCACCGTCGTCCCGGGCCTGTACGCGGCCGGCGAGGTGGCGTGCGTCTCGGTGCACGGCGCCAACCGCCTGGGCACCAACTCGCTGCTGGACATCAACGTCTTCGGCCGCCGTTCCGGCATCGCCGCCGCCGAGTACGCCGCGACCCACGACTTCCTGCCGCTCCCGGAGGACCCGGAGGCCCAGGTGGTCGAGATGGTCGAGAGCATGCGCGGCGCGACCGGCAACGAGAAGGTCACCGACATCCGCAAGGCGCTGCAGGAGACGATGGACACCAACGCGATGGTGTTCCGTACCGAGCAGACGCTGAAGCAGGCCGTCGAGGACATCGCGGAGCTCAAGCGCCGCTACCGGCACGTGAGCGTCCAGGACAAGGGCAAGCGGTACAACACCGACCTGCTGGAGGCCATCGAGCTGGGCAACCTGCTCGACCTGGCCGAGGTGCTCGCGGTCTCCGCGCTGGCCCGCAAGGAGTCGCGCGGCGGTCACTACCGCGAGGACTACCCGAACCGCGACGACGTCAACTTCATGCGGCACACCATGGCGTACCGCGAGGTTGGCGACGACGGCACCGAGACGATCCGTCTCGACTACAAGCCGGTCGTGCAGACCCGCTACCAGCCGATGGAGCGTAAGTACTGATGAGCACCGCAACGGTGGACAACAACCACTCCGCCGCGCTGGACGCCGCCGAGAGCACCGACGCGCATCTGATCACGGTCACGCTGCGGGTCAGGCGCTACAACCCCGAGGTGTCCGACCAGGCCTCCTGGGTGGACTACAAGCTGGAGATGGACCCCAAGGAGCGCGTCCTGGACGCCCTCCACAAGATCAAGTGGGAGATCGACGGAACGCTGACGTTCCGCCGGTCCTGCGCCCACGGCATCTGCGGGTCCGACGCCATGCGGATCAACGGCCGCAACCGGCTGGCCTGCAAGACCCTGCTGAAGGACATCAACCCCGAGAAGCCGATCACGGTCGAGCCCATCAAGGGCCTGGCCGTGCTCAAGGACCTCGTGGTCGACATGGAGCCGTTCTTCCAGGCCTACCGCGACGTCATGCCGTTCCTGATCACCAAGGGCAACGAGCCGACCCGTGAGCGCCTGCAGTCCGCCGAGGACCGCGAGCGCTTCGACGACACCACCAAGTGCATCCTGTGCGCCGCGTGCACCTCGTCCTGCCCGGTCTTCTGGAACGACGGCCAGTACTTCGGCCCGGCCGCGATCGTCAACGCGCACCGCTTCATCTTCGACTCGCGCGACGAGGCCGCCGAGCAGCGCCTGGAGATCCTCAACGACCGTGACGGCGTGTGGCGTTGCCGCACGACCTTCAACTGCACGGACGCCTGCCCCCGCGGCATCGAGGTCACCAAGGCCATCCAGGAGGTCAAGCGAGCGCTGATCACGCGGCGCTTCTGATCACCACCGCCCGACGCCGAAGGGGTCGCGTTCCGCTGGGAACGCGACCCCTTCGGCGTTGTCGTGTCGTCGTGGCGTGTCGTCTTGGTCGCCGGCCGTCAGCCGCTCGTGCGCAGCGCCTTCAGCCCCCGCAGGCCGAGGATGCCGATGGCGGTGCCCAGGAGGAAGGAGACGATGGCCAGCAGGAGGTGGATCCAGAAGTAGGCGGTCGGGTTGCCGTCGTGGAAGGCGAGACCGCTGGCGTCAGCCCAGAGGTTCTTGACGAAGGTGATCCAGATGCACCAGCTCCACGCGCCGAAGGCGACCAGGAACCAGCAGACGCGGCGGCTGAGCTTCATGGCGTCCAGTATGTACGGGGCCGGCGGGCGTCCCGGAGCGGGGGTGGGAGGGGGTGTGCGGATGCGGGAGGCGTTCGCCCGGTTGCACCACCGGAACGTGGGTTTCCTCACTCAGCCGGGTCATCTTCGAGGTGTCCGCTTTCGTCGCATCGCCCTGTACGTTCGTTGGGTGTCCTTGAACCGTCCGGCCCTGCGAGGCCGTCCCGTCCTGACCGTCAGCGCCGCCGTGCTGGCCGGTTCCGCCGTGCTGGCGTCGAGCCCGGTCGCGCACGCCGCGGATCCCACGGAGCCTCGGCCGCCCGAGCACATGTCGACCGTGGGCGGCGACCTGCTGGGTCAGGCGGGGACACAGGTCGCGCTCACGCCGGGGGTGCCGGCGCTGCCGAAGACCACCGCGCGCTCGTGGATCATCTCGGACGCGGAGACCGGCCAGGTGCTTGCCGCCCACAACGCGCACTGGCAGCTGGCACCGGCGAGCACCCTGAAGATGCTCTTCGCCGACACCGTGATGCCGAAGCTGCCCCGCACCCAGACCCACGTCGTCACCGCGCAGGACCTCGCGGGGATGGGCGTCGGCAGCAGCCTGGTGGGCATAAAGGTCGGCCTGCCGTACACCGTGCAGGACCTGTGGCGCGGCGTCTTCCTGCGGTCCGGCAACGACGCCGTGCACGTGCTGTCCTCCTTGAACGGCGGCGTGGCGACCACCGTCAAGGAGATGCAGGCCAAGGCGGCCGACCTGCAGGCCGACGACACCCACGTGGTCAGCCCCGACGGCTACGACATGCCGGGGCAGGTCTCGTCCGCGTACGACCTGTCGCTCTTCGCTCGCGCGGGGTTGCAGAACGCCGACTTCCGGTCGTACTGCTCGACGGTGAGCGCCCAGTTCCCCGGCGACTTCAAGAAGGGCTCGAAGGACCGCGAGAGCTTCGAGATCCAGAACACCGACCGCCTGCTGGCCGGTGACCCCGTCGAGGGGCTCAAGCCGTACCCGGGCATCGCGGGCGTCAAGAACGGCTACACGACCAACGCGGGCAACACCTACACCGGTGTCGCCGACCACGACGGCGTGAAGCTGCTGGTCACCGTGATGCATCCGAACGCGGGCGGCGACGAGGTCTACAAGGAGGCCGCGTCGCTGCTGGACTGGGGCTTCAAGGCGGCGGGCAAGGTCAAGCCGGTCGGCACGCTGGTCGCGCCGAAGAGCGCCCTGCCCGGTGACGCCGCCTCGGCGGGGGCCGGCAAGGGCGGCGGTACGTCCTCCGCCTCGGCGAAGGAGGCCGGTTCCGGCTCGGGCGGCATGTGGACGGCCGCGGGCATCACCGCGGGCGCGCTGGCGGTGCTGGCCGGGATCTTCGTGCTGGTCCGCCGCAAGTGGCCGCTCCCGTCGGGCAACCGCCACCGGGGCTGAGCGGCGCGCCCGCGCGCCCACGCCAGGTGCCGTCCGCCCCTCACCGTCAGGAGTTGCCCGCGGCCGGCGCCCGGCGGCCGCGGCGGCCGGATCCTGAGCCGTCCCGGTGCGCGCGGGCGCTCGCCCGCTCCAGGCGTTCCGCACGGCGGGCTTCGGCCCGCTCCGCACGGCGGGCTTCGGACTCCTGCTCCGACTCCTCCTGCCGGGCCTCCCGCGCCTCCTCGGACTGCGCTTCCGCCTCCGCGACCCGATCCATCTCCAGCTCACCGCGCGAGCACTGCGTCGCCGTCCACGCCGAGCACAGCAGCAGCAGCTTCGCCATGAAGTTGATCCACAGCAGCAGCGCCACCGGGGTGCCGAAGGCGCCGTACATGCTCTTGCCCGCGACCCCCTGGAGATAGCCGCTCATGGCGATCTTGAGGATCTCGAAGCCGACAGCTCCCAGCAGCGCGGCGCTCACCACGGCACGGCGGCCCGGGCGGACCCCGGGCAGCCAGGTCAGCAGGTAGGCCAGCATCAGGAAGTCGCCGAGCACCGCGATGACGTAGCCCGCCGCCGTCAGCAGCCAGCTGCCGACGCCGTTGCTCGGGATGCCTATGTGGTGCGCGGTCCAGCCCACGGCCGTGGTCGCGAAGGCCGAGCAGGCCGTGGTGGCCAGGCCGACGGCGCCCAGCCCGAACAGCACGCCGAGGTCGAGGACCTTGCGGACGACCGGGTTGTCCTTGGGATCGTCCAGCTCCCAGACCGCGCGCAGGCAGCCGCGCAGCGCCGCGATCCAGCCGATGCCGGTGAACAGCAGCAGCGCACCGGCGATCAGGCCGACCGTGCCGGCGTGCGCGGCGAGGCTGCTCACGTCGATCTGCTTGGACAGGCCGGGCAGCTGCTGGTTGAGCTTCTGCTCGACGGTGTGCAGCTGACCGGGGCTGAGCACCGCGGCACCGATGGCCGCGCCGACGGTGATCAGCGGGAAGAGCGCGATGAAACTGGTGAAGGTGATGGCGGCGGCGAGCCTGGACCACTGCACCCGCTGAGCGTGCTCGAACGCCCGCCAGCCGTGGGTGCGCATGCCCTGCGCGATCCACGGCCCGATGACGGGAAGCCGCGTCAACCAGTCCATGATCGCCGGATACCCCCGATACCGTCGGGCACACCGTCCGGGCCGCCGGAACCGCCGAATTCCCCCAAAGGGGTGGAGTTGGCGGGCTTTTCCGTCGTGGCTCCGACGTGCGAACGCCGCCCACGCGTGTTAGGCGACGCGTGGCGGAACGCCCTCACGCCGAACCGGACGGCCCCCTCAGGCGCCGTCTATCCCACCGGCTCCACCGCGTCCACGCCGCCCGACTGCTGCTGTGGCACCACCGGCGCCGGGCCGGACGGCCGGACGAAAGGGTAGTCGCGCAGGGCGCCCCAGACCCCGTCGTCGCCCTGCTCGTAGAGGCGGAAGCCGGTGACCGTCCAGCAGGCGGTGTATCCGGCCAGCTCCCGCTGGGCGCGGTCCAGCGCCTCCTCGGGGACGCCGTGCGCCACGGTGACGTGCGGGTGGTACGGGAACTGCAGCTCGCGGGCGACCGGCCCGGACCGTACCCGTTCCTGGAGCGCGGCGCACTCCGGTCCGCCCTCGGCCAGGGTCACGTAGACCACCGGGGACAGCGGGCGGAAGGTGCCGGTGCCGGCCAGGCGCAGCGGGAAGGGCCGGCAGGTGCGCGCGACCTCGGCCAGGTGGGCGCCGAAGGGGTCCAGCACGGCCGCGTCCACCTCGGTGGGCGGCAGCAGCGTGACGTGCGTCGGAATGGCGTGCGCAGCCGGGTCCCCGAAGTCCGCGCGGCGCTGCTGGAGCAGGCTGCCGTGCGGCTCGGGGACCGCGATGGATACACCGATCATCCGTGTCCCCAATGCGATCTCCCCTTTCGAGGTGTTGAGGAGGCCGGGCCTTCGACGTCTTCGGCGGGGTCTTCGGCGGGCGGTTCCTGGCGGTGGGTGACGGCCGGGTGCGTTCGGCGCGTCGCGCGCGTCCGGCACCCGCGGTAGCGAACGGTCAGTGCTTGGCCGGGACGAAGCCGACCCGGTCGTACACGGTGGCCAGGGTCTCGGCCGCCACGGCGCGGGCCTTCTCCGCGCCCTTGGCCAGGACAGAGTCCAACGACTCCGGGTCGTCCAGGTATTCCTGGGTGCGCTGCCGGAAGGGGGTGACCCACTCGGTGAAGACCTCGGCGAGGTCCGTCTTGAGCGCGCCGTAGCCCTTGCCCTCGTAGCGCCGCTCCAGCTCCGGGACCGCGGTCCCGGTGAGCGTCGCGTAGATGGTCAGCAGGTTGCTGACGCCGGGCTTGGCCTCGGTGTCGTAGCGGATGACCGTGTCGGTGTCGGTGACCGCGCTCTTGAACTTCTTGGCCGAGGCCTTGGGCTCGTCGAGCAGGTTGACCAGGCCCTTCGGCGAGGAGGCCGACTTGCTCATCTTGACCGCGGGGTCCTGGAGGTCGTAGATCTTCGCGGTCTCCCGGACGATGTAGGCGTCGGGGATGGTGAACGTGGGGCGGGCGGCGCCCTGGTCGAAGCGGCCGTTGAAGCGCTCGGCGAGGTCGCGGGTCAGCTCGATGTGCTGGCGCTGGTCCTCGCCGACCGGCACCGCGTCGGCCTGGTACAGCAGGATGTCGGCGACCTGCAGTATCGGGTACGTGAACAGGCCCACGGTGGTGCGGTCGGCGCCCTGCTTGGCGGACTTGTCCTTGAACTGCGTCATCCGGGAGGCCTCGCCGAAGCCGGTCAGGCAGTTCATCACCCAGCCGAGCTGGGCGTGCTCGGGCACGTGGCTCTGGACGAACAGCGTGCAGCGCTCCGGGTCGAGCCCGGCCGCCAGCAGCTGGGCGGCGGCGAGGCGGGTGTTGGCGCGCAGCTCGGCCGGGTCCTGCGGCACGGTGATCGCGTGCAGGTCGACCACCATGTAGAACGCGTCGTGGGTCTCCTGGAGCGCGACCCACTGGCGGACGGCGCCGAGGTAGTTGCCGAGGTGGAACGAGCCCGCGGTCGGCTGGATGCCGGAGAGCACGCGAGGCCGCTGACGGGCGACGGGCGACGGTTCGAAGGCCATGCGGCCATTGTCTCAGGTCCCCGGCCCCGCCAGGCACGGCCGCGCGCTCCCTCTCGCGCGGCGGCCGTGCGGGCGCCGGAGGCCGGGTCGGCGGCCCGGCCTCCGGTGGGTCGGCTGCGGGGTCCGACGGGTCGGCGGCCCGGGGTACGGGCCAGTCAGCTCAGGTCAGCTCAGGTCGACGCCCGGGTAGAGCGGGAAGCCGGAGAGCAGTTCCGCCGCACGGGCGGCGACCCGCAGGGCCACGCCCTCCTCCAGCGCGTGCTGCGCCTTCGACGGCTTGCCGCCCGCGGTCAGGCCGGGCTGCGCGGAGCCGAGCACGGTGTCGATCAGGGCGGCGATCTCGTCCATCTCCGCCGTGCCGAGTCCGCGGGTGGTGAGGGCGGGTGTGCCCAGGCGGACGCCGGAGGTGTACCAGGCGCCGTTGGGGTCGCCGGGGACGGAGTTGCGGTTGGTCACGATGCCGGACTCCAGCAGCGCGGCCTCCGCCTGCCGTCCGGTGAGGCCGTAGCCGGTCACGTCGAGCAGCACCAGGTGGTTGTCGGTGCCGCCGGTGACCAGCTTGGCGCCGCGGCTGAGCAGGCCGTCGGCGAGCGCGCGGGCGTTGTCGACGATGCGCTGGGCGTAGTCGCGGAAGTCGGGGCGGCGGGCCTCGGCGAGGGCGACCGCCTTGGCGGCCATGACGTGCGGCAGCGGACCGCCCAGCACCATCGGGCAGCCCCGGTCGACGTGCTCGGCCAGCTCGCTGTGGCACAGCACCATGCCGCCGCGCGGCCCGCGCAGCGACTTGTGGGTGGTCGTGGTCACGATCTGGGCGTGCGGCACGGGGTCGAAGTCGCCGGTGAGCACCTTGCCCGCGACCAGGCCGGCGAAGTGCGCCATGTCGACCATGAGCGTCGCGCCCACCTCGTCGGCGATCTCCCGCATGATCCGGAAGTTCACCAGCCGGGGGTAGGCGGAGTAGCCGGCGACGATGATCAGCGGCCGGAAGTCGCGGGCGGTCTCGCGCAGCGCGTCGTAGTCCAGCAGCCCGGTCGCCGGATCGGTGCCGTAGGAGCGCTGGTCGAACATCTTGCCGGAGATGTTGGGCCGGAAGCCGTGCGTGAGGTGGCCGCCCGCGTCCAGCGACATCCCCAGCATCCGCTGGTTGCCGAACTCGGCGCGCAGCGCGGCCCAGTCGGCGTCGGTCAGCTCGTTGACCTGCCGCACGCCCGCCTTCTCCAGCGCGGGGCTCTCGACGCGCTGGGAGAGCACCGACCAGAACGCGACGAGGTTGGCGTCGATCCCGGAGTGCGGCTGCACGTAGGCGTGCTCGGCGCCGAACAGTTCGCGGGCGTGCTCGGCGGCGAGCGACTCGACGGTGTCGACGTTGCGGCAGCCCGCGTAGAAGCGGCGGCCGACGACGCCCTCCGCGTACTTGTCGCTGAACCAGTTGCCCATGGCCAGCAGCACGGCGGGGGAGGCGTAGTTCTCGCTGGCGATCAGCTTGAGGGAGGCGCGCTGGTCCTCGACCTCGGCGCCGATGGCGTCGGCGACGCGCGGTTCGACGTCACGGATGACGTCGAGGGCGGCGCGGAAGGCGGTGGACTCGGTGGAGCGCGGGGTCGGGTCTTGGGCCATGGGGTCCTCCGGCGGTCTGTACGTGCGTGCTTCACGGACGCTTGCGAACGGTCGGTCGGCCCAGGCGCACGGCACTCGCTTCCCGGGCCGCTCCCCGATGGTCGGTCCCATCCCAGCGCGCCAGTCACGGCCCGTCGCCACTCTAACCATCGGGATTTTCTTGCGCTCTATCGATAACCCGGAATGCGCGCTTTCTTCCCCGCCGCGCGGGCGGACGATAGAAAGAGGCCACCCCCGCCGGACGCCCGAGCAGGTCAGCCCTGCGCGCGCGCAGGTCCTCCTGCGCAGCACGATCGGAGAACGCCATGACCACGCAGCCGACGCAGCCGACAGCGCCCGCCCCGCAGGACCCGCACGCCTCGCCCGCTTCTCCTGCCTCTTCCCCTGCCTCGCCCGCCGAGCTGATCCGGCAGGCCGACGCGCACAGCGCGCACAACTACCACCCGCTGCCGGTGGTCGTCGCCTCCGCCGAGGGCGCCTGGATGACCGACGTCGAGGGCCGCCGCTACCTCGACATGCTCGCCGGGTACTCGGCGCTCAACTTCGGCCACCGCAACCAGCGGCTGATCGACGCGGCCAAGGACCAGCTCGACCGGGTCACGCTCACCTCGCGCGCCTTCCACCACGACCGGTTCGGCGCGTTCTGCGAGCAGTTGGCCCAGCTGTGCGGCATGGAGTCGGTGCTGCCGATGAACACCGGCGCCGAGGCGGTCGAGACGGCCGTGAAGACCGCCCGCAAGTGGGGCTACCGGATCAAGGGCGTGCCGGACGGCCAGGCGAGGATCGTCGTCGCCGCAGACAACTTCCACGGCCGCACCACGACCATCGTCAGCTTCTCCACCGACGAGGAGGCGCGTGCCGACTTCGGCCCGTACACGCCGGGCTTCGACGTGGTGCCGTACGGCGACCTGGCGGCGCTGGAGGCCGCGATCGACGACCGCACGGTGGCCGTGCTGCTGGAGCCGATCCAGGGCGAGGCGGGCGTCCTGGTGCCGCCGCCGGGCTATCTCGCGGGGGTGCGGCGGATCACCCGGGAACGCGGCGTGCTGTTCGTCGCCGACGAGATCCAGTCGGGCCTCGGCCGTACGGGACGCACCTTCGCCTGCGAGCACGAGGGCGTGGTGCCCGACATGTACGTGCTGGGCAAGGCGCTGGGCGGCGGCGTGGTCCCGGTCTCCGCGGTCGTCTCCTCCGCCGAGGTGCTGGGCGTCTACCGGCCGGGTGAGCACGGCTCGACCTTCGGCGGCAACCCGCTGGCCTGCGCGGTCGCCCTGGAGGTCATCGCGATGCTGCGCACCGGCGACTTCCAGCGGCGCGCGGCGGAACTCGGCGACCATCTGCACGCGGAACTGGCCGCGCTGGTGGGCGGCGGGGCGGTCGACGCGGTGCGCGGACGCGGGCTGTGGGCAGGCGTGGACATCGCCCCGGGGCACGGCACCGGACGCGAGGTGTCTCAGGCGCTGATGGAACGCGGGGTGCTGGTCAAGGACACCCACGGCTCGACGATCCGCATCGCGCCGCCGCTGGTGATCTCCAAGGAGGACCTGGACTGGGGGCTGACGCAGCTGCGCGAGGTGCTGGGGGCGTAGGGGGCGTAACGGGCGTTCGTCGGGCGGCGGTTGGCGCTCGGCGCCGGGCGTCCGCCGGGCGCCGGTTGGCGTTCGGCGCCGGGCGTCGGTCAGGCGGCACTCTTCCGGCGCTCCGTGCCCGCGACCGGGACACCGAGGGGGCGGGCGAGGCCGACCACGCCCTCGTCCAGCCGTTGCAGGTGGCGCAGGACCCGGAAGGTGACCGTACCGGGGCGCGGGCCCGCCGCCTGCGGTCCCTCCAGCATGGCGGCGATGCTGGCGCCCGACTCGACCTCGCCGGTGGCGTGCTCGTCGGTGAGGTACGCGGTGAGCACGTCGAGGTTGTCGCGGATGCGCCGTCCGGCCCGCGCCAGTCGCGGGTCGGCGGCGATCCTGGTGCTGTCGGGCACCAGTTCGGCGGTGGCCGCCAGCGAACGCGCGTGGTAGGCGCACGTCTCCAGCATCGCCACCACGTAGCGCGCGGTGCGCCTGCGCACCCGCAACGGCGTGATGGGGTGCGTCAACGGCCGTGTGGAGCGGCGCAGTTCGTCGAGCGCGGTGTCCAGGTCCCGTGCCATGTCCAGCAGATCCACGGCCGCGCCGCCGCTGAGCTGGGCCACGGCCGCGGTGCTCACGTCCCTGAGCCGTTCCAGGACGGTGCGCAGCTGCTGGTCGGTGCGTTCGCCGGTGCGGACCGGCAGCACCAGCAGCGCCGCGATCATCCCGCAACTGGCGCCCAGCGCCGTCTCCTCGATCCGCAGCACCAGCACGGCGGCGCTGTAGGTGTTGAGCAACGTGTAGAGCAGGCCGAGCATCGCGGTGACGAAGAACGACATCAGCGCGTACGACAGCGGCGCGGTGAAGAACATCCCGAACACGCACAGCAGCACCAGCAGGAACGCGGTCCAGGTGTGGTGGCCGACCAGCCCGGCCAGGCCGACACCGGCGACGACACCGCAGACCGTGCCCAGCACCCGGCGGTAGCCCTTGACGACGATCTCGCCGGTCGAGGAGGTGTTGAGGAAGACCACCCAGCAGGTCAGCACCGCCCAGTACCAGCGCTGCGACGACAGGAACTCGCCGCCCACGATGGCCAGCGCGGAGCCGACCGCGACCTGGCAGGCCGCCCTGGTCGTCGGCCGGTCCAGGCCCCGCGGCTGCTCGTCCTCATCGCCCGCCTCCTCTGCGGCGATCGACAGCCCCTCGGCCTCGAACTCCTCGCGCGAACGCGTCGTCTCCGGCGCGTCGTCGGACTCGTCGTCCACGCCGTCGTTGATGGCCAGCCGCAGTCCCAGCACGGCGCGGGCCGCCTCGCCCACGCAGCGGAAGACGTCCTGCACGGCGAGCGGGGCGTCCGGCAGGTTCTCCTCGTCGCGGTAGGACAGCAGCCGGTTGCGGATGACGGTGAGCGCGGTGCCCGGGGCGTCGGGGCCGAGCCGGGTGATCAGCAGGTGCAGCCCGGCGAGGTCGCGGCGCAGCCGCTGCGTCGTGGCGTCCTCGATCGGGCTGTCGCTCGGCGCGGTGAGCGCGGACACGTCCGGCAGGTGCAGGGTGAGGGTGTCGGCGCCCTCGTAGTCGCGGGCCTTCATCAACATCAGGCCGAGGCGTTCCGCGGCGATCTCGGCGTCGGCGATGCGGCGTTGCAGCAGCGCGGCGGAGGCGGCGTCCCGGGTGCCGTCGTCCAGCCGGCCCTGGATCATCAACGCGCACTCGTGCAACCGCGCGGTGTGGCGGCGCAAATCGTCGACGGTCTTCTCCACGCGGTCGGCGGCCGTCTCGCCCACCAGCTCGGCCTCGGTCAGCACGACCTGCGCCAGCCGTGCCCGGAACGCCTGCCGCAACCGGTCGAGCACGCCCTCCGGCGTCGCCCGCACCAGCAGGAACCTCCCGACCGCCGCCGCCAGGAAGGCCGCCGCCAGCGTCCCCGTCAGCTCCGGCAGCATCCCGACCCGGGCGTGCACGAACAGCGAGATGAAGTAGATCTGAAACCCGATCAGGCCGAGCGCGGTGCCCCGGTCGCCGAACCGCCGCGCGTACACGGCGCTGAAGATCAACGCGATGAAGAACAGGTCACCGGCGACCACGTACTGGTTGAGCAACGCGCCCAGCGAGACCGCCGCGACCGCGGTGGGGAACCCCAACGCCAGCGTCACCGCCTGGTCCTTGGGCACCCGCTCGCTGATCGCGAACGTCGCCACCATGGCGGCCATCGCCCCGGCCACCAGCAGCGGCGCGGGCGCCCCGAACGCGGCCAGCACCGCGAGCGCCAGCACGATCGACGCCACCGTGCGCAACCCGGCCATCAGCCGCAGCAGCCCAGGGTCGGAGGCGCCGAACCGATCCCACAAGCCGGTTGGTCCCTGCCACCTCAGTCCCGTCATACCGCCGCCGCTCTCCCCGCTCCCGTACTTCCGTCGCACGT
The DNA here is from genome assembly GCF_003144095.1 of Streptomyces sp. ICBB 8177. GTDB lineage: Bacteria > Actinomycetota > Actinomycetes > Streptomycetales > Streptomycetaceae > Streptantibioticus_D. The sequence continues at coordinate 1,893,879 of NZ_NSKH01000018.1, read as the reverse complement.
CAATGCCGTTGTACGCCGCGAACAGGATCTCACGTAAGAGGGCGCGAGCGCCGGGACGGCCCGGGGAGCGGACGGCGGGGCGGCGGGTGGGCGGCGGGGTGTCCCGGGGGCCGCGGGCGGTCGGGGGCCGCGGGCGGTCGGGGGCCGCGGGCGGTCGGGAGGGGACGGCGGTCGGAGGGTGGCGGGGTCGGGGGGTGGCGGGGTCGGGGGGTGGCGGCTGTCGGGGGGCGGCAGGTGGACTGGGGGCGGTCGGGAGGGGACGGCGATCGGGGGCGACGGGGCGACGGGGGGTCGGAGGGTGGCGGCGATCGGGGCGGCGGGCAGCCGGAAGTGGGAAGTCGGCTCCGGGCGGGGCGGCCCCGTAGAGTCCGGGGCGTGCTACTTGGTCTGCTCTGTGCTCTCGGTTCCGCCGTCTGCTTCGGCACCGCCTCCGTCTTCCAGGCCGTGGCCGCCCGCCGCGCGGCCTCCGCGGACGACTCCGCGGGCGTCGATCCGCGCCTGGTGATGCGCGCGGTGCGGCAGGGCTGGTACGTGCTCGGGCTCACGCTCGACGGGGCGGGCTTCCTCCTGGAACTGGTCGCGCTGCGCTCCGTGCCGATCTACGCGGTCGGCGCGGCGCTGGCCGCGAGCCTCGCGGTGACGGCGGTGGTGGCCTCCTGGGTGCTGAAGGTGTCGCTGGGCAGGGCGGAGTGGGGTGCCGTCCTCGTCGTCTGCCTCGGCCTCGGGCTGCTGGCGGTGGCCTCCGGCGCGGAGGGCCACGGCACCGGCGGACCGGCGCTGCGCTGGGGCACCCTGGGCGCGGCGGCACTGGTACTCGTCGCCGGTCTCGCCGCGGCCCGCCTGCCGGCCCGGGCGCGGTCGGCGGCGCTGGGGCTCGGCGCGGGGCTCGGCTTCGGCGTGGTGACCGTCGCGGTGCGGCTGATCCCCGACTTCGGCATCACCGACCTGCTCACCAACCCCGCGACCTACGCCGTGCTGCTGGGCGGCGGCACCGCGTTCCTGCTGCTGACGACCGCGTTGCAGCACGGCTCGGTGACCGTGGCCACCGCCGGCATGGTGATCGGCGAGACGATCGGCCCCGCGCTGGTCGGCGTCCTGGCCCTCGGCGACCGCACCCGCGACGGGCTTGCGGGCCTGGCCATCGCGGGCTACGCCCTGGCCGTCGTCGGCGCCCTGGCGCTGGCCCGCTTCGGTGAGGGCGGAGCGGAGCCCCAGGCCGGGGGCGCGGAGGCTCCGACGGCGCCCGAGCGTGCGGAGGACACCGGAGGCGGGACTTCGGCGTAGCCGAGGCGGGCGCGAGCGGCGGGGGCTCCGGAGCGGGCGGGCACGACGCGGGCCGGCGCGGACTCGGGTGCGACGTGGGTTGCGGCGCAGGCGGCCGCGCATCGGGCCGACGCGGGGGCCGGCGCGGGCGGGGGCTTCGACGCGGACGCGGGCGCGGGCTAGGCCGCCGCCGGGGCGCTCTTGATGACCGCGAACGGCGCGCCGAAGGGGTCCGCCAGGACCGCGGAACGGCCCACGCCGGGTATCTCCGCCGGAGGCATGATCACGCTTCCGCCCCGGGCGGCCGTCGTCGCGGCGGCCGCGTCCGCGTCGGCGACCTCGAAGTAGGGCCGCCAGCTGGACGACGTCCCGGCCTCCACCAGGTTCTCCGCGAGAGGCATGATGCCGCCGTGCGCCGCCTCCGCGCTTCCCGCGCCCGCGGGGCTGACGACGGTGTACGTGAACCCCTCCATAGGCGAGTCCTGGGTCTCCCAACCGAAGACCGAGGCGTAGAAGTCCTTCGCCCGGGCCGGGTCCGTGCTGTGCAGCTCCGTCCAGCACAGCGTGCCCGGATCGGTGACCGCGTCCAGGCCCTTCGTGCCGCCGGGCTGCCATACGGCGAACTCGGCCCCCGTGGGGTCGGCGAGCCTGGCTGTCCGGCCCGCTGTGAAGACGTCGTACGGCCCGGAGCGGACCTGCCCGCCCGCCTGTTCGACCGCCTTGGCCGTGGCGTCCGCGTCGGCGGTGGTGAAGTACAGCGTCCACGCCGAGGTGGCGCCCTCCTCGGTCAGCGGTCCCACGGCCGCCACCGTGGCGCCGTCCAGGGTGAACATCCCGTAGCCACCCGCCTCGGGCCCTGCGGAGCGGAAGGCCCAGCCGAACAGTTCGCTGTAGAACTCGACGGCGGCCTGCGGGTCAGGCGTGCCGAGGTCGACCCAGTTGGGCGCTCCCGGCACGTATCGCGTGGTGAGCATGGTGCACACTCCTCGGCTCTCGATCCGGCATTCCCGGCTCTCGTCCCGCTTCCCCTCCAGCTTGGCAGCGACCACTGACAATCGCTCCGCGAGGCCGCCGCGCCTCGGGTCACGGGGTGGAACGGGGCCGCGTGGGCCGGTCCGGTGGGAAGGGCCGGCCGCCGCCGGGTCGTCGCGCAGTCGAGCGGGGCTCCATGGCCCGCTCCCTAGGCTCCTTGTGTTATGCGCGAGTTGACGACCGCAGGAGCACGGCGCTCCGGCACACGCCTGGAAGCGCTCTCGACCTTCGGAGAAAGGGGTGGGGGAAGTCGTGCACTTCGCCGAGCTTGAGGTTCCCGGGACCTACGTCGTCACACCGGACCAGATCGTCGACGACCGTGGAACGTTCTACGAGTCCATGCGCACCGACGAGTTCGAGCGGGTGCTCGGCCACGCCTTCGAGCCCCGTCAGATCAACTACTCGGTCTCCCGCCGCAATACCCTGCGCGGCATCCACAGCGTGACGAACCCGCCGGGCCAGGCGAAGTTCGTCACCTGTGTGCGCGGCACGCTGCGCGACTTCGTGGTCGACCTGAGGGTGGGATCGCCGACCTTCGGCCGGTACGCGAGCAACGTGCTGGACGCGGAGTCCGGGCGCTCGGTGTACGTGCCCGAGGGCGTGGGCCACGGGTTCATCACGCTCACCGACGACGCCTGTATCTGCTACGTGCTCTCCAGCACGTTCGTGCCCGGCACGCAGATCGACATCGACCCGCTCGACCCCGATCTGGCGCTGCCGTGGGGCTACACGGAACAGCCGCTGATGTCACCCAAGGACGAGAAGGCGCAGTCGCTGAAGGAGGTCATGGACGCGGGCCTGCTCATGCGGTGGGAGGACTGACCGCCCGGCCCTGGGGGGGCCGGGACGGCCGCCGCCGTACGACGTGCCGCCAGGCGGTCGTGCCGGGACCGTGTCAGGGCTGTGCTGGGCCATCATCCGGGTACCGGATCCCGTCGGCGCCGGTCCGCCGCCCGGAGCGGCGCATCCCGTCTCTGTACCGGGTACCGGGCCCCGCCCCCAGCGCACGTATCGCGCCTGTTCCGGGCCATCATCCGCTGTGCCGGATTCGTCGGTGCCTGGACCGCCGCCCGGGGCGCCGCACCCCGTCTCTGTCCCGGGCCGCCGCCCGGCGCACGGTATCGGGCCTGTTCCGGGCCGTCATCCGCTGTGCCGGATCCCGTCGACGCCGGTCCGCCGCCCGGCGCGCCGCATCCCGTCGGACGGCTGCCGGGGCGCCCTCCGGCGCACCGCGTCAGGCTTCCTCCCCCGCCAGCCTGGAGCGGGCCTCCATCAGGGCGAAACCGAGCAGGTTGAGGCCGCGCCAGCGGTCGGGGTCCGCCGCGCGCTCGTCGTCAGCGGCCAGGCCGATCCCCCACACGCGGTCGAGCGGGCTCGCCTCGACCAGCACCCGGTGACGCGTCCCCAGCAGGTAGGCGCGCAGCGCTGGGTCCTGGCCGAACTTGGCCACGTTCCCCTCGACCACCAACTCCAAGCGGCGCAGCGCCCATTCCTCCTCGTCGAAGGCGGCCACCTCGCGGCCGAGCTTCTTCGCCTCGGCGGGAGTGCGCGACGCAAGAACCCGTATTCGGGTCCGTTCGTCACCGAACAACCGCGCCTTGCCGGCCATCATCCAGTGCTCGGCGGTGGCGTAGCGGACGCCGTCCACCTCGAAGGGCGCGGGCCACCACTGGCTGAGGCAACCGGGTCCCACGCCGCCGTCCCGCGACGGCCGATGCCCCCAGAACATCAGGTACTCCGGGCGCAAGCCCCGGGCCACCAGCGCCGACAACTCCGCGCGGCTGCGGACCTCGTGCGCCTGCACTTCCGGTGGCGTCTGCCCGTCGGTCCTCCCTGCGGGGGCCTGGTTCCCGTTCATGCCTGGATCCTGCCAGAGGGGTCTGACAACGCCTTCGCCGGTGGGGATCACCCGCCTCGGCGGGCCCCAGGAGGCGTCCTCAGGACTCGCGCGACGGCGGGGACATTCGGGTCGTAACCCCGATGCGGTTCCAGGCGTTGATCGTGATGGACATCGCGATCAGCCGGCTCAGTTCGGCCTCGTCGAAGACGTGGGCGGCCTCGTCGTAGACCTCGTCGGGGACGCCGTGCTCGCCCAGCGTCGTGATGGCCTCGGCCAGGGCCAGTGCGGCGCGTTCGCGTGCCGTGAAGAACGGCGTGTCGCGCCACACGGCGACGCCGGTCAGCTTGCGGTCGCCGACGCCGAGCGCCCGGGCGTCACGGGTGTGCATGTCGAGGCAGAAGGCGCAGCCGTTCAGCTGCGAGGCGCGGATGCGGATCAGCTCGCTGACGACGGGGTCGAGGCCGTCGCCGGCCGCTTCGTCCAGGGCACGCATCGCCGCGTAGAAGTCGGGGGCGAGCTTCGGCAGCCGCATGCGTTGCGGCTCGGCGGGGACCGGGGCGTCGGTGCCGTTCTCCAGGGCTTGGGTGGTGTTCGCTGTCGTCGTCATACGTTCCACCCTAGGCAGCCATTGGCTCGCTGTTGTGGTCCACTTGAAGCATGGACGAGCGGGCCAATCACGGCGTCGACCTGCATCTGGAGCTGTCCCGCGACGGCGGTCTGCGGGCCGGACTCGAAGGGGCGCTGCGGGCGGCGGTGCGGGAGGGCCGCCTCGCCGCCGGCACCCGGCTGCCCTCGTCGCGCACACTGGCGAAGGACCTCGGGATCGCGCGCAACACGGTCGCCGACGCGTACGGGCAACTGGTCGCGGAAGGGTGGCTGACGGCGCGGCAGGGCTCCGGCACCCGGGTCGCCGGGCGGGCCTGCCCGGAGCCGCCCCTGCCGGCGGGCACGCTGATCGACCCCGTGTCGCAGGCCGCGGAGCACGGCTTGTCGGAGACGGCCACGCTCGCGCAGCCCAGGCAGTACGACCTGCGGCCGGGCTCGCCGGACCTGTCGTCGTTCCCCCGCGCGGCCTGGCTGGCCGCCGCCCGGCAGGCACTGAACCGCGCGCCGAACGAAGCGTTCGGCTACACCGACCCACGGGGCCGCCCGGAACTGCGCGAGGCGCTCGCCGGATACCTGTCACGAGCACGGGGCGTGCGCGCACACCCCGATCTGGTGGTGGTGTGCACCGGGTTCGTCCAGGCCGTGGGGCTGCTGGGCAGGGCTCTGGCGGCCGGGCATGGGGCGTCGTCGACGGGTCGCGGTACGCCGCGCGGCGGTCGGCGCATCGCCGTCGAGGCGCTGGGCTTCCCCGACACGCGCACCGTGCTGCGCCGGGCGGGGCTGACCACGTACGAACTGCCGGTGGACGCGGACGGCGCCCGCGTGGACGCCCTGGGCGACACCGACGCCGTCCTGCTCACGCCCTCGCACCAGTACCCGACCGGCGTTCCGCTCTCGCCGACGCGGCGAGGCGAGGTGGTGGCGTGGGCCCGGGCGACGGGAGGGGTGGTCGTCGAGGACGACTACGACGGGGAGTTCCGGTACGACCGGCAACCGGTCGGCGCGTTGCAGGGTCTCGATCCGTCGGCGGTCGTCTACGCGGGCACCGCGAGCAAGAGTCTGGTGCCGGGGCTGCGGCTGGCCTGGCTGGTGCTTCCCTCGCGCCTGCTGGAGCCGGTCGTGGCGGAGAAGCGGATGGCCGACCACCACTCCCCCGTGATCGACCAGTTGACGCTCGCGGAACTGATCTCCTCGGGCGCGTACGACCGCCATGTGCGGCGGATGCGGCTGCATTACCGCGGCCGCCGCGACCGCCTGGTGGCCGCACTGGCCGAACACGCCCCGCGTGTACGGGTGTCGGGCATCGCGGCGGGACTGCACGCGGTGGTGGAACTGCCCCCGGGCTCCCCGTCCGAGGACGAACTCGTCGCGCGCGCGGCCCGGTTGGACCTGGCGCTGGCCGGCAAGAGCTACTACGGGACGGTGGACGCGGCCGGTCCCGCCCTGGTCATCGGCTACGGCAGCCCTCCGGAACACGCCTTCACCGGCGCGCTGGAGAGGCTCTGCGCGGTGCTGGCGGGGTAGGACCGCAGGTTCGCGGGCCCGCGCGAAGCCCGGCCCGACCGGCCCCGCGCGGGGCCGACCCGCGCAGGCCGCACGGAGAGGCCGGTCCCTGGAGATCCGCACGGGGAGGCTGGTCCCCGGAGGTTCGCACGGGAGGCCAGGCCACGCAGGCCCGTAGGCGATGCCCAGTCCGACGCAGGTCCGCACGGGGGAGGCCGGTCCCACGCAGGCTCACGCGGGCAAGCCCCCCCCGCAGGCCGCACAGGCAGACCAGCTCCACGCGAGCCCGTACAAGGGGGGCGTTCACACGAATCGCGCACGTGCGTCCGCCTCGTGCAAGTCCACCGCCCACCATCACCCTCCGTCACGGCGAGAACCGGCCGTCCAACCACCCCGAAAAAGCCGGTCGTTCGGCCGGATCCCGCTCTGTCGGGGCCGTCGGACGCGGCCCTATCGTGTGGATCCTCTCGGCGCCGAGACACCCATTATTGGCATGCCCCAGTCAGGCAGCAGCTCCCGGTCCACCGATTCCACCCACTGGCTCCACCCGCCGGTGCCGCCCGCCTGACCTGCGGCAGCGATCGAAGGGAACCTCCCCATGCTCGGTGCGTTAGCCATAGGCGGGGCGGCAGCGTCGCTCATCGCGTCGTCGCTCATCGGCGGCCACAGCACGCAGGTGTGGCCCATCGGCGACGTCCCGCCGCCGTCGTTCACGGTCGGGCTCGTCAGCGTCAACGGCTCCGGCTGCCCTGCCGGGACCGCGGCGGTGGCCGTCTCGCCGGACGACACGGCGTTCACCGTGAGCTACAGCAACTACCTCGCCCAGACCGGCGGCGGCGCCGCGCCCACCGACTTCCGCAAGAACTGCCAGCTCGACGTCAGAGTCAACGCCCCCCAGGGGCTCACGTATGCCATCGCGGAGGCCGACTACCGCGGCTACGCCTATCTGGCGAGCGGCGCCAGTGCCCAGGAGAGAGCCAACTACTACTTCCAGGGCGAGTCGCAGACCAGCAGCGCCACGCACACCTTCTCCGGCCCGATGGACGACGACTGGCAGGCCTCCGACGTCACCGGCATCGCCTCCCTCGTCTACGCGCCCTGCGGTGAGACCCGCAACCTCAACATCAACACCCAGCTCAACGTCAGCGCCGGGTCCTCCGACCCGTCGAGCACGAGCTTCATGACCATGGACTCGACCGACGGCAGCCTGACCACGATCTACCACCTCGACTGGGCCACCTGCCCGACAAGTTGACCACGCGCGACAGCCCGCCGCCAGGCCTGTGGAAAACCTGACGGCGGGCTGCCGCCCCCACCTGTGGATAACTCTGGGTCACTCCCTGGACACGAGTAGTGTGGAACTCGCTCAGGCCCCCGAGGTCAGAGAAGGCCCAGAGCGCGCACCGCGTCGCGCTCCTCGGTCAGCTCCTTGACAGAAGCATCGATGCGAGCGCGCGAGAACTCGTTGATCTCCAGCCCCTGGACGATCTCGTACGAGCCGTCCTTGGTGGTGACCGGGAAGGAGGAGATGAGGCCCTCCGGGACGCCGTACGAGCCGTCGGAGACGACGCCCATGGAGGTCCAGTCGCCGTCCGCCGTGCCGTTGACCCAGGTGTGGACGTGGTCGATGGCGGCGTTCGCGGCGGACGCCGCCGACGAGGCACCGCGCGCCTCGATGATGGCGGCACCGCGCTTGGCGACGGTCGGGATGAAGTCCTCGGCGAGCCACTTCTCGTCGTTGACGGCCTCGGCGGCGTTCCGGCCGGCGACCTCGGCGTGGAAGATGTCGGGGTACTGGGTGGCCGAGTGGTTGCCCCAGATCGTCAGCTTCTTGACGTCCTCGACGCCCGCGCCCAGCTTCTTCGCGAGCTGGGTGACCGCGCGGTTGTGGTCGAGGCGCGTCATGGCGGTGAAGCGCTCCGCGGGTACGTCCGGCGCCGCGGCGCGGGCGATCAGGGCGTTGGTGTTGGCCGGGTTGCCCACCACCAGGACCTTGACGTCGTCGGCGGCGTGGTCGTTGATGGCCTTGCCCTGCGGGGCGAAGATGCCGCCGTTGGCCTCCAGCAGGTCACCGCGCTCCATGCCCTTGGTGCGCGGGCGGGCGCCGACCAGCAGGGCGACGTTCGTGCCGTCGAACGCGACGTTCGGGTCGTCGGAGATGTCGATGCCGCGCAGCAGCGGGAACGCGCAGTCGTCCAGCTCCATGGCGGTGCCCTCGGCGGCCTTCAGGGCCGGGGTGATCTCCAGCAGCCGCAGCTTCACCGGGACGTCGGCGCCGAGCAGCTGACCGGAGGCGATCCGGAAGAGCAGTGCGTAGCCGATGTTTCCGGCGGCACCGGTGACGGTGACGTTGACGGGAGTGCGGGTCATTGCGATCTCCTGCGCTGTGTTTACGGGGGGATGCCCCCGGTCCCGGGACGGTGGGCGTCCCCGGCCCTGTCGGCCCTTGGTCCGGCTCCCGCGACCTCATCTCTCGACGCCGAGAGAACCGCCGTCAGGCTATCGGACGGCGGCCGCCCGGGATCGCCGGGAGGGTGTGGTGCGTCCCACTCCGTCCCGGGCCCGGGGCGGCCGTTCAACGCCCGGCGCGCGGGGGACGGCTGGACACCGTCCTCAAGGAGTTCGCGTGGTGTGCGGGGGCGGCGGACAGGAGTGTTCGAGACCGCTGGCGAGTCCGCCGCCGAGGATGGCGGTGGCGATGAGCCCGGCGATGACCGCCCGCTTTCGGCGGGTGCGCCGGTCGGCGAGCACCGGATCCTGGCACCGCCGCTCCCCCGGCCCGGGCAGCGGCGACCGCGGCCGCGGTACGTAGGGCCTGTCCCCGGCGAGCGTGCGCGCGGGCCCTGCGGACGCCCCGGACATCGCGTGCGGTAACTGCCGACAGCCTGCCATGTCGATTCCCCCGTTCGTAGCGTGGTGTCCCACCATGACTACCCAAGGCGACGGCATACAGGTCAGATTGGTTTCGGAAAACCTTCCCTCTGGGCCGAGATCCGGCCAGATACAGGGTGATCGCCCGGCTCTCACCGCCCGGTGCTGCAGAACGGCGAAGGCCCGCCCCCTTCACCGGGAAGGGAACAGGCCTCCGGGTGCGGCGGGTTCGCCGCGAGAGGGGCGCGGGCCGTCCGGTGCGGCGCCCCACCGCCTCAGCGGCGCACGGCGAACCGCAGCAGGTGATCGAGGAACTGCAGGTGCAGCACGGGGTTGGGCTGCGCCATGAGCGTCAGCAGCACGATCGCGGCGCCCAGGACGCCGTAGGTGATCAGGTCGGTGAAGCGGCTGCGCACCGCCAGCATGCCGACCGAGGGGACCAGCCAGCGCAACAGCGCCCCCAGCAGCAGCGAGGCGCCGACGACGATCAGCCCGGGCCGGAAGGCGCCCGCACCGGTGATCGCCAGCCCCAGCGCCACCCCGCCCAGCACCGTCAGCAGCGGCCACTGCCGTACCGGCGCGGAGTGGTCGCCGCCGACCGCGCGGCCGCCGCCCTCGGGCCGCGCGGTGTCGGTGGTCTGCGGGAATCCGGCCTTCCCGTCGGCCGGCTCAGCCGACATGGTCCGCGGCGGCCTGGCGCTCGGCCGCTTCGACGACGTTCTGCAGGAGCAGGGCGCGGGTCATCGGGCCCACGCCGCCCGGATTCGGCGAGATCCAGCTCGCCACCTCGCGCACCCCGGGGTGGACGTCGCCGACGATCCGGCCCTCCTCGTCCCGGCTGACACCGACGTCCAACACCGCGGCGCCCGGCTTGACGTCCTCCGGCTTGACCAGGTGCGGCACGCCCGCGGCGGCCACCACGATGTCCGCCTGGCGCAGCACGGCCGCCAGGTCGCGGGTGCCGGTGTGGCAGAGCGTGACGGTGGCGTTCTCCGAACGTCGGGTCAGCAGCAGGCCGATGGAGCGGCCGACGGTGATGCCGCGGCCGACGACGGCGACGTTGGCGCCGTCGATGGTGACGTCGTGACGGCGCAGCAGCTCGACGATGCCGTTGGGGGTGCACGGCAGCGGGCCGGTCTGGCCGAGGACGAGACGGCCCAGGCTCATCGGGTGCAGGCCGTCGGCGTCCTTGTCCGGGTCCATCAGTTCCAGCACCCGGTTGGTGTCGATGCCCCTCGGGAGCGGGAGTTGGACGATGTAGCCGGTGCAGGCCGGGTCGTCGTTCAGCTCGCGGACGACCGCCTCGATCTGCTCCTGGGTGGCGTCGCCCGGCAGTTCGCGCTGGATGGAGGCGATGCCGACCTGGGCGCAGTCGCGGTGCTTGCCCGCCACGTAGATGTGGCTGCCGGGGTCGTCACCGACCAGGACGGTGCCGAGGCCGGGCGTCACGCCCCGGGCCTTGAGCGCCTCGACGCGGGCGGCGAGTTCGGACTTGATCGCGGCGGCGGTGGCCTTGCCATCGAGAATCTGGGCGGTCATGCCCCCAGTGTCCCGGATGGGGCGCGCGGTGTACCAATCAGAACACAGCGCCGGTCGGCAAAACACGCATTTCACCGCAAGGGGCCCGCGGTGGACGGAGCTGCCTGGACATGGCATGTCCTGTGCTAAGACGATGGGGCAGCTGGGCCACGGGGGTGCGGGGCGGTAGGAGTCCTGATGTCTTCTTGCGTCCGGCCGTCCCCGTTTCTCCGCTCCACGGCTCGAAGGACTTGCCAGTGAGTTACCCGCCCGGCCCCAGCGACCCGTACGGCCAGCAGCAGCCTCCGCAGTACGGCTACCCCCAGCAGGGCCAGCCCCCGCAGGGCTACCCGCAGCAGGGCCAGCCCCAGTACGGCTACCCGCAGCAGGGGCAGCCGCAGCCGCAGTACGGCTACCCGCAGCAGGGCTACGACCCGAACGCCGCCTCGTACGGCTACCCGCAGCAGCCGCCGGGTACCGTCCAGGCCAACAGCGGCTACGTCAACATCGCCTACCTGGGCACCGTCCAGGTGGCCACCATGGGCCAGCGGTTCCTCGCCCGGCTGCTCGACGGGCTCGTGACCTCCGTCGTCATGGGCATCGCGATGTTCGCGGGGCTGGCTAGCGTGCTGGGCATCGCGCACAAGGTGAAGGACTGCTCGGGCTACGACCCGACGACCGACGCGTACAGCCAGTGCGTGCACGACCAGGCGGCCGCAGGCACCAGCGCGATCGCGGCGATGCTGGGATTCATGGCGGTGTTCGCGATATTCGCGCTGCTCTACGAGTGGCTGATGATCTCGTTCCTCGGCGCGACGCTCGGCAAGATGGCGCTCGGCCTCAGGGTCGTCAAGGAGGCCAACGGCCAGGTGCCCGGTCTCGGCAGCGGCTTCGTCCGGTACATCATCCCGGTCGTCGGCGTCTTCCTGTGCTACATCGGCGCGCTGCTGGTCTACATCTCACCGTTCTTCGACAGCAGCGGCAAGCTCCAGGGCTGGCACGACCGCGCGGCCGGCACGCTCGTCATCAAGAAGTAGGCGTCGACAAGCAGGCATCGACAAGCAGGCCGTCGGGCCCGGCCGGAGGCCCCCGGCTCAGACTCGGACCCCGTTGCGGTCCGGGCGGGGGCCTTTGCCGTGTCCTGCCACGGCCGGGGGTGGCGCGTCCGCATACTGTCGGCGATGACTCGCGCGGACCGGACGGACCGGCCAGAACGACGAACCCGGCGGCGACGCCGGGCACCACAGCTGCGAACGGCACTGGTGGCCTCACTGCTGCCGCTGCTCACGGCGGGCTTCCGGTGCCCGCCGCCGGGTCCCGCCGACGCGGCCGAGGTGGGCGGCGCGGGCCAGGTCGTCGCGGTCGTGGCGCACGCCTCGTACGCCACCGTGACCGCCTGGCAGCGCACGGGCGCCGGATGGCGCGAGGTCTATGCGACGGCGGACGGCCGCGTGGGCGCGAACGGGGTCACCGACGGGGCGACGCGCGTGCAGGGCACCGAGACCACGCCCGCGGGCGTCTACCGCCTCACGCACGCCTTCGGGGTGGGTCCCGACCCGGGGACGGCGCTGCCGTACCACCGGGTCACCGCGGACGACTGGTGGGTGGAGGACCCCGACTCCCGCTACTACAACCGCATGCGCCGCGCGTCGCAGGGCGGCTTCCCGCTCACCGAGACCGGACCGCACGCGAGCGAGCACCTGGCCGGCTACCCGGTGCAGTACCACAACGCGGTGGTCGTCGACTTCAACACCGACCCCGCGGTGCCCGGCCGCGGCGCGGGCATCTTCCTGCACGACCTCGGACCGCGGCACGGTGCGACAGCCGGCTGCGTGGCCGTCCCGGAGCCGGTCCTGACCGCCATCCTGCGCTGGCTCGACCCGGCCCGCCACCCGGTCATCGCCATCACCGGCAACGCGGGCGCGCGCGGCGCCCGTTGACCCCGGAAGGGCCGAACGGCCGCCGCCCGCGCGGGCGATGGTCAACGGCGCGACGGCGTCAGCCGCCAGCCGCCAGCCGCCAGCCGCCAGCCGCCAGCCGTCAGCCGTCAGCCGTCAGCCGTCAGCCGTCAGCCGTCAGTGGAAGAAGTGCCGCGTCCCGGTGAAGTACATCGTGACGCCCGCCTTCTTCGCCGCCTCGACGACCAGCTCGTCGCGCACCGAGCCGCCGGGCTGGACGACGGCGGTGACGCCCGCCTCGGCCAGCACCTCGAAGCCGTCGGGGAACGGGAAGAACGCGTCGGAGGCCGCGTAGGAGCCGGCGGCCCGCTCGGCGCCGGCCCGCTGCACCGCGAGCCGGGCGGAGTCGACGCGGTTGACCTGGCCCATGCCGACGCCGACGGTCGCGCCGTCCTTGGCCAGCAGGATCGCGTTGGACTTCACCGCGCGGCAGGCCCGCCAGGCGAAGGCCAGCTCCCGCAGGCCCTCGGCGGACAGCGCCTCGCCGGTCGCGAGGGTCCAGTTCGCCGGGTCGTCGCCCTCGGCCTGGAAGACGTCGGTGTGCTGCACGACGGCGCCGCCGGAGATCAGCTTCAGGTCGGTGGGCTGGGCGGGGGTGCCCTCGACGCGCAGGACGCGGATGTTCTTCTTGCGCGCCAGCACCTCGACCGCGCCGTCCTCGTAGGCGGGGGCCGCGATGACCTCGGTGAAGATCTCGGCGACCTGCTCCGCCAGCGCCGCGGTCACCGGGCGGTTGACGGCGATCACGCCGCCGTAGGCGGAGACCGGGTCGCAGGCGTGCGCCTTGCGGTGCGCCTCGGCGACGTCCGCGCCGATGGCCACGCCGCACGGGTTGGCGTGCTTGATGATGGCCACACACGGCTCGTCGTGGTCGAAGGCGGCGCGGCGGGCGGCCTCGATGTCCACGTAGTTGTTGAAGGACATCTCCTTGCCGTGCAGCTGCTCGGCGTTGGCGAGCCCGCCGGGGCGGCCGTCGGTGTAGAGGGCGGCGGCCTGGTGCGGGTTCTCGCCGTAGCGCAGGACGCGCTCGCGCTCCAGGGCGGCGCCGGTGAACTCCGGCAGCGGCGCGGCGGGCTCCTCGGGCGCGTACGCGGTGGTGAACCAGTTGGCCACCGCCACGTCGTAGGCGGCGGTGTGCTGGAAGGCCTCGGCGGCCAGGCGCTTGCGGGCGGTCAGGTCGAAGCCGCCGGCGGCGACCGCGGTGAGCACGTCGGCGTAGCGGTCGGGGTTGACGACGACCGCGACCGACGGGTGGTTCTTGGCGGCGGCGCGGACCATCGAGGGGCCGCCGATGTCGATCTGCTCGACGCACTCGTCGGGCGACGCGCCGGAGGCGACGGTCTGCCGGAACGGGTAGAGGTTGACGACGACCAGCTCGAACGGCTCGACGCCGAGGTCGGCCAGCTGCTCGCGGTGGGCGTCCAGGCGCAGGTCGGCCAGGATGCCGGCGTGGATGCGCGGGTGCAGCGTCTTGACCCGGCCGTCGAGGCACTCGGGGAAGCCGGTCAGGTCCTGCACGGCGGTCACCGGAACCCCGGCCCCGGCGATGCGGGCGGCGGTGGAGCCGGTGGAGACCAGCTCGACGCCGGCCGCGTGCAGTCCGCGGGCCAGCTCCTCCAGGCCGGTCTTGTCGTAGACGCTGACCAGGGCTCGGCGCACCGGGCGGCGGGAGGCCGCGGAGCCGGCGGCGGGACGGTCGGGGCTCACGGGGCTGTCGGGGGTACTCACGGGACGATGACCTTTCTTCCCTCGATGCGGTAGCCGTCGCGGGCGAGACGTCCCACGACATCGACGAGCAGACGGCGCTCGACTTCCTTGATGCGCTCGTGCAGCGCGCTTTCGTCGTCCTCGGGCCGGATCTCGACCACGCCCTGGGCGATGATCGGCCCGGTGTCGACGCCGTCGTCGACGAAGTGGACGGTGCAGCCGGTGACCTTGGCACCGTAGGCGAGCGCGTCGCGCACCCCGTGCGCCCCGGGGAACGCGGGCAGCAGCGCGGGGTGGGTGTTGACGAAGCGCCCGCCGAACCGGGCCAGGAACTCCTTGCCGACGATCTTCATGAACCCGGCCGAGACCACGAGGTCCGGCTCGTACGCGGCGACCGCCTCGGTCAGCGCGAGGTCCCAGGCCGCCCGGTCCGGGTGGTCCTTGACCCGGCACACGAACGTCGGCAGCCCGGCGCGCTCGGCGCGGTCCAGGCCCGCGATGCCGTCCCGGTCCGCGCCCACGGCGACGATCGTCGCGCCGTAGCCGGGGTCGGCGGAGACCGCGTCCAGCAGGGCCTGGAGGTTGGTCCCCGAGCCGGAGACGAGCACGACGATGCGGGCGGGACGGGCGGGGGTGATTCCGGGGGAATCGGCGGAGGCCACGGGTGGGTTCCTTCTCGTGGGACCGTGTTTTTGTGTGGTCGTACGAACCGAAGGGGCCAGGAGATACGGGGAACCCTACGAAGGCGCCGACCGTCAGCAACGATACCGGCACGGCGAACGGCCCCCGCAGGCACTGGGGCGGCGGCGCCCGGTAGCGTCTCAGTACCGGGGGCCGACCGCCCTTTGGGCAACGGGGCCGACGGCCGGACCACGGCCGCGCAGGCGGGACGAGGAGCAGACGGCAGGGCATGGCGCGAGCAACGATGAGCAGCGGCCGGATCACCATCACGCGCGGCGCGGGGACCACTCCGGTCGCGCTCCCGGCGCTGCGCGAGCGGCGGACCCCGTCCTCCCCCGGCGGTTCAGGTTCCGGGCAGGGCGCCGGGTCAGGTTCCGGGCAGGGCGCCGGTCCCGGGAAGGACAACCCGTTCGCCGCGCCGCCCAAGGACGCGCCCGCCCGGCCGTGGCAGCCGCGGCAGCCCGACCGGGGCGACGGCGGCGGGAGCGAGGGCGATGAGGGCGGCGAGCACTCCGGCGACCGGGGTGACGGGCCGCGCGGCGACCGCTGGAGCAGCCACCAGCCGGAGCCGGGCCGGGGCAGCGGCCCCTCGGGGCCCTTCGGCGGAGGGCCGTTCGGTGGCGGCGGGCCGGGGCCGGCGCAGCAGGGGCCCGGGCGACCGGCGCGCCAGCAGCAGGGGCCGCGCTTCGACGTGACCGACCCGGTGCAGCGGCGGGCCAGGTACGCGCTGCTGGGCGGGATGTGGGGACTGTTCTTCGCGCTGTTCGGCCTGCCGCAACTGGCGCTGCTGCTGGGCGCGCTGGCGCTGTACTGGGGCATCAGCGCGCTGCGCGGCAAGGCCAAGCCGCCCGCCGCGACCGGGCAGGCGGGCAAGGAGGGGCAGACCGCGAAGGCGGGGCAGGCCGACCAGGCGGCGCGGGAGCGCGCGTTGTCCGCGGGGCAGTCACCCGCCCCGGCCGGGCAGGGCCGGTCGGCGCCGCAGGCCGGGCCCGGACCATACCGCCCGCAGTTCACGGGGGCGGTGTGCGGGATCGTCGCGGCGGCGGTCACGCTGGCGATCGTGGCGGCGACGTTCTCGTTCCAGCTGGCCTACCGCAACTACTACACCTGCGTGAACGACGCCCTCACCACGCCCGCCCGGCAGTCGTGCAGCCATCTGCTGCCGAAGCCGCTGCGGACGGTGTTCGGCAACCAGGGCTGAACGCCGTTCGGCGTCAGGGGCGTGGGGCCTCGGCCTGGCCGTTTCCGGCGGAGGCGGCCTGGTCATCCGCGCCCCCGGCGGGCGTCCTCGGCTCGCGGCGGTGCCACCACCCCGCGCCCAGCGCCCCCGGCAGCGCGATCGCCGCGGTCCACGCCGCCGCCGCGCCTCCGGTGAGCGGGCCGTCCGGGCCGAAGCGGGACAGCGTCTGCACGCCCATCGGCCCCGCGGTGAACGTGGTCGCCACCGCCAGCGCGCCCCCGCACACCACCGCCGCCCCGCAGCAGGACCCCGCGATCCGCGCCACCGTCCAGCCGTCCCCCACCGCCGCCCGCCCCACGAACCACGCCACCGCTCCCCCGGCGCACACCGGCACCGCCAGCGCGGCCCAGGCGACCGCCGGACTCCCGTGCGGCAGTGCGGCCAGCAGGGGGAAGCGCGGCAGCACCGGCGGGTAGCCGTGCGCCCCGGCGGGGCTGACGGTGCCGCTCAGGCCGACCGCGAAACCGGGGCCCAGGGCGTAGGCGGCCGACCACACGGCGGCGTTCGGCACGAGCGCGGCCGCCAGCAGCAGCACCGCGCAGCGGCCGGACAGCGCGTTGGTGAGCCCGGTGAAGGCGTCGCCGACCGCGTGCGCGTGCCAGGCCAGGGCGATCGCGACCAGCAGCGCGCCGCCGCCCGCCAGCGTCACCGCACCCGCCAGCCCCGCGCGCACGGCCACCGCGATCTCGTACGACCACCCGCGCAGCCGCCGGGGCAGCGTGATCGGCGGACGTCCGCAGGCGGTCCAGGCGCCGGACGCCCCCGCGCAAGCGGCCACGACGGGCACCCGCAGCAGTGCCCAGAGCGGTTCGGCGCGCAGCGGCCCCACCTGGGCGCAGCACACGACCAGCGCGGCGACCAGCAGATACCCGCCGACCAGCCAGGCCGTCGTACCGACCGGGCCCAGCAGGCGCGGTCGCCCGGACCAGGAGCGACGCGGTCCGCCGGGCGAACCACCGCCCTCCCCGGCCCCGCCACCGTCACCGTCACCGTCCCGGCTGCCCTCCGTGGCCGCGTCGCCGTCCGGCTCGTCCTCGGACAGGGCGTGGGCCGCCGCGCGGTGGACGAGCCAGAGCGGTAGCGCGAGCAGCAGCGCCGGGGTGACCCCGACCGGCACCCAGCCGCCGGTGAGCGCGTCCGGCCGCAGCAGCCGGGCGCCGTGCGCCAGCAGCCACAGGGCCGCCGCGACGTGCAGCGCGTCACCGGGAGTGCCGTCCGGGTAGGGCGAGGTGATCCACATCAGCAGCACCAGCACGGCGACCGCGCCGAGCCCGAGCCCGGCCGCCACCACCCCGCCCAGGAGCGCAACGACCGCCTCGGGAGCGCGGCGTACGGCGCGTTCCCGCAGCGGCGGCGTGTAGCGCGCGGACGGAGGGGAGGGCGGGGGCGAGGCGAGCTGGGTCACGTCGAGCCATGATGCCGACGACGCCCGGTTCATCCCGGTACCCGCCGATTGGTCGACGTGTCGTTCGTACCGCCATCGCCCCCGTGGCACGCCGGGCACCACGACGAAGGCCCGGCCCCACGCGAACGGTGGGAACCGGGCCTTCGGTCACGAGCACGAGGGCCGCCCGCACCGCCTCACGGCCGTACGGGCGCCCTCGAACGCCTCAGTGGAGCGCGCCGGGCGTCATCGGACGCCTCGGCGGAGCGCCGGCGTTCAGGCGCCGAGCGCGGCGCGGGCGAGGCGGGCGGTCTCGGACGGGGTCTTGCCGACCTTGACGCCGGCGGCCTCCAGGGCCTCCTTCTTCGCCTGCGCGGTGCCGGAGGAGCCGGAGACGATGGCGCCGGCGTGGCCCATGGTCTTGCCCTCCGGGGCGGTGAAGCCCGCGACGTAGCCGACGACCGGCTTGGTCACGTTCTCCTTGATGAACGCCGCCGCGCGCTCCTCCGCGTCGCCGCCGATCTCGCCGATCATGACGATCAGGTCGGTGTCGGGGTCGTCCTGGAAGGCCTTGAGCGCGTCGATGTGCGTGGTGCCGATGATCGGGTCGCCGCCGATGCCGACCGCGGTGGAGAAGCCGATGTCGCGCAGCTCGTACATCATCTGGTACGTCAGCGTGCCGGACTTCGAGACCAGGCCGATGCGGCCGGCCTTGGTGATGTCGCCCGGGATGATGCCGACGTTGGACTGGCCCGGGGTGATCAGGCCGGGGCAGTTCGGGCCGATGATGCGGGTCTTGTTGCCCTTGGCACCGGCGTGCGCCCAGAACGCGGCGCTGTCGTGCACCGCGATGCCCTCGGTGATCACGACGGCCAGCGGGATCTCGGCGTCGATGGCCTCGACGACCGCGTCCTTGGTGAACTTCTCCGGGACGAAGATGACGGTGACGTCCGCGCCGGTGGCCTCCATGGCCTCCTTGACGGAGCCGAACACCGGCACCTCGGTGCCGTCGAAGTCGACCTTCTGGCCGGCCTTGCGGGGGTTGACGCCACCGACGATGTTGGTGCCGTCGCCGAGCATGAGCTTGGTGTGCTTCATGCCGGTGGAGCCGGTCATGCCCTGGACGATGACCTTGCTGTCCTTGGTCAGGAAGATAGCCATGGTGTGGTTGTCCTCGTCCCTTACTTCGCAGCCAGCTCGGCGGCGCGCTCGGCCGCGCCGTCCATGGTGTCCACGCGCTCCACGAGCGGGTGGTCGGCGTCGGTCAGGATCTTGCGACCCAGCTCGGCGTTGTTGCCGTCGAGGCGGACGACGAGCGGCTTGGTGACGTCCTCGCCGCGCGTCTTCAGCAGCTCCAGGGCCTGCACGATGCCGTTGGCGACCGCGTCGCAGGCGGTGATGCCGCCGAAGACGTTGACGAAGACCGACTTGACGTCCGGGTCGCCGAGGATGATCTCCAGGCCGTTCGCCATGACCTCGGCGGAGGCGCCGCCGCCGATGTCGAGGAAGTTGGCCGGCTTGACGTTGCCGTGCCGCTCACCGGCGTACGCGACGACGTCCAGGGTGCTCATGACGAGACCCGCACCGTTGCCGATGATGCCGACCTCGCCGTCGAGCTTGACGTAGTTGAGGCCCTTGGCCTTGGCGGCGGCCTCCAGCGGGTTGGCGGCGGCCTTGTCCTCCAGCGCCTCGTGCTCCGGCTGCCGGAAGGCGGCGTTCTCGTCCAGGGAGACCTTGCCGTCGAGCGCGATGATCTTGCCCTCGCCGGACTTGATCAGCGGGTTGACCTCGACGAGGAGGGCGTCCTCCTCGATGAAGACCTTCCACAGGCTCTTGAGGACCTCGGCGACCTCCCCGGCGACCTCGGCCGGGAACTTCGCCGCGGCCACGATCTCGCGGGCCTTGGCGTCGGTGACGCCCTCGATCGCGTCGACCGGGATCTTCGCGAGCGCCTCGGGCTTGCTGACCGCGATCTCCTCGATCTCCATGCCGCCCTCGACGGACGCCATGGCGAGGAAGGTGCGGTTGGTGCGGTCCAGCAGGAAGGAGACGTAGTACTCGGCCGCGATGTCCGCGGTCTGGGCCAGCATCACCTTGTGAACGGTGTGGCCCTTGATGTCCATGCCGAGGATCTGCCCGGCCTTCTCCACGGCGTCGGCCGGGTCGGCGGCCAGCTTCACGCCGCCCGCCTTGCCACGGCCGCCGGTCTTGACCTGGGCCTTGACGACCGCACGGCCGCCGAGACGCTCGGTCACCTCGCGCGCGGCTTCCGGGGTGTCGATGACTTCACCGGCAAGCACGGGTACGCCGTGCTTGGCGAAGAGGTCCCTCGCTTGGTACTCGAACAGGTCCACGCGCGTCCGTCCCTTAGCTTCTCTGGAATCGCGGTCTGTGATCGCGGTTTGGTGTCTGCGTGGGCGTGCCGTGAGCGGCAGCGTGACTACGCGATCGGTGAGAGGGCGCACACGTCGGCCAAATACGCGGCATGTCCGCATCGCAGGTTATCCCTGCCCCAGGCAAGGGTCTAAATTCCAGGGAACACCCGGGCGGTGAGAACGGTCACAGAGCGACGGATCGTGCGCGAGGGGTGACGCGAACCGTACGCGGACGTGGCCTGCGCGCTACGGACGGGTGGCGCCGGAGAGCGGGCCGCCGGGCGGCGTTCCGCGGCGCGACCGGCTCTGCGGCGCGAACGAATCCACGGCGAGGCCGGTTCTACGGCGAGGCCGGTTCTACGGCGAGGCCGGTTCTACGGCGAGGCCGGTTCTACGGCGAGGCCGGTTCTACGGCGAGGCCGGTGCCGCTGCGGGGCGGGCCGGATTCACAGCTGGCCGGGCGGCCCGGGGCGCGTGGGGGGAGTGACCACGCGTCCGGGCCGCCCGGGGTCGGGGCACCGCTTCAGCCGCTCAAGCGGCCAAGCGGACAGCGCTCAAGGGCTCAGGGCTCGGGGCTCAGGCGCTTGAGCGCTCAAGCCGTCAGATGCTCAGCGGGAGCGAGGTGACGGTCGGCAGCTGCGGCAGGGCGGCGGTGGGGACACCGGCCGTGGGCAGCGTGCCGGCCGTGGGCAGCGCGCTCGCGGAGGGCAGGGTCGGCAGGGCGGGGAGCGACGGGATCGCCGTCGCGCCGCCGACCGGGCCGGTCACGCCGGACACCACGCCACCGGCCGGCACCGCGGTCACGGTGTAGCGGACGCCGTTGACGGCGCCGGTTCCGGTGGCCAGGGCGCTGGAGGCGACGGTGCCCGCGGCACCCTGCGCCAGCGGCACGACGCCGGCCGTCACCCCGTCGGCGAGCGGCACGGCCTGTCCGGCCACGCCCTGCGCCAGCGTGCCGACGCCGCCGACCGCGCCCTGGGCGACGGGCAGCACGTTGCCCACCGCGCTCAGCGTCACCGGCACGACGTCTCCCACCACGCCCTGCGCCACCGGCAGGACGTCGCCCACCGCGCCCTGCGCCACCGGGGGCAGCACCTCGGACGTGGCCTGGCCGGTGCCGGGCAGGGCCTGGGTGAGCTGCGCGGACTTGGCGATCCGGGTCAGGGTGTCCAGCCGGGTGCCCGCCGCGAGAACGCCGTTGGCGACGTCGGCCGCGTTGCCCGGGTCGGCCGGCAGCGACGGAACGCGGCCCGCGCCGCCGGTCAGCCCGCTCGCGGTGCCGGTGACACCGGACGCGGCGCCCGCCGGGTCCTTCGGGAGCGCGCCCGTGACGGAACCGACCGGCAGCTTCCTGGCCGCACCCGCGACACCGGCGACCCCCGTGGTGTCCGGCACGTGAACGGACTTGACGGCGCCGAGGCCGCCCAGGGTGTCGCCGGTGGCGTCCTTGGTCTGCGGCTGCTCGACCTGGCCGACCCCGGCGAGGCCCTGGACGGTGCCGAGGGTGTTCGCGACCGCGCCGGACGGGTCGGCGACGCTGCCGGCGGCACCGGTCACGGTGCCCAGGGCGCCGGAGGCGGTACGGGTCGCGGTGCCGGTCGCGCCGCTCAGGGCACCGGAGGCGGTGCCGGTCAGAGTGTGCGAGGCGGGCAGGGAGCCGGTCACGCCGGACGTGGCCCCGGTGGCGGTGCCCACGGCGCCGCTGGTGACGTCGGTGCCGGGGACGGCCGGGAGGGTGGCGGCGTTGGCGGCGACGCTGCCGAGGCCCCAGATGCCGCCCGCGGCAGCGACGACGACTACGGCACGACGAATGCTCGTACGCATGGAGATGGTGCTCCTCGATGATGGTGGTCCGTCCCGACTCACGCATGAGCGAACGGAACTGATGGAGCGTCAACCGAACGTGACGCTTGGGGAACCGGTGGAGCGGGGACCGGTCCGTCCCACATGACGCGGGCGCGTCGGACGACGCGACGGGGGTACGAGCGGTGGCGGCGCGATCCGGACCGACCGCGCTCGGGCGGCCGTTCACCGACCACGGGCCGACCGGAGCAGACCGCGTGGCGGCCGTCCGCCGTCACGGACGCACCTACTTGCGACCGCGAGGCGGCAGTGGTGAACGCCGGAAGGCCGTGGTGAAGCCCAGTGGCCGTGGTGGGCGCCGGAGAGGCCGCACGCCCGAAGGGCACCGCTCGCCCGCCCTCGCCGCGCGGCGTCGTCGCCGTTGCGCGGGTGGGCCGGGCCGGTGCCGCCTAGTCCGGCTGTACGGAGACGTCCGACGCCCGCCGAGGCGGCACCGGACCGCGCGCGGCGCCCGAGGCGACCGCGTTCAGGGGGAACCGCACGCCGTACCCGGAAAGGTCGGCGTGCCCGTCACCCGTGTGGTGGGCCGCGCCGTCACCCTCGACGGGGTGTCCGGAGCGGTCCGAGGGCGCCGGGGCGTGCCCCGGGGCCTGCTGGGGTGCCGCCTTCGAGCCCGCGAGCGGGACCGGGTGGGCGGCGCCGTGCGCCATCACGTCGTAGACCCGCGGCCCGCTGACCTGCGACGCGGAACCGCCACCGTGGTCCGAGCCGGAACGCCCGGCGCCCCGGTGCCGCACGGTCCCGCCCGAGGTGGAACCCCCGTGCGCGGACCCGTGGTGACCGCCGGTCACGCCACCGACCACCCGGACGACGGGCACGGTGATCCGGCCCGCCGTGGCGCGGACGGAGTCGGCCAGACCGTTCAGCGGTCGCGCGGCCCCGGTGGCCGCCGCCACCGCGCCGCGCACGCCCGAACCCGCCCGACCTGCGGCCGAGTTCACGCCCCTTGTGGCCTGATCCGCGGCGCGCTGTGTGGCCTGACCGGACGACAGCGACCGATCGGGCAGTGTGGCGGCGCCGGGGAGGGTGGTGGCAGCGGCGCGCACGGGCTGGTTGCCCGGCGTGTCCGCGTGCGCCTTCCCTCCGCAGACGAAGGCGAGGGCCAGGAACCCCCCGAGCAGCAACGCCACCCACAGCGCACGCCGGGCGGCCGTGGTGCGCGGACGCACGACGGCAGCGGGCAACGCGAGGGCGGGGGGCAGCACAGTGGGGGGACCTTCCCGTACGGATGACACACGTTCCGGGTGACGGGTTCGATCCTTGCACGCTCGACGGGGGTCGGCGCAACCCCCGTCTCCGGCTTACGGCTGATGCGGGGTCATGTCCGCTATGCGCGGTCCGTCACCGGGCGGCCGGCGGTCCGCCGTCAGAGGCGGGCGGCTTGACGCCAGTGCGAGCGGTACTGCGCCAGCGGCGAGCGGCCAAGCGTCGGTGTCGGCGATCCGGCGTCATCGGTCCACCATGAGGGGCGCGCCGTCGAGTTCCGGGTCCGGCACCGGCAGCGGGCGCTTCTCGATGGCCGCCGCCATCACGTCGGGGAAGAGGTCGGGCGTGCAGGCGAACGCGGGCGCCCCCAGCGCCGCGAGGGCCGCCGCGTGCTGCCGGTCGTAGGAGGGCGCTCCCTCGTCGGAGAGCGCGAGCAGCGCCACGAACTGCGTGCCCGCCGCCTTCATCGCCGCCACCCGCGCCAGCATCTCGTCGCGTATACCGCCCTCGTACAGGTCGCTGATGAGGACGACGATCGTGTCGGCGGGGCGAATGATGAGCGTCTGGCAGTAGGCGAGGGCGCGGTTGATGTCGGTACCGCCGCCCAACTGCGTGCCGAACAGCACGTCGACCGGGTCGTCGAGCTGGTCGGTGAGGTCGACCACCGAGGTGTCGAAGACGACGAGCTTCGTCGCGATCGACCGCATCGACGCCAGCACCGCGCCGAACACCGACGCGTACACCACCGACGACGCCATCGAACCCGACTGGTCGATGCAGAGTACGACGTCCTTCGTCACACCACGCGCCGCCCGGCCGTGGCCGACCAGCCGCTCGGGGACGACGGTGCGGTAGTCGGGGAGGTAGTTGCGCAGGTTGGCGCGAATGGTGCGGTCCCAGTCGATGTCCCGGTGGCGGGGGCGGCTGACGCGGGTGGACCGGTCGAGCGCCCCGGTCAGCGCGGAACGGGTTCGCGTGGCGATCCGCCGCTCCAGGTCGCGCACCACCTTGTCGACGACGACGCGGGCGGTCGCCCTGGTGGTCTCCGGCATCGCGTGGTGCAGCGACAGCAGTGTGCCGACCAGATGAACGTCCGCCTCGACGGCCTCCAGCATCTCGGGCTCCAGCAGCAACGCGGACAGCCCGAGCCGGTCGATCGCGTCGCGCTGCATCACCTGGACCACGGATGACGGGAAGTAGGTGCGGATGTCGCCGAGCCAGCGGGCGACGCGCGGCGCAGAACCCCCGAGCCCGGCAGCCCGTTCGCTCCCGGAGCCACCGCCCGCCGCGCCGCCGCCGTACAGCGCGGCGAGCGTGCGGTCCATCGCGGCGTCGCGGCCACCGAGCACGCAGCCCGTGCCGTCCGCGTCCCCACCTCCCAGCACCAGCCGCCACCGGCGCAGCCGCTCGTCGCCGTCCGCCACGGGGGCCTCGGCGACCGCGTCCGGTACGGGGTTTCGCGTCGCGGTCATACGGGACCTCCTGCGTCGTCGTGAGTGGTGGCGGCGGCAGCCGCGCCGGCAAGGGCGGGAGCCGGTGCGGCGGTCCCCTCGGGCACCGGTGCGGCGATCCCCAGCA
The DNA here is from genome assembly GCF_003144095.1 of Streptomyces sp. ICBB 8177. Lineage (GTDB taxonomy): Bacteria > Actinomycetota > Actinomycetes > Streptomycetales > Streptomycetaceae > Streptantibioticus_D. Next base: position 1,869,254 of record NZ_NSKH01000018.1, on the reverse strand, counting down.
GCAGCCTCAGCGTGGGCAGTACGGCGTCGGCCCGCGCGAGGTCCAGCCCCGCACCGAAGCCCACCGCGGCGCCCGGAGCCGTCGCGGAGCCGCCGGCCGTGCCGGTCCCCCGCCGCACCAGCTCACCCACCCCGCGCCGCACTCCGGACTCGAATCCGGCGAACGTCCTGCGCACCAACGGCAGTACGTCCGTGAACGCCTCCGCCGGAACGGACGACAGCCAGGCGTCCACCAGCCCCAGCAGCCGTTCGTCGTGGAGCAGCAGCATGCCGCCGCCGGACAGGAAGCCGTCCACCCAAGCCGCCGCCACCCGTGGCTCGGTCCCCGGCGACAGCGCGAGACCCATCAACCGCGCGGCCCGCTCCGCGTCCAGCAGTCCGTCGTCGAGCAGCAGCCGGGCCGCCCGCCCGCGTATCAACCCCGTTATGCCGCCGTACCGTTCGGCGAGCGCGTGCAACGTCCCGGCCCAGCGCTCCCGCAGCTCGTCACCGGCTCTGGTCAGCAGGCCCACCGCCGTGTGCACGGCGTCGAGGTGCGGGCGCGCCCCGGCCGCGCCGTCCTCGTCCAGTCCCGCGCAGGCCGACGGCAACCCGACGCAGACCCGCACGGCGACCCCCTCGGCGACCTCCCGCAGCGCGCCGGAATCCGTCTCGCGCACGTCCCCGTACCGCACGGAACGCACCAACGCGGGCAGTGCCTCGGCGAGTTGGAGCACGTCCGCGTCGAGCGCGGCCCGGTCGGCGAGCACCCGCATCACGGTGGGCAGCGCGTCCGGCAATCCGGCGAGCAGGCACCACTCGGCCAGCCCGGTCACCTCGGCGAGCGTCACGGCGGTCACCGCCGCGTCCTCGGCCTTCGCGGTGGCAGCCGACTCCACCGTCGTCCCCCACACGCCCGCCTCGGCCACCCGGACCGTCAACTCCGGCTCCCAGCTGAGCCGCCACGTCTCGCGGAACGTCCCCGTGCCCGCGGTACGCGAACGCGTGGGCGCCCCCCACTCCACGCCCAGCAGCCGCAACCGGTGCAACAGCCTGCTGCGGCCCGCGTCCGTGTCCTTGCGCAGATCGAGATCGAGTTCCCGGTCGGCGGCCTCGGGCTTGAGCCGCAGCGCCCGCTGCTGCCGGGCGAGGTCGCGGGCGAGCGGGACGGCGGGCGCGGAGTCGGGCACCTCTCCCATCTCGTCGCCGACGACGAGCCGTTCACGGATCAGCTCCAACGGGACGTCCGAGCCCTCGCACATCACCGCTCGCACCGCGTCCGTCGTCTCGCCCAGGCCGGCCAGCGGACGCCCGCGCATCGCCGCCAGCGTCTCGGCGAGCCGGACCGCCTCGATGACGTGCGCACTGGAGACCTGCCGGTCCTCCGCGCGCAGCAGCCCCGCGACCCTGGTCATCCACCGCTCCACCGGCCGGTCCTCGCAGCCGAACAGGTGCCGGTACCACCCGGGCGAGTCGATCCCCGCGCCGTACCCGCTGTCCCGGCTCAGCCGCCGGTGCGTCCACGGAACCCAGGTGACCTCGGCCTTCACCTTGGGCAGCCCCTTGAGCGACGCGCGGTCGGCGGCCACGGTCGTACGGGCGGCGAGCGCGGGCACGTGCCAGGCGCCGCACACCACCGCCGTACGGTCGTACGCGCGGCGCGCCTCCCTCAGGCGCAGCCGCATGTGCGCTTCGCGCACCGCGTCGCGCGGGTGCCCGCCGTCGCCGTACCGCTCCCGCAACTCCTCCATGGCCTCGGCCACCGCCTCGAACGCCGCGAGCGCGTCACCGCCGTCCGCCGCGCCCCCGCGATGCTCGACGGCGTCCTCCCACCAGCGCTCCGGGTCGTCGTACCCGGCGGCCTCCGCGAGTACCGCGATGGGGTCGATGCGGACAGGGTCCTCGGTCTCGGCGTCCCCCGTGCCGGCGTGCGCGGGGCCGGCGTGCGCGGGGCCGGCGTCTTCGCCGGGAGCCGCCCCCGCCGGTTCGTCCGGTCCCGCGTCCGCCCAATCCCCTCTCGTCGCGAGCGAGTTGGAGGCGGGCAGATCGATGAAGCGGACCGGGACACCGCGCTTGAGCGCCCAGCGGATGGCGACCCACTCCGGCGAGAACTCCGCGAAGGGCCAGAACGCGGACCGCGCGGGCTCGTCCGTAGCGTGCGCCAGCAGCGCCACCGGCGGACGCAGGCCCTCGTCGGCCGCGATGTCCACGACCGCGTCCGCCTCGGGCGGCCCCTCGACCAGCACCACCTGCGGGTCGTACTGATCCAGCGCGGCCCGTACAGCGCGGGCCGAGCCGGGCCCGTGGTGCCGTACGCCCAGCAGCCGCACGTCGTCGTCGCCCGGCGGCCGGGGAGGCCGGAGATGCCGGGGCTCCTTCTGGGTGGTCACGCGCTCACCTCCCGGCAGGCCCGGTAGAAGTCCTTCCAGCCGTCGCGCTCGCGGACCACGGACTCCAGGTACTCGTTCCAGACGACGCGGTCGGCGGCCGGATCGCGGACGACCGCGCCGAGGACGCCCGCGGCCACGTCGGCGGAGCGCAGCACCCCGTCGCCGAAGTGCGCGGCGAGGGCCAGGCCGCCGGTGACGACCGAGATCGCCTCGGCCGTGGACAACGTCCCGGAGGGGGACTTGACCTTGGTGCGCCCGTCCGCCGTGACGCCGTCGCGCAGTTCGCGGAAGACGGTGACCACGCGGCGGATCTCGTCGGCGCCGGGCGGGGCCTGCGGCAGGTCGATGGCGCGCCCGATCTGGTCGACGCGCCGTGCGACGATGTCCACCTCGTCCTCGACCGTGGCGGGCAGCGGCAGCACCACCGTGTTGAAGCGGCGGCGCAGCGCGCTGGACAGGTCGTTGACCCCGCGGTCGCGGTCGTTGGCGGTGGCGATCAGATTGAAGCCGCGTACTGCCATCACCTCCTGACCCAACTCCGGTATGGGCAGGGTCTTCTCGGAGAGGATCGTGATCAGCGTGTCCTGCACGTCGGCCGGGATACGGGTCAGCTCCTCGACGCGCGCGATGCCACCGCCGGACATCGCCCGCATGACGGGACCTGGCACGAGCGCGTCCCGGCTGGGTCCGTGGGCGAGCAACTGGGCGTAGTTCCAGCCGTACCGGATCGCCTCCTCCGGCGTGCCCGCGGTGCCCTGGACCAGCAGCGTCGAGTCGCCGCTGACGGCCGCCGCGAGGTGCTCCGACACCCAGGTCTTGGCTGTCCCCGGCACCCCAAGCAGCAACAGCGCGCGGTCCGTGGCGAGCGTGGTCACGGCGACCTCGACGATCCGCCGCGGCCCCACGTACTTGGGCGAGATCACCGTGCCGTCCGGCAGCACCCCGCCCAGGAGATAGGTGGCGACGGCCCACGGCGAGAGGTTCCAACGCGCCGGACGCGGGCGGTCGTCGGCGGCTGCCAGCGCCTTCAACTCGTGCGCGAAGGCGTCCTCGGCGTGCGGCCTGAGAGCCTCTTCCCCCGTCCCGGCCTCTGCCTCCTGGGCCCCGGTCGCCGCTTTCCCGGCCATGGTCGTCGACGTCGACTTCCCGGCCCTGGTCCCGAACCCCTCGACCCTGGTCCCAGACCCCTCGGCCCTGGTCCTGGATTCCCGAGCCTCGTTCTTCGACCCCTCGGCCCCGGGCCCGGACCCGGGCCCGGGCCCACCGATCCTGGCGCCGGGTTCACCGACCGTGGCGCCGGGCCCACCGACCCTGGCCCCGGGTCCCCCGGTCCTGACCCCGGATTCCTCAGTCCTGCTCTGCGATGCCTCGACCCCGTTGTTCGACATGGCTTCCCCCTGAAGATGTGGAAACGGCCGCGCCCGAACGAGGCCGTGCGCGGGCAGCACGGCCCTCGTCCAACCCCCGTGGGCCGCCTGTGAATCCACCTTGCACCCGACCACTGACAACACCCCTCCGAACCAGCGAACCCGCAGGTCAGAGCCGGTTGTCAGTGGCCGCTCGTAGCGTTGCGGACATGGAGGACACCGAACAGCGGTGGTCGGCCGAGCAGGTGCTCGCATTCGCTCCTGACGCCGCGTCAAGCAGGGCGGGCACCAAGCTCGGCGTGCCCGGCCCGTGGTCCGGCACGGGCACCTCGGAGGGCTGCGCGCCGCCGGGCGGCGGGGGCCCGGCCGGGGACGACGGGCGCCCAGACGCGCTCATGGTCTGGGGCCTGTGCCGGGGCAGCGGCAAGACCCCGTACCGCACGGTCGTGGACGTCGCCGCTCCCGCCTTCAAGTGCTCGTGCCCCAGCCGTAAGTTCCCGTGCAAGCACGCCCTGGGGCTCCTCCTGTTGTGGTCCCAGGGCCGGGAGGGCGGCATCGAGGGGGCCGAGGCGCCGGAGTGGGTGCGCGAGTGGCGGGCTGGGCGCCAGGCCTCGGCGACACGGCGACGCACGCCCAGGGCCGAGGTGGCCGATCCGGCGGCGGCCCGGCGCAGGGCGGAGCGCAGGGCGTCCCGGGTGGCCTCCGGCGCGGCGGAACTGGACCAGCGGCTGGCCGACACCCTGCGGTCGGGCCTGGCCTCCGCGGGCCACGAGGACCGGCGGATCTGGCAGGAGGTCGCCGCCCGCATGGTGGATGCCCAAGCCCCCGGACTGGCCTCGCGAGCACGGGAGTTGGCGGTGATACCGGGGTCCGGTGGCGACTGGCCGACGCGGCTGCTGGAGGAGCAGAGCCTGCTTCATCTGCTGGCCCGCGGCTACCTCGGCTGTGACGGGCTGCCCGAGGGCCTGGCGGCCACCGTCCGTACCCGGGTCGGCTTCACCGCGGACACCACGGAACTGCTCGCCGGCCCCACCGTTCGGGACCGCTGGCTGGTGCTGTCCCAGCAGGACTCACTGGACGGGCAGTTGACGACCCGGCGGATATGGCTGCTCGGTACGGAACGGGGGCGCCCCGCGCTGCTCCTGGGGTTCGGTGCGGCGGGCCGCACGCCGGAGTTGTCGCTTCCGGTCGGCCGGATCGTCGACGCCGAACTCGCCTACCACCCCGCCGCCCTCCCGTTGCGCGCCGCGCTCGGACCTCAGCACGGCGCGCCGGAGCAGGGCCGAATACCGGCCGGAGTAGCGGTCGGGGACGCGCTCGGGGCGTACGGGGAGGCACTGCGCGCCGATCCGTGGCTGGACGAGTGGCCGGTCGTGCTGGGCCAGGTCGTGCCCGTGCCGACGCCGCAGGGCTGGCAACTGGCGGACGCGGAAGGGGACTCGGCGCTGCCGGTCGATCCCCGACGCCTGGACCGCCCTGGCCTGTGGCGGCTGGCCGCGGTCTCGGGCGGCGCCCCGGTCACCGTCTTCGGCGCGCTGGGCCATCGCGGCTTCACGCCCCTGACGGCCTGGTCACCTCAGGCCCCGGGCGACCCGGTACGGCTGTGAACGGCACGCGGCAGCCGTACGGGGGTCGGCCGCCGCGATGCCGTCCGGCGAGACGGCTGCGTCAACCGCGCGGCCGTGACCGCGCGACCGCGCTTACCGAGTACGGCATACCGCGGGCCGCGTACAAGGTCACGACCGCGCTCACGGGAACGACAGCGTGAGGCGCCGAGTGCAGAACGACACGCTCAGAAGTCAGAAGGGGGAGAACAGTCATGGCACTGACGAAACCGCGTTCACCCGCTGCCGGGACCGACGCGAGCAGCGCGAGCCCTGCGGGACCGGAGGGTGCTGCCGGGCCGGCCGGGGCAACCAGGCCGACCGGGCCCGCAGGGCCGGCGGGGGACGTTGCCGGGCCTACCAGCCCGGCAGGACCGGAAGGATGCGCTGGACCAGCCGGGTCGGCCGGCACTGCCCAGCCTGCGAAGCCCGGGTCCCGCAGGCGGGCAGCCTTCGACAGCCCCCCGGGTGGGCGGCCCGGCCCGGACATCCGCGATACCGCCGCGGCACCCCGGCCCGCCCGCGCCCCGGCTCCGCCCCCCGCTGCGGCACCCCGGCCCGCGCCCGACCCTGCCCCATCCCCGGCCCCCGCGCCTGGGCCGACTCCCGGCGGCGCCCCCGCTCAGCCGCATCCCTCCTGGGAGGAGTTGCTGTCCGCCGCCCTGCTCGGCACCGACCGCCGTAGGCCCGACTGCCTGCCCGGCGCGAGCGACGACCCGGCGCGGGCGCTGCTGGACGCCGCGGCCGTGGAGACCGTGCGCAGGCGGGCGGGTCTGCGGCCCGCGCCCGCCGCGCCCCGGCCCGCGCCCGCACAGCACGACCCCCGGCCACCGCTCCCCGCGGCGGCCCGGGTTCGGCTCACCATGCTGCTCAGCGACCGCGTGGGCGCCGGCGGCTCGGGCGGGGGCGGGCGGCGCGGGACGGCTCCGGCGCTCGCGGAGTTGCTGCCGCAGTGGCTGGCGGCAGCCACGTCGTACGGATATCGCGCTCCCGAGGCCGTGCTGCCCGCGTTGCTGGACGCGGCGCGGGCCAGGACCGATCTGCGGCCCGACGCGCTGGCGCTGGCCGGACCGCGCGGGCTGTGGCTCGCGGAGCTGAACCCTGACTGGCGGTTCGCGCTGCGTTCCGGCGGGCGCGGCGCGGCGGGGCAGGCGGCGGACGACCCGGAGGCGGCGCGGCGGTTGTGGGAGGAGGGGCTGTTCGCGGAGCGCGTCGCGGTGCTGACCTCGATACGGGAGCGCGATCCGGCCGAGGGGCTGGCGCTGTTGCGTTCGACGTGGGGGCGGGAGCGGGCCGAGGACCGGCTGTTGTTCCTGGACTCGCTGCGGGAGCGGCTGTCGGCGGACGACGAGCCGTTCCTGGAGCAGGCGCTCGCCGACCGCAGCCGCAACGTGCGGGCGACGGCCGCGGAGTTGCTGGCATGTCTGCCGGGTTCCGCGCTGGCCACAAGGATGGGGGCGCGGGCGCTCAGCTGCGTGGCGTTGGACCGTACGGGGGTCGGTCCGCGCATCGTGGTGGAGGCGCCGCACGAGTGCGACGCGGCGATGGAGCGCGACGGAGTGGTCCGCAAACCGCCCTCCGGCCGGGGCGAACGGGCTTGGTGGCTGGGGCAGTTGGTGGAGGCCGCGCCACTGGGGGTGTGGACGGAGCGGCTGGGCGGGCGGTCGCCCGGACAGATCGTGGCGCTGCCGGTCGCCGACGACTGGCAGGCGGACCTGCATGCCGCCTGGTGCCGGGCCGCGGTGCGGCAGCGGGACGGCGCGTGGGCGCGGGCGCTGCTCGGGCCGCCGCCGGAGCGGGCGGACGCGGGCGGTACGGCCTCCGTGGTGGGCGATCCGGCGAAGCTGCTGTCGGTGCTGCCGCGCGAGGAGCGAGCGGATTGGGTGACGCGGTTCATCGCGGCGCACGGGCTGTCGGAGGCGTTCCAGCTTCTGGGGGCGTGCGCGGTGCCGTGGGCGGAACCGCTGGGCCGCGCGGTGGTGGACGCACTGGACATCGCCCGGGAGGCGGGCAGCTATCCATGGAGCTTCAGCGGGGTGATGGGGCTGGCGGAGCGCTGCCTCGACCCGGCGCAGGCGGACCGGCTGGAGCCGCTCACCGCGATACCCGAAGAACCGCCGGACGGCTCACCCGGCGCCGGGGGCTACTGGTCGGAGGCGTTCCAGCGCCTGGTGGGGACGCTGCGGCTGCGGGCCGCGATGCACGCGGAGCTCGCCCCGGACGCGCACGCCGAGACACCCCCGGACACGCGCGCCCAGCCGGCCCCGGACGCGTAGGGCGCCGGGGCACGGCAAGCCGGACGGGCGGTGCGCCGCAGGCCGAGCGCTGCCGACGGGCCGGTGCGGGCGCGCGCGGCCGACGGGCCGTGCGGGCGGGCGCTGCCGGCGGACGGGCGCTGCGCCGCAGGCCGAGCGCTGCCGACAGGCTGGTGCGGCCGGGTGCGGCCGGCGGGCCGGGGCTGCCCGGGGGGCGGGCTACGCCTCCGCGGGCTGGCGGACGTTCTCGCGGACCCAGGTCACGACGTCGCCGGTGGTCGTGCCGGGGGTGAAGATCGCGGCGACGCCGAGTTCCTTGAGCGGCGGGATGTCCGCCTCGGGGATGATGCCGCCGCCGAAGACCTGGATGTCGCGGGCGTCGCGCTCGCCGAGCAGTTCGATGACCTTGGCGAAGAGCGTCATGTGGGCGCCGGACAGGATGGACAGGCCGATCGCGTCGGCGTCCTCCTGGATCGCGGTGTCCACGATCTGCTCCGGCGTCTGGTGCAGGCCGGTGTAGATGACCTCCATGCCCGCGTCCCGCAGCGCGCGGGCGATGACCTTGGCACCGCGGTCGTGGCCGTCGAGCCCCGGCTTGGCGACCACCACGCGGATCGGACCCGACACACCCATCACTGCCTCCATGCCTGCCGTGCCATCGCTGCCGACGCTGCCATCGGAACTCATGTTGTGAACGAACGTTATCCCCCAGCATCCCGCACGAGGCAGTTTCGCGGCGCGGGGGGAGGGGGAAATCACACGTGGGACATATTCACGGCGCGCCCGGCCCGAGTCCCGCCCTCCGTGATCCGGCGTCACGCCACAGCCGGACTCCGTGGCGAGGGGGCCGCGCGCGCCAGGGGAGCCGCAGCCAGGCCCCGCGCCGCCGTGCCGTCAGCCGCCCGGCACGGCGGTGCGAGCGGGCCGCCGACCGCCACCTCTCGCGTCGGCACGCCATCAGCCCGGCCCGTGTACCGGCCCGGCCGCCCGCCGAGCCGCTCACGCCTGCCCTACGGCTGCCCTCAAGGGCGTACGGGGACGATGCCGCCCGCGTACGCCGCGCGGGGAGGCAGGCCATGGACAGCAGCGACCCGAGCAAGACGACCGACGAGACCCGGAATCCGTACGGACTGTGGCGGATGGCCGCCGCGGCCAGGGTGACGATGATGGAGATGGCGGTGCTCGCGGGGCACCTGCTGCTCTACCCGACCGGCGTCCTCCAGGAGCCCCCGCCCCCCGCGCTCGTACCCCGGCAGCGCACCGCGCCCCCCGCGGTGGCACAGCCCTCCGGCCCGCCGCACGCCCCGCACGCTCCGTACGCCCCCTCCGGCCCGCCCCGTCCCTCCGGCCGCACGCCGGTGGCCGGGCCCGTGCCCGCGCCCGTTCCCGTCGCGGACATCGAAGCCCGTACCGGATCAGGCGCCGACGGGCAGCTGCCGGTGCTGTTGCTGCACGGGTTCGTGGACAACCGTTCCGTCTTCACCCCGTTGCGCCGGAACCTGCGCCGGCACGGCTGGCGGCAGGTGAGCGCGCTCAACTACTCGCCGCTGACGAGCGACGTCCGGCACGCGGCCGCGCTGCTCGGGCGCCACGTCGAGGAGTTGTGCGAGCGCACCGGCAGTCCGCGCATCGACCTCGTCGGGCACAGTCTCGGCGGGCTGATCGGGCGGTACTACGCGCAGCGGCTCGGCGGTGACGTCCGGGTGCGGACGCTGGTCACGCTGGCGACGCCGCACGCGGGGACACGAGCGGTGCCGTTCGCCGATCCGCATCCGGTCGTACGGCAAATGCGACCGCATTCCGCGCTGATGGCCGAACTCGCGCTTCCCGCGCCCGATTGCCGCACCCGGTTCATCGCGTTCTGGAGCGACGCCGACCACATCATGGCGCCCACGGAATCCGCGCGGATCGATCATCCGGATCTGATAATCGAGAATATCGGTGTGCATGGCGTCGGCCATCTCGCGATGGCGGTGAACGCGCAGGTCGTGGCAGGAGTACGGCAGGCATTGCGAGGCGATTCCGGGAGTTTTGAGGCGGTCGACGCGGCCTGAGTCGTCCGAGTCGTCCCCCACTCGCACTCCTCGCGCGTATGCCCGAAATTCCTGGGCATTGTCCGGTTCTGTCACATCGGTATACAGTCGCCGATCATTGTCATGACGCCGACGCGAAAGAGATGTCGACGGTGGACGATCGTGAATACGATCCGCTTTTCGGTCCGTTGCCCGGTGGTCACGATGGCGGGTTCGCGTACGCGTACGGCGAACCGTACGAGCCGCCGACCGCCTCGTACGGGAGCGCGTACGACGACTCCGCCACCGCCCGGACCGACCCCGCCGACGTCCCCGATCTCCCCCCGCCCGGGGCCGCAACCCGTGTCCCCGACTCCCCCGCCGGCGGGCCCGCCCGGCATCGGCGGCCGGCTCGTGGCCGGGCTCGTGGTCGGGCGGGGGGACGGCGTCGCAAGACGCCGCCGAAGCGGTTCACCCTGCTGACGGTGGCGGTGCCCTCGTTCGCGTTGCTGGGGGTGGCCGCGGCGGCGGTGAGCAGCTTCGCGGCCGGGCACCACGGCGGCGGCCACCCGCGGACCGACGCCGCGTCAACGGCCGTCCACCAGCGCCCCGATGACGGCGCCGATGGGACGGCCGCCGCCACGACCGCCTCGGGGGCCACCGCACGTACCGCCACCCCCGCCGCCGACCGCGCCCGCCGCCGCGCGGCTCTGCCGCGACGCCAGGCACGAGCGCGAGACGTGCCGCACGACGTCCTGCCCGTCGCCCAGCGCGGCCTGAGCGCGTACTTCGGCGAGACCGGCGCGCACTGGCTGTCCATGCACACCGGCATCGACTTCCCCGTGGAGCCCGGCACGCCGGTGCGGGCGGTCACCGACGGCACGGTGCGCGTCAAGTGGAACCCGTCGTACGGGAACATGGTCGAACTGACCGCGCCGGACGGCACGCAGACCTGGTACTGCCACCTGAGCGCGGCGCGGGTCACCTCGGGCGCGGTCCACGCGGGCGAGGTCATCGCGTACTCCGGCGACACCGGCAACACCACCGGGCCGCACCTGCACTTCGAGGTGCGGCCGCACGGCGGGGCGCCGGTGGACCCGCTGCCCTGGCTGCTCGCCCACGGCCTCGACCCCCGCTGAGCCCCGAGAACGCGAGCGGTCAGCCCTGCAACGACGGCGAGCGGTGAGCCCTGCGACAGCCCAGGCAGCCCTACAGCTTCTCGACCGGCGCGTACCGCAGCAGCAGCCGCTTCGGCTTCTCGCCGCCGAAGTCCACCGTCGCCTCCGCGTTGTCCCCGCTGCCCTTGACGGCGACGACCGTGCCGAGGCCGAACGAGTCGTGCGTGACGCGGTCGCCGACCGTGAGCGCGACCACCTCGCGCTCCCGCGCGCCCGCCCGCCGCGTCGCGAACCGCGAGGACGTGCCGCCGCCACCGCGCCCGCCGGAGGCCAGTACCGACGACCCGGCCGAGGCCTTCGGCGACGGGGAGGAACCGCCGGTGCGCTTCCAGTCGATCAGCGTCGGCGGGATCTCCTCCAGGAACCGCGACGGCGGGTTGTACGCGGGCTGGCCCCACGCGCTGCGCATCGCCGACCGCGTCACGTACAGCCGCTCGCGGGCGCGGGTGATGCCCACGTACGCCAGTCGCCGTTCCTCCTCCAGCTCCTTCGTCTGGCCGAGGGCCCGCATGTGCGGGAAGACGCCGTCCTCCATGCCGGTCAGGAACACCACGGGGAACTCGAGGCCCTTGGCGGTGTGCAGCGTCATCAGCGTGATCACCCCGCCGCTCTCCTCCCCCTCCCCTTCGTCGGGGATCTGGTCGGAGTCGGCGACCAGGGCGACCTGTTCCAGGAAGTCCGCCAGCGTGCCCTCGGGCTGCTCCTGCTCGAACTCCAGGGCGACGGCGGCGAGTTCCTGGAGGTTCTCCACCCGGGTCTCGTCCTGCGGATCGGTGGACGCCTGCAACTCGGCCAGGTAGCCGGTGCGTTCGAGCACCGCCTCCAGCACGGTGGCCGGTCCCGCGCCGGACTCCACGATCGTGCGCAGCTCCTCCAGCAGCTCGTTGAAGCGCCGCACCGCGTTCGCCGAGCGCGCGGCCATGCCGTACGCCTCGTCGACCCGGCGCAGCGCCTGCGGGAAGGAGATCCGCTCGCGCAGCGCCAGCGCGTCGATCATCGCCTCGGCGCGGTCGCCGATGCCGCGCTTGGGCACGTTGAGGATGCGGCGCAGCGGGACGGTGTCCTCGGGGTTGGCCAGCACGCGCAGATAGGCCAGGACGTCCCGGACCTCCTTGCGCTCGTAGAAGCGGACGCCGCCGACGACCTTGTACGGCAGGCCGACCCGGATGAAGATCTCCTCGAACACACGGGACTGCGCGTTGGTGCGGTAGAAGACCGCGACGTCCGAGGGCTTGGCGTGGCCCGCGTCCGTGAGGCGGTCTATCTCCTCGGCGACGAACTGCGCCTCGTCGTGCTCGGTGTCGGCGACGTAGCCGGTGATCACCGGGCCCGCGCCGGCCTCGGTCCACAGGTTCTTCGGGCGGCGGCTGGTGTTGCGCTCGATGACGGCGTTGGCGGCGGTCAGGATGTTCTGCGTGGAGCGGTAGTTCTGCTCCAGCAGGATCGTGGTCGCGTTGGGGTAGTCCTCCTCGAACTGGAGGATGTTGCGGATGGTCGCGCCGCGGAACGCGTAGATCGACTGGTCGGCGTCGCCCACCACGCACAGTTCGGCCATCGCCTCGTCCGGGTCGGCGGCCTGCGGCGGCACGGCGGTGTCCGGCTCGACGGTCCCCGGCGTGCCGACCAGCTCGCGCACCAGCGTGTACTGGGCGTGGTTGGTGTCCTGGTACTCGTCGACGAGGACGTGGCGGAAGCGGCGGCGGTAGTGCCCGGCGATGTCCGGGAACGCCTGGAGCAGGTTGACCGTCGTCATGATGATGTCGTCGAAGTCCAGCGCGTTGGCCTCGCGCAGCCGGGCCTGGTAGAGCGCGTACGCCTCGGCGAGCTTCTTCTCGAACGGGTTCTCCGCCTGCCCGGCGAAGGTCTCCTCGTCGATCAGCTCGTTCTTGAGGTTGGAGACCTTGGCGCTGAACGACTTCGGCGGGTACGTCTTCGGGTCGAGGTCCAGGTCGCGGCAGACCAGGGCCATCAGGCGCTTGGAGTCGGCCGCGTCGTAGATCGAGAAGCTGGACGTGAAGCCCAGGTGCTTGCTCTCCCGGCGCAGGATGCGCACGCACGCGCTGTGGAACGTGGAGACCCACATCGCGTTGGCGCGCGGGCCGACGAGCTGCTCGACGCGCTCCTTCATCTCGCCCGCGGCCTTGTTGGTGAACGTGATCGCGAGGATCTGGCCGGGGTGGACACCGCGGTCGGCCAGCAGGTGGGCGATGCGGTGGGTGAGCACGCGGGTCTTGCCCGACCCCGCGCCGGCGACGATGAGCAGGGGCGAGCCGGAGTGGACGACGGCGGCGCGCTGCTGCTCGTTCAGCCCGTCGAGCAGCGCGGCCGCATCGACGACGGGGCGGGCCACACCGTCACGGTAGTGCGCGTCCCGGGGCGCGGGCACGTCGAAGCGACCGCCGAACAGGTCGTCCGGCTCGTCGTGGCCCGCGGGCGGCGCGCCCTCGTGGGCCGCGTGGGCGTCGTCGTCCGGTGGCGGGGGCGCCTCGTCCGCGGGCGGTTCGAGCGAGGCGAGGAAGTTGTCGTCGAAGAGGCTGCTCATCGTCGTACGAGTCTAGGCGGCGGCACCGACAGCCCGCGGCGCGTCCCGGAAACGGTGACCGGTGCGGTGGCCGGTGCGTTGACCTGGCTCGGTGCCGGACGCGCCGACCGGCCGTGCCGTAGATCACGAAAGCATTTCGGACAGATCACGTCTCAGGCTTCACACCCACCCCACGGGTTCGCTAGCGTGCTCGGCCAAGGCGGCCGTCCCCCACCACCGGCGCAGTGCCGGTGCGGTACGCCTCCGCCTTCCGGGGCTCCCCTCCGGCACGCCGACGGCCGCCGCACGCGGAACAAGCCACCGGCGGGCGGTCCACGGAAGGAGCGCCGTCCATGGCGTCGCACCGCAAACCGTCCCCCCGCATCGCCGCGATACCCGGCCCCCGCGCGGCGATCGGCATCACGGCCGCCGCGCTGGCGACCGTCACCCTGCTCAGCGAGAACGCCTCCGCAGCCCCGGCGAGGCCCCAGCCGACCATCGCCCAGGTGCAGGCCGAGGTGGACTCCCTCAACCACCAGGCGGAGCTGGCCGCCGACCGGTACGACCAGGCCGCGCAGAACACCGCCGGCCGGCGCCGGGAGGCCGACGCGCTGCTGGACCAGCTCGCCCAGGGCGCCCAGCGGCTCAACGACGCGCGGCGCACGCTGGGGCAGCTGGCCGACGCGCAGTACCGGACCGGCGGTCTCGGGCAGACGGCGCAGTTCCTGCTCGCCTCCGACCCCCAGCAGCTGTTCGAGCAGACGCACACCCTCGATCGCATGACCCAGCGGCAGCAACAGGCGTTGTCGGACTACGAGACCCAGCAGGCGAGGACCTCCGACGCCCGGGCCCGCGCCGCGAGCGGCGTGCAGGCGCTCACGCTCTCGCAGCAGAAGCTGGCGCGCGACAAGGCGACCGTGCAGAAGAAGCTCGCGCAGGCGCAGGGGCTGCTCAACAGCCTCACCGCGCAGCAGAAGGCGAAGCTCGCCGCGTTGCAGAAGCAGCGCGAGGAGGCGGCGGCGCGGGCGGCGGCGAAGCTGGCGGCCGAGCAGAGGCAGCGGGCGAAGCAGTCGTCGGGCGGCTCGTCGTCCGGCGGCTCTTCGTCCGACGCGTCGTTCGCGGCGAAGGCGGCCAAGGCGATCGCGTTCGCCAGGGCACAGCTCGGCAAGCCGTACGTGTGGGGCGCGACGGGCCCGAACTCCTACGACTGCTCGGGCCTGACCCAGGCGGCCTGGGCGGCGGCGGGCGTGACACTGCCGCGCACGACGTGGGACCAGGTCAAGGTGGGCACCCGCGTCCCGGTCGACGACATGCAGCCGGGCGACCTTGTCTTCTACTACAGCGACATCAGCCACGTGGCGATGTACATCGGCAACGGCCAGATGATCCAGGCCCCGCACACGGGCGCGGTGGTGGACGTCCAGCCGGTCACGGAGATGCCGATCTACGGGGTGACGCGTCCGGCATAAGGGGCGCGGGCCAGGTCGGGCGCCGACCGAGCGCGGCGGCGGATCGGCGCACCGGCGGCGCGAAGCGGGTCAGAAGACCCGCGGGATCAGGTCCACAGCACGGCGATGAAGATGTTGGCGACGGTCAGCGCCCCGACCGTCGCCACCACGCCCTTCTCGACGGTCTCCTCGTCCCGCTTGACGTAGACCAGGCCGAGGATGACCACGAGGAACGCGAGCTTCAGCCCGATCTTCGGCACGCTGAGGTGGACGTGCTGTGCCTCGCTCAGCCCGACCAGCACGATGCCGGTCACCAGCATGGTGAGCGCGCCGTGCAACATCGCGGGCACGACGCGGGCCCCGCCGCCGCGCATCGCGTTCATCTGGGTGAGCACGCCACCGAGCAGCGCGGCGATACCGATGATGTGGAGCCCGACGAACAGGTGGGTGAGCACGTCCATGCCGGCGAGCCTAACCAGCCCGCCCAACGGCCCTGAGGCCGCCCCCCGTACCCACCCCGGGTTCACACCAGCCGTCGGGCCGTGGCCCACCTCGTCAGCTCGTGGCGGTTGGAGAGTTGCAGCTTGCGCAGGACCGCCGAGACGTGGGACTCGACGGTCTTGACCGAGATGAACAGCTGCTTGGCGATCTCCTTGTACGCGTAGCCCCGCGCGATCAGCCGCAGCACCTCGCGTTCGCGCTGGGTCAGGCGGTCGAGGTCCTCGTCCACCGGCGGGGCGTCGGTCGAGGCGAAGGCGTCGAGGACGAAGCCCGCCAGGCGCGGGGAGAAGACCGCGTCGCCGTCCGCGACCCGGAAGACACTGTCGACCAGGTCCGGACCCGTGATCGTCTTCGTGACGTAGCCGCGCGCGCCGCCGCGGATCACGCCGATGACGTCCTCTGCCGCGTCCGAGACCGACAGCGCGAGGAAGCGCACCGGCTGCTCCGTGTCGCCCATCAACGGCGCGCAGCGGCGCAGCACTTCGACCCCTCCGCCGCCCGGCAGGTGGACGTCGAGCAGGACGACGTCGGGCCGGGTGGCCGTGACCACCGTGACGGCCTGGTCGACGTCGGCCGCCTCGCCGACCACCTCGACACCGGTACGGGACGTCTCGCCGATCTCCGCCTGCACCCCGGTGCGGAACATCCGGTGGTCGTCGACGAGCACGACCCGCACCTGACGGGCCGCCGGCCCCTGGGTCTCCTGGGTTTCCTCGGTCATGCCGCCGACCTCTCCATCTCCAACTCGACTTCCGTTCCCCCGCCGGGCGCGGCGCGCAGCCGTGCCTCGCCGCCGTTGCGGCGCATCCGGCCGATGATCGACTCGCGTACGCCCATGCGGTCGTCCGGCACCGCGTCCAGGTCGAAGCCGGGACCGCGGTCGCGCACCGAGACGAAGACGCGGCCGTCCTCGACCTCCGCGTAGACCTGCACCGGCCCGCCGCCACCGTACTTGGCCGCGTTGACCATCGCCTCACGCGCGGCCTGCATCAACGCGCCGAGCGCGCCTTCCAGCGGGCAGTCGCCCACGCACACGACCTCGACCGGCACCCCGTGGTGGTCCTCGACCTCGGCGGCGGCGCGGCGCACCGCATCGGCCAGGGTGTCCGGCTCGTCCTCGCGGCCGGTGCCCTCCGGCCGGTACAGCCAGGCGCGCAGTTCGCGTTCCTGCGCGCGGGCGAGGCGGGCCACCTCGCGAGCGTCGTCGGCGTTGCGCTGGATCAGGGTGAGGGTGTGCAGCACGGAGTCGTGCACGTGGGCGGCGACCTCGGCGCGTTCCTGCGCGCGGATGCGCATCATGCGTTCGTCCGACAGGTCCTGGGTGATGCGCACGACGTACGGGCCCGCGAGCAGCGCGATGCCGACCAGCACGGCCAGCGACGCCTGCACGATCGCGCCGAGGTGGCGGGCGGAGCCCTGGAGCACGAGGAACGCGGTGACCCCGGCGGCCACCAGGACCACGCCGCCCACGCCGCGCGCCAGCGGCCAGAAGCGCTTGCCCCGGCTCATCTCCACCCAGCGGGCGCGCCGCGCGTTGTCCGCCTGCCGCCACACCAGCGCGACGCCCGCACCGATCAGCAGCATCGGCCAGACGTAGGCGTTGGCGGCGCCGAGGTGAAGGTTGTCCACCACGACCGCGAGGCCACCGACCATCACCACCAGCGCGAGGACCGACCCGCGATCGGGCCTGCGCCCGGCCAGCCAGAACCGCGCGTCCCGAGGCTCCCACGCCGCGTCCACACCGCCGATGCCGAGCGGCACGACGAACCAGAAGACCGCGTAGAGCGGCACGCCGAGACCGCCGAACGTGGCCAGGATGACGAAGACCACGCGCACCCACGTCACCGGCAGGCCCAGGTGCCCGGCGAGCCCGCGCGCCACGCCGCCGATGATCCGGCCCTCGGAGCTGCGGTAGAGCCGCGGCGGGGGCGGGTCGTCGGAGGCGTCGCGGGCGGGCCCGGCGGGCGGCGCGGGCGCGGACGTGGCTGACATGCCTTGATGGTCACACGGCGGGAGGCGGTCCGGCATCAGGGTTGTCCCCGGGGAACCCCGGACGCGGCCGGTCGCGGACGCGGCATCCTCGCCGAGGTGCTGTCGGGGACCCGGCCCGACCGCCCGCCGGGTGCCCCGACCCCGAATCAGGGTCCCGCCAGGGTCGTCACGGATACCGGTCGGCCTCCCCCACCCGGCACGATGGGCGCATGACCGACGACACGACCGGGGTCACCACCGGCTCCTCCGACGCCTCCTGGGCCGCGCGGGACACCGGGCCGGCGCGCAGGCCGCTGACCCGCAGCCGCCGCCAGAAGGTGCTGGGCGGCGTGTGCGGCGGCCTGGGCCGGTACTTCGGCATCGACCCGGTCGTCTTCCGCGTCGTGATCGCCGTCCTCGCCCTGACCGGCGGCATCGGCCTCATCTCGTACGGCATCGGCTGGCTGCTGATCCCGATGGAGGGCGAGGACGAGACGGAGCTGCGCAGGCTGTTGTCCGGACGGCTCGAAGGCGGCTCGCTGACCGCCGTGCTGAGCACGCTGGTCGGCTCCGGGCTGTTCCTGTCCACCATCGACAACGGCGACAACCAGGCGTTCTCGCTGTGCCTGGCCGCCGCCACCGTGGGCGCCGTCTACTGGTCGTGGCGGCGCAGGACGATGCCGGGCGCGGGGCAGGGCGACGGCGAGGGCTCCCTGGCGGGCGCCTCCGGCCAGGCCGCCGACGCGCCGCCTGCCGCGCAGCCGCCGCCCACCGCGACGCCCTCGTGGTGGCGGACGACCGGCGCGGGGGCGGTGTCGTTCGACAAGTCCGACGCGTACGGCCCGGCGGGCGGCGGCTCGGACGGCCGCGGGACGCGCTACCTGTGGGGACCGGAGGAGGGGCCGGGCGCCGGTTCCTCCGGCTACGAGGGCGCGTACTCGTACGAGAAGGAGCGGGACGGCGACGCGGACCGGCCGACGGGCAGCCGACCGCGGCGGTCCTACCTCGGCGCGATCACCTTCCTGCTGGCGGTCGCCGCCTGCGGGATCGGGACCACGGTGACCTGGCACGGGCACGCGCTGCGCACGATCCTGGAGATCGGTCTGGTCGCCGCGCTGTCGGTGTTCGGACTCGGCCTGGTCGTCGCCGCGTTCACCGGACGCCGGGCGGGCGGCACGATCACGTGGGCGGTGCTGACCTGCGTCCTGCTGGCCGGTGCCTCGCTGGTGCCGCCCTCGGTGGGCACCCGGTGGGAGAACGTGACCTGGCGTCCCGCCACCGCCGCCCAGGTCCGGCCGCACTACGACCTGGGCGCGGGCGAGGCGGCGCTCGACCTGAGCGGGCTCGCGCCGCGGCGCGAGGCGACGACGGCGACGTCCGTGTCGGTGGGCGCCGGACGCCTGGAGGTACGGGTGCCGCGGAACGCCACCGTGCGGGTGACCGCCCACGTCGGCGTCGGCGACGTGC
Source organism: Streptomyces sp. ICBB 8177 (assembly GCF_003144095.1). Classification (GTDB taxonomy): domain Bacteria; phylum Actinomycetota; class Actinomycetes; order Streptomycetales; family Streptomycetaceae; genus Streptantibioticus_D. The sequence continues at coordinate 1,850,562 of NZ_NSKH01000018.1, read as the reverse complement.
GGCTCGGCGACGGCGAGCACAAGGTCAGGGTCGCCCCCGACCAGAACCGTTCCGTCACCCTCGCGCCCCCCGAGGGCACCGCGTCCGGCGGCACGATCGCCCTCGACCTGCGCCTGGGCACCGGAGAGCTGGAGGTGCTGCGTGACCAGTCCTGACGACGAGGCCCGGCGCGAGCCGCGGTTCGAACCGGCGTCCCTGGTGGCCGGGCTGCTCTTCCTGGGCATCGCCGCCGCCTTCGGCTGCGAGGCGGCCGGGCTGTGGCACCCCGACACGTGGTTCCTCGCGCCCACCCTGGGCATCGGCCTGGCCCTGACCGGCGCGACGGCGGGGGCGACGGAGGCGGTACGGCAGCGCCGCCGCCGCAAGCGGTCCTAGGCGTCCACCGCGCCGGACGTCCCGCGCCGTCGGCGCCGTGCCGCCAGCAGCGCGTCCAGTGACAGGTAGGGCGTCCCGGCCAGCACCAGCGGCAGCCACGCCATCAGATAGGCGAGGTCGTTGCCGTAGTAGTACGGCGTGGTCGACCAGCTGACCGTCAGCCACAGGCTCAGCGAGATCAGCGCGCCGCCCGCCGCCGCGACCCGGCCCAGCAGGCCGACCAGCGTGCCGATCCCCACGGCCAGCTCGCCGAACGCGATCGCGTAGCCGAACCCGGCCGGGCTCCTGAGGGCGAGGTCGACCAGCCCCGGTATGGCGGCGCTGTCGCGCACCGCGTGCAGGGTGGTCACCAGGGCGTCGGGCCCGCTTCCGGAGAAGAACGCCGGCGTGGTGAGCTTGTCCAGACCGGCGTAGACGAACGTCACGCCGAGGAAGACGCGCAGCGGCAGCAGGGCGTGGCGGGCGGCTTGGGCACGCAGTCCGCTCGGTCCGCCGCCGGCGCGGTGGTTCGGGTTCGAGCCAGTGGTCGTGTGGTTCATCGCGTCGATTCCGGTCATCACGTCACCGATTCTTCCGATTCAACCTGTGTGACCGGGTGTACGGGGTACGGGAGCGATCCGCTCAAGCGGTACACCCGACCGGCGCAGCCGGAAGGCCGCCTCGCCCCGGCTCAGGTGAACAGGTCCGGCTCGCTGCGGCTGATCTGCTGGAACAGCGGCTGGTAGTTGATCCAGGCGACGAGGTCGTTGCCGAGCTGGTCGCGGGTGTGCACCGCGTTCTCGTGGGTGATCGGCACCGGCTTGCCCGCCGCCTTCGCAGCCAGCTGCACCTGGCAGGAACGCTCCATGGTGATGAACCACCAGGCCGCCGCGTCCACCGAGTCGCCGACGGTGAGCAGGCCGTGGTTGCGCAGGATGACCGCCTTGTGCGGGCCGAGCGCCCCGGCGATCCTGCGGCCCTCCTCGGCGTCCACCACGACGCCGGTGTAGTCGTCGAACACCGCGTGGTCCTCGTAGAACGCGCAGACGTCCTGCGTGATCGGCTCCAGCGGCTCGCCCAGCGCGGACAGGGCGCGGCCGTACGTGGAGTGGCTGTGCGCGGCGGCGACGACGTCGGGACGGGCCCGGTGCACCTGGCTGTGGATGGCGAACGCGGCCTGGTTGACGTGGTACCGGCCCTCGACGACCTGGCCGGAGTGGTTGACCAGGATCAGGTCACTGACGGTGACGTGCTTGAAGGACATCCCGAACGGGTTCACCCAGAAGTGGTCGGTGAACTCCGGGTCGCGGGCGGTGATGTGTCCGGCGACGCCCTCCTCGAAGCCGAACCGCCCGAAGAGCCGCAGGGCGGCGGCGAGGCGTTCCTTGCGGTACCGGCGCTCACCGGCGACGTCGTCACCGAACGACGGCGGCAGGGCGAACTGGAGCTGGTCGGTGGGTATCGGCTCGGGAGCGGGGCGCGCGCTGGTGTCCGTCATGCGACGGAAGTTACCGCCAGGTACACCGGTTGACCAGGGGTTCGCTAGCGCCGATCCCGTGGACGTTCGTTGATGGCGGTGAGGTCGATCTCGATGTCGAAGGGGACGCGGGTCTTGAGCTGGTCGTGGAAGATGCCGGTGGGCGCGTAGGTCTTGGTGGCCGGGTCCAGCTCGTAGGCGTACACCACGGGGCGGCCGTCGTCGCCCTCCACCCGCCAGAAGTGGCGGATGCCGGCGGCGGCGTACTTGCGCGGCTTGACCTCGCGGTCGCGTTCCACGGACTCCTCCGAGACGACCTCGACGACGAGGACGACGTCTTCGGGTAGGAGTCTGGTCTGCTTCGGCCCCCGGTCCGCTTCTGCCCTGGTCACGGCGAGATCCGGCTCGGGACGGTCGCGCCGGTCCAGCTCGACGCTGAACTCGCGGTCCACGTCGTACTCGTCCGGTGCCTGCGCGAGCAGTGCGTACTCCAGCAGGCGGATGGCACGAAGGTGGAATCGGGTCTGCGGGCTCACGAAAACGAGGCTCCCGTCGATCAGCTCCGTGTGCGGCGGCAGGTTCGGAAGCCGGTCGAGGTCGTCCGACGTGTAACCGCCCGCGGGCGGGCGTGGCCACTCGTAGTCCGGGTCCCCTGCGCGTCGCGGATCGACGGTCATCAGTGCTCCCATGACAGGCAGTCTCGTCGTTACCGTCACCCTACCCAGCACAAACGACCGCACCGCCGCCCAAACGAATGAGCGACGGTGCGGTCGTTGACGAAACGGGAGGTCACTCCCACTCGATCGTGCCCGGCGGCTTGCTCGTCACGTCGAGGACGACCCGGTTGACCTCGGCGACCTCGTTGGTGATGCGCGTCGAGATCCGCTCCAGCACCTCGTACGGCAGCCGCGACCAGTCGGCGGTCATCGCGTCCTCGGAGGAGACCGGGCGCAGCACGACCGGGTGGCCGTAGGTGCGGCCGTCGCCCTGGACGCCGACCGAGCGGACGTCGGCCAGCAGCACGACCGGGCACTGCCAGATCTCGCGGTCGAGGCCGGCCGCGGTCAGCTCCTCGCGGGCGATCGCGTCCGCGTCGCGCAGCAGGTCGAGCCGCTCGCGGGTGACCTCACCGATGATGCGGATGCCCAGGCCGGGGCCGGGGAACGGCTGGCGCCAGACGATCTCGGAGGGCAGGCCCAGTTCCTCGCCGACCTTGCGCACCTCGTCCTTGAACAGCTTGCGCAGCGGCTCGACCAGCCGGAACTGGAGGTCCTCCGGCAGGCCGCCGACGTTGTGGTGGGACTTGATGTTGGCGGTGCCGGTGCCGCCGCCGGACTCCACGACGTCCGGGTAGAGGGTGCCCTGCACCAGGAACTCGACCTGCTCGCCGTGCGCGCCCGCGTCGGCGACGACCTCGGAGGCGGCCTGCTCGAAGACCCGGATGAACTCCCGGCCGATGATCTTGCGCTTCTCCTCCGGGTCGGTCTTCCCGGCGAGCGCGGTCAGGAACCGCTCCTGCGCGTCGACCACCTTCAGTTGCACGCCGGTGGCGGCAACGAAGTCCTTCTCGACCTGCTCGGCCTCGCCCTTGCGCAACAGCCCGTGGTCCACGAAGACGCAGGTCAGCTGGGAGCCGACGGCCTTCTGCACGAGGGCGGCGGCCACCGCGGAGTCCACGCCGCCGGACAGGCCGCAGATGACGCGCTTGGTGCCGACCTGCTCGCGGATCGCGGCGATCTGCTCCTCGACCACGTTGTGCGTGGTCCAGGTGGGCTCCAGGCCCGCGCCCCGGTACAGGAAGTGCTCCAGCACCTGCTGCCCGTACGTGGAGTGCATGACCTCGGGGTGGTGCTGGACGCCGTAGAGCCGCAGCGCGTCGTTCTCGAAGGCGGCGACCGGGACCTCGTCGGTGGAGGCGGTGACCGTGAAGCCCTCGGGGGCGGCCGAGCAGGCGTCGCCGTGCGACATCCACACGGTCTGCTCGTCCGGGGTGCCCTCGAACAGGGTCGAGCCGGGCTTGGCGACGTGCAGCGGGGTGCGGCCGTACTCGCGGCGGCCGTTGTTGTCGACCGAGCCGCCGAGGGTGATGGCCATCAGCTGGAAGCCATAGCACATGCCGAAGACCGGCACACCGGCTTCGAACAGCGCACGGTCGAGCCGCGGGGCGCCTTCCTCGTAGACCGACGAGGGGCCGCCGGACAGGATGATCGCCTTCGGGTTCTTGGCGAGCATCTCCGCGACCGGCATGGTGCTCGGCACGATCTCGCTGTAGACCCGGGCCTCGCGGACGCGGCGGGCGATGAGCTGGGCGTACTGCGCTCCGAAGTCGACAACGAGAACGACGTCAGGGGTGTCCGGGGTGTCCGGCGTCGCGTTGTCGAGCGGGGCGGGGGTCGCTGATGCCACGGGCGGCCTTCCGGCGATTGCTACAAGGGATCGGTCTCCGATTCTACCGTTGATACGACGGTTGCCGGATCGGCGCCCGGTTGCGGGCGTGCGGCGGGCTTCGGGGCGGCCTCACCGGGGTTTCGTGGGCGAGCTCGTGGGCGGGCTTGCAGGGGTCCCGTGGGCGGGCTTGCGGGCGGCCTCGTGGGCGGGCTTGCAGGGGGTCCCGTGGGCGGCCCTGGGGAAGGAGGCGGTCGGAGCAGCCGGGCGTCGGGCATAATGGCGGCATGTTCAGCGGCACGCGTTTCGCGTTTACCTATGGCACCGGCCGGCCCGGCTGCCATGGTCACGCTGTCTGAACGAACCCCAGACATCCATCAGGCGCCCCGGACCGGTTTCGGTCCGGGGCGCCTGGCGTCTCCGCGACCGTACGCGCGGCGGGGCTCCGCACCACAGGCAGGAGCCACCGGATGAGCACGAGCAGCACGGCCACGGCCACGACGGAGGCCACGACCGCGATCGGGACGGCGGCCGGGGCGGTCGACACCGGCGCGCGCACCGACGAGGCCGCGGAACTGATCACCGGCGCGCGGGAACGGATCGACGACCTCGACCGGCGGATCGTCGCGCTGGTCCGGGAACGGGTCGCGGTGTCCGAGGGCATCCAGCGGGCCCGCCTGGGCTCCGGCGGGCGGCGCGTCAACCTGGCACGCGAAATGGAGATCATCGGGACGTACAGCGACCAGCTGGGCAAGCCGGGCACCGCGCTGGCGATGACGCTGCTGGAGCTGTGCCGGGGCCGGGTCTGACCCGGGGGCCCCGGCCGCGGCGCGGCCCGGCGCGGGGTGCGCCGGGTAGCCCGTTCGGGGCCCATCACCCGTACGGCACGTGACCGGCCGGGCGGCGGTTCGTTGGACCGAGTGCCGTTCCAGCCAGGGGCGGTCGGGATGGAAACAACCACGCGTGGAGACCGCTCAGGCGCAGCTGAGTGGAGTTCACCGGGGCGATGAGGCGTGCCTGGGTTGCACGTCGTGGGACCTCGCCCCGGTGCCAGAGGTGACCGGTCAGCAGGGGACAGCAGCCCGGTCGCCGCACACAAAGAGGCGGTCGGTCCCGGGGACGCCTGGGCCCGGCCGCTCTGCGAACAACACGCGATGCACCCTACCCATACGCATGCGCTCCCGACTCGTACGCATGGGGTCCCAGGGGCTTACGACGCTCGATCGAGTGAGTCAGCAGGACGCCAGTGGACGCCGACCCCTCCTGGCGCGCCCCTACTCCGCCGTGTCCGGGAGCGGCTCGGCCGTGCCCGGGACCGGGTCCGCCGTGCCCGAAGGCGGCGCGGGCGGCTCCGCACGCCCTGACCTCGCAGAGTCTTCCGCCCTCCCCCGCTTCTTCGGCGGCACCGTCGGCACCGGCAGCACGAGCGCGCCGAAGGCGTCCGGCGGGACGGCGGGACTGCGCGGCGGCACGGGGGCCACGGTCTCGTACGCCTCGCCCTGGGCCGGGCGCGGGTCCGGCTCGCCCTTGTTCGGCCAGAGCGACATCGCCCGTTCCGCCTGCGCGGTGATGGTCAGCGACGGGTTGACGCCGAGGTTGGCGGAGACGGCCGAGCCGTCGACGACCGCGATGCCGGGGTGTCCGTAGAGGCGGTGGTACGGGTCGATGACGCCGTGCTCGCCGTCCTCGCCGATCGGGCAGCCGCCGAGGAAGTGCGCGGTCAGCGGGGTGCCCATGAGTTCGCCGACGTTGCTGCCCGCGAAGCCGTTGATGTCCTCGGCGATCAGCCGGGCCGCCTCGGCGCCCTCGGGGATGAAGTCGGGGTTGGGCGCGCCGTGCCCCTGGCGGGCGGTGAGCAGGCCCTTGCCGACGCCGCCGCGCTTGCGGTACGTGGTCAGCGAGTTGTCGAGGGACTGCATGACCAGGCCGATGATGGTCCGCTCCGACCAGCGGCGGTTGGACAGCGAGCGTGCCGTGAGCACCGGGTGGCGGGCGGAGTTGGCCAGGAAGGCGAGGGAGCGCGGCAGCCGCCCGCCGTGCGGCACCTGGAGGATGGACAGCGCGCCCATCGCGTTGGAGCCGCGGCCGTAGCGGACCGGTTCGATGTGGGTGTTCTCGTCCGGATGGATGGAGGACGTGATGGCGACGCCGCGGGTGAAGTCGGCGCGCCGCTGCCCGGTGCGCGCGCGGTAGCGGCGGTCGGTGGTCTGCGCGCCCACCAGCGCCTCGGAGTTGGTCCGGGTCAGCTCGCCCAGCCGCGGCGAGATGCCGGGCAGCCGTCCCTCGTCCCGCATCCGGTGCAGCAGCGTCTGCGTGCCGTACGTGCCGGCCGCGACGACCACGTAACGGGAGCGCAGCGCCCGGGGCGTGACCTTCGCGCGGCGGCGGCGGTCGGTGGGGGCGACCGTGACGTCGTAGCCGCCCTCGGGGTTCTCGGCGAGCGCGGTGACCGTGGTCATGGGGTGGATGCGGGCGCCGGCGCGTTCGGCGAGGTGGAGGTAGTTCTCGTTGAGGGTGTTCTTGGCGCCGTGGCGGCAGCCGGTCATGCACTCGCCGCACTCGGTGCAGGCCTTGCGGGACGGCCCCGCGCCGCCGAAGTACGGGTCGGGTACCTCGGTCCCCGGCGCGGCCTTCGCCGAACCGTCGGCGTCCTCGCCGTCGCCGAAGAAGACGCCGACCGGGGCCATGTGGAAGGTGTCGCCGACGCCCATCTTCTCGGCGGCGGCCTTCAGATGGACGTCGGAGGGCGTCATCGTCGGGTTGAGCCGCACCCCGAGCATCCGCCGGGCCTGCGCGTAGTAGGGCTCCAACTCCCGCTGCCAGTCGGTGATGTGGCCCCACTGGCGGTCGGTGAAGAACGCCCTGGGCGGCACGTAGAGGGTGTTGGCGTAGTTGAGCGAACCGCCGCCGACCCCGGCGCCGGCCAGGATCATCACGTTGTTGAGCAGGTGGATGCGCTGGATGCCGTACAGGCCGAGCGCCGGGGCCCACAGGTAGTTGCGGATGTCCCAGGAGCTCTTCGGCAGGGTGGCGCGGGTGAAGCGGCGGCCCGCCTCCAGCACGCCGACCGAGTAGCCCTTCTCGGTCAGGCGCAGCGCGCTGACGGATCCGCCGAAGCCCGATCCGATCACGATCACGTCGTAGTCGTACGACACCAGTGCTCAGTCCTTAGGTGGTGCGGGCGGGGTGGCGTGGTGAGGGGACGGGGGCGGGCCGGACCGGCGCGGCTGTTTCAGGCGGCGCGCGCCGGCGAACGCGGTCAGCGCAGGCGGAACGCCTTCATCGCGCGCAGGCTGCGGCTCATGAACGCCGCGTACTTCTCGTCGTCCATGCCGAGCGAGGGCGCCATCGGCAGCAGCCGCTGGGTCGCCACGGTCTGCGCCTCGGTGTACTTGAGGATGCCCTCGGAACCGTGCCTGCGGCCGAGCCCGGAGTCCTTCATGCCGCCCATCGGCGATTGGACGCTGCCGTAGGCGGGCGCGTAGCCGTCGTTGACGTTGACCGTGCCGGTGCGCAAGGCGGCGGCGACGCGGGCGCCGCGGCGGGTGTCGCGGGTCCACACCGAGGAGTTGAGCCCGTACGGCGTGGCGTTGGCACGTTCGATCGCCTCGGCCTCGTCGCGGAAGCGGTAGACGGAGACGACCGGACCGAAGGTCTCCTCGGTGCACACGGCCATCGGGGACTCGACGCCGTCGAGGACGGTCGGCTCGAAGAAGTACGGGCCGACGTCAGGGCGCGCCCGGCCGCCCGCGAGCACCGTGGCACCCTTGGCCACCGCCTCCTCGACGTGCCGCACGACGGCGTCGAGCTGCCGTTGTCCGGCGAGCGAGCCCATGCCCGCGCCGTAGGCGAGCGCGGTGCCGAGCTTGAGGGCCCGGGTGCGGACGGCGAAGCGCTCAAGGAACGCCTCCGCGATCGACTCCTCGACGTACAACCGCTCGATGGAGATGCACAGTTGACCGGCGGAGGAGAAGCAGGCGCGCACCGCGCCCTCGGCGGCCTTGTCCAGGTCGGCGTCGCGCAGCACCAGCATGGCGTTCTTGCCGCCGAGTTCGAGGGAGGCGCCGATCAGCCGGGAGGCGGCACGGGTGGCGACGTCACGGCCGGTGCGGGTGGAGCCGGTGAACGACACGTAGTCGGCGTGCTCCACGACCGCCGGGCCCACGACCGGCCCGTCCCCGATGACGACCTGCCAGACGTCGGCGGGCAGCCCGGCCTCGATGAGCTGCTCGCGGGCCCACAGGGCGGTCAGCGCGGTCTCGGTGTCCGGCTTCATCACGACCGCGTTGCCCGCGACGAAGGCGGGCAGCGCGTCGCCGATGGACAGCTCCAGCGGGTAGTTCCACGGCGCGATCTGCCCGACGACACCGCGCGGGTGGCGCAGCTCCGTGACCTTGGTCAGCACCGGGATGGCGCCGGTGTGCCGCTTGGCGCGCAGGTACGCGGGGGCCTTCAGGCCGTAGTGCCGGGCGGCGACGGTGACCGCCTGGACCTCCTCGTGCGCGTGCAGCCGGGTCTTGCCGGTCTCCAGCTGGATCAGGTCGAGCACCTCGGACTGGCGGCGCAGCACGAGGTCGTGGAAGCGCAGCAGCACGGCGGCGCGCCGCCGCACCGGGGTCTCGGCCCAGGCCCGCTGGGCGGCGCGGGCCCCTTCGAAGGCGGCGGCGACGTCCTCGGGGGTGGCCTCCGGCAGGTCCGCCAGCTTCTCGCCGGTGAACGGCGTGTGGTTGGCGGTACGGCCCGAGCCGGTGACGCCCCGGGTCAGGCGGGCCACCAGCTCCGGGGTGACGACGTCGGCCGCGGTACGGGGACCCGCTGGGAGCACGGGATTGCGGGGGACACCGCCCGGCGTGCCGTCGTCGGTGGCGTCGGGAGCGTCGGGAGTCGTGGCTGAGGCCTGCGCATCCGTCATGGCGCGAGATTACGACCGCCGCGCGCTTTTGGATACCCGGCGGTAACCGGTATTCACGGGTCATCCACAAATGCGCCAGTGATTGCTGGCACGGTGAGGCTTTTTCTGGGGCGAAGGCGGTTTCTTTCTGGGGCGGGAGGGCGGCGGTCAGGCGTTCGGGGGGCGGGGGCGGATGGAGTGGGAGGCGGGGCGTGGGACGCCGCGGGGGCGGGAGACGCTGCGGGTACGGGCGGGAGCGGGCCGGGCGGTCGCTTGAGTTGGCGGGGCCGGGGGGCAGCGGGGCTGGCACGGTTGGGGAACGCCGAGGCCGTCGGGCCCGAGGGCGAAGGCGCAAGGTCGGCGAACGAGCCCGATCGCGGGAGCCACCGCAGTCGCCGGAGCCGTCGCGTCCGCCGGAGTCGCGGAGTGGCCGGAGCCGCCGCGTCCGCCGGATCGCGGAGTGGACGCAGTCGCGGAGCCGCCGGAGTCGCGGAGCGGCCGAAGCCGCCGCGGTGGTCGCGGTCGCCGCGGTCGCCGCGGTCGCCGCGGTGGTCGCGGTCGCCGCGGTCGCCGCGGTCGCCGCGGTCGCCGCGGTCGCCGCGGTCGCCGTCCAGCGTTGGCTCAGGGTGCCGGGGTGCCCGCCAGGGCGTCCTTCAGCGCGTCGCCGATCGCCCGGTGGAAGGTCGGATACGCCCAGATCTGCTCGCGCAGCACCGCCAGCGGTACCCGGGCGTGGACGGCCACCGCGAGCGCCCCGAGGATCTCGCCGCCGTACGGCCCGGCCGCGGTCGCGCCCACCAGGACGCCGCTGAGCATGTCGGCGACCACCTTCACGAAGCCCGCGTTGCCCGTCTGGTGGACATAGCCGCGACTGCTCGCCGCCAGGTCTGTGAACCCGGCGCGCACCGCCAGCCCCCGCTGCCGCGCCTCCGCCTCGGTCAGCCCGACCGCGCCGACCTCCGGATCGGTGAAGGTGACCCGTGGCACGGCGTGGTACGCCGCGGGCGCGCCGCCCTCGCCGAGCACCCCGCGCACCACCAGCTCCGCCTGGTACATCGACACGTGGGTGAACGCGCCCTTGCCGGTGGCGTCGCCCAGCGCCCACACTCCGGGCCTGCCGCCGCCCGGCGCGATCACCCGCATCCGCTCGTCCACCGGGATCGCGCGCGCGTCCGGATCGACCCCGACGGCGACCACGCCCAGCCTGGCCAGCGGGGTACGGCGGCCGGTGGCGACCAGCAGCCGCTGCGCGGTGAAGCGCTCACCGCGGGCGCACCGCATGGTGAAGCCGCAGCTGTCCCCGTACTCCACCGAGCCGACCTCGGCGCCGGTGTGCACGTTCAGCCCGTCCTCGGTCAGGACGCGCAGCAGCAGTTCGTGTGCCTCCGGCTCCTCGCGCGGCAGCAGGCGCGGGGCGCCCTCGACCACGGTCACCGCGGTGCCGAACCTGCTGAACGCCTGCCCCAGTTCCAGACCGATCGCGCCGCCGCCGAGCACCAGCAGGGAGCGCGGCGGCTCCTCGGCGGTGATGGCGTCGCGGTTGGTCCAGTACGGCGTCCTGGCCAGGCCCGGGACCGGTGGCACGGCGGGCTCGCTGCCGACGGCGAGCACGATCGCACGGCGGGCCCGGATCGCGGTCTCGTTGCCGTCGGCGTCCGCGATGGTCACCTCGTCGCGGTCGGTCAGGCGGCCGGTGCCGCGCAGGAAGCGCACGCCGCGCCCGGTCAGCCGGTCCACCGCGATCTTGTCGTCCCAGTCGGTGGTGGCCTCGCGCACGGTGCGGGCGACCGGGTGCCAGTCGGGGTGCACCATCGCCGTCCCGGCGTGCCCGGGAATGCGGCGCCCCTCGGCCAGCAGGTCCGCGTCCCGCACCATGATCTTCGACGGAATGCAGCCGTAGTACGGACACTCCCCGCCGACCAGCCGTTCGTCGACGCCCACCACGTCCAGTCCCGCGTCGGCGAGTCTTCCAGCGGCATCCTCCCCACCGGGGCCGAGCCCCACGACGATCACATCCGCGTAGTCCACCGGACCGGCAGCCATGGGGTCCTCCTCGCGCGCGCTACGTCAGGAGTCCCTTCCCACGGTACGCGCGCGTCCGCCCCGCCGCGTCCCGCTGTCACGGGTGCGGTCGGACGGGCCCCGCACCGGGCACGGCCGCCGTTGAGAGAGGCCCCACGAACGCCTGAGGTCCCTCATGGACACCGCCGGCCGCGGTGCCCGCCGGCGTCCGCCTCCTCTCGTCCGCCGTGTGGCCATCATGGACCCGGGCGGGGCGCCGTGGGAGTTATCCACAGGGTGAAGGTCGCGGGGTCTCCACGGCGTTGAGGTAGGGCAGGCCGTCCAGCGGCCGGCCGGTGAGGAACCGGGCGATCAGGTCGGCGAACTCCTCGATCCTCTCCATGTGCACGAGGTGGTCGGCGCCCCGGACGGTGGTGAAGACCGCGCCGGGCAGTCGCTGCGCGAGCGCGCGGCCCATGGCCGGCGTGGTCAGTGAGTCGTGCTCGCCGGTGAAGACCAGCGTGGGCACCGCCGCCACCCGCTCCGGGCGGTACCACTCGTGGTTGAGCAGGCGGGTGTTGTGGTCGACGACCGCCATCCGGATCTGCCGCGGCGTCTGCTCCATGAACTGCCGGTGGATCAGCCGCGAGATGGCCGCGTGCCGCCGGATGTCACCGGCGCCGGGGTTCGACATGAACCGTCCGACGAGTTGGTCGGCCATGTCGGCATGCCGGTCGTCGTCCAGCATCCGCAGCCACAGCGGCACGGCCCGCGCGTACTCCTCCGGCACGTACGGCGTCATGCCGGCCAGCAGCAGTCGTTCCAGCGTGTCCGGGTAGTGCTGGGCGAACCGCAGCGCGATGGCACCGCCGAAGCAGGCGCCCAGCAGGTTGACACGGGGCATGTCCAGCTCGTGGAGCATGTGGCGGGCGGCGGCGGCCAGGAAGTCCATGCCGTAGCGGGTCGGCAGCGGATCGGCCTCGCCGTAGCCCGGCAGGTCGACGGTGACCACGGGGCACAACGGCGTGAGCCACCGCTCATGCCGCGCCCACGACATCCGGTCCTGTGACGAGCCGCCGAACACCACCAGCGGCGCGACGGCGGCGCCCCCGCCGCCCCCGTCACTCCTGCCGTTGCCCGCGTGCCGCTCACCGTCCGCGTCCGCCCCGCGCACCACCCGGGCGACGAAGCCGAACCCGTCAAAGGAGAGCCGGTGTTCCTCTACGACGTCCGCCGGTCGGTCCACGGGCCTGAGGGCCGGACGCGGTACCGGAACGTGCGCGGAGGTGGTGTCGATGGACATGGGGTGACTCCAAACTCGCGTGCGCCGGACCCGGGTTGTCTATCACCGGGGACGCGCCGCCTCCTCATCCGTCACTCGTTGGAGGGCGAGCCGCGACGAGGCGCCTACGCGAGCGCGTGCGAAGCGTCAACGGCTGCGAAGCGCAAACAGGCCGGCACCTCAAGGAGTATGTGAGGCCGTTCAGGAGGCGCCCGGGCGGAAGCTGCCCGCCGCTGCCGTGAAGTCCGTGTCGACCGAGGCCTGTTGGTCGTCCGGGCCGATGACGAGCACGACGTCGTAGGCGCCGTCGTTCAGCACCGCGAGATTGCGGGCGTACAACTGCTCACCGGAATCGGGGTCGCGCCAGGTGAACGTGCCTTCCGCCGCCGGAGCGCCGGTCAGTTGCACGTTCTTCACGTCCGACGATGACGCCCAGCTGCTCGCGCGGAAGTCGGACAGCTCCGGCTCCTTCTGGTTCTCGTACGTGAGCGGGTCGGAACCGTAACTCGCCACCGTGTCACGTCCGTCGGCGACGACGAGACGATAGGTGGCGTCGTTCGACGCGTAGACCGCCTCGTTGTCCGGGCCGGTGGACCTGGTCCAGCCGTCCGGCACCGCGACGGTGAACCCCGCCGGGTCCTTGCGCAGCGCGAAGCCGGACGGAACGGCGGGCCCCGGCGCCATCGAGTGGTCGCTGGGCGTCGGCGCGTCCTGCGTACCGGTCGACGCCACCGACCCCGTACCGGGCGCGGGCCGCGCGCCGGTGCCGGTACGCCGGTGCGGCATCAGCAGCGTCGCGTACGCGAGTCCGGCCAGTAGCGCGGCGATCACCAATGCGACCAGTAGCAGGCCGAGACGCCGGGGGCCGCGGTGGGCGGGCGCGTCCGCGCGCGTCGCCTGCCGTGTCACGAGCGGCGCTTCGCGCTCCGGTACGGCGACCGGAGTCCGCGGCGTCCTCCTCGCGCGGGCGTGCCGTCCGTGCTCGACGTGACCGCGCGACGCCCTGCGTCCACGCAGCCGCACGAGTTCGCCCTTGCGTCGGACTTCCGGCAGCCTGCGCGGATCGACGTGGTCGGAGGGGACCTGGAGGGTGCGGGTGCCGACGCCTGGTTCGGGCGCCGAGCGGACCAGCGAGCGCAGCCAGCCGCGCAGTTCCTCGAACTCGGGCCGCTCGTCCGGGTCCTGGCGCAGCAGCGACTCCACGACCGGCCGCAACGGACCGCACTCCTCGGCGAGCGCGGGCGGCTGCGCGCACACCAGGGCGACGAGTTCGGTGGCGCTCTCCTCGGGGAACGCCGGGTGCCCCTGCACGCAGCGGAAGAGCAGCGCGCCGAGCGCCCACATGTCGGCCGCCGGGCCGACCGGGGGAGCGAGCTGCCAGTTGCCGCCCACGGGGGCCGCGGCCTGCTCGGGCGCCCAGCGTTCGGTGACCGGTCCGACGACCGTCAGGCGCGCCTGCCAGGCCCGTTCCAGGGCGAGGGCGGAGTCCGGCCCGCCCCAGCCCACGCGATCGCGCGCGCCGCCGCCCTCCGCACGATCGCCGTCACCGCCGCCGACGGCGTCCGCGTCGCCCTGTGCGGTCCCCTCGCGGCGCGGGGCGGTCAACACCTGGGCCGGTACCGGGTCGTAGCCGCACAGCGCCTCCTGCGCCGCGCCGAACGCGAGCCCGTCGAGTATGGCGCGTCCGTCGTCGCAGACCAGCACGGTCTGCGCGGTGATGTTGCGGTGCGCCCAGCCGTGCGCGTGCAGTGCGCCGAGGCCGCCGAGCAGATCGGAGGCCACCTCGGCGGCGCGGTAGGGGCTCAGGCGCTCCTCGGTTATGAGCGCGGCCACCGGCCGGGCGGGCACGAGTTCGGAGACGACCCAAAGGCTGCCGTGCTCGACCAGCACGTCGAAGACCTGTACGAGCCTGGGGTGGTCCGGTACGGCCGCGGCGGCTCGGGCCGCTTCGAGCGCACGGCGGGCCGGATCGCTCCCCTCTCCGCCACCCCCCGCGGCCGGCGCGTCGCCGACGACCTCGGCCTGCACGATCTCGGGCAGCAACAACTGCCGTACCAGGACCTCCTGTTCGCTGTAGGTGTCGAACGCACGGGTCTCCACCAGCTCGAACTCGTCGGCGCGCGGCCGGGGCAGGCGGTACCGGCCGGCCAGCACCCGCCCGGCGTACTCCTCCACGGCCCCTCCCCAAGAGCGCGTCAGTCATCGGCCCACGGCCCGCCCACCGCGGTACGTACCCCCCGAGCATCCGGCCAAGCCCCGGCCGCCCCGGTCACGAGGGACGACGCCGGACACGTCCGGTCGCGCCTGTCCATATCCGATCACACACGGTCCGACTGCGGACGGTCTGCGGACTTTTACGATACGTGCTCGGGGCGGGTCAGTCGGCCGCTTTGAAGGTCTGGAAGAAGGTCCGCCGCATCTGCGCGCAAGAGGCCGCGTTCCAGTCCGCCGCCGGACAACTGAACATGATCGCGTAGCCCGCGTGGGCGTCGGCGAAGCCCCGGTCGACGACGTGCACCGAGGTGCCGTGGTCGGTGCGGGTGAACTCCCAGTCGGCCGCGGTCGCGAAGCTCTGGTACGCGATCTTCTTGATGCCCAGCCCGTGGTAGTCCTGACTGCTGGCGGCGACACTGGGCTCCAACTGCCGCCAGGAGGCCGCCGCGTCCTTGCCGGGCGAGGAGCTGTAGTCGACCTGGACCCGCGGGAAGCCGCCGTCGGAGGCCGCGAAGACCGCGCCCGAGTAGTCGCCGGCGGTGGCTATGCGGTGCCAGCCGGCGGGCAGCGCCATGGAGAAGTGGAAGCCGGAGTCCTGGTGCGTGACATACCCGGCGGGCACACCCGCCGCCGTCCCGTCCGACGCGGAGGCCGGCGGTGCCGACGCGCCCCCGGAGGCGCCGGGGCTCGCGGGGTCGGCCACGCGCGAGGACGTCTGCGCCGAGGGGCTGGTGTTCGCCGCGCCGTTTGCGGCTTCCTTCGAAGTGCCGTGCCGCTGACCGGACTTCGTGCCCGAATTCCCCTTGCCGCCTCCGCCGCCGCTGGCCGCTATGGCGATGACCGTACCGAGCACGACGAGCACGACGACGGCCACCACGACGACCAGCGTGCGGCGCGGAACGACGTCGGTCAGCGACGCGCGGGAGCGGGACAGCGGCGCGGTGGCCGCGACCGGCTTGAGCCGCGGCTCGGGGTCGGGCTTGGCCGCCGCGTTTCGCACGCTGCGCAGCGCGCCGAGCACCTTCTCCTGCGCCGCCTTGGCCGCCTTGGCGGGGTCGGCGCTCTTCTGCCGAGGTACGGACGGCGAGCGGGTCGGCACCGGTGGCGTCGACGCGGCGGAGGCGGCCCGGGTAGCGAGCGCGGGGCGGCGCACGTCGGTGGGCACGGGCTGCGGGTCGGCGGGCAGCACCATGGTGCGCGTCGCCTCGACGACGGGGGTGTCCGGCGCGCTCTGCGCACCGACGAGCAACGCCCGCACGCCCGCGTCGTCGAGCCGCTTGGCGGGATCCTTGATCAGCAGCCCGTGGATGGCCTCCGCGAGCGGCCCCGAGACCTTCGGGCGCTCCAGCGGCTCCGTCATCACCGCGGTCAGCGTGGCGATCGCCGAGCCCTTGTCGTACGGCGGCCTTCCCTCGATCGAGGCGTACAGCAGCGCGCCCAGCGACCACAGGTCGGCGGGCGGGCCCGGCTTCTGGCCGCGAGCGCGCTCCGGCGAGATGTACGAGGGGGCGCCGACCAGCATGCCGGTGGACGTCACGGACGGGTCGCCCTCGACCTGGGCGATGCCGAAGTCGGTGAGCACGACCCGGCCGTCGTCGGCGATCAGGACGTTGGACGGCTTCACGTCACGGTGCAGGATGCCCTCACGGTGCGCGGCACGCAGTACGTCGAGCACGGCGAGCCCGACCTCGGCGGCGCGTCTGGGCGGCAGCGGACCGTCGGCACGGATCACCTCGGACAGCGAACGGCCCTCGACCAGTTCCATGACGATCCACGGGCGGTCGTCCTCCTCGACCACGTCGAAGACGGTCACGGCGCCGTTCGCCCGGATCCTGGCGGTTGCCTTGGCCTCACGCAGCGTTCGCGTGACCAGGCGGCGCTTCTCGTCGTCGTCGACGTTGCCGGGGAAGCGCAGTTCCTTGACGGCCACCGTGCGGCCCAGTGTCTCGTCGACCGCCCGCCACACCGTGCCCATGCCGCCCTTGCCGAGGACCTCGCCGAGGCGGTAGCGGTCGGCGAGGAGACGGCCGGTGGAGCCTTGCGCCTGGGTCATCAACGTCCTTCGCAGATCGGTGTGACGGTGCCTCGGGCGGGCGCACCAGGTGGACTCGGGGTCGATGCGCTTGCCCCGGGCCATTCTCTCTCGCGCCAAGGACATCCGCGTCCCTGCCCCCGGTTCCGCGACCGGCTCCTCACACTTCGACCGGTATGCGGTTGTTCACACTTCGGCCGGTATGCGTCGCGTTTCCGCCCTGCGGCCCCAACCGGCCGCGCGATGACGCCGGTTCACGACGTCGCCGACGGCAGTGTCAGGACGTGGGGCGGAACGTCTTGATCGCGTTCTCGAACACCGGCAGCCAGTTCGCCCAGTCGGCGTCGGGGGCCTGCACGTAGATGGCGTACTCCGTGCCGCCCTCCTGGCCGAAACCGAGGTCGATGGCGTGCTCGAGCTGCGAAGGCCCGTTCCAGGTGAACTCCCAGATGGCCGCCGGCTCCTGGACCCCGTTGACCGTGGTGCTGGTCGCGTTCATCCGCAGCAGACTGTATCCATTGTGGTGCGCCTGCAGGGTCTTCTGCAGATCCTGCCAGTGCTGCAGGGGGCTCGGGCCCGCGAAGTTCTCGATGCTGATGCGCAGGAACGCCGTGTCGCCCTGGTGCTTGGCGTAGTCGATCTCGGTGCCGTTGGACTGCGAGTCGCGAACCCACCCGTCCGGGACCGCAACCGAGAACTTGGCTTTGTCGTTGACGAAGTGGTACCCCGCCGGGGCGGTCGGCTTGGGCGAGGGTGCCGGAGTGGACGGCGCCGGGCTGCCACCGCCCGGCGAGCCGCCCGCGTGGTCGTCGTCGCGGTGACGCACCAACAACAGCCCGCCCGTGCCGAGTCCGACCACCAGGACCAGCGCGGCCACCGTCCACACCAGGACACGCGGGCCGCGCCGCCGTGCCCTGCGCCGGGAACCGCCCTGTCCGCCGGTCCCCGCCTCGGCCGCAGTGTCGGCTCCGCCGTCCGCGCCCACAGCGGCAAGGCCGGTGGTCGTCGCGGTGGCCGGACCCGCGCTCCTGGTGGTGGGCGCGGTCGTCTCCTGGTCCGGCACCGCGCGCGGCTCGGGAACGACGGCGTCGCCGCCGGTGTACGGGGACTCCCCGGAGGCGTGCGACGGCTCGCCGGGGGCGCCCGCCTGCCTCGGCACCACCCCGGTGGGGCCCTCGGCCGCCCCGACGGCACCCGTCGAGGTGGTCGCGCCCGTGGCGCCGTTGGTGCCGATGGCGCCTGTCGCGGTCTCGCCCGCCGCTCCCGGCGCCGTCTCTGCGGTCGCCTCGCCGGTCGCCCAGGACGGCGTCGTACGCGGGCCCTGACCGCCCGCCGCCGGGACACCACGCGGCGGCGTACCGCTGGTGAGCACCGTCTCGACCGAGGAGACGAGCAGCCGCTCCACCTGCGCCGCCGACATCCGCTGCTCCGGATCCTTCTCCAGCAGCGAGGAGATGACCGGGGCGAGCGGGCCCGCGTTGCGCGACGGCGGCACCGGCTCCGCGGCGATGGCGTACGCGGTCTCGATCGGCGTGTCCCGGTGGAACGGTGCCACGCCTTCCACGGCCTGATAGAGCGTCGCCCCGAGCGCCCACAGGTCGGAGGCGGGCCCGGGGCTGCCGCCGGTGATGCGCTCGGGCGCGAGGTAGTCGAACGATCCGATCAGCTCGCCGGTACGGGTGAGCGTGGACGTCCCGGTGGCCGACGCGATGCCGAAGTCGGTCAGAACGATCCGGCCGCCCGGCCAACTGTCGTCCTCCTCCGGCTCGTCGAGCCCTAGCAGCACGTTGGCCGGCTTGACGTCCCGGTGCAGCACGCCGGCACGGTGCGCCGCCCGCAGGGCCGCCACCATGCCGCGCCCTATTCGCGCCGCCTCGCGCGGGGTGATCGGGCCGTCGTTCTTGAGCACGTCGCCGAGGGTGCGTGACTGCACGTACTCCATGACGATGCACGGCAGGCCCTCGTCCTCGACCACGTCGTGCACCACGACCACGTTGGGGTGGGTGATGCGGGCCGCGCTGCGGGCCTCGCGGCGCGTGCGCTCGTACAGCGTCTCGCGCTCGTCGTCGTGCAACTGCGGTGGCACACGCAGCTTTTTCACCGCGACCTGGCGGCCGAGCAGTTCGTCCTCGGCTCGCCAGACCGTGCCCATGCCCCCGCGGCCGATCATTTCGGCCAGCCGGTACCTCCCGGACACCAGCCGCCCCTGGTCGGACACCCTCCGCCCCTCTCGTCCCCCGTCACGCCTGATGCAGGTGTGGCCGCACGGTCTAAAGGGGCACGATATCCGGCGCGCCCAAGCGCGCCGCGTCCGCGGTCAGATCGTCGGGCTGACGCTGCGATTCCCGCTCCGCCTCGACCCGCTTCTCGTAGTGCTCGATCTCCTTCTCGACCTGCTGCTTGTCCCAGCCCAGGACGGGTGCGACCAGCTCTGCGGCCTCCCGCGCGCTCAACGCCCCCCGGTCGAACGTCTCGATGGAGATCCGGGTGCGCCGCGTCAGCACGTCGTCCAGATGGCGGGCACCCTCGTGCGAGGCCGCGTAGACGACCTCCGCGCGCAGGTAGTCGTCGGCGGCGGCGAGCGGCTCGCCCAGTGACGGGTCCTCGGCGATCAGGTCCAACACCTCCTGCGCCAGCGACCCGTAACGGTTGAGCAGGTGCTCGACCCGTACGACGTGCAGCCCGGTGCGCGCGGCGATGCGTGCCCGCGCGTTCCACAGCGCGTGGTAGCCGTCGGCCCCGGCGAGCGGGACCTCCTCGGTGCAGCAGTCTGCGACCCGCCGGTCCAGCCCGTGCACGGCCGCGTCCACCGCGTCCTTGGCCATCGCCCGGTAGGTGGTGTACTTGCCGCCCGCCACGACCACCAGGCCCGGCACCGAGTGCGCCACCGTGTGCTCGCGCGACAGCTTGCTGGTCGCCTCCGACTCACCGGCCAGCAAGGGGCGCAATCCGGCGTACACGCCCTGCACGTCGTCCCGCGTGAGAGGGACCGCCAGCACGGAGTTGACGTGCTCCAGCAGGTAGTCGATGTCGGCGCTGGACGCGGCGGGGTGCGCCTTGTCCAGGTCCCAGCCGGTGTCGGTGGTGCCCACGATCCAGTGCCTCCCCCACGGGATCACGAACAACACACTCTTCTCGGTGCGCAGGATCAGCCCGGTCGAGGAGTGGATCCGGTCCTTGGGCACGACCAGATGGATCCCCTTGGACGCCCTGACGTGGAACTGCCCCCTCTCCCCCACCATCGCCTGTGTCTCGTCGGTCCACACCCCGGTCGCGTTGACGACCTGGCGGGCGCGGACCTCGTACTCGCCGCCCTGCTCCACATCCTGCACCCTGGCACCGACAACGCGTTCCCCCTCGCGGAGGAAGCCGGTGACGCGAGCCCGGTTGGCGACCGCGGCACCGTAGGAGGCAGCCGTGCGCACCAACGTGGCCACGTAGCGCGCGTCGTCCATCTGGGCGTCGTAGTACTGCAGCGCGCCGACCAGAGCGTCCTTGCGCAGGCAGGGGGCGACCCGCAGCGCGTGGGTGCGGGTGAGATGGCGGTGGACGGGAAGGCCGCGGCCGTGCCCGGAGGAGACCGACATGGTGTCGTAGAGCGCCACGCCCGAGCCCGCGTACAGCCGCTCCCAGCCGCGGTGCTGGAGCGGGTAGAGGAACGGCACCGGTTTGACCAGGTGCGGGGCCAGGCGGTTGATCAGCAACCCGCGTTCCTTGAGCGCCTCCCTGACGAGCGCGAAGTCCAGCATCTCCAGATACCGCAAGCCGCCGTGGATGAGCTTGCTGGACCGGCTCGAGGTGCCCGACGCCCAGTCACGCGCCTCGACCAGTCCGGTCAGCAGGCCCCGGGTCGCGGAATCCAGGGCGGTGCCGGCGCCGACCACCCCGCCGCCGACCACCAGGACGTCGAGTTCCTGCTCCGCCATCCGGGCCAGCGCCTGCGCGCGTTCCTGCGGCCCCAGTTGCGCCGATTTCACTGCGCCTCCTCGCTCGCGCTTCCTCGCGCCCGGTCTCTCCCGTGCCGCCCTGGCCCTTCCCCTCGATGGTGACCGGCGAAGGGGCCACGCGCCACACGAAGCGTTCAATACTGAATATCAGTCATATTTCTGCTTAGCCTTAAATGGCTTCATCCAGGAATTCTGGACCGCGCAGGTCCGGGACGACACGCGGTCCGGCCCGGGCCGCGCCGTGCGCGACACCTAAGGGGCTGACCTTCCATGCCCGCAGACCTCGCCGTCATCGGACTCCGCCACTTCGGACTGCCTCTCGCCCAGTCCGCCACCGCCGCCGGGATCGACGTCATCGGCTACGACACCGACCCGGCCATCACTGCGGGCCTGAACGCAGGGCGCTCCCACCTCGACGGTCTCACCGCGGCCGAGGTACGGCGAATGCTGGCCACCGGATTCCGCGCCACCGGTGACCCCGCTGTCCTGGGCCGCACCCGTACCGCCGTGATCTGCGCACCGACCTCCCTGGGCGAGGACCGCGCCCCCGACCTGTCCGCGGTGACCGAGGCGGCCCGCACCCTGGCCGCGCACCTGCGCCCGCACACCACCGTCGTCCTGGAGTCGACCGCGTACCCGGGAACGACGGAGGAAATCCTGCGCCCGATCCTGGAACGCGGTTCCGGCCTGCGCGCCGGCCGCGACTTCCACCTCGCCTACTCCCCCAGCCGCCTCGACCCCGGCAACCGGCACCACGGCATCGCCAACACCCCCAAGGTCATCGGCGGCCTCACCCCCGCCTGTACCGAGGCCGCCGCCGCCTTCTACGGCCGCCTCACCGAACGCGTCGTGCGGGCCCGCGGTCCCCGCGAGGCCGAGGCGGTCAAGCTGCTGGAGACCAACTACCGGCAGGTGAACATCGCGCTGGTCAACGAGATGGCCGTCTTCTGCCACGACGCGGGCATCGACCTGTGGGACGTGATCCGCTGCGCCGAGACCAAGCCGTTCGGCTTCCAGGCGTTCCGCCCCGGCCCCGGCGTCGGCGGCCACGGCATCGCGCTGGACCCGAACTACCTGTCCTATCCCGCCCGCACCCTCGGCTACCCGCTGCGCATGGTCGAACTGGCCCAGGAGGTCAACGCCCGCATGCCCCGCTACGTCGTCCAGCGCTGCGCCGCGCTGCTCAACGAACACGGCAAGTCGGTGCGCGGCGCGCGCGTCCTGCTGTTGGGCGTCACCTACAAGGCCGACGTCGCCGACGACGAGGGCGCACCGGCGCGCGAGGTCGCCTCGCGGCTGCTGGACCTCGGCGCGTCCCTCAGCTACCACGACCCTTACGTCCCGGACTGGCGCGTCCTGGACCGCCCGGTCCCCCGCGCCGACTCCCTGTGGGAGGCCGCGGCCGACGCCGACCTGACGGTCCTCCTCCAGCACCACCGCACGTACGACCTCCAGGGGCTGGCGGTGAAGGCTCAGCTCCTGCTGGACACCCGCGGAGCCACTCCGGCGGGGGCGGCGGCACGGTTGTAGCGGCGGCCGGGCAGCGACTCCGGGCGCGTCGCTGTGCGGGCGGGCGGGGCGATCGGGCAGGCGGGAAGCCGCCGTCCTCGGGCGGGGCGACCGCACTCCTCGGGCGGGCGTCGCCGTGGTCGCCCGAGGGTTCTCAAGGCGCCTTCGGTCGGTCTGGTGAGATCGGTCCGGTGGGAGCGGTTCCGATGAGATCGGTTGAGGTCGGTCCGGTGGGAGGCGGGGCGGAGGACTGTGGAGTGGCTGGTGGCCGCCTAGTCCTTGTCTTCCGGCGCGGGGCCCTTCGGCGTCTCGCCGTCCGGGAAGGGTCCCCCGGGAGACGACCCGGCCGCGCCGGGGCCGGACCCGTCCGGGCCAGGGCCGTCGGGGGCCTGCCTGCGGCGGGCCTGCCGCATCTTGAACGCTCCGGCCAGGAACGCCAGCAGGACGCCGCCCGCGATGACGCCGATCGCCAGCGGGGAGATCTTGCTGACCCGGACCTGGAAGGTGATCGGGCTCCCCCAGGGACGGTCGTTCGCCGTCGTGTAGAGCTGTGCGGTGACCTGCACCGGACCGTTGGCGTGCGCCTGCGCCCGCACCTGCACGGTGTGGTTGGCCTCGGCCGCCGCGCGTACGGCCGTGGTGGGGTTGCCGATCGTGACCCGGTCGGACGCCGAGGAGGTGACCCGCAGCTCCAGTCCGCTCAGGGGCTGCTGCAGTCCGTTGGCGACCGTGACCGGGATCGACGCCGAGTTTCCCGCCATCGTGACCGTGCCGAGCTTGGGCAGCAGGCGCACGGACGTTATCGACTTGTCCACATAGGCACGCACTCCTTTCGTGTACGAGGTCTCGCTGCCGGTGTCGCCACTGACCGCGTCCACCCGCCACCCGGTGGATACGGCTCGCAGCATTCCGCGGTGCACCGCGTCCGTGGTCCGGGCCGGGGCGGACAGCACCAGGGACAAGGTGTCGAGGTCCGGCTCGATCGCGGCTACCGCGTGAAGATCGTCCGCCGACAGCTCGCTCCCCCGCAAGGCCTGTGGATAACTCTCCGGAGGGCCGACCGAGGCGGTGGGGGTCTTGTCGGCGGAGACGGAGACGGAGACGGGGCTTGTGGCGGGGGCGGAGCTTGTGGGCGGGTTGGAGCTTGTGGCGGAGACGGTTGGGCGGGTGGGCGCGATGGCTACGGGGATGGCGGGGGTGGCGGGGGCTCGCCCGGAAACCGGGCCGAGGCCCCCTGGAGCGGCGGAGGCCGTGGAGGCCCCGTCGGGGGCACCGGAAGCCATGGAAGCCTCGCCGGGGGCACCGGAGGCCGTGGGACCCTCGCCGGAGGCGCTGGAGGCCAAAGGAACCTCATCGGAGGTGCCGGAGGCCGTGGAAGCCGTACCGTCGACCGTGGAAGCCGTACCGTCGACCGTGGAAGCCGTGTCGGAGGCCGCACGAGGCGTTGGGGACGCGTTCGCGATGCCGTTCAGGCCGACGACCTTGGCCCATCCTGCCCCCTGGGCTGCCTTCAACGCCGCCGCGAGGGCCTGGGCGGTCGAGGCGGACATCTGCCGCGGCGGTACGACGAGCAGACCGCCCGGCCCGTCCGGAGCATCGCGCTCGGCGCTGAGCAGGTCGCCCAGGATCTCCTGGCGGGCGGAGGCCACGTCTCCGGCGCCTGCCGGCGACCGGGTCAGGACCGAGTCGATCGCCGGATCGCCGACCAGCGCGGTCGCCCCGCCGCCGATCGAGACCTTCGGCTCGGAGGCACCGGTGCTCAGACCCTGACCGGAGGCGAGGAGGACGGTCGAACCCAGCTTCTTCGCCAGGGCGGCGATGCCGGTGTCCAGGGCGCCCGCGTACGGCCAGGCCACGTCGTCGCGCACCGACGTCCGCAGCGTCCGCGCCGCCGTGGTCTCGCCCAAGCTCACCGAGTCGTGGAGGAGCGTGGCGAGCGGTCCGGTGTCCGCGCCCTGGCGCGCGATCGAGGCCAGGTCGGGGTCGGCGTACGGCAGAGCGACCACCGAGCCGTCTTTCACCGCACCGCGGATCGCCGTCAGCCACGAGGAGGCCACCGTGTCGCCTGTGCCGGGCACGCTGTCCTGGGGGCTGCCGCTGTCCGGGGTGTTCGCGACGCGGTAGCCGCCCGCCATGCCCTGCGCCTCGTCCAGCAGCGCGGGATCGACCGTCCAGGTGACCGGCAGTCCGGCGGCGACCGCGACGACCTGGTGCAGGCGGCCTCCGTCTGCGAACTCACGGGCCAGTTCGTCGTCCCGGAAGACGGGCTGCGCCGCGTCGCCCTCACCGAGCGAGACGGCCTCTTCGTGCGGCGTGTCGGTGACCGGCCAGACAGCGGCGACGTCCAGCGGCTTGCCCTGCGTGCCGGGCGGATACCAGGGCAGCCGCACCCGGAGCTGTCCCAGCCGCGAGCCGCCCGACGACCCGGCCAGCGCCAGGGTGAGCGTGTAGTCGCCTGCTCCGCGCAGATTCAGCGCCGACACCGGCACCTTGAACGTGAACGGCAGCGTCTCACCGGGCACCACCGCGGCCACCGGCTCGGTGTGTCCGGTGACCTCGCCACCATCGCCCACATGTACGCCCAGATGGCTGCCGGTGATCTGGTGGTCCGTGGCGTTGGCCAGGTCTCCGGTGATCGTGAGGGTGTCGTCCGGTTTCGGGAGGGACGGGGTGAACGCGTTCAAGGTGACGGTTACCGGGTCGCCGAGGGGGGTCTGTCGAACGCGGGCGGCGGGAGCGACAGCGGCGGACCGCGCGTGGTCCGGTAGGGCGCGGCCCGGCTGGCCCGCGGCCGCCCGCGCCGGGACTGCGAGAAGGACGAGCGCCACGGCCACCGCGAGCGCCAACAGGCGCGTCGACCGCCGCAGGGCACGGCAGTGCGCCCCCGCCGCGCACCTCGCGCCGCTCACCACCTGTCAACGTTCTCCCTGCCGTCCCGGTTCCCGCCTGACTGCGCCGGACTCCGCCCGACCTCGCCGTCTGCCGACGCCCTCGGCGCCCGGATCGGTTCGGCCAAGTCCGGCCCGGCCGACGCCTGCCCGGCCGGCCTGGCTCGCCGTCAGCCCTTGTACGCCAGGTACGAGTTGGGGGTCGCGTCCATGACGGTACGCAGGGCCTCGTAGTTCTCGACGCACTTGCCGGTGCCCACCGCCACGCAGTCGAGCGGCGAGTCGGCGACGATGACGGGGATGTCGAAGGCACTGCTCAGCCGTGCGTCGAGACCCGGCAGGAGCGCGCCGCCACCCGTAAGCACGATGCCGTGGTCCATGATGTCGCCCGCCGGCTCCGGGGGGCAGGAGTCCAGGGTCTGCCGCACGGCGTCGATGATCATCTCCACGGGATCGTTGATCGCGTGACGTATCTGCGCGGTTTCCAGCTCCAAGGTCTTCGGCAGGCCGCTGACCTGGTCACGACCCCGGATCCTGCACCGCTGCTCGCCTTCGGGCGTGGAGCCGACCGCCGTCACCAGGCCCACCGACGACTCCGGGTCGGCCTCACGACCGCCACGTGGACCGGCGGCGTCGGAGGCGTCGTCCATCGGGCCGTCGGCGGCGGCGCCCAGGTCCTCCTCGAGTTCGCGATCGAGCAGGCCCAGGCCGTCCGGCCAGTAGCCCGCGGGCGCGGCAGAACCGATGGCCATCTTCACCTCTTCGGCGGTACGTTCGCCGATGACGAGGGTGTGTTCTCGTTTCACGTAGTTAGCGATCGCCGCGTCGATGGCGTCCCCCGCCGTCCGTACGGACCGGGCGGTGACGATGCCGCCGAGCGAGATGACCGCGACCTCCGTCGTGCCGCCGCCGATGTCCACGATCATGGAGCCGACCGGTTCGCTCACCGGCAGCCCCGCGCCGATGGCCGCCGCCATGGGCTCGTCGATCAGGTACACCTGGCGTGCGCCCGCGGTGGTGGCGGCCTCGACGACCGCGCGTCGTTCGACACTGGTGATGCCCGCGGGAACGCACACCACCACGCGGGGGCGGCTGAAGCGGCGCCGGTTGCCGGCCACCTTGCGGATGAAGTGGGCGAGCATCCGCTCCGCCATGTCGAAGTCGGCGATCACCCCGTCACGCAGGGGGCGTACGGCGACAACGTGGGAAGGTGTTCGCCCGATCGTGGACTTGGCGTCGGTTCCGACGCTGATGACCTCACCACCCACGGCGTTGACGGCCACCACTGACGGCTCATTGAGCACGATGCCCTCGCCCCGCACGTACACCAGGGTGTTCGCGGTGCCGAGGTCTATGCCCAGGTCTCGTCCGGAAAAAGACTTCCTATGCGCCATAAATCTGATTATTAGGTGGCTGTGCGTCAGTCGCCTGTTGGGCAGCAAATGGCCCAACGGCGTCACCCTCGCGTCACCCGGTCATTCGTCACCGGTGCTCCGCTCGCCCGTGATTGAGGTGCCCTCAGGCGGCCCAGCGCGCCCATCGGGCGCTACCCACCTGGTCAGGCCCTCTTGTCAGTAGCGACTGCTAGCCTTCAGGCCACCATCAACTTCAGGCCATAACTTCACTACTCGGGGGATCTCATGAGCACGCCGCTGCAAGAGCCACCAAGGGGCGATTCCTTCGGCTCTCAGCCACCACCGCCGCAGGGTTACACCGCCGCCCCGCAGCCGGGTTACGGCTTCCCGCCCCAGCAGCAGGCTCAGGGCGGCTACCCGGCACCTGTCCCCTACCCGCCCGGCGGCGCCTTCCCGTCACCGCTCGCCGTGCCGCAGCGTCCTGAACGGTTCGGGCTCGGCCTGCTGGCGGGGCTCGGCGCGGCGGTCGTCGCCATCGTCTTCTACGCGGCGGTGCTCCACTTCACCAACCACCAGGTCGGCTACGTCGCGATCGTCGTCGGTCTGGTCGTGGGAGCGGCGATGGGCAAGGTGGGTGGCCGCAGCGCCGGACTGCCGGTGATGGCCGCGGTCATCTCACTGCTCGCGGTCTGGCTGGGGCAGCTGGTCGGCATGGCGTGGACGATCAACCACATGTACGGCATCCCGTTCACCGAGGTCCTGTTCACCCACTTCAACGACCTGGTGAAGGCGTGGAAGGACTCGTTCGTCAGCGCCATGGACGTGCTCTTCTTCGCGATAGCCGGCGCCGAGGGGTTCGTCATCGCGCGTCGCGCGGGTCAGGCCCAGCGCTGATCCCATCTGCCGCACTTCGGCCGGGGGCATGCGAAGGGCCCGGGACTCGTAGTCGAGTCCCGGGCCCTTGCCCCGCCTCACCCCTCGCGCCGACACACGGAATGCGGCGAACGGATTCGTACGGCGATGACGCCACTGGTCACCGACCCCGGCGAAGGTGCCGGCGCCGTACGCCACCGGCACCGCGACATCCGTCGCAGGTACAGGCACGGCGCGCTCAGCGCACGTACGGCACCGGGGAAGTGCCTCAGCTCAGCGGTGGGCCACCGGAGCGACCGTCACCTCGACGCGCTGGAACTCCTTGAGGTCCGAGTAGCCGGTCGTGGCCATGGCGCGGCGCAGCGCGCCGAAGAAGTTCATCGAGCCGTCCGGGGCGTGCGACGGGCCGAGCAGGATCTCCTCGGTGGTGCCGGCGGCGCCGAGGTTCATCCGCTTGCCGCGCGGCAGCTCCTCGTGCACCGCCTCCATGCCCCAGTGGAACCCGCGGCCGGGCGCGTCGGTGGCGCGGGCCAGCGGCGAGCCCATCATGACCGCGTCGGCGCCGCAGGCGATCGCCTTGGGCAGGTCGCCGCTGGCGCCGAAGCCACCGTCCGCGATGACGTGCACGTAGCGGCCGCCGGACTCGTCCATGTAGTCGCGGCGGGCGGCGGCCACGTCGGCCACCGCGGTCGCCATCGGCACCTGGATGCCCAGCACGTTGCGCGTGGTGTGCGCGGCGCCGCCGCCGAAGCCGACCAGGACGCCCGCCGCGCCGGTGCGCATCAGGTGGAGGGCCGCCGTGTAGGTGGCGCAGCCGCCCACGATGACGGGCACGTCCAGCTCGTAGATGAACTGCTTGAGGTTGAGCGGCTCGTGCGAACCCGACACGTGCTCGGCGGAGACGGTCGTCCCGCGGATCACGAACAGGTCCACGCCCGCGTCCACCACGGCCTTGGAGAACTGCGCGGTGCGCTGCGGGGAGAGCGCGGCGGCGGTGACCACGCCCGCGTCGCGCACCTCCTTGATGCGCTGGCCGATCAGTTCCTCGCGGATGGGGGCGGCGTAGATCTCCTGGAGGCGCTTGGTCGCCCTCAGGTCGTCCAGTTCGGCGATCTCGGCGAGCAGCGGCTCGGGGTCGTCGTAGCGGGTCCACAGGCCTTCGAGGTTGAGTACCCCGAGGCCGCCGAGGTTGCCGATGCGGATCGCGGACTCCGGGGAGACCACGGAGTCCATCGGCGCGGCCAGGAAGGGCAGCTCGAAGCGGTAGGCGTCGATCTGCCAGGCGATCGAGACCTCCTTGGGGTCCCGGGTGCGCCGGCTCGGGACGACGGCGATGTCGTCGAATGCGTACGCCCTGCGGCCCCGCTTGCCTCGCCCGATCTCGATCTCAGTCACTGTTCGCTATGCCTTTCCTCGTGGCCTGCACGCCCAGTATCCCAGGCCCGGCCACGCCGTCACCCGGCCGTGCCCACGGCTTGGCCGACTCGGGCGGCACCGGTGCGTACGGCGGCGCCCGCGGCCGCACTCGGGGCAGCGCTGCCGCCGTACGCGCCGGGCGGTCAGCGCGTGTGGTAGTTCGGCGCCTCGGTGGTCATCTGGATGTCGTGCGGGTGGCTCTCCTTCAGGCCCGCGGAGGTGATCCGCACGAAGCGGCCCTTCTCCTTCAGCTCCGGCACGGTCGCCGAGCCGACGTAGCCCATCGAGGAGCGCAGGCCGCCGATGAGCTGGTGGGCGACGGCGGCCAGCGGGCCGCGGTAGGGCACCTGGCCCTCGATGCCCTCGGGGACGAGCTTGTCCTCGGACAGCACGTTGTCCTGGAAGTAGCGGTCCTTGGAGTACGACTTGGCCTGGCCACGGCCCTGCATGGCGCCCAGCGAACCCATGCCGCGGTACGACTTGAACTGCTTGCCGTTGATGAACAGCAGCTCGCCCGGCGACTCCTCGCAGCCGGCCAGCAGGCTGCCGAGCATCACGGTGTCGGCGCCGGCCGCGATGGCCTTGGCGATGTCGCCGGAGTACTGCAGGCCGCCGTCGCCGATCAGCGGGACGCCCGCCGGGCCGGCCGCGAGCGAGGCTTCGTAGATGGCGGTGACCTGCGGCGCGCCGACGCCCGCGACCACGCGGGTGGTGCAGATCGAACCGGGGCCCACGCCGACCTTGACGCCGTCCGCGCCCGCGTCGATGAGCGCCTGGGCGCCGTCCCGGGTGGCGACGTTGCCCGCCACGACCTCGATCTTCAGGTTCGCCTTCACCTTGGCGACCATGTCGAGGATGCCGCGGCTGTGGCCGTGCGCACTGTCGATGACCAGGAAGTCGGCGCCGGCCTCCACCAGAGCCTGGGCGCGTAGGAACGCTTCGTCGCCGACGCCCACCGCGGCGCCCACCAGCAGGCGGCCCTCTGAGTCCTTGGCGGCGTTCGGGTACTTCTCCGCCTTGACGAAGTCCTTGACGGTGATCAGGCCCTTGAGGCGGCCCTCGTCGTCGACCAGCGGCAGCTTCTCGATCTTGTGGCGGCGCAGCAGCTCGATCGCGTCGTCGCCGGAGATGCCGACCTTGCCGGTGACCAGCGGCATCGGGGTCATAACCTCGCGGACCTGGCGGCTGCGGTCCAGCTCGAAGGCCATGTCGCGGTTGGTGACGATGCCGAGCAGCTTGCCCGCCGGGTCGGTCACCGGGACGCCGCTGATGCGGAACTTGGCGCACAGAGCGTCGGCCTCGGCCAGGGTGGCGTCCGGGTGCACGGTGATCGGGTCGGTGACCATGCCGGACTCGGAGCGCTTGACCAGGTCGACCTGGTTGACCTGGTCCTCGACCGACAGGTTGCGGTGCAGCACGCCGACACCGCCCTGGCGGGCCATGGCGATGGCCATCCGGGCTTCGGTGACCTTGTCCATGGCGGCGGAGAGCAACGGGATGTTGACCTTGATGTTGCGGGTCACCCGGGACGAGGTGTCCACCTGGTTCGGCACGACCTCGGACGCGCCAGGCAGCAGCAGCACGTCGTCGTAGGTGAGCCCGAGGAACCCGAATTTCTCGGCGACCTTCTCGGCCACTCCGTCGGCGTTTGCGGTCATGACACCTTCCCCAATGCTCTTGCCCGGCGTGGCATCCCATGCTACTGGGCCACTCGGACTACCTTCGGCCGTTCCGGTGGCGGGCGGCGCGGGCCGACGGGCTCCCGCCCTTGCGCGGACCGGGGTGACGCGCGTAGCGCACGGGTACGCCGTCACCCGCGTCTTATGCGTCACGTTCCGGGCAAACGTCGTGGCGTGGACACGTACGAGTGAAAGGGGTGCGGTGACGCGAAGGCGGGGCGCGCGGAGGAGCCGGCACGCGCGCGGCAGCCGGAGGCACGCCTGTGCGGCGCCGAGGCGGGCGCTCCTGAAGGATGTCGGCGGCAAACGCGTCCTACGCCGTGAGCCCCCGCGCTCCGTCCTCGCGCATCGCGCCGTCCGCCCGCATCGCCTCCGCCTCCTCGGCCAGCGCGCGCAGCCTGCTCAGCGCGCGGTGCTGGGCGACCCGGACGGCGCCCGGCGACATCCCGAGCATCCGGCCGGTCTCCTCGGCGGTCAGGCCCACCGCGACCCGCAGCAGGACGAGTTCACGCTGGGTCGCGGGCAGGTTGGCGAGCAGAGCCTTGGCCCATTCGGCGTCGCTGCTGAGCAGCGCGCGTTCCTCGGGGCCGAGGGAGTCGTCCGGCTTCTCCGGCAGGTCCTCGGACGGGACGGCCGTCGAACCGGGGCCGCGCATCGCCGCACGTTGCAGATCGGCGACCTTGTGCGCGGCGATGGCGAAGACGAACGCCTCGAACGGGCGGCCCTGGTCACGGTAGCGCGGCAGGGCGCAGAGCACGGCGAGGCAGACCTCCTGAGCGAGGTCGTCCACGAAGTGGCGGGCGTCCCCCGGCAACC
The DNA here is from genome assembly GCF_003144095.1 of Streptomyces sp. ICBB 8177. Classification (GTDB taxonomy): domain Bacteria; phylum Actinomycetota; class Actinomycetes; order Streptomycetales; family Streptomycetaceae; genus Streptantibioticus_D. Next base: position 1,819,443 of record NZ_NSKH01000018.1, on the reverse strand, counting down.
GGGACAACCTGGTCCGGCAGTACCGCAGGGCGAGCGGATGAACGTGCGCGAGCAGATCATGGGTGGCCTGCTCGTCGCCCTCGGCAGCGCGGCGGACCAGGGCGCCGATGGCCTGAGTCTCGTTGTCGCGCATCGGTCCATGGTGCCTGGTCGCCTCGGCGTCCGTCGCACCGCGTCCGGAGTTGTGCCCCGAAGCGTTATGGGGAGCGCCGGGGGAAGCGGCGTGAGGCGGAGCGCTCGCCGCCGTCATCTCTTCCCCCCGCGACTCCTCCGGTCCGGACGCCGCGGTGGCGTCCACCGCCGCGGCCGACCCCACCGCCACACCCCCGTACGGAGGTACTGCCCGCCGCAGTTCTCGTCGGTCCCCGAGGAAGTCCATACGTCAAGCATGCGTCCTCGGGCGGACATCCGGAACTTCACCCGCGATTCCGCTCCGCCGGGCGCCCCCGCGACCGGCGTCCGGCAACCGCTCCGCGCGGCCGCCACCCGCCCGTTCCGCTCGCGTCGGCCCTGGTGGGTGTCGCGCCGGGGCGCGCGACACCGTCGGCGCGCGGGCGCGCCCCGGGGCAGGTGCGGCCGGGGCGGGGCGGCGAACCGCCCCCGTCCACAACAGCGCATGACGCGCTCCTCAGCGCACCAGGCCCCAGCGGAAGCCGAGTGCCACCGCGTGCGCCCGGTCGGAAGCCCCCAGCTTCTTGAAGAGCCGGCGCGCGTGGGTCTTGACGGTGTCCTCGGAGAGGAACAGCTCACGGCCGATCTCCGCGTTGGAACGGCCGTGGCTCATGCCCTCCAGCACCTGGATCTCCCGCGCGGTCAGCGTGGGCGCGGCGCCCATCTCGGCGGAACGCAGGCGCCGGGGCGCGAGCCGCCACGTCGGGTCGGCGAGTGCCTGGGTGACCGTGGCCCGCAGTTCGGCACGGGAGGCGTCCTTGTGCAGGTAGCCGCGGGCACCGGCGGCAACCGCGAGCGCGACCCCGTCCAGGTCCTCCGCGACGGTCAGCATGATGATGCGCGCGCCCGGGTCGGCGGACAGCAGGCGCCGTACGGTCTCGACGCCCCCCAGTCCGGGCATCCGGACATCCATCAGGATGAGGTCGGACCGGTCGGCGCCCCAGCGGCGGAGGACTTCCTCGCCGTTGGCCGCCGTCGTCACGCGCTCGACGCCGGGCACGGTCGCGACCGCACGGCGAAGCGCCTCTCGGGCAAGCGGGGAGTCGTCGCAGACGAGGACGGATGTCATGACCGCCCTCCGCAGCTGATCCGCTTCACGTTGAGCCTCCAGGCTGGTACGAATCGTCACCGGTGGGGCCGACGGCGCCGGGCCGGTGCCCGTTTGCCTCGCCGTTCAACCACCTCCGCACTCTCAACGACGCTCACTCGAAAGAGTTACGGAGTTTGGCAGCCGTCCCCGACACTCTACGTGATCACACGGACACGAATCAGCTATCCGGCTCCACCAAGCGGTGCAATCCCCTCTCCTGCCGGAGCGCACGGGCGCACGCGAACCCCGCGCCGCCACCGCCGGGACGCCCTCCGGACCCCCCACCGACACCGCACGGCCGCCTCCCCTGAGAACACCCGCCACCGACGGGCGCGCCCACTCGCGGGACATTCACCACCCGTACGGGGCATCGCTCGGCGCGGGAACGACGCGGGCACGGCGCGCACGCCCCGAGGGCGACCCGGACCCGGGGCCCGCACGGCCACTGGGCGCGGTGCCCGCCGCGCGGCCAGGTGAGAGGCAGAACGGACGGGGTACCCGGGGCGTCGGAGCGACCTGTTCTGCGCGACGTCGGAGCACTCCGGACAGACCGATGAGCGGGCCTGACACAACAGTGTCGGATTTTGAACTGTTTGGAGGCTTTTTTCCCCGAGTAGGGGTGTTGAGGCTAGATTGGCAATGAGTCATATTTACATCCAGTTACACACTGAATGTGCACAGCCGCGGGAGGATGTGCCGCGGCAGACCTCAGGAAGACCGTTCGAGGGGATGAGCAATGGCAGATTTCTCCCGTCTCCCTGGCCCCAACGCCGACCTCTGGGACTGGCAACTGGTGGCCGCCTGCCGGGGCGTCGACAGCTCTCTGTTCTTCCACCCCGAGGGCGAACGCGGCGCCGCACGCAGTTCACGGGAGGCCGCCGCCAAGGAGGTGTGCATGCGCTGCCCGGTCCGCGCGGCGTGCGCCGCTCACGCCCTGGCGGTCAGAGAGCCCTACGGCGTCTGGGGTGGTCTCACCGAGGACGAGCGCGAGGAGATGATGGGCCGCTCGCGGAACCGGCTGATCAGCAGCACAAGCAACTGACGAATCGTTTCTTCTTTTGAACTACGGGAGGAAGACAGGCCCTCTGCGGCCGGACCACTCGTATGGCGTAACGCGGTCTCGGGGACGCCTCGGTTTCGCGGAGCCGCCGGGTCCCGGGGGCGGCTGGGTCCCGGGGGGACGACCGGGTCCTCGGGGAAGGTTGGAGGGGCTGGAGGTGGCGTGCGGTCTGCCAGGCGCCACGCCTGGACCCTCAGCCCGGCGGACGCTCGAAGCCGCCGAACCCGCCAGGCGCGGTCGAAAGCGCGAGACGTCGAAGCACTCCTCACCGCCGAAGCACCGCCGAACGGGCCCCCGCGCGCCTCCCCAGCGGCTGAGCGCCGCGCTCCCGCCCCGGAGCCCGAGGCGCCACGCACAAGACGCCAAGCACACCTCAAGGACTCCCCCAGCCCCCAGCAGCGCTCCTCAGCGCATCGCCGCGTAGGCCAATCGGTCGAGCATCGCGCTCACCGCGGGCACGTTGGCGAGGTCGGGCAGGGTGAGCGCCACGACCTCCCGGCGCACCGCCGGCCGGACGTCCACGACCGCGACGCCCTTGGCCCGCACCGCGCGAAGGGCCAGCTCTGGCAGCATCGCGACGCCCAGGCCCGCGCCGACAAGGCCCGCCACGGCCGGGTAGTCGTCTGTGGCGAAGTCGATGCGCGGAGTGAAGCCGGCGGCCTCGCAGATGTCGACGAGGTGCCCCCGGCAGCGCGGGCAGCCCGCGATCCACTGCTCGTCCGCCAACTCGGCCATGTCGACGGGCCGCCCGCCTGCGGAGGCACCTGGTTCGACCGCGCCGGACGTCGTGTCGAGGCGGTGGCCCGAGGGGACGAGGCCCACCAGCCGGTCCGTGAGCAGGTGGCGCACCACCAGGTCGTCCCAGTCCTCGGCATCCCGCATGTCGGGATAGCGGAAGGCCAGGGCGATCTCGCAGTCACCCGAACGGAGCATCTCGACGGACTGCGGCGGTTCGGCCTCCTCGAGGGAGATCTGCGTTCCCGGGTTCTCGGCCCGCATCCCGGCGACGGCGGGCGGGACGATGGTGGAGATCCCGGAGGGGAACGAGATCAGCCGCACCCGCCCGGCCCGCAGTCCGGCGATCGCGGCGACCTCCTCCTCCGCGGCCGTGAGCCCGGCGAGGATCCCGGCGGCGTGCCGGGTGAGGGCCTCGCCTGCCTCGGTGAGCCGCATCTCGCGGCCGGCCCTGATCAGCAGCGGGGTGCCGGCGGACGACTCCAGCGCCTTCATCTGCTGGCTCACGGCCGGTTGGGTACAGCCCAGCTCACGCGCCGCGGCGGAGAAGGAGCCGGTCCTGGACACCGCACGTAGTACCCGGAGATGGCGTGCTTCGATCATTCCTCAACCATAAGCAATCCTTAGGGGTGAATGCCACTTATTCTCAATGGACTTTGAGTTCGAGGGGGTCCAAGCTGAGGACATGGACAGCTTGAGGAGCACGGAGTTCGCAGCCGAGACGATCTATCTCAACACCGCGTCCTACGGCCTGGGCCCGGCCCGGTCGGCCGCCGCGGTGCGCGAGGCCCTGGACGGCTGGTCCCGTGGGGACCTGTCCTCCTTCGACCCCGCGGTGACCGCGTCGCGCGAGGCGTTCGCGCGGATAGCGGGGGTGCCGTCCGAGCGGGTCGCGGTCGGTTCGGCGGTCAGCGTGCACGTCGGCCTGATCGCCTCCGGCCTGCCCGAAGGGGCCGAAGTCCTCGTCGCCGAGGGCGACTTCAGCTCGCTCGTGAACCCCTTCGCCGTCCGGAGGGACCTCAAGCCGCGGGCTGTTCCCCTGGAGCGGGTGGCAGAGGAGATCCGGCCGGGCACCGCGCTGGTCGCCGTGAGTTCGGTGCAGTCGGCGGACGGGCGGGTGGCGGACCTCGCGGCGATCCGGGCGGCCGCCGCGGCGCACGGCACGCGCACCCTGGTGGACGTCACACAGTCGCTGGGCTGGCTCCCGCTGGACGCAGGCGAGTTCGACTACGTGGTGTGCGGAGCGTTCAAGTGGCTGATGTGCCCGCGCGGAGCGAGCTTCCTGGCCGTCGGCGAGCCGGCCGCCGCTGAGCTGACGCCGGTCTTCGCGGGCTGGTTGGCGGGTGAGGTCCCCGAGATGTCCTGCTACGGGCCGATCGCCGAACTCGCCTCGTCGGCGCGGCGGTTCGATCTGTCCCCCGCCCATCTCAGCTATGTCGGCGCCGCGCCGTCGCTGGCGCTGGTCGAGGAGATCGGTGTCGAGACCATCGGCGCGCACGACCTGGCGCTGGCGGACCGGTTCCGGTCCGGTCTCGCCGAGTTGGGCCACGAGCCGATATCTGGCGGCTCCCCGATCGTGGCGATAGCCGGGCTCGGGCATCTGGCACCGGCGCTCTCCCGGGAGGGCATCCAGCTGGCCGCTCGGGCGGGCAATCTGCGCGCGGCGTTCCACCTTTACAACTCGGCCGCCGACGTGGACCGCCTGCTGGAGGTGATCGCTTCGGCCCTGCGGGCCTGAGGGCCTCAGCCCTGTGAGCCTGAGCGCTGCGGCTGCCTCCCCGGGGGGGTGGCGCGGCAGGGTGCCGGGCAGGGAGGTGCCCCGCGCGGACGCGGACGCGCGGCCATGGGAAAGGCGCCCGCGTGCGTGAGGTGGTTCGCCACCCCACTTCACCACGCGGAGCCGTGCCAAACCGCCCCGGCCACGCGACGCCCGCCTCGCCCCGGCAGACCCGCCCCGGCCACGCGACGCCCGTCCCGCCCGGCCCGGCCCGCAACGCTGCGGCAGCTCTGCCACGTCACGCCACGGCACGGCACGGCACCCGAACGAGCCACGCCCTCGGCTGCCCACGCCTTGGGCCTCCCTGGCCCGGACGCCGTGCCACGCCGCCCCGGGACCCCGGACGCCCTCGGCTGCCCACGCCCTGGGCCGTCCACGTCGCCCCGGAGGAAAAGGCCCCACGCCGCGTCCGTCCCGGCCGTACCGTCGGGGTATGAAGCTGCTTTCGGTGAACGTCGGGGTGCCGCGTTCGAACCCGTGGAAGAAACTCGCTCTCACCGGGATCGACAAGCGGCCGGTCGACGGGCCCGTGGCGGTCCATGCCCCGGGGCCCAAGGGCACCGGCGAAGTGGGGCTGGCCGGCGACCGGGCCTATGACGTCAAGCATCACGGCGGGACGGACCAGGCCGTCTACGCGTACGGGAGGGAGGATCTCGACGACTGGGAGAAGGAGCTGGGCCGCACGCTGGCCAACGGCACCTTCGGCGAGAACCTCACCACCGAGGGCCTGGACGTCAACGCCGCGCTCATCGGCGAGCGGTGGCGCGTCGGCGGTGTCGTGCTGGAGGTGACCGGACCGCGCGTCCCCTGCGTGACGTTCCAGGGATGGCTGGGCGAGCCGAAGTGGATGAAGCGGTTCACCCTGGCCGCACGACCGGGCGCGTACCTGCGGGTGATCGAACCGGGCGAGATCCGGGCGGGCGACGCGATCGAGGTCGTCCGGCGGCCGGAGCACGGCGGCGAGAGCGTCGCCGCCGCCTTCCGTCGCGAGATGGGCGGTGAGTAGCCGATGACATCCACCGGTCGGCCGGAGCGGCACAGGCAGCCGCGGCTGGTGTCGGTCAACCTGGCGGTCCCGCAGGTCGTGGACTACGCCGACGCCGCCTTCACCGGGATCGACAAGCGGCCGGTCGACGGGCCCGTGGCGGTCGCCGCGCCCCGCGAGCGGAGCGCGGACCCGGTCGGGCGCAGCGGGCTGGCGGGCGACGACATCGGTGACGGGCGGTTCCACGGCGGCGACGATCAGGCCGTCTACGCGTACGGGAGGGAGGATCTCGACGACTGGGAGAAGGAGTTGGGCCGCACGCTGGCCAACGGCATGTTCGGTGAGAACCTCACCACCGAGGGTGTGGACGTCAGCGGGGCGCTCATCGGCGAGCGGTGGCGGGTCGGCGGGGATGCCCTGCTGGAGGTGACGTCGGCGCGCATTCCGTGCCGGACGTTCGCCGTGTGGCTCGGCGAGAAGGGATGGGTCGGGCGTTTCACCCGGGCGGCGGTGCCGGGCGCGTACCTGCGGGTGATCCGGCCGGGTGAGGTCCGCGTGGGCGACGCGATCGAGGTCGTCCGGCGGCCGGAGCACGGGGTGAGCGTCGCCTTGCAGTTCCGGGCGATGACGACGGAGGCGGCGTTGCTGCCCAGGGTGCTGGACGCAGGGGACGCGCTCAACGCCCGCCACGCGAAGGTGATCCGGCAGCGGCTCGCGATGGCGTGAGCGCGAGACCGCCAACGCCCTCCGGCAGACTCCCGGCAGAAATACCCTCCGCCGGGCCGGACGCGACGCCACCCGGCAGGCAGGAACGCCCCCGCCAGGCCGGACGCCCCCACCAGGCCAGACGCCCCCCGGCATGCAGGACACCCCTCCGCGAGACCGGCAACACCCTCCGGCAGGCCAGACGCCCACCGGGAGCAACGCCACCGACCGCGCGGACTAGCCTTCCCGCATGACGACCTCACTGATCACGGGTGCGACGGCGGGGCTCGGGGCCGCCTTCGTGCGGCGGCTGGCGGGCGACGGGCACGACCTGGTGCTGGTGGCGCGGGACGGCGGGCGGCTGGAGGAGGCCGCCACCGAGGTGCGCGAGCGGTACCGGGTGGCAGTCGAGGTGCTGGCTGCGGACCTGTCGACGCCGGACGGGATCGCGCGGGTCGAGGCGCGGTTGAAGGACCCGCAGCGGCCGGTCGACGTGCTGGTCAACAACGCCGGGTTCGGCAACCGGGCACCGTTCCTCCAGGCGCCGGTGGAGGACGAGGTCACCATGCTCACGGTGCACTGCGAGGCGGTGCTGCGGCTGACGTACGCGGCGGCCGGGGCGATGCGGGAGCGCGGGCGGGGGTTCGTGGTCAACGTGGCGTCGGTGGCGGCGTTCTTCCCGCGCGGGACCTACGCGGCGAGCAAGGCGTGGGTGGTGCGGTTCACCGAGGGCGCGGCGCGCGAACTGGCGGGCAGCGGCGTGCGGTTGATGGCGCTGTGCCCGGGGTTCGTGCACACGGAGTTCCACCGGCGGGCGGGGATGGACACCAGCGGTCTGCCGTCCTGGGCGTGGCTGGACGCCGACAAGGTGGTCGCCGCGGCGCTGCGTGATCTCGCGCGCGGCCGCACGGTCAGCGTGCCGGACGTCCGCTACAAGACCGCGGTGACACTGGGCCGGCTGGCACCGGCCGGGGCGTTCGGCCGCCTCACGACCGGACTCGGCCGCCGCTTCGGCCCCCGCTGACCGCGACCGGACCCTCCGCCGCCGCGCCCGCCCGCAGCCGCGGACCACGCGCCTCCGCGGGCCAAGCTGACCGCGCCGACCACGCGCCCCCGCTGACCATGCTGACCGCGCGCGGGACGCCAACGCATGAGGCCCGGCGCTCCCTCGGGGCGCCGGGCCTCAGTGCTCAGGCGGACGGACGGTCGGCGTCAGTGCGAGTGACCGTGACCGTGACCGGCCGGGGCGGGCTCCTCCTCGGCCGGCTTCTCGACGACCAGGGTCTCGGTCGTGAGCAGCAGCGAGGCGATGGAGGCCGCGTTCTCCAGGGCGGAGCGGGTGACCTTCACCGGGTCGATGACGCCGGCCTTGACCAGGTCGCCGTACTCGCCGGTGGCGGCGTTGAAGCCGTGGCCCTTCTCCAGGTCGGCGACCTTGGAGGTGATGACGTAGCCCTCCAGGCCCGCGTTCTCGGCGATCCAGCGCAGCGGCTCGACGACGGCGCGGCGGACGACCGCGACACCGGTGGCCTCGTCGCCCTCCTTGCCGAGGGAGTCCTCCAGCACCTTGCCCGCGTGCACCAGGGCGGAGCCGCCACCGGAGACGATGCCCTCCTCGACCGCGGCGCGGGTCGCGGAGATGGCGTCCTCCAGACGGTGCTTCTTCTCCTTCAGCTCGACCTCGGTGGCCGCGCCGACCTTGATGACGCAGACGCCGCCGGCGAGCTTCGCCAGGCGCTCCTGGAGCTTCTCGCGGTCCCAGTCCGAGTCGGTGGTGGAGATCTCGGCCTTGATCTGGGCGACGCGGCCTTCCAGCTCGGCCTTGTCACCGGCACCGTCGACGATGGTGGTGTCGTCCTTGGTGACGGTCACGCGGCGGGCGGAGCCCAGCACGTCCAGGCCGACCTGGTCGAGCTTGAGGCCGACCTCCTCGGCGACGACGGTGGCACCGGTGAGGGTGGCCATGTCGCCGAGCATCGCCTTGCGGCGGTCGCCGAAGCCGGGGGCCTTGACCGCGACCGCGTTGAAGGTGCCGCGGATCTTGTTGACGACCAGGGTCGACAGGGCCTCGCCCTCGACGTCCTCGGCGATGATCAGCAGCGGCTTGCTGGAACCGGCCTGGATGACCTTCTCCAGCAGCGGCAGCAGGTCCTGGATCGAGGCGATCTTGCCCTGGTGGATCAGGATGTACGGGTCCTCCAGGACCGCTTCCATCCGCTCCTGGTCGGTGACGAAGTACGGCGACAGGTAGCCCTTGTCGAAGGCCATGCCCTCGGTGAAGTCCAGCTCCAGGCCGAAGGTGTTGGACTCCTCGACGGTGATGACGCCGTCCTTGCCGACCTTGTCCATCGCCTCGGCGATCAGCTCGCCGACCTGCTTGTCCTGGGCGGACAGCGCGGCGACGGCGGCGATGTCCTCCTTGGAGTCGATCGGGCGGGCGGTGGCGATCAGGTCGTCGGAGACGGCCTTGACGGCGGCGTCGATACCGCGCTTGAGGGCGGCCGGGGAGGCGCCGGCGGCGACGTTGCGCAGACCCTCGCGGACCAGCGCCTGGGCCAGCACGGTGGCGGTGGTGGTGCCGTCACCCGCGATGTCGTTGGTCTTGGTCGCCACCTCCTTCACCAGCTGGGCGCCCAGGTTCTCGTACGGGTCCTCGACCTCGACCTCGCGGGCGATGGTGACACCGTCGTTGGTGATGGTCGGGGCGCCGAACTTCTTGTCGATGACGACGTTGCGGCCCTTGGGGCCGATCGTCACCTTCACCGTGTCGGCAAGCTTGTTGACGCCGCGCTCAAGGGCGCGACGGGCGTCCTCGTCGAACTTCAGGATCTTGGCCATGCCTCGTACTACCTCGTCATTTCCTCGTCAAAGACCGCGCCCCGGGTCCCCGGTCCGTAGGACGCGGAAAACCCGGGGCGGGATCACGGCTGCTTGGTATGAAGCCGGGTTACGGAGCCGGACCCCGCGCGGGCGCGGGGAGCGGTGCCGTAATTACTTCTCGACGATCGCGAGGACGTCGCGAGCCGAGAGGACGAGGTACTCCTCGCCGTTGTACTTCACCTCGGTGCCGCCGTACTTGCTGTACAGCACGACATCGCCGACCTTGACGTCGAGTTCGATGCGCTTGCCGTCCTCGAAGCGGCCCGGACCGACGGCGAGGATGACGCCCTCCTGGGGCTTCTCCTTCGCGGTGTCCGGGATGACCAGGCCCGAGGCCGTGGTCTGCTCGGCCTCGAGCGGCTGGACCACAACGCGGTCCTCGAGCGGCTTGATGGCAACCTTGGTGCTGGCGGTCGTCACGATCCGACCTCCCCCTTCGGAGAGCTCACGGGAGTGTCTGTCTTGGGGTGGCGACCTGGAAGGCCCGTCGTCGCGGGTGCCGGACCTGCCTCGTCGCTGCTTGGCACTCCTTGATGGAGAGTGCCAGAGCCGAGACTAGGACGGACTTAGCACTCGGTCAAGCGGAGTGCCAACGCCACGCCCACGGCGGCGTCCTCGACGGCCTCGCCATGGCCGACAGCGGCGTCCCCGACCGCTTCGCGACGGCCGGCCGGCATGCGCAGGCGCAGGGAGGCCAGGCATGCGCAGGAGACCGGCATCCGTGCGGGAGGACCGGCATCCGCGATGACCGACAATGGCCCGGTGGATCTCGACGCCTTCGCCTTCCTCCTGACCGACGACGGGCAGGCCCTGCTGTCCTCCTTGCGCGACTACGCGCCCGGGGACGAGCTGGCGACGGCGACCCGCCTGCGCCGCGACCACCCGGCCCCCGTGGTGTCCGCGGCGATCGCGCAGGCGGGGCTGCGGCGGCGGGCGGAGGCGAAGTTCGGCGCCGACGCGGCACGGATGTACTTCACGCCCGACGGTGTCGAGCAGGCGACGCGCTCGACCGTGGCCGCGCACCGCGCCGAACGCTTCCGCGCCCTGGGCGTCAGGCGCGTCGCCGACCTGTGCGGCGGCATCGGCGGCGACGCGATCGCGCTGGCGCGGGCCGGGATCGAGGTGGTCGCGGTCGACCGTTCGCCGCAGGCCTGCGCGGTGGCCGAGGCGAACGCACGCGCCCTCGGGCTCGACGGCCTGATCCGCGTGACGCGGGACGACGTGACGGCGTTCGACCCCGCGGACCCGGCGTACGCGGGCTGCGACGCGGTCTTCGTCGACCCCGCGCGGCGGGCCGGACGCGGCCGGATCTTCGACCCGGAGGCCTACTCGCCCCCGCTGTCCTGGGCGATCGAGGCGGCCCGCCGCGTCCGGTACGCCGCCGTCAAGGTCGCGCCGGGCATCCCGCACGAGGCGGTCCCGGACGACGCGGCGGCGGAGTGGGTCTCGGACCGCGGGGACGTGAAGGAGGCGGTGCTGTGGTTCGGCACCCGCGCCGGGGAGCGCCGCGCCACCCTGCTGCCCGCGCGGGCGGAGCTGACCGGCGGCACGCTGCCCGATCCGCCGGTCGGCCCGGTCGGGCGCTACCTCTACGAGCCCGACGGGGCCGTGATCCGCGCCCACTTGGTGGCGGAGGTGGCCGAACGGCTCGGCGGTGCGCGGCTGATCGACGAGACCATCGCGTACGTCACCTCGGACACCCTGCGTCCGACCCCGTACGCGACGGCCTACGAGATCACGGACGTGCTGCCGTTCAACCTCAAGAGGCTGAAGGCGTTGCTGAGGGAGCGTCAGGTCGGCACGCTCACCGTGAAGAAGCGCGGCTCGGCGGTCGAACCGGAGGAACTGCGCAGGCGGATCAGGCCGCAGGGCCCCAACTCCGCGACGGTGGTGCTCACCCGCGTCGCGGGGGCGCCCACGATGCTCCTCGGCTCGCCCGCGCGGGCGGCCTGAACGCCTCCGCGCCGGCATCGCGGGCCCGGCCCCCTCGCGGCGCCCCCAGGTCACCGTTCGTCACGCCCGAAACCCCCTCCCCACCTCCCGCGATCACCCACGGTGAGTGCCGACATGCCGAGCGCAGGCATCCGTCGTAGGCTCGTCTACCTCGGGGACGACCCGACCTCCGATGGGAGGCACGTCATGTTCACCCGATCCAGCTGGGCCCGAGTCATCGCCGCCTCCGGCGTGGCGATCGGCACCATCGCCGCGGCAGTCCCGGCCTACGCCGACGACGCCGCCAGTGATCCGGACGTCGTCATCAACTGCGTCGCCTGGAACGACCACGGGGACAACATCGGCGACAACGTCTTCTACGTCAACGCCAAGACCCCGGCCAGCTCCGAGGTCATGCCGATCGACGGCACGCAGATCACCTGCACCAACCTGCCGTCCAACACCGACCCCGTGCGCATCACGCCGGGACCCGACACCTCGCTGGGCGAGCTGGGCGACGGCTTCGAGCTGACGCCGGGTCAGACGCAGAACACCTTCCCCACCCCGGCCCATCCGCACGACGACGTCGTGCTGACCGTGACCCGGGTGCCGGCGGACGCCAACTGAGCGCCCGCCGGGACGGGTGGAACGCGCGGGGCCCGCAGGCCCCTAGCCGACGACCTCGACCGACTCGAAGCGCCAGCGGTGCACCGGCCGCCGGACCAACTCCCCCGGCGGGTCGGCGAGTTCGGGAAAGGGTTCGGCGGCGGGCGCGGACCACCAGGTGACGACCAGCACCCGGTCCCCGGGCGCGCGGAACGTCTCGCGACGCAGCGGCTCCCCAGGGAGCCGCTGCTCGCGTGCCCAGGCCAGCAGTTCGGCGCCCCGGCCCTCGTCGGCCCGCGCCTCCCACATCACCGCGACGGCGCCGCCACCGATCCCACCGCCGTCGCCACCGATCGCACCGCCGCCGTCGCCGATCCCACCGCCGCCGCCATCACTTACCGCACCACCGCCGGAGGCCACCGCCGCCGCCATCAGTGCGTGTGCCCGTGGCCCGCGGCGTGCAGTGCGGTGTGCGCGTCCAACGCGCCGCCCGCGCCCGGCACATGGGGCTCGGTCACCGGCAACGAGGAGTCGGCGGGCAGCTCCCAGTCCGACGCGGGCCGCCCGCGCGCCACCATCTCGGCACCCAGCGCGGCCACCATCGCGCCGTTGTCGGTGCACAACTTCGGCCGCGGGACGCGCAGTCGGATGCCCGCGTCGGCGCAGCGCTCCTCGGCCATGGACCGCAGCCGGGAGTTGGCCGCGACGCCGCCGCCGATCATCAGGTGGTCGACGCCGTTGTCCTTGCAGGCGCGGATCGCCTTGCGGGTCAGCACGTCGGTGACCGCTTCCTGGAACGAGGCGGCCACATCCGCGATCGGCACCTGCTTGCCCTCCCGGCGCCGTTCCTCGACCCAGCGCGCCACGGCGGTCTTCAGGCCGGAGAAGGAGAAGTCGTAGACCGGGTCGCGCGGCCCGGTCAGCCCGCGCGGGAAGCGGATCGCGGACGGGTCGCCCTCGCGCGCGTAGCGGTCGACGACCGGGCCGCCGGGGAAGCCCAGCCCCAGCACCCGCGCGACCTTGTCGAACGCCTCGCCGGCCGCGTCGTCGATGGTCGAGCCCAGCGGCCGCACGTCGGTGGTGATGTCGGGCGCCAGCAGCAGCGAGGAGTGCCCACCGGAGACCAGCAGCGCCATCGTCGGCTCCGGCAGCGCGCCGTGCTCCAGCTGGTCGACGCAGATGTGCGAGGCGAGGTGGTTGACGCCGTACAGCGGCTTGCCGAGCGCGTACGCGTACGCCTTCGCCGCCGCGACGCCGACCAGCAGCGCGCCGGCCAGGCCAGGTCCCGCGGTCACGGCGATGCCGTCGAGGTCGGAGGCGGCCACCCCGGCCTCCTTCAGGGCGCGCTGGATGGTCGGGACCATCGCCTCCAGGTGCGCGCGGCTGGCGACCTCGGGCACCACGCCGCCGAACCGCGCGTGTTCGTCCACGCTGGAGGCGACCGCGTCGGCCAGCAGCGTGTGGCCGCGCACGATGCCCACTCCGGTCTCGTCGCAGGAGGTCTCGATGCCGAGGACGAGCGGTTCGTCAGTCATGGTCGTTTCCTTGCAGAGGTCCTTGCGGGGAGCCATCGGGCGTCAGGGGGGACACGGCGGTCCCGGGGACCGCGGCGGGGGCGTCGGCGGTGGACAGGCGCATCACCAGCGCGTCGACGTTGCCCGGCTGGTAGTAGCCGCGGCGGAAGCCGATCGGCTCGAAGCCGAAGCGCTCGTAGAGCCGCTGGGCGCGGGTGTTGTCGACCCGCACCTCCAGCAGCACTTCGTGGCACTCGAACGCGGTGGCCTTGCGCAGCAGTTCCGACAGCAGCCGGGCGCCGAGGCCGGTGCCCTGGTGGCCGCCGGTGACGCCGATGGTCTGCACGTCACCGGTGCCGGACACCGCCGCCAGGCCGCCGTAGCCGACGAGGCGGCCGGTGCCGTCCTCGGCGACGACGTAGGTGCGGGTCGCGGCCGGGTGGCGGGCGCCGGCCAGCTCCGACCAGAACATCCCGCGCGACCAGGCGTCCTCAGGGAACAGCTCCTCCTCCAGCGCCATCACCGGTTCGATGTCCCACCAGCGCATCTCGCGCAGCGTCACGGCGCCGGGGTCAGCCGCCGCGGCCCGCGTACGGGCAGTCCCGGTCACTTCGGCAGGACCGCCTTGTACCCGGCGGGCACCTGGGCGTCGGGGCGGCGCAGGTAGAGCGGCAGCCCGGGCAGGAACTCCCCGCCGTCGGCGAGCCGCTGGGCGGCAAGCTCCGCCAGGGCCCCGGCGGACTGGTCGGCGGGCGGCCGGACGTCGGTGAAGACCTCGGGGTAGAGCGCGGCGCCCGCGCCGACGGCGGGCAGGCCCGCGACACGCTCGGCGATGTCGGCGGGGCGGTCCACGGCCGGGTCGGTGACACGGTGGCCGGGACTGTCGTAGCGCGCCCAGTAGACCTCCTTGCGGCGCGCGTCGGTGGCGACGACGAACGGCCCCTCGCCCGCCGTGCCGCTCACTCCCGCCGCGTGCGCCAGGCCGTCAAGCGTGCACAGGCCGTGCACCGGCACGCCGAGGGCGTCGCCGAACGCGGCCGCGGTGACCAGGCCGACCCGCAGCCCGGTGTACGGGCCGGGGCCCACGCCCACCACGACGCCGGTGACATCGGGCAGCGTCGCGCCGGCCTCCGCGAGGACCTTGTCCACCGCGGGCAGCAGCAGTTCGCCGTGCCTGCGGGCGTCCACCACGGTGGACTCGGCGACCACGGCCGTCCCGTCGTGGACGGCGGCGGTGATGGCGGGGGTGGCGGTGTCAAACGCGAGCAACAGCACCCTGACAGCCTAAGGCTCCGCGCGCCTGACCCCGACGGGCGGCGCATGCGGGGGCACGGTGGCCGACCGCCCCGCCGCCGGGCGGCAGGCCCGGGGCGGCTCCGGCGGCCGTGCGGGGCCCTGCCGGGCGGGCGGTGTCGCGTAGGCTCGGCGCATGCCGATCCGCTCCGGAACCATCGTCACCGCGCTCACCACGGCCGCCCTCGCGGCGATCGGCGTGCTGGCCTGGCAGGCCTCCGCCGCCCCGGACCACACCGGCGGGACGCACGCGGGCGCGGCGCCGTCGCCGAGCGCGAGCGGCGCCCCCGGCAAGCGGCACGGCGGACCGCCCCCGGCGACCGCGCTGCCCGCCGAGTCGGGTCAGGGCAAGCGCGTGGTGTACGCCCTCGGGCGCAAGCGGGTCTGGCTGGTGGACGTGAACGGCACGGCGGACCGCACCTTCACCGTGGTGCCGGGCTCGGTCTCGCCGGACCCCGGCACGTACACCGTGACATCGCGCACCTCCACGCCGATCATCGGCTCGGACGGGGTGCCGGTGGAGCACGTGGTGCGCTTCGCGCGGGTGGACGGGACGACGATCGGCTTCAGCGAGGCGGTCAACGGTTCGCTGCCGACGCCGCAGACCGGCAAGAAGGCGGGCGGCGTGCGGGAGCTTCCGGCGGACGGCGACGCGATGTGGCAGTTCGCGCTCAACGGCACGAAGGTGATCGTGGTCCCGTAGCGGGGCCGATGCCGCTCCACCGGGCCGCCCGCGCTCACCCGGACGGAGTACGGCGCTAGGCGGCGTCGCGTTGATCCGCGCGGTCCGCGTCGCCCTCCCGGGACTCCGGGCGGCCCGCGCCCTCGCGGCCGTCCCCCTCGTCGACGTCGCCGTCCTCGCGCGGGTCCCTCGGCGGCGTGCAGACCGCCTGGGCCGCCGCGTTGGCCGCGAGCAGCGTGCTCACCGAGATGCCGGGCGCCGACGAGGCGCCACTGCCGGCCGACATACGCGCCTCCTGGGCCTGAGGTCGGTTAGGTGACCCTAACCACTGTTCGACTCCAGCACACCACGGAGCGCGCCGCCACGCAACATCTTACCGACAGCCTGTCGGAATGTTCGTCGGAACGTACGGCGCGTGACACAGGACGCGCACACGAAAAGGCGGGCCGCCGCGTGCGACGCGACAACCCGCCTGCCCGGGCCGGCCCGGCCCAACCGGCCCGTGTCCGGCTAGTCCGCCAGCGCGGCCAGTTCCCGCGCCGTCCAGCGCGGTCCGACGCCGGTGAACGTCACTTCGCGCGCGTCGTCGGTCTCGTCGGCTTCGGTGCCCTCCTGCGCGCCGGTGCCGGTGCCGGTGCGGCGGTGGATGGTGACGTGCAGGCGCTCCTCCGACAACTCCTCGACCTTGCCCTCGCCCCACTCGACGACCACCACGGACTCGGCCAGCGAGACGTCGAGGTCGAGGTCCTCCATCTCCTCCAGCCCGCCGCCCAGCCGGTAGGCGTCCACGTGGACCAGCGCGGGGCCGCCGGTCAGCGAGGGGTGCACCCGGGCGATGACGAAGGTCGGCGAGGTCACCGCGCCGCGCACGCCGAGGCCCTCGCCCAGCCCCCGCGTCAACGTGGTCTTGCCCGCGCCGAGTTCGCCGCTGAGCAGTACCAGGTCACCGGGGCGCAGCAGCCCGGCCAGCCGCCCGCCCAGCTCCCGCATGGCGTCGGCGGTGGGGACCGTCAGCCGCTGCGTGACGTCCAAGTCCTGCGTTGTACCCATGTCTGTGGATGCTACGCGGCCCGCGGGCGTCCGCCCCGCGCCCGGCGCCGTCCCGTGCCGACCCCGCCCTAGGCCCCCGCCGCCTGCTCGGCCGGGTCGTCCGGGTCGGCCAGCGCGCGTACCGCCTCCGGCAGCGGCGCCCGCGCCCGGTCCGCGGCGCGGGCCAGCAGCGCGGCCAGCCGGGCGTTGACGACCTGCGGGTACTCCAGCATGACGAGATGACCGGCGTCGGGTACGACGACCAGCTCGGCCCCGGGCAGCCGCTCCGCGATGGCCACGCTGTGCTCGCTGGGCGTCAGCAGGTCCTTGTCCCCGGCCATCACCAGCGCCGGGAGGCCGTCCAGCGCGGCCAGCGAGTCGGCCTTCTCGTGCTGGGTGAACGCCGGGTAGAACTCGGCGACCACGTCGATCGGGGTCGCCTCGATCATCCGCTCGGCGAGCCGGGCGACCGCGGGGTCGACCTCGGAGGCGAACGAGTAGCGCTTGACGACCCCGGCGAACAGGTCGGCGGTCGCCCTGCGGCCCTTCTCCACCAGCGCGGCCTGCGCGCCCATCGCCCGCAGCACCCCCGGCGCCAGTACCCGGAACGCCTTGGCGCCCACCGCCGGCAACCCCAGCGTCACGGCCGCCAGCTTGCCCGCCGAGGTCCCGGCGAAGAACACGCCCGCGACCCGCTCGGCCAGCAGCCTCGGGTACTGCGCGGCGAAGGCCATCACCGTCATGCCGCCCATCGAGTGCCCGGCCAGCACCAGCGGCCCCTCGGGCGCCGCCGCGTCGATGACCGCCTTCAGGTCGCGGCCCAGCTGGTCGATGCTGGCGGGCTCGCCGTCGAGCTGGTCGCGCCCACGGCCGGAGCGGCCGTGGCTGCGCTGGTCCCAGTAGACGGCCCGCACCCCGCCGCGCAGGGCGGCGCGCTGGAAGTGCCAGGAGTCCTGGCTGAGGCAGTAGCCGTGGCAGAAGACGACGGTCAGCGGCCCGGCGCCGCGCTTGAACCACGCGCCGCGCCGCCGCTCGCCGCCCGCGCCCGCGGGGACGTCGGCCTCCTCGACCTCGTAGTACAGCTCGGTGCCGTCCTCGGCGTAGGCCGTGCCGGGGGTGCCGCGGAGCGTGCCGTAGGGCCCCGCCGCGTCGAGCGCGAGGCGTGCCTTCCGGCGCATGCCACGTCCCACGGTCATCCGTTCTATCGCGACACCCGCCGCCGCGCCCGCCGCGACGACGCCGATCGCGGCACCCAGGACCCCGGCGGTCCGGCCGACCGTCCTGCCGCTCTCGCTCATCGCCTGCCCTGCTCGGGGTGCGGGTAAGCCGGCCCGGCCGCCGGTTCGTCCGACCGGCCCTCCGCCTCGTCGCCGCGTCCCGTCCCGCGCGCGCCGGCCGCCTCGCCCGCGCCCATCTCCTCGCCGCGGTACAGGCGCGGGACGCGGGCGCCGATGCGGGTGACGATCTCGTACGCGATGGTTCCCGCCGCCCGCGCCCAGTCCTCCGCGGTCGGCTCCCCCTGCTCACCGGTGCCGAACAGCACCGCCGGCTCGCCGACCCGGGCGCTGTCGCCGCCGAGGTCCACCACGAACTGGTCCATCGCGACCCGTCCGGCCACCGTCCGCAGCTTGCCCGCGACCAGCACTGGACCGGCCCCGGAGGCGTGCCGGGGGATGCCGTCGGCGTACCCGAGCGGGACCAGCGCGAGGGTGGTCTCGCCGGGGGTGACGTAACTGTGGCCGTAGCTGACGCCGTGGCCGCCGGGGACCCGCTTGACGTGCGCCAGGTGCGCGGCGAGCGTCATGACCGGCCGCAGCCCGAAGTCGGCCGGGCCGCCGACCTGCGGGACCGGCGAGATGCCGTACATCGCGACACCGGTGCGCACCAGGTCGAAGTGCGCCTCGGGAAGGGTCAAGGTGGCGGGCGAGTTGGCCATGTGGCGCACCTCGGGGCGCAGGCCCAGCGCCTCGGCGGTCGCCAACGCCTCGTGGAACGCGGTCAGTTGGTCCGCGATGGACGGGTGGCCCGGCTCGTCCGCGCAGGCGAAGTGCGACCACAGGCCGGTGACCCGGATCAGGCCCTCGGTCTCGGCCGCCCGCGCGGCGGCGGTCAGTTCCGGCCAGTCGGCGGGCTGGCAGCCGTTGCGGCCCAGGCCCGTGTCGGACTTGAGCTGGACGCGTGCCGGGCGCCCCGCGGCCCGGGCCGCCTCGGTCACCTCGCGCAGCGCCCACAGGCCGCTGACCGACACGTCCACGTCGGCCTCGATCGCCTCGCGCCACGGACCGCCGGGCGTCCACAGCCAGCACAGCACCGGCCCGCCGACGCCCGCCGCCCGCAGCGCGAGCGCCTCCTCGGGCGTCGCGGTGCCCAGCCAGTCGGCGCCCGCCTGCCGGGCCGCGCGGGCACAGGGCAGCAGACCGTGACCGTAGGCGTCCGCCTTGACGACGGCCATCAGCCCGGCCCCGGCGGCACGCTCGCGCAGCGCCCGCACGTTGCCGCGCAGGGCGGCGAGGTCGATCTCGGCCCAGGCGCGCGACGGGGTGGCGGGCCGCGCGGCGGTGGTGTCTGCTGTCGTTGCGTCCATCCCGGACAGTCTCTCAGGCCCGGCCGCGCGATCGGCTGTGGCGTGGGTTACGCCGGGCGCGCGAGGGCACGGCCGGGCCGGGCGCGGGCGTTCAGCGCGGCTTGTGCCCCCGTTGGTACGGCTTGCGCCCCCGTCAGCGCGGCTTGTGCCCCCGTTGGTACGGCTTGCGCCCCCGTCAGCGCGGCTTGTGCCCCCGTCAGTGCGGCTTGTGCCCCCAGATGTACACCCGGTCGCCCTTGCGCAGCACGCCCCACAACCTGCGGGCGTCCGCCACGCGCAGGTTGACGCAGCCGTAGGAGCCGGTCGGTGCGTACAGGCTGCCGTAGATCCCGTGGAACGCCTCGCCGCCGTCGAAGAACTGGCTGTACGGCATGGGCGTGCCGTAGATCGTCGAGACGTGGGCTTCGTGGCGCCAGTAGATCCGGTACAGCCCGTCCCGGGTGCGCATGCCCGCCTTGCCGGTGCGGACCCGGACCGGGCCGAACACGATGCGGCGGCCCTGCTGCACCCACATCAGCTGCCGGTTCTGGTCGACGCAGGCGATGCGGTAACGGCCCACCGGGCAGCGGTGGCCGGCGTCGGGGTTGGCCGGGGCCTTGGAGGCCAGCTCGGCGGCGAGCCCGGCGTCGAGCATCGTGCCCCAGGTGACGGGCCCCGCGAAGCCGATCGCCGGACGGATGGCGTGGGCGCGCTGGTAGTGCTGGATGGCCCAGCAGCCGTCGGCGGTCTGCCGGGCGTGCCCGGTGCCCGCGAACAGGTGGAGGAAGCGCTCGACCTCGGTCTGGTACGGGCCGGTGTGCGCCGAGCAGTACGGGCGGCGCGCCGGGCGCGGGGCGGGCGACGGCCGGGCGGCGGCGCGCACCGCGGCGGCGTCGTCGGCGGGGATCCACTCGATGAGCGCGGCGTCGTCGGCGCGCGCCGCGCCGGGCGCGGGGACGGCGCGTGCGGCGGCGGGGGCGGGGGTGCCGGGGGGCAGGCCCTGGTCGGGTGTGTCGCGGGCGGCGGCGGGCAGCGGCTCGCCGGGGACCAGCTGGTCGAGCGGTACGACGTCGGCAGCGGCGGCCTCGTCGGGGCGGTGCTTGGGCGAGCCGATCGCGGCCCCGGCGGGGTGGCCGGGGCCGGCCGCGCCGAAGGGCGTCAGCCCGTACGCCGTCGCCCCGCCGCCGGCGAGCAGCACCGGCAGCAGCGTGGCCGCGGCGAGCAGACCGGCCCGCCCTCTCGCTCTCGTGACACCAGCCATGGCCAAGACCTCCTGGAAGCCGGCAGGGTGCGCGCGGCAGGCGGCCGCGCAACGTCGGGACGGACCAGCCATGCCCGCGCCGGGCCCGCACCCCGTGGCCCCCGGTCCGGCGGCCACCCCCTTGCCCGATCGCAAATCCCTCTAAAGGCCCATCAATGCTCATCAAAGCCCACTAACCCTACGTACCGTCAGCAAGGCCGTGAGCCATCGGCCGTCGAACAGGCGACGCAGCCGTACCCACCGGGTGCGCCTAAGCTGACCCCCATGTGCGGAATCGTTGGATACGTGGGCGCCCAGAACGCCCTCGACGTCGTCATCGCCGGGCTGAAGCGGCTGGAGTACCGCGGCTACGACTCGGCCGGAGTGGCCGTCCTGGCCGACGGCGGACTGGCCTCGGCCAAGAAGGCCGGCAAGCTCGCCAACCTGGAGAAGGAGCTGGCCGAGCGCCCGCTGCCGTCCGGGACGACAGGCATCGGCCACACCCGCTGGGCCACCCACGGCGGCCCCACCGACGCCAACGCCCACCCGCACCTGGACAACGCGGGCCGGGTCGCCGTCGTGCACAACGGGATCATCGAGAACTTCGCGGCCCTGCGCGCCGAACTGGCCGAGCGCGGCCACGCGTTGGCGTCCGAGACCGACACCGAGGTCGTCGCCCACCTGCTGGCGGAGGCGTACTCCTCGGCAGGCGACCTGGCCGAGGCGATGCGCCAGGTCTGCCGCCGCCTGGAGGGCGCCTTCACCCTCGTCGCGGTCACCGCCGACGCGCCCGACGTGGTGGTCGCCGCCCGCCGCAACTCCCCGCTCGTGGTGGGCGTCGGCGACGGCGAGGCCTTCCTCGCCTCCGACGTCGCCGCCTTCATCGCGTACACCCGCGAGGCCATCGAGCTGGGCCAGGACCAGGTCGTGGAGCTGCGCCGCGAGGGCGTCACCGTCACCGACTTCCACGGGGCCCCCGGAACGTTCCGCGAGTACCACGTGGACTGGGACGCCTCGGCCGCCGAGAAGGGCGGCTACGACTACTTCATGCTCAAGGAGATCGCCGAACAGCCCAAGGCGGTGGCCGACACCCTGCTGGGCCGCATCGACGGCTCGGGCCGCCTGACCCTGGACGAGGTGCGCATCGAGGCGTCGGCGCTGCGCGAGGTCGACAAGATCGTCATCGTCGCGTGCGGCACGGCGTTCCACGCGGGCATGATCGCCAAGTACGCGATCGAGCACTGGACCCGGGTGCCCTGCGAGGTGGAGCTGGCCAGCGAGTTCCGCTACCGCGACCCGATCCTCGACCATCGCTCCCTGGTGGTCGCCATCAGCCAGTCCGGCGAGACGATGGACACCCTGATGGCGCTGCGGCACGCCCGTGAGCAGGGCTCGAAGGTGCTGGCCATCTGCAACACCAACGGCTCGACCATCCCGCGCGAGTCCGACGCGGTGCTCTACACCCACGCGGGCCCCGAGGTCGCGGTGGCGTCCACCAAGGCGTTCCTGACCCAGCTGGTCGCCTGCTACCTGGTGGCGCTCTACCTCGGCCAGGTGCGCGGCACCAAGTGGGGCGACGAGATCTACACCGTCATCCGCGAGCTGTCCGACATCTCCAAGCAGGTCGACCAGGTCCTGGAGACGATGGAGCCGGTGCGCGAGCTGGCCAGGTCGCTCAAGGACAAGGACACGGTGCTCTTCCTCGGCCGCCACGTGGGCTACCCGGTGGCCCTGGAGGGCGCGCTGAAGCTCAAGGAGCTGGCGTACATGCACGCCGAGGGCTTCGCGGCCGGCGAGCTGAAGCACGGCCCCATCGCCCTGATCGAACAGGACCTGCCGGTCGTCGTGGTGGTGCCGTCGCCGCGCGGGCGCTCGGTGCTGCACGACAAGATCGTCTCCAACATCCAGGAGATCCGGGCCCGCGGCGCCCGCACGATCGTGATCGCCGAGGAGGGCGACGAGGCGGTCGTCCCGTACGCCGACCACCTCATCCGCATCCCGGCCACCCCGACGCTGCTCCAGCCGCTGGTGGCGACCGTTCCGCTCCAGGTCTTCGCCTGCGAGCTGGCGACCGCGCGCGGCAACGAGGTCGACCAGCCCCGCAACCTGGCGAAGTCCGTCACGGTGGAGTGAGCGCGGCATGATCATCGGAGTGGGCATCGACGTGGCCGAAATCGCCCGCTTCGAGGAGGCGTTGCGGCGGACCCCGGCCCTGGCGGACCGCCTCTTCCTCCCCGCGGAACTGCGGCTCCCGGACGGCGAGCGGCGCGGCGCGGCCTCGCTCGCCGCCCGCTTCGCCGCGAAGGAGGCGTTGGCCAAGGCCCTCGGCGCGCCCCCGGGCCTGCTGTGGACCGACGCGGAGGTGTGCGCGGAGGACTCCGGCCGCCCCCGCCTGGAGGTCCGCGGCACGGTGGCCGCCCGAGCCGAGGCCCTGGGCGTGCGCACCTGGCACGTCTCCCTCTCCCACGACGCCGGCGTGGCGTCGGCGGTGGTGATCGCGGAGGGGTGACTGCGGGACGCCTGCCGGGGCCCGCATCATCGATCCCCGACGTGGCGAGCCACCGTTCGCAGATCTGACGCCGCCCCGGCGTCAACGGGATCGAAGAAGGCAGCCCGCCTAGATGCCTGCCGCCTCCTCCGGGGCATGTACGCGCAGAGCCCTTGAGACGGGTCGCGCACCGTGGGTGGCTGGGGCAGGCGTCCCGCATGGCTTCCGCACCCAGCATCCCCAGACCTGGGCCTTCGAGGTCGCGCCGAAGGGCCCGCCGTTGCAGAAGCGCCCCCGGCCGATCCTCGGCAGCGGTGCGCGTCCTCCCAGCCGCCTACGAGTAGGAGACGCCACTCGCGCCGCACGCCCCCGAGATCGACTCCATCAGATGCTCCCAGGGCGGTTGAGGCGACGCTGGAGTAGCAGCTGGCAGCGGGGTCAGGCCCCTTCGCCGGGGTCGAGGTCGGGTGGGTAGGACGGCGGTAGTAGATGGTAAGCCAGTCCCGGGTGGCGGCGAACTGGGGCGGCGTTGGACATGTGTTTGCGGGAGCGGCCCGCGGATCTGCACCGCTGGAATGCGGCCGCGACGCCACCAGGTCGTCGCATGCGGCGGCAAAGGGAGAAGCCAGCTTCGTCCTCAAAGACGACCCACGCTTCACGACCGCCACGAGCCTGGAGCCGTAACACCTCGCGAACCTGCTGGGATTCGGCGGTCAGCCCACCGCCCTGTGAATACCGAGTACCCCGCGTGAAGGGCTGCCACCCGTCAGCTCCTAAGGCATCACGAGTTCAGTGTCGGTAGCTAGCCCCCAGCGAACTTCACTCATTCGAATTATGGTCCAGCGCACGCACCAAATGAGCCTCCCCTGCGGCTTCTTGCTCTGCGTCCCAGTACTTTACGTGCCGCCAGCGCTCATGATCATACGCACTGTGCGACTGCCAGGGAGATGCCAGGACCCACAGCGTATTCCATGCTGCTTGCACTTGCAGGCGCAGATATCTCTGAGCGTCGACATCGTCAGCTGTTTCCCCGGATAGGGGGAGCGCGTGCTGCAGCGTGCCCACTACGTGAACCAGCGCCGCCCTTACACTACGAGCCACCTGTCGCTCGTTACTGCCGCGCTCCGCACCGGCAGACCGTGCGGTTCGTGCAATCAGGAATGAGTCGATCGCCTCTACGTCACCGATCGTGATGTCCGCGGCATAAACCAGCCCGCACTGCTCCCGCTCAAACACGCCCACCAACTCTACCTCCATACTGCACAGCTGAGCCCGTATCTGCCGGCGCGGGGCCGACGGGGAGGAGATCACCTTTCCCAGATGGGTTCGTCATAGTCGATATCCACCTCACCCCATTCATCCTTCTTCCAGACCCTAGTCACGTACTCCCAGGGTATCCCGCCATCAAAGGCGATTTCCTTTTCATGGGGCGACGGACTGAGGGGGCCGAGCTCGTTGTTCACATCGATGCCGTGCGGCGCTCCGCGAATCTCGTACAGATATCCTTCCGGCCCACCAAAGTAGGTCGCAGCTATGTCAGGACTCTTCGAAGTGCCGACGTAACGAGCCTTGTTGCGGATATCACTCGCATAGTCGAGAAGCGAGACCTCACTCGAAGGGTCCTGAGGCATAAATCCGCCAGCCGCCTTGACCTCTTTGGGCGGCCGTGCATCACCTCGATAGACTGGATCACCGCAAGTGTTGTGCACGAGGACCGGCGTGGCCCCGGCCAGTACATAGTACGTGTGGTCCTGCGAGACGGTGAGGTTGTAGCGGTTGGCTGCGCCCGGAGTGGCGCGGACGCTGACGACGTAGGCCTTCTGGCCGTTCTCCGTCGCCAGTTCGTGGCCGGGCTTCAAGATTCCTGCCGGGAGCCAGGCGTGCGTGGTGGCGTCCCAGAACGGGTGGTTGCTCGTCGTGTGAAGAACGGCTGTGTGGCCGGGGCTGGTCTCGACCTTCACATCGACGAGGTCATGGTCATGGTTGACCCAGGTCGCGGTGACGGTGTGAGAGCCGTCGTGCGCGCCCGTGCTCGCGTTCGCCGACTCGACCTTGTCGCCCGGCTTGATCTCGCCGATCGGTTTCGTCTTGTGCCCGGCCATGAGGACAGGCGTGCTCGG
This sequence comes from Streptomyces sp. ICBB 8177, assembly GCF_003144095.1. GTDB lineage: Bacteria > Actinomycetota > Actinomycetes > Streptomycetales > Streptomycetaceae > Streptantibioticus_D. The sequence goes on along the minus strand of NZ_NSKH01000018.1, from coordinate 1,794,573 downwards.
TGCGAAGCTGCACCCGCCCTCTGTCGAGGCCTTCTCGGGTGTGCCCTTGGCGGGTGTCGAGGGCTCAGCTTCACCGGTTGATGCGGACTGAGCACGTTCCTCGCTGTTCTCATGCTTCGCCGCAGCAACGTCCGGCTCGCTCTTGGCAGTGCTGTTCTCCACAGTCCGCGAGGCAGCGGACGTGGGATCCGATCCACTCGGGGCCGACTCATCAGGTGTTGAACCCTCATCGTGAACACCACCGATGGCGCTTCCTCCGCTGTCGGACCCGGTCATCATGCCGACCAGACCGTCGACAGCGCCCGCAGCGCCCAGGTAGCAGCCCGGAGTTGCAAGGCCGAGGGTAACGACCTCACAGTCCGCGAAGCCCTCGCCGATCATGGTCAGACCGATCGATATCCCGATGGCCTGCAGGGCCTCCATGGGGGTCGGCGGCGGCGTCGTGTCGTGCTGGGCGTTGGACACGTCGCAGACGAACTTGCCACTGCACGAGGAGGGCGGAGGGGAACTGGAAGTGGAGCCGCTGGAGCCTCCGCCGGAACCGCTCGGGATGATGGATCCGTTGTTCTTCTCCGCCTGGCACATGGCGTCGCAGTAACCGGGCGGAGGGCCGTCGCCGAGGTTGTACATCAACCCCGTCGGGTCGCTCCCCGTCGTCGGGTTGTCGGCTGCGTACGTGTAGCCGCCCATCTGGTTCGGGTCGCCGGCCTCCAGGATGGGGTCGGGGGTGAGGAAACCGCCCTGGTTCGGGTCGTACTGGCGGGCGCCGAGGAGGTCGAGGCCTGTCGTGGGGTCGGAGGGCTTGCCCAAGTAGCCCTTGTTGTCTGCCCAGTTGGACGGCTGCGTGCCGCGCGGGGCGCCGTACGGGTCGTAGTAGCGCCGGGTCACCGCGAGCGTCGACGCGTCGATCTCCGTGGTGGCCGTGCCCTGCGTGGTCGCGACCTCGTAGGTCAACGTGCCGGTGCTGGACCGGCATTCGGTCGTGCCGTCCGGCCCGGAGTAGTACCGCAGACCGCTGACCGCTCCCGACGCTGTGGTGAGCGTCAACTGCTCGGCGCCCCCGAAGAGATAGAGGATCTTCGAGGTCGGCGTCGTCTGGACCAGCAGGTTGCCGTCCGCGTCGTAGAGGTAGTTCGTGGTCTGGTCAGTGCCTCCCGAGGGAGTCGTGACGGAGGCCGTGCGGCCCTCCGCGTCGTAGGTGAACGACTGCGCGCTTCCGGTCACCGGCAGGTTGGCGTCGGCGTTGGTCCAGCGCTGTTCGGTGGAGGCGGCGCAGGTGTTGATCTCCAGTTGGGTGCCGTTGGTGGTCGAGGACGACGGGTCGTCCAGGCACTTGCCGGATTCCGGGTTGACCAGTGTCCCGTTGGCCGCGGCCTTCCACTGCTGGGCTCCGCTGCCGTTGCACGTCCACAGGTCGACCGGCGTTCCGTTGGCGGTGCCGCTCTTGGTGACGTCCAGGCACTTGCCGAGGACCTGGACCGTGCCGTCGGTGCCGACCGTCAGCTTCTGCGCGGCCGAGCCGTTGCAGGTCCAGACGTCGATCTTGTTGCCGTTGGTGGTGCCGGACGAGGAGTCGTCCAGGCAGAGCTTGGTGCCCGAGCGGGTCGGACCCGCCACGAACGGCCCGCTCGTGGTGACCGTGCGCTTGAAGGTGTCGCCCGCCGTGTCGTAGGAGGGCGTCAGCGTCGACGTGCCGTCAGGGCCCGTCGTGGTGACCTGGCTCGCCGCGTTCGGCGTCGGGGCGGCCGTCGCCCCCGAGCCCGGGTAACTGATGCTCTGCGTCACGTCGTTGGCGGTGTTGCCCGACGTGTCGTGCATGACCTCCTGCGTGCGGTCGCCCAGCAGGTCGTAGCTGTAGGACTGCCAGTACGGTGCCGGCCCGCCGATGGTCGACGCGCTGGGCGTGGTGGTCTTGCAGCTCGCGACGGAGCCGGCGGTGGGGGTCGTGGTGCCCGCCGTGTCGGTCCACGCGGTCGTCAGCCGCTGGAGGTCGTCGTAGGTGAAGCACTGGGTGTCGGTGGCGGCGCCACCGTTCTGGCTGTCGGAGACCGTCGTGAGGTCACCGGCCTGGTCGTACCCGTAGGTGGTGTTGTCCAGAGCGGTCTTGCCCGCGCTGGGCTGCAGGTTGACGCTGCTGGTGGCCAGCCGTCCGGTGGCGGGGTCGTAGCTCGCCGTGGTGTTGAGCTGCTCGCCGTACAGGCCCCAGGTCGCGTCGATGGCCTGGCCGTAGGGCGTGTAGTTGACGTTGTCCAGATACGCCGTGTTGCCGCCGAATCCGACCACCAGTCCCTGGAGGTCGTAGGAGTACCCGACGCTCTCCTGGGGAAGCCCGCCGTCCTTGCCGTAGTCGGTCTGCGCGAGGAGCCCGACGTTCGGGGAGTACTCCGTCGTGGTCGAGTACGTATTGGACGTGCTTCCCGTGCCGTTGCCGGGGAAACCCGCGTCAGCCGGGATCGTCACCGAGGAACCGGTGGGCTGGTAGGCGGTGTTGTACCCGGTCACCGCCTCGGTGTAGGCGTCACCGGACGCGCCCCCGACGTACCGCGTCGAGGACGTCGGGTACCCGTCGGCCAGCGAGTCGTAGGACCAGGAGGCGAGTTCCTTCGACGCGTCGGGAGTGGCCGACCAGTTGCCTGAGTACTCAGCGGTCTTGCGGCCCAGGTCGTCATAGGCGTAGGAGAGCACCTGGCCGCGCGGGTCCGTGGTCTGGAGCAGGTCACCGGTGTCGTCGTACTTGTCGAACGTGGTGGTGCCGGTGTCCGGGTCGCTCTGTTGGGTCTCCTCACCCAGCAGGTCGTAGTGGTAGCTCCACTGGTTGCCCGCGTTGTCGCTCATCGTCGAGATCTGGCCGGCGGGCGTGTAGGTGTACGTGGTCGCGACCGCGTCCTTGGCGTTGCCGGTCGGCGTGGGGCTGTCGTCGTACGACCAGGTGGCGGTCGTCTGGCCGAGCGCGTTGGTGAACGTGGACGTCGCCGTGCCGCCCGCCGGCGGAGTGCTGTCCGTGCGGTCCGCGCCCGGGTACGCGGTGGTGGACTGCCACTGCTCCTGGGCCTTGGACCACATCTGCGAGTGGATCGGGCGCCCCTGGCCGTCGTAGAGGGTGAGGGTCTGCGACGGGATCTGGTTGTCCTTGGCGACCCACATGGTGGTCGAGGGGTCCGAAGTCGGCTCGTAATAGGCGGCGTTGGACTTCCAGGCCCAGCCGTGGGTGTCGTAGAAGGTGTCGGTGATGAGGCGGCCGGCGGAGTTGTCCGCGGTCTTCGTCTGGACCTGCCGCAGTTGCAGCATGCCGTCGTAGATGTCGATCGTGGGCGCGTACGACTCGTCCTCGCGCAGCGTCTCGGTCGTCACCGTCGACGGGCCGCTCGTACCGTTGATGGCGTACGAGAACGTGGTGTCCGCGCTCTGGCTGGTGGCGTCGCGGCCGGGCAGCCAGACCGCGGTGCGGCGGCCCAGGGCGTCGTACTGGATGACCGTGTCACGCTTGTTGGCGTCGGTCTCCTCGACCGGCAGTTCGCGCAGCGGGTCGAGCTGTGAGGTGGTGACCCAGCCGCGCGGATTGGTGGACGTCGTGGTGGCCGGCAGCTGACCGGTGGCCGGGGTGAAGGCGGTCGTGGTCTTCTCGCCGTCGGCGTCCAGGCTCTGGGTGGCGCGGCCGTAGGTGTCGTAGGCGGTGGCGGACGTGGTGCGGTAGGCGGGCGTGCTGCCGCTGTAGCCGGACACCATCTGGACGGCCGTCAGGTTGCCGGTGGTGCCCAGGTGGCCCAGCGTGCCGGGGTTTGTGACCGTGCCGTCACCGTCGTAGAAGAGGCGCTTGTCGGCGATGGTGGTGGAGGTGCCGGGAGCGGTGCCGCAGGGGCCGGCGACGACGAGGGCTTCGTCCGGGTAGGACAGCATCATCGGGTTGCCGGACGGCGGGGTGGCGTAGCTGACGGTGCCGCACTTCTCCTGCGAGGGCACGCTCACGTCGCCCTTGCTGTCGACCGTGATGGGCTGGGCGTCGGCGTTGTACGAGGTGTCGGTCTCGGTCTCGCGCCACTGGCCGTTGCTGAGCAGGCTGTATCCGCGCGTCTGCTCGGACTTGAGCATGTGCGACGTCAGGTCGGGCAGTGAACCCTGGCTCTGGGTCGCGGTGGTGGTGAAGGTCCACGGGCCGCTGACGGACTTGGAGTCGACGCTGCCGCTCGCGCTGGTGTAGGTGTCGCTCTCCAGAGCCGTTCCGGCCAGCTGGTCGCTGTCGGTGACCTTGTCGCCGACGCTGTCGGTGACGGTGACCGAACGGGCCGTGCCGTCGGACGTGAGGTCGCCGTCCATGCCCTGCAGATACGTCGTGACGTTCTTGGTGATGGGCTGGGTGCCCGACCCGGTGGTGACGGTGACCGTGCGATAACCGCGGAACTGGTCCCAGGTGCGGTACTTGTCGGGGGTCAGCGGTGAGTCGTCGCGGTGCCAGGCGGCACCGGAGTAGGAGTAGTCGGTCTCCTGCGTGGGCGACCCGGCTCCGGAGTCGTCGGTGACCGTCACCTGCTGGACGCGGGTCTTGTTGAACCAGTCCGAGATGGGGTCCGCCCCGCCCGGTGTGGTCCAGTACGCGTTGAAGCACGACATCGTGTCGCTGTCCGGGCTGCTCGGCATCGTGTTGTTGACGCGGGAGCAGTCCGGTGGAGCGTAGGTGACGCCGATCGACTCACCGGTCTCGGTGGTGATGGCGGAGATGCGGGGCCGGTAGAGCGGGGGCGCGGCGGGGGTGAGACCGTCGACGCGGTTGTCGCTCTCGATGCCGGTGAAGGTCACGGGGGGCAGGGTGATGGCGCTCGTGGCACCCGCCGTGCGGTCCTCGCCGGTGTGCTGGATGGAGTTCAGCCACATCACCGACTGCAGCTCACCGGCGTCCTTGGGGTCGACGCTCTTGCCGGTGACCGGGTCGGTGACACCGCCCGCGTCGGAGTAGACCTGCTTGAGCTGGTAGCTGTCGACGTTCGTCAGCGTTCCGCCGACGTTCACCTGGGTGGTGATGGAGTCCAGCCGGTAGGTGGACCAGAAGGTCGGCGCGCCCACCAGGCAGGTTCCGGTGCCGGACCCGGAGGTCTTGTCGGTGGAGTCGCAGTTCAGGTCGTAGGGGACGTCCGGCCAGTTGGTGGCGGTCGAGTCGCTGAGGTTGCCGTACGAGCAGTCGGTGAACGACGACGAGGTCTGGCAGCGCTGCGCGGTGTTGAAGACGACCCGGGCCGCCGGGGTGTGGCCGGCCGCGGCGTCGGCGAGCTGGTAGCCGTAGGAGATCTGCTTGAGGTAGCCGCCGCGGACGTACTTCGTCAGCGTGCCAGAACCACCCGAGGAGGCGACCTGGCCGCCGCCCATGTCGTAGTAGTTGGTCTCCGCCGCGTAGTCGTAGCGCTGGGTGTTGCTGTGGGTGTCGACCACGAAGTCGAGGTTGAACCGGTAGCCCATCAGGCATTCCGAGTCCTTGCCCTTGGCCGGGTCGTAGCACGGGTCGCCGGAGTCGGGGCTGTAGACCGGCTCGCCCCAGGCGCTGTCGGTCGAGGAGTCGGATGTCTGGCCCGGGGCGTGGTCGATGCCGAAGTAGTAGGCGACGCCGTCGGTGGTGGTGACCTTGAAGTACTCGCCGTTCCACAGCCCGTTGTCCGCGCCACTCAGTTCCTCGACCTTGGTGCCGTCGTCGCCCTGGATGTGCCAGACCTGCGGCTTGCTCAGGTCGGAGGGGTTGGCGCTGTCGTCGCGCACGAGCGTGCCGGAGTGGCCGTCCAGGGCGAGGGTGAGGTTGGCGCCGCCCCAGCACTGGTCGCCGGAGTCGGATATGCCGTCCTGACCGCAGGACTTGTAGGAGCGCTCGATGAAGCCGGGCGAGTACGACCAGCCGTCACCGATCCACGAGGACTGCGAGTTGCGCGCCGAGGTCTCGCCGTCGACGGACTGGGAGTCGTACGACAGTGCCACGGACGGCGCCGAGCCGCCGAGCGAGGCGGGGACGGTGACGGGGTAGGAGTAGGTGAACGCGCCGGTGCCCGAGGCGCTCCAGGTGCCGGACGGGTTGAGGCTGGTCGCCGTGTAGCTGCCCTGCGAGCCCGAGGTGCCGGAGACCGCGGCGACCGCGGTCACGGCCGCGGACTTCGCGGCCGGGGACGTGGCGCGCGCGTTCGCCGTCGCGGACCGGGTCGCGGGGGCCAACGGGACGGTCGCGGTCAGCTTGCCCGTGGCGAAGTCGTTGCTGGCGGCCAGCGGCGTGCGCACCCGGCACTTGGGGACGTCCGGGGTGGTCAGCGCACAGGCCGGCATGGTGACGAGGTGGAGCCGGGACGCCCAACCGCCGCCGTAGGCACGCGCGATGGCGCTGTAGTCGAGGGTGACCTGTGCCGAACCGGCCGAGCCCGATCCGTCGGCGCGGGAGAAGCCCGCGAGGATGCCGTCGACCCCGGCGGCCTGCGCCTGGGTGTGTCCGGCCAGTTGGACGCGCACGGATGCGGGGCCCATCGCGGCGGCGGTGTCCGCCTTCGCCGCGGTGGCGTTGCGGGAGGTGGAGGCACGGGGGACGGCGGAGACCCAGACGGGGAGTGATCCGGCGCGTACCGGGGAGGCGGGCGCGGAAGAGGCGTCACGCGACGCGTCGGCCGAGAGGGCAGGCGAAGGGGTCGCGGAGGAGGAGGACTTGGCACGCGGCGTGGCTTGCGCCGTGGTGGTGGCGCCGTCCGTCCGCTTCGTCTTCGCCGAGGTGCTGCCGGACGGCCCGGGCGTCGCGTCGGCGGACGCGCTGTCGGGGGTCGCCTTCGGCGTGGCGGATGCCGTGGTCGGCGAGTTCAGGCTGACGGTCGCGGTGCCGGCGGCGGGCCACCGGGGGGCGGCGGCGCGGTAGGGGTTCACCGGCTTGGCGCCCTTGGGCAGGGCGGGTGCGTGGCCGTGCGCGGTGAGCGGGTGTCCGCCGACTCCCGGTGTGGACGGGTCCGGGTGCGCGGTCCACACCTTGCCCTTGTAGTCGTAGTGGGCCACGTCGGCCGCGCCGGCCATGGGCACGATCAGCGCCATGGATCCCACGGCGGCGGTCGCCACCGTCAGCCCACGCCCCCATATCCGTCTGCGGGTGCTCGCGAACCAGCGCAGCCTTGACGTCATGTCACCCTTCCCCCCTCAGCAGCGGACTCGTCGTGACTGCCGCCGTGACCACGCACGCGCTACTCGTGCAGATGTGCGCAGGAACCGTATTGATCGAACACAGTTCCTGCCAATAGCCTTCACGACCGCCACCCGGCGCCACATGAGCACACAGCGTGATCATGGCGGGGGGAGTGAAGGGGCGATCTGACGTCGCTGCGGCAAAAGGGACAGGAAAGCGTCACTACCCGCAGCGGACGAATCGTTTCTTCAGGCGCACCTTTACGAAATCCTTAAGCTTGAGGGGGGCTCCATGGGCGGCAGATCTCGCCCGCGTCACCATCAACGACGTCTCGCACAGCGCTGCGGGGCACTCGCCTGCGCGACCGGACTGGTGCTTCTGGGCATCGGAGCGGCACCGGCCACGGCCGACGCCCCGGACCCGGCGAACACCGCGACGTTCTCCGACGCGCCACCGGACACTCCGGGCAACCCGACGCAGGCGGCGCTGATCCAGGCCGCGGAGAGCGGCAAGAGCGTGCCCATCGACGCTTTGACCACCGAGACGTCGACGACGGTGGCGAACCCCGACGGCACGCTGACGTCGACGGCGTCCTACCAGCCGGTCCGGGTCATGGAGAACGGCGCGTGGACGGCCGTTGACGCCACGTTGCGGGAGAACAGCGACGGCACCTACAGCCCGGCCGCCACCCCTTCGGGCGTGACGCTCTCCGGCGGGGGGCAGGGCCCGCTGGCCACGCTCACCGATCCGGCCGGGCACAGCCTCGCCCTGACCATGCCCTTCGCACTGCCCACTCCCACGGTCAGCGGCAACACCGCGCTGTACCCCTCGGTGCTGCCCGGGGTCGACCTCCAGGCGACCGTGAGCGACCAGGGCGCCTTCAGCGACACGCTGATCGTCCACGACGCCCAGGCCGCGGCCGACCCGGAGTTGAAGACCCTGGCGGTGGCCACCTCGACCAGTGGTCTGACGCTCTCCACCGACTCCGAGGGCGTCCTCACCGCCGACGACGCGGACGGCACGGCCTCCTTCACCGCGCCTCCCGCCGAGATGTGGGACTCCTCGACCACCACTGCCGCCCCGTCTGCGTCCCGTGCGAAGTCCGCCGCCAGAGCCTCCGTGGCGAAGGCCGCCGACGACCCGTCCGAACCGTCCGGCGGGGACGCCACGCCCGCGACGTCGTCCGTCAGCGGGCCCGGCGACGGCGCCCACGTGGCCGACGTGTCGGTGACCACCGGCTCCGGCCGGCTCACCTTGACGCCCGACGCCGCGATGCTGTCCGGCTCCGGCACCACCTGGCCCGTCTACATCGACCCCTACGTCAGCCCGACGACGAGCAAGACCGGCCACTACACCACGGCCCAGGAGGGCTGTCCGGACTCGCCGCAGTACGACAAGCCACAGGACTACGGCGAGGGCGCCGGGTACCAGCAGTACGCGAGCAACTGCTTCGGGCTCGAAGAGTCGTACTACGAGATGAACATCAGCAATCTCACCAGTGCGATGCACATCTCGAAGGCCACCCTGAACCTCTCCGAGGCCTACGGCGCGGACAACGGCTGCGGCAACTCCTGGCCGTTGACCCTGAAGACGACCGGCACCATCAACTCCTCCACCGACTGGGACCACCGGCCCGACGTCGTGTCCAGCTATCCGAGCATGACGGTGGACGTCAAGAGCGCCAGCCTCTATTCGAGTTGCGGCACACAGCCGGTGTCGTTCACCGTCACGTCCGTCATGAGCGATCTCGCCGGACAGGCCGGCACCTGGACGTTCGGCCTCTACGGCGACGAGAGCAAGACGTCGGGCAACAAGGGCTTCATGCGGTTCGCGATCAACCCGACGATCACCACGGTTTACGACATCGCACCCGACCAGCCGAGCGACACCGGTACGACGCCCGACGCACAGAATCCCTCCGGGTGCGGCACGACGACGCCGGGCTGGATCGGCATGACGGCCCAGGACGGGAGCAGCAGCGGCGTCACCCTCAACGCCAAGCTGGTGTCACCGATGCAGGGCGAGAACGTCAAGGGCGACTTCTCCCTCTGGGACGACCAGGCCGCCGACTCCAGCGGTAACCCGACCAGCGTCTCCGCCCCGTCGAGCGCGTACGTCACGTCCGGCAGCACGGTGCGCGAGGAGGTGGGCGCCACTCTCAAGGACGGCCACGAGTACGGCTGGCAGGCCAAGGCCTACGACGGCACCTTGTACTCGTCCTGGAGCCCGGTGTGCCACTTCATCACCGACCTGAGCGCTCCCACCCAGCCCGCCATCACGCCCAGTTCCGTCTTCCCGGCCGCCGGGAGCGGGCAGACGCCCACCGGGTACGCGGGCCAGCAGGGCACCGTCACCGTCAGCAGCAGTGACCCCGTCCCGACAGGATGCACCCGGGGCACCTGCCAGGCCAGCGGTGTCGACCGCTTCGAGTACTCCCTCGACCAGCCCATCCCGGTGGACGGCGCCACGTCGGTGCCCGCCACCGTCGGCTCCGACGGCACCGCCACGGCCACCATCCCGTTCACACCGACCATGTGGGGAACCCACACCCTCTACGTCTCGGCGGTGGACAAGGCGGGCAACTCCACGCCCTTGCCTGCGAGTTACACCTTCTACGCGCCGTGGAACCCCAACACCAAGGTCACCCCCGGTGACCTGACCGGCGACGGGGTACCCGACCTGCTGGCCACCACCAGGACCGGCGACCTCGAACTCGTACCGGGCAACAGCGACCCGTCCGTCACGTCGCCCACACCGGCGTCCACGGCCGCGCAGAGCCCGGACGGCACGGGCTGGAACAACTATCTGATCGCCCATCGTGGCAGTACGAACCAGATGGGCTGGGACGACCTGTTCGCCTACAACAGGAACAGCCACAAGCTCTACGTCTACAAGAACGACGCCACCACCGGTGGGACACCGGGCCACTTCACCAACAGTGCCGGGCTCCTGGCCCCGGTCGCCCGACCCCAGTGCACGGCCACTGATGACAATCCCGACAACTGTGACACCAGCGGAGCGGCCTACAACTCCGACTGGTCCCACATCACCCAGATCCTCGCGCCCGGTGACGTGAACGGAGACGGCCTGCCCGACCTGATCACCGTCGAGGACGGCCACCTGTGGCTCTACCGCGGAGCGCACAACAACAGCTTCTTCGGTCCCACCGCGCCCGGTGGGACTTCGACCACCACGCCGGTCCTTCTCGGCACTGGTGACTGGTCGCGTTTCACCCTGATCGCCCCCGGCCAGGTCGGCGGAAAGCCCACCCTGTGGGCGCGGGACAACACCACGGGGACGATCGACACCTTCCCGCTCACCCCGGACGCCCACGGCCTTCCCGCCGTGCTGACCGCACCGGTGACCACCACGCTCACCTCGGCGCTGACCGGAACCGGCGGCACGCCGCTGTGCGTGGACGACACCCACTCCGCGACCGCCGACCACAACCCCGTGCAGCTGTACCAGTGCAACGGCACCCAGGCCCAGCAGTGGACCCTCTACAGCGACGGTTCGCTGCGCGTCCTGGGCAAGTGCCTCGACGTCACCTCGGGCGGCACCAGCGGCACCCTCGTGCAGCTCTACCAGTGCAACGGCACCGGCTCCCAGCAGTGGAAGCCCGGGGCCGACGGGTCCCTGGTCAACCCGCAGTCCGGGGACTGCCTCGACGACCCGAACTCGGCCACCGCCAACGGCACCCAGCTGCGCATCTGGACCTGCAACGCCACCCCGGCACAGAGCTGGACCAGCACCGCCACGACCGGCTGGGACAGCGGTACGCCCACCGCTCTGCCGGTCACGCTGCCGAGCGCCGCCTACCCGGCCATCGCCTCCCCGGGGGACGTCAACAGCGGCACCGCGAGCGGGAACCCGGACGGCAACCCGGACCTCTACGTCTCGACACCGAGCGGCCAGCTCATCGAATACCCGGGGGCGGCCCCGGCCGCGACGGCCACCTTCGCGGCACCCGTCACTCTCGGGTACGCCAACCAGCCCGCCGCGTGGTGGAAGCTCGACGAGGGCAGCGGCACCACCGTCAAGGACTCCGGCGGGTCCGACGACGCCGGTCTCCAGGGCAACGCCACCTGGGCCACCGACACCACCATGGGTTCGGTCCTGAGCCTCAACGGCACCACCGGATACGCCGCTTCCGCCACCGCGGCGGTCCCCACCGGCACCCACGACGACCCGGTCGACCCGACCACCCAGGACCCGGACAGCTTCACGGTCTCGGCGTGGGTCAAGCTCAACGACCTGTCCGCCAACTCGACGTTCGTCTCCCAGTCCGACACCGCCGGCGCGGCCAACGCGTTCCAGCTGTACTACTCCTCCGGCGCGGGGGTCTGGGCGTTCGACCGCCACGACGACGACACCACCAGCACCGCCTTCACCGCCGCCTACGGTGCGAAGGCGCAAGCCGGGGTGTGGACCCACCTCGTCGGCGTGTACGACGGCAGTTCCAACACCCTCGACCTCTACGTCAACGGAGCACTGAGCGCGTCCAGGACCTTCGACGGCACCCCGTGGGACGCGGCGGGCCCCGTTCAGATCGGGCGCCGCCTCTACCAGGGGTCGTACGGCGAATACGCCAACGCCGAAATCAGCAACGTGGAGCTGTACGGCGCCGCCCTGAGCCCCAGCGCCGTCCAGGCGCTCGACTACAGCGCGACTCCGCTCACCCAGCTGAGTTGATCGTCCTCTCCGAAGGGCCGTTTGCCGTCCGGCAGTCGGCCCTTCGCCGTCCGTCGGGCAGCGCGCACGGCGACGGCGCACTACCCTCGACCCATGCGCCACGCCCACGACGTCGAGACCGTGCGCGCCGCTGAGCGGGCACTCATGGGCACGCTGCCCGGCGGGGCCCTGATGCGGCGGGCCGCGTTCGGGCTCGCGACCGCTTGCGCCGACATGCTCGGCGGTGTCTACGGGCGACGCGTCGTCGTGCTCGCCGGGAGCGGGGACAACGGCGGCGACGCGCTGTACGCCGCCGCCGCGCTGGCCCGGCGCGGCGCCGGGGCCGTCGCCGTCGAGCTCGCGCCCGAGCGCACGCACCCCGGCGCTCTCGCCGCCCTGCGCTCCGCGGGCGGCCGCACCCTCGCACCCGAGGACGCCGGCGCCGTCATCGACCGCGCCGACCTCGTGCTGGACGGGATCGTGGGCATCGGGGGCAAGGGCGGGCTGCGGCCGGAAGCCGCCAGGCTCGCGGAGCTGGCCCACCGGGCCCGCGCGGCCGTGGTCGCCGTGGACCTGCCGAGCGGGATCGACCCGGACACCGGCGCCGTCGCGGGCGAGGCGGTGCGCGCCGACGTCACCGTCACCTTCGGCGCCTACAAGCCGGGCCTGCTGATCGACCCCGGCGCCGAACACGTCGGCGCGCTGCGTTTCGTCGACATCGGCCTGGGCCCGCATCTGCCGGAGCACGCCGCCCTCGAAGCGCTCCAGCACGCGGACGTCGCCGCGCTGCTGCCCTCGCCCTCCGGGGAGAGCGACAAGTACCGGCGCGGCGTCGTCGGCGTCGTCGCCGGGTCCGAGCGCTACCCGGGCGCGGCCGTGCTCGCGGTCGGCGGCGCGCTGCGCGGCGGCGCCGGTGCCGTGCGCTACGTCGGGCCGGGCGCCGACGCGGTGATCGCCCGCTTCCCCGAGACGCTGGTGAGCGCCGGGTCGCCCGCGAAGGCCGGACGGGTGCAGGCCTGGGTGATCGGGCCCGGCCTCGGCGACGACGCCCGGGCCCGGCAGGCGGTCGCCGAGGTCGTCGGCGCCGACGTGCCGGTGCTCATCGACGCCGACGCGTTGCGGCTCGCCGACCGCGACGCGGTGCGCGCCCGCCGCGCCGGGACCGTGCTGACCCCGCACGCGGGCGAGGCCGCCGCGCTGCTGGACACCGACCGCGCTCAGGTCGAGGAGGCCCGGCTGGCGCACGTACGGCGGCTGGCCGAGGAGTTCCGCGCGACCGCCCTGCTGAAGGGCTCGACCACGCTGGTCGCCGAGCCGGGCACGGGCGCGGTGCGGGTCAACCCGACCGGTTCCGCCTGGCTGTCGACCGCGGGCAGCGGCGACGTGCTGTCCGGGCTGACCGGCTCACTGCTGGCCGCCGGGCTGTCCGCGCGGGACGCCGCGTCGGCCGGCGCCTACCTGCACGGGCTGGCCGGGCGCGACCTGGCGCCCCCGTTCGGCGCCCACGAACTGGCCTCGCGCGTACCGCTTGTGCGCGCCTCGATCGTGGATGCCGTGACGAACGACGCACCGCCCCGAACGTGAACGCCGCGTAACACCGCAGCACAATGGACGGCGTGTCCCTGACGAGTGAGCGCCGCCGCGAGGCAACCCCCTACGTGGATCTGACCCGGGCAGAGTGGAGCGCGCTGCGCGAGCGGACGCCGTTGCCGCTGAGCGCCGAGGAGGTCGAGGGGCTGCGCGGCCTGGGCGACCTGATGGACCTCGACGAGGTGCGCGACGTCTACCTGCCGCTGTCCCGGCTGCTCAACCTCTACGTCGGCGCCACCATGGGCCTGCGCGGGGCGCTCAACACCTTCCTCGACGCGGGCAACGGGCACGGCGCCCAGTCCGGCACCCCGTTCGTGATCGGTGTGGCGGGCAGCGTCGCGGTGGGCAAGTCCACCACCGCCCGCGTCCTGCAGGCGCTGCTGGCCCGCTGGCCCGAGCACCCCCGGGTGGAGCTGGTCACCACCGACGGCTTCCTGCTGCCCAACGCGGAGCTGGCGCGGCGCGGCCTGATGTCCCGCAAGGGCTTCCCCGAGTCCTACGACCGCCGGGCCCTCACCCGCTTCGTCGCCGACGTCAAGGCAGGCAAGGACGAGGTCACCGCGCCGGTCTACTCGCACCTGATCTACGACATCGTGCCCGACGAGCGGCTGGTGGTGCGGCGCCCCGACATCCTCATCGTCGAGGGCCTCAACGTGCTCCAGCCCGCGCTGCCCGGCAAGGACGGCCGCACCCGGGTCGGCCTCGCCGACTACTTCGACTTCAGCGTCTACGTGGACGCGCGCGGCGAGGACATCGAACGCTGGTACCTCAGCCGCTTCCGGATGCTGCGGGAGACCGCGTTCCAGGACCCCTCGTCGTACTTCCGCAAGTACACCCAGGTCTCCGAGGACGAGGCGCTGGACTACGCGCGGATGCTGTGGCGGACGATCAACCGCCCGAACCTGGAGCAGAACGTGGCCCCGACCCGCGGCCGCGCCACGCTGGTGCTGCGCAAGGGCCCGGACCACAAGGTCCAGCGGCTCTCGCTGCGCAAGCTGTGAGAGGCGCTGTCCCCGGACGGGCGGTGAGCGCCGCGCCGGCGGTCCCGGCGCGGCCCCCGGCCCGGCGGGTCAGCCCAGGGTGCGCTTGACGACGTCCGCGAGCCGTCCGGCGACCGACCGGGCGTGGTCGATGTCGGCGGCCTCGACCATGACGCGCACCAGCGGCTCGGTGCCCGAGGGGCGCAGCAGCACGCGGCCGGTGGCGCCCAGCTCGCGTTCGGCCTCCTCGACCGCGCGGCGCAGTTCGGCCTCGGAGCCGACCCGGGACTTGTCCACGTCCGGCACGTTGACCAGCACCTGCGGCAGCCGCTCCATCACGGCGGCCAGCTCGGCCAGGGAGCGGCCGGTGGCGGCGACCCGGGCGGCGAGCAGCAGGCCGGTGAGGGTGCCGTCGCCGGTGGTGGCGTGGTCCAGCACGATGACGTGGCCGGACTGCTCGCCGCCGAGGGCGTAGCCGTTGTCCTTCATCGACTCCAGCACGTAGCGGTCGCCGACCGCGGTCTGCACGAGGGTGATGCCCTCGCGCTCCATGGCGAGCTTGAAGCCCAGGTTGGACATGACGGTGGCGACCACGGTGTTCTCCCGCAGGCCGCCCGCCTCGCGCATGGCGAGCGCGAGCACGGCGAGGATCTGGTCGCCGTCCACCTCGGCGCCGGAGGCGTCCACCGCCAGGCAGCGGTCGGCGTCGCCGTCGTGGGCGACGCCGAGGTGGGCTCCGTGCTCGACGACGGCGGCGCGCAGCTTGTCCAGGTGCGTGGAGCCGCACTCGTCGTTGATGTTGAGGCCGTCCGGCTTGGTGCCGATGGTGACGACCTCGGCGCCCGCGCGGGCGAAGGCCTCGGGCGAGACGCGGGAGGCGGCGCCGTGCGCGGCGTCGATGACGACCTTCAGGCCGTCGAGCCGGTTGGGCAGGACGCCGACGAGGTGGGCGACGTAGTTGTCGAAGCCCTGGGTGTAGTCGCGGACCCGGCCCACCCCGGCGCCGGTCGGGCGGTCCCACGGCTCACCGGAGGCGTGGCCGCGGTAGGTCTCCTCGATACGGTCCTCCAGCTCGTCGGCGAGCTTGTGACCGCCGCGGGCGAAGAACTTGATGCCGTTGTCGGGCATCGGGTTGTGGCTGGCGGAGAGCATGACGCCCAGGTCGGCGCCGAGCGCGCCGGTCAGGTAGGCGACCGCGGGGGTCGGCAGCACGCCGACCCGCAGGACGTCGACTCCGGCACTGGCCAGGCCCGCCACCACGGCGGCCTCCAGGAACTCCCCGGAGGCGCGTGGGTCACGGCCGACGACGGCGACCGGGCGATGGCCCTCGAACGTGCCGGCCTCGCCCAGCACGTGCGCCGCGGCGACCGACAGGCCGAGTGCCAGCTCGGCGGTGAGGTCCGCGTTCGCGACGCCGCGTACCCCGTCCGTACCGAAGAGTCGTCCCACTGTGGTTCCTCCGAGATGACGAATGGGTGGCCCCGTACGACCACCGTACGGTCCGGTCCCGCGCGATCCGCGCGGACCGTACACGGTATGCGAACGCCCCGGAGGCGCACGACGTGCCTCCGGGGCGTTGCGACAAGCGATTTAGCGCTTGCTGTACTGCGGGGCCTTACGGGCCTTCTTCAGACCGGCCTTCTTCCGCTCGATCTCGCGAGCGTCGCGGGTCAGGAAGCCGGCCTTCTTCAGCACCGGGCGGTTGTTGTCGACGTCGGCCTCGTTCAGCGAACGGGCGACGCCCAGGCGCAGCGCACCGGCCTGGCCGGAGATGCCGCCGCCGGAGATGCGGGCGATGACGTCGTAACGGCCGTCGAGCTCAAGGATCTTGAACGGCTCGTTGACTTCCTGCTGGTGCACCTTGTTGGGGAAGTACTCCTCAAGGGTGCGACCGTTGATCTTCCACTTGCCGGTGCCCGGGACGATGCGGACACGGGCGACCGAGCGCTTGCGGCGACCGGTGCCGGCGGCCGGCTGCGGGTCGCCGAAACGGCCGGCGAGCGACTCGGAGGTGTACTCCTGCGGGGCCTCGGCGGACTCGCTGGTGTACTCGGTGATCTCGCCGTCCTCGGCGATGGGGGCCTCAGGGGTGGTCTCAGCCACGATTCTCCTCAGATGCTTTCTGCTGGTAGCCGGTGGCCGGGACTAGCCCTGCGAAACCTGCGTGATCTCGAACGGAACGGGCTGCTGAGCGGCGTGCGGGTGCTCGGCGCCCGCGTAGACCTTCAGCTTCGAGAGCATCTGGCGGCCCAGGGTGTTCTTGGGGAGCATGCCCTTGACGGCCTTCTCGACGGCCTTCTCCGGGGACTTCTCCAGCAGCTCGTCGTAGCGGACGGACCGCAGACCACCCGGGTAGCCGGAGTGGCGGTAGGCCATCTTCTGGGTCCGCTTGTTGCCGGACAGGTGCACCTTGTCGGCGTTGATGATGATGACGAAGTCACCGGTGTCAACGTGAGGCGCGTACACCGGCTTGTGCTTGCCCCTCAGGAGGGACGCGGCCTGGGACGCCAGACGGCCCAGGACCACGTCCTGCGCGTCGATGACGTGCCACTGGCGCTGGACATCGCCGGGCTTGGGGCTGTACGTACGCACGGTCGTAGCCTTCGCTTCTTCAGTGAGTGGGGTCTCCCCAGGTCCGCGAGGACCGAGGGCGACGGGTCCTTACAAGGCCACCCGGACGATCACGACAGCCATGACGGCACACGGGTGACGCAACCCTTGTCCGTCGCTGGTCATCGGCCCGGTGGACCGGCGTAACGGCCTCTCACGTGAGAACGAGCAAGCCAATACGCATAACGAACTGGCAGAATACCCGCCTGCCACCGTACGGGTCAAAACGCGTCCGGAACCGGCCTACAGCGCCGCCCGCGAGCCCGCCGGACGCGGTGGTCCCGACGCGCCGCCCTGCTCGGGCACCAGCACCCGCCGGGCCCGGCCGCACCGCCAGGCCAGCAGCGCCGCAAGACCGCCCAGCATCGCCGCGTCCTTGAACGCGCGCCGGGTGTCGGGCAGCAGGAACGGCCAGTCGATCACCGGCACCTGCGGCACCAGCGCGATCCAGAACCACGCCTGCCGCGGCACCGAGCCCGGCACCACGGCCGACGCCAGCAGCACCGGCAGCACCACGAGGCTGTAGTGGTCGAAGGCGGGCCGGGAGACCAGGAAGGTGGCGAGCATCAGCATCGCGGCGGTCTCCACCAGCCGCAGCCGCTCCGCCACGCACGCCCGCCCGGCCCCCGACCACCAGCCCGGCACCCCGGGCCGCTCCCGGCCGACCCGGGCCAGGCCCGCGCCGCCGACCGAGCCGTTCCAGCGCCGCCAGGCGCACCACACGCCGAGCGCGGCGGCGCCTGCCGCGAGAGCCGCGGCGACGTCCACCGGCACGCCGATCCGCGGCAGCACGGCCACCAGCGAGGCGTCGAAGGGCCGGGCGAACGCGTCCTGCCCGTGCAGCAGGAACGGCAGGGTGCGGGTGAAGAAGAAGGTCGGATTGGGCATGACCAGCGCCGCGGGCAGCGAGAGCGCGACCGGCACGCCCACGGCGAGCGCGAGGGCGCGCGGGCGCCGGGCGAACAGGAACAGCAGCGCCAGCGGCACCAGCATCGGCTTGACCGCGACCGCGAACCCGATCACCACCCCGGCGGCCGACCAGCGCGAGCGGGACATCAGCAGCAGCGCCAGCGGCAGCGCGGCGGCGCTCGCGGCGGTCCAGTTGCCGAGCGCGACCAGGCTGCGGAACGGGGCGAAGAAGGCGAGGCCGCCCGCGACCAGCGTGGCCAGGCGGCTGCGCCAGGGCACGTCGAAGATCCGCAGGGCGAGGAACCACCCCGCAACCACCAGGCCCGCGGTGAGGGTGGGCACCAGGGGACGCAGCACCCAGTGCGGCAGCAGCGCCTCCGGCACGGCGGCCAGCACGCTGCTGGGCAGGTAGAGGAAGCGACGGTCGGAGTAGGGCGAGCCTCCGTGCAGGAAGCTGCCGGCGGCCTTGACCACGAAGGCGTTGTCGGAGCCGTCGGTCCCGCTGCGGCGGTAGACCTCGAAGACCGAGGCGAGCAGCAGGACGACGGCGGTGGCGCGCGCCTGCCAGGAGGCGCGTCTCACCAGCCAGCCCGTTATACCCAGTTCTTCCGATTTACCCCACGTCACACTTCGGATGCTAAGCGTGGCCGCCCGGGCCCGCACGCCGGTCGGGCTCCACGCGGTCGGCCGAGTGCCCGCACGCAGCCGGGCTACCTGCGGCGCTCCACCCGCCCCTCGTCCCACACCGGCCCCGGCGCCTCGCGCACCACGCCGTCGGCGCCGAAGACCAGGAAGCGGTCGAAGGAGCGGGCGAACCAGCGGTCGTGGGTGACCGCGAGCACCGTGCCCTCGTACGCCTCGAGACCGGCCTGGAGGGCGTCGGCGCTCTCCAGGTCGAGGTTGTCGGTGGGCTCGTCCAGCAGGAGCGCGGTGGAACCCGCCAGTTCCAGCAGCAGGATGCGGAAGCGGGCCTGCTGGCCGCCGGAGAGGGTGCCGTAGCGCTGGTCGCCCTGGCGTTCCAGCTCGTAGCGGCGCAGCGCGCTCATCGCCCGGCCCCGGTCGCGGGCGTGCTCGCTCCACAGGATGTCGACGAGGGTGCGGCCCTCGAAGTCCGGCGTGGCGTCGGTCTGCGCGAAGTGGCCGGCCACGACGCGGGCGCCGAGCCGCCAGCTGCCGGTGTGCGCGACCTCGCCGCCCGCCAGCAGGCGCAGGAAGTGCGACTTGCCGGAGCCGTTGGAGCCGAGGACGGCGACCCGCTCGCCGTAGAAGACCTCCAGGTCGAACGGCTTCATCAGGCCGGTCAGCTCCAGGCCCTCACAGGTGACGGCGCGCAGTCCGGTGCGGCCGCCGCGCAGCCGCATCCTGATGTCCTGTTCGCGCGGCGGCTCCTGCGGCGGTCCGGCCTCCTCGAACTTCGCCAGCCGGGTGACGGCCGCCTGGAGCCGGGAGGCCATGTCCGAGTTGAACGCGGCTTTCTGGCGGTACATCAGCACCAGCGCCTTCAGCTTGGCGTGCTGCTCGTCCCAGCGCCTGCGCAACTCCTCGAAGCGGGCGAAGCGTTCCCTGCGGGCCTGGTGGTACGTGGCGAAACCGCCGCCGTGCGTCCACACGTCGCTGCCCGCCGGGCCCGGCTCGACGCTCACGACGCGGTCGGCGACGCGGGCCAGCAGTTCCCGGTCGTGGCTGACGAACAGCACCGTCTTGCGGGTCGCCCGCAGCTGCTCCTCGAGCCAGCGCTTGCCGGGCACGTCCAGGTAGTTGTCGGGCTCGTCGAGCAGCAGGACCTGGTCGGTGCCGCGCAGCAGCGCCTCCAGCACCAGCCGCTTCTGCTCGCCGCCGGACAGGGTGCGCACCTCCCGCCACTGGGCCCGTTCGTAGGGCACGCCCAGCGCCGCCGTCGTGCACATGTCCCACAGCGTCTCGGCCTCGTAGCCACCGGCTTCCGCCCAGTCGGCGAGGGCCTGGGCGTAGGCGAGCTGGGCGGGTTCGTCGTCCTGCGCCATGATCTCCAGCTCGGCGGCGTCCACCGCCCGCGCGGCCTCGCGAAGGCGGCGGCGGGCGACGGAGACCAGCAGGTCGCGCACGGTGCGGTCGTCGCGCACCGAGCCGACGAACTGCGGCATCACGCCGAGCCCGCCGCTGACCGTCACCGAGCCGCCGTCCGGCGTCAGTTCCCCCGAGAGCAGCCGCAGCAGCGTGGTCTTGCCGGCCCCGTTCGCGCCCACCAGCGCGACGTGATCGCCTTCGCCGACCCGGAACGAGACGTCACCGAGCAGCACCCGGCCGTCCGGCAGGAGGTACTCCAGGTGTGCCGCTTCGAGGTGTCCCATGGCTGGATTCTCACCCCGCGCCCTTCGCCGCCCAACAGGTTTTCAGCGGTACGGGGAACGGCACGCGAACGGCCGGGAGAGCGCTGCGGGGTGGTCGTACGGGCCATGGAGGCGGCGTTGGGCCTCTAATAGGATTCGCGCCATGACGGATGGGCCGCAGCAGCCGAACTCGCCCCAGGGCACGCCCGGATCGCCGGAGCAGGCCCAGCCGCCGCAGGGTTCACCCGACGCCGGCGGGCAGCCCAGGCGGCCCAACCCCCGCCAGCCCACGCTGCCGTTCCGTGCCGTCGCCCCGCCCGCCGCGACCGGCGGCACGCCGCAGGCGCAGGACCCGCAGGCGCGACCCGACGCGCCCTCCCCCGCGTACGGCTACCCGCCCCGGCAGCAGGCCGGGCCCGGCTACGGCTACCCGCCCGCGCAGGCACCGCAGGGCTACGGCTACCCGCCCGCCCAGCCGTCCGGCTACGGCTTCCCGCCCGCCGACCCCGCCGCACCCCAGCAACCCGCCTGGTCGCCTCCCGCCGTCAACCTCGCGCAGAGCGGCTTGCCCCGGCAGCCGCAGGGGCCGGGCGGCGAGCCCGACTGGTCGGCGCTGGCGGAGCGCACCGAGGCGGAAGGACGGCGCCGCAAGGTGCTGTTCGCGGTCGGCGGGGTGCTGGCCGCCGCCCTGGTCGCCGGGATCGTGGCGACCGCCGTCGTCGTCACCGGCCACCACAGGCAGCCGGTCGCCGCCCCCGACACCGCGCCGGTCAGCGCCCAGCCGACCCCCAGCTTCTCCGACGTCACGCCGCCGCCCGCACCGGACCCGCTGGCCGTCCTGTCGGACCCGAAGAAGGACACCGCGCCGCTCACCCCTGACGGGCTCTTCCCCGGCACCCGACTCGTCATGGCCGGGCGGGCGTACGCGAAGGGCGCCACCGACTCCACGGCGGTGTGCGCCGACTACGCCGCCGCGGGCCTTGGCACCGTGCTGTCCGACGAGGGCTGCCGCAAGATGCTGCGTGCGACGTACGAACGCGGCGGCGTGGCGGTCACCGTGGGCGTGGCCGTCTTCGACACCAAGGCCGAGGCCGACAAGGCGAAGACGGACTTCACCGGCTACGTCGTGCCGCTGTCCGGCGCGGGCGTCCCCGCGTTCTGCCACGCCACCGCCTGCCACACGAGCGCCAACTCGGTCGGCCGGTACGCCTACTTCACCATCTCCGGCTTCACCAACGGCTCGGCGGTCACCTCGACGGACACCGCGGCGCGGCAGGCGGGCGACGACATCGCCTCCTTCGCCTTCAACCGCATCGTCCAACGGGGGAACGACGAGGCGCAGTCGGGAAGGGGCTAGGGGCCCCACGGCCGTTCGCCGGCCACCGGCCGGTGGGGGCTGGGCGCACAGTTCCCCGCGCCCCTTCCAGGTCCAGCGTGGCCCCATCCGGACGCTGACGCACCGTCAGCATCCGGGCAGCGTACGCCTGTTGCGGGCCGCCACCGCTCGGGCGGCCAGTTCCTCGTCCGCCGGGTAGCCGACCTCCTCCAGGGTCAGCCCGTGCGGCCGCACCACGTTGACCGCGGAGTGCCGCACCTTCCCGGCCAGCACCTCGCCGGGGAAGCCCACCGGCCGGTGCCCGTCGCCGACCAGCAGCATCGCGCCGACCAGCGCCCGCACCATGTTGTGGCAGAAGGCGTCGGCCCGCACGGTGGCCACCGCGAGCCCGTCCGCGTCCCGCTCCCATCCCAGCTCCAGCAGGGTGCGGATGGTGGTCGCGCCCTCGCGCTTCTTGCAGTACGCGGCGAAGTCGTGCTCCCCCAGCAGCAGCCGGGCCGCCTCGTTCATCAGGTCGACGTCCACCGGCCGGTCGTGCCAGAGCACGTGCCCGCGCAGCAGCGGATCGACGCCGCCGGGGTGGTCGCCGACCCGGTAGGCGTACCGCCGCCAGATCGCCGAGAAGCGGGCGTCGAACCCGGGGGGCGCCTCACTCACCCGCCACACACGCACGTCCCACGGCAGCCGTCCGGCGAGCCTGCGCAGCAGCCTGCCGCTCTCCCGGCCCCACACCTCGGCGGGCAGGTCGACGTGCGCGACCTGGCCGCGGGCGTGCACCCCGGCGTCGGTGCGTCCGGCCACCGTCAGCTCCACCGGCTCCGGCAGCCGCAGCACCGTGGTGATCGCCGACTCCAGCTCGCCCTGGACGGTCCGCCGGGTGCGCTGCCTGGCCCACCCGGA
Source organism: Streptomyces sp. ICBB 8177 (assembly GCF_003144095.1). Classification (GTDB taxonomy): domain Bacteria; phylum Actinomycetota; class Actinomycetes; order Streptomycetales; family Streptomycetaceae; genus Streptantibioticus_D. Next base: position 1,772,142 of record NZ_NSKH01000018.1, on the reverse strand, counting down.
GAAGTCCTTGCCGTCATAGCTCAGGTCGAGCCGTACCCGTACCAGTGCGTCGCTCACGCGTAGATCCTCTCAAACACGCGGAACGGGCCCGCCCCCAGTGACCTGGGGTGCGGGCCCGCTCCCGGACGAGCCGTCAGGCTCAGGCGTCCTCGGACTCCTCGGCGGCCGGGGCCGCCGGAGCCTCGGTGGCCTCGGCCTTCTTGGCCTCGTCCTCCTTCACGGCGCGCTTGGTCGCGGCCTCGGCCTCACCGGTGGCCTGCTGGGCCACGGTCAGCGCCTCCACCAGCTCGATGACCGCCATCGGGGCGTTGTCGCCACGACGGGGACCGATCTTGGTGATACGGGTGTAGCCACCCGGACGGTTCTCGTACCGCGGGGCGATCTCCGAGAAGAGCGTGTAGACCACGTCCTTGTCGGTGATGTCGCGCAGCACCAGGCGACGGTTGTGGATGTCGCCCTTCTTCGCCTTGGTGATCAGCTTCTCGGCGTACGGACGCAGCCGGCGAGCCTTCGCCTCGGTGGTGGTGATGCGGCCGTGCTCGAAGAGCGACTTGGCGAGGTTCGCCAGGAGCAGCTTCTCGTGCGCGGCGCTGCCGCCCAGACGGGCGCCCTTGGTGGGCTTCGGCATGGTGTTTCTCCTTCAGTCTGCGCCGGCCGTACCAGGTACCGGCGACAGGACCCCGCAGGCGGCCGCCTGCGGGCAGTCTTCAAGGGGCAGGACTGCGCCCGCCACCAAAGGGGCGCGGGGAACTGCGCGACCAGCCGAAGCGGCCCCGCAGTCCCCCACGACCCGCGGAAGAACGGCGAGAGGAATCCCGCCGAACCCGCGGAGCGATCAGTACTGCTCGGTCTCGACGAACCCGGCGTCGTCGTCGTCCGCCCCGAAGGCGTCCGCCGCGGCGGTCGGGTCGAATCCGGGCGGGCTGTCCTTGAGCGCCAGGCCCATGCCGGCCAGCTTCGCCTTGACCTCGTCGATCGACTTCGCACCGAAGTTGCGGATGTCGAGCAGGTCCGCCTCGGAGCGGGCCACCAGCTCGCCCACCGAGTGGATGCCCTCGCGCTTGAGGCAGTTGTAGGAGCGGACGGTCAGCTCCAGCTCCTCGATCGGCAGCGCCAGGTCCGCGGCGAGCGCGGCGTCCGTCGGGGACGGGCCCATGTCGATGCCCTCGGCGTCGACGTTCAGCTCGCGGGCCAGGCCGAACAGCTCGACCAGGGTCTTGCCCGCCGACGCCATGGCGTCACGCGGCCGCATGGCCTGCTTGGTCTCGACGTCGACGATCAGCTTGTCGAAGTCGGTGCGCTGCTCGACACGGGTCGCCTCGACCTTGTAGGTGACCTTGAGCACCGGGCTGTAGATGGAGTCGACCGGGATGCGGCCGATCTCCTGGCCCTGCTGCTTGTTCTGCACGGCGGAGACGTAGCCGCGACCGCGCTCGACGGTCAGCTCCATCTCCAGCTTGCCCTTGCCGTTGAGGGTGGCGAGGACCAGGTCCGGGTTGTGCACCTCGACACCGGCCGGCGGCGCGATGTCCGCGGCGGTGACCAGGCCGGGGCCCTGCTTGCGCAGGTACATCACGACCGGCTCGTCGTGCTCCGAGGAGACGACCAGCTGCTTGATGTTGAGGATGAGGTCGGTGACGTCCTCCTTGACGCCCGGCACGGTGGTGAACTCGTGCAGGACACCGTCGATCCGGATCGACGTGACCGCCGCGCCGGGGATCGAGGACAGGAGGGTACGACGCAGGGAGTTGCCGAGCGTGTAGCCGAAGCCGGGCTCCAGCGGCTCGATCACGAACCGGGAGCGGTACTCGTCGACGACCTCTTCGGTCAGCGACGGACGCTGAGCGATCAGCATGTGTTCTCAGATCCTTCAGTCGAGGACGCCCGCTATTTGACGCCCGCTGTACTGACAAGGGTACGGGCGGTACGACCCGAAAGCGCCGTACCGCCCGCCCCCGACCGCCCCGAGGGGCGACCGGAGCCTTACTTGGAGTAAAGCTCGACGATCAGCTGCTCCTGCACCTGGGTGTCGATCACCTGGCGCTCGGGCAGCGAGTGGACGAGGATGCGGAGCTTGGCGGGGTTGGACTCCAGCCACGCCGGCACCGTCTTCTCGCCCGCCTCGGCGGCAGCGACCACGAACGGGGTCAGCTGACGCGAGGAGGAACGGACCTCCACGATGTCGTTCGGGGCGACCCGAGCCGACGGGATGTCCGTCTTGCGGCCGTTCACGGTGATGTGACCGTGACGGACCAGCTGACGGGCGTGGTCGCGGGACTTGGCGAAGCCGGCCCGGTAGACCACGTTGTCCAGACGGGACTCCAGGATGCGAAGAAGGTTCTCACCGGTCTTGCCGGACTTCTTGTTCGCCTCCTCGTAGTACCCGCGGAACTGCTTCTCCAGGACACCGTAGATGCGCGCGCACTTCTGCTTCTCGCGCTTCTGCATCAGGTACTCGCTGTCCTTGGTGCGCCCGCGTCCGTGCTCACCCGGGGGGTAAGGACGGATCTCGATCGGGCACTTCGCGCTCTCGCACTTGCTCCCCTTGAGGAAGAGCTTCTGCTTCTCCCGACGGCAACGCTTGCAGTCGGCCCCGGTGTAACGCGCCATTGTCTAGTTTTCTCCTACTTCAGCTGGTCAGACGCGGCGGCGCTTGGGCGGGCGGCAGCCGTTGTGCGGAGTCGGCGTGACGTCCTGGATCGAACCGACCTCCAGGCCGGTGGCCTGGAGCGAGCGGATCGCGGTCTCACGGCCGGAGCCGGGACCCTTGACGAACACGTCGACCTTGCGCATGCCGTGCTCCTGCGCCCGGCGGGCGGCCGACTCGGCGGCCATCTGCGCGGCGAACGGAGTGGACTTGCGCGAGCCCTTGAAGCCGACGTGGCCGGCCGAGGCCCAGGAGATCACGTTCCCGGTGGGGTCGGTGATCGAGACGATGGTGTTGTTGAACGTGCTCTTGATGTGAGCGTGCCCGTGGGCGACGTTCTTCTTCTCCTTGCGGCGCACCTTCTTGGCAGCGCCCTGACGACCCTTGGGGGGCATCCTTTAACTCCTGTGGGGAGGTGGTCGGTCCTACAGCGAAGACCGCTGACGAGCGTCCGCTGAGGACTACTTCTTGCCCGGCTTCTTCTTGCCGGCGATGGCGCGACGCGGGCCCTTGCGGGTGCGGGCGTTGGTGTGGGTGCGCTGACCGTGCACCGGCAGACCGCGGCGGTGCCGCAGACCCTGGTAGCAGCCGATCTCGACCTTGCGGCGGATGTCGGCCTGAACCTCACGGCGGAGGTCACCCTCGGTCGTGTAGTTCTCGTCGACCCACTTGCCGATCTTGACGAGGTCTTCCTCGGCCAGGTCGCGAACGCGGACGTCCGGGTTCACGCCGGTGTTCTTCAGCGTCTCCTGGGCACGGGTGCGACCGATGCCGAAGACGTAGGTCAGAGCGACCTCGACGCGCTTGTCGCGCGGGAGGTCCACCCCGGAAATGCGTGCCATGAAAACTGGCTCCTGTGACTGGTTCGGAGGTCTTCCGCAGCACCGTTCCCGTAAGACTCGTTCCAAGGCTTACGAGCCGGGTCCCCGGCCTCCACCGGGGGTGTCGTCCCCGCGCCGAGCGAGGGGTCGGGTGACTGCGTATGTACGTGTCGCTGCTTGCGTCGCGCGAAGTTCTGCGAGGTGCGGGTCGTGCGTCAGCCCTGGCGCTGCTTGTGGCGCAGGTTGTCGCAGATGACCATGACCCGGCCGTGACGGCGGATCACCTTGCACTTGTCGCAGATCTTCTTGACGCTCGGCTTGACCTTCATGGGATGAGGTTCTCCGGGTCGTGAGATCTACTCGTTGCTACTTGTAGCGGTAGACGATCCGTCCGCGCGTCAGGTCGTACGGAGACAGCTCCACCACGACCCGGTCATCGGGGAGGATGCGGATGTAGTGCATACGCATCTTGCCGCTGATGTGCGCGAGGACCTTGTGACCGTTCTGCAGCTCCACCTTGAACATCGCGTTCGGCAGAGACTCGATCACGGTGCCCTCGATTTCGATGGCGCCTTGCTTCTTGGCCATGTCCTGCTTTCGGGATCGGCTACCTTGGTGGCTCCCGGGCACCCGGCGGACCCGCCCTGAAAGAGGCAAGCCTGAGGACACACGTGAGCCGACGTGTCAGTCTACGTCAGCCCATCCGGAAAGACTAATCCGGGGTCGTCCCCCGCAGCCTGCCCCGGTTCCAAGATCGTTACGCGGGGGCACCGGGCGCCCGGCCCGGCGCGCTCCCGTCCTCACGCGCCCGCCGCGCACTCGGTCCAGCGGGTCGCCGCGGGCTCAGCCCAGCGGGTCCGGCGCCGCCTCGATGCCCATCTCGGCCAGCTTCGCCCGGCCGCCGTCCGGCGCGGTGAGCACCAGCGGTCCGCGCTCGGTCAGCGCGACGGAGTGCTCCCAGTGGCAGGCCCAGGTGCCGTCGTCGGTGAGCACCGTCCACTCGTCCTCCAGCACATGGGTGCGGGGGGTGCCCAGCGAGACCATCGGCTCGATCGCCAGGCACATGCCCGGCACCAGCTTGGGACCGCGGCCACGCTTGCGTGAGACGTAGTTCAGCAGGTGCGGGTCCATGTGCATCTGGGTGCCGATGCCGTGCCCGCCGTAGTCCTCGATGATCCCGTACTTGCCGGTCGCAGGACGCGGCTGGCGGCGGATGTAGTTCTCGATCGCCTTGGAGATGTCGACCAGCCGGTCCCCGTTGCGGAACGCGGCGATCCCCGCCCACATCGACTCCTCGGTGACCCGGCTCAGCTCGACCACCTCGGGCGCGTGCCCGGAGCCGACGAACGCGGTGAACGCCGCGTCGCCGTGCCAGCCGTCGACGATGGCGCCCGCGTCGATGGAGATGATGTCGCCGGACTTCAGCACGGTCTCCCGGTCCGGGATGCCGTGCACCACGACGTCGTTGACCGAGGTGCAGATGTTGCCGGGGAAGCCGCCGTAACCCAGGAAGTTCGGCTTGGCGCCGTGGTCGGCGATCACCTTCGCGGCGATCTCGTCCAGCTCCTTGGTGGACGTCCCCGGCTGCGCGGCCTCACCGCACGCCCGGTGGATCGCGGCGACGACCAGTCCCGCCTCGCGCATCTTCGCGATCTGCTCGGGGGTCTTGATCTCCACCATGGCGTTGCGCCTTCCCTGGTCTCGTGAGTGGTGCGGCACCGGGCCGGTTCCCACAAATGTACGGCCGCGGCGCCCCCAGGGGCACCGCGGCCGTCGTCGTACCGCCGGCACACGCGCGGCGAGCGGCCGCGGGCGGCGGGGTCAGACCGACTCGGCGGCGCCGAGCGCCTCCATCGCGCGACGGGTGACCTCGTCCACCGTGCCGAGCGCCGAGATCGTGACCACCAGGTCCTGCGCCTTGTAGTAGTCGATGATCGGCTCCGTCTCGCTGTGGTAGACCTCCAGCCGCACCCGCACCTTGTCCTCGGTGTCGTCGTCGCGCTGGTACAGCTCGCCGCCGCACACGTCGCAGACGCCCTCGGTCTTCGGCGGGTTGTAGCTCACGTGGTACACGTGGCCGCCGTCCTTGCGGCACAGCCGGCGGCCGGCGATCCGCTTGACGACCTCGTCCTCGGGGACCTCCAGGTCGAGCACGCCGTCCAGCGCGACGTCCTTCTCCCGCAGGTAGGCGTCGAGCGCCTCGGCCTGGCCGAGGTTGCGCGGGAAACCGTCCAGCAGGAAGCCCTCGGCGGCGTCCGCCTCCTCCAGCCGGTCCTTCGCCATCGCGATGGTGACCTCGTCCGGTACCAGCCGCCCGGAGCTGGTGTACTCCTGGGCCTTCCTGCCGAGAGCGGTGCCCTGGCTGATGTTGCTGCGGAAGAGATCCCCGGTGGAGATGTGCGGGATCGACAGGTTCTTGGCGAGGTACTGGGCCTGCGTGCCCTTACCAGCGCCAGGGGGCCCGACGAGGACGATTCTCATCAGCGGAGGAACCCTTCGTAGTTACGCTGCTGAAGCTGGCTCTCGATCTGCTTCACGGTCTCCAGACCGACGCCCACGATGATGAGAATGCTCGTGCCGCCGAACGGGAAGTTCTGGCTTCCGTTGAACAGCGCGATCGCCACCGTGGGCACAAGGGCGATCAGACCCAGGTACAGCGAACCCGGCCAGGTGATCCGGTTGAGCACGTAGCCCAGGTACTCCGCCGTGGGTCGTCCCGCCCGGATGCCCGGGATGAACCCACCATACTTCTTCATGTTGTCGGCAACTTCTTCGGGGTTGAAGGAAATGGCCACGTAGAAGAAGGCGAAGAAAACAATGAGCAGGAAGTACAGGGCGAGGTAGACCGGGTGGTCACCCTTGGTGAGATTCGTGCTGATCCACTGGGCCCATCCGGACGTGGTGTTACCGCTGAACTGCACGATCAGCGCCGGAATGTAGAGCAGCGACGACGCGAAGATGACGGGAATCACACCCGCCTGGTTGACCTTGAGCGGGATGTACGTCGAGGTCCCGCCGTAGGAACGGCGGCCGATCATGCGCTTCGCGTACTGCACCGGCACCCTGCGCTGCGCCTGCTCGACGAAGACGACCAGGCAGACGATGGCCAGGCCGACGACGATCACGCCGAAGAACTCGCCCCAGCCGCCGAGGATCTTGCCCGACTGCTTGATCGCCCACAGCGAGCCGGGGAAGCCGGCCGCGATCGAGGTGAACATCAGGATCGACATGCCGTTGCCGATGCCGCGGTCGGTGATCAGCTCGCCCAGCCACATGATCATCACGGTGCCGGCGGTCATGGTGATCACCATGACGGCGGTGCGGAAGATCGAGGTGTCCGGGATGATCTGGTTGCCGACCTGGCAGGTGCGGAAGAGCGTGCCGCTCTGGGCGGTGGCCACCAGGCCGGTGCCCTGGAGGATGGCGAGCGCCAGCGTCAGGTACCGGGTGTACTGGGTGATCTTCGTGGTGCCGGCCTGGCCCTCCTTCTTGAGGGCCTCCAGGCGTGGGATGACCACGGTGAGCAGCTGGAGGATGATGCTCGCCGTGATGTACGGCATGATGCCGAGCGCGAAGATCGTCAGCTGGAGCAGCGCGCCGCCGCTGAACATGTTGATCATGCCGAAGAGGCCGCCGTTGCCGCCGGCTTCCTTGATGCACTGGTTGACGTTCGCGTAGTCCACGCCGGGGATCGGCACGGTGGCGCCGAGCCGGAACAGCACCAGGATGCCCAAGGTGAACAGCAGCTTCTTGCGCAGGTCGGGCGTCCTGAACGCCCGGGCGAACGCGGTGAGCACGGTGCCTCCTGCGCCCCCCGCGGCGCCGCGCGGAAGGGTCGGTCGTGAGGGTGGCTGGTTATACGGTCCTCGCCACCTTACCGGCGACGGAGTACCCCTAGGAATGACCAACCGGGGATGCCCCGAATCTGGGACACCCCCGGTAGGCCGTACTACAGGTCAACGAGCCTTACAGCAGCTCGGTGACGGTGCCGCCGGCAGCGGCGATCTTCTCCTTGGCGGAGCCGGAGACGGCGTCGACCGTCACCGTCAGCGCCACCGAGACCTCGCCGGAGCCGAGCACCTTGACGAGCTCGTTCTTGCGAACGGCGCCCTTGGCGACCAGGTCGGCCACCGTGACCTCGCCACCCTGCGGGTAGAGCTCGGCCAGCTTGTCCAGGTTGACGACCTGGAACTGCTTGTGGGCGGGGTTCTTGAAGCCCTTCAGCTTCGGGAGGCGCATATGGAGGGGCATCTGCCCGCCCTCGAAGCGCTCCGGAACCTGGTAGCGGGCCTTCGTGCCCTTGGTACCACGACCGGCCGTCTTGCCCTTCGACGCCTCACCACGACCCACGCGGGTCTTGGCGGTCTTGGCGCCGGGAGCCGGACGGAGGTTGTGGACCTTCAGCGGCTTGGATTCCTGCGACATGTCAGTCCACCTCCTCGACCGTGACGAGGTGACGCACGGTGTGCGCCATGCCGCGGATCTCCGGGCGGTCCTCCTTGACGACCACGTCGTGCAGGCGCTTGAGCCCGAGCGAACGCAGGGTGTCACGGTGGTTCTGCTTGCTACCGATGTAGGACTTGGTCTGCGTGATCTTCAGACGGGCCATGATCAGACACCCGCCCCTGCACGCGCCCGCAGCAGAGCGGCGGGAGCCACGTCCTCCAGCGGCAGACCGCGGCGGGCGGCGATCTCCTCGGGCCGCTGAAGGCCCTGGAGCGCGGCCACCGTGGCGTGCACGATGTTGATCGGGTTCGACGAACCGAGCGACTTGCTGAGGACGTCGTGGATGCCGGCGCACTCGAGCACGGCGCGCACCGGGCCACCGGCGATCACACCGGTACCGGGGGACGCCGGCTTGAGCAGCACGACACCGGCCGCCTTCTCGCCCTGGATCGGGTGCGGGATGGTGCCCTGGATACGGGGGACGCGGAAGAAGTGCTTCTTGGCCTCCTCGACACCCTTGGCGATGGCGGCCGGCACCTCCTTCGCCTTGCCGTAGCCGACACCGACCTGACCGTCACCGTCGCCCACCACGACCAGCGCGGTGAAGCTGAAACGACGACCACCCTTGACAACCTTGGCGACGCGGTTGATCGCGACGACGCGCTCGACGTACGCGGTCTTCTCAGCCGCGGCGCCGCCGTCGCGCCGGTCCTTCCGGTCCCGCCGCTCGCCGCCACCGGCACCGCTTCCGCGGCGCTGGGGTCCAGCCATTGGAATTACCTCTCTTCGTTGCTTCCGCTAGCTACGGAGCGGCTCAGAACTTGAGCCCGGCCTCGCGGGCGGCGTCGGCCAGCGCGGCGATGCGACCGGCGTACCGGTTGCCACCGCGGTCGAACACGACCGCCTCGATGCCCGCGGCCTTCGCACGCTCGGCCACGAGCGCGCCGACCAGCTTCGCCTTGGCGCTCTTGTCGCCCTCGCCACCACGGATGGAGGCGTCCAGCGTGGAGGCCGAGGCGAGCGTGTGACCCGCGTTGTCGTCGATGACCTGCGCGACGATGCCCCGGTTGGACCGGGTCACCACGAGGCGCGGACGCTCGACGGAACCGTGCACGTGCTTGCGCACGCGGATGTGGCGGCGCTTGCGCGCGGCGCCCTTGTACGCGTTGCCCTTGGCAATCTTGACACCGTATGCCATGGCTTACTTACCAGCCTTTCCGACCTTGCGGCGGATGACCTCGCCCGCGTACTTCACGCCCTTGGCCTTGTAGGGGTCGGGCTTGCGCAGCTTGCGGATGTTCGCGGCGACCTCGCCGACCTTCTGCTTGTCGATGCCCTCGACGCTGAGCTTGGTGGGCGACTCGACCTTGAAGGAGATGCCCTCGGGGGCCTCGACGAGGATCGGGTGGCTGTACCCCAGGGAGAACTCCAGGTTGGAGCCCTTCGCCTGGACGCGGTAACCGACACCGCTGATTTCGAGCGCCTTGCTGTAGCCCGCGGTCACGCCGGTGATCATGTTCGCCACCAGCGTGCGCGACAGGCCGTGCAGGGCCTTCGACTGACGCTCATCATTCGGGCGGGACACCACGAGGGTGCCGTCCTCGCCCTTGGCGATCTCGATGGGCGCGGCCACGGTGTGGGAGAGGGAGCCCTTGGGACCCTTCACCTGGACCGTGCGGCCATCGATGGTGACGTCCACGCCGGCGGGAACCGGGATGGGCAGCCGTCCAATACGCGACATGGCTAAACCTCCGTTTCCCGAGTTACCAGACGTAAGCGAGGACTTCCCCGCCTACGCCCTTCTTGGCGGCCTGCTGGCCGGTGAGCAGACCCTGCGACGTGGAGATGATCGCCACGCCCAGGCCGCCGAGCACCTTCGGCAGGTTGGTGGACTTTGCGTAGACCCGCAGACCCGGCTTGCTGATCCGCTTGATGCCGGCGATCGAGCGCTCGCGGTTCGGGCCGAACTTCAGGTCGAGGATGAGGTTCTTGCCGACCTCGGCGTCCTCGACCTTCCAGCCGGTGATGTAGCCCTCCTGCTGGAGGATCTCCGCGATGTGCGACTTGATCTTGCTGAACGGCATCACGACGTCGTCGTGGTAGGCCGAGTTCGCGTTCCGCAGACGCGTGAGCATGTCTGCGATGGGGTCGGTCATGGTCATGATGGCCTGTGGCCTCTCTCGCCGCGGTTTCCTGTATGCGCGTCCCTCTCCCCCAGCCAACTGCTGGGGACGGGTGGGCGCGGGGACCTTCGGCGTAGTAAGACGGTCATGGGCGGCGGGCGCCCAACCCCTCTACCTTACGGCAGTACGGGCGGGGCGCTCGCCATCCATTTGCTTACCGAGAGCCCTGGCGTCCCAACGAGGGGACTACCAGGAGCTCTTGGTCACGCCCGGCAGCTCGCCGCGGTGAGCCATCTCACGAAGGCACACGCGGCACAGGCCGAACTTGCGGTAGACGGAGTGCGGACGACCGCAGCGCTGGCAGCGGGTGTACGCGCGCACGCCGAACTTGGGCTTGCGAGCGGCCTTGGCAATGAGAGCCTTCTTCGCCACGGCTCACGCCTCCTTGAACGGGAAGCCGAGGTGACGCAGCAGGGCACGGCCCTCGTCGTCGTTGGTCGCCGTGGTGACCACGGTGATGTCCATACCCCGGACGCGGTCGATCTTGTCCTGGTCGATCTCGTGGAACATGACCTGCTCCGTGAGACCGAAGGTGTAGTTGCCCCGGCCGTCGAACTGCTTCGGCGACAGACCGCGGAAGTCGCGGATACGCGGGAGCGCGAGCGACAGCAGGCGGTCCAGGAACTCCCACATGCGGTCACCGCGGAGGGTGACGTGGGCACCGATCGGCTGACCCTCACGCAGCTTGAACTGCGCGATGGACTTGCGGGCCTTGGTGACGGCCGGCTTCTGACCGGTGATCGTGGCGAGGTCGCGGATGGCGCCCTCGATCAGCTTGGAGTCGCGGGCGGCGTCGCCCACACCCATGTTGACCACGATCTTGGTGAGACCCGGGATCTGCATGACGTTCTCGTAGTTGAACTCGTCACGCATCTTGCCCGCGATCTCGTCGCGGTAGCGCTGCTTCAGGCGCGGGGACGTAGCAGTGGTGGCAGTCATCAGATGTCCTCACCGGTCCGCTTGGCAACGCGGATCTTGTTGCCGTCCTCGTCGAAGCGGAAGCCGACGCGGGTGACGACCTTCTTGCCGTCCTTCTCCACGACGAGCTGCACGTTGCTGACGTGGATGGGGGCCTCGGTGGTCACGATGCCGCCGGTCTTCGACCCACGCGCGGTCTGGCCGACCTTGGTGTGCTTCTTGACCCGGTTGACACCCTCGACCAGGACACGGTCCTCGCGGGGGAAGGCCTGGATGACCTTGCCCTGCTTGCCCTTGTCCTTGCCGGTGATGACCTGGACCAGGTCGCCCTTCTTGATCTTCATCGGTTACAGCACCTCCGGCGCGAGAGAAACGATCTTCATGAACCGCTTCTCACGCAGCTCGCGCCCGACGGGCCCGAAGATACGGGTGCCGCGGGGGTCACCGTCGTTCTTGAGGATGACCGCGGCGTTCTCGTCGAACCGGATGTACGAGCCGTCGGGACGGCGCCGCTCCTTGACGGTGCGGACGATGACCGCCTTGACGACCTCGCCCTTCTTCACGTTGCCACCGGGGATCGCGTCCTTGACGGTGGCGACGATGACGTCACCGATTCCCGCGTAGCGGCGACCGGAGCCACCGAGAACACGGATGCAAAGGATCTCCTTGGCACCAGTGTTGTCGGCGACACGCAGTCGCGACTCCTGCTGGATCACGTCTATCTCCTGATTGTCGCGTCGGTTCCCGGTGCGGGGGCCGCTTGCGCGGCCCCCGACCGAGCCTGACGGAACGGTCCTGAGGGAGGCCCCTCAGGGATTACTTGGCCTTCTCGAGGATCTCGACGACGCGCCAGCGCTTGGTCGCGGACAGCGGCCGGGTCTCCATCAGGAGGACGCGGTCACCGATACCGGCGGCGTTCTGCTCGTCGTGCGCCTTGAGCTTGTTGGTACGGCGGATGACCTTGCCGTACAGCGCGTGCTTGACGCGGTCCTCAACGGCGACGACGACGGTCTTGTCCATCTTGTCGCTGACGACAAGGCCCTCGCGGGTCTTGCGGAAGCCGCGGTCGTTCGTCTCAGTCACATTCTTCTCGCTCATCAGGCGCTCTCCACCGTCTCGATGCCGAGCTCACGCTCACGCATGAGGGTGTAGATCCGGGCGATGTCCTTGCGGACAACCTTGAGACGGGTGTTGTTCTCGAGCTGTCCCGTGGCCGCCTGGAAGCGGAGGTTGAACAGCTCCTCCTTCGCCTCACGGAGCTTGCCGAGGAGATCCTCGTTGTTCAGCTCGCGCAGCTCGGACGCCTTGGTACCGGCCGCCATCACGACTCACCTGCCTCGCGCCGGACGATCCGGCACTTCATCGGAAGCTTGTGGGCGGCGCGGGTCAGCGCCTCCTTCGCAACCTTCTCGTTCGGGAAAGACAGCTCGAACATCACCCGACCGGGCTTGACGTTCGCGACCCACCACTCGGGAGAGCCCTTACCGGAACCCATGCGGGTCTCGGCCGGCTTCTTGGTCAGCGGACGGTCCGGGTAGATGTTGATCCACACCTTGCCGCCACGGCGGATGTGACGGGTGATGGCGATACGAGCGGACTCGATCTGCCGGTTCGTCACGTAGGCCGGGGTGACGGCCTGGATGCCGTACTCACCGAACGCCAGCTCGGTGCCGCCCTTGGCCATGCCGTCGCGCTTCGGGTGGTGCTGCTTGCGGTGCTTGACCCTACGGGGGATCAGCATGGGGGTCAGGCCTCCGTTCCGGTGGTCTCCGGGGCCGGGGCCTCAGCGGCGGCGGGAGCCTCGGCCTTGGGAGCCTGGGCCTCACCGGACTGCTGCGGCCTGCGGCCACGGCCGCCGCGCTCGCCACCGCGGCGCTGCGGACGGTCACTGCCACCGGGACCGCGCGACGGGCGGTTGCCCGCGCGGGCGGCGGCGCCTTCGGCGCGGACCTCGGCGATGTTCTTCACGTCGCCCTTGTAGATCCACACCTTCACGCCGATGCGGCCGAAGGTGGTCTTGGCCTCGAAGAAGCCGTAGTCCACGTTGGCCCGCAGCGTGTGCAGCGGAACCCGGCCCTCGCGGTAGAACTCCGAGCGGGACATCTCGGCGCCGCCGAGACGGCCACCGCACTGGATCTTGATGCCCTTGGCGCCGGCCTTCATGGTGCCCTGCATGCTCTTGCGCATGGCACGGCGGAAGGAGACGCGGGAGGCCAGCTGCTCGGCGACGGCCTGGGCCACCAGCTGAGCGTCGGTCTCCGGGTTCTTGACCTCGAGGATGTTCAGCTGGACCTGCTTGCCGGTCAGCTTCTCCAGGTCGCCGCGGATGCGGTCGGCCTCCGCGCCGCGACGGCCGATGACGATGCCCGGCCGGGCGGTGTGGATGTCGACGCGGACGCGGTCACGGGTGCGCTCGATCTCCACCTTGGAGATGCCGGCCCGCTCCATGCCCTGCGTCATCATCCGGCGGATGGCGACGTCTTCCTTGACGTAGTCCTTGTACAGCTTGTCGGCGTACCAACGGGACTTGAAGTCCGTGGTGATGCCGAGCCGGAACCCGTGCGGGTTAACCTTCTGGCCCATTACCGGGTCCCTTCCTTGCTGGCGACGACCACGGTGATGTGGCTGGTCCGCTTACGGATCCGGTAGGCACGGCCCTGGGCGCGCGGCCGGAACCGCTTCAGGGTCGGACCCTCGTCCACGTACGCCTCGCTGATGTACAGCGAACCGGCGTCGGTGTGGTCGTAGTTGTGCGCGGCGTTGGCGATGGCGCTGTCCAGCACCTTGCCCACCGGCACGCTCGCGGCCTGCGGAGCGAATCGCAGGACCGCCTGAGCCTCCGTGGCGTTCATGCCACGGATGAGGTCCACCACCCGGCGGGCCTTCATGGGCGTGACGCGGATGTACCGCGCCTGGGCCCTGGCTTCCATGGTTGTCCCTTCGGTGTCAGTCATTGGTCTTCGCTATCTCCGCAGATCAGCGACGACGCGACTTGCGGTCGTCCTTCTCGTGGCCGCGGAAGGTGCGGGTCGGCGCGAACTCGCCGAGCTTGTGGCCGACCATCGACTCGGTGACGAACACCGGGACGTGCTTGCGGCCGTCGTGCACCGCGATCGTGTGGCCCAGCATGGCCGGGACGATCATCGAGCGGCGGGACCAGGTCTTGATGACGTTCTTGGTGCCGGCTTCGTTCTGGACATCCACCTTCTTGATGAGGTGGTCGTCGACGAAGGGCCCCTTCTTGAGACTGCGCGGCATCTAAACCCGCTCCTAGCGCTTCTTGTTCGTCTTGCGGCGGCGGACGATGAGCTTGTCGCTGGCCTTCTTCGGCCGGCGAGTACGTCCTTCCTTCTGACCCCACGGGCTGACCGGGTGGCGACCACCGGAGGTCTTGCCCTCACCACCACCGTGCGGGTGGTCAACCGGGTTCATCGCGACACCACGAACGGTCGGGCGGACGCCCTTCCAGCGCATGCGGCCGGCCTTGCCCCAGTTGATGTTCGACTGCTCGGCGTTGCCGACCTCGCCAACGGTGGCGCGGCAGCGGACGTCGACCATGCGAACCTCGCCGGACGGCATACGAAGGGTGGCCATGGAGCCCTCCTTCGCCAGCAGCTGCACCGACGCACCCGCGGAACGGGCCATCTTGGCGCCGCCGCCCGGGCGGAGCTCGATCGCGTGGATCGTGGTACCGACCGGGATGTTGCGCAGCGGGAGGTTGTTGCCCGGCTTGATGTCGGCGCCGGGGCCGTTCTCCACGCGGTCACCCTGGGCCAGCTTCGCCGGGGCCAGGATGTAGCGCTTCTCGCCGTCCGCGTAGTGCAGCAGCGCGATGCGGGCGGTGCGGTTCGGGTCGTACTCGATGTGCGCGACCTTGGCCGGCACACCGTCCTTGTCGTGACGACGGAAGTCGATCACACGGAAGGCGCGCTTGTGGCCGCCGCCCTGGTGACGGACGGTCACACGACCGGCGTTGTTACGGCCGCCCTTGCTGTGCAGCGGGCGGACCAGCGACTTCTCCGGCGTGGACCGCGTGATCTCGACGAAGTCGGCGACGCTGGCGCCACGACGGCCAGGAGTCGTCGGCTTGTACTTGCGGATACCCATTTCTCAGTCCTCGGAAGATTCCGGACTTCTGGACGTTCCGATCCCCGTTAGGAGACCGGGCCGCCGAAGATGTCGATGCGGTCGCCCTCGGCGAGGGTCACGATGGCGCGCTTGGTGTCCTTGCGCTTGCCGAAACCGGTGCGGGTGCGCTTGCGCTTGCCCTGGCGGTTGATCGTGTTGACCCCGGTGACCTTGACCGAGAAGACCGCCTCGACGGCCTGCTTGATCTGGGTCTTGTTGGCACGCGGGTCGACGACGAAGGTGTACTTGTTCTCGTCGAGCAGCGCGTAGCTCTTCTCGGAAACCACCGGCTTGAGCAGGACGTCACGGGGGTCCGTGAAGGTCTTGCTGGTGACGGTGGTCGCAGTCGCCTCGCTCATCAGGCGGCGCTCCCTTCGGTCTCGGCAACGCCGGCACCGGTGAAGCGGTCGAAGGCGTCCTTGGTGAAGACCACGTCGTCGGAGACCAGCACGTCGTAGGCGTTCAGCTGACCGGCCTCCAGGATGTGGACCTGGGGCAGGTTGCGGGCGGAAAGCCACGACAGCTCGTCGGCACGCTCGACGACCAGCAGGACGTTCTTGCGCTCGCTGATCTTGCCCAGCAGCGCCTTGGCGTCCTTGGTCGACGGGGCGGAACCCTCGACGACGCCGGACACGACGTGGATGCGGCTGTGACGCGCGCGGTCGGTCAGGGCGCCACGCAGGGCGGCCTTGATCATCTTCTTGGGGGTCCGCTGCGAGTAGTCACGCGGCACGGGACCGTGCACGACGCCACCACCGGCGAACTGCGGCGCGCGGGTCGAGCCCTGACGGGCGCGGCCGGTGCCCTTCTGGCGGTACGGCTTCTTGCCACCGCCGCGGACCTCGCCACGGGTCTTGGTCTTGTGCGTGCCCTGACGGGCAGCGGCCAGCTGGGCGACGACGACCTGGTGGATCAGCGGAACGCTGACCTTCGCGTCGAAGATCTCCGCGGGGAGCTCGACGGTCCCGGCCTTGTCGCCGGCCGGCGAAAGGATGTCAATGGTGCTCATGGGTTACCTCAGGCCCCCTTGGCCGCGGTACGGACCAGGACGAGGCCGCCGTTCGGACCGGGAACCGCGCCCTTGATGAGCAGCAGACCCTTCTCCGCGTCAACGGCGTGGACGGTCAGGTTCTGGGTGGTGACCCGCTCGTTGCCCATGCGACCCGCCATGCGCAGGCCCTTGAACACGCGGCCCGGGGTGGCGCAGCCGCCGATGGAACCGGGCGAGCGGTGCTTGCGCTGGGTGCCGTGTCCGGCGCCGAGGCCCTTGAAGTTGTGACGCTTCATGACACCGGCGAAGCCCTTGCCCTTGCTCTTGCCGGTCACGTCGACCTTGACGCCTGCCTCGAAGGCGGCGGCGGTGATCTCCTGGCCGAGCGTGTACTCGCTGGCGTCGGAGGTCCGCAGCTCCACCAGGTGGCGGCGCGGGGTGACGTCGGCCTTGGCGAAGTGGCCCTTGAGGGGCTTGTTCACCTTGCGCGGGTCGATCTCGCCGAAGGCGATCTGGACGGCTTCGTAGCCGTCGGCGTCGGCGGTGCGGACCTGGGTGACGACACAGGGGCCGGCCTTGACCACGGTCACCGGGACGACACGGTTGTTCTCGTCCCAGACCTGGGTCATGCCGAGCTTCTCGCCCAGGACGCCCTTGATCTGCTTGGCAGTCTTCTGCTGCTTGGCCATCTCGCGCGTCACCTCAGAGCTTGATCTCGATGTCGACGCCGGCCGGCAGGTCGAGACGCATCAGCGAGTCAACCGTCTTCGGCGTGGGGTCGAGGATGTCGATGAGGCGCTTGTGCGTACGCATCTCGAAGTGCTCGCGCGCGTCCTTGTACTTGTGCGGCGACTTGATGACGCAGTACACGTTCTTCTCAGTGGGCAGCGGCACCGGGCCCGCGACCTGCGCACCAGTGCGGGTCACCGTCTCGACGATCTTCTTCGCCGAGGAGTCGATGACCTCGTGGTCGTAGGCCTTGAGCCGGATGCGGATCTTCTGTCCCGCCATGGCTACTCCGTAGTCCTGTCTCTCGTAACGCTCTGGGCTCCGGCGAACGGCGCTTCCCTGCCGCTTCTCACCGACCCACGCGGTCGGGCGTGTCGCGCCCCCGTCAGGAAAAATCCGCATGCGGGATTCCCTTGTCAGGGGTTGGGGAAGACATCCACCGGGCGCCTGGCGAGCCCCGCGCGACGCTTCCCGGAAGATTCCCGTACGTCCGCCCCTGATGAGGGGCGACGAGTACTGTGGGACTCGCTTCCGGTCCTCCCGACGGGAGGCGCGCAGCATCGGCACTCAACCGAGCAACCTGGACAGTGTGCCATACCGTTGGCCACTCGGGCTAATCGGTCCCTCCGCGAGGTTGACGCCTCCGCCCCCGGACCCCCGAGCGCCTGCAATCGCCGCACTCGTTGCGGTCGTTGTCCGGCCGCGGGCCGGTGGGTTGCGCGCGCCGTTCCCCGCGCCCCTGAAGAACCACCTCCGGTGTGCCCCGAGGGGGCGCGGGGAACTGCGCGACCAGCCACATACCGGGCGGCAGAGGGCCAATCGCCGCACTCTTTGCCGTCCCTTGCCAGCCACTGGCCGTTGACTGTGCGCGCCGAAGGTGGCTTCTTGGGGGCGCGGGGAACTGCGCGCGCAACCAGCTGCCGGCCCGCGGCCGGGGAACGACCCTGACACGTACGGCGATTGGCCGCCTACCGCCCGGCACGCGGCCGGCCGCGCAGTTCCCCGCGCCCCCAAAGGAACCACCTCGCCCTGAAGAACACCACCGCCCGCCGCAACGGCGAGACCCCGCTCACCCGGCGTGGGGTGAACGGGGTCTCGACCAGCGTCAGCGTCAGGTCACTTGAGGATCTTGGTGACCTGGCCGGCGCCCACGGTCCGGCCACCCTCGCGGATGGCGAACTTCAGGCCTTCCTCCATGGCGACCGGCTGGATCAGCTGGACCGTCATCTCGGTGTTGTCGCCCGGCATGACCATCTCGGTGCCCTCGGGGAGGGTCACGACACCGGTCACGTCAGTCGTACGGAAGTAGAACTGCGGGCGGTAGTTGTTGAAGAACGGGGTGTGGCGACCACCCTCGTCCTTCGACAGGATGTAGGCCTGGGCCTCGAACTCGGTGTGCGGGGTGACCGAGCCCGGCTTGATGATGACCTGGCCGCGCTCGACGTCCTCGCGCTTGATGCCGCGGAGCAGCAGACCGACGTTCTCACCGGCCTGGCCCTCGTCGAGCAGCTTGCGGAACATCTCGATGCCGGTGACCGTGGTGGTGGTCTTCTCCGGCTTGATGCCGATGATGTCGACGGTCTCGTTGACCTTGAGGACACCGCGCTCGATACGGCCGGTGACGACCGTGCCGCGACCGGTGATCGTGAAGACGTCCTCGATCGGCATCAGGAACGGCTTGTCGACGTCACGCTCGGGCTGCGGGATGTTCTCGTCGACGGCCTTCATCAGGCCGAGGAGCTTCTCGCCCCACTCCTTGTCGCCCTCGAGCGCCTTCAGAGCCGAGACCTGGACGACCGGGCAGTCGTCGCCGGGGAACTCGTACTCGTTGAGCAGCTCGCGGACCTCGAGCTCGACGAGCTCCAGGATCTCCTCGTCGTCCACCATGTCGGCCTTGTTCAGGGCGACGACGATGTACGGAACGCCGACCTGGCGGGCCAGGAGCACGTGCTCCTTGGTCTGCGGCATCGGGCCGTCGGTCGCCGCGACCACGAGGATCGCGCCGTCCATCTGAGCGGCACCGGTGATCATGTTCTTGATGTAGTCCGCGTGACCGGGGCAGTCGACGTGGGCGTAGTGACGCGACTCGGTCTGGTACTCGACGTGCGCGATGGAGATGGTGATACCGCGCTGGCGCTCTTCGGGAGCCTTGTCGATCTGGTCGAAGGCCGAGGCCTCGTTCAGGTCCGGGTACGCGTCGTGCAGCACCTTGGTGATCGCCGCGGTAAGAGTGGTCTTACCGTGGTCGATGTGACCGATGGTGCCGATGTTGACGTGCGGCTTAGTCCGCTCGAACTTCGCCTTCGCCACTGGGGTCCTCCTGTGGACTGAGTCTGTGCGCCATACGCCGTATGCCGCCAGGTGATCGTTGCCGGGTTGGCGAGGACCCCGAAGGGCCTTGCTGTGACCAACCCGCGGATTTAGGTGCCGGCGGCCGGGACACCCGCCACTACCTTACGGTTTGCGGCGGTATGCCCCGGACTGCCTGCCGTCAAGCCTAAGGCTTGCCAGAGTCTCCGAGAACGGAGTCCCTTACTCGCCCTTGGCCTTCGCGATGATCTCCTCTGCGACGTTCCGCGGAACCTCGGCGTAGGAGTCGAACTGCATGGAGTAGCTGGCACGGCCGGAGGTCTTGCTGCGCAGGTCGCCGACGTAGCCGAACATCTCCGACAGCGGGACGAGGGCCTTGACGACCCGGGCACCGCTGCGCTCCTCCATGGCCTGGATCTGGCCACGGCGCGAGTTGATGTCACCGATGACATCGCCCATGTAGTCCTCGGGCGTGGTGACCTCGACGGCCATCATCGGCTCCAGCAGAGCCGGGCTGGCCTTGCGAGCACCCTCCTTGAACGCCATCGAACCGGCGATCTTGAAGGCGAGCTCGGAGGAGTCGACGTCGTGGTAGGCACCGTCGAGCAGTACCACCTTGACACCGGTCAGCGGGTAGCCGGCCAGCACGCCGAACTCCATGGCCTCCTGGCAGCCCGCGTCCACGGACGGGATGTACTCCCGCGGGATGCGGCCACCGGTGACCTTGTTCTCGAACTCGTACCCGTCGCCCTCGAGCGGCTCGATGGCGATCTGCACCTTCGCGAACTGGCCGGAACCGCCAGTCTGCTTCTTGTGCGTGTAGTCGATGCGCTCGACGGCCTTGCGGATCGTCTCGCGGTAGGCGACCTGCGGCTTGCCGACGTTCGCCTCGACGCGGAACTCGCGCTTCATGCGGTCGACCAGCACGTCGAGGTGGAGCTCGCCCATGCCCGCGATGATCGTCTGACCGGTCTCCTCGTCGGTGTGCACCTGGAAGGAGGGGTCCTCCTCGGCGAGCCGCTGGATCGCGACGCCGAGCTTCTCCTGGTCGCCCTTGGACTTCGGCTCGATGGCCACCTGGATGACCGGGGCCGGGAAGTTCATCGACTCCAGGATGACCGGGTTCTGCGCGTCGCACAGGGTCTCACCGGTGGTGGTGTCCTTCAGGCCCATGACGGCGATGATGTCGCCGGCACCGACGCTGGGGATCTCCTCACGCTTGTTCGCGTGCATCCGGTAGATCTTGCCGATGCGCTCCTTCTTGCCCTTCACGGAGTTCAGCACCTGGGTGCCGGACTCCATGCGGCCGGAGTACACGCGGACGAAGGTGAGCTTGCCGAGGTGCGGGTCGCTCATGATCTTGAACGCCAGGCCGGAGAACGGCTCGTCGTCCGAGGCCTTGCGGAAGATCTCGGTCTCCTCGTCGCCGACCTTGTGGCCGGAGACGCCCTCGACGTCGATCGGGGACGGCAGGTACTTCACGACCGCGTCGAGCAGGGGCTGGACGCCCTTGTTCTTGAACGCGGTGCCGCAGAAGACCGGGGTGAGCTTGGAGGCGATCGTGGCGCGACGGATCGCGGCGATCAGCTGCTCCTCGGTGGGCTCGGTGCCCTCCAGGTACAGCTCCATCAGCTCGTCGTCGTTCTCGGCGATGGTCTCCAGCAGCTTGCCGCGGTACTCCTCGGCAGCCTCGGTGTGGGTCGCCGGGATGTCGACCGTGTCGTACATCTCGCCCTTGGCGGCCTCTTCGGACCACACCAGGGCCTTCATGCGGACCAGGTCGACGACGCCGCGGAAGTCCGCCTCGGCGCCGATCGGCAGCTGCATGACCAGCGGGACGGCACCGAGCCGGTCGACGATCATGTCGACGCAGCGGTGGAACTCCGCGCCCACGCGGTCCAGCTTGTTGACGAAGCAGATGCGCGGGACGTTGTAGCGGTCGGCCTGACGCCACACGGTCTCGGACTGCGGCTCCACACCGGCGACGCCGTCGAACACCGTGACGGCACCGTCCAGGACGCGCAGCGAACGCTCCACCTCGACGGTGAAGTCGACGTGGCCCGGGGTGTCGATGATGTTGATGGTGTGGTCGACGCCGTCGACCGGCCAGTGACAGGTCGTCGCGGCGGACGTGATGGTGATGCCGCGCTCCTGCTCCTGCTCCATCCAGTCCATCGTGGCAGCGCCGTCGTGGACCTCACCGATCTTGTACGAGACACCGGTGTAGAACAGGATCCGCTCGGTGGTCGTCGTCTTGCCCGCGTCGATGTGGGCCATGATCCCGATGTTGCGGACCTTGGCCAGGTCAAGTGAAGTGGTAGCCATAAGGCTTCAGTCTTCTCTCGCTTCTCGATGGGGTAGCGACTACCAGCGGTAGTGCGCGAAGGCCTTGTTGGACTCGGCCATCTTGTGGGTGTCCTCGCGGCGCTTGACGGAGGCGCCAAGACCGTTGGACGCGTCGAGCAGCTCGTTCATGAGGCGCTCGGTCATGGTCTTCTCGCGACGGGCGCGGGAGTAGCCGACCAGCCAGCGCAGCGCCAGCGTCGACGCACGGGCGGGGCGGACCTCGACCGGCACCTGGTAGGTGGCGCCACCGACGCGGCGGGACTTCACCTCGAGGGTCGGCTTGATGTTCTCCAGCGCGCGCTTGAGGGTGATGACCGGGTCGTTGCCGGTCTTCTCCCGCAGGCCCTCCAGGGCGCCGTAGACGATGCGCTCGGCGGTGGAGCGCTTGCCGTTCAGCAGAACCTTGTTGACCAGCGACGTGACAAGCGGGGAGTTGTAGACCGGGTCGACGATGACCGGCCGCTTCGGGGCAGGGCCCTTACGAGGCATGGCTTACTTCTCCTTCTTGGCGCCGTAGCGGCTGCGGGCCTGCTTGCGGTTCTTGACACCCTGGGTGTCGAGCGAACCGCGGATGATCTTGTAGCGGACACCCGGCAGGTCCTTCACACGACCGCCGCGCACGAGCACGATCGAGTGCTCCTGCAGGTTGTGGCCCTCACCCGGGATGTAAGCGGTGACCTCGATCCCGCTGGTCAGACGCACACGCGCGACCTTACGCAGGGCCGAGTTCGGCTTCTTCGGGGTGGTCGTGTAGACGCGCGTGCAGACGCCGCGGCGCTGAGGGGAACCCTTCAGTGCGGGCGTCTTGTTCTTCTCGACCTTGTCCTGCCGGCCCTTCCGGACCAGCTGCTGGATCGTAGGCACTACTTCTCCGGTTTCTGTGTGCCGATCTCGTTGAAGCTAACCTGAGGTGTTTGCTGGCCGTTTACGCTGGTCACCGACACGCTTCCCGACCCACGCGGTCGGGTGTGTCGAAGACTTCGCGGATACCCGCGAGCGGGCAGGCGCACATCGTCTGGATGTCGCAGTCTCGGTGTCCTGTACGAGGGGAGTGCCGCCCGGCCGGAGGCCGAGGGCGCACGCACAAAGACCCGGGGACACCCCAGGCACAAGGTCAGAGCGTACCTAGCGCATCGGCTCCGGTCAAAACAAATGCACACGCGAAGGACACGCCGGGCCACGGGCACGCCGGCCCACGGTAGCGCCCGCGCGAGCGCGGGGGAAGACGCTGTCCACCGCGCGGGACGCGGAGTTCACACGGTGATACGACCCGTTCACACGGGACGCCCGGAGCGCCCCCGCGACCGGACGCCTACGGGCCCGGCGGCCCGCGCGGACACGCCGCTCGTTACGCCCCCGCCCCCGGGCGCCCGCGGTGTCAGGAGCCGACGACCGACACGATGACGACCAGCGTCCAGAACACCGCCGCCAGCCAGCCGAAGACCAGGCCCGTGGTGGCCAGGCCCTCGCCGGATTCCTTGCGCTGGTGGATCTGGCCCCGCGCCACGTGGCCCAGCACGATCGCCGGGACCGCCGGGACCACGAGGAAGAGTCCGCCCAGGCCGCACAGCAGCGAGGCCACCGCCAGCCCGTTGGTCGGCGGGCGCGGCACCGGCAGGAAGGCCGCCGGTGCCAGGTACGGCTGCGGGAGCGGGGGCTGCTGCATCGGCACCGGGCCCTGCGGAACGTCGGCCACCAGCGCGCTCAGCTCCCCGTAGGTCTGCGCCCGGTACGCGGCGGCCACCCGCTGCTCGTACTCGTCCTGGCCGAGCCTGCCCTCGGTGAACGCGGCCTTGAGCACGTCCACGGTGCGCTCACGGTCGACGTGCGCCGCGCGCATCATCGACTGGGGTGTTCCGTTCCAGGAGAGGAACCCTCCGTTGTTCGCCATACCGCCGACCGCCTCCCCCGCGTCAGGGATCCGCCACCCCCCATACTGCTGGACGCGCGACGCCCGTGGGAGGTTGCCGCACGATCAGACCGCGCCGTTCCCGTACGCGCCGAGCCGCCACTCCTGCGCCCGCGCGCCGTCGGACACGGTGGCCACCCGGTGCTCCCCGGACGCGGACGCCACCCAGAAGCGCTCCCCCACCCGGACGACGCGGGCGGGCGTGCCGGTCGCGCGCCTGCGCCGGCCGGGCCCGGTGAACACCACCGCGGGCGGCTCGCCGTCCCGCTCGACCCGGCCCCACACCACCGCCCAGCCCCGCCCGCGCAGCGCCCCGAGCACGCTCGCGGTGAACGCGGTGTCCACGTGGGCGCCGATCACCTCGTCGCCGTCCAGCACTTCGAGCGCCGCCCGGCCCCCGGTCCCCCGCGCCGCCCGGAAGCCCAGCGGCCCGACGGCGGCGGGAGTCACCGCGGTCACGGGCGCCACGCGCTCCGAGTCCATGGGGCAGGTCATCCTCGCCATCCTCACCGCGCGACGCTCAGGGGAACGCCCCAGCCTCCCCCGCGTCCCGGCCCTCGCGAATCGGCGGTACGGACGGTTTTCACCCGCCGTTCGTACGACGGACGCGGTACGGATTCGTTTCGCAAAGCCTTCCGTCGCGGGCCCCACCGGTGCGGCGGGCGCCGTGCGTACGACGGAGGCGGCCGCCCCCCGGAGGGGACGGCCGCCTCGTCATCGTGCGGTGCCGGGAGGGACTCAGGCGTTGTACGGCCCGTAGTCGTAGTCCTCCAGCGGAACGGCCTGGCCGGAGCCGGTGCCGAACGGCGAGTAGTCGATGTCGTCGTAGCCGACGGCCGAGTACATCGCGGCCTTGGCCTCCTCGGTCGGCTCGACCCGGATGTTGCGGTAGCGGGACAGGCCCGTACCGGCCGGGATGAGCTTACCGAGGATGACGTTCTCCTTCAGGCCCAGCAGCGAGTCCGACTTGGCGTGGATCGCCGCGTCGGTGAGCACCCGGGTCGTCTCCTGGAAGGAGGCCGCCGACAGCCACGACTCGGTGGCCAGCGACGCCTTGGTGATACCCATCAGCTGCGGACGGCCGGAGGCGGGGTGACCGCCCTCGGCGACCACGCGGCGGTTCTCCGACTCGAAGCGGCCGCGCTCGACCAGCTCGCCCGGCAGCAGCTCCGCGTCGCCGGACTCGATGATCGTCACCCGGCGCAGCATCTGCCGGATGATGATCTCGATGTGCTTGTCGTGGATCGACACACCCTGCGAGTTGAAGACCTTCTGGACCTCGCCGAGCAGGTGGATCTGCACCGCGCGCTGACCGAGGATCCGCAGCACGTCGTGCGGGTTCTCGGTACCGGCCATCAGCTTCTGGCCGACCTCGACGTGGTCGCCCTCCGCGACCTCCAGACGGGCGCGCTTGGAGACGCCGTAGGCGATCTCGTCGCTGCCGTCGTCCGGAGTGACGACGATCTTGCGGGTCTTCTCGGTCTCCTCGATGCGGACCCGGCCCGCCGCCTCGCTGATCGGCGCCAGACCCTTGGGGGTACGGGCCTCGAACAGCTCGACGACACGCGGCAGACCCTTGGTGATGTCGTCACCCGCCACACCACCGGTGTGGAAGGTACGCATCGTCAGCTGGGTGCCGGGCTCACCGATCGACTGGGCGGCGATGATGCCGACCGCCTCGCCGATGTCCACCAGCTTGCCGGTGGCCAGCGAACGGCCGTAGCACATCGCGCAGGTGCCGACGGCGGACTCGCAGGTGAGGATGGACCGCGTCTTGACGGTCTCGACGCCGTGCGCGACCAGCTGGTCGATGAGCACGTCGCCAAGGTCGGTGCCGGCCGGGGCCAGCACCTTGCCGTCGACCACGATGTCCTCGGCCAGGCTGCGCGCGTACACCGAGGTCTCGACGCCACCGGCCTTGCGCAGCACGCCGTCCTCGCCGCGCTCGGCGATCGACAGCTTCAGGCCGCGCTCGGTGCCACAGTCCTCCTCGCGGATGATCACGTCCTGCGAGACGTCCACCAGACGACGGGTCAGGTAACCCGAGTCGGCGGTACGCAGCGCGGTGTCGGCCAGACCCTTACGGGCACCGTGGGTGGAGATGAAGTACTCCAGCACGGTCAGGCCCTCGCGGAAGGACGCCTTGATCGGACGCGGGATCGTCTCGTTCTTGGCGTTCGACACCAGGCCTCGCATACCCGCGATCTGACGCATCTGCATCATGTTTCCGCGGGCACCCGAGTCGACCATCATGAAGATCGGGTTGGTCTTCGGGAAGTTGTCGTTCATGGCCGCGGCAACCTCGTTGGTCGCCTTGGTCCAGATCTCGATCAGCTCCTGCGACCGCTCCTGCTTCGTGATCAGGCCGCGCTCGTACTGCTTCTGGACCTTCTCGTCCTTCGCCTCGTAGCCCTCAAGGATGGCCTTCTTGGCCTCGGGCACGACGATGTCGGAGACGGCGACGGTGACACCGGAGCGGGTCGCCCAGTAGAAACCGGCCGCCTTGAGGTTGTCCAGGGTCGCCGCGACGGCGACCTTCGGGTAGCGCTCGGCCAGGTCGTTGACGATCTCGGAGAGCTGCTTCTTGCCCACCGAGTAGTCGACGAACGGGTAGTCCTCGGGCAGCAGCTCGTTGAAGAGCGCGCGGCCCAGCGAGGTGCGCAGACGGAACGGGTCGCCCGGCTGCCAGGGCTCCTCGCCCTCCTCGCGCGCCGGCGGCTCCCAGCCGCGCGGCGGCATGGTGCCGACGGGGAAGCGGATGTCCACCTTCGCCTGGAGCGACAGCTCGCGGGCGTCGAAGGCCATGATCGCCTCGGCGACCGAGCCGAACGCCCGGCCCTCGCCCTTGACCTCGCGCTCCGCCTCGTCCGTGGTGAGGAAGAACAGACCCAGGACCATGTCCTGCGTCGGCATCGTCACCGGACGGCCGTCGGCGGGCTTGAGGATGTTGTTCGAGGACAGCATGAGGATGCGGGCCTCGGCCTGCGCCTCCGCGGACAGCGGCAGGTGCACGGCCATCTGGTCACCGTCGAAGTCCGCGTTGAACGCGGTGCACACGAGCGGGTGGATCTGGATGGCCTTGCCCTCGACCAGCTGCGGCTCGAAGGCCTGGATGCCGAGGCGGTGCAGGGTCGGCGCGCGGTTGAGCAGCACCGGGTGCTCGGCGATGACCTCTTCGAGGACGTCGTACACCACGGTGCGGCCGCGCTCGACCATGCGCTTGGCCGACTTGATGTTCTGCGCGTGGTTGAGGTCCACCAGGCGCTTCATCACGAACGGCTTGAACAGCTCGAGCGCCATCGCCTTGGGCAGACCGCACTGGTGCAGCTTCAGCTGCGGACCGACGACGATCACGGAACGGGCCGAGTAGTCGACGCGCTTGCCCAGCAGGTTCTGGCGGAAGCGGCCCTGCTTGCCCTTGAGCATGTCGGACAGCGACTTCAGCGGACGGTTGCCGGGGCCCGTGACCGGGCGGCCGCGGCGGCCGTTGTCGAAGAGCGCGTCGACGGCCTCCTGAAGCATGCGCTTCTCGTTGTTCACGATGATCTCGGGGGCACCGAGGTCAAGGAGCCGCTTGAGGCGGTTGTTGCGGTTGATGACGCGGCGGTACAGGTCGTTCAGGTCGGAGGTCGCGAAGCGGCCACCGTCCAGCTGCACCATCGGGCGCAGGTCCGGCGGGATCACCGGGACGCAGTCCAGCACCATGCCGTTGGGGCTGTTGCGGGTCTGAAGGAACGCGGAGACGACCTTGAGGCGCTTGAGCGCGCGGGTCTTCTTCTGGCCCTTGCCGGTCCGGATGATCTCGCGGAGCTTCTCGGCCTCTTCCTCCAGGTCGAAGGACTCCAGGCGCTTCTGCAGCGCCGCGGCGCCCATGCCGCCCATGAAGTAGGTGCCGAAGCGGTCGCGCAGCTCGCGGTAGAGCAGCTCGTCGCCCTCCAGGTCCTGGACCTTGAGGGACTTGAAGCGGCTCCACACCTCGTCGAGGCGGTCGATCTCGCGCTGGGCGCGGTCGCGCAGCTGCTTCATCTCGCGCTCGGCGCCCTCGCGCACCTTGCGGCGCACGTCCGCCTTGGCGCCCTCGGACTCCAGCTCCGCGAGGTCCGCCTCCAGCTTCTTCTGGCGGGCCTCGACGTCGGCGTCACGACGCTGCTCGACCTGCTGGCGCTCCACGGAGACCTGGGCCTCCAGGGACGGCAGGTCGCGCGTGCGGCGCTCCTCGTCCACCCACGTGATCATGTAGGCGGCGAAGTAGATGACCTTCTCCAGGTCCTTCGGGGCGAGGTCGAGCAGGTAGCCCAGCCGCGACGGAACGCCCTTGAAGTACCAGATGTGGGTCACGGGGGCGGCCAGCTCGATGTGGCCCATCCGCTCACGGCGCACCTTGGCGCGGGTCACCTCGACGCCGCAGCGCTCACAGATGATGCCCTTGAAGCGGACGCGCTTGTACTTGCCGCAGTAGCACTCCCAGTCCCGGGTGGGGCCGAAGATCTTCTCGCAGAAGAGTCCGTCCTTTTCGGGCTTGAGCGTGCGGTAGTTGATGGTCTCAGGCTTCTTGACCTCGCCGTGCGACCACTGACGGATGTCGTCCGCGGTGGCCAGGCCGATCCGCAGCTCGTCGAAGAAGTTGACGTCGAGCACTTGTCGTCAATCCCACCTTCGTGGTTACCCGACACACAGACGCTGTCGGGGTCGTGTCTCAATCATGGTCTGAACGGGTCCGGGAGCGCCGCCGGGCCTCCTCCTCGGTGGAGGCCCGGACGGCAACCCGTCAGACCTCTTCGACGCTGCTCGGCTCGCGCCGGGACAGGTCGATACCCAGCTCTTCCGCGGCGCGGAAGACGTCCTCGTCGGTGTCACGCATTTCGATGGACATACCGTCGCTGGAGAGCACCTCCACGTTGAGGCAGAGCGACTGCATCTCCTTGATGAGCACCTTGAAGGACTCGGGGATGCCGGGCTCGGGGATGTTCTCGCCCTTGACGATGGCCTCGTAGACCTTCACGCGGCCGAGGACGTCGTCCGACTTGATGGTCAGCAGCTCCTGGAGGGCGTAGGCGGCGCCGTAGGCCTCCAGGGCCCACACCTCCATCTCGCCGAAGCGCTGGCCACCGAACTGGGCCTTACCACCCAGCGGCTGCTGGGTGATCATCGAGTACGGACCGGTGGAACGGGCGTGCAGCTTGTCGTCCACCAGGTGGTGCAGCTTGAGGATGTACATGTAGCCGACCGAGATCGGCTCGGGGAACGGCTCGCCGGAGCGGCCGTCGAAGAGCCGGGCCTTGCCGGAGGGCAGGACCATGCGGTCGCCGTCGCGGTTGGGGACCGTGGCCTCGAACAGGCCGGCGATCTCGTCCTCGCGGGCGCCGTCGAAGACCGGGGTGGCCACGTTGGTGTCGGGCTCGACCTGGCCGGCGCCGATGGCGTCCAGCCTGCGGGCCCACTCCTCCGCGATCCCCGAGACGTCCCAGCCCTGCTTGGCGAGCCAGCCCAGGTGGATCTCCAGGACCTGGCCGGGGTTCATCCGGGAGGGAACGCCCAGCGGGTTCAGGATGATGTCGACCGGGGTGCCGTCCTCCAGGAACGGCATGTCCTCGACGGGGAGGATCTTGGAGATGACGCCCTTGTTGCCGTGGCGGCCGGCGAGCTTGTCACCGTCGGTGATCTTGCGCTTCTGGGCCACGTAGACGCGGACCAGCTGGTTGACGCCCGGCGGCAGCTCGTCGCCCTCCTCGCGGTCGAAGACGCGCACGCCGATGACCTTGCCGGTCTCGCCGTGCGGCACCTTCAGCGAGGTGTCGCGGACCTCACGGGCCTTCTCGCCGAAGATCGCGCGCAGCAGCCGCTCCTCCGGGGTCAGCTCGGTCTCGCCCTTCGGGGTGACCTTGCCGACCAGGATGTCGCCGGCGACGACCTCGGCACCGATGCGGATGATGCCGCGCTCGTCGAGGTCGGCGAGGACCTCCTCGGAGACGTTCGGGATGTCCCGGGTGATCTCCTCGGGGCCCAGCTTGGTGTCGCGGGCGTCGACCTCGTGCTCCTCGATGTGGATCGAGGACAGGACGTCGTCCTGCACGAGGCGCTGCGACAGGATGATCGCGTCCTCGTAGTTGTGGCCCTCCCACGGCATGAACGCGACCAGCAGGTTCTTGCCGAGCGCCATCTCGCCCTGCTCGGTCGAGGGACCGTCGGCGAGCACCTGGCCGGCCACCACGCGGGCGCCCTCGTCCACGACGACCTTCTGGTTGAAGGACGTGCCCTGGTTGGAGCGGGAGAACTTGGCGACCCGGTACGTGGTGTACGTGCCGTCGTCGTTGGCCACGGTGATGTAGTCGGCGGAGACCTCCTGGACCACGCCGTCCTTCTCCGCGGTGATGACGTCACCGGCGTCGACCGCGGCGCGGTACTCGATGCCGGTGCCGACCAGCGGCGACTCCGACTTCAGCAGCGGCACGGCCTGGCGCATCATGTTGGAGCCCATGAGCGCGCGGTTGGCGTCGTCGTGCTCCAGGAACGGGATCATGGCGGTCGCGACCGACACCATCTGGCGCGGCGAGACGTCCATGTAGTCCACGTCGGAGGCCGGCACGAGGTCGACCTCGCCGCCGCGGCGGCGGACCAGGACGCGGCCCTCGGTGAACTGCCCCTCGTCGTTCAGCGCGGCGTTGGCCTGCGCGATCAGGAAGCGGTCCTCCTCGTCGGCGGTCAGGTAGTGCACCTCTTCGGTGACCGTGCCGTCGACGACCTTGCGGTACGGGGTCTCGATGAAGCCGAACGCGTTGACCCGGCCGTACGAGGCGAGCGAGCCGATCAGACCGATGTTCGGGCCTTCCGGCGTCTCGATCGGGCACATGCGGCCGTAGTGCGAGGGGTGCACGTCACGGACGTCCAGACCGGCCCGCTCACGGGACAGACCACCGGGGCCCAGCGCGGAGAGGCGGCGCTTGTGGGTCAGGCCCGACAGCGGGTTGGTCTGGTCCATGAACTGCGACAGCTGGCTGGTGCCGAAGAACTCCTTGATGGAGGCGACGACCGGCCGGATGTTGATCAGGGTCTGCGGCGTGATCGCCTCGACGTCCTGGGTGGTCATCCGCTCGCGGACGACGCGCTCCATGCGGGCCAGGCCGGTGCGGACCTGGTTCTGGATCAGCTCGCCGACGTTGCGCAGGCGGCGGTTGCCGAAGTGGTCGATGTCGTCGACCTCGACGACCACGGTCTGGCCGGCCTCGGTGACCGTCTCGGTCTCGCCCGCGTGCAGCTTCACCAGGTACTTGATCGTCGCGATGATGTCCTCGACGGTCAGCACGCCGGCGTCCAGGCCGGTCTCGGTGCCCAGCTTCTTGTTGACCTTGTAGCGGCCGACCTTGGCCAGGTCGTAGCGCTTGGGGTTGAAGTAGAGGTTCTCCAGCAGCGTCTGGGCGGCCTCACGCGTCGGCGGCTCGCCCGGGCGCAGCTTGCGGTAGATGTCGAGCAGCGCGTCGTCCTGGCCCTGGGTGTGGTCCTTCTCCAGGGTGGCGCGCATCGACTCGTACTCGCCGAACTCCTCGAGGATCTGCTCGGTGGTCCAGCCCAGCGCCTTCAGCAGCACGGTGACCGACTGCTTGCGCTTGCGGTCGATGCGGACACCGACCATGTCGCGCTTGTCGATCTCCAGCTCCAGCCAGGCACCGCGGGAGGGGATGACCTTGGCCGAGAAGATGTCCTTGTCGGACGTCTTGTCGATGGTGGAGTCGAAGTAGACGCCCGGCGAGCGGACCAGCTGCGAGACGACGACACGCTCGGTGCCGTTGATGCAGAAGGTGCCCTTGTTGGTCATGAGCGGGAAGTCGCCCATGAAGACCGTCTGGGACTTGATCTCGCCGGTCTCGTTGTTGGTGAACTCGGCGGTGACGAAGAGCGGGGCCGCGTACGTGAAGTCGCGCTCCTTGCACTCGTCGATGGAGTTCTTCGGCGGCTCGAAGCGGTGGTCGCGGAAGGTCAGCGACATCGACCCGGAGAAGTCCTCGATCGGGGAGATCTCCTCGAAGATCTCCTCCAGACCGGACTTGGTGGGGACGTCCTGTCCACTGTCCAGCGCCGCCTCGACGCGAGCCTTCCAGGCGGCATTGCCGAGCAGCCAGTCGAAGCTCTCGGTCTGCAGTGCGAGAAGGTTGGGAACCTCCAGCGGTTCCTTGATCTTCGCGAAAGAGATGCGCAGCGGGGCGGTGCTGGCGCCGTTGTTCGTATTGGCAGTCGAGGCGTTGCGCGAGGCGGCCAAGAGGGGGTCCTTCCGAGGGCTCGGACTCACTACGCGCGTACCGGTCCCCCCTGAGCACACAGGCGGCTTCCCGGATGAGGGGAGGTCTCCATGTCGGTTCAGTGCTCAGACGTGATGCTTGTCCCTGGTGACGGGCCAGGCAACAGCTAACAGGCAGCGCAAAGGGTCAGTGTAGCCACTCGGCACACTGATGTCCAGAGCAGAGATTCGGGGACCGAATCATCTCCCCCTCGTCATCCGGCGGAACCGGCACGCGACCGGGTCCCGCGGCTTCGTCCTGCGCTTCGACCTCAGTCATTCCCGCATCGGCCGCGATCCATGCCTGGCGGCACCGACCGCTTCACGACGCGTCCTGAGAATTGCGCGCCTCGTGCGGTTCGTCAAGGCCCCGGCCCGTCGGAGATCCTCACACCGGCCGTCCCGCCAAGGGAGCCGGACCGCCGGGCGGACCGCTCGCCGGTTCACCGTCGAGCCGCTGCCGAGCCCCTCGGCGAACCAGCGAAGATCACCATACCCGCCCCCACCGACAACGCCACTCAAGCCCGGGCAGGACCACCGGAACACCGCAGGGCGGCCACCCGATCGGGTGGCCGCCCTGCGGCTGATCAGCCCCTCGAAAGGGGCACGCACGACACGCGGGCCGTGCGAGGGGTCACTTGACCTCGACGGAGGCGCCGGCGCCCTTGAGGGACTCGGCGGCCTTGTCGGCCTGCTCCTTGTTGACCTTCTCCAGGACCGGCTTCGGGGTGCCGTCGACCAGGTCCTTGGCCTCCTTCAGGCCGAGGGAGGTCAGCTCGCGGACGACCTTGATGACCTGGATCTTCTTGTCGCCGGCGCCGGTGAGGATGACGTCGAACTCGTCCTTCTCCTCGGCGGCCTCGGCGGCCGGGGCGCCCGGGGCACCCGCGGCGGCGACGGCGACCGGAGCGGCGGCGGTGACGTCGAACTTCTCCTCGAACGCCTTCACGAACTCGGAGAGCTGGATCAGGGTGAGGTTCTCGAACTGCTCGAGGAGCTCTTCGGTGCTGAGCTGCGCCATGATGGCGTCCTTCCACTAAATCGGCTGGTGCCGGATGTACGGATTGCTGGGGCGGGCGAATGCCTTACGGCATCACTTCGTACGGGGCCCGCTGCGACGCGACGCGCGAACTACTCCGCGTCGGCCTCGGCGGGAGCCGGCGTACCGGCACCGCCCTGCTCGGCCTGCTTGGCACGAAGCGCCTCCGCGGTGCGGACGAACTTCGAGGGCAGCGCCTGGAAGACCGCGGCAGCCTGGGACTGCTTGGCCTTCATGGCACCCGCCAGCTTGGCGAGCAGCACCTCGCGGGACTCGAGGTCCGCGAGCTTCTTGATCTCGTCGGCGGACAGCGCCTTGCCGTCCATGACGCCGCCCTTGATGACCAGGGCGGGGTTCTCCTTGGCGAAGTCGCGCAGTCCCTTCGCCGAGGTCACCGGGTCACCGGTGACGAAGGCGATCGCCGTCGAACCCGCGAACAGGTCGTCGAGCGACGTGATCCCGGCCTCGTTGGCCGCGATCTTGGACAGCGTGTTCTTCGCCACGCTGTACTGAGCGTTCTCACCGAGCGAACGACGCAGCTGCTTGAGCTGCGCCACGGTGAGACCGGTGTACTCGGTCAGCACGGCGGCGTTCGAGCTGCGGAACTTGTCCGTCAGCTCGGCAACCGCGGCGGACTTGTCGGGCCTCGCCATGAGCCTCGGCCTCCTTCCGGGTGTGTGCGGACCGCACGGACTGAAGGAGGAGGCAGTACATACGAAACGCCCCGGCGCAGGCGCACGGGGCGGGGCTCGACCGGCGACGGGATCCGTCTCCGGGAGCTACATCCTCACGACACCTGCGCGGGCCGTCCGCGTCTAGCGGATCCTTCGGCCACCACGTCCGAAATCGGGCACGGCGGCGACCAGCGGTCTCTGGCTTCTGGATGAGAGTACGGGAGCGTGCGGGCGGGAGGCAAATCGCCTCCCGCCCGGTCCGGGCGCCCCCGGGTCAGGACGACGAGCCCTGTGCTTCCCTCAGCAGCGCGGTCAGGTCCGCGGTGTCGGAGGCGGGCGGCGCGGTCTCGGAGAAGGCGACGCCGTAGTCGGAGTAGTACAGCGTCGAGCTGACCGTGCCCTGCGAGGTCTGCATGCGGTCGGCCACCTTCACCGGCAGGTTGTGCGCGTCCACCCACAGGTCGACGGTGCCGGAGGTCACGCCCGCCTGCTTCAGCTGCCGCTGGAGCTGCTCGCGCTCCGCGGCGGTCAGGCCGGAGGCGGTGGAGAGGCTGCCGGTGTTCTCGGTGCCCTCGTAGTGCGTGGCGGCCACCCCGCGCACCGTCTCGGTGCCGACCCGGTGCAACGTGCCGGAGGCCAGGGCTAGCTGGACGTTGTGGACGGGGTTGTCGTTCTGCATCAGCTGCTGCATGGCCGCGCCGGAGCCGGCGCCCATGATCTTGGCGAGATCGGCGTAGGAGTACTTCACCCAGTGCTTGCCGTCCAGTTGCGCCGAGGCGGCGTCGCCCAGGTTCGCGTAGGCGGCGTCCGGCAGATAGCGGACCGCCATCGAGCCGGGCAGGGCCTTGCTGACCGCACCGCCGATGTGGCTCATGGTCATGTCGCCGGTCAGGCCGTGCGCCCAGGCCAGCCTGCCGGTGACGGACATCGACTCGGTGCTCCCCATCGAGACGTCACCGTCCACCTTCGCGGAGTCCGCGTCACCGGTGGCCTTCACGACCTGGCGCAACGCGGTCAGGTCGTCCGCCGACGCCGTGTTCCCCGCTTGCGACGTGGCCTTGCCGGTGCCCGTGGCGTGACCGGCCTTGGCGTCGCCACCGCAGGCCGAGACGGCGCCCAGGGCGGCGACCACCGCCGTGGCCGCCGCGATACGGCGTATCGCGCTCGCGTGCTTCATGTGCCCCTCCCCCATGCTGCCCCCGTGCCGGTAGGTCGCCTCGACGCTAACCCATGCGAAAGGGGCCCGGGGAAGACCCCGGGCCCCTTTCAGCGATCCGCGTTCGAAGAACCGGACGTCAGACCGTGCGTCAGACCGACGCCGGGTCCTCCTCGGTGAGGAGGTTGCGCGTGCGGTTCGGGTCGACCGGGATGCCGGGGCCCATGGTGGTGCTGATCGCGGTCTTCTTGATGTAGCGGCCCTTGGCGGCGGACGGCTTCAGACGCAGCACCTCGTCCAGCGCGGCGGCGTAGTTCTCGACGAGCTGCTGCTCGCCGAAGGACGCCTTGCCGATGATGAAGTGCAGGTTCGAGTGCTTGTCGACGCGGAACTCGATCTTGCCGCCCTTGATCTCGGTCACGGCCTTGGCCACGTCCGGGGTCACGGTGCCGGTCTTCGGGTTCGGCATCAGACCACGCGGACCGAGCACGCGGCCCAGGCGGCCGACCTTGCCCATGAGGTCCGGGGTGGCGACGACGGCGTCGAAGTCCAGGCGGCCCTTGGCCACCTCGTCGATCAGTTCGTCGGAGCCGACGATGTCGGCGCCCGCGGCTTCCGCGGCCGCAGCACGGTCACCGGTCGCGAAGACCAGGACCCGGGCGGTCTTGCCGGTGCCGTGCGGAAGGTTCACGGTGCCGCGGACCATCTGGTCGGCCTTGCGCGGGTCGACACCCAGGCGCATGGCGACCTCGACGGTCGAGTCGAACTTGGTCGAGGCGGTCTCCTTGGCGAGACGGACGGCCTCGAGCGGGGCGTACAGACGCTCCCGGTCGATCTTGGCGTCCGCAGCGCGGAGGTTCTTGCTGCGCTTCACTGCTGCTCCTGTGGGAGTGGTTCGGAGTCGTGGTGCGGGCCAGCGCCTGGCCCTGCCACGGAAAGGTCTGGCGGGTGTGCGCCGGGGCTCAGCCCTCGACCGTGACGCCCATGGAACGGGCGGTGCCGGCGATGATCTTCTCGGCGGCGTCCAGGTCGTTGGCGTTCAGGTCGGGCATCTTGGTGGTGGCGATCTCCCGCACCTGGTCGCGGGTGATCTTCGCGACCTTCTTCACGTGCGGCTCACCGGAGCCCTTGTCCACGCCCGCGGCCTTCAGGATGAGCTTCGCGGCCGGCGGGGTCTTGGTGATGAAGGTGAAGGAACGGTCCTCGTAGACCGTGATCTCCACCGGCACGACCATGCCACGCTGCGACTCGGTCGCGGCGTTGTAGGCCTTGCAGAACTCCATGATGTTGACGCCGTGCTGACCGAGCGCCGGACCGACCGGCGGCGCCGGGTTGGCCGCGCCGGCCTGGATCTGGAGCTTGATAAGCCCAGTGACCTTCTTCTTCTTGGGAGGCATGTGCTCTCTCTCCGGGTCCTGTGTCGAGAGTGTTTTTGCCTGCGAGCAGGCATACCGCACCACGATAACGGGTATCGGGGCGCGGCCTGAAACCGCGCAGGTCAGACCGGCTCCGGGAAGAGCCTGCCTGACCTGGGCGGAAACTGCTGGGGAAGGCCTCGAAGAACCGTCAGTTCTTCTGGATCTGGTCGAAGGACAGCTCGACCGGGGTCTCCCGGCCGAAGATCTCGACCAGGCCCTTGACCTTCTTGGAGTCGGCGTTGATCTCGTTGATCGTCGCCTGGAGGGTGGCGAACGGGCCGTCCGTCACCGTCACCGAGTCGCCCACCTCGAAGTCCAGCACCTGGACCTCGACCTTGCGCTTCGGCGCCACGGCCTCGCCGCCCTCGGTGGCGGCCGCGGCCTGCTCCTCGACCTCCGGGGCGAGCATCTTGACGATCTCGTCCAGGGTCAGCGGGTACGGGTCGTAGGCGTTGCCGACGAAGCCGGTGACGCCCGGGGTGTTGCGGACCACGCCCCAGGACTCGTTGGTCAGGTCCATGCGGACCAGCACGTAGCCGGGGAGCTTGTTCTGGCGGACGGTGCGGCGGTCGCCGTTCTTGATCTGGACGACCTCTTCCTGCGGCACCTCGGCCTGGTAGATGTAGTCCTCGACGTTGAGCGAGACCGCGCGCTGCTCCAGGTTGGCCTTCACCCGGTTCTCGTAGCCCGCGTAGGTGTGGATGACGTACCACTCGCCGGGGAGGGTGCGCAGCTCCTCGCGGAAGGCGGCGACCGGGTCGGCGGCGGGCTGGGCCTCGGCTTCCTCGGTGGCGGGTTCCTCGGTGGCGGCTTCCTCGCCCTCGGCGGGCTCTTCGCCTTCTTCGGCCTCGTGGACGGCGGCCTGTTCGGCCGGCTCGTCCGCGTCGGTGTCGGCAGCCGCGTCCGCCTCGTCGGCCGGGCCGGCGTCGGCCGCCTCGACGATGTCCGCGTCGGTGTCGTCGCCCTCGACCTCGGCCGTGGCGGCCGTCGCCGCAGCCTCGTCGGCCGCGTCGGCCTCGAGGGGCTGGTCGGCGTCGTACAGGTTCGGGTCAGACACGATGGCTGCTTCTTCCTGACTTTTCTAAGGGTTGAACGGGCGGACGGGCGCCACTGGGACGCCCGCCTCGCGGATCATCAGCCGAAGACGTACTTCACGAGGTTGGTGAATCCGTAGTCGACCAGGGTCACGATACCGATCATGACGGCTACGAAGACAATCACAACGGTGGTGTACGACATCAGGTCGCTGCGCGTGGGCCAGACGACCTTGCGAAGTTCCGCGATGATCTGCCGGTAGAACAGACCCATCCTCGCGAACGGGCCCTTCTTGCCGCGCTTGCCGCCGCGCTTCTTCTTCGCCTTCGAGTCGAGGAGCTCATCCGCCTCGTCCTCGGGACGACCACTTTCAGGCGTCGCGGTGGAGCCCAGGGCTTCCGTCACTCGTCCTCACCTGAATCCGGGTCGTGAGCCGCGCGCCCTGCCCGGTCGCACGGCGGTGCATCTACTACAAACGTACGCGTGCACGCATCACGTGACCAATGCGTGTAGCAGGGCCGGAGGGACTTGAACCCCCAACCGCTGGTTTTGGAGACCAGTGCTCTACCAATTGAGCTACGACCCTTTGTCTTCCCCAACGTATCGCATCCAATGCGTCGCACTGGGTGCGCAGCACGGATCGCCTCGCCGGGGACCACGAGGGATGAGTGTACGGGTTCGGGGGCCGGGCGTCGAACGACATCCGCCGAAGCGGGTCGCGCGGGCCCTGGGCGGGCCCGCGCGCCGGATGCCGCTGCCCCGGCCTGCCCCGGCGGGGCAGGCCGGGGCAGCGGCGCCTCGGGCTTGGGATGACGGCGCTCGGGGCGCGGGGCGGCGGCCCTTTGGGACGCGGGGCGGCGGCCCGCCCCGGCAGGAGGGCGGTGGCACCTCGGGGGCCGGGGAGGCGGCACCTCAGGGCTGAGGGCGGCGGCGCTCGGGGCGCGGGGCGGCGGCACTTTGGGCCGGGGCGGTGGCGCCTCGGGGGCGGGCTGGTCGCACGTGGAGGGGACGGGTCGGCGGCTCGCCCAGGGCGCGCGGCCGTGCGTCGGGAGGCGGGGCGGGAAGCGCGTCGGGGACGCCGCGGCCGTGCGTCGGGAGGCGGGGCGGGGGCACGTCGGGGGCGCCGCGGCGCACGTCGGGGGGCGGGGTGCTCACTCGTTGGGGTCCGACCCGTGAAACCGCTTCGCGGGCCGCGTGGCCGGTCTGCGACGATGGCAGTCATGACCGCAGCTACTCCCCCCGTTCAGTCCCCCACCGACCGACGGGTCTCGGCCCGTGTCGGGTCGATCTCCGAGTCCGCGACGCTCGCCGTTGACGCCAAGGCGAAGGCGCTCAAGGCCGCCGGACGCCCGGTCATCGGCTTCGGCGCCGGCGAGCCGGACTTCCCGACGCCGGACTACATCGTCGACGCCGCCGTCGAGGCCTGCCGCACCCCGCGCTTCCACCGCTACACCCCGGCCGGCGGCCTGCCCGAGCTGAAGCAGGCCATCGCCGACAAGACCCTGCGCGACTCCGGCTACCGGGTCGACCCGTCGCAGGTGCTCGTGACCAACGGCGGCAAGCAGGCGATCTACGAGGCGTTCGCCGCCATCCTCGACCCGGGCGACGAGGTCATCGTCCCGGCGCCGTACTGGACCACCTATCCGGAGTCGATCCGGCTGGCCGGCGGCGTGCCGGTCGAGGTGGTCGCCGACGAGACCACCGGCTACCGGGTCTCCGTCGAGCAGCTGGAGGCGGCGCGCACCGAGCACACCAAGGTGCTGCTGTTCGTATCGCCGTCCAACCCGACCGGCGCGGTCTACAGCCGCGAGCAGGTCGAGGAGATCGGCCGCTGGGCGGCGGACAAGGGCCTGTGGGTCCTGACCGACGAGATCTACGAGCACCTGGTCTACGGCGACGCCGAGTTCGTCTCGCTGCCGGTGGTCGTGCCCGAGCTGGCCGACAAGTGCATCGTGGTCAACGGTGTCGCCAAGACCTACGCCATGACCGGCTGGCGGGTGGGCTGGGTCATCGGCCCGAAGGACGTGGTGAAGGCGGCCACCAACCTCCAGTCGCACGCCACCTCCAACGTCTCCAACGTCGCCCAGGCCGCGGCCCTCGCCGCGGTCTCCGGCGACCTGACCGCGGTCGCCGAGATGCGCGAGGCGTTCGACCGCCGCCGGCGCACGATGGTGCGGATGCTGAGCGAGATCGACGGCGTCCTGTGCCCGGAGCCGGAGGGCGCGTTCTACGCGTACCCGTCGGTCAAGGCGCTGCTGGGCAAGGAGATCCGCGGCAGGCGGCCGCAGAACTCGGTGGAGCTGGCCGCGCTGATCCTGGAGGAGGCGGAGGTCGCCGTGGTCCCGGGTGAGGCCTTCGGCACCCCCGGCTACCTGCGGCTGTCGTACGCGCTGGGCGACGAGGACCTGGTCGAGGGCGTCTCGCGCATCCAGAAGCTGCTGGGCGAGGCGCGCGACTGACGCGCGGCGTGGTGCCAGGGCCGGGCGGGTGTCCTCGGACGCCCGCCCGGCCCCTTTTCGGGCGTCTTCCTCTTTCGGGGAAACGGCTACCGCTCGGCGGAACCGTTACGGCAGGATCTGGGAATGGCGCGCGACCTCACCCTGCTCCCCAAAGCCCATCTCCACCTGCACTTCACCGGCTCGATGCGGCCCTCCACCCTGCTGGAGCTGGCCGGCAAGTACGGCGTGCACCTGCCGGAGGCGCTGACCTCGGGCGAGCCGCCGAAGCTGCGGGCGACCGACGAGCGCGGCTGGTTCCGCTTCCAGCGGCTGTACGACATCGCGCGCTCGGTGCTGCGCTCCCCCGAGGACATCCGGCGGCTGGTGCGCGAGAGCGCCGAGGAGGACGTGCGCGCGGGATCGGGGTGGCTGGAGATCCAGGTCGACCCGACGTCGTACGCGCCGCGCCTGGGCGGTCTGATCCCGGCGCTGGAGATCATCCTGGACGCGGTGGAGTCCGCCTCCCGTGAGACCGGCCTCGGCATCGCGGTCGTGGTGGCCGCCAACCGCACCAAGCACCCGCTGGACGCCCGCACGCTGGCCCGGCTCGCGGTGCGCCACGCCGACCGGGGGGTGGTCGGCTTCGGGCTGTCGAACGACGAACGCCGGGGCCTGGCCCGGGACTTCGACCGGGCCTTCGCGATCGCCCGGGAGGGCGGGTTGCTGGCCGCTCCGCACGGCGGCGAGTTGTCCGGGGCGCACAGCGTCCGCGACTGCCTGGACGACCTGCACGCGGGCCGGATCGGGCACGGGGTGCGGGCGGCGGAGGACCCGGCGCTGCTGGCCCGGCTGGCGGACGCGGGCGTCACCTGCGAGGTCTGCCCGGCGTCCAACGTGGCGCTCGGGGTCTACGACAAGCCCGAGGACGTGCCGCTGCGCACGCTGTTCGCGGCCGGGGTGCCGATGGCGCTGGGCGCCGACGACCCGCTGCTGTTCGGCTCGCGACTGGCGGCGCAGTACCAACTGGCGCGCGACGCCCACGGGTTCACCGACGAGGAACTGGCAGAGCTGGCCCGGCAGTCGGTGCGCGGCTCACGCGCTCCGGAACAGGTGCGGCGCAGCCTGCTGGCGGGGATCGACGACTGGCTGGCGCTGCCCGCCTGAACCGCCGCGCCCCCGCGCGCTCAGATGCCGGTGGCGTACAGCGGGCCGGGGCCCGGCGGCTGCTGGGGCGGCGGCCAGGTCCCGTCGTCGGCCGGCCCGCGCTGCGCCGGGATGGCGGCGGTCACGTTCCGGCGGCCGCCCCGCCCGCGGCGCGTCCTGCGGTCCGGCCACAGCAGTACGTACGCCGCCGACCCCACGGCGAACGCGAGCCGGATGAGGCCGCGCGTGGAGTCGGACGGCACGATCAGCGCGCTGCCGTACAGCGAGATCAACGCGATCCAGCTCACCCACGGCACGAGCCTGCGCTGTCCGATGGCGTCCCAGATCAGCGTGCCGAGCAGCACGGAGGCGTTGTAGTACGTGTAGACGCTGGGGTCGAGCACGATGCGGGCGTCGGCGGCGAGCAGCACGACGGCCGGCCAGCGTCCCCGGTGCACCGCCAGCGCGCCGAGGCCGAGTCCGAGCGCCATCTGCGCGGGCCGGTCCCACCAGGGCGTCACGGGGTCGTTGGCGCCGAACCAGCGCAGCGAGGAGGCGGGCTGGTTGGGGATGGTGAAGTGGGCGGCGGCCACCGTGTTGATGTGGGTCAGGTAGAACGGCAGCCAGGCCACCGCGACCAGGCCGACCACCCAGGCGCCGGACCGCAGCCAGGTGGGTCTCGGCAGGGCCAGCAGCAGGGGCAGGAAGGCCACCGCCCAGGGTTTGGAGTCCACGGCCAGCGCCAGGAAGACGCCGACCGCGACGGCCCGCCCGCGGACCAGCGCCCGTACCGCGAGCGTGGTGAAGAACAGCGCCATCACGTCGTCGAGGTGGGCGAAGCGCACCGACACCTCGACCCACATGGGGATGAAGGCGAGTCCGGCGATGAGCACGCGCTGCTGGAGGCGCTTGTGGTTGACGCCGGTGCCCAGGTAGTAGTCGGCGGCGGCGCGGCCGATCAGGACCAGCATGTACATCCCGAGACCGGACATGGTGGCCTCGGCGAGCCGCTCGCCGACGGCGGCCGGGAACGGCGCGAACAGCCCGGCGGTAAGGAAGCTGACCGGGCCGATCTGGAGTTCGGGGTGGTTGGCGTACAGGGCCAGCCCGCCACCGCCGACCTGGCCGAAGAGCAGTTGCTCGCCCTGCTTGAGGTAGTGCCAGGAGACCCCGCCGTGCCGGCCCGCGATGCAGAACCAGCAGATCGTCCACAGCGTCAGCAGCGCGTGGTGCCAGCGCACCGGCCAGCGGCCGATGCGTCCGACGTGCGCTGCCGAGGGCGGCCCCGAGGCATCCGCCGAGTCCGTGCCCGGGTACGCGTTCCCCGTGTTGCGCACGAGTCGTCCTCCCCAATCTGCCCGCCGGTCGGCGTACGGAATGAGAATCTCATGAACGTTTTCAGGAGATCCTTCGGGCAGAAAGAGGCGGGAACGGCCGTCAGAGTTGCGCGCCGACCATCACCGGCTCGTTGACGAGGGTGATGCCGAACGCCGCGTGCACCCCGTCGCGCACCTCCCGGGCAAGCGCGAGGAGGTCCTCGGTCTTGGCCGCACCGCGGTTGGTGAGCGCGAGGGTGTGCTTGGTGGAGATCCGCGCGGGCCCGTCACCGTACCCCTTGGTGAAGCCCGCCTTGTCGATCAGCCAGGCGGCGGAGGTCTTCACCAGGCCGTCCCCGGCCGGCCAGGAGGGCGGCTCGACGCCGGCGCCGAGGCGGGCCCGGGCGCGGTCCAGGAAGGCGTCGAACTCACGTTCGGGGACGATCGGGTTGGTGAAGAAGGACCCCGCGGACCACGTGTCGTGGTCCTCCGGATCGAGCACCATGCCCTTTCCGGCCCGCAACCGCAGCACGGTCTCGCGCGCGAGGGCGGCGTCGACGCGCTCGCCCACGGCGACGCCGAGCGTGCGGGCGACCTCGGCGTACTTCACCGGGGCCGACAGCCCGCCCGCGTCCTCCAGGCGGTAGCGCACGCGCAGGACGACGTAGCGGCCCGGCTCCCGCTTGAAGCGGCTGTCGCGGTAGGCGAAGGCGCAGGCGGCGTTGGACAGGGTGACGGTCTCGCGGGCGGCGCGGTCGTAGGCGATCACCTCGGTGATCGTCGAGGCGACCTCCTGGCCGTACGCGCCGACGTTCTGGATCGGCGTGGCACCGGCCGAGCCCGGGATGCCGGCCAGGCACTCGACGCCGCCGAGCCCCGCTTCGACGGTACGGGCGACGGCGTCGCTCCAGACCTCACCGGCGGCCAGTTCCAGGGCGGTGCCGTCCAGCGTGAAGCCGCGGGTGGCGATGCGCAGCGCGGTCCCGTCGAAGCCGTCGTCGCCGACCACGAGGTTGCTGCCGCCGCCGATCACCAGCAGCGGCGTGCCGTCGTCGTCGGCCTCCCGCACGGTGGCCACGACCTCGTCGTCCGTCGTGGCGGTGACCAGCCGCGCGGCGGGGCCGCCGAGGCGGAAGGTGGTGAGCGGAGCGAGGGGGGCGTCCTGAAGTACCTGCACGCGGACAGCCTACGGGGGCTGGGGGCGGGGGCCGTTCTGCGGAGTGCTACGTCTGCGCCGCTGCGCGGCTTGAGGGGGCGGAGGCGGGGTGCCCACGGTGCTGCGCACCTGCCTTGGACACCCGGTCGCTGCGCGACCGGCGAGACGGGAGGGAAACCGGCCCGCTGCGCAACCCGGGGAGACATAGGGGTCCCGGATCAGTTGTCTCACCGTTGTCCCCGACAAGCATCTAGCGGTGACAACTCGTTGCCGGAGACAAGGGGGAAGCAACTAATCCGCGACCCCTCCGCCCTCCCGGGAGCCAATCGGATCCCGTGGGCCACCCTGGGCGCGCAGCAACCAGGGATCAAAGGCAGGTGCGCAGCACCGTGGGCACCCCGCCTCCGCCCTCTCAAGCCGCGCAGCGGCGCAGACGTAGCACTCCGCCCTCCAGAGTGCGCAGCACCCTGGCCACCCTGCCCCCGCCAAGCCCCGCAGCGGCGCAGACGCAACCCTCCGCACACCAGGTGCGTAGCACTCTGGCCCCCCTCCCCTCTCAAGCCGCTCAGGGGCGCGGACGACACTCCGCACAAAGGGCGGGGCGCGAAAGCGCCCCGCCCACACAAACCGGCAAGCCGCCTCAGGCGAGTACCTTCTCCGGTCGCCGCTCCCCCGCTCCCTCCTCCGCGACCACCCGCGAGCGGCGCGGAATCAGCACGGCCGCTGCCGCGCCCAGGGCGACGGCGCCCGCTCCCGCCCACAGGGCGGGCCGCAGGCCGTCGACGAAGGACTGGCCCGAGGTGTAGCCGCCGGTGTGGGCGAAGACCGAGGACAGGACCGCCACGCCGAGCGCTCCGCCGACCTCCCGCAGGGCGTTGTTGGCGCCGGAGGCGATGCCCTGTTCCTCGGGGGCGACGCTGCTCATGACCACGTTGGAGCTGGGCGCGAAGAACATCGCCATGCCCATGCCACTGATGGCCAGCGCAGGGACCTGCGCCGCGTACGAGACGTGGACCGTGCTGATCGCCGCGAAGATCGCCAGTCCCGCCGCCTGGAGGGCGAGGCCGAGGGCGATGACCGGGCGCCCGCCGATCCGGTCGGAGACCGCGCCGGCGATCGGTGCGACGATCAGCGGCATCGCGGTCCACGGCAGCATCCGCAGGCCCGCCTCGACCGGGCTGTAGCCCTGCACGCTCTGCAGGAACTGGCTGAGCAGGAAGATCGAGCCGAACATGCCGAGGAACATCAGCAGGCTCGCCGAGTTGA
Organism: Streptomyces sp. ICBB 8177; assembly: GCF_003144095.1. Taxonomy (GTDB): domain Bacteria; phylum Actinomycetota; class Actinomycetes; order Streptomycetales; family Streptomycetaceae; genus Streptantibioticus_D. Next base: position 1,727,801 of record NZ_NSKH01000018.1, on the reverse strand, counting down.
TCGCGCTGAACGCCCGGCCGCGGAACAGCCGCATCGGCAGCATCGGGTTGGCGGCCCGCAGTTCGTAGGCGACGAAGGCGGCCAGCAGCAGCGGGCCCGCGATCAGGCCGGTGAGCACCGGCGCGGCGGTCCAGCCGTCGGAGTTGCCGCGCACCAGCGCGTAGACGATGCCGAACAGTCCGGCGCTGACCAGCGCGGTGCCGGGGATGTCGATGCGCGGGTTGGGGCCGCGGCTCTCGTTCAGCCGCAGCCGGGCGAACGGCAGCAGGAGCAGGCCGATGGGCACGTTCAGCCAGAAGATCCACTGCCAGGAGAAGTGCTCGGTCAGGGTGCCGCCGATCAGCGGGCCGCTGGCGACCGCGAGGCCGTTGACCGCCCCCCAGATGCCGAAGGCCATGCCCCGGCGTTCCGCGGGCACCGCCGCGGACAGCAGGGTGAGGGTGAGCGGCATCATCACGGCCGCGCCGGCGCCCTGGACGGCTCGTGCGGTGATCAGTTCGCCCATCCCGGAGGAGAGCGCGGCGCCCGCGGAGGCGAGGGTGAAGACGGTGAGTCCCGCGGTGAACATCCGGCGGCGGCCGAACCGGTCGCCGAGCGCCGCGCCGAACATCAGCAGGACGGCGAAGGTGAGCGTGTACGCGCTGACCGTCCACTCCAGGTCCGTCAGCGCGCCCCCGAGGTCCTTGCGGATCGACGGCAGCGCGGTGGTGACCACCAGGTTGTCCAGGGCCGCCATGAATCCGGCGACGCTGGTCACGATCAGGGCCCAGACGACCGTGGAGCGGCCCGACGGGGCGGTTCTGGCTTCGGGTATCGGCTTCGGCATGGCTCCCCCTGCAGAGTCATAATTAGTTAGCGGTCACTAAGTTTTCCGGCCATACGCGCACCCCCTCCTCGGAAGGGGAACGGTTCACATGACGGTGGCGGTGCCGCTCTCGGCGGCGCCGGCCGTCGAAGGCGTGAGTCCGGCGGCGGTCTTGCAGCCCTCCAGGCCGTTCCAGCAGCGGTCCTCGGCGGGGATGCCGAGGGAGACGAGGGTGTTGATGAGCATCCCGGTCCCGAAGAACCCGGCCATCTCCTCGTCGGTGGCGCCACTGCGACTGCGGACGACGTCCCACAGGTCGCTCCAGCGCCGCCGGATGAACTCCGTCAGCTGGGGGTTCTCCGCCGAGGCCGCGGCCACGTACAGCTGCATCTGGAGCAGCAGCACGTCGCGGTCGAGGATGAGCCGGGCGTACCCCTCGCCCATCGCCTCCCGCGCCTCTTCACCGCGCAGCCCCTCGGCGGCGTTCTCCATCATCTCCTCGATGATCTCGAAGCACCGCTCGGCCGCCGCCCGGAAGAGCGCCTGCTTTCCGGGGAAGAGACGGAAGAGGTAGGGCTGGGAGACCCCCGCCCGGCGGGCGATCGCCTCGGTGGAGGTGCCGTGGTAGCCGGTCCTGGCGAACTCGGCGAACGCGGCACGCACGACGCTCTCGCGCCGCTCCTCCGCCGACATCCTTGGGGAGTTCGCCGCCATGAGGCCTAAGTTAGTAATCAATTACTACCTTGTCAAGGCGGCCCCCCGCCGGGAAGGACGGGGAGGGGGCGGGCCCGCGCGCCCTCCCGCGCGGGCCTCGCCGTCACGCCAGCCGGACCACCGCGCGGGACATGCCCAGCACCTTCTGGCCGGCCGACGTCACCGTCAGGTCGACGCGGACGGTGCGCGCCTCGTCGTCCAGCTTGGCCGCGACCTTGCCGGTGACCTCGATCAGGGCGCCCTTGTCGTCGTCGGGGACCACGACCGGCTTGGTGAAGCGCACCCCGTACTCGACGACCGCGGCCGGGTCGCCCGCCCAGGCGGTGACCACGCGGGCCGCGGACGCCATGGTGAACATGCCGTGCGCGATCACGTCCGGCAGCCCGACCTCGCGGGCGAACCGCTCGTTCCAGTGAATGGGGTTGAAGTCGCCTGACGCGCCCGCGTAGCGCACCAGCGTCGCCCGGCTCACGGGCACGGACAGCGGCGGCAGTTCGGTGCCGACCTCGACCTCGTCGTACGTCAACCTGGCGGCCATCTCACTCACCCTCCGCGGCACGTACCACGAGCATCATCATCGACGTCACGACGTGCGCGCCGTCCGCGTCGGACACCTCACCGCGCACGGTGATCAGGTCGTTGCCCGCCATCGACTTGATCGACTCGATGCTCACGGTCACCGACAGCAGGTCGCCGGCCGTGACCGGGCGCGTGTACGTGAACTTCTGGTCACCGTGCACGACCCGGCTGAAGTCCAGCTTCAGCTCCGGGTCCTGGACCACCTGGGCGGCGGCCCGGTAGGTGATGGCGAACGGGAAGGTCGGCGGCGCGATCACGTCCGGGTGGCCGAGCGCCCGAGCGGCCTCGGGGTCGAGGTACGCGGGGTCGGTCTCACCGATCGCCTCGGCGAACTCGCGGATCTTCTCGCGGCCCACCTCGTACGGCGTGGTGGGCGGGTACGTACGCCCGACGAAGGACGGGTCGAGCGGCATCGGCGCCTCCAGTTGACGTTGCGTGGCCGGTCTCGGCCGGACGGCCCGGCGTCGGCGCACGCGGCGTACCTTCGGGCCGGGCGTGACGGGGGCGTACGAAGCCTACGGAACGCACGAAGGCCGCCCCTGCTGAGGGGCGGCCTTCGGCTGCGTTCTGGAATGCGCGCGCGGCGCGCTCTCGTACCGCTGGGTGGGCTCGGGGCCCAGGGTCAGCGGGTCTCGCGGTGCGCGGTGTGCGCGTTGCAGCGGGGGCAGTGCTTCTTCATCTCAAGACGGTCCGGGTCGTTGCGCCGGTTCTTCTTGGTGATGTAGTTCCGCTCCTTGCACTCCACGCAGGCCAGCGTGATCTTCGGGCGGACGTCGGTGGCAGCCACGTGAGTGCTCCTTGACGGACAGACGGGTGAACGCAGGAAAGAGTAGCCGATCGAAGGACCGATCCCACAATCGGCTACACGGAGTAGCGGTGACCGGACTTGAACCGGTGACACAGCGATTATGAGCCGCTTGCTCTACCGACTGAGCTACACCGCCTTGATGAGCGAAAACCCCGTCCACGAACGATGGAGGACGAGGTTCCCGTCACATCAGAGCCCCAATACGGAATCGAACCGTAGACCTTCTCCTTACCATGGAGACGCTCTACCGACTGAGCTATTGGGGCGAGCGAGGAAGACATTACACGCTCCGCGTCGATACGTGAAATCCGTTCCGGGGCCGCCGGGACCGGCCGTGCGGGAACGTTCCCCTGGGGTGTACGGGGCGTGCGGCCTCGGCTTCCAGGGGGTGACCGGGTCCAGCCCGGAGTGGGGTTCGCCACCTGACGCCCGCCGGTCCTCCGCCCCTCCTTGTCACTGACCGTCATCGGCATCCCGGCTCCGCCCCGGGCCGCCGACAGGGCCCGGTACGACTATTGCTCTCCTGCGCGAAGCCTCAGCCCGCTCGCCCTACGCTCGTTCCCGCGTGATCTTGCGCGGCGACCGCCGACGGCCCGGACCGGAGGAGCGCGATGACCGAGAGTGTGCCCCCGCAGCCGCATCAACCGGACCGTCCCGACGCCCACGGCGAGCTGGACGCCCCGGCCCTGCTGCTGACCGGCGCGCGGCTCGGCGACGGCCGGGTGGTGGACGTACGGCTCGGCGGCGGCCGGATCGAGGCGGTGGGCACCGCGGGCAGCCTCACCACCGCGGACGAGCCGAACGCCCGCGTCGACCTCGGCGGCTACCTGCTGCTGCCGGCGCCCGCGGAACCGCACGCCCACCTCGACTCGGCGCTCACCGCCGGGCCCGACGGCCCGCCCAGCGACGCCCCCGAGGAGGTGCAGCGCCGGGTCACCGAGGCCGCGTTGCTCCAACTCGGACACGGCGCCACCGCCGTGCGCACCCATGTCCGGATCGGCGACGTGCAGGGACTGGCCACCCTGGAGGCGGTGCTGAAGGCACGGCGCTCGCTGCGCGGCCTGGTGGAGCTGACCGCGGTCGCCATGCCCCGGCTGCTGACCGGCGTGGCGGGCGCGGACGGGCTGGCGATGCTGCGCGACGCGGTCAAGATGGGTGCGGCCGTGGTCGGCGGCGTCCCGGACCTGGACCCGGACCCGACCGGTTACGTGGAGGCCGTGCTGGGCGTCGCGGCGGAGGCCGGGCGCCCGGTCGACCTGCACACCGACGGCGGCGACCCGGCGCGGCTCGCCCGGCTGGCGGCGATGGCCGGCGGTCTGCGCCCCGGTGTGACGATCTCACCGTGCGGCCGGCTCGCCGCGCTGCCCCCCGACACCCGGCAGCGCGTCGCCCACCAACTCGCCGCGGCGGGCGTGTCGGTGGTCTGCCTGCCACAGGGCGGCTGCGGGGCGCTGGACCGCGGCGGGCCCGGGGCGGGTGTCTTCCGGACGCTGCGCGCGGCGGGGGTCCGGGTGGCGGCGGGATGCGGTGCGCTGCGGGACGCGGCGAACCCGGTCGGCCGCGGCGATCCGCTGGAGGCGGCCTTCCTGCTGGCGTCGTACGGCGAGTGCGGCGCGCGGACCGCGTACGAGGCGGTGGCCGGGCGGGCCCGGGAGGTGCTGGGGCTGCCGGAGGTCCGGGTGGAGGCGGGCTTCCCGGCCGAACTGCTCGCGGTGCGCGGGCAGCGCGTGGACGGCGTGCTGTCCCTGGGCTACAGCCGCATCGTCATCCACCGCGGCCGGGTGATCTCCCGCACCAGCGCGGTGCGCGAGTACGCCGACTGCGCCACGACCGCGGCGCTCGACCTGCCCCGGCAGTCGCGCAGCGGAGGCGCCCCGGCCTGAGGGCCCGCGCCGCAGGACGCTGTGCGGGCGCGCCGCCGTGCCCTGCCGTGTCCTGAAGCGTCGCCGCAGGAGGACCGCCGCGTCCGCGTCAGGCCGCCGCGGCCTTGACCGCCTCGATCACGGGGACCGGACCGCCGATCAGCTCCAGCGTGCGGCCCGCCGTGCCGGGCTCGGCGAGCAGCGCGGCCAGCACGGCCGCCACGTCGTCCCTCGGCACCGAGCCGCGTCCGGTGTGCTCGGCCAGAGCGACGAAGCCGGTGCCCGCGTCATCGGTGAGCGCGCCGGGGCGCAGCACCGTCCAGTCCAGTCCCGGCCTCGCCTTGATGTCCTCGTCGGCCGCCCGCTTGGCCCGCAGGTACTCGGCGAAGACCGGGTCGGTGCCGGGCGGCGGCTCGCTGTCGGCGCCCATCGAGGAGACGATCACGTAGCGGCGTACTCCGGCCCGCTCGGCCGCGTCGGCGAACAGCACCGCCGCCGCGTGGTCCACCGTCCTCTTGCGGTCGACGCCGCTGCCGGGGCCCGCGCCCGCCGCGAAGACCACGGCGTCGGCGCCGCGCAGATGGCCGGCGACCTCGTCCACCGACGCCCGCTCCAGGTCGCAGACGATCGGCTCGGCACCCCGCTCGCGCAGGTCGGCCGCCTGCTCCGGGCGGCGGATCAGGCCTGCCACCTCGTCACCGCGCGTGCTCAGCAGCGTCTCCAGCCGCAGCGCGATCTTTCCGTGTCCTCCGGCGATCACCGTACGCATGGTTACGACCGTACGCCCGAGCACCGACAAGCGCCGCCGGAACGGCCGATCCAGCGCGCCCGCGCGATCCAGGGGCCGGCCGTCATGTGTGAGCCATGACCCGTAAGCGTGAAGAAGAACACGGAAGGGCCACACCGCGGCCATTTCCGGCCTCGCGTCCGGTTTCCGTTGCGCCGTGCGCCGCGGGTAATGGTCCGCACCCCCGCGTCTAAAGACCACCTCCAGGCGGTTAAAGCGTTGCTATCGGCACGATGAGAAATTCCTTCAAAAACCCTTACCCTTCCGCCGATCGGCGCGATCCCCCCTCTCGCGTGCCGAAGACTGCGGGGCATGGCAACAACCGTCCTCACCCCGACCGTCCCCGCCAGCGCCGATCGCCGCGCGCCGTGGAGATCGCCGGCGGGCCAGCCGGCCTACGCGAGACCCGCGCTGCTGGTCATCGTCGCGTGCGCGGCCGTGCTCTACGCGTGGGGCATCAATCACAGCCAGTACCACTCGTTCTACGCCAACGCCGTGCGCAGCATGACGACGAGCTGGAAGGCGTTCTTCTACGGCTCATTCGATCCCGGTAATTCCATCACCCTGGATAAACTCCCCGGATTCCTCTGGCCGCAAGCGATTTCCGCTCGCGTCTTCGGCTTTCACCCGTGGGCGGTGACGCTGCCGCAGGTCCTCGAAGGCGTGGCGAGCCTCCTCGTGCTGTACCGCGTCGTACGGCGCTGGGCCGGGGTGAACGCGGCGCTGATCGCCTCGGCGGCCTTCCTCGTGACGCCGGTCGCCGCGGGCTTGTTCCGCACCGCCGTCGAGGACCCGGCGTTCACTCTCTGTGTCCTGCTCGCCGCATCCGCCACCCAGCGGGCCGCCGCCTCGGGACGGCTGCGGCCACTGCTGCTCGCGGGGGTCTGGGTGGGGCTCGGCTTCCAGGCCAAGATGCTGGAGGCGTGGGCGGTGCTGCCCGCGCTGGCCGTGGTCTACCTGATGGCGGCGCCGGTCTCGCGGCGCAAGCGGATCGGGCACGTGCTGCTGGCCGGGCTGGTGACGATCGCCGTCTCGGTCTCCTGGATGCTCGCCGTGACGCTGACGCCGGCCAAGGACCGGCCCTACGTGGACGGCACGACGGACAACTCCGTCTTCAGCATGGTCGTCGGCTACAACTTCCTGAACCGCTTCTCCTCGCTCGGCATCAGCGCCGCCTCCACGGGCAGCGTCAGCGCGACGCAGGGCGGCTTCGGCGGGCACGGGGGCTCGGCCCCGTCGCACTCCGGAACGGGCGCGGGTGCCGCGTCCGGCACGGGGTCGGCCTCCGGCGCGGGCTCCCACGCGGGTGCCGGTGCCGTCTCCGGCTTCGGTGGCTGGGGTGGCGGTGGTGGCGGCGGGCACGGTCGGACACACCGCGCCGGCGGCACAGGCCCGGGCGGCGCCTTCGCGGGTCGCGGCGGCGCGCAGGGCTCCGGGGGGCAGGCCTTCGGCGGACAGGGTTCCGCCGGCCAGGGTTTCGCCGGCCAGGACTCCGGTGCGGCGGGCGGTTCGGTGCGGGCCGGTGGCGGCGCGACCGCCACGGCCGCCCATCGCGGCGGGGGCGGCGGCTTCGGCGGCGGGCAGCAGGGCTGGGCGAAGATGTTCGGCACGTCGCTGGCCACCCAGACCGGCTGGCTGTACCCGATCGGCGCGATCGCGGTGATCTGCGGCCTGCTCTGGCGGCGCCGCAAGCCGCGCACCGACCTGGTGCGCGCCGGGTTCGCGATGTGGGGCCTGTGGCTGGCCACGTACTTCCTGGTGTTCAGCGCGGGCAGCGTCGGCGGTCACACGTACTACATGGGCGTGGTCGCGGTCCCGCTCGCCGCACTCACCGGCGGCGGCGTCGTCCAGCTCTGGCGCGCCTACCGGGCGGGCGGCCGCCGCGCCTGGGCGCTGCCCGCGGCGGTGGCGGCGACGGTGACATGGGGCGCGTACCTGACCTCGCAGTTCACCTCGTTCCTGCCCTGGCTGGCCCCCGTCGAGATCGGGCTCGGGGTGCTGGCGGTCGTGCTGCTGGCGCTGGCCAGGCCCGGGGGCCGGATCACCGCGCGCGGCCGGATCGCGCTGGCGGGGCTGCTCGCGGGCCTGGCGGCGATGCTGATCGCGCCGTCGGCGTGGGCGGCGCAGGTCTTCGACCCGACGTACGGGCGGATGAGCATGATGGGGTCGGTCGGACCGACGACGCCGGGTGCGCAGGGCGGCCGCGGGTTCGGCGGATTCCGTGGCACGGCGCCTCCCGTTGCCGCGCACGGCTCCCCCGGCGGGGCGGAGCGCGCGGGGGGTGCGGGTCGTGGCGGCGGCATGGCCGGCGGGTTCGGCTTCGGTTCGGGTTCCGGCACGCTGACCGCCTCGCAGAAGCAGCTGCTCTCGTACGTCGGCGCTCACCGTGGCAAGGCCAAGTACGTCTTCGCGACGACGAGTTGGAGCACGGCGTCGCCGTTCATACTGGCCACCGGCGCCGACGTCCTGCCGCTGGGCGGCTTCACCGGCAAGGTGCCGTCGCCGTCACTCTCCCAGTTCCAGCAGATGGTGACGTCGGGTCAGGTCGAGTACGTGCTGGCGGGCGGAACCCGCGGCGGCATGGGCGGGTTCGGAGGATTCGGCGGCTTCGGCGGCGGGTCCGGGACGACCAGCGCCGCGCAGCAGATCTCCAACTGGGCCACGTCCTCCTGCACGGCCGTCCCGGTCAAGGACTACGGCGGTACGGCGGGCGGACAGCGGTTGTACGACTGCTCGCGCCGGCACTGAGCGGCACGAACCGGCGCCGATCGGCACGAACCGGCGCTGATCGGGCGCGGCGCGGCGCGGCGCGGCGCGGCGCGGCTCGACACTGAACCGTTCGGCGCCGTCCGGCGGTGGCCGGGAGCGACCCGTCCGGCTCCATCCGGCATCGCTTCGGCACGCACGTCAGCAGCGCGCCACGACCCTCCCTCGCGGGCCGTGGCGCGCTGCTGTGCACGGTGGAGGCCGGCCCCCGCCGACCGGTCAGGGCGGCGGCCGTCCGTCACTCAACCATTGATCAACAGCTGATCAGTGGTTGATCAACAGTTGATCAACAGTTGATCAACTGTTGATCAACGGTGCCCCCAGGTCTTCACCGACTCGACCTTGCCGTACTTGTCGCGCAGGGTGGCGGTGTCGTGCCGCTTGCTGAACACGTAGCTGCGCGAACCCTGGTAGAGATCGCGCGCGGTGTTGCGGCCCCAGCCGGTGTGGACCACGACGGACTGGTGCGCCCGCAGGGTCACGTAGCCGAAGCGGTAGGTGTGCCGCAGGGCCGTGTCGGAGAGGGTCCACCCCTTGAGGTTGACGGACGTCCGGCCCTCGTTGGTGATGGTGACCGTCTCGGCGTCCAGGCTCCTGGCCGAACGGCTGCTGCCGGGCCCCTCGGCCTGCACCTTGGTGATCGCCACCGCGGTGCGCGGAGCGGGGACGTGCGGGGCGTGCGGGGCGGCGACGGCCGGCAGGGCCACGGAGGCTGCGATCGCGGTGGCGGCCGCGGTGGTCACGGCGAGGCGGAGTGACAGTCGGGACATAACGTGAGACCCCCTTGGGCGGGCACAGCCTCGCGGCGGTGCCAAATGGTGCGAAATCCCGGCGTGTTGCCGAGGACCCTCACTCTGTCGTGCCGAACGCCCGGATGTTGAAGGTTGGATGGCCGCGTTACACAACACGGACATATGCACAACCCGGTCAAGCGGAGCACGCGCGCCCCGGCGTGCGAACCGCCCCGCGCAACACCGCGTACACGGACCCTTGGGCGGCAAGGCGAGCAGGTCACCGGGGGTGCCGCCACGGGTTGCCGGGACCGCGGAACGGCGTTCTGGGAGACCCACAGGTAACCCACAGAGGTCCGCCCCGCGCTCCCCGGGTCACTCGGGGCCGGAGATGTCGCGGCCGGTCGTCCGTACGCCGAGGGGGGTACGCGGGAAGCCGCCCGCCATACGACGACGTGAGGGCGCCGCCCGATGAGGATGAAGGAACGTCAACGACCCACCCCACCATCCTCTCGGCCAAGGAGGCTGTCCCGTGACCGCGCGGACATCGCCCGGCGAACGTCGGGCACCGGACCCGGCGAGGACACCGCGGCGCGGCGGGAGCGCGGCCAGGACCGCGATCGGCCGCGCCCGAGGTCGTCACCGCACTCTGCTGATCGCCATCTGCGTGGCGCTGATCCTGGCCGCGATCGGCGACGAGGCGACCGGTTACGACGGGCCAGGGCCGTTCTTCGACCTGTCGCTCGCCGCGCTGGTGGTGCTGGTGTGGTGGCGGTTCGTCCCGCCGCTCGTCATCGCCATGTGCGCGTTCTTCGTCGTCGGCGGGCTCGTCACGCCTACGTCCGCGTCCCGCCTGGTCGAGCCGGGCCAGGTGCTGGACTTCACCGCCGGCTGGCTCCAGGTGCTCGGGTTCGTCGCCGCCGCCGTCCTCGCGGCGCTCTCGGCGTTCCCGGCGTTGTCGGCGTTTCCGGCACGGGCCGCCCGGCGCCGCGCGTCCCGTTGACCCCCGGCCCACTTGTGAAGGGATCGCATCATGCTTCGTACGCTTCAGCCGCTTCGGCACAGCCGCGGCACTCTCGTCTCGCTGGGCGGCCTGCTCTTCGGCGTCCTGGGCCTGGTCGTCCAGTGGTTCGCGAATCCGGCCAAGTTCGGCGGCTTCCCGCCGGGCATCCTGTTCCTCGTCGCGTTCGGCCTGCTGACGGCGGTCACCGTGCGGTGGTGGTGGCATCCGGTCTTCGCGGTGTTCATCGCGTTCTGGATCGTCGGTGTCGGTGGCCTGGCCGGCCAGCTGACGCCCAACCTCACCTCGCACAACCTGGGCACGGTGACGGGCAACGTCATCATGACCACCGGCCTCGCGGTCACCTTCGTCGTGGGCATCCTCAGCATGATCACCGCCCGGCGCACCCGCCGGACCGCCGGCGGTGCGCCCCTCAGAGCCCGCCGGCGGTGACGGCCGGCCGCACGGGAGGCGTGCGGACCGGCGGGGGCTCGGGCGCCCGAAGAGGTTCGCGCGCCCGACCACTCGATGTCAGCCCGGCGGGTCGTCCCGGCGCGGACTGCGCTCGACCGGGTCCGCCTCCTGCCGGGTCAGGCGGAGCAGGCCGGCACCCTGCCGGTGTTGCGCATCCAGCGTGCGGGGGTCCAGGCGAGCCGCCCCCCGATGCGGTCGCGCAGCTCATACCAGATCCTGTTGCCGTCGACCGTTTCGCCGACCACCTCGCAGTGCAGGCCGACCTCCGCACCGTAGTGCAGGAAAGCGAGACGCTGCGAACCGACAAGGGTGTGCGCATACGCGTAGGTCCCGTGCTCGGCGACCACCGTGCCGTACGGCTGCGGCGGGGCCGCGAGCGCGGGAGACGCGGTCATCAGTGAGCCGGCCAGTGCCATCGTCGCCGCGGCGACGATGGCGAAGCGGCGGCTGGAGCGGAACGTCATTGAGAAGACCTCCTCTGATGAGGACAGGACGTGGATGCGTCCTGAGACAACACCCCCAACGAAGCGCTGCGACCGCGGTGTTGCCGAAGCGCCCGGATGGCCCAGCGCAAGGCGCGTTCAACGGCCCGCCGCGAGCGACCCGTGCGCCCGGCCGCGCCCTCGACGTCGCGCTCATCCCGGGCCGGCACCGGGCAGGCGGCCCCCGGGGGGGCGCAAGACGTTGGCGCGCCTCGTTCCGCCCGATCCGCAGGACTCGCTGAAGGGCCCGCCGGAGGACACATGGCGCAGGGGGACGCCTCGGCACGGGGGAGGCCTCCCGCCTGCGGCACGTACCCACTCCCGGACCAACGAGAAGACCCCGTGCGGCCTGCTGTTCAAGCAGGCCGCACGGGGTCTTGTCGTCCGTGTGGCGGCGCCAGGGTTCGAACCTGGGTAGGCTGAGCCGGCAGATTTACAGTCTGCCCTTGTTCTCCCCTCGCGACTGCTGATGACCTGTAAAAACAGTAGGTCTGGCGTCGAAGTTGCCTCTGATCGTCCACGCCTCGTCCAGAGCGGCCCGCCTCGCCAGTACGCCGGGCCGCTCCCCAGCCACGCTCTTTGGCCCCACACAGACAACAACGGCACCGGTCACCGCGCTACGACGGCTGCCCTTGCCCGATACATGCACAGCCGGGATCATGTGCCAGTCGGCGGACGCATGCTCAGGGGAGGGGCGCGTGATTCCTGAGTGGGGGGACGACGGGTTTCTACGGCCCGGCAGGTACAGGCTCAGCCCGGAGAATGCTGAGAAACTGCTGGTCAAGGACCTGATCTTCAAAGACTCGGAGACCAGGGCTCGACTCTGGACCGGCCTTGAGAGCTACCTCAGCCGTTTCTTTGAGCTCGAAGAACGTCACCGTGAGGACGTGGGCGACGTCTCCTTGGTCCATGCCATCTGGCTGGGCGGGAGCTACGTCAGCACGAAGGTGAACCCCCAGAACATCGATCTCACAGTCTTGATCGATGACCGAGCGGCTTCGGCCATGAAGGGACTCCCCGGAAGTCGTTGGCTACTCTCCGCGTTCAATCGGGAGGCCCGGCTGGACGAGTTCGGAGTGTCACCACTTCCCGTGCGTTACAGGCCGATCGTCTCCGTCTTCCGCGCCGAGCGTTTGGATGCGGAGGATCAGGCGTACCTTCGGGAGAGAGGGGCGTGGGATGACTGGTGGCAGCGCTGTCGGACCTCTGGGGTAGACAAGAGTGAGCCCACCATCGAGAGTGCGGCACCACGGCGCGGCTACCTGGAGGTGACCCTATGAGCACGAGCTGGCGTGAACGTGCTCTAGAGCGTAACCGCGAGTCAAACAGCCGATACTTCGCTGAACTGGCAGACCCCCCATCCAGCGACGACGCATATGAAGAGGAGTTGCGGCGACATTGGCTGGAAGCGGCCCGCCACTACGACCCCCAGGCCACCCTTTCGGAAGAGCTGATAGTCCGACTACGAGGCGAAGTGGCCGAACGAGGAGTGCTGGATTTTCGCGTCGGTGATGCACTCCTTAAACCCCTCCGCGATGGGGTTGCCGCTGCGGCACGGAAAGACGTGGAATTGGAGCTAACTGGCCTGTCTCACGGAAGTACGGTGTTGCACGTCCGCCCCAAGGTTGAGAATAGCGAAGAGGAAGGCGGCCTAGGCAGGGTTGATTCTTCGCCTGCGGACCCCGCAATGCGCGACCTGCTTAAGCTTGTCAACGCAGTCGAAAATGAGCAGGACGTACGTCAATGGGAACGCATAATCCCTGGCCTGGACGGCGTCGTAGAAGCCCTAGATAAATTCGATCTGTCCATGGAAATGCGCTGGCACAGCGTGGACGGCACCGTTCGATCCTCCAACCTTTCGAGTCGCGGCAAGAGTTACGTGCGCAGCCTGCGTGAACTAATGACTTATCGATCCCGCCTAGCGGTCGCGGGCACGATCACGGAACTCCGCATGTCGGGCGTCGTGAAGGTTAAAACCGGTACCACCCGTCAATCTAAAGCATATGATGTACACATCGAACCCGATAACTTGATGGAAATGCACCTTGAACTTGGGATGCCGGTTTCCTTCCTCATTGAAGTCGTAAAGAAGAAGGATCAGCTTGGGCGAGAACGCTCGACGGAGTACCGGTTTGTCCGCGTTGCAGAGTCACAGGATGGACTATTCGAGACCTGAGTCTGGAGCGAGATGGTCACGCCACACACGTCACCTGTGAGTTGCGGGCGGATTTTCGCTAAATTCGGCGCGATACGTCAGTCTCCTCCTACCCATCCTCATCCCCACAGTGGCTGTGCCTGTCGGCTGTGGGGATGAGTTGGCACGGCCACTACTTCCTACCAGCAGGCTCGAATGTGGGGACGTCTGTCGTTCACGCATCGACTGGGGGAAGCGTGATTTATCCTCGCTACGCTGGTACGCACCGCAGTGGAACGGAGAGAGCCCCGCGGATGGGACCGAAGACGACCAAGGTCTACGAGACGCTTCACGCACGGCTCACTGCTGGCGTGTACACCGCCGGGGACAAGTTCCCCTCAGAGCGCACGCTCGTCGAAGAGCTGGGCATCGGCCGGACAGCGCTTCGGCAAGTTCTCGCGCGCCTCGTCTCCGAGGGCGCGCTGGAGGTACGTGGACGGAGCTCGTACCGGGTGCCGGGTGCGGTGAGCGTCGAGCGGCCGGAAGGACTGAAGCCGTGGCGCATCCATGGCGAGCGCGACCTATACGACAACCGGTGGGTCAAGCTTCAGCTCTGGGACGTAGAGCCGCCCGGCATGGAGCCGTTTGAGCACCACGTGGTGAAGCTCCACCGCGTGGCCGTGACTGCCGTTCTGGACGATCAGGACCGCGTGCTCATGATGTGGCGGTACCGATTCGTGCCGCAGCAATTCGGCTGGGAGCTCCCCGGCGGCATCGTCGAGGACGGGGAGGACACGACAGAGACGGCGATACGCGAGGTCGTCGAGGAAACCGGGTGGCGGCCAAAGTCGCTAGAGCACGTGGTGACCTATCAGCCCATGGTGGGCATGGTCGACTCGCCTCACGAGATCTTCGTAGGCCACGGCGCCGAGAAGGTCGGTTCACCGACAGACTTGGAAGAGGCCGGCCACATTGAATGGATACCCCTGGCTGACATTCCAGGGCTCATGGCCCGCGGTGAGCTGATGGGGTCCGGCACCCTCGTTGCCCTGCTACACATCTTGGCAAGCCGACGTGCGCAGGGGGTCACAGTCGCGCGCTGAGTAGGTCGATGCGACGGCGCTGCCGCACCGAACCCGTGCGGTTCGCGAGTAGTCGCGCCTGCCGCAAGTGGGTGTTCGCGTCGTCGTACTCGGCCCGCGTCAGGTGCGCATGGGCCAGATCCGCGTGGATTCCAGCGCGTGCGCGGACAAAGGTTGGGTCTGCAACTTCGAGGGCGCGGTACAGGCTGGTCACCGCGTCATCGTCGCCCAGCAGGCTTAACACGTTGCCGCACCATCGGGCCAGATGGGCGTCGTTCAGGAAGATGCTCAACATGTCCGGGTCTCGGTCCTCAGGGCCCGAAGGAACCTTGCCCATGGCCGCATCGAGTGCCCGCCTAGACTCGTCTGGCATGTTGGCATGCGCACACAGCTCTGCCTCAGCGGCGTAGAGCCACGCCCAAAGCCGCGGCGATCCGTTCCGCCCGAGAACTCGTTGTGCGTCACGAATCAGCTCAAGCCCGAGGGCCGGCCGGCCAGCCTCGCACAGCACGTACGCCTGCTCTCCCATGGCATGGGCGAGGTACATCGGTGCCTCAGCGTCGCGCGCCGCCCGCTTCGCGAGTTCGTATTGGCGCCATGCCCGTTCGACCGCTCCCGCGTCGATGGCCTGCCACGCGGCCAGTGTCGACGCGCCAGCGAGCGCAAGCGCCACCGGGCGACGCGCACTCGGCAGTACGGCGAAGCTCAATGCGTCTTCCAGGGCGGAAAGATGCCCCGTCATCTGATCGATGAGGAGTGCCGCGCCCCTCTCGCGGTCCATTGTGCGGAGTAGCTCCGTCTGACCGTTGAACGCCTTCACCATGGACTCACTAATGCTGCTGGCCGAGTCGATCCGACTGAGCAAGTCGCTGTATCCGTCGGCCATCGGAAGCGCTGCCATGACTGGCGCGCCCCGCAACTCCGCGTCAGTAACGCCGAGGAGTTGCCGCAGGATCGTCGCGTAGTGCTCCGAGATCTTGCGCTTGCCGTTCTCCCATTCCGACACGTACACCCGCAAACTCGCATTCGAGGCAACGTCGGTGACGTGCTGGCGGGCGTAGCGCTCGATCTCGCGAACCAGTCGCTCCTGAGACCAGCCGCGCGCCGTCCGCGCACTTCGAAGTCCCGTGCTCACAGACCACCGTCCGGCGATCGATCCCCAACTGACCTTCTCAGCATGCCCCACATAGCCGCAGGTCAACAGGGCTTAACAGGACGAGAGTTAAGCCCTGTTGGCTACCGAACCCCCTGCTCGTACCGGTCTCCTGGGATTGCACCGAGGCGGCTAACCACCACCCGAATGAGCGAGGGGCTTGACTCTGGTGCGCACCAGATGCTTACCTTCTGGTGCGCACCAGATGGTAGATCGCCTTCCTTTCACGGTGCGGAGCAGAT
>NZ_NSKH01000018.1:1657789-1712172 GCF_003144095.1 Streptomyces sp. ICBB 8177 | reverse complement strand
AACGGAAGCTACCTTCAAGACCCTTTCACAGGCCCCTCCGGGCTTTCCCTTCGGTGTTTCCAACCTTACCAGATCCGAATTCCGCTTCCGGCTTTCGCATCCGGCCTCCTGCTGGAGCGGGGCTTTCACCGTTCCGCATTCCGCTTTCCGGTGATCCCGACTCTATCAGACCATTTCCGATCCGATTTACCGCCGGGGTTTTACCGACCTGTCGAGCACACACGTTCCCGTGCTGCTCGTCGAGGCGGTTGTGCCAACGTACTGGAGGGGGCGTCCGGATGCAAATCCGGACGCCCCTTCCGATGACGAGCCGTCAGACCTCAACCACCACAGGCAGGATCATCGGCCGACGGCGGTAGGTGTCGGATACCCACTTGCCCACCGCGCGACGGATCAGCTGCTGGAGCTGGTGGACGTCGGCCACGCCGTCGTTGGCGGACCGCATCAGGGATTCCTCGATCTTCGCGACGACCGGAGCGAACGCCGCGTCCTCGATGCCGGAGCCGCGTGCCTGGATGTACGGACCGCCCACCAGCTTGCCGGTGCTGCTGTCCACCACGACGAAGACCGAGACGATGCCCTCCTCGCCCAGGATGCGGCGGTCCTTCAGCGAGGACTCGGTGACGTCGCCGACCGACAGGCCGTCCACGTACACGTATCCCGCCTGGACCTTGCCGACGATCTTGGCGACGCCGTCGTAGAGGTCGACCACCACGCCGTCCTCGGCGATGACCGTGCGGGCCTTCGGGACGCCGGTGGCGATGCCGAGGTCCGCGTTGGCGCGCAGGTGGCGCCATTCGCCGTGCACCGGCATCAGGTTGCGCGGCTTGCAGATGTTGTAGAAGTACAGCAGCTCACCGGCGGAGGCGTGGCCGGAGACGTGCACCTTGGCGTTGCCCTTGTGGACGACGTTGGCACCCCAGCGGGTGAGTCCGTTGATCACGCGGTAGACGGACGTCTCGTTGCCGGGGATGAGCGACGAGGCCAGGACCACCGTGTCGCCCTCGACGATGCGGATCTGGTGGTCGCGGTTGGCCATCCGCGACAGCGCCGCCATCGGTTCGCCCTGGGAGCCGGTGCAGATCAGCACGATCTCCTCGTCGGGCAGGTCGTCCAGCGTCTTGACGTCGACGACCAGGCCGCCGGGGACGCGCAGGTAGCCCAGGTCACGGGCGATCCCCATGTTCCGGACCATCGAGCGGCCGACGAAGGCCACCCGGCGCCCGTACTCGTACGCCGCGTCCAGGACCTGCTGGATGCGGTGCACGTGGCTGGCGAAGCTGGCGACGATGATGCGGCGCTCCGCCTTGGCGAAGACCTGCCGCAGCACCGGCGAGATGTCGCGCTCGTGCGGGATGAACCCGGGGACCTCGGCGTTGGTGGAGTCCGACAGCAGCAGGTCGATGCCCTCCTCGCCGAGCCGCGCGAAGGCGGGCAGGTCGGTGAGGCGGCCGTCGAGCGGCAGCTGGTCCATCTTGAAGTCGCCGGTGTGCACGACCATGCCCGCGGGGGTGCGGATGGCGACGGCCAGCGCGTCCGGGATCGAGTGGTTGACGGCGACGAACTCGCAGTCGAACGGGCCGATGCGCTCGCGGCGGCCCTCCTCGACCTCCAGCGTGTAGGGCCGGATGCGGTGCTCCTGGAGCTTCGCCTCGATCAGGGCCAGCGTCAGCTTGGAGCCGATCAGCGGGATGTCGGGCTTTTCGCGCAGCAGGAACGGGACGGCGCCGATGTGGTCCTCGTGGCCGTGGGTGAGCACGATGCCGACCACGTCGTCGAGGCGATCCCTGATGGACGTGAAGTCCGGCAGGATCAGGTCGATTCCGGGCTGCTCCTCCTCGGGGAAGAGCACCCCGCAGTCGACGATCAGCAGGCGGCCGCCGAACTCGAAGACGGTCATGTTGCGGCCGATCTCGCCGAGGCCGCCGAGGGGCGTGATGCGCAGGGCCCCCTCGCGGAGCGCCGGCGGGGCCGAGAGGTCAGGATGCGGATGGCTCAAAGGTTCTCCTTAGCGCTCGCGCCACGCCCCCACCGGTCCCGCCGTGCGGACCCGTCGTGGTCCGCGGGCTCTGCCGGCCCGGCGTGGCGGTCCCGTAGGACACATGGCGCGAGTGGATCGTGCGATGTTCTGGTGAGTGTTGCCTGTTGTGGCCTGTATTCAGTTGTGAAGTCTTTGGTTAGAGCTGTACCCCGCCCGCGGCGAGATCCTTCTTCAGTTGCTCGGTCTCCTCGGGCGAAAGCTCGACCAGCGGCAGCCTCAGCGGTCCGCCGGGCAGGCCGCGCAGGGCCAGCGCCGCCTTGGTGGTGATCACGCCCTGGGTGCGGAACATGCCGGTGTAGACGGGCAGCAGGCGCTGGTGCAGCTCGGCGGCCTTGGCCACGTCACCCGCGAGGTAGGAGTGCAGCAGGTCGCGCAGCTCGGGCGAGACGAGGTGGCCGACGACCGAGACGAAGCCGACCGCGCCGACCGACAGCAGCGGCAGATTGAGCATGTCGTCGCCGGAGTACCAGGCGAGGCCGGAGCGGGCGATGGCCCAGCTGGCGCGGCCGAGGTCGCCCTTGGCGTCCTTGTTGGCGACGATGCGCGGGTGCTGGGCGAGCCGGACGATCGTCTCCGTCTGGATCGGAACCCCGCTGCGACCGGGGATGTCGTACAGCATCACGGGCAGGCCGGTGCTGTCGGCGATCGCCGTGAAGTGCCGGTACAGGCCCTCCTGGGTGGGCTTGCTGTAGTACGGGGTGACGGTCAGCAGGCCGTGGGCCCCGGCCTTCTCGGCCTGGCGGGCGAGTTCCACGCTGTGCCGGGTGTCGTTGGTGCCGACGCCCGCGACGACGAAGGCGCGGTCGCCGACCGCTTCGCGTACCGCCCGGACGAGCTGCTCTTTCTCCGCATCGCTGGTGGTCGGGGACTCACCGGTGGTGCCGTTGACGACGAGTCCGTCGTTGCCGGCGTCCACCAGATGGGCGGCGAGGCGCTGGGCGCCGTCGACGTCGAGAGCGCCGTCTGCGGTGAACGGCGTGACCATTGCGGTCAGGACCCGCCCGAAGGGGGTCTGCGGTGTGGAGGTCGGAGCCATGGGTCCAACGCTACTCGTAGCCGGTGCCGGAGTGCCCCCTTGGGGACCTTCCGCGAGCTCCGCGAGGGTTGCGCGCCGGTGCGGGCGGGCTCTGGCGGAGGGCGGGGAGTGGGGGGTGGGACCCCGGCGCTGCCTGCTCGGGGGTCCAAGCAGCGCCGGAATCCGTTTCTGAAGCCTAGATGAAGGTCACTAATACCCGCAATTGGGACACTTTGGACGTTGGTTCATCAGGGGAACGGCTCTGTCGCGGGGCGGGCTCGTCACGCAGCGCCCACGACGGCCGATCGGCTCAGGACGGCTGGTCGGCTCAGGGAGCCTGGCGGCCGTTGGCGTTGAACGCGGCGTACGTCAGCGGCATGAGCTTCGCCCACTCCGCCTCCATCCGCTCCGCGACCATCTCGATCTCCCGCTGCGGGAACGACGGCACGGTGGCGCGGTCGTCCTTGGTGCGCAGGCTGAGGAAGTGCATCAGGGAGCGGGCGTTGCAGGTCGCGTACATGGAGGAGAACAGGCCGACGGGCAGCACGGCACGCGCGACCTCGCGGGCGACGCCGTCCTTGAGCATGCGCTGGTAGGCCTCGTAGGACTCCAGGTAGGAGGCCCGCATCGTCTCGGAGACGGCGGCGTGCTGCTCCGGGGAGCCGTGCACGAACTCGTACTTGCCGGGGCGGCCCTGCTGCACGAGCTTGCGGTCTTCGCCGGGCACGTAGAAGACCGGCTGCAGCTCGCGGTAGCGGCCGGACTCCTCGTTGTACGACCAGCCGACGCGGTGCCGCATGAACTCGCGGAAGACGAAGATGGGCGCGCTGACCAGGAAGGTCATCGAGTTGTGCTCGAACGGGCTGCCGTGGCGGTCGCGCATCAGGTAGTTGATCAGGCCCTTGGACCGGTCGGGGTCCTTGCCCAGCTCGTCGAGGGACTGCTCCCCCGCGGTGGAGACCCGGGCCGCCCACAGCACGTCCGAGTCCGCGGCGTTGTGCTTGACCAGTTCCACGCTCACGTCGTCGCGGAACCGGACTTCGGTCTCGGTGGGCTCGGTGGGGGTGTCGGTCACCGGGGATCCTTCCTCGTCGCCCCAGGTCGTCGGCCGTTGCGTCCGGGCGTTCCGGGGCCGCGGGGCGTGGCCCAGCTTACGTGGGCCTCACCGGCCGCGATGACGTGGCGGGATTTGGCGGGTTTCTCGGCGAAATCGGGCACCATGCGGCCGCTTCGTGCGTCTTCTCTTACGAGAGTTCCTCATCGGCTCCACGCAGCGGGCCGACGACTTCGGGAGGGGATCGCGATGTTCCGCCGGGGAGAGCCCGTTCCGTTCGCCTTCGTGGCCGAGGCGGACAGCTTCCGCAGCAACGTGGAGCCTCCGCCCCGGCAGCGCCCGTCACGGTCCCAGATAGCCGGGCGGATATTCGCGACGGTGACCGTCGTCGCCGGCCTGGTGGGCGCCGTGATCCTGGGCACGCCCGCGCTCAACGCCCAGCACTCCGCCGGGTCCGCGCCCCAGCAGGCGGACGTCGCGCACCACCACTGAGCCCGATCCGCCGGTACGGAGCCGCCGATGCGGAGGCCGCACGGCCTGTCGCGGCGCTGGTAGCCTCACCCGTCACGGCCCGCCCCTGACCGAATGGGCGGCCGGGCTGGTCCGCGCACATCCACCGCTGGAAAAGGACATCGCGCCGTGCCCCTGTCTTTCCTCACCTCCGACGCCGGCCAGGACGAGCGCTTCGCGACCGCCGACGTCGCCTCGCGGCGGGCGGTGGAGGGATGGCACCGGCCGTACCAACTGGGGCCGTGGCGGGTGGCGACGGCGTCGCTGCTGCTGGTGCTGGCGTCCTACCTGCTGCTCGCGGCGCTGGTCGAGGGACTGGCGGCCAGTGGGCCCGGCGCGGTCACCCTGCTGGTGGCGGGCGTCGTGGTGATCGCGGTCGCGCTGCGGCTGCTGCGCGTCGGCGTCTGGGTCGGCGCGCACGGCCTGCGGGTCACCACGCTGCTGCGGACGAACACCGTCTCGTGGGACGGCGTCGAGGTGCGCACCGCGCAGCAGCCGGTGCGGTTGCTGGCGCTGCCGCGCACCGTGCAGGGGCAGGCGCTGGTGATCCGCAAGGCGCACGGCGGCGAGCTGCCCACCGTGCTGACCGACCACAGCCCGGACTTCCTGGGCCGCACGGAGTCCTTCGACGTGGCCGCCGACGCGATCGAGGGCTGGGCCACGGACCTGCGCCGCGGCTGAGTCCTTCCAGGCCCGCGCGGCCGCGCCGTCCGGCCAGGCCAGCGCAGCGCTGCCGTCCGCTCAGGCGCGGACCGGGCGGCCGTCGTGCAGGGCGATCGCGCGCTGCATGGCCTTGCGGGCGCGGGGGGTGTCGCGGGCGTCGTGGTAGGCGACGGCGAGCCGGAACCACGAGCGCCAGTCGTCCGGCGCCGCCTCCGCCTCGGCCTTGCGCTTGGCGAAGACCGCGTCGGCGGAGTCCCGGTCGATGCGGCCGCTGGGGGTGCGCACCAGCTCGTCGACGGGCAGGCCGCCCTCCGCGTCCAGTTCCCTCGCCAGCCGGTCGGCGCTCGTCGCGAACCGCGTCGTCTGCACGAGGAACCACACGCCGATGAGCGGCAGCACCAGTACGGCGACGCCGAACGGGATGGTCACCGCGGTGCCCTGTTGCAGGAGCATCACGCCGCGGCTGCCCGCCAGGTAGAAGTAGACGAGCAGCACGGCGGCCGTGACGAAATACGTGATCTTCGCGCGCACAGCGATCAGCCGATCAGTCCAGGTCGAGGAAGTGTTCGAGGCCGAAGGTGACTCCGGGGCGCTCGGCCACCTTGCGGGCGGCGAGCAGGATGCCGGGCATGAAGGACCGGTGGTGCATCGAGTCGTGCCGGATGGTCAGCGTCTCGCCCGAGTCGCCGAACAGGACCTCCTGGTGGGCCAGCAGACCGTGCAGCCGCACCGCGTGCACCGGCACGCCGTCCACGTCCGCGCCGCGCGCGCCCTGGAGGCCGTGCGTGGTGGGGTCCTGCTGCGGCGCGAGTCCGGCGCGTTCGCGGGCAGCGGCGATCAGCTGGGCGGTGCGGGTGGCGGTGCCGGACGGCGCGTCGGCCTTGCCGCGGTGGTGCAGTTCGACGACCTCGACGGACTCGAAGAACCGCGCCGCCTGCTGGGCGAAGCGCATGGTGAGCACGGCGCCGATGGAGAAGTTCGGCGCGATGAGCACGCCGGTGCCGGGCGAGGCGGCGACCCAGCCGTCGAGCAGCGCGAGGCGCTCCTCGGTCCAGCCGGTGGTGCCGACGACGCCGTGGATGCCGGCTGCCACGCAGAAGCGCAGGTTCTCCATGACCGCGTCGGGGTGGGTCAGCTCGACGGCCACCTCGGCGCGGGCGGCGGTCAACGTCTCCAGCGAGTCACCCCGGCCCAGGGCGGCGACCAGTTCCAGGTCATCGGCCGCCTCGACGGCGCGTACGGCCTCGGAACCGATCCGGCCGCCGGCGCCGATCACGGCCACACGCAGCTTGCTCATCTCGCTTCGTCCTTCGGGTTCGGGCGGGTCGGAAGGGGTCGGGGCGTCGCCCGCGGTCCGGGGCGGCGGGACCCGGGTCAGGCCACGGCCTCCTGGAGGCGCGCGGCCCGCTTGCCGTTCAGCGGGCCGATCGCGGCCAGCGACGGCCGCCGGCCCAGCACGTCGCGTGCCACCGCCCGCACCTCGTCGGGGGTGACGGCGCGGATGCGGCCGAGCATGTCGTCCACCGACAACTGCTCGCCCCAGCACAGCTCGCTCTTGCCGATACGGTTCATCAGCGCGCCGGTGTCCTCCAGGCCCAGCACCGTGGAGCCGGCCAACTGGCCGACGGCGCGGGTGAGTTCCTCGTCGGACAGACCGTTCTCGGCGACGTCGTGCAGTTCCTCGCGGCAGATCTTGAGGACCTCGTCGGTGCGCTGCGGCTGGCAGCCGGCGTAGACGCCGAACAGGCCGCAGTCGGCGAAGGAGGAGGTGTAGGAGTAGACCGAGTAGGCCAGCCCGCGCTTCTCGCGGATCTCCTGGAACAGGCGGCTGCTCATCCCGCCGCCCAGCGCGGCGTTGAGGACCCCCAGCGCCCAGCGCCGCTCGTCGGTGCGCGACAGGCCGGGCATGCCGAGCACCACGTGGGCCTGCTCGGTGCCGCGGTCGAGCACCTCGACGCGGCCGGTGGCGCGGATCGCTTTCGCCCCGCAGCGCGGCCCGACCGGCACCGCGGTCGTGTCGTCGAGCGCACCGGCCCGCTCGAAGGCCCGGCGCACCTGCCGTACGACGGTGGCGTGGTCGAGGTTGCCCGCGGCGGCGACGACCAGGTGGGTCGGGTCGTAGTGCTTGCGGTAGAAGCGGGAGATGCGCGGGCGGGTGAGCGCGTTGACGGTCTCGACGGTGCCCAGCACCGGGCGGCCCAGCGGGGAGTCGCCGAGCATCGCGGTGTTGAACAGGTCGTGCACCTGGTCGCCGGGGTCGTCCTCGGTCATGGCGATCTCTTCGAGGACCACGCCGCGCTCGGCGTCCACATCCTCCGGTGTGATCAGCGCACCGGTGAGCATGTCGCAGATGACGTCGACGGCGAGCGGCAGGTCGGAGTCGAGCACCCGCGCGTAGTAGCAGGTGTACTCCTTGGCGGTGAACGCGTTCATCTCACCGCCGACCGCGTCGATCGCGGCGGAGATCTCCAGCGCGCTGCGCCGCCGGGTGCCCTTGAAGAGCAGGTGCTCCAGGTAGTGCGTGGCACCGTTCAGCGCCGGCGTCTCGTCCCGCGAGCCCACGCCGACCCAGATGCCGAAGGTCACCGAGCGCACCCCGGGGATCGACTCGGTGACGACGCGCAGTCCGCCGGGGAGCACCGTGCGGCGCACGGTGCCGACGCCCGCGTCGCCCTTGAGGACGGTGGTGGTACGGGCGACGGCCCGCCCCTCAGAAGAGGGGCGGGCCGTCACGCCACGCTCGCGCGTCGTCACTTGGCGGACTCGTCCTTCGCCGCCTCGGCGTCGCCGTCCTCGCCCTCGATGACCGGGATCAGCGAGAGCTTGCCGCGCTGGTCGATCTCGGCGATCTCGACCTGCACCTTGCTGCCGACCGCGAGGACGTCGTCGACGTTCTCCACGCGCTTGCCGCCGGCCAGCTTGCGGATCTGCGAGATGTGCAGCAGACCGTCCTTGCCCGGCATGAGCGAGACGAAGGCACCGAAGGTGGTGGTCTTGACGACCGTGCCCAGGTAGCGCTCGCCGACCTCGGGCATCGTCGGGTTGGCGATGCCGTTGATGGTCGCGCGGGCGGCCTCGGCGGCCGAGCCCTCGGACGCGCCGATCAGCACCGTGCCGTCGTCCTCGATGGCGATCTCGGCGCCGGTGTCCTCCTGGATCTGGTTGATCATCTTGCCCTTGGGGCCGATGACCTCGCCGATCTTGTCCACCGGGATCTTGATGCTGATGATCCGCGGGGCGTTCGGGGACATCTCGTCCGGGACGTCGATGGCCTCATTCATCACGTCCAGGATGTGCAGGCGCGCGTCGCGGGCCTGCTTGAGCGCGGCGGCCAGCACGGAGGCGGGGATGCCGTCGAGCTTGGTGTCGAGCTGGAGCGCGGTGACGAAGGTCTTGGTGCCCGCGACCTTGAAGTCCATGTCGCCGAACGCGTCCTCGGCGCCGAGGATGTCGGTCAGCGTCACGTAGTGCGTCTCACCCTCGATCTCCTGCGAGATCAGGCCCATGGCGATACCGGCGACCGGGGCCTTGAGCGGCACACCGGCGTTCAGCAGCGACATGGTGGAGGCGCACACCGAGCCCATCGAGGTCGAGCCGTTGGAGCCCAGCGCCTCGGAGACCTGACGGATGGCGTACGGGAACTCCTCGCGGGTCGGCAGCACCGGCAGCAGCGCCCGCTCGGCCAGCGCGCCGTGGCCGATCTCGCGGCGCTTCGGGGAGCCGACGCGGCCGGTCTCACCGGTGGAGTACGGCGGGAAGTTGTAGTTGTGCATGTAGCGCTTGCGCGTCTCGGGCGAGAGCGTGTCGAGCTGCTGCTCCATGCGCAGCATGTTCAGCGTGGAGATGCCCAGGATCTGGGTCTCGCCGCGCTCGAACAGCGCCGAGCCGTGCACCCGGGGCACGACCTCGACCTCGGCGGACAGGGTGCGGATGTCGGTGACACCGCGGCCGTCGATGCGGACCTTGTCCTTGATGACGCGCTCGCGCACCAGCTTCTTGGTCAGCGCGCGGTAGGCGGCGGAGATCTCCTTCTCGCGGCCCTCGAACTGCGGCAGCAGCTTCTCGGCGGCCAGGCCCTTGACCCGGTCCAGCTCGGCCTCGCGCTCCTGCTTGCCCGCGATGGTCAGCGCCTGGGCCAGCTCGTCGCGGACGGCGGAGGTCAGCGCCTCCAGGACGTCGTCCTGGTAGTCGAGGAAGATCGGGAACTCGCCGGTCGGCTTGGCGGCCTTGGCGGCCAGCTCCGACTGCGCCTTGCACAGGGTCTTGATGAACGGCTTGGCCGCCTCGAGACCCGCGGCGACGATCTCCTCGGTCGGCGCCTCGGCGCCGCCCTCGACCAGCTTGATGGTCTTCTCGGTGGCCTCGGCCTCGACCATCATGATCGCGACGTCGCCGTCCTCCAGGACGCGACCGGCGACGACCATGTCGAAGACGGCCTCCTCCAGCTCGGTGTGGGTCGGGAACGCCACCCACTGGCCGCGGATCAGCGCGACGCGCACGCCGCCGATCGGGCCGGAGAACGGCAGGCCCGCCAGCTGCGTGGAGGCGGAGGCGGCGTTGATGGCGACCACGTCGTAGAGGTGCTCGGGGTTGAGCGCCATGATCGTGGCGACGACCTGGATCTCGTTGCGCAGGCCCTTCTTGAACGAGGGGCGCAGCGGGCGGTCGATCAGACGGCAGGTGAGGATGGCGTCCTCGGAGGGGCGGCCCTCACGGCGGAAGAACGAGCCGGGAATGCGGCCGGCCGCGTACATCCGCTCCTCGACGTCCACCGTGAGCGGGAAGAAGTCGAGCTGGTCCTTGGGGTGCTTCGAGGCGGTGGTGGCCGACAGGACCATGGTCTCGTCGTCCAGGTAGGCCACCGCGGAACCGGCGGCCTGACGGGCCAGGCGGCCGGTCTCGAAGCGGATGGTACGGGTGCCGAAGGAGCCGTTGTCGATCACGGCGTCGGCGTAGTGGGTCTCGTTCTCCACTATGGGAATTCTCCTTGTGTCCGCTCCGGGGCGCCTGCCCCGGAGCCTTCCGCGGTGGAGCGCCGCACCGCCGGACACGGCGGTCCCGGCCGGGCCGGTCTTCGATCGAAGCCACCGGGGTGCCACGTCGTGCGGTGGTCGTCCACCGTGCGGCGCGACCCGGGGGCCACTACCGAGGACCGGCGCCTCTGGCACCGACTCGGCGGTCGGCAGGCGCGGGCGCTCCTCCTTTGTTCTGTTCTTTCCAGGCCAGACTACAAACCTCGCGGTCCGGCCACACGTACGGCGAACAACCGTCACACGTACGGCGACATCGGCGCCGCCTCGCGCGCGGTCCTCACGTACGGCAAAGGGAGCGGCCCCCGGGTCGGGAACCGCTCCCCTTCACGACGTCTCAGCGGGCGCCCGCCGCGCCGCGGCGGATGCCGAGGCGCTCGACCAGGGCGCGGAAGCGCGTGATGTCCTTCTTGGCCAGGTACTGCAGCAGGCGGCGGCGCTGGCCGACCAGGAGCAGCAGACCACGGCGCGAGTGGTGGTCGTGCTTGTGGGTCTTCAGGTGCTCGGTCAGGTCGGTGATCCGGCGGGTCAGCAGGGCGACCTGGACCTCGGGGGAGCCGGTGTCGCCCTCCTTGGTACCGAATTCCGCGACGATCTGCTTCTTTACTGCGGCGTCGAGCGGCACACTTACTCCTTGGGTCTACGTGCTCGCGAGCGCCCCTGGTCTGCTTCTCAGGGGAACGTCGGGTACTCGGCGAGCGAGAGGGCCGGGTGGACACACGGCCGTCACCCAGAGTACCAGCCCCTGTCCGAGGGCCGTTCCCGGGCCGGCGGGACCGCCCACGGCCGGGCGGCGGTCCTCGCTCCGGTCAGCCGGAGCCCATCCCCCGCGCGGCCGCGTACACGTCGAGCACCGCCAGGCACAGCGGCACCAGCGACAGCAGCACGGCGCCCTCGGCGAGGTCCAGCAGCCTGCCCCAGAACGGGGAGACCCCCTTCTTCGGCACGATCAGCGCGATCGCGGCCAGCACCCCGGCCCCGGCGGCCACGCTCCCGGCCAGCCACAGCGTACGGATGTCCGCCCGCGCGTGGTCGCCGGCGAGCAGGGCGTGCGCCTCGGCGGCCGGCGGGTGCAGCGCCAGCCCGAGCACCAGCAGCGCGATCGCGCCGAGCCCGGCGACCAGCAGGCAGCCGACCTGGGCGGTGTACCGGAAGAGCCGGGCCCGCATCAGCGCGGCGAGTCCGGTGGCCAGCGCGAGCAGCTGGGCCCAGGCGGAGTGCGAGAAGCCCAGCACCGCGCCGCAGCCCACCACGACCGCGCTGCAACCGCCGACCAGGCCGAGCAGCATCTCGTGGCCGCGCCGGGCCCGCGCCGCGATCCGCACCTCGTCCACCGGCTCGGCGTCCCGCGCCCCGCCGGTGTCGTCCGGGCGCGGCGTGGCGAAGCCGATGGGCAGTCGCGCGAAGCGGGCGGACAGCGCGGGTAGGAACGCGGTCGCGGCGACCGCGAGGACCGCGCAGATCGCGGCGGCGTGGGAGGGAGCCGCCTCGGTGAGGACCGCGGCGAAGGCGGCCAGGGTGCCGACGGCGGCGGCGGTCCCGGCGGCCACGAACGGGGCGTCCCCGTTCGGGGTGAGGGCGATGAGCAGGGTTGACGCGACGAGGACGGTGACGCAGCCCAGCAGGAACTGCAGGCGGCCCGGTCCCTGCCCGGCGTCGGGGGCGACGACGGCGGAGCCCGCGAGCAGCAGCAGCGGCAGCGCGCCGAGCCCGAACGCCACGGCCGAGCCGCGGTCGTCGTAGACCCGGGCGCGCACCGCGGCCAGGGCGGTGAGCAGCACGCCGGCCGCCGCGGCGATCACACCGGGCAGTCCGTGCATGTCGTGGCGCACCGGGTCGGCGCACCACAGCACCAGCGCCGTCAGCGCCAGCAGCAGCACCCCGCCGGTGAGTCCGGCGGCCCGCATCAGCTCCTCGCTCCAGCGGCGGCGGTCGGTGGCGACCGCGGCGGCCACGGCGTCCACCACGTCGTCGTAGACCGCGGGCGGCAGCGACTCGGCGAACGGGCGCAGGCTCAGCACCTCGCCGTCGAGCACGCGTTGGGCGGCGAGGCTGCGGGCGGGGTCCAGCACGGTGCCGTCGCGGCGCACCAGATGCCATCCGGTGGGCGCGTCCGGCGGCTGCGTCTGCCCGGACAGCCGAAGGATCTCGGGGTTGAGGTCGGCGAGCGGGATGTCCTCGGGCAGGGCGACGTCGATCCGGCTGTCGGGTGCGACGACGGTGACGCGGCTGAAGCCGGTCGCTGCGGTCGTGCTCACCTCGCGGTTCCCCCCTTGGGTTTCGTGGTGATGCGGCCAGCAACCCTATCGGGCAAGGACGTTGACGTGTTCAGTAGGATCGTCGATCGCGCGGGGGGAGGCCGTCGCCACCCGGCGGCGGCGCGGAGCTGAGGCCAGCTGACCCGGAAGTCGTCCCCGTCCGCATTGAGGATTGATGCTTCGGTGAGCGTGGTCGTCGTCAAACGCCCGCCCAGGGCGGTGCCGCCCGAGGTGCCCGCGCAGGAGGTCCGGCTGGAGACCCCTCCGGAACTGCCCCGCGGGCAGGAGCAGGGCCTGTTGATGACGCTGTTGCCGATGCTGGGGATGGCCTCCTCGTCGGCGTTCTTCTTCATGCCGGGCACGCAGGCGTTCATGAAGGTGATGGGCGGTCTGATGGTCGCCTCGACCGCGGTGATGGGCGTCACCCAGGCGGTGCGGATGCGGCAGGGCCCCTCGGGGCAGATGGCGCAGGCGCGGCGCGACTACTTCAAGTACCTGGCCGGGGTGCGCAAGCAGGTCCGCCGCACGGCGCACGCGCAGCGCACCGCGCAACTGCACCAGCACCCCGAGCCGGACCAGCTGTGGGCGGTGGTGGCGCAGGGCGACCGGGTGTGGGAACGGCGGGTGAGCGACGCGGACTTCGCCCACGTGAGGCTCGGCCTGGGCGCGCAGCGGCTGGCGACCCCGCTGGTCGCGCCCACCACGGCGCCGGTGGAGGAGCTGGAACCGCTCACCGCGTCGGCGATGCGGCGCTTCCTGGCGGCCCACGGGTCCCTGGACGGGTTGCCGATGGCGATCAGCCTGCGGGCCTTCTACCACCTGACGCTCTCCGGCGCGCCCGACGCGGTGTACGGGACGGCGCGGGCGATGGTGGCCCAGCTGGCGACCCTGCACTCCCCCGAGGACCTGGTGATCGCGGTCGCCGCCGGGCACGGCTCGGCGGACGAGTGGGAGTGGGCCAAGTGGCTGCCGCACACCCAGCTGCCCGGCACGCTGGACGGCGCCGGCACCCGGCGGCTGTTGTGCGCCGACGTTCCCGAGCTGGAGGAGTCGCTGCGGCCGTACCTGGAGGGCCGTCCGCGCTTCCACCGCTCCGCGCAGCCGCTGCTTGACCAGCCGCACCTGGTGATCGTGATCGACGGCGTGACCGTGCCCGCGGAGGCCGCCATCGCCTCGGCCGAGGGGTTCCAGGGCGTCACCGTGGTGCAGTTGCTCCCCGGTGAACTGCGCGAGCCGCTCGGGATGTTGTCGGTCGTCGTCCATCCGCACGAACTGCGCACCGAGACGCCGGACGGCATGGTGTACACCGGCGTGCCCGACGCCCTGCCGTACCCGGGCGCCGAGGCGCTCGCCCGGCAGCTGGCCCCGCTGCGGCTGGGCACCGACGACGGTGAGGAACCGCTGCTGACCAACCTGGAGTTCACCGACATGCTCGCGCTCGGCGACGCGGCGTCGGTGGACGTGGCCAGGACGTGGCGTCCGCGTTCGGCGCACGAACGGCTGCGGGTGCCCATCGGCGTCGGCCAGGACGGCCGCCCGGTCGTCATCGACCTGAAGGAGGCGGCGCTGGAGGGCATGGGCCCGCACGGCCTGTGCGTCGGCGCCACCGGCTCCGGCAAGTCGGAACTGCTGCGCACCCTGGTGCTGGGGCTGGCGGTCACCCACTCCTCTGAGGCGCTGAACTTCGTGCTCGCCGACTTCAAGGGCGGCGCGACCTTCGCCGGCATGTCGGAGCTGCCGCACGTAGCCGCGGTCATCACCAACCTGGCGGACGACCTGACCCTGGTCGACCGGATGCGCGACTCGATCACCGGCGAGCTGCAACGGCGCCAGGAGCTGCTGCGCGCGGCGGGCAACTTCGCCAACATCCACGACTACGAGCGGGCCCGGGCGAGCGGCGCTCCGCTGGAACCGCTGGCCTCGCTGCTGCTGGTGGTCGACGAGTTCAGCGAACTGCTCAGCGCCAAGCCGGACTTCATCGACATGTTCATCCAGATCGGCCGCATCGGCCGTTCGCTCGGCGTGCACCTGCTGCTGGCCTCGCAACGGCTGGAGGAGGGCAGGCTGCGCGGCCTGGACACCTATCTGTCGTACCGCATCGGCCTGCGCACCTTCTCCGCCGCCGAGTCGCGTGCCGCCCTCGGCGTGCCGGACGCCTACCACCTGCCGTCCATCCCCGGCTCCGGCTACCTGAAGTTCGGCACCGACGAGATGGTCCGCTTCAAGGCGGCCTACGTCTCCGGGCCGTACCGCCCGGGCACGACCGCCTCCGGTGACGGCTCGCCGGCCGTTCAGCGGCGGCCCGCGCTGTTCACCGCGGCGCCGGTGCCGGTGACCTACGCAGCGCCCGACCCGGCCGGTTCGCCGCTGCCGGACGGCCGGGACGAGGCGGGTCAGGCGGCCACCGTGCTGGACGTGGTCGCCGGGCGGCTGGAAGGGCAGGGCCCGCCGGCGCACCGGGTGTGGCTGCCGCCGCTGAACGAGGCGCCGCCGCTGGACGAACTCCTGCCGCCGCTCGCCCCCGTCGAGGGCCGCGGGCTGACCGCAGCCGGCTATCCGCACCTGGGCAGGCTGTGCGTGCCGGTGGGCGTGGTGGACAAGCCGTTCGAGCAACGCCGTGATCCGCTGGTGCGCGACTTCTCCGGCGCGGCCGGGCACATGCTCGTCGTGGGCGGGCCGCGTTCCGGCAAGTCCACGCTGCTGCGCACCCTGATCTGCTCGTTCGCGCTGACCCACACGCCGCGTGAAGTCCAGTTCTACGGGCTGGACTTCGGCGGTGGCGCGCTCAGCTCGGTCGCGGACCTGCCGCATGTCGGCGGTGTGGCGTCCCGGCTGGACCCGGAGCGGGTGCGCCGTACCGTCGCCGAGGTCGCGGGGGTGCTGGCGCGGCGCGAGGAGTTCTTCCGCGCGAACGGCATCGACTCCATCGGCACCTATCGCAGGCGCCGCGCCGCCGGTGAGCTGCCGGACGAGCACTGGGGCGACGTCTTCCTCGTGGTGGACGGCTGGGGCGCGTTCCGGGCCGACCACGAGGCGCTGGAGGCGGTCGTCACCGACATCGCCGCCCGGGGTCTGGGCTACGGCGTCCACGTGGTCGTCTCGGCCGCCCGCTACATGGAGGTCCGCGCCGCGCTGAAGGACCTGCTGCTGGGCCGCCTCGAACTGCGCCTCGGCGACACGCTGGACTCCGAGTTCGACCGCAAGGTCGCCGCCAACGTGCCGGCGGGCGTGCCCGGCCGGGGCCAGGTGCCCGAGCGCCTGCACTTCATGGCCGCGCAGCCGCGGGTGGACGCCACCGGTTTCGCCGAGGACCTGCCGCAGGCCACGTCGGCGCTGGTGCGCGCGGTGGCCCAGGCGTGGCCGCACGCGCACGCGCCGAAGGTGCGGCTGCTGCCGCGGCAGGTGCCCGCGGACCGGCTGCCGAAGGGCTTCGAGCACCCGCGCCGGGGCGTGGCGTTCGCCCTCGACGAGAACGACCTGGCCCCGGTCTTCGTGGACTTCGAGACCGACCCGTTCTTCGTGGTGTTCGGCGACAGCGAGTCGGGCAAGACCTCGCTGCTGCGGCTGTTCGCCAAGCAGATCGCCGAGCGGTACACGCCCGAGGAGGCGGTGATCGTCGTGGGCGACTACCGGCGTTCACTGCTGGGCGCGCTGCCCGAGCAGCACCTGCTGGAGTACGCGCCGGTGGCGTCGTCGCTGGAACTGCACATGAACGAGCTGAACGCGCTGATGACCCGGCGCGCTCCCCAACCCGACGTCACACCCCAGCAGTTGCGCGACCGCAGCTGGTGGTCGGGACCGCAGGTCTTCGTCATCGTCGACGACTACGAGCTGGTCGCCTCCGGACCGTCCAACCCGCTGTCGGTCCTGGTGGACAACCTTCCCTTCGCCCGCGACGTGGGCGTGCGCTTCATCGTGGCCCGCAGCACGGGTGGCGCGGGGCGTGCGTTGTACGAGCCGTTCACGCAGCGGGTTCGGGAGCTGGGCGCGCAGGGCGTCGTGCTGTCCGGTGACCCGGCCGAGGGCGAACTGCTGGGCCCGGTCCGCCCGCGCCCGATGCCGCCCGGCCGGGGCTTCTTCGTCTCCCGCAAGAGGGGTGTGCCGCTGGTGCAACTGGGGTGGCTGCCGGGGCATTGAGGGGCGGCGATGCGCTAGCGTCACGTCATCGCATGCGTACAGGGGGTGGGCGAGATGAGCGACACGAACGACGGCGGCACCGGCCTGCGGTTCCCGGCGCCGGGCAGCATGAAGAACCTGGCGTCGAGCCCGGCGGCGAAGAAGGCGGCCGTCACGGCGTTGCACGGTCTGGCGACCGACCTGAAGACGGACGGCTCCAGCGCGGACAGCGCGACGCACGAGGCGGTCGCCGGGCTGAAGGGCTGGGAGACCGCCGCGGGCCTGTCGGACGCGCTCACCGAGTGGCACCGCCAGGTGGCGACGCTGAACGGCCGTTTCACGGCGGCGCAACGGGCGCTGAGCGGCACGAACACGCTCTTCGGCGACAACGACGGCGCGACGGCGTCGTCGTTCGGCACCGGTCCGTTGCTGAATCCGGCGACCGAGTACCCGGTGCCGCCGTACTCCAAGCTGTCGCAGTTCTGAGGGGGACGACCGCATGGTCACGTACCACGAGGCCATGACGGCCGACCTGTCCAAGCTCGGGGACGCCGCCAGGCAGTGGAGCGCGATGGCGGGCAAGTTCGGCGACATGGCCACCACGTACCGCAACAAGGTGCTCAGCGTGAGCACGGACGGCAGTTGGACCGGAGTGAGCGCGCAGGCCTCGGTCGGCACGTCGCTCAGCGACATCCAGGACATCCAGGCCGCCCAGAAGGAGGCCCAGGCGGTCGCCTCGATCCTGAAGGAGGCCGAGGCGAAGCTGGCCCCGTTGCAGAGCGCCCTGAAGAAGACGGTGAGCCGGGCGCAGGCCGCCGGGATGATCGTCGGCCCCGACGGCTCGGTCTCCGCCGACCCGCGCAACCCCGACTACGACCCGCACCTGTCGAAGGACAGCGGTGCCCAGGCCGCCGAGGACTGGGCCCGGCGCATCGGCGACGCGCTGTCGAGTCTTCAGGACGAGGACTACGGGGTACGGGTGGCGCTGGACGCGGCGTCGCGGTACGAGGCCCTTCCGACGGACTCCGACTTCAACGCCTCCGCGGACGGCGACATCGCCCGTGACGACGCCCACGAGGCGGCACGACTCGCGCTGCAACTGGACTCGGCCGGCAAGCTGACCGGCGAGGACATGAGCCACTTGCAGATGCTCATGCGTTCCGGCGACCACGACACGGACTTCAGCCAGACGCTGCTGACCTCGCTGGGCGCGGACAACACGTTGCGGCTGGCGACCACGCTGAACCACCTGTCCAACAG
Organism: Streptomyces sp. ICBB 8177; assembly: GCF_003144095.1. GTDB lineage: Bacteria > Actinomycetota > Actinomycetes > Streptomycetales > Streptomycetaceae > Streptantibioticus_D. The sequence goes on along the minus strand of NZ_NSKH01000018.1, from coordinate 1,694,225 downwards.
CGGCGCCAAGGACGCCCGTGGCCCGTACGCGTCCCTGGAGTCGGAAGTGGCCCTCTCCCTCGCCTCGGCCACGAAGGACCCGAAGTCGGCGTTCTACCAGCGCTGGGTGAAGCAGCTGACCAAGGCGGGCACCCACAGCTTCGGCGACAACCTGGAGCCGGTCTACGGCTACCAGTCGCTCGTGACCCTGATGAGCCACGGCGGCGACGGCTACGGGACGCAGTTCCTGTCGGACGTGGGCGACGGGATCATCGCCGCCGAGAAGGCGCAGTCAGGGATCTGGAACCCGATCAACGGCAGCGTTCCGCCGGGGACGCTGACCGATCCCCTGGACGGCCTGCTGGGCATCATGGGCAAGGAACCGGCCGCGGCCCAGGCCTTCCTGGACCCCGCCGCCCCGCAGCACCGGCTGCAGTACCTGCTCAACCAGCGGCAGTGGCCGTACGCGGAGGCGGCGGCGGGCGGAACGCTGGTGGCGTTCAAGGGCCCGGCCGACTGCCAGGGCTTCGGAGCGGCACTGGAGGCGGCCACCACGGGCCGCCCGTACGGCAGCAGTTTGCTGAGCGCGGCGGTGCCGCATTCGAAGACGGGTGCGTCGATCATGAGCACGGTGGTCAACACCCTGGGCGGACACCCCGACTGGCTCGACGGCGACGACGACCACCCGGCGAAGTTCGCCAACTTGCGGGCGGACCTCGGGGACATGAGCGCGGATTACATCGCGGACTTCCAGCGGGGGGTGAGCGGCTATACGGACATCTCGTCGTTCGGCGCACCTGCAGACTTCGAAAAGAATGGTGGCCTTGGGAAGGCGGCGGCATTCCTGGGTGCCGTGGGGTCCGATTCTCACGCCTATGCCGCGATCACCGGCGCGAACCAAGCGTTCACCGGCAACCTCATCGACCGGGAGGTGGCCGCGCACAACGGATCCGCGGTGCCGCTGTCCCAGCGGGTCATGAACGCCACGGGCCCGGGCACTACTATTGCGGGTCTGATGAGCGGTGCTCGCGCGCAGGCAGTACACGACTCTTCCGCCCAGAGCGACAAGGACTTCAACGAGAACTCTGCCCTCGCCGACAAGTGGGCCACTCGCATCGTCGCGGTGGGCGCGGACAAGGCACTGGAACACGTCACCGAGGCGGTGCCCATTGTCGGTACCGTCTCGGAATGGGTGCAGGACGACCTCAACGACAGCATCATGGACACCATCAAGCACGACAACGCACTCGCCGCCCGGGCCTCAGCCATGGACCAGTACTCCGCAGCGCGCGATTCAGCTCTCCGGGCGGCCCAAGCGGCGGTCACGCGAGCAGCTCGAATGCACCATCTGAACAGCGCGACGATCACTGACCTTCAGAACACTGTGGCGAATCAGGTCAATACCAGTTTCGGATCCGGGACCGCTTGGGAGAAGGCGCACCATGGATAGGCGGAGTGGCCTGCCGCGATCGATCCGCGACCGGATCGGAACGTATTCCCCGCGAACAGTACTGCTCGCCCTCAGCATGGCGCTCCTGCCCGCATCCGCTCTCACGGGCTGCGGCTCCGCCGCTGCCGTTCCGTCGACGTTCTGCGGGTTGAAGATCGACAAGTCGCTGTACGCCCCACTGTTCCCTGGTGGAAAAACCCTGAGCGAGAGAGGCGCGGCCTTCATCAGGATGTCCAAGGAGCAAATATCCGCTCGCGGCGGTCGAGGGTGCACCTACCGGGACAACGATGGAAAACTGTATCTCGGAGTGGGAGAGCAGCCGGTCGACCAGGACGACATCTCCAAGTTCGTCAAGGCTCCAGCAGGCAGTGACGTGCGAGACTACGACCCCATCAACGGGCCGTACCAAGAGGCATCCTGGACAGACGATCTCGGGGGCTACGTGGCGGCCATCGTCCCGTGCTCGATTCCGATGCTCGAAACGAATTCAAAATGGTACGCGCTCTCGATTCAGGCAGGAAGTTCCGCTGCTGATGTGAGGACGCTGCGCAAGCTGATTGGCCCCGCCGTGAAGGCCTACCTGGCCGTGACCCCGTGCCAGCCGACGAAGCCGAGCACTTCGCGCTCGCCGGAGGCATCGTCGCCGTCCCCGTCCAAGGCCAGGAGCAACTGAGGGTCGGGGGCCGCCGGCGCGGCCCCCGACCCTCAGCGTCGCCTCACGGCGCTCATGCGTGGAAGTACTGCGACGCCTTGCGGTCGGTCGCCTGGTACGAGCCGTGGGCGTCCTCGACGCGGCGGGCCACGTCGTCCAGGACCGACTGGATGTCCGCGGCGCGGGACTGCCAGATGGCGTCGGCCTGCTTGAAGGACTGCTGGGCGTCGCCCTCCCAGGTCTCCGAGACGCGCTGGACCCTGCGGCGCAGCTGTTCCAGCTGGTTGCCGAGGTCCTTGGCGGCCGTACGCAGCGCCGTGGCCGCGTCGGTCAACGAGGAATAGTGGACCTTGAGGTCGTCACCGGTGCTCATGGTGCCCCCTGAGGAAGATGGTTCGGATGATGGTGGTCGCCTCCTCCGCGAAGGACCGCGGTAGGGGTCCGACCGGGCTTAGAGACTGCTGAGCCCACTCGCGGGCTGGCCGCCGACGTTGACGCTCTTGAGGTCCTGGAGAACCTGCTCGTCATTGGTCTGAGCGCCGACCTTGGTGTCGTGCACCGCTTCCCTGATCCCTTCCAGGACCTTGCGCAGCGCGGTGTGGTCGTCGTTCAGCTGCTCCTGAGCGCGGACGAAGGCGGTACCACCCAGGCCCTTCCAGTCCGACTGGAGCTGGGCGATCATGTTCGCCAGGTTCTGCACCTGCTTGGTCATGGATTCCGTGGTCGTCTGGATGTCCGTCTCCAGAGACTGGATCTCGGCATAGGTGAGCCGCTGCTGCTGAGCCATCTGTTCCTCCCCCTTGTGGAAGTCTTCGGTCGGTGCGGTCTGTTGCTCGCTGCGTGTCTGCGCTCTGCTTAAGGCCGATACGGACCGAACTCGGTCCACCGTATCCATTCCGAACGGTGCCACACCGATCGGCAACTCAACGCAGCTGTGATGAACCGGAGTTACGCTCCCTTCCGTCGCCTCAGCGCGAACGCGCCCCCTCCGCCGAGGACCACGACAGCCGCCGTGGCACCGAGCGCCCACGGCAGGACGCTGCCACCTCCAGTCGAGGCGTCGGCCCGGGCCTGGGCCTTCTGGATCGGGCGCGAAGAGGTCGAAGGCAGGCCGGAGTCCGACGGTGACGGTGTGGAGTCAGGTGTTCCCGGCAGCGGAAAGACATTCGCTGGTCCCGGGTCTCCTTGGTGTTCGATGACGGCGACGCGGGGGCGGACCAAGCCGTAGCCGACGTACTGACTGGGCACCCTCCCCGTGGTGGGCTTACCGGCAGTCGACAACAGGACACGCAGAACCTGGTTCGCTGTCCAACTCGGGTGTTGGGACCAGATGAGGGCTGCCGATGCGGAGGCGAGGGCACAGGCGGAACTTGTCCCACCGCTCTGGCAGTACTGCTCACTTTTGACGCTACAGCGCTGGGGGATGTTGTCACCGGGCGCAGCCAGCGCGACCTGTGAGCCATGGGTGGACCATTTGGTCACTGCGAGATTCTGTCCGACGGCTCCGACGCCGACCACGCCGGGGAGAGAGGCCGGAGCGGCATCCTCGTTCTTGCTGTCTCCGTCATTGCCTGACGAGGCGAACATCAGGACACCCTTGCTCAGGGCATAGTTCACCGCGGATTGGAACTGTGGGTCAGGACCCGTGATCCCGTCGCTGAGAGACATGTTTGCGATGCGAGCCCCGTGTGACGCTGCATAGCGCAGGCCCTCGGCTGCGTCTCCCACACCGTTCCCAGGGCCCACCTTGACGGGAAGGATCTTGGCTCCCGGGGCAAGGCCCTGAATCCCGTTGTCGGCCCCCGCCCCCGCGATCAGCTCCGCCATCTCCGTACCGTGTCCGTCCTGATCAGACGTGTCGCGGGACGAGTTCAGAACGTTGCCCCCTGGCAGGAGTCGTCCTGTCAGGTCCGGATCGCCGGTCCTGACGCCACTGTCGATGACTGCGACGGTGATTCCTGCGCCTGTAGCGTGCTGCCACATCGCCGTGGCCTGCATCGGTGCGAGATACCACTGAAGGGACTTGACATCCACAGCCGACGCAGTCGGTGCGGACAGGGCGCAGGTGGCTCCCCACACAATGAGCACAATGATGCCTCGTGTGAGCCTGCTCATAGGCCTACCGCGTCCGACAGTGCGCACAGTGCTCCAGCATCCGTATGTCCTCATTGCTTGCGCCTACCCGAGGACCGGCGGGACGACATCCGTCCTGCCGACCTCCCAGGTCTCTTCTTCCTCTTGCAGGTAGTCCGGCCGAGCGGCGCCCCGTCTGCCACCTCTGCTCATTGGTAGTCCAGGCATGCCCGGCCCCCCAGCAGCCCGGCCTCCGGCGAGTCCGGAGCCGCCAGAGGTGAACTGCTCGGAGTCCTCGGCAGGAACGCCCCGTTCCTCCTGGCCGCAGGCCATTTCACCACCGCGGACTGAGGGAATACCACTGGCTGCCGAAGACGCGCTGGAGCCAATTCCGACTGTGACTCCCGACGCGGGGGACTCCGGCTCCGCGCCGATCACACTGCTGAAGCGTCGTACGGGGCGGAAGTTCGGCGAAGTCCGCACAGTGCCGCCGAAGATTCCCCCACCCGATTCGCCCGTTGGGGAGTGAACAAAGGAAGGTAGGTCCGGTCCCGCATCGCCCTCGCCCGGGGGCCTTTCTCGCGGGAGCTGCGTGATGCTGTGGGTCCGCTCGGACAGGGTGCCCGCCGTACCGTATGAAGGAAGCAACACGTCGGGCCGCCTACTCGATCCAGCGCCAGAGCTGTCCGGCCCACCGTGGGTCGGCGCGGCCGATGGCCTCATCGTTACCGTGCTTGGAGACGCGATGGAATCCAGCGATGTCCGCGGGGTCGCACGCCCCTCCGCCTCCGGCGCGGGGGGCCTAGCTGCTGAGCGCACGACGGGCCCACCGCTCGAATCAGCTTCGCTGAGTGTCGCTTCCCGCGAGACGTTGTCCCGTCCGAACTGGGGCGTTTCCCCTGTCTCTGCCGAGGTACCAACCGATCCGTACGGACGAAGGTAGCCCTGTCGGTTAAATGTCATCGGCAGCGGCTGGAAATTAGGGGACTTCCCTGCGGAGATCTGGCCGTTGGCCCACTTGTACGACGACGACAGGCTCTCCATGAGCGTGATCGCCTCCTGACGGTCGGGCTCTTCCGCCTTGACCGCCGCCTGCTCCTTCTTCGGGTCGACGAAGCACTCCGTGCGCTTCGACTTGGGCATCGCGCTCTGTACGTATTGCAGGCTCGACCCCGCGGTGATGAGTTGTTCACCGACCAGGCCCGTGTAGTCCGCGAGGTCGTAGCTCTGGGTCGTCAGTTGAGAGCCCCAGTCCTGGAAGGCCTGGGCGCTCTCTCCCTCCCATGAGACACCGCTGAGGTGACTCTTCAAGTCGTCCGCGACGCTCTGGATCTTCGACTGAGCATCCACAAGCGCCTCGCCGGTCGTCGTGAGATGCTTCCAGTTCGCGGACGCCACCATTGCGTTCATGTCTTCCAGCGACAGGCCTTCGAAGGACGACTTGAACGAGGGGTCGAAGGGGGCACCGCCTCCCGGGTCCGACCTCACAGCGATCCCTCCGTCCCGCTGCCCACCGTAGACTTCCCACCGCCGGACGGCTGCCCCGTACCGGAGTGCTGGGACGCCGGCGACTGGTAGTACTGCGCCGTGCGCTTCTGGATCGCCATGAGCCGCTCCTGCTGCTCCTGGTCGATGCCCTCGTAGTCGCCGTTGGCCATCTGGACCGCTATGCCGAGTGCCTCGATCTGGTCGCTGAAGGTCTGCGACATCGTGACCAACTGCGTGTGCACCTTGTCGTACTGCGACGCGAGATCGTGGGCCTCCGTGAAGTCGCCGTACGAAGCCTGCGGGATCTTCCGGGTGCCGAGCCGCTTGTGGGACGCCTCGGAGGTGTCCAGGTCGGCCAGGATCTTGTCGATGCGGTCCTTGAACTTCTTCAGCGACTCCGCTTCGCGCGCGAGCTGCTGCGCGTTGGTGTCGGGTGTGGTCACGACGCGCTCCCCCCGGGTTGTCTGCTGCGCCACGTGACGCTCACTCTATCGTCGGGCACTGACAGCCTTCAAAGCGGTAACTGGGCTGCTTATTAAGCGACTTGGCGGCCGGTTATTGCCTGTTGAACAAATGCATGAGGACCCATGCTTGTCCGTCCGACGGATAGGGCGGTCAAAACGGATACGACGGAAAGTCAGAGGGTCGGCCGGTGGCCCGGACCGGCGGACCGTCACACCAACGCGAACAGGTGAGGACGGCAGTCGTCGCAGTCGACCGTGTCGCCCTCCCCTCCAGACCCGCACTTCGCCGGCGCCGGTCCGGAGTGGTTGCCCACTGACCGCCCTCACCAGTGCGGGCGAAACCGACATGCCCCGCGTCCGGACATGACATCACCGCTCTTTCGAACGGCACGGAATTCCCGGCGCCCAGGGCGGCTGCCACGGCGGCGGCCACGGATCCCGGGAGCCTCGCCGACGTTCCCCACGTAATCGCCACCCGTTCGCCCGCTCGCCGGCGAACGTTCACGCACACCGTCCCACTTTCGGCCGTACACCGCCGAATGGTCTACACCCCTTGACCACCCGTCAGGTGCGCGGTACCCAGGGATGGCGATCAGGGGAGGGTGGGAGAGCCGGTTCGGGTCCTCGGGGTACACCGTCGAAGGGGTCATTCGTGAGGCGACGACAGAAGGCTTGGCGGAAGATCAGGACGTACGCGGCCGTACTCGGGCTGCTGGGCGGGATCGGGCTGGGGGCGGGGGCCGCCGGGCCGAGCGCCGCCGCGGCGGCCGGGCCGCCGAGGCCGCTGGGGCAGGTCGTACCGGAGCCCGCCTCCGTCCAGCCGGGCGGCACCCCGTACACGCTGGGGCGGCATGCCGTGATCGACGCGAGCGGCCCGGCCGAGCAGGTCGGGCGGTACCTCGCGGGCCTGCTCAGGCCATCGACCGGGTACGCGCTCCCGCTCACCCATGACGCGCGGCCTGGTGCCATCACCCTGCGCGTCGCCCGTGTGCCCGCGCTCGGGGACGAGGGCTACCGGCTGGACGTGCGCGACTCGGGCATTCTGATCGAGGCCGGCGCGCCCGCGGGGCTGTTCCACGGCGTGCAGACGCTGCGGCAGCTGCTGCCCGCGAACGTCGAGGCGCGGACCCGGCAGGCCGGGCCGTGGACCGTCGCGGGCGGGACCATCACCGACACCCCGCGTTACGCCTATCGGGGCGCCATGCTGGACGTGGCACGGCACTTCTTCACCGTGGCGCAGGTCGAGCGGTACATCGACGAACTGGCGCTCTACAAGATCAACTACCTGCACCTGCACCTCACCGACGACCAGGGCTGGCGGATCGCCGTCGACTCGTGGCCGAAGCTCGCCACCTACGGCGGGTCGACCGAGGTCGGGGGCGGTCCCGGCGGCTACTACACGAAGGCGCAGTACGAGCAGATCGTGCGCTACGCGGCAAGCCGCTTCATGACGGTGGTGCCCGAGATGGACATGCCCGCGCACACCAACGCCGCCCTCGCCTCCTACGCGGACCTCGACTGCGACGGGGTCGCTCCTCCGCTGTACACCGGCACCAAGGTGGGCTTCAGCTCCCTGTGCGTCGGCAAACCCGTCACGTATACGTTCGTCGCCGACGTGCTGCGTGAGCTGGCGGCGCTGACGCCCGGCCCCTATCTGCACATCGGCGGCGACGAGGCGCACTCGACCAGCGCGGCCGACTACACGACGTTCATGGACAAGGTCCAGCCGATCGTCACCGGGCTTCACAAGACGGTGATGGCCTGGAACGAGATCACCGACGCGCACCCGGTCAAGGGCGCCATCGCGCAGTACTGGGGCACGACGGGGACCGAGGCCTCCGTCATCGCCGCCGCCAAGGCGGGGACACGACTGGTGATGTCGCCCGCCAACCACGCGTACATGGACATGAAGTACGACAAGAACACCGTCCTGGGTCTCAACTGGGCCGGGTACATCGAGGTCAAGGACGCCTACGACTGGGATCCGGCGACGTTCGTCAAGGGCGCCCCGGCGTCCGCGGTCTACGGGGTGGAGGCGCCGCTGTGGTCGGAGACCCTCACCACGAGCGCCGACATCGACTACATGGCCTTCCCCCGGCTTCCCGCCATCGCCGAACTGGGGTGGTCTCCGGCCGCCACGCATGACTGGAACTCGTTCTCCGTCCGGCTGGCCGCTCAGGGCCCGCGGTGGGACGCGATGGGGATCGGCTACTACCGCTCGTCCCAAGTCCCCTGGCCCGCCACCGGGTCGTAGGGGTCGCGCGAGCCGCCACGCCCGCCTGTTGCCGTTCTGTCGCCACTCCTCGATCGGGTGGCGACAGTCGGCGGCATAAGGTATCGGCCATGTCTTGGCCCCAGAACCCCAACGATCCCCAACAGCCGCCGCAGCCCGGGCAGAGCCCGGACCCGCAGCAGCAGCCCGCGCAGCCGCCGCAGAGCGAGTCGGCGCAGACCGCGCCGCAGGCCGGCGGGCCTGAGCAGGGAGCGCCGCAGGGGTTCGGCCCGGCCCCGCGTTGGACGCCGACCGGCGAGATGCCGCAACTGCCGCAGCCGCAGGGCGGTTTCCCCGGCCGGCCGTCTCAGCAGTACCCGCAGCAGCCTCAGGGGGCGTTCCCGCCGCCGCAGCAGGGCACGTACCCGCCCGCCCAGCAGCAGGGCGCCGGCTACCCGCCTCCGCCCCCTCCGCCCGGCGGCGCCTTCCCGCCCCCGCAGGCCGCGCATCCGGGGCAGCCCGGCGCCAACCCGTACGGTGCCGCCCCGCAGCAGTACGCCGCGCCCCAGCACGGCGCCCCGCAGTACGGCGCCCCGCAGGCCCCCGGCGCCCCGCAGTCCGGCCAGGATCCGCAGGGTCCGCCGTCCTCGGGCAGCCGCAAGACGCTGTACGCGGTCGTCGGCGCGGTGGTCGCGCTCGCCGTGATCGGCGGGGGCATCGCCTTCGCGATGCAGGGTGGCGGCAAGAAGTCCGACCAGGCCCGCAACGGCCCGCAGTCGTCCGCCTCCGCGCCGGCGCCCGCCCCGCCCGCCTCGGGCGGGCCCAACTCCACCGCCGGGCCGCTCAAGCCGTTGATCGCGGGCTGGCAGACGCAGACCCGGGCCGCCCACCACTTCGCGTACGACGTGCCGCCGGCCTCGCAGCAGTGGCACGTGTACGACCCGGGCATCGAGATCGCGTACACCGACGACCAGGGCAAGCCGATCGTCACGATGAGCGGCACCGCCGACTACCACGAGGGCGGCTGCGCCTCGCACCCGAACGCCAACACCGTCGGCCAGGCGGGCAAGGGGCAGTTGGCGACCATCGGCACGCAGGGCGGCAGCGGCGGCACTCCGCAGCAGGACGCCTACAACGTCGCGGGCAATTGGGTGTTCGCCGCCTACGGCGGCGCCGACCACAAGCCGAAGATCTCGGTGACCAAGGCCGTGCCGTGGGACCACAACGGGCTCAAGGGCTGGACGTCGACGGCCACCGCCACGGACATCTACCGGCCCAGCTCCTGCGTGCCGCCGCGGGCGATCGCCAAGACGATCGCGCAGCAGTTGCCGGACGGCACGGTGCACGAGTGGGTCATCTACGCGGACCAGGGCGTGCCGAACGCGCTGACCGAGGCCCAGATCGACAAGATCATGAGCACCGTGCGCCCGTACAGCGGTTCCTGACAGGCGTGCGCGGTACGGGACGTATACGTCGCTCCGACAGGCGCGACGTATACGGCACACCCGCCGACGTGACGTACACGTCAATCCGGTCCGACGTGACGCATACGCGGCTCCGCCGGCCGCAACGCATACGTCGCTCCGGCAGGCGCTGCGTATACGCCGCATCGTCCGCTGCGTCGCGGCGGCTAGCGTGACGTACGGCGGCGTCGTGCGTCACGTACCACCACCGCGCCGCCCGCGATCGCCGCGATCAGCACCACCGCCGCGCCCAGCGCGTACATGGCGGTGCGTTCCGCGCGCTGCTGCGGGGTCTCGCCGAGCGTGAGGGCGGCGGGGCGCACGCGTTCACCGGTGGCGGCGGACCGCTGGTCGGGCACGGGGTGGTCGATCGGCCGGGCGTCGTCGGTGAGCGCGCGGACCGGGTCGACCACGCCCCAGCCGATGAAGTCGTTGCGGCCGGGGTCGACCCGGTCGGCGGTCTGCTCGATCTGTGCGACGACCTGCCCGGCCGTCCAGCCGGGGTGCTTGGCCCGGACGAGGGCGGCGACGCCTGCCACGTAGGGCGCGGAGAAGCTGGTGCCGTTGTCCGCGCACTGTCCGCCCAGTGGGACCGTGGAGACCATGTCGACGCCGGGCGCCGCGACGCCGACGAAGGAACCCGCCTGGGAGAAGTCGGCGCGTTCGTCGTCGCGGTCGGAGGCACCGACCGCGAGGACGCCCGGGTAGGCGGCCGGATAGGTGGTGTTGAGCTTGCCGCCGGTGCCGTCGTTGCCCGCGGCGGCGACCACCACGACGTCGCTGTCGAGCGCGTGGCGTATGGCGGCGCCCAGGAGGGGGTCGGGGGTGAGCGGGTTGGCCACGTCCTGCGAGATGTTGATGACCCGGGCGCCGTCGCGCACCGCGTCGTCGACGGCCTTGGCAAGCGACTTGGTGTTGCCGTGCCCCTGGTCGTCGTTCTGCCGGATGGGGATGATCGTGGCCTGCGGCGCGATGCCGACGAAGCCGGTGCCCGGCGCCGGGCGGGCGGCGATGATGCCGGCGACCTCGGTGCCGTGGCCGACGGTGTCGTCGGTGCCGTCGCCGCCCTTGGGGTCGATCAGGTCCTCGCCGTCACGGGTGTCGACGGCCTGACGCAGCTGCGGGTTGCGGTTGTCGACGCCGGTGTCGATGACCGCCACCTTCACGCCCTTGCCGCGCCCGTACTGCCACAGCTGGTCGAGCAGTACGCGTTGCAGCGACCAGGGGGTGCCTTTGATCTGCGGGGCCGGGTAGGTGCACTCGCCGTCGCCATCGAGGACGGTGGCGGCGTGGCCGACGGGTGCCGCGCAGAGCGGCAGGAGGAGGGCGGCGGCCAGCGCGGCCGGTGCCAGGCGACGCGCGCGCATCACGAACCCTGCGGCTGCGCCGCGCTGTTGGTGTCGAGCGTGGGCCCGGCCGGCAGGAACGCCGACCAGGTCTGCGGGACCGGCACCGGCTGGACGTCGCCGTAGCCGAGCCGTACCTGCGCCTGGTCGGTCTGCTGCTGTCCGTCCGGCCCGCTTGCGGCCGAAGGGTCGGTGATCTTCGACTTGGCGGCGTCGCTGTCGTCGTTGGACTGAACGCCGTACCGCAGCCCGGTGTCGGTCAGCAGGAACACCTGGCCGCTTCCGCCGGCGCTCCCGTTCACCTGGCGGTAGAGCAGGCCCGAGCCGGGGGTGACGTACGCGGTGGCACCGCCGTCCGCCACGGCTGCCGGGTAGTCGGTGCCCGCCCAGACGCTGAGCGCGGGCCGCGAGCCGTTCATCGTGCCGCGGTAGACGCTGCACACGGTGGACGTGGAGCCGGTGTCGGCCTGGTGCGGCATGGTGGCCGGCCAGCCGGTGCCACCGAGGTACGGGGTGGCCGCGGGGGTGAAGTCCTGCGCCGCGACGTGCTGCGGGGCGGGGGTGCCGCCGGGGTACATCGCCGGTGCGCCGGGCGCGTTGAGCAGCAGGGTGGCGACGAGGTCGGAGACCCGGGCGACCTGGCCGCGCAGCACCACGTAGCTCTGGGTGCCGCCGCCGCTGGGGGCGCTGAGCACCATGCCGACGCGGTCCAGTCCCGGGTCGAGTCCGGGCACCCCGGCGGGGCCGCCGAAGCCGTCCGGGTGCGGGAAGGCCAGCGGCCGGCCGGAGTTGAACGTCTGCAGCCAGTCGGCGGTCACCTTCTGCGGGACCGCGCCGTCGCCGAAGAGGGTGCGCAGGAGCAGGTTGGGATCGCCGCCGCGCGTCTCGCCCTGCTCTATGGGGAACCTGGTACCCGAGGCGTCCACCAGGTAGCGCGTCCCGTCCGGCCCCTGTACGTACAGCGTCTGGTCGCCGCGCAGCCGCCCGGAGCCGTCCACCTTCGACGCGTCGCGGGCGGCGAGGACGAACGCGGCCTTCTGCGCCGAGGTCACGTCGCCGCCCGGCTGCTCGCACACCGCCCACAGCTTCGGCGTCCCCGCGTCGGCCGCGCTGGGCAGCCGGTCGGGCGCGTACGGGATGCCGAGGGTGGGGCCGTGCGGGATCCTGCCGTCGTCCAGGACCGACTCGTCCACCTTGAGCACGCCGAACTTCGAGGGGTCCAGCAGGAGTTTGGCGGAGGCGAGGTTGAGGACCGGGTCGAGCTGCTTCTTGCCGTCCACCTCGACGACGACGTACCGCGTCGTGGACTGGCTGCCCACCAGGACCTTGGAGTACGCGTCGCTCCATCCCGGCGGCGCGCCGGGTTTGATCAGGCCCCAGGCGCCGAACCCGGCGACCAGCAGCGCGGCGGCCACCACGCTCGGCACCACCGCGCGCAGCGGGCGCGGCGCGCCCTCCTCGGAGCCGGACGGTGACGGCTGCAGGAACGCGGCGATGGTCCGCTTCCTGGCGAAGGTGTACGCGTTGAGCTCGTCCCGCCGTGAGGCCATGGGCTGTTCGTCTCCCCCAGGTGTGTCGCTGTGCGCCGCGAGGTCGCCGGGCGCCATGCCGCCGCGCGCCGGGCGTGGCGGTCGGCGGGGCACCCGGCCGTCGTTGTCAGTGCGGCCCTCTACTATGCCGTTAGTGGATCGGCACGCGCCGTGCGGGTGCGGCGGACAGTCTGTCAACAGCCCTGCCCGGCACGGGTGTCGGGGTCGGGTGGCCGGTCCGGGGCGGTGACAGGGCAGGGACGGCGACGGGAACGGGGCTCCGGGACGGCCGGGGTGCGAGGGGGGCGACGGGGATGGCCGGCACGACGACGGCGGTACGGAGCCACGCCGGGCCGGACGGCGGCGCGGCGCCCGTCGCGGGCGTGCCGTCCGGTGCCGGTGCCCCGGCCGGGGTGGTGCTCAGGACCCAGCCGCACTCCGGTCGCTTCGGGCCGCTGCGGCTGGGCCAGTTGGTGCTGATCGAGGTCGCCGTCGCCGTGCCGCTGGCCGCCTGGGCGACGCATCCGCTGCTGCTGGTGCCCGCCTGCGTGGTGGCGGTCGCCCTGGTGCTGCTCGCGGTGGTGCGGCGGCACCGGCGGCCCGCGCCGGAGTGGCTGGCGGCCGCGGTGGCGTTGCGGGCGAGGCGGCGCGGTGCGGGTCAGCCGGTGCCGCCGGGCACCGACCCCGGTCTCGCGCCCGCGGTGGAGTGCGAGCCCGCTCTGCGCACCCTGACGTATCTGCGTCCCGCACGCGGCGGTCCGGACGGTCACGCCGACCGCGAGCAGCGCGCCGTGGGCATGGTCGGCGACGGCACCTTCCTGACCGCGGTGCTCCAGGTGCAGGCCTGCGACGTCCCGTTGCGTCCGCTGCGCACGGCCCGGCCGCTGCCGCTCGACCTGGTGTACGGGGCGCTGGAGGTGGACGGCGTGCGGCTGGAGTCCGTGCAGGTCGTGCAGCACACCCAGCCCGCGCCCGCGCCGCACCTGCCGGAGCAGGCGATGGCGGCCCGCTCCTACGCGCCGTTGCAGGCCCGGTCGGGCGCCCCGGCGGTCCGGCTGACCTGGATCGCGCTCAAACTCGATCCGCAATTGTGCCCCGAGGCGGTACGGGCCAGGGGCGGCGGGCTCGTCGGGGCGCAGCGCGCCCTGCTGCGCGCCGCCGACCAGTTGGCGAGCCGGCTGGCGGGCGCGGGCTTCGACGCCAGGGTGCTGGACGAGGCCGGGCTGACCTCGGCGATCGCCACTTCGGCCTGCGTCAACCCGCACGCCGGGGCGCAGGCGTCGCGGACGGACACCCCCGCACGCCGTACCGCCGAGACCTCCCGCACCTGGCGCTGCGACGACAGGCGGCACACGACGTACTGGATAGGCCGCTGGCCCCGGTTGGGCCCCGGGGCGACGCCCGCGCCGAACCTGGTGGCGCTGCTGACGTCGATGCCCGCGCTGGCCTCGACGTTCAGCCTGACCGCGAGCCGGGGGCCGGGCGACGTCCCGGCGCTCACCGGGCACATACGGGTGACCGGGCGCAGTGACACCGAACTGGTGGCGACGCGGCGGCAGTTGGAGCGTGCCGCGCGCGGGGTGAAGGTGGACCTCGTGCGGCTGGACCGTGAGCAGGTGCCGGGTGTGCTGGCGACGCTGCCGCTGGGGGGTGCCCGCTGATGACGGTGCCGACGGCTTTCCCGGGCGAGCCCGCCGGCCCCGGGGCTGCTGCCCCCGGCGGGCCTGGCTTCCCCGGCGGGCCCGCGGGCCCGGTCGGTCCGGTCTCCCCGGGCGGCGACGCGACGAACACCGCGGCGCGGGGCGGGCGTTCGCGCGGTGGCCGGCCTCGGCTGGGGTTCGGGCTGCGCGGGCCGCGTCGGCCCCGGCACGTACTGGCCGCCCAGCAACTGGCCGCCGTGGGGCTCCCGGTGGGCGACGACGGCGTGGTGATCGGCGTGGACGCCGCCGACCGCCCCGCCGTGCTGGGCGTCAACCGGCCCACGCCGCTGGACGTCGTGCTGATCGGTGGGCTCTGGACGGCGCAGGTGATCGCGTTGCGGGCGGCGGCCACCGGTGCCCGGGTGGCGGTGGAGACCGCCCGCCCCCAGCTGTGGACTCCGCTGGCCCAGGCGGCGGGTGGCGGGCAGCCGTGCGTGACGGTGCACGACGTCGGGCGGGTGCCGCCGCAGGGGGCGTCGGTGGGCAGCCCGGTGCTGGTGGTGCGGGACGCGGGCGTGCGTCCGCCGCGCGGCCGGGTGGCGGCGGCGCCGTGGCAGTCGGTGCTGACGCTGCTGCCGTATCTGGGGCCGACCGCGCCGAGGTTGCTGGAGGGCGCGTCGCTCGTCGGGGTGCAGCGCGTCTCGCCGGACGAGGCGCGGCTGATCGGCCGGCTCATGCGGCTGCCCGAGCGGGACGTGGAGGCGCTGCCCGGGCTGGGCGACCCGTTCGCGTTGTGGTGCACGCGGCAGCACCGGCAGTTCGTGATGACGCGGCCGACCGAGGCGGAGACGGGGCTGCTGGGCGGTCCGCGCCGGGTGGACTGAGGCGCACCGGCGGCCGTCTCCGGCCCGGGGGACGGACCTGACACGGATGCCGGTCGCATGATTAGGCTGTCCTCCTGAGCGGCAGGAGCACAGCAGGTGCCCGTGGCACGGCTCGCGTGACACCGGTCTCCGGGAGGACGCGGGCAGGGTCGCGGGGGCCGCCGCGGTACGGGGGTGGGGTCACCGGTGACATACGGCATGCGCCGTGTCCGCCCTCGCGGTGCCGCGCGCCCGCGTGCGACGTGGACGCGACCGGGCATGACAGCAATCCAGGAGGCACAGTGAGCAGCGACCGGGACGAGAACCACGTCGGCGGTGACGGGGCACGGTCGACGGACGCCGACTACACGGGCGAGTTCACCATCGACTACACGCCGCCTGCCTGGTACATGACGAACAACAGCGACGAAAGCGGCACGACGGCCGCCGCTGACGAATCCGGCGCGAGTGCCGCGACGTCCTCGCCGCAGCCTCCGGTGACGCCCCCTCTGCCGCCGTTGCCGCCCCGCCCGGCGGACCCCGCCGGCGCCACCGGGCCTGCCGCGCCCGCCGGTTCGCCCACCTCCGCGCAGGGTGCGGGCTCCGGCGCCCCGGAAACCCAAGTACCGGGAGCAGGCGGGCAGTCGGGGACGGAACGGCCCAACTCGACCATGCGGTTCTCCGCGTTGTCCCTCGACGGCATCAAGGCCCCGGCCCCCTCCGACGCCTCGTCGGACACGACCGCCGAGGGCGAGGGCGCCGGTGAGGCGCGGCGGGAGCCCGCGTTCCGCTCGACCGAGCGGTTCTCCGCGCTGTCGCTCAAGCGGCCGGAGCCGCAGGCCGAGGAGCCAGGCGCGCCCACGTCCACGCCATCCGAGGCGACGACGCCGCAGTCCCCGACCCCGGTCACCACGGCTGCGGTCACGTCGTCCACCGCCGACGCGCCCGCCGACGCCGGCGTCGCTCCCCCGGCTTCGCAAGCCCCGCGGCCTTCGCAGGCGGCGCAGTCCGCGTCGGCCTCGCAGCCCGCGCAGGCGTCCGGCCCCGCCATACCTCCGGCGCCCCTGCCCGGACCGCCCTCCCCCACCGACCGCGTTCCGGAACTCGCGCCGCAGTCCCAGCCTCCGCAGGCCCAGCCTCCGCAGCCGGACGAGCCCCGGCAGCCGCCGCAGCCCCCGCAGGGGCAGCCGGTCGCTCCGGTCGGCGCGCAGTCGTGGGCGCCGCCCGCGCCGGACGCGCCGTGGACTCCGACGTCCCCGCCCGGCCCGCAGCCGCCGCAGCCCCAGCCGCACACGGCCGTACCGCCGTTGCCCCCGCAGTTCCAGAAGCCGCAGGCCCCGCCCGCGCTGCCCCAGCCCCAGCCACAGCCCGGTCCCGCCGAGTCGCCGATGGCACCGCCGCAGCCCGCCTACGGCTACCCGCACCAGGGACAGCCCGGCTCCCCGCTCCCGCCGCCCGCCGCCGACCAGCCGCCGCGGGCCCCGTTCCCGGCACAGGGCGGCCCGGCCCCCGTACCGCCGCCGCACCAGCAGGCGCCCGCGTACGGCTACCCGCACCCGGCCCAGCCGGGACAGCCCGGGCAGCCCTCCGCACCCCTGCCCCCGCCCGCCACGCAGCAGCCGCAAGCCCCGCACCACCACGCCGGGCAGCAGCCTCCGCAGCAGCAGGCCCAGCCGCAGGCGCCCGTCGACCCGCGTACCGGCGGCTGGCCCACCGTCTCGCCCGACCAGCGGCAGCGCACCGTCGGCGGCGCGCCGCTCGGTTACACCGCCGCCGTCGAACTGTCCTCCGACCGTCTGCTGCGCAACCAGCCCAAGGCGCGCAAGCCCGGGAGCAACGTGCCGGGCGGCTCCCGGTTCCGGTTCGGCGCGAAGCAGGCGGAGGCGGAGCGGCAGCGCAAGCTGGAGCTGATCCGCACGCCGGTGCTCTCCTGCTACCGGATCGCGGTGATCAGCCTCAAGGGCGGCGTGGGCAAGACCACGACGACCACCGCGCTGGGCGCCACGCTGGCCTCCGAGCGGCAGGACAAGATCCTGGCCATCGACGCCAACCCGGACGCGGGCACGCTGGGCCGCCGGGTGCGGCGCGAGACCGGCGCGACCATCCGCGACCTGGTGCAGAACATCCAGTACCTCAACAGCTACATGGACATCCGCCGCTTCACCTCGCAGGCGCCGTCCGGTCTGGAGATCATCGCCAACGACGTGGACCCGGCGGTGTCCACCACGTTCAACGACGAGGACTACCGCAGGGCGATCGACGTGCTGGGCCGTCAGTACCCGATCATCCTCACCGACTCCGGCACCGGCCTGCTCTACAGCGCCATGCGCGGCGTGCTGGACCTCGCCGACCAGCTGATCATCGTCTCCACGCCGTCCGTGGACGGTGCCTCCAGCGCCAGCACGACGCTCGACTGGCTGTCCGCACACGGTTACGCGGATCTGGTCAGCCGCAGCCTCACGGTGATCTCCGGGGTGCGCGAGACCGGGAAGATGATCAAGGTGGAGGACATCGTCTCCCACTTCGAGACGCGCTGCCGGGGCGTGGTCGTCGTGCCGTTCGACGAGCACCTGGCGGCGGGCGCCGAGGTGGACCTCGACATGATGCGGCCGAAGACGCGCGAGGCGTACTTCACCCTCGCGGCGATGATCGCCGAGGACTTCTCCCGCGCCCAGCAGGCCCAGGGCCTGTGGACGCAAGGGGACGGCAGCACGCCGCCGCCGCAGGTCGCGCCGCCGGTGCCGGGCCAGCAGCAGCCCGGCTACTACGCGCCGCAGCCGCCGTACGACGGCTACTCCGGCGCGCAGACCCCGCCCCCGCCGCCGTACGAGGGCCGGCCCGCCCAGCAGCCCCCGTACCCGCAGCAGCCCGGCGCCCCGCAGCCGGGCGTGCCGCCGCAGGGCCCTGCCCAGGGCGCACCGCAGGGCTGGCCGCAGCAGCCCGCGCAGGGACAGAACTGGCAGCAGCAGGAGCCGCCGTCCCCGCCCCAGCCCCAGCCCCAGCCCCAGCCGGGATACGGCTACCCGCCGCCTCCGCCGCAGGGCTGAACGACCGCGCAGGCGCGAGGGCCCGGACACCCGCTCGACGTGAGCGGGTGTCCGGGCCCTCGCGCTGGAAAGGCCGTGGCCGGGGGCGCTCAGCCCTCCACGAGTTCCCGGGCCCGCTTGACGTCGATCGCCATCCGTTCCAGCAGCGCGTCGATGGAGTCGAACTTCTCCTGCCCGCGCAGGTAGGCATGGAAGTCCACCGCCGCGTGCAGCCCGTACAGGTCGAGGCCGACGCGGTCGATGGCGTACGCCTCGACGGTGCGCTCGGTGCCGTCGAACGTCGGGTTGGTGCCGACCGAGATCGCGGCGGGCATCCGCTCGCCCGCGACCACGAGCCAGCCCGCGTAGACGCCGTCCGCCGGGATCGCCGAGTGCGGCAGGGTCTCCACGTTGGCGGTGGGGTAGCCCAGTTCGCGTCCGCGCTGGGCGCCGCGCACCACCACGCCCTCGACGCGGTGCGGGCGGCCGAGGATCTCCATCGCGCCGGTCACGTCGCCCTCCGCGATCAGCCGCCGGGTCAGGGTGGAGGAGAACGGTTCGCCGCCGCCCGCCTCGCCGCGCATGAACAGGTCGACGACCTCGACCCCGTAGTCGTACTTCAGACCGAGCGCGGAGAGGAACTCCACGTCACCGGCGGCCTTGTGACCGAAGCGGAAGTTCGGCCCCTCGACGACCAGGCGGGCGTGCAGCTTCTCGACCAGCACCGTGCGCACGAAGTCGCCCGGCGACAGCTGTGAGAACTCGGTGGTGAACGGCAGGATCAGCAGCGCGTCCACACCGAGTTCCGCCATCAGTTCCGCGCGGCGGTGGTGCGCGGCGAGCAGCGGCGGGTGGCTGCCGGGGCGGACGACCTCGCTGGGGTGCGGGTCGAAGGTGACGACGACCGCGGGAACACCCAGTTCACGGGCGCGTTCCACCGCCCGTCCGATGATCAGCTGGTGTCCGCGGTGCACTCCGTCGTACGAACCGATCGTGACGACGCTGCGCCCCCATCCCTCGGGAACGTCTTCCAAGCCCCGCCAGCGCTCCACCGTGACCGCTCCTCGCCCGTACCGTTTCTCGTCCTTGGGTACCTACAGAAAAGCTCCCGTCTGTAGGTAGGGTCCAAGCCTGCCATGTCCGCGCCGCCGGGCGTGCACGGGTCCGGCGGGCGGGGCCGTCGCTGCCGGTCGCCGGGTTAGCGACCGACGGCGGTCTCCTGTGCCCGCAGCACACCCAGCAGTTCTCTGCGCAGCGGGCGGGACGCCGGTGTCCCGGCCGACGTCAGTACGGGGGTGAGCGCGCGCCGCACCTCCTGCCCCGGCGCCCGCAGCAGCCCCGCGACCAGCGGGAAGAGCACCGCGCGCGCCGCGGGGCCCTGCTCCAGCCGGGCGTCGAGGTACGCGGCGACGTGGGCCGCGCCCTCCGGGCAGCGCCGGGCGTAGCCGCCGACCAGCGCCGCGGCGCGGCGGGCCAGCGCGGGCGTGGTGACCCGGGCCAGCGCGGCCAGCACCTCGGCCGCCCCCGGCCCCGGTTCGCGCAGGCGGCGGCCGAACGCGGCGAGCACCGGTTCTGGGTGCGTGGGGAGCGCGGCGGCCAGCGCGCTCGCGGGGACGCACGGATCGCCCGCGGCGAAGCGCTCGACGGCGGCGGGCAGATGGCGGTTGCGGGTCACCGGGTCGCGGACCAGCAGCGCCAGTGCGGCGCCGCGGGTCCCCGAGGCCTGCCCGACGGGGCCCGCCGGTCTCGCGTCCACAGGATGCGATTCCTCCAGCAACGCCAGCGCCGCCCGGCGCAGGCGGGCGCGGTCCTCCTCGGTGCGGGCGTGCGGGGCGACCCGCAGTCCGTGCCCGGCGGCGGCCACCCGCCGCTCGACCCGTTCGTCGCCGGCCCAGCGCTCGACCGCACGGCACACCGCGGACGGCTCGTCCTCCGCCAGCGCTCCGAGGAGTTCGTCGGCGCGCGCGTGGCCCGCGTCGGCCAGCGCCTCGGTGAGGGCGTCCAGGGCGCGATGCCGGTGGGTGTGCAGCAGGGCCTGGGCGGCGGTCGCCACCGTGGGGCGCGGCCGGGCACCGGGGGCGGCGGCCAGCGGCCGGTCGTCGCGGAACCAGCGGCACAGCACCGGCAGCGCGGCGGCCGTGTCCTCGCGCAGCGCCTCGTCGACGGCGGCGATGAACCGGTCCTGTCGTGGCCCGGGCCCGGCGTCCCTGGGCGGGGGCGGGGGGTCGGCGGGCAGCAGCAGCCGCAGCAGGTCCAGCCGGGTCGCGGTGCTCAGCGTCAGCCGCCGCCAGAACCACGGCCCGAACTCGGCGAGCCCCGGCGGCACCCGGGGCCCCTCGGGACCGGCGAACCCGCCGCGCGGCACGGCCCGCACGGTGATCCGTTCGGCCAGCCGACGCAGCACCCCCCGGTACGGTTCTGCGTCCGGCACCCGCAGCAGCGCCTCCCCCAGCAGGTGCGCCGCCCACCACGTGGCGTCGGACCTGCGTTCCTCGGGGGCGTCGGGGCGCGGGTCGGCGGCGTGCGCGACGACCCGGGTGGGTTCCGGGGCGTCCGCGTCCAGGGCGGAGACGAGAGCGTGCAGGCGGTGCGCGAGGGAGGCGGGGCCCTCGCGGCGGGCGGTGAGCAGCAGGGACTGCGCGACGGGTCCGATGCGGTGGCGGGGCACCGGCAGGGTGTGCGGCGGCTCGGCCGGGGCCAGCGCGGGCGCGGGCGGCGGCGGGGGCGGTCCGCCGTCCGGCGGCGCGATGGCGGCGGGACGGGACGGCAGGCGTACGGCGGCCTCCCGGCCGGGGCGCGGCGCGGTCGTCCAGCGGTGCACCAGGGCGTGCAGAGCGGCGTCCAGGTCGAGGTGGGCGCCCTGGAGCCAGTCGCCGAACTCCTCGTGCGCGAAGCGGTATCCGGCGCCCGCCGGGACCAGCAGTCCCTCGCCGAGCACCGCGGACGCCCAGCCGCCGCGCCAGGGGAAGATCCGCTCGAACGCCTCGCGGTCCAGCTCGCCCTGGCCGGGGCCCAGGCAGCGGCGGGCCGCCTCGTGCGCCTGGCCCGCGACCCGGGTGGCCAGCCGGCGCAGCGTGGAGGGCGTGGCGTCGGACGCGAGCCGTTCCGCGACACGCAGGCAGACCAGGTCGAGATGGGCGGCGAAGACGTCGGCGCGGTCGGGGACACCCCTCAGGCCGGGTGTGGCGGCGCGCACCTCGCCCAGCAGCCGCAAGGTGAGCGGGTGCGCGGCGTCGGCGGGGGCCACCGCGTCGTCCGGCACGCCGTGGCGGGCGCGGGCGGACGCGGCCTGGCGGGGTCCGAGGTCGCCGAGCAGAACGCAGGACGGCAGGGCGCGAGCGGGTGTGCCCGGGTCGTGGAGCGTGCCCGGCGGGAAGCGCCGTCCCGCGTGCTCCCAGAACTCCGGGCGGCAGGCGACGACCAGTCGCACGTCCGCGTCCCGCAGCCAGTGCGCGGTGCCCGCGATCCAGTCGGGCAACGCGTGCGCCAGCGCGGGCGGCATCTCCTCCGGGGCGTCCAGCAGCACCAGCAGGGGCCGTCCGGCGCCGCGGGCGAGCCGGGCCACCGCGTCCGGGCTCACGCTCTCCGCGCCGCCGCGCAGCGCCGTGCCCGTCGCCGCGTCGATGATCCGCCCGGCCGCGCGCAGCGCCCGTTCCACCGCGTCCCGCAATCCCCCGTCGCCAGGCCGCAGTTCGGCTCCGCGCAGCCAAACCGTGGGCGCGGGACGCGCGTCGTGGGCCCGGCGGGCGGCGAAGGCGGCCAGTTCCGTGCTGCGGCCGCAGCCGGGTTCGCCGACCAGCGCGAGCACGGACGGGCCCTGGTCTTCGGCCGGTTCGGCGAAGCGCCGCAGCTGCGTCTCGGCCTCCGGTCTGCGCACGGGCTCGAACCGCTCCCCGAGCGGCCCGGCGCCCGTCGCGGAGCCGACGCAGGTGCCGGTGAGGTGGAGGACGCCCGCGAGGTTGAGGTGCGGGCCGTAGGCGGGGACGGTGGCGGCGTTGCGGGCGAGTGCCTCGGCCAGCGGCCCGGTGCCGCGTGGCGGGATCGCGTAGGCGGCCGCGGGACGTTCGGCGTGCAGCGCGGTGGCGAGCAGTGCGACGACCGCGCCGGTGGTGGCGTCGATCAGCGGGCTGCCGGAGGCCAGCGAATGCGGGCGCAGCGCACCCGCGTCGCGGGTGGCCAACGCGTAGACCTCGGGCAGCAGATGGAAGCGGTCGGTCGCCGTGTACGTGCCGGGGGCGGTCCCCGCGACGCGTGCCTCGGTCCACTCCTGGGCGCGGACCCTGACCCGGCCGTCGGGGTCGGCGGGCCCGTACGGCGCGACCGGCAGCGGCGGGGCGAGAAGTCCGTCGGTGGCCACCAGCGCCAGTCCCAGGCCCGGCAGCGGGGTGACGGCGGCGGCGTCGGCCAGGCAGGTCTGCTCACCGGCCGCGTGCAGCACCAGCCTGGGCAGCCCGTCGACGGCCTCGTGGCTGGTCAGCAGCGTGCCGTGGGTGTCGATGAGGAACCCCGTGCCGCGCGTTCGCCCGGCCAGATCGTGGATCCGCACCAGCGAGTCGTCCGGATCCGGCCTCCCCCGGCCTGCGCCGCGCGGAACTCCGAGGGCCATTCACCAACCTCCCCGTCGAATCGGCAGGAAACGCGATTCGACGGTAGGGCTGAACACCCTTTCCCGACAGGGCGTGAAGGAAGGACGACCCTTCCCGCGACCGAATTCACCCCCGTTTCCGCCACGTTGGGGTGAATCACCGCCACGACGTGGATAGCCGCTGGTCACAGGGGCATCGTCGAAGTCTGCGCGATAGTCGGTGAGTCCGCCGCGAGACGCCCTTCGCAGAGCGCACGACCGCATCCTCCAGGCTTAACGGAATACCGGTGAATACGGTCGTACGACTTACGATCGGGCGCTTTTGTCATGCGATGCTTTTGCGATGCGCGGGCGATCGGCCGAATCGGCCGGGCGGCCCGCGCCGTTCACGACGACCGCACCGCTCACGACGGCCGGGGCCGGACGCGCGGTCACTGGGCGAACCCGGCGAGGATCCGGGTCTCGCCGCGTTTCTCCTCCACCAGCGCGATGAACTGCTCCTCGGGCCCGAACACCGCGATCGGCCCGGTGCCGAGCCCCGGCGCCTTCTGCCGCACGCCGTTGGTCAGGAGCCGGGCGGTGCGCTCGTCCACGTCCCAGCGCGGGAACGCGGCCGCAGCGGCCTGCCCGAGCGGCAGCACGGAGAACGACTCCTCCAGCTGCTCCAGCGTCCGCGCCCCGTCGAGCCGGTAGGGCCCGACCCGGGTGCGGCGCAGCGCGGTCAGGTGCCCGCCGGTGCCGAGGCCCGCGCCCAGGTCGCGGGCGAGGGCACGGACATAGGTGCCGGAGGAGCAGTCCACGGTCACGTCGAGGTCGAGCAGCGCGGTCCCGTCCGGCGCGGTAACGGCGCGCACGTCGTGCACGGTGAACGCGGACACCGTGACCGGACGGGCGGCCAGCTCGAACTCCTCGCCCGCGCGGACCAGCCGGTGCGAGCGCTGACCGTCCACCTTGATCGCGCTGACCTTGGACGGCACCTGGAGGATGTCGCCGGTCAGCTCTGCGATGCCCGCGTCGATCGCCTCGCGGGTGACGTGCGCGGCGGACGCGGTCGCGGTGACCTCGCCCTCCGCGTCGTCGGTCACCGTGGTCTGCCCGAGGCGGATCGTGGCGTCGTACGACTTGCTGGTGAGCGCCAGGTGGCCCAGCAGCCGGGTCGCCTTCTCCACGCCGATGACCAGCACGCCGGTCGCCATCGGGTCCAGGGTCCCGGCGTGCCCGACCCGGCGGGTGCCGGCCAGGCGGCGCAGCCGGGAGACCACGGTGTGGGAGGTCAGCCCGGCGGGCTTGTCGACGACGACCAGGCCGTCCGGGCCGACGCCCTTGCGCTTCACGCGTCGTCCGAGGCGTCGCCGTCGGCCTCGGTGTCGTCGTCCTCGGCGGGCTTGCGGTAGGGGTCGGCGCCGGCCGCGTAGTCCTTGCCGGCGGCCGTCTCACGGACCTGCTCGTCGGCGGCCCGGGCCTTGGCCAGCAGATCGTCGATGGTGCGCGCGTTGTCGGGGACGGCGTCCAGGACGAAGGCGAGCGTCGGGGTGAACCGGACACCGGTCTGGCGGCCGACCTCGGAGCGCAGCACGCCCTTGGCGCTCTCCAGCGCCGCGGCGGAGGCGGCCCGCTCCTCGTCGTCGCCGTAGACCGTGTAGAAGACGGTCGCCTCCCGCAGGTCACCGGTGACCCGCGTGTCGGTGATCGTCACGTACCCCAGCCGCGGGTCCTTGATCCGGCGCTGGAGGGTCTCGGCGACCACGACCCGGATGCGGTCCGCCAGCTTGCGCGCCCGCGCGGTGTCGGTCATGCGTGATCTTCTCTCTTCCTGGGTGTTCAGTCGTCTTCGCCGTGGATCCGCTGCCGTGCCGAGAGCAGGTCCACCTCGGGGCGCGCGGCCATCCACCGCTCGCAGCGCTCCAGCACCTGCCTGAGGTGGCCGGGGTCGCCGGAGACCAGGGCGAGGCCGACGGTGGCCCTGCGGTACAGCTCCTGCTCCCCCACCTCGGCGGCGCTCACCGCGAACCTGCGGTGCAGCTCGGCCACGATGGGACGGATCACGGAGCGCTTCTCCTTGAGCGAGCGGACGTCGCCGAGAAGCAGGTCGAAGGACAGAGTCCCTACGTACATGGGCAGCAGATCTAGCCGATCTGGAAGGCCTCGTGTGACGGGATGGCGGCTGACGTGACGGCTGCACGCCGACGTGATCAGCTCTTTCCACACTACCGGCACCGGCCGGGGCCGATCGACGGATTATCTCCGCCGACCGGGCCCCGGCCGGACCGGTCAGCCGTGTCAGCCGCGCGGCTTCTCGCGCATCTCGTACGTCGCGATGACGTCGTCGACCTTGATGTCGTTGAAGTTGCCGAGGTTGATACCGCCCTCGTAACCCTCGCGGATCTCGGTGACGTCGTCCTTGAAGCGACGCAGGCCCTCGATGGTGAGGTTCTCCGCGACGACCTTGCCGTCGCGGATGAGCCGGGCCTTGGTGTTGCGGCGCACCTCGCCGGAGCGGATGAGCACACCGGCGATGTTGCCCAGCTTGGACGAGCGGAAGATCTCGCGGATCTCCGCCGTACCGAGCTCGACCTCTTCGTACTCCGGCTTGAGCATGCCCTTCAGGGCCGCCTCGATCTCCTCGATGGCCTGGTAGATCACCGAGTAGTACCGGATGTCGACGCCCTCGCGCTCGGCCATCTGCGTCGCGCGGCCCTCCGCGCGGACGTTGAAGCCGATGACGATGGCGTCGGAGCCCGCCGCCAGGTTGATGTCGGACTCGGTGACCGCACCCACACCGCGGTGCAGGACGCGGATGTCCACCTCGTCGCCGACGTCGAGCTGGAGCAGCGAGGACTCCAGGGCCTCGACCGAACCGGACGCGTCGCCCTTGATGATGAGGTTGAGCTGCTGGACCTCGCCCGCCTTGAGGGCCTTGTCCAGGTCCTCCAGCGAGATGCGGATGCCCTTGCGGGCGAACGCCGCGTTCCGCTCGCGGGCGGCACGCTTCTCCGCGATCTGGCGGGCGGTGCGGTCCTCCTCGACGACGAGGAAGTTGTCGCCCGCCCCGGGGACGTTGGTCAGACCGAGGACCAGGACCGGCGTCGAAGGACCGGCCTCCTCCACGTTGTTGCCGCCGTCGTCGAGCATCGCCCGCACGCGGCCGTACGCGTCGCCGACCACCATCGTGTCGCCGACCCGCAGCGTGCCGCGCTGGACCAGCACGGTGGCCACGGCGCCGCGACCGCGGTCGAGGTGGGCCTCGATCGCGATGCCCTGCGCGTCCTGCTCCGGGTTGGCCCGCAGGTCGAGCGAGGCGTCGGCGGTGAGGATGACGGCCTCCAGGAGGTCGTCGATGTGCAGACCCTGCTTGGCGGAGATGTCGACGAACATCGTGTCGCCGCCGTACTCCTCGGCCACCAGGCCGTACTCGGTCAGCTGACCGCGCACCTTGGTCGGGTCGGCGCCCTCGACGTCGATCTTGTTGACCGCGACGACGATCGGCACGTCGGCCGCCTTGGCGTGGTTGAGCGCCTCGACGGTCTGCGGCATCACGCCGTCGTTCGCCGCGACCACCAGGATCGCGATGTCGGTCGACTTGGCACCGCGGGCACGCATGGCGGTGAACGCCTCGTGACCGGGGGTGTCGATGAAGGTGATGCGGCGGTCCTCGCCGTTCACCTCGGTCGCCACCTGGTACGCGCCGATGTGCTGGGTGATGCCGCCGGCCTCGCCCGCGACCACGTTGGTCTTGCGGATCGCGTCCAGCAGGCGGGTCTTGCCGTGGTCGACGTGACCCATGACGGTGACCACCGGCGGACGCGCGACGAGCGCTTCCTCGCCGCCCTCGTCCTCGCCGAACTCGATGTCGAAGGACTCGAGCAGCTCGCGGTCCTCCTCCTCCGGGCTGACGATCTCGACGACGTAGTTCATCTCGTCGGCGAGCAGCTGCAGCGTCTCGTCGGAGACGGACTGCGTCGCGGTGACCATCTCACCCAGGTTCAGCATCACCTGGACGAGGGACGCCGGGTTGGCGTTGATCTTCTCCGCGAAGTCGGTGAGCGACGCACCGCGCGACAGCCGGACCGTCTGGCCGTTGCCGCGAGGCAGCATCACGCCGCCGACCGACGGGGCCTGCATGGCCTCGTACTCCTGGCGCCTCTGACGCTTCGACTTGCGACCGCGCGCCGGGCGACCGCCCGGGCCACGGCCGAACGCGCCCTGCGTGCCACCACGGCCACCGGGGCCGCCGGGACGGCCGCCGAAGCCGGGACGACCGCCGAAGCCGCCGCCACCACCGGGGCCACCGCCACCGGGACGGCCGGCGAAGCCGCCACCGCCACCGGGACGACCTGCACCGCCGCCGCCACCGGGGCGACCGGCGAAGCCGGGACGACCGCCGCCGCCACCGCCACCGGGGCGACCGGCACCGCCGGGACCGCGACCGCCGCCGCCGCCGGGACCCGGACGCGGGCCCGCCGCCGGACGCTGCGGCATCATGCCCGGGTTCGGGCGCGGGCCGCCGGGGCCGCCGCCACCGGGACGCGGCATGCCGCCCGGAGTCGGCCGCGGGCCGCCCTGGGCACCGCCGGGGCGCGGCGCGCCCTGCGGACGCGGGCCACCGCCGGGACCGCCCTGGCCACCGGGGCGCGGCGCGCCGCCGGGACGGGGACCGCCCGGGGCCTGCGGGCGCGGCATGCCGGTGGAACCGGACGAGGTGAACGGGTTGTTGCCGGGACGCGGACCGGCCGGACGCGGCGCGCCGCCGCCCGGACGCGGGGCGCGGTCGCCGCCGGGACGCGGCGCGCCGCCGCGGCCCTGGCCGCCGTCACGCTGGCCGGGACCCGGCCGCTGCGTGGGGCGCGGGCCGGGAGTGGCACCGGGACGCGGACCGGACTGCGCCGGAGCCGCCGGGGCCGGCGAACTCGCGGCCGGGGAGGAGAACTCCGCGGCCGGCGCGGGCTGCGCGGGCGCCGGCTTCGGGCCGGGCCGGGGGCCGGGCTGCGCGGGGCGCGGGCCCGGCGCTGCGCCACCGGAGGCGGGGGCCGCCGGGGACGGCGCCTGCGCGGGGCCGGACGCGGCGGGACGGGGTGCCGGCTTGGGGGCAGCCGGACGGGCCGTCGCACCCGGGGTGGGCGCGGACGGCTTGGCGGGCGCCTGCTTGCGCGGCGCCGAGGGCTTGGCAGCACCGGAGGCGGAACCGCCGCCACCGGTCTGCAAGGCGTCTGTCAACTTGCGGACAACCGGCGCCTCGATCGTCGAGGACGCCGAACGGACGAATTCGCCGAGTTCCTGGAGCTTGGCCATGACGACCTTGCTCTCGACTCCCATCTCCTTGGCGAGTTCGTATACCCGGACCTTAGCCACTTCGCTCCTTCTAGGTCCGGGGTGGTCGTCCGCCGGACCGTCGCTACTTCATGGGCGTACTCATCGCGTACTCATCGAGTGCTCATCGCAATCTCGACCTACTTCCGACTCGCGAGGTACCTGACCGCACGGTGTCTCCGTGCCGTTCACTTGCGTACTGCTCCTGCCGCGTACCGCCTTGCGCGGTGCCGCTTACCGCTCATGTCCCGGACCCGGTGGGCCCGAAACACTCCTCCAGCCGCGCCGTCCCGAGCGGACCCCGGGCGCGGTAGGCCCTGGGGAACGCGCGGCGGCGGACCGCCTGTTCGTAACACGCCTTGTCGGGGTGCAGATAGGCGCCCCGGCCGGGCAGCGTACCGCGCGGATCGGGGACGCACTCGTCTCCGATCACCGCGATGCGCAGCAGATCGTTCTTGGCCGCCCGCTTCCGGCAGCCCACGCAGGTTCGCTCAGGGCATGCCCGGGCACGCGTCCGGCCAGACACTGTTAAGTCTACCTCCCCGCGCCAACCTCACCCCTTCGGGTTGGTTTGCGCTCGGCTGTTCGGTATCGCGTTATTGACCATGACCCGGGTGGGCCGTCGGTAACCGCTGGTTTCCGGCCACGCACGCGGGGTCGCCCGGCCCCGCGGAGTCCGTACGAGCCGCACGGCCGACGAGCCCGCCCCTGACCACGGTCCCGTAAGGACCATGAGCCCGCAGGCACCCATGGTCCGTACGGACTACGCCTCGTCGGACGCCGCCGCTTCCTGCTCCGGCTCGGTGTCGGGCCTGATGTCGATCCGCCAGCCGGTGAGGCGCGCGGCCAGACGGGCGTTCTGCCCTTCCTTGCCGATCGCCAGCGACAGCTGGTAGTCAGGGACGGTGACCCGCGCCGACCGGGCGGCGAGGTCGACGACCTCCACCTTGGTCACGCGGGCGGGCGACAGCGCGTTCGCCACCATCTGCGCGGGGTCGTCCGACCAGTCGACGATGTCGATCTTCTCGCCGTTCAGTTCGGCCATCACCGCGCGCACCCGGGCACCCATCGGGCCGATGCAGGCGCCCTTGGCGTTGAGCCCCTGACGGGTCGAGCGGACCGCGATCTTGGTGCGGTGACCGGCCTCGCGGGCGATCGCCTCGATCTCCACCGACCCGTCCGCGATCTCCGGCACCTCCAGGGCGAAGAGCTTCTTCACCAGGTTCGGGTGGGTGCGCGAGAGGGTGACGGACGGACCGCGCACGCCCTTGGCGACGCGCACCACGTAGGTGCGCAGGCGGGTGCCATGCTTGTAGTCCTCGCCGGGGACCTGCTCCTGCGGGGGCAGGATGGCCTCCAGCTTGCCGATGTCGACCAGGATGTTGCGCGGGTCGCTGCCCTGCTGGACCACACCGGCGACGATGTCGCCCTCCCGCCCGGCGTACTCGCCGAACGTGATCTCCTCCTCGGCGTCCCGAAGCCGCTGGAGGATCACCTGCTTGGCGGTGGTCGCCGCGATCCGGCCGAAACCGGAGGGAGTGTCGTCGAACTCGCGGGGCGCGTCGCCCTCGGCGGCCTCGTCGGCCTCCTCCTTGGCCCACACCGTGACGTGACCGGTGGAGCGGTTCAGCTCCACGCGGGCGTCCCGGCGGCTGCCGGGCTCGCGGTGGTAGGCGATCAGCAGGGCGGACTCGATCGCCTCGACCAGCAGGTCGAAGGAGATCTCCTTCTCCCGTACCAGACCCCGCAGGGCACTCATGTCGATATCCACGGCTACGCCTCCTCGGGGCTCTCGGTGATCTCGGCGGAGGGCGTGTCCGCGTCGTCGTACTCGTCGTGCTGGTCGTACTCGTCTTCGGCGCTGTCGGCGTCCGCTTCGAAGGCATCGGCGTCGGCTTCCTGAGCGCCACCGTCGCGGTCCTTGCGGTTGAACTCGACCTCGACCCGGGCCTTGGCGATCTCGGCGAACGCCAGCCTGCGGGAGGTCGGCTTGCGGCCCTTCACCCCGGGGACCTCGAGGTCCAGGCCCTCGTCGTCCACCTCGACGATCCGCGCGACGAGTTCGCCGCCGTCGGCCAGCCGCACCTTGACCAGGCGGCCGCGGTTGCGGACGAAGTGCCTCGGCTCGGTGAGCGGGCGGTCGGTGCCCGGGGAGGTGACCTCCAGGACGTACGGGGCGCCGCCCATCGCGTCGGAGGCGTCGAGCGCCTCGGAGATCGCGCGGCTCAGCTGGGCGACCGCGTCCAGCTGGACGCCCTCGTCGCTGTCCACCACGACACGCAGAACACGGCGCTTGCCCGCCGGGGTGACCGCGACCTCCTCCAGGTCCAGTCCGGCGGCGGTGGCGAGCGGCTCCAGCAACCCTCGCAGCCTGTCGCTCTGGGTGGTGCTCATCCGGGTGACTCCTCGGCCGCGTGTGCTGTTGTGGTTCGTCGCGTGTCGGGCATGAGCCTATCGGTTCCGGCACCCGGCTGACGATTCGGCGCAGCCCCAAGGGTGGCCTCGGCCCCTCCCGATCACCGCAGGTAGGCTGCCGAAGCCGTCCGCCGGCCGTGATCCGGCCGGCACCGTCCGACGAGCGGGAACGAGGAACGTGCCGACCCAGATGACGACGCCGCTCGCGCGCGGGCCGCGCAGACGAGCCGTACTCGCCGGGGGTGCCGGGCTGCCCCTGGTGGCGCTGGCCACCGGGTGCGCCGACGCCGTGCCCGCGCCGGACCCGCGCGCGGTGGCCGCCGCCGACGCCGAGGAACGCGGTCGCGTCCTGGCCGCCCAGGACTGCGCGGCGCTGCTGGCACGCTACGACGCCACGATCGCCGCGCACCCGCCGCTCGCCGCCCGCCTGCGGCCGTTGCGCGCCCAGGTCGCCGCGCACCGGCAGGCGCTCGCCCCGCCCGCCCCGGGCACGCCGTCCCCCGCCCTTTCGGCACCGGCGTCCGCCTCCCCGAGCGCCTCGGGCGCGCCCGCCGTGCCGTCCGGTCAGGACGCCGCGCTCAAGGCCCTCGCGGACGCCGAACAGCGCACGGCCGCGACCAGGACCGCGGCGCTGCGCGACGCCTCGCCCGCGCTGGCCCGCCTGCTGGCCTCGGTCGCGGCGGCCGGGACGTGCCACGCGCTGCTGCTGCGCGGAGGTGCGTGAGATGACCCCGCCCTCCTCATCGAGTTCCCCGGCGTCGGGCGCCCCGGCGCCCTCGTCCACCGCGGGGGCGTCCCGGCTGGTCGTCGCCGCGCAGGCCGCGCTGGCCGCCGAGCACGCCGCGGTCTACGGCTACGGGGTGGTCGGCGCCCGGGTCGACGCCGACCGGCGCGCCGACGCCCAGGCCGCCTACGCCGCCCACCGGGCGCGCCGCGACGCGATGGCCCGGACGGTGCGCGGCCTTGGCGCGACCCCGGTGGCCGCCGACGCCGCCTATGCGCTGCCGTTCCCGGTGACCGGCGCCGCGACCGCGGCCCGGCTCGCGGCGGTGCTGGAGGACCGGGTCGCGGACGCCTACGCGGACCTGGTGGCCGCGGCCTTCGGTGCCCTGCGGGCCGACGCGGCGGCCGACCTGGCGGACGCGGCCGTGCGCGCGGTGCGCTGGCGCGGGTCGTGCGTGGCCTTCCCCGGGCTGCCGGAGCGGGCCGCGGACGGCGCGCCGACCGCGTCGGCCGCGACCACCGCGCCGGCCTCGGCCTCCGGCACCCCGGCGCCCGACGCCCTGTGACCGACGACCGCCGAAGGGATGCCGCGATGGCCTCGGCACCGCGCGTACGGCTGGAACCGCCGCAGCGGCTGACCCGCACCGTCGCCGCCTGGGAGGGCGAGGCGGGCCGGGAGTGGCTGGCCGCGCTGCCTGGCCTGGCGCAGGAGTACCTGGAGCACTGGCGGCTGACGCCGGAGCGGGTGCAGCAGCCCGGCGGCAACATCAGCATGGTCGTCCTGGTCAGGGACGAGGACGGCACGCCCGCCGCGCTGAAGCTCGGCATGGTGACCGAGGAGACCCGCGAGGAGCACGCGGCGCTGGCGCACTGGGACGGCCGGGGCGCGGTGCGGCTGCTGCGCGCCGATCCCGAACGCGGCGTGATGCTGCTGGAACGTCTCGGCGGCGACGTCTCGCTGCGTTCGCTGCCGGAGGCGAAGGCGATGCTGGAGGCGGCGGAGGTGGTGCGCAGGCTGTGGGTGCCGCCCCCGGCCGGTCACGCCTTCACCTCGCTCGCCGACCACACCGCCGCGCTCGCCGAGGCGCTGGCCTCCCGGCGCACCCCGCAGCTGGAGGCGCTGGTGGACGAGGCGCTGGCGCTGCGCGAGCGGCTGGTCGCCGACGCGCCGGAACCGGTGCTGCTGCACGGCGACTTCCACCAGGGCAACGTGCTGTCCGGCAGCCGTGTGCCGTGGCTGGCGATCGACCCGAAGCCCCTGGTGGGCGAGCCCGCGTACGACCTGGCGTGGCTGGTGCGCGACCGGCTGGAGACGCTGGCCGCCTCCCCCGCGGCCCAGGCCGCCGCCCGGCGCCGGGTCAACCGGCTCGCCGACGCGCTGGACCTGGACCGCGACAGGCTGCGCGGCTGGGCGTTCTTCCGGGCGGTGGCGGCGGGCGCCTGGGCGCTGTCGGTGGGCGCGCGCGGCGACGGCGAACTGCTGCTGGAGTTCGCCGCCTGGCTGTGACGGCGGAAGCCGGACGACGGCGGGGCGGTCTGGAGGCCGGGCGGGGCGCCCGTCCTGCGGCCGTCCCGCCCGTGGTCCGTCAGCCGTGCGGTGTCACGCCGTCAGGCGGGCCAGCGCCTCGTCCACGGTCAGCTCCTCGCGCTCGCCGGTGCGCCGGTCCTTCAGCTCCACGACGCCCTCGCCCGCGCGGCGGCCGACGACCAGGATCGTCGGCACCCCGATCAGCTCGGCGTCGGTGAACTTCACGCCGGGCGACACGCCCGTGCGGTCGTCCACCAGGACCCGCACGCCCGCCGCGTGCAGCCGGTCGCCGATCTCCAGCGCCAGTTCGGTCTGCGCCGCCTTGCCCGCGGCGACCACGTGCACGTCGGCCGGGGCGACCTCGCGCGGCCAGCACAGGCCCTGCTCGTCCGCGGTCTGCTCGGCCAGCGCGGCGACCGCCCGCGACACGCCGATGCCGTACGAGCCCATGGTGACGCGCACCGGCTTGCCGTTCTGGCCGAGTACGTCGAGCTGGAAGGCGTCGGCGTACTTGCGGCCGAGCTGGAAGATGTGGCCGATCTCGATCGCGCGGCCGATCTCCAGGCCCGCGCCGCACTCCGGGCAGGGGTCGCCCGGCTCGACGACGACCACGTCCAGGTAGCGGTCGACCTCGAAGTCGCGGCCGCACACCACGTCGCGGGCGTGCTTGCCGGGCTCGTTGGCGCCGGTGATCCAGGCGGTGCCGGGGGCGACGCGCGGATCGGCGATGTACGGGAACTTGCGGTCCTGCGGGCCGACGTAGCCGCGCACCAGGTCGGGCCGCCCCTCGAAGTCCTCGGCGGTGACCAGCTCCACCTCGGCGGGCGCCAGGTGCTCGGCGAGCTTGCCGAGGTCCACCTCGCGGTCGCCGGGCACGCCGACGCCGGTGATCTCGCCGTCCACCTTGACCAGCAGGTTCTTCAGGGTGGCGGAGGCCGGGACACCGAGGTGCGCGGCGAGCGTCTCGATGGTCGGGGTGTCGGGGGTGTCCAGCAGCTCCAGCGGCCCGTGCGCGGTGGCGTCGGCCGGCGGCACGACGGTGGTGACCGCCTCGGTGTTGGCCGCGTACTCGCACTTCGGGCAGTCCACGAAGGTGTCCTCGCCGGCGGCGGCCGGGGCGAGGAACTCCTCGGAGGCCGAGCCGCCCATCGCGCCGGAGACGGCCGAGACGACGCGGTAGTCGAAGCCGAGCCGGGTGAAGATCTTGATGTACGCCTCGCGGTGCAGGCGGTAGGACTCCGCCAGCCCCTCGTCGGTGGTGTCGAAGGAGTAGGCGTCCTTCATCTGGAACTCGCGACCGCGCAGCACGCCGGAGCGCGGGCGGGCCTCGTCCCGGTACTTGGTCTGGATCTGGTACAGGATGACCGGCAGGTCCTTGTACGAGGTGGCCTGGTCCTTGACGACCTGGGTGAAGATCTCCTCGTGGGTGGGGCCGAGCACGTAGTCGGCGCCCTTGCGGTCCTTGAGCTGGAAGAGCAGGTCGCCGTACTCCCCGGCGCGGCCGGTGACCTCGTAGGGCTCGCGCGGCAGCAGCGCGGGCAGCAGCACCTCCTGGCCGCCGATCGCGTCCATCTCCTCGCGGACGATCCGCGTCACGTTCTCCAGCACCCGCTTGCCGAGCGGCAGCCAGGTCCACACGCCCGCCGACGTGCGGCGGACGTAACCGGCGCGCACCAGCAGCTTGTGGCTGGCGGTCTCGGCGTCGGCCGGTGCGTCGCGCAGTGTCTTGAGGAGCATTCGGGACATGCGCTGGACCATGGGGGCTCTCCGGTACGTCGTCACGGCGGGGTGGGGCGGACGTCGAGGATACCGAGCGCGGCGGCCCGGTCAGAAACGCGTTCCGCGGTCCGGCCGCCCCGGGGAGCCGCCGCGCTGTCCGGCGCCGGCCCCGCGCAGCGGCAGCGGGGCGCCCATCACCGTGTACGGGACGGGGGCGCCGGGGAAGTGCACGGGGTGCGCGAGGTCGACGTAGCCCAGGCCCCGGTAGAAGCGGCGGGCGGGGCTGTCGAGGTCGAGCGCGGACAGGATGCTGCGGGGCTGGGGCACGGGTCCGGTCAGTCCGGTGATCAGGCGGCGGCCGACGCCCCTGCCCTGGTGGGCGGGGAGGACGTGCAGTTCGACGACCACGAAGGAGTCGTCCAGCCAGTCGGCGGTGCCGGCGCGGCGCAGGTAGGGCTCGACGACGGTGGACCACCAGTGGGCGCGGTCGTTGGGCATGCCGTAGCCGAAGCCGACGAGCCTGCCGCTCTCGGTGGTGGCGCCCAGGGCGCGCACGCCGGGCTGGGTGAGGTGGCGCAGCACGATCTGCGTGCGTACCGCGATCTCCTCGTCGTTGAGCCCGAACGCGAGGGCCTGAACGGCGAGCGCCTCGTCGACCCGTTCCGCCAGGTCGAGCGGCCCCACCAGCACGTCATCCATGCGGGGACACTACTAGCCGCACCGCCTCCGCTGAACAGCGTTGACGTTCGAGCTGCGCCGACGGCGGCCGCGCGCGGGGGCGTTCAGAACAGGACACTCATGAACGCGCCGACCTCGGTGAAGCCGACCGCGCGGTAGGCGGCGCGGGCGGCGGCGTTGAAGTCGTTGACGTAGAGGCTGGCGACGGGGGCGACGTCGCGCAGCGCGTAGTGGAGCACGGCGGCCATGCCGGTCTTGGACAGGCCCCGGCCGCGGTGTTCCGGCGCGACCCAGACGCCCTGGATCTGGCAGGCGTGCGCGGTGGCCGCCCCGATCTCGGCCTTGAAGACCACCCGGCCGTCCTCGATGCGGGCGAACGACCGCCCGGTGGAGACGAGTTCGGCGACCCGGGCCTGGTAGAGCAGGCCGCCGTCCCCGGCGAGCGGCGAGACGCCGACCTCCTCGGTGAACATCGCCACGCAGGCCGGCATGATCACGTCCATCTCGTCCCGGCGCACCCGCCGCACCCCGGGGTCGGGCACGACGTCGGCGGGCAGCGAGCGGGTGACCATCAGTGGCTGGCGGGCGCGCACCTCGCGGGCCGGGCCCCAGCTCGGCTCCAGCAGCGCCCACAGGGCGGCGGTGGGCTCGGCGGGCCCGACGATGGACGAGCAGCGGCGGCCGGCCCGCCGGGCGCGGTCGGCGAAGGCGCGTACGGCGGCCGGGGTCGCGCAGAGGGGGACGAGGTTGGCGCCCGCGTAGCAGAGCGACTCCAGGCGCCCGCCGCTGTACCAGCCCCACATCTCCCCGCCGAGTCGCCACGGGTCGAGTCCGGCGATCTGGACGCGGGCGGCGACGAAGGCGTTGGCGACCGGGTCGCGGTCGAGCACGGCGAGCGCGGCGTCCAGGTCGGAGGGTTCCAGGACCTTGGTCGTGGTCGTCGTCAACACGTAGGGCGCCTCACCGGTACGGGCCCGCAGCGGGCTGCTGGTCACCGCACTGTACCCCGCACCGCCGCTCCGGGGCGCAGCCATGGAACTGCGGGTGCGGGAGGAGGCGGTGCGGGTGCGACGCGGATACGGCCGGTGGGCGGGCCGGGGTCAGGAGACGCTGACGGTGGGCTCGCCGGAGGCCTCGCCGTCGGCCTCCATCTGCTCGGCGATCTTGAGGGCTTCCTCGATCAGGGTCTCCACGATCTTCGACTCCGGCACGGTCTTGATCACCTCGCCCTTCACGAAGATCTGCCCCTTCCCGTTCCCCGACGCCACACCCAGATCCGCCTCACGCGCCTCACCA
>NZ_NSKH01000018.1:1284539-1657779 GCF_003144095.1 Streptomyces sp. ICBB 8177 | reverse complement strand
GATTTTGTTTCGCGCCTTCCGGCGTGTCCACTACTTTAGCGGATTTCCCCGCCGACTCATAATCGAGCCGGTCGAATGCGATTCCGGGCAAGCCGAAACACATCCGGTGAGGAAGGCCGTTCAGTAGTGGTTTGGCCGCCTTCCCGGGGGGTCTGCGACTGGCCTGATGGCCATGTCGGACGGCTCGCCCGTTTCCAGCGACTCGGACTACGTTAGGGGTCGGGCGGGCCGGAGTCAAGCCCCCGCCCGCCCTCTTCCCCGCGTTCTCCCGAAGGGGCTCGGCTGGACCCCGAACCCCCTGGTCAGAAGCGTGACGCCGTCAGGCGCCGGCCACCAGCTCGACGGCCGCCAGGTTCTTCTTGCCCCTGCGCAGCACCAGCCAGCGACCGTGCAGCAGGGCGTCCGCCGACGGGACCTCGTCCTCGGTCGCGACCTTGACGTTGTTCACGTAGGCGCCGCCCTCCTTGATGGTGCGCCGTGCCGCGGACTTGCTGGCGACCAGGCCGACCTGCGCGAGCAGGTCGGCGACCGGGGCCAGCTCGGTCACCCGGGCGTGCGGCAGCTCCGCGAGTGCCGCCGCCAGGGTCGGCGCGTCGAGGTCGGTCAGCTCGCCCTGGCCGAACAGCGCCCTGGACGCCGCGACGACCGCCGCGGTCTGGTCGGCGCCGTGCACCAGCGTGGTCAGTTCCTCGGCCAGCGCGCGCTGGGCGGCGCGGGCCTGCGGGCGCTCCTCGGTGAGGCGGTCGAGCTCCTCGATCTCCTCGCGCGAGCGGAAGCTGAAGATGCGCAGGAACTTGGCGACGTCCCGGTCGTCCGCGTTCAGCCAGAACTGGTAGAAGGCGTACGGCGTGGTCATCTCCGGGTCGAGCCACACCGTGCCGGACTCGGTCTTGCCGAACTTGGTGCCGTCCGCCTTGGTGATCAGGGGGGTGGCCAGCGCGTGCACCGAGGCGCCCTCGGCCTTGCGGATGAGGTCGGTGCCCGCGGTGAGGTTGCCCCACTGGTCGCTGCCGCCGGTCTGGAGGGTGCAGCCGTGGCGCCGGTACAGCTCCAGGAAGTCCATGCCCTGCAGGACCTGGTAGCTGAACTCGGTGTAGCTGATGCCCGCGTCCGAGTTGAGCCGGCGGGCGACCGCCTCCTTGGCGATCATGTTGTTGACCCGGAAGTACTTGCCGACGTCGCGCAGCAGACTGATCGCGGACATGCCGGACGTCCAGTCCAGGTTGTTGACCATGACGGCGGCGTTCGGGCCCTCGAAGGAGAGGTAGGGCTCGATCTGGCCGCGGATCCGCTCGACCCAGCCGGCGACGACGTCCTCGTCGTTCAGGGTGCGCTCGGAGGTGGGCTTGGGGTCGCCGATCAGCCCGGTGGCCCCGCCGACCAGTGCCAGCGGCCGGTGGCCCGCCTGCTGGAGGCGGCGGATGGTGAGGATCTGCACCAGGTTGCCGAGGTGGAGGCTGGGCGCGGTCGGGTCGAAGCCGCAATAGACCGTGACCGGGCCGTCCGCGAACGCCTTGCGCAATGCGTCCTCGTCGGTGGACTGGGCGATCAGCCCGCGCCACCTCAGCTCGTCGACGATGTCCGTCACGGTCTTCGTGTCTCCTCGTGTCGCGTTGCTCGGGCTGTCGTGGCGTCCACGCAGCGTGTTTGAGGGTACGCGGTCCCGGGCCCCGTGGTCTTCCCAGTTGTTGGCGGTCCTCCCGGTTCTCAGCGGCGGCGCCGGGGCACGTGGGCGCGGTAGGGGCTCACGGTGGGGTCGCCGTCGATCCAGAAGCGCCAGGGGTGGGCGGCCCCTTCGCCGCCGACGCCGGTGCGCGGGCCGTTGCGTACGGTGTCGGGGTCGGCCGGGGCGCCGGTCAGCATGCGGAACGGCTCGGGTCGCGGCGGGCAGGCGTCGGCGCCGTTGAGCGCGCGGTCGACGCCGAGGGCGGTGGCGAGACGGGCCGGGCCCTGGGCGAGATCGCTGTCCCGCCGTGAGGTGCCGCGGCGCTTGCGGGCCAGTTCGGCGCCCTCGGTGATCTCGCCGGCGCGCAGCAGGACGGCGCTCGCGGTGCCGGGCGGGCCGCAGACCAGGTTCATGCAGTGCCACATGCCGTACGTGAAGTAGACGTAGACGTATCCCGGCGGGCCGAACATGACGGCGTTGCGGGCGGTCCTGCCCCGGTAGGCGTGGGACCCGGGGTCGGCCGGGCCCGCGTAGGCCTCGACCTCGGTGAGCCGCAGGGCGATCGGGCCGTCGTCGGTCTCGCGCACCAGGACGCGGCCGAGCAGGTCGGGCGCGACGTCCAGCACCGGGCGGTCGAAGAAGGAGCGGTCGAGCGGTGTGCCGTCCAGCGGCCCCGGGGCGGTGATCATGTCGTACGAGCGTAGCGGGCGACTCGGACAAGCGCTGACGGCGCGGGCGGGGCCGGGGGTTCTAGGGTGACCGGGGCAACAACTTCTGGCCAGGAGGTAGTCAGTGACCGAGCACAACAGGCCGCCGCTCCCCCACGACTTCCACCCTCCGGTGGCGTCGTTCACCGTGGTGAGCGACGACGTACGGGACGGCGGGACGCTGGGTGACGCGCACGTCTTCGCGAAGGGCAACACCTCGCCGCACCTGCGCTGGGCGGGCTTCCCTGCGGGGACCAGGAGCTTCGCGGTGAGTTGCTACGACCCGGACGCGCCGACCGGCAGCGGCTTCTGGCACTGGATGGTCTTCGACATCCCCGCGGACGTCACCGAGCTTCCGGCGGGCGCCGGGTCGGGCGACTTCAAGGGGCTGCCGGCGGGGGCCGTGCAGGTGCGCAACGACTACGGGACGCGGGATTTCGGCGGTGCCGCGCCGCCGCCCGGGGACGAGCCGCACCGGTACGTCTT
The DNA here is from genome assembly GCF_003144095.1 of Streptomyces sp. ICBB 8177. Lineage (GTDB taxonomy): Bacteria > Actinomycetota > Actinomycetes > Streptomycetales > Streptomycetaceae > Streptantibioticus_D. The sequence continues at coordinate 1,654,920 of NZ_NSKH01000018.1, read as the reverse complement.
CACCGTCTACGCGGTGGACACCGACAAGCTGGGCCCTGACGCGGACGCGACCCCGGCGGTGGTCGGCTTCAACCTGCGGTTCCACACGCTGGGCCGCGCCCAGCTGGTCGCGGAGTACGGCGAGCCCGCCGAGGGCTGACGTGCGCCCGCCCCGTGCCGCGGGAAATCCGATTGCGGGCCGTACGGCCGGGCGCGCACAGTGGTGGGCGCCGGGTGGCTTCGGTCACCGGGCGATCGGCACCGCAGTGGCGGGGGTGTGCCGGCGTTTCGCCGTGCCGTCCGCCGGAGCCGGGGCGCGGCCCTGAAGACCGCCTCCGGTGACCGCGCCGGTCGCCAAGCGCCCCGGGTGTCCAGTCGTTTCGACGGGGGACGGACACCCGGGGCGTTCGGCGTTTTCAGGGCCGGGTCAACGGCCTTGGGCTAGGCGGAAATTGCGTTGTCGGGCCGGACAGTCGCGGACCACAGTGGGTGCCACCTCGCCGCGCGGCGGGGCGGGACCCGGCGGAGGTGGGTGGGATGCGCGAGACGTTGGTGCTCAACGCGAGTTTCGAGCCGTTGTCGACGGTGTCGTTGCGGCGTGCGGTGGTGCTGGTGATGCGGGACAAGGCGGTCGTCGAGCAGGCGCATCCCGGGCTGCGGATCCGTGCCGCGGCGGTCGAGGTGCCGGTGCCGCAGGTGATCAGGCTCCGCAGATACGTGCGGGTGCCGTTCCGACAACGGGCGCCGTGGTCGCGGCGGGGCGTGCTGGTGCGTGACCGGCACCGGTGCGCGTACTGCGGGCGCAGGGCGACCACCGTGGACCACGTCCTGCCGAGGTCGCGGGGCGGTCAGGACACCTGGCTGAACACCGTGGCGGCGTGCGCGGACGACAACACCCGCAAGGCGGACCGGACGCCGGAGCAGGCGGGGATGCGGCTGCTGACCCGGCCGTTCGAGCCCACCCCGGCGGACGCGCTGCTGCTGGCGCTGGGGATGCGGGACGGGGCGAGCGGGCTGCCGCAGTGGCTTCCCGCGTCCGCCCCCGCGCGGATCGCGTAAGGCCGGGGCCACGCGCGAACCCCCGTACGCGAGGCCCCTGGGCGTCAGTCGTTCTCGATGCCCGGGGCCTCACGGCGCGGGGGGACGGTCTTGGCCGTGCCGTTGCCCGCGGAGGTGGCGTTGCCGCCGCCGGGCGGGGCGAAGTTGCCGATGGCGCCGCCGAGGCCCTTGAGGGCGTCGCCGAGTTCGCTGGGGACGATCCAGAGCTTGTTGGCGTCGCCCTCGGCGATCTTCGGCAGCATCTGGAGGTACTGGTAGGCCAGCAGCTTCTGGTCGGGGTCGCCCGCGTGGATGGACTCGAAGACGGTGCGGATGGCCTGCGCCTCGCCTTCGGCGCGCAGGGCGGCGGCCTTGGCATCACCCTCGGCGCGCAGCACCGCGGAGGCCTTCTCACCTTCCGCGGTGAGGATCTGGGACTGCCTGATGCCCTCGGCGGTGAGGATCGCGGCGCGCTTGTCACGGTCGGCGCGCATCTGCTTCTCCATCGAGTCCTGGATGGAGGTGGGCGGCTCGATCGCCTTGAGCTCGACGCGGTTGACGCGGATGCCCCACTTGCCGGTGGCCTCGTCGAGGACGCCGCGCAGTGCGGCGTTGATCTCCTCGCGGGAGGTCAGGGTCCGTTCCAGGTCCATGCCGCCGATGATGTTGCGCAGGGTGGTGACGGTGAGCTGCTCGATCGCCTGGATGTAGCTGGCGACCTCGTAGGTGGCGGCGCGGGCGTCGGTGACCTGGTAGTAGATGACGGTGTCGATGTTGACGACCAGGTTGTCCTGGGTGATCACCGGCTGCGGCGGAAACGGCACGACCTGCTCGCGCAGGTCGATGCGGTTGCGGATGCGGTCGATGAACGGGACCACGATGTTGAGGCCCGCGCTGAGGGTGCGGGTGTAGCGGCCGAACCGCTCGACGATGGCGGCGCTGGCCTGTGGGATCACCTGGACCGTCTTGATGAGTGCGATGAAGACCAGGATCACCAGGATCACCAGGACGATGATGATGGGTGTCACGACCACTCCCCGTGCCACGCGCCGCGGTACGAACGTTTGATGATCAAGTCTGTCAGACGGCCGGGGGTGCGCGCTCCGGCTTCGGTGAATTGACCGAGGGCGCACGGTGGTTCGGGCCGGGGTACGCCGGTGCGCGGCGGGGTCACAGGACCACCGCGGTCGCTCCCTCGATGTCGACCACGTCCACCTCCTGCCCGGCCTCGTAGACCCGGGCGGTGTCGAGCGAGCGGGCCGACCAGATCTCACCGCCCAGTTTGACGCGTCCGGTGCGGCCGTCGACCCTTTCGACGACGACGGCCTGACGGCCCTTGAGGGCCTCGACGCCGGTGCGCAGGCCGGGGGCGGTGGCACTCTGCCGGTTGGCGACGACGCGGACGACGGCGACCAGGGCGACCGAGACCACGGCGAACACCAGCACCTGGAGCACGATTGAGCCGCCGAAGCCGCAGATCACGGCGGCGCTCGCGGCACCGATCGCGCACATCCCGAACTCGGGCATCGCGGTGATCACCAGCGGGATGCCCAGCGCCCCGGCGGCGGCGAGCCACCACACCCATGCGTTCACAACTCCCATGGTAGGGCTGGCGCGTGGGGTGCGACAGGCCGCGGCCGGGGGCCGGGGCGAGGCGGGCCGGGGACGCGTCACGCCGACGGCGGGCGGGGGTTACGCGAGCGGCAGGCCCTGGGCGGTCCAGCGGTCGCCGTGCCGTTCGACGACGAGCGGCAGGCCGAAGCAGTGCGAGAGGTTGCGGCTGGTCAGTTCCAGGTCGATCGGGCCGGCCGCGACCACCTTGCCCTGACGGATCATCAGGACGTGGGTGAAGCCGGGCGCGATCTCCTCGACGTGGTGAGTGACCATGATCATCGAGGGGGCGATGGGATCGCGGGCCAGTCGGCCCAGGCGGCGCACCAGGTCCTCGCGTCCGCCCAGGTCGAGGCCCGCGGCGGGCTCGTCCAGCAGGAGCAGCTCGGGGTCGGTCATGATGGCGCGGGCGATCAGGGTGCGCTTGCGCTCACCCTCGGAGAGGGTGCCGAAGCGGCGGTCGGCGTACTCCGACATCCCCAGGCGGTCGAGGATCAGGCGGGCGCGCTGCTCGTCGGACTCCTCGTAGCTCTCGCGCCAGTGCGCGGTCATGCCGTAAGCGGCGGTGAGCACGGTCTCCAGGACGGTCTGGCGGCGCGGCATCTTCTCGGCCATGGCGGCGCCGGCGACGCCGATGCGCGGGCGCAGTTCGAAGACGTCGACGCCGCCGAGCTTCTCGCCGAGGATCGCGGCGGTGCCCGACGTCGGGTAGAGGTAGCTGGACGCCACGTTGAGCAGGGTGGTCTTACCTGCGCCGTTGGGGCCGAGGATCACCCACCGCTCGCCCTCGGCGACCGACCAGGAGACCTGGTCCACCAGAGCCCGTCCGTCGCGGACCACCGATACGTCCACCAGCTCCAGCACATCGCTCATGAGCGCGTTGTCTCCCCTGCCTCTTCATGTCCTGCGTTTCGTCGTTCGACGGTGCGACGTCTTGTACGGCACGTACGGCTCGTACGCCATGTACGACGTGCCGGCGGCGGTCCGCGTTCCGGCCGGACGTGGACGGCCCGGTCGGCGGGCCCCGAGGGAAAACCTACGCCACACGCCGGGCGGTCCAGTCCATAGGCTGGGTGGATGCTTCAGGAACCTCGCTCAGGACGCATGACGGCATGGGGAAACGCCCTACTTGGGGGTTTTGTCTCCCCGGACGACGCGGCGCAGGAGATCACCGCCGGGGACACGGCGCACCGGATCGCGGATCTGCCCGGGGAGGACGCGCCGGTCGGGCTGACCTACGGGCTCGGGCGGCTGCGGGCACTGGGGGTGTCGGGGCTGCGGCTGGCGCTGCCGGTGCCGGGGCATCCGCTGGGGCTGAGTGGCCCGCCGGAGTTCAACGCGCGGGCGCTGGCGGCGGGCGAGGCGGTGGTGGGGACCGGTGAGCCGCTGGGCCTGGTGCCCGAGGTGACGCGGGCGGGGCCGCGCGGGGACACGCACGTCGAGGTGGTGTGGCGGTGCGCCGAGGTGCGGGACGCTCCCCCGGCGGACGTGCCGTCGCTGGGTGAGGCGGAACGCGAACTCGCGGAGGCGATGCGGGACGCGACGGCGGCGCTGTCCCGGCTCGACGTGGCGGGCGCGGGCCCGGCGGCGCAGGCGGCGCTGGACGCGTACCGGGCGCGGGCGGAGCGCGGGCGCGAGGTGCTGGCGCCGGGGTATCCGGCGCGGGCGGTGCGGGTGCTGGAACTGGCGCAACGTGTGGGCGCGTTGACGTCGATCGCGACCGGGACGGAGCACGGCTCGGCGGTCAGCGCGTCCGAGATCGCGGCCCGCGCGGAACTGCTGCGCCCGGTGGAGCGGACCGCGCGCCGGGCGCAGGTGGCGGCGTACAACGCGTACGTGGAGGAGGCGGAGCGGCGCAGGGAGCGCTGACGCGGCGCGAGGGGCGCCGGGCGGGGCGCCGGAACCGCGGACGGCAGAGGACCCCGCGGCATGTGATGCCACGGGGCCCTGCGTGCCGTCGGGGCGCGACAGACGTTGGCGCCCTCGCCGCCGAAGGCGGGCTACGGCGCTGCGCCCCGGCCCCGGGCGACGTGCCCGGGGCCGGGGACGGCGTGCTCGGTCCGGTACCGGCTCAGTAGTTGAGGCCGTGGTTGCCGAACGCCGGGTTCAGCAGACCGATCACGCTGACGGTGTTGCCCACCACGTTGACCGGGACGTGCACGGGGACCTGGACCAGGTTGCCCGAGGCCACGCCCGGCGACTTGACGGCGACACCGTGGGCGTCCGCGCTGTGGGCGGAGGCGACACCGGCACCGGCGACGGCAAGGCCCCCCGCTACGGCGGTGACGACGGCGACCTTCTTCAGGTTCTTCACTTCGTATGACCCTTCTGGCGTGATGCGCCCCCGCACGTCGCGGGCAGCGCGCCATGAAGAACGGGCGGGGCCCGGCTGGGTTGCGCCATTCGGGTTACATACACACGACGGTATGAATCTCAGTCCGGAAGGCGACGTTCCGCTCGGCGGGTGGGGCCGAGCAGGGCCTGCGGGCGGGCCCGCGGGCAGGGGTCCGGCGCCGCTCAGCCGCCGACGCCGTGCCGGACCGCCCACAGCGCGGCCTGGGTGCGGTCGGCGAGGTCGAGCTTCATCAGGATGTTGGACACGTGCGTCTTCACGGTCTTCTCGGACAGGACCAGCGCGCGGGCGATCTCCCGGTTGGAGCGCCCGTCCGCGATGAGCCCCAGGACCTCCCGCTCGCGGTCGGTGAGGGTGCCGGCGCGGCCCGTGCCGCCAGGCGTCTCCTCCCGGGACAGCAGCGCGTCGGCCACCTCCGGCTGGAGCAGCACGTGTCCGGCGTGCACGGAACGGATCGCGCCGGCCAGGGCGTCGGGGTCGATGTCCTTGTAGACGTAACCCGAGGCGCCCGCCCGCAGCGCGGGGACGACCGTGCGCCGCTCGGTGAAGCTGGTGACGATCAGCACCCGCGCCTTGCTGCCCTCGTCGCGCAGGGTGCGCAACGCGGTGATGCCGTCGGTGCCCGGCATCTTGACGTCCATGAGGATCACGTCGGGGCCCAGCTCCCGGGCCCGCGCGACGCCTTCCTCGCCGTCGGCCGCCTCGCCGACGACCTCGATGTCGGGCTGCACCTCCAGGAAGGTGCGCAGGCCCCGGCGGACGACCTGGTGGTCGTCGACCAGCAGCACCCTGATGGCGCTCGCGGCCGACGGGCGGGTCTCAGCCACCCGGCACCTCCATCTCGATCAGGGTGCCCCGGCCGGGCGCCGAGTCCACGGTGAGTCTGCCGCCGACGCCCGCCGCGCGCTCCCGCATCGAGACCAGGCCCAGGTGGCGGCCGGCCCGGCGCACCCGCGAGGCGTCGAAGCCGCGGCCGTCGTCGCGCACCCGCAGCACGGCTCCCCTGCCGCGTCCTTCGAGGCGGACGTCCACGCCGGTCGCGCCGGAGTGGCGCAGCGCGTTGTGCAGGGCTTCCTGGGCGACCCGCAGCACGGCCTCCTCCTGCTGGGCGGGCAGGGCCCGCACCGCGTGCGAGGCGAAGGCGATGCGGGCGGCGTGGGCGCGGTCGAGCACCTCGACCTGGTCGCGCAGCGTGGCGACCAGGCCGTCCTCGTCGAGGGCGGCGGGTCGCAACTCCACGACGACGGCGCGCAGTTCGTCGGCCGCCTCGGCGGCGAGCCGGGCCACCTCCCGCAACTCCCCCTTGGCGCGCGCCGGGTCGCGGTCCACCAGCGCGGCGGCGGCCTGCGCGGTCAGCCGCAGCGAGAACAGCTTCTGCGCCACGGCGTCGTGCAGCCCGTGGGCGATCCGGGCCCGCTCGCCGGCGATGGTCAGCTCCCGGCTGCGTTCGTGCAGGCGGGCGTTGGTGAGGGCGAGGGCGGCGTGCGCGGCGAGGATCCGCAGCAGCGCCTCGTCGTCCTCGGTGAAGCCGCAACCGCCCTGCGGCTTCGGGCAGTTCTTGTTGGCGAGGAAGATCGCCCCGAGCACCTCGTCGCCGTCCACGATGGGCACGCCGAGGAAGTCCGACAGCTCGGGGTGCGCCTTGGGCCAGCCCTCGAAGCGCGGGTCCTCGCGGACGTCGGCGAGCCGCTGCGGGGCGGCCTCGCGCAGCATCACCGCGAGGAGGCCGTGCTGCCGGGGCAGCGGCCCGATCTCCTTCCACTGCCGCTCGCTGACGCCGTCCACCACGAACTGGGCGAAGCCGCCGTGGTCGTCGGGCACGCCGAGCGCCGCGTACCGGGCGTCCAGCAGCTCGCGCGCGGAGGCGACGATGGTCTGGAGCACGTCGTGGACCTCGCGGTGGCGGCTCATCGCCAGCACCGCGGAACTCACCGCGGTGATCTGGTCGCGCGCGCTCCGGGTGGACATGTGTTCACCGTACCGGCGGGCACGCGGGCCGGCATCGGCCGCACGACCGGTCGGGTCCCGGGCCCTGCGCCCTAGGTCCGCGGACCACCGGCCACCGGCCCCGACAGGCAGGCCCTGCGCGAAGCGGCGGCCCCCCGTTCCGGGTGACCGCCGCTTCGTTGCGACGTGACGGCGCGGGCCGGGTGGCCCGCGCTTCGCTCACTTCTCCCGCATGACCTCCGGCTCGTGCCTGCGCAGCAGCCGGGAGACCGCGAAGCCGCAGATCACACCGAGCGCGAGCAGTACGAACAGGTCGAGGAACCAGATGCCCGCGGAGTGCTTCCACAGGGTGTCGGGGTTGGTCGGGTCCCACGGCATCAGCACGTTGAGCTGCGCGGTGGTGGCCAGGCCGGCGAGCGCCCAGCGGGACGGCATCAGCCAGGCGACCTGCTCGATGCCGGGCTTGGCGTACAGCTGGAAGAGGATGCCGGTGAAGACGACCTGCACGATGGCGAACATCACCAGCAGCGGCATGGTCTTCTCGGCGGTCTTCACCAGCGAGGAGATCACCAGGCCGACCATCATCGAGGTGAAGCCGATCCCGATCACCATGACGGTCATCTCGACGGCGGGCGCGTTGTGCAGGATCACGCCCTCGGTGGGCATCGTGCGGGGCGCGAAGCCGATGCCGCAGATGATGACGCCCTGCAGCGCGGTGATCAGGCCGAGCACGATGACCTTGGACATCAGGTACGCGGAGCGCGACAGGCCGACCGCGCGTTCGCGTTCGTAGATGACGCGCTCCTTGATCAGTTCACGGACCGAGTTGGCGGCGCCGGAGAAGCACGCGCCGACCGTGAGGATCATCAGGATGGTGCCGGCGTCCTTGTTGAACAAATGCGCCTGCGGCGGGCCGAAGCCCAGGCCGTACTTGGCCGGGATGACGACGCTCACCACGCCCAGCACCGCGGGCAGGATGACCATCAGACCCAGGAAGCCGCGGTCGGAGGCGATCACCGACAGGTAGCGCGCGATCAGCGTCCACAGCTGGGAGCCCCAGCTCTGCGACTTCTGCGGGCGGGACATCTGCTGCATCTGCTGCGGCACGGCGGGCGCGGCCTGCGGCGCGGGGGCGGCGTCGAGGTCGGCCGCGTACAGCTGGTAGTGCTGGGAACCGCGCCAGCGGCCCGACCAGTCGTAGTCGCGGTAGTTCTCGAACGCCTGGAAGACGTCGGCCCAGGTCTCGTAGCCGAAGAAGGTGAGTGCCTCGTCCGGCGGCCCGAAGTAGGCGACCGAGCCGCCCGGCGCCATCACCAGCAGCCGGTCGCACAGCGCGAGTTCGGCCACCGAGTGGGTGACGACCAGCACCGTGCGGCCGTCGTCGGCGAGTCCGCGCAGCAGCTGCATCACGTCGCGGTCCATGCCGGGGTCGAGGCCCGACGTGGGCTCGTCGAGGAAGATCAGCGACGGCTTGGTGAGCAGTTCCAGGGCGACCGAGACGCGCTTGCGCTGGCCGCCGGACAGCGAGGTGATCCGCTTGTCGGCGTGGATGTCGAGCTTGAGCTCGCGCAGGACCTCGTCGATGCGCGCCTGCCGCTCGGTGGCGTGGGTGTCGCCGGGGAAGCGCAGCTTGGCCGCGTACTTCAGCGCGGTGCGCACGGTCAGTTCCTTGTGCAGGATGTCGTCCTGCGGAACGAGGCCGATGCGCTGGCGCAGTTCGGCGAACTGCTTGTAGAGGTTGCGGTTGTCGTACAGCACCTCGCCGACGTCCGCCGGGCGGTAGCCGGTGAGCGCGCGCAGCAGGGTGGACTTGCCGGAGCCGGACGGGCCGATGACGCCGATCAGCGACTTCTCCGGGACGCCGAAGGAGACGTCCTTGAGGATGGTCTTGGTGGTGTTGCCCTGCGGCACCTGAACGGTCAGGCGCCGCGCGGAGAACGAGACGGCGCCGGTGTCGACGAACTCCTCCAGCCGGTCGCCGACCAGCCGGAAGGTGGAGTGGCCGACGCCGACGATGTCGTTCGGCCCGATGAGGTGGCGCTGCACCGGCTGGCCGTTGACGTACGTGCCGTTGTGGCTGCCGAGGTCGACGATCTCCATGCGGCCGTCGGGGTGCGCGTGGAACTCGGCGTGGTGGCGCGAGACCTGGAGGTCGGAGACGACGAGTTCGTTCTCCAGCGCGCGGCCGATGCGCATGACGCGGCCGGCCGCGAAGTGGTGGAACGTGGTGGGGCTGCGGTCGCTGTGCGCGCGGCCGGCGGCGGGCTGCGCGGGAGTCGCGGCACTCGGCACCTGCGCGGCCCCGGCCTGCGGCGCCTGGGGCTGTGCGTGCGGCGCCGGGGCGGCGGGCTGCGGCTGCCGGGCCTGCGTGGGCGGCTGGTTCCAGCCGGCCTGATGCGGGAACTGCGGCTGCGCTGGCGGCTGCTGGGCGTGCGGCGCGGGTCCGCCGTCCTGGAGCTGCTGCGCCCAGGCCGCCGGGGCGGACTGCGCGGGCGCCTGCGCCTGGTGCGGCTGCGCGGGCCTGCTGCGGGCGGCGTCGGCGTGGCCCGCGACGGCGTCGGCGGCGACCGGCTGGGCGGCGTGCGCGGGCGCGCTGAACGCCAGGCGCGGGCCGTCGGTCGCGTTGCCCAGGTGCACGGCGGAGCCCGGGCCGACCCGCACCTCCTGGACGCGTTGGCCCTGCGCGTAGGTGCCGTTGGTGCTGCCGAGGTCCTGGACCACCCAACCGCCGCCGTCCCAGCGGACGGTGGCGTGCCGCCAGGAGACTCTGGCGTCGTCGAACGCCATGTCCCCCTGCGGGTCACGACCCAGGCTGTATGACCTGGACGCGTCAAGCATCCAGGTTTGTCCGTTCAGTTCAAGTACGAGTTCCGGCACTCCATGCCCCACAAGGTTGTCCCCCGAGTAATCCCCCATGCTGGGGAGTCTAGGGATGTCGAACATCGAAGAGGCACTATTCCAGGCCCGCACACATGACGGAAAGTCGCCTCCGGCCCACCCCCGTACCGGCTTCGTACCGCCTTCGTAACGCGTCGCCGCGACGTGTCGCGGGGCCACCCGCCGCGCCCGGGCGGGCGGTCTCGCGTTGCCGGGTCACCGGCCGCCCCGGAGAGTGGACGAAAGGGATGATTCCCGGGCGGATTCTCGGCGGAAGGCGGCCATGACCAGCAGCGCCACGCCCGGCCCCGGCGGCGGCCGGCGCGAAGGGACGCACCCGCCCGCGGGCGGTGGCGCGCACCGCGTGCCGTGGGGCGGCGCGCTGCTGACCGCGCTGGCCGCCGTCGGCTGGGCGTACCTGGGCATGGCGGTGGTGGCCGCGCTCGCGCTGCACCTGCTCGGCGCGGACACCGCGGGCTCGCTGGGGCCGATGACCGCCGCGCTGGTGACGATGGCGGTCGGCGGCAGGGTCAGCCCCTCCGGTGACGTGTCGGTCTTCGGCATCAGCGGCGCGCAGGCCACCGGGACCATCGACGTGCTGCCGCTGGGTGTGGGGCTCACCGGGGCACTGCTGCTGGCCTGGGTGTTCCTGTGGTCGCTGCGCCGCGCCGGCCCGGAGGTCGGGCTCGCGGAGCTTTCGGTGCGGGCGCTGGCCGTGGTGGTCCTCTTCCTCGCCGCGCTCGCCGGTCTCGGCTGGGCCGGGCACGACACCGTCTCGCTCCGGGGCGCCGGCACGGGGCGCGGCGGCTCGATCAACGGGGGCTTCCCCGGCATCGGCGACCTCGGGGACCTGGGGTCGTTCGGCAGCGGGCTGCTGAAGGGGCTCGGCACGCTCGCCCGGGACCACGGCACGGTCGGGTTCCGGGTGGACACCGGCGCGTCGATGGGCGGCGGCGTGGTGTGGGTCGTGCTTGTGCTGGCGATCGCGCTGCTGTCGTCGCGGTACGGGCCGCTGCCGCGCGGCTGGGCGGCGCTGCACCGCACGGTGCGCCCGGCGGCCTCCGCGATGCGGTCGGTGCTGGTGATGGCGGTGTGCGCCGGGCTGCTGGTGGCGCTGTACTCGGCGTTCACCGACGACCACCCGGGCCGGGTGGTGGGCGGCGCGCTGGCGGGGGCGCCGAACGGGGTGTGGCTGGGTGCCGCACTGGGGCTCTTCGTGTCCTGGCACGGCGCGGCGACCGGTCCCTTGGCGCTGCTGCTGCCGCACCCGCTGGACGACGTGCTGCGCGGCGCGAACTCCGGGCGCGCGATCACCATGCCGGAGCTGGCGCGGTACGACGGGCGGGTGTGGCTGCTGACGGCGGCCGCCGCCGTGATGATGCTGGCGGCGGGGGTGCTGGCGGCGGCCCGTACCCCGGTCGGCGGGGCGTCGCGGTGCGGGTACGCGGGCCGGTGCGCCGTGCGGCTGGCCGTCGCGTCGGGCGTGGCGCTGGCGCTGCTGGTGTGGATCACCGGTCTGTCCCTCGACGCCGACCTGTCCGTCTTCGGCTTCGACGCGGTGGGCTCGAGCGTGCGGCTGCACGGCAACCCCGCGTGGGCGCTGCTGCTGGGCGCCGGGTGGGGCGCCGTGGCGGGCGCGGTCGGCGCGCTGCTGGCGCACGGCGCCGGGGCGGCCGGCAGCCGGGCGGCGCCCCTGGCCGCGCTCGGGACGGAGCCGGTGCGTCGCGCGCGGCCGGGCGGGGACCCGGCTGCCCGGCATGCGGGACGGCGCGGCGGGGCGTGAGCGCAGGCGGATACCGTAAGGGACACCATGGACGACGCATCGCAGCAGCAGCTTCCTGCCCCTGCCACTCCGGCGGCCTCCGGCGCCCCGGCCCCCGCCGGCCAGGGCACGGCGCGGGATGCCGGTCCCACCCTCCTGGTCAAGATCTTCGGCAAGGACCGTCCCGGCATCACGGCCGGGCTCTTCGACACCCTCGCCGCGTACGGCGTGGACGTCGTCGACATCGAGCAGGTGGTCACCCGTGGCCGCATCGTGCTGTGCGCGCTGGTCACCGCTCCCGCGGGCGCCCCCGGCACCGAGGGGGAACTGCGCGCCACGGTGCACAGCTGGGCCGAGTCGATGCGGATGCAGGCGGAGATCATCTCCGGTACCGGCGACAACCGGCCGCGTGGCACCGGCCGTTCGCACGTCACCGTGCTCGGGCACCCGCTGACCGCGGAGTCGACCGCCGCCATAGCGGCCCGGGTCACCGAGGTCGGCGGCAACATCGACCGTATCTTCCGGCTCGCGAAGTACCCGGTGACGGCCGTGGAGTTGACGGTCTCGGGCGCGCCGACCGAGGCGCTGCGCACGGCGCTGGCCATCGAGGCGGCGCAGCGCGGTGTGGACGTGGCGGTGGTGGCGTCCGGGCTGCACCGCAGGGCGCAGCGGCTGGTGGTGATGGACGTGGACTCCACCGTCATCCAGGACGAGGTCATCGAGCTGTTCGCCGCGCACGCCGACTGCGAGGCGCAGGTCGCCGAGGTGACGGCGGCGGCGATGCGCGGGGAGCTGGACTTCGAGCAGTCGCTGCACGCGCGGGTGGCGCTGCTGGCCGGGCTGGACGCGTCGGTGGTGGACAAGGTCCGCTCCGAGGTGCGGCTGACGCCCGGCGCCCGCACGCTGATCCGGACCCTCAAGCTGCTCGGCTACCAGGTCGGCATCGTCTCCGGCGGCTTCACGCAGGTAACCGACGACCTGAAGGAACGCCTCGGCCTGGACTTCGCCGCCGCCAACACCCTGGAGATCGTCGACGGCCGCCTGACCGGCCGGGTCACCGGGGACGTGGTGGACCGGGCGGGCAAGGCGCGGTTGCTGCGCAGGTTCGCCGCGCAGGCCGGGGTGCCGCTGGCGCAGACGGTGGCGATCGGCGACGGCGCCAACGACCTGGACATGCTCAACGCGGCCGGGCTCGGCGTGGCGTTCAACGCCAAGCCGGTGGTCCGCGAGGCGGCGGACACCGCGGTGAACGTGCCGTTCCTCGACACCGTGCTGTACCTGCTGGGGATCACCCGCGAGGAGGTCGAGGCGGCCGACCTGCACGTCGAGTCGTAGCCCTCGGGGCCTCGGCGGTCCGGAACGCGACGCGGCCCCCGCCGGCGCTCGGCGGGGGCCGCGTCCTGCCGTGGGCGGTCAGTCGTGCGGGGCCCAGTACGCGGTGAGGGTGCCGACGCCGTGCTCGACGGTCTTCCACGAGCCGGAGAACGTCACGACGGCCACCGCGCTCGTGGGGAAGCCGCCGCGGTTCATCCGTGACAGCAGGTCGCCGTCGGCCTTCCCGGACAGGGCGTCGGCGAGCGCGTGGATGCCCGGGTTGTGGCCGACCAGAAGCAGGTCGGCCACCTCGTCGGGGGTCTCGTTGAGCAGGGCCAGCAGATCGCCGAGGGTGGCCTCGTACAGCCGCTCCTCGTAGACGGTCCTGGGGCGCTGCGGCAGTTCGTGGGCGGCGAGCTTCCAGGTCTCCCGGGTCCGCACGGCCGGGGAGCAGAGGGTGAGGTCGGGAACGATGCCGCTCCCGGCGAGCCACCGGCCGGCGCCGGGCGCGTCGTGGCGCCCGCGGTCGGCGAGCGGCCGCTCCAGGTCGGGCACCGAGGGCCAGTCGGCCTTGGCGTGCCGCAGCAAAACGATCCTTCGGGGCGTTGCGTCGCTCATCCCATCAGCTTTGCAGAAAAATGGCCGCCGGGCGCGGGCTGCGCGGGGGTCCCACTGTGGCGGGGCGCCGCCGCGGGCGGCCGTGGCTGCGGCGTCACAGCAGGTTCGCGAGGGCCTGCGGCAGGATGTCGCGTGCGTGGCGGAGCAGGTCGGTCAGCGGCTGGACGGTCGCCGCGGTGTCGGCGTGCGCCGGGGTGGCGACCACGGCGAGCAGCGCCGCGAAGGCGATCACCGGCGCCACGACCGCCCACCACGGCAGCCGGGCCGGGCGCACGGCCGGGGCCCCGGTCGCCGTCCGGCGCGCGGAGCGAGGGCCCTCCCCCGCCGCGGACAGGATGTGGCTGTGGGCTGCCATGGGAAATCGCCTCCGGGTTCGCGTCACCGCTGCGTCGTGCGCCGCGGTCGGCGTGCACCGTGCGGCATACCGAAGACGCTACGGATCCGGCGCGGCCCAACCCATCAGGCGAGCCACCCAGTTGACCCTGAGCCTGACCCCCTAAGGGGGGTGGGGCTGTCCCCACCCCTGCCCGGTCGGGGGGGTCAGCCGAAGTGGGAGCCGATGGTGGCGATCACGGCGACGAGCGCGGGCACGCCCAGCATCAGGCCGAAGACCAGGAGGAGCTTCTTCTGCGGCTGCGGGGGGTTCGGTTCGAGGACTGGCATGGCGCCAGTGTCGCACTCGTCCCTGAGGCCCTCCTACCGACCCCCCGGGCGCGCCGACGGCCTGGCCCCGTACGGCCGGTGGACCCGTGCGGTCAGGCCTCGTCCTCGACGTGGCGGGCCCGGCCGGCGAGCAGGCCCGCCGCCATCTGCGGCACGAGCAGCGCCGCCATCAGCGCGATGGGCAGCCGCCAGCCGCCGGTGTGCTGGTAGAGGGCGCCGACCAGGATGGGGCCCGGGATGGACAGCAGATAGCCGGTGCTCTGCGCGAAGGCGGACAGCCGGACCACGCCGTGGCCGCTGCGCGACCGCATCCCGATCATGGTGAGCGCCAGCGGGAAGCTGGAGTTGGCGACCCCGAGCAGCACGGCCCACAGCAGCGGCAGCGCGGCGGGCGCCAGCCACAGCCCCGCGTAGCCCGCGAGTCCGAACGCGCCCAGCACGAGGACCAGTCCGCCCTGGTGACGCATCCGCCCGGCGATCGCGGGCAGGGCGAAGGACAGCGGCACGCTCATCGCCATCGTCACCGCGAGCAGCACGCCCGCGGTACCGGCGGACACTCCGGCGTCCCGGAAGATCTGCGGCAGCCAGCCCATCACGATGTACGCGCCGGTGGCCTGGAGGCCGAAGAAGACGGTCAGGGCCCAGGCGGTACGGCTGCGGGTGATGCGCAGCGCGAAGGCGTTCGCGTGGTCCGGGGCGAGGGCGCCGGACGCCGTGGGGGCGTCCGCGCGGGACCGGTCGCGCACCAGGGCGAGCCACGGCAGGACGCCGAGCGCGCCCAGCGCGGCCCAGGCGCCCAGGCCGAGGCGCCAGTCGTCGCCCGCGGCGTGCGTCAGCGGGACGGTGACGGCGGCGGCCAGCGCGGTGCCCACGGACAGCGCCATCGAGTACAGGCCGGTCATCGCGCCGACGCGGTGGGGGAAGTAGCGCTTGACGATCACCGGCATCAGCACGTTGGTCAGCGCTATCCCGGCGAGCGCGAGGGCGCTGGCGGCGAGGAAGAGCGCGGTGCCGCCCGCGAAGGGCCGCAGCAGCAGGCCCGCCGTGATCGCCGCCATCCCCGCGCACACCACCGCCCCGGGTCCGTGGCGCCGGGCCAGCCGGGGCGCGGTCGCCCCGAACACCCCGAAGCAGAGCATCGGCATCGACGTCAGCAGCCCCGCCACCGTGCCACTCATGCCGAGGCCGTCGCGGACCTCCTCCAGCAGCGGCCCGAGGCTGGTGACCGCGGGGCGCAGGTTGAGCGCGGCGGCGATCAGGCCGACGACGACCAGGCGCCGCGTCCATGCGGGCAGCTTCCCGGGTTCTGCGCCGGCGGCTCCCGCACCAGCGGCTTCGGCGCCAACCGCTTGGGCGCCACCGGCTTCGGCGCCGAGCACCTCGAAGCCGACCGCTTCGGTGCCGCTCGGCGGCGCGATCCGGTCTTCGCTCAGGATGGCCTCGTCATCTCGCATGCGCCCATCATAGAATCATGGGATGAATCATTGTCCAGTCCCGTCGCGACCGGCGGACCGCCTCCGCCAGAATTGACCCCGGCCCCGGCCCCGGCCCCGGCCACCCCGCGTCCCCGCGTCCGCCCGGCCCACCGCTGACCACCCGCGCACGAGAGCGAGCGACCCCATGCCCCTGACCTCCCCCCGGCGCTCCGCGCTCGCGGACCAGGTGATCGCCCAGCTGCGGGCCCAGATCACGTCGGGCGAGTGGCCGGTGGGGTCGCGCATCCCGACCGAGCCCGAGCTGGTCGAACGGCTCGGAGTGGCCCGCAACACCGTGCGGGAGGCGGTCCGGGCCCTCGCCCACAACGGCCTGCTCGACATCCGGCAGGGTTCGGGCACCTACGTGGCCGCCACCAGTGAGCTGGCGGGGGTGATGCACCGCCGGTTCGCCGACACCGATCCCGGGCACGTCGCCGAGCTGCGCAGCGTGCTGGAGGCCTCCGCCGCCCGGCTGGCCGCCCGCCGCCGCACCGAGCGCGACCTGCGCCAGCTGGACGCGGTGCTCCAGCGGCGTGAGCGGGCCTGGGAGTCGGGGGACGCGGCCGCCTTCGTGGACGCGGACGCCACGCTGCACCTCGCGGTGGTCGCCACCGCGCACAACGACGCGCTCAAGGAGATGTACGCGGACCTCGGCGAGGTGCTGCGGGCGATCCTGCGCGCCGACGTGGGCGAGGTGCTCAGGCCCGAGCAGTACGTGGACCACTCCGGGCTGGTCGAGGCGATCCGCGCGGGCGACGTGGAGCGGGCGGGCGCCGAGGCGACGGCGTACGTGCGGGGTTGCGGGCGCACCCGCTGACCCCGCTCCCTTGCGGGGTCAGCGCACCGTCGTCCAGACCGCGCGGATCTCCTTCCAGCAGCGGCCGGTGAGGGTGACCGTCTGCGCCGGGCCCACGGCGGTGGGCGCGGTGTCGGTCGCCGGGTCCCACCAGCGGCGGCACGCTATGTGCAGCTCGACGTGAGCGGTGTCCGGGTCCGGGTTCTGGCAGTCGGCGACCACCTCACTGCCACGCACGGCGGTGAAGCACTGCGGCAGCGCCGGCGCGGGGACCGCGGGGGTGTGCGCCGGGGCGCGGCCGGGGGCGTACGCGATCGCCGATCCGGCCGGGGCGGCGAGTCCAGCGGTCTCGGGCGGTTCCGTGGCCCGCGCGGCGGGGGCGGCCAGGCCCGCGGCCAGCGCGACGAGGAGCACCGCGGCCCTGCCGTACCACGGGGTGGGGTGACCGGTGCACGGGCGCATGGCGGACCTCCTCGTTCGGGAGTCGTCCTGACTCGTCCTGACGCGATCCGGGCTCTGCCGTACCGGCCCGCCCGTCCGCCGTCCGCTCGGAGCGTTCGTTCCGCGTTCCTTCCACGCTTCGCGCAAGTGCCGCCCCGGGAAGATCAGTTGCGGACCGGCGGGCGTGCCGCCCCCTGGTGCCATGGTGCCCGGCACGCCGTCCCCACCGCCCGGTCTGATCCGCCAACCGGGGGAGAGCGGTTCGCGCGCACACGCCGCGGCCCCGGCCCGCCGTGAGGGCGGAACCGGGGCCGGGGGCGAGGCTCCCCCTGACGGGCAGGGGGCGTGTCGCGGGGAGAGACGCTCAGGCGCCCATCATGTGCACGCCGCCGTCGACGTGGACGATCTCGCCGGTGGTCTTCGGGAACCAGTCGGACAGCAGGGCCACCACACCGCGGCCGGCGGGCTCCGGGTCGGCCAGGTCCCAGCCGATGGGCGCACGGTGGTTCCACACGTCGGCCAGCTCCTCGAAGCCCGGGATGGACCTGGCGGCCATCGACTTGATGGGGCCGGCGGAGATCAGGTTGACGCGCAGGTTGCGCGCGCCCAGGTCGCGGGCGAGGTAGCGGGAGGTCGACTCCAGGGCGGCCTTGGCCACGCCCATCCAGTCGTACTTCGGCCAGGCGATCTGCGCGTCGAAGGTCAGGCCGACGACCGAGCCGCCGCGCGGCATCAGCGGCTGGAGCGCCATGGTGAGCGCCTTCAGCGAGAACGCGGAGACGTGCACGGCGGTCGAGACGTCCTCCCAGGTGCCGTTCAGGAAGTCGAACGCGCCGGCCGGGCCGAAGGCGATGGAGTGCACCACGCCGTCCAGCTCGACGCCCTCGCCCAGGTGCTCGGCGACCCGGCCGGGCAGCGCTTCCAGGTGCTCGGGGTTGGTGACGTCCAGCTCGATCACCAGCGCCGGCTTGGGCAGCCGCTTGGCGATGCGCTCGACGAGGCTGAGGCGGCCGAAGCCGGTCAGCACGACCTCGGCGCCCTCCTCCTGGGCCAGCTTGGCGGCGTGGAAGGCGATCGACGCCTCGGTGAGCACGCCGGTCACGAGGATGCGCTTGCCTGCGAGGATTCCACTCATGCTGATCAGTGACCCATGCCCAATCCGCCGTCGACGGGAATGACGGCTCCGGTGATGTATGCGGCCTCGTCGGACGACAGGAAGCGCACCGACGCGGCGACCTCCTCCGGCTGCGCGTAGCGGCCGAGCGGGACGCCGGTGAGGATGTTGTCACGCTGCTCGTCGGTGAGCGCGCGCGTCATGTCGGTGTCGACGAAGCCGGGAGCGACGACGTTGATGGTGATGTTGCGCGAGCCCAGCTCGCGGGCGACCGAGCGGGCGAAGCCGACGAGGCCGGCCTTGGAGGCGGCGTAGTTGGCCTGCCCGGCCGAGCCCAGCAGCCCCACGACCGAGGAGATCAGCACGATGCGGCCCTTGCGGGCGCGCAGCATGCCGCGGCTGGCCCGCTTGACGACCCGGAAGGTGCCGGTGAGGTTGGTCTCGAGGACGGAGGTGAAGTCCTCCTCCGACATGCGCAGCAGCAGCTGGTCGCGGGTGACGCCCGCGTTCGCCACCAGGACCTCGACCGGGCCCTGGGCCTCCTCGATCTCCTTGTACGCCCGCTCCACCTGCTCGGGGTCGGTGATGTCGCACCTGACCGCGAGGAAGCCGGCGGGGGGTTCACCGGAGCGGTAGGTGATCGCGACCTTGTCCCCCGCGTCCGCGAAGGCACGGGCGATGGCGAGGCCGATGCCCCGATTGCCTCCGGTGACGAGAACCGAGCGGCTCAACGGCCCACCCTTTCGTTAGTCGACTGCGTCAAACGTCTGCTCGTTAGGAAAACTATCGGGCGGCGCCGCGCTTCGGAGAATCGGCCCCTGACAGGGGCGCACGGCACCCGCTGTGGGGTCCCTACAGAAATCCACAGGCCGCCCCGGATGTCGCAGCGGCATGATTCACTGCGGGCAGTCGCCGAGAGCGGTACGCGACGGGTGGATACGTGACGGGCGAGAAGGGGAGGCCGCCGTGCCCCAGGAGATCGACGAGTCGTTTCTGGCGCTGCCGCTGAGGGCGCTGGCCGACGCGGCGCTGGCGCGGGCCAGGGCGCTGGGCGCCAGCCACGCGGACTTCCGGTTCGAGCGGGTGCGCAGCGCGTCCTGGCGGCTGCGCGACGCCAGGCCCTCCGGTTCCTCGGACGTGACCGACACCGGCTACGCGGTGCGCGTCGTGCACGGCGGCGCCTGGGGTTTCGCCTCCGGCGTCGAGATGACGATGGACGGCGCGGCCCGGGTGGCGGGCCAGGCGGTGGCGATGGCCAGGCTGTCCGCGAAGGTGAGCGCGGCGGCCGGGGCGGACGACCGGGTGGAGCTGGCCGCCGAGCCGGTGCACGCGGACCGGGTGTGGGTCTCGGCGTACGAGGTCAACCCGTTCGAGGTACCGGACAAGGAGAAGACCGGGCTGCTGGCCGAGTTCAGCTCCCGGCTGCTCGGCGCGGACGGCGTCAGCCACGCGGACGCGTCGCTGATGACCGTGCAGGAGAACAAGTTCTACGCGGACAGCGCCGGGACCACCACGACCCAGCAGCGCGTCAGGCTGCACCCGGAGTTCACCGCGGTCGCGGTGGACGCCGACGGCGGCTTCGACTCGATGCGCACCATCGCGCCGCCGGTCGGACGCGGCTGGGAGTACCTGACCGGCACCGGCTGGGACTGGGACCGCGAACTGGCCGAGATCCCCGAGCTGCTGGCGCAGAAGATGGCCGCGCCGAGCGTCGAGCCCGGCTCGTACGACCTGGTCGTCGACCCGTCGAACCTGTGGCTGACCATCCACGAGTCGATCGGCCACGCCACCGAACTGGACCGCGCGCTGGGCTACGAGGCGGCCTACGCGGGCACCTCGTTCGCCACCTTCGACCAGTTGGGCACGTTGCGCTACGGCTCGCCGGTGATGAACGTGACCGGCGACCGCACCGCCGAGCACGGCCTGGCCACCGTCGGGTACGACGACGAGGGCGTGGCCGCGCAGTCCTGGGACCTGGTCAGGAACGGCACGCTGGTGGGCTACCAGCTCGACCGCCGCATCGCCCGCCGCTGCGGCTTCGAGCGGTCCAACGGCTGCGCCTTCGCGGACTCCCCCTCGCACGTGCCGGTGCAGCGGATGGCGAACGTCTCGCTGGCCCCGGCGCCGGGCGGGCCGTCCACCCAGGAGCTGATCGGCCGGGTGGAGCGCGGGCTGTACCTGGTCGGTGACCGCTCCTGGTCCATCGACATGCAGCGCTACAACTTCCAGTTCACGGCGCAGAGGGCGTTCCGTATCGAGAACGGCGAACTCGCGGGCCAGGTGCGGGATTTCGCCTACCAGGCGACCACCACGGATTTCTGGGGCTCGATGGAGGCGGTCGGCGGGCCGCAGACGTATGTGCTGGGCGGCGCCTTCAACTGCGGCAAGGCGCAGCCGGGGCAGGTGGCGGCCGTCAGCCACGGCTGCCCCTCGGCGTTGTTCCGCGGCGTCAACATTCTCAACACCACGCAGGAGGCGGGTCGTTCATGAGTCGTTCCACCCCCGCGCACGAAATCGTCGAGCGCGCCCTGGAGTTGTCGCGGGCCGACGGCTGTGTCGTGATCGCCGACGAGGGATCCACCGCCAACCTGCGCTGGGCCCGCAACGCGCTGACCACCAACGGCGTCACCCGCGACCGCACGGTCACCGTCATCGCCACGGTGAACGGCGCGCAGGGCACCGCGTCCGGCGTGGTGTCGCGTTCCGCGGTCGGCGTGGACGAGCTGGAGGGGCTGGTGCGCCTGGCCGAGGACGCGGCGCGGGACGCCGGGCCCGCGGAGGACGCGCAGCCGCTGGTGGCGGGCGAGGCGGCGCAGGCCGCCTTCACCGAGGCGCCGGCCGAGACGTCCTCCGAGGTGTTCGCGGCGTTCGCGCCGGCGCTGGGCGAGTCGTTCGCCGCGGCCCGCGAGGGTGGCCGGGAGCTGTACGGCTTCGCGTACCACTCGGTGGTCTCCAGCTACCTGGGCAGCTCCACCGGCCTGCGGCTGCGGCACGACCAGCCCACCGGGACGCTGGAGCTGAACGCCAAGTCGCCGGACGGCTCCCGCTCGGCGTGGGCGGGCGCGGCCACCCGGGACTTCGCCGACGTCGACCCCAGGGCGCTGGAGAGGGACCTCGCGGAGCGGCTGCGCTGGGCCGAGCGCAAGGTGGAGCTGCCCGCGGGGCGCTACGAGACGCTGCTGCCGCCCAGCGCGGTGGCCGACATGATGGTGTACCAGTTCTGGTCGTCCACCGCGCGCGAGGCGGCCGAGGGACGCACGGTGTTCAGCCGGCCGGGCGGCGGCACGCGGATCGGCGACAAGCTGTCCGGCCTTCCGTTGGACCTCTACAGCGACCCGCACGCAGAGGGCCTGCAGGCGGCGCCGTTCGTCATCGCCCACTCCTCCGGCGACAGCGCGTCGGCGTTCGACAACGGGCTGCCGCTGGAGCGCACCGACTGGGTCCGTGACGGCGTGCTCAACCGCCTGATCACCACGCGGCACTCGGCCGGGCTGACCGGGCTGCCGGTCGCCCCGGCCCACGACAACCTGATCCTGGACGCGGGCGGCACGAAGACGCTCCAGGAGATGGTCGCGGGCACCGAGCGCGGGCTGCTGCTGACCTGCCTGTGGTACATCCGCGAGGTGGACCCGGCGACGCTGCTGCTGACCGGCCTGACCCGGGACGGCGTCTACCTCGTGGAGAACGGCGAGGTGACCGGCGTCGTCAACAACTTCCGCTTCAACGAGTCCCCGGTGGACCTGCTGGGCCGCGCGACCGAGGCGGGCCGCACGGAGCGCACCCTGCCGCGCGAGTGGAGCGACTGGTTCACCCGCGCCGCGACTCCGGCCCTGCGCGTCCCGGACTTCAACATGAGTTCGGTGAGCCAGGGGGTCTGAACGGACGACGGCTCAGCGGGCGGAGCGTCTGGCGGTGCCCTTGTTGCCGCGGATGGACAGGTAGAGCGGGGTGCCGACGGCGACGATGAGGACCGCGCCGGCCAGTTGGAGGATGTGGCGGGTCCAGTCGATGCCCTTGGTGCTGTTCACGCCCGCCCAGGTGGCGACCGCGTTGCCCAGGATGCTGCCGAGGATGCCGTAGATCGTGGTCAGCCACAGCGGGATGGGCTGCCTGCCCGGCAGGATCGCCCTGGCGATCACCCCCAGCACCAGCCCGACGATGATCGCCCACAACCAGCCCATGGCCTCTCCTCACGTCCGGCGCCGCGCGCCCTTGCGGCCAGTGTGGGTCCGGTTCGGCCGGGCCGCATGCGGGCCTGCGCCGTACGCCGTACGGCGCAGGCCGGACACCGCCGGCCGGGCGCACCCCGGTCTCGTGGCCTGCGCATCCGCGGCGTACCGTGTGAGATGTCCGGACGGGGAGGCTTCCGGCATCGATCAGCGGGTGGTGGAACGTCATGTGGAAGCGCAGTGACCCCGGCGTGTTCCCCATCTCCGGGGCGCGGGTGGGTCTCACCGCCGACGTCCGCGGCCGGCAGCGGCGCTATGTGATCTCGATGTCGATCCGCACGGTCTGCGTGCTGCTCGCCATCCTGCTGTGGCACGTCGCGGTGGTGTTCGCGGCGATCGCCCTGGTCCTCGGCGCGACCCTGCCGTATATCGCGGTGGTGATCGCCAACGCCGGGCGGGAGAACAGCACACCGCTGCCTCCGGCGATGGTGCCCGCGCCCACCCGCAGGCTGCTCGAGGGCGGCGAACCGCGCCCTTCCCGGGACGTGGCGGAACGCGAGGCGGAGTACGACGCGGAAGACGGCGGACGGGCCTGAGGCGGCGAACCCCGCTGACC
This sequence comes from Streptomyces sp. ICBB 8177, assembly GCF_003144095.1. Classification (GTDB taxonomy): domain Bacteria; phylum Actinomycetota; class Actinomycetes; order Streptomycetales; family Streptomycetaceae; genus Streptantibioticus_D. The sequence goes on along the minus strand of NZ_NSKH01000018.1, from coordinate 1,632,147 downwards.
TGCCCGCTTTGGGAAAGCTCAAGAAAAGCTCAGATCAATACCGTCGTTCGGCTGCCGCCGTGGGGTGGGTGCGTGACATACTTCGTACGCGCTCCGCATCCCCCGTCGGAGCGACGGACCGACGCCGGGCGGCTCCCCCCGTGGCTGCCCGGCGTCGTCTCATTTCCCACCGCGATCCGGCCCCTGACCGCCCCGCCTGTAGGGTTCTGGGCATGGACTCCGTCGCCGCCGAGAAGCCGATCTGCTCAGCCAAGGGCTGCCGGGCCGACGCCGTGTGGGTCCTCGCGTGGAACAACCCGAAGGTGCACACGCCCGAGCGCCGCAAGACGTGGCTGGCGTGCGAGGAGCACCGCGAGCACCTGTCGAAGTTCCTGGGCGTCCGGGGCTTCCTCAAGGACGTCGTCCCGCTCGCCGACTGGCACTCCGACAGCCCGGCGTGAGGGACGGACGCGGGCGGAGCCGCTGATTCCACGTCAGCACGGCGCGCCGTGCGCACCGACAGGCATTCCCGAGTGCGCCGCCGACTCCGCCGCGTCAGCCGCCGATCGCCGACATCGGGCGCTGCGGCTGGAGGAATGACGGGTCGTCGAGTCCGGAGCCGGCCTTCTTGCCCCACATCGCGGCCTGCCACAGGCGGACCATCTCCTCGTCGCTCGCGCCCTCGCGCAACGCGGTGCGCAGGTCGCTCTCCTCGCGGGCGAACAGGCAGTTGCGGACCTGCCCGTCGGCGGTGAGCCGGGTGCGGTCGCAGGCGCGGCAGAACGGCCGGGTGACGGAGGCTATGACGCCGACCCGGGCGGGGCCACCGTCGACCAGCCAGCGTTCCGCGGGGGCCGAACCGCGTTCCCCGGACCGCTCCGGGGTCAGGGCGAAGCGCTCGCCGAGGGAGCGCAGGATCTCCTCGGCGGTCACCATGTCCTCGCGCTGCCAGCCGTGCTGGGCGTCGAGCGGCATCTGCTCGATGAACCTCAGCTCGTAGCGGTTTTCCAGCGCCCAGGCGAGCAGGTCGGGGGCCTCGTCGTCGTTGACGCCGCGCATCAGCACGCTGTTGATCTTCACCGGGGCGAGCCCGGCCGCGCGGGCGGCGTCGAGGCCCGCGATGACGTCGTGGTGGCGGTTGCGGCGGGTGAGCCGGTGGAAGACCTCGGGGCGCAGCGTGTCGAGCGAGACGTTGACCCGGTCGAGCCCGGCGGCGCGCAGCGCGTCGGCCGTGCGGGCCAGGCCGATGCCGTTGGTGGTCAGCGATATCGAGGGGCGCGGGCGCAGGGCGGCGCAGCGCTGCACGATGCCGACGAGCCCCGGCCGCAGCAGTGGTTCGCCGCCGGTGAAGCGCACCTCGGTGACGCCGAGGCCGGTGACGGCGATGGTGACCAGCCGGACGATCTCGTCATCGGTCAGCAGCTCCGGCTTGGCCAGCCATCGCAGGCCCTCTTCCGGCATGCAGTACGTGCAGCGCAGGTTGCAGCGGTCCGTGAGCGAGACCCGCAGATCGGTGGCGACCCGCCCATACGTGTCGAGCAACATGGGCTCCGCCTCCCCTCGTGGGCGCCTGATACGCCCGGTACCCCTGATCGGCCTGCTTCGTGAACCAGCGTAGATCCACGGTCGGACATTCCCGGCCGGACGCCCGCAGCGTACGCGATGACCAGCGCTTTACAACAGATTGTTGAAGCAATTTCCCGTCGGCGCCGCGAGGGCCTCACGGCGACACCGGCGGCCTTGCGGATCGTTGTACGGGGCGTGAGCGCGTCGCAGACCTCCCCGCCACCGGCCCCGGGCAAGCGTCCGTACGGAGCCGTGCGGCTGCCCTGTCCCGTGCCGGAGCCGGCCCGCCCGCCGGACCCGGCCCGGCGGGCGCCGCGCGGTGCGAGCGCGGCGCCCGGCCGGTGGTACGGGCCCGAGGTCACGCTGCCGCTGCTGTCCTGGGGCGCGCTGCGCGACGACACCCGTGACCGCGGGGCCTGACGGGGGCACTCCCCGGGGCCGCCGCCGGCCTCACGGCGTGATCAGGACCTTCAGCGCCGTGCGCTCGTCCATCGCGCGGTAGCCGTCCGGCACCGCGTCCAGCTCGACCTGGAGGTCGAAGACCGGCGCCGGGTCGATGGCGCCGCTGAGCACGTCCGGCAGCAGCTGCGGGATGTAGGTGCGCACCGGCGCCACGCCGCCGCGCAGCGCGATGTTGCGGTCGAACATCTCGCCGAGGTCCAGGCCGGTGCCGCTGCCGTGCGGCACGCCCACGTAGCCGATGGCCCCGCCGTCGCGGGTGATGGCGACCGCCGTGCGCATCGACTGCTCGGTGCCGACCGCCTCGATGACGGCGTGCGCGCCCTCGCCTCCGGTCAGCTCCCGCACCGCCGCCACGGCCGCCTCACCGCGTTCCGCGACCACGTCGGTCGCACCGAAGGTCCGGGCCAGGTCGGTGCGGGCCCGGTGGCGGCCGAGCGCGATGATCCGCTCGGCGCCGAGCCGCTTGGCGGCCAGCACGCCGCACAGCCCCACGGCACCGTCGCCGACCACCGCGACCGTCGCGCCGGGCCGCACGCCCGCGCCCAGGGCGGCGTGGTGGCCGGTGCCGAGCACGTCGGAGAGGGTGAGCAGACCGGCCAGCAGGTGGTCGTCGCCGGCCGCTTCCGCGGGCAGGCCGATCAGCGTGGCGTCGGCGAACGGCACCCGCACGTACTCGCCCTGGCCGCCGTCCGAGCCCGGCGTCCCCCAGAAGCCGCCGTGCGGGCAGGAGGTGGTCAGCCCCTCCTTGCAGTACGCGCACACCCCGTCGGACCAGACGAACGGCGCGACGACCAGGTCACCGCGGGAGAAGCCGGACACCTCGGAGCCGGTCTCCTCGATCACGCCGAGGAACTCGTGGCCGATGCGCTGCCCCGGCTCCCGCGCCGCCTCGCCGCGGTAGGCCCACAGGTCGCTGCCGCAGACGCAGGCGCGCAGCACCCGTACGACCGCGTCGCCGGGCCGCTGGATCACCGGGTCCGGCACCTGGCGTACCTGGATGTCGTGGGGGGCCTGGATGACGGTCGCGCGCATGGTGGTTCCTTGCCGTTGGGGGGTCTCGCGGTGCGGCCGGTCGCGGGGGCCCGGCCGGAGTGCGTCAACATGCGCGGCGTCCCGGATGTTCCGGCCCGCCGGTGTCGCACCGGCCACATTGCCGCTTGACGCCACGTCAGCTCGCGGCCGCCGGCGGGCGTCGCCGACCGCCCGTCCCGTGCGCCGGCGAAGTCCGGCAAGCTGGACGGATCGGACGCAAACCGGGCCGAAAGCCCCTCAAACTCCTTGTGCGGACGGCCCGGTGGAGCCGCGTCAGGCGGGCCGGGAACGGGTCCGGTCGGTACGGGACTGTCAGTGGGTGCCCGTATTCTCAGGGCCATGCTGGACGATCGCACCGAGCCACCGCCGCTTCCGCCCTCCTCGTGGCCGACCGCCTACCCGGACGGGTACGCGGTGGTGGACGTGGAGACCACCGGCCTCGGCCGCGACGACCGCATAGTGTCCGCGGCGGTCTACCGGCTCGACGCGCGCGGCGACGTCCAGGACCACTGGTACTCGCCGGTCAACCCGCAGCGCGACCCGGGGCCGGTGTGGATCCACGGGCTCACCAGTGACGCGCTCGCCGACGCGCCGCTGTTCGCCGAGGTGGCCGAGCAGTTGGCGGAGCGGCTGTCCGGCCGGGTGCTGGTCGCGCACAACGCGGTGTTCGACTGGTCGATGCTGGCCCGCGAGTTCGCCAGGGCGGAGCGCTCGGTCCCGGTGGAGCACCGGCTGTGCACCATCGTGCTCTCCAAGGAACTGCGGCTGCCGCTGGCCAACCACAAGCTGGAGACGCTCGCCGCGCACTACGGCGTCGTACAGCGCCGGGCGCACCACGCGCTGGACGACGCCCGGGTGCTGGCCGAGGCGTTCCGGCCCACGCTCTACCTGGCGGCCGCCGCCGGGATGCGGCTGCCGCTGCACGCCTGCCGTCCGCTCACCGAGTGGTCGCCGTCCGGGGGCCCGTTGCGTTCCGCCGGGTACGCGCCGACGAGTTGGCGCAACCACCGCAGGCGTCCGCCCTGCCCGTTCCCCAACCCGGGGCGGCTGGAGCCGGGCGGGCCGCTGGTGCAGGGGATGCGGGTGGCGTTCTCCGGCGACACCGGAGTCGACCGCGAACTGCTGGAGGACCGGGCGACGGAGGCCGGGCTGCACGTGGCGTCCAGCGTCTCCCGGCTGACCAGCCTGCTGGTGACCAACGACCCGGACTCCGCGACCGGCAAGGTGGTCAGCGCCCGCCGGTTCGGCACGCCGGTGGTGGACGAGGCGCGCTTCCGCGAACTGCTGGTGGCCGTCGAGCGCGCCCCCTCGGTGCCGGAGCCGCGCGACGGCGAGTGCGGCTGACCACGCGGCCGGCGGAACGCGCCCGAGGCGGACGGCGCCGGTAGGCCGTACGGGCGGAAGTCGCGGCGACCCGCCCGGCACCCCTTTGTCACCGCCCGGCGCCGCCCGCACCCTGGCGCCATGGCACGTTGCGAGGTCTGCGGAAACGACTACGGCATGAGCTTCGAGGTGCACGCGCAGGGCGCGGTGCACGTCTTCGACTGCTTCGAGTGCGCGATCCACCGCATGGCGCCGATCTGCGAGCACTGCCGGGTGCAGATCGTCGGCCACGGAGTCGAGGCGAACGGCCGGTGGTTCTGCTGCGGCCACTGCGCCAAGGCGGAGGGCGCCGACGGCATCGTGGACCGGGTGGGCGCGCTGCCCGCGTGAGCCCGCTCCCCTCGGTACGGGGACGCGAGCAGGACGGACGCGGCTCGGCGACCCTCGCTGAAACCGCGCGGGGACCGAGTTGTACCGTCATGGGGTGTACCGCTTCCTGTTGACCAGGCAATGGGTGATCCTCACCCTCGTCGGCCTCGTCCTGATGCCCGTCATGGTGGAGCTGGGCATCTGGCAGATGCACCGCCACGAGCGGGAGAACGCCGACAACAGCCTGATCGCCCACAGCCTCGCCGCGCCCTCCGTGCCGGTGGAGAAGCTGACCTCCCCGGGCGCGAAGGTCCCTGCGGACGACAACTTCCGCACGGTCACCGCCACCGGGCACTACGACCCGGCGCACCAGGTGGTCGTGCGGCACCGCACCTCGGCCGACGACTCCACCATCGGCTTCTACCTGGTCACCCCGCTGATCCTGAACGACGGGAAGGCCGTGCTGGTCAACCGTGGCTGGATCGCCTCGCAGGAGGACCCGACCAGCTTCCCCACGGTCCCGGCGACGCCGAAGGGCCAGGTGACGATCACCGGGCGCATCCGGCCGGACGAGACCACGGCGAGCACCAGCATCCAGGACAAGCCGGGCCTGCCGCCCCGGCAGATCATGCTGATCAACAGCGACAAGCTGCGCGGCCAGCTCTCCGAGCCGCTGCTGCACGGCTACGTCGAGGTCACGCACACCTCCCCGGCGCCGCCCGCGGGCCAGCCGCAGCAGGTGCCGCCCCCGACCCCCGGTGACACCGACGGCGGCTACAGCCCGCCGCACCTGGCGTACGCCTGGCAGTGGTGGCTGTTCGTGGTGATGGTGCCGGTGGGGTGGATCATCCTGGTACGCCGTGAGCACCGCGACCAGGTGGCCAAGCGTGACAGGGCCCGGGCCGAGGCGGCCGGCGGCGACGACCCGCCCACCGGCGACGACACCCAGGCCGACGACGGCGGCACCGGCACCACCGACGCCTCCGTCGAGAGCGGCACCGGCGCCGCCGGCAAGGAGCCCCAGACGGCCGCCGCGGGAGTCCCGGCCGCCGCGGAGCGCGCCGCCGCGCCGGACACCGAGTAAGCCGTCCGCGCGGTCGCCGGTCCGCCACGTCACGGCGGTCGCGGCAAGTATCCTTCGGGACTCACGCGGTCGGACATCTGCGAGGAAGGCGGCGCCGTGACGGGACGTATCGAGGACTACGCGGTGATCGGCGACCTGCAGACCGCCGCGCTGGTCGGCAGGGACGGCTCGATCGACTGGCTGTGCCTGCCCCGGTTCGACTCCGCCGCCTGCTTCGCCGCCCTCCTCGGCGACCACGACAACGGGCACTGGCGGATCGCGCCCGCCGGCGGCCACGGCACGTACTGCACCCGCCGCGCCTACCGGGGCGACAGCCTGGTGCTGGAGACGTTCTGGGAGACCCCGTCCGGCACCGTCAAGGTGATCGACTTCATGCCGCAGCGCGACCACAGCCCGGACGTGGTCCGCATCGTGGAGGGCGTCTCGGGCACCGTCCGGATGCACGGCAGGCTGCGGCTGCGCTTCGACTACGGCAACGTGGTGCCGTGGATGCGCCGCACCGACCACACCCGGGTGGCCGTCGCGGGCCCGGACTCGGTGTGGTTCCGCAGCACCCCCGAGGTGCGTACGTACGGCAAGGACTTCACGACCCACTCCGAGTTCGCGGTGGGCGCGGGCGAGCGGGTCGCGTTCGTGCTGTCCTGGCACCCGTCGCACGAGCCGCACCCCAAGCTGGTCGACCCGTTCCGGGCGCTGGAGCAGAGCCTCGAGGACTGGCGGAAGTGGGCCGACCGCTGCCGGTACGAGGGTCCGTGGCGGGACGCCGTGCTGCGGTCGCTGATAACGCTCAAGGCGCTCACCTACGCGCCCACCGGCGGCATCGTCGCGGCGGCCACCACCTCGCTGCCGGAGGAGATCGGCGGGGTGCGCAACTGGGACTACCGCTTCTGCTGGCTGCGCGACTCGACGCTGACGCTGGGCGCGCTGGTGGAGAGCGGCTACCTGGAGGAGGCCGCCGCGTGGCGCGACTGGCTGCTGCGCGCGGTCGCGGGCGACCCGGCGGATCTCCAGATCATGTACGGCATCGCGGGCGAGCGGAGGCTGCCGGAGTCGGAGGTGCCGTGGCTGTCCGGCTACGAGGGCTCCGCGCCGGTGCGCATCGGCAACGCGGCCGTCAACCAGCTCCAACTGGACGTCTACGGCGAGGTCATGGACTCGCTGCACCTGGCGTCCGCCGCGGGGCTTCCGCACAAGAAGCACGCCTGGAACCTCCAGCGCTCGCTGATGGACTTCCTGGAGTCCAACTGGCGTGACCCGGACGAGGGGTTGTGGGAGATCCGCGGGCCCCGGCAGCACTTCACCCACTCCAAGGTCATGGCGTGGGTGGCCGCCGACCGCGCGGTGCGCACCGTCGAGGCCTTCCCCCATCTGCGCGGCGACGTCGACCGGTGGCGGGCGATGCGCGACGAGGTGCACCGCGAGGTGTGCGAGAAGGGCTACGACCCGGAGCGCAACACCTTCACCCAGTCCTACGGCTCCACCGAACTGGACGCGGCGACCCTGCTGATCCCGCAGGTCGGCTTCCTCCCGGCGAGCGATCCGCGGGTGATAGGGACGGTCGACGCGGTGCGCGACGAGCTGGACCACGGCGGTTTCGTGCGGCGGTACTCCACCGGCAAGGACGCCGCCGAGGCGGTGGACGGGCTGCCGGGCGACGAGGGCGCCTTCCTGGCCTGCTCGTTCTGGCTGGCGGACGCGCTGGCCGCGATCGGACGGCTCAAGGACGCCCGCGAGCTGTTCGAACGGCTGCTGTCCCTGCGCAACGACGTGGGCCTGCTGGCGGAGGAGTGGGACCCGGTGGCGGGCCGCCAAATGGGCAACTATCCGCAGGCGTTCAGCCACATCGGCCTGGTCAACACCGCCCTGCGGCTGACCCGCGCGGAGAACGGCGGCCACGACCTGGCCCGGCGTCCGGCGCACGGCGGCAAGAAGCACCACGGCGGCGGCAAGAACGCGGGCAAGGAGGCGTAGGGCATGGACCTCGGCCTGGACGGCAGGGTCTACGTGGTCACCGGCGGCACCCGCGGCCTCGGGCTGGCGACCGCGCGCGAACTGGTCGCGGACGGCGCCAGGGTGGTGGTCAGCGGCCGGGACGAGGCCTCGGTCGACGCGGCCGTCGCCGAACTCGGCGGCAGCGAGCGGGCGTCGGGTGTCGCCGCGGACAACGCCGATCCGGCCACCCCCGATCGTCTGGTGGCGGCGGCCGTCGAGCGGTTCGGGCGCTTCGACGGACTGCTGGTGAGCGTGGGCGGCCCGCCGGCCGGGCCGGTCACCGCCATCGGCGACGAGCAGTGGCGCGACGCCTTCGAGTCGGTCTTCCTCGGCGCGGTCCGGCTGGCCAGGACGGCCGCGCGGCGTCTGGGTGAGGGCGGCGTGATCGGCTTCGTGCTGTCGGCTTCCGTGCACGAGCCGATCGCCGGCCTCGCCGTCTCCAACGGACTGCGTCCAGGTCTCGCGGGCGTGGCGAAGACGCTGGCCGACGAACTCGGGCCGCGCGGCGTCCGGGTCGTGGGCCTGCTGCCCGGACGGATGGACACCGACCGGGTGCGGGAGCTGGACGCGCTGCGCGGCGACGACCCGCGGGTCGTGCGCGACCGGGCGGCGGCCGCGATCCCGTTGCGCCGCTACGGGACGCCCGAGGAGTTCGGCAGGGCGGCGGCGTTCCTGCTCTCGCCCGCCGCGTCGTACGTGACGGGCACGACGCTGACGGTGGACGGCGGCGCCCGGCGCAGCCTCTGACGCGGCGTCACTCTCTGGGCGGGGTGAGGCTATCCGAGCCGTCCGCCGCGCTCTGCCCCGGCCCGCAGCCGTGCCTCGGCGGCCAGTGCGTCGAGACCCGCGCTCTCACGTGCCCGGGCCAGCACGACCGCGTCGAGGTCCCGCACTACGTCCACCGGCACCGCCCCCGGCTCGACCAGCAGCGTCGCCCGGGCCACCGGGGCGGTGCGACGGCCGGTGAGGGTGAAGCGGGCGCGGGCCACTGCGGGCAGTTCCTCGGCGTCGGCGGCCAGCGCCTCGGCCAGCGCCCGCCCGTCCAGCACCACGTCGCCCTCCGCCGCCTCCTGGAGGGTGATCCGGTGCAGCCTGCGGGTGCGGGCCTGCGCCGCCAGCCACCACAGCGCGACCACCACCAGCACCGACAGCACCGCGATGACGGTGGGCCACCACCAGGAACGGCCGCGGTAGCGGGTGCGGGCGTGGTGGCTGAGCAGCACCGAGTGCGGTCCGCGGTACGGCCACCAGGACGGCAGGGTGAAGCCCCAGCGGTGCGGCAGGTCGAGTCCGGGGACCAGTACCGCGACGCCGACGGCCAGCAGGACCAGCCCGGTCAGGCTCAGCAGCGTGCGGTTCGCCGTTGTCCGCATTCCCCGCTCACCTCCGTCCGGCCCGGCGCAGCGACAGCGTCACGCGCGGCGGGCGCGCCAGGCCGAGGCCGTCCACCGTCTCCGCGAGTGCCGCCTCGACGTCGCCCCGCACCTCGTCCGGCTCACGGAAGTGGGAGTGCGCCCTGACCTTGATCCGCCGCCGGGTCACCGTGGCCCGCGCCGCGAACACGCCCGGCACCGACAGCACCCGCTGCCGCACCACCCCGGCCGCCGCGGCCCGGTCCAGCCCGGCGCGTACCGGAGCGGCGACCTGCCGCATACGCAGCACCGCACGCGCGCCCGGGGTCAGCGCGAGCACGAGCAGCCACAGCCCCAGCAGCGCGGCGGCGCCCGCCCCGATCAGCACCCACTGGTCGCGCAGCTGCCGGGTGGACAGCTGCCCGGCGAGCCGCACCCGCCAGGCCGACGCGTGCCGCCCGGCGCGTACCGAGGCCACGTCGTACAGCAGCGGGCCGGTGACCGCGAGCGCCAGCGCGGCCGTGACGGCGGCCGGGATCCTGCGGGCCGACCAGATGCGCCGGGCCCGGGCCGGCCGCGCCGCCTCGTACGCGGTGGCACCGGCCGCCGAGGTCTCCTCCGGAGCGCTCACCGCACCCTCCCCCGCTCTCTGCGGGTCGTGGCCGCCGAGTGGAGGCGGTCGACCTCCACGGAGACCTCCGGGACGTCCATGTCCACCAGTTCACCGACGCGGTCCGCGACCCGCCCGCGCACCTCGGCGCAGACACCGCGGATGTCGGCCGGGTAGCCGAGTTCGACGGCCAGCCGCACCCGGGCCAGTCCACGGCCGCGGGCCCGCAGTTCGGCGGGGACCACCGTGACCATCGCCTGCGGCCGCCGGCCGGGCGGCACGAGGTCGGCGCGCGGCGCCCCGGCCAGCGCCTCCCGCGCCGCCTGTGCGGCGATCTTGGCGACCACCCGGTCCGCGACGCGGGTGGCCCCCCGCTCGGCCGCGGGCAGCCGGCCGAGCGGCAGCCCGGCGGTCACCGCAGCCCGTCGCGGTCGCGGGAGCGGTGGTCCCGGGAGCGGAAGTCGCGGGACCGGAAGAAGCCACCCGGCTCTAGGTCGCCGTCCAGGAACCGGCCGACCACGAAGCCCACCGCGCCCAGCGCGGCGACCAGCAGGAAGGCGGGGAAGCCGCCGAAGTACCCGGCGAATCCCAGCGCCATCCCGGCGACCATGCCCACCAGGGCTGTACTCATCCTGTGCTCCCCGTCCTCGGTGTCCCGGTCACTGACGGCGCCGCCGGTCGTACCCGTCGTCCCCGTCGTCGTCGGTCTCGTCGGGCAGCTTCACGTCGGCGACGGCCACGTTGACCTCGACGACCTCCAGGCCGGTCATCCGCTCGACGGCGGCGACGACGTTCTCCCTGACGGCGCGGGCCACGTCGGCGATGGACAGGCCGTAGTCCACCACGATGTCGATGTCGACGGCCGTCTGGATCTCGCCGACCTCCGCCTTCACCCCCCGGACCGGGGCCCTGGAGCCGCCGGGCACCCGGTCGCGCACGGCGCCGAGGGTGCGGGCGAAGCCGGTGCCGAGGGTGTGCACGCCGACCACGTCGCGGGCGGCGAGGCCGGCGATCTTCTCGACCACGCCGTCGGCGATGGTGGTACGGCCACGCAGCGCCGGGTCGCCGAGGTCCACGGAGCCCACGGCACCGCCCGGCGTCCTGCCGTGGTCGTCCACGTTGAAGCCTTCGAGCTGCTCCCGGTGCGCGGGCTCGGTCATCGCCAGTCGTCCTTCCGGTCGGTCCGGCCGTGCTCAGGCGTCCCACCCAGCCTATGCACGCCTACCCGGCTCCGCGCCGGGTTAGCGGGACCGGCGCCCCCGACCAGGTGATGGCGCGGTCCGGCCGGCGCCGCGGGGGCAGGATGGGGAGGTCGGGCGGGAGCGGACGAGGGAGGCGACGATGGCCACGGACGGCCCGGGCGGCGCGGTGCGCGAGCGGATCGGCCTCGGCAGGCTGCTGCCGCTGGGCGACGCGGCGGACGCGGCGTGGATCGCGGAGCGGGCGGCGGTACGGGTGCTGCGCGCGGCGCTCGCGGACCTGCCGGGCGTGGTGCCGGGGGACGTGCGGATCGGGCTGGTGGAATGGCCCGCGCCGGGCGATCCCGGCCCCGGTTCCGTTCCCGCTCCCCCGCCCGCTCCCCCGCCGCCGCCGGGCGGGCTGCCACCGGGGCCGCTGCGGATCGAGGCGGCGTTCGCGGCGACCTGGGCGCGGCCGTTGCCGCACACGGCCGCGATGGTCCGCGAGACCCTGGCCGAGAGCGCCCGACGGGACGTCGGTCTGGCCGTCGCGGCGATCGACCTGCGGATCGAGGAGCTGCTGGAGGACGAGACGGACGAGGGGGACGCGGCGGGCGGGGAGGCCGAAGCGCCCGAGGCGGTCGTCGCGCCGGGCACGGGTGCGCCGGTGCCGCCGCGCGGGGACCGCGATCCGCTGCGCGCCGCCCTGCTCGCGCTCCCCGGTGTCGCCGCCGTCGCCTCGGCCCCACGTGCCTCGGCGGACCCGGCCCGGGTGGAGGTCGTCGTACGCGGGGGCCACCGCGCGCTGGACGTGGCGAGGGCGGTGCGCGGCGCGGCCGCCGCCCTCGGCGGGACGGCGACCGCGGTCGTGATCACGGACGTGCGGGCCTGATCGAGTGGGCCGGGGCGGCGGCCGGGCTGCTCGGGCTACTCCCCCAGGCCCGCCAGGTCCCGCAGCCTGCGGCCCTGCGCGGCGCGTTCGGCGACGCGCTGCTCCTCGTACGTGCGCGTGGGAGCCTCGCGCAGCAGCGCCTTGGTCTCCACGACGGCGTCGCGCGGGGCGGCGAGCAGGGCGGCGGTGAGGTCGCGCACGGCGGCGTCGAGGTCGGCGGCGGGGACGACGAGGTTGGCCAGGCCGGTGCGCTCGGCCTCCTGCGCGCGCACGAAGCGGCCGGTGGCGCAGATCTCCAGCGCGCGGGCGTAGCCGACCAGGTCGGTCAGCGGCTTGGTCCCGGCCAGGTCGGGCACCAGGCCGAGGCTGGTCTCGCGCATCGCGAACTGCACGTCGTCCGCGCAGACCCGCAGGTCGCAGGCGAGGGCGAGCTGGAATCCGGCACCGATGGCGTGGCCCTGGACGGCCGCGACGCTGATGACGTCGTTCCGCCGCCACCAGGTGAACGCCTCCTGGTACTCGGCGATCGTCGCGTCGAGTTCCGCCTCGGGGCCGCGGGCCATGTCCAGGAAGGACGGCTCGCCGTCGAAGCCCTCGGGCGTGAACGCCTGCCGGTCGAGCCCGGCGGAGAACGAGACGCCCTCGCCGCGCAGCACCACGATCCGCACGTCGCCCGGCAGCAGGCGGCCCGCCTCGGTCAGGGCCCGCCACAGCGCGGGCGACTGGGCGTTGCGCTTGGCCGGGTTGCACAGGGTGATGGTGGCGACCGCGCCGTCCTCGACGGTGAGCCGCACCCCGTCCCGGTCGAGCAGCGGTCCGGTGGACGTGGCGGTGGTGGGGTCGGACATCGGGCACCTCCGGGCGGGCACAGGCGGGATTACCGGTCGGTAATGAACCGAACAGTAACCACCCGGCCGCCACGGCGTCCGGCCGGGTGCCCGTCCGGGCTGCCGCCGTGTGCGCGGGCGCCCACGCACCTGGCGGCAGCCCGGCCCGTCGGGGTGCGGCCACGGGCATGCGTCACACGCACACGGCGGCACGGGGCATCGCGTCCACGCCGGGGCGGACGACGGCGTATCGGACGGGCACCCACGAGGCCGACGTGCCCCGGCGCCGGGGCGTACCCGACGCGGGGGCGTCCGCGCGCACACCTTCCGTGCGCGACGGCACTCGTGCCGTGCGTGTCGCGTTCCGCTCCGGCGGGCGAGGGCCGCCGGGCCCGGTGGGATCAGGTCAGACCGATGCCGCCTTCTTGCCCCGTGTCGCTCCGCCGCGACCGCGCAGAGTCACGCCGGACTCGCTGAGCATCCGGTGGACGAATCCGTAGGAACGGCCGGTCTCCTCGGCCAGCGCCCGGATACTCGCACCGGAGTCGTACTTCTTCTTGAGGTCAGCCGCGAGCTTCTCGCGCGCGGAGCCGGTCACCCGGCTGCCCTTCTTCAGAGTCTCGGCCACCCGTGCCTCCTCCAGGGAAGTGCGCTCTGTGACTCTCATGATCACCCCTACCGTGCTTCCTGGCCACCCATTCGACAAGACCTGTGAAACAACATCGGCGGCGTGCGGAAGCGGGGGTGCGGGGCGAAGCACACCGCGCGCCCGGTTTTCGTGCTGTGACGTTTCTGCGACTCTGTCCGGGTGTTCGCGAAAGCGCTGGTCATCACGGTGAGTAAGGACCGCCAGGGCCGGTCGGCACTGATCGGTGAGTCGACTTGACGACAATCACTCCCGCGTCAACCCGGGTACCAGCCCGGCTCACGCAGATGACGGATCAACCGTCGGCCGAATGATCCATCAGGCTGACGGACCGGCCCATCGCTCCCGCCGTCCTGTGGCCCGGCCCCCGGCGCCACTACGGGTTCCGGGGGCCGGGCCACAGGCCGGCGGGAGCGGTCGGAGCGGTGCGTCAGGCCAGGGCGACCAGGTCCGCGTAATCCTCGCCCCACAGGTCCTCCACTCCGTCCGGCAGCAGGATGATCCGCTCCGGCTGGAGCGCGTCCACCGCGCCCTCGTCGTGGGTGACCAGCACGACCGCGCCGGTGAAGGTGTGCAGCGCGCCGAGGATCTCCTCGCGGCTGGCCGGGTCGAGGTTGTTGGTGGGCTCGTCGAGCAGCAGCACGTTGGCGCTGGAGACCACGAGCGTGGCGAGCGCCAGCCGGGTCTTCTCGCCGCCGGAGAGCACGCCCGCGGGCTTGTCCACGTCGTCACCGGAGAACAGGAACGAGCCGAGGATCTTGCGGATCTCGACCAGGTCCATGTCCGGGGCGGCCGAGCGCATGTTCTCCAGGACCGTGCGGTCCGGGTCGAGCGTCTCGTGCTCCTGCGCGTAGTAGCCCAGCTTGAGGCCGTGGCCCGGCTCGACCTTGCCGGTGTCGGGCTGCTCGACGCCCGCCAGCAGCCGCAGCAGGGTGGTCTTGCCCGCGCCGTTGAGACCCAGGATGACCACCCGGGAGCCCCGGTCGATGGCCAGGTCCACGTCGGTGAAGATCTCCAGCGAGCCGTACGACTTGGACAGTCCCGAGGCCATCAGCGGGGTCTTGCCGCACGGCGCCGGGTCGGGGAAGCGCAGCTTGGCGACCTTGTCGGACTGCCGCACCTCTTCCAGCCCCGCGAGCAGCTTCTCGGCGCGGCGGGCCATGTTCTGCGCGGCGACGGTCTTGGTGGCCTTGGCGCGCATCTTGTCGGCCTGGGAGTTGAGCGCGGCGGCCTTCTTCTCGGCGTTGGCCCGCTCCCGCTTGCGGCGCTTCTCGTCGGCCTCGCGCTGGGCCTGGTACAGCTTCCAGCCCATGTTGTAGATGTCGATGACCGAGCGGTTGGCGTCCAGGTAGAAGACCTTGTTGACGACCGTCTCGACGAGGTTGACGTCGTGGGAGATGACCACGAAGCCGCCGTTGTAGGTCTTGAGGTAGTCGCGCAGCCAGAGGATGGAGTCGGCGTCCAGGTGGTTGGTCGGCTCGTCCAGCAGCAGCGTGTCGGCGTCGGAGAACAGGATGCGGGCCAGTTCCACCCGGCGGCGCTGACCGCCGGAGAGGGTGTGCAGCGGCTGGCCGAGCACCCGGTCGGGCAGACCGAGCGCGGCGGCGATGGTGGCCGCCTCGGCCTCGGCCGCGTAGCCGCCCTTGGTGAGGAACTCGGTCTCCAGGCGGGCGTACTTCTTCATCGCGTTGTCGCGGGTGGCACCCTTGCCGGTGGCCATCCGCTCCTCGTTCTCCCGCATCTTGCGCAGCACGGTGTCGAGTTCGCGGGCGGACAGGATGCGGTCGCGGGCGATGGTGTCGAGGTCGCCGGTGCGCGGGTCCTGCGGCAGGTAGCCGATCTCGCCGGAGCGGGTGACGGATCCGGCGGCGGGCTGGCCCTCGCCCGCGAGGACCTTGGTGAGCGTGGTCTTGCCGGCGCCGTTGCGGCCGACCAGGCCGATGCGGTCGCCCTTGGCGATGCGGAACGAGGCGGATTCGAGGAGGACACGGGCGCCGGCGCGCAGCTCGAGGCCGGTGGCGGTGATCACGGAAGGGACTCCAGGGCATGGTGGACGGCGGACTGGAAGGGGGTGCGCGCGAGGCGCGGAGTGTGCGGGCCCGGCCCGCTTCGCCGCCGTCTAATCCGTGAGAAGTACTGCCATGGGATGCAGTCTACCGGGGCCCGGCAAACCCTTTTCCCCGCGCAGGGGCCGTACGGCCCGGGCCCGGCGCCCCTCACTCGCCGCCGCGGTGCACCTCGAAGGCCGCCCGCCGCACGGCCTTGGCCAGCGCCGGGTCGGGGTGCGCGGAGGCCAGCGCCACCAGGACCTGGACGGTGCGCGGGTGGCCGGTGGCGCGCACCTCGTCCAGCAGGCTGGGCAGCGAGTCCTGCACGGCGGTCTCCAGGTGGCCGACGAGCAGATGGCTCTCGCCGTGGTCGGCGACCGCGGCGGCGGTGTCCACCCACAGCCAGGTGGCCTCCTCGCGGGTCAGCAGCGCGGCCTGCTCGTCCGGGTCGCTGCCCTGCTGTTCGGCGAGCCACAGCAGCGCGTACGGCCGCAGGACCGGTTCCCCGGTCACCGAGCGGACCGCGGGCTCGGCGGGCGCGCCCACCGTGCGCAGGGCCTCGAAGGCCAGCCCGCGCAGCAGCGGGTCGTCACCGCGGGCCACCTCCAGGAGTTCGCCGACGGCCGCGCGGACCGGGCGGGCGGCCAGCCACGCCTTGTACTCGACGCGGGCAGGGCCGGGCGAGTACTGGGCGCAGGCACGCAGCAGGTCCTCGGCGGACTGCTCGATGTGGCCCGCCGGCCCCTGGGCGGCCACGCAGATCTGCTCCAGCTTGACCCACACCGCCCAGTTGCCCAGCGCGGTCAGTGCCACGTCGGCCCCCTCGTCCGCCCTGGGCCGCAGCGCGCCGACGGCGACCAGCGCGTCCAGCGTCCACCCCAGCAGCCCGGCCAGCGGGTCGGCGGTGCCCGCGCGGTCGTCGGCGGGCGGCTCGTGGCGTTCGGTGCGCAGTTCCGCGACGCGCTGGCGCAGCAGGTCCAGCAGCACCGGCACGGCCACCGGGCCGGAGGACAGGTGGAGCAGCGACAGCAGTTGCGGGGCGGCCTCGATTACCTCGGCGACGAGCGAGGGGTCGGCGTCGGCGGGCGCGAGGTGGCACAGCGACCAGGCGTCGAAGAGGGCGACCCAGCCGCGCAGCGCGGCGGTGTCGTCGCGGTCCCAGGCACGCAGCCGCCACCCGGGACGGGCGATGCCGTCGTACAGCTCGACCAGTCCGGCCAGCCGTGCTCTGTCCCACGCCGCCCTGGCCTGATCCTCCGTCAGCTTTGTTGCGGCGGCGGCCTGTTGGAGCAACTCGGCGGGCAGGGCGCCGTTCGCAGCGGGGTGCCGGACGCGGCCGTCGGCCCAGCGGGCGAGACGGACCGCGTCGGCGAGCACCGCCCGCGCCCTGGCGGCGAGTTCGGCGGACCCGGGGGTGCCCTCGGGCGGGCGGGGCGGCCCGGTGCGGCGGGCCGACGCGGCCCTGCGCACAGCCGCGATCGGCTTTTGGTCGACCAACCGGAGCCTGGTGTCACGCTGGGAACGGGACGTCACGGGAGAAGTTTTACGGGTGAGCCCCCGGATTCCCAAACGAGCGTGCGTCCGGTCGCGTGCCGCGGGACCGCCCGACGCGCTCCGCTTCGCCGCGCGGGCGGTACCGCCGACCGGGGGCGCGCCCGCGTCGGCCTCACATCAGCGGGGTGAGGAAGCGCCGCAGCGCCTCCTCGTACCCCTCCGGCGCGACGTTCCACATCTCCTGGTGCCCGGCGCCGGGCACGGTGTGCAGGGTGACCAGATCCGGCCGGCGCCGGGCGAACTCCAGGCTGGCGCGGTACGGCGAGACGGTGTCGCCCGGACCGTGCGCGAGGAGGACCGGCAGGCGCAGCCGGGCCGGGTCGGCGGAGCCGGTGAGCCGCTCGGCGTGCAGTCCGGTGCGGCCCGCGGCGGCCCGGGTGGCGAGCGGCAGCAGCGCCTGCGGCATGCCGCGGTCGCGGGCCACCGCGCGGACCACCGCCTGCCAGTCGAGCACCGGCGAGTCCAGCACCAGGCCGCTGACCTTCTCGCGCAGCGGGGAGTGGTCGGCGACCCGCAGCGCCATCGAGGCGCCGGTCGACCAGCCGTAGAGGACGACGTGCTCGGCCCCGTAGCGCACGGCGTGCCGGACGGCGGCGTCCACGTCGCGCCATTCGGTGTCGCCGAGGTGCCCGATGCCGTCGGGCGACTTGGGGGCGCCGGGGTCGTTGCGGTAGCTGACGTGCAGCACGGGGAACTTGAGCCGGTACAGCAGGGGAAGCACGGCCATCGGGTGCTCCCTGGTGGTGCCCAGGCCGTGCACGGCGATCACCCAGGTGGCGCGGGCGCCGGGGACGAACCACGCGGGCAGCGGCCCGAGTTCGCCCTCCACGCGGTCGTCGGAGTACTCCAGCCCCAGCGCCTCGCGGGGGTCGACCGCGTACACCTGCGGGGTCAGCCGCACCCGCGCCCCGGGCTCCAGGGTGCCGTACTGCACGCGCTCCAGGCGGCGGGTGACGCTGTCGGGCGAGGTGGCCAGGACGTCGCCGACGGCCGCGTGGCAGTGGGCGCCGGTCAGCCCCAGCAGTCCGGGGCGGGCCGAGGCGAGGGAGCGGGTGAGGGTGACGCGGTCGCCGGTGACCTCGTGGACGGTGAGGCTCTCGCCGGAGCCGTCGAGCGAGACGTCGGGGCGCGGCCTGAGCGCGAGGCCCGACGCGTACCGGCCCGCCGCCACCGCGGCCGCGCCGGCACCCACACACGATGCGGCGACGGTGGCCGCTACACGGATGCGCATCCCTCCCAGTGTCGGCGACGCGGGCCGCGGACACCAGTGGGCGGGCCCGGCCGGGTGAGCGGACGGCGCGGCGGGGCCCGGTCAGGCCCCGGGCTGGCCGTAGCCGCGCAGCCGCTCGGCGACGCGGTCGATCTCCCCTGGCGGCAGCAGCGCGGGCGTGCCCGCGGCGGAGGCCAGCAGCCAGACGCGGCACATCCACTCCAACTGCGCGGTGTCGTCGAAGGCGCGGCGCAGGGTGGAGGCGTGCACCAGGGTGCCGTGGTTGCGCATCAGGCACCCGGTGCGGTCGCGCAGCGCGGTCAGCACCGCGCGGGCCAGCTCTTCGGTGCCGTACGTGGCGTACTCGGCGACCCGGACCGGCCCGCCGAGCGCGGCGCACATGTAGTGGACGGCGGGCAGTTCGGTGACGAGGGTGGAGACGGCGGTGGCGTGCGGGGCGTGGGTGTGCACGACGGCGCGGGCGCCGGTGGCGCGGTAGACCGCCAGGTGGAGCGGCAGTTCGCTGGTGGGGCGCAGCCGGCCGGCGCGGGTCCGGCCGTCCAGGTCGACGGCGAGCAGGTCGTCCGGGCCGAGCCGGTCGTAGGGGACGCCGGTCGGGGTGACCAGGACCAGGTCGCCGACCCGGGCGGAGACGTTGCCGGAGGTGCCGGCCACCAGCCCGTCCTCGGTGGTCCGCCGGGCGGTCCTCACCAGTTCGTCCCAGGTGCGGCGCAGCTCGGCCTCCTCGTCGCGCGAGCCCGCTGCGTCCGGCGTCTCGTCCGTCACCCGCCGCACTCTAGCCGCCCCCTGCGGCGGTGTCCGGATCGGCGCCGGATCCTGACAGGTTGACCGTTGCCGGGCCCGCGGCAGGGCAGTAACGTCCCGCCCACCAGCAGCTTCACCGGTGCGCGCACCGGTCGCGACTCGACGCAGGGGCATCCCATGACGACCGTCAACGGCGGCATCTCCTTCTGGTACGCGGACACCGGCATCCCCGTGCCGCGCGAGCCGCTGCCCGGGGACACGACGGCCGACGTGTGCGTGGTCGGCGGCGGCTACACCGGGCTGTGGACGGCGTACTACCTGAAGAAGGCGGTGCCGTTCCTGCGGATCACCGTGCTGGAGCGGAAGTTCTGCGGTTACGGCGCATCCGGGCGCAACGGCGGCTGGCTCTACAACGGCATCGCGGGCCGCGACCGCTACGCGAAGCTGCACGGCCACGAGGCGGCGGTCGCCCTCCAGCGGGCGATGAACGACACCGTGGACGAGGTGATCCGGGTCACGGAGGAAGAGGGCGTCGACGCCGATGTCCACAAGGGCGGGGTGCTCGAAGTCGCCTACACACCGGCGCAGTTGGGCAGGCTGAAGGCGTTCCACGAGGCGGAGGCGGCGTTCGGGGAGAGCGACCGGCTGCTGCTGGGGGCGCGCGAGACGGCCGAGCGGATCCGGGTGGCGGGCACGGTCGGCGGCTCCTGGACCCCGCACGGCGCACGGATCCACCCGGTGAAGCTGGTGCAGGGGCTGGCCCGGGCGGTGGAGGAACTGGGGGTGGTGATCCACGAGTCGACCCCGGTCACCGAGATCCGGCCCAAGCACGCGGTCACGCCGTACGGGACGGTGCGGGCGCCGTACGTGCTGCGCTGCACCGAGGGGTTCACGGCGGCGCTGAAGGGCCAGAAGCGGTCCTGGCTGCCGATGAACTCCTCCATGATCGCCACCGAGCCGCTGCCGAAGGAGGTCTGGGAGACCATCGGCTGGCAGGGCCGCGAGACGCTGGGCGACATGGCGCACGCCTACATGTACGCGCAGCGCACCGCCGACGACCGGATCGCGCTGGGCGGGCGCGGGGTGCCGTACCGCTTCGGCTCGCGCACCGACAACGACGGGCGCACGCAGGCGGCCACCGTCGAGGCGCTGCGGGAGATCCTGGTGCGGTTCTTCCCGGCGACCGCGGGCGTGGCGATCGACCACGCCTGGTCGGGGGTGCTGGGCGTGCCGCGCGACTGGTGCGCCAGTGTCGAGCTGGACCGGGCGACGGGCCTCGGCTGGGCCGGCGGCTACGTGGGCAGCGGCGTGGCGACCGCCAACCTGGCGGCACGCACGCTGCGGGACCTGGTGCGACTGGACTCCGGGCAGGCCGGGCCGACGGAGCTGACGGCGCTGCCGTGGGTGGGCCACCGGGTGCGGCGCTGGGAGCCGGAGCCGCTGCGCTGGCTGGGCGTCCACGGCCTGTACGCCGCGTACCGCCTGGCCGACCGCCGCGAACTGGACACCTACAGCGCCCGGACGGACCCGGTGGCGCGGGCGGCGGACCGGGTGTCGGGCAGGGCCTGAGCGGGCGCCCCGGCGGGAGTGACGCATCACACCCGGCGGTCCGCGAGGCCCGGGGCAGGCGGGTCCGCGAGGGTCGTGCGGCCGGTTCCCGACCCCTCGCACCCGGAGGTCGCGGCCAGTTCACCTCCCGTTCACCATGGGTCCGTACGGTCGCCGCGTCTCTGATCGTTCAAACGATTGTCCGGGTGAATGGAACACCTCACGCTGCTCATCGGAGTCGTGATCGTCACCGCCCTCGCGTTCGACTTCACGAACGGGTTCCACGACACCGCCAACGCCATGGCGACCACGATCTCGACCGGCGCGATGTCACCCAGACTGGCCGTGGCCATGTCGGCGGTGCTCAACCTGGCCGGCGCCTTCCTGTCCGTCCAGGTCGCCAAGACGATCTCCGGCGGCATCATCGACGAGAAGTCCGGCATCAGGCCGGAAGTGATCTTCGCGGGTCTGGTCGGCGCCATCGTGTGGAACCTGGTGACCTGGCTCGCGGGCCTGCCCTCCAGCTCCTCGCACGCGCTGTTCGGCGGCCTGATCGGCGCCACGCTGGTCGCCGTCGGCGCGCACGGCGTGCACGGCGAGGCGGTCGTGATGAAGGTCCTGATCCCCGCGGTCGCCTCACCGCTGGTCGCCGGGGCCGCCGCCGCGCTGGCCACCCGGCTGACGTACCGGATCGGCCGGAACGCCGATCCGGAGTCGACCCGCAAGGGCTACCGCGCCGGGCAGATCGCCTCCGCGGGCCTGGTCTCCCTGGCGCACGGCACCAACGACGCCCAGAAGACCATGGGCGTCATCACCCTCGCGCTGATCACCGGCGGCCTCATCGCCCCCGGCTCCAACCCGCCGGTGTGGGTGATCCTGTCCGCCGGCACCGCGATGGCGCTGGGCACCTACATCGGCGGCTGGCGGATCATCCGCACCCTGGGCAAGGGCCTGACGGACGTCCAGCCGCAGCAGGGCTTCGCCGCGCAGTCCGGTGCCGCCACCGTCATCCTGGCCTCCTCCCACCTCGGCTTCGCGCTGTCCACCACCCACGTGGTCTCCGGCGCGGTGCTGGGTTCGGGCGTGGGCCGCAAGGGCGCGGTGGTGCGCTGGGGCACCGCGGGCCGGATGGGGCTGTCCTGGCTGATCACGCTGCCCGCCGCAGGCCTGGTCGCCGCGGGCGCGACGGCCGTGGCCGACCAGGGCACGTGGGGCGTCGGCCTGGTCGGCGTGCTGGGCCTGCTGGTGTGCGCCGGGGCCTACGTGCTCGCGCAGCGCAACCGCGTCGACCACACCAACGTCAACGACGTGGCGCCGGTGGGCGGTTCCGCGTCCGGCGCTGCCGCCGTCGCCGGGCCGGGCGCGTTCGACGCGTTCAGCGGTGAACTGTCGGCGACCATCCCGCCGCCCGCGCAGGCGGCGCCCGTGACCCGGAAGGCGGCGCTGTGAGCATCGACTGGGGAGCGCTGGGCTCGGTCTTCGGCGTGAGCATCGCGGTGACGGTCGCCCTGGTGGGGCTGTTCACCCTCGGCATCGTGGGCCTGGGCGACCGGGCCGCCGCGACCGCCGAGGAGCGGGGCGGCGGTGGCCGCGGGCCGCTGGTGCGCGTCGGCGCGTACGCCTGCTTCGCGGCGTGCGCCATGGCCGTCGTGTACGGGATCTGGCTGATCGCGGGCTGAGGCCCGCGTCCGGGGCCGCCCCGGTGCTCCCCCACGTGGGAGTGCCGGGGCGGTCTGTTGTCGTGCCGGGTGCCGTGCCGCGTGTGGGCCTGCGCACACTCTCCCGCCGCAGGTCAAGGGGAAGTTGACGGCCGTTGCCGGGCGTGGTGAACTGCCCGGTGCCAAGCGGCGACAGGAGAGGAAGCCGGTGCGAATCCGGCGCGGTCCCGCCACTGTCACCGGGGAGCGCGATCCCTCCCGAGCGCCACGGCCGTGCCAGACGGCTGGAAGGCCGGGGATCGCGCGGATCCGGGAGCCAGGAGACTCTCGTCGCCGGTCACGTCGAACCAGGGCGCGGACCCTGAGTGAGGACTTCCGCCATGCCCGGCACCCGGCACGCCCTGACGTACGCCTGCGGCGCCGTGCTGGGGTACGCGGGCGACCTGCTCACCGGTGATCCGCGCAAGGGCCATCCGGTCGCCGCGTTCGGCCGCGTGGCCGGGGCGGTCGAACGCCGCCTGTGGCGCGACGAGAGGGGGCGCGGCGCGCTGCACACGCTTGCGTGCGCGGGCGGCGCCGTGGCGCTGGCCGCGGGCGCGCACCGGCTGACCCGCGACCGTGTCACCGCCTCCGTCGCGCTGACCGCCGCCGCGACTTGGGCGGTGCTGGGCGGCACGTCGCTGGGCCGGGAGGCGCGGGCGGTCGGTGCCGCGCTGGAGGCCGGTGACGTCGAGGCGGCCCGCGCGCGGCTCCCCCATCTGTGCGGGCGTGATCCGCAGGCGCTGGACGGCCCTGGGATCGCCCGAGCGGTGGTGGAGTCGGTGGCCGAGAACACCTCCGACGCGGTGGTGGGCGCGCTGGTGTGGGGTGCGGTGGGCGGGGTGCCAGGACTGGTCGGGTTCCGCGCCGCCAACACCCTTGACGCGATGGTCGGTCACCGCTCCCCGCGCTACCGGCGCTTCGGCTGGGCGTCGGCGCGGCTGGACGACGTGCTGGGCTTTCCGGGCGCGCGACTGACCGCGGCGCTGGCGGCGCTCGCGGGCGGCGACCCGCACGGCGCGCGACGGGCCGGGCGCGAGGACGCGCCGCGGCACCCGAGCCCGAACGCTGGTGTCGTCGAGGCGTCGTTCGCCGGGGCGTTGGGGGTGCGGCTCGGGGGGAGGCTGTCGTACGGCGGCCGGATCGAGGACCGCCCGGTGCTCAACGCGGCCGGGCGCGCGGTGGAGGTGGCGGACATCGAGCGGGCGGTACGGCTCTCGCGCCGGGTGGGCGCCCTGGCGCTCTCCGGCACGGTGGCCGCCCGGCTCGCCTGGTCGGCGGCGCGCCGCCGGAAGGGAGCGGCATGACCGGCGGCGGTACGAACGGGACCGGGAGGGCCGGCGCCGGCGGCGGGCTGCTCGTCGCGGGGACGACGTCGGACGCGGGCAAGAGCGTGGTGACGGCGGGCATCTGCCGCTGGCTGGCCCGCCGGGGCGTGAGCGTCGCGCCGTTCAAGGCGCAGAACATGTCGCTCAACTCCTACGTCACCCGCGAGGGCGCCGAGATCGGCCGGGCGCAGGCCATGCAGGCCCAGGCGGCCCGGGTCGAGCCCAGCGCGCTGATGAACCCGGTGCTGCTCAAGCCGGGCGGGGACAGCAGCAGCCAGGTGGTGCTGCTGGGCAAGCCGGTCGGCGAACTGAGCGCGCGCGGCTACCACGCGGGACGGCAGCGGGAGTTGCTGGGCACGGTCACCGACTGCCTGGCCGAGTTGCGGCGCACCCATGACGCGGTGATCTGCGAGGGCGCGGGCAGCCCGGCGGAGATCAACCTGCGCGCGACCGACATCGTCAACATGGGCCTGGCCAGGGCCGCGCGGCTGCCGGTGGTGGTGGTCGGCGACATCGACCGCGGCGGCGTCTTCGCCTCCTTCTTCGGCACCACCGCCCTGCTGAGCGCCGAGGACCAGGCGCTGGTCGCGGGCTACGTCGTCAACAAGTTCCGCGGCGACGTCTCGCTGCTGGAGCCGGGCCTGGCGATGCTCCGCGACGTCACGGGGCGCCAAACGCTCGGGGTGCTGCCGTACGCGCACGGCCTGGGCATCGACGAGGAGGACGGCCTGCGGATATCGCTGCGCGGCGCGGTGCGCGAGTCGGTGGTCGCGCCCCCGTACGGCGATCAGGTGCTGCGCGTCGCGGTGGCCGCGGTGCCGCTGATGTCCAACTTCACGGACGTGGACGCGCTGGCCGCCGAACCCGGCGTCGTGGTGCGGTTCGTGGACCGCCCCGAGGAGCTCGCCGACGCGGACCTGGTCGTGCTGCCGGGCACCCGCGGCACCGTGAAGGCGCTGCGCTGGCTGCGGGAACGCGGGCTGGCGGAGGCGATCGCGCGCCGCGCCGCCGAGGGCCGCCCGGTGCTGGGGGTCTGCGGCGGGTTCCAGGTGCTGGGCGAGACCATCGAGGACGAGGTGGAGTCGCGCGCGGGCACGGTGGAGGGCCTCGGCCTGCTGCCGGTGCGGGTCCGCTTCGCGCGGGACAAGACGCTGGCCCGGCCGTCCGGCAAGGCTCTGGGCGAGCCGGTCGAGGGCTACGAGATCCACCACGGCGTGGCCGAACTGCGCGGCGGCGGCGAGGAGTTCCTCGACGGGCTGCGGGTGGGCGCGGTGTGGGGCACGCACTGGCACGGGTCCCTGGAGAGCGACGGCTTCCGCAGGGCGTTCCTGCGGCGCGTCGCGGCCGACGCGGGCCGACGCTTCGTACCGGCCCCCGACACGCGGTTCGCGGCGCTGCGCGAGGAGCAGTTGGAGCGCCTGGCGGACCTGATCGAGCAGCACGCGGACACGTCGGCGCTGCTGCGGCTCATCGAGGACGGCGTGCCGGCGGGCCTGCCCTTCCTCCCGCCCGGAGCACCTCAGGTTGTGGGCAGTCGTTCCGCCGGGCGGAACGGGTGGGCAGCACAACCGGCCACGGCGCCGCACCCGACCCAGGAGCCCTCATGAGGAACTACCCCTTCACCGCCATCGTCGGCATGGACGACCTGCGTCTGGCACTGCTGCTGAACGCGGTCAGCCCGGCCGTGGGCGGTGTCCTGGTACGCGGCGAGAAGGGCACGGCCAAGTCCACCGCCGTGCGGGCGCTGGCGGCCCTGATGCCGGACGTCGACGTGGTCGAGGGCTGCCGCTTCAGCTGCGACCCCGCCGCCCCCGATCCGGCCTGCCCCGACGCCCCGCACGGGTCCGGGCGGGCGGTGGCCCGCCCGACCCGCATGGTCGAACTGCCGGTCGGCGCCTCGGAGGACCGTCTCGTCGGCGCGCTGGACATCGAACGGGCGCTGGCGGAGGGCGTGAAGGCGTTCGAGCCGGGCCTGCTGGCCGCCGCGCACCGCGGGGTTCTCTACGTGGACGAGGTCAACCTCCTCCACGACCA
The DNA here is from genome assembly GCF_003144095.1 of Streptomyces sp. ICBB 8177. Lineage (GTDB taxonomy): Bacteria > Actinomycetota > Actinomycetes > Streptomycetales > Streptomycetaceae > Streptantibioticus_D. The sequence continues at coordinate 1,606,651 of NZ_NSKH01000018.1, read as the reverse complement.
CCTGGTCGACCTGCTGCTGGACGCCGCCGCGATGGGCGCCTCCTACGTCGAGCGCGAGGGCGTCTCGGTGCGGCACGCGGCGCGCTTTTTGCTGGTCGGCACGATGAACCCCGAAGAGGGCGAGCTGCGCCCGCAGTTGCTCGACCGCTTCGGCCTCACCGTCGAGGTGGCCGCCTCGCGGGAGACCGACGAGCGGGTCGAGGTGGTCCGCCGCAGGCTCGCCTACGACGAGGACCCCGCCGCGTTCGCCGCCCGCTGGGCGCACGAGGAGGAGGGCTTGCGTCAACGTGTCGTCGCGGCGCGCGAGTTGCTGCCCTCGGTGCGGCTCGGTGACGACGCCCTGCGGCAGATCGCTGCGACCTGCGCCGCGTTCGAGGTGGACGGCATGCGCGCCGACATCGTGATGGCCCGCACCGCCACCGCGCTGGCCGCCTGGGCGGGACGGGACGCGGTGACCGAGCAGGACGTGCGGCAGGCGGCGCTGCTGGCGCTGCCGCACCGGCGCCGCCGCAACCCGTTCGACGCGCCGGGTCTCGACGAGGACAAGCTCGACCGGACGCTGGAGGACTCGCGCGGCGACGCCCCCGGCTCCGGCGACGGCTCGCCCGGGGACCCGCAGGACGGTCCCGAGGACGACCCGGAGCCCGACGGGCCGGGCCCCGACGGGCCGGGCGGCGGAGGCGGCGGCCTGCCGCCGCAGGACGGGCCGGACGACGCCGCTCCCCCGCACGAGCCCTCCGGCCCCGGCGAGGACGACAGCCCCGCGCTGCCCCGGCAGTCGCAGGGCGCGGCGGGCGCGCCCGAGCAGTCCCCGGTGGCCGCGGGCGAGCCGTTCAGGGCGAAGGCGCTGACGGTGGACGGGCTGGGCGAGGGGGTCGCGGGGCGCCGCTCCCGGGCCCGTACCGACCACGGCCGCACCACCGGCGACCGCCGTCCGCGCGGCGCCCTGACCAAGCTGCACCTGGCCGCCACCGTGCGCGCCGCCGCGCCGCACCAGCGCTCCCGCGGCCGCAGCGGTCCCGGGCTCGTGGTGCGCCGGGACGACCTGCGGCAGGCGGTGCGCGAGGGGCGGGAGGGCAACCTCGTGCTGTTCGTGGTGGACGCCTCCGGCTCGATGGCGGCCCGGCGGCGGATGTCGGCGGTCAAGGGCGCGGTGCTGTCGCTGCTGCTCGACGCCTACCAGCGGCGGGACAAGGTGGGCCTGGTGACCTTCCGCGGCTCGGGCGCCGAGCTGGCGCTGCCGCCGACCTCGTCGGTGGAGGCGGGCGCCGCGCGGCTGGAGCGGCTGCCGACCGGTGGCCGCACGCCGCTTGCGGCCGGACTGCTCAAGGCCCGCGAGGTGCTGCGGGTGGAGCGGTTGCGCGATCCGTCACGCAGGCCGCTGCTGGTCGTGGTGACCGACGGCCGGGCCACCGGCGGTCCCGAACCGCTCGCGCTGGCCTCCCGTGCCGCGCGGCTGCTGGCGGCCGAGCAGGTCGCCTCGGTGGTGGTGGACTGCGAGAGCGGCCCGGTGCGGCTCGGTCTCGCCGCGTCGCTGGCGGGCGGGTTGGCCGGGACCGTGGTGACGCTGGACGAGCTTCGTGCGGACACCGTGTCCGGGCTCGTCCGCGACGTGAGGAGGGCAGCGTAGTGCCGCAGGGCAAGCCGAGTGTCGTACCGGACGATGGCCTGACGACCCGTCAGCGCCGCAACCGTCCGCTGACGATGGTGCACACGGGCCCCGGCAAGGGGAAGTCGACCGCCGCGTTCGGGATGGCGCTGCGCGCCTGGAACCAGGGCTGGCCGGTCGGGGTGTTCCAGTTCGTGAAGTCCGCCAAGTGGCGGGTCGGCGAGGAGCGGGCGCTGCGGGTGCTGGGCGAGTCCGGCGAGGGCGGCGCCGTCACCTGGCACAAGATGGGCGAGGGCTGGTCCTGGGTCCAGCGCGACCTGGACAGCAGCGAGGAGGCGGCCCGCGAGGGCTGGGAGCAGGTCAAGCGGGACCTGGCCGCCGAGACCTACCGCTTCTACGTGCTGGACGAGTTCGCCTACCCCCTGCACTGGGGCTGGGTGGACACCGACGAGGTGATCGCGGTGCTGCGTGAGCGCCCCGGCACCCAGCACGTCGTCATCACCGGCCGCAACGCGCCCGCCGCGCTGCTGGACGCGGCCGACCTGGTGACCGAGATGACCAAGGTCAAGCACCCGATGGACGCCGGCCAGAAGGGCCAGCGGGGCATCGAGTGGTGAACGCCGCCCCGCCCCACGAGGCCGCCCCGCCCCACGAGGCCGCCCCGCCCCAGGAGGCCGCCCGGTCCCGCGAGGCCGCCCCGCCGCGCCTGGTCGTCGCCGCGCCGTCCTCCGGCAGCGGCAAGACCACCGTCGCGACCGGCCTGATGGCCGCGTTCACCCGCGCCGGGCTGACCGTCTCGCCGCACAAGGTGGGCCCTGACTACATCGACCCCGGCTACCACGCGCTGGCCACCGGCCGCCCGGGCCGCAACCTCGACGCCTACCTGTGCGGTACGGAGCGGATCGCACCGCTGTTCCTGCACGGGGCGCGCGGCGCGGACCTGGCCGTGGTCGAGGGCGTGATGGGGATGTTCGACGGCGCGGCCGGGCGCGGCGAGCTGGCCTCGACCGCGCAGGTGGCGAAGTTGCTGCGGGCGCCGGTGGTGCTGGTGGTGGACGCCTCGTCGCAGTCGCGGTCGGTGGCGGCCCTGGTGCACGGCTTCGCCGCGTGGGACCCGCAGGTGCGGCTCGGCGGGGTGATCCTCAACAAGGTGGCCTCCGACCGCCACGAGGAGTTGCTGCGCGACGCGCTGGACGAGGCGGGCGTGCCGGTGCTCGGCGTGCTGCGCCGCGAGGGCCGACTGCACACCCCTGCACGGCACTTGGGGCTGGTCCCGGTGGCCGAGCGGCGCACGGACGCGGTGGAGGCGGTCGACACGCTGGCGGAACGGGTGCGGCGCGGTTGCGACCTGGACGCGCTGCTGGCGCTGGCGCGCGGCGCGGGCGAACTGTCGTGCGAGCCGTGGTCGCCGCGGGGGCCGATGGACGCCCACGAGGGTCCGGCCCCCGTGATCGCCGTGGCGGGCGGCCCCGCGTTCACCTTCGCGTACGCCGAGCACGCCGAACTGCTCACCGGGGCCGGGGCCGAGGTCGTCGCGTTCGACCCGCTGCGCGACGAGGCGCTGCCCCGGGGCACGGCGGGACTGGTCGTCGGGGGCGGCTTCCCCGAGGTGTACGCGCCGGAGCTGTCGGCGAACGCACCGCTGCGCGAGGCGGTGGTCCGGCTCGCCGCGTCGGGCGCGCCGGTGGCCGCCGAGTGCGCCGGACTGCTGTACCTGGCACGGGAGTTGGACGGCGCGCCGATGTGCGGTGTGCTGGACGCGACGGCGCGGATGGGCGAGCGGCTGACGCTGGGCTACCGGGAGGCCGTCGCACTGTCGGACAACGTGCTGGCCGCCGCCGGGACCCGGCTGCGCGGGCACGAGTTCCACCGCACGGTGACCGAGCCCGGCGCGGGCCCCGAGCCCGCGTGGGGGCTGACCGGCCCGCGGCGGCGCGTCGAGGGCTTCGTACGCGGCGGGGTCCACGCCTCGTACCTGCACGTCCACTGGGCCGCCGAGCCGTCGATCGCGGCGCGCCTGGTTGGGGCCGCCCGGGCGGTGCGCGATGGCGTCGCGCGCTGACCGCCCGCTCGTCGTCGGAGTGGGCGCCGCCCGTGGCGTGAGTGCCGACGAGGTGCACGCCCTCGTGCTGAGCGCCCTGGCGGAAGCGGGCGGCGCGCCGGACGCGGTGGCCGCGCTGGCGACGGTGGACGCCAAGGCCGGCGAGCCGGGGCTGCTCGGTGCGGCGGAACGCCTGGGCGTGCCGCTGCTGACGCACCCCGCCGGGACGCTGGCGGCGATCACCGTGCCGAACCCGTCGCAGGCGTCGCGCGAGGCGCTGGGCACCGCGAGCGTCGCGGAGGCCGCCGCGCTGGCGTCCGCGCCCGGCGGCGAACTCCTCGTCCCCAAGCGCAGGTCGGTCCCGCCCGGCCGCGCGTCGATGGCGACGGCCGCCGTGGCCCGCCGGACCACCACCACATCGAGGGACCGCATCGACACCATGGACACCCACGACCTGCGCCACCACGGCGACGCCGAAGTCCGCGACGACGGCGCGAAGCTGACCGACCTGGCCGTCAACGTCCGGGCGGACACGCCGCCTTCGTGGCTGCGTGAGCGCATAGCGGGCAGCATCGCCTCGCTCGCCGCCTACCCGGACGGCCGGGCGGCGCGCGAGGCGGTCGCGGCGCGGCACGGCAGGCCGCCCGGGCAGGTGCTGCTGACCTCCGGCGCGGCGGAGGCGTTCGTCCTGCTGGCCCGGGCCCTCTCGCCGCGCCACGCGGTCGTCGTGCACCCGCAGTTCACCGAGCCGGAGGCGGCGCTGCGCGACGCGGGCCACGCGGTGCACCGGGTGCTGCTGCGGGCGCAGGACGGCTTCCGGCTCGATACGGCGGCGGTGCCGGACGAGGCGGACTTCGTGGTGGTCGGCAACCCGACGAACCCGACCTCGGTGCTGCACCCGGCCGGTGCGCTGGCCCGGCTGGCGCGCCCGGGGCGGACGCTGGTGGTCGACGAGGCGTTCATGGACGCCGTGCCGGGCGAACGCGAGTCGCTGGCGTCGCGGCGCGACCTGCCGGGTCTGGTGGTGCTGCGCAGCCTGACCAAGACCTGGGGGCTGGCCGGGCTGCGGATCGGCTACGTGCTCGCTCAGGTGGAGACCGTGGCCGCGCTGGAGCGCGCCCAGCCGCTGTGGCCGGTCTCCACTCCGGCGCTGACCGCGGCGCAGGCCTGCTGCGAGCCCCGGGCGCTGGCCCAGGCGGAGGCGGCGGCGCACCGCATCGCCGCCGACCGGGCCCATCTGCTCATCCGGATCGCCGGGTTGAACGACACCGTCGAGGCGGCCGGCGCGGGCGGCGTACAGGTCGCGGGGCCCGCGGCGGGCCCGTTCGTCCTGCTGCGGGTGGCGGGCGCGCTCGCGGTGCGCGAGCGGCTGCGGGCGCTGGGGTTCGCGGTGCGCAGGGCCGACACCTTCCCGGGCCTGGGGCCGGACTGGCTGCGGGCGGCGGTGCGCGACCGGAACACCAGCGACCGCTTCGTCGCGGCGCTGGGCGAGGCGCTCGCCGTACGCACCGGCTGACCGGGTTCCTGGAGGCTCCGGCCGGCCGGGGCGCACGGCCCGGCCGCGGCGCGGGGGCGCGACGCGGCCGGGCGGCGGGCGGTGCCGGACGTGTCACCGCCCGCCGCGATCGAGGGGCGGGCCCGCGAGGGGCCGCCTGACGTCAGCCCTCCGTCGAGGACCTGCGGCGCCGGGCCACCAGGACACCGAGGCCGCCCGCCACGACCAGCGCGCCCGCGCCGCCCGCGAGATAGGGCAGGTCGGAGTCGGCACCGGTCTCGGCGAGGTTCTGGTTCTGGCCCGCCGCGCTGACCGTCTGGGTGTGGGTGCCCGAGCCGCCCGAGGAGCCGGAACCCGCGGTCGAGCCGCTGCCGCCGGTGGCGCCGGACGACGAGCCGCCGGAGGAACCGGTGGAGCCCGAGGAGCCGGTGGAGCCGGAGGTCGAACCGCCGCTCGTACCGGCACTGGCCCCGCTGGACGAACCGCCGCCGTTCGCACCGCCGTTGGACGCCCCACGGGTCGAACCGCCGCTCGCGCCGGCGGAGCCGCCGCCGGAGCTCCCGCCCGAGGCGCCGCCGGACGACGAGCCGCCTCCGCCGTTCGGGGTCTCGCAGGTCGCCTGGACGAGGGTGACATCACCCGTGATGCGGGCGACGCCCAGCTTCAGCGGGTCGATGTCGACCTTGAGGTCGAGCGCGGTGGCCGCCGCGGTGCGCGAGGTCGTCCTCTTCTGGGACAGGCTCAGGCGGACGTCGCCGACACCGGCCACCCGCACGTCGGTCGGGCCGCCGACGGTGATCCGGACCGGCTTGCCCAGCACGTCGACGGTGCCGACGAAGTCGGTCGACGCCTGCGGGTGCCGCCCGGCCACGCAGGTCGCGCGGGCGGTGGCGGCGTGCACGGTCACCAGCGACGGCAGCAGGCCGGGCAGGGACACCTTCGCGTTGACCAGGTTGACGTAGCCCTCCGCCTGGTGGGCGTCGGCGGTGGCGCGGGAGGTGGCGACGTCGGCGCGCAGCACGTCGAAGGAGCGACCGCCGTTCACGCCGCCGAGCCGGGCGCTCAGCGCGGTCTGCGAGGCGTCGGCGGGGGCGTGGACGTCGTTGAGCGAGACGTTCAGCGGCACGTCGGCCGTCCTGCCCAGCAGCGACACGTCCAGTCCGGCGCGCAGCACGACGGCGGTGGCCCGGCCGCCGTTCGCGCCGCCGTGGTGGTCGGGGGTGGCCGCCAGGGCACCCGGGGCCAGGGTGAGGGTGGTCGCCGCCAGGGCGACCGCGGCGCCGATCGCGGCTGCGGAACGGCGCGCGGGCATGCTGAGGACAGAGCTGTACAAGTGGAAAACCCCCACGGAGACAGGGGCCGCCGGTGCCGCTGCGGGGACAGCGCGTCAGCCGACGACCTTGGGACCCGGCAATATTTACGCACTGCTCGTGTCAGAACAGCTACCTGGCGCTACTTCACCCCAAAGGGTGGTTTCCGGCCTCGTTTTCGATTCTTTCGCCCCACAGATGCGCACACGCCTCCCTGACACCGTCAATTAGCGGTTGACGATAGAGGCTTTGACAACCTACGGTTGACGCATGAGCCAGCAGCCCGTACGACTCGACGACCTCATCGACCACGTCCTCAGCCGGCACCCGGACGGCGACGCGCTCCAGCACCTGTCCGACGCCATGGAGACCTCCGCCCACCTCGGCGAGGTCTCCGACCACCTCATAGGGCACTTCGTGGACCAGGCGCGCCGCGCGGGCGCCTCCTGGACCGAGATCGGCCAGTACATGGGGGTGAGCAAGCAGGCCGCGCAGAAGCGCTTCGTCCCCCGGGAGAGCGAGGTGGACGAGATCGACGACATCAGCGGCCCCGGCCGCGCTCCCGGCCTGTTCACCCGCTTCACCCAGCGTGCCCGGAACACGGTGAGCGAGGCGCGCGCCGAGGCCGAACGGCTCGGCCACGGCCACGTGGAGAACGGCCACCTCGTCCTCGGCCTGCTCGCCGAGCCCGAGGGCCTCGCGGCCCGCGCGATGGAGACGCTCGGCGCCCCCTCGGCCGAGGTGCGCGAGGCGGTCCTCGCCCAGCTCGGCCCGGGCAGCAAGCAGTCCGGCCGGCTGCGCTTCAGCCGCAGCGCGAAGAAGACCCTGGAACTGGCGCTGCGCGAGGCGCTCCACCTGGGCCACAACTACATCGGCACCGAACACCTGCTCCTCGGCCTGCTGCGCAACGACAAGGACCCGGCGGCCCGGACGCTGAACGGCTTCGGCATCACCCGGCAGCGCACCGAGGAGTGGACCCGCGAGGCCCTGGCGGGGTACACGAAGGCGCTCCGCGACGTGAAGTGACGTTGCGTCCCGCCGGACGCCACCGCCCGGTGCCGTCCGCGCGGACGCCGCCGCGCTAGCCGACCACCCGCCCCCGCAGCACGATCGCGCGGGGCGCGGCGAGGACCCGGATGTCGGCGCGCGGATCGGTGTCGTGGACGACGAAGTCGGCGGGGTCGCCTTCCTCCAGCAGCGGGCGGCCCAGCCAGCGGCGCGCGCCCCAGGTCGCGGCCGACAGCGCGTCCGGGGCGGGGATGCCCGCCGCCACCAGCTCCGCCACCTCGTCGGCGACCAGGCCGTGCGGCAGGGAACCTCCCGCGTCGGTGCCGGTGAAGACGGGGATGCCCGCGTCGTACGCGGCCCGCACGGTCTCGTAACGCCGGGCGTGCAGCCGCCGCATGTGCGCCGACCAGGCGGGGAACTTCGCCTCGCCGCCCGCCGCGAGGTCGGGGAAGGTCGCGATGTTGACCAGGGTCGGCACGATGGCGACGCCGCGCTCCGCGAACAGCGGGATGGTCTCCTCGGTCAGGCCGGTCGCGTGCTCGACGCAGTCGATGCCCGCCTCCACCAGGTCGGCCAGCGAGTCCTCCGCGAAGCAGTGCGCGGTGACCCGGGCGCCCTCCTCGTGCGCGGCGGCGATCGCCTCGTCGATCGCCCAGCGCGGCCAGCAGGGGGTCAGGTCGCCTGCCTGGCGGTCGATCCAGTCGCCGACCAGCTTGACCCAGCCGTCGCCCCGCCGGGCCTCGCGGCGCACGTAGGCGGCCAGGTCGCCGGGCTCGATCTCGTGGGCGTAGTTGCGGATGTAGCGGCGGGTCCTGGCGATGTGGCGGCCCGCCCTGATGATCCGCGGCAGGTCCTCGCGCTCGTCGATCCAGCGGGTGTCGGCGGGCGATCCGGCGTCGCGCAGCAGCAGCGCGCCCGCCGAGCGGTCGGCCAGCGCCTGCTTCTCGCTGGTCGCCTCGTCGACCGCGCCGTGGGCGTCGAGGCCGACGTGGCAGTGGGCGTCCACCAGGCCCGGCAGCGCCCACCCGGTCAGGGCCGGCGCGTCGGCGGCCGACGCGGGACGCTCGTACGTCACCCGCCCGTCGACCACCCACAACCCGTCGCGTACGTCGTCGGGTCCGGCCAGGACCCTCCCGTTGAAGCGCAGCACCGAGACATCCGTCATGGACGTGACTCTACGAGGGGCGGCGATCCGCCCTGCCTGCCCCCTGCACGGGCGCGCAAACCCGGGAAAGCCAATTGAAAGATAAACGCGTTACGCTTGCACTCACATTCTCCACAGAATTACCGGGACAGCATTCGCCCGCCCTCTTCTGCCCAGCCGACCCGGCCTTAAACGCAAAGTCTTCCGAACCTCCCCGAACGGTCTCGCGAGGCGAGTCAGGGAGATCTCAGATCCGTTACGAAGGTGTGACCGAGTCCACACCTAGTCCGTTTTGCACCGGTTCTATCCAGGCAAAACGCCATAAGTTGCGCATCCGGACTTCCTGCGCACGCGCGCGATAACACATCTTCAGCTTCAGCGGAACCCCCTCCGGCGATGCATCAGGCATTCGATATCGGTAAATTCAATTGCCATGACCGCCGCACAAGCCGCGAATTCACGACGATCGACCGATTGCCGTCTGGACACCCCTACGGTGGACGACGGAGCCGCCCTGTGGCGTATAGCCCGTGACTCCAAGGCCCTCGACCTGAACTCCTCGTACAGCTACCTGCTGTGGTGCCGGGACTTCGCCCGCACCTCGGTCGTGGCCCGCGCGGACGACGGCACCCCGGTGGGCTTCGTCACCGGGTACGTGCGCCCCGAGCGGCCCGAGACGCTGGTCGTCTGGCAGGTGGCGGTGGACGACGCCTACCGCGGCCGCGGGCTGGCCGCCTCGATGCTCGACGAGCTGACCGAACGGGTGACCGCCCAGGGCATACGCCACGTCGAGACCACGATCACTCCGGACAACGACGCCTCCAACCGGCTGTTCACCTCGTACGGGGAACGGCACGGGGCCACCGTGGAGCGCGAGGTGCTCTTCCACGGCGTGCAGTTCCCCGACGGACACGACCCCGAGGTGCTGTACCGCATCGGCCCGCTCGGCTGACGCGAACCGCCGCCGACGATCCGCTCTCCCCCCACCTCTCCCGACAAGGAGCCCCACGGTGACCATCACCCCGCCCGAACTGAGCGTCTTCGAGTCCCTGGAGTCCGAGGTCCGCAGCTACTGCCGCGGCTGGCCCGCCGTGTTCGACCGCGCGCAGGGCAGCTGGATGCACGACGAGGACGGCCACGCCTACCTCGACTTCTTCGCCGGTGCCGGAGCACTCAACTACGGCCACAACAACCCGGTGCTCAAACGGGCGCTCCTGGACTACCTGGAACGCGACGGCGTGGTGCACGGCCTGGACATGTCGACCACGGCCAAACGCGCCTTCCTCAGCACCTTCCAGGACGTCGTGCTGCGCCCGCGCGACCTGGACTACAAGGTGATGTTCCCCGGCCCGACCGGCACCAACGCGGTGGAGGCCGCCCTCAAGCTGGCCCGCAAGGTCAAGGGCCGCGAGGCGATCGTGTCCTTCACCAACGCCTTCCACGGCATGTCGCTCGGCTCGCTCGCCGTCACCGGCAACGCCTTCAAGCGGGCCGGCGCCGGCATCCCGCTGGTGCACGGCACTCCGATGCCCTTCGACCACTACCTCGACGGCCAGGTCCCGGACTTCCTGTGGTTCGAGCGCCTGCTGGAGGACTCCGGCTCCGGGCTCAACCAGCCCGCCGCCGTGATCGTGGAGACCATCCAGGGCGAGGGCGGCATCAACGTCGCGCGTCCCGAATGGCTGCGCGGGCTGGCCGAGTTGTGCAAGCGCCGCGACATGCTGCTGATCGTCGACGACATCCAGATGGGCTGCGGGCGCACCGGACCGTTCTTCTCCTTCGAGGAGGCGGGCATCTCCCCGGACATCGTCACGCTCTCGAAGTCCATCGGCGGCTACGGGATGCCGATGTCGCTGACGCTGTTCAAGCCGGAGCTGGACGTGTGGGAGCCCGGCGAGCACAACGGCACCTTCCGCGGCCACAACCCGTCCTTCGTCACCGCGACCGCCGCCCTGGACACCTACTGGGCGGACGGGCAGATGGAGAAGCAGACGCTCTCGCGCGGCGACCAGGTCGAGTCCGCGCTGCGCGACATCGCGCGCGAACACCAGGACACCGGGCTGGACTTCCGCGGGCGCGGACTGGTGTGGGGCCTGGAGTTCGCCGACAAGTCCCGCGCCTCGCGGGTGTGCGCCCGCGCCTTCGAACTCGGCCTGCTCATCGAGACCTCGGGCCCGGAGAGCGAGGTCGTCAAGCTGCTGCCCGCCCTGACCATCTCCCCCGAGGAGCTGGACGAGGGCCTGCGCACCCTGGCCCGCGCCGTCCGCGAGACCGCCTGACCCCCGCGCCGCTGTCCGCAGCCGCGCTCACGCATCACAGAAAGGCACCACCCACGTGATCGTCCGATCGCTGAACGACATCGAGGGCACCGACCGGCACATCAAGGCCGCGTCGGGGACCTGGGAGAGCAAGCGCATCGTGCTGGCCAAGGAAGGCGTCGGCTTCTCCCTCCACGAGACCGTGATGTACGCGGGCACGGAGACGTCGATGTGGTACGCCAACCACATCGAGGCCGTCCTGTGCGTCGAGGGCGAGGCCGAGCTGACCGACGAGGAGACCGGCGAGACCCACTGGATCTCCCCGGGCACGATGTACCTGCTCAACGGCCACGAGCGGCACACCATGCGACCCAAGACCGACTTCCGCTGCGTGTGCGTGTTCAACCCCCCGGTCACCGGACGGGAGGAGCACGACGAGAACGGCGTCTATCCGCTGCTGACCGAGGAGGCCTGACAGATGACCACGGCGACGAAGCCCCCCGAGACCACCGACCTGTACCCGACCCGCGGCACCGCAGAGGTGACCACGCCCCGCCAGGACCCGGTGGTGTGGTCCAGGCCCGGCGCCCCCGGCCCGATCCAGCCGTCCGGGCTGCGCGACTTCGACCGCGACGGCTTCCTGGCGGTGGACCAGCTGATCACGCCGCAGGAGGTGGACCGCTACCGCGCCGAACTCGACCGGCTGGTCGCCGACCCGGCCGTGCGGGCGGACGAGCGCGCGATCATCGAGCCGAAGTCCAAGGACGTGCGGTCGGTCTTCGAGGTGCACCGCATCAGCGACGTCTTCGCCGAACTCGTGCGTGACCCGCGGGTGGTGGAGCGCGCCCGGCAGATCCTGGGCTCCGACGTCTACGTGCACCAGAGCCGCATCAACGTCAAGCCCGGCTTCGGCGCCAGCGGCTTCTACTGGCACTCCGACTTCGAGACCTGGCACGCCGAGGACGGCCTGCCCCGGATGCGCACGGTGTCGGTGTCGATCGCGCTCACCGAGAACCACGACACCAACGGCGGCCTGATGATCATGCCGGGGTCGCACCGGACGTTCCTGGGCTGCGCGGGCGTGACGCCCAAGGACAACTACAAGCGCTCGCTGCAGATGCAGGACGCGGGCACGCCGTCCGACGCGGCGCTGACCGAGATGGCCGAAAAGCACGGCATCAAGCTGTTCACCGGCAAGCCCGGTTCGGCCACCTGGTTCGACTGCAACTGCATGCACGGCAGCGGGGACAACATCACCCCGTTCCCGCGCAGCAACGTCTTCATCGTGTTCAACAGCGTGGAGAACACCGCGGTGGAGCCGTTCGCGGCCCCGGCCCGGCGCCCCGAGTTCATCGGGGCCCGGGACTTCACACCGGTGAGCTGAGGGTCACCCCGCTCCTGTGCCGGTCGGGGACGTCACAGTCCCTGCGGCCACTTGTAGGAGCCGGGGACCTCGACCGGCGCGCCGGCCGGTCCGTAGACAAGGGCGATCTCGTCGTGCGCGTGGAGGGTGAGCGCGGCGGGGTCGCCCTTGACCGCGTGTCCGTCCACGTACGCGCGCAGGGTGTCGCCGTGACCGGCCGTCAGGCCGCCGAGCCGCCCGGCGTCCAGCGCGACGTCCCACTCGGTCATGAACTGGCCCAGAGTGAAGACCGCCTTGACCGGGGACTCGATGTGGATCACCCCGGAGGTGTCGTGGGTGTGCAGTGGGCTGATGCGCTGCGCCTGCTCGTCGATGCCGATGAGTGCGGGCACCACGACGGGCTTGCCGTCCACCAGCACGTCGAGGTGGGCGTGGATGTGCATCACCTGGCCCTCGGCGCCCATCATCGGCAGCCCGGCCGCGGCCACCCGAGCCGCCGGATCGGCGGGCACCGGCCACGGCGGCGGCGTGGTGCGCCCCTCGGCGGTCCGGCGCGGCACGGAGGGCACGGCGGTGGGCGCGGACGCGGGGCCCGAGGCGGTGTCGGCGACGCTGCTCGCGCTGATCCGGGCGGCGGGCGTGCCGTCGTGCGCGCCGCAGCCGGTCAGCCCGAGTGCGGCGAGCGCGGACACGGCGGCGAGCAGGCCCGCGGTCCGGCGCCTGCGCGGTGTCGTGGGGGTGGCGGGGGTGCGCTGAGACACGGCGGACGGTCCTTCGGTGCGGAAAGCGAGCGGTACGGGCGTGCCGCGCGGGCGGGCCCGTACGGCGGCGTCAGCCTAGCCGCGCCGGTGCCCCGCTCCCGGTCTCCCGGCGGCCGTCGACGCGGCGCGCGACGCCCAGCGGATTGTCGTCGCGCAGCTCGGGCGGGAGCAGGGCCGCGGGCGTGTCCTGGTAGGCGACCGGCCGCAGCCAGCGCTCGATCGCGGCGGTGCCGACCGAGGTGTACGGCGAGGTGGTGGCCGGGTAGGGCCCGCCGTGGTGCTGGGCGGGCGTGACCGCGACGCCGGTCGGCCAGCCGCCCACCAGCACGCGTCCTGCCAGCGCCGACAACCGCGCCAGGAGCGCGGCGGCGCCGTGCGCGCCGTCGCGTTCGGCGGTGGACAGGTGGAGCGTCGCGGTCAGGTTGCCCGGCAACCCGGCGAGCACGGCTTCCACCTCATCGGGTGACCCGTAGCGGGCGATCACGGTGACGGGCCCGAAGCACTCGTGCGTCAGCGCCGTGTGGGTGTCCGCGGTGAGCAGGTTCGCGGGGACGCTGAGGAAACCGGCGCGGACGTCCAGTCCGTCGCCCTCGCCCGGCTCCACGGGGGCGGTGACGCCGGGCAGCGTCAGCCGTTCGCGTACCCCGGCGAGGAAGGCCTCGCGGATGCGGCTGTCGAGCAGCACGCCGGGCCCGACCGCGCGGGCCGCTTCGGTGAGCGTGCTCAGCAGGCGGTCGCCGTCGGCGCCCTCGGGGACCAGGACGAGCCCGGGCTTGGTGCAGAACTGCCCGGCGCCCAGCGTGAAGGAGGCGGCGAGCCCGGCGGCGATGTCCGGGCCGCGTTCGGCCGCCGCGGCCTCGGTGACCAGCACCGGGTTGAGGCTGCCGAGTTCGCCGTGGAACGGGATCGGCCGCGGCCGGGCCGCCGCCGCGTCGTACAGCGCCCGCCCGCCGCGCACCGAACCGGTGAACCCGGCGGCGGCGACCAGCGGATGCCGGATCAGCGCGACGCCCGCGTCGAAGCCGTGCACCACGCGGACCACGTCCTGCGGCAGGCCGGCGCGGGCCGCCGCCCGGCGCAGCAGCGCACCGGCCAGCTCGCTGGTCGCCGGGTGGCCCGGATGGGCCTTCACCACCACCGGGCAGCCCGCGGCCAGCGCGCTCGCCGTGTCGCCGCCGGGCACCGAGAAGGCGAGGGGGAAGTTGGAGGCGGCGTAGACGGCGGCGACGCCCAGCGGGACCTTGGTCCTGCGCAGGTCGGGGCGGGGCGCGGGGCTCGCCGCCGGGTCGGCGTGGTCGATGACGACGTCCAGGAAGGCGCCTTCGTCCACCACGTCAGCGAAGGACCTCAACTGGTGAGCGGTGCGCGCGAGTTCACCGGTGAGCCGGGGCGTGCCGAGGGCCGTCTCCGCGTCGGCGGTGGCGATGACCCGCTCGGCGTCGCCCTCCAGCAGTTCTGCGGCGGTGCGCAGGAACGCGGCACGCGCGGCGAGCTCGGCCAGGGCGCCCGCCGCGTCGGCGGCGGCGGTCACGGCCGCGTCGATGTCGCCGGGCGCGGACTCGGTGGCCACCTGCTCGCGGCGCTTCCCGGTCCTGGGGTCGACGCTCCAGACTGGTTCCGCTGCCGCTGTCACCGCGAGACCTCCCACGCGTTCGGTATACTGAACGACATCCGTGAATGTGAATCCGTGTCGTCGGCGAGCCTACGTCCGGCGCACCGTACGGACAAGAGGGGTCGAGGGATGACCGGCACGCGCGGCGGCGCCCACAGCGGCACCGCGAACGGTGGCTCGCAGGTCAAGTCCGCCGTCCGTACGGTGGAGTTGCTGGAGTTCTTCGCGGGCCGGCCCGGCATGCACACGCTCGCCGCCGTGCAGGAGTCCGTGGGCTACCCCAAGTCCAGCCTCTACATGCTGCTGCGCACGCTCGTGGACCTGGGCTGGATCGAGACCGACGCCACCGGCACCCGTTACGGGATCGGGGTGCGCGCCCTGCTGGTCGGCACCTCCTACATCGACGGCGACGAGGTGGTGGCCGCCGCCCGGCCCACCCTGGACCGGCTGGCCGAGGACACCACCGAGACCATCCACCTCGCCCGGCTCGACGGCACCGACGTGGTCTACCTGGCGACCCGGCAGTCCCAGCACTACCTGCGCCCGTTCACCCGCGTCGGCCGCAGGCTGCCGGCGCACGCCACCTCGCTGGGCAAGGCGCTGCTGGCCACCCACGAGGACGACCAGGTGCGGCGGCTGCTGCCCGCGACGCTGGACGCGGTGACCGAGCACACGATCACCGACCGCGAGCGGCTCATCGAGGAACTGCGCGCGATCCGCGAGCGCGGCTACGCGGTCGACCGCGAGGAGAACACTCTGGGCCTGCGCTGCTTCGGCGTGGCGATCCCGTACCGCACCCCGGCGCGTGACGCGATCAGCTGCTCGGTCCCGGTGGCCCGGCTGACCCCGGGGCACGAGCAGATGATCACGGACGCGCTGCTGGACGCCCGGGACCGGCTGACGCTGGCCACCCGCCGTCTGTGACCGCCGCGCCCGCCAGGGAGCGCGGGCACCGCGTCCGCCAGGGAGCGCGGGCACCGCGTCCGCCACGGAAGGCGGGCAGCCGCCGAACGCGGGCGGCGGCGGGAGCGCGGGCGGCGGCCGGTCTAAGGTCCTTGGTATGACCAACGAGACCCAGAACCCCTCCGCTCCCGGGCCCGACGCCGCGCTGTACGCCCGCCGCGCCTCGTCGTTCGGCGCGAAGGCGGGCGCGTACGCCGAGCACCGGCCGGACTACCCGCGCGAGGCGGTGAACTGGCTGCTGGAGCCGGTCGCCGGCCGATCCGCACCGAAGGTGCTGGACCTCGCGGCGGGCACCGGCAAGCTGACCGCCGTACTGCTGGACATGGGCCTCGACGTGGTCGCGGTGGAGCCGGACGCGGGCATGCTCGACCAGCTGCGGCGCGAGCTGCCCGGCGTTCCCGCACACCGCGGCACCGCCGAGTCGATACCGGCCGAGGACGCCTCGTTCGACGCGGTGCTGGTGGGCCAGGCGTTCCACTGGTTCGATCCGGAGCGCGCGCTGCCGGAGATCGCCCGGGTGCTGCGGCCCGGCGGCGTGCTGGGCGCGCTGTGGAACGCGGACGACGACCGGGTGGAGTGGGTGGCGGGGCTGCGGGACCTGCTGGTCAGCATGCCCACGCTGTCCCGTTCCGGGGACCGGTCGAAGCCGCTGATGGGGCACGAGGCGTTCGGCGCGACCGAGGAGCGCAGGTTCATCCACGGCCAGCCGCGTACCGCCGAGACGCTGACCGCGACCGTCGCGACCCACTCCCACCTGCTGGTGATGGACGACGCCGAGCGGGCGGCGACCCTGGAGAAGGTCCGCGCCTACCTGGCCGCCCGCCCGGAGACGGCGGAGGGCGAGTTCGTCCTTCCCCTGGTCACCATCGCGGCCCGCGGTGTCAGGGCCGAGGACTAGGGCCGGTGGACGAAGGGTGGCGAAGCGGTGTCCCCGCGGGACGCCGAGCGGGGGAAGGGGCGGGAAGTGGCCGGAATGGAACCGCAGTTGGCGGCGCTGGCGACGTCCGGGGCGACCACGCCGGTCGGCCTGATGGTCAGCGACGGCTGGGCGCAGGCCAGAAGGCGGATCGCGGCGCTGTTCGGCCGGGGCGACGCGGCCCGCGCCGAGGACGCCGCCGGTGAACTGGAGCGGTCGCGGACCGAGTTGACACTCGCGAGCGACGCCGGGGACGCCGACGCGGTGGCCGCGATCCGCGGCGAGTGGGAGGCCGACCTGCGCCGCCTGGTACGCAGGGATCCGGACGCGGTGGCCGAACTGCGCGCCCTGGTCGAGGAGTTCGGCCCCCGCGTCGGCGGCGTTCACAACGAGATCAGTGGCAGCGCCCGGGTCACCGGCACGGTCGTCCAGGCCCACACGGTCACCGGCCTGACCCTGCCGTCCCCGCGCGCCTGACCACCCGGGGCCTGGGGGCCGCCGCGCGACGGCGGCCCCCAGGAGACCCGGCGCAGGGCGACGGGTTACGCGTGTCCCGCGATGTCGCGGGCCGTGTAGTGCGCCTCCAGGCGGGCGCACTCCTCGTCGGTCAGGGACAGGTCGACCGACGCCACCGCGTCGTCCAGGTGCTCGGGCCTGGTCGCGCCGACGATGGGCGCCGTGATCCCCGGCTGACGCAGCAGCCACGCGAGCGCCACCCGGGCCCGGGGCACTCCGCGCTCCGCCGCGACCTCGGTGACCGCGTCCACGATGGCCCGGTCGGACTCCCGGTAGAGCTTCTTGCCGAACTCGTCGGTCTCGCTGCGCGCGCTGCTCGCGTCCCACTCCCGGGTGAGCCGGCCGCAGGCCAGCGGGCTCCACGGGATGACGCCGACGCCCTCGTCCCGGCAGAGCGGCAGCATCTCCCGCTCCTCCTCGCGGTACAGCAGGTTGTAGTGGTCCTGCATGGTGACGAACCGCGCCCAGCCGTGCCGTTCCGAGGTGTGCAGCGCCTTGGCGAACTGCCACGCGTACATCGAACTCGCCCCGATGTAACGGGCCTTGCCCGCCCGCACGACGTCGTCGAGCGCCTCCAGGGTCTCCTCGATCGGCGTCGCCGGGTCCCAGCGGTGGATCTGGTACAGGTCGACGTAGTCGGTGCCCAGGCGGCGCAGGCTGTGGTCGATCTCGCTGAGGATCGCCTTGCGCGACAGGCCCCCGCCGTTGGGTCCCGACCTCATCCGGCCGTGCACCTTCGTGGCGAGCACGATCTCGTCGCGGTTCGCGTACTCGGCGAGCGCGCGGCCGACGATCTCCTCGCTGGAGCCGTCGGAGTAGACGTTGGCGGTGTCGAAGAAGTTGATACCCGCCTCGATCGCCCGGCGGATGAACGGCCGGCTGGCCTCCTCGTCCAGCGACCAGGGGTGGTTGCCGCGCTTGGGGTCGCCGTAGCTCATGCAGCCGAGGCAGATCCGCGACACGTCGAGGCCGGTCGTGCCGAGCTTTGCGTATTCCATGAGTGCCCTTCAGTCATGAATGCCTTCGGGTCCGCCTCCAGTCTCCCCCCGGGCCGTGCCCGGCGCGATCACGTTCGCAGGCGGGCCAGCGCCCGCCCGGCCAGTGCGAGATCCGCGTCGGCGGCCACTCCCGCGTGGTAGAGCCGCAGTTGGTTGGCGCCGAGGGCGGCGGCGTGGGCGGCGTCGTCGGCCAGCGTGGCGGGGCTGCCGCCCATGCCGGAGACGATGGTGAGGTTGGCGGCGATCACGGGCCGTGCGCCGTCACGGCTTCCGCGCGCTTCGGCGGCGGTGCGGAACGGCCGCAGCACGTCCTCGCGGGCCGAATCGGCGCCGGTGCAGGGCAGCACCACGCCGTCCGCGTGCCCGAGGACGTCGGCCGCGTCCACCCCGGCGTTGGAACCGCTGCGGTGCGGCGCGGGGTCGGCGTGCAGCAGGACGGGGAAGTCCGGTCGGCCCGCGCGCTCGCGCACCGCCGCCACCGCCGCCCGCTGGAACGCGCGGGCCGCGCGGGTGCGCCAGGCCAGCGTCAGCCCGGCGAACGCGTCGCCGAGCTGCGCGACGACCTCGGCCCACTCCCCCTCGCGGTCGTCCGGGCCGGGGCCCGGCCCCCGCTCCCCCGACCACACCGGGGCGAGCGCCGCGCGCACCGCGCACCGCAGTTCGTCGGGGTCGGCGCCCAGCCGCGCGTAACCGTGGCGGCAAGTGCCGCAGAAGCACAGCGACATCAGGTAGCGCGCGGCACCACCGAGCGGCACGCCCGCGGTCTTGTCGTGCGCGTTCGCGTGCTCCACGCCGAACCAGCCGCACGCCTCCAGCTCGGCCCCCCGCGCCCCGGGCCGCGCCCCCGCCTCCGCCGCGAGGGCGACCGCGTACCGCAGCACCTCGGGCCGGGCGGCACACAACGCCCAGGGATAGGGGTCACCGTAGGCGTTGCGCACCGCGGACCGCGGGTGCTCGCCGCCCAGGAGGGAGTTGTGCGTCAGCACCGCCCACGTGCCCACCTCGATCCCGGCGTCCGCCAGCGCCGCCGCCGCCTCGCCCCACGGATCGGCGCACTCCAGCCAGTGCTGCGTACGCGGTCGCAGCGGCGCGTCCCGCCAGTGCTCCGGCGAGGGCGGGTACAGCACGGCGGAGTGCGCGGCGGTGACCAGCCTCCGGCGCGGGTGCCTCGGGGTGAGCGCACGGGTCGCGTGGTACGCGGAGGCCAGCGTCACCCGGCCGATCCCGAGGTCGGCGAGCCGGCGCGGGGCGTCCGGGTCCCCGACGACGTCCCAGGGGTAGAGGAAGGCGGAGACGTTCAACGGGGCTCCCGGGGAAGCGGCGTGGCGTGGGGGGCGGAGCGGTTCGGGGCGGAGGCGGGGGCGGGGGCGCTAGAAGCCCTTCAGCTCGTCCGCCAGCTCCAGCCCCCGGTCGATGAGTTCGGCGAGGCGGGCCACGTGCTGCGGGGCGGGCTCGCTCAGCGGGGACCGGACCTCGCCGACCTCGGCGCCCCGCAGCCGTACGCCCGCCTTCACGAGGGAGACCGCGTATCCCGCGCCCTGGTCGCGCAGTTCGGCGAGCGGCCGGTAGAAGACGTCGAGCAGCCGGTTCACGGCCGCGTCGTCGGCACCGGCGCCGTCGCCGGCCTCGCCGAGCAGCGCGCGGTGGAAGGCGAGCGCGATCTCGGGGGCGAAGCAGAAGACGGCCGAGGAGTAGAGCCTGACCCCGATGCCCCGGTAGGCGAGGCCGGTCAGTTCGGCGGTGGGCAGCCCGTTGAAGTACAGCGGTTCACGCTCCGGCCGCGCGGAGCGGACCGCGGAGACGACGCGCTGCATCAGGTCGAGGTCGCCGACCCCGTCCTTGAGCCCGATGACGCCCGGCACCCCGGTCAGCCGTACGACGCTGTCAGGGGTGAGGACGGCGTTGGCCCGCTGGTAGACGATCACGTCGAGCGCGGTGCCCTCGGCGAGTGCCGTGTAGTGGCGCAGCAGGCCGGGCTGGTCGGCGGTGACCAGGTACGGCGGCAGGGCCAGCAGGCCGTCGGCACCGGCGCGTTCGGCGAGTCCGGCGTAGTGCAGGGCGAGCGCGGTTCCGTAGCCGGTGCCCGCGACGACCGGCACGCGTCCGGCGGCCTCCTCGACCGCCGCCGCGACGCAGGCGTGGAACTCCTCGGGCGCCAGGGCGTGGAACTCCCCGGTGCCGCAGCAGGCGAAGACCGCGCCCGCGCCCGCCTCGATCCCGGCGCGCACGTGCGCGCGGAAGGCGTCGAGGGCCAGGGTGCCGTCGGGGGCGAAGGCGGTGACGGGGAAGAACAGCGGGCCGCGCAGACGCCGGGCCAGCGGGAGTGCGGTCATGCGGGAACCCTTCGTTCATCGTGCGAGGTCGTCGTTCGAGTTCATGACTCTTGTCCATATTCATGAACACGGTCAACGCTAGGCCGCCATCACGACGCCGGTCAAGGGGTGAACCTTGACCGCGATGTGAGCGCTTCCTACGCTGGGCGTCCGTATGTGTGAACCATGTCCGTGTCGCTGACTCGCACGACCGACCGGAGGAGAGCCCATGACCGCCGCCCGCCGCACGCTCCTGCTCACCGGCGCCGCGGGCTCGGTGGGCGGCATGATGCGGGAGCTGCTGCCCCGCTACGGCTGGGACCTGCGGCTGCTCGACGTGGTGCCGGTGCCCGGCGAGCCGGACGCCGTCACCCTCGACCTGGGCGACCCGGAGTGCGGCGCGGCGCTGCGCGAGGCCGTGCGCGGGGTGGACGGTGTCCTCCATCTGGCCGGGATCTCGCTGGAGTCGACGTTCGAGAAGATCCTGCGCGCCAACGTCGAGGGCACCTACCACCTGTACGAGGCCGCCCGTGAGGAGGGCGTGCGCCGGATCGTGTTCGCCTCCAGCAACCACGCCGTGGGCTTCACCCGGCGCCCGGAGGCGGGCGAGCCGCTGGTCCCGGCGGACACCCCGCACCGCCCCGACACCTTCTACGGCCTGTCGAAGTGCTTCGGCGAGGACCTGGCGGACCTCTACTGGCACAAGCACGGCGTCGAGACCGTCTCGGTGCGCGTCGGCTCCTGCTACCCCGAGCCGACCACCGTGCGGATGCTGTCGCTCTGGCTGAGCCCCGGCGACGCGGCGCGCCTGTTCGACGCGGCGCTCACCGCTCCGGACGTCGGCCACACCGTGGTGTACGGCAGCTCCGCCAACACCCGGGCGTGGTGGGACCTGTCCTCCGCGCGGGCGCTCGGCTACGCGCCGCGCGACGACTCCGAGCCGTACGCTGCCCGGCTCGTCGCGGAGCAGGGCGAGTTGTCGCGGGACGACCCCGAACACACCCACCTGGGCGGCCCGTTCTGCGTCAACCCGCCGATCTGGCCGCGGTGACGAACGGGTGATCGAGCCAATCGCGCGCTGACGGCTGGAACCGCGCGCGACGGCCGGGCGTTCCCAGGGCATGACCGCTATGACGCCCGGCTCCAACATCCCCCTCCCCGCGGCCCGCGTGACCGTCGAGGTGACCGCGCCCGTCG
Organism: Streptomyces sp. ICBB 8177; assembly: GCF_003144095.1. Classification (GTDB taxonomy): domain Bacteria; phylum Actinomycetota; class Actinomycetes; order Streptomycetales; family Streptomycetaceae; genus Streptantibioticus_D. Next base: position 1,585,148 of record NZ_NSKH01000018.1, on the reverse strand, counting down.
CGCTGGACGTCTCCGGTCTGCTGCTGACCGCGGACGGCAAGGTCCGCTCGGACGACGACTTCGTCTTCTACAACCAGCCGTCCGCCCCCGGCGTCACGCACCGCGCGGGCGCGATCGAGGTGGACACCGGCGCCGTGCCGGACGGCGTCGAGAAGGTCGTGGTGACCGCCAGCCCCGACGAGGCGGGACGCGGCTTCGCGGGCGCGGAGCCGACCGCGACGATACGGGACGCCGACGGCGGCGCCGTGCTGGCGACGTTCACCCCGCCCGCGCTGGGCAGCGAGACCGCGCTGGTGGTCGTCGAGATCTACCGGCGCGGCGGTGCCTGGAAGGCGCGCGCGGTCGGGCAGGGCTACGCGAACGGGCTCGCGGGCATCGCCACGGACTTCGGCGTCACGGTGGAGGAGCCGACGACGCAGGCCGGAACGCCCGCGGCGCCGACGGCGCCGGCGAGCACGCCCGCGGTGGGTACGCCCGCGGCGGCGGCCGGGTCTTCGGGGGCCGGGTCCGCGGTGACCGAGCCCGCGGCGGCCGCGCCGCCTCCCCCGCCCTTCCCGGCGCCCGCCGCACCCGCGTTCCCCGCCGCGCCGCCCGCGCCGTTCACCTCCACCGCGCCGCCGCCTGCGCCCGCGCCCTTCACGCCCTCGGCTCCGCCGTCCCCGCCTCCGCCGCCGCCCGCCGGAGCCGTTCCGGCCGGTTTCCCGCCGCCGTGGGCCGGCGGTGCCCCGGCCCCCGCACCCGCCGGGCCGCCCGCCGCGTCCTTCCCGCCTCCGACGGCCGCGTCTCCGGCCGCCGGACGGATCAACCTGGACAAGGGCCGCGTCAGCCTGTCGAAGAACCAGAGCGTCTCGCTGGTCAAGGGCGGGCGCCCGCTGCTGTCCACGGTGCGGATGGGTCTGGGCTGGGAGCCCGCCCGGCGCGGGCGGAGCATCGACCTGGACGCGTCGGTCATTGCGTACGGCCCGCGCCGCGACCACCGCGACTCCTGCTACTTCGGGCGGCTGAGGATCCTGGGCGACGCGGTCCGGCACGCGGGCGACAACCTCACCGGGCGCGGTTCGGGGGACGACGAGTCGATCACGGTCGACCTCGGCCGGGTGCCCGCCGACGTCACCTCCCTGGTCTTCACCGTCAACTCCTTCTCCGGGCAGAAGTTCACGCAGGTCGCCAAGGCGTACTGCCGGTTGCTCGACGACGCGAGCGGCGAGGAGCTGGTGCGGTTCGACCTGACCAACTCCGAGGCGCAGACCGGTGTCGTGATGTGCAAGCTGGTCCGGCAGCCCACCGGGGAGTGGGAGATGACCGCGATAGGCCAGTACGTGAAGGCCCGCACGGTACGCGGCATGGTGGACCACGGAGCGGCCACGCTCTGACGGCGCGAGGTGGCGACGCGGGCCGGGAGACGCGCTCCCGGCCCGGGTCGCCCTCCGGGCTCAGCCGCGCGGTGCCTTCGACCGCGCCTTGAAGGCCGCCTTGCGGGCCTCCTTCGCGGTCCGCTTGTCCGGGTGCAGCCGGCCCATCGCGTCCAGCACCTCGGCGGTGGCCGGGTGGTCGACCCGCCAGACCGCGTCGAAGAAGCCGTCGTGCCGGGCGACCAGGTCGCGGACCAACTCCCCCAGCAGTTCCGGGTCGTCGTCCATGGCGAGCTGCGCGGCGAGGGTGTCGACGGTCAGCCAGAAGACCATCGCCTCGTCCGGCGCGGGCACGTCGGTCGCCCCGCGCTCGACGAGCCAGACCCGGGCCAGCCCACCCAGCTCGCGGTCGTCCAGCACCTCACGCAGCGCCGGTTCCGCCTCGGGGCCCAGCCTGCCCAGCGTCTGCTGGCAGGTGAGACGGCGCGCCGGGGCGTCCGGGCCGTCACCACGCGCGGCGGCCAGCAGCTCGCGGGCGGCGTCCACCGGGGACCGGCGCTCCAGCCACCGGCCGCCCTCCTCGTACGCAGCCGCCTGCGGGTAGGAGACCAGGGCGTCCAGCAGCCGGTCGGCGCTCGCGCCGGCCAGGTCGCCGACGACGGGCGCGGGGACCCCGTGCTCCAGCAGCCGCTCGCGCACCCCGAGCACGCCCAGCGGGGTCAGCCGCACCATGCCGTACCGCGAGACCTCGTCGGCGGCCAGTTCGGTGGCGAGGTCTGCGGGGGCCTCCGGCGACTCGCCCGGCACCTCGGCGGCGGCCTCCTCGGCGATCAACGCGTCGTCGACCGGCTGGTAGTCGACCAGGCCGGTCGGCGCGAGCAGCCGGAAGTGGTCGTCCAGCCGCATCATCGCCTCCGACACCTCCTCCAGCACGGCGTCGGTCGGCACGTCCATGTCGTCGGGGACGACCATCGAGGCGGCCAGCACCGGCAGCGGCACGGGCTTGACCCCCTCCCCGCCGTCCTCGGCCGACGCGCCCTGCGCCGGGCCTGCCTCCTCCAGCGCCGTCAGCAGATAGAGGTTGCCGAGCGCTCCCTCCAGGAACGCGGCCTCCTCGCGCGGGTCCCACGCCGGGCCGTCCCCGTCCCACCCGTCCTCGTCCGCGCCGTCGATCGCGGCACCGGTGGCGTCCTGGTCATCCGCATCACCGAAGAGATCGGCGAGGCCCGCGGAGGCGGTTTCGGTGAGCACCGACTCCAGTCCGGTGCGCCAGACCTCGATGACCTCGCGGGGGTCGCCGCCGTCCAGCAGGCCCAGTGCCTTGCCGGGTGACGCGGTGCCCGCGGGCGCGTCCAGGTCCTCCGCGCGCGTCGTGTCCTCGTCGAGTTCGACCTCGACCAGTCCGGTGTCCACCGCGAACGCCCATGCCTCGGCGGTGCGCGCGGCGCCTTCCGGGTCGTCGCCGAAGCCCAACGCGGCCGTCGCACGGGCGAGTTCGTCCTCGACCAGCTCGGCGGTGGCGTTGACCCCCACCTTCGGCGCGGTCCAGCGGGCCAGCCGCGCGGCGTGGTCGAGCAGCGGCGCGGCGAGCGCGAGCCGCGCGAGTTCGGCGTCCGGCAGCAGCCGAACCGGGGGCATGTCGCGGCTGTCAGCGGCCATGGGTTGTTCTCCTCGTACGAGTCGCGTCCGGCGCGCGAGGGCACGCCCACCCAGCGTAGACGCATAACGGGCGGACCCGCCCGGTTCACCTTCGCGTCAACCGGAGTTACGGGCTGTTCCCTTGACAACTCCCGCGCCGCGGCAGCAGATTTACGCGCGTAGAGATCGTGTCCGCGACAACTTTTCCGGTCCGGCGACCGGCCGCCCGCGACAGTGGCCCAGGCTCCCGCACGTCCGGTTCCCGGGCAGCACAAGCACCACCGCGTACGACCACGCACCACCGAGCGGCGCCCGGCGCGCCGCCCACGCCTGACCGGCACGGGCCGGCCACGCCACCCGCAGGCCCACGCCACGCAAGCCCGCGTCACCGCAAACCGCGTCACCCGCAAGCCGCGTCACCCACAGGAAGAACGACCCTCACCGTCCTCGGAGGACCCCAAGTGACCCCTCGCCGCAAGCGTTTCGTGCGCAGACCGGCCACCGTCGGAACCCTCGGCGCCGCCGCGCTGGCCGCGGGCCTGCTCGTCGCGCCGCAGCAGGCGTCGGCCGCGCAGATCCGCATCCACGACATCCAGGGCTCGACCCGCGTGTCGCCGCTGGCCGGCCAGGCCGTGAGCGGCGTGCCGGGCATCGTCACCGGCGTACGGACCTACGGCTCCTCCAAGGGCTTCTGGTTCCAGGACCCGAACCCGGACGACAACCCTGCCACCAGCGAGGGGATCTTCGTCTTCACCTCCTCCACGCCGAAGGTGAAGGTGGGCGACAGCGTCACGGTGGACGCCACGGTCTCCGAGTACTACCCGGGCGGCGCGGGCACCGGCGTGCAGTCGGTCACCGAGCTGACCAAGCCGACCGTCACCGTGGTCTCCTCCGGCAACGCGGTGCCCGCCCCCGTCGTGCTGCGCCCCCGCGACATCCCCAGCGCGTACGCGCCGCAGGCGGCCGGTGGCGACATCGAGCCGCTCACCCTCCAGCCGAAGAAGTACGCGCTCGACCTGTACGAGTCGCTGGAGGGCATGAACGTCGAGATCGACAACGCCCGCGTGGTCGGCCCGACCGACGCCTACAGCGAGCTGTGGGTGACCGCGAAGCCGGACCAGAACCCGACGAGGCGCGGCGGCACGATCTACGAGAACTACAACGACCCCAACTCCGGCCGCATCCAGGTGCAGTCGCTCATCCCGGCCTCGCAGGCCGCCTTCCCGCAGGCGAGCGTCGGCGACGAGCTGACCGGGGCGACCTCGGGTCCGCTGGACTACAACCAGTACGGCGGCTACACCGTCGTCGCTAACGCGATCGGCGCGCTGAAGTCCGGCGGCATCCAGCCCGAGGTCACCCGCAAGCAGAAGGCGGACCAACTCGCGCTCGCCACCTACAACGTGGAGAACCTGGCGCCCAGCGACCCCGACAGCAAGTTCACCGCACTGGCCCACGGGATCGTGCACAACCTGTCCTCCCCCGACATCGTCGCCCTGGAGGAGATCCAGGACAACGACGGCGCCACCGACGACGGCGTGGTGGACTGCGACCAGACGGTCGGCAAGTTCATCGCCGCGATCAAGGCGGCCGGCGGCCCGTCCTACGACTGGCGTTCCATCGACCCGGTCAACGACCAGGACGGCGGCGAGCCCGGCGGCAACATCCGCCAGGTCTTCCTGTTCAACCCGGCCCGCGTGAGCTTCGACGACATCCCCGGCGGCTCCTCGACCTCCGCGGTCGGCGTCACCAAGGTGAACGGCAAGGCGCGGCTGACCGCCTCACCGGGCCGCATCGACCCGTCGAACTCCGCCTGGGACGCCAGCCGCAAGCCGCTGGTCGGGCAGTTCACCTTCCGCGGCAGGACGGTCTTCGTGATCGCCAACCACTTCGTGGCCAAGCTGGGCGACCAGGGGCTCGACAGCCGCTTCCAGCCGCCGACCCGCTCCAGCGAGGTGCAGCGCATCCAGCAGGCGCAGGACGAGAACGCGTTCGTCAAGTCGCTGCTCGCGGTGGACAGGCACGCCGACGTGGTCGCGCTGGGCGACCTCAACGACTTCCAGTTCTCCCCGGCCCTGAAGGCACTGACCTCCGGCGGCGTGCTGAAGGACCTGATCACCACGCTGCCGGTCAAGGAGCGCTACACCTACGACTACGAGGGCAACTCCGAGGTGCTGGACCACACCCTGACCAGCCCCGCCCTGAGGAACCCGGACTACGACGTGGTGCACATCAACGCCGAGTTCGCCGACCAGACCAGTGACCACGACCCGCAGGTGGTCCGCGTCAGGCCGTAGCGGCCTCCGGCGCGAACAGCCGGGGCCCTTGAGGACCGAAGTCGTCCTCAAGGGCCCCTAGCGTTGTCGTTGTCCGCAAGGACGGAAGCCGGAACGGATGTGAACGACACGGCGCGGGGCACCCGCGCGGGGAAGCGAGGAAGCCATGGTCACCTTCGTGGGCGAGGGCAACGACGAGCGGGAGACGCTGCTGATGTTCGTGGCGGAGCAGCGTGACGCGGTGATCAGGGCCGCCTTCGGGCTCACCGACGAGCAGGCGGCGGCGCGCCCCACGAAGAGCGAGCTGTCGGTCGCCGGGCTGATCAAGCACTGCACCGAGGTGGAACGGCAATGGATCGTCGGCATCCTGAGCGGGCGGCCGCAGGACCTGGTGGCGAGGGACGAGAGCAACTGGCACGACTCGTTCCGGATGGTCGGCGACGAGACGCTCGCCGACCTGGTCTCCGCCTACCGCGCGGCCGGTCAGGAGACCGAGGAGCTGGTGCGGGCGCTGCCCGACCTGGAGGTGGCCGTGGCGCTGCCGGACCTGCCGTGGTTCCCGCCGGGCGCCAAGCGCTCGGCCCGCTGGATACTCGCGCACCTGATCCAGGAGACCGGGCGCCACGCGGGCCACGCGGACATCCTGCGCGAGAGCCTGGACGGCGGCACGTCCTTCGCGCTGATCGCGGCGGAACGGCAGGCGCGGGAGGCCGACGGGCGCGGGACCGCGGCGAGTTGAGCGGAGGCCGGCCGCGTACGGTCCGCAACGGAGGCGGGGCGGAGGCCCGCGGTCCCCGCGCCGGACCGTACGCGGCGGGCGGGCTAGTTGTGGCTGTGCAGCACCGCGTTCAGGCCGCCCCAGGAGCCGGTGCGCTGGAGGACCTCGACCGTGCCGGTGACGGAGTTGCGGCGGAAGAGGAGGTTGTCGGCGCCGGACAGGTCCTTGGCCTTGGTGACCTGGCCGTCCGGCAGCGTGACCCGGGTGCCCGCAGTGACGTAGAGGCCGGCCTCGACCACGCAGTCGTCGCCCAGCGAGATGCCGATGCCCGCCTCGGCGCCGAGCAGGCAGCGCTGCCCGATGGAGACGATCTCCTTGCCGCCGCCGGAGAGCGTGCCCATGATCGACGCGCCGCCGCCGATGTCGGACCCGTCGCCGACGACGACGCCCTGGCTGATGCGCCCCTCGACCATCGAGGTGCCCAGGGTGCCCGCGTTGTAGTTGCAGAAGCCCTCGTGCATCACGGTCGTCCCGGCGGCCAGGTGGGCGCCGAGCCGGACGCGGTCGGCGTCGGCGATGCGCACGCCGGCCGGGACCACGTAGTCGGTCATGCGCGGGAACTTGTCCACCCCGTACACGGCGAGGTGCAGGCCCTCGGCGCGGGCGGCCAGTCGCGCCCGCTCCACGCCGTCCACCGGCACCGGGCCGAGCGAGGTCCACGCCACGTTGGCCAGCAGGCCGAAGATGCCGTCCAGGTTCTGCCCGTTGGGCCGCACCAGGCGGTGGCTGAGCAGGTGCAGCCGCAGGTAGATGTCGTGCGTGTCGAGCGGCTTGTCGTCCAGCGACCCGATGACCGTGCGGACCGCGACGACCTCGACGCCGCGCCGCGGGTCGGGACCGAGGGCCTGGGGCGCGGCCTCGCCCAGCAGTTCGGCGGCGCGCTCGGCGGTGAGCCGCTCGGTGCCGGCCGGGCCCGGCTGCTCGACCAGTTCGGGCGCCGGGAACCAGGTGTCGAGGACGGTGCCGTCGCCGGCGACGGTGGCGAGGCCGGTGGCGGCGGCGCCGAGGGCGCGCAGGGTGGTCGTGTCAGTCATGCACCGAACGCTAGTCGCTGGCCGTGCCCGATGCCCAACCGGCCCGCATCCCGGAATCCGCCTTCCACCGCAGGTCGGGGCGAGTCGCTCAGCGCGGCCCGATGACCCGGGCGAAGACCGCCCGTGCCTCGTCCTCGTCGTACGGACGGCCTGTGAGCAGGGTCTGGAGCGCCAGCCCGTCGATCAGGGCGACCAGGGCACGGGCGGTCTCCCGGTCGACCCGCACGGCCAGCACCTCCACCGCGGCGTCCACGAACTCGGCGGCCACCGGGCGGACCGCCTCGCGGCGCAGCGCGGTCAGGTAGACCTCGTACTCCAGCACCGCGCGGGAGTGCTCGCCGCGCAGGAACTCCCCCGTCAGCCGGGCGACTTCGGTGGCGAGGTCGGCGTCCGGGTCGGCCAGCCCCGGGTGCGCCCGCAGATCCTCGATGAACCGCTCGTCCAACTGCCGCAGCGCCGCCACCAGCAGGTCGTCCAGCGTGGCGAAGTGGTACGTGGTGGAGCCCAGCGGCACGTCGGCCTCGGCGGCGACGGCCCGGTGGCTGAGCCCGGCGATGCCGTCGCGCCCCACGACCCGCAGCGCGGCGTCGACGATCCGCTGCGCGCGGTCCGGGTCGTGGCGGCGGGTCATCCGTGCGACGCACCGCCCAGGTTGAGCACGACGACCCCGGCGATCACCAGGGCCACGCCGAGGAGTTTGGCGGCGCTGACGCTCTCGCCGAGGAAGGCCATCCCGATCCCGGCGATCACGGCGGTGCCGACCGCGGACCAGATGGCGTAGACGGTGCCGATCTCCATGCTGCGCAGGGTGACCGACAACAGGTAGAAGGACAGCACGTATCCGGCGACGGTCGCCGTCGACGGCCACAACCGCGAGAACCCGTCGGTGTACTTCAGAGCCGTGGTCGCCAGCACCTCGGAGAGGATCGCGCCCGCCAGCGTCACGTATGGCATGTGTACGAGCGTACATAGCGATGCGTACGGCCGTACACACCTCCCCCACATTCGTGGAGACCCGGTTCCCGGGAATTCAGCCGCTCAGCGGGGACCAACCCGAAGGGGCGTGGGGAAGTGCGCGACCAGCCACGGCGAGAGCCGCGGTCGGCCACCGGTCGGGGGTCCCGCGGTCGTTCCCGGACCACCGGCCGGTGGAAGTTGGTCGCGCAGTTCCCCGCGCCCCTGAAGGAGTTCGTGGCCGGCCCTGAGGCAACCGCGCCGTCAGACGTTGAAGCCCAGGGCGCGTAGCTGTTCCCGGCCCTCGTCCGTGATCTTGTCGGGGCCCCACGGCGGCATCCAGACCCAGTTGATCTTCAGGTCGTTGACGATGCCCTCCGTCGCCGACTTCGCCTGGTCCTCGATGACGTCGGTCAGCGGGCAGGCAGCCGAGGTCAGCGTCATGTCGAGGGTCGCGACGTTGGAGTCGTCGACGTGGATGCCGTAGATCAGCCCGAGGTTGACGACGTCGATGCCCAGTTCGGGGTCGACCACGTCGTACAGCGCCTCGCGGATCTCCTCCTCGGAGGCGGGCGTGGTGGTGGTGACGTTCTCGCTCATGCCGACTCCCGTGCCTCCTTGGCGGACAGCGCCTGCGCGGTCGCGTCCTTCCACGCCATCCAGCTCAGCAGCGCGCACTTCACACGCGCCGGGTACTTCGAGACGCCGGCGAACGCGACCGCGTCCTCCAGCACCTCCTCCATCGCGTCGTCGGGCTCGATCTGGCCCTTGGACTGCATCAGTTCGAGGAACTGCTCCTGGATCCGCCGGGCGTCGGCGAGTTCCTTGCCGACCAGCAGATCGTTGAGCACCGACGCGCTGGCCTGGCTGATGGAGCAGCCCTGGCCCTCGTACGAGACGTCCTCGACGACGTCGCCGGAGATCCTCACCCGAAGGGTGATCTCGTCGCCACACGTCGGGTTGACGTGGTGCACCTCGGCGTCCCCGTCCCGCAAGCCCCGGCCGTGCGGGTGCTTGTAGTGGTCCAGGATGACGTCCTGGTACATCGAATCCAGCTTCACAGGTGCGGCCCCTATCCGAAGAAGTTCCGGACGTGCTCCAGTCCGTCGACCAAGGCGTCCACCTCGGCCGGCGTGGAGTACAGATAGAAGGACGCCCGCGTGGTCGCCGGAATTCCGTACCGCAGGCAGACCGGCCGCGCGCAGTGGTGGCCGACGCGCACCGCGATGCCCTGCTCGTCCAGCACCTGGCCCACGTCGTGCGGGTGGATGTCGCCGAGGGTGAACGAGATCGCCGCGCCGCGGTCCTCGGCCGTGGTGGGGCCGATGATGCGCAGGTCGGGCACCTCGCGCAGCCGCTCGACCGCGTACCGGGTCAGCGCGTGCTCGTGCTCGGCGATCCGGTCCAGGCCGATCGACGTCAGGTAGTCCACGGCCACGCCGAGCCCGATCGCCTGGGCGATCGGCGGGGTGCCGGCCTCGAACTTGTGCGGAGCCGGGGCGTAGGTGGACGAGTGCATCGAGACGGTCTCGATCATTTCGCCGCCGCCCAGGAACGGCGGCAGGTCCTCCAGCAGCTCCTGGCGGCCCCACAGCACGCCGATGCCGGTCGGGCCGCACATCTTGTGGCCGGTGAAGGCCACGAAGTCGGCCTGGAGCGCCTGCACGTCCAGCGGCATGTGCGGCGCGGCCTGCGAGGCGTCGACCACGACCAGCGCGCCGACCTCCTGCGCCCGGCGCACGATCGCCTCGACCGGGTTGACGGTGCCGAGGATGTTGGAGACCAGCACGAACGAGACGACCTTGGTCTTCTCGGTGATGACCTGGTCGATGGCGGACAGGTCGAGCCGTCCGTCGTCGGTCAGGCCGAACCACTTCAGCTTCGCGCCGGTGCGCTGCGCCAGCAGCTGCCACGGCACGATGTTGGAGTGGTGCTCCATCTCCGTGATGACGATCTCGGTGTCGCTGTCCACCCGGTAGGGCTCGTCGGCCCAGCCCAGCATGTTGGCGACGAGGTTGAGGGACTCCGAGGCGTTCTTGGTGAAGATCACCTCGTCGCGGCTGGGCGCGTTGACGAACGCCGCGACCTTGTCCCGGGCGCCCTCGTACGCTGCCGTGGCCTCCTCGGCGAGTACGTGCACGCCGCGGTGGACGTTGGCGTTGTAGCTCTCGTAGTACTCGGTGAGGGCGTCCAGCACCTGGCGGGGCTTCTGCGAGGTCGCCGCGTTGTCCAGGTACACCAGCTTCTTCCCGTCGTGGACCAGCCGGTCCAGCACGGGGAAGTCCTTGCGGATCGCCTCGGTGTCGAGGAGACCGGGCAGCGTCAGAGTCACTCGGATGCGCCGCCCTTCGTGTACGCCTCGTAGCCCTCGTTCTCCAGCTTGTCCGCCAGCTCCGCGCCGCCGGACTCGGCGATGCGGCCCGCGGCGAAGACGTGGACGTAGTCGGGCTTGATGTAGCGCAGGATGCGCGTGTAGTGGGTGATCAGCAGGGTGCCGACGGTGCCGGTCTCGCGAACCCGGTTGACGCCCTCGGAGACGATCCGCAGCGCGTCGACGTCCAGACCGGAGTCGGTCTCGTCGAGGATCGCGATCTTCGGCTTGAGCAGCTCCAGCTGGAGGATCTCGTGGCGCTTCTTCTCACCGCCGGAGAAGCCCTCGTTGACGTTGCGCTCGGCGAAGGAGGGGTCCATCTGGAGCGCCTCCATCGTCTCCTTGACCTCCTTGACCCAGGTGCGCAGCTTGGGTGCCTCGCCGCGCACGGCGGTGGCGGAGGTGCGCAGGAAGTTGGAGACCGAGACGCCGGGCACCTCGACCGGGTACTGCATGGCGAGGAAGACGCCGGCGCGGGCGCGCTCGTCCACGCTCATGGCCAGCACGTCCTCACCGTCGAGGGTGACGGTGCCGCCGGTGACGGTGTACTTGGGGTGGCCGGCCAGCGAGTAGGCCAGGGTGGACTTGCCGGAGCCGTTGGGGCCCATGATGGCGTGGGTCTCGCCCTGCTTCACGGTCAGGTCGACGCCGCGCAGGATCTCGCGGGGGCCGTTCTCCGCCTCGACGGAGACGTGCAGGTCGTGGATCTCAAGCGTTGCCATGGGTGCCTCAGGACTCCTGGGTCACGGAGATGAGCACAGTCGCGTCCGCGCCCTCTCCTTCGATCTTGACGGGGTATACGGGGACGGGCCGCGTGGCGGGCAGCCCGGACGGCTTTCCTGTCCTCAGGTCGAAGCTGGAGCCGTGCAGCCAGCACTCGATCTGGCAGTCCTCCACCTCGCCCTCGGACAGCGAGACGTTGGCGTGCGAGCAGGTGTCGTTGATGGCGAACACCTCGCCCTCGGTGCGCACGACCGAGACGGGCACGCCGTCGATCTCCACGCGCTTGGGGGTGTCGTCCTCCAGCTCGCCCAGCGTGCAGGCGGCGACGAATCCGGGGGCGCTCATCCGACGGAAGCCTCCAGCTCCTGCTCGATCTTGGTGAGAAGACGCTCCTCCAGGTCGGCCAGGCCGATCTGCTGGACGAGTTCGGCGAAGAAGCCGCGCACCACCAGGCGGCGGGCCTCGTCGGCCGGGATGCCGCGGGCCATCAGGTAGAACAGCTGCTCGTCGTCGAACCGGCCGGTCGCCGAGGCGTGTCCGGCGCCGACGATCTCACCGGTCTCGATCTCCAGGTTCGGCACCGAGTCGACCCGGGCGCCGTCGGTGAGCACCAGGTTGCGGTTGAGCTCGTAGGTGTCGGTGCCCTGGGCGACCGCGCGGATCAGCACGTCGCCGATCCACACCGCGTGCGCGTCCTGGCCCTGCAACGCGCCCTTGTAGGCGACGTTGCTGCGGCAGTGCGGGGTGTCGTGGTCGATGAAGAGCCGGTGCTCCTGGTGCTGGCCGTTGTCGGTGAAGTACAGGCCGTACAGTTCGGCCTCGCCGCCGGTACCGCCGTAGACGACCCGCGGGTGCAGCCGGACCAGGTCGCCGCCGAAGGTGACGACCACCGACTTGAAGGTGGCGTCCCGGCCGACCAGCGCGGTGTGCTGGGCGACGTGCACCGCGGTGTCGTCCCAGTCCTGGACGGAGACCACGGTGAGCTTGGCGCCGTCGCCGACGACGAACTCCACGTTGGCCGCCAGCGTCGCGTCACCGGTGTGGTCGATGACCACGACGGCCTCGGCGAACTGGCCGACCTCGACCAGCTGGTGGGCGTAGACCGTGCCGCCCTCGCCGTGCACGCTGATGCGCACCGGCTCGCTCAGCACCGCGTCCTTGGGAACGGTGACGACCGAGGCCTTCTCGAAGGCGCTGTACGCCTGCGCCGCGACCCGGTCGACCGGCTTGCCGGCCCGGCCCAGGCGGGCGTCGCCGCGATCCACGGTCTCGACGGTGACGCCCTCGGGCGCCGCGACCTCGACCCGCAGGCCCCCGGTGGCCTCGGCGGTGCCGTCGTGCAGGCCGCGCAGCCGGTCCAGCGGGGTGAACCGCCACTCCTCCTCGCGCCCGTGCGGCACGGGGAAGTCGGCCACGTCGTAGGACGCGGCCGCGCTCACCCGCGCGTCGGCGGGCTGCGCGCTCTGGCCTACCTGGATGGCACCGTCGGTGGTGCTACCGGCGGGAATGCTTGTCGCCATGGCTGTCGTACAGCTCTCTTTCTGAGGGGCTCGTCGAAGGTCGTCGTCGCGAGTGCGCGCTCGCGCCAGGGTGCGGGCGGCGGCGGGTCAGCCGACCGCGCCTTCCATCTGCAGCTCGATCAGCCGGTTGAGCTCCAGCGCGTACTCCATCGGCAGCTCGCGGGCGATCGGCTCCACGAAGCCGCGCACGATCATCGCCATGGCCTCGAACTCGGTCATGCCGCGGCTCATCAGGTAGAAGAGCTGGTCCTCGCTGACCTTGGAGACGGTCGCCTCGTGGCCCATCGACACGTCGTCCTCGCGGACATCCACGTAGGGGTAGGTGTCGGAGCGGGAGATCGTGTCGACCAGCAGCGCGTCGCACAGCACGTTGGACTTGGAGCCGGGCGAGCCCTCGCCGATCTCGATCAGACCGCGGTACGAGGTGCGGCCGCCGCCCCGGGCCACCGACTTGGAGACGATGTTGGAGGAGGTGTTCGGCGCCATGTGGACCATCTTGGCGCCGGCGTCCTGGTGCTGGCCCTCGCCGGCGAAGGCGATGGACAGCGTCTCGCCCTTGGCGTGCTCGCCCATCAGGTAGACGGCCGGGTACTTCATGGTCACCTTGGAGCCGATGTTGCCGTCGACCCACTCCATGGTGGCGCCCTCGTAGGCGACGGCGCGCTTGGTGACCAGGTTGTAGACGTTGTTCGACCAGTTCTGGATGGTCGTGTAGCGGCAGCGGGCGCCCTTCTTGACGATGATCTCGACGACCGCGGAGTGCAGCGAGTCGGACTTGTAGATCGGCGCCGTGCAGCCCTCGACGTAGTGGACGTACGCGTCCTCGTCCACGATGATCAGGGTCCGCTCGAACTGGCCCATGTTCTCGGTGTTGATCCGGAAGTAGGCCTGCAGCGGGATGTCGACGTGCACGCCCTTCGGCACGTAGATGAACGAACCGCCGGACCACACCGCGGTGTTCAGCGAGGCGAACTTGTTGTCGCCGGCCGGGATGACGGTGCCGAAGTACTCCTTGAACAGCTCCGGGTGCTCCTTGAGCGCCGTGTCGGTGTCCAGGAAGATGACGCCCTGCTTCTCCAGGTCCTCGCGGATCTGGTGGTAGACGACCTCCGACTCATACTGCGCGGCGACACCGGCGACCAGGCGCTGCTTCTCCGCCTCCGGGATGCCCAGCTTGTCGTAGGTGTTCTTGATGTCCTCCGGCAGGTCCTCCCAGGACTCCGCCTGCTTCTCGGTGGACCGCACGAAGTACTTGATGTTGTCGAAGTCGATGCCGCTCAGGTCGGAGCCCCAGGTCGGCATGGGCTTCTTGCCGAAGAGCCGCAGGCCCTTCAGGCGCAGGTTCAGCATCCACTCCGGCTCGGACTTCTTGGCGGAGATGTCGCGGACGACGTCCTCCGACAGGCCGCGCTTGGCGGAGGCGCCCGCCGCGTCGGAGTCGGCCCAGCCGTACTCGTAGGTGCCCAGGCCTTCGAGCTCCGGGTGAGTGGTCTCCGTGGGAGCAGTCATGCGGGGTTCCTCCCGGACTTCGCGGCGGTTTCTGTGGTGGCTTGCTTGGTGGGTCTCGGTACGAACGTCGTGCACACGCCGTCGCCGTGGGCGATGGTGGCCAGACGCTGTACATGCGTCCCGAGCAGGCGGGAGAAGACCTCGGCCTCCGCCTCGCACAGCTGCGGGAACCGCTCGGCGGTGTGCGCCACCGGGCAGTGGTGCTGGCAGAGCTGCTCCCCGGCGGAGGAGGCGTGCGCGCCACGCGTGGTAGCAGCGTACCCGTCCTCGGTCAACGCCTCGGCGAGCGCCCTCGCGCGCTGCTCGGGCGGCAGTGCCTCGATGCGCGGGCGGTACTTCTCCATCTGGGCGGCGACCCGGGCCCGCGCGAACGCGGCGACCGCGGCGTCACCCATCCGGCCGCCGCCCGCGGCCTGCGCGATCCAGCGCAGCGCGTCCTCGGCGAGCTGGTCGTACGCCTGGTAGAAGGCGTCGCGGCCGCAGTCGGTGAGCGCGAAGGCCTTGGCGGGGCGGCCCCGGGAGCGGGATCCGTAGACCCGCTTCTCGCGCGGCTCCACGATGCCCTCGGCGACCAGCGCGTCCAGGTGCCTGCGCACCGCTGCGGGGGTCAGCTCCAGGCGTTCCGCCAGGTCGGCGGCGGTGGACGGGCCGTGGTCGAGGATGGAGCGGGCGACCCGGTTGCGGGTGCCGCGGTGCCCCTCCGCCTCGGCGGCCTGCCCCTCTCCGGGGGTCTCCGCGGGCAGACCCGAAGCGACGGCCGCCTCAGCCGCCGTCTCCCGCGATCCCTCGCCCGCGTATTTCACAACACCATTGTTGCGTAATTCCGCGGCAAGCGACAAGTGACGCCTTGATCGCGTTCCGGTGGCTTCCGTCACGTAAGGTCACCCTTATCGACGCTCCGGACACGGCGTCCCCCTGCACGCGCGTACGGCGCGGCACGGGACCGGGCCGAAGTCCGGGGCGCCTGCCGGGCCCCTGGACGCGCTCCTTAGACTCGGGCCCATGCAGAGCACCCCCGCGGTCGAGGTCGTCGGCCTGGTCAAGCGGTACGGCGGGAAGACGGCGGTCGACGGGCTCGACCTCAGCGTCGCCCGGGGCCGCGTCACCGCGGTCCTGGGGCCCAACGGAGCGGGCAAGACCACCGTCGTCGAGACCTGCGAGGGCTACCGCAGGCCGGACGGCGGCACGGTGCGCGTCCTCGGCCTGGACCCGCTCACCGAGGGCGGCGCGCTGCGCCCGCGCATCGGCGTCATGCTCCAGAACGGCGGCGTCTACCCGGGCGCCCGCGCGGAGGAGATGCTGCGGCACACCGCGAAGCTGCACCGCGACCCGCTCGACCCCGCGATGCTCGTCGAACGCCTCGGCCTCGGCTCCTGCGGGCGCACCCCGTACCGGCGGCTGTCCGGCGGCCAGCAGCAGCGGCTCGCGCTCGCCATGGCCATCGTCGGCAGGCCCGAACTGGTCTTCCTCGACGAGCCGACCGCCGGCCTGGACCCGCAGGCCCGCCGCGCGACCTGGGACCTCGTCTCCGAACTGCGCGCCGACGGCGTCACCGCCGTGCTCACCACCCACTTCATGGACGAGGCCGAGCACCTCGCCGACCACGTGGTGATCGTCGACCGCGGCCGCGTGATCGCCTCCGGCGCGCCCACCGAGCTGTGCCGGGGCGGCGCCGAGGGCACCCTGCGCTTCACCGGCCGCCCGGGCCTCGACCTGGTCTCGCTGCTCAACGCGCTGCCCGCGGACAGCGCCGCGCTCGAACCGACCCCGGGCAGCTACCGCATCGAGGGCAAGGTGGACCCGCAGATGCTGGCCACCGTCACCTCCTGGTGCGCCCAGCACGGCGTGATGCCCGACCGCATCGCGGTCGAACGCCGCACGCTGGAGGACGTCTTCCTGGAACTGACCGGCAAGGAGCTGCGCGGATGAGCGCGACCGGGACCGAAGCGACCACCGGCGTCTTCACGCCCGCGCCGGGCGCCGCGCCACTGCCGCGCATGATCGGCGCGCAGGCCGCGCTGGAGACGCGGATGCTGCTGCGCAACGGCGAGCAGCTGCTGCTGACCGTCGTCATCCCCACCGTGCTGCTGGTGCTCTTCAGCGCCGTCGGAATCGTCGACGTGGGCGGCGGCAAGCGGGTGGACTTCCTCGCGCCGGGCCTGCTGGCGCTCGCGGTGATGTCGACCGCGTTCACCGGGCAGGCCATCGCCACCGGCTTCGAACGCCGCTACGGCGTGCTCAAGCGGCTCGCCGCCTCCCCGCTGCCGCGCTGGGCGCTGATGACCGCCAAGACCTGCTCCGTGCTGGTGACCGAGGTCCTGCAGGTCGTGCTGCTCGCGGTGATCGCGCTGGCCCTGGGCTGGTCGCCGCACGGCGACCCGGCGTCCGTGGTGCTGCTGCTGGTCGCGGGCACCGCCGCGTTCTCCGGGCTGGGGCTGCTGATGGCGGGGACACTGAAGGCCGAGGCCACGCTCGCCGCCGCCAACCTGGTCTTCCTGCTGCTGCTGGTCGGCGGCGGGGTGATCGTGCCGTTGAGCAAGTTCCCGCACGCCGCGCGCGAGGTGCTGGACCTGCTGCCCATCTCGGCCCTGTCCGACGGCCTGCGCGGGGTGCTCCAGCACGGTGCCGGGACGCCGTGGGGCGACCTGGGCGTGCTGGCGGTCTGGGCGGTGCTGGGGCTGGGCGCGGCGGCGCGCTGGTTCCGCTGGGAGTAGGCAGTCGCCTCGGCGGCGACCCCTCGTGAATCCGTGCACAAGCGCTGACCTACGATGACCGGGTGCCGAAAACGCTCAATCCCCTCGCGCTGCTCGCCGACCACTGGCAACCGTCGTCCAAGTGGGTGGAACGGGTCGCGCTGGCCACCGTCGTCATGGCGGTGCTCATCGTGGTGGGCGGGGGCGCGGTCCGGCTCACCGACTCGGGCCTCGGCTGTCCGACCTGGCCGACCTGCACCGCGCAGAGCCTGACGCCCACCAAGGCGATGGGCATCCACGGCGTCATCGAGTTCACCAACCGCATGATCACCGACGTACTGTGCGTGGTGGTCGGCGCCGCGATCCTGACCGCGCGCTCCCGCGCCCCGTGGCGGCGTTCCCTGACCCGGCTGGGCTGGGGGCAGTTCTGGCTGGTCATGGGCAACGCGGTACTCGGCGGCATCGTGGTGCTGACCGGCCTGAACCCGTACCTCGTCGGCTCGCACGACGTGCTGGCGTTCGCGCTGCTGACGGTCGCGCTGCTGATGTGGCAGCGCGCCCGGGAGAGCGACGCGCCCGTCCGGGACCTGGTGCCGCGCCCGGTGCGGCAGCTGACGTGGGTGCTGGCCGCGGCGACCTGCGCACTGGTGCTGGCCGGCCTGGTGACCACCGGCGCGGGCCCGCACGCGGGCGACCCGCGGCAGGTGCACCGCATCCCGATCGACTGGCGTGAGATCACGCAACTGCACGTCGACTTCGTCTACATCGTGGTGGGCCTGACGGTGGCACTGTGGTTCGTGCTGCGCGCGATCGACGCACCCGCGCTGACGCGCCGCCGGGTGGTCGAGCTGTTCGCGGTGCTGATGCTCCAGGGTGCCGTGGGGTATGTCCAGTACTTCACGCACCTGCCGGTCGGCGTGGTCGAGGCGCACATGCTGGGCGCGTGCCTGGTGTGGATCGCGATGGTCCGCGTCGTCCTGGCGATGCGCGAGCGCCCCGAGACGGCGACCGCCGCCGCGGTCCCGCCGCAGGAGTCAGCGGTCGCCGCCGGGGTCTGACAGCCCGTAGACCCGGCGCGCGTTGCCGGAGACCAGCAGGGCCGCCACCCGCTGGGCGTCCGGCGCGGACCAGGCGCCCTCCTCGACCCACTCCCCCAGCAGCCGCTCCAGCGCGCCGGTGAACAGCCGGGCGCCGGTCACGTACAGCTCGGGCAAGCCGTAGGCGTCGGTGGAGAACATCAGCTTGCCGAAGGGCGCCAGCTCCAGCGTCTCGGCGAGCACGGCGGCGGCGCGGGCACCGGTGTGGCCGATCGCGAGCCCGACGTCGGCGTAGACGTGCGGGAAGACGTTGGCCAGGTAGGCGGCCTGACGGTGGTACGGATAGCCGTGCAGGAGCACGAGGTCCGTGCCGAGGCCGTCGGTGGCCTTGACGAAGTCGGTGAGCAGCGCGGGGTCGGCGTGGTCCAGCCTGAGGTCGGGATCGCCGAAACCGGTGTGCAGTTGCAGCGGCAGCCCGGTGGCCACCGCGGTCCACAGCAGGTGGCGCAGCAGCACCGGGTCGTGGAGCCGGCCGCCGGCCTCGCGGGCGCCGAGCCACTCGGCGGCGGCGCGCCGCACCGCGGCCGGTCCTGGCGGTTCCGGCTCCAGGGCGAGGCCGTGGCGGTAGGCGGCGACCGACTTGAAGCCGATCGCCGTGCGCGCCGCGTCGTGCACCGCCTCGGCGAGGGCGGTGACGAAGGGCTCCGGGGCGGGGGCGGCGTCCGCGGTCCGCTCGGCCAGCGTCTCCAGCCGTACGACCTCGTGAGCGCTCGCCCCGGCGGAGGCGGCGAGTTCGGCGGGCCCGGTCAGGTCGCCGGGGATGCCGGTGTCGACCAGGTAGGCGCCGATGCCGGTGCCGCGCAGCAGCAGCCGGGTGCTCTCGTAGGCGCCGATCTCCCGGCGTCTGGCGAGGTAGTGGGCGGGCGGGCAGTGCGGTTCCAGGCCGAGCAGCGGCGGGCACCAGCGGCGCACCGCGAACCCGGTCTGGGTGTCGAAGAACGTGGTGCCCGCGGCGGCGGGCGCGTGCGACTCGGTGAGGTACGGCTCGAAGGAGCCGAGGCCGAGTTCCGCCGTCACGACCCCGTGGCAGTGGTGGTCGACCAGCGGTGGCAGCGGCAGCGCCGCGGGCGGGAGCACCATCAGTAGCGCCACCGGGTGGCGGCGGCCACGGCCTCGGGGTCGCGCCCGTCGAGGCTTTCCGCCTCGGCCCTGCGCACCGCGAGCACGGCGCCGTGCAGGGTCTCCCCGAGCGCCGCCCGCAGCACCTCGCTGGCCGCGAAGCGGTCGGCGGCCTGGGTCAGCGACCTGGGCAGCCGGGGGGTGTCCGGCGCGACCACGGCGGGGTCGCCCTGGACCGGCGCGGGCAGGGTGCGCTTGGCCTCGGCGCCGGCGAGCCCGGCGGCGAGCACGGCACCGGCCAGCAGGTAGGGGTTGGCGGCCGCGTCGAAGCACTTGACCTCGGCGTTGGCGCTGCCGGACTCGTCGGGCGGTCCGGGGATCAGCCGCAGCGCGGCCTCGCGGTTCTCCAGGCCCCAGCAGTGGTACGCGCCCGCCCACACCGACGGCGCCAGGCGCAGGTAGCTGGCGGGCGAGGGGGCGCCCACGGCGAGCAGCGCGGGCAGTTCGTCGAGGATCCCGGCGAGGAACCCTTCCGCGGTCTCGGTGAGCCCCTGCGGTCCGTGCCCGCCGCGGAAGAGGTCCTGCTCGTCCTGGCGCAGGCTCAGGTGCAGGTGGCAGCCGTTGCCGACGCCGCCGGCGACCACGGTGGGCGCGAAGGTGGCGCGCAGCCCGTGCCGCAGGGTGACGGCGCGGATGGTCTCGCGGACGACGAGGAGTTCGTCGGCGGCGCGCAGGGGGTCGGCGGGGGCGGTGGAGACCTCGAACTGGCCCGGGGAGTACTCCGGATGGATCTGGAGCACCTCCAGTTCCTGGTCGCGCAGCGCGGTGACGACGTCGCGCAGGTAGTCGGACAGCTCCACCAGCCGGGTCATGCCGTAGGCGGGTCCGGAGCCCGCGGCGACGGGCGGTTCGTCGTCGCCGGGGCGGCAGACCACCCATTCGGTCTCGTAGCCCATGCGTGGCTCGAAACCGCTGTCGCGCGCGGTGGCGGTCATCCGGCGCAGGAAGTGCCGCGCGCAGCCGGGGTGCGGCGCGCCGGACTGGTCCTGGCGGTCGGCCGGGGCCCAGGCCCAGCCGGGCTGCGCGGCCAGCACCGTGAGGCGGTCGAGGTCGGGGACGAGCCGCAGGTCGCCGTCGGGCCCGCCGCTGAGCGGGGAGGCGGCGATGGCGTCGTCCGAGGTGAAGACGTCGAAGACCGGGGAGGCGCCGACGCCGTGCCGGGCGGCGTGCGCCAGCCGGCCGGTCGGCACGGCCTTGACCCGGGCCACCCCCGAGGTGTCGACCCAGCTGAGGGCGACCGCGTGCACGCCCTCCGCGGTCAGCCGGGCCGCCTCCTGGCGGGCCCGCCGCCGCAGTTCCTCACGTGCCGCGCGCTCTTGTGCCGCCCCCGCGCCCATACGCCACTCCTCGCCTAGCCGTCCACGGTTGTGTGGTCCATGGTGCTAACGGGAGATACGCCTGTCAGGTGTTGGGGGATCCTCCCACCTGAATTCCGGCCATCCTCTTCCACTCGTACGCGCCGGTCCGCACCTTGGCGGCCATCTCGCCGTCGAAGCTGTCGTGGCGGGCGATGCCGGAGGCCTCGACGGCGCGCTCGGCGATCTCGTACGAGGGGGCCACCAGATCGCCCCAGGTGCCGTCGGAGCCGACCAGGACGATGCGGGTGCCGACCTCGCCGACATACGCGATCTGGCCCTCGGCGCTGCCGCCGTGGCTGCCCGCGAAGGCGCCGATCCGCTTGGCGAGCCGGGCGACGCGGCGCTCGGCCCGGGCGTCCGCGCCGGACGCCCCGGACTCGGCGGACTGCTCGGGCTTCGTGGGGGACTGAGGGGTCTCTGCCATGTCCCCGATGCTACTCGCGAGTAACGGCGGGCGGAAGAGCGGCCCGCCCGGCCGGGCCCCGTACGCGGTCACCGCGGGAAGGGCGGCCTCAGCGCAGGAACGGGTCGATCGCGACGGCGACGAACAGCAGCGTCGCGTAGGTGATCGACCAGTGGAACAGCCGCATCTCCTTCAGCTTGGCCCCGACGACCCCGGCCCTGGCGCGGGCCTGCAGCGCGTGCGCCTCCTTGAGCCAGAAGGCCCCGGCGAGCACCGCCACCATCGGGTAGAACCAGCCGGTGGCACCCAGCGGCCACCACAGGGTGAGCGAGACCAGCACCATCACCCAGCTGTAGAGCACGATCTGCCGGGCGACGACCTTGTTGCCCGCGACGACCGGCAGCATCGGCACCCCGACCCGCTCGTAGTCGTCCTTGACCTTCATCGACAGCGGCCAGTAGTGCGGCGGGGTCCAGAAGAAGAGGACCAGGAAGAGCACGAAGGGCGCCCACGCCAGGTCGTCGCGCACGGCCGACCAGCCGATGAGCACCTGCATGCAGCCCGCGATGCCGCCCCACACGATGTTCTGCGCGGTGCGACGTTTGAGGCCCAGCGTGTAGACGAAGACGTAATAGAGGATGGCCGTCAGGGACAGAGCGGCGGACAGCCAGTTGACCAGCAGTCCGAACCACACCGTCGAGACCACCGACAGGGTGATACCGAAGACGAGGCATTCGGTGGGCGAGACCATCCCGGTGACCAGCGGGCGCTGCTCGGTGCGGTGCATGAGCGCGTCGATGTCGCGGTCGATGTACATGTTGAGCGCGTTGGCGCCCCCGGCCGACATGTAGCCGCCGAGCATGGTGGCCACGACGAGCCACAGGTCGGGTACGCCCTTCGCGGCCAGGAACATCACCGGAACCGTGGTGATCAGCAGCAGTTCGATGATGCGCGGCTTGGTCAGCGCCACGAACGCCTTGACACGGGCCCCGAACGGCCGGTGCTTCGGGCTCGCCCCGATGACCCCCGAGGGGCGGGTTTCGACGGCCGTCACGAACACCTCTGGGAGGGAGAAAGACCAGCGAGACCATCCCAGTTGCGACGACCGGGTGAGTCTCAGCGCGTACCACGCCACTCTAGACGTTGCCATCCCGTGGCCTGTCGCGGGGGCCCCTCGTGTTGGCTCCGACAGGCGGAGCGACCCCCGATGACCCAGGCTTGGGGAGGCGGTAACAGAATATGTACCAGGAATGAACAAAGTCGCCCCGGTGTTGCGCCGAACGTAGCCGAACGCCTGCCCGCGCAAGGGTAGGCTCGAAATCGCCCGGTGGGCGTAGGGCCGACCGGCGTTCGATCATTGTGGAGAGGAGCCCTGACCCAGGGTGAGCACGAAGCCGACCACCACAGATCTCGAGTGGACCGATCTGGACAAGCGGGCCGTGGATACTGTCCGGGTTCTGGCCATGGATTCCGTCCAGAAGGTCGGGAACGGCCATCCGGGCACGGCCATGAGCCTGGCGCCCGCCGCCTACCTGCTCTTCCAGAAGCTGATGCGCCACGACCCCTCCGACCCGGACTGGACCGGCCGTGACCGGTTCGTCCTGTCGCCCGGGCACACCAGCCTGACGCTCTACATCCAGCTCTTCCTGTCCGGCTACGGGCTCGAACTCGACGACCTCAAGTCGTTCCGCACCTGGGGCTCGCGGACCCCGGGCCACCCGGAGCACGGCCACACCACCGGCGTCGAGACCACGACAGGACCCCTCGGCCAGGGCATCGCCAACGCGGTCGGCATGGCGATGGCGGCCCGCTACGAGCGCGGCCTGTTCGACCCGGACGCGCCCGAGGGCACCTCGCCGTTCGACCACACCATCTGGGCGATCGTCTCCGACGGCGACATCGAGGAGGGCATCTCCGCCGAGGCCTCCTCGCTCGCCGGCCACCAGAAGCTCGGCAACCTCGTCGCGCTCTACGACGACAACCACATCTCCATCGAGGGCGACACCGAGACCGCCCTGAGCGAGGACGTCGTCAAGCGCTACGAGGCGTACGGCTGGCACGTGCAGCGCATCGACCCGGCGCCGGACGGCGACTTCGACGTCGAGGCGCTGCACAAGGCGCTGCTGGCCGCCAAGGCGGAGACCTCCCGTCCGTCGCTGATCGCCGCGCGCACCATCATCGCCTGGCCCGCCCCGCACGCCCAGAACACCGGTGCCGCGCACGGCGCCGCGCTGGGCGAGGACGAGGTCGCGGCCACCAAGAAGGTGCTGGGCTTCGACCCGGACAAGCACTTCGCCGTCGAGGACGCGGTGCTGGCACACGCCCGCGAGGTCGCCGACCGCGGCCGCGAGGCGCACGCCGAATGGACCAAGAAGTTCGAGGAGTGGCGGGCCAACAACCCGCAGCGCGCCGCCGACTTCGACCGGATCAGCGCCGGCGAGCTGCCGGACGGCTGGGAGAAGGCGCTGCCGGTCTTCGAGGAGGGCAAGGCGGTCGCCACCCGCAAGGCCTCCGGCGAGGTGCTCGCCGCGCTCGGCGCGATCGTTCCGGAGCTGTGGGGAGGCTCGGCCGACCTGGCCGGCTCCAACAACACCACGATCGACAAGAACTCCTCGTTCCTGCCGGAGGGCAACCCGCTGCCCGGCGCCTCCCCGTACGGCCGCACGGTGCACTGGGGCATCCGCGAGCACGCCATGGGCTCGACCATGAACGGCATCGCGCTGCACGGCAACACCCGCATCTACGGCGGCACGTTCCTGGTCTTCTCCGACTACATGCGCCCGGCGGTGCGCCTGGCCGCGCTGATGCAGCTGCCGGTCACCTACGTGTGGACGCACGACTCCATCGGCCTGGGCGAGGACGGACCGACGCACCAGCCGGTCGAGCACCTGTCCGCGCTGCGCGCCATCCCGGGCCTGAACGTGGTCCGCCCGGCCGACGCCAACGAGACCGCGATCGTCTGGCACGAGATCATGCGCCGCCACACCGCCAAGCCCGCCCCGCACGGCCTGGCGCTCACCCGGCAGAACGTGCCGACCTACGCGCCCGACCCGCTGGCCGCCAAGGGCGGTTACGTCCGGGCCGAGGCCGAGGGCGGCCAGCCGCAGGTGATCGTCATCGCCACGGGTTCCGAGGTCGAGATCGCCCTCGCCGCCCGCGATACCCTCCAGGCCGACGGCGTGCCGACCCGCGTGGTCTCGATGCCGTCCGTGGAGTGGTTCGAGGAGCAGGACCAGGCCTACCGCGACCACGTGCTGCCGCCCAACGTCAAGGCCCGGGTCGCCGTGGAGGCCGGTGTGGGCCTGACCTGGCACCGCTTCGTCGGCGACGCGGGACGCATCGTGAGCCTGGAGCACTTCGGCGCCTCCGCCGACTACAAGGTGCTCTACCGCGAGTTCGGGCTGACCCCCGAGGCCGTCGTGGGCGCCGCGCGCGAGTCGATCGCCGCCGCGAACCGCTGATCAGCTCACCGTAACTTTCGAGGAGATGTACATCCCATGACAGACGCACTCAAGCGCCTCTCCGACGAAGGCGTCGCGATCTGGCTCGACGACCTGTCGCGCAAGCGGATCACCTCCGGCAACCTCGCCGAGCTGATCGACTCCAGCCACGTGGTCGGCGTCACCACCAACCCGACCATCTTCCAGAAGGCCATCTCCGGCGACCCGGCCTACGACGAGCAGGTCGGCGACCTCGCGGTGCGCAGGGTCACCGTCGAGGAGGCGGTGCGCATGATCACCACCTCGGACGTGCGGGACGCGGCCGACGTGCTGCGCCCGGTCTTCGACGCCACCGGCGGCCAGGACGGCCGGGTCTCCATCGAGGTCGACCCGCGTCTGGCGCACAACACGGCGGCGACCGTGGCCGAGGCCAAGCAGCTGGCGTGGCTGGTGGACCGGCCCAACACCTTCATCAAGATCCCGGCGACCGAGGCGGGCCTGCCGGCCATCGCCGATGTCATCGGCCGGGGCATCAGCGTCAACGTCACGCTGATCTTCTCCCTCGACCGGTACCGCGCCGTGATGGACGCGTACCTGACCGGTCTGGAGAAGGCGAAGGCCGCGGGGCTCGACCTGTCGCAGATCCGTTCGGTCGCCTCGTTCTTCGTCTCCCGCGTCGACACCGAGATCGACAAGCGGCTGGACAAGATCGGCGGGGAGGAGGCCAAGGGTCTCAAGGGCAAGGCCGCCGTGGCCAACGCCCGCCTCGCCTACCAGGCGTACGAGGAGGTCTTCTCCTCCGACCGCTGGGCGGCCCTGGAGAAGGCCGGCGCCCACAAGCAGCGTCCGCTGTGGGCCTCGACCGGCGTGAAGGACCCGGCCTACCCCGACACCCTCTACGTCACCGAACTGGTCGCGCCGAACACCGTCAACACCATGCCGGAGGCCACTCTCAAGGCCACCGGCGACCACGGTGAGGTCACCGGCGACACCATCACCGGCAACTACGCCGACGCCCGCGGCGTCCTCGACGCCCTCGCGGGTGTGGGCGTCGACTACGACGACGTGGTCAAGGTGCTGGAGGAGGAGGGCGTGGAGAAGTTCGAGGCGTCCTGGAACGACCTGCTCAAGTCCACCGAGGCCGAGCTCAAGCGCCTCGCTCCCTCGGAGGCCTGACCACAGTGACCACCAGCAGCAACCCGCTGCGTGACCCCAGGGACCGGCGGCTCCCGCGTATCGCGGGGCCGTCCGGCCTGGTCATCTTCGGCGTCACGGGTGACCTGTCGCGCAAGAAGCTGATGCCCGCCGTCTACGACCTCGCCAACCGCGGGCTGCTGCCGCCGGGCTTCTCGCTCGTCGGCTTCGCCCGGCGCGACTGGGAGGACGAGGACTTCGCCCAGGTCGTGCACGACGCCGTCAAGGAGCACTCGCGGACCCCGTTCCGCGAGGAGGTGTGGACCCAGCTCGCCGAGGGCTTCCGGTTCGTGCCCGGTGAGTTCGACGACGACCAGGCGTTCGAGACGCTGCGCACCACCATCGACGACCTGGACAAGGCCCGCGGCACCGGCGGCAACTTCGCGTTCTACCTGTCGGTCCCGCCGAAGTTCTTCCCCAAGGTGGTCGAGCAGCTCAAGAAGCACGGGCTGTCCGAGGGCCGCGGCGAGTCCTGGCGGCGCGCCGTCATCGAGAAGCCGTTCGGCCACAACCTGGCCAGCGCCCAGGAGCTCAACAAGGTCGTGCACAGCGTGTTCGACCCCAACGAGGTCTTCCGCATCGACCACTACCTGGGCAAGGAGACGGTCCAGAACATCCTGGCGCTGCGCTTCGCCAACACGATGTTCGAGCCGATCTGGAACCGCTCCTACGTCGACCACGTGCAGATCACCATGGCCGAGGACATCGGCATCGGCGGCCGCGCGGGCTACTACGACGGGATCGGCGCGGCGCGCGACGTCATCCAGAACCACCTGCTCCAGCTGCTGGCGCTGACCGCGATGGAGGAGCCGGGCTCCTTCCACCCCAAGGCGCTGGTGGCCGAGAAGCTGAAGGTGCTGGGCGCCGTCGAACTGCCCGAGGACCTGGGCAGGCACACCGTGCGCGGCCAGTACGCGCACGCCTGGCAGGGCGGCGAGGAGGTGCTCGGGTACCTGGAGGAGGAGGGCATCGACCCCAAGTCCAAGACCGACACCTACGCCGCCATCAAGCTCACCATCAACAACCGCCGCTGGGCGGGCGTGCCGTTCTACCTGCGCACCGGCAAGCGGCTCGGCCGCCGGGTCACCGAGATCGCGGTGGTCTTCAAGCGCGCCCCGTACCTGCCGTTCGAGTCCGGCGCCACCGAGGAGCTGGGGCAGAACGCGCTGGTCATCCGGGTGCAGCCGGACGAGGGCGTGACCGTGCGGTTCGGCTCCAAGGTGCCGGGCACCTCGATGGAGGTCCGCGACGTCACGATGGACTTCGCCTACGGCGAGTCCTTCACCGAGTCCAGCCCCGAGGCGTACGAGCGGCTGCTGCTCGACGTGCTGCTGGGCGACGCCAACCTCTTCCCGCGGCACCAGGAGGTCGAGCTGTCCTGGACCATCCTCGACCCGATCGAGGAGTACTGGGACAAGCACGGCAAGCCCGCCCAGTACGCCGCCGGGACCTGGGGTCCCGCGGAGGCGGACGAGATGCTCGCACGAGACGGCAGGAGCTGGCGCCGGCCATGAAGATCGATCTCACGGACACCACATCGTCGAAGATCAACGCCGGCATCATCCAGGCCCGCCGCGCCAGCGGCACCCCGGCCGTCGGCATGGTCCTCACCCTGGTCATCGTCACCGACGAGGGCAACGCGTACGACGCCCTCAAGGCGGCCGGCGACGCCTCCCGGGAGCACCCGTCCCGCATCCTCGCGGTGATCAAGCGCCCGGGCCGCTCGCCGCGGGACCGCGCCACCTCGCGTCTGGACGCCGAGATCCGGGTCGGTTCCGACGCTGGCACCGGTGAGACCGTGATGCTGCGGCTCCACGGCGAACTGGCCAACCACGCCGAGTCGGTCGTCCTGCCGCTGCTGCTGCCGGACGCCCCGGTGGTCGTCTGGTGGCCGGAGGACGCCCCCGAGAACCCGGCGGAGCACCCGCTGGGCAAGCTGGCGCAGCGCCGGATCACCGACGCGGCGGCGGCCGAGGACCCGGTGGCGGCGCTGCGGGTGCGGGCGGACACCTACTCCCCCGGCGACACCGACCTGGCCTGGACCCGGATCACCCCGTGGCGCAGCATGCTGGCCGCGGCGCTGGACCAGAAGCACTCGGCCGTCACCGCGGCGATCGTGGAGGGCGAGCCGTACAACCCGAGCACCGAGCTGCTCGGGATGTGGCTGGCCGACCGCCTGGAGGTGCCGGTCGAGCGCAGGGTGTCGGACGGGCCGGGGCTGACCGCGGTGCGGCTTTCGACCGCGGACGGCGAGATCTGCCTGGACCGGGCCGACGGGGCGCTGGCGGAGCTGGCGATGCCCGGCCAGCCCGACCGGCACGTCGCCCTCAAGCGGCGGGACACCTCCGAGCTGATCGCGGAGGAGCTGCGGCGGCTGGACCCGGACGACATCTACCGCGAGACGGTCAGGGTCGGCGTCAAGCGGCTCACCGGCCACGAGCACCCGGCGGGTGACGGAGCGGAGGTCGCCGCGGGCCAGGCACCCGAGGTGGCCGCCGACGCCGCGCCGCCGACGCGCAAGGCCACCGCGCGCAAGACCGCCGCGTCGGGCGACTCCCGTACGGGGAAGTCCAAGTGACGGCCCCTCAGGTCGTGGTGCACCGCGACAAGGAACTGATGTCGAAGGCCGCGGCCGCCCGGCTGATCACCCGGGTCGTCGACGCCCAGGCCGCCCGGGGTTCCGCGTCGGTGGTGCTCACCGGCGGGCGCAACGGCAACGCGCTGCTCGCGGCGCTCGCCGAGGCGCCCGCCCGGGACGCGGTGGACTGGGGCCGCCTCGACCTGTGGTGGGGGGACGAGCGCTACCTGCCCGAGGGCGACCCGGAGCGCAACGTCACGCAGGCCCGCCAGGCGCTGCTGGACGCCGTGCCGGTCGATCCGGCGCGGGTGCACCCGATGCCCGCCTCCGACGGCGGTCACGGCTCGGACGTGGACGCGGCGGCCGAGGCCTACGCCGCTGAACTGGCGAAGGCGGCAGGCCCCGAGGACCACGCGGGCGTGCCGTCGTTCGACGTGCTGCTGCTGGGCGTGGGCCCGGACGCGCACGTGGCCTCGCTCTTCCCCGAGCACCCCGGGGTACGGGAGACCGAGCGCACCGTCATCGGTGTGCACGGCTCGCCCAAGCCGCCGCCCACCCGGATCTCACTGACCCTGCCGGCGATTCGCGCGGCGCGTGAGGTGTGGCTGCTGGCCGCGGGCGAGGACAAGGCGAACGCGGCGGCCATGGCGCTGTCCGGGGCGGGCGAGATCCAGGCCCCGGCCGCGGGAGCGTACGGCCGCAGCCGCACGCTGTGGCTGCTGGATCGCACCGCGGCGGAGCGACTGCCACGCGGGCTGTACCCGCCGGCCTCGGCCTGATCCGGCACCTAGGCCCCGCGACAAGCGAGAGGGTGTGGGAGGCGATCGCCTCCCACACCCTCTCCTCGTCAGATCTCCCCGCGCAGTTTCGCCAGCGCCTCGGCGAGGATCGCCTCGCCGTCCGCGTCGCTGCGGCGCTCCCGCACGTACGCCAGGTGCGTCTTGTAGGGCTCGGTGCGCGGCGGGTCCGGCGGGTTGTTCTCGTCCTGGCCGGCCGGGAAACCGCAGCGGGGGCAGTCCCAGGTGTCCGGGATCTGCGCGTCACTGGCGAAACTCGGCTGCGTCTCGTGCCCGTTCGAGCACCAGAAGGAGATGCGAAGACGCGGCGCGGACTCGCCGCGCTCCGCCTCCCCCATCGGCCCCGCTCCGACCCGACTGCCACGGATCGCGTTGCCACTTGCCACGGTCGTAACTCCCTGCGTGATGGTGCTGCGAGGTCGTCCAGTTTACGGAGACCTTACGTCTCGTCCAGCGGGAGGCCAACCCGGCCCGGCACCTCGAGGACGCCGTCCCATGATAAGCCGCGGGGGCGACGGGCCGTCAGTTACGCCCGAACCAGGCGCGGTACGGCCGGAAACCGGAAGGGTACGCGGGCTACTTCTGGAACTTCAGCACCAGGCCGAGGGCGACGACGCACGCGAACCAGAGCAGACCCACGATGACCGTGATGCGGTCGAGGTTGCGCTCGGCCACCGAGGAGCCACCGACGGAGGACTGCATGCCGCCACCGAACATGTCCGAGAGGCCACCGCCCTTCCCCTTGTGCATCAGCACGAGCAGCATCAGCAGCAGGCTGAACACGATGAGGGCGATGGAGAACCCGATGACCACGGCTGGACCAACTCTCTGGGGGACCTACGACGACGCGGGGACCGACCGCGACACAGCGCGCCCGGTCCCCGACAGGGTACTTCGGAACGGGTCCGTCAGCCTACTGCCTGATCACCGAAGCGGACGATCTTGACGAACTCGTCGGCGTCCAGCGAGGCACCGCCGACCAGCGCGCCGTCGACGTCCGGCTGCGCCATGATCGCGGCGATGTTGCCGGACTTGACCGACCCGCCGTACTGGATGCGGACCTGGTCGGCCAGCTCCTGGTCGTACAGCTCGGCCAGCCGGCCGCGGATCGCTCCGCAGACCTCCTGGGCGTCCTCGGGCGTGGCGACCTCGCCGGTGCCGATCGCCCACACCGGCTCGTAGGCGATGACGATCGTGCGCGCCTGGTCGGCCGGGACGTCCTTCAGGGCGCCTTCGACCTGGGCGAGGGTGTGGGCGACCTGGTTGCCCGCCCTGCGCACGTCCAGGCCCTCGCCGACGCACAGGATCGGGGTCAGGTCGTGCCGGAACGCGGCCTTGACCTTGGCGTTGACGATCGCCTCGTCCTCGCCGTGGTACTGGCGTCGCTCGCTGTGACCGATCGCCACGTAGGAGCACTTGAGCTTGGCGAGCATCGGGCCGGAGATCTCACCGGTGTACGCGCCGGAGTCGTGCGCCGAGACGTCCTGGGCGCCGTACTTGATCTTCAGCTTGTCGCCGTCGACCAGGGTCTGCACCGAGCGCAGGTCCGTGAAGGGCGGCAGGACGGCGACCTCCACGGCCGCGTAGTCCTTGTCGGTCAGCGCGAAGGCGAGCTTCTGGACGTGGGCGATGGCCTCGAGGTGGTTGAGGTTCATCTTCCAGTTGCCCGCCATCAGCGGGGTGCGGGTGGTGCTCATGTACGGATCAGTCCTCCAGTGCGGCGAGGCCGGGCAGCGTCTTGCCCTCGAGGTATTCGAGGCTGGCGCCGCCACCGGTCGAGATGTGGCCGAAGGCGTTCTCGTCGAAGCCCAGGATGCGCACGGCCGCGGCCGAGTCGCCGCCGCCGACGACAGTGAAGGCGGGGCTGTCCAGCAGCGCCTGGGCGACCGCGCGGGTACCGTCCGCGTAGTCGGGGTGCTCGAAGACGCCCATCGGGCCGTTCCAGAACACGGTGGCCGCGTCTGCCAGCTTGGCGGCGAACAGCTCGCGGGTCCGCGGACCGATGTCCAGGCCCTCCAGGTCGGCCGGGATGGCGTCGGCGGGCACCACGACCGGGTGGGCCGGGGCCTTGGTCTTCAGGTCGGGGAATTCCGGCGCGGCCAGCACGTCGACCGGCAGCACGAACTCCACGCCCTGCTTCTCGGCGCGGGCCAGGTACTCCTTGACCGCCGGGATCTGGTCCTCCTGCAGCAGGCTCTTGCCCACTTCGTGGCCCTGGGCGGCCAGGAAGGTGTACGCCATGCCGCCGCCGATCAGCAGGCGGTCGGCCTTGCCCAGCAGGTGGTCGATGACGCCCAGCTTGTCGGAGACCTTGGCGCCGCCGAGCACGACGGCGTACGGGCGCGCCACGTCCTCGGTGAGCTTCTTCAGGACGCCGACCTCGGTCGCGATCAGGCCGCCGGCGGCGTGCGGGAGCCGCGCGGGCAGGTCGTAGACGGAGGCGTGCTTGCGGTGCACCGCGCCGAAGCCGTCGCCCACGTAGGCGTCGGCGAACGCGGCCAGCGCGTCGGCGAAGGCGCCGCGTTCCGCGTCGTCCTTGGCGGTCTCGCCCGCGTTGAACCGCAGGTTCTCCAGCAGCGTGACCTCGCCGTCGGCCAGTGCGGCGACGGTGGCCTTCGCGCTGTCGCCCACGGTGTCGGTGGCGAACGCGACGTCCTTGCCCAGCAGTTCGCCGAGGCGCGCGGCGACCGGGCGGAGCGAGAACTGCGGGTCCGGCGCGCCCTTGGGGCGGCCGAGGTGGGAGGCGACGATCACCTTGGCGCCGCGTTCGGCGAGCTTGGCGATGGTCGGGACGGCGGCGCGGATGCGGCCGTCATCGGTGATCTCGTCCCCCGCGAGGGGGACGTTGAGGTCGGCGCGGACGAACACCCGCCGTCCGGCGACATCGAGATCGTCGATCGTCTTCATGTATGGCTCCTGGAATACCCGGAGTAGGGACGAGGCCCGTACGACGGCGGCGTCGTACGGGCCTCGTCCTCGTGCATCGCGGTGCTACCGGCTCCGTGTCAGAGCCGGCCGCCGATGAAGGTGGTCAGGTCCACCAGGCGGTTGGAGTAGCCCCACTCATTGTCGTACCAGCCGATGACCTTAACGCTCTTGCCCTGCGCCATCGTCAGGGAGGAGTCGAAGGTGCACGAAACGGGCTCGTTGACGATGTCCGAGGAGACGATCGGGTCCTCGGTGTACTCCAGGATGCCCTTCAACTGCCCCTCGGCGGCCTTCTGGAACGCGGCGTTGACCTCGTCCTTGGTGACCTCGCGCTCCAGCTCGACCACCAGGTCGGTGACGGAGCCGGTGGGGACCGGCACGCGCATGGCGATGCCGTCCAGCTTGCCCTTGAGGGCCGGGATGACCAGCGCGGTGGCCTTGGCGGCACCGGTGGTGGTCGGGATGATGTTCTGCGCGGCGGCGCGGGCGCGGCGCAGGTCCTTGTGCGGGAAGTCCAGGATGCGCTGGTCGTTGGTGTACGCGTGGACCGTCGTCATCAGGCCCTTGACGATGCCGAAGTTCTCCAGCAGCACCTTCGCCATCGGTGCCACGCAGTTGGTGGTGCAGGAGGCGTTGGAGATGATGTTGTCCTTGGCGGGGTCGTAGGCGTCGTTGTTGACACCCATGACGATCGTGATGTCCTCGTCCTTGGCGGGGGCCGAGATGATGACCTTCTTGGCACCGCCCGCCAGGTGCTTGGCGGCGTCGTCCCGCTTGGTGAAGATGCCGGTGGACTCGATGACGATGTCGACGCCCAGCTCGCCCCAGGGGAGGCTCGCCGGGTCGCGCTCGGCGAGGACCTTGATGGTCTTGCCGTTCACGGTGATGGAGTCGGAGGTGTGGCTGACCTCGGCGTTGAGGCGGCCCAGGATGGTGTCGTACTTCAGCAGGTGCGCGGTGGTCGCGGTGTCGCCCAGGTCGTTGACCGCCACGACGTCCAGGTCGGCGCCCTGCTCAAGGGCGGCACGGAAGAAGTTGCGACCGATGCGGCCAAAGCCGTTGATACCTACGCGGATCGTCACGAACCGATCTCCTCGTTGATGCGCCGGAATACAGTCCGGCTGCGCCGTTTGGTTGTCCCCGACCACCACCGACCCTACCTCGCCGAGGGGTCCGGAGTGACATCGGTGACAGTGCCGTGTTCGGCGCTGCGCGACGGCCGTCGTGGCTGGTATAGGACGCTTTGCTTATGAGCGGAGTGCGGCACAGGAGAGCACGGCGGTACGGCACCAAAAGGCGGGAGATGTCCGTCTGGCGTGAGCACGACGCCCCGGCACGCGCGGGGGCGCGGCCGGGGCGGGTGTGACGTACGGGACGCGTACCGCTGACGGCGGGTCGGCCCCGCCGGGCGGTCAACCGACCATTTCCTCCGTCAGGTTGGACTCCGTGCCGGGGATGCCCAGGTCCGCCGCGCGCTTGTCGGCCATCGCCAGCAGGCGGCGGATGCGGCCCGCGACCGCGTCCTTGGTGAGCGGCGGGTCGGCCAGCGACCCCAGCTCCTCCAGCGACGCCTGCTTGTGGTCCATGCGCAGCCGGCCCGCCGCGGCGAGGTGTTCGGGCACCTCGTCGCCGAGGATCTCCAGCGCGCGCTGCACCCGGGCCCCGGCGGCGACCGCGGCGCGGGCGGAGCGGCGCAGGTTGGCGTCGTCGAAGTTGGCCAGCCGGTTGGCGGTGGCCCGCACCTCGCGGCGCATCCGGCGCTCCTCCCAGGCGAGCACCGACTCGTGCGCCCCCAGCCGGGTCAGCAGCGCGCCGATCGCGTCGCCGTCGCGCACCACGACCCGGTCCACCCCGCGCACCTCTCGGGCCTTGGACGGGATGCCCAGCCTGCGTGCGGCGCCCACCAGGGCGAGCGCGGCCTCGGGGCCGGGGCAGGTGACCTCCAGCGAGGAGGAGCGGCCCGGCTCGGTCAGCGAGCCGTGGGCGAGGAAGGCGCCGCGCCAGGCGGCCTCGGCGTCGCAGGTGGCACCGGAGACGACCTGCGGGGGCAGGCCGCGGATCGGCCGGCCGCGGCCGTCGACCAGACCGGTCTGCCGGGCCAGCTGGTCACCGCCCGCGACCACCCGGACGACGTACCGGCTGCCTCTGCGCAGCCCTCCGGGGGCCATGACGACCAGGTCGGAGGGGTGACCGAAGATCTCCAGGATGTCCTTGCGCAGCCGGCGCGCGGCGATGCCGGTGTCCAGCTCCGCCTCGATCACGATGCGCCCGCTGACCAGGTGGAGTCCGCCCGCGAACCGCAGGATCGACGACACCTCCGCCTTGCGGCAGCAGGTCCGGGTGACGGGAAGCCGGGAGATCTCGTCCTTCACCGCTGCCGTCATCGCCATGGGCCGATCCTTCCATACATCCGAAAAACCCGGTCATACGCGGCGGCCAGCCGCTCGGGGTCGTGCCGGGGCCCGTCCGCAGCGGCGACCGGGGCCAGCTCCACCTTGCCCGCCAGCCGCTCGGCGGCCAGGCTCAGGCTCTGGCGGTCGGGCACGGCGGCCTCGTCGGCCAACACCACGTCGATGGTGAGTTTAGGGGCGTGTCGGGCCAAAACCTCCAAGTGACGCTGCGGAGAAAATCCCTCGGTCTCGCCCGGCTGGGGCGCGAGGTTGAGGGTGAGCACCCGGCGCGCCCGGGTCTGGGTCAGCGCCTCGGCCAGTTCCGGCACCAGCAGGTGCGGTATGACGGAGGAGAACCACGACCCCGGACCCAGCACCACCCAGTCGGCGTCCATGACCGCCTGGACGGCCTCCGGGACGGCCGGCGGATCGCTCGGCACCAGCTGCACCTGGAGCACCTCGCCGGGGGTGAGGGCCACGGTGGCCTGGCCCCGCACGGTGTCGGTGTCGTCGGGGCGGGCCGGGTCGTGGCCGCGGACGATCGCCTCCAGGTCGAGCGGCACCGCGGACATCGGCAGCACCCTGCCGTGCGCGCCGAGCAGCCTGCCGACCCACTCCAGGGCGGCGACCGGGTCGCCGAGCTGCTCCCAGAGTGCGACGATCAGCAGGTTGCCGACCGCGTGGCCGTGCATCTCACCCTTACTGGTGAACCGGTGCTGGATCACCCTTGACCAGGTGCGGCCCCACTCGTCGTCCCCGCACAGCGCGGCGAGCGCCTTGCGCAGGTCGCCGGGGGGCAGGACGCCCAGCTCGCTGCGGAGCCGGCCGCTGGAGCCGCCGTCGTCGGCGACGGTGACCACGGCCGTCAGGTCCTGGGTGATGCGGCGCAGGGCGGCGAGGGACGCGGACAGCCCGTGTCCCCCGCCGAGGGCGACCACCTTGGGGGTGACGCCGGAGCGGCGATTGGTGCGCAGCAACCGCCGGGCGGTGCGGGTTCTGATCACTCGCGCCCCATGTCGCGGTGGACCACCACGGTCTCGACCCCGTCGGAGGACAGCCGTCCCGCCAGCCGCTCGGACATCGCGACGCTGCGGTGCTTGCCGCCGGTGCAGCCGACCGCGATCGTCACGTAGCGCTTGCCCTCGCGGCGGTAGCCGGAGGCGACGATGCGCAGCAGCTCCGCGTAGCCGTCCAGGAACTCCTTGGCACCGGGCTGGTTGAAGACGTACGTGGCGACCTCGTCGTTGAGCCCGGTGTACGGGCGCAGCTCGGGCACCCAGTGCGGATTGGGCAGGAAGCGGCAGTCGACCACCAGGTCGGCGTCGACGGGCAGCCCGTACTTGAAGCCGAAGGACATCACGGTGGCCCGCAGCTCCGGCTCCTCCTCACCGGCGAACTGGGCGTCCATCTTGGCCCGCAGTTCGTGCACGTTGAGGCTGGAGGTGTCGATCACCAGGTCGGCGTCGCCGCGCAGCTCGCGCAGCAGGTCGCGTTCCGCGGCGATGCCGTCCACGATGCGGCCGTCGCCCTGGAGCGGATGCGGCCTGCGCACCGACTCGAAGCGGCGCACCAGCGCGTTGTCGGACGCCTCCAGGAAGAGCACCCGCCGCTTGACGTTCTTGGTGTCGAGGGCGGCGAGCGACTCGCGCAGGTTGTCGAAGAAGCGCCGACCGCGCACGTCCACGACGACCGCGATGCGCGCCACGTTGCCCTGGGAGCGGGCGCCGAGGTCCACCATCGTGGGGATCAGGGCGGGCGGCAGGTTGTCCACGACGAACCAGCCGAGGTCCTCAAGACACTTGGCCGCGGTGCTGCGGCCCGCTCCGGACATACCGGAGATGATCACCAGTTCGGGGATGGCCTCCGTGGCCTCTCCCGTTCCGCCCGTACTCACCTGTGCTCCGTCTGTGTCGTGCTTGCCGTGCGTGTCGATACCGGTCATTCCTCCGGCCCCCGTTCCTCCCCCGGATCGGCGGGGGAACCGCTGGGAGCGGCGCTCCGGTCGGCCGCCCCCTCCTCCTCAATGATCTCTCCGGTGGCGGTGTTCACGGCGGGAACGGAGGGTGAAGCCTGGGCGAGCGCGACGGCCAGTGATTCCGCCGTCCTGCGGCCTATGCCGGGCACCTCGCACAGCTGCTCGATGGTCGCCGCGCGCAGCCGCTTGACCGAGCCGAAGTGCTTGAGCAGCGCCTGCTTGCGGGTCTCGCCCAGACCCGGCACGGCGTCCAGCGCACCGGCGCGCAGCGACTTGCTGCGCTTGCCGCGCTGGTAGGCGATGGCGAAGCGGTGCGCCTCGTCACGGACGCGTTGCAGCAGGTACAGGCCCTCGCTGGTACGCGGAAGGATCACCGGGTCGTCGTCGTCCGGCAGCCAGACCTCCTCCAGCCGCTTGGCCAGGCCGCACACCGCGACGTCCTCGACACCCAGCTCGTCCAGCGCCCGCTTGGCCGCCGCGACCTGCGGCTTTCCGCCGTCGACGACCAGCAGCTGCGGCGGGTAGGCGAACTTGCGCGGCCGACCGGTGTCCGGGTCGATGGGCCCGCCACGGCCGAGATCGTCGTCGGCGGTGGCGACGGCGGCGACGGCGATGTCGGGCGTGTCGCCGTCGGCGGGCGAGGGGGAGGTCAGGTCACCGTCGGCGGGCGAGAGGGCGGCGGGGTCGCCGTCGGCGGGGCGGGGGGCGGCGGACGGGTCGCCGTCGGCGGGCCGGGGGGCGGCGGACGGGTCGCCGTCGCCCTGCTCCTCCCACTCGCCCGCGCGCTGCATCTCGCGCAGGTAGCGGCGGAAGCGCCGGGAGACGACCTCGTGCATGGACCGCACGTCGTCCTGGCCCGCGAAGGACTTGATCTGGAAGCGGCGGTACTCGCTCTTGCGGGCCAGGCCGTCCTCGAAGACGACCATGGAGGCCACCACGTCGTCGCCCTGGAGGTGGGAGATGTCGAAGCACTCGATGCGCAGCGGCGCGGTGTCCAGGTCCAGCGCCTCGGCGATCTCCTCCAGCGCGCGCGAGCGGGTGGTCAGGTCGGAGGCGCGCCGGGTCTTGTGCAGCGCCAGCGCCTGCTGCGCGTTGCGCTGGACGGTGGCCATCAGGTCCTTCTTGTCGCCGCGCTGCGGGATGCGCAGGCTGACCGCGGAACCCCGGCGCTCCGACAGCCACTGGGTGACCGGCTCGGCGGGCTCCGGCACCGCCGGGACCAGCACTTCCCTGGGCACCGCGTCACCGCGCTCGTCGCCGTACAGCTGCTGGAGCGCGTGCTCGACCAGGCCGGCGGTGTCGACCGCCTCGACCTTGTCGGTGACCCAGCCGCGCTGGCCGCGCACCCGGCCGCCGCGCACGTGGAAGATCTGGACGGCCGCCTCCAGCTCGTCCTCGGCCACGGCGATCAGGTCGGCGTCGGTGGCGTCGGTGAGCACCACCGCGTTCTTCTCCATGGCGCGCTTGAGCGCCTCGATGTCGTCGCGCAGCCGGGCGGCCCTCTCGTACTCCATCTCGCCCGCCGCCTCGCGCATCGCGGTCTCCAGGCGGCGCAGGTAGGTGCCGGTGCGGCCCGCCATGAAGTCGCAGAACTCCTCGGCGAGTTCGCGGTGCTCCTCGGGGGTGACCCGGCCCACGCAGGGCGCCGAGCACTTGCCGATGTACCCCAGCAGGCAGGGGCGGCCGATCTGGCTTGAGCGCTTGAAGACGCCCGCCGAGCAGGTGCGCACCGGGAAGACCCGCAGCAGCAGGTCGACGGTCTCGCGGATCGCCCAGGCGTGGGCGTACGGGCCGAAGTAGCGCACGCCCCTGCGCTTGGGGCCGCGCATCACCTGGACCCGGGGGAACTCCTCGTTGAGCGTGACGGCGAGCGACGGATAGCTCTTGTCGTCGCGGTACTTGACGTTGAAGCGCGGGTCGAACTCCTTGATCCAGGAGTACTCCAGCTGGAGCGCCTCGACCTCGGTGGCCACCACCGTCCACTCGACGGAGGCGGCGGTGGTCACCATGGTGCGGGTGCGCGGGTGCAGGTTCGCCAGGTCCTGGAAGTACGAAGACAGCCGCTGGCGCAGGCTCTTGGCCTTGCCGACGTAGATGACGCGGCGGTGTTCGTCGCGGAACTTGTAGACCCCCGGCGAGTCGGGGATCTGCCCCGGCTTCGGGCGGTAGCTGGAGGGGTCGGCCATGTCACCACCCTACTGGCGGCGGCCGACAGTCCCGGGCCCGCACGGGTGTTGCGGGCCCGGGTCCGCCGGGTCAGCCCCGGTCGCTCCTGCGGCGCAGCGCCCTTCCGCCCAGGGCCGCGGCCAGGGCCAGGGCCGCACCGCCGCCCGCGAGGGCCGCGGTACCGGTGGCGCCGGCTCCGGCCGCGCCGTGGGCGGCCGCCGAGGCGGTCACCGTGCGGGAGGCCGCGCCGTGGACCGCCTGGGCGGCTGCCGCCGGACGGGTGGCCGCGCGGGCCGCCGCGTCGGGTGCCGTGTTGCCGAAGCCGCCCGCGTAGCCCTGCTTGGCGTAGGCCGAGCCGGGCAGCATGTGCCCGTAGGCGGCGCGCACGTGCCGCTGGTAGGCGGCGACGCTCGTGCCGTGGGCGCCGACCACCGCCGTGGCCTCGGTGTCGAGCGGCAGGACGCGGTCGCCGCGCAGCACGTACCAGGCGTTGACCTGCGGCTCCCGGAAGACCGTGCCGTCGCCGTGCGCCTTGGCGGCGTACGCGGTCTCGTCGTCGCCGCTGGCGATGTTGACGACCTGCCAGCCCTTGGCGGTCTTCGCCGTCCACACCGAGGCGGTCTGGCCGGTGGCGGAGACCGCGTCGGTGGCCACGTACGACGGCTCGGCGACGGCGGCGCCGGGCGTGCCCGCGACGAAGGCCGGGTCGAGCGTGTAGACGGTGACGCTGGCGCCGGACAGGCGGGGTGCGGCGTCCGTGCCCGCGGCGGTCCGGACGCGCGCGCTGCCGTGGTCGGGGTCGGCGGCGAAGAACCTGCCCAGGACGGCCAGGGTCGCCTGGCTGCCCGCCACCGCGCGCCCGGCGGACACCTGCGAGGCGGTCAGGGCCCGGGGGGCGGCCGGCACGGGGGCGGCGGAGGCGGTGCCCGCGCCCGCCAGGCCGAGGGCCGCGGTGGCGAGCGCGGCGGCGCCCAGGACGCGCAGGGCGCTGGTGCGAGTCGTGGCGTTCATGGCGGTCACGCTCCGATCCCGTAGAGCGTGTGGGTCCAGGAGAAGTCCGAGTTGTCGGTGTAGTAGTCGTACGTCGCCCAGTTGTAGCGGTTGTCGTCCGGCCACGGGTCGCCCCAGTAGACGTAGCCGTCGGAGGTGTCGTAGCCGTAGATCACCTCCATGTGACCGCCGCCCGAGCTCCACTGGATGCGGGTCTGCACCGGCCGCTTGGCGTTGATCTCGCGCTGGACGCCGGACCAGCTCAGGGTGCCCTGGATGTAGTCGCCCGGGTCGAGGCCCATCCACTGGTAGGCGGTCTGGTCGTCGGCCAGGGTGGCCTGGTCGTTGGGGCAGCTGGAGTTCTGGCTGTAGCCGAAAGCGGCGTCGCAGAACTGGTTCTGGCTGTAGCTGTAGCCGAACCAGGAGGCGATGGTGTCGCCGCTGGCGGCCCAGCACCAGTTGGTCTGCTGCTGGGACTGCATGTCGATGTTCAGCCGCGCCGCGGGGCTCGCGGCGGTCGTCTTCGCGGCGGGGGCCGTCCTCGTCGCGGCGGCGGGGGCTGCCGCCGACGCGGTGGTGGCCGAGACCGCGGTCGCCGACAGGCCGGCGGCGATCACGAGGCAGGCCGAGGCGAGTCCACGGCGGCCGAAGCCGCGGGACCCGCGGGCTCTGCGGGGTCGTTCGATGGGGGACATGGCGTGCGTTCCTCCCTGGTGAGGGCCTGGTGGGGCAGGGGAAGGAGCGCGTCCGGACGCTCGTGGACGAGCATCCGGCAGTGACAGGGCATGGTCAACGGGGGTTGTCATGAGCCTGGCGCGTCTGTGAACGGCCCAAATACCGTTGTGAACGGCACGGCGTCCGCCGCAGGTAACCTCGCCCCCCACCGGACCGCGGCACGGAGACCGATGTGAACGTTCACGCCGCGGTGGCCGCGACCCGCGCCCGTGCCGGAAGGAGACCGACGATGAGCACGATCGGCGACGCCCGGGGCACGCAGGGCGCCGACCGCGCCGCCTCCGCCGAGGCCCACCTCGCCGACGCGCTGCGCACCGGCCCGTTCCCGCTCGCGCTGCGGGCCGCGCTGGCCGCCCGGGGGCTGGCCCTGCACCGGGTCAGGCACCGGCTGGAGCTGCGCGGGATCCACGTCGGCGTGACCAGCCTCAGCTACTGGCAGCGCGGCGTCCGCCGGCCCGACCGGCCCGAGTCACTGCGAGCGGTCACCGCGCTGGAGGAGGTCCTGGACCTGCCGCCGCACTCGCTGACCCGGCTGCTGGGCCCGCGCACCCCCGACGCCCGGCCGCAGGCCCGCCCGTACCGCGCGGTCCTGGAGGCCGCCGCCGTCGTCGAGTCACTGCTGGCCGAACTGGAGGCACCGCCCGACGGCGGCCTGCACACCGTCATGCAGTACGAGTACGTGCGCATCGGCGCCCACCGGGAGCTGAGCCACCGCCGCTCCCAGCACGTGGTCCGCGCCCACCGCGACGGCGTGGACCGCTACCTGGCCATCCACCTCGGCGACCCCGGCGGCGATGTCGAACGGGTACGGGTGCGCGCCACCGACAACTGCCGGGTGGGCCGCGTGCGCCGCCACCCGGACTCCTGCGTGGTCGTCACCGAGTTGCTCTTCGACGGGCGGCTGCGCAGCGGCGACACCGCGCTGCTGGGCTACGAGGTGGACGACGGCAGCGGCGGGCCCAGCGTCGAGTACGTGCGCGGGTTCACCTTCGGCGGCGGCGGTTACGCGCTCCAGGTCGGCTTCGACGCGGAGGCGCTCCCGGTACGCTGCCGCCGCTTCACCCGCTCCTCCCCCGACGGCCCCCGCCGCGACGTCGCCGAACTGACGCTCAACGGCCACCGCACGGTCCACCTGGTGCAGCCCGAGGTGCGACCGGGGGTGCTGGGAATCACCTGGGAGTGGGACTAGGTGTGTGGTTCGGGCGGGCGGTCGCGGCGGGCGAGGCCCGGGCGGACGTGGTCCAGGAGGGCGGCGTGGGTGGTCCGGGCGGGTGTGGTCCGGGGGCGCGGCCTGAGCGGGCGCTCGCGCCCCCGCGACCCGGTCAGCCGTTCGCGGCGCGCGCGACCCGGTCAGCCGCTCAGGAGTCCGCGATCAGCTTGCCGTTCTGGACCTTGACGCCGACCGCGGGCAGCGGGGTGGGTGCCGGGCCCTGCTCCACCGCGCCGGTGAGGGCGTTGAACTGGCTGCCGTGGCAGGGGCAGGTGACGACGTTGTTCTGGATCGAGGCGACGACGCAGCCCTGGTGTGTGCAGACCGCGCTGAAGCCCTTGTACGCGCCCTTGGTCGGCTGCGCCACGACCACCTTCTGGTCGCGGTACAGCTTCGCGCCGCCGACCGGCACCTCGTCGGCCGCGCCGAGGTCGACCGGGCCGGTCGGCTGCTTGGGCTTGGCGGCGCAACCCGCCACGCTCAGGCCGACGCCGGCGACCCCGACGACGGCGGCGCCTTGGAGCACGGTGCGGCGGGCGGTGGGCTGGTCGGTCATGGCGCTGTTCTCCGCTCGGGACGAGGTACGGCGTGGCGGCGTCATGCCGTACCGGCAGGCGCCGAACGCGACGGTGAACCGCCGCCTCCGTACCTTACGACCCGAATATTCCGAAGCCCCGCCGGCCCCCGGCCCACTCCGGCGCGCCGCGCTCACCCCTTCCCGCTCGCCCGCTTCCGCGTCGCCGCGGCCTTCTTCGCAGGTGCCTTGGCGGACTTCTTGGCGGCGGACTTCGCCGCGGGCGTGCCGGCGGTCGCGGCCGACTTGGCCGCCGTCTTGCGGGCGGGGGGCTTGGCGGCGGACGTGCGGGCGACGGCCCTCTTCTGCGCCGGGATCGCCGCGTCGCTCACCCGGTCGCCGAGGATCTCGCGCAGGAACTTGCCGGTGTGGCTGGCCGGGACCGCCGCGACCTCCTCCGGGGTGCCCTCCGCGACCACCAGGCCGCCGCCGCTGCCGCCTTCGGGGCCCATGTCGACGACCCAGTCGGCGGTCTTGATGACGTCGAGGTTGTGCTCGATGACGACGACCGAGTTCCCCTTCTCGACCAGCCCCGACAGCACGGAGATCAGCTTGCTGATGTCCTCGAAGTGCAGACCCGTGGTCGGCTCGTCCAGCACGTAGACGGTCCGGCCGGTGGAGCGCTTCTGCAGTTCGCTGGCGAGCTTGACGCGCTGCGCCTCGCCACCGGAGAGGGTCGGCGCGCTCTGCCCGAGCCGCACATAGCCCAGGCCCACGTCGTTGAGGGTGCGCAGGTGGCGGGCGATGGCCGGGACCGCCTCGAAGAACTCCAGCGCCTCCTCGATCGGCATGTCCAGCACCTCGGCGATGGACTTGCCCTTGTAGTGGACCTCCAGCGTCTCCCGGTTGTAGCGGGCGCCGTGGCAGACCTCGCAGGGCACGTAGACGTCCGGCAGGAAGTTCATCTCGATCTTGATCGTGCCGTCGCCGGAGCAGTTCTCACAGCGGCCGCCCTTGACGTTGAACGAGAAGCGTCCCGGCAGGTAGCCGCGGACCTTGGCCTCCATGGTCTCCGCGAAGAGCCTGCGCACGTGGTCGAAGACGCCGGTGTAGGTGGCCGGGTTGGACCGCGGCGTGCGGCCGATCGGCGACTGGTCGACATGCACCACCTTGTCGACCAGGTCGTCGCCGTCCACCCGGGTGTGGCGGCCGGGGACCGCGCGGGCGCCGTTCAGCTCGCGGGCCAGGTGGGTGTAGAGGATGTCGTTGACCAGCGTGGACTTGCCCGAGCCCGAGACTCCGGTGACCGCGGTGAAGACGCCGAGCGGGAAGGAGACGGAGATGTCCCGCAGGTTGTGCTCGCGGGCGCCGTGCACCGTCAGGCGGCGCTTGGGGTCGACCGGGCGGCGCGCGTCCGGGATCGGGATGGCCCGCCTGCCGGACAGGTACTGCCCGGTCAGCGACTCCTTGTTGGTCAGCAGCTTGCCCAGGGCGCCGGAGTGCACCACCTTGCCGCCGTGCTCGCCTGCGCCCGGGCCGATGTCGACGACCCAGTCGGCGGTGCGGATGGTGTCCTCGTCGTGCTCCACCACGATCAGCGTGTTGCCCAGGTCGCGCAGCCGCACCAGGGTCTCGATCAGGCGG
The DNA here is from genome assembly GCF_003144095.1 of Streptomyces sp. ICBB 8177. Classification (GTDB taxonomy): domain Bacteria; phylum Actinomycetota; class Actinomycetes; order Streptomycetales; family Streptomycetaceae; genus Streptantibioticus_D. Next base: position 1,541,765 of record NZ_NSKH01000018.1, on the reverse strand, counting down.
TGGTTGTCGCGCTGGTGCAGGCCGATGGACGGCTCGTCCAGCACGTAGAGCACGCCGACCAGCCCTGAGCCGATCTGGGTGGCCAGGCGGATGCGCTGCGCCTCGCCGCCGGACAGGGTGCCCGCGGCGCGGTTGAGCGAGAGGTAGTCCAGGCCGACGTCGACCAGGAAGCGCAGCCGCTCGTTGACCTCCTTCAGCACCCGCTCGGCGATGGTCTTCTCGCGGGCGGTGAGGGTGAGGGTGCGCAGGAATTCGGCGCAGTCGCTGATCGACATGGCCGAGACCTCGGCGATCGACCTCCCGGCCACGGTGACCGCCAGCACGATGGGCTTCAGCCGGGTGCCCTCGCAGGTGGGGCAGGGCACCTCCCGCATGTACCCCTCGAAGCGCTCGCGGCTGGAGTCGGTCTCCGCCTCGGAGTGCCGCCGCTTGACGAACGGGATCGCGCCCTCGAACGCCGTGGTGTACGACCGCTGCCGTCCGTAGCGGTTGCGGTAGCTGACCTGGATCTGCGTCTTGTGCCCGTTCAGCAACGCCTTCCTGGCGCGCTGCGGCAGTCCGGCCCAGGGGATGTCGGTGCGGAAGCCCAGCTCGTCGGCGAGCGCGCCGACGAGGCGGCCGAAGTAGTCGCTGGTGTGGCCGTGCGACCAGGGGGCGATGGCGCCCTCGTCGAGCGACTTCTCCTCGTCGGGGACGATCAGCTCCGGGTCGACCTCCATGCGGGTGCCGATGCCGGTGCAGTCCGGGCAGGCGCCGAACGGCGAGTTGAACGAGAAGGAGCGCGGCTCCAGCTCCTCGAAGGACAGGTCGTCGTACGGGCAGTACAGGTGCTCGGAGAACATCCGCTCTCGCTGCGGGTCGTCCTCCGGCAGGTCGACGAAGTCCAGGATGACCATGCCGCCGGACAGGCCGAGCGCGGTCTCGACCGAGTCGGTCAGCCGCCGCTTGGCGCTGTCCTTGACGGTCAGGCGGTCCACGACCACCTCGATGGTGTGCTTCTCCTGCTTCTTCAGCTTCGGCGGGTCGGTGAGCTGGACGGTCGCGCCGTCCACCCGGGCCCGGCTGTAGCCCTTGGTCTGCAGGTCGGAGAAGAGGTCGACGTACTCGCCCTTGCGCTCGCGCACCAGCGGGGAGAGCACCTGGAAGCGGCTGCCCTCCTCCAGCTCCAGCACGCGGTCCACGATGGCCTGCGGCGACTGGCGGGTGATGGGCCGGCCGCACTCCGGGCAGTGCGGCTTGCCGATGCGGGCGAACAGCAGCCGCAGGTAGTCGTAGACCTCGGTGATGGTGCCGACGGTGGAGCGCGGGTTGCGCGAGGTGGACTTCTGGTCGATGGAGACCGCGGGCGACAGTCCCTCGATGAAGTCCACGTCCGGCTTGTCCATCTGGCCGAGGAACTGGCGGGCGTACGAGGAGAGGGACTCGACGTAGCGGCGCTGCCCCTCGGCGAAGATGGTGTCGAACGCGAGGGACGACTTGCCGGACCCCGACAGTCCGGTGAAGACGATGAGCGAGTCGCGGGGGAGGTCCAGCGAGACGTTCTTGAGGTTGTGCTCGCGAGCGCCGCGGACGGTGAGTCGATCGGCCACGCCGGTCCCGTACCTTTCGTGGAAACGAAGGGGTAAGCACCCCCCGTTCAGCGTAGCTGGGGCGCGTTCCGCTCTTCTTGCCGAATGCCTTGGTCTGTCTTGCGGAGTCTTTGGTGCTGTCTCTCTACGAGCGTATAGCACGCGTATTCGATTCCCTGTCGGCGGCGGACATGTTCACCCGACCGAGTGAGCCGCGCTAGCGTCAGAGGTGATCGACAGCGAGACGACCCTCAGGAGGCCCTCCTTGTCCGTCCAACGACTCGATCCCGTGAGTGATGCGGCCGAGGTGCGCGACGCCACCGCCGTGCTGTTCGAGGCGGTGACCGCGCTCGACCCGGACGCCGTCACCGGGCCCTCGCTGCTGCCGGGCTGGACCCGCGGCCACGTCCTGACCCACCTGGCGCGCAACTCCGACGCGCTGGTCAACCTGCTGACCTGGGCGCGCACCGGCGAGGAGCGCGCGATGTACGTCAGCGAGGAGGCCCGCGACAAGGACATCGAGGACGGCGCGTCCCGCCCGCTGCCCGAGCAGCTCGCCGACCTGCGCCGGGGCGCCGACCTGCTGGCGGAGGCGATGGACGCCATGCCGCCGCAGGCCTGGGCGGCGCAGGTACGTACGCGGCACGGCGGGGTGCGCCCGGCGGCCCAGATCCCGATGATGCGGCTGCGGGAGCTGCACCTGCACCTGGTCGACCTGGACGTCGGCCGGACCTGCGCCGACCTGCCGGCCGGCTTCGTCGCGCGGGACCTGGCGGCCCTCGCGGACGGCCTGTCCGGCCGCGAGGGCATCCCGGCGCTCCGGCTGCGCTGCACGGACTCCGGCGAGACCTGGGACATCGGCAACGCGGACGAACCCGAACTGACGGTGAGCGGCCGGGCGCCCGCGCTGCTGGCCTGGGTCACCGGACGCAGTCGCGGCGAGGACCTGACAGCGGATCCGCAGGCGCCGCTGCCGGTGCTGCCACCGCTAGGGTGACGCCATGTCGTACACCGGAGCAGTGAAGGTCGGCGGCCCGCCGGACGTGCACGAACTCACCGATCTGATGATCACCAAGGTCGCGGTCGGCCCGATGGACAACAACGCGTACCTGCTGCGGTGCCGGGCGACCGGTGAGCAGGCGCTGATCGACGCCGCGGCCGAGCCCGCCACTCTGCTCGGCACGATCGGGGAGAGCGGGATCGCGTCGGTGATCACCACGCACCGGCACGGCGACCACTGGGGCGCGTTGCGCGAGGTGGTCGACGCCACCGGCGCCCGCACCTACGCGGGCCGCCTGGACGCCGAGGGCATCCCGGTGCCCACGGACGTGCCGGTGGACGACGGCGACACGGTCACGGTGGGCCGGGTCGCCCTGACCGCCCGCCACCTCGTCGGCCACACCCCGGGCAGCATCGCCCTGGTCTACGACGACCCGCACGGCCACCCGCACGTCTTCACGGGCGACTGCCTCTTCCCGGGCGGAGTGGGCAACACCTTCAACGACCCCGAGGCGTTCCGCAGTCTGCTCGGGGACGTCGAAGCGAAACTCTTCGGCCAACTCCCGGACGAGACCTGGGTCTACCCGGGGCACGGGAACGACACGACGCTGGGTGCGGAGCGCCCGCATCTGGCCGAGTGGCGCGAACGGGGCTGGTGAGCGGGGCGGTTGGGAGCGAGGCGGGGCCGTACCGGCGACGGGCGGCCCCGCCGCGCTGTCCAACGCCGGGCCGTGGGACTCATTTCAAACGGAAGACACATTCCGTCCATCGCGGTTCATCCACCCCTGCACGGAGCATGTATGTGAGATGGGTAGGCCTCGGGTGGGAAGTAGGGGTGCCTTGTGTCGGATCTTTCGGAACTTCCGGAACTGGAGCCGCGCCGTTTCTACCTGCAACGTCACCTGGACGTCACGGGAGCGTCGGGAACGGGCGTGGTGGCGTGGGGAGTCGCCTGGCCCGACGGCTCGGCGTCCATCCGCTGGGTGCGGGAACCCGCGTCGGTGGTGTTCTGGCCCGGTGGGGTGACGGACGCCGAGTGGGTGCACAGCCACGGCGGCGCGACGGAGGTGGTCTGGATCGACGGGCAGACGACCGCGAGGGAGGCCGAGGCGTCCTGACGCCTCGACGCCCACGACCGCGGCGGAAAGGACTCATCCGGGGCGGGCCCGCGTTCTCACGGGCCCGCCCCGCCGCGCGATACGGCGCTCACGCCTTGCCCTACTCACAGGCCCGGCAGCGGGTCCTGGTCGGCTTCGTGGGCCGGCGGGCGCGGGGCCGTGCGCTGCGCGAGCTTGGCGCGGCAGTCGTCGCCCAGGCCCCACAACCGTGCCTGCCTGCCGTGCAGCGGCCGTCCGCACACCCGGCAGGTGACCCGGCGGCGGCCCTCTGCCCTCGGCTCGGCATCATCGGCCCCCTCCCCGTACGGCAGCGTCGGGTCGTCAGCCACGGCCGCCGCCCGCCGCGGGGCCCTCGCCGTACACGAAGTGGACCAGGACGCGCCCGGTGTTCCTGGGGTCGGTCTCCAGGTGGTCGTACATCTTCCTGATGTGCTTCTGGCCCAGGAAGGCCATCACCCGCTTCATCAACTGCCCGCTGCCCTTGCCGGGGATGATCTCGACGACGGTCTCGCGGGTCCGCACGGCGGTGAACATCGCCTGGCGCAGGGCGAGTTCGATGTCACGGTTGTTGCGGAAGATCGGGTGCAGATCGAGGGTGAGCAACGCGCGGCCTCCTGCCGGACGACGGTCGGGCCGTCGGAGCCTAGCGGCGCGCTCCGCGGCCGGTGTTGCGGCGGACGCGTTCCGCGACCTCGCCGCTCTCGGTCTCCCACCACGGCCGGACCATCTGCGGAGCGGCCGGCGCGGCGTCGGCCGTCTCCTCCGCACCGGTCGCGTCCGCGCCGGTCGCGTCGCTCGCCTCGTCCACCGGGACGTCCCGCGCGGGCTCCGCGGGCGACGGCGCGGACCCGCCGGAGGCCGCCGCCACGGCGACCGGGACCAGCTCACGGTCGAGTTGGGCGTCCAGTTCGACGGTCTTGCGACGCTCCTCGCGCCACCACTCCACGAACACCGCGCCCAGGAACGGCAGTCCGATCAGCTCGGCGATGGTGAGCATCAGCCCGCCGCCGATCTGCTGGTCGCGCTGGAGGGTCGGACCCCAGGTGCGCGGGTGGGCGGCGTACCAGTTCCCTGCCACCAGCGTGCCGCTGAGCATCACCACGATGCCCGGCAGCGAGTCGAAGAGCCCGTCGACGAAGACCAGCAGCGCCCGGATCGGATGGGTGCACCAGCGCGGCAGCATCTCCTGCTTCGTCAGCATCGGCAGCACGAACAGGCACCCGCTGAGCAGCAGTTGCAGGTGCATCAGCTGCCGTACGCCGTCCTGGCGCAGCGCGGTCTGGAAATAGGACGTGAAGTAGATCGACAGCTCGGAGACCAGGACCAGCACGGAGCTGACGAACGGGAACGTCAGCAGCCGCACCACCCAGCTGCGCATCACGGCGTCGAGCCTGCGCCCGCCGGAGGGTGACAGCGCGCGCCCGGCCAGCGTCACCGGGTCGCCCAGCGCAAGGCCGAGCGGGGCGAGCAGGTCCAGCATGATGTTCTGCACGGCGGCGGGCCAGAACAGCACCCGGCTGTAGACCATCAGCGCGGACATCGTCGCGAGGACGATCACGCCGAGGCCGAGCACCGCGAACGCCGCCGTCCGCGCCACCGGCCAGCTCTCCCCGCGCCGCCGCAGCCTCAGCACGGCCGCCGCGTACAGCGCACCGAGCAGCACGACGAACGCGAGCGCGACAGGGTCGAGTTCCCACGAGGTCAGGAAGCGGGAGCCCGTCAGCTCCGGCAGTTCCGTCACCGCCAACGTCGCCGCCACGGCGCTCACCGGCACCCACCTGCCCTCATATCGGACGCCCCCGTACCGACCGGTGCGATACCGGCTCGATTGCGGCAACCAGGTTAGACGCCCCGCGGGGGGCGCCCGCGCGCCGGGGTGGGGTCCGGCGTGGCGGGGTGGGGTTCGGCGTGGCGGATGCGGCGGGGCCGGTGGCGCGGCGTGTGGTGGCGGGCGGTAGGAGGTCAGCCGCGCGCCGCGGTCTCAGGCTCGGCCTCGGCCCCGGCCCCTCCCTCGGGCTCGATCCCGGCCTCCACTGCCGCCATGTCCGCGACGACGTCGTCCCGCGCAGCCGTGCCCTCCGCCTCCGCCCGCCGCCCGGAGGCGATCAGGCTGGTGGCCGTGGTGACGGCCAGGACGCCGCCGATGACGCCCAGCGAGACGGGCACGGATATCTCGGGCACATGGGCGCCGGACTCGTGCAGCGCGTGCAGCACGAGCTTGACGCCGATGAAGCCGAGGATGACCGAGAGCCCGTACGACAGGTGCACGAGCCGGTTGAGCAGGCCGCCGAGCAGGAAGTACAACTGGCGCAGTCCCATCAGCGCGAAGGCGTTGGCGGTGAAGACGATGTACGGGTCCTGGGTGAGGCCGAAGATGGCCGGTATCGAGTCGAGCGCGAAGAGCACGTCCGTCACGCCGATCGCCAGCATGACGATCAGCATCGGTGTCACCAGCCGCTTGCCGCCGTCGATCACGAACAGCGCGGTGCCGTGGAACCTGTCGGTCGAAGGGATGCGCCGCTCGATGGCCTTGAGCAGCCGGTTCTCCTCGAACTCCGCCTCCTCCCCCGCCGCCGGAGCCCCGTCCGCTCGCGCCTCCCGCAGGAGCTTCCACGCGGTCCACACCAGGAAGGCGCCGAACAGGTAGAACACCCACGAGAACTCGGCGACCAACGCGGCGCCCGCGGCGATGAAGACCGCGCGCAGCACCAGCGCGATCAGGACGCCCACGAGCAGCACCCGCTGCTGGAGCACGCGGGGCACGGCGAACTTCGCCATGATCAGGACGAAGACGAAGAGGTTGTCGACGCTGAGCGCCTTCTCCGTGACGAAGCCCGCGAAGAACTCGCCGGCGGGTCGCCCACCCCGGAAGACGAGCAGACCGAGCCCGAAGAGTCCGGCCAGGACGACCCACACCGCCGTCCACAGCCCGGCTTCCTTGAGGGAGACGTCGTGCGGCTTGCGGCCGCCGACCAGGAAGTCGACCGCGATCAGGGCGCACAGGCCCGCGATGGTGAGACCCCAGAGGGCGAGGGAAACGTCCACGCCGAAGACGGTACAGGAATCACCAAGTCAAGGTAAAGCGATATTCAAAGCCGCAGGTCAGCGCCCGGTCCGCCCCTCGCCGTACGCCTGCCGCGCCGCCGCCAGCCCGGCTGCCACGTGTTCCAGCACCCGGCTGCCGTCCGGCACCAGCAGCGGCTCGTAGGTCCAGGCGTGCCCGACCCACGGGTCCGCCAGGTGATCGTCCGGCAGCGGGGTGAGCCGCAGCAGCGAGCGCCACAACGGGTCCAGCACCGGCCCGAACGCCCGGGCGTCGGCGCGGTCCGCCAGCAGCATCACGTGCACCCCGGCGGCGGGCCCCTCGTCCAGCAGGTAGCGCAGCTGGTTGACCGCGCGGTCGTCCACGCCGTACGGGAAACCGGTGATGACCAGCAGATGGCGGCCGGGGCCCAGGTCGGGTGGCAGCGCGTCCGGCGCCCCGGCCCGCAGCGCCATCTGCACGAGGTCCACGCGCCGCGTCATCGCCGCCAGCAGCCCGGCCGCCTCGCCCCACTCCCGCAGCGCTCCGGTCACCCCGAGCGGGCCGAACGCGTCCGTGACCGTGTCCCGGTCACCGGCCGCCGCCAGGTGGACCGTGAGCCCGTCCACCGGATGTGCGGCCAGCAGCCGCAGCGCCAGCCCCGCCGCCATCTCGGCCGCCCGGCGGCGTGACACGCCGGACTCGGCCGCCGCCGCGGAGCCGTAGTCCTGGCCGGTGTCGATCCACAGGCCCTCGTCGAGGGGCAGCGGCAGCAGCATCGGGATGCGCAGTTCCGGCACCTCGGGCAGGTGCAGGTCGCCGATGCGGACGGCCATCGGCGTCGCGTCCGCCACCGACGGGACGCGGTAGCCGTGCCATACGGGGCTCTCCCAGCCCGCCATGGCCCAGGGCAGCGCGGGCTCGACCACCTCGGACTCGGCGGCCAGTCCGCGCAGGTCGTGGTCGAGCGCGGCGCGGGCCTGGTCGGTGAGCGCGTCGCGACGTGCCTGGGCCCGTTCGCGCGCCGCCTCGTGGGCGGCGCCGGTCCGTCCGGTGGGGTCGGCCAGCAGGGCGTCGAGTTCGGCGTCGAGCCGCGCCTGCGCGAAGTCGACGGCGCCGCGGTAGGCGGCGATGCGCCGGGCCAGGTCCTCGAACATGCCGCCGACCTGGTTGTACAGCCGCTCCTCCAGCGTCCACCCGACGGCGTCCCCCGCGACGGGCCGGCTCGGGTCGGGCCGGTCCTCGGCGCCGAGTGCGGCAGGCGTGGGCGGGCCGCTGCGCTGGGCGGGTATGGCGGAGGGCGAGCGATCCGGGGCGCCCACGGCCCGTAGCCGCCCGGCCGCCCGCTCGGCGTCCGGGACGCCGTACTCCTCCAGCATGCGACGCGGGCCCGCCGCGTAGCCCTGGCCGACGGCGCGGATCCGCCAGGCTCCCTGCCTGCGGTACAGCTCCAGCGCGGCCACCGCCGTCTCGTCGTCGAGGCCGTGCAGCGTGAAGCGGGCCAGTTCCTCGCCGCCGACGTCGAACACCGCGACGCGCGGCGGCGGCGTGATCCGGCCGAAGGACGTCGGCGCGTCCTGGCCCTGCGGCAGTGCGAGCAGCACCGTCAACCGCGGGGTCCCGGCTGGCACCGCGGCCAGGTCGACGACGATCGGCCGGTCGGCTCCCGCGGGGAGGATCACGCCGGCCGGAGCGGGGCCGCCCGGCCACGCCAGACGGGCCGGGTCCCGCTCGCCCGTGCCGTCCACGATCACCGCGGCGGGCAGCGGGACGGCCGCCCGCACCCGGATCTCCAGCCGGGTCCGCGTCAACGGTTGGTTCTGCCCGCGTACCAGCTCGACGCCCATCCCCTCAGCCCCTCCCCTAGGCCGGCCGCCGTACCGCTACAGGTGCGGCACGATCGACGGCATCAGGTCCTGGAACGTACGGCCGTTCGCCGGAGTGCCGATCGCCGTCATGGACCAGCCGCTGGCGCCGCGGTGCACCTTGGCCATGATCTGCGCGGTGTACGGGCCGCCGCCGTCGAGCGTGTAGCGCGCCAGCTCCTGGCCGTTCGTCTCGTCGACCAGGCGGCAGAAGGCGTTGCGCACCTCGGCGAAGGTCTGGCCGGTGAAGGAGTTGACGGTGAAGACGATCTGGTCGACGTGGACCGGCACCCGCTCCAGGTCGACGAGGATCGACTCGTCGTCGCCGCCCTGTCCGGCGCCGCCCACGAGGTTGTCGCCGGTGTGCCGCACCGAGCCGTCGTCGCTGATCAGGTGGCGGAAGTAGACGACGTCGACCGGCTGGCGGTCCGCGAAGAGCACGGCGGAGGCGTCGAGGTCTATCTCCCGGGTGCGGCTGCCGAACAGACCCCGGCGGGGCGCCGCCTGCCAGCCCAGGCCCATCCGCACCGCGGTCAGCGTGCCGCCCCCGGACTTCGTCAGGCTGACCTGCTGTCCCTTGGCCAAGTTCACCGTCACGCGCGTGTCCCCTCTGTTCGTCGCGCCGCTCGTCGCAAACCCTACGCAGCCGAGCGCGCGGCGCCCTCCCCCGGGCGCCGTTTGTGGCATTCCTGCGACGATTCCCGGCGGCGCGACGTCCCGTACGGCGTCCGGAACGTGCTCGTCAGGCGACCCCGGCCTCCCTCATCTGCCGCAGTTCCTTCTTCAGTTCACCGAGTTCGTCGCGGATGCGGGCCGCCACCTCGAACTGCAACTCGCCGGCGGCGGTGTGCATCTGCTGTGTCAACTCCTCGATCAGCTCCGTGAGTTCCGCGGCGGGCAGACTCTTCGCGGTCCGCTTCTCCCCGGCCTTCGCCGACAGCCCCGGCACCGGCGCCTTGCCCCGCGAACGCTGCCGGCCGGAGCCGAGCAGCTCCTCGGTGTCGGCGTCCTCGCGGGCGAAGGAGTCGAGGATGCCGGCGATCTTCTTGCGCAGCGGCTGCGGGTCGATGCCGTTCTCGGTGTTGTACGCGATCTGCTTCTCGCGGCGCCGGTTGGTCTCCTCGATGGCGCGCTCCATGCCCGGCGTGACCTTGTCGGCGTACATGTGCACCTCGCCGGAGACGTTCCGCGCGGCGCGGCCGATCGTCTGGATCAGCGAGGTGCCGGAGCGCAGGAAGCCCTCCTTGTCGGCGTCGAGGATCGCCACCAGGGAGACCTCGGGCAGGTCCAGCCCCTCGCGCAGCAGGTTGATGCCGACGAGCACGTCGAACTCGCCCGCGCGCAGCTCGCGCAGCAACTCGACCCGGCGCAGGGTGTCGATGTCGCTGTGCAGGTAGCGCACCTGGATGCCGAGTTCCAGCATGTAGTCGGTGAGGTCCTCGGCCATCTTCTTGGTGAGGGTGGTGACCAGCACCCGTTCGTTGCGCTCCGCGCGGACCCTGATCTCGTGCACCAGGTCGTCGATCTGGCCCTCGGTGGGCTTGACGATCACCTGCGGGTCGACCAGTCCGGTGGGGCGGATCACCTGCTCCACGACGCCGTCGGAGCGGGACAGCTCGTACGGGCCGGGGGTGGCCGACAGGTAGACGGTCTGGTCGACGCGCTCCAGGAACTCCTCCCATTTCAGCGGGCGGTTGTCCAGCGCGGACGGGAGCCGGAAGCCGTGCTCGATCAGGGTGCGCTTGCGGGAGGCGTCGCCCTCGTACATCGCGCCGATCTGCGGCACCGTCTGGTGGGACTCGTCGATGACCAGGAGGAAGTCCTCCGGGAAGTAGTCGAGGAGGGTGTTGGGCGCCGAGCCGGGCTCGCGGCCGTCGATGTGACGGGAGTAGTTCTCGATGCCGGAGCAGGTGCCGATCTGGCGCATCATCTCGATGTCGTACGTGGTGCGCATGCGCAGCCGCTGGGCCTCCAGCAGCTTGCCCTGCTTCTCCTGGGTGGCGAGGGTGGCCTCCAGCTCCTTCTCGATGCCGGCGATGGCGCGTTCCATGCGCTCGGGGCCGGCGACGTAGTGGGTCGCGGGGAAGACGTACAACTCCTGGTCGTCGGTGACGACCTCGCCGGTGAGCGGGTGGAGGGTGGACAGGGCCTCGATCTCGTCGCCGAACATCTCGATGCGGACGGCGAGCTCCTCGTAGACCGGGAAGACCTCGATGGTGTCGCCGCGCACCCGGAAGGTGCCCCGGGTGAACGCCACGTCGTTGCGCGTGTACTGGATGTCGACGAAGCGGCGCAGCAGCTGGTCGCGGTCGATCTCCTCGCCGACCCGCAGCCGGACCATGCGGTCCACGTACTCCTGCGGCGTGCCCAGGCCGTAGATGCACGACACCGACGCGACCACGACCACGTCACGCCGGGTGAGCAGGGAATTGGTGGCGGAGTGGCGCAGCCGCTCGACCTCCTCGTTGATCGAGGAGTCCTTCTCGATGTAGGTGTCCGTCTGGGGGACGTACGCCTCGGGCTGGTAGTAGTCGTAGTACGAGACGAAGTACTCGACCGCGTTGTTCGGCAGCAGCTCGCGGAACTCGTTGGCGAGCTGCGCCGCGAGGGTCTTGTTGGGTGCGATGACCAGGGTCGGGCGCTGGAGCTTCTCCACCATCCACGCCGTGGTGGCCGACTTGCCCGTACCGGTGGCACCGAGCAGCACGACATCCTTCTCGCCCGCTCGCACGCGCCGCTCCAGCTCGGCGATGGCCGCCGGCTGGTCGCCGCTGGGCTGGTAGGGGCTGACGACCTCGAAGGGCGCCACCTTGCGTTCGATATCAGATACGGGCCGCATGAAAACACCGTACGACCAGCCACTGACAACCGGCCGCCGCCGACCGGCCCGCCCGCCACTGGCAAGTCGCTGACCTGCGAGAACGCGGAAAATCTCGTTGAGAGGCCCTGAGCCCTGGCAAAGGCCGCCCGGCCGCCTACCGCGAACCGGCGCCTGTTGTCAGTGCCCGGTCCTACGCTGGCGGCGTGACGGAATCGAAGTGCGCCCCGGCCTCCTGGTGGACGGTGCGGGACACCCCGATCGGATCCCTGCTGCTGGCGGCCACGCGGCAGGGGCTGGTCAACGTGGTCTTCCACGCCGACAGGCTGGTCGTGCCCGCCGCCGTGCGGCGGCTGGCCGGACGGTTCGACGGCGCGGCGATACGTGTGGGGGACGGCGGGGCGCCGCTGGAGAGCGCGCCGCACCTGGCGGAGGCGGCACGGCAGATCGACGCGTACTTCGCGGGCAGGCTGAAGCGTTTCGACCTGCCGCTGGACTGGTCCTTCAGCGGCGGCTTCAACCACCGCGTGCTGCTGGAGCTGGCCGCGGGCGTCCCGTACGGCGAGGTCGTCGGCTACCAGACGCTGGCCGACCGGGTGGGCGAGCCGGGCGCGGCCCGCGCGGTCGGCGTCGCGATGGGCTCGAACCCGCTGCCGGTGGTGGTCGCCTGCCACCGCGTCGTGGAGAGCGGCGGCGGCATAGGCGGCTTCGGCGGCGGCCTGGAGACGAAGCGCACCCTCCTCGCCCTGGAGGGCGTCCTGCCGGAACCGCTGTTCTGAGCGCCCAGCCCCCGTCGTGGACGCCTGAGCCCCGCCCGAATGCGCATGCCCCGTCCCGAGCGCGGCACAGTTCCGCGTCACACGCGTAGAGCCCCGGGCCCCGAGCGCGTGAAGCCCCGCCGTGCCGGCATCCGGCTCGACGGGGCTGCCCCGGCCCGGCGGCGGGCCGCTCAGGACGGGCCCGAGTCGTCCTCGAAGCGGGCCGCTCGAAGGTATTCCGGGTTGGCGTCCAGGGCGGCGGCCAGGCGGAAGTGGCGTTGGGCCTCGGTGGGACGCGAGGCGCGTTCCAGCGTGCGGCCGAGGGCGAAGTGTGCGAAGGCGTTGGCCGGTTCGCGTTCCAGGACGACCTGGAACTCCAGCTCCGCGGCGCGCAGTTGGGCCGCCATGAAGAAGGCGCGGGCGCGCAGCAGGCGTGCCGCCGTGTTCTCGGGGTGGGCGGTGATGACGGGGTCGAGCAGCTTCACGGCGCCGCGCGGGTCGCGGGCGGCCAGCAGTTGTTCGGCCGCGCGGTAGTCGATGACGTTCGTCTCCGGAGTGCGGTCGGGCACAGGGGCCTCCCTTCCAGGAGTAGGGAACGACGTACCACTCCCCGGCATTCCCGGACAAGGGAGCACACGGAGAGTAAAGCTCACGCTTTCGCCCGGACGGCGACGCAACCTCTGCGGCCCGGCCCGACTCATTGCACTGTGAGGACATGGGACACCGTGGGCACGGAGCGTGCGATGGACAGGGCTGAATGGAACCGGCGGCATTTCCTGGGCGCCGCGGCGGGCGTCGGCGCGGGCGCGCTGGCCGCGGGCTGCTCGGCGGGTGACGGGCAGAACGGCACCACCCGGGGCACCGCCGCGCACCCGGTTGGGAACGGCGCCAAGGCGGAGAACGACCTGCCCGGCGACAGCGACTGGCGGCTGCGGCAACGCGGCGACGACCGGGCGGTCGAGGGGTACGCCGACCGGGTGAGCGTGCTGCCCGGCGAATCGTTCCGGCTGCACGTCTCCACGACGTCCAGGGGATTTCGCGCCGAGGCGTTCCGCATGGGCTGGTACGGCGGGGCGCAGGCCCGCAAGGTGTGGGCCTCGGAGCGAATAGCCGGCGCCGCCCGCCAGGTCCCCGGCCCGAAGGGGAGCACCCGTACCGTGACGGCGGGCTGGGAGCCGACCGTGGAGGTGGCCACCAAGGGCTGGCCCGAGGGCACCTACCTCATCCGGCTCACCGCCGACTCCGGCGCCCAGCGCTACGTGCCGATGACCGTGCGGTCGGCGAGCACGAACGGCCGCCTGGTGCTGGTCAACGGCGCCGCGACCTGGCAGGCGTACAACACCTGGGGCGGCCACAGCCTCTACCAGGGGCCGGGCGGCAAGTCCGACTACGCGAACCGTTCGCTGGCGGTCTCCTGCGACCGGCCGTTCGACGACAACGGGGCGCTGCTGTTCACCACCTACGAGCAGCCCGCGATCGCCCTCGCGGAGAGGCTGGGCCTGCCGCTGGCCTACGCGACGTCGATGGACATCGACAGCGAGCCGGACCTGCTGCGCGGAGCGCACGCGGTGGTATCGCTCGGGCACGACGAGTACTGGACCCCGGTGATGCGCCAGCGGGTGACGGCGGCCCGGGACGCGGGCACCAACCTGGCCTTCCTCGGCGCCAACGCCTGCTTCCGCCGCATCCGGCTGGAGGGGACGGACGCCGGTGACCGGCGGCTGGTGGTCTGCTACAAGACCGACTGGATGCACGACCCGATGTACGGCAAGGACGACACCGCGGTCACCACCGACTGGCGCGAGCCGCCCGGCGCGCACCCGGAGAACTCGATGACCGGGACGCTCTACGAGTCCAATCCGACGAACGCGGCCTACGTCGTCGCGGAACCCGGTCACTGGCTCTTCGAGGGCACCGGCGCCGAGCGCGGCACCAGCTTCGCCAACCTGGTCGGCACCGAGTACGACCGGGTCAACTCCGGCCCTCTGACGCCGCGTCCGATCGAGATCATCGCCCACTCCAAGTTGGTCTGCCGGGGCGTGCGGTCCTTCTCCGACTCGGCGTACTACACCGCAAGGAGCGGCGCCGGGGTCTTCAACACCGGGACCATGCGCTGGGTCGAGGGACTCAAGGGCGACGGCAGCCACGACATGCCGCGCTCCACGGGCGCGTTCACCACGCGGGTGACCAGCAACCTGTTCCGGGCCTTCGCCGAGGGCCCGGCCGGACTGAAGCACCCCGCGAAGGACAACCTGGACACCTACCACCCGTATGACGGCGACCCGACGTGGGCCAAACGCGACCTGTGGTGAGCGCGGGCCCGCGGCCGGCGCTCAGCTGTCCGCGCCCGCGTCGCCCTGGCGCGGCTCGCCGTCCTGCCCTGCCCCGTCCTGCCGGCCCGACGCCCGCTCCCGCAAGGCCTCCCAGACCCGCTTGACCTGAGGTTCCAGCGCCTCCAGCGGACCGTCGTTGTCGATCACCAAGTCGGCGACGGCGAGCCGCTGTTGACGGGTGGCCTGCGCCGCCATCCGGGAGCGCGCCTCCTCCTCGCCCATGCCGCGCAGCCGCGTCAGCCGCTCCAGCCGGGTCTCGGACGAGGCGTCGACGACGACCACGAGGTCGTAGAGCGGGGCGAGTCCGTTCTCGGTGAGCAGGGGCACGTCGTGGACGACGATGGCGTCGGGACCGGCGGCGGCCTCCAGTTCGGCGGAGCGGCGGCCGACCAGCGGGTGGACGATGGCGTTGAGCGCGGCGAGGCGGCCGGGGTCGCCGAAGACGATGGCGCCGAGCCGGGGGCGGTCGAGCGTGCCGTCGGCGCGCAGCACCTCGGGGCCGAACTCGGCGACCACGGCGGCCAGTCCGCCGGTCCCGGGCTCCACGACCTCCCGCGCGATCCGGTCCGCGTCCACGACGACCGCGCCGTACGCCGCGAGCAGCCGCGACACCTCGCTCTTGCCGGCGCCGATACCACCGGTCAGGCCCACCTTCAGCATGCGGCCAGGGTAGGCGAAGCGCCCGTTCGCGCGGCACCCCGGCCCGCCCGCCGGCGCGAGCCGCCCTCGCGCTCGCGTGAGCCCCTCTCGCCGCCCGGGGAGCGGGCACGTGCGGCCGAGTCGTGGGCCCCGCGGCTCTCCCGCCGCCCGGCGCTACTCCCCGTCCGCCTCGCGCTCGGCGAGGAAGCGCTCGAACTCGGCGCCCAGGTCGTCGGCCGACGGCAGGTCGGCGGGCTCGGCGACCAGGTTCTCGCGCCCGGCCGCACCGGCGATCGCGTCGTACTGGCTCTCCAGCCCGCGCACCACGGACACCAGCTCCGCGTCGCCCTCGGATATCTGGCGTTCGATCTCGTCCTGGACGCTGTGCGCCTCGGAGCGCAGCGCGTGGGCGGGTTCGGGCAGGACGAGGCCGGTGGCGGCGGTGATCGCCTCCAGGACGGCGAGTGAGGCATCCGGGTAGGGCGAGCGGGCGAGGTAGTGCGGCACGTGGGCGGCGACGCCCAGCACGTCGTGGCCCGCGTCGGACAGCCGCAGCTCGACCAGCGCCTCGGCGCTGCCCGGTACCTGCGCCTCGTCGAACCAGCTGCGGTGGCCGGGCATCAGGTCGGTGCGGTTGCCGTGCGGCGTCAGGCCGACCGGGCGGGTGTGCGGCACGCCCATCGGTATGCCGTGGAAGTTGATGGACAGGCGGACCCCGAAGCGGTCGACCAACTCCCGTACGGCGGCGGCGAAGCGCTCCCACTGGCTGTCCGGTTCGGGCCCGGCCAGCAGCAGGAACGGCGCGCCGGTGCTGTCGCGCATCAGGCGCAGCGCCAGGTCGGGGTCCTCGTACTCGGCCCAGTGGTCGCGGCGGAAGGTCATCAGCGGCCTGCGCGCGCGGTAGTCCAGGAGCTGGTCGACGTCGAAGCGGGCCACCACCTGGCTGTCGAGGTTGTCCAGGAGCTCGGCGACCAGTTGCTCACCGGTGTCGCCGGCGTCGATGAACCCCTCCAGGTGGTACAGCAGCACCAGCCCGTCGGTGTCGAGGGCGTCCACCGCCGCCGCACCTTCCGGCTCGAACTCGTACAGATCCCGTGGTTCCAGCATGACGCCCCTTCTCGGTTCCTCGCCGGTACCAACGTAAGCCCGGGCACCGACATTCCCGCCCGGCCGTCCGCACCGGGTCGCAGAGTTGACGTTGCCTTGACGGTTCCGCTCGCGGACGCCGAGGCAGTCCGGTCGCGCATGCCGAGGTCCCCCCCGTCCGTGACGGCACGCCTACCTCACCAACGGCACTCCAGGCACCGACAACGATGTCGTCACGGCGGCACACGACGCCCCGGACGTCCCCGCACGCCAGGCATGCGTAAGGGCCGCCCTCCATGGAGAGCGGCCCTTACGGCACTACCTACGAAACCACCGGGTCAGAGCGTCAGCTCTGGCCGCCCGCGAGCTTCTCGCGGAGCGCGGCCAGCGCCTCGTCCGACGCGAGCGCACCGGAGTTGTCGGCCGACTCCGAGGAGTACGAACCGCCACCGGCGGCCGGGGCCGGAGCGGCGGCGCCACCCTCGGCAGCGGCCTGCTCGTCGGCCTCGCGGGACTTGATGACCTGCGCCTGGTGCTGCTCGAAGCGCTGCTGCGCCTCGGCGTACTGGCGCTCCCACTCCTCGCGCTGCTTCTCGTAACCGGGCAGCCAGTCGTTGGCCTCCGGGTCGAAGCCCTCGGGGTAGATGTAGTTGCCCTGGTCGTCGTAGGACGCGGCCATGCCGTAGAGCGTCGGGTCGAACTCGACCGAGGCCGGGTCGGCGCCGAAGGACTCGTTGGCCTGCTTCAGCGAGAGGCTGATGCGGCGGCGCTCCAGGTCGATGTCGATGACCTTGACGAAGATCTCGTCGTTGACCTGGACGACCTGCTCCGGGATCTCCACGTGGCGCTCGGCCAGCTCGGAGATGTGGACCAGGCCCTCGATGCCCTCGTCCACGCGGACGAACGCGCCGAACGGCACGAGCTTGGTGACCTTGCCCGGGACGACCTGACCGATCTGGTGGGTGCGGGCGAACTGCTGCCACGGGTCTTCCTGGGTCGCCTTGAGCGACAGGGAGACGCGCTCGCGGTCCATGTCGACGTCCAGGACCTCGACCGTGACCTCCTGGCCGACCTCGACGACCTCGGAGGGGTGGTCGATGTGCTTCCAGGACAGCTCGGAGACGTGCACCAGACCGTCGACGCCGCCCAGGTCCACGAAGGCACCGAAGTTGACGATCGAGGAGACGACGCCGGAGCGCACCTGGCCCTTCTGCAGGGTGGTGAGGAAGGTCTGACGGACCTCGCTCTGGGTCTGCTCCAGCCAGGCACGGCGGGACAGGACCACGTTGTTGCGGTTCTTGTCCAGCTCGATGATCTTGGCCTCGAGCTCCTTGCCGACGTACGGCTGGAGGTCGCGGACGCGGCGCATCTCGACCAGGGAGGCCGGGAGGAAGCCGCGCAGGCCGATGTCGAGGATGAGGCCGCCCTTGACGACCTCGATGACGGTACCGGTGACGATGCCGTCCTCTTCCTTGATCTTCTCGATCGTGCCCCAGGCACGCTCGTACTGAGCGCGCTTCTTGGACAGGATCAGGCGACCCTCCTTGTCCTCCTTCTGAAGGACAAGGGCCTCGATCTCGTCACCGACGGCCACGACCTCGTTGGGGTCGACGTCGTGCTTGATCGACAGCTCACGGGAGGGAATGACGCCTTCGGTCTTGTAACCGATGTCGAGCAGGACCTCGTCCCGGTCGACCTTCACGATGACGCCGTCGACGATGTCGCCGTCGTTGAAGTACTTGATCGTCTCGTCGATCGCGGCGAGGAAGGCTTCCTCGGAACCGATGTCGTTGACCGCCACCTGCGGGGTGGTACGAGGGGCCTCGGTGCTGCTCGTCATTAGGGAAAGGACTCCGGTACGGACAGTAAGTCGTAGGTACTGCTACGCCGGGAGCCCGTATCGCTTCTGCCGATTCCGGACAGCTTCGAGGCGGTGGATCCGGGATGCCGCGAACGACACCGGATTCGCCTCAACAACCGAGGGTCTGCAACAGACGCGAGCGCAGCCTGCTCCGTCCGAGGTGCGCAGGCCCGCAGCGCAACTTGTAGCATACGGGGGCGGCCGTGGTCGGTCAATGCGCGAAGAGCGCACCAGTGACCCAACGGGACGCAACGCCCCAAAAACGGCGCGGCCCGAGCCGCACGCGGGTCCGCCTCACGCCGACACGAGAGTACGACGACTGCCGCGATGATCCAAGACTCACCGGGCGCCACGCCGCCGGAACCCGCCGGATTCGCGCAACGGGGCGGCCACGACGCGTACGAACACGAAGAGGACGACGGCGCCACGGGCGTCCTCCGTGACGTCGGAGAGCCCGACGACGCCGATGACGCCGAGGCCACCCGGCGCACGGTGGACGTCGCCGAGAGCAGCCGGGCCAGCCGGGGCTGGTGGGACCGGAACGCCGACGAGTACCAGAGCGAGCACGGCGCCTTCCTGGGCGACGACCGCTTCGTGTGGGGTCCCGAGGGCCTGGACGAGGCCGACGCGGCGCTGCTCGGACCCGCGACGGCACTGGCCGGCGCCCGGGTGCTGGAGATCGGCTGCGGGGCCGCGCAGTGCTCCCGCTGGCTCGCCGGACGCGGCGCCCGCCCGGTGGCGCTCGACCTGTCGCACCGCCAGCTCCAGCACGCCCTGCGCATCGACGACGGCCGGCCAGGCTTCCCGCTGGTCCAGGCGGACGCCGGGACGCTGCCCTTCGCCGACGGCTCCTTCGACCTGGCCTGCTCGGCGTACGGAGGGGTGCCGTTCGTGGCCGATTCCGCCCGGGTGATGCGGGAGGTCCACCGGGTGCTGCGGTCCGGCGGGCGCTGGGTCTTCTCCGTCACGCACCCGGTGCGCTGGGCCTTCCCCGACGAGCCGGGGCCCGAGGGCCTGACGGTGTCGGCGTCCTACTTCGACCGCACCCCTTACGTGGAGCAGGACGAGGCGGGCCGCGCGGTCTACGTCGAGCACCACCGCACCCTGGGCGACCGGGTCCGGGAGATCGCGGCGGCGGGCTTCCGGCTGGCCGACCTCGTGGAGCCCGAGTGGCCGCACTGGAACAGCCAGGAGTGGGGCGGCTGGTCGCCGCTGCGCGGCGCGCTGATCCCGGGGACGGCGGTCTTCGT
This sequence comes from Streptomyces sp. ICBB 8177, assembly GCF_003144095.1. GTDB lineage: Bacteria > Actinomycetota > Actinomycetes > Streptomycetales > Streptomycetaceae > Streptantibioticus_D. The sequence goes on along the minus strand of NZ_NSKH01000018.1, from coordinate 1,522,448 downwards.
GTGCGTACGGGACTGAGAGGGACGGGCGTTCCCGGGGTGACGCCGACGCGCGGGCGCGGTTCGGGGGTGACGGGGTGAGCGGGATCCGGCCGGAGGGGCTGCGGCTTCCCGTCGGCGACGCGCTGCCCGCGCTGCTGGCGGCGCTCCGGAGCCACGGCGGGGCGGTGCTGGCCGCGCCGCCGGGGACCGGCAAGACGACGCTGGTGCCGCTGGCGCTGGCCGGGCTGACGGACAGCGGCGGGCCGGTGCGCCGGGTGCTGGTCGCCGAACCGCGCCGGATGGCGGTGCGGGCGGCGGCGCGGCGGATGGCGTGGCTGCTGGGCGAGGCGACCGGGGAGACGGTCGGCTTCACGGTGCGCGGCGAGCGCAGGGTGTCGCGGCGCACCGCCGTCGAGGTCGTCACCACCGGCGTGCTGCTCCAGCGGCTGGGCCGCGACCCCGAACTGCCCGGCGTGGACGCGGTCCTGCTGGACGAGTGCCACGAACGCCACCTGGACGCGGACACCTCGATGGCGTTCCTGCTGGACGTACGCGCGACGCTGCGGCCCGACCTGTGGCTGCTGGCCGCCTCGGCGACGTCGGACACCGGGGCGTGGGCCGCGCTGATGGGCGGCGTGCCGGTGGTCGAGGCGCGGGACGTCACGCATGCGGTGGAGGTGGTGTGGGCACCCCCGGGGCGTCCCGTGCGCCCGCCGCACGGCACCCGGGTCGATCCGGCGCTGCTGGACCACGTGGCCTCAGTCGTACGGCGCGCGCTGCGCGAACGGGACGGCGACGTGCTGTGCTTCCTGCCGGGGGTCGGCGAGATCGCCCGGGTCGCACGGCTGCTGGGCGACCTCGGTGACACCGAGGTCCTCCAGCTGCACGGCCGCGCCCCGGCCGCGGTGCAGGACGCCGCGCTGGCGCCGGGCGCGCGGCGCAGGGTCCTGCTGGCGACCGCGGTCGCCGAGTCCAGCCTGACGGTGCCGGGTGTGCGCGTGGTGGTCGACGCGGGCCTGGCCCGCGAACCGCGCACCGACCACGCGCGGGGCCTGAGTTCCCTGGCGACGGTGCCGGTGTCGCGGGCCGCGGCCGACCAGCGCGCCGGACGCGCCGGGCGGGAGGGGCCCGGCACGGTCTACCGCTGCTGGTCGCAGGCGCAGCACACGCGGGCGCCGCGGCGTCCCTCGCCGGAGATCGCGGTGGCCGACCTGGCCGCGTTCGCGCTGGACGCCGCCTGCTGGGGCGACCCGGACGCGGCAGGGCTGGCGCTGCTGGACCGTCCCCCTGCCGGGGCGATGGCGGCGGCCCGCGAGACGTTGCGCGCGGTGGACGCCGTGGCGGCGGACGGCCGCGCCACGCAGCGCGGTGCGCGGATGTCCCGGCTGGGCCTGCACCCGCGGCTCGCGCGGGCCCTGCTGGACGCCGCGCCGGTGGTGGGCGCGGCCCGGGCCGCCGAGGCGGTGGCGTTGCTGAGCGAGGAGCCGCCCCGGGAGTACGGGGTGGACCTGGCGGCGGCCTGGCGCACCGCCCGCGGGGGCGGCGACGGGTACCCGGCGCGGTGGCGGGCGGAGGTGCGGCGGCTGCGCTCCCTGGCGGACGAGCACGTGCCGGGCGCCGGCTCCCCCGAGGGGCTCACCGACGACGCCGCTCTCGGCGTGGTCGTGGCGCTGGCCTTCCCCGAGCGGGTCGCGCGGCGACGCGGCGCCGGCTACCTGATGGTGTCCGGGACCGCCGCAGAGGTGGGTGACGGGCCGGGGGGCGGACTGGGCGGCGCGGAGTGGATCGCGGTGGCCGTGGCCGACCGGCCCGCCTCAGCCGCCTGCGCGCGGGTGCGGTCCGCGGCCGTCGTCGACGAGGCGACCGCTCGCACCGCCGCGGCGTCGCTGCTGTCCTCGTACGACGAGGTGGCCTGGGTGGACGGTGACGTGGTGGCCCGGAGCGTGACCCGGCTGGGCGCGGTCGAGCTGGCGTCGCGCCCGCTGCCCTCCCCCGCGCCCGAGGCGGTGCGGGCCGCCGTGCTGGACGGCCTGCGCCGTCAGGGCCCGGGGCTGCTGCGGTGGAGCCGGGACGCGGTGGCGCTGCGGCAGCGGATGGCGTTCCTGCGCGAAGTGCTGGGCGAGCCGTGGCCCGAGGTGTCGGACGATGCGCTGCTCGCCCGGGCCGACGAGTGGCTGGGCCCCGAGCTGGCCACGGCCCGCCGCCGCGCCGACCTCGAACGAGTGGACGCGGGCGCGGCGTTGACGCGACTGCTGCCCTGGGCGAGCGGCGAGGCGGCCCGCTTCGACGAGCTGGCGCCGGAGCGGATCACCGTACCGAGCGGCTCGCGCGTCCGCGTGGACTACGAGGGCCCGCAGCCCGTACTGGCGGTCAAACTCCAGGAGTTGTTCGGCCTGAGCCAGTCGCCGCGGATCGCGGACGGGCGCGTACCGCTGCTGGTGCACCTGCTCTCGCCCGCCGGACGTCCCGCCGCCGTCACCGCCGACCTGGCGTCGTTCTGGGCCAGCGGCTACCAGGCGGTCCGGGCCGAACTGCGCGGCCGGTATCCGCGGCACCCGTGGCCGCAGGACCCGACGACGGCCCGGGCGACGGGCCGTACGAACACCAGGCGCTAGGCGTCCGGCCGGCTCCAGGCGTCGGGCCGCCTCGCGAGCGCGTCCGGGCCCGCGCCGGCGTGCGGTGCGGGTCCGGACGGATCCCGGAGGCGAGGCGGCGTCAGCCGCGCGACGGGCTCGGGGTCGGCGTGCAGGTGCCGCTGGGCGACGGGCTCGGGCTGCCGGACGGCGACGGCGACGCCGAGGAACTGCCGGACGGCGAGGGAGACGGCGAGCCCGAGGCCGAACCGCTCGGCGAGGGCGAAGGCGACGGCGAGGCCGATCCGCTGCCGGAGGGCGACGGGGACGGCGAGCCACTGGCGCACGTACCGGTGGGCGACGGCTTCGGCTTGGGCGACTTCGTCGGGGCGGGCCCGATGCTGCCGCTGGCGGACGCGGTCGGCCGCGGGCTGCGGCTCGGGGACGGCGAGTGCCCGGGCGCGGCGCCGTGCGAGGGCGACGCGGACGGGGAGGGGGTCGCGGACGGCAGCAGCCCGGGGCCGGAACCCGCGCCGCCTCTCGGGTCGTCCGGGATCTCGTGCGTGCCGTCGCGGAAGTACTGGAACCACGACATGACGCTGGCGAGGTAGGCGTCGGAGTGGTTGTAGCCCAGGATCGCCTTCTCCACGCCCGCGGTGGTGGTCAGGTCGCCGCCGACCGCGCACAGGTAGTCGCCCGCGGCCAGCGCCGCGTCGAAGACGTTGTTGGGGTCCTTCTTGCCGTCGTGGTTGCCGTCCGCGCCCCAGCTCTCCCACGTCGACGGGATGAACTGCATCGGTCCGACCGCCCGGTCGTAGCGCGCGTCGCCGTCGTAGCGGCCGCCGTCGGTGTCCGGGATCAGCGCGAAGCCGTTGCCGTCCAGTTCGGGACCGTAGATCGGGCGCAGCGTGGTGCCCTGCGCGTCCACGTCGCCGTTGTCGGCTTGGCCGGACTCCACCTGGCCGATGCCCGCGAGCAGTTGCCAGGGCAGCCCGCACCCCGGCTCGGTCCCGCGCAGTGTCGCCTCGGCGTTCTTGTACGCGGCGAGTACCGTCGCGGGGATGCCGGCGCCGCCCGGCGTGACGATGACACCGGTGCCCGGCTGGGTGCCCGGGCTGCCGGGCTTGGTCGGGGAGTTGAGCGGAGGCAGGTCGGTGATGTACGGGGCGGAACCGCCGTCGATCCCGGTACCGGGGGGCGAGACGGCCGAGGTGTGCGTCACGCCGGCCGCCAGGCCGGGCGCCTGCGAGGCGGTGAGCGCCGCCATCGCCATCGCCGCGACCGCGGTGCCCGCGGCCCCCTTGCGTACCCGTCGGCCGAACCGCACAGCCATACGCCGATCCCCTCCGTACCCCGTCGTCTCCTCGGGCGCTGCCCCCGCGCAGCACCGGAACGGACCCTACGTCAACTCGGGAACGTGTTCCACAGTCCGTACCCGGGACAACACGGAACAACAGCGTGAACACGGCGAGAACAGGACCAGGACGATGCCCTTCACCTTCAGCCACCCCGCCGCCGTACTGCCCGCGCTGCGTGCCACCGGCGACGGGACCGTCGGCGGGCGCGGCCTGTTCACGGTCGCGGGGCTGGTCGCCGGTTCGCTCGCGCCCGACGTGCCGTTCTTCCTGGACTCGGTGCTGCCGGGCACGTACGGATTCGGCCGGATCACGCACCGTCCGGCGGGCGTCCCGACCCTCGACCCGCTCATCGCGGCGGCGCTGGCGGGCGGTTGGGCGGCGGCGCGCGCGCCGCTGGCCGCACTGCTGCCGCCCGGAACGCGGCTGCTGCCCGGAACGCTTCCGCTGCCGCACGCCGGGCGGGGGCCGGGGAGCGACGCGGCCCGTTTCTGGCTGTCGGCGACGGTGGGCGCCGCGACGCACGTGGGGTGGGACGCGTTCACGCACGGGGGGCGGTGGGGGGTGCGGCGCTTCCCGGTGCTGCGGCGCGAGGTGGCCGGTGTACCTCTGCACCACTGGGCGCAGTACGGGAGTTCCGCGGCCGGGCTCGCCGCGCTGGCGGTCTGGTCCCGCCGCGCGCTGCGGGACGCGCCACGGCAGACGGAAGCGGCGCGGACCGCAGGGCGGCGCGGAACCGGTGTGGGCGCGCGGCGCGTCGCGGTCGCGGGGCTCGCCGGCTGCGCGGCGGCGGGCGCGGTGCTGCGGTGCGCACGGGACCGGCCGCGCGGCCTGTCGTCCCTGATCGCGTCGGCGACCTTCGGCGCGGGAGCGGCAACGGCCGTGGCGGCGGGCGCGTACGCGGGAGGAGTCAGGGCGTGGTGGGCGGTGCGGGCCCGGTGCGTCCCGGTGCCCAGGCGTGCGTGAGGGGGCCGCCTCGCAGGCGGCCCCCTCACCTCCCGCGCGGGGTCAGTGCGCGGCCGACTCCCAGTCGCCGCCCGAGCCCACCGACACGTCCAGCGGCGCCCGCAGCGGGTAAGCCGCCGTCATCTCGTCGCGCACCAGCGTCTCGACCTGCTCGCGCTCGCCGGGCGCCACCTCCAGCACGATTTCGTCGTGCACCTGGAGCAGAGTGCGCGAACGCAGGCCCGCCTCCGTCAGCGCCGCGTCCACCCGGAGCATCGCCAGCTTCACGATGTCGGCCGCCGAGCCCTGGATGGGCGCGTTGAGCGCCATCCGCTCGGCCATCTCGCGGCGCTGCCGGTTGTCGCTGTTGAGGTCGGGCAGATAGCGCCGCCGCCCGAGCAGCGTCTCGGTGTAGCCGGTGACGCGGGCCTCCTCCACCACGCGGTGCAGATAGTCCCGGACCCCGCCGAACCGCTCGAAGTAGGTGTCCATCAGCCCCCGCGCCTCGTCCGCGCCGATGCCCAGCTGCTGCGACAGGCCGAACGCGGACAGCCCGTAGGCCAGCCCGTACGACATCGCCTTGATCTTGCGCCGCATCTCCGCGTCGACCGCGTCCTTCGGCACGTCGAACACGTACGAGCCCACCGTGGTGTGCAGGTCCTCGCCGGAGGTGAACGCGGCGATCAGGCCCTCGTCCTCCGACAGGTGCGCCATCACCCGCAGTTCGATCTGACTGTAGTCCGCCGTCAGCAGCGACTCGTAGCCCTCGCCGACGACGAAGCCGCGGCGGATCGCCCGGCCCTCGTCCGTGCGCACCGGGATGTTCTGCAGGTTGGGTTCGGTGGACGACAGGCGGCCGGTGGCGGCGACCGTCTGGTTGAACGTGGTGTGGATACGTCCGTCCGGCGCGATGGTCTTGATCAGGCCCTCGACCGTGGAGCGCAGCCGCGCCTGCTCGCGGTGGCGCAGCATGATCACCGGCAGCTCGTGGTCGGTCTGCTGGGCGAGCCAGGCCAGCGCGTCGGCGTCCGTGGTGTAACCGGTCTTGGTCTTCTTGGTTTTGGGCAGCCCCAGCTCCCCGAAGAAGACCTCCTGGAGCTGCTTGGGCGAGCCGAGGTTGAACTCGTGGCCGACCGCCGCGTGCGCCTCCTTCACCGCCTGCTGCACCGCGTCGGCGAACTGCCGCTCCAGCCGCTCCAGATGATCGCGGTCGGCCGCGATGCCGTGCCGCTCCATACGGGCCAGCAGCGCCGAGGTCGGCAGCTCCACGTCACGCAGCAGACCCAGCGCGCCGTCCTGCTCCAGCCTGCCGGCGAACACCTCGGCCAGATCCGCCACCGCGCGCGCCTGGGCCATCAGCTTCTCCGCCTCGGCGCCGTCCTCCACGCCGAACGCCAGCTGACCGCCGCCCTCCTCGGCATGCTCCAGCTCCCGCCCGAGGTACTCCACCGACAGCGCGTCCAGCGCGAAGGAACGGCGGCCCGGCTTGATCAGGTACGCGGCCAGCGCCGTGTCCATCGCCACCCCGCCGACGCTCCAGCCGTGCTCGGCGAAGACCCGCATCGCGCCCTTGGCGTCGTGCATCACCTTCGGGCGCTCGGCGTCGGCGATCCAGGCGGCGAACGCCTTCTCGTCCTCCTCCACCAGGTGCGCCGGGTCGAACCAGGCGGCCGGGCCGTCCGCGGTGGCCAGCGCGACCTCCGTCACCGTGCCCGCGCCCAGCGCCCAGGAGTCCACCGTGGCCACGCCCAGCGTGCCCGTGCCGTGCTCGGCGAGCCAGGCCGACAGCTCACCCGCGCCCAGCACCCGTCCGTCGATCTCGACCCCGGCGGCGATCTGCGCCTGCCCGTCCTGCTCCGCGCCGGGATCGGCCGCGTACAGCCGCTCGCGGAAGTTCGGGTGGCGGAACTCCAGCGCGTCGAGCACCACGTCCAGCGCGGGCCGGTCGTACGGCTCGCGGGCCAGGCCCTCGGGACCCACCGGCAGCTCGACGTCGCGCACCATCTCGGTCAGGCGGCGGTTGAGCTTGACCGCCTCCAGGTGGTCCCGGAAGCTCTGCCCGGCCTTGCCCTTGACCTCCTCGGCCCGCTCCACCAGCTGCGCGAACGAACCGAACTGGGTGATCCACTTCGCGGCGGTCTTCTCGCCCACGCCCGGAATGCCCGGCAGGTTGTCCGACGGGTCGCCGCGCAGCGCCGCGAAGTCCGGGTACTGCGCGGGGGTCAGCCCGTAGCGCTCCTCGACCTTCTGCGGGGTGTAGCGCGTCAGCTCCGAGACGCCCTTGGTCGGGTACAGCACCGTGACGTGCTCGGTGACCAGCTGGAACGCGTCGCGGTCACCGGTGACGATCAGCACCTCGAACCCGGCGGCCTCCGCCTGGGTGGCGAGGGTGGCGATGACGTCGTCAGCCTCGAAGCCCTCGATCGCGAAGCGCCGCACCCGCATCGCGTCCAGCAGCTCGCCGATCAGCTCCACCTGGCTGCGGAACTCGTCCGGCGTGGCGGAACGCGTCGCCTTGTACTCCGGGTACTCGTCGAAGCGCCAGGTCTTGCGGGACACGTCGAACGCGACCGCCAGGTGCGTCGGCGACTCGTCACGCAACGTGTTCGACAGCATCGAGGTGAAGCCGTAGATCGCGTTGGTCGGCTGGCCGGTGGCGGTGTTGAAGTTCTCCACCGGCAACGCGTAGAACGCGCGGTAGGCCAGGGAGTGCCCGTCCAGCAGGAGCAGGCGAGGCCGGTCCGCCTTCCGCGTGGTGCCGGTCGCCGCTGTCGTCGTCTTCGATGCCTTCTGTGCCACGTCCCCGATCCTCCCACGGACCACTGACACTCCCGTCCGGCGCGGCGCGGGTCGGAACGCGAACCGGGGCGCGGCCCCGGTTCGGCCGGGGGTTGGGCCCCGGTCCGCGCCGGGGGCGGGGCGAGGCGCGGACCCGGGCGGGCTGGGACACGGACCCGGGCGGGCCGAGGCATGAACTCGGGCGGGCCGTGGCACGGACCCGGGCGGGCCGAGGCATGGCCCCGGGGTGCGGTGAAGTTATCCACAGGCCCCTGGCGCCGCCGCGCCGACGTGGGAGGATCGACGCGGACAGGGACGGAAAGCAGCACGACGGAGGGACACGGCGATGGCGACGAAGCCACCCGCAGGGGACCCGGTACAGGACGCGCCCGAGGTGACCGCGCCGCAGCACGCCGCGGCGGGACTGCCCGCGGTCGGCCACTCCCTGCGCATCGCGACCCGGCAGATGGGCGTCAAGCGCACCGCCCTGACCCTCCTGAAGGTCAACCAGAAGGACGGCTTCGACTGCCCCGGCTGCGCCTGGCCCGAGCCCGACCACCGCCACCGCGCCGAGTTCTGCGAGAACGGCGCCAAGGCGGTCGCCGAGGAAGCCACCCTGCGCCGCGTCACCCCCGCGTTCTTCGCCCGCCACCCGGTCTCCGACCTGGCCCGGCGCAGCGGCTACTGGCTCGGCCAGCAGGGCCGCCTCACCCAGCCGATGTACCTCGCCGAAGGCGCCGACCACTACGAACCGGTCCCCTGGGAGCGCGCCTTCGAGATCGTCGCCGACGAACTGCGCGCCCTGGACTCCCCCGACGAGGCCCTCTTCTACACCTCCGGCCGCACCAGCAACGAGGCCGCCTTCCTCTACCAGCTCTTCGCCCGCGAGTTCGGCACCAACAACCTGCCGGACTGCTCCAACATGTGCCACGAGTCGTCCGGCTCCGCGCTCACCGAGACCCTCGGCGTCGGCAAGGGCAGCGTCCTGCTCGAAGACCTCTACCGGGCCGACCTGATCATCGTCGCGGGCCAGAACCCCGGCACCAACCACCCCCGCATGCTCTCCGCACTGGAGAAGGCCAAAGCCGGCGGCGCCCGCATCGTCAGCGTCAACCCGCTGCCCGAAGCAGGACTCGAACGGTTCAAGAACCCCCAGACCCCCAAGGGCCTCGCGGGCGGCGGCACCCCGCTGACCGACCTGTTCCTCCAGATCCGCCTCGGCGGCGACCAGGCACTCTTCCGCCTGCTCAACCGGCTGCTGCTCGAAGCCGAGGACCGCGCCCCCGGCACCGTGCTCGACACCGCGTTCATCGACGAACACACCCACGGATACGAGGAGTTCGCCGCCGCCGCGCGGGCCGCCGACTGGGACGAGACGCTGCGCGCCACCGGCCTGGACCGCCGCGACATCGAGCGGCTGCTCGCCATGGTGCTCCAGGCGCGCAGCGTCGTGGTCTGCTGGGCGATGGGCCTCACCCAGCACAAGCACTCCGTGCCCACCATCCGCGAGGTCGTCAACTTCCTGCTGCTGCGCGGCAACGTGGGCCGCCCCGGCGCCGGCGTCTGCCCCGTCCGCGGCCACAGCAACGTCCAGGGCGACCGCACCATGGGCATCTTCGAACGGCCCGCGGCCGCCTTCCTCGACGCGCTGGAGAAGGAGTTCGGCTTCGCACCACCCCGCGAGCACGGCTACGACGTGGTCCGCGCCATCGAGGCGATGCGCGACGGCGACGCCAAGGTGTTCTTCGCCATGGGCGGCAACTTCGTCTCCGCCTCCCCCGACACCGACGTCACCGAGGCCGCGATGCGCCGCGCCCGGCTCACCGTCCACGTCTCCACCAAGCTCAACCGCTCCCACGTGGTCACCGGCGCCCGCGCGCTGATCCTGCCCACCCTCGGCCGCACCGAAAGGGACCAGCAGGCGGGCGGCGAGCAGTTCGTCACCGTCGAGGACTCCATGGGCATGGTGCACGCCTCGCGCGGCGGCCTCGAGCCCGCGAGCCCGCACCTGCTGTCCGAGCCCGCCATCATCTGCCGCCTGGCCCGCGCAGTCCTGGGACCGGACAGCGTCGTGCCCTGGGAGGAGTTCGAGGCCGACTACGACCGGGTGCGCGACCGCATCGAGCGGGTCGTCCCCGGCTTCGACGACTTCAACACCCGGGTGCGCGCCCCCGGCGGCTTCGCCCTTCCGCACGGCCCGCGCGACAACCGCACCTTCCCCACCGCCACCGGCAAGGCCAACTTCACCGCTGCGCCCGTCGAGTACCCCGAGGTGCCGGAAGGCCGTCTGCTGCTCCAGACGCTGCGCTCGCACGACCAGTACAACACCACCATCTACGGCCTCGACGACCGCTATCGCGGGGTCAAGGGCGGCCGCCGGGTCGTTCTGCTCCACCCCGACGACGCAGCCGCCCACGGCCTCGCGGACGGCGCGTACACCGACCTGGTGGGCGAGTGGGCGGACGGCGTGGAACGACGCGCCGAGGGCTTCCGCGTCGTGCACTACCCGACCCCCCGGGGCTGCGCCGCCGCCTACTACCCGGAGACCAACGTGCTGGTCCCCCTCGACCACACCGCCGACACCAGCAACACGCCGGCGTCGAAGTCGGTGGTGATACGCCTGGAGCCGGCGCGCGAGGCGTAGCCGCCCCCGGCTCCCGGCGGCGGGTACGCGACGGCTGCGCGGCCTGGTACGTGACGGCTACACGCACGTGACGCAGAACACCGGGTGGTGATCGTCTGGCGACGGCCGACTCCTGATAGGACGGTGGCAGTTCCCGGCCGAGGATGACCGGGCGAGGAGGATCGGAGCCGACCCCCATGGGCGAGCAGGCCACAACCAAGTTCCCGCCGGACGTCGTCGAGGAGTACGCCGGACTCGGCATCGACCTGCCCGCGCTCTTCTCGGCGGGCGACCTCGGCGAGCGGATGGGCGTGAAGGTCACCGAGGCCTCCGCCGAGCGCGTCGTGGGCACCATGCCGGTCGAGGGCAACACCCAGCCGTACGGCCTGCTGCACGGCGGGGCCTCCGCCGTGCTCGCCGAGACCCTCGGCTCGGTCGGCGCGATGCTGCACGGCGGACCGCACAAGATCGCGGTCGGCGTCGACCTCAACTGCACCCACCACCGGGGCCTGCGCTCCGGCCTGGTCACCGGCGTCGCCACGCCGGTCCACCGGGGCCGCTCCAGCGCCACCTACGAGATCGTGATCTCCGACGAGCAGGACCGCAGGGTGTGTTCGGCCCGGCTGACCTGCATGCTGCGCCCGGTCGCGCCCGGAGGTCAGACCGCCTGAGCCAGGGGGCCGCCGTCTCCGGGCCCGCACGCCGAACGCCCGCGCCGATCCCGACGCGGGCGTTCGTGGTTTCCGGGGTCCCGGCGGGCGGGTCAGCCGGCGGCGCCGCCGACCTCGTCGATCACGGCCTGGGCCACGGCCTGCATCGACATCCGGCGGTCCATCGAGGTCTTCTGGATCCAGCGGAACGCGGCCGGCTCGCTCAGCCCGTACTTGGTCTGCAGCGCGCTCTTGGCGCGGTCCACCAGCTTGCGGGTCTCCAGGCGCAGCGAGAGGTCGGCGATCTCGGCTTCCAGGGCGCGCAGTTCGGTGAAGCGGGAGACGGCCATCTCGATGGCCGGGACCAGGTCGCTCTTGCTGAACGGCTTGACCAGGTAGGCCATCGCCCCGGCCTCGCGGGCGCGGTCGACCAGCTCGCGCTGGGAGAAGGCGGTCAGCATCAGGACGGGCGCGATGCGGTCGTTGGCGATGCGCTCGGCGGCGGAGATGCCGTCGAGGACGGGCATCTTCACATCCAGGATGACCAGGTCGGGGCGGTGCTCCTCGGCGAGCTCGACAGCCCGCTGCCCGTCGCCCGCCTCGCCCACGACCGAGTAGCCCTCCTCCTCCAGCATCTCCTTCAGGTCGAGCCGGATCAGGGCCTCGTCCTCGGCGATGACGACGCGGGTGGTGTGCGGCGGCACGTGGTCGCCTCCGGCGGCGGCCGTCTCCTCCGCAGCGGCGGTAGCGAACTCGTCGGGGGCGTCAGCGGCGCTCACTGGGCTCCTCGTTTCGGGGTGGGGTGCATGCATGAGCCTACCTACGTCCTGTAGGTTTGAGTCACGGCGGGTATCCGCTATCCTTCATTTCGAAGGAGCCCCGGTAGCCCAACTGGCAGCAGGCAATGGATTCAAAACCCATACAGTGTCGGTTCGAATCCGACCCGGGGCACTTTACCTTTATTTCCAAGGTTCACTCGCTTTAAGTGGTTTTCACCGATCAGGGTGAACAATCCTTCGATCTCTGTACACGGTCCGTCACGCCCGACAGAGTCGATCACATGTACGACATCGCGCTGCGACGGCATGCGCTGTCCCTCCTCTCCCAGGGCCGCAGCCTCAGTTCCGTCAGCCGGGAGACCGGGGTCTCGCGATCCGCGGTGCGCGCCTGGCGGGCCCGCGTCGAGCCACTGCGACGGCTGCGCGAGTGCGATCCGTGCGCGGGCCGACCGCGTCGACTCGGTCCCGAGTACGCCTACTTGCTGGGGCTCTACCTCGGTGACGGATGCCTGAGCGCCCATCCACGACCGGCGGCCACTATCTGCGCATCGCCTGCGCCGACGCCTGGCCGGGCCTGATCGACGCTTGTGAGCGCGCGGCTCGCGCGGTGCGCCCCGGGGTGTCCGTGAGCCGCGTGCCGTGCACCGGCCATGTGAGCGTCGTCAGCCACGACCGGCACCGGCCCTGCCTGTTCCCCCAGCACGGCCCGGGAATGAAGCACGAGCGGCCGATCACCCTCGAATCGTGGCAGCGGGAAATCGTGGCCGCCCACCCGTGGGAATTCCTGCGCGGCCTCATCCACTCCGACGGCTGCCGCACCACCAACTGGACGGAGCGTGTGGTGGGCGGCGAGCGCAGGCGATATGAATACCCGCGCTACTTCTTCACCAACAAGTCGGCGGACATCCGGCGGTTGTGCACCGACACCATGGACGCGGTGGGTGTGCGGTGGCGGCGGGCCGGACCGTACAACATATCCGTCGCCCGTCGTTCCTCCGTCGCGTTGATGGACGCGCGCGTCGGGGCCAAGTGGTGAGGCGCGCACAACGCGCGCCACGCCCGCCAGCCACCGCGCCCAACCGACCCCCGTCCGCTCAACGCCTCGCCCGCGCCGCCTACTTGGGCGCGTCGTCCTCGCCGATGTGGTGGACTCGGACCATGTTCGTCGTGCCGGGGATGCCGGGCGGGGAGCCCGCCGTGATGACGACGACGTCGCCCCGCTTGCAGCGGCCGATGCGCAGCAGATGCTCGTCGACCTGGTCGACCATCTCGTCCGTGGTCTGCACGACCGGCCCGAGGAACGTCTCGACGCCCCACGTCAGGCTCAGTTGCGAGCGGGTCGCCTCCTCGGGGGTGAACGCGAGGACCGGGATGGGCGAGCGGTAGCGGGACAGGCGCCGGGCGGTGTCGCCGCTCTGGGTGAAGGCGACGAGGAACTTCGCGCCGAGGAAGTCGCCCATCTCGGCCGCCGCGCGGGCCACCGCGCCCCCCTGGGTGCGCGGCTTGCTGCGTTCGGTGAGCGGCGGCAGCCCGCCGGCGAGCATGTCCTCCTCGGCGGCCGCGACGATCCGTCCCATCGTCTTGACGGTCTCGACGGGGTACTTGCCGACGCTGGTCTCCCCCGACAGCATGACCGCGTCGGCGCCGTCCATGACCGCGTTGGCGACGTCGGACGCCTCGGCGCGGGTGGGGCGCGAGGTCTCGATCATCGAGTCGAGCATCTGGGTGGCGACGATGGCGGGCTTGGCGTTGCGCCTGGCGAGCTTGACGGCGCGCTTCTGCACCAACGGCACGGTCTCCAGGGGCATTTCGACGCCCAGGTCGCCGCGCGCGACCATGATGCCGTCGAACGCGGCGACGATCTCCTCGATGCGTTCGACCGCCTGCGGCTTCTCGATCTTGGCGATGACCGGGACGCGGCGGCCCTCCTCCTCCATGATCCGCAGCACGTCGTCCATGTCCTGGCCGGAGCGCACGAAGGAGAGCGCGATGATGTCGGCTCCGGCGCGCAGGCCCCAGCGCAGGTCCTCGACGTCCTTGGTGGACAGCGCGGGCACGGAGACGGCGACGCCGGGGAGGTTGAGGCCCTTGTTGTCGGAGACGAGGCCGCCCTCGATGACCATGGTGTGGACGCGGGGGCCCTCGACGTCGGTGACCTCCAGGGTGACCCGGCCGTCGTCGACGAGGATGCGCTCGCCGCGGCTGACGTCGGTGGCGAGGCCCTTGTAGGTGGTGCCGCACATCAGGTGGTCGCCGTCGACGTCGTCCATGGTGATGGTGAACTCGTCGCCGCGTTCAAGGAGTACCGGTCCTCCGGCGAAGCGGCCCAGCCGGATCTTCGGGCCTTGAAGGTCGACGAGGACGCCGACGCTGCGCCCGGTCTCCTCGGCGGCCTTGCGCACGCGTCGGTAGCGTTCCTCGTGGTCGGCGTGCGAACCGTGGCTGAGGTTGAGTCTCGCCACGTCCATGCCCGACTCGACCAGGGCCTTGATCTGGTCGTACGAGTCGGTTGCGGGCCCAAGGGTGCAGACGATCTTCGCTCGGCGCATACTGTCGAGCCTACGACCTACCGCCGGGTAGGGAGCCGGTTGCCGGGGAAGGGCGAACGACCGCTGCGTTAAAGGTTGTTGACCGGCATACGTACATCTTCCGACGACACGCCGCTCCGGTGACCCGTGATCTCAGGTGAGCCGGAGGGCGCTCATCCGCGAAGGTCGGGTGGCGTCATGGTGAACACCGCGGTGACCTGCGCGTGAACGGTCTGCGTCCGCGGTACGAGGTCGAGTTCGGCCGGTTCGCCGGAAGGGGCGCCGCCCGGTGCGGGCGCCGCGGCGCCGAAGGCACGGGCGCGATGGACGACGCCGGTGTCGAGCCCTTCGTCGGCGAGTTCCAGCAGGGCGACGAGCTGGGCGCCGAGGGCGTCGGCGTACTCCCGGGCGCGTCGCACGGCGTCGCGGACCGCCTGGGTGCGCGCGTCGCGGTGCGCGGGCGAGTCGGGGCGCAGCGACCACCAGGGCCCGTCGAGCCGGGTGAGGTCGAGGGCGGCGAGCCGGGCGGCGAGCCGGCCGAGGTCGGTGAAGTCGGTGAGGGTGGCGGTGAGCCGGGCGTGGCCGTGGTGGGCGCGGACGCGTTCGCCGCGGCCCTTGGCGAGTTCGGGGGCGACGACCAGGGCGCCGCTCTCGGTCTTCTCCACGGCGGGCTCGTGGGTGCGCAGCAGGTCGAGGACGGCGTTGTGGCGGCGGGTCAGGTCGTCCAGGGTGGCCTGGCGGTCGGTGCCGCGGGCGGTGACGGTGATGTCGAGGCGGGCGATTTCGGGGGCGGTCTCCAGGCGGGCCTCGCCGCGCACGGAGACGTGGGGGGCGGCGGGAGTGCCGTGCGGGGTGGCGGTCGCTGCGGTGGGCGGCTCGGTGGTCATGCGCTCACTGTGCCAGGCCCGGCAACGCCCTGGTGTGTCACGCGGGTTGGTGGCAGGGCGGGCTGCCCGCGGGGCCGCGTTGGGCGCCGAGCCGGACCGGGCGGTGGCCGGGGTCGCGGTCGGGGCTCAGGCCGAAGGTGGTGAAGGCGGTGCGGCGTGGGAGCGGGTAGGTGTCGTGGTCCAGCAGGGAGTTGAGGATGACGGCGGAGCGCCAGGCGCCCAGGCCGAGGTCGGGGGTGCCGACGCCGTGGGTGTGGGAGGCGGCGTTGTGCACGTGGACGGCGCCGCGCACCGAGGGGTCGAGGACGAGGCGGTGGTCGGCGTCGACGCGGGGGCGGCCGCGCGAGTCGCGGCGCAGGTAGGGGTCGAGGGCGGCGAGCAGGGGTTCCATGGGGCGTTCGCGGTAGCCGGTGGCGAGGACGACGGCGTCGGTGGTGAGGCGGGTGCGGGTGCCCTGCTGGGTGTGCTCCAGGTGGAGTTCGACGCGGGCGGCGCCGAGGCGTCCGGCGGTGCGGACGGCGACGCCGGGGGTGATGGTGACGTCGGGCCAGTGGGGCGCGCCGGCCGGGTCGGCGGTCAGGGCGCGCTGGTAGAGCTCTTCCTGGATGGCGGCGATGGTGTCGGCGTCGATGCCCTTGTACAGCTGCCACTGCTGGGGCAGGAGGCGGTCGCGGACGGGTTCGGGGAGGTGGTGGAAGTAGCGGGTGTAGTCGGGGGTGAAGTGTTCGAGGCCGAGTTTGCTGTATTCCATGGGGGCGATGGACTCGGTGCGGGCGATCCAGGCGAGTCCTTCGTGTCCCGCGGGGCGGTTGCGCAGCAGGTCGAGGAAGACCTCTGCGCCGGACTGCCCCGCGCCGACGACGGTGACGTGGGGTGCGGCCAGCAGCCGGTCGCGGTGGCCGAGGTAGTCGGCGGAGTGGAGTACGGCGACGCCGGGGGTCTCGGCGAGGGGGCGCAGGCGTTCGGGGACGTGGGGGACGGTGCCGATGCCGATGGCGAGGTTGCGGGCTCTCGCGCGGCCCGCCCTACCGGTGCCGTCGGCGGTGAGCCGGGTGAAGTCGACGTCGAACTCGGCGCGTTCGGGGTTCCAGCGCACGGCGTCGACGCGGTGGCCGAAGTGGCAGCCGGGCAGGGCGTCGGCGGCCCAGCGGCAGTAGGCGTCGTACTCGGTGCGCGGGATGTGGAAGCGCTCGGCGAAGTAGAAGGGGAAGAGGCGTTCGCGGCTCTTGAGGTAGGACAGGAACGACCAGGGGCTGGCGGGTTCGACGAGGGTCACCAGGTCGGCGAGGAAGGGGACTTGGAGGGTGGCGCCGGGGATGAGGAGTCCGGGGTGCCAGTGGAAGGCGGGCCGCTGGTCGAGGAAGGCCGTGCGCAGGGCGGGGACACCGTCGGCGAGTGCGGCGAGGCTGAGGTTGAACGGGCCGATGCCGACGCCGAGCAGGTCGAACGGTTCGGCGGTGTCGGGTGTCGCGTCGCGGTCCGTGCTCATCAGGGGGTGTGTCCTTCCGGGGTGGCACCGGCGACGCGGTCGAGGAGGGCGGTCAGGTCGGCGTCGGTGGTGGCGGGGTTGAGCAGGGTGGCCTTGAGCCACAGGCGTCCCGCGGCGTGGGCGCGGCCCAGGACGGCGGTGCCCTCGGTCATCAGCCGTCGCCGGGTCGCGGCGACGGCGGCGTTGTCGGCGTCCTTGGGGCGGAACAGCACGGTGCTGGTGACGGGGTGGGCGTACAGGGTCAGCGCGGGGTGGGCGTCGACGAGTTCGGCGAGGCGCTGGGCGTGGTCGCAGACGCGGTCCACGAGCCGCCCGAGTCCTTCGCGGCCGAGGGCGCGCAGGGTGACGGCGATCTTGAGGACGTCGGCGCGGCGGGTGGTGCGCAGGGAGCGGCCGAGCAGGTCGGGAAGGCCGGCGTCGGTGTCGTCGGCGGCGTTGAGGTAGTGGGCTTCGTGGTGCAGGGGGCGCAGCGCGGTGGTGTCGGGGACGGCGAGCAGGCCGGCGGCGATCGGTTGCCAGCCGAGTTTGTGCAGATCGAGGCTGACGGAGCTGGCGGACTGCACTCCGGTGAGCAGGGCGCGGCGGTGGCGACTGAACAGCAGGGGTCCGGCGTAGGCGGCGTCGATGTGCAGTTCGGCGTGGTGGGCCGCGGCGGTCTCGGCGAGGGCGGTCAGCGGGTCGATGGCGCCGGTGTCGGTGGTGCCGGCGGTGGCGACGAGCAGGGCGGGTCCGCGCAGCGTGCCGAGGGCGACGTGGGCGTCGACGGGGTCGAGGGTGCCGGTGGGGGTGGGCAGCACGGTGGGTTCCGGCAGGCCGAGCAGCCAGGTGGCGCGGTGCACGCTGTGGTGGGCGGCGGCGCCGCAGACGACGTGGACGCTGCGGGCTCCGGCGGCGCGGGCGCGTTCCCTGGCGAGCAGCAGGGCGAGTTGGTTGGCCTCGGTGCCGCCGGTGGTGACGAGGGCGTCGGGTTGCGGCAGGTCGGGGTAGACCAGGGCGGCGAGCGCGGCGGTGGTGTCGGCTTCGAGGGTGGTGGCGGCGGGGGCCTGGTCCCAGGAGTCGAGGGAGGCGTTGAGGGCGCTCGCGGCGAGATCGGCGGCGACGGCGACGGCCAGTGGCGGGCAGTGCAGGTGGGCGGCGCACAGGGGTTCCGCGGGGTCTGCGGCGCCTTCGGCGACGGCGCGTACGACGGTGCGCAGTGCTTCGTGGGGGCCGGCGCCGAGGGCGGGGATGCCCGGGGGCACGGCCTGGCGCAGCCGGTCGGCGACGCGCTCGGGGCCGCCGGGCGGGAGGGGGCCGCGCCGGGCGGTGGCGCCGTCGGTGAGGGCGGCCAGGACGGTGTCGAGCAGCGGGCCGAGTGCCTGGGCGCCGTCGGCTCCTCCGGCGAGCGCGGGCAGGTCGGGCGGACCGTCGTCGTGCGTCGTCGGCATGGGTCACGGCCGCCCTTCGTCCCGCCGAACGCCGCGGTGCGGCGACGGAGCCCTGCCGGGGGTGCCCGCTGGTGTCATGGGCTCCTCCTGGCCTGGGCGCGTGCTGGTCCGCAGGGCACAACGACGCCGGGCCGGTAGGGGTATCGCCTGGATCGCGCGGAAGCTACCGATTGGGCCAGGAATCTTGGCGTATCGGGGGTGTTGGGGCGCGCGGCGGCTCGAACGCCGGGGCCGACGCGCGCCCTCTCCACAACGGCAGGAGCCGCCGCGCGCCCACCCCCCTCGACGACCGGAACCGCCGCGCGCCCCTCGACGCAAGCCGCCGCGCGCCCCCTCGACGAAGGCCCCCTCACGCCTCCCGTACGCGGATCGCCCGGGCCAGGTCGTCCAGGCAGTCGGTGAGGCCGCGGCGGAACGCGGGGGTGAGGTCGTCGCGGTCGAGGTGGGCGCGGCCGGTGGCGAGCACGGCGGGCTCCGCGGCGTGGCCGGGGAAGCCGTGGCGGGTGAGGGCGGCCGCGATGGCGGGGCCGCGCCGGGTGGCGCTCGCGGCGGCGGCGTCGAACCAGCGGGGGACGAACTCCTCCAGCAGCGCGTGCTGTTCGGGCTGCCACACTCCGGTGGCGAGGGCGACGGTGAGGTTGTTGGTGGTGGTGTCGTCCTCGAACAGGGCGTGCCAGGCGGCGAGTTTGGCCTGTTCGTCGGGGAGCGCGGCGCGGCAGGTGGCGGCGGACTCGTGTCCGGTGGAGCTGGGGTCGCGGTCGAGTTCGGCGGCGATGCGCGCCTCGTCGGCGAGGCCCAGCGCGCTCAGCCGTGCCAGGGCCCGCCAGCGCAGTTCGGGGTCGAGGGTGAGGCCGCCGGGGGCTCGGCCGGTGCGCAGCCAGTCGTCGAGTTCGGCTGCGCGTTCGCCGGGGGTGGCGCTGGTGATGAGGGAGCGCAGGGCGGTGAGCCGAAGGCCCGGGTCGCCGGCCGTTCCCAGCAGGCGGCGGGCGACGCGGGCGATGAGGTCCAGGGCGTCGTCGCGTCGTGCGGGGGCGAGGTAGGTGTCGGCGAGGACGGTGCGGGCGAAGGTCAGGACGCCGCTGACGACGGAGACGTCCGTCTCCAGGGGCAGGTGGGCGTCGACCAGGTCGAGGTAGGCGGCGGGCGGGAGTTCGGCGTCGCGCACGAGGTCGCGGGCGGTGGTCCACAGCAGGGCGCGGTCGAGCGGGTCGGGGACGGCGGACAGCGACTCGGTGACGGTGGTCCACGAGCCGGGGTCGAGGCGGACCTTGGCGTACGTGAGGTCACCCGCGTTGGGCAGCACGAGCGCCGGACGGGGGCCGGAGCCGGTGAGGACGGGGGCGCCGGGCAGGTCGAGCCCGTCCGTCCCGCGCGGTACGAGGGTGCCGTCCTCGGCGCGGTCGTGCAGGGCGACGGCCAGGTGGTGCGGCCGGGAGCCGTCCCGCTCCAGTCGCAGCCGCCAGCCGTCGCCGCCTGTCTCCTCGACGTGGGCGGTGAGGGTGTCGACGCCGGTGGTGCGCAGCCAGCGTTCCGCCCAGTCGCGGACGTCGCGGTCGGTGGCGGCGCGGGCGAGGGATTCGGTGAAGTCGGCGAGGGTGGCGTTGCCGAAGCGGTGGCGGGTGATGTGGTCGTTGACGCCGGCGAGGAAGGTCTTCTCGCCGAGCCAGGCGACGAGTTGGCGGATCGCGGAGGCGCCCTTGGCGTAGGAGATGCCGTCGAAGTTGCCGAGCGCGGAGGCGGTGTCGCCCACGTCCTCGGCGCGGGGGGCGACGGGGTGGGTGCTGGGCCGCTGGTCGGCGTCGTAGCCCCAGCTCTTGCGGGTGACGGCGAACGCGGTCCAGGACCCGGTGAAGCGGGTGACCTCGCTGATCACCTGGAAGCCCATGTACTCGGCGAAGGACTCGTTGAGCCAGATGTCGTCCCACCAGCGCAGGGTGACCAGGTCGCCGAACCACATGTGGGCCATCTCGTGGGCGACGACCATGGCGCGCGACTGGCGTTCGGCGTCGGTGACGGCGGAGCGGAAGACGAACTCGTCGCGGAAGGTGACCAGTCCGGGGTTCTCCATCGCGCCGGCGTTGAACTCGGGGACGAACGCCTGGTCGTAGGAGTCGAACGGGTAGGGCTCGTCGAAGACGCGGGCGTAGTGGTCGTAGGAGCGGCGGGTGATGTCGAAGAGTTCCTCGGCGTCGCGGTCGAGGTGTTCGGCGAGGGAGCGGCGGCAGTGCAGGCCGAAGGGGAGTCCGGCGTGTTCGGTGTGCACGCTGTGGTACGGCCCGGCGGCGAAGGCGATCAGGTAGGTGCTGAGCGGCGGGGTGGTGGCGAAGGTGAAGCGGCCCTCGTGTTCCGGGTCGCGGTGGGCGACGCCGTTGCCGAGCGCGCTCCAGCCGGGCGGGACGGTGACGGTGAGGTCGAAGACCGCCTTGAGGTCGGGCTGGTCGAAGCAGGCGAAGATGCGCTGGGTGTCCTCCAGGAAGCACTGGGAGTAGACGTAGGTCTCGCCGTCGGCCGGGTCGGTGAAGCGGTGGGCGCCCTCGCCGGTGCGCGAGTAGCGCATGTCGGCCTCGACGAGCAGTTCGTTGTCCGCGGCGAGGCCGGTGAGCGGCAGGCGGTTGCCGTCGAGCGCGGCGGGGTCGAGTTCGCGGCCGTTGAGCACGACGCGCAGCAGGGCGGCGGGCTTGACCTGGACGAACGTCGCCGCGCCCGGCTCCGCGGCGGAGAAGGTGACGCGGGTGGTGGAACGGAACGTTTCGTCGCCCCCGGTGAGGTCGAGGTCGATCGCGTAGCGGTGGACGGTCAGCAGGCGGGCCCGGGTCTCGGCCTCGGCGCGGGTGAGTGGCGACATGCGCTCATGCTGCCCCACACCCGCGGCCCGGCCAACGCCCTTTCCCGCTCCGCTGGGTTCTCCCACCGCGAACACCCCCGCGAAAGCCGTCCGCCGTCCGCTGCCCGGCGCCGGGGTCGGCGTCGGGGTCGAGGTCAGTCCGTCCCCGTCGCCCGGCGCCGACGCCCGCGTCAGCCGTCCCGCGCCGCCCGGCGCAGCGCCTCGGCCGCTCCGGTCAGGGCCGGGTAGCCGTGCCCGAAGCAGGCGGTCTCCACCCCCAGCGCGGCGAGGCGGCGCACCGCGGCGAGGACCCCGGCGCGGTCGGTGTTGAAGACGTTCGGGATGACGCGGCCGCCGTGTTCGGCGACGGTGTCCCCGGTGAACACCGCGCGCGCGTGCGGGAGATGGACGGCGACGCTGCCCGCGGTGTGCCCGGGGACGTGCAGCACGTGCGCCGCGATGCCCCACTCCAGCACGTCGCCGTCGGCCAGTTCGCGGTGGACGGGGGTGGGCGGCGCGGGCGGCACGGTGGGGGCGACCGCCTCGAACAGCGGATGTTCCCGGTCGCGCAGCACGGGCGGCGGCTCGGGCGCCTCGCCGCGGATGACGGGGGCGTCGGCGGCGCCCGCGGCGATGGTGGCCCCGGTGGCGGCGGCGAGGTGGGCTGCGGAGCCGGTGTGGTCGGCGTGGGAGTGGGTGAGGACGATCTCGCGCAGGTCGCCGGGGCGTGCGCCGCAGGCCCGCAGCGCGTCCAGGACGGCGTCGGCGCAACCGGCCGGGCCGCTGTCGACGAGTGCGAAGCCGTCGCCGCCGCGGATCAGGTAGGCCTGTCCGACGGCGAAGCGCAGCATCACGATGTCCGGGGTCAGTCGTAGGGTCTCCACACGCCGACGGTAGGCGGGCGCCGCGGTGCGTGGCCGGGTCGTACGCCTTCGGCGGATCCGCGCCGGGCGAACGGCGCGGCGGGCGGGGCGCGGCGCGTAGGCTCGTCGGGGTCGGCGCGGGTGGCAGGGAAGCCGGGCGCCGGGTACAGCGGGGAGGTGTGCGTGACCCGTCGATCCGAGGATCCGGGGGCGTCGGGGCCGGGTGCCGGGCCGATCGTGCACGGGTTCCCGCACCTGGAGACCGTCCGCTCCAGCCTGACCGCCCTGTACAAGAGGCTGTCGTACGACACGATCAGCGCGTTCCCGGCGAGCGTGCTGCCGGAGCAGGTGTGGGTCGGGCCCGAGGAGGACGTGCACCTCGGGGCGCAGCGGGTGGCGTCGGCGATCGTGGCCCATCTGCGGCTGCCGCGGGCGCGGGTGATCGTGGCGTTCCGCGACATGGTGCACGCGGGCAGCGTGGAGCTGACGGCGGGCCCGGAGTACTTCGTGGAGCTCAACTCCCGCTTCAAGGACGACCGCAGGGACATCGGCGCGTGCCTGGCGCACGAGGTGACGCACGTGTACCTGCACCGCCTGGGGCTGGAGTACCCGGGTGTGCGGGACAACGAGATCCTCACCGACACCGCGAGCGCCTACCTGGGCGCGGGCTGGCTGCTGCTGGACGCGTACCGGGAGGAGAGCAACGTGCGGGGCGACCGGCTGGTGCGGCAGGCGCTGAAGCTGGGCTATCTGACGCCGGAGGAGTTCGGCTACGTGCTGGCGAAGCGGGCGCTGGCGCTGGGCGACGACATCGAGCCGTGGTTCTCCGGCCCGCAGGCCCGCGACGCCTACCGGGCGGGCCTGGCGCGGGCCAGGGACGACCTGCGGCGCCCGCCGCTGCTGGGGGCGGGGTGGGCGAGCCGTCGCCGGTACGCGGCCGACCGGCGCCACGCCGAGCAGGTGCTGCGCGCGCCGGGGATGCGGCTGGCGGAGACCCGGCCGGGCGGCCCGGGTTACGCGTTCGAGCGCACCGGCGGCGTGCTGCGGGTGTCGTTCCCCTGTCCGACCTGCCACCAGCGCATCCGGGTGCCGGTGCGGGGGCGGCTGACGGCGCGGTGCGGGCTGTGCCGTACCGAGCTGGAGTGCGACACCTGAGAGTGCGACACCTGGGCGCGCCGCGGCGCGGGCCGACGCTCAGGCGTGGACGGAGTCGAGGAACTCCAGCAGCAGCGCGTTGACCTCGGCGGGGCGTTCCTGCTGGGTCCAGTGGCCGCAGCCGGGCAGCACGACCGGCTCGCGCAGCCCGGGGTGGAGCGTCGTGAGCCGGGGCAGCAGTTGGTCCATGCCGGGGAAGGAGTACACCAGGTCTCGGTCGCCGGTGACGTAGAGCGCGGGCTGCCGGATGGGGGCGCGGTCCCAGGCGGCGGTCAGCTCCCAGTTGCGGTCGAGGTTGCGGTACCAGTTGAGGCCGCCGGTGAAGCCCGCCCCCTCGTACTCGGCGGTGAAGACGTCGATGTCGTCCTCGCTGATCCACGGCGGCAGCTTCTCGGGCGCCCGTACGCTCAGGAAGCCCTGGCCCGGCGTGACCAGCGGCTGGGCGGGCGGGTCGTTGTGCGGGTTGTCGCCGCAGGCGGCCCACAGCGTGGTGCGGAACGTGGTGCGCGGGTCGCGGCCGAGTTCGGCGTCGGCGACGCCGGGCTCGGCGAAGTAGTTCCAGTAGAACCGGCCGCCGAACCGCTCGTCCATCGCCCGCAGCGGTGGCACCGCGCCGCGCGGGGTGGGCGCGACGCTCAGGCCCGCGACGGCGGTGACCACGTCGGGCCGCAGCTGGGCGCTGGTCCAGGCGACGGGTGCGCCCCAGTCGTGGCCGACGACCACGGCCTGCTCCTCGCCGAGCGCGTGGATCAGGCCGATGACGTCGCCGACCAGGTGCAGCATGGTGTACGAGCCGACGTCGGCGGGGCGGTCGCTGCGGGCGTAGCCGCGCTGGTCGGGGGCGACGACGCGGTAACCGGCGGCGGCCAGCGGGGCGAACTGGTGGCGCCAGGAGTACCAGCACTCGGGGAAACCGTGCAGCAGCAGGACGAGCGGGCCCTCGCCCTCCTCCGCGATGTGCAGCCGGATTCCGCCCACTTCGATGTCGCGGTGCTCGACCACGGCCCCTCCCCGGTGTGTTGTCGTCAGCCTCGCCAGGCTACGGCGTGACGCCGACGCGGCCCGGGCCGGGGGTGCCGAACAGGCCGGGGAACCGGCCCGGTTCGGGACGGCGCCTGCCCAGGTCGGGGAAGGGCAGGCGCCGTATCGGTTCCGTACGTCGTTGTACGGCCGTCTTCGTGACGGGGTGACGGGTGGACCGCTTCGGTCAGACCGTCAGGGCCCGGTCGGTGGGGCGGATCGGGGCGGGCAGGGTGCTGGCCCCGGTGAGGTAGCGGTCGACGGCGCGGGCGGCGGAGCGGCCCTCGGCGATCGCCCAGACGATCAGCGACTGGCCGCGGCCCGCGTCACCGGCGGTGAAGACGCCGTCGAGGTTGGTGGCGAAGTGCTCGTCGCGGGCGATGTTGCCGCGCGCGTCCAGTTCAAGCCCGAGCTGCTCGACCAGGCCGTTCTTGGCGTCGGTGCCGGTGAACCCCATGGCGAGGGTGACCAGTTGCGCGGGGATCCTCCGCTCGCTGCCGGGCTTCGGCTCGAACTTGCCGTCGACGAACTCGACCTCGACGAGGTGCAGCCACTGCACGTTGCCGTCCTCGTCGCCCTCGAACCGCACGGTGTTGACGGCGTACACCCGCTCGCCGCCCTCCTCGTGCGCCGAGGTGACCTTGTACGTCATCGGGAAGGTCGGCCACGGCTGGTGCGCGGGGCGCTCGTCCGACGGGCGGGGCATGATCTCCAGCTGGGTGACGGAGGCCGCGCCCTGCCGGTGGGCGGTGCCCACGCAGTCCGCGCCGGTGTCGCCGCCGCCGATGACCACGACGTGCTTGCCCTCGGCGGAGATCGGGGAGGTGACGTAGTCGCCCTCCTGGACCTTGTTCGACAGCGGCAGGTACTCCATCGCCTGGTGGACCCCGTTCAGTTCACGTCCCGGGACCGGCAGGTCGCGGGCGGTGGTGGCGCCCGCGGCGATCACCACGGCGTCGTACCGCCTGCGCAGCCCGGCGGCGTCGATGTCGCGGCCGATCTCGACGCCGGTGCGGAACTTGGTCCCCTCCGCCCGCATCTGCTCGATGCGGCGGTTGATGTGCCGCTTCTCCATCTTGAACTCGGGGATGCCGTAGCGCAGCAGTCCCCCGATGCGGTCGGCCCGCTCGAAGACGGCCACGGTGTGGCCGGCCCGGGTGAGCTGCTGGGCGGCGGCGAGTCCGGCGGGGCCCGAGCCGATGACGGCGACGGTCTTGCCCGACAGGCGGTCCGGCGGCTGCGGGGTGACGCCGCCGTTCTCCCAGGCCTTGTCGACGATGGTGACCTCGACGTTCTTGATGGTCACCGGCGGCTGGTTGATGCCCAGCACGCAGGCGGCCTCGCACGGCGCGGGGCACAGGCGGCCGGTGAACTCCGGGAAGTTGTTGGTCGCGTGCAGCCGCTCGGACGCGGCCCGCCAGTCGTCGCGGTAGGCGTACTCGTTCCACTCGGGGATGAGGTTCCCCAGCGGGCAGCCGTTGTGGCAGAACGGGATGCCGCAGTCCATGCAGCGGCCGGCCTGCTTCGAGATGATCGGCAGCAGGGAGCCGGGGACGTGGACCTCGTTCCAGTCCTTGACGCGCTCCTCGACCGGGCGGGTGGCGGCGATCTGCCGCTCGGTGGTCAGGAAGCCCTTCGGGTCAGCCATGTGCCGCCTCCATCATCTTGGCCGTCGTCTCGGACTCGTTGAGTCCCGCTTGCTCGGCGGCGACCTTGGCGGCGAGCACTGCCTTGTAGTCCCTCGGCATGACCTTGCCGAAGCGGGTGAGGGTCGTCCCCCAGTCGGCGAGCAGTGTCTCGGCGACGGTGGACCCGGTCTCCTCCTGGTGGCGGCGCACCACGTCGTGCAGCCACTTGATGTCGTCGGCGTCCAGTTCCTCGACGCCGACCAGGCCGGTGTTGACCTTGTCGGGGTCCAGGTCGAGCACGTAGGCGATGCCGCCGGACATGCCGGCCGCGAAGTTGCGCCCCGTCTCGCCCAGCACGACCGCCCGGCCGCCGGTCATGTACTCGCAGCCGTGGTCGCCGACGCCTTCGGAGACCACGGTGGCGCCGGAGTTGCGGACGCAGAAGCGTTCGCCGACCCGGCCGCGCAGGAACAGCTCGCCGCCGGTGGCGCCGTAGGCGAGGGTGTTGCCCGCGATGGTGGAGTACTCGGCGAGGTGGTCGGCGCCGCGGTCGGGGCGGACGATGACGCGCCCGCCCGACAGGCCCTTGCCGACGTAGTCGTTGGCGTCGCCCTCCAGCCGCAGGGTGATGCCCTTGGGCAGGAAGGCGCCGAAGGACTGCCCGGCGGAGCCGGTGAAGGTGATGTCGATGGTGTCGTCGGGCAGGCCCGCGCCGCCGTACCGCCGGGTCACCTCGTGGCCCAGCATGGTGCCGACGGTGCGGTTGATGTTGCGGATGGCGACCTGGGCGCGGACCGGGACGCCGCCTTCGAGGGCGTCGGCGGCGAGCCGGATCAGCTCCTTGTCGAGCGCCTTCTCCAGCCCGTGGTCCTGGACGGCGACCTGGTGGCGGGCGGCGCCCTCGGGCAGGTCGGGCACGTGCAGCAGCGGGGCGAGGTCGAGGCCCTGGGCCTTCCAGTGGTCCACCGCGCGGCCGGTGTCGATCAACTCCGCGTGACCGACGGCCTCCTCGATCGAACGGAAGCCCAGCTCGGCGAGGAGTTCGCGGACCTCCTCGGCGATGAACTCGAAGAAGTTGACGACGAACTCCGGCTTGCCGGTGAACCGTTCGCGCAGCACCGGGTTCTGGGTGGCGATGCCGACCGGGCAGGTGTCCAGGTGGCACACCCTCATCATCACGCAGCCGGACACCACCAGCGGCGCGGTCGCGAAGCCGAACTCCTCGGCGCCCAGCAGCGCGGCGACGACCACGTCGCGGCCGGTCTTGAGCTGGCCGTCGGTCTGCACCACGATGCGGTCGCGCAGCCCGTTGAGCAGCAGGGTCTGCTGGGTCTCGGCCAGGCCCAGCTCCCAGGGGCCGCCGGCGTGCTTGAGGCTGGTCAGCGGGGAGGCGCCGGTGCCGCCGTCGTGGCCGGAGATCAGCACCACGTCCGCGTGCGCCTTGGACACGCCCGCCGCGACCGTGCCGACGCCGACCTCGGAGACCAGCTTCACGTGGATGCGGGCGGCCGGGTTGGCGTTCTTCAGGTCGTGGATGAGCTGGGCGAGGTCCTCGATCGAGTAGATGTCGTGGTGCGGCGGCGGCGAGATCAGGCCGACGCCCGGCGTGGAGTGGCGGGTCCTGGCGACCCACGGGTAGACCTTGTGGCCGGGCAGCTGGCCGCCCTCGCCGGGCTTGGCGCCCTGGGCCATCTTGATCTGGATGTCGTCGGCGTTGACCAGGTACTCGCTGGTCACGCCGAAGCGGCCGGAGGCGACCTGCTTGATGGCGCTGCGCCGCGCCGGGTCGTAGAGGCGCTCGGGGTCCTCGCCGCCCTCCCCGGTGTTGGACTTGCCGCCGAGCTGGTTCA
This sequence comes from Streptomyces sp. ICBB 8177, assembly GCF_003144095.1. Taxonomy (GTDB): domain Bacteria; phylum Actinomycetota; class Actinomycetes; order Streptomycetales; family Streptomycetaceae; genus Streptantibioticus_D. Next base: position 1,495,095 of record NZ_NSKH01000018.1, on the reverse strand, counting down.
TCGCGATGGCCAGCGTCTGGTGCGCCTCCAGCGAGATGGAGCCGTACGACATCGCGCCGGTGGAGAAGCGCTTGACGATCTCCGAGACCGGCTCGACCTCCTCGATCGGCACCGGCGGCCGCTCGCCCGCCTTGAGGTGGAACAGGCCGCGCAGCGTCATCAGCCGCGCCGACTGCTCGTTGACCCGCTCGGTGTACTTCTTGAAGATGTCGTAGCGCCGCGAGCGGGTGGCGTGCTGGAGCCGGAAGACGGTCTCGGGGTCGAACAGGTGCGGTTCGCCCTCGCGCCGCCACTGGTACTCGCCGCCGATCTCCAGGCGGCGGTGGGCGGGCGCGATGCCGGAGGCCGGGTAGGCCTTGGCGTGCCGGGCGGCGACCTCCTTGGCGACGACGTCGATGTCCGCGCCGCCGATCTTGGTGGCGGTGCCGTGGAAGTAGGTGTCGACGAACGCCTCGTCCAGGCCGACGGCTTCGAAGACCTGGGCGCCGCGGTAGGAGGCGACGGTGGAGATGCCCATCTTGGACATCACCTTCAGCACGCCCTTGCCCAGTGCCTTGATGAGGTTGCGGATGGCCGCCTCGGGCTCGGTCCCGCCCAGGAAGGTCCCGGCGCGCACCAGGTCCTCGACCGACTCCATGGCCAGGTACGGGTTCACCGCGGCGGCGCCGTAGCCGACGAGCAGCGCGACGTGGTGCACCTCGCGCACGTCACCGGCCTCGACGAGCAGGCCGACGTGGGTGCGCTTCTTGGTGCGGATCAGGTGGTGGTGGACGGCCGAGGTCAGCAGCAGCGACGGGATCGGCGCGTGCTCGGCGTCGGAGTGCCGGTCGGACAGCACGATCAGCCGGGCGCCGTCCTCTATCGCGGCGTCCGCCTCGGCGCAGATCTCGGCGAGCCGGGCGGCCAGCGCCTCGCCGCCGCCCGCGACCCGGTACAGGCCGGAGAGGGTGGCGGCGCCGAGCCCCGGCAGGTCGCCGTCGGCGTTGATGTGGATGAGCTTGGCCAGCTCGTCGTTGTCGATCACCGGGAACGGCAGGGTGACGTTGCGGCAGGCCGCCGGGGTGGGCTCCAGCAGGTTGCCCTGCGGGCCGACCGCGGAGATCAGCGAGGTGACCAGCTCCTCGCGGATGGCGTCCAGCGGCGGGTTGGTGACCTGCGCGAACAGCTGGGTGAAGTAGTCGAACAGCAGCCGGGGGCGGGAGGAGAGGGCGGCGATCGGCGAGTCGGTGCCCATCGAGCCGATCGGCTCGGCGCCGGTCCTGGCCATCGGCGCCAGGATGACCCGCAGCTCCTCCTCGGTGTAGCCGAAGGTCTGCTGGCGGCGGGTGACGGAGGCGTGGGTGTGCACGATGTGCTCGCGCTCCGGCAGCTCCGTCAGGTGGATCAGCCCGGCTTCCAGCCACTCGGCGTACGGCTTCTCGGCGGCCAGGGACGCCTTGATCTCGTCGTCCTCGATGATCCGGTGCTCGCGGGTGTCGACCAGGAACATCCGGCCCGGCTGGAGGCGGCCCTTGCGCACGACCTTCTCGGGGGCGATGTCCAGGACGCCGACCTCGGAGGAGAGCACGACCAGGCCGTCGTCGGTGACCCAGTAGCGGCCGGGGCGCAGTCCGTTGCGGTCGAGCACGGCGCCGACCAGGGTGCCGTCGGTGAAGGTGACGCAGGCGGGGCCGTCCCAGGGCTCCATCATCGTGGAGTGGTACTGGTAGAAGGCGCGGCGGGCCGGGTCCATCGAGCCGTGGTTCTCCCACGCCTCGGGGATCATCATCAGCACGCTGTGCGGCAGCGACCGGCCGCCGAGGTGCAGCAGTTCCAGCACCTCGTCGAAGGAGGCCGAGTCGGAGGCGCCGGGGGTGCAGACCGGGAAGAGCCGCTCCAGGTCGCCCTTGATCAGTTCGGAGGCGAGCTGCGACTCGCGGGCCCGCATCCAGTTGCGGTTGCCCTGCACCGTGTTGATCTCGCCGTTGTGCGCGACGAAGCGGTACGGGTGGGCCAGCGGCCAGCTCGGGAAGGTGTTGGTGGAGAACCGCGAGTGGACCAGCGCGATGGCGGTGGCGAAGCGGCGGTCGGACAGGTCGGGGAAGAACGGCTCCAGCTGCCCGGTGGTCAGCATGCCCTTGTAGACGATCGTGCGCGCGGACAGCGAGGGGAAGTAGACGTCCGCCTCGCGCTCGGCGCGCTTGCGCAGCGCGAACGCGAGCCGGTCCAGTTCCAGGCCGGTGCGGCCGCCGGTGGCGTCGGCGACGAAGAGCTGGGAGAAGTACGGCATGGTGGAGCGGGCCGTCGCGCCCAGCAGTTCGGGAGCGACCGGGACCTCGCGCCAGCCCAGGACCTCCAGGCCCTCCTCGGCGGCGATCCGGGCGATGGAGTCCACGGCCTTGGCCCGCGCCTGGTCGTCCACCGGGAGGAACCCGATGCCGGCCGCGTAGCCGCCGGGGGCCGGCAGGGCGAACTCCACCGTCTCGCGCAGGAAGGTGTCCGGGATCTGGACGAGGATTCCGGCGCCGTCGCCCGAGTCGGGCTCAGAACCGGTCGCTCCGCGGTGCTCCAGGTTACGCAGGACGGTCAGGGCCTGCTCGACCAGCGCGTGGTCCGCCTCGCCGGTGAGGGTGGCCACGAAGCCGACGCCGCACGCGTCGTGCTCGTTGCGGGGGTCGTACATCCCCTGCGGGGCGGGACGCCCGTCCATGAAGGACCGGCTGGTGCCGGGCCCGGAGTGCGTGGACGCGGAACGCATCGGCTCTCCCGTCGTCGTGGCATGTAGTGCCGCCGGATATGTCACGGCGCAACAGGGACGACGCTGGCCCTCTGCGAGTTCGTGCAGGTTACATGATGGCCGGGATCTCGAAAAGCGGATACCGACTTCCACCATGTGGACAAGGAAGGGTTTCGGGCGGGGTTCCGGGCTCGATGGCTCCGGGGGTGCGAAGAGGGCGGCATTGCCCCAGCGCTTGTGTCTGATGCCCCGCCGCAAGCCTGCCGAAACGAGCGGGTAACAACAAGAACCCTGTGGTCCCGCCCACACCCCGCCGCGGGGCCCGGCTCAGCCGACCGCGGTGCCGAAGAGGGTGCCCAGCAGGAACGTGATGCCCGCGGCGGCCCCGCCCAGCACCAGCTGCCGCAGACCGCTGAACCACCAGGAGCGAGCGGTCACCCGGGCCACCACCGCGCCGCAGGCGAACAGCCCCAGCAGCGCCAGCACCAGCGCGGGCCACAGCCTGGTGGCCCCCAGCAGGTACGGCAGTACCGGCAGCAGCGCGCCCAACGCGAAGGAGCCGAACGAGGAGACCGCCGCGACCAGCGGCGACGGCAGGTCGGTGGGGTCGATGCCCAGTTCCTCGCGGGCGTGTATCTCCAGCGCCTGCTCAGGGTCGGCGGACAGCTGGCGGGCCACCTCGGCGGCGAGCTGCGGCTCGACGCCACGGGACTCGTAGAGCTTGGCCAGCTCCCGCAGCTCGTCGTGCGGGTTGCGGCGCAGCTCGCGGCGCTCGATGTCCAGCTCGGCCTGGACCAGGTCGCGCTGCGAGGCGACCGAGGTGTACTCCCCCGCCGCCATGGAGAAGGCGCCCGCGGCGAGACCCGCGAGTCCCGTGATGATGATCGTCTTGGTGGCGACGTCACCGCCCGCCACGCCCGTCATCAGCGCGAAGTTGGAGACCAGGCCGTCCATCGCGCCGAAGACGGCCGGTCGCAGCCAGCCGCCGTTGACGTCGCGGTGGGTGTGGTGCGAGACGTGGTAGCCGGCGCTCCCGGTCTCGTTCTCGACGGTCGTGGTCATGCTCCCGCGTTCTCCTTCCGGCCGGGGCGGTGCCCGCGCGGCCCCCTCCCCGACCTTGAAGATACGCATGTCAAGGGTCCGCTGCCAGCAAGGAAAGGCTGCCCAAAGGGCCTGCTCACGCGGGTCGTGACCGACGACGAGGCCGCCGCGACGGGTGGTCGCGGCGGCCTCGGGCGCGTGGGTGCGGCAGCGCTCAGGTGCGCTTGGACGCGCCGGCGTCGGCGTCCGCCACGGAGTGCGCGGTGCCCTCGTGCGGCTCACCGTCGTCCCGTACGGGTGCGGGGCCCTGGTCCTGGCCCCGGTCCCGGGACGCGCCCTCGTCGCCGGTGGCCTCGTCGGTCGCGGCGGCGGCCTCGCCGTCCGTCCCGGCCTCGCCCTCGCTCCGCTCGGCCTGCGCCGCGGGTTCCACGACCGCCTCGCGGCCCGGGTGGCGGCGGGCCGAGACCACCATGTAGGTGACGGCGAGCAGGAAGACGATGATCGCGGTCCAGTCGTTGAGCCGCAGGCCCAGGATGTGGTGGGCGTAGTCGACCCGCATGTGCTCGATCCAGCCGCGGCCCACGCAGTACAGCGCGACGTACAGCGCGAAGGCGCGGCCGTGGCCGAGCTTGAAGCGCTTGTCGGCCCAGATCACCAGGGTCGCGACGATGAGGATGTCCCACAGCGACTCGTACAGGAACGTCGGGTGGTACAGCCCGATGTCGGGGGTGGCGGGCGGCCGGTGCGCCGGGTCGATCTTCAGCGCCCACGGCAGCTTGGTCGGGCCTCCGTACAGCTCCTGGTTGAACCAGTTGCCCCAGCGCCCGATGCCCTGCGCGATGGCGATCCCGGGGGCCACCGCGTCGGCGTAGGCGGGCAGCGGAATGCCGCGGCGGCGGCAGCCGATCCAGGCGCCGACCGCGCCCAGCGCGACCGCACCCCAGATGCCGAGACCGCCGTCCCAGACCTTGAACGCGCCGACCCAGTCCTTGCCCTTGCCGAAGTACAGCTCGTAGTCGGTGATGACGTGGTAGAGGCGACCGCCGAGCAGGCCGAAGGGCACCGCCCAGACAGCGATGTCGGCGACGGTGGTCTTGACCCCGCCGCGCGCCACCCAGCGGCGTCCGCCCAGCCAGACGGCGACGAAGACGCCGATGATGATGCAGAAGGCGTACCCGCGCAGCGGGATCGGGCCGAGGTAGATGACGCCCCGGGAGGGGCTGGGAATGTATGCGAGGTCCATGGCGACTTAGACGCTACCGTGCCGGGCGGGCGCGGGGGCAGCCCACCCGGCTACGGCTGCGTAACACGTACGGGATCAGCCGGTGCCCGCGCCGCTCGGCGGCACCGCGGCGCCGCCCGCGCCGGTGCCCTCCCGGGCTGCTCCGCCCGCGGCGCGCGCGGGTCCGGCGGTCCCGGCTCCCCCGGCGTCCGGGCCGGTCCCGGGCCCGCCCCCGGCTCCGTCCGCCGCGCCGGTCCCGGGCCCTGCCCCGGTCCCGGGCCGCTCGCCTGCCCCGGGCCGCTCGCCCGTCCCGGTGCCGGGTCCGGCCCCCGTGACGGCTCCGCTCCGGGTACCGGCCGTGCCCGCTCCGGTGGTCGCGCCGGTGCTCCGGGAGACGGCGCCCGTGCGGGTGGGTGAGGCGGCGCCGGGCTGCGGGGCGGAGGCGGGCGACGGGCTGACCGAGCCCAGCGGCTTGCCCTTGTCCGCGGCGGCCACCATCGCCTTCAGCTTGTCCGGGGTGAGCGGGTTGCTCTGGTTGTTGTAGATGTTCTTGCCGTTGAGCAGGATGGTCGGCGTCGAGCCGTAGCCCGCGCTGTTGAAGTCGGCGTTGGACCTGTTGACCCAGGCGTTGTACGTGCCCTTGTCGACGCAGGAGGTGAAGGCCGGGGTCTTCAGCCCGGGGACCTTGCCGGCGAGCTGGATCAGGTAGCTCTTGTCGGCGAACTTGTCGTCCTCCTCGTTCGGCTGGTTGTCGTACAGCACGTCGTGGTACGCGCGGAACCTGCCCTCCGCCTGCGCGCAGGCCGCCGCGTTGCCCGCGTTGAGGGAACCGGTGCCGCCGAGGTTGCCGTCGATGAGGCGGACGAGGTGGTACTCGCCGCGCAGCCGGCCGCTGTCCATCAGCTGGTGCACGGTGGTGCGGTAGGTCTTCTCGAAGGCGTCGCAGGCCGGGCAGCGGAAGTCCTCGTACACCGTGAGGGTGGAGGGCGCGTTGGCGGCTCCGACGGGGATCGCCAGGTCGTTCTTGCCGGTGGCGCCGGGCGGGGCGGCGACCGGACCGCCGCTGGAGCCCGACTTGCTGTTCGCCACGACGACGCCGATCACGGCGGCGACCACCAGCACGGCGACGATCGACCCGCCGACCAGCGCGGCGCGTTTGCGCTTGGCCCGGGCCCTCTCCCGCTCGCGCTCCTGCTGCATCCGCTCGCGGGCGCTGCGCTTTCCGTCACGGTTGTTCTCAGTCACACCCGTGCACAACGCGCCGGGGACGCGCGATCGCGCGTCCCCGGCACTCAATTCGCCCGAACGAGGGATGGCTCCCGTGCGGGAGGCGTCAGCCGCGCTTGCGCACCCCGGCGGCCAGCTCTCCGGCGAGGTGGCGGGCCGCCTCGATACCGGAGGCGGTGTCCGGCGCGTCCAGCAGCCGCTTGACGAAGGCGGAGCCGACGATGACGCCGTCCGCGAAGGCTGCGACCTCGGCGGCCTGGGTGGCGTTGGAGACCCCGAGGCCCACGCAGACCGGCAGGTCCGTGGTGGCCCGGGTGCGCCGCACCAGGTCCTCGGCCGACGCGCCGACCGACTCGCGGGTGCCGGTGACGCCCATCAGCGAGGCCGCGTAGACGAAGCCGGAGCCCGCCGCGGTGATGGTCGCCAGCCGCTCGTCCCGGCTGCTGGGCGCGACCACGAAGACCGTGGCGAGCCCGTGCCGTTCGGCGGCCGCCCGCCACACGGCGGACTCCTCGACCGGCAGGTCGGGCAGGATGCACCCGGCGCCGCCCGCCTCGGCGAGGTCGGCGGCGAAACGCTCGGCGCCGTAGCGGTCGACCGGGTTCCAGTACGTCATGCACAGCACCGGCGCGCCGGTGGCGGCGTGCACCTCGCCGACCGTGCGCAGCACGTCCACGATCCTCACGCCGCCGCGCAGCGCGATGTCGTCCGCGGTCTGGATGACCGGGCCGTCCAGCACCGGGTCGGAGTGCGGCAGCCCGATCTCCACGATGTCGCAGCCGCCCTCGATCATCGCGACGGCGGCCGCGACACCGTCGGCGACGGTCGGGAAGCCGGCCGGCAGGTAGCCGACGAGGGCGGCGCGGTCCTCGGCGCGGGCGGCGGCCAGCGTACGGTTCAACAGCTCGACGGTGCCGCTCACTTGGCGTCCTCCTCGACCACGGCGTTGGGCTCGTACAGCCCGAAGTAGCGGGCGGCGGTGTCCATGTCCTTGTCACCGCGACCGGAGAGGTTGATCAGGATCAGGCCCTCGGGACCCAGCTCCTCGCCCAGCTGGAGCGCCCCGGCGAGCGCGTGGGCGCTCTCGATGGCCGGGATGATGCCCTCGGTGCGCGACAGCAGCCGCAGCGCCTGCATCGCCTCGTCGTCGGTGACCGGCCGGTACTCGGCGCGGCCGGCGTCCTTGAGGTAGGAGTGCTCCGGGCCGATGCCCGGGTAGTCCAGGCCCGCCGAGATGGAGTAGGGCTCGGTGATCTGGCCGTCCTCGTCCTGCAGGACGTAGGAGCGGGAGCCGTGCAGGATGCCCGGGTCGCCCGCGGTCAGGGTCGCCGCGTGCTCGCCGGAGGCCACGCCGTGCCCGGCCGCCTCGAGGCCGACCAGCCGCACCCCCTCGTCGGGCAGGAACGCGTGGAAGATGCCGATGGCGTTGGAGCCGCCGCCGACGCAGGCGCCGACCGCGTCCGGCAGGCGACCGGCGCGCTCCAGCAGCTGGCGGCGGGCCTCCACGCCGATGACCCGGTGGAAGTCGCGGACCAGCGCCGGGAAGGGGTGCGGTCCGGCGACGGTGCCGAACAGGTAGTGGGTGGTCTCGACATTGGCGACCCAGTCGCGGAACGCCTCGTTGATGGCGTCCTTGAGGGTGCGGCTGCCGGACTTCACGGCGACGACCTCGGCGCCGAGCATCCGCATGCGGGCGACGTTGAGCGCCTGGCGCTCGGTGTCGATCTCGCCCATGTAGACGGTGCACTCCAGGCCGAACAGGGCGCAGGCGGTGGCGGTGGCCACGCCGTGCTGGCCGGCGCCGGTCTCGGCGATCACCCGGGTCTTGCCCATGCGGCGGGTGAGCAGCGCCTGGCCCAGCACATTGTTGATCTTGTGCGAGCCGGTGTGGTTCAGGTCCTCGCGCTTGAGGAAGATCCGGGCGCCGCCCGCGTGTTCGGCGAAGCGCGGGACCTCGGTCAGCGCGCTGGGCCGACCGGTGTAGTTGACCAGCAGGTCGGTGAGTTCCGCGGCGAACGCCGGGTCGGCCTTGGCCTTCTCGTACTCGGCGGCGACCTCGTCCACGGCGGCGACCAGCGCCTCGGGGATGAACTTGCCGCCGTACGCGCCGAAGTAACCGGCGGGGCTTGGGATCAGACCCTCCGGGTCTGGGATGAAGAAGTCGTTCTCGGTGGACATGCGAATACCTCGCGGTGCGTGTCGGAAGGAAGACCGGGCGCCGTGGGGCTCGGGGTCGTCGCGCGGCCGCGACTGCGTTGTAGCTGGTCGCGCAAGTTCCCCACGCCCCTTTCGGGGCGGGCGGGCCCCGTCAGGGGCGCGAGGAACTGCGCGCTCGGCCACTGACCGGCCGGTGGGTCCAAAAGCGACCGTGAGCCTCTCGGACAGTGGCATCCTGCCGGGTCCTTCGCGGCCCGCCGCGCACAACTCGCGCCCCTATCGGGCGCGTCGCCATCGCATGCCGTTGACCTGGCCCGGTTCGCCGCCGATCACGTAGCGCACGCGCCGGCCGAGCACCCGGCGGGCGGGCGCGCGGCAGCCACGGGGCTTGCACCCCTTGGCCAGTCGGGCGGCGATACGCATGTCCGGTTCCCTCTCCCCGCTCAGTCCCTGCCGTGCCGCAGCGCGGGGTGGGCGCCGGCGGCGACCAGGTCGGCGACGGCCGCCTTGGGGGCGCGGCCGGTGACCAGGGACTCGCCGACGAGCACCGCGTCGGCGCCGTCGTTGGCGTAGGCGATCAGGTCGTGCGGCCCGCGCACGCCGGACTCGGCGACCTTGACGACGTGGTCGGGGATCTCCGGCGCGAGGCGGGCGAAGGTGCCCCGGTCGACCTGGAGGGTCTTGAGGTCGCGGGCGTTGACGCCGATGACCCGGGCGCCGGCGTCCAGCGCGCGGTCGACCTCGTCCTCGTCGTGCACCTCGACCAGCGGGGTCAGCCCGATGGACTCGGCGCGCTCGATCAGGGAGACCAGCGCGGGCTGGTCCAGCGCGGCGACGATCAGCAGGGCGAGGTCGGCGCCGTACGCGCGGGCCTCCCACAGCTGGTACGAGGTGACGATGAAGTCCTTGCGCAGCACGGGGATGTCGACCTTGGCGCGGACCGCCTCCAGGTCGGCGAGCGAACCGCCGAACCGGCGCTGCTCGGTGAGGACGCTGATGACGGCGGCGCCGCCGGCCTCGTAGTCGGCGGCGAGTCCAGCGGGGTCGGCGATCGCGGCGAGCGCGCCCTTGCTGGGGCTGGACCGCTTGACCTCGCAGATCACCGTGACGCCCTCGCCGCGCAGCGCGGTGACGCCGTCCTTGGCCGCGCGCGCCCTGGCGGCCCGCTCCTTGAGCTCGTCGAGGGAAACGCGGGCCTGCCGCTCGGCGAGGTCGGCGCGGACCCCCTCGATGATCTCGTCGAGCACACTCACGCGAGCGGCCCCCTTCCGGTGGCGTTACGGTTCACCAGCGCGATCGTGCGCGGGTAATGCGATGGTAACCGCCAGACGGCGGCAGTCCGTCATCCGGTGACCACGGGTCTCGCTCCGTGGACCGGGCGAACGGCGCGGGGCGGGCCGCCCGACGGCGCGGGTCCGCTCAGGGCGCGAGGGCGTGGCCGAACGGCAGGTTGCGCACGACGGTGAAGGCCAGCACCACGGCGCCCAGCGCCCACCACCCGGCGCGCGGCATCCGCAGCCGCCCGGGCGCGCTCCGTCCGAGTGCCTCGCGACGCAGCCACAGCACCCACAGCACCGCGCACACCCCGAAGCCGACGACGGCCAGCGCGTTGTCGCGCAGTGCGGTGCCGAGGTCGCCGTGGACCAGGGCCCACGCGCAGCGCGTTCCGCCGCACGCCGGGCAGTACAGCCCGGTGACGGCGAGGAAGGGGCACCCGGGGTAGTGGCCGGGCTGGTTGGGGTTGACCGCGCCCACGTACGCGAAAGCCGCCCCGGCGCCCGCGAGCGTGGCCAGCGGGACGGCCACCCGGCGGGCGGTCGTGGGGGCGGCGGCGCGCGGGGCGGGGACCGGCGTGGTCCCCGCCCGCGCGAGCGGCGGACGCTGCTTCTCGGTCGACGGCACGGGGCCGATTCTCCCCCGCGCCGGGCCGGACGGCACGGGGAGGGCGGCGACCGCGCGGGAAGCGGCGTCGGCCGGAAGGGTCAGTGCCCGGCCTTCTGCGCCTTCGGAGTGGCGCCCAGGCCCATGCCGCGCATGATCAGGCCGACGACGCCGCCGAGGACGACGACGACGAGACCCGCCCAGAAACCGACCGGCTTGGCGGCGACCGTGAAGACGGCCGAGACGCAGAAACCGATGAAGGCGATGGTCACGCCGGTCCAAGCGGCCAGGGTGTGTCCGTGATCGTGGCTGTTGCCCGCCATCAATGCTCCTCGATGTGTGCTCCGGCGCCGTGCTCCGCGCGCTCGCCCCCATTGTCCCCTGCGGGTGGGCTCCGCCGTGCGCGGGGGTGGCACCGCGCGGGCGGGTGTCGCGCCGGACTCCCGTGCCGGTACGCGGCGGGCCGCCGCCGGGCCCGGGTCGGCTCTCGGCCGGTCCGCGTCAGTCCGCGGTCGGGTCCTCGCCGCGGTCCAGCGCCTTCCAGATCTCGCCGGGGTTCTCCGGGTCGGGCGCGGCGCGTCCCGGGCGACCGGTACGCGGGCCTCCGGCGCGTTCGTATCGGCTCCCCATGGCGGGCCAGGACGCGCCGCGCGCCAGCGCCAGTACCCCGGCGGCCAGCAGCAGCAGTCCGCCCAGGGCCGCGACCCACGGCCAGCCGGTGTGCGCGGCGTTGCGCACGGTGCTGTCGCTCAGGCCGGAGGCCCGGGTGGCCGCGGCGTCGAGCGCGCCGGTGGCCGTCACGCCCGCGGCGCAAGCCGCCACCGCGCCCGCGCCGCAGAGCGTGAGGAGCGCGGAGACCACGACGCGTCCGGCGCCGCGGACCGCGAAGACCGCGACCAGCGCGGCGAGGGCCACCAGCGCGAGGGCGTCCGGCAGGCCGGTGACGTCCTTGCCCGAGGCGTGGATGGCGATCCGGCTCCCGGCGGCCAGGGTCGACCCGGTGGCCCACGTCTTGCCCACCGCGATCAGGACGACCGAGGCCCCGGCGGCGCCGCAGAGCAGCGCGACGGCGAGGCTGCGGCGTCCGGGGACGCGGCGAGGCGGCGCGGCGTCGGACACGGAGCCGGTCCCGGCGGGCGCGCCGCCCGGGGACGGCTTGGCGGTCTCGGCGGGCGCGCCGCCCGCGGACGGCTGCGCGACGGCGGACGGGCGGGGCGGGGGTACGGCGGCGGGACTCACGCCTTCCACTATCGCCCCTGCCCGCGCGGACCCGGCAGCCGGGGGCGGCCGAACCCCAACGGAATGTCATGCACTGGTAAAGCGCGCGCAAGGAATCCCAACGGCGCCTTGTTGACGTGTGCTCGTCATAATACGTTCTCCGGCGATCCACTTCCGCATATCGGACCCGGCCCCGGGCCTGCCCGGACCCGCACCGGCCCCGCGGAGGCGGACCCGCACAGCGCCACGCACGGCTGGACACGCACCGCGAAAGCGCACCGCTGGACACGCACCGCGAGACACGCACGGCGACACCACGTCGCTTCACACGCACCGCGACCGCACAGCGCCATCCGCCCGTCCGCACTCTGCACCTCCGCACGTCCGCACCACAGCGCACAGCGGCCCCGGGCCACCCCTGACCCGGCCTTGGGCCGTCAACCCCATGTACTCCCGGTCTGATCAGCCACAGGAGGAAGTACGTTGCGCAGTTCCGTGCCCAAGACGCTCCGTCGCTCCACGCTCTCCCTGACCGCCGTGGCGGGCCTCGCGCTCGCCGGCCTCGCCGCCGCTCCGCAGGCCGGCGCCCAGCCCGCCAACGCCGCCAGAACCACGCACGGCGTGTCCACCGTCCGCTCCTGTGCCGTGCCGCGTCAGGCCGGCTGGGCGGCGTGCGACGCGCTGAAGGTGACCGGCGGCGCGGTGGCCGCCCACGCCTCCGGCGTCTCCCCGTTCGCCTCCGCGCCCTCCGGCTACGGCCCCTCCGACCTGCGCAGCGCCTACAACCTCCCGTCGAACGGCGGCTCCGGCCAGACCGTCGCCATCGTCGACGCGTACGACAACCCCAACGCCGAGAAGGACATGGCGGCCTACCGCTCGCAGTTCGGGCTGCCCGCCTGCACCAGCGCCAGCGGCTGCTTCAAGAAGGTGGGCCAGACCGGCGGTTCGGTGCCGAGCGCGGACGCGGGCTGGGCGGAGGAGGAGTCGCTCGACGTCGACATGGTCTCCGCGGTCGCGCCGAACGCCCACATCATCCTCGTCGAGGCGAAGTCGGCGTCGATGGCCAACCTCGGCGCGGCGGTGAACGAGGCCGTCAAGCTGGGCGCGAAGTACGTCTCCAACTCCTACGGCGGCGGCGAGTCGTCCTCCGACACCTCCTACGACAGCAGCTACTTCGACCACCCGGGCGTCGCGGTCACCGCGAGCGCGGGCGACGGCGGCTACGGCGCGGAGTACCCGGCCGCGTCCCGCTACGTCACCTCGGTCGGCGGCACGGCGCTGAGCAAGGCGTCCAACACCCGCGGCTGGAGCGAGTCGGTGTGGAACACCTCCCCCGGCGAGGGCACCGGCTCCGGCTGCTCGGCGTACGACGCCAAGCCGTCCTGGCAGAAGGACACCGGCTGCTCCAAGCGGACCATCGCGGACGTCTCCGCGGTCGCCGACCCGGCGACCGGTGTCGCGGTGTACGACACCTACGGCGGCGACCCGGGCTGGGAGGTCTTCGGCGGCACCAGCGCCTCCTCGCCGATCATCGCCTCGGTCTACGCGGACGCGGGCACCCCGTCCTCCGGCTCGACCCCGGCGTCGTTCCCGTACAGCCACACCTCGTCGCTCAACGACGTGACCTCCGGCTCCAACGGTTCGTGCGGCGGCAGCTATCTGTGCACCGCCAAGACCGGCTACGACGGCCCGACCGGCCTGGGCACCCCCAACGGCCTGACCGCCTTCAAGGGCTGACCGAAGGTCCAGGGCCCGCCCGGGCCCGGGCGCCGCGCCGTGCCGCTCCCGACCCCCGGGGAGCGGCACGGCCGCGTTCCCGGCGCGGGGCGTTCACCCACGGCCGGTCACAGACCCGCCGCCGTGGCCACCGCGCGCAGCACCGCGGCGGCCTTGTTGCGGCACTCGGTGTCCTCCGCGACCGGGTCGGAGTCGGCGACCACGCCCGCGCCCGCCTGGACGTAGGCGGTGCCGTCGCGCAGCAGGGCGGTCCTGATGGCGATCGCGGTGTCGGAGTCGCCGGCGAAGTCCAGGTAGCCCACGCAGCCTCCGTACAGCCCGCGCCGGGTCGGCTCCAACTCGTCGATGATCTGCAACGCGCGCGGCTTGGGCGCGCCCGACAGCGTCCCCGCCGGGAAGCAGGCGGTGAGCACGTCGAACGCGGTGCGCCCCTCGGCCACCTTGCCGGTGACGGTGGAGACGATGTGCATGACGTGGCTGTAGCGCTCGACGGACATGAAGTCGACGACCTCCACGCTGCCCGGCTCGCACACCCGGCCCAGGTCGTTGCGGCCGAGGTCGACCAGCATCAGGTGCTCGGCGCGCTCCTTGGGGTCGGCGAGCAGTTCGTCGGCGAGCGCGGTGTCCTCCTGCGGGGTGGCCCCGCGCGGCCGGGTCCCGGCGATCGGGTGCACCATGGCGTGCCCGTCCTCGACCTTCACCAGCGCCTCGGGCGACGATCCGACCACCTCGAAGCCGTCGAAGCACAGCAGGTACATGTACGGGCTGGGGTTGGTCGCGCGCAGCACCCGGTAGACGTCGAGCGCGCTCGCCGGGCAGGGCGTCTCGAACCGCTGCGAGGGCACCACCTGGAACGCCTCGCCCGCCCGGATGCGCTCCTTGATGTCCTCGACGGCCTGCTGGTAGGCCTCCCCGCCCCACAGCGCGGTGTACTCCGGCAGCCTCGAGGGGGGCAGTTCGCAGGCCGAGGCGGGCACCGGGCGGGCCAGGTCGGCGGTCATGATGTCCAGCCGGGCCACCGCGTCCGCGTAGGCCTCGTCGACGCCGGTCGACAGGTCGTTGTGGTTGATCGCGTTGGCGATCAGCAGCACCGTGCCGTCCCAGTGGTCGAGCACCGCGAGGTCGGAGGTGAGCAGCATCGTCAGCTCGGGCAGGCCCAGGTCGTCCTTGGCGTGGTCGCCGACGTGCTTCTCCAGACGGCGTACCACGTCGTAGCCGAGGTAGCCGACCATGCCGCCGGTGAACGGCGGCAGCGTGCCGTCGGAGTGCAGGTCGCGCGGGGTGTGCAGGGCCTCGACGGTGGCCCGCAGCGCGGCCAGCGGGTCACCGTCGACGGGCACGCCCACCGGCGGGGTGCCCAGCCAGTGCGCCCGGCCCTCGCGTTCGGTCAAGGTGGCGTCGCTGCGCACCCCGACGAAGGAGTAGCGCGACCAGGAGCGGCCGTGCTCGGCGGACTCCAGCAGGAAGGTACCGGGCCGCTCCCCCGCCAGCTTGCGGTACAGCCCGACCGGGGTGTCGCCGTCGGCGAGCAGCCGCCGGGTGACCGGGATGACCCGGCGGTCGCGCGCCAGCGCCCGAAACGTCTCAAGATCAGGGGTGACAGTGCCCGTCGTCATGCGAGGCAGCGTAGTGCGTCCCGGCGCCCGCGCCGTCCGGCTCACACGGCGGCGCGGGCCGTCCGGCTCCGCGCGGCTCAGCCCAGCGGCAGCGGCGCGGCGTCGAAGCAGGTGCGGTCGCCGGTGTGGCAGGCGGCGCCCACCTGGTCCACCTTGACCAGCAGGGTGTCCCCGTCGCAGTCCAGCGCCACGGACTTGACGTACTGCGCGTGCCCTGAGGTGTCGCCCTTGACCCAGTACTCCTGGCGGCTGCGGCTCCAGTACGTGCAGCGGCCGGTGGTCAGCGTGCGGTGCAGTGCCTCGTCGTCCATCCAGCCGAGCATCAGCACCTCCCCGGTGTCGTACTGCTGGGCGATGGCGGGCACCAGGCCGTCGCGGTCGCGCTTGAGGCGGGCGGCGACGGCCGGGTCGAGCGGAGTGGCTGCTGACATGCCCCCATTGTGACCGGTTCCGGGGCGGTACGGGAAAGCGCCGTGCGGTGGCCGGAGTTGGACCGTCCCGGGTGCCCCGTCGTCAGTGGCGTACGGCATGCTTCGCACATGAGTTTCCCTCCGCCGAACGACGCGCCGCCGCCCTCTCCCGGCGGCTTCGGCCCGCCGCAGGGCTTCGGCCCGCCCCCGCCAGGCGACCCGGGTGGCCATGGTCAGCAGCCGCCCCCGCCGGGCGGTTACGCAGGCCCGCCGGGTGGCTACGGGCCGGGCGGATACCCGCCGGGCGGCCCCGGTGGCGGCGTGCCCGGTGGCTACGGGCCGGGCGGATACGGATATGGCGGCTACCCCCCGCCGCCCCCGCCCCCGCCCCCGCCCCCGCCCCCGCCGGGCGGTGGCAGGGGCCCGAAGATCGCCGGGGCGGTGGTCGGCGCGGTCGTGGTGCTGGCGATCGTCGGCGGCGCCCTCGCCTGGCTGGGCAGCGGCTCCGGCGGCGATCAGGCGAGCGCCGGGGACTCGCCCGCCCCGGTGACGAGCCCGTCGGCCGCCGGGCCCGCGGACGGTGCGGGCGCAGACCCGGGCGGCTCGTCCTCCGGCGACACCGGCCCGGCGCCCGCGTCCTCGCGGCCGGTCGTCCCGCACGTGAAGCTCTCGGCGGGCGACTGCTTCGACTCGCCCGGGCTCGACAGCAAGGTCACCGTGATCACCAGGCGCTCCTGCGACACGCCGCACTACGCGGAGGTGGTCTCCGAGGAGAAGCTGACGGGGGTCGTCGCCAGCGAGACCGACCTGCGGGACAAGGCGTTCGCCGTGTGCAAATCGGACATCGGCCGGCGCATGGAGTCCATACCCGAGGACGGCGACGACTACTACACCTACGTGCTCTTCCCGGACCTGGCGACGTATCAGATGGGTGACCAGGACATGGTGTCCTGCTCGCTGACGAAGAGCCACGGCAGGGACGGCAAGCAGCTGACCGCGCCGCTGCCGTGAGCCGCCGCGCCGCCGTGGCCGCCCGCGGCGGCGCCGTCGTAGGCTCGTGCCATGTCGACTCATGCGCGCCGTGAACGCCTGCTCCTCGCCGATCTGCTGGAGAGCGTCGGTCCCGGCGCCCCGACGCTCTGCGAGGGGTGGACGGCACGCGACCTCGCCGCCCACGTGGTGGTACGCGAACGGCGCGGCGACGCCGCGGCCGGGCTCGTCATCCCGCAGCTGGCGGCCCGGCTGGAGCGGATCCGGCAGGAGTTCGCGGAGCGCCCCTACGAGGAGCTGATCCGGCTCATCCGCACCGGCCCGCCGAAGCTGTCGCCGTTCGCGCTCAAGCAGATCGACGAGGCGGCCAACAGCGTCGAGTTCTTCGTGCACACCGAGGACGTCCGCCGCGCCCAGCCCGACTGGACGGCCCGCGAGATCGACCCGGTCTTCTCCGACCTGCTGTGGAAGCGGCTGGAGAAGGCGGCCCGGGTGCTGGGGCGCAAGGCCCCGGTCGGCCTGGTGCTGCGGCGGCCCGACGGGCAGACCGCGGTCGCCCACCGGGGCACGCCGGTGGTGACGGCGACCGGCGAGCCCGCGGAGCTGACGCTGTTCGCCTTCGGCCGTCTGAGCGCCGCCCGGGTCGAGCTGGACGGCGAGCAGGAGGCCATCGGCAAGCTGGAGACCGCCAAGCAGCTCGGCATCTGAGTGGCACGGCCAACGCGGCACGGCCCACGGAAGGGCCGGGTCACCGCACCGGGTGGCCCGCCTCCCGCAGGGTGCGCTTGACCTCGCCGATCCGCAGGTCCCCGAAGTGGAAGACGGAGGCCGCGAGCACCGCGTCGGCGCCCGCGTCGATCGCGGGCGGGAAGTGCGCCAGGGCGCCGGCGCCGCCGCTGGCGATGACGGGCACGGTGACGTGCTTGCGCACCGCCGCGATCATCTCGACGTCGTAGCCGTCCTTGGTGCCGTCCGCGTCCATCGAGTTGAGCAGGATCTCCCCGGCACCCAGCTCGGCGGCGCGGTGCGCCCACTCGACCGCGTCGATCCCGGTGCCGCGCCGCCCGCCGTGCGTGGTGACCTCGTAGCCGGAGGGCGTGCCGGCCTCGGTGCGCCGGGCGTCCACCGACAGCACCAGCACCTGGCTGCCGAACCGTTCGGCGATCTCCCGGATCAGCTCGGGCCGGGCGATGGCCGCGGTGTTGACGCCCACCTTGTCGGCGCCCGCCCGCAGCAGCCGGTCGACGTCCTCCGCGGTGCGCACCCCGCCGCCCACGGTGAGCGGGATGAAGACCTGCTCGGCGGTGCGCCGGACCACGTCGTAGGTGGTCTCGCGGTCGGCGGAGGAGGCGGTGATGTCCAGGAAGGTCAGCTCGTCGGCGCCCTCGGCGTCGTAGACCCTGGCCATCTCGACGGGGTCGCCGGCGTCCCGCAGGTTCTTGAAGTTGACGCCCTTGACGACGCGGCCGCCGGCCACGTCGAGGCAGGGGATGACCCGGACGGCCAGGCTCACGGGGTGTCTCCTCGGAAGGCTTCGATCTCCACCTCGACCAGCACCCGGGAGTCGACGAAGCCGGAGACCACGACCAGGGTCGCGACCGGCCGGACGGTGTCGAACAGCTCCTTGTGGGCGCGGCCGACGTCCTCCACGTCCCGGGCGTGGGTGAGGTACATGCGGGTCCTGACGACATGGCCGGCGTCCAGGCCGAACTGCCTCAGCGACTCCAGCGCGTTGCCGAAGGCGATCTTGGTCTGGAGGTACGGGTCGCCCTCGCCCTGGAGCACCCCGTCGGTGAGCGGCATCGTGCCGGCCACCAGGACCCGGTCGCCGATCTCGACGGCGCGGGCGAAGCCGATCCGTTCCTCCCACGGACTGTCGCTCTGCACGCGCCGCACTGCGGGGGTGTCGGTCATCGGGACACTGCCTCCAACGCCTCTTCGAGGGTGAACGCCCTGGCGTAGAGGGCTTTGCCCACGATGGCGCCCTCCACACCCTGCGGCACGAGACCGGCGATGGCCCGCAGGTCGTCCAGGGACGAGACGCCGCCGGACGCGACGACCGGCTTGTCGGTGGCGGCGCAGACGTCGCGCAGCAGTTCCAGGTTGGGCCCGGCCAGCGTGCCGTCCTTGGCGATGTCGGTGACCACGTAGCGGGCGCAGCCCTCGGAGTCCAGGCGGGCCAGCGTCTCGTAGAGGTCGCCGCCGTCACGGGTCCAGCCGCGGCCGCGCAGCGTGGTGCCGCGCACGTCGAGGCCCACCGCGATCTTGTCGCCGTGGGTGGCGATGACCTTGGCGACCCACTCGGGGGCCTCCAGGGCGGCGGTGCCGAGGTTCACCCGGGTGCAGCCGGTGGCCAGCGCCGCCGCGAGGCTGTCGTCGTCGCGGATGCCGCCGGACAGCTCGACCTTGATGTCCATCGTGCGGGCGACCTCGGCGATGCGCTCGCGGTTGTCGCCGGTGCCGAAGGCGGCGTCCAGGTCGACCAGGTGCAGCCACTCGGCGCCCGCCCGCTGCCAGGCCAGCGCCGCGCTCAGCGGGTCGCCGTAGGAGGTCTCGGAGCCGGATTCGCCGTGCACCAGCCGTACGGCCTGGCCGTCCCGGACGTCGACGGCGGGGAGGAGTTCGAGGCGGGTCATGTCTGCGGATGTCCTAGGGGTGTCGAACGGGGTGCCGGACGGGGGTGCCGGGCCGGAGCCGGAGGCGGGACTGCCGGGCGGGCCGGCGGGGCGGGCGACGGGCTTCAGAGCGTGCCGAGCCAGTTGGCCAGCAGCCGCGCGCCCGCGTCGCCGGACTTCTCGGGATGGAACTGGGTGGCCCACAGCGGCCCGTTCTCCACGGCGGCGACGAACGGCTCGCCGTGCGTGGCCCAGGTGACGCGGGGGGCGCGGATCTTGTCGCTGGTGACCCGCAGCTCCCACTCGCGCACCCCGTAGGAGTGCACGAAGTAGTAGTGCTCCTCGGGGTCGGTCCCGGCGAACAGCACCGAGTCGTCCGGTGCCTGGACGGTGTTCCAGCCCATGTGCGGCACGACGGGGGCGCGCAGCGGTTCGACGGTGCCGGGCCACTCGTCGCAGCCTTCCGTCTCCACGCCGTGTTCCACGCCGCGGGCGAAGAGGATCTGCATGCCGACGCAGATGCCCATCACCGGGCGCCCGCCGGACAGCCTGCGGTCGATGATCCAGTCGCCGCGCGCGGCCCGCAGCCCGGTCATGCAGGCCGCGAACGCGCCGACCCCGGGCACCAGCAGCCCGTCCGCGGCCATGGCGGTGTCGTAGTCCGAGGTGATCTCGACGTCCGCGCCGGCCCGGGCCAGGGCCCGCTGCGCGGAGCGGATGTTGCCGAAGCCGTAGTCGAAGACGACCACGCGCTTGCTCATCTGGGGTCCCTTCGGTGTCCCGGGTGGCGCTACAGCCGCATGAGGCCGGCGGCCAGTGACATCACGGAGCCGATGGCGACCAGTGTGATCATGCTCTTGGACATCTTCTGCTTCCAGAAGGAGTAGACGCCACCGGCCAGGAAGAGTCCCAGCAGGATGAAGAGCGTGGCTCCCTTGCTCATTTACAGCGCACCCTTGGTCGAAGGAATCCCGGTCTGCCGCGGATCGATCTCCGAGGCGTACCGCAGCGCCCGGGCGAGCGCCTTGAACTGGCACTCGACGATGTGGTGGGCGTTGCGTCCATACGGTACGTGGACGTGCAGGGCGATCTGTGCCTGGGCCACGAAGGACTCCAGGATGTGCCGGGTCATGGTGGTGTCGTAGGAGCCGATCATCGGGGCCATGCCCTCGGGCTCGGTGTGCACCAGGTAGGGGCGGCCGGACAGGTCGACGGTCACCTGGGCCAGCGACTCGTCCAGCGGGACGGAGGCATCTCCGAAGCGGACGATGCCGCGCTTGTCGCCGAGCGCCTGCCGGAAGGCGGCGCCGAGCGCGAGGGCGGTGTCCTCGATGGTGTGGTGGCTGTCGATGTGCAGGTCGCCGTCGGTCTTGACGGTCAGGTCGAACAGACCGTGGCGGCCGAGCTGGTCGAGCATGTGGTCGTAGAAGCCGACGCCGGTCGAGACGTCGACCATGCCGGTGCCGTCGAGGTTGATCTCGACGACGACCGAGGTCTCCTTGGTGCTGCGCTCCACGCGTCCGACGCGGCTCATCGTGCTCACTGCCCCTTCTTGAGTTCGCGCACCGCTTCCAGGAACGCGTCGTTCTCCGCCGGAGTGCCCGCGGTGACCCGCAGGCGGCCCGGTACGCCGTTGTCCCGCACCAGCACACCGCGCTCCAGCAGGCCCTGCCAGGCGGCGTGCGCGTCCTCGAAGCGGCCGAACTGCACGAAGTTGGCGTCCGAGTCGGTCACCTCGCAGCCCAGCGCGCGCAGCTCGGCCACGATGCGGTCGCGTTCGGCCTTGAGCTGCTCGACGTACCCCAGCAGGGTATCGGTGTGCTCCAGCGCGGCGAGCGCGGTGGCCTGGGTGACCGCCGACAGGTGGTACGGCAGCCGCACCAGCTGGACGGCGTCCACCACGGCCGGGTCGGCGGCCAGGTAGCCCAGGCGCAGGCCCGCGGCGCCGAACGCCTTGGACATGGTGCGGGAGACCACCAGGTTGGGGCGGCCCTCGATCAGCGGCAGCAGCGAGGGGCGGTGCGAGAACTCGCCGTACGCCTCGTCCACCACGACCAGGGACGGCCGGGCGGCCTGCGCGGCCTCGTACAGCGCGAGGACCGCTTCGGCGTCGACGGCGGTGCCGGTGGGGTTGTTGGGCGAGCAGACGAAGACCACCTCGGGCCGCAGCTTCGCGATGGCGTCGGTGGCGGCCGCCAGGTCGATGGTGAAGTCCTCGCGGCGCGGGCCCGCGATCCAGCCGGTGCCGGTGCCGCGCGAGATCAGGGCGTGCATCGAGTACGAGGGCTCGAAGCCGATCGCGGTGCGCCCGGGCCCGCCGAAGGCTTGCAGCAACTGCTGGATGACCTCGTTGGACCCGTTGGCGGCCCACACCTGCGCGGTGGTGACCGGGTGGCCCGCGGTGCGGGTGAGGTAGGCGGCGAGCGCGGTGCGCAGCTCGACCGCGTCGCGGTCCGGGTAGCGGTTGAGCTGCCGGGCGGCGTCCGTGACGCGCTCGGCGATCCGCTGGACCAGTGCCTCGGGCAGCGGGTAGGGGTTCTCGTTGGTGTTGAGCCGCACCGGCACGTCGAGCTGCGGGGCGCCGTACGGTGACTGGCCGCGCAGTTCGTCCCGGATGGGCAGGTCGTCGATCCGGGTCACGAAGTGGGCACCTTCCACCCGAACCGTGCCTTGAGGGCCGCACCGTGTGCGGGCAGGTCCTCGGCCTCGGCGAGCGTGACCACGTGGTGGGCGACCTCGGCGAGCGCGTCGCGGGTGTAGTCCACGACGTGGATGCCGCGCAGGAAGGACTGGACGGACAGGCCGGAGGAGTGGCAGGCGCAGCCGCCGGTGGGCAGCACGTGGTTGGAGCCCGCGCAGTAGTCGCCGAGCGAGACCGGCGCGTACGCGCCGACGAAGACGGCGCCGGCGTTGCGCACCCGGGCGGCGACGGCGGCGGCGTCCTCGGTCTGGATCTCCAGGTGTTCCGCCGCGTAGGCGTCGACCACGGTCAGGCCCTGGTCGAGGGTGTCGACCAGCACGATCGCGGACTGCCGTCCGGACAGCGCCTCGGTGATCCGCTCGGTGTGCTTGGTGGCGGCGGTCTGCCGCGCAAGCTCGGTCTCGACCTGCTCGGCCAGTTCGACGGAGGTGGTGACCAGGACGGCGGCGGCCAGCGTGTCGTGCTCGGCCTGGCTGATCAGGTCGGCGGCGACGTGCGCGGGGTCGGCGGTGGCGTCGGCGAGGATCGCGATCTCGGTGGGTCCGGCCTCGGCGTCGATGCCGATGCGGCCCTTGAGCAGGCGCTTGGCCGCCGCCACCCAGATGTTGCCGGGTCCGGTGACCAACTGGACGGGACGGCACTCGGCGGTGCCGTACGCGAACATCGCGACCGCCTGCGCGCCACCGGCCGCGTACACCTCGTCCACGCCGAGCAGGGCGCAGGCGGCGAGGATCGTGGGGTGCGGCAGACCGCCGTGCTCGGCCTGCGGCGGGGAGGAGACGGCCAGCGAGCCGACGCCCGCCTCCTGCGCGGGCACGACGTTCATCACGACGGACGACGGGTAGACCGCGCGGCCGCCGGGCACGTACAGCCCGACCCGCTCGACCGGCACCCAGCGCTCGGTCACCGTGCCGCCGGGGACGACGTGGGTGGTGTGGTCGGTGCGGCGCTGCTCGCCGTGGACCAGCCGGGCCCGGCGGACGGACTCCTCCAGGGCTGCGCGTACGGCCGGATCCAGCCCGTCCAGCGCCTCCTTCAGCGCCGTCTCGGGCACCCGGACCCGGTCGATCCGCACGCCGTCGAACCTCTCCGCGTACTCGATCAGCGCCGCGGTGCCGCGATGCTTCACGTCGTCGCAGATCGGCCGCACCTTCTCCAGGGCGGCCTCGACGTCGAGTTCGGCACGGGGCAGCAGGTCACGGTCGAACGCGCCGTCGCGAAGGCTGCTCGCGAAGGCGTCGCCGCGCAGGTCGATTCGGGAGATCACGGTCTCAAGTGTAGAGATGCCGCGCCGCGACCGGGGCCGGCCTCCACTGGGTGAGACGCGGCGTGTGATCCGTACGGCCTGTCCGGGGGTGGCCGGTTTCGGCCATCCGGGGCAGCGCGGACTCCTCGCGCGGTCTAGCGTGCGATCCCGGTGATCACCCAGACCATGTGATCACCGTACGGAACGATCAGCTGATGAAGCGATCGCCAGATCCTCGTGGAGCGCCGGGAGCCGGGCCAGGGGGCGGCTGGCGGAGGGGACGCAGCCATGACCCAGGCAGCGCGAGCCGCGACACCGGAGGACCTCACGCCCACCGAGACCGCCGTGTGGACGGCGTTCCGGCGCGGCGACGGCCACGACCTGCGCGAGGCGGGCGGGACGGGCGGTCAGGCCGCGGGTTGTGGTCCTGGCGCGGCGGCCGATCCGGCGCGGGCGGTGCGTGCCGAGGTGATCGCCCGGCTGCTGCTGGACGGGCCGCCCGCCGAGCCGGGCCGGGTCGCCGCGCTCAAGCTCTCCGGCGCCCTCGTCACCGGGCAGCTGAACCTCTCCGGCGGGAGGGTCCTGCCCTACGTGGAGCTGCGCGACTGCCGCTTCGAGGCCCAGGTGCTGCTGCCGGAGTGCCGGTTCACCACCCTGCGGATGATCCGCTGCGCCGTCCCCCGGGTCGAGGCGGCCCGGGTGGCCACCTCCGGCGACCTGTGCCTGGCGCACTGCGAGGTGCCCGGCGGCATCCGGCTGACCGACGCGAAGGTCGGCACCGACCTGCTGATCAGCGGTCTGGTCGTCGGCCGGGGCCGCAGCGGCCACTGCGTCGCCGCCGACGGGCTGACCGTCGCGCAGGACGTGGAGGCCGAACTGCTGTGCGCGGACGGCGAGTTCAGCCTGCGCAGCGCCCGCATAGGCGGACGGCTCTCGCTGCGCGGCAGCACGTTGCGCAATCCGCACGGCCGCTACGCGCTCAACGCCGCCCGGGTCACCGTGGAGCACACCCTCTACCTCAGCTCCGGCCACCTCAGCGGTCCGGCCGGCGGGGGCACTCCTCCGGCCGGGGTGCGCACCCGGCGGTTCGTGTGCGAGGGCGGGCTGCGGCTGGACGACGGGCGGTTCGGCAACGGGATCATCGCCGACCGCGCGAGCTTCCTGCTGGCCGGGGACCAGCAGCTGTCGCTGCGCCGCGTCCAGACCCCGGAGCTGCGGCTGACCCTCCAGGAGCCGCCGACCGGCCGGGTCTCGCTGGCCGGGGCGCGCATCGGCACCCTCACCGACACCCCGGACAGCTGGCCGGGCGCGGGCGGCATCGACCTGACCGGGTGCGTCTACGAGACGCTGTCGGCGCGCGGCCCCTTCCCGCTGGCGGCGCGCCTGGCCTGGCTCGCCGACGCCACGCCCGAGTACAGCCCCGGCCCGTACGAGACGCTGGCGCAGTCGTTGCGGGCCGGCGGCGAGGACTCCGAGGCCCGCGAGGTGCTACTGGCCAAGCAGCGCAGACGCCGCGAGACGCTGCCGCTGGCCGGGACGGTCTGGGGCTGGTTGCAGGACGTCACCGTCGGCTACGGCTACCGGCCCGGGCGGGCGGCGCTGTGGATGGCGGTGCTGTGGGCGCTGGGCACGGTGTACTTCGCGGCGCACCCGATCCCGACGCCGGTGGACGAGCAGGCCTGGCCGCACTGGAACCCGCTGCTGTTCACCCTGGACCTGCTGCTGCCCGTGGTGGACCTCGGCCAGAGCAACGCGTGGCGGCTGACCGGCACCGGGCAGTGGGTGGCGGCGGTGCTGACGCTGCTGGGCTGGGTGCTGGCGTCCACCGTGGTGACCGGCGTGTCACGGCTGCTGCGCCGGGGCTGACGCGCGCCCGTCACCCGTACCTGACTGCCCGTCAGCCGCGCGGGCGCCGTACCGGACGGTCGCTTTCTGCCCGGGAACGGTCATGAGGCGCGCGGCCTGCGCATAGGCTTGCGTGCTGTGACCAGCCGCCTTCCGCTCTTCCCGCTCGGCTCGGTGCTGTTCCCGGGCCTCGTGCTGCCGCTGACCATCTTCGAGGAGCGGTACCGCGCCCTCGCCCGGGACCTGCTCGCGCTGCCCGAGGACGCCCCGCGGCGCTTCGGCGTGGTCGCGATCCGGGACGGCCAGGAGGTCGCGCCGACCGGCCCCGGCATACCTGATGGCGGCGCCGCGGCAGGCTTCGGCCCCGACCCGGGCCGGGCGTTCTACGAGGTGGGCTGTGTCGCCGACACCGCGTCGCTGCGCGAGAAGGAGGACGGCGGCTACGAGCTGATGGCCACCGGCGCCACCCGCTTCCGTCTGCTGTCGGTGGACGCCACGGGGCCGTACCTGGTGGGCGAGGTCGAGTTCCTGGAGGAGACCGCGGGGCCGGGCGCGGGGCCGCTCGGCGCGGAGGTGGAGCGGGCGTTCCGCACCTACCAGAAGCAGTTGGCCGGGGCCCGCGAGCGGACCCTGTCCGCCGCGCAGGAACTGCCCGACGACCCCGCGGTCCTGTCCTACCTGGTCGCCGCCGCCACGGTCGTCGAAGTGCCGGTCAGGCAGCGGCTGCTGGAGGCCGCCGACGCCGCGACCAGGCTGCGCGAGGAGCTGAGGCTGCTGCGGCTGGAGACCGCGGTGATCGGTAAGCTCCCGTCGCTGCCGGCCACCGAGCTGACCCGGCAGCCGACCAGCCACAACTGACCGCGGAGGCAGGCGCGATGGCCAGGAAGCGCAAGGAGGGCGGCGGTCCAGGAGCCGGGGGCACCCCGGCGACCGTGGCCCTGGCCGCCGCCGGGATCGGCTTCAGCACGCACGCCTACGAGCACGACCCGGCCGCGGCCTCCTACGGCGAGGAGGCCGCCGAGGCGCTGGGCGTCGGGGCGGAACGCGTCTTCAAGACGCTGGTGGCCGAGGTGGACGGCGCGCTGACGGTGGCCGTGGTACCGGTCGCCGGATCGCTGGACCTCAAGGCGCTCGCGGCGGCGGTCGGCGGCAAGCGCGCCGCGATGGCCGACCCGGCCGCGGCCGAGCGCGCCACCGGCTACGTACGCGGCGGCATCTCCCCGCTGGGCCAGCGCAAGCGGCTGCCCACCGTGGTCGACGCCTCGGCGCTCGACCACCCGACCGTCTTCGTCTCCGCCGGACGGCGCGGCCTGGAGGTCGAACTGCCCGGTGCCGACCTCGTCGGCCTCACCGGCGCGGTGGTCGCCCCGGTCGGCCGGGGCTGACGCCGGGCCGGCGGCGGGTCCGGCGCGCGGCGGCGGGGGCTGGCGGCCCGGGTCTTCGGAGCGCACCCTGGCAGTAGGCGCCGCGGCGGACGCCTGGCGCCGGCTGGAGGAGGCGACGACGCCATGTCGAAACGCACGCGTAAGCGCAAGTGGCGCGTGAAGAAGCACCGCCACCACGCCAACCACGGGAGCCGTCCCGCGTAGGGCGGCACGCGCCCCCGGCGGTCAGTGCCGGGCCGGACCCTGCGGGGTGCCGGGGCCCTGAGGACTGTGCGGGCCGGTGTCCTGCGGGCCGTGGTCCGCCGGGGCGCCGGGGTCGTGCGGCTGCGGGCCCTGCGGCGCGCCCCACTCCTCCCAGCGCGGCACCGGCTGCGGGTCATTGGGGGCGAACGCCGAGGTCAAAGCCAGGAAGACGGCCATCGACGCGGCGGGCCAGGCCAGCAGCGCGCCCTTCGCCCGCAGTTCCAGCGGCGCGTAGAACGTCCGGTTCACGCCCACCGCCCTGGCGTGCGCGAGGCTGATCTTCGGCGGACCGAACGTCACGCCCATCCGCCAGGCCAGCAGCGAGCCCAGCACACCGCCCGCGGCCAGACCGATCACCACGGCGACGCCGCCGGTGCGCCGCCACAGGAAGACGCCGAGCGCGGTCAGCGCGCCCATGCCCAGGCCCAGCAGCGTGAACCAGCCGTCCGCGCCCACGGCCTGCTCGCCCTCGGAGTCCTTGAGGTAGACGTTGCTGCCGTCGAAGAAGACCGGCACCCGCGGCGCCAGCCACAGCCACAGCAGCCCGAGCACGACCCCGCACACGCCGACCGCGACGGCGGTGAGTACTCCGCGCAGCAGCTCCCGCCAGATCCTGACGGGCCCGGCTTCCGGGGAGGGCGGGTTCTGCGGCTCGTACGACGGCGTCAGCGGTGCGGTCACCCGGACATGGTGCCAGGTCCCTCTGTGCGGGAGGCGGCAGGGGCGGCCGTGGGGGTGTCCCCGGGTGCGACCACGGCCGTACGGGCGCACCCGTGACGCGGGCGGTCCGGCTCAGCGCCGGTACGCGGCCCTGCGGTACGCCCAGGTGGCCACGGCCAGCGAGACGACGCCGACGGCCCCGCACACCGCGAGGTCGCCCAGCACCGCCGCCCAGTCCGTGGCCCCGCCGAAGGTGCGGGCGAACGCCTCGACGCCGTACGTCGACGGCAGCGCGTCGCGGGCCCAGCCCAGCGGCCCGGCCAGATGGCTCGGCGGCAGCACGCCCAGCAGCAGAGCCGCCGACATGCCCAACTGGCCGAAGAGCGTGGCGAGTTCCTGCCGGGGCGCGAGCAGCCCGAGGGCCGCGCCGAGCCCGGACAGGGCGGCGCCCGCCAGCGGCACGACCGCGAGCAGCACCCACAGGTTGGTCAGCGGCAGCCCGAACAGCACGCAGCCGAAGACGGCCGTCACCAGCGTCCCCGGCAGGGTGAACGACGCGTAGGCGGCCGCCGCTCCGAGCACCACCGAGGCGGGCGGCACGGGCAGCGTCGCGTAGTGGTCGAGGCCGCCGGAGGCGCGCAACTGGCCGAAGTACTGGGCGAGCAGGTTGAGCGCGACGAAGGCCACCACCAGCACGCTGGAGCCGGACACCACGGCGCGCGCGGCCGGTGACCCGGCGTCCACCACGCCGCGCATGAGGATCATGATGCCGACGGACTGGAAGGTGGCCACGAACAGCAGCGGGATGCGTGCCACCCGGGCGCGGGAGAGCTGGGCGCGGTAGACCGCCGCGAGGGCCGGCAGCAGCCGGGCGGACGGCGCGAGCGGCGGGCCGCCGGGGCGCGGGCGGGCCGCCTCCACGGGCCGGGGCGGCTCGGCCGACGGGGTGGCCCCGTGGTCGTCCGCGCTGGTCGCCGCTGACAGTGCGCTCACGCCTTGACCAGTCCTTTCTGGCGTCCGCCGAGTGCCAGGTAGACGTCCTCCAGGCTCGGCGTGGCGAGCGTGAAGTCGTCGAGTGCCGCGAAGGCGGGACCCGAGGTGACCGAGGCGACCACCGCGCGGGCGCGTTCCTGCGGCAGCCGCAGCGTCCAGCGCCGCCCGGAGGTCTCGGCGGCGGCGCTCAGTTCGCGGATGCCGGGCAGGTCGAGCGGGGCCTCGTCGCGCCAGACCAGGTCCAGCCTGACCTCGTCGGAGACGGTGGCCTTCAGCCCGGACGGCGTGTCGCAGGCGATGATCCGGCCCCGGTCGAGCACCGCGACCCGGTCGAGCACGGTCTCGGCCTCGATGACGTTGTGGGTGACCAGCAGCACGGTGGTGCCGCGCTCGGCGCGGCGGCGGTCGACGGCCGCCCAGACGGCGCGCCGGGCCACCGGGTCCATGCCGGTCGTCGGCTCGTCGAGCACCAGCATCGGCCGCTCCCCCACCAGCGCGGCGGCGAAGCAGGCCAGCCTGCGCTGCCCGCCGGAGAGCCTCTTGAGCGGACGTCCGGCGATCTCGGTGAGGCCGAGTTCGTCGAGCACCGCGTCGCGCTCGGCGCGCGCGGCACGGGCGGGCAGGCCGCGCAGGCGTCCGGTGGTCTCGGCGGCCAGGGCGACGGTCAGCTCGTCGAGCGCGGTCGACTCCTGGCCGAGGTAGCCGATCAGCCGGGCGGCGCGCTCGGGGTGGGCGACCAGGTCGTGCCCGTACAGCTCGACGCGTCCGGCGTCCGGGCGCAGCAGGCCGGTCAGCTGCCGCACCAGGGTGGACTTGCCGGCGCCGTTGGGGCCGAGGAGGCCGAAGATCTCGCCTTGGCGCACGTCGAGGTCGATGCGGTCGTTGGCACGGACCTCGGGCGTCGCGGAGCCGCGGCCCCGCCTGCCGGGGTAGGTCTTGACCAGCCCGCGCACGGTCCACACCGCCGCGCGGGCGGTGCCGGCGGCCGTCTCGCCCTCCGCCTGTCGCGTGCCCGTACTCACCACGAGCACTGAGGGTACGCGCCGTTGGCCGGAACGCGTGCCTCGGCCCCGGTTTCCCGGGCCGGGCGGCGGGGGTGCGGCGGACTCAGCCGGACGAGCCGGGCGCCGACGAGGGGCCGGCGGTGCTCGGAGCGTGCTCGGCCACCGACCGGGCGTCCACCTCGCGCCAGAAGCCCGCCCGGATGGCGTAACGGTCGTGTTCGTCGATCTGGTCGTCCTTGTGGGCGAGCAGGCCGAAGCGGGCCGCGTACCGCAGCAGCTCGCCGTCGATGCGGTGCGGGACGCGGGGGTACTCGCCGGTCAGCGTGCGCAGCGCGGAGGCGTCGCTGAGCCGCTCGATCCAGCGGCGGGCGAAGACCTGGCCGACCTCGAAGGGGTCGCCGCTGACCGTGGTGATGTCCTCCTCGCGGTCGGCCCAGCGCTGCTCCGCGGTGGTCAGCTGGGCCAGCGTGGGCAGCCCTGGGTCGGGCGCCTCCGCGGCCGGGCGCTCGACCCAGCCGCGTTCGGAGGACCAGCGCAGGGTGGCGGCGGGCGGCGGCGCGGGCGGGCCCGGATGTGCGGGGTGCCCGCCCGCCGGGCCCCGGCCGCCGACGAGTCCGGCGAGGTCCTTCGGGGTGGGCACGCCCGAGCGGGCCGGGGCGCCTTCCGCCGGGGCGGGCGCGTGCCCGTTCTTGGCGGGCGCCGCCTCGTCGCCGGTGGCGGGCTTGGGCGCGGCGGTGGGCAGCGCGGACTCCGGCAGCGGGGCGGACAGGATCGCGGCGATCTCCGGGCGCGGCGGCTGCGGCGCGCAGGGCCCGGCCGCGTCGCGGGGCTGGACCGCCCGGGTGATCCACTCGCGGTCGAGCACCCGGCGTTCGTCGGCCTCGGCGACCAGGTCCTCGGACTGGTTGTAGTCGCCGTCGGCGGCCTGGACGGCCCACAGGTGGACGGCGACGCCGTGCTCCTTGGCGGACATCATGCCGGGCAGCAGGTCGCCGTCGCCGGTGACCAGGACGACGTCGGAGCAGGCGCGGTTGCGGGCCAGCTCGGACAGCTCGGCGTGCATCGCGGCGTCCACGCCCTTCTGCGCCCAGCGGCCGTCCGTACGGGTCAGGGCGCCCAGCCGGACGGTGACCCGGGGCATCACGCGCAGGCGCCGGTGCTCCGGCTGCGGCACCCGGTCGGGCGCGCCGTCGAACCAGTAGATCCGCAGCAGCGGGCGGCCGGTCTCGCGTTCGGCGCGCTCGCGCAGGCCGCGGACGACGGCGGCGTGGTCCACGGTGATCCGGGACCGGGAGGGCTCTCCGGCCAGCAGGCTCGCGGCGGCGCCGAGCAGATAGCCGGCGTCCACGAGGACGACGCAGCGGTCCACGTTCCACCCTCTTTTCTACGTCCGGTCGCCCCCCGGAGCGGGTTGTCCTGAGTCTGCCCGACCGCGTGGGGGATATGAGCCCGAACTCGATCATCGGCGTGGCGGATTCGCAAGAGGCCCGGCAGCGACCGCCGCGAACCCGCGCTTCGTTACGCCCTGTGAACGACCGAAATGCGCGTTTGGTTCCGGCATGCCAGTCTGATCATCGCGTCCGGACACCACGTCCTGGAACGCCTCACGGCCCATCGTCCGAGATCCCCACTGGAGGAACGATCATGGGCAAGAACAAGAACCAGAACCCCAACCGCTCCCGCGAGAACAACGCCCCCGCGCGCGGCACCGCTCCCGACGCGTCCACGCCGCACGAGTCGGCCACGGCCACCATGGACCCGGAGCGCAGGACGCCGCTGAGCAGCGGCATGAACCAGGAGATGTCCCACAAGCGGAAGAAGAAGTTCGGCCACAACTGACCGGACCCGCACGGCAGTCGCGAGGGGCGCGCCCACGTTCGGGCGCGCCCCTCGCGCATGTGGCCATCCGCGCCGCCGCCCCTCGGCCGGACCGGCTCGCGGCGTCAGCTCGCCTGGCTCGTGCCCAGGCAGGCCGGGCCCAGCAGGGCCTTGAGGTCGCCGAAGAGCGCCGGGTCGGGGGCCACCCGGTGGCGGTCCAGGCGCAGGACGGTGGTCTTGCGGGCGCCCTGGAGCCGGACGCGGACCTCCGTGCTGCCGCGGTGGCTGTCGAGGACCTCGCCGAGGCGGGCGACCAGCGGCGGGGTGACCTTGACGGTGGGGATGGAGATGGTGACCGGGGCGTTGGTGCCCGCGTCGGTGAGGTCGGGGACCATCAGCTCCATCGCGACCAGCCGGGGCACGTCCTCGCGCTTGTCGAGGCGTCCCTTGACCAGCACCACCGCGTCCTCGATCAGCTGGGTGGAGACCAGTTGGTAGGTGGCGGGGAAGAACATGCAGTCGATCGAGCCGCCCAGGTCCTCCACCGTGGCGATGGCCCACGCGTTGCCCTGCTTGGTCATCTTCCGCTGCAGGCCGGAGATGATGCCGCCGATGGTGACGATCGCGCCGTCCGGGTAGTCACCGCCGTTGAGCGAGGCGATGGCCGCGTCCGTCCTGTCGGACAGCACGTGCTCGATGCCGAACAACGGGTGGTCGGAGACGTAGAGGCCGAGCATCTCCCGCTCCTGGGCGAGCAGGTAGGACTTCTCCCACTCGACGTCGGAGAACGTGACGTCGAGGCCGAAGCCCGGCTCGTCCTTGGCGTCGTCCTCGCCCATGCCGCCGAACAGGTCGAACTGGCCCTCCGCCTCCTTGCGCTTGACCTGCACCACGTTGTCGATCATCGACTCGTAGTGCTCGGTCAGGCCGCGCCGGGTGTGGCCCATCTCGTCGAACGCGCCCGCCTTGATGAGCGATTCGACGGTGCGCTTGTTGCAGACGACCGCCTCGACCTTGTCGAGGAAGTCGGGGAACGAGCTGTACTTCCCCTTGGACTTGCGGCATCGGATGATCGAGTCCACCACGTTCTGGCCGACGTTGCGCACGGCGGTCAGGCCGAAGAGGATCACGTCGTCGCCCTGGGCCGTGAAGTTGGCGTCCGACTCGTTCACGTTCGGCGGCAGCACCTTGATGCCCATGCGGCGGCACTCGTTGAGGTAGATCGCCGACTTGTCCTTGTCGTCGCGCACCGAGGTCAGCAGCGCCGCCATGTACTCGGCCGGGTAGTTGGCCTTCAGGTAGGCCGTCCAGTACGAGACCAGGCCGTACGCGGAGGAGTGCGCCTTGTTGAACGCGTAGCCGGCGAACGGGACCAGCACGTCCCACACCGCCTGGATCGCCTCGTCGGAGTAGCCCTTCTCGCGGGCGCCCTTCTGGAAGGGGACGAACTCCTTGTCGAGGACCTCCTGCTTCTTCTTGCCCATGGCGCGGCGCAGCAGGTCGGCCTGGCCGAGCGAGTACCCGGCGAGCACCTGGGCGGCCTTCTGCACCTGCTCCTGGTAGACGATCAGGCCGTAGGTGATGCCGAGGACGTCCTTGAGCGGCTCCTCGAGCTCCGGGTGAATCGGGGTGATCTCCTGCTGGCCGTTCTTGCGCAGCGCGTAGTTGATGTGCGAGTTCATGCCCATCGGGCCCGGACGGTACAGGGCCGAGACCGCGGAGATGTCCTCGAAGTTGTCGGGCTTCATCATGCGCAGCAGCGAGCGCATCGGGCCGCCGTCGAACTGGAAGACACCCAGCGTGTCACCGCGGCCCAGCAGTTCGAAGGTCTTGGGGTCGTCCAGCGGCAGCGAGAGCAGCTCCAGGTCGATGCCCTTGTTGGCCTTCACCAGCTTGACGGCGTCGTCCATGATCGTCAGGTTGCGCAGGCCCAGGAAGTCCATCTTCAGCAGGCCGAGCGACTCGCAACTGGGGTAGTCCCACTGCGTGATGGTAACGCCGTCGGAGGCGCGGACCCAGACCGGGACGTGGTCGGTGATGGTCTCGCTGGACATGATCACGCCGGCCGCGTGCACGCCCATCTGCCGCACCAGTCCCTCGACGCCGCGCGCGGTGTCGATGACCTTCTTCACGTCCGGCTCGTTCTCGTACATCCCGCGGACCTCGCCGGCCTCGCCGTAGCGCGGGTGCTGCGGGTCGAGGATGCCGGACAGCGGGATGCCCTTGCCGAGGACGTCGGCGGGCATGGCCTTGGTGATGCGGTCGCCCATGGCGTACGGGTAGCCCAGCACGCGGGCGGAGTCCTTGATGGCGTTCTTCGCCTTGATGGTGCCGTACGTGCCGATCATGGCGACCTTGTCGGCGCCGTACTTCTCGGTCACGTAGCGGATCACCTCGGAGCGCCTGCGTTCGTCGAAGTCGATGTCGACGTCGGGCATGGAGACGCGCTCGGGGTTGAGGAACCGCTCGAAGATCAGGCCGTGGTCGATCGGGTCGAGGTCGGTGATGCCCATCGCGTAGGCGACGATCGAGCCGGCCGCCGAGCCCCGGCCCGGGCCCACCGCGATGCCGTTGTTCTTGGCCCACATGATGAAGTCGGCGACCACGAGGAAGTAGCCCGGGAACCCCATCTGGATGATGATGTCCATCTCGTAGTCCGCCTGCCGCTGACGGTCCTCCGGGACACCGCCCGGGTAGCGGCGGGCCATGCCGCGCTTGACCTCCTCGCGGAACCAGGTGACCTCGGTGTACCCCTCGGGCACGTCGAAGCGCGGCATCAGGTTCTTCGACTCGAACCAGCCGTCGGTGTTGATCTGCTCGGCGACCAGCCGGGTGTTGGCGCATCCCTCCTGCCAGGCGTCGGAGGAGTCGACGGCGTACATCTCGTCGGCGGACTTCAGGTAGTAGCCGGTGCCGTCGAACTTGAAGCGGTCGGGGTCGGTGAGGTTCTTGCCGGTCTGGATGCACAGCAGCGCGTCGTGCGCGTCGGCCTCGTGGGCGTAGGTGTAGTGCGAGTCGTTGGTGACCAGCGGCTTGATGCCGAGCTTCCTGCCGATCTCCAGCAGGCCGTCGCGGACCCGGCGCTCGATCTCGATGCCGTGGTCCATCAGCTCCAGGAAGTAGCGGTCCTTGCCGAAGATGTCCTGGTACTCGGAGGCCGCCTTGATCGCCTCGTCGAAGTGGCCGAGCCGCAGGCGGGTCTGCACCTCGCCGGACGGGCAGCCGGTGGAGGCGATCAGCCCCTCGGACCACTGGGCGATGGTCTCCTTGTCCATCCGGGGCCACTTCTGCAGCCAGCCCTCCTTGTAGGCGTCCGAGGAGAGCCGGAAGAGGTTGTGCAGGCCGGTCTTGTCGGCCGCCCAGATGGTCTTGTGGGTGTAGCCGCCGGAGCCGGAGACGTCGTCGCGCTTCTGGTGCGGCTGGCCCCACAGGACCTTGCGCTTGTTGCGCCGGGACTCGGGGGCGACGTACGCCTCGATGCCGATGATCGGTGTGACGTCGGCGGCCTTGGCCTGGTGGTAGAAGTCGTAGGCGCCGTGGAGGTTGCCGTGGTCGGTCATGGCGATGTGCGTCATGCCCATCTCCTGGCACGCCTTGAACATGTCCTTCAACCGCGCCGCCCCGTCCAGCAGGGAGTACTGGGTGTGGACGTGCAGGTGCGTGAAGGGCTTGGTCACGGTGCGCGAACCTCCGGGACGGCAGTCGTCTACTGAGGCTGGAAAGTCTATGCCCGGGGTGTGACAGCGGATGCCCCGCCGGACGGAGAACGCGGGCTTTCCCGCCGGGCCCGCGAGGCACGCCCGCGGGCCTGGTTTTGCGGTCGTTGCCGGACCTTTAGGCGACGCCTACAGCCGCTCGTGGCACACTCTGCCGCATGAGGGCCCGCATGGAGGCGAGAGCACAGTTCAGGACGGCGCGTGCCGTGCTGTTCGCCGCGCTGTGCACCACGCTGTCCTCCACCTCCCACGTGCTGCTCTCCCGGCTGCCGCTGCCGTGGACCACGGTGGGCCTGGTCTTCGCCGCCGTCTTCGCCATCGCGTACGCGCTGGCCGGGCGGGAACGCGGCTTCTGGCCGATCGCGGCGCTGCTGGTACCGCTGGAACTGGCCGCCGACACCTTGTTCACCACCGGCCAGCGCACCTGCTACGGCCCGGCGGGCGGCCCGGTCACCGGCCCCCTGCGCTCGTTCGGCGCCGACCTGCTCTGCGACGGCGGCAGGATCGGCACGCCGCTGGCCGGCGGCACCCCGCTGTCCGGTGGCACGGCGCTCGCCGACCCGGCGGTGCCGTGGCTGCTGCTCGCGGCGCACGTCGCGGTGGGGCTGCTGGCGTCATGGTGGCTGCGGCGCGGGGAGGCCGCGTTGCAGCAACTGCTGCGCGCCACCGCCTCGTTCGCGTTCCGGCCGCTCGCCGCCGCGGTCGCGGTGCTGTGCGCCGCCCTGCCGCCCGCGGTCCGTCCCCGCACCGCACGGCGGGCCGGCCGGGCGTGCGAGCCGGTCCTGCCACTGCTGCTGCACTCCGTCGTCCGGCGTGGTCCGCCGTTCGCCCTCGCGGCCTGACGCCTGCCGCCGGGCCGCCCCACCGGGCAACCGGACCACCACCTTGACGGCATCCTTGACGGAGAGAGCAGTCCACCATGAGCAAGAAGAACAGCTGGGAGAACAAGTCCTCGGCCCGTGAGCGGCTGAAGGCGGAGCGCGCGCGGGAGGCGAAGCGGGCCAAGGTCCGCCGCCAGGTCTTCGCGGGCGTCGGCGTGGTCGCGGTGCTGGCCATCGCGGCGGGCGTCGCGGTCGCCGTCTCCAGCTCCGGCGGCGGCACGTCCAAGCCGTTCGTCCAGCCGGCCAACACCTCGGGCACCAACGGCACCACCGTGATCTACGGCAACGCCTCGGCCCAGCACACCCTGCACCTGTACGAGGACCCGCGCTGCCCGATCTGCGCGGAGTTTGAGCAGCAGGACGGCCAGACCTACCTCAAGGGCGCCGACGCCGGGCAGTACAAGATCCAGTACACCTTCGGCACGTTCCTGGACAACAACGACGGCGGCACCGGCTCGATGCACGCCCTCAGCGCGCTGGGTGCGGCGCTGAACGTGAGCCCGCAGGCGTTCATCCAGTTCCACACCGCGCTGTACTCCAAGGCGAACCACCCGGACGAGACGACCGACAAGTTCAGCGACAACAGCTACCTGTTCAAGATCGCGAACGAGGTCCCGGCGCTGAAGAACAACGCCACGTTCCAGAAGAACGTCAAGGACGGCACGTACGACGCCTGGGCGAAGAAGATGTCCGACTCGTTCAACAGCAGCGGCGTGCAGGGCACCCCGAGCGCCAAGCTGGACGGCAAGGACTTCACGGTGGCGGGCAACAGCTTCGCCCCCACCGGGATCATCCCGGTCTCCCAGCTGACGCAGCAGCTCGACAAGGCGTTCGGCATCAAGTGACCGTCCGCGGTTCCGGCGGGCGACGGTCCGCCGGAACCGCGCGGTCCCGGCAGGACGTCCGGGCCCGCCGGGGCGGGCGCTCCGGCGGGCCCTTGGGACGCGCGGGCTACAGGTCGGCGAGGAAGGCCAGCGCCGTGGCCCAGGTGCGCTCCGCGGCCTCCTCGTCCCAGTCGGGCAGGTCGGGGTCGGTGTACAGGTGTCCCGCGCCGCGGTAGCGGTGCACCTCGACGTCGGCCCCTGCCTTGCGCATCCGCAGATACCAGGCGTTCAGCCAGTCGTCGGGCTCGAACGGGTCGGGCTCGGCGACGTGCAGCTGGACGGCGAGGTCGGTGGCCGCGTCGTCGGCGATGTCCGACGTGCCGTGCAGGAGCAGCAGGCCACGGGCGTGCTCGTCGCCGAGGGCGAGGTTCTGGGCGATGGAGCCGCCGAGCGAGAAGCCCGCGTAGACCACCCCGCGAGCGGACAGCGGCGCCGCCGCGGCCACCGCCCGCCGCAGCAGTTCCTCACGGCCGATCTCGTCCTTGAGCGCGGCGGCCTCGATGGCGTCCTGAGCCGTCCTGCCCTCGTACAGGTCGGGCACCACCACCTCGTGCCCGGCCGCCCGCAGCCGGTCCGCCGCCGCGTGCACCGCGGGCCGCAGCCCGTACCAGGAGTGCAGCAGCAGGATCGTCTCCGCGTCAGCCACCGTTTCTCACGCCTTCCCACGTCACCGGGGCGGCAGCCGCCCCGCACCAGCCTCCCATCGTGCCAGGCGGGCGCCCCGCAACGCTCTGCCGGGCGCGCGCCCCGACGCCCCGCCGGGGGCTCACCGCAGGCTGCGCACGTCGAGATGGCGCAGCACCCGGTCGACGACCTCCGGGTCGAAGCCCGGCTCGTTGCGCGCGCCCAGCACCGCGTGGCGGGCGGCGGACATCATCTCCGCCTGCACGCGCCGCACGTGGTGCAACCTCGCGGCCCTGCGCCGGGCAGCCTCGTGCCGCTCGGGGCGGCTGCCCGCCTCCATGTCGGGGCTGATGCGCAGGCCCAGGTCGTAGGCCCGGCGCAGCAGCGCCTCGGACATCTCCTCCGGCAGGTCCTCGCTCTCCTCGATCTCCCGCAGCCGCCGCTTGGCCGCCTTCGCCGCGCGCAGGGCGAGCCGCCGCTCCAGGTCGCGTTCCGCCGCCGAGTCGCCCTGCACGCCGAGCACCCCGACCAGCCACGGCAGGGTGAGCCCCTGGAGCACCAGGGTGGCCAGCACCACGCAGAACGCGACGAACAGGATCGCCTCGCGACCGGGGAAGTCCGCGCCGCCGTCCACGGTGAGCGGGACGGCGAGCGCCAGCGCGACCGACGCCACGCCGCGCATCCCGGCCCACCACATGACGACGGTCTCACGCCAGGTGGTCGGGATGTCCTCGTCCAGGTCCCGTCTTCGGTGGAGCCTGCGGGCCAGCCACGCGGCGGGCAGCAGCCACATCAGCCGGACGCCGACGACCACGCCGACCACGATCGCCGCCCCGCCCAGCAGCTCCCCCGCCGCGCCCGCCGCGGTGCCGAAGACGGTGTGCAGCTCCAGTCCGATCAGGCCGAATGCGGCGCCGGTCACCAGGGTGTCGACGATGGTCCAGAAGGTGCTGCCCGCCAGGCGCCCGGTCACGTCGTCGGCGTCGCCCATGTACTCCGACAGGTACAGCGCGGTGGTGAGCACGGCCAGTACCCCTGAGCCGTCCAGCTCCTCGGCGAGCGCGTAACTGGCGAACGGCACCAGCAGCGACAGGCCGACCTGCAAGGTGGCGTCGCCGACCAGCCGCATCAGCTTGTTGGCCAGCCATCCCAGCGCCACTCCGATGACCGTGGCGACGACGGCGGACAGCACCAGCGCCAGCGCCGCGTGCGGCAGCGAGAACGAGCCGGTCACGGCGGCGGCCACGGCGACGTGGTAGAGCACGATGGCGGTCACGTCGTTGAACAGCCCCTCGCCCTCCAGGATCGACACCATGCGGCGGGGCAGCCCCAGCCGGCCCGCGACCGCCGTGGCGGCCACCGGGTCGGGCGGTGCGACCAGAGCGCCGAGCACCACGGCGGACGCCATCGGCAGGCCTGGGACCACGGCGTGGGCGACGGCGGCGACGGCGGCCGTGGTGACGAAGACCAGGGCCACCGCCAGCAGCAGGATCGGCCTGACGTTGGCCGCGAACTGCCGCCAGGACGTGCGCTGCACGGAGGCGTACAGCAGCGGGGGCAGCACCAGCGGCAGGATCAGCCCGGGCGGGATGTGCACGTTGGGCACGAACGGCAGCAGCGCCAGCACGCCGCCGAACAGCGTCATCAGCACCGGTGACGGCAGGCCCAGCCGGTCCCCCACCGGGACCATCACGATGGCCCCGAGCAGGAGGACGAGCAGCAGGGCGAACTGGTCCACGGCGCACGCTCCCGGACAGGAGGATCTTGCTTCAGGTGCTGATCAGCCTGCCACGCAGCACTGACAATCAGTCACAGCCCGCGCAGCGCGCGGCGCATGGCGCGGTGCGGGATGCCGCTGCCCTCGTCGAACTCGGGCCCGTGGGCGGCGTAGCCGAGGCGCTCGTAGAAGCCGAGGGCGTGGGTCTGCGCCTCCAGGTAGACGTGGTCGAGGCCGAGCCGCCGCGCCTCCTGCTCGACCGCCCGCACCAGCGCGGCGCCGAGCCCGGTGCCGCGCGCCCGGCGGCCGACGGCGAGGCGGCCGAGCACGGCCGTGGCGTCGTCGTCCACCACGCCCGCGTACTTGCGGCGCGCCGGGGCGCCGTGCAGGAAGCGCACCGTGCCCAGCGGCGCTCCGCCGGGGCCGGTGGCCAGCAGGTGGACGGCGTGGGCGTCGTAGGCGTCCCACTCCTCGTCCTCGGGGATGCGCTGCTCGACGACGAAGACCTCGCGGCGCACGGCGAAGCAGCCCGGCATGTCGGCCTCGCCGGCGACCCGGATGGCGTGCCCGCGGGCGGCCCCGCCGCTCACGCGCTCTCCGCCCGGACGGTTTCCAGCGCGTGGGCCAGGTCGTCCGGGTAGCGGCTGGCGAACTCCACCCAGCGCCCGTCCGCCGGGTGTTCGAAGCCCAGCCGCACCGCGTGCAGCCACTGCCGGGTCAGCCGCAGCCGCTTGGCCAGCGTCGGGTCGGCGCCGTACGTGGTGTCGCCGACGCACGGGTGCCGGTGTGCCGACATGTGCACGCGGATCTGGTGGGTGCGGCCGGTCTCCAGCTTGATGTCAAGCAGCGAAGCGGCCCGGAACGCCTCGATCAGGTCGTAGTGCGTGACGCTGGGCTTGCCGTCGGCGATGACCGCCCACTTGTAGTCGTGGTTCGGGTGGCGGCCGATGGGCGCGTCGATGGTGCCGCTGAGCGGGTCGGGGTGGCCCTGCACGAGGGCGTGGTAGCGCTTGTCGACGGTGCGCTCCCGGAACTGCTGCTTGAGCAGGGTGTACGCGCGCTCCGACTTGGCGACCACCATCAGGCCCGAGGTGCCCACGTCCAGCCGGTGCACGATGCCCTGACGCTCGGCGGCGCCCGAGGTGGAGATGCGGTACCCGGCCGCGGCCAGGCCGCCGATCACCGTGGGGCCGTTCCAGCCGGGGCTGGGGTGCGCGGCCACGCCCACCGGCTTGACGACGACCACGACGTCCTCGTCGTCGTGGACGATCTCCATGCCCTCCACCGGCTCCGCGACGATCCGCACCGGCTCGGCGGGCGCGGGCATCTCGACCTCCAGCCACGCGCCGCCGTGCACCCGGTCGGACTTCCCGGCCTCGGCGCCGTCCACCCGGACCTTGCCGTCCGCGGCGAGCTCGGCCGCCTTGGTGCGGGAGAAGCCGAACATGCGGGCGAGGGCGGCGTCCAGGCGCTCGCCCTCCAGACCGTCGGGCACGGGAAGGGTACGGATCTCGGGAAGGGTGCTCACCAGGACGAGTATGCCGGAACCCGCGGCACGAATGTCCGCCGGTGCGGGCGGGCGGGCTTCGCCCGGGCGGGCGGCGGACCCGGGCGCGCCGGCTCCCGGTCAGTCGCGGTGGACGGTGCCGTCCGGGTCGAGGCCGCGGAAGGACAGCAGCACGATCAGGATGCCGCCGCAGACGATCGCGGAGTCGGCGAGGTTGAAGACCGCGAAGTCCTTCGGGGCGATGAAGTCGACCACCGCGCCCCGGAAGACGCCCGGGGAGCGGAAGACCCGGTCGGTGAGGTTGCCCAGCGCGCCGCCGAGCAGCAGGCCGAGCGCGATCGCCCACGGCACGCTGTAGAGCCTGCGCGAGAGCCGGGTGATCACCACGATGACGATGAGCGCGATCAGCGTGAAGACGATCGTCATGCCCTGGCCGATGCCGAAGGCGGCACCGGAGTTGCGGATCGCCTCCAGCTGGAGGTACTGGCCGAGGATCCGGATCGCGGAGTGGCCCTCCAGGTGCTGCACCACCAGCGTCTTGCTGACCAGGTCCAGCGCGTACGCCAGGGCGGCGACGCAGAACAGCACGAGGACCCGCCGCCTGCCCCGCGGCACGGCCGTACCGCCGTCGCCTGCGCCGGGGGCGGGCGCGTCCGAACCGTCCGCGACGGCCTCGGGCGTCTGCGCGGACGCCTTCCCGGCCTCCCGGGAGGCG
Organism: Streptomyces sp. ICBB 8177; assembly: GCF_003144095.1. Lineage (GTDB taxonomy): Bacteria > Actinomycetota > Actinomycetes > Streptomycetales > Streptomycetaceae > Streptantibioticus_D. The sequence goes on along the minus strand of NZ_NSKH01000018.1, from coordinate 1,454,326 downwards.
TCCGCGCTCCGCTCGCCCTCGCCGTCCGGCGCCTGTTCGAACCCTGGCGTACCGATGGTGCGCTCCGCCTTCGTCACGTGAGTCCCTCAGCCTCGAATCCCGCGTCAGGGGCGTGCCTGACACGCACGAGCGTACGGCACGGGCTTGCGCTCGGTCAGCGGCGTTCGGTGCGCTGCTTGCACTCGACGCACAGCGTGGCGCGCGGGAAGGCCTGCATCCTGGCCTTGCCGATGGGGTTGCCGCACGACTCGCACAGGCCGTACGTGCCGTTGTCCAGCCGTTCGAGTGCGTGCTCGGTCTGGCTGAGCATCTCGCGGGCGTTGTTGGCGAGCGCCATCTCGTGCTCGCGGGAGATGTTCTTGGTGCCGACGTCGGCCTGGTCGTCGCCCGCGCCGTCGCCGGAGTCGCGCATCAGGCCGGAGATCGCCTCCTCGGAGGCGTGGATCTCGGCGCGCAGCCGGACCGACTCGGCCAGCAGATCGGTGCGGGCCTCGTCGACCTCCTCCGGCGACCAGGGCTCCTCCCCCGGACGGACGGCGAGCGCCCCGGGTTCCACGATGCCGGCCGCCTCCGCGGCCAGTCGTGCGGCGGGGAGCTGGGACGCCTCGGGCGCCGCCGTCTCGGTCACTGTCTTCTTCGCAACCACCGTCGTGGCTCCCGTCTTCTTCGCGGACGCGGACTTCTTCGCGGACGCCTTCTTGGTCGTTTTCGTACTGGTCCCGGGCGCGGCGGCGGTCTTCTTCGCCGGGGCGGCCCTCTTCGCCGCCGCGGCCTTCCCACCCGCCGCCGTCGCCTTCCTGCCCGCGGCCTTCCCGGCAGTCGCCTTCCCGGCGGCCGCCTTCCCGGCCGTGGTCGCCTTGGTGCCTGCGGTCTTCTTGGCCGCCTGTTTCCTGGCCACCTGTTTCCTGGCCGCCGTCTTGTCGGCGGGGGCCTTCTTCGCGGTGGCCTTCTTGGCGGCCGTCGCCGTGGTGGCCGTCTTCTTCGTGGCCGTCTTCTTCGCGGTGGTCCTCTTGGCCGCCGTCTTCTTCGCGGGCTCCTTGGCGGCCGTCTTCGTCGCGGCCGCCGTCTTCTTCGCCGGAGCCTTCTTGGTGGCGGCCTCCGCCGCCTTCGCCGTCGTCGCAGCCTTCGCCGTCTTCTTGCCCGCCGTCTTCTTCGTCGTGCGGGAATCAGCGGCCTTCTTGGCCGAGGCCTTCTTCTTGGCCGGGGCCTTGCCGGCCGGAGCCGTCTTCTTCGCCTTGGCGGTCGTCCTGGCGGCGGATGACGACCTCTTCTCGGCGGTCCTCTTCACCACCATGGACGCGGCCCCTTCGTATTTGGCACATTGTGTGATCTTGCTCGCGAATCGTGCCGGAACGATAAATCGACTCCTGACCCGCAGCAACGGGGCACGCCGCCCGAGTAGCCCGCTCGGCAGGCACGTCTGCATCCGTTGTGCCCATCTGCCCGGCAGGTATGCCGGTACGGCCAGGTAACACCCCATAGCGCCGCACGCACCGCACCCCGCGCCCGGCCCGGAACCCGTCCTCCGGGCCCGCCGCCCGGCCGCCCGCGGCGGTAACCGGGCGAATCCGCGCCTCCGCTCCCCGTACACTGGGCGCAGCGAAAGGCGTGGATGGGGACGAGTAGCGCCGCACGCAGCCATGAGCGAGCCGGGGACGGTGCGAGCCCGGAGGCGTGCGCGGTGTGAAGATCACCCCGGAGCCGTCGGAAGAAAGCCCGCAGGACGTGCGGCGGGCGAGTAGAACCGGCGTCGCGGCCCAACGAGAGGGCCGAAGGGAGCGAGCGTGTGGCGCGCCCGGCGGCCAAGGAGGGTGGTACCGCGGGAGCACGGCCGCGAGGCGGCGGCTCTCGTCCCTCCGACGGAAGACGTGATGACGACGTGTCCGCCGGAGGATGGATCCGATGACGCAGTACCGCCAGGTCCCCGCCCAGGTAGACCTGCCCGCGCTGGAGCACGAGGTGCTCGCGTTCTGGCAGGAGAACAAGGTCTTCACCCGTTCGCTGGAGCAGAGCGAGGGCCGGCCGGAGTGGGTCTTCTACGAGGGCCCGCCGACCGCCAACGGCATGCCGGGCGCCCACCACATCGAGGCCCGCGTCTTCAAGGACGTCTTCCCGCGCTTCAAGACCATGCGCGGCCACCACGTGCCCCGCAAGGCCGGCTGGGACTGCCACGGGCTGCCGGTCGAGCTGGCGGTGGAGAAGGAGCTGGGCTTCACCGGCAAGCAGGACATCGAGAAGTACGGCATCGCCGAGTTCAACGCCAAGTGCCGCGAGTCGGTGACCCGGCACACCGACGCCTTCGCCGAACTGACCCGGCGCATGGGCTACTGGGTGGACCTCGACAACGCGTACCGCACGATGGACCCGCAGTACGTGGAGTCGGTGTGGTGGTCGCTCAAGCAGATCTTCGACAAGGGCCTGCTGGTCCAGGACTACCGCGTGGCGCCCTGGTGCCCGCGTGACGAGACCGGCCTGTCCGACCACGAGCTGGCGCAGGGCTACGAGACCGTGGTCGACCCCTCGGTCTACGTGCGGCTGCCGCTCGCGTCGGGACCGCTGGCCGGCGAGGCGTCCCTGCTGGTGTGGACGACCACGCCGTGGACGCTGGTGTCCAACACCGCCGTCGCCGCCCACCCGGACGTGACCTACGTGGTCGCCACCGACGGCTCCGAGAAGCTGGTGGTCGCCGAGCCGCTGCTGGACAAGGCGCTCGGCGAGGGATGGACGGCGACCGGGCAGTCGTTCACCGGCCGCGAGATGGAGCGCTGGGCCTACCGCCGTCCGTTCGACCTGGTGGAGATCGACGGCGCGCACTTCGTCGTCAACGCCGAGTACGTCACCACCGAGGACGGCACCGGCCTGGTCCACCAGGCGCCCGCGTTCGGTGAGGACGACCTGAAGACCTGCCGCGGCTACGGCCTGCCGGTGGTCAACCCGGTGCGCCCGGACGGCACGTTCGACGCCGTGCTGCCGCTGGTCGGCGGGCAGTTCTTCAAGAAGGCCGACGAGACGCTGGTCGCCGACCTCGACGCGCGCGGCCTGCTCTTGCGCCACGTGCCGTACGAGCACAGCTACCCGCACTGCTGGCGCTGCCACACCGCGCTGCTCTACTACGCGCAGCCGTCCTGGTACATCCGCACCACGCAGATCAAGGACAAGCTGCTTCGGGAGAACGAGCGCACCAACTGGTTCCCGGAGTCGGTCAAGCACGGCCGCTTCGGCGACTGGCTGAACAACAACATCGACTGGGCGCTGTCCCGCAAGCGCTACTGGGGCACGCCGCTGCCGATCTGGCGCTGCGAGCAGGAGCACCTCACCTGCGTCGGCTCGCTGACCGAGCTGTCGCAGCTGTCCGGCCGCGACCTGTCGGGCCTCGACCCGCACCGCCCGTACATCGACGAGGTCACCTTCGGCTGCCCGCAGTGCGGCGAGACCGCGACGCGGGTCGACGAGGTGATCGACGCCTGGTACGACTCCGGCTCGATGCCGTTCGCGCAGTGGGGCTACCCGTACCGCAACAAGGAGGTGTTCGAGCGCACCTACCCGGCGCAGTTCATCTCCGAGGCCATCGACCAGACCCGCGGCTGGTTCTACACGCTGATGGCCGTCGGCACGCTGGTCTTCGACCGGTCGTCGTACGAGAACGTGGTGTGCCTGGGCCACATCCTCGCCGAGGACGGCCGCAAGATGTCCAAGCACCTGGGCAACATCCTGGAGCCGATCCCGCTGATGGACCAGCACGGCGCGGACGCGGTGCGGTGGTTCATGGCCGCGGGCGGCTCGCCGTGGGCCGCCCGGCGGGTCGGGCACGGCACCATCCAGGAGGTCGTGCGCAAGACGCTGCTGACCTACTGGAACACCGTCGCCTTCCAGGCGCTGTACGCGCGCACCTCCGGCTGGGCGCCGAGCGGGGCGGACCCGGCGCCGGGGCAACGGCCGCTGCTGGACCGCTGGCTCCTCGGTGAACTGGGCACGCTGGTGCGGGACGTCACCGACGCTCTGGAGTCGTTCGACACCCAGCGCGCGGGCAAGCTGCTGTCGTCGTTCGTGGACGACCTGTCCAACTGGTACGTGCGCCGCTCCCGGCGCCGCTTCTGGCAGGGCGACGCGGCGGCGCTGCGCACCCTGCACGAGGTCATCGAGACGGTGACCCGGCTGATGGCGCCGCTGGTGCCGTTCATCACCGAACGCGTCTGGCAGGACCTGGTCGTGCCGACGACGCCGGACGCGCCGGAGTCGGTGCACCTGGCGTCCTGGCCGGAGGCGGACGAGGCGGCGATCGACGCGGGCCTGTCGCAGCGGATGGCCCTGGTGCGGCGGCTGGTCGAGCTGGGCCGGGCGACGCGGGCGGAGTCGGGGGTCAAGACCCGGCAGCCGCTGTCGCGGGCGCTGGTCGCGGCGGCGGGCTTCGAGGCGCTGGAGGAGGACCTGCGCGCGCAGATCACGGAGGAGCTGAACGTCTCCGCGCTCGCGTCGCTGTCCGAGGTCGGCGGTTCGCTGGTGGACACCACGGCCAAGGCCAACTTCCGCGCGCTGGGCCGCCGCTTCGGCAAGGGCACGCAGCCGGTCGCCAAGGCGATCGCGGAAACGGACGCGGCGGCGCTGTCGCTGGCGCTGCGCGAGGGCACGGCGTCCGTGGTGGTCGACGGCGAGACGGTGCCGTTGTCCGCGGAGGAGGTCATCATCACCGAGACCCCGCGTGAGGGCTGGTCGGTGGCGTCCGACGCGGGTGCGACGGTCGCGCTCGACCTGCACGTCACGCCGGAGCTGCGGCGGGCGGGCCTGGCCCGGGACGCGATCCGGCTCATCCAGGAGGCGCGCAAGAACAGCGGGCTGGACGTGGCGGACCGGATCGCGGTGCGGTGGGTCGCCTCCGGCGACGAGCTGGCCGCCGCGCTCACGGAGCACGGCGGGCTGGTGGCGGAGGAGGTCCTGGCGACGGACTTCGCCTCCGGCGAGGGCGACGCCACGTACGGCGAGGCCTTCGTCGACGAGCCCCTGGGCCTGACGTTCCGCCTCCGCAAGCAGTGACGCTGTCGCTGGTCCGAGGGTGCTGCGGGGGCGGACGGACCGCCCCCGCAGGGCGTACGGCCCTTTGGCACCTGAGTGCGGGGGCCTGGGGTGGGCCGGGCGGCGCCGATCAGCACGGCTGTGGTTGCTCACCGCTGCGGCGGTCATAGGCGAACGCCGCTCGCACCGCCCCCGCACTCACGCCTGCGACGAACACGGGCCCCGGCCTCGCACGGCACGGCACCGCCGGTCACCCCCGCTGTGGTTGCTCGCCGTCGCGGCGGAAAGATGCCGGTTGCGGCAGCAGCTCCCTCGTTCTCGCGTTCTCGGGGCAGTAGCTCGGCCGGTTCTCGACACCGGCAGCAGCACGGACAGCTCTCGCCGCTGTCACCGCATCCGTCGTCTTTTCTCCGCCGCGACGGCGAGCAACCCCATCAGCGGGACCCGGCGGTGCCGACCTCGCCCCGGCCTCCGCGCTCAGCCTCAATCCTTGCCCTTACCGCACCCCATCTCTCCGCCGCGACGGCGAGCAACCCCGTCAGCGGGATCCGGCGGTGCCGAACCCGCCCCCGCCCCCACTCCGACCACCCTCCGCGTACAAAAGGGCCGGGCCCCGGGGAGGATCTCCCAGGGGCCCGGCCCTACGTGCCTACCTGCCTGCGCAGGCGTTCAGTTGTCGTCCTCGTCGATGAGGAAACCGCGCATCGGGGTCGGCGCCTGCTGCAGGGGCTGCGGGCCCTGCGGGCGGACCGGTGCCATCGGCTGGGTCATCGCGGGGGACATCTGCTGCTGGCCGCCGTACGTCTGGTTGCCGCCGCCCATCTGCTGGCCGCCGTACGTCTGGTTGCCGCCCGTGGAGTGGCCCATCGCGCCGGCCGCCGCCATGCCGCTGCCCATCGAGCCGCCCATCGTGCCGCCGCCCATGGAGGACGAGGACGGGAGCGACGCGGCCGCCGGGGTGCGCGGCGGGGCGAGCGAGTCGTCCGCCTGGTTCTCCAGCTGACGCAGCTGGCTCTCCAGGTAGGACTTCAGGCGGGTGCGGTACTCGCGCTCGAAGCCGCGCAGGTCCTCGACCTTGCGCTCCAGCGTGGCGCGCGCGGACTCCAGGGAGCCCATCGCCACGCGGTGCTTCTCCTGCGCGTCCCGCTCCAGCGCGTCGGCCTTGGCGCGGGCGTCCCGCTCCAGGCCCTCGGCGCGGCTGCGGGCCTCGCCGACGATCTTGTTGGCCTCGGAACGGGCCTCCGCGATCGCCTGGTCGGCGGTCTGCTGCGCGAGCGACAGGACGCGGGCGGCGCTGTCGCCGCCGGGGCCCTGCTGCTGCATGGGGTGGCCACCGGGCTGCTGCATCGGGTGCCCCTGCCCCATCGGACCCGGGCCCATCGGGCCCTGTCCCATCGGCCCGGGGCCCATGGGACCCTGCGGGCCGTGCTGGCCGCTCGGCCCGGCCGGCAGCTGGGGTGCGCCGGGCAGCTGGGGCGGTCCGCCCATCTGCTGCTGGTGCTGCTGGCCCGGCGGCACCGGCTGCGGTCCGGATATGGCGGCGGGCACGGGGGCCCCGGGCCGCTCCTGCTGCTCGGGCTTGCGCATGCCCTGCTGCTGGTTCTGCGCGGCGGCTCGGGTGGCCGCGGCGAGTTTCGCCCGCAGGTCCTCGTTCTCCCGCAGGAGCCGGGTCAGCTCTCCTTCGACCTCGTCGAGGAAGGCGTCGACCTCATCCTCGTCATAGCCTTCTCGGAGGCGGACGGTCGTGAACTGCTTGTTACGAACGTCCTCGGGGGTCAGCGGCATCTCTTCACCTCAACGTGATCGTCGGCATTCGGCAAGACCGTATCGTTCACAGCCTGGCCACGACGGAGATCAGGATGTAGACGATGATCATCAGTACGAAGAAGGACAGGTCGAGCGCCACGCCCCCGAGACGCAGCGGCGGGATGAACCGCCGCAGAAGCTTGAGTGGCGGATCGGTGACAGTGTAGGTGGCTTCCAGTACGACCACCATGGCCTTGCCAGGACGCCACGATCGGGCGAACTGGAAGACGTAGTCCATCACCAGCCGGAAGATCAGCACGATCAGGAAGCACATCAACGCGATGTAGAGCACCTGTAGTGCGATGTTCACCGCGCTTCCCTCTCCCCTGGTCTCCGCCGGCCCTGTCGGTCCGGTTCCTCGTGCTCGTCGTCTCAGCTCTGGTTGAAGAATCCACCCTCGGCGATCCGGGCTTTGTCCTCCGCCGTGACATCGACGTTAGCAGGAGACAGCAGGAACACCTTCTGGGTCACCCGCTCGATGCTGCCGTGCAGACCGAAGACCAGGCCGGCGGCGAAGTCGACCAGGCGCTTGGCGTCGGTGTCGTCCATCTCCGTCAAGTTCATGATCACCGGGGTGCTCTCCCGGAAGTGTTCCCCGATCGTACGGGCTTCGTTGTACGTGCGGGGGTGGAGCGTCGTGATCCGGTACGGCTCCCGCTCCGACACGACCTTGGGCATGATCACCGGTGCGTTCTTCTCCAGAGTGCGGCGTTCAGGTGTGATGGATGCCACTGGGGCGATCCGTGGTTCCCGGGGTGCCGGCGCGTGCACGACGCGGGGCGGTTCCTCCTGCGGCGGCTGGTGTTGCTGCCGGACGGGCCGCTCCGGTTCCGGCTCGGGCTCGAACTCGTCGTCGGGGTCGAACCCCGGGCCGTCGTACCCATCGTCCTCCACGAGGCCGAGGTAGACCGCCATCTTGCGCATCGCGCCGGCCATGCTCTACGTCCTCCGCTCTGTGGTGGATCGGCACCGTCACCAGGTGAGGGGGATCCACTGGGCCAGCTCCGCGAACTGACGGAGCATGACCATATTTTCTGCTGTGGTCCGACTTCTTGGTGACGTTACCGGAGCCCGGGACGGACTCCGAGTACCGCAGTACCGACGCGTACATGTGTCGCACCGGCGGCCACGGCGTGCTCGAGGTCCGAACTCATCCCCGCCGACACCATCGTGGCAGCCGGATGCGTCTCGCGCAGGGCGGACGCGATTTCCCTCATCCGATCGAATGCAGCCCGCGGTTGCCCCGCATACCGGCCGGTCAGCGGGGCCACGGTCATCACCCCCTCGATCCGCAGGCCGTCGGCGGCGGCGACCGCGTCGGCCAGCGCGGCCACGTCCTCCGGCGCGGCGCCTCCCCGGCTGCCCACGGATCCTGACGGGGCGTCGAGCGCGACCTGCACCAGGCAGCCGACCTCCCGGCCGGTCCGCGCAGCAGCATCGGACAGAGCGGACACGAGGCGCATACGGTCGACGGAGTGGACGAAGTCCGCGTAACGCACCACGGAACGCGCCTTGTTGGTCTGCAACTGGCCCACGAAGTGCCAGGTCAACCCCGCGTCCGCACAGTCCGCGGCCTTTTGCGACGCCTCCTGGTCGCGGTTCTCCGCGACCTGGGTGACGCCGAGTTCCGCGAGAAACCTCACATCGCTCGCCGGGTAGGTCTTGGTGACCACGATGAGGGTCACTTCGTCCCGGGAACGTCCGGCGGCGGCGCAGGCGGCGGCGATGCGGTCCTCGACGCGTGCCAGGTTCGCGGCCAGTTGGGCCTTTCTGTCCGTGATGTCACTGTCGTTCATGGTCGCTCACCGTCGGTCGGCGTGGTCGGCTCCGGCTGCTCGTCGTCCAGCCAGACGTAGGAGGCGAGGCGGCCGGTGGCGCGGTCCCTCCGGTACGAGAAGTGGTCGGGCGATTCGAGGGTGCAGATATGGGATTTCTCACGCATCCCCACCCCGAGGCGGGCGAGTTGGGCGTGGACTCCGGCGGCGACGTCCACCGCGGGGGTGCCCCAGGAGGTCTGAGCCCGCGCGGCCGGCTCGACGCCCGCGACCTCGTCGCGCATCGCGGCCGGCACCTCGTAGCAGGAGCCGCAGACGGACGGGCCGGTGAACGCGGTGATCCGCTCCGGGCTCGCCCCAAGCCGGATCATCTGCGCGACCGCGGCGGGGACGACGCCGGCGACCATGCCGGGGCGGCCCGCGTGTGCGGCGGCGACCACCCCGGCGTGCGGGTCGGCGAGCAGGACCGGTACGCAGTCCGCGGTGAGGACGGCGAGAGCCAGGCCGCGGCGGGCGGTGACGATCGCGTCGACCGCGGGGACCGGGTCGTCCCCCCAGGGGGCGTCGATCACGGCGACGTCGTTGCCGTGCACCTGGTTCATCCAGACGACGGCGGCCGGGTCGAGCCCGAGCGCGCGGGCGGCGAGCGCGCGGTTGGCCAGCACGGCCTTCGGGTCGTCGCCGACCGCGCCGCCGAGGTTCAGCTGCTCGTACGGAACGGCGCTCACCCCGCCCCACCGGTCGGTGAAGGCGAAGTGGGCGCCGCCCGTGTACGTGTGGAGGCCTATCACTTCAGGAAGTCGGGGACGTCCAGCTCTTCGGCCTGGGTGTCGGTGTACGGCCGGGCCGGGGGGACCTGGGGCGTGAGCGGTGTGCTGCTCGGCGTCTCGGTCGCGTTGGCCGCGGGCTCCGGCTGCTCCTCGCGCGTCTCGGCGGACTCGCGGGGGGCGACGCTGCCCAGGCCGCTGAAGGCCGGACGCGGCGACTCGGTGGGCTGGCTGCCGACCCGCGGCGCGCCCGACGCGGCGGACGACCCCGCGTTCTCGTCCCGTGAGCCGTACGAACCGAGCGCCTTGTCGCGGTTCTTGGTGGGCGGCTGGCCGCCGTCGAACCCGGCCGCGATGACGGTGACCCGGACCTCGTCGCCGAGCGCGTCGTCGATGACGGCGCCGAAGATGATGTTGGCCTCGGGGTGGGCGGCCTCGCTGACCAGCTGGGCGGACTCGTTGATCTCGAACAGGCCGAGGTCGGAGCCGCCGGAGATGGACAGCAGCACACCGCGGGCGCCGTCGATGGACGCCTCCAGCAGCGGCGAGGAGATCGCCATCTCGGCGGCGGCCACCGCGCGGTCGTCGCCGCGCGCCGAACCGATGCCCATCAGGGCCGAACCGGCCTCGGACATCACGGACTTGACGTCGGCGAAGTCCAGGTTGATCAGGCCCGGGGTGGTGATCAGGTCGGTGATGCCCTGCACACCGGAGAGCAGCACCTGGTCGGCGGACTTGAAGGCGTCCAGCACGCTGACCTGGCGGTCGGAGATCGACAGCAGCCGGTCGTTGGGGATGACGATGAGGGTGTCGACCTCGTCGCGCAGGCCCGCGATGCCGTCCTCGGCCTGGTTGGCGCGGCGCCGGCCCTCGAAGGTGAACGGACGGGTGACCACGCCGATCGTCAACGCGCCCAGTGAACGGGCGATGTTGGCGACGACGGGGGCGCCTCCCGTGCCGGTGCCGCCGCCCTCGCCGGCGGTCACGAAGACCATGTCGGCCCCCTTGAGGACCTCCTCGATCTCCTCGCGGTGGTCCTCGGCGGCCTTGCGGCCGACGTCGGGGTTGGCGCCCGCGCCCAGACCGCGCGTCAGCTCCCGGCCGACGTCCAGCTTGACGTCGGCGTCGCTCATCAGCAGGGCCTGCGCATCGGTGTTGATCGCGATGAACTCGACGCCCTTGAGACCGACCTCGATCATCCGGTTGATGGCGTTGACACCACCGCCGCCGATGCCGACGACCTTGATGACTGCGAGGTAGTTCTGCGGTGCTGCCACGTCGAAGGCCTCTCGCCTCGATTTACGTGCCGGCGCTTCCGCGGGGACCGCGGGGCGACGGCGGATGCCGATGGGACGGTCCGGACGCCGACCCGAACCCTAACCCTGAGGTTTAGGGTTACCAGTATGTCTGTTCCTTGTGTCCACCTGTAGCAGGACACTAAGTCGACAAGCGGTACCGGTTCAACGAACACGCCGAACCTCCCGCTTTTCTTTTGACCCTATGTGATCACGCCTGATGCGGGCGAACCAGGGTGGCAACCGGCGATCCCTTCCGTCAACTCCCTGATGACGCCGGGTCGGTGGGGGCACTGACGTCGTAATGGGTGGCGCCGGGGGCCGCCTTCAGCAGGGCGGTCAGCGCCACCGCCTTCTGGGAGCCGTTGTCCGGGCCACCCCACAGGACGCCGCGCCCGCCGGTCAGTTCGAGCGAGATCCCGTCGAACGACTTCACCGCGATCGTCTTCGTCTGCTTGCGGACCGATTCGGGAAGATCGGCCGCGACTTGCACGGCCGCGTGCAGCAGGACAGCCGTACCGAAATAGCGGTTCCCGCCCGAGGAGCCACCGGTGAGTTCGACCACCGGGACCCCGGCGGGCGCGGTGGTGTCGGTGGCGTACCGGACGCCGTCGCCGTCCACCTCGACGTACTTGCCGCCCTGTTCCAGCAGGGCCTTGGGGGTGCGCTCGGTGACCTTCAGGGCGACGGTGTCGGGCCAGGAACGGTCGACGGTGACCGAGGCGATCCTCGGCACAGCGGCGCGCAGCCGGGAGGCGACCGCGCCGGTGTCCACCGAGACCAGCGCCTCGCCGACTCCGATCCCGGCCGCGTCCCGCACCTCGGCCGCGCTCAGCACCCGGGTGCCGGTGACCCGTACCTGGCGCACCCTCAGCCACGGCGAGCCGTACAGCAGGTACGTGCCGCCGCCCACCAGCAGGGTGAGGGCGACCAGCACCACCAGCACGCCGCGCCGCGACGGGCCCCGCCGCCGTGGGGCGGACGCGGGGCGGGCCTGCGACGCGCCGTCTTCCCTCGCCCGCGCGGTCGTCGGTCCCGCCACGCTGCCGCCTCCTCGAACCGACCGGATGGTCCGGTCCTATCGTGCCCGGCCGGACGCCACCGCGTCGTACACCATGCCGACCAGCAGGTCGTCGGCGTCGCGGCGGCCGAACTCGGCGGCGGCGCGGGACATCTCGTAGAGCCGGTGCGGATCGGTGAGCACCGGCAGCACGTTGCCGAGCACCCACTCGCCGGTCAGCTCGGCGTCGTCGACCAGCAGACCGCCGCCCGCCTTGACCACCGGCTGGGCGTTGAGCCGCTGTTCGCCGTTGCCGATCGGCAGCGGCACGTACGCGGCGGGCAGGCCGACCGCGGACAGCTCGGCGACGGTCATCGCGCCGGCCCGGCACAGCATCATGTCGGCGGCGGCGTAGGCCAGGTCCATCCGGTCCACGTAGGGCACCGGGACGTACGGCGGCATGCCGGGCATGTTGCCGGACTGCGGCAGTTCGTTCTTCGGGCCGACCGCGTGCAGGATCTGGACGCCGGACTGCTGGAGGCGGGGGGCGACCGCCTCGATGGTCTCGTTCAGCCTGCGGGCGCCCTGCGAGCCGCCGGAGACCAGCAGCGTCGGCAGGTTCTGGTCGAGGCCGAACGCGGCTCGGGCCTCGGCGCGGACGGCGGCGCGGTCCAGGGTGGCGATGGAGCGGCGCAGCGGGATGCCGATGTACCGGGCGTCGCGCAGCTTGCTGTCGGGGGTGGAGACCGCGACGGCGTGCGCGTACCGGGAGCCGATCTTGTTGGCCAGACCCGGGCGGGCGTTGGCCTCGTGGACCACGATCGGTACGCCGAGGCGCTTGGCGGCCAGGTAGCCGGGCAGCGCCACGTAGCCGCCGAAGCCGACCACGCAGGACGCCTTGGTGCGCTCCAGGATCTGCTCGGCGGCCTTGATGGTGCCGCGCAGCCGGCCCGGGACCGTGATCAGCTCCGGGGTGGGCCTGCGGGGCAGCGGGACGGCGGGGATCAGGGCCAGTTCGTAGCCGCGTTCCGGGACGAGCCTGGTCTCCAGGCCCCGTTCCGTACCGAGCGCCGTGATCCCCACGGTCGGGTCCTGCCGTCGCAGGGCGTCCGCGAGGGCGAGCGCGGGCTCGATGTGGCCGGCGGTCCCCCCGCCGGCGAGAACGACATGCACCGAAATTCACCGCTTCCCGGACGATCGCCGTCTGGCGAGACGTCGCATGCTACGTGTCATTGCCCTTGTCACGGGGCCGGCCCCCCGCGCGGCCAGTGCCGCCCTCGCCGCCGGCTCGCTCCTCGCGAAGGAGATCAGCAGTCCCACGGCGAACATGGCCGGCAGCAGGGCCGAGCCCCCGTAGGAGAACAGCGGGAGCGGGACCCCGGCGATCGGCAGCAGGCCGAGCACCGACCCGATGTTGACCACGGCCTGCGCCGTGATCCAGGTGGTCACGCTTCCCGCGGCGAACCTGACGAAGGGATCCTCCGTGCGTCCGGCCACGCGGATACCCGCATAGCCTAGAGCCGCGAACAGACCCAGTACCGACAGCGTCCCCGCCAGGCCGAGTTCCTCCCCGGTCACGGCGAAGATGAAGTCGGTGTGCGGTTCGGGCAGTTGGCCCCATTTTTCCACACTCGCGCCCAGGCCGGAACCGAACAGGCCTCCGGAGGCGAGCGCGTACAGTCCGTGCACGGCCTGCCAGCACTGGTCGTTCGTACCCGGTTCCGTGGCGAGGATGCAGTCGAAGCGCGACAGGCGGTGCGCGCTGGTCTCGATCAGCAGCAGCCCCAGCGCCCCCGCCACCCCGAGCACGCCCACGAAGAGCCGGGTCGGCGCTCCGGCCAGCCACAGCAGTCCGAAGAGCATCGCGGCGAGCACCATCGCGGTGCCCATGTCGCCGCCGAGCAGGACCAGGCCCAGGATGAGCATGGCGGCAGGGACCAGCGGGACGAGCAGGTGCTTCCACTGGGTCAGCAGCTTCTTGTCGTACTTGCGGGCCAGCAGGTCGGCGCCCCAGAGCGCCAGCGCCAGCTTCGCGAACTCGCTGGGCTGGATCTGGAACGAGCCGCCGATGGCCAGCCAGTTCTGGTTGCCGTTGACCCGCATGCCGATGCCGGGCACCTGCACCAGCGCGGTGAGGAAGAGCGCCCCGGCCAGCAGCGGGTAGGCGAGCCTGCGGAAGCCGGCGACCGGCATCCGGGCGGCGACCAGCAGCAGCACGGCGCCGATGACGGCGGCGAACAGCTGCTTGCGGAAGAAGTACGTGCCGGGCTCGCCCATCTGCAGGGCCTCGACCTGGGAGGCTGAGAAGACCATCACCAGGCCGAGCACCAGGATCAGCGAGCCCGCTCCGACGATCAGGTAGTACGCGGTGAGCGGGCGGTCCCAGGCCCGCCTGATCCTGCGCAGCGCCGCGCCGGGACCGCGGCCCGCGCGGGAGCCGCCCGGGCCGCGCGGCGCGGGCGCGGGGCGGGCGGTGGGCCGGGCCGCGCCCGGCCGGCGCGGGTCGCGTACCCCTGACCGCTGCTGCGGCGTCATGTCCCCTCCGTGTGCCGGGTGCCGGGCCGGGGCCGCGGCGTCACGGATCCGGTGGCTATCGCTGGTGCGGCGCGTCCGGCGCGAGGGCCGAGACCGCCTCGGCGAAGGCGTCGCCGCGCTTGCCGTAGTTGACGAACATGTCCATCGAGGCGCAGGCCGGGGCCAGCAGCACGGTGTCGCCCGGCCGGGCCAGCTCCCGTGCGGCCTCGACCGCGGCCGCCATCGCCCCAGTGTCGGTCCGTTCCAGGTCGACCACCGGGACCTCGGGTGCGTGTCGGGCCAGCGCTTGCGCGATCAGCGCCCGGTCGGCGCCGATCAGCACCGCGCCGCGCAGCCGGGGCGCGGCGTCCCGGACCAGCTCCTCGAAGGCCGCGCCCTTGGCGAGCCCGCCCGCGATCCACACCACGTGCTCGTAGGTGGCCAACGAGGCGGCGGCGGCATGGGTGTTGGTGGCCTTGGAGTCGTTGACCCAGGTCACCCCCTCCACGGTCGCCACCGTCGCGATGCGGTGGGCGTCCGGGCGGAAGGCGCGCAGGCCCTCGCGCACCGCGCGCGGCTCGACACCGTAGGCCCGCGCGAGGGCGGCGGCGGCGAGCGCGTTGGCGACGTTGTGCGGGGCGGGCGGGGAGACGTCGCAGACCTCGGCCAGTTCCTGGGCGTTCTTGTGGCGGTCGGGGACGAAGGCGCGGTCGACGAGGATGCCGTCCACCACGCCGAACTGCGAGGGCCTCGGCGCGCCGAGGGTGAAGCCGATGGCCCGGCAGCCCTCCTCGACGTCGGCCTCGCGCACCAGCGCCTCGGTGGCGGGGTCGGCCACGTTGTAGACGCAGGCGACGCGGTTGCCCTCGTAGATCCGGCCCTTGTCGGCCGCGTACGCCTCCATGGAGCCGTGCCAGTCGAGGTGGTCGGGAGCGAGATTGAGCACCGCGGCGGAGTGGGCGCGTACCGAGGGGGCCCAGTGCAGCTGGTAGCTGGACAGCTCCACGGCGAGCACGTCGTACTCCTCGTCGCCGAGGACGACGTCCAGCAGGGAGACGCCGATGTTGCCGACGGCGGCCGTGCGCAGGCCCGCCGCCTTCAGGATCGAGGCGAGCATCTGGACGGTGGTGGTCTTGCCGTTGGTCCCGGTGACCGCCAGCCAGGGGGCGCTGTCCGGGCGCCGCAGCCGCCAGGCCAGCTCCACGTCGCCCCACACCTCGACGCCCGCGCGGGCGGCCGCGGCGAACAGCGGGCCGGCCGGCTTCCAGCCCGGCGTGGTGACGACCAGGTCGGTGCCCTCGGGCAGTTCGACCGGGCCGAGCCGCACCTCGATGCCGAGTGCCTCCAGCTCGGCGGCCTCGGCCCTCTCGCGCGGCCCGTCGCCGCCGTTGACCACGGTGACGCGGGCGCCGAGGCCGTGCAGCGCCCTGGCGGCCGGCAGGCCGGAGACGCCGAGCCCGGCGACGGTGACGTGCGCGCCGTCGATTCCCGATACGTCCATGCGCGCCTTCCTCACTTCGCGGCCACGAAGCCCGCGTAGAACAGGCCCAGGCCGACCGCCATGCACATGCCCTGGATGA
Source organism: Streptomyces sp. ICBB 8177 (assembly GCF_003144095.1). Classification (GTDB taxonomy): domain Bacteria; phylum Actinomycetota; class Actinomycetes; order Streptomycetales; family Streptomycetaceae; genus Streptantibioticus_D. The sequence goes on along the minus strand of NZ_NSKH01000018.1, from coordinate 1,438,579 downwards.
TCCAGAAGCGGACGACCACCAGGACCTCGCTCCACCCCTTGAGTTCGAAGTGGTGCTGGAGCGGCGCCATCCGGAAGACCCGCTTGCCGGTGAGCCGGAAGGAGCCGACCTGGATGACCACGGACAGGGTGATGAGCACGAACAGGCCGCCGAGGATGGCCATCAGCAGTTCGGTGCGCGAGCAGATCGCCAGGCCCGCGAGCGCGCCGCCGAGCGCCAGCGACCCGGTGTCACCCATGAAGATCTTCGCCGGCGAGGTGTTCCACCACAGGAAGCCGAAGCAGGCGCCCATCAGCGCGGCGGCCACCACCGCGAGGTCGAGCGGGTCGCGTACGTCGTAGCAACCCGGGCCCGCGGTGAGGGCGTTGGCGCAGGACTGGCCGTACTGCCAGACGCCGATGACGGTGTAGGCGGCGAAGACCATCACCGAGGCGCCGGTGGCCAGGCCGTCGAGGCCGTCGGTGAGGTTCACGCCGTTGGACATCGCCAGGATCATGAACAGCGCCCAGATCACGAAGATCACCGGGCCGATCGACCAGCCGAAGTCCTGGGTGAAGGACAGCTTGGTGGAGGCCGGGGTGGAGTGGCGCTGGTTGGGGAAGTTCAGGGCCAGGACGGCGAAGGCGATGCCGACGATCAGCTGGCCGGCCATCTTGGCCTTGGCCCGCAGGCCCAGACTGCGCTGCTTGACGATCTTGATGTAGTCGTCGAGGAAGCCGACCAGGCCCATGCCGACGAAGAGGAAGAGCACCAACAGCCCGGAGATGGTGGGCCGTTCACCGACGATCAGCTTGGTCGCCGCATACGCGATCACCGTGGCGATGATGAAGGCGATACCGCCCATGGTGGGGGTGCCGCGCTTGCTGTGGTGGCCGCGCGGGCCGTCGTCCCGGATGAACTGGCCGTAGCCCTTGCGGGCCAGCAGCTTGATCAGCGCCGGGGTGCCGATCAGGGAGAGGAACAGGCCGATGACGCCCGAGATGAGGATCTGCTTCATCGTCCGTCAGACCTCGCCCCGCGCGCCGGCGCCACCGTCCGCGTCGGCCAGTGCCTGCGCGACGCGCTCGAGCCCCACCGACCGCGATGCCTTCACCAGCACGACGTCCCCCGGGCGCAGTTGACTGCGCAACAGGTCGATCGCCGTCTCCGCGTCGGACACGTGCACCGACTCCTCACCCCACGAACCCTCGTTCTTGGCGCCCATGTCCAGCCAGGCGGCGGCCTCGCCGCCCACGGCCACGAGCTTGCTGACGTTGAGCCGGACGGCGAGCCGTCCGATCGCGTCGTGTTCGGCGAGCGAGTCCTCGCCGAGCTCGGCCATCTCGCCCAGCACCGCGAAGGTGCGGCCCCCCTCGGCCCCCGAGCCCCGGCCCATGGCGACGAGCGCGCGCAGGGCGGCCCTCATGGAGTCGGGATTCGCGTTGTAGGCGTCGTTGACGACCGTCACGCCGTCCGGCCGCTCGGTGACCTCCATGCGCCAGCGGGAGAGCGATCCGGCCTCGGAGAGCGCGGAGGCGATCTCCTCGACGGGCATGCCCAGTTCACCGGCGACGGCGGCCGCGGCCAGCGCGTTCGACACGTGGTGCTCACCGTACAGCCGCAGGGTCACCGGGGCGCACCCGGTGGGTGTGCGGAGCGTGAAGACTCCACGGCCCTTCGGGTCGAGCCGGACGTCCTGCGCGCGCACACTCGCCTCCTGCGACTCGCCGAAGAAGACGCAGCGGGCCTTCGTGCGGTTCGCCATGGCGCGCACGTAGGGGTCGTCGGCGTTGAGCACGGCGATGCCGCCCTCGGCCTCGCCGGGCAGCGCCTCGACCAGTTCGCCCTTGGCCTGGGCGATCTGCTCCCGGCCGCCGAACTCGCCGATGTGCGCGGTGCCGACGTTGAGGACGACGCCGATGCGCGGCGGGGTCAGCTCGGTCAGGTACCTGATGTGGCCGATGCCCCTGGCGCCCATCTCCAGCACGAGGTTGCGGGTGCCGGCCTCGGCGCGCAGCGCGGTCAGCGGCAGCCCGATCTCGTTGTTGAGGCTGCCCTCCGGGTAGACCGTGGGCCCCAGGCGCGTCAGCAACTGCGCGATGAGGTCCTTGGTGCTGGTCTTGCCGGAGGAGCCGGTCAGGGCGACGACGTCCACGCCGAGGCGCCGGATGACCTCCCGGGCGAGCGCGCCCAGCGCCCCCCGGACGTCGTCCACCACGATCGCGGGCACGCCGACCGGCCGGGCGGCCAGCACGGCGACCGCTCCGGCGGCGACCGCCTGCCCGGCGAAGTCGTGGCCGTCCACGCGCTCTCCGTCGAAGGCGACGAAGAGGCTGCCGGGGACGACCAGGCGCGAGTCGGTCAGCACCGGCCCGCTGACGGGGAGCGACGGGTCGGGTATGTCGTGCGTGCTCCCGCCGACCGCCTGCGCGACCTCGGCGAGGGTGAGTGCGATCACTGCTGGTCGGTGTCCTTCGTTCGGGCGGGGGGACGGACGGCGACGCGGGGTTCCGCGCGTTCGATGGCGGCGCGCAGCACCTCGCGGTCGTCGAAGGGGCGCACGACCCCGGCGACGTCCTGGCCCTGCTCGTGGCCCTTGCCCGCCACCAGCACGGTGTCGCCGGGTTGTGCGACGGAGACGGCGGCGGCGATGGCGGCGGCCCGGTCGGGCTCCACCGTGACGCGCCCGCGTTCGTGGGCGGGCACCTCGGCGGCTCCGGCCAGCATGGTGGCCAGGATCGCCAGCGGGTCCTCCGAGCGCGGGTTGTCGGAGGTCAGTACCGCGGTGTCGGCGAGGCGGGCGCAGGCGGCGCCCATCGGGCCGCGCTTTTGCTGGTCGCGGTCGCCGCCGCAGCCGAGCACGATGTGGATGCGGCCCTCGGTGACCTTGCGCAGCGCCCGCAGCACGGACTCGACCGCGTCGGTCTTGTGCGCGTAGTCGACGACGGCGAGGTAGTCCTGCCCGGCGTCGACGCGCTCCAGGCGGCCCGGGACGCCGGGCACGGCGGCGACGCCGTCGGCGGCGGTACGCGGGTCGATCCCGGCGGCGACCAGAGCGGTGATCGCGGCGAGGGAGTTGGCCACGTTGAACGGGCCGGGCAGCGGGGACCTGGCGGGCACCCGTTCGCCGCTGGGGCCGACGACGGTGAAGGTGCTGCCCAGCGGGCCGACCTCGACGTCCTCGGCGCGCCAGTCGGCGTCCGGGTGGCCCTCGGCGGAGAAGCTGACGACGGGGACCGACGCCTCCTTCAGCAGCCGCTGGCCCCACACGTCGTCGATGTTGACCACTCCGAGGCGGCTGCGGCGCGGGGTGAACAGCTGCGCCTTCGCCTGGTAGTAGTCCTCCATGTCCCGGTGGAACTCCATGTGCTCCGGGCTGAGGTTGAGGAAGACGCCCACGTCGAAGACGGCGCCGTCGACCCGGCCGAGCACCAGGGCGTGGCTGGAGACCTCCATCGCGACCGCCCGCACCTCGCGCTCGCGCATCACCGCGAACAGCGCCTGGAGGTCGGTGGCCTCGGGCGTGGTGCGCTCGCTCTTGAGGCGTTCGTCGCCGATGCGGGACTCGACGGTCCCGATCAGCCCGGTCGCCGGGCCGTACGCGGCGCGCAGGCCGCCTTCGACGAGGTACGCGGTGGTGGTCTTGCCGGAGGTGCCGGTGATGCCGATCTGGAGGAGGTCGGCACCGGGCTCGTCGTAGACGGCGGCGGCCAGCGCGCCCATCCGGGAGCGCGGGTCGTCCACCACCAGGACCGGCAGTCCGGCCGCGGCGGCACGGTCGCGGCCGGCCGGGTCGGTGAGCACGGCGACGGCGCCGCGTTCGGCCGCCTGGGAGGCGAAGTCGGCGCCGTGGAAGCGGGCGCCGGGCAGCGCCGCGTAGACGTCACCGGGGCGTACCGCGCGGGAGTCGTGGGTGATGCCGGTGACCGGCGCGCCGTCCGCGGGGGGCTTCAGGCCGAGCCGTTCGGCCAGTTCCGCGAGCGGTTTGGGGCGGACCCCGGCGGGCCGGGGCGGACCCGGCACCTTCTCGGGCTCTCGCTGCGAACGGGGGGACTGATCAGCTTGTGGCACGGCGGTGAGGTTACCGGGCATGGAGGGGTCCGGGCGAAAAGGGGCCGGGCCCGCGGACTCGCCGCCGGTTCCCGGTCCGGGTGGATTTGTGATGGTTGTCACGGCGGCTCACTGCTTTCCCGGCTGGAACTCGACGGGGATCCTCGGCGCCGGCTTGCCGGACGGCGGCACCTGGAGCGTTTTCAGTGCGAACTCCATGACCTGCTTGAAGACCGGGCCGCAGATGCTGCCGCCGAAGTAGCTGCCGACGGTGGGGTTCTGGATGACGCAGGAGACGGTGACGCGGGGGTCGTCGGCGGGCGCGAAGCCCATGAAGGACGAGGTGTAACCGTGGTAGCGGCCGGTGGCCGGATCCACCCGGTTGGCCGTGCCGGTCTTGCCCGCCACCTGGTAGCCGGGGATCTGCGCCATGGTGCCGGTGCCGTTCTCGCTGCCGACGACGGTCTCCAGCATCTCGGTCACCTGTTTGGCGGTGCTGGTGCTCACCACCCGGGTGCGCTTGGGCGCGGGCGCGGGCGTGTACTGGCCGTCCGGTCCCGTGGTGCCCTCGACCAGGGTCGGCTGCACCCGTACGCCGCCGTTGGCGATGGTGGAGTAGATGGAGGTGGCCTGCAGCGCGTTGACGGACAGGCCCTGGCCGAACGGGATCGTGTACTGCTGCGAGGTGCTCCACTTGCCCGGCGGCGCCAGGATGCCGGGCGTCTCGCCGGGGAAGTCCAGCCCGGTCGGCTCGCCGATGCCGAACTTGCGCAGGTAGGAGTAGAGGATCTGGTCGGACTGCTGCTGGGTCCTGCCCAGCTGGCCGGTCGCCTCGATGGTGCCGATGTTGCTGGACTGCGCGAGGACGCCGCTGAGGGTGAGGTACTCGGTGGGGTGCGGTTCGTCGTCGTGGAAGACCCGGTCGCCGCGTTGCAGGGTGCCGGGGACCACCACGTGGGTGAGCGGGGTCGCCACGCCCTCGTTGATGATCGCGGACATGGACATCAGCTTGCTGACGCTGCCCGGTTCGTACGCGTCCTGCAGGGCGGGGTTGCCCAGCGAGGCGGGGCTGGCGTCGCCGAGGTCGTTGGGGTTGAAGCCGGGCGCGTCGGCCATCGCGAGGATCTGGCCGCTGCGGGAGTCCTGGACGACCACGTAGCCGCGGTCCGCCTTGGACTTCTTCACCTGGGCGGCGATGGCGCTCTGGGCGGCCCACTGGATGTTCCGGTCGAGGGTGAGCCTTATGTCGGTGCCGGGCACCGGGGCCTGCTCCTGGATGCCGGCGGTGGGGATGACCTGGCCGCCGGAGGTGGCGACCGTCATCTTGCCGGGTCTACCGGCGAGTTCGCTGTTGTACTGGGCTTCCAGGCCGCCCGCGCCCTGCTGCTGCCCGTTGACGAAGCCGAGGACACCGGCGGCGAGGTCGCCGTTGGGGTAGACGCGCTTGCTGGTGGGCTCCGACAGCACGCCCGCCAGCAGTCCCGGGTCGCCCTGCTTCGCGGCCTGAGCGGCGAGCTTCGCCTGGAGGGCCTTGACCTGGTTCCACACCTGCGGGGTGACGCCGCGGGCGAGCACCACGTAACGCGACCTGGGGGTGGCCAGCAGGCCGGCGATGGTCTGCTCGTCGCCGCCGATGACCGGGGCGAGCGCGACGGCGGCCTTCTGCGGCGCGTCGGAGATCTTCGCCTGGTCGGGGGTGAACAGGTAGGGGTCGGCGGTGATGTCGTACGCGTCGACGCTGGCCGCCAGCTCCGCACCGTCGCGGTCGGTGATGTCGCCGCGGGTGGCCGCGAGCTGCACCGGCTGGTAGCGGTTGATGTCGGCCTTGGCGTCGTAGCCCGCGGAGTCCACCACCTGGACCTGGAAGAGCCGCACGCCGAAGGTCACGAGCACCAGTGCCAGCAGCACGCTGACCAGCCGCAGCCGGGGCTTGGGCCGTCCGAGCCGCAGCCGGGCCGGGCCTGCGGGCCTGCGCGGCGGGCCGGGCGGGCGGCGCGGCGGTCCCGCGGGCCTGCGCGGACGCCCCACCGACGCCTGCCGGGGCGCCGGACGGGCGGGACGGGCCGGGCGGGGCAGGTGCCCGCCGGGCCGGGGGCGTTTCTGCTGGGTCACGCGATCACCTTGCCGGAGCCGGGGAGTCGGTGCCGCCCGTGCCACCGGTGCCGCCCGTGCTGTCCGGGCCACCCGTGCCGTTCGGGCCGGCGCCGGTCACGGACGCCGGGGACGCCGTGGGCCCGGAGGCGCCGGAGGCCGATGACGGGGCGGGCGGGGCGGGGGGCAGGGCGGGCGCCGGGGCCGAGGCCGCCGCCCGCGACGACGGGCCGATGGACTGCGCGGGCGCGGGCGACCCCGACGGGGCCTGGGAGGGGGACGGCGGCGCGGCGGGCGCGGTGGCGGGCGGCGGGACCGGCGGGGCGCCGGCCTCGCCGGGCACGCCGCGCACCGCGCCGCCGGGCATCAGGAAGGCCGGGTTGCCGCCGGGCACCATGCCGAGCCTGCGGGCCTGGGCGGCCAGCGAACCGGGCGCCGACTCCTGGTCGACCTGCTGCTGGAGCGCCTGCTCCTCGTCGGTGAGCTGCTTGGTCTGCTTCTTGTAGTTCGACAGCTGGAAAGCGCCCTGGTTGACGGAGGCGTTGAGCAGCAGCAGCGAGATCAGGCCGGTGGCCAGCAGGGCGACGACCAGCAGCACGAACGGGGTGCGGGCCGCGCGGGCGCCGCGTCCGCCGCCCAGGACCCGGGCACGCGCCGGGCGGGGCGGGCGCGGCGGCGCGCCGCTCACCGGCGGCCCCCGTCGTCCGCGACGTCCTCCCGGACGCGTTCCGCACCGCGCAGCCGGGCCGGGGCGGCCCTGCGGTTGTCGGCGATCTCTTCTTCCGTGGGCAGCTCGGCGCCGCGCGTCAGCAGCTTCAGCCGGGGCTGGTAGCGCTCCGGGACGACCGGCAGGCCGGGCGGCGCGGTGTGGCTCGCGCCCGCCGTGAAGACCTGCTTGACCAGGCGGTCCTCCAGCGAGTGGTACGACAGCACGGCGATCCTGCCGCCCACCGCGAGCGCCGAGACGGCCGCCGGGATCGCCCGCTCCAGCACCGCGAGTTCGCCGTTGACCTCGATGCGCAGGGCCTGGAAGGTGCGCTTGGCGGGGTTGCCCCCGGTGCGCTTGGCGGCCTGCGGCAGCGCGTCGCGGATCAGCTCGACCAGCCGGGCGCTGTTGGTGAACGGTTCCTTCTCCCGTTCCCTGACGACCGCCTCGACGATCTTGCGGGCGAACTTCTCCTCGCCGTAGGCGCGCAGCACCCGGACCAGCTCGCCTGGCGGGTAGGTGTTGAGGACCTCCGCCGCGCTGATGCCGGTGTTCTGGTCCATGCGCATGTCCAGCGGCGCGTCCTGCGCGTAGGCGAAGCCGCGCTCGGCCTCGTCCAGTTGCATGGAGGAGACGCCCAGGTCGAACAGGACACCCTGGACCCGGGGCACACCCAGCCGGTCGAGGACCTCGGGCAGTTCGTCGTAGACCGCGTGCACCAGGGTGGCCCGCTCGCCGAACGGGGCGAGCCGCTCGCCGGCGAGCTTGAGGGCGGCCGGGTCGCGGTCGAGGGCGACCAGGCGGGCGGCCGGGAAGGTGGACAGCAGTGCCTCGCTGTGGCCGCCGAGGCCGAGCGTGGCGTCCACGACGACCGCGCCGGGCTCGGCGAGCGCCGGGGCGAGCAGGTCGAGGCACCGCTGGAGCATGACCGGGACATGACGTGGTTCGGTCATCGTCGGCACCCCCTCGCGGCGGCGCCGCGGCGCGGCCGGCGTGCGGCGGCGCCGGAACGCGGCCCGAGCCCTCGGGACGGGGACGACGCGTGGCAGGTGGTGCTCATCTGGCCCTCTGATCGAACTGTGCCCTTCACGGTCCCCTTTGTACGGGGTGGAGGGCCTGGACGTACCGCCGGGTCCCCGCCCGCTCGTAGGGAAGGAGCCGGCTGGCACCGGGGAAGTAGCACCAGCGAGCCGGGAGCGGGAGGAGGCCTGGCGTCACGTACAAGGGAGCGCGGGCGGTCGGCGCCGCGGCGGTCTCGATGCGGTGGCGTGCCGGGGACGCCGTCACACTATGCCGGGGAGCACCTCCTGCGACAGGGCCGAGAAGCTCTCCTCCTGGCCGGCCAGGTAGTGGTCCCAGGCGGCCGCGTCCCAGACCTCGAGCCGGTTGTTGGCGCCGACGACCGTGCAGTCCCTGGTCAGCCCCGCGTAGTCGCGCAGCGGCTGGGGGATGGTGATGCGGCCCTGCTTGTCCGGCACCTCGTCGGTGGCCCCGGCGAACAGCACCCGCATGTAGTCCCGGGCGGCCTTGGAGGTCACCGGCGCCTGCCGCAGCCGCTCGGTCACCGAGCGGAACTCGGCCAGCGGCCACACGCACAGGCAGCGCTCCTGCCCCTTGGTGACGACCAGGCCGTCGGCGAGCTGGTCGCGGAACCGGGCCGGCAGGACGAGCCTGCTCTTGTCGTCCAGGCGCGGCGCGTACGTCCCGAGGAACATCCGCACCTCCCGCACGCTCGCAGCCGTCAGCCTCCCACTTCGCGCCACTTTACTCCACAGCCCACCACGGTCAATCGCGGACGAGACCCGTACGGGTCTCCTTCACCGGGGCGAAACCGCAGGCAGGAGAGGCGACGGGGGATTATCCGGCCGAGTACGGGCGTGACGGGGGCCGGTCCGCGCGCCGCGGCCCGTGGTTCACCCGGACGCCTCAGCACGGCTCACGCCTGTGGGCTAGCTCACGGCTCGCTCGATTGACGCCTGGGTTTCCGTTTTCGTCCCCCACCAGGACGAGACGCCGTGCCGCGCGCCGTCTACGGTCGTGTCATGTCGATATCAGCCTCCGCGTCCTCCGCGTCACCCGCCGCTTCGTCCGCGTCCGCCGAAGGGTCGGTGATCGACAGCCTCGTCGAGGCCAACCGCCGCTACGCCGAGGGCTTCACCGACCCGGGCATGGGTGCCCGCCCGGTGCGCGAGGTGGCCGTGGTCGCCTGCATGGACGCCCGGATCGACCTGCACGCGGCGCTCGGCCTGCGGCTGGGCGACTGCCACACCATCCGCAACGCGGGCGGTGTGGTCACCGACGACACCATCCGTTCGCTGGCGATCAGTCAGCGCGCCCTGGGCACCCGTTCGGTCGTGCTGATCCACCACACCAACTGCGGTCTTGAGTCGCTGACCGAGGGCTTCCGCACCGACCTGGAGCACGAGGTCGGCCAGCGCCCCACCTGGGCGGTGGAGTCGTTCACCGACGTGGACCAGGACGTGCGCCAGTCCATGGCACGGGTGCGCACCTCCCCGTTCCTCACGCTCACCGAGGAGGTGCGCGGCTTCGTCTTCGACGTCCACACCGGTCTGCTGCGGGAAATCACGGCCGAGTAACGGACCTTCCGGTGACGCGGCGGGCCGCGAAAGGGAAGAATGCGGGACGTGGCACCGGCTTCCCCGGTGCACGCCATCGGGGAGGACCGGCCGCCGCCGCGGTCGCCGCCTCACGGACTACAGCCCCCGGCGCCGTCGGCCGGGGGCTCGCGGGGCCTAGGAGGGCCGGGTGACGACCTATGAATCACGAGCTGGGCTCAGCGATCTGACCACCACCGCCGCGCGGGTGCGCGGTTCGGTGGAGAACGTGATCGAGGGCAAGCCCGAGGTCGTACGGCTCGCGCTGACCGTGCTGCTCGCCGAGGGGCACCTGCTGATCGAGGACGTGCCGGGGGTGGGCAAGACGATGCTCGCCAAGGCACTGGCGAAGTCCATCGACTGCTCGGTGCGCCGCATCCAGTTCACCCCCGACCTGCTGCCCTCCGACATCACCGGGGTGAGCGTCTTCGACCAGCAGCGGCGGGACTTCGAGTTCAAGCCGGGCGCGATCTTCGCCCAGATCGTGGTCGGCGACGAGATCAACCGGGCGTCCCCGAAGACCCAGTCGGCGCTGCTGGAGTCGATGGAGGAGCGGCAGGTCACCATCGACGGCAACACCTACGAACTGCCCAGGCCCTTCATGGTCATCGCCACCCAGAACCCGGTGGAGATGGAGGGCACCTACCCGCTGCCCGAGGCACAGCGCGACCGCTTCATGGCCCGGGTCTCCATCGGCTACCCCAGCCAGGAGGCCGAGCTGCGGATGCTGGACGTGCACGGCGGTCCCGATCCGCTGGACGACCTGGAGCCGGTGGCGCACGCGCACGACATCGAGAAGCTGGTCGAGGCGGTGCGCACGGTGCACGTCGCGGCGCCCGTGCGGCGGTACGCGGTCGAGCTCGTCGACGCCACTCGCCGCCACCCCGACCTGCGGCTCGGCGCCTCACCGCGCGCCACGCTGCACCTGGTGCGGGCCGCGCGGGCGGCGGCGGCGCTGGACGGGCGGGACTTCGTGCTCCCGGACGACGTGCAGACGCTGGCGCCCGCCGTGCTGGCGCACCGTCTGCTGCCCACCGCGCAGGCGCAGTTGAACCGCCGCACCCCGGAGCAGATGGTCGCCGAGATCGTGCAGCGTACGCCGGTGCCCGATCCGCACGGCCCGAGGAACCCGTGAGCGCAGCTCCGATGAGCGGCGTGCGCCGGAGCGACCCGTACGACGACGAGGGCCCGGGGCCGGTCCGCGCGGGCGGGGTCTGGCGGGCCCTGGGCGGGCTGACCACGCGGGGGCGGTCGTTCCTGGCCGCCGGCATCGCCGCCGGGGCCTGCGCCTACGTGCTCGGGCAGCCGGACCTGCTGCGGGTCGGACTGCTGCTCGCGGTGCTGCCGCTCGCCTGCGTCCTGGTCGTCCACCGCACCCGCTACCGGGTGGCGTCCACCCGCAGGCTGACCCCGTCGCGGGTGCCCGCGATGTCGCAGGCCCGGGTGCACCTGCGGGTGGAGAACGTCTCGCGGTTGCCGACCGGGCTGCTGATGCTCCAGGACCGGGTGCCGTACGTGCTGGGGCCGAGGCCCCGGTTCGTGCTGGACCGGGTGGAGCCGGGCGGCCACCGCGAGGTGTCCTACCGGGTACGCTCCGACCTGCGCGGGCACTATCCGCTGGGTCCGTTGCAGCTGCGGCTGACCGATCCGTTCGGGATGTGCGAGCTGACGCGCTCCTTCGAGGCGTCCGACACGCTCACCGTGGTGCCCCGGGTCGACCCGCTGCCGATGGTGCGGCTCGTCGGGGAGAGCGCGGGCTACGGCGACAGCCGCACCCGGGCGCTCGCGCTGGCCGGTGAGGACGACGTGATCCCGCGCGGCTACCGCCACGGCGACGACCTGCGCCGGGTGCACTGGCGCTCGACCGCCCGCTACGGGGAGCTGATGGTGCGCCGGGAGGAGCAGCCGCACCGGGCGCGCTGCACGGTACTGCTGGACACCCGGCAGGCCGCCTACCACGGCGCCGGCCCCGACTCCGCGTTCGAATGGGCGGTCTCGGGCGCGGCGTCCGTCGCCTCGCACATGCTGGAGCGCGGTTACGCCTGCCGGCTGCTGACCGACACCGGCAGCTGCGTGCCGGGGCCGGACGGACCTGGTGGCTCGGGCGGCTTCGGCGACGACTCCTCGGAGGCGGCCGGGCTGCTGCTGGAGGCGCTCGCCGTGGTGGACCACTCCGGCAACGAGGGCCTTTCGGCCGCGTACGACGTGCTGCGCGGCGGGCAGGAGGGGCTGACGGTGGCGTTCCTGGGCGAACTGGACGACGAACAGGCCCGGCTGGCCGCGCGCATGCGGCAGCGCACCGGCGGCGCGGTCGCGTTCGTCCTGGACGGGCGGGACGAGGGCGCGGGCGCGCAGGAGCCGCTGCGGACCCTGCGCGAGGCGGGGTGGACCGCGATCCATGTGCTGCCCGGTGACCACCTCGCGGACCTGTGGCGGCAGGCGGACCGCTACCACCAGCGCGAGGGGGCGGGACGGTGAGGACGCTGACCGGGGCCGGGGCTGAGGCAGGGGCCGCGAGCACACGGCGCGGGGGCGTGCGGTGAGCGGGCGGGGAAGGCTGACGGTGTGCGCCGCGCTGGCGTCGCTGCTGACGGCGCTGTCGCTGCTGCCGCTGGCGTCGCCGAGCGGCTGGTACGTGCAGGCGCTGCTGGTGGTGGTCGTGCAGGCGGCGGTGGGCGCGGCGGCCCGGCGGGTGCCGCTGGCCCGCCCGTTGACGGTCGCGGCGCAGGCCCTGGTGACGCTGCTGCTGTTCACCTTCGCGTTCGCGCGCGGGCAGGCGCTGCTGGGCGTCGTGCCGGGGCCGCAGGCGGTGGCACGGCTGGGGCAACTGGTCTCCGACGGCGCGCAGGACGTCAGCCAGTACGCGATCCCGGCGCCGGTGACGCCCGGTATCCGGCTGATGCTGGTCGGCGGGGTGGTGCTGGTCGCGCTGATCGTGGACGCGCTCGCGGTGACCTACCGCAGCGCCGCCCCGGCCGGACTTCCGCTGCTGGCCCTGTACTCGGTGGCGTCGGGTCTCGCGCAGGGCGGGGCGCGGTGGCTGTGGTTCCTGCTGGCGGCGGCCGGGTACCTGGCGCTGCTGCTGGCGGAGGGGCGGGACCGGCTGTCGCGCTGGGGGCGGGTGTTCGGTGGGCCACGCCGTGCTTCGGGCGCTCCCGCCGCCGACGCCTGGGAGCCCGCGCTCGCCCCGGCCCGCACCGGCCGTCGGATCGGCGCGATGGCGCTGGGCATCGCGCTGATCGCCCCGGTGGTACTGCCCGCGATGGGCGGCGGGCTGCTGGGGCCGGGCGGTGCGGGCGCGCTGGGCCACGGCGACACCATCTCGGCGGTCAACCCGCTGGTGTCGTTGCAGGACAGCCTCAACCAGCCCAGCGACGCGGAGGTGCTGCGCTACCGCACCACCGCCCCCGACGCGGGCGACATGTACCTGCGCATCCTGACCCTCGACCAGTTCGACGGCACGACGTGGAAGGCGTCGGAGCGGCGGGTCACCGACGTGCCCGACACCCTGCCGACACCGCAGGGCCTCAGCTCCGCGGTGCACACCACACCGGTGTCCACCTCGATCGCCGCGGCCCCCGGCTACGCGCAGAACTACCTGCCGCTCCCCTACCCGGCGACCAGGGTGCGGGTCAACGGCGAGTGGCGCTACGAACCGGAGGGCCGCACCCTCGTCGGCGACCAGGGACAGACCACGTCGGGGGTGCAGTACCAGGTGGCGAGTCTGGAGGTGGACCCGACCGCGCAGCAGCTCGCGGACGCGCCGCCGCCCCCGGCGTCACTCGAACGGGAGTACACCCAGGTGCCGTCCGACCTGCCGGCCGTGGTGAAGCAGACCGCGCGGCAGGTCACCCGGGGCGCCACCAACGCCTACGAGCGGGCCGTCAAGCTCCAGGACTGGTTCACCGTCACCGGCGGCTTCATCTACGACACCCGCGTCGCCGAGGGCAGCGGGCCCGACGCCATAGCGCGCTTCCTGCGGGACAAGAAGGGCTTCTGCGTGCACTTCGCCTTCGCCATGGCGGCGATGGCCCGCACCCTGGGCATCCCGGCCCGCGTCGACGTCGGCTTCGTACCGGGGACGCTCCAGTCGGACAACACCTGGTCGGTCGGCCTGAAGGACGCCCACGCCTGGCCCGAGCTGTACTTCCAGGGGGTCGGCTGGACCCGCTTCGAACCCACCCCGAGCCGCGGCTCCGCGCCCGACTACACCCGGGGGCCCACGCCTTCGGGCTCCGGCGGCGACGTGCCCGCCCCGCACCTGGGCGACACCTCCGCGCCGACCGTGACCGCCTCCGCCCCGGCGGGCTGCGGCCACGCCCAGCGGCGACTGGGCGGCTGCGACAGCGGTTCCCAGCTGCCGCTGGGGCCCCCGTCGGGCGGCGACGGGCCGGGCGCCGGCACGCTCGCCGTACTGGTCCTGGCGGGTCTGGCCCTGCTGCTCGGGCTGCTGCCGATGACGTGGCGGACACGGGTGCGCGGGCAGCGGCTGGGCGGGACGAGAGCGGCGGGCACCGCCACCCTCGGGGCCGAGGGACCGCGCGACGACACCGCGGCGCCGCGCACGCTGGCGGCCTGGCGCGAGCTGGTGGACACCGCCTGGGACTACGGCGTGCCGCCCGACGACTCCGAGACCCCGCGCCGCGCCGCCGCCCGTCTGATCGCGTCCGCGCGGCTGACCGGGACGGGGGCCGCCGGGGCCGTCGAGCGGGTGGCCGGCGCGGTCGAACAGGTGCTGTACGCGCCCCGCCCCCTGCCCGCCTCCGGCCTCGCCGACGACGTGCGCCTGGTGCGGCGCGCGCTGTACGACGCCGCCGACCGACGCGCCAGGCTGCGGGCCCGCTTCGCTCCGCGCTCGGCGGTGCGGCTGCTGTGGCGCATGACGGAGCGCTGGAACGCGGTGACGGCCCGGTGGCGTGCGGCCTTGCCGCGGGCGGTGGACGCGCTGCGCCGCGGGAAGACGGGCGACCGGACGGCCTGAGGGCGGCGGACCGCCCCGGCTCCGGGTGGCGCGCACGAGTGAGGGGGCGGTTCCCGATGGGAACCGCCCCCTCACCTGGTACGAGGACGAGGTCGCGAAGGAGATCCGTACGTCCGCGCGGTCACGCGGCGGAGGCCGCCCGCACGGTGACGCCGGGCGCGCTCAGTGGCCCTGCTCGTCGCGGCGGCGCTGCCAGCGCTCCTCGATGCGGTCCATGACCCGGCCCTTGCGGCGCGGGTGCCGCCCGAACTGCCCCGGGTTCGTCCCGGGCCCCGGCCGCGGGTCCAGCGGGCGCACGGCCCGCCGCCGCGTTGCGATCGCGAGCGCGGCGCATCCGAGCATCACCAGGAAGCCCACGACGCTGATCCAGATCTGCTGTGCCACCATCCCGGCCATCAGCAGGGCGACGCCCACCAGAAAGCCGGCCACCGCCTGGTAGACGCGCCGCCGGGTGAACGTGCGCAGCCCGCTTCCCTCAAGCGCCGACGCGAACTTGGGATCTTCGGCGTACAGCGCTCGCTCCATCTGCTCGAGCATGCGCTGCTCGTGCTCCGAGAGCGGCACGGAGTCCTCCTACTCGTCGGTCGCAGGGGGCGCGACCGGTACGACCCTTTCAGGATAGGCAGGGATTCGCCCCCGTGAAACCCGCCCCTCTACGCCAATCAGCCGCAGATCCGCGTGTCGCGTACCTGCGGAGTCGCGTGCGACGGACGAGGGAACTTCTTCCCCGACCGTCGTTTCATCATGCTGCGAATGCTTTACCCAGATCATACGGTCCGGGGCGGCCCGGCGGGGGGCGCTGAGCCACTCCGTCCGGCGCGGGCCGGGAGAGCTGCTCAGCCCCGGCGAGCGAGGACGTGCAGCTGGGTGGCGATCGCGTGGAACGCGGGGAGCCCGGCCGCGGCCAGCTCCAGCTTCAGCAGCGCCTCCAGCGCGCCGGGCTCGGTGTCCACCAGCGCGCCCGGCACGAGGTCGGCGAAGACCCGCACGCCGTGCACCGAGGCCACCTCGAGTCCGGCGGCGGAGACCAGCTCGGTCAGGCCCTCGGCGGTGAACCGGCGCGGCAGCGGGTCGCTCTCGCCCCAGCGCCCCTCGGTGTCGGACAGCCCGCGCCGCGCCTCCCCGAAGTGCCCGGCGATGGCGCGGGCGAGCACGGCGCCGTTGCGCCCGGCGGCGAGCAGGCTGAGGGTGCCGGCCGCCCGCAGGGCGCCGACCACGTTGCGCACGCCCTCGGCGGGGTCGTCCACGTACTCCAGGACCCCGTGGCAGAGCACCACGTCGTACGAGCCGGTCGGCACCACGTCCAGCAGCCCGTGCGCGTCGCCCTGCACCCCGCGGACGCGGTCGGTCACCCCGGCCTCGGCGGCCCGCCGCTCCAGGGCGAACAACGCGTCGGGGCTGGGGTCGACGACCGTCACCCGGTGGCCGAGGCGGGCCACCGGCACGGCGAAGTTGCCGGTGCCGCCGCCGGTGTCCAGGACGTCCAGCGTGCCATCGGGCGCGGCCTTGGCCTGCCGGTCCAGGGCGTCCTTGAGCACCTCCCAGACCACGGCGGTACGCAGGGACGCTCGGGGGCGCAGCGGGTCTGACACGGCGGAACGGCTCCTCGCGAGGGGGCTGGGGTCGACCGGTGGTCGAGTGCGTCCACCTTATTGCCTCCGGATTGCCTCCGGCCTCCCCCGACGGCGCGCCGCCCGCCCCCGCGTCACGACCGTCACCAGCGGCGGCAACGCGGTCGCCACCGGCGGCAGTCACGCGTCCGCCGCCGGGCCGGCTCGCGCGGCGGTCCGGCCAGGGCCCCGCGGCCGACGTCGCCCCCGGCCCCGCCCGCCTCCCTCGGGCGTCTTCTGTGTCTTCGGGGTCCTGGGGGTCCGGGAGTCCTCGCGGTCTCCGGCGTCTTCGGTGCGTGGCCGCGCTAGGCCAACGGTGCCTGCAGGCCCAGGAGCCGCTCGACGATGCGGACGAACATGCCGGTCACGCGTATCAGGTCGTCCGCCTCGCGGGCGTCGACCGCCCCGGGTATGCCCGCCTCGGCCCTGGCCCTGCGCTCGGCGCCGGAGGCGAACAGCGCGCTCCACTCGGCCAGTTCGGGAGCGACCTCGGGCAGCACCTCCCACGCGCTCCGTATCCGCTGCCGCCTGCGCGGGGCGGGATCCGGGCGTCCCTTGACGGCGAGCACGGCGGCGGCGGTGCGCAGCGCGGCCAGATGCGCGATGGCGTAGCGCTCGTTGGGCGTGGTCAGCGTCAGCGCCTCGTCGAGGCCGGCGCGAGCCTGGGCCAGCAGGTCGAGCGCGGCGGGCGGGGCCGCCATCCTGCGCAGGACGGGGTGGACATCGCTCGGCGGGCCGGACGCCGGGGGCGTCGCGGCGTGACGGTGGCGCGCTGCTGCGGTGGCGGCCATGACGACCTCCTGTCTGCGGCACCCGTCGCCGGGCCCCGCTGCTGGTCTTCCGCTTCCAACGACGGTTAGCTTGCTCACCGTCATAGTGGGGCACACCACTGACAATCGACCCTGACCTGCGCAAAGCCCTGAAACGGGCGGGCATTTCGGCGCGCGAGGGGACGTCCGGCTGCCGCCTCGCGGAGGTCGGCGCCTCGCGGAGGTCGGCGCCTCGCCGGGAGTGCGCGTACCGGGCCCGCACGTCAGGCCCCGCCGCTCGGTGTGAAGCCACACCGGCGAAGCCGCTCGGCGCGAAGCCCGCTCTGCACGGGGCCCCGCTCGGCCCGGGGCCCCGCCAACGTGGACCTCGCCGACGTGGACCTCCCCGACGTGGCCCCCGGCCTGCACACCCTCACGCCGAGCGGCGTGCCGTGATCAGCTCGTGCAGGTACCGCTTGGTGACCCGGCCGCCGAACTCCCTCTCGATCAGCCCGCCCACGCACTCCAGCAGCCCGCGCCGCGCGCCGGACGGCAGGGCGCGGTGGTTGGAGTAGGTCAGCAGCAGGTCGAGGTACTCGCGGGTGGAGTACGCGATCTCCTGCGCGTACGCGGTCACTTCGACGTCGCGGAACCGCCCGGAGCGCTCCAGCTCGCCGGTGTCCGTGGCCGCCTCGCGTTCGTCCGTCAGCCGCAGCCCTGCCGGCGTGCCCGGCATCCAGCGCTCGTAGCAGCGCTGGACGCGCTCGAAGAACGGCTCCGTGCCGCCCGCCACGTGGTGCGTGGTGACCAGGGCCAGTGTGCCGCCGGGAGCGAGCGCGTCGGCGGCCTTGACGAGCCGCACGGCGGGGTTGATCCAGTGGAAGGCGGTCGCGCTGACCACGGCGTCGAACGGCTCGGACGGCAGCGGCCAGTTCTCGAACGCGGCCACCTCGACACGAGCCCCGGGGTGGGGGGCCAGGTTGCGGCGGGCGACGCGGGCGAGGGCGGCGCCGAGTTCGACGGCGACGAGCGTGCCGCCGAGCCGGGCCAGCGGGACGCTCAACTGCCCGGTGCCGGGGCCCACTTCGAGGACACGGCTGGAGGGCCCCAGGCGGGCGCGGCGGACGAGCGCGGTGACCAGGGCGGACGGATAGCGGGGCCTGAGCCTGTCGTAATCCTCGGCCACCTCGTCGAACGTCTCCCGCGACGTCACGGCCTCCCTCCTCCCGCGGCTTCGCGCCCGGTCCCTCAACCCGGGCCGCCCCCATCATCCCCGAGCTCCCGGGCGCCCGTGGCCAACCGCACAGCCTCCCCCGGCTCGTTCGGCACCTCGGCCCCTGGCCGGTCATGGTACTTTTAGACTGACCAGTCAGTTCAAAGAAGTTCGAAGGGTCAGGCCCGGGGAAGCCGACCGGGGCAGACAGCCAGGGAGGGGCAGATGACCGACCGCGACACCGGCGCCCCACGCGGGGCGGCCGTGAAGGCCGAGGGGTTCGGGCTCAAGGGGCCACGGGGTTGGGTGTTCCAAGGGGTCACGCTGGACGCGCCGCCGGGAGCCCTGGTCGCGGTCGAGGGCCCGTCCGGATCGGGCCGCACCTGCCTGCTGCTGTCGCTGACCGGCCGCATGCGGGCCACCCAAGGCCGTGCCGAGGTCGGCGGCGTGACATTGCCCAGGCACCTCGCGGCGGTGCGGCGGTTCACCGCGACCGGGCCGGTGGAGGGCGTGGCGGAGCTGGACCCCGCGCTCACCGTCGCCGAGCACCTGCGGGAACGCGCGCTGCTGCAACGGCGGTTCGACACCTCGCCGCTCGCCCTGCTGCGGCCCCGCAAGGAGCGTGCGGCGCGGGCCCGGGCCCGTATCGACGAGGCGCTGGCCGGTGCCGGGCTCGACCTGGACACGTTGCCGAAGGGCCCGCGCACCTCCGTGCGCGATCTGGAGCGGCTGGAGGCGCTGCGTCTCGGGGTCGCCCTCGCGCTCATCCAGAGGCCCCGCCTGCTCGCGGTGGACGACGCCGACCACAAGCTGTCGTCCGCCGACCGCGCGGCGGCGTGGGCTCTGCTGCGTTCGGTCGCCGACTCGGGGATCACGGTCGTCGCCGCCTGCGCCGAGGCGCCGGAGTCCGTGGAGGCGCTGACCGTACGGCTGGGCACCGCGCAGGAAGACGCGGAAGAACACCCGCAGGAGACCGGAGAGACCGAGGAGGGGGCGGCGGATGCGTACGCCGAGGCTGGCCGCGCTTGAGCTGCGCAAGTTCGGCAGGGGGCGGCTGCCCAGGGCGGCGATGGCGGCCCTGCTGCTGCTTCCGCTGCTGTACGGCGCGCTGTACCTGTGGTCGTTCTGGGACCCGTACGGGCGCCTGGACAAGGTTCCGGTGGCGCTCGTCAACGCCGACCGGGGCGCCACGGTGGACGGCAAGCGGATCGACGCGGGCGCCGACCTGGTGCGCGGTCTGAACGGCAACAGCGAGAGCTTCGACTGGCGGACCACCGACGCCGCCCACGCCGCCAAGGGTGTCGAAAACGGCACGTACTACCTGTCGTTGACGATTCCCGCCGACTTCAGCCGCAGGATCGCGTCGAGTTCGGGGAACGACCCCCAGACCGGCGCGCTCCAGGTGCGCACCAACGACGCGAACAACTACATCGTCGGGCAGATTTCGCGCACCGTCTTCTCGGAGATCCGGGCGGCGGCGTCGGCGAAGGCGTCGCGCGGCTTCTACGACAAGATCTTCGTGTCCTTCGCCGACCTGCACGACAAGACGCAGCAGGCCGCCGACGGCGCCGGAAAGCTCGACAATGGGCTGGGCCAGGCCAAGCAGGGCGGCGACAAGCTCGCCGGCGGCCTGGGCACCGCCAAGAAGGGCGGCGACAAGCTGGCCGCCGGCCTGGGCACGGCCAAGCAGGGCAGTGACGCGCTCGCGGGCGGCGCAGGCGCCCTGAACAGCGGCCTGGGCAAGCTGGAGAGCGGTTCGTCCACCCTGGCCGGTGGCGCCAGGACCGCCGCCGACGGCACGCAGCAGCTCGCCGACAAGGTGAACGCGGTCGCCGGGCAGGTGGAGCCGTTCGTCAAGGACCACTACCGGGAGATCGGCGCCGCCGCGCAACTGGTCGCCGACGCGTCGAAGACCATCGAGGACAATCTCGGGCAGCTGCCGAAGGCGGTCGACCAGGCGGACAGCCAGGCGAAGTCCGCGTACGGGGAACTGCGCACCTCGTACACCACCCGGTGCGAGGGCGCGGCGACGCCGGACCCGACGTGCCCGGCGCTCAAGCAGGAGGTGGCCGCCGCCAAGGTGGTCGCTTCGGTCGCCTCGCAACTCGACACCCTGGTGCACGACAACTCCGGGACGCTGAGCGATCTCGGCACGCAGCTGGGCCAGTTGCACACCCTCGCCCAGCAGCTCGCGGACGAGGCGCCGCACCTGCCGGACGACATCCGAACGGCCGTCAGCAAGGTCAACGAACTGAACTCCGGGGTGCACGCGCTCGCCCAGGGCGCCGACTCCCTGCACACCGGTCTGACCTCGGCCAAGCAGGGCGCCGGGCGGCTCGACTCGGGCGCGGGGCAACTCGACAGCGGCCTCGGCACGCTGAAGGAGGGCGGCGACACCCTCGCCGGCGGCCTGGGCACCTTGCGCAACGGCGCGCAGACGCTGGACGGCGGCCTGTACAAGCTGGCGGACGGCTCCGACCAGCTGGCCACCGGCCTGCGCGACGGGGTCGGGCAGATCCCGGACTACGACACGCAGCAGCGCGACGCGCGCACCTCCGTGATGGCGGATCCCGTGCAGCTGGCGGCGAAGGCGACCCACAAGGCGGGCAACTACGGCACCGGCTTCGCGCCCTACTTCATCCCGCTGTCGCTGTGGGTCGGCGCCATGGTGGCGTACATGCTGATGCAGCCGCTCAACCGGCGTGCGCTCGCGGCCGGCGCTCCGGCGTGGCGGATCGCGTTCGCCGGATGGCTGCCGGTGGCGGCGGTCGGGGTGCTCCAGGTGGCGGCCCTGCTGTCGGTGCTGCACTGGGCGATCGGTCTCGACATGGTGCGCACGGCCGGTACGGTGGCGTTCCTGCTACTGGTCACCTCCTGCTTCGCGGCGATCGTGCAGTGGCTCAACGCCCGCTTCGGACCGGCCGGACGCGTGCTGGTGCTGGCGCTGCTGATGCTCCAGCTCACCTCCGCGGGCGGCACGTACCCGGTGCAGACATCGCCCGGTTTCTTCAACGCCATCCACCCGTTCCTGCCCATGAGTTACATCGTCGACGGTTTGCGGCACCTGATCACCGGGGGCGAGATGTGGCCGGTGTGGCGCGCGTGCCTGGTGCTGCTGGCGTTTACCGCGGGCTCGTTGGTGCTCACCGCCTGGACGGCACGCCGCAAGCAGGTGTGGACGGTGGACCGGCTGCACCCGGAGATCAGCCTGTGAGCGGACTCGGGCGGCAGGGGGAGGAGAATCAGGGGCATGAACAGCGCGAGACGTGAGGCCACCCGGCAGAAGCTGTACGAGGCCGCGGTCACCCTCATCGCGGAGCAGGGGTTCTCCTCCACCACGGTGGACGAGATCGCCGAGCGGGCGGGGGTCGCCAAGGGCACCGTGTACTACAACTTCGCCAGCAAGAACGATCTGTTCGAGGAGTTGCTGCGGCACGGCGTGGGGCTGCTCACCGCGTCGCTGCGCGAGGCGTCCGAGGGCGCGGTGGCGTCCGGCGGCAGCAACGTCGACGCGCTCGACGCGATGATCAGGGCCGGGCTGGAGTTCATCGCCCGCTACCCGTCGTTCACGCAGCTGTACGTGGCGGAGCTGTGGCGCACCAACCGGGCCTGGCAGTCCACGCTGATGATGGTCCGCCAGGAGGCGGTCGCCGTGGTCGAGAAGGTGCTCGGCGCGGCGGTGGACGCGGGCGAGCTGAGCGACGAGATCGACGTGCCGCTGACCGCGTCGGCGTTGTTCGGCATGGTCCTGGTCGCGGCGCTCGACTGGCAGGCGTTCCAGCCCGCCCGCAGCATCGACGACGTCCACGCGGCGCTGTCCCGGCTGCTCCAGGGACGGGTCTCGGGCCCGGGGGCCTGAAACGGCGCGCGGTTCGCGTGGTACGGCCCGGGGGCCTGAAACGGCGCGCGCCGGTCCGGTGCGGCTCCATCCCCCTTCGAGCCGCACCGGACCGGCGCTTCCCCCGTCTCCCCCGGTCGCGGACCGGCCGCCTCGTTCCGCGGCCCCGTGCCCGCGGTCCCGCTGCGTGTCCCGCCCGTCGGCTCCACCCTCTCCTGTCACACCCGTCCCGCCCATCCGCGCTGCTACTCATCCCGGCGCCTGAGTACGGGTACTCACCCGCCCCCGTGGCCCTGCCGCGCGGCGCTGTCAGTGGGTGCCGCTACAGTCCTCGGCATGGCACGGATTGCGGTGATCGGCGCGGGTATGGGCTCGCTGGCGACGGCCGCCCGGCTGGCCACTCAGGGCCACCGGGTGGCGGTCCTCGAGCGCGCGGAGACCTACGGGGGCGCGGTGGGCGCCTTCCGCAGGGACGGCTTCGCGTTCGACACCGGTCCGGCCCTGCTGCATCTGCCGGCCGTCTACCGCGACCTGTTCGTCAAGACCGGCAAGCGCCCGCTGGAGGAGTGCGTCGAGCTGGTCCAGGTCGATCCCGCGAGCCGCCACCTCTTCCCCGACGGCACGGACCTCGCCCTGCCCAACGCCTCGCGCGCGGGCGTGGTCTCCGCCCTGGACGCGGCGTTCGGCGCCGGGATCGGGGAGCGCTGGGGCGAGTTCCTGGGCCGCGCCCGCGTCGTGTGGGAGCGCACCCGCCGTCCGCTGCTGGAGGACACCCTCCGCGAGGACACCGCCCCGCTGGGCCGCGACCCGTACCCGGGCCTGAAGCGCGGTCTTCTGCGCCGTGCCCCGGCGACCGTGGCCGCCGTCGGCGAGCGGGAGTTGCGCCATCCCGGCCTGGCCGCGCTGCTGTCGGAGTGCGTGCTGTCCTACGGGCTCGATCCGCGCCAGGCGCCGCCGAGCGCCGCCGTCCTGCCGTACATGGAGCAGACCTTCGGCAGCTGGTACGTGCGCGGCGGCCTGCGCGCGCTCGCCGACGCGGTGTACGAGCGGTGCGAGGAGCGCGGGGTCGAGTTCCGCTTCGGCACCGAGGTGACCGGCGTCGTCGAGGGGGGCGGCCGCGCCACGGGCGTGGAACTCGCCGACGGTACGCGGCAGGAGGCGGACGTCGTGGTGCGCGGCACCCCCGGCGAGCCGCTCCCCGGCGACCTGGGCCGCTTCGTGGTGCTGCTGGCGCTGCGCGGGGCCCGGCCGGTCGGCACCGCTCACCGCACCGTCGTGCACGGCACCGACGCGCCGCACGACGGCTCGCCGGACGGCCCGGCGCCCACGGTGCGGGTGCTGCGTCCTGACGACGCCCGCCTGGTCCCCGGCCCGGACCACGAGGCGGTCGTGCTGAGCGTCACGGTGCCGCCGCAGGGTGCGGTGGACTGGCGGGCCGCCGGACGCGCCGACGCCTTCGCCGACCGGGTCGTCGCCGCCGCGGGCGCCGCGATACCGGGGCTGGCGGAGCGCCTGCTGTGGCGCGAGGTGCGCACCCCGGCCGACACCGAACGCGAGACGGGCGCGCCCGGCGGCGCGGTGCCCGCCCCGGCGCTGGCGGGCGCGGACGGCGCCTGGCTGCGCACCGCCAACCGCGGTGGTCCGCGAGGCCTTTACCGGGTGGGCGGCTGGGCCCATCCCGGCGGCGGGCTGGCGCACGCGGGCATGTCGGGCGCGATGGTGGCCGACCTGATCGCGGGCGGCCCGGGCGGCAGCCGCTGAGCGGTGCGGCGCGAGCGCAGGAAGCGGTACCGCCCATGCCACCGGTGAGATCGCGGGAAGCGACGCCGCCCATGCCACCGGTGAGACCGCGGGACGCGGCCCCGCCGGACTACCCGTACGGATACGGCTCGTGGTCGTGGGCGGGCGGTGCCTGCTGCGGGATGTGGGCCTGCTCGCCCGGGTGGCCGCCGGGCGTCCAGACGCCCTCGGGCGGCGTGTCGTGGCCGTACGGCTGCTGCTGTTGGCCCTGGCCGCCGTCCTGCTGGGGCGCGTACGACCCGTACGGCGCGCCGTAGGGGTCGTAGCCCGGCTGCTGGTCGTAGGACTGCTGCGGGTACTGCCCCAGCGGGTCCCCGCCCGGCTGACCGGTTCCGAACGGGGCGGCGCCGTACGGCTGCTGGGCGAACGGGTCCTGCGCGTAGGGCTGTTGGGCGTAGAGCTGCTCCGCGTAGCCCTGCTGAGCGTAGCCGTGCTGCGCGTACGCCTGATCGTCGTAGCCCTGCGCGGCCCCCGCGAAGCCGCCGTAACCGGGGGCGGCGCCCGCCGCGAAGACGTCCTCCAGCCCTTCCTGGCCGCCGAAGGTGTCGTACCCGTAGGCCGTGGCGGGCTGCTCCTGCGGCGCGCCGGTGCCGTAACCGTCGTAGCCGCCGGTGCCGTACGGGTCGGAGCCGTAGCCGGAGCGGTCGGTGTACGCCGGGTACTCGCCGCTGTCGTCGGACATCGGCACCGGCGAGTAGACCTGCGTGGAGTCGTCGCCGTCCCCGCCGGGGGCGGTGCCGGGGCCGTAGGCGCCGAAGGTCGCGAAGGCCGTCTCGTCGGCGACCGGGTCCATGACGCCGGTGGCGGCGAGGTCGTCGGCGCCGGCTTCAGCGGTCGGCGTCACGCCGTCGGCCGTGGCGGCCTCGACGTCCGACACCTCAAGGGCGGGCCCGGCCTGCGCCGCGCTCCTGCCGCCGGTCTTGCGGCGGCGGCTGGTGCCCGGCCGCCCGCCGACCGCCCAGCCGGCGGAGAACCCGCGGCGGTGCGAGAGCGTGACGAACGTCTGGCCGGTGCCGAACGCGGCGGCTCCGAGGGCGATGACCACGACCTCGTGCGCCGCGACGCCGACGGCGACGCAGAGGAACCCGGTGAAGGCCACCAGCCGCCAGCGCAGGCGCGCCTTGTGCTGGAAGAGCACCTCACCCAGCAGCCACAGCGCGACGACACCGAACGCGACGTAGAGCACTGCGTAGCCCATGTCCGCACTTCCTCACCGATCACCGTCGTCGCCGCCGGGTTCTCCGGGACGACGGGCTCACCCACGCGAGCCTCTCACGACCTCTGGTGCAGACCGAGATTCTCGTAGATCTCGAGGGACGCCGTGGAGTGGTTCAGCGTAATGAAGTGGAGCCCGGGAATGTCCTCCGCCATCAGTCTGCGGCACATCTCGGTGGCGAACTCCACGCCGATCTCGCGCACCGCGACCGGGTCGTCGCGCACCGCCAGGATGCGCTCGGCCAGTTCGGGTGGGAAGGGCGCGTTGCCGAGTTGCGAGAAGCGTTCGATCTGGCGGACGTTGGTGACCGGCATGATCTCGGGGATGATCGGCGTGTCGCAGCCCGCCGCGGCCACCCGGTCCCGCAGCCGCAGGTAGGCCTCGGGGTCGAAGAACATCTGGGTGATGGCGAAGTCCGCGCCCGCGCGGCACTTGTCGACGAAGTGCCGGGCGTCGGTGGCCGGGTCGGTGGAGCGCGGGTGGGTCTCGGTGAACGCCGCCACGCCGACGCAGAAGTCACCGGACTCCTTGATCAGCCGGACGAGTTCCGCGGCGTAGGTGAGGCCCTGCGGGTGCGGGATCCACTCCCCCATCGGGTCGCCGGGCGGGTCGCCGCGCACCGCGAGCATGTTGCGGATGCCCGCGTCCGCGTACTGGCCGATGATGTTGCGCAGTTCGGCCACCGAGTGGTTGACGGCGGTCAGGTGGGCGCAGGGGGTCAGCGTGGTGTCGGAGACGATGCGGTCGGTCGCACGGACGGTGCCCTCGCGGGACGAGCCGCCGGCGCCGTAGGTGACCGAGACGAAGGTGGGCCCGACCATCTCGATGCGCCGGATGGCGTTCCAGAGCGTCCGCTCGCCCTTCTCGGTCTTGGGCGCGGCGAACTCGAACGAGTACGAACGCTCACCGGAGGCCAGCAGCTCGCGGATGGTGACCGCGCGATCGGTCCTGGTGGAAGGTGTTCCAAGGGCCATATACGCAGGTTATAGGCGTCGCGGACGCTTCGTGGGCGCGATTCACCATATGGACAGCTTCCGGCCGTCCGGTGGACGGACGCCCGGAATCCGCCCGGTGGACGGACGCCGGGCGGCGGGGGCGGCCGGGCCCGATGCCGCCCGCTTCCCGGAAGCCGCTCGTGGCCTCCAGGGCCCCGCCGGTCAGCCGGCGTCCCGTACGGCCGCGTCCCGTACGGCCGCGTCCCGTACGGCCGCGGCCAGGCGTGCGGTGGCGTCGGCGGGGTCGTCGGCTTCGGTGATGGCGCGGACCACGACGACGCGGCGGGCCCCGGCGGCCAGCACCTGGTCGACGGTGGTCAGGTCGATGCCGCCGATGGCGAACCAGGGCCGGTCGGTGCCGAGTCCGGCGGCGTACTCGACCAGCGGCAGCCCGGGCGCGGGGCGGCCGGGCTTGGTCGGGGTGGGCCAGCACGGCCCGGTGCAGAAGTAGTCGGCGCCCGGCTGGACGGACGCCGCGGCGGCCTCCGCCTCCGCGTGGCACGACCGTCCGATGATCACATCGTCGCCCAGGATGGCGCGGGCGGCGGTCACCGGCAGGTCGCCCTGCCCGAGGTGCAGCACGTCGGCCCCGGCGGCGTGGGCGACGTCGGCGCGGTCGTTGACGGCGAGCAGCCTGCCGTGCCGGCGGCAGGCGTCACGGAACACCGCGAGGTGGTCGAGTTCCTCCGCGGCCTCCATGCCCTTGTCGCGCAACTGCACGACGTCCACGCCGGCCGACAGCACCGCGTCGAGGAATTCCGGCAGGTCACCGCGGTCGCGACGGGCGTCGGTGCACAGGTAGAGCCGGGCGTCGGCGAGACGGGCGCGGCGCGCGGCCCCCACGGCGGTCGCACCGGGGGCCGGCGCCGTGGCGCCGGGTGCGGCCGTCGACGCACCGGCAGTCGACATCGGGGCGCCGGGCATCGGCGCCGGGACATCGGGCGTCGTCCTCGAGGCCGGGCCGGCCGGCGTGGTCCCCGTGCTCCCCGTGGTCCCGGATGAGGTCATGGCTGCGGCGCTCCCCTGGCCCTGGTCGGGCCCCCGTCGCCGGAGGCGGCCGGTCCGCCCCCGGACGGGGACGGCCACCCGACCGCCCCCGTCGTGGTCTAAGGAGAACGGTCACACGGCGAGCGCCTGGGCCCTGCGCTTCACCTCGGTCCCGCGATTCTCGCGCAGGGCCTGGACGGGGGTGCCGGGCAGGGTGGGGTCAGGCGTGAAGAGCCACTCCAGCGCCTCCTCGTCGGTGAAGCCGTCGTCCTTCAGGAGCGTCAGCGTCCCGGCCAGCCCCTTGATCACCTTGCCGTCGCCGATGAAGTCGGCGGGGACCATCAGCACCCGGTTCTCACCGCGGCGCACCGCGATGAGCTGGCCTTCCTTGATGAGCGGGCGGATGCGGGTCACTTCGAGGCCGAGTCGCTCGGCGACGTCGGGCAGGGTGAGCCAGGAAGGTACGAGGGAGTCAGTCTTGGTGTCGATCTCGGTCACAGGACAAGCGTGCCATCCGCCACGGACAACCGGAACCCGGACGGGTCCCAGCGGGCGACACGCCGCCCACCAGGGTTACGGAACAGTCCCCCGCCCCCGCGCCCATTCGCGCAGCGCCCCCGCGCCTGGGATCTCGACACCGCGCCCCGGGCCCACTCCCGCCGCGCTCCGGCGCTCCCGCGCTCCCGCGATCACGGCACCGCGCTGCGCACCGCCGTCTTCAGCGGCACCGACGGGTCCGCCGCCGCCTCCGGGTCCAGCAGCGCGCTGCGTTCGATCAGCTTGCGGCCCTGCGCCAGGTCGCGCGGGCGTCCGACGGCCAGCAGCGCCGCGAGCGCGCCGTCCCGCAGCCAGCACACCGACCACGCCGGGCCCGCCATGTCGCCGCGCACCACCATCAGGTCGTCCTGCGCGTGCCACCCCGCGTACTGGACGAAGCGGCCGAACTGCTCCGACCAGAAGTACGGCACCGGGTCGTAGGGCTCGTCCGCCCCCAGCAGGTTGGCGGCGGCGGTGCGCGGGCCCTGCACCGCGTTGTCCCAGTGGTGGACGAGGAGGCGGCGGCCGTAGCGCGCGGAGGGGAAGGAGGCGCAGTCGCCGACCGCGTGGACGTCGGGCACGTCGGCGCGCAGCCGGTCGTCGACGAGCACCGCGCGGTCGGGACCGAGCGTGACGCCGGAGCCCGCCAGCCAGCCGGTGTCGGGCCGGGCGCCCACGCCGACCACCGTGGCGTGCGCGGTCAGCCGCGCGCCGGAGTCCAGCACCACGGCACCCGGCTCGACCTGTGCCACTCGGTGGCCGGTCAGCAGCGTGACGCCCGCGTCGGCGTACCACTGCCGCATGGGTTCGGCGACGGAGGCGGGCAGGACCGAGGCGAGCGGGCGCGTCGCGGCCTCCACGACGGTGACCGGGCAGCCGGCCTCGCGGGCGGCGGTGGCGAACTCGGCGCCGATCCAGCCCGCGCCGACCACGACGACCTCGCGCCGGGCGGCCAGCACCGGCCGCAGCGCGTTGGCGTCGTCCAGCGTGCGCAGCACGTGCACCCCGGTGAGACCGGCGGCGCCCGGCAGGGTGATCGGCGCGGCCCCCGTGGCGATCACCAGCTTGTCGTACGGCAGCGCTCCCGCGGTGGTGACGACCTCGTGCTCGGCCGGTCGCAGCGCGTCGGCGTGGACACCGAGCCGCAGTTCGATGCCGAGGCCGTCGAAGTCCACGTCGAACGCGGAGCCGTCGGCGGCGCCGAGCAGCACCGACTTCGACAGCGGTGGCCGGTCGTAGGGCGGATGGGGTTCCTCGCCGATCAGGGTCACGGAGCCGGAGAAGCCCAGTTCGCGCAGGGACACCGCGGTCCGCACCCCGGCCATGCCGGCGCCGACCACCACGACTCGTCGCACGCTCCGCTCGTCACTCACGCGATCACCGTAACGCCGCGCGGGCCGGATGCCGCAGCAGCGTGCGGCGAGATCTCTGACACACCGTCACCGTGGCCTCACTCTTCAGGGCGCTCGGGGACGCGTACTACAGTGGCCGCCGTAGTGCACTCGCGGGAGCCCGGACGACCGGGCTGAGAGGGCGGCTGGGCGGCCGCCGACCGTAGGAACCTGATCCGGGTCATGCCGGCGAAGGGAGGAGCGGACCGGTCATGCGTGCTTCCGGAACGACGACGGCGCCCGCGACGGCGCCGCCTGTGACGACGACGCCCCCGACGGCCCCGCCTGCCGCGACGGCGAAGGCGGCGCCCAGGGCGACCGCACCGCCGTCCGGGCGGCCCCGCGCCTACGACGTCGTGGTCGTCGGCGGGGGGATCATCGGCCTGGTCACCGCCTGGCGGGCGGCCCAGCAGGGCCTGAGCACGGCGGTGGCCGACCCTGATCCGGGCGGCGGCGCGGCGCGGGTGGCGGCCGGGATGCTCGCCGCGGTGACCGAGTTGCAGTACGGCGAGCAGACCCTGCTGGAGCTCAACCTGGCCTCGGCCCGCCGCTATCCGTCCTTCGCCGAGGAGCTGACGGAGGCGACCGGGCTCGGCCTCGGGTACCGCCCGTGCGGCACGCTGGCCGTCGCCCTCGACTCCGACGACCGCGCGGAGCTGCGCGAACTGCACACGTTCCAGCGCTCGTTGGGGCTGGAGGCGCAGTGGCTGACGGGTCGCGAGTGCCGCCGTCTCGAACCGATGCTTGCGCCCGGGGTGCGCGGCGGCCTCCGGGTGGACGGCGACCACCAGATCGACCCGCGCCGCCTGGCCTGCGCCCTGCTGAAGGCCGCCGAGCGTGCCGGGGTGGCCTTCCTGCGCGAGCCGGTGGAGCGGATCACGGTGGCGCGCGATCGTGCCGAGGGCGTGGTGCTGCGGGACGGCGCCGCGCCCGCCGCCGGGCGGGTCGTGCTGGCCGCGGGCAGCCTCAGCGGACGGATCGCCGGGCTGCCGCCGCGCGTCGTGCCCCCGGTGCGGCCGGTCAAGGGGCAGGTGCTGCGGCTGCGGATACCGCCCGCGTACGCGCCGTTCCTCTCGCGCACCGTGCGCGCGGTGGTGCGCGGCGGGCACGTCTACCTGGTGCCCCGGGAGAACGGCGAGCTGGTGGTCGGCGCGACCAGCGAGGAACTGGGCTGGGACACCACCGTCACCGCCGGCGGGGTGTACGAGCTGCTGCGGGACGCGCACGAGCTCGTGCCCGGGATCACCGAACTGCCGCTCGTGGAGACGCTGGCCGGGCTGCGTCCCGGCTCGCCCGACAACGCGCCGCTGCTCGGGCCGACCGAGCTGCCGGGGCTGCTGCTGGCCACCGGCCACCACCGCAACGGGGTGCTGCTGACGCCGGTCACCGGGGACGTGATGGCGCACGCGCTCACCCACGGCGGGCTGCCGCCGTACGCGGAACCGTTCGCGGCCGGGCGGTTCGCCGACGCCCCGGGCGCCCCCGACACCCCACTCCCGCATGCCCCCGTGCCCCACGAGCGGCCCTCACCCCAGGAGCAGACCGCATGAACGTCTCCGTGAACGGCGAACCGCGCGAGGTGGCGGACGGGCTGACGCTCGACGGCCTGGTCGCGACACTCACCACGGCGCCTTCCGGGGTCGCCGCCGCCGTCAACGAGGCGGTGGTGCCGCGTGGCGCGTGGTCCCGTACGCCGCTGGGCGACGGCGACCGGGTGGAGGTCCTGACCGCGGTGCAGGGAGGCTGACGTGGCGGTCGTGGCGCGGGAGACGGCCGGTGGCGATCCGCTGGTGATCGCGGGGACGGCGTTCGGCTCCCGACTGATCATGGGGACCGGCGGAGCGACCGGTCTGGACGTGCTGGAACGGGCGCTGCTGGCGTCCGGCACCGAGCTGACGACGGTGGCGATGCGCCGGCTGGACCCCTCGGTCCAGGGTTCGGTGCTGAGTGTGCTGTCCGCGCACGGTATCCGTCCGCTGCCGAACACCGCGGGCTGCTTCACGGCGGGCGAGGCCGTGCTGACCGCGCGGCTGGCCCGGGAGGCGCTGGGCACCGACTGGGTCAAGCTCGAAGTGGTCGCCGACGAGCGCACGTTGCTGCCCGATCCGGTCGAACTGCTGGATGCTGCCGAGACGTTGGTGGACGACGGTTTCACCGTGCTGCCGTACACCAACGACGACCCGGTGCTGGCGCGGAAGCTGGAGGACGTCGGGTGCGCGGCGATCATGCCGCTCGGCTCGCCGATCGGTTCGGGTCTGGGCATCCGCAATCCGCACAACTTCCAGCTGATCGTGGAGCGTTCCGGCGTCCCGGTGATCCTGGACGCGGGCGCGGGCACCGCCTCCGACGTGGCGCTCGCCATGGAACTGGGCTGCGCCGCGGTCATGCTGGCGTCCGCGGTCACCCGGGCGCGGGAGCCGGTGCTGATGGCGCAGGCGATGCGGCACGCGGTCGAGGCGGGCCGTCTGGCACACCGCGCGGGCCGCATCCCGCGCAGGCTGCACGCCCTCGCCTCCTCCCCCGCCGAAGGGGTCGCCGACCTGGCCGCGCCCGTGTCGTACGACCCGGAGCGGCCGGCGTTCTGAGCCGGACCGGGACCGTGGCGGGAACCGAGGGCGGAAGCGGGACGGAAGCGGGGGCGGGACCGGGGCGGAACCTGCCCCGCCCCCTCGTCACAGTTCTGTCGCAGTCGCGCATCGGCCCGGCGCGGGGGCAGCCAGGGGCGCGGCGCGCCGCTTCGGCCCTCGTACACTCACGTTCCGTGGACACGACCTTGCATGACCCCCTCATCGGCCTGGTGCTGGACGGCCGGTACCGGATCGAGGAGCGGATCGCCGTGGGCGGGATGGCCACGGTCTACCGGGCCGTGGACACCCGTCTGGACCGTGTGCTGGCGCTGAAAGTGATGCACCCGGCGCTCGCCGCCGACGCGGTCTTCGTCGAGCGCTTCATCCGCGAGGCGAAGTCGGTGGCCCGGCTGGACCACACCAACGTCGTCGGGGTCTTCGACCAGGGCGCGGACGGCGGTTACGTCTACCTCGCGATGGAGTACGTGGCCGGCTGCACGCTGCGCGACGTGCTGCGCGAGCAGGGCGCGCTGCCGCCCCGGGCCGCGCTCGACATCCTGGAGCCGGTGCTGGCCGCGCTGGGCGCCGCGCACCGGGCGGGCCTGGTGCACCGGGACATGAAGCCGGAGAACGTGCTGATCGGCGACGACGGCCGGGTCAAGGTCGCCGACTTCGGCCTGGTGCGGGCGGTGGGCACCGAGACCACCAGCTCCACCGGATCGGTCCTGGGCACGGTCTCCTACCTCGCCCCCGAGCAGATCCAGGACGGCACGGCCGACCAGCGCACCGACGTCTACGCGTGCGGGGTGCTGCTGTACGAGATGCTGACCGGTGCCAAGCCGTACGACGGCGCCACCCCCGCGGCCGTGCTCTACCAGCACCTGCACGAGGATGTCGCGCCCCCGTCGGCCGCCGTGCCGGGGATGGCCGAGGAACTGGACGCACTCGTGGAGGGCGCCGCGGCCCGCGACCCGAAGGCCCGCCCGGCCGACGCGGTCGAACTGCTCGGCCTGCTGCGCACAGTGCGTGCCGCGCTCACCCCCGCCCAGCTCGACGCGGCCCCGCCGGGCGCGGCGCCCGCAAAGGTCTCCGGCTCCGGCTCAGGCTCCGGTTCCGACGACCGCACGACGGTCCTGCGGCGTGGCTCGTCCGCCGGCGCCGAGGCGACCGACCGCCTGGAGCCGAACGGCGCCGGCGAGCTGAACCGCACCAGCCGCTACCAGCTCCCGCCCGACCTCGTCAGGCCGGACGACACCGACGCCGCCGCCGTCCCGCCCGCCGGGCGCCGCCGCGGGATGCCCCGGCGCGGGGTGATCGCGGTGCTGGTGGCGCTGGCGGTGCTGCTGTGCGGCGGCGCGGTGGTCTGGTACGTGGGCGCGGGGCAGTTCACCAACGTCCCCGCGGTCCTGGCGATCCCGAAGGCGCAGGCCGAGCAGAAGCTGCGCGCGGCGGGCCTGGGCGTGAGCGTGAGCGAGGACTACAGCGCGACGGTGGCCAAGGGCGACGTGATCTCCACCGACCCCGGCCCGGGCGGCCGCATCCGGGGCAACGGCACGGTGCACGTCGTGGTCTCGCGCGGCGTTCGCCACGTGGACGTGCCGAAGGTCGCCGGTGAGCCGCTGGACCAGGCGCGCAAGAGCGTGAAGGCGGCCGGGCTGACGCCGGGGACGGTGGCGAAGGCGTTCAGCGACACGGTCCCGGCGGGCTCGGTCGTCTCGACGGACCCGCCCGGCGGCACCCCGCGCAGCACCGGTGACGCGATCGCGTTCACGGTCAGCAAGGGCAGGGCGGTCTCCGTGCCCAGCGTGGTCGGATCGTCGGTCAGCGACGCGCAGAGCAAGCTCCAGGGGCTCGGGCTGAAGGTGCGGATCACCGGCGCCCCGGTCTTCTCCGACGACGTGCCGAAGAACGCGGTCGCCCAGCAGTCCCCGGCGAACGGCCAGGTGGCCGAGGGCGACACGATCACCCTGACGATCTCCAAGGGCCAGCAGCTGTTCAAGGTCCCGGACGTCACCGGCCAGGACGTCGATACGGCGAAGAAGACCCTCCAGGCGGCGGGCTTCAAGGTCAGCGTGATCCAGCTGTTCTTCACCGGCAAGGTCTTCAACGAGGACCCCGCAGGCGGCACGATGCAGCCGAAGAACACGACGATCACCCTCTGGGCCCGCTGACGCGGCCCCGTACCTCGTAGCGGCCCCGTTCCGGTTGCCCGGGACGGGGCTGTCGCCTTGCCACCGTCACGACTGTACCTACTAGTATGTATCGATCGAGGTCGCGCCACCACATCGCCCTCGCCCGGGAGGACTCGCCATGCCCTTCGTCCGCATCGACGCCCTGGGAACCGACCCCGTCCGCCTGGACGCGTTGGGCCGGGCCGTGCACGAGGCTCTGGTCGAGACGATCGGCATACCGCCCGACGACCGGTTCCAGGTGCTGACCGGGCACGACGGGGTGCGCAGCACGCTGAGGTACGGCGGCTACCTCGGCGTGCGCCGGGACGAAGGCATCGTCTACGTCGCCATCACGCTGCGCGCCGGACGGCCTCCCGAGCGCAAGCGGGCCCTGTACCGCCGCATCGCCGAACTCGTCCACGCCTACGCGGGCACCGAGCCCCGCAACGTCTTCGTCACGCTGACCGAGAACGCGTCCGCCGACTGGTCGCTCGGCAACGGCGTCGCCCAGTACGCCGAAGGCCCGACGTACGCCGGGGGCGGAGAGACCCAGCAGGGGCCGCCCGGACCGGACACCTCCGCCCCATGACATCCTGGACCCGTGAGCAGCGACATCCCCCGCCCCCCGTCCCGTAACCCCATCGGTGGGCACGTGCCCGTCGCCGGTGGGCTGGCCGCCAACGGGCTGGCGTACGGGCGGGAGATGGGCGCGGAGGCCGTGCAGGTCTTCGTCGCCAATCCGCGCGGATGGGCCACCCCGCAGGGCAACCCCCGTGAGGACGCCGCGTTCCGTGAGGGGTGCGCGGCCGAGGGCGTTCCGGCCTACGTGCACGCGCCCTACCTGATCAACTTCGGCTCGCACACCGAGGCCACCGTCGACAAGTCGGTCGAGTCGCTGCGGCACTCGTTGCGCCGGGGCCGGGCGATCGGCGCGCTGGGCGTGGTCGTGCACACCGGTTCGGCGACCGGCGGCCGCACCCGTGAGGTCGCGCTCGCGCAGGTACGCGAGCGGGTGCGCCCCCTGCTGGACGAGCTGACGCACGACGACGACCCCTGGCTGCTGCTGGAGCCGACCGCCGGACAGGGCGCCTCGCTCTGCGCGCTCGCCGAGGACCTCGGCCCGTACTTCGACGCCCTCGACCGGCACCCGAGGCTCGGCGTCTGCCTGGACACCTGCCACGCCTTCGCCGCCGGCCACGACATGGCCGCCCCGGGCGGCACGAAGGCACTGCTGGACGAGCTGGTGGACGTCTGCGGTCCCGGGCGGCTGCGGCTGATCCACGCCAACGACTCCAAGGACGTCGCGGGCGCGCACAAGGACCGCCACGAGAACATCGGCGCCGGCCACATCGGCTCGGGCCCGTTCGGCGACCTGTTCACCCACCCGGCGACCGAGGGCGTCCCGCTGGTCATCGAGACCCCGGGTCCGAAGGAGCAGCACGCGATGGACGTGGCGCGGCTGAAGGCGCTGCGGGACGGCGACGCGTAGGCCCGAAGGGGCAAGGCGTCGCGGGACGGCGGCGCGTGGGCCTCAACGGGCCTGAGGGCTACAGCTCCGGGCCGTCGCCCGGCTCCTCCTGGTAGGAGTACCGCTGCTCGCGCCATGGGTCACCGAGGTTGTGGTAGCCGCGTTCCTCCCAGAAGCCGCGGCGGTCGGCGACCATGTACTCCACGCCGCGCACCCACTTCGGGCCCTTCCAGGCGTACAGGTGCGGGACGACCAACCGCACCGGGAAGCCGTGTTCCGCGGTGAGCGGCTCGCCCCCGCGATGCGTGGCGAATATCGACTTGTCGTCGGCGAAGTCCTCGATGCGCAGGTTGGAGCTGAAGCCGTACTCCGCCCACACCATGACGTGGGTGACCTCGGGCGCGGGAGGCGCGAGTTCGAGCAGCGTGGCGGCGGCGACCCCGCCCCATTCCACGCCGAGCATCGAGAACTTGGTGACGCAGTGGAAGTCCCCGGTCACCATGGAGAACGGCAGCGACGAGAAGCCCTCGTGGTCCCAGCAGTGCTTGTCACCGTCCTTGGTGGCACCGAAGACGCGGAACTCCCAGCGGTCCGGCTTGAACCGCGGCACGGGGCCGTAGTGCAGAACCGGCCAGCCGCGCTGAAGCCGCTGACCGGGAGGAAGCTCCCCTTCGCGGCGTATCGACTGGCCCATGCCTCCATGGTGACAGACCGGGCGGCATGCCCTGCCACCAGCCCGCGGGCATCACGGACAAGCCAGGTTAAGTGTGTGCTTACTGGATCACGCGGGGCCACCGGTGCGAGGATGCGCGGACGTGGCGCCGCAGCAGGCGCACGTGCCCCCGGACTGAGGAAGGACGGCCGCGTCATGCAGGGCGATCCCGAGATCATCGAGTTCCTGAACGAGCAGCTGACCGGCGAACTGACCGCGATCAACCAGTACTTCCTGCACGCGAAGCTCCAGGAGAACTACGGCTGGCTGAAACTGGCGAGGCACACCCGGGCCGAGTCCTTCGACGAGATGCGGCACGCGGAGGTCCTCACCGACCGGATCATCTTCCTTGAGGGCCTGCCCAACTACCAGCGGCTCTTCCACGTGCGCGTCGGGCAGACGGTCACGGAGATGTTCGAGGCGGACAAGCAGGTGGAGGTCGAGGCGATCGACCGCCTGCGGCGCGGCATCGAGGTCATGCGCAGCAAGGGCGACATCACGTCGGCCAACATCTTCGAGTCGATCCTCGCCGACGAGGAGGAGCACATCGACTACCTGGACACACAGCTGGAGCTGGTGCAGAAGCTCGGTGAGCCGCTCTACATCGCGCAGCTGATCGAGCAGCCGTCGCAGAGCTGAGCCCGGCGGCCGCCCTTACAGGATCGGTCAGGCGGCCACGGACGCGGACACCGTGCCGACGGCCCTGCCGACGACCGCGGCGGCAGCCGGCGCGGGCCTGGCGGCCGGAGCCGGCCTGGTGACCGGCGCGGGCTTGGTGACCGGAGCCGGCTCGGTGACCGGCGGCGCGGGCTTCGCGGCCGGGGTCAGCCGGGTCTGGAGTTCCTCATGGGACGGCCGGCACCGGGCGGCGGGCTCGCGCCCGAGCAGCGCCTGTATCCGGCGGACGCAGGACCCGCAGTCCGTCCCCGCCTTGCACGCGGACGCGACCTCACGCGGCGTGCAGGCCCCGGCCTCCTTGTGCGCGTGCACCTGAGCCTCGGTGATGCCGAAGCAGTGGCATACGTACACCTGGGACTCCCGGGTCGGGCATGGATCGTCGGGCAGTCGCCCGATCTGCTGATGAGGTTAACCTAACCTTACTCAGTCCGCCAGACCAGAGGAACACCGAAGGGGTGCGGATCGATGTGATCCGCACCCCTCCGCCATCACGTACGTGCCGGCCGCCGCGGGCGCGATCGCGCCGCGGGCGGGCTCACTGCCCCCGGTACATCTCCGCGACCAGGAACGCCAGGTCCAGCGACTGGCTGCGGTTGAGCCGCGGGTCGCAGGCGGTCTCGTAGCGCTGGTGGAGGTCGTCGACGAAGATCTCGTCGCCGCCGCCCACGCACTCGGTCACGTCGTCGCCGGTCAGCTCGACGTGGATGCCGCCGGGGTGGGTGCCAAGACCCTTGTGCACCTCGAAGAAGCCCTTGACCTCGTCCAGCACGTCGTCGAAGCGCCGGGTCTTGTGGCCGGAGGCCGCCTCGAAGGTGTTGCCGTGCATCGGGTCGCAGACCCAGGCGACCTGGGCGCCGGACGCGGTGACCTTCTCGACCAGCTCGGGGAGCCGGTCGCGGACCTTGTCCGCTCCCATGCGGGTGATGAACGTCAGCCGTCCCGGCTCGCGCTCCGGGTCGAGGCGCTCGATCAGGGTCAGCGCGTCCTCGGCGGTCGAGGTCGGGCCGAGCTTGACCCCGAGCGGGTTGCGGATGCGGGAGGCGAACTCCAGGTGGGCGCCGTCCAGCTGCCGGGTGCGCTCGCCGATCCACACCATGTGGCCGGAGACGTCGTACAGCTGACCGGTGCGCGAGTCGACGCGGGTCAGCGCCGACTCGTAGTCCAGGATCAGCGCCTCGTGCGACGAGAAGAACTCGACGGTGCGGAACTCGGCCGGGTCGGTGCCGCACGCCTCCATGAAGTTCAGCGCGTTGTCGATCTCGCGGGCGAGCGCCTCGTAGCGCTGGCCGGACGGGGACGACTTCACGAAGTCCTGGTTCCAGGCGTGCACCTGCCGCAGGTCCGCGTAACCGCCGGTGGTGAAGGCGCGCACCAGGTTCAGCGTCGCGGCGGACGCGTGGTACATCCGCTTCAGCCGCTCCGGGTCCGGCGTGCGGGCCTCGGGGGTGAACTCGAAGCCGTTGACACTGTCGCCGCGGTACGTCGGCAGCGTCACGCCGTCGCGCGTCTCGGTCGGCTTGGAGCGCGGCTTGGAGTACTGCCCGGCGATCCGGCCGACCTTGACGACCGGCACGGAGGCCGCGTACGTCAGGACCGCGCCCATCTGGAGCAGGGTCTTGAGCTTGTTGCGGATCTGGTCGGCGGAGACGGCGTCGAACGCCTCGGCGCAGTCGCCGCCCTGGAGCAGGAACGCCTCACCACGGGCGACGGCTCCCATGCGGGCGCGCAGCTGGTCGCACTCACCGGCGAACACGAGCGGCGGATACGACTCCAGCTCCGCGACGACGTCGCGCAGAGCCTCGGGGTTGGGCCACTCGGGCTGCTGCGCCGCGGGAAGGTCGCGCCAGGTGTCACGCCTGGCAGTGGTTTCAGCGTTCACGGTCACGAACCCAGCCTACGGTGTCCCCGCGCCGCCCCCGGTCGGCGCTCAGCAGATGAGACGGTCGCTCTCACGCACGCCGGGGCGCGCGGGTCATCCTGGCGCGCGCCGTCAGCACTCCCCCTCCTTTCCCCCGATCTCACACCACACCGTCTTCCCCGGCGCGTGCGCGTCCTGCTCGACGCCCCAGGCCCGCGAGACCAGCTGGACCAGCGCCAGCCCGCGACCACCCTCGTCCAGCACGTCCGCGTCCCGTACGCGCGGCAGGCCGGCGAAGTCGTCGGACACCTCGATCCGCAACGCGTCCCCGCACCTGCGCAGCACGATCGTGCACCGGCGCCCCGGCACGTGCCGCACCACGTTGGCGACCAGTTCCGTCACCGCCAGCCCGGCGGCGTCCGCCAGCTCGCGCAGACCCCACAGCCGCAGGTGCGCGCGGACGATGCGCCGGATGTGCCGCGCGGAGTGGGCGCCCACGACGAGGTGCAGGCGGTAGTGGGTGCGCGGCGAGTGGATGAGTTCGTTCACGGGACGAGGTTGCTCGACCATCGCTACGCTCGGCTACGGAACGGAGACAACCCGTCACGGAGTTGGGGAGGCCACGCCATGACGAACGTCCGCGAACTCGATCCGAGCGCGTCGCCGCTGGACTACTACGGGGCGGAACTGCGCCGCTTCCGCGAGGCGGCCGGACTCACGCTGAAGCAGCTGGGCGCGTGCGTCTTCTGCACGGGCAGCCTGATCGGCCAGATCGAGACGGCACGCAAGGTCGCGACGAAGGACTTCACCGTGCGGGTGGACACCGCGCTCGACACGGAGGGCGCGCTGATGCGCATCTGGCGGTTGGTGATGCGAAGCCAACTGCCGGCCTGGTTTCAGCCGTACGCGGACCTGGAAGCGAAGGCGACGCACATCCACAGCTTTCAGCTGCACCTGGTCCACGGCTTGTTGCAGACGGAGGAGTACGCACGCGCCGTGCTGGGCGTCCTGGAGCACGACAAGCTGGACGAGCGCGTGGCGGCCCGGATGGAACGCCATCACATCCTGGAACGCGAAGACCCGCCGCTGTTCTGGGCGATCATGAGCGAAGCAGTCCTCTATCAGGAGATCGGCGGTAAGGAGGCGATGCGAGGCCAACTGACGCATCTGTTGTCCTTCCTCGACAACCCGTGGATCAACATCCAGATCCTCCCGTTCTCGGCGGGAGCGCACGCAGGTGTAAACGGGTCGTTCAACATCCTGCGCTTCGAGGACGACCCCGAGATCGTCTACGACGAGAGCTACGAGCCCAGGATGACCGCGAATCCGGAGGAGTTGCGCATGCGTTCGCTCCGTTACGATCACCTGCAAGCCGCCGCGCTGTCCGTGGAGAAGTCGGCGGAGTTGATCGGCCGGGTGATGGAGGAGCGCTATGGAGAACAGCACGAAGCTGATCGGAGCGTCGTGGCGTAAGTCCAGCTACAGCGGCGACCATGGCGGGGACTGCGTGGAGGTGGCCGCGCTGGGCACCGTCCAGTGGCGCAAGTCGACTTACAGCGCAGATCACGGCGGGGACTGTGTCGAGGTAGCCGAACTCCCCGACCTCATCGCGGTCCGGGACTCCAAGAACCCCACCGGGCCAGCGCTCGCGTTCTCGCCGGAGGCGTTCCGTGCGTTCGTCGGGGCCGTGGTCGGGGGCGAGTTGGGCGCGTAAGCGTACCGCCGGAGGTAGCGCCGCCCCCGAAGCGGCGAAGAGCGTGGATCGTGGTGGCCGCGGTCGTGGGGGCGGTGGTGGTCGCGGGGGCGACGGCCGTGGCGACGGCGGGCGGACGGCACACGGTGTCGGCGAGCGCGCGGCACGTGTCGCCGTCGGTCGAGGCCTCGTCGGCGAGCCGACCCCGGTACGAGATCACGTTGCCGAAGGCGCTGGACGGCGGCCGGTACACGTTGGCGCGGGACGACAGTGCGCAGTTGACGAAGGCGGTCGGAGAGAGCGGACGCACGTGGCGGAGCGGCGAGTACACGTCGCGTGACGGGGGCGTGCTCCAGGTGACCGGCGCGTACGGCGAGGTGAACGAGGACCCGGCACGCGACCGGGCGCAGTTGCTGAGTGGTTCGGCGAACGCGCCGGGCACGGCGGTCACGGTGAAGCCGAGCGATTTCACGGTGGTGGGCGCGGACACCACGTTCACGTGCCAGGTGGTGGCGTTCAGCAAGGGCGGGCGGAGGACCACGTTCCCGGAGTGCGCGTGGGCGGACGCGGACGCGTGGGGGACCGTGCTGGAGACGACGCCAGGGTCCCGGGCAGCGGTGCCGTTGCGGAAGATGGCAGACCTGACGGCCGAGGTACGGGGCGAGGTGAAGGTGTCATCGTGACGAAGGCACGGAGAGGCGGAGCAGGACGCGGGCCCGCAGGAGTTGGTACTCCGCGTTGAGCCGGCGAGGCGGGCCGGGCGGACGCGGCACGACGACGCCGGGGGTGACGGTTTCCTCGGGCCGGAACTGCTCGCGGGTGAGGTCGATCTCGACGCCCGCGCCGAGCCGGTTCCACCAGTGGTAGTCGGTGCGTTGGTCGTCGACGCGGACCTCGCCGCGCAGAAGGTCGCCGCCGAGCAGGTCGTGCAGAACGAGAGCGGTGACGCCGCATTGCCCGCGGGCCGGGTTGCGGGAATCGAACGAGGTCGCCGCGTCGGAGGGAAAGGTGTCGGACCCCCACCCGTCGCGAATGGCCGCCTCGACGTCGGTAAGCAGCAAGGTAGTCACGCCACCACCCTGCCGGCCCCCACTGACAGCGCCCTACGTCGGGAATCGGAGCGGTTGCCGCGATGGCGGGGAGCCACGCCCTTCCGTGGCCCTGAAGGCGTCAGTTCGTCAGCCAGGTCAAGACCGGCGCCTGTGGCACGTTCCGCGTCCACGAACAGATGACGACTCGGTCCCCCACCGCGCACAGTCGCGACGTACAACTGTCGCAGGACAGTTCCTCGGCGGGCAGCTCTCGTCCTGCCACGATCAGTTCGGAAGAGGCAGACGCTTTCCCGGTGATGTCCTGCTGGACCCGCTCCATGAGAGCCGGCGCGTTCTCCCGACCCGAACGCCGGCCGGACATGGCTGTCGCGACGAAGACGGCAACGGCGCCTTCCAGACTCACCTCCGAGACCGACGGCGTCCCCGGCTCCGGGCGGCGAATCGTCTCGACGGTGACGTACAGCTGTCGCGAGCCGCTGTAGCTCACCTTCACCGACCAGGGCACGCCGTTCGACTCCGACCTCTCCACGGTCCGCGTCCAAGCGGGATCACTGGTCGCGATGTCCGCCACGGGCCGTCCGAACTCCTCGACCATCTCCCGCTCGGTGACACGCGGACGTCTGCGGTGATGCCCCGACTCGTAGTGCACGCGTACCCCTTGGGAGACCGTTGCCGGAGGACGGCTTGAGCGTGTGCATCATGCCTCCCCCACGGAGAAGATCGCACCGATAAAAGCTCAGCGCGGGCCTGCTCCCAGACCGTCTTCGAACTCGCGCAGCCAGGCGCGATTTTCCTCCGCCCGTGGCCCGGGTCGGTCATCAGTTCCGCCCCTGACAACCGGTCGACCGCCCGCGGTGTCGGGGCATCGGCACACTCGCAGGTCGCGGACGCCATCGTCGCCCCCCCCGCGGGGTCACGCCCCATGCTCGATCAGGTCCTCGACCGCCTGCCGGAGCCAGGAGTCGAAGTCGGCGAACCGGCCGCGTTGCTCCCAGCCCGAGCCCGCGAAGTCGTGCACGATTACCACGTCCCCCACCCGCAGGTCCCAGCAGGCCACGTCGTCGTTGTCCTCGCGGCGAGCGAAAGGAACCAGAGAGCGCTGCGGATAACGGTCCTTCAAGCCCCTGTACCTCTGCCGCAGCGGCTCGCCATCGAAGATCCACCAGGGCTCCAGGGCGGTCAGCCCCAACTCCACGACACGAACGAACTCCGGGGGATATGAGAACCCCTCCGGAAGATCATCGCTCGACAGCAGTTCCGCCATGCTCAGTTCCCGTCACAGGAGGTCCAGGCCCACGGGGGCTCCATCCGGCACCGCTTACGATACGAAGCAGCCGTCAGCCGTTCTGAATCACATTCCTCACTGAACCTCTTTCATCCTGTGCTGGCGGGTGAAATGTGCTGGTCAGCGAGCGTGGTGACGAGGCAGGGCCCCTCGTCGTTGGCGTGGTGATTCCACTCAGCACACCGGCGACCGAAGGGGCCCTGTTGGTTCCGTATCCTGCCACGCTCGACGTCCCGCATGAGCTCGTCGAGCATGTTGCCTGGCTGCTGTACGAGCACCGTCGCGCACGCAACACCCGCTGGCGGAAGCTCGGCTGCTTCGACCAGGCACTGCTCACGCTGGTCCACCTACGCAAGAACGAGACGTTCGCCCAGCTCGGCGCCGGGTTCGCGATATCGCAGGCCACCGCCTGGCGCTACGTGGACGAGGCCTTGGAGGTGCTGGCTTCCTGGGCGCCAGGCCTCCACGAAGCCCTCACCGGCCTCGGTGAGGGCGACCACGTCATCGTTGACGGCACACTGATCCCCACCGACCGCGTCCGCGCCGATCAGCCGTACTACTCGCAGAAACACAAGAAGCACGGCATGAACGTGCAGGTCATCGCACGCCCGGACGGCACACCCCTGTGGTTCTCCCGCGCGACACCCGGCCGCACACATGACCTGACCTCGGCCCGCGCCCACGGCATCGTCCAGGCCTGCCTGACCCGACAGATCCTTGTGCTGGCAGACCGCGCCTACCAGGGCGCCGGCGCCACGTTCCGCACCCCGTACTACCACCACAGCGAACAGCCCGAGCACTACCAGCAGTTCAACCACGACCACGCTCGACTCCGAGCCCCCGGTGAACGCGCCTTCGCCCGACTCAAGTCCTGGCGCATCATGCGCAGAGCACGCTCCTCCACCCCGCCGCGTCAGCCGGACCGTCCAAGCCATCCACGTGCTACTGGCCTGCAACTATTCAGGATGAAAGAGGTTCACTCAGGATTTCGCGCCCCACAGAATCCTGAAGCCTCCTCGCGTAGCGGCTCGACGAGCTGCCCGAAGTACCCTCCCAAGCTGGACCGCGCCACGTGATCGACGTCCCACCGCAACGTGAACGGGCTCTCGGGTCCGAACCCTCGGAGCCGGGCGGCGGTGCCGCAGTCGCGTCCTCCGTCCGCAGCCGGCAGTGCCCGCCTGCGACCGTTCCCTCACTTGACCTTGTGCCACAGATCGTAGAGCCAGTCCAGCACATTGGAGAATGGCCCACGCGTCTGACGGCCTCGCACCCACCGCTCGAAGAACTCAACCTGTTCGGCCACCGTACCGGCATCCTCCGGTTCGGCCGGATCGAAGATCCACGCCTGTCGCTTCGGTCTCCAGCCGGCCTCCAACAGGTAGACCACGGCGCCGTCGTGGAAGCTCGCCAGCGCCCCCGACTGATGCGCGTTCCGCGCCGCACCCGCGCAGAGCAGGAAAGCGCCCCGTTCCTCCAGCTCAAGCCGCAGGGCCCGAAGCGCGTCGAACAGATCAGCCCCTTCTCCGTGGAAGCGCTGCCGCCCAGGGCTCGGGCTCACGACCTCGACGGTGGACGCCTCCCCGTCCGTCCCGCAGAAGACGTCCCACCACTCCAGGCGGCCGTCCGCCTCCAGCACACGAACAGACACGATCCCGTCCACGACTTCCTCCCCTGTCAAGCTTCGCCGCTTCCAATGGTCCACGCGTCGCGGCAGCCGTGGCCGCCGGTGCTCAGTGGCGGTACGCGGATGTCGCGATCTCGATGAAGGAGCGGATCAACGGGTTGGTGTCGCCCTCGTTCCACACCGCCACCACGCGGCTCGGCGGCATGTCGGTCAGCGGCACCAGGGCCAGTTCCGCGGGCAGGTCGTGTCCGAGCGGGGCCAGGCCGACCGTGCCGTTCCACAACACGGCCTGAAGGCACTCCTGGACGGCGCGCACCACCGGGCCCTCGCGCGGGCTGCCGCCGTTCCAGTACGACTGCCAGACGGGGTCGGTCTCCGGCGGGAACTGGAACCAGCGGCGGTCGCTCAGTTCGGCCAGCCGCAGTCCATCGCGGCGGGCCAGCGGGTCGTCGGCGCGCAGGACCACGCCGACCGGATCGCTCCGCAACGTACGCACCGTCAGGGCGGTCTCGTCGAACGGCGCCCGGGTCAGCGCGACGTCGACCAGTCCGGCGCGCAGCCCGCAGGTCGGGTCGGTCAGGTCGGTGTCGCGGACACGGATGTCGACGCCGGGGTGGTGTCGGCGGAAGGCTGCGGCCAGCCTGGCCACGCCCGGGTCGGTGCCGTCGCCCAGGATGCCGACGGTGATGCTCGCGACGCCAGCCGCCATGCTCACGCGTTCGCGGACACGGTCGGCATGGTCGAGCAGGCCCCGCGCCTCGTCGAGCAGCACCGAGCCCACCGGCGTGAGCGTGACCCCGGCCGGGGAACGGGTGAGGAGCAGGGCCCCGACATCGGCCTCCAACCGCTTGATCGCCCGGCTCAGCGGCGGCTGGCTGATGTGCAGCCGGGCAGCGGCCCGGCCGAAGTGACGTTCCTCGGCGACCGCCACGAAGTAGCGCAAGGTCCGTAGCTCCACGCTGCAACGATACCCACAAGGTATCGGCGTCGCAGGACAGGTCTTGGACAGCCCCGGGGACCCGGCGGTGAACTCGTGAACATGACCGG
Source organism: Streptomyces sp. ICBB 8177 (assembly GCF_003144095.1). Lineage (GTDB taxonomy): Bacteria > Actinomycetota > Actinomycetes > Streptomycetales > Streptomycetaceae > Streptantibioticus_D. Next base: position 1,393,666 of record NZ_NSKH01000018.1, on the reverse strand, counting down.
AGAAGCGAAGGCCGACGAGCCGCAGATCCATCCCGCCGTATCGGTGGTGGGCCCCGACGAGGGCGAGGTGATCGTCCTGGGCACCACGCGCATGCGGGTCCTGGAGGACGGCAGCCACACCGGCCACCGCCTCGCGATCGCCGAATCCGTCCTCGCCCCGCACACCCAGGGCCCGCCGCAGCACCGCCACGCCCAGCACGACGAGGGCTTCTACGTCCTCTCCGGCACGATCCGCTTCACCGTCGGGGACGAGGAGCACGACGCCACCGCGGGCACGCTGGTGATGGTGCCGCCCGGCACCCCGCACACGTTCGCCAACCCGACCGACGAACCCGCCGTCATGCTCAGCACGTTCACCCCCGACCTGTACGTGCAGTACTTCCGGGACCTCCAGGACGTACTCGCGGGCGGCCGCCCGATGACGCCACAGGCCAACATCGAAGCGATGAGCCGCTACGCGACCGACCCGGCCTGAAGCCGGCCGCACCACACGATCACCGCAATCGACCGGCCCCGGGAACGGCGGCCCATGAACGGGAACCATGAACATCGCCTACTGGATCGTCGCGAGCCTGCTAGCGCTCTTCTACGCCTACGCAGGCACGCTGAAGGTGACCCGCACCCGCGACCAACTCCGCCCGATGATGGCCTGGGTGGACCGCGTGCCCCTGCCTGCCGTCAGAACGCTGGGAGCAGTCGAAATACTCGGCGCGGCAGGCCTGACCCTGCCACCCCTGACCGGCATAGCCCCCACACTGGCGTCAGCCGCCGCCATAGGCTTCGTACTCCTGCAAATCGGAGCGGTAGCCGTCCACTTGACAATCGAAGACCGCCGCATAGCCCTCAACGCCGCACTCACCACCACCGCAGCCGTGGCCGTCTGGCTGGCCACCCGACTGTGATCGGGCACCATCCCCGACCGGTGGATGCGGCTACAGGACCGGTCGCCCCAGCCGCTGCTAGTTATTACACGCGTCGAACACGGGCGCCGTCGTGGAAGCTCACCAGCGCTCCCGACGGATGGGCCCTCCGCGCCGCGTCCGCAGTCGGCACCCCGCCCCTCCCACCCAAGCGGCAGCGCTCGAAGGGCGTCGGACGGGTCGACTCCCGCACCGCGGAACCGCTCCCGCGTGGTCTATCTCTCAACACCGATGCGTGTTTTTCTGTGCGTCGAAGCCCATGCAATCCGACATGGAAGACTCAAGAGAAAATAACTTTCTCCACGACAGAGATCTCCGGGTAGATCTGAATTTCAAGGCTACCTTTACACTCTCCGTAATCCGACTCCACAACGATCCGGGTTCGCTTTCCTTCAGAACTTACGTCCATACGGACGGCGCCCTCCCGATACAAGTCGACAAGCTCTCGCCCCTCGCGCGTCCACCACACCCGGATCGATCGCCCAACGGCACTGTAGGAGATTCCCAGAGACTCCCCACCAGTGCTTTCTACTCGCAGAATCCGCGCATCATCCTCTCCTTCCAACGCCTTCGGCAACTCGCCGACTTCGGCAAGAATTTCTTCATCGGCCGGTACACAGAATTGTCGATAAATCATCAGCCCTCCAGGACATAGAATCTGATCACTGCACTGACAACATCAGCCGCCACGGAAGATTACCGTAGAAAGGCGAGCGCCCCTCTCCGGCATTATCTGCCACGTACTTTCCACGGAAAGGCCCCCGATCGGACCATACAGCACAGACTTGGTCACCCCATATGTACCCCACTCGTTGGTGAACGTACTGGCCCAACCGTTTCCTACCGCTGCCTGGAGCTGCTCGGAAACGTACTGGCGCGACGCGGGGGTGTCATTGATCCCTATACGCCTCAGCTGCATTTTGTTCTGCAGAGCACGTGGCGAATTATGAGGATCCGGCTTTATGTCCTTATTGAAAAGGTAGTCCAGCTTTCGGGGATCCACCTCGGGACAAGGCGCGAGCCCTAGCGGATCCACCCACGCATGCGGGTTCGGGACATACGTGGCCGGGTTCGGGGCTGGGGCGAGGCCCAAGGGGTCCTGGGTGGTGTAGCGGGCTGTTTCGGGGTCGTAGTAGCGGAAGACGTTGTAGTGGAGGCCGGATTCCGGGTCGTAGTACTGGCCGGGGAAGCGCAGCGGCGTGTACGCGGTGTTGCCGGAGGCCCACGCCGTCGTGCCCCACAGGGTCGCGCGCGTGCGCCACGCCGACTCCCCGTCCTCGCTGAGGAGTTCCGTCGGCGTGCCCACCAGATCGCTGACGATGGCGAAGAAACGGGAGTCGGTTTCCTCCTGGGGCAAACCCGCGCGTTCCGTCTGCGTCAGCGGGCGCAGGCCGTCGTGGTCCCAGGTCAGGCTGACCGGCCTGGGCAGGGCGCCGCCCTCGGTCGTCTCCTCCGCGAGCGTGGCGCCGTCCCAGGTGAACGCGGTCCGCTCCAGGACCGCGACCCCGTCCGGGGCCACCCGCTCCTTCGCGATTCGCCGGCCCAGCGGGTCGTAGACGTACCGCCACACCTGCCCGTCCGGCGTGGTCAGCGCGACCAGCCGGTCCTCCGCGTCCCACTCGTACCGCCAGGTCTCCGGCTTGCGCGAGAGCCGCGTGCGCTGCCGCAGGACCATCCGCCCCTGCGCGTCGTACTCGTACCGTGTGCGGCCCGCCCGCGTCAGCAGCGTCCCCCGGTAGGCCCGCTCGCCCGTCGCCTCGTTCGACGGGTGCCCCTGCGGCCACTCCCCGGTCGTCTGACCGCCGATGGCGTCGTACGCGTACCGCTCCACCCAGCCCTCGGCCCGTACCGCGGTCACACGGCCCGCGGCGTCGAGGTCGAAGGCGCGGTGGCCTTCGGCGCTGTCCTCGACGGCCGTCAAATTGCCGTCCGCGCGGTAGGTGTAGGCCCGGCTGCGCAGCACTCGCTCACGACGCGACACGGTCTGCCCGGTCAGCCGGCCGCCGGCGTCCCAGGTCTGTCCGAAGGCGAGTAACTCACCGACACACCACCCCACTTCACGGCCGGCCTCGTCGTAGGCGAAATCGACCACTCGGCCCGACGTGGTGAGCCGTGTCCGCCGGCCCGCCGCGTCGTGGGCCCAGACGCTCACCGCCCCCGAAGGGGTCACCCGCCGCACGCGCCGCCCCAGCGCGTCGTGGGTGAAGGTGATGGTCCGGCCGTCGCACGTCTCGGAGGTGACCCGTCCCAGGCGGTCACGGCGCTGGATCAGGGTGACGCCGTCAGTGACGGCCCGGACCAGGTCGCCCGCGACGTCGTACTCGAAGCTCGTCAGCCGCCCGTCGGCGTCCTTCGACGTCATCCGGCCCAGCTCGTCGTACGCGTAACGGACGCTCTGCCCCAGCGCGTTGACGCGCCGCACCAGTTGCCCGGCCGGATCGTGGGAGTACGCGGTGCGCCGGCCGTCGAAGTCGGTCTCGGCGACCAGCCGGCCGGCCGCGTCGTAGTCGTAGGTCCAGGTCAGACCCAGCGGGTTGCGGACCGCGCGCAGTCGCAGTTCCGTGTCGTGCGTGAACTCGTGGCGAGCGCCGTCCGGGTCGATGCGGGCGGCGAGCTGGTCGAAGTGGGTGTACTCGAAGCGCGTGACGGCGCCCATCGCGTCGGCGTGGGTCAGGCAGTTGCCCTCGCCGTCGTAGGTCCAGCGCTGCGTCGCGCCGTCCGGTGCGGTGCGTGCCGCGAGCAGCCCCTCGACGGTCCACGCCGAACGGGTGACCGCGCCCAGCGGGTCGGTGACCGCCACGACGCGGCCGAAGGCGTCGCGTTCGCACCCGGTGACGGTACCCAGCGCGTCGGTGACCTCGACGGGGAGGCCGGCGGCGTCGCACCGCACCCGGGTGGTGTGCCCCAGCGCGTCGGTCACGGCGGTGAGGCGGCCGCGGGCGTCGTAGGAGTACCGGGTGGTCGCCCCGCGCGGGTCGACGGTCGCCACCACGTTGCCGCGCTCGTCGTACTCCCGGCGCCACACCGATCCGTCCTCGGTGGTCACCGTACGGGGCAGCCCCTCAGCGGTGTACTCGGTCGAACGGACCCGCCCGTCAGGACGCGTGACCGTCGTCGGGCGACCGTTCACGTCGTAGCCGAGGGCGGTCGTCCGCCCCAGCGCGTCCGTGTACGAAAGCAGCCGGTCGTAGCGGTCCCAGGCGTAGCGCTCGACGGCCCCCAACGGGTCGACACGGGCGACCACCTGCAACGCGCCGTTGATCACGTAACGCGTCGTGTGGCCGAGGGAGTCGGTCACGCAGGTGACGCGTTCGCCCGTCGCCTCGTCCCGTTCGCCGTGGTCGAAGGCGTACCGCAGGTGGCCCGCGTCGCCCGACTCCCTGACGCATCGCCCGCGTTCGTCGTACTCGTAGGTGTAGCCGTGACCGTTGCGGTCGGTCCAGGAGGTGACGCGGCCCGCCGCGTCGTACGTGAAACGCAGCGGCGTCCCACAGGAGTTGACCACCTCGGTCAGGCAGCCGTCGCGATAGCCGTACCGCAGCAGTTCGGTGTCCGGCTCGCCGCCGCGGCCGGCGAGCGCGAGCGCGGTGATGCGGCCGTCTTCCGTGGTGATCCGCAGCCGGTACCCCCCGTCGTGAAGGATGCCGGTCGGGGTGCCGTCCTCCGTGTAGTCGAAGCAGATCCGCAGGCCGTTGCGGTCCGACACCTCGGTGAGGAGCGCGGCGGTCTCGCCGTACGGCGTGAAGTACGACCGTCGTCCCGTGTCGGGATCGGTGAGCGTGTACCCGCCGTCGGCGCCCAGCTCCAGTGGCAGGCGCGGCCCTTCGGCGGGCAGCGTGGGCACGCCCACCGCCGGGTGCGGGTAGGACAGCAGGAGCCCGTCCTGCGCGACGAGGATCACGCCCTCGTCGTCGATCTCCAGCCGCTGGTCGGCGGTGCTGGACCAGGAGGGCCCGAACCAGCGCCCGGCGCGGTAGCCGGAGTCGGTCCTGCGGGTGAAGACCAGCGGGAGCAGGCCGTCCAGCGCCACGTCCGTCTGCGTCAAATACATCCGGCCGCTCGCCACGTCGACCGGGTCGCCGCAGTCCGTGACGGCGTCCTGAGGACGGGCCGAGGTCCGGGGCCCGTCCTGCGCCAGTTGGTCGCGCGCGGCGCCGGCGGCCGTGTCACCCGCGTCGGCGGCGGCCCGGTCGGCGGCGATCGCGGGGGCGTCCCCTCCGTCGCCCGCCAGCGCGCCGAGGAGGTTGGTGACGAAGTACCCGCCGGCCTGGTCGGGGTCGGACGTCCAGCCCGTGCCGACGAGCGCCTTCGCCAGCGTCTGCGGGTGGTTGGCGGCCAGCATGAGCCCGGCCAGCGTGTCGGTCGTGTGCTGCTGGTACTCGGCGGGGTGCGTGAGGTTGTAGGGGTCCGTGGGTGACAGGCCGCGCAGGAAGTCCATCATGTCCCCGGCGCTCAGGGCCGCGCCGCCGAGCACGTGTTCCGCGTGGACCGGGCTGGCCAGGTCGATCGCGTCGAGCCGGAGACGTTCGGTGAACGCCGGTGTCCTCGGCGCGAGTCGGGTGCCCGCGTCCACGGCCTTCCGGGCCTCTCGGGCCGCTTCGTCGCGCTGCCCACGGGCGGCGGCCAGGGTCTCCTTCGCCAGGCTGATCGCCTCGTCGCCGGGCCGGCCGGGCTGTGACGGCTTGACGGGTGGGGGCCCGGGGTCGCGGCCGTCGCGCAGCGTCGCGTTGTAGGCGTCGGCGGCGTCGTTGTAGCGGCGTACCCGCTCGTTGTAGTCGTCCACCGCCGCCTGGTTGTCGCGGCGCCCCGCCTCGTAGTGCTCGATCGCCCGCTGCGCCTGCTGCTGGGCCCACTCCACCGTGTCCGCGTAGCGGTCCAGGGCCTCGCCGGCGCCGGAGCAGGCGTCGGCCGCGTTCAGCCACTGCTTGGGGTGGGCGGCGAACTTCTCCCGGAAGGCGTCGGCGCCCTGTCCCGTCCAGTCCTGCGGACTGAGTCCCGCCATGCCTTTGTGGGCGGTCTCGAAGGCCGAACGGAACGTCCCGAGGTGTCCCGCCACCTTGCGTATCGCCGCCGGATCGCCGTGGATCAGCTTCGTGGGATCGTCGCTGCCGCCCAGTTCGCACTCGGCGACCGACGCGCCCATGCTTGAGGCGAGGCCGTCCCCCTTGTCCTCCACCCACTGCGCCGCGTCGTGCAGTCCCACGTGGTCCAGGTATCCGCCGAGGTCGTGGGCGGCCTCGTCCACGCCGGTGCCGACGGTCTTCTTCAGGCTCGACCAGTCCCGCCCCAGCGCGTCTCCGGCCTTGTCGGCCTCATGCCCGACCCAGCCCCACCCGGTCACTGGTCACCGTCCTGGGCCGGAGTACCGCCCGGCCGCCCGGGCGGAGGCGTCAGGCCCTCGACCGCGCCGCCGAGTCGGCCGTCACCGGCGGCCAGCCCGGCGAGGCGCCCTGCGGGCGAGTTGCGTGCCATGTCCTGCGCGGCGGCGTCCAGGGTCTTCCGGTCGTGCTGCTGGGCCTGCTCGACCGAGGCGGCGCTGTAGTCGGGGTGCTGGAGGTCGGTGACCGTGTTGCGGGACAGGACGGTGTGCCAGGAGGAGTTCCCGACCTGGTCGTGCGTCAGGTAGGGGTCCCCCGCCGCCGCGTTCACGTCCACCTTGAAGGTGTCGCTCGCGTACTTGTCCATCTCGTAGTACGTCCCCGCGGACAGCCTGAGGCGGTCGGCGAACCCGGTCCCGTCGTTCACCAGCGTGCGCACCCCCCACTCCCAGCGGTCGCAGAACCCGCCGAGGGACGCGGTCAGGCCCGCGTGGCCGAGTTGGAGCCCGTCCAGGGCCAGCTCCTCGAAGCCGCGCCCGAGGGTGCCGTCGGCCGCGCCGCCGACCGACTGCAGTTCGTGGATGACTCCGTTGATCCCGTCGGCGGCGTCCTTGAGGTCGTCCGGGCTGACGCCCAGGTCCTTCGCCATCGTGGTTCCTCCCCCTGTGCGCGTACGTCCCCGCGCACGGTCCATCCGTCCATCGCCGCCGCGTCCGGCACGATCCCCCTCAGGGGCGGCAGCAGAAGCGGCGCGGGCCCCGCCACGTCCACCACGACGCCCGTCGGTTCCGGCGCCGCCGGGACCACCGCGTCGAGCAGCCGGGCACCGGTGAGGGCCAGGTACGTGGACCGCTCGTGCCACGGTGTGCGCTCCAGGCGCGCCGCGAACGACGCCATGGCGCGCTCGTCGGTGAAGGCGTAGATCCAGCCGACGCCGCCCCGGTGTCCGGACCACAGGTCGCCGTCGGCCGCCGTGGGGACCAGCACGACACCGCGCCGGAAGCGGCCGAGTCGCACGGCGAAGGCGCGGCGGGCGGTGGACTCCGGCGTGGGTTCACCGGCAGGCGTGCTTCCCCCGGAGCCGTTCATGGCGATCATGGTCTCACGCGGGGCCCGCCGCCCGCGCGGTGCTTTCCGGGCGTTCTCGGCGCCGCGCGTGCGTTATCGTGGGGCCCGTGTACGTGACGCAGACGCACTCCATGTGGTGGTGGACCGCTCATCCGGCGGCCCACTGATCGCGCGTACGCAACCACACTTCGCGAAGGCCGCCCGAGGGCGGTCCTCGGCGTTTGCGCGGGGCGTCCTCCTCACCGGAAGGAAACCCCACGATGACGACCATCGACATCCCTGCCTGCGACCTCGTACGACGGCTACTGGAGCCCGGGGCGCCGCCGTTCGCCCTGCTGCGGCGCCGTACGCCGGGGCGGCCGGAGGATCGGGTCGAAGTGCTGCTCGGGCCGGTCGGCCCGGTCGAGCGGCTCGCCGACATCCCGCTGCCGGACGACGCCGTGCCGGGGCGGGCCGACGCGCTCGCGCTCGTGCCGTTCCGGCAGATCCGCGAGCGCGGGTTCGACGTGCGCGACGACGGGACGCCGCTGCTCGTCATGCGGCCGGACGAACAGCACGAACTGCCGCTCGCCGACGTGCTCGACGCGCTGCCCGCGCACCCGGTGCGCGTCGAGGGCGGCGCGTTCGACCTCGACGACGACACGTACGCGCAAGTCGTCGAACGTGTCGTGCGCGACGAGATCGGGCGCGGCGAAGGCGCCAACTTCGTGGTCCGCCGCACCTTCCGCGGTGACGTCCCGGGCTTCGCCGCGCGCGACGCCCTCGCCCTCTTCCGGCGGCTGCTGGACGGCGAACGCGGCGCGTACTGGACGTTCGTCGTGCACACCGGCGACCGCACCCTCGTCGGCGCGAGCCCCGAGGTGCACGTGCGGATGGCGGGCGGCACGGTCGTGATGAACCCGATCAGCGGCACCTACCGCTACCCGGCGTCCGGGCCGACCGCGCAAGGGCTGCTGGACTTCCTCCACGACCCCAAGGAGGTCGAGGAGCTGACCATGGTGGTCGACGAGGAACTGAAGATGATGTGCACGGTCGGCGACCTCGGCGGCCAGGTCGTCGGCCCGCGCCTGAAGGAGATGGCCCACCTCGCGCACACCGAGTACGAACTGCGCGGCCGCAGTTCGATGGACGTGCGCGACGTGCTGCGCGAGACGATGTTCGCGGCGACCGTCACCGGCTCCCCCGTGCAGAACGCCTGCCGCGTCATCGAACGCCACGAGCGGGACGGCCGCGGCTACTACGCGGGCGCCCTCGCCCTCATCGGACGCGACGGCGGAGGCGCCCGCACCCTGGACTCCCCCATCCTGATCCGCACCGCCGACATCGACCGCCACGGCGCCCTGCGGGTCGCGGTCGGCGCGACGCTGGTACGCCACTCCGACCCGCGTGGCGAGGTCGCCGAGACGCACGCCAAGGCGGCCGGCGTGCTGGCGGCGCTGGGGGTGCGGCCCCCGGCGGTCCCGCACCGGGACGCCTCTCGACGCCCCCGGCTCGCCGACGACTTCCGGGTGCGGGCCGCGCTGGACGCCCGCCGCGCGAACCTCGCGCCGTTCTGGCTGCGCATGCGCGACCGCGAGCACGCGCCCCTCGGCGGACACGCGCCACTCGGCGGGGAGGCCTCACTCGGAGTACACGCGCCGTTGGCCGGCCACGCGTTCGTCGTCGACGCCGAGGACACCTTCACCGCCATGCTCGCCCACGTCCTGCGCTCCTGCGGCCTGGAGGTGACCGTGCGCCGCTACGACGCGCCGGGGCTGCGCGAGGCGGTGCTCGCCCACCGCGGGCCCGTGGTGCTGGGTCCCGGCCCGGGCGACTTGCGCGACGGCGCCGACCCGAGGATGCGCGCCCTGCGCCCGCTCGCCGCCGAACTGATCGCCGGGCACGGCGGCGGCGACCGCGGCGGACTGCTCGGGGTGTGCCTCGGGCACGAGCTGCTGGCCGCCGAGATGGGGCTGGACATCGTGCGCAAGGACGTGCCGTTCCAGGGCGCGCAGGAACGCGTCGATCTCTTCGGCACCGTCGAGACGGTCGGCTTCTACAACACCTTCACCGCCCGCTGCGACGAGCGTACGGCTGACGAACTGGGCATGCACGGCGTCGAGTTGAGCCGCGACCCGGTCACCGGCGACGTCCACGCGCTGCGCGGGCCGGGCTTCGCGGGCGTGCAGTTCCACCCGGAGTCCGTGCTGACGCTGCGCGGCACCCGCATCGTGACGGAACTGCTGGCGGCCGTCACCGTCAGCCCGTGAACGCGGCGCGGTAAGGCGCGGTAAGGGGCGGTCGCCATGGTGACCGCCCCTTACCCGACACCTCCGGATCAGGCGTCCGTCACGCCTTCATCAGCCCGCTCGCGAAGTAGTCCGAGCTGTCCTTCACGCCCGGCGGCACGAAGAAGTACCCGCCGCCGAACGGCTGCACGTAGTCGACGAGCGGTTCGTCCACCAGCCGCTTCTGCACGGTCTCGAACTGCCGCTGGATGTCCTGCTGGAAGCAGACGAAGGTGTGTCCGACCTCCATGTTGCCGTTGGCGTCGATCCCGGTGTCGTAGTTGTACGAACGCCGCACCAGCCGCTGGTTGTCGGTGGCGTGGGTGCGCGGGTTGGCCAGCCGGATGTGGGAGTCCAGCGGGATCACGTTGCCGTGCGGATCGGCCTTGTAGTCCGGCGTGTCGAACTCGTTGTTGCCGTCCAGCGGTGCGCCGCTGTCCCGGCGGCGGCCGAACATGCCCTCCTGCTCGTTGATCGACACCCGGTCCCAGAACTCGACCAGCATCCGGATCAGCCGCACCACCTGGTACGTGCCGCCCCGGGTCCACGACGGCTCGGCGGAGTCCTCCACCCACACCAGGTCCTGCGCGGTCGGGCCGGTCGGGTTGGCGGTGCCGTCCTTGAAGCCCAGCAGGTTGCGGCCGGTGCCGGACGGGCGGGGCGGCGCGGCGAAGCCGTCCATCCGCCAGCGCATCTGCATCGCGCCGCGGGTGTGCTTGGCGATGTCGCGCAGCGCGTGGTGGACGGTGTCCGGGTTGTGGGCGCACAGCTGCACCATCAGGTCGCCGTGCATCCAGGCCGCTTCCGGCGAGTCGTTCTTGAAGACCGTCATCGGCGTGAGCTTGGCCGGCTTGTGCGCGCCGAGGCCGAAGCGGTCGTCGAAGAGGCTGGCGCCCAGGCCCAGCGTCACCGTCAGCCCGTCGGCGGGCACGACCGGGCCCAGCACGTCGCTGTCCGACGGCGGCTGGCTGACGCCGAGGTCCGGCGGCGTGCCGCCGGCGGTAAGGAAGCGCGCCCGGTCGGTGATCGTCTTCATCAGCTCGACCAGCTGGGCCTTGTCCGCGGCGGTCACGTCCATCGCGACGTGGCAGGCGAACGCCTGCTTCTGGGCCGGGCCCGGGGTGAGGATGCCGGACTGGTGGGCGCCGTGGAACGGGTAGGAGGCGGGCTTGCCCGCGTCGCCCGAGCCGTCGCCGTTGCGGGCGTCGGCGTGCGCCCCGCCGGCGATCAGGCCGCCGGCGAGAGCCGTTCCGGCAGCGCCGGCGGTGCCACCCTTCAGGAAACTGCGGCGACTTACGCTCATCGGTTCTGGCTCATTCCTGGTCTGTGCTCGGTGTTCGTGCTCGGCACGTTCGGGTACGGGGGCGGGGCGGGCCGTCAGTGGCTCGGCGGGACTTCCAGCAGGTCCGGCACCGACGAGAGGGTCTCAAGGGCCGCGCTGACGGCGGCGTTGACCTGCTCGCGCCGGGCCTGCGGCGCGTTGTCGGGCGACTGCCAGGTGTTGCCGTCGCGGGTGGCCTGGAGCGCCTTGTCCAGCGTGTCGAGCTGGGCGGTGACGGTGCCCATCAGCTTGGGCGAGCGGGCGTCGATCAGCGGGGCCAGCTCGCCCAGCACGGTCCGGGTCACGTCCACGTCGGCGGCGGTCTGCGCGTACGCCATGCCGGAGCCCTGGTCGTCGATGCCCGACAGGTGGTCGCGCAGCGCGTCCTCCAGGATCTCGTGCGCCCGGATCGGCAGGTTGGTCGGGTCGCCCGCGAGATCGTCGGAGGTCAGGTTCTTCTGGATCTTGACGATGTCCGCGGTGAGCGTGTCGGTCACCGGCACCAGGTCCTTGGCGCTCTGGCCGTGGTAGAGGCCGTACTCCAGGCGGTGCAGACCGGTGAAGCCCGGGTCGTTCACGCCGTCCTGGAGGCCGTCCGGCAGGCCGTCCACCGCGAGGCCGTCGTCGCCGAAGCTGTTGTACGAGGCGCCGACCCGCTCCCAGTCGAGCTGGGCGGCGAGCCAGTCGGTCTTCGCGGCCCCGACGTCGTTCCTGCCGAGGTCGGCCCTGACCTTGGCGACGTCGGAGGCGAGGGTCTTCAGCACGCCTGCCGCGTACGCCTGGTACTGGTCGTTGGGCCTGGTCAGGTCCTTGACGGTGACCGGCTTGACGGCGGCGACCGTGGTGGCGTCGCTGTGCCCTGAGGCCTGCACGGTCGCCGACCGCGTGACGCCGGTGGAGCCCATCATGCACGTGAAGGTGTACGTGCCCGGGCCGAGGGTCGCGGCCATCTCGGCGGTGGTGCCGGGGCCGAGGGTCTCGATCTCGGCGACGATCGCGCCGGCCGCGTTGTCGAGGTTGATCTCGCCGGCCTTGCCGGTCCTGTTCTCGACCGAGAAGGTCTGCTTGCCGGTGTGCGCGGACTTGAACTCCGGCGCGCAGTCCTTGCCGGTGACGGTCACGTCGGTCTCGTCGGAGCCCTTGGAGCCGGGCAGCAGCGTGATGGCGACGGTCGCGGCCACCACCGGGACCAGCACTAGGGCCGAACCGACCGTCCAGGGGCGCTGGTCGAGCGCGCCGCCGACGCCGGAGCGCAGCCGCCGCACCCAGGCCGGGGCGCCGGAGGTCCGGCCGTCCGCGTCCTCGGCCCGCGGCACCGCCGGGCGGTCGGCGCGGACGAAGGCGGGGATGACCACCAGCAGGTAGGCCAGCCAGGCGGCGACCTGGAGCACCGTCATCTTGACCGACAGCTCGGTCACGCCGCTGATCAGCGTGACCCACCAGGAGTTGGCGTCGATGTGCGAGGACAGGTCGAAGGCGATCCAGCTCTGGCCGGGCAGCAGGCCCGCGTCCTGCACGTCGCCGAGGCCGTAGGCGAGGACGCCGGCGGCGATGACGATCAGCGCGAGCGCGGTGCGGGAGAAGAAGGTGCCGAGGTTGATGCGGATGGCGCGCTGGTAGAGCAGGCGGCACAGGACGGCCGCGGCCAGGATGCCGACGCCGGCGCCGACCAGCGGTGCGACCGTGTCGCCCGCGGTGCGCGCCGCGGTCCACAGGAACAGGGTGGTCTCCAGGCCCTCCCGGCCGACCGCGAGGAACGCGGTGACGGCCAGCGCGCCGGAGCCGAACTTCAGCGCGTGCTCGACCTTGCCGCGCAGTTCGCCGGAGAGGGTGCGGGCGGTGCGGCGCATCCAGAACACCATCGCGGTGACCAGGCCGACCGCCAGGACGCTGAGGACGCCGCCCACGGCCTCCTGGCCGGTGGAGGACAGCACGCTGGTGGAGAAGGTCAGTACGGCGGCGAAGCTGCCGGCCAGCGCGACGGCGCCGATGACGCCGAGCCAGATGGGGGCGGAGGAGGGGGCGCGGCGCTCACCGTCCGTGCCGGCGGTGTCGGCGGCGGCGGCCCCGCTCTTGCGGAGGGCCGCGAGCAGGATCGTGACGATCAGGCCCGCTTCGAGCCCTTCACGAAGACCGATGAGCAGGTTGGGTACTCCGTCGGCCCACATTGGCATTCCTCAGCACTCAAAAGACAGACCCAAGCGTTCTTAGGCGTGCCTAAGCTAAGTCCCCCCATCACGCACGTCAACTTCGCATGAATCACGTCACTCCGAGTGCCGGCCCTGTGCGGCCCGGGCCGCTCGCGCGTCCACGGGACCGCCACAGGGAACCCACAGCGGGGATGCCGACCGCGGGTCTCAGCCGAGGACGACGGGGCCTCAGCCGAAGAAGACCGACGCCTCCGCGTACAGCTTCGGGTCGACCGTCTTGAGCTTCGCCGTCGCCTCGCTGAGCGGGACGCGCACGATGTCCGTACCGCGCAGCGCCACCATCTGGCCGAAGTCGCCCTCGTTGACGGCCTCGATGGCGTGCAGGCCGAAGCGGGTGGCCAGCCAGCGGTCGAAGGCGGAGGGCGTGCCGCCGCGCTGGATGTGACCGAGCACGGAGGTGCGGGCCTCCTTGCCGGTGCGCTTCTGGATCTCCTTGGCCAGCCAGTCGCCGACGCCGGACAGCCGGACGTGGCCGAAGGCGTCCAACTCGTCCTCCTTGACGATGAGTTCGCCCTCCTTGGGCATCGCGCCCTCGGCGACGACCACGATGGGCGCGTAGTGCGTCCGGAAGCGGGTGCGCACCCATTCGCAGACCTGGTCGACGTCGAAGCGCTGCTCGGGGATGAGGATGACGTTGGCGCCGCCCGCGAGTCCGGCGTGCAGCGCGATCCAGCCCGCGTGGCGGCCCATCACCTCGACGACCAGGACCCGCATGTGCGACTCGGCGGTGGTGTGCAGCCGGTCGATGGCCTCGGTGGCGATGTTGACGGCGGTGTCGAAGCCGAAGGTGTAGTCGGTGGCGTTGAGGTCGTTGTCGATGGTCTTGGGCACGCCGACGCACCGCAGGTCGTGCTCGGCGTAGAGCTTGGCGGCGACCCCGAGGGTGTCCTCGCCGCCGATCGCGACCAGCGCGTCCACCTCGTACTCGGTGAGCGTCTCCTTCACCCGCCGCACGCCGTCGTCGACCTTGAACGGGTTGGTGCGCGACGAGCCGAGGATGGTGCCGCCACGCGGGAGGATGCCGCGCACGGACGGGATGTCGAGGGGGCGGACGGCGCCTTCCAGCGGGCCGCGCCAGCCGTCCCGGAAGCCGATGAACTCGTTGCCGTACTCCTGGGTGCCCTTACGCACTATGGCCCGGATGACCGCGTTGAGCCCGGGGCAGTCACCGCCGCCGGTCAGTACTCCTACGCGCATGGCTCTTCCCTTCCGCTGTGGTCGCCCGTGATCTGCCTGTGTCACCGGCAGCCGACACGGCCCACGCTAGCCGTGATCCAGGTCACACGGGATCGCCCGGAACGCGGATTCCGGTCAACCACGGGGAAGGGCGCGGCGATGATCACCCGATAGAGGTCCCGACGGGGGCCGGCGTGCCGGGACGGCGGGGTGAGCGGCGTCAGTCGCCGTCCAGGCCGCGTTCGATCGCGTAGCGGACGAGTTCGACGCGGTTGTGCAACTGGAGCTTGCCCAGGGTGTTCTGGACGTGGTTCTGCACGGTGCGGTGCGAGATGACCAGCCGCTCGGCGATCTGCCGGTAGCTGAGTCCCTTGGCCACCAGGCGCAGCACCTGCGTCTCGCGCTCGGTCAGCCGGGGCACGTCCCGTACGCCGGACGTCTCCGCGGCGCCGGGCCCGGCGGCCAGCCGCCGGTACTCCCCCAGCACCAGCCCCGCGAGGCCCGGGGTGAACACCGCGTCCCCCGCCGCCGTGCGCCGCACCGCCTCGACCAGTTCCTCGCGCGCCGCCGACTTCAGCAGGTAGCCGGTGGCGCCGGACTTGACCGCCTCCAGCACGTCCTCGTGCTCCCCGCTCGCGGACAGCACCAGCACCCGCAACGACGGCTCGGCGGCGACCAGTCGACGGCAGACCTCGGCGCCGGGCAGCCCGGGGAGGTTGAGGTCGAGCACCAGCACCCCGGGCCGCACGGCGCCGGCCCTGCGTACCGCCTCTGGGCCGTCCCCCGCGGTCGCCACCACGTCGTACCCGGCCTCGGCCAGGTCCCGGGCGACCGCGTCGCGCCACATCGGGTGGTCGTCCACCACCATGACCCTGACGGACCCGGCAGTGCGCGGCTCGGTCATGGCGTACGTCCCCTCCGGTCGTGACGGCGTACGGCGTCGCGGGAACCGGGGCGGCGCGGCACCCGCAGTTCGACCTCCGTGCCCTGTCCGGGTACGGAGACCACCTCGGCGGCGCCGCCGAGGTCGCGCAGGCGGCCGCGGATGGACTGCGCGACGCCGAGCCTGCCCTCGGCCGCGGCGTCCGCGAGACGTCCCGGGGGAATGCCGGGGCCGTCGTCGCGCACGCTCACCAGCACCGCGTCCGGCTCGTCCTCGACGAGGATCCAGGCGCGGGCGCCGGGCCCGGCGTGCCGGGTGACGTTGTCCAGCGCTGCACCGACCGCCGCGGCGACCTCGGCGGCGGTACGCGGCTCCAGGGGCACCGGGTCGGCGGGCGCGGCCACGGTGACCGCCGGCCCGGCGTGGCGGCCGATCAACTCCCGCAGATCGCAGGGCCCTTGGAGCCCGGTGTCCGGGAGCAGGTCACCGGCGGGGGTGTCCGCCGCGCCGCCGACGAGCCCGGCGTCCGTCGCGGCGACCGGCGGGCCCGGCGCTCCGGCACCCAGCACCAACGCCCGCAGCGCCGCCTCCTGTTCGCCCGCGAGCCTGCCCAACTCGGCCGCCTCGCCACCGATCTCGCCGCCCCTGCGCTGCACCATCGCCAGCACCTGGAGCACGCTGTCGTGGATGTCGCGGGCCAGCCGCTCGCGTTCCCTGGTGGCCGCGTCCACCCGCAGCGCCCGGGCGAGCGCGGCCTCGCTGCCCCGGGCCACCTCGACCACGTAGCCGATGCCGGTACTGACGAAGAACAGCAGCACGATGCTGTGCACGTTGCCGCCGGTGAGCGCGCCGCGCTCCACCACGTTGGACACGCCGACCACCGCCGACGCGCCGGCCGCCCAGCGCCAGCCGCCCTTGATGGCGAAGGCCAGCACGGCGCCCGCGGTCCAGATCGACGGCAGCGTGTTGTCGCCCGCGACGACCCGGGCGTGGGTGTCGAAGGCGTCGGTGAGCAGGATGCCGGTCAGCGCGACCGCCAGCTCCGCCAGCAGGAAGCCCTTGGTGCAGCGCAGGGCGGAACCGGTCCTGCGCAGCGTCGCCAGTGTCCACAGGGCGAGGGTGCCCAGATAGAGCCAGCCGCCGAGCGGATGCGCGTACTTCCCGCACGTGTGGCAGTAGCGGGCGACGGCGTAGCACAGCGCGAGCACGCGGAACGCGGTGAGGGCGCGCCACAGCGGCCGCTCCACGGATATCCGGGAGATGCCGCCCTTCCCGACGGCGGCGTTCACTCGCTGCCGGGGCCGCCCGCCGGGTCCTCGGCGGCCTCGGCCTTCTTCTTCGCCTCCGCGATCTGCCTTTTCGCGGCCGTCGCGTAGATGTCCACGTACTCCTGGCCGGAGAGCTTCATGATCTCGTACATGACCTCGTCGGTCACCGAGCGCAGGATGAAGCGGTCGTTCTCCATGCCGTGGTAGCGGCTGAAGTCCAGCGGCTTGCCGATGCGGATGCCCGGGCGCATCAGCTTGGGCACGATCTTGCCCGGGGGCTGGATCTTCTCGGTGTCGATCATGGCGACCGGGATCACCGGCGCGCCGGAGGCCAGCGCCACCCGGGCCAGACCGCCGGGCTTGCCCCGGTACAGCCGCCCGTCCGGGGAGCGGGTGCCCTCCGGGTAGATGCCGAACAGCTCGCCGCGCTCCAGCACCTCCAGGCCGCTCCTGATCGCCGCCTCGCCCGCGCCGCGCGCGCCGGAGCGGTCCACCGGCAGCTGCCCGACACCCTTGAAGAAGGCCGCCGTCAGCTTCCCCTTGACTCCGGGGGAGGTGAAATATTCGGCCTTGGCGATGAAGGTCACCTTGCGGTCGAGCATGGCGGGCAGGAAGAAGGAGTCCGAGAAGGACAGGTGGTTGCTCGCCAGGATCGCCGGGCCCTCCTTGGGGATGTTCTCCAGCCCCTCCACCCAGGGCCGGAAGGCGAGCCGGAGCCCCCCGCCGACCGACAGCTTCATCATGCCGTAGAACAACCCAGGACCTCCTGTAGGCGACGGCAAGACCTTATCCCGCCAACGCCCCGCCCTCCCCTCCTGGTGCCCGCCCGCCGGATCTACCGGGTGCCCGGTCCTCCGCGTACTGTGAAGTACCTGTTGGGGAAGTACCTGTCGGGCGACATCGGGCGACGACGCTTCATGCCCCGGCCCCATGTGACACCACACCGCACCTCACCTTTAGGAGACCACGGTGCCGCTGCTGCCCGGAGCCGAGCCGTACCGCCACGACGGCGGCGAGACCGGCGTACTGCTGTGCCACGGATTCACCGGCTCCCCGCAGTCCATGCGCCCCTGGGGACAGTACCTGGCGGAGCACGGCCTGACCGTCTCCGTGCCGCTGCTGCCCGGACACGGCACCCGGTGGCAGGACATGCAGGTCACCGGCTGGCAGGACTGGTACGCGGAAGTCGACCGCGAACTGCGGGCGCTGCGCGAGCGGTGTGCGCGGGTCTTCGTCTTCGGGCTGTCCATGGGCGGCGCGCTCACCCTGCACCTGGCCGCCCAGCACGGCGACGCGATCAGCGGCATCGTGCTGATCAACCCCTCGGTCAAGGCGGACAGCGCGCAACTGAGGGCGGTCGGCCTGGTCCGGCACTTCGTGCCCTCGGTCAAGGGCATCGCCAGCGACATCGCCATGGGCGGCACCGAGGAGCTGGGCTACGAGCGCACCCCGCTGCACGCCGTGCACTCGATGACCAAGCTGTGGAAGACGGTGCAGGCCGAACTGCCCCGGGTCACCCAGCCGCTGCTGCTGATCAACAGCCGCACCGACCACGTCGTGCACCCCTCCAACGCGGAGCTGGTCGCCGACCGCGTCTCCTCGGCCGACCTGACCCGGCGGGTGCTGGAGCGCAGCTACCACGTGGCCACGCTGGACCACGACGCGGAGGAGATCTTCGCGAGCAGCCTGGCGTTCGTCAGGCGGCTGGCGCCGGAGGCCTCCCAGGCGCCCGGCAAGGACGAGGTGGCCAGTGGCGGAGCGTGACGGGACACCGCCGCAGGACGGCACGGGCGGCGACGGGCTCGACGAGGAGGCTGCGTGGGCCCGGATCGTCGCGGCGTACGAGGACGGTCCTGAGGACGGGCAGGCGTCGTGGCCCGAGGCGGAGAACGTCCCGGACGAGGAGGACTCCGGCCAGGACAGGTCGCCGCTGAACGACGGCATCCCGGTCATCCCGCGCGCGTTCGTCGTGCGGGCGCCCGCACCGGGCCCCCGGGACTACGAGGCGGACGACGAGGACGAGGGCCACTTCGTGCCCCCGGAGCCGCCGCCGCTGCCGCAGGCGGACGTCACGACGAAGTTCGCGTGGCTGGCGGTCGTGGGCGGCCCGGTGCTGCTGGTGCTGTACGTGCTGCTCCAGCAGCCGGTGCCGTGGTGGGCGATGGTCGTCGGCGTCGGCGGCTTCCTGGGCGGCTTCGGCACCCTGGTGGCCCGCATGCGCGACCGCGACGAGGAGGACGACGACCCGCACGGCGGGGCGGTCGTCTGAGGCCGCCGTCTCCCGGGTGAGCCGGGCCGCGGCCCTACGCGGGCGGCGCGAGCCGTAGGGCAGCGAGCACGGGCAGGTGGTCGGTGGCCGCCCGCAGGTCGGACTCCGTGACGCCGGGCAGCCCGCGGGGCACCCCGCATCCCAGCACCTCGACCCCCTTGCCCACGAACACCGCGTCGATCCGCTGGGCCGGGTCGCCGGGGCGCGAGGTGTACTCCCCGCCCCAGCCCCGTACCGCCCACGCGTCCCTCAGCTGAGCCGCGATCCGGTCGAACGCGGGGCTGCCGGGGCGGGCGTTGAAGTCGCCGCCCACCACGGTGGCCGCCGGGTCGTCCGACGCGGCGACGCGCTCGAGCAGCAGGCCGGCCTGCTCGTAGCGCTCGGCCGCGTTGACGCTCAGGTGGCAGCTGACGACGTTGAGCCGGGCGGCGCCGAAGCCCAGCACGGCGGTCGCGAAGCCGCGTTGGTGCAGCCCGGGGGTGCGCGGCAGCAGCACGTCCTCGGTGCGCAGCACCCGCGCCCGCAACGACGCCAGGATCATCGGCCCCGACGCCGTCGCGCCGCCGGTGACGGTGACCAGGCCGCTCTCCCGGGCCAGCCGGGCGGCCTTCTTGCGCCAGCGGAAGAACCGCGGCGCCTCCTGCACACAGACCACGTCCGGCGCGCAGGCCCGGATCACCCGGACCAGCGCGTCGTGGTCGTCGCGCAGGGAGCGAACGTTGTAGCTGAGCACCCGGACGACCGCCGAGCCGTCCGCCCCCGTCGCCGACTCCGGCAGGTCGTCCAGTGCTGTCACCGCGTCACCGTCTCCGAATCCGTCAGAACGTGTCAGAACCCGCTGGGCCGCTCAGCCCTGGCGGGCCAGGTCCGCCGCGCCCACCAGGCCCGCCTCGCCGCCCAGCTGGGCCGCGAGCACCTGGGCGTGCGGTCGCCACTGGTTGCCGACCAGCCAGCGCCGGAAGGACTTGCGGATCGGGTCGAGCACGAGGTCGCCCTCGTCCGAGACGCCGCCGCCGACGATGAACGCGGACGGGTCGAAGAGCGAGGCCAGGTCGGCCAGGCCCGCGCCCGCCCAGCGGGCCAGCTCGCGGAAGGAGTCGACCGCGACCGGGTCGCCCGCCCGGGCGGCCTCGCTGATGTGCCTGCCCTCGATGGTCTCCGGGGTGCCGTCGCCGAGGCCGAGCAGGATCTCCGCGTTCTCCGGGGTGGCCGCGGCGCGCTGCCGGGCGTACCGAACGAGAGCCCGGCCGGAGGCGTACTGCTCCCAGCAGCCCTGGCTGCCGCAGCCGCACAGCAGGCCGTCCGGCACCACCCGGATGTGGCCGAACTCGCCCGCCACGCCGAAGCGCCCGCGGTGCAGCCGCCCGCCGATGATGATGCCGCCGCCGAGGCCGGTGCCGAGGGTGATGCACACGACGTCGTCATGGCCCTGGCCGGCGCCGAAGCGGTACTCGCCCCAGGCGGCGGCGTTGGCGTCGTTCTCCACCACGACCGGCAGGCCGACGCGCTGCTCGACCTTGTCCTTGAGCGCTTCGTGACGCCAGTTGATGTTCGGCGCGAACAGGACGGTCGCCCGCTTGTTGTCGACGTAGCCCGCCGCGCCGATGCCCACGGCCTCCGCCGGGTGGCCGGCGCTCACGGTGCGCACCGCGTCGGCGATGGCGTCGATGACGCCCTCGGGCGTCAGCGGGGTCGGCACCTTGCAGGTCTCCAGGATGGAGCCCTCTTCGTCGACCACGCCGGCCGCGATCTTGGTACCGCCGATGTCGACGCCGATGGTGAGTCCCATATGTCCCTCAGATTTCGTCGAACCCCGCTGAGGCAACGGTACCCGAGGCGAGATGCCGGGGGACGGGGCGTCGGGCGATCACCGTCGGCACGGGATCAGTCGAGGTCGATGCGCTCGGGTCCGGGGCCGTCGTCGCCGGGGGTCTCGGTGCTCCGGGTCGCCCGCGTCCAGCGGCTCTCCTGGCCGGTGACGGCGGCACGGTAGGCGGCGAGCAGCTCGGAGCCCGCGCCGGCGAGGTGCTCGAAGACGTCGGGATTGCGGTCCCTGATCGGGGTGACGACGGCCTTCACCTGGGAGATCACGGCCTGCGCGGCCATCTCGGCGGCGGGGGAGCGCAGTTCCGCGACCTTGTCGGCGACGGCCTCGGCGAGCTTGCGCAGCTCGTCGGCGGCGCTGCCGGGGCGGTAGCCGGCCTGCTCCCGGCGCCTGGCCTTCTCGCGCGCGAGGTCCTCCGCGCACGCCGTCGACCACGCGTCGGCGTCGGTCTGCGGACGATCAAGGCCATCGCTCATGGGGGACTCCCTCGCAACGTGTGTCCTACCGACGGTACCGGACGCGTGCTGCTCCGCAGGTCCGAAAAGGGGCGCGGGGAACGGCGCGACCAGCCACGACGGTGGGTGGGATGGCCACTCGCCGTAGGTGCCCCGGTGGTTCTCCCGGCCACTGACCGGTAGGACCTGGGCGCGCAGTTCCCCGCGCCCCTGAAAGCACCGCCGCACCGCAAGCCTCGAAAGGGGCGCGGGGAACGGCGTGACCAGCCATGACGGTGAGAGGGGAGCCACTGGGCGGGGTGGCAGGGCGGTGTCGCCGGCCACCGGCCGATGGGGGCCGTTCGCGCAGTTCCCCGCGCCCCCCAAAGCAAAGCGCCGCCGCACCGCAAGCCCCAAAGGGGCGCGGGGAACTGCGCGCTCAGCCCACTACCGGTCAGTGGCCGGGAGAACCACCGAGACACCTACGGCGAGTGGCTACTTTTCGGACCTGCGGAGCAGCTTTCCCCGCGTCCCTCACCGACGCAGGCTTACCGGGGCCACAAGGACGGGTCCGGCGTGAAGCGGACCTCCAGGGCTCCGTCTCGGAGGGCCGCGCCCTCCACCCTGCAACGGCGAAGGGCCGAAGGCAGCGGCAGCACGCGGCGGAAACCGGCCGCGTCCACCACGAGTTCGTCCCCCCGCCGGACCAGGTCGAGCCGGTCGCGGCTCGCGCCGGGCAGCGGGAGCCGCCACAGCAGCAGTCCGTCGTCCGACAGCCGGTCCTCGACCGACCAGGGGTCCGGCGCCGGGGCGTCCGGGCGGCCGCCGCCCGTGGGCGCGGTGACCCCCAGCTCCTCCAGGTCCCGTACGCCGTGCGGATCGCGCCCGAGGTGCGGCAGTTCGGCGACCGTGACGTCCGCCAGGTCGCCGAACTCCGCGCGCAGCCCCTTCAGATGCTCGCGCTGCTGCCCGGTCAGCCGGGCCAGGAACGGGTCCGGCGAGCCGGTCGGCAGAAGGCGGTTGGCGGCGACGGACTCCAGGCGCAGCCCGTACAGCGCGAGCCCGGTGCGCGCGGTCCGCAGGGCCGTCGCGGCCCGCGCCCCCGGCTCCACGACCAGCCGTACCCCGGTGGAGGCCGCCGCGATCACCGCCTGGACGGCGGCGAGTTCGGCGTCCCAGCGGGCGGCGGCGTCGTACAGCCACTCCGCGGGCATCGGCACCCCCGCGAGCTGCGCCAGCATCGGCCGCAGCGCCCTGGCCGCCTGCCGTTCCGAGGGCAGCAGGCGGTCGAGGTAGCGGCGCAGTTGCTCCGGCAGCGCCAGCAGTCGCAGCGCGCCCGGCACCGGCGGCAGGTCGGCCACCACGGTGTCGTGGCCCGCCTCCGCCGCCGCGCCCAGCGCCTGGAGCAGCGCGAACTCCTGCGCGCCGGGCAGGTCGGTGAACTCCTCGTCGTCCAGCGGGGCCGCGCCCAGCAGGTCGAAGACGACGCCGAGGCGGCCCTGGAGTTCGCGGGCGCGCTCGCGGAAGACGGCCGTCGCGTCGACGCGTTCCACGGTGAGGCCGGGCGCGGCGCCGGTGGCCAGGCCGGCGGGCGCCTCGTCGCAGCCGAGCAGCAGGACGCGTTCGCCCTCGCGGGCGGCGGCGAGCGCGGCGGCGGCCGCGACGGTGGTGGTCCCGGCGCCGCCGGGGCCGGTGACAAGGAGGGTGCGCATGTCGGTCAGGCGGATTCCGCGCCGCCGCCCTCGACGCGCTTCTTCAGCCCGGCGAGCGCGCGGTCGATGATCACCTTCTCGGCCTTGCGCTTGATCATGCCGAGCATGGGGATCTTGACGTCCACGGTCAGCTGGTAGGTGACCTCGGTCCGCTTGCCGCCCTCCAGCGGGGCGAGGGTGTAGGAGCCGTCGAGGGTGCGCAGCATCTGGGACTTCACCAGCGACCAGCTGACCTGGTCCGGGCCGCCCCAGGTGTAGGCGAGGGTGTGGTCGTCCTTGATGGCGCCCGCGTCGAGGACCAGGCGGACCCTCTCGGCGCGGCCCTGCGCGTCGGTGGCCAGGATCTCGGCCTCCTTGACCTCACCGGTCCACTCCGGGTAGCGGGCGAAGTCCGAGATCACCCCCATGACCTCGGCCGGGGCCGCGTCGATCGTGATGCTCGACCTGGTGTGTTCCGCCATCGCCGTGGCCCCTCCGGGACTTCGCGTCGTGTCTGTGGGTGTCAATGAAGGTGAGTGAAGGTGGGTGTCACTCGGGTGGTGACAGTGGTGATGGTGCAGGTTATCGCGCACCCGTGCGGCGCGGGGCGCGTGGCGGCGGCTCGGCGCCGCGCTACCACTCCAGCACGTAGGGGACGCGGGTGGCGTTGAAGTGCCCGACGTTGACGCATTCCGTGGCACCGATCCGCATCCGCCGGGTGAGCGGCTGATGGACGTGGCCGAAGAAGGAGTACTTCGGGCGCACCGCGTGGATGGCGTCCAGCAGCGCCTGGCTGCCGCGCTCGAAGCGGCGCGCCACGGTGTCGTAGCACAACTCCGGTACGGCGGGCGGGATGTGCGAGCACAGGACGTCGACCTCGCCGAGCGCGGCGATCTTGGCGGCGTACGTCTCGTCGTCGATCTCGTACGGGGTGCGCATCGGGGTGCGCAGGCCGCCGCCGACGAAGCCGAAGACCATGCCGCCGAGTTCGACGGTCGCGCCGTCCAGCACGGTGGTGCCGTCACCGGCGTATTCCGGCCACAGCGACGGCACGTCGACGTTGCCGTAGGTGGCGTAGGTCGGGGTGGGCAGCACGGCGAACAGCTCGGCGTACTGCTTGCGCACCGCGGCGTCCATGGCGCTGTCGCGGTCGATGCCCTCCCACAGACTCCGGCCGAACGCGCGGGCCTCCTCGAAGCGCCGGGCGGTGCGCAGTTCCACGATGCGGTCGGCGGCCTCGACGCCGAACAGGTCGGGGAAGATGCCGCGGGTGTGGTCCGCGTAGTCGAGGAAGAGGATCAGGTCACCGAGGAGCACCAGCGCGTCCGCGCCCTCCCCCGCCCCGGCCAGGGCTTCCACCGCTCCGTGGACGTCGCTCACCACATGCACCCGCATGGCCCTCACCATACGGTCACCGCCTCGTGCCGCGGTGGGCGGACCCGTCACGCGCGGTGGGCGCATGATGTCGACTAGGGTTCGCGACATGCCGCGCGGGCGTCGCCGGACGCCGACGCGGCCGGCGCGGCACCCCGCACGCGCCGCGAGGACGGGGCCAGGGCCGTACACCGTACGTGCCACCTGGATGACACACCGATGTGACATCCGTGTGACGCGCCGAACATCTGTGCCCGACCCCCTATCCCCGCGGTCTACCGATGGGTAACGTCCGGGCAGTCCGAATATGGCTCTTGATCAACGGCTCGGCCGGCTCCGGCCACTGGTCACGGGCGCAGCCGACGACGAAGCCGGCGCCGACGAGGAGCAGCAGTCTTGCGCGAGTTCAGCCTTCCGGCCCTGTACGAGGTCCCCGCCGACGGCAACCTGACGGATCTGATCCGCCGCAACGCCGCTCAGCACCCCCAGGTCGCCGTACTGGCCAGAAAGGTCGCCGGAAGCTGGCGGGACGTCACCGCCACCACCTTCCTCGCCGAGGTGCGCGCCGCCGCCAAGGGCCTGATCGCCTCCGGCGTGGAGCCGGGCGACCGCGTGGCGCTGATGTCGCGCACCCGCTACGAGTGGACGCTGCTGGACTTCGCGATCTGGAGCGCGGGCGCGGTCACCGTGCCGGTCTACGAGACCTCCTCCGCCGAGCAGGTGGAGTGGATCCTGTCCGACTCCGGCGCGGTCGCGGTGCTGGTGGAGTCGGCCGGCCACGAGGCGGTCGTGAAGTCGGTGCGCGAGCGGCTGCCGCGGCTGAAGCACGTGTGGGGCATCGACTCCGGCGCGGTGGAGACCCTGGGCGCGGCCGGCAGCGACGTCTCCGACGCGCAGGTCGACGAGCGCAGCGCGATCGCCGACGCGGACACCCCGGCGACCATCGTCTACACCTCCGGCACCACCGGCCGCCCCAAGGGCTGCGTGCTCACCCACCGCGCGTTCTTCGCGGAGTGCGGCAACGTGGTGGCCCGCCTCAAGCCGCTGTTCCGCACCGGCGACTCCTCCGTGCTGCTCTTCCTGCCGCTGGCGCACGTGCTGGGGCGGCTGGTGCAGGTCGCGGCGCTGATGGCCCCGATCAAGCTGGGGCACGTCAGCGACATCAAGAACCTCACCGACGACCTCGCCGGCTACCGCCCGACGCTGGTGCTGGGCGTGCCGCGGGTCTTCGAGAAGGTCTACAACTCGGCGCGCGCGCAGGCCCAGGAGGGCGGCAAGGCGAAGGTGCTGGACAAGGCGGTGGCGGTGGCCATCGACTACAGCCGTGCCCTGGACACCGCCGCCGGCCCCGGTCTCGCGCTGCGGCTGAAGCACAAGGCGTTCGACCGGCTGGTCTACAGCAAGCTGCGCGGCGTGCTCGGCGGCCGCACCACGCACGCCATCTCCGGCGGCGCACCGCTGGGCGAGCGGCTGGGCCACTTCTACCGTGGCATCGGCTTCACCGTGCTGGAGGGCTACGGCCTCACCGAGTCCTGCGCCGCGACCGCGTTCAACCCGGCGGACCGGCCGAAGATCGGCACCGTCGGGCAGCCGCTGCCGGGCAGCGTCGTGCGGATCGCGGACGACGGCGAGGTGCTGCTGCACGGCGAGCACCTGTTCACCGGCTACTGGAACAACGAGGCGGCCACCGCTGAGGCGCTGGCGGACGGCTGGTTCCACACCGGGGACATCGGCACGCTGGACGAGGACGGTTATCTGACCATCACCGGCCGCAAGAAGGAGATCATCATCACGGCGGCCGGCAAGAACGTGCCCCCCGCGGTGATCGAGGACCGCGTCCGTGCGCACGCGCTGATCGCCGAGTGCATGGTGGTCGGCGACGCCAAGCCGTTCGTGGGCGCGCTGGTGACGCTGGACGAGGAGTTCCTGCCGCGCTGGGCCGAGCAGCACGGCAAGCCCGCCGGTTCCACGGCGGCCACCCTCAGGGACGACCCGGACCTGCTGGCCGAGGTGCAGCGGGCGGTCGACGACGGCAACGCGGCGGTCAGCCACGCCGAGGCGGTCAAGAAGTTCCGCGTGCTGCCGGGCCAGTTCACCGAGGAGTCCGGCCACGTCACCCCGTCGCTGAAGCTCAAGCGGAACGTGGTGCTGCGCGACTACGCGGACGAGGTCGAGGCGCTGTACGGCTCCTGAGCGCGGCCGTCGCGGCCCGGTTGCGGGGGCGGCTCGCGCCGCCCCCGCAACCGGGCCTCTACAGCAGGCCGCGCAGGCGGTCCGCCAGCAGGTCCCAGCGCCAGGACTCCTCCACCCAGCGCCGCCCGCGCGAGCCGAGGCGTGCGCGCAGTTCGGGGTCCTCCAGCAGGGTCGCGACGCGGTCGGCCGCCTGGTCGGGCTCGCCGCCGCGCACCACCCACCCGGTCTCGCCGTCGAGCACCGCGTCCGGCGCGCCCCCGGAGTCGCCCGCCACGACCGGCAGTCCGGTGGCCGACGCCTCCAGGTAGACGATGCCCAGGCCCTCGACGTCCAGCCCGCCCCTGCGGGTGCGGCACGGCATCGCGAAGACGTCGCCCGCGCCGTAGTGCGCGGGCAGTTGCTCCCACGGGACGGCGCCGGTGAAGCGCACCGCCTCGGCGACACCGGTGTCGGCGGCGAGCTTCTCCAGCTCGGCGCGGTACGGGCCGTCGCCGACGATCAGCAGGACCGCGTCCGGCACCCGGCGCAGCACGTCGGGCATCGCCCGGATCAGGGTGTCCTGCCCCTTGCGGCGCACCAGCCGGGAGACGCACACCACGACCGGCCGGTCGGACAGGCCCAGCCTGCCGCGCACCACGGCGCCGCCGGAGCCGGGGTGGAAGGCCTTCTCGTCGACGCCGGGCGGCAGTTGGACCATGCGGGAGGCGGCGGCGGGAGTGAGCGCCCCGGCGATGCGGGAGCGGGTGTACTCGCCGAGGTAGGTGACCGTGTCGGTGGCCTCGCCGATCCGGCGCAGCAGGCGCCGGGAGGCGGGCAGCTGGGCCCAGGCCGCCTCGTGCCCGTGGGTCGTCGCCACGATCCGCCGGGCGCCGGCCGCGCGCAGCGCCGGGGCCATCAGCCCGAGCGGCGCCGCCGCGCCGAACCACACCGAGGAGCAGCCGTGCTCGCGCAGCAGCCGTGCCGCCCGGCGGGTCACCCGCGGCGTCGGCAGCAGCATCGAGGTGCGGTCGCGGACGACCGGGAACGGCTGGTCGGCGTCGAAGGCGGCGACCTCGGAGCCGTCCTTCCAGGTGGAGGCGTAGACCACCACCTTCCCGGGGTCGAGCCGCAGCGCCATGCTGTGCACGAACGCCTGGATGCCGCCGGGGCGGGGCGGGAAGTCGTTGGTGACGATCAGGGTCTTGTCCATCGGGTCCGACGTTATCGGGTGCGGGTTTTTTCTGCGCAGGATGCGGATGCCTCAGTCCGGGGGGTGCACGGTCGTGTCGGCCCCACGGCCGGTGGGGGCGGGTCGCGCAGTTCCCCGCGCCCCTGAAAAACACCGGCGCACCGCAAGCACGAAAAGGGGCGCGGGGAACTGCGCGACCAGCCACAGACCACCCGCAGACGGGCGACAACCCGAGCCCCACACCCCCGCCCCGAAGGACCCCGTAGCGTAGCCTGAGCCGAACCCCTGACCGAACCCTGAGCGAAGGAGACCGCGCTGCCGGTCCTCACCAGCCCCGACAGCCCACCGCGCGACGTACCGGGTGCCACGCCCGGCTCCCGGGTCAGGGAGTGGGCCGAGCTGGCCTGGCCGCCGCTGGCGGTCTGGGCGGGCGCGATGGCGCTGCAACTGCTGATGCTGGCCTGGCTCGCCAACCGGCCCGACTGGCTGCACGCGGCGCTCACCCCGTGGGACAACCAGTGGTACGTGCAGATCGCGCAGCAGGGCTACCCGCACGGCTTCAGCTACGACGCGCAGGGGCACCTGACCGGCAACACGCTGGCGTTCTTCCCGCTCTACCCGGCGCTGATCAAACTGACGGGCGCGGTCACCGGGCTCGGCGGGCAGAGCGCGTCGGTGGCGGTGAGCTGGCTGGCCTCGGCGGGCGCGGCCGTCGCCACGCACCGGCTGGGCTCGCGGTTGTACGGGCCGAGGGCGGCCCTGTGCCTGGTGCTGGTGGTCTTCACCCAGCCGATGGCGATCACGTTGTGGATCGGGTACAGCGAGAGCCTGTTCCTGCTGCTCGCGGCGGTGTGCCTGCTGGCCGTGCACCGTGAACGGTGGCTGACGGCGGGTGTGTTCGCGTTGCTGGCGGGGCTGAGCCGGTCCACCGGCGTGGCACTGTCGGCGGCGCTCGCGGTGGCGGCGGGCACCGCGATGTGGCGGGCCCGGCGGATCGACCGGCGGGCGCTCGCCGCGGTGGTGATCGGCGGCCTGGGCGTGCCGGGCTACGTGGCCTGGGTCGGGCTGCGGGTGGGGAGGCCCACGGCGTGGCTGACCATACAGAACGCGGGCTGGAACACGGCGTGGGACTGGGGCCTGGCCACCTGGCGGTTCCTGGAGACCACCCTCCAGCGGGGCAGCGACTGGGTGCCGGTGTCGATCGCGGTCCTGCTGCTGCTCGGCGCGGTGGGCTGCGCGACGGCCGTGCTCCAGCGCACCTGGCCGCCGCTGGTCGTCTACGGTCTGCTGGTCTTCGTCCTGACCGTCGGACAGACCAACTACTACCACTCCAAGCCGCGGTTGCTGGTGCCCGCGCTGCTCACGCTGCTGCCGCTCGCCCGGGCGTTCGGGAAGGCCGGGGTGCGCTCGGCCGGCCCGGCGATGGCGCTGTACGCGCTGTTCGGCACCTGGTTCGGCGCGTACATGTTGACCAACTGGATGTACGCGATCTAGGCGGCCGCCGGGCCACGGTCAGCTCCCGGCCGCGAACCGGCGCGCGGCGGCGATGCGCTGGACCGCCGTGGGGTGGGTGCCGAACAGCAGGTGCAGGGCGCGCGGCGGGTCGGGGTCGGCGACGTTGGCCACCGTCAGCCGCCGCTGCATCGCGATGAACTCGGGCGCGTCGCCGGTCAGCCGCAGCGCGTGCAGGTCCGCCCGGCGCTCCACCCGGCGGCTCACCGCGCAGGTGAACGGTCCCGCCAGTGCCGACAGCAGGGCCGCGACCGCCGCCAGCAGCGGGATCGAGCGGGGATCGGCGAAGCGGGGCGCCCCGCAGGCCGCCAGCAGGGGGTGCCACTGGCAGACGGCCGCCAGCAGCAGCACGCCCGCCGCCGCGCCGACGGCGGCCAGCGCGGTGCCCCGGGTGACGTCGCGGTGCTTGACGTGGCCGAGTTCGTGCGCGGTGATCAGCTCGATCTCGCGCCGCGGCGCCGCCGCGAGCAGGGTGTCGTAGACGACGACGCGGCGGGTGCGGCCGAAGCCGGAGACGTAGGCGTTCAGGGCGGTGGTGCGGCGCGAGGCGTCGGCGACCAGCACGTCGCGCACCGCGATCCGGTCGCGGTCGGCCAGCTCCAGCAGCGCGGCGCGCAACGGCCCCGGCTCCATCGGCGTGAAGCGGTTGAAGAGCGGCTCCAGGACCACCGGCGCCACCCAGGACAGCGCCACGACCAGCAGGGCCGCCGCGAGCGCCGCCCACGCCCACCAGCGCGGCGTCGCGGACGCGGTCGCGTACAGGCCGAACAGGGCGCCGGTGACCAGCGGCAGGCTCACCGCGAGCCCGCGCGCCCGGTCGGCGGCCCAGCCAACCCAGCCCCCGTTCACCAGTCCGAACCGGGCGCGCACCACCCGTACCCGGGCGGCGAACGGCAGGCTCAGCACCTCCTGCGCCAGCACCAGCGCCACCGCGCCGCCCAGCACCCTCGCCCACCACGCGCCGCCGAACGCGGCCACCAGCGCGGCGCCCGCCGGGGTCAGGCCCAGGGCGAGCAGCAGGGCCAGCACGAGCGCCCGTTCCGTCAGCAGCCACGGCCACTGCGCCCGGCGCAACGCGCGCCCCCTGGCGATCTGCTCCGCGGTGAAGTCGCCCGCCGCTGCCGTCACCCCAACTCCTTCGCCACGTACGCCTTCCAGCGGGCGGTGAACCCGGCGCCGCTGACGCCCAGCACCGAGCGCGTCGCCTGCTCGACGCCCTCGCGCCCGGCCGCCTGGTAGAACGCCACCAGATCGGCGTGGCCCCACTGCGCGTCGATCATGCGGCAGGCCAGCCACGCGCCCTCGTACGCCTGCGCGATGCCCGGGGAGCCGGGGGCGAAGCCGGCGGTGGTGGGCAGGGCGGTGGGCGCGCGGCCCGCGCGGACGTCGGTGGCGAGTTCGGGGGCGACGCGACGCGCGGTGAGCCCGCTGCCGCTGTAGCCGACGAGGTCGGCGAAGCCCTCCGACAGCCAGGTCGGGGTCCGCGAGGTGGTCGCGGTGCGCGTGGCGACGTGGGTCAGTTCGTGGGTGAGTACCACCGACCGGCCCAGCGCGCTCAGTTCGCCGAACGCCTGCGGGTTGACGATGACGCGGTCGGCGGGCGCGGTGCCGGTGCCGCGCAGTTCGGCGGTGGTGACGGCGGCGATGCCCTGGTAGGTGCCGGGCGGCGCGCCCAGCAGCGCCGCCATGTCGGCCTCGCTGCCCGGCACTTCGACGATCGCCCGGCCCGGCCAGTCGCCCGGCCACTGACGGCGCACCACGGGCACGGCGGCGTCCGCGAGCCGCGCGTAGGCGTTCAGCGAGGCGGCGCTGCCCGCGCCGAGCACGAGGCTGTGGGCACCGTGGACGACGGTGACCGGCCCCTGGTCCCACGGCTGGACGTCCGAGCGCTTGCCGGAGGCGTCGCCGTCGGTCTGCGAGGCGAGGTACCAGCGGCCCGCGCGCTCGGTGAACGTCAGGTACTCGGTGGAGGCCACCGGCGCGCGGTCGTAGCCGCGCAGCGCGTAGTCCAGCTCGACCCGGGCGGCGACCTGGTGGGCGCTGTCGGCGAGCGGGAACGCGCCGGTCGAGCGCAGCCGGTAGGACCAGGTGGCGAACGGGACGGCGGCCAGGTCGGCGAAGACCCGGCGCTGGCTCGCGAGGTAGCCGGTCGCGTCCGGGTCGACGGTGCCGAGGAAGGCACCGCGGTCGTGGTGGAGCACCGCCCGCGCCCGGGCGTCCAGCACCCCCCGCACCGCGCGGTCGGTGCGCCGCGCCGCGCCGCCGCCCGCGCTCCCGGAGCAGCCCGACACCAGCACGGCGAGGGCCGCCACGCAGCCCAGCGCGGCGGCCCCCGCTCGCCGGATCCGTGGGCCCATGCGTCGATCGTACGGCCGGGGCGGATCGCCCCCGGCGCGGCCTCAGGGCCGCACGACGGCGTCGACGGGCAGCATGTTCACCGGGTCGTAGCGCACCCGGGCGCCGGGGTAGGGGGCGTGGATGACCTTGCCGCCGCCGACGTACATGCCGACGTGCGAGGCGTCGCCCCGGTAGATCACCAGGTCGCCGGGGCGGGCCTCGGCGAGGGGGACGTGCTGTCCGGCGTGCAGTTGCTCCTGGGAGGTGCGCGGCAGGGTGATCCCGGCGTGCTGGTAGGCCCAGTACATCAGGCCCGAGCAGTCGAACGCGGTCGGTCCGGTGCTGCCCCAGGAGTACGGCATGCCCAGCGCCGCGCGTACGGCGGCGACCGCCTCGGCGGCCCGTCCCGAGGCGGCGGGCAGGTCGGGCAGGTCCGGCACCGGGCCGCCGAACGCGGTGCGCCGGTCGTCGGCGCCGCCCAGGCCGACCGCCGCCTGCTGGGCGGCGGTCAGGGTGCCCAGCAGGCGGCGGGCCTCGCCGAGCTTGCCCAGCACGGTCCGCTTGTGGCTGCCGAGTTCGAGCCGGGTGCGGGTCAGCTCGGCGAGCTTGCCCGCCGCCTGACGGCGCTCCTGGTCCAGCACCCGCTGCGCGGCGCGCAGTTGGCGCAGTTGCCCGGTGCGCTCGGAGGCGATGCGGTCGAGGTCGGCGGCGCGGTCGAGGTAACCGCTGGGGTCGGAGGTGAGCAGCAGGGCGAGGGTGGGATCGATGCCGCCGTCGCGGTACTGCTCCCCGGCGACCCGGCCGAGGCTGTCGCGCAGGTCGTTGACCTTCTGCTGGGCACGCGCCAACTCGTCGTGCAGGGTGTCCAGTTCGCCACGCAGCCGCGCCTCGGCCTCGCGGGCCGCGTCGAACTGCTGGGTGGCCTGCTCGGCCTGCTCGTACAGTCCCTCGACCTTGGACCTGACGTCGGCGGGGCTGTCGTGGGACGCGGCGCCGGCCGGCAGCGCGCTGGTGACCGCGGCGGCGGCCGCGGCGGCGGAGAGCACCGTGACACGGCCGGCCCGGACCAGACCCGGCTGCGTGGGACGGCGATGGGACGCCATGGGGGCGCACCTCCTTCTGTGCGGAGGCGACAGTAGCCGCACGGTCACGCAGAGTTCAAAACCCCGCGAGCCACCCGTGATCGGCGTGTTCCGGCAATCCCCAGGTCACGGCCCCCGCACGTCAGCACCCCCCGCCGCACGTCACCCGCACGGCGCACACACGCCGACGACCCGCGGCGCGAACGCCACGGGCCGTCGGGTGAAGTCGGGCAAGCGTCAGCCCACGCGCACGCCGAAGTCGAACGGCATGTCGCTGAGCGGCTCGTAGCGCACGGTGGCGCCGGTGTGCGGGGCGTGCAGGATGATGCCGTTGCCCGCGTACAGACCGACGTGGTCGCCGCCGTACATGATGACCAGGTCACCCGGCTGGAGTTCGCTCTCGGTCAGGTGCTGGCCGACGTTCTCCTGCTCCTGCGAGGTGCGCGGCAGCGAGATGCCGGCCTGCGCGTAGGCCCACTGGGTCAGGCCGGAGCAGTCGAAGGAGCTGGGGCCGGTGGCGCCGTAGACGTACGGGTCGCCGATGCGGGTCTTCGCGGCGTCGAGCGCGGCCTGGGCGCGGGCCGAGGCGGCCTTCGAGTCGCCGAGGCTGGGGTCGTTGAGCGCGCCGCCGTTCTCGATGGAGGCGCGCTGGGAGGCGGTCAGCGTGTTGAGCAGGCTCTGCGCCTTGGACAGCTTGTTCTGGACGTCCTGCTTGTTCTGCTGGAGCGCCTTGCGGGTGCTGTCGAGCTGCGCGAGCTTGGCGGAGGCCTCGGCGCGCTCCTGGTCCAGCACGCGCTTTTGCGCCTCGATCTGCTTCAGCTCGTCGGCCTGGGTGCCGCTGAGCTGGTCGAGCATGGTGGCCTTGTCCAGGTAGCTGTTGGGGTCCGAGGACAGGAACAGCTGGAGGGACGGGTCTATCCCGCCGGTGCGGTACTGCGCGCTGGCGAGCTCGCCGAAGTTGTCGGCCAGCTTGTTGAGGCTCGCCTGCTCGCGGGCCACCTTGTTCTGGAGGTCGTTGACCTGCTGCTGGAGCTGGCTCTGCTTCTCCTGGGCGCCGTCGTACTTCTCGGTCGCCTGCTCGGCCTGCTGGTTGAGGCTGTCCACCTGGGACTTGACGTCGCTGACGCTCGGCTTGGGATCGGCGTTGGCAGCCTGGGACGACAGGGCGACGGCCGCCGCGGCGGTCGCGGTCAGGACGGTCACACGGGTACGACTGGCTGGCTTCGGACGACGGTGGGACGCCACGGGAGGCAAGCTCCTTCTTCCTGCTGCCGCCTACCGGGTGAGCTGTCGGATTCGGGCCGGAAGAAGCCCTACGGGGTCTCACGCGCCCTGGTCGGCGCGTCCTGACCCCGATTCACCCCGGGAACGTTGGTTCCCCGGCTCCGCGCGTCGGTGCCCCCCGTGCTACTGAACCGGCGCGTCGAACTCGGCGGGAGCCCCCACTGTCATCCGGGCGGATGATCGACTACGCGGGGGTTCGAGGGATGACCCTAGTAACCAAGCTGTGATCGGTTCAAATCCTTGCGGGAAAAAAGTTGGCGGGCATGCGAGTTCTTTACGCGCACCGCACCACCCGTGACGGTGATTTGACGCTGCGTCCACCGAACTCACCTGCTGGGACCACATACCACAAGCCCGTGTGTCGCGGATCACAGTCCGAATTGGTCGCCACTCATGGGCCAACTCGGCGGCGGAAAAGGCGCGATGAATCATTCCGGGGCGTAAAACGGACTTCCATGGCGCAATTGGCGGCTACAGGGTGATCATGGAGGAGTCGCCCCGCGCGCGGCGGAGTTCAGCCGCGCGAGAGCCGGCGCAGCAGCAGCGTGGAGGCGACCGGGCGGGCACCCGCGCGGGCCACGCCGTCGGCGACCTCGCGGTCCGCGGAGACCACGACCACCGGGCGCCCCGGCGGTTCGGCCCGCACCAGCCGGCGGATCAGCTCGTCCGCGGTCTCCCCCGGCTTGCTGAACAGCACCCGCACCCCGCGCGGCGGCGCCAGCAGCACCGGCGCCGCCAGTTCCGCGCCGTCGAAGACGCAGGTGACCTCGGCACCGGACTGCGCGGCCAGCACCGCGAGCCCGCCGAGCAACCGCAGACGCTGCTTCTCCAACGGCATCGTGGGATAGCCGGTCTTGGTCACGTTGTAGCCGTCGACCACCAGGTGTGCCTGGGGCAGCGCCAGCAACTGGTCCAGCAGCGCCGGGTCGTCCTCCGACAGGGCGCGGCGCGCGATGTCCTTGGGGTTGATGGCGCCCGGTGCCACCGCCTCGACCGCGTCGGCGGGCCGCTCGGTGACCGGCGGCAGCGCCAGCTCCCTGCGCAGCCCCTGAGCCGCCTCCAGCACGGTGTCCAGCAGCAGCCGCAGCCGCATGTCCTCCAGGCTGCGCCCCTCGCGCACCGCGCGGCGCCCCGCCTCCAGGGCGGACTCCGCCTCCGCGAGCCGGGCCCGCAGCCTGCGCGTCTCCCCTTCGGCCGCGGCCAGCTCCGTGCCGTGCGCCGCCCGTACGCGCTCCAGCTCGGCCTGGAGCTTGCGCACCGCCGCCTCGCCGCGCCGCAGGTCGCTGGTGGCGCTGCGCAGCTTGCGGTGCAGGGAGTCCGACTCCTTGCGGGCCGCGTCCAGTTCGGCCCGTGCGGCCTGCGCCTCCTGCTGGGCGGCGGCTCGCACCTGGGCGAGTTCCGCGCGCAGGCGGCCGAGTTCGCGGGCGGTCTCCTCGCCGACCTGGTCGGCGTGGGCGCGCTGGGCCTCCTCGCCCGCGGCTGCCACCAGCTTCGGCCACCCGGCGGGGCGCAGCAGGTACGCGGCGGCGGCCACGTCGAGCGGATCGGCGGCGGGCGGCGGCGTGCCCGCGTCGAGCGCGGCGGCCAGCTCCCCCTGGGTCTCGCGCAGCCGGCCGGCGATGCGCTGCCGGAAGACGGGGTCGGTCTCCAGCGCGGCGGCCAGCGCGTTGGCGGCGAACTTCGCCCGGCGCGAGGGGGTGAACCGGGCGTACTGCCGCAACTGGGCGGGCAGTTCGGCGGTCGTCAGCGAGCCGAAGGCGTCGGCCGCGAAGGCGACGACCCGGTGCCGCACCCCTTCGGGCAGCGGGCGGTCCAGGCTCTCGCCCTGCTCCTCGTCGCCCCGCGCCCCGTCGCCGCCCCGCGCGTCATCACCGCGCGTGTCACCGCCGGGCGGTGGATCGGTCGGATGGTCGGGGCCCTGGTCGACCGGCGGCTCGTCGGATCCGCCGGCGCCTTCCGGTACCGCCCGCGGATTGCCGTCCGTACGCTCCACCAGTCACTCCCGTCGCTCTCCCCTTGGCCGTCCGTACACCCCCCATTGTCCCCGCCGTGCGCGGGTCAGGCCCGCCCAGGCTCCTGGCCGGAACCCGGCCGGTCCACCAGCTCGATCCGGTCCACCGCGTTGCACCAGCGGCAGCGCACCGACTCCACCGCCTCGCTCAGCACCTCGCGCTCCTCCACCTTCGGCTCCCCCGCCAGATCGAGGTGGACGTACTCCACGGCCCGCGTCGAGCGCGTCACGTCGAACCGGGTCAGGTTGCCGCACAGTGTGCAGCGCCAGCGGGTGGTGGCGGTGGGCTCGGGCACCGGCATCGTGTCGTCCTCGTCCTGTGCGGTGGGGCGGCGACGGTGTACGCCGCATGGCCGAAAGGAATCGCATGCGCTCGGTCAACCCTACGGCCTGCCGCGCCCCGCGTGCAGAGGGTGTCCGGCGAGGCGGCCCGGCCGGGCCCGCGCGGTCCGCCATGATCGCCTCATGCCGCCGCCACGCCGCCAGGGGGAGCCAGGGCTCCTGCCCCGGTTCAGCTCGTACCGCGGGCCGACCGCCCGGGCCGCGCGCGCCGTCGTCCGGGGCCTGGTCCCGGCGCGGCGTCCGGGAGTCCGTCCACCCCTGGTCACGTACTGCCTGATCGGCCTGTGCGTCCTGGTCTTCCTGGTCTCGCCGCTGTCCGGCCTGGACCCGGCGTACGGCACGGGTCACGCGCAACTGTGCGCCCAGGCCCGGTACTTCGACCGCTGGGGGGTGATCCCGGTGGAGCTGTGGCACGGCACGCTCGCGCCCGCCTCGCTGGGGCTGCCGTCCGGCTGCCCGGTGCCGGCCCGGATGGTGAAGGTGCCGTTCCTGTCGGTGCTCACCTCGCTGTTCGTGCACGGAGGGTGGGCGCACCTGCTGGGCAACATGCTCTTCCTGTACGTCTTCGGCGCGGGCGTGGAGGAGCGGATGGGCCGGGCCCGCTTCGCGGTGTTCTACGTGGTGACCGGCTACGTCGCCACCTACGGCTACGCGCTGGGCCACCAGGGCTCGGCGCAGACCCTGGTAGGCGCGTCCGGGGCGATCTCGGGGGTGCTGGGCGCCTACCTGTTCCTGCACCCGTCGGCCCGGGTGACCAGTCTCTTCCCGTTCCTGCTCTTCCTGCCGCTGCGCTTCCCGGCGTGGGTGGTGCTGGCGTTCTGGTTCGGGTTGCAGTGGATCGCGGCCCGTACCGAGCAGGCCGGGCCCGCGGTGGCGTACCTCGCCCACGTCACCGGCTTCGTGTTCGGGTTCGCGGTGACGGCGGCGCTCTTCCGGCCGCGGTCTAAGCTGGCCCCGCAAGCCGCGACCCGAGGAGAGGGCCAGCCGTGATCACCGCGATCGTGCTCATCAAGACCGACGTCGACCGGATTCCCGAGATCGCCGAGTCCATCGCGGCCCTGGAGCACGTCAGCGAGGTCTACTCGGTCACCGGGACGTACGACCTGGTGGCCCTGGTGCGGGTGGCCCGGCACGACGACCTCGCGGACGTCATCCCGGGCCGGATCAGCAAGATCCCCGGCGTCGCGGGCACCGACACGCACGTGGCGTTCCGCACCTACTCGCAGCACGACCTGGAGGCGGCGTTCTCCATCGGCCTGGAAGGCTGAGACCCCGCGGGCCACGCGGTCCGCTCAGCCCCGCGGGCGCTCCGGGCGACCCGAGCGGTCCGGCACGCAACGGCCGTCCTCCGTGCGGTAGTTCCACGCCGCGCCGTCCCGCACCAGCTCGCCGACCGCGGTCAGGAAGCGGTCCACGTGCTCGTCGGGGGTGCCCGCGCCGAAGCTCACCCGGATCGCGTTGAGCGACCGCTCGCCCGGCGCGGCCTCGGGCGCGCCGCACTCCCCCGGTGCGTCCTGCTCGCCGCCGAGCAGCGTGCGCACCAGCGGGTGCGCGCAGAACAGCCCGTCGCGCACCCCGATCCCGTACTCGGCGGACAGCGCGGCGGCGAAGTGCGAGCTGTTCCAGCCGTCGACGACGAACGAGATGACGCCGACCCGCTCGGCGCCCTCGCCGAAGAGCGACAGCACCCTGACCCCCGGCACCTCGGCCAGTCCGGTCAGCACCCGGCCGACCAGCACACGCTCCCGCGCCACGAGCGCGTCGAAGCCCGCCTCGCGCAGCGCCCGGCAGGCCGAGGCGATGGCGTGGACGCCGATGACGTTGGGGGAACCGGCCTCGTGGCGGGCGGCGGAGGTGTGCCACTCGACGTCCACGCCGCCGTCCGCGCGGCGCGCCACCGTGCGGCTGGCACCGCCGCCCGCCAGGTACGGTTCGGCCTCGCGCAGCCAGTCCGCCCGGCCGGCCAGCACGCCGGAGCCGAACGGCGCGTAGAGCTTGTGGCCGGAGAACGCCACGTAGTCCACGTCGAGGGCGGCGATATCCACCGGGTGGTGCGGGGCGAGCTGGGCGGCGTCCAGCACGATGCGGGCGCCGTGCGCGTGGGCGGCGGCGGCCAGCTCGCGCACCGGCCACAGCTCACCGGTGACGTTGGACGCGCCCGTGACGCACACCAGCGCCTCGGCGTTCCCCTCCCGCCCGGCCAGCGCCTTCTCCAGCGTCTCGACGGCCTGGGCGGGGGTGCGCGGGGCGCTCAGGTAGGTCACCCGGGCGCGGCGCCAGGGCAGCAGCGAGGCGTGGTGCTCGGTCTCGAAGACGAAGACCTCGGTGCCCTCCGGCACGGCCGCGGCCAGCAGGTTCAGCGAGTCGGTGGTGGATCGGGTGAAGACGACCTGGTCGTCGGGGCGGCAGCCGAGGAAGGCGGCGACCTCGGCGCGGGCGGCCTCGAACAGGTCGGTGGACAGCTGCGAGAGGTAGCCCGCGCCCCGGTGCACGCTCCCGTAGTACGGCGCGTACGCGGCCACGTCGTCCCAGACCCGCTGGAGGGCGGGCGCGCTGGCCGCGTAGTCCAGTGCGGCGTAGGTGACCTCGCCGCCGGTGACCAGCGGGACGAGGACGTCGCGGCCGAGGACGGGCAGCGGGGCGGTGCGGCAGGCGGCGGAGGCGGCGGGGCCGGAGGCGGAGGCGGACATGGCGAACTCCCGTGGAGAGGCAGGCGAATTCGGCCTTCGAGCCGTGGCGAGGCCGAATGGGCGGAAAGCGTGAATGACGTGAAATACGCAGGAACGACGCACGGCGGCGCGTACCGGAGAGAGGCCGGACGGGCGTCGGACGTGGGGCGTACGGGCCGTTGACCGGAACCCGGCGGATCGAAGGGCCGGAAAAGGCCCGCGATCCGGAAAGCCGGAAAAGGGAAGGACCGGTCGGCCCTATCGCATTCGCTTGCTCAAGAGAGTCTCCCGCGACAACCAGGACCCCAGGTTCGCGAGGGGTCCGCGCTTGCCATGAGCCTCGCTGCTCACGGCCTGGTCATCACCCGGGGCACCCCGCCACGGACGGAGGGTTGCCGGACAGCGAGCCGGGGCCTTTGCGCTGTCACTCGTGACCTGCCGGTGAGTGTAGCAGGGGACCGCCGCCCCCTGCCGCACCGTCCGTCTCAGGCGTTGCTGGCAGCCACCCAGCGGTCCAGCACCGCCCGCGCGGCGCCGGAGTCGATGGACTCGGCCGCCTTCGCCACCCCGGCCGCCAGCTGCTCCTGGAGCGTCCCGTGACCGGGGGCGAGGGCCACCAGCGCGGCGGCGGAGTTGAGCAGCACCGCCTCGCGCACCGGCCCGGTCTCCCCGGCCAGCAGCCGCCGCGCCACCTCGGCGTTGTGCGCCGCGTCGCCACCGCGCAGCGCCTCCACCGGGACCAGGCCGATGCCGATGTCCCGCGGGTCGAACGGGACCTGCTCGACCTTGCCGTCCCGCACCCACCACACCTGCGAGGTCGCCGTGGTGGTCAGCTCGTCCAGGCCGTCGTCGCCGCGGAACACCAACGCGGACGAGCCGCGTCCGGCCAGCACGCCCGCCATCAGCGGCGCCATGCGCGCGTTGGCCACGCCGGTGGCCTGCGCGGTGACCCGGGCCGGGTTGGTGAGCGGACCGAGGAAGTTGAAGACCGTGGGGATGCCCAACTGCGCCCGGGCGTTCGCCACGTGGCGCAGCGCGGGGTGGAACTTCACCGCGAAGCAGAACGTGATCCCGGCCTCGGAGGCCACCTCAGCGACCCGGCGCGGCGACAGTTCCAGGTTGACCCCGAGCTTCTCCAGCACGTCGGACGCGCCGCTCGCGGAGGACGAGGCGCGGTTGCCGTGCTTGACGACCCGGGCGCCGGTGCCCGCCACCACGATCGCGGACATGGTGGAGATGTTCACCGTCCTGGCCATGTCGCCGCCGGTGCCCACGATGTCCACGCTTGGGCCGGGCACTTCGATGAGGTTGGCGTGCGCGTACATCGCGCGCACGATCCCGGCCAGTTCCTCCACGGTCTCGCCCTTGGCCCGCAGCGCCACCGCGAAGCCCGCGATCTGCGGGTCGCTGGCCTCGCCGCGCATGACGCGGTCCATCGCCCAGGCGGTGTCGTCCCCCGTCAGGTCCCGGCCCTCCAGCAGCCGGGTGAGGATCTGCGGCCAGCCGCGGGTCGCCACGCCGTCGCCTCCGACTGGGTTCCGCGCGTTCATGGGCCGCTCCTGGGGTACGTGACATGCCTCGTCGCAAGCGTATCGAGCCGGCGGGCACGCCGAAGGCCCCGTCCGGACTGTGGCGGTCCGTACGGGGCCTTCGGTGACGCGTCGGGCGGCTTCCCGGGGGCTGGGGTGCCCCCGGGAAGCCCGCCGCGGGGATCAGTGGTGGCCGTGGCCGCTGGTGACCTCCGCGTGCTCCTCCGCGGTCGGCTTCGGGATCTGGCTTCCCTCGCCGTACATGCCCTGGGAGAGCTTGGCCCGCAGCTTGGTGACCGGGCCGGTCTTGCGGCGCACGCCGTTCTCGTCGACCTCTTCGCCGAGTTCGAGCGGCTGGTGCTGGACGTGCTGGGTGAGGGTGTACATCTGGCCCTGGTCCAGCGGCGCGTGCACCTCGATGAACTCGCCGTGCGGCAGGCGCTTGATGACACCGGTCTCCCGGCCGTGCAGCACCTTGTCCCTGTCGCGGCGCTGCAGACCCATGCAGATCCGCTTGGTGGCCACGAAGGTCAGGACCGGGATCACGAAGAACCCGATGCGGACGAACCAGGTCACCGCGTTGATCGACAGGTGGAAGTGGGTCGCGGCGATGTCGTTGCCACCGCCGAGCAGCAGCACCATGTACCAGGCCACCCACGCGGCGCCGAACGCGGTGCGCGTCGGGGCGTTGCGCGGACGGTCGGCGAGGTGGTGCTCGCTCTTGTCACCGGTGACCCAGGACTCGATGAACGGCCACAGCGCCATGACGGCCAGGACCACGCCGAACAGCACCAGCGGGATGAAGACGCCCAACTGGAGCGTGTGGCCCCAGAAGTTGATCTCCCAGCCCGGCATCGCGCGGATCAGGCCCTCGGCCATGCCCATGTACCAGTCGGGCTGCGCACCGGTGGACACCTGGTCCGGACGGTACGGGCCGAACTCCCAGATCGGGTTGATCGAGGCGACCGCGGCGACCGCCGCGATGACACCGAACACCAGGAAGAAGAAGCCGCCGGCCTTCGCCATGTACACCGGCATGAGCGGCATGCCGACGACGTTCTTCTCGGTCCGGCCGGGGCCGGGGAACTGGGTGTGCTTGTGGTAGAAGACCAGGATCAGGTGGGCCACCAGCAGACCGGCCATGATGCCCGGCAGCAGCAGGATGTGGATGGTGTAGAAGCGGGCCACGAAGTCGTGCCCCGGGAACTGGCCGCCGAACAGGAAGAACGACAGGTAGGTACCGACGATCGGCACCGACAGGATCGCGCCTTCCATGAAGCGGACACCGGTGCCGGACAGCAGGTCGTCCGGGAGCGAGTAACCGGTGAAGCCGGTGAACATGCCCAGGACGAACAGCAGGAAGCCGAAGACCCAGTTGACCTCACGCGGCTTGCGGAACGCGCCGGTGAAGAACACCCGCATCATGTGGACGAACATGCCCGCGATGAAGACGACCGCCGACCAGTGGTGGATCTGGCGGATCAGCAGACCGCCGCGCACCTCGAAGCTGATGTTCATGGTCGAGTTGAACGCTTCGGACATCCGGATGCCCTGCAGCGGCACGTACGGGCCGCTGTAGGTCACCTCGTTCATGCTCGGGTGGAAGAACAGCGTCAGGTAGACACCCGTCATGATGATGATCATGAAGCTGTACAGGCAGATCTCACCCAGCATGAAGGACCAGTGGTCCGGGAAGATCTTGCGCATGTTGGCCTTGGCCAGGCTGTAGACGCCCAGCCTGCCGTCGGCCCAGTCCGCCAGCCGCTCGCCCGCCGGGGCCTTGCCCCGGGGTGCGCTCGCGTCGTCGGTGGCGTGGTTCGTGGTGCTCATCCGCGCTCCCAGAAGCTCGGGCCGACCGGCTCGGTGAAGTCACCGAGTGCTTCGAGGTAGCCCTTGTCGTTCACGCTGATCCGCAGCTGCGGCAGAGCGTGACCGGCCGGACCGAAGATGACCCGGCCGCCGTCGGAAAGGTCGAACGTCGACTGGTGGCACGGGCACAGCACGTGGTGCGTCTGCTGCTCGTACAGGCTGATCGGGCAGCCGACGTGGGTGCAGATCTTGGAGAACGCCACGATGCCCTCGTGGCCCCAGTCCGCCTCCCGCTTGTCCTTGATGTCCTCCGGCTTCAGACGGACGATCATCAGCGCCGCCTTGGCGATGACGTCGTCGTAGTCGTCGGAGTTCTCGTTCAGGCCAGGGGGCTGGGCGAAGGTGAGCGAACCGACGCCGACGTCCTCGGGACGCAGCGGCAGGTTCGTGTTCATGTTGATCAGCTGCATGCCCTTGCGCCAGGCGGTGTGCCGCAGCGAGGTGCCCGGCATCGGGCCCAGGTCGCGCAGCAGCACGACGCCGGAGAGCGGCACCATGGCCAGCGCGCCGAACATGGTGTTGCGGATCAGCTTGCGGCGGCCGAACTGGCTCTCCGCGGCGCCCTGCCGGAAGTCGGCCAGCACCTTCTGCTTGACCTCGGGCTCCGCCTCGATCGGGTGCCGCTCCTGCGGCATCTCGACGTCCGACATCAGGGTGCGGGCCCAGTGGACCGCGCCCGCGCCGATGCAGAACAGCGCCACGCCGAGCGACCAGCCCAGCGAGAAGTTCAGCGCGCTGACGTGACCGAACGGGAAGATGTAGACGATCTTGCTCGGCGGGATCAGCGAGTACGCAGCGATGAAGCCGAGCGTGGCCACCATGGACAGCGTGAACATGAACGCGACGGCACGCTCGGAACGCCGCGCGGCACGCTCGTCGATGTCCTGACGGCGGGGCTTGTGGGGCGGCAGGCCGGGATCGGCGAACGGGTCCTCGGCTACGGCCACCGCGCCGTCGTGAGCGTCCGACCGCTCACTCGGCA
The DNA here is from genome assembly GCF_003144095.1 of Streptomyces sp. ICBB 8177. Taxonomy (GTDB): domain Bacteria; phylum Actinomycetota; class Actinomycetes; order Streptomycetales; family Streptomycetaceae; genus Streptantibioticus_D. Next base: position 1,350,664 of record NZ_NSKH01000018.1, on the reverse strand, counting down.
GGTTCTCTTCTGACATGTCCTCGTGGGATCCAGGGTGGCTACTCATGACTTCCTGGCCTTCGTGGTGTGAGCGGCGACCCAGACGGCGACGGCGATCAGGGTGCCGAGACCGAAGATCCAGCCGAACAGGCCCTCGCTCACCGGGCCGAGGCCACCGAGTTCGAGACCGCCCTCGCTCGGCGTCTTACCGCTGTCCACCTCGCCCAGGTAGGCGATGATGTCCTTCTTGTCCTTCTCCGGCATGGTCGTGTCGGGGAAGTTCGGCATGTTCTGCGGGCCGGTCAGCATGGCCTCGTAGATGTGCTTGGGGGTGACGCCCTGAAGCGTGGGGGCGTACTTGCCGTTGGACAGCGCACCGCCCTTGCCGGACGCGTTGTGGCACTGCGAGCAGTTGGTGCGGAAGAGCTGACCGCCGTTGGCGATGTCCGCCCCGTCCGGGCTGTACTGCGCCTTGGTCGGCACGCTGGGACCGGGGCCGAGCGAGGCGATGTAGGCGGCGAGCTGGTCGATCTGCGCCTGGCTGTAGGCCACCTTCTTGCTCGGGATCTGGGCTCCCGGCTGCTGGGCCGGCATCCGGCCCGTGCCGACCTGGAAGTCCACCGCCGCGGAGCCGACGCCGACGAGGCTGGGGCCGGTCTTGGTGCCCGCCCCGGAGGTGCCGTGGCAGGTGGCGCAGCCCACGGAGTAGAGCTTCTTGCCCTCCTCGATGGCGAGGGACTGGGATGAGTCGGCCTGCGCCTTCTCAGCCGGCGCGAACGCGGCGTACAGCCCCCCGGTGGCCGCGAGCGCGAAGAGTAGGACGACGAGTGCCGCCAGCGGGTGGCGCCGTCGTACGGAGAGCTTTTTCACGGATTACCCCGGTGTCAGGATCTTCTGCGTCGATGCTTGGTGTGGTTCCGGTGCGGAACCGGTGTCCGGTGCTAACCGGGTTACTTGATCAGGTAGATCGTGGCGAAGAGGCCGATCCACACGACATCGACGAAGTGCCAGTAGTAGGACACGACGATGGCCGCGGTGGCCTGTTCGTGGGTGAACTTCTTGGCCGCGTACGTCCTGCCCAGGACCAGCAGGAAGGCGATCAGACCGCCCGTCACGTGCAGTCCGTGGAAGCCCGTGGTCAGGTAGAACACCGAACCGAAGGGGCTGGACTTCAGGGAGATCCCGTCATCCCGCACCAGGTCGGTGTACTCGTAGATCTGACCGCCGATGAAGATGGCACCCATCACGAACGTGATCATGAACCACATCCGCAGGCGCTTCACGTCACCGCGCTCGGCGGCGAAGACGCCGAGCTGGCAGGTGAGCGAGGAGAGCACCAGGATCGTGGTGTTGCACGAGGCGAACGGCACGTCCAGATGCTGGTTCTGGCTGTGCCAGAAGGCCGTCCCCGTCACCGATCGCAGGGTGAAGTACATCGCGAAGAGGGCCGCGAAGAACATCAGCTCGGAACTCAACCAGATGATGGTTCCCACGCTGACGAGGTTCGGCCGGTTGACCGACGGGTGCGCGTGCCCGGTTTCTACTGCTGTTGCTGTCGCCACGACCGACATTATGTCGGTCGCTTATCTCGCGCTCACTCCGGGGGGTGCCGTTCGGTGTGTCAAGGGCTTCCGGGGGCCCCGCGTGGCGTAGCGCGGCTGTCCCTCGAAGGGGGGAAGTCCAGGTCGCCGCGGTGCCGTCGCCCTTGCCGCCGACCGGTGCTGACGCCATGTCGGGGCGGCCCGCCGCGGGCGGCGCGGAAGATCGAAGGGACGTCCGGGGTCTCCTCGGGCGTGGCGTCGCGGGAGTAGCATCCGCGTGTCCGCGCCGCGGTCACCGGCCGCGCGGCGACCCTCAGCGAGGAGGCACCGCACCATGCAGCAGACCGCCACGGTGCTCGTCTACAGCGACGACGCGAACACCCGCGAGCAGGTACGTCTGGCCGCCGGACGCAGGCCCGCGCCGGACGTGCCGCGGGTGGAGTACCTGGAGTGCGCCACCTTGCCGGCCGTCCTGTCCGCGCTGGACAAGGGGGGCATCGACGTGTGCGTGCTGGACGGCGAGGCGGTCCCGGCCGGCGGCATGGGCGTGTGCAGGCAGCTGAAGGACGAGATCTTCCACTGCCCGCCGGTGCTGGTGCTGATCGGTCGCCCGCAGGACGCGTGGCTGGCCACCTGGAGCCGGGCGGACGCGACCGTCACCCATCCGGTGGACCCGATGGCCCTGGCCGAGGCCCTGGCGGGCCTGCTGCGCGAGCGCAGGCCGGTCAACTCCGGCTCGTAGCGACGAAGCGCGGGACGACGGCGCGGCGGCGTCCCGGGGCGCGTACGGCGCACCCCGGGACGTCCCTCGTCCCGGCGGGTCAGACGCGGGGCGCCAGGCGGGCCGGGTCGCCGCGGTGCGTGGTGTCGTCCGCCTGGCTGGCGGAGGTGGCCTTGGTGCCCAGCGCGCTGCCCTGGAGCCACTTGTCCCACGGCACGTTCCAGTCGCCGAAGCCGTTGCCGAACGGCTCCATGTCGTGGCCCTCGCTGTTGACGACCTCGACGACGTCACCGGGCTCGACCTGGTCGAAGAACCAGTGCGCGTTCTCGGTGCTCATGCCCGTGCAGCCGTGGCTGGTGTTGGCCACCCCCTGCGACCCCACCGACCAGGGCGCCGCGTGCACGTACTCGCCGCTCCACGTCACCCGGGTGGCCCAGTAGACCGGCAGGTCGTAGAAGTCGGCGATGCCCACCGTGCTGGACTTCATCTGCACGAAGGACTGCTTCTCCAGCACCACCTTGATGCCGTTGCGGGTGGCGTACCCGGGCTTGCCGGTGGTCACCGGGACCGTGCGCACCGCCTCGCCGTTGCGGTACAGCGTCAGCTGGTGGGAGGAGGCGTCGGTGAGGGCGAAGACCTTGTCGCCGATGTCCATCGTCACCGACTTGGCGGGGCCGCCGTACAGCCCCTTGCTGACCTGCACCCCGTTCAGGCCGCTGGTGACGCTGACGGTGGCGTGCGCGGGCCAGTACTCCTTGGGACGGTAGTGCAGGGTGCGGCTGTCCACCCAGTACCAGGAGCCGGTGACCGCGGGCGTGGAGGTGACGTGCAGCGAGCGCTCCACGACGGCGCGGGCGGCCGGGTCGGTCACCGGCTTGCTGAGCGCCGCGGTGACCGGCTCGCCGACGCCGTAGGTCCCGGAGTCGGGGCCGAAGGTGACGTCGAGGAGGTTGTTGGCGGGCTTGGTGTCGAAGCCGATGGTCTGAAGCCCCGGCGCGCCGTCCCCGTTCTCGGTGCTCACCCGGACCGTGTAGTGGACGCCTGCGGCCAGCGGGGCGGTGCTGCGCCACTTGGTGCCTTTGGCGTCGAGTTCGCCCCGTACGACGCGTCCTGTGCCGTCCGTGGCGGTCACGTCGGTGATCCGGCTGCCGCCCTTGGAGGTCACCTCCAGCGGCTTGTTGGGGTCCACCTGCTTGCTGCCGTCGGTGTCGCTGAACGCGACCTGCTTGGCGGCGTCGTAGGGCGCGGCGGCCAGCGGGTTCCCCGAGCCCTCGCAGGCGGCGAGCGCGACCGCCAGGGGCGCGAGCAGCGCGAGGTACGGGAGGCGGGATATCGCCGTTCGGCGAGGAGATGTCTGACTCATGGTCACAACGTATGAAAAGTCGCGCCGCTCGGCGCGTTGCGTTCCGGCAAATGGGGGCCGCCGGGTATAAGCGGCCCTCGCCGGACCGTCCGTCCGGGTGCCGCGCGGGAACGCCTGCCGGTGCCGCGCGGGAACGCCGAGGGGCCGGGGCCCGGACACCTGCGCGGTGCCCGGGCCCCGGCCCCTGGAACGTGTGCCCGGGTCAGTAGCGCTGGTCGGCGCCCCGGTAGTACTCGAAGACCCAGCCGAAGACGGCCACCAGGATCACCGGGCTGGCGAAGTACAGCAGCCACCAGCCGAAGATGATGCCGAGGAAGGCCAGCGCGCCACCGGAGGCCAGCAACAGCGGCTGCCAGCTGTGCGGGCTGAAGAAGCCCAGCTCGCCCGCGTCGTCGGCGACGTCGGCGTCGTCCCGGTCCTGCGCGCCGTTGTCCGCCCGGCGGGCGGTGAACGACAGGTAGTAGCCGATCATGACGCTCAGGCCGAAGGCCAGGAACAGCGCGGTGGTGCCCGCGGGCTCCTTGGCCCACAGTCCGTAGACGATGGCCACGGCCAGCAGGAACACCGCCAGGCCGAGGAACATCTTGCCCTGCAGCTTCACTTGCCGGCCTCCTTGCCACCGGTCAGCTGACCACCGTGACCGGCCTCCGCCAGCTCCATGGCCACGATCTCCGGGTGGTGGAGGTCGAACGCCGGGGATTCGGAGCGGATGCGCGGCAGGGTGAGGAAGTTGTGCCGCGGCGGCGGGCAGGAGGTCGCCCACTCCAGCGAGCGGCCGTAACCCCACGGGTCGTCGACCTCGACCTTCTTGCCGTACTTGGCGGTCTTCCACACGTTGTAGAAGAACGGCAGGATCGACATGCCGAGCAGGAACGAGCTGATCGACGAGATGGTGTTCAGCGTGGTGAAGCCGTCCGCCGCGAGGTAGTCCGCGTAACGACGCGGCATGCCCTCGGCGCCCAGCCAGTGCTGCACCAGGAACGTGCCGTGGAAGCCCACGAACAGCGTCCAGAAGGTGATCTTGCCGAGCCGCTCGTCCAGCATCTTGCCGGTCATCTTCGGCCACCAGAAGTGGAAGCCGGCGAACATCGCGAACACCACGGTGCCGAAGACCACGTAGTGGAAGTGCGCCACCACGAAGTACGAGTCGGAGACGTGGAAGTCCATCGGGGGCGAGGCCAGGATGACACCGGTCAGACCACCGAAGGTGAAGGTGATCAGGAAGCCGATGGACCACAGCATCGGGGTCTCGAAACTCAGTGACCCCTTCCACATCGTTCCGATCCAGTTGAAGAACTTCACGCCTGTAGGCACGGCGATCAGGAACGTCATGAAGGAGAAGAACGGAAGCAGCACGCCGCCGGTGACGTACATGTGGTGGGCCCACACGGTGACCGACAGGCCCGCGATGGCGATGGTCGCCGCGATCAGGCCCAGGTAGCCGAACATCGGCTTGCGGGAGAAGACCGGGATGACCTCACTGATGATGCCGAAGAACGGCAGCGCGATGATGTAGACCTCTGGGTGTCCGAAGAACCAGAACAGGTGTTGCCACAGCAACGCGCCGCCGTTGGCCGCGTCGAACACATGGGCGCCGAACTTGCGGTCCGCCTCCAGCGCCAGCAGCGCGGCGGCCAGGACCGGGAAGGCCAGCAGGGCGAGCACCGAGGTCAGCAGCACGTTCCAGACGAAGATCGGCATCCGGAACATCGTCATACCGGGGGCGCGCATGCAGATGATCGTGGTGATGAAGTTGACCGCACCGAGGATGGTGCCGAAGCCGGACAGCGCCAGACCCATGATCCACATGTCCGAGCCGATGCCCGGCGAGCGGACCGCGTCGGACAGCGGGGAGTACGCGAACCAGCCGAAGTCGGCCGCGCCCTGCGGGGTGAGGAAGCCGCCGACCGCGATCAGCGAGCCGAACAGGTAGAGCCAGTAGGCGAACATGTTCAGCCGCGGGAACGCCACGTCGGGCGCGCCGATCTGCAGCGGCATGATCCAGTTGGTGAAGCCGGCGAACAACGGCGTCGCGAACATCAGCAGCATGATCGTGCCGTGCATCGTGAACGCCTGGTTGAACTGCTCGTTCGACATGATCTGCAGGCCCGGGCGGGCCAGCTCGGCGCGCATGAGCAGCGCCATGATGCCGCCGATGCAGAAGAACGCGAACGACGTCGACAGGTAGAGCGTGCCGATGGTCTTGTGGTCGGTGGTGCTCAGCCAGCTGACCACCACGCTGCCGGGCTTGCGGCTGCGGACCGGGACCTCGTTCGCGTACGAGTCGTCCGTTTCCGCCGTGCCCTGGGGTTCGTTGAGGATACTCACTGGTTACTCCCGGTCGTGCTGGAACCCGGCTGACCGTTCGTGGTGGCGTTCTCGGTGTTACCCGTCGTCGGGATACCCGCCGGGACGTAGCCGGTCTGGCCCGCCTTGGCGAGGTCCTTCAGGTGCTGCTGGTACTGCGCGGGGGTGACGACCTTGACGTTGAACAGCATCCGGGAGTGGTCGACACCGCACAGCTCCGCGCACTTGCCGCGGAAGGTGCCCAGCTTGTCCGGCGTGACCTGGAAGACGTTGGTGTGGCCCGGGATGACGTCCATCTTCATCAGGAACGGAATCACCCAGAAGTCGTGGATGACGTCACGCGAGGTGAGGACGAACTTCACCGACTGGCCCTCGGGCAGCCACAGCGTGGGGCCGGGGCTCGGGTTGCCCTTGGTCCACTCGCCGGGGATGCCCGTCTCGTAGACGCCGTTGGCGTCGTCCGGGGCGCCCTCGAGGGCGCTCGCCGGAATGGAGGCGAGGTCGGAGTTCTTCTGGAGGTCGACCGGGGTCGTCGGCGTGCCGGGCACGTGCTCGACGTAGTTGAAGGCCCAGCTCCACTGGTAGCCGACCACGTTGACGATGTGGTCCGGCTTCTTGGAGACCTTCAGCAGGTCGGACTCGTCGCGGGCGGTGAAGTAGAACAGCACCGCGACGATGACGAGGGGGACGACCGTGTACAGCGCCTCGATGGGCATGTTGTAACGGGTCTGCGGAGGAACCTCGACCTTCGTCCGGCTGCGCCGGTGGAAGATCACGCTCCACAGGATGAGGCCCCAGACGAGCACACCGGTCGCCAGCGCGGCGGCCCAGGAGCCCTGCCAGAGCGAAAGGATCCGCGGTGCCTGTTCCGTGGCGGGGCTGGGCATGCCGAGGCGGGGGAAGTCCTTGTAGGAGCAACCGGTAGCGGTCACCAGGACCAGGCCCGCGGCCAACGCCTGCGGCAACCGCCGCCGCATCGGGCGCCGCGACTTGCGGTCGGAGCCGTTGGGACTCACGTAGCGCCTTCCCGAGAGTCTCGCCCGCGCGTCCGGGAACCCGGCCGTTTGCGTCGGTCGGCGCCCTGGCGCGGGCAGGGTGTGGATGTTTATGCGGACCAAACCCTACTGGACGCTTTTCCAGGCCACGCGGGGAGGGGTACCAACGCGCCGGGCGAGCCCGCGTATGGCCCTCGAAGGGGTGGACACCCCCGGATGGCCCCCGGTTTGACGAGGGGTGGAAACCCGCCGGATAGCGTGCACGGGTGCCGTACTTCGACGCCGCTTCGAGCGCTCCCCCGCATCCCGTCACGCGACAGGCGCTGCTGTCCGCGCTGGACGACGGATGGGCCGATCCCGCCCGCCTGTACCGCGAGGGCCGCCGCGCCCGAGTGCTGCTCGACGCCGCGCGGGAGGCGGCCGCCGAGGCGGTCGGCTGCCGCCCTGACGAACTGAGTTTCACCCCTTCGGGTACCCACGCCATCCACTCGGCGGTGGCCGGAGCGCTGGCCGGGCGGCGCCGGACGGGCCGTCATCTCGTCGCCTCGGCGGTCGAGCACTCCAGCGTGCTGCACGCGGCCGAGACCCATCAGGCCGCCGGGGGCACGGTCACCGAGGTGGGCGTCGACCGGCTGGGGAGGGTGGCGGCCGAGGCGTATCAGGCGGCCCTGCGGCCCGACACCGCGCTGGCGTGCCTGCAGTCGGCCAACCACGAAGTCGGCACCGTGCAGCCGGTCGCGGAGGTGGCGGACGGCTGCGCGCGGGCGGGTGTGCCGCTGCTGGTGGACGCCTCGCAGTCGCTGGGCTGGGGCGCGGTGGACGGCGCCTGGTCGCTGCTCGCCGCGAGCGCCCACAAATGGGGCGGACCGCCCGGAGTCGGACTGCTCGTGGTCAGGAAGGGTGTCCGGTTCGCGCCCGCGGGCCCGTCCGACGAGCGGGAACGCGGCCGGGCCCCGGGCTTCGAGAACCTCCCCGCGATCGTGGCGGCGGCGGCCTCGCTGCGCGCGGTACGTGCCGAGGCGGAGGCGGAACGGGCCCGGCTGAGCGCGCTGGTGGACCGGATCCGGGAGCGGGTGCCGGCGCTGCTCGGCGACGTGGAGGTGGTCGGCGACCCGGTGCGCCGCCTGCCCCACCTGGTCACCTTCTCCTGCCTGTACGTGGACGGGGAGGCGCTGCTGGGCGAGTTGGACCGGGCGGGGTTCGCCGTGTCGTCCGGATCGTCCTGTACGTCCAGCACTCTGACGCCCAGCCACGTGCTGCGGGCGATGGGCGTGCTGTCGGAGGGGAACGTCCGCGTGTCGCTGCCGCGCGGCACGAGCGAGGGGGACGTCGAGGAGTTCCTGCGGGTGCTGCCCGAGGTCGTCACGCGGGTGCGCGGCTCGCTGGACCTGCCGGCCGCGCCCGCGCGCGAGGGACGCGCCGCCGACGACGGCGGTCTCGTCGTGGACGCGCTGGGCCGCCGCTGCCCGGTCCCGGTCATCGAACTGGCCAAGGTCATCGGTGACGTGCCGGTCGGCGCGACGGTGACCGTGCTGTCGGACGACGAGGCGGCCCGGCTCGACATCCCCGCGTGGTGCGGGATGCGCGGGCAGGAGTACGTCGGCGAACGGGAGGCCGCGCGCGGTGTGGCCTACGTGGTGCGCCGGCTGTCGTAGCGGCACGCGGGCGCGGCCGCCCGGGTGCCGCGGGGCCCGGGCGGCCGTATGTGGCGGCCGTCGCGCGGGGGTTACGACAGGTGGACGCGGACCTCGGCGGCCGCGTCGTCGCCGTAGGTCTTGGCGAAGCGGTCCATGAAGTGGTTGCGGCGCAGCTGGTACTCCTGGGTGCCGACGGTCTCGATGACCAGCGTCGCCAGCATGCAGCCGACCTGCGCCGCCCGCTCGTGGCCGACGCCCCACGCCAGGCCGGACAGGAAGCCCGCCCGGAAGGCGTCGCCGACGCCGGTGGGGTCGGCCTTGCGCTCCTCCTCCGGGCAGCCGACCTCGATCGGCGGTTCGCCGGTCCGCTCGATGCGCACGCCGCGCGAGCCGAGGGTGGTCACCCGGGTGCCGACGCGCGCGAGGATCTCCTCGTCGGTCCAGCCGGTCTTGGACTCGATCAGGCCCTTCTCGTACTCGTTGGAGAACAGGTAGGCCGCGTCCTCCAGCAGTATCCGGATGTTGTCGCCGTCCATCCGGGCGATCTGCTGGGAGAAGTCCGCCGCGAACGGGATGGAGCGCGAGCGGCACTCCTCGGTGTGCCGCAGCATCGCCTCCGGGTCGTCGGCGCCGATCAGCACCAGGTCCAGGCCGCCCACCCGCTGGGCCACCGCCTGGAGTTCGATGAGCCGGGCCTCGCTCATCGCACCGGTGTAGAAGGAGCCGATCTGGTTGTGGTCGGCGTCCGTGGTGCACACGAAGCGGGCGGTGTGCAGGACCTCGGAGATGCGCACCGACGAGGTGTCGACGCCGTGCCGGTCGAGCCAGGCGCGGTACTCGTCGAAGTCGGCTCCGGCCGCGCCCACCAGCAGCGGCCGGACTCCCAGCTGGCCCATGCCGAAGCAGATGTTGGCCGCCACGCCGCCCCGGCGCACGTCGAGGTTGTCGACGAGGAAGGAGAGCGAGACGGTGTGCAACTGGTCGGCGACCAGCTGGTCGGCGAAACGACCGGGGAAGGTCATCAGGTGGTCGGTGGCGATGGAGCCGGTGACAGCGATACGCACGAGGAGTCTGCTTCCTACGGGGTCGGTGGCGGTTCGGTGGCGCTGGCTTGTCCGGCACCGGGTACCGCTGCCGGACCAGCCCACGCTACCCGCACCGCCGCGCGGCACGACACAGCGGAGCACGCCATCCCGCCGCCTTCCGCCGCGCGGCGGAAGCCGCCGGATCGCGACACCGCGAAATTACCGGAACGTACAGGTATCACCCGGCGCGCCGGGTGCCTAGAGTCGGCGGTGTCAGGGCCCGCCGCACGGGCCCGCACCCCCGACCGGGAGCGATGATGAACACCTCAGACCGAGGGCCCGAGCACCCGCAGCCCCGCCCGCCGTCCGCCACCGCCGAGCCGCCGGAGTTCCCCGACTTCCCCGGCTATCCCGGTCACGACGGCCCGGGCTCCGGCTCGGCGGGGGATCTGCTGAGCGACTGCCGCCGGATCGCGCCGCGCTGGGCCGCGCCGCACGCGCGCCCGCACGAGCCGGTGCCGCCCTCCCGCATCCACGGCACGACGGTCCCCGAGTCCTCGCGTCACGCGGTGGCCGGAATGCCGGACTACGGCGGCTGACCCGGCCGCTCCCCCGCCCCCTCCACCCCCGGCGCACGGCGCCGGGGGTGTCGCCGTTCCACGCCCCCGGCGCGCCGGTGCGGAACCGCAATGCGCCTCGTTCCGTCCAAGGCGCGTCAGCATCGGTTCGAAGATCGATCGGACGAACGCCGGGCAAGGGAGCGGATCGTGGACGGCGAACGCGAGCGGACGGCTGAGGACACGGCGCGGGACGAGCGGGACGGCGGGGCGCCGCCGCGCCGCCGGCACCGGGCGGCGCTGACCATGGCGCTGGTGACCGGGGTGGTCCTGGCGGGCGGGGGCGGTTACTGGGCGGCGGCCTCGTCGCACGGCCCGGCCCGCCAGGCCGCAGATCCGGCGCCTCGCGCCCGCACCGGCCCCGCGTCCGTCACCGGCGCGGCGGGCGCCGGCGGGCTGGGCGACGGCGCACCGGCGACACAGGCCGGGCAGACCTACCGGCTCACCGGACGCCTGCCCGCGGGGCCCGCCTCGGCGCACGTCTACCGGCCGGGCGGGGCGGTCTCCCGCGACCAGGTGACGCGGCTGGCGGCGGCGCTGGGCGTGCCCGGCGCGGTGACGTCGGCTGACGGCTTGTGGAAGGCGGGCTCCAGCGGTGCGGGGCCCACCCTCCAGGTGGCGAAGGACTCCCCCGGCGGCTGGGCGTTCGCCCGCGCGGGCGCGGGGACCGGCTGCGCGGCGGCCAAGCGCGTCGCCTCGGGCGCCGGGGTCTGCTACGGCGCCGCGGGCACCGGTGGGACGACCACGCCGGGCGGTCCCGCGGTCGCGCAGGGGGTGGCGCGGCGGGACGCCGCCGCGGTGCTGGCGGCGCTGGGCCTCGGCGGGGCGCGGGGGGACGCCTCCGGGACCTCGGCGGCCTTCGACGGGCTGCGCACGGTGACGGCGGACCCGGTGGTCGGCGGGCTGCCCACGTACGGGTGGCGTACGACGCTGGTGATCGGCCCTGACGGCCGGGTGGTGAGCGGTTCCGGGCGGCTGGCGCCGCTGACGCGCGGGGCCGCGTACCCGGTGACGAGCGCGGTGGTCGCGCTGGGCCGGCTGCGGCGGGCCGCGGCGGCGGCCGGGCCGGGGCTGTGCGGCCGGGAGCACCCGGGTGGCGGTACGGGCGTCGCGCGTTCCGGGACGGCGGCGGTGCCGGGGCCCGGCCCGGTCGATCCGGGCGGCCCCCTGCTGCGTTCGTCCACGCCGCCCGCCCGGGGCACGGCGTCCACGGCGCCTGTCCGGGGCAGCGCGCCCTGCCTCGCGTCGACGCCGCCGCTGCTGGTGCGTGGCGCGGTCTTCGGCCTGTCGGCGCGGTTCGCCTCCGGGGGCTCGGGAGGCGAGGAGCTGGTGCCGTCGTGGCTGTTCCAGGTGGCCGCGTCCGGGGCGGCTCCGGTGCGGACGGTCGCGCAGGCGGCGCTGGCGCAGGGCGGGGGCACGCCGCCGCCCGCGCCCGCCCCGTCGCCGTCCTCCGGCCCGAGCGCCCCTGCGGTGTCCGCGTCACGGGCGCCGGTGACCTCGTACACCGCGGACGGGCGGGCGCTGGTGCTGCGCTTCTGGGGCGGGATGTGCGCCGACTACGCCGGGAAGGTGACCGGGCAGAGCGACAGCGCGGTGCACGTGGCCGTCACGGCGACGCCGAAGGAGCCGCACCGGATCTGCCCGATGCCGGCCAGGTCGATGACCGTACGGGTGACGCTCGCCCGGCCGCTGGGTTCGCGCACCGTCTACGACTCCTCGGACGGCCGCGCGGTGGCCGCCGCCCGCTGAGGCGGGCTCCCGCAAACGCCCGTGGCGGCGCGCCCCGGTGATCCGGGACGCGCCGCCACGGGGCTGACGCGCTGGGGCCCGCCGTGGGCGGGCCCTCGGGCTCAGTGGAAGGAGTCGCCGCAGGCGCAGGAGCCGGTGGCGTTCGGGTTGTCGATGGTGAAGCCCTGCTTCTCGATGGTGTCGACGAAGTCGATGGAGGCGCCACCGAGGTAGGGGGCGCTCATCCGGTCGGTGACGACCTTGACGCCGCCGAAGTCCTTGACGACGTCGCCGTCGAGCGAGCGCTCGTCGAAGAAGAGCTGGTACCGCAGACCGGAGCAGCCACCGGGCTGCACGGCGACACGCAGCGCGAGGTCGTCGCGGCCTTCCTGGTCGAGCAGCGACTTGACCTTGGACGCGGCGGCGTCGGACAGGATGATGCCGTCGCTCGCGGTCGTGTTCGCGTTGGTCTCGTCCTGAACCGTCATCTGCTTCACTCCCGGTGGTTTCGCGCTTCGGGTCTGCGCTAGGACTTCTGCCTTGTGCCGCCGACTGAAAACCGTCGGCGCCCCGGAGATATTCCCGGGCCGGGCGGCGGGCCTGGTCCGGCTTATCCGCTTCCGTCTGACGTTCATGCTCGCACACCCGGCGCGCCGCGGTCACGCGCCCGCCGCCGGGCCGGGCCGGTCGCAGCGGGATGCGTCACATCGACACGATGGCCATCGTCAATCTGACGCGAACGAGCTATGATGAATAACGTCAATTAGACGAGAAGTGTGTGCAGAGAGAAAGGGCGCAACGCCCGTGACCACCACAGAACCGCTGGACGTACAGCCCACGCCGCTCGCCCTGCTGCTCCTCGGTCGCGAGGCCGACCCGCGCAGCGAGCGGGGGGTGGAGTGCCCCGGCGACCTGCCCGCGCCCTCCGACCCCGACCTGGTGGACCGGGCCCGCAAGGCCAAGGCGCGGCTCGGCGACCGGGTCTTCGTCCTCGGTCACCACTACCAGCGCGACGAGGTCATCGAGTTCGCCGACGTCACGGGTGACTCCTTCAAGCTGGCCCGGGACGCGGCGGCCCGGCCGCAGGCGGAGTACATCGTCTTCTGCGGTGTGCACTTCATGGCGGAGAGCGCCGACATCCTGACCGGCGACGACCAGCAGGTGATCCTGCCGGACCTGGCCGCGGGCTGCTCGATGGCCGACATGGCCACCGCCGAGCAGGTCGCCGAGTGCTGGGACGTCCTGACCGACGCGAGGATCGCGGACGTGACGGTGCCCGTCTCGTACATGAACTCCTCGGCCGACATCAAGGCGTTCACCGGGCGCCACGGCGGCACCATCTGCACCTCCAGCAACGCCAAGCGTGCCCTGGAGTGGGCGTTCGAGCAGGGGACGAAGGTGCTGTTCCTGCCCGATCAGCACCTCGGGCGCAACACCGCGGTACGCGACATGGGCTTGTCGCTGGACGACTGCGTGGTCTACAACCCGCACAAGCCCGGTGGCGGCGTCACGCCCGAGCAGCTGCGGGCGGCGCGGATGATCCTGTGGCGCGGGCACTGCTCGGTGCACGGCCGCTTCTCGCTGGAGTCGGTGCAGGACGTGCGCGCCCGCATACCCGGCGTCAACGTGCTGGTGCACCCCGAGTGCAGGCACGAGGTGGTCGCCGCCGCCGACCAGGTCGGGTCGACGGAGTACATCATCAAGGCGCTGGACGCCGCGCCCGCCGGTTCGGCCTGGGCGATCGGCACCGAGCTGAACCTGGTACGCCGCCTGGCCAAGGCCCATCCCGACAAGCAGATCGTCTTCCTCGACAAGACCGTCTGCTTCTGCTCGACCATGAACCGCATCGACCTGCCGCACCTGGTCTGGGCGCTGGAGTCGCTCGCCGACGGCACGGTGGTCAACCGCATCGAGGTCGACAAGGAGACCGAGCACTACGCGAAGCTGGCGCTGGAGCGCATGCTGGCGCTCCCGTAGTCCGGCCCGCGACAGCCCGTGGTCCAACGCCCCCGGCCCTGTGGGCCGTTGACCTCCACGACGCCTCCGGCATGGTGCCGGGGGCGTCGTGCGCGGCAGGATGTGCGGCATGCTGCTGCGCCCGCTCCGCGACACCCTCGACGACGCGAAGGCCGTGACGCAGGTCGCCGACGAGGCGTTCGCCGCGTCCCGCACCGCCCGCGGCGCACCGCCGCGCCCCTCCTGCGAGCGGGAGCGGGCGATGGGCCGGGCCCTCTTCCGGCACCTGGCCCGCACGGACAACGGCGGTTGCTGGACCGCCTGGGACGACGAGGGGACGCCGGTCGGCGCGGTGCTGTCCACCCGGCGCGAGGGAACCTGGTCGCTGTCCCTGCTCGCGGTCGCGCCCCGGCTCCAACGGCAGGGCGTGGGCCGGGAGTTGCTGGCCGCGGCGATGGCGTACGGGCGGTCGTGCCTGCGCGGCATGGTCTGCGCCCCGCCGGATCCGCGGCCGGCGGCGATGTACCGCAGGGCGGGCTTCACCCTGCACCCGGCGATGCGGCTGTCGGGCCCGGTCGACCGCGACCGGCTGCCCGCACCGGACGGCCCGGTGCACGAGGGGACGGCCAAGCACCGCGACCTGATGGACTCCGTCGACCGGCGGCTGCGCGGTGGCGCGCACGGCCCGGACCACGACGAACTGCTGCGCCACCACGGCCTGCTGGTCGTCGACGACCTGGCCGGCAGCGGCTACGTCTACCTGCACGAGTCCGGCACCGTCGAGTTGCTGGCCGCGACCTCGCGGCGGCTGGCGAGCAGGCTGCTGACGGCGGCGCTGCTGGCCGTGCCGCGCGAGACCGACGCGCGCGTCGGATTCCTGACGGCGGATCAGCAGTGGGCGGTGGACGTCGGGCTGGCCGCCGGGCTGACGCCGGCCAACTCCGGCTACCTGTGCCTGCGCGGCATGCGTCCGCCGGCCCCGTACGTCGCGTCCAGCACCTTCCTGTGACCCGCGGCCCGCTCCTCAGCCCGGCCGGACCAGGCCCGTCTCGTAGGCGATGACCACCAGCTGGGCGCGGTCGCGGGCACGCAGCTTCGCCATCGCGCGGTTGACGTGGGTCTTGACGGTGAGCGGGCTGACGCCGAGGCGGTCGGCGATCTCCTCGTTGGACAGTCCCGCCGCCACCTCGCCCAGCACCTCCCGCTCGCGCGAGGTCAGCACGTCGAGCCTGCGCGCCGCCACCGGGTCGGGCCCGCCGCCCGTCCCGAGGAAGCGGGTGATCAGGGACTTGGTGGCGGCCGGTGACAGCAGCGCCTCGCCCGCGGCCACCGTGCGGATCGCGTCCAGCAGCGCGCCGGGCTCCGCGCCCTTGCCCAGGAACCCGGCGGCTCCCGCGCGCAGCGCCTCGATGACGTACTCGTCCGCCTCGAAGGTGGTCAGGATCAGCACGTGGGTGCCGGTCAGGTCCGGGTCGCCGGTGATCTCGCGGGTCGCGGCCAGGCCGTCGGTGCCGGGCATGCGGATGTCCATCAGCACCACGTCGGCCCGCTCGCGCCGGGCCACCGCGACCGCCTCGGCGCCGTCGGACGCCTCACCCACCACCGCCATGTCCGGCTCGGACTCCACCAGCACCCGGAAGGCGCTGCGCAGCAGGGCCTGGTCGTCGGCGAGCACCACCCTGATCTGACCGCCGCCGGTGTCCCGCTCCCCCGTGCCGTCCCCGTTCACGCCGTCTCCTCCTCGCGTCCGGCGGCCGCGTACCCGGCCGACGGCAAGCGTACGAAGACCCGGAAGCCGCCCTCGGCGCGGGGCCCGGCGTGGCAGATGCCGCCCAGCGCCGCGGCCCGCTCCCGCATGCCCATCAGGCCGTGGCCGCCGCCCGCGGGGACCGCGTCGGCGGTACGGCCCTCGCCGGTGCCGTCGTCCTCGACGGTGACCTCCAGGCCCGTCGCGTCGCGCACGATGCGCACCTCGGCCCGCGCCCCGGCACCGGCGTGCTTGTGGACGTTGGTCAGCGACTCCTGGATCACCCGGTACGCGGTCAGGTCGACGGTGGCGGGCAGCGCACCGCCGCTCTCGTCGCGCACCACCTCGACCGCGAGTCCGGCGTGGGTGAAGCGCTCGACGAGGTGGTCGAGGTCGGCGAGCTTGGGCGCCGGTTCCATCGGCGCCTCCGGGTCGCCCGCCTGACGCAGCAGGCCGACGGTGGCGCGCAGTTCGTCCAGGGCGGAGCGGCTGGCCTCGCGTACGTGGGCGAGGGCCTGGCGGGCCTGGTCGGGGCGGCGCTCCATCACGTGCGCGGCGACCCCGGCCTGCACGTTGACCAGCGCGATGTGGTGGGCGACGACGTCGTGCAGTTCGCGGGCGATGCGCATGCGTTCCTCGGCGACCCGGCGCCTGGCCTCCTCCTCCCGGGTGCGCTCCGCCCGCACCGCGCGCTCCTCGACGGCGGCCACGTAGGCCCGGCGGCTGCGCACCGCGTCACCGCAGGCGGCGGCCAGGCCGGTCCAGGCGAGGACGGCCAGGTGCTCCTGGGCGTACCAGGGCCCGGAGCCGTACCCCATGCTGACCGCGGTCAGCCCGGCGCAGGTCAGCGCACCGACCCGCCAGGTCGTCGGCCGGTCGGTGTAGGCGGCGAGGGTGAACAGCGCCAGCACCGCGGTCGCCACCACCGGCACCGACCGGGCGCCGCTGTCGAGCACGGTGGCGGTCACCGTCAGCGCGCAGGTGACCGCGAGCACCGCCCGCGGCGCCCGTCTGCGGCCCACCAGCGCGGCACAGGCCGCCACCGTCAGCGCGACGTTGACCGCGGTGAGCCGGAAGGCGTCACCGGCCGGTCCCAGCGCGCCGCTGAGCAGGATCGACACCAGGACGACCGCGGCGATCGCGCAGTCCACGGCGAGCGGGGGCACCCGCGGCGCCAGCCTCGGTCCGGCAAGAGGGTTCACGGCACGACACGGTACGGGCATTCCGCTCCGGACAGCGCCGAACCCCGCCCCCGAGGTGCCGGGAGCGGGGTTCGCGGGCCGTTTCGCAAGCGATGGACGCGGTGCGCGGTGGTGCCGTACCTGCGGACGCCGACAGGGGGCGCCAGGTCAGCCGGGAATCAGGCCGTCGTCCCTGAGCATCGCCTTGACCTCCTCCAAGGAGGCCTCGTGGGACGGCAGGATCAGCTCGGACGGCTCCAGGGAGTCGTCCGGCAGCGGCTCGCCCAGCTCGCGCACGGCGTCGAGCAGCACGCCGAGCGTGGTCTTGAAGGCGGCCTCGTCGCCCTTGTCTATGGCTGCGAGCAACTCGTTGTCCAGCTCGTTCAGCCGGGGCAGCTGGCTGTCCGCCAGCTTGACCTGCCCCTCCCCCATGATCCGTACGATCATGACGGTGGTCTCCCTTCCGGGGTGCGAAGCGCGGATGTGAGCAGTCTGCTGCGGTGGCCGGGTCAGCTCTTGTCGAAACGCGGCTGGTCCTGCGACTGCTGCTGGGCCTTGCCGTTCGCGCCCGCCTGGCCGCCCTCGATGGCCTGCCGGGAGTCGCTGCCGCCGCCCGCCAGCTCCGCCTTCATCCGCTCCAGCTCCAGCTCGACGTCGGAGCCGCCGGCGACCCGGTCCAGCTCGGCCGCGATGTCGTCCTTGGCCAGACCGCTCGGGTCGTCGAGCGCGCCGGAGGCGAGCAGCTCGTCGATCGCGCCGGCCCGGGCCTGCATCTGCTGGGTCTTGTCCTCGGCCCGCTGGATCGCGAGGCCGACGTCGCCCATCTCCTCGGAGATGCCGGAGAACGCCTCGCCGATCTGGGTCTGCGCCTGGGCGGCGGTGTAGGTGGCCTTGATGGTCTCCTTCTTGGTGCGGAAGGCGTCCACCTTGGCCTGCAGGCGCTGGGCCGCCAGGGTGAGCTTCTCCTCCTCGCCCTGGAGGTTCTGGTGCTGGGTCTCCAGGTCGGTGACCTGCTGCTGGAGCGCGGCACGGCGGGACAGGGCCTCACGGGCCAGGTCCTCACGGCCCAGCGACAGCGCCTTGCGGCCCTGGTCCTCCAGCTTGGCCGACTGCTGCTGCAGCCCGCTCAGCTGGAGCTCCAGCCGCTTGCGGGACGTCGCCACGTCGGCGACCCCGCGTCGCACCTTCTGCAGCAGCTCCAGCTGCTTCTGGTACGAGTAGTCGAGCGTCTCGCGCGGGTCCTCGGCCCGGTCCAGGGCCTTGTTGGCCTTCGCGCGGAAGATCATCCCCATCCGCTTCATGACACCGCTCATGGGCCTCGCGCGCCCCCTTCATCGACTTGCTCCGGCACCTGACGTTGACCCCTACAGTACGGGCCCAGGTTCCATTACCGCACTGTCCGGCGGCGGATGCGCTCATCCTGAGGGACGATCACCGCGGCGCGGGCTCCCGCCCAGGGAGTAGGTGATCGTCACGGCCGCATCGCGGACCGAGCGGGTTCCCCCCTCCTCCACGGTACGGCGGCCGGCCCGGCGGCCCGCCGCGGCGCCGCCTCGCGTACCGGCCTCATAACGGCCTGCCGCCGCGGTGCCGGGTCCGTCGCCGCAGCACGTACCCTTGGACCTTGTGTTCCGACGTCGTTCCCAGGATGAGCAGCCCGCGGCCCGCACGGTGACCGTGGAGCGCGACCGCGCCCGTGACCCGCAGGCCCCCAAGGGCCGCCCCACGCCCAAGCGCAACGAGGCCCAGACCCAGCGCCGGGCCCAGGCCACCGTGCCGCGCGACCGCAAGGCGGCGGCCAAGCAGGCCCGCGAGGCGCGCCGGGTGGACATGGCCAAGCAGCGCGAGGCGCTGGCCAGCGGCGACGAGCGCTACCTGCCGCCGCGGGACAAGGGCCCGGTGCGCAAGCTGTGCCGCAACTACGTCGACTCCCGCCGCCACGTCGCCGAGCTGTTCCTGCCGCTCGCGGTGATCATCCTGGTGCTCAGCATGATCCCGAACATGCGCTTCAAGGACATCTCCCTCGTCCTGTGGCTGCTGCTGATCGTGCTCATCGTCGGACAGTCGTTCTTCACCGCGCTGCGGCTGAAGAAGACGCTGCGCGAGCGGCTGCCGAACGACAACCACCGCGGCGCGGTCGCCTACGGGCTGATGCGAACCCTCCAGATGCGCCGGATGCGGCTGCCGAAGCCGCAGGTCAAGCGCGGGGAGAAGGTTTGACGACGGTCTTCGGGGAGACGGCCGCGAGCCGAACGGCGACCACCGTCCCCGGTTTCTCCGGTGCGGCGGCCGCCTGGCTCGCGAAGCTCGGCGGCCTGCGGAACGCGGTCCGCCAGGAGCTGGTCGCCCGCCAGACCGACGAGCAGATCGCGGCCCGTTTCCCCGTCGGTCGCAGGCTGCGGGTGCTGGACGTCGGACTCGGCCAGGGCACCCAGGCGCTGCGGCTGGCCCGCGGCGGCCACCAGGTCACCGGTCTGGAGAGCGATCCGGCGATGCTGGACGCGGTGCGCGAGGAGCTGTCCGCGGAGCCCGAGGGCATACGCGAGCGGGTCCGCCTGATCGAGGGCGATGGGCGGGAGACCGGCCGCCACTTCGAGCCCGGCAGCTTCGACGTGGTGCTCTGCCACGGGGTGCTGATGTACGTGGCCGACCCCGACGCGCTGCTGGCCGGGCTGGCCCGGGTGCTGGCGCCGGGCGGACTGCTGTCGCTGCTGGTGCGCAACGCGGACGCACTCGCGATGCGGCCCGGTCTCGCCGGCGACTTCGGCCGGGCCCTCGAGGCGTTCGACACCGACGCGTACACCAACCGGCTGGGCCTGCGCGCCCGCGCCGACCGCCGCGAGGTGCTCGCCGAGACGCTGACCGCGATCGGCACCCCGCTGCACGCCTGGTACGGGGTGCGGGTCTTCACCGACACGGCGCCCGACGACGCTCCGGTGCCGGACGAGCCGGGAGCGCTGGAGCGGCTGCTGTCCGCGGAGGACCGCGCCGGGCGCACCGACCCGTACCGCGCGGTGGCGGCGCTGACCCACCTGTTCGGGGTGCGCGGGGCGGGCCAGCAGGCCTGAGGCGGCCAGGCGTCGCCGGGGCCGGTCGGCCGACACGCCTGGGGATCGCGGTACGGGTCCTTCCCGCACCCCCTCCCAAAAGGGACACTCCGGGCATGGACGGAACACGTAACCGCAGATTCCGGGCCGGGCCGCTGCTGCCGGCCGTCGTCGTCGTGTGTGCCGGGGCTCTGCTGGCCGGCTGCTCGGGCTCCGGTTCCAAGGACTCCCCCTCGCCCGCGCCGAGTTCGACGAGCGTGACGACCGGCGCCGCACCCACGGTGAGCAACCAGCTCCAGGACGACTACGAGCAGGTGGTCAAGAACGTCCTGCCCTCGGTCGTGCAGATCACCACCGACTCAGGACTGGGCTCGGGCATCGTCTACGACACCAAGGGCGACATCGTCACCAACGCGCACGTGGTGGGCGACTCCACGACCTTCAAGGTCACCCTGGCCACCGGCAAGTCGACCCTGGACGCGTCCCTGGTGGGCACCTACTCGGCCGACGACCTGGCGGTCATCCGGCTCAAGAACCCGCCGGCCCACCTCAAGCCCGCCTCCTTCGGCGACTCCTCGAAGGTCGCGGTCGGCCAGATCACGCTGGCCATGGGCAACCCGCTCGGCCTGTCCAGCAGCGTGACCGAGGGCATCGTCTCGGCGGTCGGCCGCACCGTCAACGAGGGCGGGGGCGGCGGGGGCGGCGGAGGCGGAGCCACGATCTCCGACATGGTGCAGACCTCGGCGTCGATCAACCCGGGCAACAGCGGTGGCGCGCTGGTCAACCTCTCCAGCCAGGTCATCGGCATCCCCACGCTCGCCGCGACCGACCCCGACCTCGGCAACAGCGCGGCGCCGGGCATCGGCTTCGCCATCCCGGTCTCCACGGTGACCGACATCGCGGGCCAGCTCATCCAGAACGGCAAGGTGACCTCGTCCAACCGCGCGGCCCTCGGGGTGACCGTGCGCACCGTGCTGGGCAGCGACTTCCAGCCCACCGGCGTCGCGGTGGTCGCGGTGACGCCGGGTCAGGCGGCGGCCGAGGCGGGCCTGAAGCCGGGCGACATCATCACCAGGCTCGACGGCACCGACGTGACCGACACCGCGTCGCTGTCCACCGCCCTGGCCTCGTTCAAGCCGGGCGACAGGACGACGGTGACGTACGAACGCGACGGCTCGACGAAGACGGTGAACGTGACGCTGAGCCAGTTGCAGGGCTGAGCCGGCGCGGTCGCCCGGGCCGTACGGGAGCGGCCCGGGCGGCCCGCGCGAACACCACGTCAGGCCACCGGCGCGGTCACTCCGCCGCGCTCAGGCTCATCGGCCCGTAGACCTGGGCGTCGTCCTCGAAGAGCGTGACCTGCTCGACGCCGCCCTCCTGCAACTGCCGCCACACCTCGCCGATCCACGACTCCGCGTCGCCCTGCGTGGTGAACTCCTCGGGCTCCACCGCGGGGGCGGTCTCGGTGCCGTCGGCCTTCTCGAAACGCCACGTCCATGCCATGCCGTAGCCCCTTACGTCGTCTGGTCGGCGCCGCTCGCCGCGTGCCCGCCGGGTGAGAGCAAGCGCCGGCCGCCTGCCTGCCGTGCGCAGGCTACCGGGCCGCGGGCAGGCGCTCGCAGGCGCTCAGGCGGATCATTTCCCGGCCAGCGGGGCGGTACACGCGAGGCCGCGGGCGGTAGGCCACGATGGGCTCATGGAGATCACCCTGCTCGGCACCGGCGCGCCGCAGGGGCTGCCGCACCCCGGCTGCCCCTGCGCGGCCTGCGCCGCCGCGGTCGGGCCGGCCGCCCGCGGCCAGACCTCGTTGCTGGTCGACGGGACGCTGCTGATCGACCTCACCCCGGGTCTGGCGCTGGCCGCCGCCCGGGCGGGGCGTTCGCTCAGCGGCGTGCGGCAGGTGCTGCTGTCGCACCCGCAGGCCGGCCCCGCCGTCGACCTGCCGCCGGGGCTGCCCGCGCCCGGCAGGGTGCCGGACGGCGAGCGGCTGGCGCTGCTGACCGGCCACAAGGTGCTGGCGGTGGCGGCCGACTCCCCCGGCACCGGCTACGAGGTCACCGGCCCGGCCGGGGACCGGCTGCTGTACCTGCCCGCGGGCTGCGGCCCGGCGGGACTGAACGGTTCGGGCGAGCGCGCGGCACCCTACGACATGGTGCTGCTCGACGTGGTGGGGCGCCCGGACGCGCTGGCGCGGCTGCGGGCGGCGGGCGCGGTCGGCCCGACCACCGACGTGATCGCGGTCCACCTGGGCCACGAGGCGCCCGGCGCGGCGGAGACCGCGCGCAGGCTGGCGGCGGCCGGGGCGCGGGCGGTGCCGGACGGCCGGTCGCTGACCGTGGGCGCGTACGAGGCGGTGCCGGACGTGCCGCGTCGCACGCTGGTGCTCGGCGGGGCCCGCTCGGGCAAGTCGGTGGAGGCGGAGCGGCGGCTCGCCGCGTTCCCCGGCGTGGTCTACGTGGCGACCTCAGGCAGCCGTGGCGGCGACGAGGAGTGGGCGCACCGGGTGCGCACGCACCGCGAGCGGCGTCCGGCGAGCTGGCGGACGGAGGAGACTTGCGACCTGGTGCCACTGCTCGCGGCGGACGGGCCGCCGTTGCTGATCGACTGCCTGGCGCTGTGGCTGACCCACGCGATGGACGCGGTGGACGCCTGGGACGACGAGGCGTGGGAGAACGGCGGCAGGCGTCAACTTGCCGCGCGGGTCAGGGAGTTGACGGCCGCCTGGCGGGCGACCGGGCGCACGGTGGTCGCCGTCAGCAACGAGGTGGGCTCGGGCGTGGTCCCGGCGACCGCCTCGGGGCGCCGCTTCCGCGACGAACTCGGCGCGCTCAACGCGGCGTTGGCGGCCGAGTCCGACCACGTCCTGCTGGTCGTGGCCGGGCTGGCGGTGCCGCTGCGGTGAGGCGGCGGCCGGGGGCGCCGGACGCGAGGCCGCCCGGGGCGTCCCGCGCCCGGCGGCGCACCGGTAGGGTTCGGACACGTGACCGGTGTTGACCTTGATGAGTTCGCTGCCCTGATCGACCGCCCGGACCCGGGACTGCGCCACGACGCCAAGGAGCGCCGCAAGCGCACCGCCGCCCCGGCCGGGACGCTCGGCAGGCTGGAGGAGCTGGGCGACTGGCTGGCCTCGGTGCAGGGGCAGGTGCCGGTGCGCCCCCTGGAGCGGGCCCGGGTGGTGCTGTTCGCGGGCGACCACGGCATCGCGCGGCGGGACGTCTCGCGGCGCCCGGCCGGTTCGGCGGCCGACCTGGTCCGCTCGGTCCTGGCGGGCACCGGCCCGGTCAACGTGCTGGCCCAGCAGTTCGGCGCGGGCATCCGGATCGTCGACATGTCGCTGGACTGCGACCCGGCCGAGCTGCCGGAGGACGTCGTACGGCACCGGGTGCGGCGCGGCTCCGGGCTGATCGACGTGGAGGACGCGCTGAGCGCCGAGGAGGCCGAGCGGGCGTTCCTGGCCGGGATGGCCGTCGCGGACGAGGAGGCGGACTCCGGGACCGACCTGGTGCTGCTGGGCGACCTGAGCGTGGGCGGTACCACGCCCGCCGGGGTGCTGATCGCGGCGCTGTGCGGCACGGACGCCTCCGTGGTGACCGGGCGCGGCTCCGGCATCGACGACCTGGCGTGGATGCGCAAGTGCGCGGCGATCCGTGACGGGCTGCGCAGGGCCCGGCCGGTGATGGGTGACCAGCTGGCGCTGCTGGCCGCGGTCGGCGGCGCCGACCTGGCGGCGGCGACCGGATTCCTGCTGCGGTGCGCGGTGCGCAAGCTGCCGGTCGTGCTGGACGGCGTGGTCTCGGCGGCGTGCGCGCTGGTCGCGCAGCGGGTGGCGTTCCGGGCGCCGGACTGGTGGCTGGCCGGGCAGACGGCGGGCGAGCCGGGGCAGGCCAAGGCGCTGGACCGGCTGTCGATGGAACCGCTGCTCGATCACGGGGTCCGGCTGGGCGAGGCGACCGGTGCGCTGCTCGCGTTGCCGCTGCTGAAGGCGGCGGCGGCGCTGTCGGCTCAGCTGCCGCAGCTTCCGGAGCCCTCGGCGGACTCCTGACCTGGGGCGGTCCGTCCGATCAGGGCATCCGGCCGCGCCAGTCCGTAAGGCATCCAGTATCACGCGAAACGCCCGATTCACATCATATGATCGCGTTTCATGGGACCGCTGGGACCGCCCGCCGCGCGCCGTGACGACGTACGCCGCGCGGACGGGTGCCGGGAGGACGTCTGCCATGAAGAGGCGCGCCGCGCGGACGGCGTATGCCCTGACGCCACCGCGTCGCCGGAGCGCCGCCTGCCCGCCCGCGTGCGGCGCGGCGGTGCCGTGTTCGCGGTCGTGTACCTGCGGGCGGCCGCCTTCCTCAACCTGCTGGCGGGGGTGTGGGCGTCGTTCGGCCAGAGCGTGCGGCGGCACGACGCCGCGGTGCTCTACACCCCCTGCCTGCTGACCGCGGGCTTCGCCTCCGGGCTGTTCGCCGCCTTCCTCGCGGTCGCCATGCGGCGCGGCAAGCGGGCCGCGTGGATCCTCAACCTGCTGCTCAGCGGCGCCTTCGTGCTGGCGCTCGGACTGGCGATGTCCATCCCCGAGGTGCGCGGCCACCGGCAGAACTGGGTCTCCCTCGCCGTCTCGGCGCTCTTCCTGCTGGCGCTGCTCGCCGGGCGCGACGCCTTCCGCGCCCGGGGCGACCGCTCCAACCCGGCGCTGGCCGGCGGCGTCGCGCTGGCCGGCACCGC
Organism: Streptomyces sp. ICBB 8177; assembly: GCF_003144095.1. GTDB lineage: Bacteria > Actinomycetota > Actinomycetes > Streptomycetales > Streptomycetaceae > Streptantibioticus_D. Next base: position 1,326,101 of record NZ_NSKH01000018.1, on the reverse strand, counting down.
GGTGTGCGTGGCGGTCGGCACGGCCCTGGTCACCGCCACCGGCGCCGGGCGAGGCACGACGCTGGACGACCGGGTGGCCTACACCCTGATGCGAGTCATCTCACTGTCCGGCGGCGAGGACAGTTCGCCCGGCGTCACAACCCCCGGCTGGGTGAACGTCGTCATCAATGGCATGAGCGCGACGCTGTTCCTCCTGGTGCTGTACGCGGCGTTCCGCGCGCCGCGCGGCGGGGAGTCGCTCGGGCCGCGCGACGAGGCGGCGCTGCGGGCGCTGCTGGAGCGACACGGCGGGCGCGATTCGCTCGGCTACTTCGCGCTGCGGCGCGACAAGAGCGTCGTGTGGTCCCCGACCGCCAAGGCGGCCATCGCGTACCGCGTGGTCGGCGGGGTCACTCTGGCCTCCGGCGATCCGATCGGGGACCCTGAGGCGTGGCCCGGCGCGATCGAGTCGTGGCTTCGGGAGGCTCGCGAGCACGGCTGGACTCCGGCCGTGATGGGGGCGAGCGAGGAGGGGGGAAGGATCTACGCGCGACACGGCCTCGACGCGTTGGAGATCGGGGACGAGGCGGTCGTGGAGACGGCCGCGTTCCGCCTGGACGGCCGGGCGATGCGCACCGTACGCCAGGCGTACAACCGGGTGCGCAGGTCCGGGTACACCGTCACGATCCGGCGTCACGAGGACATCACCGAGGACGAGATGGCGGCCGTGCTGGAGCGGGCCGACCGCTGGCGCGGCGGAGAGAGCGAACGCGGCTTCTCCATGGCGCTCGGGCGGCTGGGCGACCCGGCGGACGGCCGCTGCGTGCTGGTCGAGTGCCGGGACGCGCACGGCGCGGCGCGGGCGCTGCTGAGCTTCGTGCCCTGGGGGGACGACGGCCTCTCGCTCGACCTGATGCGGCGTGAGCGGGCCTGCGACAACGGCCTGATCGAGTGCGCCGTCATCGAACTGATCCTGCGCTCGGGAGAGTTGGGGGTCACTCGGCTCTCGCTGAACTTCGCCATGTTCCGCTCGGTCTTCGAGCGCGGGGCGCGGCTGGGGGCGGGGCCGGTGCTGCGGCTGTGGCGCTCGCTGCTGACCTTCTTCTCCCGCTGGTGGCAGATCGAGTCGCTCTACCGCGCCAACGCCAAGTACCGGCCGCGGTGGCAGCCGCGCTACCTGTGCTTCCGCAAGAGCAGCGACCTGCCGCGGATCGGCCTGGCCGGGGCGCGCGCCGAGGGTTTCCTCGGCACGCCCCGGCTGCCGGTGCCGCTGCGCCGCGCGAGCCGTCCCGGCGCCCGGGACGCGGGCGAGCCGCTGCCCGCCGCCGTCCGGTGAGCGGCCCCGGCCCGCGGGCGCGGCTGTACCGGGCCGCGTTCCGCGAGTACGGCGCGCTCCTGGCCGACCTGCGCCTCGCGCTGCTGCGCGACGGCTGGCGCGCGGTCCCGCTGACGCTGGTGTGCGTGACCCTGATCGGGGTGCTCCAGGCGGTCCAGCACACCGCCTGGGGTGACGCGCTGGTCAACCGCGCCGGGGTGGTCAGTGCCTCGCTGCTGTGGTGGAAGGCGCTGTTGCGGACACCGTTGTCACTGTTCGTCCCGGCGCTGGACCTGCCGGTGTGGGGAGCGCTCGCCCAGGTCCTGCTGGTCTTCGGCATCGCCGAGATCACCCTGGGCCGGGTGCGTACGCTCACCGTGGCCTACGTCTCGACGCTCGCCGGCACGCTGTACGCGCGCTGGGGGGTGGCCCGGGGCCCGCACGCGGTGCTGGGGCTGGCGCCGATCGACGCGTTCATCCGGGACACCGGGCCCTCGGCCGCGGTGGTGGCGCTGGCGATCTGCGTCGCCTGGCGGTACCGGGCGTGGTGGACGGCGGCGCTGGTGGCGGGCTCGATGGCGCTGGAGGCGCTGCTGTGGCCGAACCTCGCGGGCTGGGAGCACCTGGCCGCGATCCTCGCCGCGTGCTGCCTGTGCCTGCTGGACGACGCGGTCCGACGCCGCCGCAAGCGCCGGACCGGCCACCGGGTGCGGCACCTGGCACCGCGGACGCGCTTCTAGCGCCGCCCGGGCCATCGTGTCCGCGGCGCTGCGGTAGCGTTCGCGCGGTCGCCGCCGCCTGCCGGGTGCGGGCGCGGCGACCGTCATCGACCGCCGTCACCGAACGCCGTACGTGAGGACCCCGCGTGGAACCGCCCGCCGCGACCGCCGACGTCCCGCCCCGGGCCACCGCAGCCGAGGGGCTGCGGTTCGCGTTCGGGACGCTGACCGTGCTGCCGGTGCGGGTGGAGCGCTGGGACCGCGGCGCGGGGACCGCCGGAATGCTGTGCGCACCGGTGGCGGGCGCGGTGGTGGGGCCGGCCGCCGGGGCGCTGGGCGCGGTGGTGGCGTGGCTCGGCGGCGGGCCGCTGCTGGCCGCGGTGGCGACCGTCGCGGTGCCGGCCGCCCTCACCCGGGGCCTGCACCTGGACGGACTCGCCGACACCGCCGACGGTCTCGGCAGCGGCAAACCGGCCGAGGACGCGCTGCGCGTCATGAAGCAGTCGGACATCGGCCCTTTCGGGGTGCTGACGCTGGTCCTCGCGCTGCTCGCTCAGGTCGCCGCGCTCACCGACGGTTACGCGCGGGGGTGGACGCACGGAGCGGCGGCCGCCGTGGTCGCCGCGCTCACCGGGCGGGCCGCGATGACGCTGGCCTGCCGTCGCGGGGTGCCGCCCGCGCGCCGCGACGGGCTCGGCGCGGTGGTGGCCGACGCGGTGCCCCGGGGCGCGGCAGCGGTGGTGGCCGCGCTGGTCGTCGTGGCCGCGGGCGCGCTGGGCGCGGCCTTCTCACCGGGCGCGGGCGTACACCAGGCGGTGGCCGTGCTGCTGGGCCTGACGGCGGCTCAACTCCTGTGCCGCCGCTGCGTCTCCCGGCTGGGCGGGGTCACCGGTGACGTGTTCGGCGCGTTGTGCGAAACGGCCGTCACCGCGGCCCTGCTGGCGCTCGCGCTGGGCTGAGCGCGTCCCCGCACCGGCGCCACCGGTGCGCTCTCCCGGTGGCGGTCGGGCGTAGGCTCGCGAACGGCCGACAGGGGGCGTGGCGGATCCGCCGCACCGCGGGCAATACGATGCAGCGGGCGCGGGCGGCCCACCCATCGGCCCGACGAGCGCAACAGGACCTCGACGGAAGAGGAACTCCGTAACCGTGACTGCACTGACTCTCAGCACTTCCTCCGCCGCATCGTTGCGTGCGGACGCCGTCGTGGTCGGCGTGGCAAAGGGCCCCAAGGGCCTCGTTGTCGCGTCCGGCGCGGAGGCGGTGGACCAGGCCTTCGACGGCAAGCTGGCCGCCACCCTGGAGACACTCGGCGCCGCCGGCGGTGAGAGCGAGGTGACCAAGCTGCCGGCGCCGGCCGGGGTCAAGGCCGCGGTCGTGCTGGCGGTCGGCCTGGGCGAGGTCCCGGCGGACGGCGAAGGCCACCCGGCCGAGACGCTGCGCCGGGCCGCCGGTGTCGCGGCGCGCACCCTGGCCGGCGCCAAGAAGGCCGCGTTCGCCCTGCCGGTCTCCGGCCCGCACGACACCGAGGCGGTGGCGACCGGCGCGCTGCTGGGCGCGTACGCCTTCACCTCGTACCGCGGCGGCAAGGAGAAGGCGTCCGGCGCCGTCAAGGAGCCGCTGGCCGAGATCGCGGTGCTCGGCGGCAAGCCGCGCGACAGGGCGTTCAAGGCGGCGGCGGAGCGCGCGGTCACGGTGGCCGAGGAGGTCAACCGGGCCCGCGACCTGGTCAACATCCCGTCCAACGACCTGTTCCCGAAGTCCTTCGCGGAGACCGTCCAGGCCGCCGCCAAGGAGCACGGCCTGAAGGTCGAGGTGCTGGACGAGAAGGCGCTGGCCAAGGGCGGCTACGGCGGCATCATGGGCGTCGGCCAGGGCTCGGCGAACCCGCCGCGCCTGGTCAAGGTCGCCTACACGGCCGGCCGCAACAAGCCGCACCTGGCCTTCGTCGGCAAGGGCATCACCTACGACTCGGGCGGCATCTCGCTCAAGCCGGCCGGTCACAACGAGACCATGAAGTGCGACATGTCCGGTGCCGCCGCGGTCTTCGCCGCCGTGGTCGCCGCCGCCCGCCTGGGCCTGGACGCCAACGTCACCGGCTGGCTGGCGCTCGCCGAGAACATGCCGTCGGGCACCGCCACCCGCCCCGGCGACGTGCTGCGCATGTACTCGGGCAAGACCGTCGAGGTGCTCAACACCGACGCCGAGGGCCGTCTGGTGCTGGCCGACGCCATCACCCGGGCCGGTGAGGAGAAGCCGGACGCCATCGTCGACGTCGCCACGCTGACGGGCGCGATGGTGCTGGCGCTGGGCGACCGCACGTTCGGCGTCATGGCCAACGACGACGACTTCCGCACCGCGATCCACGAGGCCGCGGGCGAGGTCGGCGAGGCGTCCTGGCCGATGCCGCTCCCGGCGGAGCTGCGCAAGGGCCTGGACTCGCCGGTCGCCGACATGGCGAACATGGGCGAGCGGATGGGCGGCGGCCTGACCGCCGGCATCTTCCTCCAGGAGTTCGTGGCCGAGGGCATCACCTGGGCCCACCTGGACATCGCGGGCCCGGCCTTCCACGAGGGCGCGCCCTACGGCTACACCCCCAAGGGCGGCACCGGCAGCTCGGTGCGCACCCTGGTCCGGCTGGCGGAGCTGGCCGCCGCGGGCGAGCTGTTCTGAGTCACCCGCACGTCGCGAACGGCCCCGGGCGCACCCCGCCCGGGGCCGTTCGCGTTCCCGGCCCCGTCCGGCCGAGCGCGCCCCGCACGGTGTGACGAATTTCGCCCTTGACGAAATTCCCCCGAGCTACCCATGAGTAGCCCCCGGGAATCCCCGCCGCCACGTCTCACACACCGGCCCCGCGTCCCGGCAGCCGTCAACAAGTGCGAAGATGTTGTACCGGCACGACAGGGCCCCCTTTTTGAACAAACGTTTGAACAAAGCGGCCGAACCTAAAGCCGCCGCCCGGTTACGGAACCGGCTCCGGCGTATCCATGCATGGAGGACGTGACGTGGCGAACGACGCCAGCACCGTTTTCGACCTAGTGATCCTCGGCGGTGGCAGTGGCGGCTACGCCGCGGCCCTGCGCGCGGCTCAGCTGGGCCTGGACGTCGCCCTGATCGAGAAGGACAAGCTCGGCGGCACCTGTCTGCACCGCGGCTGCATCCCCACGAAGGCTCTGCTGCACGCGGGCGAGATCGCCGACCAGGCGCGCGAGGGCGCCCAGTTCGGCGTCAAGTCCTCCTTCGAGGGCATCGACATCGCCGGGGTGCACAAGTACAAGGACGACGTGATCTCGGGCCTGTACAAGGGCCTGCAGGGCCTGGTGGCCAGCCGCAAGGTCACCTACGTCACCGGCGAGGGCCGGCTGTCCTCCCCCACCACCGTCGACGTGAACGGCGAGCGCTACACCGGCCGCCACGTGCTGCTGGCGACCGGCTCGGTGCCCAAGTCGCTGCCGGGCCTGACCATCGACGGCGACCGCGTCATCTCCTCGGACCACGCGCTGGTCCTGGACCGCGTGCCGAAGTCCGCGGTGGTCCTGGGCGGCGGCGTCATCGGCGTCGAGTTCGCCTCCGCCTGGAAGTCCTTCGGCACCGACGTCACCATCGTCGAGGCCCTGCCGCACCTCGTGCCGGTCGAGGACGAGAACAGCTCCAAGCTGCTGGAGCGCGCCTTCCGCAAGCGCGGCATCGCCTTCTCCCTCGGCTCCCGCTTCTCCGGTGTCGAGCACACCGCGGACGGCGTGAAGGTCTCGCTGGAGAACGGCAAGACCTTCGAGGCCGAGCTGCTGCTCGTCGCCGTCGGCCGCGGCCCGGTCTCGCAGGGCCTGGGCTACGAGGAGGCCGGCGTCGCGATGGACCGCGGCTACGTGCTGGTCGACGAGTACATGCAGACCAACGTGCCGACCGTCTCGGCCGTCGGCGACCTGGTCCCCACCCTCCAGCTCGCGCACGTCGGCTTCGCCGAGGGCATCCTGGTGGCGGAGCGTCTCGCGGGTCTGAAGCCCGTGCCGATCGACTACGACGGCGTGCCCCGGGTGACGTACTGCCACCCCGAGGTCGCCTCGGTCGGCATCTCCGAGGCCAAGGCCAAGGAGATCTACGGCGCGGACAAGGTCGTCACCCTCAAGTACAACCTCGGTGGCAACGGCAAGAGCAAGATCCTCAAGACCGCGGGCGAGATCAAGCTCGTCCAGGTCCGCGACGGTGCCGTCGTCGGCGTCCACATGGTCGGTGACCGGATGGGCGAGCAGGTCGGCGAAGCCCAGCTGATCTACAACTGGGAGGCGCTGCCCGCCGAGGTCGCACAGCTGATCCACGCGCACCCGACGCAGAACGAGGCGCTCGGCGAGGCCCACCTGGCCCTCGCGGGCAAGCCGCTGCACTCGCACGACTGACCCCTCAGACACGCCAGTAATCCGCAAAGATCGTTAGGAGCAACCGAAACCATGGCGGTTTCCGTAACCCTGCCGGCGCTCGGCGAGAGCGTGTCCGAGGGCACCGTCACCCGCTGGCTCAAGGCCGAGGGTGAGCGCGTCGAGGCCGACGAGCCGCTGCTCGAGGTGTCGACCGACAAGGTCGACACCGAGATCCCGTCGCCCGCGTCCGGCGTCCTGTCGTCCATCAAGGTGGCCGAGGACGAGACGGTCGAGGTCGGCGCCGAGCTGGCCGTCATCGACGACGGCAGCGGCGCTCCGGCCGCCGCGCCGGCCCCCGCCGCCGAGGCCCAGGCCGCCCCGGCCGAGCCCGCCCCGGCGCAGGCCGCGCCCGCCGCCGAGGCCCCGGCCCCGGCTCAGGCGGCCCCGGCCGCCGAGGCCGCCCCGGCCGGTGGCGCCCAGGGCACCGACGTCGTGCTGCCCGCGCTGGGCGAGTCGGTCACCGAGGGCACCGTGACCCGCTGGCTGAAGGCGGTCGGCGAGACCGTCGAGGCCGACGAGCCGCTGCTCGAGGTCTCCACCGACAAGGTCGACACCGAGATCCCGTCGCCCGCGGCGGGCACCCTGCTGGAGATCCTGGTGGGCGAGGACGAGACCGCCGAGGTGGGCGCCAAGCTCGCCGTCATCGGCTCGGCCTCCGCCGCCCCGGCTCCGGCCGCCCCCGAGGCTCCGGCCGCCCCGGCCGCCGAGACCCCGGCCCCGGCCCCGGCTCAGCCTCAGGCGGCCCCGGCTCCGGCGACCCCGGCTCCCGCGCCCGCCCCGGCCGCGCCCGCCGCCCCGCAGGCCCCGGCCGCCCCGGCTCCGGCGCCCGCCGCTCCGGCTCCGGCCACCCCGGCCGCCGGTGGGGCCGACGCCAACGGCGCGTACGTCACGCCGCTGGTGCGCAAGCTCGCCGCCGAGAACGGTGTCGACCTCGGTGCGGTCAAGGGCACCGGCGTCGGTGGCCGCGTCCGCAAGCAGGACGTCCTGGCCGCCGCCGAGGCCGCCAAGGCCGCGACCCCGGCGGCCTCCGCCCCGGCCGCCGCGTCCAAGACCCCGGCCGCCGCCTCCCCGCTGCGCGGCCAGACGGTGAAGATGACCCGCATCCGCAAGGTCATCGCCGAGAACATGATGAAGGCGCTGCACAGCCAGGCGCAGCTGTCCACCGTGGTCGAGGTGGACGTCACCCGCATCATGAAGCTGCGCGCCCGGGCCAAGGAGTCCTTCGCGGCCCGCGAGGGCGTCAAGCTCTCCCCGATGCCGTTCTTCGTCAAGGCCGCCGCCGAGGCGCTCAAGGCGCACCCCTCGGTCAACGCCAAGATCAACGACGACGGCACCGTGACCTACCACGACGTCGAGAACATCGGCATCGCGGTCGACTCGGAGCAGGGCCTGATGGTCCCGGTCATCAAGGGCGCGGGCGACCTCAACATCGCCGGCATCGCCAAGAAGACCGCCGAGCTGGCCGGCAAGGTCCGCAACAAGAAGATCAGCCCGGACGACCTGTCCGGCGGCACGTTCACGATCAGCAACACCGGTTCGCGCGGTGCGCTGTTCGACACGATCATCGTGAACTACCCGCAGGTCGCCGAGCTGGGCATCGGCGCCACCGTGCGCCGCCCGGTCGTCATCGACCACCCGGAGCTGGGCGAGACCATCGCGATCCGCGACATGGTCTACCTGACCCTCTCCTACGACCACCAGCTGGTCGACGGCGCCGACGCCGCCCGTTACCTGGGTGACGTCAAGGCGCGCCTGGAGGCGGGCGAGTTCGAGGGCGACCTCGGCCTGTAAGCGGTCGGTCGCCGCGCGGGCGTGGTCCCGGTGTCCCCGTGAGGGACCCGGGGCCACGCCCGTTTCCGCGCCGAAAGGACCGCCCCCCCCGGAACGCGGGAGGCCGGGCGGCGGGTTCCGGCTGCGTAACGACACGGGCGCGGACGGTCCACTCCGGGTGCAGCGCGGCCCGCGAGCCAGGATCCTGGTGGCGTGATGGACGAGACGGAGTTCTGGGAGATCGTCGACCGGGCGCGCCAGGACGCGGACGGCGACCCGGAGGAGCACGCCGACCTGGTGGTCGAGCGGCTGACCCAGCTCGACCCGGACGCCGTGCTGGACTTCGCCCGCCACTTCGACTCCCGCGTCAACCGCGCCTACACCTGGGAGTTGTGGGGCGCCGCCGCGCTGCTGCTCGGCGACCCGGGCGAGGACGCGTTCGAGGACTTCCGCTGCTGGCTGGTCGGCCAGGGGCGGCACGTCTACGAGGGCGCCGTGCACCACCCGGACGACCTCGCCTCACTGGTGGACTTCGAGACCGGCACGGACGGCGACGGCGAGGAGCTGGGATACGCCGCCGACGAGGCGTACGAGCAGCTGACCGGCGTACGCCTGCCCGACCTCGGCATGCGGCCCCCCTCGGAGCCCGCGGGCGAGCCGCTGGACCTGACCGACGCCGACGCGGTGCGCGAGCGGTACCCGACGCTGTGGGAACGCTACGGCTGACCGCCCGAGGGACCTTCCCGCCGTCCCTCCGCCGTGATTCGAGCGCGCTGCGGGCAGGATGACCCCATGCGCATCGTGGTCACCGGCTCGGCCGGTCTCATCGGCTCCGCACTCGTCCGCTCGCTGACCGCGGACGGCCACCAGGTGACCCGGCTGGTCCGCCGGGAGCCCACCGCCCCGGACGAGGCCCGCTGGGACCCGGCGCGCCGCGAGGTGGCCCCGGGCGCGCTGGAGGGCTGCGACGCGGTCGTCAACATGGCCGCCGCCGGGGTCGGCGACCAGCGCTGGAGCGACGCGTACAAGCGCGAGATCCACGACAGCCGGGTGAACGCCACCGCGACCATCGCCGAGGCGGTCGCCGCGCTGGCCCAGCCGCCCAAGGTCCTGGTCTGCGGCACCGCGATCGGCTTCTACGGCGACACCGGCGAACGCGAGGTCGACGAGAGCGCGCCGCCGGCGGACGACTTCCTGGCGCGCGTCTGCGTGGACTGGGAGGCCGCCGCCGCGCCCGCCGCCGACGCGGGCGTGCGCACCGTCTTCGCCAGGACCGGCCTGGTGGTGGCCCGCGAGGGTGGCGCGTGGGCCAAGCTCTTCCCGGTGTTCAGCGCGGGCATCGGCGGCCGGATGGGCAACGGGCGCCAGTTCTGGAGCTTCATCTCACTGCACGACGAGATCGCCGCGCTTCGCCACCTCATCGACACCCCCGACCTGTCGGGCCCGGTCAACCTCACCGGCCCGCACCCGGTCCGCAACCGCGAGGTCGCGGCGGCGATGGGCCGCGTGCTGCGCCGCCCGGCGCTGGCCGTGGTGCCGGCGCCGGTACTGCGGCTGGCCCTCGGTGAGTTCGCGGGCAACGTACTGGGCTCCCAGCGCGTTCTGCCGCGACGGCTGCTGGAGACCGGCTTCCGCTTCGCGTTCCCCGGCATCGACGAGGCGATCCGCGCCGCCTGACGCTTCGTCACCCCTCCCCGCGCACCCTTTCCGCACCGCATAACGGAGCGCGCGCACCGCGTAACGGGGCCGCCAAGTCAGCGTGAATCAGGCGGTATCGGCGGGCGCCGATGCGGGCATGACCCTTCCAGCGCACGAGCACTCGTCAGCGGGGGAAACGAACGGACCTCGGGGAGGGGCACCGTGTCGTCTCAGGCACGACAAGCGCACCCGCGTCACACCGACGTGGTCATCGTGGGTGCGGGGCTGGCGGGACTGTCCGCGGCCCACCATCTGATCAACGCGGGTGTCACGGTCACCGTCGTCGAGGCCGCGACCCGGGTCGGCGGCCGCATGGTCACCGACACCGTCGACGGCTTCCGCCTGGACCGCGGCAGCCAGCTGCTGTGCACGTCCTACCCGGAGCTGGGCCGCACCCCGGGGCTGTCCGCGCTGCGGCTGCTGCCGCTCACCCCGAGCGGCCCGGTCCCGGCGGGCGCGCGGCGCGGCCACCGGGGGGTCGATCCACGCGCGGTCTGGGACCGCGCCCGGCTCGGCGCCGCTCTCGGCAGGCTGGCGTCCACGCCCACCGGGCGCCTGCTGGCCCGCCCGGAGACCACCACGGCCGCGGCGCTCGCCACCCGCAGCTTCCCGCCGCGCGCGGTCGACTCGCTGCTGCGCCCGCTGCTGGCCTCGCTGCTGCACGACCCGGGCCTGGGCAGCTCCAGCCTCTGCGCGGACCTGGTGCTGCGCGGCTATGCCAAGGGCCGGATCGCGGTGCCCGCGGGCGGCGCCGGAGTGCTGCCGGAACTGCTGGCCGCGGCGCTGCCGCCGGGGACGGTACGGCTCGGGGTGCGGGCCACCTCGGTGGCGGCGAACGCGGTCGGCACCGACCGAGGCGGCCCGATCCCGTGCCGCGCGGCGGTGGTGGCCACCGGGGCCCGGGACGCCTGCGCGCTGCTGCCGGGCCTGCGACTGCCGGACTTCCACCCGGTGACCGTCCTGCACCACGACGCGCCCGAACCACCGCTGCGCGAGCCGCTGCTGATCCTCGGCGGCGACCGGGGCGAGCGGGGCCACGCGTTCCCGGGAGGCGGCCAGGGCGGGCCGGTGGCGCACACCATGGTCGCCAGCGCCGTCGACCCCTCGCGCGCGCCCGCGGGACGGGCGCTGGTCACCTCGACGGTGCTGGGGCCGCTCACCGACCGACTGGAGCACCGAGTACTCGCCCACCTCGCCGAGCTGTACGGCACCGACACCTCGCGCTGGCGGCTGCTGGCCGCCCACCACGACCCGGACGCGGTCCCCGCGATGCCGCCGCCGCACGACGTAAGGCGGCGGGTGCGGGTGCTGTGGGGGCTGTACGTCTGCGGCGACCACCGCGACACCAGCACGGTGCAGGGCGCGATGTTCTCCGGGCGGCGGGCGGCCCATCACGTCATGCGGGACTTCGGCATCCGCCCGGGGTACGGCGACACCGCGCGGGAGCTGCCCGCGGTGGCCTGACCCGGTGCTAACCCAGCGCCACCCCCACCGCCGCCGCCTTCTCGAAGAAGCCGCGCACCGCGGGCGCCTCGCGGTGGGGGTCGACGCGGCGGGCGAAGTCCCGCACGTACTCCACCGCGCGCAGCGACCGCATCTCGGAGGCCTGCTGGACCGCGTCGGAGGCCAGGGCGCACGCCTGGTCCAGCTCGCCCAGGCCCAGCCGGGCGGTGGCCAGCACGACGCGGCAGAACAGGCGGCTGCGGGCGTAGGCCGGACCGCGCAGCTCCAGCGAGCGTTCGGCGTGCTGGGCGGCGGCCCGGTACTGCTGGAGGTCGCGGTGGCAGTGCCCGAACTCGTCGGCGAGCTGGCCCTCGTCGAAGAACTTCGCCCAGTACGGCGTCTCGTCGCCGGGTCTGGCCGCCTCCAGGGCGCGTTCGGCGCGGGCGAGCGCCGCCACGCACGGACGGGCCTCCCCCAGCACCCCGTGGCCGCGGGCCTCCGCCGCGTGCAGCAGCGCCTGGACGACCGGCGGGGCGCCCGGGCCCACGCCCTGCTGCGCGACCCTGGCCAGCTGCACCGCCTCGCGGCCGTGGCCCAGGTAGACCGCCTGACGGCTCATGGTGACCAGGACGTAGCCACCGTAGACCCGGTCGGCCGCCGCCTGCGACAGCCGCAGCGCCTGGACGAAGTACCGCTGAGCCAGGCCGTGCGCGCCGATGTCGTAGGAGGTCCAGCCGGCCAGCCGGGTCAGGTCGGCCACCGAGGCGAAGAGCTTGCGGCCCAGCGACTCGCCGTAGCAGCCGCGCAGCATCGGTTCCGCCTCGTGCTCCAGATAGCGCACGAGTGCCTGCCGGGCGTGGCCGCCGCCGTACGCGTTGTCCAGCGAGCGGAACAGTTCCCCGACCGAGCGCAGCGCGTGCACGTCGCCGGCGCTGACCCTGCGGCCCCGCTCGCCGCCCGGCTGCCCCGGGGCGTGCTGCCCACCGCTGCGGCCGCGGCTCTGCGGCGGCACCCTCGGTGGCGGCTCGGGGGCCGGGCCGCGGGCCACCTGTTCGTCGGCGCGGCCGATGAGCCAGTCGCGGCTCGGCACGACCAGCCCGGCCGGGGTGAAGGCGATGCGGCGCAGTTCCGCCGTGCTGCCGGTGTCCTTGCGCCACAGGCCGCCCACGATGTCCACCGCCTCCTGCGGGGTGGCCGCGAACTCCAGGCCCGCGTAGACCGGGGCGCAGGCGTCGAGGCCGACGTCCTGGGCGGACAGCCTGCGGCCGAGGCGGCGGGTGAAGACCTCGGCGATCAGGGCGGGGGTGGTGCCGCGTGGCTGCTGCCCGCGCAGCCACCGGGTGACCGAGGTCTTGTCGTACCGCAGGTCGAGGCCGTGTTCGACGCCGAGCTGGTCGACGCGGCGGGCGAGTCCTGCGTTGGAGAAGCCGGCCTCGGCGATCAGCGAGGCGAGTTGGCGGTTGGGCGTGCGCTGCGAGGTTCGTTCCGTCATGTGTGGTGCGGTCCCCTCCCCGGGAGGGTGGCGGTCGGTGCGGGTGGCTCTGGGTCGCTCGGGAGCGGCTGTCGGCCGCTCGGGGTGGCTGGTCGGCCTCGGTGGTCCGGCGGAGTGCGTAGCGCCCGGTAGGCGGCCGGGAACGGCGCGAATGTAGTCGTAAGCTCCGCCGCGATCATCCGGTGAGACGCGCATTCGCCGGAACGGGTGAACCACCTTCCACGCGGCGACGGAACGTCCCCTTCCGGCGAGGAGCGCGTGGTAACGCGACGGCCGCCTCCGGAAGGCGCCGGTCCGCGCCGTACAGTGGATCCGGCGTGAGAGCTGAGACCCAAGGAGCCGCCGTGAGTGACCTGCGCTTCGTCCACCTCGGATTCGGGCCGGACGCCGTCGAGTACACGGAGGCCTGGCAGGAGCAGCGCCGGGTGCACGCCGCGCGCTTCGCCGACGAGGTGCCGGACACCGTCCTGATGCTGGAGCACCCGCCGGTCTACACCGCGGGCCGCCGCACCGAGGACAGCGAGCGCCCGCTCGACGGCACACCGGTCGTCGACGTGGACCGCGGCGGCAAGATCACCTGGCACGGCCCGGGCCAGCTGGTCGGCTACCCGATCCTGAAGCTGCCGCGCCCGGTGGACGTGATCGCGCACGTGCGGCGGCTGGAGGAGGCGCTGATCCGGGCCTGCGCCGAGTTCGGCCTGGAGACGACGCGGATCGAGGGCCGCAGCGGCGTGTGGGTGCTGGGCGACCCGGTGGACAGGCGCCCCGCGATCCCCGGCCTCACCCTGGACTTCGACCCGCGCCTGCACACGGGCCCCTCCTCGCCGAAGGCGGACGAGGAGGGCGAGTTCGACCCGCGCCTGAGCGGTCCCGAGTACGCGCCGTCCAACGCGGGCCAGCGGCGCGAGGACCGCAAGCTGGCGGCGATCGGCATCCGCATCGCCAAGGGCGTCTCGATGCACGGCTTCGCGCTCAACTGCGACCCGGACAACACCTGGTTCGACCGCATCGTGCCGTGCGGCATCCGGGACGCCGGCGTCACCTCGCTCTCGAACGAGCTGGGCCGCGACGTCGGCGTGACGGAGGCGCTGCCGGTGGTGGAGAAGCACCTGCGGGCGGTCCTGGAGTCCACGGAACCGCTCCCGCGCGCGGTCTGAGGCTCCAGGGCCCTGGCTCACCCGTTCGGGGGAATGCCTCCGCGATCCGGCGGGTTGGCTCGGAGGAAGAGCACGCAAAACATCGGGCGTACGCTGGTCTACGCCGAAGAATCGAATGCCCCGCCAAGCAAGGAGTGCCGGACGTGTCCGCTGTCGCACCCGACGGCCGCAGGCTGTTGCGTCTTGAGGTCCGGAACAGCCAGACCCCCATCGAGCGCAAGCCCGAGTGGATCAAGACCAGGGCGAAGATGGGGCCCGAGTACCGCGAGCTGAGCGGACTCGTCAAGCGCGAGGGCCTGCACACCGTCTGCCAGGAGGCGGGCTGCCCCAACATCTACGAGTGCTGGGAGGACCGCGAGGCGACGTTCCTCATCGGCGGCGACCAGTGCACCCGGCGGTGCGACTTCTGCCAGATCGACACCGGCAAGCCGGCCGCGCTCGACCGCGACGAGCCGCGCCGCGTCGGTGAGTCCGTCGTCACGATGGACCTCAACTACGCCACCATCACCGGCGTCGCCCGCGACGACCTGGAGGACGGCGGCGCCTGGCTGTACGCGGAGACGGTGCGGCAGATCCACGCGATGACGGCGGGCCGCGAGGGCGGGCACACCAAGGTCGAGCTGCTCATCCCGGACTTCAACGCGGTGCCCGAGCAGCTGGCCGAGGTCTTCTCCTCGCGCCCCGAGGTGCTCGCGCACAACGTCGAGACGGTCCCGCGCATCTTCAAGCGCATCCGCCCCGGCTTCCGCTACGAGCGCTCCCTGGAGGTCATCACCCGGGCGCGCGAGGCAGGCCTGGTCACCAAGTCCAACCTGATCCTCGGCATGGGCGAGACCCGCGAGGAGATCAGCGAGGCGCTGCAGGACCTGCACGACGCGGGCTGCGAGCTGATCACCATCACGCAGTACCTGCGGCCGAGCGTGCGGCACCACCCGGTGGAGCGCTGGGTGAAGCCGCGGGAGTTCGTCGAGCTGAAGGAAGAGGCCGAGGAGATCGGCTACGCGGGCGTCATGTCGGGCCCGCTGGTGCGCTCCTCGTACCGCGCGGGGCGGCTCTTCCAGCAGGCGGTCGAGGCCCGCGAGGCGGCCGCGGCGACGCCGCAGGCGGTCTGAGGGCGAACGCGGAGCCGTGCGCGGGGCCGACAGGATCGCGTCAGCGTTTCATCAGCGTTTGACCGGCCGGTCACCGACTGGTAACACAATGTGGTGATTCTGGGTACGAACACGGCTCACGCGTTCCATTCGGCCTGAGGGAGATCCGCCATGCAGGCGCACCCCGCCTACGCACGCCCCGCCACCCGCGCCACCACTCCCGCCGGTGCCGCCGCGCCCGTCTCGGTCGGCGGCGCCCTGCGCGCGGTCGAGGCGTTCTTGATGCGCGGCGGCCAGCGCACGGCCCGCCGCAACGCCTGGAGCGCGGTCCTGGAGGACCGCCGGCGGGCGGAGGACCGGCGCGCGGCGCAGCACGTCCTGGAGACGCTGGGCGACGCCCCGGCGCCGGCCTGGCGGCTCCCCCGGCCCTGACCGCCCCGAGGGCCCGGGCAGCCCCTCGCCACGCCCTCGCGAGCTCCCGTCTCCGTGGCGTTCGGCGTACCCCGCCTGGTGGAGCCCCGGCGGCCCGGGCCACGTATCCTGTGCGGCATGGCGAGGAAGGAAACACCCGAGAATCCTGGACGGCTCAAGCAGATCGTCCAGACGTACAAGATGACCCGGCAGATCGACCCCAAGGTCGGCCTCGTCGTAGCGGCAGTGGGCATCGTCACCTTCGGTGTGATCCTCGCCATCGGCTTCTTGATCGGTCACCCCGTCTACGCGGGCATCCTCGGCCTTCTGCTGGGCTTCCTGGCGGCGGCGATCATCTTCGGCCGCAGGGCCGAGAAGGCCGCGTTCGGGCAGATGGAGGGCCAGCCGGGGGCCGCGGCGGCGGTGCTGGACAACGTACGCGGCTGGACGGTGACGCCGGCCGTGGCGATGACCCGCAACCAGGACGTCGTGCACCGCGCGGTCGGCAAGGCCGGCATCGTGCTGGTCGGCGAGGGCAACCCGAACCGGGTCAAGGGCCTGCTGGCCCAGGAGAAGAAGCGGATGGCCCGGGTCGCGGTGGACGCGCCGGTCACCGACATCATCGTGGGTTCGGGCGAGGGCCAGGTCCCGCTGAACAAGATCCGCACCACGCTGCTGAAGCTGCCGCGCGTGCTGGCGGGCCCGAAGGTCACCGAGGTCAACGACCGCCTCAAGGCGCTGGGCGACCTGATGAGCAACATGCCGATCCCCAAGGGCCCGATGCCGCGCGGCGCCCGGATGCCCAAGGGCGGCCGGATGCGCTAGGCGCGCGGCGTCCGACGACGCGTGACGTGACAGGGGGTGGCGGGCCGTGCGGCCCGCCACCCCCTGTCACGTCGGGTCCGCGGTGTGCTCACATCCGGACCTGGACCGCGCCCACCGCCTTGTCGTGCAGGCCGCGGGTGTCGCGGTCCCACACGGCGGCGGGGACGACCAGGAGCAGCAGGACGGTGCGTACGACGACGGCGAGCGGCCCGAGGCGCCGGCCGTCCACCCGTACCAGCCGCAGCCGCATGAGGCGCTTGCCGGGCGTGCACGCCACCGTGGCGAGAGTCAGCACGCTGACCACGCCGAAGATCACGAAGGTCCAGTTGTTCGCCGCGGTCGTGCTGCCGTGCGAGAGCAGGCCGTAGGCGATCAGCAGGCACAGCGCCCAGTCGATGAAGAGCGCGGCCACCCGCCGCCCCACCGGGGCGACCGATCCCGGCCCCTCCTTCGGAAGGCCGAGGCGCTCACCCCGGTAACCGAAGTCGGCGCCCATCTGCTCGGCCGCCGCGCGCGGTCCGGAGATCCACGATCCCAAAGCTTCCCGTTTGTCCACCGGACAACGGTACTGCGGCGGCTTCCGCGCGCTCCCCCGGGCCCCCGGGTCACCATTCGCAGCCCCTTCCGCGTGCCCGGTTAACGTCTGCGAAACAAATGGGTCATGCTTGGGAAATGCCCGCTTCCTAGGGTCGGCACCACAGGGCGCCACCGCACTGGCCGCGCTGCCGAGCAACCCCGTGCCGCACGGCCCGGGCGAGGAGGAGTTGGATGTTCCAGAACGCCGACGAGGCCAACAAGTTCCTGCGGGACGAGGACGTGAAGTTCGTCGACGTCCGCTTCTGCGACCTGCCGGGCGTGATGCAGCACTTCACCGTGCCGGTCGAGGCCTTCGACCCGACCGAGGACCTGGCCTTCGACGGCTCCTCGATCCGCGGCTTCCAGGCCATCCACGAGTCCGACATGGCTCTGCGCGCCGACCTGTCGACCGCCCGGGTGGACCCGTTCCGCAGGGACAAGACGGTCAACATCAACTTCTTCATCCACGACCCGATCACCGGCGAGCAGTACAGCCGCGACCCGCGGAACGTGGCGAAGAAGGCGGAGGCCTACCTCGCCTCCACCGGCATCGCCGACACCGCGTACTTCGGCCCCGAGGCCGAGTTCTACGTCTTCGACAGCGTGCGGTTCGACACCAAGTCCAACGAGTCGTTCTACGCCATCGACTCCGAGGCGGGTGCCTGGAACACCGGCGCGCTGGAGGACAACCGCGGTTACAAGGTCCGCTACAAGGGCGGCTACTTCCCGGCCCCGCCGGTCGACCACTTCGCCGACCTGCGCGCGGAGATCTCCCTGGAGCTGGACAAGGCCGGCCTGAAGGTCGAGCGCCAGCACCACGAGGTCGGCACCGCGGGCCAGGCGGAGATCAACTACAAGTTCAACACGCTGCTGGCCGCCGCCGACGACCTGATGCTCTTCAAGTACATCGTGAAGAACGTCGCCTGGCGCAACGGCAAGACCGCCACCTTCATGCCCAAGCCGATCTTCGGCGACAACGGCTCCGGCATGCACTGCCACCAGTCGCTGTGGCAGGGCGGCTCCCCGCTCTTCTACGACGAGCAGGGCTACGCGGGCCTGTCGGACACCGCCCGCTACTACATCGGCGGCATCCTCAAGCACGCCCCGTCGCTGCTGGCGTTCACCAACCCGACGGTGAACTCCTACCACCGCCTGGTCCCCGGCTTCGAGGCCCCGGTCAACCTGGTCTACTCGCAGCGCAACCGCTCGGCCGCGATCCGCATCCCGATCACCGGCGCCAACCCGAAGGCCAAGCGCATCGAGTTCCGCGCCCCGGACCCGTCCTCCAACCCGTACCTGGCCTTCTCGGCCCTGCTGCTGGCGGGCCTGGACGGCATCAAGAACAAGATCGAGCCCGCCGAGCCGGTCGACAAGGACCTCTACGAGCTGGCCCCCGAGGAGCACGCGGGCGTCCCGCAGGTCCCGACCTCCCTCCCCGCGGTCCTCGACGCCCTCGAGGCGGACCACGAGTACCTGCTCCAGGGCGGCGTCTTCACCCAGGACCTGATCGAGACCTGGGTCGACTACAAGCGCGTCAACGAGATCGCCCCGATGCAGCTGCGCCCCCACCCGCACGAGTTCGAGCTGTACTTCGACATCTAAAGAGCGTTGCGGGACGGAGCGGACATCCGCTCTCCCCCCGCCCTCATGAGCCGTGGGCCGTGCTCCTCCTACAGGGAGGCCACGGCCCACGGCCGTCTCAGCACTTGAGCGTGAAGGTGAAGTCGCCGGAGAGCCTTCCGGTCAGCCGTACCGCCGAGACGAGTCCGCCCTCGGTGATCAGCCTCTCGGCCTCGGCCCGTGAAAGACCGCAGCCTTCCGCCACGAGCCGTACCGGCCGGACGGGTATCCGCGCCGCGAAGCGGACCGTTACGTCGAGCACCTCGCGGTCCAGGTGATCCGTTCCCCCGGTGTCCAGACGCCAGGCGCCGTCCCAGTCGAGGGCGGCGCGGTTGCGGCGCAGCACGACCGGGTCTTGCAGCAATTTGCCAGGCCGAGGTCGTTGGCATGCAGCCGCTCCAGCAGTTCCGGTCGTACGCAGCGCACCCGCTCCAGGACCGTGAGTTTCACCGTTTCCCCGCACAGCCGGTGCAGAGCACGAGCAGCCACGCGTCGAGGAGCTTGTGGTGGGCGTTGACGCGGAACTTTCCGCTTGCCCGGAAGCGCTCGGACGCGCACGTGTGGCAACGGCGCGAGAGGAGCGGGAGGCAGGTGGACATGGCCACCCAGGTGTTGAGCACAGAAGTACACCGATTTCAGTGAGAAGTCCGCAACAGGAAGCAGCGCGGCGCACAGGAGCGACACGCGACGAATCAGCTCTCGCGTCTCATACGGTGTACAACGGCATGCCTGCGACTGGACGACGCGGCTCGGCGGCGGCAGGGTACGGGCGCACGACGGCGCCGCGCCAATGGTTTTCGCCGAGGGCGGCAGCGCTCACAGGCTCAGTCGGCCCATGCGTACAGTTCCTCTGCAAGAGAGGAAGGCCGGACCATGAAGGTGATGAGCTACTCCGAGTCCCGTGCACGGTACGCCGAGCTGCTCGCCTCAGTCAGTGACGACCGCGAAGAGGTCGTCATCACCAGGGACGGGCACGATCCCGTCGTCTTCGTCTCGCTGGCCGACTCCGAGTCCCTCAAGGAGACGGCCTACCTCCTGCGGAGTCCCGCGAACACACGCCGACTGCTCGCGTCCATCGAGGAGTTGGAGGACGGTGGCACCGTGCGGAAGCTGACGACCGAGGAACGCCGGACCGGCGACGACTCGGTCAGGCGTCCTGAAGAATCGGCAGCAACGCGTCCAGGACCGGGATGAGTTGGCGCTGGGCGGCGGCTGGGAGCGGGCTCGCCAGGGTCGCCCCGCGCGCCGCGACCGTTTCGCGGAAGGCGGCTTCCAGCTGGTGCTGCGGGCCGCGGCTCCCCGCCGGGCTTCGGCTCCCTCGTCCGCCTCAGACCTCCCGCCCCTCCATGTCGTAACCCACCCCGTACCGCGCGATCACCCGCGTCGTCCCGGTCGGCGGGTGCAGGCGGGTGGGGGCCGTGGTGTGGATGGGGAACAGCACGCGCGGGCGGGTGCGTTCCAGCAGGACGTGCAGGTCGTCCTGGGTGGCGTGGCCCGAGGAGCCGATCTGCCGCAACGGGACCGACAGCGCCGCGAGCCAGTCGGTGAACGGCGCCCAGCGCGGCTCGAAGGGGCCCAGCGGTTCGCCGTTGGCGTGCACGAAGACGCTGTCCGGGTGGCCGGGGCCGACCGGCAGGTCGAGCAGCGCGGGCAGGTCGTCCGGGTCGGGCACGACCACGTGACCGCCGGGGTCGCCCCGCGGCAGCCCCTCGGCCACGTCCGGCACCCCCAACTCCCGCAGGAACGCGGCGACTCGGGCGGGCCACAGCACCGTGCGCCCCGCGTCCTTCGCCAGCGCCAGGAACTCGCGGACCCGTTCGACGTCGCGCGGGTAGAGCGACAGCAGGACCAGCCCGGGCGTTACGGCCAGGGCCGTGGCGAAGTCGCGTGCCACGTCGTCCTCGGTCCGTACCGCCCCGGACATGTCCCAGCCCAGCGTGGTCCCCTCGGTCACCAGCACGTCGCACGCCGCGGCGCGGTCGGCGAACGCCCAGGAACGCTCCGGGTGCCGCCCGTGGAAGCGGATGTCGCCGGTGAACGCGAGCGTGCCGCCGCTGGTGTGCACCAGATAGCCGGACGCGCCGGGCACGTCGTGGTCGACGGGCACGCACTCCACCCGCATCGGCCCCACGGCGACCTGCTCCCCCGACGCCAGCCGCCGCCACTCGGGGTCGCCGCCGGGCAGCCCCTGGCCTGATGCGTCCAGCGCGCGCAGCACGTCCACGGCGTCGGTGTGCGCGTACACCGGGACCTCGGGCCGCACCCAGCCCGCGAGGCCGACGTGGTCGATGTGCGGGTGGCTGACGAAGACGGAGGTGGGTTCGGCGGGCGCGGCCAGCGGGTCGCCCTCCGCCAGCACGGCGGGGTCGAACAGCCCCGGCACGCGCGGCGCCGCCCCCACCCGCAGCCGGTCTGCCAACTCCCGTGCCGGGCGCGGCCGCACGGGCAGCCGGAACAGGTCGGCGCCGGACGGGATGTCCATGCCGATGTCGAGCATCACCCGGTGGCCGCCGTCGCGGATGGTGATCTTGCTTCCGCCGATGACGCCGAGTCCGCCCCAGAACTCGATCAGGACCATGGGGTCAGCTCCTTCGTGGTGTTCCGCGGCGCGGTGTCCTGCGGCGCCGTGCCCTGCGGCGCCGTGCCCTGCGGCAGCGTGTCCTGCTGCCGCGCGGACGTGGCGTCCAGGCCCGCCCAGGCGCGCAGTGCGGGCAGCAGGCCCTCGATGTCGGGCGCGATCGCGGTGGCCGGGCCGTCCGCGCGGCCGAAGCGGTCGATGTAGCCGGTGGGGACGCCGAGTTCGACGGCGGGCTCGATGTCGTTGGTCCAGTGGTCGCCGACGGCGAAGAGCGCCCCGGCCTCCCGGGTGGGGTGGTTCGCGCCGACCGCGCCGGACGCGGGGCCGCCGTCGACGCCGGGACCCAGCTCGGCCCGCAGCAGCCTGCGCAGGCCCTCCGGTTTGGCGGTGGAGGAGACGACCATGCTCAGCAACGGGCGCAGTTCGAGCCGGTCGAGCAGCGTGTCCAGGCCCGCGGCCGGGCTGTTGGTCGCCAGCACCACCCGCACCCCCGCACCGCGCAGCTCGGTCAGCAGGTCGCGGTAGCCGCTGGGCACTTCCAGCTCGCACGCGTCCGTCGCCATGTGGGCTCGGGTGGCGTCGAACGCGTCGTTCAGCGTGTCCGGCGTCAACGCGTTGACGTGCAGCCCGAGTTGGGCGACGACGTCCCAGCCGTCGATGGCGCGGCGCAGTACGTCCGCCTCGGCGGGGTTCGACGAGCGCAGCGCGGCGGTCGGCGCACCCAGCTCCAGGTAGCGGTCGACCGCGTCGAGCATGGCGGCGCGGGAGGTCGGCGGCAGGGCGCGGGCGGCGTGGGACGCGTAGCAGCGGATCGGCGCGTCGCCGCGGTAGAGGGTGCCGTCGAAGTCGGTCACCAGGACGCGTGACGCGGGTTCTGGGCGGGGTTCAGCCACGGACGCCTCCGGCGGTGGACATGGCGCCGGTGATGAACTGGCGCTGCAGGACGAGGAAGAAGGCCAGCACCGGCACCGTGGTGAAGACCACGGCCGCCGACAGACCGGTGTAGTCGGTGCCGTCGGTCCCGGCGAACGCCGCGAGGCCGACCTCCACCGGCTGCACACCGGGACTGCTGGTCATCAGGAACGGCCACAGGAAGGAGTTCCAGGTGGCGAGGAAGACGTTGATGAGGATGATCACGACCGCCGGGCGGACCAGCGGCACCCCGATCGACCAGAACATCCGCAGTCGCGAGGCGCCGTCCAGCTCGGCGGCGTCGAAGATCTCCTCGGGCAGCCCGGCGAAGAACTGCCGGACCAGGAAGATCCCGAAGACGCTCGCGCCCCACGGGACGATCTGGATCCAGTAGGTGTCCAGCCAGTGGATGTCCTTGGCGATCAGGTAGTCGGGGATGATCAGTACCGTACCGGGGATCATCAGCACCGCCATGACCAGTCCGAACAGCACGTTCCTGCCCCGGAACCGCATCAGCCCGAAGGCGAAGCCGGCCAGCAGCGAGGTGGCGAGCGCCAGCGCCGCGGTGGCGCTCGCGATCAGCAGCGTGTTGAGGAACAGCCGCACCCACGGCGCCGCGTCCCAGGCCCTGCGGTAGTTGTCGAAGTGCCAGTGCGGGAGCAGGATCGCGGCGAGCGAGCCGTTGTCGCCGGCCCGGTTCAGCGAGGCGACGGCCACGTAGTAGAACGGCAGCAGGAAGACCAGCGAGACGACCACCACGAGCGCGTTCCGCAGGACCCGACGGCCTCGGCGGTCACCGGGGCGCACGGGCAGGCGAGAGGCGCGGGTGGCGGCGCGGACGACGCGGGCCGCGTTCGGGCCGGGGCGCCCGGCGGCGCGCGCGGTGGACGCGGCGCCGCCGGACCGGCCGTCGGCCGGGGCCGTCATCCCGCCGCCTTCGCGGCCTGCGCGGTGCGCTGCGCGTCGGCCAGCGCGCTCGCCGGGTCGGCGCCCTTGTCCACCACGTCCTGGACGGCGACGGCCAGCGCGCCCTCCGACTTCTCGATCCAGCCGTACGGCGGCTCGGACTTGGCGTACTGCAGCGCGCCCACCGCGCCGGTCACCCACGGGTTCCTGGCCACGTACGCGGACATGTCCGGCAGGGCCTTCGCGGTGACGGGCAGGTAGCCGGTGCCCGCGGCCCACGTCGCCTGCTGGGCGGGCTCGGTGAGGTACTGCATGTACTTCCACGCCGCGTCCTGCTGCGCCTTGGACGCGCTCGCGAACATCGTCAGGTCGGTGCCGGTGAGGATGTTGGCCTTGCCAGCGGGGCCGGCCGGCAGGTCCTGGGTGCCGAGGGTGAACTTGCCGCCGACCGCCTGCCCCTCGTAGTAGTAGCCCGCGCTGGTGGACACGTCGAACGCGCCCTTCTTCGCCGCGAGCGCGGTCTCACCCGGGTAGTTGGTGCCCAGCGCCAGCGCGCCGGACTTCTTCAGGCCCGCGAGGTAGCCGAGCGCCTTGACCATGGTCGGGGCGGTGAACTGCGGCGAGCCGTCCTTGGCGAACGGCGCGCCGCCGTACGCGTAGTCGAGCGTCTCCAGCCACGTGGTGCCGGCGCCGGGTCCTGCCGCGGTGCCCGGGTCGACGGATATCGCGGTGACGCCCCCGCCGGAGACCTTCCGCGCGGCGGTGGCGAACTCGTCCCACGTCGCCGGGTACGACACCCCCTTGGCCTTCAGCAGCGCCGGGTTGTCGAACATCACCTCGACGCTCTTGTTGAACGGCCACAGCCACAGCTTGCCGTCCGGCAGGTACAGCTCGTTCTTCACGCCCGCGTAGAAGCCGGACAGCTGGGCCGGGGTGGAGGTACCCGCGAAGGAGCTGACCGGCAGGATGACCTGGCTCTTGGCGAACGTGGCGGCCCAGTCGGGGTAGACCTGCCCGATGGTCGGCGCGTTCCCGGCGGAGACGGCGGCGGTCTCCTTCGCGTAGAGCGTCGCGTAGTCCGGCTCGACCTCCAGCTTCACCCTGATCTTGGGGTTGGCCTTCTCGAAGGCACTGGTGAGCTGCTCCAGGGTGGTCTTCTGGGTACTCGCGGCCATCGTCTCCATGAACGTGATGGTCGTCGTCCCGTCGGCGGAGGTGCCGCCCTGGCCGGAGGAACCGCAGCCGGCCACGGTGAACGTGGCGGCCAGCGCGGTCCCCGCGGCGAGCAACGTGGTGGTGGTACGGCGACGACGTGAGGCGTGGGAGCGCATGGGTGGGCCTTTCTCACGGGGGCGTACGGAGGGACGGGCGTACGGCGCGAAGGGTGGGCGCCGTACGGGCATCGAGGGTGCGCGGGCGGCAGGGGGGCGGCACGGGGGGCCGCCCGCGCGGTCAGGCCGCCGCGGCGATGCGGCTGGTGGTACGGCGTTGCAGCAGCGTGAACCCGGCGATCAGCACGAACAGCACCAGCGCCAGCGCGGCGCCGTACCCGGTGTCGAAGAAGACGAACGCCTCCTGGTAGACGAGGTAACTCAAGGTGGTCGTGGCGTACACCGGGCCGCCCTGGCTCATCTCGTAGAACTGGGTGAACGCCTGCAACGACGTGATGCTCGTGATGATCACCACGAACGCGGTGACCGGGCGCAGTTGGGGCCAGGTGACGTGCCAGAACTCCTGCCACCCGCCGGCGCCGTCGACGCGGGCCGCCTCGCCGAGTTCGGGCGAGATGACGGCGAGGCCGCCGAGGAACAGCACGACGGTGAAGCCGACTTCGTGCCACAGGCTGTAGACGATCACCGAGGGCATCGCCCAGGACGCCGACTGGAGCCACAGCGGCTGGGGCAGGTGTACGGCCTTGAGCACGGCGTCCGCCAGGCCGAACTGCGGGTTGAAGATCCAGACCCAGGCGAGCGAGGTGGCCACCACGGGGGTCGCGTAGGGTGCGAAGATCGCCACCCGGGAGGCGCTCATCAGCCGCCCGCCGCGTTGCAGCAGCAGTGCGAGCGCCAGCGACAGGGCGGTGCCGCCGACGACCGTGCCGGCGGTGAAGTAGAGCGAGTGCCAGGCGCCGGTCAGGAAGCTCGGCGTGCTGTGGCCCAGCAGGCTGCGGTAGTTGGCCAGGCCGATGTAGCGGGACATCGCCGCGTTGAGCGTGTTCCAGTGGAAGAAGCTGATGTAGAAGGTGTACGCGGTGGGGCCGACCGTGAAGACGGCGAAGACCGCGAGCGCCGGGGCGGTGTAGAGCCACCCCATCGGACTCTCCCGCACGCGGCGCACGCGACCCACGCGGCGTACGCGCTTGCCGCGGGCCCGGGGGGTCGCGGGGTGGGCGCCCGCGGGGTGCGGGCGGTCGTTGCTGCCGGAGCGCGGGCGGTCGGGGTGGGCGGGGTCGTCGGCGGGGGTAGCGGGGTGCGCGGCGGCGGGGCCGGCGTCGATGGAAGCGGGACGCCTCGCGGCGTCGAGGCTGGCGGGGTCCTCGGCGGAGGCAGGGCGGTGCGCGGCGGCGGAGCTGGCGGAGTCGTCGGCCGAAGTGGGACGCCCCGCGGCGTCGGGGCCGACGGGGTCCTCGGCGGAGGCAGGGCGGTGCGCGGCGGCGGAGCTGGCGGAGTCGTCGGCCGAAGTGGGACGCCCCGCGGCGTCGGGGCCGAAGGGGTCCTCGGCGGGGCCTGCGGCTTCGGCGTGTCCGGCGCGGGGGGCCGGGTCCTTGCCAGGGGCGTCGGCCTGGTCGGCCGCCCCGCCTTCGCCGGAAGCCGCCTCCTGGCGGGCCTGCGCCGAAGTCTTCTCCGGAAGTCCGGCCGCGTGGCCGGTATCCGTCCGTTCCGGGGGCGTTGGCGCTCCGGCTCCGGTCGTCGTCGCTTCCTGTGACATGCCTGGACACTCCACACGCTGGGCTGCGCTCGCGGACGACCGCGCCTCGTGGCGGTCGCGAGTAGCTAAACGCGCGTAGATATCAGCGAGGCAACCATCCAGCTAACATTCCATGACGCGCTGGAAATTCGGTGGACTCGTATGAAATCCTGAAAGGCTGCCCAACTCCCGCCCTTCTGCTGGCTGTCGGGCCGGCCGGCGGCCCGGCCGCGCGGCGCAGGGTCCACGACCAGCCCCACGCCCGCGCGAATCCGGCCTTGCGAACCCCCGTACGAGCAGGCGGACTTGGCCCCGTACGACGGCGAACGCCTAGGCCCGCTCCCGCAGGTCCACGATGCGGCGGATCTTGCCGACCGAGCGTTCCAGGGACTCCGGGTCCTCCACTGCGACGTCCACGCTCACCCCGACGCCGTCCTTGACGGCCCTGGCTATCTCGCGTGCCGCGTCCGCGCGCCGGTCCGCGGCGCAGCCGGGCCGCGCCTCGACCCGTACGGTCAGGTGGTCCAGCCGGCCGTGGCGGGTCAGCCGGAGCTGGAAGTGCGGGGCGATTCCGGGGGTGCGCAGCACGATCTCCTCGATCTGGCTGGGGAAGACGTTGACACCGCGCAGGATGATCATGTCGTCGCTGCGCCCGGTGACCTTCTCCATCCGGCGGAACGCGGGCCGCGCCGTGCCGGGCAGCAGCCGCGTCAGGTCACGAGTGCGGTAGCGGATGACCGGCATCGCCTCCTTGGTGAGCGTGGTGAGCACCAGCTCGCCGGAGTCGCCGTCCGCCAGCACCTGGTCCGTCACCGGATCGACCACCTCGGGCAGGAAGTGGTCCTCCCAGATGTGCAGGCCGTCCTTGGTCTCCACGCACTCCTGGGCGACACCCGGGCCCATCACCTCGGACAGCCCGTAGATGTCGACCGCGTGCAGGCCGACGCGGTCCTCCAGTTCGCGCCGCATCCGCTCGGTCCACGGTTCTGCGCCGAAGATGCCGACCCGCAGCGAGCTGTCGCGCGGGTCCACGCCCTGGCGCTCGAACTCGTCCAGCAGGGTGAGCATGTAGGAGGGCGTGGCCATGATGATCTCGGGCTCGAAGTCCCGGATGAGCTGCACCTGGCGCGCGGTCATGCCGCCGGAGGCCGGGATGACCGTGCAGCCCGCGCGCTCCGCGCCGTAGTGCGCGCCGAGGCCGCCGGTGAACAGGCCGTACCCGTAGGCGACGTGGACCTTGTGGCCGGGGCGCCCGCCCGCCGCGCGGATGCTGCGGGCCACCAGGTCGGCCCAGCGCGACAGGTCGCCGTCGGTGTAGCCGACGACGGTGGGGCGGCCGGTGGTGCCGGACGACGCGTGGATGCGGCGGACGTCGGCCATCGGCACGGCGAAGGTCCCGAACGGGTAGTGGTCGCGCAGGTCCGCCTTGGTGGTGAACGGGAAGCGGGCCAGGTCCTCAGTCGTCCGCAGGTCGTCGGGGGTGACGCCGGCGTCGTCGAACTTGCGCCGGTACATCTCCACGTTGTCGTACGCGTGGCGCAACGTGGCCCGCAGGCGCGCCAGTTGGAGGGCGCGCAGCTCGTCGCGAGTGAGGCGTTCACCCTCGTCGAGCAGCGCGGCGGGGAGGGGGTCGCCGAGCGGCCGGGGAGCGGACGCGTCCTCGGGGGCCGTGGTCGCCGGTCCGGTGCTGGTCATCGTTGTTCGCCACCTCTGATCGCACGGCTGCGGCCGCGGAACTCGGCGATCACCTCGTCGCCGCGCGTCACGCTCACGTCGTAGATGCCGCTGCGGCCGAACCGGGTGCGCTCCCGGGCGGTGGCCAGCAGCTCGTCGCCCAGTTTCGCGGGGGCGACGAAGTCGATGTCCGCCGCGGCGGCCACGGTGACCGGCCCGTGGCTGTTGCAGGCGCAGGCGAAGGCGGTGTCCGCGAAGAGGAAGAGGTAGCCACCGTGGGCGATGCCGTGCCCGTTCACCATGGCGGGGCCGACGGTCATGCGCAGCGTGGCCGCGCCGTCCCCCGCGGTCAGCAGTTCGATCCCCAGTCCGCGCGACGCCTCGTCGGCGTCGAACATCGCCCTGGCGGGCCCGGCTTCGGGCTCCACGGCTCGCGTCATGCGTCTCACCACCCTCGCGCAGCGTGCACGGCACACCGACCGACCATTCGGTCTGCCTTTCGCGAGATCAAGTAATCCAGCCCCGCGAGCGGCTGTCAAGACCTGTGGACAACGCGAGTGAGCCGCCCCCGAACCCGGGGCGGCTCACTTGCCACGGGCCCCGGCCCCGTCGAACCGCGCCCCGCACGCCCCCGCCCCGCGCGCCCCCAACCCGCGCCCCTCCCCCGTCGGAACGAGCACTCACGCCCTCGTGCGTCGGCACGCGCCCCCGGCCGAGGGGCCGGCGGCCCCGCGCGGGAAACGTCGGTCCTGCACAGCCCCCGCCGCCGTGAGCGCGCACCACCGGCGCACGGCCGCCCCGGACGTGCGCCGCCCGCGCACCCTGGCTGCATGTGCGCGGGCGGGCGGTTCGGGGCGGTCAGGTGCCGGTCGTGCGGCTGTTGCGCATCACCGTCACCGCGGCGGCCATGCCCAGCAGGCAGACGACCGCGCCGATCACCACGTTGTTCCAGATGATCCCCTTGTCGGGGAACCTGGTGACCGTCCACGGCGAGATGACCAGCCAGACCCCCATCGCGGCGGTCGCCCAGCTCAGCCCCCGCATGCGATCGGGCGCCATGCTCAGGCCGACGCCGATCAGGGCCACCGCGAGGCCGATGACGAGGTTGTTGATCATGAGGTCGGGACGGGTGCTGGAGAAGTGGACCGTCCACGCCGATATGGCGCAGTACAGACCGGCCAGGACCACCAGCCCGTCGACGGCCACCTCGCCCCGGCTGCTGACCACGCGGGCGTACCGTGCCCGCATCTCGGACACGTCGGGATGGCTCGTGATGTCGCCTGCATGGTGCGAGACGTCGCCGGCCATACGACTCATCTCCTTCACATACACACTTCGTTGACCGCGTCGCGGGGACGCGGGGCCGCACCACCCATTGTGCGCTTATCCGGGCATTACGGGAATAGATGTATCCTCCCCTTTTTGCCCGGCGCACGCCGGAGCGTGCGGGCCCAATTGGCGCGCCGAAGGGGAAAGAGGGCGCCACCACCCGCGACGTGGGGCGGGATCGGCCGTAACGTCCTGGTGTGGGAGGCAGCCAGCGCCGCGCACGGCCGAAGCCGAAGAGGGGCTCTCGATGATCGTCGAGTACATCCGCTACCGCATACCGGACCACGAGCGCCGCATCGCCTTCGAGAAGGCCTGCGACGCGGCGGCCGAACAGCTCGACCTGGCACCGCAGTGCCTCGGCTACGAGCTGACGCGCGGCGTCGAGGAACCGGACCGCTACACGTTGCGCGTCGGGTGGGCGTCGGTGGAGGACCACGAACAGGGCTTCAGGGGCGGCCCGTACTTCCGCGCGTACCTGGCGGAACTGCGACCGTACCTCGGCGACATCGAGGACGTGGGACAGTACGAGCCCACCTCCGTACTGTCCCGCAGACGTTTCTGAGACGTCGGCCGGCTCGCGATCGCCGTTTCCGGCGTCCGGAACGTGAGCGGTCAGCGCAGAACCGTCCGCAGGCTGCGCAGTTCACCGACCCGCAAGGCGCGCGCCACCAGCAGGAAGAGCACGCCCATCACGCAGGCGCCGACGGCCAACCGGCCGACGGCGCCGCCGGACAGGACCCGAGCCGCAGCCCACCCCGCGAGCGCCGCGCAGCACGCCGCGACGGTCACCTTGCCGTAGGCGCGGCCCTTGCGGCCCTCACTCCGCCCAGAGCCTCAACTGACGTCCGCCTCTGGGGAACAGGCGGGGGGCGGCTCGGGGTTCGTTCTCGGCGGCGTAGCCCAGGTCGTAGGCGGCGAAGGGGACGGCAGCAGCGGCGGCCACCCTGGCCACCGCCTGCCAGTCGTCCAGGACGCGGCTCACCGAGCCCAGACGGCGGCCGTCGGCGTCGAGGAACAGGACCTCCGTGTCGCGCCGTTGCCAGTGGTAGGGCGTCGGGGCGCGGGTGGCGACCGCGTCGTGCTGCTCGTCGTACCAGACGATCTCGGCGACCGGCCGGGTCAGCGGCTCGCCCGGCAGCACGCTGTCGCGGGAGGCGACGGGCAGGCGGACCGGGTCGCGGCCCTTCTGGTGGAGCGTCAACGCCGCCCCGTCCCAGCGCAGTTCGACGCTCCGGGAGGAGGAGCCGCGACTCAGCCGCACCGAGACCGGGACGCGGCTCGGGCCTCGGCGGCCGACGTCCTCACCGAGCGGTTCCGGCCGGCCCACCGCGCCCCGGTCGGGGTCGAACGACATCGGCCACTGGTAGCGGCCGGGGGACGCCAGGGCCTCGGCGGCGCGGGCGCGGCGCACCGCGTGCCGCAGCGGCGCCGGCCACAGCCGCCACACCAGCGGGTCCAGCAGCCCGGGCAGCGGCGACAGGCACAGCAGCCACACGCCGGTGCTCGCGGCACCGGAGGCGTAACGCCCGTACTGCTCCCAGACGGTGAGCGGGACGCCGGAGTACGCCTTCCAGGTGCAGTACGCGTTCGCCGGCAGCGCGAGGCAGGCGCCGAGCAGCATCAGCGCCGACAGCCGCCAGCACACCCTGCGGTGCCTGCGCCGGAGGCGCAGTACGTCGGGCAGGCCGCGTTCCGGCGCCCGCCACAGCGGCAGGGTGAGCGCCAGCCACCAGACGGGCAGCGCCGCCGCGAGCCAGAGGTTGGCGACGTCGGCGTCGAGGCTGTCGTCGGTGCCCGGGGCGAAGACCGCCGCTCCGGCCACCACGAGCACGATCCTGGGCAGCGCGCGCAGCAGGCGCCGCCGGTGCCGTCGCGACGCCATGACGGCCGCGGCCGTCCCGTGCTTCGAACCCGGCATCCGCCAACTCCCCCGTGGTACCGCACCGGACGCGGTCGCGCCCGGGACGCCGGTGAGTATGGCAGCGGGACCCGTGGACCCGACTCAGGGGGGCGAGTCCTCGAGTGCTTCCGCGCGCCCCCGGGTGCCGTCCGGCGCGGGGTGACCATCGCATGAACAACTCGTTTGACGCGGTGTGGACACGCAAGCGACCCCTGCCCCCGCAGCCGACGTGACCTCGCTTCCGCGGGTGGAGGTGGACGACGCCGAGGCGGCGCTCGTCGAGCACTATCCGCGGCTGGTGCGGATCGCGTACCTGACGCTGCCCGCGCGGCTCGGTCGGCACCGTCGTGTCCTGCTGGCGCACCGCGTCGCGCAGCGTTCCCTGCCCCGCGGGGGGCGCGTGCCGGAGACGGTGGAGGCGGGCGCCGACCCGGCGTACGCGGTGGTCCGGCTGGCGACGCTGCGCGGCGCGCTGGCCCGCGCGGGGCGGGTCGACGGCTGGCGCCGGTGGGTCCGCTCGGCGGGCAGCGCCGCGCCGGTGCCGCCGCAGGTGCTCGGGCTGCGGCTGTTCCCCAGGGCGGGCGGCGCGGAGGAGCTGGCGCTCGATCGCGCGCTGGCCCGGCTGGACGCGCCCGCCCGTGCCGCGTTCGCCCTGCGCGGGGTGGAGGGGCTGGACGAGGAGGACACCGCGCGGCTGCTGGCGGCGGCCGGGGTGGCGGCACCCAGGAGGGCGGTGCGCGCCGCGGCGACGTCCGGGGTGAACGCCTCGCTGCTGGTCTCCGGCGAGTTCGACCCCTGCGTGCTCCAGGCCCGGCCGACCGATCTGGTGCGCAGGCGGCAGCACGTGCGGGTGGGCGCCGGGGCCGCGTTGGCGGTGGTGGTCGCGGTCGCGCTGCTCGGGGTGCCGGAGGGCGGCGGGGACGCCGGGGCCTTCGGCCCGCCCGGTGCCACGCAGGCCGCCTTGGCGCAGGCGCTGGATCCGTCCTCGCTGCTGCGCGCCGACGCGACCGCCTGGCAGCGCGCCGACCGCCTGGACTTCGCCTCCTGGCCCGCGCGCGGCGACCGCACCGGCGACCGGGCGCTGCTCGGCCGCGCGCTGTCCGCGTGGGGGCGGCCGGGCGCGTCGGTGCACGTCTCGGTGACCGCCGGCACCCCGAGCACGCCGCCCACGAGCCCGCCCCGGCTGCTGTTCGCGGGCGACGTGGACGGCGCCGCGATCGTGCTGCTCTACGACGGGGCGCGGCTGGTGCGGTACGCGGAGCCGCTGGACGGCGGCAGCGGCACGGCACTGGACTTCGCCCGGGTGGACGGCGCGCAGGGTGCCTCCGCGGCGGCGGTGGTGCTCGCCCGTTCCGACGGCAACGCCAGCTATCTGACCGCCCCCTGGGTCTCCGGGGTGTCCCTGCGCGATCTGCTGTCCCCGTCGGCCGCCCCCCAGGCGATCCACCGCGCCGCGGACGGGGTGACGGACCCGGTGCCCTCGGCGCAGGCGGCGAACGACGCCAACTGCGGTACGGCGGGCGCGAGCTGGCCCGCGATCCGGCTCACCCCGAGGGCCGGGGTGCCGGGACTCGCGCCGTTCGTCCTCACCGACCTCGGCGACCTCGCCCCTGCCCACCTCACGTACGCCTCGGGCCCCGGCGCGGTTCCGGCCGAGGCGACCGGCCCCGAGGCGCTGGCCGCCTGGGCGCACTCCGCGTGCCGTCTGGCCTCGGTGCGCGGCGAGGGCGTCCGTACGGTGAACACCTGGCGGTTCGCCGACCAGCCGCTGCCGGACGGCGCGGGCACCGCGCAGTGGCTGTGCACCCGGGCCGACGACTGGTCGGGCGACGACCACGTGCTCGTGCAGTTCCTGCCGCCGGGCTCGGCGCCGAACGCCCCCGCCGCGGTCTCGGCCGGCGCGCGGTCAACCGCCGCCTGCGGCCCGGTCGAGCCCGGCGTGCTGTCGGGCGTGCTGTGGAAGGCGCGGGACGGGCGCTGGTACCTGCTGGGCGCCGGCAGCCCCGAGGTCGCCTCGCTCACCGCGACCGGCGGCCCGCACTACACCTCGCCGACCCGTACCCTGGTCGTTCCGGCCGGGCAGACCACCCGCGCGGACCTCACCGGCCGGCTGGCGACGGGCGGCACGCTCGACGCGCTGAAGTGACGCCCGGCGCGCCGCGGTCCACGCGCCGCCCGCCGACGCGACGGGCGACGACGCCCACGGGCGGCGCCACGTCCCGGTGACGCGCGCCCGCCCTCGTACTGCCACGCCACTGACCGCCAGGACACGACAGCCGGGCGGCCACGACGGACCACGACGGACAGGACGACATGACCGGTCACCACCTCGCCCACGTCCCCTCCCCCGCCGGCCCGGCCCGCGGTGCCGCGCAGCGCGCCGACTGGTGGCGCGACGCGGTGATCTACCAGGTCTACCCGCGCAGCTTCGCCGACTCCGACGGCGACGGCATGGGCGATCTGCCCGGTGTGCGGGACCGCCTGCCGTACCTGCGGCGGCTGGGCGTGGACGCGGTGTGGCTCTCGCCGTTCTACGCCTCACCGCAGGCCGACGCGGGGTACGACGTGGCGGACTACCGCGCGGTGGACCCGATGTTCGGCACCCTCGCGGACGCGGACGAGCTGATCCGCGAGGCGCACGCGCTGGGGCTGCGGGTGATCGTGGACCTGGTGCCGAACCACTGCTCCGACCGGCACGAGTGGTTCCGGCGGGCGCTCGCCGAGGGCCCGGGGTCGCCGATGCGCGAGCGCTTCCACTTCCGGCCCGGCAAGGGCGCCCGGGGCGAACTGCCGCCCAACGACTGGGAGTCGCTCTTCGGCGGCCCGGCCTGGACCCGGGTGACCGAACCGGACGGTTCGCCGGGCGAGTGGTACCTGCACCTGTTCGCCGCCGAGCAGCCGGACTTCGACTGGGAGCACGAGGCGGTGCGCGAGGAGTTCCGCGCGATCCTGCGCTTCTGGCTCGACCTGGGGGTGGACGGCTTCCGCGTCGACGTCGCGCACGGCCTGGTGAAGGCGGCGGGCCTGCCCGACATCGGGCACAGCGAGCAGTTGAAGCTGCTGGGCACCAAGCCCTTGCCGTTCTTCGACCAGGACGGGGTGCACGAGATCTACCGCGACTGGCGGCGCATCCTCGACGGTTACGAGGGTGAGCGGATCGCGGTCGCCGAGGCCTGGACCCCGACCGTGGAGCGCAGCGCCCTGTACCTGCGCCCGGACGAGCTGCACCAGGCGTTCAACTTCGCCTATCTGACCACCGGTTGGGACGCCGTCGCGCTGCGCGAGGTGATCGACCACTCGCTCAGGGCGATGGCCGGGGTGGGGGCGCCCGCGACGTGGGTGCTGTCCAACCACGACGTCGTACGGCACACCACCCGGCTCGGCGGCGCGGACCCGGTGCTCGGCCTGCGGCGGGCGCGGGCGGCGACGCTGCTGATGCTGGCGCTGCCGGGGTCGGCGTACCTCTACCAGGGCGAGGAGCTGGGGCTGCCCGAGGTCACCGAGCTGCCGGACGAGGCACGGCAGGACCCGGCGTTCTTCCGCGGTACGGGCCAGGACGGCCTGCGGGACGGCTGCCGGGTGCCGCTGCCGTGGTCAGGTGAGCGGGCGCCGTACGGTTTCGGGCCGAGGCCGGGCGGGCCGAGCTGGCTGCCGCAGCCGGAGGGCTGGGCGAAGCTCACCGTGGCCGCGCAGACCGGCGACCCGGACTCCACCCTGGAGTTCTACCGTTCCGCGCTGGCGCAGCGCCGCGCGCACCCGGCGCTGGGCGCGGGCTCGTCGGTGACCTGGCTGGACGCCCCGCAGGGCGCGCTGGCCTTCCGCAGGGACGCGGCGGACGGCTCGTTCGTCTGCGCGGTCAACGTGACGGGGGCGCCGCTGCGGGTGCCGTCGTACGGGAAGGTGCTGCTGGCCAGTGCCTACCTGGACGAGGCGGGCGACGCCGGGGAGGGGTTCGTGCTCCCGGCGGACACCACGGTGTGGTGGTCCGTCACGCCCGAAACGTGGACCTGATTCACCCGTTCAGCGGTACCGCCCACCTTCGTGGTCACGCTCGTCTCCCGTGCGCCGCGTAGGGCGGCCGGGGGCTGCCCGGGCGCCCGCGGCCCGTCACCGCCGTGCCCCGGCCCCGCCGATTCCTACCTGGAGTCGGCCTCGAGGAGTACTCGGGATGGCGAAGACCCGACCGGGGGATGATCGGGGCGGCGGGGCCATCTGGCAGACTGTTCTCCCATGGGGGAACCGACGAAGATCCTGGAAGGCCGCTCGACCGTCCCTCCTCGTTCGTCCGGTTCCATCGAGGCCGATGGAACCGATCAGACCGAGCACGAGGACGGCCGCGCCGGGCTGGGACGCGCCCTCATGTCGTGGGTCCGCAGGCCGCGCAGACCGCGCCTGTGGTTCGAGATCCTCCTGATCGGCGTCAGCTACTGGGTCTACTCCCTGGTCCGCAACGCCGTCCCCGAGCAGGCCGCCGCCGCGATGCGCCACGCCCACCAGGTGTGGAACCTGGAGACCCACCTCGGCATCAACGTCGAGGACCGCATCAACCACGCGATGAACTCGGTGACCTGGTTGATCGTGGGGATGAACTACTACTACGCCACCTTGCACTTCATCATGACGATAGGTGTGCTGGTCTGGCTGTTCCGCAAGCATCCCGGCCGGTACGCGTCGGCCCGCCTGACCATCTTCGTCACCACCGGATTCGCCCTGGTCGGCTTCTACTTCTTCCCACTGGCCCCGCCGCGGCTGATGACCGGCGGCGACTTCATCGACACCGTCGCCGTCCACCACACGTGGGGGTCGATGGCGTCGGGCGACTTGTCCCACGTGTCCAACCAGTACGCGGCGATGCCGTCGATGCACATCGGCTGGTCGCTGTGGTGCGGCATCACCATCGCGATGCTGGCGAAGCCGCTGTGGGCGAAGGTGCTGGGCCTGTTGTACCCGGTGGCCACCCTGGTCGTGATCATCTCCACGGCCAACCACTTCTGGCTGGACGCCTGCGGCGGCATCGTCTGCCTCGCGGTCGGCTTCGGGGTCTCCTACCTGGTCTACGGCAAGCTGACCTACGGGCTGCCCCAGCGGGTGCCGCAGGACGGCCCGCCCCCGCGCAGGGAACGGGCCGGGACGGCCGCGTAGGGCGGGTCCCGCCCGGGCCTTAAGCCTCGTACTCGTAGAACAGCCGCTCCATGACCGCGCGCGCCCTGCGGGTGGTGCGGCGGTAGTCGTCCAGCATCTCGCCGACCCGGCCGGGGCCGTAGCCGAGGTGACGGGCCACCGCGGCCAGTTCGCGGCCGTCGCCGGGGAAGGTGTCGCCGGGGCGGCCGCGCACCAGCATCACCGCGTTGCGCACCCTGGTGGCCAGCACCCACGCCTCGTCCAGCGTCGCCGCGTCCTCGGCGTCGACCAGCTCGGCCTCGCGTGCGGCGGCAAGCGCCTGGCGGGTGCGGGTGGTGCGCAGGCCGGGGGTCTCGTGGCCGTGCCGCATCTGGAGCAGCTGCACCGTCCACTCGACGTCGGACAGCCCGCCGCGGCCCAGCTTGGTGTGGGTCGTCGGGTCGGCGCCGCGCGGCAGCCGTTCGGCCTCCATGCGGGCCTTCAGGCGGCGGATCTCGCGCACCGCCTCGTCGGTGAGGCCGTCCCGCGGGTAGCGCAGCGGGTCGACCAGCTGGAGGAAGCGCGCCGCCAGCTCCTCGTCGCCCGCGGCGGGCTCCGCGCGCAGCAGCGCCTGGCTCTCCCACCCCAGCGACCAGCGCCGGTAGTACGCCGCGTAGGAGGCGAGGGAACGCACCAGGGGACCGCTCTTGCCCTCGGGGCGCAGGTCGGCGTCGATGATCAGCGGCGGGTCGGCGGTCGGGATCTGCAACAGCCTGCGCAGTTCGTTGACGACCTTCAGCGCGATGCGGGAGGCGTCCGGCTCGTCGACGCCGTCGAGCGGTTCGTGGACGAAGAGCACGTCGGCGTCGGAGCCGTAGCCCAGTTCGTGCCCGCCGAAGCGGCCCATGCCGATGACCGCGATCCGGGTGGGCAGCGGTTCGCCCTCGCCGACCGCCCGCACGGCCGCCTGGAGCGCTCCGGCGATGGTGGCGGTGGTCAGGTCGGACACCGCCGTCCCGACCGCGTCCACGGCCGCCCCGGGGTCCTGGCCGGGGTGGAAGGCGCCGGTCAGGTCGGCCGCGGCGGTACGGAACAGCTCCCGGCGCCGCACCCCGCGCACCGCGGTCACCGCGCCCTGCGCGTCACCGGCGCGGCTGACGGCGGCGCGGACCTCCTGGAGCAGGGCGGTCAGGCCGCGCGGGCGCAGGCCCTCCGGGTCGCCGAGCAGAGCGACCGCCTCCGGGGCGCGCAGCAGCAGGTCGGGGGCGAGCCGTCCGGCGGACAGCACCCGGGCGAGGTTCTCCGCGGCGGCGCCCTCGTCGCGCAGCAGGCGCAGGTACCAGGGGGTGCGGCCGAGGGCGTCGGAGACCTTGCGGAAGCCCAGCAGACCCGCGTCGGGGTCGGCGGAGTCGGCGAACCAGCCGAGCATCACCGGCAGCAGCGTGCGCTGGATGGCGGCCTTGCGGCTGACGCCGGACGCCAGCGCCTCCAGGTGGCGCAGCGCGGCGGCCGGGTCCTGGTAGCCGAGGGCCTCCAGGCGCTGGCGGGCGGCGTCGGGGCTGAGCCGCGCCTCGCCGGGCTCCAGCTGGGCCACGGCGTCCAGCAGGGGGCGGTAGAACAGCTTCTCGTGCAGCCGCCTCACCTCGACCGCGTGCCGGCGCCACTCCCGGCCCAGCCGCTCGACCGGGTCCACGGCGCGGTCCCAGCCGTACAACCGGGCCAGCGAGCGGCCGAGCCGCCGCAGGTCGGCCTCGTCCTCGGGCACGAGGTGGGTGCGGCGCAGCCGGTGCAGCTGGATGCGGTGCTCCATCGAGCGCAGGAAGCGGTAGGCGGCGTCCAGCGAGGCCGCGTCGGCGCGTCCCACGTAGCCGCCCTCGGCGAGCTGCCGCAACGCGGTCAGCGTGGTGCCGCTGCGCAGCGACGGGTCGGTGCGGCCGTGCACCAGCTGGAGCAGTTGCACCGCGAACTCCACGTCGCGCAGGCCTCCGGGGCCCAGCTTCAGTTCGCGCTCCACGTGGGCGGCGGGGATGTTGTCCACGACCCGGCGGCGCATCTCCTGCACGTCCGTGACGAAGTGCTCGCGGTCGGCTGCCTGCCAGACCATCGGGGTGACCGCGTCCAGGTAGGCGGCGCCGAGTTCGTCGTCGCCGGCGACCGGGCGGGCCTTGAGCAGGGCCTGGAACTCCCAGGTCTTGGCCCAGCGCTTGTAGTACGCGAGGTGGCTGGTCAGGGTGCGTACCAGTGGCCCGTTCTTGCCCTCGGGGCGCAGGTTGGCGTCGACGTCCCAGATCCGGCCCTCGGCGGTGGTCTCCGAGCAGACCCGCATCATGCGTGCGGCCAGCCGGGTGGCGGCCTGGAGCGAGGCGGGCTCGGCCACGCCGTCGGGGGTCTCGGCCACGAAGATGACGTCCACGTCGGAGACGTAGTTCAGCTCGTGGCCGCCGGCCTTGCCCATGGCGATGACGGCGAGGCGACAGGCGGCGGCGTCGGCGGGCGCCTCCTCCATGGCGATGGCGAGCGCGGCGCGCAGGGTGGCGGTGGCCAGGTCGGCCAGCTCGCCCGCGGTCTCGGCCAGGCCGCTGGTGCCGCACACGTCGCGCGCGGCGATCGCCAGCAGGCAGCGGCGGTAGGCGGCGCGCAGCGCGTTCTGCGCGGTGGCGCCGGTGCGCCGCGTCACCGCGGCCATGCCGTCGCGCAACGCGAGTTCGAAGTCCGCGACGCCCGGGTGCAGGTCGGTGGACTCGTAGGTGACCAGGGAGTGCCAGTCGCGCGGGTGCCGGGCGAGGTGGTCGCCGAGGGCCTCCGAGGCCCCCAGCACGCCCAGCAGCCGGTCGCGCAGCGGCTTGGCGGTGATCAGGGTGTCCAGCAGGGTGTGCCGCTCGGCGTCGTCCAGCGCCTCCGCGAGCCGGACCAGGCCGAGCAGGGCGAGGTCGGGGTCCGCGGTGGCGCCGAGCGCCTCCAGCAGCACGAGGTCGTTACGCACGCCCGTCAGCTGCGGGCTCTCCAGCAGTCGTTCGGCCGCGGCCGGATCGGTGAACCCGTGCCGCAGCAGCCTGCTGAACGTACTGCTGCGCCGCCCTTCGAGCATGGGCCCGCCCTCCTCGTGGTCCCGGCCGCGGGGCGATCCCCCACGGTCGGCCTCCGCTGCCCGCCGCGCCCGTGATCGCCTGCGGCGAGCCTAACCGCGACGGGCGTGCGCCGGTATGCCGCGCGCGGCGCGAGCCGGATGGCGCGCGCCGCCCGCGGGTGATCCGTTGTCAGGGACCGGCCATGCCTCAGAGGATCGGCAGCATCTTGGTCAGCTCGAACTTGGTGACCTCCGAGCGGTACTCCTCCCACTCCTGCTTCTTGTTGCGCAGGGACTGATGAGGACACCTTGCCACCCAGGGGAATTCTACCGAGGCGAGCCGTGAACAGGGGCGGAGCTGTCGCCGTCTGTCGTTGTTGCTCGTCGTTGGCCAGCCCCGCACGGCCCACAGACGGCCCGGCTCGGGGCCTGGGAAGACATCACTGAGGCAGGAAGCCGGGCTTCTCCTGTCCAAGGGCGTGGAGCCGAGCCAGGTAATCCTGCGCCCCTGGCTCCGAGCTGTACCGGCGCCGCATCTCAGCAGCGAGTTCGCGGCTGGTCATGATGAGCGACGGAACCGACTGGCGGTCACCTTCGAGGGCGCGTTCCCCCATCGTCAGCGCTTCTTCCAAGTCGCCCTCACGGGCTGCCGTCACTCCCAAGGTGACGCGAGCTTCCGCGTTGCGCATCGGTGAGCGCTCGCGTCCATCGAAGTCAGTGCCAGCCCTGAGAACTTCTTCAGCAAGCGTGCGAGCGAGTCTGTCCTCGCCCACCAAGCGGTAGCAGTCCATCGCGTAGAAGTCGAACTTCGCGGGATCCACCACAAAGTGGTTGTCCAAGTTCTCGGGGTGCTCCATCCCTTCCAGCAGCCTCCGCCCCTTGTCGAGGGCCACCTCGACCTGCCGACGGTCACCGAGTCGGGCCCAAGCCTTGGCTTCCTGCCCAGCGAGCTGCACCGCAACACCGTGGTGCATCGCCACCTCCGCTCCGGCTCGTGCCGCCGCGATGACGCCGCGGTAGTCGCCAGTCGTCAAGGCGAACCAAGCTCGCATCTCATGAGCCCACCCGGCCACCTCCGCATGGTCCGATTCGTTCGCCAGGGAAAGCGCAGCCCGCCGTGTCGACTCGGCAGCATGGCGAGCTCCGGTGTCGTACTCGACGCAGCCGACCAGCAGGGCGAGCCAGCCGGACATGGCGAGTACCTCACGGTGCTGTGTGAGCGTGAGGCTCTTCGAGTGCAGCTCAACGACGCGGCGTAGCCACTGCCGCCCTTCGATGAGGAGCTGTTCGCTCGGCATGTAGGGGTACTCGGAGCAGAGCCGGTCAATCGTGATCCGCAAGGCATCAAGGGTCGCCCCGTCGACATCAGACCGGTTGAGGCGGCTGACGATCTCCAGGGTCTCCATGCCGCTCGCCGTCAAGATTTCCTTGTCACCGTCCCGACGCGAGGGCGCCGGGAAGAGGGCGTGCGTCACCGTGCCGAAGACGGCCGCGATGAGCGGTTGGTAGAAGTCGTTCGGTGTCTGCCCTGACTCCCAGCGCTTCCACTGGCGAATCATGCTGTCATCCGCCGGCAGCTCCGTAGGGGCGTGCGCGCGCAGTGCCCTGAC
Organism: Streptomyces sp. ICBB 8177; assembly: GCF_003144095.1. GTDB lineage: Bacteria > Actinomycetota > Actinomycetes > Streptomycetales > Streptomycetaceae > Streptantibioticus_D. The sequence continues at coordinate 1,285,610 of NZ_NSKH01000018.1, read as the reverse complement.
TGCGTCACGTTGCGACCAGTCGCGCGCCATTCGTTCGGCAGCGATGCGCCGCGCCCATGCGGGCCTGTCATCGGTCATGCGCCCTCCTCCGAGTGCTTACACCGAGTCTCGCGCGCGAGCCAGGGGGACAGGGAAGGGGACAGGGGGGTGTCACTGGACATGTCCCCACCCCCTTTCCTTCGCCCCCGTGCTGTCACTTACTTCTCACCCTCCGTTACTCGCATGCTGGTTGCAGATCACGCACCACTCGGCGTGGAGCCGCTTTCGAGCGCTTCGAGCCGTTCCAACCTGCTGCGAAGGTCGGAGACCTGGGAGGTGAGATGTTCGAGTTGGCGCAGGACTTCGGAGGGATCGGCCCCCGCGACCGTTCCGCTGTCGGCGGGACTCTGCGGATCGCGGACGTAGCTTCCCCGGGACGTGGTCACGATGAGCCCGTCTTCACGCAGGACCGCAAGGGCTCGCTGCACGGTCATCCCGGAAATCTTGAAGCGCGTGCTCAGGTCGCGGATGGAGCCCAGCTTGCCGCCGGGCTTGAGACGCCCGCCAAGGATCTCTTGCCGCAGAATGTCGGCCGCCTGCTCGGACTCCGGCCTGGGGTCGTCTTTCGAGATTTCAGCGCTCATCACGCCATCGAGCGTACCCCTCACTAGTACGACCTAGCACGAGCTTGCACCGGCCCCTTGCGCCCTAGCTCGCACTAGTGCAAGCTGTTTCACAACAGCACGGCAAGGCCGGAAGGCCTCTCGCCGACTGTGTCCGCAAGTGCTTGACCTGCAAGAACGCAAAGGGCGGGGACGCTGCAATCCCGCTAAAGGCCAGGTGGAACAGGGCTTCGGCCCGTACTGGCGAGGTGGCCCGGCGACCGCGAGCAACGGCCGGAGAGTGGGGGCGAGGCCCCCTTTGCAGTGCTTGATCCCGATCCCGACGAACGAAGGAGACCGCGTTGCACCGACGACATCGACGGGCGCCGCCGGACGGACCGGCCGGCGGCGCCGACCCCTTCCTGAGCCTGCGGGTAGATCCAGCGCCCGGAGCCGATCGGTCCACCTCTCGACCTGCCATCGCAGCGGC
>NZ_NSKH01000018.1:1282885-1284529 GCF_003144095.1 Streptomyces sp. ICBB 8177 | reverse complement strand
GAGACCGCGTTGCACCGACGACATCGACGGGCGCCGCCGGACGGACCGGCCGGCGGCGCCGACCCCTTCCTGAGCCTGCGGGTAGATCCAGCGCCCGGGGCCGATCGGTCCACCTCTCGACCTGCCATCGCAGCGGATAGCGCTGCGGCCGGTTGCCTCCTTCGCCCGCCCCGGCCGTGCTTCGGCGCGTGCCGGTGCGGGCGAGGTCGCGGGGAGCCGGAGTGGTTCCGAACAAGTGCAGCGCCCAGGGCTTAGGCCCCCTGGGCGCTGCTGTACAGGACCTGATGAGGAGGGCCTGTGTTGCTCAGTATGACCGAGCAGGACCGCAAGGAACTGTCGGAGAAGGTCAAGGAAGCCAACCGCCGCAGCGAGAACGACGCCACCGTACGAGGTGGCCGGTGATGGGCACGCCCGCCGCGTTCGCCACGGTCTTCGCGGCGTTGTTCGTCGCCCACAGCGTGGGCGACCACTGGGTGCAGACCTCGCGCCAGGCGGCGGACAAGGGCCGCCCGGGCTGGCCGGGTCGTCTCGCCGATGCCCGCCACGTCGCGACCCTGACGCTCACGAAGGCCGTGCTGCTGGCGCTGGTCGCCGGCGTGCTCGGGCTGCACCTGCGGGTGCTCGGGCTGGTGGTGGGGTTCGCGGTGGATGCGGCCTCGCACTGGTGGGCCGACCGCCGCAGCACACTCGCCTGGCTGGCCAAGGTCACCCGCAACAGCGAGTTCCACGAGCTGGGCACGCCCGCCCACCCGGCGGCCCCCGCGACCGCCGCAGGCGGCTACGCGCCGACGCTGGGCACCGGCGCATACGCGCTGGACCAGTCGTGGCACCACCTGTGGCTGCTGATCGCCGCCCTGCTCATCGCCGGTATCTGACACCAGCGCTGACACCCGCGGTGTTCAGGCTCGTCCGAGCCTTCCTGTTCCTGCACGGCCGACCCCGGTATCTCGCCGCACTTCGGCCGCTGCCGCTCGATCACCCCGGGTGCGTGTCGTCTCTCGCCACAGACCGCGACCGCCCCGGGGCCCCACCTTCCCTTCGCACACCAGGAGTTCCGCAATGACGTGCCGTACCCTCTCCTGCCCGCCCTACGGTCCGGTCGTGCTCGGGCTGGACCTGCCGATGGGCAGCGTCACCGTTCAGGTCCTGAGCAGCATCACCACCGCCAGCGTGCTGCTGTCGACGCAGGATTCGTCAGGTCCGGCCGCTGACGCGATCGGCCGGGCCCGCAGCAGGCAGGACGGCCGGGCCTGGACCGTGGAGATCCCCGAGATCCCGGGCAACGTGATGGTGCAGAGCACCCGGGGCGGGCGGGTCGTCCAGCACATGGACACCGTCCACGGACCGGTCAACGGCCTGACCACCATCAACGGCCGCGTCATCACCGGTGGCGGTGGCGGGGTCACGGTCAGCCCGATCGAGGCCCGCGTGATGCTGCCTGCGGGTTCCTCCCTCGCCGTGGTCTCCAACTCCTCCGATGCCCGGGTGTACGGGCCGGTCGAGCGCCTGGAGTTCCGCTCGGTCTCCGGTGACCTGACGGCCAACGGAGTCCGCGTGCTGAACGCGTCGACCACCTCCGGCGATATCGACGTGCACGGGGTGGCCGTCCGTCTGACGGCCCGTTCGGTCTCCGGTGACATCCGC
>NZ_NSKH01000018.1:1281218-1282875 GCF_003144095.1 Streptomyces sp. ICBB 8177 | reverse complement strand
CAGGAAGTGCTCGGCTTTCCGCTCGTAGCGTCGGTGGAGGCGGCGGCAACCGGCGAGCCAGGACATGGTGCGTTCGATGGTCCAGCGGTGTCGGCCGAACCGGGTGGAGGACTCGACGCCCTTGCGTGCGATGCGGTGCCTGATGCCACGCTTGCGTAACCATCGGCGCAGGTGGTCGTAGTCGTAGCCCTTGTCGGCGTGGAGCTTGGCCGGGCGTCGGCGCCGTGGGCCGCGACGGGAACGGACCGGCGGGATGCCCCGCACCAGCGGCTCAAGGGCCTGGCTGTCGTGGAGGTTGGCGCCGGAGATTCCGACGGACAGGGGTAAGCCGGTGCGCTCGGTGATCAAGTGGATCTTCGAGCCGTACTTGCCCCGGTCCACAGGATTCGGACCCGTCAGGTCCCCCTTTTCAGGGCCCGCATGTTCACCGAGTCGATGGCGCAGCGAGACCAGTCCAGTTCACCGCGTGAGCCGAGTTCATCGAGGACCAGGCGGTGGAGCTTCGCCCACACCCGAGCCTTCGACCACTCCGTAAAACGCCTGTGGGCCGTGGCTCCCGAGGGCCCGAACGAGGCGGTCGGAAGCTGCTGCCAGGTGCAGCCCGACGTGGCTACGAACACGATCGCAGCCAGCACTTCCCGATCCCCGTGCCGCCGCCGGCCACCACCCTGCGGACGAGTCGGCGCCTCCGGCACCACCCGCTGGAACAACCCCCACAGCTCATCCGGCACCAGCCGCTCAACGATCCCCACGCCACGAGCCTATCGAACACCCCAAATGAGATGACGTCTTAAGACGGTGTCCTATGTGGTGATCGCTCGTTGGACTGGTCATGGGGCGGGGTGCGTGGAGTTGGATTGTTCCGGACGGTTTGTGGGAGATCGCTGAGCCGCTGATCCCACCGTCGAAGGTGCGGCCGCAGGGCGGGGGAACGCAGGACACGCCTGATGAGACGCTGTTCGCGGCGATCATCTACGTGCTGGTCAGCGGATGCGCCTGGCGGGCTCTGCCGCCCTGCTTCGGGATATCGAAGTCGACCGCCCACCGCCGGTTCCTGATCTGGTCGCGGGCCGGCGTGTGGGGACGGCTGCACGAGGCGGTGCTGCACCAGCTTGACGACGCCGGCCTCATCGATGTCACCCGCGTCGTCCTCGACACCGCCCACGTCAGGGCTAAAAAAGGGGCGAACACACAGGTCCGAGCCCCGTGGACCGCGGCAAGCCGGGTTCCAAGATGCACGTCCTGTCGGACGCGAACGGACTGCCCCTTCTCGTCGGCGTCTCGGGCGGCAACACGCACGACAGTGAAGGGCTGAAGCCGATGCTGGAGGGTCACCAAACGAGACACGACCCCCACCGCGGCCGGTACTTCAAGCCTCAGCGCCTGCACGCGGACAAAGCCTACGACCGTGCCGACCTGCGGAAATGGTTACGTGGCAAACGCATCGGGGTCCGGATCGCGCGCAAAGGCATCGAGTCCAGCGAACGGTTGGGCCGTCGCAGGTGGGTGATCGAGCGGACCATGTCGTGGCTGTCCGGCTACCGCCGACTCAGCCCCCGCTACGAACGAAATCCCCGCAACTACCTGGCCTTTCTCGGACTCGCCGCAGCCATCTGCTGCTACAGGCGCCTCGTTCGTCTCACCACGTAGGACACGG
>NZ_NSKH01000018.1:1269263-1281208 GCF_003144095.1 Streptomyces sp. ICBB 8177 | reverse complement strand
CTGATCCCACCGTCGAAGGTGCGGCCGCAGGGCGGGGGAACGCAGGACACGCCTGATGAGACGCTGTTCGCGGCGATCATCTACGTGCTGGTCAGCGGTTGTGCCTGGCGAGCCCTACCGCCGTGCTTCGGGATATCGAAGTCGACCGCCCACCGCCGGTTCCTGATCTGGTCGCGGGCCGGCGTGTGGGGACGGCTGCACGAAGCGGTGCTGCACCGACTCGATGACGCCGGCCTCATCGACGTCTCGCGCGTGGTCCTCGACTCCGCTCACGTGCGGGCTAAAAAAGGGGCGAACTCACAGGTCCGAGCCCCGTGGACCGGGGTAAGCCGGGTTCCAAGATGCACGTCCTGTCGGACGCGAACGGACTGCCCCTCCTCGTCGGCGTCTCGGCCGCCAACACCCACGACAGCGAAGCGCTGAAGCCCATGGTCGAGGGCCACCAAACGAGACACGACCCCCACCGCGGCCGCCACTTCAAGCCCCAACGCATGCACGCAGACAAGGCGTACGACATCCCCCACCTGCGCAAATGGTTACGCGGCAAACGCATCGGCGTGCGCATCGCCCGCAAAGGCATCGAGTCCAGCGAACGCCTGGGCCGCCGTCGTTGGGTGATCGAGCGGACGATGTCGTGGCTGTCCGGCTACCGCAGGCTCAGCCCCCGCTACGAGCACGATCCCCGTAACTACCTGGCCTTTCTCGGCCTCGCCGCAGCCATCTGCTGCTACAAGCGACTCATCCGCCTCACCACATAGGACACCGTCTAAGCGGCCACTCCGGCACCAACGCCGACCTGGACACCACCTCCGGCGACATCCACGTGACCGCCCTGGGCACCGCCTCCGGCACCCTGCGAGCCCACAGCGTCTCCGGCGACGTGCGAGTCACCGGCCCCGCCTCGCTGCGGGTGAACGCCCACAGCGTCTCCGGCCGCGTCCACACCCACTGACCCCACCTGTGCACCATCCCCAGTGCCGGGGCGGCTGCCTCTCGCCACAGACCGAGGCCGCCCTGGCTCCCTTCGCTGTTCGAGGAGAACACCCCGCCATGCGTACCTACATCGGCACCCACCGGGTGCTGGACACCATCGAGTTCGAGGAACTGGCGCTGGGCTTCGATGAGCTGCCTGCGGGCATCGACCGTGACCTGTTCCGCGGCCCGCTGGAGGCTGAGACGTCGCAGGAGCGCGCGGCCCGCCTGGACGTGGCCCGCGAGGTCATCCAAGAGCTGGCCGCTCTGGGGGAGGGCGGTGACGAGGTCGCCGCGTGGGACGCGCTGTACGCCGACGCGCTGACCCGTACCGTGCCGTTCCTGCGCACCGCCCGCCGCCCCGTCAAGGCCGGGGAGGATGCGGCATGAGCCAGACCCTGACCGGCCTGGCCGCCGCCCTGCCGCTGTCGGCCGGATGGTCCGTCCACACCCTGTGGATGCGCCACCGCATCGCGCAGGCCCGCCGTGACCCGCTGACCGGTCTGCCCGCCCGGGCCATGTTCGAGCGCCGCGCCGTCCGTCTGCTGCGCCGGGGCCCGGTCGCCGCCGTGGTGATCGACCTGGACGGCTTCAAGGGCGTCAACGACACCTTCGGCCATGCGGCCGGTGACGCCGCGATCCGCGAGACCGGGGTTCGTCTCGCCGAGTGGGCCGAACCGCTGGGCATCGTCGCCCGCCTCGGTGGGGATGAGTTCGCCGCCCTGCTGTCCCTGGCCGACTGGGACCTGAACGGTGAACTCGCTGCCCTGCACGAGTGGTTGTGCCACCCGTTCGGCTATGAGGGCCGCGCGCTGCGTCTGGGGGCGTCGATCGGCGCGGCCTGCACCGTGGCGACCCGTCCCGGCGAGTGGTCCGCGCTGCTGCGGCGGGCGGACGAGGCCATGTACGAAGCCAAGCGCAACGGCGGCGGCTGGCTGCTGACCGACGCGCCGGTGCCGGTGATGCCCTCGGTCAACGGCCGCCGCGCCGGACGCACTGGCGGTGCCCGATGAGCAACACGATCGAGGGCGCGCCGTCGTCGGTGCCGCCGCTGACCCGTCCGGAACTCGGGCTCGCCGGGGTCGGTGCGCTGGCTGCTGCCGGGGTCGGTGCGCTGGGCCTGTTGTCGTCGTTCGACGCGGTGTCGGCCGCCGGGGCGCGGTGGGGGTTCGCGGCGCCGTGGATGCTGCCGGTGGGCGTCGATGTGGCCATTCCGGTGTTCACGGTGGCGAATCTGCTGCTGATCCGGCTGGACATGGCGCTGGCGTGGGTGCGGTTCGTGCCCTGGGTGCTGACGCTGATCACGTGCGGGCTGAACGTGGCGGCCGGTTTCACGGTGGCGGCGCGGGTGGCGCACGGCACGATGCCGCTGCTGTGGGTGGTGTTTTCCGAGATCGGCGCGCACGTCTACGCCGTGCGGATCGGCGCGGTGACGGGTCGGCGGATGGAGAAGGTGCGTTGGTCGCGCTGGCTGCTGGCGCCGGTCTCGACGTTCGCGCTGTGGCGGCGGATGACGCTGTGGGAGGTCACCTCCTACAGCACAGCGCTGGTGTGCGAGCGGGAACGGCTGCTGGCGCGGGCGGACTTGCGCGAGCGGTACGGCTGGGCCTGGCGATGGAAGACACCACGGCGCGCCCGCGTGGTACTGCGCATGGGCGAACTGACTGCCACCGTTCCCACCACCGACCAGGACCCCGCCCCGCAGCCCGAGCCGGAAGCGAAGCCCGCACCGCAGCCGGACCCTGAGCCTGAGACGCCCAGGGCGCCGCGCAGGCGGCAGCCCAGGGGCAGGAAGACCGCGCCGGTTCAGCGGACCGCTGACGAGCTGCTGGCCGAGGCCCGCACGCTCACCACCGGCTGGACGGACACGGAGATCAACGCCGAGGCGCTGCGCAAGGCGCTGCGCTGCGGCGCCGCCCCGGCGCGGCAGGTGCGTGACGCGCTGCTGGCCGAGCGCGCCGAACACCCCGTGGCGATCCTCACCGCGCCCAGCGAGCCCGCCCCTGACGAGAACGAACCCGAGGAAGGACAGGCAGCATGAGCGAGACCGTCCGTACGCAGGGACCGGCGATCACCGCGCTGGCGGGCCTGCTGGCCGCCTTCCCGGACCTGCCCGCCGCCAGCTTCGAGATCACCACCCTGGTCACCGCTGACGCTGTCGGGCCGGGGGTGAGGGTCGCTCTGCACGACGACCTGGGAGCGTTCGAGACCTGGCGTGCGGCGCTGGGCATCGACCCGGGCGCGGTCGGGCACACGGAGCTGATCACCTGCCGGTGCCTGAAGGCGCAGACGCAGTTCGCCGGGGTGCCGCTGGTCCTCGTGGGCTTCGCCCCGCTGACCGCGCCCGTGCGGGGTGCGGCATGAGTGAACCGCTGGCCGCCGTCGATGTGTGGCTGCCGGTGATGCGGGCCGCGGGGTTCCGATGCCAGTGCGCGGGCGAGTGCGGCAACGAGCACGCCAAGAGCGAGGGCCGGTGCCCGCGTGAGCACGACGCCTACACCAGCCGGCACGGCCACCGCATCCGCCTCATGGCCGCCCCCGCCAACCCCGCCACCCCGGCGGCCGTCGCGGTGACGCTTGCGCCGGGCGAGTTGCGGGCGTGGTGCCCGGAGTGCCACACCGCCGCCCGCACCCGCGCCCGCACCGCCGTGGTGCGCGGCGACGCCGCACCGGCCCTGTTCGAGCTGTGATCCCTGAAAGGGAGGTCAAGCCCATGGGCTTGACGTTCACCGATCTGTTCTGCGGCGCGGGTGGCTCGTCCACGGGCCTGGTCGCCGCCGGTCTGGAACTGCGGCTGGCCGCCAACCACTGGCAGCGCGCGGTCGAGACCCACGCCGCCAACCACCGCCAGGCCGACCACCTGTGCGCGGACATCAACAACTACGACATGCGCCGCCTGCCCCACACCGACATCCTGTGGGCCTCCCCGATCTGCACGGAGATCTCCCCCGCCGGGGGCAGGCGCCGCACCCACGGCCAACTGGCCCTGGAACTGGGCGAGTACGGGCCGATGGAGAACGCCGGATGGGAACGCACCCGGGCCACCGCCTACGACGTGATCCGCGCGACCGAGGTCCACCGCTACGCCGCCGTGCTGTGCGAGAACGTCCTCGAATTCGTCGTGGACTGGGAGCTGTTCGACTGGTGGCGCACCGGCATGCACCACCTCGGCTACCGCTCCCAGATCGTCTCCGTCTCCTCCGCCCACGTTGGCGGGGACGACAACGACCCCTCACCCCAGTGGCGCGACCGCGTCTACGTCGCCTTCACGCGCCTGGATGTGCCCGCCCCCGATCTGACGCCCTGCCCGCTCGCCTACTGCGCGCACTGCGACCGGGATGTGCGGGCCGTGCAGACGTGGCGCAACGGACGGCGGGTGGGTAAGTACAGGCAGCAGTACGACTACCGCTGCCCCAACAGCGCATGCCGCCACCAGGTGGTGGAGCCTTACGTGCGCCCGGCCGCGTCCATCATCGACTGGACCAACCTCGGGGTGCGCATCGGGGACCGGGCGGCGCACGGGTTGCGCCCGCTGGCCGCCAACACCGTCAAGCGCATCCGCGCCGGGCTGGACCTGCTGGGCGAGCGGCGCATGGTGCTGACCGTCAACCACGGCGGCCACGACGGGCGTGCCGTGCCCGCCGACACCACCCCGCTGGCCTCCCGCACCGTGAAGATCGGGGACGCGGTCCTGGTGCCGACCGGCGGCACCTGGAACACCACGCCGACCACGACCGGTGAGCCGATGCGCACCCGGCTGGCCAACCCGAAGGGGTTCGAGGCGCTGCTGACCCCGCCGCAGGCCGACGACTCGTTCATCGTCACCCTGCGCCGTAACGCCACCGCCCGCCCGGTCTCCGCACCGGTCGACACCGTGACCGGTCAGGGGCGGCATCACTGGCTGGTCATCCCTTACCGCAACGCGGGCACCAAGTCGGCCGGCGAGCCGCTGCACACCCTCGGCACGAAGGACTCCGCCGCTCTCCTCGGGCCCGCCCCCGCGTTGGAGGACTGCCACTACCGGATGATCCAGCCGCGCGAACAACTCCTCGCCCAGCGCTTCCCGGCGGACTACATCGTCCACGGCAACAAGGGCGAGCAGACCATGCAGGCCGGGAACGCCGTGTCCTGCAACGTCGCCCAGTGGATCGGCGAACGCGTCACCGCCGCCTTGGCCCGCACCGCGGCCAACGCCGCCTGACCCCCACACCTTGTTCGCGGGCCCGGCCGCCCACCTCTCACAGCGACGGCCGGGCCCGCATCTCCCCTCCCACCCGGAAGCGGAAGGTCCCTGAAGTGAACCATCCCGACGACGATGACGAGCTGTTCCACCGGCTCGAAGCCGAGATGACCGCCGGTTCGGGTGCTGAGGTGGTCGACCTCGGCAAGGCCCGATCCGCCCGCTCCAAGTCGCCCGACTCGCCCACCCATCCGGGCGCCGATCGGTCGGCCGACTCCACCCCCGACCGTCCGCACACCGAGTCGGCCGACCCGGCCGGGCCGACCGGTCCGGTGGACGACGAGCCGGACGACGACGCACGGCGTCGGGTGCCCGTCGACTCGCCGGACCTGCTGCGGTCCGGGGTGGTGTACGAGAAGCGGCGTCCGATCCTGCCGCCGTGGCTGGCCACGAAGACCGAATTCGCGCTCACCGCCCGGCACTTCGGCGTCCGCACCGCCTACACCGCCGCGTACCACTCGATCCGCACCCCTTGGTATGGGCTGCGGCTGGCGGTGACCGCGCCGCGCGGCGGCATCCGCTTCGCGTCTGCGGCGCGGCGGTGGGTGTGGGACACCGAGGCCGAACCGCTTCGGGCCGCCACACTCCGGGACGAGGACGTGAGCCAGTACCTGACCCTCTCCCGCCAGCGTGACCGCCGGGTGCGCGGCCGGACCCTGGTGATGCTGCTTGCCTGCGTCACTGGGCCGGTGCTGGCCTTGGCTCTGTATGTGATGGCGCCGGGCTGGCTGACGGTGCTGGCCATGGCGGCGGTCGCCGCGCTGGGCTTCTACGGGCAGGAGAAGGACCACCCCATCATCGGCCCGGCCGTGCTGCGCACCGAGGTGGAGAAGCTGACCGGCACCATCGTGCTGCGGGCGCTGGACAACATCGGGGACCCGAAGATCTGCGCCGCCATCAAGAAGGGCGGCGACATGAACGGCATGCACTTCGTCTCGGAGATCGTCCGCGACGGGCCCGGCTACCGCGCCGACCTCGACCTGCCCTACGGCGTAACCCCCGAGGACATCATGGAGTCCCGCAAGGAACTCGCGTCCGGCCTGCGCCGCAAGGTGGGGTGCGTGTGGCCGTCCGCCGACCCCGGCGAGCACGAAGGACGGCTCATCTTGTGGGTCGGGGACCGGCCGATGAACGAGACCACGAAACCGGCCTGGCCGCTGCTGAAGTCCGGCACCGTGGACCTGTTCAAGCCCGCCGTGTTCGGCAACGACCAGCGCATGGGCGAAGTCAGTGTGACGCTGATGTTCGCCGCCGTCGTCGTCGGCTCCATCCCCCGCATGGGCAAGACATTCCTGATGCGGCTGCTGCTGCTCATCGCCGCCCTGGACCCGCGCGCGGAACTGCACGCGTTCGACTTCAAGGGCACCGGCGACTTCAAGGCGCTGGAGCCGGTCTGTCACCGCTACCGCGCCGGTGAGGAAGACGAGGACATCGAGTACCTGGTGGCCACGCTGCGGGAGCTGAAGGAAGAGCTGCGCCGGCGGGCGAAGGTCATCAAGTCCCTTCCCACCTCGCGCTGCCCGGAGTCGAAGGTCACCCCGGAGCTGGCGAACGACAAGTCGCTGCGGCTGCACCCGATCGTGGCCGGGTTCGATGAGTGCCAGGTGCCCTTCGAGCATGAGAAGTACGGCAAGGAGATCGAAGCCATCTGCACGGACCTGACCAAGCGTGGCCCGGCGCTGGGCATGGTCGTGATGTTCGGCACCCAGCGTCCGGACGCCAAGTCCCTGCCGCCCGGGATCAGCAACAACGCGGTGTTGCGGTTCTGCCTGAAGGTGATGGGACACCAGGCCAACGACATGGTGCTGGGCTCCGGCATGAACAAGGCCGGGTACCAGGCCACCATGTTCTCCCGCTCAGACCGCGGCATTTGCTGGATGGCCGGTGAGGGCGACGACCCGCGCATCGTCTCCTCCGCGTTCGTCGATGCCGTCGCCGCCGGGCAGGTGGTCGCCCGGGCGCGGGTGATGCGGGAGAAGTACGGCAACATCACCGGCCACGCCATCGGCCAGGCCCCGGCCGCCGACACCACCCCCGTCTTCGACCTCCTCAAGGACGTGCTGTCCGTGGTCCCGGCGGATGAGAAGAAGGTGTGGAACGAGAAGATCGCCGCCCGCCTGGCCGACCTGCGCCCCGCCGTCTACGGCACTTGGAAGGGCGAGACGGTGACCGCGAACCTCAAGCCGCACGGCATCACCGCCGTGGACGTGTGGGGCACCACCGACGCCGGGAAGGGCACCACCCGGCGCGGCACCGTCCGCGCCGACCTCCTCAAAGCAATCACTGAGCGTGATGGAAAGTAGAGGCGGTCGCCCTCCGGCGCGGTGCTAGGCCTAGCAGCCCCGGCTGCTAGGTCTAGCACCCCTGCTAGCACCGCAGTCGTGGGCTGATCTGCGATCTAGCATCTAGCAGCCCACCTGCGGAAACACCCGGAAACCCGCCTGGAAGGGCATCCATGACCCCCCTAGAGGCTGCTATAGCCATCCCACCCATCGTCACTGTGTGTTACGGGCTGCTGTGTGCGGGCAGTCCGCTCGGCAACTGCCGCAAGTGCCGCGGCTTCGGCTTCGCCATGAAGACCGACCGCAAGGGACGCCCCAAGCGCGGCAAGCACTGCCGCCGCTGCGACGGCCACGGCAAACGCATCCGCATCGGCCGACGCCTGTTCAACGCCGCCCGCCGCACCTGGCACGACGCCACCGCCGAACCCCGCACCCCCGCCGCCCGGAAGGACACCCCGCCATGGCGCTGACCGACCGCGACCCGCACAACGCCCGCGAGACCGCCCGCGTGATCTACCTCGCTGCCAAAGCCGTCCGCCTCGAAGCCCGCGGCAGGTCTACCCGCGCCATCGAGCGCGAGATCGACCGCATCCGCGAGACCGCGCAGGCCCGCGAGGACGCCAGGACCGCCCGCCGCACGCACGTCGGCGCCGCTGACCGAACCGGAGGTTCACCCGTGACCTTGTCCATCTCCGCCGCCGTCCTGCTCGGCGTCTTCCTCGCCTTCCTCCTGCGCTCGCGCTCCCTGGGCGCCGGATCGTGCGTCGTCGCCGTGCTGTTCGGCTTCTACCTCGCCAGCACCGGCCTGGCCGCCCCCATCAACCAGGTCACCCACGACCTGGCCCACTCCGTGGCCCAACTCGGCCACTGACCCCACCGGGACGGAGCACCCCGTGACCGACCACACGCCCATCCCCCTGCCCGACCCGCGCACCCCCACCCCGTACACCCCCGGCGTGCCCGTGGTCGTGCAGCCGCCCGGCCAGACCCCCTACTACGCCGCACCACCGCAGATCATCGTCATGCCCCAGCAGCCGCAGCATGGGCGGGAGTTGAGCCCGGTCACCACGCGGCTCATCGTCGGTGGTGGCATCGGCGCCGGAGCCATCGGCGCGTTCGCCCTCATCGGCCCCATGGTCCTGGCCACCCTCCAGTCCCTCGCCATCACCGCCCTGGCCATCGGCGGCACCGCACTCGGCCTCGGCGTCGCCGCCGCGATCGTGCTGCGCACGTTCAACGACGGCCGCACCCCGCGCCGAAAGTGAGGGGACCCGCGTTGTTCGACCAGCTCCGCGTCCGGGCCATCACCGCCCTGATCGCCCTGGCCGCCGCCACTGTCCTGCTGTCCACCTGCCGGGGCCCGGCACCCGCCGCCGGGCCCACCGGGATCGTCGTCACCCGCACCACGGACGCCACCGGGAACCGGATCACCGTGCGCAGCGACGACGGCCAACGGCACACCTACACCGTGGACGCCGCCGCGTTCGGCCACTGCACGACCGGCACCACCTACCCAGCCTGCCTCACCTACTGAGCAGACAACACGACACCCCCGCACCCCGTCCCTGCTGTCCCACTCTCACCGCCATCCACCACGACCGGAGGAACCGTGCTGTACCGCGGACAGATGAGGACCTCGTTCCTCAACGACCGGCAGATCCGCCCCATCGAGTACCGCAAGTGGGCCCACGCACAACGTCACTTCGACACCCGCCCCCGGCACCGGGCGCGCATCGATGAGCTGGTGGCGTCGATCCCCAAGAAGGGCCTGCGCGTCCCGATCATCCTCGGCGTCGATGACCGGCGCTTCGACATCTACGTCGCCGACGGCCACCACCGAGCCATCGCTCTCATGGAGCTGGGCACGCCCCGCTTCCCGTTCCAGTGGTACTGGATCCGCAACTGGGGTGTGCGCATGGAGCGGACGGAGTTCCCCTACCACCTCCTGGGACGGTGACCCGTGGACGCCGTCCTGTGGCCCGTCACCGCACGCATCGTCGCCACCCTCAACGCCACCAACGGCACCGGCCCGCACGAGACGGCCATGCGGCTGCTGAAGGTCACCGAAGAGGCGGGCGAGGCATCCGCCGCCTACATCGGCATGACCGGCCAGAACCCCCGCAAGGGCACCACCCACACCCCCGGCGACGTGGCCGACGAACTGTGCGACGTCATCATCGCCGCCGCCGTCGCCCTCCACGCCTTCACACCCCACCCCGCCGCCGTCCTCGACGCCAAGCTGCACGCCGCCGCCCGACGACTGACCACCCCCGCACAACCCGCCCTCACCGACACCGGAAGCGAGTGATCCCCATGGCCGTAGGCGAGACCCCCATCACGATCGTCGGGAACCTCACCGACGATCCCGAACTGCGCTTCACCCCCTCCGGCGCCGCCCTGGCGAAGTTCTCCGTGGCCTCCACCCCGCGCACCTACGACAAGACCTCCGGCCAGTGGCGCGACGGGACCGCGATGTTCCTGCGCTGCACCGCCTGGCGTGACCTGGCCGAGCACATCGCCGACTCCCTCACCAAGGGAACCCGCGTGGTCGTCACCGGGCGCCTGCGCCAGCACAACTGGCAGAACGAGCAGGGCGAGAACCGCTCCATGCTCGGACTCGAAGTCGATGACATCGGCCCGTCGCTGATGTTCGCCACCGCCAAGACCGAACGCGCCCAGCGCAAGACCACCGGCACCGGCCCGGCCACGGACGCCTGGAGCACCGCCAAGCCCGCGAACGGCGGCTGGGGCACCCCGGCCGGGACCGGAACGGGGCAGGGCGGCGGGGCCGAGTTCGGGGACGAGCCGCCGTTCTAGATACGCCCGGGGCGGTCGCCTCTCGCCAAAGACCGCGACCGCCCCGGTTCTCCAGTCCCTTCGCAGAAACAGGAGACCTCCAGCATGACCGATCACGCGGTATCCGGCGAGGCCACCCTCGGCCACACCACCCTCGCGAGTCGCGAACCCCTGCGCGTCGCGCTGGCCCTGGCCGCCGCGGGTGTGCCCGTGCTGCCCCTGCGGAAGAACAAGCGGCCGTTCGCCAACTGCCCGACGTGCTCCGCAAGCGCCTGCGGCGACCGCCCCCACATGAAGAACCCCGGCCCCTGCTACTGCCCCGCTCCCTGCCACGGCTGGGCCGCCGCCACCACCGATCGGGCCGTCATCGCCTCACCCGCGTGGGCGGCGGCCTGGCGCGCCGCCGGGGGCGTCGGCTACCACCCCGGCGGCTGCGGCCTGACCGTCGTGGACCTGGACAACCCGGCCGCCGTGGCCTGGGCACACGCCACCCTCCCGGCCACCAGGACCGTTGCCACCACGCGCGGGCAGCACTGGATCTACCGGGGCGCCATGCAGTCCGCGAACGGCGTGCGGCCCGGCGTCGACATCAAGTCCCGCATGGCCTACGCCCGCTGGCTCGCCCCCGGCACCGGCACCATGACCCCTCTGCCCGGCACCGTGCGCGCCCTCGTCGCGAGGGAAGAGGCCACCCCCGCGCGGGGCGGGGTGGCCTCTTCCCTCCCGGCGAGTGGCACGTGGAACCGTCAGGTGGCGCACGGCTGCCGTCACACCGAGGCGTACGTGAACACCGGCCTGCGGCGCGGCCTGAACATGGTGGCCGCCTGCACCGAGTCCGGCGCGGGATCGCGAGCGTTCGGGGTGGCCCGGTTCCTCGCGGCCCAGCACGCGCACTGTCCCGGACCCTGCGACCTGGAAGGCATCGGGCGCCAGATCGTCGCCGCGGCCATCGCGGTCGGGGTCCCCGAGCCCTACGCCCGGAGGGCCGTCACCAACGGCTTCCACACCGGCCAGGGGCACGCCGCATGACGCCCGGCGAGGAACTGCCCGCGCCCACCAACCCTCTGGCCGTCGCGCGCCGCCTGCTGCCCGACTGGCAGGCCGACGACGGCGCTCTGATCTGCCGCCGCTGGCGCGGCTCGTGGATGCGCTGGACCGGCACCGCCTGGCGCGAGGTGGACGAACAGCAGGTACGCGCCCACATGTACAAGCGCCTGGAGCACGCCACCTACGCGGGCGGCACCGACCGCGACGGCAACACCGAGATCCGCGACTGGGCCCCCACCAAACAGAAGATCAGCAACCTGCTCGACGCCCTCGGCGCCATCGTGCTGCTGCCCACCGACGTGGACGCCCCCGCCTGGATCACCACCACCGACACCGCCACTGCCACCCCCGGGGCGGTGGACTGCGGGCCGATCGTGGCCTGCCAGAACGGGCTGCTACGCATCCGCGACCGGGCTCTTCTGCCGCACGGGCCGGGGTTCTTCAACCTCGTGTCCGTCCCTTTCACCTACGACCCCGAGGCGACCGCCCCCACCTGGGACCGGTTCCTGACGCAGATCTGGCCGGGCGATCCCGAGGCCGTCCGCGCGCTTCAGGAGTGGTTCGGCTACGTGCTGTCCGGGCGCACCGACCAGCAGAAGATCCTGCTA
>NZ_NSKH01000018.1:932742-1269253 GCF_003144095.1 Streptomyces sp. ICBB 8177 | reverse complement strand
GGCCCGTCCCGCTCCGGCAAGGGCACCATCGCCCGCGTCCTGAAGGAACTGGTGGGCCGCGACAACCTCGCCGGCCCCACCCTCGCCGGACTCGGCACGAACTTCGGCCTGTCCACGCTGATCGGCAAGCCGCTCGCGGTCATCTCCGACGCGCGGCTGTCCGGCAACGACAACAGCCAGGTCGTGGAACGGCTGCTGACGATCTCGGGTGAGGACACGATCGACATCGACCGCAAGTACCGCGAGCCGTGGACCGGCAAGCTGCCCACCCGGCTGATGCTGCTGTCCAACGAGCTGCCCTACTTCGGCGATGCCTCCGGCGTCATCGCCAAGCGGTTCATCGTCTTGAACATGACCGTCTCCTGGCTCGGCAAGGAAGACCCCACCCTCACCGACCGGCTCACCACCGAGATGCCCGGCATCCTCAACTGGGCCCTCGAAGGACTCGCCCGCCTGGAGCGCACCGGCCGCATCAGCCAGCCCGCCTCCAGCCGAGAAGCGGTCACCACCATGCAGGACACCGCCTCACCCACGTCCGCGTTCGTCCGCGAGCGCTGCACCACCGGGCCCGTGCACAGCGTCCCCGTGGATGCCCTGTGGGCCGCCTGGCGCGAATGGGCCGAGGACAACGGCGTCCGCGCCATCGGCACCAAGCAGGTCTTCGGCCGCAACCTGCTGTCCGTCATCCCCCAGCTCAACCGCACCCGGCCCCGCGACCCCTACGGCCGCCAGGTCGCCACCTACAACGGGATCACCCTCAACCAACGCGAACCACATTCGCCTGAGTCGTGACTCATCGCGACTCAAGACCCCTCACAACCGCTCTGAGTCGCGATGAGTCGCGACTCAGAGCAATGTCACCCGGACTTGCGGAGGACCCAGTGAGCCCCGCCATGCCCCTCACAACAGATCCTCGGGCCGCTCTCCGGGGTGGCCTGCCGGACCGGTACCTCACTCCCCAGGACATTGCCGAGATCTTCGGTGTGCCAGTCGAGACCGTCTACCAGTGGCGCAGGAAGCGCACCGGTCCACCGGGCTTCCGGGTGGGCAAGCACGTGCGCTACGACCCCGCCGACGTACGCACCTACGTCACCCAGTGCAAACAGCAGGACCAGGCCGTGGCCTGAGCGCTGGCACCCAACCGTTCACTCCGTGGGGAGGGTCACACCGTGGCCCTCCCTCTTCCATGTGCTGAAGGGATCGCAAGCCCAACATGGCAGGCCACATCCAAGACCGCTGGTTTAAGACCGAAATTACCCCGGAGGGCAACGCCGTCCGGACCAAAACCGACCGTCACGGAACCGGCATGCGCTACCGCGCACGCTACGTAGGCCCCGACGGCGCTGAGAAGTCCAAAAGCTTCCCCGACCGACAAAAGCGCCTCGCCGAACAGTGGCTAGCCCACATCGAAGCCGACATGTCACGGGGCCAGTACATCGACCCGAGCGCAGGCCGAGTCACATTTCGGCAGTACGCCGAGAAGTGGCTCGCAGCCCAGACAACTGAAATGACCACTCGCTCATCGGTGGACGTACAAATACGCCGCCACGCGATCCCCTACCTGGGAACCCGTCCCCTGGGGTCATTCAAGCCTGAGCACATCCGCGACTGGCTGAGTGAGCTGGAGCGCGTAATTCACGCCTCCTCGTACCGCCGCGTCATCTTCGCGAGCGTGTCAGCAGTGTTCGCTGCGGCTGTAGAGGATGACCACCTGCGCCGAAACCCCTGCAAGGCTCGCACAGTGCGCACCCCCTCGCCTGGCAGTCGTCGTGTTGTCCCGTGGACGGCGCAACGGACATTCGCCGTCCGCAAGGCCCTGCCCAAGGAATATCGAGCCATGGTGGACTTGGGCGGAGGCTGCGGGCTCCGCCAAGGGGAGATCTTCGGACTCCCTGCAGACGAAATCAACTTCGAAACCGGCTGGCTACACGTCGCTTACCAGGTGAAGGTAACGGGAGGAACACTCGTATTCGCGCCCCCGAAGCGGGCCAAGGAACGAGATGTTCCCCTGGCTGATAGCGTTGCGCAGGCGCTTAAGCGGCACATAAAGGACTACCCGCCTGTTGCCGTGACTCTGCCTTGGCTAAGGCCGGACGGACCCGCTGTCACAAAGCGGCTGCTATTCGTGCGCCAAGACGGCGGCGCCGTCCGGCGTACGGATTTCAACCCGCGAGTGTGGAAACCAGCCCTCGTGACCGCAGGAGTCATTCCCGCTCCAGAACCAGGTGTCCGCCACGCCGCAGCCCGTGAGCACGGCATGCACGCGCTCCGGCACTTCTACGCCTCAGTGCTCTTGGACGCCGGAGAGAACATCAAGGCCCTGAGTACTTATCTGGGCCACACCGATCCAGGCTTCACCCTCCGCGTCTACACTCATCTGCTCCCCGCAAGCGACAGCCGAAGTCGGAAGGCCATGGACACCATGTACAGACTTTCCGGATCGGCACCACACGCTTCAGGGAACTCTGAAGACGCCTAGGCGCGGTCGGGTCAGCAGCCATAACTGCTGGCCCGACTTTTACAAGGTCTCCGAGTTCATCGAGATACCTCTACGCAGGGCGCAGTAATGAAGCGTATCGCAGCCGTTGATGGCGGCACCATCCCCCGGTGCTCCGCATCCGTGATGCAGATTCCGCGAACGAAGGGTACATCACTCACGGTAATCCCAGAGATTATATTGTTACACTTCTTCTCGATGATTTCCCTAGGGGTAACCTGAACCAAGAGACCTTCGTGAGAAAAGTAGCCGCGCTCAATAGTAATTGCGCTAGGCGGCTCAAATACGATCTTTGCCGTGACTTTCCTGCGCCCCTCCCGCACCACAAGTGTGTTCGCCACGAAAGTCACATCCCAGAGTTCCGTGTCATAGGTCAGGACATTCTCTTCGATGCTGAGGATCGTGGAGCCCGAAGAGTCGGATAGCTTCGCACTGAGAAGAAGGTGCCCTTCTTCAGTGCGAATTTTGACCAATGGCTCACCATTCAGAGCAAGCGGCTCTTTATAGGCTGGCCCGATACTCTGGACGAACTTGTTTGAACCGACCGACACCGTGCACGACGATCCATCGTACGCAAGAAGGTATGGACTTGAGGAAGGGTTTCTCCTATTGAATGGATTCGCGTTTGCAATCCGCACCTGTTCTTTAGATCTCAGACGATTCGTCTTCTCTCTGTGGTGTTCAGGGCAAAGGAGCGTGAGGTTGTCGACTTCATGCTCCTTTACCTCGCTCCATTCTTCAATGTGATCATAGTCATAGAATGGCTTGCCGCAGAATACGCAGCCGAATCCGCACCTCTGGCGTACCTCGCGCTGCATAGCGGACGATATAGCTTCCCGGAATTCGGGCATACAATAACTCCTGAGCCGCATAAAGCAAGTCCACCACTTGCTGTCGCGGTCGTATCACGTCGCGGCGACCGGGTAAAGGGGCTGTCCCCTTGGATGCCCCAGCGGCGGCGCTCACAGCAGGAAGGCCGTGGACAACGGGTATCGGGCCGCCGATCCCACGGCGGACGGCCCACAGACGGCCCCGGAGGCGTAAGGCCAGGGTTCGGGGCCCGGGTCACAGACCACGGGCCCCCGCCCCACCTCCCTGAAAAGCTGCCCTGACCTGTGCTTACAGGATGGGCAGCATCTTGGTCAGCTCGAACTTGGTGACCTCCGAGCGGTACTCCTCCCACTCCTGCTTCTTGTTGCGCAGGAAGAAGTCGAAGACGTGCTCCCCGAGGGTCTCGGCGACCAGCTCGCTGCGCTCCATCAGGGTGATGGCCTCGCCGAGGTTCTGCGGCAGCGGCTCGATGCCCAGGGCGCGGCGCTCCGCGTCGGACAGCGCCCACACGTCGTCGTCGGCACCGGGCGGCAGTTCGTAGCCCTCCTCGATGCCCTTCAGGCCCGCGGCGAGCAGGACGGCGTAGGTCAGGTACGGGTTGGCGCCGGAGTCGATGGAGCGGACCTCGACCCGGGTGGAGACGGTCTTGCCCGGCTTGTACATCGGCACGCGGATGAGCGCGGAGCGGTTGTTGTGGCCCCAGCAGATGTACGACGGCGCCTCGCCGCCCGCGCCCGCGGTGCGCTGCGAGCCGCCCCAGATGCGCTTGTAGGAGTTGACCCACTGGTTGGTGACCGCGGAGATCTCGCCCGCGTGGTGCAGCAGGCCGGCGATGAACGACCGCCCGACCTTGGAGAGTTGGTACTCCGCGCCGGACTCGTGGAACGCGTTGCGGTCGCCTTCGAACAGCGACAGGTGGGTGTGCATGCCGGAGCCGGGGAACTCGGAGAACGGCTTGGGCATGAAGGTGGCCTGGACGCCCTGCTCCAGCGCGACCTGCTTCATCACCAGACGGAACGTCATGACGTTGTCCGCGGTGGACAGCGCGTCCGCGTACCGCAGGTCGATCTCCTGCTGGCCGGGGGCGCCCTCGTGGTGGGAGAACTCCACCGAGATGCCCATCGACTCCAGCATGGTGATGGCCTGCCGGCGGAAGTCCTGGCCGACGTGCTGCGGGGTGTGGTCGAAGTAGCCGGAGGAGTCCGCGGGGGTGGGCCGGGTGCCGTCCACCGGCTTGTCCTTGAGCAGGAAGAACTCGATCTCGGGGTGGGTGTAGAAGGTGAACCCGAGGTCGGAGGCGCGCGAGAGGGTGCGCTTGAGCACGTAGCGCGGGTCGGCGTAGGAGGGCGAGCCGTCCGGCATCAGGATGTCGCAGAACATCCGGGCCGTGCCGGGGGACTCGGCGCGCCACGGGAGGATCTGGAAGGTGCCGGGGTCCGGCTTGGCCAGCATGTCCGACTCGTAGACCCGGGCGAACCCCTCGATGGCCGAGCCGTCGAAGCCGATGCCCTCGTCGAACGCCTGCTCAAGCTCGGCGGGGGCCACGGCGACGGACTTGAGGAAGCCCAGCACGTCGGTGAACCACAGCCGTACGAAGCGGATGTCCCGCTCCTCCAGGGTCCGGAGGACGAATTCCTGCTGCTTGTCCATGGTCCTCATATCCTCGCAGGTCAGACGGCTTGGTCACCGGTCACGGGGCACCGTAGGGCAATGGCGGAGGGCACAGCCAGTATCACTGTCGGGGGTTTCCTGTGCGTAACGCTGCGCGCGCGCTCTCCGCCATTGTGGAACACGAGCGCGGATTCGCGCCCACGGGGCCGGAGGGGGTGTCAGTGGGCCCGGGTAGGGTTTCTCTCGGTGGTCCCGGTTGGGGAGGGTTGCGATACCGGAGGGGGGTGTCACGATGGTCCGCCGCCTGCTGCTGGTCGCCGCGCTGGTGCTCGGGGTCGCCGCGATGCACTCGTTCGGGCACCCCATGGCACCGATGGGGACGATGACGGCCACGGCGCCGGTGGCCTCGACGACGTCGGTGGCGCCGATGACGTCGGCCGGGGCGATGGCGTCGGGCGGGCCGATGGCGTCCGCGGCCACACCGCCGAAGGCGGCGGCCGCGCTCACCTCCGCCGTGACGGTTCATCAGGACGGGGGCCGGAGCGCCGACGCCGCGCACGGCGGCGGCTCGCGCTCCGTGCCCGCGATGGACCCGATGGACGTCTGCCTCGCCGTGCTCGGTTCCTGGGCGGTCGCCCTGCTCCTGCTGCTGGGGGTCGCGGCGCTGCGGCGCCCGGGCGACCCGGCGGCGGCTCCGGCGCGCCGGCTGGGGCGGGTCCGGTGGCCGCAGCCCCCTCCGCCCTCCACCGCCCTCGTACGGCAGTCGGTGCTGCGCATATAGGCCGCGGTCCCCTCACCGCCGCCATCACACGTGCGTCGCCCGCACGTGCCCACCGACACCACGAGGGTGCCTCCACCATGCGCGAACACCGACGACGCGCCGTACTCGGCGCGGCCCTCGGGCTGGCCGCCGCCGGCCCGCTCACCGCCTGCTCGGCCTCCCGCCCCCGGTCCGGCTCCGGCTCTCCCAAAGCAGCGGCCGGATACGTCTCCCCGAACGGCCCCGAGGTCGCCGCGGCCGAACGCCGCCGCCACGGCGGAGCGGTCCACCGGGTCCGGCTGACCGCGACCGGGTCCACCGTCGACCTCGGCGGCCCGGCCGTCCGCACCTGGACGTACGGCGGCCGGCTGCCGGGGCAGGAGATCCGGACGACCGCCGGCGGCACGCTGGAAGCCGTCCTCGCCAACCACCTCCCGCAGCCCACCACCGTGCACTGGCACGGGCTGGCGCTGCGGAACGACATGGACGGCGTGCCGGACCTCACCCAGCGCGCGGTGCCGCCGGGCGCCGGGTTCACCTACCGCTTCGCCGTGCCGGAGCCCGGCACGTACTGGCTGCATCCACACGTCGGCGTGCAGGCCGACCGCGGTCTGTACGCACCGCTGGTCGTCGAGGACCCGCGGGAGCCGCTGGCCTACGACCACGAATGGGTGATCGTGCTCGACGACTGGCTGGACGGGGTGGACGGCTCGACCCCCGACGCGGTGCTGGCCGGGCTGTCCCGGGGCATGGGGGGCATGCCAGGCATGGGCGGCATGGACACGCCCACGCCCGCCGACTCCGGGATGGCCATGTCCACGCCCGCCGACTCGGGCATGCCCATGTCCTCCCGCTCCGGCATGCCGGGCGCCGCGCCCTCCCCCTCCGGGCCCGACCGCAGGCTCATGGGCGCCAGGAGCGAGCTGCTGGGCGGGGACGCCGGAGACGTGGCGTATCCGTACTACCTGGTCAACGGGCGGGTCCCGACGGCGCCGACGTCGTTCTCGGCGCGGCCGGGAGACCGGATCAGGCTGCGGATCGTCAACGCGGGCGGCGACACGGCGTTCCGCGTGGCGCTGGGCGGGCACCGGATGACCGTCACGCACACCGACGGCCGCCCGGTGGCGCACGAGACGGTGGACGCGCTGCTGCTCGGCATGGGCGAGCGCTACGACGTGCTGGTCACCGCGGGCGACGGGGTATTCCCGCTGGTCGCGCTCGCCGAGGGGAAGGGCGCGAGCGGGCTGGCCGTGCTGCGGACCGGTTCCGGCACCGCCCCCGACGCGCGCACCCGGCCCGCCGAGCTGAACGGGCGGCTGCTCACGGCGGACCGGCTGCGCGCCGACGCCTCCGTCGCGCTGTCCTCCCGTGCCCCCGACGTGACCGTGCCGCTGACGCTCACCGGCGGCATGGCCTCGTACGACTGGGGCATCGACGGCAAGGCGTACGACCCGGCGCGGCGGGTGCCGGTGACGGCGGGGCAGCGGGTCCGGCTGACGTTCCGCAACGCCACGAGCATGTGGCACCCCGTGCACCTGCACGGCCACAGCTTCGCGCTGCCGGACGGCGGCCCGCGCAAGGACACCGTGATCGTGCTGCCCGGGCGCACGGTGTCGGTGGACTTCGACACGGACAACCCCGGGTTGTGGATGCTGCACTGCCACAACGCCTACCACGCGCAGAGCGGCATGATGACCGTCCTCGGCTACCGGGAACGGTGACGCGGGGCGCCCGGCGATGAGCGCGGGACCCCCGGGGAACGGCCCGGACCGTTTCCGGCCGTCCCCCGGGGGACATCGCGTCGATCGGACGATTACGCTGGGCCCGTGCCTCAACTTCGACTCGCCCTCAGTCAGATCGACTCATGCGTCGGTGACATCGCCGGAAACTTCGAAGCGATCGTGCGCTGGACACGGCACGCGGCCGACCAGGGCGCGCATTTCGTGGCGTTCCCCGAGATGGCGCTGACCGGTTACCCGGTGGAGGATCTGGCGCTGCGCTCCTCGTTCGTCGAGGCGTCGCGCTCGGCGCTCACCTCGCTGGCGTCCCGGCTCGCCGCCGAGGGCCTGGGCGAGGTGCCGGTGCTCGTCGGCTACCTCGACCGCAGCGAGAAGGCCGAGCCGCGCTACGGCCAGCCCGCCGGTGCGCCGCAGAACGCGGCGGCGGTGCTGCACGGCGGCGAGGTCGTCCTGCGCTACGCCAAGCACCACCTGCCGAACTACGGCGTCTTCGACGAGTTCCGCTACTTCGTGCCGGGTGACACGCTGCCGGTCGTGCGGGTGCGCGGCGTGGACATCGCGCTCGCCATCTGCGAGGACCTGTGGCAGGACGGCGGCCGGGTCCCCGCGACCCGCAGTGCGGGCGCCGGGCTGCTGGTGTCGGTGAACGCGTCGCCGTACGAGATGTGCAAGGACGACACGCGTCTTGAACTGGTGCGCAAGCGGGCCCAGGAGGCGGGCTGCACGCTGGCGTACCTGGCGATGATCGGCGGCCAGGACGAGCTGGTCTTCGACGGCGACTCCATCGTGGTCTCCGCCGAGGGCGAGGTGATCACCCGCGCGCCGCAGTTCGAGGAGGGCTGCGTGCTGGTCGACCTGGAGCTGCCCGCGGCCGGTGAGGCGCCGTCCGGCACGGTGGACGACGGCCTGGTCATCGACCACCGCGTCGTCTCCGCCGAGCCGCTGCCCGCGTACGAGCCGCAGGTGCCGGGCGAGCTGGCGCCGCGTCTCGACGACGACGAGGAGGTCTACACGGCGCTGGTCGTGGGCCTGCGCGCGTACCTCGCGAAGAACGGTTTCCACAGCGTGCTGCTCGGGCTGTCCGGCGGCATCGACTCGGCGCTGGTCGCGGCGATCGCCTGCGACGCGGTCGGGCCGCGCAACGTGTACGCGGTGTCGATGCCGTCGCGCTACTCCTCCGACCACTCGCGCGGTGACGCGGCCGAGATGGCGCGGCGCACCGGGCTGAACTACCGCACGGTGGAGATCGGCCCGATGTTCGACGCGTACATGTCGTCGTTGCAGCTGACCGGCCTCGCCGAGGAGAACCTCCAGGCCCGGCTGCGCGGCACGACGCTGATGGGCATCTCCAACCAGGAGGGCCACATCGTCCTGGCCACCGGCAACAAGTCCGAGCTGGCGTGCGGCTATTCGACGCTCTACGGCGACGCGGTGGGCGGTTTCGCGCCCATCAAGGACGTGCTGAAGACCAAGGTCTGGGACCTGGCGCGGTGGCGCAACGAGGCGGCCCGCAAGCGCGGCCAGGTGCCGCCGATCCCGGAGAACTCCATCACCAAGCCGCCCAGCGCGGAGCTGCGGCCCGGCCAGGTGGACACCGACTCGCTGCCGGACTACGCGGTCCTGGACGCGGTGCTGGACCTGTACGTCGAGCAGGACCGGGGCCGCGCGGCGATCGTGGCGGCCGGGTTCGACGAGACGCTGGTCACCCGCATCCTGCGGCTGGTGGACACGGCGGAGTACAAGCGGCGCCAGTACCCGCCGGGCACGAAGATCACGGCGAAGGGCTTCGGCAAGGACCGCCGCCTGCCGATCACCAACCGCTGGCGCGAGGGCTTCTAGCCGCCCGCTCCCCCACGGGGCTCAGCAGGGGGACGCGGACGACTCGCGTGCCGCGTCCTCCCGAGACGAGGCGATCACCCGCGTCGCCGCCGCCTCGCCCCCCGCGCCGAGCCGCCCGCCCAGCACGGCGACCGCGAGTCCGGCGGCGGCCAGCCCGGCGCCCGCCCACGCGGGCGAGGTCCAGCCGAGGCCCGCCGCGATCGTGGCGCCGCCGACCCAGGCGCCGCCCGCGTTGGCGAGGTTGAACGCGGCCTGGTTGGACGCCGAGGCGAGCGTCGGCGCGTGCCGGGCGTGCCGCATCACCATCATCTGCAGGGGCGTGGTGGTCGCGAACCCGACGAGCCCCAGCAGTACGACCGCCACCAGCGCGGTCGCCGTGTGCCGCATCGCGTACGGGAAGAGCGCCAGAACGAGGGCGAGAGCGCCCAGCGCGCCGTAGAGAGTGGGGCGCGGGGCGCGGTCGGTGAGCGGCCCGGCGATCAGCGCGCCCAGCGTCATGCCCACGCCGAACAGCGCGAGCACCACGGTCACCATCGCGGCGGAGACCCCGGTGACGCGGGTCAGCATCGAGGCCAGGTAGCTGTAGACCGCGAAGACGCCGGCGAAGCCGAGGACGGTGGTCAGCAGGCCGAGGACCACCCGGCGGTCGCGCAGCGCCCCGACCTCGGCGCGCAGACCGCCCGAGTGCCGCCGCTGCGCGGGCAGTTCGGGCAGCAGGACGGCGAGCGCGGCCATCGCGGCCAGTCCGATGACCGCGACGACGGCGAAGGTCGCGCGCCAGCCGAGGTGCTGGCCGAGCAGGGTGGCGACGGGCACGCCGACGACGTTGGCGACGGTCAGGCCGAGGAACATCCGGGCGACCGCGCGGGCGCCGCGTCCTTCGTCCACCAGCCGCGCGGCGACCACCGCGCCGACGCCGAAGAACGCGCCGTGCGGCAGCCCGGCCAGGAAGCGGGCGGCGAGCAGCGTGCCGTAGCCGGGCGCGAGGGCGGATGCCAGGTTGCCGACCGTGAAGACCGCCATCAGCAGCACCAGGATCCGGCGGCGCGGCAGCCGGGAGCCGAACGCGGTGAGCAGCGGCGCGCCGACGACGACGCCGAGCGCGTAGGCGGAGACCAGGTAACCGGCCGTGGGCACCGAGGTGTTGAGGTCCGCCGCAACGTCGGGCAGCAGGCCCATCATCACGAACTCGGTGGTGCCGATGCCGAAAGCGCTGATGGCGAGAGCGAGCAGGGCCAGGGGCATGGGGCGGGAGCCTTCCATCGTTTCGGTGGCGGTGCGGGAGGTGCGCGGAACACGAGCTTGTTCCGTTACGGAACAAAGTCTGCCCCACGCAGTATTCCAGCGCGTAACCGAAAGGTGTCGGCCCCGCTACGAACGGCCCCGGCCGCGAAGGGTCCCGCTACGAGCTGCCTCCGCGACGCGCGGACGCTCCGCGGCCCGCTACGGGCCGGCCTTCAGCGTCGCCGCCACCGGCAGGTGGTCGCTGCCGGTCCTCGGCAGCACCCACGAGCGCGTCGGCGTCATGCCCTTGACCATGATCTGGTCGATCCGCGCCATCGGGAACGACGCCGGCCAGCTGAAACCGAAGCCGTCGCCCGCGGCGCCCTGCGCCGAGCGCATCTGCGCGGTGATCGGGGACAGGCTGCGGTCGTTCATCGTGCCGTTGAGGTCGCCGAGCAGCAGGACGTCCTTGAGCGGCTCGGCGGCGATCGCGTCGCCGAGCGCCGCGGCGCTGGTGTCGCGCTGGTCGGCGGTGAAGCCGCCCCGGAGGTGGACCCGCACCGACGGCATGTGGGCCACGTAGACCGCGATGTCGCCTTCCGGCGTGCTGACCGTGGTGCGCAGCGCGCGGGTCCAGCCCAGCCGGATGTCGACCGGCCGGGTGGCGCTCAGCGGGTACTTGCTCCACAGCGCGACCGTGCCCTCGACCGCGCGGTACGGATAGGCCGCCGCCATGCCCCGCTCGTAGACCGGCAGCGCCTTGGGCGACAGTTCCTCCAGGGCCACGATGCCCGCGCCGGAGGCGACGACGTCCTTGGCGGTGCCTGCCGGGTCGGGGTTGGCGGCGTCCACGTTGTGGGTGACGACGGTCAGGTCACCGCCCGGCACCGCCTTGTCGCTGAGCAGGCCTCCGAACAGGCTGCCCCACACCGCCACCGGCAGCACCAGCGCCACCACCGCGGTCGCCGAGCGCCGCAGCAGGGCCCACAGCAGCAGAAGCGGCACGGCCAGCATGCCCACCCAGGGCAGGAACGTCTCCAGCAGGGAGCCCAGGTTGCCGACGGTGTTGGGCACGTCGGCGTGGAAGAGCATCAGCGCAGCGACGGCCATCGCCAGCGCCGCCGGGACCTTGCCGCGCCGCCACGCCCCGCCGTCCCGCCACCGCGCCCTCTCCCGGCGCCCCCGGCCGCCGTCCGGCCCGGGACCGTCCACGGTCTCGCCCGTCCTGTACGCCTGCGCCATGGGCCGACCTCACTCGCTCGTACTCGCTGCGCTCTCCGTGCTGTCCCGCGCCCCCGGTCCGCCGGTCCGACCCTAGACGGTCGGCGAACCGGCGGGGGGCGCGCGCTCCTCCCGTGGGACGAGGCATCCGGAAGGACCAGTTCCCCGGTAACAGCCCTGATCAGCGCTTCGTGACAGGATGCACATACTGCCGTCGCGGAGCCCGCACATCAGCCGGGCGGACGCACCTGATCGGGGACCGCGCCGAGGGGCCCGCCCGCGCCGCGGGGCCGCGCCGAGGGGCCCACCCGCGCCGTGCCGGGCCACCGCGAGATGGACGTTACGTCCCTGTGGACTTCCGGCGGCCGCCGCGCCGTGCCAGCATGGAAGGCGATCCGGGGACGCCGTCAGGGCGCCTCGAGACACGAACAGGAGCCGTTGCCATGACGCACGTCGAGGCTGCCCAGAAATCCTCCGACAGCAGCAAGGCGCTGTACGGCGGCACGAGCACTCGCCGTATCACCGTCCGCGACATAGCCGCCGCCAAGCAGCGCGGCGAGAAGTGGCCCATGCTCACCGCCTACGACGCCATGACCGCCTCCGTCTTCGACGACGCGGGCATCCCGGTGCTGCTGGTCGGCGACTCGATGGGCAACTGCCACCTCGGCTACGACAGCACCGTCCCGGTCACCATGGACGAGATCGCCATCCTGTCGGCGGCCGTCGTACGGGGCACCAAGCGCGCGCTGGTCGTCGCCGACCTGCCCTTCGGCTCGTACCAGGAGGGCGCCACCCAGGCCCTGCGCAACGCGACCCGGCTGATGAAGGACTCCGGGGTCGGCGCGGTCAAGCTGGAGGGCGGCGAGCGCTCCGCCCACCAGATCGAGCTGCTGGTGCAGTCCGGCATCCCGGTCATGGCGCACGTCGGCCTGACCCCGCAGTCCGTCAACGCCTTCGGCGGCTACCCGGTGCAGGGGCGCGGCGAGGAGGCGGCCCAGCAGCTGCTCCGGGACGCCAAGGCGGTGCAGGACGCGGGCGCCTTCGCGGTCGTGCTGGAGGTCGTGCCGGCCGAGCTGGCCGCCGAGGTCACCACCGCCCTGCACATCCCCACCGTCGGCATCGGCGCGGGCCCCGAGTGCGACGCGCAGGTGCTGGTGTGGACCGACATGGCGGGCATGACCGGCGGCCGGGTGCCGCGGTTCGTCAAGCAGTACATGCGGTTGCGCGAGGCGCTGGGCGGCGCGGCACGGTCGTTCGCCGACGAGGTGGTCGGCGGCGTGTACCCGGCGGCGGAGCACAGCTTCCACTGAGTTCGCGGGGTGACCTCGCGGTGACCGGGCGCGGCTTCCCCGAGACCCGGCGCCGCGCGCGTTGAGCAATCCCCCGGCTCCTTCCGTATGACCAGGTGAAGGCCCCTGGACATACGGAAGGAGCCAACCATGTCCCCCCACAGCAAGCGCTTCGCCGACCACCCGCGGCCGGTGCGCCGTACCGCCGTGCTGGTGGCCTCGGCGGGGGCGGCCTCGCTGCTGGTCCTCGCGGGCTGCTCGTCCGGCTCGGGAAGCTCCTCCGGAGCGGGCTCGGCGGCCGCCCCCGCCGGACAGGCCGCGCTGACCACCGCCCACAACGCGTCCTTGGGCACCATCGTCGTCAACGGGCAGGGCTGGACGCTCTACCGCTTCGACAAGGACATGAACAAACCCCCCATGTCCCACTGCACCGGCCAGTGCGCCGCCGTGTGGCCCCCGGAGCCCGCCTCCGACGCCGGCCATCTCAAGGGCGTCGACGCCAAGCTGGTCGGCAGCGTCACCCGGCCCGACGGCAGCAAGCAGCTCACGCTGAACGGCTGGCCGCTGTACCGCTACGCCCCCGACACCAAACCCGGCGACACCAAGGGTCAGGGCGTGCAGGGCACCTGGTTCGCCGCCACCCCGAGCGGCGGCAGGGCGCAGGCGGTCTCCGGCGCTCCGAGCACCCCGAGCGGGTCCGGTGGCAACGGCTACTGAGCCCGCTGGGGCCACGGAGAGCGGAGAACGGGTGGGACAGGAGCCGGGCGTGCGCGAGGATGTGGGTGTGGAGCGACGTCACCCTCCGGAGCAGGGACCGGAGGAAGAACTGATGCGGGCGCTCTACCGCGAGCACGCGGGCCCGCTGCTGGCCTATGTGATGCGGTTGGTCGCAGGTGACCGCCACCTGGCCGAGGACGTCGTGCAGGAGACGCTGCTGCGTGCCTGGCGCAGCGCCTCCCGGCTGGACCCGGCCGCCCGGTCCCTGCGGCCCTGGCTGGTGACGGTCGCCCGCCGGGTGGTGATCGACGGCCACCGCGGCCGGATGACCCGCCCGCCCGAGACCGGCCCGGCCGCGCTGGAGCAACTGCCCGCCGAGGACGAACTCGACCGCGCCCTGCGGATGATGACCATCACCGACGCGATGGACGACCTCACCGAGTCGCACCGTCAGGTACTGATAGAGACGTACTTCAAGGGCCGCAGCACCACCGAGGCGGCGGCCCACCTGGGGGTGCCGCCCGGCACGGTGCGTTCGCGCGTCTTCTACGCGCTGCGCAGCCTGCGGATCGCACTGGAGGAGAGAGGGGTGACCTCGTGACCGGTTTCGAACCGTTCGACCCGCACGTCGATGTCGGCGCCTATGTGCTGGGCGTGCTGGACGAGTCCGACATGGACCGGTTCGAACAGCACCTCGCGGTGTGCGGCACGTGTTCCGCCCGGCTGGAGGAGCTGAGCGGCCTGGTGCCGATCCTGGCCGAGATCGGTCAGGACGGCCCGCCCCGGCCTCCGGACGGCGCCCTGCTGGACCGGCTGCTCGCCGAGGTGGCCGGCGAGCGCCGCACGAAGCGGCGGCGGCGCAGGCTGATGGCGGTGGCCGCCGCGGCGCTGATCGTCGCGGGTCCGACCGCGGCCGTGGTCAGCATGGAGGCGACCAGCAGCCCGCCCGTCGCCAGCCAGTCGTTCGGCCACAGCTACACCGCCACGGACGCCGGCACCGGGGTGTCCGCCACGATCGGGCTGACCGCACGCCAGTGGGGCACCCAGATCGACATGCGGCTGTCCGACGTCGGCGGCCCCCGTACCTGCCACCTGGTCGTCGTCGGCACCAACGGGCAGCAGGAGACGGTCGCCAACTGGACGGTGCCGCCGGGCGGCTACACGTCGGGCGGCAAACCGAGGCCGATCAGCGTCTCCGGGGCCACGGCCCTGTCGCCCTCGGACATCGCCCGCTTCGACGTGGTCACCACGCAGGGCCAGCGCCTGGTCTCGGTACCCGCCTGACCTGCGGCGCCGACGTGCCCCGACCGCCTCGGCGGGGGCTCGTCGGAGCGCTGTCAGGGCCCGGGCGGCGCTGTCAGCGGGCTGTCGGCGACCTGTCGGCGGGGTGGGTCACCGTAGAGGCATGACACGCATCGAGCAGACCAGTGGCGGCGAGAACGCCGTGGAAGTACGGGGCCTGGTCAAGCACTACGGCCCGACGAAAGCCCTCGACGGAGTGGACCTGGACGTGCGCCAGGGCACGGTGCTCGGAGTGCTCGGGCCGAACGGTGCGGGCAAGACCACGCTCGTACGGGTCCTGTCCACGCTGATCCGTCCCGACGCCGGCAGCGCCCGGGTCGCCGGGTACGACGTCCTCGCCCAGCCGCGGCAGCTGCGCCGGGTGATCGGGCTCACCGGACAGTACGCGTCCGTCGACGAGAAGCTCTCCGGACGCGAGAACCTCTACATGATCGGGCGGCTGCTCGACCTGTCCCGCAAGGACGCCAAGGTACGCGCGGACGAGATGCTGGAGCGCTTCTCGCTCACCGACGCGGCCAAGCGGCCCGCCGGGCAGTACTCGGGCGGTATGCGCCGCCGCCTCGACCTGGCCGCGAGCATGATCGGCCGGCCCGCGGTGCTCTACCTGGACGAGCCGACCACCGGCCTGGACCCGCGCACCCGCAACGAGGTCTGGGAGGAGGTGCAGCGCATGGTCGCCGACGGCGCGACGGTGCTGCTCACCACCCAGTACATGGAGGAGGCCGAGCAGCTCGCCGACGAGCTGACCGTCTTCGACCGCGGCCGGGTCATCGCGGAGGGCCGGGTCGAGGAGCTGAAGGCGAAGGTCGGCGGACGCACCCTGCAGATCCGTCCGGCGGACCGGGCCGACCTGCGCGCGATGGCGCAGACGCTGTCCCGCTCCGGCCTGGACGGGGTCGGCGGCGTGGTGGTCGACGAGACCGAGGGCCTGGTCAACGTGGCGATCGTCAGCGACGAGCAGCTGACCGCGATCGTCGGCCTGCTGGGCGAGCGGTCGTTCCGCATCGCCGGCATCAGCACCCATCTGCCCAGCCTGGACGAGGTGTTCCTGGCCATCACCGGCCAGAAGGCCTCGGCCCCGGCCGGCAACGACGACTCCGTGTCCGACGAGACCCTTGAGGAGGTGGCGGCATGAGTGCGGCCACGATCAGCGCGACGGCGACCGCGCGCCCGGCGGAAGGCCGCATCGGCCTGCGGGCCAACCTGCGGCACATCGGCGCCCTGGTGCGGCGCAACGCGTTGCAGATCAAGCAGGACCCGGAGTCGATGTTCGACGCCCTGCTGATGCCGGTCATCTTCACCCTGCTGTTCGTGTACGTCTTCGGTGGCGCGATCTCCGGCAAGGGCAACCAGCACGAGTACGTCAACTACGTGGTCCCCGGCCTGATGGCGATGATGGGCATGAACATCGCCCAGGCGGTCGGCAGCGGCATCAACGACGACTTCAAGAAGGGGGTGATGGACCGCTTCAGGACCATGCCGATAGCCCGGTCCTCGGTCCTCATCGCCAAGATCGTCGTGGAGATCGGCCGCATGCTGCTGGCCACCTCGATCCTGCTGGGCATGGGCTTCACTCTCGGCCTGACCATTCACACCTCGGTGCTGCACCTGCTGGCCGCCGTGCTGCTCGCGCTGGTCTTCGGCGCCTCGTTGATGTGGATCTTCATCCTGCTGGGTCTGACCATGAAGACGGCGCAGGCCGTCCAGGGGATCGGGATGCTGGTGCTGATGCCACTTCAGTTCGGAAGCTCCATCTTCGCCCCGACCTCCACCATGCCGGGCTGGCTGGAGGCTTTCACCAAGGCCAATCCGCTCTCCAACCTCGCGGACGCCTCCCGCGCGCTGATCAACGGCGGCGCGGTGGCGCACTCTGTGTGGATCACGCTGGCCTGGACGGTGGGCATCACCGTGGTGACCGCGCCGCTGGCGGTGGCGAAGTTCCGCAACAAGTCCGCCTAGCGGACGGGTGGTTCGCGCAGGCCGGTCAGGCCTGGCCCGCCACCACCGAGCGCAGCAGGGCGACGGCCTCCCGGGGGGAGAGTCCGTCGCCCTCGGCGTACGCGGCCTCGTACGCCTCGTCGCCCAGCGCGTCGCGCAGCCGCCGGGTGGTGGCGGCCAGCTCCTCGCGGTCCACCAGCGGAGCGACTATCGGCCGCAGCGCGCGGGCCGAGCCCAGCAGCACCGCACCGGCCCGGGCGGGACCGGGCGCGTCCGCTGCGGGGGCGGCCCCGGCCGCGCTCCCGCCGGTGTGCGCGGCGGGCCCTTCCGCCACGAGGCGGCCCAGCACCGAGGACCCCATCGCGGTGACCATGCCGGCCAGGCGCGGCAGGACGACCTCCGCGTAGTCGTGCGAGGACACCGTCTCGACGCCCTCGCCCACCTGCTGAAGGCCCCGCGCCGGATCGCCCGCGACCGCGGTCAGCCAGCCCTTGAGGCACAGCAGCATGCCGCCCATCAACTCCCGTACGGCGGGCCTGCCTTCGCCCAGCATCTCGTCCACCAGCCGCATCGCCGCGTCGGCCTCGCCGCGCAGCCCCAGCAGTCCGGCGAGCGTCATCCGGCCGTGGTAGGTGGCGCCGTGGGCTCCCGGGCCCTGCCGCAGTCCCTCCGCGATGCCCTCGCGCAGCAGCCGCTCCCCCTCGGCCGGGTCACCGCCGTTGACCATCGCCTCCCCGAGCCGCACCGTCAGCTCGGGGACCTGCTGGTGGGCGCCGAGTTCGGTGGCCAGCGCGATCGCCTCCCGGCAGCAGTCGGCGGTGCGCCGCCAGTCACCGCGCGCCGCTGTCGCCTCGGCCTCCGCGGACAGTGTCTCGGCCATGCCCCACCGGTCGCCCACCCGGGCGAACAGCTCCCGGGCCTCGCGCACGTCGTCCATCGCCCTGCGGTCGCCGGGCACCTCGTTGTCCACCCTCGCCCGCAGTTGCAGCGCGTACGCCAGCTCCCAGACCCTGCCGTGCGCCCGGCAGCTTTCGACCAGGGCGTCCACCATGCCCTCCATCGCGTGGAAGTCGTGGGTGACGAACGCGGTGAACGGCACGGCCAGCGCCTGGCGGAGGCTGGCCTGCGGCAGGTGCGGCGGGTAGGCGTCCCGGATCGCGCGGCCGAGGGCGTCCAGGTCGCCGCCGAGCAGGTCGAGGTCCTCGTCGGGCACGCTGAGCGGCACCATGCGCACCCAGCGCCGCGCCTCGTCCAGCTGCGCGGGCGGCAACGGCAGCGGCACCTCGACGGGGGTGCGCTCCAGCGGCACGACGGGGGCGGCCGGTTCGGCGAACGGGTCGGGGCCGAGCGCCGCCACCGCACGCGGCCACTCGCTCAGCTCGGTGCGGTAGTTGCGCATCGTCCAGAACCACAGGCACGACAGCACCAGGTGCAGCGCCTCCTGCTCGGCGCCCGAGTCGACCGCGCGGCGCAGCGCGGAGCGCACGTTGTCGTGGTCGCGCTCCAGCTTCTCCAGCCACTCCAGCTGTTCCGGCCCGCGCAGCATCGGGTCGGCGCGGCGGGCGAACTCCCGGAAGCAGTCGACGTGCCGGGCCTCGACCGCGGCGCGTTCGCCGGACTCGGTGAGCCGTTCCGCCGCGTACTGGCCGATGGTCTCCAGCATCCGGTAGCGGGCGGTCCTCACCCCGAAGTCCGCGATCACCAGCGACTTGTCGACCAGCGAGCCCAGCAGGCCCGCGACGTCGCGGGCCTCGACGCCGTCGCCCGCGCACACTTCCTCGGCGGCGGTCAGCTCGCAGCCGCCGGAGAAGACCGACAGCCTGCGCAGCAGCGCGCGTTCGACCGGATCCAGCAGCTCCCAGCTCCAGTCGACGACCGCGCGCAGCGTCTGCTGGCGGGGCAGGACGGTGCGGCTGCCGCCGGTCAGCAGGCGGAAGCGGTCGTCCAGCCGTCCGGCTATCTGGCGTGGCGTCAGGCTGCGCAGCCGGGCCGCCGCCAGCTCGATGGCGAGCGGCAGGCCGTCCAGCCGCCGGCAGATCTCGGCGCACGCCTTCGGGTCCTCGGCGGGGTCGAACCCGGGCCGGGCCGCGGCCCCCCGGTCGGCCAGCAGCCGCAGCGCGGTCGGCTCCGGCAGCGGGTCCACCGGCCGCGTCAACTCGCCCGGCACGCCAAGCGGTTCGCGGCTGGTCGCCAGCACGCTCAGGCCCGGGCACTCGGTCAGCAGCCGCTCGGTGAGCCCGGCGCACGCGTCGACGACGTGCTCGCAGTTGTCCAGTACGAGCAGCAGCTCACGGCGCGCGCAGTACTCCGCCAGCACCCGCGCCGGGTCCTGTGCCCGCGCCTCGGCGAGCGTCTTGTCCGCGGAGCCGTGCAGCGCGATCTCCCGCAGCCCCAGCGCGGTCAGCACCGCCTCCGGCACGCCGCGCGGGTCGGCCAGCGGGGCCAGCTCCACCAGCCACACCCCGTCCCGCCACTGCGTCCCGTAGCGCCGTCCGGCCTCCAGCGACAGCCGGGTCTTGCCGGAGCCGCCGGGCCCGAGGAGGGTGACCAGCCGGGCGGCGGCCAGGTCGTCGCGCACCCCCTCCAGGTCGGCGTCCCGCCCGACGAAACTGGTCAGCACCGCCTTCAGCGTCCCGCGCCCGCCCGGAGCCGCCGCCTGCCGCGGGGCTTCGGTGGCCGCGCTGAGCGCCCCGGCGGCAGGCGCGGCGGTGGGAGCCGGGGCGGCGGTGGGGGCGGGGGCGGCAGGCGCGGGGGGCGTGGGCGCGGGGGTCAGCAACTCGGCGTGCAGCGCCCGCAGTTCGGGGCCGGGGTCGGCGCCCAGCCGGTCGGCGATGGCTGCGCGTACCCGCTCGTACGCCTGGAGCGCGTCGGCGCCGCGCCCGGCGTCCCGCAGCGCGCGGATGTGCAGCGTCTGCACCGGTTCGTTGAGCGGCTGGGCGGCGGCGAGCGCGGACAGCTCCGGCAGGACGCGCTCCGCCTGGCCGAGACCGAGTTCCGCGGTGAGTCGCAGTCGTACCGCGTCCTCGTGCAGCGCCTCGTAGCGCGTGGCGTACGCGACCCGGCCGGGCAGGTCGGCGAGCGGCGCGCCGCCCCACAGCGCGAGCGCTTCGGTGAGGAGCCCGGCGGCCTTGGCCGGATCGCCCTCGCCCAGCGCCCGTGCGCCGTCCGCCACCAGCCGCTCGAAGCGGTGCAGGTCCACGTCGTCGGCGGTGGCGCACAGCCGGTAGCCGCCGTCCACGGAGTCCACCGCCGCGTGCCCGAGGGCCCTGCGCAGCCGGGCCACCAGCGCCTGGAGGGCGCCGGCCGCCTCCGCGGGCGGGTCGCCGTCCCACACGTCGTCGATGAGCGCCGGGGCGGGCAGTGCCCGGCCGGGCCGCAGCGCGAGCGCGGCGAGCAGGGCGCGCAGCCGCGCCCCGCCGAGGGGTACGGCGGTGCCGTCCGGCCGGTGGGCCCGCGTGGACCCCAGGATGCTGTAGCGCACGGGTCCATTCTGGTGGACGTCGCGGCGGGACACGGCCCGGCGCCCGGCAGCGGCCCGCGCCGGGCCGGTGCTAACGTCCGGCGCATGACGACGACCGTTTCCGCACGTGGCCGGGACCGCCGCATCAGCCCCGTCTTCCTGGGCCTGGTCGCCATCATGGTGGTCTCCGGCTGGGCCGTCTGGCAGGGCCTGGCGAACAACCCGGGCTTCGCGGTCTTCCTCTTCGTCGTCTCCGGCTGGATCGTCTCCCTGTGCCTGCACGAGTACGCGCACGCGCGCACGGCGCTGCACGGCGGCGACATCTCGGTGGGCGGCAAGGGCTACCTGACGCTCAACCCCCTGAAGTACACCCACACCGCGCTGAGCATCGTGCTTCCGGTGGTCTTCGTCATCCTGGGCGGCATCGGCCTGCCCGGCGGCGCGGTCTTCATCGAGCGCGGCCGCATCCGGGGCCGCTGGCGGCACAGCCTGATCTCGGCGGCGGGGCCGCTGGTCAACGCGGTCTGGGCGCTGGTCCTGATGCTGCCGTTCGCGATCGGCGGGCAGGCGTGGGGTCCGGCGCCGTTCATGAGCGCGGTGGCGTTCCTCGCGGAACTCCAGGTGACCGCGGCGATCCTGAACTTCCTGCCGGTGCCGGGCCTGGACGGCTACGGGGTGGTCGAGCCGTGGCTGTCGTACAAGGTGCGCCGCCAGGTCGAGCCTTTCGCGCCGTTCGGGCTGATCGCGGTCTTCGGCTGCCTGTGGATCCCGGAGGTCAACACCTACTTCTGGGAGTTCATCGACGCCGTGATGCGCGCCTTCGGGGTGCAGGACTGGTACACCGCGACCGGCTACGAGACGTTCCGCTTCTGGAAGCAATGGGGCGCGGGCAGCGGCCAGGGCCTCGGCTGACGCGCGGCCCCGCCGCCCCCGGTGCGCCCGGGCCTGGGCCCGCCGTCGTTCTCAGCCCGCCGTCGTGCGGCGCTCGGACCGGGCCCGGCGCACGTAGAACCAGGCCATGTTGCTGGAGACGCCCGCCAGCAGGATCCACACGACGCCCAGGAAGCTGCCCTGCGCGAAGGAGACCCCGGCGGCGGCCAGGGCGAGCGCGCACACGACGACGGCGAACAGGGCGATGCGGGGCATGGGTCCTCGGCTCCTGGGTGGTACGGCTTGCGGCACCGCCCATTGTCCCCCACGCCCCGCGCGACGTGCCGCACGCCCCGCCCCGGCTCACACGTCGGTGAGCCGCAGCCCCGCGTGCGCCTTGTAGCGGCGGTTGACGGAGATCAGGTTGGCCACCAGCGACTCCACCTGGTGCGCGTTGCGCAGCCGCCCGGCGAAGACGCCGCGCATGCCCGGGATCAGCCCGGCCAGCGCCTGCACCA
This sequence comes from Streptomyces sp. ICBB 8177, assembly GCF_003144095.1. GTDB lineage: Bacteria > Actinomycetota > Actinomycetes > Streptomycetales > Streptomycetaceae > Streptantibioticus_D. The sequence goes on along the minus strand of NZ_NSKH01000018.1, from coordinate 1,247,437 downwards.
CGTCGGTGTCCGCGCGGCTTTCGCCCAGCACCATCACGTCGGTCTCGATGCGCTCGACGGCCGGGTCCTGGAGCAGCACCGCCGACAGGTGGTGGAACGCGGCGGCGACCCGGGAGTCCGGGAGCAGGGCCGCGGCCTGCTCGGCGGCGCTGCCCTCCTCCGGCACCAGGGCGTACGCGCCCTTCTTGTCGAAGCCCAGCGGGTTGACGCAGTCCACCACCAGCTTGCCCGCCAGTTCCTCGCGCAGCGCCTGGAGCGTCTTGGCGTGGCCCTCCCACGGCACCGCGACGATCACCACGTCGCTCTCCCGCGCGCACGCGGCGTTCTCCAGGCCCCGCACGCCGTGGCCGATCTCCTCGGCGGCCGTGGCGGCGCGGCCCGCGTCGCGGGAGCCGACGATGACCCGCTGCCCGGCCCGCGCGAGCCGGTAGGCCAGACCGCGGCCCTGGTCACCGGTGCCGCCGAGGACGCCGACGACCAGCCCGGACACGTCCGGCAGGTCCCAGGGATCCTTGGCCGGAGCCTTCGCCGCGGCCGGGGGGTTCGCGTCGGCCGGGGGATTCGCATCAGTAGTCATACGGCGATCCTGCCAGCCCCCCGCCCGGTGATCGCTCAATTGCGTTGCGGAACCGATCACACCGCACACAGCGTGGCCTCCTGTGGCCTCCGACCGACCCGGGCGCCGTCGCGGCGTGGACGTCGGTGCGCACCTCGCTGTGGTCCGGCGGCCTGGAGTGCGCGGCGGCGGTCGCCCTGCCGGAGGCGGCGCCGCCCCGGCTCACGGCGTACGACGCGCGGTCCGGCGAGCACGCGGTGCGGCTGCGCGAGGCCCGGGCGGCCGGCGGGGCGCCGGCCGTCGCGGGCGCCTAGTCGCGCGCGTCCCACTCCTCGTTGCGCTCGGCGGCGGTCTCCATCGCGTGCTCCGCCGCCCGGCGGCTGGTGTAGGGGCCCATGCGGTTGCGTCCCGCGCAGACCATGCCCTCCTCGGCGGTGTGGTGCTTGAGGCAGTAGTACCACTCGCCCGGCTTGGCGGCTTCCTTCTTCGCCTTGAACAGCGCCATCGTTCTCGCTCCTTCGCACCCTCGCGTCGTGCCGCGGCCCGCGGCCTCCCCTGTCCGCCATCGTGCCCTGTGTGCCGCCGATACACTCGCTGACATGTCTGGCCAGTCACTCCTCGTCCCCGGCACGCTGTCGCCGACCCGCCGCGTCCCCGCGTCCATTCCGCGCCCCGAGTACGTCGGCAAGCCCGCGCCGACCCCGTACACCGGCCCCGAGGTGCAGGACGCCGAGACCATCGAGAAGATGCGGATCGCCTCCCGCATCGCCGCCCGGGCGATGGAGGAGGCGGCCAAGGCCGTCAAGCCCGGCACCACCACGGACGAGCTGGACCGCATCGCCCACGAGTACATGTGCGACCACCAGGCCTACCCCTCCGACCTGGGCTACCGCGGCTTCCCCAAGTCGATCTGCACCTCGCTCAACGAGGTCATCTGCCACGGCATCCCGGACTCCACCGAGCTGCGCGACGGCGACATCGTCAACCTGGACGTGACCGCGTACATCAACGGCGTGCACGGCGACACCAACGCCACCTACCTGTGCGGCGAGGTGGACGAGGAGTCGCGGCTGCTGGTCGAGCGCACCCGCGAGTCGCTGACCCGCGCCATCAAGGCGGTCAAGCCGGGCCGCCGGATCAACGTCATCGGCCGGGTCATCGAGTCGTACGCCAAGCGCTTCGGCTACGGCGTGGTGCGGGACTTCACCGGCCACGGCATCAACACCTCGTTCCACTCCGGCCTGATCGTGCCGCACTACGACAGCCCGCACGCCACGACCGAGATCAAGGCGGGCATGACGTTCACCATCGAGCCGATGCTCACCCTCGGCACGCACGAGTACGACGTGTGGGAGGACGGCTGGACGGTGGTCACCAAGGACCGCAAGCGCACGGCCCAGTTCGAGCACACGCTCGTGGTGACCGACACCGGCGCGGAGGTGCTGACGCTGCCCTGAGCCGGCTGCCGGGACGGCGGGCCGCGATCGGGGACGAACACACGGGCGGGCCCGGTAATGTGTGCGCGTTTCCGCCACTTCGAAGGAGCCCGCCCCCGATGAAGGCGCCGTCCGCAGCGCAACCGCCGTCGCCCGTAAGGGCGTTGGCCGAGCCGTCGCCCGCCGCGCGTCCGGCCCGCCCCGGGCCCCGTAGCGGTTCCGGCAGCGCCACCGATGGCGTCCATGGCGGTGCCTGCGTCTGCGGCGTCGGCCGCGCGTCGAGGGCGCGGCGCGCGGCGGTGTGGCTGGCCGCGACCGGTCTGCTGGCCGTCGGCGCGACGGGCTGCGTGACGGTGCACGGCGAACGCGCCCTGGTCCCCTCGGTCCAGCGGGCCGACGCGGCCGAGGCGCTGGAGCGCTTCGTGCGGCTGACCAACGAGGCCAACACCCGGCTGGACCCGTCGGTGAACACGCAGGCCGAGACCGGCGCGCTGGGCGCCATCGACGGCGCGGGGATCAAGGCCCGGCACGTCGGCTCCCCCGCCGGGAACCCGGGCTACAAGCCGCTGGTGCTCACCGACTCGCGGTTCGTCATACCCCGGCAGCGCGGCTGGCCCAAGTGGTTCGTGGTCGACACCGCCGACAACCGCGACAAGGACCGCTGGCTGCTGGTCTTCACCCGTGACAGCGTGGCCGAGCAGTGGAGGGCGTCGTACCTGCTGGTCGTCGCGCCGGGCGCGGAGCCGCGGTTCGCCACCGACGCGAAGGGGTACGCCGAGCCGGTGCCGGTGACCGGTTCCGGCCTGCTGGTCCAGCCGGGTGGCCTGGGCCCCGCCTACGCTGCCTACCTCCAGCGGGGCGACGCCGGGTCCCCGGACTTCGCGGCCGGGCCGGACACCACGGCCCTGCGCACGCAGCGCCGCACCCAGTACGCGCCGACCCCGCAGGTCGTCACGCAGTTCGCCGACTCGGGCGCCGACCCGGTGCGCTACCCCCCGGTGGCGCTGCGGCTGTCGGACGGCGGCGCGCTGGTGTTCTTCACCACCCAGCACATCATGAAGCAGACGGTGGCCAAGGGGCCGGTGCGCGTGCAGGACCCCACCGTCAACGCCCTGCTGACCGGCACCCCGAGCAGGTCGGTGACGCTGACCTACGTCTCGGAGCAGGTGGTGACGGTGCCGTCGGCCACCACGAGCGGCGGCAAGGTGGCCTTCGTCGACCGCATCGCCGGCCTGGTCTCCGCCACCGGCCAGTGACACCGCCCCGGGAAGTGGGCACGAACGGCGGATTCGGGGGACGGGCCCGTACGGGTACGGGCGAGCTCAGCGGCTCGGCCAGCCGCCCGCGGCCTCAGGCTCCGGCGCCTCGGGGACCTGCCCGCAGGCGTCGGTCAGCACCGCGAGCAGCGGCAGCGGGTCGGGCAGCGGCCGGTCGGCCGGCCGCAGCCAGGTGACCGCCGAGCCGTCCGGCAGCCGGGACGGGGGCAGCAGCACGTAACTGCCCCGGCAGTGCCAGCGCAGCCCCGGGTGTTCGTCGAGCGTCTCGGGATGGCAGTCCAGCTCGCACGGCCACCACTCGTCCTCGTCGTCCGGGGTGCCGCGCGAGGCGGTGAAGAACAGCATCCGGTCGTCGCCGTACATGGCGACCGGTCCGGTGCCGGTGCCCTCGGCCTCCAGCCGGGCGAGGGCGATCCGGCCGGCTTGCGCGGGCACGTCGAGCACGTCGTGGCCGGCGCCGGTGGCGGTGACGAAGTTGGCGAGCGGATCGGCCAGCAGCCAGCGGGTGATCTTGGCGGCGTCGGTGGTCGCTTCGGTCTGCCAGGCGAACGACACCGGGTGCATGCCCGGCGTGGGACAGCCCACCCGGTCGCAGGAGCACCCGAAGCCGGACGGGTGGGCGGCCGGCGCGACGGGGAAGGACGCGGCCGCCGCGCCCAGCAGGAGGGCCTCCCGGTCGGCCGCGGCCGCGCTCCCCCGGGCCGTACCCCCCGGGGCACCCGGGCGCCGCCGCAGCCACTCCGCCAGCCTGCTCCTGCGTTCCATGGAGCCCCTCTCATCAGCGCGCTCACCGCTCCCGGGGTGGTCACGACCCGGGCCCACCCTCCATCCTGCTCCTCGCGCGTCCGAAGTGTGAACGCGGGGTGGCGTCCAACCGGCCGGTCGGCCCAGCTTGGCCGAAACGTCGTCGGTCGCTCGTTCGAGTGGTCTCGTGGGACCTGCGGCAACGCCCGGGGCGGGTGCGCCCGGCCACCGGGTCACGGTTCGGCGAACCACTCGAAAGGAGCGTGCGCCACCGGCCGCGCGGGGTGGACCATGCGTACACGGACGCAACCGCGTGCACGGAGCCTCAACGGTGAGGAGCCTTCATTGCCCACACAACGCGTCGCCACCCCCCGGCGCTATCTGATGTGTCCCCCGGCCCACTTCCGGGTCACCTACTCCATCAACCCCTGGATGGACCCGGACAAGCCCGTCGACAGCGCGCTGGCGCTGTTGCAGTGGGAGGACCTGCGCGATCGCTACCGCGCGCTCGGCCACACCGTCGAAGTGCTGGAGCCGGTGCCCGGCCTGCCGGACATGGTCTTCGCGGCCAACGGCGCCACCGTGGTGGACGGCCGGGTCTTCGGTGCCAGGTTCGCCAATGCCGAGCGGCGCGGCGAGGCGCCCGCCCACCTGGCGTGGTTCCGCGAGCACGGCTACCGCCGGGTCCACGAGCCGGAGCACATCAACGAGGGCGAGGGCGACTTCACCCCCACCGCCTCCTGGGTGCTGGCGGGGGCGGGCTTCCGCAGCAGCCCGTCGGCGCGTGCCGAGGCCCAGGAGTTCTTCGGCCGCCCGGTGATCGGCCTGGAACTGGTCAACCCCCGCTACTACCACCTGGACACCGCGCTCGCCGTGCTCGACGGGGACGAGGTCATGTACTACCCGCAGGCCTTCTCCCCCGGCAGCCAGGACGTGCTCGCCCGGCTCTTCCCCGACGCGCTGCTGGCCACCGAGCAGGACGCGGCGGCGCTCGGCCTCAACGCGGTCAGCGACGGCCGCCACGTGGTCCTGCCGGCCGGCGCCTCGGGCCTGTTCGAGCCGTTGCGCAGGCGCGGTTTCGAGCCGGTCGGCGTCGACCTGTCGGAACTGCACAAGGCCGGTGGCAGCGTGAAGTGCTGCACGCTGGAGCTGCGCGACTGACGCGGCCGGCGGGGCCGGGGCGACCGCGATCCGGCCGCCCCGCCCTCGTCGCACGTTTAGGGTGCGCGGCGCGCCGCGGCCGGATAGCGTCCCAGGATCGGACGGCCACGGTGGAGGGAGCCCCATGCCCGAGCGCACCCGGTACGACGTCGTGGTGGTCGGAGGCGGCCACAACGGACTGGTCGCCGCCGCCTACCTGGCCCGCGCGGGCCGCTCCGTGCTGGTCCTCGAACGGCTCCCGGTCACCGGCGGCGCGGCGGTCTCCACCCGTGCGTTCACCGGCGTCGACGCCCGTCTCTCGCGCTACTCGTACCTGGTCAGCCTGCTGCCCCGGAAGATCGTGGACGACCTGGGGCTGCGCTTCGCGGTGCGCCGCCGCCGGATCTCCTCCTACACCCCGGCGAGGTCAGGGCCCGGCCTGCTGGTCGACACCGCCGACCCGGCCCGCGCCCGGGAGGGCTTCGCCCGGCTCACCGGCTCCGACCGGGAGTTCGAGGCGTGGCAGCGGTTCTACGCGATGACCGGCCGGGTGGCCCGCGCCGTCTTCCCCACGCTGACCGAACCACTGCCCACGCGAAGCGAGTTGGCGGCACGGATCGGCGAACCGGCCGCCTGGGAGGCGCTGTTCGAGCGCCCGCTCGGCGAGGCGGTCGAGGCGGCCTTCGGCCACGACCTGGTGCGCGGGGTGGTGCTGACGGACGCGCTGATCGGCACGTTCAGCCACGCGCACGATCCTTCGCTGCGCCAGAACCGCTGCTTCCTCTACCACGTCATCGGGGGCGGCACCGGTGACTGGGACGTCCCCGTGGGCGGGATGGGCGCCTTCACCGACGCGCTCGCGGCCGCGGCGCGCACGGCGGGCGCCGAGATCCGCACCGGCCGCGAGGTCACCGGCATCGAGACGGACGGCGTACGGGCGCGGGTGACCCACCGCGGTGACGCTTCGGCGGAGTCGGTGGAGGCCGGCCACGTCCTGGTCAACGCCGCACCCCGCACCCTCGCGGGGCTGCTGGGCGCACCGGACGCGGCCGGTGCGCCCGAGGGCGCCCAGCTGAAGGTCAACATGCTGCTGCGCCGTCTGCCCCGGCTGCGGGACGCCGGGGTCGACCCACGGGAGGCGTTCGCCGGCACCTTCCACGTCGGCGAGTCCTACGAGGAGCTGGCGACGGCCTACGCGCAGGCCGCGTCCGGCGCGCTGCCCGCCGCGCCGCCCTCGGAGATCTACTGCCACTCCCTGACCGACCCGTCGATCCTCTCCCCCGGGCTGGCTGAAGCCGGCTGCCACACCCTCACCCTCTTCGGCCTGCACGCGCCCGCCCGCCTGTTCGCCGACGACCCCGAGGGGGCGCGGGAGGCCTTGCTGAAGTCCACGCTCGCCCGCCTGGACGCGGTGCTCGCCGAACCTCTGGAGGACTGCCTCGCGCGCGACGCGGACGGGCGGCCCTGCCTGGAGGCGAAGTCCCCGCTCGACCTGGAACGCGAGATCGGGCTGCCCGGCGGCCACATCTTCCACCGCGACCTGTCCTGGCCGTACGCGGACGAGGCGACGGGCCGCTGGGGCGTGGAGACCGCCCATCCCAACGTGCTGCTGTGCGGCGCGGGCGCGGTGCGCGGCGGCGGGGTCAGCGGCGTCCCCGGCCACAACGCGGCGATGTCAGTCCTCGGACGCTGACCTCGGCGGCCACACGTCGCCCCACTCGGCGTCCCGCGCGGCGCGGTACACCTCGCCCTGCCGCTTGGAGACGGTCACCCGCCGCAGCCCCTCGTCGCGGGTGCACAGGTCGAGCAGCACCTGCCCCTTGCGCGTCTGCGGATGCCGTACGACCCGGGCCCGCGCCGCCCCCGGCTCGCCCTCCCGCACGGCGGCGACGTAGCTGAACTTCTCGTCCTCGTACGGCAGCGAGCCGCCCTTGACCTGCCGGTGCAACGAGGAACGGCTCACCCGGGCCGCGAAGTGGCACCAGTCGGCGCCCTCCTCGATCGGGCAGGCGGCGTCGTGCGGGCACGGCGCGAGCACCGTGAACCCCGCTTCGATCAGCCGCGCCCTCGCCTCGATGACCCGGGCGTAGCCGGGCGGGGTGCCGGGCTCCACGACGACCACCGCCCGTCCGGCGCGGGCCGCCTCGGCGACGACCGACGCCCGGTCGCGGTCGGTCAGCTCACCCAGCACGTAGCTGACGGTCACCAGGTCGGCGTCCGGGAGGGCGAGCGCGGGGCCGATGGGTTCGCGGCGCCATGTGGCGGTGCGCAGGGCGGGGTGCGAGGCGTCGCGGGCGAGCGTGCGGCCGAGGTCGAGCGCGGGCTGCGCCCAGTCCACGACGGTCGTCTCGTGCGCGCTGCCGGGCCACGCGTCGGCGACGGCCCAGGTCGCGGCACCCGTCCCGCCGCCCACGTCGACGTGGCGGGCCGGCGTCCAGTCACCGGCCCGCGCGCGGAACGCGTCGAGCGCGGCCCGTACCGCCTCGAAGGTGGCGGGCATGCGGTACGCGGCGTAGGCGGCGACGTCGGCCGCGTCGCGCAGGACCGGCGCGTCGGTGGGCGTCCGCCCCCGGTAGTTGGCGATCAGGCGCTCGACGGCCTGGGTCGCCTGGCGGGGGGTGAGGTCGTCGAGCCGGGCACGCAGCGCGTCACGCAGTTCGGCGTCGAGAGCGGGGGCGGGGGCGTTCACCTCTTCACCCTATGCGGTGCGGGGCACTGCTCCGGGTGGCCTGCGCCTGCGCTCGGCCGGGCGGGAGCGGGGGCGTCTACCGGAGGCTTGCCAGGGGATGTCTCCGGGAATCGCTTGTCACCCCTTGTCTCCGGCAAGTAATTGCCCGACTTCCGTCGCCAGATGAAAACGAAAACCACTTCCGTATAGACTGCGGCTCATGGCCCGCAACGAACTGCGTCCGATCGTCAAGCTCCGGTCCACGGCGGGGACCGGGTACACCTACGTGACGCGCAAGAACCGCCGCAACGACCCCGACCGGCTCACGCTGCGCAAGTACGACCCGGTCGTCCGCCGCCACGTCGACTTCCGGGAGGAGCGATGACCGCGGCGGACGCCGGGAGGCTGGACGTCGCGATCATCGGCGGCCTGCACGCGGACACCCGCCGGGAGGCCGTGGAGGCGGTCCTTCGCACAGTCGCCGGCGCGGTCGTCCTGCACCACGACCTGTCCGCCGCGACCGAGGGCTCCGTCCGCAGGACCGTGCGCGACGCGTCCGGCCTCCTGGGCGTCGGCGAGGCGCCCCTGGTCAACGACTGCGCCTGCTGCGCGCTGCGCGAGGACCTCGTCCCCGAACTGCTGCGCCTCGCGGAGGGGGGCGGCCACCGGCTGGCCGTGGTCGAACTGTGGGACTCCGTCGAGCCGCAGGCGATGGCGGCGGTGATCGCCGCCGCGGGCGCGCCGCTGCGACTGGCGGCCGTGGCGACCGCGGTCGATCCCGCGCTCGTCGTGCCGTACCTCGCCACCGGCGACGACCTCGACGAGGTCGGCCTGGCCGCCGCGCCGACCGACCGGCGCACCGTCGCCGACACCTTCGCCCGGCAGCTGGAGTACCCGACACTGCTGCTCCTGGGCGGCCCCGGCGACGACGCCGACCGCGAACTGCTGACTCAACTCCACCCGACCGCACGGACGTTGGTGCTGGACCGGGATCCGCTGGGTCCCGCGCTCGCCGCCGGGTTCGACCTGCGGGCCGCCACCGCGCGCATGCATCCGGCCAGCGCGCTGCTGCCGCAGGAGGCCGACGCGCACGGGATCCGCACGATGGTCTGGCGCCGCGACCGGCCGTTCCACCCGCAACGGCTGTACGCGGCGCTGGAGGACCTGGCGTGCGCGGCGGCCCGCAGTCGCGGCCGGTTCTGGCTGGCCGACCGCCCGGACACACTGCTGTCGTGGGACGCGGCGGGCGGCGCGCTGTGCGTGGAGCCCTCCGGCCCCTGGCTCGCCGCGCTGCCGGACGCCGCCTGGGAGATGGTCCCCGCGGAACGCCGGGTCGCCGCCGCCCTCGACTGGCACCCCCGGCACGGCGACCGCGGGCAGCACCTGACGTTCACCTCGCCCGGCCTCGACGACGACGGCCTGCGCGTGCTGCTGGACTCCTGCCTGCTCACGGACGCCGAGTACCGCGCGGGGCCGGACGCCTGGGCGCGCCTGCCGCACGCCTTCGACGGCCTGCTCGACCCGGTCTCCTGAGGCCCCCTCTCCCCCCGCCGCTCCCCCATGACCGGCCCGGCGCCGGCCACCACCGAAAGGACCACCGCGATGGCACGCCGTCCCACCAGGGGCACCGACCCGCACCGCAAGCGGCCCAACCCGCTGGACGCCGCGGGCATCACGTACGTCGACTACAAGGACACCGATCTGCTGCGGAAGTTCATCTCCGACCGGGGCAAGATCCGCAGTCGGCGGGTGACCCGGGTGACCGCCCAGCAGCAGCGGCAACTCGCGCGCGCCATCAAGAACGCGCGGGAGATGGCGCTGATCCCGTACAGCGGACGGTAGTTGACCGCCATCACCCGAAGGAGTTCTCCAGGCGAAAGGACTTTCGGGTCGCGAAAGTAGATGCCATGATGGGGGGTGCGGCCACCGCGGGGGCGGCCGCACCCCTCAGGCATGGAGACCGTCATGTCAGACGAAGACAACACCGTGTCCGGCGGCGAGAACGCTGTGTCCGGCGACCGCAACGAAAGCCCGAGCCACCGGAGCGACAGTCCGAGCGGCGGGAACGACCGGAACGACAGCCCGAGCCACCGGAACGAGCCGAGCGGCCCCAGCGACCCGAGCGGCCGGATGGCCGCCGCCGACGACGCGGAGGCCGCCCTGCGCGCGGCGGACCGCGCCCGCGCCACCTCCAACCTCTTCACGCCGTGGCCGCGTTGGTGCGGCCCCGTGGCGGGCGCCTGTGAAGTCGCGGGCGTGGCCCTGTTCTTCGGGTCCTGGCCGCACCGGCTGCTGGGTACCGAGCCGAGCACATTGCTGGGGCTCGCGCTGCTGGCGGTCTTCCCCGCCCTCTGCGTGCTGCGGGCCCGGCGCACGAGCGTCGTGACGCTGCCACCCGGGACGACGCGGCAGCGGATGGTGACGGAGTTCACCCCGATACTGGCGCTGCCCGCCGCCGCCCTGGTCTACCTGGCGAGCGGCTGGGACGCGGCGGTGCTCACCGGCGCGATACTCAGCGGCGCCGGCCTGTGGCGGCGCTGCGCACGGCACAACCGCCTCGCCGCCGAGGCCCGTGCGAAGCTGGCCGCGTGACCGCGCACATACCCGACGAGCCGACGCCCCCCGCGCTGGACGAGGTCATCCACCACCCCACCCGGCTGACGATGATGGCGTTCCTGGCGGGCTGCCTGGAGGCGGAGTTCGCCGCCGTGCGCGACTACCTCCAGGTCTCCGACGCCAGCGTGAGCCGGATCGCCTCCGCGCTGGAGGAGGCGGGCTACGTGAAGGTGCGCAAGGGGTACGTGGGACGCCGGCCGCGCACCTGGCTGTCGCTGACCCGCGACGGGCGCGCCGCGCTCACCCGGCATCTGGCGGCGCTCCAGGCCATCGTGGACGCCGCCCGCGAGGCGGGGACGCGGGCACCGGACTGAGCCGGGGTCCCCGGCCGCCACCGCCGCGACGGCCGGGGCTCGCCCCCGGGCGCCTGCGGCGCGTACCCGAGGTCAGGCCGGCGCCCGCAGGGCGGGCCCGCGTCGGGCGGACGGCCTGGGCAGGAAGGTGAGCCCGTAGACCACCGTGGCCGCAGCCATGATGCCGAAGCTGGGCGGCACGCTGGGCACCGCGTACCCGAGCGCCAGCCCCGCCCACATCTCGCCGAGCGCCAGCACGGCCGACAACGCCAGCGCGCGGTAAGGGGAGTCGGTGAGCCGCTGCGCCGCCCCGGCCGGTGCCGCGAGCAGGCCGAGCAGCAGCAGGGAGCCGACCGCCTGCGTGGCCTCCGCCGCGCACGCCCCGACCAGGGCGAGGAACGCCAGCCCCAGCAGGCGCACCGGCAGCCCGCGCGCCGCCGCCACCGCCTCGTCCAGCGAGGCGAACAGCAGCGGCCTGGCCAGCGCGAGCACCGCGACGCACACCGCCGCCGCGATCAGGACGGCGGTCCAGGCCGCCGACGCCGACAGACCGAAGATGGAGCCGAACAGCACACTGACGCCCGCGTTGCCGTTGGCGGTGGAACGGGTCGTCGTGTAGAGGGTGAGGAAGAAGACGCCGAGGCCGAGGATCCAGGAGAAGGCGCTGCCGATCGTCACGTCGTCGGCACGGCTGCGGCGGCCCAGCACGCCCAGCAGCAGCGCGACCCCGATGGTGGCGGCGAACAACCCGATCCGCAGGTCCCAGCCGAGGGCCAGCGCCGCCAGCGCGCCGGTGAAGGCGGTGTGGCTGAGCGCGTCGCCGGTGAAGATCTGGGCGCGCAACACCAGGAAGTACCCGGTCAGTCCGGCGGCCACCGCGATCGCGCCACCCGCGAGGACCGCGTGCAGGAAGAAGGGGTGGTCGAGGGCTGCGAGGCCCACGCTGCTCCAGCTCATGCGGCGGCCCTCCCGGCGGGGGCGGCGGGACGTTTCTCCGCCGGGCGCGGACGCGGCTCGCCGCCCGCCGGCCGCGCGGACCTGGCGGTGAGCGCGGAGCGCCACAGGCGGGCGAGGACGTAGGCGCCGAAGGCGAAGGTGGTGACGTAGAAGCCCACCGGATAGGGCGAGAAGTAGGCCGCGGTCAGGCCCAGCCAGCTGACCGCGACACCGATCAGCATGCCCAGCGGCAGACTCACCACCGGCCGGGCGCTGAGGAGTTGGGCGGTCGCGGCGGGCATCACCAGCAGCGCGAAGACCAGCAGCGAGCCGGTGATCTGACTGGCCTCCGCGGTCGCCGCCCCGAGCAGGACGAGGAAGAGCGTGGACAGCGCCCGCACCGGGACGCCGCGTGCGGCGGCCACCGAGGTGTCGACGGAGGCGAACAGCAGCGGCCGGCCGACCGCGGCGAGCGCGGCGAGCACGACGGCCGCGACCACGGCGAGCAGCACCACCTGGCTGTCGCTGATGCCGAGGAAGGAGCCGAACAGCAGCGCGTTCACCCCGCCGAGGAAGCCCTTGTAGAGGGCGACGAACAGGAAGCCGCAGGCCAGCAGGAACGCCTGGACGGTGCCGGTCAGCGCGGACTCCTCGCCCCGTCCCTGCCCGGCGCCGGGGATCAGCGCGATGACGACGGCCGCCGCGAGGCAGAACGCGAAGTAGCCGTAGCCCGCGGCGATCCCGAGGAGCACGGCGCCGGAGGCGCCGGGGAAGCCGACCACGGCGAGGGTGTGCGCGGCGAAGGTCTGCCGGCGCAGCACCACGAACCAGCCCACCGCGGCCGCCAGTACGGCGATGACCGCGCCGGCGCGGAAGGCGTTGACCATGAAGGGGTAGGACCACATCAGCTGGATGTCGGTCAGCGGGTTCCACGACCAGGGCGCGGTGGCGGCGTCAGCGAGCGGCATGCGCGCTCCCCTCGGGCGAGCCGCCGCCGGCGAGCGGGTCGTCCGCGCGCCCGGCCCCGGCGTGCCGGTCGTCCTCGTGGCGGTCGGTGTGGAGCGCGGGGGCCTCCGGGCCGCCGACGACGACCAGGCGGCCGTCGGAGGTGCGCAGTACCTCGACAGGCGTGCCGTACAGCTTCGTCAGCGTCGCGGAGGTGATGACCTCGTGGGGGGTGCCGGTGGCGGCGCCGCCCTCGGCCAGGTACACCACGCGGTCGAGGTAGGACAGGATCGGGTTGACGTCGTGGGCGACCATCACCACCGAGACGCGCTCCTCGCGGCAGATCCGCCCGATCAGCCGGGCGACGGCTGCCTGGTTGGGCAGGTCGAGGCTGTCGAGGGGTTCGTCCAGCAGCAGGACGTCGGGCCTGCGGCACAGGGCCTGGGCGATCAGCAGCCGCTGCTGCTCGCCGCCGGAGCACTGGCCGATGGGCCGGTCCGCGTAGGCGCAGGCGCCGACGAGTTCGATGACCTCGGCGACCCGGCGCCGGGCCGCGCGGCGCCGGGCGCTGAAGCGGGCGGGCACCGGCAGCGGGACGCCCCAGCGGTCGCCGTCGAGGCCGAGGCCGACGATGTCGCGGCCCCGGATGCGCAGCGACGCATCGAAGCTGCGGCGCTGCGGCAGGTAGCCGACGGCGCGTCCGGCCTGCCCGGGCGGGGCGCCGAGCACCCGGATCTCGCCGGACGCCAGCTGCTGGAGGCCCAGTACGGCCTTGAGCAGGGTGGACTTGCCGACGCCGTTGGGTCCGAGGACGGCCGTGAACTCGCCGGGGCCGATGGCGAGGTCGACGCCGGACCACAGGGTGCGGCCGCCGACGCGTACGGCCGCGCCGCGCAGTTCGAGCACGGGGGCGTCGCCGGACGCGGCCCGGCGCCGTTGCTGGGTGGGGAGGGGGATGTTCATCCGGTCACCGCCTGCTGTCGTGCCGGTCGCGGTCACTTGCCGGTCGCCTTGGCGAGCGCCTGCTCGATGCCCCCCAGCTGCCGCACCTGCCAGTCCTGGAACGAGGCGCCCGCCGGGGTGAGCGTCTCGGTCACCGTGGTCACCGGGATGCCCGCCGCCTTGGCCTCATTGACCTGGGCCTGGACGTCGGGGGTGGAGTTCTGGCTGTTGTAGACGTAGATCTTGATCTGCTTGGTCTTGATCTGCTGGTCGATCTCCGCCTTGTCGTGCGCGGTCGGGTCGGAGCCCTCGCTGATGGCGTCGAGGAACGACTCGGGCGTGAGCATCTTCAGGCCGAGGCCCTCGGCGAGCGGGGTCACGATGGACTCGGACGCGCCGATCGGGGTGCCCGCGTACTTGGCCTTGATCTGGGCGATGAGCTGGTTGTACGGGGCCAGGGCGGTGTCCTCGAACGCGGTCTTGCGGGCGTCGAAGTAGGCGGCGTCGGCCGGGTCGATCTTCTTGTAGTCGGCGGTGATCCGCTCGATGACCTGGTGGACGTCCGCGGGCGAGTACCAGCGGTGCGGGTTGCCGCCGGGCTTGATGCCGACCAGGTCGCCGACCTTCAGCTCGGTGCGGTCGCCGGCCGGGTTGGCGGACAGCAGCTTGTCGGACCAGGCGTCGTAGCCGATGCCGTTGACGATGGCGAACTGCGCCCCGGCGACGGTGCGGGCGTCGGCGGCGGTGGGCTCGTAGTCGTGCGGGTCGGTGGCCGGGTTGGTGATGATGCTGGTCACCTTGGCGTGGCTGCCGCCGAGCTGGGCGGCGATGCTGCCCCAGAAGTTCTCGGCGGCGACGACCTGGACGACCTTGCCTGAGCCGGAGGACCCCGAGGAGCCGGACGGCGATCCGGTCGAGGCGTTCGGGGAGGAGGTGGCGCAGGCGGTAGCGGTCACCGCCAGGGCGGCCACCGTGGCGGCGCCCAGGCCCACCCGCCTCGTGCGGCGCGCGGCGCGGGTCGTGGTCGCGCGGGAGGCGGCACGGGAGAGCGCGGCACGGGCGGCGCGGGATATCGCGGGGCGGTCGGTACGGCGGGCGGCACTCATCGGCGCGGGACTCCTCGATCGTTCGGTATGACCCCACGCTAAGTGGAAACGATTTTCACCACCAGCCCCATCCGGTCTGTTATGACAATCGTTGCCAACTCTTGACCCATCCGGCCAGCCGGTCGGCCACCGCCGCGCGCGGCGCGTTTCCCCGCCGCCAGGTGCGGACCGGGTGCACGGCGTTGGCCAGCAGGATCACGTAGACGCCGGAGACCGGGTCGATCACCAGGCTGGTGCCGGTGAAGCCGGTGTGGCTCGCGGTGCGGGGGCCCGACAGCCCGCCGGTCAGCCACGGCTGGCCGAGGTCGAAGCCCAGGCCGTGCGGGCGGCCCGGCACACCGTGGTCGGCGAACATCTCCGCGACCGACTCCGGCCGCAGCACCCCGCGCCCGCCGTCCAGCAGCGCCGCGCAGAGCCGGCCGAGGTCGGCGGCGGTGGAGAAGAGCCCGGCGTGCCCGGCGACGCCGCCGAAGGCGAACGCGTTCTCGTCGTGCGCCGTGCCGTGCACCATCCCACGCTCCAGCCGCCCCCAGGGCCCGCGCTGGTCCTCGGTCGCCGCGATCCTCGGCAGCCACGCGGAAGGCGGCGCGAACCGGGTGTCCCGCATGTCCAGCGGTCCGGTGATCCCCTCCCGCACGAGGACGTCCAGCGGGCGGCCCGTCACCCGTTCCAGCAGGAACTGCGCGGCGAGGAAGTTGAGGTCGGAGTAGAGGTACGCGGCCCCCGGCGCCGTCAACGGCTCCTCGCGCCACAGCAGTCCACGCCGCGCCGACGCGGTCGGCTCCGCCCAGAACGCCAGCTCCGGCCGCAACCCCGAAGTGTGTGCGAGCAGTTGACGTACCGTCACATCCTGCTTGCGGTGCGCGCCGAACTCCGGGAGACCGCGGGCCACCGGCGCGTCCAGCTCCAGCGTGCCGCGTTCCGCCTCCCGCATCACGGCGATCGCGGTGAACAGCTTGGTCAGCGACGCGAGGTCGAAGACGGTGTCCCGGCGGACCGGAAGCCACCGCTCGCGCGGCAGTTCCACACCCCGGTCTGTCGTTTCGTCGTACGAGGCGTAGCGCACCGCCCAGCCCGCGGCCTCGTGGCACACGACGTCCTCGCCACGACCGGCCAGCGCGACGACGCCGGAACACCAGGGGTGCGCCCGCCCGGCGCCGGAGGGCGGCGGGACGGCGACCGCGTCGTCGAGGTCACCGCGGATCAGCCCGGCGAGAGCGTCCGCCCCGGATGCCTCGGCCATCCCGGACGCCCGGGCCGACTCCGCCGCGAGCCCGTGGTCCGCGCCCGCTCCGTCCTCCCCCGGCGTGCCGCCCTCCCGCGTTCTCATACCGCCGACGCTAGCCGCCACGGCCTGCACATGCCCGCGAAGGCGCCCAGCGCCACCACCGCGCAGCTCACCTGGACCAGCGCCATCGGCACCGCGGTCCCGCTGCCCGCCACGCCGACCAGCGGCGAGGCCACCGCGCCGACCAGGAACTGTCCAGCGCCCAGCAGCGCCGAGGCGGATCCGGCGGCGTGCGGAGTACGCATCAGCGCCTGCGCGTTGGTGTTGGGCATCGCCAGCCCCATCGCCGACATCAGCACGAAGAGCGAGGCCGCGACCGGCGGCAGCCCGGCGTGCCCGAACACCCCGCAGGTAAGCGCCAGCAGGCAGCACGCCGCCAGCAGGATGACGCTCAGCCCGACGGCGAGCGCGCGGTCCAGCGGGACGCGGCCGACCAGCACCTTGCCGTTGAGCTGCCCGATCCCCACCAGCCCGACCGAGTTGAGCGCGAACAGCAGGCTGAACGTCTGCGGCGAGGCTCCGTAGATGTCCTGCACGACGAAGGAGGAGCCGGAGACGTACGCGAACAGCGCGGCGAAGGCGAAGCTTCCGGCGAGCATGTATCCGGCGAAGACCCGGTCCGCCATCAGCGCGCGCATGGTGCGCACCGCGTCACGCAGGCCGCCGTCGTGCCGTCGTGCGGCCGGCAGCGTCTCGGGCAGTACGCGCGTCGCCAGCAGCGTGAGCAGCGCGCCGATCACCGTGAGGACGACGAAGACCCCGCGCCAGTCGGTGAACCGGAGGATCTGGCCGCCGATGACGGGCGCCACGACGGGGGCGACGCCGGAGATCAGCATGAGGGTGGAGAAGAACCGCGCCATCGCCACCCCGTCGTACAGGTCACGCACCACGGCACGGGCGATGACGATGCCCGCCGCACCGGCCAGGCCCTGCACCAGGCGGAAGCCGATGAGGAGTTCGACGCTCGGGGCGAACGCGCAGACGGCGGTGGCGAGCGCGTAGACCGTCATGCCGATCAGCAGCGGGCGGCGGCGGCCCCACTTGTCGCTCATCGGGCCGACGACCAGTTGACCGAGGGCCATGCCGAGCAGGCAGGCGGTCAGGGTGAGCTGGACGGTCGCGGCCGGGCTGCGCAGCGCGGCGGTGACCGCGGGCAGCGAGGGGAGGTACATGTCCATGGACAGCGGGGGCAGCGCGGTCAGGCCGCCCAGCACGAACGTGACGAGCAGTCGGCGGCTCGCCGGGTGCCCGGAGGACGAAGGCGAACGTCCGGATAGTTCCGAATCATCCGATATATGGTCAGGTATTCGGCCGTCGGCGGGCGTGGCCTTCTCCGCGGGCGCGGCGGCTTCCGCGGGCACGGCGTTGTCCGCGGGCGTGGCGGGGCCGGGCTCCGTCATCCTGTTCTCCATGGGTCGTTGCAACGGCCATCAGTCTCTCAGGATTCCGGTGCGCGCCGCCCCGCCCACCGCGATGCGGAATCGGCGGCGGGGACGGCCCGGGGTGACCTGGACGCGGCTCGGGAAGCGTGGCGCGGGAAGTGCGGCTCGAAGAGCGCGGCTCAGGCGGCGCCGTGCGTCGGGGCGAGTTCGCTGATGCGCTGGGCGAGGTCGAAGTCCTTCGCGGTGAGCCCGCCGCCGCCCTCGTGCGTGGTGATGGACACCGCGAGAGTGTCGTAGCCGAGGGCCAGGTCGGAGTGGTGGTTCAGCTCGTCCTGGACGCCCGCGATGTGCAGGGCGAGGATGGCGGCGCGCAGGTGCGGGAGGCGGTAGACGCGGGTGAGGGCGGTGCCGTCCAGGGACAGCCGCCAGCCCGGCAGTTCGGCGAGGCGGTCCTCGATCTCCTTGTTGGACAGCGGGTCTGCGCTCGGCATTGGGCGGACTCCCCTCACAGGATGCTCATCGGTCACGCTGTGTCCGTGATGTCCCATCGTCCCACCCCCTACCCTCATCGGGCATGAGCGAAATTCGGAAGATCGCGGCGAGGACCGCCGTGGTGACCGGCGCCGGTTCCGGTGTCGGGCGGGCGGTCGCGCTGGCGCTGGCCGGCGCGGGCTGGTCGGTGGCGCTCGCGGGCCGCCGGGAGGAACCGCTGCGGGAGACCGCGCGGCTGGCGGGCGAGGCGGCGCCGGTGGTCGCGGTGCCCACCGACGTGACGGATCCGGGCCAGGTGGACGCCCTGTTCGCCACCGTCGCGGAGCGCTTCGGGGCGCTCGGGCTGCTGTTCAACAACGCGGGCACCGGCGCCCCGCCGTCGCTGATCGACGAGTTGTCGTACGAGCGGTGGCGGGCGGTCGTCGACGTGAACCTGGGCGGCGCCTTCCTGTGCGCTCGGGCCGCGTTCCGCGCGATGCGCGAGCAGGACCCGATGGGCGGGCGGATCATCAACAACGGGTCCATCTCGGCGCACGTGCCGCGCCCGAAGAGCGTCGCCTACACCGCGACCAAGCACGCGATCACCGGCCTGACGCGCTCGCTGTCGCTGGACGGGCGCCCGTACGGCATCGCCTGCGGCCAGATCGACATCGGCAACGCGGCCACCGAGATGACCCGGCGGATGGCCGAGGGCATCGAGCAGCCGGACGGCCGTGTGGTGCCGGAGCCGGTGATGGACGCGGCCGACGTGGCCGGCACGGTGCTGCACATGGCGTCGCTGCCGCTGGAGGCCAACGTGCAGTTCGTGACGGTGATGGCGACGACGATGCCATACGTCGGCCGGGGCTGAACGCCGTTGCCGCTTACCGGTGTTCAGTCCTACGGCGGGGTGTAGCAGGCCGCGCGGACCCGGCGGCGGCCAGGTTTGCGCCGCCTCCTCGTCGGGGGCGGCGGGCAGCGCTCCGGGCGCGGGCGGCCGGTCCTCGGTCCGCGCCGGCGGCACGGCGGCGCGCCGAGAGGTCATCGTTCAGTTGCCCATCGTTCACCTGGTCCTCGGCCGTCGCCCTCCGGGTCCCTCGTCCTGTCCCGTCGACCGCGAGCAGCGGCCGGCGGGACGGGACGACGGGGCTGCGGCCGTCACTGCTGCGGGGTGACCCACTTCTGGCCGGTGGTGCCGTCGCAGGAGGCGAGGGCGACCGCGGAGCCGGCGGCGGTGCCGTCCGCCGCGAGGCACAGGCCGTTCACCTGGAGGGTGCCGTCCAGGCCGAAGGTCCAGTTCTGCGCCCCGTCGCCGCTGGTGCAGTCCCAGAGGTCCGCGGTGGCGGGGGCCTGCGTGGCACTGCCGAAGTCGTCCAGGCAGAGGTTCGATCCGCCGCTTCCCTGGATGCCGTACCGCAGGGGGCCCTCAGGCGCGGCGCTCGGGTCCGCGTTCGGTGTGAAGGTGGCGTCGACATCACTCACCGAGGACGTCGTGTCGCTGCCTTCGTTGCTGCTGACGACCTGGACCCCGCGCAGGACGAAGTCGGAGTCCGGCAGGTTCCAGGGGTCGACGTAGGACTTGTAGGTCCGGAACAGCTGACCGAAGTCGTCGGTTACCGAGGTCGTCGTGGAGTCGGGGATCTGGGCGTCGCTGTGCACCATGACCCGGCAGCCCGACCCGCACTCGCCCTGGATGAGGTCGTCGTACGCGTTGTCCCACTGGACCCCGTTGGACTTGACGGGCTGGAAGGTGCCGGGGTCGAAGTGGACGACGGAGATGACATCGGGCTTTCCGGGGCCGTTGTGCGGGTCCTGGAAGATGAAGTCCGTGGTGAGGATGGCCCGGTGCTGGCCGCACGTGAAGCCGCCGTTGTGGTGGATGTTCGCGTGGTACGAGACGCTGGGTGCCCTCGGCCATGTTCAGGGGCTGGTAGTCGGGCCCCGGCACGAGATCGTCGTCCGTGTAGGTGTAGCTGACGTTGGTCTCGTGCAGGTCGCAGTCGCCGGTGGCGGTGTTCCGCATGGTGATCGTCTTCGAACCGCCGGCGGGTGACGTCGCGTTGAAGGAGTAGCGCGACGCCGGCGCGCACGTGGCGAGTCGTTCTGACGCCATGTCACCAGGTCGGCGAACCTGCGTCCATGGCCTCGGTGGAACGACATCACATTATTCTGGTCTCCAGAATAATTACGTCAAGGGAGCCCGCGTACGCACGGTCGAGGGCGCCTTGGTCCGGCCGCGGGCCGCTGCTCAGTAGCCGAGGGTTTTGGGGATCATGTAGAGCGCGAAGCCCATCACCACGACGCACAGCACGGTGATCGTCACGCGGTAGGCTCCGCGCATCCGGTGTTCGCGCGGCAGGGCCTTGGCCTCCAGCGCCAGCAGGAACCCGAGGACGATGGGCAGCAGCAAGGCGTTCATCACCTCGCAGTCGACGGCCAGGCTGACGAGGTCGAAGCTGGCCAGCACCAGCACGGCGCCGACGATGTGCGACAGGGCGTAGGTGACGTAGAACTTGGCGTTGCGGCGGTTGATCCGCTCGTCCAGGCTGTGCTTCCAGCCCAGGACCTCGGCCAGGCCCCAGGACCCGGCGAGCGACACCACCAGTGCCGCGACCAGCGCGCCGCCCAGGATCGCGGCGCCGACCAGCCACTTGGCGCTGCCCGTTCCCAGGTAGGGGGCGAGCGAGTTGGCGATCTGACCCACGTCGTTGAGCGTGGCCTCGGTGTTCTTGCGTCCGACCGAGGCGGCCAGCGCGATCACCACGACGACCATGATGCCCTGGGTGAGCACGGTACCGACCGCGGTGTCCCAGCGGGCCTGCCGGAGGGCGGAGACCGCGAGCTTCCGCTGCACCACGGCGCTCTGCTGGTAGAAGATCATCCACGGCATGATGACCGCGCCGATGTTCGCGGCCAGCAGGTACACGTACTGGGTGTTGTGGCCGGGAAACGAGCCGAGGCCGTGGAGGAGGTCATGGGCCTTGGGGTGGGTCATGATCATGGCCGGCACGAAGGCCAGCTCGGCCAGGCCGATGGCGATCCCGATCCGCTCCGAGCGCCGGTAGCTGCCGGTGAAGGCCAAACCGACCAGGAACGCCGTGGTCGTGGGCACGGTGACCCACTTGGAGACGCCGAACAGTTCGCCGACGCCGGCCACGCCCGCGAACTCGGTGAGCAGTGCGCCGATGGCCGACAGGAACAGGGTGCCGGCCGAGAGCAGTGCCCACCACTTGCCGAACTGCTCCCGGATGAGGGTCCCGTGCCCCTTGCCGGTGACGATGCCCAGCCGGACGGTTATCTCCTGCACCGCGAACAGGATCGGCATCAGTATCAGTTGGGGCAGGACCATGGAGTAGCCGAACTGGTCGCCCGACTGCGCGGCGGTGATCAGGCAACCGGCGTCGGTGTCGGCCAGCATCACGATCAGCCCCGGCCCCCACGCCGCGAGCATCGCGCAGATCACCATCTGACGCCGCGTCAAGGAGAAGCGGCGGCGTGGAGCCGCCGCCGCGTCCACCACGGGTGTGTCTGCCGTTGTCGACTCGGACACATCGGCCGGCACTGGCATCCTCCTCGGGGGCGGCCACGGGCTCAGGCGACTCGCGAGACCGGGGCGGCGAACGCGGCTCGTCCGACTGATCCGCCCCGGACCGCCGCGTCGGCGAGGCGAGGGCGAATTCACCTGCGACTACGCAGCCGCCGTGTGTCCTCGCACCGACGCGCCACCTTAACTTAGGTGAGCCTTGCCTTCAAGTCGCTGAAGGGGCTGGGGAGCCGCCGCGCCAACTCGTCTCCCGAGCACGAGATCACGGCGTGTTCCGGCGAGCCGCGACGAAGCCCGGCAGCCGCCCTCCGCGGATGCCGGGCGGTTCGCCGTCGGCCGCCGCCCGCTCCTACCGAGTACGGGATGCGAAGACCGCCGGTCAGCTCGTCCCGCCGGGACCGTTGGCCGTCAGGTACTGGCGGCTCTCGTCGTCGTGAACGCGCCCGTGGCCGACGCCGGCCTGGTCCCCGACGGGCACCGGTTCGGCTGCCGCGGGGCGTTGGATGTCGCTGCGCGTGACGACCGCGTATCCCACCAGAGCGACGATGACCACGGAAGCGGCCGCCGCGACGGTGCCGTCGCCGAAGCCGAGGCCGTCGAGCGAGTGCGGCTTGCCGAGGTAGTCGGCGAACGAGGCGCCCAGCGGGCGGGTGACCACGTAGGCGAACCAGAAGGCCAGGATCGCGTTCATGCCGAACTTCCACCAGGCGAGCAGCGGAACGGCGATGAGGACGGCGAACACCACTCCGGCGGCCAGGAATCCCATGTGCAGGGTTGCCGCCGCGAAGTCACCCAGCGCGGTGCCCAGGGCGAACGTCGCCAGGACCGTGCACCAGTAGTAGACCTCCCGGCGACGGGTGGTGATGCTGTGGATGGACAAGGTCCCCTCGCTGCGGTACCAGGCGACCAGGACGACGGTCAGGAACACCGCGTACAGGGTTGAGGTGGCGTAGTAGGGAAGCCCGAGCCCGACGTGCAGGCCGTCGGCGGCCATCGTGCCGAAGACCGCGACCGCCACCGCGGCGAGCCAGTAGACCGCCGCGTGGTAGCGCCGGACGCGGAACTGCAACCCCAGGGCCAGGCAGAATCCGCCCAGGCCGACGGCCCCGGCCACGGGCAGGCTGCCGTTGGACAGGAAGTCCGACGTCGCCTCGCCCATGCCCGTGGTGAGGATCTTGACCACCCAGAACAGCGCGGTGATCTCGGGCACTTTCGCGGCCAGCGGCTCTCGCGTCGATCCCGACGGCTTGGCCGAACCTCGCATGACATCCCTCTCCTACGACTGACTTGCTGGGGAAACGGACTGGGTTCTCGGGCCCCTCAG
Organism: Streptomyces sp. ICBB 8177; assembly: GCF_003144095.1. Lineage (GTDB taxonomy): Bacteria > Actinomycetota > Actinomycetes > Streptomycetales > Streptomycetaceae > Streptantibioticus_D. The sequence goes on along the minus strand of NZ_NSKH01000018.1, from coordinate 1,224,769 downwards.
GGCGGCCCCGCCTCGGTGGGCGGGGCGGGGCGGACCAGGCCGAGGTCGTAGGCGAGGATCACGGCCTGGACGCGGTCGCGGGCCCCGATCTTCGCCAGGACCCGGCCGACGTGGGTCTTGACCGTGCTCTCCGACAGCACCAGGCGTTCCGCGATCTCGCCGTTGCTCCAGCCCTGGCCGATGGCGACGAGGATCTCGTACTCGCGTTCCGTCAGTGCGCGCAGCCGGGGGTGTGACCGCGGAGCGGGCGCGGGCGACGCCCCGGGCAGCCGGTGTGCGTAGGCGTCCAGGAGGCGCCGGGTCAGGCCGGGGGCGATCACGGCGTCACCCGCGGCCACGGCACGGATCCCGGCCAGGAGTTCCTCGGGCAGGGCGTCCTTGAGGAGGAATCCGCTGGCTCCGGCCCGCAGTGCCGCGTGGGCGTAGTCATCGAGGTCGAAGGTGGTCAGCACCAGGACGCGTGAACGGCCGCCCGCCGCGATGATCCGGCGGGTCGCCTCGATGCCGTCCATGCCGGGCATCCGTACGTCCATGAGCACCACGTCGGGCCGCAGCTCGGCGGCCTGGCGCACCGCTTCGGCCCCGTTGCCGGCCTCTCCGAGCACGTGGGTGCCCGGGGCGCTGTCCAGCAGCATGCGGAAGCCGAAGCGCTGCAACGGCTGGTCGTCCACGATGAGGACAGTGGTCACGACGCCGCGCCCGTCAGGGACGGCCCGGCCAGCGTGGCCTCGACCACCCAGCCGCCGCCGGGCCGGCGGCCCGCGCTCACCTGCCCGTCGTAGAGCGCCGCGCGTTCCCTGATGCCGGCGATCCCCTGCCCCTCGGCGTTGTGCGGCCGCTCCTCGGCGGGGTGGTCGCCGTCGTACGGACGGCCGCTGTCCTCGACCCTGACGCGCACCCCCGCTTCCTCCACGGCGACCGTCAGTTGCGCCCGGGTGTCCGCGCCAGCGTGCTTGAGGGTGTTGGTGAGCGCCTCCTGCGCGATGCGGTACACCGCCAACTGCCGTCCCCGGTCGAGGGACTCCCAGTCCCCGACCGTGCGGTAGGACACCTGCGGGCCCGCGGCTCGCACCCGTGCGCACAGCGCGTTCAGGTCCGCGACCCCTGGCTGCGGCATGAGCTGCGGGTCCTGTTCCTGTTCCTCGCGCAGGACGCCGAGCATCCGGCGCAGCTCGTCCAGGGCCTGGCGTCCGGTCCCGCCGATCAGCTGGAGGGCTTCCCTGCCGCGCTGCGGCCTGGTCTCGGCGGCGTAGCGGCCGCCGTCGGCCAGGCCGATGATGACCGCGAGGTGGTGGCCGATGATGTCGTGCATCTCCCGGGCGACACGGGTGCGCTCGGCGGCGGCGGCCAGGCGGCTGCGCTGGTCGCGCTCCACCTCCAGCCGGGCGGCGCGTTCCCGCAGGGCCGCGAGATAGGCCGTGCCGATCCGGATGGCCAGACCCAGGGCGGTGGCGGCCGTGGCCGCGCTGCTCAGGAAGAACAGCGCGATCAGCGGCGAGATCACCACCGAGACCCTGAAGACCACCAGCAGCAGCGCCGCCACGGTCGCGGCGCCGGCCCACGGCAGCCGGCGCAGGGGCGCCAGCCGGGCGACGCTGTACAGGGCGAGGAAGAGGGCGATGTCCGCGTGCAGCCACACGTTCCAGCTCCACTGCGCCACGAAGACCGCCGCGACCACGGCGAAGACCGCCGTCGGACACCGGCGCCGCCACAGCAGCGGCACGGCCAGCCCGAGCTGCGCCGCCACGACCGCGGCCGGCGACAGACCGCCGTGGCCGTGGCGGACCGGTCCCATGCCGTGCAGCAGGTCCGGCAGGCCGAAGAGCGCCAGTACCGTGGCGACCAGCAGCGCGTCCAGCAGCCAGGGCCGCTTCCGGTCGCCCTGCCGGAGCCGGCGGCACACCCGCAGCAGACGGGCCACCGACGGGTGACCCCATACCGGGTCCCGTTCCGCCGGCTCAGCCACTGCCGTCACCTGCCCTGCCCATCCTCACCACGCCAAGCACTGCCTCGGCCCCTCGGGCCCCTTCGGATCACTCAGGCGTCGGTGCGCCCGAGCCGGTAGGCCGCACCGGCCAGGGCGAGCAGTGCCCACCCCGTGAGCACGGCCAGGCCGGCGCCCGCAGAGAGGGTATGCGGATCCTGGTGCAACGCGTACATCGAGTCGCCCGCGTGACTGGGCAGGTACTGGCTGACGTTGTTCTGCCAGGTCGTCGGCAGCAGCTCCATCAGGCCGGGCACCAGCAGCAGCGTGCCGACCAGGACGGCGATGCCGCCCGCGACCGAGCGCAGCAGCGCGCCCAGCGCCACCCCGCAGATGCCGATCAGCGCCAGGTACAGGCCCGCCATGAACAGGGCCCGCAGCACCCCCGCGTCGGAGAACCCCAGCGCGGCCCGGGTCCCGGAGACGATGCCGCTGCCGATGCCGAAGGCGCAGAACGCCCCGGCGACGCCCAGAAGCAGCGCGACGGCGCCGAAGATGACCGCCTTGGACCACAGCACGGGCAGCCGCCGGGGGACGGCCGCGAGCGTGGAGCGGATCATCCCGGTCGAGTACTCGCCCGCGGTGACCAGCACCCCGAGGATCCCCACCGCGAGCTGTCCGAAGTTCAGCCCGAACAGGGACAGGCCCACCGCGTTGGCCCCGAGCACCTCCGGGTCGTGGACGTGACCGCCGTTGATCATGGCGGTGTAGCGCCAGTCCCGGATCAGGCCGAACGCCAGGATGAAGACCAGCGCCAGTCCGAGCGTGATCCAACTGGAGCGCAGCGACCAGAACTTGGCCCACTCGGCGCGCACCACGCGCCCGAAGGTGACCTTGTGGACCTGCCGCGCCGGTGTGGCCGCGGCCGTGGTCGTCGTCGTGCTCATGCTGCGCTCCCCACCGGCTCGGCGGCCTCGGTGTCGCGGGTGGTGCGGACCGTGGTGCGGCCGTGGTACTCCACGTCGTCCCGGGTCAGCTCCATGAACGCCTCTTCCAGCGAGACGCCCTTCGTGGTCAGTTCGAACAGGGCGATGCCCGCCTCCGCCGCCTTCAGCCCGATGGCGCGGGCCGTCAGCCCGGTGACCTGGAGCTCCTCGGAACCGGACCGCCCGGTGATCTCCACACCGGGGCCCGCCAGCACCTCGCGCAACCGGCCCGGGTCCGAGCCGGCCACCTTCACGGTGTCACCGCCGGACTGCCGGATCAGGTCCTGCACCGTGGTGTCGGCCAGCAGCCGTCCCCGGCCCACCACGATGAGGTGGTCGGCCGTCAGCGCCATCTCACTCATCAGGTGCGAGGACACGAAGACGGTGCGGCCCTCGGCGGCCAGGTCGGTCAGCAGGTTGCGGATCCACAGCACGCCCTCCGGGTCGAGGCCGTTGACCGGCTCGTCCAGCATGATCGTGGCCGGGTCGCCCAGCAGCGCGGCGGCGATGCCGAGCCGCTGCCCCATGCCCAGCGAGAAGGCGCCGGCGCGCTTGCGGGCGACGCCCTCGATGCCCGTCAGCTCGATCACCTCCTCGACTCGGCGGCGCGGGATGCCGTGGGTCAGCGCCAGGGAGTTGAGGTGGTTGAACGCGGAGCGCCCGGGATGGATCGACTTCGCCTCGAGCAGCGCACCGACCTCCTGCAGCGGAGCGGTGTGCTCGGCGTACCGGCGTCCGTTGACCGTGACGGACCCGCTGCTCGGGGCGTCCAGGCCCACGATCATGCGCATCGTGGTGGACTTGCCCGCCCCGTTGGGGCCCAGGAATCCCGTCACCGTACCCGGCTTGACCGTGAAGTCGAGGCGGTCGACCGCCGTCTTCTCCCCGTACCGTTTGGTCAGCTGCTGTGCCTCGATCATCGGGACCCGTTCTTCCGGTCTCGGCCGCCGGACCCGTCCGGCCGCATCGGGTCCCCACGCTAGGAGCCTCGCGCGGCGCGACCCGTCGTACCCAGGAGCGATCATCGCGTCGCAGGTGGTACCGCGGTACTACGTGGCGCATCGTGCGGGGCCGGTTACGCAGGCGGGCCGGCTGCTGCGGGCGAGCACTGGGCGGGAACTGCGAAGCCCTCTAGGGTGGTAGCCGTCCCAGGGCGCCGGGCGGCCGCCGCACGACCGGCCGGGGCCCGCTCGACGGCCGGGAGGTTCCGTGTCCGCTCGCCAGTCCGCTCCACTCCCGCGGCGCGGGACGTGACGGCCTGGGCCCTGTTCCTCACCGTCTTCCTGGCCTGCACGGTGGAGGCGGTGGAGGCGCTGACGATCGTCCTGGCCGCCGGCGTCGGCCGCCACTGGGGTTCGGTGGCCTCCGGCACCGTGACGGCGATGGCCGTACTCACCGCCGCCGTCGCCGCACTGGGTCCGGCCGTCGGCCTGCTCCCGCTCAGGGCGTTGCGCCTGGTCGTCGGCGCGCTGCTGCTGCTGTTCGGTCTGCAGTGGTTGCGCAAGGCCGTGCTGCGCGCCTCCGGCCTCAAGGCGCTGCACGACGAAGCCGGTATCTACGCCGCGCGGGTCGCCGCGGCCCGGACCGCGGCGACCGGCGGCCGGTGGCGGGTCCGCGACTGGTACGCCTTCACCCTGGCCTTCAAGGGCGTCCTCCTGGAGGGCTTGGAGGTCGTGTTCATCGTGGTCACGTTCGGCGCCAACCAGCACGACGTACCCGTGGCCGTGCTCGGCGCGGCAGCGGCCGTCCTGCTCGTCACGGCCGTCGGCTTCGCCGTGCGCGCCCCTCTGGCCCGCGTTCCGGAGAACACCATGAAGTTCGCCGTGGGCGTCATGCTCACCGCCTTCGGCCTGTTCTGGGCGACGGAGGGCACCGGCGCGCACTGGCCCGGCGGCGACGCCGCTCTGCTCGCGACGGTGCCCGCCGTGGCGCTGCTCGCCCTCGCCTGCACCTCGCTGCTGCGCCGGACCCGTCCCCCCGCCACCCCCACGCGGAAGTCCTCCGCGCAAGGAGTCTCCCCATGACCCGGATCCGCGCCTTCGCCGCGTTCTGGCGCGACTTCGTCATCGGCGACGACTGGCGGATCGCGTGCGGGGTCCTCCTCGCCCTGGCCGCCACAGCGGGTCTCACGAGCGCGGGCGTCAACGCCTGGTGGCTGCCGCCCGCCGCGGTGGCGGTAGTGCTGGGACTGTCCCTGCGCCGCGCCGTCTCCCGGAACCGCCCGGACTGACCCCGCGGACGCGGTGCCCGGCCCCACCGCTCAGGAAGCGGCCCGGATCCGGCCTGGCAGTGGCAGGCGCGCCGGCAACGCGGCCCCTGTCCCGCGGGGAAACGGTGAGCGGCAGACGAGTCGTGCTGTACGCCGGGTTCTGTCTCCGGCGGACCTCGCGGTCCGCCGGGAGGCGGTCATCCATCTAGGGCCGGCGTTGCCGCCGGCCTCGTGCGGTCTACCCGCGGACTCGGGCGGGCAGCCCTCGAACATCCGCGCAGGACGCCCTGGGGCGTCCCTCTTGACCTTGCTCCGGGTGGGGTTTACCTAGCTGCCCAGGTCGCCCTGGGCACTGGTGGTCTCTTACACCACCGTTTCACCCTTACCGGGGACCGAGGTCCCCGGCGGTCTGCTTTCTGTGGCACTTTCCCGCGGGTCACCCCGGGTGGGCGTTACCCACCACCCTGCCCTGTGGAGCCCGGACGTTCCTCGGCAGGACCAAATGCCCTGACGCGACCGCCCGCACGACTCGTCTGCCGTCCCGCCATCCTAGTCGACCACCGGGGCGTCGTAGGCTGCACGGGATCCGTCACCGGCCGTACGAGGGAGAACCGCCGTGCTCGTCCTGCTTCCGCCGTCCGAGGGCAAGGCCTGCGGGAGCGAGGGTCCCGCCCTCGACCTGGACGCCCTCGCGCTGCCCGGGCTGACCGAGGCGCGGCGCACGGTGCTGGGCGAGCTGGTGGAGCTGTGCCGGGGCGACGAGGCGAAGGCCCTCGAGGTGCTCGGGCTCGGGGAGCGGCTGCGGGGCGAGGTGGCCAGGAACGCGGCCCTGGAGACCGCCCCGGCCCTGCCCGCCGGCGAGGTGTACACGGGGGTGCTGTACGACGCCCTGGGGCTCGCCGGTCTCGCCCCGCACGCACTGCGGCTCGCCCGTGAGTCGCTGCTCGTCTTCTCCGGTCTGTGGGGCGCCGTGCGGATCGGCGACCGCATCCCCTCCTACCGCTGCCCGATGGGCGTCAAGCTTCCCGCCCTCGGCGCGCTCGCCGCGTTCTGGCGCGAGCCGATGTCCCGGGTCATGCCGGAGGTGGCCGGGGACGGGCTGGTGCTCGACCTGCGCTCCTCCGCGTACGCCGCCGCCTGGAAGCCGAAGGGCGAACTCGCCCGCAGGACCGTCGCCGTGCGGGTCCTCCAGGTGCGGATGGTGGACGGCGTGGAACGGCGCAGCGTGGTCAGCCACTTCAACAAGGCGACCAAGGGCCGACTGGTCCGCGCCCTCCTCGAAGCGAACGCCCGCCCCGGCACGGCCGCCGAACTCGCCGACGTCTGGCGGGACTTGGGCTTCACCGTGGAGGAGGGCGCCAAGCCCGGCCAACTCGACGTGCTGGTGTCCGACGTGCACTGAGCCGGTCCGCCGGCCTCACTTCGGCGCCGGTTCCTGCCCGTCCTCGGGTCCGGACTGCTCCAGTTCCTCGATCAGCCCGCGCAGCCACGCCAGTTCCGCCGCGCGCATCGTGCGCAGGTAGTCGTATTCGACGAGGTTGATCCGGTCGACGCCGCCCGGGATCGCGGCCAGGCCCTCGGCGACCTCCGCGTCCTCGCGTTCCAGGCGTGTCGCGACCGACGCGGCCCGCTCGCGCAGCGCCTCCAGTACCGTCGGCCGGGGAAGCGCGCCGAGGAAGGCCAGCGCGGCGGGGAAGGCCGGGTACTCGTCCAGCGGCTCGGCCAGCAGGTCGAGCAGCCAGCGCCTGCCGGTCCGCGCGCCGCGCTCGGTCGTGCGGTAGACGGTGCGGTCGCGCGGGCCGCCCGGTGTGACCGCCTCGATCAGTCCGGAGCGGGCCAGCCGGTCGACCGTCTGGTAGACCGAGTTGCGCTGGCCGACGTTGACCACGCGGTCCTTGTCCCACGCGTAGATCCGCTGCCGCAACGCGTACGGGTGCAGGGGCTCGATGCCGAGCAGCAGCAGGACGGTCATGGCCAGCGTGGAGCGGCGCGGGCTCGGGGCGTCGGCGGTGGCCATGGGTCTCCTTCTGCTTCCGCGCGGGCCGCGTACGCGGACGGGCGCTACCGTACGCCGGTCACCGTACGCGGCCGTCGCCGCAGGCCGCAGCAGTCCCGTGACCGCAAGGCCCGCGGCCACCCCGGGGTGGCGGGCTTCAGCCCTCCCGCCCCTCCGTGCGCTTCGCCATCATCTTCTCCGTGAGCTTCCGCTTGACCGGCGGCGTGTGGTTGACCGTGCGCAGGAACGCGCGCTGGGCTCCGAGTATCAGGCGGCCCACGTACGGCTTGTGGATCACGCCGTCGGAGCTCATCCGCTCGCGGGAGGCGACGACCGCCTTGAAGCCGTAGTCGCGCATGCGTTCCTCGTAGCCGCCGACCGCCTCGGTCAGCGTGCGCGCCCCGTCGCGGTACGCGGTCAGCGCGCGGCACAGCTCCACCGCGTCGATGAGCGCGGTGTTGGCGCCCACGCCCATGCCGGGGGTCATGGTGTGGATGGCGTCGCCCAGGAGGGTGACCGGGGTCGGCCGCCACGGTTCGACCGGGACCGAGGTGCGGATGGCCAGGGCGAACGCCGAGGAGGGGTCGGACAGCTCCATCAGGCGGCGCAGGTTCGGGTGCCAGTGCGAGGTGAGGCGCAGCGCGAGGTCGGCGACGTCCGTGCCGCGCAGCCGGGCGGCGCCGGCCGGGAACTTGTCGGCGGCGGCCCACACCGACCAGTTGATGTAGTCGCGGGTGTTGTCGAAGAGCAACCCGGGCCATTCGGCGAGGAGTTCGGCGTCGTTGCCGCCGATGCCGTTCTTCAGGGCGCCGGAGCGGTCCCACTTGAACTCCATGGTGTGCAGGATGCCGCCGAAGCCCCGCGGTGCCATCACCATGCCGATGCCCTGCGAGACGTGCTCCGGGAGCAGCGCGCGGGTGGCGTCGGTGAGCGGGACCTTGGCGGCCAGCGCGACGATGCCGGAGTCCAGCACGGTCGAGTGCGGCAGATACTGCTGCCGTACGCGGGAGTTGGCGCCGTCCGCCGCCACCAGCACGTCTCCGGTCGCGCTGGTGCCGTCGGCGAAGTGCGCGGTGACGCGGCCGTCCGGCAGCTGTTCGTAGTGCGTGAACGTCTTGTCGAAGTGCACGACGTCCTCAAGGCCGGTCAGGAGTACCTGACGCAGCGTCATGCGGCTGACGGAGTGGCCGGCGGTCTCCTCGGTGAGCGGTATGTCCAGCGTCGTGCGCAGCTTCTCGGAGAGCATCACGAAGTGCTCGGGCGAGCGGGCGCAGGTGGCCAGGAAGGTCCGGTACAGCTCGGGCGGCAGGCTGCGTTCCAGCGCCCGGGAGCCGTCGGGGTCGATGCCGACGCGGTAACCGTGCAGGCCGTCGGAGCGGGTCCGGTCGCGTTCGTAGACGTCCACCGCGATGCCGGCCCGCCTGAGGCCGTGCGCGAGGGCCATGCCGCCGAAGCCTGCGCCGATGACGATGACGTGCGGGGATGTGCGGGACATGAGGGTCTCCGTGGGATGGGTGGGATGCCGCGCCCTGCCGGGACGACGACTCGCGATATTCATATTATGACTATCGCGATACATGTCAAGCACTCGCGCCGAAGCCGGAGACGTCAAGAGCGACCAGCAATATCAAGGGTTCCGGGCGGACAGGGCTGGCCCGTTGCCGCCCGGGAGGTATATCGCGATCAACGGAACGGGTATCGCGTTGCGATGAGCGCAACGGTTGTTGCGGTCCGCGGACCCGAGCGGCACGATGACGGCCATGCCCGACGCGCCCGCCTCCGGCCTCGCCACCTCTTCCGTCCCGGCCGCCCCGTCCGTCCTCGATCTCGCGCCCGTCGTCCCCGTCGTCACGCTGTACGACGCCGACGACGCCGTACCGCTGGTCCGGGCACTGGTGGCGGGCGGTCTGCCGGCCGTCGAGATCACGCTGCGGACGCCCGCCGGACTCGACGCCGTCCGCGCGGTCACCCGGGACGTGCCGGACGCGATCGTGGGCGCGGGAACGGTGTTGACGCCTCGCCAGGTGAGCGGCGCGTTGGACGCGGGCGCTCGCTTCCTCGTCAGCCCGGGGTGCACCGACGGGCTGCTGACGGCGATGCTGGGCTCCGGGGTGCCGGTGCTGCCCGGGGTGGCCACCGCGTCGGAGGCGATGGCGCTGCTGGAACGCGGGGTGGGCGACATGAAGTTCTTCCCCGCCGAGGCGGCGGGCGGCGTCCGGTATCTGCGGTCGCTGGCGGCACCGTTGCCCTCGGCGCGCTTCTGCGCCACCGGTGGGATCGACGCGGCCCGCGCGGCGGACTACCTGGCGTTGCCCAACGTGCCGTGCGTGGGCGGGAGTTGGATGGTGCCCGCCGATGCGGTACGGGCCGGCGACTGGGGGCGGATCGAGCGGCTGGCCCGGGCGGCGGCCGCCGCGGGCGGAACGCTACCGGGCGCCCCGGAGCCCGGGCCCGTCAACTCCGCAGGTGCGCCGTGTCGTTGAGCAGCCGCAGCGACGCGTTGCCGTCGGCGTAGTACGCCACCGCCGACAGCGAGGCGGCGGACAGCTCCATGCGGAACAGCGACTCCGGCGGCGCACCCAGCGCGAGCCGGACCAGCGTCTTGACCGGGGTGACGTGAGTGACCAGCAGCACGGTCTTCCCCGCGTGGCGGGCGATCAGCCGGTCGCGGGCGCCCGCCACCCGGCGGGCGACCGTCGCGAAGCTCTCGCCCCCGCCGGTGGGCCTGGCCTTCGCGGACGCCAGCCATGCCCGGAGGTCGTCCGGGTACCGCTCCCCCACCTCGGAGAACGTCAGTCCTTCCCACGCCCCGAAGTCGGTCTCGCGCAAGTCCTCCTCGACGCCGGCCTCCAGGCCCAGCCGGTCGGCCACGGCCTGCGCGGTCTGGCGGCAGCGGGCCAGCGGCGAGGTGACGACGGCCTGGACGGTGCCCCGGGCGGCCAGCGCGTCGGCGGCGCGGTCGGCCTGCCACCGGCCCTTCTCGGACAGCCCCGGGTCCTCGCCGCCGGAGCCGGAGAAGCGCTTGAGCGGGGTCAGCGCGGTCTCGCCGTGCCGCAGCAGCACGAACGTGGTCGGCGTGCCCAGGTCCGCGGCGCCCCAGCCGACCGGGACGGCGGCGGGCTCGGCGAGCGGCTGGGCGACCGGTTCCACAGCGGGCGCGGCGACCGCGGCGTCCGCACCGGCGCCACCCGGACCTGACGTCACGTCAACTCCCGAAGTTCCTTGTCCACGCGGGGACTTGAGGGCGGCCGTCGAGGTGGCGGGATCCCACTGCTCGCCGCGCTTGCCCGCGTCCATCGCCTCGTTGGCGAGGCGGTCGGCGTGCTTGTTGCGCGAGCGCGGTACCCACTCGTACGACACCTGCTCCGCCGGGAAGATCGCACGGGCCTCGGCGGCCAGCGGCTGCATGCCGGGGTGCTTGACCTTCCAGCGGCCCGACATCTGCTCGACGACGAGCTTGGAGTCCATCCGCACCAGGACCGTGGCGTCCGGGTCGAGTTGGTGTGCCGCGCGCAGGCCCGCGATCAGGCCGCGGTACTCGGCGACGTTGTTGGTGGCGGTGCCGATGTACTCGGCGGCCTCCGCCAGCGTCTCGCCGCTCGCCGCGTCGACGACGACGGCGCCGTATCCCGCGGGGCCCGGGTTGCCCCGGGACCCTCCGTCCGCCTCGACGACGAACGCGTTGCTCACAGGCCGGATTCCGGGGTGCGCACCAGGATGCGGCGGCAGTTCTCGCAGCGCACGATCTCGTCCGGCTTGGCGGCCCTGACGTCGTTCAGCTCGGTGATGTTCAGCTCCAGGCGGCAGCCCTCGCAGCGCTTCTGGTAGAGCTTGGCCGCGCCGACGCCGCCGAACTGGGCGCGCAGCTTGTCGTAGAGCGCGAGCAGCTCGGCGGGAATGGAGGCGGCGACGACCTCGCGCTCCTTGCCGGCCGTGAAGCCCTCCGCGTCGATCTCCTTGAGCGCCTCGGCCCGGCGCGCCTCCGCCTCGGCGACCTTGGCCTGCACCGACTCCAGGCGCTGGGTCAGCTCGGCGACCCGCTCCTGGGCGGCCTCGCGGCGCTCCATGACCTCCAGCACCACGTCCTCCAGGTCGCCCTGGCGCTTGGCGAGCGAGGCGATCTCGCGCTGGAGGTTCTCCAGGTCCTTCGGCGAGGTGACCAGGCCGGAGTCCAGCCGCTTCTGGTCGCGGGAGGCGCGCTGGCGCACCTGGTCCACGTCCTGCTCGGCCTTGGTCTGCTCGCGCGCGGTGTCGCTCTCCTGGGTCTGCGCGGCCACCAGCAGGTCGCGCAGCTGTGCCGCGTCGGCGGACAGCCGCTCGACCTCGGCGTGCTCCGGGAGGTGGGTGCGCTTGTGCTCCAGCTGCCCCAGACGCACGTCGAGGGCCTGGAGGTCGAGAAGGCGGATCTGGTCAGCGGGCGCGGCGTTCAGTTCGGGGCTCCTGAGCTGCTGGAGGGGGCGGATTCCGGTTCCGGGACCGGAGGGACTTCCGGGGCCGGGGGGACTTCCTGGACCGGAGGGGCGGACGCGTGCAGCGTCCACGGGTCGGTGACCTGACGGGAGACGTGGACGCGCAGGCTCCATCCGTGCCGGTCGGAGATCTGGTCCAGCTCCGCCGCGGCCTGCTCGCACCACGGCCACTCGGTGGCCCAGTGCGCGGCGTCGATCAGGGCGGGGCCACCGTGCTGGGTGGCCTCGGAGGCGGGGTGGTGGCGCAGGTCGGCGGTGAGGTAGGCGTCCACCCCGGCGGCGCGCACCTGGTCGAAGAGGCTGTCGCCGGAGCCTCCGCAGACGGCGACGGTACGGATCTCGCGCTCCGGATCGCCGGCGACGCGCAGCCCGGTGGCGGTGCGGGGCAGGCCGCGGGCGGCTTGCGCGGCGAATTCGGCCAGCGTCAGCGGCACCGTCAGCTCCCCCACCCTGCCGAGGCCGCGACGGCCCGCCGGGTCGCCGGGGTCGGGCACGAGGGGGCCGGTGACGCGCAGGCCCACGGCGGCCGCGAGGGCGTCGGAGACGCCGGGGTCGGCCCGGTCCGCGTTGGTGTGGGCGACGTGCAGCGCGATGTCGTGCTTGATCAGCTCGTGGACGACGCGGCCCTTGAAGTGGGTCGCCGCGACCGTCGTCGTGCCCCGCAGGTAGAGCGGGTGATGGGTGACCAGCAGGTCGGCCCCGATCCGTACCGCCTCCTCGGCGACTTCCCGCACCGGGTCCACGGCGAACAGCACCCGGCCGACCTCGGTGTCGGGGTCGCCGCAGACCAGTCCCACGGCGTCCCACTGCTCGGCCCGGTCGGCGGGCCACAGGCCGTCGAGGGCGGCGATCACGTCGGACAGTTTGGGCACGGGTGGAAGGTTACCTCTCATGGCGGCCCCGGGGCCTCCCGCCGGGTTCCGCCCGGGGGCGCGCAGCACATCCGAGCGCCCGTTTCACGCCGTTCCGGAACGCGGCCACCCTTATGTGTGAAGCGCGGCAACTCGTGGCGATCGGCTGGGCGTACGAAAACTAGCGTCTGCGCTCGGAGGTGACGCAGGAAGATGACCGTCTTGGCCACGCACACCGCGAATTCCGCCGCGACCGGTTTCGGCCTGACCGGCACGAGGACGCTGCGCGTCACGATGCCGGAGGCGCGGTCTTCGGAGGCGGAGGCCGCGCCGGGGCGCGCGCGAACGGAGGCGCCGCCTTCGGGGGCGGGGACGGCGGCGGAAGGGCCTTCGGGGGCTGGGGCGCAGGCGCCTTCGGGGGCTGGGGCGCAGGCGTCTTCGGGGGTACGGGCCGCGACGGAGGCGTCTGCGGGCGCAGGAGCGGAGGCGGGCGGGCCCGCGCCGACGGAAGCCGGGGCGGCTTCAGGGGCTGCGGCGGCGTCTTCAGGGTCGGCGGCGGCGTCGTCCGTGCCGACGGAAGCCGAGGCGGCGCCCGTGCCGGCGGAGGCGGCGCCCGTAGCGGCGGAGGCGGCGCCGTCCCGCGGCCCCGATCCGGATCAGGGCTCCCCGCGGGCCTCCGCGGCCCGCACCGCTCCCCCGGGGGCCCCGGCACCGCGGGCGCCCGTCTCGGCCCGCCCGCGCGCGGCAGTCCCGCTCGCCACTCCGCGCCGCATCGGGTTCGCCGTCACCCGGGACGGCTCGTACGGGGCCTGCCTCGCCGACCACGGGGACGGCGGCTGGTACCCGGAACGCTGGACGCTGGGCGGGCCCGAGCCGTACACCGTGCGACTGCCCGGCGCCCGGCCGGAGTCGCCGGAGGCGCAGGTGCTGCCGCTGCCGGACGGCCGCGTGCTCATCCGCCGCCCCGGCGACGGCGACCGCCACGACCTCGCGCTGCTCTACCCCACCGGCCCCGGCACCGGGGAGCTGCCGGTGGGCTTCCTACACGGCGAGCAGGTGCGCCTGCTGCCCGCGGCGGCCGACGGTTCCGCGTACGCGCTGGCCCGCACGGACGGCGTCAGCACGGTCTGGTTGGTGCACGGCGGCCCCGGGCTCGCCCCGCTCGCCGAGGTACCCGGCCGCTGCAACGGCGGGATCTGGCTCGACCGCGAAGGCCGGACGCTGGCGCTCGACCGGGAGATCGACGGGCGGACGAAGACGGTCGCCGTCGACCTGGCGGACGGAAGCGTGCACCCGTTGCTCCAGATCACCGAGGACAGCGACGACCGGCTGCTGCTCGCCGACCCCGACAGCGGTCTGCTGCTGGTGCGCAGCGACGCGCCGGGGGACGCCCGGCTGGGCTGGGGCGTGCTGGGCAGCACGCGCCCGGTGCGCTTCCCCGACTGCCTGCGCGATCCCGGCGCGGTGCCGCTGGCCGTGCAGCCGGGGCAGGCACTGACGCCCGAGGCATGCGGCGTGGCGCTGCGGATCGGGAACCGGGCGGTGCTGTGGCGCCCGTCGACCCGGCGGCTGGAGCCGTTGCCCACGCCGCCGGGGTGGCTGGTGGACGGCGCGTGGTGGGGCGACGGCGACACGTTGCGCCTCCCGTACGCGCGGCCGGAACAGCCGTACGGCGTGCGCGACATCACCCTCCGGGCTGACGTGCGGGATGTTTACGCCGCCCCGTCCTCAGAAGCGAAGGGTGACACGGCGGGACCTGCCCCGGTCGGCCGAAGCGCCGGGCCGCGCGTGGAGACCGCCGCGCGACGCACCTCCGGATCCCACGCCGAGCAGCCCGCCTCCGCGCCGCCCGACGCCCCGCCGGGGCCCTCCGACGCGCCGCCCCCCGCCGAGCAACCGGACCAGCGCCCCGACCAGGCCAAGGACCCGGTGTCCGACCATCCGGCCAACCGTGTCGTCCCGCTCCAGCAGGCGCCGATGTCCGCCGCGGAGGGCCCCGTGCGCACAAACGATTCAGCGTCACCGTCGCGCCACGATTCAGCAACAACCACCGTGACAGACGCGAGTCGGACCGCCGGTTTCAGTGATCATGTCCACGGTTAGACTCGAGAACGGGGGCTGCACAGCCGGACGACCCGGCCACGTCAGTGCGCAACGGGCGGTTGTGTCAAGGCGCGTCATGTGTCATGCGCCCCGACTCGCCATCCCAGTAAGCGATCCCGACGGAGAGACTTCTGATGTCCGAAGCCCGCACCGACGTCACCGACGACCGCGCCATGCAGGCGGCCGGCCTGGGAGCCGAGGGCCCAAAGCACCGTGGTCCCGCCTCCGCCGCAGACGAGTCCGGCATCCCGGCCCATGGCAAGCACCGCAGGCCCGAGCAGGACAACGGCTGAGCAGGCGGATCTCGCACCACCACGCCACGGCGGCCGGCCCCGGGAGCGTCCCCGGACCGGCCGCCGTGGCGTGTCCGGAGGCTCCGCAGGCCCCCAAAGGGCCGAACCTGATGCGCAATCAATCCATTGATTCGCCAGGTCAACTCGTTTGTTGGCCCAGGTCAACTTGTTGATCCACGCAGTCAGTTCATTGACTCACCCAGGCAGTTCATCGACTCACCGGGCGCCTCATCGACTCCGCCGCAACGTTGATCAATATTGATCAACGTTGATCGTCCCCTCGGGCGTCGTGCAGAGCGGGCGCATAGGAGATCCCGACGATCAGCCCGTCCGTCGTGAGGAGTCTGGCCACCGTCTGGCCCCACGGTTCGGTGCGGGCAGGGTGCAGCAGCTCGAAGCCCGCACGTTGGAGTTCGGCGCCCGCGGCCGTGACGGCGTCCGCGTCGGCCACCTCGAACTCGATCGACGCCTGCGGCACCACCCGGTCGCCGGGCCACTCGGCCGTGCCGAAACACGCCTCGGCCGCCTGCGACAGCGGCCACAGGCCGAAGTGCCTGCTGCCGGGGATGTTCCCGCTGGAGTAGTAGCCCTCGCCTTCCCCCTCCAGAGGGAGCCCGAGCGCCTCGATGAACAGCTTGCGGCTCAGCGGCGGGTCGGCGACGACCGCCGCCACGCTCGTGATGAACAGAACGTCCATGCCGGTGGTGGCACTCCTTGCTGCGAGGGGTTGGGTCGCAGTGCGACGTGCTGCGGGCCGCCGAACCGCGGGGGCGGTGATCCGGCCTGGTCGGCACCGCTTTCAGCGGCCGGCCCCCACTCGACGTGGCCGCCCGTTCGTTCAACGTAGCCGTCCGCTCGCGAGCGCCGGGGCATCCTCGCCCGCGCCGGCCGCGAGTCACCCGATCGAGCCGAATGGCCCGGCCCCCCGCCCCCGCACCATGATGGAGCCGGTACGGGGACCGGCCCACGAGGGCGCGAGGCACGAGCCACGAGGCCCAAGGCACGAGGACACGAGGAACGGACGAGGCGGATGGCGGGCAACCGGGGGACGCGGGCGCGGCGGGCCTGGCAGGAGGCGCGGCGGTGGTGGGGCCGCGTGGAGGTGGCGCGGCGGGGTCGCGGGAGGCCGCGACAGCGCGGGCAGAACCTCCTGGAGGTGCACGACCTGGGCTCGTTGCAGGGCGCGGAACTCGATTCGTACATCGAGCGCATCAAGCGGCCGGACAGCCGGATCATGCTGCCGTGGCTGACCATCATGGTGGCCCCGGCCGCGGACGTGCTGCACCACCGGGCGCATCCGGCATGGCTGGCGTGGCTCGCGCTCGCCGCGTTCTGCGCGCTGTACGCGATGAGTGTCATCTCGGCGTTCGACGAGCGGCCTCGGTTCGGGGTGTCGCCGAAGGTGCTGGTGGGCGCGAGCGCGGTGATCGCCTACGCGGGCGCGATCGGATTCCGGCACAACTGGATCACGTTGATCGTGATGCTGGCATTCGCGTGCGGGACTGTCTTCCGGGGGCGGCACCTGGGCCAGATCGTGGCGGTGCTCGCCATCTCGGCCGGGGTCGTCGCCGGGCACGGCGGTGCCAGTCTGTGGAGCGCGGCGAGCATCGCGTACGCGACGTTCGTCTCCGGCCTGGTGACCGGCGCGATCCTGTCGCTGTACGAGGTGATCGGCCAACTGCGGTCCGCGCGGCAGGAGTTGGCGCGTGCGGCGGTCAACCAGGAGCGGCTGCGCTTCTCGCGGGACCTGCACGACCTGCTGGGGCACACCATGTCGGTGGTCGTGGTGAAGGCGGAGGCGGTGCGCAGGCTGGCGCCGCGCGACCTGGACGCGGCGCTGGGGCAGGCGGCGGACATCGAGTCGGTGGCCCGTCAGGCGCTCACCGAGATCCGCGAGGCGGTCTCCGGCTACCGTGAGGGCAGCCTCACCACGGAACTGGACCGCGCGCGTTCGGCGTTGGAGGCGTCCGGCGTCGAGCTGACGGTGACGGAGTCCGGCCCCCCGCTGCCCCCGCAGGCGGCGGCGCTGCTGGGGTGGGTGGTGCGCGAGGGGGTGACGAACGTCGTGCGGCACAGCGGCGCGTCGTCCTGCCGGATCGAACTGCGTACGCAGGAGGGCCGCGCGCGGCTGGACATCACGGACGACGGCGACGGTTCAGGCGCCGGCGGAGGCAGTGGCAACGGCCTGAAGGGCCTGAAGGAACGCCTCGCGATGGCAGGCGGCTCCCTGACACCGAGCCCGATCCCCCGAGGCGGCTTCCGCCTGACGGCGGAACTTCCGGTGGACGGGGAGGAGTTGGGGTAGGAGCGGTCAGCCAGGCGCAGGGGCGACGGTGCGGGCGCGTTCGTAGAGGTCCCGGGCCATCGGGTTCCTGAGGTACGGGCGAAGCGCGCGGTACATGGCACGGAGCCGTTCGTCGGCGCGGCCGGACTGCAGGCCCGGGTAGTCGTCCAACGCGAGGTGCCAGGTGGCGCAGGCGGCTTCGAGGTGGCCGACGGCGAGTTGCCGTTCCGCGAGAGTGCAGCGGTGACGGACGCGGGCTCGCCGGTACGTGCTGTAGCGCACGCGATCGGACTCCTCCATGGCCGCGATCGCCCCTGCCAGGTCGCCGAGTTCGTAACGCACCTGGCTGACGTGGTATTTCAGCGCTGCCGGGTCGTATGAGCCGAAGGCCCGCTCCTGCGACTCGGCTCTGTCCATCGCGGACTCCGCCTCGCGCAGAAGTCTCAGGGCGCGGCCCCGGTCTCCCGTCCGGGCTGCCGCGTGCGCTTGCTGGCCTGCCAAGAACGCGCGCATACGCGGCCCGGCACTCGGCGATGCAGCAGCAGCCGCGTCGGCCAGGCGCAGCGCTTCGCGGCCATGGCCGAGGTCGACGGCCTGGACGCTCATTCCGCGCAGTGTCGTGCAGTAGGTCAGATGGTCCTCGGAGGCTCCGGCCAGTTCCAGCGCCTTCGTGTAGTACCGCTGTGCCAGCCCGTGGAGTCCTTCGTCCACGGCCATGTAGCCGGTGAGATAACACAGGTCCGAAGCGGCCGACATCATAGCTTTGCGCACCGTCGCGGGAGCATCGGCCCGCAGGTACGGGGCAACGGTGTTCACAAGGAAGGCCGCCGCCATGGGCCTGGCGTGGCGCCCGCCGAAACGGTCGTCGAGGCCGGAGACCCGCTCGGTCATCGCGACGACCATGTCGACCTCGGGCATGCCGACGCGTCGTGTCATCCCTGTCTGAACGGCCTCCATACGACCGACCACGTCGGGCCACCCGGGAACGGTGAGGGCCACGGAGAACAGCCCGGCGGCGATGACACCCGACGGGACGGATCCATGTCTGTCCTCCCGAGATCGATCAGACGGTCACCTTCCGTCGGCCGACCTCGCCGGCCCGGATGAGCACGCTGCGTGCGGTGCGGTGGTCTCGGTACGGCCTGAGCGTCGCCCGGAGAGTGGTGAAATGCTCGTCGGCGCGGGCCGAGGAGAGGTTCTCGTAGTCGTCGAGGAAGCTCTCCCAGGTCGCGCACGAGGCTTCGAGGTGTCCGGCCTCCAGGCGACGTTGGGCGAGCAGCGCGCTGGCATGGGCGCGGCCCTGCTTCTCCATCGGCGGGCGGACACGGTTGGAGTCCTGCATCGCCTTGATGGACGCAGGGAGATCGCCGAGCGCGTAGGTCACGCTGGAGACGTGGAAGTAGTAGGCGGCGAGGTCGTAGCCGCCGATCGCGTCCCGCCGGTCGTCCGCCCTGGACAGTGCCGCTTCCGTCTCGGCCAGCCGGGTGAACGCCTGACGCCGGTCACCGACCAGGGCGGCACCGTGCGCCTGCTGGCCGGTGAGGAACGCGCGCAGGCGCGGCCCGGACCTGGGCGCCGCCTGCGCCGCCGAGTCGGCGAGGTCGAGCGCCCGGCGGCCCAGCTTCAGGTTGGCCGCTTGCAGTGCCATGCCGCGCAACGTGCGGCAGTACGTCACGTGGTCGTCGGCGTCCCGGGCGAGCGTCAGGGCCCGGTGGTACCACTGCTGCGCGCGCCCGTGCTCCTTCTCGTACATGGCCATCCACCCGGTCAGGTAGACGAGGTCGGAGGCGGCGGAGAGCATGTCCCGCTTCACGGCGCCGGACGCGTCGGCACGCAGGTAGGGACCGAGTGTGTTCACGATGAACGAGGCCGCCATGGGACGGGCGATGGCGCCCCCGTGTTCGTCCAGGATGTCGGCGATCGAGTCGGTCACCCCACGAACGGTCGCGACGTGGCCCTTCCCGACGCGGGCCGTGGGGGCGCCGGTCTGCTTCTCCGCTCGATCGGCGACTTCGTGGAAGGCCGGGATGGGCAGTGCCGCGGAGTAGAGCGTCGTGGCGAGGAACTTCCGCCGTGAGGGGTCCATATCTTCCCTTCCGGTAGTGAGAAGTCCTTCCAGAGTGTCCCCCGGCGGGCCGGCGCCGAGTGCCGATCCGGCCACGACCGACGGGAAACCCGCTTCGGTCAGGGTGACGGGACGTCGTAAGCGGCGGGCCAGCGCCTCCACCACCAGGGGTCTGATGGCCTCGCGGGGCGTGGTTCCCCCGGTCCACTTGTTCACCGTGTACTTGTCGCACCGCAGGTGGCTTCCGGCCTCCTGGGCCAGCCGGTCGAGGATCGAACCCGGCTCGGCGGATCTCGGGCACGTCGTCGCCGGCGTTGCGCGCGTCGGTGGTATCCGCCTCCCCTCGTTCGCCCGCGACTGGCACGAAACCCGCTGGGACCGCTTCGCCGACGACCCGTCGGCAGCGGCGACCCTCTTCCGTGGCGACACCCTGCTGCACACCGACCTCAACCCGGACAACATCCTCCTCGGACCCGGCTCCACCTGGATCGTGGACTGGGCCTGGCCGAGCCGGGGTGCCGCCTTCATCGACCCCGCTTGCCTCGTCCTGCAACTCCTCGCCGCCGGGCACACCGCCGCATCGGCCGAATCCTGGGCCGCGCACTGCCCGGCCTGGCGCACAGCGCAACCACGGGCGCTGGACGCCTTCGCCACGGCCTGCTTTCGGATGTACCGAACGCACTCGCTACGGAGTCCCGGCGCAGCCTGGCTCTCCGTCATGACGGACGCCGCACGGGCCTGGCTGCGCCACCGGGGCATCGCGCAGCGATAGGGACCCTCAGCCCAGCACACCCGCCAACGCCCTGATGAGCACCGCAGGCAAGCGGTCGGCGGGCGGGTCCGCCGCGGGAGGCGTCGTGAAGAGGGCGGCCAGCCTCGGGTGGTTGCCCTCCTGCGCCACGTGGCGCAGGTACGCCGCCTGCCGCTGCGCCGCCGGGGCGCCCGCCGCCGCCTCGTTCTGGACGAACATCGCCGTGAGCGCGTTCAGGACCGCGAACGCCTCCAGCTTTCGGGCGGGTTGCGCCGGATGGTCCGCCAGGACGTCGAGCACGTGCTCCAGCAGGTCCGCGCCGTTCGGCCCGAGGGTGGGGCGGGTGATGACCAGGCCCGGCAGCCACGGGTGGCGGCGCATGATGCTGCGTGCCTGCTCGGCGATCCGCAGCAGGTCGGCCTGCCAGTCCCCGCTCGGCGCCGGCAGGTCGTACTCGCCCGCCGTGCTGTCCGTCATCAGGTCGAGCAGGTCGTCGCGGGTGGCCACGTACCGGTAGAGGGACGCGGCTCCGGTGCCCAGGGCCGCGGCCACCCGGCGCATGGAAACGGCCTCCAGGCCCTCGCGGTCGGCCAGTTCGACCGCGGCCGCCGTGATCTCGGCGCGGCTGCGTTCGGCCGGGCGTCCGACCCGCGCCTGCTCCGGCCGCAGCCAGATCACCAGGTCCTGCTCTCGTACCACCGCCACGCCACCTCCCGCACCTCGGAAGCCCCCGGAAGGCCCGGAAGGCCCGGAAGGCCCGGGAGCCCAGGAGTCCGGGAGCCCCGGCCGCCTCCGGCCTCTTCGCCGCCTCCGACGCTTCCGCCGCCTTTCGACGCCTTCCGCCGCCTCCACGTTGCCGTCACCCTATCCCTTCGCATACGGTGTTCGCATACATCGTTCGCGAACACGAACCGCCAAGCAGGGGAGGGCGCTGTGACGACACAGTTCGCGCACAACGGAGGGACCCGGATCGCCTTCGAGGAACTCGGCGGAGCCGGCGGCATCCCGCTCCTGCTGGTCATGGGGCTCGGTACGTCGCGCTTCTGGTTCGCCGACGGGCTGGTGGCCGCGCTCGTCAGCCGCGGCTTCCACGTCGTCGCCTACGACCAGCGCGACGCCGGTGAGTCCAGCCGTCTGCCCGACCGCCGCGTCGGTCCGCCCCTGGCGGCCCTGCTCCGCCGCGAAGCCCCCGGCGTACAGCGCCGAGGACCTGACCGACGACGCGGTCGCCGTCCTCGACGCGCTGGGCTGGCAGGACGCCCACGTCTTCGGCCACTCCATGGGCGGTCTGGTCGCCCAGCGCCTCGCCATCCGCCACCCGCGCCGCGTCCGCAGCGTCACGACGTCCTCGGCCGTCCCCAGCGACACCAAGGGCCCGAGCGTCCTTCGCTATCTGCGCCTGAAGTGCGTGGCCCGCTTCGCGGCGCTGCACCACCCGGAGACCCCCGAGGGCAACCTCGCCCTGGCCGCCCGCGTCGCCCAGCTGCTGGCCGCGCCCGGGCAACGGCTCGGCGAGGACGACGTGCGGGAGTTCGTGGACAAGGAGGCGGCGCAAGGCGTGACCAGCTTCCGCGACGCCAAGGCGCAGAGCCGCCAGATCGGCGCCACGTGGCACGGGGGCACGCTCGCCGGGATCACCGCGCCGACGCTCGTCCTGCACGGCGAGGGCGACCCGCTCCTGCGCGTCCGTGCCGCGTACGACATCGCCGCCGCCGTCCCGGGCGCCCGCCTGCGCACCATGCCCGGCGTCGGCCACTTCCTGGCCCGCGACTCCTGGGCCTCCTACGCCGACGAGGTCCGCGCCCTCGCCGACCGCGCGGACACCCGGCCGCCGGTCGCGGGTTCGGCGCCGTGACGGCCCGCCCCGGGGCACGGCGCACCCCTTAAGCTGCCCGCATGACTGACGCTTCCGGCGAGTCCGCCGCCAGCGGCCGCGTGAAGGTCCTGCTCGCCGAGGACCAGGGCATGATGCGGGGCGCCCTCGCGCTGCTGCTGGGACTGGAGGACGACATGGAGGTCGTCGCCCAGGTCCCGGACGGCGAGGCCATCGTGCCGACCGCCCTCGGTGCGCGACCCGACGTCGCGCTGCTCGACATCGAACTCCCCGGCCGCAGCGGGCTGGACGCCGCCGCGGAGCTGCGCACCGCCCTGCCGGAGTGCCGGGTGCTGATACTCACCACCTTCGGGCGGCCCGGCTACCTGCGGCGGGCGATGGAGGCGGGCGCGTCGGGGTTCCTGGTCAAGGACGGACCCGTCGAGGAACTGGCCGCCGCGATCCGGAGGGTGCTGGCGGGCGAACGGGTCATCGATCCGGCGCTGGCCGCCGCCGCGTTGAGCGCGGGGCCCAACCCGCTGACCGTGCGCGAACGCGACGTGCTGACCGCCTCCGCGGACGGTGCCACGGTCGCCGACATCGCGGCCAAGCTGCACCTGTCGGAGTCCACCGTGCGCAACTACCTGTCGTCCGCCATCGGCAAGACCAGCACCCGCAACCGCACCGAGGCCGCCCGCACCGCCCGTACCAACGGCTGGTTGTGAGGCTCAGTCAACTTGGCGGGCGGTCAACTCCCGCCTGTGTCGGCGGCATTGCCCCCGGAGGCACCACAGCCCGCTCCCCCTGCGTGACCCGCGTCCCCGGGTGCCACAGCGCGACGAGGAACGCGACCGCGAGCGCCGCCGCCATGCCGTAGAAGACCGCCTGGTTGCCCTGGGCGAAGTCGTCGCGCACGGTCGCCATCGCGCCGCGCGCGAGCGTCGCCGCCGGGCCGTTGCCGGTGGGCGCGCTCGCGTTGCCACGGCCGGAGATGGACTGGCTGATCTGGTGGGCGACGTTGTGCGAGACGGACGGTGGGACGCCGCGGGCCTGGAACGAGGAGACGATGCGGTCGGTCGTGACGTGGCTCAGCACGGTGCTGAACACGGCGAGACCGATCGCGGCGGAGAAGTTGCGGACGGTCTGCGTGATGCCGGTGACCTCGCCGTAACTGGCGTCGATGGCACGGTTGACCGCGTCGGTCGAGGCGGGGGCGAGCAGGAAGCCGATGCCCGCGCCCGCCATCACCACGAACCACCACTGCCCGCTGAGCGAAAGGTCGGTCAGCTTGGCCGCCCACAACGCGAATCCCACCGCGCCGAGCGCCGTGCCCAGCAGCATCGCGGGCCGCGCGCCGTTGCGGTCCAGGATGCGCCCGCCGATCTGCGAGGCGACCGCGAACCCGGCGAAGAAGATGAACAGGTAGGAGCCCGCCTCACTGGGCGACATGCTCAGGCAGACCTGCCCGTAGACGGAGGCGAAGAAGAACAGCGGGACGAACGCCATCATGGCGAAGAACAGCACGCCGTTGTCGATGGCGAACGCCCGGTCGCGGAAGACCCGCAGTTTGATCAGCGGGTGGGCGGTGGCCAGTTCGACCCGGCAGAAGACCGCCAGGACGGCGAGACCACCCACGATGCACACCCACGTCTTCCAGTCGCCCCAGCCCCAGGTCGTCGACTGCTGGAGTCCGAGCACCGCACCGCCCATGCCGACGGCGACCAGCGCGGCGCCCCGCCAGTCCATCGCCTCGTGGCGCGGCCGGTCGCGCAGCCTGGCCATCAGCGTGAGGGTGACGGCGATGACGGCGACGGGCACGTTGACCCAGAAGATCGCCCGCCACGTCCACGTGGTCAGCCAGCCGCCGAGGATCGGGCCGAGCGAGGTCAGCGCGCCGGAGATGCCGAAGAACAGCGCCAGCGCGCGGCCCCTGCGCTCGACGGGGAAGACCGCGACGACCACGGCGAGCGCGGCCGGGAACAGCAGCGCGGCGCCGAAGCCCTGGATGGCGCGGCAGGTGACGAGCCAGGCCAGGGCGCCCGACCCCTTGGGCACCGCACCGCACAGCGCCGAGGCGACCACGAAGACGATCGTGCCGCCCAGCGCCACCCGGCGTGGCCCCAGCAGGTCGGCGAGCCGTCCGCCGAACGCGAAGAACGCGGCCAGCGAGAGCAGGTAGGCGTTGACCACCCACTGCATGCCGGACGCGGTCAGGTTCAGCTCGCTGATGATGTTGGGTGCCGCGATCGCGACGATGGTCTGGTCGATGAACGTCATCGAGACCGTGAAGAGCATGGCCGCAAGAACGAGGGTCTGGCGGCCCGGACGCATCGGCCCGCCGGAGACCACCACGTCCGATCGCTCGGCCGGGGGACTCGCGGCGGAGGGGGTACCGCTGCTCATGCGTTTGATTGTGAACCCGTGCGGGACGATCCGCAGCCGGAGTGATCACCGCGCCTGGCCCCCTCAGGAGCCGGAGTGATCACCGCGCCTGGCCTCCTCAGGAGCCGGTGGGCTCACCGCGCCGGGCCCCCTCGATCCCTGGGGGCGCCCGGCGCCCGCGATCGCCCCTCAGCCCGCCTTCACCGCGCGCGTCGCGGGCCGAGGCAGCGCCACCGCCATCAGCACCGCGGCGACCAGCAGGAAGCCGGTGGCGACGAGGAAGACCCTGCCGTATCCGGCGGCCAGCGCGGCGGCCGAGGTCGCCGTGCCGGTGCGGTCGGCGGCGACGGTGGCCAGGATGGTCAGGCCCAGCGCGCCGCCCATCTGCCGCGAGGTGTTGACCAGGCCCGAGACCAGTCCCGCCTCCGTCGGCGCGACCCCGGAGGTGGCCGCCGTGGCGAGCGGTGTCATCGAAAGCCCGGTGCCCAGCGACATCAGCACCGCGGGACCCAGGATCGTCCCGGTGAAGGTGCCGTGCGCGGTCATCCGGCTCTCCCAGGCGAAACCGGCCGCCTGCGCCAGCGCGCCCACCACGCACAGCAGCCGCGCGTCGACCCGGGCCATCAGCCGGGGCGCGAGCTTGGAGCCGAGGATGATCGACACCGTGAACGGCAGGAAGGCGAACCCGGCGCGCAACGGCGAGTAGCGCAGCACGTTCTGCATGTAGAGCGACATGAAGTACCACATCGAGAACATCGCGGAACCGCCCACCAGCATGATCGCGTTGCCCGCGGACACCGACCTGACCCGCAGCAGCCCCAGTGGCATCAACGGCTCCCGGGTCCGCGCCTGTACGACACCGAAGCCGGCCAGCAGCGCCGCCCCGCCCAGCAGCGGCACCAGCGCCCGGCCCGAACCCCAGCCGTACTGACCGGAGTTGACGATGCCGTAGGCGAGCGCGGCCACGCCCGAGGTCACCAGCAGCGCACCGGGCACGTCCAGCCTGCGCCGCGGCCCCTGCGCGCGGGACTCGGCCAGCCGCAGCGCGGCCACCACCAGGACGAGGGCGCCCACGGGCACGTTGACCAGCAGCACCCAGCGCCACGACAGGTAGTCGGTGAGGATGCCGCCGACCATGCCACCGGCCGCGCCGCCGCCCGCGCCGACCGCGGTCCAGGTGCCTATCGCTCGGGTACGGGCCGATCCCTCGGGGAAGTTGGTGGTGAGGATGGTCAGCGTGGCGGGCGACAGCACGGCGGCGCCCAGGCCCTGCACCGCCCGCGCCACGACCAGTTGCCACGGCTGCTGGGACAGCCCGCCGGCGAGGCTGGCGAGGGTGAACAGGGCGAGCCCCAGCAGGAAGACCCGCTTGCGCCCGAACAGGTCGGCGGCCCGGCCGCCCAGCAGCAGGAAGCCCGCGAACGTCAACGCGTAGGCGTTGACCACCCATTGCAGGCCGGTCGCGCTCAGCCCGAGGTCGCCGCGGATCGACGGCAGCGCCACGTTGACCACGGACACGTCGAGCACGACGAGGAACTGCCCGGCGCAGGCGGCGAGCAGCACCGCCCAGGCGGGCGGCGCGGGCCGCCGGTCCGTGCCGGAGGTGTTCAGCTGCGCGGTGAGGTCGGGCATGCTCGCCATGCTGTCGCGCGCCGCTGGAACGCGCATCGGATTTACGTCGTAGGTCCGGCGGCGTACAGCGCCCCTGCTCCGGGGTCCGCCGCAGTACGGGGAGTTCCGCCGCGGGCCGCAGACCGCAGGTCCCAGGCCGCTGCCCGCAGCCCGGAGCCCGCGGGCAGCCGGTGCCCGCGGGCAGCCGGTGCCCGCGGACCGCGGCGGCCCGCACCCGGGCGTCGTCCCGCGCGCCGCCTGCGGCACGATGTGGGCATGAGCAACCCCGCACCGCACCCCGAGGTCCTCGCCGCGTTCGAGAAGGCCAAGGGCTTCATGCCCGTCGACGAGGGCCTGGCCCTGTACGCCGCCGCCGTCGAGGCCGCCGCGCTGGGGCTGCCGCTGCTGGAGGTCGGCACGTACTGCGGGCGCTCCACGATCCTGCTGGCCGCCGCCGCGCGCGACGCGGGCGTGACCGCCGTCACCGTCGACCACCACCGCGGCAGCGAGGAGCAGCAGCCGGGCTGGGAGTACCACGACGCGGAGCTGGTCGACCCCGAGCTGACGGAGACCGGAGGGGACGGCGCGCGGACCGTGCGCATGGACACCCTGCCGACGTTCCGCAGGACGCTGTTCGCCGCGGGCCTGGAGGACCACGTGGTGGCCCTGGTCGGGCGCTCCCCGAGGGCCGCCGCGCTGTGGGGCCACCCGCTGGGCCTGGTCTTCGTCGACGGCGGGCACACCGACGAGCACGCCACGGCCGACTACGAGGGCTGGGCGCCGCACGTGGCACCCGGCGGCCTGCTGGTCGTGCACGACGTCTTCCCCGACCCGGCGGACGGCGGGCAGGCCCCGTTCCGGATCTACCGCAGGGCGCTGGAGTCGGGCGCGTTCACCGAGACGTCGGTCACGCGGTCCCTGCGCGTGCTGCGCCGGGTCGCGGAAGGCGTCTAAGGTCTACGCCCATGTCCAGCCCCACACGGCGCGGCACGGCCGTCGCGCTCGGGCTCGCCGCCCTCGTGACGGCGTGCTCGGCGCAGCGTCCGCCGGCTCCCCCCACCTCGCCGGCGCCGCGCGTCTCCCCCACCGTCCACGACTCCGGCGCCTCGCCCGGCAAGCCCCTGGCGGGCAAGGTCGTGGTGATCGACCCCGGCCACAACACCGGCAACCAGTACCACACGGCCGAGATCGACCGGCTGGTCGACATCGGCGGCAGCCGCAAGGCCTGCGACACCACCGGCACCGCCACCGACGCCGGCTACCCGGAGGCGGACTTCACGCTCGACGTCGCACGCCGGGCCCGGACGCTGCTGACGGCGCTGGGCGCGAAGGTGACGTTCACCCAGGACGGGAACCGGGCGTGGGGCCCGTGCGTGGACGAGCGGGCCCGGATCGGCAACGCGGCGCACGCCGACGCCGCCGTCTCGATCCACGCGGACGGCGCGGCCGTCGGCGATCGCGGCTTCCACGTGATCCTGCCCGCCGCGGTGCACGCGGGGATCGCGGACACCCGGCCGATCGTGGCGCCGTCCCGGACCCTCGGCATCGACCTGCGGAATCGATTCGCCGCCGACACCGGCGAGCCGTTCTCCAACTACGTGGGCCACGGCACCGCGTTGGACGTGCGCGGCGACCTCGGCGGGCTCGACCTGTCGACCGTGCCGAAGGTCTTCATCGAGTGCGGCAACATGCGCGATCCGCAGGACGCCGCGCGGCTGACCGACGCCTCCTGGCGGCAGCGGGCGGCACGGGGCATCGCGGACGGGATCGCCGCATACCTGGAGGGTTCCGGAGGCTCGGGACGCCTGGGGACGCCCGCCCAACCCGGCTGACCGGCACCAGGTCACACCCGTACGATGGGTCCCCCACCCCCCGCGCTCGCCCCCTGCCGGGACCGGGAGCGCCCCGTGCGTACCGGCGCCAGCGACGACCACCGAGACTGACGAAGGACACTCCACGTGAACATCCGCTCCCTCACCCGAGGAGACGGCGCGGTGATCGGTGCAGCCGTGCTGCTGCTGATCGCGTCGTTCCTCGACTTCTACAGCGTCAGCGACTGCGGCAACCTGTGCGGCCAGGTCCAGATGCCGTCCGGCTGGAAGTCCGAGATCTTCCCCGTGCTGCCCTCGGTGTTCCTCGCCGGCCTGATCGCCGCCGTGCTGATCGTGGCGGCGCGCCTGCTGCCGCAGAACCGCAGGGTCGCCGGGCTCACCCTGGACCAGTGGGGCACCGCGCTCGCGGTGTTCGCGGCGTGGAGCGCGCTGTGGTCGCTCATGGGCGGCGGCTCGCAGCTCAGCCCCGGCGCCGGTGCGATCCTCGGTCTGGTGGCGACCCTGGTGCTGGCGGCGGCGGCCATCGCCACGCCGCGGGTGCCCGCGCTGAAGGCGGCGCTGCTGGGCGCCCCGAAGCCGCAGCAGGCCTTCCCCGGCCAGCAGCCCTTCGCCCCCGGCCCCGGCCAGCCCGGCGGCGGTTACGGCTACCCGGGCCAGCCGCACGGCTACGGTGCCCAGCCGCAGCAGCCGGGGGCCCCGATCGGGGGCGTGCAGCCCGCCCCGGCCGCGGCGCAGGGTCATCAGGCGGCCGCCGCGCAGCCTCAGCAGGCCGCGCACGCGCAGGACTTCGCGCCGTTCTGGTTCGCGGTGCCGGTGGCCCGGCCGCTGTACCCGGAGGACGGCTCACCGACCCCGCTGGCCGAACTGACCCCCGGCACCTGGTACCTGGCGGTCGACCAGCGCGGTTCCGCGCTGGTGGCGCAGACCCAGGACGGGCGCCGCGGCGTCCTTCAGGACACCACGGGCATCCAGCGCGGCTGACCGCCCGCCTGCTCGCCGCACGACGGCCCCCTCCGCACCGGCGGAGGGGGCCGCCTTCGTCAACTCCCGCATGAGCGGGCCGCGTTGGTCAGCTTCCGCTCTTGAGCTGGCTGAGCGAGGGGACCTTGTCGGTGACGTTGTCGCCGTCCTTCTTGGCCGTGGACTTCACGTCGTTGATGGTGTCCTGGAAGGACTTGACCGTGCTGTCCGGCGACTCGCCCTTCTTCAGCTTGGACGGCAGCGCCTTGAGCGAGTCGACACTCCTGGTCAGCGGCGCGACCAGCTTGGCGAGCGTCTTGTCGCCCTGCGCGTCGTGCAGCGCGGCCTTGAGCCGGTTGTAGGTGAACGCTCCGGCCAGGCCCGCCTTGACCAGCGCGAAGGTACGGCCCTTGGCGCCCTTCTTGAACGTGCCCGCCTTGTACGGCTTGTAGATCCACTGGTACGTCGCCCCCGCGGCGAGCGAGGAGTTGAGCACGAACTTCGTCTTCGCCAGCTTCACCGGCGAGGTGGAGGAGTCGGCCGCCGCACCCGTCGCGGGCGCCGCCGCCGGGGGGCTCGCCGCGGCCGTGGCACTCGCACCGGCCGCCGCCCTGTGGCCGCCGCCGCACGCGGTCAGCGTCATCAGCACAGCGGCCAGCAGCAACGCGACCAGCCCGCGGGCGCGCGTCCCCGAGGCGGGACGCGGGGGCCGCCTCGTCGTGCGGGACGGCGGACCTGACGGGCTGAGCGGCGGGCCGGACGGGCGAGTGGACATGGGTCCTCCGTGGGCGGGGGCGGGCATCCCTGCGAGCGTCACGGCGCCGCCACCGCCCCGCCACCGGAGCGCCCCCATCCGGAGGACGCACGGCGCGTTCCGCGGGGTCAGCCCCTCAACAGCAGCTCTCCGCCGGGTCGTCGAGCCCCAGCGGCAGCCGGTCGCCGCCGAAGACCGCCGTCGTCGCCTCGTCCCCGCCGAGCGCGGCGACCGCCAGCAGCAGCGCGCCCGCCGTCCAGGTGGTGCGCTCCTCGGGCCAGACCGCGTCGTCCTCGAAGACGTACCCGGTCCAGTACATGCCGTCCTCGGCACGCAGGTGCTGGATGTCGGTGAGCAGGCGCACCGCGCGGTCCGACTCGCCGATCGCCCACAGCGCGAGGGCGAGTTCGGCGCTCTCCGCCCCGGTCACCCACGGGTTGGGCTCCACGCAGCGCACCCCGAGGCCGGGGACGACGAAGCGGTCCCAGCCCTCCTGGACGCGGGCGCGAGCGGCGTCGCCGCGCAGCGCCGTGCCCAGCACCGGGTAGTACCAGTCCATCGAGTGCGGCTTGGCCAGGAACCGCTCCGGGTGGTGGACGATCGCGTGCCGCAGCCTGCCGGTGGCCAGTTCCCAGTCGGGCTGCGGGTCCTCGCGTGCCTCTGCGACGGCGAGCGCGCAGCGCAGCGCGTGGTAGACCGACGAGCAGCCGGTCAGCAGCGCCTCGCGCGGGAAGCTCCCGTCGTCGTCGCGTTTCCAGGCGATCTCGCCGCCGGGCAGTTGCAGCGCGAGCACGAACTCGACCGCGGCGAACAGGTGCGGCCACATCACGTCCAGGAAGGCGTCGTCGCCGGTGGACAGGTAGTGGTGCCAGACGCCGACCGCCACGTAGGCGCAGAAGTTGGCCTCCCGCCCGCGGTCCTTGGGCGATCCTTCCGCGCCGCCGGAGTAGTCGTACGCCGCGTACCAGGAGCCGTCCGCGTTCTGGACCCGGGCCAGCCACGCGTACGCCGCCGCCGCGCGCGCGTGCTCGCCCGCCGCGTCCAGCGCCATCGCCGCCTCGACGTGGTCCCACGGGTCGAGGTGGCCGCCGTCGAACCACGGTATGGCGCCGTCCGGCCGCTGCACGCAGGCGATCCCGGCGACCGTCCGGGCGGCCTGCCCCGCGGTGAGCACCCCGGGCAGGACCAGGTGCTCGGTGCGCCCGGGAGAGGTCACAGGGCGGCCCCGGCCGGCAGGTGCGGCTTGGTGGCGTACGCGACGAAGCTCTTGCCGATCAGCGGGTTGAGCGCCTGCTCGGCGAGCCGGGTGGCCAGCGGCTTCTTCATGATGTCCCAGACCAGCAGCTTGTGGTACGCCTTCACCGGCAGCGCCTGGTCGTTGTCCACGCCGACCGCGCACTTGATCCACCAGTACGGGGAGTGCAGGCCGTGCGCGTGGTGGGTGCCGTACGGTTCGAGACCGGCCTCACGCATCCGCTCCAGCAGTTGGTCGCCGCGGTAGATGCGGATGTGGCCGCCCTCGACCTCGTGGTAGGCGTCGGACAGCGCCCAGCAGATCTTCTCCGGCAGCCAGCGCGGCACGGTGACCGCTATCCGGCCGCCCGGCCGCAGCACCCGCACCATCTCGGCGAGCACGCCCTTGTCGTCCGGGATGTGCTCCATGACCTCGGAGATGATCACGACGTCGAAGCTGGCGTCGGGGAACGGCAGCCGCAGCGCGTCGCCCTCCATCGCGACGGCGGAGGCGCCCGCCGGTGCCTCCCCCGCCTCCTTCATGGCGGCGAACCACTTGGCGACCTCGCGGATCTCCTCGCCGTTGCGGTCGAGGGCCACCACGTTGGCGCCGCGCCGGTAGCACTCGAAGGCGTGGCGGCCCGCGCCGCAGCCGAGGTCGAGCACCCGGTCGCCGGGGGCGAGCGGGAAGCGGGAGAAGTCGACGGTCAGCACGTGGACTCTGCTTTCAGTTGGAGGTGCTGGGGGTGGTCCTGGGTCGCCGTCCTGCGGCGGTGACGGCCTCGCGGTAGCGCCGCACCGTGCCGCGCGCGGCCTCCTCCCAGGTGAAGCGTGTCAGGACCCGGGTGCGGCCCGCCGCGCCGAGCCGCAAGCGCAGCCCGGCGTCCCCCAGCAGGCGGTTGAGCGCCACGGCGAGCGCGTCCGGGTCCCCCGGCGGCACGGCCAGGCAGGTCTGCCCGTCCGGCCCCGCGACCTCGGGGATGGCGCCGCCGGTGGTGGCGACCAGCGGCGTGCCGGTGGCCATCGCCTCGGCGGCGGGCAGCGAGAAGCCCTCGTAGAGCGACGGCACGCAGGAGATCTGGGCGCTGCGCACCAGGTCGACCAGCTCGGTGTCGCTGATCCCCTTGACGAACTCCACCGCACGGGTGAGTCCGTGCCGTGCGATCGCGTCGGCGACCGGGCCCTTGTCCGGGCGCTTGCCGACGACGACGAGGTGGGCGCCGGGGTGCTCGCCGCGGACCTTCGCCAGCGCCTCGACGAGGTGGACCAGGCCCTTGAGCGGGACGTCGGCGCTGGAGGTGGTGACGATGCGCCCGGGCACCTCGGGCACCGAGGGGTCGGGCGAGAACAGGCGGGTGTCGGCGCCGATCGGCACGACGTGCACCCGCTCGGGGCGCACCCCGAGGTCGGCGACGATCTCGCGGCGTGAGGAGCCGGAGACGGTCAGCACCGACGGCAGCCTGCGCGCCACCCGCTTCTGCATCTGCACGAAGCCGTACCAGCGGCGCACCGACAGCCGCCGCTTGACGCCGGTCGCGGCGGCCAGGTCCAGGCGGCGGTCGACGGTGATCGGGTGGTGGATGGTGGTGACCAGCGGCAGACCCGCCCGCTCCAGGCCCAGCAGCCCGTAGCCGAGCGTCTGGTTGTCGTGCACCACGTCGAACTCGCCGCGCCGGGCGGCCAGATGGCGGCGGGCGCGCAGCGAGAAGGTCAGCGGCTCGGGGAAGCCGCCGGTCCACATCGTGGCGACCTCCAGCGCGTCGATCCAGTCGCGGAACTCCTCGCGCCGCGGGGTGCGGAACGGGTCCGGCTGGCGGTACAGGTCGAGGCTGGGCAGTTCGGTGAGGGCCACCCCGGGCACTTCGTCGAGCACCGGGTACGGCTGGGCGCCGATGACCTCGACGCTGTGGCCGAGCCGGGCGAGTTCGCGGGAGAGGTGGCGCACGTAGACGCCCTGTCCGCCGCAGAAGGGGTTGCCCTTGTAGCTCAGCAGCGCGATCCGCAGCGGCCGGTCGCCGTCGCCGTCCCGGACCCCGTTCACCTGGGGCACCGGCGGCCTGCGCCCGACTGCCTCAGCGGCCTCAGCTGGCACTCACGGCCCCCTTCTCACTGCGATCAGCCGGAGCGTAACCGGCGGCGCTAATCTAGAACAAGTTTCAGACCCGGGGGTTCGACGGACCTCGAATCTACCGGCCGGGAACCGGGCCGCCAGAGGCGGATCAGGTGATTCGCGCCACGGCTCGGCGTGCTGCCATCATGCGCACACGCCCGGCGCGCCGCGAGCGCGGGCGCACGCCGCGCACGAGCCGCGGAACACGCACGGACGAGCCAACGGAACGGGGCACATGGCCACAGAATCCCGACCGGCCTCCGCGCCCCTGACCGAGCGTCAGGAGGCCCGGCGCCGGCGCATCCTGCACGCCAGTGCCCGGCTGGCCGGGCGCGGCGGGTTCGACGCCGTGCAGATGCGGGAGGTGGCCGAGACCTCGCAGGTCGCGCTCGGCACGCTCTACCGGTACTTCCCGTCCAAGATCCATCTGCTGGTCGCCACCATGCAGGACCAGCTCCAGCAGTTGCACGAGACGCTGCGCAAGCGCCCGCCGAGCGCGCCGGAGCCCTCGGAACGGGTCGCCGAGACGCTGATGCGGGCCTTTCGCGCGTTGCAGCGCGAGCCGGACCTCGCGGACGCCATGGTGCGCGCGGTGATCTTCGCCGACCGCTCGGTCGGCGAAGAGGTGGCCGCCGTCTCCCGGCTGACCACGGCGATCATCCTGGACGCGATGCGGCTGCCGGGCCCGCCGACCGCCGAGCAGCTGTCCGCGGTACGCGTCGTCGAGCACACCTGGCACTCGGCGCTGGTCACCTGGCTGTCGGGCCGCGCGTCGATCACCCAGGTCCGCGCCGACATCGCGACCGCGTGCCGCCTGATCGACCTGACGGCACCCACCGCCGATCCGGGGCGCGAACGGCAGCACGTAAAGTGAGGGCGACCGAACAGTCGACAAAACGATCGTGTGCGCCCGGGGAAAGCCGGTGGGATTCCGGCGCTGACCCGCAACCGTGACGCGTCCGCCCGACCCGGGACGGACGCCCAGCCGGAGTGCCCGTCCGCACGCGTGAGGCTCCCGGTGACGACGCGCGAGCGCCGCCACCGGCACCGTCGAGGAAACGCGGAGCCGGAGCCCGGTGCCGTGCCCCCGCCCGCCGCGGGGGCACGCGGCGGCGCGCCGTGCCGCGCTCCGCGTTCGCGAGGTCGCTCGTCACGTCTCCCGAAAGGCACCGAACACGCCATGGCCCTCCGCCTCGCCGTGACCCGATCCCTGGGCGCCCTGGTCGCCGCCGCCGCGCTCGGCGCCGCGGTGGTCCCGGTCGCCTCCGCGGCCTCCCCGTCGCCGTCCGCGCCGCCGAAGCTGCCCGCGGGGCTGTACGGGGCGAGTGACCCCACGTACGACGGGGTGTGGCGGCAGGCCACCGCGCTGCTGGCGCTTGACGCGGTGAAGACGGCACCGCCCGCGGCGGCGGTGGACTGGCTGACCGGCCAGCAGTGCGCGGACGGCGGCTTCACCGCGTACCGCGCGGACACCGCGCAGCCGTGCGCGGCGAAGAACGAGGACACCAACTCCACCGGCCTGGCCGTGCAGGCGCTGGCCGCGCTCGGCGGGCACCAGGCGGCCGTGGCGAAGGCGGTGACCTGGCTGAAGGGGATGCAGGACAGCGACGGCGGCTGGGGCTACCAGCAGGGCGCGGCCACCGACGCCGACTCCACGGCCGTCGTCGAGGGCGCGCTGACCGCCGCCGGGCAGCAGCCCGCTCAGATCACCAAGGACGGCAGGAACGGGATGGACGCCCTGCGCGGGCTCCAGCTCGGCTGCGACGCCCCGCAGGCGCAGCGCGGCGCGTTCGCGTACCAGCCGGACCCCAAGGGCGGGAAGCTCACCGCCAACGACAAGGCGACCACCGACGGCGTCATCGGCGCGCACGGCTCCGGCTACCTGATCGCCGCGCCCGCGGCCGACAGCGCGCCGAAGGCCCCGGCCTGCCCGTCCGGCTCCTCGGCGAAGCCGGGCGACGCGAACGCCTCAGCGCAGGCCGGGTCCGCCTACCTGGCCGGCGTGCTGGACGCGGGCGGGCAGCACCTGACGACCGCGCAGCCCGGCTCCACCACCAGGACGCCGGACTACTCGACGACCGCGGACGCGGTGCTCGCGCTCGCCTGTGACGGCCACCTCGCGGCGGCGAGGAAGCCGTACGACTGGCTGGTGGCCAACGCCTCCGGGTGGGCCAAGGACAACCCGGCCGCGCTCGGCCAGCTGGTCCTGGCCTCGGCTGCGGTCGGCGCCAACCCGCACGACTTCGGCGGCACCGACCTGGTGCGGCAGCTGGCCGGCACCGGGCCGCGGGGCAGCGCCGCGCCCGCACCGTCCGCGAGCAGTGACAACAGCACCGGCAAGGGCGGCGGCGAGAGCGTCTGGTGGGTCGTCGGCGTCGGCCTGGTCGCGGGCGTCGGCATCGGCTTCGCGCTCAGCCTGCGCAGGAAGCGGGGCTGAGGGTGCGGGCCGCGCCGCGGACGCCGGCCGCGGGGGCTCGGCACCTCGTACGGTCCTGGCTGCTGCCGCTGCTCCTGCTCGCCCTCTGCGCGACGGCCGCCTCGCTGGTCGCCGCGAGCCCGGCGCGGGCGGTCGGATACCGCTACTGGTCGTTCTGGGAACGCACCGGCTCCGCCTGGACGTTCGCCCGGACCGGCCCGGCGATGACCGACCCGGCGGACGGCTCGGTGGAGGGCTGGCGGTTCGCGGTGAGCGCGGACTCCGCCGACGCGGTCAAGCCGCGCGGGGCGGCGGCGTTCGCGACGATCTGCGCGGGCACGCCGCCGCGGCCGGGCACCAAGCGGGTCGCGCTGGTGCTGGACTTCGGCACGTCGCGGGACGCCCCGGACGGCGAGACCCCGCCGGCCGGGCGCGCCTCCTGCGCCCGCGTGCCCGAGGACGCCACCGCGGCCGACGCGCTGGCGGCGGTGGCCAAGCCGCTGCGGTACGACGCGAGCGGGCTGGTCTGCGCGATCACCGGCTACCCGGCCACCGGCTGCGGTGAGCAGGTCTCCTCGGGCGGCGCCACCGGCTCCTCCCCCGCCCCGGCCGCGTCCGGCTCGGCGGGCGCGAACGGCGGTCCCGGCGGCGGCGGTTCGGACCCCGGCCCGTCGCTGGGCGTGCTCGCCGGGGGCGCGGTCGTGCTGGTGCTCGGCGCGGGCGCGGCCTGGCAGGTGCGCAGGCGGCGCGAGCGATGACCCGCGCCCGGTCGTCACGAGCGATGACGCGCGCCTGCTCGTCGGCGGCCCCGGCGCGGGCCGGCCGGTCCAACGCGCTGCACGCGGGCGCCTGGTGGGTGTGGGCGCTGGGCCTGGCCACCGCGGCGTCGCGCACCACCGATCCCTTGCTGCTCCTGCTCGTCGTCGCGGTCGCGGGCTACGTCGTCGCCGCCCGGAGGACCGACGCGCCCTGGGCCCGCTCCTACGGCGCGTTCCTCAAGCTCGGCGTGTTCGTGCTGGGCGTCCGCGTGGTCTTCGCGATCGTCCTGGGCTCCCCGATCCCGGGCACCCACACGCTGTTCACCCTGCCCGAGATCCCGTTGCCGCACTGGGCGCAGGGCGTGCGGCTCGGCGGCCGGGTCACCGCGGAGGGCGTGGCGTTCGCCGCGTACGACGGCCTGAAGCTGGCCACGCTGCTGGTCTGCGTCGGCGCCGCCAACGCGCTGGCCAACCCGGCGCGGCTGCTGAAGTCGCTGCCCGGGGCGCTGTACGAGGCGGGGGTCGCCGTCGTCGTGGCGATGACCTTCGCGCCCCACCTCGTCGCCGACGTCGGCAGGCTGCGCGCCGCGCGCCGGATGCGGGGCCGCGCCGACACCGGGATCAGGGCGCTGGCGCAGGTCGGACTGCCGGTGCTGGAGGGCGCGTTGGAGCGTTCGGTCGCGCTGGCCGCCTCGATGGACGCGCGCGGTTACGGCCGCACCGCCGACGTCCCGCGCGGCGTGCGACGGCTGACCGCCGCGCTGACGCTGGGCGGGCTGCTGGGCGTGTGCGTCGGCTCGTACGGGCTGCTGGCGGCGCAGGGCGCGGGCTTCGGGGCGCCGCTGCTGGCGGCGGGCCTGGCGGCGGCGCTGGCCGGGCTGTGGCTGGGCGGGCGGCGCAGCGTGCGCACCCGGTACCGGCCGGACCGCTGGGGCACCCGGGCCTGGCTGGTGGCAGGTTCCGGGATCGCGGTGGCGGCGCTGACCGTCTGGGCGGCGTCCTACGACCCCGCCGGGCTCGACCCTCCGGCCGTTCCGCTGTCCGCGCCGACGCTGCCGCTGTGGCCCGCCGTCTCGCTGCTGCTGGGGCTGGTGCCCGCGGTGGTGGCGCCGCTGCCCGCGCGGGCTGTCGGACGCGGCCCCGCGACCGTACCCGTGCCGCAGGACAGGGCGCGCGTGAACGTGCCCGAGCAGGAGGCGAGTTGATCCACTTCGAGAACGTCTCGGTCACCTACGCCGACGCCGACCGCCCGGCGATCAGCGGTGTCGGACTCACCGTCGAGGAAGGCGAGTTGTGTCTGCTCGCCGGGCCTTCGGGGGTGGGCAAGTCCACGTTGCTCGGCGCGGTGAGCGGGCTCGTGCCGCACTTCACCGGCGGCCGTCTCGGCGGCCGGGTCACCGTCGCCGGGCGCGACACCCGTACCCACAAGCCGCGTGAACTCGCCGACGTGGTCGGCACGGTGGGCCAGGACCCGCTGGCGCACTTCGTGACCGACGTCGTCGAGGACGAACTCGCCTACGGCATGGAGTCGTTGGGGATCGCGCCGGACGTGATGCGGCGGCGCGTCGAGGAGACCCTCGACCTGCTGGGCCTGGCCGAGCTGCGCGACCGCCCGCTGGCGACGCTCTCGGGCGGTCAGCGGCAGCGGGTGGCGATCGGCTCGGTGCTCACCGTGCACCCGAAGGTGCTGGTGCTGGACGAACCGACCTCCGCGCTCGACCCGGGCGCCGCAGAGGAGGTCCTCGCGATACTGCAACGCCTCGTGCACGACCTGGGCACCACCGTCCTG
The DNA here is from genome assembly GCF_003144095.1 of Streptomyces sp. ICBB 8177. Classification (GTDB taxonomy): domain Bacteria; phylum Actinomycetota; class Actinomycetes; order Streptomycetales; family Streptomycetaceae; genus Streptantibioticus_D. Next base: position 1,187,180 of record NZ_NSKH01000018.1, on the reverse strand, counting down.
CTCGCAGAACACCGCCTGGAGCGGGTCGTGCAGTACGCGGACCGCGTGGTGCTGCTGCCCGGCCCCGGCGAGCCCCCCGTGGTGGGCGACCCCGCCTCGGTGATGGCGGTCTCGCCGGTGTTCCCGCCGGTCGTCGCGCTGGGCCGGATGGCGGGCTGGTCGCCGCTGCCGCTGTCGGTACGTGACGCGCGACGGGCGGCCGGGACGCTGCGGGAGGCACTGGCGGGACGCTCGCCCGCTCCGGTGGCCGCCCCCGCCGCGGACGGCGAGCCGGTCGTACGGGTGTCGGGCCTCGCGGTGCGGCGCGGCAGGACCGAGGCGTTGCGCGGCGTGGACCTGGCGGTGCGGCCGGGCGAGGCGATCGCGTTGATGGGTCGCAACGGCGCGGGCAAGTCCACGTTGCTGGGCACGTTGACCGGCCTGCACCAGCCCGCATCCGGCGCGGTGCGCGTGGACGGCGTCGTGCCGCACCGCACGGCGCCGCGCCGACTGGTGCGCCACGTGGGGCTGGTGCCGCAGGAGCCGCGCGACCTGCTGTACGCGGACACGGTGGCCGGTGAGTGCGCGGCGGCGGACGACGACGCGGGCGCCGCGGCCGGGACCTGCCGGGCGCTGGTGGAGGAACTCCTGCCCGCAGTGCCGGACGGCACGCACCCGCGCGACCTGTCCGAGGGCCAGCGTCTCGCCCTGGCGCTGGCGGTCGTCCTCACCGCGCGTCCCCCGCTGCTGCTGCTGGACGAGCCGACCCGGGGCCTGGACTACGCGGCGAAGGCCCGCCTCGTCGCCCACCTGCGCGCGCTCGCGGCCGGGGGCCACGCGATCGTGCTGGCCACGCACGACGTGGAGCTGGCGGCCGAACTCGCCCACCGGGTGGTCGTCCTGGCCGACGGCGAGGTGGTGGCCGACGGCCCGACCGCGCAAGTGGCCGTCTCCAGCCCCGCGTTCGCGCCGCAGGTGTCGAAGGTGCTGCGCCCGCAGGACTGGCTGACGGTGAGTCAGGTCGCGGGGGCGATGGGATGGCCGGGGTGAGCGGGATCCGTGGGGCACGCGGGGCGCGGGCGGTGCGGCTCGGCCCGCGCTCCGTCGCGGCGCTGGCGCTGATCACCGCGATCGGGGTGGTGGCGTTCGGCTGGCCGCTGCTGGCCTCGCCGGGCTCGGGCCTGGCGCACAGCGCGGACGCGCCCTGGCTCTTCGCCGCGTTGCTGCCGTTGCTGCTGGCCGTGGTCGTCGCGGCGATCTCCGATACGGGCCTGGACGCCAAGGCGATCGCGATGCTGGGTGTGCTGGCGGCGGCCGGTGCGGCGCTGCGGCCGCTGGGCGCCGGGACGGCGGGCATCGAGCCCATGTTCTTCCTGATGGTGCTGGCGGGCAGAGTGCTCGGCCCGGGCTTCGGCTTCGTCCTCGGCGCGCTGTCGATGTTCGCCTCGGCGCTGCTGACCGGCGGGGTCGGCCCGTGGATGCCGTTCCAGATGCTCAGCATGGGCTGGGTCTCGATGGGCGCGGGGCTGCTGCCGCAACGGCCGCGCGACAGGCCGGAGCTGGCGCTGCTCGCGGTCTACGGCGCGCTGTCGGCCCTGCTGTACGGCACCGTGATGAACCTCCAGGGCTGGCCGTACATCGCGGGCATGGCGTCAGGCGTGAGCTACGTCCCCGGCGCGCCCCTGGCGTCCAACCTGACCCGCTTCGCGGCGTACGACCTGACGACGTCCCTGGGCTGGGACCTCCCCCGAGCGGCCCTGACCGCCACACTGACCCTCCTCCTGGGCAAGCCCCTGCTGAAGGCGCTGCGCAGGGCCACCCGAAGGGCGGCGTTCGAGACGGAGGGGGATTTCGGGGAGGCGGACCTTGCGGGGGCGGCGAGGAGTCCGGGCGGGGAGTCGGGGGGTTCCGGCGGGGCCAGGAGTTCCGGCGGGGTAGGGAGACTTAACGGGGAGGCGGGCGGCGGCGCGTAGTCCGGCGGGCGATGCTCATGGCAGAGCCCCGGGGAGCCCCGGTCCCCCGCCGCGGACAGCCAGTCGAAGTGCCTCACGCGTAGCCATTACCAGCGCCGGATCACCCAAGGTCTCGCGCAGCGCCAGTGCTTCACGCAGCAGTGCGACGGCCTCAGCGATGCGACCCTGGTCGACGCGTTGCTTGCCGAGGTGCTGGAGGCAGAAGTGGACGGCCGCAGGCCGCACTTCGCGTGCGGTGCGCAGCGCGTCGCGGTAGTGCCGCTCGGCGCCGTCGAGATCGCCGTCGTAGCGGTGTGCGTCGCCGAGGTTGATGTGGACGGCGACGGCCTGCCGCTCGTCCGCGAGCGCGAGCGCCCGCCGAAGTACGGTACGGGCCTGCTCGTACCGCCCGAGCACGATCAGCCCGACGCCCGCCTCGCGGAGCCTGGCGCACGGTGCCGAGGCGTCGTCGAGCAACCGTCGCACGACGTGCTCGACCGCCTCTGCGTCCACCGGGACCATGCGTCCGGCGTCGTCGTGACGGATCAACCCGTCCAGCGGGGCGTTCGCCACCGAGCCCCCTTTCGACGGGTCCGACGCGTCGAGCGTAGGGCGGCTTGGGGGCGGCACGAAGGGCGGCCGACGGCCGACTGGAAGGCGGGGCGGTGATGTCAGTGGCAGTGGGTAGGTTGAGGACATGTCGTACCAGAACCCCTACAACTCGTCTCCCAACGAGGAAGGTTGGCCCGCTCCCCCTCCGCCGGAGGGTCCGCAGGCCTATCAGCGGCCGGGCGGCGCGTCGCCGTGCGGAGAGAACGCATACGGCCAGAACCCGTACGCGCAGAACCCGTACCAGCAGCCCTACCCGCCCTACCCGGGCGGTCCGGTGGCGACCGCGCCGGCCGTGGAGATGCCGGGGCCGGTGAAGGCGGCGCGGGTGCTCGCGTACGTGGCGTTCGGGCTGCTGATACTGGGTGCGGTGATCGGCGGGGCGCTGGCGGGGCCGGTCGTCGCGGGTGCGATCGTGGGTGGGGGCTTCCCCGTGATCGGGCTGTTCGTCTGCGCGTTGCTGTTCCACCGCGCGGGTCCGGCCTGCCGGGTGACCGCCATCGTCTTCGCCTCGCTGACGATCGCCTCCGGTCTGGCCGCCCTGGGCCGCAGCCCCGGCACGGGCCTGATACCGCTGGCCCTGTCGGTAGCCGTGGTCGTCAACCTCTCCCGCAGCGTCTCGGGCGACTGGTTCCGCAGGCCGCGCGCCTGAGAGAACGGTAGGGTGCCCCGGCCGGGTGCGCGCGGGAGGAGAATGGCATGGCCGGGATCCTGGTGTGGGGCGGGTTGCTCGTGATGACGGTGACGACGCTGTGGCGCGGTTGCCGTCGCGCGGGATCAGGCCCGCGACGCGGCGAGTCGGCACGCGGGCCTGTCGCGGCGCTCGTCCCGCCGGCCGTCGCGGTGGCCGCGCTGTTCGCCACGCACCGCCTGACCACCGACGCGTTGCTGCCCTGGCTCGGCGCGCTCTACTGGGGCGTGACCGCGAGCGAACTCCTCGTCATCCGGCGGGCCCGCGTGCACGCTTCGTAAGGCGGGGGCGGCTGGTTCCAGCCTCTTCGCCGGACGCAGCCCAACACCCAGCCGCCGGGCTGCCCGTGCGGGGGTGGCCGTACTCACCGCTGGCCGCCTACCTGGTGTCACCTAGGATCGGCCGGGGACGGGAGGGGGTTGCCGCATGGGTGACAGCGGCAAGGTGCTGGACATCAAGACGGCGGACCTGAAGGTGTCGGCGCCGGTGTTCCAGACGCAGGCGGAGGCGCTGAGTTCGGCGTTGACGACATTGATCAAGACGCTGGACGGCCTGGGTACGCCGTGGGGTGAGGACAAGCAGGGCAAGGAGTTCGAGAAGGCCTACTCGCCGCAGCAGAAGGCGATCGAGAGCGCGACCGGCGTTCTCGTCCTCGGGCTGACGAGCATTCACGAGGCGATGTCGGACATGGCTGACGGTCACGTCGCCAACGACCAGGTGATCGCCGGCATGTTCACGAAGGCGAAGGCGCAGCCTGCGGCCGCCGCGCGACAGCCGGGGGACGCGGCGCCGTGAGCCTTGAAGACGACGCCAAGGCCATTCTGCTCAAAATGGGCCTGTGGTGGCCCGACGCCAACTCCGGCACGCTGCGTACGGCCGCCGGTGCGTGGCGGACGTTCGCGACCGCCGTGGACGACGTTCGCACACCGGTGAACAACACGGCCGCCTCTCTCGTCCACAACAACTCGGGTGAGGCGATCGACGCCTTCGAGGTCTTCTGGGGCCGGTACGCGAAGGGCAAGGACGGCGGCTGGCTGAGCGACCTGTCGCAGGCGGCGGGAAAGATGGCCGACGCCCTGGAGAAGTTCGCGGACGTCGTGGACCACGCGGTCGCGAAGCTGTGGACGCAGATCGGCATCGACGCCGCGGCGATCGCCGGGAGCATCACGCTCGCGTTCTTCACCGCGGGCGCCTTCTCCGCCGGGGTGGCGGCGGTGGCGGACGGCATCATCGCGATGGGAGAGGCGCTCGCGGTGAGCGTCTCGGAAGAGGTGGCCACGATCGCCGCGGGCACGCTGGTGTCGGCGGCTTTCGGCGGGGTGCAGTCGGTGACGGTGGACCTGGCCGTCGCCCAGCCTCTGGCCATCGCCACCGGCACGCAGCAGCATCTGAGCCTGGACGAGGTCGCCCAGGCGGCGAAGGACGGCACGATCTCCGGCGCCATGATGGGCGGCGGCGTGGGCGTGCTGAAGGCGGGCGTCGACAGCGCGTTCAGCAACGGCGTGCCGCTCATGCTGTATCCGCCGTCATTGCGCCCGGATCTCGTCGACCTGGGGCCGGCCGCCCGCGCCGGGGACGACATCCCTTGCGTCAACGACCCCGTCGACGTGGCGACCGGCGCCATGCTGATGCGGCAGACCGATCTGACGCTGCCGGGAATCCTGCCGCTGGTCTTCGAACGCACCCATCAGTCATCCTATCGCGGCGGGGTCTGCTTCGGGCCGGTGTGGGCCTCGACGCTGGACGAGTGCTGCCAGATCGACGGCGAGGGCGTGGTGTTCGCCGCCGCGGACGGCAGGCGACTGGTCTACCCGGTGCCGCGGCCGGGCGAGCCCACGATGCCGGTGAAGGGCGCTCGCCTGCCTCTGGTGTGGGACGGCGCGCCGGAGGGCACGATCGAGGTCACCGACCCCGACACCGGCGTCGTGCGCACCTTCACCGCCGCCGTTCCATCCGCGACCCCCGGTGTCTTCCACCTCCCGCTCGACAGCCTCCGGGACCGCAACGGCAATCGGATCGACATCGAACGCGACGCGCACGGCCTGCCGGTGGGGTTGCGGCACTCGGGCGGGTACTACCTGGCCGTGGACACCGCGGGCCCGCGCGTGACGGCGCTGCGCCTGCTGGACGAGCCGCCGTCCCGCTATGACGACGGCGCGGACCGGGACGCCGGAACGGTGGTGGTCCGCTACGGCTACGACGAGGCCGGCAACCTCACCGAAGTCGTCAACTCCAGTGGCTCGCCGCTGCGTTTCGCGTACGACGACCAGGGGCGGGTGCGCCGGTGGGCCGACCGCAACGGCACCTGGTTCGCCTACGCCTACGACGAGCGGGGCCGGGTGGTCCGCACGGAGGGCGTCGACGGCATCCTGTCGGCGTCCTTCTCCTACGACGACGCGACCCGCACGACGACGTACACCGACTCCCAGGGCCATCGCTCGACTTACCGCCACACCGTCGACGGACAGGTGGCGCAGGAGACCGACGCTCTCGGCAACACCACCCGCACCCGGTGGGACGCCCACGGCGACAAACCGCTCGCGATCACCGATCCGCTCGGCCGCACCACGACTTACGCCTACGACGCCTATGGCCGCCCGACCCAGGTCACCCTGCCGGACGGTTCGGTGGCCCGGGCCGCGTACAACCAGCTCGGTCTGCCGGAGGAGGTCGTCGAGCCTGGCGGGGCGACCTGGCGCCACACCTACGACGACCGGGGCAACCTCCTCAGCACGACCGACCCGACGGGAGCCGAGACCCGCCGCACCTACGACGACGGGGGGCGGCTGACGAGCGTCACGGACGCGCTGGGCGGCATGCGGGCGTTCACCATGAACGCGGCGGGCCTGCCGGTGGCGCTCACCGACGAACTGGGGCACGTCACCGCCGTACTCCGCGACCCCTTCGGCAGGGTCGCCGAGATCACCGACCCGCTCGGCCGCGTCACCCGCCTCACCTGGACGACGGAGGGCAGGCCGCGCCGACGCGAACACCCGGACGGCACCCATGAGTCCTGGACCTGGGACGGCGAGGGCAACCTCCTGTCCCACACCGACCAGGCCGGCAACATCACTCAGCACACTCCGGGCCCGTTCGACCTGCCGGCCCAGCGCCTCGACCCGGACGGCGCCGCGTACGCCTTCACCTACGACACCGAGCTGCGCCTGACCGGTGTCACCAATCCTCAGGGCAGGACCTGGTCGTACACCTACGACGCCGCCGGCCGCCTGACCGCGGAGACGGACTTCAACGGCCGCACCCTGCGCTACGGCCACGACGCGTCCGGCGCCCTGATCTCCCGCACGAACGGCGCGGGCGAAACGCTCGCCTTCACCCGCGATGCCCTCGGCCGCGTCACGCAGCAGCGTGCGAGCAACGGCGAGGTGACCACGTACGCCTACGGCGACGACGGCCGCCCGGCCCGCATCGCGAACCCGGACGCCGAGATCCTCACCACCTACGACGCACTGGGCCGCACCCTCACCGAATCGGTCAACGGCCGTGCCACGCGCTACGCCTACGACCCACTCGGCCGCCGCGTCCTGCGCACCATGCCCAGCGGACTGACCTCCCGGTGGACTTACGACCCGGCGGGCCGGCCCACCGCCCTCACCACGGACACAGGCACCCTCACCTTCTCCTACGACGCGGCAGGCCGCGAAACACACCGCCGCATCGGGCCGGACGTGGCGCTGACCCAGGTCTGGGACGACGCGGACCGCCTGAAGTCGCAGTCCCTGACGGCGAAGTCCCCCGCGACGCAGCCCATCCAGCAGTTGCAGTACCGCTCCTACGCCTACCGCGCCGACGGCTACGTCGAGGAGATCCGCGAACTCACCTCGGGCACACGCCGGTTCGCACTGGACCCGGTGGGCCGTATCACCGCGGTCCGTGCCCATGGCTGGACGGAGGCCTACGCCTACGACGCGGCAGGCAACCTGACCACCGCCCGAGCCCCCGGCCACCCGGCCCCCGGCGAGCGGCAGTTCGACGGCGTGCTGATCCGCAGCGCGGGCAGCACCACGTACGAACACGACGCGCAAGGCCGCGTGGTCCGCAAGACCCGCAAGCTGCTGAACGGCCAACGCCAGACGTGGAGGTACCGCTGGAGCCCGGAAGACCGCCTCACGGAACTGGTCACGCCGGACGGCGAGCGCTGGCGGTACCGCTACGACCCCCTCGGCCGCCGCATCGCCAAACAGCGGATGCCGGAGGGCGACCAGGCCACCGACCACGAAGACTTCACCTGGGACGGCACGACCCTGGCGGAACGCGTCTCGCCCGATGGCACGACCACGACGTGGGACTACGCCCCCGGAACCCACCGCCCCCTGACCCAGACCGACCACCACCCCACCCCACAAGACCCGGGCCGCCGCTCCCTGGCCGCCCTCACCGAAGCAACGGACCGACCTCCCGTCCGCTTCCACGCGATCATCACCGACGCGGTCGGCACGCCGATGGAACTGGTCGACCCCTCAGGCGCCCTCGCATGGCAGCAACGAACGAGCAGTTGGGGGGCAAGGCTTTCCGGCACTGCGGATTCGGAAAAGGTGAACTGTCCGTTCCGCTTCCCCGGACAATATCGGGACGCGGAATCCGGTCTGCACTATAACCTCTACCGGTACTACGATCCGGAAATTTCCAGATATATCAGCCAAGACCCTTTGGGACTTGAGCCGAGTCTCAATCCGGCGCACTATACGGCAAACCCTCTTACTGTCGTGGATCCGCTCGGTCTCGCGCCTTGCCCAGGACCCAAGATCGACCTCACCTACGCCAGACAGGTAAGCGGGCGATTCCCGAAGACAGCAGGGCCCGATGAGATCCTCGTTCGCCGCAAGGACGACGGATCAGTGACTGCGTACGCTGTCTACGACCAGAACGGGATACCCGTAAAGCGTGTGGACGTGGACCTAGACTCGGCTCCCCATGGAGGAGTTCCGCCGCCACACGTCCTGGAGATGCACAAGAATGTGAACCCCAGGACGGGGCAGGTGTTCTACACTTGGGACAAAATGCCGCGGCCGGCACGGCCAGAGGAAATACCAGATGATTAAGGATGGACATTGAGGGCGGAAGATTATCCTGAGATCCAGTCGTGGATGAATTCCGTCCAAGGCGAAGTAGATTCCGTGGACTTCCTGACGCAACACGCTTCACTGGCGATCGTCCTGGCCCTGTCCGATATTTTCTGGCCAGCGTTCATTGAGGTCCGTAACTGCATCCTGCGGGAACGGTCGTACGAGGAACAGAATCTCGATGCCTGGTTCCAGGCCACCTCCGGCGACCGGGCATCCATTGAATCGACCTTGAACCAGTTGAAGCTCTGGCAGGTCATCGAGTGCAAAGAGACTGTCGAGGACGATGCCGCCCTCCATCGCATCGCCCGCGTGATCGCGAACTGCTGGCGTGCAGCACTCAAGGAGAGTTTCCCGCAGGAGGAGTTCGACGTGCGACTGTTGAAGACGCCCGACGGCCCGATCGTGACATTTTCGACGAGCTGAGCTGAAGCGCAGGGACGGGAACAGCGCAGTAGCCTGCCCGATCGGCGAAGAGGAATTCGTGCCACGGCTCGCTCCGCCTCGCGTTCTGTAGTCAACCATCGGGAACTCGTGGAGCTGCGCGGCACCCGCGCGCTGGTCCTCCTGCTGGCGGCCGGAGCGGTGGCCGGCGCTCTGGCCGCCCGCCTCGCCCCGGCCGGCCTGGCCCGCGCGGCGTTCGTCGCCTACGTCGCGGTGACCGTCGTCGACCTGCTCCTGCGTCCGGGCTTCCTGCGCCCGCGGGCCCCGGCGGCGCGGGCGCGGGCCGAGGCCGTTCCGCGTCCGCTGCCTGCCGTCCTCGGCGCGCCGGTCGGCGCGGTCGCCGCGTTCCTCGGGGTGGGCGGCAGTGTGATGACCGTGCCCGCGATGCGGCGTGCCGGGCACCCGACGCGGGTGGCGACCGCGCCGGCCAACCCGCTCACCCTCGCGATCGCGGTCCCGGCCGCCACGGTGTCCCTGCGGGGCGCGGCGGTCCCGGCCGCGGTGGACGCGCACGTGCGGCTGGTCGGCCTCGTCGACCCGCGTGCCGCCGCCGCGCTGCTGCTCGGCGCGCTGCCGGTGATCGCGGTGCTGCGCCGCCGCCCGCCGCGCATCCCCGACCGCCTCCACGCCTGGGCGTACATCGGCCTGCTGGGGACGGTGACGGCCGCGATGGTGCTGCCACCGTGAGGCGTCCGCCCTGAGCCCCTCACGGGCTACAGCCTCCGCAGGATCGTCCCCGCGGCCAGCGCTCCCTGCGCGCACGTCGTGATCAGGGCGAACTCCCGGTCGGCGCGCTCCAGTTCGTGCAAGGCCGTCGTGATCAGGCGGGTGCCCGCCGCGCCGGCCGGGTCACCGAGGGCGATCGCTCCCCCGTTGACGTTCACCTTGTCCAGGTCGGCGTCGAAGACCTGGGCCCAGCTCAGCACCACGGACGCGAACGCCTCGTCGACCTCGACGACGTCGACGTCCCGCAGCGTCATGCCCGCCTTCCCCAGCACCGCCCGCGTCGCGTCGACCGGCCCGTCGAGGTGGAAGCGCGGGTCGGCGCCCACCAGCGCCTGCGCCACGACGCGCGCTCTCGGCCGCAGCCCCAGCGCCTTCGCCATGCGCTTGGACGCCCACATCACCGCCGCCGCGCCGTCCGCGGCCGGGGCGGTGCTGCCCGCCGTGTGCACCGCCCCCGGCATCACCGGACTCAGGGCGGCCAGCGCGTCCGCACTCGCCTCGCGCGGCCCCTCGTCGCGTTCGAGGTACCGCCATACGCCCTGGCCCGCGGCCTGTTCCTCGTGGGTCGTCGGCACCTGCACGGGGTAGGTCTCGCGCTTGAAGCGCTCCTCCGCCCATGCCCGCGCCGCCCGCGTCCGCGACAGCAGCGCGAACGCGTCGGTGCGCTCCCGGGTCAGGCCGCGCCGGGCGGCGATGCGTTCCGCGGCGTGGAACCGGCCGGGCAGGTCCACGTTCCACTCGTCGGGTAACGGTCCGCCCGGCCCGTGCTGGGACGCGCTGCCCGGCGGCACCCGCGACACCGACTCCACCCCGCAGCCGATCCCGACGTCGATCACGCCGGCCGCGATCATGGCGGCGACGACGTGGTTGGCCTGCTGCGACGAACCGCCCGCGCAGTCCACGGTGCTGGCGGCCGTCTCGTACGGCAGCCCCGCCGCCAGCCACGCCGTGCGCGCCGGGTTCGCCGACTGCTCGCCCGCGAGCGTGGCCGTGCCGCCGACGACCTGCTCGACGCAGTCCGGCTGGATGCCGGTGCGCTCCAGGAGTTCCCGGTACGTCTCCCCCAGCAGGCGGGCGGGGTGCAGGGCGGCCAGCGCGCCGCCGCGTGCGCCGACGGGGGTGCGCACCGCCTCGACGATGACGGGTTCAGGGGCCATGAAGCTCGTCCTCTCCTCGGCCCCGGGCGGCGTCCCGGCGCCCGGAGCGGAACGGGTACGCGTTCCGTTGATCCGGCACGTTTGTATTACCCGGGGTACGGCCACGCAAGGGTCGCGCACGGAAACGGCGCGTAAGCGATGGGTGACGACCCGTCAGCGGACCGCCCGAGCGAGCCGCCTCCCGTGCGCCCCCTGACGCGAGCCGCTCCCGCGGGCCGGCCTGCCCGAGCCGCCTCGCCCGAGCCGCGTCACGCGAACCCCCTCACGCGGGCTTGACCGCCGCCACCGTCGAACCCCCGCGCTCCGGGTGGTCGGAGTCGTCCCCGCACAGGTGCGTGCTCAACTCCCTCAGCAGGCCGTGCAGATCATCGGCCGCGCGGGCCGGATCCCACCAGTCGCCCAGCAGTTCCGCCAGCACCTCGGTGCGGGCCTGTACCAGGTGCTGCGCCATCTCGTGGCCGGATTCGGTGAGGACCAGCAGCAGTCCCTCGCGTCGCACCAGCCCGCGCAACTCCACTTCCGCGGTGGCCTGGTAGACGATCTCGCTCGGGATCGACACCCTTTCCGCCAGCAGTTGGGGCGCGGCGGACCCGTAGCGGTTGATGCGCAGCAGCAGCCAACTGGAGGCGGGGTGCAGGTCGAGGCCCGCGCGTTCGGTGATCCTCACGTACAGGTCGCGCCGTCCCTCGCGGGTGCCGAGGGTGGACAGCGCGCGGGCCACCTCCTCGCGCGAGGAGCGTTCCACCGGGTTGGAGGCGAGTGTCTCGGTCACGTCCGGCGCGGTGACCGACCCGCGCAGCGGCTGCTCCTTGAGGAACCAGGCGAGCGCGAACGCCACCGCCGTGACCGGCACCGCGTACAGGAAGATGTCGGTGATCGCCACGGAGTACGCGTGCAGCACGCCGGCCCGTGTGGAGGCCGGCAGCCGGGAGATGGTGTGCGGGTCGGTCTGGAGCTGCCCGGGGTTGAAGCCGGGCGGCAGTGGCTTGCCGGTCAGCGCGGCACGCAGTTCGGTGCGCAGTTCGTTGGTGAAGATGGTGCCGAAGATCGCCACGCCGAACGAGGCGCCGATGGAACGGAAGAACGTGGCGCCGGAGGTGGCGACGCCCAGGTCCTCGTATCCCACGGAGTTCTGCACGACGAGCACCAGCACCTGCATGACCAGGCCGAGCCCGAAGCCGAAGACGAAGAAGACGCCGCTCATCGCCCACGTGCCGCTGGTCTCGCTGAGGGTGTGCAGCAGGAGCAGGCCGACGATGACCACGGCGGTCCCGGCGATGGGGAACACCTTGTAGTGGCCGGTGCGGCTGACGACCTGACCGGAGCCGGTGGAGGCGATCAGCAGGCCGAGCACCATGGGCAGCATGTGGACGCCGGACAGGGTGGGTGTGACGCCGTGCACGACCTGGAGGAAGGTCGGCAGGTAGGTCATGCCGCCGAACATCGCGAACCCGATGACGAAGCCGATCACCGAGCAGAGCGTGAAGGTGCGGATGTGGAACAGCCGCAGCGGCAGCACCGGTTCGGCCGCCCGGCGTTCGATGGCGATGAAGACGCCGAGCAGCACGACGCCCAGCACGGCCAGACCGATGATCTGCGGTGAACCCCAGGCCCACGTCGTGCCGCCGAGCGAGGCGACCAGCACCAGGCAGGTGGCGACGCCCGCGATCACACCGGTCCCGGCGTAGTCGATGACGTGCTTGGTGCGGTGCACGGGGATGTGCAGTACGACGGCGATGACGGCGAGCGCGACGATGCCGATGGGAAGGTTGATGTAGAAGACCCAGCGCCAGGAGAGGTTGTCCACGAACAGCCCGCCGAGCAGTGGCCCGAGCACGCTGCTGGCTCCGAACACCGCGCCGAACAGGCCCTGGTAACGCCCCCGGTCGCGTGGCGGCACGATGTCGCCGACGATCGCCATCGACAACACCATCAACCCGCCGCCGCCCAGGCCCTGCAACGCGCGGAAGCCGATCAACTCGCCCATGTTGCGGGCGAGTCCGCACAGCGCGGAGCCGACCAGGAAGATGACGATGGCGGTCTGGAACAGCCTCTTGCGCCCGTACTGGTCGCCCAGCTTGCCCCACAGCGGGGTGGCGGCGGTGGAGGCGAGCATGTACGCGGTGACCACCCACGACAGGTGGTCGAGTCCGCCGAGGTCGCTGACGATGGTGGGCAGCGCGGTCGAGACGATCGTCTGGTCCAGCGCGGCGAGCAGCATGCCCATCAGCAGCGCGCTCATCGCCACCAGGACGGTGCGGTGCGAGGGCGTGCCGGAGGGCGGCTCGGCGGCCGGGGAGGTGGCCGCCTCGTTGGTCGCGTCCTGTGCCATTTCTACATGTTCACACCGTTCGCCCGGTCCCGCTTGGGGTCCCGCGTCGGACCCGGTCGCGCTCGGGCCGCCTCGGCGGCTGGCCCCACCGGTCGCCGGGGCCACCGCCGGGGCACATAGGCTCGTTTGGTGGCGAATGGTGACTTCGGAACGGCGGGTCTACAGCTGGTGCTGCTGCGGCGGATGGCGGACCACCGCCCTGACCTGGTCGAAGATGCCCTGCGCGACCTCGGCACCGACCGCACCCGGATGAGGGAGGCGAACCGCCACTGGCAGGCCACGCTGCGCGCCCGCGGCTTCCCCAAGGGCCTGCGGCGGCACCACGTGCTGCTCGGGCCGCCCGAGGCGCAGCTGGACCGCCGGATCGGCGACATCACGTGCCGCGCTCTGCTGTGGCCGGTGCCGCTGTGGCCCACCCTGCGGTTCGAGGTGATGGCGGGGCCGGGCGGCCGGGTATGGAACGAGTGGCTGGTCCGCGCGCCCGGCGAGCCCTCGCCCGACCTGGGCGGCCCGCAGGACCTGACGCCGTGGTCGTGCGTGGTGGACGAGGTGGCCCGCGCATTCGCCCCCGCCCGGCCCATGGAGGGCGACGCGCCGACCCGCTGGCGGCTGGCCTTCGAGGGCCACGTCGCGCACTTCACGTACGGGCTGCTCCAGTACGTGGACGTGGAGCCGAGGGCCTGAGGGGGTTCCCGGCGCCGGCGCCGGCGCCGGAAGGCGGGCGCGGGCGTCGGGGGCACGGGGCGGGCGTCGGGGGCACGGGGCGGGCGTCGGGGGCGCGGGCGCGGGATCGCGCCGCGGGGGCCGGGCGGCCGCGAAGGGGGGCCGTTGGCGCGATCGGGGGATCGTTTTGTATCGTTGAGGAACAAAGTGGCTCGCCCGTTTCCCCTGACCGGCGGGCGAGCCGCTTGTGTTCTTTCCGCTGCCGTTACCGCCCCGCCGCTGTTCCCGTACCGCAGCGGTCGACGCCGAGGAGTCCGCCCATGACGGCCGTCACCCTGACCGCTCGCGCGCTGCTGCTGGACATGGACGGCACGCTGGTCAACTCCGACGCGGTCGTCGAGCGCTGCTGGCGCGAGTGGGCCGAGCGGCACGGCCTTGACACCGCTGACGTGCTGCGGGTGGTGCACGGACGGCAGGGCTACGCCACCATGGCCGCGCTGCTGCCGGACCGCCCGATGGCCGTCAACCACGCCGAGAACGCGGAGATGCTGGCCAGGGAGACCGCCGACACCGAGGGCGTGGTGCCGGTCGCGGGCGCCCCTGAGTTCCTCGCCGCCCTGGCGGACGGCCCGCACGCGCTGGTGACCTCGGCCGACGCGGCCCTGGCCCGCGCCCGGATGGACGCCGCCGCGCTGCCGATGCCGGAGGTGCGGATCACCGCGGAATGCGTGAGCGCCAGCAAACCCGATCCGGAGGGTTTCCTGAAGGGCGCGGCCGAGCTGGGCTTCGCGCCCGGGGACTGCGTGGTCTTCGAGGACTCCGAGGCCGGGATCGCGGCGGGCTTCGCGGCCGGGATGCGCGTGGTGGGCGTGGGCCCGCGCGCCGAGGCCTTCGGCCCGACCGCGTACGCGCCCACGCTGGAGGCGGTCGAGGTCCGGCGCGAGGCGGACGGCACCTTCACCCTGCGCGTGGGCTGACGCGCACCCGCGCGCTCTGACGCGCGGGGAGAGGACTCGACGCGGGTGGCCCGGGGGCGCGGGCCGCCCGCGTCGGCATGTTCGGCGCGTACGGCATATTCAAGCCGGGTGCATTCCGTGAACTCGGGCGCGTACGGACGCATCACGTGAACGCGGGCGCGTACGGACGCATCACGTGAAACGCGGGCGCGTACGGACGCATCACGTGAAACGCGGGCGCGTACGGACGCATCGCGTGAAACGCGGGGGCGTACGGGCGCGGAGCCGAGCGCGTACGAACGCGGCCCCGCGGGGCGAACGCGAGCGCGGGGCCGACCGCGCACCCTGGCACGCCCCCGCGCTACGCCGGCTCACCCGGCGATCGCCTCGTACAGGCTCACCCCCGCCATCACCACCATCACCACGGCCGCGATCTTGGTGATCAACGGCAGCGGCACCCGCTTCATCAGCGCCTTGCCGCCGAGGATGCCGATCGCGGCCACCGCCCACAGCGCCAGCACCGCGCCGACGGCGACCGAGACGGGGTCGTTGTAGCGGGCGGCCAGGTTGGCCGTCATGATCTGGGTGAGGTCGCCGAACTCGGCCACCAGGATGAGCGTGAAACCGCTGCCCGCCACCCGCCAGAAGCTCTGACTGCTGGGCGTCTTCATGCCCTCCTCGTCCTCGTCCTCCCCCTGCCCGTGCCGCAGCAGCGCGATCGCGCCGCCGAGGAAGAGCAGCGCGACGACACCCTCGACCCACCGGTGCGGCAGCAGCGTCAGCAGACTGCCCGCTGCGATGGCGAGGGCGACGTGCACGGCGAAGGCGGCGGCGATGCCGCAGAAGACGTAGGACGCGCGGAAGCGGGTGCCGAGCACCAGGCTGGCCAGCGCGGTCTTGTCGGGGAGTTCCGCGAGGAAGATGACGCCGAAGACGATCGCGGCGACGGTGAAACTGAACACGGAGGGCTTTCCTCTTCGGTCGGGCTCGCCGCACCGGAAGGCCTCGGGGAGAGGGGTCGCTTCGGCACGGCAGCGTCGGACACTGCGGCCGAAGGTCTCGCTGGCGCGTGCGGCACACGCTGTGCGCGTCCGTACGGCCTCCGGGCGCCGGCTCGGGAGGCCCGAGCAGTATGTCGACGGTCCGGCGAAGAGCTACTCCCCTTCTGCTGCCCCCAGCCTAACCGAAGCCGCCGACAGCCCCCGCCATGATCCCCGGCCCCGACCCCGGCCCCGGGGCGGGGCGGATGTGGCACCCACGCGGTCCGGTGAACTGCCGATGAACACGGTCGACCCGCGTCGGCGTGACCTGATCGGCCATCAAGCCTCATGACAGCCAGGGAGTTTCGCGACCGGAGTGCCCACCTGGGGGTCACTGGATGGCGGCTGCGGTGGCGCCGCGAGCCGTCCTGCGGGTCGGGTTCCACCCATCCTCTTGCTTGAAACTTGCAGAATTTAGTTAGGCCTTCCTAATGTGTGGACTCCGTTCGGTATCCCCGTCCCCACCGACCGAAGGAGATCCCCCATGCGCTGGACCAGAACGTGGACCGGCAAGGCTCATCCGCACGTGCTCGCACTCTTCCGGATCGTGATCGGCCTGCTGTTCGCCTGCCATGGAGCGGCCTCGCTCTTCGGCGTCCTGGGCGGCGCGATGGGCACCCACGGCGGCACCGTCGCGACGGGCGCCTGGCCCGGCTGGTACGCGGCGCTCATCCAACTCGTCGGCGGCGTCCTCGTCCTGGCCGGTCTCGGCACCCGGATAGCCGCCCTGATCAGCTCCGGCTCGATGGCCTACGCGTACTTCAGCGTCCACGCGCAGCACGCGCTGTGGCCCATCCAGAACGGTGGCGAGCCCGCGGCGATCTACGCCTGGGCGTTCCTGCTGCTCGTCGTCACCGGCCCCGGCGCGTGGTCGCTCGACGGCCTGCTGCCGTACGAGAAGCACGAGAAGGAGCGCGACGGGCAGGAGCGCGCCGAGGGCGGCACGATCACGACGCCGGCGACGCGGCCGGAGCGGAGCACGGTCGCTTCGTGACGCGCGGCGGCCGGGGCCGGGGTCCGCGACCTCCCGGCTCCGCCGCCGGTCGCCCGGCGGTTCGGCTCCGCGCCGCCGGGCTCGGGCGGTCTCTCGCGGGGCGCGCGAGGGGCGACTGAGGAGCCCACTGATGAGCAGTGACATCGGGCCCCTCCCGGCGCGCGCGAGGGGCTGCGAGGGAGGGACCGCCCAGCAGCTCGGGGAGGGCCCCCTCCCGGTCCCGGCGCGCGCGAGGGGCTGCGAGCCGCGTTCGAGCGGGGCTCCGCTGCACTCCGGCACCCTTCCCCCAGCCGCTCACGGGCGGCACGCCGGGCGGCGGCCGGGATGAGAAGTACGTCACGCCGCCCCGCCCGCTGACCGCCGGTTTTCCCGGCGTACGCTGTACGGCTGATGGGGCGGCGTTCGCCTCACGGCGGACGCGCGGACCAGGAGAAACGACGGTGCTCGGACACTTGGGTTCACTCGTCGACTCGCCCTGGGGCCTCGCCCTCGTCGCGCTCTCCGTCCTGCTGGACGTCTTCCTGCCCGTGCTGCCGAGCGGCGTGCTGCTGATATCCGCCGCGACCGCCGCCACCGCGGGTGTCGACGGCGCCCGGGACATCCTCGACGTCGTGGAACTGCTGGGCTGCGCCGCCGCCGCGTCCTGCCTCGGCGACCTCGCCGCCTACCGCCTCGCCTACCGTGGCGGTACTTGGCTGGAGCGGCGCATGACGCGTTCGCGCCGGCTGGCCGCCGCGCAGGAACGGGTCGGGCAGGTGCTGCTGCGGGGCGGCGGCGCGCTGGTCGTCCTGGCCCGGTTCGCCCCGGCGGGGCGGTCGGTGGTCAGCCTCGGCGCGGGCGCGGCGCACCGCAGGCCCGCCGAGTTCCTGCCCTGGTCGGCCCTGGCGGGGCTGGCGTGGGCGGCCTACGGAGTGGGCGTCGGCTACCTGGGCGGCCAGTGGCTCGGCGCGACGTGGCTGGCGACGGCGGTCTCGATCATCTCGCTGGTCGGCGCGGGAGCACTGGCGGCGTACGTCTTCCGGCGCGAGCAGCGCGAGGCGATCCCCGCGGAAGCGGGCTGACCGGCGCCGGAGGCCCGACCGCGCGCCGGGGCCCGACGCCGGAAGTCCGACCCCCTCCGCGTCAGCCCGACCGCCCGCCGGGACCCGCGCCCTGAGGTCGTCACGCCTACGTGAGGCCGACCGCCTCCGCGTAAGCCCGACCGCCCGCCGGGACCCGCGCCCTGAGGTCGTCACGCCTACGTGAGGCCGACCGCCTCCGCTCGCTCCGCCTCCCGCCTGCCCGGGAAGTCGGCGCCCGTGAGGGCCAGCAGCGGTGCCGACTTGACCGCCGTCTCCTCGAACTCCGCCTCCGGGTCGGACAACGCGACGATCGCGCCCCCGGCGCCGTACCGCAGACGTCCGGGCGTCATCACGGCCGTGCGTATGACGATGCTCAGATCCGCCGCGCCGTTCGGCGAGAAGTACCCGATCGCGCCGGAGTACACGCCGCGCGGCCCCGCCTCCAGCCGGTCGATGATCCGCATCGTCCGGATCTTCGGCGCCCCGGTCATCGACCCGCCGGGGAACGCGTCCCGTACGCAGTCCAGCGCCGAGGCGTCCTCGCGCAGCCGTGCCCGCACCGTGCTGACCAGTTGGTGCACGGTGTCGTACGTCTCGACCTCGAACAGCCCGGTCACCTCGACCGATCCGGTCCGCGCGTGCCTGCCGAGGTCGTTGCGGACCAGGTCGACGATCATCAGGTTCTCCGACCGGTCCTTCTCGCAGGCGCCCAACTCCCGCCGCAGCCGCGCGTCGTGCTCCGGCGTGGTGCCGCGCGGCCGGGTCCCCTTGATCGGCCGCGACTCCGCCCGGCCGTCCGCCGTGACGCGCAGGAAGCGCTCCGGTGACGTGCTGAGCACCGACACCTCGCCGAAACGCAGCAACGCGCCGAAGGGTGCCGGCGACACGCGCCGCAGCAGGCGGTACGCCTCCCAGGGGTCGGCATCCGGCGGCACGTCGGCCTCGGCCATGTTGGTCAGGTTGATCTCGTACGTCTCACCCGCCGCGATCTCCTCCTGCGCGATCGCGATGAGCTCCAGGTAGCGGTCGCGGTCGTGGCGCAGCCGTATCTCGCAGCGCGGGAAGGGCCGCGTGGGCGCCGGGATCCGCCCTGTCAGGCCGTCCAGCCGGTCCGCCGTCTCCCGCAGCCAGGCCCGCCCGCGCTCCCGCCCGCTCCGGCCGTCGCCGCCGCCCGGCCGGTCCCCGTCCCCGTCCCGTTCCACCAGCGTCAGCAGGTACGTCATCCCGCTCGCGTGATCCATCACCACCGCACGGTCGGCGAAGACCATCGCGGCGTCCGGCTCCGCGGAACGGTGCGCCCTGCGCCCGCCGCACTGCGCCTTCAGCTCGTACCCGAGGTACCCGACCCAGCCCAGCGCGAAGTCGAACGGCAGGTGGTGGAAGCCGGACTGCGTGACCTCCATCGACCGCAGGTCCTGGTCGAGCCAGCCCAGGAAGTCCCCGGTGACCAGGCGCTCCTCGCTGCCCGAGCGGACGTCCACGGTGCCGGTCCAGGTGTCGGCGGTGGCGACCCGCGCCAGCGGCCCCGAGGCGTCGCCCATGATCGAGAACCGCCCGTTCACCCCACCGGGACGGCTGCTGTCCAGCCAGAACGCGTAGGGCCCTTCGCGGAACAACGCGTCGAAGACGACCTCGTCACTCCAGCGGGTGGGCAGGCGGTGTACGAGCATCTCGAAACGTCGCGGCGCGTCCGGGGTGGCCGTCGGGGCCGGCGTGCCCAGGATGGCCGCGGCGTCCGGGGTGGCCGGCCGGTCCACAGGCGCTCGCGTCGCCGGACCCCGCGCGTCCTGGCCGCCGCGCAGCCGTACGCTCGCACGCGGCGTCCCGCCCAGCCCCTCGTGGTGTTCCCGGGCCAGCGAGGCGAAGTTCTCCATCAGCCGGTCCCCGTACGACGTGCAGACCGACTCGGGGTGGAACTGCACGCCCCACATCGGCCGCCGCAAGTGCCGCAACGCCATCAGCACGCCGTCCGGCGTGTGGGCCAGCGCTTCCAGGTCGTCGGACAGCCCGTTCACCGTCAACGAGTGGTAGCGGACCACCTCGAACGGGGAGGGGATGCCGTCGAACAGGCCGGTCCCCGGGTGGAGCACGGGCGACATCCGGCCGTGCCTCGGCTCGACCGCGCGACTCACCGAGCCGCCGTGCCACGCGGCGATGCCCTGGTGGCCGAGGCAGATCCCGAACAACGGCAGCTCGCACCGCTCGACGACCTGGCGGCACACCCCGAAGTCGGCTGCCCGCTCCGGCGTGCCGGGCCCCGGCGAGATCACGACCGCGTCGAACTCGTCGAGCAGTCCGGACCGCCAGCCCGGGTCGTCGTTGCGCACGACGACCGGCTCCCGCCCGGTGGCGGCGGCGATCTGGTGCACCAGGTTGTACGTGAACGAGTCGTAGTTGTCGATGAGCAGTGTGCGGAGTGTGCGCATGGCCGGGGATCACCTCTTCGCCAGATTTTCCCACGTCCCTGTGACAACGGCGGTGACGAGGAGGTTCCGGGGCAGCAGGCGGCGGACGGCAGGACGCGGGCGGTCGGCCGTGGTCGTGCGCGGACGGTCGGTGGGCGCGCGCCCGAGGTGATCGGCGGGAGGCCGTAGTCGTGTGCGGGCGGTCGGCGCGCGCGGGGCGCGAGGTGATCGCTGGAAGGCCGTCGTCGTACGCGGACAGGCGGCGCACCCGGGCCCGGGGTGATCGACGGGAAGCCTGCCGGTGGCGGGAGGCCTGCGGGCTCTGAGGCCGCTACGGCCTACGCGCCGCCTGGCGCAGGGCGGACTGCATGCGTCCGTAGATCCGCTCGGCGGCGGCACGGCGCATCACCGGGTGCGCGCCGAGGTCACGGACCGCGCGCCGGTAGGTCGCCCAGCGTGCCTCCCACTCGGCCCGGCGTTCGGCGGACCACTGCGACGGCGGGGCATCGGGTCTCTCCTCGCCGTCCCACTCCCCCAACGCCGCGAACGCCGTGTCGACGGCCTGCTGCATCCGGACCAGCTCGTCGGTTATCTCCAACGTGTCGCGCATGCGGGGATCGTAGGCGCCGTTTATGACAGATCTGTCACGGGGTGGCGGGCCGGATCCGGCCACTGGCGAACCGTTTCACCAAGTGCCGCCCCCAGCTGCGGAGTTGGTGACCGCGAGCCGGTCCCGGATCAGAGTGAGAATCCGCTCACGTGCCGCCGCCCCCGCCAGGACGAGCCCGCGCCCGCCCTGCCCGTTCCCCGCTCTCCTCCACCCGGCCCTCGCACCGCGTCCCGGGGCGAACCGGACGAACGCGGCGTTGTCAGACCCCCGCGCTAGCGTCGAAGCATGATGGACAGGACGACCTACGCGCCCCTGCTCCTGGCCGAGTACGGCGAGGGGCCGGGCTCGTACGACCTCATGCTCACCGACGACGCGATGGCCTCGGTGATGGACGCGTTCACGACGGCCGGCCGGTACGGCAATGGCAGCATGACACCGGCACCGTTGACGACCAGGTCGACGGCCCCGTACGCCGCGTGCACGCGGTGCGCCGCCGCGGCCACGGCGGCCGGGTCGGTGACGTCCACGCCGACCGGCAGCGCCTGGCCGCCCTCGGCGCCGATCGCGGCGGCGGTCCCGGCGAGCCGGTCCTCGCGCCGGGCCGGCAGCGCGACGCGAGCGCCGTGGGCCGCGAGCAGTCGTGCGGTCGCCTCGCCCATGCCGCCGGCGGCCCCGCGCCCGGCTCCCGCCCGCCTTCCCGTCCCGGAACCGTCAAGCGACGGTCAAAACACGTAACAGGCGCCACGAAGTCGAACGTTCGGGCGCATCATCGACGTTCGTGCATGACAACTCGGCTGATCCTCTCTGTCCGGAGTGCGGCACGCAACTGCCGTCCGCGGACCCCCGTTTCACCGTGTGGTGCCCGGACTGCGACTGGAACGTCGACCCGACGGGAACCCTGGCGGCCCTCACGCCGCCCGAGCGTGCCCGCCGCGCCAAGCAACTGGCCCGCCAGGAGCAGGCGTTGGAGCGCATGCCCCGCGACGGCGCGCCCGGACAGTCGTGGAGCGCCTCCGCGTGCGCGGCGCTGGCACTGGCGACCGTGGTCAACCTGATCACCATCGCCCTGGCGGGAACGGGACTGTGGTTGCTGGTGGCCGGCACGTGGCCGCAACGCGTGCTCGGCGCCCTGGAGGTGGCGCTGGCGGTCGTGCTGCGTCCACGCCGCCCGCGGGTCCCTCGACACACCCTCGACCGTGCCGAGGCGCCGGCGCTCCACGCCGTGATCGGCCGAGTGGCGGCGGAACTCGGCTCGCGCCCGGTCGATCTGGTGGCGGTGGACACGCGGTTCGGCTCCGCGTACACCGTGCTCGGCCCACGTCGGCGCGGCGTCCTGATCCTGGGACTGCCGCTGTGGGAGGCCCTGTCGCCCGACCAGCGCCTGGCGTTGATCGCCCGGGAACTCGCCCGCGACGCGGCCCCCGGCCGCGGAAGCACCCGTTGGACGGCGGTGGCCGCCAGCTCGCTCGCGGTGTGGACGGACCTGTTCAGGCCGGGCAAGTCCCGACAGGCCCGTCAGGACGCGCTGTACGCCGGGGCCGGCTTCTCAGCCACCGGTCCGCGGACGGATGGTACGGCGAACGGGCTGGTGGCCGTGGTCGAGATGATCACCTGGCCGCTGCTGGCGGCGCTGGCCTACGTCACTGACCGCGCACACCGCCTGCTCGTCGGCCTCTGCTTCCACACCGACACTCAATCCGCCTACCGGGCGGACGCCCTGGCCGCGAAGGCCGCCTCGACGAAGTCGGCCGAAGGCATGGTGCGATGCTTGCTGCTGGCCGAGACAGCGGTGTTCGCCATGGAGCGCTTCGCCAGGACCACCGGCGACGTGTGGCAGGAACTGCGCACGTACCTGTCGACGGTCCCCGAGACAGAGCACGCACGACGCCTGCGTCTGTCCGAGCGGCAGGGCGGCGCGATCGCCGACGGCGGCCTGCCGTCCATCCACCTGCGTCTGAGGTTGATACGGCAACTCCCCCACGCGAAGCCGACGGTCACGCTGAGCCCTGACGAACCCACGACGATGGACGCCGAACTGGCCCCCGTCCGGGACGCGTTGGCCGAGGAGCTCAGAACGTACTACGGAAGGTAGACCGATCGGGCGGCCGTCCCCCTCGCAACGGGCTCGCCAGGGGCCGGCAGGGCGGCAGGTGACACAGGTGTGGCGCCGCCGCGGGCATTCTCGCGGCACTCACAGCGGCCCTCACTGATACCCGGCCGAGACCGGCGTCCACCACGCGCCCTCCCGCTCCTGTGCACTTCGAGCCAACTTTGCGTTTCCTGTGAGTCGCCCGCACCAAGCCGTTGTCATGCTCGCGGCGAAACCGTTTACTGCGGGCAGCAACTGAGACCCGAGGAGGCGCACCAATCCCATGATCAAGCGAATAGTCGCCCTGACCGTCCTCGTTCCGGCCCTGCTGAGCACCGCGGTCAGCGCCGCCGAGGCGCACCCCGCACCCGCGCCGCACGCGTCCGCGGACGTGGTCACCCTCACCTACGACGCCAGCGACGCCGGCCAGTGGGCCGGCCCGATCAAGCAGGCCGTACAGAACTGGAACAACGCGGTGCACAACGTGCGCCTGGAGCCCGCGAGCAGCCCGGAAGCGGCCGACTACGTCTACGAGGGGACCAGCGGCTGGCCGCAGACCACGCTGGGCCCGATCTTCCCCGGCGGCAGCGGTGAGGTGCAGCTGGGCCGGCAGGCGGTGGACGAGGGCTACGACGCGACCCGGATCACGGCGCACGAGACCGGGCACATCCTGGGGCTGCCCGACGACTACAGCGGCCCCTGCTCGGAGATCATGTCCGGCCACGGTCCCGGCACGTCGTGCACGAACGCCAAGCCGGACGCGGCCGAGGCGGCCCAGGTCGACGAGAACTACGCCTCCGGGGAGTCGGCGATGCGCGCGCACCACCACCAGGTCGTCATCGACGTCTGGACCGGGCGAGTCCTCACCCGCCCACACTGACCGGTCACAAGCTTCAGGATTGCGTTTCCGGCCCCCTCGACCCCGACCGGCGACGGGATGCGGCGCCCGACCCGCACAGGCGGGCACCGCACCCCCTTCCCGCACGCACTACGGACCGGCCGGACGCACGCCACCCACCTATGGGCCTTGACGCAATTACTTACACACAACACAATCATTCTTATGACTACAACTAATCCGGCTTCTCGCGACCTCCATGCGCCGGGCTCCGGCCTTCCCCCGACCCCGATCAAGCGCGTGCTGTTGATCGGCGCGTCCCGCGGGCTGGGGCTCGCGCTCGCGCAGGAGTGGGCGCGGGACAGCCGGCAGGTCACGGCCACGGTGCGCGGTTCGGCCCGCACCCGCCTGCACGAGCTCGCGGACGCCTGCCCGGGCCAGGTCGAGGTCGAGACCGTCGACGTCACCGTGCCCGCACAGATCGCCGCGCTGCACGACCGCCTGGCGGACCGGAGGTTCGACCTGCTCTTCGTGAACGCGGGCGTCACCAACCAGCCGGAGGGCACCGTCGCGGAGACCTCGACCGAGGAGTTCACCCGCGTCATGGTCACCAACGCGCTGAGCCCGCTGCGCGTCGTCGAGGCGCTCCAGGACCTCGTCGAGCCCGACGGCACGATCGGTGTCATGTCCTCGGGCCAGGGCAGCGTCGCCAACAACGAACGCGGTGGCCACGAGGTCTACCGCGGCAGCAAGGCCGCGCTCAACACGTTCATGCGCAGTTACGCGGCGCGGCACGCCGGCGAGCGCAGGACGCTGGTGCTGATGGCCCCCGGCTGGGTGCGCACGGACATGGGCGGCGCCGACGCCCGCCTCGGCATCGACGAGAGCATCCCGAACGTCGTCAGGACGCTCGACGCCCTCCGGGGCCGCCCGGGACTGCACTACGTCGACTACCTCGGCCGCACGGTAGCGTGGTGACCTCGGCGGCCGCAGCCTGCCGGGACCACGACACGGCGACTCGGGCCGCGCAACGTGAGGGACGCGGGAGAGACCACCGATGGCAGCGACTTCGAGACGACCGGCCGACCCCGTCCAGGAGGCGTGGGCCCTCATGCAGCGCTTCGTCGAAGCCCACAGCCGCCGGGGCGAACTCGCCGAAGCGCTCGGGTTCCGGCTCGGCGGCGGGCGGGGCAAGGTGCTGCTCCAACTGCGCGGCGGCCCCATGACCCTCGGCCAGATCGCGGCCGCCCACAACGTCGACGCCCCCTACGCGACCCTCATCGTCGACAAGCTCGAAGCCCACGGCCTCGTCGAACGCCGCCCCCACCCCGACGACCGCCGCCGCAAGCTGGTCACCCTCACGGAGGCCGGGCACCAGGCCATCGCGACCGCCGACGCGATCCTGCTGCGCCCGCCACGAGCGGTCGAGGCCCTCACCCCCGACGAACTCGGTCAGCTGACCGCCCTCCTCACGCGTCTCACAGCGGCGGACGAGGCCGGAGCCGAGGACTGAGGCCGCCGCCTCAGAACGAGAACGAAAGTTGCATGTGGAAGAGGATCCACCAATACCAGGCCATGAGGCAGCAGATGGTGCCGATGGCCGACGCCAGAGGCAGGGACGAGGTCCGCACGAGTCTGCCGACGGCCAGGCCCACACCGGCCCCGACCAGAGGCACGACGACGATGAGGGCCGAGACCTCGGCCAGTTCGACGTTGGCCGCGTGGTTCGCCTGCGCGAAGTAGGGCGAGGGGCGCGCGGCGCCGTCGGCCGCGCCGCACCAGAGCCAGACGGCCGGCACGTAGACCACCGCCGCCAGCAGCCACATCAAGGCAGTGCCGACGCTCTTCCGTAACCGCGAGTCCGACGGCGTACCGCCGTCACGCCCTGTGGTGTCCATGCCCGTCATCTTCAGCCGGATCGCTTCGCGCACGCATGAGTACGGCTACTCAGACGGGGAGAGCAAACAGGGGCCAGAGACTTCAGGGGCCGCATGCAAGGACCGACCATGGTGGCCGTAGCCGTCGGCGTAGTGCTCGGTGTGATGGCACGCCGCCGCTCGCGCGCAATCCTGTGGAGTTCCGCCTCAGCCGCCCTCTAGCCTGCGCGCATGCCGCACGCCAAAACGTCGTACGTCTGTCTGCCCTGCCGTGCCTCGTACAAGCAGCCGTACGCCGGAGCCCCTGAACGGGTATGCCCGCGCTGCGCTGAACCGCTCATCCACGTGGGCTCCGCCTTTGCCGCCCCGCGTCGGCGGGACGCCGCCGGCTGGCGCGTGCTGTCGGTGCTCCTGAATGCCGGTGTCCGTTTCCACAAGAGCTGTTGCGGTGGGCCCGGCTACCGCCCGCGGACGCTCACGGAGGTCCGCGAACGTATGGGCTATGCCCGAAGAAGCGCTGAGCCCTTCGCCAAGGCCTTGGTGCGCCGAGAGTTGCCGTGATGCGCGCCCGTGGAACCAACGGAGGCACAGACAACCTCCGGTTCGCTCTCACTACATGGGATCCCGTCGGCGTGGCCGACATCGCGCCGGACGCGTCCGACGAAACAGATCAGGTTCGTGCGCCAGACGGGGTACTTCGGGCCGCCGGCGATCATGTGACTGTCGCCGTTCCTCCCTTCCCAGTTGAACGGGACCGTGATGCGCGGGTCGGGACGACCCACTTGCCCTTCCGTGAATTCGGCGGAGGAACGGGGGAGCGGCGTGCGCGAGACGGGGTCGTCGCGCCGCCGCCCTGACGGGCGACCGCCCGTCCCCAGTCCGAGTTCCGGCGTGGACCGACGGCAGCACCGCCGGGACGATAACGAGCATCCCGGCGAGGGGCCACCGTCCCCGCTGCCCGACGCGTGAGTGACCAGCCCACGGTCTTTCTTGACGGTCACGTCAGGCGGCAGACGGGACGGAGCTGAGGCGAGCCGCATACGCCTGGTCTCTCTCCCGGCCGCCGAGAGTCGAGAGTCGTCGAGGAGCTGTGGGGTGGCTTGTCCAGTTCGCTGCCGTACCGGTGCGCCAGGGCGCCCGAGCCCTCGGCGGAGCTGTGGGGCAACCCCCTTACTGCTTACCGCCGTTGATATCCGATCAAGGATCTCAAAAGCCCCCAACCATGTCGGTCGGGGGCCTCGGCGCCGGTGGGCACAACAGGATTCGAACCTGTGACATCTGCTTTGTAAGTTCGTCCCACACACGCTGTGATCAATGCATCAACATCTCCTATGAGCCAGCCCGGTGCCCAGAGGAGTGTCATCGTCCGGCACTGTCCGCCTCCGTTGCCGTCAACGACTGCCGTCAGAGCGCGCCTGAAGCGGGTGGATCGAGGACGTCACCTTTGAGGACTGCCTCCCTGTGCTGCAGGTCCGTTGGGACCATCCCCGCGGACGCGGGGAGCAGCTGCCGGTGACCGAGTAGCCGTAGTCGAGGACGGGACCATCCCCGCGGGCGCGGGGAGCAGGTCGGGAGGCTGCGCGGCGCGCACGCCAAGTCCGGACCATCCCCCCGGGCGCGGGGAGCAGTGGTACTGGCTGGTGAGCGCCGACCCACCCAGGGGACCACCCCCGCGGGGGCGGGGAGCAGCTCCTCGCGCTGAACGCCGTTAGCCGCGGTTGGGGACCATCCCCGCGGGCGCGGGGAGCAGCCGGCCATGCGGTGATGCGGCCAGCCCTTCTTGGGACCATCCCCGCGGGCGCGGGGAGCAGACCCCGGCCGTGATCAACGCTTTCACGAACCTGGGACCATCCCCGCGGGCGCGGGGAGCAGGATGCGGGTGGGTCCTGTAGGCCCGACATGTAGGGACCATCCCCGCGGGCGCGGGGAGCAGCGGCTGCTGGCGTCGCACGACTCGGAGTGGGTGGGACCATCCCCGCGGGCGCGGGGAGCAGAGCTGCCCCAGCTCCCCGCAGATCTTCCGCACGGGACCATCCCCGCGGGCGCGGGGAGCAGGTATTCGTGATTGACGGTTGAGGATGGGTCCCGGGACCATCCCCGCGGGCGCGGGGAGCAGTGTCCCACTGGCCAGCAATCAGACTGGCCTTAGGGACCATCCCCGCGGGCGCGGGGAGCAGGGCCTCAAGCGCGTCGTCGACGATGTGCGGTCGGGACCATCCCCGCGGGCGCGGGGAGCAGCGGCTGCCTCGCACGCGGGAGAGCCCTGGGTCGGGACCATCCCCGCGGGCGCGGGGAGCAGGAACTTGGTGGGGGTGATGCCAGCGAACAAGGGGGACCATCCCCGCGGGCGCGGGGAGCAGTCGTTGAACTGCGTCATCGCAGACTCCGGCACGGGACCATCCCCGCGGGCGCGGGGAGCAGTCCCGATCCGTTCGGACCAATGCATGCCACGTGGGACCATCCCCGCGGGCGCGGGGAGCAGCGGCCAGTAGATGACGACCTGCCGCATCCGGTCGGACCATCCCCGCGGGCGCGGGGAGCAGGCCGACGGCGGCCTGTCTAGGGGGGTGACGGCGGGACCATCCCCGCGGGCGCGGGGAGCAGCCCTCGTACCGGGTCCCCTTGGCCTTAGCTGCGGGACCATCCCCGCGGGCGCGGGGAGCAGGCGGTAGCAACCGCGTTGCGTACAGAGGACAGGGGACCATCCCCGCGGGCGCGGGGAGCAGACTCTTTGACCTGGCATTTCAGCCGCTACTTTCGCTAATTTCAAGTACTTCCACCGAAATACACATTGTGGACATTGGTCACAAGACGGCATCCCGTCTGCCGGGGCGGCACCCCGGAAGCTCTACCACGGGCGGCTTGTGGCTCACGACAGGGCCGGGGGCACCCCACGCCACACGGCAAGCGGCAAGCTCGGGCGTCCTCGAGGACGGCCAGGGCAAGGTGTCAAATTCGTCAAGTCGCTGACAACGAATTGTGAATGCGGTTTGTTGCTTTCGTGGAGGAATCTAGAGGGAGTTCGCCGCAGTTCCTCGGCGCGGGACTGTCCCAAGAAGCCCGGTCTGCCTGGGCCAAGCATGATGCCGCTACGGACTGCTGGTTGCCGTTGTGGCGGCATATGGCTGACAGCGGTGCGGTGGCTGGGCTGTTGTGGGACCGGTGGTTGCCTGAGCAAGTGCGGCGGCGGTTGGTGGAGGTGCTGCCGGGCGGTGAGGCGGATGCGCGGTCGCTGGCGGTCTGGCTGGCGGGGGTTCACGACATCGGGAAGGCGACGCCGGCGTTCGCTTGTCAGGTGGATGGGCTGGCAGACGGGATGCGTGCCGTCGGGTTGGAGATGCCTTACCGGCGGGAGATGGGGCAGGACCGGCGGTTGGCTCCGCATGGGCTGGCTGGACAGTTGTTGCTGGAGGAATGGCTGGAGGAGCGGTGCGGCTGGCCGCGGCGGGCGACAAGCCAGTTCGCGGTGGTGGTTGGGGGGCATCATGGCGTGCCGCCCGACTACGCGCAGCTCGATGATGCGGACGCACGTCCGGCGCTACTGCGCACTCCCGGTCCGAGTCAGCAGTTGTGGCGGCGGGTTCAGGAGGAGTTGCTGGAGGCGTGCGCGGGTGAGTTCGGTGTCCGTGAACGGCTGGAGGCGTGGCAGCGGGTGAAGTTGCCGCAGACGGTGCAGGTGCTGTTGTCGGCGCTGGTCATCGTCGCGGACTGGGTGGCGAGCAATCCCGATCTCTTTCCCTACGCGGGGCTTGGGCAGTCGCCGCCGGGCGGGGACCGGGTGGGAGCGGCTTGGGTGGGGCTGGGGCTGCCGGAGCCGTGGCGACCGCGGTTGCCGCAGGGCAGTGTTGCGGAGCTGTTCGCGGCTCGCTTCGCTCTTCCGCCCGGTGCGCAGTTGCGGCCGGTGCAGGAAGCGGCGGTGCGGGTGGCGCGGGAGATGCCGGAGCCGGGGCTGCTGATCATCGAAGCACCGATGGGTGAGGGTAAGACGGAGGCCGCGTTGGCCGCGGCTGAGGTGCTGGCAGCGCGTAGTGGTGCGGGCGGGGTGTTCTTCGCGTTGCCGACGATGGCGACGAGTAATGCGATGTTCCCGCGGCTGCTTGCGTGGCTGGAGCGACTGCCGACGCGAGAGGGGGAACGGCTGTCGGTGCTGCTGGCGCATTCGAAGGCGGCGCTGAACAAGGATTTTGCCGAGGTGAAGGCGGCTTCGTGGCAGCGCATCGCCGCGGTGGACACGGATGGCGTGCAGGAGTCGCTGCGGCCTGGCCGGGAAAATGTGGCTGTGGCGGCCGAGTTGGTGGCGCACCAGTGGTTGAGCGGCCGGAAGAAGGGCATGCTGGCGTCCTTCGTGGTCGGCACGGTCGACCAGTTGTTGTTCGCGGGCCTTAAGACCCGTCACCTGGCGCTGCGGCACCTTGCGGCGGCAAGCAAAGTCGTCGTGATCGACGAGGCGCATGCCTATGACACCTACATGAACTCCTACTTGGACCGGGTGTTGGGCTGGTTGGGCGAGTATCGCGTGCCGGTGGTGGTGCTGTCGGCGACGTTGCCGGCCGGGCGGCGGCGGGACCTGGCTAGGGCGTATTCGGGAGTTGGCGGCCAAGAAGAGGATTTCGTCGCCTTGGAGGAGGCGGACGGCTATCCGCTGCTGATCGCTGCTGCCCCTGGGCAGTTGCCTCGGGTGGAGCGGCCAAAGGCGTCAGGCCGCGGCAGTCAGGTACGGGTGAAGGCGCTGTCGGACGACCTGCGGGTCCTGGCCGACCGCCTGGAGGCCGAGCTGGCCCACGGGGGTTGTGCCCTGGTGGTGCGCAACACCGTGGATCGAGTGCTGGAGGCCGCCAAGGCGCTGCGCGAGCGCTTCGATGCGAGCGAGGTGACCGTGGCGCACGCCCGATTCATCGACGTCGACCGGGCCACCAAGGACAACAAGCTGCTCGAGTGCTTCGGGCCGCCGGAGACGAGCGACGGGCACCGCCCGGCCCGGCACGTGGTGGTGGCGAGCCAGGTCGCCGAGCAGTCGCTGGATGTCGACTTCGACCTGCTGGTCACCGACCTGGCCCCGGTGGACTTGTTGCTGCAGCGCATGGGCCGGCTCCACCGCCATCAGCGCGGTGTCCGCCCTGAGGGTTTGTGTGAGCCGCTGTGCCTGGTCACCGGTGTGGCCGACTGGAAAGGCGTGCCGCCAGAGCCGGTTCGCGGTTCCCTGGCCGTCTACGGGCGGCATGCGCTGCTGCGTTCGGTCGCGGTGCTGGACCTTCCGTCTGGGGGTGGGTACCGAACGGTTCGCTTGCCGCAGGACATCAGCTCGCTGGTGCAGCAGGCCTACGCGGACGAGCCCGTCGGCCCTGCGGCGTGGGCGCAGGCGATGGACGAGGCCCGCCGCGAAGACGATGCGCTCAAGGCGGCCAAGGCCAAGGCAGCCGACACCTTCCGTATCGCCATCGCGGCCAGGCCCGGCCGGTCGCTGGTGGGTTGGCTCGCCGGTAGCGCGGGGGACGTGGATGACACCCGCGCCGGGCGGGCACAGGTGCGCGATGCCCCGGAAAGCGTGGAGGTCATCGTCGTCGAGCAGCTCGACGACGGGGCGCTCGCAACCGTGAGCTGGGCCGGCGACGGGCGCGGAGGGCTCCCCTTGCCCACCGGCGCCGTGCCTTCGTCGGATGCCGCGAAGGCCGCGGCGGCGTGCACGCTACGGCTCCCGGCCCGCATGGCGAAGCCGTACGTGATCGGTCGCGTGATCGCCGAGCTTGAGCAGTTCTGCGTCCCCAACTGGCAAGCGCGGGAAAGCCTTTGGCTGGCGGGGGAACTGATTCTGCCGCTCAGGCCCGGTTGTCAGACCTCTGTGGCAGGGTTCCGGCTCAGCTACAGCCCCGACGACGGACTCGAGGTGTCTAGTGACTGATGACCGGACAGTACGGCCGGATGGCCTGCTGTCGTTCGACCTGACCGGCCAGCCATGGCTGCCCGTGCAGTTCCTCGACGGCGGCGAGCGGGAGGTGTCGCTGCGTCAGGCCTTCGGGGAGGCTGGACGGATCAGGCGGTTGGCGGGTGATCTGCCGACCCAGGACTTCGCGCTGACGCGTCTGCTGCTGGCGATCGCGCATGACGCATTGGACGGGCCAGCGGACACGGAAGCCTGGGCTGAACTGTGGGAGGACGGAAACGCCTTCGCGCGGGCGTCCGATTACCTCGCCGAGCACCGGGGGCGCTTCGATCTGCTCCACCCACTGACGCCGTTCTTCCAGACACCGGGGTTGCACACGGCGAACCACGAAGTGTTCTCGCTCAACCGGATCGTGGCGGATGTTCCGAACGGCAGCCCTTTCTTCACCACGCGGTTTCCCGGAGTGGCCCGGATCGGATTCGCTGAGGCCGCGCGGTGGGTGGTGCACGCGCAGGCCTTCGACACCTCCGGAATCAAAAGCGGTGTGGTGGGCGATCCGCGGGCCAAGAACGGCAAGGCGTATCCGCAAGGAGTGGCCTGGGCCGGGAACCTCGGCGGAGTCCTGGCCGAAGGGGCGACGCTGCGCGAGACGCTCCTGCTGAACCTGCTCGCCGCCGACCACCACCCCGCACCCGTGGATGACCGGCCGGCGTGGCGGCAACCGCCGACCGGCCCCGGAGCCTCAGACGATCTGGCGGCACGCCCAGCGGGGTTGCGGGATCTGTACACCTGGCAGTCACGCCGGTTGCTGCTGCATGCGGACGCCGAGGGCGTGCACGGTGTGGTGCTGACCTACGGTGACCCGCTGGCCCCGCACAACGCTCAGCATTTCGAGCCGATGTCTGCCTGGAGACGCAGCCAGGCACAGGAGAAGAAGCTGGGCAAGCCACTGGTGTACATGCCGCGTGAGCACGATCCGGCCCGCGCAGCGTGGCGGGGCCTGGAGGCGCTGATCGCGCCGCGTGACGGCCGTACCGCAAGTGGTGGTGACCCGGCATCATCACTCAGGCCGGGTGTGGTGGAGTGGCTGGCCCGCTTGTCACAGGAGGGGTGTCTGCCGCGGCGGGCGCTGGTGCGGCTGCGGACCTATGGAGTCCGGTACGGGACGCAGCAGTCCGTGGTCGATGAGCTCACCCATGATGCGGTGGCGCTGGCAGTGGTACTGCTGCACGAAGGCAACCAAGCGCTCGGGCAAGCAGCGGTTGACGCGGTCGCCGACGCGGATCTGGCGGTGCGAGCACTCGGTGACCTGGCCAATGACCTGGCTGAGGCAGCGGGCAGCGAATCGGAGGCGGACCGTCTTGAAGCGCGCGATCGCGGCTTCGGCGCACTCGATGAGCCGTACCGACGGTGGCTGGCCGACCTCCACGACACCGCCGACCCCCAGACGGCCAGGGCCGTCTGGCAGCACACTGCCCGGCGCGTCGTCGGGCGGCTCCGCGACGACCTGGTCGCCACTGCGGGTCAGGCGGCCTGGCAGGGCCGGGTCGTGTCACGGCCCAAGGGCGACGTCTGGCTGAACACCGCCTCGGCCGAGCTGTCGTTCAACGCCCGCCTGCGCAAGGCACTGCCCCTGGCTGATACCAGTGAGGTCTCCGCTGGCGTGCCGGCGCAGTCCACAGGTAGTCCCGGCCCGGGTGAACCACCATGCGCAGACCCCGCTGATGAGGACCTCCGGAAGGCATCCGCATGACCACCGTCGGCCAGCCCCCGACCGCCAACCACTCCCAGCAAGAGCAGAACACGATTCGGGCCCTGGTCTCAGGCGAGATCACGCGGCTGCAAGGTGGCTACCTAGCCGACCGCTCCGACTGCGTCGCGGCACTGGCCCGGCTGCGGCGCGGAGCGGGTCGCGACGCCTCCGCAGTTCCGGACTTGTGGGGGCTGATCGACCTCGCGCCCTTGTATGCCGATGAGCGTTTGCACCAGCAGGCCGCCGCGGACGCGATCTACACCTCGGCCACGCTGTGGTCCCTGCACCAGCAGTCCCGCAGGAGCGGCATGCATCGCCCTGGTATCGAACTCGGCACCGCTGTGCGCCGACTGATGCCGCCCGGAGAGATCGATGAGCCGGTCCGTAAGCGGTTCGTGCGCGTCGGCATGTCACCCACCCTGGCCATGCTCTCCAGTCGCCTGCGCGAGCTCGTCCTGCTGCTGCGCGGCCAGGACATCGCCCTGGACTACGCCCTGCTGGCCGAACACCTCTACCGCTGGCAGCAGCCCGGCGGCCCGGATCAGGTGCGGCGCGCCTGGGGCCGGGCATTCCACGCCCACCGTGCTCCCACCACCGGCCAGGACAACGAGACCGCCACCGACTCGAAGGACGCTTCGTGAACTCTCGCCTCATCCTCGACGTGCACGCACTGCAGAACGTGCCACCCAGCAATCTCAACCGCGATGACACCGGCTCCCCCAAGACCGCCATCTACGGTGGGGTGACCCGGGCTCGAGTCTCCAGCCAGGCCTGGAAGCGCGCTACCCGACGCTACTTCACCCAGCTCCTCGACCCAGCTGAGCTCGGTGTGCGCACCAAGCGCGTCGCCGAAGTCCTCGCCGCACGCATCTCCGCGGCGCAGCCCGAACTGGACGGGCCACAGGCTCTCGCCCTGGCTGCTGAGGTGTTGCAGACCGCCACCGGCTCGAAGATCGAGCCGCCCAAGCGCAAAGCGGAAGCTGCGAAGAAGAACGGTGAGCCGCAGCCGGCGCCCGAGTCGTCGTACCTGATGTTCCTCAGCGCCCGCCAGCTGGACCTGCTGGCCGACCTGGCCGTGGAAGGCGCCGACGACATCAAGGCGTTCTTCAAGAGCAAGGACACCAAGTCCCGAGCCAAGAAGATCGCGGACGGACGGCACTCAGTGGACATCGCGCTGTTCGGCCGGATGGTCGCCGACTCCGCAGACATCAACGTCGACGCCGCCGCGCAAGTCGCCCACGCGCTCAGCGTTCACCGCGCGGAAATCGAGTCGGACTACTTCACCGCCGTCGATGACCGCAACACCGACGCCGAGCCGGGCGCCGGCATGATCGGAACCGTCGACTTCAACTCCGCCACGCTCTACCGCTACGCGGCCCTCGACATCGACTTGCTGACCCGTAACCTCGGCAAGGGCCTGGATGAGGACGAACCGGCCACCCCCGTGCGCCGGGCCGTCGAGGTGTTCCTGGACGGGTTCGTCTCCTCCTTGCCCACCGGCAAGATCAACACCTTCGGGAACCACACCTTGCCGGACGCGGTCGTCGTCAAACTGCGCACTGCCCGCCCTGTCAGTTTCGTCTCCGCCTTCGAACGGCCCGTCGTCGCCGACGAATTCGGCGGACACATGGAACCCGCTTGCGCCCGACTGGCCGACTACGTCCCAGAACTCGAACGCGCCTACGGCGAAGACGACGCCATGACCTGGGTGCTGCGCGTCGGTCCGGCTACCGCCAAGCTCACCTCGCTCGGCATCGAGACACCCAGTCTGTCCGCCTTGGTCTCCGCCGTCGGCCAGGCCATCGCGGAGCGCCTGGAGCACCGCGCATGAGCGTCTTGACGCTGACGCTGGCCGGCCCCCTGCAATCGTGGGGGGCCTCGGCCCGCTTCGCCCGCCGTACCACGGAAGGCGCGCCGACCAAAAGCGGCGTCATCGGACTGCTCGCCGCAGCGCTCGGCCTGGATCGCAACGCCGACGAGCACCTCGAAGCGCTGGCCGCGCTGCGCTTCGGTGTCCGCGTCGACCAGCCTGGCACCCGTATCCGCGACTTCCAGACCGCGCACCACCCCGATACCGACGAAGCCATGCCGCTCTCCGAGCGGTTCTACCTTGCCGACGCCGTGTTCGTCGCCGCAGTCGAAGGCGAGACCGCACTGATCGACCGGCTCGCCGCCGCACTGCGCGCCCCCGCATACCTCCCGTACCTGGGAAGGCGCTCCTGCCCCCCAGCACGCCCGATCAACCCGAGTGTCCAGCACGGCGACATCGGACTGCAACATGTACTCGCCGGGGAACCGTGGCGGGCCGCCGACTGGTACCAACGGCGGCTTCGTCTCCAAGAACACGTCAAACTCACCACCCTGATCGAGGCACGGTCCGCCGACGGGGAGCCAGAGCCACTCGGGGACACGCTTCGCGACCACCCCCTCAGCTTCGCCCCCGGGCACCGCCGCTACGCGCTGCGCACCATCCATTCCAGCACCGTCACCGTCAGCAACCCGCACGCC
Source organism: Streptomyces sp. ICBB 8177 (assembly GCF_003144095.1). Taxonomy (GTDB): domain Bacteria; phylum Actinomycetota; class Actinomycetes; order Streptomycetales; family Streptomycetaceae; genus Streptantibioticus_D. Next base: position 1,151,534 of record NZ_NSKH01000018.1, on the reverse strand, counting down.
CGACCGCGCCCGACCACCCCGGCCCACGACCCGACAGGACACCTGGAAGGCGTCTGATGTACCTGACCCGCTTCCGTTTCAACACAGCCCGCGCAGACGCCCGCCGCCTGCTCTCGTCCCCCCAGGTCATGCACGCCGCGGTCATGTCCTCCTTTCCCAACGTCCTGCCGACCTCCAGCGAACAGCCACGCATCCTGTGGCGCGTCGACCACAACTCCCGCGCGGAAGTGCTGCTGTATTTGGTGAGCCCCGAGCGCCCGGACCTCACCCATTTGGTCGAACAAGCCGGCTGGCCCGCCGCAGCCGCCGTCGGCACCCCAGGCTGGCAGACCTTCACTTACGCCCCATTCCTGGGAAAACTGGAGAAAGGCAACGTCTTCAACTTCCGGTTGACCGCCAATCCCGTGCATCACGCCCGCACCCGCGACGGCCAGCCCACCAAGCGCACCGCACACATCACCGCCCACCACCAGATGCGGTGGCTCCTGGAACGACAGGACACCATCGGCATACGGATCCTGGCCAAGCCGGAGCACACACGCCACACCGAACACGGAGACGAACACCAACTCGTCGTCCGCGACCACCGAAGCCTCCACTTCGGCAAACACGGCACACGCGGCCGCCGCGTCACCCTCACCACCGTCACCTATGACGGACGACTGGAGATCACCGAACCCGAAGCACTGCGACGCGTATTGACCAGCGGTCTGGGCAAGGCCAAGGCCTACGGCTGCGGTCTGATGACCCTTGCCCCAGCGAAGGAAACCCGTTGACAACTGTCAGCCAAAGAGCCACGGCCAGCCCCCGTGAACTGACACGCACCGCCAACCGGATCTCCTTCGTCTACTTCGAACGTTGCACGATTCACCGGGACGCAAACGCCATCACCGTGCAGGACGCCGAGGGCGTCACCCACATCCCCTCAGCCACCATCGGCACACTGCTGCTCGGACCAGGTACCCGCATCACCCACCAGGCCATGAGCGTCCTGGGTGAGACCGGCGCCGGCGTCGTATGGGTTGGCGAGCAAGGCGTTCGCTACTACGCGGCCGGCCGGGCGCTGTCTCGCTCTGCCTCCCTAGCCCAAGCACAAGCAACCTGCTGGGCCAACCGTCGTGCCCGGTTGGAAGTGGCCCGGGCGATGTACAGACTTCGCTTTCCCAATGAGGACCCCTCCGGTTACACCCGCAAGGAACTCCTCGGCCGCGAAGGCCACCGCGTCAAAGAGTGCTATCGCGCGCAGGCCCAACGCACCGGTGTCCCTTGGCAAGGCCGGAGATATACGCCAGGAGACTTCGCCGCGAGCGACCCCGCCAACCAAGCCATCACAGCCGCTGCCCAAGCCATGTACGGCGTCGCACACGCCGTCGTGGCAGCCCTCGGCTGCTCGCCCGCCCTCGGGTTCGTACACTCCGGGCACGAGCTGTCTTTCGTCCTGGACATCGCCGACCTCTACAAAACCGACATCGCCATTCCGGCCGCCTTCGATGCAGCGGCCATTTCGCCGGAAGACGTCGGAGCACGCACTCGCCGAGCTCTACGCGACCGCATTAACGAAGTTCGGCTCCTGGACCGCATCGTCAACGACATCCACGAACTCCTCCTTCCCGCCGACTTTACGACCGCAGAAGATGACGCCTACGACGAGGTCACTCTGCAGTCCGACCACGGCCACCACGTTGCCGCAGGTCTCAACCACGCGACGGACTACAGCTGGTGACTGTCATCGTCCTAACCAACTGTCCCCCAGGACTACGGGGCTTCCTTACACGCTGGCTACTCGAAATCTCGCCGGGCGTCTTCATCGGCAACCCATCCGCCCGCATTCGGGACACTCTCTGGAACGAGGTGTGCCAGCTGTCCGGCCAAGGCCGCGCATTGCTCGCTCACACCGCCGACAACGAGCAGGGATTCACCTTCCGGACCCACGAGCACTCCTGGCACCCGATCGACCACGAAGGTCTCACCCTCATCCGGCGCCCCGGTGGAGACGCATCCGCAACGAGGCCAACGACCGAGACCAAACCACGTCCCGGCTGGAGCAAGGCGGCTAAGCGCCGACGCTTCGGCCAAACCTGAACCAAAAGGATGCTTATGTCGGAATCTGCGAAAGTGGTCCGTCTCGACGCCGTAGGCCAGTGAAGTCCCAGGTCAAGGAGAGTGCTCCCCGCGCCCGCGGGGATGGTCCCGCCGTTAGCGACGGGGATGGTGACATAGCCGGGTGCTCCCCGCGCCCGCGGGGATGGTCCCCCGCAGGCCGGGGGCGTCCAGACGCGCGACTGGTGCTCCCCGCGCCCGCGGGGATGGTCCCCAGCACTGCGGGCACTCGCCCTTCGGCGGGTTGTGCTCCCCGCGCCCGCGGGGATGGTCCCCAGGCCTCCAGTTCCGCCTTCTCGGCGAAGGTGTGCTCCCCGCGCCCGCGGGGATGGTCCCGTCAACACGCCCTGTGCGAACCGGGCCTTGGCGTGCTCCCCGCGCCCGCGGGGATGGTCCCATCCCTCTGCCTGCCGACCGAACGAGACTCCTGTGCTCCCCGCGCCCGCGGGGATGGTCCCGCCCCATCCCGATCTGTCGATCGGGTCGGCGAGTGCTCCCCGCGCCCGCGGGGATGGTCCCTTGCGGACCCCGTGCTGATGAAGCAGGCCTACGTGCTCCCCGCGCCCGCGGGGATGGTCCCACGGCTGGTACTGCTTCACCGACTACCGGCGGGTGCTCCCCGCGCCCGCGGGGATGGTCCCGTCTTCAACGTCTTCCATCTTGTTCTGCAAATGTGCTCCCCGCGCCCGCGGGGATGGTCCCGCGTCGCGGACCGCCTGGCCGTCGCTCGCGGTGTGCTCCCCGCGCCCGCGGGGATGGTCCCCCGTACTGGGGCGAGAAGACGGTGCGAGAGGTGTGCTCCCCGCGCCCGCGGGGATGGTCCCTCGTCCTCGGGGAGCGCGGCGAGCCGCAGCAAGTGCTCCCCGCGCCCGCGGGGATGGTCCCTCAAAGAACCCCAGCAGGGCCGGTGCTCAGAGGTGCTCCCCGCGCCCGCGGGGATGGTCCCGCGATGCGCTCCAACAGGGCGCCGTCGGTGCTGTGCTCCCCGCGCCCGCGGGGATGGTCCCAACGTCTGCTGCGCGGCCTTTGCGTTCCCAGACGGAAGATGTGACCCTCATGACACGTGAACTGGACCCCGCTGCATCTGCCAGGAGGACTTCGTGGCTGAGGCCAATCCCCGGGGCACCTTCCGCAGAGTTGCGGAAGTCGTCCGTGCGACTGCCCCAGGCAAGGGTGGACTTGTTCGTGAGTCGGACATCGTCCGGGAGCGCCAGGTATCCCGAACCACTGCTCGGCGTGCTCTGAAGGTCTTGGAAGCAGATGGATTCCTCCGCCCAGAGCCAGGGGTGGGCTGGCGGGTGATGGGCGGTGAGGCATCCCCGTCGCTTTCTGAGCTGATGACAGTTCTGATCCACGACGAACATCTGGCTGTCGGCGACGCCTTTCCATCCGAGTCGACCCTGTGCGATCGGTTTCAGAAGTCGCGCCCTACCATCCGCCGTGCTCTCGCCGTCCTCGAGGCAGACGGTGTGCTGCTGTCCCTGCCGGGCAAGGGACGGACAGTGCTCCGCGTCCCGAACACCATCGCAACCTCGGAAGCTGGAGTAGATGAACCTCACTGACTGGGCCTACGACATCTCTGAACGAATGCTTGCTGAGCCGCTGCCGCGGCGGTGGGCGCACGTTCAGGGGGTCGCATGCCGGGCCCGGGAGCTAAGGCCGATTCTCGGCCCCGACGCGGAGCTGATGGAAGCCGCAGCGATACTGCACGATGTTGGCTATTCGCCACATATTGCCTTCACAGGATTTCACCCGCTCGACGGGGCTCGATTCTTGCGAGACCAGGAGAACGCAGACGACCGCGTAGTGCGGCTGGTCGCCCATCACTCCTGCGCACTGCTCGAGGCGGAGGAGCGCGGGCTACGTCGCGAATTGGAGTCAGAGTTCGAGCTGGAGCGGCCAGAACTTGTAGACGCACTCATCTTCTGCGACATGACTACGACGCCGGACGGCGCTCGCACCACCACAGCAGCCCGCGTGGGCGAAATCGTTGACAGATACGGGCCGGACACGATCGTGGGCAGGTTCATCCAGCGGGCGGCGCCAGAGATCCATGCCGCTGCATGCAGGGTGGATGAGCGACTGAAGGCGGCCGGTCAGCCGATGTAAGGAGCTGCTCGAGCGGCATCGAGCCCGTGGGCGATTCGCAACCGCATCGAAGGATGAATGTCGAGGTTGTCGAGGTCTGCTGGGACGACCCAACGAACCTCCTTCGACTCGTCGCTGGTGCGCAGCTCGCCACCTACCGGATGGGCGTGGAAGCAGATAGAGAACTGTTGACGAACCTCGCCGTCGTCGTAGGCCATGACATGGTGCGGGTCGGTGTAGAGGCCGACGATGTCGTCGACGACCACCTCGACGCCGGTCTCCTCCCGTACCTCACGTACGACGGTGTCGGCTACGGACTCCCCGAGATCGTGTCCACCTCCAGGGAGAGCCCAAAGGTCGTTGTCAGTCTTGTGAATGAGGAGAAGCCGCCCCTCTGCGTCTCGTACGACTGCCGTGACCGAAGGCACAACGGAGTTAGCCGACGGAGCGGCGGGGTCGCGGTAGTAATCGATGCGGCTCATGCGGTCGCTCCGGTGAGGTCAGTGGGTGAGGAGATCGAGCGGGCTCCTTCCCAAACGCGCTCGACGCTCTCGGCGTAGGTGTCGAAGAGTTCGCCGCCCGGGACACGTTGAAGGTGCATAACCGGTGCGAGGTACGCTCCGACACCGTAAATGTGGCCGTTGACGAGCATGGCATCGTCGGAACGGTAGAGGGAGTTGTACAGCGTGGTGCCGTGGAGCCTGAACTCGACCCCTGGGAGGTCGAAGATTCCGGCGTAGTTCAGAAGCGCGTTGCGGATCTTTGCGGCCATGGCGGCGCCGATGCCTTCATCGTCTCCGCGTTGGGCGACGGCCAGGCTGTCGGGGTCTCCAAGCATGAACCGTACTCGGACTCCCGCAGCGGACTTCTCGCGCACAATGCGGAGGAAGGCCGTGTCCTCGGTGAGCCAAAACGCGGAGTAGGCAACGACATCGAAGTACTCGCGGGCACCGGCATAGAGCGTCGGCCAAAGGGCGTTGGGGACCGTCGACCGGTGGGGGTAGATGCGGATGAGCTCGGCGTTGCCGGCCGCTGTCACCTCGGCTGCGGTGCGCTCGTCCGGCCAGAGGTACGAGACCTCTTGCTGAAGCAGGGACGCCGTCGCGTACTGGAAGCGCCGGTATGGCTTCCTTGCCGGGTCACTGATCCAGCGCTCAACCGTCTTCGGTGCGACGCCTAACCGCTCGGCAACCTGCTCCAGTGTCAGCCCGCGCTCGACGATCGCCGCGCGGAGACGTTCGTTGGCCACTCGTCCTCCCGGACGCGAGGGACGTTCTGGGACGACTCCGACCCTAGCCAGACGTCCCCAAGTCGTCCATCTGCGCAGTCCTTTGTCTGGCCGCACGACGGCAATCTGGCTTTCACGGTGAACGTCAACCGCTGATCCAACACACCCGGACCTGCGGACTTGACGCAGCATCATGCGATACCTGTTAATACATGTATCGCTTCGCAGACTTCGGGAGCGCCCGCGCACAGCGGCCTTCTTTGGCCTGCTCATCAACTCCAGAGCGTGATCCACCGCGATTGCACGGCCGTGACGACACCGGCCGGAGCGAGTGGAGACCAGCCGGCCGAGAAAGGGCGCACGCCCACGACGTACCGCGCAACCGGCTCAAAGACCGACGCGGCGACTGCCCGCCACCTCAGACCTTCGGGAGGGACTTCCCCGAAGCGAGCGGGCCCGCGTGTAGTTGAGGTCCAACCAGCCCCGGCGCTATTGCCGTGAGGGCGCCCGATCGAATCGGGCCCGGGGCACGGCGGCGACATCGCCGACCAGTAGCACCACGCAAGAGCGGTCTCTCGGGTGGCCCCCCGAGAGACCGCGTACAGGCACCTGAGTAGGAGGACCTGTGTTCATCAGTCTGTCAGACGCTGAGCGCGAGGAGTTGTCGCGCAAGGTTCGCGAGGCCAACGGCCGCTCCGAGAGCGGGGGTGGTCGGCGGTGATGCTTCGACGCTTGCGGGCCGCTTTGGACGACTCGCATCTGCCGCACGTCGGGGCCGAGGGCCGGCACGGGCGGGATGAGCGTCCGCCGTTGCCGGTCCGTCCGCCCCGCCCGCACCCGCACCTGCACCCCGCCCGCCGTCCGGCCTGACCCCCGGACCCGAAGGGCCGCGCCACCCGTATGCGGTGGCGCGGCCCTTCGCTGTTGCGACAGGAGAGCGCGACCGTGAAGACCTACCTCGGCCCGTACCGGGCCGCTGATACCGCCGACTTCCTCGAACTGGCCCTGGGCACGCCCGTGGAGCTGTGGCTGGGCGAGGACGGCGAGAGCGAGCAGGAGCGCGCGGCGCGGCTGGACGCGGCGCGCGACATCCTCGCCGACGACCCCGGCCTGGCCGACCGCACCCTGCGGCTGGCCGTGGAGACCATCGGCGTGACCATGCCCGAGCTGCTCCGCCTCGCCCCCACCCCCATGCCGGTCGTCACGCCGGCGCCCCGTGGGCGCCGGGTGGTGAAGGGGGTGGCGGCATGATGACGCTGTGGCCCGCCGCCGCGGCCGCCGGGCCGCTGTCGGCCGGATGGTCGGTCCACACCTGGTGGATGCGCCGCCGGATCGAGGCTGCCCGCCGCGACCCGCTGACGGGGCTGATGGGCCGTGCCGCGTTCGAGCACCGCGCCGCCCGGCTGCTGCGCCGGGGCCCCGCCGTGGTGGTCTGCCTGGACCTGGACCGGTTCAAGCAGCTCAACGACCGCTTCGGCCACGCCGCCGGAGACGCCGCACTACGCGGCACCGCGGCAAGTCTCAACGACATCCTGGAGGGTTGCCCGGGCAGCATCGCGGCCCGGCTGGGCGGCGATGAGTTCGCCGCCGTCGTCCCCGCAACCGATGCGGCGGCGGTGCCGTGGCTGCTGGGCGGCCTGCACGACGAGATCACCGCCCCGCTGTGGCACGACGGCCGCTCCCTGACCGTGGGGGCGTCTATCGGCGCGGCCCTGACGGTCGACCAGCCGCTGCCTGACCTGTCGTGCGCGCTACGCAGGGCGGACGAGGCGATGTATGCGGCGAAGCGGGCCGGGGGCGGGTGGCGGGTCGCCACCGAGGCCGTCCCGGTCTTGCCGTCGGTCAACGGCCGCCGCGCCGGCCGCCCCGGCACCCACACCACCACACCAGAGGGGAGCCCGGCATGAGCATCCGATGGAGTCCGGCCACCGTGGCCCTGCCCGACGGCGACTACGACCGCGAGCGGGCCTCGGACGGCCTGTCGCGGTTCGGCGTCTATCTGCGCCAGAACGCAGCCCCGTTGACGGACCCGGGCTGGCCCTTGAGCGCGGCGGAGTTCGCCGCTTCGGTGTGGCGGATCGCCACCGAACCGGTCATGTCCCCCGGCTACATCCGCACCCGCCCCGACCTGCGCGCCATCACCCCCGCCTGGGACGAGGCCACCGGCAAACTGCTGTTCGAAGTCCACCTCCCGCTGCCCCACCAAGCGCTCGCCGACCGCCGGGCGGTCCCGCCCCGGTGGCGGGACTGGCAGCACGAGAGCGTCTTCGGCGAGGACGAGCACCGGTGGTGGGCGGAACCGGACGGGGGCCGCCCGGCGGTGCTGACCACCTGCGTGATCCGCCTGCCGGTGGACGACTCCTGGCACCTTCCCGAGCCCGGCCACCTGACCCCGGGCCACGCGTTGACGGTGGCGGCCAAGCAGTCGGTGGCCGCGGTCGCCGCCCGGCTCAACGAGCACGCCGGGCCCGTGGTGGCCGCCCTGCGCAGCGGCAAGGAGGCCCGATGACCCCGCCCCAGCCTCGTGCCGTCGGGTCGGGTTCGACGGGTGACGGGCAGCCGTTGACGCCCGTCGCCGTGGAGTCGAGCATCACCGCGCTCGCCGGAGCCCTCACCATCGTGCTGACGGCCGCGGCGTTCTGGCTGTCGTACGACCATCTGCAAGCCGTCGCCGCCCGTCATGGCCTGGCGGACGCGGTGATGCGCTCGTGGGCGTGGCCCGCAACCGTCGACCTGTTCATCGTCATCGGCGAATTGCTGATCCTGCGCGCCTCACTGGCCCGCAGGGTCGACCCCTGGGCCATCTGCCTCGCCGCGACCGGTTCCGCCGGATCGATCGCCTTGAACGTCGCCGGTGTCGGTGCGGATGCGCAGCCCATGGATTACATCGTGGCCGCTGTCCCGCCGGTCGCCGCGCTACTGGCCTTCGGCGCGTTGATGCGGCAAGTCCACGCCTACCTCACCCGCCAACCCACCCCACCCGTCGCCCACGATCCGGCCCACGCCGAGGGGGCACCGACTCCCGTCGGACCGGCGGCGACCGTACGCCTCGACCGCCCCCACCCCACGCCCACCACAGACCAGGACGCGGCCGTAGCCGGACGGGCGGAGCCGCCCGCGTTGACGGGTGGCGGGCGGGTGCCGACGGGCGTCGGTGTCTGTACGCCGGTGATCTACCCGAACCGGGTCGACCAGCTGGTGCGGGCGCTATACGGGACGCTCGGAGCGCAGCCGACGACGAGCCAGATGACGGCCGCCATGACGGTCGCCGGGCTCGGTGGTTCGGAGTCGACGGCCCGCACCGCCCGCGGCCGGGTCCGCACCCGCGAGCCCTACCTCGCCGACCTCCCCACCACCATCGCCAGCTGACAAGGGGGTTGGCGGTTTGCGCTTCTACGATCCGGCCGGCACCCGCTACGGCCTGCCGACCTACTCCTACCGACTCGCACCCGACAGCTACGCCACCCGCCGCCAACTCCGAGCACGCGGGCTACGGCCCGCCGGGCAGCCGATCGCCGCACAACTGATGTGGACCTCACGCCGCACCCGCGGCATGAGGGTCGCCTACCTCTACCGCATCGACCTGGCTCGGCCGGTGCGGCCCATGACGCCGGGCCGCACCGCGGCCCTGGCGGCCGCGAACCGCGCCCGCCGCACGTGCCCCATCTGCGGTCGGGATGCCGGATACGTCATCCCCACCTCGCTCGGCACCTGCGTGGCCTGCGCGGACACCCCCGTGGCGGCCGCCTGATCTCCCGCCGACACTTCGGGGCCCGGCCGTCGCCTCGACCGCGTCGGCCGGGCCCCTGCCCCCTGAAAGGGAGTGCACTCAGCATGACGGACCTGACCACCGAACCGGTAGCCCCGGCTACCGCCCCACCTTCGCCCGAGACCGCCCTGCCCGTCCCGGCCGTACACAGCGCGCCGGAGGAGTTGCCGCACACGCCGGGGGGTTGGCCGGTGGTGCCGCTGGCGCTGTCCGCGAGCAACACCACGGTCGGTCTGCTGGCCACCACCGCTCTGGCGGGCGGCCCTGCCGCACTGGCCGCCAGCGCAGGCGGCACCGCGGCCCTGGGCCTGGCCGCCGCCTACACCCGCTCCCGCCGTCAGACCAACGGCCGCAAGACCACAGCCCGCAACAACGCCGGACGGTCCCGCCAAGCCCGCGGGGGACTCCTGCGCCGGCGCGGCAGCGCCTCGGTCCCCTCACAATCCCGCAGCACCGGCACCGGCAATCGCAAGACCAAGGGCAAGAGCACCGGAGGCGGCGGGTCGGCCAGCAGTGCGGGCCGTTCACGTGGCGCCAAGCAGCCTTCTACAGCACCCCGGATGGCTGGCGCCGCGCGCCGGGCGCCGGGTGCGGCGAAGTCCGCGCTGCGCTCGGGCGCGGGCACGGCGAGCCGCGGGGCACGGCAGGTGAAGGCGCTCCGTGCGCAGCAGCGTGCGGCGGCTCCGCGCCGGGCACAGCAGCGGGCCCAGACCACAGCCGCGCGCCGGGGCCTGGCCGACGCCCGCAAAGCGAGTGCCGCCGCCCGCCGCACCGACCGCGCCGCCGGGAAGGGGCCGTTGGGCAAGTCCCGTACCGCGGCGGTGAACAAGGCCGCTCAGGCCCGCGGAGCACTGACGGACAAGTCGCGTGCGGCGCGTGACCGGCGGGCGAGCGGCAAGGTCGCCGGGCACCGTTCCGCAATCCGTAAGGCACCCGCACGCAGGTTGGCGCGCCGGGCACTACGACGGTCGGCGGCCCGGTTCCACTCCCGCAGGCTGCTCGCCGGTCTCCTCGCCGCCGTGATCGGTGTGGTGGGGCTGGTGTCCACCCCGCTCGGACGACGCATGCGCTGCCAGTGGATGCAGTACCCCGGCCGCCGCCTGTACCGGCGCCTCGTCAACGGCGCCGCCGATGAGCGCAGCCAACGCGACGCGGCCATCCGCGAGGAGCTGGAACAGGCCGAGACCGCCGCCGACGCCGCGGCCGAACAGGGCGCCGAGGAGATCGCCGCCCAGGTGCAGCGGCCTACCCAAGCCTTCCCGACCATCACCCTCGCCAAGGAGGCAGGACACGTGAACGGGTTCAACTTCGAAGACGCGGCAGCCGAGATGGAGTCGGCCGCCACCTCCTACGAGCCGGACGGCTGCATGGAGATCCTCGCCATGGTCGAAAAGCTCCCCGAAGCCCTCACCTGCGTCGCCAACACCCTGCGGATCCTGGCGGAACGAGCCGACGGCGAGTTCCCGCTGGAGAAGGAAGTCGCCGGCGGCTTCAACGAGGTCTTCACCGCGCTGATGACCGCGGTCTCGGCGGCCGAGGACCTCGGCCCGATCTTCCGTCAGGCACACGAGCAGGACATCGCCCGCCACGAGGACCCGCGCAACGGGCCCGAGGCGGAGAAGGGCTGGAACGTCTGAGATGAGCACGCCCACCGTCACCATGACCAAAACCACCACCAAGACCAGGACCAAGGGCAAGGAGAAGGGCGACGGGGCGGGTGGCGGTGTGGCATGGGACTTCGCCGCCGGTCACGGACCCGTGACCGGCGCGCTGTCCGCCACGACCGGCGCGTTCGCGGTCGCCACCGTCGGCGCCGCCACCCACATGCCCCCCGGCTGGGCGCTCGCCGTCGGCGCGGCCGGCGCCCTCGGCCACACCATCGCAGGACTGCGCTGGCGCAACGCCGGACGCACCCTGACCACCCGAGCCGCCAGCTGGCTCGTTGGCGCCGGGTGGACCACATGGGCCATGACCCACGGCCCCCTGACCTGGGCCGCTCTGGGATCACTCGCGACGATCGGCGTCGGTATCGGCTCCGCCGCCCACTCCGTCGGCCTGTATGAGGAGGCACAGGAGGAGGAGGCGATCACCGCGGAGCAGCGGCAGATCGCCGCCGAACTGTCCGCCGAACGGCGGGCGATCGCCGCCGAGTGGATCGACCGCATCCAGCGGGTGTGCTCCATCACCGTCCAAGTTGTCGGGGTGGAGAAGTGGGAGACCGGCACCGGGTACTCCATCGACGCCGAACTCCCTCCCGGCGGGGCGACCTGGAGCAAGATTGCCGCCGAGTCGGCGCGGCTCTCGGCGGATGCGCGGCTGCCGCACGGCTGCACCGCCATTGCTTCGCCCGGCATCCACCAGGGCCGGGTCATCATCGACGTGACCACCGTCAACGTGCTGGAGCAGGAGCGGACCTACCCCACCGACTACGGGCCGCTGTCCGTGCACACCGGCATCCCGTGGGGGTACCGCACCAACGCGGAAGAGATCCGGGCCTACCTGCGGGAGCAGTGCGCGCTGGTCGTCGGCCCGACCGGTTCGGGCAAGACGAACCTCGTTCATCTGATCCTGGCCGGGTTCGCCCGTGCCGAGGACATGCTGACCTGGGTCATCGACCTCAACGCCGGGTCGGCCGGCCTGCCCTGGGTCCTCCCGGCACTCAACAGGGAGATCAAGGCCGAGGGCGGCAGGGCAGTGCGGCCGGGTGTCGACTGGCTGGCCGGAACGTTCGATGAGGCCATGACGATGCTGGACACCGCCGTGAGGGTGGCCAAAAAGCGCAAGATGGGCTACCAGGACCTGCTCGCCCGCCACAACACCGACCTGCTCCCGATCAGCGCGAAGATTCCGCAGATCATGCTGGTGATCGATGAGGGCGCGGAGATCCTGGCGAGCCCAGACCGGCAGATGCGCAAGCTCGCGGAGAAGATCCTGGAAGTGATCCGGATCGCCCGCGCCATGGGCATCCGCACCGTGCTCACCGCCCTCGGGGCAACCGGCAGCGTGCTGGGCAACCTGATGATCCGCCGGGAAGCCAAGGCCCGTGTCGCCCTGACCGGCGGTGAGACCGAGGGCATGGACCTGTCGAAGATGTTCCCCGGCTCCCGCGGGCTGCGGGTGGACCAGGCCCCCTACAAGGGCGCCGGGTTCATGGGCACCCCGGAGTCCCCGGCCGCGCTGTTCAAGGCGTGGCGGATCCTGCCGAACCAGATCCGCGAGATCATCGCCGCCACCTCCGACCGGCATCCCGTGCTGGACAGCATCTCTGCAAAGGCGGCCGGGCCCGCCTACGCCCGCCGCTGGGACGCGCAGCGCACCGCATGGATGCGCGACCACACCCCCACCGATGACGCCCCGGGCGCCGGGCCGTCCGGGGAGGGGCTGAACCTGTCCGCCCTGCGCAGCGAGCGGCCGACCGAACAGGGCTCGCCGGAAGACGAGATGCTGCGGCGGTTCCGGGCCCAGATCGATGCCCAGTTCGCCACGGCACCCGACCCGCACACCCGCGCCACCGACGACACGCCGCCCGCTTCCACAGGGCTGAACCTGTCGGCGCTGCGGGGCGAGCAGGACAACCCCGCACAGCAAGCCGCGCTCGCCGCGCTGCTCGCCGCCGGCCCGGCGGGCACCGGGGCATCCGCGATCGCCCGCGCACTCGCCGACGAGTACCGCACGACCCGCCAGACGGTCGTCGGCTGGCTCAAGACGTGGGTGGAGGACGGCATCGCGGTCCGCGTCGGAGAGGGCACCAAAGCCCGCTACGTCCACCGCAGGCACGCCCCTCAACAGCCTGACGAGAACTGATCACTTGTCGCCTGTCGCCTCGCCAAAAGCAAAGGGCCCGGGGAGGTTCTAGAGGCCCGGAAACGGCTTGTGACCTGCGGGGCGACAAGCGACAAGACAAGACAAGCGACAGGCGAGACGACAAGCCAGACGACAAGTCACACGACAAAACAAGGCACGGGCAGCACCCCAGGTGCTGCCCGCCGCCGTTTCCCGAGAGGCCGCTCGTGATCCTGACTCTCTCCGCCGTCGCCCTCTTCGGGGCGCTGGCCTTCGTTCTGCTACGGGGCCGCTACGTCGGCCCGTGCAGCGCCCTCGTGCTCTTCCTGCTCGGCTTCTTCACCGCCGGCACCGGCGCCGCCGGACCCGTCCGCGCCGTATGCGCCGCGCTCGCCGAGGCCGCCCGCCACCTCACCTGACCTCGAACAGGAGCCCGCCATGCCCGACCACGACCCGCCCGGCGCCTGGCAGCCGCGCATGACCGACATGGAAGCCGCCGCCGAAGCCCGGCGGATCATCGAAGACGTCTACCGGCCCGTGCCACAGATGCCGACCGCCTACCGCGACACCACCCCGCTGCCGTCCTACGGCCCCACGCCGCCGGTCCCGCAGCCGGACCACCGGATCGTCCCCGCGTGGGCCGCCGGGACCGCGGTTGCCGGAATCGGCGTCGGCGTCACGTGCGTCGGCCTCGGCTGCGGAATCTGGCTCGCGTGCCAGGGGTTCGCCGCCGTGACCCTGACCAGCGTCCTGTTCGTCACCCTCCCGATGGCCGCCGTAGCCGCGGTCGCCGCCGCCATCGGCTCCGCGCTGCGCTCGCTGAAGGCCACGCACGCCGAGACCCACCACCACTACGCCGGACCGGTCCGGCAGGAGTTGAACACCATCACCGCTCCGGCATACGGGCTGATCGCCCGCAACCGCAACGCCCTGTCTCGCTAGCCCAGCGAGGCCTCAGCGGCGGCGCCGGACTGCCCACGGCCGGCCAAGTCGCCTACCGACCCACTCGGCGATGAACAAGCCGATCGCCAACGCGGCCCCCAGGGACAGTGCCTGATCCCATGGCTGGCCAATGACGAAGTGCAGCAGTGAGGCCGCTGCCTCATACATCAGCAAAACCACGCAGAACCTGAGCAGCCTTCGCCACCACGGCCGCCGCACCGGCCTGCCTAACGCCTCGTCCGAGGTGCCCGATCTCTCCGCCATAACCCGCCACTACCCGGAAGAACCCGCCGTGTTCGAGATTCGCGTGATCTGCGACCGAGCCGAGGCCGATCGCATCAGCCGCACCCTGGCCGACATGTTCGACACCCAACGCGCACGCCAGTACCCCGCCCGCGACGGCGAGCGGGTGCGCCTGTACTTCACGGCCGACCACCAGCCCACGACCCCCGAAAGCGAGTGATCACATGTCGTTCGGAGAGACCCCGATCACCCTCGTCGGCAACCTGACCGACGACCCTGAGCTGAAGTTCACCGACGGCGGCGCCGCGCTCGCGAAGTTCACGATCGCCGTCACCCCCCGCAGCTTCGACCGCACCAGCAACCAGTGGAAGGACGGCACCACCGCCTTCTACCGCTGCTCCGCCTGGCGCGCCCTCGCCGAGCACGTCGCCGACAGCCTCGGCAAGGGCTCTCGCGTCGTCGCCACGGGCCGGATGCGGCAGCACGACTGGACGACCGACACCGGCGAGAAGCGCTCCATGCTCGCCGTCGAGGTCGACGACATCGGCGCGTCCGTCCGCTTCACCACCGTGATCATCAACGGCAAGCACCCCGCCCAGAAGGGCCAGGCCAGCGCCGACCCGTGGGCCGCAACCAGCGCCCCCGCCACAGGCGGGGCCAGCGCGGCGGAGGGCGCCGAACCGCCGTTCTAGGCAGGCCCGGGGCGACCGCCCGATCTCGCCAAAGACACGCGGTCGCCCCGGCCCAACCAGTCCACAACAGACCTGTTGGAGGCATCCAGCATGACCCATCGCACCGACGCGCGGCGAGCAGACCTGCTCGCCGCCGCTCTGGCCGCCGCCGGTCGCGGCTGGCACGTCCACCCGCTCCGACCTGGCGGCAAGGCGCCCGCGCTGCATGGCGAGCACGCCTGCCCGCACAGTGGCCCGTGCGCCGGCGGCCACGTGAAGTGGGAGCAGCGCGCCACCACCGACCCCGACCGCATCCGCGCCGCCTGGACGACGGGCCCCTACAACGTCGGCATCGCCACCGGCCCGTCCGGCTTGGTCGTCATCGACCTGGACGTGCCCAAGGAGGAAAAGTACAAGGGCAGTTCGGACGCGCCTTGCGGCGCGACATTCTTTTCGGCGCTCTGCGAGCGCGCCGGACAGCCATGGCCGACGACCTACACGGTGCGGACGCCCAGCGGCGGCATGCACCTGTACTTCTCGGTGGGGCCCGGCATCGAGCTGCACAACAGCGCCCGCACCCTCGCCCCGTACGTCGACACCCGCGCATGGGGCGGCAACGTCGTCGCGGCGGGCAGCATCACCCCCCAGGGGGTCTACGAGGCCGTCAACCGGTGCCCGGTGGCCGAACTACCCGCGTGGCTGATGCGGGAGCTTCAGCGGCCCGCCCCCGCCCCCGTGGCCATGGCGCCGCTCATCGTCCGCGGGGCGGCCACCCGTCGGGCCACGGTCGCCCTGGAACGCGAGACCGCTGCCGTGCGGGGCACCGGGGAGGGCGGCCGGAACAACCGGCTGCTGGAGGGCGCCCGCGCCCTGGGGCGGTTCGTCGCATGGGGCGAGATCGCCCGGGACGTGGTGGAGGAGGCTTTTCAGGCGGCCGGTGAGGCGGCCGGACTTGCATCGGGCGAGTGCCGGGCCACCATCCGCAGCGCCCTGGACTGGTCGATTCGTACCTGCCGGCCCCGGGACGCCGCATGACCCCCCGCCCTGAAAAGCCCACCCCGCCCACGTCCGTGCGCTCGCGCCCGGCGTCGCGCGGCGCCGACGTGGGCTGTGGCACGAAGGGCGACGGCCGCCAGGCCGTCCTTTCAGCTCTTCGTTCTGACCCGCACCCGACCGGCCATGCCCGCCACGACGGCCAGGACCCGACGCCGGAGCGGCCGGGGATTCGCATCTGCGCCCCGCCGGTCTACCGCCACCGCTACGACGGCGCGCGCTGGTCCAAGCGCTACGGCGACACCCCCACCGCCGCCTACGCCTGCCCATGCGGCCAGACCGGCACCGCGCGCGGACGGGACGCCGTGGCGGCCCTGGTCGCCGACTACGCCGCTCACAAGGACTTCTGCACTGGCACGCCCGCCCAGCACCACGAAAGGAGGTACGCCGCATGACCAGCACCAACGGGTCCGCCCCGTCCATCGACGGCGCCGCCCTGCTCGATGAGGTCGAAGCGTTCCACCGCCGCTTCAACATCTTCCCGACCGAGTCCGCGTATGTGGCCGTGACGCTGTGGGACGCGCACGCGCATCTGATCGACGCCTTCGACGGCACCGCCCGGCTCGCGTTCCTCTCGCCTGAGCCGGGGTCGGGCAAGTCCCGCGCGCTGGAGATCGTGGAGACGCTCACCCCGCGTGCGGTCACCACGGTCAACGCGTCCGCCAACGCCCTGTTCCGGCTGGTGGAGGCCGACGGGGGAACCCCGACGCTGCTCTTCGATGAGATCGACACCGTGTTCGGCCCCAAGGCCGGGGGCAATGAGGAGGTCCGCGGGTTCCTGAACTCCGGCTACCGGCGGGGAGCGAAGTCCCTGCGCTGTGTCGGGGACGGCTCGAACCAGTCCACCGAGTGGTTCTCCTCGTTCTGCGCGGTAGCCATGGCCGGACTCGGCTCGCTGCCGGACACGATCCTGACCCGCTCGGTCATCATCCGGATGCGGAAGAAGGCCCCCAACGAGAAGGCCGAACCGTACCGCCGGCGCGTCCACGAGAAGCAGGGCCACGCTCTCCGTGACCGGCTCGCCGAGTGGGCCGCCACCGTGCATGACCAGGTAGCCGAAGCCTGGCCCGAGATGCCCGAGGGCGTATCCGACCGGCCCGCCGACGTGTGGGAACCTCTGCTCGCCGTCGCCGACGCGGCCGGCGGGCACTGGCCCGAGCGTGCCCGCGCCGCCTGCGTGGAACTCATCAAGGCAGCGGGCGAGGGCAACGAAGCCTCCCTCGGGGTCCGCCTGCTGACCGACCTGCGCGACAAGGTGTTCTGCGGCGCCGACCGCATGCCCACCGCAGCCATCCTAGAAGTCCTCCACCGGCTCGATGACGCACCCTGGGCCGACCTGAACGACGACGGCAAACCGCTCACCGCCCGTGGTCTGTCCAAGCTCCTGAGCCAGTACGTCCGCCCCGACAACACCCCCATCCGCCCCCGAGGCATCCGAGTCGGCAGCGGCACCCCCAAGGGCTACTACGCCGAGGACCTGACCGACGCCTGGGCACGCTACTGCCCCCCGCCCCCCGAGAAGTCCGCAACATCCGCAACATCCGCAACATCGCAGGTCAACGGGGGCGGATGTGTGGCGGAAAGCTCCGCCGAGAGCCGCCACATGCTTGAGGAAACCGGCACACGCCCGCTGCGCGCCATCGGCTGACACCCGCCGCTCTCCACGGTGCCGCCGCGCCACCGCGCGGCGGCACCTATCCGCAACACAATCGGCATCCGCAACAGATACAAGCCGCTGACCTGTGGTGTTGCGGCGTGGCGGATGTTGCGGATCCCCCAGAAGCAAGGCGGACTGACCGCCCCGCCCCGTTCGCCCGCTGGTCCTACCGACGACGCTCGGCAGGACCAGCACTGTTCGAAGCGAGGACCCGTGAGTATCCCCGAGATCCAAGCCCTGACCGTGCCGGAAGTCATGACAGCCCTGCGCCTGAGTCGGAGCAAGGTCTACGACCTGATCCGATCCCGGCAGTTGGCGAGCTTCACCGTCGGGCGTGCACGGCGGGTGACCCCTGACAGCCTGCGTGCCTTCATTCAAGGACAGATCGAGGAGAACGCCGCCTGATGCCACCGCGGAAGAAGAACCCGAACGGTGCCGGCAGTATCTGGCAGCGCAAAGACGGCCGTTATGAGGCCCGCGTCTATGTCCCCCAGCCTGACGGCACACGCAAGCGCAAGACTGTCTACGGCTCTACATGGGAGGAGTGCGACACCAAGCGTCAGGAATTGGTCCGACGCGACCGCCTGAGCATCCCGACTCCGACGCGCTCGGCGAAGCTCTCGGAGTGGCTCCCGTATTGGCTTGCGGAGTTCGTCAAGCCAGAGCGGAAGAAGACCACGTACGCGAAGTACGAGACGCACGTCAGGCGTTACCTGATCCCGCTGTTGGGAGGGAAACGCCTGGAGTCGCTGGGAGTCCCTGACGTAAGGCGGATGCTGGCGTCGGTTGCCGCCCAGGCGTCCCCGGCCACTGCCAAGGAGTCACACCGGGTGCTGAGGAGCGCCCTCACGGCAGCGTGCCGCGAGGAGCTGATCAGCCGTAACGTCGTGCAGCTGGTCCCCGCGCCGCGCGTCCAGCCGCGAGAGTTGAACCCGTGGAGTCTGGACGAGACTCTGACGTTCCTCGAAGCCTCGCGAACAGATCCGCTGTACGCAGCATTCGTGCTGGCCATTACTCTCGGCCTGCGACGTGGTGAGGTTCTCGGCTTGCGGTGGCGCGACATCGACCTGGAGCACCGAACGCTGACGGTACGGAACCAGGTTCAGCGTGTGCAGAAGGAGCTCTACGAGGACAACACCAAGAATCGGCGTGCCCGGTCGATTCCGTTGCCGGCCATGTGCATCGCGCCCTTGCGCTGGCAGCGTCTGCGGCAACGAGAACAGCAGGTCTTGGCCGGTGAAGGCTGGCAGCACAGCGGTCACGTCTTCACGACACGGACCGGTCGACCCGTCGAACCTCGGAACATCAGCCGGTCCTTCGAACGGATCTCGGCCGCCGCGGGTCTGCCGAGAATCCGCCTGCACGACGCGAGGCACGGGTGCGCGACGCTGCTGTTCGCCGCAGGCGTGCCGGCCAGGGTGGTCATGGAGATCCTCGGGCACTCGCAGATCGCGGTGACCATGAACGTCTACACCCACGTGTCGGACAGCACCCGCCGCGAGGCGATGGGGCACATAGACAGGTTGCTCAAGCGGCGCAAGCACCCGGGCTGACCCCGGTTGCCGTCAAGTCCTACCGTCAACGCCCCCGTAGCGCTTGGCTACGGGGGCGTTTTCCCTGGTGGGCACAACAGGATTCGAACCTGTGACATCTGCTTTGTAAGAGCAGCGCTCTACCGCTGAGCTATGCGCCCTCGTGCACCACGCAGGATGCGGGAGACGACAGGTTACCCTGCCACGGGGCGCCCGGGACAAATTCACGGCCGCGGCGGCCCCGCCTCTCCGGCCCATGAGCCCGCCGCCGCTGCTCCGCCCCGGGACCCGACGACCCCAGCGCCGAAAGGCCCGACGACCCCGCGCCCACCACCCTCGCGCCCGAGAGCCGGGACCCTCGGGTTACCCCCACCCCCTCCCCGGGGGGCGACCGGCTTACCGCCCAGCCACCGGATCCGTAGCGTTGGCGGCATTCTTCGGTGACCAGCCAGGGAGTTCGCGTGTCCGCCTCGCCCCGTGTCCTTGCCGTCCGTACGCCTACGCGCAACCGCGCCCACGCCGCCGGGCTCCTCGCTCTGGCGACCTGCGCCGCGCTCGCCGTGTCGGGGTGTTCGAGTTCCTCCGGTGACAGCGACCCCCAGCACAAGGACTTCGCGCTCGCCGGGACCTCGCTGACCATCGACAGCGACGACAGCGCCCTGGACGTGCGGCCCGCCGACGTCAAGGACGTGCAGGTCACGCGGTGGTTCTCGGCGCACACGCTGGTCGGGAGCAAGCCCAGCGTCTCCTGGGCGATGGACGGTTCCACCCTGCGCCTGCGGCTGCACTGCTCCGGGATCGTCGCCGACTGCTCGGTGCGCCACCAGATCCTGGTCCCGCGCGGCGTCGCCGTCACCGTCAAGGACGGCAACGGGGCCGTCACCGCCTCCGGCTTCAGCCGGCCGCTGTGCATCACCTCCGGCAACGGCGCCGTCGACGTCAGCGGCTCCACCGGCACGCTCACCCTCGACAGCGGCAACGGGCGGATCGTCGCCTCCGGTGTCCGTTCGAAACAGGTGCGCGCGGGGACGTCCAACGGCCAGGTCCGCATCGACTTCGCCGCCGTGCCCGACCGGGTCAGCACCTCCACCTCCGACGGCCCGGTCACCATCGGCCTGCCGCGCGCCTCCTACGCCGTCACCGCGACCAGCGACAACGGCCACGCGAGCGTGAGCGTCCCACAGGACTCCTCCAGCGGCCACGTCGTCACCGCGCACAGCTCCAACGGGTCGATCACCGTGCGCACCGCCTCCTGACCTCCCGCGGCCTCGCACCCGGCCGCTGTGTTCGGGCGGGCCAGGTGCGAGGATGGACGCCAGTACCGTGGCGGACCAGCGGGAGAGGGATGTGACGACGGCACGTTCGTGGTGGCGGCGTGGGGACGATCACCGCGCGGGGGCGCAGGCCGCCAAGGAAGCCGCCGCCGAGGCCTTCTACGAGCTGGACACCGCCCAACGCGACCTGGCCATCTCGATCGAGACCATCACGGCCGCCGACCGCTCCCCCGCGGGCCGCAAGGCGGCGGCGGACTTCCAGGCGCTGGGCCACCGCGTCGACGAGGTCAGCGCCCGCTACATCGCCACCGTCGACGAGCACGACCTCGACGCGGTCGACCTCGACCTGGCCTCCGCCACCCGCGCCCGCAACGCCTTCACCCTGGCCAAGGACGAGATCCTCAAGGTCAGGGCGGACCTCGACCGCTTCGGGCGCGGCCTGGAACCGTTGCAGGCCCGCGCCGCGACCGAGCTGGCCCGGCTCGCGCCCGCCGTGGCGCAGGCCAAGCAGTCGCTGCTGGCCGCCACCCAGGCGCTGGACACCGTTCGCGGTGGGGGGCTGCGCGCGGACGACCTCGCCGCCCGCCTCGCCGCGCTCGGACCCGAGCTGACCAAGCTCAACCAGGGGGCGAGCGCCCACGGCGTACAGGAGACGATCGGCCGGGCCGACGAGGTGCGCCGCGCGGCCGAGGAGATCCGCGCGGAGGCGGAGCGGCTGCCGCAGCGGGCCAAGGAGATCGACAACCGCCTGGTCAGCCTGCGCACCCGGGTCCAGGCGATCACCACCCGCGCGGCCCAGGTCGAGCCGACGCTGAGCGAGCTGCGCCGCGGGTTCAGCGCCGCGTGCTGGCAGGATCTGCAACGGGTGCCGGAGCAGGCGGCGGCCGCGGCGGCGCAGGCCGAGCGGCGGCTGCGGGAGGCGCAGACCGCGCGGGACGAGCAGCGCTGGGCGGACGCCACCGCGGGGCTGACCGCCGTGCGCGAGCTGCTGAGCGAGACCGACGCGGCCGTCTCGGCGGCCGGGGACCGGCTGCGCAGGCTCAAGGAGGTGAGCAAGGACCCGCAGGCCGAGATCGACCGGACGCGGTTCGCGGTGCGCGACGCGCAGCGGCTCGCCATGCAGGGGCGCACGACGCCCGACCCCCGGCACGCCGGCCCGCTGGACGCGGCCGTGACCAGGCTGGACGCGGCGGTGGCCGCGCTGACCGGACGGCATCCGGACTACTGGGCGTTCCTGACCGAGACCGCCGCGATCCGCCAGACCGTGGAACGCGTCGTGGCCGACATCCGCGGCGGCCGCGCGGCCCACCGCTGACCTGCGCCGCGGCCTCTCGGACCGCCCCCTGAAGCGGGCCTGCGGCCGCTATCCTGCCGCCATGCCTCGTTACGAATACCGCTGCCGCGCCTGTGGCACCACCTTCGAGCTGAACCGGCCGATGGCCGAGTCGTCCGCGCCCGCCGCCTGCCCGGACGGGCACGACGACACCGTCAAGCTGCTGTCGACCGTGGCGGTGACCGGTGCCGCGTCCGCAGGCCGGGCCGCGAGCGCGCCGCAGGGCGGCGGGGGCGGCGGCTGCTGCGGGGGCGGCTGCTGCGGCTGACGCGACAGCCGGGGAGCCCGGGGGCCCGGCAGCGGGAGCGGGCGCGACGGCCCGGACCGCAGAGCCGGAATCGCCCGAACACCTCTCGTTCCTCCCCGTGGGGAATGCCCCGCGGAGGGTGGTTACTCCCCGTCGAGGACGATTCCTCCCCTTCGAGGACTGGCCCGGGTCGCCGCCGAGGCGGATGCTGGTCGTAGGCACCGCGGCAGGCGCGGGCACGCCGCAGTCGAGGAGGGCGGCATGAGACTCGACGAACACCTGCCCATCGACCACCGCCTCAGCAAGGTCTACCGGATCGGCGCCGGGCTCATGGGCCTCGTCCTGGTCGTGTTCGGCGTCTTCGGGTTCATCGGCCGCGTGGGGTTCTTCTCCACCCACGGCGATGGCGTGGCGGGCCTGAGTTCCAACGGCGCCCTGAGCCTGCTGTCCATGATCGTGGGCGCGGTGCTCTTCGCGGGCATGCTGATCGGCGGCAACCTGGCGTCCAACCTCAACATGACGCTCGGCGTGCTGTTCGTCGTGAGCGGCTTCGTCAACCTCGCCGTGCTGGACACCGGGCTCAACTACCTGGCGTTCCACATGTCCAACGTGCTGTTCAGCTTCGTCTTCGGCCTGGTCCTGATGACCTTCGGGATGTACGGGCGGGTGCACAGCCATCTGCCGCACGACAACCCGTACTGGCAGCAGCGCCACCCCGACCAGGCGCGGCGCGAGGCGGCGGCGGCCAGGGCCGCCGCCGCCCGGCGTCAGCTC
This sequence comes from Streptomyces sp. ICBB 8177, assembly GCF_003144095.1. GTDB lineage: Bacteria > Actinomycetota > Actinomycetes > Streptomycetales > Streptomycetaceae > Streptantibioticus_D. Next base: position 1,128,840 of record NZ_NSKH01000018.1, on the reverse strand, counting down.
AACGCCCCGTCCGCCGTGCCAAAGTCAATCCGTCCGCAACACTGAGCAGGACGGCCTCCACCCGCTCGTCGGTGAGCACGTGGTCGTTGAAGGCGCGGATGGCCGCCGCGCCGCCGCTCGCCGCGGGGTCCACGACGCCGCCGTGGAAGAGGGTGTTGTCCACGACCAGCAGGCCGCCGGGCCGGGTGCGGGGCACCAACTCCTCCCAGTACGCGAGGTAGTTGCCCTTGTCGGCGTCGAGGAACGCCATGTCGATCCACGGCTCGTCGTCCGGCAGCGCGCGCAGCGTCTCCAGGGCGGGCGCGATCCGCAGGTCGACGCGGTCGGCGACGCCCGCCTTGGCCCACGCCTCGCGCCCGAGCGCCGTCCACTCCTCGGAGATGTCGCAGGCGATGATCCGGCCGTCGGCGGGCAGCGCCTGGGCCATCGACAGCGTCGAGTAGCCGGTGAACGTGCCGACCTCGACGATCCGGCGGGCGCCGGTCAGCCGCACCAGGAAGGCCAGCAGCGGTCCCTGCTCCTCGGCGGTCTGCAACCCCGCGTCGTCGGCGAACCGGGCGCGGGTCGCGTCGATCAGCTCGCGCTGCACGGTGTCCAGCGGCGGGTTGTGGGCCAGCAGGTAGGCGTACAGGTCGGAGGTGAGCGGAGGGTTCTTGGTCTCGGGCAACGCGTGCTCCTCGCGGAATCCGGCGAAACGACTGGGCGGTACGACGACGAACGATGCCACGACGCTGCGGTGCGCGCTGCACCGTGCGGCGGCGCAACGGCGGACGGTACGGTCTCCACGGTCACGTCACCACCCGTTTACGGCCATGCCACCGCTGCGTAGGGTGAGCGCATGCTCAGCGGCCTGATCGACGACGCCACCGCCCTGGCCCCCGGCCCCGCGGGGCGGCGGGCGCTGCTGGGGCTGGCCGGGCCGCCCGCCGCGGGCAAGTCGACGCTCGCCAGGCGGCTGGTGCACGGGGTGGAGCAGCGGTTGGGCGCGGGCTCGGCGGCGTACGTGCCGATGGACGGGTTCCACCTGTCCAACGCGCAGTTGGACCGCCTGGGCCTGCGCGGGCGCAAGGGCGCGCCGGAGACCTTCGACGTCGACGGGTACGTGGCGTTGCTGCGCAGGCTGCGCAGCGAGACCGGGCGGGCGGTGTACGCGCCGGACTTCGACCGGCGGCTGGACGAGCCGGTGGCGGCGGGGATCGTGGTGCCGCCGACCGCGCGGCTGGTGGTGACCGAGGGCAACTACCTGGCGGACGACGGCGAGGGGTGGCGCGGGGTGCGCGAGCTGCTGGACGCGCTGTGGTTCGTCGAGGCGCCGCCCGAGGTGCGCGAGGAGCGGCTGCTGCGCAGGCATCTGCGGGGCGGGCGGTCCCGGGACGAGGCGCTGGAGTTCATCGCTTCCAGCGAACGCCCCAACGCCCGGCGGGTGGAGCGGGCCCGGGCCAACTGCTCGCGGGTGGTGTCCCGTTGACGAGGTGACGTCCGGTCGACGGAGCCACCGTCCGCCTCACCTCTGCGCGACGCTCGTCGCCTCCGTCCACGTGCTCATCCGCAGCAGGATCGCCTCGCCCGCCGCGACGCCGACGGTGTCAAGGGCGGTGACGTTGGGCGCGCTCCAGCCGGTCTCGGCGAGTTCGCCGTGGCCGGGCCGCCAGGCGCGGTCGGCGGCGAGCAGCAGGTCGGTGTCGAGCAGCGAGTCGCCGGCGGCCAGCACGCGGTCGGCGCCGGTGCGGCGCACGACCTCGGCCAGCGCCGCGCTCTTGGTCAGCGGCCGGGGTACCGCGTAGACCTTGCGGCCCTGGAGGGAGGCGGTCCAGCCGCGTTCCGCGGTCCACGCCTGGAGTTCCTTCAGCCAGCCCTCCGGCACCCCGGCGCGTTCCACCACCAGGTAGGCGAACAGGTCCTCGGCGACCCGGGCGGTGCGCAGCCAGGCGGGGTCGGCGGCGGCGACGAGGTGGTCGAGCACCTCGGCCAGCGGCGCGCAGCCGTCGGCGAGGGTGCGGCGGACCTCGTCGTGCCAGTCGCGGTCGGTCCTGCCGTCGATCAGGATGTGTCCGCCGTTGGCGCAGATGGCGTACCTGGGGGGCGGGCCGGGCAGGTGGACGCGGTGGTACTGGGCGCGGGTGCGGGTGGTGACGGGCACCAACTCGGCGCGCGTGGCGAGCTGTTGGACGAGTTCGGCGGCGCGTTCGGTGAGGAAGGACAGGGGTCTGCCGTTGTAGACCTCGACGCACAGCAGCCGCGGCGCCTGCTCGTCGGGCATGCCGAGGGCGAGGGCGGCGGTGGAGTAGATCAGGGTGCGGTCGAGGTCGGTGGCGATGACCGTCGACCTCGCGGCCGACGGGGAGGGGGCGCCGGGGGCGGGCTGCGGGGTGTTCACGCGCTCACCACCGCACGGCCGTCGGCGCCGGTGGCGCCCCTGGTGTAGCGGGGGTGGATCAACCCGACGCACAGGTAGGGCAGTTCGTCCACCTCCTCCACGGGAACGCCGCGCTGCGCGGCCAGCAGCCGTACGTGGTCCAGGTCAGGGCCCGCGCCGCGCCGGGCCAGCACCCGCCACGGCACCCGGCGCAGCAGCACCCGGGTGGTCTCGCCGACGCCGGGCTTGACCAGGTTGACGTCGCCGATGCCGTACGCCTCGCTGACCCGGGTCACCGCCTCCCAGCCCGCCCAGGTGGGCGTGCGGTCGGCCTCGCGCGGGGCGGCGACGGACGTGGGGACGTCGGCGAAGCGGGCGGTGACGGTGTCGAGGAAGTGCGCGGAGACATCGGATGCGGCCAGGTCGCGGTAGAACTTGGCGCCGTGGAAGTCGTCGGGGCCGATCAGGTCGTCGCGCAGCACGGTGCGGGAGACCAGCCCGGAGACGGTGGAGTTCAGGCAGGCGGACGGGACGAGGAAGTCGTCGCGGGTGCCGAAGGTCTCCACGCAGCCGCCGGGGTCGGCGAGCACCGCGATGCGCGGGTCGAAGCCGTCGAACGGGCGGACGGCGGCGGCCAGTTCGCGGGTGATGGCGCCCTTGCCGGTCCAGCCGTCGACGAAGACGACGCAGGCCGGGTCGTGGTGGGCGGCGAGCCAGCGCAGCGCGCTGGTGTCGATGCCCCGGCCGCGCACGATGGAGATCGTGTAGTGCGGCAGGTCCAGGTCATGGGCGTGGCGGGCCCAGCGGCGCATCAGGATGCCGACGGGGGTGCCGGCGCGGGCCAGGGAGACCAGCACCGGGGCCGGGCCGCGTTCGGCGAGCACGGTCTCGGTGACGACGGCGACCGCGTGGGCGACGCGCCGCGCGGAGGCGTCGAGGGCGGAGCGAAAGAGCGCCTGGTACTCGGCGGTCGGCTGGTACTCGACGGGCAGCGACTCGGCGTAGTGGGCGCCGCCGTTCTGCACCGCCTCCTCGCGTTCCTCGATCGGGGCCTCAAGGCGGACGCCGGAGAGGTCCTTCAGCAGCCAGCCGACCTCGTCGGGGGCGTAGCTGGAGAACGCGGGACCGCGCAGCGGGTCAGGAAGCATGACGGGTATCGACCTGTCGTTCGGGGGTGTACGACGGCACGACGGCGAGCAGCAGCCGGTCCGTGTGGGCGGCGAGCCGGGTGAGCAGGCCGCCGGGGGCGTGCAGCGCGGGTGTGTCGCCCGCGGAGTCGGTGACCGCGACGATCGCGTCGAAGCGGCGCGCGGGGTCGGCGCCGGGGGCGACGTTGTAGGCGTAGCGGGGGCCGGGACCGTCGTCGGGGTCGTCGTGGGCGGGGAAGGCCAGGGCGGTGCGGATGGGGTAGCCGGGGTCGTCGACCGCGAGCACGGGCGAGCGGGTGGTGGTGGAGTACCGCACCTCGAAGGCGTCGTCGCGGTCGAGTTCGGCGGCGATCCGCAGCGGCGCGTACATCAGCTCCTCGGTGCCGAGCACCAGGACGCGGCGGGCGTGCGGCGGCAGGGCGGCGCGGATACGTTCCGCCATGCCGGGCAGCGCGGCCGTCAGGCGCTCGCGGTGGGCCGGGGTGAAGCCGTGCCGCCCGCCGTCCGGCACCCCGGCGGGCCACTCCAGCGCGACGCGCACGGCCCCGTGGCCCCCGTCGCCCGCGGACGCGCCCGCGCCGCCGCGGGCGAGGTCGTGCCCGCCGGCGTCGAGAGCGCGCTGCCGCGCGACCAGTTCGCGCCCGCGTTCCAGTACGTCCTGCGGCAGCCGCACCGTCCCGGAGGCGAGCGCCACCACGTCGACCCGCGCGCCGAGCCCGGCCGCGTGCGCCGCGAGCCGCTCGCGGTCGGCGGCGGTGCGCATGTCGACGAGCGCGACCACCACGTAGTGGTCGCGCGGGCGCAGCGCGTGCAGCGCGGTCACCGTGCCCAGCACGGTCCGGCCGGTCGAGAACTCGTCATCGACCAGTACCAACGGCCCGGCCCCCGTCAGGAGTTCCGGATCGCCGGGGAGCAGCAGGTGATCCGTGGCGTGGCTGTGGGACTCGGTGAACCGCCCCGCGGGCTGCACGCCGGGCACCGGGCGGCGGGTGGAGTGCAGGTACGTCGCGTCGCCCAGGCCGTCGGCGACGCTGTGGCCGAGCGCGGTCGCGGTCTCCGCGTAGCCGAGGACGACCGGGCGGGCGTCCTCGCCGATCAGCTCGCGCACCCGGCGGCCCAGCCGCAGGCCGGCGCCGTGCACCACGCCGGGCCGCTGCGGCACGTGCTTGCCGAGCACGGTGGAGACCAGCAGGTGGGCCCGTTTGGGGTTGTCGCGCACGGCCAGGCCCAGCAGCCCGTACAGCTCGGGCGGGCCGTCCAGGGCGACCCCGAGCCGTCCGGCGGTCCACCGGCCGCTCCATTCGGCGGGGGGCGTCACGGTCGTCGTCATCGGCGAAGTGCTCCTGTAAGGCTGCGGGTTGCGGGGTTGCTGTGGGGGGCGCGGCTAGGCGGCGTGGACGGCGGCGGCCAGCAGTTCCACGAAGGTGACGTCCTCGCGGGCCACTCCGAAGACGTGGGCGCGGCGCATGGTGCGTTCCGCCCAGGCACGGTGCGGCTTCACCTCGTTCATCTTGTTGGTGTAGGCGGAGCGCAGCACCCCTCCCCGGCCGCGCTCCTCGCGCAGGATGTCGGCGGCGTCGCTGAACTCCTCGTGGGTGACGACGGACAGGGCGTGGACGGGGGCGACGTGCGCGGGGTGGATGCAGGTCTTGCCCAGCAGGCCGTTGGCACGGTCGAGTTCGACCTCGCGCAGCAGGCCGTCGAGGTCGTGCTCGATGAGCGCGGAGCGCAGCCGTTCGGCGCCGGGGGTGAAGGGGGTGCGGCGCAGCTGCGGTTTGAACATCCGCTCCTGGCGCGGGAAGTACTCCCACACCGGCCCGGTCACGGTGAAGCCGGTGCCATCCGCGCGGCCGAGGACGTTGACGACGTCGGCGATGACGGAGGCGACGATGCCGACGTCGTACGCGGTCATGTCGGGCGCCCGGCGCAGTCCGTAGGCCGAGCAGAAGTCGGTGACGCCGAGCCGCAGCGCGAGCACGCGGTCGCGGTACTTCTCCACGGTGCGGGCGATGCCGCGCAGGGTCTCCTCGCGGGTCTCGGCGTACAGCAGCGCGGCGGACTCCAGTACGGGCATCGCCAGCAGCCGCTGCCCGCAAACCTCTTCGGCCCCGGCGAGCGATTCGAGGAACGGGACGCCGGTCTCCTCCGTGAACTTCGGCAGCACGAAGCCGGACAGCACGCGCACGGCCGGGCCGAGCCGCCGGGTGAGCGCGGTGATCTGGCCGGGGGTGCGGACCCGCACGAACAGCAGCGGCAGGCCGTCGCCGTCGCCCCCGGCACCCTCCGTGGCCAGCCGGGTCAGCTGGGCCACGAGGTTGTCCTCGGCCGCGCCCACCTCGGCGTCGTCGATGGCGTCCTCCAGGCACAGCACCATGGACACCACACCGCGGGCGGTCTGCTTGCGCACGTCGTCGGCGAGGCGCGGGCGGGTGGCCGGGCTGTAGAGCGTGGCGCCGAGCGCGGCGGCCAGCACCGGCAGCGGGGAGGAGGCGCTGAACGCGGCGGGCTCCCGGTGGAACAGCTCGCCGCGCACCTGGGGCGCGAGGTGTCCGAAGTGGTGCATACAGCTCCCCGTGGGTGATCTGGCGGCGCTCGCACCGCGTGCTGAGCCCCTGCCGGGCCCTGGCGCAGGCCCCTCCCCGAGCCGCTCGTGGCCGATTATCGTACGCATTTCTATGGGGCAGTCTTTACCATCACAGGTGAAATCCGCGTAACCACCTGAGCCCGGGGAAACGCCCTCCGGCCGTCCCGCATGCCCCCCTGCCTTGGTGCCGTCGGCCGTGACGAGGCAGGATGAACGCCATGACGCACGCGATGGTCAAGGGGTCCAACATTCCGCTGGAGGCGGGCTCGGTGCGCACCGTGCTGAGCTGGTCACCGGGCGCGGAGGTGCCCGACATCGACGCGTCGGCGCTGCTGCTGGGCGAGGACGGCCGGGTGCGCTCGGACGCCGACTTCGTCTTCTACAACCAGCCCACCCACCCCTGCGGCCTGGTCAGGCACCGCGCCAAGCGGCAGGACGAGGACGGGCTGACCGACGGCATCGAGGTGGACCTGGCGCCGATGGAGCCCGCGGTGCGCCGGATCGTGCTGGCCGCCTCGGCCGACGGCGGCACCTTCGAGGCCGTCCACGACCTGCGGCTGATGGTGTACGACGCGGCGGCGGGCGAGGGCGCGGAGCCGGTCGCGGTTTTCGACGTGCGGCCCGACACCGGTGAGGAGACGGCGCTGATCTGCGGCGAGCTGTACCGCAGGGACGAGGGCTGGAAGTTCCGCGCGCTGGGCCAGGGGTACGCCTCCGGACTGCTGGGCCTGGCCACGGAGTTCGGCATCGTGGTGGAGGACGACGAGGGGGAGGCCGAGGCGGCCCCGGGCGGCCCGGACGGCCTGACCGTCCCCGACACGCCCGCCCCACAGGCGCCGCAGGCCCCGCCCGCGCCCGCGAGCCCGCCGCCCGCCTCCGTGCCCGTACCGCCCGCGCCGCAGCCCGACGCCGCGGCGACCGTCGCGCCGCCGCCCACCGTGCCGCCGTCGTACGGCTATCCGCCGCCCCCGCCCGCCGCAGCGCCGGCGCAGCCCGCCACCGGTTACGGCTACCCGCCGCACCCCGCCTACGGATACCCGCAGCAGGCGCCGCCGCCCGCGATCACGTTGCCGCCGCAGGGGCCACAGTTCCAGCGGCGGCGCTGAGCGGGCCGCCGGGGCCCGCGGTGAACGGGCCGGTCAGGCCTTGGTCTTGTAGCCGCGGCCCCACTGCAGGCCCCAGCCGTAGAGCCGGTCCAGCTCCGACTGGAAGCCGTAGACGTACTTCACCTCGCGGCGCACCGTCAGCTCGCCCTTGCGGTTCTCGATGAGCACCACCGCGCAGGAACGGGCCTGCGGGGCACGCTCGGTGAGCGGGATCTCGATGCGCGGCCCGCTGCTGGGGTAGAGCGTGACGACGGCGTGGGTGCGGTCGAACGCGGGGGTGCCGTCGTAGATGTAGACGAAGACCAGCAGGCGGGCGAACTTCTCCTTCTTGTCCAGGTTGATGTAGACCGTCTCGCCCGTGCCCGAGCCGAACCGGTCGTCACCGCTGAGCTGGATGTAGGGCGGCTCGTTGAAGTTGCCCAGGAAGTCGCCGAGCGGCTGGACCACGCCCTTGGTGCCGTCGGCCATCTCGTACATGCAGGCCAGGTCGAGGTCGACGTTGACCATGGCGGGCCCCTGGGCCTGGACCAGCTGCGGCTTGAAGAGGTTGAGCGGACGGGTCAAAAAGCCGCCGCTGGTGCGGTCGTTGATGTCGGAGGTGCGCATCGACCAGGTGAGGTTGACCCGCAGGTTGCCGGAGGCCGATCCCTGGTGGTTGAGCGAGACGACCTGGCGGCGTCTGGTCAGCGTGACCGTGTGGGCGTTGCCCATGTCGAACTGCGGTTGCGAGGCACCGCCTCGCAGGAAGTCCCACACCTTGGCCATGTCACCCTCCCCAGACGCGCCCGGCCCTGCGCGCCGTATCGGGCGGAGGGCCGGGCGTACTGTTCAGATCGACGGTCAGACCCCTGAGGGGACTTCCGTCCGCTGCTCCGGCTCCCCGGAGCCTTCCCCGAGCCGGCGGTTCCTCACCACCGACGACAGGTACGCCGCACCGATCAGTACCACACCGACGAGGCCGGTGATCACGTCGTTGATCTCGTACTTGATGGTGACCAGCAGGATGACCGCCAGCGCTCCGATCGCGTAGTGGGCGCCGTGCTCCAGGTAGACGTAGTCGTCCAGGGTGCCCTTGCGGACCAGGAAGACGGTCAGCGAGCGGATGTAGAGCGCGCCGATGCCCAGGCCCAGGGCCATCTGGAAGATCTGGTTGGTGATGGCGAAGGCCCCGATCACACCGTCGAAGGAGAACGAGGCGTCGATGACCTCCAGGTAGAGGAACATGAAGAACGCGGCCTTGCCGACCAGCCCGAGCGCGGAAGTGCCGGACTTCTGCGCCGAGTTGACGGCCACCCCACCGGCCGCCCCACCGGCGGTCTCGCCGGAGGCCTCCTCGCCGTCGGCCTGCTCGCCCTCCTCGCCTTCCTCTTCGTCCTCCAACTGCTCCTCGAAGAAGCCGGAGATGCCGCCCACCACGAGGTAGGCGACCATTCCGGCGACCCCGGCGAGCAGCACGGTGGCGGTCTTGTCGACCGTGCCGTGACCGCCGTGCAGCGGGACCGCGGTGGCCACCGTCATCGCGGCGACCAGCAGCGCGACGAGCGCCACGACCACCGAGAGCATGTCCAGCTTGCCGAGCTTGGCCAACGGCCGCTCCAGCCAGGCGAGCCAGGCGATCTCGCGCTCCTCGAGGATGAAGTCGAGGAAGATCATCAGCAGGAACACCCCGCCGAACGCGGCGATCGCCGGATGCGCGTTGGTGACCAGGTGCTGGTAGCGGTCCGGGTCGTTCACCGCCACCTTCACCGCGTCGACCGGGTTGATCTTCGCGGTGATGGCGACGATGGCGACCGGGAAGACCAGCCGCATGCCGAACACCGCGATCAGCACGCCGACCGTGAGGAAGATCCGCTGCCAGAAGGCGTTGAGCTTCCTCAGGATGCCGGCGTTGATGACCGCGTTGTCGAAGGAGAGGGAGATCTCCAGGACGGACAGGATCGCGACGACCGCAAGACCCGACCACCCCCAGACGAGCCCGGCGAAGGCGAGGCCGATGACCGTGATCACCATTGACCAGCCGAAGGTACGGACTAGCACACTCGATCCAATCCTTGAGGGTCCCCCGCGCGTGCAGTCCGCGCAGTTTTACGAAACGTTGACCCCGAAGTCTAGAGCGATGCCGCGCAGTCCGGACGCGTACCCCTGGCCCACCGCACGGAACTTCCACTCGCCGCCGTACCGGTACAGCTCACCGAAGATCATCGCCGTCTCGCTGGAGGCGTCCTCGCTCAGGTCGTAGCGCGCCAGCTCCGACTGGTCGGCCTGGTTGACCACCCGGATGTAGGCGTTGCTGACCTGGCCGAACGTCTGGGAGCGGCTCTCCGCCTCGTAGATGGAGACCGGGAAGACGACCTTGTCGACGGTCTGCGGGACCTTGGAGAGGTCGACGAGGATGGTCTCGTCGTCACCGCCGGTGCCACCGACGAGTTCGTCACCGGTGTGCTCGACCGAGCCGTCCGGGCTCTTGAGGTTGTTGTAGAAGACGAAGTACTCGTCGCCCAGCACCCGGCCGTTCGCGCACAGCAGCGCGCTGGCGTCCAGGTCGAAGTCGGCGCCGGTGGTGGACCTGGCCTCCCAGCCGAGGCCGATCATGACCTGCGTGAGGTTCGGCGCGGCCTTGCTGAGGGAGACGTTTCCCCCCTTGGCGAGCGTGACACCCATGTTGTTGCTTCCTCCCCGGTGATGCGTGCGTGGTGCGTACCGCCCCAGCGCGCCCGGCGCCGCGTCCGCTGGGGAACGCGACGCCGGGCGTACGGGGCGGGTGGTGCGGGGGCGCCGGGCGCGCGCCGGCGCCGGGGCGTCAGACGTCGACGTAGGAGCGTCAGACGTTGACGCCGAAGTCCTGGGCGATGCCGCGCAGGCCGGAGGCGTAACCCTGGCCGATGGCGCGGAACTTCCACTCCGCGCCGTTGCGGTACAGCTCGCCGAAGACCATCGCGGTCTCGGTCGAGGCGTCCTCGCTCAGGTCGTAGCGCGCCAGCTCGTTGCCGTCGGCCCGGTTGATCACGCGGATGTAGGCGTTGCGGACCTGGCCGAAGCTCTGCTGGCGGGTCTCGGCCTCGTAGATGGAGACGGGGAAGACGATCTTGGCGACGTCGGCCGGGACCGAGGCCAGGTCGACGTTGATCACCTCGTCGTCGCCCTCGCCCTCACCGGTGAGGTTGTCCCCGGTGTGCTCGACGGAGCCGTCGGGGCTCTTGAGGTTGTTGAAGAACACGAAGTGCTGGTCGCTGAGGACCTTGCCCTCCGGGTTCGTCAGCAGGGCGCTGGCGTCGAGGTCGAAGTCGGCGCCGGTGGTGGTGCGCGCGTCCCAGCCCAGGCCGACCTGGACCGCGGTGAGGTTGGGCGCCTCCTTGGTCAGCGAGACGTTGCCACCCTTGCTGAGGCTGACTCCCACGAGTCCTCCAAGGTCTAAAGGGGGAACGTCTGGTGCGGTGCCCCCGTGGTGCGTGGTCACCGGTGGTCACCGGTGGTGGTCGCCGGTCGGTCGTGCTCACCGGCTTCCGCCGGGTCAACGAACCGATCCTAGTGACCGGTTCCCCGCCACCGCGGCAGCCAAGCGCCACGGGGGCGGCGCGTCACAGCTCGGCGAGCGCCTTGACGTACTCGTCGAGGTCACGGGCGTCCGGCAGGCCGTTGACCACGGTCCAGCGCACCACGCCCTCGGTGTCGATGATGAAGGTGCCGCGCACCGCGCAGCCCTTCTCCTCGTCGAAGACGCCGTAGGCGCGGCTGGCCTCGCCGTGCGGCCAGAAGTCGGACAGCAGCGGGTACTCCAGGCCCTCGCGCTCGGCGAAGACCCGCAGGCTGAACGGTGAGTCGTTGGAGACCGCGAGCAGCTGCACGGAGTCGTTGACGAACTTCGGCAGTTCGTCGCGCAGGGCGCACAGCTCGCCGGTGCACACCCCGGTGAAGGCGAAGGGGTAGAAGAGCAGGACGACGTTCTTGTCTCCCCGGAAGTCGGAGAGCCGGACGGTCTGGCCGTGCTGGTCGCGCAGTGCGAAGTCCGGAGCCTTGGTGCCGACCTCGATCGCCATGGGGTCGCGTCCCTTCGGTAGGGCGGTTACGTCGCGGGACAGTCTGTCACCGCGGTGTGCCGCCCCCGCGGGCGCGGGGGGCCTCGCGACGCGCCCCCGCGGGCACGGGGGGCCGGCGGGGGCGCGAGGGTCGTCGTGGCCTGGCTCGTGGCGGGCGCCAGGGGGGGCGCTCTGCGCCTTCTCAGCGCTTCCGGGTGCCTTCCGGCCCGCTCAGCGCTTTCCGGCCTTGGCGGTCTTCGGGGTGACCAGGCGGCTGCCCGACCAGTCCTTGCCCGCGTTGAAGGTGCGGGTCTGGGTGAGGCCTGCGGTGGTGGCGGCCTCGCCGATGTCGCTGGGCTCGACGTAGCCGTCGCGGCCGGTCTTGGGCGTCAGCAGCCAGATGGGCGAACCGTCGTCGACGGCCTGGGTGGCGTCCACCAGGGCGTCGGTGAGGTCACCGTCTTCCTCCCGGAACCACAGCAGCACCGCGTCCGGCAGCTCCTCGTAGTCCTCGTCGGCGAGCTCCGTACCCGTAAGCTCCTCGATACCTTCACGGAGATCGTGATCGACGTCGTCGTCGTAGCCGAACTCCTGGACCACCTGTCCGGGCTGGAACCCCAACCGGCTCGCCGGGTTGGTCTCCTCCGCGTGGTCCGCGGTCGCGCTCACGGATTGCCTCCTGTCTTGGGGATGTGTGCTGCCCCGCACGTGCGCGAGGCGTTGGCCGTAGTCCACACGGACCGGGCGGATCGCGCAAGTACCCGGCTGCCGAGATCGCCGAAACGGTGACTATTGGGGCCGTGTCGCCGCAAGACGCACACTCGGCCATGACGGGCGCCACAGCCGATTTTACCCATTTGCGGCGCCGCTACCCGCCGAAGGATTCGGACCCGGTCGCGCGGTGGCGGGCCCGGGGAGCCGAGGGCGGCGCGAGCCCCACGCGAGCGAATGGAAGTTCTCTTCCGATACGGGTGTCCGACCGCTTCCGGCCTGGGCGTAGAGTTGCGATTTGGCCCGGCTGAACCGGGGCCGAACACCGTCGCAGCTCGATGTGTCTCAGCCAGTGGTAGTTACCACTCAGTAGAGATGACGGAATCTCCAGCCGCGGTACACGATGGAGGCGGCGCGACACAGCAGAGCAAGACCTAGTAGCGAAGGAACAGCGTGGCTTCCGGATCCGATCGCAACCCGATCATCATTGGCGGCCTTCCCAGCCAGGTCCCGGATTTCGATCCCGAGGAGACGGCGGAATGGCTCGACTCGCTCGATGCGGCTATTGACGAACGCGGCCGTGAGCGCGCCCGCTACCTGATGCTCCGCCTCATCGAACGCGCCCGTGAGAAGCGGGTCGCCGTGCCCGAGATGCGCAGCACGGACTACATCAACACCATCGCGACCAAGGACGAGCCGTTCTTCCCCGGCAACGAGGAGATCGAGCGCAAGGTCCTCAACGCGACCCGCTGGAACGCCGCCGTCATGGTCTCGCGCGCCCAGCGCCCCGGCATCGGCGTGGGCGGCCACATCGCCACCTTCGCCTCCTCCGCGTCGCTGTACGACGTCGGCTTCAACCACTTCTTCCGGGGCAAGGACGACGGCAAGGGCGGTGACCAGGTCTTCTTCCAGGGCCACGCCTCCCCCGGCATCTACGCCCGCGCCTACCTGCTCGACCGGCTGACCGAGGCGCAGCTCGACGGCTTCCGCCAGGAGAAGTCGAAGGCCCCCGACGGCCTGTCCAGCTACCCGCACCCCCGGCTGATGCCGGACTTCTGGGAGTTCCCGACCGTCTCGATGGGCCTCGGCCCGCTCGGCGCGATCTACCAGGCGCGGATGAACCGCTACATGGAGGCCCGCGGCATCGCCGACACCTCCGACAGCCACGTGTGGGCGTTCCTCGGCGACGGCGAGATGGACGAGCCGGAGTCGCTCGGCCAGCTCTCGCTCGCCGCCCGCGAGGGCCTGGACAACCTGACCTTCGTGGTCAACTGCAACCTCCAGCGCCTCGACGGCCCGGTCCGCGGCAACGGCAAGATCATCCAGGAGCTGGAGTCGCAGTTCCGCGGCGCCGGCTGGAACGTGATCAAGCTCATCTGGGACCGCAGCTGGGACCCGCTGCTCGCCCAGGACCGGGACGGCCTGCTGGTCAACAAGCTCAACACCACCCCGGACGGCCAGTTCCAGACGTACGCCACCGAGACCGGCGCGTACATCCGCGAGCACTTCTTCGGCAGTGACCAGCGGCTGCGCAAGATGGTCGAGGGCATGACCGACGAGCAGATCCTGCACCTCGGCCGCGGCGGCCACGACCACCGCAAGATCTTCGCGGCGTACACGGCGGCCAAGGAGCACAAGGGCCAGCCGACCGTCATCCTCGCCCAGACCATCAAGGGCTGGACGCTGGGCCCGAACTTCGAGGGCCGCAACGCGACCCACCAGATGAAGAAGCTGACGGTCGAGGACCTCAAGCGGTTCCGTGACCGGCTGCACCTGCCGATCGCCGACAAGGAGCTGGAGTCCGGCGCGCCGCCGTACTACCACCCGGGCCGCGACTCGGAGGAGATCCAGTACATGCACGACCACCGCAAGGCCTGCGGTGGCTACGTGCCGACCCGGGTGGTGCGCGCCAAGCCGCTCGCCCTCCCGGACGAGAAGGCCTACGCGGCCGTCAAGAAGGGCTCCGGCCAGCAGTCGATCGCCACCACCATGGCGTTCGTCCGGCTGCTGAAGGACCTGATGCGGGACAAGGAGATCGGCAAGCGCTTCGTGCCGATCGCGCCGGACGAGTACCGCACCTTCGGCATGGACTCGCTCTTCCCGTCCGCCAAGATCTACAACCCGCAGGGCCAGACCTACGAGTCGGTCGACCGCGAACTGCTGCTGGCGTACAAGGAGTCGCCGAGCGGCCAGATGCTGCACGACGGCATCACCGAGGCGGGCTGCACCGCCTCGCTGATCGCGGCGGGCTCGGCCTACGCCACGCATGGCGAGCCGCTGATCCCGGTCTACGTCTTCTACTCGATGTTCGGCTTCCAGCGCACCGGCGACCAGTTCTGGCAGATGGCCGACCAGCTCGCCCGCGGTTTCGTGCTGGGCGCCACCGCCGGGCGCACCACGCTGACCGGTGAGGGCCTCCAGCACGCCGACGGCCACTCGCAGCTGCTGGCGTCCACCAACCCGGCGTGCGTCGCCTACGACCCGGCGTTCGGGTTCGAGATCGCGCACATCGTCCAGGACGGTCTGCGCCGGATGTACGGCCCGACCGCCGACGGCAAGGCCGGCGAGGACGTCTTCTACTACCTGACGGTCTACAACGAGCCGATCCAGCACCCGGCCGAGCCGGAGAACGTGGACGCCGAGGGCATCCTCAAGGGCCTGTACCGCTACAAGGCGGGCGAGAAGGGCTCGGTCCCGGCGCAGATCCTGGCCTCCGGCGTGGCCGTGCCGTGGGCGGTCGAGGCCCAGCGCATCCTCGCCGAGGAGTGGGACGTGCGCGCCGACGTGTGGTCGGCGACCTCCTGGAACGAGCTGCGGCGTGACGCCGTCGCCGTGGAGGAGCACAACCTGCTGCACCCGGAGGAGGAGCAGCGCGTGCCGTACGTCACCAGCAAGCTCCAGAGCGCGCAGGGGCCGTTCGTGGCGGTCTCCGACTGGATGCGGGCGGTGCCGGACCAGATCGCCCGCTGGGTGCCGGGCACCTGGCAGTCGCTGGGCGCGGACGGCTTCGGCTTCGCCGACACCCGCGGCGCGGCACGGCGCTTCTTCCACATCGACGCGCAGTCGGTGGTGCTGGCGGTCCTGACCGAGCTGGCCAAGGAGGGCAAGGTCGACCGCTCCGCGCCGAAGCAGGCGATCGAGCGCTACCAGCTGCTGGACGTGGCGGCGGCCGACCCCGGCGCGGCGGGCGGCGACGCCTGACGCACGCGCTCGGGCGTCGCCTCGAACGGCGGCGGCCCGCACCCGGTTTCCCGGGTGCGGGCCGCCGCCGTTCGTGTGCGCCGCTCAACACCGGGACGTCATTGGCGTGTCCCTGATGCATCACGCCTGACACACCGTCGCCTTACGTTCGGTCAGCGGCTGTTTCGTGTCGGAAACGACCATTTGAGACCACTTCAAACGTGACGTACGTCACCGGATTCACGAACGCCGCGGAAAGTCTCCTATGGTGGCCCGCGGTGAATGTCTTCGACGAGCGCGTCGGCGCTCCCCCCACTTCCTCCCGCTCCCTCGGCTGGGCCTGGCTGCGCGTGATCGTGCAGGACCTGAGCTCGCCGGGGCGCGCGGCGCTGGCCATCATGGTCGTCTTCGTGCTGCTGTCGACCAGTGGCTGGACCGCGATGCGCCATCAAAAGCCCGCCCAGGACCCGCGCGCCGCCGCCGTCTCGGCCTGGCTGCACGGCTCTGTGGCCGGCCGCCACCTGCCGAACCCGGACTCGGCGAGCGCCAGGACCGTCACACGGTTCTTCGCCTCGCTGACCGCCGCGCAGCGCGAGAGGCTGGCCGACCGCTACCCGCTGGTCGTCGGCAACCTCAACGGCGCACCGATCCCGCTGCGCTACGCGGCCAACCGGCTCGCCCTCGGCCAGCAGCAGGCGGCGGAGATCAAGCGCTCGCACGCCGAGGACCTGACCCCGGACGGCCGCTCGGAGGCGCTCCAGCTCGCGCACCGCTACGGTTCGCTGCGCGCCCCCGGCCGCCAGATCCTGGCCTTCGACCCGACCGGGCAGGGCCGCGTCGCGGAGGTCTTCGGCGACCTCGCGACCGCGCGGCGCACCGCGGTCGTGGTGCCGGGCGTCGACACCGACATCCTGACCTTCGAGAAGACCAGCAAGCCGTACTCCGCGCCGGACGGCATGGCCGAGGCGCTGTACGACTCCGAGCGCGCCGCCGACCCGGCCGGTCACTACGCGGTGATCGCCTGGGCCGACTACACCACGCCGGACGGCCTGGGCCTGGACGCCTCCACCGGCACGATGGCCGAGGCCGGCGCGGTCCGGCTCAACGCGATGGTGCGCGCCCTGCCCGCGACCACCAGCGTGCAGTTGTTCTGCCACTCCTACGGCTCGGTGCTGTGCGGGGTCGGCGCGGGGCGGCTGCCGCAGCACAAGGTCACCGACATCGCGGTCTACGGCTCCCCCGGCATGCGCGCCCAGAACGTGGCGGGCCTGCACACCGACGCGCGGGTGTGGGCGGCGCGGGACGCCACCGACTGGATCCAGGACGTGCCCTACGTCGAGGTCGGCGGGCTCGGCCACGGCCCCGACCCGGTCTCGCCGTCGTTCGGCGCGCGGGTGGTCTCGGCCGCCGGGGCGCAGCAGCACACCGGCTACTTCGCCTCCGGCACCGAGAGCCTGAAGAACTTCACCCGCATAGCGCTGGGCCGCTACGGGCAGGTCGTGTGCGCCTCGGACGACGCGACCTGCACGGCGGGCGCGGCGGCGGTGGCCTGAGCCGAAGCCCGCGCCCGTCGGCGGCGGGTCACGGCTGAGCCCGGTGACGGCTGAGCCGGCGAGGCGTTACTCGCGCGCGGCCGAGGTGCTGGACATGTCCGGGTAGCGGTCTCCCGCGACCTGTCCGGCGATCGGCTCCAGGCGGGCCAGCTCGTCGTCGGTCAGCGTGATGGCGGCGGCCGCGGTGTTCTCCAGCACGCGGGAACGCTTGCGGGTGCCCGGGATCGGCACTACCGCGGTCAGGCCGTGCACCTGCTGCCGCTGGTGCACCCAGGCCAGGGCGATCTGGCCGAGCGTGGCGTCGTGCGCGGCGGCGATCTCGCGGACCGGCTCCAGCAGCGCGGCGTTGGCCTTGGCGTTGTCGCCGGTGAAGCGCGGCTGCTGCGTGCGGAAGTCGCCGCTGCCCAGGTCCTTGCCCGCGTCGGTGAAGGCGCCGGTCAGGAAGCCCCGGCCGAGCGGCGAGTACGGCACGACGGCGACGCCCAGCTCCTTCGCCGCGCCGACCAGTGAGATCTCCACGTCCCGGCTGAAGAGCGACCACTCCGACTGCACGGCGGCGATCGGGTGGACGGCGTGCGCCTCGCGCAGTTCGGCGCCGGTGACCTCGGACAGGCCCAGGTACCTGACCTTGCCCGCCTCGACCAGCTCCGCCATCGCGCCCACCGACTCGGCGAACGGCACCGCCGGGTCCCTGCGGTGCATGTAGTACAGGTCGATGACGTCGGTCTTCAGCCGGGTCAGGCTCGCCTCGACGGCCTGCCGGATGTACGCCGGGTCGTTGCGGACCCCGCGGTAGTCCGGGTCGTCGGCCTTGCGGACGATGGCGTACTTGGAGGCGAGCGTGATGTCGTCCCGGTGCGCGTTCACGAAGGGGGCCAGGAACTCCTCGTTCGCCCCCGACCCGTAGATGTCGGCGGTGTCGAAGAGGGTGACGCCCGCCTCCAGGGCCGCGTCCAGCGTGTCGCGGGCGGCCGCCTCGTCGGTGCCCCCGTAGAACTCGCTGATGCCCATGCAGCCGAACCCCTGGACGCCGACCAGCGGACCGCCGGTGCCCAGGGCGATGGTGCCGAGCTTGTTGCTGCTCATGGATTCCGTACCTCTCCCGCGCCCGTGGGGGCGCTCGCGTAGAGATCGATCTTGCGGTCGATGACCCCGAGGGTGTCGCCCAGCTCCGCGATCCTGCGGCGCACGTCCTCGCGGTGCGCGACCAGCAGCTGGAGCCGATCGGGATAGGTGTGCTCGCCCTCCCTGACCAGCTCCGCGTAGCGGACCATGTCGGCGACCGGCATCCCGGTCAGCCGCAGTTTGTTGACGAAGTCGAGCCAGCCGAGGTCGGCCTCGCTGTAGCGGCGCTGGCCGGTGTGGGAGCGGTCGATGTGCGGCATCAGCCCGATCCGCTCGTACCAGCGCAGGGTGTGGGCGCTCAGGCCGGTGTACGAGACGACCTCGCTGATCGTGTAGCCGTCTCGGCCGGCCGGCCGGCGCGCGGGCCGGGCCGTCGTCGCGCAGTCCCGGATCGGATCGCCGGACGTCGCGCCCGCGGTGGCGGAGTGCCGCACGGCCTCCGCCCGGTGCGCGGTGGCCATCGCGGTGTCCACGACTGTCATGCCGTACCGTCCTTCCGCCTGCTCGCGCCCTCGCGGCCGTCCCCCGGGCCGCCCGCCCTCGCGGTGATCTCCACGCTAGAGACCTTGAGTGCACTCTAGGCAAGCCGCACCGGATACGCTCGCGGTCATGGAAAGCCTGGGACGCATGGGGGACTGGCCGGTTCCGACCGCTTCGGCGGCGGTGGTGCGCGCGGACGGCACGGTGGCGGGGACCTTCGGCCCGACCGGCCACCGCTTCCCGCTCGCCTCGGTCACCAAGCCGCTCACCGCGTACGCGGTGCTGCTCGCCGTCGAGGAGGGCGCCGTCGAACTCGACGAGCCGGCCGGCCCCGAGGGCTCGACCGTACGCCACCTGCTCGCGCACACCTCGGGGCTGGCCTTCGCCAAGCGCCGGGCGCAGGCCGCGCCGGGCGACCGCCGCATCTACTCCAACGCCGGGTTCGAGGTGCTGGCGGACCACGTGGCGAAGGCCACCGAGATCCCCTTCGCGGACTACCTGCGCGAGGCGGTCTTCGAGCCGCTGGGCATGGCGGCGACCTCGCTGGACGGCTCCCCCGCCGCCGGGGCGGTCTCCACCGTGGACGACCTCGTGCGCTTCGCGGCGGAGTTGCAGGCGCCGCGGCTGCTGGCCGCCGAGACCCTGGAGCGGGCCATCACGGTGGCGTTCCCCGGGCTGCGCGGCGTGCTGCCCGGCTACGGGGTGCAGCGGCACAACGACTGGGGCCTGGGCTTCGAGATCCGCGACGCCAAGTCCCCGCACTGGACCGGCGGTTCGTCCTCGCCGCGCACTTTCGGCCACTTCGGCCAGTCCGGCACGTTCCTGTGGGTGGACCCGGACGCGGGGGCGGCGTGCGTCTGCCTGACCGACCGGGACTTCGGGGAGTGGGCGATCGAGGTGTGGCCGCGGCTGACGGACGCGGTGCTGGCGGAACTCGCGCGGTAGGGACGCCCTCTCAGGCGTCCAGCGACCAGACCAGGTAGGTCGCCTCCGGGTCCGCGTCGACGGCCAACTCGCCGCCGCCGGTGACGCGGGCGGCGTCCCCGGGGCCGAACGGCTGCCCGTCGAGCAGGAGTTGGCCCCGTACGACGTGCAGGTGGCGCAGTGGCGCGGCGGTCAGGCGGGCCGGGCCCCGGTGCACGACGAGGGCGGCGCCGGGGCGGCGGGGCGTGCTGACGCGGTCACCGCTCGTGCGGCCGTACGCGGGCGGGCCGCCGAACTCGCCCGGCTCCAGCCACATCTGGACGAACGCCAGGGGGCGGTCGGGGCTGGCGTTCCGCTCGGTGTGGCGGACGCCGCCGCCCGCGCTCAGCCACTGGAGCTCACCGGCGCGCACGAGGTGGCGGTGGCCCGCGGTGTCGTCGTGCGCGAGTTCGCCGTCGACGACGAAGGTGACGATCTCCACGTCGCGGTGCGCGTGCTGCGCGAACCCGGCGCCCGGGGCGAGGCGCTCCTCGTTGACCGCGACGAGGGCGCCGAAGCGGAGGTTGCCGGGGTCGTAGTGCGGGCCGAAGGAGAAGCTGTGCAGGGTCTCGATCCCTGCGGCGGGATCGCCTCCCCGGTAGCGGGCGGCGGCGGGCATCCGACGGATCACGTGGACCACGGTAGGCGACGGCCCGAGCTTCCGGGCGCACGTGCAGGAAGGCGGCTTTCAGCCGCCCGGCACCGGGGGGTGGTTCTGCCCAGCACCACGCCCCCGCGATCGGGCTTTTCGGACGCGGTCCCCCACCCGCCCGTCCACCGCAGTCAGCCCGGCACCGGCAGGGGGTTCTGCCCAGCACCACCCGCACGCGATCGCGCCTCCGAACGCAGTCCCCCACCCACCCGCCCGTTCACTCGATCAGTCCCGGCACCGGCCCGCCCCCCTGCCCTGCACACGCACGCGATCGCACCTTCGGCCGCGGGCTCCCACCCGTCCGCCCGTGATCGCAGACGGTCCCACACGCGACCCGGCCTCCGGACCCCATGTCTTGAGCCCCGCACGCACCGCCCGCGCCAACGGGCGGGTGGGTGGGCAGAAGACCCACGCGGGACCGGCCCCGGCCACCCACCGGGCCGCGTCAACCGAACCGCCCCTGACCGCGCCAACGGCTGGGCGGGTGGGCAGAAGGCCCCCACGGAGTGACCCAGCGGTTCGGGAGCGGTCGTGCATGAGGCAGGCTTGTCCCGTGTCCGAATCCACGCGATCTTCCAGCAGCCCCAGCGGCTCCCACCCGCACAGCGCCACCCTGCGGCGGCTGGAGAAGTCCTCCGGGAGACTGTCTGCCGCGGCGATCGCGCGGATGGACGAGCAGTTGCCGTGGTACCGGGCGATGCCCCCGGAGAACCGCTCGTGGATCGGCCTGGTCGCGCAGGCGGGCATCGCCGCGTTCACCGAGTGGTTCCGGCACCCGGAGGCGCCGCAGGCGATCAGCACGGACGTCTTCGGCACCGCGCCCCGCGAGCTGACCCGGGCGATCTCGCTGCGGCAGACCGTGGAGATGGTCCGCACCACGATCGAGGTCATGGAGTCCGCGATCGACGAGATCGCGGCCCCCGGCGACGAGTCCGTGCTGCGCGAGGCGCTGCTGGTCTACGCCCGCGAGATCGCGTTCGCCACCGCGCAGGTCTACGCGCAGGCCGCCGAGGCCCGCGGCGCCTGGGACGCCCGTCTGGAGTCGCTGGTCGTCAACGCGGTGCTGTCCGGCGAGGCCGACGAGGGGGTGCTCTCGCGGGCCGCCGCGCTCGGCTGGAGTTCGCCGGATCGGGTGATCGTGGTGCTCGGCACGGCGCCCAACGGCGACAGCGAACTGACCGTCGAGGCGATCCGCCGCGCCGCCCGGCACGCCAAACTCCAGGTGCTGACGGGGGTGTTCGGGGACCGGCTGGTGGTGGTGGCGGGCGGCAGCGACGACCCGATCCGTACCGCGAAGGACCTGATCGGCCCGTTCGCCGCCGGGCCGGTGGTGGCCGGCCCCGTGGTCGGGGACCTGCTGGCCGCGACCCGTTCCGCGCAGGCCGCCGCGGCGGGGCTGAAGGCGTGCGCCGCCTGGCCCGACGCGCCGCGCCCGGTGCTCGCGGACGATCTGCTGCCGGAGCGCGCGATGGCGGGCGATCCCGCGGCCCGCGAGCAGTTGGTGGAGGAGATCTACAGACCGCTGGAGGAGGCGGGCTCGGCGCTGCTGGAGACCCTCAGCGTCTACCTGGAACAGGCCTCCTCGCTGGAGGGCGCGGCGCGGATGCTGTTCGTGCATCCCAACACCGTTCGCTACCGGCTGCGACGTGTGACCGACGTCACCGGCTGGTCACCCTCCGATGTGCGCTCCGCGTTCACCCTGCGGATCGCGCTGATCCTGGGCCGCCTCTCCAGTACCGATCAACCGCGCTGAGCTTTTGTGGGACACCCACAAATCGCCTGACCGTTCTTGGTCCCTGTCCTCACCGGCGGGGACCACCTGACGCGAGAGAGAGTGTGAAGGTGCTCGTACTCGTAGCTCCCGGCCAGGGTGCCCAGACTCCTGGCTTCCTCAACCCCTGGCTCGAACTCCCGGGCGTGGCCGACCGGTTGCACTGGTGGTCGGCGGTCGCCGGCCTGGACCTGGTGCACTACGGCACCGAGGGCACCGCGGACGAGATCCGCGACACCGCCGTGGCGCAGCCGCTGCTGGTGGCCGCGGGCCTGGTCTCCGCGCTGTCGCTCTTCCCGCACCCGGCGGACGCCCGCCGCAGGATCGCCGCGGTCGCCGGCCACAGCGTCGGCGAGCTGACCGCCGCCGCCGGTGCCGGGGTGATCACCGCCGAGTCGGCGATGGCGCTGGTACGGCAGCGGGGCCTGGCGATGGCGAAGGCCGCCGCGGTGACCGAGACCGGCATGTCCGCGGTGCTGGGCGGCGACCCGGAGGTCGTGCACGCCAAGCTCGCGGAGCTGGGCCTGACCCCGGCGAACGTCAACGGCGCCGGCCAGATCGTCGCCGCGGGCACCACGGAGCAGCTCGCGGCGCTGTCCGCCGACAAGCCCGAGGGCGCCCGGGTGATGCCGCTGAAGGTGGCGGGCGCGTTCCACACCACCCACATGGAGCCCGCCGTCGCCACGCTCCAGGCCCTGCTGCCCGGCGTCACGGTGCGCGACCCGCGGACCCGTTACGTGTCCAACGCCGACGGCCAGGTCGTGCACAGCGGCGCGGAGATCGCGCGGCGGCTGGTGAAGCAGGTGGCTGGCCCGGTCCGCTGGGACCTGTGCATGGAGACGTTCAAGGAACTGGGCGTCACCGCGATCATCGAGGTCTCCCCCGCGGGTACTCTGGTGGGGCTGGCCAAGCGCGCCCTGCCCGGCGTGAAGACGCTGGCACTCAAGACCCCGGACGACATCGAGGCGGCCCGCGAGATCGTGGCGGAGCACGGCGACGAGTCCTCGAACCCGCTCGAGCACGCGCCGACGTGGCGGCTCGCGGTGGCCCCGTTCAAGGGCACGGTGAGCATGGAGCCGTCCGTCAAGCCGGGCGAGGTCCTGGCGCCGGGCGCGACGGTGGCCCACGTCGGCAACAACCGGGAGCGGCAGGCGGTCGTCGCCGAGCACGGCGGCACCGTCGTCGAGTGGCTCGTCGAGGACGGCGACCCGGTCGCCCCCGGCCAGCCGTTGCTGCGCCTCCACCCCGCGGCCGAATAAGACTGAGGAGCCCCGCATGTCCGCGAAGATCAAGCCGAGCCAGGGCGCGCGTCACGCCCGGATCCTCGGCGTCGGCGGCTACCGGCCGACCCGTGTGGTGCCCAACGAGGAGATCCTTCGGTACATCGACTCCTCCGACGAGTGGATCCGGTCGCGTTCCGGCATCGTCACCCGGCACTGGGCGGGCCCGGACGAGACGGTCGCCGAGATGTCGGTCGAGGCGGCCGGCAAGGCCATCGCGGACGCGGGGCTGGCCCCCGAGGACATCGGCGCGGTCATCGTGGCGACGGTCTCGCACTTCAAGCAGACCCCGGCCGTCGCCACGGAGATCGCGCACCGGGTCGGCGCCGGCACGCCGCCCGCGTTCGACATCTCCGCCGGCTGCGCGGGCTTCACCTACGGCCTGTCGCTGGCCAAGGGCATGGTCACCGACGGTTCGGCGCAGTACGTGCTGGTCATCGGCGTGGAGCGGCTGAGCGACCTGACCGACAAGGAGGACCGGGCGACCGCCTTCCTGTTCGGCGACGGCGCGGGCGCGGTCGTGGTGGGGCCGTCCGACGAGCCCGCGATCGGCCCGGTGATCTGGGGCTCCGAGGGCGACAAGGCGGAGACCATCAAGCAGACCCTGCCGTGGGACGTCTACCGCGAGGGCCGGCCGGACGAGGTGCGGTTCCCGGCCATCACCCAGGAGGGCCAGGCGGTCTTCCGATGGGCCGTCTTCGAGATGGCCAAGGTGGCCCAGCAGGCGCTGGACGCCGCGGGTGTCACCGCCGACCAGCTGGACGCGTTCATCCCGCACCAGGCGAACATGCGCATCATCGACTCGATGATCAAGGCGCTGAAGCTGCCGGAGCACGTCGCGGTCGCCCGTGACATCGAGACCACCGGCAACACCTCGTCGGCGTCGATCCCGCTGGCGATGGAGCGGCTTCTCGCCACCGGTCAGGCCAAGAGCGGCGACACGGCCCTCGTCATCGGCTTCGGGGCGGGTCTGGTGTTCGCGGCCTCGGTCGTTACCCTCCCCTAGGCACAAGATCCCGGCGACCCGCAGTTCCGCGGGTCGCACGACCACCGAGCAACACATCGAAGGAGCGCCAACATGGCCGCCACTCAGGAAGAGATCGTCGAGGGTCTCGCGGAGATCGTCAACGAGATCGCCGGCATCCCGACCGAGGACGTCCAGGTCGACAAGTCCTTCACGGACGACCTGGACGTGGACTCGCTGTCGATGGTCGAGGTCGTCGTCGCCGCCGAGGAGCGCTTCGACGTCAAGATCCCGGACGAGGACGTCAAGAACCTCAAGACCGTCGGCGACGCTGCCGACTACATCCTCAAGCACCAGGACTGAGGGACGCCCCCCAGTCGCACCTCGTAGGCCGACGCGTCTGTCGCCACCCCGACGGGTGGTACGCGTTTGCTTCACCCTCGAAACGTGGAGACAAGAATTCCTGTGAACTCGACCAATCGCACCGTGGTCGTCACCGGTATCGGCGCAACCACACCCCTGGGTGGCGACAGCGCATCGACCTGGGAAGCCCTGCTGGCCGGCCGGTCCGGGGTGACCCCGCTGGAACAGGACTGGGCGGAGCAGCTGCCGGTCCGCATCGCGGCGCAGATCGCCGTGGAGCCCGGTGAGGTCATTGCCCGGCCGCAGGCCCGCAAGCTGGACCGCTCGGCGCAGTTCGCGCTGATCGCGGCCCGTGAGGCGTGGGCGGACGCGGGCTTCTCCGGCAAGGCGGGCGAGGACGCGTCGGTCGACCCGGACCGCCTGGGCACCGTGGTGGCCTCCGGCATCGGTGGCGTGACCACCCTGCTGGGGCAGTACGACATCCTGCGGGAGCAGGGCGTGCGGAAGGTCTCCCCGCACACCGTGCCGATGCTGATGCCCAACAGCCCGGCGGCCAACGTCGGCATCGAGCTGAACGCCCGCGCCGGGGTGCACACCCCGGTCAGCGCCTGCGCGTCGGGCGCCGAGGCGATCGGTTACGCCGTGGAGATGATCCGCACCGGCCGCGCCGACGTCGTGGTGGCGGGCGGCACCGAGGCGGCGATCCACCCGCTGCCGATCGCCGCGTTCGGCAACATGCAGGCGATGAGCAAGAACAACGACGACCCGCAGGGCGCCTCGCGCCCCTACGACGTCGACCGGGACGGCTTCGTGCTCGGTGAGGGCGCCGGCGTCGTCGTGCTGGAGTCCGCCGAGCACGCGGAGCGGCGCGGTGCCCGGGTGTACTGCGAGGCGCTGGGCCAGGGCGTGTCCGGCGACGCGCACCACATCGCGCAGCCGGAGCCCTCGGGCCGCGGCATCGCGGACGCGATCGGCAACCTGCTGGCGAACAACGACGTCAAGCCCGCCGAGATCACCCACGTCAACGCGCACGCGACGTCCACCCCGACCGGTGACGTCGGTGAGGTGAAGGCGCTGCGCTCGGTCTTCGGTGACGACCTCGACCACATGGCGGTCTCCGCCACCAAGTCGATGACCGGCCACCTGCTGGGCGGTGCCGGCGGCGTGGAGACCGTGGCGACGGTCCTCGCGTTGCACCACCGGGTCGCTCCGCCGACGATCAATATCAAGAACCTCGACCCCGGGGTCGACGCCGACATCGTGCGCGACCAGCCGCGCGAACTGCCGCACGGCACGATCACCGCGCTCAACAACTCGTTCGGCTTCGGCGGTCACAACATCGTGCTGGCCTTCCGCAGGAGCTGACCGGCACGGCAGCCGTAGCGTGACCGGCCCGGTGCCGGTCGTAGGAGGCCCGCAGCATGGCCGGACGACCACCGCGTGACAGCGATCCGCGCAATCCCCGGCTCAGGCTGCGGGCCCTTCTCGACGAGGGCGGCTACCAGGAGGTCTCCCCGTACGACGCCTCGGGGATGCTCGCCGCGATCGGCACGGCCGACGGCGTGAAGGTCGTCGCGTTCGCCTGCGACCCCACGGTGCAGGGCGGCGCGATGGGCGCGGACGGCTGCGACGTGGTGGTACGCGCCTACGACCGCGCGGTCGCGGAGAACTGCCCGGTGATCGGGATCTACCACTCCGGCGGCGCCCGGCTCCAGGAGGGCGTGGGATCGCTGCACGCGGTCGGACGGGTCTTCCAGGCGATGATCCAGGCGTCCGGGCGGGTGCCGCAGATCTCGGTGGTGCTGGGCGCGGCGGCGGGCGGCGCGGCCTACGGCCCGGCCCTGACCGACGTCGTGGTCCTGGCGCCCGAGGGCCGCATCTTCGTCACCGGCCCTGACGTGGTCCGCTCGGTCACCGGTGAGCGGGTGGACATGGCCCGGCTCGGCGGCCCTGAACCGCACGGCAGGCGTTCCGGCGTGGTGCACGTGGTGGCCGACTCGGAGGCGGACGCGCTGGCCGGGGCCCGCCGGCTGGCGGTGCTGCTCGGCGCGCAGGGCGAGGTGGACCCGCGGGCGGTGGACGACCGGCCGCTGGGCGGGCTGCTGCCGGACTCGCCGCGCCGCGCGTACGACGTGCACCCGCTGGCGGACGCGGTGCTGGACGTCCCCGGTCTTGAACTGCACCCGCGGTGGGCGCCGAACATGGTGACGACGCTGGGGCGGCTCGGTGGCCGCACGGTCGGCGTGGTCGCCAACAACCCGCTGCGGCTGGGCGGTTGCCTGGACTCGCTGTCGGCGGAGAAGGCGGCGCGGTTCGTGCGCACCTGCGACGCGTTCGGGGTGCCGCTGGTGGTGCTGGTGGACGTCCCCGGGTACCTGCCGGGCGTGGGGCAGGAGTGGGAGGGCGTGGTGCGGCGCGGCGCGAAGCTGCTGCACGCCTTCGGCGAGTGCGTGGTGCCGCGGATCACGCTGGTCACCCGCAAGTCGTACGGCGGTGCCTACATCGCGATGAACGCGCGCTCGCTGGGCGCGACCAGGGTGTTCGCCTGGCCGACGGCGCAGGTGGCGGTGATGGGCGCGGTGGCGGCGGTGCGAATCCTGCACCGCCGCAAGCTGTCGGAGGTCCCCGAGGAACTGCGCGAGCAGGTCGAGCTGGAGCTGGCCGCCGAGCACGAGATCGTGGCGGGCGGTCTGCCGAAGGCCATGGAACTGGGCGTCGTCGACGAGGTGATCGAGCCGGACGCGACCCGCTCCGCGCTGGCCCGCGCGATCGCCGGGGCCCCGCAGCGACGCGGGGCCCACGGCAACATCCCCCTGTGACACGGGAGTTGACGAGCCGTCACCTCACCGCGGCGGACGGTCTCACGGCGAGCGGGACGGAGGCGGCGGACCGCGACCGCCGCGCGCTCACCCGCCTGCTGGGCTGATCACCGTCCGCTGAGCCGATCAGCCGCCCGCCGGGCCCTCGAAGCTCGCGAAGTACGAGGCGGCGGCGTCCTGGTCGCCGTGACCCGCCTCGGAGGCGCGGGCCAGGCGGACGACGCCTGCCGGAGCGAGGTCCAGCCGCACGCCCGCGCCCTCGGCCGAGCGCTCGATCAGCCGGGCGTCCTTGGCGGCGGCGTCGACGGTGAAGTTCACCGAGTAGTCGCCGGTCAGGATCGCCTTGGCCTTCATCCGCAGGTAGCCCGAGTCCAGCGCGGTGTCCTCCAGGGCGGCGAGGAAGCGCTCGGGGTCCACGCCCAGCCCCTTGGCCAGCGCCAGCGACTCGGCGGTTCCGTTGATCACCGTGAGCACCCAGTTGTTGAAGACCAGCTTCAGTTTGCTGGCCGCGCCCGAGGCGGCCTCCTCGCCGAGCCAGTCGGTACGGCGGCCGATGGCGTCGAAGACCCGGTCGGCGACCGGGCGGGCCTCCTGGGGGCCGGCCGCCAGCACCTGCAACTCCCCCGCTTCCGCGGGCTGCTTGGTGCCCAGCACCGGGGCGTCCACGAAGAGCGCGCCGTGCTCCTCCGCGAGCGCGGCCAGCGGCGCCAGCCCTTCGGGGCCGACCGTGCTCGCCTGGAGCCACACCGCGCCCTCGCGCAGCCCGGGCGCGGCGGCCCGCATCGTCTCCAGCACGGTGGGCCCGTCGAGCAGCACGGTCAGCACGGCGTCGGCGCCGCGGACCGCGGCGGCCGGGTCGTCGGCCACGGTGGCGCCGTCGGCGGCGAGGGGCTCGGCACGGGAACGGGTGCGGTTCCACACCCGTACGTCGTGACCGGCCCTCAGGAGGGTGCGGGCCATGGCGGCACCCATGGTGCCGGTGCCCAGGACGGCGACGGTGATCGTGTCGGTCATGCGATCACGCTATGCCCCGGCGCCCGAGCCGGGTCAACGACACAGCCTGGTGCTCACACCACCTGGTGCAGCCAGCGCACCGGCGCGCCCTCGCCCGCGTACCGGAACGGCTCCAGCTCGTCGTCCCACGGCTTGCCCAGCAGCTTGGCGACCTCCGCCTCCAGGTCGGCCTCGCCGCGGCGTGCCCTGGCCAGCGCGGCGCGCAGCCGGTCCTCCGGGATGAGGATGTCGCCGTGCAGCCCGGTGACGGCGTGGAAGATGCCGAGCTCCGGTGTGCTGCTGTAGCGCTCGCCCTCGGCGTTGGCGCTGGGCTCGGCGGTCACCTCGAAGCGCAGCAGATGCCAGCCGCGCAGCGCGGACGCCAGCTTGGACGCCGTGCCGGAGTCGCCGTGCCAGGACAACTCGGCCCGCCAGGTGCCCGGCGAGGCGGGCTGGCGGATCCAGTCGAGGCTGACCCGCGCACCCAGCACTCCCGCGACCGCCCACTCGACGTGCGGGCACAGCGCGCGGGGTGCGGAGTGCACGTAAAGAACTCCACGTGTCGTCACCGGGACCTCCAGTGTGGGACGAGGTTCGCCTTCCCCAGCGGCCTCGTGCCCGGTCCGGTCATCTCGGGACAATGCCCGACATTCTGCACCATTCTTACCAAACGGGACAAGAACTGATCGCTCGTATTCAAACTTATGTCGATCACCCACTGTGCCACCGAGTTGAACCAATCGGTGTGACCGTGACGTGGCTGTCGAGGAAAAGCTACCGTGCGGCGCCCCTGGAGGAGTGACGTACCGTCGGGCTGACGCAGATATCACCCGGTCATCCGATGAGGGGGCGCATATGCGCGAGACACCGCGGCCCCGCCGCGAGCGCCGTCACCCGGCGCGGGCCGTCCGGCGACGGCGGGCCGGGCTCGTCGCCGCGGTGTGCGCCGCGCTGCTGGTGGTGGCCGGATGCGGGCCTTCCGGGCGTCCGGCGGCGAGCGGGTCACCCTCACCGAGCGGGCCGGCGTGGAACCCACGGCCCTCCTCCGTCGCCGCGCTCGGCGACTCCATCACCCGCGGCTTCGACGCCTGTTCGCTGCTGTCGGACTGCCCGGACGCCTCCTGGGCCACCGGCGACCGCTCCGGTGTCGACAGCCTCGCCACCCGGCTGCTCGCCTCGCCGGCCGGCCACACCTGGAACTTCGCGGTCAGCGGCGCCCGCGTCGACACCCTCGTCGACCAGGCACGCGAGGCCGCCGCGAAGCGCCCGGGGCTGGCGACCATACTGATCGGCGCCAACGACGCGTGCGCGGACTCGGTGGCGGCGATGACCCCGGTGGCCGACTTCAGGGCCCGGTTCGCCGACGCGCTGCGGGCACTGCGCACCGGCTCGCCGCACACCGAGGTGTACGTGGCGAGCGTGCCGGACCTGTACCGGCTGTGGTCGGTGGGCCGCTCCAGCGTGCTCGGCCGTTCCGTGTGGAACCTGGGCATCTGCCCGTCGATGCTGGCCGACCCCACGGGCACCACGGCCGCCGACACCACCCGCCGCGAGGCCGTGCGCGCCCGGGTGGCGGCGTACGACCAGGTGCTTCAGCAGGTCTGCGGCCAGTACCCGCTGTGCCGCTACGACGGCGGCGCGGTGCACGACGAGCCGTTCACCACGGCCGAGTTGAGCCCGTGGGACTGGTTCCACCCGAGCACCGAGGGGCAGGGGGAGCTGGCCAGGATCGCCTACGCGGGTGTCACCCGTAAGTGAGCACCGCGCGCCACCGGGCTGACGCGCGGCCCGGGGGCCCGGAAACAGGCCTTCCCGTGGGCCCTGACGGCGGACACGCGAGGGCGGGCGCGGCGCGGTGGCGCCCGCGTGTGACGATGGCCGTCCGACCCCTGTCCGGCCCGTGGTGACGGTCCGGCCTGTGATGACCGTCCGGTCCGTGGTGACGGTCCGGTCTGTGACGACGACGCGAACCCCGGGAGGCTCCTGGTGAACGGCGCGGGTGCCGAGGTGCTCTCCGTCGCCCTGCTGCTGGTGGTGCTGGCGTTCGCCGTGGTGCGGCCGCGCGGGCTGCCCGAGGCGGTGGCCGCGGTGCCCGCCGCGGTGGTGCTGGTGGCGGTCGGAGCGGTGCCGTGGCACGACGCCTGGACGCAGTTGCGCGGCCTGCTGCCGGTCGTCGGGTTCCTGGCCGCGGTGCTGGTGCTGGCCCAGCTCTGCGACGACGACGGGCTGTTCGGCGCGGCGGGCGATCTGGTGGCACGGGTGTGCGGCGAGCGCCCGGGGCGGCTGCTGGCCGGGGTCTTCGTCGTCGCGTCCCTGGTCACCGCCGTGCTCAGTCTGGACGCCACCGTGGTGCTGCTCACGCCGGTGGTGTTCGCCACGGCGGCCACGGCGGGGGCCAGGGCCCGGCCGCACGTGTACGCCTGCACCCATCTGGCGAACTCCGCCTCGCTGCTGCTGCCGGTGTCCAACCTGACGAACCTGCTGGCGTTCTCCGCGAGCGGGCTGTCGTTCGCCCGCTTCGCCGGGCTGATGGCACTGCCGTGGCTCGCGGCCATCGGTGTGGAGTACGGGGTCTTCCGGCGCTTCTTCCGGGCCGACCTCGCGGCCGGGGCGGGCGGCGGGCACCAGGCGGAACGCGTCGCGCCGCCGGTCTTCACCCTCGCCGTGCTGGGCTGCACGCTGGCCGGGTTCGTGGTGACCTCGTTCGCCGGGGTGAATCCGGCGTGGGCGGCGTTCGCCGGTGCGCTGGTGCTGGCCGTGCGGGCGCTGAGGCGGGGGCGGACCACGCCGGTCGAGGTGGTGAAGTCGGCCGGGCTGCCGTTCTGCCTGTTCGTGCTGGCCCTCGGCGTGGTGGTCAAGGCGGTGGTGGACAACGGGCTCGCCGACGGGCTGCGCGACGTGCTGCCCGGTGGCACCTCGCTGCCCGCGCTGCTGGGCGTCGCGGCGGTCGCGGCGGTGCTGGCCAACCTGATCAACAACCTGCCCGCGCTGCTGGCCCTGCTGCCGATCGTCTCGCCGGGCGGCGCGGCCCCGGTGCTCGCCGTCCTGCTCGGGGTCAACCTCGGGCCCAACCTGACGTACGTGGGCTCGCTGGCGACATTGCTGTGGCGGCGGGTGCTGCACGAGCACGACGAGCGTCCGGCGCTGGGCTCCTTCACCCTGCTGGGACTGCTGACCGTGCCTGCCACGCTGATCGCCGCGAGCGTGGCACTGTGGGTGTCGCTGACGACGATCGGAGGGTGAGCCGCCGTGGGGATCGTGATCTGGATCGCCGAGGGCACCTGGCCGGCCTGCGTCGACGCCGCCCGCGAACGGGCCCGCGACGACGAGGAGTTGACGCTCGCGCACGTCACCGACCCCGCTCCCGCGCAGGCCGCGCACGCGGTGTTCGGCGGACTGCTGGGACGCGGACGGGCCGGGCGCGACCCGGGGGCGCGGCTGGAGGAGCTGTCGGCGACCGCCGCCGGTGAGCTGCTGGACGCGGCGGCACGGCGGCTGGGCAGGCCCGCGCGGCGGCGGGAGCTGAGCGGCCGGGTCGAGCGGGAGATCGTGCGCGCTGCTGAGGGCGCCGACCTGCTGGTGTGCGCACGCGACGGCGACCGCGAGCGGCTGGGCCCGCACAGCCTCGGCCCCGCGACGCGGTTCGTGGTGGACCACGCGCCGTGCCCGGTGCTGCTGGTGTGGCCGCAGGCCGCGCCCGACGTGGACTCGCTCCCGGAGCCCCCGCCCAAGCCGCCAGGGCCGCACCATCCGCCCCCGGGCCCGCCCCCGCCCGAGCCCCCGCACCGCCCGGGCCCACCCCCGCCTCCCCCTGCCGCACCCGGGGTGTGACACGCCGTCACTCCCGGCGCGGCAGGGACGCGGGCGGTTCAGGGGATGTAGTACATCGGGTTCGGCAGCTTGAAGTCCTTGTCGGCGTAGCCGCCGGACAGGTCGCTGTACTGGTCGCCGAAGTTGGCCACGATGTCGTAGCCGAGCGACTCGATGTGCTCGCGGGTGCCGGACTTGTACTGGACGGTCGTGCAGGTCGCACCGCACGGCAGGTACGCGGGCGGGTTCGTGGGGTTCTTCAGGAAGAAGTGGCTCGCGTCGGCGGCCGGCTTGTAGCCCACCGCGGCCAGGTTGGCGGCGCTCGGCGCGCGCTGGGCCTCCGGACGGCCGGTGACGTAGAAGACCGTGACGCCCTGCTGGGCCGCCCAGTCGACCAGCCGCGTCATGCCGAAGACGGCCGGCATGGTCCTGGTGCGGATGTAGGTGTCGCTGGAGGCCGTGGTGTAGGCGAAGCCCACTTCCAGCTCGTAGTTGTAGGTCAGCAGCGTGGTGTCGTCCACGTCCAGGACGATCGCCGGCTTCTTGCCGTGGTCGTGCCGGACGGCCTGCCTCAAGTACGCCTTCGCCTTGGCCTCGACGCCCTCGACCTGCTGCGCGTACGGGGAGTTGGGCGACGCGTAGTGCTCGCCGTTGATGACCGTGTCGCCGTAGTAGGCCTCGATCTGGTCCTCGACCTTGGTGAGGTTCGGGATCTCCTTGTCGGAGCGCGGCACGGAGTTGTCGGCGGTGGCCGCTCCGGTGGCGAACAGCGCGGTCCCGGCGACCGCGGCGGCCGCGACGGCGGCGGTGGCCCGGCCGCGGCGGGTCGTCGGAAGGGGGCGAAGTCGGCGCATGGGAAGGCTCCTTCGGGGTGGCGGCCCCTGAGGGGATGTGACGGTGACGTGAACCTAGAGCCGTTGACCGTGGCAGGTCAAGGAGTGTCTACGCGGGTCGTCTACGCGCGTCAGCACGGGCAGGCCCGCAGCCCGTCCGAAGGGGGCGCACGAGAAAAGGGGCGGAGCGCGTCAGGACGCTCCGCCCCCGCGGACACGAGGCATACCTCGGCGTCCTCGCGCCACGCTCGGGACCGCCGCCGCGCGGGCGGACGGCCACCGTTACCCATGGACCGTAGCCCCCTCCTCCCCCATGCTCAAATCCGCTTCGGTGCAGGTGAGTTGGGGTACGGAGTCCCCTTCACCGCCGCCGGGGTCAGACAACGATGTCGGACAGAACGGCCGGTAGGCGCCGGTTGCGGGCCGTCGCCCCTTTTCGCAGGGAGCGTCACGTTGTGCCAGGGCCGGGTGGATGCCATGACGCCGCGCGGATCCACCCGGGACCCCCTAGGCTCTCGACCGTGACCGCGAAGAGCCCGGACGGGCGCCGCGGGGGCCGGACCGCACGGTCCGAGGACCGGCGCGCCGAGATCGTCGAGGCCGCGCTCGCGGTGCTTGCCGAGCGCGGCTACCGCGGCACGACCCTGGGTGCCGTGGCGGACCGCGTCGGCCTGACGCAGCAGGGGCTGCTGCACTACTTCCCCACCAAGGAGGCGCTGCTGGCAGCCGTGCTGGACGCGTCAGGCCAGTGGGACCTCACCGCCGCCGCGCTGCGCGGGACGGGCTGGCCGCTGGAGATGCTGGCCTCGCTGGTCGAGTACCACGCGACCCGGCCCGCCCTGGTCAGGACCTACACCGTGCTCGCCGCCGACAGCGTCACCGCGCGCCATCCGGCCCGCGCCTTCTTCCGGCGCCGCTACCGCCGGGCCCGGGAGGGCGGCGCGAACGCGCTGCGGGAGGAGTACGGGCAGCGGCTGGCGGGCGGCCTGACCCCGGAGCGGGCGGCGCCGCTGCTGGCGGCGGTGCTTGACGGCCTCCAGCTCCAGTGGCTGCTGGACCCGGAGTCGGTGGACATGGCGGTGGCCTTCCGCGACTTCCTCAGGCTGCTGGACCCGGGCGCCGCGGACGGGACGAGCCCCGCGCGGACCGCGGGTAAGGGCGAATGAGACGCGAACGCCCGCCCCGGAGCGCGCCGTTGAGCGGCGTCCGGGACGGGCGTTAGTCGCGAAGCGAGTGATCCTGACGAGGCGTCAGGCCACGGAGAGCTTCACCTCGATGTTGCCACGGGTGGCGTTGGAGTACGGGCAGACCTGGTGCGCCTTCTCCACCAGGGCCTGGGCGGTGGCGGCGTCCACGTTCGGGATGGACGCGGAGATCTCGACGGTGAGGCCGAAGCCGCCCGCCTCGGTCTTGCCGATGCCGACCTTCGCGGTCACCGTCGAGCCGGAGATGTCGGCCTTCTCCTGCCGGGCGACGACGCCCAGCGCGCCCTGGAAGCAGGCGCTGTAGCCGGCGGCGAACAGCTGCTCGGGGTTGGTCCCCGCGCCGCTGCCGCCCATCTCCTTGGGCGGGTTGACGACCACGTCGAGCTTGCCGTCATCGCTGGCGACGCGGCCGTCACGGCCGTTCTCCGCGGTGGCCACGGCGGTGTACAGGACGTCTACGGACTGGATGGACATACGGGATGATCCTCCTGAGATGCGTCGCGACTCGCGCCCACGGTCGCGGCGGTCGGATGAAGCGTAAGCGAGCGGGGGCGGGCGGACGCAACACACCCCCGGTGCCGATCGCGGACGGCGCCGGTCTCAGGCGTCGAGGCGGACGACCATCTTGCCGGTGTTCTCGCCGCGCAGCAGGCCGAGGAAGGCGTCCACGGCGTGGTCGATGCCGTCGACCACGGTCTCCCGGTAGCGCAGGCTGCCGTCCCGCAGCCAGCCGCCGACCTCGTCGACGAACTGGTCCTTGAGGTCGGCGTGGTCCCCGACGAGCAGGCCCTCCAGGCGCAGCCGCTTGCCGATGACCATGGCGAGGTTGCGCGGGGCGGCGGGCGGCTCTGTGGCGTTGTACTGCGCGATCATGCCGCAGATCGCGGCGCGCCCGTGCACCTTCAGGGAACTGATCGCCGCTTCCAGGTGCTCGCCGCCGACGTTGTCGAAGTAGACGTCGATGCCGTCCGGGGCGGCCTGCCTGAGCTGGTCGCGCACGGGGCCGTTCTTGTAGTTGAACGCGGCGTCGAAGCCGTACTCCTCGACGAGCACCTTGACCTTCTCGTCGGAGCCGGCCGAGCCGATGACCCGGGAGGCGCCCTTGAGCTTCGCGATCTGGCCGACCTGGCTGCCGACCGCTCCGGCCGCGCCGGAGACGAAGACCGCGTCGCCCTCCTGGAAGGCGCCGACCCGCAGCAGACCGGCGTACGCGGTCAGGCCGGGCATGCCCAGCACGCCGAGGTAGGCCGACAGCGGCGCGACGTCCGGGTCGACGGCGGTGGCGTGCCGGGCGTCGAGCACCGCGTACTCGCGCCAGCCGAGCCCGTGCAGCACGTGGTCGCCGACCGCGACGCCCTCGGCCTCGGAGGCGACGACCACGCCGACCGCCCCGCCGTCCATGGGGGCGTCCAGCCGGAAGGGCGGCACGTAGGACTTGACGTCGTTCATCCGGCCGCGCATGTATGGGTCGACCGACATGAAGAGGTTGCGCACCGCGATCTGGCCGGGGCCGGGGGCGGGCACCTCGGCCTCGCGCAGCGCGAAGTCACCGGGGACGGGCCAGCCGTCGGGGCGGGCGACCAGGTGCCATTCGCGGCCGGTGGCGGGGAGCTGGGGGTGTGCGGGTGCGGACGCGGACATCGGGGGGCATCTCCTTGCTTCTTCGGCACTTGCAGGCAGTTCCGGGTACCACCAGGTACTTCACTAACTGAACTAACCATGCACCTGGATATTTCATGATGTCAAGCAAGTGGGTAGACTGACCCCATGACCGCACCGGCCCCCGCCCCCATGGACCCCCTCACGCTGGAGGTCGTCGAACTGATCGGCACCGTCGTGGCGCGCTACTACGAGGAGTACGACACGGCGGCGGCCCGGCACCAGCTCACCGGCGCCCAGGCGCGCGTGCTCGGGCTGCTGTCCCGCGAGCCGATGCCGATGCGGCGGATCGCCGAGCAGCTCAAGTGCGA
Organism: Streptomyces sp. ICBB 8177; assembly: GCF_003144095.1. GTDB lineage: Bacteria > Actinomycetota > Actinomycetes > Streptomycetales > Streptomycetaceae > Streptantibioticus_D. The sequence goes on along the minus strand of NZ_NSKH01000018.1, from coordinate 1,092,958 downwards.
GCCGTCCAACGTCACCGGCATCGTGGACCGCCTGGAGGCGCGCGGCCTGGTGGAGCGGCGCCCCGATCCGGCCGACCGCCGCGTCAAGCTCGCCGCCGCCACCGACACCGGCAAGGACACCGCCACCCGCCTGCGCGCCTCCCTGGGCTTCGCCCGCGAGCCCCTGGCCGCCCTGTCCGAGCACGACCGCACGACGCTGCGCGACCTGCTGCGGCAGATGCTGGGCTGACCGGCCGGGGACGCGTCCCCGGCGATCCCGGCGTCAGCCGCGCCGCGAGCGGGAGTTGCCGAAGAAGATGCGGTAGAGGATCAGCAGGACCAGCGAACCGACGATGGCCGAGCCCCAGCTGCGGGCGTCGAAGAAGGTGTGCTGCACCGGGCGGTGCAGGAAGTGCATGGACAGCCAGCCGCCCACGAACGCCCCCGCGATGCCGATGAGGGTGGTGCCGACCAGGCCGCCCGGGTCCCGCCCGGGCAGCAGGATCTTGGCGATCGCCCCGGCGATCAGCCCCAGGAGGATCCAGCCGATGATGCCCACGTCTTCGTCCCGCCTTCCGTGCGGACCGGGCCGGTCGCCCTGGTCCTTCAACCGCCTACACCCGGTCAGACGCCCCCGCGTCGAACGCGGTTGCGTAGCCAGTTGTGCCCACGGTCGGCCCGTTCACGCCTGGCCGGCCCAGATCGTTCCAGGTCACGCCTGTGGATCGCGTGCGTCGTAGCGCGCGAAGCCCCGCCACCGCAGCGCCAGCAACGCCAGCACCAGCAGGCAGGCCAGCCCCCCGCAGAACACCGTGGTGGACGGCGAGGTCAGGTCGGCCGCGGAGCCCGCGAGGAAGTCGCCCAGCCGCGGTCCGCCCGCGACCACCACGATGAACACGCCCTGCAGGCGACCGCGCATCCGGTCCGGGGTGGCCGCCTGGAGCATCGTGGAGCGGAAGACCATCGAGACGGTGTCGGCGGCGCCCGCGACCGCGAGGAAGAACAGCCCCAGCCACAGTTGCCGGGTCAGCCCGAACACCGCGATCGCGGCGCCCCAGGCGGCCACGGCGCACAGGATCGCCCGCCCGTGCCTGCGCACCCGCCCCAGCCAGCCGGAGAACAGCCCGCCGAGCACCGAGCCGACCGCGGGCGCCGCGACCAGCAGGCCGACCGTCTTGGCGTCGCCGCCGTACCACAGCGCCGCGATCGCCGGGAAGAGCGCGCGCGGCTGGGCCAGCACCATCGCGGCCAGGTCCACGAAGAACGTCATGCGCAGGTTGGGCCGGGTGGCCAGGAAGCGCAGCCCGTCCACGACCGAGGCCCGGCGCGGCGCGGCACCGTCCCGCTCGCCGTGGTCCGGGCGCATCGCGGGCAGCCGCCACATCGCGTAGAGGGAGGCGCCGAACGCCACCACGTCGACCAGGTAGGCGGCCTGATAACCCCACAGGCCGACGATGATGCCGCCGAGGCTGGGTCCCACCATCAGGCCGAGGTTGGAGGTCAGCGAGTTGAGCGCGTTCGCCGCCGGCAGCTGCTCGGGCGGCAGCAGCCGGGGGATCATGGAGCTGCGGGCCGGGGAGTTCATGGCGAAGCAGACCGCCTGGAGGGCCACGACCGAGTACAGGAGCCAGACGTGGTGGTAGTGCGCGAGCGCCGCTCCCGCCAGGACCACCGACATCACGCTCGCCCCGGTCGCGCTGACCAGGCCGAGCTTGCGGCGGTCGAGGGTGTCGGCGATGGCGCCGCCGTACAGCCCGAAGACGACCAGCGGCACCAGCGAGCACAGCCCGACCAGGCCGACCGCGAAGGTCGACCTGGTGATCGCGTAGACCTGGAGCGAGACCGCGAGGGCGGTCATCTGCTGGCCCATCCAGGAGATGGTGTTGCCGAACCACAGCCGCCGGTAGTCGACCGAGGTGCGCAGGGGCGTGAGGTCGGCGAACAGGCGGCGGCGTGCGGGGGCCGGGCCTGGCTGCGGAGCGGGCTTGCCCGGACTCACGTCCCGGCTGGGTATCGGTGGCACACCGAACGGTAACAAGCGCCCGGTGGGTGTGCTCCGTACGGGTCGGTCATCGCTCGCCGTCCGCCGTGTCGTGTGATCCCCTGTCAGATGAGGCGAACATCGGACATAACGTCATCACGTGCGCGCCGTGTTCGCCGTCCGGCGTCCAGCCGTACCGACCGCCGTGCCGCGCAACCGTCGTCGAAAGGCCGCCGACCATGCCGTCCACCCCGCGCCCCTGGCCCTACGGACCCGGCGAACCCCAGCAGACGGACGATCCGCCCGGCACCGGCCGCCCCCGTCGCGCCCCCCGGGCCGTCATCGCCTTCTCGGCCGCCGCGCTGCTCGCCGGGGCCTGGCTGCTGCACAACGGCACCGAGACCTCGCAGCCGCCCGCCCCGACCGCAGCCCAGGCGGTGGGCGCCCCCTCCCCGGGCCACGGCGCCCCGGCGGCCTCCGCCTCGCCGAGCCCGAGCGTCGCGCCGCTGCCGTACTCGCTGCCGGAACGGGTGCGCATCCCGGCCATCAAGGTGGACGCGCCGCTGATGAAGCTGGGCGTGGACGCGAGCAATCAGCTCCAGGTGCCGCCGGAGGCCGACAAGAACCTGGCCGGCTGGTACGACGGCGGCCCCGCGCCGGGCGAGAAGGGCGCCGCGGTGCTCGCCGGCCACGTGGACAACCTCAAGGGCCCGGCCGTCTTCTACGACCTCGGCTCGCTGCACAAGGGCAACACCGTCGAGGTCACCCGCGCCGACAAGCACGTCGCGGTCTTCACCGTCTACGGCGTCAACGCCTACGAGAAGAAGGACTTTCCCGACGCCAAGGTCTACGCCGACACCCCCACGCCGGAGCTGCGCCTGATCACCTGCGGCGGCGGCTTCTCCAAGGCCACCCGCAGCTACCTGGGCAACGTCGTGGTGTACGCGAAGCTGACGTCCGTGAAGTAGCCGCGCGCGCCGTCCCGCGCCCATCCGCCGCCGCACGCACCCCGTGCCGCCGCACGCACCGCACGCCGTCGCGGACCGCCACGCGACGCCGCTCGGGCGTTCGCGTCGCCCCGGGTGCGAAGCTGTCGTTGACCAGGGGCGGCCCGCCGTGGCCGCCCCTCCGACGGCGGACGACCGCCGCTGCCGCGACGACGACGACGACGAGGTGACGCGTACCCATGTGGGAGTGGCTGGCGCACGGCTACCAGACCCGGATCGTGGACACCGGGCGTGAGCCGCTGTTCCTGCTGCTCGTCGGCCTGCTCGGGTCGTTCCTGTTCATCCGCTTCAGCGTGCGGATGATCCGCCGCGGGGTGAGCTGGTGGCCGGGGAACGTCCAGCCCGGCGGGCTCCACATCCACCACGTGGTCTTCGGCCTTGCCGGGATGCTGGTCGGGGGCATCGGCTCCTTCGCGCTGCGCGGCGAGGCGCGGACGGGGCACGACCTGCTGGGGCTGCTGTTCGGCATCGGGTGCGGGCTGGTGCTCGACGAGTTCGCGCTCGTGCTGCACCTGGAGGACGTCTACTGGCGCGAGGAGGGCCGCCAGTCGGTGGACGCGGTGATCCTCGCGGTCACCGTGATCGGGCTGCTGCTGCTCGGGGTGACCCCGCTGGGCGGCTTCACCGGCTCGCTGCTGACTCGGACCGTCGCCATCGGGGTGCTGCTGGCGCTGGTGGTGATCAGCCTGCTCAAGGGCAAGCTGTGGACCGGCTTGTTCGGGCTGTTCCTGGTGCTGCCCGCGTTCTTCGGCGCGATCCGGCTGGCCCGCCCGGCGAGCCCCTGGGCGCGCTGGCGCTACTACTCGCGGCCGCGCAGGCTCGCCCGGGCCGAGCGCCGCGAGCAGCGGGTGCACGGGCGGCTGGACGCGGCCCGCCGCAAGGTCTACAACGCGGTCGCCGGGGCGCCGCACCTGGAGAGCCCGCGGCCCGCGCCGTCCAGGCGCCCGGCACCACCGAGGGTGTCGCTGGCCGACCTGCCGCCGACCCGGGCCGAGCGGCTCCTGCGCCCGCTGGCGGAGCCGTGCGCGGTCGCCGTCGTGTGGTACCTGCGGCTGGCCGCCGCGCTGGACGTGCTCACCGGGCTGATCGCTCCGTTCCGCGACCGCATCTACCGGGCCGACAGCGGGGACCTGTTCACCCCGTTCCTGGTGACCGCGGGCTTCACCGCGGCGCTGGTGGCCAGCCTGCTCGCGGTCATGCTGCGGCGCCGCAAGCGCGCCGCGTGGCTGATCACCTTCACGCTGGCGGGGCTGAACGCGCTGGTGTACTGGGGGGCGCTGCTGGTGCTGCCGGACGCCCGGCAGCACGTGATCAACTGGGTCTCGGCGGGGCTGACCAGCGCGGTCGCCGTGGCGCTGGTGATCGCCCGGCCGGCCTGCCAGGTACGCGGGGAGCGCGGCAACATCCCGCTGGGGATCGGCTGGTTCGTGCTGGGCGGGGTGCTGGCCGCCGGGCTCGGCACCGTGCTGGTGCACGGGACGGACACCGAACCGGCCGCGTCCTGGACGGACTGCCTGCGCTACGCGCTGCTGCGGGTCTTCACCCTCTCCACGCTCTTCGAACTGCCCGACATCACCGTCCCCGGCTGGATCGACCTGCTGATCAACGTGCTCAGCGTGGCGCTGCTGCTCCAGGTGCTGCGCGCGTTCTTCCGCAGCCCGCGCGGCCGGGCCCGGCTGGGGCCGGACGACGAGGACAGGCTGCGCGGGCTGCTCGCCCGGTTCGGCGCGGACGACTCGCTCGGCTATTTCGCGCTCCACCGGGACAAGGCGGTCGCCTGGTCGGCGGGCCAGGAGGCCGGCGTGACCTACCGGGTGGTCAACGGGGTCGCGCTGGCCTCCGGCGACCCGGTGGGCGACCCGGCGGCCTGGCCAGCCGCGATCGGCGTCTGGCTGCGCACCGCGCGCACCCACGGCTGGGTGCCCGCGGTGACCGGGGCGAGCGAGCGGGCGGCCGGCGCGTTCGAACGCGCCGGGATGAGGGTGCTGGCGTTCGGCGACGAGGCGGTGACCACCGTCGCGGACGTCGACCTGACCGCGCCCGAGGCCCGCACGCTGCGTGCCGCCCGCGAGGAACTGCTGGCGGCCGGCTACTCGGTGACGGTGCGACGGCACCGGGAGGTGACCCGGGAGGAGATGGACGGCCTGGTCCACCTGGCCGACGCCTGGCGCAACGGCGCGGTGGACCGCGGCTTCACCATGGCGCTGGGCAGGATGGGCGACCCGGCCGACGGCGCCTGCGTGATCGTCGAGTGCCGCGACCCCAACGACCGCACCTGCGCCCTGCTGGACCTGGTGCCGTGGGGCGGCGGCGCCGGCCTCTCGCTGGACCTGATGCGGCGTGAACGGGAGTCGCCGGACAGCGTCTTCGCGCTGATGCTGACCGAACTGCTGCTGCGGGCGCGTGCGGGCGCCGATCCGGTGGCGGACGTCGAGCGGATCGCGCTCAACTTCACCGTCTTCCACGCCCCCGTGACGTACGGCCAGGGCCTGGGCACCGGGTTCGTCTTCCGGGTGCACCGGCTCATCGTGCGGCTGCTGTCGCCGCGCCGCGGCCTTGAGGGGGTGCACCGGGACAACGCCGGGCTGCGCCCGCGCTGGCAGCCGCGCTTCCTGCTCTACGAGCGGCCCACCGAGCTGCCCCGCATCGCGGTCGCCAACGCGGGCGCGGAGGGCGTGCTGACGGCGCGCCGGATGCGGCGGTTCAGCCCCGCGGCGCGGGCGGATCAGCGGGGGTAGGAGAGCCGGACGCGGCTCGCGGGCCGTCCGGCGCGGCGGTGGCCGGGCCGTCCGGGGCTCCGGTGTCGTCGAGGTGCTCCGCGAGGCGGAAGAGGGCGGGCAGCGCGGAGCGGACGATCGCGCGGTCGTGGGCGTCCAGCGCGTCCAGGGCCGCGTCCAGGCGGCGTTCGTGGGCCCGCGCCCAGGCGGTGAGCTGGTCGCGGCCCGCATCGGTCAGCGTGACGGCGGACGCCCTGCGGTCGGCGGGGTCGACGGCGCGGGCCACCAGGCCCGAGGTGATCATCTGGCCGATGAGCCCGCTGACGGTGCTGGTCGCCAGCCGCTGCCGGGCGGCGAGGTCGCCGATGCGGGCGGGCGAGTGCTCGGCGAGCACCTGGAGCAGTTCGACCTGGGCCATGGGCAGCGTCTCCCACGGGTAGTCGGTGCGGATCGAGGCGCGCAGCGCCCTGCGCAGCCGGGTGACGACCTCGGTCAGCAGGCGGGCGTCGGGCCCGCCGCGCCCGGGGGCCGCGGGGTTCGGGTCGTCGGGGTGGTGCGGGGTCGGCATGGCACGACCATAGTCGGCGGGCCGCGCGGGCCGGGCCACCGTCCGGAACGCGGACCGGGCACGGCGGGCCACCGTCCGGAACGCGGACCTGCGAGCGGCCGGTCAGCGTCCGGTACGCGGTCCGAGGGCCGCCGCCACCAGCGCCGCTCCGCCCGCCGCCAGCAGCACGACCAGCGCTCCGGTGGCCGAGGTCAGGTGCAGGGCGAGCGTCACCAGCGCGACGCCCAGTGCGGTGCCCAGGCCCCGGGCCATGTTGACCAGGCCGCCGCCGGTCCCGGAGGAGCCGGCCGGTATCGCGCTCATGATCAGGGTGTTGTTGGCCGGGGTGAACAGCCCGAGTCCGAGGCCCAGCACCGCGAGCGCCGCCGTCAGCGTGCCGAGGGCGGCCGGGCCGGTGGCGGCGAGCCAGGCGAGGGCGGCCACGCACACGCCCGCGCCCAGCAGGCAGCGGGTGCGGTCCGGCAGGCCGCGCGGCAGCACCCGGTCGGCGCCGGTGGCCGCGGCCGCGAACCCGGCGGGCAGCGCCGTCAGCACCACCCCCGCGGTCAGCTCGCTGCGCCCCGCCGCCGTCAGCGCGGCCGGCACCAGCACCAGCGGCCCGAAGAGCACCAGGTAGCCGAAGAGCGCCCCCGCCAGACCGGTGGAGACCGCCCGGCGCCGCAGCAGCCCGAGGTCGAGCAGCGGTGCGGCGGCCCGGCCCTGCCGTACGGCGAAGCCCCACCCGGCCGCCACCGCGGCGGCGAACAGCGTGCCGACCGCCCAGCCCGGCACCCGCAGGCCCGAGGCCGCCGAGACGCCCAGCAGCCCGGCGGTGGTGGCCGGCGCGAGCAGGGCCAGGCCCGGCCAGTCGAAGCCGGGCACCCGGTTGCGGGTGCGGGTCCTGGGCAGCAGGTAGTGCCCGGCGACCAGGGCGATCACGCCGATCGGCACGTTGATGCCGAAGACCCAGCGCCAGCCCAGGGTGGTCACCAGCGCGCCGCCGACCGTCGGGCCGAGGGCGAGCCCGAGCGCCTGGGCGGCGGCTTGCACGCCGAGCGCGGTGCGCATCCGCTCCCTGGGGGCGCTGGTGGCGACCAGGGCGACGCTGTTGGCCTGCATCATCGCGGCCCCGGCGGCCTGCACCACCCGGAAGACGACCAGCGCCGCCAGCGAGGGCGCGAGTCCGCAGGCCGCCGACGCGGCGGTGAAGACCACGAATCCGTACAGGTAGAACAGCTTGCGGCCGTGCGCGTCGGCCAGCCGCCCGACCGGGACCAGCAGGGCGACCAGGGTGATCAGGTAGGCCAGCGAGACCCATTCGACGGCGGCGGGCGAGGTGTGGAAGTCGCTGCCCAGACCGCGGTAGGTCAGGGTGACGATGCTGGCGTCGAGCTGGCCCATGAACGCGCCGAAGCAGACCGTGGTCACCGCCAGCCACCAGCCGCCGGGGCGCTCGCGTATCCGTGCGGGCCGGGGCCGCTCCTGGGTGAGCAGGGCGGTCAGCTGCCGTGCCGTGGCGCTCGCCACCGGTCCACCCGCCTTCCTGGTCCCGCGGCGGCCCGGGGTACGGCTGCCGCTCACCGAATACTCCGGTTCCAGAATACATCGGCTCCCGAACTATTCGGTGTCCGATGCGAGAATCCCGTGAGTACGGCGGCCTGACCGCGGGCGCACGGCCGCCGTAGCCCGCGGGAGGTGGGCGCCGGGCAGCGCACGGCCGCCGTACCCCGCGGGACGAGGGCGCCGGGTGACGATCGTCACGGAACGCGAACGGGTCACTTCGCTGTGGTGATCAGCCCGTCGATCTGCCGCGATACCGGCCAAATCCCGCACTCGAACGGGCAGTTGGCGATCACCCCCGGTCGCGTTCCGGTCGCCGGGCCCCGTAGGCTCCCGCCCGGACACGCGAACGAGCCACCGACCCGACGACCGACGTGTGAGGCACTTTCCCGTCCCCTCACGCGTCCCGTCCCGAGGATCTGATGACACGAGAGACACTCCAGGCGTGGCTGTGGTGCCTGGCGGCGGTCGCCCTGGCCGTGGTCGTCCTGCTGGTCCGCGAGCGGCTGGCGGTCGTACGACTGCGCCGCCGGATCACCGAGCTGGAGGGCCTGGCCCGCGACCGCGACGAGGCGCTGCGGGACCTGGCCGAGGTGCGGCTGCCCGCCCTGCTGGACGGCGGGCCGGCCGCCGCCGCTAACGTGCCGGTGCCGCCCTCGCTGGTCGGTTCCGGTTACGCGCTGAGCCTGGCGGCGGTGATCCGGTCCTTCACCACCTCCGTGGAGACCACCCGGGCCCGCGCCGACCGCACCGCGCGCAACGCGCTGAAGGCGTCGATGCGGGCACTGCAGGGCCTGGCGAACGAGCAGCAGCTGGCGATCTCGGCGATGCAGGACCGGCACGACGACCCGGCCGTGCTCCAGGACCTGCTGGAGATCGACCACACCAACGCGCAGTTCGGCCGCCGCGCCCAGGCCATCGCCGTGCTGTGCGGATCGTGGCCGGGCCGCCAGCGGGCCGCCTCCACGCTGCTGGACGTGGTGCGCGGCGCCACCTCCCGCATCCGCGACTACCGCCGCGTCGAGGCGCACTCCCAGGTCGGCTCCGGCGTGGTCAGCCGCGCCGTGGAACCGGTGGTGCTGGCCGTCGCCGAGCTGCTGGACAACGCGGCGCGGCACTCGCAGCCCAACACCACCGTCCAGGTCGGCATCCAGCCCGCGCACAACGGCGCCGCCATCGTCATCGACGACGCGGGCGTCGGGCTGCTGGACCAGGAGGTGCGCCGGGCCGCGGAACTGCTGTCGGGACACCGGCCGGTGGAGATCGCCGACCTCGGCGACCCGCCGCAGTTCGGCTTCGCGGTCATCGGCGCGCTCGCGGCGCGGTACGGCTTCCGGGTCTCGGTCGACACCCAGTCGCCGTACGGCGGTGTGCGGGCGGTGCTCTTCCTGCCGGGTGAGCTGCTCACCCGGGTCGAGGAGGACCCCGCGCCCGCGGTCGACGCCGCCCCCGCGCGATCCGCCGCCCGCCCGGTACCCGCGGCCCCCGCGCCCGCCCCGGCCGCCGGCGGCGCGCCGGCCGTCACCCCGCCGACCGCCCTGGCGACGACCGCCAACGGGCTGCCCCGGCGCCGTCGCAGGCAACTGGGCGCGCACGCCCCGGTGGCCGCCCCGCCCGTCCCGGCCGAGGAGCCCGCGGGCCGCTCGCCGGAACAGGCCGCCGCGATGATCGGCGCGTTCGCCCGCGGCACCCGCTCGGGCCGCGCGGCGGGAGAACCGGCCCCCGCCGCGCGCCCGGCGCCGGCCTCAGAACCGCCCGCCGACGAGGAAACGCTGACCGTCCGCCGGCCCCCCGCCGCCGGGACGCCGTCCGACGGCTCACGCCCGGACCACGAAGGGAACCCCGCGACATGACCGACGACCGCCTGGACTGGATGCTGGACGACGCGCTGGCCGTGCCCGGTGCCCGGCACGCGATCCTGCTGTCCGCCGACGGCATGCTGCGCGCCCACTCCCAGGGCATCGGCAGGGACGAGGCGGAGCGCCAGGCCGCCGCCCTGTCGGGGCTCCAGTCCATCAGCCGCAGCACGGCGGAGTTCTGCGACCGCCCGGACACCGTGTGGCGGCAGACCCTGATCGAGTTCGCCGACGGCTTCGTCTTCCTGGTCGCCGCGGGCCCCGGCGCCTACCTCGCGGTGTCCGCCGCCGCCGAGGTGGACATGGAGGCGGTGACGTTTCGCATGCACAAGCTGGTGGACCGCCTCGGCAAGGCGCTGACCAGCCCGCCGCGGCAGGGCGCGGGCACCGCCGGATGACCGCGCCGCGGCCCGGCAGGCGGGGGCTGGTGCGGCCGTACGTGATCACCGAGGGCCGTGCCCATCCGACCCGCGACACCTTCGACCTGGTGACGCTGGTGATCGCCACCGGCGCCGAACCGGGGGCCCTGAGCCCGGAGAAGGAGCGCGTGCTGCGGCTGTGCCGGGGCGGCGCGCTGTCGGTCGCCGAGGTGGCCGGGCACCTGGGCATCCCGGTGAGCGTCACCAAGGTGCTGCTGGGGGATCTCGCCGACGACGGCCTGATCCTCACCCGCTCCCCCGTCCCGTCCGCCCGACCCACCGAACCCCGGATCCTCCAGGAGGTCCTTGATGGGCTCCGCGCTCGCCTGTGACGACGTCTACCTGCCCTCGACGGTGAGCACGGCCGTCAAGCTCCTGGTGGTCGGTCACTTCGCGGTGGGCAAGACCACGTTCGTCGGCACCCTGTCCGAGATCAGGCCGCTGCGCACCGAGGAGACGATGACGCAGGCGGGCGCGCTCACCGACGACCTGCGGGGGGTGCCGGACAAGACCACGACCACCGTCGCCCTGGACTTCGGCCGCCTCACCCTCAACGACCACCTGGTGCTCTACCTGTTCGGCGCCCCCGGGCAGCAGCGCTTCACCCGGCTGTGGGAGGACATGGCACGCGGCGCGCTCGGCGCCCTGGTCCTGGCCGACACCCGCCGCCTGGAGCACTCCTTCGACGTGATGGGGCTGCTGGAGGAGTACGGGCTGCCCTACGCGGTGGCCGTCAACCGCTTCGACGGCGCGCCGGAGTTCGCCGAGGAGGAGCTGCGCGAGGCGCTCGACCTGCTGCCCGAGACCCCGCTGGTGACCTGCGACGCCCGCGACCGGCGGTCGTCCACCGAAGCCCTCATCGCCCTCGTCCAGTACCTGTCCGCCCGCGAAGGCCAGGAGCCCGCGTGACCCACCCCGCACCCCAGGACGACCCGCGCCCCGGCACGCCGCCGCCCGGCTGCCCCGCGCACGCCCCCGCCGGCGCGACGCCCTTGTACGGCCCGGAGTTCGCCGCGGACCCCGGCGCCATCTACGCGAGACTGCGCGCGTACGGGCCCGCCGCCCCGGTGCGGCTCGCGCCGGACGTCGACGCGATGCTCGTCACCTCCTACGCGGCGGCGCTGCAAGTGCTGCGCGGCACCGAGACGTTCGGCAAGGACGCCCGCCGCTGGCGCGCGCTGGCCGACGGGACGGTGGCGCCCGACAACCCGGTCGTGCCGATGATGGCGTACCGGCCCAACGCGCTGTTCTCCGAGGGCGACGCGCACCGCAGGCTGCGCGGGGCGATCGACGACTGCCTGCGCGCGGTGGAGCCCGACGCGCTGCGCGGCTACGTCGAGCACAGCGCCGACGCGCTCATCGACGCCTTCGGCCCGGTCGGCGAGGCGGACCTGCTGAACGACTACGCCAAGCACCTTCCGCTGCGGGTCCTGGGCCAGATGTTCGGCTGCCCCGCCGACCTGGGCGACCGGCTCTACACCGGCATGCGCGGGATCTTCGACGGCATCGACGCGGAGAAGTCCGACGCCCTGATCACCGAGGCCCTGGTCGAGCTGATCGCGCTCAAGCGACGGCGCCCCGGCGGCGACATGGTCTCGCGGCTGCTGGCGCACGAGGCGCGGCTGACCGACGAGGAGATGATCCACCAGCTGGTCGTGCTGATGGGCGCGAGCACCGAGCCGCAGCAGAACCTGATCGCCAACGGCCTGCGGCTGCTGCTGTCCGACGACCGCTTCGCGGGCGACCTGGGCGTCGGCAGCCTGCCGGTCGAGGATGCGCTCGACGAGGTGCTGTGGACCGACCCGCCGATGGCCAACTACGGCGTCCACTACGCGTTCCGCGACGTGGAGCTGGACGGCGTGCCGCTGCGCGCGGGCGTCCCGCTGGTGGTCAGCTTCGCCGCCGCCACCACCGACCCGGCCCTCGCCACCGACCGGCGCTCCGGCAACCGGGCCCACCTGGCGTGGAGTGCGGGACCGCACGGCTGCCCGGCGCAGCGCGAGGCGCGGATCATCGCCTCGGTCGCGCTGGAGCGGCTGCTCGACCGGCTGCCCGACCTCGAACTCGCCGTTCCCGCCGAGGAGTTGACCTGGCGGCCGGGACCGTTCCACCGGGCGCTGGCCGCGCTGCCGGTGCGCTTCCCGCCGGTGACCGGGGTACGGGTGCCGCTGCCCGCCGAGGTCCCGGTGCCCGACGCCGCACCCCGTACCACCACCCCCCGTACCGCACTGCCGAAGGAACCGCCCACCGCATCTCCCGCATCCCCCGAGACCCCCGGAGACGTCCGATGGACCAGCAGTCAGGCACGACCCAGCTCGCCCCTTACGTCATCGACCCCGCAGGAACCGACATCCCCGGCGAGGCCCGGCGGATCGCCGAGCGCGGGGCGGCGACGCGGGTGGAACTTCCTGGCCAGGTGGTGGCGTGGTCGATAGGCGACGCCGACCTGCTCAAGCAGCTGCTGACCGACCCCAGAGTCTCCAAGGACCCCAAGCAGCACTGGCCGGCCTTCGCGAACGGTGAGATCCCGCAGGACTGGCAGCTGTTCACGTGGGTGGCGGTGACCAACATGTTCACCGCGTACGGCGCCGACCACCGCAGGCTGCGCAAGCTGGTGGCGCCCGCCTTCACCGCCCGGCGCACCGCCGCGCTGCGCCCGAGGATCGAGCGGATCGCCCAGGACCTGCTTGACGCACTCGCGCGGACCGCCCAGGGCACGGCCGTCGACCTGCGCGAGGGGTACGCGTACCCGATCCCGATCCAGGTCATCTGCGAGCTGTTCGGCGTCCCGCAGCGCCTGCGCGAGCCGCTGCGCACCGCCGTGGACGGCGTCTTCGCCACCTCCAGCACCCCCGAGGAGGCGCTCGCCACCTACCACGCGATCCATGCCCTGCTGACCGAACTGGTCGCCGTCAAGCGGAAGGAACCCGCCGACGACATGACCAGCCTGCTGATCGCCACCCGCGAGGAGGACGGCGGCACGAAGCTGTCGGAGCAGGAACTGGTCGACACCCTGCTGCTGGTCATCAGCGCGGGCCACGAGACCACGGTCAACCTCATCGACAACGCCGTGCACGCCGTGCTGACCCACCCCGACCAGCTGGAGTTGGTCCGCTCCGGTGCGGCGAGCTGGGACGACGTGATCGAGGAGTCGCTGCGCCACCGCGCTCCCGTCGCCCACCTTCCGCTGCGCTACGCGGTCGAGGACATCGAGCTGGACGGCGTGACCATCGCCCGGGGCGAGCCGATCCTCGCCGGTTACCAGGCCGCCGGGCACGACGTCGCCCGGCACGGCGCCAACGCCGCCGACTTCGACGTCACCCGCGCCGACAAGGAGCACCTGGCCTTCGGTCACGGGGTGCACTTCTGCCTGGGAGCGCCGCTGGCCCGGCTGGAGGCGTCGATCGCGCTGCCCGCCTTCTTCGACCGCTTCCCGCACGCCAGGCTGGCGGTCCCGGAGCGCGAACTGCGTCCGGTCAGCTCGTTCATCTCCAACGGCCACCGCGAACTGCCGGTGCTGCTCGGCTGACGGCTACGCGGCTCCCGTCCCCGGCACGGCGCGCCGGGGACGGGAGCGCGGCACACTGAAGACATGTGCCGCAGCATCAAGACACTCAGGCCGCCGGTGACCGAGGCCGTGGGGGAGGCCGACATCCGGGCGGCGGCGCTCCAGTACGTGCGCAAGGTGTCCGGCTTCCGGACGCCCGCCGCGCACAACCGGGAGGTGTTCGACCGCGCCGTCGACGAGATCGCCGAGGCGACCGCGCGGCTGCTGGACGACCTGGTGGTACGGGGCGCGACACGCCCGTAGCGGGACACCCCCTACGCTGTAGCCCGCCGGCGAAGAGGCACCGGTCCGGCGCGACGGGCCGGTCCGGAACGATCACGGAACGGAGCGTGCGGTGACGGCGGGGGACGCAATCGGCGCAGGTGAGCCGGTCGGGCGGGTGCTGGGCGGGCGCTACCGGGTGACGCGGACGCTGGGGCGCGGCGGCATGGGCGTGGTCGGCGGCGCGGTCGACGAACTGCTGGGCCGCGAGGTGGCGGTCAAGATCCTGCGCGCGTACACCGACGCCTCCCCGCACGAACTGGCCGACCTGTGCGAACGGATGCGGCGCGAGGCGCAGGCCGCCGCGCGCATCCGGCACTCGGGCGTCGTCACCGTGCACGACGTGATCGAGGACCAGGGCCTTCCGGTCATCGTCATGGAGCTGGTCGACGGTCCCTCGCTCGACGACGTGCTGGCCGAACGCGGCACGCTGGACCCGCGGGAGGCGGCCGGGATCGGCGCGCGGCTGATGGACGCGCTCGCCGCCGCGCACCGCGCGGGTGTGCTGCACCGCGACGTCAAGCCGGGCAACGTGCTGCTGGAGCGCGGCGGCCGGGTCGTGCTCACCGACTTCGGCATCGCCAGCGTGGAGGCCGGCGGCGGGGAGGCGGCCTCCAAGCTGACCCGCAGCGGTGAACTCGTCGGCTCGCTCGACTACTTGCCCCCGGAGCGCGCCCAGGGCCACGAGCCGGGACCCGCCTGCGACGTCTGGTCGCTGGGAATGACGCTGTACGCGGCCGTGGAGGGCGCCTCGCCGTTCCGCCGGACCTCGGTGTGGTCGACGCTCACCGCGATCGTCTCCGACCCGCTGCCGGAGCCCCGGGCGGCGGGCCCGCTGGCTCCCGTGCTGCGCGCGCTGATGGCGAAGGACCCGGCGGAGCGGCCCACCGCCGCCAGAGCGCGCGAACTGCTGGAGGCGGTCGCCTCCGGGGCGACGACGAACCTGGGCACGGCCCCCGGCACGCTCGCGACGGGCGGTCAGGCGCCCCGGCCCGCGCCGTACGGGCAGCGCGCACCGGCGCCGTCCTCCGGCCCGCAGCCCGCGCGGCCGGGTTACACCCCGCCGGCCCGGGCCCGCACCCTGCCCCAGCCGCCGCCCGGCGCCGGGACGGCGAGCGCCCGCACGACAGCGAGCGCCCCCGGACGCCGTACGTCCGCCCGGCGCCGCAACCGCACCGCGATCGTCGCCGCCGCGGCGGCCGTGGTGCTCGCGGGCGGCGGGGTCGCGTACGCGCTGGTGGGCGGCGGCGGGGCGCGGGACGACGTGTCCGACGGTCCCGCCGCGCCGCCCGCGATCAGCGTTCCGGCGAGCGTGCCGCAGCCCAGCATGGGCAAGGCGGTCACCGGCATGACCAGCGCCCGCCCTTCCGCGCCGCCCTCCCCCAGCGCCTCGCAGTCCGTCTCCCCCTCCGCCTCGGCACCGGCGCCGCCGTCCCCCAGCGGTTCCGCGAGCGCGCCGGGCAAGGCGGCGCCCACCGCGACGGCGGTCTCGCGCGGGTGCGCCGGCTGGAGCCACCGCGACCCGAACCCCGGCACGTACGCCTACCTCCAGGGCGACTACCACCTGGAGAGCGGCCCGTACCAGACCTGCCCCGACCTGGTGCTGGTCAAGTCGGGCGCGAAGCTGATGTACCACTGCTGGGTGGACAACGCGTTCGGCAACAAGTGGTGGTACGTGCGGGTCGACGGCACCAGTGAGGCGGGCTGGATGTCGGCCGACAACATGGTGCGGCAGAACGGGCCGTCCACCGCCTGCTAGGACGGCCCCCGTTCACGGCCGGCGGGGCGGCCTCGGCTCACAGCGTGATGGCGCCCTTGGCCCAGCGCCGCACCCGGTAGGGCAGGAACCACGCCTGCTCGCCGACCGAGCCGACCAGGCGCTCCCGCTCCAGGTCGGCGAGCACGGCGGGCGGCACGGCCGAGCGCGGGACGCCGCGCGACAGCAGGGCGATCGCCTCCTGGTACTCGGGCTCGTCCACGGTGAAGCGGTGCAGCGCGCCCCAGCGCCGGTCCCGGATCTGGACGAAGCCGGGACCGCGCCGCCACAGGCACTTGCCCAGGTAGTAGCCGTGCCGCCACCGTCCGGGCACCTCGGTGTCGTCCGGGGTGCCGGTCGTGGCGCGCGGCGGCTGGAGGTGGGACAGGGTGCGCCAGTCGGTGCCGGGGCCGAGCGCCAGCCGCCAGTCCACGACGGCGCCGAGCGCGGTCAGGTCGCGCACCAGGCACAGCGCCCACACGGTGGCGACCGGATCACGGGGGTCGGCCAGGTCCACCGTCCCGGGCAGCTCCACCCGGCGCGCGCCCGCGTCCCACAGCCCTCGCGCGGCCTCAGCCGGATCACCGCCCACCTCGACGGTGCCCAGGGACATCCCGTCCAGCGCGCGGACGACCGGATCGTAGTCCCGCCAGGCGAGGACGCGCGCGAAGGAGGCGTCGGCGCCCGCGTCGGCGTTGACGACTGCGTTGACGACGGCGCGGGCGTTGGGGGCGGTGGTCACGGCGGAAGTCTCCTGTCGTCGGCGGGAGTCGAGGGGGAGGGCGTCGGGGCCGGGCGTCAGACCGTCGCCGGAGCGCGTTCCGCCGCCGCTTCCGGCTCGGCCCCGGTCGCGGCCACCGGCGCGCCGTCCGCGTCCAGGGCCCGCAGGAAGCCGAGCCTGAGCAGGTCGTCGTTGACCGAGCGCGGGGCGAGGTGGACGTAGGAGCCCGCGTCGGTGAAGACCAGGCCCAAGTCCAGCCAGCGGTCGAGGATCTCCCGCACCGCGGACGTCTCGGGCGGCTCGCCGTCCACCCGGGCGGCGAGCTTGCGGGTGAGGGCGGCGAGGGTGTGCGGCTGGTCCAGCAGCCGGAACGCGGCGACCTCGACGGGGTCGGTGATCTCGTGCGCGCGCCAGGCGAACGCGCGGCGGCGGCCGGCCAGCACGATGCGGTCGCCGAGGTCGACGTGGGTGAGCCTGCTGCCGGGGTGCGCCTCCTGCCAGACGCGCAGGGCCGCGTTGAGCCGGGCGGTGGTCGCCTCGCCGATGCCGCGCGGCGGCACGTCGAAGACGTAGGCCAGATCCAGCAGTTCGGACTCCGGCAGGTCGTAGGTGACGCGGTACGGCAGGGCCGGGCGCAGTTCGCAGAAGCCGAGTTCGGGGCGGGTGAAGTAGGGGCTGAAGCGCTCGATGGCGATCCGCGCGGACTGGTCGACCGGCGGGTCGAGGTGCTCCAGCGCCGGGAGTTGGGCGATCACCGGGTCGTAGTCGGTGTCCTGCTCACCGGGGAAGCCGTGCAGGTAGTTCCAGAAGACCGAGAGCCCGGCGGCCTGGCCGTCGCGCAGCATGCGGACGTTCTGGCATCCGCTGACGCCCTTGTCCATCAGGTCGAGCACCCGGTCGCCCAGGCTCTCGATGCCCGGCTGGACGAAGACCAGGCCCGCGTCGGCGAGGGTGCGCAACTGGGCGCTCTTGAGGTTGGCCTTGATCTCGACGTGCATGCGCAGGTCGTAGCCGCTGTCGATGATGCGGGGCAGCACGCTGGTGAGGTAGCCCATGTCGAGGATGTTGTCGACCAGGTACATGTCGAGGACCCGGTGCTCGCGCACCAGGGCCATGATCTCGTCGTGGAAGGTCTCCGGGCTCTTGCTGCGGAACTCCATGAACGAGCCGTTGAGCCCGCAGAAGGTGCAGTGGTGCTTCTCGCCCCACCAGCAGCCCCGCGCGCCCTCGACCACCAGCTTGGGTTCGACCCAGGAGCGGGCGGTGGACGCGGCCAGCCGCTCGAAGTAGCCGGAGTAGTCGGGCGGCAGGATCGCGGCGGGCGGCAGCGGCGCGGTGGCCATCGGGTTCGCCACCGACCGCTCGCCGTCCCGGCGGCACACCCCGGGGATGGCGTCGGTGCCGGTCCCGTCGCGCAACGCGGTCAGCAGCGCGGGGAAGGACGCCTCGCCCTCGCCGCGCACCACGTAGTCCACGAACGGGAAGTTGCGGTGCGCCGCGGCGCCCTGTTCGCCGTCGCAGTTGGCGCCGCCCATCACCGTGACGATGTGCGGGGCGAGCCGCTTGAGGTGGCGGGCGGCGGCGAGGGCGGCGGTGTTCTGCTGGAACGTGGAGCTGAACCCGACGACGTCCGGCCGCTGTTGGACGATCTGGTCGACGATCCGGGCCACGAAGCGCGGCGCCTCGGCGTGCAGGCGCATGGAGGCCGCCAGGCGCTCCTCGCCGATCTTCGCGCCCATCGCCGCGGTGAACTCGGCCACCCGCCACTCGGGGTCGTCGTAGAGGGCGGAGGAGAAGACCCAGTCGCCGCAGCCGAGGAAGTACGAGGACAGCGCGTAGTAGTCGTAGTCCGCGTATCCGAAGCGGGGGTCGGCGGCGGTGAGCCAGTCGACGTACTCCAGGTTGGCGTGCAGGACCTCCGCCTCGGCGCCGGGTACCCGCTCGTTGACGGCCCGCTTCAGGATGCCGAGGGCGAGCGACGGCAGGTCGACGGGCGACCACGGCATGTTGACCAGGAGTACGCGCACGGCTTGCCTCTGCTTCCTTCGCTGTCCTGTGCTGGTTCTGGCTCTGTGCGGGGGGCCGGAGCGGGCGGTGCCGCCGGACGCGCGCGGGAGCACACGCGTCCGGCGGGGCTCACAGCTGACGAAGTGTCAGCGAATACTCACGGCCGGCTGAGCGTCAGATCTGCTCTTCGGTGGTCTCCGCCTCGCGGAACGGGATGCGGACGCCCACGATCACGCCGACGCTTCTCGACTCGTCGGCCTCGACGAGCGGGTCGTTGTCGATGATGTCCTTCTGCATGACGGTCAACTCCTTGTGGTTGCGATGGGGTTGGGGTCGTTCCTTCCGGGCCCGGGACCGTTCAGGTGCCGGGACAGGAAGACCAGGGAGTGGCGCAGGACCTTCAGGTGGTCCCGG
This sequence comes from Streptomyces sp. ICBB 8177, assembly GCF_003144095.1. GTDB lineage: Bacteria > Actinomycetota > Actinomycetes > Streptomycetales > Streptomycetaceae > Streptantibioticus_D. The sequence goes on along the minus strand of NZ_NSKH01000018.1, from coordinate 1,074,165 downwards.
CCGTCCAGGCCGTCGTGGCCGGTGCCCAGCCACACCGACTCGTGCGGCACGCCGTGGTCGCGCAGCGCGGCGAGGTACGACTCGACCTGTGCGGGCGGGCACTTGGCGTCCTGGCGCGCGGCGACCACCAGCAGCGGGGCCCGCACCCGCGCGGCGTAGGTCAGCGGGGAGGAGCGGGCCCACCGCCGCGGGGCCTGGAGCGGGGTGCCGCCGAACAGCCGCTCGTCGAGGGCGCGCAGGTGCGGGGTGCCGTCGCGGTGCGCCATCGGGTAGTCGGCCACCGGCTTGACGGCCACCCCCGCCCGCCACAGCTCCGGCCGGGTGCCGAGTGCCAGCAGTACGAGGTAGCCGCCCCAGGACGTGCCCCACAGGCCGGTGGCGCCGGGGTCGGCGAGGCCGTCGCGCACCAGGTGGTCGCGGGCCGCGGCGAGGTCGGCGACCTGGGTGAGGCCGACGCCCTCGCGCCAGGCGTCCCGCCAGTGCGGTCCGTAACCGGTCGAGCCGCGGTAGTTGACGCGGGCCACCGCGAGCCCGGAGGCGACCAGCGAGTGCACGGCCGGGTCGTAGGCGTCGCGGTCGTGCTCCGCCGGGCCGCCGTGCACCAGGAAGACGGTGGGGTACGGCGCCCGGGCGCCCTCGGGGACGGTGAGCAGGGTGTGCGCCTCGCCGTCCGGTCCCGGCGTCCACACCTCCAGGGCGCGGCCGGGCACCCGGGGCGGATCGGCCATCGGCTGCGGCAGCGGCGTGCCGCGCGACGACACCGCGACGGGCGGTGTCAGCGTGTCGGTCCACAGGTAGTGCACGTCGCCGTCCTCGCGCGGCACCGCGTCGAGCACCGCGCCCGGCGGCACCCGCAGCGGTTCCAGCACGGCCCGGTCCAGGTCGGCGCGGTACAGCTCGCTGCGCCCGTTCCGGTCGCGGCGCACCAGGGCCTGGCGGCGGCCCGGGTACCAGCGGGCGGTCATCTCGGTGTCGAACGAGCACCACGCGTACCGGCGCAGGCCCCGGCCCGGGGTCCAGGTGGCCAGCCGGTAGCCGTCGCCGGAGCGGACGACGAGCAGCAGTTCCGGCCCCGAGACGGGTTGCGCGGCGGGTTCCGGGGCAGGTCCCGCCGCGGGTTCCGTGGTGCTCGGCGCGGTGCGGAAGCCCAGCGGCCACAGCGCCTCCTCGCACCCCCGCAGCGCGGCGACGACGTGCCCGTCCGGCCGCAGCAGCACGGCCGCGTGCTCGGTCCCGGACCCGCCGGTGACCGCCAGCAGGCCGCCGTCCGGGGCGATGTCGACGAGCGTCGCGGGATACCCGGTGCGGACCACGTGCTCCACGCGTCCGCCGGGCGGGCCGAGGTGGACCGCGAGGCCGGACCCCTCGGCGAGGCCGATCGCGGCGGTGCCGGAGTCGCTGATGGCGAGCCCGCGCGGGTGTCCGGTGGGCACGCCCGCCAGCGCGGGGGCGTCGGGGCCGCCGTCGAAGTCCTGAAGCAGCCAGCGGCCACGGCCGCCGCCGTCCTCGTCGAACCACCACACCGTGCCGCCGGAGCCGATCGCGCAGCGCAGGGTGCCGTGTGGGCGGCTCGTCACCCGGCGGGCGGCGCCGGTACGGCTGTCCCAGGTGAAGACCTCGCACCGGCCGTCCGCGTCGCCGGTGAAGACCATCCGGTGCGGTGCGCGGCGGGCGGCCTGCGGGAGGGCGGGGCGGAAGACCTGGAAGTCGCGGGCGGCGGTCATCCTCGCTCCAGGGCGGTCGGACCTTCGGGTGCGACGTCCACGAAGGCGGGCGAAGCGTCGACGCGGGCGGCGGGGCCCGTCGCCGCGTACAGCGCCAGCAGGGCGAGGCCGGCCGCGCAGGCCAGGTCCACGCAGGCCGGCCCCACGGCGTCCGTCAGCGCTCCCGCCGACGCGGGCGCCGCCATGGCCACCGCCGCCGTCGCGGTCCCGGCCACCGTCGCGACCCGGGCCTGGAGGTGCTGCGGGACGACACGTACCGCGCGGGCGTGCAGCACCACGGCCACCGACGGGACCAGCAGCGCGACGAGGCCGAGCAGCGCGCCGCAGACCCAGGCGGGACCGGCGAAGGCGAGCCCGGCCGCGGCCGGCACGGTCAGCCAGGACAGCGCGACCACCAGCACGCCGCCGGGCACCTGGCGCACCGCCACCGGCGCGAGCAGCGATCCGACCAGCCCGGCTCCGGCCGCCGCGCCCAGCACCAGCCCGACCGCGGCGCTCCCGTGCGCGGCGTGGACAGCGAAGACGGCGGTGTAACTCAGCAGTGCCAGAAGGGCGTTGACGCCGAACGACCACACGAGCAGGAAGCGCAGGAACGGGCTGGTGCGCACGAAACCGGCGCCCGCGCCCATCCGGCGGGCGAACCGCTGTTCCCGGGCGTCCGCGAGGGCGGGCGGGGCCAGGTCGGTGCGGATCGCCCGTACGAGGAAGGCGGCGGCCAGGTAGGACACGGTGTCGGCGAGGAACGGCAGGGCCCTCGCCTGCCGCAGCAGCAAACCGGCCAGCGCCGGTCCGGCGATCGCGCCGCCCTGCTCACCGGCCTGGAGGCGGGACACCGCCCGCGGATACCACTCGGGTGGTACGAGCCGCGCCACGCTGCCCGCGGCGGCCGCCTCGAAGCAGGACGCGGCGGCCCGTTCCACCAGCAGGGCGCAGACCAGGCAGGGCAGGCAGATCCGGTGGCCGAGCACGGTGAGGGTCGCCCACCCCATCGCGGTGGCGGCGGCCAGCGAGGACCAGCGCATCAGCGGCCCGCGCCACCGCCCGTCGGCCAGCGCCGCCGCGACCGGCCCCGCCGCCACGCCGCCGGCCCCGGCGAGCGTGGCCACCAGCCCGGCCCGCGCGGCGGAACCGCCCGCGTCCAGCAGGAGCAGCGGCAGGGCGATCTGGGACATCTGCGTGCCGAGCCGGTCGACGGCGTCGGCACCCCAGTAGAGCCGGAAGTCCCGTGATGCCGGCGTGTGGGCCGGGGCGGTTTCCGCCGCTCGCGTTCTCATCGGGACGGGAACGTGCGACGTGCCGCGAAACCGCCATGACGCATGACGCGAACCCCCCGGGACGACGGATCAAGGTATTGCGTCGCCAGGGCGCGCATTACCGAATGAACACGGAATCTCCACGAAATCGCCGGAAGGCTAGCAGCGGTGCGCAGCGCACGACAAGGCCCGCCCGTACGTTCCCGAACGATTCAAGAAAGGCCAGGTGAGCACCGTGTATGCAGGTGGAAGGCACCGGAATCGCCGAATCCACGCCCCGCGGGTCACACACCCCGCCCGGAATGCGCCATTTCCCGAACGACCGAAAGCGGCGCCGAAGCCCAAAAGTCCGCCCGCCGGATTCAGCCTCACAAAAACCCACTGACGAGCCGGACCGGAACGGAACGGGCCCAAAAATGATCCAGGAATCCGGAACGGAAAATTCAGCAGACCGGATTCACTCGTCGCCGCCCTCGCCCTCGGCTCCGCGCACCCAGCGGCCGGAGACGCGGTGGGGCTTGATGCGGAAGAACAGGCGGCGCTCCCCTGGAGCCCACGGGCGCACGCCCGCCCCGGACAGCGCCTCGCGTTCCTGCTCGTCCACGACGTGGTAGGCGGGCCCATGGACCAGCACGCTCCAGCCCTGTTCGGTGTCGGCGTCGAAGTCGTCCACCTGGAAGGCCACCTCGTACGCGGCGTCGGGGATGCCGCTGCGCAGGTCCTCGTCCATCGTGCTGCCCTCTTCGGTGCGGAACACGATGTCGCCCTCGTAGAGGCGGAAGTTGACCGGCAGGACGGTGAGGTCGTAGCGCCCGCTGTAGGCGACCCGCCCGATGCCGCCGGGCGCGATCAGCCGCAGGCACTCCTCCTCGTCCAGGGCCCGCGCGACGGGGCCGGATGCGCCGGGGGCGTGCTGCTCGCTCATGGACCGTCCCGTTCCACGTAGGGGGTTCTCCGCGCGGGGAGCCGGACCGGGCAGGCCGCGGGTCCGCGTCCTCGCTTCCCATGATGCCGGGGGTGTCCCGGGCTCGCAGGTCGAAAGGGGGCATGTGGGGTGCGGGGGCGGTCGCGCCGTGCGGGGCGCACGCCTGCGCCGCCTTTGCGCGGAGCCGCTCCTCGGCGGCCGTCCCGCGTGGAGCGAAGCAGGTCTCTGACGTCGCCGCCGAACAGGGCGTCGAAGCCGGGAGGGCGAACCTTGCGCCGCCTAGACGTCCACCGCGCCCCGCACGAACCGCCGAAGATGCGCCCGTACGACGGCGGGCCGCTCCAGCCAGGGCTCGTGCCCGGCGCCCTCGATCCGCGTCAGCGGAAGGCCGAGCCGGTGCGCGAGTGACGCGAGTGCCGACACGGGCCGGGGATCGTCTGCCCCGCCGAGAAGTTCCGCCCGCGGGGGCAGGCACGCGCGCAGTTCAGCAACGTGCGCGTCGAGCGGGTCCGCACGCCGCTCCTCGCCGAGTTCGCCGTTCATGACCCAGTTGACGGGGCGCCGCCGCCGGGCACCCAACGTGGCCCAGCCCCAGGCTCGTTCGGGATCCGCGTGATCGGTGAACCAGGCGAGCGTGAGCAGTTCGCCTTCCTCCTCCTCCGTGCGGTGGGGCGACTCCTTCAGCTCGCGAAGCCGTTTCCGCTGTGCCAAGGACATGCGGCGGTCACGCTCAGCCCGGTCCCCGGTACGCCAGTCACCGACGAACGGCCCGCACATCAGCAGCATCGCGGCGACCCGGTCGGAGTGCGTCAGGCAGAACCGGCTCGCCAGGTCGGCGCCGTAGGAGTGCCCGATCAACACGGCCTTGGGCGCGTCCCAGACGTCGAGCAGTTCCGCGAGATCAGCGACGTGCCGGGCAAAGGAATGGCGGCCTTGCCAGGGGGATCGGCCGGTGCCGCGCTGGTCGTACCGGTACACGAGCGCGAGGTCCGCGACCATGGGGGCCACGTCGCCCAGATAGTCCGGCAGCCCGGGGCCGCCGTGGAGCATGACCACGGGAGGCCGCCGAGTGGTCTCCCCCGCTGCCGTCCAACGCAGCCGCGCCCCGTCGGCCAACGACACGAGGCCCCGCGACTTTCTCAAGGTCATCGTGGAGACCTACCCCGTGCCGCCCCGCCGGTACGCTCCGGTCCTGGAGCCGGCCGCCCGCGTGGGATCAATCAGGCCAGACGGACCGGCCGGCGCCTCAAGGGCGCCTTCGCCACTTTCGAGTGCGGGAGCGCTCCCCGCCTCCGCTGCGGTCGCGTTCCGCGTACCGTGGGAAGTGAGTCCTCTGACCGGGGGGGTGCGCATGGGCGCGGCATTCGAGACGGGCATGGGCGACCGCATCGCGGAACTGAGGCGTCGTCGCGGCCTGACCCAGGAGGAGCTGGCCGAAGCCGCCGGCCTGTCCGTCGACGTCGTGCGCAAACTGGAACAAGGGCGCCGCAAGACCGCCCGGTTGACGAGCATCAACGCCCTCGCCCGCGCTCTGGACACCGAGCCGAGTCACCTCGTAGGACAGCCCACGACCTTCGAGGCCCACCCGCTCAGGAGCGACGACCTGCCGTCGGTGCTGGCGCTGCGTCAAGCGGTATCACCGGTGTCGGACCTGCTGGGTGGCGACGGCGACCCCGAAGAGCCTCCGAGCATCGCTCAGTTGCGGGAGGCGCTTCGGTCGACGGAGGTCATCCGCCGGGAAGGCCGCATGGCGGAGATCGGAGCCCTGCTGCCCCAACTCATCCGTGACGCACGGGCCGCGGTGCACGCGAACACGGGGCCGGCCGCCGCCGCGGCGAACTCCGTTCTGGCCGTGGCCTATCAGGTGGCCGCCACGACGTTGACGGCGCTCGGGAAGGAGGACGCGGCGTTCACAGCCATCGAGCGGTCCCTCGCCGCGATCAGCCGTTGCGACGATCCGCGACTGGAGACGCTGGCGGCCTCGACCCTCTCGTGGGTGTTCACCAAGCAGGGGCGGCTCGGTGACGCCGAGCGGGTGGCGCTCGCCCAAGCCGGGAGGATCGAGCCGACGTTCCGCTCGGCGCCGGTCGACCTGGCGTTGTGGGGCGTGCTGCTGCTGCGGGCCGCGACGGCCGCGTCCCGGCAGGACAAGCGGGCGGACGTGCGAGAGCTGCTGAACCTGGCGTCCGGCGCCGCCGCGTCGATCGGCGAGGACCTGCTCGTGTACGCGACTCCGTTCGGTCCGACGAACGCCGGGATCGCACGGGTGAACTTCCTGGTCGAGATGGAGGAGAGCGACGAGGCGGTCAGGGCGGCGCGGGCGGTCCCCGACGTGGGCTCGCTTCCGCCGACGTGGCGGGCGAGGTTCCACGTCGACAGGGCGCTGGCGTACACCGACCTCGGCGACGAATCCGCCGCCCAGCGGGCGTTGCTGATGGCGGAGGCCGACGCCCCGGAGTGGATGAGGTACCACTCGACGTCCCGGAGGCTGGTCGAAGACCTACGCGCCCGAGCGCGCCGCCGCGACGCACCGGTCATCGGACTGGCCGACCGCCTGGGCCTGAACTAGGACAGTATGCCCCAGCCCGGCTCCAAGCTGGGGCCGCCCGCCCCTGGGGCGTGATCGCCCGCACACTTAGCGTGATCGGCATGCCCTGCGGCGCCACCCGGACATCCCGACGTTCGCGTTCGGCGCCGCCCCGTTGGACGAAGCTGGAGCCGACCATGACAGCCGCCACCGTCGCGTACGTCTACGACCGTCACGCCACCACCGCCACCGGCATGCTGAACGCTCGCATGGACGCCTGCACGGCGTACATGGAGGCCAAGGGCTGGGCCGGGGGCGGGCGCTGGCTGGACATCGGCGACGACGCCCTCAGTGATAACCGGCGTCCCGCGTTCGACGCGATGCTCAACGCAATCCACGCCGCCGGTACGGCCGTTGAGCGCGTCGTCCTCGTAGCCGACTGGGACCGGCTCTCCCGCGACCCGGCGGCCTGCGGCCTGCTGACGCGCCGCGTCCTCCTGCTGGGCGCCCGCGTCGAGACGACCCTCGGCGAACACCGGCGCCCCGGCGCGTCGTTGATCGAACGCGCCCGCCTCGACGGAGCACCGATCACCGCATGACGCGCGCGGCCCAGTGGCAACGCGGAACGTGCTGGCTGTACTGCCGACGGACGGACGCACTGGTCGCCTGGATCGGTCCCGTCCACGTCAGCGGGGGAACCGTCCCCATGTACGCCTGCCCGGACTGCCTCAACGCCCTTGAGCGGATGGCCTACCAGCGGTTACGGGCCCAAGGCCCGCACATACACCGGCGAGCCGGAGAGCAGCGATGACCCCGTTCCCCGCCCCCTGCTGGTACGGCGAATGCCACGGCGTCCCGTTCCACCTGACCGTCGACCCGGTCCAGATCGCCCTCGGCCACGGCGACTCGGGCCCCGGCCATGGCGTCCACGCCTGCCGCGCCTGCGTCATCGCCGCGAACGGCCGCGCGCTCATCGAGGCGTTCCGGCCCGAACAGGACTTGCCCGCACGTCCTGGCCGGGACGGCCCGCACACACAGGAACCGACGACTGGAGAGGCCTTCGATGAATACAGTTGCCCACACGCAGACGCGTGACCCGCGTGTTCTGCTCAACGAAGTCCGGCCGCACATCAGGAATCTCAGCGTCAACGTCTTCGACAGCGGCATGACGGTCTGGGACCGCGAGGTCGCCCTTCTGCTGCGGGACGAGGTCATGGTCCGTGACCTGGCAGAACGCGTTCTCGGCAACGCCGTGATGTAGTCGATGGCGGCGATGTGGTCGGCGTCGAAGGCGTGCCGCATGCCGAAGGTGTAGGCGGTCACTCCGAGGCCGACGCCGAACGCCTGCTTGCCCACGGTGTAGTGGTGCGGCGCGACCATCATCACCAGGATCGCGAAGGCCAGCACGTGCAGGGCGGCGATCACCGACAGCAGGACGCCGGTGCGTATCCAGTCGGCCCGGCCGAAGCGCTGGGGGATCGCGGGTGTGTCGGGGGAAGCGGACGTGTTTTCGGGCAGGGCCATGTCGGGACAGCCTCTCCAGCACCTCGTGGACAGTTCGTCGTGCGGTGCCGTGGCCGGTCTCCTGGCTGACAGGTCGAACGCCGCCGCGTCGGCCTTCCCGGGCCGAGGCCCAGTGGCTCCCGCCGCGCGCACGGCGGGGACGACACGATGACTCCCTGATCACAGTGGCGAGGGCCGCTCCGGCATCACACCGGTCTTCCCGAACACCACGGCCCGGCAAGGCTAGGGGCCGGATCGAGCCACTGACAAGTGGTCCCAGTTGCAAGCCTTTGGCAGTAATGGCCTGGTCGTGTCCTTGTGGAGGCCATTCCCCGACCGGCTCGCGTCAGCGTCGGCGCGGCGACAACGCGTCCCGTCTCCCGGCGCCGACACGCCTGGCCGTTGAACCATCCGGCCGATCCGGCGCTCCGTGCGCGTGCGGAGCGGGGGAACCTCCCATAACTTCGCTTGGGAGTGGCTGTGTCGCAGGCCGCACGGAACGCGGAGAGGCTAGGGAACCTCATGACCGAACGCCGCGGCTTCGCAGCCGCACACCTTGTCACCGGCGACTTTCGCCACGTGGCACCCCCGTCAGCCATCCACCGGTGCTCGATGTGACCGGCACCAGCACCGGCCCCGGTGCCGGTACCCACACCGGCATCGGCACCGGCCACCACGACGGCCAGGGGCCGATGCGGCTGCGTGAGCTCGTCTTCGGCTGTGCCTGCGCGGGCGCGGTACGGGCCGCCGCCCGGCTCGGCCTCGCCGACGCCCTCGACGACGCCCCGCTCCCCGCCGACGAGCTCGCCCGGCGGGTGGACGCCGACCCTCGCGCGCTCGGCCGGCTGCTGCGCGCACTGTCGTCGTACGGCGTGTTCGAAGAGCGCCCCGACGGGACGTTCGCCCACACACCGATGTCGCGGATGCTGCGCACCGACGCTCCGGACAGCCTCCACCACATCGCCCTGTGGTGCACCGAGCCGTGGACCTGGCAGTTGTGGCCGCGGCTGGACGAGGCGGTCCGCACCGGGACGAGCGTCTTCCCCGAGGTGTTCGGCAAGGAGTTCTTCCCCTACCTCCAGGAGGACGCGCCCGACAGCGCGAGGGTGTTCGACCTGGCCATGACCCGCTCCAGCCGTCAGGCCGCCGCGGACCTCGCGCAGGCGCTGGACCTCACCGGCGTCACCGAGGTCGTGGACATCGGCGGCGGCCAGGGACACGTACTGGCCGCGCTCCTGGAGAAGCAGCCGACGCTGCGCGGGACGCTGCTGGACCTGCCCCAGGTGGTGGCCGGTGCCGACACCCGGCTGCGGGACGGCGGCCCCCTCGCCGCCCGGGCCCGCCTGCTGCCCGGCGACTGCCGCCGGACGGTACCGGTGAGCGGGGACCTGTACGTCATCAAGAACGTCCTGGAGTGGGACGAGGACAGCACCCGCCGCACGCTGGGCAACATCATGAAGGCGGCACGGCCGGGCGCCTCGGTCGTGATCGTGGAGAACCTCGTGGACGGCACGCCGTCGATGCGGTTCACCAGCGCCATGGACCTGCTTCTGCTCCTCAACGTCGGCGGTGCCAAGCACTCCCGCGACAGCCTCACGGCGCTCATCACCGGAGCCGGGCTGCGCCTCGGCCGCGTCACCCCGGTCAACGCCTATCTGCACGCCTTCCACACCACCGTGCCCGGCTGAACTCTGGAGGGCGAAGCGGTCACCCGCCCTGGACGTGCCCGACCTGTGCCACTTGCCTCAGCTCACGCAGGAGCGAGGTCATCTCCAGAGCCGACTGGTAGTCCATGCCCTCTTCCGGGTTCGGCTCCATCCGCTCGTTGCCTTCCCTGACCTCAAGCATGCCCATCACGAGCCGTTCGAGCTGCTTGCTGACGAGCTGCACGACCGCGGTGGTATGCGGGGCATCGATGTCGAGGCCGGCGCCGCTGAATGCGCGGGCCCAGAATTCGCGAGCCTGGGCCAGGTGGTCGGCGTCGGGTACCTCATCAGCCACGGCCCTCACCTGCCCGCGTCGGGCGGCGAGATTCAGGACCGGGGCCACGTACGGCTCGTCGCCGGGGTCCGAGGGGTGGCCCGCGGTCGCGCGCGTCTGTCTCTCCGCACTCTGGGGTTGATGGGGGGTGCAAACCGGCGAATGTAACGGCAGGGTCGCAGACCCCGGGTACGGGGCGCTACCCCTTCCGCCGCACTTGAGCGCGCCTTGACGTTCGGATAACCCTCTACCCCATAAATCACGCCATAAGTAACCGTCCCTCGCGCCTCGCACCCAGTGTTTGCCGACAAAGATCACGAGGAGAGGGGGCGGTGAGTCCCACAAGGGAGCCGGGGTCACGGCCCCGGCATACGGGTGATCGTAGAACGGGTTCGCGGCAAGGCGGTAGCCCCGGCGTTTGCCACTGACGACCACGGCCAGTGATCAAAACCGAAATGAACTCGAACGTCCGGCGATGAGCCAAAGGTGGGTTGCGCCGCACGGTGCCGCAACGACGAACATCCGCCTGAGGGCGCAGCAGCGGGCAGTCGCGGAGCTATCGGCGACGCGCCACCAGTGCGTCCCTCCGCTCCGTGCGAGGCGGTCGAGCCTCCTGGGGTCGCGGCGTGAAGCGCAGCGGGCGCGAGGAGTCGTTCGCACTTCGGGCGAGCAATGGGCGAGCAAGCGGTCTTGAAGTGCCTGCCGAACGGGTGACAGGGCCCGGCATGTCGGGTCCGTGGGGCCTGATTCCATGCCAATGCTGAGGTAGAAACGATTCGGCTCAGAAGGCTGCCGGTGGGGCGGGTGGGACTCGAACCCACGACCGACGGATTATGAGTCCGCTGCTCTAACCGGCTGAGCTACCGCCCCGTACGGTGTGTCGTGCACATCGTCTGCCGCAGCATAGCCGCTCATACGATCTGTCGCCCTCACGGGTCCCACACGCACATCCCTAAGGACTTCACCGCGCGTGGGACGGTTCCCGCCGGCCGGGGCCAACATCAGAACGTGGGCCGGGCCGACATCAAAAAGGACCCCGGAGGGTCCTGGGGTCCGTCTCGACTGCTCGTCCTCGTCGGTCGCGCTCCCCCGACTGGACTCGAACCAGTAACCTGCCGGTTAACAGCCGGCTGCTCTGCCAATTGAGCTACAGGGGATCGAAGCTCCCCCGACTGGACTCGAACCAGTAACCTGCCGGTTAACAGCCGGCTGCTCTGCCAATTGAGCTACAGGGGATCGCCTCGGTGCCTCGAATGCACCCACGCCCGGGGCTCCCGGACGGCGCGCGCTCGCTGCGCCACATACATTAGCGCAAGTGGGGGGGTGCTCCGCCAACTCGTATCGCCGGGGTTGTCGCTCCGCTACGAGGGGTAGGCGCGAAGAGCCTGAGGACGAGAGGGAAGGGTGGAGCCATGCGCTACCGGCTGACGTTCATTTCCGGGGTCGCCGTGGGATACGTGCTCGGCGCGCGGGCCGGTCGCGACCGGTACGAGCAGCTGCGCAAGACCGCCCAGCAGATCGCGCAGAACCCCGCGGTGCGCAACACCGTGGAGTCCGCGAGCACCAACGGCCGCGCGTTCGCGCGCAAGGCCGCGGGGTCGCTGGCCGACAAGGCGGGCGAGCGGCTGCCGGACTCGGTCACCGACCGCGTCCCCTACCTGCGCGAGCGCTCCGGCGCGGCGGAGGACGACTGGGGCACCAGCAACACCTGAACGCCGCGGCACCCAAGCGGCACCCAAGCGGCAGCCCCAAGCGGCACGCCAACGGCAGCCCCCAACGGCATTCCGGCGGCGCCCGCGGACCGGCGGTAACCGGGACCGCGGGCGCCGCCGCGCGCGTCCGTACGGCATGATCGGCCCATGGGGATAGTCGCCGGACTGGACAGTTCTACCGAAGGCACCACCGTCGTCGTCTGCGACACGGACACCGGCGCCGTGCTCAGGCAGGCTTACGCGCCGCACCCGGTCGACGAGTCCGTCCCGCGCAGCGAGACCGATCCGCAGGCATGGCTGCTGTCGCTGGGCGAGGCGGCCAAGGACGGCCTGCTCGAAGGCGTCCAGGCCATCGGGGTCTCGGGCCAGCAGCACGGCCTGGTCGCGCTGGACGCGGGCGGGGTGCTGGTCCGCCCCGCGCTGCTGTGGAACGACAAGCGCGCCCAGGTGGCCGCCGCCGACCTGACCGAGGCGCTGGGCGGGCCCGCGGGCTGGGCCGAAGCGGTCGGCTGCGTGCCACAGGCCCCGTACCCGGTGGCCAAGCTGCGCTGGCTGGCCCAGCACGAACCGACCTCCGCGCAGCGCACCGCCGAGGTGCTCTCGCCGCACGACTGGCTGGTGTGGCAACTGCTCGGGCGGCCGGCCCGCCGCACCACCGACCGGGGCGACGCCTCCGGCACCGGCTACTGGTCGGCGGCGGCCGGCGGGTACCGGATGGACCTGGTGGAGCTGGCACTCGGCCACCGGGTGCGGCTGCCGGAGGTGCTGGGGCCCGCCGAGCCCGCCGGGCAGACCCCGGAGGGCCTGCTGATCTCGGCCGGCACCGGCGACAACATGGCCGCCGCGCTGGGCCTGGGCCTGGCCCCCGGCGACGCGGTCGTGGCGCTGGGCGCGGCCGGCACGGTGTTCGCGGTGCACGACGCGCCGCTGACCGATCCGACCGGCGCCATCACCGCGTTCGCCGACGCCACCGGACGCCACCTGCCCGTCGTCCAGACCCGCAACGCGGTCCGGGTGCTGCGCGGCGCCGCGGAACTGCTGGGCACCGACCTCGCGGGCCTGTCCGACCTGGCGCTGCGCTCGACGCCCGGCGCCTACGGCCTCGTGCTGCTGCCGTACCTGGAGGGCGAACGCGTTCCCCAACTGCCGCACACAGCGGGCACGTTGGCGGGCCTGCGGCGGGAGAGCATGAAGCCGGAGCACCTCGCGAGGGCGGCGTTCGAGGGCATGCTGTGCGGGCTGGCGGACGCACTGGACGTACTGCGCGGCCGGGGTGTGCCGGTGCGCCGGGTCTTCCTGCTGGGCCAGGCGGGCGAGCTTCCCGCCGTCCAGGCGCTGGCGCCCGCGCTGTTCGGGGCACCGGTGGTGGTCCCGCCGCCGGCGGACTACGCGGCGCTGGGCGCGGCACGGCAGGCGGCCTGGGCGCTGGGCGCGCAGCAGGGGTCGCTCTCGCCGCAGGATCCTCCGCACTGGGAGTCCGCGGTGCGCTCCGGCAGCCGGGTGAGCGAGCCGGGCGACGAGGACCTGGCCGCGGGCTCCGCGGTGCGCCAGCAGTTCACGGCGGTGCGCGACCAGACCCATCCGGGGGCGTTCCCGGCGAACTGAGGCCCGATCGCGGTACGGCCGGCACGGTCAGTCGAGGTAGCCGCGGAGCTGGTCGGCGAAGGCGTGGTCACGCAGTTTGGCCAGGGTCTTGGACTCGATCTGGCGAATCCGCTCGCGGGTGACGCCGAACAGCCGCCCGATCTCCTCCAGGGTGCGCGGGCGGCCGTCGTCGAGTCCGTAGCGCAGCTGCACCACCTTGCGCTCCCGCTCCCCCAGCGTGGACAGCACCGCCTCCAGGTGCTCGCGCAGCAGCAGGAACGCGGCCGACTCCACGGGGGAGGCCGCGTCGCCGTCCTCGATGAGGTCGCCGAGCGCCACGTCCTCCTCGTCGCCGACCGGGGCGTGCAGCGAGACCGGCTCCAGGGCGAGGCGCAGCACCTCCAGCACGCGTTCCTCGGTCAGGCCCAGGCGTTCGCCGACGTCGGCCGCGGCGGGCTCGACGCCGTGCTCCTGGAGCAGGGTGCGCTGCACCCGTACGACCCGGTTGATCAGCTCGACGACGTGGACCGGGACGCGGATGGTGCGGGCCTGGTCGGCCAGCGCGCGGCTCATGGCCTGGCGTATCCACCAGGTCGCGTACGTGGAGAACTTGTAGCCGCGCGCGTAGTCGAACTTCTCCACCGCGCGGATCAGCCCGAGGTTGCCCTCCTGTACGAGGTCGAGCATGGTCAGGCCGCGCCCTATGTAGCGCTTGGCGACCGAGACGACCAGCCGCAGGTTGGCCTCGATCAGGCGGCGTTTTGCCATCCGGCCGCGGACCACCAGCCGGTCGAGGTCGCTCGCGAGGCGGGAGTCGAGGTCGGGGGTGGTGCTCAGCTTCTCCTCGGCGAACAGCCCGGCCTCCACGCTGCGGGCGAGTTCGACCTCCTCTGCGGCGCTCAGCAGCGGGATGCGGCCTATCTCGCGCAGGTACTGGCGGAAGAGGTCGGCGGACGGGCCGGAGGCGTCCTCGCGCACCGGCCGCCGCGCCTGCGGGGCGTCGTCGTCGGCATCCCTGCGGGCGTCGCCGGCGGCGTCGGAATCGGAATCGGCGTCGGAACCGGCGTCGGCGTTCGCGTCCGCCCCTGCCGCCGCGCGCGCCTCGGGGTGCCCCGGCGGCAGTCCCTGCGCCGGCACCCGGTCGAGCAGCGGCTCCGTGGTCACGGCGTCGGCCGCCTCGCCGGACGCGGAGTCGGCCGCGGCGTCGGATTCGGCGGTCCCGGGGGCAAGGGTCTGCGTCTGCACGTGGTCAGCCTCCACACTGGGCGGGCGACCGGACGCGACCGGAGGTCCGCGCTTCGAGGACTCAGGCACCGGCAACCAGTGTGCGGTACGACACGCGCCGACTACGAGGGGTGTGCGCTCAGTTTCTCTGCGAAACCCCTCGTTGGGGTCAAAGGCCCGCCGCGCCCTGCTCCCGCAGCCGCTGCCCGTACTGCTGGAGGGCCCACAACTCGCTCTGCACGGCGGCCGCCTTGGCCGGGTCCGGGCGCGGGCCGAGGCGGGCGAAGTCGGCGCGCAGCTCGGACTCGCGGCGCTTGACCGCGTACAGCCGCACCTCGACGAGGACCTGTCCCGCGTAGAGGTCGGGGGCCTTGTGCATGACCGGTTCGACGGCCAGTTCCGTGATCATCGCGCGCACCGCGTCGTCCGGCGCGAGGTCGCGGACGCGGGTCAGGTACGACTCGTCGGCGTGCGTCACCCCGCCCGCGTCGCCGATGGCGCGGCGCACGGCGGCGTACGGCGGGCCGGTGAACTCGTCCTCGCCGTAGGCGTCGAAGGCGGGGGCCACCAACTGCGGGTGCTGGAGGGCGAGTTTGAGCAGTTCGCGCTCGACCCGGTGGTGCGGGCTGCGCAGGTCGAGCCGGGGGCCCGCGGGGGTGCGGCGCGGCGGCGGGGCGGCCTGCTGCCGGCGGGCCTGGCCGCGCCGGGCGGACGCCTCGACCGGGCCGCGCTCCGAACGGCTCCTGGCCAGCGCCCGCACCCGGCGCACGATGGCGTCCTCCTCCGTCTTGGAGGTGATGCCGACCATGCCGACCAGCCGGATCGCGTAACGGTCGCGCAGCGCGCGGTCCTTGATGGCCGCGACCACCGGCAGCGCGGCGTCCACGGCGGCGACCTGGCCCTCGTCGGTGTCGACGTTGTAGCGGCCGACGATGGAGCGCAGCGCGAAGGCGAACAGCGGGGTGCGGCCCTCGACCAGCCGCTGCACCGCCGCGTCGCCCTCGGCGAGCCGCAGTTCACACGGGTCCATGCCGCCGGGGGTGATCGCGATGGAGGTCTCCGCGGCGAACTTCTGGTCGTCCTCGAAGGCCCGCAGCGCCGCCTTCTGGCCGGCCGCGTCGCCGTCGAAGGTGAAGACCACCTCGGCGGTGGAGTTGTCCATCAGCAGCCGCCGCAGGATCTTCACGTGGTCCGCGCCGAAGGCCGTGCCGCAGGTGGCGATGGCGGTGGTGACGCCGGCCAGGTGGCAGGCCATCACGTCGGTGTAGCCCTCCACCACGACCGCGCGGGCGGTGCGGCCGATCTCCTTCTTGGCCAGGTCGATCCCGTAGAGCACCTGCGACTTCTTGTACAGCGGCGTCTCGGGGGTGTTGAGGTACTTCGGCCCGTTGTCGTCCTCGCGCAACTTGCGGGCGCCGAAGCCGATGACCTCTCCGGTGATGTCCCGGATCGGCCAGATCAGCCGGCCCCGGAAGCGGTCGATGGCGCCGCGGCGGCCGTCGCTGGCCAGTCCCGAGGTCAGCAGTTCCTTGTCGGTGAAGCCCTTGCCGCGCAGGTAGCGCACCAGGTGGTCCCAGCCCGCGGGGGCGTAGCCGACGCCGAAGTGCTCGGCGGCGGCCTGGTCGAAGCCGCGCTGGGCGAGGAAGGCGCGGGCGATCTCGGCCTCGGCGCCGCCGAGTTGCTCGACGTAGAACTGGGCGGCGGCCTTGTGCGCCTCGATCAGGCGGATCCGCTCGCCCTGCTGGCGGCCGGGGGTGTAGCCGCCCTCGTCGTAGCGCAGGGTGATGCCCGCCTGGGCGGCGAGCCGCTCGACCGTCTCGGAGAACGAGAGGTGGTCGAGCTTCATCACGAAGTCGAGGGTGTCCCCGCCCTCCTGGCAGCCGAAGCAGTAGTACAGGCCCTTGCTCGGGCTGACCTGGAACGACGGCGACTTCTCGTCGTGGAACGGGCACAGGCCCTTGAGGTTGCCGCCGCCCGCGGGCCGCAGCTGGAGGTATTCGGAGACCACGGCGTCGATCGGGACCGCGTCCCGTACCGCCTTGACATCCTCGTCCCTGATCCGACCCGCCACGTCTGGATTCTACGGCGACCGCGGGAGCGCCCCTCGCCCGGTGGCCCGGTCGCCGGCCGGCCGCCCCCGCGGTCGGGGCGTCTCAGCCCAGCAGCGACTCCAGCGGCACACCCGGGTCGGACAGCCGCTCGGGGTCGACCGGGCGGCCGGTGCGGATCAGCTCCTGGAGGGGTCCGGTGACGTCCCACACGTTGACGTTCATCGCGGCCAGCACCTGGTGGCCCTCCTCGCCCGCGCGCAGCCAGAACGCGATGAACTGCCGCTTGCCGACGTCGCCGCGGCACACCACCTGGTCGTAGGTGCCGGGCGCGGCGTGTCCCGAGAACTCCATGCCCAGGTCGTACTGGTCGGTGAAGAAGTACGGGACGCGGTCGTAGCTGACCAACTCGCCCAGCATGGCGCGGGCGGCGGCCTGCCCGGCGTTGAGGGCGTTGGCCCAGTGCTCGACCCGCAGCCGGGCGCCGATCAGCGGGTGCTGGGCGGCCGCGCAGTCACCGGCGGCGTAGATGTCCGGGTCGGAGGTGCGCAGGGAGGCGTCGACCGCGATGCCGCCGCCGTCCGCGCGGGCGGCCATGGTGAGCCCGGCGGCCTCGGCGAGCGCGGTGCGCGGGGCGGCGCCGATGGCGGCGAGCACGTCGTGGCAGGGGTGCTCCTCGCCGTCGTCGGTGCGCACCGCGAGCACCATGCCGTCCTGGCCGGTGATCTCGGTGAGGCGGGCGCCGAAGTGGAAGCGGACGCCGTGCTCGCGGTGCAGGTCGGCGAAGACCGCGCCCAGCTCGGGGCCGAGGGCGCCGTGCAGCGGGGTCGGCTCGGGCTCCACGACGGTGACCTCGGCGCCGTAGGAGCGGGCGGCGGCGGCCACCTCCAGGCCGATCCAGCCCGCGCCCGCGATCACGATGTGGCCGTTGTCACGGCCCAGCGAGGACAGCACGCCGCGCAGCCGCTCGGCGTGGGCGAGGCGGCGCAGGTGGTGCACGCCGGCCAGGTCGGTGCCGGGCACGTCCAGGCGGCGCGGTTCGGCCCCGGTGGCCAGCAGCAGCTTGTCGTAGCCGATGACCGCGCCGTCGCCGAGGGTGACGGTCTTGGCTGTGCGGTCGAGGTGGACGACGGGCTGGCCGAGGTGGAGTTCGACGTCGTGCTCGGCGTACCAGGCGGGCGGGTGGACGAAGACCGCGTCGCGCTCGTCCTTGCCGAGCAGGTAGCCCTTGGACAGCGGGGGGCGTTCGTAGGGGCGGTCGCGTTCGTCACCGACGAGGATCACCCGGCCGGTGAACCCCTGCTCCCGCAGCGCCTCCGCGGCCTTGGCCCCGGCCAGCCCCGCTCCGACGATGACGAACGTCTGATGTGCGTCGACCACTGTGCGCCTCCTCGCGCGGAATCCCCCGGCGATCCGTAACCCGAACTCGATACCCGTCTCGCGGCACCCGACACGTGGCCGGCGCCCGGCACGTGATCCGTACACGATCCGTGCACGAGAGCGTCCCGCACCGCGCGGTCCGCGTGAAGGGCGCCGCGAGGACCGCCGGGCCCCGGGCGCGTGCGCCCGCCGGGCCCGGCCCGTCGTACCGGCTGCCGGGATATGCCATGTCTTGTGTCATACGTCCGGCCGGGGCCGGACGTTCCCGGCGGGCGTGACGGGCGCGGCGGTCACCCGGCGCGGCGGCCCGGCGCGGCGAGCCGGTGGTGCAGTTCGAGCGCGGCGGCGTCGGTCAGTGACGCGATCTGGTCGACCACCACGCGAAGGCGGGCGCGGTCGTCGGCCGCCGCCTCGAAGAAGCCGCGGAACTGCGGGTCGAGCCCGTCCGGCGCGCCGTCGGCCAGCGCGTCGGCCAACTCGGCGATGACGACGCGCTGCTCGGCGCGGCGGCGGGCCTGGTCGGCGCGCTGCATGACGTAGCGGTCGGCGACCGCCTTGAGCACCGCGCACTCCAGCCGCACCTCGCGGGGCACGACGAGCTGCGCGGCGTAGCGGGTGAGGCGGCCGGGCCCGTAGGCGTCGCGGGTGGCGCTCTCGGCGGCGAGGCAGAAGCGGCCGATGAGCTGCGAGGTGGCGTCCTTCAGCCGGGCCTGGGCGACCGAGGAGCCGTCGTAGCCGTCCGGCCACCACTCCTGGGCCAGCAACCGGTCGAGCGCGTCGGCGAGTTCGGCGTCCTGCGCGCCCGGGGCGTAGCGCTGCGCGGCGACCGCGTAGATCTCCTGGCGCTCGGTGGCGGAGCGCAGCATGCCGGGGGTGACGTGGCCCGCGTGCAGGCCGTCCTCCACGTCGTGCACGGAGTAGGCCACGTCGTCGGACCAGTCCATGACCTGCGCCTCGAAGCACTTCAGGCCCTCGGGGGCGTCCGCGCGCAGCCAGTGGAAGACCGGCAGGTCGTCCTCGTAGACGCCGAACTTGCGCGACTCCGGATCGGTGGGGTGCCCGCCGCGCGGCCAGGGGTACTTGGTGGCCGCGTCGAGGGCGGCGCGGGTGAGGTTGAGGCCGACGCTGGCGACCCGGCCGGAGCGGTCGGTGGTGAAGCGCTTGGGCTCGATGCGGGTGAGCAGCCGCAGCGACTGGGCGTTGCCCTCGAAGCCGCCGCAGGGGCGCGCGACCTCGGCGAGCGCCTCCTCGCCGTTGTGGCCGAACGGCGGATGGCCCAGGTCGTGCGCGAGGCAGGCGGTCTCCACCAGGTCCGCGTCGCAGCCGAGCGCGGCGCCCAACTCCCTTCCCACCTGGGCGCATTCGAGGGAGTGGGTGAGCCGGGTGCGCGGGCTGGTGTTGATCTCCGGCATGGCCACGCCCGGATCGACCACCTGGGTCTTGCCCGCCAGCCTGCGCAGCGCGGCGGAATGCAGCACCCGCGCCCGGTCGCGCTGGAACGCGGTGCGGCCCGGGCGTTTGTCGGGTTCCGGCACCCAGCGCTCGGTGGCGGCCTCGTCGTAGGGGGCGGGGGGCAGGTGGTTCCCGTTCATACTGCGACGGTAGCGGGCGCCCACCGCAGCCGCGCTCGACCCGGTGATCCTCCGCCACCGCTACGCGCCGCGCGCCGACCAGTCCCCCGACGCGATCCGGCGGCCGTTCGCGCGCAGTGCGGCGGCGGTGGCGGGGCCGGCCAGGTAGACCCACGCGGGACGCGTCGCACCGCCGCAGCGCACCTCGCGCGTCACGCGGTCGTAGAGGTTGCCGGGCGCCCCGGGGACGTACTCCTCCAGCCGGTCGAGGTCGGCGAGCACCGCCTCGTACGCCCAGGGCAGCGCCTCGGCCAGCTCCCCGCGCACGGTGTCGCCCGTGCCGCCGTCGAGGGCGTACGGGTAGCCGGGCCCGTCGAACAGGACCGCCCGGGGCAGTTCGGCGGGCCGCAGCGCGGCGAGCCGCCCGCGCAGCACGCGGTCGTGGTTGGCCTGCCCGGCCCGCAGCGTGCCGTAGACGAAGAACGGCAGGACGGGCGCGGTCGCGCCGGGTGTCGTGAGGTCCCCCATGCCCCCATCATCGGGCGGAACTCCGTCGGGTGGCACATCGTCGGGCGGAACCGGGGACCGCCGCACGGCGTCCGTTGTTTCCGTACGCGCGTGCGAGGCTTCCGCAGGCGCACGTTCAGGGGGACGGCATGAGACCGAGGCTTCCACGACGCGCAGGGCTCCCGCCGTCCGTACGGCTTGCGCGGTGCGTACGGCTGCCGCACCGCGTGCGGCTTCCGCGCACGACGCGTGAACGGCGGCGCGCGGTGCGGGTGGTGGCCGCGCTGTGCGTGCTGGCCCTGGCGCCGATGACCTGGATGTACATGACCGCCTCGGGCCGGGTGCGGAACGTGGCGGACGTGCCGTCCGAGCCGGTCGCGGTGGTCTTCGGCGCGGGCCTGGTGAACGGCGCGCCCTCCCCGTACCTGGCGCACCGCCTGGACGCCGCCGCCGGGCTGTACCGCGATCACAAGGTGAGGGCCCTGCTGGTGACCGGCGACAACAGCCGCACCGACTACGACGAGCCGGGCGCCATGCGCGCGTACCTGACCCGGCACGGCGTGCCGTACCAGCAGATCGTGCTGGACTACGCGGGCTTCGACACCTGGGACTCGTGTGCTCGGGCCCGACGCATCTTTGGCGTGACGCACGCGGTCCTGGTCAGCCAGGGCTTCCACATCCGCCGTGCGATCGCCCTGTGCGAGGCGGCGGGGATCACCTCCTACGGTGTCGCAGTGGCCGAACCGCATGACGTGACCTGGTACTACGGCGG
Source organism: Streptomyces sp. ICBB 8177 (assembly GCF_003144095.1). Classification (GTDB taxonomy): domain Bacteria; phylum Actinomycetota; class Actinomycetes; order Streptomycetales; family Streptomycetaceae; genus Streptantibioticus_D. The sequence continues at coordinate 1,053,455 of NZ_NSKH01000018.1, read as the reverse complement.
GACGCGGGAGGTGGGCGCGGCGGCGAAGGCGGCGCTGGACGCGCTGGTGCGGCCGGACCCGAGCCTGCTGGGCCGCAAGGAGACCGCGCTGACGGCGGCGGTCCGCCGCGCCCGCCCCTGACCGCCACCGGGGCGGGCGGCTCAGTGCAGCGACAGGATCGTGAAGACCAGCACGGCGGCGGCCATCGGCATGCCGATGATCAGCAGCGGGCCGAGCCACGGCCGGTCCGGCGGCTGCGGCGCCGGCGGGGCGAACGGGGCGATGGTGACCAGCTGGTCCTCCGTCACCGGCGTGCTCCCGTCCGGCCGTTGAGCGCGCGGCCCGCCGGGTCCGACGGGGTCTTCCATGGCGACCCGCCCCCTCGTGGTCCCGCTACCGGTCATACCGGAATCCTACTGGGGCCCTCGCGTCACGACGGGTTGACCGGCCATCCGGATTACTGAAGCGCGCGGCACCGATGTCAATTGATCCGGGAGAGTGAACGATAGGAACTTCTCCTTCCGGCGGGAGTTGTGCAGGCTGCTCCGGTAGCGGGGCGCTCAAGGATCGGAAGGAAAGACTCGCGTGATCAAGAAGATTCTCGCCACGGCTGCGGTTGTTGTTTCCGCGGTGGGTGTCACTGCCGCCCCGGCGATGGCCATCGGCAACAACCACGGCCCCAGCTCCGCCAACGGCAACGGCTCGGACCAGGTGTACGGCAACACCACCACCGGCGGCTACATGAGCCCGCAGATCGGTCTGGTCCAGGGCTCGCTGAACAAGCCCTGTGTCGGTCTGCCGGTGAAGGGTGACATCGGCTCGGTCGTCGGCCTGGTCCCGATCACGGTCCAGGACATCCTGACCCAGCCGCAGATCCAGCAGTGCACCGAGAACTCCAGCCAGGTCAAGGGCGACGACCCGCTGTCGCACATCCTGGACAACATCCCGGTTCTGTCCGGGAACGGCGCCAACCGCTGATTCCGCGCGACGCGTCCGCCTGACAGCGCGGCCGTGTCCGGATCACCGCCGTGAATAGCGCGAGGGCCCGCACACCGATGACGGTGTGCGGGCCCTTGGCATTTCTCCCGCCGATTTTCCGAATCCTTATGTATGAGTATTCGGCGGCCGACGGCACGGGGAGACGGGCGGGGAAGACGGCGGAGAACGGCGGAATCAGGAATGCGGCTGCCCGGACGGGGAGTTCGCGCCGGAGGCCGCGCTCGGGGTGGGCGGCAGCTGCTGGTCTATCCAGCGGATGACGTCCGGGTACTCGGCCCGCCAGGTCTTGAAGTTGTGGCCGCCCTCGTCGCGTATCAGCTTGGTGACCTTGGTGGGCCACTTGGCGTCCGCGGCGAGCTGGAGGGTCTGCTTGTAGTTGCCCTCGCCCTTCTTGCTGCTGGAGACCAGCAGGGAGACCGGCGCGGGCGGCATGTGCGCCATCCGCCAGTTCAGGTCCTGCTCGCGCTTGTACTGCGCGTTGCCCGCGTACAGGTCGCCGGTCTGGCTGTCCTGGGCGGCGCCGTAGTCGGCGGACAGACCCGCTGCCACGCCGTAGCGCGCCGGGTTGGTCATCGCGAATTTCAGCGCGCAGTAGCCGCCGGTCGAGTCGCCGACCGCGGCCCAGGAACCGGGGCCCTCGGTGGTGCGGAACCGGGAGGCGACCGCGTACGGCAGGTCCTGGTTGAAGAAGGTCAGGGCCTGCGGACCGCCGGGCACGTCGGTGCAGTTGGTGTCGCGGCCGGGCACCACGGTCGGCCGGACCATGACGTAGATGACCGGGCGGATCTTCTTCGCCGCGATGTCGTCGGAGACGGTGCGCGGGATCTTCAGGCCGGTGATGAGGTTGGACGCCACGCCCGGGTAGCCGGTGAGGGCGACCACGACCGGGAAGCGCTCGTCCTGGTGCGCCTTCTGGAAGTACTGCGGGGGCAGGTAGACGAAGCCGTCGCTGCTCAGGCCGGAGGCGAGGCCCTGGAAGTGGACCGACTCGACCTCGCCGGCCTGCTCCCTGCCGCCCTTGAGGCCCGCCTGGACGACGCCTCCGACCTTGATGCCGGAGGGGCGGCCGCCCTTGGCGTCGCTGGTGTCCATGACCTGCTTGCCCACCGGGGCGCCGAGCAGGTCCTGCCAGGAGGAGTAGAAGCCGAAGGAGTTGTTCACCGCGACCAGCAGGACGCCCAGGACGGTCACCTGCACCGCCACCAGCAGGCCGATCCGGCCCAGCCAGGACGGCACGCTCGCGCGCGCCACGCGCGGCCACAGCCACAGCGCCAGGACGGACGCCACCAGCGCGGCGATCACCAGCCCTGCGAAGAACATCTCGGACGTCAGTCCCACGGTTGTCGCTCTCTCTTCCGGCAGCCCCTTCACCAGGAGGGACGGAAATGCGTTCGGTTCGGTTTACTCGACTTTACGGGGTGATTTGCCCGTCTTTTACGGGCACGGAGTGATACGCCCGCGCGGCATGGGCCTGTCAGGCCGTCATGAGACGAAGATCACGTCGATGGCGGTGGATCATGGCCGTTCGGGAGGGAACACGCGCACCGGCACGGGCGCCGTCACGAGCCAGGAGACGCCGCGGCCAGACACCCGGTTCCCGGAGCGTGCGGGATAGGGTGCTGATGGCCTGGCGAGTGGAGGTGGATCGTGCATATCGCGCACTCGATCGCGTTGCCGCTGTGGGATCCCGGCGCGGGTCAGGGCCTGCGGCAGATGGCCGAGATCGGTCTCGCGCTGGTGCTCTCCACCCTCGTAGGCCTGGAACGCGCGGTCCAGCAGAAGAGCGCGGGGCTGCGGACCCACACCCTGGTGGGCGTGGGCAGCGCACTGTTCATGGAGGTCTCGCAGCACGGCTTCAACAGCGTCCTGGGCATGAGCCACGTGGCCCTCGACCCCTCGCGGGTGGCGGCCCAGATCGTCTCCGGCATCGGCTTCATCGGCGGCGGCATCATCTTCGTGCGCCGGGACGCGGTGCGGGGCCTGACCACCGCCGCGGCCGTCTGGCTGACCTGTGCGATCGGCATGGCGTGCGGCGGCGGCCTGCCGCTGCTGGCGATCGCGGCCACCGCCGTGCACTTCCTGGTGGCCCGGGGATATCCGCTGGTCACCCGCCGCTTCCCGGCCATCTCGACGGCCGAGCAGGCTCAGCTCCAGCTGTCCTACCGGGTCGGCGGCGGGGTGCTGCCGCGGGTGCTGGAGCACTGCACCCGCGACGGCTTCCAGGTGTTGGACGTACGGGTGGACCGGGCGCCGTGGAAGGAGGCGGAGGACGAACAGCCGCCCGGCGGCGGCACGTCCGACGTCCAGTTGTCCCTTCAGGGAACCGGTAGCATCCATCAGCTGGTCGCCGAACTGGCCGAGGTGGACGGCGTGTTGAGCGTCTGGTCACCCTCCGCCGACGCGGCGGAGTAGTCCGCCCGCCCCGAAAGGGAAGTCATCCCCATGCCGCCCTCGATCCACACCGTCCTGGGCCCGCTCGACCCCGGCCTGCTCGGCGTCTGCGACGCGCACGACCACCTGTTCTTCCGCAGCCGCCAGCTGCCCGGCCAGGAACTGGACGACGTGTCCGCCGCCGCGGCGGAACTGCGTGCCTTTAGCGCGGCGGGCGGCGACGCCGTCGTGCAGTGGTCGCCGTACGGCACCGGGCGCCGGGCGGACGCGCTGGTGGACCTCGCCCGCGAGACCGGCACGCACATCGTGGCGGCGACCGGGCTGCACCAGGCGGCGCACTACGACGATGAGTTGCTCGCCCGCGTCATGCCCCGGCTGGCCGAGGTCTTCGTCACCGAACTGACCGAGGCCGTGCGAGGGACGGGGGAACGGCCGGTCACCGCGGGCCTGATCAAGGTCGCGGGCGCCTTCCACGGCCTCGACGCGCACGCCCGGCACACCATGGCGGCGGCCGCGGAGGCGCACCACGCCACCGGTGCGCCGATCGCCGTGCACCACGAACTCGGCACCGGGGTGCTCGACGTGCTCGACCTGCTGTGCGGACGGCTGGAGGTCGCGCCGGGCAGCGTGATCCTGGGCCACCTCAACAGGTCGCCGGACGAGTGGGTGCACCGTCAGGCCGCGCGGTCGGGGGCGTTCCTCGCCTTCGACGGTCCCTCGCGGGCCAACCACGCCACCGACTGGCGGATGCTGGACTGCGTGGCGGCGCTGGTGGAGGGCGGCTTCGGCGGTCAGGTACTGCTGGGCGGCGACACCACGACCGCCGCCGCCCGTTCGGTGAACGGGGGCGGTCCTGGCATGCCGTACCTGACACGGGTGCTGAGGCCGCGCCTCGCGGACCGGCTGGGCGAGGAGAGCGCCCACGCGATCCTGGTCGCCAACCCGGCCCGCGCCTTCGCCTGGTGAGCCCCGGCGCGACGGCCGCGTGAGCCGAACACCTCGCGGCGGGCCGCCCAACGCCCCTCGTACGGGGGTGACTTCACGGATACGCAATGCGCCTTACACGTATCCCGGCGATACTTCATGACCATGACCGAGCCGACGCGTGACACCACCGGATCACATCCGACGTTACTCCCGCGCCGCCGTCTGCTCGCCGCGGCCGGCGGGGCGGCACTCGCCGGGGCCCTGGCCGCCTGCGGGTCGAACAACGGCCGCGGAGGCGGCGGTTCGGGCAGCGGGCCCGCCCTGTCGCAGTGGTACCACCAGTACGGCGAGCCCGGCACCGAGCAGGCCGTCAAGCGTTACGCGGCCGCCTACGAGCGGGCGCGGGTCACCGTGCAGTGGCGGCCCGGCGACTACGACACGCAGACCGCCGCCGCGCTGCTCACCGACGACGGCCCGGACGTCTTCGAGGTCAACGGCCCCACGCTGGACCAGATCCAGGGCGGTCAGGTCGTCGACCTGACGGACGGGATCAAGGGCGTCGAGCACGACTTCAACCCCGCGGTCCTGGGCCCCAAGACCTACCGCGGCCGGGTCTACGGCATCCCGCAGACCATCGACACGCAGATGCTCTACTACCGCAAGAGCCTGCTGGCCAAGGCGAAGGTCGCCCCGCCGCAGACGCTGGACGAGCTGGTCGCCGCGGCGGCGAAGCTCACCACCAGGGACGTCAAGGGCCTCTTCCTCGGCAACGACGGGGGCGCCGGGGTGCTGGGCGGCACCCCGCTGTACGCGGCGGGACTCCAACTCGTCACCCCTGGCGGCACGGTGGGGTTCGACAGCCCGGCCGCGTACGCCGCGCTGGGCAAGCTGCACACCCTGTACGCCGACAAGTCGCTGCTGCTGGGCGCGCCCGCCGACTGGTCGGACCCGTCCGCGTTCGTCCAGGGCCTGACCGCGATGCAGTGGACCGGGCTGTGGGCGCTGCCGCAGATCTCCAAGGCGCTCGGCGACGACTTCGGCGTGCTGCCGTTCCCCGCGGACGGCGCCCACGGCACGCCCGCGGTGCCGGTCGGCGCGTACGCCTGCGCGGTCAGCGCCCGCAGCAGGCACGTGACGGCGGCCAAGGGGTTCGCGACCTGGCTGTGGGTCCAACGCACCGACTACCAGGAGGACTTCGCGACCTCCTACGGCCTGCACATCCCGGCGCGGATCTCGCTGGCCGAGCGGGCGGCCAGGCTGCGCACCGGCGCGGCGGCCGACGCGGTGCGCTTCGCGACCCGCTACGGGCACGCCGACCCGCTGCTGTGGACGCCCAGGTCGCGCACCGCGTTGCAGGACGCGTACAGCAGGATCATCAAGGACGGCGCGGACCCGGCGGGACAGGTGAGGGCGGCGGCCGGGGTGGTGGCGGCCGAACTGGCGCGCGTGCGGAAGAACGGCTGAGGCGGGCGTGCTCGCCCGCCTTCTCGGCCCGCAGCGGCGCTACCTGTGGTTCTGGGTCTTCACCGGCCCGTTCGTCGCCGGCCTGGTGGTCTTCGGCTACGTGCCGCTGGTGTGGAGCGTCGTGCTCAGCTTCTTCGACGCGCACGACACGGTCACCCCGCGGCACTTCGTGGGCCTGGCCAACTACGCGTCGATGCTGGACGACGCGGCGTTCCGCTCCAGCCTGGCCACGTTCGCGGTCTTCACGCTGTTCATCGTGCCGACGACGTTCGCGGTCTCGCTGGGCCTCGCGCTGCTGGTGCACCGGCTGCGCCGGTGGCGGGCGTTCTTCCGCTCGGTGTTCTTCCTGCCGACCGCCTGCTCGTACGTGGTGGCCTCGCTGGTCTGGAAGATGGCGGTCTTCAACGGCGTGCGCTTCGGGCTGGCCAACACGGTGCTGCGCTGGTTCGGCGCGGCCTCGGTGGCGTGGCTGTCGACCACCCACCCGCCGTGGTACTGGCTGGTGATCGTCACCGTACGGCTGTGGTTGCAGGCCGGGTTCTACATGATCCTCTTCCTCGCCGGACTGCAACGCGTGCCGCGCTCGCTGTACGAGGCGGCGGCGGTGGACGGCGCGCGGCCCGGCTGGCAGACCTTCCGGTACGTCACCTTCCCGCAGTTGCGGGCGACCTCGGTGGCGGTGGTGCTGCTGCTGGTCGTCAACGCGTTCCAGGCGTTCGACGAGTTCTACAACCTGCTGTCCACCAGCGCCGGTTACCCGCCCTACGCCCGGCCGCCGCTGGTCTACCTGTACTACGTGGCGCTGGGACAGGGCCAGGATCTCGGGCTCGGCAGCGCGGGCGCGGTGATCCTCGCGCTGGTCATCGCGGTGGTCACGGTGGCGCAGGCCCGCTGGTTCGGGCTCGGCCGGAAGGAGGCGTGAGATGGACGCGCACCTGCGCGCTCTGGCGCGGGCGCTGCGGCTGACGCTGCTGATCGCGCTCGCGGTGCTCTTCCTGATCCCGTTCTACCTGATGGTCCGCGACGGGCTCGCGAGCGAGTCCGACATCACCGCGCCCGGCTGGACCTTCTTCCCCCACACCCTGCATCTGTCCAACGTGCGCGAGCTGTTCGACGATCCGTCGGTGCCGATGGCGCACGCGCTGTGGAACTCCACGCGCATCGCGGTGCTGACGACCGCGGGCACGCTGCTGCTGGCGTCGATGTGCGGCTACGGTCTCGCGCGCATCCCGTACCCGTACGCGAACGCGGTCTTCTACGGCATCCTCGGCACGCTGATGATCCCGTCCGCGGTGACGTTCGTGCCGAGCTTCGTGCTGGTCTCGTCGCTGGGGTGGGTCTCCAGCCTGCGCGGCCTGGTGGTGCCCACGCTCTTCAGCGCGTTCGCCGCGTTCCTGTTCCGGCAGTACTTCCTGGGTTTTCCCGGTGAGCTGGAGGACGCGGCGCGGGTGGACGGGCTCGGGTACTGGCGGACCTACTGGCGGATCGTGGTGCCCAATTCGCGTCCGGTGTTCGCGGCGGTCGGGGCCATCGTGTTCATCGGCTCCTGGAACTCCTTCCTGTGGCCGCTGGTCATCGGCCAGGACCAGTCGGCGTGGACGGTGCAGGTGGCGCTGGCGTCGTTCGCCACCGCGCAGACGGTGAACCTGCACGAGTTGTTCACGGCGGCGGCGGTCTCGGTGCTGCCGCTGGTCGTGGTCTTCGTCGTCCTCCAGCGGCACATCGTGGCGGGCGTGGAGAGGTCCGGCATCGACGACTGACCGCGGACGGGTCGGTGACCGGCGGCTGACCAGGGCTTAGGCTGCGGCTTCGACAACCGGGCAGGCGGTGCGCGACGTGCCGCGACGACGGGCGAGAGGTGGCCGCCACGATGGGCTGGAGCGCGAAGGACATCCCCGACCAGACCGGCCGGGTCGCCGTGGTCACCGGCGCCAACAGCGGCATCGGCTTCCACACCGCGTGCGAGCTGGCCCGGCACGGCGCCCGGGTGCTGCTGGCCTGCCGCAGCGAGCGGCGCGGGCAGGAGGCGGCGACGCGGATGCGGGCCGAGGCGCCGGGCGCCCGGGTCGCCTTCCGGCTCCTGGATCTCGCCGACCTGGCCTCGGTGCGGGCGTTGGCCGAGGACTTCGCCGACGAGGAACGGCTCGATCTGCTGATCAACAACGCGGGCGTCATGGCGTTGCCGTACACGCGGACGGCGGACGGCTTCGAGGCGCAGTTCGGCGTCAACCACCTCGGCCACTTCGCGCTCACCGGGCTGCTGCTGCCCAAGCTGCTGGCGACCCCGGACGCCCGCGTGGTGACCGTCTCCAGCGGCATGCACGCGCTGGCCAACATCGATCCCGGCGACCTCAACAGCGAGCGCCGCTACCGCCGTTGGATCGCCTACGGCCGGTCGAAGACGGCGAATCTGCTGTTCGTCCACGAACTGGCCCGGCGTCTCGCCGCGGCCGGCTCGCCGCTCGTCGTGGCCGCGTCGCACCCCGGCTACGCCGACACCAACCTCCAGACGGCGGGCCCGGCGATGGAGGGCCGCAGGCTCGCGGCGCGGCTGGCGAAGGCCGCAAACCGCGTCGTGGCCCAGCCGCCGTCCGGCGGCGCGCTGCCCACGCTGTACGCGGCGACCGCGCCCGGTGTCGCACCGGACGACTTCTACGGGCCGCACTGGCCGGGCCTGCGCGGCAGCCCCGCGAAGTCCTGGCGGGCCTCCTGGACCCTCAGCGACACTGCGGCCGAACGCCTGTGGACGGCGTCCGAGCAACTGACCGGGGTCAGGTACGAAGGGCTTGGGACCGCGACGGCATGAGGTGGGGGCGGCGCCTCGCACAAGGCGCCGCCCCCGGTGAGGGTTTTCGCGATGGTCCTGTGATCAGCGGCCGGTCAGCGGTGGTCGCTGCCCTCGCTGCGGCTGGCCGCGCGACCGGCCTCCAGGCGCGCCACCGGGATCCGGAACGGCGAGCAGGAGACGTAGTCGAGGCCGACCTCGTGGAAGAAGTGCACCGACTCCGGGTCGCCGCCGTGCTCGCCGCAGACGCCGAGCTTGAGGTCGGGGCGGGTGGCCCGGCCGGCCTTCGCGGCCAGCGCCACCAGCGAGCCGACGCCGTCGCGGTCGATCGTCTCGAACGGGCTGACGCCGAAGATGCCCTTCTCCAGGTAGGCGGTGAAGAAGCTGGCCTCCACGTCGTCGCGGGAGAAGCCCCACACCGTCTGGGTCAGGTCGTTGGTGCCGAACGAGAAGAACTGCGCGGCCTCGGCGATCTGTCCGGCGGTGAGCGCGGCGCGCGGCAACTCGATCATCGTGCCGATCGCCAGCTTCAGCTCCACGCCGTGCTCGGCCTCGACGTCCGCGATGACCTTGTCGGCCTCCTCGCGGACCAGCTCCAGTTCCTGCACGGTGCCGACCAGCGGGATCATGATCTCGGCGCGCGGGTCGCCGCCCGCCGCGATCCGCTCGGCCGCCGCCTCGGCGATGGCCCGCACCTGCATGGTGAACAGGCCCGGGATGACCAGGCCGAGGCGCACGCCGCGCAGGCCCAGCATCGGGTTCTGCTCGTGCAGCCGGTGCACCGCCTGGAGCAGGCGCAGGTCGTTCTCGTGCGGCTCCTTGCGGGACTCGGCCAGCGCCACCCGCACCGACAGGTCGGTGATGTCGGGCAGGAACTCGTGCAGCGGCGGGTCCAGCAGCCGCACGGTGACCGGCAGCCCGTCCATCGACTCGAACAGGTCGACGAAGTCGCGCTGCTGGAGGGGCAGCAGGGCCTTGAGGGCCTCGTCGCGCTCGGCGTCGGTGTCGGCGAGGATCAGCCGCTCGACCATCTCGCGGCGCTCACCGAGGAACATGTGCTCGGTGCGGCACAGCCCGATCCCCTGGGCGCCGAACCGGCGGGCGCGCGCGGCGTCCTCGGCGTTGTCGGCGTTGGCCCGCACCCGCAGCCGGCGCACCCGGTCCGCGTACGCCATGATCCGGTGCACGGCCTTGACCAGCTCGTCGGCGTCGTCGGCGCCGGCGTGCATGCGGCCCTCGAAGTACTCGACCACCGGGGACGGTACGACGGGTACCTCGCCGACGTAGACCTTGCCGGTCGAGCCGTCGACCGAGATGACGTCGCCCTCCTCGATGACGACGCCGCCGGGGGCGGTCAGGCAGCGGCGCTTGGTGTCGACCTCCAGGTCCTCCGCGCCGCACACACAGGTCTTGCCCATGCCGCGGGCGACCACGGCGGCGTGCGAGGTCTTGCCGCCGCGCGAGGTGAGGATGCCCTCGGCGGCGATCATGCCGTTGAGGTCGTCGGGGTTGGTCTCGCGGCGGATCAGGATGACCTTCTCGCCCGAGCGCGACCACTTCACGGCGGTGTAGGAGTCGAAGACCGCCTTGCCGACCGCCGCGCCCGGGGAGGCGGCGATGCCCCGGCCGAGCAGTTCGGCCTTCGCGCTCACGTCGAAGCGCGGGAACATCAGCTGGGCGAGCTGGGCGCCGTTGACCCGCTGGAGGGCCTCGGCCTCGTCGATCAGGCCCTGGTCGACCAGCTGGGTCGCGATGCGGAAGGCCGCGGCGGCGGTGCGCTTGCCGACCCGGGTCTGGAGCATCCACAGCTTGCCGCGCTCGATCGTGAACTCGATGTCGCACAGGTCCTTGTAGTGGTTCTCCAGGGTCTCCATGATGCGCATCAGCTCGTCGTACGACGGCCGGTCGATCTGGGCGAGGTCGGCGAGCGGCACGGTGTTGCGGATGCCCGCCACCACGTCCTCGCCCTGCGCGTTCTGCAGGTAGTCGCCGTAGACGCCCTGCTGGCCGCTGGCCGGGTCGCGGGTGAAGGCGACACCGGTGCCGGAGTCGGGGCCGAGGTTGCCGAAGACCATCGAGCAGACGTTGACCGCGGTGCCCAGGTCGCCGGGGATGCGCTCCTGGCGGCGGTAGAGCTTGGCGCGCTCGCCGTTCCAGGAGTCGAACACGGCGCGCACGGCCAGGTCCATCTGCTCGCGCGGGTCCTGCGGGAAGTCGCGGCCTGCCTCCTTGGCGACGACGGCCTTGAACTCGTCCACCAGCGTGCGCAGGTCGTCCGCGTCCAGGTCGACGTCGGTCCTGACGCCCTTGGCCTGCTTGGCGTTCTCCAGCGCCTCCTCGAACAGGTCGCCGTCGACGCCCAGCACGGTCTTGCCGAACATCTGGATGAGGCGGCGGTAGGAGTCCCAGGCGAAGCGCTCGTCCCCGGCCTGCGCGGCGAGGCCCGCCACCGAGGCGTCGGACAGGCCGATGTTGAGGACGGTGTCCATCATGCCCGGCATGGAGAACTTCGCCCCGGAGCGGACCGAGACCAGCAGCGGGTCGTCCGCCTGGCCGAGTTTCTTGCCCATCTTCTTCTCGAGGGCGTCGAGGTGCGCACTCACCTCGTCGCGCAGCGCCGACGGCTCGCTGCCCGACTCCAGGTAGACCTTGCACGCCTCGGTGGTGATGGTGAAGCCCGGAGGGACGGGAAGACCGAGGTTGGTCATCTCGGCGAGGTTCGCGCCCTTGCCGCCCAGCAGGTCCTTGAGGTCCTTGTTGCCCTCAGTGAAGTCGTAGACGAACTTCTGGGGTGTTTGTGTTTCCGACACGGGACCGACTCCTCGCGCACGGGGGTTGCCCTGACGGCGGGGAGCGTACCCATCTCCAAGGCGGTGCAGTACGTGCACGGCCACGTCACATGGCCGTAACCACCCGTCTGCCAGGAGATCGAAAGCATTTCTGGGCCATTCGCCTGGGATCCGGGATGCGGGACCCGCCACCCCCGTGTGTTCACTTCTTGAACGATTGCCATCACATGAGCGGCGATCCCGGCAGCTGAGCAGCCGCGACCGTGACTCAAGGTTACGACGCCTTGATGAACTGAAGCACGATGAATGGCACTCGGTGCCATGAATTGGAGAAGTGACGACACCGAGTGCCGTTTTCGATCTCGCTCATATGAGCGGGGGTCAAATCAAACGTGGCGAGAATCACGCGGCGCAAAACCGTCCCGTCTTGGGATCCGGACGCCGGAATGGTCACCTTGTGTCCATCATTCGCCGAATTTCCCGGATTGGGTGATCCGGGGGGCGCGGAGCGGCGTGAAAACGCCCTCGCCCGCTCCACGTGCCCCCGTCAACCGCCCGGCATGTCCTGCGTCAGCCGCCCGACGTGTCGGATTCCGCGTCGGCGTCCACGGCGACCGTGGTCTCGTAGGGGTCCTTGAGCCAGCCGTCCGGCAGGACGACCCGCTTCGTGCCCGCGGTACGCCCGCGCGGGCCCTCCGCGCCGTCAGGCCACGGCTGGTCGAGGTCGAGCGCGCCGAGGTGCTCGTCCAGCTCGGCCAGCGAGGAGGCCAGCGCCAGCCGCTGACGGGACTGGGCGCCCAGCGCGAAGCCCTTGGTATACCAGGCGACGTGCTTGCGGAAGTCGATGACGCCGCGCCGCTCGTCGCCCAGCCACTCCCCCAGCAGTTCGGCGTGCCGGCGCATGACCGCGGCCACCTCGCGCAGCGTGGGCCTCGCCTGCCCACCGCCGCCCTCGAAGGCCTTCACCAGGTCGCCGAAGAGCCAGGGCCTGCCCAGGCAGCCGCGGCCCACCACGACCCCGTCGCAACCGGTCTCGCGCATCATCCGCACCGCGTCGTCGGCGCACCAGATGTCGCCGTTGCCCAGCACCGGGATCTCGGTGACCGCCTCCTTCAGCCGGGCGATGGCATCCCAGTCGGCCGTGCCGCCGTAGTGCTGGGAGGCGGTGCGGCCGTGCAGCGCGACCGCCGTGACGCCCTCCTCGACCGCGATCCGGCCGGCGTCCAGGTAGGTCAGGTGGTCGTCGTCGATGCCCTTGCGCATCTTGATGGTGACCGGGAGCGAGCCCGCGTTGCCGACCGCCTCGCGCAGGATGGCGCGCAGCAGGTGGCGCTTGTACGGCAGCGCGGAGCCGCCGCCCTTGCGGGTCACCTTGGGCACCGGGCAGCCGAAGTTGAGGTCGACGTGGTCGGCGAGGTCCTCGTCCGCGATCATCCGCACCGCCTTGCCGACGGTGACCGGATCGACCCCGTACAGCTGGATGGACCGCGGCTTCTCCGAGGCGTCGAAGTGGACGAGCTGCATGGTCTTCTCGTTGCGCTCGACCAGCGCCCGCGTGGTGATCATCTCGGAGACGAACAGCCCCTTGCCGCCGGAGAACTCCCGGCACAGCGTGCGGAACGGCGCGTTGGTGATCCCGGCCATCGGCGCGAGCACGACGGGCGGCGTCACGGTGTGCGGTCCGATCTGCAACGGCGTGGTCTGCGGGGGCGTCATCGCGGCGGTTCCTCGGGGCGTGGGGATGCGGACGGAAGCTCCATTGTCCCGCATCCGGGCCGCCGCGAATCAGCCCCGCCGTCCGGTTGCCCGGCGGGTCCGGCTCAGACCGCGACCGGGCGGCGCTCGGCCACCGGCTGCGCCTTCCGCCGCGGCGTGCGGCGGGCGTCCTCCTGGGCCAGGGCGAACGCGTGCAGGCGGTCCAGGCGCTCGCGGGTCTCCTCGTCCAGCGGGGTGTAGACCACCATCCGGCTGCCGCTGCGCTGGCCCAGCCACATGCTGGTGTGGAGCATGTTGAGCAGGCCGAAGCGCTTGTTGAGGAACCGCTTGGTGGTGCTGGACGGCCGGATCACCTCGTGCTCGCTCCACACCTCGCGGAACTCCTCCGACACCTGCTGGAGCCGCTTGACCTGGAGCTTCCACACCGGTTCCGCGACGTGTTCGGCCATCGCCGCGCGGAACTGCGCGGTGCAGCGGCGGATCACCTGGTCGCGGTCGACCACCGCCTCGCGCCAGTCGGGGTTGGTGAAGATCAGCCACAGGATGTTGCGCTCCTCGGGCGGGAGCGCGTCGAGGTCGTCCACCAGCCACCCGTAGCCGCGGTTGTACGCCAGGATGTCGTAGCGGCTGTTCATCACGCAGGCGGGCAGCGGTTCCATCCGTTCCAGCACCTCCAGCAGCGACGGCGTGAGGTACGGGCAGTCGCTGCCGGGCGCCGGGTCGGGCAGTCCGGCCAGCACGAACAGGTGGGCGCGCTCGGTCGGGTCGAGCATCAGGGTGCGCGCGACGGCGTCCAGCACCTGTGCCGAGACCTGGATGTCGCGGGCCTGTTCCAGCCACGTGTACCAGGTGACGCCGACCGCGGAGAGCTGTGCGACCTCCTCGCGCCGCAGGCCGGGGGTGCGCCGGCGGGCGCCGCGCGGCAGGCCCACCTGCTCGGGGGTGATGCGCTCGCGGCGGCTGCGCAGGAAGTCGGCCAGTTCACGGCGGCGGATGTCGGTACTCGCGCTCATGCCACCAGGGTGCCGCACCGCTCATACGATTGCCAGGTTCCCCCAATACCTGGATAAGCACACTCTGGTACCCCCTTCCGTGAGGCCGGATCGTGAAGGGGTGACTTCACCGACCGCATCCAAGACCGCGCCCGCCGGGGTGCGCAGCCCGGGCCGCCACGCGGCGCCCGGCAGGCAGGCCGCCGAGCCGTCGGCCCTCAGCCCGCTCGGACTGCTGACGCTGCTGCTCGGCGCGGCGCTGCCCATGATCGACTTCTTCATCGTCAACGTCGCCCTGCCCACCATCGACCGCGACCTGCACGCCGGCCCGGCGCTGCTGGAGATGGTCGCCGCCGGGTACGGCGTCGCGTACGCGGTCCTGCTGGTGCTGGGCGGACGGCTCGGCGACATGGTGGGACGGCGCAGGCTGTTCCTGATCGGCACGGCGCTGTTCGCCCTGACCTCGCTGGCCTGCGGACTCGCCCCTGACGCCTGGACACTCGTGGGCGCCCGGGTCGCGCAGGGCGCCGCGTCCGCGCTGATGCTGCCGCAGGTGCTGGCCACCATCCAGGCCACCACGACCGGGTCGCGGCGCGGCCGGGCGCTCGGCCTGTACGGCGCCACCGGCGGCATCTCGGCGGTGCTGGGCCAGCTGCTCGGCGGCTGGCTGGTCGCGGCGAACGTGGCCGGCACCGGCTGGCGTTCGATTTTCCTGGTCAACGTGCCCGTGGCGCTGGCGGCGATCCTGCTCAGCCTGCGCAGCGTCCCGGAGACCCGGTCGGCGAACCCGGCGCGCATCGACACCCGCGGCACCCTGCTGCTGGGCGCGACGCTGCTGGCCCTGCTGGTGCCGCTGATGGAGGGCAGGGCGGTCGGCTGGCCGCTGTGGACCTGGCTGATGCTGGCCGCCTCGCCGTTCCTGGGCGCCGCGTTCTGGCTGGTCGAGCGGTCCGGTGAGCGCTCCGGCGGCGACCCGCTGCTGCCGCCCTCGCTGCTGGGCAACCACGGCATGCGCAGCGGACTGCGGGTCGCGCTGCCGTTCTTCACCGGCTTCGGTGGCTTCATGTTCGTGATGGCGGTCGCGCTCCAGCAGGGTCTGGCGCTCGGACCGGTCGCCGCGGGCACCGCACTCGCGCCGATGGCGGTGGCGTTCTTCGCGGCGTCGCTGGTCGCGCCCCGGCTGGTGACCCGGTACGGGCGGCACGTGGTCAGCGTGGGCCTGACCGTGCAGGGGCTGGGCCTACTCGTGGTGGTCGCGACCGCGCTCGCGGGGTGGCCGCACATCGGGCCGCTGGCGCTGACACCGGGCATGGCGGTGCTCGGGTTCGGCCAGGGCATGGCGATGAGCACGCTGTTCCGGATCGTGCTGTCGGAGGTTCCGGCGGAGCGCGCGGGCGTGGGCAGCGGCGTCATGGTCACCACCCAGCAGTCCTCGCTGGCGCTGGGCGTGGCGACCCTCGGCACGCTCTTCCTGTCGCTGGCCTCGTCGGCGGGCATGCGGGACGCGCTGGTCACGGCGCTGCTGGTGCAGGTCGCGCTGGTCGCCGCCGCGGTGGGCCTGAGCCTGCGGCTGCCGCGCACGGTGCGGTGACGGGCGGCCCGACGGGGGTTCGGGCGGAGCGGGACGGCATGACGAACGCGTACGCGATGACAGATATTGAAATCTGTCATCGCGTATGCGACTCTGGCTGAGCAACGTTCTCTCGAAGGAGTCATCCGCATGCGTACCCGCACCCTCGGCACGACCGGTCCGGTCACCTCCGCGATCGGCCTCGGCTGCATGGGCATGTCCGCCCTGTACGGCGAGGCGGACCGCGCCGAGTCCATCGCCACGATCCACGCCGCCCTGGACGCCGGCGTCACCCTGCTGGACACCGGCGACTTCTACGGCATGGGCCACAACGAACTGCTCATCCGCGACGCCCTCGCCGCCCGTCCCGGCAGCCGCGACAACGCCCTGATCAGCGTCAAGTTCGGCGCCCTGCGCGACGCGGAGGGCGGCTGGGGCGGCTACGACGGCCGCCCGGCCGCGGTCCGCAACTTCCTGGCCTACTCGCTCCAGCGCCTGGGCACCGACCACATCGACGTCTACCGGATCGCCCGCGTCGACCCCGACGTGCCCGTCGAGGAGACCGTGGGCGCGATCGCCGAGGCGGTCGAGAAGGGCTGGGTGCGGCACATCGGCCTGTCCGAGGTCGGCGCCGACACCCTGCGCCGGGCCGCCGCGGTCGCCCCGATCAGCGACGTCCAGATCGAGTACTCCCTGTTCTCCCGGGGCATCGAGGACGCGATCCTGCCCACCGCCCGCGAACTCGGCGTCGCCGTCACCGCGTACGGCGTGCTCTCCCGCGGTCTGCTCAGCGGCCACTGGACGCGCGACCGCAAGCCCGGCGAGGGCGACTTCCGCGCCTTCAGCCCGCGCTTCGCGGCCGGCAACGTCGAGCGCAACCTCGACCTGGTCGACGCCTTGCGCCGGATCGCCGAGGCCAAGGGTGCTACCGTCGCCCAGATCGCCATCGCCTGGGTGCTCTCCCGGGGTGAGGACATCGTCCCGCTCGTGGGTGCCCGGCGCCGGGACCGGCTGGCCGAGGCGCTCGGCGCGCTGGACGTCACGCTGGACGACGCCGACCTGGCGGCCGTCGAGAAGGCCGTACCGGCCGGAGCCGCCGCGGGTGCCCGTTACCCCGACTCCCAGATGGCGCACCTCGACAGCGAGAAGTGACCCGCCGGGCGGTGAGCAGCGGCCCGCCGCCCGGCCGGGCCTACCGCCGCCCGCGACGCAGAAAGGCCGGACCGCATGCCGCCGGACGCGCTGACCCCCGACCGCATCCTCGAAGCCACCGAGGAGGTGCTGCGCCGCTACG
Organism: Streptomyces sp. ICBB 8177; assembly: GCF_003144095.1. Classification (GTDB taxonomy): domain Bacteria; phylum Actinomycetota; class Actinomycetes; order Streptomycetales; family Streptomycetaceae; genus Streptantibioticus_D. The sequence goes on along the minus strand of NZ_NSKH01000018.1, from coordinate 1,036,548 downwards.
GCCCGGCGAAGGCCACCGTGGTGGACGTGGCGCGGGCGCTCGGGGTCAGCCACGGCAGCGTCTACCGGCACTTCCCCAGCAAGGCGGCGCTGCGCGAGGCGGTGACCGCCCGCTGGCTGGAGCGGTCGGAGATCGCGCTGGCCGACGTCGCGGCCGGCTCCGGCCCCGCGCCGCAGCGGCTGGGGGCGTGGCTGGAGTCGCTGTTCGAGGCCAAGCGCCACAAGGCGGGCGACGACCCCGAGCTGTTCGCCACGTACATGGTGCTCGTCGGCGAGCACAGCGAGGTGGTCGACCGCCATGTCACCACACTGGTCGGCCAGTTGACCCAGGTGATCGAGGACGGCGTCGCCCGGGGCGAGTTCGCCGCGGGCGGCCCGGCCGCCGAGCCCGCGCGCGCCGCCCGCGCGGTGTGGGACGCCACCGGCCGCTTCCACGACCCCGCCTACGCGGCGGACTGGGCGTCGGACGACATCCGCCCCGCCTTCGAGGCGATCCGCGCCCTGGTCCTGACCGGCCTGGGCGCCTCCGCCTGAGGGCCTGAGCGCCCCCGCCCGGCCATAGGTCCGCCCTCGGGGTCTCGCCCCCCGGCGCTCCCCCGGGAATGAAGCGCGGCCCCGTTTTAGTTGTACGGTATTAATAGTTCTATCCGTACAACCACTCACGGGGAGTCGTACGTGCCCGAGCTGACCCGCAGGCGACGCCTGCTCGTCCTGGCGATCTGCTGCATGAGCCTGCTCATCGTCAGCCTGGACAACACCGTCCTCAACGTCGCGCTGCCCTCGATGCAGAAGGAACTGCACGCGGGCGTGTCCGGCCTCCAGTGGACGATCGACGCCTACACGCTGGTCCTGGCCAGCCTGCTGATGCTGTCCGGTTCGACCGCCGACCGAATAGGCCGCCGCCGGGTCTTCCAGGCGGGCCTGGCGATCTTCACGACCGCCTCCCTGCTGTGCAGTCTGGCGCCCAGCCTGAGCTGGCTGATCGCGTTCCGGATGCTCCAGGCGATCGGCGGCTCCATGCTCAACCCGGTGGCGATGTCGATCATCACCAACACCTTCACCGACCCCAGGGAACGCGCCCGCGCCATCGGCGTGTGGGGCGGCGTGGTCGGCATCAGCATGTCGGCGGGCCCGATCATCGGCGGCGCGCTGGTCGAGACGGTCGGCTGGCGGTCGATCTTCTGGATCAACGTGCCGATCGGCCTGGCCGCGCTGGTGCTGACCCGGCTGTTCGTCCCGGAGTCCCGGGCACCCAAGGCGCGCAGGCCCGACCCGGTCGGCCAGGTGCTGATGATCGTGCTGCTCGCCTCGGTCACCTACGGCATCATCGAGTCCCCCGGCCACGGCTGGACCTCGCCGCTGATCCTCGGCTGCGGCGCGCTGGCCGTGCTCTCCGTCGTCGGCCTCGGGCTCTACGAGCCGCGGCGCAAGGAGCCCCTGATCGACCTGCGGTTCTTCCGCAGCGCGCCGTTCTCCGGCGCCACCGTGATCGCCGTCAGCGGCTTCGCCGCGCTCGGCGGCTTCCTCTTCCTCAACACGCTCTACCTACAGGACGTGCGCCACCTCGACGCGCTCCACGCCGGTCTGTACATGCTGCCGATGGCCGCGATGGCACTGGTCTTCGCCCCGCTGTCGGGCCGCATCGTCGGCGGCCGGGGGCCGCGGGTGCCGCTGCTGCTGGCCGGTTCCTGCATGTGCCTCAGCGGCGTGATGCTGGCGCTGGGCTACGCCACGAACATGCCGACGGTGCTGCTGATGCTCGGCTACGTGATCTTCGGCATCGGCTTCGGCCTGGTCAACGCCCCGATCACCAACACGGCGGTGTCCGGCATGCCGCGCTCCCAGGCGGGCGTGGCGGCCGCGGTCGCCTCCACCAGCCGCCAGATCGGCAGCTCGCTCGGCGTCGCCGTGATCGGCGCGGTCATGGCCGCCGGGGTCACCGGCGGCTACGGGCAGCAGTTCACCGACAGCAGCCGGACCGCGTGGTGGATCATCGCCGCGTGCGGCGCGGTCGTCCTGCTCGTCGGTACGATCACCTCCGGTCGCTGGGCGCGGGCCACCGCGGAGCGCACCGCGGACCGCCTCCAGACCGACGAGATCAAGATGCCGGTGAACGCCTGATGGACGCGACACGAGTGACCGCCGACCCGACCGCGCAGACCGCGGAACAGGTCTGGCGGAACCTGCACACGCTGCTGCACGAGACCCACGACCGCCGCAAGGAGGTCGGTGCCGCGCTCGGGATGAGCTTCAACCGGGTCAAGGCGCTGCGGCGGATCGCCCGCGGGCCGATCACCCTGCGGGCGCTCGCGGACTGGATGGTCATCGACGCGCCGTACGCGACGCTCATCGTCGACGACCTCGCGCGGCGCGGGCTGGTCGAACGCACGGCGAACCCGGCGGACGGCCGCTCCAAACTCGTCCGCCTGACGGAGGCGGGCGAGGCGGAGGCCTCGCGCGCCGACGCGATCCTGGGCACCCCGCCGGATGCCCTGCTGTCCCTGCCGCCCGAGGACTTGGCAGCCCTTGACCGCATCGTGGGCAAGCTGCTGGGTTGACCCCCACCGGCCGGTGGCCGGCCAACCACCGCTGCCACGAAGGCGAGTGGCCCCCCGCGGCACCGCTGTGGCTGTTCGCGCAGTTCCCGCGCCCCTAAAGGCTCAGCGGACCGCGGTCGCCCCGTAAGGGGCGCGGGGAACTGCGCGAGCGGCCTCCACCGGCCGGTGGCCGCCCAACTACCGCCATGGCAACGGCGAGTGGCCCCCAGCACCACCGTCGTGGCTGGTCGTGCAGTTCCCCGCGCCCCTAAAAGGCACAGCGGACCGCGATAGCCCCGCAAGGGGCGCGGGGAACTGCGCGCTCAACCCCCACCGGCCGGTGGCCGCCCAACCACCGCAACCACAACGGCGAGTGGCCCCCGGCCCGACCTCCGGCTAGCAGCCCAGCAGCCGGCTGGCCAGGTAGGCCTGGACCTGGTCCAGGGACACCCGTTCCTGCTTCATCGTGTCCCGCTCCCGCACCGTCACCGCGTTGTCCTCGAGCGTGTCGAAGTCGACCGTGACGCAGAACGGCGTGCCGATCTCGTCCTGGCGGCGGTAGCGGCGGCCGATCGCGCCCGCGTCGTCGAAGTCGATGTTCCAGTTCTTGCGCAGGTCCGCCGCCAGGCCCTTCGCCTTGGGCGACAGCTGCGGGTTGCGCGACAGCGGCAGCACCGCGACCTTGACCGGCGCGAGCCGGGGGTCGAGCCGCATGACGGTGCGCTTCTCCATCGCGCCCTTCGCGTTGGGCGCCTCGTCCTCGTTGTACGCGTCGAGCATGAACGCCAGCATCGCGCGGTTGACGCCCGCCGCGGGCTCGATGACGTACGGGAACCAGCGCTCGCCGGCCTCCTGGTCGAAGTACGACAGGTCCTGGCCGGACGCCTTGGAGTGCGCCGACAGGTCGTAGTCGGTGCGGTTGGCCACGCCCTCCAGCTCGGAGTACTCGGTGCCGCCGAAGTTGAAGCGGTACTCGATGTCAGCCGTGCGCTTGGAGTAGTGCGACAGCTTCTCCTTGGGGTGCTCGTACCAGCGGATGTTCTCCTCGCGGATGCCGAGGTCGCGGTACCAGTTCCAGCGCTGCTCCATCCAGTACTCGTGCCACGTCTCGTCCTCTCCGGGCTTGACGAAGAACTCCATCTCCATCTGCTCGAACTCACGCGTGCGGAAGATGAAGTTGCCCGGAGTGATCTCGTTCCGGAACGACTTGCCGATCTGCGCGATGCCGAACGGCGGCTTCTTGCGCGAGGTCTGCTGGACGGCGGCGAAGTTGGTGAAGATGCCCTGCGCGGTCTCGGGGCGCAGGTAGGCCACGGAACCGGAGTCCTGGGTGGGGCCGAGGTGGGTGGAGAGCAGGCCGGAGAACTGCTTGGGTTCGGTGAACGCGCCCTTGTTGCCGCAGTTGGGGCAGTTGATGTCGGCGAGGCCGTTGGCGGGGGCGTGGCCGTGCTTGGCCTCGTACGCCTCCTCCAGGTGGTCCGCGCGGAAACGCTTGTGGCAGGAGGTGCACTCGGTGAGCGGGTCGGTGAAGGTGGCCACGTGACCGGAGGCCTCCCAGACCTCGCGGGCCAGGATCACCGACGAGTCGAGTCCGACCACGTCGTCGCGCGAGGTGACCATGGAACGCCACCACTGGCGCTTGATGTTCTCCTTGAGCTCCACGCCGAGCGGGCCGTAGTCCCAGGCGGCGCGCTGGCCACCGTAGATCTCGGAGCAGGGGTAGACGAAGCCACGGCGCTTGCTCAGGCTGACGATGGTGTCGATCTTGTCGGCGGCCACGGTGCTCTCTTCAGTACGACGAAGCGGTCAGTGTGGGATCCGCTCGGTACCCGCGCGTCGTGTTCAGGCGGCCCGCTGCGGCCCAGCGAATACCTCAGATTACCGGCGTCCGCACCCCCCGGATCAAATCGGTTCCCGCTTTTCCGCGCACCGGCCGCCCCGCCGGGGCCCGGCGCGCGCCCGCCCGGCTGTCGGCGGGCGCTGGCACAATGGGGGCAGTACCGGCGACACGAGCCCGCGCGGCACCGAGGAGGACGATCGTGGCCACCGCAAACCCGCCCGTGCAGGGCCGTTCGACCCGGCAGCGGGCAGCGGTCTCGGCCGCGCTGTCCGAGGTCGACGAGTTCCGCAGCGCGCAGGAGCTGCACGACCTGCTGCGGCACCGCGGCGACTCGGTCGGGCTGACCACGGTCTACCGCACCCTCCAGTCGCTGGCCGACGCGGGCGAGGTGGACGTGCTGCGCACCAGCGAGGGCGAGGCGGTCTACCGGCGGTGCAGCAGCGGCCACCACCACCACCTGGTCTGCCGCGAGTGCGGCAAGGCGGTCGAGGTGGAGGGCCCGGCGGTGGAGAAGTGGGCGGAGGCCCTCGCCACCGAGCACGGATACGTGGACGTGGACCACACGATCGAGATCTTCGGCACCTGCGAGAGCTGCGCCCGGATGAAGGAGTGACGCCGGCCGGGCACTGAACGCGTGAGAGGGGCGGTGTCCGGTGCCGCCGCCCCTCTCCCACGCCTTCCCCCGGGACTACCGCACCGGCACCCCGGCGGCCCGCTCGCCGTCCGCGGCGGGCCCCGATCCCTCCACGTCGAGGTTGGGCAGCAGGCGCTCCAGCGGTCGCGGCAGCCACCACGCGGCGCGCCCGACCAGGGCCAGGATCGCCGGGACGAGCGTCATGCGCACCGCGAAGGCGTCCAGCAGCACGCCCACGCCGAGGGAGAACGCGATCGGCTTGATGAACGCGTCGTCGGTCGGGAAGAAGCCCGCGAAGACGGTGAACATGATGAGCGCGGCGGCGGTGACGACCCGGGTGTTGTGCCGGGCACCGTCCACCACGGCCTCCTTCGCCCGCCCGGTGCGCACCCATTCCTCGCGGACGCCGGAGACGAGGAAGACCTCGTAGTCCATGGCGAGCCCGAACAGCACGCCGATCAGGATGATGGGCAGGAAGCTGACGACCGGACCGGTCCTGGCCACCCCGAGCGCGTCCGCGAGCCAGCCCCACTGGAAGAGCGCGACCACCAGGCCGAGCGAGGCCGCGACCGACAGCAGGAACCCGCCGGTCGCCTTGACCGGGACCACCAGGGACCGGAAGACGATCATCAGCAGGATCAGGCTGAGCCCGACGACGATGCCCAGGTACGGCAGGAGCGAGTCGCGCAGGCGGTTGGAGACGTCGATGTTGACGGCGGTGGTGCCGGTGACCGAGACGGTCTCGCCGGTGGCCGTGTGGATGGCACCGGCCTTGTCGCGGATGACGTTGACCAGGTCGGTGGTGCGCTGGTCCTCGGGACCGCCGGCCGGGACGACCTGGATGACCGACTGCCCGGCCGCCTTGGTCGGCTGCGGCGGCGCGACCGCGACCACGCCGGGCAGGCCGTGCAGCTCCTTGGCCACGCCGAGCGCGGCGCGCTGGGCGGCGGGGCCGGTCGCCGGGCCGTCGGCCAGGACCAGCAGGGGGCCGTTGAAGCCGGGCCCGAAGTGGTCGCTGATGGTGTCGTAGGCGACGCGCTCGCTGGAACCCTTGGCCGCCGAACCGTTGTCCGGCAGCCCCAGCCGCAGGTCCCCGGCGGGCAGCGCGGCGACCACCAGCGCGCCGACGACCGCGACCACGGTCAGCAGGGGCTTGGCGGTGGCGAACCGGATCCAGCGCGCGCCCATCGTGTCGCGCCCGCGCCCGCCCTCGTCGTCCCCGTCCCCGGCCGCCGCCCGGGCGCGCAGCGCGGCCCGCGAACCCGGCTTGGGCACCAGCCGCTCCCCCGCGAACCCGGCGAGCGCGGGCAGCAGGGTGAGCGCCACCAGCACCGCGATCAGCACCGCGCCGGCCGCGCCGAGGCCCATCACGGTCAGGAACGGGATGCCGATCACGCTGAGCGCGGCCAGCGCGATGATCACGGTGCTGCCCGCGAAGACCACGGCGCTGCCCGCGGTGCTGTTGGCCAGGGCCGCCGACTCACGCGGCTCCATGCCGCGGGCGAGCTGGGAGCGGTGCCGGGAGAGGATGAACAGGGCGTAGTCGATGCCGACCGCGAGCCCCAGCATCAGCGCGAGGGTGACCGCCGTCGAGGAGACCGACACCAGTGGGGTCAGCGCCATCAGTCCGACCAGCGCCACACCCACCCCGAGCAGCGCGGAGACCAGCGGCATCCCGGCGGCGAGCAGCGAGCCGAAGGTGATCACCAGCACGGCGAGCGCGACCACCACGCCGATCATCTCGCCGGGCCCGACCTGGACACCCCGGCTGCCGTAGGCGGTGCCGCCGACCGAGACGCTCAGCCCGTCGGCCTTCGCCGTCCTCGCGGCGGCCTCGACCGCGTCCAGCGAGGACTGCTTGACCTCGGCGCGTTGCAGCGGGTACTGCACCTGGGCCACGGCGGCCGAGTGGTCCGGGGAGACCGTGTGGGCCTGCTGCGGCGTGATGACGGCGTCCTGCTGCGGGGTGCGCGCGACCTTCGCCAGGCTGTCCGCGATGGCGGTGGCGTAGGGCGGCTTGGTGACGTCCTTGCCGCGCGGGACGGTATAGACGATCTGGGCGTTGGTCCCGGAGGCGGCCGGGAGGGTCTTCTTCAGGGTGTTCAGCGCCTGCTGGGACTGGGCGCCGGGCACGCTGAAGGTGTCGTCCAGCCTGCCGCCGAACGCGGCCACGCAGGCCACCAGCGCGGCGAGGATCACCAGCCACACCGCGAGCACCGTCTTGCGGCGGTGGTACGCGGTGCGGCCTATTCGGTGCAGCAGTACGGACATGGCGTCCCCTTACGGCTTCAGGCGGTTGCGGGGTGGTCGAGACCCGCGACGAGCAGTGCGACGCCCTGCCGCAGCCGCCGCAGCGGGACGTCGGGGTCGGCCGAGCGCACTTCCAGGCCGCGGCCGAGCGCCATCAGCAGCTCGGCGAACTCCTCGGCGTCGGCGTCGGGACGCTCGGCGCGTACGGCGGCGGTCAGCGCGTCGAGGGTGGCGGCGTGCGCCTCGAAGACCAGGTCGGCGGTGAGCTTGACGCCCTCGCCGAGCAGTTCCTCGGCGTGCGGGCTCTCCGACCAGATCTTGATCACCAGTCGGAGCTTGGCCGCCAGGGCCAGCGCCAGCCGCTCGGGGAACGGCGCGTCGGCGTCGAGGCCGGCCCGGAAGTCGGCCATCGCCTGCGAGAACAGCCGGGTCGCCAGCCGCCGGAAGGCGTCTTCCTTGTTGCGTACGTGCTGGTAGACGGCCGGTCGTGACATGCCCGCGTGACGGGCGATGTCGTCCATGGTCGTCCGCCGCACGCCGTGCAGCCGGAAGCACTCGTAGGCGGCGCCCAGGATCGCTTCCAGCTTCTCGTCGTCGGACATGCTGACAATTATTGCATGAGATGTCAGAACGTTCGGCGAGCGGAGGCGCAGACGGCGAAGGCCCCGGTGTCCACGGGGGACGCCGGGGCCTTCGTATGGCGGGAAGCGGGCGGGCTAGCCCTTGCGCAGACCCTCCGCCATCTCGTTGGGGATCGCGCCGCCGAAGCGGCGGTCGCGGGAGGCGTACTCCAGGCAGGCCCGCCACAGGTCGCGGCGGTCGAAGTCCGGCCACAGCACGTCCTGGAAGACCATCTCGGCGTACGCGGACTGCCAGATCAGGTAGTTGGAGGTGCGCTGCTCGCCGGAGGGCCGCACGAACAGGTCCACGTCGGGCATGTCCGGGTAGTACAGGTACCTGGCGAAGGTGCGCTCGGTGACCTTCGACGGGTCGAGCCGCCCGGCCCTCACGTCGGCCGCCATGGCCGCCGCCGCGTCGGCGATCTCCGCCCGGCCGCCGTAGTTGACGCAGAAGTACAGCGTCATCGCGTCGTTGTCGACGGTCTGCTCCTGGGCGACCTGGAGTTCCTGGACGACCGACTTCCACAGCTTGGGCATCCGCCCGGTCCAGCGGATGCGGATGCCCAGTTCGTCCATCTCGTCGCGGCGGCGGCGGATGACGTCGCGGTTGAAGTTCATCAGGAAGCGCACCTCCTCCGGTGAGCGCTTCCAGTTCTCGGTGGAGAAGGCGTACAGCGAGAGGTTCTTCACGCCCATCTCGATGCAGCCCTTGAGCACGTCCATCACCACGCCCTCGCCGACCTTGTGGCCCTCGGTGCGCGGCAGGCCCCGCTGCTTGGCCCAGCGGCCGTTGCCGTCCATGACCACGGCGACGTGGTTCGGCACCAGTTCGGCGGGGATCTTCGGTGGCCGGGCGCCGGACGGGTGCGGGTCGGGGACCCGGTACTCGCGGCGGTTGCGGCTGAGAATCCCACGACGTGCCATGCGCTCTTTTACCTTCTCCCGTGTATCCGTGCCCCGTCCGGGCCTACGACCCGGCGGACTTCTCGACGAACCGCAGCGACCGCAGGCCCCGCTCCAGATGCCACTGGAGGTACGCGGCGACCAGCCCGCTGCCCTCCCGGGCGTGCCGCTCCTCGCAGGAGTCCACGATCCGCCAGTCGCCCGTCAGGAGCGCCCCCAGCAGTTCCATCGACTCCGGAGAGGGTACGACGCTGCCGGGGACCCGGCACTCCCCGCACACCACTCCTCCCGAGGCGACCGAGAAGAACCGGTTCGGGCCGGGCATGCCGCACTGCGCGCACGCCTCGAAGCTCGGCGCGTAGCCGTTGACGGCCAGCGAGCGCAGCAGGAAGGCGTCCAGCACCAGGCGCGCGTCGTGCTCCCCGGAGGCGAGCGTGCGCAGGGCGCCGACCAGCAGCAGGTACTGCTGGACGGCCGGCTCCCCCTCGTGGTCGGTGAACCGCTCGGCCGTCTCCAGCATCGCGGTCCCGGCGGTGTAGCGGGCGTAGTCGCCGACGATGCCGCTGCCGTACGCGGCGATCGACTCGACCTGCGTGCACAACGGCAGCCCGCGGCCGACGAGTTCGCCGCCGCGCGCGAAGAACTGCACGTCGACGTGGGAGAACGGCTCCAACCTCGCGCCGAACTTCGACTTGGTCCGCCGCACCCCCCGCGCGACCGCCCGCACCCTGCCGTGCCGCCGGGTGAGCACCGTGACGATCCGGTCGGCCTCGCCGAGCTTCTGCGTCCGCAGCACGAGGCCGTCGTCACGGAAGAGGGTCATGGGGTCATTGTCGCGCACGGCGGGCCGCGCCCGGGCGGCGAGGGCCGAGGACGGCGGACCGGGGAGTCGTCCGGCTCAGGACAGCGTGCCGGCCGCTGCCTCCAGCAGGCGGTCGGTGTCCTCCTGGGGGAAGGACAGCGAGCGCCCGACCGCGGCCAGCGCCTCGCGCTCCGCCGCCTGGTAGGGGCCGTCCGCCAGGGCGATGCGGGCCGCCTGGAGCAGCAGGCGCTCGCGGCCCTGCGGTTCCATGTGCTCGGCCAGCGGGAACAGCGCCTCGTGCAGTTCGATCGACAGCCAGGTGCCGCAGCCGTCCACGGCTTCGGCCCGCGCGTCGTAGGCGCCCGGCATCCGGCCCTCGTCGGCGGCGAGCGCGGCCAGCAGTCCGATCAGCTGATCCTCGGTGCAGTCGCTGAACCCGGCGTCGCGCACCGCCTCAAGCGCCGTCTCGCGTGCCGCCCGGGACCCGGCGCCGCCCGCGGTGAGCACCGCGAGGGCGACGGTGTGCACCGCGTCGCGCAGCATCGCGGAGAACCGGCCGGTGGTGGGCGCCTGGAGCGCTTCAAGGCCGAAGCGCTCCCCGCACGCCCCGCACTCGGCGACCGTCCCGGCGGAGCCGCGCCGCAGCAGCGGGACGTTGAGGAGCGTCAGGCGGCGGGTCCCGGTGCGGCGGCGGTAGTTGCGGTCCCCGCCGCACCCGGGGCAGAAGAACTCGCCGTCTCCCTCGGTGTGCCACGTCGTCCGGACGCCCCAGACGTACAGACCCCGGTAGCACAGTTCAAGAGATGACAGGCTCACGGCGCGACCTCCGGCGGCTCGTCCCGGCACGATCACGGACGGCGTGCCGACGGAGGGCGACGTGACGTTTACGCGTCCATGACGAAACATGACGCAACGTGACGTAATGCTCCGGCAACGCTGCCGTGTTGGAGTGATGTTAGCCACACCGAGGGGCTCCGTCAGTACCGCGTACGGGTTCCGGTCGGAAAACGGCCCCGGCGCCCCGCTGCGACAGGGGGGCCGGGGCCGTCGGCGCGCCGGGGAGTTCCGGGTCAGCCGCGCGTGGCGCGGTTGACCGCGGAGACCACCGCCTTGATCGAGGCGCGGGTGGTGTTGGGGTCGACGCCGATGCCCCACAGCACCTTCCCGTCGATGGCGCACTCGATGTACGAGGCGGCCTGGGCGCTGGCGCCCTCGCTCAGGGTGTGCTCGCAGTAGTCCAGCACCCGGGCGTCCACGCCGATGCCGGTCAGCGCGTCGACGAACGCGGAGATCGGGCCGTTGCCGGTACCGGTCAGCACGGTCTCGACGCCGTCGACCACGGCCTCCACGGTGAGCGCGTCGGCGCCGTCGCTGCTGGTGGAGGTCTGCGCGCTGCGCAGCGCGATCCGGCCCCAGGCGGCGCCGTCCACCGGCAGGTACTCGTCCTGGAAGACCGACCAGATCGCGGCCGGCGTGACCTCGCCGCCCTCGGAGTCGGTCTTGGCCTGGATGATCTTCGAGAACTCGATCTGCATCCGGCGCGGCAGGTCCAGCTTGTGCTCGTTCTTCAGCACGTAGGCGACACCGCCCTTGCCGGACTGGGAGTTGACCCGGATGACCGCCTCGTAGGAGCGGCCCACGTCCTTGGGGTCGATGGGCAGGTACGGCACCGCCCACTCGATCTCGTCCACGCCCCGGCCCTGGGCGGCCGCGTCGGCCTCCAGCGCCTCGAAGCCCTTCTTGATGGCGTCCTGGTGGGAGCCGGAGAAGGCGGTGTAGACCAGGTCGCCCGCGTAGGGGTGGCGCGGGTGGACCTCCATCTGGTTGCAGTACTCGGCGGTGCGGCGGATCTCGTCGATCTGCGAGAAGTCGATCATCGGGTCGACGCCCTGGCTGAACAGGTTCATGCCCAGCGTGACCAGGTCGACGTTGCCGGTGCGCTCGCCCTGGCCGAACAGGCAGCCCTCGACGCGGTCGGCGCCGGCCATGACGGCCAGCTCGGCGGCGGCCACCGCGGTGCCGCGGTCGTTGTGCGGGTGGACCGACAGGCACACGTGCTCGCGGCGCGACAGGTTGCGCGACATCCACTCGAAGCGGTCGGCGTGCGTGGAGGGGGTCGAACGCTCCACGGTGGCGGGCAGGTTGAGGATGATCTCGCGGCCGTCCTCGGGCTGCCAGACGTCCATCACGCCCTCGCAGATCTCCAGGGCGAAGTCCAGCTCGGTGTCGGTGAAGATCTCCGGGCTGTACTGGTAGCCGAAGACCGTCTCGTCGCCCAGGATCTTGTCGGCGTACTCCATCACCAGCCGGGTGCCGTCCACCGCGATCTGCTTGATCTCCTCGCGCCCGCAGCGGAAGACCACCCGGCGGAAGAGCGGCGCCGCCGCGTTGTACAGGTGGACGGTGGCGCGCGGGGCGCCGCGCAGCGACTCCACCGTGCGCTCGATCAGTTCCTCACGGGCCTGGGTCAGGACGGAGATCGTGACGTCCTCGGGGATCGCGCCGTCCTCGATGATGGAGCGCACGAAGTCGAAGTCGGTCTGCCCGGAGGAGGGGAAGCCGACCTCGATCTCCTTGTAGCCCATGCGCACCAGCAGGTCGAACATGGCGCGCTTGCGGGCCGGGGACATCGGGTCGATCAGCGCCTGGTTGCCGTCCCGCAGGTCGGTGGAGAGCCAGCGCGGCGCCTTGGTGATCCGCCGGTCCGGCCAGGTTCGGTCCGGGATGTCGACGGCCTCGTACGGGCCGTAGCGGTGGATCGGCATGCCGGAGGGGCGCTGCCGCACGGTGGCGGCGGTGACGGGCGTGGGGCGGCCGACGGGGGCGGGACTGCTCATGCGGGAGGCTCCTGGAGTCGTGTGGCTCGTAGGACGGCCGACGGCGGCGAGATCGCGCAGCACCGAACTCCGCGGGGAGGGGGTCGGCCTCGACTACAGGCCCTCACCGCGGCGGCTAAGGAGAAGCAGCCCGCATCGCATGATGGGGAAGCCTAGCCGAGAGGTCCTGCGACGCCCAGCGCAAGCCCGGTCCCTCTCAGTATGCAAGACACGAAAGCAACCCCAACCGCCCGGAATCCACTCCATCCCGTCAATTTCTGCCACGGATAGTGACAACTCGACTACAGGGTGCGACATTTCACTCATGGACTCACTCACCGATCCCCCGCACGCGACCGGCCACGACGCCCGCTCCCGCTCGTTCTGCTCGATCGTCCCCCCGCACCTGCTCCACCACCTCGCCCGGTCCGCCGACCCCGAACTCCACCTGCCCGCCCGCCTGTCGCTTGAGCTGGACGCCGCGCACCGCAGCCGCCGCCGGGTCGCCGGTCACGCGGCGGTGGCTCCGGAGGCGATCGCCGCCCGCGCCGACGACACGCCGAAGCGCACCATCTACGACGCCCACCACACCCAGACGCTGCCCGGTTCCGAGGTCCGCGCGGAGGGCGCCGCCGCCACCTCGGACCCCCCGGTCAACCGCGCCTACGACGGCCTCGGCGCCACCTACGACTTCTACCTCTCCGCCTACGGACGCCACTCCGTCGACGGCGCGGGACTGCCGCTGAACGCCTCGGTGCACTACGGCAGGAAGTACGACAACGCCTTCTGGGACGGCAAGCAGATGGTGTTCGGCGACGGTGACGGCCGGATCTTCAACGACTTCACCATCGCCGTGGACGTCATCGGCCACGAACTCACCCACGGCGTCACGCAGTACACGGCGGGCCTCGACTACCAGGGCCAGTCCGGGGCGCTCAACGAGTCGGTCTCCGACGTCTTCGGCTCGCTGATCAAGCAGCGCCACCTCGGCCAGACCGCCGACCGGGCCGACTGGCTGATCGGCGAGGGCCTGCTCGCCAAGGGCGTGCACGGGGTCGCGCTGCGCTCGATGAAGGCGCCCGGCACCGCCTACGACGACCCGCGCCTGGGCAAGGACCCGCAGCCCGGCGACATGGCGCACTACGTCGACACCTACGACGACGACGGCGGCGTGCACATCAACTCCGGCATCCCCAACCACGCGTTCTACCTGCTGGCGACCGCGCTGGGCGGCTTCGCCTGGGAGCGCGCCGGCCGGATCTGGTACGACACGCTGACCGGCGGCCACCTCGCGCACGACGCGGACTTCGCCGCCTTCGCCGCGGCCACCGCCGCTTCGGCGCTGCACCGGTACGGTGACGGTGAGGAGCACCGCGCCGTGCTGGCCGCGTGGCAGGGCGTCGGCGTCACGCCGGCCGCGACCGGCGGTGCGGTGCCGCGTCAGGCGGGCGTGCCCGCCCCCACCACGGAGTGAGGACGCGATGCGGATATCGGTGACCAGGACGGGCGGCTTCGCGGGGCTGACCCGGCGCGGTGAGCTGGAGACCACCGGCCGGGCGGACGCGCCCCGGCTCGACTCGCTGGCCAGGGACGCGGTGGCGGACCGGACGAGGACGAGCGGGGCACCGGACGGATTCCGCTACGAGATCACGGTGGGCGACCGCACGGTACGGGTGGACGACCCGCACCTGAGCGAGGCCCAGCGGGCGCTGGTCCGGGCGGTCCTGGACTCCTGACCGGCGCCGGTGCGCGGGCGGTCCCGGCGGGGCCGCCCGCAAGCCCGTCGGCGTTGCGGTGCCGTCGGTGCGTCGTCAGAAGCCGAGCCTGCGCAGCTGCTTCGGGTCGCGCTGCCAGTCCTTGGCCACCTTGACGTGCAGGTCGAGGAAGACCGGCGTGCCGAGCAGCGCCTCGATGTGCTTGCGGGACTTGCTGCCGACGTCCTTCAGGCGGGCGCCCTTGGGACCGATGACGATGCCCTTCTGGCTGGGGCGCTCGATGTAGATGACGGCGTGCACGTCCAGCAGCGGCCGGTCCGCGGGGCGGTCCTCGCGCGGCAGCATCTCCTCGACCACCACCGCGATGGAGTGCGGCAGTTCGTCCCGTACGCCTTCGAGCGCGGCCTCGCGGATCAGCTCGGCGACCATGACCTGCTCGGGCTCGTCGGTGAGGTCGCCCTCCGGGTAGAGCGCGGGGCCCTCGGGCAGCAGGGGCACGACGAGGTCGCTCAGCAGCGCGACCTGATCACCGCGGACGGCGGAGACCGGCACGATCTCGGCCCACTCGATGCCGAGTTCGCGGCCCAGCTGGTCCACCGCGATCAGCTGCTCGGCCAGCCGCTCGGGGTCGACCAGGTCGGTCTTGGTGACGATGGCGATCTTCGGCGTCTTCCTGATCCCGGCCAGTTCCTTGGCGATGAACTTGTCGCCGGGGCCGATCTTCTGGTCGGCGGGCAGGCAGAAGCCGATGACGTCCACCTCGGCCCACGTGGTGCGCACCACGTCGTTGAGCCGCTCGCCCAGCAGGGTGCGCGGCTTGTGCAGACCAGGGGTGTCGACCAGCACCAGCTGGGCGTCCGGGCGGTGGACGATGCCGCGCACGGTGTGGCGGGTGGTCTGCGGCCGGTTGGAGGTGATCGCCACCTTCTGGCCGACCAGAGCGTTCGTGAGGGTGGACTTGCCCGCGTTGGGCCGTCCGACGAAGCAGACGAAACCGGCCCGGTGCGGGGCATCGACGGAGTGTGTACGAGCGCTCATGCGCACCATTCTCCCCGATGGGCGGGCGTGCGGTCGCCGCGTGCCCGCCCCGGCGGCCCGCTCAGGCGGTCTCGACGGCGGCCACGGCGCCGTCCGGGCCCGCCCGCAAGACCTTGGTGCCAGGCCCGCCCAGGTCCCGCACCGCGGCCAGGTCCTCCGCCGGGACCGACGCGGCCTCGGTGACGACGGCGGCGGCCTCCAGCGCTTTCGCACCGCTGGCGAACGCCATCGCGACGGCGGTGCGCAGCGCGCTCAGCGGCAGGGACGGCAGGAGTACCGAGCCCGCGACGTAGGTGCGCCCGGTCTCGTCCCGTACGGCCGCGCCCTCGGGAACGCCGTTGCGGGCCCGCGCGGAACGCGCCAGGGTGAGGATCTTGCGGTCTTCCGGGTCCAGGTCCACGGCTGCGCTGTCGCTCATGCGGGCGAGCATATCCGCGGCCCCGCGCCGCCCGCCCCGCACCCGCTTCAGCCCTCGTGCCGCACGCCCTCGTGCCGGGCGTGCTCCGCCTCCTCCAGCGCCTCCTGGGCCTCGGCCGCGTCCACCGGGGCGACCAGCACCGTGCCGATGCGGTTGCGGCGGCCCGCCGGGGTCTCCGCCGTCAGCCGCAGCGCGGCCGGGGCGGGCCCGGGGCCGGACGGCTCGGGCAGCGGGACGACCGCGCTGGCGCCCGGGATCGGCACCCGGCCCAGCGCCTTGGCCAGCAGGCCGCCGACGGTCTCGACGTCCTCGTCGTCCAGCTCGACGCCGTACAGCTCGCCGAGGTCGCCGATGTCGAGGCGGGAGGTGACCCGGTAGCCGCCGCCGTCCAGTTCCTCGACGCCGGGCAGTTCGCGGTCGTACTCGTCGGTGATCTCGCCGACGATCTCCTCCAGGATGTCCTCGATGGTGACGAGACCGGCCGTGCCGCCGTACTCGTCGACGACCACGGCGACGTGGTTGCGGTCGCGCTGCATCTCGCGCAGCAGGTCACCGGCGTTCTTGGTGTCGGGCACGAAGCTCGCCGGGCGGATCACCGTGGAGACCGGGTCGTTCTCCGTCTCGCGGTTGACGTGGACCCGGCGGGCGAGGTCCTTGAGGTAGACCATGCCCACCACGTCGTCCTCGTTCTCGCCGGTCACCGGGATGCGGGAGAAGCCGCTGCGCAGGGCGAGGGTGAGGGCCTGGCGGATGGTCTTGACGCGTTCGATCATCACCAGGTCGGTGCGCGGCACCATGACCTCGCGCACGATGGTGTCGCCGAGTTCGAAGACCGAGTGCACCATGCGGCGCTCCTCGTCCTCGATCAGCGAGTCCTTCTCCGCGAGGTCCACCAGCGCCCGCAGCTCCGCCTCGGAGGCGAACGGGCCCTGCCGGAAGCCCTTCCCGGGGGTGAGCGCGTTGCCGACGAGGATCAGCAGCTTGGGCACCGGCCCCATGACCCGGGCCAGCGGCAGCAGCACGTACGCGGCGGCGGTGGCCGTGTTCAGCGGGTGCTGGCGGCCGATGGTGCGCGGCGAGACACCCACGGCGACGTAACTGACCAGCACCATCACGCCGATGGCGACGACCAGGACTTCCCAGGTGTGGGCGAAGGAGCGGTCCGCGACGACGGTGATGAGCACCGCGGCCGAGGTCTCGCAGGCCACCCGCACCAGCAGCGCCACGTTGAGGTAGCGCACCGGGTCGGAGGCGACGGCCAGCAGCCGGTCGCCGCCGCGCCGCCCGGTGCGGGCGGCCTCCTCGGCGCGGAACCGGGAGACGCGGGCGAGACCGGCCTCCGCGCAGGCGGCGAGCCAGGCGACGACGATCAGCAGGACGCTTGCGACGATCACGGCGGTCAGTGGGTCGTGGGGGCCGGGGAGGGCCCCTCGACACCGCGCTCGGCGCGCCAGTCGTCCAGGATCGTCTTCTGCAGACCGAACATCTCGGCCTTCTCGCCCGGCTCCTCGTGGTCGTAGCCGAGCAGGTGCAACACGCCGTGGACGGTGAGCAGTTGCAGCTCCTCGTCCATCGAGTGCCTCGTCGGCGCGGCCTCGCCCTGCGCCTTGGCCACCTCGGGGCACAGCACGATGTCGCCGAGCAGGCCCTGCGGGGGCTCCTCGTCGTCCTTGCCCGGCGGACGCAGCTCGTCCATCGGGAAGGACATCACGTCGGTGGGTCCCGGCAGGTCCATCCACTGGATGTGCAGTTGTTCCATGGCGGCGGCGTCCACCACGATCACCGAGAGCTCGGAGAGCGGGTGGATGCGCATGCGCGCCAGGGCGTAACGGGCGGCGTCGAGCACCGACTCCTCGTCGATGTCCCAGCCGGACTCGTTGTTGACGTCGATCGCCATGTGGCCGTCGTTTACTTTCCGTCGTTCCTGGCGCGGCCGGTGCGGCCGCCGCCCTCGCCGCGGCCGGCGTCGAAGCCGCCGCGGCCGTCGTACGCCTCGTAGGCGTCCACGATCCGTCCGACCAGCTTGTGGCGGACCACGTCGGTGCTGGTCAGGCGGGAGAAGTGGACGTCCTCCACGCCTTCGAGGATCTGCTGGACCTCGCGCAGGCCGCTCTTGGTTCCGCCGGGCAGGTCGATCTGGGTGACGTCACCGGTGACGACGATCTTGGAGTCGAAGCCGAGGCGGGTGAGGAACATCTTCATCTGCTCGGCCGAGGTGTTCTGCGCCTCGTCCAGGATGATGAACGCGTCGTTGAGCGTGCGACCGCGCATGTAGGCGAGCGGGGCGACCTCGATGGTGCCCGCGGCCATCAGGCGCGGGATGGAGTCGGGGTCGATCATGTCGTGCAGCGCGTCGTACAGCGGGCGCAGGTACGGGTCGATCTTCTCGTACAGCGTGCCGGGCAGGAAGCCGAGGCGCTCGCCGGCCTCGACCGCGGGACGGGTCAGGATGATCCGGTTGACCTGCTTGGACTGGAGGGCCTGGACGGCCTTGGCCATGGCCAGGTAGGTCTTGCCGGTGCCGGCCGGGCCGATGCCGAAGACGACGGTGTGCTTGTCGATGGCGTCGACGTAGCGCTTCTGGTTGAGCGTCTTGGGGCGGATCGTGCGGCCCCGGTTGGACAGGATGTTCTGGGTGAGGACCTGTGCGGGGGTCTCGCCGCCCTCGCCGTCGTCGCTCCTGCGGAGCATGGCGATCGACCGCTCCACCGCGTCCTCCGTCATCGGTTGGCCGGCGCGCAGCACCAGCATCATCTCGTCGAAGAGCCGCTGCACCAGGGCGACTTCGGCCGCGTCCCCGGTGGCGCTGACCTCGTTGCCGCGCACGTGGATGTCCACGGCGGGGAAGGCGGCCTCGATCACGCGCAGGAGGGAGTCACCGGATCCCAGGACGGTGACCATGGGGTGCTTGGCCGGTACGACGAAGTGGGCGCGGGCCTGCGTCTGCTGCTGCGTCGGTGTCTGTGTCATGGGCCGGCTCTATGGCCTTCTCGTCCCGCCTTCGTCTCTTCGTCGCGCCACGTGGGCCTTGGGTACCAAGGGTACGACGGTACGGGGGTGGTGGCCGAGGGGTTTAGTGCCGCCGCGCCCGTGCGCGGTGCCCGTGCGCCGTGCCTCGCGTGCCGCGCCGCTCACGTGCGCCGGAAGCCGATCGTCGGCACCGCCCGCCGCAGCGGCCACGGCCTCGCCCCGGCCGGCAGCAGGCGGTCGAGGAACGCGTAGCGCCGCAGCGCCTCGCGGTCCTGGTCGTCGTAGGCCTTGGCGTGCTGCCACCAGGCGGCGATCTCGACCCATCCGGGGGCGGACAGCGAGCCGCCGAACTCCTGCACCGACAGCGCGGCCGTCAGGCTCGCGAAGGCCAGCCGGTCGGCGAGCGGCCAGCCCGCCAGCGTGCCGGTGACGAAGCCGGCCACGAACACGTCCCCGGCGCCGGTCGGGTCGAGTGCGTCCACCGTCAGCGCGGGCACGTCGGCGGTCTCGCCGCTCGCGGAGTCCACCGCGTACGCGCCCTCCGCGCCGAGCGTCACCACGGCCAGCGGCACCCGTTCCGCGAGCTTGGCGGCGGCCCGCCGGGGGCAGTCGGTGCGGGTGTAGCGCATCGCCTCGGCGGCGTTGGGCAGGAAGGCGTCGCAGTGCGCGAGGTCGGCGAGGTCGTCCGGGTCCCAGCGGCCCGACTCGTCCCAGCCGACGTCGGCGAAGACCCGGCTGCCGCGCCGGGCGGCGGTGGCGATCCAGTCCTGGCGGGTGCCGGGGGTGAGCGAGGCGACGCAGGCCCGGGCGGGCGGCGGGACCTGCGGAGCGGGCTCCTCGGGCGGCGGCGCCTCGTGGCCGTGGCTGACCATGGTGCGTTCGCCCTCGTACGCCATCGAGACGGTCACCGGGGAGTGCCAGCCGGGCACCCGGCGCGAGAGCGCGAGGTCGATGCCCTCGTCACGTTCCAGGCACTCCCAGCAGTGGTCGCCGTACATGTCGTCGCCGAAGGCCGCCGCCAGCGAGGTGCGCAGGCCGAGCCGGGCCAGCGCGGTGGCCATGTTGGCGATGCCGCCGGGGCTGGAGCCCATGCCGCGGGCCCACGACTCGGTGCCGCGCACCGGCGCGCTGTCGAGGCCGGTGAAGATGATGTCCAGGAACACGGTCCCGGTCAGGTAGACGTCCGTTGCGGGATCGCCGGGGCCGCGCAGCGCGGCGAGCGGGTCGAGGGCGGACGGGACGGCCACGGCGGTGCTCCTTCCGGCGCGGCCCGGACGCCGGTCGGCGCCCGGGGCGGATGGCCTGGTGCTGGACACTGTGCCTGATGACGGCGGTACGTGGGTGACGGCACGATGACAGCGGGGCCCGGCGTCACCGGTGCCCTTCGCGCGCATCGTGGGAAGGCGGTGTCGGAGTGAGGTTGACGATCCTGGGCGGCGGGGGTTTCCGGGTACCTCTGGTGTACCGCGCTCTGCTCGACGGCGGATCCGTCTCGGAGCTGACGCTCTACGACGAGGACCGCACGCGGCTGTCGGTGATCGCCTCGGTGCTGGCCGCGCAGGCGGCGGGCGCGCCGCGGGCCCCCTCGGTGCGGATCGCGACCGGTCTCGACGAGGCGCTGCGCGGCGCGGACTTCGTCTTCTCCGCGATCCGGGTGGGCGGCATGGCGGGCCGGGCGGACGACGAGCGGATCCCGCTGTCCGAAGGGGTGCTGGGCCAGGAGACCGTGGGCGCGGGCGGCGTGCTGTACGGGCTGCGCACGCTGCCGGTGGCGCGCCGGATCGCCGAGCGGGTGGCGGCGGTGGCCCCGGACGCCTGGGTGATCAACTTCACCAATCCGGCGGGCATGGTGACCGAGGCGATGCGGGCGGTGCTGGGCGAGCGGGTGATCGGGATCTGCGACTCGCCGGTGGGCCTGGTGCGGCGGGCGGCCCGGGCGGCGGGCGCGGACCCGGACGCCGTGTCGTACGACTACGTGGGGCTCAACCACCTGGGCTGGCTGCGGCGCCTGGAGGACGGCTCGGGGCGGGACCTGCTGGCGGGGCTGCTGGCGGACGACGCGGCGCTTGGCGCCTTCGAGGAGGGCAGGCTCTTCGGTCCTGAATGGCTGCGCGCGCTCGGTGCGATCCCCAACGAGTACCTGCACTACTACTACTTCACCCGGGAGGCGCTGGCGGCGGCGCGCTCGGGGGAGGCGACGCGCGGGGAGTTCCTGGCCGGGCAGCAGGCGCGGTTCTTCTCCCGCGCGGCGGCGGCCCCGGAGCGGGCGTACGAGCTGTGGGAGGGCACCCGGCTGGAGCGCGAGGAGACCTACATGGCCGACAGCCGCGCGGCGTCCGGCGGCTGGGAGCGTGACGCGCTCGACCTGGAGGGCGGCGGCTACGACCAGGTGGCGCTGGCGCTGATGCGGGCGATCGCCCGGGACGAGCGCACCCGGCTGATCCTCAACGTCCGCAACGGCGGCACGGTCGCCGCGCTGGACGACGACGCGGTCGTGGAGGTGGTCTGCGAGGTCGGCGCGGACGGTGCCCGGCCGCTGCCGGTGGCGCCGCCCGACGAGCACCAGGCGGGGATGATGCTCGCGGTCAAGGCGGTCGAGCGGGCCACCATCGCGGCGGCGGACAGCGGTTCGCGCCGTGACGCGCTGCGCGCGCTGGCGCTGCACCCGCTGGTCGACTCCGCGGCGGTGGCGGCCCGCATCCTGGACCGGTCGGGCGCGCGGGCGTAGCGGGCGGCCGGTACTGAGCCGCCGGACCGCCCGGCGCGGGGTCCGGCGGCTCAGCCGAACTCGTGGGCGGCGACCTGCTCCAGGTAGGCCCGGCGCCGGGTGTCGTCCAGGAACGCGGCGCGGAAGGAGTTGGCGGCCAGGTCGCGCAGCGTCTCGTCGTCCAGCCCGAGCGCGTCGCGCACGGCGGTGAAGTTGTCGTCCGCGTAGCCGCCGAAGTAGGCCGGGTCGTCGGAGTTGACGGTGACCAGCAGCCCGGCGGCGAGCATGCGCGGCAGCGGGTGGTCCTCCAGCCGGTCGACCGCCCGCAGCCGCACGTTGGACAGCGGGCACACGGTCAGCGGAATCCGGTCGCGCACCAGCCGCGCGACCAGCTCCGGGTCCTCCAGCGAGCGCAGGCCGTGGTCGACGCGCTCGACGCCGAGCAGGTCGAGCGCCTGCGTCACGTACTCCGGCGGGCCCTCCTCGCCCGCGTGCGCGACCCGGCGCAGGCCGAGGGCGGCGGCGCGGTCGTAGACCTCGCGGAACTTCTCCGGCGGGTTGCCGACCTCGGCGGAGTCCAGCCCGACGCCGATGATCCGGTCGAGGTACGGGGTGGCCGCCTGGAGGGTCTCCAGGGCGGAGTCGGCGGACTCGTCCCGCAGGAAGCACATGATCAGGGCGGTGCTGACGCCGTACCGCTCCTCGCTGTCGTCCAGCACCCTGGCCAGGCCTCCGATGACCGTGCCGATCGGCACGCCGCGCGAGGTGTGCGCCTGCGGGTCGAAGAAGATCTCGGCGTGCCGGACGCCCTGCGCGGCGGCGCGTTCCAGGTAGGCGCGGGCGAGGTCGGCGAAGTCGTCCTCGGTGCGCAGCACGGCCATCAGTTCGTAGTACAGGTCCAGGAAGGACTGGAGGTCGGAGAACGAGTAGGCCTCGCGCAGTTCCTCGGCCGAGCCGTACCGCAGTTCCACCCCGTTGCGTCCGGCGAGCCGGAAGGCGAGTTCGGGTTCGAGCGTCCCTTCGATGTGCAGGTGGAGCTCGGCCTTGGGGATCGGTGCACTAGCCATCTGATCATCGTACGCCCGGATTCGTCGGGGCACCGTACGCCGCGAGCGCGGTCGCGGCGTACGGTCGGCGGAGCGCGGACGTCACGACGCCCAGCGGCGCTTGGGCACCGGCACGCGGTCCAGGTCCCTGGCGATCGTCAGCCGGCCGGTGAAGCCCGCGTCCCTCGCCTCGCGCTCGAACGCGGTCGCGTCGGGGTAGCGCTGGGAGAAGTGCGTGAGCACCAGGTGCCGCACGCCCGCCCCGGCCGCGACCCGCGCCGCCTGCTCGGCGGTGAGGTGGCCGTGTTCGTGGGCCAGCTCCGCGTCGGCGGCGAGGAAGGTGGACTCGATGACGAGCAGGTCGCACCCGTCGGCCAGCGCGTGGACCCCGTCGCACAGCCGGGTGTCCATGACGAACGCGAAGCGCTGGCCGGGGCGGGGCGCGCTGACGTCGGCGAGCGTGACGCCGCCGACCACCCCGCCGCGCTGCAACTCCCCCACCGCGGGGCCCGAGATGCCGTGCTCCGCCAGCCGCTCCGGCAGCATCCGGCGGCCGTCCGGCTCGACGAGGCGGTAGCCGAAGGACTCCACCGGGTGCGACAGGCGGCGGGCTTCGAGGGTGAACGCGGCGGTGGTGGCGATGACGCCGTCCGCGGCGACCGGGGCCTGGGTGAGCGCGACGGTCTCGCGGTAGGCGGTGGCGTACCGCAGCCGGTCGAAGAACCGCTCGCCGCTCGCCGGGTAGTGCGCGGTGATCTCGTGCGGCACCCGGTCGAGGTTGATCCGCTGGATCACCCCGGCCAGGCCCAGGCTGTGGTCGCCGTGGAAGTGGGTGACGCAGACGCGGGTCAGGTCGTGCGCGGCGACCCCGGCGTGCAGCATCTGACGCTGCGTGCCCTCGCCGGGGTCGAACATGATGCCCTCGCCGTCCCACCGCAGCACGTAGCCGTTGTGGTTGCGGTGCCGGGTGGGCACCTGGCTTGCGGTGCCGAGCACCACGAGTTCGCGCGCTGACATGACTGCCCGTCAGCTCGCTTATCCGGGAGGCCAGTTGAGGCCGCGACCGCCCAGGACGTGGGCGTGCGCGTGGAAGACGGTCTGGCCGGCGCCGGATCCGGTGTTGAACACCACCCGGTAGCCGGTGGCCTCCACCCCGTCGTGGACGGCGACCTCACGCGCCTCGCGCAGCACGTCCGCCGCGGCCTGCGGGGCCTCGGCGGCCAGCGTGGCGGCGTCGCGGTGGTGCTCCTTGGGGATCACCAGAACGTGGGTCGGCGCCTGGGGGTTGATGTCCCGGAAGGCGACCGTGGTCTCGGTCTCGCGGACGATGGTCGCCGGGACGTCCCCCGCGACGATCTTGCAGAACAAGCAGTCCGCCTGCGGCTCTCCCGCCACGGCAACGCCTCCCTTTCGAGGTCGCGGGCCCGGTGGGGACCCGCGGTCGTGGTGTGCGGTCCGGAGCCGGCCGAGGCGTCCCGCCGCGGAGCCCGGCCGCCGTCCCGGCGCATGCTATCGCCATGATCGGACCGGGCCCGCACCGGCGCGGCACGGCGGACCCGTACCGGCGCGGCACGGGTGGGCCCGCACCGGCGCGGCACGGGCCCGGTCCGCGCGCCTCACACCTCGGGCAGCGCGGGAGCCGACCTGGCCGGGGTGGCGGCCAGCGCCTCCAGGGCGAGGCGGATGGCGGTGTCCAGTTGCGGATCGCGGCCCGCCGCCCAGTCCTGCGGTGTGTGCGGCACCTCGACGTCCGGGTCGACGCCGTGGTTCTCCACGCCCCAGCCGTAACCCTCCATCCAGGTCGCGTACTTGGGCTGGGTGACGGCGGTGCCGTCGACCAGTCCGTAGCGCGAGTCGATGCCGATGACGCCGCCCCAGGTGCGGGTGCCGACGACCGGGCCGAGGCCCAGCGCCTTGATGGCCGCGTTGACGATGTCGCCGTCGGATCCGGCGAACTCGTTGGCGACCGCGACGATCGGGCCGCGCGGGGCGTCCGCCGGGTAGCTGGTCGGGCGCATGCCGCGCGGCACGTCCCAGCCGATGATCTTGCGCGCCAGCTTCTCCACCACCAGCTGCGAGGTGTGGCCGCCGCGGTTCTCCCGCAGGTCCACCACCAGGCCCTCGCGGACGACCTCGACCCGCAGGTCGCGGTGGAGCTGGGCCCAGCCGGAGCCCACCATGTCGGGCACGTGCAGGTAGCCCAGGCGGCCGCCGGACTGCCGGTGCACGTGGGCGCGGCGGTCCGCGACCCAGTCGTGGTAGCGCAGCGCGTCCTCGTCGGCGAGCGGCACCACGACCACGGCCCGCGGCTCACCGCCGGCCGCCGGGCGCACCGTCAGCTCCACCGGCTTGCCCGCGGTGCCGATCAGCAGCGGGCCGGGGCCGGTCAGCGGGTCGACCCGGCGGCCGTCGACCGCCACCAGGGCGTCGCCCGCGCGCACCGCGACGCCCGGCGCGGCCAGCGGGGAGCGCGCCTGCGGGTCGGAGGTCTCGGACGGCAGCACCCGGTCCACCCGCCACACGCCGTCCGCGTCCCGGGAGATGTCGGCGCCCAGCAGGCCCTGCCGGTGCAGCGCGTCGCCGTGTCCGCCGCGGGGCGAGACGTAGGCGTGCGAGGTGCCCAGTTCGCCCTGGAGCTCCCACAGCAGGTCGACCAGGTCGTCGTGGGTGGCCAGCCGGTCCACGACCGGGCGGTAGCGCTCCAGCACGCCGTCCCAGTCGACGCCGCCCATGTCGGCCCGCCAGAAGTTGTCGCGCATCAGGCGGCCGGTCTCGGCGAACATCTGCCGCCATTCGGCGGCCGGTTCGACGGTGACGCGCACCCGTGACAGGTCGACGGTGACGCTGTGGTCGTCGTCGTCATCGGAGGTCTTGGAGTCGGCCGGGACCACCCGCAGCTTGCCGCCGCAGGACAGCAGCAGCCGCTCGCCGTCACCGGTGACCTCGAACTCGTCGACGTCGTCGGCGATGTCGTCCGACCGCAGCCGGTCGAGGTCGTAGCGCTGGAGCGCGCTGACCGGCGGCTCGGCCTGCGGGGTGGCGAGGGCCGAGCCCAGCACCCCGGCGAGCGGGTGCCGCAGCCACAGCACGCCGCCCCTGGCCACCTTCAGGTCGCTGTAGCGGGCCGCCTCCACCGGGAACGGCACGATGCGGTCGGCGAGTCCTTCGAGGTCGACGCGGGTGACCGGGGCGCGGCGCGGCTCGTCGCCGCCCGCCGCCTGGCCCGGGCCGGCCTCGCCATCGCCCGGCTTGTCGCCGCCGTCCGCCTTGTGGTCGTCGTCCCCGCCGCCGAACGCCCTGCCGTGCCGCTGCGGGCCGAACGGCGAGGGGGTGTCGGCGGCCAGCGTGATCAGGTGCGGACGGCAGGCGTTGGGGAAGGACAGGTCGAAGACGTGGGCGTCGTAGACCGGGTCGAAGGCCCGCTCGGACAGGAACGCCAGGTGCTTGCCGTCGGCGGTGAACGCGGGCGAGAAGTCGTTGAACCGCAGCGGTGTCGCGTCGGCGACGGCGAGGGTCGCGGTGCTGGCGATGCGCAGTTGCCGCAGCGGCTCGGGGCCGGGCTGCGACCAGGCCAGCCAGCCGGAGTCCGGCGAGAACGCCAGCCCGCTCGCGTCGCCGTCCTCGCAGGTGGAGACCGTGCGCACCTCACCGGTCTCCGGGGCGACCAGCAGCACCCGGCCGTCGTGCGAGGCGATCGCGATGTGCCGGCCGTCCGGGGAGACCTCGAGCTCCAGCACCCGGCCCAGCCGCCCGGCGGCCAGCCGCAGCGGCTCGGTGCCCTCGCGCACCCCGGTGGCGGGCGCGAACTCCAGCGCGTCCTCGCCCTCGGCGTCGGTGACCCACACGACCTGCGGTTCGCCGTCGCCGCCCTTGCGGTAGGTACGCGGCAGCCTGGCGCGCACCCCCGGCTCGGCGGACAGCGCGCGGGCCGGGCCCTCGCGGTGGGTCAGCCAGTGGATGGTGCCGCGCACCTCGACGGCGCTGCCCCGGCCGCTGTGGTCGGGGCTGGCCCCGCCGAGGTGGTGGGCGGCGCGGACCGGATAGGGCTGCACGTCGGTGCGCTGCCCGCCGAGCCGGATGTCCAGCGGGCGCGGCTCGGCCCCGTCCAGGTCGTCCAGCAGGTGCAGCACGCCCGCGGCGGTGTACGCGACGCGGGTGCCGTCGGTGGCCGCGTGGCGGGCGTAGAAGCCGTCCAGCGGGGAGTGCCGCCGCAGGTCGGAGCCGTCCGGCAGGCTGGAGTAGAGCGCGCCGGTGCCCTCGTGGTCGGAGAGGAAGGCGATGCGGTCGCCGACCCACATCGGGCACTCGATGTTGCCGTCGAGCCCGGTGTGCACCCGCTCGAAGGTGCCGTCGCCGTCGCGGTCCAGCCACAGCTTGCCCGCGGTGCCGCCCCGGTAGCGCTTCCAGTACGCGGCCTCCCGGCCCATCAGGGCGCTCAGCAGCAGCACCGCGTCGCCCGGCCCGTACGCCAGGTCGCCGACGGGCCCGTAGGGCAGCAGCCGTGCCGGGCCGCCGTCCACCGGCAGGACGCGGGCCCAGGTGCGGCGCGCGGTGGCCTGCCCGGCCGGGCTGATCGCGACGACCTCGCCGTCCGGAGTCCAGCCGCTCACCTGCGTCCTGAACGCCCCCCAGTACGTCAGGCGCCGCACCGGCCCGCCGTCGACCGGGGCGAGGTGGACCTCGGGGGCGCCGTCGCGGGTCGAGGCGTAGGCGACGTGCTCGCCGTCCGGCGAGATGCGCGGGCGGGACACCGGTACGTTGTCCGCGCTGACCCGCCAGGCCCTGCCACCGCCGTCGATCGGCGCCAGCCAGACGTCGTCCTCTGCGGTGAAGGCGATCAGGTCGCCGTGCGGATGGGGATTGCGGAGGTAGGAAGGCTGCGTCACGCACGCAACCCTAGTGTCGTGCTTCCTCTCGCGACGACCCCTTTGCCGATCACGGCCCCGCAAGTGTGCACGTGACGGGGCCGGTTCGGCCCCCGCGGCGTCCGGCCTGGTCAGCCCCAGCGCCCCGTGCGGCCGAGCAGCAGAGCGGTGGCCGCGACGCCGGCGGTGGAGGTGCGCAGCACGGTCGGCCCGAGCCGGTACGCGCCCGCCCCGGCCGCCTCGAACGCCGCCAGTTCCTCGGGGGCCACGCCGCCCTCGGGGCCGACGACGAGGACGATCTCGCCGCGTTCCGGCAGCCGGGCCCCGGCCAGCGGCGCGCTGCCCTCCTCGTGGAGCACGGCCGCGAACGCCGCGCCGGACAGCAGCTCCGCTACCTGACGGGTCGTCATGAGGTCGGCGACGTCGGGGAACCTCAGCCGCCTGGCCTGCTTGCCGGCCTCCCGGGCGGTGGCACGCCACTTGGCCAGTGCCTTGGCGCCGCGTTCCGCCTTCCACTGGGTCACGCAGCGCGAGGCGGCCCACGGCACGATCGCGTCCACGCCCGCCTCGGTCATCGTCTCCACCGCCAGTTCGCCCCGGTCGCCCTTGGGGAGCGCCTGGACGACGGTGATCCGGGGTGCGGGCGGCGGCTCCTCGACGCGGCGCACCACGGTCAGTTCGAGGCGGTCCTTGCCCTCGACCGCGGTGACCGTGCCGACGACGGCGGTGCCCTCGCCGTCCGTGAGGACGACCTCCTCGCCGGTGCGCAGGCGGCGCACCGATACGGCGTGGCGGCCTTCCGGCCCGGACAGGGTGATCGACTCCCCGGGGGCCGCGGTCACGTGGCCGGGTTCGGTGACGAAGACGGGGGCGGTCACGGGCGGGCCGCCCCGGTGGGCGCGTGGGTCAACTCGGCGCGAGCGCAGGCCAGTTCGGCGTCGAGCTCGGCGACCACACGGGCGGCGGGCAGCTCGCGGGCGAGCCGGTGGCCCTGGCCCGCCCGCAGTGCCATCGCCTCCGGGTCCCCCGCGGCGGCCAGCGCCGGGCAGGAGGCACCGCCGGCCATGGGCGCCTGGATCACCGGCGTGCTCACGAGGTCGTTCAACGCGGCCATGGGGACATCGTGCCATGGCCGCGCCCGGTCCCGAGGCGGGGGCGCACCCCCGGCCCGGGACCGGGCACCGGGCGGCTACCGCCCGTTGAACGCGTCCTTCAGCCGCGAGAACAGGCCCTGCTGCCCGGGCTGGAAGTGGCCGGACGGCCGCTCCTCACCGCGCAACACGGCCAGCCTGCGCAGCAGTTCCTCCTGCTCGGGGTCGAGCTTGGAGGGCGTCTGCACCTCGACGTGGACCACCAGGTCGCCGCGTCCGCCGCCCCGCAGGTGCGTGATGCCGCGCTGGTGCAGCGGGATCGACTGGCCGGACTGGGTGCCGGGGCGGATGTCCACCTCGTCGAGCCCGTCCAGCGTCTCCAGCGGGACCTTGGTGCCGAGCGCTGCGGCCGTCATCGGGATGGTCACGGTGCAGTGCAGGTCGTCGCCGCGCCGCTGGAAGACCGAGTGCGGCAGCTCCCGGATCTCCACGTACAGGTCGCCCGCCGGACCGCCGCCCGGGCCGACCTCGCCCTCGCCGGCGAGCTGGATGCGGGTGCCGTTGTCGACGCCCGCCGGGATCTTGACGGTCAGCGTGCGGCGCGAGCGGACCCGGCCGTCACCGGCGCACTCCGGGCAGGGGGTGGGCACGACCGTGCCGAAGCCCTGGCACTGCGGGCAGGGGCGGGAGGTCATGACCTGGCCCAGGAAGGACCGGGTGACCTGGGAGACCTCGCCGCGGCCGCGGCACATGTCGCAGGTCTGCGCCGAGGTGCCGGGGGCCGCGCCCTCGCCGTTGCAGGTGCCGCAGGTGACGGCGGTGTCGACCTGGATCTCCTTGGTCGTCCCGAAGGCCGCCTCGTCCAGCTCGATCTCCAGCCGGATCATCGCGTCCTGGCCGCGCCGGGTGCGCGAACGCGGTCCGCGCTGCGACGCCTGGCCGAAGAAGGCGTCCATGATGTCGCTGAAGTTGCCGAACCCGGCCCCGAAGCCGCCCGCGCCGGCGCCGCCGCCCCCGGACGCCGACAGCGGGTCGCCGCCGAGGTCGTAGACCTGCTTCTTCTGCGGGTCGGAGAGGACCTCGTAGGCGGCGTTGATCTCCTTGAACCGCTCCTGGGTCTTCGGGTCGGGGTTGACGTCCGGGTGCAGCTCGCGTGCGAGGCGGCGGAACGCCTTCTTGATCTCGTCCTGGCCCGCGTCGCGTCGTACGCCGAGGACCGCGTAATAGTCCGTCGCCACTTACGACTCCGCCAGGATCTGTCCGACGTACCTCGCCACTGCGCGTACCGCTCCCATCGTTCCGGGGTAGTCCATACGGGTCGGGCCGACCACGCCGAGCCTGGCGACCGCTTCGTCGCCCGAACCGTAACCGACGGCGACGACCGACGTGGAGTTCAGTCCCTCGTGGGCGTTCTCGTGCCCGATGCGCACCGTCACGCCCGCGTCCTTGACCTCGCCGAGGAGCTTGAGCAGCACGACCTGCTCCTCCAGCGCTTCAAGGACCGGGCGGATGGTGAGGGGGAAGTCGTGGTTGAACCGGGTCAGGTTGGCCGTGCCGCCGAGCATGATGCGCTCCTCGGTCTCCTCGACCAGCGTCTCCAGCAACGTGGCCAGGACGGTCGAGACCGAGGCGCGGTCGTCCGGCTCGAAGGAGTCCGGCAGGTCCTGCACCAGCGAGGGCACGTCGGCGAACCGGCGCCCCACCACCCTGCTGTTGAGCCGCGCCCGCAGGTCCGCGAGCGACGTCTCACCGAACGGCCCCGGGCAGTCCACGAGCCGCTGCTCGACCCGGCCGGTGTCGGTGATCAGCACCAGCATCACCCGTGCGGGGGCGAGCGAGAGCAGTTCGACGTGACGCACGGTCGAGCGGGTCAGCGACGGGTACTGCACGACCGCCACCTGACGGGTGAGCTGCGCCAGCAGTCGCACGGTGCGCGCGACCACGTCGTCCAGGTCGACGGCGCCGTCCAGGAAGTTCTGGATCGCGCGGCGCTCGGCGGAGGTCAGCGGCTTGACGCCCGCGAGCCGGTCGACGAAGAGCCGGTAGCCCTTGTCGGTCGGGATGCGGCCCGCGCTGGTGTGCGGCTGGTGGATGAAGCCCTCCTCCTCCAGCACCGCCATGTCGTTGCGGATCGTCGCGGGTGAGACGCCGAGCCGGTGCCGTTCGGTGAGCGCCTTGGAGCCGACCGGCTCCTCGGTGCCCACGTAGTCCTGGACGATGGCGCGCAGCACTTCGAGCCTGCGTTCACTCAGCATTCGCGCGCACCTCCAAGCCGTAAGTGTCTGGCGAGCCGTAGGGTCCGGCTGCTGGCACTCACCGGTTCCGAGTGCCAGGTTCTCCGGAGCCAGTGTACGGCGCGGTGGCAAGACCCCGGCAAGGGCGGCTCTCCCCCGTCCGCGCAGCCACGGTACCGCGCGCGTGGCGGGGTGCCTGCGGATAGCGTCGTGCCTGTGGACAACAGTTGGGAAGACCAGGGAGGGTCCGGGGTCCCGGGGGGTCCGGGCGGCGGCCCCGACGGATGGGAGCGGCTGGCGCCCGGTGTGGCCCGGCGGCGGCTGCCGTTCCTCGACGTGACGATCGGGGTGGTGGTCGGCACGGACGGCGTGCTGGTGGTCGACACCGGCTCCACGGTGCGCGAGGGCGAACTGCTGAGCCGCCAGGTGCGGGAGCTGACCGGCCGCGAGGCCACCGGCGTCGTCCTCACCCACGCCCACTTCGACCACGTGCTGGGCACGGCGGCCTTCCGCCCGCACGTGCGGGTGTACGCGGACAGGGCGCTGGACGGCGTGCTGGAGCGGGAGCGCGACGACCTGCGGGAGACCGCCGTACGGCTGGGCGTGGACCCCGGCGAGGCGGCCGAGGCGGTCGCGGCGCTGGTCCGCCCGCACGTGCTGGTGGACGGGCGGCACGACCTGGACCTGGGCGGCCGTGAGGTGCGGCTGGTCACCGTCGGCCCCGGCCACACCGGGCACGACCTGGCCGTGGTGGTCCCCGGGACCCCCACGGTGGTCTTCTGCGGCGACCTGGTCGAGGAGTCCGGCGACCCGCAGGCGGGCCCGGACGCCGTGCCGGACGCCTGGCCGGGCGCGCTGGACCGGCTGCTGGAGCTCGGCGGCGAGACGGCGGTCTACGTGCCGGGGCACGGCTCTTGCGTGGACGCCCGCTTCGTCCGCGAGCAACGCGACGTGCTGGCCCGGCGGTTCGGCGTGGCGTAGGTAGCATCTGGCCCATGCGCAGCAGGAGTTACGGACCCGACCTGACCCCGCCGTGGAAGCGGACCGCGCCCGCGCCCGAGGTGGCGGCCGAACGCGACCTGGTCGTGGAGGAGGTCGCCACCGGCTTCTGCGGCGCGGTGACGGCCTGCGAGGCGGGCACCGTGACGCTGGAGGACCGCTTCGGCAAGCTGCGGGTCTTCCCGCTGGAACCGCGCGGCTTCCTGCTGGACGGCAAGACCGTCACGCTGGTGCGCCCGGCGGCCGCGTCCGCGCCGCGCGGCCCGAGGCTGACCGCGTCCGGATCGATCGCCGTCCAGGGCGCCCGGGCCCGGGTGGCCCGCGCCGGGCGGGTCTACGTCGAGGGGCGGCACGACGCCGAGCTGGTCGAACGCGTCTGGGGCGACGACCTGCGGATCGAGGGCGTGGTCGTGGAGTACCTGGAGGGGGTGGACGACCTGCCCGCGATCGTCGCCGAATTCTCCCCCGCGCCGGACGCCCGCCTCGGCGTCCTGGTCGACCACCTGGTGCCCGGCAGCAAGGAGTCCCGCATCGCCGCCCAGGTGACCGGCGACGACGTGCTGGTCGTGGGCCACCCGTACATCGACATCTGGGAGGCGGTGAAGCCGTCCTCCGTCGGCATCCCCGAGTGGCCGAGGGTCCCGCGCGGCCAGGACTGGAAGACGGGCGTGTGCGCTGCCCTCGGCTGGCCCCTCGAC
Source organism: Streptomyces sp. ICBB 8177 (assembly GCF_003144095.1). Lineage (GTDB taxonomy): Bacteria > Actinomycetota > Actinomycetes > Streptomycetales > Streptomycetaceae > Streptantibioticus_D. The sequence continues at coordinate 1,004,366 of NZ_NSKH01000018.1, read as the reverse complement.
ACCCCCGCCGCCTGGCGCCGCATCCTGTCGAACGTCAACTCCTACAAGGACCTCCAGCCCGAACTCCTGGGCCGGGTGGAGGAGTTGATCGACTTCGTCACGGGGTAGGCGGATCAGTCCACGAGATCTCTGACCACCGCGTCCGCGAGGAGGCGGCCCTTCAGGGTCAGGACGGCTCGGCCCTGGGCGTAGGGGGCCGGGGACAGCAGGCCGTCGGCTACCGCTCGGGCCGCGGCGCGGGCGCCGGGCTCGTGGAGGAGGGTGAGCGGGCAGCCATCGGACAGGCGCAGTTCCAGCAGGACGCGCTCGACCCTGCGGTCCTCGTCCGACAGCAGTTCGCGGCCCGCTCCGGGGGACCGGCCCTCCGCGAGCGCCGCCGCGTACGCGCCGGGGTGCTTGACGTTCCACCAGCGCACGCCGCCGACGTGGCTGTGCGCCCCCGGGCCCGCGCCCCACCAGTCCGCGCCGCGCCAGTACAGCTCGTTGTGGCGGCAGCGCCCGGCCCGCGTCGTCGCCCAGTTCGACACCTCGTACCAGCCGAAGCCCGCCCCCGACAGCGCTTCCTCCGCCATCAGGTAGCGGTCGGCGTGCACGTCGTCGTCGGTGGGCGGGATCTCGCCGCGGCGGATGCGGCGGGCCAGCTGGGTGCCCTCCTCGACGATGAGCGCGTACGCGGAGACGTGGTCGGGCCCGGCGGCGATCGCGGCGTCCAGCGACGCCCGCCAGTCGTCGTCGGACTCCCCCGGGGTGCCGTAGATCAGGTCCAGGTTGACGTGCGCGAACCCGGCCGCCCGCGCCTCGCCGACGCAGGCCTCGGGGCGGCCCGGGGTGTGGGTGCGGTCCAGCACCTTCAGCACGTGCTGCCGGGCGCTCTGCATGCCGAACGAGATCCGGTTGAAGCCGCCGTCCCGCAGCCACTCCAGGTAGCCGGGGTCGACGGACTCGGGGTTGGCCTCCGTGGTGACCTCGGCGCCCTCCGCGAGCCCGAACTCCTCCCGGATCGCGGCCAGCATCCGGCCCAGGTCCTGAGCGGGCAGCAGGGTGGGCGTGCCGCCACCCACGAAGACCGTCTCGACCGGACGCGGGTCGTCACCGAGGACCTTGCGGGCGAGCCGGATCTCGTCGATCAGGGTGTCGGCGTAGTTCTCCCGCGAGGCGAGGACCCCTCCGGAGCCGCGCAGCTCGGTGGCGGTGTAGGTGTTGAAGTCGCAGTATCCGCAACGCGTTGCGCAGTACGGAACATGCAGGTAGAAGCCGAGCGGACGGGAGGCGGAACCGTCCAGCGCGGACGGCGGCAGCGAGCCGTCGGCGGGAACGGCTTCGCCGTCGGGAAGAGCGGAGGGCATGCGTCCATTGTCCGGCATCCGCGCGCCGTTGCGGCCGGCCCCGGGGCGGAGCGGGGCCAGGGCGGGACCGGGGCGGGCGGCCCCGGTCCCGCGCGCCGCGGGGCTACGCCTCGCGCGCGCCCTCGTACATCTCGTCGATCAGGGGCTGGAACTCCCGCTCCACCACCGGCCGCTTCAGCTTCAGGCTCGGGGTCAGCTCGCCGTGCTCGACCGTGAGGTCCCTCGGCAGCAGGCGGAACTTCTTGATCGTCTGCCAGCGCTGGAGGTCGGCGTTGACGCGGTCCACGTAGCCCTGCATCAGCTCGCGCGCGCCCTCGCTCGCGACGACCTCCGCGTACGGCTTGCCCTCCTGGCCGTGCTCCTTGGCCCAGGTCATGATCGTCGGCTCGTCGAGCGCGATCAGCGCCGTGCAGAAGTTGCGGTTGGCGCCGATGACCAGGACGTTGCTGACGAACGGGCAGACCGCCTTGAACTGGCCCTCGACCTCGGCGGGCGAGATGTACTTGCCGCCCGAGGTCTTGATCAGGTCCTTCTTGCGGTCGGTGATGCGCAGGAAGCCGTCCTCCGACAGCTCGCCGATGTCCCCGGTGTGGAACCAGCCGTCCGGCTCCAGCACCTCCTCGGTCTTCTCCGGCAGACCGTGGTAGCCCTGCATGATGCCCGGGCCGCGCAGCAGGATCTCGCCGTCCTCCGCGATGCGCACCTCGGTGCCGGGCAGCGGCTTGCCCACCGTGCCGGTGCGGTACGCCTCGCCCGGGTTGACGAAGCTGGCGGCGGAGGACTCGGTCAGTCCGTAGCCCTCCAGGATGTGGATGCCGGCGCCGGAGAAGAAGTAGCCGATCTCCGGCGCGAGCGCGGCGGAGCCGGACACGCAGGCCCGCAGCCGCCCGCCGAACGCCTCGCGGATCTTTGCGTACACCAGCTTGTCGGCGACCGCGTGCTTGACCGACAGGCCGAGCGGGACCGAGGGGTTGCCGGTCGCCCTGCGGTTCTCCTGGGAGACCTTGGCGTACTCCCGGGCGATCCCGGCGGCCCACTGGAAGATCCGGTACTTGGCCGCGCCGCCCTCGCGGGCCTTGGCGGCCACCCCGTTGTAGACCTTCTCGAAGATGCGGGGCACGGCGGCCATGTAGGTGGGCTGGACGACCGGCAGGTTCTCGATGATCTTGTCGACCCGGCCGTCGACCGCGGTGATGTGGCCGATCTCGATCTGGCCCGCGGTGAGCACCTTGCCGAAGACGTGCGCGAGCGGCAGCCACAGGTACTGCACGTCCTCCGGGCCGAGCAGGCCGGTGGAGGCGATCGCCTTGGCCATGTACGACCAGCAGTCGTGCGGCAGCCGCACGCCCTTGGGCCGGCCGGTGGTGCCGGAGGTGTAGATGAGGGTGGCCAGCTGGTCGGCGGTGATTCCCGCCACCGTCTCCTTGATGGCCTGCGGGTGCGTCTCCAGGTACGTGGCGCCGCGCCGCTCCAGTTCCTCCAGCGTCAGCACCCAGCCGTCGTCGGCCGTGCCCTCGGGCACCGCGGAGGCGTCGATCACCACGACGTGTGCCAGCTCGGGCAGCTCGGCACGGCGCTCACGGGCCTTGGCCAGCTGCCCGGCGTCCTCCGCGAACAGCACCCGGCTGCCGGAGTCGGCGAGGATGAAGCCCGACTCGTCGGCGTTGGTGCTGGGGTAGATGGTGGTCGTGGCCGCGCCGGCGCACAGGATGCCGAGGTCGGTCAGCAGCCACTCCACGCGGGTGCCGCAGGCGATCGCGACGCGCTCCTCCGGCCGTACGCCCAGGTCCATCAGGCCCGCGGCGATGGCGTCGACGCGCTGCGCGGCCTGGCTCCAGTTCAGTGACCGCCACTGATCGGGACCGCCGCCCTGCGCGGGCACCGGGTACCGGTACGCCTCGTGATCGGGGGTGGCCTCGACCCTCTGGAGGAAGAGGTGGGCCACGGAGGGCGGCCGGTTCTCGATCATTGGCTGTGTCTGCGTCACGAAAACCTCCGGGGCCCGCTCATTGCTAGTGACTCGCCAGTAACCTTTAGGCAGCCATCAGGGTAGACGCCGATCTCGCGGCATGTAAGGCCTGAACGCCCGTCGGAGTGCGGTTGTTCAAACCGTGACGAGCGAGGTGAGTGCCATGTACATACTTCGCCCCCCATGCGCCGCCGGGGCCTAACGGAAGCGTTTCCGCACGCCGCCGGGCGTCCACGGGGAGGTCCGGCTGGGCCCGGCGAGGCCCGGCGGCGGTGGCGGACGCGAGGCCCGGTGGTGTCAGCGGTGGCCGATGGGCAGGCCGCCGAGGAGGCCGGTGGCCTGGTGGGACCGGACCTGGCCACCCTGCGGGACCGCGCCGTGGTGGGCGCCGGCGTGCGCGGGGGCGACGTGGGTGGGACGCGGGGTCTGCTGGACCGCGTGGCACAACTCCTTGACGCCGTCCACCCGCCCGGTGCCGTTGCCGACGTTGTTGAAGACCTTCGGCAGCGCCCCGGTGGCCACCACGTTGCGGCCGACGTCGCCGACATCGCGCAGCGCGCACTCCGCGCCCTGGTTGACGCTGAGGTGGCCGCCGTCGAAGTCGTCGGCGAGCGCGGGCGATGCCGCCGACACCGCCGCGCCCAGCGCCAGCGCCGAGCCCGTCGCGACGAACAGCGCCCGCCTGGCCATCGAGGAGTCAGTCATACCGCGGATCCCTTCTGGCGCCGCGCCCGTCGCGCCGCTGCCACCGTGCGTAACGGTTCGGGCTCGCGCCCGTTACGGCCTGCGGCGCCCCTGAACGCGGCGCGCCGCCCGAACGCGGTGCACCCGAAAGGGGTGCGCCCGCAGGGCGCCCGAAAGGGACGCGGGGAACTGCGCGCTCAGCCGACCACCGGCCTGCGGCCGACGAACGACGGGCGAACGCCGTCCCCCGGGCCTCGGATCCGCTGTGGCTGGTCGCGCAGTTCCCCGCGCCCCTGATGGTGGCCGTCTTCGCTGTGCCCCTACGTGGTGGCCGTCGTCTCCGCGTCCCTACGTGGGTACCGGGGGCCCTGCGAAGGGGCTACTTCTTGGCCTTCGCCGTGTCGCCGTCGTCCGTGGAGAGCGCGGCGATGAACGCCTCCTGCGGGACCTCGACGTTGCCGACCATCTTCATCCGCTTCTTGCCCTCCTTCTGCTTCTCCAGCAGCTTGCGCTTGCGGGAGATGTCGCCGCCGTAGCACTTGGCCAGCACGTCCTTGCGGATCGCGCGGACCGTCTCACGGGCGATGACGCGGCTGCCGATGGCGGCCTGGATGGGCACCTCGAACTGCTGGCGCGGGATCAGCTCGCGCAGCTTCCCCGCCATGCGCACGCCGTACGCGTACGCCTTGTCCTTGTGCAGGATCGCGGAGAACGCGTCGACCTTGTCGCCGTGCAGCAGGATGTCGACCTTGACCAGCTCGGAGGTCTGCTCGCCGGTCGGCTCGTAGTCCAGCGAGGCGTAGCCGCGGGTCTTGGACTTCAGCTGGTCGAAGAAGTCGAAGACGATCTCGGCGAGCGGCAGCGTGTAGCGCAGTTCGACGCGGTCCTCGGACAGGTAGTCCATGCCCAGCAGCGCGCCGCGGCGGCTCTGGCACAGCTCCATGATCGCGCCGACGAACTCGCTGGGAGCCAGCACGGTGGCGCGCACCACGGGCTCGAAGACCTCGTTGATCTTGCCGACCGGGAACTCGCTGGGGTTGGTGACGGTGTGCTCGGAACCGTCCTCCATGATCACGCGGTAGACCACGTTGGGCGCGGTCGCGATCAGGTCGAGGCCGAACTCGCGCTCCAGCCGCTCGCGGATCACGTCGAGGTGGAGCAGACCGAGGAAGCCGACGCGGAAGCCGAAGCCGAGCGCGGCGGAGGTCTCCGGCTCGTAGACCAGGGCGGCGTCGTTGAGCTGGAGCTTGTCGAGGGCGTCGCGCAGCTCCGGGTAGTCCGAGCCGTCCAGCGGGTACAGGCCGGAGAACACCATCGGCTTGGGGTCCTTGTAACCGCCCAGCGGCACGGTGGCGCCCTTGTGCAGTTGGGTGACGGTGTCGCCGACCTTCGACTGGCGCACGTCCTTGACGCCGGTGATCAGGTAGCCCACCTCGCCGACGCCGAGGCCGTCGGAGGCGGCCATCTCCGGCGCGGAGACGCCGATCTCCAGCAGCTCGTGGGCGGCGCCGGTGGACATCATCTGGATGCGCTCGCGCCGGGAGAGCTGGCCGTCGACCACCTTCACGTAGGTGACGACGCCGCGGTACGAGTCGTAGACCGAGTCGAAGATCATCGCGCGGGCGGGGGCGTTCGCGTCGCCGACCGGGGCCGGGACCTGCCGGACGACCTCGTCCAGCAGCTCGGCGACGCCGTCGCCGGTCTTGGCGCTCACCTTGAGCACGTCGGAGGTGTCGCAGCCGATGATGTGCGCCAGCTCGGCGGCGTACTTCTCGGGCTGCGCGGCCGGCAGGTCGATCTTGTTGAGCACCGGGATGATCGTCAGATCGTTCTCCAGCGCCAGGTACAGGTTGGCGAGGGTCTGCGCCTCGATGCCCTGGGCGGCGTCCACCAGCAGGATCGTGCCCTCGCAGGCGGCCAGCGAACGGGAGACCTCGTAGGTGAAGTCCACGTGGCCCGGGGTGTCGATCATGTTGAGGACGTGCGTGGTGCCCTGGCCGTCACCGGTGGTCGGCGCCCAGGGCAGCCGGACCGCCTGCGACTTGATCGTGATGCCGCGCTCACGCTCGATGTCCATGCGGTCCAGGTACTGAGCGCGCATCTGCCGCTGCTCGACCACACCGGTCAGCTGGAGCATCCGGTCGGCGAGCGTGGACTTGCCGTGGTCGATGTGCGCGATGATGCAGAAGTTGCGGATCAGCGCCGGGTCGGTACGGCTCGGCTCCGGCACGTGGGAAGGGGTCGCGGGCACGCAGGGTCCTGTTTCTCTAGGCGCCTTGGTGGGGCGCCTGTCGCCTGTGGTCGGATCGATACGTAGCCTCCATAGTCCCATGACCGCGGGGGCGAGCGGGGCGCCGGGCGGGCGGGTGACCGGTTTGGGCGCGCTGAGGGCCTGCTGGTAGCCTGGACCACTGTGCCTCGTGCCGTCTTCCGCGCGGGGCGCTCCTCACGAAACCATCGATCTACCAGAGGCTCTACGTGGCGAACATCAAGTCCCAGATCAAGCGGATCAAGACCAACGAGAAGGCCCGGCAGCGCAACAAGGCCGTCAAGTCCGAGCTGAAGACCGCCATCCGCCGCACCCGCGAGGCCGTCGAGTCCGGCGACGCCGCCAAGGCCGCCGAGGCCGCGCGCGCCGCTTCGCGCAAGCTGGACAAGGCCGTCAGCAAGGGCGTCATCCACAGCAACCAGGCCGCCAACAAGAAGTCGGCCCTGGCCAAGTCGGTCGCCTCCGTCCAGGCTTGATCCTCCCGCTTCATCTTGCTCGACCGCCTCGATCTGCTCGATCGCGCTGCTTGATTGATCTCTCTCTGTTCGATCGGCCCGATCGTGTGTGATCCGGGCACGGACCGGGTCCCGTCGAGGGCTCGCTCCGGCTCCTGAAGCCCTGTCCCGGGACGACTTCCACCGCGGGTTTCCGCGCGAAGCGACGTCCGGGACCACCCCGCCGGTACGGATTCAGCGGACCCTCTCAACCGCTCCGGCCCGGCACCACCTCGGGCGGCTCCGCCGCCCGGTCTCGCGCCGCACGCGGCCTGCGTTCGCCACGCGGGTGCGGCGCACCGGATGTACACCGAAGGTCCTTCCCCCGTCATTCCCCGACGGGAGGGAGGGCCTTCGGCGTTTTTTCGGGGGGTGGGGGCGGGGGCGGGCGGTTGGGGAGCGGGGTTTTTCCGGGGGGCGCGGGCGGGCGGTTGAGGAGCGGGCGGACTACGGGGGCGGGCGGAACGGCGTCAGTGGCGGGGGACGGCGGCGGGGGTGGCGTCGGCGGGGCGCACGGCCGGCGGGCAAGTCGGCGGGGCGCACGGCGGGCAAGGTCGGCGGGCAGGCGTCAGCCGTGGGGCTCCCAGGGACGTCGGGCGGCAGTCGCTCGTCAACCATTGATCAACCATCAACTGTTGATCAATGGTTGATCAACTGCGCGAGCGAGCCGCGCGGGCGATCGTGACGACCGCCTTCTCCAGCGCGTACGCGGGATCCGCGGCGGCGCCCTTGACCGCGGCGTCGGCTTCGGCGACCGCGCGCAACGCGGCGGCCACGCCGTCCCCGGTCCACCCGCGCATCTGCTGGCGCACGCGGTCGATCTTCCACGGCGGCATGCCCAGCTCCCGGGCGAGGTCGGCGGGGCGGGCGCCGCGCGGGGCGGTGGCGAGCTTGCCGATGGCACGGACCCCGGACGCCAGCGCGAACGTGATCCCCGGCAGCGGCTGGCCCACCGCGAGCGCCCAGCGCAACCGCTCCAGCGCATCGACGGCCCGGCCGGTGACCGCGAGGTCGGCCACCTCGAAGCCGGTGGCCTCGGCGCGGCCGGTGTAGTAGCGGGCGACCACGGCGTCGTCGATCGTGCCGTCGACGTCGGCGGCGAGCTGGGAGCAGGCGGAGGCGAGTTCGCGCAGGTCGCTGCCGATCGCGTCGACCAGCGACTGGCACGCCTCCGGGGTGGCGGAACGGCCCGCGGTGCGGAACTCCGCTCGCACGAAGGCGAGTCGGTCCGCGGGCTTGGTCATCTTCGGGCAGGCCACCTCGCGCGCCCCGGCCTTGCGGGCGGCGTCCAGCAGGCCCTTGCCCTTGGCGCCGCCCGCGTGCAGCAGGACGAGGGTGATCTCCTCGGCGGGGGCGTCCAGGTACGCCTTGACGTCCTTGATGGTGTCCGCCGACAGGTCCTGGGCGTTGCGCACGACGATGACCTTGCGCTCGGCGAAGAGCGAGGGGCTCACCAACTCGGCCAGCGTGCCGGGCTGGAGGGCCTCGGGCGCGAGGTCGCGCACGTCGGTGTCCGCGTCGGCGGCGCGCGCGGCGGCCACCACCTCGGCCACGGCGCGGTCGAGCAGCAGGTCTTCCTGCCCCACCGCCAGGGTGACGGGGGCCAGCAGGTCGTCGGTCGCAGTCTTCTTCGCCATCGCGCTCCAGCATCCCACGGAGCACTGACAACCGGGACCGGGACCGGGACCGGCTGCCGGTCCACCGGAGGCGTATCGCAGAATGTGCAGGTGAACGCTGTGAGACATCTGTTGGTACTGCCGGACCGGGACGCCGCGAGAGACGCGGCCGAGGCCGCCGCGGAACGGTTCGACCTGGAGGACGACCCCCAGGTCGTCCGTGAGGCCCTGGCGGGCGATGACGACGCCGAGGACGCCCAGTGGCTGGTCGTCATCGAGGACCCGGCATCCGCGCTGACCCACGCCGACCTGGACGCGCTGGCCTGCGAGTACGACGGCTGGCACGAGGAGGAATGACCCGCCGCACCGCCTGCCCCGGGTTCCGGAGCGACCGGCGGCGGTGCGGCGGAGGGACCCGGGGGGCGCGGGCGGTGCGCCGCGAGGTTGTTGTGAGCGTCACGCGTTCCTCCCCTCCGTGATCACCCTCAGGTCCTCGGGCCGGTCGCCGGTCACCGCGATCGGGCCGTCGGTGTCGGTGCGCAGGACCACGGCGCCCTCGGCTCTCAGGGCGGTGACCGTGCGGGGCGCCGGGTGCCCGTAGGTGTTGCCCGCGCCCACCGAGATCAGCGCCAGGCGGGGGCGGAGTCTGCGCAGCAGGTCGGGGTCCTGGTAGGCCGAGCCGTGGTGGGCGACTTTCAGTACGTCCACCTCGGGCAGGCCGGGGTCGCGGGCCAGCAGCTCCCGCTGCGCGTCGGGCTCCAGGTCGCCCAGCAGTATGACGGTTAGGCCGCCCGCCCTGACCAGCATGGCGACGCTGGCGTCGTTGGGGTCGTCCCCCGGCAGTTCGTCGACCGACGCCGGCGGCCACAGCACCTGCCACGACAGGTCCCCGATCCGGCGCCGCTCCCCCGCGACCGCCCGCAGCAACGGAACGTGCGCCGCGCCCGCCAGCCGTCGTACGAACGCCGCCTCCCGGGCGGGGAGTTCGAGGCCGGTGGTCTCGATGGCGCCGACCCGGCGGCCGCTCAGCACACCGGGCAGCCCGGAGACGTGATCGGCGTGATAGTGCGTCAGCACGAGCAACGGGATCGCGTCGACGCCCAGGTCGCGCAGGCATCCGCCGACCGCCGCGGGGTCGGGGCCCGCGTCCACCACGACCGCGGAACCGGCGCCCGCGTTGAGCACCAGCGCGTCGCCCTGCCCGACGTCGCAGGCGGCCAGTCTCCAGTCCCGCGGCGGCCAGCCGGTGGTCAGCCGGGTGAGCGGCGCCGGACGCGCCACGGCGACCACCAGCAGCACCACGAGTGCCCCGCACGCCCACGGACGCCGCAAGGCGCCGCGGGCCAGGGGGAGCACCGCGCAGGTGACCGCCGCCAGCGACAGCCCGCCCACCCAGCCACCGGGCCAGTCCACGCCCGCGCCGGGCAGCTCCGCCCCCCGGCGCGCCACCGCGGCCACCCACCCCGCGGGCCAGCCCGCCAGCCACGCCAGCGCCTTGGCCGCCCCCATCGACAGCGGTGCGGCGGCCAGCGCACCGAAACCGAGCACCGTGGCCGGCGCCACGGCCAGCTCCGCCAGCAGGTTGCACGGGATCGCCACCAGGCTGACGTGCGCGGCGATCACGACGACCAGCGGGGCGCAGCACACCTGTGCCGCCGCTGCCGCCGCCAGCGCCTCCGCCAGATGGTGCGGCACCCGGCGCCGGACCAGCGCCTCCCGCCATCCCGGCGCCACCACCAGCAACGCGGCGGTGGCCAGCGCCGACAGCGCGAAACCGTAGGAGCGGGCCAGCCACGGGTCGTACAGGACGAGGGCGGTCACCGCCGCCGCCAGCGCGGGCAGCAGCGCCCTGCGGCGTCCCGTGCCGATCGCCAGCAGGGTGATCAGGCCGCAGGCGGCGGCTCTGAGCACACTGGGTTCGGGGCGGCACAGCACCACGAACCCCACGGTCAGCAGCCCGCCCAGCACCGCCGTCGCCCGCAGCGGCAGCCCGAGCCGGGCGGCGACGCCCTTGCGCTCGGCCCGGGTGGCGAGCGCGGGCGGACCGATCAGCAGGGCCAGCAGGATCGTCAGGTTGGAACCGCTCACCGCCAGGATGTGCGCCAGATCGGTGGCCTCGAACGCATCCTGGAGCTCGGGGGTCACCCGCGAGGTGTCGCCGACCACCAGGCCGGGCAGCAACGCCCTTGCGTCCTGCGGCAGTTGGTCGGTGGCGGTCCTCAGGTCCGCGCGCAGGGCTCCCGCGACGCGCTGGACGGCCGTCGGCGGCCGGGTCACCTTCGGCGGCCCTGTCGCGCGCAGCACGGCGGCCGTCCGGTCACCCGGCTCGGTCACCGGGGCCACGCGCACAGCCGACGTGAGACGGGTGGAGGGCAGCAGGCGCAGCCACCGGTCCGTGCTCGGACCGGAGTCGACGACAAGCAGCACCGGGGTGCGCACGGCGGTGGTCCGGCCGTCCTCGGTGACTCGGTCCACCTCCGCCTCGACGACGACCGAGGGCGGCGCCTGACTCGTCCCCAGGACCCTCGGACGCCCCCGCCGTGGATCTCCGGTGAGTGTCAACTCCACGGTGGCACGGCCGTGTCGAGCGGCCAGGGCCGGCAGCGGGCCGCGCCGCGACCCGGCCGCGTCCAGCCCGGCCACCCCCGCCGCCGCGCCCGCGCACAGCAGGGTGGCCGCCACGAGCCCGCACACTCCCCCGCGGGCCCCCGCAGCGAACCGGCCCGGCACCGCGGCCCCCGACCGACCGGCTCGCCCGCCGCGCACCCGCAGGAGGCACAGCACCAGGCCGGCCGTCACGCAGCCCGCCGTCGCCAGTGCCACCGCACCGGCCGGGGCGGTCAGTGCCACGGCTGCCGCGAGCCAGGTGGCCAGCGCGGGCGCGACCAGCCGCAGGTCGGCCGGGGCCTCGGGCCGAGCGTCATGGGGCTCGCCCGTCGCGTGTGGGCCGTGTTCGTTCGCCTCCGGGTGACCACCGCGCCCCACGTCTCCCGGCGGCCGGCGACCGGGCTCGGGCGCGCGGGGCCGCGTCGCGGTGCTCATGGCCTTACCAGCGGCTGGAGTTCCTGGAAGCGGCGTTCGCCGACCCCGGTCACCTGGCGCAACTGGTTGACGGAGGTGAAGCCGCCGTGCTGGTTGCGGTAGTCGATGATGCGCTGCGCCAGCACCGGACCGACGCCGGGGAGCGCGTCCAGCTGCGCTTCCGTCGCACTGCCCAGGCTGACCGGCCCGCCGGGGGCACCCGGCGCCCCCGCAGCCGCGGCGCCGGCTGCCGCGCCTGGCTGCCCCCCGCCCGAGGGCGCCGCCGCCTGCGGTCCGCCGACCACGATCTGCTCACCGTCCACCAGCGGGCGGGCCAGGTTGACGGTGCCGGTGTCGACTCCGGGCAGCGCTCCTCCCGCGGCGGTGAGCGCGTCCAGCACCCGGGAGCCGGGCGGCAGCCGCAGGACGCCGGGCCTGCGGACCTTGCCGCTGACGTCCACGACCAGCACGGCACCGCTCGCCGAGGCGCTCGGCGTCGCGGCACGCGCGACGTCGGGCGGTCCACCGGACGGCCTGGACGTGGCGTCCTCGGTGGACATGGCCGCCCGGGTGACGGGCGGCACCGCGATCGCGCGCGGGCGGCCGGCCCAGAAGTGGTGCACGCCGAAGGCGACCGCGATCACCAGCACCCCGGCCAGGGCGGCGACCGTGCGCGGTTCCATGCCGCATCTCAACTGGAGCCACACCGGCAGCCGTTCGTACACGGCCTCGCGCCACCTCACTCGCCACCGCGCGCCCGCCGCCCCTCCGGAGCCGGTTCCGACGCCACCGCCGATTCCGACACCACCACCGCCGACGACGCCACCGCCGACCGAGCCACTGCCCGGGTCCGTCCACTCCGCGCCCTCACCGCGCTCCGCGACCCGCCGCCCCCGTACGCCTACCGGCGGCCCGAACAGCGCCTCCGCCCGCCGCGCGCCGCCGTCAGCCCGCCCCGCGAGCTCACTCCACCCCGCACTCTGCCCCCGTCCCGCCCGCTCGCTCCGTCCCGCCTGCTCGCTCCGCCCCCCGTGCTCACTCCACCCCGCACTCTCCCCTCGTCCCGCTCCGGCGAAATGTCCCGTGTGATCCCCGGCCTGCCCCAGCCCCAGGCCGGTAGCCCATTGCGTTCCCATGGACACTGACCGTAGGCGCGTTCGCGCGACCCCGGTCCGGGCGGTGGATTTCCGTGGACGAGGCGGGAGTTGTGGACAACTCCGTCACCCTCGCGAGGGAACCCGGGGAGCCTTACGGAGGGAACCCGGCGAGCCTTAGGAGGGGACCCGGGAAGCCTTACGGCAGACGGCCCTCACCGTCGCGACACGACCGCCCCCAGCAACCCCGGACCCGTGTGCGCGCCGATCACCGCGCCGACCTCGCTGACGTGCAGCTCGCCCAGCCCCTGGACCCGGTCACGCAGCCGGTCCGCCAGGGCCCCGGCGCGTTCCGGCGCGGCGAGGTGATGGACGGCGATGTCCACCTTGGCCGCGTCGCCCGGACCGCTGACGCCCGCCCGTTCGGCCACGATCTCCTCCAGCCGCGCGACGGCCCGCGACGCGGTGCGCACCTTCTCCAGCAACTGGATCCGCCCGTCGGCGAGTTGGAGGAGCGGCTTGACCGCGAGCGCCGAACCGAGCAGCGCCTGCGCCGCCCCGATCCGGCCGCCCCGGCGCAGGTAGTCGAGGGTGTCGACGTAGAAGTACGCGGAGGTGTCCGCCGCCCGCCGTTCGGCGGCACGCACCACCTCGTCCACCGTCGCGCCCGCCTGCGCCGCCTCGGCGGCGGCCAGCACGGGAAAGCCCAGTGCCATCGCCACCATCCCGGTGTCCACCACGCGCACCGGGACTTCGGCCCCGGCCGCGGCCGCGCACGCCGCGTCGTACGTGCCGGAGAACTCGGCGGACAGGTGCAGCGACACGATCGCTCCCGCCCCGGTCGCGGCGGCCGCGCGGTAGGCGGCGGCGAACTCCTCCGGGTTCGGGCGGGAGGTGCTGACCGGCTTCCTGCGCTGCAACGCGGTGGCGACCGAACGCGCCGAGACCTCGGTGCCCTCCTCCAGCGCCTCGTCGCCGATGATCACGGTGAGCGGGACGACCGCGATGCGGTGGTGGGTCAGCGCCTCCTGCGGCAGATAGGCCGTGGAATCGGTCACGATCGCGACATGGGCGGACATGGCCGCGAGATTACCGGCCTACGGCCGAGGCCGACAGTAGTACCCGCCCGCGAACGGACCGGTCCGCTCCGCCCGGGCGGCCCCGACGGCCACCCCGATCGCGGCGCGGCATCACGGCGCCGACCCCGAAAGCCTCCGCCCCTCACGCCCGCCCCCCGCCGCTCCTCCACGCCCGGCTTCCGAGCGCTCAGCGCCGCGCGTCCGGCCCCTCCGCGTTCAGCGCGCGCGTTCCCTCCGCCGGGACCCAGTGCCGCAGGGCGCCCGCCTCCAGCTCGATCTGACGGCCCAGCGCCGCGAGTTCGTCGTCCGCGAACTGCCGGGCGCGGTCCTGCGCCGCCCAGCGCAGCGAGTCGGCGGAGTGCGTGACCCGTTCGGTGCGCTCACGCAGCTCGGGCAGCCGGGCGCCGACCCGGGCGCGGTCCGGTTCGCGTTCCAGCGCCCGCAGCTCGTCATCGAGCGCGTGGGCGTGCTCGCGCAGCCGCTCCAGCAGGCCCAGCGCCTCCTTCAGCGACGGGTCGTCCGCGACGGAGCCCTCCAGCGCCTCCCGGGTGCCGATGATCGACTGCCGCAGGCTCAGCCGCATCGAGGCCAGCTCGCCGAAGGCGCCCGGCTGGGCGCGCTTGGCCCGCAGGGTCGTCTCGGTGACCACGCGGCGCGCCTGGGCCCCGGTGCGCTCGACCCCGCGACGTACCGCGCGCACGGTCTTGACCGTGGCGACCACCCCGAGCGCGAAGAGCGTGAGGAGGAACAGCACGATCACGATGAGGACGGCTTCCATGGGCGCTCCCCTGGCGGCTGAAGGCGTTCGGTGGGCACGGCCCCGGCGGACCGCGTGCGGCGACCACGACGGCCCGACGGCCGGGACCCGCCCCTTCACCGTAAACGCAAAGGGCCGGCCGCGGGTTCCGTACGGACCCGCAGCCGGCCCCCAGCGACCCCCTAAGGGATCACGGGAAGATCCTCACGCCGGGACGATGTTCACCAGCTTCGGCGCCCGGACGATCACCTTGCGGATGGCCGCGCCGTCCAGCGCCGCGACGACCGCCTCGTCGGCCAGCGCCAGCGCCTCCAGCTCCGCTTCGGCGATGCCGGGCGGCACCTCCAGACGGGCCTTGACCTTGCCCTTGACCTGCACGACGCAGGTGACCGTCTCGTCCTGGACCAGCGCCGGGTCGGCGACCGGGTAGTGCGCGTAGGCCAGCGAGCCGGTGTGGCCCAGCCGGGACCACAGCTCCTCGGCGACGTGCGGCGCCAGCGGGGCCACCAGCAGCACCATCGCCTCGGCGACCGTGCGCGGCACCCGCTCCAGCTTGGTGACGTGGTTGTTCAGCTCGGTGGCCTTGGCGATCGCGGTGTTGAAGCGCAGGTTCGCCATGTCCGTGCGGATGCCGTCGATCGCCTTGTGCAGCGCGCGCAGGGTCTCCTCGGACGGCTCGTCGTCCACGACGGTGACCTCGCCGGTCTCCTCGTCGACGACGTTGCGCCACAGCCGCTGCAGGAAGCGGTACGAGCCGACGACCGCGCGGGTGTCCCACGGGCGGGAGACGTCCAGCGGGCCCATCGCCATCTCGTACAGCCGCAGCGTGTCGGCGCCGTACTCCGCGCAGATCTCGTCCGGGGTGACCGCGTTCTTCAGGGACTTGCCCATCTTGCCCAGCTCGCGCCGGACCCGCTCGCCCTCGAAGTAGTACTCCCCGTCGCGCTCGACGACCTCGGCGGCCGGCACCGGGAAGCCGCGGGCGTCACGGTAGACGTACGCCTGGATCATGCCCTGGTTGTACAGCTTGTGGAACGGCTCGTACGACGAGACGTGGCCCAGGTCGTGCAGCACCTTGTGCCAGAAGCGCGCGTACAGCAGGTGCAGCACGGCGTGCTCGGCGCCGCCGATGTACAGGTCGACGCCACCCGCCGGCTGGCCTTCGCGCGGGCCCATCCAGTACGCCTCGACGGCCGGGTCGACCATCTCCTCGGTGTTGCGCGGGTCCAGGTAGCGCAGCTCGTACCAGCAGGAACCGGCCCAGTTGGGCATGGTGTTGGTCTCGCGGCGGTACGGCTTGGGGCCGTCGCCCAGGTCCAGGGTGACGTTGACCCAGTCCTCGTTGCGCGACAGCGGGGTCTCCGGCGAGGTGTCGGCGTCGTCGGGGTCGAAGGTGCGCGGACTGTAGTCCTCGACCTCGGGCAGCTGCACCGGCAGCATCGACTCCGGCAGCGCGTGCGCCACGCCGTCCTCGTCGTAGACGACCGGGAACGGCTCGCCCCAGTAGCGCTGGCGGCTGAACAGCCAGTCGCGCAGGCGGTAGTTGACGGTGCCCTCGCCGATGCCGCGTTCGGTCAGCCACGCGGTCATGGCGGCCTTGGCCTCGGGAACGGTCAGGCCGTCCAGCGAGATCGTCCCGGACGCGGAGTTGACGATGCGCGCCTCGTGGGAGTCGAAGGCGTCGGGCCACTCGGCGGTGTCCTGGCCGCGGCCGTCGGACGGCTCGACGACGCAGCGCATCGGCAGCTCGAAGGCGCGGGCGAAGGCGAAGTCGCGCGAGTCGTGCGCGGGGACGGCCATGATCGCGCCGGTGCCGTAGCCCATCAGCACGTAGTCGGCGATGAAGACCGGCACCAGTTCGCCGCTGACCGGGTTGACCGCGAACGCGCCGGTGAAGACGCCGGTCTTCTCCTTCGCCTCGGCCTGCCGCTCGACGTCGGACTTGGCGGCGGCCTGCTTGCGGTAGGCGGCGACGGCCTCCGCGGGCGTGGCGTGGCCGCCGGTCCACACCGGGTGGGTGGCCTCCGGCCAGGCGTCGGGGACGATGGCGTCGACCAGGTCGTGCTCGGGGGCCAGCACCATGTAGGTGGCGCCGAACAGGGTGTCCTGGCGGGTGGTGAAGACGGTGATCGCCGCGTCGCCGTCACCGGTGACGTGGACGGGGAAGTCGATGCGGGCGCCTTCGGAGCGGCCGATCCAGTTGCGCTGTTGCAGCTTGATCGCCTCGGGCCAGTCCAGCGCGTCCAGGTCGTCCAGCAGCCGGTCGGCGTAGGCGGTGATGCGCATCATCCACTGGCGCAGCTTGGCCTTGAAGACCGGGAAGTTGCCGCGCTCGGAGCGGCCGTCCGCGGTGACCTCCTCGTTGGCCAGCACGGTGCCCAGGCCGGGACACCAGTTGACCGGCGACTCGGAGGCGTAGGCCAGCCGGTACTCACCCAGGACGTCGGCGCGCTCGGCGGCGGTCAGCGCCTCCCAGGGGCGGCCGTCGGGGGTGGGCCGGGCGCCGGAGGTGAACTGCTCGACCAGCTCGGCGATGGGCCGGGCCCTGCGCGCCTCGGGGTCGTACCAGGAGTTGAAGATCTGCAGGAAGATCCACTGGGTCCACTTGTAGTACTCCGGGTCGATCGTGGCGATCGAGCGGCGCTTGTCGTGGGCCAGGCCCAGGCGGCGCAGCTGCGCGCGCATGGTGGTGATGTTGGCCTCGGTGGTGATCCGTGGGTGCGTGCCGGTCTGCACCGCGTACTGCTCGGCGGGCAGGCCGAACGCGTCGAAGCCCAGGGTGTGCAGGACGTTGTGGCCGGTCATGCGCTGGAAGCGGCCGAAGACGTCGGTGGCGATGTAGCCCAGCGGGTGGCCGACGTGCAGCCCCGCGCCCGAGGGGTACGGGAACATGTCCATGATGAACTTCTTGGGGCGCGAGGTGACGTCCTCGGGGCCGCCCAGTTCGCCGCCGCCCGGGTTGGGCGCCTCGAAGGTGCCTTCCCGCTCCCAGCGGTCCTGCCAGCCGGCCTCGATGCGCGCGGCCAGCTGAGCGGTGTAGCGGTGGGGGGCGGTCGCCTCTGCGGCGGAGGTGGTCTCGCTCATGTCCCTCGAAGCTCCATCGATGTCATGACAGGCGCAGGCCGGTCGCGTCTGGTCCTACGGAAACGTCCGGAAACGAAAAATCCCCTCACGCAGGAGGGGACGCCGCGACTGACCTGGTGCTGGATACCTTGGGTCAGCGCGGCCCGGTAAGCAGAAGGCGTACGGCACGCATGTGGCACAGGGTACCCCAGCCGCGCAAGGGCCCGCACCGGAGTGTCCGGTGCGGGCCCCGTGCGACGTTCACCGCGTGCCGTCCCGGCGCTCGGGAAGAGCCGTCACGGCGTGCGGCGTACCGCTTCGCGGGTGGTGCTCAGTGCTTGCCGGGGACGTACGACTTCACGTAGCCCGCACCCGGGGTGCCGACGCCGGTGACGTTGTCGTAGCCGACGGTGGCGTGCAGCGAGCTGTCGGTGCCGAGGGTGCGCAGCGAGGTGATCAGGCCGCCGCTGGCGTCGATGCTGTTGGCGAAGTCGACGCGGACGTCGGCGATGCCCTTGCCCTGACCCAGCGGGTGGTCGGTCACGTCGTGGAACGCGGGCGTGCCGTACCGCTCGTAGATCGACGGGTTGGCGAAGCCGATCGGCACGCCGCCCTGGGCCTGCTGGGCCAGCGCCTGGACGGCGGCGGTCACCGGGCAGGCCAGCGAGGTGCCGCCGATGCGGTACTCGCTGTACTTGATCGACTTGTCCGGGAAGCTCTGCGACTGGCCGACCAGGAAGCCGGTGGTCGGGTCGGCGACCGCGGAGATGTCCGGGATGACGCGCATCGGGGACTTGGTGCCGTTGGCCTCGCTGAGCGAGGTCGGCACGACGCCGCGCTGGTAGAACGGCTGGCTGTAGAGGGTGCTGGTGCCGCCGCCCGCGCCGGAGCTGAAGGTGCCGGGGAAGCCGGTCCAGGACTTGCCGTCGGCCGACAGCACCGACTTGTCGGTGCCCCAGCCGGTCTCCCACTCGTACGTGTTCCCCTTGCCGACGGCGAGCGAGGTGCCGCCGACCGCGGTGGCCCACGGGGAGTCGGAGGGGGCGCCGATGTCCTTCTTGCCGCTGGCCGCGACGTAGTCGCCGTCGTCACCGGAGGAGAAGTAGAAGCCGATGCCCTCGACCGCGCCCTGCTCGAAGACCTGGTCGTAGGCGGCCGTCGAGTCGGGGGTGGCGTTGGACTCGACGTCGCTCCAGGAGTTGGAGACGATGTCGGCCAGGTGGCTGTCGACGACCTTGGACAGGGCGTCGAGCAGGTCCGGGTCGTTGCAGGAGGCCGCGCCGACGTAGGTGATGTCGGCGGCCGGGGCCACCGCGTGCACCGCCTCGACGTCCAGGGTCTCCTCGCCGTACCAGCCGGCCGCGCCGCACTGGTTGGGCGCGGTGCTGTTGTAGCTGCCGGGCAGGACCTGGGTCAGCTGGCCCTTCTTGTACGGGGCGTCGCCGTTGCGCTTGGCGTACTCGGCGGCGTCCTGGGCGATGTACGGCGAGGCGTACGCGTCGGTGATCGCCACCGTCACGCCCTTGCCGGTGTACTTGCCCGCGCCGTAGGCGGCACGCAGCTGCTTGCCGGTGTAGCCCTTGATCGCGTAGGGCGCCTTGGAGCCGAACGCGGACGGCAGCTTGTTGTCGGTGTTCGAGCCGTAGTACGTGGAGAACGGACCGGCGTTCTTGAACACCGCGGAGGGCGGCGGCAGCTGGTCGCCCGGGGTGGACGCGCCCGGGGTCGTGCCGTTGGTGGCGGCGCCGACGGTGGCGTCGGTCTGGGCCTTGGCCGGGGCGTTGTTCAGACCGGTGACGGTCAGCACGGCGCCGTTCAGCGAGGCGGGCACCGTGGCCGAGGCGGACGGCGCGTGGTAGACGTGGCCGCCCACCGAGTAGTTGTGCAGCTGGACGTTGAACGCCTTCTCGACGGACGTCCGGTCGCCGGAGACCGACACGTAGTGCTGGTTGGAGCCGGTGACCTTCAGGCCCGACGACTTCAGCCAGGCGGTGACCTCGGCGATCTGCTGCTTGGTGGCGCCGAAGCGGGCCTGGGCCTGCTTGGCGGACAGGTACTTGTGGTAGCTCGCCGAGCTGGGGTCGGAGACCGCTTGCGCGTAGGCGGCGAGGCCCTTGGCGTCACCGGCCAGGTAGACGCGCAGATCGACCTTGGTGGAGGCGGCGGCCGTACCGTGGTCGGCGTTGGACGTGGCCCAGGACGGCTTGGTGTTGGCGATCACCTGGCGCCCGTGCGCCGTGTCGGCCTGGGCGTTGGGTATGCCCATCGCCAGTGCGCCGGCGACCAGCGGCAGGGTTGCCGCCACCGCCAGTCCGGCGCGAGTTCTAGAGCGGACAAGCTTCATGAAACCCCCAGCGAAACGGATCGTCGCGTAAATGCGTCGCGTCGCTTGGTCGAGATGCGTCGCGAACCGCGGAGCGGGTTCACCGGATACCGGTGAGGTACCTCCGCACAAAGCGAAACTCTGTCGCTGATCTGTCCACGTCAGGGACATGATCCGTTCAAGAAATGGTCAAGTGAAAGTAATGGCTGAGAAGTTGGCGCAGGCCCGTCCGTACTGAACGGTCCCTGGTAGGACGCTGGGGAAAGGTTCCGCCACCCGGTTCGACGGACGTCAACTCCGCTCCGTAGAGCATCAATTGACATGACGTTAGCAGTGTGACGGCCCACACGAACGCAGTTGCGGCAAGCCTGGTGCCATACCTGCGGTAGCGGCTTAGCGTCAGCCATCAACTCCCCCGTATCCCCCAACGGCTGCCGGAGAAAACCACCATGCGCATCAACCCTCAACACGGCGGCGGGGGCAGGCGGCGGCGCGCTTCGTCCGCATCCTCCCCCACATCCACCCCGCGGTCCGCTTTCGCGGTGTTCTCCTCTTTCGTGAAGTCCACACAGTTCGCGAATCCGTCGGCGTCCACGAAGTCCGGGGCCTCCTCGCCGCCTTCGCGGTACTCCCCCACTGCGCCCTTAAGAGCGCTGGAGCGGTACGCGCCGTGGACGGCCCGGCTGCTCGGGCCGGCCGGAACGCCCGGCGCGGGCGGCCCGGCCGCCGCCTCCCGGATACCCGCCGGCGTGCTGCTCACCGTCACCGCGGCCGTCGTCGTGGTGCTCGCCCTCGTGCCGGCGACGGGCTCGGGACCGCGGCGCTTCCTCGACTACGGCGCGGGCGTGTTCACCCTCGTCTCGCTGACCTCCACGGTCGTCTACGGCTTGATGTGCACCGGCACCTCGCTGCTCGGCCCGCGCCACCGCATCGCCACGCAGGCGCTGCACCGGGCCACCGCCGTGGCCGCGTTCGGCTTCCTGATCCTGCACGTGTCGGTGAAGGTCGGCGAGGCGCACGTCTCCCTCGTGGCGGCTCTCGTGCCGTTCAGCGGAGGGCGCGAGCGGTTCCTCATCGGTCTCGGCGTGGTGGCCGGCTACCTGCTGGTCCTGTCCGTCGCCACCGGAGTGCTGCGCGGCGCGTTCGCGGCACGCGGGCACGCCGGGCGCTGGCGGATGCTGCACGCGTGCGCCTACCCGGCGTGGTTCACCGGCCTGCTGCACGGGCTCAAGGCGGGCCGCTCGGCGGCGGGCTGGGTCAACGCCTCCTACATCCTGTGCGTCATCGGCGTGTGCGTGGCGCTGGTGGTCCGCTGGCGGACGCACGTGCGCGACGGCGCCGTGATGGACCGGCCCGCGGTCTGCCGCACCGCTGACGCGGGACGTTCGGCGGGACCGTCCCGGCTGGGCGCCCCGGGGCGGGGGCTCGCGGCGGTACGCCATCGCGCGGGCGCGGGGGCACGCCGCGCGGCGGGCGGAGTGCGGCGCGGGGCCCGCGGGCGCGGCGGGGGAACGAGGGCCGGTGCGGCGGCGGGACTCGCGGCGGGCACGGGACTCGCGCCGGACGCCGGGCAGGCCGCGGGCGCGGGCCTGTCAGCCGGGGCGGGACTCGGTTCCGGCCTGACCGGCGGTGCGGGGCTCGGCGGCGGCATACCCGGCGGCGGCATACCCGGCGCGCGCACGGCCGCCGACGACCTGACCGGCCAGGCCCCCGGGTACAGCGGGCCCGCAGGCTCCTTCGGCCGGGCGGCGCACGCCCCCGCGGCCCCGGACCCGTTCGGCGCCGATCAGGGCGCCTACGGCGCGCACAGCGCTCACGGCGCGCACGGCGCGGAGAGCCTCCCCGGCACGGGGCTGACGGAGGTTCCCGCCCCCGGCATCGGCCACGCCCCTCACCCGGCACCCGCCTCCGCCTACGCCACGGACCCGTACGGGGTCCACGAGCCCGCCCCGGCGCACGAGACCCGGCACGCCTACGGCCTCGACGAGCCACAGGCGTTCGGCCACACCGCGGAACCCCAGGAGGCTCCCGACGCGCGCGCCGCCCACGCCGACCCGTGGAGCGCCGGGCCCCGGCCGGGCGAGCCCTGGAGCGCCCCGTCGGGCGCCGGCCCGCGCGGCGGCGAGCCGTGGAGCGACGCCACGCACCAGCCCTCCGCCGCCACGCCCGCGAGCGACCCCCTCCCCCACAGCGAAGGCCACCGGTGAACCTGCCCGCACGGACCTCCACCCCTCCGCCCGACGCGCCGCTCGCCGTGCACACCCTCGGAGTGCCCCGGCTGACCGCCGGGTTCGACATCGCCTCGCGGCTCGACCTGGCCACCCACCACTCCGTGCACGGCACGCTGCCGCTGCTTCCGGCGGCCGAGGTCGAGACGCTCGCCGAGTCGATCGACCTGCGCGGTCGCGGCGGCGCCGCCTTCCCGTTCGCCCGCAAGCTGCGCGCGGTGGCCACCGCCGCGCGGGCGCGCTCGTGCCGTACGGCCGTCGTCGTCAACGGCTGCGAGGGCGAGCCCGCCTGCCGCAAGGACACCGCGCTGCTGACCCGGTCGCCGCACCTGGTGCTGGACGGCGCGCTGCTCGTCGCCGAGGCCCTCGGCGCGGAACGCCTGATCGTCGCGGTCACCCGCGACCCGCTGGAGGCCTCCGTACGGGCCGCGTTGGAGGAACGCGGCCTGGACGACCGGCGCGGTCGCACGTTGCGGGCGCAGGTGCTGCGCATGCCGGAGCGCTTCGTTTCGGGCGAGGCCAGTTCCATCATCCGCGGCGCCAACGACGAGGTGCCGCTGCCAGCGGGCCGCCGCACGCACGCCAGCGAGTCCGGCGTCGACGGCCTGCCCACGCTGCTGTCCAACACCGAGACGTACGCCCAACTCGCCGTCGCCGCGCGCCTGGGCGCCGCCCGCTACGCCCACGCGGGTACGCCGGAGGAGCCCGGGACGGTACTGCTGACGGTGACCGGTTCCGTGCCGCGTCCGATGCTGGTCGAGGTGCCCAGCGGGGTGCCGCTCAGCTACGTGCTGCACGCCTGCGGCTCGGGGATCGGGCAGGGGGTGCTGGTCGGCGGCTACCACGGCGGCTGGCTCGACCCCAGCGCGGCGTCGGTCGCCGCGGTGTCCCGGGCCGGGATGAACGCGCACGGCGCGACGCTCGGCGCGGGCGGGGTGGCACCGCTGTCCCCCGAACTGTGCCCGCTGGGCGAGACGTTGCGGGTCGCCCAGTGGCTGGCGGCGGAGTCGGCGGCCCAGTGCGGTCCGTGCCGCCTGGGCCTGCCGAGCGTCGCCGCCGCGCTGTCGGAGGTGCTCGGGGGCGGCGGGCAGGCCGCGCTGGAGGCGTTGCGGCGGGTCGCGCAGACCGTCCGCAGGCGCGGTGCCTGCTCGCATCCGGACGGCACCTCCCGCTTCGTGCGCTCCGCGCTCGCCGTCTTCACCGACGACCTGGCGGCGCACGTGCTGGGCGGCGGCTGCGGGCGCCCGGTGACCGGGGTGCTGCCGCTGCCGCGCGAGGAGCCGACCGAGCAGTTGATGGTCGACTGGACGCTCTGCGACGGGCACGGCCTGTGCGCGGACATCCTTCCGGAGGTCATCAGGCTCGATCCGGACGGCTACCCGGCGCTGGCCAACATGGCGCTGCCGGCCCACCTGAAGACCCAGGCGCTGCGCGCGATCCGCCGCTGCCCGGCGCTGGCGCTGCGGCTGGAGGAGCACTGACGCGGTGAGGGGGGCGCGCGGTCCGGCGGCGCGGCGTGCTGCCCGGTGCGCGGTGGCCGCCGGGGTGAACGCGGCCACCGCGCACGGCGCACGCCCCGCACGGGCGCTGGGCCATCCGGGCGAATCGCCACAACCTCCGTCGTAGCGCCTCGTTGAGGATGCGTTGTCCCAGGACAACACCTCTCGTCCTGTTCCTCACCAGAGGAGGTCTTCTCGATGGCGTTCACTTCCAGCCGCCGGTTCGCGGCGGTCGCCACGGCGACGGTGGCCCTAGCCGGTTCCCTGCTGACCGCGACCCCGGCGCTCGCCGCCCCGCCGCAGCCGTACGGCACGGTGATCAGCCCCAGCGGGGTCGTCGAGCGGGAGCTGCCCAGCACGAGCGCGGCCCGCCTCGGCGCCCTGCCGTACCACGCCCAGGTCGGCCTGCGCTGCAAGGTCCACGGCCAGCGGGTCGACGGCAACGACCTGTGGTACCAGCTGCGCGACCGCGTTCACGGCCGCGTCGCCTGGGTCGCCGCGCGCTACGTGCGCAACACCGGCACGGTGCCGTTCTGCCCGTCCCGTCCCCGCCTGACCTGGAAGGAGATGACCTCGGTCGAGCAGGGCCCGCTGGGCTGACAGCGAGGGCCCGGGCGCACGAGCCCCACCCGGCACCCGGGCCCGTCGGCAGCCTCCCTTCCCCCGGCAGACGCTTTCGGGAGACTCGATGACCAACGCGTTGGACCCGGTCGTGGCGAAGTTCGTCGACGCCCTCGACTCCGGTGATCAGCAGGGCTTGTTCGCCCTGCTCACCGACGACGCGACGATGAGCGACGACGGCGACGAGCGCGACCTGCGGCAGTGGATCGACAGCGAGGCCTTCGGCAGCGACGGCCGGATGGACGTCGAATCGGTGTCGGACGGCGGCCGTTCGCTGGTGGCCGACTACACCAACAGCCGCTGGGGTTCCATGCGCACCGCCTGGCGCTTCGAGGTCCGGGGTGACAAGATCGCCCGCTTCGAGACCGGCCAGGCCTGACCGACGCGGCCGCGCTCCGGCAGCGGCCACCTCGCCGACGCGCCGTCCCTCGACGCCTGCCTGGCCGGCCATCACCCCTGGGCGCCCTCGCCCGAGGCGCGGGCCCTGAGCGACGTTCCGACCGCTCGCGTTCGCACGCCAAGGCGCCGGTGCCCCGAACGAGGCGCCGGCGCCGGTCCGTTCCCTGGCGGCGGGGACGGATCAGTGGGTGAACGCGAACCAGTTGACGTTCACGAAGTCCGAACTGCTGCCCGCGAACACCAGGTAGAGGTCGTGGACGCCGGTGGCCGGGGCCACGATGTTGGCGGGCACGGTCTGCCAGGACTGCCAGCCGCCGTTGTTGGCGAAGTCGATCTCCGCGATCTTCGTGCCGGTGGTGCTGTCGAGGCGGACCTGTATCGCGCCGCTGACCCCCGAGCCCGCTCCGGAGGCGAGGCGGGCGGTGAACTGGTTCGGCGAGCTCGAACCGAAGTCCACCGACGCGTACTTGAGCCAGTCGCCGGCCGAGATCCAGCCGACGTCGGAGCCGCCGCCGGAGTCGGAGCAGGCCTCGGTGCCGGTGCCGCTCTGCGCGGTGTACGACTCTGCCTGGATGGTGGTGTAGGCGCTGGTCGTCCCGCCTCCCCCGCCACCATTGTTGCCGCCGCCCCCGGCGCCTGAACCGAGCGCGATCGTCCAGGAGGTGGGCGCCGGGTCCTGGAGGTGGCCGTCGACGGGCGCGGCACCGGTGGGGCCGACATCGTCGTAGGGGAACGCGTAGCCGATGCTGGCGTACTGGTGGACCAGCCGCGCGTAGTGGTTGGTGGTCGCGTTCTGGTAGTACTGCGCGGGCGTGATCCCGTCGGGCTGGTTCTCGCCGCCGGACACCAGCAGGGTGCTGCGGTTGAGCGCGGCGGCGAGGCGGGCGGCGACCGCGCCGCGCGCGTCGGAGCCGGAGTTGTACAGCGGCCCGCTGGCGCAGCCGAAGATGTCGGCGGCGCTGGGCTTGGTGAACGGCACCCCGTCGTCGTTCAGGCCGGAGAAGACGATGGCGTCGCCCTGGACGGTGCCGGAGTAGGAGCCGATGCTGCCCTGGCCGTTGACGGTCAGCGTGGTGCTCGCGTAGTGGCTCCAGACCTGGTCGAGGTAGTCGTCCCAGTAGCCGCCGAAGTCCACCGGCGAGTGGCTGGGCGCCAGGACGCGCAGGACCGCGCCGGAGGAGTCGGTGGCCACCAGCTGGTCCCAGGGGGCGCCGTCGGAGGCGTGCTGGGACTTCAGGCCGGAGGCGATGGAGGCGAGCGCGCCGTCGGGCAGCGGGCTGACCGACTGGTTGCCCGCGCTGCCGGTGCTGGCCATGGAGACCGGCAGCGTCACCATGTCGACGTAGGAGATGTTCGCGTACAGGTTGGCGCTGTTGTACGTGAACTCGCAGAACGTCCAGTGCGTCTGCCAGTTGGGGTCGGAGCTGACGAACCCGGGCTGCACGAGGCCGGGCGGGGAGCCGGGGTTGACGAAGAACTGGATCTTCTGGCCGACGGAGAACCAGACGCGGCCGCCGATGACGTAGTCCGTGAGCGTCACCTTGGTGGCGGCCGAGCCGGAGGCACCGAGCGGTATGGAGTAGTCGGCGATGGGCGTCACCGTCGAGGAGGGGTTCGGCAGCCGGTTGACGGTGCCGTCCGCGGAGACGAAGACGGGCCAGCCGCTGCTGTCCGAGCCGCTGATGTACGCGTAGACGGTGTCGCTGTCGGAGTTGTTCACGAGCGACACCGGCAGCGAGGCACCGGCCGCGGTCGCGCCGCGCGTGAAGGGCGACAGCGGGGAGAAGGGCGACAGGGCGGCGGCGGTCGCCGTGGCGCCGGCCGCCGTCAGGAAGGAACGTCGGGAGACCACGCAGTCCTCCATAAGGGGGGATGGGAGGATCGGGACAGAACACGGGGTGGGGGGATGGGTTCTGCCGGCTTCTGTGCGGTCGTGACGTTAATTGGAGCAGACCAATCAGGGCAAGGGTTCGGAGGCGGAACCACAGCCGTGACGCGCGGCGCAACGCCGGTCGCGCGCACGGCCGTTGGCGCCGCCCGGCGTCATGCCGGGTCCGGTGCCGCCTTCGGCCGCGCCGCCGCTCCTGACTCCGGGCCGCGGTGCATCGCGGTGAGGATGCTCTGGTGGGTGACCCAGCCGATGAGCCGGGAGCCCGTCTCGTCCAGCACCGGCAGGCCGGCCCCGTCCGCGGTGACGAGGGCGTCCAGCGCGTCGGACAGGTCGGTCGCCGCACCCACCGGCTTGGGCAGGTGGGTGATCGAACTCACCGGCGCCGCCGTGCCGGTCTCGCCCGCGAGGGTCTCGGCGGCCGTTCTGGCGGTGGCGGTGCCCAGGTAGGTGTCGCCGTCGGTGACGACGGGCAGCACGCCGTGCGGCGAGCGCACCAGCGCGTCCACGGCGTCCGCCAGCGGCATGGCACCGGCCAGCGGACGCGGGACCGGCTCCATCACCGCCTCGACGGTGACCCCGGCCAGCGGCGCGTGCGCGGGCTGCTCGTCGAGGTCGATCCCCCGGCGGCGCAGTTTCAGGGTGTAGATCGTGTCGTTCGACAGCCAGCGGCTCACCCCCGTGGCGAGCACGATCGCGGCCATCAGCGGCAGGATGATCGAGTACTCACCGGTCAGCTCGAACATGATGATCACGGCGGTGATCGGCGCCCGGGCCGCGCCGGCGAACACCGCGCCCATCCCGATCAGCCCGTACGCGCCCACCGGTCCCGCGATCCCCGGCGCGAGGTGCTGCAACGCGGCACCGTAGCCGGCGCCGAGCATCGCGCCCATGAACAGGGACGGCGCGAACACCCCGCCCGAGCCCCCGATGCCGATGGTCAGACTGGTCGCCACGATCTTGCCGACCAGCAGCACCAGCAGGAAGCCGATCACGTACTTGCCGCTGACCGCGTTCTCCAGCACCGGGTAGCCGACCCCGTACATCTGCGGCAGCACCAGCAGCAGCACGCCGAGCAGCACCCCGCCCACGGCGGGCCGCGCCCACTCCGGCCCCCGCCAGGCCCAGTCGCAGGCGTCCTCCACCCAGTACAGGATCCGGGTGAACCCGACGCCCACCGCACCGGCCAGCAGCCCAAGAGCGGCGAACAGCAGGTACTCCGAGACGTGGTGCACGGCGAACGGCGGCAGGTGGAGGAAGGGCGTGTTGCCGAAGGCGGCGCGGCCGATGACCGAGGAGGTGACCGACGCCAGCACGACAATGCCGAAGGACTCGGCGGTGAAGTCCCGCAGGATCAGCTCCATCGCGAAGAACACGCCTGCCAGCGGGGCGTTGAAGGTGGCCGCGATCCCACCGGCCGCGCCGCACGCGACCAGCACCCGCATCCGGTCCTCGGCGATCCGCACGATCCGCCCCAGCGTGGAGCCGAGCGCGGAGCCGATCTGCACGATCGGCCCCTCCCGGCCGACGGACCCGCCGCCGCCGATGCACAACGCGGACGCCAGCGACTTCACGACCGCGACCTGCGGCGCGATCCGGCCGCCGCGCCGGGCCACCGCGAACATCACCTCGGGCACACCGTGCCCCCGCGCCTCCTTGGCGAACCGGTGCACCAGCGGCCCGTACACCAGACCCGCGAGCACCGGCGCGAGCAGCACGAACCACCGGCCGAGCCCCGGCACGTGCGGGTTGGCCGCGTGACCGGCGGCGGAGTAGTCCGCGTGGCCGGACAGCAGCAGGGTGAAGGTCTTGATCAGCCAGCGGAACGCGATCGCGCCGAGACCGGCGCCCGCGCCGACCACCAGCGCCAGGACCAGCAAGCCGCCCTTCGCCTCGCGCAGCGCCGTCAGGGCCTGGGGAAGCCCTCGGCGGACGCGTGGCGCACCGGCGGGTATCGCGGGCGGGGAGGCGGGATCGGCGGTGTTCGTCATATTTGCATTATGCAATACCGACCATTGCCCTGTGCAAAACCCGTCCGATCCGTGAGACCGCGGGTCCTCCGGCGGGCGGCGCGACGGGGTAGAAAGGGGGCATGTCCAAGCGCGCGCCCACCACCGACCGCCCCCCTCGCGCCGACGAGCCCGAGGACGGCGGGGCCCACGACGACGCGGCCGACGAGGTCGTCACGGCCGTCCTCACCGCCTCCCGGCTGCTCGTGGCGGTGTCCGCCCGTTCCCTGGCCTCCGTCGAGGAGACGCTCACCCTGCCGCAGTTCCGCATGCTGGTGGTCCTGGACACCCGCGGCCCGATGAACATCTCCCGGCTCGGCGAGCACCTCGACGTGATCCCCTCCACCGCGATGCGCATGGTCGACCGGCTGGCGACCGCCGGCATGCTCGACCGCGCGCCGAGCCCCGCCAACCGGCGCGAGATCCTCATCAGCCTCACCGAGGCGGGCCGCCGCGTGGTCGGCGAGGCGACCGAACGGCGCCGTGCGGAGATCGCGCGCATCGTCGCCGGCATGCCGCGTACCCAACGCGGCGGACTGATCGAGGCGTTGCAGGCCTTCGCCCGGGCCGGGGACGAGCCGCTCGCGGAGGGCCGGCGCGGGACCGACGTCGGCTGGTGAGACGTTCGGCGGGCCGCGGCCCGCCCCCGTGCCGTGCGCCCCGGCCCGCATGCGTGGCGTGCGCCCGGCCCGACGCGGCCGGGTTCGAGGCGGCCGGATCCGGTTACCCATTCCTCAGCCGACGGAAGCGGATGGGGAGCGTGGCGGATGCTGGGGCGTCAGAAGAAGGCCAGGGTCGAGGAGAAGGCACGGGAGAAGGCGGTCACGGGGTTCGAGGCACTCGACCGGCGGCTGCCGGCCGCCGAGGCGGGCCGGGAACTGCTGCGCAAGGCCTTCCCCGACCACTGGTCCTTCCTGCTGGGAGAACTGGCCCTCTACAGCTTCGCCGTACTGCTCCTGACGGGTGTGTACCTGACGCTCTTCTTCGTGCCCAGTATGAGCGAGCAGGTCTACCACGGTTCGTACGCGCCCCTGCGCGGCCTGGTCGTCACCGACGCCTACTCCTCCACCCTGGACATCAGCTTCGACGTACGCGGCGGTCTGCTGATCCGTCAGATGCACCACTGGGCCGCGCTGGTCTTCGTGTCCGCCATCGGCGTGCACATGTTGAGGGTGTTCTTCACCGGGGCGTTCCGCAGGCCCCGGGAGATCAACTGGGTCGTCGGGGTGACGCTCTTCCTCCTGGCGCTGCTGGAGGGCTTCTGCGGCTACTCCCTCCCCGACGACCTGCTGTCGGGTACGGGCCTGCGCACGGCGAACAGCATCGTGCTGTCCATTCCCGTCGTCGGGACCTACCTGGCCTACTTCCTGTGGCGCGGCTCCTACCCCGGGCACGCGATCATCCCCCGGCTGTACGCCGTCCACGTACTCCTCGTCCCCGGCCTGCTGGTGGCGCTGATCGCCGCTCACCTGGTCCTGGTGGTCTACCTCAAGCACACGCAGTGGGCGGCACGCGGGAAGACCAACCGCAACGTGGTGGGCCAGCCGATGTTCCCGCACTTCATGGCGAAGTCGACCGGCTTGTTCCTGATGGTCTCCGGAGTGCTGGCCGCCCTGGCGGCGGTGGGGCAGATCAACCCCATCTGGAACTACGGCCCCTACGTGCCCGACACGGCGGCCACCGACGCCCAGCCGGACTGGTACGTGGGCTTCCTCGAAGGCGCCCTGCGGATCATGCCGCCGTCGGAGAACAACGTGGCGGGCCACACGATCATGTGGAACGTCCTGATCCCCGCGGTGATCCTGCCGGCCGTGCTGTTCCTGGTGCTCTACCTCTACCCGTTCTTCGAGAAGTGGGTGACCGGGGACCTGTCGGAGCATCACCTGCTGGACCGCCCCCGGGACCGCCCTACCCGTACGGGCCTGGGGGTCGCCGCCATCGTCTTCTACGCGGTGTTGCTGCTGGCGGGCGGGAACGACGTCATCGCTTACAGCTTCCGGTGGTCGGTCAACGCGCTGACGTGGATCTTCCGGGTCGCCGTGATCGTCGGACCGGTGATCGGCTTCCTCGTCACCAAGCGGATCTGCCTGGCGTTGCAGGCCCACGACCGCCGGCTGCTGACGGAGGGCCACGAGACCGGCAAGGTCAGCCAGAACGTCTCGGGCGCGCTCGGTGAGAGCCATCGCCCGGTCTCGGCCGCGGACCGCTACCGGCTCGTCGTCCGGGAGGTGCCCCGGCCCCTGCCCCGCCCCACGGGCGACGCCCCGCGCGGGGAGCGGCTGAGGGCGCTCCTCAGCGGCTGGTACTACCGGGACTCGGTCCAGATGCCCGTGACGAAGGACGAACGGCGGGAGATCGCCGCCAGGCTCGCCGAACCCGTGGCCGAGTCCGACGAGTAGCGCCGGCCCGACCGGCGGGCGACCGCCGAGGACCGGCCGCCGGCACGGGCCCGTCCGCGGACAGGGGTTCCCGGTCGGCGGGCAGGGCGCTCGCGGTCAGTCGTGCCCGTTGAACTCGAAGACCATGCCGATGACGCCCGCGGCCAGGATGCCGAGCGCGATGAGGAACAGCCAGAGCCCGTAGATGATCCCGACACCGAGGAGCGCGAAGCCCAGCCCGGTCATCGGCGGGTAGCCGCTGTGCGGCGGGAAGAAGTCCAGCGGCCCGGCGCGGTCCCGGATCTCCGAGTCCTGGACGTCCTCGGGCCTGCGGCCCTTGCGCCGGTAGGTCATGGCGAAGAAGAACGAGATGATCGTCGCCATCAGGAACGACACGGTCAGCGCGGCGGTGCCGGCCGGCTCCTTGGCGAACCAGGTGTAGATGACGTCGGTGACCAGGAAGAAGGCGGCGACGCCGCCGAACAGGTACGCCTCGGCCTTCATTCGCTCTGCTCTCCCATCGTGTCGGGGGTCGGCACGACCGTGCCCGTCGTCCCGGGCCTCAGGTGCAGCACCTCGGGGTGATGCAGGTCGAAGGCGGGTGAGTCGGAACGGATGCGCGGCAGGGCGTGGAAGTTGTGGCGCGGCGGGGGGCAGGACGTGGCCCACTCCAGCGACCGTCCGAAGCCCCAGGGGTCGTCGACCTCGACCTTCGGCGCGTACTTCGCGGTCTTCCACACGTTGTACAGGAAGGGGAGGGTGGACATGCCGAGCAGGAACGCGCCGATGGACGAGATCGTGTTGAGGGTGGTGAAGCCGTCGGCCGCCAGGTAGTCGGCGTAGCGCCGCGGCATGCCCGCCTCCCCCAGCCAGTGCATGACGAGGAAGGTGGTCTGGAAGCCGACGAACAGCGTCCAGAAATGGATCTTCCCGAGCCGCTCGTCCAGCATCCGCCCGGTCCACTTCGGCCACCAGAAGTAGAACCCCGCGAACGTGGCGAACACGATCGTGCCGAACAGCACGTAGTGCAGGTGCGCGACGACGAAGTAGGAGTCGGTGACGTGGAAGTCCAGGGGCGGTGACGCGAGCAGCACCCCGCTCAGCCCGCCCAGCAGAAAGGTCACCAGGAAGCCGATGGACCACAGCATCGGCGTCTCGAAGGACAGGGTGCCGTGCCACATGGTGCCGATCCAGTTGAAGAACTTCACCCCGGTCGGCACGGCGATCAGGAACGACATCAGCGAGAAGAACGGCAGCAGCACCATCCCGGTGGCGAACATGTGGTGCGCCCACACGGTCGCCGACAGCATGGTGATGGCGATCGTCGCGCTGACCATTCCGACGTATCCGAAGGTCGGCTTGCGGCTGAAGACCGGAATGATCTCCGTGATCACACCGAAGAACGGCAGGGCCACGATGTAGACCTCGGGGTGGCCGAAGAACCAGAACAGGTGCTGCCACAGGATCGCCCCGCCGTTGGCGGGGTCGTAGACGTGCGCGCCGAACTTGCGGTCCGCCTCCAGGGCCAGCAACGCGGCGGTGAGCACCGGGAACGCCAGCAGCGCCAGGATCGAGGTGAACAGGATGTTCCAGGTGAAGATCGGCATCCGGAACATCGTCATCCCCGGTGCCCGCAGGCACACGATGGTGGCGATGAAGTTCACCGACCCCAGCGTGGTGGACAGCCCCGCGGTGACCAGGCCCATCGTCCACAGGTCGCCGCCGGCGCCGGGAGTGTGGACGGCGCTGTTGAGCGGCGCGTAGGCGAACCACCCGAAGGACGCCGCGCCGCCGGGCACCAGGAATCCGGAGACGACCATCAGCCCTCCGAACAGGAAGAGCCAGTAGGTCACGGCGTTCAGCCGCGGGAACGCCACGTCGGGGGCGCCGATCTGCAAGGGCATCACCGCGTTGGCGAAGCCCGCGAACGTCGGGGTGGCGAACAGCAGCATCATGATCGTGCCGTGGATGGTGAACAGCTGGTTGTACTGCTCCTCGGTGACGATCTGCAGCCCGGGGCGCGCGAGTTCCGCTCGCATCAGCATGGCCAGGATTCCGGCCACGAGGAAGAAGCCGAACGAGGTCACCAGGTACATGCTGCCGATCGTCTTGTGATCGGTGGTCGTCAGGTAGTTCCTGAGCCTCGTCCCCGACACCACGCGCGGATTGTCCTGCCCGTCGTCAGCCTGCCGGCGGCGGTCCTCATCGAGCTGCGACATCGCTTCTCCTGAACGCGGGTCGGCGACCTGGCGGGCAAGGGTGGACCGCCAGCATCTCTGCTGGCTTGCCTCCGTTCCCCCATCCCAAACCTCCCGCTCCCGCGTTGGGCCCACACCGGCTAGCCCGTATGGCTGGTGACGGCCCGTCGCCCGCGGCGAGCGGATGGGGAGGGGCGGCCGCGAGGATCCGCCCCTCCCGCCCGAGGTCAGGCCGCGACGGGTTCCGAGGCTTCGACGGCGTGGATCAGCGACGTCCCGGTCCGCGTGCCACGGACGCGGATGCTGGCGTGGGCGGGACGGGTGAGGCCGGTGTGCTCGCGCGACTGCTCGCGGTTGGCCAGGACATGGTCGAGCCGCGTGGTCCTGCCCGCTCCCAGGAACCCCGAGAGCACATTCACCGGCAGGCGGTCGTACGGCATCCGCGTCAGCCCTCCGGGCGCAGGAGGCCGCGTTCGTAGGCCTTCTTCAGCCGCTGCGGCACGAGGTACGTGCTGCCGTCGACCGTGACGGGCACCAGCGCGGGTGCCGTCGCCTTCCACTGGGCGCGGCGGTGACGCGTGTTGCTGCGGGACGTCTTGCGCTTCGGGACTGCCATCGGGGGCCTTTCCGGGGGATGGGATGAGAACAACGGTTGGCCGGGCGGTGAGGCCGACCGGATGTGCGGACGCGCCGCCGGGGGCCGCTACAGCAGTCGTGCCACTCCGGCGATCGGTTGGGGGGTTGGGGGGGTTGAGGGTTGGGCCCATCAGTTCAGGTGTGCCACCGTTCGCGGTGGCGGTCCTGGGCGCAGCTCCGCCGGAAGGCTCCCGTCGTCCGGGCAGCCGGCCTTGAGCCATCGGCACACCACCGAGGCGCCCGCGCGGTCGGGGACGGGGCCCAGTCCGATGGCCGGGCTGGTCGGGCCGCGGTCCGCGTCGCACGGCTGGACCACGGCGAACACGCCCCGACCGCCGGACCCGTGCGCAGTGCCCGCGTCACAGCGCAGCACGGAGCCCAGACACCCGCTCGCGACCAGCACCCCGTGCGGACACCCGCGTACCGCGGTCCTGAACTCGTCCATGACCTCGGCTGCCGCGGGGCCGTCACACCCGGTCCGGCAGACGACCAGGGTGAACGGCCGTCCGTTCGGGCGGAGTTCATCCGCTTCCCTACGCAACGAGACCACCTCCCGGGACGCGCGAACCGCTCAGCCGCCATCCGTGCGCCAGCCGCCGGTTCAGCGGCCCCGTCACCAACTGCTCTTGCGGACGCCGGGCAGCTGGCCCGCGTGCGCCATCTCCCGCAGGCGGATGCGGGAGATGCCGAAGGCGCGCAGATGACCGCGGGGGCGGCCGTCGACGGCGTCGCGGTTGCGCACCCGGGTGGCGCTGGCGTCGCGGGGCTGACGCCGCAGTTCGCGCTGCGCCGCGTCACGCTCCTCGTCGGTGGAGTGCGGGGCGGCGATGACGGCCTTGAGTTCGGCGCGGCGCTCGGCGTAGCGGGCGACGACGGCGCGGCGCTTGTCGTTCTTCGCGATCTTGCTCTTCTTCGCCATCAGACGTCGCCTCCCCTGGCGCGGATGCGTGCGACGGCCGCCTCGACACCGATGGCGTCGACCGTCTTGATGCCCTTGGCGCTGAGCGTGAGCCGGACGTGGCGGCCCTCGCTGGGCAGCCAGTAGCGCTTGCGCTGGATGTTGGGGTCGAAGCGGCGCTTGCTGCGGCGGTGCGAGTGGGAGACGGCGTTGCCGAACCCGGGCTTGCGGCCGGTGAGTTGGCACTGTGCTGACACGGTGACCCTCCAACGGGGCATGAGTGATGGCCGGTCGTCAGGACCTCACCGTACCAGCTTAATGAAAATGACAACCACTTCCCTGTAGAGTGGAGACACCACGCACGACGAGGCGCGTCCGGTCCCCCGGCCCGGCGCTCACCGACATCCCCGCAGGAGAGGCGATCCCATGAAGCCTGGCATCCACCCCGAGTACCGCCCGGTCGTCTTCCGCGACCGGACCGCCGACTACGCGTTCCTGACGCGTTCGACGGCGACCAGCGACAAGACCGTCGAGTGGGAGGACGGCAACACCTACCCGGTGATCGACGTCGAGATCTCCTGCGCGAGCCACCCCTTCTACACCGGCACCCAACGCGTCCTGGACACCGCGGGACGCGTCGAACGCTTCGAGCGCCGCTACGGACGCGGAGCGCGCTGACGGCCCCGCCCCGGCAAGCGGCGCGCCTGCTCTTCGGCCCGAAGCAGCTCTGCGGCTTCGCGTTTCAGCGACTGGCTCCGCCCACCCTCCACTGCTGACTTGAGCCACGTGCGCGAACGCCTGGCGGCTGAGGGCGGCATCGCGTGCGAGCGCCGCCATGGACCTCGCGGCCTCTTCCGGGGTGAGGAGGCGGAGCCATCGCCCAGTGATGGACTCGTTGCCCGGCCCGCCAGGACTTCGCCCGGCAACGAACGCTTCTCCAGCGGTCGCCCCACACACGTTGCCCCCGGAGAAGCACAGGCGGGCGATCCCTCCGCCAGACCCTTGCGGCCCAGGCCCAGCGACCCTGCGTCAACACGGAGGGCTGACAAAAAGACCCCTGCGAACCGCGTTTCCGCAGATCACAAGGGTCCTGGAAGTGGAGCTAAGGGGATTTGAACCCCTGACCCCTTGCATGCCATGCAAGTGCTCTACCAGCTGAGCTATAGCCCCAGGTCTTCGTCGGCCGGGCGGGCCCGGCGACTGGGTAAACATTACACGGACCGGGGGGCCTTTCGCCAAATCCATTGGGGGGACGGGCTCGGGCCCGGAAGCGGCGGGCGGGGCCGGTGGGACGGGCTGCTGTTGCGGGTGGGTCGGGGTACTGTCAGGAGGCTGTGTCCGTCGACCCAGGAGCCGCCGCCGTGACCGCGTCGCAACCCATCGCCGAAGGCAGGCCGACAGGCGGGGTACGGGGAGCGGTGGCAAGGCGGCCGACCGTGGTGGCGGCGGTCGCGTGCCTGGTGTCGTTCACCGGCTTCTGGATCGCGCAGCGGGCCGCCCACGTCTCCATGATCGACCTCATGGTCTACCGCGCCGAGGGCTGGACCATCAGGACCGGCGGTGACCTCTACGCGATGGTGGCCACGCGGGCCAAGCTGCCGACCACCTACCCGCCCTTCGGCGCCATGATCTTCACGCCGCTGACCTGGCTCGGCGTGCCCGCGATGCGCGCCGCCGCCACCGCCGCCAACCTCGCCCTGCTGCTCGTCGTCGTCCACCTGTCGCTGCGGCTGGTCGGTCGGCCGCATCGGATGCCGCACGCGGCGGCCACCTTCGCCGTCTCCGCGGGCGCCGTGTGGTGCGAACCGGTGTGGACGACGCTGCGCTACGGGCAGATCAACCTGCTGCTCGCGGTCCTGGTGCTGTGGGACCTGACCCGGCGCTCCGGGCACCGCTGGGCCGGTATCGGCATCGGCGTGGCCGCGGGGATCAAGCTGACGCCGGCACTGTTCGCGGTCTTCCTCGCGCTGGTCGGCGTCGTCCAGGGCTGGCGCGGGCTGCGCGCGGGGCGGCGGGTGTGGAACCCCGCGCTGCGCCGGGCGGTGGTGGCGGCCACCGCGTTCGCCGTCACCGCGGGCACGGCCGCGCTCGTGCTGCCGCGCGACTCGCACAGCTTCTGGACCCGGATGATCTTCGAGGCCAATCGCGTCGGCCACGTCGAGGACACCGCCAACCAGTCGGTGCGCGGCGTCATCGCCCGCGTCCTGCACTCCACCGACCCCGGCCGTTCCTGGCTGCTGTCGGCCGCCGCGATCGGCCTGCTCGGGCTCGCCGTGGCCGTCGCGGCGGCACTGGCGGGCGACCGGCTGCCGTCCGGCTCGGCCTGGGCCGCCTGCGCCTGCGCCGCGACCGCGCTGCTGGTGAGCCCGATCTCCTGGTCGCACCACTGGGTGTGGTGCGTGCCGATGGTGCTGCTGCTGGCCTCGGAGGCGTTGCGGCGCGGCGAGTTGCGGTGGCGGATCGGCGCGGGGGCGGCCGGGCTGGTGTTCTGCAGCTACCTGATCTGGGCGGTGCCGCACGGCCCTGGGCGCCCCGAACTGCGTCAGAACGCGGGGCAGATGCTGCTGTCCGCCGCCTACCCGGCGGTCGGGCTGGCCTTCCTGGCACTGACCGGGGTGCAGGCGGTACGGGCCCTGCGCAGGCCCCCGGGCCGCCCGCTCGGCGGCGGTGCGCATCTCTCCGCGCGGACCGGCGACTACATGTACGCGGCGGACGCCTAGCGCTTCCCCGCCCGCCGACGCCTGGGCAGCCGCGCCCAGTTGGGGCGGACGAAGCCGAACGCCACGGCGACGCGGGGGGCGAAGCGCCCGCAAGCCCGCAGACCAGGTGTACGGAGAGACGACGAAGGCGAGGCGGTCCGCGCTTCTACGCGGCCACGCCTCGCCTCTCGCCTTCGTGGAGCTAAGGAGAATTGAACTCCTGACCTCCTGCATGCCATGCAGGCGCTCTACCAACTGAGCTATAGCCCCGCTGTTCCCGCTCGCGTACTCGCCGCTCGTTCGGAACACCTAGAGCTTAGCGTGTGACCTGCCCGGATACGAAATCCGCTCCCGGGGACCGCCCTCAGGCGTCGTCGCCGAGCACCGGCTCGGGCAGGGTGCCCGCGTTGTGCTCCAGCAGGCGCCAGCCGCGCACGCCCTCGCCCAGGACCGACCAGCAGCAGTTCGACAGCCCGCCGAGCGACTCCCAGGACGACGGGGCGAGGCCCAGGATGCGGCCGATCGTGGTGCGGATCGCGCCGCCGTGGCTGACGACGACCAGCGTGCCGTCCTCCGGCAGCTTCTCGACCTCGCGCAGCACGATGGGGGCCGCCCGGTCGGCGACCTCGGTCTCCAGCTCGCCGCCGCCGCGCCGGACCGGCTCGCCGCGCTTCCAGGCCGCGTACTGCTCGCCGTAGCGGGCCATGATCTCGCCGTTGGTCAGGCCCTGCCAGACGCCCGCGTAGGTCTCCCGCAGGCCCTCGTAGTACGTGGGCTCCAGGCCGGTGACGGCGGTCAGCTCGGCGGCGGTGTGGCGGGCGCGCTCCAGGTCGGAGGAGACGAGCGCGTCCGGGCCGAGCGCGGCCAGCAGCCGGGCGGCCCGCCGTGCCTGGGCCACACCGGTCTCGGTGAGCGGGATGTCCGTGGTGCCCTGGAAGCGGCGCTCCAGGTTCCAGGCGGTCTGGCCGTGCCGCCACAGGACGATGCGGCGTCCCCGTCCGGCCTGGGGTGCGGCGCCGCCGGACGCGGCCGGGGCGCTCAGTTCGTCTCCCCGTCCGGCTGGGCGTCCCGCTCGCGGGCGTACTCGGCCGCCTTGCCGCGGGTCTCCACCGCGTCCTTGGGCAGCTCGATCTCCGGGCAGTCCTTCCACAGCCGCTCCAGCGCGTAGAAGACGCGCTCCTCGGCGTGCTGGACGTGGACGACGATGTCGACGTAGTCCAGCAGGACCCAGCGGCCGTCGCGCTCGCCCTCGCGGCGCACCGGCTTGGCGCCGAGTTCCTTGTTCAGCCGCTCCTCGACCTCGTCGACGATGGCCTTGACCTGCCGGTCGTTGGGCGCGGAGGCCAGCAGGAACGCGTCCGTGATCGACAGCACGTCGCTGACGTCGTACGCGATGATGTCGTGCGCGAGCTTGTCGGCCGCTGCCTGGGCGGCGGTGCTGATCAGCTCGATGGAGCGGTCCGTGGCGGTCACAGGGTGTGCTTTCCGGTCGGGTACGGGTACCCCACCAGGGTCTCACGTCCCGGTGACATGTCCGCCGCCGTTTTCTACGGCGGACATGTCATCTTTCTATGGCGGACATGTCACCTGATCTCGCCGGGCCGGCGCCGCGCCCGGCGACGGGCCCCGCCGTGCGGCGGCCCGGCTACGAACCGGCCGCCGGGTGGTAGTCCGCGCCGAGCACCACCGTGATCTGCGCGTTCGCCGCGCCCTGGCCCTGGCGGACCTCGGAGGCGGACAGCCCCAGCGTCTTGGCCAGCTCGCCCGCCGCCGCCTTCTGCGCGGTCGAGCCGTACAGCACCTGGGAGCGGCTCTGCGGCGCGGCGGTGCCGCCACTGACGTAGGTGTAGCCGGAGTTGACGACCTGCACCTGGGCGGCGTCGCCCGACTTGGCGCTGCCGGTCGCGTTGCGCACCGCGACCGTGGGGATGCCGCTGGGGTCGGCGTTCTTCACGGCGCCGCCCAGCACGTTCTTCACCACGTCGTCGGTGGCCTGCTCGCTGAGGGTGCCGTCGCTCCGCACGGGCAGCATGGTGGTGCGGTAGTGGCCGCCCTGCGCCTGCTGCGCCAACTGGGCCAGGGTCGCGCCGAGTTGGGCGTTGGACAGCGAGGGGTCGGGGATCGCGCCCAGGGTGTTGACGATCTTGGTGGCGGCGGAGGCGGTGGCCGGCATCTTCGTCAGCACCGCCTGCATGACCTGCCCGAACCGGGCGAGCTGCTGGGACTGCGGCTCGCCGGGCGCCCGGTAGGTGGCGTAGGCGACCGCGGCCTGGCCGTCGAGTTCCTGGCCCTTGCCCGCGGTGACCAGCGTCTTGCCGCCGGAGGCGACGGTGGCGTCCGCGTCCAGCGTGATGCCGCCGACGGCGTCCACAAGGATCTCCAGGTACGGCGTGTCCAGCCGCCAGGTGCCCTGGATGTCGGCGCCCAGCAGGGTGTCGAGCCCGTCACGGGTGGGCGCCGCGCCGTCGTCCACCACGGACTTGGCCAGCGTGGTGGTCCCCGCGTCGGGGCTGAGGGTCAGCGAGTTGGGGAGCAGCACGGTGGTGCCCTCGCCGGTGGTCTCGTTGCCCACCAGCAGCGCGGTGGAGCTGTCGTCGCTGTCGACCTCGCGCAGGTGCACCACGATCACGTCGCGCTTCTGGGCGCCCGCGGCGGCTGCCGTGCCCCGGCCCGCGCCCAGCCCCGGCAGCCTGCCCGACTGCCACAGGTAGCCGACGCCGCCCGCCAGGGCCAGCGCGAGCACCACGACCAGCAGCACGACCCGATGGCGGCCCCGGCGCTTGCGTTCGTCGCGCCGCTCGGTGCGGGAC
Source organism: Streptomyces sp. ICBB 8177 (assembly GCF_003144095.1). GTDB lineage: Bacteria > Actinomycetota > Actinomycetes > Streptomycetales > Streptomycetaceae > Streptantibioticus_D. The sequence continues at coordinate 964,388 of NZ_NSKH01000018.1, read as the reverse complement.
TCGGAGAACTTCAGCCAGTCGATGACGTCCTCGGCCTGCTCGTCCTCCTCCTCGACGAAGGCGAACTCCTCGGTGTGGAAGTCCCCTTGCGTTCCCTGCGCGCCGGAGGGCGGCCCGGATTCCGCTTCGGCGGGCCCCGGCCCGGGTGAGCGCTGCTGGGGCACGGCGGCGGAGGGCTGGGCGGCGGGGTGCTCCTGCTCCGGGTGGCCCTGCTCCGGCCCGTAGCCCTGGCCGGGATGCGGCTGGACGGGATGCCGCTGACCGGCGTACCCCTGCTCCGGGTAGCCCTGGCCCGCGTAGTCCTGGCCGGCGTAGCCCTGTTCCGCGTAGCCCTGGCCCCCGTACCCCTGGTTCGGGTACGGGGTGTGGCCCTGGGCTCCGTAGCCCTGGCCCTGGGACTGCTCCGGGTAGCCCTGGGCCGCCGGGCCGGGGTAGGACTGACCGCCGTATTGCTGGTGTTGTGCGTACTGCTCTTGCTGTGCGTACTGCTGCTGTTGCTGCTGCGCGTACTGCTGCTGCCCGGGCGGGACCTGGTCGGCGTACGGGTCGTATCCCTCGTAGCCGTCCTGGCCTTCGTGGTCCTGCGGCTGAGGCTGCGGGTAGCCGGGCGAGTACGGGGCGTACGGGTCGCGGCCCCGGTAGGGCTCCTGGCCGTACTGCTCCTGATCACTCACCAGTGCCCCTCCCGATCGCACGACTGCCGCCCGCAGGCTATCCGGCGTCCCGGTACAGCTTCCGTTTGTTGATGTAGCGCACCACGCCGTCCGGCACCAGGTACCAGACCGGTTCGCCCCGGGCCACCCGCTGCCGGCAGTCGGACGAGGAGATGGCCAGGGCCGGGATCTCGACGAGGGACACTCCGCCGTCGGGGATCCCGGGGTCCGACAGAGTGTGCCCCGGGCGGGTCACTCCGATGAAATGCGCCATCGAGAAGAGTTCCTCGGCGTCCCGCCAGGAGAAGATCTGGGAGAGCGCGTCCGCGCCGGTGATGAAGAAGAGGTCCACGTCGCCGTACTGGGCGCGCAGATCCCGCAGCGTGTCGAGGGTGTAGGTGCGGCCGCCGCGGTCGATGTCGGTGCGGCTGACCGAGAACTGCGGGTTGGACGCGGTCGCGATGACCGTCATGAGATAGCGGTCCTCCGCCGGGGAGACCCGCTGGTGTTCCTTCTGCCAGGGCTGACCGGTGGGGACGAAGACCACCTCGTCGAGGTGGAAGAGGCTCGCGACCTCACTCGCGGCCACCAGGTGCCCGTGGTGCACCGGGTCGAACGTGCCGCCCATCACACCGAGTCGTCTCTTCACCGGCCCGGCCCCTCCGTCGTCGACCACGATCAGTCCGGAGGGGCGCCCGGACGCTGCCTGCTCTCCCATGCGAGCACACCCTACTTGGCGTCCGGCGGGAGCCGGGGCCGGCCCGGGGTCAGCGGTCCCGGTTGAACCGGGTGACGATCCACAGCAGGAACAGGAGCGCGAACAGCGCGCCGCCACCGGTCAGGATCGGGTTCAGGCTGTTGTGCTGGCCACCCTCGGCGAGCGCTGCCACAGCTGCTGGGATGTGTGCGGTCATGGTCGGCTGGACCCCTTGCGGTCGGAGGACTCGTCCGTCTGGAACTCGTGGCACATGGTACGTCCGTGGGCACGCGGAACCCTACGCAGGTCCCGCGCGTCCTGACTGTGTACGTCCAGTACGAGCAGTACGAGATCGAGCGTCAACAGAAGCGAATCGGGAGCGGTTCGCCCAGGTAACCGCCCGTCAGTCCGCGTCCGGTCAGTCCCTGTCGCCGTAACCGCGCAGGAGGAACCAGGCGAGGAAGGCGGCACCGAGCACCGACACGACGATCACGGTGCGCAGCAGCCAGCCGGGGCCTGCCGAGTCGGAGGCCACGGCCAGCAGTGTGGTGGGGTCGTGCGTCACGGGGTTGTGCATGCCGTTCAGCGTAGCCCTGTCGGTGCCGGGCCCTAAGGTGGGGTGGTACGGGGGACGAGCACGCACCGGCTATCAAGGGATTGAGGCCCAATGACCGTGCCGAACGAATCAGGTGGCGCCGGCGAGTCCGGCACCGGGACGCCCGGCGGGACCGTGCCCAGCCGCAGCCGCAGGCGCTTCCCCGGTATCTCCTCACGCGCCTACGAGCATCCGGCGGACCGCTCGGCGCTGGTGGCGCTGCGCAAGCTGAGCGGCTTCGACACCGTGTTCAAGGCGCTCAGCGGACTGCTGCCCGAGCGTTCGCTGCGGCTGCTGTTCCTGTCGGACTCGGTGCGGGTGGGCGAGAGGCAGTTCCCGCACCTGAACGACATGCTGCGCGACGCCTGCTACATCCTGGACCTGGAGAAGGTCCCGCCGATGTACGTCAACCAGGACCCGCAGCCCAACGCGATGTGCATCGGCCTGGACGAGCCGATCATCGTGGTCACCACGGGCCTGGTGGAGCTGCTGGACGAGGAGGAGATGCGCGCGGTCGTCGGCCACGAGGTGGGCCACGCGCTGTCCGGCCACTCGGTCTACCGCACGGTGCTGCTCTTCCTGACCAGCCTGGCGCTGCGCGTGGCGTGGATCCCGCTGGGCAACGTCGCGATCATGGCGATCGTCACCGCGCTGCGCGAGTGGTTCCGCAAGTCGGAGCTGTCGGCGGACCGGGCCGGGCTGCTGGTCGGCCAGGACCTCCAGGCGTCCATGCGCGGCCTGATGAAGCTGGCGGGCGGCAACCACCTGCACGAGATGAACGTGGACGAGTTCCTCAAGCAGGCCGACGAGTACGAGGCGGGCGGCGACCTGCGCGACTCGGTGCTGAAGATCCTCAACGTGCTGCCGCGCACCCACCCCTTCACCACGGTCCGGGCGGCCGAGCTGCGCAAGTGGGCGGCCAGCCGGGACTACCAGCGGATCATGGACGGCCACTACCCGCGCCGCGAGGAGGACAAGGACACCTCGGTGTACGAGTCCTTCAAGGAGTCGGCCAACCACTACGCCGATTCGGTCAAGAGCAGCAAGGACCCGCTGATGGGCTTGATCCGGGACATATCGACCGGCGCCGGGGACATCGGCGGCAAGCTGCGCGACCGGTTCACCGGCTCGGGGGCGCGCTCCGGTCCCGGCTCCGGCCCGGAGCCGGACTCGGACCAGGGCTGAGGGCTCCGCAGCCCGCCGCCATCGGCTCGGCACGGTCGTACGGATCGGTGCCGGAGCCGGTGGCGGCGCTCTGTCCGGCCAGCAGCGGCCGGAAGTAGCCGGACGGGTCGCCCGCACAGGTCAGCGGCCCGGCCTCGACGGCGGCCTGCCGCAGCTGGAGCTGATGGTCCGCCAGGTCGTCCCGGTCGAAGTACAGGCTCAGTCTGCGCCGCACGGTGAACAGCGAGGCCGGGCGGTCGGCGGAGGTGCCCGCGGCGCGGATCCGGTAGACCAGCGTGTGGTCGGTGTCGACCTCCAGTCCCGCGCCGCCGTCCCGCTCGGCGTAGCTGACCGTGCCGCGCACGCGGATGCCGGGGTCGGCCAGTTGGTAGCGGGCGGGATCGAAGCGCACCAGCCAGCCGGTCGCCGCGTGACGCCCGTCGTCGGCGGGGCTGGCCAGGCTGTGGTCGAACTGGGTGAGCTGCCCCTGATCGAGCAGGTCGCGCACCTCGCGCACGTCGCCGCCGGTCAGCGCGGCCTCGTCCAGCGAGGAGGCGACCAGGTACTCCTGGGTGAGGCCGAGCGCCTCGCCGACCTGGCCGGCCGTGAAGTGCGCGGTGCGGTGGGCCGCCGGGAGGGAGACGCCCTGGAGGCCGATCGGGTAGTGGGCCACGTCGTCGGCGGCGTAGAGCGGGTCGGCGCTCGCGGCGGGCACCGGTCCCGGGGGGACGAGCGGCACCAGGGTGATGCGCAGCGGAGCGGCGGCGGGCGGCGCGGCGGGCCGGTAGTGGTGGCGCACCCCCAGGTAGATCGCGCTGCCGAAGGCGAGGGCGATCAGCAGGACCAGGACGTACGCCTGCGGGCGGGCTCCGCCGGTACCCCACGGGTGCCGGGGCCGGGTCGCCCGGGTCGCGCCGGCCAGCCGCTCGCGGGCGGAGAACTCCCGTATCCGGGCAGCACGAACGAACGACTCATCGAACACGATGGCTCCGTACTCGTCGTCACCGCCTCCCGGAAGGCCCTGGGGCGTCCCCTCCGGGGGGTCTCCACGCCCGGTCATACGACAAGAGTAGGTCTCCGCCCCGCGGGCTGAACGTCCCGTGCCGCAAGTAGTCCTGAAAGGCAGTCATCCCAAGAGCCGCAAGCGGCCCCTCAGCGGGTCGCCCCGGTGGCCGCCCCGGTGGGCGGGGCGCCGCCGGTGGGCGAGCCGGTGCCGACCGGCGCGCCGCCCCCGGTCAGCAGCGGCCCCGCGGTGGTCGCGGCGGTCGGGCGGGTGGTGGCCCGGGGCAGGTCCGCGCGGCCGGTGGCGGGCGGCGGGGCGGGCTGGCGGCCCTGGCCACCGGTGCGGTAGACCGCGGCGAAGGCCAGCGAGACCACGCCGACGCCCATCACGAGCGCCAGCACCCACGCGACGGTGCGGTGCCAGCGGGCCGGCGTGCCGTAGATGTGGCGCTGGCGGTAGACGCCGAAGCGGCCGTGCTCGGCGGCGAAGGCGTCGTACTCGCCCGGCCCGTAGGTGCCCTCGTAGTACCGGGGGTCGTCGTCCGGGCCGTCGTCGTCGGCGCCGCCGACCCTCGCCCGGGTGGCCTCCGCCTCCGCCCTCGCCTGGGCGGCGGCGAGCATGCGCTCGCCCGCGCTGGGTTCGTGGAAGACCGCGGCCTCCACGAAGGCCTCGTCAAGGACCACGGATGCGAACGCGTCGCCCGCGTCTCCGTGGTCGTCACCGTCCGGGAACGGCTTACCGCCCACATCCTCAGACACCCGTCCAGGGTAAGCCCGCGGGCGGTGCCTTGGGCAGGGAGTGCCGGAATGTGGGACGGCCCGGTCGGCGGCCCGGATCAGCGGACGTGGCCGTCGCCGGTGACCACGTACTTGGTGGAGGTCAGCTCCGGCAGCCCCATCGGGCCGCGGGCGTGCAGCTTCTGGGTGGAGATGCCGATCTCGGCGCCGAATCCGAAGGCGCCGCCGTCGGTGAAGCGGGTGGAGGCGTTCACCATGACCGCGGTGGAGTCCACCAGGGAGGTGAAACGGCGGGCGGCGCCCTGGTCGCGGGTGATGATCGCCTCGGTGTGGCCGGAGGACCAGCGGCGGATGTGTTCGACCGCGGCGTCCAGCGACGGCACGACGGCCGCCGCGATGTCGTACGACAGGTACTCGGCGGCCCAGTCGTCGTCGGTGGCGGCCACGACCGGGCGGCCCGCCTGCTCGCCGGCCCGCTGCCACGCCTCGTCGCCGTGCACGGTGACGCCGGCCTCGGCCAGCGCGGACAGCGCGCGGGGCAGGAAGGCGTCGGCGACCGCCGCGTGCACCAGGACGGTCTCGGCGGCGTTGCAGACGCTGGGGCGGGAGGCCTTGGCGTTGACCAGGACGCGCGCCGCCATCTCCAGGTCGGCGTGCTCGTCGACGTAGACGTGGCAGTTGCCGACGCCGGTCTCGATGACGGGGACGGTGGACTCCTCGACGACCGTGCGGATCAGCGAGGCACCGCCGCGCGGGATGAGCACGTCGACCAGGCCGCGCGCCCGCATCAGCTCCTTGACCGACTCCCGGCTCTCCCCGGGAACGAGCTGCACGACGTCGGCCGGCAGGCCCGCGGACTCCACGGCGTCCCGCAGGACGCCCACCAGCGCGGTGTTGGAGGCGTAGGCGGAGGAGGAGCCGCGCAGCAGGACCGCGTTGCCGGACTTCAGGCACAGGGCGGCGGCGTCCACGGTGACGTTGGGCCGGGCCTCGTAGACGATGCCGACCACGCCGAGCGGCACCCTGATCTGGCGCAGCTCCAGCCCGTTGGGCAGCGTCGAGCCGCGCACCACCTCGCCGACCGGGTCGGGCAGCGCCACCACGTCCCGCACGTCGGCGGCGATGGCCGCGACGCGCTCGGCCGTCAGGGTGAGGCGGTCCACGACGGCCTCACCGGTGCCGGCCGCGCGAGCCTTGCCGACGTCCTCGGCGTTGGCGGCGACGATCTCGGCGGTACGGGCTTCGAGGGCGTCGGCGATGGCGAGCAGCGCGCCGTCCCGCGCGGCCCGCGGCTGCGGCGCGAGCACGGCGGCGGCCGCCTTCGCGCGGCGTGCGGTGTCGATGACGGGGGACGATGCGGTGGTGGTCATGCCCGAAGGGTACTGATCCGCGCCCAGCTCTCCACGCCGCATCCCACATACCGGGACGAATCCCCGGCGGCGCTCGGCGGTCACAGCGCCTTGAGCGCTCCCCCGTCGATCACGTAGTCCGCGCCCATCACGCTCGACGCGCGGCCGGAGGCGAGGAAGGCGACCAGGTCGGCGACCTCCTCGGGCTCGACGAGCCGGCCGCTGGTCATGCCCATCCCCTGCGGCACCCGCGCCAGGTAGTCGGCGTGCGGGACGCCGCGCTGCCGGGCCCTGCGGGCCGCGTAGCCGTCGGGGTCCTCGTACAGGCCGGTGCGGGTGGGGCCGGGCGTGACGGTGTTGACCCGGACGCCGTGCGGGCCGAACTCCTCGCTCAGCGCCTTGCCCAGCGCGCCCAGAGCCGCCTTGGCGGTGCTGTAGTCGACCGGGCCCCGCCCCGGCATGTGGGCGCCGACCGAGGAGATGTTGATCACCGTGCCGCGGCGCTCCATGAGGGCGGGCAGCGCGGCCCGGACCATGCGGACCGGCGCGAAGAAGTTGAGTTCCCAGGAGCGCCGCCACACCTCGTCGTCCGTGGCGAGGAAGCCGTCCGTGGCGTAGGTGTCGCCGCCTCCGGCGTTGTTGACCAGCACGTCCAGGCCTCCGAGGGCGCCGAGGGCGTCGTCCACGAGGCGTTCGCAACCGTCGGCGGAGGTGAGGTCCACGGCGACCGGGACGGCGCCGGACGCCTTCAGCTCCGGGGTGATCGTGCGGGCCGCCGCGACCACCCGCGCCCCCTCGCGCACCAGCGCGCGCACGATGGCCAGGCCGATCCCCCTGCTGCCGCCCGTCACCAGCGCCGTGCGTTCCGACAGCTGAAGGTCCACCACGTTCCCCTCCCCGCGAGTTCCGCTCGCGCGACCTCGGTCCAGGCGGCGCGCGACGCTACTAGGATCCTACGTAATACGTCGTCACGTACAGTGGTCACGATCCGGGAAGGGCGGCGCGTGGAGACGATCGGGCCCGACACGCGAGAGCGCATCCTGCGGGCCGCGGGACTGCTCTTCGGGCGGGCGGGCTACGAGCTGGTCACCATCAGCGAGATCGTCGAGTGCAGCGGAGTCCCCCGCACCGCCGTCTACCGGCATTTCCCTTCGAAGGAGGCCATCGCCGACGCGGTGATCGCCGTGCAGGACGAGGCACTGGTGCCTCGCGAGGACGGATTCAGGCTCCAGGCGGCGATCGACCTGAGCATGTCCTTCGCCGACATGCTGCGCCACGACCCGATGATGCGCGGCGCGGTCCGCCTCGCCGTCGAGCAGGCGGTCTACCGCAAGCCGCGTGCGACTCCGTACCTGGGCTCGCACGCGGTGACCCTGCGGCTGCTGGAGGAGGCCCGCGACGGCGGCGAACTGCTGCCGCACGTGAACCCCGAGGAAGTCACCCGGCTGGTCGTCGGGCTCTTCACGGGCCTGCAGATCCTCTCCGAGGCGGCCGGCGGCCGCACCGACCTCCTGGATCGCGTGTCGTTCCTGTGGAAGAGCCTGCTGCCCGGCATCGCCGTGCCCACCCTCATCCCCCACCTGGACACCTCACCCCGCCACGGCCTCAGGCCGGCTGCGACTCCAGCAGCGTGCGCCCCCGGTCCGGGTCGATGCTGAGACCGGGCAGGAACCGCGGATGGGCGATGGACGGCAGCAGCAGTCGCCACATCACGGAGATCCGCTGCGGCAGGTCCGCCCGGTCGTTGACGGCCTGGGACAGGATCTGGGTGCCGGTGAAGATTCCCTGGAGCAGGAAGGCCAGCTCGTCGGGATCCACCGTGGGCAGCAGCTCGCCACCCTCCAGCGCCTGCGACAGCAGGGTCGAGGCTGCCACCATGGCACCGCGGTAGTTCTGCCCCGTCTGGTAGGAGCCCTTCTCCACGGTCAGCCGCACCACCGCCCGCAGCACGACGTCGCTGCGCAGCCTCTCGGCGAACATCAAGGTCAGGTCGATCAGCGCCTGGAGCCGCACCGGGTTGTCCGGCAGGATCAGCGCCTCCTCCTGCAACTCCATCAGCGCGTCCGCGAGCGCCCGCTTCCCCGGGAAGTGGTGGTAGAGGGCGCCCCGCGTCAGGCCGCTGCGCGCCAGGATCTCCGTGGTCGAGGTGCCCTCGTAGCCCAGTTCCTCGAAGACCGAGGCGGCGGCCTCCAGAATGCTCCGCCGCGTCCTGACCGCCCGCGCCTGCTGCGCCATGTGCTCTCCGTCCTGCCACCGGGCCCGCCCCACCTCGGATTCTAGTGAGTGCGCGGAAGGCCCGGCCGGGCGGAGCGGTCAGTAGGGGTGCACGCCCACCGGGGTCGCCGGGGGTGGGCCGTAGCCCTCGGAGACGCGCAGGTGGTAGGTCTCGCGGTCGATGACCTCCAGGCCGACGATCTCCCACGGGGGCAGCTTGGCGGTGGCCTTGTGCTCGCCCCACAGGCGCAGCGCTATCGCCGCCGCGTCGTGCAGGTCGCGCGCCTCCTCCCAGTACCGGATCTCCGCGTGGTCGGCGGCGTACCGGCTGGTGAGCAGGAACGGGTGGTCGTGCGCCAGTTGTTCGAGCGCCCTTTTGACCTCGGGCAGCGGTGCCTCGGCTCCGGAGAGGTTCAAGGTGACGTGCCAGAGCCGGGAGGCCTCGCGCTCGCCGGCCCCCGGCTGCGGCCCGCGATCCGGTACGGATTGGCCCACAGGCATGTCCCCGACGCTGGTCAGTGTCCGCCCGGCCGTTCCTCGGGGCGACGCCCCTGGGCGCCCTCGTCTCACCGGCGGCCTCCTGTATGCGGTCCCCGCTCGCCGTGGAAGCGGGTCGTGGTGCGGTGCCGCGCAAGCCCGGCACCGCTGTCGGTTCTCTCTCCCCGCATCAAAGTTGACCAGTCCTGGACGGGCCGCGGGGCGGTTTTCACCAAGAAGCCCCCGGATCACCGACACGTCCACTCACCCGCGCCCCGGCCGCCACCCCCGTACACCGCTGGGGCACGCCGGACCGCGGACGGGCCGGTCAGCGCAGTACGACCAGGTCGTCACGGTGCACGACCTCACGCTCGTAGGCGGGGCCCAACTCGGCGGCCAGCTCACGAGTTGAACGCCCGAGCAGCCGGGGTAGTTCCCGCGCGTCGAAGTTGACCAGCCCCCGCGCCACGGTGACGCCGTCCTCGTCCACCAGGTCCACCGGGTCGCCCGCGGCGAACTGGCCCTCGACGCCGGTCAGCCCGGCCGGCAGCAGCGAGGTGCGGCGTTCGGTGACCGCCCGCACCGCGCCCGCGTCCAGCCGCAGCGCGCCGCGCGGGGTGGAGGCGTGCGCCAGCCACAGCAGCCGGTCCGCCGAGCGCTTGCCGGTGCGGTGGAAGAGGGTCCCGGTGACCCGCCCGGCGAGCGCGTCGGCCGCGTGCGTGGCGGAGGTCAGCACGACGGGGATGCCCGCGGCGGTGGCGATGCCCGCCGCCTCCACCTTCGTCACCATGCCGCCGGTGCCGACCCCCGCCCGGCCCGCGCTGCCGATCTCCACGCCCTCCAGGTCCGCGGTCCCGGCGACCTCCTCGATCCGCCGGGTGCCCGGCTTGCGCGGGTCGCCGTCGTAGAGGCCGTCGACGTCCGACAGCAGCACCAGCAGGTCGGCGTGGACCAGGTGGGCGACCAGGGCCGCCAGCCGGTCGTTGTCGCCGAAGCGGATCTCGTCGGTGGCCACCGTGTCGTTCTCGTTGACGACCGGCAGCGCGCCCATCGCCAGCAGCTTGTCCAGCGTGCGGTAGGCGTTGCGGTAGTGGGCGCGGCGGCTGACGTCGTCGGTGGTGAGCAGTACCTGCCCGACCCGCACCCCGTGCCGGGCGAACGAGGCGGTGTAGCGGGCGACCAGCAGGCCCTGGCCGACGCTGGCGGCGGCCTGCTGCCGGGCCAGGTCCCGGGGGCGCCGCTCCAGGCCCAGCGGCGCCAGCCCGGCCGCGATGGCACCGGAGGAGACCAGCACGACCTCCTTGGCCTCGCGGGCGGTGACCAGCACGTCCACCAGGGCGTCCACCCGGTCGGCGTCCAGGCCGCCGGACGCGGTCGTCAGCGACGACGACCCGATCTTGACGACGACCCGGCGGGCGCTCGTGACCTCCTCGCGCACCGCCCGTCCGTCCCCGTGCTGCCCTGCCACCGCGTCCACCCCACAAGTCCTCGTGACGTACTCCCGCGCAATCTACGGGAACCGGGCCGGGGCGCGCCCGCGCGCACCGTCAGGCGGACCGCCGGCGGCCGGGCCCGTCCGCCGCCCTCAGAACGGGCCGAACTCGTCGAACTCGCGCTGCGCGTCGTCCCGCTCGGCCTGCCGGTCCTTGCGGCGCTGGGCGGCCGGGCGCGGCGCCTCGAAGCGGTGGTCCTCGCCGCGGCGGCCCAGCATCTCGGCGCCGGCCGCCATCGTCGGCTCCCAGTCGAAGACGACCGCGTCGTCCTCGGCGCCGATGACGACCTCGTCGCCGGCCCGGGCGCCGGCCTTGACCAGCTCCTCCTCGACGCCGAGGCGGTTGAGGCGGTCGGCGAGGTAGCCGACGGCCTCGTCGTTGGCGAAGTCGGTCTGTCGGACCCAGCGTTCCGGCTTCTCGCCGCGCACCCGGTAGAAGCCGTCCTCGTGGGTGACGGTGAAGCCCGCGTCGTCGACCGCCTTCGGGCGGATGACGATGCGGGTGGCCTCCGGCTCGGGCTGGGCGGCGCGGGCCTCGGCGACGATGCCGGCGAGGGCGTAGGACAGCTCCTTGAGGCCCTGGTGGGAGACCGCGGAGACCTCGAAGACGCGGTAGCCGCGCGCCTCCAGGTCGGGGCGCACGAGGTCGGCGAGGTCCTGGCCGTCCGGCACGTCCACCTTGTTGAGCACGACGACGCGCGGGCGGTCGGCGAGGCCCGCGCCGTACTCGCGCAGCTCGGCCTCGATGACCTCCAGGTCGGTGGCCGGGTCGCGGTCGGACTCCAGGGTGGCGGTGTCCAGCACGTGCACCAGCACCGAGCAGCGCTCGACGTGCCGCAGGAACTCCAGGCCCAGGCCCTTGCCCTGGCTGGCCCCGGGGATCAGACCGGGCACGTCGGCGATGGTGTAGACGGTCGAACCCGCGGTCACCACACCGAGGTTGGGGACCAGCGTGGTGAACGGGTAGTCCGCGATCTTCGGCTTGGCGGCGGACAGCACCGAGATCAGCGAGGACTTGCCCGCGCTCGGGTAGCCGACCAGCGCCACGTCGGCGACGGTCTTCAGCTCCAGCACGATGTCGCCGCTCTGGCCGGGCTCACCCAGCAGCGCGAAGCCGGGGGCCTTGCGGCGGGCGGAGGCGAGCGCCGCGTTGCCCAGGCCCCCGCGACCGCCCTGGGCGGCGACGAACGAGGTGCCGTGGCCGACGAGGTCGGCGAGCACGTTGCCCCGGCGGTCCTGGACGACGGTGCCGTCGGGGACGGGCAGGATCAGGTCGCGGCCGTCGGCGCCGGAGCGGTGACCGCCCTCGCCCGGCTTGCCGTTGGTGGCCTTGCGGTGCGGCGAGTGGTGGTAGTCGAGCAGCGTGGTGACACCGGCGTCGACGACGAGGATCACGTCGCCGCCGCGGCCGCCGTTGCCGCCGTCCGGGCCGCCGAGCGGCTTGAACTTCTCCCGGTGCACGGAGGCGCAGCCGTGGCCTCCGTTACCCGCGGCGACGTGCAGTTCGACGCGGTCCACGAAGGTGGTCATGACGGATGCCTCCAGATGCGTACAGGGTGGTTCGCCGTGCGGGTCTGCCCGTACAACGTGCTGAGGGCGGACCCGCTTCCCGGGCTACGGGAAACGGCGTCCGCCCTCGGCGTGGTGCTGTGTGTCGTTCCGCTGGGGCCGGTCAGCCGGCGACGGGAACGATGTTCACGACCTTGCGGCCGCGCGCGGTGCCGAACTCGACCGCACCGGCGGCGAGGGCGAACAGCGTGTCGTCCTTGCCACGGCCGACGTTGACGCCGGGGTGGAAGTGGGTGCCGCGCTGGCGGACCAGGATCTCACCGGCGTTGACGGCCTGGCCGCCGAAGCGCTTGACGCCGAGCCGCTGAGCGTTGGAGTCGCGACCGTTCCGGGTGGACGATGCGCCCTTCTTGTGTGCCATCTCTTCTCAGTCCCTTACTTCGCAGCCGTGGGGATACCGGTGATCTTCAGCGCCGTGTACTGCTGGCGGTGGCCCTGACGGCGGCGGTAACCGGTCTTGTTCTTGTACCGCAGGATGTCGATCTTGGCACCCTTGTGGTGGTCCACGACCTCGGCCTGGACCTTCACGCCGGCCAGGACCCACGGGTCGCTGGTGACCGAGTCGCCGTCGACGACGAGCAGGGTCGAGAGCTCGACCGTGTCGCCCACCTTGCTGGTGGAAAGCTTGTCAACCTCAACGATGTCACCGACAGCGACCTTGTGCTGGCGGCCACCGCTGCGCACGATTGCGTACACGCGGATCTCACTCTCTTCGCTCGAAATGGCACCCCTGATGCCAGCCACTCGTGCGGCACGGGCCGCGAAGGGTGAGGGGCCTCTCCCGGCGGGCCGGGAGGGATTCGCTCAGGAGCGGGCGCAGAAACGCCGAAGGTCAAGGTTACGGGGCCGCCCCGGATGGGTCAAACCGGCTCCGCGGGCCCTGCGCGGGCCCACGGGGAGTACGGGAAGGCGGAGTCGGGGCGGGCGGCGCGGCGCGCGAGCCGGCTCCCGCGCCCCCTTGCGAAGCGGTCCCCTGAGCGGGTGGGCGCGGATGGACACGGCGGGCACCGGCGGGCGCTGCGCCACAGCAAGCGCCGAAGGCGCGCTGGGCCCTGCCGGGGCACTGGGCACGCGGGAGGCGCCGCCGGACACTGCGCGCGCGAGGCGCACCACCCGGGAGCTGCGGGCGCTGCGCGCACCCCGGGCACTGCGGTGCTGCGCGGACCCCCGGGCACTGCGGTGCTGCGCGGACCCCCGGGCACTGCGGTACTGCGCGGACCCCCGGGCACTGCGGGCGCGACGCGCACCACCCGGGCACTGCGGTGCGGCGCGCCTCCGGGCACTGCGGTACTGCGCGCACCAGCCACGCGCGGCCGGGCCGCGTTCGACTGGTCTGCGAGGGCGCTCGCCGTCCGCGTGGGCGGCCCGCCGCACGGCGCCGGGCGGCGGCCGTCCCCGCCGGGCCGCTCGCCGTCGGTCCGGCCCCCCGTCCGCCCCTCGGACGCCGAAAGGGCCGCGACACCCCTCCCGGGGACGCCGCGGCCCTTCACGCGTGGTGCCTACTCGTCGGACGACTCCGGGGCGGTCGCCGTCTTCTTGGCGGCGGCCTTCTTCGTCGTCTTCTTCGCGGCCGTCTTCTTGGCCGCGGTCTTCTTGGCGGCGGTCGTGGTCTTCTTGGCCGCCGTCTTCTTCGCCGCCGTCTTGCGCGGCGCGCGCTTCTTCGGGGCCTCCGCCTCCGGCTGCGCCTCCTGTGCGGCGGTCGCGGGCACCACGACCACCGCGGCGTCGCCCTCCGCGGCGGGCGGCGGGCCCGCGGGCGCCGACGCCTTACGGGTGGCACGGCGGCGCGGACGCACCGGCTCGGGCTCCGGCGCGGGCGCGGTCTCCGGCTCGGGCGCGGCGACCGGCTCGGCCTGGGCCGCCGGCTCCGGCGTCGAGGGCGCCACCACGATCTCCGCCTCCGCGGCCTGCGCCGGCGCTCCCGCGGGCGAGCTGGCCTTGCGGGTGGCGCGGCGGCGCGGACGCGCCGGGGCGGGCTCGGGCGCGGTCTCCGGCTGGGCCTCGGCGACCGGTTCCGCGACCGGGGCGGCCTGCGGCTCGGCGGGCGGCGCGACGACGATCTCCGGCTCGACGTCCGAGCTCGGCGGCGGCCCCGCGGGCGCGCTCGCGGCGCGGGTCGCACGGCGACGGCTGCGGCCGCGCCGGGTCGCGGTGGCCGCGGCCTCCGCCTCGGCCGCGCTGCCGAACCACTCCTCGGCGGCCTCCTCGGCCTCCTCGGCGACCGCTTCCGGGGCCTGCGGCTCCTCGAACGCCTCCAGCGTGTCGGTGACGTCCTTGACGGCGATCGCGCTGCCCTCCACCGGCTGCTCCGGTGCGGAGTCGGCGCCGCCGCGGCCCTTCTTCTTGCGCTTGCCGCCGCCACCGCCGCCGTTGGTGGTCGTCTGGTCCATGTGGACGATGACGCCGCGGCCGTTGCAGTGCACGCAGGTCTCGGAGAACGACTCCAGCAGGCCCTGGCCGACCCGCTTGCGGGTCATCTGCACCAGTCCCAGCGAGGTCACCTCGGCGACCTGGTGCTTGGTGCGGTCCCGGCCCAGGCACTCCAGCAGACGCCGCATCACCAGGTCGCGGTTGGACTCCAGCACCATGTCGATGAAGTCGACCACGATGATGCCGCCGAGGTCGCGCAGCCGCAGCTGGCGCACGATCTCCTCGGCCGCCTCCAGGTTGTTCCTGGTGACGGTCTCCTCCAGGTTGCCGCCCTGGCCGGTGAACTTGCCGGTGTTGACGTCGACCACGACCATCGCCTCGGTGCGGTCGATCACCAGCGAACCGCCGGACGGCAGCCACACCTTGCGGTCCAGCGCCTTCAGCAGCTGCTCGTCGATCCGGTACGTGGCGAAGACGTCGACGTCGGACGTCCACTTCTGGAGGCGGTCGGTCAGGTCGGGCGCGACGTGCGAGACGTAGCCGTGGACGGTCTCCCACGCGGTCTCGCCGCTGACGATGACCTTGGAGAAGTCCTCGTTGAAGATGTCGCGCACCACGCGCACGGTCATGTCCGGCTCGCCGTACAGCAGGGTCGGCGCGTTGCCGGTCTTGGCCTTCTTCTGGATGTCCTCCCACTGCGCCTGGAGCCGCTGGACGTCGCGGGCCAGCTCCTCCTCGCTCGCACCCTCGGCGGCGGTGCGCACGATGACGCCGGCGTCCTCGGGGACGATCTTCTTGAGGATCTGCTTCAGGCGGGCCCGCTCGGTGTCGGGCAGCTTGCGGCTGATGCCGGTCATCGAGCCCTCGGGCACGTAGACCAGGTAGCGGCCGGGCAGCGAGACCTGGCTGGTGAGCCGGGCGCCCTTGTGGCCGATCGGGTCCTTGGTGACCTGGACCAGCACGGGCTGGCCGGACTTCAGCGCGGTCTCGATGCGGCGCGGGCCGCCCGAGAGGCCGAGCGCCTCGAAGTTGACCTCGCCCGCGTAGAGCACGGCGTTGCGGCCCTTGCCGATGTCGACGAAGGCGGCCTCCATCGACGGCAGGACGTTCTGCACCTTGCCCAGGTAGACGTTGCCGACGTAGGAGGTGGCCTGCTCCTTGTTGACGAAGTGCTCGACCAGGACGCCGTCCTCCAGGACGCCGATCTGGGTGCGCTCGCCGTTCTCGCGGACCACCATGACGCGTTCGACGGCCTCACGGCGGGCCAGGAACTCGGCCTCGGTGATGATCGGCACCCGGCGGCGGCCCTGCTCGCGGCCCTCGCGACGGCGCTGCTTCTTCGCCTCCAGGCGGGTGGAGCCCTTGATGGACTGCACCTCGTCGGACGGCTCGGTCTTCTTGCGCGGCTCGCGGATCTTGACGACCGTGCGCTCCGGGTCGTCCGCGCCCGTCTCGCCGCCCGCGTCGGACGCGGAGTCACCGCTGCGGCGGCGACGGCGACGGCGACGACGGCTGCTGCTGGAGCCGCCCTCGTCCGTGTGCTCGTCGCCCTCGTCGTCGTGCTCGGCGCCGTCGGCGTGCTCCGCCTCGTGCTCGTGGTCCTGCTCGTCGTGCTCGTCCTCGGCGCCCTGGGCCTCGTCACCCTCGCCGGACTCGCCCCGGCGACGGCGACGGCCGCCCCGGCGCCGACGACGGGACGGGCGGTCCCCGTGCTCGTCGTGGTCGTCGTGCTCGTCGTGCTGGTCCTGCTCGTCGGCGCTCTCGGCGGCCTCACCGGACGCGGTGTCCGGCGCCTCGGCGCGCGTCTCCTCGGCGGGGGTCTCCTCGGCCGGGGCGTTGCGGCGACGGCGGCGGCGACGGCCGGCGCCCTCGGCCTCGTCGTCGTCGGCCTCGTTCTGGCTCCGGTCGCTGCCGGGCGCGGCGGGACGCTCCTCGGGGGCGACGAAGACGGGGGCCTGGAAGACCGCGGTCGGCGGGCGGACCGCGCGGCGACGGGAGCGGGCGGGGGCGGGCTCGGACTCCGGCTCGGCGGCCGGTTCCGGCGCCGCCTCGGCCTCGGGTGCCGTCTCGGCCTCAGGTGCCGCCTTGGTCCTGGTCCTGCGCCCGGCCTTGGCCTTGGGCTCGGTGGCGGGGGCCGCGGCGGTGCGCGCGGCCTCCTCGGTCTCCTCGGCCTCTTCGTCCTCGGCCCGCGGCTCGTCCTGCGCGGTCACCGGGGCGGCGGCGTGGTCGTCCTTGGGCGCCAGCGCGCCGGGCTTGAGGCGGCGCGAGTCGTCCTGGACAGGCGCGGCGGCGGCCTTCTTACGGGTACGGCGGGCGCGCTGCGGCTTCTCCTCCGGCGCGGGCGCGGCGGCCTCGGCGGCGGGGGCCTGCTCGGCGGGCGCCTCGGGTGCCGCCTGCGCGGCCGCTTCCTGCGCGGGCGCGGGCGACGCGGACTTGCGGGTCGCCCGACGGCGGGTGCGCGGCGCGGGCGCCTCGGCGGCGGGCTCGGCCTCGGCGGTGGGCTCGGCCGTCTTCGCCGGTTCGGCGGGCGTGGCCGGTGCGTCGGGGACGGCGGTCTCGGCGGCCGTGGGGGACCCGGCGGGCGCGGTGGCCTTGCGGGTGGCGCGGCGCCGCGTGGTCCTGGCCGCCGGGGCGGCCTCCTCGGCCGGGGCGGCGGCAGCGGCCGGGGGCTCGGAAGCCGGGGCGTCCGCGGCGGGCGCGTCCTGCGCCGTCACGTCCTGGTTCCCCGCGGCCTGGGCCGGCGGTCCCGCCGGACGCGAGGCGGCTCGCCGCCTGCGCCGCGGCGGGGTGCTGCCGCTGGTCGCGGCGGCGGTGTCTTCGCTGGTGGGCGCCTCGGGCGCCTCGTTGCCTGGCTCGTTGTCGAGCATGCGGGCATGTCTCCCGTCACGCTCCCGGGCGCCGCGCTCGGTTCCGGCGGCGGTCCCGCTGCTTCACGGTTCCGCCGCCCGGGGCGCGGGCGCCACACGGGAGCTGTCGTCTCGCTCGCCGGGCCCGTTGATGTCCGGGTCAGGCGAAAGTCTCCTGGTCAGCGCGTCCCCGGACCCGGGTGGCTCCCGGTCGTCGGTGACGCGTCGACGACGTGTCCTACGCGGAACCGGCCGGCACCGTCGCGACGGGCAGCCCGGCGGCCGTGGGTGAGGCGGCCAAGGCAGCGTCGCGGTCTGGCGACAACGGATCGGTCACCGTGCCGGACTCCTCGTCGAGCGGCCCCTGCGCCAGCCTGGTCACCGCTGCGGGGACCGGCGGCGCGAGGTCGGCCGTCGCACGGAGGCCGGACAGGACGTCGTCGGGTCGTACGGCGGGTGTCAGATGCCGAACAACCAGCCGCAGTATCGCACAGGCCGCCTGCCCGGGCCCATCGGCACCGTCCGGCGACACCTCGGTGAGGCTGACCACGGCGCCGCGCGCGTCGAAGGCGCGCACGCCGTTCTTGGTCGTGCGGCGCACCTCCACCGCCTCGGCGGCGAGGAACGCGTCGGCCGCGCGGCGGGCCTCGGCAGGGTCGACCCCGTCGAGCCGCAGCTGCCACACCGACGCCTCCAGCCGGTCGGCCAGACCGGAGGTGCGCGCCTCCACGGCGTCCGTCACGTCGAGGCCGTCAGGCAGCGATTCGTCGAGCAGGGCCCGCAGCCGCTGCGGGTCGCGGGGCTCGGTCAGCGCGATCTCCAGGTACTCGGCCTCGCTGCCGACGCCGGTGGGTGCGGCGTTGGCGTAGGAGACCTTGGGGTGCGGGGTGAAGCCCGCCGAGTAGGCCATCGGCACCTCGGCGCGGCGCAGCGCCCGCTCGAAAGCGCGCTGGAAGTCGCGGTGGCTGGTGAACCGAAGGCGTCCCCGTTTGGTGTAGCGCAGACGGATGCGCTGCACCGCCGGTGCCGGAGGCGGCCCTTCGGGCTGTCGCTTGCCCAGTGTCGTTCAGTCCCTTTGTACGTGTCGTGGGCCCTGAGCGGGCCCCTCACTGCGTACTCCAGGTTACGCGGTCCGGCCGCGGGCCCACCAGGCGCGGCCTCGGCGGCGGGGAAAGGGGCCCGCCCCCGGCTGCCGGGGGAACAGCGCGGGGGCGGGAGCGGGTGGCGGACGGGCGGACCGCCCTCGGTTCAGGCCGCCGGGGAGCCGGCGGCGGGGGTCAGTCCTCGACGGTGACCTCGTACCGGTCGAGCCAGGCGTTCACCCACAGCGGGACCTCCAGGTCGATGCGGGTGATCTGGGTGCTGTTCTCGCTGACCGGGCTCTCCAGGCGGCGCCGCACCTTGGCCATGTCGAGCAGGGGGCGGACGGGCGCGTCGGGGTTGGCGGCGAGTTCGGCGAGGCGGGCGTGGAGGTTCTTCTCGTAGCCGGAGTCCTGGGTGCTGGGGTAGGGCGCCTTGACGCGTTCCACGATCGAGGTGGGCAGCAGGTCGCGGGTGGCGGCGCGCAGCAGGCTCTTCTCCCGGCCGTCGAAGGTCTTCATCGCCCAGGGGGTGTTGAAGACGTACTCGACGAGCCGGTGGTCGCAGAACGGCACCCGCACCTCCAGGCCGACGGCCATGCTCATGCGGTCCTTGCGGTCGAGCAGGGTGTTGAGGAAGCGGGTGAGGTTGAGGTAGCCGATCTCCCGCATCCGCTTCTCCAGGCCGGTCTCCCCCGGCAGCACCGGCACCTCGGCGATCGCCTCGTGGTAGCGGGCCCGGCGGGTGCCGGGGAGGTCGAGGGTCCGCAGCAGGCCGTCGTCGAAGAGCGGGGTGCCGTCGTAGAACGGGCCGGGGGTGCTCGTCAGCCACGGGAAGGTCTCGGCGGTGAGCACCTCCGGGTCGTGGAACCAGCTGTAGCCGCCGAACAGTTCGTCGGCCGACTCGCCGGACAGCGCGACCGTGGAGTGGGCGCGTACGGCCTGGAAGAGCAGGTAGAGCGAGGGCCACAGGTCGCCGTACCAGACCGGCGGCAGGTCGGTCGCGCCGAGGACGGCGGCGCGCACCATCGGGTCGCTCAGGTCGTCGCTGTCGAGGAGGATCTCGTGGTGGTCGGCGGCGACGTGCCGGACGAGGTCGCGGACGAAGGGCGCGTCGGGGGTGGCGCGCAGCGGGTCGGGCACGAAGTTGTCGGCGGCGCCCACGAAGTCGACGGAGAACGACCGCACCGGCCCGGCCCCCCGCCCGGCCAGCGCCTTGGCGGCCAGCGCGGTGACGGCGGAGGAGTCCAGGCCGCCGGACAGCAGGCTGCACAGCGGCACGTCGGAGATCAGCTGGCGCGAGACGGTGTCCTCCAGCAGCTCCCGCACGGTGCGCACGGTGACGTCCAGGCTGTCGGTGTGCTCCCTGGCCTCCAGCGCCCAGTAGCGGCGCTTGGCAAGGCCCTCGCGGCGGACGGTGACCAGGTGTCCCGGGCGCACCTCCTTCATGCCGGTGAACAGGGCGTGCTCCGGGGTCTTGGTCATGTCGAGCAGCTCGCGCAGGCCGTCGAGGCCGATGCGGCGCGGGACCTCGCGGTTGGCGAGGATCGCCTTGGGCTCGGAGCCGAACAGGACGCCGTGCGGGGTGGGGTAGTAGTAGAGCGGCTTGACGCCCATCCGGTCGCGGACCAGCAGCAGTTGCTCGCGGCGCGCGTCCCACAGGCCGAAGGCGAACATCCCGTTGAGCCGGTCGACGAACGACTCGCCCCACTCCAGGTAGGCGCGCAGCACCACCTCGGTGTCGCTGCGGGTGCGGAAGGTCTGGCCGCGCGAGATCAACTCGGCGCGCAGCTCGCGATAGTTGTAGATCTCACCGCTGAAAGTGAGGACGGCTAACAGGCGGCCGTCCTCCTCGGCACTCATCGGCTGGCGGCCGCCCTCCAGGTCGATGACGGAGAGCCTGCGGTGGCCGACCGCGGCGTGCCGGCCGGTCCAGGTGCCCTCGTCGTCCGGGCCGCGGCAGGCCATGGTGTCGGTCATGGCCCGTATGACGTCGGCTTCCAGGCCGAGGTCGCGTTCGAAGTCCACCCACCCGACGATTCCGCACATGTCATGTCCTCCTTGATGGCTGTGTCCTGGGGATCTGCGGCCGGAGTACGGGCCCGGGCGGGCCGCGGTCACTCCTGGCCGGGGAAGGCGTGGCGGCGGGCCAGGTGCGCCCGGACCGCGGCCACCGTCAGCAGGGCGACGACGCCGCCGAGCTCCAGCACGGTGGACGGCGAGGTGCGGTCGACGATGACGCCGCCGACCAGCGCGCCGATCGAGATGGTCGCCTGGAACGAGGCGGTGAACAGCACGGACGCCGCCTCGGGGTGCTCGGGCGCGGACTTGACGAACCAGGTCTGCGAGCAGACCGGGACCGCGCCGTAGGCCACGCCCCACACGATCAGCAGGGCGATGGCGCCCGCGTCCCAGCGGCCGAGCACCGGCAGCAGCAGGGTGGCCGCCGCCAGCATGGCCGCCGCGGTGGCGAGGACCAGGTGCGGGCGGCGGGCGACGACCGCGCCGCCGGCGAAGTTGCCCGCGATGCCCGCCGCACCGTAGACCAGCAGGAACACGGTGATCATGCCGGGGCTGACGTGCGTGACCTCCTGGAGGAACGGGCTGACGTAGGTGTACGTGCCGAAGTGGGCGATGACGACGAGGAAGGTGAGCAGCAGCGCGAAGCGGGTGTTGACGCCGCGCAGCATTCCGCGCAGCACGCTGAGCCGGGTGGTCTGCCGCGGCGGCAGCGCGGGGACGACGGCGAGGATCGCGGCGAGCACGGCGACCGTGAAGACGCCCATGACCAGGAAGGCGGTGCGCCAGCCCGCGACGTTGCCGATGAGCGTGCCGACGGGAACGCCCAGGACCGAGCCGAGCGGCACCGCGGAGAAGATCACGGAGGTGGCGCGGGCGACGGACGCGGCGGGGACGAACCGCTCGGCGAGCCCGGCGCCGATCGACCAGAAGCCGCCGATGGTGATGCCGACCATGACCCGGGAGACCAGCACGAGCCAGTAGCCGGGGGCGAGGGCGGCGAGGAAGTTGGCCAGGGCCAGCAGTCCCATGAAGGCGCAGAGCATCACGCGGCGGTCGACGCGGGCCGTGGCGACGGTGAGGGTGGGGGCGGAGACGGCGGCCAGGAACCCGGGCATGGTCATCATCAGGCCCGCGGTGCCGTCGGAGATGCGGAAGCTGGCGCCGACCGAGGTCAGCAGTCCGATCGGCAGGATCTCGGTGGTGACGATGGCGAAGATGCCCATCATCACGGAGACCACGGCGAGCCAGCCGGTCAGGGGCGAACGTGTGGTGCGCGTCGTACCGCCGACGACAGGTGTGGTGGCTGTGGACATGGTTTCCCGTCCTGTGCTGGGCGCTCGGTGACTGTGGGATCAGTCCAGCAGCACACGGGGGCGGGAGTCCGGCAGGAATCCGACGTCTGTCTGGCGACGATGACGTCGCGAACCTGCCAGTGACCTCGTCGCGCGGGCACGGGGACGCGGCGACACGCCGGGCCGCGGTCGGACGGTCGGTTGATCGGCCCACCTGCCGACTCTCGACCTCCGCGCCCTTCCGGCGGCCGGTCGGTCCGTCGGCCGGTGCCCGGTCAGTCGGTCAGCTGGTCCCAGTACTCGGCGGCCATCACGATGAGCCCGCGGGCGGTCGCGCCGTAGGCCGCGCAGACCGCGACGGCGTGGAAGGCCCGGTGGTACTCGGCGACCTGGCGCGAGTCGACGACCCGCTGGCGCTCGCCGGTCAGGGCGTCGACGCGTACGTGCGTCTCGTGCAGCCAGAAGCTCGCGGAGGGCCAGACGGCCGGCTCGGCGTCGGACGGCACGACGCCCAGTTCGACGTTGGGCAGGGTGGCCACGTAATCCAGGTGGGCGAGTTGGGCGGCCATGTCGCCGGTGGCGCAGACCTTGGTGTAGAGCGCGAGTTCGTCGACGAGAAAGGTGTATCGCCGCCAGTTTTCCCGCAACTGCCTCTGGAGTGACTCCAGTTCACGGATCGCGGATTCGAAGGAGTCCATCGCGCCACGCCAGCTGAGGATCTTCGTCAAATGCGCCCGGGCATAGGCGTCGGTCTGAAGGAGCGACGGGATGAACTTGTGCTCGTAGACCCGCAGATGACCGCTTTCCTCGTTCCGCATGAAGAAGCCTCCCTCCGAGGCGGGCGCGTCCGGACCAGGCTTCGCCGAAGGCGCCCGGTCGAGGTGGGCGACCGCCGCGATCAGGCTCTCCGTCTGCTGCTCGGCACGGGTCCACGCGCACCAGGCGGCGATCTCCTGGCGGGTGGGCACACGACGGCC
Organism: Streptomyces sp. ICBB 8177; assembly: GCF_003144095.1. Classification (GTDB taxonomy): domain Bacteria; phylum Actinomycetota; class Actinomycetes; order Streptomycetales; family Streptomycetaceae; genus Streptantibioticus_D. Next base: position 941,852 of record NZ_NSKH01000018.1, on the reverse strand, counting down.
CGCTTCGATCTGGCTGATTTCCATCGGGCTAATTCCCGAAGCTACGGCCAAAGCTTCGACGCTGAGATCGGCGTGATCCCGTAGTTCCCGCATGCGGACGCCCAGTCGGTGCCTGGCACCGTCCGTGGGCCGCGGGGACGGTGAACTCATGGAGATACCTCATCCGGTTGTTCCGCACCAACTGACCGCGGGAAAGGGGAAGGCGTCCGGGACACCCAACAACATGGCGGCCGACCTTGGCAATAACGATCCTGCACTCGGTCGGCCGCCAGTTGCGCGGCCGTCCCGCCGGGCTCCCGTGACCACGCGAGGCATGCCCGAAACTGCACGCATGTTGTCGTTTCCGACACTCGTGATCGCACCCCCGCCTGGCGCACGATCGTGGCCGTGAACGAGAACACACGCATTGCGAGCAGCCCGGTGACCCCCCGGGCCGAGCGGGGGCCGGCCGTCCCCGCGGCGGTCCCCCGCCCGGGCCGCGCCTGGCTGCGGGCCGCCGTACCGGTGGTGGCGATCGGCTGGGGCGCCCAGCAGTTCACCCCGCTGCTGCTGCTCTACCAGGCCCGGCTCCACCTGTCCGCCACCACCGTGCAGGCGACCTTCGTGCCGTACGTGATCGGCCTGATCCCCGGGCTGATGTTCGGCGGGCCCTGCTCCGACCGGTTCGGCCGCCGCAAGGTCATGCTGCCCACGGTCGTGCTGTCGGTGCTGGGCACCGTGCTGCTGATCGTCGGCGCGAACGGGCTCGGCTTCACGCTCGCCGGACGCCTGGTGTCCGGCATGGCGAGCGGCGCGGGCTTCAGTTGCGGCGGTGCCTGGATCAAGGAGCTGTCGGCCTCCTCCGGCGACGCCGACCACGGCCCGCGGCGGCTGACGGTGTCGATGGGCATCGGCTTCGGCCTCGGTCCGCTCGTCGCGGGCGTGCTGGCCCAGTGGGCCCCGGACCCCACCGTGATCGCGTACCTGCCGCACCTGCTGATCTGCGCCGCCGCGTTCGCCTGCCTGCTCACCGTGCCGGAGACCCTGACCCCCTCCCCCGGCACCAGCTTCCTGCGCAACCTGCGCCTCCACGAGGTGCGTGAGCGGCGCTTCGTCACCGTGGTCCTGCCGCTGGCGCCCTGGGTGTTCATCGCCGTCGCGGTGGCCGTGGGCTACCTGCCGGGGCTGGTGGCCCATCAGATCGCGGGCGATCCCCTGATGTTCAGCGCCCTGGTCGTCGTCGCGAACGCGGGAGCGGGCATCTTCGTCCAGCCACTCGCCCGCAGGCTGCACACCCCGCCGACGCCCCGGCTGCTCGGCTGGGCGCTGGCGATCGTGGTGGGCGGCATGCTGGTGGCCGCGCTCGCCGCCTGGCTCCACCAGCCCGCGCTGGTGCTGGTGGCCTCCCTCGTGCTGGGGTCCGGGTACGGCTGCTGCCAGTTCTACGGGCTCACCCAGGTCCAGCAGCTGGCCTCCCCCGAGCACCTGGCCGGGCTCACCGCGACCTATCAGGCCGTCACCTACGTGGGCATGATGGCGTCCTACCCGCTGGCCGCCATCGGCTCGGTGGTCCCGGCGCCCGCGGTGCTGCTGGGGGTCGCCGTGCTGGCGGCGCTGACGCTGGCCTGGACGACCAGGGCCGCGGCGGTCCGCGCCGCGGCGCCGTCCGGGGCGTCGCTCCCCGCGTGAACGGCCGTCGCACGCGCCGCCGCACCGGTCACGGCCGGTGCGGCGGCGCGTCGCGGGCGGCACGGTGGCGGGCTTCCGCGCCGGGGTGCCGTCGGTCAGTGGCAGATCAGTTCCAGCGGACGCCGCCGGGCGAGCAGTTCGGCGCGGCCGCCGGAGCGCCGGGCGAACTCGGCCTCCCCATCGGCCGGTTCGTCCTCCGCCTCCGGCACCAGGGGCTCGGCCTTGAAGGTGCGCCGGTAGGTGTCGGGCGAGACGCCCACCATCCGGTTGAAGTGGCGCCGCAGCGTGCCCGCGGTGCCCATCCCGGTCTGGGCGGCGATCTGCTCGATGCTCTGGTCGGTGGTCTCCAGCAGTTCCTGGGCCTGGTTGATCCGCTGCGACAGCAGCCACTGCAACGGGGTCTTGCCGGTCACCGCATTGAAGTGGCGGCTGAGGGTGCGGGTGCTCATGTTGGCCCGCCGCGCCAGGTCCACCACCGTCATCGGCTCGTCCAGCCGGGCCGTCACCCACGGCAGCAGGTCGGCCAGCGGGTGGTCCTGGCCGCTGACCGCGGGCGGCGCCACGAACTGCGCCTGCCCGCCGTCCCGGTGCGGTGGCATCACCAGGCGTCTCGCGAGGGCGTTGGCGACCGCGGCGCCGTGGTCGAGCCGCACCAGGTGCAGGCACAGGTCGATCCCGGCCGACTTGCCCGCGGAGGTCAGGACGTCGCCCTCGTCCACGTACAGCACGTCGGCGTCGACCGTGACGCCGGGGTAGCGGGCGGCCAGCAGGTCGGCGTGGATCCAGTGCGTGGTGGCCCGGCGGCCGTCCAGCAGACCGGCGGCGGCCAGCACGAACGAGCCGGTGCAGATCGACACGATGCGCGCCCCCGCGTCGTGCGCCGCGCGCACCGCCTCGACCAGCTCGGCCGGCGGCTCCTCCGCGACGTCACGGCAGGCGGGGATGATCACGGTGTGCGCGGTGGCGAGTTCGTCCAGGGAACGCGCGCCCTCGGGACGGAACCAGCCGCCGAACCGGGCGGAGTCGGAACCGCACACCATGAAGTCGTACCAGGGATCGGCCAGATCGACCCGGTTGACACCGAACACCTCACACGGCGCGGCCACCTCCAAGATCGGAATTCCGTCCGAGATCGCGACGGCGACGGTTCGGGGCATGTCCGTTTCGGGCATGACTACATCCTGTCCTTGAGAGGCGGACACGGTCAACGGTGATGCTTTTTAGGAATCGCGGCGCAGTGCCGACGAGTTATCCCATCCAATTGATACGGCGAGGACGGCGGCTATGACAAACAATTCCGCGGGCCCGGATTCCGCTTCGGATTTCTTCTACCGGGACCTGGGCGGCGGGCGCTACGAGAGTACCGCCGCGACGGCGGGACCGTGGAGCCCGAAGGCCCAGCACGCCGGTCCGCCCTCGGCGCTGCTGGGCCGGGCGCTGGAGCGGCACGAGCCCCGGCCCGGATTCCGGATCGCGCGGGTCACGCTGGAGCTGCCGCGCCCGGTGCCGGTCGGTGACGTTCAGGTGGCGGTGCGGACCGTGCGCTCGGGCGGGCGGGCCGAACTTCTGGAGGGCGAACTGAGCGCGCAGGGACGGCCGGTGATGTACGCGCGGGCCTGGCGGATCGCGGCCGCGCCCGGCGACACCCCGGCGCTGCGCCCGCTGGCCCCGCCGCCCGAGCTGCCGGGCCCCCAGCCGCTTCACACCATGGCCGGCGCGCACCTGGACGGCTATGTCTCGGCGATGGAGTGGCGCTTCGAGCCGGGCGGGGGGTTCGACACGCTCGGGCCCGGCACCGCCTGGGTGCGCCAGCGCGTCCCGCTGGTGGCCGGTGAGGACGACACGCCGCTGACCCGCGCGCTGACGGTGGCGGACAGCACGTGGGCGGTCGCCTTCGAACTCGACCACCACCGCCGCCTGGTGATCAACACCGACGTCACGCTCGCCCTGCACCGCGAGCCGGTCGGCGAGTGGTTCTGCCTGCGCGCCGCGACGGCGGCGAGCCCGGACGGCTCGGGCCTGGCCTCGGGCACGCTGGACGACGCGGCCGGGGACTGCGGGCGGGTGGTGCAGACGCTGCTGGTCGCCGAACGCTGAACGAGGGCGCGCGGCAGGCGTGTTGGCGGCGGCGTGGTCGCGTGCCGGTGCGCCGTCCCGCGCGGTGCAGCGGAGGACGGCGCACCGGGTCCGTGGGCGGCTAGGGCCAGTCGACGAGCAGGTGCTTGGGGCCACGGAAGGAGACGTTGGCCGGGAAGGTCAGCTCCTGGTCCTCCACCAGCCGCATGCCGGGCGCCCGCTGGGCCAGCAGGTCGAGGGCGATGCGGGCCTCCATGCGGGCCAGGGCGGCGCCGATGCAGTAGTGGATGCCCTTGCCGAAGGCCAGGTGCGCGCGGACGTCGCCGCGCATGATGTCGTAGTCCTCGGGCGCGGAGAAGTACTTGGGGTCGCGGTTGGCGGCACCGAGCAGCAGCAGGATCTTGGCGTCCGCGGGGATCTCCACTCCGCCGACGGTGACCGGGCGGGTGGTGATGCGCCGCCAGGCGATGATGCTGCTGTCGTAGCGCAGGGTCTCCTCGACGGCGGCCGTAACCAGCGAGCGGTCGGCGCACAGGGCGTCCCACTGCTCGCGGTGGCTCAGCAGCTGGCGGATGGCGTTGCCGGTGAAGTTGGTGGTCGTCTCGTGGCCGGCGAAGCTGAGCCCGTAGGCGACGTTGGTGATCTCCTCCAGGCTGATCGCCTCGGGGTCCTCGCGGTGGATGCGGATCAGGTCGCTGGTGAAGTCGTCGACCGGGTCGGCGGCCCGCTTGGCGACGAACTCCTCGCAGTAGCGCCAGTAGTGGACCATGTTGGTGGCGATCTCGCGCTGCTCCTCGGGGCTGGGGCGGCCCCAGCTGAAGGCGATGCGGTTGCCGCACCAGCTCTTGAGCATGTCCATGTCCTCATCGGGGAAGCCGATGAAGGTGAAGATCATGTAGGCGGGCAGCGGGTAGGTCAGAGCGGGGACCAGGTCCACCCGGCCCGGGCGGATGTCGTCCACCAGCTGCGTGGCCTTCGCCCACACCTTGGGCTCCAGCACGGAGACCCGGCGGGCGGAGAACCCCTTGAGGTTGTGCCGCCGGATGCGGGTGTGCTTGGGCGGGTCGCAGTCGGACATCACCGGGCTGGCGTGGAACCCCCCGGCGATGATCGCGCGGGCCTCGTCGGTGAGCGGGAAGACCGGGCGCTGACCGACGGCCGCGGAAAAGGTGCCCGGATCCTTGAAGGCCGATTCGATATCGTCATAGCGGGTGATCACCCACATGTCGATCGAGGGCGCGTAGAACGCGGGAACCTCTTCGCGTACGGCGGTCATGTCCGGATAAGGGTCCGCGAGATAGGGCTCCGCGAGCGGGTCGAAAGACTGATGGACCGGGCACGATGTCATGTCGGTCATCGCCATGACGCAACCTCCTCGTCTCGGTCCTCCAAGTCTCTTTCTCCTGGCCGGTTTTGGAAATGATATTAATATGATCCGCGTTATAAAGTGAGCTCATGACCGACCGGATCAGCCTGCGCCAGCTGGACTACTTCGTGGTCGCCGCGCAGACCGGGACGATGACCGGGGCCGCGCGCCAGCTGTTCGTCTCGCAGGCCGCGGTCTCCCTCGGCATCGCCGAACTGGAGCGGCAGTTGGGCGTCCAGTTGCTGCTGCGCTCCAAGTCCAAGGGGCTCACCCTCACCGAGGCGGGACGCGTGCTGCTCCCCCAGGCCCGCACCCTGCTGGCCCGCACCGACGAGTTGCAGGCGGGCCTGCGCGACGTCGGGCAGACCCCGGCCGGGGACCTGCTGGTCGGCTGCTTCACCACCATCGCGCCGTTCCTGCTGCCCGGACTGCTGGAGGAGTTCCAGCGCGCCCACCCCCGGGTCCGGGTCGACTTCGTCGAGGGCTCACTCGTCGACCTCCAGCACCAACTCCTCGACGGGCGCTGCGAGGTGGCCGTGCTCTACGGCGTCGACATCCAGCCCGGCATCGCCCACGAGGTGCTCTACGCGACCGAGCCGCACGTACTGCTCCCCCGGGACCACGCGCTGGCGCGCCGCTCCACGGTGCGACTGCGCGACCTCGCCGACCAGGACATGATCATGCTCGACGTCCCGCCCAGCATGCGGTACTTCACCGAGGTCCTCGTCGGCGCCGGGGTCTCACCGCGCGTACGGCACCGCACCCGCAGCTTCGAGATGGTCCGCAGTCTCGTCGCCCGCGGCTTCGGCTACTCGCTGCTCATCCAGCGACCCGCACTCGACTACAGCTACGAGGGCCGCGAGGTCACCGTCCGGCCGATCAGCGACGAGGTCGTGCCGCTGCCCGTGGTGCTGGCCAGGCCCGCCGGGGCCACGCCGACCCGGCGCGCCGCCGCCTTCGCCGCCTTCTGCCACGACTGCGTCGCCCGCGACCCCGGCCTGGGCTGACGGCGGCCTGGGCTGACGGCGGCGGTTCGGGCGGGCCGGTCGTGCGGGCGGCTCGCGGGCGGGGCACGGGAAGGCGGCCTCCGCGGGCGCCCGCGGCAGGGCGGCTCGTAAGGGTGATGTCGGAATTCCGCCAGCCGACCGGGCTCCGGGGCCGCATCCTGGAGACATGTACGAAGACACCGAGCGATGTGTCCGGGCCGTGCAGTCCAAGGACGCCCGGTTCGACGGGTGGTTCTTCACCGCGGTACTGACGACCAGGATCTACTGCCGCCCCAGCTGCCCGGTCGTACCCCCCAAGCCGCGCAACATGAGCTTCTACCCGAGCGCCGCCGCGGCCCAGCAGGCCGGGTTCCGGGCCTGCAAGCGCTGCCGCCCGGACGCCACGCCCGGCTCCCCCGAGTGGAACGAGCGCGCCGACCTGGTCGCCCGGGCCATGCGGCTGATCAAGGACGGCGTCATCGACCGGGACGGCGTGCCGGGTCTGGCCGCCCGCCTCGGCTACAGCACCCGGCAGGTCGAGCGCCAGCTGCGCGCCGAGCTGGGCGCCGGTCCGCTCGCCCTGGCCAGGGCCCAGCGGGCGCAGGCCGCGCGGCTGCTGATCGAGACCAGCACGCTGCCGATGGCCGAGGTGGCCTTCGCCGCCGGGTTCTCCTCGATCCGCTCGTTCAACGACACCGTACTCATGGTCTTCGGGCTGCCCCCGACCGAGCTGCGCCGCCGCAGCCAGCCGCAGGCGGCCGCGGGAAGCCTGGCGCTGCGGCTCCCGTACCGCCAGCCGCTGTGCCCGGACAACCTCTTCGGCCACCTGGTCGCCACCTCGGTGCCCGGCGTCGAGGAGTGGCGTTCCGGCGCGTTCCGGCGCACCCTGCGGCTGCCGCACGGCCACGGCATCGTGGAGCTGCGGCCCACCCCGGCCGCGTACATCGACTGCCGGATGACCGTCTCCGACCTGCGCGACCTGACCACGGCGATCAACCGCTGCCGCTGGATGCTGGACCTGGACGCCGACCCGGACGCGGTGGACGAGCAGTTGGGCGCCGACCCGGTGCTGGAGCCGCTGGTCCGCAAGAATCCCGGCCGCCGCGTCCCGCACACCGTGGACGGCCCCGAGTTCGCCATCCGCGCCATGCTCGGCCAGCAGGTCTCCACGGCCGCCGCCCGCACCCACGCCGCCCGGCTGGTCACCGCGCACGGCACGCCCGTCACCGACCCCGGCGGCGGTCTGACCCACCTGTTCCCCGAGCCCGCCGACCTGGCGGAGCTGGACCCGGCGACCGTCGCGTTCCCGAAGAAGCGGCAGGCCGCGCTGAACGGCCTGATCGGCGCGCTGGCCCGCGGCGACCTCGACCTGAGCCCGGGCTCCGACTGGCAGAGGACCCGCGCCGACCTGGCCGCGCTGCCCGGGATCGGCCCGTGGACGGTGGAGACCATCGCGATGCGCGCGCTGGCCGACCCGGACGCGTTCACCGCCACCGACCTGGGCGTCAAGCTCGCCGCCGGCGCGCTGGGCCTGCCCACCACGCCCGTGGCGCTCACCCGGCACAGCGCGTCCTGGCGCCCGTGGCGCGCGTACGCCGTGCAGCACCTGTGGGCCACCGGCGACCACCCCATCAACCACATGCCGACCGCCGACGTCGTCGCCGCGCCGCCCGCCCCCGCCCGGGCCACCGCGGCCGCCACCGCGACCTGAGGCGCACCGGCGGACCACACCGCGAACAAGGCAGGCAAGGAGAACACCATGAGCGCCGTTGGCGCCGGTGAGCGCGTGCACACCGTCATCGACAGTCCCTACGACCCCCTCACCCTCGTCGCGCAGGGCGAGCACCTGGTCGGCCTCTACATGGTCGACCAGCGGCACCGCCCCGAGCAGGCGACCTTCGGCCCGCGCCTGGACGCCGACGACCACCCGGTCTTCGCCGTCACCCGCGACCAGCTCCGCGAGTACTTCGCGGGCCACCGCGACACCTTCGACCTGCCGCTGATGCTGCGCGGCACCGCCTTCCAGCAGCGCGTGTGGACGGCACTGCGCGAGATCCCGTACGGCGAGACCTGGACGTACGGCGAACTCGCCCACCACATCGGCCGGCCGTCGGCGTCCCGTGCCGTCGGCCTGGCGAACGGCAAGAACCCGGTGGGCGTCATCGTCCCCTGCCACCGCGTCGTCGGCTCCGACGGCAGCCTGACCGGCTACGGCGGCGGCCTGGAGCGCAAGCGCGCCCTGCTGGAGCACGAACGCGCCCTCGCGCCGTCCGGCGCGCAGCAGCAGGCCCTGGTCTTCTGACGGTCGGTCCGCCGGCGGCCGGTCCTGTGACAGCCTGCGGTGCGCCCGGGCGCGTGCGCCCGTTCCCCCAGCGGCCGGGGCCGCGGTGTGCCGGCGTCTCCCGTCACACCGCGGCCCCGGCTCCGTTCGAGCCCGTGGTGCCGCCCGCTGTCAGGCCAGGCTGACGAAGCGGGCCGAGGTGGCGCCGATCTCCCCGGCGATCTCCGTGATCAGATGCGGGGCGACCTCGCTGTCGATGGTCAGCGCCACCAGCGCCTCGCCGCCCTCGGTGGCCCGGGCGACCTGCATGCCCGCGATGTTGATCCCGGCCTCGCCCAGGACCCGGCCGACGGTGCCGATGACACCGGGCATGTCCTCGTAGCGCAGGAACGCCATGTGGTCGGTGATGTCCAGGTCCACGTCGTAGTCACCGATGGCGACGATCTTCGGGCGGTTGCGGTTGCCGGCCAGCGTCCCGGAGACGGAGACCTCCTCACCGGTCGCCAGTGTGCCGCGTACGGTGACCAGGTTGCGGTGGTCGGGGGACTCACTGCTCGTCATGAAGCGCACCTCGACGTCCCGGGCGCGGGCGAACAGGGGTGCGTTGACGTAGGAGACGGTCTCGGCGACCACGTCCTCGAACACGCCCTTGAGCGTGGACAGTTCGAGGACCTTCACATCATGCTGCGTGATCTCACCGCGCACCTCGACATCCAGCCGCACCGCCACCTCA
>NZ_NSKH01000018.1:906502-932732 GCF_003144095.1 Streptomyces sp. ICBB 8177 | reverse complement strand
AACGAAATCCCCGCAACTACCTGGCCTTTCTCGGACTCGCCGCAGCCATCTGCTGCTACAGGCGCCTCGTTCGTCTCACCACGTAGGACACGGTCTAATTCGGTTTTTGAGTCCCTTCAGTCCCTCCCTCTCAAGGCCAAGGCCTCTGACCAGGCATTTGATGGCCCGAGACCGAGGGACCCGCCCTGGCCGGCGGCACTGAACGCCCCGACCAGTCGCCGCCCCGGCAGATGAGAAAGGGACTGAAGGGACTGAGCTTTGGCACATGAGGCCCCGTATCCCAGCACCGACGTGTTGCACGCCGCGAGCCCGGCTCGGTCCCTGCAAGGTCTGAGCGCGCCACAAGCGGCAGGTCGGTGCTCGCCGTGACCACCGCAGCATCGAGGCCACTCACTGGCCGGCCTCCCGGCCGCAGCGCGGACCGGAATCATGCGATCGGTGCGCCCGCTGGTCGTCCTCGCGCACCGGATGCGGCCTCTCGGCAGCGTCGCTGTACGCGTAACGGTCCATCGTGGCGCGGGCCCGGTCGGCCGCCGCGGTGAAGGCGTCTTCGAGATGGCGCAACCGCTCGGCCGTGAGATCGAGAGCTTCCACATCCGTGCGGGATTCCCGCAAGGCCCGCAGCACCGTCAGGTCGACCACGTGGCTTCGTTCACTTCAAAGGGCTCTGCCCAACTTCTGTGGGCTGGTGACGCTCAGTACCGACGGAGGTGTCGGCAGGACGGTCGATAATGCCGGTCATGGCAGATCGCAGTCCGGTTCTCCGGATCATCACCTCGGCGGCGCGGGAGTCCCTGAAGCCCCTCGGCCTGACGCAGCGTGGGCGGTCGCGGCTGTGGGGTGTCAACGGCCTGGCCTGTGGAATGGCAACGCGCCTTCCACCTCACCCGACAGCACCTGGAACAGGGCGGCGCACTGCCCATGTCGCCGGGCGGCGTCGTGCACCAGGGCGAGGACCTCGGACGATGGGTCCGATCGGTCCGTCTCGGCTGGGACAACCTCACCGGCGCCCAGCAATGGCTGTGCGAGCAGGTCCTCGGGATCGAGCCCGCGACCGACGACGAGAAACCCCGCCACGCCGCTCCCAGGCCGACAAATGGGCCATGAACCTGGCAGCCGCCCGGCAGTACTACCAGCGCGAAGGACACCTCCGGGTCCCAAGGAAACACGTCGAACGAATCATCGTCGGTGGCCCCGAAAACGGCGATAGCAAGAAGACCAAGAAGTCCGGGAGGTGAAGCTGGGGGCGTGGGTCGGGAATCAGAGATCCAGACTCGCAACGCTCACGCCCGAGCGGGTCGAGCAGCTCTCCGCCATCGGCATGCGGTGGACATAATCAGATGTACGCAGTACCCGCAGCGCTCCTCGTAGCGTACATAGGGCGTACATGTCGCGTACCTCACCGCACTGACACGCGGCCCGGCCGCATCGGCGAACACGAGACCGTGGCGGGGAGCGAGAACGCACCTGCGCATAAGCGATCACGTAGCCAGCTCACCCAAACCGACGCCGTCCCACACTTGGGGAACGACACATCGTCGATCACCCACACCTCTGGGAGGATGGCCTCGCACAGCCGCCGGGCGATCCGCCGCCTGACCGGCAGCGGATCCCACGGCGACTGGTTCACGAACTGCTGCAGGGCCTGCATGTTCCCGTCCGGCAGCCGGTCGGCCATCGGCTGGATCGACTTCCGACGGCCGTCCAGCATCAAACCCCGCAGATAACACCCGCCCCACCGCCGCTGATCCCGCCGCGGCAGCGAGGCGAAGACATCGGCAACGAACTCCGCTAACTCACCCCGGAGCCGTTCCACCTCCTCCAATCTCATACCAGAGAAGATGCCCACCATCAGAGATCACCCAAGGTAACGAAGCACTACTAGGCGGTTCCCCCGCGCTGCCGACGGGCGCGGTGGGCGGCCAGGAGGGCGGCGAGGGCGGTGAGGAGGAGTCGGTCCCTCCTACTCCTCGAGCAGTCGGCGGCCGGCATCGGAGCCAGGGGGGCCGGGGGCTCGCGGTACAGGTCGTGGGTGATGCGCTGCCAGACGCGCTCCGGGGGCGCGGCCGGGAGGTCCACCAGCTGGGCCGTGCGCGCGGCGGTGACCACGCGGGTCATCGTACGCAACTCGTCCCGGCAGCGCGGGCACTGCTCGATGTGGCGCAGCGCACCGGCGTCCTCCTCGCTCGCCGTGGCGTGTCCGAGGGCCAGTTCCACCAGGTGAGCGGGCTCTACATGGGCCACTACGCCCTCCCGGACTCGACGGGCTCCGCCGTGACGACGAAGCGCGGTCAGCCACGCTGCGCCTGGCGCAGCCGGTGCAAACCGCGGCGGGCGTGGCTCTTGACCGTGCCCAGCGGCATACCGGTGCGCTCCGCGATCTGCGTCTGGGTCAGGTCCTCGTAGAAGGCCATGCACAGCACCTCGCGCTGGTGGCGCGGCAACCGGCCGAGGGCGTCGATGAGCAACACGCGGTCCAGCACGCGGTCCGGTGCCGACTCGCCGTGGCCCGCCGGGGTGTCCGCGTGCCGGGCGGCCGAGTCGACGAGCGTCAGACGCCGCGTCCTGGCGGCCAGCGCGTCGACGATCTTGCGGCGGGTGATGCCGACCAGCCAGGCGCCGAGCGGGCCCCGTTCCGGGCGGAAGCCCGCGCGGCCGTGCCAGGCGCCGAGGAAGACCTGCTGGGTGACGTCCTCCGCCTCATGGGTGTCGCCGAGCACCCGCGTGGCCATGGTGTGCACGAGGGAGCCCCAGCGCCGGTAGATCGCGGCGAACGCCTCCTCGTCGGCGGCCAGCAGGCCCCGGGCCAGCTCCTCCTCGTAGCGTGTCTCCTCCACGGGCGGGGCGGGGGCGGCGACTCGTGCGTTCGTGATCATGCCGGATTCCTCCTGCCGGGCTCCGTGCGGGGACGGAAGGCCGTTGTCGGACCGCACCTGCCGCCGCCGGGGGAAGCCGCGGACCGTGCGTTCCCCGTCAGTGTTCGGTGCACAAACGAAGCAGCTCAACATGCGTCGTTTGTGCGTCGTACCATCGACCCATGGGTGTACAGGAACGCAGTGACAACCCCGCGACGGCGGCTCCGCAGCCGCGGCCGGAGGGGGCCGGGCTGACCACCGGCGAGGTGGCCAGACGGCTGGGCGTGGCCCCGACGACGGTCCGCACCTGGGACCGGCGCTACGGTCTCGGTCCCGACGCGCACACGGGCGGCCGTCACCGCAGGTGGACCGTCGTGGACGTGGCCCGGCTGGAGCGGATGTGCGCGCTGACGGCGACGGGGATAGCGCCTGCGGAGGCGGCCCGGACGGTGCTGCACGAGACGCCGCCGGGCGCCACCCGGGTCTTCGGGGCAGCGGACGCCGCCGGGGCGCCTCCGCGCGGCCCCGCCCCCGCCGCAACCGACGCGGGGCGGCCCGCGACGGGTGCGGACACGGGTGCTTTCGACGCAGGGGTGCCCGGCCGCAGCGCGGCCCGAATCGACGCAGTAGAGCCGTCCGGCCGGGACGCGGCGGACATCGACGCGGACGACGGACCGGAATCCGGACTGGTCTCCGCCATCGTCGACGACGCCCTGGGTCCCGCCCCCACTGCCGACGGCGGGCGGAGCCCCGCGACCGGGCCAGGGCCCGCCCGGGGACGCAGCCGGGCCGGCAGCGGGATGCGGCTGGGTGACGTGCGTCAGGAGTGCAAGGGCATCGCCCGGGCCGCCCTGCGCTTGGACGCCGCCGCGCTGGACGAGCTGCTCGGGTCCGCGATCGAGCAGCACGGGCTGATCGCCGCGTGGACCGAGGTGATCATGCCGACGCTCCAGGCGGTCGGCCGCAAGTGGGAGAGCTCCGGCGAGAAGTACGTCGAGGTCGAGCACTTCCTGTCCTGGCACGTCTCCGGCGCGCTGCGGCGCTGCACCCCGCCCTCCGCCGCCGACCGCCCGGGCGCCACCACGGTGCTCGCCTGCGTGCCGGGGGAGAGCCACACGCTACCGCTGGAGGTACTGGCCGCCGCACTGGCCGAACGCGGCCTGCCCGTGCGGATGTTCGGCGGCGCGCTGCCCGTCGAGTCGCTCGTCACCGCCGTCCGCAGGACCGGCCCGGCGGCGGTCGCGCTGTGGGCGCAATCCCGTACCACCGCGAGCCGTCCACTGGCCGCGCACGTTGCCGCGATGGAATGGGGGGTACGCGGTGCCCGGCGCAAGCCGGTCGTCCTGACGATCGGGCTGGGCTGGGCGGGCCGGGCGGTGAACGGGCTGTCGCGGCCGACCGGGCTGGCGGAAGCCGTCGCGCTGCTGGAGTCGGTCGTGTCGCGCTGACCGGACCCGGCTGCATCCGGGTCCGCTACCGCCGGGGAAGTGACGGAGGATCGAATGGTGGCGTCGGCCGGGCGGTGGGAGCGGGTGTGCGGATGATCGGTGCGTGGGTGCGAGCTGCGGCCGCCGAGACCGACGGGGCGGGCGGGTGCCCGCCGCGGCCCGCGCGGCGACCCGAGCGGCGGCTCCTCGTGCGGGGAGGGCGCCCGGTGAGCCCGTACCGCCCGCCCCGCCCGTCGCCGGCCGCCGCCTCGATCCCGGCCGCGTGCCGTGCTGCCCACCGGGCCGGCGTCCGGTGACCGCGGGAGTGGCCGGGGCGCCGGAGGTCGTGGTCGTCGGGGGCGGGGCCGCCGGGCTCAGCCTGGCGCACCGGCTGGTCGAGACCGGGGCCGCCCGCGTCACCGTGGTGGAACCCCCGGACGGTCCCGCGCGCCCGGCCGAGCGGACCTGGTGCTACTGGGACGAGGGCCACGACGACCTGGGCGCCGCGGTGACCGCCGCCTGGCCCCTGCTGCGGGTGCACGGCCGCGACGGCACCGCCCTCACCGTCGACCCGGCCCCCGCGACCTACCGCATGGTGCGCTCCTCGGCGTTCGAGCGGCTGGTGCACGCCCGTGTGGAGCAGGCCCCCGGCGGGCGGGTGCTGCGGGCCACGGCGGACACCGTGCGCGACGTCCCCGGGGGCGCGGAGGTCCGCTGCACGGCACCCGACGGCCGGGCCCTGACGCTGCGCGCCCGGTACGCGTTCGACTCACGGCCGCTGCCCGTCCTGCCCGCCGCCCGCACCCAGCTGCTGCAGCACTTCCGCGGCTGGTTCGTGCGCACCGACCGCGAGCGGTTCGGCCCCGGCGTCGCCGACCTGATGGACTTCCGGGTGCCGCAGCCCCGGCACGGGCTCGCCTTCGGGTACGTCCTCCCGCTGGCCGCGGACCGGGCCCTCGTCGAGTACACCGAGTTCTCCCGCGCCCCGCTGACCACCGAGGCGTACGAGGCCGCGCTCGGCCACTACGCCCGGGACGTGGTGCGGCTGGGCGGGTTCGAGGTCGAGTCGGCCGAGCAGGGCGTAATCCCCATGACCGACGGTCGCTTCGCGCGCCGCACCGGCCGGTCCGTCTTCCGCATCGGAACCGCGGGCGGCGCCACCCGCCCCGCCACCGGCTACACCTTCGCCGCCGTCCAGCGGCACAGCCGGGCCGTCGCCGCCGCCCTGCGCGACGACCGCGACGCCGTGCCCCCGCCCCACGGCCGGCGGGCGCTGGCCATGGACGCGGTACTGCTGCGCGCCCTGGACACCGGGCGCATCGACGGCCCGGACTTCTTCACCGGCCTGTTCCGCCGGACGCCCGCGCACCGCCTGCTGCGCTTCCTCGACGGCGCGACCTCGCTCCGGGAGGAATGGGGCATCGGACTGCGCACCCCCGTGGGGCCGATGCTGCGCACCGCGCTCGAAGTGCCCTTCCTGCCCCGCCGACCCCACCCCCTCCCAGGAACCGGAGTAAGCCACTGATGACCCTGCTGCGCGACCACGACCTGGCACGCGCCTTCGACCACGCGTCCCGCACCTACGACCGGCTCACGGCCCTCAACCCCGGTTACCGCACCGACCTGCTCCGCTCGGCGCGCCGGCTGCGCCTGCCCGACGACGGGGCCGGGCTGCACGTGCTCGACCTCGGATGCGGCACCGGCGCCTCCACCCGGGCCCTGCTGCGGGCCGCGCCCCGGGCGCGCATCACCGCCGTGGACGCCTCCGGCGGCATGCTGCGGCAGGCCTTGGCCAAACCGTGGCCCGACCGGGTGCGGTTCCTGCACCTGAGCGCCGAGGAACTGCCGACCGCCGGCGAAGGCCCCTTCGACGCGGTCTTCGCCGCCTACCTCTTCCGCAACGTCACCGGCCCCGACGCGGTGCTGCACTCGGTGCGGACCCTGCTGAAGCCGGGCGGGCGGCTGGCCGTGCACGAGTACAGCCTCGGCGGCTCACCGGCGCAGCGGGCGCTGTGGACGGCCGTCTGCCACGGGTTCGTGATCCCGGCGGGCACCCTCACCGGCGACCGGGCCCTGTACCGGCACCTGTGGCACAGCGTCCTCGACTTCGACGCCGTCCCCGACTTCACCGGCCGACTGACCCGCGCCGGCTTCCCGGACGCCCGCCGCGCCCTGCCCCTGGCCGGGTGGCAGACCGGCATCACCCACACCTTCGTCGCCCGCAACGGCCCCGTCCCGGCCGCCGCCGGGCCGGCCCGGCAGAGCTTCGCCGGCACGGCCGCGGCACCCGTTCCCACCGTGGAGGCCGGCTGATGGCCACCCGGACCGCACACACCGCCGCCCGCCGCGGCCGGGACCGCAAGGCCGAGGTGCTGAGGCCCGCCCCCGGCCGGGACCGGTTCGCGCCGGGGGACGCGCCGTCCGTCGCCGTGGTGGGCGGCGGCATCGCCGGCCTCGCCGCCGCCACCGGACTGACCGAACGCGGCGCCCGCGTCACCCTCTACGAACGGGAGGAGTCCCTCGGCGGCCGCCTCGCCGGGCAGCGCACCCGGCTCGCGGACGGTTCCGAGGTGACCATGACCCGCGGCTTCCACGCGTTCTTCCGCCAGTACTACAACCTGCGCGGCCTGCTGCGCCGGACCGATCCCGGCCTGGACCGGCTCACCCCGCTGCCCGACTACCCCCTGCGGCACAGCGGCGGGCTCACCGACAGCTTCGCCCGCGTCCCGCGCACCCCGCCGCTCAGCGCGCTCGGATTCGTCGCCCTCAGCCCCACCTTCGGCTGGCGCGACCTGACCTCCATGGACGCCCGCGCGGCGCTGCCGCTGCTGGACGTCCGCGTGCCGGAGGTGTACGAGCGGTTCGACCGGGTCAGCGCGACCAGGTTCCTGCAGGGCGTGCGCTTCCCCGATGCCGCGCACCACCTGGCCTTCGAAGTGTTCTCGCGCAGCTTTTTCGCCGACCCGCGCGAACTGTCCGCCGCCGAGCTGATGCTGATGTTCCACATCTACTTCCTCGGCTCCTCCGAGGGGCTGCTGTTCGACGTGCCCGACGAGCCCTTCCCACAGGCCCTGTGGGAGCCGCTCGGCGACTACCTCGAGCGCCTGGGCACCGACATCCGCACCGGCACGGCCGTCCACGGCGTCGACCCCCTCGACGGCGAGGGCGGGGCCGAGGTCCGCACGGACGCGGGAGACGGCCGGTACGACGCGGTGGTGCTCGCCCTGGACACCGGAGGGCTTCGGGGCACCGTCGCGGCCTCGCCCGGCCTGGGCACCGCCCCCTGGCGCGCGGACATCGACGCGCTGCGCACCGCCCCGCCGTTCCTCGTCTCCCGGTTCTGGCTGGACCGGCCCGTACGGCCCGACCGCCCCGGCTTCCTCGGCACCAGCGGCTACGAGGGCCTGGACAACATCAGCGTCCTGGAGCGCTACGAGGGCGAGGCCGCCCGCTGGGCCGCACGCACCGGGGGCTCGGTGGTGGAACTGCACGCCTACGCCGTCTTCGAGGGGGCGGGCCGGGAGAAGGTGCAGGACGAACTGCTCGCCCAGTTGCGGCGGGTGTACCCGGAGACGAGCCGGGCGCGGGTCGTCGACGTCCGGCACGAGTGGCGCGCGGACTGCCCGATGTTCACCGCCGGCACCCACCACCGCCGCCCCACGGTCACGACCCCGCACCCGTGGCTCACGCTGGCCGGCGACGGCCTGCGCTGCGACCTGCCCGTGGCCCTCATGGAACGCGCCGCCACCACCGGCTTCCTGGCCTCCAACGAGCTGCTCGCCCGCTGGGGCCTGCGCGGACAGGTCCTGTGGACGGTCCCGCGCGCGGGCCGCTCCCCGGCGCTGCGCGCCCTCGGCGCCCTCGCCGGCAGGCGTCCCTGAAGACCGCACCCCCGGCCCGGGCAGCCGGACGGTGCCGGACCGCCCGACGGGCCCGGGTCGCCAGACGGTCCGGGACCGCCGGACGGGCCCGGGTACCCGGATCGGCCCAGGCAGCGGGTAGCCGGACCTGCGCAGGCAGTCGGACGGGCCCGGGCCGAGTGACCCGGGCCCGTCAGGCGGTGCCGTACCGGCCGGGTGCGCCGCTCGCGCCCGTCCGGCGGGGTTCTTCCAGCCGGGAGCGCCGCTCGGGCAGGTCGGTCAGGCGGCGCTCCGGGGCGCCGCTCAGCCTGGGAAGCGGCCCGTGCTGCGCAGCTCCCAGCGCCTCTCCGCGTAGGCCAGGTCGTCGCGCCACAGGCGTCCCGCGGTGTGCCGCATCAGGGGGCGCAGGGCGGGGGCCGCAGCCCGGGCCAGGGCGAAGCCGCGCCGCTCGGAGGTGGCGATCACCGCCTCCACCACGGCCGTGCGCGGCCGCTCGTCGCCCGGCCGGGTCAGCGGCGTGGCATGGGTCTCTACCACCGAGGAGGCGCCCTCGCCGTCGGTGATCCGCATGACGACCGTGCGCGGCTCCGGAGCGGTGAACTCCGCCCGCACGGGTACCACCAGACGTCCCGCCACCCGGAAGGAGACGTCGACGACGAACGCGTCGTCCTCCTCGCCCTCCGGCTCGCGGTCGACCTGCAGGTCGACGAAGGAGTACGGGTGGAACCACGAGCCGTGCCACGGGTCGAGCCGGTTGGCCACCACGTCATGCGGCTCGCACCGGCCGACCCCGGTGTACACGGAGTCCACCGCGCCGGCCGCCTCGGGACGCGGCGGGATCACGGGCCGCTCCGACGGCTCCTCCCCGCCGAGCGCGTCCAGCCGCACCCACACCAGCACCCCGTCGTCATGGACCGGGAACGGCCGCCAGCCCGCCGTCGGCGAACCGTCCAGCGCGAGCCCGTGCCAGTGGCACACCAGCGTGCCGCACACGACCCGGCTGTTCCGCAGCGGCGCACCCAGGTGCGGGCAGGCCCCCGGACCCGCGCGCAGCTCACCGGAGTCCGAGCGCCACAGCACGACCTCGACGCCGCCGATCGTCCGGCCGCGAGGACCGCCCCCGGGGCGCACGTCCCGCGAGGCGCCGGCCACGAACCAGTTGCCGGAGGGCCGCGCGGAGGCCCGCTTCAGCGCGTCGGCGATCAGGCCGGGCCGCGCCGCTCGCCAGGTCGGGGCCTGCTCCGCCCACCTCGGGCCGTTGCGCCGCCGCAGCGGCGGCGTCCAGCGTGTCCTGTCCGCCCGGTCATCCATGGCCCGGCTCCTTCCGCTCCAGTACGACGGCCCCGGCCGCCGGGCGCGCCGAGCGGGCGCGCCGGCGCGCGGCGGCCACCCGCACGATCCCGGCCGCCGCGGTCGCCGCCCGCCGGGGGCGGGAGACGACTGCACGGCGGTGCAGCACGGTGTACCCCTGCCGGGCGATCGCGTCCAGGATGCCGCCGTACAGCGTGAACGCCGCCCGGATGCAGGGCCGCACCCGGGGGTCGAGCATCGCGATGCCCGGCTCCGCCTCCCGGTAGACGTCCCGGGTCATCTCCTCGGCCGCCACGATCGCGGCCCGGATGCGCGGGTCCTGCCGGCCGGTGCGCCGGCTCCACTCCAGCAGCGGCCGGTCCACGCCGTGCGCGGCGAGCAGGTCGGCCGGCAGGTACACCCGGCCGCGGTCCAGGTCCTCGCCCACGTCCCGCAGGAAGTTGGTCAGCTGGAACGCCACACCCAGGGCCGCCGCGTGCGGTGCGGCCTCCTCGCGGGGCACGACCGTGCCGAGCACGGGCAGCATCTGCAGGCCGATCACCGCGGCCGAGCCGTGCATGTACGCCCGCAGGTCGGCGTAGGTCGAGTAGTCGGTGACGGTCAGGTCCGAGCGCATCGAGGCGAGGAAGTCCTCGAACAGCGGCACCTCGATGCCGTACCGGTCGGCGGTGTCGGCCACCGCCCGCACCACGGGCTCGTCCCCGCCGCCGGTGCGCAGCGCGTGCGCGAGGTCGCCCTCCAGCCGCTTCAGCGACAGGTCGCGCTCCTCGGGGGTGCGCCCGCGGTCCAGGTCGTCGACGATGTCGTCGGCCCACCGGGCGAAGCCGTACAGCGCGTGCACGGCCGAGCGGCGCTCCAGCGGCAGCAGGCGCGTGGCCAGGAAGTAGGTGCGCCCGTAGCCGGCGTTGAGCTCCCGGCACCGGGTGTAGTCGGCGCGCAGGCCGGGGTCGGTGATCCCGGCGGCGTCCAGTTCACGACGGGTCATGGGCTCCTGCTCCGGTCGAAGTGGACGGAAGATCAGCCGCGGCGGGGCGGGGGCGGGGCGCCGAGGGGCGGCGGCCGGGTCCGCCGGTGACGCGGGAGGCGGCGAGTTTGCCGCTGATGAGCACGGTCGGCACGCCGACGCCCGGGGTGGTGCCGCAGCCCGCGAGCACCACGTTGTCCACGCCGCGCACCAGGTTGCGGGGCCGGAAGGGCCCGGTCTGGGCGAAGGTGTGGGACACGGAGAAGGGGCTGCCCGCGGCGTGGCCCTGGGCCGCCCAGTCCAGCGGGGTCACCAGCATCTCCTCCTGGACGCTGTCCGCGAACCCGTCCAGGCCGCGCCGTTCCAGCTCGTCGACGAGGCTGTCGCGGTAGCGGGGGCCGAGGTCCCGCCAGGCGGCGGCGGAGGGGCCGACGTCGGTGTTGGGGCAGGGCGCCAGCACGTAGTGGAGGTGGCGGCCTGGCGGCGCCAGGGAGGGGTCGTGCGTGGTCGGACGGGTGATCAGCAGGGAGGGGTCGCTCATCAGCGACCCCGTGCGGGTCAGTTCGTCGAAGGTGCGCTCCCACGCGGCGCCGAACGACAGGGTGTGGTGGGCGAGTCCGGGCCAGGTGCGGTCGGTGCCCGCGTGCAGGATCACCGCGGAGGGAGAGTGCCGCAGGCGCACCGGGCGCCGGGGTGTCCGGCCCATCAGGCGGTGGGCGGCGGGCAGTTCGCAGGTCAGGACGACCGCGTCGCACGGGATGCGCTCACCCGAGGCGAGGCGGACCGCCCGCACCCGCCCGGAGACGCTCTCCAGCGCACTGACCTCCGCCGACCAGCGCAGCTCGGCACCGGCGTCCGCCGCCGCGTCGGCCATCGCGCGGGGCAGGGCGTGCATCCCACCCTTGGGGAACCAGACGCCGGCCACGGTGTCCATGTAGGCGATCACCGCGTAAGCCGCGAGCGCCCGGGCCGGGGCGACCCCCGCGTACAGCGCCTGGAAGGAGAAGACCCGCTGCAGCCGCGGGTCGTTCAGGAAGCGGCCGATGCGGGCGTCCAGCCGGCCGAAGCCGCCGAGGGCCGCCAGCCGGGCCAGGTCGGGGTGCGCGAGCTGGAAGGGCGAGTCGAAGTTGGTGTCGATGAAGCGGCGCATCTGCACCCGGTACAACTGCTCCAGCCACGCACGCAGCCTGCGGTAGCCCGCCGCCTCGGCGGGCCCGGCGAAGCGGCGCACCTCGGTCTCCATGGCGTCGCCGTCGGTGTGCACGTCCAGCGAGGTGCCGTCGGCGAAGCCGGCCCGGTAGGCGGGGTGCAGGGGCGACAGTTCGACGCGCCGGTACAGGCTGTCGCCGACGGCGGCGAAGGCCTCCTCTGCCAGGTCGGGCATGGTCAGCACGGTGGGCCCGGTGTCCACCTGGTAGCCGCCGAGCCGCACCTGCCCGGCCCGGCCGCCGGGCCCGGGGTCCCGTTCGACGAGTGTGACCCGGCGGCCCGCGCCCAGCAGGTGCAGCGCGCAGGCCAGGCCGGACAGCCCGGCACCCACGACGACGACGTGGTCCGTCGGTCCCGGCACGGTCCTCATACCAGCTCCTCCGCCGGGCGCGGGGCGACGCCCGCTGCCCGCTCGACCAATACGGTGAACTCCTGCTGTACCCGCGCGCCGGCGCCGGTGGCCTCGAAGTGCCGTAGGGCGGCGGCCGCCAGTTCGGCGATCCTGGCCTCCACCTCGGCCCGCGCCCCCGTCCGTTCCAGCGCCGCGCGCATCCGCTCCACGGTCTGCGGGGACCGCGCGTCCGGGCCCACGGCGAGCACGGCGGCGGCCTCGCGGTCG
This sequence comes from Streptomyces sp. ICBB 8177, assembly GCF_003144095.1. Classification (GTDB taxonomy): domain Bacteria; phylum Actinomycetota; class Actinomycetes; order Streptomycetales; family Streptomycetaceae; genus Streptantibioticus_D. Next base: position 920,487 of record NZ_NSKH01000018.1, on the reverse strand, counting down.
TCGGCGGTCCCGGCGAGCCGCACGGCCGTGGCCAGCAGGTGGGTGAGCTTGCGCGACCGCAGGTCGTCGTCGGCGGGCTTCCCGGTCAGCAGCGGGTCGCCGAACGCGCCCAGGACGTCGTCGCGCAGCTGGAAGGCCAGCCCGGCGCACCGCCCGGCGGCCCGCAGCGCGTCCACGGTGTGCGGGTCGGCTCCCGCCAGCGTGGCGCCCAGCGCCAAAGGCCGGGCGACCGTGTACAGGGCGCTCTTCAGTTCGGCGATGGCCAGGGCCTCCTCGCCGCTGGACGATCCGCTCGCCTGGGCCTTCAAGTCCCGGTACTGGCCGGCGACCATCTCGGTGCGCATGGCCCGCCATTCCCCGTGCAGCCGGGCGCCGTGCGGCAAGGCGAGCGCCGTCTCCGTCAGCAGGTCGTCCGCCCAGGCCAGTGCTAGGTCGCCGGCCAGCACGGCCGCCGACGAGCCGAACGACTCGGCCGAGCCGGACATCCGCGCCACCCGGTGCCCGCGGGCGAAGTCCACGTGCAGGGCCGGCGCCCCCCGGCGCAGCGGCGAGCCGTCCATCACGTCGTCGTGGATGAGGGCGCACGCCTGGAGCAGTTCCAGGGCGGCCCCGGTGCGCAGGACCGGGCCGGTGTTGCCCGTTCCCCCCGCGGCCCGCCAGCCGCACCACACGAACGCCGTGCGCAGCCGCTTGCCGCCGCGTAGGGAGAACGCGGCGACGCGCTCGGCCAGGTCGCGCGCGGCCACCGCGTCGGTCAGACGGGCGTGGCGCAGCCGCGCCTCGAGCACCTGCCCGAGCACGGCCTCCACGGCCCGGGTGGCCTCGTGGGCGGTGAGCGGGGCGTCGTCCGGTGCCCCCGGTCCGGCCACAGTCGGCCGCGGTCCAAGCATGCGCAACCCCTTCTCGCATCCGGTCATTCGCACATCAGTGCTTCCGCCGACAGTGGTGTTCCGGATGCGCACCGATGCGACGTCGCCACGTGTCCGTACGCAGTCCGCTCATGGGTACCCGGTTCATCGCTGACGTCCGCGCGCCTCGCGGAAACGGGCCAGTCCCTCGCCGAGGCCGATGACCGGTTCGGGATAATGCAGCGCGGCTCGCCGGTCGTCCGGGAGCCGCCAGGGCTCCTGCACCGCGCCGCCCTCGACGTCGGCCAGCTCGGGCACCCGGCGCCGTACGTAGGTCCCGTCCGGGTCGTAACGCCTGCCCTGCAGGACGGGGTTGAGGACGCGGTGAGGGCGGGAGTCGGTGCCGGTGCCGGCGACCCACTGCCAGTTCATCTGGTTGTTGACGATGTCGCCGCCACCAGGTGCCGCAGGAAGTGCCGGGCGCCGACGCGCCAGTCGACGTACAGCGTCTTGGTCAGGAAACTCGCCGTCACCAGCCGCGCCCGGTTGTGTATTCAGCCCTCGTGGCGCAGCTGGCGCATGCCGGCGTCCACCATCGGATAGCCCGTACAGCCCTCCCGCCAGGCGGTGATGTCACGGCGCGAAAGTCTTGGGCGGGGCGGGGTGTGTGGTCGGCGGGCATCGAGTCCTCGGGCTTCCCCCGGCCTGCGGGCCGGGGCACCGCCGTCGGATTTCGCGCATTCCGAGCAGAAAGGGAGGAGGGCCCCGGGCGCTGGTGCGCCCGGGGCCTCGTTTCACTCCTTCTTTTCAGCTTTCGGTCGAGAATGTCGGTCGTACTTCAGAGACCGAACGTCGTCTCTAGAGGCTGTCCCGTAACTGCTGGTCAGGGGCGAGATGATCTTGCCGTGGCTGGTGTGATCACGGCGTCGGAGCCCTCGTGGATCGGTCCGTTCACCGGGCTGAGCCCTCGGCAGTTCAACAAGCTGATCACCGCGCTGCGGGGTGAGGGGGCCGATCCGGTCCGCAAGGGCCGGCCATGGTCGCTGCCGTTGGAGGACCGGGTGCTGCTGGTGGCCGCGTACTGGCGCACCAACCTCACCCTGCGTCAACTCGGCCCGTTGTTCGGCGTCTCGAAGTCGGCGGCCGACCGGATCGTCGCCCACCTCGGGCCGGCGCTCGCCCTCCAGCCCCGGCGGCGGTTCCGCAGGGAGACCGTGCTCATCGTGGACGGCACGCTGGTCCCCACCCGCGACCGGCCCATGGCCGCCTCCAGCAAGAACTACCGCTACTCCACCAACCACCAGGTCGTCATCGACGCCGACACCCGCCTCGTGGTCGCCGTCGGCAAGCCGCTGCCCGGCAACCGCAACGACTGCCGGGCCTGGCAGGACTCCGGCGCGAAGGCCGCCGTCGGCACCACCCCCACGGTGATCGCCGACGGCGACTACCGGGGCACCGGCCTGACCATCCCGCACCACCGCCGACACAAGGACGAGGAACTGCCGGCCTGGAAGGAGGAGCACAACGCCTCTCACCGCAAGGGGCCCGCGTCGAGCACACCTTTGCCCGCATGAAGAGCTGGAAGATCCTCCGCGACTGCCGCCTCAAGGGCGACGGCGTCCACCACGCCATGCTCGGCATCGCCCGCCTGCACAACCTCACCCTCACCGGATGACAGGCAAACAAGCAGGTCAGCCAGCACGCCCCAGAGCATTTACGGGACACCGTCTAGAGGTTGTCCCGTATGTGGTGAGAGTTATCCGGTGAGGGCCAGGTTGTGGAGCCGAGCGATGCCGAGCATGGCCTGGTATCCGCCGTCGGCGAGGGTCGGTGCGCCGCGGCAGGCCCGGTCGACGCCGGACTCCGTGAATGCCCGGCAGTCGTTTCGGCTGCCGGGCAGCGGCAGGCCGATCGCCACCACCAGGCGGCTGTTGGCGTCGATGACAACGGGATCGTGGTGGGCCGCCGTTTGCCCCGCCGTCCCGGATGCGAGCGAGGAACGCCTGCGGCTGCGCGCTGGTCACGGCCGGCGTGGCCGCTCTGCGTCGGCCTGGGCATCGTTTGTTGCCCCCGCAGCGCCTTTCCCCGCTCGCCGCCAGTGCCGACGAGCAGCTAGATCTACCTGGAAGCCCGGCGACCGCGCAGTCGGCCGTCGCGCGGTGCGGAACAAGCTGGTGAGCGATGGGCCACCGGCGCCACCGATTGACCGGATGCAGCGGGCAAGCTCTCCAAGCAGCAGCCTTGCGCTGCCGGGCCGGTCGTCGAATGTCATCGCTCTCCGGCAGCACGAACCATGGGCCAGCAGCATGTGTCGACCGGCTCGTGCGAAAAGTTGCGCTGCATTCGGGGCCACCAAGTAGCAACTGTGCCGTACGGCCAAGAGCAGAAGGAGCGCGAGTGCAGCGGGCGGCTGCTACACCTCGATGAGGCGACAACGACGACGGTCTTCAAAGCCGTCACCCAGCACACGAGACGGACGCGTTCGACGTCGTCGACGTACTGGCGCAGCCGCGGCTGCTCACCGGCTGTCAGGCGAGCAGGGCCAGGACGCGGCGCCCGCAGTCGTTGAACTGCTGCTCGATGGTCTCGGCTGTGAAGATGAGCGCCTGCAGGAGTACGCGGCAGAACGCCGCAGCTACAACTCGATCTGGATCTGCTCCACATCGGTGAACTCCACGCCCAGGCCGTGCGCGCGGGTGTTGTCGGCGCGGAAGTACATCCGGGCGAGGCCGTCGGCGGCGATCTGCTGGAGCTGCTGCTCGGTGGCGCCCTGCTCGCGGGCGGTGAACAGCTGCTCGGCGTACTCGGGCGGCAGGGCCTGGGTGATGTCGCGGATGCGGGCGTCGTCGGTGGTGCCCGGCGCTGCGGTGAACCCGAACCGCGCGCGGGTGGAGACCACCAGGCCGTCGGTGGAGGCCGCCTTCTGCCGTGCCCTCGCGCGGACTTGCGGCTGCCAGCGCTTCTTGACCTCATGCTCTATGCGGCCGCGCAGGTCCTGGCGGGGCCGCTTGAGCTGTCCTTTGACGTAGCGCTCCACCGTGCGCTGGGAGATCCCGAGCGCCTGGGCGGCGGCCTTGGTGCCCTTGAGTTGCTTGACCAGGTACTTCATCTGGGCCTGGGCGCTTTGCGGGATGCGTCGGGTGAACGCCCCCTCCAGTGCGCGGTCCAGGCTGTCCCCGAGTGAGTCGACCATGGCCTGCTACTCCCCTTCCCCGGCCGCCGGGTCGGTCTTGATGAGGTTGGCGATGTTGAAGACCTCGCCGCGTTCCTCGAACTGGGCTTCCGCCCACAGGACGGTCTGCGTGCCCTGCCACTTGACCATGCCGGGCGAGACGCCGAGCCGGAACGTGCCTGGCATAGGCTTGCCCTCGGGCGTGTACGGCAGGACGTCCAGCGGGGTCGGTCCGGGCGAGGGGTAGGCGATGGCGTCGGTGCCGATGGCGACCGGGTACAGGTCTGCGGCGGCCGCCGTCTTCATCAGCTTGCGGTGCAGGCCGGTCCGCTGGGTCGCGAGCACGGCGGCCCGGATGTCGGGGCGCCATGTCTCCCGGTTCAGCGCGGGGTAGGGCTCGTAGTACGGCACCTGACCCCGGGAGCGCTGGCGCAACTTGCCGATGGCGCCCTTCGCGGTCGCCTTGATCGCGGTCTCCAGCAGCGCCATCGTGGGGTCGACCTGTTTGCGCCGTGCCATCGCCTCGAGGAACTCGCTCCCGGTGAGGTCGGTGGTGACGCCCATGTCGGCCATCGTGGCCATGTACGCGTCGCGCAGCCGCTTGTACCAGGAGTCGAGGTAGCGGCTGGTCCGGGTGCGCACGTACGCCTCGATCGGTGCGACGTCGAAGCCGAGCTCCACCGCGTAGGCGAGGGTCGGGGTGGCGTACCAGGCGGGGCCCTCGGGGCTGTCGCCCTTCGGCGTGAACGGGCTCGGGAGCCGGGCTGCGTCGATGGTGCGGCCGTCGATCTGGACGCGGGAGAGGTCGATGTGGGACAGGTCGACCAGCCACGAGCCGGGCAGCGCCGGGTCGAAGGCGGGGTTGCCGGTCAGGTGGGTGGGCCCGTTCAGCCCGACGGTGAGGCCGTTCGCGGCGGCGGCGAAGCTCATGTTGATGTCGATGACGACCAGGTACGGGTTCGCGCACTCCTCATCGGTCAGGGGCCGGCACCAGTCGTAGGGCTCCTCCATCAGCATCTCGGCAGGCGTGCGCAGGTGGTGCCGGGCGAACTTGCCCTTGAGCAGAGGGTGTTCGTCGGGAACCTCGCACTCCACCACCGGGTAGAGCTGGGCGAGCGCGTCGTCGTTGAAGGCCCGCGTGAACTCGCCCGTGGCCGGGTCCTTCTCCGCTCGGGTTGGCGGGCGCAGCGCGGTCATCAGCTCCAAGCCGGTCGTCGCGGTGCTGCCGCGCGGCGTCGTCACCCGGGCCGCGTACAGGCCGAGGTAGCGGGCGAGGTCGGCCGGGTGCATCGTCGGCAGTTGCGGGTCGTCCTTTCTGTCCCACTCGCGGGCGTCCAGCGCGTTCCAGGGCAGGATGCACAGCTGGACGCAACGGCGCTTGGAGCCCTCCGGGTCGCGGTAGACCCGGGCCCACGGCCCGAATCCGCGCTGGGTGAGCTGGAGTCCGGCCCGCTCGATCTGCTTGACCACCTTGTGGCCGACCGCGAGCCGTCCCGCGCGCTGTTCCTCCTGCGACAGGGCGGCGGGCAGGCCGTAGCGCTCCAGCGCGGATGCGGTCAGGACGAGGATCGGGTCGGCATCGCGGCCGTTGCGGTGCAGCCGGGCCTGCCCGAGGCGGGCCTCCGCCACAGTCCAGTCGACCAGCGCCGCAATGCTCTTGGCGGGCACCTCCAGGACCAGGCCGCCGACGCAGTACGCCGACACCTGCCCGTCCTCACAGTCGATGACCGCGAGCGGCCCGTTCTCGAAGCACGGGTCGGCGGCAGCCGCCGGCGCGGTGGTCTTGTTCGCCACCGCCTTCTTAGCACCCGGCCGCCGTGACGACGCGGCGGGCCGGGTGGTGCTGCTCGCCGCCGCCTTCGGGCGGGCCGGCGGGACAGCGGCGTGCGCGGGAGCCGCGACCGGTTCCGAGGTCGGTGCGGTGAACGACTCGGGGGCCGCCGAGGCCGGGGCAGCCGCAGGCTCGTCGGCGGCCGGGGCGGGGAATCGGGCGGCGAGACCCTCCAGGAGCCGGGCGTAAGCGGCGCGCTTCGGCGGCCGCGGCTCAGTCTTCCCGGTCTCCCAGTTCCCCACTGCCTCCCGGCGGGCGCCCAGCGCCTTGGCGATCTGCGCCTGGCTCAGCCCTGCCGCCTCACGCAGTCGCTTGCGCTCCGCAGGCGCCGGAAGGTCGTCCTGCGCGACTTGTTCCAGCAACGCATCGACCGCGCTGAACAGTTCGTTCTCGGTGGACACAGAAGTCACCTCCAAGAGACATCATAGCGGATCGCGCATCGATTCGTGCACTGAAACACACTCGAATCGCACACATGGGAAGACGATGGGCACACCCACCACTGACGCACCCGCGGCGATGATCGCGCTCGAAGCCGAACTCGGGCTCGCCGATGCCGCGCGCCGCCGGGCCGCCGGTGCTTCGCTCGCCGATGCTCCGACCGCCGCGTTGCTGCGCGCCATGACCAGCGACTCTCATCACCGGCAACAGGGAAGACGGGCGCTCACCACGCACCCCAACCGCAGGGCATCCCCCGGCGTGACCGCGATGCCGGTGATCGCGTTCGTCGCGCAGTCGGTGAACCAGGTGATCCACGGTCTGCGGGCCTTGCCATCGACATTGACCAGCACCGGGCACTGGACGTGATCGGTCTCCCATACCTGGTTACGCCAGCCCCGCGGCCGGGCCAGGAACACATCATGCTTACGCGCCGCCCGCTCCCCACCCGCAAGCCCGGCCCGCTCCCCCGGCGTCAGATCCCGCTGGACCGCCCGGTGCAGCGCGGCGCGACCCGCTTAAACAGCCGCCTCAGCAAGGTCCGGTCGATGGATGCGTCAGCGGTGGTGAGCAGCGCGTTCTGCAGGTGCGCAGTCATCGCCGCGCCTGCCTCACTCGGCCCGGCCAGGGCGAGGTCAGCCAGGGCTTGCGGCGTTTGCTGCTCCTCCCGCTCCTGCCGCACCACCGCGCGTTCCGGCAGGACCCTGCCGGCCTGAAGGTCCCGGCGCACTACCCGGTGCAACGACGCCAACGAGAGCACCTCGCCCTCGGCCTCTCTCATATGCCGGTGCAGCGCCGCGACGTTCCCGCCCGCCTGCGCCAGCACCTCCCACATCTGGTCGGACAACTCCAGCCGGGCCCGCGGCCTGCGCTGGATGCGGCCCTCCGTCCGCGCCGCTTCCAGCCAGCGCCACACCGTACGCACATTCACCCCGCCGACCTGGGCGCCCGCACGCGCATGTGTCGTCAACGCCCCGGTCGCATCCAGCTCCAGTAGCCGCGCGACCAGCACCGGCCTAGACACCCTCAACCCCGCCGTGACCTCACCCCACGCACCCGGCTCCCCCACCCCGCCCCCGTCCGCCCACGCAAAACCGACACCCACCACCGTGCCGCCGCGCAGCCTCAAAAGGATCAGAAGTGCCGTTTCCGATACAGCGGAGCGGAGCGGGGTGTACCGCCCCATGACAGCCGCGACCGCCGCACGCACCGCCCCACGGCAGTGACCCCGCCTCTACTCAGCACCCCACCAGCAAAACACCCAGCTCTGACGTGCCATCACTGACACCACCCACCGACACCAAACCGGCACATCGCAGGACATCATCCGGTCCGGGATGCCGCCACCGGTAAGCAGCGCGAGAGCCGGATCGTTGCCCTGCGGTCACTGTTCCGGCATGCGAAGAAGAACGGCCAGATCTTCCGCAACCCCACGATCCGCATCCGTGTCCCCCGGCAGACCGGCGGTGTCCTCCAGGCTCTCGTCCGGGCGGACATCGACGAGGCCATCGCCGCAGCCAGCACCCCGGACGTCCGGCTCATCGTCGCCCTAGCCGCCGTTCACGCGGCACGGCCGAAGATAATCCGCACCATGCAGTTGGAGGACGTCGCGGCCTCAATGGCTTCGGGGTATGCCTCGCGCTTGGCGTACTCGGCGAGCGCCCGGTAGATGCACTGGCGACAGAGGGGTTCTGCCCCTTGCGCTTGCCGGTGGGGATGATCAGGTCGGGCTGGATCTGCTCGACCGATTCGCCGTTCGCCCTGCGGCGGAGCACGGTGTGGAGCGTGTCCTCGGAGATGACCGGCGGCCTACCGCCGTGCCTGCCCTTGCGGGCCGCGGTGTCGAGCCCCTCCATGGTCGACTCCCGGATGTTCTCCCGCTCGGTCTCCTCCATCGCGGCGAAGAAGGCGAACAGCAGCTTGCCCGGCCCGGTAGGGTCGTAGATGCCGGGCAGGGGACCGGCGAGCATCTCCGGGACCAGGCCGTGGGCGGTGAGGTGGTCGGCGAGGCGGTGAGTTCGGCGGCGTCGCGGCCGAGGCGCTTCATCTCGTACACGGTGAAGATGGATGACGCGGCAGTGCGGGGCGTGCGCCTTGACCTCCCGCGCTGTTCTTCGAACTTCGGGCGGACCCGGACGCGGGTGCTGATCTTCTCGCTGAAGATCTTGTCCCTGGGGATGCCGTGCTTGCTGAGGGCGTCGAGCGGAGAGTCGAGTTCCTGCCCGAGCGTCGAGCACCGGGCGTAGCCGATGCGGAGGTCCGCGCTCGGCAGGTCCGGGTCGATCAGTGCCGGCGGTGGGGTGCCCGGGCGCCACGGCCGGCCCGGTTCTGCGGTCGGCCGGGGTGGGCACCCGCAGGGCCCTCTTCAGCCGGGGCACCATGGTGAAGCGGCGGGTGTGGTAGGCGGCGGCGACTGCGCCGCCGCGCGAGTTCCCCTGCCTGGCATGCAGCCCCGCCGCCGACCGCGACCAGCAGGCGGTGATGCGAGGGGATGACCGACCGTGCCGGAGACCTTGCCCGGGTCAGTGGGGCAGTGTGATGGGGAAGCGCAGGCGGCAGATGACCGCCCCGGTGTTGCGGCGGATGGCGCGGTCCAGGACAGCGCCGCGCTGGTTCTGCAGCAGGCGCTGCCATGGCTTGGGCAGGTGCATCTCGGGGATCAGCACCACTAGGCGATCGTGGCCGTCCTCGGCGCCGAGGGCGCACAGGTAGTCGACGATCGGTCGGGTCAGTGACCGGGTGCGGCTGTGCAGGACGGTGAGCGGCACTTCGGGTTGCCAGGCGTTCCATGCCTGGCGGACCTCGTCGGCGGAGGGTGCCTCTGGGTCCTCGGGGTGGACGACCGTGACGGCGCGCACCTGGTCGCCCAGTGAGAGGGCGGCGCTGACTGCCTCCTGGGTGAGTTTGTTGACCGCTCCCACCGGGACGACGACGAGGGAGCGGCGATGTTCCGGGCGGTCGGGGACCTCACCGAGGTGCAGGGCGGTGCCGATGCGCCGGTAGGTGTGGTGCACCGCTTCGAACAGCATGACCAGAACCGCGACAGCGACGAGGACCAGCCAGCCGCCTTCGTGGAACTTGGACACCATCTCGATGACCAGGGCCGCGGCGGTCAGAAGCGCGCCCAGGCCGTTGAGGGCCGCGCGTCCGAGCCAGCCGGTGCCGCCTTCCTGGTGCCAGTGGCGGACCATGCCGGCCTGGGAGAGGGTGAATCCGATGAAGACGCCGATGGCGAAGACCGGCACGAGCTTTTGCGTGTCGCCTTCAGCGGCGACGAGCAGGACCGCGGCGATCGCCGCGAGGGCGACGACGCCGTAGCGGTAGACCTGCCGGTCGGCGCGCAGCCCGAAGACGTGGGGCAGATGGTTGTCCCGTGCCAGCAGCGAGGCGAGCACGGGCATGCCTCCGAAGGACGTGTTGGCCGCCAGGGCGAGCAGCACCATGGTGGCGAACTGCACGATGAAGAAGCCGACGTTGTGGCCAAGGGATGCCTCGGCCAGCTGCGCCAGGACGGTCTTGGTCGCGCTCGGCGCGACGTGGAACTTGCCGATCAGCACCGACAGGCCGATCAGCATCGCGCCCAGCAGCCCGCCAAGGGCGAGCTCGGTGCGCTGGGCCCGCTTGACCCGGGGGCTGCGGAAGGTGGGAACGGCATTGGCGATCGCCTCCACCCCCGTCAGGGCCGAGCACCCCGAGGCGAAGGCGCGCAAGAGCAGCAACACCCCGACCGTCTGGACGGCGGAGGAAGCGGTGGGGTGGACGGGCTGGACAACCGGGTGCGATCGCAGCAGGCCGCCCAGGATCACTGCTGCGATCGCCGCGATGAACACCACAGTCGGGGCGATCATCACCTTCGCCGACTCGGCCACCCCGTACAGGTTGACCGCGGTGAGCAGTGCCAGGACCACGAGGCACAGCAGGACGCGTTCGCCGTACAGGGCGGGAAAGGCTGAGGTGAGCGCCGCGATGCCGGCGGAGACCGATACCGCGACGTTCAGCAGGTAGTCGATGATGAGCGAGGCGGCAGCGATCAGGCTGAGGCGTCGTCCCAGGTGGCGTCCGGCTACCGCATACGCGCCGCCACCGTTGGGGAAGGCGGCGATCACCTGACGGTAGGAGAACGTCAGCGCGGCCAGAAGCACCACGATCGCCAGCGTGACCGGCAGGGTGAAGCCGAGACCTCGGCTGCCGGCGACCGCCAGCACGACCACGATCGCTTCCGGCCCATAGGCCACGGACGCCAGGGCGTCCAGCGACAGGGCCGCCAGCCCCTGCGGCACCGTCAGCCGGTCCCGCTCCCCATGCTCGGTGCCGGAACCCGGCGGATGGCCACCCGAACCGTCGCCGTTCTCAGCGCGTGCAGACACCAGTCCCCTCCAGTCCTCGGCCGGTCGGCGCTCCCGACTCTAGGACGCCGACTGCCCGTTATCCCTGCTCAAGGCGTCAGGAGAGCGTTAAGCGCACTCGTGTGGCGCCGCCGGTGAGCCATCTCTTGCCGACGGCGGTGCAGATTCCCCGCGGGGACCCCTCGGTCTCACGAGGTGCTGCGGGGTGCCGCCCGCCGTACGGACATAACGGACACATCGTGGTAAGCAAGGGGATGGGAGGTACATGGTGACCGGGTTTCCGCTTCGTGACCGCATCGCGCTCGCAGCAGCCGTGGCCGGTCCACTGCTGCTGGCGCTCATCCTGGTGCCGTTCCGGGGCGGTGTGTCGAGCACGAACCTGGCCCTGATCATGGTCGTGGCCACCGTCGCGATCGCCACCGCCGGCAACCGCCTCGCCGGAGGCCTGGCAGCCCTGTCCTCGTCCGCATGGTTCGACTTCTTCCTCACCCGCCCCTACCAGAGCTTCACCATCAATCGCGGCGCGGACATCACCACGGCGGTCCTGTTGCTGGCCGTGGGCCTGGCCGTATCGCAGTTGGCCGCCCGCGCCCGGCGGCTGGAGGTGCTCGTCGTCACGGACGCCGACTACCTGGCCCGCGTCCACGACACCGCCCAGCTCACCCAGACCACCCGATCCGCCGACGCGGTGGTCGACCACGTCAAGCAGCAACTCACCGAGCTGCTGCAACTGCGGGGGTGCCGGTTCGAGTACGGCTCCCTCCTCGGCCACCCCGCACGCCTTGAACAAGACGGCAGCGTCACCGTCGGCCGCAAACGCTGGGACATCGACCAGCGAGGCTGGCCCCAGCGGGACATCGAACTGCGGGCCAGCGCAGGCGGCCGCTTCCAAGGCAGGTTCATGCTCACACCCGCTCCAGATACGCGCCCCGATCTCCAAGCCCGCCTGGTTGCCGCCACCCTCGCCGACCAGGCCGCTGCCGCCCTGGACACGGCGGGGCCCAGCCGACAGGAGCAATAGCCCCCGGCCCCGCTGGTGCGGATCGGCGGTGCCGGGTCCCTCTTGCCAGCCACAGCACCTCGCTGATCGTGCCCTCAGCCACCCTGACGGGCCGGAGAGGCACAGCGGTCACTCTTCCTGACCGTCGTCATCATCGTCGAGGTCGACTGCGTCCGGATCGCGCAGGGGCCGCATCCCCTGGATGGGCCGGGAGCCGGTGAAGTTGCAGCAGCCCAGGCGGTTGAGGTACTTGTGTTTGAGCGGGAACAGCCGCGCCACGTCCTCACCATGGATCAATCTCAGCGCCCGCACCCACACATCGCGTCACGAGCGTCGTCTGATGCCGCACTAGGTTCCCACACGGTCGAGGTAGTGCCGCAGGGCGGCCGGCAGGAGCAGCCAGCAAACGGCGAATCAGGCCAGGACCGCCGCCGCGAGTCCCCAAGCCCAGGCGCCGCCCAGCGCCACGCGCAGCGGGAGGAGGACGGCGCACACGATTGGCGGCGGCCAGGAGCGCCATGCCACGACGACCAGTCGTCCTCCCGTCATCGTCACCAGTTCGGGCTTGCGACGGTGGCCGGCGAGCATCCGGTGCAGGGAGACAGGGGCGACGAGCGCGCCGGTCGCCAGGGCGCCGAGCAGGACGGTGGTGGCGTACAACGCCTTGTCGCAGCCGTCCAGTTGGGCGAAGCGTGAAGTGGAGGCCACGCTGAGCAGGAATCCGAAGAGGATCTGAGCGCCGGTCTGGGTGACACGCACCTCCTGGAGCATCTCCGCCCATCGCCGGTCGGCGCGCGCCTCTGGTGTCTCGCGCCGCCCGAAGCCGTGCTCCCGATCCGTACGGCTGTCCCTCTCGCCGCCCTCAGCATCAGCGGGCATTGTCTCCTCCTGGACCCAGGGTGCCACGAACCGCCACGGCGGTTCCCATCCGCCGCGCGCTACCTCTCACGATGCGGGGCGGCCCGCCCTCGGCTTGATGCGCCCGGCACACGCGCCGGCACGACAAAGGTGGCATCGGCAGCCCATGACGCGGGCTCATGAATGACGGTGCCTCACTGAAGAGGAAGGTCATGCCGAAGGCTTGATCACGCTCGATGACGGCCCCCTATGGAGCACTCGGACAGGCCGAGCAACCAGGCGGCGGGGCGGGCGGTTGGAGGTGCGAGTCCCTCACAGGGATTCGGCCCGCCTCACCACACATTCTCCCTACCCACCGGTCGCCGCATTCACCACCGGAACGCCCATACAACTGGCCGGGGCGCCGCCCTTCATGCGGGCGGCGCCCCGGCCAGTTGCGGGATCCGGTGTCAGGTCACCATCGGTACCAGCGACTACGACCTGCGCCCTCACCGGTGCGGACCAGGAAGCCCAGCAGCCAGATGACCAGCACCGCGACCGCGACCCACCACAGAACCTTCAACGCGAAACCCGCACCGAAGAGAATCAGAGCGAGCAACAGAACGAGAAGCAAAGGACCCATTGTTCATCCACCTCCACCACGACCGGTGCCCCTGCCTCGAGCGATCATTCCCGCGAGTTTTCGTGGTTTGACGAGCCGTTCGCTGGTGAGGCATCGCCTCAAGCACGAACTGACCTTTCAAGGGAGGCGCGCAATGAGTGCCGAGCAGAAGGCCAAGGCGAAGGCCGAGCAGACGTCCGGCGCGGTCAAGAAGACCGCGGGCAAGACGGTCGGCAACGAGTCACTGCGAGCCGAGGGCGAAGCCGAGCAGACCAAGGGCGACGCACGCGCCACGAAGGAAAAGGCCAAGGACACCCTGCGCCCGTGAGCAGACCCCCGGACGGGCACAGGGGATGAGAGGACAGGGGTGGGACGGCTTCGGGGAAGCCGCCCCACCCCTTCCTTCTGCGTACACGCCGACAGCAGCACCTGCCTTGTGGTGCACGTCACGCATGACAGACGGTTTCGCGGGTATGCGCGCGTCAGGTTCAGCGTTCTTGCTGGTCAGGTCATGGAGGGGACATGTTGGCGCAGCTCAGCCCGACGATCGAACGCACGACGCCGGACGCCGTGGAGGGACTCCTCCCCCTCGATGAGGCGGTCCTGGACGGCAGCGCGTCGGTGAAGGACATCCGGGCGATGTCGAAGACCATGTTCGCCCGACTCCAGACGCTGGAGGAGGGCACGCACGAGTACCAGTACGTGCGCAACTGCCTCATCGAGGCGAACATGGCGCTGGTCCGCTACGCCACCAAGCGCTTCACCCACAGGGCCGACCAGATGGAAGACATGCTCCAGGTCGGCACGATCGGGCTGATCAAGGCCGTCGACCGCTTCGACCCCGACTACGGGGTGGAATTCGTCACCTTCGCCCTGCCCACCATCATCGGC
>NZ_NSKH01000018.1:379964-906492 GCF_003144095.1 Streptomyces sp. ICBB 8177 | reverse complement strand
AGGCCACCGACGCCCTCGCCACCGAACTCGACCGCGCCCCCACCACCGCCGAACTCGCCGCCCACCTCGGCATCGAGGAGGAAGAGGTCATCGAGGCGAAGGTCGCCGCCAACGCCTACACCGCCTCCTCCCTCGACGCGGCGAGCAGTGACGAGGATGAGGACGAGGGCACTTCTTGGGTCCACCGGGTCGGCACCGAGGACCCGGCACTTGAGGGCGTCGAGAACCTCACCGCCCTCAAGCCGCTCATTGCGGCTCTGCCCGAACGCGACCGGACGATCCTGTCGATGCGCTTCGGCGCCGACATGACCCAGACCGCCATCGGCGCCGAACTCGGCATCTCTCAGATGCACGTCTCCCGCCTGCTCTCGCGCACTCTCAAGCGTCTGCGTGAACAACTCCTCATCGAGGCCTGAAGCGCGCCAGCCACCACTGATGCGCGCCTGTGCACGCTGTGGACGGTTGTAACCGCACTCGGGTCAGGCGAGGGGTGCCGTACGCCTGACGGGGGTCGCTACGGCACGCGGCTCCCGGCGGACGCCTGTGCGGACCTGCCGGCCGGGAGCTGAGCCCGAGGTGCGAGCGTCAGGTGAGGGGGAACGTCGCGCTGATGGTCTTGCCCATGGCGCCCGCGGCGACCTGGACGTGCGCCGCGACGGCCTGCACGATCGGCCACCCCAGCCCCCCGGCCCCGGTCAGTCCGTCCTGGCCCGCCGGGGTGTGCGGCGCCATGGTGTTGTGGTCCGCGACCTCCACGCGCAGCACATTGTTCGCGACGGCGGCGCGGAAGGCGCTCAGCCCCGCGCCGTGTCGCAGTGCGTTGGTCACCAACTCGGAGACGGCCAGCAGAATGTCGTAACACACCTCAGGACTCACGACTTGCCCGGTCTCCGTCCCGTAGCGCGCCAGGACTTCCTTCACCTGGCTGCGGGCTTCCCCCGCGGTCGTGGGCACGGGGCCGGGGGCAGCGACGCGCAGCTCAGTACCCCTCTGTTCTTCGGCAGTGCTCACCGAGTCTCCATCCCCCTTCCGGCAGATGTCTGTTTCCTCGGACGTCTGCCCTGTCATCGCCGCCGCACACGACTCTCCTCGCGCAACAGTGCATCTCACCACAAGATCGCTACAGGTCCGTCAAGGGGGGCGTGGCCGCCTGCCCTCTCACGCGCTGTCTTGCGGCGCCCGCGCTCCCCGACGAGGATCGGAGGGAGGGCGCGTCTCAAAGGCCCGGTCAGCGATCGATGACGCGCGTCGCGGGCAGCGGCCGCTGGGCCCACTCGGCAGCCGGGAACACACGGGCGGCCAGGTGGAGCAGGCGCTGGGACTGTGGGCGCAGGCCCAAGAGGGTAACTGTGCTGCCAGGCCGGCGATCAGACAGCAGGTGCAGGCCGGCGACATCCATGAAGGGGACGTCGTGGAGGTCCCAGACGACCGCGGTCACCGTCACAGGCAGCGCCCGCGTGGCGTCCAACAGGCTGGGCAGCGTCTCGTAGTCGATATCGCCGTGCGGGGTGATCGAGGCGTTCCCGCCGTCGATCCTCGTGGTCGTGTACATAGGGGTGGCCCCCTTCCTGGGGGTTGCGAGCCCCAAGACACTCGGCCTTGACGCACAGGGCCGGGCGGCTGAAGGCGGGCGGTGAACGCCCGTGTCCGGGACGCGTCCACCGGCCATGCGACGGTACCCGCAACGGGGCACCGGACAGGCTCTCTTGTCCCTCCACCGTCGCACGATCCACTTTCCGCGAGCAAGGAGCCCCGCCTCTCCCGGTGGCCCGGCGAGGGGACAGCCTCCGGCCGGGAATCCTTCACGTAGGCCGCCGTGGAGTGGCGTACAGCGGCCGAACGCTTCACCCGACCGTGGCGACACGGTGGAAAGCATCGCCGGTCCGAGGCACGCACCGAACACGGGTCCGCCCTGTCCCCTTGCGTCCCAGAGGCGGGCGAACCCGCAAGCACCGGGCCATCTCGCCTAGTAGTCGCGTCCGTTGAGGCCGCGGTAGACGAAGCGTGTGAGGATGTCCGTCACCTGTTCGTCGTCAAGGGCTTCGAACCGCCGGCGCCACGTCCCAAGGAAGGTGTGCACGAGCCCGAAGGCCATGCGCACGGAGACCTCCGGCGGAGCCGGCAGGACGCGTCCCGCGTCGGACACTGCCGTGACGTGGTCGAGGACGTCGTCCATCTCGGCGGCCGAGTACCGGTCCAGGACGGCGGCGAAGTCCTCACTGACGAGCGCGGCCTGTTCCATGGCCCGGATCGTGCCGATGTGTTCGCGGTAGAGGCGGATGTAGACCGCGACGTGCTGGCGGACGGCTTCGGGGTCGGTGAAGTCTCCCAAGTGCCCGGGTTCGGCAGCCACCAGGTCGGACTCGGCCGCCATGTCCGCCATCAGCGCTTCGAGCAGCGCCTCCTTGCCGCTGAAGTGGTTGTAGAAGGAGCCCGCGGCTCGTCCGGCCTCGGCGGTGATGTCGGTGACCTTGGTGCTCAGGTAGCCGCGATCCGCGAACACCCTCTTCGCCGCGGCCTTCAGCGCGGCCTCGGTCTCCGCCGCCTTCTCCTTGCGCTTCACGGCACCTCCTTGACGGGAACCGTACCAACGGTCATCATGAATCCAGATTCAGTGAATTTCTATTCACTAACCCTGAGCGAGTGGGGGACCCATGCATGTGCTGATCGCCGGGGCCGGTCCGACCGGGCTCACCCTGGGCATCGACCTGGCCCGGCGCGGACTCGACGTCCGCGTCATCGACAAAGCGGACCGTTACTTCGCCGGATCCCGGGGAGACACCCTCCAGCCGCGCACACTGGAGGTGTTCGAGGACCTGGGCCTGCTCGACGCAGTGCTCCGCCACGGATCCTCGGTACCGACGACACGCGTCCACCTCGACGGCGTCCACGTCACGGACCGGCGCATGGCCGAGCCCGTACCGCCGAGCCCCGACACGCCGTACCCGAACCCATGGGCTCTCGGCCAGTCGCAGACCGAGGCCATCATGCGGGACCGCCTGGCCGAGTTCGGGGTGCGCCCCGAACTCGGTACAGCCCTGACCGGCTTCACCCAGGACGCGGACGGGGTGACCGCCCACCTGTCGACCGGGGAGACCGTACGCGCCACCTACCTCGTGGGCGCCGACGGAGCGAGCAGTACGGTCCGCAAGACGCTCGGCGTCCCTTTCCGGGGTACGACCGACGAGACCATGCGGATGCTCGTCGCGGACGTGGCGGCCGACGGACTGGACCACGCGTGGGCCCACTGGTTCGCCCACGCGGTGGACCCGATGCGCGGCGTCCACCTCACCCCGCTGCCCGACACCGACCGGCTCTTCCAGTTCCACGCGGCGCTGCCCGACGGCGTGGCCGACACCTCCCTGGACACGCTCCAGCGCATCCTGGACGGCTTCGTCTCCGGTGTCCGGCTGAGCCGACTGGCCTGGTCGAGCATCTGGCGCCCCAACACGCGGCTGGCCGAACACTTCCGTGTGGGCCGCGTGTTCCTCGCGGGAGACGCCGCTCACGCCCACCCTCCCACCGGCGGCCAAGGGCTGAACACGGGAGTGCAGGATGCCTACAACCTCGGATGGAAGCTCGCCGACGGCTCACCCGGGCTCCTCGACAGCTACGAAACCGAGCGCCGCGCCACGGCCGCACGGGTCCTACGCGTCTCGTCCGAACTGCTGCAACGGCACAAGGAGGGAGCCGACAACGCCCATCAGCGCGACGAGAGCACCCGGCAGTTGGACGTCACGTACCGCTCAACGTCCGACAGCCGGATCACCACCGGCGACCGTGCCCCGGACGCGCCGGTCACCGACCCGGACGGCAAGGAGATCCGGCTCTTCGACCTCTTCAGGGGCCCGCACCCGACCCGCCTCACCTTTGGCGCCCCCGCCCCTGCCGAGCCGCACGCCTACGCCGTCCTGACACCGGGTGTGACCTCACCCGGCCCCTACGTCATCGACACCGCGGGCCATGCCCACACCGCGTACGACGCCTCGCCCGGCACCTCGGTCATCGTGCGCCCCGACGGATACCTCGGTTACGTGGGCGCAGCCAGCCGTTGACCCGCCCCCGGCCCCGCAGGTGGCCCGCTCACGGAATCGACCGTCCGTCAGGTTCGCGACGGTCCGCCAGGATCGCGTTGGAGGGGACCGCCCGCGACGACACGGCCCGATCCGCCATCGGTGCGAAAATCGGCCTCTCCCAGACGCACCTGTCCTGCCTACCGGGCCAGGCCCTGGGTAGGCTGCACAAACAACTCGTCACTGAACCGCCCGAATTGCCGCACCACGGCGATGAGCTGGAGCCCCGCGCACCAGGATCCTGCTGATGCCACATCACATGAAGAGTCCAGGACAGAACGGGGGGAATATGCCAAGCGATCGGCAACGGCTGCTGGACGTCTACCTCAACGACCACCTGGCCGGCGCCGGGCTCGGCACCAACCTGGCCCGTCGCATGGTCACAGCCGGTCGGCACTTCACTGACAGGGCGGCGATCGAGCGGCTGGCGGCCGAGATCGCAGACGACAGGGCGTCACTGGTAGAGATCATGAACAAGCTGGGCATCCCGGCCCGCCGCCGCGTGAACGCCCTCGGCTACCTGGCCGAGAAGGCCGGCCGTTTGAAGCCGAACGGCCGAGTGGTACACCGCTCGCCGCTCAGCTCCCTTCTGGAGCTGGAAATGCTCCGTGCCGGTGTCGAGGGCAAGGCATCGGGATGGCGCGCACTGCGCACCATCGCGGACAGCGACGATCGGCTCGACAAGCAGCAGCTCGACACCCTCATCGAGCGTGCCGAGCACCAAAGCACCGTGCTACAGCAACTGCACCACGCCCACACCACGCAGACCTTCGCATGACCGGTTCGCGCGGGTGCGGGCAGGCGGCCGCCTCTCAGCGCAGGTCGGTATCCCCCGGAACGACGTCAAGCGCGCGCCTCGGCCCGCACCTTCACTCGTCGCCTCGGTGCGCCGGCCGGCCCTTGAGCCAGGCGCCACCTCCCCGCTTCGTGTAGAAGGCCGCCGGGCCTACGTTCCCGCTTCCCCGGCCTCATCGGCAGCCCCTGCGCCGGAGCGGGGTCGACGCCCAGGACTTCCTCAGCCAGAAACCCGCTCTCAACGCCAGCGGTGCCCGCCCGCTCGCCCACGCCGGCCATGGGCGCCCCCGGATCGACTGCGGCCGGAGCCCGCGCTTGGGCGCTTGGCGGAAACCGAGCGGGCAGCCCTGCGGGAACACATAGTATTTGCCGAGTCACACAGTGGAGCGAGGGGAGGGTCGTTGACCAATAGGAGCAGAATGATGCGCGGGCGGATCGTCCTGTCCAACGACCGTGACTACGTAGGCATCATCGAGAGCGACGACGGGCTCGCCCGCCCCTTTTCGGGCATGGAGACGCAGACCATCCGTGAGGGCCAGCGGGTAAGTTTCGACACGGTCGGCGCCAAGGCGACCAACGTGGCGCCCGTCGCCCGCGTCCGGCCGCACTAGCGCTTCGTGGATGAGTCAGCCGTCAAGATCAGGACTCATCGAGCGGTTGTCCCACACCTGACGTGCCGCCACGACGGGCGCAGGGTGGCCAACCCGGCCCGGCGAAACAGCGAG
Organism: Streptomyces sp. ICBB 8177; assembly: GCF_003144095.1. Taxonomy (GTDB): domain Bacteria; phylum Actinomycetota; class Actinomycetes; order Streptomycetales; family Streptomycetaceae; genus Streptantibioticus_D. The sequence continues at coordinate 900,899 of NZ_NSKH01000018.1, read as the reverse complement.
CCATCACACCGTCCCGTGGCCCTCCCGAGACCGGCTTCGCCCGCTCCGAACACGCGGCGCGGCCGGTTCGGAAGCGGTGCTCACCGCATGGTGTAGGACAGCTCGGGATGGACGCGCCTGGTGTCAAGGCGCATGGTTTGGTTGAGACATTCCGGATTCGCGGGCCGCGGTTCCTCACCACTAGGCCGTTTCCTTCTGATCATCCGATCGTTGGTGGGTGTGTGTCGTTGGCTGACGCCCAGTGGGCACGAATCGAGCCGTTGTTGCCGGACCGGACTCCGCAGCGTGGTGGGCGGTGGCGTGATCACCGGCAGGTGATTGACGCGATCGCGTTCAAGTACCGCACCGGGACACCCTGGATGGACCTGCCTGAGCACTTCGGCTCATGGAAGGGCGTCCACAACCGGCTGCGGAAGTGGGCCGCCGACGGCACTTGGGGGAAGGTCTTCACCGCCCTACTGGCCCAGGCCGACGCGGAAGGCGAGCTGGACTGGGTCGTCGCGGTCGACTCCACCGTCGTCCGCGCTCACCATGACGCCGCCGGGGCCCGTCAAAAGGGGGCCCCGGTCGGCGAGCCGGAGCATCACGCCCTCGGACGGTCCCGCGGCGGGTTGACCACCAAGATTCACCTCGCAGCGGACAGTCGCTGCCGACCGCTCGCGTTCGTCATCACGCCTGGCCAGGCAGCCCGCGTTCACCGAGGTCATGTTGCGCCTGCGGGTGCCCCGGCCGACCGGCAGGCCCAGGACCACACCGGATGTGGTCCTGGCCGACGAGGCCTACTCATCCAGGAAGATCCGGGCCCATCTGCGGCAGCGCGGGATCCGCGCTGTCATCCCGCAACCAGCCGACCAGATCGCCCACCGCACGAAGCGCGGCCGGTCAGGCGGAAGACCGCCGGCCTTCGGCCGCGAGGCGTACAAGCAGCGCAACACGGTCGAACGCTGCATCAACAAGCCCAAGCAGTGGCGCGGTCTGGCCACCCGCTACGACAAGACCGCCACCATCTACCTGGCCGGACTCCACCTCGCCGCCATCTTCATCTGGTCAGCGAGGTGATCCGAAAGAAACGGCCTAGTCCTGGCCGCGGCCGGGCAGGTGTTCGGCGATCTCGGTGAGCTTCTGCCGTACGCCGTGGGCCGCGATGCCGACGCGCTCGGGGTCGTGCACCGCTGCCTTCGCGGCTTTCTTCCCCTGTTCGAGCATGATGTGCGGCGGGATGGGGGCGATCTCCTGGTCGCACTTGAACTCTAGGACGACCGGGCCGGTCGCTCGCCAGCGCCTCGCCCCACGCCGCGCCCACCTTCTTGGACGAGTCGCAGTGGATCCCCTTGAGCCCCAGCAGCTCGGCGTACTTGGCGTACGGCACGTCCGGGATGTACTGCGAGCCGGGGAACTTCGGGTCACAGGCCATGGCCCGCTGTTCCCAGGTGACCTGGTTGAGGTCCTGGTTGTTGAAGATGCAGAAGATGAAGGGGGGTGATCCCGCCAGCCGGTCCCAGTAGCGTTTGATGGTGATCATCTCGTTCATGCCGTTCATCTGGAACGCGCCGTCCCCGACGAAGGCGATCACCGGCCGGTCGGGGTAGGCGAACCTCGCCGCGATTGCGTAGGGGGTCCCGGGGCCCATGGTGGCGAGTGTTCCGGACAGCGACGCGCGCATGCCCTTGCGGAGCTTCAGGTGGCGGGCCCACCAGTTGGTGCCTGAGCCAGAGTCAGCGGTCGAAATGCATCCGTCCGGCAGGCGCGGAGACAACTCGTGGGCGATGGCCTGCGGGTTGACCTTGCCACCGAAGGACTGTGCGGCCCGCTTGTCGAGGACGTCGTTCCACTCCCGCACGTCCTTCTCGATGCCCTAGCGCCAGCCTCGGTCCTCCTTGCGGCGCAGCAGCGGGATGAGTGCCTTGAGCGTCTCGCGGGCGTCGCCGACCAGGTGGGCGTCCATGGGGTAGCGGATGCCGATCATCCGCCCGTCGATGTCGATCTCCACGCCATGTGCCTGCCCCTCGTCCGGCAGCCATTCGGCGTAGGGAAAACTGGTGCCGACCATCAGCAGGGTGTCGCAGCCGCGGATCATGTTGTCGCTCGCCTTGGTCTCCAGCAGGCCGATCGGGCCGGTGACGAACGGCAGGTCGTCGGGCAGTACCTCACGGCCCAGCAGTGCCTTGGCCACGCCCGCGCCCAGCAGTTCGGCCGTCTCCACGACCTCGGCGTCCGCTTCCGCGGCGCCCTGCCCGACGATCATGGCCACCTTCGTCCCGGCATTCAGGACGTCCGCGGCTTTCCGCAGTTCGCCCTCGTCAGGAAGCATCCGTGGGCGGCTCCAGCCAACGCTGGAGAACACCGAACCGTGCGCCTTCGGTGGCGAGGGCTGAGCGTCCGACTCCTGGATGTCCTCGGGAATGATGATCGTCGCGACCGAGCGGGTGGTCAGCACCGTCTTGAAAGCCCGGTCGATCACGTGTCGCGCCTGACCGGGGTGGGTGACCATCTGGCAGTACTCGGAGACGTCCGCGAACAACTGCTCGAGCGCGATTTCCTGCTGGTAGTGGGAGCCGAGGCACAGCCGCTTCTGCTGCCCCGACGATCGCCACGACCGGCTGGTGGTCCAGCTTGGCGTCGTACAGGCCGTTGAGCAGATGCACCGCTCCCGGCCCCGACGTCGCGGCGCAGCAGCCGACGTCCCCCGTGAACTTGGCATGCGCGCAGGCCATGAACGCGGCCATCTCCTCATGCCGCGTCTGGATGAACTCAGGATCCCCATCGGCGCGGTCGAACACCCCCAGCATCCCGTTGATGCCGTCCCCCGGATAGCCGAAGATCCGGTGGACTCCCTATTCGCGCACACGTTCCAGAACGAAGTCGGCAACCAGAGCCATGAGTTCTCCGTGACTTGTCAGGCGGCAACCCTCCGCGGCCATGCCCAGGTGTCCGCGAACGCCCGGGCCCAAACTCCGCCGATCCTCGCCTGGCCGGTACTGTTCCTTCTCCCGAACGAACCGGACTGGTCCGGCTGGCGGCGCCCTCACGGGAACCGCCACCTCCTGCCAACGTGAGGAAGAGGGCGTTTACCCCTCCCCAGGTGCGGTACCCATCGGCTCATGGTGAGGCGGATGACGGCGACTGCGGGCGAGGACGGGACGGGGCGCGCCGGCCCGTTCGGGCGGCTGGCTGTGTCTGTGCGGCTGTTCGTCCTGTCCGCGGTCCTCCTCGCGGGCGTCGGAGCACTCGGCCACGGCCTGGGCTGGGTGGTGCTGACCACAACGGTGGGCCCGACCGCCTACGTGCTTCTCGCTCACCCCGACACAGCCGGTTCCCGAGTACGCAACGCTGTCGTCGGCCACGCGAGCGCCGTGGCCTGCGGGCTCGCCCTGCTGGCGGTGTTCGGTCTATGGAATCACGCGTCAGTCGCCCAGACCAACCACGACACCCCGGCGCAGATCGCCGCGGAGGCCCTGGCGGCCGCCGCCACCCTCTTCTGTCTGACTCTCCTGGACGCCCACCACCCTCCGGCAGCCGCGACGGCGCTGCTGATCGCCTCCGGCATCGCCAGGCCCGGTCCACCCCTGTACGGCATGCTCGTCGGGCTGGCGGTCACCGTGGTCGCTGCCAGTGCCCTCACCCGCCTGCCCGGCCTCAGAAACCAGACCGCGCGCGAGCACAGTCCGTGATCCCCTACGCGCGTCCGTGCCACGGCATCCTGGATGGGAGACCGCCGCTGATGTCCACACTCTCCCGAGTCGACTGCACCCGCCTCGCCTGGGGTGCTCTCCTCACACTTCGACCGGACACAGTGATCCGGAGCTGTCCGGGGGTCCCGCACACCGACAACGAACGAGCCCAGGCCGTGCTGCGGGTCCTGGGTCTACGTCATCTGGCGCAGGGTGTCGCGCTGAGCGTCACCGGCCGTCCAGCGGCCGTCGGTGTCGGCGTGGCGGCCGACGTGCTCCACGCCGTCTCCGCCCTGGGCCTCGCACGCTACAGCAAGCGGTGGCGCACGGGAGCTGTCGCCGATTTCGTCTTGGCCAGCGCGTTCGCCGCGGCCGGAGCACTCGCGCTCACCAGGCAGACACGCCGGGCGGTCCTCAGCGCCGCCGTCCGCAACCCGACTGGGTGACCACGACCGAGCTTTCGGAGCACGTCGCTCCTTTGGTGCCGTGGGCTTCGCCCAAGGTCCAGGCGCCCGCCTGGACGGGCGCCTGGAAGAGACGCGAGAGCCTCACCGGTTCCGGCTCCGCAGGGCCATGACGAGTGCGGCCGACGCGACGGACGCTGCGGCCGCCACCGTGCCCCAGGTGATCAACGGACGCTGTGAGGCCCACAGTTGCGGGGCGCGGTCGTGAGACCGGTCGTCGAATGCGCCGTGGGCACCGAAGTCGTGGCCGTCGTCCCCGTCCAAGGGCTCCCACAGATTGCCCGGTCGGCCCGCTGGGACCTCCTGGTCCGTCTGCTGCGAGTCGTATCCGGTGCGGCCCAGGTACCGGTCGAGCAGGGCGGGTGCCACCTTGTTGGCGAGAATCGTGGCAACCGTGGAGCCACCGACGTAATACTGCTTGCGCTGCGGGTGGTCGGCGGCGTACACCACCGCGCGGGCGGCGACCTCAGGCTGGTAGATCGGCGGCACGGGCTGCGGGTGGCGGGGAAGGCGCGAGAGGACCCAGGAGAACTGCGGGGTGTTGACCGCGGGCATCTGGACCACGGTCACATGGACGTTGCTGCCGTTGTGAAGCAGCTCGGTGCGGAGGGAGGACGTGAAACCGTTGACCGCGTGCTTGGCTCCGCAGTACGCGGACTGCAGCGGGATCGACCGCTCGGCCAGCGCTGAGCCGACCTGGACGATGGTCCCCGCGTCGCGGGTCAGCATGCGGGACAGGGCGACCTGGGTGCCGTGGACGTACCCGAGATAGGTCACCTCGGTGACGCGTTTGAACTCCTCCGGGGCGATGTCGGCGAACGGCGCGAACACCGAGGTGAACGCCACGTTGATCCATACGTCGATCGGCCCGAACGCGTTCTCGACCGCGTCCGCCGCGGCTTCCACCTGCGCGTGGTCGGCGACATCGGTTGGAGCGACGATCGCTTTGCCGCCCAGCTCCTCCACCTCGCGAGCCGCCGCCTCCAGGCCGGCACGGCCGCGGGCGAGCAGCCCGATGCTCGCACCACGCCGGGCGAACGCCCGGACGACGGCTCGGCCGATGCCGCCGCTGGCTCCTGTGACGACCACGGTCTGGCCCATGGACAACCCCTTCCGAGGAAAAAGATCGCATCTTCAACTGGACGGCCATGTCTGTGCGAGGCGGGCGGCGCATTCGAGCAGCAGGGCGTAGACCAAGGCTGGCCGACCAGCATTCGCGCACCTGGCGGGCTCAGCCACGGACCACCAGCTCCCGGCACCGCGGCCGTCGGCATGGCATCACCACCGCGCATACCCATGGCCGCCGCAAGAAACTGACAGCTGGCCGCACCACGTGACGAGACTCCCCGGTGATGCGCCGCGGGCCCGGGAATCAAGGTTGCTCTCCAGTGCCCCGGCCAATCGGGTAGACAGGCCGTCACCAGCCTTACGAGCGAACGCCGGTGGGCTCAATAGAGGAGCGTGAGGCTCACCAGCACGGCGACGCGGCAAGGCCACGCGGGTCGACCTCCCACCCCGAGGCCCTGAGCCAGCCGCTCAGGACGTGGTGAGGGTCGTGCGGTGTGAGGTCGGTACCGCCGAGGTCGGCGAAGAACTGGCCGTCGGGGAAGCGGTCCGCGAGGCGGTGGGCCACCTGCAGGGCGAGGGAGGTCTTGCCCATTGCGCCGCCCCCGGTGACGACCGCGGTCCGAGCCTGACCGACCGGGCCCTTTGCCGAGGTGAGTGCTTCTTCCAGTGCGTGCAGTTGCTGCGCGCCCGGCGAAGTCGAGCAGAGCGGACGGGGGTTGGGCAACAGCCTCCCGGCGGGTGGAGGCTGTCCGACGCCGTGGGGCGCCGCTGCGCCGGGCTGCGGCTGCACGCGATCGCCGTCGGCGCACAGCACACCGCGCCCGGGGGTAATACTCCGGCGGCCGGACATGGCTGAGCTGTCGCTGGGCGCCTGCCGTGACCCCATTCAGAGGTCAGCGACCTCACCGGCCACCTCACCAGCGAGCAGCCCGAGGTGGTGGGCCTTGGTGGAAGGTGAGGCGCCGCCCGGCGGGCACGGTCGGCGTGCCTTTTCCTGTCGCGCCTGCGTGGGCTGACCGATCGCCGCCGCCGCTTTCTCATCGTCCGGCGCGCTCTTCGCTACCGGGGTCGCCGCGACCGGGTTCGGCCCCGACGACCCCGGTAGCACGGTAGGTCCGCCGCGCGCCGGCGAAGCCCCTGCGGCTGGTCCGGGTGCCTCGTGCTCGCTCCGGACCGCTGGAGTAGGCCTGTGCAGGCCGGGCATCCGTTTGTACGGGCTCGTACGAGCCCACCTTTCTGTCGTCTGACCCAGTGGGGACTCGACGTGATACTCGACGCTGCAACGCCACCTGCTGCTCGCGTAACCACACGTGACACGGCGGCGCGCAAGCAGCGACTGCGTCGCCGCCTGGAGCGGCTGATCGGCGTGGCCGCCACCGAAGGCAACGACTTGGTGCCCTTGCGGAACGGCGACGAGATCTTCCCTGCGATGCTCGGTGCGATCCGGTCGGCCCGGCACACCATCGACTTGATGACATTCGTGTACTGGCGGGGTCAGATCGCCCGTGACTTCGCCCTGGCTCTGGCCGAGCGCGCCCGCGCCGGGGTGCGAGTGCGGCTACTGCTCGACGGATTCGGCGCGAAACGGATCGAGCGGGAGCTACTGGACGTGATGAGCGCTGCGGGTGTGCAGGTGGCCTGGTTCCGCAAGCCCGTATGGCTGTCGCCGTTCAAGCAGAACCACCGTTGTCACCGCAAGGCTCTCATCGTCGATGAGCACACGGCCTTCACCGGGGGCGTCGGCATCGCCGAGGAATGGTGCGGTGACGCTCGCAACCCGGCCGAGTGGCGGGACACGCACGTCCAGGTCCGCGGTCCGGCCGTGGACGGCATCGCAGCCGCTTTCGCACAGAACTGGGCGGAGTGCCACGAAGAACTCTTCGACGACCGTGACCGCTTCACACAACACTCGCAGACAGGCTCGTCGGTGGTGCAGGTCGTCCGTGGTTCCGCGAGCATCGGCTGGCAGGACATGCAGACCCTCATCCGCGTCATGCTCACCTCCGCCGAAGAGCGCTTTCGGCTCGCCACCGCGTACTTCGCCCCCGACACCTACTTCATCAACTTGCTCTGCGAGACGGCGCGTCGCGGCGTGCGAGTGGAGATTTTGCTGCCCGGTCCCCACACTGACCAGCGTGCCTGCCAACTCGCCGGTCAACACCACTACACGACCCTCCTGCAAGCCGGAGTGCGCATCCACCATTACCAGCCGACCATGATGCACGCCAAGATCATCACCGTGGACTCCGTCGCCTCCCTCATCGGATCCACCAACTTCAACCGCCGCTCCATGGACCACGACGAAGAGGTCATGCTCGCGGTCCTGGACGAGAGGTTCACCGCCGCTCTCGACCGCGACTACGAGGCCGACCTGCTGCGCAGCACCGAGATCGACCTCATGCGATGGAGACGTAGGGCGGTGCTTCATCGCGCCAAGGAGACCGCCGTCATGCCGCTGCGGCACTTCCTGTGAACGGACCGAAGGCGCGACGCGTTGGGCGGGTCCGTTACGTGAGTCCGGATGCCCGCCCGTCTGTACGCGTCGCGCCGAGGGCGTGGGCCGGTTCGGGCGAAGGCCCTGTTCAGCCTGCCGCCACCTTGCGCACCGGCAGCGTCATCGCGGCGCCGCGGCCTCCTCCCCCGGGCGTTGCCGACGCGGAGGAGGAGTCCCGCGGGTCAGGCGGCCGCCGCCTGCAGGCGGGGGTCAGATGCGGTCGGCTGCGATGAGGAGGTACTGGAAGGAGCCGTCCTGGTAGGAGTTGAGGAAGGCGTCTTCGATGCCTGTCACGAGTGAGGAGGTGGCGCGTAGCCGCCAGTAGGGCAGGGTCGCGGAGGTCAGGTCGATGACGGTCTGGGGAACGAGCCTGTTGTCCGCCATGGCGCGCAGGTATTCGCGGCGGGAGTGGATGTTGCACTCGAAGTGAGCGTTGATCTGTGAGACCCACTTCGACGGTTGACCGTAGCGCGGGTTCCAGCAGCCGGTGATGGTCACGTAACGGCCGCCGACGGCCAGGACGCGCGAGTGCTCGGCGAACAGGTCGTGCAGATCGACGTACATGCTCGACTCGTTGTTCCACGAGGCCGCGATCTGACCGGTGTCGAAGGGCATGTGGAGCATGTTGCACACGCGGGCGTGGACATGGTCGGCGATGCCGAGCTCGTCAGCGCGTGCGTTGGCGAACTCGGCCTGCTTGCTCGACAAGGTGAGGCCTTCGACGCTGCATCCGAAGCGCTGGTGGGCCATGACCATCGACCCGCCGCGCCCGCAGCCGGCGTCCACGAGGGTGTCGCCGCGGCCGATGGGCCCGAGGTGGTCGAGGAGGAAGGCGGCCTGCGCCGACTCCAGTCGGTGGAGCTCCGCGACCAGCCGCTCTTCGTGTTGCGCGTCGTCGCTGTCACCGATGGCCGTGTGGTCGACGTCGCCGATGCCGTAGTGGTGGTGATACAGACCGTCGACATCTCCGAGGCGCAGGTTCACCGGCCGGGCTTCGCTGTCCCAGTATCGTGCGATGTCCCCCTGGTACGGCGTCTGCGGCCGCGGGATGGTAAGGGCTGACGTGGAGGTGGACCCGGTGCTGCTCATAGGCTTCTCCGTTCACCAGAAGTCGGGCAGGCTGTAGCGGTAGGTGTTGGTCTGGTGCCAGTAGTGGTTGCCGTCGACCCACATGGCGACGCCGCGAAGGAAGCGCAGCAGGTTCGGCAGCGCATGGGCGGCCGTCAGCGACGCGACTTCGGCCTCGAAGGCGTGCATCAGGTCGTTGTGGATGTCGATGGCCTTCAGGTACGCCTCGCGCTCGGGCATGCCCTCACGCTCGGCGATGACCACCGGGAGATTCAAGTGCTTGCCAGGGCTGGCGAGCTCCTTGGTGTAGGAGTACAGGTCGTTGACGAGGGTGGTGGCGTTCCCCGCGAGCGCGATGATCCGCTGGACGGCTGGCTGGGCGTGCAGGTCCGCGGGCAGCTCGTAGCCGCCGATGGTGTCGGTGATGGTGGGACAGGGGCGGAAGTTGTTGAACTGGCGCATCGCGAGGTATTCCCACACCTCGGGGACGTACTCCGTCTGCGCCCACGCGGCCTCGGCGAGGTACCCCATGTGCAGGCGGGCCATGTCGTGTCGGTAGCGGTCGGCTTGGGAGGGGCTGGCCTGGTCGAGGAAGTACGTCATGGCGGACCGGTAGGCCCTGCGGGGGGCGTCGGACCGCAGCGACTGCGCCCAGGCCGGCTGGTATTCCGCCGCGGTGTGCACCGGGTCGAGTGCGGTGTGGGCGAGCAGGAGGCGCCCGCCCAGGCCGACGGGTGAACCTCCGTGATCCTCGCAGTAGCAGTCGTCGACGGCGTTCTCCGCGACCATCAGGCGTGCGGCGACCATCAGGTGGTCGATGGTGGGGGCGTCCGGGTGACAGGCGACCATGTAGCGGCCGACGAAGAAGCCGTCGAACTGCTCTTCCCATTCGGCGGGGTACAGGTCGATCTCGTCGATCGCCCAGGCCTTGATTCGGCGGTCGACCTCCGCCACTCGCAGGGGATCGGGCTCCGGCACCGGGTGGTAGTACAGGCCGGGGATCGGATTGCCGACCGGGTTCGCAGCCGTCATGGTCGGCTGCGGGCGTGCACCCGTCGTGCCCAGGCCTCGGGGGCCGCGCAGGAGCCGTTGCGCCGCGGGGCCGGCCACCTGCACACCCTCGACGATGCTGCTCGGCCGGACCGGACGAGGTGACGGCGGCGGCGCAGGGGTGTGGGGCACGCCTCCGGTTACGGCCACGGGCTCAATGGTCGGGACGGGTGCGGGCACGAGTTGGGGGCACGAGCCGGGAATCGCGGTGCCGTCCGGACCCGTGGGCTTCCCGGGCCGCCACGGGTGCACGCCCGTCGTGCCCAGGCCGGTGGGGCCGGCCAGGCGCCGCGGGGGCTGGGGGCCGGCCACCGGCACGTCGTCGGGGACGCCGCTCGGCGCGGGTGGGCGAGGCGGCGGCGCGGGGGCGTGGGGCACCCCTCCGGTTACGGCAGCGGGCTCGCTGACCGTGACGGGGGCGGGCACGGGGCCGGCGCCTGCTGGGGCATGGAGGGCGGCGCCGGGAGGGTGCTTGGCCAGGGGTGAGGGCTCGGAGACGGACATGCTGGCTCCTTGACGTGGCGGACGGCTGCCGCGCGGCATGCGGGTCGGGCCGGCCGGGGGCGAGCCGGCCGGCTGCCTGTCTACTGGTCACGGCAGGAGCGCGTCAGTCGCCCTCGCGGCCGATCTGCACGTTCTCCAGCACACCCAGTGCGTCCGGGACGAGGATGGCCGCGGAGTAGTAGGTGGACACGAGGTAGGAGATGATCGACCGTTCGTTGATGTTCATGAAGCGCACCGACAGGCCTGGTTCGTACTCGTCCGGCAGACCGGTCTGCCGTAGCCCGATGACACCCTGGTTGTCCTCGCCGGTACGCATGACCAGGATCGAGCTGGTGTTGTCAGCGGTGATGGGAATCTTGTTGCACGGGAGAATGGGCACTCCCCGCCACGCCGGGACCTGTTGACCGCCGAGGTCGACGTGGGTCGGGTAGAGGCCGCGGGCGTTGAACTCCCTGCCGACCGCGGCGATGGCGCGAGGGTGGGCGAGGAAGTACTGCGAGCCGCGGCGCCGGCACAGCAGCTCGTCGAGGTCGTCGGGGGTGGGCGGGCCGGAGTGGGTCTGGATGCGTTGTTTGAAGTCGGCGTTGTGCAGGAGACCGAAGTCCCGGTTGTTGACGAGCTCGTACTCCTGCCGTTCGCGCAACGCCTCAATGGTGAGCCGCAACTGCTGCTCGGTCTGGTCCATCGGATCGTTGTAGAGATCGGCGACTCGCGTGTGGATGCGAAGTACCGTCTGTGCGACCGACAGTTCGTACTCGCGCGGGTTCAAGTCGTAGTCGACGAACGTGCCGGGCAGCTCCGGCTCACCGGTATGGCCCGAGGACATGGCGATCTCGGCCTCACCGTGGCGGTTCTGCCGTTGGCGGGGAATGGCGCTGAACTCGCGGATGTGGGCCTGCAGGCTCTGCGAGGAGGACAGCACGGCGGCGAAGTCCTCCCTCGACAGGGTCAGCAAGGTGCCGGCTGTCTCAGCGGTGGCAGTGTGTTCCCACTGCCCCTCGCTGTCCAACAGCGCCTGATCACCGAAACGGTCGCCGTCGGCGAGGACCCCGACGGCCACCTTGTTGCCGAACTTGCCGACGGTGGTCTGGCGTACCCGCCCGTGAGCGATCAGGTGGAGCCGGTCGGCCGAGGCCCCGCCTTCCACCAGTGTTTCACCGGGCTGGAAGTCGCGTTGCACGCACCGGTCGGCGATCGCCTTCAGCACCTCTTCGTCGTCGAAGCCGCGGAGGAAGGCCAGTTCGCCCAACTCGCGCGGGAGCACCCGGACCTGGGCACCGTCCTGGATGAAGTCCACCCGTCCGTCGCCGACGGTGTAGCTCAGCCGACGGTTCACCCGATAGGTGCCGCCCTTGGTCTCGACCCATGGAAGGAGCCGCAGGAGCCAACGGGAGGTGATCTCCTGCATCTGCGGGACGGACTTGGTCGTGGTCGCGAGGTTGCGGGCAGCAGCCGTACTCAGGCTGGTCTGCTGCGGGTGCTCCGGCTGCGCTTGCGGGTCGGCTTCGACAGTCATCGATCGAACTCTCCCTCGTAGAGGTGGGGTCCATGAGCGCGGGGCTGGAAGAGCGACGGGCAGCCTGAGGTCTCAGGCTCTTCACGATCGATCCCCGCCGACGGCGAGGTTGATTCGATAGTCCGACGAGATTGCCGCGATGGGGTGATCTCGCCGCCAAAGGGTTGACGGTGAGCCTCAAATCCCTTATCTGAAACGGGAGTTGTCGAAGACGAACTTCACGTTGAGCACTCCCGACACCTGCAACACACAAAGTCGTCAGTTAATCGGTTGATTTCATGGGAGCGGCCCACTGTCAACTGTTCGCTCCCCGGTCCGGTGCAGAGGTCAGCAGGCTGCGAGACCACGCGCCTGCGCGGACCTTCCGACACCACTCGTCGGCGGATCAAGGTGCAGCCGAGACGCCCGCGCTGATCGGGAATGGCAACCCCGGGTCGGACGTGTCCGCCCCAGAACCCTGCGTGATCTGTCCCAGGTCCCTTCGATGTGCGGAAAACCTCCTGGAAAGACCGTACAGACAAACGATCCGATCACTCTTTCGTGAGTTCTTCTCTTCGTACGCTCGGCGCGACGCGACTCTGGAAAGGGTGGCGTGCGGTCGGCGCCGAAAGAACGTGTCTGGAGGGGACGGGATGACGCGAGGAGCAGAACGAGGCGGGGGCCTGGACGAGCGGGCGGTGTGGCTGGCCGCTGGGTTGGCTGATCTGACGGTCAGCTCCCTGGGGTCGATGATGGGAAAGGTGCGGGGTCTGCTGCGTCGCTCGGACACCGCGGCGCTGGTGGCGGACGCGGAGGACGATCTGATGGCACGTGGGCGCCTTGTCCTGGACCGGTGCTCGGCTGTTCCCCCGGCCCACCTGGAGATTCTTGCCCAGTACGCCTTGGCTCGGCAGGCCGCCGATGGTGGCTGACCGGTGGGAGCCGGCCGCGTTCAAGGCCCGCGTCGACGAGGTGCTGCACCACTTCGTCGCCCAGGAGGCCGATCAGTTGACGGCGATCGATCCGCTACTGGGGCCGGTGGCCGGGCAGTTGGAGGCGGCGGTCGCGGACGGCAAACGGCTGAGGGCGGCGTTCTGCTACTGGGGCTGGCGCGCCGTGGGGCAGCCGGACAGCGACGCACTGGTGCGGGCAGCGGCCTCGATGGAGCTGGTGCACGCCGCCGCGGTGATGCACGACGACCTCATCGACGAGAGCCCGTTACGGCATGGCCGTCCCACGGCACACATTGCCCTGCGCGCTGCTGTGCGCCGGCGCCGGCGTACCGTCGCTGCCGCCAAGTCGCTGGCGATGCTGGTAGGTGATCTGTTGATGTCGCTGGCCGGTCAGCTCTTCGCCACCAGTGGTCTGCCCGCCGCGTACCTGGCGCGGGCCCGCCCGTTGTGGTCGTCGCTGGCCCGGGAGCTGGTCGCGGGAGAGTGCCTGGAGATCCTGCGTACCGGGACCGATGTGGACCTCACGGCGTCGCTGAAGGTGATCCGGTACAAGACAGCCAAGTACACCGTCGAGCAACCCCTTCTGATCGGCGGCGCCTTGGCCGGGGCCGGCGAGCGGGTGTGCGAGGGCTACTCCGCGTACGGGCTGCCGCTGGGCGAGGCGTTCCAACTGCGGGACGACCTTCTCGGCCTGTTCGGCGACCCGGGACGCACCGGTAAGGACAGCGCCGACGATGTGCGCGGCCACCGGCCTACGGCCCTGCTTGCGGAGACCTGGCGTCTCGCCGGTGATGACGAGCGGGTACGGTTGCGAGCCCTCCTGGGCCGACGCGATCTCGACGCGGAGGGGCTGGACGCGGTCCGTGAGGTGATGCGTCGGCTGCGGGCTCCCGACCGCGTCGAGGCCATGATCACCGCGCGAGTCGAGGAGGCCCTCGGTGCTTTGCGCCAGCTGGAAGCCCCCGCACACGCCGCCTCGGCCTTGACCGCACTGGCGCGTTCGGCGACGGTCCGCTCGTTCTGAACCCGTGCCGCGAGGCGCGCCCTGGTCCACCTTCGGCCGGCCACGCCCTGTCCGCCGGCGACGTCTCGTCCGCCGGCCACGCCCGTGAAAGACAAGGAGCGCTGACATGACCTACACCGAGGATTCCATGGATGCCCTGCGGCGGACCGGTGACGATCTCGCCGATGCCACTGTCGCCGCCCTCTTCGAACGCGGGGAGGTGGGCAAGTTCAACACCCTGATGCGCTACGTCTCCACCGCCGGGGCTCCCCTGCCGGAAGGACTGCCCGATGTCGCGCGAGAATACCTCCAGGCCACAAGCGTTCCGCCGGCTTGGGTGGACTGGGAGGAGATGGAGAAGGCACGACTGTTCTTCATCGACAACAACGTACACATCTCCACCGCGCTTTCCTTCGCCTCCATGCCTGCGTGCTACGTCGTCCCGCACGTGGCGAAGTTGCTGTCGACCGCCCACGGACTGGAGTACCCCTCCAAGCGGATGGCGGAGACGGGCCAGTTCACGGTGTACCTCATGCGACCCGACGCCTTCGAGGCCGGCAGCCGCTTCATCCCCGCAGCACAGAAGGTCCGGCTCCTGCACGCCTCCATCCGTCACCACCTCAAGCGGGAGAACCGCTGGGACACCGGTGCGCTCGGGACGCCGATCTGCCAGGAGGACATGATCGGGGGGCAGATGTTCTTCTCCCTGCTCGTCCTGGACAGCCTGCACCGCCTCGGAGTCCACATGTCCGCGGACGGCGCGGAGGCCTACTACTACGCCTGGCGTGTGGTCGGTGCCATGCTCGGCGTCGACCAGGACGCCGTACCCAGGACGCTGGACAGCGCCAGGCACTTCCTCGACCTGTACATGATCCGGCACATGGGGCCGTCCGAGGAAGGCGCCCATCTGACCCGGCAACTCGTCGACCTCTACGAGGCGGTCGTGCCCGGGACCTTCTTCGACCCGATCGTCTCCGCGCTCATCCGCTACCTCATCGGCGACACCTGCGCCGACTGGCTCGGTGTTTCCCACACCCGGTGGGACACCCTCGTCAAGGCCGTGCCCCACGTCCTCGGCGTACTGGAGTCCATCGAGGACCGCTCCCCCTTCGGAGCATGGGCGCTGGACCGGCTCGGTCACCTGACCACCGCCCTCGAGCTGTCCTCCCTCACCCGCGGACGCGTCATGCATTACGCCATCCCCGAACACCTCAAGAAGGACTACGGCGTCCCCGGCGCCGTGCCCCCCGCTCGCCGGTGGGCCCCGCCCGCCGCCACCGTCCCCGAATGAACCACGCACAGCAGGGCGGCGCTTGGCGGACGGAGACCGGCGAAGTGGACGCGGGCAGCCCACGAGCCGTCGGGGACCGCTCCACAGCGCGAAGCCGGAACGCGGACCGGACGACCGCCCCGTCCGCCGAAGCCCCGGCCGGCATCGTCACAGGGCCCTGAACACGGCCGCCCGCGCCTGCCTGACCGTCCTGCGAGCCTGACAGCTTCGTGTGTTCCGGGCAGGCATGCTTTGGCGGCGCGCGGGCACTGACAGTGCAGACAGCCGCGTCTGTGCGCGGCCGCTCGGGGAGGGGGCGTTGTCATGCAGGTCTGGCAGCAGAGCACGGACGTGGGGCCTCGACCTGGCCGGATGTCGCCACTGGGGGCGACGTTCGACGGCGCGGGAACGAACTTCGCGGTCTTTTCCGAGGCGGCGGACCGGGTGGAGCTGTGCCTCTTCGACGACGAGGGCGCCGAGGAGCGCGTCGAGCTGAAGGAAGTGGACGGCTTCGTCCACCACGCCTACCTGCCGGACGTCGGGCCGGGCCGGCGGTACGGGTTCCGCGTGCACGGGCCGTACCGGCCGGAGCGCGGCGAGCGCTGCAACCCCCACAAGCTTCTGCTCGATCCTTACGCCAAGGCGATCGAGGGCCGAATCGAGTGGAACGAGGCGTTGTTCCCCTATCGCTTCGGCAGGACGAACCGGCGGAACGACCTGGATTCCGCGCCGTTCGTGCCCAGGTCAGTCGTGGTCAACCCGTACTTCGACTGGGGCAGTGACCACCCGCCGCAGACGCCTTACCACGAGTCGGTGATCTACGAGGCACACGTGAGGGGCATGACGCAGGCGCACCCGGCGATCCCGGAAGGGATGCGCGGGACGTACGCCGCTCTGGCGCATCCGGCCATGATCGATTATTTCGTCAGGCTGGGCGTCACGGCCGTGGAACTGATGCCGGTCCACCAGTTCGTCCAGGATCACGCCCTGGTCGAGCGCGGCCTGTCGAACTACTGGGGATACAACACCATCGGCTTCTTCGCGCCGCACAACGCGTACTGCTCCTCCGGCCAACGGGGAGAGCAGGTCCAGGAGTTCCGGTCCATGGTCAAGGGTCTGCACGAGGCGGGGATCGAAGTGATCCTGGACGTGGTGTACAACCACACCGCTGAAGGCAACCATCTCGGCCCAGTGCTCTCCTTCCGTGGCCTGGACGACGCCGCCTACTACCGACTGTCCGAGCAGGACCCCCGTTTCTACTGGGACACCACCGGCACGGGCAACAGCCTGCGGATGAACCACCCGCAGACCCTCCAGTTGATCATGGATTCGTTGCGGTACTGGGTGACCGAGATGCACGTGGACGGGTTCCGCTTCGACCTTGCCGCGACGCTCGCCCGCCAGTTCCACGAGGTCGACCGCCTGTCGTCGTTCTTCGACCTGGTCCAGCAGGACCCCGTCATCTCCCAGGTCAAGCTCATCGCCGAGCCGTGGGACGTCGGTGACGGCGGCTACCAGGTCGGCAACTTCCCGCCCCTGTGGACCGAGTGGAACGGCAAGTACCGCGACACCGTACGCGACTTCTGGCGCGGCCAAGGGGGCACGCTCGGCGAGTTCGCATCCCGCCTGACCGGATCTTCCGACCTCTACCAGAACGACGGGCGCCGCCCCTACGCCTCCGTCAACTTCGTCACCGCACACGACGGCTTCACCCTGCACGACCTGGTCTCCTACAACGAGAAGCACAACGAGGCCAACGGCGAGGGCAACCAGGACGGCGAGAACCACAATCGCTCCTGGAACTGCGGCGAAGAAGGCCCGACAAGGGATCGTGGCATCCTCGCGCTGCGCGCGCGGCAACAGCGCAACCTCATCGCCACCTTGCTGCTGTCCCAAGGTGTTCCGATGCTGCTGCACGGCGACGAACTCGGCCGCACGCAACGCGGCAACAACAACGCCTACTGCCAGGACAACGAACTGACCTGGATCGACTGGTCGAGCGTCTCTCAGGGCAGCGAACTGCTGGACTTCACCCGCAGGCTCATCGCGCTCCGCCGAGACCATCCGGTCTTCCGCCGTCGGCGGTTCTTCAACGGTCGCGTTCCCGGCGGCAATGGTGTCAAGGCGAAGGACATCGCCTGGCTCACCCCCGCGGGGCGTGAGATGACCGACAGCGACTGGCAGACCGGGTTCGCCAAATCCCTTGTGGTGTACCTCAACGGCAAAGCCATCACCGAACCCGACCTGCGCGGCCTGCCAGTCGAGGACGACTCGTTCCTCATGATGTTCAACGCCCACTACGAGGCTCTCCGTTTCACCGTGCCCGAAGACTTCGAGCCCTGGTGGGCGGTAGAGGTCGACACGGCCATCCCCTACACCAAGTACCGCCCGCTGATCAAAGCCGGCAGCGAGGTGGAGGTCGAAGCCCGTGCCATGCTCGTCCTACGCGCCGGCCAGGAGGAGTAGCCCCGACCTCGAAGCGGCGCAAGGGCGTTGTCCGGTGGGTGATGCCTGTTGCCGGTCGCGTGCCCGTGCATAAGAACGCAACTGCCCGGTCGGGTCCTGTGCCGTACAGCTCGCGTGCCCGGGCCCGCTAAACGGGGAGCGGGTCGGCCCTCGCCGGTTGGCCGTGCCCGTCTTGGCTGAGCGGGGCGGGACGGAGGCTGAGCCCGGCGCCGCCGATGTGGCGACGGTCTGTCCTGACCGAGCGTCTGGTGCGGCTCGTTGGAGCCGACGGCCGCGGCGCGTGCGCTGGCACGTGTCATCCCGCAGGCGGCGGACTGTCCCAGGTGTAGGCGTCGGGCCGGTTGTGGGTACCGCCTGAATTCTGGTTACGGATGGCAGCACTGGCCGTGTAGGACGTGCCGTCCCGGAAGCGGACCAGGCACCGCAGGTGGGCGGTCTCCTCGCGCATGGTGTCGTGGACGTGCGGAGTGCAGGACACGGACGCGACCGGACGGTGGTCCACGTTGGTTATGTGGGATTTCATGGCGTTCTGGAGGGCGACGTAGGCATCGGTGTTCGGCCCGCAGCTCGTTGCGGCCGTTGTCGCCACGGCTGCCAGCGCGAGCAGTTGCCACAGCCTCCGCGACGGTCTCGTGCCGCGCTTGTCGTGCTGCAGGCCCACATTCATCGCCGGACTCCTAGTCGGTGGGAGAGGGCGTGAGCCTAACCGAACCGGCGGGAGGATGGGGCCGCTGCCAGCACTTGTTCCCGCTCTCGTTCCGCGTAGCACACGCCGCCCGTCACGCGAGGGTGGCACCGTGGACGAGGAGCAGCGCCACAGCCGTTGACGCCATCACGAGAGTGGCCAGGAACGGGAGCCTGCTGCGGGGATTCGCCCCGGAGGGAAGGGCGGTGGCGACGGCCAGGGCGGCGGTGACGGCGAGGGCGGCCCATCCCAGAGGGCCCGGCGTACCCGGGGGCCCGAACACCAGGACGGCGCAGGCTGCGACGAGAGGTAGCGGCGCGAGCGTGCGGGAGCGTCGCCGGCCGAGGCGTTGCGGCAGTCCGCGGACTCCCGACGCGAGGTCTGCGTCGATGTCGGGGAGCACGTTGGTGAAGTGTGCCCCCACCCCCAGCAGTGCGCCGGCGGCGACAGCCCAGGCGGCGGGCCACGGGTGGCCGGGCAGCCCGAGGGTGACGAAGGCGGGGAGCAGGCCGAAGGCCAGGGCGTAGGGCAGCCAGGAGACCACGGTTCGTTTGAGGCCGAGGTTGTAACCCCAGGCAGCCGCTACACCGGTCAAGTGGGCGGCGCCCGCGGTGAGACCGCTTGCCAGCGAGAGCGGAACGCACAGGCCCAGCGCGCAGGCCGCCGCGATCATCACCGTCCGGGGGCCCGAAGCGCCGGTCACCAGCGGCTTGTCGTCCCGGCCCGCCGTGGCGTCGCGTACCAGATCGACGCGGTCGTTGCACCAGCCCACCGACAGCTGGCCGGTGAGCACGGCGGAGGCGACCAGAAGGCAGCCGAGTACGCCGCGCCCGGAAACCACGGCGAGCGCGGTGATCAGCACGGTGACCGCCACCGTGGGCTCCGGGTGGCAGGCGCGGACCAGCCCCGTCCACGCTGCACCGCACTGACGTGCTTTCACCTCGTCGAGTGCACCGGTGCTTCGGGGATCCACGGTGTGAACTGCGCTGCGCGGCACGTCACGATGTTAGGTCGCCTCCCTCACGGCGCCCGGCCGATACGGCTCGGTGTGTCGTCGGGTGAAGCGCAGTGAGCGCGGATTTGAGCCTCGCTGCCAACCGGACGCCGGTCCTGGGCGGGGCGGCGGTGCGCTCCACCTGGTGCCGCCGGACAACGGACGCACCCGGACGCTTACCTACGAGGCCGCCAGGCCCTGCCGGGCGATTCGGGAAGCGCCTCGACCTGCTGGCGGAGCCCCTGGCCGTCGCGCACCCCGTCCATCGGACCACGCGCGCCGAACTCACGGCGGTGCCGGCCGCACTGCTGAGGGCGCGGGCGGACTCGCTCGATGGTCGTACCGCCCCAGGCAGCCCGCCGACTGGCTGCGCGCCCTTCCCGCGCGCGACTCCTCTTCGGTGTGACCGCCGCGAACGGCCGGCGGCCGCAGTCGCACGAAGCCGGTGAGGGCGGACCGAACGCGTCCGGCGGAACTTCCGAGCGAGCACACCCCACACCGCGCCCCATAAAGGATATTTGGACGTAATTGTTCCTATGCTGGGCCGATGATGCGAATCGCCGCTGTGCACGGAGTCCTTCCGCGGCACCAGTACGAGCAGCACGAGATCACGGAGGCCCTCGCGGCCATGGGGCTGGCGCGGCGGGGCGAGCGCGGGGTGCTCGACCGGCTGCACGCCACTTCCGCGGTCCGGACTCGCCGGCTGGCCATGCCCCTGGAGTGGTACACGGGTCTGAGCGGCTTCGGCTCCGCCAACGACCGTTTCATCGACGTGGCGTTGGAACTCGGGGAGCAGGCGGTCAACGGGGCTCTGGCCGAGGCCGGACTCGGCGCGCGGGACGTGGATCTGGTGATCTCCACCTCGGTGACGGGTATCGCGGCCCCGTCGATCGAGGCCCGACTCGCGGGGCGTCTGGGGTTGCGTCCGGACGTGAAACGGGTGCCCGTCTTCGGTCTCGGCTGTGTGGGCGGCGCCGCCGGAATCGCCAGGCTGCACGACTACCTGGCGGGTCATCCGGGCGATGTCGCGGTCCTGCTGTCCGTCGAGCTGTGCTCGCTGACCCTGCAACGTGGTGATGCTTCGGCCGCGAACATGGTGGCCGGTTCCCTGTTCGGGGACGGCGCGGCGGCGGTCGTCGCGGTGGGCGGGAGTCATCCGAGCGGCTCGCCGGACGGTGGCCCCGCCGTCGTGGCGACCCGCAGTCATCTCTATCCGGACACCGAACGCCTGCTCGGCTGGGACATCGGCGACCGGGGCTTCCGGATCGTGCTGGGGAGCGATCTGCCCGACCTGGTCCGCCGCCACCTCGGCGACGAGGTCCGCGCCTTCCTCGCCGACCACGACCTCAAGACCCAGGACGTGACGGCGTGGGTCTGCCACCCGGGCGGACCGAAGGTGCTTGAGGCCGTCCGGGACTCGCTCGGCCTGCCCGCCCGGGCCCTGGAACTGACGTGGCGTTCGCTCGCCGAGGTGGGCAACCTCTCCTCCGCCTCCGTCCTGCACATCCTGCGCGACACCCTGGCCCTTCGGCGACCGCTGGCCGGAACGCCCGGGCTGCTGCTCGCGATGGGGCCGGGCTTCTGCTCCGAACTCGTACTCCTGCGCTGGTAGGCCGAACATGTCCGCGTACACACTGCTTGTCCTGCTGGTGGCCGCCGAGCGGCTGGCCGAACTCGTCACCGCGCGGCGCAACGCCGCCTGGAGCCGATGTCGCGGCGCCAGAGAGTACGGACGCGGGCACTACCCCGTGATGGTCCTGCTCCACACCGGCCTGCTGGCAGGCTGCCTCGCCGAGACGCACTGGCTGGGCCGGTCGTTTCTCACCCGCTCTCGGGTGGCCCATGCTCGTGCTGGCGCTGGCGGCGCAGGGCCTGCGGTGGTGGTGCATCACCACGCTCGGGCCGCGGTGGAACACCAGGGTCATCGTCGTCCCCGGCCTGCCGCTCGTGACCGGCGGGCCCTATCGGCTGATGAGCCACCCCAACTACCTCGCCGTCGTGGTGGAGGGGATCGCGTTGCCGTTGGTGCACGGGGCGTGGATCACCGCCGCTGCCTTCACCCTGCTCAACCTGCCTCTTCTCGCGGTACGTCTGCGCTGCGAGAACGGCGCCCTGAGCGCGGCGGCGGCCGGTGCCGTCGCGGCGCCGTGATCGACCTGCTGGTCGTCGGCGGCGGCCCGGCCGGCCTGGCCACCGCGATCCACGCCGCCCGGGCCGGCCTGGACGTGGTGGTCGCCGAGCCCCGCCCCGGCCCGGTCGACAAGGCCTGCGGGGAGGGGCTGATGCCGACGGCCGTGAGCGCGCTCGCCCACCTGAGCGTCGCCGTCGAAGGCCATCCCTTCCGCGGCATCCGCTACGTGGACGCCCACCACGAGGCGGAGGCGCACTTCCGCACGCACCCCGGCCTGGGCGTACGGCGCACGGAACTGCACGCCGCGCTGTCCCGTCGCGTGGCCGAACTCGGCGTGCCGGTGCGCCCGTTGCGGGTCGGCGCGCTCCGGCAGACGTCCGAGAGCGTCACAGCCGCCGGGATCACGGCTCGCTACCTCGCCGCCGCGGACGGACTGCACTCGCCGATCCGCCGCGGCCTGGGCCTCGGGATGCGGCCTGACGGGCGGCCGGCCCGGTACGGGCTGCGCCGCCACTTCGCCGTGGCGCCGTGGACGGACTGCGTGGAGGTGCACTGGTCGCACCGGGCCGAGGCATACGTCACGCCCGTGGGCCCCCGCCTGGTCGGCGTGGCCGTCCTGACCTGTGAACGTGTCCCCTTCGACGAGCAGTTGGCCCGATTCCCGCGGTTGGCGGCGCGCCTCGCCGGGAGCGCGGTGACGGCCACCCGGGGCGCTGGCCCGCTGCGGCAACGGGCCGGCGCCCGGGTGGCGGGTCGTACGCTGCTGGTCGGCGACGCGGCGGGCTACGTCGACGCCCTCACAGGCGAGGGGATCTCGATGGCGCTGGCGTCCGCGGCGCAGCTCGTACGGTGTGTGCGTACCGGCCGGCCCCAGGACTACGACCGGGCGTGGCGCGGGCTGTCGCGGAACTACCGGCTGCTCACGTCCTCCCTGCTGTGGCTGCGGGGACACCCACGCCTCGCCCCCCGGATCGTCCCCACCGCCGCCCGATTCCCCTCCCTCTTCGCCGCGGCCGTCAACCGGCTGGCGTGATGCCGCGGCCCACCGGGCCCGCCACGTCGGGGGACCCCCCGCGGACGGACGACGGCCACGGCTACGTCGCGGTTGCGCCGGGATCAGAGCCTTTCGATGCGGGGGAAGACGAACTCGTCGAGGAGCAGACCGAGGGCCATGGCCGCGGGGATCGCCACGAGCGCACCGATGATGCCGAGGAGGGCGCCACCGATCAGGACGGCCACGACGGTGACGATGGGGTGCACGTCAACGGCGTACTTCATCACCCGGGGAACGATGAGGTAGTCCTCCGCCACGCGGAAGGCGATGTAGAAGACGGCGGTGGCGATGGCGATGGGCAGGGAGACCACCAGGGCCACCAGGCTCACCACGATGCCGCCGATGGTGGAGCCGACCATGGGCACCAGGTCCAGCAGGGCCACGAGGATCCCGAGGGCGGCGGCGTACGGGACGTCGGTGACCTGGCACCAGATGAAGGTGGCCAGGCCCGCGATGGCGGAGGTGGCGAGGTTGCCGAGCATGTACCGGCCGGTGCGGACGAAGATCTCCTCGGTCAGCGCCTCGGCGCGGGCACGCCGGGTGCCGGGGACGAAGCGGTAGGCGAACGTCTTGATCTGCGGCAGTCCCGCCATGAAGTACATGGTGACGACCATGACGATGACGAAGTCGCTCAGCGTGCTGAAGATCGCCTGGCCCGCCCCCAGCAGTCCCGAGACGACACCTGAGCCGCCGGAGGAACCCAACTCGCTCTTCGCCTTGTCGATCAGGTGGTAGCGGTCCTCCAGTCTGCCCAGCCTGGAGTGGTGGTCGCGCAGTTCCTGGAGCCACCGCGGCAAGGACCGCAGGAACGCCTGCACCTCGCTCGTCACCGGCGCGATGACGAGGGCCAGGAATCCGGCGAAGACAGCTGTGAACGCCAGCAGCACGACGGCCACCGCCACGGCCCTGCGCACCCGGTGCCGCTCCAGCCAGCGGACGAACGGGTCGAGGCTGACGGCGACGAAGAACGCCAGCATGAGGAGGACGACCAGCTGGCTGATCCGCAGCACCTCGTCGGCCAGCGAGTACGCCAACACGCCGCCCAGCGTGGCGCCGAAGCCGGCGGTGAACCACGACACCGTCCCGCGGGGTCTCCTGGCCGCCACGCCCGGCCGCGAATGCGGTGGCGTCACCGCACCGTCCTCCGGCGGGGGCGGCGGTCCGAAGGATGAAGGGGTGTCGGTCGCGGCCATCCGTCCGTCCTGCCAGGTTGGTGCCGATCCTGGGTCCCCCAGGACTACGGATAGGCATTCTGCCCCAAGGCCACCGCGACATGTCGGCACGGCCGAGGACGCTGCGACACAGGCGGTGCCCCGCTCGCGCCCGGCCGACCGGTGGCGCGACGGACCGCGGCGCGACGCGAGGGCGCCTCACCGCCGGCGCCCACTCTCCGTCCTCCTCTCGTCGGCCGACGCCGGCCGGCCATTCGCGTTATCGTCGGGTTGACCGGGCCGTCCCGCACCGGCGGCGACGGCGCGCGAGCCGTGCGCCGGCCCCCTGGTCCGGTGTGGCCTCGCACTTCCTGCATGAGTTAGCCGTGCCGGGGACATCTGCAACGGAGGACTCCACGACGTGGGCCGCCGAAACGGCCCGGCAGTGACGAAGGGCAGGAGACGGGCACGTGAAGGGCGAGCAGACACCAGACGTGGTGGGCGGCCATGCGCCGGACATTCTGGAGAAGGCGATAGGTTGCCTGAGTGCGGCCGCGTACCTGGCGGACGAGCGGGGCCACATCCTCGCCGTCAACGAGTCAGCCGTGGACCTGCTCGCTCGTCCCGCCTCGGAGCTCGTCGGCCGGGACGCCCATGAGGCGCTGCACCGCAACCGCCACGGAGGACCGCTTCCGGGGGTGCAGTGTGCGTTCAAGGAGGCCGTGCTGGGCGGGCGCACGGCGCAGGGTCGCGAGGAATGGCTGGAGCGCGGCGACGGCGCCCTGTTGCCGGTCGGATGGTTGGCGACGCCGTACGGCCCAGAAGGCCGCCCCTCGGGCTCGCTGGTGATCTTCTGGGCCCAGGACGCCCCGGAATCACCCGCTGCGCGGCCGAGACAGCTGATGTCGTCGCTCACCGAACTGGAGCGCCTGGCGCTGCTCGCCGAGACGACCACCCTGCTGAGCACCACTCTCGACGTCGAAGAAGCACTGAGCAGCCTGGTGCGCCTGGTGGTGCCCCGTCTCGCCGACTGGGCAGTGATCGACCTGATCACCAAAGGCGACGAGGTGCGGCGTTTCGCCGTGGCGCACTGCGAGGACGGCGAGGTGGTGTACAGGGACGATCTCCAGGGGCCCATGCCGCCGGTGCCGGAGGCCTCGCCGATGCCGCTGTCCAGGGCTCTGCGCGGCGCGGCGGCCAGCCTGACCGGCCCGGAGACGTACAACGGCCCGCCGGACGCCGGAATCGCGGTCGAGCAACGCCGTCTGTTCGAGGCGACCGGTATGCACTCGGCCGCGATCGCCCCGATCCTCAGTCATCGCAGAACGCTTGGCGCCTTGACCCTGGGCCGCTCGGACCAGCCGGAGCGGTTCACCCCGGGTGACCTCGCCCTGTTGGAGGACATCACGCGCCGGGCCGGGCTCGCTCTGGACAACGCACTCCTCTACGAGCGGCAGCGCCGAGTGGCCGAGACCATGCAGCGCTATCTGCTGCCCCGCCTGCCGCGGGTAAAAGGCCTGCGCCTGGCCGCCCGCTACCTGCCCGCGCCCGACGCCTCGCAGGTCGGCGGTGACTGGTACGACGCCTTCACCCTCACGGACGGCACCACCGCGCTGGCCGTCGGGGATGTCGTCGGTCACGACCTGGAGGCGGCGGCCGGCATGGCCCAGCTGCGCAACATGCTGCGTGCCTACGCCTGGATGCGTGAACAGACGCCCAGCGAGGTCGTCGACTGGCTCGACCACGCGACCGGACCCATCGCCCAGGTGTCCATGGCCACCTTGATCTTCGCTCGGCTGGCCACGGCCCGTGAGGGACAGTACGAACTGACCTGGACCAACGCCGGCCACCCGCCGCCCTTGTTGATCAGCTACGACGGCGTGACCAGTTACCTCACCGGCGGCCACGGCGTGCTGCTGGGAACCGGCTCCCAGCAGCCCCGCCCCGAGGCCTCCGTCACGCTGCGACGCGGAGACACGCTCGTGCTGTACACCGACGGCCTGGTGGAAGCACCCGACCGCTCCATCGACGAGGGCCTGGAGATCCTGCGCCGGCACGCCGCGTCCCTGGCCCACCGCCCACTGGAGTCGTTCATCGATCTGCTGCTGGAGCGGACCCGCCCCACCCGCAACGAGGACGACGTGGCCGTCCTGGCCATCCGCGTGCCTGCCGAGCCCGACCTCTACGCCGATCTGCTGCCAGAACTGCCGGACTCCGAGTACTCCGGTTTGTGACGAGCCGGGACGCGAGGGCTTCGGCGGCGTTCCCGTCGGACTTCGGAGCGGGCGCGGCCGGCGCGCGCCCGCCCGTAGCGGCAAGGCGCCGGCCCGCCGACCACTGTGATGTCCGTCGTCGCCCTCCTGCGCCCTGCCGTCCGGTCAGCCGACCGCGCCGGGCAGGTTCAGGACGCCGGTTCCCCGCTTGGTCAGTTCCCCGGCGATGATCAGGCGCTGGATCTCTGAGGTGCCCTCCCAGATCCGGTCCACCCGCAGCTCCCGGTAGAGGCGCTCCACCGGGTAGGAGCGGTCGTAGCCGCGACCGCCGAAGATCTGCACACAACGGTCGACGACCCGGCCGGAGGCCTCGCTCGCCGCCAGCTTGGCCATGGCGGCCTTGGCGTGCAGGGTCTTGCGGTCGGTCGTCCCCTCGGTCACCTCCCAGGCGACCTGGTGGGTGTAGGCCCGGTTGACCGCGATGTCGACCGCGCAGTCCGCCAGCATCCCCTGCACCAACTGGAACTCGGCGATCGGCCGCCCGAACTGCTCACGCCCCA
The DNA here is from genome assembly GCF_003144095.1 of Streptomyces sp. ICBB 8177. Classification (GTDB taxonomy): domain Bacteria; phylum Actinomycetota; class Actinomycetes; order Streptomycetales; family Streptomycetaceae; genus Streptantibioticus_D. The sequence goes on along the minus strand of NZ_NSKH01000018.1, from coordinate 874,605 downwards.
CCGCCCAGTCACGCGCCGACTCCAGCGCACGCTCAGCGGCGCCGATCGTGCGGGCGGCGATCATCAGCCGTTCCTCGGTGAACCAGGAACGGGTGATGTCGTACCCCTGGCCCAGCCCTCCCAGGATCGCGTCGTCCGTCACGCGGACGTCGGTGAAGGTGAACTCGGGGTGCTCGTAGACGAAGGTGTGCATGAAGCGCGGGACCCGCTTCATCTCGACACCCGGGGCTTCCTTGTCGACGAGGAAGAGGGTGGGCGCCTTCTCCTCCCCCGCCGCGGCCAGCACGATGATGAAGTCGGCGTGGTCGCCCATGGTCACGAACCACTTCTCGCCGTCGATGCGCCAGCCGTCGGCGACCCGGGTGGCGGTGGTGGCGACGCTTTGCGGGTCGGAGCCCGCGCCGGGCTCGGTCACCGCGTAGCAGTCGCGGCGCTCGCCCTTGATGACGGGGATCAGGTACCGCTCCCGTTGCTGCGGGGTGCAGAAGCGCAGTGCGTTGGCGGGGCGCCAGACCATGTCCCACAGGGCGCCGGTCAGACGTCCCAGCTCTTCCTGGACGACGGCCTGCTCCAGGATGGTGAGCCCCGCGCCGCCCCATTCGGCCGGCATGTTGATGGCCTGCAGTCCGCTGTCCAGAACCGCGTCGCGCACGGATTCGTGGGCGCTGACGGGCAGGCCGTTGTTCTCCTCGCATTCGGCTTCGTAACGCTCCATGAAGTCCGCGAGCCGGCGGGCCTGGGCCTTGAGTTCGGCCTGACGGGGGGTGAGCCTGAAGTCCATGGGAGTCCTCGTGGGGTGAGTGCGCGTGGGCGCGGGCGGGGCGGGGGGCGGGAACGCGGGGGCTCGCACGACGGCGGGGCGGGCGTAGCGGCACACCGGGCGTCGTGCCGCCGGTCAGCGGGTGGGCAGTGCGAGGGCGCGGGTGCCGCGCTTGATGAGTTCGTTGGCGATGATCAGGCGCTGGATCTCTGAGGTGCCCTCCCAGATCCGATCCACCCGGATCTCCCGGTACAGGCGCTCCACCGGGTAGGAGCGGTCATAGCCGCGGCCGCCGAAGATCTGCACGCAACGGTCGATCACGCGGCCCGCCGCCTCGCTCGCCGCCAGCTTGGCGGTCGACGCCTTGGCGTGCAGGGTCTTGGGATCGGCGCCCGGCTGGTCGGCCTCCCAGGCGACCTGGTGGGTGTAGGCCCGGTTGACCGCGATGTCGACCGCGCAGTCCGCCAGCATCCCCTGCACCAACTGGAACTCGGCGATCGGCCGCCCGAACTGCTCACGCCCCACCGCCCAGTCACGCGCCAGCTGCAACGCGCGCTCAGCGGCGCCGACGGTGCGGGCGGCGATCATCAGCCGTTCGTCGGTGAACCACTCCTTGGTCAGTTCGTATCCTTGGCCGACCTCGCCGAGGACGTCCGTGTCGGCCACGAACACATCCGTGAGGGTGAATTCGGGATGGCCGTTGACGGCGCTGTGCATGAAGGCGGGGACGCGGGTCATGCGCAGGCCGGGCGCCTCCTTGTCCACGAAGAACAGGGTGGGCTCGCGATCCGGCCCGGCGTCGGCCTGCACCAGGAGGAAGTCGGCGATGTCGCCGCAGGTGACGAACCACTTCTCACCGTTCAGCAACCATCCGCCGTCGGTGCGGGTGGCGGTGGTGCTCCCGGAGGACGGGTCGGAGCCCGCGCCGGGCTCGGTGACGGCGAACGCGTCGAACCGTTCGGCGCGGATCACCGGCAGCAGGTACTTCTCCCGCTGCGCGGCGGTGCCGTGGGCCAGGACGTTGGCCGGCCTCCAGGGGATGTCCCACAGGCAGTTGGTCGCCTTGCCGAACTCCTCCTCCACGATGACCTGGTCGAGCAGCGACAGGCCGGCTCCGCCCCATTCGGCGGGCATGTTGATGGCGTAGACCCCGGCATCGATCGCGGCCCGGGCGAGTTCCTTGACCAGATCGGCGGGGAGCGGGCCGCCGGCCTGCTCCGCCTGGTCCTCGTACCGCATGAGCAGCGCGGTGTACGTGGCGGCGCGACGCTTGAGGTCGGCCTGCTCGGGGGTGTAGCGGAAGTCCATGCGTGTCTCTCCGTAGACATTCGTGCGGCGTGCGGGCACGTGCGGCGATGCCGGGCCGGCGGGGCGCGTCAGCCCAGGACTGCTCGGGCGTCGAGTGCCAGGGCACCGTCGGGGCCCACGAGCAGGGGGTTGACCTCCAGTTCGGCGATCTCGGGGTGGGCGGCGGCGAACCGGGTGATGCGGGCGATGGCTTCGGCGGCCGCGTCGAGGTCGGCGGCCGGTCGTCCCCGCGCTCCCCGCAGGAGTGCCGCCGAGCGCAGTCGGCCCAGCAGGTGCCTCGCCCGCCGCGGCGTGACGGGAGCGAGGGCGAAGGCCACGTCGCCGAGCGCCTCGGTGAGGGTCCCTCCGAGGCCGACCATGGCGACGGGCCCGAAGCGCGGATCGCGGTTGACCCCGACGATCAGCTCGACGCCGCGGGACGGGTCCGCCATCGCTTCCACGGAGTAGGAGGGGGAGCCGAGGCGGGCGTGCATCCGCCGATAGGCGTCGAGCAACCCCTCCTCGTCCGCGATGTCCAGCACCACGCCCCCGGCGTCGGACTTGTGGAGAAGGTGCAGCGCCTTGAGGACGTAGGGCCCGGCGAACTCGGCCGCCGCCGCGCCCAACTCGGCCTCGGTGCTCACCTCCCGGGCGGTGGGGAAGACGAGGCCCGCCTCGGTCAGCGCGGTGCGGATCGGGTGGTACCCCACGTCGTCCAACGGCGGCGCCGCGTCGGGCAGGGGCTGCAACGCTCCCGGCTGATCCATCGAGGCTCCCGGCTGATCCGTCGGAGGTCCCGGCTCCGTCGAGGGCGCCAGCGCGACCAGTGCTCCCGCGGCGTCCTCGATCGCGGAGAAGACCGGGACCCCGGCGTCCGCGAGCGCCCGGCAGCTGGCCGACCGCGGGTACATGGACTGCACCACGAGCGGCTTGGGCGCGCCGTGCATCCGCGCGGCGATGGCCTCGGCGGCGGCCAGTTCCGCATGGCCCAGGGTGTTGTGCGGGCCTCCGAGCCCGCCGCCCTGCTCCGCGTAGCCGCCGAAGTAGCCGGTCATCAGGACGGCGTCGATCTCCTTGGCGGACAACAGCGCGTCGACGGCCCGGGCGTAGGACATCGGGTCCCGCTCCCCCATGCCGGCGAGATCCACCGGGTTGCCGACGGCTGACTGCTCCCACAGGAAGCCGCGCAGCCGCTCGGTGGTGGCCTCACCGGTCTCGGGCACCTCGAGCCCTGCCGACTCCACGGCCTCCGCGGCGATCGCTCCGTGCCCGCCGCCGTCGGTGAAGACCGCGACCCGGCGGCCGGGGCTGCGGCGCCCGCCGCTCAGCCCGGCCAGCACCGCCGCCATTTCGCGGGGTGTGCGCACCTGGTGGATCCCGGCGTCGCGGCAGGCGGCGGAGACCACGTCCGACGAGGTGGTCAGGGCGCCGGTGTGGGAGCGGGCGCTGCGCGCCGCGGCGGCGCCACCGCCCGCGGTGAGCAGGACGACGGGCTTGTCCGCGGCCGCCGCCGCTTCGGCGAAGGCCCTGCCGTCACCGAAGTCCTCGGCGTAGACGGCGATCGCGCTGGTCTGCGGGTGCCGGGCGCAGTCGGTCACCAGGTCCACCAGGTCCACGTCGGCCTGGTTGCCCAGCGAGACGAATCGGGAGAAGCCCAGTCCGTACGGCGTCAGGCGCAGTTGGAGTTCGAGTGCGAGGTTGCCGCTCTGGCTCAGCAGGGCCACGCCGCCGGGTGCGAAGTGGTCGGAGGCGAGGAAGAGTTCGGTGGTGTTGTCCACGACGCCCAGGCAGTTGGGGCCGACGAGGACCGCGCCGGCCTGGCGGACGCGCTCCGCGACGGCGCGCTGCCGCCCGAGCCCGTCGGCGCCGGTCTCGGCGAACCCGGCGGTGATCGCCACGACGGCGCGGGCACCGCAGGCCAGCGCCTCGTCCACGGCCGCTTCGAACCCTGGCCCCGGCACCGAGACCACCACGAGGTCGACGGGCTCTCCTATGCCGGTGAGGCTGGTGGCCGCGGTGCGCCCCAGCACGGTGCCGCCGCGCCGGTTGACCAGGTGGACAGGGCGGCGGCTCGCCCGCAGCGCCTGGGAGGCGACCGCGTGACCGTACTTGGCGGGGTCGTCGCTCGCGCCGACCACGGCCACCGAGGCGGGATCGAACAGGGCGGCCAGGTCGCGTGCCGCGCTCACTTCGCCGTCCGCAGCGCGTGGTTGGGGCAGATTTCGACGGCGGCCCGCGCGGCCGACTGCTCACCGGGGGGCACGGCCGTGTCGGGCACGGCCGCGTATCCCCAGTCGTCGAGGTCGATCAGGGCGGGCGCGGCTTCCTGGCACAGGCCGTAGCCCTGGCACCGTGTCGAGTCGAGGAGGAGTTTCATCGGTCCGGCTCCTTGTTCGCGTCGGGCGGAAGGGGTTCGCAGCTCGGGGATGTGCTTGGGAGTTGGGGTGTTGCGGGGGACGGGCTTGGGTGTTGGGGCGTGCGGGCGGGGCGTCAGGCCGGCAGGCGGACAGAGACCTCGGGCACCGGGACGCGGAGACGGTGCTGGCCTGAGACCTTCACCGGCGCGCAGGGGCGGCCTCGATGGGCTTCGACGAGAGCGGGAAAGACCCGCAGGAGGGAGGCGACGAGGCGGGCTGCCGCGTCCAGCAGGCCGCACGCACCGCGACCGGGCAGGGTCGACGACCAGCGGGTCAGCCGTGCGATCCGCTCGTCGTCCACCCGGCCCGCCGTCAGGCCCGCGACCGTGTCGCGCAGCGCGGACGTACCCGAGACGCACACACCGCACTGCCGCGCGCTCTGCCCGCTCAGGTAGGCGAGGGAGTCCGCCACGACGGCGACCGGGCATTCGTCGGGTCCGAGAAATCGGATCGCCCCGCAGCCCAGCGACGCCGAGGCGGACGCGAGCGCGTCGCGTTCCACGGGGAGTCCGCTGCCCGGCCCGAGCAGACCGCCGGACAGGCCGCCCGTCAGCACGGCCCGCGGGCGCTCGGTGCCCAGGAGGCGGGCCAGTTCGTCCAGGGTGGTGTGCGCCACCGCCTCGGTCAGGACGGCGGGGCGGTCTCCGGCGGAAAGGGTGAGCAGGTAGGCGTCGGCCGGACCCGGGGGCCCCGGATCCTCGGCGCTCGCGGCCAGCAATGCGATCCGCGCGAGCGTCTCCACGTTGGCGACCAGCGTCGGTGCCCCGTCCACCCCGCGCTCGTACGGTCGCGGCGGCTTGGCCGTCGGCAGGGCGGGGCCGCCGTTGATACGGCGTACCACCGCTGTCTCCTCACCGGCCACGTAGGCGGGCTCCGTGAGCACCACCCGCACCTGCGACTGCGCACCGCGCTCCTTGAGGGCGGCGCGGACCCGGTCGGCCGCGTCGGGGTCCGACACGTAGACGTAGCCGGCTCGTGCCCCGGTGATCGCCGCGGCACGGGCCAGGCCGTCCAGGACCAGGTGGGGCCGGGCGCGCAGCAGCCAGCGGTCCTTGACGGAGCCCGGTTCGCCCTCTTCTCCGTTGGCGACCACGACCGCCTCGCCTCGGGCGTCACGCACGGTGGCGAGCTTCAGCGCCGCGGGGAAACCCGCGCCGCCGCGCCCGCGCAGCCCGCTGCGGGTGATTCTCTCCAGCAACTCGGCGGGGTCGCACGGCCGGTAGCCCCCCGCGCGCAGGTAGGCCTCCAGGTCCTCGCCGACGCCCGGGGCGGAGCCGAGTGCCGTCGCGAAGTGCGCGGGGAGAAGAGGGCGGATCGTCGTCATGGGGTCTTCCTGCCTTCGGGACGTTGGCCGAGGGTGCGAACCGCCTGTGTCAGTGCCGACCGCTGGGTCTCGGCCAGCCGGTAGCCGGGACCGGGCAGGCCGATGAGCATGCGGTGGTGCTCCAGGACCACGTCGGCGACGAGCAGTGCGGTGTCCGGATCGCCCGGCGCGGCGCCGGTCGCGACATCGGTGACCAGTGCCGTGACCTCCGCCAGGTAGCGGAGCCAGCCGCGTTGCGTGCCGTGCAGGACGAGCTGTTCCACGCGGCGGCGTTCAGCCGACTCGTCGGGTTCGGAAGTGCCGAGGGGGCCGGCGGCCTGGGCTCGCAGTGCGGCTACGGCTGACGGCAGTTCCCTCTCGGGTTCCGGCGTCAGCCCCAGCCAGGACGTGGTGCGGGCTCCGCGCATGGGATGCCTCCGCTGGTGCGACGGCTTGCCCGGCTCGGACGGCGCAGGTCCGGGCCGGGTGGTGGAGTGGCAGCGAACGGCCAGCGGCCGGGGGAGTTCGAACCGCCGCCGGGCATGCGGGCCGCCGTGGTGAGTGGGGTGGAGAGGGGCGGGTGTGAGTGCGGGGACGCTCAGGCGCCAGGAGGGTCGACCGGTCGGTTGGCCGGGTCGGCGAGGGCCACACGCTAACTAACCAATCAGTCAGTTCACAAGAGTTGACATGGCGGCAATCCGGCCGCAACCTGACTGACCAATCAATCAGCGCGACTCCCCCGGCCGCTCGACGACCGGCGTCCGTCGCTCCTGGACCGCTGCACTCTCTCATCGCCCGACGGCGTGGAGGACCATCCGATGCAGTCCGAAACCGTCACCTCCCCCGGCCCGGCCGACCATGCCGCGCCCGCCCCCGCTCTGGCGGGCCGCTACTACACCGACCCCCGGATCGCCGAGGAGGAGGTCCCGCGCATCTTCGCCAGGTCCTGGCAGTTGGTGTGCCACGAGTCCGACCTGCGCGAGACCGGCTCCCGGCTCGCGGCCTGGGCGGCCGGCCGCGAGGTCCTGGTCGTGCGCACCGAGGACGGAGGGCTCGCCGCCCACCTCAACGTCTGCCGGCACCGCGGCACCCGCCTGGTCTCCGGCAGCGAGCCTGCCGCCAAGGCCATCCGCTGCCCGTATCACGGCTGGACGTACCGGCTCGACGGCACGCTCGTCGGGGCACCCGAGAACCGCCAGATCCCTTGCCTGGACAAGGCCGCCCTCGGGCTCCACGCGGTGCGCGTGGAGTCCTTCCTGGGATTCGTCTTCGTCAACCTCGACCCGGACGCGGTGCCCCTGGCCGTCCAGTGCGCCGGGCTGGCCGAGGCCGTCGGCCACTACGCCGGCCCCGACCTGACGCCCGTCGGGCGCAGCCGCATCCACGATCTGGCGGGCGCGGAGGTCCAGCAGGCCAACTGGAAGGTGGTGGTGGACAACTACCTGGAGGGCTACCACGTGCCCGTCGCCCACCCGGCGCTGATGCGGTTGCTGGACTACCAGCGCTACGAGTGCGACGTCGTCGACGAGTCGTACGTGCTGTTCCAGTCACCGCTGCGCGACAAACCGTCCTCCAACTGGTTCGAGCGGCTCTACCAGAAGGTCGCCGCCCCCATGCCCGGGCTCACCGAGGCCGACCGCAGGACCTGGCGCTACGCGGTGATCTACCCGAACACCTTGCTGGACTTCTATCCTGACCACGTGCTCGCCTGGACCGCCATACCCACCGCGCAGGACCGCGTCGCCATCCCGGGTGCCTTCTTCACCCGGCGCGGGACGACCGCCCGCACCCGGCTGGCCCGGCGGCTGAACATCCACATCGGGTGGGTCACCAACGACGAGGACGCCGAGTTGGTGTCGCGCGTCCAACACGGCGTCGCCACACCGGAGTTCGAGCCCGGGCCCCTCTCCCGGCGGGAGCGCGGCGTCGGCTGGTTCGCCGACCGGGTCCGGGCCGACCTGCGGGACGCCCCTTGCCTCCAGCCCTCCGGACCGGCGGACAGCCGTGCGCCCCGGGGGACGTTCCGGTGACCGCGGAGGCCCGTACGGAGGCCACCCGTCGGCTGATCCTGGCCGCCGCTTGCGAGACCATCGCGGAGGCGGGGTTCGAGAAGGTCAGGATGCGCATGGTGGCGGAGCACGCCGGAGTCTCCACCGCGCTGCTGCACTACCACTTCGACACCCGCGAGAAGCTCTTCCTCGAAGCCCTGAAGTTCTCGTACGAGAGCGCGGGCCGGGCGGGTTACGACGCCGAGCCACCGGCCGACGCACCGCACGCCTGGCGGCTCGCCCGGGTGATCGACGCGTGTCTGCCGCTCGACTCCGAACTGCGCCGGGACTTCCTGCTCTGGCAGGAGCTGCACCTTCGGGCCGCACGCGACAAGGGCTCGCTGCGGGTCGCCCGCGAGCTGTACGCCGGCGTGACCGACTGGGTCGCCGACGTGGTGCGGGCCGGAGTGACAGCCGGGGAGTTCGCCCCCTGCGACGCCGAGCGGCTGGCCGACCTGATCATCGCGCTCACCGACGGCTACGGCGCACGCCTGCTGATGGACCCGACCCCGCGGGAGACCGACGAGGTCCGCCGGCGCGTCTGGTCGGTGGTCGCACCGCAGATCGGTCTCGACGTCCCGTTCCCACCGGCGGACCCCCTACCGTCCAACGCCTCCGCCTTAGACCCGGCCTGACCTCACGCCTCCGGGGTCGCCGTCCGCTGGACACCCCCGGCCCCCGCCGCCCCGCCGTGGTTCCGGGCCCCCGGTCGCGTACCGCTCGTGCCGGCTTACGTGTCGACTCGCCGTCATCCACGGCCGCCACGGTTGCCGGTTCGGCGGCTCGCGCAGCGCTGGGTGAACCGCTCGTGGAGCGGCCACGGCGCCGGTGCCGCACCTCCCCCTGACCACCCCTGCCTTCGCGCTCGTGGGGTCGACCGCGCGGCCCTCGCACGCCCCGCGCTATCCCCCAACTCCCCCGCCTCCCTTCCCCTGCCTTCGTGTCCCCCTCCGGAGAGGACGACCCATGTCCCACGAGGCACGCCCACTCTCCCGTCGCTCCCTCCTGCGCTCATGCGCCGCCGGCGGCCTCGGTCTCTCCCTGGCCGGCTGCGGATTCGTCCAGCAGAACACCGCCATGACCGCGGACGACGACGCTCCCATCGATGTGAAGGTCGACGGCGACCTCGTCTACTTCAACTGGGCCGACTACGTGGACCCTTCGGTCTTCGCCGGATTCCAGAAGGAGTACGGCGTCAACGTCGTCCAGTCCAACTTCGACTCCATGCAAGGCATGGCCGCCAAACTCGACGCCGGCAACAAGTACGACATCATCTTCCCCTCGGCCAAGTGGGCCCAGTTGCTCGCCTCGGCGGGGCGGCTGCGGCGCATCGACCACACGAAGCTGCGCAACGCCGAGCTGGTCTTCGGCAGCTATCCGTACTTCGGCGACCCCTGGTACGACCCGCGTTCGGCACACACGGTGCCCTTCACCATGTACAAGACCGGCATCGGATGGCGGCGCGACAAGCTCGGCGACCTCAGCGGCTCCTGGGACGACCTGTGGGATCCGGCCGCGAGCGGCACTGTCTTCCTGCTGGACGACCGCGACGAGGTCCTGGGCATGGCCGCTCTCAAGCTGGGTCTGGACATCAACACCTCCAGCCGGCACGACCTGGACCGCATCGCCGCCACGATCAAGTCCCTCCGCCCGCATCTGCGCGGCTTCTCCAGCGACGACTACGACAACCTGCTCAACGGCAACGCCACCATGACCCAGGCCTGGAGCGGCGACATGGTCAGCGTGCTGGGCCAGGCCAAGGACCCCTCGATCTACGGATTCGAGACGGCGAAGGAGGGCTGCCCCATCAACTCCGACTGCTACGCCATCCCCGCCAACGCACAACACCCCGGCACCGCGATGCTCTTCATCGACTACATGCTCCGCCCGAGCAACGTCATCAAGAACATCCGCTACATCGGCTACCCCATGCCGGTGCACGGCACCGAGGACGCGTACGCGGCAATCGTGAAACAACTGCCCAACTGCGTCATCGAGCCCGGTGACCTGACGACCGACCGCTACTTCCGCAACAGTTCGCCCGCGGCGCAACAAGCCCGGGACGCCACCTGGACAGACGTGGAGGCCGAGTGATGGCCGACCGCGTCCCCGCACGACCGCGCCCCGCCGCCGCCGGGGCCCGGCTGTGGAACTGGCTCACCCTGCCCGGCACGGTGTGGATGTCCGCATTCTTCATCTGCTCGCTGCTCCTCGTCGCCGCGCTCTCCTTCGGCACCACGGACGAGCTGGGCAATCCGCACTTCGGCCGCACACTGGCCAACCTCTCCGCGCTCGGCGACCCGGTCTACCGCGACGTGCTGGTGCGCTCCCTGGTGTACGCCCTGCTGACCTGCGCGCTGTGCCTCCTGATCGCCTATCCTGTGGCGTACACCATCGCGCTGCACGCGGGACGCTTCAAGAACGCCCTGATCGCGGCGATCGTCGTGCCGTTCTTCGCCAACTACCTGGTGCGCATGTACGGCTGGTCCGTGGTGCTCTCCGACGACGGCCCGTTGCTGCGTGCGTTGCGCGCGATCGGCCTCGCGGGACCGCACACCAAGATCCTCAACACCGGGCCCGGCGTCATCGCCGGGTTGGTCTACGGTTTCGTCGTCTTCATGATCATTCCGCTCTACGCGGCCATGGAACGCATGGACGTCTCCCTGATCGAGGCGGGACGCGACCTGTACGGCGGCCCGCTGCGGACCTTCCTGTTCGTCACCGTGCCCGCGACCCGGCAGGGCGCCACCGCCGGTCTGGTGCTGGTCTTCCTGCCGGCCGTCGGGGACTTCGTCAGCGCCCAGTTCATGGGAGGGCCCAACCAGTTGATGATCGGCAACCTGATCCAGGACGAGTTCTTCGAGGGCCAGGACTGGCCGCTGGGGGCCGCGCTCACCATGCTGCTGATGGCCGTGCTGCTGGTGGGCATGGTCGGCTACCTGCGGCGCGCCAACAAGGACGAGGCGGAGGCGGCACGGTGAGCGCCGGACGTCGCCGTTGGCCCGCACGTCACGGGTGGCCCGGGCGCCGCCGGGCGGAACGCAGGCCCCGGGTGGCCATCGCCCTCACCGCGGTCTTCTTCTTCCTGCTCTACCTGCCCATCGCCATGGTGGCGCTGTTCTCCTTCGACTCCCAGAAGTCGCTCACCGTCTTCAAGGGCTTCTCGCTGCGCTGGTACCGGGCCTTCTTCTCCGATCACGTACTGATCGGCTCCCTGGGAATGAGTCTGAAGGTCTCACTGGTGGCGACGGTGGGGTCGGTGGCCCTGGGTGCCGCCCTCGCCATGGGCCTGGTACGCGCCCGTGGCCGCCTGGGCAGCTATGCGGGGCTGATCATGCTGGTGCCGCTGATCACCCCGGAGATCGTGACGGGAGTGGCGTCCCTCCTGCTCTTCAAGGGCCTGGGGATCACCCTGTCCACGGGGACGGTGATGGTCTCCGAGGTCACCTTCTCCATCTCCTACGTGACCGTCATCCTGCGTTCGCGCGTCGCGGCGCTCAATCCGGAGGTGGAGGAGGCGGCGATGGACCTGGGCGCGACCCGCTGGCAGTCCCTGCGGCTGGTGACCTTCCCCGCGTTGCTCCCGGCCATCCTGGCGAGTGCCGTGCTCGTCTTCGCCCTCGTCTTCGACGACTTCGTGCTGGCCTACTTCACCACCGGCGTCGATCCGCAGCCGCTGGCCGTGCGCATCTACTCCGCCATCAGGTTCGGTGTCCAGCCGACCATCAACGCGGTGGGCACCTTGATGCTGGCCGGCTCCATCGGGCTGATCGCGCTCGCGCTGGCGATCCCCCGCCTCTTCGGCCGCGGCGGCGGCCTCGACGTCCTCTCAGGGGAGTGACAGCCATGAACGCGACCCCCGCGGTCCGGCTCGACCACGTCAGCAAGGAGTTCGCCGGCAACCACGCCGTGCGCGACCTGTGCCTGGACATCGCGCCCGGGGAGTTCTTCTCCCTCCTCGGCCCGTCCGGTTGCGGCAAGACGACATCGCTGCGCATGATCGGCGGCTTCGCCGACCCGACGTCCGGCACGGTGCTGCTCGGCGGCGAGGACGTCACGGGCCTGCCGCCGGACAAGCGCAACGTCAACACGGTCTTCCAGAGCTACGCGCTCTTCGACCACCTGTCCGTGGCCGACAACGTCGCCTTCGGCCTCAAACGCAGGAAGGTGGCCAAGGCGGAGATCCGCGAGCGGGTCGGCGCGATGCTGGAGATGGTGCAGCTCGCCGACCTGGCCGGTCGCAGGCCGCGGACGCTGTCCGGTGGGCAGCGGCAGCGGGTCGCGTTGGCCCGGGCGCTCGTGAACCGTCCCGCGGTCCTGCTGCTCGACGAACCGCTGGCGGCCCTCGACCTGAAACTGCGCCGCCAGATGCAGGTCGAACTCAAGCAGATCCAGCGGGAGGTCGGCATCACCTTCGTCTTCGTCACCCACGACCAGGACGAGGCGCTCACCATGTCGGACCGGGTGGCGGTCCTCAACGACGGCCGCCTAGAGCAGTGCGGCACGCCGGAAGACGTCTACGAGCACCCGGCCAGCCGGTTCGTGGCGTCCTTCATGGGCACGTCCAACCTGGTCAGTGGTGTGTACCGGGATGGTGAGGTCCGGCTGGACAGTGGTCCCGCCCTGCCGGTGGGCCGTCGTGACGGTTGTGCCGACGGGAGCACCGTGAGCGTGTCGATCCGCCCCGAGAAGATCTGGCTCTCCGACTTCCGGCCCGGGATGCCGGTGATCCGCGGAGTGGTGCGCGAGACGGTCTACTCCGGGCCGACGACCACCTACCTGATCGAGCTGGCACCTGGTGTCACGGTGGCCGCGCTGGAGCAGAACACGGCGCGCTCCCGCATGGAGGACCGCTGGGAGGGTGGCGAGACCGTCGAACTGGGCTGGGAGCCGGAGCACTGCCTGCTCCTCGTGTGAACGGCCACGCCCCGCCGGTGCGGGGGGGCGCCATGACGAAGCGCCGCGATGCCATGCGGACGCAGACCGGAAGGAAGACGGTGTGAACCACGACGTGATCGTGCTCGGTGCCGGGCTGGCCGGGCTCAGCGCCGCGCGGGACCTTGCCGCGGGCGGAGCCGACGTGCTGGTGGTGGAGGCCCGCGACCGGGTGGGGGGACGCGTGGAACAACGGACGCTGCCCGACGGGCGCCTGGTCCAGCTGGGGGGCGAGGTCGTGGGACGCGCTCACTCCTCCTACCTCGGCCTCGTCGCCGAACTGGGCCTCACCCTGGTCCCCAGCTACGTCGCCGAGCCGGGCCGGATCAGCCGTGCGGTCCCGGAAGGCGTCGGGGCGGGTGATCCGCCGCAGTGGTTCACCGTCGACGACGCTCGATGCCATGACGACGTGACAGCACTGTTCGTCACTGCGGCCCGGAGCGTGCGGCCCGAGGACCCCTGGTCCCACCCGCGCGCCGCGGAACTGGACGGCCTGTCCGTCGGCGCGTGGCTGCGTTCGTCCGGGGCCACGCCCGCGGTGGTCCGGTTGTGGGAGATCGGCGCGCTGGGGCTCGCCGCGGGGTCGGTCGAACGCACCTCCCTGCTCGCGGCGTTGCGCAAACAGGCGGCCGTTCCCAGCGAGGGGCACTACGACTACGAGGACTGGGAGGGACTGCGCGTCGCGGAGGGCTCGGCCACCGTGGCGTTGCGCATGGCTCGGGAACTCGGCCCACGGGTGCGCACCGGGTCGCCCGTGGTGGCGCTCGTCGCGCGGCCCGGCAAATGCAGGGTGGAGTTGGCGAGCGGTGAAGCCCTCACCGCCTCCGCCGTGATCAGCGCGCTTCCCGTGGGCCCTCTGCGGTCGGTCTCCATCAGCGGCGTGAGCGACCGGCGGCTGGCCTCGCTGCGTGCCCAACGGCAGGCGGTGGCGGCCAAGTTCGTCGCCGCCTACGACCGCGCCTTCTGGCGTGAGGCGGACCTCAACGGCCTCTCGGAGTGCGAAGGTGTGCTCGGCAGCACCTGGCCGCAGACCGAGGGCGTACTGTCCGCGCTGATCCCACCGGAACGGTACGGGGTCCTGCTCGGGATGCCCCCGGCGGTGCGGCGGGCGGAACTGCTCGCGGACGTGGCACGGCTCTACGGTGAGCAGGCACGCGAACCGCTCACCACGGACCTGCGGCTGTGGGGCACCGATCCCTGGACGCAGGGCTACGTCACCCAGTGGGCGCCCGGCGACGTGACAGCGGTGGGACCGCTGCACGGCAGCCACGAACCGCCCTTCTACGTCTGCGGATCCGACCAGTGGGTGGCCGGATACATGGAAGGGGCGGTGCGGACGGGTCGCGCCGCCGCGAAGGAGGCGCTGCGCCGTGGCTGAACCGCTCACCATCCTGAACCACATCGCGGGCCGCGATGTCGCCGCCTCGTCCGGCACCTGGCTGGACCTCGTCGATCCCGCCACCGGGCGGCGGTCGGCGCGGGCGCCGCGGTCCAGGGCGGACGACGTCGACGCCGCCTGCACCGCGGCCCAGAAGGCGTTCGGCGGATGGGCCGCCACCTCCCCCGGGCAGCGGCAGCGGGCGTTGCTCGCAATGGCCGACGCGATGGAGGACCACGCGGAGGAACTGGTCGACGCCGAGGTGCGCGAGACCGGCAAGCCCGTCCGGGCCTTCCGCGCGGACGAACTGCCGGCCATCACCGACACGCTGCGGTTCTTCGCCGGCGCCGCGCGTGCCCTGCCCGGTCCGGCCGCGAGCGAGTACACCCCGGGCCACACTTCCGTGCTGCGCAGGGACCCCGTAGGGGTGTGCGCCCAGATCACGCCGTGGAACTACCCGTTGATGACGGCCGTGTGGAAGATCGCCCCGGCGCTGGCCGCGGGCAACACGGTGGTCCTCAAACCCGCTGACAGCACTCCGGGTTCCGCCGCCCTCCTCGCCAGGATCTCGGCTGATCACCTGCCGCCGGGAGTGCTCAACGTGGTCTGCGGCGACCGGCACACCGGCCGGGCCCTCGTGGCGCATCCGGTACCGCGGATGGTGGCGGTGACCGGCAGCGTCCGGGCCGGGCGGGAGATCGCGGTCGCCGCGGCGGCCGACCTCAAGCGCCTCCACCTCGAACTCGGCGGAAACGCGCCCGTCATCGTGTACGACGACTGCGATCTGGACGCGACCGCCCGCGAGTTGGCGTCCGTCGCCTTCTACAACGCGGGCCAGGACTGCACCGCGGCGACGCGATTGCTGGTGCAGCGCGACGTCCACGACGAGTTCGTGGCCGGATTCGCCTCCTACGCGCAACGGTTGCGCACCGGCCCCGGCAGTGTGGCGGGCAACGACTTCGGACCGCTCAACAGCGCGGCCCAACTCGCCTCCGTCTCGGGGATGCTGGAGCGGCTGCCGGGGCGTGCCCGCGTGGTGACCGGTGGATCGGCCGTGCCGGGGCCGGGTTTCTTCCACGAGCCGACCGTCGTGACCGGGGTGCGGCAGAGCGACGAGATCGTGCAGGAGGAGGTCTTCGGCCCCGTCGTGACCGTGCAGCCCTTCACCGACGAGGCGGAGGCGCTGGCGCTGGCGTGCGGGGTGCGGTACGGCCTCGCGGCCAGTGTGTGGACCCGTGACCACGGCAGGGCCATGCGCGCCACCCGCGCGCTGGCCACCGGCATCGTGTGGGTGAACACCCATGGCACGACCGTCTCCGAGATGCCGCACGGCGGGTGCAAGCACTCGGGCTACGGAAGCGACCTGTCGATGACCGGGCTGCTGGAATACACGCAGCCCAAGCACGTCATGCTGTAAGGGCCGGGGAGACGCCGTGCGGAGGCGGGAACCTGCGTCGATCCCGCTCACTCCCCCGTCGTCGACCGGCTCGCCGTCGTCGGTGTGGGACAGGACGTCCAGCGGGGACGGGCCGGGCGAGGGGTAGACGATGGCGTCCGCGCAGACCGCGACCGGGTACAGGTCGGCCGCCGCGGCGGTCCTCATCAGCTTGCGGTGGCCGGTTGCCGGGCCCATGACGCCGTTCACGTCGCCGTAATCAGCTTGCCGCCGCTGGAGCGTCGGCAGCAGAGTGGCGATCATGCTCGAAGTACGCGTTCTGGGGCCCGACGACTGGCCCCTTTGGCGCAAGTTGAGACTGGCCGCGCTCGCCGAGGCGCCCTATGCCTTCACTTCGACGCTGGCCGAGTGGCAAGGCTCCGGTGATCGGGAGGAACGCTGGCGTGCCCGTCTGTCGATATCCGGAGCGCACGATCTCGTCGCGCTCCTCGACGGGCTCCCGGTGGGCATGGTCAGCGGGGTCCCGGGCGAAGAGGCGGAGAGCGTGGAGTTGATCTCGATGTGGGTCAGCCCCGCGGCTCGGGGCCGAGGCGTGGGCGACTCCCTGATCCGGGCGGTCGAGCGGTGGGGCGCGGGGCGTGGTGCCCGGACGCTGCGGTTGTCCGTGATGCCGGACAACACCGTGGCGGCCGCGCTCTATGCGCGCCACGGTTTCACGGACACCGGTGAACCCGGTGCTCTGCTGCCTGACGGTGTCCGCAGGGAGCGGGTCCTGGCCAAGAGCCTGACCGCCGTGTGACCTCGCGCCCCGGGACGTGGGACGCGGCGGAAGGGGTCACCCCGCACCACGGTGCCGTCGAGGGTGACGTCGCCGCCGCGTCGGGACGCCGGCGAGAGGGGCGCGGCCTCAGTCGGCGCGCCCGGTGCCGCGATCGGGTGCGCTCATGTCCCCGGTCGCGGGAGTGCCGTCGGCGAGCGCGTAGCGCAGGTACACGGTGCCCTTCGGGCTGGCCACCGGCGGTTCGAGGAGGGTGAGGTTGGTGGGTACCTCACCACCGTCGAACACCTTCTTCCCGACCCCGAGCACGATCGGATGCACCCACAGGTCGAGACGGTCGAAGAGCTTCTCGCGCAGCAGGGTCTGCACGAGGTCGAGGCTCCCGACGACCCTGACGTGCTGGTGCCGGTCGCGGATCTCGCGCACCGCCGCGGCCAGGTCCGGGCCGAGCTGCGTGGAGCCGGCCCACGAGAGGTCGGGCCTGCCGCGGGAGGCCACGTACTTCGGAACGCTGTTGAAGAGCGTGGCCATCCGGTTGTCCTCGCCGCCCTCCTGGTGCGGCCAGTAGGCGGCGAAGATGTCGTAGGTCCGCCGCCCGAGCAGGAGCGCGTCCGTGCCCTCGTACGCGGCACCGATCTGCGCCCCGGTGACCTCGTTCATCAGGGGCGCCTGCCAGCCGCCGAACGGGAACCCCGACGGGTCCTCGTCGGGACCGCCGGGCGCCTGCCCGACCAGGTCGAGCGTGGCGAAGAGTTCGATGTGGATGAGGCCCATGTCCTGCTCCCGGTGCGTCGGTCGTGCCGTTCGGTGTGTGCGACTGCGGCGCCGGTGAACTCACGATGCGACGGCCCCTGCCGGGTCCTCGCCGACCGCGTCACCGGACGTATCGGTTACCACTTTGCCCCTCGGCCGTCGTGGAGGGCGGTCGCATGGGGGCATGTCGCGCAGGTGGTTCATCCTCACCGGGCAGGGACGCTCCTGGACGCAGGGCCACGTCCGTCGAGGTGGCTCACGGTGTGGTGGCGAGTTCGACGATGTGCCGTGCCGTGCCAGCGGGGTCGACGATCTGGTGCAGGTGCTCGCCCGGCAGGTGCGCGACGCGCCAGCCGCGTTCGCGGGCCTCGGCGGCGTACTCGTCGTACGGGGGGCCGAACAGCAGATACGAGCAGGGGTGGTCCTCCCACCCGTCGGGGACCGGGACGAGTTGCTCGTAGTAGGACAGCGGGAGCCTGGGCTGTTCGGTCGTGACCGTCTCCCGCGTCACGGGGTCGTCGAACATGGGCGCGACGTCTACCTCGTCCCACCAGTCGGTCCAGCGGGGCAGCCTGCCGTCCACGGCCATCGGGCGCAGGAATTCGAGCAACTCCCCCGATGCGACAGGGGTCGCCCCGGTACGGGCCGGCAGCGCGGCGTCCACGAGGACGGAGGCGAGCACGGGGTGCGCGATCCCGGAACGGATCGCGGGGAGGAACAGGCCCGCGTTGCTGTGCACGACGAGCGCGAGAGGGGTGTCGGCGGGGACCTCCGCGAGGTCGTCGCGGACCGCGCTCACGACCCGGGGCCAGAAGGGGGGCGTGCTGCCGTCGCCTATGCTCAGCAGCGACGGTATGCGGACCTGATGGCCCATCGACGTCAGGTGGTCGGCCACGGGTCGCCAGGTCGAAGGGCCCACTGAGGGACTGTGCACGAGAACGAAGGTCGGGTTCACACGGGCATCCTGCCGCGCCGACGCCCTGGACACGACGGCGTCGGCTCAGGGCGAACACGTCTCAAGGTGATCCGGGATGACGGTGCCCGGGCCCCGTCCACGTGGTCAGGCCGCCGGAGTGCGCAGGTGGATTCCGATGACGCAGGTGTCGTCGTCGGTGTCGGCGCTGCTGTGGGTGAGCATCTGGTCGAGGCGCTGGTCCAGCGCCTGCGCCGGGCGTCGTACGGTGGCCAGGAGCTGGTCCAGGCTCTCCTGGAGGGAACGGTCGCGCCGTTCGATCAGGCCGTCGGTGTACATGAGCAGGACGTCCCCGTGCTCCAGTCGCACCTGCCCCTCCTCGTAGACGGCTTCGCTGACCGCGCCGAGCAGGAGGCCGTCGGGGGACGGGACGGTGGTGGGTTCGCCGGCCCGGATCAGCAGCGGGGGCAGGTGCCCTGCGCGGGCCCACCGCAGGATGTGCGTCTCGGGGTCGTACAGGGCGCAGATGGCCGTGGCGGTGACGCGTTGGGTCAGGTGGTGGGCGACGAGGTTGAGCCAGGTCAGCAGCTGTGCGGGGCCCGCGCCGGTGGTGGCCAGGCCGCGCAGGGCGTTGCGCAGGGCGACCATGCCGGTGGCCGCCGAGATGCCGTGTCCGGCGACGTCGCCGACGGACAGCAGTACCTGTTGCGACGGCAGCACGATGGCGTCGTACCAGTCACCGCCGACGAGGCTGTCGTCCTCCGCGGGGCGGTAGCGCACCGCGATCTCGAGTCCGGGGGCGTCGATCGGGCCGTGGGTGGGCGGCATGATCGCGTGTTGCAGCTGGCGGGCGAGGCGGTTGCTCTCGGCGGTCTGCTGCTCGCTCAGGGCGAGTTGGTCGCGGGTGGCGGCGAGGGCCACCTCGGTCCAGTGCTGGGCCGAGATGTCCTGGTAGGCGCCTCGGACGCCGCCCAGGTGGCCCGCGCCGTCGAGCACCGGTTCCGCCACGATCCGCATGTGGCGGATGACCCCGTCCGGCCGCAGCAGGCGGAACGCGGCCGTGGCGGGCCTGCGGTGGTGCAGCACGGTGCGCAGGAACCTGCCCAGGGGGGCCGCGTCGTCGCCGTGGGCATGGGTGGCGACCTGTTCCAGGCGGGTCGGTGCGGCGTCGTCCGGCAACCCGAAGAGGTCGAACAGCTGGCTGTTCCAGGTGACTTCGTTGGTCAGGAAGTTCTCCTCGAACGCGCCGATGCGGCCGAGTCGTTGGGCGTGCTGGAGCAGGCGGGCGAGCCGGGCCGCCTCGTCCTCGACGCGCCACACGAAGAGCACCGCGTCGCCGTGGCGGCTGATGCTGATGTCGACCGGGCCGGTGACGGGGACCTGTCCGACGAGCGCGGTGAAGTCCATTGCCGTGGCACGGAAGGGTTCACCGGTGGCGTGCACGTGCTCGATCATCTCCAGCAGGCCGCCCTCCCCCGCCACCATGGGATACGCCTCCAGGAGCAGCGCACCCGTGACCGCCGCGGCGGAACGGCCGGCCGGGTCGTTGAACCGGGGGTTGACGTGGTGGATGCGGAAGTCGGTGAGGGTGCCGTCGGGGCCGAAGTGGGGGCGGAGCAGCAGGACCGGATCGCGTAGTCCGTCGGCCAGTGCGATCAACTCGTTCAACGTGCCGGCACCCGCCTGCGGCCACTGCGCGGCGGTGTGCGGCAGCGACTCCAGGGTGTGTCCGACGAGTTCGGCCAGGGCCTCGATCTGCCGGCGTATCTGTGGCGACAACGGGGGCTGCCTCCGCGGCCAGGCCACCTCGAGTACACCTTGGATGCGTCCCTCGGTACTGGCGGGTACGGCCATCCGGCTGCCGTGGGGTCCGCCCCGGCCGCCGATGGACGGCAGTTCGCTCTCGGTCCACGCGGGGTACCACATGGAGCGGCGGGTGAGGAGCGCCTGGCGGGCGGGGGTGGCGACGCCGGGTGGGACGTAGTGCCACTGGTCGGCCTCGTCGGGCCGGAATCCCGCGTGCCCTGCCAGTCGCAGCGAGGTGCCCGGGCCGGCTGCCCACACCGCGACCGCGGTGGCGTCCAAGGGCTTGAGGGCGTGTTCGAGAAGCGATTCGGCGACGGTCTGCGTGTCGCCTGCCGCCAGGACTCCGCTTTCGGCGGTGCGCAGGCGCACCGTGGCGTCGGCGCCGCCCACCGGTGGTGGTTCGGCCGTGTCCGCGGGGGTGGCGTGGGCGACGCGGTCGAGGAAGTCGCGGGCCGCGTCGGTGAGCCGGTCCTGGGCGGCGTGGCTGACGATGTCGGCGGCGAGTTCCAGTTCCGTCACGTCGGCGGCGCGGGCGAGTTCGGCGAGGTGCTTGGCCGCCTGGGTTGGGCCGAACCTCAGGCGCTCGACCAGGACTCCTCGGGCCATTTCGACGAGTGCCCGGCCGTCGGCGGCGGCGTGAGCCTGCTCGACCTCCTCGCGCAGCCGTGCCACGGTGGCGGCCAGGCGGCCCAGTTGCCTGGCGGACGGGTCGTCCGAGGCCGCAGTCGCCGCCGTGTCGGCCGCCCCCGGTGTGTGGGCCGTGTCCGTCGCGTCGACGGGTGCGGCGGGCCACTGGTCGCTGCTCACTGCGCTCCTCGGTCCGAGGCCGGCTTCCGCTCCAGGGGGCGGAACCAGGCCGTTCGGGCGTCTCGGTCTGCGGTCCCGGCTCTACCGGCTCAGCCAACGGCTGAGACACGCGACGAGATCGTTGGCGTCGACGGGCTTGGTGACGTGGTCGCTCGCGCCCGAGGCCATGCTCTTCTCCTGGTCGCCTGGCATGGCCTTGGCGGTCACCGCGATGATGGGAAGCTCGGCGTACTGGGGCATCTCACGTATCGCCGCCGTCGCCGCGTAGCCGTCCATCTCGGGCATCATCACGTCCATGAGCACGACGTCGACGCCGGGGTTGGCGAGCAGCGCGGCGATGCCCGCTCGACCGTTCTCGGCGTGCAGCACGCGCATGCCGTGCAGTTCGAGTATGCCGGTGAGCGCGTAGAGGTTGCGGGCGTCGTCGTCCACCACCAGGGCGGTGCGGCCGGCCAGCAGAGGCTCGATGGCGGCGCCGTCGGTCACGGCCGGGCGGTTGTCCGGCAGGACCAGCGGGAGCACGTCCCCGGGCCGGTCCGCGGACAGGTGCAGGGCGATCCGTTCGCGCAACTCGTCCAGACTGGAGAGGAGTTCGAACGGCCGTCCCGATTCACGCGCCAGCAGCCGTTCCTCCTGTCCCGTGCCGAGGCGCCGGTTGTTGTGGGCGAGGACCGGCACGTCGCGCAGGGCGGGGTCGGCGTCCATCGCGGCGATGAACCGCAGCGCCCCTCCGTCGGCCAGGTCGAGGTCCAGCACCACGCAGTGGCAGGGTTTCGCGGCCAGGGCGGTCGCGGCCTCATGGGCGTCGGCGGCGGTCACCACGTCGATGCCGCCGAGGGAGGCGGCGAGGTCGCGGCTGTCGACGAGGTCGGCGACCGCGCTCTCGGCCACCATCGACAGCAGACCGCGCGGGCGCTCCTCCAGCACGAGCAGGCGCCGCTGCTGCGGGGGCACGGGCTCGGCGGGTGCCGGGGCGGCCTGCGGTGGCGCGGAGCCGTCGTCGGCGCACGCGTCGGAGCCGCTCGGCCCGTCGAGGAGTTCCTCGAAGTCCGGGCGGGTGACCGGCAGGTAGAGGCTGAAGGTACTGCCGCTTCCGGGCGTGCTCTCCACGGAGATCGAGCCGCCGAGCAGGTAGGCGATCTCACGGCTGATGGACAGCCCCAGGCCCGTGCCGCCGTACTTGCGGCTCGTGGTCCCGTCGGCCTGCTGGAACGCCCCGAAGATCGACTCGAGTTGCTGTTGGGGGATGCCGATGCCGGTGTCCGCGACGCGCAGGGCGATGGCGGGGCCGTAACGGTGCACGGAGGCGGGCAGTTCGTGGGGTTCCGCGGGTTCGATGCGCAGTTCCACGCTGCCCGTCTCGGTGAACTTCACCGCGTTGGACAGCAGATTGCGCAGTACCTGGCGCAGTCGCGAGTCGTCGGTGAGGAGGGTGGGGGCCACCCCTGGGGCGGTGCTGATCTGGAAGGCGAGGCCCTTCTGGCTGGTCATCGGCCGGAACGTGGCCTCGACGTACTCCAGCAGCCTCCTCAGCGGAACGCGCTCGGGGCTGATATCCATCTTGCCGGCCTCGACCTTGGACAGGTCGAGGATGTCGTTGATGAGCTGCAGCAGGTCGGAGCCCGCCGAGTGGATGATGCCCGCGTACTCGACCTGCTTCTGGGTGAGGTTGCGGGTCGGGTTCTGCGCCAGCAACTGGGCGAGGATCAGCAGGCTGTTGAGCGGTGTGCGCAGTTCGTGGCTCATGTTGGCCAGGAACTCCGACTTGTACTTGGAGGCGAGGGACAGCTGCTGCGCCCGCGTCTCCAGTTCCTGGCGGGCCTGCTCGATCTCCAGGTTCTTGGTCTCGATGTCGCGGTTCTGGGTGACCAGCAGCGCGGCCTTCTCCTCCAGTTCCGCGTTGGACTGCTGCAGTTCCTCCTGGCGGATCTGCAACTCCTGTGACCGGGCCTGGAGTTCGCTGGTGAGGCGCTGGGACTCCTGGAGGAGCTCGTCGGTGCGGGCGTTGGCGACGATGGTGTTGAGGTTGACGCCGATGGTCTCCCGCAGCTGTTCGAGGAAGTCGCGCTGCACCGGGGTGAAGTGGTGCAGGGAGGCCAGCTCGATGACGCTGAGCACCTGTTCCTCGACCACTATGGGCAGCACGACGAGGTTCACCGGATCGCTCTCGCCGAACCCGGAGGAGATGGTCGCGTAACCCGGTGGCACGTCGTCGACCATGATCGTCCGATGGCTGACCGCGGCCTGCCCGACGAGGGACTGCCCGAACTCGAACCGCTTGCCGTGTCCGTCGCTCGTGCGCTCCGGGCTCCCGTACGAGCCGATCTGCACCAGTTCCGGCTGGTCGCAGCTCTCGTCGGCGAGGTAGAAGGCACCGTACTGGGCCGTCACGAGCGGGGTGAGTTCCTGCATGATCAGGCCGGCCACCAGCGTCAGGTCGCGGTGGCCCTGCATCATCCCGGAGATGCGGGCGAGGTTGGACTTCAGCCAGTCCTGCTCCTGGTTGGCCCGGGTGGTCTCGCGCAGCGATCCCACCATGGCGTTGATGTTGTTCTTGAGGTCGGCGACCTCTCCGGACGCCTCGACCGTGATGGAGCGGGTCAGGTCGCCCTCGGCGACCGCGCTGGTCACCTCGGCGATGGCCCGCACCTGGCGGGTCAGGTTGCCGGCCAGCTCGTTGACGTTCTCCGTGAGCCTCTTCCAGGTGCCCGAGACCCCTTCGACCTCGGCCTGGCCGCCCAGCCGTCCCTCGCTGCCCACCTCGCGGGCCACCCGGGTCACCTCGGCGGCGAACGACGAGAGCTGGTCGACCATCGTGTTGATGGTGGTCTTCAGCTCAAGGATCTCGCCGCGCGCGTCGACGTCGATCTTGCGGGTGAGGTCGCCGTTGGCCACGGCGGTGGTCACCTGGGCGATGTTGCGCACCTGGCCGGTGAGGTTGTTGGCCATGGAGTTGACGTTGTCGGTCAGGTCCTTCCACGTACCGGCGACGTTGGGAACCCTGGCCTGGCCGCCCAGGATGCCCTCGGTGCCGACCTCGCGCGCCACCCGGGTCACCTCGTCGGCGAACGCGGACAGGGTGTCGACCATGGTGTTGATGACGTCGGCCAGGGCCGCGACCTCCCCCTTGGCCTCCACCGTGATCTTCTGCGACAGGTCGCCGCGGGCGACCGCGGTGGCCACCTGGGCGATGGACCGCACCTGGCCGGTGAGGTTGGAGGCCATCACGTTGACGTTGTCGGTGAGGTCCTTCCAGGTCCCCGAGACCCCGCGCACGGTGGCCTGGCCTCCGAGGTTGCCCTCGGTGCCGACCTCGCGGGCGACGCGCGTGACCTCGTCGGCGAACGAGGAGAGCTGGTCCACCATCGTGTTGATGGTCTCCTTCAGCTCCAGGATCTCACCACGGGCGTCGACGCGGATCTTCTGCGACAGGTCGCCCTTGGCGACCGCCGTGGTCACCTCGGCGATGGACCGCACCTGGTCGGTGAGGTTGTCGGCCATGACGTTGACCGACTCGGTGAGGTTCTTCCACGTGCCGGAGATGCCCTTGACGTCGGCCTGGCCGCCGAGCCGTCCCTCGGTGCCGACCTCGCGGGCGACGCGCGTGACCTCGTCGGCGAACGAGGAGAGCTGGTCCACCATCGTGTTGATGGTGTTCTTCAACTCAAGGATCTCACCACGGGCGTTCACCGTGATCTTCTGCGACAGGTCGCCCTTCGCCACGGCCGTGGCGACCTGGGCGATGGACCGCACCTGCGCGGTGAGGTTCCCCGCCATGAAGTTGACCGAGTCCGTCAGGTCCCGCCAGGTGCCGGAGACCCCCTTCACGTCGGCCTGGCCGCCCAGTATCCCTTCGGTGCCGACCTCGCGGGCCATGCGCGTGACCTCGTCGGCGAACGAGGAGAGCTGGTCCACCATCGTGTTGATGGTGTTCTTCAACTCAAGGATCTCACCACGGGCGTTCACCGTGATCTTCTGCGACAGGTCGCCCTTCGCCACCGCGGTCGTCACCTGGGCGATGTTGCGCACCTGGTCGGTGAGGTTCCCGGCCATGAAGTTGACGGAGTCGGTCAGCTCGCGCCAGACGCCGGCGACGCCCGGGACCTGCGCCTGGCCGCCGAGCCGGCCCTCGCTGCCGACCTCGCGCGCCATGCGGGTCACTTCGTCGGCGAACGACGAGAGCTGGTCGACCATCGTGTTGACGGTGTTCTTCAGTTCGAGGATCTCGCCCTGCGCGTCGACGTCGATCTTCTGCGACAGGTCGCCCTTGGCCACGGCCGTCGCCACCTGGGCGATGTCGCGCACCTGCGTGGTCAGGTTGCCGGCCATGGCGTTGACCGAGTCCGTCAGGTCCTTCCACGTGCCGGAGACCCCCGGCACCTCGGCCTGACCGCCGAGCCGTCCCTCGCTGCCCACCTCCCGGGCGACGCGGGTGACTTCGGAGGTGAACAGCGACAGCTGGTCGGCCATCCCGTTGAAGACGGTGGCGATCTCGCCCAGCAGCCCGTCCGCGCCCTCCGGGAGCCTGGTGCCGAAGTCGCCGTCACGCACGGCCGTCAGCCCGGCCAGCAGCTGGCGCAGTTGCGGCTCGCCCACCTTGCCCGCGGAGGAACGGGATCTGCCCCGCTCCGCTCTCGACGCGCCGTCGACCGTCGTCTCAGCCATTTCCCAGTCTCTTCCGCTACGCGGGCCCCGGCCCAGTCGCGACCGCCCGACCCGGCCGGGCGGACAGTGGTTGGTGGAACAACCGCACCAGTTTCGTTGTCATAGGACAACAGAACTGGTCACGCGAAGGATACCCCGCGCGGCCCACCCGCCGGGGCGGACGCCGCTCGCCGGCAGGCGGGCGCGCGGCCGCGCACCGCGTACGGGAGCGACGGCAGGTCTACGGGGCGCGCAAGGCGTCCGGGACACCGCGGTCCGGGCTGTCGGCCGCGGGATACGGCACCGGCGATCACCACCGTGATCGCTCCCGGGATCCGGGGCGGAGAGGGCCACCGCGTCGTCCGCGAGGAGGACGCGGGCGGTGACGCGCCGCACGAACGGGGCCGGCCGGGATTCGGGGGCCGGGGCGACGCGCGTCACATGGCGGAGGCCGGGCCCGTGGGGCGCCTCGCTCTCGGCGGCGACGCGCCCCACGCCCTCACGGCGTACTCGGCGCGCGGCGGCGCCACCGTCTGCGGCGCGGGGCCTGGTCCGGCAGCCAGCCGAAGGACAGACAGCTGCCGAGCAGGCCGAGCAACAGGCCGACGAAGAAGCCGCCGAGGTTCGAGGTGACCCAACTGCCCAGCGTCAGCAGCACGGACAGGATCGAGTAGAAGAGCCGCTGGGCCGGGTTGAACAGGAGCAGCAAGCCGCAGACCACCATGACCACGGGGATCAGGTAGCCGCTCAGGCCCTGCATGCCGATGTGCACGATCACGCCGAAGGACGCCTTCTCCGTGGCGAGGATCTCGGCTCCCGCCAGCGTGACCAGCACGCCGCCGGCGAACGGCCGCCGGCCGCGCCAGGCCCGCCACCGGCGCACCCGGGGCTGTTCGGGTGCGGCGGTCTCGTCGGCCTGGGCGGCGGGGTCGGGAACGAGGGCCTGGTCCGGGTCGGTCATGGGTCAGCAGCCGTTGTTCTTGAAGCTCAGGTGGAGGCCGGGCAGTTTGAAGGTGGCGGCCGTCGTGGCGTAGTTGGTCTGCCGCAGGTTGTCGATGGTCACGGTGTCGGCCTGCTGACCGAAGTCGCCGGAGGGGCCTTTGGAGTCGCCCTTGGTGAAGGTGCTCGCGTCGCCGCCGATCTCGATGTTCTTGAATCCGGCGTCGCCGCTGATCACGGAGGAGTCGGTGACCAGGTCGTGCGCGGACACCGGGGTGCTGCCGGTGCCCGCCCGGATGACCATGTTGATGCCGCCGAGATTGACGCTCTGGCACAGGTCGGTGAGTGTCGCGTCCTTGATCGCGGAGACCACGACGACTTCCTGGCCGCCGGTGTCCCCGGCGTTCGGGCTGCCGTCGGCCATGTTGTCGAGGCCGCCGTACTGCTCGAAGCCGTTGCCCTGGAGCTGTTTTGCGGTGACGGTGAACGGTATGCCGGAGATCGAGAACTGCGCGGCGATCGCACCCTGGGCGGTGAGCACCACCAGGACGGCCGCCGCCGCGGCGGCGGGGCCCGCCATGATCGCTGCCCGCCGCAGGCGGACTCTGCCGACGCGGGCGGTGGTGGGTGGGACGCTCTTCGAGGCCATGGGAACTCCAGGTGTGGCGTGTCGTGGGACAGCCGTTCCGTGCGTTGCCCTGGCGCGGACAGCGTGCGCGAACGGGTGAGGACTTGGTCCTGGAGTCCCTGGCAGAGGAGGACCGAGGCGCACCACTCGTACGCGGGCGGCGATCGCAGTGTTACCCAGAGGTAAGTGCGCGGTCAACCCACTTGTGAAGAAGGGATGTTGACGGGCTCGCCGGGTTCGGCACGCCGGGCGGCGTTCGCGCAGGACAGGGCCGCGCAACGGGTTGAGAGCGCTTTCTCCGCCTCGTCGGCCGCGGCTTGCGGACCGAGGAAAGGCGCGAGGACGAGGTAGCACATGGTCGGCAGCAGCTGGGGCAGTTGCTGGGCGCGCCCCTCGTCCACCTCGCGGTACAGCGCCGAGTAGGCGCCGCCGATCACGCCGGTCACGACCTGCTCGACCGGCACACCGGCGGGCAGGCCGGGGGCCGGTGTGAAGAAACGGTGCAGGCGGGCCACGAGCCGCTTCCGCGCCTGCCGGCCCGCCGCACCCAGCGCGTCGATCTCCACGATGGCCGCGACCGCGAACCGCGGGGCGTCGGCGAGCAGCGCCAGCATGGCGCCCATCGTGTCGCGCACCGCGGACGGCCAGTGCGCCGTCCCCGCGAACGCGGTGCCCATCGTGGCGAGCAGCAGGTCGGTGCCGTGCCGGTAGGCGGCCAGGAACGCGTCCTCCTTGCCGGCGAACAAGTCGTAGAAGACAGGGCGGGTCACGCCGGCGGCCCGGCAGATGTCGCTGACCCGCGCGTGTGGATAGCCCTTGTCGGCGACCGTGCGCACCAGGCCGTCGAAGAGCCGGTCGCGCTGGTTGGCCGCGACGGCCTCCGGCGTCGTGCTCCTGGGGCCGCGGCGAATGGAGCGGTCCGGCTCGCGGCCGGTACGGGTGCCGGGCAACACCACCGGCTGCGGGTCCCCCACGAGTTCGTTCATCTGCGCCCTTCCGTAAGGGGGGTTGACGCTGAGTACCCGTCAGGTTTACAACTCTCGCAGGTTTTCCATTGTTTCGGGACCGTTGCGTTCGTGTGTACATCCGATGGTGGCAGCCGTCGGCACGAAGGTCCTGGAGCCACCGTGCCCGGGCACGTGGCGCCGCGCTCGGGCACGGCGACCGCTCCACCAGTCAGTCTCCGCACGTCGGCTCGCACAACCGCCGAAGCCGCTCCCCACCACGCCCTCGGCGGCCCCGGGCCGGACCTTCGCGGTTCGCGACGGCACCACCGTGCGCCACGTCGCGCCGCGGGCGGTCCCTTCCGCACAGCGCACCCGTTGACCCGGCGCGCGGAGGGCGGCGTTCCGTTCACACTCCGCCCGTCGGCCCGGCGGAACCCTTTCCCACCGGCCGACTCCCGCACCGCCGGCCCACCGCACGATTCCCTCGCTGCACGTGTGCACCCCCTCCGGACACGACGGCCGGCGCCGCCATGCATGCGCTCTCGTCGGCCAGGTGATGGTTCCGGTCCCGGTCACCACCTCACTCCGCCCCCGCGCGGACACCCGAATCGAGGACCCTCATGCGCACCTCAACCTGCCTCGCGGCCACCGTCGCCGCGCTCTCCCTCGCCCTGGCCGGCGCCGCTCCCTCCCTCGCGGCCACCGCGCGGCCCGCCGCCGCGTCCAGCGTGCTGACCTACGGCAGCGCCGGCGGAAGCGCCGTCGCGGTCGGCGACTCGCTGGTCGCGCCGCTGGAGTCGGGCACCAAGGCCACGTTCTACTCCAGCACCAGCGGCACCAGCGGTGTCAGCTGCTCCTCCTCGCAGTTCACCGCGACCGTCTCGACCAACCCGGCCGCGCCGGGGACCGCCACCGAGTCGCTGACCGGCCAGACCTTCGGCTCCTGCACCTCCAACGTCGTCGGTGTCACGGGAGTCAAGAGCATCACGGTCAACGGACTGCCGTTCAACACCTCCGTCAGCGACGCCAGCGGCGATCCCGTGACCGTGTCGCCGGCCTCCGGCTCCATCCAGACCACGGTGGTCCTCAACACCCTCCTCGGCACCACCACGTGCGTCTACAGCGGAGGCGCGCTCACCGGCGCCGCCAGCAATTCGGCGCAGACGATCTCGTTCGCCAACCAGCACTTCACCAAGACGTCCGGTTCCAGCCTCTGCTTCTCCAGCGCCTATTTCTCGGCCACTTACGGCCCGGTCTCCGACACCTCGCAGTCGGGCGGCCCGTCGGTGTACGTGAACTGACGCCCGCGGCCCTCGCGCCCCGTCCCCGCTTCCCGTGCGGAAGTGGGGACGGTGCACGGCTGCCCGGCTACCCGCGCCCCGTCGCCCGGTCCTGGGCGCGGACGCGCAGCAGCGTGGCGACCCAACTGCGGTAGGGACGCCACGCGTCGGCGATCCGCGCGAGGCGGGCCGGATCGTCTGCGGCGTCCGCGTCGAGGCCGTACTCGGCGGCCACGGCCTGGTGGACCCGCGGCTCGGCGGCCGGGAAGACGTCGGGGTGCCCCGCGCCCCGGATGAGGACGAGTTCGGCGGAGAACGGGCCGATGCCGGGCAGCTCCCTGAGGTCGGTGAGGGCGAATTCGGCGGGCTGGGCACGGAGTGCGGCGGCGTCGAGTCGCCCGTCGAGGGCCGCCTCCGCGATCGCGCGCAGACGCTCGGTCTTGGTGCCGGTCAGGCCATCGACGTGACCGAGGCCGCGCAGGACCTCGGGGGTGGGGAAGGCGTACAGCCGCTGTCCGGCGACGTCGACGGCCTGACCGTGGTCACGGGCGAGCCGGGCTTTGACGGCGGCGGCCTGGCTCCTGCGCACGCGGTGGCCGATGACAGCCCACGCCGCCGCCTCGTAGGGCGAGTGGAAGCAGACGGGGCGCATCCCGGGGTAGTCGGCCTGGAGCCCGGCGACCACCGGATCGGTGGCGGCCAGGGCGGGGAAGCCGGTGGCGTCGACGTCCAGGGACAGGATGCGGGCGATCTGGTCGCGCACCGCGGCGTGCGTCGCGGTGCCCTCGGCGGCCCGGACCGTACGGCCGTCCCTGTGGAGGGTGAACCGCGCCGACACGGTCCCGGGCGAGGTGCCCACCGCCTCCTCCTGAGCGACCGCGCACCCGATGACACCGCGGCCGTCGTCGGCGGGGAAGGCGAGCCGCAGCACGCCGTCGGCCGGGCGGTCGTACGAGGCCGGGGTGAAGCCCTCGAGGAACCCGATGGACGACGCCAGGGAGAAGGGCCCCTCGGGGGCGAAGGAGGCGATGGGCATGGTCAGCCTTCGTGGGCGGTCAGGACGTAGCCCTCGGGACCGGTGAAGGAGAACACCGGCCCGAAGGGGCTGTCGCTGATGGGCGTGAGGATCTCGACGCCGCCCGCCACGAGTTGCTCGTGGAGCGCCTGCGCGTCAGGGGTGGAGAACCACAGGGCGACTCCGAGACCCGCACGGCCGGCGTCCAGGTCGGTGTCCGGCAGGGGCTCGCGGACCGCGAGCGGGCAGGGCTTGGTGTCGAACACGACCGCGCCCGGGGGCGAGGCGGGGGTGCGGACGAGGCCGAGGTGTTCTTCGCAGAACCGCGCGGCGGCTTCCACATCACGTACCTGAAGGGCCACGAAGTCGGGACCGTCGACGCTCACGGACATGGGAAACCTCTTTCACCTGGATTCAATGTCAGGACTTTGACATAATCGACACTAGGACACCACCACTCGGATGTCAAAGTACTGACATGGAAGGCGGACCACCCGTGGCCACACCGCACCCGGCCGACGACGATGTGCTCTCCCACGTGGGCTACCGGCTCAAACGCGCCCACGCCGCGCTGCGCGGCGCCATGGACAAGGCCCTGCGGGAGCACGGCCTGACCGTGCCGCAGTACGCGTGTCTCGAAGTGCTCGCCGCGCGCCCCGGCATGTCCAACGCCGACCTGGCCCGCGCCACCTTCGTCACACGGCAGTCCATGAACGTGGTCATGCGCGGCTTGGAGACCACCGGACTCATCGGCCGCCCGGAGACCGTCGAGTCGGGCCGTGCCCGCCCCACGAGGCTCACCACGGAAGGCCGCCGGGTGCTGGAAGCGGCGCAGGAGGCCGTCTATGCCATCGAGGCCCGGATGACCCGCGCCATCGCTCCTCACCGTCTGGCCGGGCTCCTCGAGGACTTCGACCGCATGGCGCAGGCCCTGGAGGAGTGACAGCACACCGCGGACGGATGACGGCGCGAGGTCACCCGGCCTCCTCGCCCGAGCGGAGACCGGTCCGACGCGTCAACCGCCGTACCGGTCGGCCCTGCTGGGGAGGCCGCGTCCGGCACGGAACTGCCGCACCATCTCGCGGGCGTGCCGGAGGCCGATGCGCTGGAACGTGTCGTCCAGCTCGTCGAGTTCGGCCGCCGTGCGGTCCGCAGGGCAAGTACCCAGCATCGCGCGGGACTTGACCAGGCCGAGGCGCGCCAGAGCCTCACCACGCGGCTCGCCGATCGACCGGAACTCGGCGAGGGCGCCCTCGTAGGTCTCCTGTGCCTCCCGGTGGCGTCCGGCCCGGAACAGCACGTTGCCGCGCATCTTGTGGTTGTACGCGAGGGCGCTGTCCAGCCGCATCGCACGGCAGGTCTCCTCGGCCTCGCTCAGCAGCTCCAGCGCCCGGTCCGGCTCGCCCCGCACCGACAGCACGTCCGCCATGCCACGCAACGCCCAGGCCCGGCCGCGCGCGTCGTCGGCCCGTTCCGCGATGTCGGCGGCCTCCTCGAACAGCGCAAGGGCGGCGTCGTGGTCGCCGGTGTTGCGCCGCATCTGCGCGATGCCCTCCAGCGCCCACACGGCGTGCCGCGGCTCACCGTGTTCGCGCGCCTCGGCCAGCAGGCGCTCGTGCAGTTCGGCGACGGCGGCGTAGTCGCCCTGGATACGGCCCGTCTCCGCGAGACCGGCCAACGCGTAGCCGCGGGCCACCCGGTCCCCGCCGGTCTCCGCGCACGCCGCGGCGGCCGACAGCCAGCGCCGTGCCAACGCCAGCCGGCCGCGCTGACGGGCCAGCGTGCCGCCGCTCCACAGGGCCCAGGCCATCGCCCCGCTGTCCCCGGCGCGGGCGGCGGCCCGGTAACTGTCACGCCAGGCGAGTTCGGCTGCCTCCGCGTGGCCGAGCCGGCGGTGTGCCTCGGCCACGGCGAGGCCGGCGCGCGCGTACTCGAGGACCGAGCGCCGCTGTTCCTCGGCCGCCTGGGCGAGCACCTCCTCGTAGGAGGAGTTCACCGACAGCCGCGCCCGCAGGGCGCCCTGGTACTCCGGAGCCGATGCCTTGCCGTACATCCGTCCGTCCTCGTGATCGTCGGGGGGAACGGTCACGAACGTATCCGCAAGCCGGGGACCCCGGGATCACTCTGTGTGCCCGTTGTCGGATCAGACTCTGGTAGCCATCGGGAGAGCGGCGTGGTCATTCCGGCGTACGGGCCGTCTCAGGGTTCCGGGGGGTCATGCGCTTGACTGGCCGGAACGTTGACGTCGCGTCAGAAGCGATGGCCTTGGGGAGGAACCACGATGACCGCACGCGTCCGCAGCATCACGTTCGACTGCGGCGACCCCGCCGCCCTCGCCGCGTTCTGGGCAGGCGTCACGGGCCGCGCGGTCGTCAACGACGGCACGCCGGAGTCCCCCGAATACCTGCTGGCCGACCCGGCCGACCCCTCGCAGGCCAACCTGCTCTTCCTTCCCGTCGCCGAGGGCAAGACCGTGAAGAACCGCCTCCACCTCGACCTCCAGCCCACGGACCTGCCTCGCGAGGCCGAGGTCGACCGCCTCCTCGGCCTGGGCGCCGTTCTGCTCGCCGACCACCGTGCCCCGGACGGCACCGGCTGGGCGGTCCTGGCCGACCCCGAAGGCAACGAGTTCTGCGTGGAGCGAAGCGCGGCGGAGCGCGCCGTGACGGGCGAGTGAGGGCGAGCGGGCCTGCGTCGCCGTCGCGGCCGCTGCCGGGCGTCGCGACAGGGCCGGATCGGCGAAGGCGTCGAAGCGGAACGTACGGGCAGACGGGAAGGCACGGCGCCGTGCGCCACGGAGAAGAGGCCGCTCGGGACCCCGGGCGACCGCACGGCCCGATCCGCACCCTGAGCGGCCCCGCACACGGCCGCCCGTCCGGCGCGGCCCGCGTCCCGAGGAGGAAACCCATGTGCCGTCTGTTCGGTCTCAGCTGCGCCCCGCGGCGCGCCCGCGCCACGTTCTGGCTGCTGGACGCGCCGGACAGCCTCAGCCGGCAGAGCCACCGCGACCCGGACGGCACCGGCCTTGGCTACTTCGGCGCCGACGGCGTCCCGCGCGTCGAGAAGGCCCCCATCGCGGCCTACGAGGACCGGGCCTTCGCCGAGGAGGCCAGGCAGGAGGAGTCGACGACCTTCATCGCCCACGTGCGCTTCGCCTCCACCGGCAGCCTGGACCTGCGCAACACCCACCCCTTCGCGCAGGACGGACGGCTCTTCGCGCACAACGGGGTCATCGAGGGGATCGACGCACTCGACCGGCACCTGGACCAGGACCGGTCGCTGGTGCGGGGTGACACCGACTCGGAGCGGTTCTTCGCGCTGATCACCCGGGAGATCCGCAGGAACGGCGGCGACGTCGGCGCGGGCATCCGGCAGGCCGCCGGCTGGATCGCCGAGAACCTGCCCGTCTACGCCCTGAACCTGGTCCTCGTCAGTGCCGACCAGCTGTGGGCCCTGCGCTACCCGGACACTCACGGCCTGTACGTGCTGGAGCGCCGCGCCGGCGGCCCGCACGGCGGTCGCCACCTGGACCACAGCGGCAGCGACGGCCACCTGCGCGTGCACTCGGCCCACCTGACCGGCCACCCCTCCGTCGTCGTGGCCAGCGAGCCCATGGACGACAACCCCCACTGGTCCCCCATGCGGGCCGGCGAACTCCTCCACGTGGACGCCGACCTGCGCACGGAGCGCCAGGTGATCCTCCCCGATCCCCCCGCACACCCGCTCGGCCTCGACGACCTGCGGCCTGATGCCGCCGCCTCGCAGAAGTCCGCGTAACCGCGCCGTGACGGGCGGCCGGTGAGGGGTGCCGCGGACTCGGCGACCCGGTGGGGTTCGGGCAGCCACCTGCCCGGTGGTGGCCCGCCTGAGTGACGTTGGCCCTTTCCCGTTTGGACCCGCCGAGCGCGGAGACCCATGTTGGCGTTGCTGTCCTACACAGGAGGAGATCACTCATGAACGACTCCAACCCGGTCAAGGCCGCGGCGGAAGCCGTCGCCGGCAAGCTGCGCGGTGACGCCGGGCCCCCGGAGGGAGTCCCGGGCAGGCCCTCGCCGGGCACTGCGACGGTGGAGGAGCCGACCGAGCCGACGGGCCCCCTGCCGCCGAAGCCGGACCAGAGCGGCCCGGACACGCTCAGCCCGACCGGGCAGGAGACCGGCGCGGACCAGGCCGACGTGGCCCAGAGCGGCGAATACCTCACCACCGCGCAGGGCGCGCGGCTGTACGACACCGACCACTCCCTCAAGGCCGGTGAACGCGGTCCGGTGCTGTTGCAGGATCACCATCTGCGGGAGAAGATCACCCATTTCGACCACGAGCGCATCCCCGAGCGGGTCGTCCACGCCCGCGGTGCGGCCGCGCACGGCGTCTTCGTCGGATACGGCACGGCCTCCAACGTCACCAAGGCGGCGTTCCTGGGCAAGGACGTGCGCACGCCGGTGTTCGTGCGGTTCTCCACCGTGCTGGGGTCCCGTGGTTCGTCGGACACCGTGCGGGACACCCGCGGGTTCGCCACGAAGTTCTACACCAGCGAGGGCGTCTTCGACCTGGTCGGCAACAACATCCCGGTCTTCTTCATCCAGGACGCCATCAAGTTCCCCGACATCATCCACGCAGGCAAGCCGCACCCGGACCGCGAGATCCCCCAGGCGCAGAGCGCGCACGACACGTTCTGGGACTTCGTGACCCTGCACACCGAGGCCACCCACCACACCTTGTGGAACATGTCGGACCGTGGCATCCCGCGCTCGTACCGCATGATGGAGGGCTTCGGCATCCACACCTTCCGGCTCGTCGACGCCGAGGGCGCCACGACGCTGGTGAAGTTCCACTGGAAGCCGAAGCTGGGCGTGCACTCCCTGGTGTGGGAGGAGGCGCAGATCATCAACGGCATGGATCCCGACTTCCACCGCCGTGACCTGGCCGACGCGATCGAGGCGGGCGCGTACCCGCAGTGGGAGCTCGGGATCCAGACCTTCCCCGACACCCCGGACCAGACGTTCGAGGGCATCGACCTGCTCGACCCGACGAACATCGTGCCCGAGGAGCTGGCGCCGGTGCAGCCCATCGGCCTGCTGACGCTGAACGCCAACCCGTCGAACTACTTCGCCGAGACGGAGCAGGTCGCCTTCCACCCCGGCCATCTCGTCCCCGGCATCGACATCACCGACGACCCGCTGCTGACCGGACGCCTGTTCTCCTACCTCGACACGCAGATCAGCCGCCTGGGCGGGCCGAACTTCGCCCAGATCCCGATCAACCGTACGCACGCGCCGGTCAACGACATGCTGCGCGACGGGATGCACCAGACCGCCGTGCACCGCGGTGTGGCACCGTACCGGCCCAACTCCCTCGACGGCGGCTGCCCGTTCCAGGCCGGCGCCGCCACCGGGGCGTACGTCGAGGCGCCGGTGGAGATCCCCGCCGCGACGAAGACCCGCAAGGCGCCGGCCTCGTTCGCGGACCACTTCAGCCAGGCGCGCCGCTTCTGGCTCAGCATGACCCCGCCGGAGCGGGAACACATCATCGCCGCGTACACCTTCGAGCTGAGCAAGTGCTACGAGCAGGCGATCAAGGAGCGCGCCCTGCGGGTGCTGGCCAACATCGACACCCAGCTGTGCGAGGAGGTCGCCGCGGGACTGGGTCTCCCGGCGCCCGAGGCGAGCGAGGCGCTCGCGTCCGTCGAGCCGAGCCCCGCGCTCTCCCAGATCGGTCGGAGCTGGCCGCTGGACGGGCGGATCGTGGGCATCGTGGCCGGTCCCGACAGCGACCTGGCCGCGATCCGTTCGCTGCGCGACGCCGTGCTGGAGGCGGACATGGTGCCGCTGGTGATCGCGCCGGTCGGCGGCGAACTCGGCGACGGCGACGACGCGGTCACCGTGCAGCGCACGTTCGCCGCCGCACGGTCGGTGGAGTTCGACACGGTGCTGCTGAGCGGTTCCGTCGCGCCGGGAAGTGACGCCCACGGGGCGCGCGACGCGAAGGCCGGGCACGCGCTGGGGGCGGGCCGGATCGACCCGCGGATCAGCCTGATGCTGTCGGAGGCGTTCCGCCACGGCAAGGCGCTCGGCGCGTGGGGCGACGGTGTGGAGGCGCTGCGGGCGGCCGGCATCCCGGTCGAGGCGCCGGGGGTGGTCACGGCCGAGGGCGCCGACGCCGTGCTGCGCCAGGTGAAGGAGTTGCTGGCTCTGCACCGCGTGTGGGACCGCTTTCCCGCCACGGTGTGACGCCGCGGCCTCGCTCCGCGGCGTGACGGTTGTCGCGACAGTTCCAAGAGACTCCCCGCCGCGGGCTCGACGAGCCCGCGGCGGGGAGGTTGAGTGCGGGACGGGCTCGGCAGCCCGTCCCGAACTCGGCTCGCCGGTTCTGGGCGGCGGGCCGTTCAACTGCCGCCCATGGCAGACGTGTTCACGTGACGGCAAGCACCACCGCCATCGCCACGAGCACCGCGACGACGAACACCACGACGATCCAGATCAGTGTCAGCGGCACACCCGCCCAGCCTCTGCGGAGCGCCTCGCGTTCCGGGGCGCCCAGGCCCGAGACCCCCGACTCGGCGGGCGGAGTCGCACCGGGGCGCATGGAGGTGTCCTCGGGGACGGCGATGCCTTCTTCCGGTCCCACGTGGGAGCGGTCTCGTTCGGTCATGGCTCTCCTTCGGGCCGGTGCCCCGCGTCAGAGCGGCTTCCGCGGGCCCTGCCAGGCTCGCGGTCCGTGTGACGCGCCGCGGTCCGGCCTCAGGTGCCGGGCTTCTCCGCGCCCAGGCCCAGGTCGCGGGAGACGCTCTGCACGTTGTCGTACTCCTTGTCGCCCGGCAGGGTCTCCGCCAGCCGGATCAACCGGTCGTCGGCGTGACCGTCGCGCAGCCTCGCCACGATCCCGGCACGGTCCGCGGGGAAGGCGGCCCTGCCGAGGGAGCGGGCCAGACTGGAGCGCGTCTCGACGCCTTCGGGGGTGATGCCACGCGGTGTCCCGCCGGTGCGCTGTGCTTCGGGAGAGGTGTCTGCGGACGGCTGGTCCTCTCCGGAGGGCTGGAGCTCGTACGGCTCCTCCACGCGGGTCTGCCTGGACGCGCGCAGCTGGTTCGCCATCTCCTTCTTGACCTCGTCGTCCCGCACCGGACCCGTCTTGTCACGGCCGTGCGTCGTCATGGCGTCCTCCCGATCTCCTGGTGTCGTGAGCGGCCAGGGTGCGCTCGCCGTCAGTTCTCGCCGCGGACGATGTTCGGCTCGCCCTTCTCGGTGGCGGCCGACCAGTCGATCGACGGCACGCGGGCCGCTCCGACACGTGCGACGAGGGTCTGCCGCGGGTCGGACTCACGCGGGGTCTCGACGGTCTTGCCACGTCCTGCCAGGTCTCCCATGTCCTCTCTCTCCTTCGCCGCCCCGCGTCGGCGGGACGGTCACATCGGCCGGAGCGCCTCGGCGGCGCCCGGCGCGTCACGGCAGGTGTTCCCTCACCGCGCGGACAGCGTCCCGGGTACGGTCGGCCAGACCGGCCAGAGGGCCGGCAGCCGCCTTCTTCGGGACGGAGTCCAGTCCCGGGTGCGGCCGGGTCGGGGCGAGCATCTCGGCCGCCCGGGTGGCCTTGGCCATGGCTTGCAACGCGGCCGGGCCCGCCATGTCGTGGAGCAGGGGGAACTCCTCGTCCTCCTCGGCCGCCGCGTGGTCCAGCAGGTCACGGCGCAGAGCCCGGAACCGTTCCGCGAATCCGGCGTCGTCCGGATCCATGGCCACCAGTGCGTCGAGCGCACGTGTGGCGTCGTCCTCCTCGGCCGTCCGGCGCGCCGCCACCCGCTCCCCGTCGCCGCCGGAGCGCCGCAGGTACGTGTGGTCGATCTCCTGCTCGGCGGTCTCGTGGACGACCAGCAGGTGGGTGAGCCGTTCGAAGGACTCACGGCGGCGGTCGGCCGGTCCGTCGGCCACCTGGTCGAGCAGGTCGCGGATCTGGCCGTGCTGTTTTCGCAGCAGGAGGACGACGTCGTTGCTCTCCGGCATGGTGCCGACCGTGTGACCCTCTGTCATCCTCTGTCACCACTTCCCGTGCCACCGGCTTCTCCCGACGACACCAGGCGGGTACCCCCGAAGCGCGAGCCGACTCCCCCGGCCGGGGGTTCGATGGCATCGGCAGCGCGTCGGTCACTCCCCCGCCGCGTGCTGGAGCCGTACGCGGACGAAGTGCAGCAGGTCGGAGGCGGCGTCGGCGGTGAGGGTGGCCGCCGCGAGCCGGGTCACCCGGGGTGCGAGGACGAGCCCTGCGGACAGCGCCGTGGCGACCCACAGCCCGACGCAGAACGGGCAGGTCACCAGCTCGCCGAGCGCCTTGCGCAGCCCGGATCCCCGGACGTCCTCGGCGAGCTCCGAGGGGCCGCTGGTGCCCTCGAAACGGGTGAACGGCGCGCGCAGCGGGCTGGTGACCGGGTCCTTGGACAGCAGCCGGGAGAGCCGGTGCGTGGCGCCCGCGCACAGCAGGACGTCCCACGGGCCCGGCTGGGGCACCGGCAGCCGCTTGGCACGGACCACGGCGGTCACACCACCCACGGCGGTGGCGTACACGGCCATGAGCGCCGCGTAGTGGGCCACCGGGTGCCCCGACTCGCCCGCGTACTCGTCCAGGGTGTCGCTGACGGGGTTGCCGCTGTCGCTGGTGGGCATCGCTCATCCTCCGTGGTCGGCGTCGAGCACCCGACGGGCGCCTGCCGGGCGTCCCCGCGCGGGAGGTCCGGACGCCTCCGGGTTCCCCGCGCCGACCGGCTCATGCCTGCGCCACGCGGACGTGCCGTTCGCCGACCTGGCCGCACTCGTGGCATCGGCCCGGTGCGTGGTGGCCGGGGACACCGGCCTGCCCCATCTCGCCACGGCGCTCGGCGCTCCGTCGGTCGTGCTCTTCGGCCCGGTGTCACCCCTGTTGTGGGGTCCGCCCGGCCACCCACGCCACCGCGCGGTGTGGCACGGCGACCCGCACGGCGCGGCGCGCCCCGGCGACGCGCACGGCGAGAGCCTGGACGAACGGCTCTCGCGCGTCACGGTGGAGGAGGTGCTGCGGGCCGTTCGGGAGGCGCGCGCGTACGCGAACCGTCGCGACGACGAGCCAACGGAGGTGCCCAGGTGACGGCCGGAGAGCACGCGGAGTCGAAAGGCGGCGCGGGCGGCCGCGTCGGCATCGTCGTCATCACGCATAACCGCCGCGATTGCGTCGTCGCCACCGTGGGCCGCCTGCGCGCACTGCCGGAACGCCCCCGGATCGTGGTCTGCGACAACGCCTCCGGCGACGGCACGACCGCGGCGTTGCGCACCGCCCACCCCGAGGTCCGCGTCCTGCGTCTACCGCGCAACGAGGGCGCGGTGGCCCGCAACGCGGGGGCGGAGGCGCTGGACACGCCCTATGTGGCGTTCAGTGACGACGACTCGTGGTGGCAGCCGGGCGCGCTCACCGCGGCGGCCCGGGCCTTCGACGCCCACCCGCGCCTGGGGCTGCTGGCCGCCGAGACGCGGGTCGGCCCGGACGGCGAACCCGACCCGCTCAACCTGCTGCTGGCCGGCTCGGCTCTGGGCACCCGCCCGGACCTGCCGGGCCCTTCGGTGCTGGGGTTCCTGGCGTGCGCGAGTGTGGTGCGCCGCGGCGCGTTCCGTCGTCCGAGTCCGCGGCCGCCCCGGCTCCCGGTCCGTGGCGGGCACGGAACCACCGGCGGCCTGCGGCCCGGTGCCGTACGAGGACCCGGTCGTCGCCGAACTGCGCGAGTCGCCGTTGCCCCGGCCCGCGTGGTTGCCGGGCCCGGCGCTGGGGTCCTTCCTCGCGGGAGCGACCGTGATGCGCACCGCCGCCTTCCGCGCGGCGGGCGGGTTCTCCCCGCGGCTCTGGCTGGGCGGGGAGGAGGAGCTGCTGGCCACCGACCTGCGCGCCGGAGGGTGGTGGCTGGTGTACGACGAGACGCTGACGGTGCACCACCGCCCGTCCCGGCAGCGGGAACCGAGGCGGCGCCGAGCGCAGGGCATCCGCAACACCCTGTGGTTCACCTGGTCGCGCCGCTCGCTCACCGGTGCCCTGCGCCGTACGGCGGCCATGATGGCGGGCGTGCCGAAGGACATCACTTCCGCGCGGGCCTTCGGCGAGGCGCTCGGCGGGCTCCCCTGGGTGCCGCGGGAGAGGCGGCGGATCCCGGGGCACGTCGAGGAAGGGCTGCGTTTGCTGGAGGGACCGCAGCGGGCTTCCCGGGCACGGCGGTACGTCGACGGCTGAGCGGCAGATGCGCTGCGGGGGGGGGCGGCCCACCACCGCCACCCTTGACCAACAGGCCGACAATCGGCTGATCCCAATGCAGCAGCCCCGCCTCTGGCCTGCGGTTATGCCGTCCTGCCGCCCGAGACGGACGCTCAACGGGCCCGCATATGTCACCGCCTTACGCCGTCCGGTGGTATCGGCGATGGAACGCGTGTCATCGGGGCCGTTGAGACGTTTGCCTCGATGTGGCCGCAGCGGCGGCCGCGGAACGACAAGAGGAGAACTTTCCATGCGCACTGCCAAGAAGGCCGCCCTCGTCATCCTGGCGGCCGGCGTCGCCGCGGGCGCGTCCGCCACGACGGCGTCGGCGAACGACCACCACCACGCCCACGGCTGCAGCAGCGTCGCGGCGGCCAAGGCCGCCATGTCGCCGGGCGTCATCTCGGGCAACGCCATCCAGGTCCCGCTCAACGTCCCGATCAACCTGGTCGGCAACACCGTCAACGTCATCGGCATCCTCAACCCGGCGTTCGGCAACAGCGGCGTCTGCAACTGACGTAGCAAGGCCGTTCGCGGGGAGGCGGCGAACTCCCGTGCTACGGCGGGGCATTGTTCCGGCCGGTGGTTCGCACCGGCATCGCGGCGGAGCCTCCCGGCCCACGATCGCCGTCCGCAGCGTGAACAGCGGTGGCGGCCGCCTCGACATCGGGGGCGGCCGCCATCATTCGGCGACGTCGGCGACCGGGCCGACGGACGCGTCGGCCTCAGGCTAGGATCCGGGCCACCAACTCGGGCCTCCACTGAACGTATTCGACTTGGGCACCGTCGGCGTGCCGGGCGTACAGGAAGGAGCCCGTCGGCCCCTCAAGCGGGCCCGACGGTGACCTCGGCGCCGTGCGAGGTGAGCATCACCTGAAACTCTCCCAGGTAGCTCACGACGACGGTCGCGGACGCCTCGCGAAGCCGTGCGGCGGCTTGCGGGGCGCCCGCGATCACCAGGAAGGCGCCGATAGCGCCAGTTACACCTCGCCGAACGGGAGCCGCAGGCGGGGCTCCGGCCAGCGCGACCGCGGAGGCAACACCTTGTCCAGGCCCTCGCTCCTCAGGCGCGCGTGGATCTTGAGAGTGCCCGTTCCGGACTCCCCTGATTGGGGTCGGTTCTTCGCGACACCGCAAGAAGGGCGCGGTTGCCCCGGAGGCGGTGTCCGCTGAAGCTCGCGCCCGGCCCCGGTCAGGCAGTATTCCCCCGCGGGGGCACGGTGGCGTACGCGGTGCGGTCGACGATTCCGTCCCGCTCCCGATTGCACAGAGTCTGCGCGAGCATCTTCTGACTGCCCCCGGCCACCCGCGATTTGACCTGGCCGAACCGCAGCGTTGCTGCGACCAGGGCGTCGGCGACGAGGAGCGGCCACTTGGTGGCGACGTACGCGCGAACCGAGTGGGCGAGCGCGCCGGCGCCCTCGGAAATCTCTGGCACGACGCCCCCCAAGGTCACGTCGACCCCTCCACGGCATCTAGCTTGCTAGAATGCTAGCATTCTCATGTGAGCGATGAGGGAG
This sequence comes from Streptomyces sp. ICBB 8177, assembly GCF_003144095.1. Lineage (GTDB taxonomy): Bacteria > Actinomycetota > Actinomycetes > Streptomycetales > Streptomycetaceae > Streptantibioticus_D. Next base: position 832,791 of record NZ_NSKH01000018.1, on the reverse strand, counting down.
TCAAGCAGTTCAACGTGTACCTGCCGGTCGGGTTGATCAAGCAGGTCAAGTTCCGCGCCATCGAGTCGGGCATGTCGTTGTCGGCGCTCGTCGCTGACGCGTTGCGCGCCTACCTCGACGACGCCCACGGGGGCGGACAGCAATCGGCCAATAAGGAGAACTGACATGACCACCGAAGGCATCGAGGCCGTCTTCCTGACCACGCACAACTGGGGCAAGGCAGCGAAGTTCTTCCAGGAACTGGGCTACGAGCTGGAGTTCGCGACGGACCACGACTCCGGTCAGCTGCGCAACGGCGACGGTCCGTACGTGTTCATCGCCGAGGTCCCGAAAGACCAGGAGCCGCAGACGCGGATCGTGCTCAAGGCGCCGGAGACGGACGCGTTCCGTCCCGACCCTGTCGTCGAGGTGGTCACGCCGTTCGAGGACACCCATTACGGGACCAGGGAGATGACCGTCCGCGACCCCGACGGGCGCCTGTGGACCCTCCAGGCTCCCGCCGAGAGCTGACCTCGGCGAACGGGGACACCATGACACACGAGCAGTTGGAACCACCGGACAACACCGCGGTGCGCACCGCCCTCTGGCGGGCGATGCACCTCCAGGTCGACCCGCCCCCGTACGTGATCGTGGACGAGGTCGGCCTGCGGCTGGCGGACCCGGGCGAGGGGTGGCGCGACCGCCCGGACATGGCCCCGGGAGCCACCAGAGGGTTCAGGGCCGCCATCGTCGCGCGCGCCCGCTTCGTCGAGGACCTGGTCGCCGAGCAGGCCGGGCAGGGCGTGGACCAGTACGTCATCGTGGGGGCGGGGCTGGACACCTTCGCCCAGCGCGAGCCCGAACTCGCCTCACTTCTACGGGTCTTCGAGGTCGACCAGCCCGGCACCCAGGCGTGGAAGCGGCGCCGCCTGGTCGAGCTCGGCTACGGCGTCCCCGACCGGCTGCGTCTGGTGCCGGTCGACTTCGAAGCCGGCCAGGACTGGCTGGAGAAGCTGGTCGCCGCCGGATTCGATCCCGGCCGCCCGGCGGTCATCGCGTCCACCGGCGTCACCATGTACCTCACCAAGGAGGCCACCTCCGCCACGCTGCGCCGGAGCGCGGGGCTGGCCCCCGGCTCGACGCTCGCCATGACCTTCCTTCTGCCGACCGAGCTGGTGGACAGCGCCGACCGACGCGGACTGCGGACGAGCGAGGAAGGCGCACGAGCGTCCGGAACACCGTTCATCAGCTTCTACACACCGCGGGAGATGCTGGCCCTGGCGCGTGAGGCCGGCTTCGAGGACGCCCGGCACGTACCGGGCGCCTCGCTCGCCGAGCGCTACTTCGCCGACCGGACCGACGGCCTCCGCCCGTCCAGCGGTGAGGACTTCCTGCTCGCCACCACCTGAGCCAGTTGCTCGCCCGACGTCGCACACCACGCCGCCACCGTGCGCCGCGCGGCCTGCCCGCACGTCAGGACCCCAGGCGTGTCGCTCAGGCGTCCTCGGCGTTCAGGGCGTGGACGGACGGCTCGTGGCGGATGGGGAAGGCGACCGAGCGGGCGATGAAGCACACCGCGTGCACCTCCCCGTGCAGAGCCTGCGCCTTGTCCGTCATGACCGGGTCCGCCACCGTGACCTCGGGGCGCAGGACGACCTCCGTGATGCGGCCGCCGCCCCCGGAGTCGTCCATCGTCATCACACCGCGGGCGTGGTCCTCGTAGTCGACGACGACCACGCCCCCGGTGGCGCACAGGTGGAGGTACCAGAGCATGTGGCACTGGGCGACCGAGGCGACAAGCAGTTCCTCGGGGTTCCAGCGCGCGGGGTCGCCGCGGAAGGCAGGGTCGGCGGAGGCGGCGATCGGGGACTTCCCGGCGGCGAGGATCTCGTGGTCACGACCGTAGGCGCGGTAGCCGGCCGTGCCCGGGCCGAGGTTGCCGGTCCACTCGATCGCGACGTCGTACGTGTGCGTGTCGGCCATGTCCCCACCCTAGGTGGCTGGGCGCGGCACCCTCCCGGCGGGCTGCCGGTGGCCTGGTAGCCGCTGCCCCGGCCGTCACCTCGTGGTGCGCTAGGGTGATCGGCCGAACGCGCGATGAGTCGGCCGGCACGAGGAGGGGTCCGTGACCCGAGCGGGGTTCGGGTGGCTCCGGGTGCCGGTCGGGGACGAGGCGGCGCGGTGGGCCACGCGGGGCCTGTGCCGACGCGTTCTCCTCGTGGTGCACAACGTCACGTCGGCGACGCGCCTGCTGGACGTACTGCCGTTGTTCCGGGACGACTTCCGCATTCAGCTGCTCGCCACGTGCACGGGGTCCTCGCCCTTCCAGGGCGGTGTCGGCGAGTTGCTGGCCGCCGTGGGGGTACCGGTCCTTCCGTGGGAGCAGGCGCTCGACACACCGGTCGATCTGGCGATCTCGGCGAGCCTCGGGGGTCAACTCCACGCTTTGCGGGGCAAGTTGGCGGTGCTTTCGCATGGGATCGGATACAATAAAAGGCTGGCGCCGCCGGAACGCCGGAACGCCGGAACGCCGGAACGCCGGAACGCCGGAACGCCGGAACGCCGGAACGCCGGAACGCCGGAACGCCGGAACGCCGGAACGCCGGTCTTCGGGCTTTCGCCTGACTGGGTGCTCACCCCCGAAGGCGTCCCCGTGGCGGACGCGTTCGTCCTCTCCCATCCGGAGCAACTGGACCGCCTGCGCGCGGCCTGCCCCGAGGCGGCTCCGGCGGCCCTGCTCGCCGGGGACCCGTGCTACGACCGCATGCTGGCCGCGCGTTGCCACCGCGACCGCTTCCGCCGGGCACTCGGGGTCCACGACGGCCAGCGCCTGGTGGTGCTGAACTCGACCTGGAATCCCGAATCGCTCTTCGGCGACGGTGGCGCCGAGGACCTGCTGCCGGTACTCCTTCCCCGCCTGGTCTCCGAACTCCCGTTGGACGAATACCGGTTGGCCGCCGTCCTGCACCCCAACATCTGGCAGGGACACGGCCCGGGCCAGGTCCGCGCCTGGACGGACCGGGCGCGGCGCGCCGGACTGGCGCTGGTGGACCCGATCGAAGGCTGGCGGCAGGCCCTGATCGCGGCCGACGTGGTGATCGGCGACTTCGGCAGCGTCTCGTACTACGCGGCCGCACTCGGCACGCCCGTGCTGGTCGGGACCACCTCACACGACGCGCTCGACGAGGGCTCCCCCGTGGCCGCGTTCGTGCGCCAGGCGCCGCGACTCGACCCGTACGGGCCCCTGGAGAAGCAGGTGTCCGCGCTGCTCGCCTCCCACACGCCACCGCGTTGGCCGGCCGAGTTCACCACGTCGGCGCCGGGTGGGTCGGCGGCGCTGCTGCGCCGCGCCTTCTACGCGCTGATCGGCATCGACGAACCCGCCGGCCCGGCGGTGCTGGACCCGCTGCCGTTGCCACCGTACGAGCCGCGGGTGTGCACGGCGCCGGTGCGGGTGGTCACGCGGGTGGCGGCGACGAACGAGGTCGTGGTGACCCGGTACGCCGATCCGCGCCACGAGCCCGACGGCGCCGGCGGGTACGTTCACACGGCGGTCCACGAGGACGCACTCGATCCCGGGGTGCTTTCCCACGCGGACGTGATCTGGCGTCACGGCGACCGCGACGACCCCCGGTTGGGAAGGCCGGAGGCGTGGGCGGCGCGGACGCTCACGCGGTTTCCGCACTGCTCGGTCGCGGCGTACCTGACCGGTCCCGCCGAGTGCGTGGTGCGGACCCGGGACGGTGCGACACTCTGGCTCACCGGGGCGCCGGGCGCCGCCGATCCCGCCGCGTGGGTCTGCGCGCTGCACGGCAGCCTGTCCGAGGGCCGTACGGTGCGGGACCTGGCGGCGGACGGGCTCGTCGTCGTGACGGGCCCGGCCGCGCACACCGTGTCGGTCAGCCTCCCGCGCTGACGCATGCCGCGCGCTGCGCCCTGAGCCGGTCGACGTGGTAGTCGGCGCGTTGCGCGGCGAGGGCGGCGATCGCCTCGTCGAGGAGGGGGACGGCCGCCCGGTAGTCCTCGGCGTCGATCTCGATCTCGGCGAGGTCGGTCAGCGTCCGTCCGGCGTTGTACGGGTCTCGGCCGTCGCCCCGGAAGTACTCCAGCGCTTCGCGGCCCAGATCGCGTGCTTCCTGGCGGCGGCCGAGACCGCGCAGGGCGCGGCCCCGGTGGCGTCGCAGCAGGGCGCAGGCCCGGGGCAGGTCCGCGTGCCCCTCGTCGTCAGGGCCGACGCCGTCGAGGGTGGCGGCCGCCTCCTCGAACAGGCCGAGGGCGTCCTCGTGGCGCCACTGCCGTAACCGCAGCAGGCCGAGGGTTTCCAGCGCCGTCGCCCGGCCGCGCAGGTGGCCCGCGGCGCTCTCCGCCCGGGCCGCGGTGCGCAGTTCACCGGCTGCCGCGTCGTACTCCTGGCGTTCCATCAGCGCCAGGGCCAGCTGGGTGTGCAGGCGTCCGGCGACCCGGGAGTCCGGGTCCAGGCCGTCGGCGGCCCGGACCCCGACGCGAAGGGCGGGCAGGACCTGGTCGTGGCGGCCGGCTCGCAACTGGGCGGCCCACATCGCTTCGCACAACTGCCAGGCGGTGGCCGGGTCCTCCAACTCCTCCGCGGCCCGCACCGCTTCGACCAGGACGTCGAGCACCTCGACCAGGTCCGTGAGCGCGGCGCTCTGGTCTTCGCCATACGGTCCCGGCGGCAGGATGGTGTAGAGCGGTCCCAGCCACCAGCGGTCGGGGTGGGCGGCGCGGTCCGCGGTGACGGCGAACTCCAGCAGCCACTTCGTCATCCTGCGCACGGCTCCCGCGCAAGCCGCGACGCCTTCCTCGCGCAGTGCGAGCCCTTCGGCGTGCCGTCGCACGCTGGGCCGGTAGGCGTAGCGGACGCCGTCGGTGGTGTCCAGCAGCCGGTGGCCGGCGAGTTGGGACAGGAAGTCGGCGGCTTCGGTCTGCGGGACGTTCAGCGCGGCACCCGCCGGCCCCGCGGTGATCCACGGCCACGGCCGCCCCGCGAGCAGCCGGTAGGCGCGGGCGCTCGCGGGCGGCAGGCCGCGGTAGACGTCGTGAACGGCGGCCCGTACCGGATCGCGGTCGGCGTCGTCCGTGTCACCCTCCCCCGCAGTCCCGAACTGCTGCGCTGCCGGGGGCAGTTCGGCCAGCCGGGGTGCCAACGCTCGCAGCGCGAAGGGCGAACCGGCGCAGCGGGCGAGCGCCGAGGGCAGCACGGCGCGGGCGGCCGTGACGGCGGGCTTGCCGGCGACGCCGGTCAGCAGGCGCAGCGCGTCGCGTTCGGTCAGCGGGCCGAGCGGCACGGCGGCCAGGTCCAGTCCGGCCAGCGGTCTGCGGGCCACCACCACGGTGAACACGCCCGGCGCGGCGGTCAGGAGGGGCTTGACCTGCGCCGCGGAGTGGGCGTGGTCCAGGACGACCAGCAGCCGCCTGCTCGCGACTTCCGCGCGGAACCGCTCGGCGCGGTCGGCCGTCGCCGGTGGGATCTCGGCGTCGGCGACGCCCAGCTTGCGCAGGAAGTGGGCGAGCACGGAGGCCGCGTCCCGGGTGGTGTCCGGTGAGGTGCCGCGCAGGTCCGCGTACAGTCTGCCGTCGGGGAAGCGGCTCGGCTCCCGCCAACCCCACTGGACGGCGAGCGCGCTGGTGCCGATGCCCGAGGGACCGTGCAGCAGGACGGCGCGCGGTGTGCCGTCGAACGCGCGGTCGTACTCCTGGTCCAGCGTCTTGAGGGGATGCTTGCGGTCGGTGAAGAACCGGTCGGCGAACGGCAGCAGTTGGGGGACGCCCGCGCCGGGGCTGCTGCGGGGGACGCCGCCGGCGAAGACCGCCCAGGCTGCGGCGAGCGTGGGTTCGCGGCGGATGCCGTCGAGGACGACGCGCGCGACGGCCGCACGCTGATCGGCGTCGGTGGGTGCCTGCACCTCGCGGCCCGCGATGCGGCGGATCAGGACGCCCGCGGACTCCCATGCGGCCTTGCCGGCCTCGTTGGCCAGGCCGCCGCCCACTGCCCCGAGCACCGTGGTGATCGCCGTCAGCGATGCAGGGTCCACCATGTGCCGCCCCCACTCCTCGAACCGGTCCGTCGGCCGCGGGCCCGCCCACCGCTTCCCGCGCGACGTCCACCGTATCGGCAACGGCGGTGCGTCCGCCGCGCGTCCGGCCGGGCCGCGGCGATCCGACGTCTTCACGGCACCACCCGGCCGAACCCGCCCTCCGGCTCGGTGCGACAGCCCGCGGTCACACGTCCTCGTACGCGCGGACCGTGCGCGCTGATCCGTACGTGCTGAAACAGGCCGCTCGGCCGGATGACCTGCGTTCGAACCCGGAACCGGACAGTTTCCGTGGGGCCCTGAGCCGCGTCCTGGACACCCCGGGGCGGATGGACCGGCGCCATAGTTGGCCTGTACATCATTCCCGTCGGCCGGAACGGCTGGCTTGATCTTTTCCCCCGCCCCCGGGTGACGACGAAGCGATTTGTCGTCACAGAGCGGCCACAGGCATCGTGTTCGATTGCCCGAGGCAATCTATCGACCGAGGCAGGAGCCCCCGATGTCCGACGACGCCGACGATTTCCGCACCTACGTGGAGGAGACTCTCGACGCCCTGGAGGCGGAACCGGGGCGGGAGGCGCTGGTCCACGAAGGGCGGCGGATCACCGCGGGCGAGTTCCGTGATCTGGTCCACCGGATGGCGCGTGCGCTGCGGGGCAGGGGCCTCGGGCGCGGTCACACCGTGACGCTGCTGTGCGGGAACCTTCCGGAGACCATCGCTGCCCGCTACGCGGCGAACCTCGTGGGGTGCCGGGTCAACCACCTTTACAACAAGCTGTCGGCGGAGGTCCAGGCGGCCATCGTGCGTGACGTGGAGACGCGCGCGCTGATCGTCGACCCGCGGTACGCGGAGCGCGCGGCCGAGGTGACGGAGCAGGCGCCGGTCGCCGACGTCCTCGTGCTCGGGACCGCGAAGAACGGGACGGATCTGCTGGAGCTGGCCTCGCAGGAGTCCGCGGAACCGCTGACCGGGATCGCCGAGCCGGACGACATCTGCATCATCCGCCACACCGGCGGCACCACCGGCCACCCCAAGGGCATCTGCACCACCTTCGCGCACATGGGCGCCTGGCGCGGCCGGCTCGGTGAGACCCGTGAGGGGCGGCACCGGCAGCTGGTGTGCACCACGCTCGCCCACGCGGCGGGCTTCCTCGCCGACACCACGTTGCAGTCCGGTGGCGTCGTGGTGTTGCTGGAGGACTTCGACGCCGCCTCGGCGCTGGCGACGATCGAGCGCGAGCGCATCACCCACCTCTTCCTCCTGCCGCCGCTGCTCTACCAGTTGATGGACCACCCGGACGCGGCGACCACCGACACCTCCAGCCTCGTCAGCGTGGTGTACGGCGGCTGCCAGGCGTCACCCACCCGGATCGCCGACGCGGTGCGCAGGTTCGGGCCGGTGCTGACGCAGTTCTACGGGCAGAACGAGGCTGGTGGCATCAGCGTGCTGCCCGCCGACGAGCACGACCCGGACCGCCCGGAGCGGTTGCGTTCCGCCGGGCGGGTGCTGGAGGGCGTGGAGGTGGCCGTCCGCGACCCGTCCGGACGCGACCTGCCGACCGGTGAGCACGGCGAGATCTGTGTGCGTTCGTCGCAGATCATGGCCGGTTACTGGAAGCAGCCCGAGCTGACCGCCGAGGTGCTGCGGGACGGCTGGCTTCACACGGGGGACGTCGGCTACCTGGACGACGAGGGCTACCTGACGATCGTCGACCGGCTCAAGGACATGATCGTGGTGGTCGGCGGGCACGTGTACACCACGGAGTTGGAGGACCTGATCAACGCTCATCCGCAGGTGCGGCAGAGCGCCGTCTTCGGGGTCCGGGACGCCGATCACATGGAACGGGTGCACGCCGCCGTGGTCCGCGTGCCGGGCACGGAGCTCGACGCCGAGGGTCTGCGGGCGTGGGTACGTGCCGAGCGCGGCGCGATGTACGAACCGGCCCGGGTGACCTTCCTGGACGCCCTTCCGCTCACGGACGCGGGCAAGCCGGACAAGAAGGAGCTGCGGCGCCGGGACGAGGCGGCCGCGCGTACCGTGTCCTGACAGGGCGCGCGTACCGTGTCCTGAGAGGGTCGGGCCGTCCCGTACGCCGACGGCCTTGTGACTCGTGGGGCCTGGGCTCGGACCCCGCGAGGGCGCGGCCGGGCGGTCCGTCTTGTCGGCACAGACCGCCCGGCCAGTCGCCCAACCCGGTTGGGCCAAGGCATCGTTGAGGCTGCTTGGCCCTGCGATCGCCTCTGGTCGGCTGCCCCGCTGTCGCGCAGGAGGAAGCGCCGGCTCAACGCGGACGAGTTCGGGCCGTCACGCCGTCGACGCGGCGCCGTCACCACCACGGGAGACCCGCGCGCGCCTGGCGCAGGCCCTCCGTGCTGACCAGGACGACCAGCAGGCCCGCCACGAAGGCCAGCGCCGCGAGCGCGCTCACCTCGTGGGCCACCGGCAGGAACGCCAGGCACAGCACGGCTGCCGCCAGTTGGAGTGCGGAGGGCGCACGGGTGCTCAGCCACTGGATCGCGGGCCCCGCCGCCAGGTACGCGCACACGCCCCCGTACAGCGCGATCAGGGCGCTCCACGGCAGCGGTGCGTGCAGGTCGGGGTGGTCGGGGGTGTGCTGCAGCACGTCGATGACCTGCTCCAGGCCGCGGGCGATGTAGACCACTCCGGCGATCAGGAGGAAGTGGAGCAGCCCGTAGGCCCTGCGGGCGAAGCGGGTGCGGTCGACGCCGTGCAGCACCCGCAGCCGCGCGGCGGCCGGTGGTCCGACGAAGTCGAAGTAGAGCCACCACAGGCACACCGCCAGCACGATGCAGTACAGGCCGGTCTCGATCACGGGCAGGCTGAGCGCGATGTGCCGGCCCGCCTGGTTCACCGAGACACCGTCGCCCACCGAGATCAGCAGCTCCCCGATGGCGATGATGAGGATCAGCCCGTGCCGTTCCGTGAAGTGCGCGGCGTTCGGCACCGGCCAGCCGCGGTCCGCCGCGACGAGCCGTGGCATCAGCCAGTCCGCCGCGGCGGCCAGCGTCCACAGCACGAGTTGCGAGGTGCCCGCCAGCTCCGCGCCGACCAGCAGGGCAGCGCTGGTGGCGGCCATGCGTACCGCGGATCGCCTTACGTAGGACAGGAGTTGGGGGTCGTCCTCGGCGATGTGGAACGCGAGCAGGCAGTAGACGACGCGGTTGGCGATGATGCCGTACACGAACACCAGCGGCGCGTACAGGCCTCCCGGAGCGTCGCTCCACGCTTCGCGGATGGCCAGCGCCGTGATGAACATCGCCGCCATTCCGGCGGTGAAGCCCATCTTGACCACGGCGGTGTCGCCCCGCGCCTGGTTGCCCAGCACGGCGTAGGCGGCCCACACCCACCACAGCAGCGTGAGGACGACCAGGCCCTGACCGAGTTGGGCCGTGCTCTGGTGGTGGACCAGGAATGACGAGATCTGCGAGAACGCGAAGACGAAGACCAGGTCGAAGAGCAGCTCGATGGAGGTGGCCCGGTGACCCGCGAGGCGGCGGTCCGCGGGCACGGCCCGGTCGGCCCCGCCGCCGTCACCGGGACCGCGCCCATGCTCCCCGAGGCCGCCGCCATCGCGGCCGACTCCGCCGCGCCCACTGCCCTCGCTCACCGACACACGGGCGAGAATAGGACATAGACCCCCATGGACCGGCGTTACGGACACTCCACGGTGACGACACGTCACACGGTGAGGAGGCTGGACACTGGGCGGTCGGAGTGCCGCGACGCGGCCTGCTCCCTGCCGTCTCCGTCGCGTCAAAGCCGTGCCGCGTGGCGTCAACGTCGCGTCAGAGGGCGCGGCACCGTGCGGACCAGCGGGAATAGCGTCAGTGGTGTGGCCGGGGCACACCGTCACGGCCCGCGCACACCACCTTCCGCGAGGAGAAAGCCCATGACCGAGCATCTGTGCGGCGACGACCCGGAGCCTTCCGAACGCGTCCCGGCCGGGCGGCTGTACGTGCCCGTCCGGCCGGGGCCCGCCGGCTGCGCCGCCCGTCTGTTCCGCACGCCGCTGGGCCGCCGTACCGCGGTCGGCTTCACCACGCGCGGGAGGCTCGCCGGCACTCTCGGCTCCGGGCAGGCGTACGTCACCCTCGCCGAGCCCGCGCTGCGCGCCCTGGCCGAGCCGCTCGGCGTGACGCAGGTCGTCGTCGACCCCCGGCTCTCGGCGCCGCCGACCGCCGCCGCGCACTCCTTCTGGCGGGACTGGGATCCCCGCATGGTCGGTGTCATCCGTGTCACCGGGGCCGCGGCGCTGATCGACGCCGTCGCGTTGTGGATCGGCTGAGGAGGGACTGGCGATGCGTGTTCAGTTGGTGGAGGGCCGCACCGAAGAGCGCTTGGAGGACGACGAGTTGGACCTCTGGCCGGCCTCCGCCCGTTCGGCACCGCACGGCGGCCTCAGCGTGGGCGGCGTCCAGCTCGCCGAGATCGCCGAGCAGTTCGGCACGCCCGCCTACGTCCTGGACGAGTCCGAGGTACGGGCCCGCTGCCGGCGCTACCGCGCGGTGTTCCGGGGCGCGGAGGTCGCCTACGCGGCGAAGGCGTTCCTGTGCCGGGCGATGGTGCGCTGGATCGACGAGGAGGGGCTGTCGCTGGACGTGTGCTCGGCCGGAGAGCTCGAACTCGCCGTCACCAGCGGCTTCCCGCCCGAGCGCGTCATCATGCACGGCAACGCCAAGAGCCCCGGTGACCTGCGCGCCGCGCTACGGCTCGGGGTCGGCCGGATCGTCGTGGACAGCACGAGCGAGATCGCCCGGCTGGCCGCCGAAGTACCGCAGGGCAGTCGCCAGAAGGTGCTGCTGCGCGTCACGCCGGGGATCGCGGCCGGCGGACATGCCGCGGTCCGCACCGGCACCGCCGACCAGAAGTTCGGCGTGCCCATCGCGGACGGCGCCGCGTCGCACGCCGCGGCCCGCATCCTGGGCCAGCCCCGGCTGCTCCTGACCGGTCTCCACTGCCACCTGGGCTCGCAGATCGACGCGGTCAAGCCGTACCTGCTGGCCGCCCGCCGGGTGGTGGGGCTGCTGGCCCGCATCAGGGAGCAGCACGGGGTGATTTTGCCCGAGCTGGACCTCGGCGGCGGCCATTCCATCGCCTACCGGCCAGATGAACGGCCGCTCGACGTGGCGGTGTTGGCGTCCCGTCTGAGTGCGGAGGTGCACCGCGGCTGCGCCGCCGCCGGTCTGCCCGTGCCACGTCTGACGGTGGAGCCCGGCCGCGCGATCGCGGGTCCGGCGGGGGTGGCGCTGTATCGTGTGCTGGCGGTCAAGCACAGCGGCAAGCGGGTCTTCGTGGCGGTCGACGGCGGGATGAGCGACAACCCCAGGCCCGCGCTGTACGGGGTCAGGTACGCGCCCCGGCTGGTCGGGCGCCCCCGCGGCGGCCGGACGATGACGGCGACCGTGGTGGGCCGGCACTGCGAGGCGGGCGACGTGATCGCGGACGACGTCAGGCTTCCCGCCGACACCCGTCCCGGCGACCTGATGGCGGTACCTGCGGCCGGCGCCTACCACCTGTCGATGGCATCGGCCTACAACCTCGTCGGCCGGCCGCCCGTGGTCGCCATCCGCGACGGTCGTACCCGGCTGCTGGTGCGGCGCGAGTCGCTCGCGGACCTCAGCATGCGCGACGTCGGGCTCTGAGCGAACGGGAAGCCGGGCCTTCCCGCATCCCGAGCCGCCGCCCGCCGCAATACGGTTGCAGGCGCGCCGCGTTCAGTGAAGTCTGTGGTGGGGGTCACCGCTTCTGGCAGGCTGGGAGCATGAGCATGAGTACGGGAACTGTGCTTCTCTACGCCTGCGCCGCGGCCGTCGTCGTCCCTGGCATGCGCGTCCTGGTGGCGGCGACGGCCCCCGCCGAGCAGGTCGCCGGTCCTCAACTGGTCCGCCGGATCTGGCAGCGCCCGCTGCCGGTCGTCGCCTCGGTCCTGGTGGCCCTCATGACGGCGATGGCCGTCGTGCAGACCATCGCGCCCGCCGTCCTGCACCACCTGGAGCGGGTCCCCGACGGGCCGTGGTGGCGGGCGCCGTCCGCCTTGCTGGTGGAATCGTCGGGATGGATCCAGATCCTGTTCAACCTGGCCGCGCTGATCGCGGTGGCCCCGGTGGCCGAGCGGTTGTTCGGGCCGGTGCGCATGCTCGTCGTCTACCTGGTGAGCGGGATCGCCGCGCAGGCCGTGAGCCTGGCGAGCTGGAGCAAGCACGGCGCGGGCAACTCGGTGGCCATCTGCGGCCTGGTCGGCGCCCTGGCCGTCGTCTACGCCCTGCGCGGGCCCGACCCGGCGCTGCGCAAGCTGGCACTGCTGGTGCCGCTCGCCGGGATCGTGCTGTGCGCGATCACCAACAACCACGGTGTGGGCGTCGTGGTGGGTTGCGTGCTCGGCGTGGGGCTGGCCCTGTGGGAGGGCGCGGTCGACCTGGAGGCCTGGTCCACGGCGCAGCCCTGAGGGCCGGGACGGCCGCGTCGCGGTGCCGGGACGGCCGCATCGCGCGTTCCGCCGTGGGCGTGTCTGTCGGCCCGGAAAGCCGACAGCCCGTCAACTCCCGGTGTGTGCCGCCGCGTTCGTCACCGCCATCACGTAGGCGCTGAACTCCGCCGTTCTCCTGGCCCTGTTGGGGCGCGCGAGGTCGCCGCGCGCGAAGAACGCCTTGCGCTGCGCCGTACTGATCTCCAACTGGACGCCGGCACCGCGGGTGTTGCGGTTGCAGATGTTGCGCGGGCTGCTCGCGTCGATGTCGGCCCCAGCGGGCTCGACGGCGAAACCCGCCGCCGCCAGCGCGTCACCTATCGCGTCACGCAGGCGCTCGTCACGGCCGCCGAGGTAGGTGACAGGCGTCTCGCCGCCGGCGCCGTGCCAGGAGATGACGTGGTCGGCTTCGCGGACCATGGCCAGCGCCTTCGGCTCGTCGAAGCGCGTCGAGGTCAGGTGCAGCGCGGCGTTTCCGCTGCTGCGCAGGGCTTCCAGCGAGTAGAAGTGGTCGGCGGATCCGGCGGCGGCGTCGGCGAGTTCCGTGGTGCCCGGTTCGATGCCGCCCCCGTGTATCGCCAGATGCAGCAGGGTGGAGCCCGGCGCGCTGCGCCACAGCCTGCGGAAGTCGACTCCTTCCCGGCGCGCGGCCAGGTCCGCCCAGCAGGTCGGGGAAGCGGGGGCCATGCGTCACGTCCGTGGAGGTGGAAGGAGAGAGGGGGCAAGGGCTGCCAAGGGCATCGCGATCGCGCTGCGCAGTCCTCAGGGCGCGGAGGGGGACCCGCAGGTGGGCTCGCCGGGCGGCGGGGGCGTCTTGAGCTTGTTCCACACCCTTCCCAGGGCCTGGATGTCGGCCTCGTCGAGGCGGTCGTCGAAGACCTCCGCCAGCGCCTCGCGCCGGGTCGCGTCGGCCTCGGCGAACGCCCTGCGCCCGGCCTGCGTCAGCCCGATCCGCACCGAGCGCGCGTCGGTCCGCGAGGGCACGCGCTCCACCAGACCGCGCGCCTGGAGGGCGTCGACGACCCGGGAGACCTGGCTGCGGCTGAGCAGGGTCTTCTCCCCCAGATCGGAGGCGGCGACCGGCTCGGCCTGGACGCTGAGCCAGAGCATGACCTCGAACCACGACAGGGGCAGGTCGTGGGCACGCGCCAGGACGCGGTCCACGCGCGCCGTAAGAGTCGTACTGGCCCACACCAGCCCGTAGAAGGCGTGGTCGCGGGCGGTGAGCTCCCCCAGGGTGAGGTCGGTGCGTGCCATGGCGTCCACTGTAGCGGGTTGCGTGCGCACGCACGGAACCCGTAGAGTGTGTGTGCACGCACAGATATGAAGCCCTTCTCCACACCCCTGGCTCCCCTCATCAGAAAGGGCAACGCCATGCCTTCTTCCACCTCCCCGGCCCCCAAGGTCGTCCTGATCACCGGCACCTCCACCGGCATCGGTCTGGCCACCGCGGTGGCCGCCGCGCAGGCCGGCTGGACGGTCGTCGCCACCCTGCGCGACCCGGCCCGGTCCGGCGCGCTGCGCGAGGCCGCGACCGCCGCGGGCGTCGCGGAGCGCGTGCACGTCAAGCGGCTCGACGTGACCGACCGCGCCTCGATCACGGCCTGCCTGGACGAGGTGGCCTCCGAGCACGGACACCTGGACGCGGTCGTCAACAACGCCGGCGTCGGAGCGGTCGGCACGGTCGAACGCGTCGGCACCGAGCTGTTCCGTACCGCGATGGAGGTCAACTTCTTCGGTGTCGTGGAGGTGACCGGCGCGGCCATGCCGCTGCTGCGCGCCACCGGAGGCCGGATCATCACCGTCACCAGTGTGGGCGGGGTCGTCGGCCAGCCGTTCAACGAGGCCTACTGTGCGGCCAAGTTCGCCGCCGAGGGCTTCATGGAGTCCCTGGCTCCGGTGGCGGCGGCCGTGGGAGTGGGCGTCACGGTGGTCGAACCGGGCCCTGTGGCAACGGAGTTCGTCGCCAACCTGGACCTCGACGTGCCCGCCCTGCTGGAGGCGGCCGGTCCGTACGCGGCGCCGCTCAAGGGCTACGTCGACCACGTCATGGCGACCTTCGAGGGCGCGCAGACCGCGGTGGACGTCGCGGCGACTGTCGTCGAGGCACTCACCGCCGAGCGCCCGCCGTTCCGGGCGCAGACCTCCGGTGAGGCCCGCGACTTCGTCGCCACCAAGCTGGCGGACCTCGACGGCTCCCGCGTCCAGCAGCTCACCGCTTCCTGGCTGAGCTGATCCGTCGCACGCTGGAGGCGAAGTCACGTCCCGGTGACGGGATCGCCGGTTACCAGGACGGGGCGGGATCGTTGCGGTCCGGTCACAAAGGCCGTCCATCCTGTCTGCGGGTGACTCGCCCGCATTCGGGCGAACGGGGATCCGGTTCACCCACGACCACTCCTCAGGTAAGGACACCACATGCGTCGCATACTGGCCTTGGCCGCCATAACCGCCGCAGCAACCGTGGGCCTGGGCGCCACCTCCGCCCAGGCCGCCACGCCCCAGCAGTCGACGTCGGCTCCGCGCTGCGACACCAGCGGGCTGCGCGTCACCGTGCAGACCGCACCGGGGCAGGCCGGGATGAGCCACGATGGCGCGTTCCTGCGCTTCACCAACACCAGCGGCCACACCTGCCTGCTGCGCGGCTACCCGGGCCTCGGACTCCAGGACTCCGCCCACAAGACGCTGAAGTCCAGCGTCACGTGGGGCTCGACGTACTTCGACCCGACGCCCGGCGTGAGCACCCTCACCCTCAAGCCGGGCGCCGACGCCTGGGCCGATGTGTCGTGGGCCACCGCGTACCCGCGGATCACGCACTCCAGCTACCTGATCGTCACGCCGCCCAACGCCCGCACGTACAAGACCGTGGCGTTCAGCGAACCGGTCGGTGACGGCCGGCTGTCGGTCACCGCGCTCTCGCTGACCAAGCCGCGTTCCTGACGCGCCGTCACCGTGGGTGCGTGACACGCGCGCCCACGGTGACCGCGCCGTACCGGGGTCGGCCTCAGGTCGGTCCCGGCGGCGGAGCGACAGGGAAGAGTTCCGGTCATTCCGCGCACAGCACCGGAGCACGCCCCACCCCGCGCACTAGCCTCGGCTCACGCGGTGGTAGGCGGCCTTCGGGGGGTCGGAAATGAGTGGCCGAAGACATACGGCGGACGCACGTGGTCTGGTCGGGCGCGGGAGCGAACTGCGCCGGTTGCAGCGGGCGTTCTCCTGCCTGGCCGACGGGCGGCCGGTTTTGGTGGAGATCACCGGTGAGCCCGGGATGGGCAAGACCCGGCTGCTGGACGAACTCGCCAGGATCGCCCGGAGCGGCGGGGCCACCGTGATGGCCGGGCGGTGCAGCGAGTACGAACGGGACCGGCCCTTCTCGGCGTTCGCCGGATTCCTCGACACCGGGCCGACAGGGCCGTCCGGACTCCCCGGACCTCCCGGACCGACCTCGGGCTCGCTTCCCGGGCTCGAACGCGGCCGCTTCCACCGGGAGATGGCGGACCGGCTCGCCGGGCTCGGGGGCGGCGGCCCGGTGGTCGTCGTCCTAGACGACCTGCACTGGGCGGACAACGGCTCACTGGAACTGCTGCGCCACATCCTGCGCGGTACGCCCGAGCGCCCGTTGATGATCGCGGTGGCCCACCGGCCGCGCCAGACGGGCGAGTTGCTGGCGGAGGCGCTGGCCGACGCCGCCGCCTTCCACCGGGAGCGCATCGTGCCCCGGCCGCTGTCGGAGGAGGACGTGGCCGCGCTGGCCCGCGCCCTTGGCGCCTTCTGTCCGCCGGGGCTGTACGCCCGCTGCGAGGGCAATCCGCTGTACGCCCGCGCCCTGATGACCGCGGGACCCGAAGGGCTGCGGGCCGCGGACGGACACGGCGACCCGAACGGCCCGCCGGGTGACGTGGCCGACGCGGTCGCGCAGGTGCTGCTCGCGGAGGTGCGGGCCCTCGATCCGGCGCCGCTGGCGGTGCTGCGCACGGCGGCCCTCGTCGGGGACCCCTTCGACCCGCGGTTCGTGAGCGGCCTCGCCCGCGCCGAGGCACCCGACGCGCCGGCGCTGCTGGACGGGCTGTGCGACCGCGACCTGGTGCGCCCCGAGCCCTCCGGCGGCCGGCTGCTCTGCTTCCGGCACCCCGTGCTGCGCCACGCCGTCTACCAGGACGCGGGCCCCGGCTGGCGGCTGGCCACCCATCGGCGGGTCGCCGCCGCGCTGGCGGAACGCGGGGCGCCCGCGACCGCGCTCGCCCCGCACGTCGCACGCAGTGCCGCGCCCGGTGACCGGGAGGCGGCCGACGTGCTGGTGCGGGCCGCCCGTTCGGTGCTGAGCAGCGTTCCGGCGTCGGCGGCGCACTGGCTCGGGCGCGCGCTGCCCCTGCTGCCCGAGGGGGAGTCCGGGGCGCGGCGGCAACTGTCGCTGCTGCTGGCCCACGCCTGCGCGGCGGCCGGTGATCTCCAACGTGGGCGGCGCATCCTGCACGACCTGCTGGCGGCACTGCCGCCAAACTCACCGCACCGGGCGGCGGCGTTGCGGCTGCTGTCGCTGGTCGACCGCATGCAGGGCAAGTACGAGGAGGGCGCCGCCGTACTGCACGAGGAGTCCCGCCGCGGTGGTCCCGATCTGCCGTCGGTGCTGGCCCTGCGGGCGGCCTGCGAGGTGCTGGCCGGACGGCGGCAGGCGGTCGATCACGTGCGGCGTGCGGTGCGGGCCTGCGCCGACCGGTCCGTCGCCGACGACGCGCGGCTGCTCGCGCTGAGCACCCGGGCCCTCGTCGAGGCGTGCCGCGGGAGCGTTCCGCACGCCCTCGAGTCGGCGCGGCAGGCCAACGGGCTGCTGTCCGGCCGCTCCGAGGACGAGTTGGCGCCGCTGCTGGACTGCCTGGGTCAACTCGGCTGGGCACAGGTCCTGTTGGAGCAGCCCGCGCGGGCGAGCGAGCACTTCGCCCGGGGCCTGCGGGTCGCGGAGCACACCGGGCAGAGCCATTTGTCGACGTATCTGCTCATCGGCCAGATTCTCGCCGTCCTCCGGCTCGGCGACGTGCGCGCCGCGCTGCGCGCCGCCGACGAGGCGGAGGAACGCAGCCGCCTGCTGCGCAGCGATCCGATGCTGGCGTTCGCCCTGTCGATGCGGGCCGGGGCGCTGCTGTGGCGAGACGGCCCTGCCGGTGCCGCTCCGGTGGCGGAGCGGGCGGTGCGGCTGGGCAGCCGGGGGCGCGGCTGGTGGACGGGCGTCGCCCGGCGCATCCTGGCCCGGGTCAGGCTGCTGGAGGGCGACGCGCTGGAGGCGTTGCGCGTTCTGGACGACGCGGGTGGCGGACCGGGGATGCCCGGAGTCGACGTGTGCGCCCTGCCGATGTGGCTCGCGGTCCAGGCGGAGGCGCTGCTGGTCCTCGGGCGGCCGCACGAGGCGGAGCCACTGGTACGGAGGGCGCTGACGCACCCGGCCGCCGTGTCGCTGCCCGCCCAGCGGGGCCACGCGCTGGCGGCCAGGGCCGAACTGCTGCTGCGCACCGGCGATCCGGCCGGCGCGGCGACCGTCGCGCGGTGGGCGGCGGCGACGTTCGGGCGTTGCGGTCAGCCGTTGGAGGAGGCGCGCTGCCGGTTGCTGGCCGCCGAGGCGCGGGCCGCGTCGGGGAGGGCGGGGGCCGCGCGGGCGGAGCTGGCCCGGGCGTGGGCCATCGGCGACGCCGGGGGCGCCCGCGGCCTGGCCGACCGGGCGGCGTACCGCTACGGCCAGTTGAGCCCGTCGGGTGCGGCGGACGTCCACCCGTCAGCCGCCGCGACCCCGCCGGGTGAGCGGAAGCGTCCGGCGGACCTGACGCAGCGCGAGCACGACGTGGTCGCGCTGGTGCGGTCGGGGCTGACCAACGCGCAGGTGGCGCAACGGCTGCACGTGACCGTCAAGGCGGTCGAGGCGCATCTGACCCGGACGTACCGCAAGCTCGGGGTGACGTCCCGTTCCGCCCTCGTGGCGATGGGCGGGCACGAGTTCCGCGGGGACGGCACGACGACGGCGGCGGGGCCGCCGCGCACGACGTGAGGCGACGGCGGCTTCCTAGTGGCCGGCCCTGCCGGGTGTCCCCGCGGCCAGCAGTGAGACCAGGGACGATCGCCGTGTGATGCCCAACTTCCGGTAGATCCGTGTGAGATGGGCCTCGACGGTCTTGGCGTTGACGCCGAGCCTGGCCGCCACCTGGCTGTTCGGCAGACCGCTCGCGACCAGTCCGGTGATCTGGGACTCGCGCCGGGTCAGGGCCGGCGCCCCACCGCCCGCCGGTGCGTCCCTTCGGCCGCCCCCGGAGGATTCGACGGGCGTCCGGACGGCTTCCGGTACGCGCCCGGCCAGCGACATCACCCTGCGCTGCTCCGCCACCGCGCGTCCGTGCAGACCCCGGGAGCCGCACTCGGCGGCGATCGCGCGGACCCTCGCCAGCACCGGCGGCACCAGCGCCCACCGCCCCTCCCCCGCGAGCGCGCGGGCCAGCGCAAGCAGTGCCGCGCCCTCCTCCAGCGCCGCCCCCGCCCGTCCGAAAGCCTCCGCCGCGGACCGCGCCGCGGCTCCGGCCGCCGGGAAGTCGCCGCGGGCCAGCGCGACGGCGGCCCGTGCCGCCAGCGCGTGCGCCGTCTGCACCGGCGAGCCGAGGTCGTCGGCGGCCCCCGCGGCCCGGCGCGCCCAGACCCGGGCGGCCCCGGTGTCCCCAGCCCGTACTTCCGCCTCGGCCAACGCCCGCATCCAGCGCGGATGTTCGCAGCGGTCGAGCCCCGGCAGGCCCTCGCCACCCGCGATCGCGACGAGGCCGCAGGCCCGTCCGGCGGGCGACACCGACCACAGCCTGGCGCGGGCCATGACGGTGAGCCGTGAGGCCGGACGTGCCTCCAGCGCACGCCGTGCCTGCTGGTACGCGGCGCCGGGACCGTGCCCCGAGGTGTGGCGTTCGTACTCCGCGAGCAGCGCGAGCGCCCCACCGGTGTGTTCCACCGCCCCGGTGTCCCGGGCCAGCCGGGCCGCCTCCTCGCAACATGCCCTGGCCGCCTCCAGCGCGCCGAGGTCCAGCAGTGCGGCGCCCTTCGCCAGTAACGCCTCGGGCAGCAGCCCGCGTTGACCGGTGCGGCGAGCGATCCCCACCGCGCGGTCGGCGAGCCGCGACGCCTCCGCCGCAGGGCCGACGGCGCGGCGGGCGGCGGCGGTGAGGACCACGGCGTCCAGCAGCGGCACCAGGGCCGGATCGGGCAGGGCGTCGAACTCTGCGGCGACGCGGCGCAGTTGGTGGTCGGCGGTCGGCGGTCCGTGATCGAATGCCGCTGTCGCCGCCCGCAGTACCGCACCGCGCAGCCGGGAGTCCGGAGCCGAAGGACACGACGATCGCCACGGCTTCGTGGCCGCGCGCCGGGCGGCAGCCGTGTCCCCCGCGGCCAGCGCGCCGAGCGCCGCCTCCCACCGCAGGGCCACCTCGCCCGAAGGGTCGCACGCTCCTGGGCCCTCAGTGCCGGTCGCGCCCCGGCGCAGCACCTCGGCCGCCTCCGTGTGCCGCCCCAACTGCCGTGCGTAGCGGGCGCTCAGGCGTGCCACGGCGACCCGTCGCGCGGGGTCGTCCGCCACGGTCGCCAGCACGGCCCGCGCCTCGCGCAGCCGCCCGTCGGTGCCCAGCGCCTCCGCGAGCAGCACCAGCGTCCGGCCCCGGTCGCGGGCCGCACGCGCGGGCAGCCGGCGCAGCGCCTCACCGGCCCACACCACCGCGCGGGCCGGGTGCAGGCCCAGGTCGCAGGCCGCCGCCTCCGCCAGCACCGCCGCGGCCTCGAAACCGGTGGCCGGCGCGCCTCGGGACAGGTGGCGGGCGCGGGCGGCCGGCGTACCGGTCCCGGCGAGCAGGGCGGCGGCGTGCCGGTGGGCCGAGAGGCGGTCGGCAACGGGTATCCGCTGGTACAGGCGGGCGCGGACCAGAGGGTGCCGGAAGCGCAGCAGACCGCAGCCCTCGGGGTCGGGCCGTACAAGGTCGCGCCGGACCAGGTCGTCGGCGGCTGCGAGGAACGTCGCGGTGTCCACACCCGCGACGGCGGCCGTCGGTTCGGCCGCGAAGGGGTCGCCGACCACCGCGGCCGCGCGGGCGACCCGGCCCACCACGCCCTCCAGAGCGTCGAGTTCGGCGTCCACGACCGGGTGGGCGGGCAGCGGTAGGAGGTCGGTGAAGCCGTCTCCCGCACGGCGTCGCGCCGCCGAGGGCAGGCGGGGGCTGCGCGCCACCCAGATGACGTGGCGCGGCACTCCCCCGCCGGCCCGGGCGCACCAGTCCGCGTCCTCGCCGTCCACCGGCAGGCCCGTCAGCCGCCGGGCGTCGGCCGCGTCGAGCGGGCCGAGGTCGACGCCCACCCTCTCGCGGTCGCCCGGCAGTTCACGCAGCAGCCGCACCAGGCCCGGCGGCGTTTGGCGGACGCGGTACGCGCACAGCACGGCCGACCGCACGCGGCGCAACGCGTCCAGCGCCTCGGGGCGGGCGCGGTGCAGGTCGTCCAGGACGAGCAGGACCCGTTGTCCGGAGCCCGTGCGGGCGGGCAGCGCGGACAGCACGGCGCCGGTGACGCGGGCGCCGTCGGAGCGGATGACGACCGTTCCCCGGGCCGCGAGACGTTCGCACGCCTCGGCGAGCAGGAGGCTCTTGCCGGTTCCCGGGTCGCCGGTGACCTCGACGAACGGCGTACCGCCCGGTCCGCCGCCGGTCAACGCCGCGATGACGCGTGCCAGTTCGCGGTCCCGGCCGGTCATCGAAACGGGCAGCGCCCGCTCCGGGAAGGCCGCGCGCGGCCCGCCCTGTCGTGCCCGGCGGACCGTGACGGTCCGTCCGGGTGGGTCGACTCGTTCCATGGCTCCCCCGAGGCCGCGGGACTCCTCCCGGGGCACGACACCCTTGGCAGGGACTGCCCCGCCCGGTCCGTCCGCCGCCAGGAGGCGGCGCCGGTCCCTCCCACCGTCATACCGCGCCCGCGCCGGATCCGACAGGCTCCGGCGCGGGCGCTCCCCCCGTCAGCCGCCCGCCGGGGCGCAGAGCGCCGCCGCCTCGGGGGCTCGCTCCGGTGCCAGCGTGGTGAAGCGCCGTAGGTCGGCCCGGCCGCCTGGTTCGTCGCCGAGCCGCAGTCGGCAGGCGCCGCGCCGCAGCCAGCCGTCCGGCCCCTCCGGGTCCAGTTCCACCACGCGGTCGAAGTCGGCGGCGGCCTCCTTCCAGCGGCCCAGTTCCTCGTGGACGCTGCCGCGGTTGAAGAGCACGACGGGGTCCTGGGCGATCTCCAGCGAACGGCTGAAGTCCTCGACGGCGCCGGGCAGGTCACCGGTCTCGAAGGCCAGGACCGCGCGGGTGGCGAGCGCCTCGGCGCAGCGCGGGTCGGCCTCGACGGCGGCGTCCAGCGCGGCGCGGGCGCGGTCGGCGCGGCCCGCGTCGGCCTCCAGGCGCCCCAGCAGGCACAGCAGGTAGGCGTTGGCCGGGTCCACCGCGAGGCCGGCGGCGACCACCTCGGCCGCCCGCCGGGTGTCGCCCTCCTCCACCAGCAGCCCGGCCAGGTTGACGTGCGCGTCGACGTACCGCGGCTCGATGTCGAGGACGTAGGCGAAGTCGGCGAGCGCCCCTTCGACATCGCCGTGGGCCGCCCTGAGGTCGCCGCGGTTGTAGTACAGCTCGGGGAAGGGCGGGCTGAGCCGCATCGCGGCCTCGTACTCGGCGAGCGCCTCGTCGTCGCGGCCGAGCCGCCGCAGCACGCCCGCGCGGTCGAAGTGGTACTCGGGGTAGTTGGGGTCCTCGGCGATGACATCGGTGAAGTCGGCGAGCGCCTCGTCGAGGCGGCCGAGGCCCGCGTACACCTGGGCGCGGTTGTAGCGCAGGACAGAGCGGTGCAGCCGGTGCTCGTCGGGCCCCAACTCCCGTTCCAGGCGCGCGAGTCCCTCGGTGACCAGGCGCAGGGCCTCCTCGGGGCGGCCGAGGTGGTTCTCGATGAGGGCCAGGCCGTTCTGGTGGAAGACGGTGTGGAAGGCGCGTTGCCGCTCGTCGGGCAGCAGGGTGGAGATGGCGATGGCCTCGTTGATCCAGCCGAGCGCGGTGTGGTGGTCGCGCCGCTCGGTGCCGTGGTGACGGGTGTAGAGCATGGCGGTGGCGTAGGCGGCCTGGAGGTGGACGGCCGGGTCGGCGCAGACCGCCCGGGCCTCGTCGTAGAGCGCCTCGGCCTCCTCGGGGCGGGACAGGGCCGCGAGCGAGGTGGTCATCTTGGTGGTGAACGCCCACCACTGGTCGCGGTCCCCGTCCTGGTCGACGAGCGCGCGCCCGCGCCTGCCGAAGTCGACGGTGGCCTCGTAGAAGCCGGTGTCGATGCAGGTGTCGAGCGCGGTGCGCAGGGCCCGCACCCCGGCGCCGGCCGGATCGGTGCCGTGTTCGCGGTGGTACGGGACGGCGCCGAGCAGCCAGGACGCCTCGCCGGTGGCCTCCAGTTCCGCCGCCCTGCGGTCGTGCAGCACGGCGCGTTCGGGTAGCGGGAGTGCGTGGTAGGCGGCCTTCAGGGCGGGGGTGTCGTCGGTGCAGTCGGAGGCGATGTACTCCCACGCGAGATCCCGCGAGCCGCAGAGCACGAGGGTGTCGGCTTCGCTGAGCGGCAGGGCCTCGACGTGTTCGGCGTGGCGTTCCAGTGCCTCGGCGAGCGACTCCGCGCCCTCGGCGGTCTCCTCGCCGTCGGGGGCGCCGCACAGCGTCAGCCGCAGCAGTGCGGGGTCGATCCTGCGCAGCAGGACGGCCAGCAGTTCACGGTCGGTGGCGTCGGCGGCGTGCACGTTCTCGACGGTGAGCCCGTACGGACCGCCTCCCGAGGCTGCGGCGTGGTCGCGCAGGAACTCGGCGAGGCCGTGCGCGATCCGCAGGGTGCGCAGCCGGGAGTAGAAGCGGGTGCGCTCCTCGGGCACGGCCAGCGAGGTGAGCGTCTCACGGGTGGCGGGCACGGCGCCGCGCAACTCGGGTGCCACGGTGAGCAGTTCGATGGTGTGGGCGGTCACCAGGTCGGGTGTCGCGTCCAGGACCCGCGGCACCAGTGCCCGTGCGATCGCGCCCGCCGCCGTGTAGGGCCCGCGCAGCCGCCGGTGGGCGTCGATCACCGGCGTCAACTGCTGCTCGGTTCGCGACAGTTCGGCCGTCCGAATCCGCTGGGTCCGGCGCGGTGCCTTGATCCACTGGTGACGGGGCGTCACGGTCATGTGTTTCCTCCGGTCAGGACGGGACGTCGGACGACCGGGCCCGGCGCGCGCGGCGTTCGCGCCGTACCAGGTGGGCGATGACGGCGAGTTGGGCGAGGTTGATGACGAGGAAGCCCACGCTGTCCAGCAGGCCCGCGGTGCCGTGCGTGTGGGAGGTGACCAGGCGTCCCAGTACGGTGGACAGCACCCGTACGGCGACCGGCAGCACGCCCGCGAGCAGCGTGCCGATCGAGACGGTCCAGCCGACCAGCAGCAGCCAGGAGTACCAGCGCGAGACCGACAGGTCCCGCGGGTGCCAGCGCGTCTCGTCCGGCACGGTGTGCGGGCGCCCCAGCAGCCGGTTGAGCCGCTGCCGCAGCACGTCGCGGGCGGTGGCTTGCAGGTCGACGCAGTCCAGCACGGTGACGACGACGTAGTACAGGTCGGTCTCCAGGTAGAACCACAGTTGCCACGACACCCGCAGCAGCGTCATGTAGGCCAGCGCCAGCAGGATGCGGCCGGTGGTCGAGGGGTGGCCGTCCGGTCCCTCGGTGGCCGCCGCCCCCAGGGTGAGCGCTGCCAGGACGGCGAGGTCGGTGAGGATGCCGGCGAGCATCGGCACGTAGCGTTTGCGGCGCGGCACCGACACCAGGCCGTCCATCGTGGTCTGGAACACCACGTAGTACAGGCGCCGCCCGATCGACAGCCGGGAGCGCAGCCCGAGTCGCCGTCCGGCGAGCGCGTGGGCGGCCTCGTGCAGCAGGATCAGCGGGAACTGGCAGACGAACGTGACCAGTTCGAGGACGGTCATGTACCGCGTGAAGAACAGGTTGTGGTACGTGGGGACCAGGCCCGGCGAGCGGACCATGGCCACCACCCACGCCGTCAGCAGCGCGGCGAGGCAGACCGCGCCGACGGGTGAGAAGACGGCGGCGCCCAGGGCCCGCCAGCGCACCGGCCGGGCCGCCGGTTCGGCGTCGTCGTCGGCCTGCCGGACGAAGTCCAGCTCGCGCAGCGTGTCCACGAAGTCGTCGATGTCGACGGGCTCTCCGTAGGTCTGCCGGTACCACGCGGCGGCCTGCGCGGGCGGTACGCCGTCGCCGAGGCGGCGCAGCAGTGCCGCGCCGTCCGCGGGCAGGACCGCGTAGGAGTCGATGTCGGGACGGCCCACGGTGACCTCGTCGCCCTCGTCCAGGTAGGTCAGCGGGTACAGGCGGACGGGGGCGCCGGGCGGCACTGCTGCCGGGGCGCCCCCCGCCGCCGCGTCGCCGGGTGACGCGCCGGCGGGTGCGGCCTCGCCGGACGGTACCGGGTCGCCGGGAAGTTCGTCGCCTGGGATCACGGTGGACACGGCCGGTGCGCTCCAGTCGGTTCTGCGGGATGGACCGTGGGGGCGGGAGGAGAGCCCGGCCCCCGTGGACCGGGCTCTCCCCTGCGGTAACTCGCCGGACGCGTCAGGCCTTGGCGATGATGATGCCGCAGGAGCCGCCGTAGAGCGCGTGGGCGGCGGAGGTCAGACGCACGGAACCGGGCTTGCGGATGGCGATCTTCTTCATCGGGTTCTCCGTCCTGAGGACAAGCGGGCGCCCCGGGTGAGGCGTCCACGACGCGATTGCGCGTTACCGCGCTGCGGCCGGTCTTCCGGCCGGACAGCAGCGTGGCACTCACGCGGGAACGCGACATTGGGGGAACCCCTACAACTGCCACCCGATGTCGTGGTGGCGCCGTTCCGCCCGTGGGCGGGCCGGCGGCCGGTGGCCGGTGGCCGGTGGCTTGAGGTGGCCGGGGTACGCGCACTCGATCCTCCCGCCGCCCGCGCGGGTGAGGACCGCTGGGTGTCAGGCCGCGGCCTCGTCGTTCATCGACCCGACCAGGGACGTGGTGTGGGACGCGGCGCGGAACCTCGGATGGGCCAGGACCGAGCGCAGGAACTCCGCCGTGGTGCGCATCCCCTTGCCGTCGATCCTGAACTCCCCCAGCGCCCGGTCCATCCGGGCCCTGGCCTGCTCGCGGTCCGGCGCCCACACCACGGTCTTGGCGAGCAGGGAGTCGTAGTGCGGCCCAACCTCCCAGTCGGCGAAGGCGTGGGTGTCGACCCGTACGAACGGGCCGCCCGGCGGGACGAATTCGGTCAGGGTGCCGGGGGCGGGCGCGAAGCCGCGGGCGGGGTCCTCCGCGTTGACCCGGCACTCGATGGCGACCCCCCTGGGCGCGACCTGGTCCTGACGCAACGTCAAGGGCTGTCCGTCGGCGATGAGGATCTGCTCCCGGACGATGTCGATGCCGGTGACCATCTCGGTGACCGGGTGCTCCACCTGGAGACGGCAGTTGACCTCCATCAGGTAGAAGTCGTCCTGCGGGGTGAGGACGAACTCGAAGGTCCCGGCGCCGGTGTACCCGGCGGCCAGCGCGCCGCGTACGGCCGTCTCGCACATCCGCTCGCGCAACGCCGGGGTCAGTCCGGGCGCCGGGGACTCCTCGATGAGCTTCTGGTGGCGGCGCTGCACCGAGCAGTCGCGTTCGCCGAGGTGAACGGCGCCGCCGTGGCGGTCGCACAGCACCTGCACCTCGATGTGCCGGGCCTGCTCCACGTACCGCTCCAGATAGAGCCGTTCGTCCGCGAAGACCGCGAAGGCCTGGGCGCGGGTGGCGCGGTAGGCCGCCACCAGGTCGGCGGGGTCGCGGACGACGGCCATGCCCCGGCCGCCGCCTCCGGCCACCGCCTTGAGGATGACCGGGTAACCGGTGCGCCGCGCCACGTCCCCGGCCTCCGCCGCCGACGTCAAAGGCCCGGTGCTGCCCGGCAGGACCGGAAGGCCGGCGTCGGCCATCAGCGCGCGGCAGGCCGCCTTGTCGCCGAGGCGCTGCATCACCTGCGGGGCCGGCCCGATGAAGGTGATGCCCTCCGCCTCGCAGACCTCCGCGAAGTCGGGGTCCTCGGACAGGAATCCGTAGCCGGGGTGGAGCGCCTCGGCTCCGGTGAGCCGGGCGGCCTCCACGACGGCGGGGATGTTGAGGTATCCGGCCTTGGCGGGTGCGGGCCCGATGTGCACCGCGTCGTCGGCGAACCGCACCACCGCCGAGTCGCGGTCGGCGGTGGAGTACACCGCCACGGTACGGATGCCCAGTTCGCGGCAGGCGCGGGCGACGCGCAGGGCGATCTCGCCTCGGTTGGCGACGAGTACGGTGGAGAACACGGCGGTTCACTCCCCCGTCGTCGTGGTGAGCGGTTCCAGCGCGATCAGGTGCTGTTGGTACTCGACGCCCTGGGCATCCTCGGCCAGGATCTCCACGACGCGTCCGGCGACGTCCGCCTCGATGGTGCTCGTCATCTTCATGACCTCCAGCACGCCGACCGGCTGCCCTGGCCGCACCACGTCACCGACCGATACGTACGCGGGCGCGCCGGGTTCCGGGGCGTGGTAGAAGGTGCCCACGCCGGGCGCGTCCACGTAGTGCCTGGTGTCCCGCGCGGGGGCGTCGGTCGCGGCGCCCTCCTGGCGGTCGACGGGGGCGGCGGGCGCGGCGGGTGCGGGCCCCGCGCGGTCGGCGGGTGGCGGGGTGGGCGGCGCCGTGGGCCACTCCACCTCCACGAAGGCCGTCCCGCTGCGCAGCCTGATCCGGCGCGGTGGCGCGTCGAAGGTGCGCGCGAGTTCGGCGACGCCCTGGCAGAGCCGCTCGACGTCGGCCTTACGGGGCGGGTGTTCGGGCCGCGGTTCGTGCTCGTCCAGCGGGGCGCGCACGATCGGTTCTGTCCACTTGTCCGTGTTGGTCTTCACCGTGGTGTCTCTTCCAGTCCGAAACGGTGGAATCGTTCGTGCCGGGCCCGCAGCAGTTGCTCGGCGTCCCAGGGCACCAGTCCCCCCAGGGTCGCGGTGAGCGCCCGGCCGAGCAGCGCGGCGGCCTCGGTGTGGTCCTCGTGCGCGCCGCCCTCGGGCTCCGGCACGACCCCGTCGACCACGCCGAGGCGCAGCAGGTCGCGGGCGTGCAGCCGCAGGGCGCTGGCGGCTTCCGGAGCCGCCTCGGCGTCCTTCCACAGGATCGCGGCGCAGCCCTCCGGGCTGATGACCGAGTAGATGCCGTTGACGCTGATCAGCACCCGGTCGGCGACGGCCAGGGCGAGCGCTCCGCCACTGCCGCCCTCGCCGGTGATCGCCGCGACGATGGGCACCGGCAGGCGGGACATCAGGCGCAGGTTCTCCGCGATGGCGACGGCCTGCCCGCCGGACTCGGCGTCGGCGCCGGGGTTGGCCCCGGGTGTGTCGATCAACGCGACGACGGGGAGGCCGAGTTTGGCGGCCATGCGCATCAGCCGCGCCGCCTTGCGGTAGCCCGCGGGGGTCGCCATGCCGAAGTGGTGGCGTTGCCGTTCGGCGAGGCGCGGGCCGCCCTTGTCGTGGCCGATGAGCATCACCGGCCGGCCGTCGAGCCGTCCGGGGCCGCCGATGAGCGCCGGGCAGTCGGCGGTGGAGCGGTCCCCGTGCAGTTCCTGGAAGTCCTCCAGCAGGTGTTCGGCGTACTGCGCCGTCGTGGGCCGGTCGGGGTGCCGGGCGAGCCGGACCGCCTCCCACGCCTCGCGCCTCGGCAGGTCCTCCATGCGCCGCAGCAACGCCTCGTCGCCGGGCGGCCGTTCGGCCCCGGGGTCGGTACCGGCCTCGGCGCCGGTGGGCTCCGGCCGGCCCGACGCCGGGCGGTCCGGGGCCACACGGTCCGGGCGGCCGGGCTCCGGCTTCGTTCCCGGTCGGCCCAGGGCCAGCAGGTTCGCCAGCCGCCCGCGCAGGGCGGCGCGCGGCACCACGTCGTCGACGAGCCCGTGGCCGAGCAGGAACTCCGCGGTCTGGAATCCGGCCGGTAGCCGCTCCCGGGTGGTCTGTTCGATGACCCGGGGCCCGGCGAACCCCAGTCGCGCGCCCGGTTCGGCGAGGATGACGTCGGCGAGGGTCGCGAACGAGGCGGCCACTCCCCCGTAGGTCGGGTCGGTGATCAGCGAGACGACCAGGATCCCGGCCTCGTCCAGGTCGGCGAGCGCCTGTGCGGTCTTGGCCATCTGCATGAGCGACAGCGCGCCCTCCTGCATCCGGGCCCCGCCGGAGGCGGTGACCAGCAGCAGCGGGACGCGCAGTCGCAGGCTGGTGCGGGCCGCGTCGGTGATGCGGGCGCCCACGCCGCAGCCGAGGCTGCCGCCGAGAAAGCGGAAGTCCATGACGGCCGCCACGACCGGCTGCCCCTGGATGGCACCGTGGGCGCACAGCACCGCCTCGTTCAGGTCGGTGACGTCCCTGGCCTCCGCCAGCCGGTCCGCGTACGGCTTGGTGTCGGTGAAGTCGAGCGGGTCGTGCGGCGGCCCCGCGCTCTCCAGCAGCCGCGCGGATCCGGGGTCGAGCAGGTACTCCATCCGGTCGCGGGCGGTGAGCCGGGCGTGCTCGCCGCACTCGGGGCAGACCCGGATGCCGCGTGCGAACCGCTTGCCGTAGATCAGCGTCTCGCATCCGTCGCAGCGCACCCAGGCCGGCACGGCGCGGCCGGGGGCCGCCCGCACCGCCGCGGTGGTCGTCTCGTTGCCGGAATCCATCACTCCTCCCGCTCCCACCGGTAGAACTCGCGGGCCATGGCGTCCTGCGGGGTGCGCCAGGTCGCCGGGTCGTACGGGGTGATGTGGGCGGCCAGGCGCTCGCTGACGTCGACGAAGGCCGGGTGCTCCCGGTGCCGGGCGACGCGGGGGCCCGGCGGCTCGTCGGCCTCCACGAGGTGGAGGTAGAGATCCTCGAACTGGAACAGGCTGCGTCCGCGGACCCCGATCAGCCCGGGCAGCGCGCCCCGGTCGGAATCGGCGAAGACCTGCGCGACGTCGGGAGCCGCCTGGGGTTCCATCCGGGCGACGATGAGGGTGCGGTACGTCATGCGGCCCGGTCCTTCCGCTCGGCGATCCGGTCGCTGATGAGGGCCATCTGGGTGCGGGAGTTGCGGTCGATCATCGCGGCCATGCCCGCGTCGTCCAGCGGGGCACCGGGTTTCATGGCGAAGTCCTGGGCCCAGCGCATCAGGGTTCCGCCGGGCACCTCCTCGTACTCCCAGCGGATGTCCATGAAGACGAACGGGCCGGTCTCCACCCGGTGGGCGCGCACCGTACGGCTTTCGCGGTCGGCGGTGCGCTCGGAGACCCAGCTCCACACCCGGCCCTGCTCGTCGGGGTGCATGGTGAGCCGGAAGGTGACGCGGTCGCCGTCGCGGGAGAGGATCTCCACGTCGGCGTACTCGCTGAACAGGTCCGTCCAGCCGGTCAGGTCGTTGGTGATCTCCCAGACCGTGTCGAACGGCGCGGGGACGGTGATCTCGTTCTCGGTGTGGGCGGCCATCTCACGACCCCTTCGTCAGCGAGGCGTTGACGGCTTCGACGAAGGCGTGCGGGGTCTTGCAGCCGTCGACGTCGCCGGCGATGGAGGTGCCGCGGCGGTTCTCCAACTCGCCGATGATGCCGAGCAGTCCGAGGGAGTCCAGGCCGTACTCGGCGAACGGGGTCTCCGGATCGCGTTCCAGGGCAGCCTGTTCGACGCGGACACCGGCGCTCGATTTCATCAGGCCGGACAGTTCCTCGTAGGTCAGCTGGCTGTTCACGGGTTCCTCCTTCGGTGGGGTCGTTTCGGGGTGTGAATGGCTTTGCGGATGTGGCCACTTGTGCTGACTTCAGGGCGCGGTGATCACCAGCGCGGCGTTGGATCCCATGAGCCCGCGGCTGAGGACGAGAGCGGTGCGCAGCTCGGCGGGGCGGGGCCGCTCGGTGACCAGGTCGATGTCGTGGCAGACCTCGTGCACGTGCGGGGTGGGCGGCACGGTGTCGTGCTCCAGGGCGAGCACGGCCGCGGCGGTGTCCAGCAGCGGGGCGCCGCAATAGGCCCGTCCGGTCCCGGTCTTGGGGGCCGTCACCGGTACCCGTGCGGCGTGCGGACCGAGCGCGTCGCGCAGGGCGAGCGCCTCGGCCCGGTCGGCCCACGGGGTGCCGAGCGCGTCGGCGAAGACGACGTCGACGTCGCGGGGCGCGAGGCGGGCGTCGTCCAGGGCGCCGCGGACGGCCCTGGCCAGCCCCTCGCGGGACTCCGCCCAGCGCGAGGCACCGGTGAACGTGGCGGCGTGCCCGGCGACGACGGCACGCGGAGTCGCCCCGCGATCGGCCGCGTCGCGAGCGTCCTCGACGACGAACATCGCGCCGCCCTCGGCCGGGGCGAACCCGCGGGCACTCGTGGTGAACGGCAGGTAGGCCCGGTCGGCGTCGGGGACGAGGCTCAACTCCTCGTAGCCGAGCTGGCAGACTCCCGAGTAGGGGGCGAGCGGTGCCTCCGCCGCGCCGACCACCACCGCGCGGGTGCCGCGCAGCAGGCTGCGGCGGGCGTGGGCGAGCGCGTCCAGGCCCCCCGCCTCGTCGGCGGCGACCACCCCGCACGGGCCCTTGAAGCCGCCGCGGATGGAGATCTGGCCGGTGCTGGCCGCGTAGAACCAGGCGATGGACTGGTACGGGCCGACGTGCCGGGAGCCGCGCCCCCACAACTTCTGCAGTTCTCGCTGCCCGAACTCGCCGCCTCCGGAACCGGCTGCGGTCACCACGGCGACGTCCAGCGGTGAGCCGTCCGGCGCGGGCGGTCCGGACTGGGCGAGGGCGAGGTCGGCGGCGGCCATCGCGAAGTGGGTGAACCGGTCGGTCTGGACGAGGTACCGCTCCTCGATCATCGCGGTGGCGTCGAATCCGCGGACCTGGCCGGCGATCCGCAATGGCAGTCCGTCGAAGCCGTCGCGCCCGATGGTGTCCAGGACGCTCACGCCCTCCTTGGTCGCCTTCCAGAAGGCGTCCGTCCCGATGCCGTTGGGCGCGACGACACCGATCCCGGTGATCACCGTCCGGCCGCTCATCGCCGGCTCCCCTCGGTGCGGCCGAGGACGACGGCGGACTGGAAGCCCCCGAACCCGCTGCCGACCGACAGCACGTTGCGCAGCCTCAACGGCCGTGCCTGGCGCGGCACGTAGTCCAGGTCGCACTCCGGGTCGGGCGTCTCGTAGTTCGCGGTCGGCGGGACGACGCCGTGGACGAGGGCCAGCACACAGGCGACGACCTCGATCGCGCCGATGGCGCCGAGCGAGTGCCCGACCATCGACTTGATGGAGCTCATCGGGGTGGTGCGGGCGTGTTCGCGCAGGGACCGTTTGACGGCGGCCGTCTCGTGCCGGTCGTTCTGCCGGGTCCCGGACCCGTGGGCGTTGACGTAGTCGACGTCGGTGGGATCCAGCCGCGCGTGCCGCAGTGCCTCGTCGATGGCCGCGGACATCTCCAGGCCCTCCCGGGTCAGGCCGGTCATGTGGTACGCGTTGCCGAAGGTGGCGTAGCCGCGGATCTCGCAGTGGATCCGGGCGCCGCGCCGCCTGGCGTGCTCCAGCTCCTCCAGGACGAGGACCGCGCCGCCCTCGCCCATGACGAACCCGTCGCGATGGGCGTCGAACGGGCGGGAGGCGTGGGCGGGGTCGTCGTTGTTGGGCGAGGTGGCCTTGATGGCGTCGAAGCACGCCACCGTGATGGGGGAGACGGGCGAGTCGGACGCCCCCGCGACGCACACCTCCGCGCGGCCTTCCTCGATGGTGTGGAACGCGTAGCCGATGGCGTCCAGGCCCGAGGTGCAGCCGGTGGAGACCGTCTGCACCGGGCCGTGCGCGCCCAGGCGTTCGGCCACTTCGGACGCGAGCGCGCTGGGGGCGAAGGCGCGGTGCAGATGCGGTCCCGCGCGGTCCGGGTCGACGTCCCAGCGCGCCCCGCGCTCGCTGACCGCGACGTAGTCGTGTTCCAGGCGGGTCGTGCCGCCGACCGCGGTGCCCAGGGACACCCCGAGCCGCCACGGGTCCTCGCCCGAGGTGTCGAGTCCGCTGTCGCGCATCGCCTCGTCGGCCGCGACCATCGCGAACTGCGTGTAGCGGTCGGCCCGTTGGGTGTCCTGGGTCGTCAGCCCGTGGGCGTAGGGGTCGAAGTCGCACTCGGCGGCGATCCGCGAGCGGAAGCCGGCGGGGTCGAAGAGCGTGATGCCACGGGTCGCGGTGCGTCCGGCGGTCAGCAGGTCCCAGAACGCGGGGACGCCCGCGCCGCCGGGGGCCACGACGCCGACGCCGGTGACGGCCACGCGCCGGTTCACGATGCCTCGCCTCCCGGCACTCGGGCGCCCTGTGGCGGGGGCGCGGGGGTCTCCTCGGTGTCGACGTGCCCGAGGTCCGGCCGGGGTGCCAGCGGTCCGAGGTGGAAGACCATGCGGGCGGGGCGGTCGCCGACGTTGCGGAACCGGTGCCGGGTCCCGATGGGCACCAGCAGCCCCTGGTCCGGCAGCAGCGGGTGCGGTGCGCCGTCGAGGTCGACTTCCAGGTCGCCGTGGACGACGTAGACGAACTCCTCGGAGTACGGGTGGTAGTGCTCACCGATGCGCTCTCCGGGGCCGATCAGCGCGACGCCCATGAATCCGCTGGTCGCGCCCACCGCCGAGGGGGTGAGCATGGCTCGCAGGTCGCCGCCGCGGCGGCGGTTGGGCGGGGTGTCGGCGAGGGTGACGATGCGGGGGGACTGGGGCGCGTCGTTCACGATCACTCCTCTGTCGGCGCGACGGTGCGCCGGCCGGGTGGGTCGGTCAGGCGGGTCGGCGGTCAGGGGGTTGTCGGTCAGGGGGCGGTCAGGGGTGCGGCGCGGTCAGCCGGTGGCCGCGCGGCGGTCGGTGATCAGCCGCATGTCGTGCGCGGCCAGGAGGCGCTCGGCGCCGTCCGCGCCGCGGGGAACGGACTCGGGCACCGGGTCGAGCAGCCGGGCCAGGACGGCGGCCTTGCGCGGACCGCTCGCGCCGATCGCGTCCGCCGGATGGTCCGCGGCCGCCTCGCGCAGGTCGACCAGGCGCACCACCAGGTCGTCGCGGAGGAAGACGGTGGCCGCCGCGACCGGGCCGTCCGGCCGCGCGGCGCCGCTCTCGTCGTGCCGCGCGAGGAGCCTGGCGACGGCCGTGCCGCAACCGGGCCTGGTCGGGTAGAGCAGGGCGTGCCGCCGCAGTCCTTCCGTGCGGTCGGCGGGGACGCCCACGTGGTGGACGGCGGGCAGCGCGGCTTTCGCGAAGAAGGTCCGCGCCGAGTTGGGGTCGCTCAGGTCCCGCTCCTGTTCCAGGTACGGGTCGATGGCCTTCTCGACGGCGCGCACCTCGGGCTGGGCGGCCACGTGCCGCAGGGCCCGCACGAGTTCGCCGCGCACCTCGACGGCGCGTACGACGCGGTTGCGGTGCATGAACAACGTGGTGCGGCACAGCCGTGTGGTGTCGTCGACCACCGGCTGCGGCGAGGTGTACCCGGCGAGGATGTCGGCGACAACCGGTTCGCTGCCGGGGCGGACGGTGAAGGTGATGGCGTGCCGCACCACACCGTCGCCGCGCCGGGGAGGGGCCGTGAGGTGTTCGGTCACCGCGATGCCGCCCGGCGTCTCGCGCATCACGCTGAAGCGCAATGACCGGGTGTCGCGCACGCACCCGTGCATCGGCTCCACCATCTCCAGGTGGACGGGGCTGTCGACCCAGGCCAGGAACGCCAGGGCGCTCTCCCACTCGCTGGTGATCAGCCACTGCGAGGGGTTCTCGATCGACTGGCACAACTGGTCGCTGAGGTGGCCGGGGACCGCGCTGACCCGGCGGGACATCTGCGCGTAGGCTTCCAGGAACCGGTCCTCCGCACCGCTGACGACGTCCACCAGCAGCACCACGCGGAGCCGGGAGTCGTCGAGGGCGGACTGCGAGACCGTGGTGGTCGGCGAAGTCATGCTCACCCTTCCGTCAACGTCGTCGCACACCGACTGTCGTCGATTGCCGAACCTCGATGGGGCCAAGGCTCACATGGTTCGACCATGGGCATATTCATCCGTTCGGCGCGATTTGTGTGAGCCATCCGGGTGAACCGCGAAACATTCAACGACAACGGGGTTATAGAGGCAGCCATGACCTCCACGCCCGCCCCGCACGTTCCCGTCCTCGTCGTCGGCGGCTCTTTGGTGGGGCTGTCCACCTCGGTCTTCCTCGGCCGGCTCGGCGTACGCCACCTGCTGGTCGAGAAGCACTCCGGCACCTCACGCCATCCCCGCGGCCGTGGCAACAACCTGCGCACGATGGAACTGTTCCGCGTTGCGGGCGCCGAGCCGATGATCCGCGAGGCCGCGTCCGTCCTGGCGGACAACCACGGCATCCTGCAGGCCTCGTCCCTCGCCGGGCAGGAGGGCGAGTGGCTCTTCAAGGACATGGACCCCGGCCGCGCGCTGGGCCGGATCAGTCCCACCGGCTGGTGCCTGTGCAGTCAGAACGACCTGGAGCCGGTGCTGCTGCGGTACGCGGCGCAGTTGGGCGGTGACATCCGCTTCGGCACGGAGCTGGTGTCCTTCGAGCAGGACGACGAGGGCGTGACCGCCGTGCTCCTCGACCGGGGCACCGGTCGTCGGCGGACCGTGCGCACCGACTACCTCGTGGCGGCCGACGGTCCGCGCAGCGGGGTGCGCGAGCGGCTGGGCATCGGGCAGTCGGGCAGCGGTGAGCTGTTCGCGAACGTCAGCGTGACGTTCCGGGCCAAGCGGCTGGCCGACACCGTGGGCGAGCGCCGCTTCATCGCCTGCTACCTGACAGGTGGCGCGGCCGAGGGCGTGCTGCTGCCGGTCGACAACCGCGAGAACTGGGTCTTCCACGCCCCCTGGCGCCCCGGGGACGGCGAGACGCTGGAGGACTTCACCGACGAGCGGTGCGCGGCGCACATTCGCGCCGCGGTGGGCGTGCCCGACCTGGAGGTCGAGATCACCGGGAAGGCTCCGTGGCGGGCCGCCGAGAGGGTGGCGGACCGGTACGCACACGGACGCGTCCTGCTCGTCGGGGACGCCGTCCACGAGATGTCCCCCACCGGCGCGTTCGGCTCCAACACCGGCATCCAGGACGCCCACAACCTCGCGTGGAAGCTGGCCGCGGTCCTGGACGGCTGGGCGGGCCGGGGGCTGCTGGAGACCTACGAGCGGGAACGCCGCCCGGTGGCGGTCGCGACCGCCGAGCGCGCCTCCGCCCGCTCCGCCGAGCACAGCCACCCCGGATACGCGCCGCCGCCGGGCGGCGGTCCGCGCAAGGGCGTGCTCGTGGTCGCCCTGGGCTACCGCTATCAGGACGGCGCCGTGCTCGGCACCGATGCGTCGGCGCCGGTGGTGCCGGAGGAGTTCCGCCCGGTCGGCGAGCCCGGGGGCCGCGCACCGCACCTGTGGGTGACGGACCCGAGCGGCGGGCGCCGGTCCACGCTGGACGCGTACGAGCGTCGCATGACACTGCTGGCGGGCGACGGGGAGGCCGGCGAGCGCTGGCGGAAGGTCGCGGACGCGGTGGCCGCACGGCTCGGCGTCCCTCTGGTCTGCCACCGCCTGGGCACCGGACCCGACGCGGACTTCGTCACCGAGGGGGACGCCGACTGGGCGGCCTCGCACGGGACGACGCCGGAAGGGGCGGTGCTGGTGCGGCCGGACGGCTTCATCGCCTGGCGCGCGCCCGGTGCGGTGCCGGACCCGGAGACGGAGCTGGCCGGTGCGCTGCGGACGCTGCTGAGCCGGACCTGACGGGAGCCGCGCCGCGCGGCCCGGTCACAGCACGCGGTAGCGGGTGGACATGCCGCCGATCATGTGCTCGTCGACGTGGCAGTGGAAGAGCCAGATGCCGGGGTCGTCGGGGCGCATGTCGGCGGTGACGGTCGTGGCGGGCAGGAGCTG
Source organism: Streptomyces sp. ICBB 8177 (assembly GCF_003144095.1). Taxonomy (GTDB): domain Bacteria; phylum Actinomycetota; class Actinomycetes; order Streptomycetales; family Streptomycetaceae; genus Streptantibioticus_D. The sequence continues at coordinate 796,305 of NZ_NSKH01000018.1, read as the reverse complement.
GACGGTGTCCTCGCGGTGGCCGTGGACCAGGACGGTGTTGCCGTGCCAGTGCGGGGTGTGCGCGTCCCGGGCGCCGCCCATGTCCAGGACGTACCAGCGCACCCGTGAGCCGCGCTCGAGGGTGAGCGCCGGGTGGTCCTCGCTCGTGCCGCTCGGGCCGTTGCCGAAGAGATAACCGTTGATGGTCTCCTTGCGGTTGGAGTTCTGGAAGGCGGTGTCCGACGGGTCGAGCCTTTGGCCGCGTCCGAAGCGGGCGATGTTGTCCTTCAGGTACGGGCTGGAGTTCTCGTCGAACTCGGTGAACAGGGCGAAGACCTCGCGGTCGACGTCGCAGGGTGCCGCGTCGGCGGTCGCCGCGTCCGCGCGGGTCACCACGATGGGCCCGGTCAGCCCGGACTGGACGCCGGGGACGCCCATGTCCGCGCTGTGGTCGTGGTAGAGCCACACGACCGACGAGGGGTCGCCGGGGCCGGGGCCCGCTCGGTCGGGCACCTGCCAGCGGTAGGTGAACGTGGCGCCGGGGGCCACCGCGTCACCCGGCCTGCCCGCCGTCGCGGAGCCGTCGTCGTACTGCGCGCCCTCGTTGGCCCCGGTGTAGAAAACGCCGTGCGGGTGCATCGAGGCGGGGAACGGGGTGTTGTTGCGGAACACCACCTCGACGGTGTCGCCGACGCGCGCCCGGACCACCGGACCGAGGATCCCCGAGAAGCCGTCGTCGTCCGGGCCGGTGTACCGCTCGGTGAACGTGGCGTCGGTGTAGCGCCGGTAGCGGGACTTGAGGTAGGCCGGGCCGAGCCGCCCGGGCCCGGGCAGCGCCACGCGTGCCTGCGTCGCGTCGAACGGCCGCCCGTCGATCAGGTCGCGGCCCTGCGGGGCGTAGTTCCACACGACGGTGTCGGCGGCGACGAAGTAGGTCCGCGTGCGGGCGGTGACGGGGTGTGCGGTGGCTGGGCGCGCTGTGGCGGTGCGGTGCGCGGCGGGGCGCGCGGCGGCCCGGTGCGCCGGACCGGGCGCGGGAGCCGCCGCGATCGCCCCGCCGCCCAGTCCGGCGACCCAGCTCAGGACACGACGACGGGAGTGATCCGTGGGGACGACCATGGTTTCGACGGTAGGTGACCCGTGCCGGTGCCGCTCAGGGAAGCGTCCGATGCGGTGACCGGGTCCCCCGGGCGGGCGTGCGGCCGTCCCGCGCGGCCGCGGTCAGTGCGCGGTGATCCGGACGTGCCGGATGCCGACCGGGAGGGTGGGGAAGCCGTCGCCGGGCGCGTTCTGGTCGTCCTCACCGGCCCGGGCGATCTTCAGCAGCACGTCCATGCCGCCGGTCACCGTGCCGAACGGCGTGTAGTCGGGCGGCAGTTGGGTGTCCTTCCAGACGAAGAAGAACTGGCTTCCGTTGGTGTTCGGTCCGGCGTTCGCCATCGCCACGGTGCCGGCCGGGTAGGTCGCGCCGGTGAGGTTCTCGTCCTTGAAGGAGTAACCGGGGCCGCCGCTCCCGGTGCCGGTCGGGTCGCCGCACTGCAGCACGTAGATGTGCTGGGTGGTGAGCCGGTGGCAGTGGGTGCCGTCGAAGTAGTGCCGCTGCGCCAGGAAGCGGAACGAGAAGGTGGTGCAGGGCGCCTTCGCGGTCAGCGCCCGCACCGTGATCGGGCCCTGGCTGGTGCTCAGCCGGGCGGTGTACGGCTTGGCGGCCTCGGTCGCGGCGAAGACCGGGATGCCCTTGAAGCGGTCGGCGGGCACCGCGGGGGTGAAGCCGCAGGGCGAGTCCGTGGTGTCCGCGGCGCGTACGTGATGGGGTGCCAGGGCCAGGGTGTGCGGCGCCGAACCGCTGTCGGCGGACGCGACCCCGGACACGCCGAGGACGAGGGCGGCCGCGGCGACGAGTGACAACCGTCTGCGGTTCATGGGCGGACCTCCGGGTCGGGGATGTTGTCATGTCCCGGAAGTCCTGCCCAAGGGCGCTGCCGCCCAAGCGCCGCGCCGGGCGGCGGCGACGGGGGGCGGACGCGGACGCCGCGTGCGATCACGGGTAGCCGGGGCGCTTCCCGGGAAACAGCAGGAAGCACGAGCGAAGGGAAGGCGCGTGACGGCGAGAAAGGCTGCGATGGACGAGATCCGCGTGCTGGCCCCCACGGCGATCCTCGGGTACGGCTTCCCCGACGCGTCGTTCGAGGCCGGGGTGGCCCGGCGACCGCACGTCATCGCCGTGGACGCCGGATCCACCGACCCCGGCCCGTACTACCTGGGCGCCGGGCGCTCGTTCACCGACCGCGCCGCGGTCAGGCGCGACCTCGAACGGATCCTGGCCGCGGCCCACCGGCTGCGCGTACCCGTCGTGGTGGGGTCGGCGGGCGGCGCGGGCGCCAAGCCTCACCTGGACTGGCTGTGCCGGATCGCCGAGGAGATCGTCCGCGAACAGGGGACCACCCCGCGCGTCGCGGTCATCCCGGCCGATGTCGACAAGGCGACCGTGATCGAGGCGCTGCGGAAGGGCAGGATCCGTCCCGTCCCGCACGGCCCCGCCCTGACGGAGGAACAGGTCCTCGCCAGCACCCGCCTCGTCGGGCAGATGGGCGCGGAACCGATCACGGCCGCGCTGCGCGACGGCGCCGACGTGATGCTCGCAGGACGGGCCTACGACCCGGCGGTCTTCGCCGCGCTCCCCCTGCTGCACGGCTTCGATCCGGGCCCTGCGTTGCACATGAGCAAGATCCTGGAGTGCGCGGCGATCGCCGCCTCCCCCGGCAGCGGTGGCGACTGCATGCTGGGCACGCTGCGTGCCGACCACTTCGTGGTGGAACCGCTCAGCCCCGACCGCCGCTGCACCCCCGCCTCGGTGGCGGCGCACACGTTGTACGAGAAGAGCGACCCGGCGCGGCTGCCGGGGCCCGGCGGGTGCCTTCTGCTGGACGACTGCGTGTTCGAGCCGGAGGGCGACCGCGCGGTGCGGGTCAGCGGCTCGCGGCACGTGGAACAGCCGTACACCGTCAAGCTGGAGGGCGCCCGGCTGCGCGGCTACCGCACGGTGTCGATCGCGGGGGCGCGCGACCCGTTCTTCCTCCGCGAGCTGGACGGGATCGTGAAGGCGGTACGGGAGCGGACCGCCGACAACTTCCCCGGCATTCCGGCGGGCTCCTACGACCTGCTGGTGCGGGTGTACGGAGGCGACGGCTGCATGGGGCCGCTGGAGCCGACCCCGGCGCCCGTGGGCCACGAGGTCGGCATCGTGATCGAGGCGGTGGCGGGCGAGCAGGCCCTGGCCGACACCCTGTGCGCGTTCGCCCGCTCCACGATGCTGCACCTGGGCTACCCGGGCCGTATCTCCACGGCCGGCAACCTCGCCTTCCCGTACTCGCCCTCGGACCTCCACGCGGGCGAGGTCTACGAGTGGAGCGTGTACCACCTGATGGAGGTCGACGATCCGGGCGCGCTGTTCCCGGTCCGCTCCTCCACCTGGCGGCAGCAACCCTCCGACCTTCAAGGAGCGCCGTGACCGCCCTCGTCCCCGTCGCCGAACTCGCCGACGTCGTCCGCAGCAAGAACGCGGGGCCCTACGAACTCACCCTGGACATCGTCTTCACCCGGCGCGAGCAGTTCGATCTGGTGGCGCGGGAGCGGGCGATCAGCAAGGAGTGGGTCGCCGAGGCGTACGGCGTGCCGGTGGCCGACGTCGCCGAGCCGGTCTACTACGCGCCGGCCAGGGCGGTGAAGATCACCTTGCGCAGGCCGCTGGTGTCCGGCGACATCGGCGAGACCGACGTCTACGGTGCCCAGCAGCACGGGCCGCTGCTCGCCCTGAGACTTCCGGCGGCGCCGTGACGGACGCGGCAGGGCGCGGCGGTCTCTGGCGGCCCGCCGTCACCGGCCGGGCTCGGGCCCGTCGGTGGCCGGGGGCAGTTCCTCGCCGCGGGCGAGGACACGCAGGGAGGACACCAGGCCCGTGTCGCGCATGCTGGTCAGCTGCCAGGCGCGGCCGATCCCCAGCAGCAGGTCGGCGATGACGATGTAGCTGAGCACCTCCCCGCCGGTCCGGTCGGACGGGTCGCCCAGCAGCAGGACGCCGCCGTACGCCTCGAAGCCCGCGATCACCAGCAGTCCGGCGGCGAGGGTGAAGTGCTGGCGCCGGCCCCGCTGGTGGCGGCCCTCGGTGACGCCGGAGCGCGCGGTGGCGGCGGCGAAGGCGGCGATGAAGGCGCTCCCGAGCACCGCCCAGTAGCCGAGCGAGCCCTGCGGCACCAGCGCCACCAGCGACAGCACCAGCGCGTTGGTGAAGACCAGCAGCGCCGCGGACGCGCGGACCCGGAACTCCACCTGCGTCTCGACGCGGTGCGCACGCTCCGGTGCGACGGTGATGGCCACGAACAGCAGCCCGATCAGCGCGCCGCTCGCGCCGGCGGACGCGGTGAAGAACTCGCGGAACGCCTCAGGGATCACTCCCGCACCATAACGAACGGTCCGTCCCGGGCCGGTCGGCCACGCTGTGTGGCCCATGACCGGCGGACCGTGGCGAGGCGCGCCCGCAGGTGTCCTCCGGCCGCAGGACCCGGGACCTTCGGCCCTGTGGCGGCGGCGGACCGTGCGATGGCATGGGACGCACCAGCCATGGGATCTCTCAAGGAGGCCTGAGATGGACCGCACCTCCCCCTCGACCGGGGACCCGCACGACGTGATGGCCAGGGCCGGTGGCCACTGGGGCATGATGCTCACGTTCTCGCTGCTGACGCTCGCGGCCGGGGTGCTGGCCGTCGCCTGGCCCGGCCGGACCGTGCACGTGATCGCGGTGCTCTTCGGCATCCAGCTGCTCGTCGTCGCGGGGTACGAGTTCTTCCGCGCGTTCGCCACGGACGACACCGGGATCAAGGTGCTGCGGATCCTGATGGCGACCTTCTCGCTGTTCGCCGGGATCCTCGTGCTGCGCCACCCGTTCCAGACCGTCGCGCTGATCGTGCTGGTGCTGGGCGTGCTGTGGACGGCGACAGGGCTGGTGAACATGTTCACCGCGATCAGTGACCGGGCCTCGCCGCACCGGGCCCCGATGATCGTCGGCGGCGTGATCACCTTCGTCGCGGGGATCGTCCTGCTGAGCTTCCCCGCTCCGACGGTGTTCGCCGTGGCCATGCTGCTGGGCCTCATGCTCATCGTGGTGGGACTGCTGGGCGCGACCAGCGCCTTCGAGCTGCGGGCCGCCACCCACGGCCACCGGCCGCGCCGGCACCACGCGCACCACGCGCCCGCGCTCTGAGCGGTCCTCGCGGGCCGGACGTGGGACGGGCGGAGGCCGCCGGCGGCCTCCGCCCGTCCCACGCTCAAGGACGTGCCGCAGGGGGCGCGTCACGCGGGGCGCGTCGTCACACGGGGCGCGTCACGGACGCATCTCGTACGCGCCCGACAGTTCCTCGACGCGGGACCACACGCGCGCCGAGCGCTCCGGGTCCGCGGCCGGGCGGCGCACCGCGGCGAGCGCCCACCTCTGCTGCGCCGCGGTCGCGGAGTCCTTGCCGTGCAGTTCCACCGCGTAGGCGGAGAAGTCGCGGACCAGGATGCCGAACAGCTCGTCCAGCACGTCCTCGTCGAGACCGGTCAGCCGGGCCTGCTCCAGCACCAGGTGACCGTAGACGACGAGCGCGAACAGCTGGCCGACCGCGAGCAGCAGGTCGAGGTCCTTGCTCTGCTCCTCGTCCGGCGCCGCCGTGGTCACGAACTCGCACAGCGCGTCGGCCTGCCCGCGGAAGACGGCGACGTTGGGCAGGTGCGCGCGGTCGTCGTAGGCGGCGCGCCAGTCGTGGAACCGCACCGCGCCCAGACCGCGCGCCGGGCCCTGCCGGAACAGGAAGTCGTCGTCGGCCTCGTCGAGGCGGCGGGGGACCGCCGGGTACTCGGCCGGGGCCAGCAGGTAGTTGCCCATGAACTTCAGGATCAGGGCCAGGTTGACGTGGACCGTGCCCTCCAGCTTGGGCAGACCGCGGATCTCGGTCGCCGCCTGGGCGAAGTAGGTGTCCTTCTCGAAGCCCTTGGCGGCGATGACGTCCCACATCAGGTCGATGACCTTCTCGCCCTCGGTCGTCACCTTCATCTTCGTCATGGGGTTGAAGAGCAGGTAGCGCCGGTCCTCGGGGCCGGCGGAGCGGAAGTAGTCCACCGAGCGGTCGCTGAACAGCTTCATGCCCACCAGGCGCGCGTACGCGTCCGTCAACTCCCGTCGCACGTGCGGGAAATCGGTCACCCGTCGGCCGTAGAGCACCCGGTTGTGGGCGTGCGTGACCGCCTCGTACATGGCGTGCTCGCAGATGCCGACGGAGGCGGTGCACAGGTTGAACTTGCCGACGTTGACCGTGTTGAGCGCGGCGTCGAACGCGGCGCGGCCGGTGTGCAGCACGTCCCGCTGCCGCACCGGGTAGTCCTCCAGACGGAACTCGCTGACGTACTTGGAGGAGTCGACGACGTTCTTGACCAGGTGGTACGCGGGGTGGCGGCTGTCGGCTGCGAAGAAGACGTAGCCGTCCGGGCCCTCGACGTCGGCACGGCGGCCGAAGACGGAGACCAGGCCGGCCGCGTTGCCGTTGCCTATGTAGTACTTCGAGCCGCTGGCGGTGAATCCGCCGTCGCCGTCGGGGGTGAGCACCATGTCGGTGGAGTAGATGTCGGCGCCGTGGGTGCGCTCCGACAGGCCGAACGCGAACACCTCGCCCTCGTCGAGGAGTTGGGCCGCCCGCTCGCGCGCCTCGGCGTTGTCGCTCTGCCAGACCGGGCCGAGGCCGAGGATGGTGACCTGCCACGCGTACCAGTAGTCGAGCCCGTAGAAGCCGAAGATCTCGTTGAGCGCGGCGACGCGCGCGGTGTCCCAGCGCTTGTCGCCGTCGCCACCGGCCTGCGCCGCCGGGGTGAGGAAGGTGGCGAAGAGCTTCTCCTTGGCGGAGAAGGCGAGGAAGTCCTCCAGCCAGGCGCGGTTGCGGTAGTCCTCGATCAGCTTGCGCTTGCCGCGCTCCTCGAACCAGTCGACCGTGGCGCGCAGCAGACGCCGCGTCTCGGGGTCGAAGTGCGCCGGGTCGTAGGTGTGCGGGTTGAACAGCAGGGCGTCGGCCATGTGCGCAGCGCCTTCCTGGGTGAGGGTTCGTCGGGGGTGCGAGTTCGGGGTACGAGTTCAGGTGCGACCTTGAGTGACGGAGCGTCAGCTCTGGTCCTGGCCACCCGCCGTGCGGGCGCCGGCGAGGCGCCGCAGGGTGGCGAGCACGTCGTCCAGCCACTCCAGCGTCATCCGCTCGTAGGCGATGCCGCCGCGCAGGACGACGTGCTGGAGCTCCTCGCCCTCGGTCGGCTCCACGCCTTCGGGGAAGTCGCGCCGCTCCCCCGCGAGGTAGCGCGCGAGGCGGTCGGCGTGGGCCGCCCGGTGGCGTTCGGTCTCCGCGATCAGGGCGGCCGGATCGCCGTAGGCGGCGCCGCGGATCTTCACCGCGAGGCTGTGCCGTACCGACTCCGGCTCGACCGGCTCGGCCATCCACGCGGACAGCGCGGCCCGGCCCGGGGCGGCGACGGAGTGGACCTTCTTGTCGGGCCGCCCGTCCTGCGGGACGTCCCGCGCGTCGATCCACCCGTCGGCCTCCATGCGCTTGAGGACGCGGTAGATCTGCTGGTGGGTCGCGGTCCAGAAGTACCCGATGGACCGGTCGAACCGCCGGGCCAGCTCGTAGCCGGACCCCGGCTTCTCCAGCAGGGAGACGAGGATGGCGTGCTCCAGTGCCATGCCCGCATCCTGGTATGCAACTCGTTGCATAGGCAAGGGCGACCGGGACGGATGAGACGGTTGTCACGCCCGCCCGGCCGCAGGGCACGCCCGGTCGGGCCCCGCGCGCACTCCTGCCACAACCGGTGGACGCCGACCGCCTCGTGGCGCGGCTCGTAGCGCATGGGCGCCGGCGCGTCGCACGATGGGCATATGGGCAGGACAGCCGCGCGCCGGAAGAGGACCACCGTCGTCAACCTCAAAGGCCATCGCGACGACCCGGACTACGCGGACGTGGTCTACGTCGGCCGCGCGATGCACCGGGGCGGCTGGCACCTGGCGGCGTCCCCGTTCGCCTGCCCGTACCGGCCGGGCCCTGACGGGACCCGCGAGGAGGTGGTGGAGCGGTACCGCGCCTACCTCCTGGACCGGCCCGACCTGCTGGCCCTCCTGCCCGGGCTGCGCGGCCGGCGGCTGGGCTGCTGGTGCGTGCCGCTGCCCTGCCACGCACAGGTCATCGCCGAACTCGCGGACGCCGGCCGGTCATAGCCACCGCCCCCTCCGGCCGGCGGGGCTCAGGGCGGGCCGGAGCCGTTCAGCCAGCAGGCCCCGTACAGGGCGGATCCGACGGCCAGACAGCACACCACGGCCGTCCGGGTGACCGGCCCTCGGCGCCCAAGCGCCCCCGCGAGCGGGAGGAGCAGTCCGAACGCCGGAAGCAGCAGCCGGGGTTTCGACCCGAAGTACCCGGCGGTGGTGAGCGCCAGCAGCAGCATGACGCCGGTGTACACCTGGAGCGCCAACGGGTACCGGTCGCGCCATCCCAGCCAGTGGCACCACAGCAGCACCGCCACGCCCGCGGCCAGTGCGAGCCCGGCGGCGGCATCGCCGCTCGTCAGCAGACGTACGGCGAACCGCGCGAACGACAGCCCGCCGTCGATGCCGTTGCCCCAGCCCCGTTGGACGTCCAGGTAGCCGAACGGCCGCCCGGTCGTGAACGCCACCCACACGACGTAGCCGACGCCACCGGCCGGCGCGAGGACCACGGCGGCGGTGCGAACGGCCACCCGGCCCGTGCCCCGCCCCGGCCACACCGCGCCGGCGACGACGGCCGCCGCCACGGCCAGTCCGGCCGGCCGGGTCAGCCCCGCGAGGCAGGCGAGGGCTGCCGCGCCCAGCCAGCGGCGTTCCGCGAGGTGGACGAGGGCCCAGGCCGCGAGCGCCGTGAAGAGCGACTCGCTGTACGCCATCGATTCCACGACGCCGACCGGCACCGCGGCCCACGACACCGCCGCGAGAAACGCGCCGCGTCCACCGAGCACGCCGTCCGCGACGCGGAAGACGCCCGCGGCGGCGAAGGCGCAGGCCACCGTGCTGACCGCGACCCCGGCGGCGGCCGCGCCGAGCGCGCCGACGAGGCCGGAGAGCGTCCGTTCCAGCCAGGGCAGCAGGGGGAAGAACGACAGGTCGGACAGCACGCGCCCGTCGCCGAGCCGCAGGTGGTATCCGTAGCCGTACTCGGCGACCCGCGCGTACCACAGGGAATCCCATCGTCCGGCCAGCAGCCGTTGCGGCGCCTGGCCGCCGAACGCCCGGAAGAGGGCCAGCATCCCGACGCCCAGCAGCCGGACCGCCAGCACACACACCACCGCGGGCATCGCCCGCCGCACGGTGCCGCCCGGCCGCTCCAGCCGCACGGCACCGGGCGAACGGACCACCCGCACGTCTCCCACCCGCTGGTCCTTCCTCCGGCCGGCCGCACCGGCACGGTGACGCCGCCGATATCACCTGTCCGCCGCACAGGGGGACGGCTCCGGGACATGGGAACGCCTCCAGGTCGGCCGCCCTGGAGGCGTTCCTCAGCCGGGGTGACGTGATGCGAGGACGGATCCGATGACGACGGTCGCGGAGGGGGTGCCGTGCGCTGCGCGGGCCCGACGGGATCGGGTCAGCGGTCGTCGCCCTTGCCGGACTCGTCCTGCGGGTCCACACCGGTGTAGGCCGAGGCGTCCTTGGTGCCGCTGGGCCGCTGGGAGCGACCACGGGTCCCCGCGTCGCGGTGGCCCTTCTGGCCGGACCCGCGGGCGTGCTGCTCACCGCTCTTCGTGGGGCTCTGCCCGGTCCTGCTCGACGGTTCCATGCTGCGCTCGCGCGCCCGGTCCCGCTCCGACGGGTCCGTGCGCTGCGTCTCGTCGGCGTCCGGCGCGTACTGGTCGGCGTGGAAGGAGCGGTGTGCGCTCGGGTTGTCCTGCTGGCGCTCGGCGTCGACATCGGGCGCCCAGCCGTGCTGGTCTGTGCCCTTGTACCGGCTCGGGCCCTCGCCGTGCGTGGGATGCGAACGCTTGGGCGTCTTCGACATGAGTGTGTTCCTCCTCCTGGCGGCCCCCACGTACCCCACCCTCCCACTCGCACCGCGCCGTGGCATCCGCGACGTCTCCGCTGGTTGCCGGCGAAGAGGTCGCGGTATTCCGTGGACCGCGCGGGGGAGAAGTCATCGGGTGCGGGAAGGCCGTGCGACGAGCGGGAGGTGGCGTGGCGGAACAAACGGTGGGCGCGGCGGGACGTGGCACGGATCGCCGGGACCGGGCGCTGGCCTGGCTGAACCGGGCCGTGCGGGTGCCGGGCCACGAGCGGCACACGGTGCTGCTGGTCGGCAAGAGTGTGGTGGCGGCAGCCCTGGCGTGGTTCGTCGCGCATGACGTGCTGCACGCGCGGTCGCCCGCGTTCGCGCCGTTCTCGGCCGTGCTGATCATGAACGTGACGTTGTACGAGTCGCTGCGGCAGGCGGCCCTGTACGTGGGAGCGGTCGCCATCGGGGTGCTCGTTCAGGCCGGGATCGGGTTCGTCGCGGGGCCGCGGCTGCTGGCGTTCGTGCTGCTGGCCGCGATCACCCTTTCCATCGAGCGATGGCCCGTTCTGAGGTCGCAACGCGCCCAGGTCTCCACCGCCGCGTTCTTCGCGTTCGCCACCTATGTCTCCACGGCGGGGGCGGCGCAGAAGGCGGTGCAGTTGGGCTGGATCGTGGTGCTGGTCCTTCTGGGCTGCTCGATCGGTGTCGCGGTCAACCTGTTCGTCGCACCACCGCTGCGCTACCGCAGCGCCGAGTACGCCATCCAGTCGCTCGCGGCCGCCGTCGACGCCCTGTTGCGCGAACTCGCGCCGGCGCTGCGCGAAGGGCGGCTCGAAGGCCAGGAGACGCAGCGGCTCGGCGAACTCGCGCTGCACGCCGAGGGGTTGATCGCCCAGGCCCGCTCCGCCGTGGAGACCGCGCAGCAGAGCGTGTGGTTCAATCCCCGCCGCTTCCTGCCGCGCCACCGCGCCCGCACCTCGTTCGACCGCTACCGGTCAGTGATCAACGCTCTGGAGCGCGTCACGTACCAGCTCTCGTCACTGGTGCGCGCGCTGCGGCAGTGGGAGGAGCCCGAGAGCCTTCCCTACCAGGACCTGCTGAGCCGGTACGCGGACTTCCTCGACGACGTCGACGGCATGATGCGCGTCCTGGCCGGGATCGACGAGGACGCGCTGGCGGCCCAGGCCTCGCGGCTGGCGGAGCTGGCCGACCGTGCGGAGGACGAGCGCCGCCGGGTCGCCGAGCAGGCGGACGCCGACCACCTCCCGCTGTCCGATCCCGCCCGGCCCTACGGAATCCTCGTGGTCGAGGCCAGCCGGATCATGGAAGAACTGCGCAACACCAGCGACGCGCTCGCCGCAGCGGCCCGAGCGCGCGGCTAGGGACGGCCGCCTTCCCGGCTACGCCCCGCCGAAGAGGCGGGCGAGCAGCTTGAAGGGGGCGGTGACGACAGCGGCGATCGCGCTTCCCACGGCTGCCAGCGCGTCCGCGATGGGTTGCAGCATGAGCTTCTCCCGTCCTCGTCGGATGCATCCGTTCCGTCCATTGTCGCGCCGGGCCCGTCCAACCGGGTCCGCCGCGACGGATCCACATGCCACGGGTGCGCGTGCTGCCTCGCGCGCTGCGTGTGGCAGGCGACGCGTGGAGTGGCTCCGATGCGCCGATGGGGGCCGTGCGGTCTCCCTGCACGACCCGGGGTCATCACTCGTCGCCGTTGCGTGGCGGGCCACCCGCAACGCCCGGGCGCCCGGCGTCGAATCGAGCCAAGACCTTCCCGTCGGTGCATACGTTCGAGCGCAGGGGGAAGGCGGCCACCAGCCCCGAATTGGCGGACGACACCAATTGAACAATTCCATTGACGAACGGATGGATATGGCATGACCACCAAGCAGCAGGACAAGGGCGCGGGAGGAGACGGAGATCGTCCCGCACGCCGCGTCACGCTAACCCAGGTCATGCGCGGGGCCGCGAAGCAACTCGGTGAGCTGCTGGGTTGTGAGGCGGTCTCGGTGTCGGCGGTCAAGTCCACCCGGGAAGGATGGGCGGCGGACGTGGAGATCGTCGAGGTCGAGCGCATCCCGGAAACCACGAGCGTGATGGCTTCCTACCACGTCCAGTTGGACAAGGGCGGCGAGATCACCGGGTACGAACGCACCCGGCGTTACACCCGCGGGCAGACCGACCGGCAGTGACACGACCGGTCGTACCCAGCTGACACCGGCGCCCGGCGTCTCTCGGACCGTCACCGCCGTTCACCTGGAGTGAAGGCCCACCGTCGGCCCTACGCGGCGTCGGCATGTACCGCGCCAGGCGGCCGAGCGCCATTGGTGCCTCCTGATGACGCCAGAAAACGGCACACGGAAAGCGTGTTCATCGAAACAGCCCGTAACCCAGGAAGGAAGAACTCATCGTGAGCGTAGTTCCGCAAACGAGTTCCGCCTCCGGCGGAAGCGGCTCGGGGAATCTCTACGACGTACTCGAACTGATCTTGGACCGAGGTCTGGTCATCGACGCGTTCGTGCGGGTCTCCCTTGTCGGAATCGAAATTCTCAAGATCGATGTGCGTGTGGTCGTCGCGAGCGTCGACACCTATCTGCGCTTCGCCGAGGCGTGCAACCGCCTCGACCTGGAGAGCGGCCGCAAGGCTCCCACCCAGCTGACCGACATCGTCGGCGACACCGTGGAGCACGGCGCCAAGGGCAAGTCGAAAGGAGCGCTGACCGGCGCGGTCGAGGCGCTCAGCGACTCGCTGCAGAAGGGCGGCGACGGCGAGGAACGGGAGCGTCAGCCGCGCAAGAGCACGTCGTCCAGCCGCCGCAGCAGCCGCAGTAGGGAGGACTGAGCTGTGTCCATCTACGTGTACGCCATCGTCGACACCGACCACCCCCTTCGGCTCGACGGTCTCAAGGGCGTCGGGGAGCCGGGCGGAGCTCTTCGCACGGTGGAGGCAGGGAACCTGCGGGCGGTCGTGAGCGACGCGCCGGCCCAGTTGCGTGCCAAGCGGCGCGACCTGGCCGCGCACCAGGGCGTGCTCGAGCGGCTCCTGGAGGACGGCGCGGTGCTGCCGATGCGCTTCGGCCTGGTCGGCGCCGACGACGAGCAGGTGGTCTCCGTTCTGGAGGCGAACGCCACGGCCTACGCCGAGCGACTGGGCGAGGTCGACGGCCGCGTCGAGTACAACCTCAAGGTCTCGCGTGACGAGGACGACATGTTGCGGGAGATCGTCGAGGACTCGCAGGACGTGCGCCGGCTCAACGAGCTCACCCGGGCCAACCCCACCGCGCAGGACCAGAAGGTGGCGCTGGGCGAGCTGCTGGCGAAGGAGGTGCGCGCCCGGGAGGAGCAGGAGGCCAAGGACGTCGTCGACCGGCTGTCCGGCGCCGCCGACCGCCACGCCGTGGCCGATCCGGTGGAGTCGGCGTTCCTCAACGTGTCCTTCCTGGTCAAGCGCGAGGACGCCCCCGCGTTCTCGCGAGCGGTGACCGAAGAGGCGAACCGGCGCGGCGACGCCTACACGTTCCGGCTGCGCGGGCCGCTTCCCCCGTACAGCTTCGTCTGAACGATCCCGGCTGGGAACGGCCCGGGACGGGCGGGGACGGGCGAGACAACGGCGACATGAGATCCGAGGTGTCTCGATGGGACTCATCACGCAGATCCTGACCCTTCCGCTCGCTCCAGCCCGCGGCAGCGCGTGGGTGATCCAGCAGGTGGTCCGCACCGCCGAGGCCGAGTGTTACGACCCGGCGCCGGTGCGCGCCCAACTCGCTGCGCTGGAGCAGGACTTGCTCGACGGGAACATCGACGAGGAGGAGTTCGACCGCCGTGAGGACGAACTCCTGGACAGGCTTGAGTGGCTGGAGGCCGAGTACGCGCGGCTGCGCGGACCCGGCCAGGCCCCATGAGGCAGACGGCACCCTTCGAGGTGAGGAGCAGATGGTGGACAACGCGAAAGTCGGGGCGGCCCTGGTGGGCGGATACCTCCTCGGCAGGACGAAGAAGGCGAGGATGGCGATCGGGCTGGGGATGTTCCTGGCAGGCCGCAAGATCAGCCTCGACCCGCAGGCGATCGGCAGGATGGTCTCCGAGTCACCGCTGTTCGAGGGGCTCAGCGCCCAGGCGCGCAAGCAACTGGTCGATGCCACGAAGAACGCGGCGACCAACGCCCTCACCAACCGGGTCAACCTCCTCGCGGACTCGCTCCACGAACGCACCCTGAGCCTGGAGAACGGCGAAAACGCCACCTCCGAAGGCGAAGCCGACGCGGACGGGGAGACGGACCGGGCACAGGACGAGGATGAGGAAGAGGACGGGAAGAGCGCGGCGCGACGCTCCTCCGACCAGGACGACGGCGGCGAACAGAAGAAGTCCCGCTCGCGTTCCGGTTCCTCCGGCACCCGCAAGACCGCCTCCCGGGCGTCGTCGGGCGCCCGCAAGACCGCCTCCACGAGCTCCCGCAAGGCGTCCGGCACGGCGCGCAAGACCGCCTCCGGTACGACGCGCAAGACGGGTACGACCGCGCGCAAGACCGCGTCGTCCGCCCGTAAGGCTTCCAGCCGAGGAGGCAGCCGTGGCTGACACCCCCCTCACCAGGATCAAGGACCAGGTGGCGGAGAACCCGGCCACCGACCGGCTCAAGGAAGAGCTGCGCGGCTACCTCGAGGCCCGCGCGGCACACGCGCTGACCGGCCTGGGCGAACGGCTCGGCGACAGCATCAACAAGCTCGCCGACCCCAAGCAGGGGCCCGGTGGGCTCGCCGGATCACTCGCCAAGGGCGGTCAGGCGCTGAGCGAGGGCAAGTCGCCCGCGCAGGCCGCGATGAGCGTCGGCACCTCGCATCTGAAGGAAACCGTCAAGGACAAGGTCAAGCAAGTGTTCGGCAAGGGCCGCAAGGGCGGCGGTGGCAAGTCCAAGACCGTGACCATCAGCGAGGACATCGACGTCGGTGTGCCGGTGCGCGAGGCGTACGACCAGTGGACCCAGTTCCAGGAGTTCAGCACCTTCGCCAAGGGCGTCGTCAGTGTCGAGCGGTCCGACGACACCACGAGCAACTGGAAGGTGAAGGTCGCCAAGTCCACGCGCAGTTGGAAGGCGAACGTCACCGAGCAGATCCCCGACGAACGCATCGCCTGGACCACCGAGGGCGCCAAGGGCAGCGTCAAGGGTGTGGTGACGTTCCACCGCATCACCGACGACCTCACTCGCGTGCTGCTGGTGCTCGAATACCACCCGCAGGGCTTCGTGGAGAAGACCGGGAACATCTGGCGGGCGCAGGGCCGGCGGGCACGGCTCGACCTGAAGCTGTACCGGAAGTTCATCATGATGCGCGGCGAGGCGACCGACGCCTGGCGCGGTGAGATCCGCGACGGCGAGGTCGTGGAGGACCACGACGAGGCGGTGGAACGCGAGGAGAACGAGGCGCGGGACACCGACGCGGACGAGCGCGAGCCTCGGGACGACACCGACGCGGAGGAGGACGCCCGCGACGAGGACGAGCCCGACGACGACGAGGAAGCCGACGACGACCGCTTCGAGGACGACGCCGACGAGGAGCTTCCCGAGGACGACGAGGACGAGGACCGTTACGAGGACGAGGCCCCGCCCGAGGACGAACTCGAAGACGAAGACGACGAGGACGACGAAGACGACGAGGACCGGGGAGACGAGGCCGAGGACGAACCGTACGACGAGGACGAAGAGGCCGAGGACGACGAGGACGAGGACGCCGCAGACGAAGAGGACGCCCCGCGCGGCGGCCGCTCGCGGCGCCGTGCCGCGGCCCGCTGAACCGGCCGTCGAACGAGAGACGAGAGTGTGATCGACCGTGTCCGACTCAGTGTCCAGGCGCATGGGACCGTCCGGCGGGGTCTCCCCGTACGGGCAGCAGGGGTCGTCCGCCAATCTCGCGGACATCCTGGAACGCGTGCTCGACAAGGGCATAGTGATCGCGGGCGATATCCAGATCAACCTGCTCGACATCGAACTGCTCACCATCAAGCTGCGATTGCTGGTCGCCTCGGTCGACAAGGCCAAGGAGATGGGCATCGACTGGTGGGAGCACGACCCGTCGCTCTCGTCCTCGGCGCGCCGCCCCGAGGTGTCCTCCTCGCATTCGGGCAGTCGTGAGGAACTGGCCCGGGAGAACGAGCGGTTGCGTGGTGAGATCGAGCGCATGCGGGCGCTGGAGCCGGCTGCCGACGACTCCCTCCCCGACGGCTCCGCCGCACGCCGTGACCGCGTCGACGAAGAAGGAGACGGCACGTCATGACCAGTGCCCCGGACCCGATCGCCTCCTCCCCCGCCGTACCGCCGCCCGAGCGGCCCGAACCGGGCGCCTCGATGTCGTACGTGTACGCGGTGGGCCGCGACGAACAGGCGCTGCGGGACGTCGCCGCCGAGCGGCCCGGCGGGGTCGCGTTGCGGGTGGTGACCGCCCGCGGGCTGGCCGCCCTGGTCGCCGACGTCCCGGCCGAGCAGTTCGACGAGCGGGGCCTGCGGGCCCAACTCGGCGACCTGGAGCGGCTGGAGGCTGTCGCCCGACGCCATCACGACGTGGTGGCGTCGGCCTGGGAACACGCCACCGTCCTTCCCATGCGGCTGGCCACCGTCTACTTCGACGACGAGCGGGCGGCCGGGATGCTCCAGGAGCGCGAGGAGGAGTTCACCTCGATGCTCGACTGGCTGACCGGGCAGGTCGAATGGGGAGTGAAGCTCTACGTCGACGTACGGGCCGCCCGTGACACGCAGGCCCCGCCCCGGCCCGGTACGAGTTCCGGCAGGGCCTACCTCCAGGCGCGCCGTGCGGCACGGCGCGGCGCGGCGGAGGCGCACGGGGCCGCGGAGGACGCCGCCCGCCGCATCTCCCAGGAGGCGGCGAGCTGGGCGTCCGCGAGCGCGGCCCACCGGCCGCAGCAGGGTGACCTGGCGACCGGGCCCGGCGAGAACATCGTGAACTGGGCGTTCCTGGTGCCCGCCGAGCACGGTGAGCGGTTCCGGCGGGCGGTGCGGGACGCCGCCGGTGTCGTACCGGGCGTACGGCTGGAGATCACCGGGCCGTGGGCTCCGTACTCGTTCGCCACCCCGGACGATCCCGGCAGGACCCAAGGGAGGCCGTGATGACCGTCGAACGGCCTTCGGTGGGACGACGCGCGGCGGAGGCGATGCCGGTACCGCAGGGCGGTGCGGCGGCCGCCGAGGACGAGCTGACGTCGTACGGCGCCGACGTCAGCGGCTTCGACGACGCCGAGGACGACCGGCCCCTGGCACAGCGGCAGGTGGCCCTCATCGACCTGCTCGACCGCCTTCTGTCCGGCGGCGCGGTCCTCACCGGCGACCTGGTGCTGTCCATCGCCGACGTGGACCTGGTCCACATCAACCTGCGCGCCGTCATCAAGTCGGTCACCGCGGAGGAACCCGCGCCGTGGTGAACACACGCCCGCGGGCGCACGGAGCGGAAGGGCAGGAGCCGGGAGATCCCATGAACGACACGAGCGGACCGCGCGCGGAGCAGCCCACGCCGCGCAACCGCCTGGACGACGTGGCGAAAGCCGCCGCCCAGGCGTTCGACCTGCTGCCCGCGGGCCCGGACGAGAGCACGGCGGCCCCCGGCAGCCGGGTGGCCCAGCGGCTGCACACGGACCCGGAGACGGTCGAACGCGATCTGATCCGGCTGGTGCTCACCATCGTGGAGTTGCTGCGGCAGCTGATGGAGCGTACCGCGCTCAATCGCGTCGACCAGGGCGACCTGACCGAGGAGCAGGAGGAGCGGATCGGGTCGACCCTGATGATCCTCGCGGACCGCATGGCGGAGCTGTGCGAGCGCTACGGCCTCACGATGGAGGACCTCAACCTGGACCTCGGCCCGCTCGGCACGCTGCTGCCCCGCGAGTAGGCTCCCGTCGGCGGGACTTCGGCGCGGCAGCGCGTCTCAACCGTCCGCGCCCGCTGCTTACTGCTCGTCACCGCTCCTCGCGTCCGGTTCGGCCATCCGCCGGTGCAGTTGCGCCTTGGCGCCGTCCGGCAGGAACGCGTTGGCCAGTCCCTGCGCGCGGGTCTTCACCGACCCGGCGACGCGTTTGGTCCGGCCGGCCATGAGGGCGTCGAAGCCCTGCCGTGCGACCAGCGCCGGATCGTCCTTGTTCATCCGCCCGATCCGGGTGTTCTGCATGCCGGCGCGGCGGAAGAAGTCGGTGTCGGTCGGCCCCGGCATGAGCGAGGTGACCACGACGTCGGTGTCCTTCAGCTCGTTGTGGAGTGCCTCCGCGAACGACTGGATGAAGGATTTCGAGGCGTTGTAGACGGCCTGGAAGGACCCGGGCATGGTCGAGGCGATCGAGGACGTGAAGAGGATGCCGCCCTCCCCCTGCCGCACCATCGCGGGCAGCAGCCGTTTCGCCAGGTGGACCGTCGACTTCACGTTCAGGTCGATGAGCCGCAGTTCGTCCGCGAGGTCGTTGTCCAGGAACGAACCGCCCACGCCGATACCCGCGTTGAGCGCGGCAGCCGCCACCGGCCGTCCGGTGGCGGCCACCGCCGCGTAGAGCCGTTCCACACCGTCCTGGACCGTCAGGTCGGCGCGCAGCGGTGTGACCTCGCGCCCCGAGGCCCTCAGTGTCTCGGCGGCGTCGCTGATGGCGGCGTCCTCGGAGTTCACCATCACGTCGAAGCCGTGGTCGGCGAACTGCTTGGCCAGCTCGTAGCCGATGCCACGGGAGGCACCGGTCACGAGGGCGAGTGGTGGGTTGTCCGTCATGCGCTCCGGGTACCCGCGAGGCGCGTTCCAATCATCCCGCGAGTGGCCCGACCGGACGAACCGTGCCGTGTGGGTGCCCGCGATCCCACGACGGCCAGGTTTGCGCGGTGCCGCCGCGCGGCACCCGATAGGCAGGCCCCGCACGAGCCTCCCCGGGAGGCTCCGACCCCCGGCGGGGCCGTCACTCTCCCCGGCTGTCGCGTGACGGCCGCCCCCGACCGGCGAAGGACGCAGGATGTTGTTGAGCCGTTGGCTGCGCAAACCGGTGCTTCAACCCGCCTCGCCCGCACTGGACGCCCAGGACGCGACGCTGCGCTACCTGATGTACGGGCTGCTGCCGTCCTGGTTCGTGCCCGGTCTCGCCGACTGGGTGATGCACCGCCGCACCCGCATCGAGAAGACGGCCGGAACGCGTGAGTCGCTGATCCACGCCCTGATGATGACCGAGGTCGGCGTTCCCATCGCGCTGGCGTTCGTCTGCGAGGTCAACCCGCTGCTGCTGGCCGTGATGCTCGGGGCGACCGGAGCCCACGAGGCCACAGCACTGTGGGACGTGCGGACGGCGGTGCGCAGCGACCGGGAGGTCAAGCCCGTCGAGCAGCACATCCACAGCTTCCTGGAGTCGCTGCCGTTCGCCGGTCTGTCGGCGCTGATGTGCCTGCACCCGGACCAGGTGCGGTCCTTGCTGCGGGGCGGGCGGGGCGATCCGGACGCGTGGCGTCTGGTACTCAGGCGGCGCCGCCTTCCCGCTCCCTACCTGGCGGGCGTCTCGGTGGCCATCCTGCTCGGAGTGGCGCTGCCGTACGGGGAGGAGCTGTGGCGGTGTGTCCGGGAGGGCCGCGGGGCACGGACCTCCCGGACACACCGCGACGAGTCCGGATGACGGGGGGCGGCGGAGGACGCCCGTCCGGTCCTCAGCCGGCGTTCGGCAGGCGGACCTCAAGCGTGCCGTCGGGTCGCGTCCGCGTCTCGAAGGAAGGCTGCGGCGCGGTGGCTGGGCCGCGCACGTTCAGACCGTCGGAGAGCCTGAACACGCTTCCGTGCCAGGGGCATTCGACGCAGCCGTCGGCGACCTCGCCGTCCGACAGCGGGCCGGAGAAGTGGCTGCACCGGTCGCCCAGCACTCGTACCGTGGCCTCGTCCACGCGCACCACGAGCAGCGGGACCTCCCCCAGTGTCCTGCGCACCGGCTCGCCCACCGCGAACTCCTCGGTGCGGCCGATCGCGTGCCAGCCGGGTTCGACGAGGTGGGGCACCGGTTCGGTCTTGTTGGCGCCCGCGGCCTGCCGGTAGGCCATGTGGCCGCCCAGCAGCCCGCCGAAGCCGACCGTGGCGAGACCCGCGTAGGCCAGCAGGCGGCCCCGTCCGGACCGGCCTCGCAGTCGCGCGGTCAGGGAGCCGGTGTACAGGGCGATGGCGGCGCCGTTGGTGAGGGCGTGGACGAGGCCGGTGCGCATCTGCTGTTCGTGCTGTTCCGCCCAGTCGACCCAGCCCGCGAGCGCCGCGGGCAAGGCACCGGCGAGGCCGACGGCGATCAGCGTTCCCGAGCCGCGCCGGGCACCCGGCAGGGCGTCCAGCACCCCTGCCGACAGCCAGGCGCCGACCGGCAGCTGCACCATCGCCGGGTGCAGGGGGTGGCCGAGGTGCCGTCCGTGCAGCACGTCGCGCCCCTCCCCCAGCGGCAGGGCCCGCACGAGGCGCTGCACGGGGCCGACGGCGCGGTCGAGCACCGAGGGCCGCTCCAGCGCGTCCAGCGCGTCGCGCAACCGCTCAGCGGCCCTCAGGGCGGCGTCGGCCGCGCAAGGCGCCGGTGGTGAGGAGGTCGGGGACACCGCGAGGTACGAGGACAGGCGTTTCACGGAAATCGGCCACATGGGAAGCGGTTTGCCACGACCGGCTGACCCCAAACGCGCCGCCACGCGCGCCACTCCCTGCGGCGTAGGCCCCCCGCCCCGGCGGCGTAACGGAACCGGCCACCGCCAGGTGTAGCCGCTACCTCGCGGGGAAGCCGTACGCCTGGAGGCCGACCGGTCGATCACCTACCGGAGGGACAGCCATGACCAGGCATGACACCGCCAAGCGGGACGACGACAGCACCGAGGAGTCCCGGCGCAGGGCCGAGGAGCTTCGGGACGCGCGCAAGGAGGAGGCGCGTCGGGTGGAGGAGGCGGAGGAGCCCACGTACACCTCCCGCCGCGAGCGGCTCGACGAGAAGGAGCCGGACGACGAGAAGCACGAGGGCATGAAGACCAGCAAGGACTACGCCTGACCGCTCCCGTCGCCCTGTCCCGCGCCGGGTCCCGGTCCGGTCGCGGGCAGGCGCAGGGCCAGCAACGCCACGTCGTCGTCGGCCTCGAAGGGCAGGAGGCCGAGCAACTCCTCGCAGAATTCACCGAGTTCACGGTGGACCAGGGCCGCGGCGTGCTGGCGCAGGCGGGTGAAGCCGTGGTCGATGACCTCTCCTTGGCGCTCGATCAGGCCGTCGGTGTAGAGCAACAGCGTTCCGCCCGGCGGGAGTCCACGCCGGGCCGAGGGGCGGTCGATGTCCGGTACCACACCGAGCATCATCTCGTGGGCGTCGTCGAGGTACTGGGCGTCGCCGTCCGCCGTGATCAGCAGCGGGGGCGGGTGACCGGCCTGCGACCAGTGCAGTTCGTAGTGGCCGTTCCCGGTTTCCCTGACCAGCGCGTACACGCAGGTCGCCGTGGTGTGGCCGTAGAGCGTGCCGATCGCGGCGTCCAGCCGGCGCAGGATGCGACCGGGTGGCTCGTGGCGGTCGCACGCGATGCCGCGCAGCATGTTGCGCAGCTGCGACATGGTGACTGCCGCCTGGAGGTCGTGGCCGGTGACGTCCCCGATGATCATCGTGACGTCGCCCTGGGGGAGCACGAAGCTGTCGTACCAGTCCCCTCCGACCTGGGCGGTCCTGCGGGCGGGCGTGTAGCGGCCGGTGATGGCCAGGCCGCCCACGTCCGGCAGGTCGGGCAGCAGCGAGCGCTGGAGGTGCTCGGCCGTCGTCTTCGCCTCGGCGTGCAGGCGGGCGTTGTCGGCGGCCAGCGCCATCCGGTGCGTCAGGTCCTCGACCAGGCTCAGGTCCGCTTCGTCCAGCGGTGAGCGCTCGTCGCTCCTGACCAGGGTGACGGCGCCGAACACCCGGCCGCGCACCCGCATGGGCGCGACGACGAGCGTTCCGCCGCCCAGCCGGGCGAAGAGTTCCAGGTTCAGCCTGTGCAGCGGGTCGAAGGCCTCTTCCGCGGGTGGCATGTCCTTGCCCCGCAGCAGCAACGGGCCCTCCCCCCGCAACGCGCGGGACAACGGGCCGCAGGCAGCCGCCGGAGGCCGTGGCAGGGGCCCGGTGATGCCGGCCAGGTCGACCTTGCCGTCGCGGTGGGTGACGCACACCCGTCGCAGACCGCCGTCGTCGTCCGTGAGGTCGGCCGTGCACCAGTCGGCCAGCGCCGGGACCAGGACCCGGCAGACCCGGGTGATGGCCTCGGTGGCGTCCAGGGTGCTGGACAGCACGGTGGCGATCTCGTTGAGCAGGGTCAGGCGGGTCAGCGCGCCGCGCAGTGCGCCTTCCAGGTCGTGGTCGTCCATGTCGCCCTGTCTCCCCGCTGCTCCGGCCGCGGCGCCGGCGGGAGCACGAGGGCGCCCCTCGCCGGTCTCGCGACGCCATTGGCTCGGCCGGGCGGCGGATGGCGACGCTCACGCCACTGCGGTCCTCAGCCTACGCCCGGGGACAGCGGGGGCGGGGGCACGACGCTCTGTTCCCGCGTCGCAGCGATGTCGGCCAGGAGGCTGCCGAGCCCTCCCGGAGCGCGGAAGTCCCGACGCCCCGACGTGCGCACCGGGCGGCTGTCGCATCGGTGGATGCGGCACCGGCGGCGTTCGAGAGCGGCGGCCAGCGCACGGTCCTCACCGGTGGCCAGGGGCCGGAAGCCACCCGCGCCCAGGTAGGCGTCGGCTCGCACTCCGAGGTTGGCGCCGTGGACGTGCGGGTGCTCGCGCGACGTCGCGCGGTAGGCGTGGTAGTCGTGCAGGTAGCGCACCCGGGTCAGCGGGGCGTGCCGTGACCAGCCGTGGACGTCGACGGTGCCCAGCACGGCGTCGAAGCCCTCCGCGGCCCGGTCGAGGTGGTCCGCGAGCCAGTCGTGCGGCACTTGGCTGTCGGCGTCGGTGTGGGCCAGCCACACCGAGGCCGGAGCGAGTCCGGTGGCCGTCGCCTCGGTGAGCGCGGACCTGGTGCCGGCCGCCCTGGCCGCGCCGACGTTGCGCCGTACGACCTCCACCACCCGGGCACCGTGTCGTCGGGCGATCGCCGCCGTGTCGTCGCGGCAGGCGTCCGCGACGACCGTCGTCGCCACCGCCACGCCCGCCAGCCGGGGGTGCGCGGCGGCCCGGGCCACCGACGCCAGGCAGTCGGCGATGAGCGCCTCCTCGTCGTGTGCGGGAACCACGACGAGGACCGCCCGGATCACACGAGGCCTTCCAGCGCGGCCACCGACAGGCTCCGCGGGTCGGCGCCGGGGCGCGAGGACCGTGCGAACACCTCAAGCAGGAAGTCCGGTTCCTCGTGCGCCGCGACCCGGGCCAGCCCGGGGACGGAGCGCAGCACCCGGTGCGCTTCGTCGCCGGTCTGCGCGTGGTCGTCGACGGGGTGACGCCAGTGGACGGCCACCAGGGTGCCTTGCGGCTCCAGCGACGCCGTCGCCTGGTCGAGCAGCGTGCGCTCCTCGTCAGGGCTGAAGTAGTAGAGCATCTCCGACAGCACGACGAGGTCGAAGCGGCGGTCGGTCGGCCACTGGGCGGGCAGCACCCGCTGCTCGACGGTGGCGTGCGCGAGGCCCGCCACGCGGCGGCGGGCGGCGTCCACGGCGCGTGGCACTCGGTCGCAGCTGAGCAGGCGGTCGCACCGGTCGGCCAGCAGCCGGGTGAGAACGCCGACCGAACACGCGGGTTCGAACGCGTCGCGGTAGCGCTCACGGGGCAACGCGGCCATGGTGAGCGCGTACTTGCGCCGTTCGTACCACCGCTCGGCGAGCCGCCACGGGTCGTCGCTGTCCCGGTACATCTCGGCGAAGTACTGCGCCGGTGTGCTCATCGCAGCACCGTCTCGTAGTCGCGGGCGAAGTGCGCCAGTTCCTCGGGGGGCAGGATGGGCGCGTCGGACGCGTGGCGGCCGAGCGGGTGTATCTGGCTGGCGAAGCACTCCAGGGCCCGGCGCTTGCGGTCGCGCGTCGCCTCGTCGAGCGGGACGCGCGCCGCGCGGTCCCAGGGCACGCGAGGGTCGCCGGGCACGGCCCAGTGCCAGGTCCACACGGGGTAGTGCCACAGCGGCACGCCCGTCGCGTGGCTCGCCGTCGACGCCGCACGGCCGCAGGCCTCGTGGTCGCTGTGCACGTCGCCGCTCCAGGGCGCGGCCAGCACGTCGGCGCCGTCGCACACGCGCGTCAGCCGCTCGGTGAGCCACTCCTCGTGGTCGGTGACGGCGGTGTCGGGCACGCCCAGGTGGACGATCTCGGTGCAGGACGCGCCGAGCACCTCCAGCGCCCGCCGCGTCTCGTGGCGCCGGGTGCGGGCCAGTTGCCTGCGGGTGACGGCGGTGCTGCGCGGGTGCGAGGCCTCGCCGTCGGTCACCGCGACCAGGGTCAGCCGGACGCCGGCGGCGGCCAGGCGTGCGATCGTGCCGCCGAGCCCGAGCACCTCGTCGTCGGGGTGGGCCGCCACGAGGACGACGTCGCGCAGACCTGCCAGGTCCACCTCAGGGAAGGCCGCGGGCCCCTGCCACGCTGCCCAGACGTCCTCCGGGGTCCCGGGCGCCTCGATGGGGTCCGCGGGTCGCGTGGCGGCGGCTCGCGTGGTCGTGGCATCGGGCGAAGCGGTCGTGGCGGTGGCCTGGGCGGTCGTGAGTCTCATCGGAGGTTCTCCTTGGTGCGCGTCAGCTCGGCGAGTTCGGTGCCCAGGGCGGCCAGGTCCCGTTCCGCGTGATGCTGTCGCAGGTAGACGGTGAGGTCCGAGACGGTCCTCGCGTGTCGTTCGTCGTGTCCCAGTGGCGCCGCACCCAGGGCCCTGCCGACCCGTTCGACGACCTCGGACGCGACCCGTTCGGTGAAGGCCCGCACCCGTCGGGAACGCAGTGCGGCGCGGCCCTTGCGGTCGGCGGGGTCGGCATCGACCTCGGCCGCGGCGCGGTCCAGCACGGCGTCGACGGCATCCAACTGGGCGTCCACGGCGCCGAGATGGGCCAACCCGTGCGGCTCGGGCCGATCGGCCATCGCCTGGTACAGGGTGCGTGCCACGGCCCGTGCGCCGCCGTACCAGCAGGCGGCGACCCCGATGCCACCGTGCTGGAAGCCGGGACGCTCCAGGTAGGCGCCGGGCGGGCCCACGGGCGCCGCGGGCATGTCCACGTAGCGCACATCCAGCGTGTCGCTGCCCGACATGGCGGCGGCGGGCCAGCTACCCGGGACGGGGGCCATGCGCGACGGGTCGACCTCGACGGCGAACAGCCTGCGCTCCTCGCCCGCACGCGCCGTGACCAGGGCGTGCGTGCACACCCTGGCGCCGGAGCAGTACGGCTTGAGCCCCGACAGCCGCCACGAGCCGTCCGCGTCGCGCTCCGCCCGCAGCACCTGCCCCGGGGGCTCCGCCGCCCACACTCCCCACCGGGTGCCCGGCGCGGCGTGCGGCACCTCGGGGACGCCCAGGTCGGCCAGCTCCGCGAGGATGGCCAGGGCGTCGGTGTGCCCTTCCACCAGCCGGGCGAGCGCCGGGTCCGTCTCGGCCACCCGTGTCAGCAGATCCCAGCGGCGCCGGGTCTCCCCGTGCCCGGGCAGCGGCAGGTCGGCTTCGCCCGCTTCCACCAGGCGGGTGAATTCCCGCGCGACAGCCTTCCGGTGCTCCTCGGCCGTCGAGGCACCGGCCGTCCCCGCCTCGTCCCGGTCCTCGTGCGACAGCGCCATGCTTGCCTCCAGATCTCCCACCGGAGCCAGTGCCCACGCTTTCCCACGGGAAACGAGCAGTGCAGCGCGCCGGTGTTTTCGCCCGCGGGAGGCGGGGGTACCCGACCTCGCGAGACGAACGGAGAAGTGTGAGAGGAAGGCCATGACGGCGCGACCAGGGCGGTCCGGCGGGGACGTACCCCGTGCGGGCTCGGAACCTGTGACCGCGCGCAGTCCGTTGAGGCTGCGGTCGGCGCTGGCCGCCGTCGCGCTTGTGGTCTTCGCCGCGGGCACCGGTGCCCTGGCCTGGTGGTCGACGGCGACCACGACCGACGGGTCGCCGAACACGGCGGAACTGGCCACGCTCGCGGGTGTCTGCGGTGTGATCGCTGCGACCGCGCTGGTCGACCTGCTCGTCGTCCGCAGGCGGCTGCGCCGCTGACACACCGCCCGGTCACGCCGTGCCGACGGCTCAACGCTGCCTTTCGGCCTCGTCCCCGTCGCGTCGGCCGTCGCGCGAGCGCCTGCGGTGGCTGGTGTCGCACCACGGGTAGGTGCGGCTGCGGCGGCAGACGCACACCGCGCACTGGAACCGGTCGGAGCGCACGAGCGTCCCGTCCTCGAGTTCGACCTCCACCGGCCCCTCGACCATCAGCGGCCCGCCCGGGTCGAGCCGGACGCGCACCGGAGGCCTGCCCGCGGCTGCCGTCCCCGGCTCGTCAGACGACGCGTTCGGCACGGATCACCACCAGTTCCTCCGACCGCTGGTCCCGCTCGATCAGGCCGCGCCCGGCGAGACCGGCCGCCCGCGCGGACATCACGGGACCGAACGGCTCGTCGCTGCGGGCCGCCACGTCCGCCCGCAGCCCGCCGTCCCGGAGCAGCCGCAAGGTGGCGCCCACGCCGCACAAGCCGGAGTGCACCATCACCAGCGCTCCCCCACGGGCCAGCAGTGCCGGGGCGGCGCCGCAGATCCGGTCCACCAGTTCCCGGCCGTCCGGCCCCGCGTCCCAGGCGCGGGCGCGGCTGTGGTGGCCGGGCCGGCCGGCGAGGCGGACGACGTAGGGCGGGTTGGCCAGGACGAGGTCGAAGCGCTCGGCGGCCACCGGCGCGGCCAGGTCGCCCCGCAGGACGCGCAGCGGCACGCCGTGCAGGGCCGCGTTGCAGCGGGCGGCGAGGACCGCGCGGCGCGAGATGTCCACGGCGGTCACGTCCGCACCGGCGCGCGCGGCGGCCAGCGCGAGCACGCCGGTGCCGGTGCACAGGTCGAGCACGCGCGGCCTGCGCCCCTCACGCGCGGCGCAGGAACTCTTGTGGGCCAGTGCGGTACGGGCCAGCAGCAGGGAATCGGACTGCGGTTGGTAGACGCCCGGCGGACGCAGCAGCAACATGGCGAGCCTCCCGGTCAGCTGTTCGTGGCCGCGTGCGGTCCGTCCGGCAGCGGTAGCCGCAAGGACGTGCGTTCCGCACTCCAGGCACTCATCAGGTGGGCCGCGAGCCGTTCCTCCAGCAGGCTTGTGGCCTGGATGCCGAACACCACGTCGGCGGTCAGCTCCGGCTCCGCCGCCAGCAGGGCGCCGATGACCTCGTGGCGCATCACCTGTTCGTGGACGGCGTCCGCCTCGATGTGCTCGGTGTAGAAGTGGGTGAACGCGGGCTCGCCGTGCCCGGAGCGTTCCAGTGCGCGCACCATGCGTCGTGCCGAGGGCGCCGTGGTGATCTCCGCGGCGGCGAAGTGCCCGACGAGGGCGCCGCGAAGGGAGCGGTGCAATCCGGTCAGCGACATCAGGTTGACGGTGGCGAGGGTGACGGCGGGGGCGGCGTCGAGATACCCGCCGTACCGGTCGTCCAGTTCCGCGGCGGCGAGCAGGTCGGCGAAGAGGCGCGCGTGCACCCGCTCTCCTCGTCCGCCGCCGAACTCGTCGAACTCCACGGCCACCAGCGACGCCTTGGCCTGCCCGGTAAGCCGTGGGATGACCCAGGCGTGCGGGTCGGCCTCCTTGAGGTGGTAGACGGACCGGTGGGCGAGGTGTTCGCGTAGTTGCCACCACACCCCGGTGTCCGCGAGGTGGTGGGAGACGGACGGGCCCTGCGGGTGGACCGGCTCGGTGAGCAGCGCGTCGAGTTCGCCGGGAAGGTCTGTGCCGCCGGTCGTGTGCTCGCGCAACGCGCCCTCGAAGCCGCGTTCCAGGTCACCGCGCAGCCGCAGCAGGTCCGGATGCCATTCCCACGCCGCCGGGACGCCGGGGAAGCCGCGGTAGTGGAGTTCGTACAGGACGTAGAGCGTGAGCTGCACGTCCTCCCCGAGCGGATCGGCGGCGGCGGTCTCGCTCGGGCGGGGCAGCCGCAGCGGTTCGCCGGGATCCGCACCGGTCAGCGCGCCGAGCACGGCCGCCGACAGCTCGCCACGCGGGCTGGGCGGCGGGGCGTGGTGCGCGGACCGTGCGCAGGCGCGGGCTTGTGGTCGTACGGAAGGCAGCCCGGCCCGGACGGGAATCGCGGTCATGGTGCCTCCGTGGGATCGGGGTCCTCCGTCGAGGTAACAGGTGCCCTGGCAAGGTCGTCCCATTCCTGCCGGTTTCGTACGGACACGGTGCGCCGGATCAGCATGTCGACGACGGCCGCCGCGGGATCGGTGCCGGGGGCCCGGGCGGCGGCACGGCGCTGGCGCTCCGCCCCGGTGCCGTGCCGCCGCAGGCCGTCGAGCCCGCGCCGTACGGCGGCCAGGTCGCCGGTGTCCTCCAGCGCGGGGCCGATGTGCTGGAGGAGTCGGTCCGTCTGCTCCCACGCGCCGGCACAGGTTCCGGTGAGCGGGTCGACGGCGGGCCCCGTCATCCCGTGGCGCGCGGCGGACCACACGGCGGCGGCACCCAGTTGCGGGTCCACCGGTGCGGCCTCCCGCCCGGCGGCCAGGTCGCCCAGCGCCGAGCGCACGAGCGCGCGGGTGATCGCCGCCTGGAGCACCGCCTCGGCGGGCTCGGTGACCGCGTCGGCGGCCCGCACCTCGACCGTGGGAAGTCTGCCGGAAGGACGCGCGAACCAGAACGTCATGTGTGCGTCCACGAGCACACCGCACTCGACCAACCGCTCCACCATGGCGTCGTACGCACGCGCCGATCCGCACCAGGGCGGCAGTCCGTTGCCGGGGAACCCGCACTGCCGCACCGCGCGCCAGCTCGCGTAGCCGGTGTCCTTCCCGCGTTCGAACGGCGAGTTGGCGGACAGCGCGAGCAGGGTGGGCAGCCAGGGGGCGAGGTGGTTGACGACGGCCACGGCGGTGTCGCGGTCGGGCACGCCGACGTGGACGTGGCAACCGCAGGCGTGGTAGTCGGTGACCACACCCGCGAAGCGGCGGGCGATGCGGTCGTAGCGCGGGCCGGCGGTGACGGGCGCGTCGGCCGTCGTGACAGCGGTGCCGCTGGCCAGCAGCCGGACGCCGTGTGCGCTCGCGGCCAGGGCCAGCCTCCGCCGCCCCGCCACCAGCTGCCGCTCCAGCTCGGGCAGGTCGCGGCAGACCCCTGTGGCGTGCTCCACCTGGCCGGTCAGCAGCTCGGGATGGAAGCGTCCGCCATCGCCCGGCGCGTCGCCCGCAGCCGCCAGGACCGCGGGCGCGGCGGGCGAGACCTGCCGCGTGACCGGGTCGACGAGCAGGAACTCCTCCTCCACACCGAGGGTCCGTCCCGCGTCCTCCACCGCCCACCTCCTCGTGGCGCACGACCGGCACGTCCCGGTCGGCGATCGCCGCGCCGACGCGAGAGCGTCAACGTCATGGGATCGGTGTGCCGCCCGTCGCGTTGACGACCTCGGCGGTGATGAACGAGGCCTCCTGGGAGGCGAGGAAGACGTAGGCGTGCGCCATCTCGGCGGGCTGGGCCGGGCGGCCGAGCGGTGCCTGCTTCCCGAATTCGACGGTGTCGGGCAGGGTGGCGGGGATCAGCGGGGTCCACACCGGTCCCGGGGCGACCGCGTTGACCCGGATGCCACGGGGCGCGAGCATCTGCGCCAGACCCTGGGTGAACGTGACGATGGCGCCCTTGGACGTGGCGTAGTCCAGCAGGTGCGGGCTGGGCTTGTACGCCTGGACCGATGTCGTGTTGATGATGCTGCCGCCTTCCGGCAGGTGGGCGACGGCCCCCTTGGACAGCCAGAACATGGCGTACAGGTTGGTCCGCATCACGCGGTCGAACTGCTCGGTGGTGATCGCCTCGATGCCGTCGGGCTGGGACATCTGGTAGGCGGCGTTGTTGACCAGGATGTCGAGGCCGCCCAGCTCGGAGACCGTGCGGTCCAGGAGCGCCGCGCAGTTGTCCTCCTCACGCAGGTCGCACGCGACGGGCACCGCTTTGCGGCCCGCGTCACGCACCAGGCGTGCCGTCTCGGCCGCGTCGTCGCCCTCCGCCTCCAGGTGCGCGAACGCCACGTCCGCGCCCTCGCGGGCGAACGCGATCGCCACGGCCCTTCCGATGCCGGAGTCCCCGCCCGTGATCAGCGCCCGGCGTCCGGCCAGCCGACCCGCTCCGACGTAGGACTCCTCCCCGTGGTCCGGCGGCGGGTCCATCGGGCCCGTCCAGCCCGGATGCGGCTGGTCCTGCGCGGGCAGGTCCGGCTTCGGGTGCTGGTCGGCGGGGTGCTGCTGTTCGTGCCGCTCCGGCATGTTCTGGCCTCCGTGCGGTGTCCGGTCGATGGAGAAGCGCATCGCCCGCAAGACGTTCGCCGTGGGGAGCGATTTCGGTCTCTTTGCGAGTACCCGGTGAAGCGGGACCATGCACGGGCGCGAGCACGATGGCGGAACGGGAGTGACAAGGCATGGGCAAGGCCTCACCGGAGGCCGCCCGGTTCCCGACCCCCGGCGAGAGGTCGGGAGGACTCGCGGTCAACAAACGAAAGCACCCCCCGCAAAAGCCCTGGCGGCGTCGTGAGCGCCGCGCGCCGTCGTGTTGTCCGGCGAGGCCGCCGAGGCGGTTCCCGGCGCATGAGCCGATTCGTCATGTCTTGCTGGATGACGCGCGACAAACGCGTCCTCGCATGAACGCGCCGCAGCGGCACCCGTCCCCGGGTGCCGCTCCGGCCTGGTGCGCATCGCCTGATCGGGCTGATCAGGCGTCAGTTCACCATCGATACCAGCGACTGCGCCCGGCGCCTTCACCGGCGCGGATCAGGAATCCGAGCAGCCAGATCACCAGGACCGCCACGGCGACCCACCACAGCACCTTCAGTGCGAATCCCGCACCGAAAAGGATGAGGGCGAGCAGAAGAACCAAAAGCAAGGGACCCATTGTCATCCACCTCCACAACGGCCAGTGCCCCGGCTCCGGGCGATCATTCCTCCGCCGTCGGAAAGTGGTGAAGTACGTCGGGGGCACGCGGGCTCGGCGGCTCGGGCTCGGGGAAACGCGATGCACGGACGGACCAACGGGCCACCACGGCAACGTCGTTGTCACCCGACACGTTGTTCCCGCGCAGCTCGGGCACCCCCGGGGCTCACGCCGCCAGGTTCAGTTGCCAGGAGACGCCGAACCGGTCGTCGACCCACCCGAATCGCGCGCTGAAACCGTGGTCACCCAACGGCATCAACTCGGTGCCGCCTTCGGCGAGCGCGGCGTAGAGGCGGTCGATCTCGGCCTCGTTCCCGCACTGCACGAAGAGCGAGAGGGCCGGCGTGAAGGTGAAGTCGTGTGGCGCGGGGCTGTCGATGCACATGAACACCTCCCCCGCGAGTGAGAACGTGCCAAGCCGTACGCTTCCGGGCCTGCCGGGGCCTTCGGCGCCGTAGCGGTCGACGGCGACGATCTCCGCGTCGTCGAAGAGGGAGACGTAGAAGGCCATCGCCTCCTCGGCGTCGCCCTCGAACATCAGGAACGTGGTGATCTTCTTCGACGTCGGGATCTTCATGTCACTTGAGCCCTTCCGCGACGCGAGGAAGTCAGCGGCACGCTGCCGAGGCGGCCGGAGGGCCGGCCGGTGAATCTGATCTCGCGTCATGTGATGAGTGCGTCAGTGCGTCCACCGTAGGGCGCGCGGTCGAACGGCGGGCGGACCGCGGCGGAATCTTCCGCGCTCGGCGTGTTTGCGCGTTGTCCTACGCGGCACCCGAGGGGAAACGCAGCAGCGACCACCGACTCAGAAGGAGGCACCATGACGACCGCCCGGGAGATCATGACACCCGGCGCCGAGTGCGTGGCAGCGGACGAGAGTGTCACCGACGCGGCCCGCAAGCTGACGGACCTCGGCGTGGGCGCCCTTCCCATCTGCGGAACGGACCAGCGGCTCAAGGGCGTGCTCACCGATCGCGACATCGTGGTGAAGGTCCTGGGCGTCGGAAAGGACCCGTCGGACACCCCCGTGGGCAGCCTGGCGCAGGCCGAGGCCGTCACCATCGGCGCCGACGACGACACGCAGGAGATCTTCCGCACGATGACCCGCCACAAGGTCAGGCGGCTCCCCGTGATCGACGGGCACAAGCTCGTCGGCATGGTCGCGCTCGCCGACGTCGCGCGCAGCGTCCCGAACCCCGAGGCGGGCGCCCTCATCGAGGCGCTCTCCAGCGACTGACCCTCCCCGTCGGGTCCGACGAACCCATCGCGCGCCGCCCGGTCCTCCCCACGAGGCACCCGGGCGGCGCCGCGCATGCGCTCCCATGGACGGACACACGTCGCCGACCGGCGTCAGGAAAACAGAAAGGGCAAGGAGACCGTTCCTCTCCTCGCCACTCTCAACGTATAGCGCACCGGGGGCCTTGCGGCAAGGCCCCCGGCATGCCGCACAATCGCAGGCCGAAGCCATGACCAGCGCAAACAGGAGCCTCGCGACGTGCGTGTGTTGTCGTCAGCCTTTGATCAGGATCGCGGCGCGGGCCATCGGCCGGAGGCGATGGCATGAGGCCGCCGTCCCCCAGCGCGTTCGACCTGCCCGGCCGCCTCTCCCCCAAGGCCGACCCAGCGCTCATCGCCGATGACGACCGGCACTTCGCCGCCGTCGCGGAGAGCCTGCGCCGGACCGTCGCCGACCTGTCCTCCCGCCTCGACGCGCAGCTCAAGGCGCCCGGTGGCGTCGGCCGCGCCGCGATGGACCGGGACACCGAGGTCCACCGGCTCACCGCGCGGCTGCGCGCGCTGCGCCGTTTCGGGCTCGACCTGTGCCTGGGGCGCGTCGTGGCCGACGGCGACCCCGACCCGGTGTACATCGGCCGCCTCGGCCTGACCGACAGCACCGGGCGACGCCTGCTGGTCGACTGGCGTTCCCCCGCGGCCGAGCCGTTCTTCGCCGCCACCCACGCCCGCCCCATGGGCCTGGCGAGCCGCCGCAGGTACCGGTGGACGGGCGGGCGGATCAGCGACTACTGGGACGAGGTGTTCACCGCCGAAGGGCTCGAACACCATGCCGCGCTCGACGACCAGTCCGCGTTCATCGCCAGTCTCGGCGGCAGCCGGTCACCGCGGATGCGGGACGTGCTCGCCACCATCCAGGCGGACCAGGACGCCGTCATCCGCGCCGGGTCCCGCGGCGCCCTGGTGGTGGACGGCGGACCGGGCACGGGCAAGACGGTCGTCGCCCTGCACCGCTCCGCCTACCTCCTCCACTCCGACCCCCGCTTGGGGCACCGTCGCGGCGGCGTGCTGTTCGTTGGCCCCCATCAGCCCTATCTGGCCTACGTCTCCGACGTCCTGCCCAGCCTGGGCGAGGAAGGCGTGCGGACCTGCACCCTGCGCGACCTCGTCCCGGAGGGAGCCGGCGCCCAGGAGGAGACCGACCGCAGGTGGCCCCGCTCAAGTCGTCCGCGGGCATGGTGGAGGCGATCGAGGCGGCCGTCAGGTTCTACGAGGAACCACCCGGCGAGGGGATGACGGTCACCACCGACTGGTCCGACGTCTGGCTGAGCGCCGACGACTGGGCCGAGGCGTTCCGGGCGCCCGGCCCGGGCACGCCGCACAACGAGGCACGCGAGCAGGTCTGGGAGGAACTGGTGGCGATCCTGCTGGACAAGCACGGCGGCGACGTCCCGCCCGAGGCGTTCGGCAGGTCGCTGCTGCGCGACGAGGAGTTGGTCACGACCTTCCGGCGGGCCTGGCCGCTGCTGGACGCGGCCGACCTCGTCTCGGATCTGTGGTCGGTCCCCGCCTACCTGCGCATGTGCGCTCCCTGGCTGAGCGCCGACGAGGCACGCGCGCTGCGCCGCCGCGCGCAACCGCCGGCGTGGACCGACTGCGACCTGCCGCTGCTGGACATGGCACGGCACCGGCTCGGCGATCCCGGGGCGGCGGTTCGCAGACGCAGGCACGAGGCCGCCGTCGCGGCGGAACGCGAGCGCATGGCCGGTGTGATCGACAACGTGATCGCGGCCGACGCCGACGGCGAGGGCGCGGTGACCATGCTGCGGGGCGAGGACCTGCGGGAGGCGCTCGTCGACGAAACCGCGTTGCCCACCTTTGAACGGGAGCCGCTGGCGGGCCCGTTCGCGCACGTCGTCGTGGACGAGGCGCAGGAGCTGACGGACGCGGAGTGGCAGATGCTGTTGCTGCGCTGCCCGTCGCGCAGCTTCACCATCGTCGGCGACCGCGCCCAGGCCCGGCACGGCTTCACCGAGTCATGGCGGGAACGGCTGGAGCGCGTCGGCTTCGACCGCGTCACCCTCACGTCGCTGGGTGTCAACTACCGTACGCCGCGAGAGGTCATGGCGGAGGCCGAGCCGGTCATCCGTGCCGTCCTGCCGGACGCCAACGTGCCGGCGTCCATTCGTGACAGTGGCGTTCCCGTCGTGCACGGCTTGGTCGCGGACCTGGAGTCGGTCCTCGGCACCTGGCTCGACGCGAACGCCAACGGGACGGCCTGCGTCATCGGCGATCCCACGTTCCGGCAGACGCCACGGGTCCGGTCGCTGACGCCAAAGCTGGCGAAGGGGCTTGAGTTCGACCTGGTGGTGCTCGTCGATCCGCAAGCGTTCGGCGAGGGCGTCGAGGGGGCGGTCGACCGCTATGTGGCGATGACCCGGGCCACGCGGCAACTCGTGGTCCTCACCAGCGTCTGAGGGAGGCGCCGCGCCGCTCTCCCTCGCGGGAGGGGACGCCCGGTGCGCACCGGGGCCCCGGCAGCCGTCGTGGCATCGGCGGTGTCGTGGTTCGGCCACGCGTGGCGAGATTAGGAAAGTTTCCTAACATAGCTCTGGACGCCCGCGCGAGTGCGGCGCTAGCTTCTCCAATGCCAGGACACGTACACGTACCGCGACCAGGTACGCGAACACCTCCAGGCGCGGTGTCGCCGCGCCCGCCTCCCCCTAGGAGCGTCATGTCCGTCTCCGGCCACGCCCGAC
Source organism: Streptomyces sp. ICBB 8177 (assembly GCF_003144095.1). Classification (GTDB taxonomy): domain Bacteria; phylum Actinomycetota; class Actinomycetes; order Streptomycetales; family Streptomycetaceae; genus Streptantibioticus_D. Next base: position 761,240 of record NZ_NSKH01000018.1, on the reverse strand, counting down.
GACCATGCGGGAGCCCGCCTCGCCCTCGCCTGCGGTGCCGCGCTGGTCGCCGCCGCCACCGGCGCCTCCGCCGCGAGGGCCGCGCCCCGGCCGCACGCCGCCACGTGGACCGGCCAGTTCGCCGGATACGGGTCGAGCGCATGGAAGTCGGCCTGGGGGTACACAGCCAAGGGTGCTTGGGGCCAGGGGCAGTTGAAGGAGGACACCGACTCCGCGGCCCCGGGCGGCGGTTCCGCGCTCCAGGTCACCTACGGCAAGGGGTCGTCCGCCAACTCCTGCACGGACTGCGCCGATCCGGGCGGCGGGCAGTTCTACACCCAGCTGTCCGCCCTCGGACGGCAGGATCTCGCGAACGCGGCGACGCTGGACCTGAAGTACAGCCTGAAGCTCCCCAGCGGCTTCGACTTCGGCAAGGGCGGCAAGCTGCCCGGCCTGTACGGCGGCGCCATCGGCGAGGAGTCCGGCGGCAACCACGGCAAGGGCTGGTCGACCCGGTACATGTTCCGTGCCAAGTCCAGCCCGAACGAGGGTGAGGTCTACCTCTACACGCCCACCGACTCCGGTCCGACCGGTTACGGAGTGGACATCGGTGTGGGCGACTGGAAGTTGACCGCCGACGGCCACTGGCACACCGTGGAGCAGTCGGTGGACCGCAGGACCGGCGACGTCACCGTCTGGTACGACGGCCGGCAGGTGCTGTCCGCGAAGGGGGCCGCCTCGGGCGTCTCCGGGATCGCGTTCTCCGGGGTGTTCTTCTCCACCTTCTTCGGCGGCCACGACACCAGTTGGGGACCGAAGTCCACCGAACGCGCCGAGTTCGCCGGCTTCTCCCTCTCCACCTCCGTCCAGCACTGACCCGCAGCGTCGTGACGCGACGTCACACTTCCAACCGCGGAAAGGGAATCCAGCATGGCATCGCACAAACGGGCCCTCGCCCTCGGCACGACCGGCGTCGCCGCCGCCGTGACCGTCGCCTTCGTCCCCACCGCGCAGGCGACGAGCGCCCACACCGCGACGACCCCACCCGCGAGGGCCGCCGGGATCAGCCTCACGGACGACCAGCGCTACGCGATCGACGAGATCACCAACGTCTTCGAGAACGGCGACATCACCAGCGGCTTCGCCGCCATCGAGGACTACGGTGACGGCTGCGGCTACACCGCGGGATACATCGGCTTCTGCACCCAGACCGACGACGACGTCAGGCTCGTCACGTACTACGACTCGCAGGAGCCGGGCAACCCGCTGGCGAAGTACCTTCCCGCCCTCAGGAAGCTCGCCGCCGAGGGCAGCGACGCGCACACCGGACTGGACGGCTTCACCTCCGCGTGGAAGCAGGCGGCGAAGGACCCGGTGTTCGTGCAGGCGCAGTTCGAGCAGGCCCACATGAACTACCTGGACCCCGCGCTCACCGAGGCCCGGAAGGTCGGGATCACCTCCGCCCTGGGGGTGGCCGACTTCTTCGACACCGCCGTCGAGATGGGCCCGGACGGCGCCCCCGACAGCCCCGACGGTCTGCTGGTCCTGGTCGCAGAGACGACCTCGAAGGCGGGCGGCACACCGGCCTCCGGTGTCAACGAGCACACCTGGCTCGGGGTGTTCAACCAGGTGCGCACCGCGCACCTGAAGAACCCCAGGACCCCGGGCCGCAAGTCGGACTGGCCGGACAGCGTGGACCGGGTGCAGGCCTTGCAGCAGATGGCGTCGGCGGGCGAGTGGAGCCTGCCGCTGCCGCTGCACGTGGGTGCCGACTTCGGCTACACCATCCCCAAACGCGGCTCCGGCAGCCCGACCTGATCCCACGTCACGCCGATCGCCCCGCCCCCGCTGTCCCATTCGTGCGCGCTTCCCACGAAGGCGGCAGCGGGGCGGGCGCGTTCTCAGGGGGTCACACTCCCGCCTCCGGTTCCGCGCGCATCCCGGCGCGGATGCGTTCCCACTGCGCGGGGTCGTCCAGCGCGACCATCACCACCTGGTAGGCGGTCCGCTCGCACAGGTCGAGCAGGTCGGCGCGTTCCATCGCGGGATCGTCGAGCCAGGCGAGGACGACCTCCTCCATGTACGCGAGCCAGCCCGCGACCGAGAAGGCCAGCGCGGGCGTCACCGGCGCCCCGGCGCTCGCCAGTCCCTCGGTGATCCAGCCCGCGAGCGTCGAGCGCGCCGAGCGGTGCAGGGTGCGCACCCCCGCGCCGCCGCCCAGCCGGGTCACCGCCTGGTAGATGGTGGGATACCGGGTGACGTAGTCCACGAAGGTCTCGATTCCGGCGCGCAGTTGGGCGGCGGGGCTCAGGCCGGGGTCGGGCCGCACGTGGTCGAGGAGTTCCTGCGCGGCGGCCTCCAGGACGGTGTGCCGGAACTTGCGCTGCGATCCGAAGTAGTGGAAGAGCAGTCCTGGCGAGACCCCGGCCTCGGCGGCGACGGTCTCCACCGAGAGGTCGTCGATCGGACGGACCTCCAGGACGCGGCGGGCCGCCGACAGGATCTGGGTACGACGGTCGGTCGGCGGCATGCGCGGAGCGCGGGCGGCGGGGGTACGAGCCATGTCCCCATCCTATTGACAGGACCTCAATATCTCTTACTGTTGAGTAACCCTCAATAAAGCGCTCGCTTGCCGCACCCCTCCGCTGATTCCCCGCGTGAACCCTCACGTGATCCCTCTCGCTGACGGAGTCGCCGCCATGACCACCGCGGAAGACCACGCCGACCTGGTCCTTGAGCCCCGCAACGTCCGGTTCGACTGGTCCGGTCTGCCCATGCACTGGATACCGGGCGATCCGATGGCCACCCACACGATCAACGTGCTCCACCTGCTGCTGCCCGAGGGCGAGCGCTGGTTCGTCCGGGTCTTCAAGCAGGCGCTTGCGCTGATCACCGACGAGCGGGTGCGCGAGGACGTGATCGGCTTCGTCGGCCAGGAGGCGATGCACGCCGAGGCGCACCAGGGCGTGCTGGACCACCTGCTGGCCAAGGGCCTGGACCCGGCGCCGTACGTGCGGCAGATCGAGTGGCTCTTCCGGCGGGTGCTGGGCGACCGCCCCGGCCTGTCCGGCGCGCAGCAGCGCGAGCACGTGATCGAACGCGTCGCCGTCATCGCCGCCATCGAGCACTTCACCGCCTTCCTCGGCGACTGGGTGCTCAACGCGGACGAGCTGGACCGCGTGGGCGCCGACCCGGTCATGCTGGACCTGCTGCGCTGGCACGGCGCCGAGGAGGTCGAGCACCGCAGCGTGGCGTACGACCTGCTGTGCCACCTCGACCCGGGCTACGGGCGCCGGGTGCGGGCGATGGCCGTCGCGGGCCCCGTCCTGTACTGGCTGTGGGTGCGCGGCGCCCGCTTCCTGATGGCCGCCGACCCGGAACTGCGCGGCCGGGTCCGGGCCACCTGGCGCGGCTACCTCGCCAGTGCCCGGCGCGGGCTGCTGCCCGACCTGCGCCGCACCGCGCGCTCCGGCGCCCGCTACCTGCGGCCGCACTACCACCCCACCCAGGAGGGCTCGACCCGGCAGGCCGTCGCCTACCTCGGCAGCTCTCCCGCCGCCCGCGCCGCCGCCCACTGATCCGCCGCGACCAGCCCGAGGACCCCATGAGCCGCACCGCCCCCAGCCCGCCGGCCGCCGCACCGCCACCGGACGTCAACGGCCGGCACCGCAGCGACCGCATGATGCGCCTGCTGACCGCCTTCGCCGACGTCTACATCCCGCTCGCCGGACGCCGCCGCCCCAGGCCCGCGCCCGCCCCGGTGGACGACGCGCTTCAGCTGCTCGTGACGCGGCGGCGCCAGGAAGCCGACGACGTGGTGTCGTTGCGGCTGACCGCGCCGGACGGCGGGCGGCTTCCGGCCTGGCAGCCCGGCGCCCATCTGGACGTGACGCTGCCGTCCGGGCGCCGCCGCCCTTACTCGCTGTGCGGCGACCCGGCCGACGTCCACGCCTACCGGATCGCCGTGCGCAGGATCGACGGCGGGGGCGGCGGATCGGTGGAGGTGCACGAGGCGTTGCGTCCCGGTACGCGGATCACCGTGCGCAGGCCGCGCAACGCCTTCCCGTTCGCGGCCGACGCCTCGGTGCTGCTCGTCGCGGGCGGGATCGGCATCACACCGGTGCTGCCGATGGCCCGCGAGGCCGAACGGCGCGGCCTGGACTGGCGTTTGGTGCACTGCGGACGCACCCGCGCGTCGCTGCCGTTCGCCGACGAACTCGCCGAGCTGGCCGCGCGCTCGCCGGACCGGGTGGAGGTGCTGACCGACGAGGAGCACGGCGTGCCGGACGCGGCCGGGCTGCTGTCCCGCGCGCCCGCCGGCTCGGCCGTCTACTGCTGCGGGCCCGGGCCGATGCTGGACGCGGTGCGGGCCGCGTTCGACGCGAGCGCGGCGCGGGCGCTGCACTTCGAGCGCTTCACCGCCGCGCCGGTCCGCGACGGGCGTCCGTTCACGGTGCGGCTGCGCGGCAGCGGCGAGGTGCTGGACGTGCCGGCGGACCGCTCCGCCCTGGAGGTGCTGCGCGAGCGCGATCCGGCCACCCCGTACTCGTGCCGACAGGGGTTCTGCGGGGTGTGCGCGGTCCGGGTGCTGGCGGGAGAGGTCGAGCACCGGGACCGCAAGCTGACCGACGAGGAGCGGGCGGCCGGGCGGATGCTGGTGTGCGTCTCGCGTGCCCCGGAGGGCGGGTGCCTCGAACTCGACCTGTGACCGCATCCCCCCGCCCTCGCACCCACGTCACCGTCCGACATCCGGAAGGCCCGCCATGAGCACCCTCTCGCCGCCCCGCAACGGGCGTGCCCCGTCGTTCCGTTACGACGACCGCGACCTCGACCGCTTCCGTGAACTCCAGCAGCTCGCCTACCGGTGCGCCGGCCGGGTCGCCGACTGGCTGGAACCGGGGGTGACGGAGCGTCAGGCGGCGGCGCGGCTGCGGCGCGAGCTGGTGGCAGAGGGCGTCGAGGACTTCTTCCACGTGCCGTTCGCCTGGTTCGGAGACCGCACCGCGTTCCGGCACTTCCGCACGCCCTTGCAGTTCTTCGCCAGTGGCCGCGTGCTCAGGCCCGGCATGTCGTACGTGCTGGACTGCGCGCCGGTCGTGGACGGTTACACCGCCGACATCGGGTACGCGGGCAAGGTCGGCGACAATCCCGTCTGGGACCGCATCGCGGTCGACCTGCTGGAGTACCGCGACCTGATCCTGCGCGAGGTGCGGGCGCGCAAGCCGCTCAACGAGGTGTACGCGGCCGTCGACGCGCTGATCGCCCGGCACGGCTACGACAACCGGCACCAGGTCTACCCGGGCCGGGTGATCGGCCACCAGGTCACCCGGGTGACCCCGCGCGGTCCGGCCGGGGTGAACCTCTTCGGCTTCGGCGTGCGCACCCTCCAGACGCTGGGCCGCGAGCTGATCAGCGAGCGGCTGCACGGGCGCTCCCCGCTGTGGGCGGACGGCCGCTCGTCGGCACATCCGCCGACGCCGGGGCTGTGGGCGGTGGAACCGCACGTCGGTTTCCGTGATGTGGGCCTGAAGTTCGAGGAGTTGCTCGTGGTGACCGAGGACGACGCCTACTGGCTCGACGACGACCTGCCGCACGTGCGGCGCGTCCACGAGGGGGCGCTGCGATGAGCGGCCCGGCGGAGCGGACCGGACCGGCGGCGGTGCGGCGGCGCACGGTGGACTCGGCCGGGGTGCCGCTGGCGGTCTACGAGCAGGGCGACGCGCACCGGACCACGGTGCTGCTGGTGCACGGCTATCCGGACACGCACCGGGTGTGGGACGACGTGGCCGACGAGTTGGCCCGCGACCACCACGTGGTCCGCTACGACGTGCGCGGCGCCGGGGCCTCCGGGCGGCCTCGGCGGCGCGCGGACTACCGGCTCCCGCTGCTCGCCGGTGACCTGTTCGCCGTCGTCGACGCGGTCAGCCCGGGCGAGCCGGTGCACGTGGTGGCGCACGACTGGGGGTCCATCCAGTCCTGGGAGGCGGTCACCGAACCCGGCGCCGCCGAGCGCGTCGCCTCGTACACCTCGCTGTCGGGGCCGTGCCTCGACCACGTGGCGCTGTGGATCCGGCACCGGCTGGCCCGACCCACGCCCCGCCACGTGGGCCAACTGCTCACGCAGGCCGCGCACTCGTGGTACATCACCGCCTTCCACCTGCCCGCGCTCGCCCCGGCGGCCTGGCGGCTGGGGCTCGCGGACCGCTGGAGCACCGTGCTGCGGCGGATCGAGGGCGTCACGCCCCACCCCGGGCATCCGCAGCCGACGCTCGCGGACGACGCGGTGCGCGGCATCACGCTGTACCGGGCGAACATGCTGCCCCGTATGGCGCGACCGCGGCAGCGGCCCACCGACGTGCCGGTGCAGCTGATCACGTTGACCAAGGACCACTACGTCAGCCCGGCGCTGTCCGAAGGACTGGAGCGGTGGGCGCCGCGGTTGTGGCGGCGTACCGTTCCGGCGACCCACTGGTCGGCGCTGCTGGAGAAGGGAACGACCGTGGCACGCATGGTCAGGGAGTTCACCGGTCACGTGGAGGGCGAGCCGGCCGCTCCCGGGCTGGACAGGGCGGGTCGCAAGGAGGCCGAACGGGGGCCGTTCGCGGGGAAGTTGGTGGTCGTCACCGGCGCGGGGTCCGGTATCGGCCGGGCCACGGCACTGGCGTTCGCCGAGCGGGGCGCGGACGTGGCGGTCTGCGACCTCGACCTGGAGGCGGCCGAACGCACCGTGGAACTGGCGGGACTGCTCGGCGCGAGCGCGCGGGCGTGGCGGGTCGACGTCTCGGACGGCGCGGCCGTGGACGCCTTCGCCGCCGAGGTCGCGGCCGAACTCGGCGTGCCGGACGTCGTGGTGAACAACGCGGGCATCGGCCACTCGGGGACGTTCCTCGACACCACCGAGAAGGAGTGGAAGCGGGTCCTGGACGTCAACCTGTGGGGTGTCATCCACGGCTGCCGTGCCTTCGGGACCCTGATGCGTGGCCGCGGGGAGGGCGGTCACATCGTCAACCTCGCCTCGGCCGCCGCCTACCTGCCCTCGAAGGTGCTCGCCGCGTACGCCACCAGCAAGGCGGGCGTGTTCATGCTGTCGGACTGCCTGCGCGCGGAGCTGGCGCCCGCGGGGATCGGGGTGAGCGCGATCTGCCCCGGCATCGTCAACACCAACATCACCCGGACCGCGACGTTCTCCGGCCTGAGCGACTCCGAGCAGGACGCCCGCCGCAAGCGTGTGTCGGGGATGTACGCCAAGCGCAACTACCCGCCGGAGAAGGTGGCCGAGCAGATCCTGCGGGCGGTGAGCGGGAACAAGGCGGTCGTCCCGGTGACGTTCGAGGCCAAGGCGGCCCGGCTCGTCGGCCGCCTCTCCCCCGCTCTGCTGCGGCTGACGGCGCGCGTCAACGCGGGGTGATCCGCGGGGTCGGCCGTACGGCTCGCGCGACGGGGCGACGCTTGGGTGCGCCCGGTGGTCGGCGTTCTCCGGTGCCGACCACCGCGCGCCGGCGGGACGTCACTTCCGTGTCGTGAGCGGCAGCTTCTCGGCGTCGTCTGCGCGCACCGGTTCAGCGACCGGTGCGGTGGCGGCACTCTCCATCGCGTCCAACCGCCTTCCGCAGGCCCGCTGTTGGACCAGGGAGACACCGGCGACGGCCGCCCCCAGCGCGATCCAGCCCGCGGGCCCAGCGGCCAACACCGCGCCGGTGAGCAGTAGCGGCCCGGCGGACTTCTGCACCGCCGACGACACTCCGGCAACGCCAAGGTAGGCGGGCCGCCGGGCGGGCGGCGCAAGGGAGACCGCGAGTTCCCACGAGCTCACCGTCCGCATCAGCTCCGCCAGGGTCACCAGGACCGCCGCCGCCAGCATCACGCACACCGCCGGCCACGTGCCGCCCGTCGCCGAGACCGCCAGCACGAGACAGCAGGCGAACATCGAGGCGCCGTACAGGCCGACGGCCCGTGCCGCCCGCCGCGGGCCCTCCGCTCTGGCGGACACCCGCATCTGGAGGACGACGACCAGCACGGTGTTGACGGTGAGGAGGACCGGGACGATCGCGTGCGGCGCGGTGGTGCGGCTGACCAGCCACAGCGGCATTCCCACGTTGAGCACGGAGTCGTCCAGGTTGAGCGGGGTGTCGAGCGCGACGAACAGCAGGTAGCCCCGGTCCCGCCAGGGGTTCCGCCCGGCCGCCGTCGCCGACCCGGTCGGTGCCACGGCGTGCGACCTCACCGCCTCGTGCTCGCGCGCCGCCGCACGCGGGTGGGCCGATTCCCGCAGGCGGCCGACGAGCACGGCCGCGACCACGAACGACGCGGCATCCGCCAGCACCAGGCCCCGGTAGGCGCCGGCGGTTCCCACGGCGAGCCCGAGGGCGGCGACGCCGGCGCCGACCGCGTACCCGGCGTTGGTGACGCTGCGCGACAGTCCCCGGTAGGTCGAGTGCCGCTCGCCCGCCACCAGAGTGGCGAAGAGCATGTCCAGCATCTTCGCCGCGCGGTCGCCGAGACACGTGACGGCGACCACCGGCAGCAGCGTGGCGAAGCTGCCGCACAGCAGCAACAGGCTCATGGTGACCAGGCGCAGCAGGTGGCAGCCGACCAGCAGGGAGCGGGCGGGAAAGCGGCTCGCGAGGTGTCCCGCCAGCGGCGCCCCCGCGACACCGGCGATCGCGGACACGCCCAGCAGCAAACCGACCTGACGTGGAGTCAGCTGACTGACGAAGGTGAAGTAGAGCACCGCCGCCGAGTTCCACATGCCGGATCCGGTGCGGTCGAGGAACTGCGCGAACAGCATGATCCGTGCGTCGCGTCCGCCCGGCGGGTGACGCAGCTGCGCCACGAGCCCCGTCCCTCCGCGTCCGCCTCCCCAACGCACAGCACCGCGCAGCATGAGCTCCACTCCCCGTCCGTACCGATGGCATCGCCTGTACGGGAGGCAGCCTGCCGCGACTTCATCTCGACGTCAAGATACTTGATGGCGACATACCTTGGAGGAGGGGACGAGGCCTCGTCCGGGTTCGGGCCGGCCGTGACGCCCGCCGGGGACTTCAGCCCCTTCCCACGACCGCCGCGTCCAGCAGCGGCCCCAACTCGCGTACCACCGTCTCCAGCGCCCGCACGTCGCGTTCGGCCCGCGCGATGAGGATCGCGCCCTCCAGGGTGCTGATCATCAACGTCGCGAGCGCGGCGGCCCGTTGGGGCGGAACGCCCATGCCGGCCAGCGCGTCGGCGACCGGACGGGTCCAGCAGGCGAACGCGTCGGCCGCGGCGGACCGGGTGGAATCGGCGGTCTGCGCGCAGTCGACCGTCGCGGCGGCGACCGGGCAACCGGCCGCGAACCCGTCGGCTCGGTACTCGTCGGCCCACTGCCCGACCATCGCGGCGAACAGACCGCTCGGCGTCGGCTCCTCCCCCATCGCCGCGAGGAAGCGCGCCACGCGCCCGGCCGCGTAGCGCCCGGCCCACTCGACGGCCTCATTGACCAACTGTTCCTTGCCACCGGGGAAGTAGTGCCCCAGCGAGCCCCGAGGCGCCTCGGCGTGGGCGACCACGTCGCGCAGGCCCGTGGCGGCGACCCCGTCACGCCGGATGAGCTGGGCCGCGCTGAAGACCATGCGTTCGCGCGGCCCCCGTACGGACTCCGCCATCACCGACCTCCCAACCGCTCACCGCCGCGCGCGGCGACTGCCACATCCCGCGGTGCCGTCACTCCACGATTCCGGCCAGCTTATAGACGCCGACGAGACCGCCCTCCGTCCACGCCGACCGCTCCAGCTCCAGGCGGCGCGCAAGGGCGGCCAGCAGCGCCTGCCGACCGGGCAGCGCGTTCGCGCAGACGCGCCGCACCCCGCGCCGCCGGGCCCGGTCCAGCAGGACCTCCAGCATGGCGCTGCCCAGTCCCTGCCGCTGCCAGGCGTCGGCCACCAGCACACCGAGCTCCGCCGCTCCCGCGACCGTGTCCGACACGGCGACGAGTCCGGCCAGTGCGAGGACCTGGTCGCCCTCCGGGTTCCTGACGACTACGGCGTCGTGCGTCTCCGCCGGGCCCGCCAGCACGCTGTCCAGGTAGGGCGCGGGCCAGCGGTGGAGCCGCCCGAAGAAGCGCAGGCGCACCGTCTCGGGCGAGCACCGCGCGAACAGCGTGTCGAGCGCGTCCCGGTCGCCCGGCCGGAGCCCGTCGACGCACCAGCCGGACGCCACCGGACCGCTCGCCGCGCGGGTCGCGCCACTCGGCCTCGCCGTCGCGGCCGGCACACCCCTCGCACGCTCCTGACCAGCGACGGCCTCCGCGTCCGACCGCTTGGGACCACCCTCTATGACAGCTGTCATAATCGCTATTATTATGACGCTCGTCATAGTCGGCAAGCCCTGGCACGCCCAGGGCACAGCGAGCGGTGGTGTTACCCGTGGTGGACGCCGGATTCATCGGCCTCGGCGTGATGGGACAGCCCATGGCCCTCAACCTGGTCCGCGCCGGCGCGGACCTCGTCGTCTGGAACCGCACCGCCGCTCGCGGTGCGCCGCTGCGGGAGGCGGGCGCGAAGGTGGCTCAGGAGCCGGGCGAGGTCTTCGCCGAAGCGCGCACGGTGCTCCTGATGCTGGCCGACGAGGCGGCCATGGACACCGTGCTCGCACGTGGCACGCCGGGGTTCGCCGAGCGGGTCGCGGGCCGCACGGTCGTGCACATGGGCACGACCTCCCCCGGCTACTCCCGCGACCTCGGCGCCGCGATCCACGCCGCGAAGGGCCGCTACGTCGAGGCGCCGGTCTCCGGCTCCCGCGAACCGGCAATCCAGGGGCGGCTGGTGGGAATGCTCGCCGGTGAGCCGGAGGCCGTGGAGGCGGTGCGCCCGCTGCTGCGTCCGCTGTGCCACGAGACGTTCGTCTGCGGTGCGGTTCCCGGCGCCATGGCGATGAAGCTCGCGGTCAACCTCTTCCTGATCACCATGGTCACCGGGCTCACCGAGGCCTTCCACTTCGCCGCGGAACACGGCCTGGACGCCGAGCGGTTGGCGGCCGTGCTGGCGGCCGGGCCGATGGCGAGCGCGGTCTCGCGGACCAAGGGGGCCAAACTGACGGCCGGTGACTTCGGCGTGCAGGCCGCCGCGACCGACGTGCTCAAGAACAACCGGCTCATCGCGGAGGCCGCCCGCGGCGCCGGGGCCGCTTCACCGCTGCTGGACGTCTGCCATGCCCTGTTCGCCGAGACGGTCGCCCTAGGGCACGGGGACGGGGACATGGTCTCCGTGCTGCGGGCGATCGAGGCCAGGACGCGGGCGACCGCGCCCACCGGGGAGTAACGGGCCCACCGGGCAGCGACGGGACCCGGTGATCGGTCAGGGGCGTGCCCGTGGCCCGTCCGGACGCCTTCAGTGCTCCAGCGCGCTCGCCGCCCGGTAGTCCGCGGGGACACCCTGGGCGAAGACGATGTCCGCCTCCATGTGCTCGGTGCGCAGCGGAAGGATCGCGCGGTAGGCGGGCGAGTCGTACCAGGCGCGCAACCGGTCGAGGTCGGGGAACTCGATGATGATCAGGTCCTTGCCCCACGAGCCCTCGACGACCTCGACGTCGCCGCCGTGCACCACGAAGCGCCCGCCGAACGGGTCCAGCGTGGCGTCGATGCGCTCCAGGTACGCGACGATGTCGGGGCCGAACTCGACGCTGCGGACGTGGGCGACGGCAAAGGCGGTCATGGCTGCTCCCTGTGCTCCCCGGACGTGTGCTCCGGTACGGCTTCTCGCTTACGGGAACGAAACTATGCGGGGCGCTCGGACCGCCGAATCAGTCGTGCTTAGGTACTTCGCGCCCGCGCCCGCGTATCGGCTCGCGCCCCCGCCCCCTCACCGCGTCGACAGCCCGTCCGCCGCCAGGGCCAGCGCGTCGAGCACCGGCCGGATCAGCGGATGGCGGTCGGCGCCACGGCGTACCGCGGCGAACACCCTGCGGGTGGCGGCCGGGCCGGTGACCGGGCGCACCACGGTGTCCTTCAGCTCCATCCCGCGCAGCGCGGAGCGCGGCACGAGCGCCACCCCCGCGCCCGCCCCGGCCAGCGCCACGACCGCCCGGAAGTCGTCGGACGAGTGGGTCAACGCGGGCTGGAATCCGGCCAGTTCGCAGGCGAGCAGCATCACCTCGTGGCAGGGGTTGCCCGGGTACGGGCCGATCCAGTCGTCGGCGGCCAGCGCGGACAACGCCACGTCGGGCGCCTGGGCGAGCGGGTGCGCGGCGGGCAGCACCGCGTCGAACGGCTCGGCGTACAACGGCACGCGCGCCAGGCGCTGGTCGTCCTCGCGGGGGGCGCCGCGGTACTCGACGGCGAGCGCCACGTCCGCCTCGCCGTCCAGCACCATCGGCAGGCTCTCGTCGCCCTCGGCGTCGCGGACCCGTACCCGCAGGGAGGGCCGGTCGTCGCGGAGCCGGGCCACGGCGGGGGCCAGCACCTCGGCGATTCCGGTGGCGAAGGCGGCCACGGTGACCTCGCCCGCGGTGCCGCCCGCGTAGGCGGCCAGCTCGGCCTCGGCGCGCTCCAGCTGGGCGGCGACGGTGTTGGCGTGCGCCAGCAGGATCTCCCCGGCCGCGGTCAGCCGCACGCCCTTGCCGCTGCGGGTCAGCAGCGTGTGGCCGGTCTCCTGCTCCAGGGCGGCCAGTTGCTGGGACACGGCGGACGGCGTGAGGTAGAGGGCCGCGGCCGCGGCGGTCACCGTACGGTGGTCCGCCGCGGCCCGCAGTATCCGGAGTCTGCGTGGGTCGATCACCCAGCCATTGTCGCTCGCGCGTCGACGAACGCGGCCACGGCCCGCTCGACGTCCTGCGTGGAGTGCGCGGCGGACAGCTGGACGCGGATGCGCGCCTGGCCCATCGGCACCACCGGGTAGGAGAAGCCGATCACGTAGACGCCGCGCTCCAGCAGCAGTTCGGCCATCCGTCCGGCCTCGGCCGCGTCGCCGATCATCACCGGGGCGATGGGGTGGTCGCCGGGCAGGATCTCGAAGCCCGCCTCGGTCATCTTCGTGCGGAACAGCTTGGTGTTGGCCTGGAGCCGGTCGCGCAGCTCGGAGGCGGTCTCCAGCAGGTCGAGGACCTTCAGGGAGGCGGCGGCGATCACCGGGGCGAGCGAGTTGGAGAACAGGTACGGGCGGGAGCGCTGGCGCAGCAGGGCGACGATCTCGGCGCGGGCGGCCACGTAGCCGCCGGAGGCCCCGCCGAGCGCCTTGCCGAGGGTGCCGGTGACGATGTCGACGCGGTCGGTGACGCCGTGCAGTTCAGGGGTGCCGCGCCCGCTCGGGCCGGTGAAGCCGACGGCGTGCGAGTCGTCGACCATGACCAGGGCGTCGTAGCGGTCGGCCAGGTCGCAGATCTCGTCCAGCGGCGCCACGTAGCCGTCCATCGAGAAGACGCCGTCGGTGACGATCAGGCGGCGCCGAGCGCCGGACGCCTCCTTGAGCTTCGCCTCCAGGTCGGCCATGTCGCGGTTGGCGTACCGCAGGCGCCGGGCCTTGGACAGGCGGATGCCGTCGATGATGGAGGCGTGGTTGAGGGCGTCGGAGATCACCGCGTCCTCGGCGTCCAGCAGCGTCTCGAACACACCGCCGTTGGCGTCGAAGCAGGAGGAGTACAGGATCGTGTCCTCCTGGCCGAGGAACGCCGAGAGCCTGGCCTCCAGCTCCTTGTGCACGTCCTGGGTGCCGCAGATGAAGCGCACCGAGGCCATGCCGTAGCCCCAGCGGTCCAGCGCCTCCTTGGCGGCCGCGATCACCTCGGGGTGGTCGGCCAGACCCAGGTAGTTGTTGGCGCAGAAGTTCAGCACCTCACCGGGGGCGCCGCCCGCGGTGACGGCCACCGACGCGGACTGCGGGGTGCCGATGACGCGCTCGGGCTTGAACAGGCCGGCGTCCCGGATCTCGTCGAGGGTGGCGCGCAGGTCGTCGCGTACGGACGCGTACATCAGGGTTCTCCTAGGGTCGGGCGGCGCGGGGGTGGCGGCCGGGGGCCGCTCAGACGGTCCAGTCGAGGATGATCTTGCCGCTGCGGGCGGTGGCGGCCTCGTCGAAGGCGGCGTCGAAGTCCGTGCAGGCGTAACTGCCGGTGATCACGGGGGTGAGGTCGAGACCGCCCTCCAGCAGCACGGTCATCGCGTACCAGGTCTCGAACATCTCCCGGCCGTAGATGCCCTTGACGGTGATCATCGAGGTGACGATCTTCGACCAGTCGACCGCGAACTCCTGCGCGGGCAGGCCCAGCATCGCGATGCGGCCGCCGTGCGTCATGTTGGCGACCATCTCGCGCATCGCCTCGGGACGGCCGGACATCTCCAGGCCGATGTCGAAGCCCTCCTTGAGGCCGAGGCGGGTCTGCGCGTCGGCGATGGTGGACTCGGCGACATTGAGCGCGAGGGTGGCGCCGGCCTTGCGGGCCAGCTCCAGGCGGGGCTCGCTGACGTCGGTGATCACGACGTTGCGGGCGCCGGCGTGCCGGGCGACGGCGGCGGCCATGATGCCGATCGGACCCGCGCCGGTGATCAGCACGTCCTCGCCGACCAGCGGGAAGGACAGCGCGGTGTGCACGGCGTTGCCGAACGGGTCGAAGATCGCGGCGACGTCGAGGTCGACCGGCGTGCGGTGCACCCAGACGTTGGACGCGGGCAGGGCGACGTACTCGGCGAACGCGCCGTCACGGCCCACTCCGAGGCCGATCGTGGAGCGGCACAGGTGGCGGCGGCCGGCCAGGCAGTTGCGGCACTTGCCGCACACCAGGTGGCCCTCGCCGCTGACCAGGTCGCCGACCGCGATGTCGGCGACGTCCGCGCCCACGGCGGCGACCTCGCCGACGAACTCGTGGCCCAGCACGAGCGGCGTGCGCACGGCCTGCTGCGCCCAGCCGTCCCAGGACCGGATGTGCAGGTCGGTGCCGCAGATGCCGGTGCGCTTCACCCTGATCAGCACGTCGGAGGCGCCGTAGTCGGGTTCGGGCACGTCCATGAGCCACAGACCGGGTTCCGCGTGCTGCTTGACAAGGGCCTTCATCGGCGCGACTCCTGGGCGTACGAAGAGCTGGGCCCACCGATCAGGCGCTGACCAGCGGCGATCATCAATGTGCCGACCGGAACGCCGCCGCGTCCATCGAGGATTTCTTAAGCAGGGCAACAGAACGGCTTCACGCCAGGGGCGAGAGGGGTCCGAGCGGCTCCCGGGCCCGGGCGTGTCGCCGGGGTCCGGGAGGGGCCCGGGGCGCCGGACTCGGCCCACGCCGCGAGACACCTGGGGCCCGGCAGGCGGGCGCCGGGCCCCGCCGCTGTCAGCGGCCCCGGGCCTCCAGCGCCCGCTGGAAGACGTCGGCCAGCAGCGCGTGGCCCTGCCGGGTGGCGTGGATGTCCTCGTAGGGTGTGCACATCCACGTCAGGGCGCAGATCCGCGCGACGTTCTCCGGGACGCTGCCGAGGCCGGGGGCGTCGACCGGGGCGAAGTCGTTGGTCTCGAAGGCGGCGGAGGCGTCGGCGACGCGGAAGCCGTTGATCCGGAACGCGGTGCTCAGGACGACGTTGAGCGTGTCGGCCAGCGGCACCGACAGGTCCGCCAGGGTGTGGCCGCTCGCCCCCAGCAGCCAGGTGGCGAGGAAGGGGTCGTAGTACGTCATGCCCGCGTAGCGCGGTCCGCCCCCGCCCGCGGCGCGCAGCTCGGCAGCGATGCGGGGCACGTCCTTCGTCACCGTGGCCAGGCCCTCGGCCACGCAGCCGGTGTCGATGCCGGAGGCCGAGAAGCAGCCGTCGACGTCGTTGGCCCCGATGTCCAGGGTGACCGTGGTGACCTGGCCCCGGTGCCGCCTCAGGAACGCGGTGGCGGCGTCGAGTTGGGAGCGGGCGCCGGAGTAGGAGCAGATGCCGCCGTCGATCATGGTGGTCGTGGTCTCGCCGCTGCACCCGAGCTGGACGTGCACCAAATCCGGGTCGCTCTTCTTCAGCCGCTGGTAGAGCTGGTCGGTGTAGGACACGCCCGGTACGTCGGTCCTGGCGTCGGGCTGGTACCCGGCGGCGAGCGAGTCGCCGAGCGAGAGGTAGTAGTGCGTGCGGGCGTGCGCCGGGGGGACGGGCGCCGCGGAGGCGGGAGTGGCGCACACGGCCGCGGGCAGCAGCGCGGCGGTGACGGCGGCAGCGGCGGCGAGCCCGCCCGGCCCGGTGCGCGGCCCGCGGCGGGTCCGGCCCCCGGTCCTCCACGAGCGGTTGAGCACGTCGGACAGCATGGTGCGGCTCCTTCCGGCCGGGCTCCACCGCCCGCGCGCGGCCGATTATGGGCACCGGTGAACCACGTTCGACAAGAGCTTTGACGCGTAGTGAACGACATTGCTCCGCTTGCCGGTTGACCACCACCCGGCCGGCGTACCTGGCCCCCGCCTCTATGATCAGCCCGGGTTCGCCGGTCCCGTCTCGAACGGCCGGTCCGGCGGCCCGCGTTGATCCGCCCGTACGGCGGTGGCGCCGCGACGGGTCGTACCGAGGGAAATGAGGAAGCGCCGTGCGTGAGTACTACGAGCGCGAAGAGATCATCGAGCGGGACGGGTTCTTCGGCGGGGAGGAGATCATCGAACGCGAGACGGTCGTCGAGCACCGCGGCGGGTTCTTCGGCCGCGATGAGGTCATCGAGCGGGAGACCATTGTGGAGGAGCGCGGCGGCTTCCTCGGCGGCCTCTTCGGTGGCGAAGAGGTCATCGAGCGCGAGGAGATCGTCGAGCGCGACTTCTTCTGATCCCGGCGCGGTACCGGTTGCTCCGGCGCGGTGCCGCTCGTACGAGCGTCGTCAGCGCGCGTCGTGCCGCGGCCCCGCGTGGCGACGCTCGTACGGCCGGGCCGTCGGCCCGGCCGTCCGGCATCGCTCACCGGCCGGCGACCGCGCCCTGCCCGGGGGTCCCGAACTCCCGCACCGCTTCCTCCACGATGGCGTTCAACCGCTCGTGGTGGGCGCCGCGCCAGTAGACCTGGCCGCAGTCGGCGCACTGCGCGTACACGTCGTAGCTGCGTTCGGTACCGCCGTGCAGCCGTTCCCTCACGGCCTCCTTGCCCGCGTCGCGCAGCAGTCCGTTGCACGCGGTGCACCTGGTCCACGGCCGCAGGGGCGGCGCGAAGCGCGACAGCACGTCCTTGAGCTGCTCCGGGGGCCGGTGGCTGTAGACGTAGCCGCCCGCCCACAGCTCGCGGCGGTGCAGCAGGCCCCGGTCGCGGGAGAGCATGACCCGCCGCTCGGCGGCCGAGCGCGCGGCCAGCGCCGCGTCGCCGATGTCCACGCTCTCGTACGCGGTGTCCACGCCCAGCAGCCGCAGCCTTCGGGCGAGCGTGCCGAGGTGGACGTCGAGCAGGAAGCGGGGCGGTGCGGGCAGCCGCTGAGGGCGCGTCACCTCGCGCACCCGTACCTCGTCCCCCTGGACGGGGACGTAGCGGGGCGCGACCTCGCGCCCGCCGACGTACAGCGCGCCGACCTCGGTCAGCGGCACGCCGAGGGACTCGACCACGTGCCCCAGCGTGGAGACACCGTCGGTGCGCACCTGCGCGCCGTCCTCCCGCAACCGCGCCGCCACGAAGACGTGCAGGTGAGGGGCGAAGGTCAGCCGGATCGCAGTCCTGTCCACACGGCAAGCATGCCAGCGCGGCGCCCCGCCGTGCCAACGTCTTTCGACGCACGCGGCGCGCTCCCGCGCGGGCCCGCTCCCCGGCGGTACGTTGGTCGGACGCGCGTTCCAGGGGAGCCCCATGAGCGAGTCAGACCACGAGACGGCAGGCCGGCCACGACCGGAGGGCGCCGACGGCGACGAGTCGCTGTCGCGGTTCGGCTACGAGCAGGAGTTGCGCAGAACGCTGGGACTGCGCGACCTGCTGGTGTACGGCATGGTCTTCATGGTGCCGATCGCGCCCTTCGCCATCTTCGGCGTCGTCTTCGACACGGCGAAGGGCATGGTGCCGCTGACCTACGTCATCGGGCTGGTGGCGATGGTGTTCACCGCGCTGAGCTACCGGGAGATGTCGCAGGCCTTTCCCATCGCCGGGTCCGTCTACGCGTACGCCGGGCGCGGGCTGCGGCCGGAGGCGGGGTTCCTCGCCGGGTGGGCGATCCTGCTGGACTACCTGCTGGTGCCGACACTGCTGTACGTGACCGGGGCGGTGGCGTTGCAGTCGGTGATCGGCGGGGTGCCGCAGTGGCTGTGGATCGTGGTGTTCGTGGTGTTCAACACCAGTGTGAACATGCTGGGCATCCGGACCACGGCGCAGATGAACAAGCTGTTCCTCCTGGCGGAACTGGTCATCCTGGCGATGTTCGTGGTGCTCAGCGTCATCGCGATCAACGAAGGCAAGAACGGCGCCCATTGGAGCACCACGCCGTTCTACGACTCGCACGTCTTCTCGGTGGGCCTGGTCTTCTCCGCCCTGTCGGTGGCCGCCCTGTCGTTCCTCGGCTTCGACGCCATCTCCACCCTGGCCGAGGAGGTCCGCGGGGGCCGGAAGGTGGTCGGGCGCGCGACACTGCTGTCGCTGTGCCTGGTGGCCGCGTTGTTCGTCGTGCAGACCTATCTGGCGGCGTTGCTGCTGCCGGGCCGCACCTCGCTGCCCAACCAGGCGGCGGAGAACACCGCGTTCTACGACGTGGCGCGGATCGCGGGTGGCGTGTGGTTCAAGGACGTGGTGGCGATCTCCAGTGCCCTGGCCGCCGCCGTCGCCAACTCCCTGGCGGCGCAGGCCGCGACCTCCCGACTGCTGTTCTCGATGGCACGCGACGGCCAGCTGCCGCGTTTCCTCGCGCACGTGCACCCCACCCGGAAGGTGCCCGAGCGCGCGGTGCTGCTGGTCGCCGTGATCAGCCTGGGCCTGGGGCTCGGACTGGTCGGGCAGGTGGGCCTGTTGTCGTCACTGGTGAACTTCGGCGCGCTCTTCTCGTTCCTGATGCTGCACCTGTCGGTGATGTTCTACTTCCTGGTGCGCAGGCGTGAACACACCTACGGGATGCACCTGGTGGTACCGCTGATCGGCTTCGCCATCATCGGCTACGTGCTCTACAACGCCGACTCCAAGGCGCAGATCGGCGGTTCGTGCTGGCTTGTGGTCGGCATCGCGATCCTGGTGATCCGCAAGCTGACGGGCCGTTCGACGGAACTGAAGCTGGACGCCTGAGAGCGCCCGCCCGGACGCCCGGCGGCTCACGCCGTGGGGCCGGATCCCGCGACGTCCAGCAGCAGCCCGTAGGCGGTCGGGACGAAGGCGTCGCTCTTGCGGAAGCGGCGGGTGCAGGCCGCGGCGAGGGCGGCGCCGGTGCCGGGGCAGAAGCCGAGGAACGCCTGCTGCCCGCTGGTCGCCCCGCAGTGGAAGTACACCGGCCCGTGCTCGGTGGAGTGCTGGAACCAGGTGAGGGTGTGGACCTCGCGGCGGCCCCACCCGCGGCGCAGCAGCGGTTGGCGCACCGCCCGCAGCGCGGGGCCCAACGCCGTGGTGTCCGGCCGCAGGTGGGCTTCGAGGAAGCCGAGCATGTCGTACGGCGTGGCCCGTACCGCGCCCGCGGCCGCGAAGCCGGCCACGTCCAGCGGCGGCAGCTGCGTCGTCCCGTCCCTGCGGTGTCCCACGGCGTCCGTCCCCGCGGCGCCGGACGGCCGCAGCGCGGTGTCGCGCAGGCCCAGCGGGGCGAGCACCTCGGCGGTCAGCAGCTCCTCCCACGCGGTGCCGGTCGCGGCGGCCAGGGTGTGGCCGAGGACGGAGGCGCCGAAGTTGGAGTAGTGCCACCGGGTGCCGGGGCGGTGCCGGGGCCGGGCGCGCAGGAAGGCGGCGACGACGCGGTGCGCCGGGTAGCCGGAGAAGGGGTCGGTCGTCCAGCGCGGCAGCGCCTGCGGGTAGAAGTCGGCGGGCAGGGCGGGCAGTCCCGAGGTGTGGGTGATCAGGTGGGTCAGCGTGACGCGCTCGACCCCGCCGTGCCGCCTTCCCGGGTCGAGCAGCTCCGCGGCGCCGTCGTGGTAGCCGACGCGGCCGGTGCCGACCAGCCGGGCGAGCAGCAGTCCGGCGAACGGCTTGGAGGCGGAGCCGAGTTCGTACCGCAGCCGGTCGCGTCCGCCGGGCGGGGCCGGTCCGGTGCCGCCGTGCCGGACCCGGCGCGTGCCGTCGACGGACAGGGCGAAGACGACGTCGGGCGCCTCGACCGCGGCGACCGCCCGCTCCAGCAGGAGGTCCGGGTCGTCGGCCCGCCGTGGCCGCTCGGCCTCGGTCCGCGATGCCGTCGTGGTCACGACGGCTCGGGCGTCAGCGCGGACAGCGAGCGGGACAGGGCCAGCGCGGAGGCGAAGGCGGCGACGAGGGTGGGGTGGTAGACGAGGTCGAAGACGTCGTCCGGATCGCCCTCGGGCATCTCGCGCACCACGGGCATGGCACCGTCCGGCTGCTGGGCGGCGGCGAAGCCCTCCCACGCGGCCTCGTCGAAGGTGGGGCGCGGCAGGCAGGCGTCGACCACGAGCAGTTCGCCGAGCAGGTCCCAGCGCCGCAGTTCGAGCCAGTCGTCCAGCCACACCGGCAGCCAGTCGGCCAGGTAGCCGGCGATGTGCGGCGGCAGGCGGTCGGGCCGCTCACCCCACTCGGTGAGATGGAAGACGGCGTGGGTGATGTCGTACGCGATGTGGCCCTCGACCGTCCACGGCTCCGGGGTGCGGGCCAGCCAGGTCCGCGCGGCGGCCTCGTCGACGGACGGCTCGGGGCGCAGGCCGAAGCGGCGCTGGAAGGCGGACAGGCTCAGCCGCCGTACCGGGGTCACCTCGAACGCCGACCAGCTGGCGAGGCGGTGGTTGAGCCGGGTGAACCGCTCGATGTCGGGCTGCTCGTAGCCGAGTTCACGCAGCGGCAGGTAGACCTCGAAGGGGATCGGCGAGATGGGTTCGGTGCGGGCTCCCTCCACCAGCATCCGGCCGCCGTCGAGGGTGTCGCGCCAGACGTGGTCGAGCAGTTGGCGGGCGAGCTGCGTCTGCCGTGAGCCGGCCACTCCCTCGCGGAAGATGACCCCGCAGATGAGGGCGAGTTCACCGACGGGCTTGAAGCGGTCCATCAGGCCGATCTCGGGGTCGGCGTCGAGCTCCAGCCGGAAGCCGTCGCGGTGGGCGTGCAGCCATTCCAGGGCCCGCAGACCCACGCCGTGGATGAGCCGGGTGCTGGTCATGTGCGTGCTCCGTCCAGCGGTTCGGTGGCGAGCGGAGCCGTCCGCGGCGGCGAGGCCGCCCGCTCGGTGGTCAGGGTCGCGGCGAAGGCGGCGACCAGGGTGGAGTGGTAGCAGTTGGCGAAGTTCCTCGGCCTGCCGCCGACTTCGGGCAGGCCGCCCTCCTCGTCCTGGGCGTCGGCGATCCTGGCCCACACGCTCTCGTCGGAGTCCCGGCCCGCCGCGGTGTCCGGTTCCGGGTCGGACGGCTCGGGCAGGGCCGCGGCCACGGCGAGCAGTTCGCAGCCCAGGTCCCACTGCCGGTCCTCCAGGCAGCCGTCCGTCCAGGCGGGCAGCCAGGTGCCGAGGTAGCGCGCGAGGTCGCCGGGCACGGCGTGCGGCGCGGCGCCCCAGTTGGTGAGGTGGAAGACGGTGTGGGTGAGGGCGTAGCCGCTGGGCCGCTCGAAGGCCCACGGTTCGGGCAGGGCGGCGAGCCAGGTGCGGTCCAGCGCGGCGGCGGTGTCGGCGGACCGCGGGAAGCTGCTGCGGCATTCGGAGTTGAGGATGCCGAGCCGCCGGTTGGGGTCCTGCTCGGTGGCCCGCCAGTTGCGGGTGCGCAGGACCACGGCGCTCAACCGCTCGAACTCCTCGTGACGCAGCCCCGCTTCGGCGAAGGCCGCGTAGATCTCCAGTGGGTAGGTGGCGAACGGTTCGGCGCGCAGCAGATCGAGAAAGAGCGTCCCGCCGTCGGTCTGCCGCCAGGCGAAGTCCAGCAACCCGGCCGCGATCCGGTGCCGTTCGTCGGCCGTGTGGGTGGCACGGCGGATCGACAGGCTGAACTGGGCCAGTTCGCCCAGCGGTTTGAGGGTGCGGTCCACCGGGACGCCCGGGTCGGTCACGTCGGCGGGCAGGGCGAACCCGTCGCGGTGGCCGTCGATCCAGCGCAGGGCGTGGCGGGCCACCGCGGTGGCGTACGGCGTGGTCACGCGCGCAGTCCTTCGTCCAGCAGGCGTTCGTCGCGGATGTGCCGGGCGACGTGCGCCTGGAGGGCGACGCGGGGGTCGTCGTCGCTCATCAGCAGCACGAAGTCGAGGCCGGTGTCGAGGCCGAGGGTGTCGGGGACGCCGTCGAGCAGCGCCAGCCATCGGGCGGCACCGGCGGCCTGCAGCCAGTCCCTGCGGCGCACCGCGCGCACGAAGCCGCGGGCGAGGTCCACCGGCCGCAGCGCCGCGGTCGTGGCGACCTCGCTGGGCATACCCGGCAGCGCGAGGGCGCTGAGGACAGCCAGCTGATGGGTGAACCGCTGCCAGGGCAGCGATTGCAGCCAGGAGGCGCCGGGCTCGCCGGTGTCGGGGAGCGCCGGGTCCTCCTCGGGGCCGCCCAGGGCGCGCAGCGCGCGCCGCATGCCCCAGTGGCTCCAGGCGGTGACCGGCGCGGCTCCCGGGGCGGCGGGGAAGGCCAGGGTCGCGGTGCGGAAGGCGGCCACCCGCTCGGGGGGCAGCGGGCAGCCGGCGAGGGTGGCGGGCAGCAGCACGTCGGCGCCGAGGACCCGTACGGCGGCGAGTGCGAGTTCGTCGTCCGCGAGGGCCGTGCTCCCAGCGAGGTGGCCCCCGCCCCGAAGGGCGGAGACCACCTCGTGTGCCAGGTCACGCACCGCGCCCGTCAGCGGGGGCAGGCCTGACTGACTCATGCGGGTCCCCCGTCAGCCCTTCTTCTTGGGCCGAGGAGTCGGGGGCGACAGCAGAACCTGGCCTGCGCCACCGGCCAGCGCCAGTGCGGCGCACTCACGGGTGTCCCGGAAGGTCCCTTCCGCTTCCGCGGGGTTCAGGGCGGCTTCGAGGTCGGTGTCGATGCCTTGTGCGACGTCCCGGACGACGGATTCCTCGGAGAACATGCAACCATCCCCTAAGTGGGAAGTGCGGTTTCGCTTACCTGTCCAGTGGAACGCACAACGACCCATCCCGCAAACGGTCCAGCGGGCGGCCGGGAAAAAATTGTTGTTTGACGTTCATTTACCGGTCGGCAAGTGACGTAAATACCCGCTCAATTGAAAGCGCAACGGAAAAGAACACGAGAGAACGGCACGTCACAACAGTGACGTGCCGTCAATCACCTTGTTCGGCACGCTGGTTCAGGGGCCCGGTCAGATCCCGCTTCAGAGGTCGAGGCGAATCGCGTCCGGATGGATCGGAAGCCGCCTTACGCGAATACCCGTGGCATGGCGCACAGCATTGGCCAAAGCTGCCGCCGCGCCGACGATGCCGATTTCGCCGATACCCTTGGATCCCATCGGATTCAGGTGCGGATCGTCCTCGTCGATCCAGTGCACGTCGATCTCCGGAACGTCGGCACAGGCGGCGACGTGGTATGAGGCCAGATCCCGTTCGGTGAAGTCGCCGAACTGCGGGTCCAGGAAGCTGCCTTCGGTCAGCGCCATGCCGAGCCCCATCGTCATCCCGCCGATGAACTGCGACCGCGCGGTCCGGGGGTTGAGGATGTGCCCCGCCGCGAAGACACCGAGCATCCTGCGCACCCGCACCTCGCCGGTCACGGTGTCCACCTGGACCTCCGCGAACTGCGCCCCGAAGGCGTGCCGGGAGTACTCCTTTCCGCTGCCCGCCTCCCGCTCGGTGTCCGCCCGCACGAGCAGGCCCTCATCGGGCACACGACCGCCCGCGTCGCTCATCCGCCGCCGCAGGTCGGTGCAGGCCTTGTGCACCGGCCAGCCCCACGAGGCGGTGCCGGACGAGCCGCCGGCGACCGATCCGGCGGGCAGGTCGCTGCGGCCGACGCTCACCCGTACCCGGTCCAGCGGTACGCCGAGGGCGTCGGCGGCGATCTGAGTGAGCACGGTGCGGGCGCCGGTGCCGATGTCGGTGGCGTTGACCCGTACCTCGTAGCGGCCGTCCGCGCCCGCGTACGCCTCGGCCTGCGAGGGCGACACCCACACCGGGTACGTCGAGGCGGCGACACCGCTGCCGATCAGCAGCGGGCCGTCACGGCGCACGGCCGGGCGCGGGTCGCGGTCGTGCCAGCCGAAGCGCCGGGCGCCCTCCCGCAGGCAGTCCACGAGGTGGCGGCTGCTGTACGGCCGCCCGGAGTCCGGCTCCACCGGCGGCTCGTTGCGGATGCGCAGTTCCACCGGATCGAGGCCGCAGGCGACGGCGAGTTCGTCCATCGCCGACTCCAGCGCGAACATCCCCGGGCACTCCCCCGGCGCCCGCATCCACGAGGGGCTCGGCACGTCGAGCCGGGCCACCCGGTGCGTGGTGAGGCTGTGCGGGGAGGCGTACATCATCCGGCTGGAGACGGAGGCCTGCTCGACGAACTCGGTGAGCGTCGAGGTCTGGGTGACCGTCTCGTGGGCCAGCGCGTCGATGTGGCCGTCGGCGTCGGCGCCCAGCCGCACCCGCTGGATGGTGGGTGCGCGGTGGCCGGTGACGGCGGCGATCCGGTTGCGCGGCAGCGCGAGGCGCACCGGGCGGCCCACGGCCCTCGCCGCGAGGGCGGCGAGCGCGACGTGCGGACGCGGGGTGCCCTTGGAGCCGAAGCCGCCGCCGACGTGCTCGCTGACGACGTGCACGTCGTCCTCGTCCACCTCGAACAGCGTGGCCAGGGTCGAGCGCACGACGGTCGAGCCCTGGTTGGAGTCGAAGACGGTGAGAGCCTCGCCGTCCCACACGGCGGTCGCGGCGTGCGGCTCCATGGGGTGGTTGTGCAGCGGCGTGATCTCGTAGACGGCGTCCACGGTGACCTCGCTCGCGGCGTAGGCGGTGTCGAAGTCGCCGCGCCGCCGGTCCGCCGGGTGGCCCGCGTTCACCTCGTCGGGGGTGTAGAGCCCGGGGTGGTCGGCCGTCAGGACCACGTCGTGCGGCTGCTCGTCGTAGGTGACTCGCACCGCGCCCGCGGCGGCCCGGGCGGCCTCGAGCGTCTCGGCGACCGCGAGCGCGACGATCTGGCCGTGGTGGGCCACGTGCGGGGAGCGCAGGACGTCCACCATCGGGTCGCCCGCGTCCGCGAGCCGGGGCGCGTTGGCGTGGGTGAGGACGGCGAGCACCGCGGGGTCGCGGAGCGCTTCGCCGTCGTCGACGGCCGTGATCTCGCCGCGGGCGACGGCCGAGGTGACGGGCCAGGCGTAGGTGAGGCCGTCCAACGGGTGGTCGGCGGCGTACCGGGCGGCGCCGGTGACCTTGTCGAAGGCCTCGATACGGGCGACGGCGTCGCCGGTGACGCGGGGAAGGGTGGTCACGGCGTCCCTCCTGCGCTCGCGGCGGCCAGTTCGGTCAGCACGGCCACCGCCATGCGGCGCGCCAGCGGCACCTTGTAGCCGTTGTCGCGCAGGGGGTGGGCGGCGGCCAGTTCACGCCGTACGGCGTCGTCGAAGGCGGCGGTCGTGGCGGGCTCGCCGAGCAGCGCCTCCTCCGCGGTCCTGGCCCGCCACGGCTTGGCCGCAAGCGCGCCGAAGGCGATGCGCACGTGGTGCACGAGGCCGTCGCGAACCTGGAGGACGGCACCCACCGAGGCGAGCGCGAACGCGTAGGAGGCGCGGTCGCGGGCCTTGCGGTAGGCGCTGCGGGCGCCGGGCATCGGCGGGGGCAGCTCGACGGCGGTGATCAGTTCGCCGTGCCGCAGGGTGGTGTCGCGGTCGGGCTGGTCGCCGGGCAGTCGGTGCAGGTCGGTCAGCGGCACCCGGCGCGGCCCGTTGGCCGAGGCCACGTCCACGATGGCGTCGAGCGCGGCGAGGGCGACGGCCATGTCGGAGGGGTTGGTGGCCACGCAGTGCTCGGAGGCGCCCAGCACGGCCAGGTCGCGGTGCGCGCCCTGACGGGCCGGGCAGCCGGTGCCGGGGCGCCTTTTGTTGCAGGGCTTGCCGACGTCCTGGAAGTACGGGCAGCGGGTGCGCTGGAGCAGGTTGCCGCCGACGGTCGCCGCGTTGCGCAACTGGGTCGACGCGCCGGACAGCAGCGCCTGGGAGAGCACCGGGTAGCGCTCCCGTACGAGCGGGTGCACCGCGACCGTGCTGTTGCGCACGGCCGCTCCGATCCGCAGGCCCCGGGTCCCGGTCTCCTCGACGGCGTCGAACGGAAGTCCGCTGACGTCCACCAGCAGGTCGGGCACGGCGACGCCGAGTTTCATCAGGTCGACCAGGTTGGTGCCGCCGCCGAGGTACGTCCCCGTGGGCGCGTCGGCGAGCAGGGCCACGGCCGCGTCCGCGTCGGCCGGGCGTTCGTAACGGAAGCTCTTCACCGGGCCACCTCCCGCACGGCGGCGACGATGTTGACGTAGGCACCGCAGCGGCACAGGTTGCCGCTCATCCGTTCGCGGATCTCCGGCGCGGTCGGCTCGACGGGACCAGGTGGGGTGTCCGGCGGGGTGACGACGCTGGGCCAGCCGGCCCTCGCCTCGGCGATCGCGGCGACGGCGGAGCAGATCTGGCCCGGTGTGCAGAATCCGCACTGGAAGCCGTCGTGGTCGACGAAGGCCTGCTGCACGGGGTGGAGCCGGTCGCCGTCCGCGAGCCCCTCGACGGTGGTGACGTCAGCGCCGTCCAGCGAGACCGCGAGCAGCAGGCAGGCGTTGACCCGCCGGTCGCCGTCGAGCAGCACGGTGCAGGCGCCGCACTGGCCGTGGTCGCACCCCTTCTTCGGCCCGGTCACCCCGGCCTGCTCGCGCAGCAGGTCCAGCAGCGTCGTCCGGTTGTCGATCACCCGGGAGAACGGTTCCCCGTTGATCCGCAGCCCGACCCGACTCGTCCCGTCCATGCCGCGTCCTCCTTCGTCCCCGGTTTCCGGGGTATCCCACCCGGGCCGGGACGAAACACGCACCGGCGGCCATCCGGGCCTCGGCACCGGAGCGCGCGCCTACTCCCACAGCCGTTCCACCGCGCGCAGGACCAGCGCGCAGATCTCCTCCGGTGCCGCTTCGGACAGCGGCTCGCGGGGTTCGACGACACGGAGCAGGCCGATGCCCAGGAGCCAGGCCATCGCCAGTTCCGCCCGCAGGGCCGCGTCCGGGGCGCCGGACAGGGACGCCAGGGCCTCGGCGTAGCGCGTGCCGAGCGCCTGGAGGGTGTCGGCCGCCTCGTCCCGGCCGCCGACCGAGCGCAGGTAGACCTCAAGCGAGCGGTCGCCGGGCGCGGTGGAGCCGGTCTCCAGCAGGCCGCGCAGCGCGGTCTCGAAGAGCTTGTCCGCGGGCGTGGCGCGGACCTGTTCGTGCCCGCCGCGAGCCATCGCCTCGACCAGCAGGCCTTTCTTCGAGCCGAAGTAGCGGTAGACCAGCGCCTGGTTGACGCCCGCGCGCTCCGCGATGTCCCGGACCGTCGCCGCCTCGTAGCCGCGTTCGGCGAACAGCTCCGCCGCGGCGGCCAGCAGCCGCGCCCGCGTCCTGGGCGCGTCCCTGCGGTGCCGCTGGGCCGGGTTCTCCATGGTGCTGACCTCCTGGGACGCGGCCGCCCAGGATAACGGCCGGACGGCGTCGTTGACCGCCCCACCGGCCCCGCCTACGGTTGTCAACGCGTGCTTACTTAACGGATTCCCACCGGAGGAAACGGTGACCGTGAACGACACCGCACTGGCGTACCCCTTCAACTCCGCGGAAGGACTGGCCCTTTCGGACGCGTACGAGAAGGCACAGGGACAACCGGGCCTGTTACGCGTCCAGCTCCCCTACGGCGAGCCCGCGTGGCTCGTCACCCGCTACGAGGACGCCCGGCTCGTCCTGCGCGACCGCCGCTTCAGCCGGGCCGCCGGCGCCGACCACGACGAGCCCCGGCAGTCCGAGGGCAGACTCGGCAGCGGCATCCTGAGCATGGACCCGCCGGACCACACCCGGCTGCGGTCGCTGGTGGCCAAGGCCTTCACCGTGCACCAGGCGGAGAAACTGCGGCCGCAGGTACGGCAGTTGTGCGCGGAGCTGCTGGACGAGATGGAGGCGGCCGGTCCGCCCGCCGACCTGGTGGACCGCTTCGCGCTGCCGCTGCCCGTCGCCGTGATCTGCCGGATGCTGGGGGTGCCCGCCGAGGACCGCCCGCAGTTCCGGGTGTGGAGCGACGCCGCCCTCTCGACGAGTTCGCTGACCGCCGCGGAGTTCGAGGCCAACCGCGAGGAACTGCGCGCCTACATGCGCAAGTTGATCGACCTCCACCGCGACGAGCCGCGCGACGACCTGATGACGGCGTTGATCGACGCCCGCGACAACGGCGACCGACTCAGCGAACTCGAACTGGTCGACCTGTGCGTCGGCATCCTGGTCGCCGGGCACGAGACGACGGCGACCCAGATCCCCAACTTCGTCCTCACCCTGCTCGACCACCCCGACCAGCTCGCCGCGCTGCGCGAGGACCCCACGCTGATCCCGGCCGCCGTCGAGGAGTTGCTGCGCTTCGTGCCGCTGGGCAGCGGCGCCGCGCAGCCGCGGTACGCCACCGAGGACATCGAGGTCGGCGGCACGCTGGTACGCGCCGGAAGCCCGGTCCTGGTGGCGACCGGCGCCGCCAACCGCGACGCGCTGCGCTTCACCGCGCCCGGCACGCTGGACATCACCCGCGAGACGAACCAGCACCTCGGTTTCGGTCACGGGGTCCACCACTGCCTCGGCGCCCCGCTGGCCCGGCTGGAACTCCAGGAGGCGCTCGCCGCCCTCATCGGCCGGATGCCGGGGCTGCGCACGGCGGGGGACGTGGTGTGGAAGTCCGAGATGCTGGTCCGCGGCCCGCGGTTCATGCCGGTGGCGTGGTGAGGCCGGTGAGCTGGGAGGTACGGGTCGACCGCACCCGCTGCATGGGATCGGGCATGTGCGCCGCCATCGCGCCGGACGCGCTGACGCTGGACGGTGTGCACGCGCGGCCGGTGGCGGACGAGACGGCACCGGACGAGAGCGTGCTGGACGCCGCCGACGTGTGCCCGGCGCAGGCCATCACCGTGCGCGCGGCGGGTGAGATCGTAGGGCCGCGACCAGACTGACGGGGCGTCATGTCCCTTGAACGGGAAGCCACACGGCCATCGGTCGAACGGGGAAGTCTACCGTTCGCGCCCGCACCGCGTGGGCCTTCCCGGGGAACTGTCCCGATCCAGCGCTGTCATGGATACCGTGAGCCCTCTCGCTGCGCAGCGTGACTCCAACCATCCAGACAGCGAACGGAGTGGTGACGCCGATGGGCAGACACCGGCGGCCGGTGGGCGAGTTGTGCACGCGATCGACGATGGTGAAGGCGGCCGCCGCCATGGGGGTGGCGACCGCCATCGCGACCGGGGTGACCGCGGTGGTCGACGGCCCGACCGGCGCGCAGGCGGCGCCGGAGCCGTACCGGGTGCCGCTGCGGTCGCTCGCCCCGGCCGCCGTGGCGACGCCGTCGGGCTCCGCCGCGGCGGGGGCCGGGCGGACGGTGCCGAGCGGCACCGCCACGCAGGACGCCGTGGCGCCCCGGCTCGCGCTGGCCTCGTCCGCGCCCCTCGCGACCGGGGGCGTCACGTCGCCGGGCACCGCGAGCGGGCCGGGATCCGGAGGCGGGGGCGCCACGGCATCGGGCCCAGGGACCGGATCCGGCCGGCCGAGTCCTACGGCCCTGCCGACGGACCCCGGCGGAACCGCACCGTCCTCCAGTCCCACGACGCCGGGACCGGCGCCCACGAGCGGGGGCGGAGGCGGAGGCGGGAAGGGCTCGGGCGGCGGTGGTGTCCTCACCACGGCCGTGGACGGTGTGGTGAACGGCGTGGGGGCCGTCGTCCACCTGATCGGGGGGCTGCTCGGCGGCGGGTGAGGCGGCCGACGCCGCCGGCAGGGCACCCGATGCCGCCGGGGCACCTGGTCCCGTACCGCCCGCTCGTCAGCCGCCCAGTGCGGACGGCTTTCCCAGCAGGCTGTCGTCGAGGTGCGCCAGCAGGTCGCGCGGTCCGTCGTAGACCTCTTCCGCGCCCGCGTCCAGCAGGTCCTGCCGCGGGAAGCCGCCGGACAGCACGCCGACGCTGCGCACCCCGGCCCGTCCCGCGGCTTGCGCGTCCCACACCGCGTCGCCGACGAAGACCGCGTGGCGGCCGGGCACTCCCGCGCGTTCCAAGGCCCGCTCGACCAGGTCGGGGGCGGGCTTGCTGGCCTCCACGTCGTCGGACTTGGTCACCGCGTCGATGACGTCGTCCGCGTCCAGCGCGTCCCGCATGACCTGGAACTCCGCCGGTTTCGCCGAACTCGCCAGCACCACCGTCCAGCCCCGGTCGGAGCAGGCGCGCAGCAGGTCGGACGCGCCGTCGAGCGGAGCGAGCCGGGACCAGTACTGCGCGTAGAGCACGCCGTGGGCGCCGCTGATGTCGTCGTCGCGCGAGGTGTCGCGGCCGGACCCGAGCAGGTGCTCCAGCAGGTGGTCGCTGCCCATGCCGATGGCACGGTGGATCGCGGCCATCGGCACGGTGTGCCCGTTCTGCCGCAGCGCCTCCCACCAGGCGACGGTGTGGAGGTGGACGGTGTCCATCAGTGTGCCGTCCACGTCGAACAGCACGGCCCGGGAAGCGTCCCGTCCGGCCATGTCACCACCTCCGCGATCCCGTTCGTCGCGCGCGCCTCACCGCGGCCCACGCGCTGCCTCGGCGTGACGGGTACCCCGGACGGGCGCATGCATCCCAGCCGGCCCCGATCGCCTGCCTCACGACACGAACGGGATTGCGTGGCTTCCGGCGGGGTCAGTTGCGGGTGAGGGTGCGGGAGGCGGCCGCCGCGATCGCGATGCCCAGGGTCCAGCCGAGCACCGTGAGCACCACCGTGACCGCTTCAGGGACGCCGTGGTACTGCCAGACGTCCGGCTCGCCGAAGCGGATCACCGGGATCAGGTGGTCGGCCGTGTAGAGCACGGGGTTGAACGAGGAGGTGTCGTCGGTGGCCACGTGCTGCGGGCGGACCTGGTCGAAGTAGGCACTGCCGGCCACCAGCAGCACGGCCGCCCAGCCGATCGCGCGCAGTGGCCGGTACCCGTAGCCGACCAGCACGTCGAGCAGGTGGCCGGGGACCCGGCGCCACCAGGGCAGCCGGGCGCGCTGGGCGCGCTGCTTGGCCAGCAGGACGGTCCTGGCCTCGCCGTCGATGCCCAACGAACGGTAGTACGCGGCGAGTTGCTCGTAGGGCTGGGCCCGGAAGCCGCCGGTGACCGTGGAGTCGGAGCGCGTGACCTGACGCCTGATCAGGTCCAGGCGTTCCCGCGCGTCGCGGTAGTCGGAGAACGGCCCGTACTTCAGGCCGTCGAGGTTGAGACGCTTCGGCCAGCAGCCGGGCTCGTCCCGGATGCCGCCGTCGACGGTGACCGAGTACACGCTCAGGTACGCGTCGGGACTCGCCATGCCGACGAGGTCGAGGTGACCGGTGATCCTCGATCCGGTCAGGTGGACCTCACCGTCGGCCCGGAATCCGTCGCCGAGCTTGAGCGCGCTGTCGACGGTCATGCGCATGGCGTGCAGCGCGACGGCGCGACCCGGCGCGGGTTCCAGGTGGGCGCCGCTGAGGTCGAGGCCGTTGCCGAACTTCGCCCCCGGCACTCTGATCTGCCCCCGTGCGCTGAACGGGCGGCCGTCGCGTGAGCCGTCGGGCCACAGGCGCGTGTCACCGGCCACCGTCAGCGCGTCGCCGTACAGCGCCGTGTCACCGAGGCCGTCGAGGGTGGCCCCCGCCAGCAGCAGCGAGCTGCCGATGCGCGCGCCGGGCAGCCGCAACTCGCCGTGGGTGCGCAGCCGTTGGGCCAGCAGGCTGCGGCCGACGTGCATGCCGCCCGCGTTGAGCGACTTGCCACTGGTGTTGGCGTGGCCGATGACCGCGTCGGCGAGGGTGACCTGGCCGGTGATCTGCGCGTTGATCAGGCAGAACGAGCCGGCGACCCGGGTCCGGGAGGCGAACAGGCTGCCGTCGACCCGCAGGCCGTCCGCGTGGACCGAGCGCCCGGGCCCGGCCACCACGGTGTCCCGCAGATCGAGCGTGCCGCGTATGTGGGCGCCGTACGCGCTCAGGCGCAGCAGCCGTGATCCGCTGAGGTCGACCGACTCGGTGACGGCGCCCTCCAGGTCGACCGCCGCGTCGAAGCGGCACTGCCGCAGCTGGAGCAGGGAGGAGACACGCCCGTGGTCGACGCGCAGCTCCCCGGTGACGCGGGCGCCCGCGACACGGACCGCCGCGACCGCGCCCGCCGAGGCGGAGCAGGCGCCGAGCAGCAGGGCGGCGATGACCTCGGCCCGCACCGTGCGGTCGGCGGTCCAGACGTCGGCCCGCTCGGGGTCGTCCGCCTCCGGGTCGCCGGTGCGCAGGTCGACCAGCTCGCCGCGGGGGAAGGCGCGCCAGACCCGGTGTTCGGTCTCGCTGAGCCGGCCGAGGCGGCGCGGCACGGTGCCGGCGGGGAGAACGGTAGTACGACCCATGGGCGTCATCCTGCCGTAGACCGGGGCCAGTTGGGACGGCGGGCCGATCCTGCCGCCGCTCAGGCGCCCCGAGGTGCCGCCGGAGCCTCCGGAGCCGGGGCGCTCGCCGGCCCACCCGTCCCGGGCCCGCCCCCGGGTGACCGCGCGCAGCCTGTCGCCACCTGCGCGTTGCCGGGGATTGTATGGAAAGTCACCCCAACTGACCTAAGAATCAACCTATCCAGATGATATTCTTCCCATGAATCGAAAGTTCAAGAGGTTGCGTAGTCGTTCTTTGGAAGGGGACGGATAGTCATGGCCGGGGGCAAGCGAGTCATCGTCGGTGTGAGTGAGTCACCCGCGAGCCTGGCGGCGCTGCGACGGGCGGTCGCCGAGGCGCGCCGCACGGACGCGCTGCTGGTGCCGGTCCTCGCGTGGATGCCGCCCGGCGGCGAGCGGGCCTACCGCAGCCACCCCGTCCCGCAGCTGCGCTCCCGCTGGGAGCAGGAGGCCCGCCGCCGCCTGGACACCGCGTTCGAGCAGGCCTTCGGCGGCTACCCGTCCGACGTGGACGTCCACCCGCTGCCGGTGCAGTACGCGGCGGGCCCCGCGCTCGTCCAGCTCGCCGATCAGCACGACGACGTCCTGGTCGTGGGCACCGGCCGGCGGGGCAGGCTGCGCCGCCTGGTGCACCGCTCGGTCAGCCGTTACGTGCTGGCGCACGCGACGTGCCCCGTCATCGCCGTCCCGCCGCCGGACCTGATGCGTGAACTGAGCCTGCCGGCAAGGGCGTTGCGCAAACTCCCGGTGATGGACACCCCCCAGTGGGCGACTGCGGTCCGCGGCTGACGCGCACCCCAACTCGCCTCGCCGCCCGCCCTGTTCGGTCACCGCCGGGCGGATGGGCGCCGTCGGACGGTGATCGGTGGCACGGTGGGGTGGTGATCGCGCAGACTGTGGGCATGACCCCGGACGAGCTCAGGGCCGCCTGCCTCGCGTTGAACGGCGCCGTGGAGGAGTACCCGTTCCCCCGCAACCCCGACGTGGCCGTCTACAAGGTCGGGGGCAAGATCTTCGCGCTCAGCGCGCTGCCCGTCACGCCGCTCTCGGTGAGCCTCAAGTGCGAGCCCGAACTCGCCCTCCGTCTGCGCGCCGAGCACCCGTGCATCGTGGGCGGCTACCACCTCAACAAGAGGCACTGGAACACCGTGACGCTCGACGGCTCGCTGCCCGACCGCATGGTCGAGGAGATGATCGAGGACTCCTACGACCTGATCGTCGCCGCCCTCCCCCGTCACCGGCGCCTCCTGCTGGACTGGCCGGGGGAGCACGCGGACGGCGAGGACCCGCGGTGACCGGGACGGCCGATACCCTGGGCCGCGTGCATGTGTCGTTCGTGTGCAGCGGGAACATCTGCCGCTCCCCCAGCGCCGCCGTGGTCTTCGGCGAGCGGCTGCGCGAGGCCGGTCTCGCCGGTGAGGTGCGGGTCAGCAGCTGCGGCATCGGCCCGTGGCACGTCGGCGAGCCCATGGACGTGCGCTCCGCCGAGGTGCTGGACCGCAACGGCTACCCCACCGGTCACGTCGCGGCGCAGTTCGGCCCGGAGCACCTGGACGCGGATCTGCTGGTGGCCATGGACCGCGGCCACGAGGAGGCGCTGCTGCGCAGGGTAGGCGACCGCGGCCGGGTGCGCCTGCTGCGGTCGTTCGATCCTGGGGCGGGCGGTGATCTCGACGTGCCCGATCCGTACTACGGCGGCGCGGACGGCTTCGACGACGTGCTGGCGATGATCGAGGCGGCGATGCCCGGCCTGCTGGCCTGGGTACGCGTCCGGCTTCCGGCATGACCGGCGGCGCTGAGGATCCCGCCGACGTGGCCGCCCGGCTGACCAGCCGCCGCGTGAGCCGGAGCCTGTCCGCGCACGGCGGATCCGGGCCGGCGGAGGTGACGCTGGACGGCGTGGGCACGGTGGTGGTCAAACGCGGGAGCGACCCCCGTTCGGCCCGCGCGGAGGCGGCGGGGCTGCGCTGGCTGGCCCGGGCGGGCGCCGTACGGCTCCCCGAGGTGCGCGGTGCGGACGACGACTGGCTGGTCGTGGACCGGGTGGAGACCGCGGCCGCGACGCCCGAGGCGGCCGAGGAGTTCGGGCGGGGGCTGGCCGCGCTGCACGCCGCGGGAGCTCCCGCGTTCGGCGCGCCGCCTCCGGGCGGTCCGGCCGACGCGTGGATCGGGCGGGCCCCGATGGCCAACCGCACGGGCCAGAGCTGGCCCCGGTGGTACGCCGAGTACCGCGTGCTGCCGTACCTGCGCGACGCCGTGGACCAGGGCGCGCTGAGCACCGGCGACGCCGCTGTGGTCGAGCGGGTCTGCGACCGCCTGCCGGAGCTGGCCGGTCCTGACCGGCCGCCCGCGCGGCTCCACGGCGACCTGTGGAACGGCAACGTGCTGTGGGGCGCCGACGGCCACGTCCGGCTGATCGACCCTGCCGCGCACGGCGGTCACCGGGAAACCGATCTGGCGATGCTGCGGCTCTTCGGCTGCCCGCACCTGGAGCGCGTGCTGGACGCCTACGACCGGGCGGACCCGCTGGACGACGGCTGGCGCGGGCGCGTGGCGCTGCACCAGTTGTTCCCGCTGCTGGTGCACACCGTCCTGTTCGGCGGCGGTTACGCGGCGCAGGCGGTCGCGGCGGCCCGCTCGGCGCTGCGCGGGTAGGGACCCGGCAGCGCCGGGCGGGCGATCACGCGGGGCGGGCCGTCACGAGGAGGACGACGGCGTCTGCGGCCGCTCCCGCTCACCCGTCGTGGCCGCGGACACCGGCGGCGCGGGCTGGTGCCGGCCGCGCGAGAGCGAGGCGACCGCGGAGACCACGGCCATCAGCGCGGCCACCGAGAAGACCGTCACCAGCCCGTGGTGGAACGGCCCGGACACCAGCCGGGGGAAGAACTCGTGCCCGGTCAGGGTGTTGGCCTGGGCGGTCGTGACCTTGTGCAGCACGCCGCTGGGCTCCAGCAGGTGGGCGATCGGGTTGTTGCCCAGGAAGGTGGCGAACAACGTGCTCACCGGAGGCAGTGACGCCACCTGGTGGGCGGTGCCCGCGGGCACGCCCTGAGCCATCAGCCCGCTGGTCAGGGTGTGCGGCAGCTTGGACGCGAGACCGGAGATCATCAGCGAGAAGAACACGCCGATGGACAGCGCCGTACCGGAGTTCTGGAAGGTGGAGCGCATCCCGGACGCCACACCGCGCTGCTCCGGCGCCACACTGCCCATGATCGCGGAGGTGTTGGGCGCGGAGAACATCCCCTGCCCGATGCCGCTGAGCAGCAGCAGACCGGCGAAGGCGAAGTAGTTGAAGTCCACCGGCAGCATCAGCAGCCCGCCGAACGACAACGCCACCAGCACCAGCCCGGTGGTCGAGAACAACCGGGCGCCGAAGCGGTCCGACAGGTAGCCGGAAGTGGGGCCGGCGATCAGGAAGCCCGCGGTGAGCGGCAGCATGAAGATGCCCGCCCACAGCGGGGTGTCCTCGAAGTTGTAGCCGTGCAGCGGCAGCCAGATGCCCTGCAACCAGATGATCAGCATGAACTGCAGGCCACCGCGGGCGATGGCGGTCAGCAGCGCGGCGAGGTTGCCCGCCGCGAACGCCCGGTTGCGAAAGAGAGCGAGCCGGAACATCGGCTCCTTGACGCGGGTCTCCACGAAGCAGAAGACGACCAGCAACGCGATGCCGCCGAACAGCCCGCCCAGCACCTTCGGACTGCCCCAGCCGGTCGGCGCGCCGCCATACGGCTGGATGCCGTAGGTGATCGCCGCGAGCAGCAGGCCGGCGCCGGCGGTGAAGGTCAGGTTGCCCACCCAGTCGATGCGTCCGGGCTTGCGGCTGCCCGTCTCGCGCAGGCTGCGGTACGACCAGATCGTGCCGACCACGCCGATGGGCACGCTCACCCAGAACACCGCGCGCCAGTCGATCGCGGCGAGCAGGCCGCCCGCCAGCAGGCCGAGGAACTGTCCGGCCAGCGCGGTGATCTGGTTGATGCCGAGAGCCAGGCCGCGTTGTCTCGCGGGGAACGCGTCGGTGAGGATGGCGGCCGAGTTGGCGGTGAGCATCGAGCCGCCGAAGGCCTGCACGACGCGCCAGCCGATCAGCCACAGCGCGCCGCTGCCGCCCTTGAACGGGTCCAGGGACAGCGCCAGTGAGGCGCAGGCGAAGATCGCGAAGCCCAGGTTGTACATCCTGACCCGGCCGAACATGTCGCCGAGTCTGCCGAGGACGACCACCAGCACGGCGGAGACCAGCAGGTAGCCGAGGATCATCCACAGCAGGTAGCCGATGTTGCCGGGGGCCAGCGGGTCCAGGCCGATGCCGCGGAAGATCGCGGGCAGCGAGATGATCACGATGGAGGAGTCCACCGTGAAGATCAGGACGCCGAGGGTGGTGTTGGACAGGGCGACCCACTTGTAGCGGTCGCCGCCGGCGGTGGCGTCATTGGGGCGGTCGGTGGCCTTCACAGTCGCTCAGCCAGCCTCTCCAGCAGCGGCAGCAGGGCGAGCAGGCGGCCGCGTTCGTCCTCGTCGAAGTCCTCCCGCAGCACCGTGGTCAGGCGCTGGACGCTCTCCGAGCGGCGGTCGAGCAGCACGCGCTCCGCTTCCTCGGTGGCGGTCAGCACGACCCGGCGGCCGTCCGCGGTGTCCGGGCGCCGCCGCACCAGGCCGCGTTCCTCCAGCACCGCGAGCGTGTTGGCCATGGCCTGCGGGCGCACCCGTTCCAGCTCGGCCAGCACGCTCGGGGACTCCGGGCCGTCCTGGCTGAGCCGCGAGAGCACCGAGACCTCGGAGAGTGCCAGGTCACCCACGGCGTGCTGCTGACGCAGGCGCCGCGCGATGCGGCCGACCGCGAGCCGCAGCCCGTTGGCCGCCCGAGCGGCGTCGTCTGTCGCTTCCGTTCCTTCACCCATAGGTACTAACAATAGGCTTATCAGCCTGATGTTAGTAACCCCAGGGCGGAAAGGAACCGGCGCCCGGTCCGCGCGCGGGACGAGCCGACGCCCGGCGCGGTGCGGCGCCGGGCGTCGTCCTGCCCGCGGGTCAGCGGAGAGCGTGAGGGGGTCCGGTGGTGTGCGGCTCGCTCAGCGCTGGTTCCCGCTGTCGTCGCCGAACTCGTTCTTGAGGCGGTCCTGCGCCGTGTCGACCTGGTCGCTGTACTTGCGCCCGGTCTTGTCGTCCACCATGTCGCCGCCCTTCTCGACGCCCTTGTCCACCTGCGACTCGTGGCCCTTCAGCATGTTCTTGAGCTTGTCCAGCATGGACATGGGAAAGCCTCCTTCGCCTAGGTCCCCCACGTCCCAGCATCACCGCACCCAGCGGCTTCCGCATCCGCGAGCGCGGGGGCCGGGGGCGACGACTAGAATTGACGGGCGAAACAGCATGTTTCGCCCAATCATCCACAAGTCCTCCCGCCGACCAGTCCTCGACGCCGCGAACGGGACCCGCGCCTATGGCAACCTTCCCCGGACGATGGCCGCGGTACGTGGGATTCGTTCCGGCCGCGCTGGCCGCGGGCGGACTGGTGTGGAACGCCCTGTCGCCGAGCGAGTACTGGGGGGACGGCATGGTCGCGGCGGCGTGCGTGGTGGCCGGGGCGCTGACCTCGCTGCGGTACACGGTGCTGGTCGGCACCGTGATCACGCTGGGGATCATCGCCCTGATCGCCAGGGACGGCTACGTGGGCCACACCTCCGGCTCGCTGGAGCTGGCCAACACCGTCTTCGCGGCCCTGGTGGGGGTCGCCGTCAACCTGATCATCGCCCGGCACGGCCACCGGCTCGCGGTCGTGCGGTCCGTCGCCGAGGCGGCGCAGGCCGCGGTCCTGCCGGCACCACCGGCCCGGGTCGGCCCGCTGGCGGTGGCGGCCTGCTACCAGGCGGCCCAGACCGAGGCCCTGATCGGCGGCGACGCCTATGCCGTGCAGCCCAGCAGGTACGGGCCCCGGCTGCTGATCGCGGACGTACGCGGCAAGGGGCTGGGGGCGGTCCGGGCGGTCTCGGTGCTGCTGGGCGCGTTCCGGGAGAACGCCGACCGCGCGCCCGACCTGGTCACCCTGGCCGACCGGCTGGAGCAGTCGCTGCTGCGTGAGCTGGTCGGGCGGGAGCGGGACGAGGTGGGCCTCGAGGGGTTCGTCACCGCGCTGCTCGGCGAGTTCAGCCCACGCGGCGACACCCTGCGCCTGCTGGACTGCGGCCACCCCGCGGCGTACCTGTTCGGCGACGGGGGCCTGAAGGCGCTGGAGTCGGCGGACCCGGGACTGCCGTTGGGGATGAGCGTCCTGGGCGTCGCGCGGCCCGCCCCGGACTGCTGGCCGGTGGCGGTCGGCGACACGCTGCTGCTGGTGACCGACGGGGTCACGGAGGCCAGGAACGGGGCTGGCGTCTTCTACGACCCGATGACCGAGCTGGCCGGCGCCGGCCCGTTCCGCTCCCCCGGCGACGCGCTGGACGCGGTGCTCTCAGGGGTGCGGCGCTGGACCGGCGGGCCGCGCGACGACGACATGGCGCTGCTCGCCGTCACCCGCGTGCCCGGGCCCCCGGCCGCCTGACGGGCTTCAGGCGGCCGGGGGCCCGGGGGCCCGGGGGGTGGACGTTCGCGGGTCTCAGGCGGGCGCGGGCTCCTCGTCGTCCAGCGGGCGCCATCGCCGGGGCAGCGGGTGGGCGGCCAGGTGGCGTGCGGCACAGCGGATGCCGGACACGTAGGCCACCAGGCTCATCGCGGCGACCGCCACCGAGTCCCAGGGCGCGGGCAGCCAGCCCTGCCCGTCGAAGGTCCCGACGGCGGAGAAGACCCCGAGGGCCAGCAGGTAGCCCACCAGCCACACTCCGTTGACCAGGTCGGCCGGATCCTGGTCGTGCCGGATCTGCTGGTACGCGTAGAGCACGACGGAGACCAGCAGCACCGGCAGTGCGATCCTCAGCTCGTGCCAGCCCGCCCAGTAGAAGATCAACGTGGCGATGGCGAAGCTGACCGGGGCGATCAGCCGGGTCCCGCGTACCCAGTTGGCCATCCGTTCGGGGTCGGCGTGCCGGACCGAGGCCTCGGCGACGACGGTCAGGGAGTAGGCGAACAGGCCCAGCACGCTGGTGGCGGCGACGATGGACTGCCAGTTGCCGAACGGCAGCAGGAACGCGACGCCGACCAGGTAGTTGACCACCAGGGCCCGGCGCGGCACGCCGGAGCCGCGGTGCACGTGGGCGACCCACTCCGGCAGCAGCCGGTTCTTGCCGAGCGCGTACACCTCGCGGCTGGTCTCGGCGGTGAAGACCATCGCCGAGCCGCCCGGGGAGGCGATGGCGTCGCCGTAGAGCACCCAGGACAGCCAGGTCAGGTTGAGCGCGGTGGCCAGCTGGGCGAAGGGCGAGTCGAAGTCGATGCCGTGCCAGCCGTGCAGCAGGTCGGCCCCCGGCACGGCGCCGATGAACGCCAGTTGCAGCCCGAGGTAGACCAGCATCGACAGCACCAGCGCGGTGATGACGGCCCGCGGGATGTCCCGGCGCGGATCACGGGCCTCGGCGGCCAGGTCGATGGGGCCCTGGAAGCCGGTGTAGGCGTAGATGATGCCCGCGGTCGCGATGGCCGAGAGCGGCGCCGCGTAGCCGTAGGGGGCGAAGCCCCCGTGGGAGCTGAGGTTGTGCGACTGGAATCCGGAGGCGAGCAGGGCGACCACGGTGATCGCCGGGACGGCGAACTTCGCGATCGTCACCGCCAGGTTGACGTGGGCGAACAACCGCACCCCGAACCAGTTGATGGCCACGAAGACGGCCATGAACGCGAGTCCGAGGATCACCCCGAGCGGGGTGAGGCGTCCCCCGGAGAACAGCCCGGGGACGTATTTGCTCATGTACTGGAGCATGGCCGCCGACTCGCTCGGCGGATTGGTCGCGTAGGCCACCCAGATACCCCAGCCCACCAGGCTGGCGACCAGCCGCCCGGAGGTGTAGAGCGGCCACCGCACCAGGCCGCCCGCCTCCGGCATGGTGGCGCCCATCTCCACCATGACCAGGGCGATCAGTACCAGGGCCAGCCCGCCGACCACCCAGGTGATCATCGAGGCGGGCCCCGCGGTGGCCGCGGCGTGCATCGGGCTGAGGAGCCAGCCCGATCCGATCACGCCGCCGAACGCGACAGCCGTGAGGTGCCAGAACCCAAGATGACGACGAAGGTGCCGGTCCTCCGGCACCTCCCGCTCGTCCGCGGCTTCGATTGTCATCCCATCCCACTACCCCACTCGGCCGCCGGACGCACCCGGAAGTCCCCGTTGATGCACGCCATGGGCGACGTGGTTTACGCCGACCGGAAGCGGTGAGGCGATCCGACGTCAACGCACAGCCCGCTCGAAGGAGGCGTGACGCACATGAGTGCCGAGCAGAAGGCGAAGGCCAAGGCCGAGCAGATGAAGGGCGCCGCCAAGGAAGCGGCGGGCCGCACGGTCGGCAACGAGAGGATGACCGCAGAGGGCGAGGCGGAGCGCGCCAAGGGCGATCTGCGTCAGGCGAAGGAGAAGGGCAAGGACGCCGTGCAGCGGTAGTCCTACGCAAAGGATCGCCCCAGGGCGATCGACATGGTGGTGGGGTCGGTGCGGACGAGCACCGACCCCACCACCATGTCCGCACCCGTACGCCCGCGCCAGGCGGGTTTCGGCCCATCGCGTCCGCGTCGGGGCCCCGGGGCGACGCCGGCCGCGCGCGGCCCGAAGCCTCCCCCTGCACGGAGCCGAGGAGCCGACCGGCCATCCGAAGGAAACGCGGCCCATAAAGGCTTGTTGCAGGATGCTCAACGATTCCTTATGCGACCGATTGCCCGTCAAATGTGACGCCCGTCTCCCCTTCCGGCCGCCACCAGCGCGAACTCCGCCGTTTCGTCCATCCTTCAACGAATCCCGTTACCCGGTCGGCAAGTTGGCGCAAGCGCGTCCCGAATGATGAGATATCATTTCCGCTCGGACGCCCCGGCTTCCCGGGGCCACTCCCAGCGAGTCATCGCACCCAGTGCCAGGTTTCCTCCGCCGTATCGGAGTGAACGACACCTTCCGTCGCGCCGCAGTCACCTTTGGGTTACCAGCGGTTCGCCGAGCACGCAGTCGAGCAGGAATTGATGCCCGTTCAGTCATTCGCGGAGCTGATACGCTTCGCGCGCCGCAACTCGCCCTTCTATCAGGAGCTTTACGCGCATCTCCCGGACGAGGTGGCCCACGTCGCCGAACTCCCGGTGGTCCCGCAAGCCGATTTCTGGCGGGCGAACTCACCCCGCCACAACAGGCTGCTGACCGCGCCGCTCGACGAGGCGGTGGTGTTCAGGAGCGGCGGTACGACCGGGTCGCCGAAATTCTCCTACTACACCCGAACGGAATGGCGTGAGTTCACCACGGCTTTCGGTTCCGGACTCGTCGCGGCCGGCCTCAGGCCGGGTCACCGGGTCGCCGATCTGTTCTACGCGGGTGACCTCTACGCCAGTTTCAGCTTCATTCTGGACTCCCTGCACCGCTCCCCCGTCGCGAATGTGCGACTGCCGATCGGCGGGGCCGCGCCTTTCGAGTCGACAGCCGCCACACTGGAGGAATTCGCG
This sequence comes from Streptomyces sp. ICBB 8177, assembly GCF_003144095.1. GTDB lineage: Bacteria > Actinomycetota > Actinomycetes > Streptomycetales > Streptomycetaceae > Streptantibioticus_D. The sequence goes on along the minus strand of NZ_NSKH01000018.1, from coordinate 719,146 downwards.
GTCCAGGTGGTGGCGGGCACGCCCACCACGCTGTGCGCCCTGGCGGCGCGGCTGACCGCGGCGGGCCGCTCCATGCCCCACGTCGAGCTGCTGTTCTTCGGCGGCGAGTGCCTCTTCGGCGACCAACTCCCGCTGCTTCAGGCCGCGTTCCCCAACGCCGTGGCCCGCTCCCTGGGGTACGCGAGCGTCGACGCGGGTCTGCTCGGCGAGGCGGTGCCGGGGGACGATCCCCGGGTGCACCGCGCGTTCACCCCGCACACCGTCGTCGAGATCCTCCACGACGAGGCGGATCGGCCTGTCGAGGGGGAGGGGGTGGCCGGGCGGCTGGTCGTCACCGACCTGCGCAGGCGCCTGATGCCGGTGTTGCGCTATCCGGCGGGCGACCGGGCCGAATGGGTCGACCGGGCCGCAGGCGTCTTCCGCATCCTCGGCCGCGCCGAGGAGGGCGTGCGGGTCGGGCCGGTCTCGCTCTACACCCAGGACGTGCACGACATCGTGACGGCGGTGGACGCGGCCGGCGTGGTGACCGCGCTCCAGCTGGTGGTGCGCCGCGAAGACGGCAGGGACGGGCTCGTGCTGCGTCTGGCGTCCCACGAACCGGCGCGCGCGGGCGGCGAGCTGACCGATCTCGTGATCAAGGCGGTGCTCGCCGAACGCCCGCTGTACGAGGCTGCGGTGGACGCGGGCCACGTCAACCCGCTCGCCGTGGAGTGGGTGCGCCACGAGGACCTCGCGGTCAACGCGCGCTCGGGCAAGCTGATCCGCGTGGTCGACGAACGGCCGCACGCGTGACCGGCACCGTGAGCCGGGGGCGCCGTCTGCCCGTCGTGCTGCGCAACCGTTCCTTCGGCGCGGTGTGGGCCGCCCAGGTCCTCACCCAGGCGGCCAACCGGATGTTCCAGGTGGGCGCGGTCTGGTGGCTGGTCGGTTTCGCGGGCGGCGGCCACCGCGGCCTGGAGTCCGGCCTGTTCCTGACCGTCAGCACGCTGCCCGCCGTCGCCCTCGCCCCGGTCGTGGCCCGTATCGTCGCGCGCCACGCGCACCGCACGGTGCTGTCGACAGCGGCCGGTGTCGCGGGGGTCGTCGCCGTGGCCACCGCGGCCTGGGCCTGCGCCGCGTCCCTGCCGATGGCGGCCGCCTACGCCGCCGCGCTGGCGCTGGCCAGTTGCCAGGCGGTCTTCGACCCTTGTCTGACGACGTCCGTGCCCGAACTGGTCGAGGACGCCGACATCGAGGCGGCGACCGGCTTCGAGCTGTCCACCCAGTCCCTCGCCGGGCTCGCCGGCGGCCTGCTGGGCCCGCTGGTCGTGGACGCCCGGGGCCTGCCGGGCGTCGTCGCCGGCTGCGCGGGCGCGTACCTGCTGGCCTGCGCCCTGGTCGCCTCGGCCCGCTTCCCCTACGGCACCGCGACGGCCGTGGCGCGATCCGCCGAGCCGGGCGATCGGGCGCGGGAGGCCGTCCCGCAGGGCCGGAGTCTGCGCGCCGTGCTCGCCGGTCTCCCGTTCATCCGCAACGTCCTGGTCTGCTTCGCCGCGGCCAACGTCTTCACCACCGCCATCTACGTCGTCATGCCGCTCTACACGCGTAGTGTCCTGCACTCCAGCGGGTCGACCGTCGCGTCCTTCGAAGCCGCGCTCGGCGTCGGCACGCTCGTCGGGTCCTTCACCGGCGGGCGCCTGCCCGGCCGTCCGACCGACGTGGGCGCGGGCTGCCTCGCGCTGACCGCGGCGGCCCTGGCGCTGCCGGGGCTGGCCGCCGGGCACGCCACCGCGCTCGGCTCGCTGGTGGTCGTGGGCTGGTGCGTGGGCGTGATCGGCGTCCGGTTCGTGGCGCTCTTCCAGCGCCTGGTACCCGCCGCGGACAAGCCCGGGTTCTTCGCCGTCATGCAGGCGCTGCTGGGCGCGACCTTCCCCCTGTCCTCGCTGGTCTTCGGCGCGCTCGGCGACCACCTGTCGGCCCGGGTGCTGTGCCTGGCGCAGGGCATCGGGCTGGTGCCGGTCGCGCTGGCGCTGTGGGGGCTGCGCACCCGCGACGGCCGGGGGCCCGCCGCGTCCGCGCGCCCCGTCCCGGAGTCCCTCGCGGCGGCGGGTGACGCGTCGTGACCGCCGTCCTGTCCCCGGCGGGCGTCCAGGACGTCGCCGCGCTGCGCCAGTTGTACTTCGACGTCTACGGCCACGGCTACCCGGTGCCGCTCGGCAGCGACCCCGCGGTCATGCGCCGGCTGATGACCGGCGGCCACGCCCACTGGCTGACCGCCCGCACCGCCGGGACGGGTGAACTGATCGCCTCGGCCGTGGTGCAGACCGAGCCCGGCAGCCGCATCGGCAAGCTGGTCGGACTCGCCGTGCACCCCGGTCACCGCGAGGGCGGGCTGGCCTCCCGGCTGACGGCGGCCGTCTGCGCGGACGCGTTCGCCACCGGCCGCCTGGACTCGGTCTACGCCACCGTCCGCGTCGTCACCGAGGGCCCGCAGCACGTCGTCGTGCGCAACGGATTCCGGCCGCTGGGCCTGATGCCCAACGCCGTCGAGGTGGAGGGCTGCGAGAGCCTCGCGCTGTTCGCCCGGTACGCCGACGGCGTGCTGGAGCGGCGGGCGGCGGTGGAACGCGTGCCGGAACGGCTCGCCGCGCTGCTGGACGCGGCCGCCCTCGGCGTCGGCATCGACTACGCGGACGTGGCACGGGTCGCGGCGCGCGGCCGGACCCGCGCGGTGCCGGGCGCCGAGCCGATCGAGCTGGTCGCGGCCCCCGCGTTCGTGCGCCGCCGCTTCCTGGAGCGCTTCCCCGACGCGGGCGACCGCTTCTTCCCGCTGCACGCGCCGAACGCGGTGCTGGTCGCGCACGACGGCGGCTTCGAGGCGTACGCCGACCTCGACCCGGTGGCGGCCAGTTGCGCGCTGGTCGCGGTGCACCCGCGCCCGGCGGCGGTCAGCGGCGCGCTGGAGGCGCTGATGTCCGCGGTCACCCGGGCCGGCGCGGACTACGTCGAGACGCTGCTGCCGCTGGCCGACACCGAGGCCCTGGAGGTCTTCCTCGCCTCCGGCTTCGTGCCCAGCGCGCTCTACCCCGCCATGCGCCGGATCGGCGACCGGTTCCACGACTACGTCGTGCTGTCCAGGACCAGCCGTCAGATCGACTTCCGCTCCGCGGCCGTCAGCCCCTTGCTCCAGCCGTACCTGAGCGCCTACCTGGCCGCGTGGACGGCCACCTACCTGCCCCTTCACGAGGTGTCCCGATGAACCCCCATCTCGCTCCCGTCACGGTCCCCGACCCGGCGGCGCTCGGCCAGGTCCAGCGGCTGTGCGACCTTCCGTCGCCGTACGCGACCGGTCCCGCGGTGGACACGCTGTTCGCCGCGGCGATGGCCGAGGCGAACTCCTGGCACGCCGAGCGCTCCCGGTTCTTCCGCTCGCTGCTGGCGGACCCGGCCGAGGAGGAACCCGTGCCGGGTCCGGGCCCGCACGTGCGCGCGCCGCTGGTGCACGCCAACTTCTTCAAGCGCCACGAGGTGCTCTCCATCCCGAGCGAGGAGGTGTTCCTGCACCTGACCTCCTCCGGGACGACCGGCCAGAAGTCGCAGATGTTCTTCGACGAGTGGACCATCCGCTCGGCGCAGCGCATGGTCGCCCGCGTCTTCGACCACTACGGCTGGATCACCCCCGGGCAGCCGGTCAACTACCTGCTCTACAGCTACGAACCGGCGCCGTCGGTGCGGCTGGGCACCTCGTTCACCGACAACTACCTGTGCGACTTCGCCCCCGCCCGGCACACCACGCACGCGCTGCGGCACACCGGGGCGGGCCACGAGTTCGACGTGCACGGCTGCGTCGCCGCGCTCCAGCGGTACGCCGAACAGAACGTGCCGGTGCGCATCCTGGGCTTCCCGGCGTTCCTGCACTTCACCCTGGAGCGGATGCGGGCCGTGGGCCTGCCGCCGCTGCGGCTGCCGGAAGGGTCCCTGGTGGTGCTGGGCGGCGGCTGGAAGGGCCACGCCGACCGGCGCATCGGCAAGGAGGAGTTCTACGCCGAGGTCACCGAACGCCTCGGCGTCCCGGGCGAGCGGATCCGCGACACCTTCGGCTCGGTCGAGCACTGCGTGCCCTACGTCGAGTGCGCGCACCACCGGCTGCACGTGCCGGTGTGGTCGCGGGCGGCGATCCGCGACACCGCGACGCTGCGCCCGCTGCCCTACGGGGAGCCCGGCTTCCTCCATCTGATCAGCCCGTACATCACGTCCGTCCCGGCGCACAGCGTTGTGATGGGCGACCTGGCCTCGCTGCACCCGGGCGCCGAGTGCCCGTGTCCGCTGGAGACCGACTGGTTCACCGTGCACGGCCGGGCCGGGGTGAGCCGGAACCGCAGTTGCGCGGTGGCCGCCGCCGAACTTCTGAAGGGACTGTCGTGACCACTTCCCGACTCCACCTGTGGCAGGGCGAGTTCGTCGACGACGAGGAGGCCGGACGGCGGCTCGCCCGCCTCGCGGACCTGGCCGGGCGGGTGTCTCCCCGGCCGCTGCCCACCGACGTCGTGCTCGGCGCCTGCGAGACGATCGCCACGGCGCTCGCCGATCCGGCCGATCCGCTGCGCGTCCGGCTGGCGGCGCACCTGCCCGCCGACGACGCCATGACGCTCGGTGAGCTGGCGGCGGCCCTGGCCCGGCCCGTGCTGGAGCGCAAGCTGCGCCGCGAGCTGGGCGGCCCGCGGCCGGAGCGGCTGACCCGGCCGGACGCCCGGCAGACGGTCTACGAGGCGTGGGCGCCGGTCGGCCTGCTCGTTCACATCGCGCCCGGCAACGCCGCCGCGGTGGCCCCGCTGAGCGTGGTCGAGGGCCTGCTGGCCGGGAACGTCAACGTGCTCAAGACCAGCGGCTCCGACACCGCGCTCGCCGTGGACCTGCTGGCCGCGCTCGGCGCCGCCGACCCATCCGGCCTTATCGCCGAACGGGTGATCGCGTTGCGCTTCCCGTCCTCGCGCGAGGAGTGGCTGCGGGCGCTGTGCGAGCACGCGGACGCGGTGGCCGTGTGGGGCGGCGACGACGCGGTGGCCGCGATCACCCGCCTGGCGCCACCCGGGTGCCGGGTCGTCGAGTGGGGCCACCGGATCTCCTTCGCCTACCTGACCCGGGACGCGGCGGCCGACGACGCGGTGCTGGACGCGCTCGCCGAGGACGTCTGCCGCCTCGAGCAGCAGGCGTGCTCCAGCCCACAGATCGTCTACCTCGACACCGAGCAGGACGCGGAGGTGTTCGCGTTCGCCGACCGCTTCGCCGAGCGCCTGGCGAAGGTCTCCGACGCGCGTCCCGCGCCGCCCGCCGACCCCGCCGCGCGCGCCGAGGTGACGGCCACCGAGCTGGTGGCCCGGCTGGAGGGCCACGTGGGCCTGACGAGGGTGATCGCCGCCGAGGACGGCTCCTGGCGGGTGCTGGCCGACGTCCGGCCCGCCCCCGCCGCCTCGCCGCTGCACCGCAGCGTCCTGGTCAAGCCGCTGCCCCGGCACGCGGTCACGAGCACGCTGCGGCCGATGCGCCGCTATCTGCAGACGGCGGCGATCGGCGGCGGACGGGCGGACGTGGCCGAGCTGAGCCGCGCGGTGTTCGCCGCGGGCGTCACCCGGGTGACGCCGGTCGGCGGGATGCTCGACGGCTACGCGGGCGAACCGCACGACGGCGTCTACGCGTTGCAGCGCTACAGCCGCCGGGTGAGCGTGCGCGTCGAGGACCCGGCGTTCCGCGCGGTGGCCTGCCTGGACGACCTGGTGGCACCGCCGGTGCTGCCCCCGGCGCCGTCCGGGCCGCTGCTGGGCAAGGCAGGTGTGCAGCGGGCGCTGGAGACGCTCGACGCCGAGCAGGCCCACCTGTACTTCCGCAGCGGCGGCACCACGGGGGCGCCCGCGCTGTCGGTCTTCACTTGCGACGACTACGACAACCAGATGCGGGCGGCGGCGCTCGGGCTGGTAGCCGCCGGGTTCGACCCCGCCCGCGACCGGGCCGCCAACCTGTTCTTCTGCGGCGGGATGTACGGCAGCTTCATCAGCTTCTTCTCCATCCTGGAGCGGCTGAACGCGACGCAGATCCCGATGGCCGCCGGGCCCGACCACGCCGTGGTGGCCGAGGCGCTGGTGGCGTACCGGGCGGACACCGTCTTCGGCATGCCCTCCTACCTGTGGCAGCTCTTCCACGCCGAGGGCGAGCGGCTGCGGGCGTACGGCGGGGTGCGCAAGGTGTTCTACGGCGGCGAGCACTTCACCGCCGAGCAGCGCCGGGTGCTGACCGAGGAGTTCGGCGTCGAGGTGATCCGCTCGGCCGCCTACGGCAGCACCGACCTCGGCCCGCTCGGCTACCAGTGCGAGGCGGCCGAGGGCAGTGTCCACCACGTGCTGACCGATCTGCACACGCTGGAGGTCCTCGACCGCCACGAGGACCGCCCGGTGCCGGCAGGCGAGCCGGGCAGGCTGGTGTTCACCTCACGCGCGCGCTCCGGCCAGCGCCTGGAGCGGTACGAGATCGGCGACCTGGGCCGCGAGATCGCGGGCCGGTGCGCCTGCGGCAGCCACACCCCGCGTCTGGAACTGCTCGGGCGCTACGGCGACGTGGTGCGCGTCGGCACGTACTTCTTCAACTACCGGCGGTTCGTGAGGGCGGCGCAGGAGCGGCTCGGCTACCACGGCGAGGTGCAGCTGCTGCTGGACGCGGACGCCGGCCGCGAGCGCCTGACGGTGCGCCTCGACGAGCGGTACGCGCCGGATCCGTCCGCCGCGCGGGAGGCGTTCACCGGTGACGTGGAGGAGCTGGCGGCGGCCGAGGCGGAGGGGCTGCTGGCGTTCGAGGTGGTGACGGCGGCCACCGACGCGTTCGAGCGCACCGCGACCAGCGGCAAGCTGCGCACCGTCATTGATCGGCGCTGACCGGCGCTGACCGGCGCCCCTCGCGGCACGGTGTTCCGTACGACCGGTATCGCCGGGTCCGTACGGGGTACGGATGGCCGGTGCGCGGCGAGCGACCGCCCGCGCACCGGCCCACCGACCGAGGAGCGCGCATGACCGGTGACCCCACGCCCCGGCGTTCCGGCGACGAGCGGCGGCCCAGGCTGCGCGACCGCTGGCGCGAGGTGCTGGACGAACACACCTCGCCCACGCAGCGTTCGCTGATGGCGACGTGGCTGTCGTTCGGCTGCACCTTCGGTGCAGCGCGGCTGATCACCCACGGCATCAGGGGGAACTGGCTGCCGTGGGGCAACGTCTCGGCCGGCGGCACCCACCTGCACCACTACAACTTCGGCATCGCCACGCTGGCGGGCGTCGGGCTGGTGGCGGTGCGCGGCGACGAGGCGTACGTGGGCCATCCGGGGGTCGGCGCGGCGTACGGCGCGGGGGCGGCGCTGATCGCCGACGAGTTCGCGCTGCTGCTCGACCTGAAGGACGTGTACTGGGCCAAGCAGGGCCGCATCAGCGTGGACGTCTCGCTGGGCATCCTGAGCGCGCTCGGGGTGTACCTGACGGCGGTGCCGTTCTGGCACGGGATCACCAGGGCCACCCGCGACCACGTCAGGGAGCTGCGCGCCGACTGACCGCGGGGTCCCGGCGCGGGCGAAGCGCCTCGAAGACCGCCCAGGCGACCGACACCATCGGCACGGCGACCACGGCCCCGATGACGCCGCCGACGACGCTGCCGCCGATGACCGAGACCGCGATGACCACCGGGTGCAGCCGCACCGACCAGCCCATCACCAGCGGGTGCAGGACGTGGCCCTCCAGCTCGCCGATCACCACGATCAGCACCAGCACCAGGGCCGCCGTGGTCACGCCCCGTCCGGCCAGCGCCACGACGGTCGCCACCGCCAGCGCGATGGGCGAGCCGATCAGCGGCACGAACGCGGCGAAGAACTCCAGAAGCGTCAACGGCAGGGCGAGCGGCACCCGCAGCAGGAACAGCGCGACGCCCACCAGGGCGGCGTTGGTCGAGGAGACGATCAGGATGCCCCGGGTGTACCCGGCGAAGGTGTGCCATGCGGCCCGGCCGGCGCGGTCCCAGCCGGCCTGTGAGCGTGCCGGGAGCTGCCGGTGGAACCACAGCCACATGCGTTCGCCCGAGTGGATGAAGAAGATGGCGCAGAAGACGGCGAGGGCGGCGCCGGTCACCACGTCCACCACGCGCCCGGCACCGCTGAGCGCGCTGGACAACAGGCCGGAGCGGTGGGCCTGGAGGTAGGCGACGCCCTTGTCGCGCAGGGAGGTGAGGGTGTGCCGGGCCACGTGGAAGGGGGCGCCCTCCAGCCAGCGCTCGATGCGGTCGGCGCCACCCCTGAACTCGTCGCCGAGCTGCCCCGACTGGGCCGCCACCGTGTAGCCGACGAGCGAGAACAGCGACAGCAGGAGCAGCAGGCTCAGCAGGAACGCGGCGGTCACCGCCAGGGGCTTGGGAAGCCACCGGGCGATCAGGTCGGTGAGCGGCCGCAGCAGGGCGGTCAGGATCAGCGCGAGGAAGAGCGCGATGGCGACCAGCTGGAAACGGGCCAGTACGGTGAACGCCTCGTAGACCACCACACCGAGCGCGAGCAGCCGCCAGGCGTAGCCCGCCGCGCGCCGCAGTCCGCGCGGCACTCCCGCGGCCCGCGCGGCGGTGTCCGGGTTGGGCGGTCCGGCCGGGTGGACGCGGCGCGGCCGGGGGCGCGGGCGAGCGCGGCCCGCCACGGACCGCCGGAGGCGGCCCGCGGCCCCGCGGCGCCTACGAGGCGGGGGTGTTGCGCTGTCCACCGTCACTCCTCCCCTGCGCCGCCGCTCCCGCGCTCAGCCGAACAGCCCGATCCCGTACGCGACCTGCCGTTCGCTGCCGTCCGACGGGTGGTTCAGCACGCTCACCCGGTCGTCCCCGGGCTCGCGGGCGACGAGGGTAGCGGAGCCGCCGCCGTCCACGTTGACCGCGTCGACGGCGCCCAGGTCTGACATGATCTCGGCGAGCTGGCGCAGCGTCACCCCGCAGGAGTCGGCGCCGTCGAGCGCCATCAGGTACAGCCGGTGGCCTCCGGGGCCATAGCCCGCGGAGGCGCGCAGCGCGTCGTCCTGCTCGTCGAGGCCGTCGAGCGGTTGCCCGTGCCGCAGCACCGGGAAGCCGCCGACCGCGAAGCGCAGCGGCGGGAACAACTCCTCCTGGGCCTGGCGGCGCAGGTCGGCGGCCACCTCGTCGTTCAGGCCGCGCAACGTGTCGCTCAGCGGTGTGTTCGCCGCCCGCACCGCCGACCGCGTCTCGTAGCCCACGGGGACGAGACCGGAGGGCGCGGGCGGCTGCTCGCTGGCCTCGTTCAGCGCGTCGGTCACCCGGACCCGGTCGCCGGGCCGCAGCGGGGCGAGGGCGCGCGCCCCGCCCTCGCGGCCGACCAGCACGACCGTCCCCGCCGCGACGGGTCCGCCGCCCGGCGTCGTGCGTACGGCGGTGACCCGTCCGCCGCGCACGGTCACCTCGCGCGTCGCCGTGCTGCACGACGCGGCGCGGCGGTGGTCGGAGCCGCACACCGCGCGCAGCCGTGAGGCGCTGCCCCACTGCGGGGTGTAGACGCCGACGCCGTTCTCCGGCAGTGCGTACTGGTTGAGGCCCGCCACCGGCACGCTGCCGTACGGGGTCCGCACGCGGCCGGTCACGGTGAGGCGGTCGATGCGGGCGACGCCGTAGCGGTCGACGCCGAGCACGTCGTCCACGGAGGTGCCCGGCGGCAGCGCGGGCCCGAAGCGCTGCCTGCGCGGCACGGCCGCCTTCAGCCCGATGCCGGCGGAGATCGCGGGACCGACCGCTGAGTCGGTGGCGGTCACGCCCGGGTGCTGGCTCTCGTCCACGTCGAAGAAGTCGCCGTTGATTCCGGCGACCGCGCCGCGTTCGTCTGCCATGGCGGAGACGGTGAGCGGCTCGCCGGGGCGGCGGGAGCGCAGCAGGTCGGCGGAGACCGCGCGGTCGGTCAGGTCGGCGATGAGCACGTGGCCGTGGACGTCCCCCTGCACGGCGTGCACGGTGAACTCGCGGTAGCGCACGCCGGGTGCCACCTGGAAGCCGTCGGTCCAGCGCAGCGACGCGTCGTCGATGGCCCGGGCGGTGCCCCCGGTCGCCACCAGCAGGCCGGTGGCGAGCACCAGCGCCGTCCGGGCGCGGCAACGGTATCGGTACGCACGTCGTGCCACGTTCACCCCAGGCGCTACCGGGAGGGACGGCCGCCGTTTTCGGGCCTGAAGGTGTTTATCCACATGCCGACCGGTCCGACACCCGCCAATCAGGCGATTCGGTCCGCCGTCAGGAGCCGCGGCGGCGCCGGTCTGCTCCGACCGGGGGAATGCGCGGGGTGGCGGTGCCGGGGGCCAGGCGGTCGACCACCTCGGCGAGTTCCTGGCACGCTTCCTCGATGCGGTGGCGCACCGCGCGCTGCTCGGTGACGATGGCCGACAGCAGCAGGCCGGTCAGCGCCGCGGAGCCGTTGAGGGCCTGGAGGTTGACCATGGTCGAGGCCAGGCCGTGGTGGTCGAAGGGGCCCGTGTGGTCGGTGGCGGCGACGATCGCGGCCACCGAGAGCAGCAGCGTGCAGGGGGCCGCGCCGGACAACTGGAAGCGCAGCGCCGCCCAGATCAGCACCGGGAAGGGCAGGAACAGCAGGGCGAGCGAGCTTCGGGTGGCCACCAGGACCACCACGACGGCGCACACCGCGAGCACGGCGGCCTCGGCCCAGCGGCTGATCGGCACGCCGCTGGGGACCCGCGCCTTGGCGAGCGCCAGCAGCACCGGTGCCACGACCAGCACGCCCATGGCGTCCCCTGCCCACCACGCCGACCACGCGGCCCAGTAGCCGCTGCCCGGCAGGGCGCCGTCGAGCAGCAGCGACACGGTGCCCAGGGTGGCGCTGACGGTCATGGGCGCGAGCGCGCCGAGGAAGACGAGCGCGACGCCGTCCCACAACCGGTCCAGTTCGGTGCGGAACCCCGCCCAGCGCAGCAGCAGACAGGCACAGACCGGGGCCATGGTGTTGCCGACGATGACGCCGATGTCGGCCAGGTCCAGCGGGGAGAGCGACGCGGTGACGGCGAGCGTGCCCAGCGCGATGCCGGGCCAGACGGCCGGACCCAGGAAGAGCAGGCAGACGACCGCGATCCCGGTGGGCGGCCACAGCGGGGTGACCCGGGTCCCCTCGAGCACGACCTGACGCAGCAGACCGAGCCGTCCGGCGCCGTAGTAGACGGCCGCGACGGCGAGTACCCGCGCGAGCGCGAGCGCGCCGCGCCGGATCCCAGGTCTGCCCACCCCCTCAGCATCGGGCACCGGGCCGGGACCGGCATCGCCGGTGAGGCGCCCGGGCGGCCCCGTCCCCGGTGGGCCCCGCGACCGTCGCCCTGCCTCGTCGCGCGTAGGCCCCGGGCCGTCGGCCGCCCCGGTGACCGCCGCGTCAGCCGCCCGCCCGCAGCCGCCGGGGGCCGTCCTGGGGTCCGCCGTGCCGCAGGACGAGGACGGCCGCGTCGTCGGCGTGCCCGGTGTGCGTGGAGACCCCGAGCACCCGGGCGGCCAGCCGCTCCGGCGGATCGGCGGCGCCGGAGACCGCCACCCGGGCCACCTCGCGCAGTCCGTCGTCCAGGGCGAAGGTCGGCCCTTCCACCACGCCGTCCGTGACGAGGACGACCGCGCCGGTGCCGGACAGCCGCTGCCGGGCGACCGGGTAGTGCTGCCCCGGCAGGACGCCGAGCGGGATGCCGCAGTCCGCGTCGTCGATTAGGCAGCCGCCGCCGGCGGTGGCGAAGACGGTGGGGATGTGACCGGCGCGGGTGCTGGCCAGCACCTGGGTGCCGGGGTCGTAGCGCAGGAAGGTGCAGGTGGCGAACAGGTCGGTGTCCATGGAGAACAGCAGGTCGTTGAGCCGGCTGAGCACCTCGCCCGGGTCGGCGACGGCTCCGGCGAGCGCCCGCAGCGCGATGCGCACCTGGCCCATGAACGCGGCCGCCTCGACGTCGTGCCCCTGGGCGTCGCCGATGGAGAAGCCCAGCGTGCCGTCCGGCAGCCGGAAGCCGTCGTACCAGTCGCCGCCGATGTCCAGGCCGTCGCGGGCGGGCTGGTACCCGGCGGCGGTACGCAGTCCGGGCAGGGCGGGCAGGGCGCTCGGCAGCATCTCGCGTTGCAGCGCCTCGGCCAGTTCGACCCGGGCCCGGTGCATCTCCGCGCGGTCGCGCGCCTGGGCGGTGAGCCGCCCGAGCTTGGCGAGCAGGTCGTCTGCGCTCGCCGACCGCGTGGGACGACGCCATGTCATGGACCGCTCCGCACTGGATCAGGGCCTTCGTACCGCACTCGGGCGCCCGTCCTCGTGGCCTCCCGTCCGGCCCCGGCGCGCGGGCCGTGACGGCCCCGGCCCTTCGCCGGATGCCTCGGCGACCATGCTATTTCGCCGCGGCCGGCCCTGCCGCCCCACGGCGCCCGAACTCCCGGCCCGCCGTGCGTGCCGGGCGTCACGCTACGGTGACCGGGTGAGCGATGCCGAGCGGACCGCCGCCGTGGACGTCTTCGAGTCGCACCGGCGCTACCTGGGTTCGGTGGCGTACCGCCTGATGGGGTCGGTCAGCGACGCCGAGGACGTCCTGCAGGAGGCGTGGCTGCGCTGGCAGGGCGCGGACCGGTCCGCGGTCTCGGACGCCCGCGCCTTCCTGACCACCGTGGTGACCCGGCTGTGCTACGACGCGCTGGGCTCGGCGCGCAGCCGCCGCGAGGCGTACTACGGCGAGTGGCTGCCGGAGCCCCTGGTGGACGACGCCGACTCGCCCGCCGCCCGCGCGGAGACCGGGGAGTCGGTGTCGCTGGCGATGCTGGCGGTCATGGAGCAGCTCACCCCCGCCGAGCGGGTGGCGTTCGTGCTGCACGACCTGTTCGCGGTCGGCTTCGACGAGGTCGGCGCGGTCCTGGAGCGGTCCCCGCAGGCGGCCCGGCAGCTCGCCTCGCGGGCCCGGCGCCGGGTGCGCGACGGCGGCCGGCGCGGCGCGCCGGTCGACCCGGCCGAGCACCGGCAGGTGGTGAGCGCCTTCGCGGCCGCCGCGTCGCGGGGCGATCTGGGTGGGCTGCTGGCCGTACTCGACCCGGACGTGGTCTGGCACTCCGACGGCGGCGGCGTGGTCAGCGCGGGCGCCCGTCCGGTCCTGGGCGCCGACCGGGTCGCCCGTCTGGTGGCCGGGCTGCTGGGCAGGGAACTGCGCGGTCCGGCCCCCGGCACCATGGGCTTCGGCCTGGTCAACGGCGAGCCGGGGCTGCTCTGGTACCCCTCCCCCGGCGTGGTCGGCGGCGTGGTGGGGTTCGCGATCCACGAGGGCCGGATCACCGAGGCGTACGTGGTCGTCAACCCGGACAAGCTCCGCCACCTGGTGTGACGTGGTTCACTGTCACACCTTGGCGGGCCGTCCCGTCCCCCTTGCGACAGTGCGGCGCGAGCCGGGACACCAGGAGGGCGACATGACCGGGACACGGATCGTGGTGCTGGGCGCGGGCTACGCGGGGATCACCGCGGCGACCCGCGCGGGCAAGGGCAGCAACGTCACGCTGATCGCGCCGGAGTCGCGCTTCCTGCACCGGGTGCGTCAGCACGAGACGGCGGCGGGCCGGCCCGGCCACCGCCCCGCCCTGGCCCACCTGCTGCGCGGGCGGAGCGTGACGCACCTTCAGGCGTCCGTGACCCGGCTCGACCTGACGGCGGGCAAGGTCTTCACCGACACCGGGGACGCGGTCTCGTACGACACCCTGGTGTACGCGTTGGGCAGCCGCACCGCGTGGCAGGACGTGCCGGGCGCGCGGGAGCACGCGTGGGACGCGGCGCGGGCCGAGGAGTTGCGGCGCCGGATCGCCGCGGCCCCGGCACCCGGCACGGTCGCGGTGGTGGGCGGCGGTGCGACCGGCATCGAGCTGGCGGCCGAGCTGGCCGAGGCCCATCCGGCGTGGCGGGTGGAGCTGCCGGCGAGCGGCGAGGTCGGCGGCTGGCTGTCACCCAGGGGACGGCAGCACGTGCTACGGGTGCTGGACCGCCTCGGGGTGCGGCGCCACGAGCACACCCGGGTCACCGCGGTCGGCCCGGCGGGTCTTGAGACCGAGGCCGGGCCGCTGGCCGCCGACGTCGTGGTGTGGGCCGCGTCCATGAGACCCCATCCGCTGGCGGCCGAGTCCGGGCTGACGGTGACGGGGCGCGGCCAGGTGGTCGTCGACGCGTACCTGCGCTCTGTCTCGCATCCCGAGGTCCACGCGATCGGTGACGCCGCGTCGGTGACCGTGCCGGAGGTGGGGACGCTGCGAATGGGCTGCGCCACCGCTTTGCCGATGGGCCAGTACGTGGGCAAGCGGCTGTTGCGTGGCGACTCGGGGCCGTTCTCCTACCGCTACGTCGCGCAGTGCCTCAGCCTGGGGCGCCGTGACGGCCTGTTGCAGGTCGTGGGCCCGGACGACTCCATGCGGCCGCGGGTGTTCACGGGCACGGCCGGGCGGCTGGCCAAGGCGGCGATCGTCATGGGTGTGCGGGCGAGCCTGCGCTGATCCCACGCCAGGTCCGGCGCCAGGCGCGGTGCTGATCCGGCGCCAGGCGCGGTGGCCCGGGGCAAGCCGAAGGGGGCTGAAGGAGGCCGGGGAGGGCCCTGGAAGGTCGCAGGGAGTCGGCAGGGGGCTCTTCGGCCGGAGCGCAGAGGGCTTGCGGGACAAGGGAATTGAGGGCCCGCCCGGCGCCGGTGGGAGCCAACCCGGTGAATGTCGGCCCCTCCCTGCCCCCTTCGGCCTAGCTCCACTATTTGTCTGATTATGCGACATTTATGTTCCTGTTACGGGCAGCGCGCCGTTCCCTTGCGGGGGTCAATCTCCCCGCCGTCGCGCCGTCCGCACAGGAGGTAGAAGACATGCGCGGTATGCGCAACACCCTCGCCGTCGCCTCGATCGCGACCACGGCCCTGTTCATGGCCCTGCCGACCGCTTCCGCCGCTTCGCTGCCCGGCGACTCGGCGCGCACCGGCGCGGTCACCTGGGACTGCGGCCACGACGGCGGCTGGAACCAGGGTCAGTCGGACGACTCGGGCATGGACCAGGGCCAGGGCATGGACCAGGGCCAGGGCGACCACTCCGGCGACAACAGCTGGAAGCACGGCGGTGACGACTGCCACAAGCACCACCACGGCCACCACCACCGTCCGCACGGTGGCCCGCACACCGGCCTGGGCGGTTCCGTGGTGAGCGGCAGCACCGTCGAGACCGCGGCGGGCGCCGGCCTGATCGCCACCGCCGCCGCCGGCGTGCTGCTGGCGAGCCGTCGTCGTCGGACCAACGTCTGAACCACGGACGGCGAACCGTGACCTGACGGCCCGACGGTCGTTGTCCCGGTACCGGTTCGGAACAACCGCAAGGGCACCGGACGCACCCCCTCCCCGCGTCCGGTGCCCGTTCCTTTCGCGCCCGCATCCTTCCCCAGGTGCGGGCACGACCATGCGCGCACCCCTCGGGAGCGGCCCGGAGACGAAGCCGCTCGGACGCGAAGCCGCCCGAGCCGGAGTCGCCCACAGGCGGGGGCGCACTCCGGGGCCGCACGCCGGGCGGTCCGGCGCCCGCGCCTCAGTCGCGGTTCTCCAGCCCCGGCCGCAGCCGTTCCAGCAACGTGTACAAAGTGGCCCGCTCGTCCTCGGTCAGCGAGTCGAGAGCGGTGTGGGTCGCCTGCATCTCGGCACGGATGCGCTGGATGGTGGCCAGCCCCTCGGCGGTGGCGACCACGTTCTTGACCCGGCGGTCGCGCGCGTCGCTCTCGCGCAGCACGAGCCCGCGCGCCTGGAGCCGGTCGACGACGCCGGTGACGTTGGACGCGTCGCACCCGAGCTGTTCGGCCAGACCGCGCATCGGCACCGGCTCGGTCACCTGCGCCAGCAGTCTGGCCTGCACCGAGGTGAGTCCGTGCTGCGCGGCCGTCGCCGCGTAGTCCTTCCAGTGCGCGGTGCCGAGGGCGACCATCAGGTCGAGCAGGCGGCTCTTGACGGCGGAGGACGCGGAAGGCGTCGGGTCGGTCGCGGCGGTCATGTCCGCGAGTCTACTGAAGAGCTTGAGGCTCTCAATCATTAACTTGACTACCTCAAGTATCCCGGGCTAGAGTCACGGACAAATACTTGATGCTCTTAAGCATCCATGTTGTGAAGTAAATCGAGGACACCCACCGCCATGAGCAACACCCCTTCCCCGCGGGCGCCGCGGAGCGAGACGGCCGTCGTCTTCGCCCTGAGCCTGGCCGCCATGGTCGTGTCGATGATGCAGACCCTGGTCATCCCGATCCTGGGACTCATCCAGACCGACCTGCACACCACGACCGCCAACACCAGTTGGGTGACGACCGCCACCCTGCTGTCCGCCGCGGTCTTCACCCCGCTGCTCGGGCGCTTCGGCGACCAGCACGGCAAGAAGCGCACCCTGGTCGCCGTGCTCGTCGTGATGGTGGCCGGATCGGTGCTGGCCGCCGTCACCCACTCGCTGCTGTGGCTGATCGTCGGCCGGGTGCTGCAGGGCGCGGCCACCGCGATCTTCCCGCTCGCGCTGTCCGTGCTGCGTGAGGAGATCAGGCCCGCCAAGCTGCCCGGCGCCATGGCCATGGTCAGCGGCACCCTCGCCTTCGGCAGCGGTCTGGCGCTGGTCTCCACCGGTCTGCTGACCTCCGGCAGCCACCCCGACTACCGCAGCGCCTTCTGGCTGGCCACCGGTCTCGCCGCGCTCGCGCTGCTGGCCGTGGTCTTCCTCGTTCCGGCGACCCGTCAGACCACCGGTGGACGCACCGACGTGCTGGGCGCGCTCACCCTCGCCGCGGCGCTGGTGCTCCTGCTGCTGCCGATCACCCAGGGCCACGACTGGGGCTGGTCCTCGGCGCGCACGCTGGCCTGCTTCACCGGCGCGGTCGTGATGGCCGTCGTATGGGTCATGGTGGAGAAGCGGGTGCGCGAACCACTGGTGGACATGGGGATGTTCGTGCACCGCCCGGTGCTCTTCTCCAACCTGGCCGGGCTGCTGGTCGGCTTCGGTTCCTTCGCCCTGTTCATCGGCGTCTCGTACCTGGTGCAGATGCCGTCGGCGATCGCCGGGTACGGGTTCGACGCCAGCGTGCTGCGGGCCTCCGTCGAGTACCTGCTGCCGGGCACCATCGTCTCGCTGCTCGCCGCCCCGGTCGGGGGCCAGCTGGTGCGCCACCACGGTCCGCGCCTGGTGCTGGTCCTCGCGTCGGTCGCCGGGACCGCGGGCTTCGGCTGGATCGCGCTGGACCACCAGCACAGCGCGTCGGTCATCGTCGGCGCGATGCTGGTGGGCGCGGCGATCAGCTTCGGCTACGCGGCGATGCCCGCCGTCATCGTGGCCAGCGTCCCGCACCACCAGACCGGCATCGCCAACGGCATCAACTCCATCTCGCGCTCGACCGGCAGCGCCATCGGCAGCGCGACCATCACCACCGTGCTGGCCTCCAAGTCCATCGCGCACCTGCCGCCGGGCGCGCCCGCGCTGCCCGCCGAGAGCCAGTTCACCCTCACGTTCGTCATCGCGGGCGTGGCCCTGCTGCTGGTCTCCGCGGTCGCCGGGCTCGGCCTGCGCCGGATCCACGGCCCGCGCACCGCGCCGGTCGCCGAGCACACCGCGCAGCCGGCGAGCGAGACGGGCGCGGCGGTCTGACCGGCCGACGAGACCGGGCGGTCCCGTAGGACCGACCGCCGTCCCGGACGCGACGTCCGATCCCCGCCAGCATGCGGGACCGTGATCGGAAAGGGTCGGGACCGGTACGCCATCCACGGCGTGCTCGTCCCGGCCCTTCCCCACGTTCCGCGAAAGGCGGCAGCGATGCACCAGGTCCCCGGAGTCGAGGTGCTCTACTTCGGCACCCCCGTCGTCCTGATCAGCACCCGTAACGAGGACGGCACCGCCAACCTCGCCCCGATGTCGTCCGCCTGGTGGCTCGGGCCGTACGCGATGCTCGGCATGGGCAGCGCCAGCCGCACCACGCGCAACCTGCTGCGCGAGGGCGAGTGCGTGCTCAACCTGCCGTCCGCCGCCATGGCCGACGCTGTCGACCGCATCGCGCTCACCACCGGCGAGCCGGAGTTCTCCGACCGCAAGCGGGCGCAGGGCTACCGGTTCGAGCCGGACAAGTTCGCCACCGCCGGGCTCACCGAGCAGCCGTCCCAACTGGTCGCCGCGCCGCGGGCGCTGGAGTGCCCGATCCAGATGGAGTGCCGTCTGGTCACGGCCCACGACATCGCGGGGCAGGAGGTGAACGCGACCGCCTTCCAGGTCGAGGTGGTGCGCACCCATGTCGAGGAGGAGCTGATCGTGCCCGGCACCCACCACGTCGACCCGGTCGCCTGGGATCCGCTGATCATGAAGTTCTGCGAGTTCTTCGGCGCGGGCGTCAACGTCCGCTCGTCGCGGCTGGCCGGGGGATGGCGGATGCCCCCACTGCGTACTCCCGCCTGAGCCGCTGGAACGCGGTGGGCAGCGGCCGCACCGGCAGGAACCTGGCGATCTCGCGGGCGCACTCGGCCGGGCCGGAGACGCTCGTGTCGCACTCGATGTCGTACACGCCGTGCGCGTGCACCAGCGGAAACTGACGCGCCGCCACGCTCCCGCGGTCACCGCGCTCGCGTTCGCGCCGCTCCAGCTCGGGCAGTGGGCAGTGCACGCCGACCAACGTCACGTCCCGGGCGGTGAACAGCTCCAGGCACTCCAGCAGCCGCCACCGCCTGGTCAGCACGTGGTCCACGACGATGTTGTTGCCGGCCGCTGCCATACCCGCCGCGGCGCGGTGGAAGCCCCGGGCGGTGCGGTCGATCTCGGCCTGGAGGTCCTGCGGGGCGATGTCGCGGTCGCTGCGCATGCGGTGGAAGGCGTCGAGCGGGACATGGAACCAGGTGCCGTCCAGCACGCGCAGCAGTTCCGCGGCGATGCTCGACTTGCCCGCGCTCGAAGTGCCGTTGAGGAAGACGACCCGGCCGCGCGGCGCCTGCGCAGGCCGTTCGTCGTACTCGGCGGGGAGTGCGGGCGCGGGCATCGGTGCTCCCGGGGTCGCGGCGGAGGTTCGGGCGCCCATTATGAGCCCGCTTCCCCGCGGCTCACCCGCGGGGGCCGCGGCCGCTCGCGGTTTCCGTCGCCCTCCTCACTCCTGCGGTGCCGTGGCCACCTGCCAGCCCGCCTCCTCGAACGCCTTGCGGGAGTCGGAGGGCAGTGCGGGGTCCGTGATGAGGGTGTCGAACAGTTCGGGTCCGCCTATGGTGGCGAACGCGCGCGTGCCGATCTTGGAGGAGTCGGCGACCAGGATCGCGCGGCCCGCCCGCTCCGCCATCAGCCGGTTGACCCGCGCCTCGGCCTCGTCGTGCACCGTCGCGCCGACCACCGGGTCGACGCCGTTGACGCCGATGAACGCGACGTCCATGGTGATCCGGCTCAGCACCAGGTCGCTGTAGGGGCCGACCAGTTCGAAGCTGCGGCTGTGCGCGACGCCACCGGTCAGCACGATCTTGACGGTCGGCCGCACCGACAACTCGTAGGCGATGTTCAGGGCGTTGGTGACCACCGTGAGGTTGGGCCGGGGCCCCGCCTCGTCCAGGTCGGGACGGGCCGCCAGGGTGCGGGCGATCTCGGTGGTGGTGGTGCCGCCGCTCAGGCCGATCACGCTGCCTCGGCTGACCAGCGCGCTGGCCGCCTCGGCGATGTGCCGCTTCTCCTGCGGGCGGTGCGCCGCGCGGTAGCGCACCGGCAGGTCGTACGCGACGGAGCTGAGCACCGCGCCTCCCCGGGTGCGGGTCAGCAGGCGCTGCTCGGCGAGCGCGTCCATGTCGCGCCGCACGGTGGCGGCGGAGACCTCCAGCGCCTCGGCGGCCTCGTCCACCTGTACCTGGCCGCGCTCGGCCAGGAGTTCGAGCAGGGCGTTGAGCCGCTCGTGTCGCGTCATCGTCCATCTCCCGGTTCGCGTGAACCGTAGCAGCCGGCGTCGCCCCCCGTTCGGCCGAGCAACCGCAGCAGCCGGGCCGCCTCTTCGGCCACCGCGTCGCGGGCCGGCCGCAGGTACTTGCGCGAGTCCACCAGGCCCGTGTCCGCCGCGAGCTTCTCGCGGACCCGGGCGGTGAAGACCGAGACCAGATGGGTCGAGATGTTGATCTTCGTCAGGCCCGCGGCGACCGCGCGCAGCAGTTCCTCGTCCGGCACCCCGGAGGAACCGTGCAGCACCAGCGGTACGGGCACCTTCGCGCGCAGTTGTGCGATGAGCGTCTTGTCCAGCTCGGCGGTGCGTTCCAGCATCGCGTGCGAGGAGCCGACCGCCACCGCCAGCGCGTCCACCCCGGTGGCCGCCACGAACGCGGCGGCCTCGGCCGGGTCGGTGCGCGCGCCGGGGGCGTGCACCCCGTCCTTGCCGCCCACCTCGCCGAGTTCGGCCTCGACGAAGACGTCGCGTTCGTGGCACCAGGCGGTCAGCTCGGCGGTGAGCGCGACGTTCTCCTGGTACGGCAGCGCGGAGGCGTCCACCATGACCGACCGGACTCCGGCGGCCACCCCCTCGCGGATCAGGTCCGGGTCGGTGACGTGGTCGAGGTGGACCGAAAGGTCGGCGGACGAGGCCTCGGCGAGCGCGAGGGTGGCACGGGTGATCGGCGCGAGCGAGCCGTGGTAGCGCACGCAGTTCTCGCTGATCTGGAGGATCACCGGCAGGCCGGTGCGTTCCGCGGCGGTGACCAGCGCCTCCGCCGTCTCCAGGTGGATGACGTTGAACGCGGCGGCGCCGACGCCCCGGCTCCGCGCGGACTCGACGATGGACGAGGTGGGGACGAGGGTCATGGCGGTCTCCGGTCGGGAACGGAAGGCGGGGCGGAGGGCACGGGCGGAACACGGGCAGCTGGAAGGGGGCGGGCTTCGTGCGGGGCCGCGTGGTCGGCGGTCCCGCGCGGGACGGGTCCGGCGGTTATGTGGCCGGGTCCGCGGCCGGTGTCCGGTGGGCGTCGGGCCGGGAGGTGTGCGGCTCCGGCTCCGCGACCCGTACGCCGACGCGTTCCCAGGCCAGCAGCGCCGCGCCCAGCAGCCCGGCCCGGTCGCCGAGGCCGGCCAGGCGCAGTTCGGGGCGGCGTTGCAGGGTCAGCCGGGCGTCCAGGGCCCGGCGCAGCGGCGCGAGCAGCGCGTCGCCCGCGCCCGACAACCCACCGCCGATCAGCACCAGTTCGGGTGCGGCGATCGCGGCGAGCCCGGTCAGGGAGGCCGCCAGCGCGTCGATCGCCGCGTCCCAGACCGCCCGGGCGTCGGGATCGCCCCGCTCCAGCCGGGCGGCCACGTCGACCGCGCCGGAGACCGCCCGGCCGGTGCGCTCCTCGTAGCGGCGGCGGATGGCGGAGGCGGACGCGACGGTCTCCAGGCAGCCGGTGCCGCCGCAGGGGCAGGGCAGTCCGCTGCCGGCGTCCAGGTGGCCGATCTCCCCGGCCCAGCCGCCACCCGCGTAGGGGCGGCCGTCGAGCACGAGGGAGGCGGAGATGCCGGTGCCGACGGGCACGAAGGCCACGTCGCGCCTGCCGCGGCCCGCGCCGAGCCGCTGCTCCGCGGCGCCCGCCGCCCGCACGTCGTGGTCGAAGCCGACCGGGAGCCCGGTGGCCCTGGCCAGCCTGCGCACGAACGGCACGTCGCGCCAGCCGAGGTTCTCCGAGTAGCGGGCGAGGCCCGCCTCGGCGTCGACCAGCCCTGGCACGATCACGCCGAGTGCGACCACCCGCGCGTCCCGTTCGGCGGCCGACTCGCGCAGCCGCGCGGTGATGCGGACCACCTCGGCCAGCACGGCGTCCGCCGTGGCCGCCCCGTCGCCCGCCACGACCGGCGTCGGCAGGCCGTCGTCGTGGCGGACGGATCCGCACGCGTCGACCAGTCCGGCCTTGATGGCGGTGCCGCCGACGTCGCAGGCCACGACCAGGTCCTCGACGCCGTCGGAGCCCTCGGGACCGCTGGTCACCGCGGGGCGAGGATGACGGAACGGGTGAGGTTGCGCGGGGCGTCCGGGTCGAGGCCCCGGGCCCTGGCCCTTTCCAGGGCGACGCGCTGGAGCAGGACGAGGTCGGCCAGCGGCTCCAGCGGGTGGTCGACGAACGCCGCCCCGGTGGCGGCGACCTGCTCGGCCAGCCCCTCGGGCGCGTCGCCGAACATCCAGGTGACCCGGCCCGGGGCGGCGATGGCGATGGGCCCGTGCCGGTACTCCATGGCCGGATAGGACTCGGTCCAGCTCTGCGACGCCTCACGCATCTTCAGCGCGGCCTCGTTGGCCAGCCCGTAGGTCCAGCCGCGACCGAGGAACGTGAACTGCTCGGCGTCGATCCACTCCTGCGCGACCGGCTGCCGCAGCGCGGCCTGGGCGTCGGCGGCTGCGGGCCCGACGTCCTGGCCCAGGTGGGCCCGCAGCAGGGTGAGGGCGGTGGTGGCGAAGCGGGTCTGGACGACGGAGCGCTCGTCGGCGAACGGCAGCGCGATCACCTCGTCGGCGCTCTCCCGGACCGGGGTGTCCGGGTCGCCGACCACGGCGACGGTGCGGACCCGGCCGCGCACCTCGGCCAGCAGCCGCAGCACCTCGGTGGTGGTGCCCGAGCGGGTGATGGCGACCACCGCGTCGTAGTCCCGGCCGGCGAGCGGCGCCTCGGAGGCGGCGAAGGCGTCGGTGACGCCCAGCCCCACGGCTTCGCGCAGGGCGGCGTAGGACTGCGCCATGAACCACGACGTCCCGCAGCCGATCACCGCCACCTTCAGGCCCGGCGCGGGCAGCGGGCAGTCGGCGGCGGTGGCCAGGCGGGCGGCGGCGCGCCAGGTCTCCGGCTGCGACTCGATCTCCTGGGCCATGAATTCGAGCTGGCTCACGGGCTCCCCTGTCGTCGGCTGTCACGGAAGCGCTGATGACACCTCGTGACGTGAAGTGCGGTACTCGCATCAGCATTGTGCACCTTGATTCGCGCGCTTCGACAGCACCGTCTCTTCAATACGAGCCATTTTTCACCATTCATGTATTTTGTTCGGCACTACAGAGGCGCCCGTGACTGTTGACAGTTGAGCGAAACGGTCGCGACACTCGCACAATCAATCAGCCGCTTGCCCTGTTCTAAGGACCGCACCATGGCGTCACAGACCGCCGCACCCCCCGCGCGGCGCCGCTTCGACACGGGTCACCGGATCGCGTTCACCGGTGCCGTCGTCGGGGTGATCTACGGGTACGACACCGGGAGCATCTCCGGCGCGCTGGTCTTCCTCGCCCGCGACTTCCACCTCAACTCGGGGCAGAAGGGCCTGGTCAACAGCATCCTGGTGTTCGGTTCCATCCTCGGCGCGCTGGCCGCGGGACGGCTCGCCGACGCGATCGGCCGCCGGATGACCATGGTGCTGGTGGCCGCCTGCTACGCGGTCTTCGTGGCACTGTCCGCCGCCTCACCGGGCGTCGGGGTCCTGTACGCGTTCCGCTTCCTGCTCGGGGTGGCGATCGGCGTGTCGATCGTGGCGGCGCCGCTGTTCATCGCCGAGTCGACCCCGGCCCGCATCCGCGGCGCCGCCGTCGCCACCTACCAGGTGGCCTGCGTCGCCGGCATCACCATCACCTACTTCGTCAACTGGGGCCTGTCGGGCGGCGGTCACTGGCGGCTGATGCTCGGCCTGTCCGCGATCCCGGCGGCGCTGGTGGTGGTCCCGCTGCTGCGGCTGCCCGACACCCCGCGCTGGTACATCCTCAAGGGGCGCCTGGACGAGGCCGCCCGCGTGATGGCCGACACCGACCCGGACGTCGACCCGGTCGCCGAGACGGCGGCGATCGACCGCGAGCTGCGGGCCGAGCGGCGCAACGGGGGATCGCTCGGGCAGCTGGTGCGCAAGCCGTTCGCCCGGGCCACGGTGTTCGTCGTCGGCATGGGCTTCTTCTGCCAGATCACCGGCATCAACGCGGTCACCTACTACAGCCCGGAGATCTTCCAGACCATGGGCTTCACCGGCAGCGGGCAGAACTTCTTCCTGCCCTCGCTGGTCGAACTGGTCTCCCTGGTCGCCACCGTCTGCGCGCTGTTCATCGTCGACCGGTTCGGCCGCCGCGTCGTGCTGCTCAGCGGCATCGGCACGATGCTCGCCACTCTCGTCGTGCTCAGCGCGGTGTTCGGCACCGGTGCCGTGCACGGCGGCGGCACCTGGGTCGGCTTCGCCGCCATCACGCTGTTCACCGCCGCGTTCAACTTCGGCTTCGGCTCGCTGATCTGGGTCTACGCGAGCGAGGCGTTCCCGGCCCAACTGCGGTCGCTGGGCGCCTCGGTGATGCTCGCCGCCGACCTGGTGGCCAACCTGCTGGTCGCCCAGTTCTTCCCCTCGCTGCTCGCGCACGTCGGCGCGTCCTGGACGTTCGGCGGGTTCGCGGTGCTGGCGCTGCTCGCGATCACGTTCATCGCCGTGATGGCGCCGGAGACCAAGGGCCGCCAGCTGGAGGAGATCCGCGCCTACTGGCAGAACAGCGGCCACTGGCCCGACCCCCAGGCCGCCCCGGCCCCCGGAGTGCGCGAGCCGCGTTCGCTCCTGGACTCCCCCGCGCTGGCCCAGCCGGTCCAGGACGCGGGCCCGGGACCGCACGACCGCTCCGCCTGAAACCGGCCCCCCGACCCCGACCGCGGGTGCCCCGGCAGGGCGCCCGCCCCAGGACCGCACGACCGCACCACGTAACACGCGACACCGCACGACCGCACCACCGCACGTCCGCACAGTCCGGTATCCCCCAGCGGCCGGCTCCCGGTCCGGCCCTGAGCCGAGTGAGGTCGACACGTTGATACACCCGTCCCGCAAGCGCCTCGTCCACGCGATCACCACCGCCCTGGCCATCGGCGGCGCCCTCGCGCTCACTGCGGCGCTGCCCGCCCAGGCCGCCCCGGCCACGCCCGCCGCCCACACCGCGCCGCCGAAGGCGGGCAACACCTCCCCCGCCTACAACGGCCTGGCGCTCACCCCGCCGATGGGCTGGAACGACTGGTCGTACTACCAGTGCAACATCTCCGAGCAGCTCATCCTCGACCAGGCCAAGGCGCTGGTCGGCACCGGCCTGGCGAAGAAGGGCTACAACACCGTCACCATCGACGACTGCTGGATGGCCAAGAGCCGTGACCGCAACGGGAACCTGGTGGGCGACTCCACCAAGTTCCCCGACGGCATGGCCTACGTCGGCAGCCAACTGCACAAGATGGGGCTGAAGTTCGGCATCTACGAGGACGCCGGCACCGAGACCTGCGGCGGCTACCCGGGCAGTTGGGGGCACGAGGCCGCCGACGCCAGGCGCTTCGCCTCCTGGGGCGTGGACTACCTCAAACTCGACGGCTGCAACGTACCCAGTGTGCAGGGGCAGTCGGACGAGGAGACGTACCGCAAGGAGTACCAGAAGATGAGCCAGGCGCTGCTGGACAGCGGCCGCAAGATCGTCTTCTCGGAGTCGGCGCCCGCGTACTTCCAGGGCACCGCCGACTGGTACAAGATCCTCCAGTGGACGCCGAAGTACGGCAACCTGTGGCGCGAGGGGTGGGACATCGCGCTGGGCCAGGACAGCGACAAGTGGTCGAGCATCATGGCCAACTACGGCTACAACGTGCCGCTGGGCGCCTACTCCGGCCCCGGTCACTGGAACGACCCGGACTTCCTGCTCGCCGGTGACTCGGGCCTGACCGCCGACGAGACGCAGTCGCAGGTGGTGCTGTGGGCCGAGATGGCGGCGCCGCTGATCAGCAGCACCGACCTGACCAAGCTCAGTCCCTCCGCGCTGGCGATCCTGGGCAACACCGACGTCATCGCCGTCGACCAGGATCCGGCCGGCGTGCAGGGCCACCAGGTCTACAGCGACGCCACCTACGACGTGCTGGTCAAGCCGCTGGCCAATGGTGACAAGGCGGTCGTCTTCCTCAACAAGAGCGCCAAGCAGCAGACCTTCACCATCGGCAGCCAGGAGCTGGGCTACTCGGCCGGAGCCAAGCTCGCCGCCAAGGACCTGATCAGCAAGACCACCACGCCGTTCACCTCGTCGGTGTCGGCGACGGTGCCCGCGCACGGCACCGTGATGTACCGCCTCCACACCACCGGCTGACCCTCGACAGCGCGGCGCCCGCCCCTTCCGACCAGGCCGAAGGGGCGGGCGCCGCGTCGTTCGCTCGTGCGGGTGTCAGGCCCTGCGGTCCTCCGGGCGTCCGCCCTCGTCGGGGACGACCAGCTCGCTCATCGCGATGCCGGCCTCACCGGAGACCGCGGCCAGCTCCTCGCCCAGCGGCTCGGTGCGCTGCTCGTGCCGACGGCCGAGGCGGCCGGTCAGCAGCGAGGAGAACGCGGCGACCACGCAGGCGGCAACCGCGAACCAGAAGGCGATCACCAGGCCGTGGTGGAACGGACCGGAGATCAGGTGCGGGAAGAACTCCTTGCCGGTGATGGTCGCGCCGCCGTGCGGCAGCCCGCCCAGGTGGCCTGCGAGCAGCTGCTGGAACGGGTTGTAGCCCAGGAAGGCCGCGAACAGCACGGCGATCGGCGGCAGTTGGGAGATCTGGGTGGCCTCGGCGTTCGGCACGCCCTGCGCGACCAGGCCGTCGTGCATCGTGTGCGGCAGGGTGTGGGACAGGCCCGCGATCATCAGGCTGAAGAAGATGCCGATGGACAGCACCATCGAGGAGTTCTGGAACGTGGCGGTCATGCCCGCGCCCGCGCCGCGCGCGTCGGCGGGGACGGCGTTCATGATCTCGGCGCGGTTCGGCGAGGCGAACAGGCCGGAGCCCAGGCCGTTGACCAGGATCAGCAGGGCGAAGACCCAGTAGCTGAAGTCGGTCGGCAGCTCCATCAGCGCCACGAAGCTCGCCGCGGTCAGCAGCGCGCCGCCCACCGTGAAGGCCCGTGAGCCGAAGTGGTCCGACAGCCAGCCGGAGACCGGCGCCGACAACAGGAAGCCGATGGTCAGCGGGATCATGTAGATACCCGCCCACAGCGGGGTCTGCTCGAAGCTGTAGCCGTGCAGCGGCAGCCAGATGCCCTGCAACCAGATGATCAGCATGAACTGCAGGCCACCGCGGCCGAGCGCGGTCAGCAGGCTGGCGATGTTGCCCGCGGTGAACGCCCGCAGTTTGAACAGCGACAGGCGGAAGAGCGGTTCGGCCACCCGGTTCTCGATCACCACAAAGCCGACCAGCACGATGGCCCCGCCGATGAGCGCGGTGAGCACCCAGGGGTTGCCCCAGCCCATGCTGCTCGAGCCGTACGGCTGGATGCCGTAGGTGATGCCGACCAGCACCGAGATCAGGCCGACGGCGAAGGTGACGTTGCCCCACCAGTCCATCTTCGCCTTGCGGCGCACACCGGTGTCGTGCAGTTTCACGTACGCCCAGATCGTGCCGAAGACGCCGAACGGCACCGAGACCAGGAAGATCATCTTCCAGTTGACCGGGGCGAGCACGCCGCCGAGGATCAGGCCGAGGAACGAGCCCGCGATGGCGGCGATGGAGTTGATGCCCAGCGCCGTCCCGCGCTGCTTGGCCGGGAAGGCGTCGGTGAGGATCGCCGTGGAGTTGGCGAACAGCAGCGCGCCGCCGATGCCCTGCACGATGCGCCAGCCGATCAGCCACAGCGCGCCCGCGCTGCCGTGCAACCAGGTCAGCGAGAGCATGATCGAGCAGGCGGTGAAGACCGCGAAGCCCATGTTGTACATGCGGACCCGGCCGAACATGTCGCCGAGCCTGCCGAAGGTGACCACCAGCACCGCGGTGACCACCATGAACCCCATCAGCATCCACAGCAGGTAGCTGGTGTTGGAGGGGTCGAGGGGGTTGAGGTGGATGCCCCGGAAGATGTCGGGCAGCGCGATCAGCACGATCGACTGGTTGATCATCACCATCAGCACACCGAGGGTGGTGTTCGACAGCGCGATCCACTTGTAGTGCGGGCCCAGCGCCGACGCGTCCGGGGACCCGCCCGGCGTCGCCGGTGCTGGGGTTGTTCTCCTGGCTATGCCCACTTCTGTGATTCCCGTCCCCTTCGCGTCGCGTACGCGCCGACCGCGAGGAAGTTAGTTGCTTGAGGCTAACTAACTTTATCGCGTTCATATGACATCCGTATGTCCGAGGACCGCGGCTGTCCTCCGGTGAGGGTCGCGAGCGAGGCGCGCCGGGGCTTACGGTTCCCCGATCACGCGGACCGCGCCGACCGGTGAACCGGCCGTGCGGGCGGCCTGAGCCCGCACCGCGTTCAGCGCGGACTCGCTCAGCCGGTCGGCCTCCAGGTGGACGTGGACGACATCGGGCTGCGGGTCCACCAGCGCGCCCGGACCGCCCGCCTCGCGTGCCACCCGGGTCAGCTCGGCCACGTCGCCGCGTGCGGCGGCCGAGCCGGGGTGGACCGGCGCCAGCAGCCCCACGCTGTAGACCTCGTGCGCCCGCGAGGTCACCCGCAGCGCCGACGCGATCGACTGTCGCACGGCGCGCACCTTCGCAGGATCCGTGTGCCACAGCCGCAGCACCACCTCGGGCCGTCCCGGGTCCTCCGCGCCCACGACGGTCCAGTCGTCGACACCCGCCGCGCGCAGGTCCCGGTAGACCGCGAAGAGCCGGGCCTGGCCGAGGGCGGAACCGTCCGGGGTGCGCACGGTGAGGTCGTCGACGGCGCGGCGCAGGTCGGCCGGCGCCCGCTGGGCGGCCGTGGACGCCGGGGCCGCCCGGTGCGGTGCGGTCGGGGCCGCCGC
The DNA here is from genome assembly GCF_003144095.1 of Streptomyces sp. ICBB 8177. Classification (GTDB taxonomy): domain Bacteria; phylum Actinomycetota; class Actinomycetes; order Streptomycetales; family Streptomycetaceae; genus Streptantibioticus_D. Next base: position 690,429 of record NZ_NSKH01000018.1, on the reverse strand, counting down.
CTGGGCCGGCGCACCGGCGGCGGCCGTGGTCACCAGGACCGATCCCGCGGCGGCCGTGAGCGCGGCGCGCAGTGCGGGGGTGCGACGACGGTATGCCTTGTGCCGGGCGGTGCTGGTGTGCTGCCGGGCAGTCATGGAGGTCCTTCCCGTCGGGCGCCCCGCGGGCGGGCCGCGGCGCGCGATGGTCGGTCGTGCGTGGGGCTGCGGCTACCCGGGGGCCGATCCGCTACACGCGGGACCGCCACGCGTCAGCCCGTCCGGTCCGGGGTAAGCGGTTCGAGTCGGCTCCGATCCGCAACGACACGACCGCACGGTGGCGTTGCACGAAGAGGACGCGCCGGCACCACACGCCCGCGGGAGCCGCTCGCGGGCCTTCCGCTACGGAGCACTGCCTGTGAGCAACCCGACGGACGCCCTCCTCGCCTACGGCTACGACCTCGGTGGCGCGGACGGCTGGAAGGCCGAAGAAACCGATGAATACGGCGAGTTGGCCGTCGACTGGTACTCCCCCGACACCGAGGGCGGCTTCCGTGAGGCGGCGCAGGACCGGCTGCTGGCCTCGACCGGCTTCACCGAACGGTGGTCGCCGCAGGCGCACGGCTACTTCCTGCGGCGCGACGAGCGGCTGCGGTCCCTCGGCGTGGAACTCACTCCGTACGGCAGGGAGCAGGCGCCGATGTACCTGCTCACCGCCCACGTGGTGCGCGTGCCGCTGGGCGAGTGCGCCGACCTCGGTCCCGACGTGCCGGGGCGGGAGACCGCCGAGTGGGACGACGCCCTGCTCAAGGCGCTGGGCGCGCTGGGCCTGACGCTGCCGGGGCAGCGGCCGCGCTGGCTGCTGTGCGCGTCCCGCGGCGCCTCGGGAGCGCGTTCCGCCTGAACGCGGAAGGTTCCCGCCCGGGCACCACCCCCTCCCGCGCGGGCGTTATGTCTGGTAAAGGGCCATTTCGGCCGGTAGCCCCGCGCCCGGGCGGGGAACCTCCTCGAAATACGTACCAGAATTCGTGTTTGCCGCTTCAGGTGTGGGTAGGCGCCTCCATGGCTTCGCGTCAAACGGATCCCAGGGAGGGCAGACCCGATGTCGGTCCAGCTCGTAGAACAGGTCAGCACCACGGCGGTCGACACCCCGATCGACACGACGGGGGCGTCGGTGGCCGAGGTGCGTGACATGTCCAAGGTCATGTTCGCGCGCCTGGGACGCCTTGAGGAGGGCACCGAGGAGTACCAGTACGTACGCAACACCCTGATCGAGCTGAACATGGCGCTCGTCCGCTTCGCGGCGAAGCGGTTCGGCAACCGAGCCGACCAGATGGAGGACATCCTCCAGGTCGGGACGATCGGGCTGATCAAGGCGGTCGACCGTTTCGACCCGGACTACGGCGTCGAGTTCGTCACCTTCGCGCTGCCGACCATCGTCGGCGAGATCAAGCGGTTCTTCCGCGACACCAGCTGGGCCGTGCGGGTGCCGCGCAGGCTTCAGGAGCTGCGCATCGACCTGGCCAAGGCCACCGACGCGCTCAGCGCCGAGCTGGACCGCGCCCCCACCGTCGGCGAGCTGGCCGAGCGGCTGAACATCACCGAGGAGGAGGTCCTGGAGGCCAGGATCGCCGCCAACGCCTACAGCGCCGGTTCCATCGACGCGCAGGCCGGTGACGAGGAGGACGACGGCACCGCGTGGGCCAACCGCATCGGGGCCGAGGACCCCGCGCTTGAGGGCGTCGACAACCTGACCGCCCTCAAGCCGCTGATCGCGCGTCTGCCCGACCGCGAGCGGACCATCCTGTCGATGCGGTTCGGCGCGGACATGACGCAGGCCGCGATCGGGGCCGAGCTGGGCATCTCCCAGATGCACGTCTCCCGGCTGCTGAGCCGGACCCTGACCCGGCTGCGCACCCAGTTGCTGACCGAGGACTGATCCAGCGCCGTCCGGCGCGATGGGAAGCCGTCGTACACGTTGATACCAGCGCTCACTGAGGGGCCCGGCGCGCCGGGCCCCTCAGTGGTGTTCATCGCCAGTGCCTCAGACGCCGCTTCGACACCTTCCGCAACGCGCCCGGCACCGCGGCGAACGCCTCCTGCGCCCGGCCGCCCTCGTACGCGTACAGCAGCCCGTGGCCGAAGGTCTCCTCGCCCTTGCGGTGGGCACGGTCGGCGAGCAGGGGCAGGGCGCGGCGGGCGACGACCGAGTCCTGGTGCTCACCGAGCAGCTTCTGGACCGCCTTGGCTCGCTTCGCCAGCTTCCGCGCCGGCTTGCCCACCACCGGCCGGGCCGTCTCCGCCGCGTACCGCAGGTGCTTGGCCGCCCTTCGCGTGGCGTGCAGCGCCTCGTCGCGGGCCGGGCCGCGTTCCAGCGTCAACGCGTGGTCGGCGCGCGCCAGCAGCTTCTTGCGACGGCGGCGCACGGCCTTCTCCAGGCGCCCGCGCGCCGTGCGTTCCGCCTTCGAGCCGAACGGCGGATCGGCCAGCCAGGCGCACAGCGCGTCCAGCAGCGCGAAGTAGCGACCGCTGTCGAGCACCTCGACGACGCCGCGCCACGCGGTGCGGTAGGCCCGCGCCTCCTCGCCGGTGATCCGCCCCGCGCCCGTGCCGGTCAGCGCCGCGGTGGCCGGGTCGGCGGCCAGCGCCGCCAGGTCGTCGCCCAGCCGCTCCCCCAGCACCTCGTGGTCCCGGGCCTCTCCCAGGGTCCGGCTGAGCCGGCGCAGCCCGCGTTCCAGTTCCCGGGTGCTGCCGGGCAGGAAGAGTCCGCGGTAGGTCTTCAGGGCCGACCGCAGCCGACGCACCGCGACCCGCATGCGGTGCACGGAGTCCGGTTCGTCGGCGCGCACGGCGGCGTCCAGGGTCAGCAGGGCCTCGGTCTGCGTGCGCAGCCGGTCCAGTACGACGGCGCCCGCGCTGCCGGGGGCCGGGCGGGCGGGCGGACGCGGTGCGGCTCCGGCAGCGGCCAGCGCGTGCTGGAGCTTGGAGGGATGGCCGCCGGGGCGCAGCCCGCCCTTGCGCAGGCGTTTGCCGACCGCTGTGAGCAGGGCCTCGTCGCCGCGGTCGAGTTCCACCTCGACCTCCGACCAGGCGGTCAGCACGGTCCGGTCGCCCGGCGGCTCGCCCTCCCGTTCGCCGTCGGTCCGTACCGTGCCGAGCACCTGTCCCGAGACCCGGTCGACGGCGACCTCCGCGAGGAGGCGGTCGCGGGCGTCCAGGAGCAGCAGTCGCTCGCGGTGGGTACGCAGCCGGGCGACCGGCACCACCTGGCGCCCCCGCGCCCGGGCCCTGACCAGCCGGGTGATCTCGCCCGGCGGCGCCTCCCCTTCCCCGTCGGCCGCCGAAACCCGGGTCTCGTGGCGAGCTCCGTCCTTCGCGGGGGTCTTCAGATGCCACCCCGCGTCGTGACCGCCGGTCCTGCGCCGCAGGGTGGAGCCCGCGCCGAGCAGAGCCAGGCCGGGCGTGTCGTAGTAGAGGGCGTCCAGTTCCTCCGGCTCCCCCGGCGCCACCCGGGCCACGCCCGGCAGACCGTCCAGGGCCGGCAGGGGCCCGTCGCCCAGTCCCTCGAACTTTCCTTCCCGTTCCGTATGCGTCTGTGCCATGCAGAGCGTCTGCCCGTCCGCGCACCACGTATACGGCGCGGAATCCGAGAGCCGCCTGCGGTCACCGGATGCCGGTCGCGCTACCTCCAGGCGAACAGCGCCCACACCGCCTTGCCGCGCGGTGTCCGGCGGTTGCCCCAGCGGTCGGCGAGGACCTCGACGATGTGCAGGCCGTAGCCACCCGTTCCGTCGCTGTGCGCGTCGCGCGGCCGTGCCGGGTTCTGCGAGTCGTCGTGCACCTCGACCAGCAGACCGTCCTCACGCGGGACGACCCGCATGCGGGCCGGGCCGGCGCAGTGCCGCAGGGCGTTGGTGACCAGTTCGGACACGGCCAGCACCACGTCGCTGTCGGGCCGCGCCGTGCGCCGCCCGTCGAGGCCGCCTTCCAGCACCTCGCGCACCAGGTCCCTGGCGTCCGCGGCACCCGCGCCCGCGGTCCCGAGCAGAAGGTCGCGAGAGCGGCTCCGCGGACCGGCGGACCGGTCGAAGACCTTCGGCATCGGGAACCTCCGCGATCGTTCGTGTTCACTCGGGCGTCACTCCTGGACGTTTTGCCACTCGGGGCCGAATCATGCCTGACAGGCCGTCCGCAGAGGGCGGGCGGCGAACGGGACGAATGGAAGCGGCGGCCCTGGGTAACCGCCGCTCATACATCCGAGTTCGTGGAGGTACACGTCGTGCCAATGGAGATCGCCCCGCTCGTGGTCGAGGTGGCCGTTCCCGAGTCGTGGCTCGCTGTGGTGAGGATCGGCGGCGAGCTGGACGTGGACACCGCCACCAAGCTCCACCACCAGCTGGCCAACCAGATCGCGCACGGCAGAAAGCACCTGGTGCTCGACATGGAGGAAGTGCCCTTCATGGACTCCTCCGGCCTGAACATCGTGCTGCGGGTCAACCGCGAGGTGCGGCTGGTGGACGGCACCGTGCGCATCGCCGCGCCCACCAGCGCAGTGCGCCGCCTGCTGGAGCTGACAGGTGTGAACCTCAACACTCCTGTCCACGACACCGTCGAGCAGGCGGTGGAGGCGGCCCGCGCCGACTCGCTCAGCGGCGCGACGGGTGGGCTGCCCGACGAGGACCGCAAGGGGATCGGCACGCTGCCCCCGCAGGACGCGCGGGAGCCGCGGGACCGGGGCGAGAGCGGGGGCGTACCCGAACAGACCGGGCCCCGGACGGATGGCCGCTGAGCCCGGCACGGAGCCCGGACCGCCGGACGGCGTTCGCGAACTGGCGGACGCCGTCCGGACTTTGGCGTGTCTGTGGTCCCGGGCCCCGCGGCGGGTCAGTCCACGTCTGTCGCCGCTGCAACTGCGGGTGCTGGAGGTGACCGAGGCGGGACCACCGCTCAACATGACGGGACTGGCCGAGGCGCTGTGCACCACGTCGCCCGCCGCCAGCAGGCTGTGCGACCGGCTGGAGGCGGCCGGGCTGCTGGACCGGCTGGCCCACCCGGACAACCGCCGCGAGATCCTGCTGACCCTCACCCCCGCCGGGCGCGCGCTCCTGGCCGAGGTGGCGGACCGGCGGGAGCGGGACCTGGGCGAGGTGCTGGGCGCGATGCCCGAGGAGCGCCGCGGCGATCTCGCACGGGGTCTGCGGGCGTTCCGTGAGGCCTACGCGGCGCTGCGGCCACGGGCGTGACCCTTCGCGCCGGCGGCGGCGCGGGCGGAGCGTCCTTCGCGGCGGGGGCGTCGTTCACGTTCTCCCGTCCGGCCCGTACCAGTCGATGACCACCACCGCCGCGTCGGCCGACAGTTCGGGACTGTCCAGGTACCGCGTCAGGCCGCGCACCACCGAGCGGGCGGTCTCGTAGGGCGGGGCGAGCCGGCTTTCGGCGACCGCCCTGTGGAGTGCCTGGTCCCCGAAGGTGTCACCGTCGCGCGAGCGAGCGGTGTGCACCCCGCTGCTGACCACGACCAGCCGGTCTCCCGGCAGGACCTCGAAGGTCTGCTCCTCGTAGGGCGTCTCTTCGAACATGCCGAGCGGCAGTTGCGCCTCCAGGGGAACGGCCTCGACCCGTCCGCCGCGCTGCCGCAGCACCCTGGGCGAGCCCGCGTCGACGGCGCGGACGGTGCCGGTGGGGACGTCGAACTCCAGCAGGACGGTGGAGGCGTGCCGTTTGCCCGCGTACTGCGCGTGCACGGCCTGGTCGGCCAGACGCGCCTGATCGCCGAGTGGGAGCCCGGCGCGGCGGGCGTTGCGCAGCGCGCCGACCGTCAGTGAGGTGAGCAACGTGGCGTCGATGCCCTGGCCCAGGCCGTCGGTGACGGCGACCAGAAGCCGGCGTTCGCCGGTGCTCCAGTCGAAGTTGTCGCCGCCGATGGCGTAACTGGGCTCCAGGTGACCGCCGATGGCGTACTCGTCGCGGACGCAGCCTAGGCCGGGCAGCAGCTGCCACTGCATCTCGGCCGCGAGGGTGAGCCTGCGGCGGCGCCGGGAGCGCAGGTACAGGTCGGTGTGGCGCCCCGCGGCGACGATCTCGTGCGCGAGCACGTCGGCGAAGTCCAGCAGCGGCGCGGTGTCTCGTGCGTACGGCGTGCCCGCGGGCAGTCGCACCCGCAGCGCTCCGAGCCGGTCGCCGCGCACCGACAGCGGCAGGTGGACGGTGACGCCGTGCTCGTCGCTGCCGACGACGGCCTCCTGGGCGGCGAAGGCGCGGCCGAGCGGGCCCTGGTCGAGCGGGACGGCGTCCTCGGGCCGGGGCTCCTCGGCGACGGGCTGGAGCACGGTGAGCCCGTAGTCGACGAGCAGCACGTCGCAGCCCTTCGCCCCGGCGTGCTCGGCCAGCAGTTCGGCGGCGGCCGGGACGAGGGCGTGCGGCGGTGCGGAGCGCAGGGCCGCACCGCAGATCCCCGCCAGACCGCCGTCAGCGGCGGTCACAGCGGCTCCCGGCGTGCGGCGGGCAGACGGCCCGGCGGCCCGGGCGGGCGGGTGCGTTCCCCATGGTGTGGCAGCTACCCCGTCCTCGGCGCGCTACCCCTCCGCCGGTTTGGGCCGCATTTGCGGCGGTTCGCGGGCGCGGCTGCCCGTGCCGCGCTGACAGTGGGCGCCGCGGCCTGCGAGAGTGGAGGCGTGAGTCCTTCCGCCCAGCGCCGTCAGCCCGACGAGGTGGCCCGCGTCGCCTCCGTGGCCGCGGAGCTGCTGGAAGTGCTGTGGGGCCGGGCGTCGACCGCGCCGGTGTCCACCTCGCAGCTGCGGGTGCTGTTCATCCTGGAACACAACGAGGGCATCAATCTGCGCACCCTGGCCGAGGCGCTGGGCTCCACGCCGCCGTCGATGAGCCGGCTGTGCGACCGGCTGGAGGCCGTGGGCTTCGTGGAGCGGGCCACCAGCGACACCAGCCGGCGTGAGGTGCGGCTACGGGTCAGCGCGCGTGGCCGCGAGTTCCTGGGTGACCTGCGCTCCCGGCGCGAGCGGGAACTGCGCACGGTCGTCGAGCGGATGCCGCCCGCGAAGCGGTCCGCGTTGCTGGACGGCCTGGAGGCGTTCTGCGCGACCGCCGCGGACCAGATGTCCGACGGCACGGCGGACGCCGACGCCCGCACGGCCTGAGACGTTCACCACACCTGAGCCCTGGTGTCCGCCCGGACACGTGGCGGTTCACACCGTGGCGGGCGAGGGCGCCGTCCAGCTGACCCGGACCACCTTGCCCGACTCCCCGGGGCGTACCTCCACCTGGCCGGCCAGCCGCCTGACCAGGTGCCAGCCCAGCCCGCCCCCTCCGTCCAGTTGGGCGGGCCGGGGCCGGGGCGGCAGCGGGCTCGCGTCCTCGACCTCCATCGTCAGCAGCCCGTCTGCCGCCAGCAGCCGCATGCGCCACCAGCCGCCGGCGTGCCGCACCGCGTTGGTGATCAGCTCCGACGCCACCAGCACCACGGCACCGCGATCCGCCCACGGGCAGGACTCGCCCAGGTACGCCTGCGCGGCGTCGCGGGCCTCGGCTATCCCGGCCCGCGTCGAGTCGACCGTCAGCATCCCCTCGCCCTTCCCCCGTGATGACCTCCTCCCAGGATCGCACCGGGGTACGACACCCGGCGTGCGAGGGTACGGTGGCTGCCCCGCGGCGGCCCGCACCAGGGGCGGCTTGCTTCTCGGCAACGATCGAGGGATCGTTTGTCACCCAACAACTGTTTGCTCCGGCCAGGAAGGGTGAGGGGGACACCCCTTCGCGTTCGGCGTGGGAGAGTGGGCCGCTTCACCTGGGGTGAGGCCAGATGCTGCTGGGGGTCATGGGTGGTTCCGACGCAACCGCGCGGTACCGGTGTCACGGCGCCGCAGCTCCGTGCGGAGCTGAGCGTGCTGCTCGTGGAGGACGACGCGGGTGACGCGCTCCTCGTCGAGGAGCTGCTCGCCGACAGCGGCCTGCCGGCGAGTCTGCGCTGGGTGCGCTCCCTGGAAGACGCCCACGCCGCCCTGCGCGAGGGCATGCCGCACTGCGTGCTGCTCGACCTGCACCTGCCCGACGCGCACGGCATGGCGGCGCTCGACGGCGTGCTGAGCCAGGCCGCTGTGGCGGCCGTGGTGGTCCTCACCGGGCTGGCCGGGGAGCAGACCGGCCTCGCCGCGGTCGCCGCCGGCGCCCAGGACTACCTGGTCAAGGGGCGGGTGGATCCCGAGCTGTTCCGCCGCACCGTGCAGTACGCGGTGCAGCGCAAGCAGGCCGAACAGGCCGCCGCGGCCCTGCAGGCGGAGCGGATGCGCGCGCAGGAGAACGCCCGGCTGGAGCGGGGGCTGCTGCCGGTGCCGTTGCTGCGCGCCGACCCAGGGGTCTCCGTGGTGGCCCGCTACCGCCCGGGCCGGGCCAGCGCGCTGCTGGGCGGCGACTTCTACGACGTGGTGGAAGCCGACGACGGCATCGTGCACGCCGTCATCGGCGACGTCTCGGGCCATGGCCCCGACGAGGCGGCGCTGGGGGTCTGCCTGCGGATAGCGTGGCGGACCCTGGTGCTCAGCGGCGTCAGCGGCCAGGCGCTGATGCGGCAACTGGAGCGCATCCTGATCGCCGAACGCTCGGGGCCCGAGATCTTCGCCACCGTCTCGTCCGTCGCGCTGGACTGCACGAACGGCAGCCTGTCGGTATTGCGCGCCGGGCACCCGGGCCTGCTGCTGCGCTCCGCCGGCGAAGTCGAGCTGGTCGATCCACCGTTCGGCCCGGCGCTCGGGCTGCTGTCGTCGTCCGGCGACCACTGGCGGCCGGTGCCGCTCAAGCTTCCGCCGGGCGGCGCGGTCGCCCTCTATACCGACGGGCTCTTCGAGGGCAGGCTCGGTGGCGCGGGTGTGGCCCGGCTGGGCGAGGACGGCCTGGCGGAACTGGCCGCGCGCCGTGCCGCGCTGGACGGCGCCGCCTTCGTGGACGCGCTCATCGCCGACGCGGAGGAGGCCACCACGACCGGCGACGGATTCGCCGACGACGTCGCGGTGGTCGAGCTTCGGTGGGACGCGCCGTGACGGCCGAGGCGACCGGGCCGACCGAGGCGACCCGGGACACGAGGACGACGGAGGGCATTCGAGTGACGCAGGCGGCACGGGCACCGCGGAGCACCGCGCGCCGGGGACTGACCGTGCAGGGCTGGTGCCAGCTCATGGCCGGGGTGATGACCGTCCTGGTCGTCGTCGCCGGAGTGGCGGGGGTGGTGCTGTTCCGGACCACCCAGGACACCTCGGACCAGCTGACCGACCACGTGGCGCCGGCCCGGGTGGCCGCCGTCACCCTCCAGTCCGCCCTGCTCGACCAGGAGACCGGGGTGCGCGGCTACGTGATCTCCCGCGACACCGAGTTCCTCCAGCCGTACACCCAGGGCCTGACGACGGAACGGCAGGCGTCCACCACCATCACCCGGCTCGTCGGGCACCGGCCGGCCCTCGTCCAGGACCTGACGGCTCTGGAGGAAGCCGCCGGGAACTGGCGGCGCCAGTACGCCGAGCCGATCGTCGCCGCCACCCGGGCGGGCCGTACGGTGAGCCCGACGACGGTCGACGGCAGCAAGACCGCGTTCGACCACCTGCGCGCCCTGATGACCGCCCAGAACGCGCACTTCGACACCGACTCCGCTCAGTTGCGCCACCGGCTGGACACCGACGAGACCGTGCGCGACGCGACGTTCGCCGCGCTGCTGGTCCTCTTCCTGCTGACCGGTGCCGCGCTGATGGTGCTCGCCCGGCGCAACGTCGGCAGGCCGCTGGAGTCCCTGCGGCTGTCGGCGCGGCAGGTGGCCGGCGGGGACTTCGCCCGGCGCATCCCGGCGGCCGGGCCCCGCGACATCCGCGATCTGGGCGAGGACGTGGAATCGATGCGCGAGACGGTCGTCGCCGCGCTGACCGCCGCGCGCGAGCAGCAGGCGAAACTCAGCGACCAGGCGGTCGAACTCCAGCGATCCAACGCCGAGCTGGAGCAGTTCGCCTACGTCGCCTCGCACGACCTGCAGGAGCCGCTGCGCAAGGTGGCGTCGTTCTGCCAGCTGATCGAGAAGCGCTACGGCGACCAGCTGGACGAACGCGGTACGCAGTACATCGCGTTCGCGGTGGACGGCGCCAAGCGCATGCAGGTGCTCATCAACGACCTGCTCACCTTCTCCCGCGTCGGCCGCCACTACGACGCCCGCGAGCCGGTCGACCTGGGAGCCGCGCTGGGCAAGGCTCTGGCGAACCTGGAGGCGGTCGCCGAGGAGACGCACGCGGACATCGAGCGCCCGCGCGACCTCCCGGTGCTCACCGGCGACCCGACGCTGCTGACGATGCTGTGGCAGAACCTCGTCGGCAACGCGATCAAGTTCCGCGTCCCCGACACCGCCCCGCACGTGCGGATCGACTGCGTGCGGGACGAGGACGGGATGTGGCTCCTCACGGTGACCGACGACGGCATCGGCATCGCGCCGGAGTTCGCCGAGAAGGTCTTCGTCATCTTCCAGCGGCTGCACACCCGGGACGCCTACGAGGGCACCGGCATCGGACTGGCGATGTGCAAGAAGATCGTCGAGCACCACGGCGGCCGCATCTGGCTCGACACCACCCGCGCCCAGGGCACCCGGGTGTGCTTCACCCTGCCCGCCGAGGACGCCCCGGCACGGCACGACGCTCCGCGCACCACGGAAGGAACTCCGGCATGAACGCCACCGCCCAGCCCGTAGAGGTCCTGCTCGTCGAGGACGACCCGGGCGACGAGATGATGACGCGCGAGGCGTTCGAGGACAACAAGATCGGCAACAACCTGCACGTCGTGCGGGACGGCCTGGAAGCCCTGGACTTCCTCTACCGGCGCGGCGACCACACCGACGCGCCGTCCCCCGACCTGATCCTGCTCGACCTCAACCTGCCCAAGTACGACGGACGTCAGGTGCTGGAACGCATCAAGTCCGATCCGGACCTGGAGCACATCCCGGTCGTGGTGCTGACCACCTCGGCCGCCGAGGAGGACATCCTGCGCAGCTACCGGCTGCACGCCAACGCCTACGTCACCAAGCCGGTCGACCTCGACCAGTTCATGGCGGCGATCCGGCAGATCGACTACTTCTTCGTCACGGTCGTCAAGCTGCCGGGCCGTAACTGAGCGCCGGGGGCCGCCCGGCGCTCAGGGGAGCGGGCCGGTCAGGTAACCGGCCCGCGGGGGCGGAGCGCGTCGTGCCCGCCCGGGGACGTCACGGGGACGTCATCGACACCTCGTCGGCGTCACCATCGGTACCAGCGACCGCGCCCGGCGCCGGAGCCCGGGCGTACCAGGAAGCCCAGCAGCCACAGCACCAGCACGACGATCGCGACCCACCACAGGACGTGCAGCGCGAAGCCCACGCCGAACAACAGCACCGCCAGGAGCAGCACCAGAAGCAGGGGAACCATAGGACATCCACCTCCGTTGGAGCGTCTGCCCCGCTTCCGGGCCCGCACGCACCCGGCACCCGGATTGGCGCGAGTACGCCGGGCGGGCGCGCCCCGCGTGCGCGGCGCCCATCCGCTCAGCCGCCTTTCTCGGGCTGGCACTGCGGGCACCACACCGTCCCGCGCCCCGCCACCCGGCCGCGGCGCAGCGGATGGCCGCAGCGCGGGCAGTGCGGGTCCGGGTCGGCGCGGTGGCCGGTCAGCCACGAGCGCCTCGGCGGCACCCGACCGGTGGGCACGGCTGAGCGCAGCACGCCGCGCATGCGGCCGTAGAGCCGGCGCAGTTCGTCCGGGCCGAGGGTGTCGGCGCGCCGGGCGGGGTGCAGGCGGGCGCGCCAGAGGATCTCGTCTGCGAGCAGGTTGCCGAGCCCGGCCAGTGCGGACTGGTCGATCAGCACGGACTTCACACGGGCTCGTCGTCCCCTCATCAGGTCGTCGAAGCCGGCGCGGTCCACCTCCAGCGCGTCCGGCCCCTGCGAGTCCAGCACGCGCCGCACTCCGGCGTCGTCCTCCAGCCGGATGCCCTGCAGTTTGCGCTGGTCCCGGAAGCGCAACTGGCCGTCGCCGCGCAGGGCGATGACGACGCGGTCGTGGGGGTGCGGTGCGTCCTTCTCCGCGCAGTGGACCAGCCGGCCGGTCATGCCGAAGTGCAGCAGCAGCGTCGGTCCCCCGGTGGGCGCGATCAGCCATTTGCCGCGCCGGGTGGGGGTGCCCAGGCGGCGGCCGCGCAGCTCGCGGCGCAATCGTGCGGCCGACACCCCGCGCAGCACGCCCGCGTCGGCGACCTTCACCCGCTCCACGCGGTGGCCCTCGCCGTGCCGCGCCAGCACCTCGCGGAAGCCTTCGACGTCCGGCAACTCGGGCATGCCGTCACCGTAACCGGAATCCGTCCGCCAGGCATATGTCCACATAAGCCGTGAGCAGCCGGGTACCCGCCCCGCCAGAGCGAACGGAGGGCGCGATGGCATCCAGTGACGGCGAACGAGCCGGTCAGGCGTATGACGCGTCCTCGTTCGTGCCCGCACACGCGGACCTGACGGCGCTGCGGAAGGCGGCGGCCGGGTGTCACGGCTGCCCGCTGTACCGGGACGCCACGCAGACCGTCTTCGGTGAGGGCGACGCGGCGGCGCGGATCGTGCTGCTCGGGGAGCAGCCGGGCGACCAGGAGGACCGGCAGGGCAGGCCGTTCGTCGGACCGGCCGGGAAGCTGCTGGCGCGGGCCCTGGACGACGCGGGCATCGATCCCGAGGTCGGCTACGTCACCAACGCCGTCAAGCACTTCAAGTTCTCCATGGCCACCCGCGGCAAGCGGCGCATCCACAAGCCGCCGAACCTGCGCGAGATGACCGCGTGCCGCCCGTGGCTCGCGGCCGAGCTCGACCTGCTGGACCCTCAGGTCGTCGTGGCGCTGGGCGCGACGGCGGGCAAGGCGCTGCTGGGGTCGTCCTTCCGGGTGACGAAGCAGCGCGGGGTGCTCATGCCGATGCCCGATCTCGGTCAGGGCGGCGGCGAGCCCGGCGACGGCCACCGCGGCGAGGCGTCGGGGCGTCCGGCGTGCGGCCTGGTGGCCACCATCCATCCGTCGGCCGTACTGCGTGCCGACGACGACGAACGCGAGAAGGTCTACCAGGGGCTGGTCTCCGACCTGAAGGTGGCGGCGCGGGAGCTGACGTGACGTCGCGGCCCCGCGACGCCCCGTTCGTCACCCGCGCCGGACAGCCGGCGGCCGGATCCGGTCAGGAAAGGACGAATTCCGATGGCCACAGACAGCAACGTGCACCACGTCGACGTCAAGCTCGCCGGGTGCTCCGCCAAGGACGCCAATGTGGTGTTCGGCGCCCTCGCGGAGCACTTCACCACCGAGCAGGGGCCGGGTGAGGTCACCGAGGCCCACGACGGCGAACGGCCGGTGATCCGCTACGCGCACTACGACACCAGCGAGTGCCGCCCCTCGCAGGGTCCGAAGCGCATCTCCGGTGAGGTCAGCGCCTACCTGTCCGGGCAGCCCACGGCCGTGCGCGAGGCCCGCGGCGCGCTGATGGACGACTTCGCGGCCGAGGACCGCGGCAGCAGCCTGGGGGACCAGGAGATGGAGCAGGTGCTGTGCCTGACGTCCGTACCCGAGCGGACGTCAGGCGGACGCGGAAAGCGCTGAGCGGGCCGGGAGACGGGCATGGCACTCCCGGGACCGCACGTGATCCTCTTCGACGTCAACGGCACGCTCAGCGATCCGGCACCGCTGGCCGGCCGCTTCCGTGCGATCGGCGCGCCCGCCCACCTGGCGGAGGCGTGGCTGTCCGCGCTGCTGCGCGACGGCATCGCGGCGACCGCCGCGGGCGGCTACGCCGACTTCCTCGCCCTCGCCCACGACGAGGCGCGCACCCTGCTGTCCGGCCTGCCGCGGCCCCCGGCGGACCTGGACGGCGCGGTCGACCACGTGCTGGCCGGGTTCGCCGCCCTGGAGCCGCACGCCGACGTGCCCGAGGGCGTGATGGCGCTGCACACCGCGGGGTTCCGGCTGGCCACGCTCTCCAACGGCCCGGCGGCCGTCGCGGAACGGCTGCTCGGGCAGGCAGGACTGGCCGACCGCTTCGAGGCGATGCTCAGCGTCGAGGCGACGCGGCAGTGGAAGCCCGCGCCGCGTGCCTACCTGGACGCCGTCGAACGCCTGGGCGTCGCGCCCGGCGAGGCCCTCCTGGTCGCCGTCCACCCCTGGGACGTCGACGGCGCGCGGCGGGCGGGGCTGCACGCGGCCTGGGTGCACCGGGACGGCGCCGAGTTCCCGCGCACCCTGACCCGCCCTTCGCTCGTCGCCGACGACCTCAGAGCCCTGGCCGACCGCCTCACGGAAGGGCTGACGCGGACCGGATAGGGCGGACACGCGTCACCCGGACGGGCGTGCGTTGGCGCTCACCGGCCGGGCACGGCAGGGTGGAGGGGTGAAGGTCGTCCCGGTTCGCGCCGGGTCCGGGTGTCAGGCCCGGTCCGGGCGTCAGGGCCGGGACCACGGCGAGCGGACCGGTGGTCCGTTCGCCCGGCGTGAACCGACGAGACACCGCCGGGAACACCGTTGCCGGCGCTAGGGGATGACCTCTCATGCCCACGTCGACCCGGACGACCCGCGCGGCCGGGACGCCCCCCGCCCCCGGCGGGGGCCGCCTGCCGCGCCTGCAACCCGAGCAGATGCGTGCCATGGGCAAGGCCGAGGCGCGTGCGCTGACCGACGTGCTGCTGCGCCGACTGGCCGCGCTCGACCCGGCCGACCCCGCCTACGGCTACGTGCGCGGCACCCTCATCGAACTCAGCCTCCCGCTGGTGCGCTACGTCGCCGCCTCCTACCGCCACCGGCACGAGTCGATGGACGACATCGTGCAGGTCGGGGTCGTGGGCCTGATCAAGGCGGTCGACGCCTACGACGTCGAGCGCGGCGTGGAGTTCTCCACGTTCGCGATCCCCACCATCTCCGGCGAGATCAAGCGCTACTTCCGGGACACCTCGTGGCCGGTGCACGTGCCCCGGCGGGTGCAGGAGCTCTACCTCGCCGTGGCGCGCGGCTCCGACCGGCTCGAGCAGGACCTCGGCCGCGCCCCCAGCACCGACGAGATCGCCGCGTACCTGCACGTGCGGGCGTGCGACGTGGACGACGGGATCCGGGCGGCGCGCGCGTACCGGATCGACCGCCTCGACGCGCTGGGCGATCCCGGCGACGACCAGCCCGGCACCCCGCTGTCGGAGCGCCTGGGCGAGGACGACAACGAGCTGGAGCTCACCGAGGTCCGGGAGACACTCGGGGTGCTGCTCAACGACCTGCCGCCGCGCGAGCGGACCATCGTGCTGCTGCGCTTCTGGGGGAACATGACGCAGGTCGAGATCGCCGAGCGGATCGGCGTCTCCCAGATGCACGTCTCCCGGCTGCTGTCGGGCACGCTGCGGGACCTGCGGGCCCGCTGGCAGGAGGACGACCCGCCCCGCACGGGCTGAGCCGCCCGCCCCGCAACCCTTCTTCCCGTCCGCGCATACCACCCGCCCGCAGGGGCAGACCTGTGGGCAGCGACGAGGCGACGAGCGCGAGGTGGTGGCCGTGGACGACCCGCCGGTCCTCGTCGTCCGGATGGACGGACGAGCCGGCTCGGTCCACCGCGCCGGGTGGGCCGCCCGGGCCTTCCTCGACACCCTCCCGACCGCGTACGAGGGGGAGCTGGACGAGCGGGCGGCCGAGGACGTCGTCCTGATCGTGACCGAGCTGACCTCGAACGCCTGCCGTCACGCCCCGGGCCCGTGCACGCTCAAGGTGACCGTCGAGCCGCCGTACGTGGACGTGGCGGTCGCGGACAGCGATCCGTCCGCCCCGTTCGCCGGGGACGCGCCCGAACCGGCCGGGTACGGGCTGCGCATCGTGGCGCGGCTGTCCGAGGGGGTCGAGGTCCAGCCCGCGCCCGGCGGCAAGGTGGTGCGGGCCGCACTGCGGGTCGGCCCGCCCGCGGTCTCAGGCTGACCGGGTCTCGGGCGGCAGGCCGAGGAAGTCCTCCAGGCCCACCAGCCGGACCAGCCGGGCGGCCTGCGGCCGTACGCCGCTGAGGCTGAAGCGGGCGCCGCGCGCCTCGGCCTCGTTGCGCAGGGCGACGAGGAAGTGCAGGCCGCTGGAGTCCATGAAGCGCACGCCGCTCAGGTCCACGCGCAGGTCGCGGTCGCCCTCCCCGACGCTTGCGGCGGCCTCGGCGAGCACCACCGACTCGTCGCGGTCGATGTCGCCGGTCAGCGCGAGCACGACGGGTCCCGCTCCCCCGCCGCCGCGTCGGACGGCGAAACTCACCTGGGACATGGCGTCATTCTCCCCCACCCGGCCGCACCCCGCCCCTCGCGGACGGTGCGGGGGCGGCGGGCTTTTCGGCAGGTGCGGCGATTGAGGCCGCCGCCTCGGGGAACCCGGCCCGTGCACGAACCCATGAAAACCGCCCCACGACGGGACCAGCGAACCGCCGGACCAGCGAAGAGGAGGCCGTCATGAGGGCACTGGTCTACGAGGGCCCCCGGCAGGTGGCCGTCAAGGACGTGCCGGACGCCCGCGTCGAGGCGCCCACCGACGTCCTGGTGAAGATCACCTCGTCAAACATCTGCGGTTCCGACCTGCACATGTACGAAGGCCGCACCGACCTGGAGGAAGGTCGCGTGCTGGGCCACGAGAACCTCGGCGAGGTCGTCGAGGCCGGACCCGCGGTGACCCGGGTGCGGGTCGGCGACCGGGTGTGCGTGCCGTTCAACGTCGCGTGCGGCTTCTGCAAGAACTGCGAACGCGGCTTCACGGGAGCCTGTCTGACGGTCAACCCGGGGTTCGCCGGCGGCGCCTACGGGTTCGCCGACATGGGGCCGTACAGCGGAGGCCAGGCGGAGCTGCTGCGGGTGCCGTTCGGCGACTTCAACTGCCTGCGGCTGCCGCCGGACGCGCGGGAGCGCGAGGACGACTACGTGATGCTGGCCGACATCTGGCCCACCGGGCACCACGCCACCCAGCTGGCCGGGATGGAGCCAGGCGACTCCGTGGTGATCTACGGTGCCGGGCCGGTCGGGCTGATGGCCGCGTACTCTGCGACGCTGTTCGGCGCCAGCAAGGTCATGGTGGTCGACCGGCAGCCGGACCGGCTGAGGCTGGTCGACAAGATCGGCGCGATCCCGGTGGACGACAGCGCGGGTGACGCGGTCGAGCAGGTACTGGACCTGACCGGCGGAGAGGGCGCCGACCGGGGCTGCGAGTGCGTGGGCTGGCAGGCGCACGACCCGTCCGGCACCGAGCACCCCAACGCGACCATGAACAACCTGGTCGCCTCGGTCCGGGCGACCGGCGGCATCGGCGTGGTCGGCGTCTTCGTCCCCGAGGACCCCGGCTCGCCCGACGAGCTGGGCCGCGAGGGGCAGGTCGCGTTCGACCTGGGCGTCTTCTTCCAGAAGGGCCTGCGGATGGGCTCCGGCCAGGCGCACGTCAAGCGGTACAACCGGCAGCTGCGCGATCTGATCGCGGCGGACCGCGCCAAGCCGTCGTTCCTGGTCTCGCACCACGTCGACCTCGACGACGCGCCCGAGGCTTACCGGCACTTCGACAACCGCGACGACGGCTGGACGAAGGTCGTCCTGCGCCCGTGAGCGGCGGACACGACGACGTACGAGGCGAAGAAGGAGGGGCGAGCCATGACGGACGACGAGGCACGCGGCGACGAGGTCTACCAGCCGGACGACTCCGAGGTGCAGGACGACGCGGGGCTGATGGACCCGCTCGACACCCTGGACGACCGGGGGGTCGATCCGGCGCTGGACGAGGGGTACTCGCCACCGGAGCGGCCGCGGGAGGCCGAGCACTACGGCACCACGGCGAACGAGCAGCGCTCAGGCGAGAGCCTGGACCAGCGGTTGTCGCAGGAGGTACCGGACGTCGAGGCCCCGCCCGGCAACGGCATCGGTGACGCGCCCGGCGCCACGGGTGAGCCGGTGGACCCGGAGGCGGGCGAGGACCGCTCGGGGCGGCTGGTCGCCGACGACGAGGGTGTGCCCGGGCACTCCGGCGAGGTGGACGACACCGCCGCGTCGGAGGTCGGCATCGCGGGCGGCGCGGCCTCGGCGGAGGAGGCGGCGGTGCACACGGTGGACGACCCGGAGGCCGGCGTGGAAGAGGATCAGGAGTAGGCCGGCGAAGGCGGGGCGGTGTTCCGGCGGCGGCTCTTCCTCCCCGCCACCGGGCCACCGCCCCGCTCTCAGGCGCCTTCCAGGATGTCCAGCAGCTCGCGGTCGGCTTCCTGCGACATCCGCGACAGGCTCCTGGCGGACATCGCCCGGACCCGGCCGACGAACTCCCGCAGGTCCCGTGCCGAGTACCGGACGCGCACCTCGCCCTCCGGCGCCCGCAGCAGCAGGTCGACGTCGCACGGCGCGTCCGGGGCGGGCGCCACCCGTACGTCGCCCTCCCCCGCCGGGTGAATCGTTCCCTCACCCAGCAGTTCCCAGCCGAACACCCAGGTGACGGACGGGTTGCCGGGCACGTGGAACGTCATGTGCACGGCGAGGCAGTCCGCGTCGCTGTAGCGCAGTTCGGTGGGTACGTGGACCGGGCCTTCTGGGGCGGGCAGCCGCAGGACTCCGGTCGTGTAGTGATAGAAGCGGTAGTCCATCGGCGCCCTCCACGGGACGGGTCTGTCCTCGCTGCGCGGGTAACCCGAGCGGCGGGTGGTCAAACCCCCGGGGACGTCGGCCGGTTCGCCCGGCTCACTCTTCGCGACGCGCGCGGCGACGCGCTCAGGGCGTTCAGGCGGTGAGCGGGAAGCGTCCGTCGAGGTCTTGGAAGAGGGCCGTGTTGAGCCGGAAGGCGAGCTTGCACTCCTCCGCGATCCGCTGCCGCTCGACCTCGTCCACCGCGACGGCGTCCAGCCTGGCGCGGTACTCGCGCTTGAAGGCGGCCGGGTTGGCGACGCCCTCGAAGACGTAGAAGCGCACGCCGTCGCCCTTGCGCTCGAAACCCCAGGTCTTCTCCGCGACACCCCGGATGATCTGGCCGCCGGACAGGTCGCCCAGGTAACGGGTGTAGTGGTGGGCGAGGTGTCCGGGGGCCCAGTCGCGGGCGACCTCGCGCAGCCGGGCCGCGTACGCCTCCGTGGCCGGCAGCGCTGACAGCGTGTCGCGCCAGCCCTCGCCCCGCAGGTGGCGCAGGTCCCGCTCCAGGGCACCGGTGCGCTCCAGCGCGGGGTCGATGAAGGGGCCGACCACCGGGTCGGCGGCGAGCCGCGCACCCGTCTCCTCCAACTCGCGGTAGACGAACCACAGTTGCCCGGCCAGTTCGGCGTACGCGTCGATCCCGAGGCGGCCGCCGAGCAGGTTGCCCATGAAGCGGGACTGCTCCGCCCTGCGGTGTTCCTGCGCGCTGGCGTCGCGCAGCAGCGCTGCGAAACCGGTGGAGCCGGTGGACACCGTCTCGGTCATGGGGCGGTCCTCCAGGGGGGACGACGGGCGGCGCGTTCGCGCCGATGCGAGTCAGGGGAACCTCACTCGCAGTTTGCCGACAAGGTGTCGGCAACTTTACCCGTAACGCACCCACGCCACTCCCCCGGCAAGCGGGCGCGGCCGTAGGGAACGGAAAGGGACCCGGCACCGAGCCGGGCCCCTGGGGGAAGAGGGGGAGGACGACGCGTTCAGGCGTCGGCCAGGATCTGGGTCCTCAGCTGCGAACAGGTGCGGCTCAGCAGCCGGGAGACGTGCATCTGGGATATCCCCATGTCCCTGGCGATCTGGCTCTGCGTCATGCCCCGGAAGAACCTGAGGTAGAGGATGTCCCTCTCCCGGTCCGGTAGTTGACGCAGGCACGGTTTGGCGGACTCGCGGTCGACCACCAGGTCCATCGCGCCGTCGCCCGCGCCGATGGTGTCCTTCAGCGAGTAGCCGTCCGAACCGGGCAGCTCGGCGTCGAGGGAGAGGGTGGAGAAGCTGTCGATGGCCTCAAGGCCCAGCAGCACCTCCTCCTCGGTCAGGCCGGTGTGCTCGGCCACCTGACCCACGCTCGGCGAGCGCGCGTCCAGCCCCTGTGACAGCTCCACGCGGGCCCGCCGCACCCGGTTGCGCAGCTCCTGCACCCTGCGTGGCACGTGCAGGCTCCACAGGTGGTCCCTGAAGTGCCGTTTGATCTCGCCCACCACCGTGGGCACCGCGAAGCTGGCGAACGCCGTGCCGCGCCGCGGGTCGTAGCGGTCGACCGCCTTCACCAGCCCCAGGGCGGCGATTTGGCGCAGGTCGTCGTCGTCCTCGCCGCGATTGTGGAACCGGGTCGCCAGCCGCTCGGCCATCGGCATCCAGGCGGTGATGACCTCCTGGCGCAGCGCCTCGCGCTCCGGACCTTCGGCCATTCGGGTGAGTCGTTCGAACGACTCGTCGGTGTCCGGGGTGTCGTGGTGCCGCAGGGAACGACCCGCACGGGCGGGACGCGCGAATTCACGCATGGCGTCTCCAGGGATATGCACGATGGGTCCTTTGGCGCGGGCACTACCCCGTGCGCACGCGGCGGGCGGCCCGGCCGCCCTGTCGGCTGCTGCCGCCGACCCGAAGCACGAGGTCACGCCTGTCCCTGTCACACGCCTTCAAACGTCATTCACGACTTTTCGGGCGAGATCAATTGGCGCGGGCGAGTGCGGTTGAGAAGCACGGCCGGCGAGCAGACACACTGCACGGGATCGACGCCACCACGGGTCGCCGTCCCGGCGGTTCCGGAGCCTCCGGCGACGCGCGAGCGCCCCGGAGCAGACTGGGAGCGCGACAACGGGGAGAACCGGCAGTCCGCACCAGGAGGCGATCGGCCATGACACGCATCCTCGTCCCGAGGGCCCAGCGCCCCAAGCAGCCCCCGCCCCTCGACCTGCGCACTCCGTCCGGCCGTCAGCTGCCGTACTGAGTCGTCCGACGGCCGCCGCGCGCGTTCGCGCGGCGGCCGTCGTGGTGCCCGCACACGCGGACCTCGCGCCATCGCGCGCATCCGGGGCACACCGCCGTCGCACGTTTCCCTGCCACACGACCGGGAAGCCGCCTCATATGGTGCGAATCGGATACACGATGATGACCGAGCAGGCCGGCCCGCGGGAGCTGGTCGAGCATGTGGTGCGGGCGGAGGAGACAGGCTTCGACTTCTCCGTCATCTCCGACCACTACTCGCCGTGGCTCGACTCCCAGGGGCACGCCCCTTACGCCTGGAGCGTGCTGGGCGCCGCCGCACAGGCCACCTCACGCATTCCGCTGATGACCTACGTGACCTGTCCGACGATGCGCTACCACCCGGCCGTGGTCGCCCAGAAGGCGGCAACCGTGCAACTGCTGTCGCAGGGGCGGTTCCGGCTGGGCCTCGGGGCGGGCGAGAACCTCAACGAGCACGTGATCGGCGGCGGCTGGCCCGCCGTCGACGTCCGGCACGAGATGCTGGGCGAAGCCGTCGAGATCATCCGCTCGCTCTTCGAGGGCGGTTACGTCAACCACCACGGGACGCACTACGACGTGGAGTCGGCCAAGTTGTGGGACCGGCCGGACCAGCCGCCGCCCATCGGTATCGCGGTGTCGGGCGAGCAGTCCTGCGAACTGGCGGGCCGGCTTGGCGATCTGGTCATCGCCGTCGAGCCGAAGTCCGAGCTGCTGACCGCCTTCGACCGGCACGGCGGCACGGGCAAGCCCCGGGTGGGGCAGCTTCCGGTCTGCTACGACACCGACCGTGACGCGGCCATCGACCGCGCCCACGACCAGTTCCGCTGGTTCGGCGGCGGCTGGAAGGTCAACTCCGAGCTGCCGGGGACCAGTGGCTTCGACTCCGCCACGCAGTTCGTGCGCAAGGAGGACGTGGCCGAGTCGATCCCGTGCGGGAACGACGTGAGCGCGTTCGTGGACGCGGTGCGCCCTTACGCGGAGGCGGGGTTCACCGAGGTGGCCCTGGTGCAGATCGGCGGCGGCCACCAACTGCCCTTCTTCGACTGGGCGGAGAAGGAGTTGCTGCCCGCGCTGCGCGAGCTGTGAGGCAGGACGGCCACCGTGTCCGGACGCGCCGCCCTCGTCGTCATCGACATGATCAACACCTATGAGCACGAGGACGCCGACGCGCTGGTGGCCTCCGTGCGCGAGGTGCTGCCCGCCATAGAGCGCCTGATCGCGCGGGCTCGCGAGGAGGACGTCGCCGTCGTCTACGTCAACGACAACTTCGGCCGCTGGCGCTCGCACCACGACGAGTTGCTGGCGGCCGTCCTCGACGGCCCGTACGCCGAACTGGTCGAGCCCATCAGGCCGGACGAGGAGTCGCTGTTCGTGGTGAAGGCACGGCACTCGATCTTCTACCAGACCCCGCTGGAGTACCTGCTGTCCCAACTCGGCGCCGACCACGTCGTGCTGTGTGGTCAGGTCACCGAGCAGTGCGTGCTGTACTCCGCGCTGGACGCGCACATCCGCAGGCTCGGCGTGACGGTGGCCGAGGACGCGGTGGCCCACATCCACGAGGATCTGGCGCGGGCGGCGCTGCGGATGATGGAACGGAACATGGGCGCGGCCATCCGTCCGGCCGATGCGATCGTCTTCTGAGCGCGGAGGCCGGCCGGGCCCCGGCGCGGCGGCACCGCGTCGGGGCCCGCCTGCTACTCCTGCTCCAGCCGGCGCATCGCCGGGCCCAGGGAGCGGGCGCAACGGCTCAGGCCGCGCCACGGGTCGCCGTGCTTCTCCAGCCGGTCGCCGATCGTACGCAGCGTCCACCGTCGCGGGCCGAGTTCGGGGTCGTCCAGTTCGTCCCAGTCGATCGGTGTGGCCACCGGGGCGTGCGGCCTGGCCCGCACCGCGTAGGGGGCGACGGAGGTCTGGGCGTAGGCGTTGCGCTGGATGTCGAGGTAGAGACGCCCCCCGCGCTTGTCCTTGCGGACCTGAGTGGTGAGCCGGTCCGGGTGGCGGGAGGCGAGCGTGTCGCCGACGGCGCGGGCGAAGCCCCGGGCGGTGTCGAAGTCGGTCCCGCGCACCAGCGGTACGACGACGTGCAGACCGCGTGAGCCCGTGGTCATCAGGGCGGGCCGCAGCCCGAGGCCGGTGAGCAGGTCGCCCAGTCGCCGCGCGGCCCAGCGCACCGTGGCGAAGTCGACCTCGCCGGGCGGGTCGAGGTCGAACACCAGGCGGTCGGGGCAGTCGAGTCGTCCGGCCCTGCTCAACCAGGGGTGCGGTGTCAGACACGCCTGGTTGGTGAGGTAGACCAGGGTGGCGGCGTCGTCGCAGACCACCATGGTGACCGTACCGCCCTCCTTGGGGACCTCGCGGGTGCGGATCCAGTCGGGGAAGTAGTCGGGAACGTCCTTGTGGTAGAAGGACTTCCCCCGGTAGCCGTCCGGGTAGCGCTCCATCACCAGCGGACGGTCCCGCAGGTGGGGCAGCATGCGGCGGGCGAACCGGCGGTAGTGGTCGGCCAGTTCCGCCTTGGTGATGCCGTCGTCGGGGAAGAGCTCCTTGTCCGGGTGGGTCAGCTCGACGGTGCGCCCGCCGACGCGCACCCGGTCCTTCGTCGTGGTGGCCATGGTCCTCCTCACCGTTCCTTCCGGGTCCCCGGGCTCACGCGGGGCAAACCCGCCGTACGGCCCCGGGCGGTACCGTCGTGCGCGCCGCTCAGACCTGCGCCGCCGTCACCACCATCAGCACCGCGAGCCCGACCGCCAGCCAGCTCACGTAGTCGCCGATGTGGCCGGAGTGCAGGCGCCGCAACGGCAGCACCACGCGCCGCCCGGTCGCCTCGAACGCCGCGCGGGCCCGGTGCACGGCGCCCGACGGCACCGCCGGGCCCCACACCGCCAGCGCGGCGACGGCGACCGCCAGAAGGGTGGACAGCAGTCCGAGGCTGACGCCCTCCGCGGTCCAGTCGGTGGCCGGGGGCGCGCCTGACGGGGCGGGGGCGGGCCCGTACAGCGCCGCCACATATCCCGCGCGATCGGTGAACAAACTCGCCGCCGCAGCGAGTTGGCGGCCGATGCCGGGGAGCACCCCGACCGCGAGGGCGCCGAGCAGCAGGATGGTGGGCACCGCCAGCATGGGCGCGGGGACCGCTCGCGAGGGGTCGCGGACCTCCGGTTCCTCACCGCCGCCGGTCGTCTCGGTGCCCGCGTAGCGCTCCCGCGGTCGCGGTCCCGCCCCGGCGAACACCCGCGCGGCCGCCCGCAGCACCGCGCCGGCGGTGAGCGCCGAGACGCCTACGAAGACCACGAGCAGCCAGGGGAAGCGGGACAGGGCCGCGTGCTCCAGGACGGCCTTGCCCAGACCGGTGCCGAACGGCGGCAGCCCGGCGAGCGCGAGGCCGCCGGCGGTGAACAGCACGGCGCCCAGCCTCAGTTCGCGGGCCCGGCCGTGCAGTCCGTGCTCGTCCACCGAGCCGTACCGGTCCAGCAGCACCCCGGTGACGGCGAACAGCGCCGCCTTCACGCCCGCGTGCCCCGCGACGTACAGCGCGGTCCCGGCGACGCCCTCCGGGGTCAGCAGCGCCACGCCGATCAGGAACAGTCCCACGTGTCCCACGGTGGAGAAGGCCAGCATGCGCTTGAGGTGCCGTTGCTGCCAGCACATCACCGCCCCCACCACGGCGGTCAGCGCGCCGAAGGCCACGAACGTGTCGCGGAAGCACGCCATGGGAACGCCGTGCGGGCCGGAGAAGACCGTCCAGTAGATCCGCGCGGCGCCGTAGATCCCGAGTTCCACCATCACGCCGGACAGCAGCATGCACACCGGTGTGGGCGCGACCGCGTGCGCGTCCGGCAGCCAGAAGTGGAACGGAGCCACCGCCGCCTTGACCAGTGGCCCGGTGAGCACCAGCACGAAGGCGGCTACCAGCAGGGCGTCCGCGCGGTGGTGGGCGAGATGCTGTCCGATCTGGGCGAACCCGAGTTCGCCGGTGCGCGCGTACAGCAGTCCGATGCCCAGCAACGAGGCGTACGCGGCCAGGGAGTTGAGGACGCCGAAGGTCAACGCGCCCTGGAGCGGGCGCGGGTCCTCGATGCGGAAGCCGGTGAGCGCGTAGGCGACGGCACCCATCAGCTCGAAGAAGACGAAGGCGTCGAACAGGTCGCCGGTGAGCGCGAATCCGCACATCCCGGCCTCGAAGATCAGGATGAGCGCGGGGAACGTCCCCGGGTGCTCGGTGGGCGGCTGCTCGAAGTAGCGCCAGGAGTAGCCGACGACGGCCAGGATGAGCACCGCGGCCAGCAGGGCGAGTCCGATGCCGACGCGGTCGCCGACCATCACGATGCCCACGCTCTCGCCGTGCGCCGGCCGCCAGCCGCCGAGCCAGGCGACGGTGCGGCCGTCGCCGGTGCGCGCCCACAGCAGGGCCAGGTCGGCCACGTCGGCGGCGGCCAGGGCGGTCACCAGGCAGTCGATGGCCACGCGCGGCAGCCGGCGTCCGGCGACGACGAGCAGCACCGCGCCCAGCAGGGGCACGGCGACGGCGAAGGGAAGCAGGTCCTGGGTGGGCACGTGCGCGGTCAGCCCTTCAGCCCGGTGAGCGAGTCGGGGTCGATGGTGCCGTGCCGTTTGCGCAACTGGATGGCGAGCGCCAGCAGCAGGGCGGTCACGGTCGCCCCGACCACCACGTCGGTCAGCGCCAGCGCCTGCACCACGGGGTCCACCACCTGTGTGGACTTCGGGGTGTCGGAGAAGTACGGCGAGGTACCGCCGCGCCGGTATCCCACCGCGAGCAGCAGCACGTAGGTGGACGACTGCGCGACGGCCAGGCAGCCGATGGTGTGGATGGCGTCGCGGCTGCGGACCATGCCGTAGACGCCGATCAGGAAGATCCAGCCCGCCACCAGGTAGGGGAAG
Source organism: Streptomyces sp. ICBB 8177 (assembly GCF_003144095.1). GTDB lineage: Bacteria > Actinomycetota > Actinomycetes > Streptomycetales > Streptomycetaceae > Streptantibioticus_D. The sequence continues at coordinate 664,642 of NZ_NSKH01000018.1, read as the reverse complement.
ACACTCATCGGTTCCCTCCGTCCGCGCCGGACGCGTCGTTCGGCCGTTCGCCGTCCGAGGGCGATTCGATCTCGACGGCCTGGTCGATGAAGTGGGCGATCAGCACGACGATGCCCGAGCCGACCTCGACGCCCACGGCGGCGTTGATGACCGGCACCAGGCCGCCGGAGGACAACTGCCCGAAGGTGCCCAGCGGCAGGACGTTCTGGAGGTACGAGGCGCCCTTGGCGATTCCCACGAAGCCCAGCGCGGCGAAGGCGCCGGCGGCGAGCGCGTCGGCGACGTCCAGCGAGGCCAGCGGCCTGATGCGCTCCAGCGCCCGGTAGTCGGCGGCGATGTAGGCGAGGTGGAGCCCGGTGGCGAGGATGACGCCGCCCTGGAAGCCGCCACCGGGCGAGAGTTGCCCGTGGGCGACGATGTAGAAGCCGGTGAGCAGGGTGATCGGCAGCATCACGGTGCCGAACAGCCGCGTGGAGGGCATCACGCGGCCGGGCGCGGGTGCCGCCTCGCGCTCGTCGCGGGCCCGCCGCAGCAGCACGATGGCGCCCAGCACGGCGGCGAACAGGATCGACTCCTCGCCGAGGGTGTCGAAGGCGCGTTGGTCGAAGTTGACGGAGGAGATGACGTTGGCGGTGCGCTGCCGCATCGCCGCCGCGACCGCCCGGGTCCCGTAGGGGTGGACGAGCCCGGCGAAGTGCGGCAGGCCCGTACAGGCGGCGGCGTAGAAGGCGGCGACGACGACGGCGGCGGCGAGGAACAGCCAGGTGCGAAGGCGTCGGCTCATCGGCGCCGCCCGCCCGTGTCCCCGTCGGAGCTGTCCGTCTTCGCGCCTTCGTCCTCGCCCGTGCCGCGGCGCACCTTGCGCACCGTCAGCAGGATCAGCAGCGGGGTGACGGCCGTGCCCACGCCCAGCTGCGACAGGGCCACGTCGGGCGCCTGCAACACGGTGAAGAGCACGGCCAGCGCGATCCCGAGCATGGCCAGCAGGGTCGACTGGGTGACCGGGTCGCGGGCGAGGGCGGCGGCCGTGGCGCTCGCGGCGACCAGCAGCAGGGCCACCACGACGAGGTACTGGGCGATGCCGTTCATTGCGGGGAGTCCCTCTCGACCAGGCCGTCGGCCTGCGCGGTGGCCCGCCCGACCGCCATCGTGGTGACCGGCCCGCCCGCGGCGATCAGCACCCCGATGATGAGGAGTTTGACCGCCGAGCGGCCGGGACCGGTCTGCACGGCCAGTGCCAGGCAGACCAGGGGCGCGCCCAGGGTCGTCGCCGGGGTGAGCGCGTGCAGCCTTCCGTACGGCCGGCGCAGGACCACCAGGCCCAGTGCGGCCAGCAGCAGGACGGCGATCCCGGCCACCAGCAGCACCAGCGCGCAGACATGACGGGGCGTCACCGCTGCTCCTCCCCCGTCCGGCGGACGGGCACGTCGTGCGCGGAGCCGCCGAGCAGGCGGGCGAAGACCAGGGTGCCCGCCGGGCCGAGTACGGCGAGCACCAGGCCCAGGTCGCCGTAGGAGGAGCGGTTGAAGCCCTGGGCGATGAGCAGGAAGGCGACCGCGGCCACGGTGGTGGCGAGGTTGAGCCCGGCCAGCCGTTCCTGGGGCGAGTCGCGGCAGGCCACCCACACGCACGGCGGCATCGCGAACGTCACAAGGACCGCCGTCGCCACCAGCCAGGCGTTCACCGGCGGCCCCCGCGGGTCAGAGTGCGCTCCAGGCGGTTGGGGTCGCCCAGCGTGTGGACCTGGATCAGGCGCTCACCCGACTCGCGGCGCACGTCGACCACGTACGAGCCGGGCGTCGCCGACAGCACAGCGCAGGCCCAGGCCGCGCCCGCGTCGTCGCGCAGCGTCAGGGTGTGGAAGGCGCCCTCGTCGGGACGGCGCAGCAGGGATCGTACGACGGCCGAGACCAGTTGTCCGGTGTCCGCGCACACGGCGGCGGGAAACGCGCGCACGGCGGGCCCGAGCCGCCCCTTGGGGCCCGGGCGGCCTCCGGCGGCGAGCGCGACCTGCCGGGCGGCGAGCGCGACGAGCGCGGCACCGGCCATCCCCACCAGGCATTCCAGCACCGAGATGGTGCTGATGAACATCAGGTACAGCACGACGAGTGCCGCCCACCACGCCAGCACCTGGCGGACCGCCGCCGTCCCGGCACGTGCCATCGCCCCTCCTCAACGGTGTGGTCCCGCCCCTGCGGCCCTGCCTCCGCGACCGGGGCGCGGCCCCGGGCATTCGCCGGGAGCAACGTCTACCGCCAACCCGGTGCGTGTGCCCGGGCGCACGCCGGTGCGCTCCCCCAGGCCGTCCGACCGTCACCCGGACGGCTCAATCGGCGAGTTCCGGTGCGGTCCCCCGCGCCAGGAAGCGATCAGTAGCCGAGCGCCTTCTTCAGCTCGTCCTTGTTCATCGAGGAGCGGCCCTCCACGTTGCGCCGCTGCGCCTCCGCGTAGAGCTGGTCCTTGGTCTGGCCGCCCGAGCCGTGGCCCGAGCGCTGACCGCCGCGCTCGCCGGACGACTTGTCCTTGAGCGACTGGCGGCTGGCCGTGCGCGACTCGCCGGAGCGGGCCCGTTCCTTGTTGACCGTGCGGGCCGCGATCTCCTTGGCCCTGCCCTCGCTCTCCCCGCGGTCCTTCGCGCTGTCCTTGATGTGCTCGTACTGCCGTTCCCGCTTGCGGTTCGATCCGGCCGGCATGTCGCTCACCTCTTCGCTTTCCGGGGTACGCGTCGCGTCTGCCCGTCTCCCGTTCACCTATGCGTGGGCCGTTTGGGGGTCTCATGAGGGGTACCCGTGGCGCCGGTGGACACTGACCAACGGCAGGAGGAGGCCGACGATGCGAGCGGTCGTGTGGCACGGAAAGCGGGACGTACGGGTCGAGGACGTGCCCGATCCGGTGATCAAGGAACCGACCGACGCCGTCGTGCGGATGACGTCCTCCGGGCTGTGCGGTTCCGACCTGCACCTGTACGAGGTGCTGGCTCCGTTCATGACGCCGGGCGACATCCTCGGCCACGAGCCGATGGGCATCGTGGAGGAGGTCGGCCCGCAGGCGGGCGACCTCAAGCCGGGGGACCGGGTGGTGATCCCGTTCCAGATCGCGTGCGGGGCCTGCTTCATGTGCGAGCGCGGGCTGCCGACGCAGTGCGAGACGACGCAGGTCACCGAATACGGCATGGGCGCGGCGCTGTTCGGTTACACCAAGCTGTACGGCGCGGTGCCGGGCGCGCAGGCGCAGTATCTGCGGGTCCCACAGGCGCAGTTCGGGCCGATCAAGGTCCCCGAGGGGCCGCCGGACGACCGGTTCGTGTACCTGTCCGACGTGCTGCCGACCGCGTGGCAGGCGGTGGCCTACGCCGGCGTGCCGCGAGGCGGCTCGCTGGTGGTGCTGGGGCTCGGCCCGATCGGCGACATGGCGTGCCGGGTCGCACTGCACCAGGGCGTGGAGACGGTCATCGGCGTCGACCTGGTGACCGAGCGGCTCGCCCGGTGCTCCGCGCGCGGAGTCACGACGCTGGACCTGCGCGAGCACGACGACGTGGTGGGCGCCGTGCGGGACCTGACCGGCGGCCGGGGCGCGGACGCGGTGATCGACGCGGTGGGCACCGAGGCGCATGGTTCCCCCACCGCCAAGTACGTCCAGCAGGCGGCCGGGCTGCTGCCGCGCGAGTGGGCGTCGAAGCTGATGGGCAAGGCGGGCGTCGACCGGCTCCAGGCACTGCAACTGGCCATCGCCATGGTGCGCCGCGGCGGCACCGTCTCGATCAGCGGCGTCTACGGGGGCATGTCCGACCCGATGCCGATGCTGGTGATGTTCGACAAGCAGATCCAGTTCCGCATGGGTCAGGCCAACGTACGGCGCTGGGTGGACGACATCCTGCCGCTGCTGACCGAGGCCGACCCGCTGGGCGTTGACGAGTTCGCGACGCACCGGGTGCCGCTGGAGAACGCGGCGGAGGCGTACCGGACCTTCCAGCGCAAGGAGGACGGCGCGATCAAGTTCCTGCTGCAACCGTGAGCCGACGGGCCGGACGACCGGAGGCGACCGGCCGTCCGGCTCTTTTGGCACCCGGTGCCGATTTCCCGGCGGCCCGCGGCAACTCCCCTCACCGGCGCGCTGGTTACCGGCTGGTTCCAACTCGTTCACCGCACCCGGTGGACAGGGCGGGCGGCGTGGGGTTTTCCTGTTCTTCCCACACCGCTCCCGGCGGACGGGCCCATCGGGCCGGTCGGCGGGGCCGGGCGGGAAGGAGGCGCGCGCGATGGACGACGAGTTCGACATCACCTCGGTGTGCGACGCCGGCGGCGAGACCGTGCTCGCCGTTTCCGGCGAGGTCGACGTGGCGACCGGCGAACTGCTCCACCGGCGCCTGGCCCAGGTGCTGGCGCACCGGCGCGACCTCGTGGTGGACCTGTCCGCGGTGACCTTCTTCGACTGCTCGGGGTTGCGCGTGCTGATGGCGGCGCGGCGCAGGGCGGCGCTGGCGGGCGTGGGTCTGCGACTGCGCGGGCTGTCGCCGTCGGTGGAGAGGGTCCTGCGGTTCACCCGGCTGCGGTCGGTCTTCACCGTGGACCCGGAGCCGGCCTCCCGCGTGCGCGCGCTTGCGGCCAGGCCCGGCCGGCGCCCGCCGGGCGGGCCCGGCCTCGCCCATTCCGCCTGACGCGCGCACGGCCGGCACCGGTCTGGGCAGGACGCTCGTGCGGGCGCCCCGCGGCTCTGGTCGCGGCGTGACTACGCCGCGACCTCACGCACCTCGTCCACGACACCCTTGTCCAACGCGGCCCGTACCAGCGCCGCCGCGAACACCGCCCGCTCGTCGCGCGCGACGAGCCCGGCCAGCTTCTCCGGCTGCTCCGGCAGGCCGAGCCGCTTGGCGCCCTGGACCGCCTTGCCGTCGAAGAGCGGCCCGACCTCCGGCCACAGGGACTGCACCTCACGCAGGAAGATGTCGGCGCCGACCGGCCCGAGGCCGGGAACCCGGCGCAGTTCCTCGCGCAGGCGGTCCGGGTCTCCGTCGGCTTCCTCGCGGACCCGCCTCAGGTCGCCGCCCCACGCGTCGAGGACGAGCTGCGCGCCTTCGCCCAGCTGGGTCGCGGTGCGCTCGTCGTAGCGCCGGTAGTGGCCCTCACCGAGGGCGTCCACCCGCTGCTGCCACGTCGCGTCGCGCATTCCGCGCGGGCTGCGCATGCCGTGCTCGAACAGCGCGCGGGCCGAGTCGATGGCGACCGAGGCCTTGATGCGGGCGCTCAGCAGGCACGCCATGACGAGGACCTGGTAGAGCGGCTGGGGCGTGTCGCGCAGCCGTATGCCGGCGTCCTGGGCGTAGGTGCGGCCCTCGGCGGACAGCAGCGCCTTCGCGGTCTTCCGGTCGCTCCCTGTCGCCTTGGCCATGATCAGGTCACCTTCCGCTCGGAGGCCAGCGGGTCGTGGCCGACGCTCATCAGCCGGTGCCGCCAGGCCGTGTCGCCCGCGCGCGGTTCCAGCTCGGCGCCGTCGCCACGCTCGCTCCGGACGGTGTCCACCACCTCGTACATGGTGGCCACGTCGGCGTCGGTCAGGTCCGTGCGGCGCTTGCCGAGGATCTCCACGACCCGCTCGCCCAGCTCGGACCGCAGGTCCTCGGGGAGCGGTTCGGTCCGCTCCCCGGAGGTGTCGGTGCGCAGCCAGGCGCTCAGTTCGGCGGAGGTCATGTTGACCACAGTGTGGAACTCGTCCCACAGGGCGTCCATTTCGAGGGCGGGAATGCCGGTCATCGATTGCCTCCTCGGTGTCGGTCTTCCGGTCACGTCGTGCCTCGGCCCGGACGGTTCGCGTGCCCGCGGCGGGCTCAGGGAAACGCGCGCGTCAGGTCGGGACGCAGCGTCAGTCCGTGGCCCGCGGCGCCGTCCGCCCCGGGGCGTACCGCGCCGCCGCCCGGGTCGAGCACCCCCTCGAAAAGGAGCGACTCGATGCGGACGTGGTCGTGGAACCACTCCAGGTGGCGGAAGTTCGGCACGCTCGCGGCGACATGGGCGTGCGCGTGCGGGGCGCAGTGGCCGGAGATCTCCAGCCCGTGCGCGGCGGCCAGCGCCGCGGCGCGCAGCCACTGGGTGACGCCGCCGCAGCGGGTGACGTCGGCCTGGAGGCAGTCCACCGCGCCGGATGCCGCCATGCGGGCGAAATACGGCAGGTCGTAGCCGTATTCGCCGGCCGCCACGTCGCACGCCAGGGCGTCGCGCACCACCCGCAGCCCCGTCAGGTCGTCCGAGGAGACCGGCTCCTCGAACCAGCTCACTCCGCTCTCGGTGAAGGCGTGCCCGAGGCGGACGGCCTGCTTGCGGCTGTAGGCGCCGTTGGCGTCCACGTACAGCTCGGCGTGCGGGCCGATCACGTCGCGGGCCTCGCGGACGCGGCGCAGGTCGCGGTCGGCGGCGGTGCCCCAGGCCTCCCCCACCTTGATCTTGACGCGGCCGATGCCCAGCCCGTGCACCCAGTCGCCGAGCTGCGCCGCCATCCGGGTCTCGTGGTACGTGGTGAAGCCCCCGCTGCCGTATACCGGCACCTCGTCGCGCGTGGCGCCCAGCAACGCGGTCAGCGGCAGGTCGAGCAGCCTGGCCTTGAGGTCCCACAGCGCGATGTCCACCGCGGAGATCGCGCAGGAGGCGATGCCGGGGCGGCCCGCGTTGCGCACCGCACGGCACATCGCCTCGTTGCCGCCCGGTACGTCCCACGCGCTGCGCCCCACGACCTCCCCTGCCAGCAGGTCCCGCACGACGGCCGCGGCGGCCTCGGGGGCGTAGGTCCAGCCGATGCCGGTCAGCCCGCCGCCGTGGGCCCGCACCAGGACGACGGTCGTGGAGTCCCAGGCGAGCGTGCCGTCCGCCTCGGGCGTGTCGGTGGGGACGGTGGTGACGCGGACATCGAGCCCGGTGACCTGGGGCGTGCTGTCGCGGGCCATCTAGCGCCTCCCTCGGCGGGCGGCCCTGGCCAGCGCCAGCGATCCGGCGGCGAGCGCCACGGCCGTGGCGGCGGTGACCAGCCGGGCGTCGAGCGGCCTGGCCTGCGGGCGCCCGGTCAGCTTCTCGGGATGGTCGGCGGGTGCGGGGTCCTGGTCGAGGCCCATGGCGAGCGCCTCGGCGAGGTGGACGGCACGCCGGCCGGTGTCGCCCTGCTCGATCTGGGTGCGGCAGCTGAAGCCGTCGGCGATCACCAGGGCGGACGGCGCGGTCTCGCGCACCGCAGGCAGTACCCCCAACTCCCCGATGTCCATGGACAGTTCGTGGTGCCCGCGTTCGAACCCGAAGTTGCCGGCGAGACCGCAGCAGCCCTCGTCGAGCACGGTGGCGTCCAGTCCGGCGCGCCGCATCAGCTCCGCGTCGGCGTCGAACTTCAGCACGGCGTGCTGGTGGCAGTGGGTCTGCACGGTGGCGGCGCGGGTCAGCCGCGGCGGCGTCCAGTCGTCGGGCGCGTGGTTGAGCAGGACTTCGGAGAGCGTCATGAACTGCTCCGCGGCGCGGGCGACGTCCTGGTCCTCGGGCATCAGCTCGGGCGCGTCGGCCCGGAAGACGGCGGTGCACGACGGCTCCAGGCCGACGATGGGCACGCCCGCCTCCAGCCATGGCCGCAGCACGTCCATCGTCTTGCGCAACGTCCGCTCGGCGGTGCCGAGTTGGCCGGTGGAGATCCAGGTCAGGCCGCAGCACACCGGCTCGTCCGGCACCGCGACGTGGAATCCCGCGTCCCGCAGGACGCGTACGGCCGCCCGCGCGACGTCCGGGTGGAAGTAGGTGCTGAAGGTGTCGGGCCACAGCACGACGGCGCGCGGGTCGCCGGGCTGCCCGACCAATCCCTGGTCGCGGCCCTCGTCCCGCCACCACTGGAGGAAGGAGCGTTCGGCGAACAGCGGCGCCTCGCGTTCGGCCGCCACCCCGGCCAGTCGTTTGCCGACGGCCGCGACGCCCGGCGCCCGCAGCGCCGCGTTGACCAGCCGGGGCGCGGCGCGCGAGAGCCGGGCCCACAGCGGCAGCCAGCCCAGCGCGTAGTGCGCGGCGGGACGCAGCCGGCCCGCGTAGTGGTGCGAGAGGAACTCGGCCTTGTAGGTGGCCATGTCGACCCCGACCGGGCAGTCGGACTTGCAGCCCTTGCAGGCCAGGCACAGATCGAGCGCGTCGCGCACCTCGGTGGAGCGCCAGCCGTCGTCGATCGCGGAGTCCGGGTGGCCGTCCAGCATCTCGAACAGCAGCCGGGAGCGGCCCCGGGTGGAGTGCTCCTCCTCGCGGGTGGCGCGGTAGGACGGGCACATCACGCCGCCCTCCTGGGAGCGGCAGTTGCCGATGCCCACGCAGCGCATCACCGCGCGGGTGAAGCTGTGCTCGTCGTCGGGGTAACCGAAGCGCGTGGCAAGGGACTTGGGGCGCCACCGCGCGCCCAGCCGCAGGTCGTCCGTGACGCCGTGCGGGTGCACGACCTTGCCGGGGTTCATCCGGTTGTCCGGGTCGAACAGGGCCTTCAGTTCGCCGAACGCCTCGACCAGCGGGCGGCCGAGCATGCGCTCCAGCAGCGCCCCCCTGGCCTGCCCGTCGCCGTGCTCGCCGGACAGCGAGCCGCCGTAGGACGCGACGAGGTCGGCCGCGCGTTCCAGGAAGCGGCGGAAGTTGGCGACGCCGTCGGCGGTGCGCAGGTCGAAGGGAATGCGGGTGTGGACACAGCCCTGGCCGAAGTGCCCGTAGAGGGAGGCGAGGTCGTAGCCGAACTCGGTGAAGAGGTCCTTGAGGTCGCGCAGGTAGTCGCCGAGCCGCTCCGGCGGGACAGCGGAGTCCTCCCAGCCCTCCCAGGTCTCGCGCCCGTCCGGGGGCCGCGCCGTGACGCCGAGTCCGGCCTCGCGGGCCTTGAGCATCTCCTGCTCGCGCCCGGGGTCGTCGGAAAGCGCCACGGAGTCGTCGTCCGTCGAGCGGCCGATGGCCTTCAGCAGCGCGGTGGCATGCGCGTCGGCCTCCTCGGTGGAGTCGCCGGTGAACTGCACCAGCAGCCAGCTGTCGCCCGCCGGGAAGCGCTCCAGCGACTCCAGGTAGGCGTGCTCCTCGCGCATCAGCTGCGCCATCCGGCCGTCGATCGCCTCCAGCTGGGTGGGGCTGGAGTGCTCCAGCAGGCGTGGCACGTCGTCGGCGGCGGCGCAGATGTCGGGGTAACCCAGCACGACCAGTGACTCGGCGGCCGGGACCGGCACCAGCTTCAGCTCGGCGTGCAGTACGGCCACCAGGGTGCCTTCGCTGCCGGTGAGGGCGGCGGCCACGTCGAAGCCGTTCTCCGGCAGCAGCGAGTCGAGGTTGTAGCCGGAGACCCGGCGCGGGATGCGCGGGTAGCCCGTACGGATGTCGGCCAGGTGGCGGTCGACGATGTCCTTCATACCCCGGTACAGCTCGGCGCGGCGCCCGCCCTCGGCGAGGATCGCGCGGTACTCCTCGTCGCTGGTGGGGCCGGCCCAGCAGCGCGTGCCGTCGTAGGTGACGACCTCCAGCCGTGCGACGTTGTCGGCGGTCTTGCCGTACGCCTGAGCGGACGCGCCGCAGGAGTTGTTGCCGATCATGCCGCCCAGCGCGCAGTGGCTGTGGGTGGACGGCTTCGGCCCGAACTTCAGCCCGTACGGCGCCAGTTGGCGGTTGAGGTCGTCCAGCGCGATGCCGGGCTCGACCACGCAGGTGCGCGCGTCGGGGTCCACGCTCACCAGCCGGTTGCAGTATTTCGTCCAGTCGACGACCACGGCCCGGTTGGTGCACTGGCCACCCAGGCTGGTGCCGCCGCCCCGCGAGAGCACCGGCGCGCCGTGTTCCGCGCACACCGCCAGCGCCTCGGCTCCGGCGTCCACCGTGCGGGGGACGACCACCGCGATCGGCACCTGCCGGTAGTTGGAACCGTCGGTGGAGTACGCGCCCCTGCTGCCCGCGTCGAACCGCACCTCGCCGTCCACCCGGGCCCGTAGTGCCGCCTCGAGCCGCCCTGACCTGCGGCGCGAGTCCCACGCGTCCCGGCGGGTCGCCCGTACGCCCTCGCCCATCCTCGCCTCCGTTCCTCACCGGCCCGAGTGCCCGCGAGGCGCCGCCCTACACCGGTCGTCCTTCGGGTGGCGGCCCGATTGACCGTCCGGTTCAGGGGTACGCGGCTGTTCGGACGCCGCACGCGGTGGTGGACCGGGACCGGAGGTGGATCGTGAACGAGACCGTCGTCATCACCGGGGCGAGCGCGGGGATCGGCCGGGCCTGCGCGCGCCTGTTCGCGGCCAGGGGCGCCAACGTCGGGCTGCTGGCCCGGGGGCGGGCCGGGCTGGACGCGGCGGCGGCCGACGTCGAGTCGAACGGGGGGAAGGCGCTCGCGGTCCCCACGGACGTGTCGGACCCCGGGCAGGTCGAGGAGGCGGCGCGCCGGGTCGAGGGGGCGTTCGGGCCGATCGACGTGTGGGTCAACGTGGCCTTCACCTCCGTCTTCGCGCCGTTCGACCAGATCGGTCCTGAGGAGTTCCGGCGAGTCACCGAGGTCACCTATCTGGGTTTCGTCAACGGCACGCGGACCGCGCTGGCCAGGATGCTGCCGCGCAATCGCGGCACGATCGTCCAGGTGGGCTCCGCGCTGGGCTACCGCTCGATCCCGCTCCAGTCGGCGTACTGCGGCGCCAAGCACGCGGTGAACGGCTTCACCGAGTCGGTGCGCACCGAGCTGCTGCACTCCGGCAGCCGGGTCAGCATCACGGTGGTGCAGATGCCCGCCGTCAACACACCGCAGTTCTCCTGGGTGCTGTCCCGGCTGCGCCGCCACCCGCAGCCGGTGCCGCCGATCTACGAGCCCGAGGTGGCGGCGCGCGGCGTGGTGTACGCGGCCTGCCACCCGCGCCGCAAGGAGTACTGGGTCGGCGCGTCCACGGCGGCCACCATCCTGGGCAACAAGGTGGCCCCGGCGCTGCTCGACCGCTACCTGGCGCGCACCGGCTTCAGCTCCCAGCAGACCGGGGACGAGCAGCCGGCCTCGCGCCCTGCCAACCTGTGGCGCCCGGTGGACGACGAGCCGGGCTCCGACCACGGCGCGCACGGCACCTTCGACGACCGCGCGCACGGCAGGGCGCCGCAGCTGTGGTTCTCCCACCACCGCGGAGCGGTCGTGGCGTCCGCCGCGGCGGGGGTGGCAGGGCTGGTCACCGGGCTCGTGCGGCGCCGCGGGCGCGGCTGAGGCGGCCGACGGCGGGGCGGTCCGCCGGGCGCGGGCCGTCATCCCGGGTGGGAGCGCTGGTTGAAGTGGTCAGCCGCCCGGTCACCCAGGGTGGTCAGCCTGTCGACGACCCTGGAGCCGAGCCGTTGACGCGCCCCGGCGCCGGTCACCCCTTCGCGTTCCGCGTCCGTCCCGGCCCCCGGCAGCATCCGTGCCGCGACCGACATCAGCCGCGTCGTCGTCGCCGGGGCGATCCCGTGCGCCCGTACGGCGGTCTTGGCCAGCGGGGTCAGCACCAGCTCGGTCCTGCGGCGCTCGGCGGCGCGGACGATGGCGCGCGCGGCGCGTTCGGCGTTCATCGACACCAGCGGCAGCGACGCGCCCGGCGCGAACCACGCGTACTCGTGCGCGGCGTCACCGTGGAAGAGCGCGGCGGTGTGCGAACCGGTGCGCATCAGTCCCGGCAGGACGGTGGTCACGCTGATCCCCTGCGCCGCCAGTTCCGCGCGCAGCCCCTCCGACCACCCGGTGACGGCGAACTTGGCGGCGGCGTACGGCAGCAGGTGCGGCGGGGCGATCCGACCGCCGATGGAGCCGATGTTGACGACGCGGGCGCCAGGGCGCGTGCGCAGCCCCGGCAGCGCGGCCAGGGTCAGCCGCAGCGGTGCGAAGAACATGGTCTCCATGGCCTCCCGGTACTGCCGCTCCCCCATCGCCTCCATCGCGCCGACCTGGATCACGCCCGCGTTGTTGACCAGCACGTCGAGGTCGCCGAAGCGCTCGGCCACCGCGTCCAGCAGCCGCCGCGGGGTCTCGGGGGCGGTCACGTCGCAGGCGAGCGAGGCGACGTCCGAGCCCCGGGCCCGCAGGGCCGCCTCCGCCGCGGCGAGTTGCCGCTCGCCCCGGGCGCAGAGCATCACCCGGCAGCCCCGGTCGGCCAGTTCGCGGGCGACGAGCAGGCCGAGACCCCGGGAGGAGCCGGTGACCAGCGCGGTGTGCCCGCGCAGCGGCGAGCCGTCCCCGTTGGATCCGAACGGTGTCATCGGTGGCCTCCTGACGTCCTTGGGGCCCGGCCGTTCCGGAACCGCCCGGCGTGCTGCTGCGACCCGGGTACCCGCGCCGCGCGCTCCAACCCCGGCATGTCCTCCTGCGGCATCGAGTGTCCTGTTAGGGCATTGAGTGCCACTTCGCCCGGGTGGCCCGTTTCGCGAGCGTCCACGCGCGTGCGGTGCCATGGTGAGGGGTGCTCACTTCCACGGCGGCATGCCGGGCGACGGGCGCGGACGACGAAGGAGAACGCGATGCAGAGGAATCCGGCGGGACACCGGGACACCGACGACGCGGAGCCGGACCAGGCGCACCGGTCGCGCACGAAGATCGCCGGGATCCCGGCCGTCGACTGGTCCCGGCTGTCCGAGGCCGACGACGACCGCGAGTCGCACATCATCCTCGGCGAGGACTGACCGCACGCGGCCCTTGACGGGGACCGGGCGCACACGCCGATCCCGGATATGTTCGCTCATGCGTTCGACTCAACTTAGACTGGCCGCATGTCCGTCCCGTTCCAAGGCTCGCTCTTCGGCGCCACCGAGGAGATCGGCCTGCGTCCGCTGGACGGCCTGGCCCGCACGCCGCTGTCGCACGGCGCCTGGATCGACCTGCTGCCCGGCTGGCTGACCGGCGCGGACCAGCTTTTCGAGGTGCTGGCATCGGCTGTGCCCTGGCACGCCGAACGACGGCAGATGTACGAGCGGCGGGTCGACGTCCCCCGGCTGCTGGCGCACTACGGCGAGGACGACGCGCTGCCGCACCCCGTGCTCGACGAGGCCCGCCGGGCGCTCAGTGAGCACTACGCGGACGAGCTGGGCGAACCCTTCCGCACGGCCGGCCTGTGCTACTACCGGGACGGCCGCGACAGCGTCGCCTGGCACGGCGACCGCATCGGGCGCGGCGCCCGGCACGACACCATGGTCGCCATCGTGTCGGTGGGCGAGCCGCGCACCCTGGCGCTGCGGCCCAGGGACGGCGGCGCCGCCACCGTCAGGCAGCGGCTGGGCCACGGCGACCTGATCGTCATGGGCGGCTCCTGCCAGCGCACCTGGGACCACGCGGTGCCCAAGACCGCGCAGTCGGTGGGACCGCGCGTCAGCATCCAGTTCCGGCCACGCGGGGTGGCCTGACCCCGGCGTCCGGCGCCGTGAATCACCACCGCCCGGCGGGGCACCCGTGAGGTGACCGCGCGAGAAGGGCGCGGGCCGCCGCGCAGGCGGGCGGCACGCACGACGCCGAAGGGCCCGCAACGTGACAGCACGCGACACCGCACCCGGTACCACCGCACCCGCCACCGGCTCCGGCCGCGAGGCGCCAGGACGCGACCATCGCTGGTCCGCGCTGGCGGTCTGCCTGGTCGCGGGGTTCATGACGCTCCTGGACGTGAGCATCGTCAACGTCGCCCTGCCCACGATCAAGGTCGGGCTGCACACCTCGGACAGCGCGCTGCAATGGGTGCTGTCCGGGTACGCTCTCACCTTCGGTCTCGCCCTGGTACCGGCCGGACGCCTCGGGGACGCCCGCAGCCGCCGCGCGGTCTTCATGGCCGGACTGGCGCTGTTCACGGCGACCAGCGCGCTCGCGGGCGCCGCGCAAAGCCAGGAGTGGCTGGTGCTGGCCCGGCTGGCGCAGGGCATGGCGGGCGGCATCCTGGTCCCGCAGGTCTCCGGCTTCATCCAGCAGCTGTTCCGGGGCGCGGAGCGCGGCAAGGCCTTCGGGCTACTCGGCGCGACGATCGGCATATCGACCGCCGTCGGCCCGCTGCTGGGCGGCCTGCTGATCCAGGCGTTCGGCGTCACGGAGGGCTGGCGCTGGGTCTTCTACGTCAACCTGCCGATCGGTGCGGTCGCGCTGCCGGTGGCCTACCGGCTGCTGCCCGCACCGGCGGCACCGGACGGGAGCGCGCCGGGGAACGCGGAGCGGAGCGGGACCCCTGAGAAGGGCAGGGGCTCGCGGCGCGGCCGGTTCGACCCGCTGGGCGTCTGCCTGCTGGGCGCGGGCACCGTGTCGTTGCTGTTGCCCTTCGTCCAGGAGCAGCAGTGGCACAGCCCCGCCAAGTGGTGGCTGGTGCTGGTGGCGGTGGTGCTGCTGGCCGCGTTCGTGGGCTGGGAGCTGCGCTACGCCCGGCGCGGGGAACCGGTGGTCAACATGAGCCTGTTCCGGGCCCGCTCGTTCTCGCTGGGAACGCTGCTGTCGCTGCTGTACTTCGCCGGGTTCACCGCCATCTTCTTCATCTTCACGCTCTACCTGCAGAGCGGACTGCGCTACACCGCGCTCGACGCGGGACTGGCGATCACGCCGTTCGCCCTGGGGTCGGGCGCGGCGGCGGCGGTCGGCGGCCGGGTGGTGCACCGGTTCGGCAGGCCGCTGGTGGCCGCCGGGCTGCTGATGGTGGTCGTCGGCCTGGTCGGCGCGACGGTCGCGGTGCACGTGGCGTCTGGGCGGAACGTGGGATGGGAGACGGCCGCGCCCCTGCTGTTCGCCGGGCTCGGCAGCGGTCTGGTGATCTCTCCCAACCAGACGCTCACTTTGGGCGAGGTCCCCGTGCGACGGGCGGGCAGCGCCGGCGGGATGCTCCAGACGGCGCAGCGGATCGGGTCGGCGGTGGGGATCGCGGCGGTCGGCTCGGTGTTCTTCGCCCGGGTCTCGGCGCATCCCACGGACTGGTCGGGCGCCTTCCAGCTCGGTGTGCTGGTGGCCACCGCGTTCGTGGTGGTGGCGCTGCTGGTCGCCATGGCCGACGTGCTCGGCGGGCGGTTCTCGGGGCGGGGCAGCCGCGCCGACCGGTAGCGGTGCCCCTCGCGCCTTTCGTCGTTCCTGCGGTCGCTCAGTGGCGATGGCTCAGTAGCGGTGCTCCTCGACGTCGACGACCGGGGCCGCCGGGCTGGGCGGCTGCATCCTGCGACGCTTGAAGATGCTGACGTAGACCGCGAGGCCGATGATGCCCACCGCGATCATGATCAGGCCCGCCAGGGCCACGTTGACACCCTTGACGTGCAGGTCGACGGCGAATGTCAGTATCGCCCCCAGACCGATCAGGCCGATGCATCCTCCGATGCCCATCGTGGTCGCCTCCGTAGGTGGTTGGGGCTTCGGTCACGCGGCTTCGCCTACCCCGGCCGCCAACGGGCATGCGGGCGCAGCCCGTTGGGCACGGCGAACGCGGATCAGGCGCGCGCGGCGAGCCGTCCGCGCTGCGGGACCACCGTGTACTTGGGGTCGCGGGCCGAGGCGTCGCCGGCGTGGAAGACGCCGAAGCGGGTGCAGGCCGACCCCGCGAGCAGCGCCAGCCCGCTGACCCCGGCGGCCACCCGCCCGCGGCGACCGAGCGTCACGGCGCCCAGCGCGCCGCCCACCGTCAGCAGGCTCGCCGCCTTCATCAGCCGTCCCGCCCGTCCTTCCTTGTAGACCGGGGCGACCATGCCCAACCGGCGTTCCATCGCCCGGGTCACCGCGAACTCCGCGCCCGCCCCGAGCGCCGCAGCGGCGCGCGCCGGGCCGTTCTCCGCGACCGGGCCCACCAGCAGCGCCATCCCGGCGGCGGCCGCGGTCGCCGACGCGGTGAACAGGTAGGGCAGTTCGCGGTAGGCGTCGTGCCAGGCGGGCACGGCGGTGTCGGCGGCGAGCACGGCGGTGTACGCGGCCACGCCAGGCCCCAGCAGCGCCGCGCCCGCGGTCGCCGCGGCGTTCACCCGGGGCAGCCGTCCCGTGGTCGCCAGCACCGCCGCCGCTCCGGCGGCCGGCCCGTAGCAGGCCAGCAGCCACGAGCCCATGCTCATCGGCGAGGTGGGCTTGAAGACCCGCAGCATGTTGGCGAACCGGCCGGGCCGTCCCAGGTCGTGGATGAGCGCGGCGGTGGACAGGGAGATGGAGGCGAGCGAGGAGACCTTCATCGCCCGGGCGGTTACCCGGCGTCCCGTCAGGTCGGCTCCGGCGGCCAGCACCGAACCGGCGCCCGCGAGACCGCCGAGGAAGAAGTACCCCGCGATGTCGCGGGGTTGCCAGGACGGCGGTTTGATCACCGGCCGCCCGTAGTACGAGGTGAACTCCGCCTCCGGGACCATGGATCGCTCGCCCCGGCGGCCGCCTCGCCGCCCGCGGCGCGGCCGTTCTTCCCTCGTCCCGTCGCGCTCGCTCATCGTCCCGCCTTCCGCCACGGCCCGGCGCAGGCGGCGAAGGCGAGCGCGAACCCGCCGAGCAGCGACAGCGCCGCGCCGCCCGCGTGCTTCCACATCGCGGGCAGGTCCCGCGTCGTCACCACCGGGTCCGGCGGCAGCCCGTAGACCTCGGGCTCGTCCAGCAGCAGGAAGAACGCCCCGTCGCCGCCCACACCGTCCTCGGGATCGTGCCCGTAGAGCCTGGCGTCCGCCACGCCCGCCTCGTGCAACTGGTCGACGCGCAGCGCCGCCCGCTCCCGCAGTTCGTCCAGCGGCCCGAACTGGATGGAGTCGGTGGGGCACGCCTTGGCGCACGCCGGTTCCTGCCCGGCACCCAACCGGTCGTAGCACAGCGTGCACTTGAAGACGCGCCCGTCGCTCTCGCGCTTCTCGATCACGCCGTACGGGCAGGCGGGTACGCAGTAGCCGCAGCCGTTGCAGATGTCCTCCTGGACCACGACCGTGCCGAACTCGGTGCGGAAGAGGGAGCCGGTCGGGCACACGTCCAGGCACGCGGCGTGGGTGCAGTGCTCGCAGACGTCCGATGACATCAGCCACCGCAGTTCGGTGCGCCCGTCCGGTGCGGGCGGCGAACCGCCCTCGGCGGTGGGCGCCTCGCCCTGCGGGTGCGGCACCGGGCGGGGTGCGGACTGCTCGATGAAGGCCACGTGCCGCCAGGTGGAGGCGCCGAGCGCCCCGGTGTTGTCGTAGGACATGCCGGTGAGCGCCTGGCCGTCCTCGGGCACGGCGTTCCACTCCTTGCAGGCCACCTCGCACGCCTTGCACCCGATGCACACCGAGGTGTCGGTGAAGAACCCCATGCGCGGCGGGTGTTCGCCGTAGCCGGCGTCGCCCGCGGGGTCGGGCTCGGGCCCGGACAGCAGGCGGCCGAGGACGTCGTCGTGGGTCACGGGCGGACCTCCGTTCCGGTGTGTTCGGTGATGCCCGCCCTGCGGCGGTACTCGGCGACGAGCCGGGGCAGGTCCGGTCCCCTGGGGCGGCGGCCCGGGCGGATGTCCGCGGTGAACGCCTTGTCCTCCTGGATGCGGGAGTCGGGGTCCTGCGCGATGGCGACCAGTTCGTTGGCGGCGTCGCCGGTGGTGGTGCCGTTGGGCCCCCAGTGGAACGGCAGGCCGATCTGGTGGACGGTGCGGCCGTGCACGGTCAGCGGGGTGATGCGGTCGGTGACCAGCACCCGGGCCTCGATCGCGTTGCGGGCGGTGATGACGGTCGCCCAGCCGGTGTGCTCCAGGCCGCGTTCCGCGGCGAGTTGGGGCGAGACCTCGCAGAACATCTCCGGTTGCAGCTCGGCCAGGTACGGCTGCCAGCGAGTCATGCCGCCCGCCGTGAAGTGCTCGGTGAACCGGTGGGTGGTGACGACGTACGGGTAGACGCCCGCGCCCGCCTCGTCGCCGCTGGGGTGGTGGGCGTTGCCGGACCTCGGGTGCAGCTGCCGCACCGGGGAGCGGTTCTGCCCGGGGTAGAGGGCGTTGGGGAACGGGGAGTCCTGCGGTTCGTAGTGCGTCGGCATGGGGCCGTCGGCCAGTCCGGCCGGCGCGTACAGCCAGCCCTTGCCGTCGGCCTGCATGATGAACGGGTCGTCGCCGCGCAGCGCGTCGGGTCCTTCCGCGTCCTTTGGCGGCACGTAGCCGGGCGGGCGGTCGGGCACGAAGTCGGGCACGTCGGGTCCCGTCCAGCGGCCCGCCTCGGCGTCCCAGCGCAGGTAGGCCTTGCGTTCGCTCCACGGGGTGCCGTCCGGCGCGGCGGAGGCGCGGTTGTACAGGACGCGGCGGTTGGCGGGCCAGGCCCAGGCCCATTCGGCGGCCACCCAGTCCTGTTCGGTGTGCGGCTTCCTGCGCGCCGCCTGGTTGACGCCGTCCGCGTAGACGCCGCAGTAGATCCAGCAGCCGCAGGAGGTCGAGCCGTCGTCCCTCAGTTCGGTGTAGGCGCTCAGCGGAGCACCGTCCGGGCCGCGGCCGTTGACCCCGGCGAGCACCGCCTCGGCCACCGGCTCCCGCAGCGGTCCTTCCACCGGGTAGTCCCAGGTGAGGTCGAGCACCGGCCGGTCCATCGGGTCGGTGGACCCTGCCAGCCGCTCCTTGATCCTGCGCCCGAGGTGGTACATGAACCACAGGTCGCTGCGTGCGTCGCCGTCCGGCTCCACGGCCGCGTAGTGCCACTGGAGCCAGCGGTTGGTGTTGGTGAACGAGCCGTTCTTCTCGGTGTGGGAGGCGGCCGGGAAGAAGAACACCTCGGTGCCGATGTCCTCGGTGCGCAGTTCGCCCGACTCGATCTCGGGGCCGTCCTTCCACCAGGTCGCCGACTCGATGAGGGAGAAGTCGCGGACGACCAGCCAGTCGAGGTGGGCCATGCCCAGCCGTTGCAGCCGGGTGTTGGCCGAGCCGACCGCGGGGTTCTCCCCCATCAGGAAGTAGCCCTTGCAGACGCCGTCGAGCTGGGCGAGGACGGTGTCGTAGGTGCTGTGCGAGCCGGTGAGCCGGGGCAGGTGGCCGAAGCAGTAGTCGTTGTCCGCCGTCGCCGCGTCGCCGTAGTAGGCCTTCAGCAGGCTCACGACGTAGCGGCGCATGTCGCCCCAGTAGCCCTTGGCGGTGCGGCTGGCGTCGATGAACGCGTCCAGGTCCTCGTGGGCGTGGGCGTGCGGCATGGGAATGTAGCCGGGCAGCAGGTTGAACAGCGTGGGGATGTCGCTGGAGCCCTGGATGCTCGCGTGACCGCGCAGCGCCTGCATGCCGCCTCCGGGGCGGCCGATGTTGCCGAGCAGCAGTTGCAGCACGCCGGCGGCGCGGATGTACTGCGAGCCCACGGTGTGCTGCGTCCAGCCGACCGCGTAGACGAACGCCGAGGTGCGCTCGCGCCCGGAGTTGCTCGTCAGTTCGTCGCAGACCCGCAGGAGCGTCTCCTTCGGCACGCCGCAGATCCGCTCGACCATCTCGGGTGTGTAGCGGGCGTAGTGGCGTTTGAGGACCTGGTAGACGCAGCGCGGGTGGGTGAGCGTCTCGTCGCGGTCCGGGGCGGGGTTGGCGGAGGCACCACCCGAACCGTGCGCCTCGCCCCCACCCGCCGAGCGCACCGCTCCCATCGAGCCGCGATCGCTCAACTCGTCGTAGAGCTGGTCGCGTTCGCCTGAGGCGGCCTGGACCTCGGAGCCCTGGTACTGCCAGGTCTTGGTGTCGTAGTGGCGTTCCGACTCGTCGAGCCCGGAGAAGACGCCGTCCAGGTCCTCGGTGTCCTCGAAGTCCTCGGACACCAGCGTGGCGGCGTTGGTGTACGCGAGCACGTACTCGCGGAAGTCCTTGCCCTCGGTCAGGACGTGGTTGATGATCCCGCCGAGGAAGGCGATGTCGGTGCCGGCGCGGATCGGCACGTGCAGGTCGGCGAGCGCGCTGGTGCGGGTGAAGCGCGGGTCGACGTGGATGACGGTCTCGCCGCGCGCCTTGGCCTCCATCACCCACTGGAAGCCCACCGGGTGCGCCTCGGCGTAGTTTGAGCCCTGGATGACCAGGCAGTCGGAGTGCTGGAGGTCCTGCATGAACGTGGTGGCGCCGCCCCGCCCGAACGACGTGCCGAGTCCGGCGACGGTGGAGCTGTGGCAGACCCGCGCCTGGTTCTCCACCTGGACGACGCCGAGGCCGGTCAGCAGCTTCTTGATGAGGTAGTTCTCCTCGTTGTCCAGCGTGGCGCCGCCGAGGCTGGCGATGCCGAGGGTGCGCGCGGTGCGCAGGCCCTCGTGCTCCCAGTGCCAGGTCTCCCGGCGGGTGGCGACGACCCGGTCGGCGACCATGTCCATGGCCGTCTCCAGGTCGAGCCGCTGCCAGTCGGTGGCGTACGGCGCCCGGTAGAGCACCTCGTGCAGCCGGGAGGAGCCGGTGGTCAGTTGCAGCGTCGCCGACCCCTTCGGGCACAGCCTCCCCCTGCTGACCGGTGAGTCCGGGTCGCCCTCGATCTGCACGACCCGCTCGTCCTTGACGTAGACCTGCTGCCCGCAGCCGACCGCGCAGTACGGGCAGATGGAGCGCACGACGCGCTCGGCGGTACGGGTGTGGGGGTCAGCCGCGCGCTCACCGGTGACTTGGCGGCGGCGCCGCGCCCGAGCCGGTCCTCGCCGGTGAGCTGGCGGTAGACCGGCCACGACTCGATCCGTTTCCGTATGTCCATGCCGACCCTCCTGGCTCGCGACATCGGCCGCACGGCGGCTACCCGCCACCGTCCTGCTTACCCCTGCCGCCCGCGCGGCGCAGGTCGGGCGGGCGGGCCACGGGCGCGGGGTGCCGTTTCCCGCCCCGGCGGTGCGGGCAGCCGCGCACCATGGACCACTCGCAAGCGCCCGTACTGGAAGCACTCGACGCCTACCGCCGGGAGGGTCAGACACCGTTCACGCCGCCGGGGCACAAGCAGGGCCGCGGTGCCGATCCGCGGGTGCGGGCGGTGCTGGGCGAGGGCGTGTTCGCCTCGGACGTGCTGGCCATCGCCGGGCTGGACGACCGGATGTCCTCCGCGGGGGTGCTGGAGCGCGCCCAGGAGCTGATGGCGGACGCGGTGGGCGCGCGGCACACGTTCTTCTCCACCTGCGGCAGCTCTCTGTCGGTCAAGAGCGCCATGCTGGCGGTGGCGGGTCCGCATGAGAAGCTGCTGGTCAGCCGGGATGCCCACAAGTCGGTGGTGTCCGGTCTGATCCTCTCGGGGGTGAGGCCCATCTGGGTGGAACCGAGGTTCGACGAGGAACGGGGCCTGAGCCATCCGCCCGGCCCCGAGGCGTACGAGGCGGCCTTCGCCGAGCACCCGGACGCCCGGGGCGCGCTGGTGACGAGTCCCACCCCGTACGGAACGTGCGCGGACATGGCGGCGATCGCCGAGGTCTGTCACCGGCGCGGGCGCCCGCTGATCGTGGACGAGGCCTGGGGCGCCCACCTGCCGTTCCACCCCGACCTGCCCGCGTGGGCGATGAGCGTCGGCGCGGACGTGTGCGTGACGTCGGTGCACAAGATGGGCTCGGGCCTGGAGCAGGGCTCGGTCTTCCACCTCCAGGGCGACCTGGTGGATCCCGCGGTGCTCGAGTCGCGGGAGGACCTGCTGGGCACCACGAGCCCGTCGGTGCTGCTGTACGCGGGGATGGACGGCTGGCGCCGCCAGATGGTCGAGCAGGGCCACGAGCTGCTGGACGCGGCGATCCGGCTGGCGGGGTCGGTGCGGGAGCGGGTGGAGGAGCTGGAGGGGCTGCACGTCAACGGCCCCGAGTTCCTCGGCCCGGACCGCGCGGCGCAGCTGGACCCGCTCCAGGTGGTCATCGACGTCTCCGGGCTCGGCACCACCGGCTACCGGGTCGCGGACTGGCTGCGTGAGCACCGGCACGTCAACACCCACTTGTCGGACCACCGCCGGGTCAGCGCCCAGTTCACCCATGCCGACGACCCGCACACCGCGGACCTGCTGCTGGTCGCCCTGGACGACGTCTCCAGCCAGGCCCACCATCTGGAGCCGTCCGTGCGTGTCGACGTCCCCTCGCCGCGGGAGCTGCGGCTGGAGCAGGTGGTGCTGCCGCGCGACGCGTTCTTCGGCCGGACCGAGCAGGTGCCGGTGAAGGAGGCGGCCGGACGCGTCGTCGCCGAGATGCTGACCCCGTACCCGCCGGGCATCCCCGCCGCCCTGCCCGGTGAGCGGCTGAACGCGGCGGTGGTGGACTACCTGCGCGGCGGTGTGGAGGCCGGGATGGTGGTGCCGGACGCGACCGACCCGAAGCTGGAGAGCGTGCGGGTCTTCGTGGAGGGCACGGAACCGGGATAGGAAGGCGACCCCATGAGGCGGCCCCGCGAGCGTCTCGCTCGCGGGGCCGCCTCATGGGGTCGGTCGGGTGACCACGGCTGCCGTCGGTCAGCCCTCGCGCAGGGCCGGCAGCACCCGGGTGCGGTAGAAGTCGAAGAAGCCCTGCTGCCGCGGTCCGATCTGGTTGACGTACACCTCGTCGAAGCCCGCTTCGGCGTACGCCCGCACGGTGGCCACGTGGGCGTCCACGTCGTCGCCGCACGTGACGGCGTCCGCGACCATCTCCTCGGTGACCAGCGTGCTCGCCTGCTCGAAGTGGCGTGGCGTGGGCAGGATCTGGGCCAGTTCCCCGGGCAGTTGCTCGTTGGGCCACAGCCGGTGCGCGGTGCGGACCGCCTCGGCGCGGTCGGTGCCCCAGCACACCTTGACGCCGCCGAGGACCGGGTTGCCCGCGCCGCCGGACTTGCGGTACTGCTCCACCAGCGACTCGTCGGGCATCATCGTCACGAAGCCGTCGCCGATGCGCCCGGCGAGTGCGGCGGCCTGCGGCCCGAAGCCGGACACGTAGATGGGCACCGGTTCGTCGGGCAACGTGTACAGGCGGGCGTTCTGCACCGTGTAGTGGGTGCCGTGGTGCGAGACCTCCTCACCGGTCAGCAGCCGCCGGATCACCCCGAGCGCCTCCTCCAGCATCTCGGTGCGCACGGTCGCCTCGGGCCACGGACCGCCCAGGATGTGCTCGTTGAGCGCCTCTCCGGTGCCGACACCGAAGCGGAAGCGGCCGCCGGCGATCACCCCGGAGGTCGCGACGGCCTGCGCGACCACCGCCGGGTGGGTGCGCACCGTGGGGCAGGTGACGAACGTGGTCACCGGAAGGGAGCTGACCTGCGACAGGGCGCCGATCATCGACCACACGAAAGCGCTCTGGCCCTGCTCGCCGTTCCACGGGTGGTAGTGGTCGGAGATGGCCAGCGCCTCGAAGCCGGCCTGCTCCGCCATCCGTGCCTGGTCCAGGAGTTGGGCGGGGGTGAACTCCTCGCAGGACAGGAAGTATCCGTACGCCGTCATGCGGGCCCTCTCATTCCTTCTCGGACTTCGAGCCGCCGGGCAGGAACTCCTGGACCTTCGCCTTGAAGCCCTGCCGGATCATGGAGGCGCGGTCCGGGTCGCCCTGCACGATGGCGGCGGTCGCTGCCTCGATCTGGTCCAGGGTGGCGTGCGGCGGGATGGGGGGCACGGCCGGGTCGGTGCGGAAGTCGATGACGTACGGCCGGTCGGCGGCGAGCGCGGCCCGCCAGGCGTCCGCGACCCGGCCGCGCTCCTCCACCCGGCTGCCCAGCAGGCCGAAGGAGACCGCGACGTCGGCGTAGCGCACGTCGGGGATGGCCTGCGACTCGACGAACTGCGGTGCGCCGGACATCGCCCGCATCTCCCAGGTCACCTGGTTGAGGTCCTGGTTGTTGAAGACGGCGACCACCAGGCGCGGATCGCTCCAGTCGCGCCAGTACTTGGCCGCGGTGATCAGTTCGGCCAGCCCGTTCATCTGCATCGCGCCGTCACCGACCAGGGCGATCGCCGGGCGGTCGGGGTGCGCGAACTTGGCGCCGATGGCGTACGGCACGCCGGGCCCCATCGTGGCCAGCGTCCCCGACAGCGAACCGCGCATGCTGCCGCGCATCCGCAGGTGGCGGGCGTACCAGTTGGCGGCGGAGCCGGAGTCCGCGCTCACGATGGCGTCGTGCGGCACCTGCTCGTCGAGAGCCGCCACGACGTACTCCGGGTTGAGGGGGTCGGCCTCGACGGCGGCCCTGCGCTCCATCACCTCGCGCCAGCGCGCGACGTTGGACTCGATGGTCTTGCGCCACTTGTGGTTCTTGTTCTTCTTCAGCCTCGGCAGCAGCTTGCGCAGCGTCTCGCGGGAGTCGCCGACGAGGTTGACCTCGAACGGGTAGCGCAGGCCGACCATGCCGGGGTCGACGTCGATCTGCACGGCGCGCGCCTGCCCGAACTCCGGCAGGAACTGCGTGTAGGGGAAGCTGGACCCGATGACCAGCAGGGTGTCGCAGTCGCGCATCATCTCGTACGACGGGCGGGTGCCGAGCAGTCCGATCGAACCGGTCACGTACGGCAGGTCGTCGGTCAGCACGTCCTTGCCCAGCAGGGCCTTGGCGACGCCGGCGCCGAGCAGGTCGGCGACCTCCTGGACCTCGGCGGCGGCGGCCTTGGCGCCCTGGCCGATCAGGATGGCCGTCTTCTCCCCGGCGTTGAGCACCTCGGCGGCGCGGTCGATGTCGCCGTCCCGCGGCACCGGCAGCGACTCGGAGACGCCGAGGCTGGAGGGCACCATCTTGAAGGCGTGGGTGGGCGGGGAGTAATCCAGTTCCTGCACGTCCGCCGGAACGATGACCGCGGTGACGGTGCGCCGTGTGTACGCGGTGCGGATGGCGCGGTCGAGGACGTTGGGCAGCTGCTCGGGCACGTTGACCGTCTCGCAGAACTCGCCCGCGACGTCCTTGTACAGCGACGCGAGGTCGACCTCCTGCTGGTACGAGCCGCCCATCGCGCTGCGGTTGGTCTGCCCGACGATGGCGACCACCGGCACGTGGTCGAGCTTGGCGTCGTACAGCCCGTTGAGCAGGTGGATCGCGCCCGGCCCCGAGGTCGCGGCGCACACACCGAGCCGACCGGAGAACTTTGCGTAGCCGACCGCTTCGAAGGCGGCCATCTCCTCGTGCCGGGCCTGGACGAAGCGCGGTTTGTCGTCGGCTCGGCCCCAGGCGGCCAGCAGCCCGTTGATGCCGTCGCCGGGATAGGCGAAGACGTGGTCGACACCCCAGTCCCGCAGACGTTCCAGGATGTAGTCCGAAACCTTGCCAGCCATGGCTCTCCGTTCCGCCCGTCGTCACGTTTGTGCCGCTCCTGCGTTGCGGGTAACCGCGTGGCGGCGTTCGAAACAGCGCCCGGCGGCATCTGGGGGAGCCGACGGCACGGCGCGGGGACCGGCCCGGGCGGACGGGTGAGCACCGGTTTCGGCGCGGTATGCCCGGGTACGCGTGGCGCGGACCACAAGCTCCTATCCGGAAGGTCGTGAACACCATGAAGGTCGCGTTCCTCGTGGCGCCCGAAGGGGTCGAGCAGGTCGAGCTGACGGATCCCTGGCAGAAGGTGAAGGACTTCGGGGCCACCCCGGAACTGGTCTCGACGGACTCCGGAACGGTCCAGGGGTTCAACCACCTCGACAAGGGCGACACCTTCCCGGTGGACCGCACGGTGGACTCCGTCTCCCCCGACGACTACGACGCGCTGGTGCTGCCCGGCGGTGTGGCGAACCCCGACTTCCTGCGCACCGACGCGAAGGCGGTGGCGTTCACGAAGGGGTTCTTCACCGCGGGCAAGCCGGTCGCCGCGATCTGCCACGGCCCGTGGACGCTGGTCGAGGCGGACGTCGTGAGGGGCCGCACCCTCACGTCGTGGCCGAGTCTGAAGACCGACATCCGCAACGCGGGCGGCACTTGGGTCGACCAGGAGGTCAAGGTCTGCGACGCGGGCCCGAACACCCTGATCACCAGCCGCAAGCCGGACGATCTCAAGGCCTTCGGCCAGGCGCTGACCCAGGCACTGGAGTCGGCCGGCTCCGGCGGGAAGTGAGGCGGCCCGGCGTGGCGGCGAACAGCGACGCGGCTGCCGGGAGGAGCGAAGGAAGGTGGGCGGTGTGAAGTTCGGGATCGCCACGTTCCCCACCGACGAGGGGATCGCCCCCGCGCCGCTGGGACGCGCAATCGAGGAGCGCGGGTTCGACTCGCTGTTCGTCGCCGAGCACAGTCACATCCCCGCCGAGCGCACCTCGCCGTACCCGGGCGGCGGTGACCTGCCGCGCGTCTACTACCGCACGCTCGACCCCTTCGTGGCGCTGACCGCCGCCGCGACGGTCACCGAACGTCTGCTGGTCGGCACCGGCATCGCGCTGGTGTCGCAGCGCGACCCCATCCACACCGCGAAGCAGATGGCCTCCCTGGACCTGGTCTCGAGGGGCCGGGCGGTCTTCGGGGTGGGGGTGGGCTGGAACAAGGAGGAGATGCGCGACCACGGCACCGATCCCGCAACGCGCGGGCGACTGGTCGACGAACGCCTGCGTGCCATAAGGGAGTTGTGGACCGAGGAGCAGGCCGAGTTCCACGGGGAGTTCGTGGACTTCGGGCCTGCGTTCTGCTGGCCCAAGCCGCTGAGCAAGCCCCATCCGCCGATCTACGTCGGCGGCGGCGAGGCCGCGTTCGGGCGGGTGGCGGAGTTCGGCGACGCCTGGCTCGCCAACAGCCTTCCGCCCGACCGGCTCGGCCCGCTGATGGAGCGGCTGCGGGAGCGGGCGGGCCGGGACGTGCCGGTCACGGTGTACGCCATTCCCAGCGACCCCGAGGTCATCGAGGGCTACGTGCGGCTGGGCGTCGAGCGGTTGCTGTTCCACCTGGCGACCGAGCCGGAAGACCGGACGTACGCGCGGCTCGACGAGTTCGCGGGGCTCGCGGCGGCGTTCCACTGAACCGGGATGTTCCGCGAGCGGGCCCGGCGTGCCACGGAAGGCGGGGGCGCGATGGCCTCGATGACGCCCGAACGGGCGCGCGAGCGGTTCGCCGGCGCGCGGGTGGCGCGGCTGGCCACCGCCGACGAGGACGGCCGCCCGCACGTCGTGCCGGTGGTGTTCGCGGTACGCGGTGAGGCCGTACTGATGGCCGTCGACCACAAGCCCAAGCGGTCGCGCGCTCTCAAGCGCCTGGACAACATCGCCGCCAACCCGGCGGTCTGCCTGCTGGCGGACGGCTACCAGGAGGACTGGGACGCGTTGTGGTGGGCGCGCGCCGACGGCACCGCCCGCGTACGAGCGGCCGACGGCCACGGCGACCCGGCGATCGCGGCGCTGCTGGCCAAGTACCCGGCGCAGTACGGCGATCGGCCGCCGCGAGGACCCGTGATCGAGGTCGCCGTCGCCCGGTGGTCGGGCTGGACCGCCGCCGGCTGAACGCCTGGGAGCGATGCGTCAGCGGGATCCCCACTGCGGCACGCGTCCTGCCTACCCAGGCTCGATAGGTGACCCAATTGACACGTGTCTTTTGGGTCACCTATCATGGACGCATGGACGAGGACGTCGACGAGGGCGCGGTGTTCAAGGCGCTGGCCGATCCCACCCGTCGGGCGCTGCTCGACGCGCTGCGGGAGCGGGACGGCCAGTCGCTCGGCTCGCTCCAGGCCGGGTTCGAGACCACCCGGTTCGCGGTGATGAAGCATCTGCGGACACTGGAGGAGGCCGGCCTGGTGGTCACCAGACGGCAGGGCCGGGAGAAGCTCCACTTCCTCAATCCCGTTCCCATCCGGCTCGTCCACGACCGGTGGGTGAGCAGGTACGCCGAGCCTTGGGCGGCGACGCTCAGCGGGCTCAAGAGGCAACTGGAGACTTCCATGGAACAGGTCTTCGAGATCTACATCCGCACCACCCCGCACCGGCTGTGGGAGGCGATCACCGACCCCGAGGCGCGCGCCGCCTACAGCTTCGGCGTCGCGGCGCTGAGCGACTGGACGCCCGGCTCCCGCTTCGAGATGCGGCACACCGCCTCCGGCACCCTCATCGGCGAGGGCGAGACGCTGGAGGCCGATCCCCCGCGGCGGCTCGTGCAGACGATGACGGCGCTGTGGAGCGACGAGGTGAAGGCCGAGGGCGCCAGCCGGATCACCTGGGAGATCGAGCCGATCGCCGAGGACTCCTGCCGCCTCACCGTCACCCACGACCGGCTGCGCCAGGGCGCCAACCCGGAGCTGTACGGCGGCTGGCCGATGATCCTCTCCGGCCTGAAGACCTGGCTGGAGACCGGCGAGAAGCTCACCACCCCCGGGTCACTGCGCTACGGGTGAACCGGCGGACGGCAGCCTCACCCGGGTGGACGTACGCTGGCGAAAAGGCGCCGCGCGCCGGCGCCCGTCCCCGCCATCCCGTAACCCGCACCCCGCACCGTCGCAGTGGAGGCCGTCATGGCCGGTCGTTGGGGCTTCCTCACCACCCCTCGCGTCAGCCGCCCGCGCCGCCCGGTCGCTGAGCGGCTCGCGGACTGGCGGGAGGTCCACGACGGCCGCCCGCTGCTGCCGGTCGTCAGCGCCCAGGCGGGGCGGTGCATGGACTGCGGCATCCCGTTCTGCCACGCCGCCTGCCCGCTGGGCAACCTGATCCCCGAGTGGAACCTGCTGGTCGAGGCGGACGACTGGGCGGCGGCGAGTGAGCGGCTGCACGCCACCAACAACTTCCCCGAGTTCACCGGCAGGCTCTGCCCGGCTCCCTGCGAGGACGGCTGCGTGCTCGCCATCGACGCCGACCCGGTGACGATCAAGGACGTCGAGGTGGCCATCGCCGACCAGGCCTGGCGCGAGGACCGGGTGCGGCCCGTCCGCCCGCGCAGGACGAGCGGCCGGAGCGTCGCGGTCATCGGTTCCGGCCCGGCGGGGCTGGCCGCCGCCCAGCAGCTGGTACGCGCCGGGCACGCGGTGGACGTCTACGAGCGCGACGACCGCGCCGGAGGCCTGCTGCGCTACGGCATCCCCGACTTCAAGATGGAAAAGCGCCATCTCGACCGCCGCCTGAGCCAGTTGACCGCCGAGGGGGTGCGCTTCCACACCGGCGCCGAGGTGGGGGCACGTCCGACCGCCGACGAGGTGGCCGCCGGTCACGACGCCGTCGTGGTCGCGATCGGCGCCACCGCCTGGCGCGAACTACCCGTCCCGGGCCGGGAGTTGGCGGGCGTGCACCAGGCGATGGAGTACCTGCCGCAGGCCAACCGGGTCAGCCGGGGCGAGTGGTCGTCGCCGCCCGTCACCGCCCGGGGCAAGCACGTGGTCATCGTCGGGGGCGGCGACACCGCGGCCGACTGCCTGGGCACCGCACTGCGCCAGCGGGCGGCCTCCGTCGTCCAGCTCGACATCCGCCCGCACCCGGGCCACCGCCGCTCCCCCGACGAGCCGTGGCCCACCGTCGCGCACGTCTACCGCGCCTCCCCGGCGCACGAGGAGGGCCAGTCGGTGGCCCGCGCGGTCCGCACCCGGGACGACGCCGCGACCGGTGGCCTGCCGCTGCCCGCCACGGACGAGGACGTGCGGGTCTTCTCCGCCTCCACGGTGCGGTTCGAGGGCGACGCCTCGGGGCACGTACGGGCGCTGCGGGTGGCTGACAGCGAGCCCGCGTCACGGCTGCCGCTGCCCGGCACCGAGCGGTCCATCCCGGCCCAACTGGTGCTGCTGGCCCTGGGGTTCACCGGCCCACCACCCGACGCGGAGCTGCTGGGGCAGTTGGGGCTGCGGCTGGACGCGCGCGGCACCATCGCGCGGGATCCCGGCTTCGGCACCGCCCGGCCCGAGGTGTTCGTCGCGGGCGACGCCGGGCGCGGCCAGTCGCTGATCGTGTGGGCGATCGCCGAGGGACGCTCCGCCGCGGCGGCCGTCGACCGCTACCTCATGGGGACGACGGACCTGCCGGCCCCGGTCAGCGCGACCGACCGGCCGATCGCGGTGTGACGGCCTGGCCCGGCGGGCCGGGACGGGACGGGACGCCGTCAGCCCTTCCAGCGTCCGGGCGCCGACCTGGGCGGTGCCTGCAGGACGGCGAAGCGCATGCCGGCCGCCGTCAGCCGGTCGATCAGCGCCGTGCCCATCGCGACGGCGGGGGTGAGCTGGCCCGCGGTGACCGGAAGGTCGTCGAAGGCCAGGGACAGCGCGGACTCGGCGAGCATCAGCGACGTCGCCCCGTATCCGGGGTCGCCGCCGGACACTTCGGTCCACACCCGTTCGGTGCCGCAGCGTCCCGCGAAGCGCACCGTGAACCAGCCCTTGGCCCGCCGGCGCTCGTCCGGGCCCTCACCGGGCTTGCGAGCGCGCTCCAAGGCCCGGCGCACCGGCGGGAGTTGAGCGGCTGCCAAGGCACCTACGACGCCCGCCGCGCCCGCCAGGGCGAGCGGCAGCCATTTGACGGCCGCGTTGTGCGCGTAGCGGAAGTCGGGCCCGTAGTCGGCGAGCGCGGCGGCGGAGCGGGTCACCACCATGGGGTCGATCGTGGGCATCGGCAGGGTCCAGGCCCGCGCGTCCGCGGACCAGCGCGGGGCCCGTACCACCGCACGGCTGCGGCGCCCGGCGGGGGCGGGCTCGGCGGCGCGACGACGGCGGGCGGCCCGGAGCGTCGCCAGCGGCCGGGAGACCGCCATCAGCGCGGAGGCGACGGTCCCGCCGGACACCGTTCCGGCCGCCCTGACGAACCCCTCAATGAACACAGGGGCGTCGGACGGGAGTTGACGTACGGTCAGCAACACGCCCAGATCATGCGGAAGGGAGTCGAAGCCGCACGAGTGCACGATCCGGGCACCGCTGGCCACCGCCGCACGATGGTGCCGCAGGTACATCAGGTCCACGAACTCCGGCTCGCCGGTGAGGTCGACGTAGTCGGTGCCCGCCTCGGCGCACGCCGCCACCAGCGGTTCACCGTGACGCAGGTACGGGCCCACGGTGGAGATGACCACCCGGGTCCGTCCGGCGAGGTCGCTCAGCGTGTCGGGGCGAGCGGCGTCGGCGGTCAGCAACGGCAGGGACGCGCACGCCGGGTCGAGGGCGGCCAGTCGCTGCCTCACCCGCTCCAGTTTGGCCGGATCGCGTCCGGCGAGCGCCCAGCGGCATCCGTGGGGCGCGTGCCGGGCCAGGTACTCGGCGGTGAGCCCGCCGGTGAAACCGGTCGCGCCGAACAGCACGACGTCGTACGGACGGGAGGACCCCATATCGACCCTACTGACGAGTAGACAACAGGGGCCACGCTAGGCAGCGTGCGGCCCCCGCGTCAACGGCCCCGCTCCCCCGGCGCGCCGAGCCAGTCGGCGATCGCCTCCGATACGGGCAGTCCGGCGACGAGTTCGAAGAAGCCGAACTGCCCGGAGGCGTTGCATTCCAGGAAGTACCAGGTGCCGTCCCCGGTCACCGCGAAGTCGAAGGCCCCGTAGGCGAGTCGGGCCCGGTCCATGAACGCGGCGGTCTTCGCCGCGATGTCCCGCGGCACCTCACCGGCCCGCCAGCGGACCGCATCGGGGTCGGCGTAGCGCCAGTCGAGGTCGTCCCGACCCGCGGGCGTCTCCTCGGTGCGGGCGCAGAACATCCGGTCGCCGACGACCGTCAGCCGCACGTCGTAGACCTTTTCCACCCGGTGTTGCAGGCAGGTGGCCGACCCGGCGACACCGGCGAAGTCCGCGTCGGCGGGCACCGCGGTGGTGGGCAGCGCCAGCGGCGGGTCGTCGGGCGCCCGGCCGGAGACCGACTTGCACACCAGCGGCCCGTGGTCCGCGGCGAAGCGCCCCGCGGCGGACGGTTGAGTGGTCAGCAGCGTGGTGGGCACGGTGAGCCCGACCGACTCGGCGACCGACAACTGCCACATCTTGTAACGGCACGCGGTGTGCGCGTCCGGGTGGTTCATCCACCGCACGGCCGGCAGCGCCCGCAGCGTGCCGTACCACGCGTGGTCCGACTCCAGCGCGGTCCAGGCGGGTTGGTCCGCCGCGCCGAGCCCGGGTCGCCCGGGCCGCCGCACCCAGATCGAGCGGATCTCGCGCAGGTCCGTGGTGCGGCGGTCGGTGGTGATCCGCCCGGCCGGGCCGCCCGCCGTGTGGACCGCCGCGAGGTCGACGGTGCGCGGGAAGTCGGCCGGGTCGACCCGCAGCACGGGGACGCCGGTGGCGTTGAGCCGCCGGACGACCATGTCGGCCGTCACGTCCTCGGCGCAGGTCAGGATCAGTACGGTCATCGTCTCGTCGCGTCGCGTCTCAGTCGTCGAAGTGCGTCTTGGACCCGGCGGTCGAGGTGGTGGAGCCGGCGGCCAGCAGCATGGCGGTGTCGAGCACCGCGGGGCTGCCGTCCGCCAGGACGTTCAGTTGTTGATCCGGATCGTAGGCGTAGGAGGTGACCGGCTCGGGTATGGGGCTGCGAGCGTAGGTGAGTGCGAACGGCATGGCTAGTCCCAATGCTGTCGGCGGAACCCGCGTCGTGGGGAACGCGGGGCTCCGGGGGATACGGACGTGCTCGGTGGTGCGTCAGGCCGTGGTGTCGTGCCTCGGCGGGGGCGCCTCGGGGGTGCCGGTGGCGGCGACCAGGACCGCCCCGCGGGACCGGAACGACGCCTGGAGCGCCTGGAAGTCCTCCAGGCCGGCGGCGACGGTGGCCGGGTCCCAGGTGATGACGATGCCGACCTCGCCCTGCGCGAGCGCGGTCCGCACCCGCTGCCAGCCGGGGCGCTCCTGAAGGGGCAGGCCGGGCTGCTCCTCGATGACGGTGTCCACCACCCACCAGGTGCGGTGTGCCGCGTGGGTCCGGCAGACCTCCGCCCGCCGCCCGGCCACCACGGCGTCCGGCTCACAGACGTAGACCATGGTGGGTATCGGCCCGTGCCTGTCGGGGGCGTCGGTGGGGGATGAGTAGCCAGTGGTTGCCATCAGGTGTCTGTCTCCACGTTTCCTTGTGTGTCGTCGCCGGGAACCACCGGTCGCGGGGTGTCAATGGCTCATACGAAGAAGAGGGGCGAGAGGTTCGCGGTATGCGCAAGTGGCCGCGGTTTTCTCTTCTTTGGTGTCTGTGGGGTGGTGCCGGGCACACGGCGAGTAAACACCGCCGGGCGGTGCGACGCCATAACGATCCATTTGGCACTGTTGACCGTAATGGTCGCTGGCGGGCACGCGGCCCGGGCCGGCCGGGTCTCGGGGCTGACACGACAACAATGACGTGCTTTCGGGGTTCGCGGTTGCGAGACCACGGAACGGTTCGGGGAGGTCACACACCGGAAGGAGGGGCGACGCCCTTTGTCCGGACGCGCCCCGCACCGGGAATTCCCGGGCGGCTCATGGATAACTCCCGGGAAGTGAACGCATTGCGCTGCGGCGACGGCTGAGCGTGACGAACCCCCTTGCGCGGCAGGGAGTTTGACGGAGCGAAATGCCCGGCGAACATGAAAGGCGCTTATGCCGGGCGGTCATTGCCGGCGCTCGGGACGTCGGCCGGGCGGTTGCCCGGGTTCCGGTCGGGCCGGCACCGGAGGCACCGGCCGCGATTGCGGTTCACCGGTCGCCACCGTCAACTTCTCGCCGCAGTGGCCGATTTCCAGCGGATCGCCCGCGACGAGAGTGTACGTGGTCTTGGAGCCGTCGATCTCCACCCGCAGCCGCGCCCCGCGCACCTGCACGCTGAAGGCGAGGCGGCCGATCATCTCCGGCAGGCGGGGGCGGAACGAGATCCGGCCGTCGACGTGCCGCATGCCGCCGAAGCCCGCGACCAGCGCGAGCCAGGTACCGGCGAGCGAGGCGATGTGCAGGCCGTCGCGGGTGTTGCGCTCCAGGTCGTCCAGGTCCATCAGCGCCGCCTCGCCCGCGTAGTCGTAGGCGAGCCGCAGGTGGCCCACCTCGGCGGCCATGACCGCCTGGCAGCAGGCGGACAGCGAGGAGTCACGCACCGTCAGCGGTTCGTAGTAGTCGAAGTTGCGGGCCTTCTCCTCGTCGGTGAAGGCGTCGCCGCGCGTGAACATCGCCAGCACCAGGTCCGCCTGCTTGACCACCTGCTTGCGGTACAGGTCGAAGTAGGGGAAGTGCAGCATCAGCGGGTACTGGTCGGGACCGGTGTTCGCGAAGTCCCACGGCTGGCGCCGGGTGAATCCCGCCGACTGCTCGTGCACCCCCAGGTCCTCGTTGTACGGGACGGTCATCGCCTCGGCGGCGTCCCGCCACGCGGCGGTCTCCTCCTCCCCCACCCCGAAGTCCGCGCCGCGCTCGGGGTGCCGCTCCACCGCGTCGGCGGCGGCCCGCAGGTTCGCCTGGGCCATGAGGTTGGTGTACGTGTTGTCGTAGCCGACCGCGCTGTACTCGTCCGGGCCGGTGACGCCGTCGATGTGGAAGCGGCCGTGCGGGTCGTGATGGCCCAGGGAGTGCCACAACCGGGCGGTCTCCACCAGCAGTTCCACCCCGGCGTCCCGCTCGAAGCCGGTGTCGCCGGTGACGGAGACGTACCGCACGACCGCCTCGGCGATGTCGGCGTTCACGTGGAACGCCGCCGTGCCGGCGGGCCAGTAGGCGGAGCACTCCGAGCCGTCGATGGTCCGCCAGGGGAAGGCGGCGCCGCGCAGGCCGAGTTGACGCGCGCGGTCGCGTGCGGCGGGCAGCGTCGACTGGCGCCAGCGCAGCGCCTCGGCCACCGCGTCCGGTGCGGTGTAGGTCAGCAGCGGCAGCACGAAGCTCTCGGTGTCCCAGAAGGAGTGCCCGTCGTAGCCTGAGCCGGTCAGGCCCTTGGAGGGGATCGCGCGCTGCTCGGCGCGGGCGCCGGCCTGAAACACGTGGAAGAGGGCGAAGCGCACCGCCTGCTGGATCTCCGCGTCGCCGTCGATCTCGACGTCCGAGCAGTCCCAGAACTCGTCGAGGCAGGCGCGCTGCTCATCCACCAGGCCCTGCCACCCGGTGCTGGCGGCCCCGGCGAGGGCCGCGTCGACCTGGTCGACCACCGCGGGCAGGGAGCGCACGGCCGACCAGCCGTACGCGACGAGTTTGTCCAGCCGCAGCGTCTGGCCGGGCGACAGCCGCGAAGTGACCGTCAGGCGACTGACGTTGTCCCCGCTCTCACTGGAGGCGCGCGTGCCTTCCGGGCCGTCCACCACGTGGTCGGCGGCCGCCGCGACCCGCAGCCCGCTGGACTGGGTGCAGTGCACCAGGCGCAGCCGGTTGCCCTGCGCGAAGTGGTCCTCCGGCACCAGGGGAGACTCCAGCGCCGCCGACACCCGGGGGTCCCCGGTGGCCTTCGGGAGCTGCTCGTTGGCGACCAGCTCGGACTGGATCACCAGGCGCACCTCGGCGTCCAGCGGCTCGACCTCGTAGCGCACCCCGGCGATGGCCCGCTGGGACAGCGAGACCATCCGGGTGGAGCGCACCCGGACGGTACTGCCGGCCGGGGAGGTCCACTCGACGGTGCGGTGCAACAGCCCGCCGCGCAGGTCGAGTTCGCGGGTCTGGGAGCGCAGCCGCCCGTAGCGCAGGTCGAACGGCTCGTCGTCCACCAGCAGCCGGATCACCTTGCCGTTGGTGACGTTGATGACGGTCTGGCCGGACTCCGGGTAGCCGTATCCGGCCTCCGCGTACGGCAGCGGCCGCAGTTCGTGGACCCCGTTGAGGTAGCTGCCGGGCAGACCGTGCGGTTCGCCCTCGTCGAGGTTGCCCCGCCAGCCGATGTGGCCGTTGGACAGGGCGAAGACCGACTCGCTCTGCGGCAGCACCTCGATGTTGAGGCCGGTCTGCCGCACCGACCAGGGGTCCACCTGGAACGACGGATGAATGATCATGAGCCCTCCCCCAGCAGCTGGGACAGGTCCTGCACCACGGTGTCCGCACCGTGCTCGCGCAGCGCGCCGGCCTGGCCGACCCGGTCGACGCCGACGACATAGCCGAAGTGGCCGGAGCGTCCCGCGTCCATGCCTGCCAGGGCGTCCTCGTAGACGGCGGCGGCCGCGGGCTCGATGCCCAGGTCGTGGGCGGCGGCCAGAAAGGTGTCGGGATGCGGCTTGCCCGGCAGGGCGCGCTGCTGGGCGACGACGCCGTCGATGCGCACGTCGAACTGGTCCAGCAGGCCGACCGAGGCCAGCACGTCCTTGCAGTTGGCGCTGGAGGACACCACGGCGGTGCGCATCCCCGCCCGGCGGGCGGCGGCCAGATAGCGCACGGAGCCCGGATACGCCTCCACGCCGTCCTCGCGGATCTTGCGCAGCAGCAGTTCGTTCTTGCGGTTGCCCAGGCCGTGCACCGTCTCGCGGTCCGGCGGGTCGTCGTCCGCACCCTCGGGCAGTTCGATGCCCCGGGAGGCGAGGAAGGCACGCACCCCGTCGGCGCGTGGCCGGCCGTCCACGTACTCGTCGTAGTCGGCCACCGGGTCGAAGGGGGTGAAGCCGGCGCCCTCGCGGGAGCGCAGGAAGTCGTCGAACATCGACTTCCAGGCGGCGGCGTGGACGACGGCGGTCTTGGTCAGCACCCCGTCGAGGTCGAACAGACAGGCACGGATGTCGTTCGGCAGGCCGATGGTCGTCATGCGCTGCGTCTCCCCGCGAGGCCCGCGCCCCATGCCTGCCGTCCCGGCGTGCCACGGGGGCGGCTCGGCGATGCCACCCGTTCGGCGCAACGGCCGGCGGGCCGCGGTGCGGGCGGGCTCCCGGCGGCGTCGCGGGGGCGGTGGCGGGCCCTGGCCGCGGCCCCGGCGCGCGGGCGTGTCGCGCTGTAGCGTGAGGGGCGGCCTCCCGTGCGGCGCGGCCCGCGCGACCGCGTGAGCCACCCGCGCCGGGCGAGGCCTGTGCTGCCGTACCGGGCCGAGGCGGGAAGGGGTATCCCAGGATGACGTCAGATGCGACACCGCGCCCGGCGGGCGGCTCGCCGCGGCTCACCTCGATCGTGATCTTCGTGCACGACCTGGAGGAGTCCACCGCGTTCTACCGTGACCTGCTGCTGATGGAGCTGGCCACGCGTTCCACCTCGGCGGCGCTGCTGGCCAACGCGGGCGGCGACCAGGTCTACCTGCGGGCGATCGGGGCGCGCGGCGAGCACCCGTTCGGCAGCGTCGGGACGCAGTACGCCATCTGGACCGCGGCAGACCAGCGGGACCTGGAGCGCTGCGAGCAGCTGCTCAAGGAGCGCTCCGCGCACGTGGCGACGACGACGGCCTCGGGTCTGACGCTGGTCGAGGGACGCGACCCCAACGGTCTGGCGTTCATGGTCACCCACCCCGGTCCGGACCAGGCTGCCCGCGACGAGATCATGGCCCGCGTCTACGCCTGGTGAGGGCGTCGGCGTACACGCGGTGACCGCCCGGCCGGCGCCCGATGAGCCCGTGGCGCGCGGTGGCCCGGCATGATCCGGCGTACGCCCGTCTACGGTTCCAGTCGGCGCACGACCCTGGCCGGATTGCCGACCGCGAGTACGCCCGCGGGCAGGTCGTGCACGACGACCGCTCCGGCCCCGACCACGGTGTCGGCGCCGATCGTCACCCCGGGGCAGACGACCACCCCACCGCCGAGCCAGACGTTGTCACCGATGGTGACCGGCACCGCCTTCTCCCATCCGGCCCTGCGGCGGGCGGCGCCGAGTTCGTGAGTGGCGGTGAGCAGCTGGACGTTGGGCCCGATCTGGACGTCGGCGCCGATCGTGACGGCGCCGGTGTCGAGGACGACCGCGTTGAAGTTGACGAAGGTGCGCGCGCCGATCCGGATGTTGTAGCCGAAGTCGCAGTGGAACGGCGGGCGGATGCGCACCCCCTCCCCGACCGATCCGAGCAGCAGCTCCAGGATCTCCCGCCGCCGGGGCGCGTCCGGCGGCACCGGGGCGTTGTAGGCGGCGCACAGGCCGATCCTGCGCTCGGTGTCCGCGGCGAGTTCGGGATCGTCCGGCAGGTACCACTCGCCGGCCAGCATCAGCCGTTTGTTCTCGCCCACGGGTCTCCTCACGTCGCCGGTGCGGTCGCCGTCCGGCACGCTATACCCGGCGCGCCGGAGCGTCGCGCGTCGTACCGGTCCCGCCGGGGCACCATGAGGACATGGCCAACGACCTCGACCGCACCGCCGACGCGGCGATCGCCTGCGCCCTGCGCTCCGACGCCGACGGCATGGCGTCGCTCGTCACCGACATGGACGCCTTGCAGCTGCGCAAGCTCGCGGTGCGGCTGGCGGCCCGTACCGCGGAGGCGCTCACCGAGTGGGCGGCCGACGCGGGCGCCACGCCGGAGCAGACGCTGATGATGTGGCAGGCGGCGATCCTGCGGGCCCGCCGGGAGGAGAGTGAACGCGAGGCGGAGGGCGACGGCGGGGCGTGAGCCGCCCGCGCGGGCCCGCTCGGGCCCGGTCGGGTCCCGTCGCCCGCGCCGAGTCGCTCAGGCCTGGTCGGGCAGCGGTGCCAGCAGCGACTTGGCCATCGGCGTCGTGGTCAGCAGCAGCGCCCCGGCCAGCGTGACCGCGGCGCCCGCCAGCTCGGGCGCCAGCCACCAGCCGGTCCTGATCCGCTCTCCGTACAGCACCACGCCGAGGCTGATGCTGAGCACCGCGTCTCCCATGGTCAGCACGGGCTGGGAGGCGGCGATGGGCCCCGACTGCAACGCGTTCTCCAGCAGGAACAGCGCCGTCACGCCGGCCAGCGCGAAGCCGTAGGTCTGCCAGGCGGTGAAGAACCCGGCGGGCCCGCGGGTGTCCCAGGTGTACGCGGCGGACTTCATCAAGGCGGCGGTGAGCGCGTAGCCGATGGCGGCGCCGAGCGCGAAGGCGGCGGCCCGCGCCTTGCCCGCGGGCCTGCGCAGCGCGGCGCCGACGAGCAGCACGGTGGCCGCCACGCACAGCACCAGCACCGGGATCCAGCGGACCATCCCCGCCTGGCTGCCTCCGGCGGTGGGCGAGGCGGCGCCGAGCGCGGTGCCGACGCCCACCACGATGCACGCCACCCCGGCCCACCCCTGCCTCGGCAGTGGGCGCCGGAAGACCAGGCCCGCGATGAGCAGCGCGGTCGGCAGTTCCAGTACGAAGATCGGCTGGACCACCGACAGCGCCCCGTTGTAGAGGGCGAGCGCCTGGAAGCAGGCGGCGGCCATCACCGCGGCCATTCCGCCCAGCCACACCGGGCGCCTGGCCAGGCTGGTGATCAGCGAGCCGCTGAAGCCCTTCGACAGCGGCACGCTCGACGCGGCACGGCGCTGGAGCACCGTGGCGAGGGCGTTGCTCACGGCTGCCAGCAGCGCGCAGACGACGGCCACGGCCATCCCCACCGGCGGCTCTCCTTCCCCGAGGCGGCCTCGGTCGGACCGGCGGCCCCGGCGGGGCGCCCCGGATCACCATTGTGGTCGACTTCCCGCGCGGACCGCGCGCCATGACGGCACCGGAGCAACAATCGGAAGGCCAGGGCGCCGCCGGCCGGGCGGCACCCGTGCGACGGCCTGGAGTGCGGATGAACGTGGCGGACCTGCTGACCGACGCCTTCGAGCGTGTCCACGAGTCGGTGCACGACGCGGTCGAGGGACTGTCGGCCGACCGGCTGGCGACCCGGTCCGAGGGGTCGGCCAACTCGATCGCCTGGCTGGTGTGGCACCTGACCCGGGTCCAGGACGACCACGTCAGCGACGCCGCGGGCGTGGAGCAGACGTGGACCGCGCAGGGCTGGGCGGACCGCTTCGACCTGCCCTTCCCCCCCTCCGCCACCGGCTACGGGCACTCGGGCGACGAGGTGGCCGCGGTGCGGGCGTCGGCGACACTGCTGACCGGATACCACGACGCCGTGCACGAGCGCACGCTCCATTACGTGGGCGGGCTGTCGGGGCACGACCTCGACCGGATCGTGGACGAGGCGTGGGACCCGCCGGTGACCCTCGGCGTGCGGCTGGTCAGCGTGATCAACGACGCCACCCAGCACGTCGGCCAGGCGGCCTTCGTTCGCGGATCGCTGCTGAGCGGCTGACGCGGACCGCCCCGCGCGGTGCCGGCGCGAGCCGGCCCGCCGCCCGGCTCCCGCAGTGACGAAGACGACCCGTACCCCCTCCCCCGCGCGCCCGCCCCCGTGGCTAGGATCGGCGCGGGAACCGCGGCGGCACGCCGCGGAGGGGGGAACAAACGAAGATGAGAACAGCCGTCAAGTCGGCTTTCGCCGTGGGCACCGTCGCGCTGCTGGGTCTGGGAGGGGTGGGCGCGTACAACTTCGTGCACGCGCTCAGCGGTGGTGACGACTCGTCCTCGGCGAGCCGGTCCTTCGATCCGGACGCCGTCTCCAGCACTCCGCCGGACCCCGCCGAGGCGGTGTCGTTCGCCCGGTCGTTCCTGGGCAGTTGGGCCGCGGGCCCGGCGCGCTACGCGGGCGCCGCCGGCGACACCGACGCCCCCGAGGCGACGCGGGCCGCGCTCCGCAGATACCACGACGGCCTCGGCCTGACATCGCTGTCGTTCACCGGGCTCCACGCGGCCGGGGCCGACCCCTCGGTCACCGGTGGCGCGAAGGTGGCGTTCACCGTGACCGCCAAGGTCACCGGCGGGACCTGGAGTTACCCGGGCTCGCTCGACGTGGTCGGCAGCGGCTCCGGGCAGGACGCGGTGCACTGGAGCGCGTCGGTGCTCTACCCGGGCCTGCACGACGGCCAGACACTGGTGGCGGGCCCCGTCCCGCCGGCGTCGTCGTCCGTGTCGGTGGTCGCCTCGGACGGGAGGACGCAACTGACCGCCGCCCGCTACCCCTCGCTCGGCGCCATCGCCACGACCATCGCGCAGAACGCGTCGGGCAAGTCCACCGGCGCCTCGGGCAGCGGGGTGTCGGTCGCCGACGCGTCGGGCGATCCGCAGTCCGCCGTCAAGGTCTTCACGGCGCCCAAGGCCGCCACCGTGACCACCACCATCGACCCGGCGCTCCAGGCGGCGGCCGAACGCGCCGTGCTGGACCCGCATCTGGCGGGCAAGCCCGCCTCGGTCGTCGCCCTCGACCGGCGCACCGGGCACATCCTGGCCATCGCCTTCCACGGGCCGGACGGCGACACCGCGATCAACGCCGAACTGGCCCCCGGCTCCGCGATGAAGATCATCACCTCCGCCGCGCTCTTCGACCGCATGGGCATGAGCCCGGAAAGCCCCGCGCCGTGCAACGCGACACAGCTCGCCGCAGGGCAGACCTTCCACAACGAGGCGGACGTACCGGCGAACCCGAACGCCACCATCGAGCAGGCCTTCGCCGAGTCGTGCAACACCGCCT
The DNA here is from genome assembly GCF_003144095.1 of Streptomyces sp. ICBB 8177. Lineage (GTDB taxonomy): Bacteria > Actinomycetota > Actinomycetes > Streptomycetales > Streptomycetaceae > Streptantibioticus_D. The sequence goes on along the minus strand of NZ_NSKH01000018.1, from coordinate 623,700 downwards.
TCATCTACGACGGCTTCCACTACCTGGTGCACGGTGACGACGCGTCCGTGCTGCACGACGAGGCGGCAGGCGTCTTCGGGCTCGGCAGCTGGTCCATCGGCGGCGGCGTCCAGACCGCCGACCCCAGCGTTCCCGCCGATCCCCAGGGCAGCGACAAGGCGGCCCAGTTCATCGGCCAGGCGCAGGTGACGATGAGCCCGCTGGTGCTCGCCTCGCTCGCGGCGACGGTACGCGACGGCGCGTTCCACCAGCCGGTCATCCTGCCCGGCCAGGCCCAGAGCGCCGCGCCGCAGCAGATCTCCGCGCGCACGGCGGGCTACCTGCGGCAGATGATGCGGGCGGTCGTCACCGGTGGCACGGCCGCGCCGCGCCTGGGCGACCTGCCGGACGTGGGTGCCAAGACGGGTACGGCGGAGGTGGGCGACGGCACCAACGGGTGGCTGACCGCGTACGACGACGACACCGCGGTGGCCTCGCTGGTGGAGGGCGGCAGTTCGGGCGTGGACTCCGCCGGCTACGTCGTGCGCGCGGTCCTGACGGAGCGTTAGCCCGTGAAGTCGCGCTTGTCCGGCTCGCGTTGGCGAGAGCGGGCGCCTGACCACCGCACGCCACCCGGCGTTCACCTCGGCGTCGCCGGCGGACGGCAGTCTTCGGCCCGTCCGCCGCGCCGACTTGGAGGAACGAAGACGATGGCCGAACAGACGGGTACACCCGAGGGCTCGCAGACCGGACTCAGCCGCCGCGGCGCCCTCGGGTTGATCGGCGCGGGCGCGGTGGCGGCCCCGCTGCTGGGCGCGGGGCAGGCGGACGCGGCGGCTCCCGCCGCCTCCCCGGCGGCCGGTGCCGCTCCCGCGTTCAGCGCCAGGCCCGGCTCGGTCGGCGCGTCCCCGGTGCAGGGGCTGCACCTGACCTTCGGGACCGACCCGTCCGCCGAGGTCACCGTCTCCTGGCTCACCGACTCGCCGGTCAGCGCGCCCCGGGTGCGCTACGGCACGCTGGAGCACGGCTTCGGCTCGACGGCCCCGGCCGTCTCCCGCACCTACGTCGACGGCACCTCGGGGCGCACGGTGTACGTGCACCACGCGGCGCTGCGGCGGCTCGCGCCGGACACCGCGTACGTCTACACCGCGTGGCACGACGGCGCCACGCCGGACGGCGGCAGTTTCCGCACCGCGCCGCGCGGGCGGGCGCCGTTCACCTTCACCAGCTTCGGCGACCAGTCGGCGCCGCAGGTGACCTGGAACGCCGACGGCACCCCGGGCATGGACGCCAACTCCACGCCCGCCACCAAGGACATCGTGACCGGTGTCGAGCAGGTCGCGCCGCTGTTCCACCTGCTCAACGGCGACCTGTGCTACGCCAACCTGGACGTCGACCGGGTGCGCACCTGGAACAACTTCTTCACCAACAACACCCGCTCCGCCCGCTTCCGGCCGTGGATGCCCGCCGCGGGCAACCACGAGATCGAGAAGTCCAACGGCGCCATCGGCCTGGACGCCTACCAGACCTACTTCGACCTGCCCTCCACCGAGACCGACCCGGAACTGCGCGGCCTGTGGTACGCGTTCACCGCCGGCTCGGTGCGGGTCATCGTGCTGCAGAACGACGACAACTGCCTCCAGGACGGCGGCGACCTCTACATCAGCGGCTACTCCGGTGGGCGCCAGCTGGCCTTCCTGGAGCGGGAGTTGAAGGCGGCAAGGTCCTCGCGGGCGATCGACTGGGTGGTGGTCGCCATGCACCAGGTGATGATCAGCTCCTCCGACGCCAACGGTGCCGACCTTGGCCTGCGCCTGAAGTACGGTCCGCTCTTCGACAAGTACGGTGTGGACCTGGTGGTCTGCGGCCACGAGCACAACTACGAGCGGTCGCTCGCGGTGCGCGGCACGATATCCGGCAGCGAGACGCTGACGCCCAACCCGGTCTCGACGGCCACCGACTCCATCGACACCTCGCTCGGCACCGTGCACATGATCCTGGGCGGCGGTGGGGTTTCCGGCACCACCAACCAGAACTTCTTCAAGGACGGCTCCGCCAAGGTGCTCACCGCCGTCTCCCCGACCGCGGGCGCGAACGGCAAGCGCACGCCGACCTACGTCAAGGAGCAGGCGGTGTGGACCGGCGTGCGGGACCTGGAGCACCCGTACGGCTTCGCCGCGTTCACCGTGGACCCCGGCCGGTTCCCCGGCGACACCACGCGGATGCACGTGACGTACTACAACGTGAACAAGCCGCACGGCGAGCTGTCGGTCTTCGAGCAGTTCACGCTGCACCGCAAGCGCACCGACGGACCGCGCTGACCCGCGGGCAGGCGGACCCGCGCGGCACCGCCGGATCGCCGCACCGCGACGCTAGGCGCCGGTGCAGCCGTCGGTCGCGCAGGTCCGCCAAGGCCCCCAGGGGCCGCCCGCGGCGAGCTGGGTGATCTCGCAGTAGTAGCCGGACGAGGCGTCCCACAGGTGGGCGACGACCGTGAGCCTGCCGTCCGGGCTCTCGGTCACCGAGGTCGGCGTGCCGACCGGCTCCGGCTCGGGTCCCGTGCCCAGGTCGGTCCACGGACCCCAGGCGCCGTGGGCGTCCTGGACCGTGGCGAACAGTTCGTTGTCGGTGGCGTCGCTGTAGACCGCGAAGTACGCCAGCCGTCCGTCCGCCATGCGGTAGAGATACGGGTAGCCGAAGTAGAACGGCACCGACGCGCCCGAGGACGGGCCGAAGGCGGCCGGGGCCGACCAGGGGCCGCCGGGCCTGGTCTGCGCGACGCGCACGATGTCGGTGCTCTGGTACTCCATGGTGAACGCCTCCAGCCTGCCGTCCGCGTCCTCGGCGGCCGAAAGGACCGGGTACTGGCTGTTGAGGCGGGCCGTGCCGACCTGCCGCCAGGAGCGGTAGGCGCCGCCCGGCGCGATCTGGGTGCGATACCACAGGTGGTCGGCGCCGGTGGTGTCGGTGAAGACGCCGAACTGCGCGGTGCCGCCGTCGCGTCTGGCCACGGACACCGATTCGACCTGGGTGCCGGGCGAGCTCGCGGCCGGGTGCGGCGGTCGCGGTGCGGCGGCCCGCGCGGTGGACGGGACGAGAGCGGTGACGGCGGCGAGTGACACGGTGACGGCGGCCGACAGCACGGCGCGCCTGGTGCTCGTACGCATGGGATCGCCCCTCGGTGAGGATGCCTCGGTGGAGTGGAGGCCGGACGGCGGAACGGGCAGCCACATCCTGCCGGGCGCCCCCGGGGGCGCGCCCCGACTTCCGCGGGTTCGGCGGGGATTGGCTCAAAGGAGGCTGCCGACGGAACCGCGGGGGCGGGGGCGGGGGCGGGGCCCGCGCCCTCGCCGCTGCCGACCGCCGTCACAATGGGGGCATGGCACGACGCACCACACGCCGCTCGCACACCGCCAGGCCCGCCACGAGCCGCCCCGCCGCCCCGGGCTGCCCCTGCGGTCTGCCGGCCGCCTACGACGACTGCTGCGGGCGGCTGCACCGGGGCGAGGCCGCGGCGGCCACCGCCGAGCAGCTGATGCGGTCGCGCTTCGCGGCGTTCGCCCGGCGCGACGAGGCGTACCTGCTGCGCAGCTGGCATCCGGGCACCCGGCCGCCGTCCGTGTCGTTCGACCCCGGCATCCGCTGGGAACGGCTGGAGATCCTGGCCACGAAGGACGGTACCGCCTTCCACACCGAGGGCACGGTGGAGTTCCGGGCCCACTACACCGACGCCGGACACGCGGGCGCGCTGCACGAGACCAGCCGCTTCACCCGCCAGGACGGCGCGTGGGTCTACGTGGACGGTGTGATCGACTGCTGACGGCCGGGCAGGCCGCACGCGCGCGCACCGGCCGGGGCCCGTCTCACTAGGGTGGGGTCATGGAGATCTGGATCAACCCCGCGTGCTCCAAGTGCCGGGCGGCGACGAAGCTGCTGGACGGGGAAGGCGCGAACTACACCGTCCGCCGCTACCTCGACGACCCGCCGACCGCCGCCGAACTGCGGGCGGTCCTGGAGCGGTTGTCGCTGGAGCCGTGGGACATCACCCGCACCGCGGAACCCGAGGCCAGGGAGCTGGGCCTGAAGGAGTGGCCGCGCGGCAGCGCGCACCGCGACCGCTGGATCGACGCGCTCGCCGCGCACCCCCGGCTCATCCAGCGCCCGATCATCACGGCGGACGACGGCACGGCGGTGGTCGGCCGCACCGACGAGGCGGTCCGCGAGGCACTGGGCCGCGGCCAAGGGTAGGGGCACGGGCGGACGGCGGGCGCGTACCGCCGTCCGGGTCAGCGTGAGGCCTCCCGCTCGCGCAGCGCCCAGCCGAACAGCGCGCCCGCGTAGATGACGAAGCCGGTGCCGATCAGCCAGGACTGCACCACGAGCACGGTGCCGATCTGCCCGTAGGAGACCGCGCTGGAGACGATCCACGGGGCGAAGAACCAGGTGGAGAAGAAGCGCAGGCCCACCAGACCGGCGACGGTGGCCAGCGCGCCGGGCAGCAGCCGGGACGCGGGCACCCGTTCGCACAGCAGGAAGTACTGGAACCACCAGAAGAACGCCACCCCGCCGACGACGGTGACCGAGATGTGCAGCCCCGGCTCGATGATCGTCCCGGCGAACAGGTGGCGGCTGTTGGCCGCGACCAGCACGTAGCCGATCAGCACGCCGAGCGCGATGGCCTGCCGCCAGGTGGCGTGCCAGGGCGCCGACTTCACGCCCCAGATGCGCTCGTAGCCCACCTGGATGGAGCCGACGAAGGTCACGCCGAAGACCGCGAGGGCGGCCAGGCCCAGGACGGTGGCGGTGCTCAGCACGGTGCTCGGCGCGCTGAAGAGCTGGTCGACCGCCTGCGCGGAACGGCCGGAGACGCCGAGCCCGGCCCTGAGCCAGGCCACGAACCCCTGCCGTCCGCGCGCCGAGGCGGCGGCGACCACGATGAGCAGCGGAACGAGCGTCACCAGCCCGAGCGCGGAGAACCCCAGGGCCCGGTGCATCAACTCGATGTCCCTGCCCACCCGCCACAGCCGCAGCGTCATCCACACGACCCACGTGCGCTCGCGCGGCGGCTCGTCCGGCGCGCCGTGGTCGTCGTGCCCCGGGCCGGGGGGTCCGGGGGCCGGCACCGACTCCATGGCGGTCTCCTACCCAGTGGTGTCCGCTTATCCGGTGCCGCGGCGCGCCGCCGCGCGGGGTCGACGTCGTGGAACCGTCCCGCACCGGGGCTCACAAGGTTTCCACACGATTCGCCGTTACGGTGCCGGGCGCCACGGCGTCGGCGGATCCGGTGGGTCCCCAGGGCCGGTGGGATCGGCGAGAGGGGAGCCCGGACGATGGACCAGCGGCTGGTGCTGGCGGAGCGGTACGAGGTGTGCGGGCACCTGGGCCGCGGGGGGATGGCGGAGGTGCTGCGCGCCCGGGACCTGCGGCTCGGTCGTGACGTCGCGGTCAAGGTACTGCGGACCGGGCTCGCGGCCGACGGTGCGTTCCGGGCCCGGTTCCGCAGAGAGGCGCTGTCGGCCGCCGCGCTCAACCACCCGGCGGTGGTGTCGGTCTTCGACGCCGGCGAGGCCGAGGTGGACGGCGAGCTGGTGCCGTTCATCGTGATGGAGTACGTCCGGGGCAGCACGCTGGACCGGCTGGCGCGGGGTGGGCCGGACGGGTCACGTCCGTCGCCGGAGCGGGCTCTGCGGCTGACGGCCTCGGTGCTGGACGCGCTGGAGCACGCGCACGAGGCCGGCATCGTGCACCGCGACGTCAAACCGGCCAACGTGATGGTGGTGGACGGCACGGCCCCCGACGTGGTCAAGGTGATGGACTTCGGCATCGCCCGGCCGCTGGGCGCCCGGGGGGTGACGATCACGGCCGCGTCGATGGTGGTGGGGACCGCCGAGTACCTCTCGCCCGAGCAGGCCAGGGGCGCGGAGCTGGACGCGCGGACCGACCTGTACTCCACGGGGTGCCTGCTGTTCGAACTGCTCACCGGCAGGCCGCCGTTCACCGGTGACTCGCCGCTGGCGGTGGCGTGGAAGCACGTCGAGGAGGAGCCGGTCCCGCCGTCGCGGTACGCGCCGGGGATCACTCCGGCGTGCGACGCGCTGGTGCTGCGGGCGCTGCGCAAGGACCGCGAGGAACGCTTCCCGGACGCGGCGACGATGCGGCGGGCGGTGCTGGAGGCGCTCGCGGAGCCGCACCACGCGCCGACGGCGATGATCCCGGTGGCGACGGCCTCGGCGCCGGTCGCCCCGGTGCCGCTCGCCCCGTCCTCTCCCCGGCGCGGCGGTGCCCGGCGCGCCCTGCTGGTCTCGTCCGCCGTGGTCGTGGCGGCCGTCGCGGTGGCCGGTGCGATCGGGGCGCACGCCATGCGCGGCGCCTCCGGTGACGGGTCGGCCGACGCGAGCGGTACGGGCGCGGCGGCCGGCACCGTCGTCGCGCCCGATCTGCGCGGGCAGAGCCTGGCGCAGGCCCGCCGCAGCGCCCGGGCGGACCGCCTGCGGGTCGGCGGCGTACGGGCCGGGGCGTGCGCGGGCGGCACCACGCAGCGCACCGTCTGCGCACAACAGCCCGCCCCGGGAAGCAGGGTGACCCCTGGCACGGCCGTCAGCCTCCAGGTATCGCCACTGCTGCCCCGGCGCGGCTGACCGGCGTCAGCCCACCGGCCGCCGGTCCACCGGGGTGACCGGCGCCATGATGGCGGAGGTCGTCCGGCGCGGTCCCGACCAGGGCGCGGGCACCGCGTCGATGTCGCGGGCGAGCCGGTAGGCCAGCGCCTCGTAGTTGACCCGCCAGCCCTTGAAGTGCGGCCAGGCCCGCTCGGGCGTGCGTTCCATCGGGAAGCCCTGCTCCCGCATCCGCTCGACGCCCTGGAGGAAGGTGGCCTGGTCCAGCTCGATGGCGTCGCCCGGCGACGGGTCGGGGTCGTAGGGGATGCCGCGTACGTCCGCGAGGTCGCGCAGGCAGACGAAGCCCGCGCGCAGCGCCAGCCGCACCTGGGTCTGCGGCAGGGTCGGGTTGAAGGCCAGGTGGAGTGCGGCGGCGTCCATCACGGCCAGCAGGGAGACGAGCCAGTTGCGGGTGTCGCGGGCCGAGCGGAAGTGGATGAGCACCGGGTAGGTGGTGTGGCTCTCGGCCACCTCGGCGCTCCAGCGCTCCCAGTCGCCGAAGAGTTCCTGGAGCGAGTCGAGCAGGTCGGCCTGCGCGTGCCGGGCGAGGATCTCCGGACCCCAGGGCGGGCTGCCGGCCCGGGACTGGAGCAGAGTGACCGCGGTCTCGCGGCGCGCGTAGGCGCCGTAGAGCGCTGGCAGGTAGCCGATCTGCAGCGCGATCACGATCGGTCCCGTGGCCGCCGCGCAGAAGTCGACGGCGGTCAAGGCGCTGCGGCTGCTGCTGGCGAAGCCGAGGGTGAACAGTGAGGAGCCTGCCTCCATCAGCGCGGCCTTGGGGCCCAGGTCGCTGACGGCCGCCTCCAGCAGCGCGTAGCCGACCATGAAGCTGGCCAGCCACAGCACCAGGGTGACGAGCAGCGACATCGGCGCGACAGGGGCCAGCACGCGGTCCTTGGCGGCGGCGGTGCGGCAGCGGTCGGCGACCGCCTGGAAGGGAAGGTAGAGGGTGGCGCGCACGGCCCGGGTGAAGCCGGACCTGGCCGGGCGCGGCAGCACCAGGGTGCGCACCACGGAGGACAGGACGCCGAGCACCACCACGGCGCCCAGCAGGCCGAGCACGGCACGCAATCGAACGCTCCCTTCCCGCGCGGTCCCCGCCCTCCTGCGTGCGGGCGGTGGCGGGGCCGCGTCCGGCGGGCCCCGCTCGCGTCGATCATCCCGCACCCGGCGCGACCTTGCGTGCGCGGGTGGCCGGATGTCGTCGTTGGCGGCGCCCGAAGTGGATCAGGTACCGGCACGCCGGTCCCCGGTGCCAGGCGTCCGTCGTACGATCTGCCCACCCCGCGCCCGGGACGCGGTCCGTGGACGGTCGTCGTCCCGGGCGCAACCGGCCTGCGCGGTGGGCGATTTCAGGCCGATTCGGGTCAGTGGGCAAGGAGGTTAACCCAGGCTTCCCGGCGCATTCATCCACCCAGCACGGGGTGTTCCCCCCGGTCCGACGAGACTCCCGGGACGCCCCCGGACCAGCCAGGAGACATGCCGTTCATGACCGCCATCAACCGCCGCCGCTTCATGCAGCTGACCGGAGGCACCGTGGCCGCCTCCGCCCTGTCCACCAGCATCGCCCGGGCGGCCGAGATCCCGGCGAACCGCCGGACCGGTTCCCTCAAGGACGTCGAGCACATCGTGGTCCTGATGCAGGAGAACCGTTCCTTCGACCACTATTTCGGCACGCTGCGCGGCGTGCGCGGCTTCGGTGACCCGCGCCCCGTGACGCAGCCGAGCGGCAAGCCGGTGTGGTACCAGTCGGACGGCACGAAGGACGTGCTGCCGTTCCACCCGGACGCGAAGGAGCTGGGCCTGCAGTTCCTCCAGGACCTCGACCACGACTGGAACAGCGGGCACGCCGCGTTCGATCAGGGGAAGTACGACAGCTGGGTTCCGGCCAAGACGGCGACGACGATGGCCCACCTGACCCGCGACGACATCCCGTTCCACTACGCGCTGGCCGACGCCTTCACCATCTGCGACTCCTACCACTGCTCGCTGCTCGGCCCGACCGACCCCAACCGCTACTACATGTGGACGGGTTACGTCGGCAACGACGGCAAGGGCGGCGGCCCGGTCATCGACAACGCCGAGGCGGGCTACTCCTGGACCACCTACCCGGAGCGGCTGGAGCAGGCCGGGGTGTCCTGGAAGATCTACCAGGACGTCGGCGACGGACTCGACGCGGCCGGCGGCTGGGGCTGGATCAACGACGCGTATCGCGGCAACTACGGCGACAACTCCCTGCTCTACTTCGACCAGTACCGCAACGCCTCCCCCGGCGACCCGCTCTACGACAAGGCGCGCACCGGCACCGACGCCAAGGCGGGCGACGGGTTCTTCGACCAGCTCAGGGCGGACGTGCTGGGCGGGAAGCTGCCGCAGGTCTCGTGGGTGGTCGCGCCCGAGGCGTTCACCGAGCACCCCAACTGGCCCGCGAACTACGGCGCCTGGTACGTCTCGCAGGTGCTGGACGCGCTCACGGCCGATCCGGACGTGTGGAGCAGGACCGCGCTGCTGATCACCTACGACGAGAACGACGGCTTCTTCGACCACGTGGTGCCGCCCTTCCCGCCCTCCTCGGCCGCGCAGGGCGCCTCGACGGTGGACGTGAGCGCCGACCTGTACTCGGCGAACGGCAACGGGTACGTCTCCGGTCCCTACGGGCTCGGCCAGCGCGTGCCGATGCTGGTGGTCTCGCCGTGGAGCAAGGGTGGCTGGGTCTGCTCGGAGGTGTTCGACCACACCTCGATCATCCGGTTCATCGAGCGCAGGTTCGGTGTCCGCGAGCCCAACATCTCGCCCTGGCGCAGGGCGATCTGCGGCGATCTGACCACCGCGTTCGACTTCTCCGGCAGCGACACGAAGGTGCCCGCGCTCCCCTCGACCGCGGCCTACGTGCCGCCGGACCACGACCGCCACGGCGACTACGTGCCGACGCTTCCGGCCGATCCCGCGCTGCCGGTGCAGGAGCCGGGGCTGCGGCACGCCAGGCCGCTGCCGTACGATCTGGCCGCCGACGCCTCGCTGCGCGGCGGCAGGCTGTCGGTGCGGTTCGCCAGCCACGGCCGGGTCGGCGCGCAGTTCCTGGTGACGTCGGCGGCGGTGCCGGGCGGCCCGTGGACCTACACGGTGGGCGCGGGGCGGGAGTTGACCGGCGAGTGGGACCCGTCCGGCGCCTACGACCTGACGGTGCACGGCCCCAACGGCTTCCTGCGCACGTTCGCCGCCGGGTCCGCCGCCCCGGGCCCCGAGGTCGCCGCGCGGCACGAGGCCGGTCCGCAGGAGGTGCGGCTCACCCTGTCCAACGGGGGCACGAAGGCGGTGCGCCTGACGGTGACCGACGCCTACGGCCACGAGCACCCTGCCCACTACCACCTGCGTCCCGGCGCCCACGTCACACACACCGCGCGCCCGCGCCGCAGCAACGGGTGGTACGACCTGTCGGTGGCCAGTGACCAGGACCCCGCGTTCGTGCGGCGGCTGGCCGGGCACGTGGAGACCGGCCGCGCCGGTACCAGCGACCCGGCGATCCACACCTCCTGAGGCCTGTGTCCTGACGAGGCGTCAACCTCCGTTCCGGAGGCAGCGGTTCGGCCGCTGCCTCCGGAACGCTCTCGTTCAACTCCCGAAGGAACGAAAGAAATGGAGCGCTCTCTCGCGTAACCTCTTGACGCTGGCAGGTACATGGCAGATGGTGCGAGCGGTCGATCCCCCACCACGACTGGAGGAACCGCATGCCTCCCTCACCCATGGCGTCACCGCCCGCGCCGCACTCCCCCGCGCCCGGACCCGCGACCCGGCACCGCGCCCGCAGCAGACGTCCCCGCCGCGTGGCGGTCGCGGCCCTCGCCGGTGCCGCCGCGCTCGTCGGCGCCTTCATGACCGCTCCCGGTTCCGCCCAGGCGGACGTCCCGCCACCGCCCTCGGGCTGGACGCAGGTCTGGTCGGACGACTTCAACGGCGCCGCGGGCACCTCGCCGTCGTCCGCCAACTGGAAGTTCGACACCGGACCCGGTTCGAACTTCGGGACCGGCGAGATAGAGACGATGACCAACAGCACCAGCAACGTGGCCCTCGACGGCAACGGCGACCTGAAGATCACCCCCGTCCGCGACGCCAACGGCAACTGGACCTCGGGCCGCATCGAGTCGCTGCGCGACGACTTCCAGCCCCCGGCCGGCGGCAAGCTGCGCATCGAGAGCCGCATCGAGCTGCCCAGCGTGACCGGCGCCGCCGCGGCCGGGTACTGGCCGGCGTTCTGGACCCTGGGCACGCCGCTGCGCAACGGCGGTACGTGGCCGAGCGTCGGCGAGTTCGACATCCTGGAGGACGTCAACGGGCAGAACCTCGCGTACGGCACCCTGCACTGCGGTGTGGACCCGGGCGGCCCGTGCAACGAGACCAGCGGTCTGGGCGGCAAGACCACCTGCCCCGGCAGCCCGTGCCCCGGCAACTGGCACACCTACTCCCTCGACTGGGACCGCAGCGTCAGCCCCGAGACCCTCACCTGGTCCGTGGACGGCCAGCCGTACTGGTCGGTCAACGCCAACCAGGTCGACCCGGCCACCTGGGCGAACGCCACCGCCCACGGCGTCTTCATCATCTACGACCTGGCGATGGGCGGCGGCTTCCCGAACGGCGTCGCGGGCACCACGACGCCCAACTCCGGTACGCAGTCCGGCTCCCCGATGCTGATCGACTACGTGTCGGTGCTCAGCAGCGGTGGCGGCGGCAGTTCACCGCCGCCCTCCGGCGGCCCGAGCGCGTACAGCACGATCCAGGCGGAGAGCTACAACTCCCAGTCGGGCACGCAGGACGAGGCCTGCTCCGACTCCGGTGGCGGCCAGGACGTGGGCTGGATCGCGAACGGCGACTGGCTGGAGTACAACGGGGTGGACTTCGGCTCCGGTGGCGCCACGCAGTTCGACGCCAGAGTGGCGTCCGGGGCCGCGGCGGGGGTGAGCGGCCTGGTCCAGGTCAGACTCGACAGTCCCACGGCCACACCGGTCGGCAGCTTCTCGGTCGGCAGCACCGGCGGTTGGCAGAACTGGAGGACGATCCCGGCGAACATCTCGCGGGTGACCGGCACCCACAACGTCTACCTCACCTTCTCCAGCGGGCAGAGCGCCGACTTCGTGAACGTCAACTGGTTCACCTTCACCTCCTGACCGGCCGGGACGTCCGGTGCCTGACGGCGCCCCCCAACGGGGACGCCGCCGGGCATCCGGCTCCAAGCGCTGCCGGTGCGAACCCCTTTGGCGCGGCTCTCAGTCCCCTCCCGCCGGGTCGTCGAACAGCACCGGCAGCGAACTCCACGGATTGGGCCCGCGTCCCGGCACCGCGCAGTGCACGGCGGCGCCCCGCGCCAGGGCGATCCGTGCCGCGCTGTCCCGGGCGGCGGGCGGCACGTCGTACACCAAGTGGCAGAAGCGGTCCGGCGGATGAAGCGCCGTCCACTCCGGCACCACGGCCTCGCGATAGGCGTCCCAGCCGCCCTCGAAGGTGACGAGCAGATCGGCCAGGCGCGCGTACCGGGGGTCCGGATGGGTGCCGTGGTTGAGCACGACGCACTGCGCGCCCAGCAGCCGCGCCGCCCTCGCCAGCAAGCGCACCCCCCTCAGCCCCGCGGCGCCCGCCGGGGCCTGGTCGAGGAAGACACCGTCCACCCCGTACCAGGCGCGGTGCCGCAGGACGTCGCGCAGCACCTCGCGCAGCGCACGGCGCCCGTACCCGATGTCGGCGTAGCCGAGCAGCCGCACCCCCGCGGCCCGCAGCCCCGCGGCGGCGTCGGCGAAGACCGGGTCGGCGTGCTCACCGGGACCGTCGGCGACGTTGAGCACGACGGCGTGGACCAGCGCCGCGTGCCGGGTGACCGCCCGCCAGGCCCTGGGGTCCGCCGCGGGATGGACGTAGAGCGGGACCAGCAGCCGGGGACGGGCGGTCACCGTCGTCGGCTCAGCCCGCGCCGGGGACCGCACGCGCACTCGTGTCGGCAACGCCGGTGTCCGGCAAGGGCGTTGAGGCGACGTGGGCCCACATGTCGCGCAGCGAGTCGGCCAGCGTGATCCGCGGCGTCCAGCCCAGCGCACGGCGCGCGGTCCGCACGTCCGCGCACTGCCAGGGGACGGCGGCCGAACGGGCGGACCCGTGCGCAGCCGTCTCCTCGACGCTCCCGCGGAATCCGGCCGCCGCCACCAGCCCGTGCGCGACCTCGCGCATGCGCACCGCGCGCCCGGAGCCGACGTTGACGACCCGGGGCAGCGGCCCGGGCACGGTGACGGCGAGCGCCGCCGCCCTGGCCACGTCGCGGGCGTCCACGAAGTCCCGGTGGGCGGACAGGTCCCCGACCCGCACCGCGCCGGCCCCCTCGTCCACCCCGCCAGGCGCGAGACGGCGCAGTTGCCCCGCGAGCCGCCCGGGCAGGCCCGAGTCGGGCGCGCCGGGGCCCAGGACGTTGAAGAGCCGCAGTACGACCGCGTCCAGCGGCGAGCCGGTCACCGCGAGGGTGCCGGCGAGCTTGGTCGCGCCGTACGGGCCGAGCGGCGCGGCGGGCGTGGTCTCGCGCACCGCCACGCCTTCGGGACCCGCCCCGTACTCGGCGGCCGAGCCGAGGTGGACCAGGCGGGCGGTGGGCGCGGCGCGGTGCAGGGCGTCGGCCAGGACGGCGGGGCCGCGGGCGTTGACCTCGGCGAGCCGGACCGCGTCACCGCCCACCGCACCGGCGCAGTTGACCACGGCACCCACATCCGCGTCGGCCAGCAGCCGCGTCAGGTCGTCCGGCCGCACGGTGGCGAGGTCCGCTGTCAGGTCGGCGCCGGGGCCGCGGCCGCCGCCGAGCACCCGCACCCCGGGGAGGGTGGCGAGGTACCCGGCGACGTGGCCGCCCAGGAAGCCCGAGGCGCCGAGAACGAGAATGCGCAACGTGTGGGTTCACGCTCCCTTGAGCAGCAGTCCGCGGCGGGTGGTGAACTCCGCGTTGGCCCGGTCGTAGTCATCGGGGCGCCCGATGTCCAGCCAGTATCCGTCGAAGTCGTAGGAGGCGGGCGGGGTTCCGGCCGCCAGCAGGTCGAGCACCAGGTCGTCGAAGCCCAGCGGCAGGCCGGGGGCGTAGCGGGTCAGCGCCGAGCGCGACAGCCCGTAGACGCCCATCGAGACGCGGTAGGCCATGCTGGGTTTCTCGTGGAATCCCACGACCTGGTCGCCCTCGGTGGTCAGCACGCCGAAGTCGATGGAGACCTGGCGCTGGTAGGTGGCGATGGTCAGCGGCGGCCCGGTGCGGCGGTGGCGGCGCAGCACGTCGCCGTAGTCGAGGTCGGTCAGCACGTCGCCGTTCATCACCAGGAAGTGCTCGGGGAGCCGGTCCAGCATGGTCAGCAGCGGACCCATGGTGCCCAGCGGGCTCTCCTCGGTGGCGTAGTCGACGTGCAGCCCCCACTGCGAACCGTCGCCCACGTAGGCGCGGATGATGTGCCCGAGATGGCCGATCGCCAGGGTGCAGGAGGTGAATCCGGCGCCGGCGAGCTGCCGTAGGACGATCTCCAGGATGGGATGCTGGTCGCCGATGGGCACCAGCGGCTTGGGCAGGGCGGTGGTGTAGGGACGCAGCCGGATGCCCTTGCCTCCGGCCAGGATCACTGCGTGCACGGTCTCCCCCAGGTCAGACGTTGTAGATGGTCGTCTTGTAGCGGGCCAGGTTGGCCGGGTCGCGGAAGAACTCCGCGGTGGCGGCGAGTCCCTCCTCCAGCGTGTGCGCGGGGGCCCAGCCGGTGGTCTCGCGCAGCAGTGAGGCGTCGCAGACCAGCCGCATCACCTCGGAGCCGGTGGGTCTGACCCGGTCGTGGTCCTCGCGCACCTCCACCTCGGTGTCCATCACCTTGCCGATGAGGGCCACCAGGTCACCGACGGATGTCTCGCCTCCGGTGCCCGCGTTGAAGGTGCGTCCCACGATGGCCGCGTGCGGCGCGGTGCCGACCGCGACGAACGCGGCGGCGGTGTCGGCGACGTAGGTGAAGTCCCGGGTGGGGCGCAGGTCGCCGAGGGTCACCGTGCGTTCGCCCGCGGCGAGTTGGCCGATGACGGTCGGGATGACCGCGCGCATCGACTGCCGCGGTCCGTAGGTGTTGAAGGGCCGCAGCGTCACGACGGGGGTGCCGAAGCTCGCGTGGTAGCTCTCCGCGAGCCGGTCGGCGCCCGCCTTGGACGCGGCGTACGGGGACTGCGCGTGGATGGGGTGGTCCTCGCTGATCGGCACCGTGCGCGCGGTGCCGTACGTCTCGCTGGTGGAGGTGTGCACCAGGCGCGGGATCTCCTGCCTGCGGACGGCTTCCAGGACGTTGAGGGTGCCGGTGACGTTGGTCTCGACGTACGAGTGCGGTGCCCGGTAGGAGTACGGGATCGCGATCAGCGCGGCCAGGTGGTAGACGGTGTCGGCGCCCGCGACCAGGTCGCCCACGGACGCCGCGTCGCGCACGTCGCCGAGCACGACCTCCACGTGGTCCAGCACGGGGGGCGGCAGCAGTTCCAGCCAGCCGTAGGAGGAGAAGGAGTTGTACTGCACCATGGCGCGCACCCGGTGTCCCGTGGCGACCAGGGTGTGGACGAGGTGCGAGCCGATGAATCCCTCTGCTCCGGTGACGGCGACGGCGGTTGGTTGTCCCACGACGGGGCCTCCTGGTGGTTGGCGGGGTGCGGACTCGGCCGTCGCGTGACGCTGGTCGCGACGGTGGGTTGCGGTGATCGGCCGCGCGCCGGTCTCGGTGCGGGCGGTACGGGAGCGGGTTCAGCGGTGGGCGGTGACGCGGCCCAGGAGGGCGCAGGCGAACAGCGCGAGCACCCCGGCCGTACACCACCCGGTGACGGCGCGAACGGCGTCGGGCGGCGCCGACCGGCTCACGGTGAGCGCGAGTTCGGCGCAGGCGGCGAAGCAGCACAGCGACGCGGGCCACCACGCGACGCCGAACGCCTGGAGCAGCAGGGCCAGCCACAGCACCGCCCCGAGCGCGGGCAGCGCGAGGGCCGACGCCACGTCACGCGGTGCGGCCGGGGGCCACAGCAGTGCGGCGGCGAGCAGCAAGGCGGCGAGCACCGCGAGGTAGCCGCCGAGGCAACCCAGCAGGACGAGGGCGGCACGGCGCCGGAACGCGCCCGGTGTCGATGTGCTCCGCTGGGCGGCCAGCGCACGGGAGCGGTAGCGGTACAGCGACCATTCGGCCGGTCCCATGCTGAGGGTGAGGGCGACGGCGAGCGGTCCGTGCACCGAGGCGCCGGGGGCCCGACCGAGGACATCGCCGAAGACGGCGAGCAGCGTGAGCGCGCCGCCCGCGAGCCCGAAGAGCCCGAACGGCACGGAGTGCAGGGGGGATCGAGGACGAGCGCAGGACTCGGCCGGGATGCGGGCGGCGGTGGTGAGGCGTCGAGCCGAGGCGGCCACGGCCAGGGTGAGGGAGGTGAGCAGGGCGGCGGTGCGGGCCCATTGCGGCGCGTGTGCGAGGGGAAGGACGATCGCATCCGCCACGGCCGGGGCGAGGGCGGCGAGCAGATCGCGTTCACTGCCGAGCACGAGCAGCGCGGTGGCCGCCGCGAGGTAGACCGCCTGTCCGGCGACGAACGCCGCGGTCCCGGCACCACCCGGCAGCGCGAGGGCGGCACCGCAGGCGAGGGCCGCGCCCGGCGGTGCGCCGGCGAGCAGGCAGCGGGCGGCTCCCCGGCGGCCCTCGGCGGCGAGCCAAAGGTAGGCGCGGTGTGCGAGCGCCTGGTTCCACGCCCAGCCGGTGAGCGCGGCGGCGGCCAGCGCCACGGTAGCGGAGGGCAGACCGTAGCCGTCCGGCGGTCCGGACAGCAGGTGTCCCGCCAGGACGTAGGCCACGCCGGGCAGGGCGAAGACCAGGCCGCGCAGCAGGCACCGCACGACGTCCGCGCGCCACGGGTCGTCCGCGGGCGGCGGCTGGGGGTAGCGGCGCGGGACGCGGGCGTACAACTCCTCGGCGATCGCGAACAGGTCACGGCGTCCGTAGACCCCGGTGATCTGCTCGTCGGAGATCCCGTCGGACTCCAGCACGGCGGCGATCTCGTACGGGTGGACGGCTCCGGCGCACACCTGCGCGAGGCGCTCGGCCAGTTCGTCCAGCGGGTCGGGGGCGGCCCACTTCGGTCTTCGGCGCGGCCTCGGCAGCGTCGGCAGCGGGTCTGCGCTCTCCACCGAGCCGTCCGCGCCGCCCGGCAGCAGCCGCAGCGGGGCACTCATCGCGCCCCCGCGGCGGCGACCTGACGGGCGGCGGCCACCGGCGGCGGCCACCCGGACAACGTCTCGCGGCCCACCAACGGGCCTTCGCACTGGGCCAGTTCGAGGTAGATGGCGCGGAAGGTGTCGATGGTCTGGCGCAGGGTGAAGCGTTCCACGACGCGCCCACGCGCGCCCTCGCCCATGCGGGCCCTGCGGCCCGGGTCCTGGAGCAGGTCCAGGGCGGCGCGGGCCATCGGTTCGGGCTCGCGCGGCGGGACGACCAGCCCGGTGTCGCCGACCGCCTCGCGGACGCCCCCGACGTCGGTGGAGACGGTGGCCCGGCCGCAGGACATCGCCTCGATGAGGGTGAAGGGGAAGCCTTCGCTGATGCTGGAGAGCATCACCACGTTCCCGGCCGCGTAGGCGTCGCGGATGTCGTCCACCCGGCCCTCGAAGCTGACGGACGCGGCGACGCCGAGTTCGGCGGCGAGCGCCTGGCAGCGTTCGCGGTAGGCTTCGCCGCCCCGGGGTGTGCCGCCGAACAACCGCAGCCTGGCGGCCGGGAGTTCGGCGTGGACCAGGGCGAAGGCGCGGATGAGGGTCTCCAGGTCCTTGATGGGATCGACCCGGCCGGCCCAGCTGAGCGTCGGGGTGTCCGGCTCGGGTCCCGCGGGCGGGAAGGCTCCCGGGTCCACTCCGTTGTAGACGGTGCGGATGCGTTCGGCGGCGGCGCCGCCGTGCTCCTCCCAGCGGCGGTTGTAGCGGTTGCCGGGGGTGACCAGCGCGGCGCGCAGGTAGCTCTCCCCGGCCAGCATCCGGAAGAACCCGAGCACCAGCGCCTTCACCGGCCAGGCGTAGGGGCCGGTGCGGTAGCCGAGGTAGCGCTCGCGCAGGTAGACGCCGTGTTCGGTGAGGAGGAACGGGGTGCCGTGCAGGTGCCGGGCGACCAGCCCCGGCAGCGCCGCCAGACCCCCGCTGACCGCGTGGGTCACCCCGTCCCGGGGCGCGGGCGCGGCGAGCGGGCGCAGGGCGTGCTCCAGCAGGTCGGTGGCGGTCAGCGCGTCGTGGACGGTGGGCCGGGCCGCCGCGGTCGGCAGGCCGGGGCGGCGCCAGACGGCGGTCAGCACGCGCACCGCGGCCTCGGATCGCAGGGCGGCGCCGAGCGTACCGGCCTGGGCCGCGGCGGCGAGCCCGTACAACCGCGGCCCGAACTCCGCCTCGTGGCCGGGGTCGAGCAGCGCGAGCAGGAAGCGCTCGTAGTCCTCGAGGAAGGCGCGGCGCCGTCGGCCGCGGGGGCCGCGTCCGGCGGGCGGCGGACCCCACAGCGGCACGGCGGTCACCTCGTGCACGTGGGGCGGCAGTTCCCAGGCCACCGGCTCCTGGCCGGTGCCGGTCACCGCGACGATACGGAAGTCCACATCAGGCATGCCCTGCACCAGTTGGTCGCACCACACGCTGACGCCGCCGTGGCTGTGCGGATAGGTGCCCTCGGTGAGCAGGGTCACGCGGGTGGCGCCCGTTTCGGCGCCGCCGGTTCGGCACATGGCGGACTGGCGCATGGTGATTCGGTTCCCCCGATTTGCCTCGTGCGGTGCCGGGGCACCGGATCGCGTCCGGTGCCCCGGCCCGGGTCCGTCGGTCCTGACCCGTCCGTGGTGCGGTCTGCTACTCGCGGATGTCGCCCGGGCCCGCCGGAACCGCCTTGCGCACGCCGCCCGGCACGGTCGGCCGGACCTTGAGCGCCGGGACGGCGGCGGCCGGGGTGGTGTGGTGGTGGGCCGTCGCGGCAGGCGTCGCGGAGTCCGGCAGGTTCACCGTCACCGCGGTCTGCGAGGCGGCAGGGGACGCCCAGCCGGTGAGCGTTCCGGCGTAGGCGCCGCCGAAGGCGGTGGTGGTCCCGTCGCCCTGGACCTGCCGGCTGCCGGCCGGCACGGTCAGCGGTACTTCAACCCCGCTGGGCGCGTCCACGGTGACGGTGTCGCCGACCCGGTAGGCGGTCACCGAGCCGTCGCTCACGGCGGTGTTCCAGGCGGCCTGCTGCTTCAGTTCGGTGCCGATGTCCGCCATCCGCTGGTTGACGAACGGGGTGTTGTCGGCGAAGAGCGAGTGGTACTGGCCGAGGATGGCGTCCAGCGCCGGGTAGGCGATGCGGTCCTCCGACAGGTTCGACTGGTGGATGAAGAACGGGTCGGGATCGTTGCTCAGGATGTGCCCGAGGTCGATCTTGGCCTCGGTCGGCACGATGTACGACGTGTAGCCGGTGGTCTCGTCCAGGGGCGCGGACAGGCAGGTGGAGTTGCCCGCGCTGTCGCACAGGCCGCTGCCGCCCTGGGCCTTGCTGGTGTAGATCCAGTTGTACTCGTCGGTCTCCTCGTTGGCGTGACCGGCGTTGTAGTAGATGTTCATCGGCGTGCGCGGCACGGTCAGCGCCGATCCCACGGCGCGCTGCGCCGGTTCACGGGAGGAGTCGCTGGCGACCCACTGGACACCGGTCCTGGCCAGCGCGGGGGCCAGGTTGGGGTTGTCCTGCGGCTGCTGCGGCTGGATCTCCAGCCCGGAGTGCTCACCGGTGACCAGTTCCGCGGGGTTGAGGGTCAGTCCGTTCGCGGCGGCCCACGCCTCGTTCCGGGTGATCTCCGACTCGATGGTGGACTGCGGCGTCCACACGGTGTTGCCGGAGGCGTCGGTGGTGCAGGTCCACGGCACCACGGTGACGTTCTGGACGCAACCGAGGAACTCGTGGTCGTAGGTGTGGTCGACCCAGCGGAAGGAGTCCTTCTCGGAGATCAGCTGCTGCGCCATCGGGTCGGTGCCGCCGTTGTCCGACTTGTAGTCGTCGCTGCCGCCGCCGTTGAAGACCAGGTCGAAGGTGAGGCCGTTGCTCTGCTCCCACTGCTGGGCGTACTGCGCGTCGGCGACGCTCATCCGGATCGGGTCCGGGTCGTTGCCGTCCGTGCCGACCGGGCAGTCGACGTCACCGGGGGTGCACTTGAGGGTGGTGTTCCACCGGTCGTCGGCGAGGAAGACGTCGTCGACGTTGACGGAGAAGTAGTTGCGGTCGGTCCCCAGGTGCACGCCCTGCGTCATCCACTCGACCATGCCGCGGGCGAGCAGCCGGTACTGCTCCTGGTACTGGTTGTACGCGAAGGTGACGACGAGTTCGCTGCGGCCGTCGTGGTCGTACTCGCCGACCAGCGAGCCGCGCGCGTCGGCGCCGGGGATCGCCATGTCGACCAGCGGCGTGAAGCTGTCGCCGGCCGCCATCGCGGTCAGCGGCGTCGACAGGTATCCGTAACTCTCGGTCACGCTCGGCGAGTTGTCCTCGAACGGCACGCTGCCCTTGAGGTAGCCGAACGGCCCGGCCTCCCCCTCGGCGGTGACCTGTCCGGTGTCCCCGTCGAGAGAGCCGATGTAGCCGCCGCTCTGCGGGTAGTTGAGGCCGACGTCCGGGTCCGCGTAGTTGTACGCGTCGACCTGGCGGATGCCGAAGTCCTTCTCGTACGTGGCGATGGCCTCCATCTCGGGCGAGTTGGCGCCGAACGGGTTGTCGTCCGGCAGCACGACCGCCTGGAACTTCGCGCGCGCCACCCCGCCCACGGTGTCGCTGAGGTAGGCGGCGTCGATGGTGGGTCTGGTGCTGCTGGTCAGGTCGACCTTGGTGTACGGGGTTCCCTCACTGGCGAGTTCGGAGGTGATGGCCGCGACGGCCGGACCTCCGTCGTTCACCACGAGGACGTTCAGATCGATTCTCGGTGCCGGCGAGTCGGCGCTCGCTCCCGCCACCGGTCCGCCGAGCGCGAGTAACGCCGCGGCGGCGGACAATGCGGTGGCACGCGTTATCCAGCCCATGGGCGTCCCCCCTGGAACGGCATTTCCCCTACCGTTCCGGTCAGTTATGCGGGCGGCCACACTCCAGTGGTATGGGCCGCCCGTGGATGGTGTTGCCGTGTGGTGTTCGCGGACTTCGCGTCCGGTACTCCCGTCCCGCCGGATAGCGCGATATTCGACGTCGGCGTGAGCGGCACGAACGGGGGCCTCCCCCGCACTCGCAGGTCACATTCTGGGGGCAGCGGCGTGCTTTACGGCGCCGAACCATGGATCTGGCGCGAACTCTCCGTCACTTGCCGTTCGGAAACCGGTGGTCAGGACGGTGGCCCGGAAGGGCCTCGGGCCATGACGTGCGCGGATCGCGGGCCACTTCGAGGGAATGCGCTTTCTCATTTCGATCTTGCGGTGTCCGTATTCGGTCAACCGCGGACCGGAATTCGGCGCACAGCAATTCCACAGGAAGTTCCGAGCTTTTCCGCACCGCTTTCCCCGCGGGGCGCGAGTGCCCGGAGTGCCGGGTGGGCCACGGCGCGGCGGAGAAGTCGAGAGAAGGGCGAATGGGGGGCGCCGGTGATCCGCACGGTCCGCTCGCCCGGGTGACACCTATCCGATAGTGCGATGATCCGATGACACACCTCCCGATTCACGCCACGCCGAAGAACGGCGCTGCCCGGTGGAGCGCACAGAATTTGTCACTATGCGATCATGATCTTTACGACTTTTCGGGCATCCGGCCCCATGATCGGCCCGGAGACGCCGTGACGATTTCCCAGGGCAATGACGTGGAGACCACCGCGGTCGGCACCGCGGCCGACCGGACCGCGGTCCGCCCCGCGACCCCGGGGCCACGGGCGCCCCAGCGCGCCCCCCGTGCCGAACCGGGCTCCCGGCCCGTCACGGGGCCGTACGACTACGAGCGCTTCAGTCGCCTCGCCGGGCCGCTCACCGAGCCCGAGCCCGGTCCCGACGGGGTCCACCGGGTGCGCTACCGCAGCCTGCTGGCGACCGGACCGCACCGCAAGCGCACCGCGTTGCTGCTGGCGGCGGCGCCGGTGGTCTCGCTGGTGCTGCTGGTGTGGCTGCTGCTGCCGGAGCACTGGACGCACCAGCGATATGTGCCGTGGTGGCAGACCACGGCGGACGTCGTGATGCTGGTGTGCGTCGGGCTCATCGAGACCTTCCGGCTGGTGACGGTCACCTCCAACGCCCATGCCACGCTGGTGGCCCGCGACCCGGTACCCGTGGTACCGCGGACCGGCTCGCGGGTGGCGTTCCTGACCAGCTTCGTCCCCGGCAAGGAACCCCTGGAGATGCTGCGCGCCACCCTCCAGGGCGCCGTGCGGCTGCGGCACGACGGGCCGCTGGACGTGTGGCTGCTGGACGAGGGCGACGCCGACGAGGTCAGGGAACTGTGCGAACGGCTGGGCGTTCGCCACTTCTCCCGCAAGGGCGTCGAGAAGTGGAACCAGCCCACCGGCGCCTTCCGGGCCAGGACCAAGCACGGCAACTACAACGCCTGGCTCGACGCGCACGGCGACGACTACGAGTTCATGGCCTGCGTCGACACCGACCACGTGCCGCTGCCGCAGTTCCTGGAGCGCATGCTCGGCTACTTCCGCGACCCCGACGTGGCGTTCGTCGTCGGCCCCCAGGTCTACGGCAACTGCGACAGCCCCGTCACCAAGGCCTCGGAGAGCCAGCAGTTCCTCTTCCACGCGCTCATCCAGCGGGCCGGCAACGCCTACCGGGCACCGATGTTCGTCGGCACCAACAACTGCGTGCGCGTCGACGCGCTGCGCCAGGTCGGCGGGTTGTACGACTCGATCACCGAGGACATGGCGACCGGGCTCGAACTGCACAGCAGCCGCAACCCGGCGACCGGCAACCTGTGGCGCTCGGTCTACACCCCCGACGTGCTCGCGGTCGGCGAGGGTCCCTCGTCCTGGACCGACTTCTTCAACCAGCAGCTGCGCTGGAGCCGGGGCACGTACGAGACGCTGCTGCGGCAGTTCTGGCGCAAGCCGTTCTCCCTCTCCCCGGGACGGCTGCTCAACTACTCGCTGCTGGTGACCTTCTACCCGATGTCGGCCCTCAACTGGATCCTCGGCGGCGTCTCCTGCGCCCTGTTCCTGGGCCTGGGCGCCTCCGGCGTCCAGGTGCCGTCGCAGATCTGGATGATGCTCTACAGCGACGCCGCCGCGCTCCAGATCGGGCTGTACCTGTGGAACCGGCGGCACAACGTCAGCCCGCACGAGCCGGAGGGCTCCTCCGGTGTGGCGGGCATGGTGATGTCGGCGCTGTCCGCACCGCTGTACGCGCGGTCGTTCGTCGGCGCCCTGCTGCGGCGCAGGGCGGGATTCGTCGTCACCCCCAAGGGGGACTCCGCCAGCCCCGACCGGCTGGCGACCTTCACCACCCACCTGGGCTGGGCCGCGGTCTTCGGCGGATCGCTGCTCGCCTCGGCCTTCCTGGACAACACCACGCTCACCATGCGCCTTTGGGCGTCGATGGCCACGCTCATCGCCCTCGCCCCGGTCGCCGTCTGGCAGGCCCCGGCCCTGCGGCGGCGCTGGAACGCACTGTGCGGCGGCTTCGCCCGAGCCGCCGCACGCCCCACCGAACCCGGCACGGAAAGGCAGGCAACCTGTGAAGTACCGTCCCAGCCCACAGACGCGTAGAACCGCGCTCGGCGCCACCGCGCTGGTCGCGCTGGCCGCGATGAACGGCCCGGCCGCGGTGGGATTCGCGAAGCACTCGTACCATGAGTACCAGATCAACCAGCCTGCCTACAAAGCACGTTACGGGCACTGGGACCTGGTGGACGTCCCCAAGCAGTACCGCATCAACTCCATCCACGCGGCGCTGCTGTACACCGGCAAGGTGCTGCTGATCGCGGGTTCCGGCAACGACGAGCGCAACTTCCGGGCGGGCACCTTCCAGAGCGTGCTGTGGGACCCGGTCCGCAACACCTTCAAGATGATCGACACGCCCAAGGACATGTTCTGCGGCGGCCACGCCCAACTGCCGGACGGCAGGCTCCTGGTGGCCGGCGGCACCGCGCGCTACGAGGTGCTCAAGGGCAACGTCAAACGGGCCGGCGGCGCGATGGTGGTGAAGAACGAGGACCCCGACCGCCCGCGCACCTTCCCCAAGGGCACGATCTTCCGCGGCTCCAACGGCAAGGAGTACGCCTCCCAGTTCCCGGTGACCGTCCCCGCGGCGACCAAGACCGTCACCGGCAGCGGGGACGGCGAGAAGGTCACGGTGACCGCGAGCGCCGCCCGGGTCTACGTCGAGTCGCTGCACGACGGCGTCTCCGGCGTCACCAACACCGCCGACCAGTACCGCATCCTCGGCCTCAAGGGCGCGGACGAGCACAACCTCTACGGCATGGCCACCAAACTCGGCCTGGACAAGAAGGACTTCCAGGGCTACCGCCAGGCCTACCTGTTCGACCCGAGGACCGAGCGGTACGAGCAGGTCGACTCGATGGCGCTGGCCCGCTGGTACCCCACGCTGGTGCAGCTGGCGGACAACCGGGTGATGGCGGTGTCCGGCCTGGACGACATGGGCGAGATCATCCCCGGCAAGAACGAGATCTTCGACCCCAAGACGCTCAAGTGGTCGCCCGGGCCGACCCACTACTTCCCCACCTACCCGGCGCTGTTCCTCACCAAGGGCGGCGACCTCTTCTACTCCGGCTCCAACGCCGGGTACGGGCCCGCGAACCAGGGCCGCACC
The DNA here is from genome assembly GCF_003144095.1 of Streptomyces sp. ICBB 8177. Classification (GTDB taxonomy): domain Bacteria; phylum Actinomycetota; class Actinomycetes; order Streptomycetales; family Streptomycetaceae; genus Streptantibioticus_D. The sequence continues at coordinate 599,277 of NZ_NSKH01000018.1, read as the reverse complement.
CCGGGCATCTGGAACCCGCGCACCGACGTCTTCACCGCGGTGCCGGGACTGCGCGACGCGAACGAGACCGAGACCTCGGCGTCGGTCCTGCTGCCCCCGGCGCAGAAGCAGTCCGTGATGATCATGGGTGGCGGCGGGGTCGGCGAGTCGGCCGACTCCACCGCGCGCACCGCCACCGTGGACCTCGACGAGGCGCACCCGCACTACATGCCGGGCCCGGACCTGCCGCAGGGCACCCGCTACCTCAACGCGGTCATCACCCCGGACGACTCGGTCTTCACCACCGGCGGCTCGCGCGACTACCGGGGCAAGCACGACTCCGACGTCCTGAAGGCGCAGTTCTACCAGCCCTCCACCGGCACCTTCGAGAGCGCGGCGGCACCGACGGTGGGACGCGACTACCACTCGGAGGCGCTGCTGCTGCCGGACGGGCGGATCGCGGTGTTCGGTTCCAACCCGCTGTTCGCGGACAAGGCCGACACCATGGACGGGGTCTTCGAGAAGCGCATCGAGATCTACACCCCGCCCTACCTGTACGGCGACCGCGTGCGCCCGAAGCTGGGCGAGGGCCCGGTGAACGTCGAACGGGGCGAGACGGTGACGTTCGCCTCGTCGTCCGCCGGAACGGTGAAGACCGCCCGGCTGATGCGTCCGAGCGCCGTCACCCACGTCACCGACGTGGAGCAGCGCTCGATCGCGCTGGGGCTGACCCGGCACGGCGGTTCGCTTCGGCTGAGCATCCCCGACGACGCCTCCCTGGTGCCGTCCGGGTGGTACATGCTCTTCCTCACGGACTCCCGAGGGACGCCGTCGCAGGCACGCTGGGTGCACGTGGCGTGAGCGGCGTGAACCCGGTCCAGTCCCGCGCGTCGCGGGCCAGACGCAGGGCGTAGTCGGGCCACCACCGGCCCGCGGGTGGACCGCCCCGGCACGATCCGTCGGACTCGCCGGGGCGCTTCACCCACAGGTAGGCGTCCACCTCCCGTTCTCCGGTGTCCACGGTGGGCGGGTGGCCGAGGGCGCGGTCGGGCGGGTTACACCATCCCATCGCCGCCTCGGGCCCCGCGGCGCGCAGCGGCCCGGTGCCGTTGCGGCTGGTGTCGATGACGAAGTGGGCGCCGCCCAGCAGCTTCGAGAGCCGGTCGCCGTAGGTCTCGGAGGCCTGTGTGGTCTGGAAGTTGGAGACGTTGAGCGCGAATCCGTCGGCCCGCCCCACCCCCGCCTGCCGCAGCGCGCCGGCCAGCCGGGGCAGGTCGGTCACCCAGCCCGCGTTGCCCGCGTCGACGTAGACCGAGGTGTGCGGCAGCGCCTTGAGGGTGCGCACCGCGTCGGACAGCAGCGCGAGGCGGTCGCCGTCGCCGCGTACCTGAGGGCAGGTAACCAGGTGGGCGACCGCGTCGGGCTCCAGCACCACCCAGGCGGGGCGGTCCTCGATGCCGGCGGCGAGCCGGGCGGTCCAGGCCCGGTAGGCGGCGGCGTCCGCGGCGCCGCCCGCGGAGTACTGGCCGCAGTCGCGCTGCGGGATGTTGTAGGCGACCAGCACCGGGATGCGGCCGGTCAGCCGGGCCTCCAGGGTGACCTGGCGCGCTCTGGGTTCCGGGTCGGACTCGGTCAGCCAGGTCGCGGACGGCTCGTCGGCGATGTCGCGCACCAGGTCGGCCTGCTGGTCCTGGCCGCGTTCCTGCCACAGCGAGGCCTGTGCCTCGGCCCGGTTGCCGGGGTCGACCCAGAACGGCCAGCCGTCCCCGGGGTCGCTCAGGCCGGGCGGCCCCGCCAACGGCCCGGAGGCGGCCATCGCCCCCGGGGTCAGGAACACCTGCGCCGCCAGCATTCCGGCGGCGATACAGGCGGACAGCATGTGCCGACGGCTCGTCACCGACACGAGCACTCACCCACCACTCCCTGCGCGACGGCGGCCTGCGGCGGCCCGGATCCGCTTCCCACTGTCACATGTGACGGGCCATCAGACACGCCTCGTTGCGCCGTACGGGTCGGCCGGTCGGCGGTAACGGGGACCCCCGCACGGCACGAAGCCGCCGGTCGGCCGCCCGCGTCGATGACACGGACGGGCGACCGGCGGCGACTGCGCCGTTCAGGGGGCGCTGGGGGGATCGCCTGAGGATTCGGTGGGGTCAGGTCAGCTGTGCTTCCAGGTGACCGAGAAGTTCTCCCCGCCGGACAGGGCGGAGGTGGAGGCCTTGGTGGTGCTGCCGGAACCCATGTTGATCTGGTCGGGGTTGAAGTTGCCGATCGGCTGGCCGTTGGCGGTGGCGCCGGTGAAGTTGGCGGTACCGAAGTTCGCCAGCGGCAGCACGCTGGAACTGGACGGAGCCTCGGCGATGACCTCGGCGGAGGCGTCCTCGGCGGTGGACGACGACTTGGTGGTGGTCTTGGTCCAGCCCTCGGTGGTGTCGCTGAGCTTGAGGGTGAAGGTGGAGCCGCTGACGCTCACCGTGGAGGTGAAGTGGTCGCCCGGGCGAACGGTGTTGCTGTAGTTCACCGGGTAGGCCGGGTACATCTCGTACCAGGAGTAGTACTGCGGCTGCCCGCCCGAGCAGTCGGCCTCGGTGCCGGTCTGCTCGACCGAGTCGCTGCCGTCGCCGTCGATGCCGATCCAGAACGACGAGTACGTGGTCTGGCTGGAGCACTTGACCGTGGGCTGGACCCAGCTGGCGGAGACGCTGGTGAACTTCTGGCCGGTCGCCGAGTACCCGGCCCAGTTGGAGCTGGTGCTGTGGGTGATTCTGCCGTCGGGGGCGACGATCCGGTGGGCACTGATGGGGGCCAGCCGGAAGGCGTGGGCCGATGCCGTCACCGCGGTGGGGGCGACCGCGAAAGCCGATCCCATGGCGGCCGCCACGGCGGCCGTAGCGGCGGTCAGGACGGTGATGCGGGACGTTGCCGACATGCTGCTCCTTCGTCGCGGGGTAGTGCGCGGAACAGGTAGGCCGGTTCGAGCGCGTTCGGCGCCGAACCCTCCCAGTTTTTGACAGCGTGCAGACAATCACATCCACCGTCGCGACCGCCTCGCCCGAAGAGCAAAGCATCCGTCAAATCCCCTGTGCACATGGGAAGTTGTGTGGCTTTCAGTCGGTTGGCGACCCCTCACAGGTGACACACATCCGGATATCGGGCACTCGGACCGGAAGTGACGCCCGAGCGCAAGGGCACCGATCCGGACACCGGGACGCGATCCGGCCACGGCCCGAAAGCGGCCCGTCGGCCCCCCGGATGCCATCACGCAGCGTGAGCACGGGTCCGGCCGGGCGACCGGAATCCACCGCATTGGCGGTATCTGGCACCACACTCCGGCGCGCCCCCGGGTAGGAAGACAGGGACAGCCCGTTATGTGGCTTTCGTCGCATGTCCGACCCAAGTCGCATGTCCGACCAAGGAGACGTCCGATGGGTGCTGACCCTTCCGCCGCCACGGCGGCGTCCACGTCCGGCGCGGCGGACCCCGGCGACGCCGCCGAGTCCCCGATCCACATCCTCTGGATCAACGCCGGCCTCAGCTGCGACGGCGACTCGGTGTCCCTGACCGCGGCGACCCAGCCCAGCATCGAGGAGATCGCCCTGAGCGCCCTCCCGGGCCTGCCCAAGATCGCCGTGCACTGGCCGCTGATCGACTTCGAGTGCGGCCCGGTGCAGGGGGCGGACAACTTCGTCGAGTGGTTCTTCAAGGCCGACCGCGGCGAACTCGAACCGTTCGTCCTGGTCGTCGAGGGCTCGATCCCCAACGAGTCCATCAAGCCGGAGGGCTACTGGTGCGGCTTCGGTGACAACCCGGAGACCGGCCAGCCCATCACCACCAGCGAGTGGATCGACCGGCTGGCCCCCAAGGCGCTGGCCGTGGTGGCGATCGGCACCTGCGCCACGTACGGCGGCATCCACGCGATGGAGGGCAATCCCACCGGCGCCATGGGCGTGCCGGACTACCTCGGCTGGGAGTGGAAGTCCAAGGCGGGCATTCCCATCGTGTGCGTCCCCGGCTGTCCCATCCAGCCCGACAACTTCGCCGAGACGCTGACCTACCTGCTCTACCAGGCGGCCGGATCGGCGCCGATGATCCCGCTGGACGACAAGCTACGGCCGACCTGGCTGTTCGGCGCCACCGTCCACGAGGGCTGCGACCGGGCCGGCTACTACGAGCAGGGCCAGTTCGCCACCACCTACGACTCCCCCAAGTGCCTGGTGAAGCTGGGCTGCTGGGGCCCGGTGGTCAAGTGCAACGTGCCCAAGCGCGGCTGGATGGACGGCATCGGCGGCTGCCCGAACGTCGGCGGCATCTGCATCGCGTGCACGATGCCCGGCTTCCCCGACAAGTTCATGCCGTTCATGGACGAGCCGCCCGGCGGCAGGGTCTCCAGCACCGCCAGCGGGGTGTACGGCGCGGCCGTGCGCAGGCTGCGTTCCATCACCGCGAAGACGGTCGACAAGGAGCCCAAGTGGCGCCACACCGGCCGCGAACTGACCACGGGCTACAGCAGGCCCTGGTGACCAACGGCCGGCCCGGCACCCGCCGGACCGACCCCTCCCCGACGGACGACGAAGGGCAACGGCACACACGATGGCACCCGCGACGAAGGCCGGCGACGGCAGCGGCCTGATGGAGATGTCCTGGGACCCGATCACCCGGATCGTGGGCAGCCTGGGCATCCACACGAAGATCGATTTCAAGCAGAAGCGGGTCGCGGAGTGCTACAGCACCTCCTCCGTCTTCCGCGGCTACAGCGTGTTCATGCGGGGCAAGGACCCGCGCGACGCGCACTTCATCACCAGCCGCATCTGCGGCATCTGCGGCGACAACCACGCCACCTGCTCGGTGTACGCGCAGAACATGGCGTACGGCGTCAAGCCGCCGCACCTCGGCGAGTGGATCATCAACCTCGGCGAGTCGGCCGAGTACATGTTCGACCACAACATCTTCCAGGAGAACCTGGTCGGGGTCGACTACTGCGAGAAGATGGTCCGCGAGACCAACCCGGGGGTGCTGGAGCTCGCCGAGCGCACCGAGGCGCCGCACGCGGGCGACCACGGCTACCGCACCATCGCCGACATCATGCGCTCGCTCAACCCGCTGGAGGGCGAGTTCTACCGGGAGGCGCTGCAGGTCAGCCGCTACACCCGGGAGATGTTCTGCCTGATGGAGGGCCGCCACGTGCACCCCTCCACGCTCTACGCGGGCGGCGTCGGCACCGTCGCGTCGGTGCAGTTGTTCACCGACTACCTCAGCCGCCTGATGCGCTACGTGGAGTTCATGAAGCGCGTCGTGCCGCTCCACGACGACCTGTTCGACTTCTTCTACGAAGCGCTGCCCGGGTACGAGGAGGTCGGCCGCCGCCGCGTCCTGCTGGGCTGCTGGGGCGCCCTCAACGACCCGGACGCGTGCGACTTCACGTACCGCAACATGACCGACTGGGGACGGAAGATGTTCGTCACCCCGGGCGTCATCGTGGACGGCAAGCTGGTCACCAACGACCTGACGCGCATCAACCTGGGCATCCGCATCCTGCTGGGCAGCTCGTACTACCAGGACTGGGAGGGCCAGGAGCAGTTCGTCACCCACGACCCGCTCGGCAACCCGGTCGACGCGCGCCACCCGTGGAACCAGCACACCATCCCGCAGCCGCAGAAGCGGGACTTCGACGACAAGTACAGCTGGGTGATGTCGCCGCGCTGGTTCGACGGCACCGACCACCTCGCGCTCGACACCGGCGGCGGCCCGATCGCCCGGCTGTGGTCCACCGCCCTGTCCGGCCTGGTGGACTGCGGCTACGTCAAGGCCACCGGGCACAGTGTCGTGATCAATCTGCCACGTTCGCTCACCAAGCCGGAGACCACCTTCGAGTGGAAGATCCCGCAGTGGAGCAACGCGCTGGAGCGCAACCGGGCCCGCACCTACTTCCAGGCGTACGCCGCCGCGGTCGCCCTGCACTTCGCCGAGAAGGCGCTGGAGGAGGTGCGCGCCGGCCGTACCCAGACCTGGGAGAGGTTCGAGGTCCCGGACGAGTCCATCGGCTGCGGTTTCACCGAGGCGGTGCGCGGTGTGCTCTCCCACCACATGGTGATCCGCGACGGCAAGATCGCCAACTACCACCCGTACCCGCCCACCCCGTGGAACGCGAGCGTGCGCGACTCCTACGGCACCCCGGGGCCGTACGAGGACGCCGTGCAGAACACCCCGATCTTCGAGGAGAACTCCCCGGAGAACTTCAAGGGCATCGACATCATGCGCGCCGTGCGCAGCTTCGACCCCTGTCTGCCGTGCGGTGTGCACATGTACGTCGGCGGCGGCAAGACGCTGGAGAAGCTGCACGTGCCCACCGGCCTGAGCGGGATGGCCGGATGAGCGCCCAGGAGACCGGACGCCGCGTCGAGGAGGTCCTCGACCGGCTCGCGGCGCTCGGCCGGCCGGAGGCGAGCGAGGCGGCCGAGGAACTGGTCCGGGTCCTGATGGAGTTCTACGGCGCGGGGCTGGCCCGCATCGTGGCGCTGCTGTCGTCGGCCCCCGGCGGCAGCCTGGACCCGCTGCTGGGCGACGAGGTGGCGGCCGGGCTGCTGGTCCTGCACGACCTGCACCCGGAGGACACCGCCGCCCGCGTCGACCGCGCGCTGAACGCGGCGGACGCCGGAGCGCTGGTGGTCGAGGAGTTCGACCAGACGACCGGCACCCTGCGGCTGTCCGCCCCCGCGGGCGGCGGCTGCGGCTGCCGGAGCACCGCGGACGGCACACGGGAACGTGTCGAGGCGGCGCTGTCGTGCTTCGCGCCCGAGGTGGTCACCGTCGAACTGGCCGAGGCGGAGGCGGCGGACGCGGAGCCGGTGCTGCTCCAGATCGGCACCCGCCCGGCCGGAACCGCTTCCGCGGGGGTGCGGTGAGCGCGCCGCCGTCCACCGCGCGCCGGGGCCTGCGCCGCTTCACCGGGCCCCGGCCGCCGCGTGTCGAGCGCTGCGAGCTGTGCGCCGTGCGACTCCCGCAGGAGCACCGGCACATGGTGGACGTCGAGCAGCGGACGCTGGCGTGTTCCTGCACCGCCTGCACGATGCTCTTCGACCGGCCGGGCGCGGGCGGCGGCCGGTTCCGCGTGGTGCCCGACCGCCGGCTCACCGACTCGTCGGTGGCGCTCGACGCCGCCGCCTGGGAGGCGCTGCGGGTCCCGGTGGGCATGGCGTTCTTCCTGCGCAACTCGCGGCTGGACCGCCTCGTGGTGCTCTACCCGAGTCCGGCGGGCGCCACCGAGAGCGACCACGAGCCGACCGCCCTCGACGCCGTGCTGGGCGGCAGCCCGCTCGCCGGGATGCTCCTGCCGGACGTCGAGGCGCTGCTGGTGCGCCGTGACGGCGAACGCGGTGAGTGCTATCTGGTACCCGTCGACACCGCCTACGAACTGGTGGGCCGGATGCGGTTGCACTGGCAGGGCTTCGACGGCGGATCGCGCGCGCATGCCGAACTGGACGCCTTCTTCGCCGAGTTGGCGGCTCGGGCGACCGACGTGGCGGGACAGGACGTGGCCGGGTGAGCGAACTGTCCTTCTCCTGCGCGGGCGTGCGAGCCGATCCGTACGCGGCCGGGCCCACCCTGGTCTTCCGGCTGCGGATCACCGCCACCGGGGACGAGCGGGTGCACGCCGTCGCGTTGCGCTGCCAGATCCGGATCGAGCCCGCGCTGCGCGAATACGAACCGGCCGAGGCGGACCGCCTCGGCGACCTGTTCGGCGAACGCTCCCGGTGGGGTTCGACACTGCACCCGATGCGGTTCGCGCAGGCGTCCGTGGTGGTGCCGGGCTTCACCGGTGCCACCGAGGTCGAGCTGCCGGTGCCGTGCACGTACGACATGGACATCGCCTCGACGCGTTACTTCGACGCGCTGGCGGACGGCAAAGTGCCGCTGCTGCTGCTCTTCTCCGGCACCGCGTTCCGCGGGCCCGGCGGCTTCCAGGTGGAGCCGGTGCCGTGGGACAAGGAGGCCGCGTACCGGATGCCGGTCACCGTATGGCGGGAGATGGTCGAGCAGCACTTCCCCGGCTGCGGCTGGCTGCGGCTGCCGCGCCGGACGATGGAGGCGCTGCTGGCCTACCGCTCGCGGCACGCGCTGCCGTCCTGGGAGGCCACGGTCGAGGCGTTGCTCGCGGAGCACGAACCGCCGCCGGTCGGAACCCTGTTCGGCTCATCCCGCCCACTCGCCAGGGAGAGGACACCGTGACCACGACCACTCCTTCCGCCTCCGGGGCCGAGCAGTCGCCGAAGGACAGGTTCGGCACCGCCCGCAAGGTGGCGGACGCCGTGCTCTTCGAGGGGTACGTGCTGTATCCGTACCGCGCTTCCGCCGCGAAGAACCGGATGCGCTGGCAGTTCGGCGTGCTGGTGCCGCCCGAGTGGGACCACGGCAGTGGCGAGTACAGCGTGCAGCGCACCGAGTGCCTGATGGAGCCGCGGCGCGGCGCCACCCTCCACGTCGAGCTGCGTTTCCTGCACGCGCAGCGCCGCAGTGTCCAACAGGCGCGAGACGACGGGGAGTTCGAGACGGTGGAGCGGCTGGAACTGCCGCGGCGGGTGCTGGTGCCCTGGGACGAGGGGGTCGAGGAGCGCGTGCCGCTCAGTGTGGACGTCGCCGAACTGCTGGACGGCGGTGCGGCGCTGCCGTTCTCCCGGGCCGCGCAGACCGGGACCGAGTCGCTGACCGATGACGCGGGCCGCGAGGTCGGACGGCTGTTGCGCCGACGTGAGCGGCTGGACGGCGAACTTCGGCTCACCGCAGTCGAGTTGCCCGGCCCGTACAGCGTGGTGCGGCTCACCGCGGAGGTCGTCAACACCAGCGGCTGGGCGCCGGAGCCGGAAGGCCCGTCGGACCGCGACGCGGCGCTGCCGCACGCGCTGATCTCCACGCACGTGATGCTGGGGCTGACCGCCGGCACGTTCGTGTCGATGACCGACCCGCCGCAGTGGGCCGCCGCGGCGGTCGCCGAGTGCCGCAACGAGCACACCTGGCCGGTGCTGGCCGGGGACGACGGCCGCGACGACGTGGTGCTCTCCTCCCCGATCATCCTGGAGGACCATCCGCACATCGCCCCGGAGAGCCCCGGCGCGCTCTACGACGCCACCGAGATCGACGAGATCCTGGCACTGCGCACGGCGACGCTGACGGAGGAGGAGAAACGCGAGGCCCGCGGCACCGACGAGCGCGCCGCCGCGGCGGTCGACCTGGCCGAGTCCCTCCCGGCCGAGGTGATGGAACGGCTGCACGGTGCCGTACGCGGACTGCGCGAGGTGACCGGTGAGGCCCCGGAGGGCTTCGGCCCCGCCCCGGTCGGCACCGACCTGCCGTGGTGGGATCCGGCGTCCGACGCGGGGTTCGACCCGGACAGCGACCACGTGGTCGTCGACGGCGTACGCGTCGCGGCCGGCTCCCGTGTGGAGCTGCGGCCGGGCGCACGGCGCACCGACGCCCAGGACCTCTTCCTGCGCGGCCGGGAGGCGACCGTGGAAGCCGTCCTGCACGACGTGGACGGCCTGGTGCACCTCGCGGTGACCGTGGACGGCGACCCCGGCGCGCAACTGCGGCGCGACCAGGGCCGGTTCCTGTACTTCCAGCCCGACGAGGTGGCCCCGCTCGACGGCACCACGCCGCCGGGAGAGCCGTCGTGACGGCCTCCGCTCAGGACCCGGCGGGTGCGGGGGACGCGGCGCGGCGCGGACGCGTCCTGGTCGCCGGGATCGGCAACGTCTTCCTCGCCGACGACGGCTTCGGCGTCGAGACCGCCCGAAGGCTCGCCGGACAGCCGCTGCCGGAGGGCGTCGAGGTGGTCGACGTGGGGGTGCGCGGCGTACACCTGGCGTACCAGCTCCTCGACGGCTACGACACCGTGGTGCTCCTCGACGCCACCGCGCGCGGCGGCCGGCCCGGCACCGTCTACCTCATCGAGCCCGACACGGCCCCGGGCAGGGGGGCGGGGGGCGTCCAGGTCGACGGACACCACATGTCGCCGGACGCCGTCCTCGCCCTGCTCGACACCCTGACGGCGAGCGCGGGCGGCAGCAGACCGCACCGGGTGCTGGTGGTGGGCTGCGAACCGGAGCGCGTGGCGGAGGAGATGGGCCTGAGCGCGCCGGTGGAGGCCGCCGTGGACGAGGCCGTACGGCTGGTGCTGCGCCTGCTGCGCGAGGAGCGGGGGGCCATTGGCACTCCGGCCGGCGCGGCGGCACCCAGCCCCTGAGGCGCCTCGCCGACCGAACACGGCACGCCGCACCACAACCCTGGACCGAGCACCCGAGACGACATACCGGAGGGAGGATCCGACGATGTGGAAGTACCTCTTCGCGGCGGCTGCCGCGGCGGGCATCGGCTGCGTGGTGGCCGCCAACCTGCCCGACCTCAAGCGCTACCTGCGCATCCACTCCATGTGAAGCGAGGGCCCGCCGGACGGCTGGGACCGAACGGCGTACAGCGGCCGGGTGCGGCGGCGTGGCGGAGCCTCCGCCGCCGCACCCGGCCCTGTAATGGCACGCACGCGTTCCCCGCCGGGAGCCGCACCCGTCAGGAAGTGACCGATGCACGAGATGTCCATCGCACTGGCCGTGGTGGGCCAGGTCGAGGAGGCGGCGCGCCGCGACGGCACCCGCTCGGTCGACTCGGTGCGGCTGGCGGTGGGCGAACTCGCCGGTGTCGTCCCCGAAGCGCTGCGCTTCTGCTTCGGGCTGGCCTGCCAGGGCACCGTCCTCGACGGCGCCGATCTGGTGGTGGAGCCGGTCGCGGCGCGCGCCCGCTGTGGTTCCTGCGCGCACATCTGGGACACCGGCGTACCGCCGCACCTGTGCTGTCCGCGCTGCGACGCCGCCACCGCCGAGCTGCTGTCCGGGCGCGAGTTGCGGATCGAGAGCGTGCGCTGCTGCTCCGATCACCCGGTTTCCGTGACTGCCCACGAGGAGGACTGAGGCCATGTGCCGCGTCGTCGATCTCCAGCAGGCCGTGCTGGCCAAGAACCAGGACAGCGCGACGGCCCTGCGCGAGGACCTGCTCGCCCGCGGGACGGTCGTGGTCAACCTGCTCTCCAGCCCGGGCAGCGGCAAGACCGCGCTGCTGGAGGCGGAGCTGACCGAGGCGCGTCGCCGCGCGGTCGCGGTGGCCGCGCTCACCGCCGACCTGGCCACCGAGAACGACGCCCGGCGGCTCGCCCGCTCCGGCGCGCCGGTGCGGCAGGTCCTCACCGACGGGCTGTGCCACCTGGAGGCGGACATGCTCCGCTCGCACGTCGACGCGTGGCTGCCGGACGGTACCCGGCTGCTGTTCGTGGAGAACGTCGGCAACCTCGTCTGCCCCGCCTCCTACGACCTCGGCGAGTCGCTGCGGGTGGTGCTGGCGTCGGTCACCGAGGGTGAGGACAAGCCGCTCAAGTATCCGACCGCGTTCGGCCTCGCCCAGCTGGTGATCGTCACCAAGCAGGACATCGCCGAGGCCGTGGGGTTCGACGAGGCCGCCTTCCTCGCCAACGTCCGCCAGGTCAACCCGGGCGTCGAGGTGCTGCACACCTCCGCACGCCGGGGCGAAGGCGTCGGCCTGCTGCTGGACCGCGCCCTGGCGGTGCGCGACGGCGACCCGGCGCACCAGCCGGTGATGGCCCGTCAGGCGGCGCAGCACAGTCACACGCACGCGCACGCACCCAGCCCTGGGCATTCACACGGCCCCGGGGACCCGCACACACTCGGCGACCACACCCACGGCCCCGCCGACCACCCACACTCGCACGCGCCCTCCCCCGCCGCCTCATGACCGTGGAGCAGGACACCGCCCGCGCCCTCCAGCGGCGGCGGGTCGTCGTACGGGGCGTGGTGCAGGGCGTGGGGTTCCGGCCCTTCGTCCACGCGCTCGCCACCGCGCTGGGGGTCAGCGGTCACGTCACCAACACCACCGAGGGCGTGGTGGCCGAGATCGAGGGCGATCCCGCGCGGATCGCGGACTTCCTGGAGCGGATCGGGCGCGAGGCGCCGCCGCTCGCGGTCGTGGAGTCCGTCAGCCACGAGCCGCTGCCGCCACTGGGTGAGACCGGGTTCAGCATCACACCGTCCCGGCCGGGCGCCGGCGACCGCACGCTGGTCTCTCCGGACACCGCCACGTGTGACGCCTGCCTCGCCGAGTTGCGCGACCCCGGCGACCGGCGTCACCGCCATCCGTTCATCACGTGCACGCACTGCGGGCCGCGCTTCACCATCGTGCGCGCGCTGCCGTACGACCGCGCCAACACCACGATGGCCCGGTTCCCCATGTGTCCGCGGTGCGCGCGTGAGTACGAGGACCCGTCGGACCGCAGGTTCCACGCGCAACCCGTCGCGTGCCACGACTGCGGTCCCCGGCTGGAGTTGCTGGTGCCGCTCGGTGGCGGCGTGCCGGGGACGCGGTCGCGGCCCGAGCCGCTGACCCGGGCGCGGCGGCTGCTGGCGGACGGCGCGGTCGTGGCCGTCAAGGGGCTCGGCGGCTACCACCTGGCGTGCGACGCGGCCAACCCCGAGGCGGTGCGGTCGCTGCGGCGCCGCAAGGACCGCGGTGACAAGCCGTTCGCGGTGATGGCCCGGGATCTGGCGGTGGCCGAGGCGCTGACGCACGTCGGCGGGCGGGAACGCGAACTGCTCACCGGCAGCCGCCGCCCGATCGTGCTGATGCGCCGCCGGGAGGACCTCGCACCGGGCGCGGTGGCCGGCGAAGTGGCTCCAGGGTGCCCCGATCTCGGCGTGATGCTGCCGTACACGCCCGTGCACCACCTGCTGTTCGGGCTTCCCGGTGACCCGCCGGGACCTGAGGTGCTGGTGATGACGAGTGGCAACCTCGGCGGCGAGCCGATCGTGACCGACGACGCCGAGGCGCTGACGCGGCTGGCCGGGCTGGCCGACGCCTGGCTGACCCACGACCGGCCGATCCACGTGCCGTGCGACGACTCGGTGGTGCGGGTCTGCGACGGCCGGGAGCTGCTGGTGCGCCGCTCGCGCGGGTACGCGCCGCTGCCGGTGGCGTTGCCGGTCCCGGTGGCCCCGGCGCTGGCGGTCGGGGGCGACCTGAAGAACGTCTTCTGCGTGGGAGCGGGGCGGCGCGCCTGGCTGTCGGCGCACGTCGGCGACATGGACGACCTGGCCACGCTGACCGCGTTCGCCGCCGCAACCAGGCAGTTGGAGGACATCACCGGGGTGCGGCCCGACGTGCTGGTCGCCGACCGGCACCCCGGTTACCGTTCGGCGCGCTGGGCGGAGCGGGAGGCGTCCGACCGGCCGGTGCTCCGGGTCCAGCACCATCACGCGCACGTCGCGGCCGTCATGGCGGAACACGGGCTGGACGGCGGCGAACGGGTCATCGGTGTCGCCATGGACGGGACCGGTTACGGCACCGACGGCGCGGTGTGGGGCGGGGAGTTCCTGCTCGCCGACTACGACGGCTTCGACCGCTTCGCGCACCTGGCCTACGTCCCGCTGCCGGGCGGCGACGTGAGCGTGCGGCGCCCGTACCGGATGGCGCTGGCCCACCTGTACGCGGCGGGTCTGCCGTGGGATCGGGCGCTGCCCTGCGTCGCGGCCTGCCCGCCGGACGAACGGGCGCTGCTGGCACGGCAGTTGGAGCGGGGTCTGCACTGCGTACCGACCTCCAGCATGGGGCGCCTGTTCGACGCGGTCTCCTCGCTCGCGGGCGTCTGCCAGCTCGCCGGTTTCGAGGCGCAGGCCGCGGTGGCGCTTGAGGCTGCCGCACGGCGATGTGACGGGCCGGTCGACGGCTACCGCTTCGGTCTGCCGGGGGCGGGGGCCGGTCCGGTCGCCGTCGATCCGGGGCCGGTGCTCGCGGCGGTGGCCGCCGACGTGGCCGGCGGAGTGGCGCCGGAGGTGATCGCGGCGCGCTTCCACACCGCCGTGGTCGACGCGGTGCGGTCGGTGTGCGCGGCGGCGCGGGAGCGACACCGACTGGAGACGGTGGCCCTCGGCGGCGGAGTGTTCTGCAACGCGCTGCTGACCGAGGGCTGCGCGCAAGGGCTGCGGGACGACGGGTTCACGGTGCTGCGCCACCGGCTCGTCCCGCCCAACGACGGGGGGCTGGCGCTCGGCCAGTTGGTGGTCGCGGCCCGCGAGGCCACGGCCGTGACCGGGTGACATCCGTACACGAGAGCGATCCGAGACAAGGAGCGGTGCCCATGTGCCTGGCCGTGCCCGGCAGGGTGTTGGAGATCGAGGAACGGGACGGCACGCGTATGGCGACCGTCGACTTCGGCGGCGTGGTCAAGGACGTCTGCCTGGAGTACCTGCCCGACCTCAGGGTCGGCGAGTACGCCATCGTGCACGTGGGATTCGCGTTGCAGCGGCTGGACGAGGAGTCGGCGCGCCGCACGCTGGACCTCTTCGGTGACCTGGGGTTGCTGGAGGAGGAGTTCGGCGACGCCTGGGAGCAGGCGGCGAAGGTGGGTGAGGAGCGGTGAAGTACGTCGAGGAGTTCCGCGACCCGCAGCTGGCCGGGCGCCTGCTGGACGACATCCGGGCGACGGTGACCCGGCCGTGGGCGCTGATGGAGGTCTGCGGCGGGCAGACGCACAGCATCATCCGGCACGGCATCGACCAACTGCTGCCCGATGAACTGGAGTTGATCCACGGACCGGGCTGTCCGGTGTGCGTGACACCGCTGGAGGTCATCGACAAGGCGCTGGCGATCGCCGCTCGGCCCGACGTGATCTTCTGTTCGTTCGGCGACATGCTGCGGGTGCCGGGTTCGGACCGGGACCTGTTCCGGGTGCGCAGCGAGGGGGGTGACGTGCGGGTGGTGTACTCGCCGCTCGACGCGCTGCGCGTCGCCCAGGACAACCCGGACAAGGAGGTGGTGTTCTTCGGCATCGGCTTCGAGACCACCGCCCCGCCGAACGCCATGACGGTGTACCAGGCCCGCAGGCTGGGCATCCGCAACTTCAGCCTGCTGGTCAGCCATGTGCGGGTACCACCCGCCATCGAGGCCATCATGCGGTCCCCCGACTGCCGGGTGCAGGCGTTCCTGGCCGCCGGCCACGTGTGCAGTGTGATGGGGATCGGCGAGTACCCGCAGTTGGCCGACCGTCACCGCGTCCCCATCGTGGTGACCGGCTTCGAGCCGCTGGACATCCTGGAGGGAATCCGGCGCACGGTACGGCAGTTGGAGCGCGGCGAGCACACCGTGGACAACGCCTACGCGCGCGCCGTGCGCCCCGAGGGCAACCCGGCCGCGCAGGCCATGCTGGCGGATGTCTTCGAGGTCGCCGACCGTGCCTGGCGCGGTATCGGGGTGATCCCGGACAGCGGCTGGCGCCTGTCGTCGCGCTACCGGGAGTACGACGCGGAGTACCGCTTCTCGGTCAGCGACCTCACCACCCGTGAGCCCGCCGAGTGCCGCAGCGGCGAGGTGCTGCAAGGGCTGATCAAACCGCACGAGTGCGAGGCGTTCGGCACGACGTGCACGCCGCGCAATCCGCTGGGCGCCACCATGGTCTCCTCCGAGGGGGCCTGCGCCGCCTACTTCCTCTACCGCCGGCTCGGCGGCGGCACCACGTCCCGGGAGGCGACCCCCGTTGGCTGACATCACCGACCTGCCCGGGGCGCCGCCCGCCCCCGACTTCTCCGGCTGGACCTGTCCGGCGCCGCTGCGCGACCACCCGCGGATCGTCATGGGTCACGGGGGCGGCGGCCAGTTGTCGGCGGAACTCGTCCAGCACGTCTTCGCGCCCGCGTTCGGCGGCGAGGTGCTGGCCGATCTGGCCGACTCGGCGGCGGTCACGCTGGGCGGAGCGCGGCTGGCGTTCTCCACCGACTCCTTCGTGGTGCGGCCGTTGTTCTTCCCCGGCGGGTCGATCGGCGACCTGGCGGTGAACGGCACGGTCAACGACCTGGCGATGAGCGGGGCGGCCGCCGCGTTCCTTTCGTGCGCCTTCATCCTGGAGGAGGGCGTCGAGGTCTCCTGTGTCGCACGGGTCGCCGAGGCGCTGGGCGCGGCGGCGCGGACGGCCGGGGTGCAGGTCGCCACCGGTGACACCAAGGTCGTGGAGGCGGGCCACGGGGACGGCGTCTACATCAACACGGCGGGCATCGGCCTGATCCCCGAGGGCGTCGACATCCGCCCGCAGCGCGCCCGCCCGGGCGACGTGGTCATCGTCAGCGGTGACATCGGGGTGCACGGCGTGGCCGTGTTGAGCGTCCGCGAGGGCCTGGAGTTCGGCGTGCGGATCGAGAGCGACTGCGCGGCCCTGGGGGGGCTGGTCGCCACGATGCTCGCGGTCACGCCCGACGTGCACGTCCTGCGCGACCCCACGCGCGGCGGCCTGGCGGCGGCGCTCGGTGAGATCGCGGCGGCCGCAGGCGTCGGTGTCGCCGTGACCGAGAGCGCGGTGCCGGTGCCGGACGAGGTGGCCAACGCCTGCGCGGTGCTGGGCCTCGACCCGATGTACGTCGCCAACGAGGGCAAGCTCGTCGCCTTCGTCCCGCCCGAGCACGCGGACGCCGTGCTGGACGCCATGCGGGCGCATCCGCTGGGGGCGCGGGCAGCGGTGATCGGCGAGTGCGTGGCGGAGCACCCCGGCATGGTGGTGGCCCGCACCGGCCTGGGCGGAACCCGGGTGGTCGACCTGCCGCTGGGCGAGCAGCTGCCGCGCATCTGCTGATCGGGGTACGCGGACAGGGGGAGCGCCTAGCGCGGGCGCTTCCCCGCCTCCGCACCCTTGCCCGTGCGCGGCCGTACCTCCTTGAGCGCCGCGCGCGGATCCCATCGAGGGCGGCCCCGGGTCAGCGGGTGGCAGCACAGGCCGATGAGGTACGCGGACAGATGGCCGATGTCGGTGAAGGTGTGCAGCACGACCACCCGCGTGCCCAGGTAGCACAACGCCACGATCACGTACGCCTCGCGCCAGGGAGGCACCAGGCGGTAGGCGAGCACACCGGCCGCCCCCGCCAGGCCGTAGGAGACGCCGATGTCGAGGGTGTACTGCATGCGGGCCGGGTCGACGCCGTAGCGGATCGCCAGCCACACCGTGCCCTCGCTGATGAAGGTGGCCCCGACGTGCGCCGTCACCACCACCGCGAGCCAGCGCGCCGAGCCCAGCCAGCGCTCGACGGGCACGTGGAAGAGGTGGAAGAGCACCACGTACGTCAGCAGAGTCGACGCCTGCGTCCACACGGCACTGAGCACCAGCACGTGCAGGGGGTGGTGGGCGAGCTGGAAGAGGTTGGTGCTGTCGACGTGCAGGATGACGTGGCGGATGCGCGGCGGCACCTGCTGGAACTGCAACGCCGAGACCGTGAGCACGAGCAGCCACACATAGGTGCCGGGTGCAGCACAGACCCAGCCGCGCACCCGCCGCGCACCCCGGCGCACCCGGCCGTCGCTGTCGTGACGCGGCGTCGACTCGTCCGTTTCAGGTTGCATTTGATGAGCCATCAGTTGCGACCCGTCGCTCACGACGTCTTCGGCCGGGCGCGGAAGTGGATCCGCTCGCCCTGGCTGCCGAAGATCGACAACACCTCGACCGGCCCTTCGCCCGCCGAGGTGAACGCGTGCGGAACCCGGGTGTCGAACTCGGCCGCCTCCCCCGGCCTGAGCACCAGGTCGTGTTCGGCCAGCACCAGACGCAGGCGGCCGGAGAGCACGTACACCCACTCGTAGCCCTCGTGGGTGCGCGGCTCCGGCGGACCGCCCTGGGGCGGGATCACCATCTTGTAGGCCTGCGGCGCTCCGGGGCGCCGGGTCAGCGGCGCGATCGTCATCCCTTCGACGGTCCGGGCGACCGGGCGTATGCGGGGGTCGCCGACCCCGCCGGTGCCGATCAGCTCGTCCAGCGGGATCTGGTGGGCCCGGGCGATCGGCAGCAGCAGTTCCAGGCTGGGACGCCGCCGGCCGGCCTCCAGGCGGGACAGGGTGCTCTTGGAGATGCCGGTCGCCTCGGAGAGCGCGGCCAGCGTGGCGCCCCGGCGCTGACGGATCCGGCGCAGTCGCGGCCCGACCTCGGCCAGCACGGCGTCGGTGGAGGGATCGGGGCGAACGGCCGGGGTCTCCATACGCCCATCCCAGAATCGGCAACTCGGTTTGTCAAGCGCGGGACGCCCGGAACGCCGACGACGACCGGGCGGTGCGCGCGCGGGGGGCCGACCCGAGGCGACGAGCACGGCATGCTTGGCCGCCCGTACGCCCTCTGCCTGTACGCCTCCCCGGTGCACACCGCCCGGACACCGCTCGGTTGGCGTCCGCCCGCTGTGCCGCCCTCCGCTAACGCCTCGTCAGCGTCCAGCCGTTCGGGGTGAAGGCGCCGGGGGCGCGGTCGCCGTCCAGGAGCGTTCCTCGCGCGTCGGTGATCCGCACGGCGGCCACGTCGACGCCGCGACCGGTGTACTCGGGGTCGGTCGTGTACCGCCACCGGATCGTCAATGGCTCTCCGCGCGAGGGGAGTTGAGCCCCCGCCAATCGTGCCGACACCCGCCACCACGACCGCGTGCCGCCGGAGAGCGAGGCGACCGCCGCGGTGGGGGCGCCGTTGCCGGTGGCGGTCATCGGCACGGCCTGCCAGGTCGATCCGGCGTCGGTGCTGCACTCGAGGACCAGCAGGTCGCAGTCCTGCTCGGTGTCCACGAAGGCCGTCCAGGTCACGTCCACCGGCCCGCCGCGCGGGGTGACGGTGGTGGCGAGGGTGGCGGTGCTCGCGTCTGTGATGCCCGAGTACCAGCTGCGTCCCCCCGCGGGGGCGCGGACCGCCATGGCGTCGGCCAGGCCGTCGGCCACCGCACGGCGGGCCGGGTTGGTCGAGCCCCAGTTGCGGGTGGGATGGACGCGGTTGCTGAACTGCAACGCGATGGAGCGCGACAGGGGGTCGATGACGATGGTGGTCCCGGTGAAGCCGGTGTGTCCGGCGGTGGCACCGCTGTCCAGGCGGCCCATGTACCAGCGCTGGTCCAGCTCGAAGCCGAGGCCGTGCGAGTCGTCGGGGTACTTCTGGTTGTAGTTCGTCATCATCTGCCGCACCGACTCCTCGCTGAGGATCCGGTGGCCCCGGTACGTGCCGCCGTTCAGGAGCGCCTGGGAGAGCACGGCGATGTCGGCGACCGTGGAGAAGACGCCCGCGTGCCCGGCGACACCGCCCATCGCCCAGGCGTTCTCGTCGTGCACCTGCCCCCACACCAGACCGCGTTGCGGCTCGCCCGGCCCGACCTCGTACTCCTCGGCGGCGATGCGGTGCTTCAGCGAGGCGGGCGGGTTGTACAGGGTGTCGCGCAGGCCCAGCGGCGCGGTGACCCGCTCGCGCACCAGTGCGTCGAGGCCCTTGCCGGTCAGGTGTTCCAGGACCAGCTGGAGCGAGAGCATGTTGAGGTCGGAGTAGAGGTAGACGGTGTCGGGCGGGTTCTGCGGAACGGTGTCCAGGATGGCCTTCACCCGCGACGGCATGTCCGGGTACTGCCACAGCGCGGGGGAGGGATCGGCGGGCAACCCCGAGGTATGGGTGAGGAGTTGGCGGATGGTGATGCCCGCCTTGCCGTTGCTCGCGAACTCGGGCAGGTACCCGGCGACCGTGTCGTCCAGCCCGAGGCCGCCGTCCTGGATCTCGCGCACCGCGACGATCGAGGTGAACAGCTTCGACAGGGAGGCCAGGTCGAAGATGGTGTCGGTGCGCATCGGGATCCACTGCGCGGCCGGCAGCAGGTCGCCCTGCTGGTCGGCGTAGCGCAACGCGTAGCCCGCGGCGTTCTGGGCCACCACGACGCCGTCGTGGACCAGCAGCGAGACCTGACCGGAGTACATCGGGTGCCCGGTCGTGGGATCGGGCTCGGTCCATGCGGCGACCTGGTCCAGTGCCGCTGCGATCGGGGCCGGGTCCAGGCCGGCCTCCTGCGGTGAGCCGTGCCGCAGCACGGTCCCGGGCGGCGCGAAGTCGTGCCACGGCAGGTCGAAGCGGGCCGAGCGGGGGACGCCCGCCGGGACGCCGGCCCCCGGGGCCCGCTGGGTGCGTGGGGTGGCGGCCCGCGCGGTGCCCGCCGCCGCGCCGATGGCGGCGGTGAGGGTCAACGGCACGGCGGCGAGGACGGATCGGCGGTTCAGCATCGGCGGGCTCTCCTTCGCTCACGGAAGGTGCGGGGCGGTGCGTGTCGCGGGACGCTGGTGCGGGGGCGGGGAAAACGGAGCGGGTGGGCGCGACCGGGTCAGCCGTACAGCAGGAACGGCTCGCGCGCGGCGCGGAAGCGGGCGAGTTCGTCCTCCCACGCGCCGACCACGTCGTCGGTGTCCGCGCCCGCGTCGACCATGGTGCGCAGACGGCTGGATCCGGTCAGATCGTCGATCCAGTGGTCGGGCCGCCAGCCGAAGACGGACGGGTAGAGCCTGCGCGCGGTCACGATCATGGCGACGACGGTGCGGATGGCGTCGACGCGGCGCCGGTCGGTCAGGTGGACCTGCACGCCGCCGCAGGTGGTGCCGGTGAACTTGTCGAAGGTCGGCACGGTGTAGTTCTCGCGGAAGCGGACGCCGGGCAGGCCGCAGGAGTCCAGTTCCTCGGCCCAGCGCCAGTCGATGCCCGGCGCGCCGATCATCTCGAACGGGCGGGTGGTGCCGCGCCCCTCGGACAGCAGGGTCCCTTCGAACATGCAGGTGCCGGGGTAGAGCAACGCGGTGTCCCCGGTGGGCATGTTGGGGCTTGGCGGCACCCACGGCAGCCCGGTGTCGGTGTAGAGCGCGTCGCGCCGGTATCCGCGCACCGGCTCCACCCGCAGTTCGGCGAGCCGGCGGCCACCGGTGTCGTCCGGCAGGTACAACGCGTCGAACATCCGGGCCAGTTCGCCCGCCGTCATGCCGGGCTGCTGGGCGATCGGCTTGAGTCCCACGCCGGTGGCGAACGCCGGGTCGAGCACCGGCCCGCAGGCCTGGCCGCCGATGGGGTTCGGCCGGTCGAGCACGACGAACGACGCGCCGGTGAGCACGGCCGCCCACATCGCCACGTACATCGTCCAGGTGTAGGTGTAGAAGCGGGCGCCCACCCCCGCGATGTCGAAGACCACCGTGTCCACGCCCGCCTTGCGGTACATCCCGGCCAGGTCCGACGCCGAGGCGCCGTAGGCGTCGTAGACCGGGATGCCGGTGCGGGGGTCGGTGTAGTCGCCCTCCGAGCCGCCCGCCTGGGAGGTGCCGCGGAAGCCGTGCTCGGGGCCGAACGCGGCCACCGGGCGGGCCCCGGCGGCGGTCATGGAGTCCACGATGTGGGTGAGGTCGCGCAGCACGCCGGTGGGGTTGGTCAGCACCCCGGCCTTCCGTCCGGCCAGCGCCCGCCAGCCCTGTGCGGCCAGCACGTCGGCGGCGGGGACCACGTCGTCCGCGAGCGGTCCTGAGGCGCCGGGCGTCCCGGGGGAGGTGGCGACCGCCGTACGAGGAGCCGCGGCGGCCGCGGTGGGGGCGGCGAAGGCGGGTCCCGCGATCGCGGAGGCCGCGATGAAGCCGCGTCGGCTGAGCCGTGCCATCACTGCCGTCCTCCCGTTTCTGGCCGAGGCGCCGACCGGTCGCCGCGCGGGACCGGTGCTCCGGCCGGACAAGGGGGTAAGCGCTTCCCCCACCCGTACGGTGTCGGCACGCTACGCGCGTGGTGACGCCGGGTCAATGACGCGGACGCCTGGCGCGGACAGCGTTGTCGGCCGGATCGGTGACACCGCCTCGCGCCGGATCGCCGCGATCGTTGACAGGGCGTCGGGCCGGCGGTCCAATCCTTGGCACCCCGCTCTCCTTCCGACGCCTCCGGAGGCAGCAGATGCGCGCTCGCCCGGCTCCGTCCCCCGCCCCTTCCGGAACCGGGACGGCCGCCGCCGCCGCGACCGGGCGAAGACGCCTGCGCCAGGGCCTCACGCTCACCCTCCTGCTCGCCCTCGCCGCCCTGCTGGGCCTGGCGGCGGCACCCGCACGGGCGCAGGCGGCCGGGCGCGGTGTCGCGGGCGACGGCGCGCGGGTGGTGGCCGAGCAGCAGGTCGCGCCGCGCCGGCTCGACCTGACCATCCAGTCGCCCGCCCTCGGCGCGACGGCGAAGGTCCGGTTGCTCACGCCGGACGGCTGGAGCGAGCACACGCGGCGCCACTGGCCGACGTTGTGGCTGCTGCACGGTTGTTGCGGGGACTACACGAGCTGGACGGCGATGACCGACGTGGCGAAGCTGGCGCCGCTGCGCCGGGTGCTGGTGGTCATGCCGGAGGCCGGGGACACCGGCTTCTACAGCGACTGGTTCAACGCGGGGGCGTCCGGGCCGCCCCGGTGGGAGACCTTCCACCTCACCGAGGTGCGCCGGATCCTTGAGGCCTCGTACGGCGCGGGCGCGGACCGCACGGTCGCGGGGCTGTCGATGGGCGGCTTCGGAGCGCTGTCGTACGCGGGTCGGCACCCGGGGATGTTCCGCGCCGCGGCGTCGTTCAGCGGGGTGGCCGACCCGCTGCACACACCGGGCGGCACGGACAATGTGCTCGACATCGCCCGTGGCCAGGGCGCCGATCCGTACGCGCTGTGGGGCGACCCGGTGGCCGACCGGGCGGTGTGGGCCGCCCACGACCCCTATGACCTGGCGCGTGCACTGCTGCGCGTCCCGGTCTTCCTCTCCTGCGGCGACGGAACCGCCGGGCCGTACGACAAGCCCGGCGTGACGAGTCCGTACGAGACGCTGTTCCTGGCGGAGAACCGCCATCTCGCCTCCCGGCTGGGGGCGTTGGGCGACCACCGTCTGGTCACCGACTTCTACGGGCCCGGTACGCACACCTGGCCTTACTGGCAGCGGGAGTTGCACCGCGCGCTGCCGATGCTGCTGAAGGCCATGGGCGTACCGGACCACTGAAGTGACGCTGCGTCAGCTCGCCGGGACCAGCGTCCAGGTCTGATTGGTTCCGGAGTCGGCGGGCCACTGGAGCACCGCCGCGCCGTCGGACAGTGAGCTGTTGTCGAGGTCGACCAGGTCACCGTCGTAGACACTGCGCAGTTGCACCGCGTCGGGTCCCGCGTCCACCAGTGTCCAGCGGGAGTTGCTGTTCCCGTCGTCGTGGTACTGGATCAGCTGGGTGCCCTCGGCGGTGGTCGGGCCGGGGACGTTGAGCAGCTTGCCGCTGTTCGCGTTGGTCACGGTGTACGCGCCACCGCCCGCGGAGGCGAACGTCCAGCGCTGGTCGGCCTGGCCGTTCTCCTGCCACTGGAGCACCTTGGCACCGTCCGCGGTGGAGTCGCCGTCGACGTCCATGCGCCCACCGCTGGCGCCGTTGACCAGTTCGTACGCGGTGCCGGGATCAGGCTCCGGCACCAGCGTCCAGCGCTGGGTGGTCGCGGAGGAGGTGGGGGCCTGGACCACCGCGCCGCCTTGCGTGTCGGCGGCCAGGCCGTCGGAGCCCGCGGTGAGCTGGTAGGTGCCGTCGGCGCCGCGCACGGCGTTCCAGTGGGATCCGGCCGCGTGGTCGTCGGCGGACTGGATCAGCTGGGCACCGCTGCCGCCCCTCGCGGGCACATGGAGCACCTTGCCGCTGGCCACGTTCTCGACGGTGTACGTGCCGTCACCGGCCGGCAGGAGCAGCCACCGCTGGTCGGCGGCGCCGTTCGGGGCGCTCTGCACGATCCCGGCGCCGTCGGCGGCGGACGCACCGGCGACGTCCAGGTACTCGCCCGTGGCGTCGTTGACCAGCGCGTAGGACAGGGCGGCGGGGTGGGATCCGGTGGCGGGGGTGACGCGCAGCAGGCGGGAGGCGTGCGGGGCGAGCGCGGCGCCGAACGAGCCGTTGGCGGAGCCCAGGTCGGTGTGGCTCCACAGGTCGCGCACGGCCGCCGAGCCGGTGAACCCGATGTCGGACCAGTTCGCGGTCACCGTCGCGGTGGACGAGCCGAGGTTGAACAGCGCCACGGTGTAGCTCCCGTCGCCGTTCGGCGCCGCCCACACCTGACTCGACGTCAACTGGTCGACAGGACGCGCCGGATGACCGGCCTGGTCGACGCCGATCACCTCGTCGTTGGTCAGCAGCTTCAGGTCGCCGGCGTCGAGGTGCGTCAGGTCGGTGCCGAGCAGCAGCGGGGCGTCCTCGATCGCCCACAGCGTCAGCTGGGACTGGCGTTCGTCCGGGGTCAGCCCGTCGTCGCCGCCGTTGCCGACCTCGACGGAGTCCAGGTCCATCCAGCCGCCCGGTCCCACGTACGGGGTCCACTTCGGGGCGATGGAGAAGCGTGCGGCGACGTTGGACCAGTCCGTGAGCGGGAAGGACGAGCCGCCACTGCCGCAGTAGCACTCGACGTCGCCCGAGACCCGCCAGCCGTTGGCGTAGGTCCGCCAGGTCGCCGCGTTGGCGACGTCGAGGCTGTTGGACAGCTCGAAGTGGATCGGGCGGCCGGTCTGGCGCAGCGCCTGCGACCAGTGCTCGACGTCGGCCATGTCCCCGTCGCCGACGCCGTCCATCTTCAGGTAGTCCACGCCGAAGGACGCCAACTGGTCGGCCCAGGAGTCGAGATACGCCTGGGCGGCGGCAGGGTTCTTCGTGTAGTCGATGTAGTACATCCGGCCACTGCCGAAGTTGTAGTTGGTCTCGAAGCGGGAGGTGTCGGAAACGATGTCCCGGGCGTGGAAGCTCGTTCCCTCGATGGGCGTGTCGGCCTGGTAGGCGGCCACAGGGATGCCGGG
The DNA here is from genome assembly GCF_003144095.1 of Streptomyces sp. ICBB 8177. GTDB lineage: Bacteria > Actinomycetota > Actinomycetes > Streptomycetales > Streptomycetaceae > Streptantibioticus_D. The sequence continues at coordinate 574,640 of NZ_NSKH01000018.1, read as the reverse complement.
GGTGAGGTACATGCCGAACTTTTCGCCCAGACCGTGCACGTAGTCGGCCACGGCCGCCATGCCGTCGGGGAAGCGCGCCAGGTCGGTCTCCCAGCGGCCGTACGCGTCCACCGTGGTCTTCGGGTCGAGGTACCAGAAGTCGTCGATGTTGACGTAACGGTAGCCGTGCGCCACGAGGCCGCTGGTGGACATCGCCTTCGCCTGCGCCTCGATATCGGCCTCGGTGGGGTTCGAGCGGATGTAGCTCCAACTGCTCCACCCCATCGGAGGCGTGGCGGCCACGCCGTTGGCCTCGGCCGAGGCGGGGGTGGCCGATCCCACGGCCGCCGGGAGCACGGCGGCCGCCATGCCCAACGTCAGCAGCCAGCGGGTGAGGACGGATCTGATCGACGCCATACGCCGGACCTCCAGACGGACCGCCGCGGTGAACGGCCCATGAGTCACCGTGGATTCGACACAGTCGCGCATAACCGAACGAGATCAAACGAGCCCACACATCACAGCGCTGCGGCATCAGCCTGTCAAGGTCATGGACACAACACCCTCGCGTGGGCCGCCCCGGCCGTCCGCCGCAACGATTCCCCACCGGCCACGGCCACCCCTCCGGGCCACGCGCTGTCACGCTCCCGCCCGGGCGCCCCCCCAGGGCCGACACCGTGATCACCCCGGCACGCCGCCACCTCAACCGAGGCACGACCCCCCGCGATCGGTCCGGGGCGGTAGGTTCGCCATTGTGCGGTTGCTTCTGATGTCCGACACCCATCTGCCCAAGCGCGCCAAGGCGCTGCCCGCGGCGCTGCTGGACGAGGTGGCCCGCGCCGACGTGGTGGTGCACGCCGGGGACTGGGTGGACGTGGCCACCCTCGACCTGCTGCTGGAGCGCTCGGCCCGGCTGGTCGGTGTGTACGGCAACAACGACGGCCCTGCGCTGCGGGCCAGGCTGCCGGAGGTGGCGCGGGTCGAGCTGGACGGCGTGCGGCTCGGCGTGGTGCACGAGACGGGCCCCTCGGCGGGCCGGGAGAAGCGCTGCGCCGAGCGCTTCCCCGATCTGGACGTGCTGGTCTTCGGGCACAGCCACATCCCGTGGGACTCGGTGGCCCCCGGCGGCCTGCGGCTGCTCAACCCGGGATCACCCACCGACCGCCGCCGCCAGCCGCATCACACGTACATGACCGCCCGGGTCGCGGACGGCACGCTGACGGACGTGGCCCTGCGCCGCCTCCCGCCGCCCACCGGTCGCCGCTGACGCCCACCGCGCCCCGCTCCCCCATGACCGACGCGGCGCGGGCCGGGCGGGTGACGCGCGGATGCGGGACGAGAGAGCGCACGGTACAAAAGCCACAAGCGGGACCATGTCCGAGCACGCCCGCCCGCACAGCAGCCGCTGCCGGCAGGGAGACCGCATGCCCGCGCACATCCACCAGACGCCGCCCGCCCCACCCGAGACGGGTGGCGGCGCGCTGCAACGCCTGGGCCGGTGGTGCGGACACCACCACTTCGTGGTCATCGTGCTGTGGCTGGTCGCCCTCGGCGCCCTGCACGCCGCGCAGAGCAGCATCGGCGGGTCGTACTCCGACAACTTCACCATCTCCGGCACGCAGTCCACCGACGGCATCAACGTACTCAAGGCCAACGACCCCAAGGCGGGCGGCCTGAGCGCCACGGTGGTGCTGCACAGTCCGGACAAGCCGCTGACCTCGTACACCTCGCAGATCGACCAGTCGGTCGCGTCGCTGAGCACCCTGCCGCACGTGCTGTCCGCGGTGAACCCGCTGCCCTCGGCGGGACAGACCACCGGCGCGGTCTCCAAGGACGGCAGGATCGCCTACATCACGATGCGGTTCGACGAGAACCCCAACTCCCTGGGCAGCGCCTACCTCACCGGTGTCGACTCGGCGGTGCAACCGATGCGTTCGGCGGGTCTCGAGGTGCAGTACGGCGGCCCACTGGGCGAGTTGGCCCGCCCGAAGGCCGCGGACCTCACCAGTGAGGGGATCGGCTTCGGCGTGGCCATCGTGGTGCTGCTGATCGGTTTCGGCAGCGTACTGGCGGCTGGTCTGCCCCTGGTGACCGCGCTGGTCAGTGTGATCGTGGGCCTTGCCTGCCTGAGCCTGCTGGCCGCCGCCTTCACCTTCGCCAGCGTCTCCCCCACTCTCGCCACGATGATCGGTCTCGGCGTCGGCATCGACTACTCGCTCTTCCTGATCACCCGCCACCGCCAGCAGGTCATCGACCGGGTGGACCCGGTGGCGAGCGCGGGCCGGGCCGTCGCCACCAGCGGGCGTGCCGTGCTGGTCTCCGGGTGCACGGTCATCGTGGCGCTGGCCGGGCTGTACGTCTCGCGGGTGAGCTTCATCGGCAAGCTCGGGGTGGCGGCGGCGGTCACCGTGATCACGGCGGTGCTCGGGGCACTCACCCTGGTGCCCGCGCTGGTGGGCCTGATCGGCCGCAACATCGACCGCTTCCACGTGCGCAAGCCCATCGCCGAGACCGACGCGGAACCCGGCGAGATGGCACAGGGCACCTGGCACCGGTACGCCAAACGGGTGGAGCGCGGGCCGTGGGGGTTCCTGGCGGCCGGTGTGGTGATCGTGGTGGTGCTGGCGATCCCGTTGCTGTCGATCCAGCTGGGGCACATCGACGACGGCGCCGACCCCACGAGTTTCACCGACCGTCAGGCGTTCGACCTGCTGTCGGCCGGTTTCGGCCCGGGCTCCAACGGCCCGCTGACCGTGGTGATCGACCAGACCAAGGTGGCCTCCGCCGACCGTCCCGCGCTGGCGAGCCAGGCGGCCAAGGCGCTGACCGGGCTGCCCGGCGCGGCCAGCGTCAGCCCGCTGAAGCCCACGTCCAACGGCCAGGTACTGGTGGGCACCGTGGTCTCCAGCACCGCGCCGCAGGACAAGAACACCACCGACCTGGTCAACCACCTCGAGGACCAGACGCTGCCCAAGGCGGTGAAGGGCTATCCGGCCACCGGCTACGTCACCGGTACGACCGCGGCGCAGGTGGACTTCATCGACATCGTCGCCGCACGGCTGCCGCTGATCATCGGCGTCGTGGTGGCGCTCGCCTTCCTGATCATCCTGGCGGTCTTCCACGGCCTGCTGGTGGCGCTCAAGGCGGCGGTGCTCAACCTGCTGTCGATCGGCGCGTCCTACGGCGTGGTGGTCGCCGTCTTCCAGTGGGGCTGGGGCGGCCCGGGCCTCGGGGTCAACGGCAAGGTGCCGATCGAGAGTTACGTGCCGATGATGATGTTCGCCATCGTCTTCGGACTGAGCATGGACTACGAGATCTTCCTGCTGTCCCGGGTCCACGAGGCGTGGCTGCGGACCCGGGACGCCAAGGACAGCGTGGCCCACGCGCTGGAGATCACCGCGCGGGTGATCACCTGCGCCGCGCTGATCATGGTGAGCGTCTTCGCCGCCTTCCTGCTCAGCGACAACATCGTGGTGAAGATGCTGGGTCTGGGCCTGGCGGTCAGCGTGCTGATCGACGCCACCATCGTGCGGCTGCTGCTGGTGCCCGCGGTGATGACGCTGCTGGGCAGGCACGCCTGGTGGACGCCGCGTTGGCTGGAGCGTGTGCTGCCCACCATCGACGCGGAGGGCACCGACGTCAGCCGTGCGCCCCGGTGAGCGCCGCGTCCAGGTCCGCGCACAGGTCGTCGGGGTCCTCCAGGCCCACCGACAGCCGCACGATGTCCGCGTCCGGGCGGGCGTCCGCCGGGACGGGGCGGTGGGTGAGCGCGGCGGGGTGCTGGATGAGGGAGTCCACCCCGCCCAGCGAGACCGCGTGGGTGAACAGCCGCACCCCGCCCGTCACGCGCAGCGCCTGCTCGTACCCGCCGCGCAGGCGCACGGCCACCATGGCGCCCGGGCCCCGCATCTGACGGCCGATCAGGCCCGCCGGGTCGCCCTGCGGGGTGCCGGGGAAGAAGACCTCGCGCACGGCGGGGTGCGTCGCCAGCCATCCGGCCAGCTTCTCGGCGGACGCCTGCTGGGTGCGTACCCGCACCGGGAGCGTGGTCAGTCCCCGGTGGAGCAGGTATCCGGCGAGGGGGTGCAGCAGGCCGCCGGTCACCGCGCGCACCCGGCGCAGCGCGGCGGCCCACTCGGCGTCGGTGGCGATGACTCCGGCGATCACGTCGCCGTGGCCGCCGAGGTACTTGGTCGCGCTGTGCAGCACGAGGGCGGCGCCATGGTCGGCGGGGTTCTGCAGTACGGGGGTCGCGAAGGTGTTGTCGACCAGCAGCGGCCGGTCCCCCGCGGCGTCGGCGACGGCGCGGATGTCGACCAGGTCGAGCGTGGGGTTGGCCGGGGTCTCCACGACGACCAGGCAGGTGTCTTCGCGTACCGCCGCGGCGACCTCGCCCGCGGTGCAGTAGGTGACCTCCACGTCCAGCAGGCCCGAGCCGAGCAGGTGGTCGGTGCCGCCGTACAGCGGGCGGACGGCGACCACGTGGCGTCCGCCGCTGCGCTGCTTGGCGGCGAGCACGGCGGCGGCCATGGCGGCCATGCCGGAGGAGTAGGCGACGGCCTCCGCGGTGTGTTCCAGCCGTGCCAGCGCTGCCTCGAAGCGGGCCACGGTGGGGTTCCACAGCCGGGCGTAGACGAAACCGCCGCCCTCGGCGGGGTGGCCGCCGGTGGCCATCGACTCGTAGGACAGCCCGCCCGCCTCGATGTCGGGCAGCGGGCTGGTGGAGGAGAGGTCCAACGGGGGTGCGTGGACGCCCAGTTCGGCGAAATCCTCCCGGCCCGCGTGGACGGCCAGGGAATCCAGGGAAAGAACCCGCTCAGTCATGCGATGATGGTGCAAGGATCATCGGGTGACGGCAATGGACGCCGAGGATTCCTCGGCCGACCAGCCGTCGCCGTGAGTTTTCTGGAGGTCTCCGTCGTGCCGAGTGGCGCTGAACCGAGGATTCCGCCGCCCGGTGCGCGGCCCGCCGCGGCGCTGGACGCCACCGATCTGGCGATCCTGGCGGAGCTGGCGGCGGACGGCCGGCTGACGAACACCGCGCTCGCGGCCCGGGTGGGCGTCGCCGAGTCCACCTGCATCCACCGGGTGCGGGCGCTGCGCGAGTCGGGGGTGGTGCGCGGCTTCCACGCGGAGCTGGACCTGGGCGCCCTCGGCCTGCCGCTCCAGGCTGTGATCCGGGTCAGGCTGGGCAGTCACAACCGCGCCCACGTGCACAGCTTCCACGCGGCGCTGACCGGCATCCCTGGCATGATCACCGCGTTCCACATCGCCGGTGCCGACGACTACCTGGTGCACGTCGCGGTCGAGTCACCGCAGGCTCTGCGCGACCTGGTGCTGGAGCACGTCAACGTCCATCCGGCGGTGCGGCAGACCGAGACGCACCTGGTCTTCGAGGTCATCCCCGGCAGGGGCCCGCTGCCGGAGCGCGCGGGCCCGGCCCGTCCGGGCCGCCGCGGCTGACACGTCGCCGCCCGCGGCGGGCGTTCACCGCGGCGTCGACCGCAGCAGCAACAGGGCCACGTCGTCGGTGCGCCCCTCGGCCGGCAGCGCCTGGCTCATGAACGGGTCGGCCTGGTCGTCCAGCGGGCCGTCGTCGAACCGGGCGAGGCGGTCGGCGAGCGCGGCCTGTGCGGCGGCCATGTCGACGCCGGGGCGGTCCACCAGACCGTCGGTGTACATCGCCAGCACCGTTCCGGGCGGCATCGGCACCCGTACGGTGCGGTACTGCGCGCCCGGGTCGACGCCCAGCACCATCCCGGGGCCGCCCGGCAGGTCCAGCGTCCTGACCTGCCCTTCCGGGGTGCGCAGCAGCGGCGGCGGATGGCCCGCGTTGGCGAGCAGCGCCTCGCCGCGGGCCAGGTCGACGCGCAGGCAGGCGGCACTGGCGAGCAGGGTGCTGTCGAGGTCGGCCATCAGCCGGTTGATCTGGACGAGGACCGCGTCCGGCTGGGCGTCGGCGCGCGCGTAGGCGTGCACGGCGGTGCGGATCTGCCCCATCAGGGCGGCGGCGGCGACGTTGTGTCCCTCGACATCGCCGATGACGGCGGTGGCGGTGTCGCGGTCGGTGCGGATCAGGTCGTAGAAGTCGCCGCCGATCTCCAGGCCCTCGGTGCTCGGCAGATAGCGGGCGGCCGCCTCCAGGCCCGGCAGCAGCGGCAGCGCGTGCGGCAGCAGGCTCTCCTGGAGGCCCTGGGCCAGCTCCATCTTGGTGTCGTACAGCCGCGCCCGGTCCAGCGCCTGGGCGATCAGGCCGCCGAGCGAGGTGAGGATGGCGCGTTCGTCGAAGGCGAAGACGTGGGGTTCGGCGTACGCCAGCACGCAGGTGCCGACCAGCCGCCCCGAGGCCACCAGCGGCAGGTACGCCCATGCCGACATGCCGTCGCGCAGTTCGAAGCGGGCGGGGTAGAGGCGTTCCAGTTCCCCGCGGGACTCGAAGAACGAGGGGGCGCCGGTCTGGAGCGCGCGGGCGCCGGGGGTGGACGCGCCCAGCGGTGTGTTGTCGAAGCTCTCGACGACGCCGGGCGCGTAGCCCCGGTGGCCGACGGTGTGCAGCCGCCCGCCCTCGGCGGTCAGGATCGCCACGCCGTCGCCGCCGAAGGCGGGCACGATCTGGTCGGCGACGAGGTCGACCACGTCCTGCACGCCCGCGGCCTCGGTCAGGGCGCTGGCGAGGTGGAGCAGGTGGTAGAGGACCCCGGTGCGAGTGGGTTCGACGGGTGCCTGAGCCGGCTCGACGCGGGGCAGGGGGTCCTGGTCGTCCTGGGTGACCTCGGCCTCGTTGATCCGGACCGTCAGCCCGGTACCGTCCGGGTACAGGTGGAAGGAGAGCCAGTGGTCCGGGGGCCGCAGGGCCACGAACGAGGTGGGCTCCCGGCTGATCAGCGCGGCGCGGTAGCGGTCCTCGTAGACCGGATCGCGCAGCCAGGGCAGCACCGTCCACGGCTGGGCGCCGAGCAGCCGCCGGGCCGGGACGCCGAGCAGCTCGGCGGCGCCGGGTGTCACGTAGTTCAGGCGGCCGCCCAGGTCCAGGCCGCACATGCCTTCCGGCAGCCGGGCGACCATGGCGGTCAGCGCCTCCTCGCCGCCCACCGCGCCGCCGTCGGGGAGCACACCGAGCGGCCGCGTGCCGGCGTGGACCGGGGTGCCCGCGCGGGCGGCGCGGCGCAGTACGGAGGCGAGCCGCCCGGCGAGGCTCCACAGCCGCTCGCGCTCGACCGGGGACAGCAGGGGCGCGCGGGCGGCCGGCCAGGTGAGGAAGACGGCGCCGTACGTGGTCCCGTCGGCCGTCAGCGGCAGCGCGGCCAGCGAGAAGGGGTAGGGGACGGTCATGGCGATCCGCGGGTAGCGGCGGACCATCTCGTCCTCACCGCTTACCCAGACCAGTTCGGCGCGGCGCACCGCGTCGGTGACCGGGGCGGGGGTCGTCACGCTCACCCTCTCCCAGGGCGCGACGAACTCCAGCGGCAGCCCGAGCACGGTCACGAGTTCCAGGACCTGGTCGCCGCCGGTGAAGGTGTAGAGCGCGGCGCCGTGCACGCCGAGGGTGCCGAACGAGCGCCGCAGCAGCCGCAGGAGCGCGCCGAGGTCGGGGTCGGCCGCCGGCTCGGCGCCGGGCCGCTGCAGGGCGCGGAAGGCCGCCTGTGCGTCGCGCACCGTGATCACCCTCAATCATGGGCGGGTACCCACGTTGGGCTCTATAGGGACGGTACGCCCGGCAGGCCCGTTTTTCCCCTCCTCGTGCCGGGACCGGGACGCTCCGGCCGGCTAGTCACGGCGGGCGGCGGACACCGGCACCACCTCGCGGCGGAAGAAGGCGGGGGCGGTGTACCGGCATACGACCATGAGGATCGCGCCGAGGATCAGCGCGCCGATACCCGTGATGAAGACGCCGCCCAGGTGCCAGTGGACGCCCGGCACGGTCCAGGAGGTGTAGCCGTAGGCGGGGTTGGCGTACACGAAGCAGGCGTCGATGAAGAAGTAGAGGAGCAGCACGCCCCCGAGTCCCGGCATGACGCCCTTGACCCACAGGTCACGCGGACTGCGGGTGAGGACCTTGCGGTAGTACCAGACGCAGGCGAAGCCGGTCATGCCGTAGTAGAACGCGATCATCAGCCCGATGGAGCCGATGGAGTCGGCGAGCAGGTTGTTGCTGACCTTGACCATCACCACGTAGAAGGCGACCGAGGCGAGGCCCATGCCGACCGTGGACCAGGTGGGCGTGAGGAAGCGCGGGTGGATGCGGGCGAAGTGGCTGGGGATGGCGCGGTGGGCGGCCATCGACAAGGTGGTGCGCGCGGTCGGCAGGATGGTGGTCTGGGTGGAGGCGGCGGCCGAGGTCAGGACCATGAGCACCAGCAGTTTGGACAGGAACCATCCGAAGCCGTGGCTGCCGAAGACCTCGCCGCCGAGGCTGGACAGGACGTCGTCGGAGTTGTCGGGGTTGCCCAGGCCGATGCCCTTGGTGCCGATCCCTGCGAAGGCCTCCGCGGACGTGGTGACCAGCACGTAGATCAGCAGCAGCAGGACGGTGGAGATCACGGCGGCGCGCCCGGGGGTGCGGTTGCGGTCGGCGGTCTCCTCGTTGACCGACACCGCCGTGTCCCAGCCCCAGTAGATGAAGACGGCGGCCAGGATACCCTTGGTGAAGGCGTCGAGCGAGCCGACGTTCGTGGGGTCGAACCAGGACCAGGCCACGGGGTGCGAGACGCTGGGCGCGCTCGATCCGTAGGCCTTGACCAGTGCGGCGACACCGAGCACCGCCAGCATCACCACTTCGACGGTGAGCAGGATCTTCTGGCTGTTGGCGGACACCTCGATGCCGATGTAGCAGATCAGCGTCATCAGCGCGATCCACACCACTCCGGCGACGGTGGTCCACAGCGTGCTGCTGGCCACCCCGTACGCGCCGACCAGGTCGAAGCCGTACTGCCCGGCGATCTGCGCGAGGTTCGCCATGACGATCACGTCGGCGGCGACGATGGCCCAGCCGCCCATCCAGCCGGTGCGCGGACCGAAGGCGCGGGCGGCCCAGGTGAAGGTGGTGCCGCAGTCGGGGTCGGCCTCGTTCAGCTCCTTGTAGCCGTAGGCGATCAGCAGCATCGGGATGAACGCCAGGATGATGACGATCGGCGACTGCAGGCCCACCACGGCCACGATGACGCCGAGGGTGGCGGCCAGGCTGTAGGCGGGGGCGGTCGAGGCGATGCCGATGACGACGCTGGACAGCAGGCCGAGCGCGCCGCCCTTGAGCCCCTTGTCCACCGGTTCGCCGTGCGCCGCGGTGGCCGGGGGCGGCCCGGGGGAACTCCGGTCGCTCATGACGTCCTCCGATCCCGCGCGGCGGCAGGTATGGCTACAGCATCCGCCCGCCTCGGATGCCCGACAACCGGTACGCGGCGTCCGCTGTACGCGCAGGTCGGCGACGACTGCGCGTTGCGAAACGACTACCGCGATAACGATCCAGGTCACGATCTGTCGGACCTTCCCGGCCAGCCCTAAGCTCCGGGGGCATGCCGATATTTGGACCCCGCAGGGGGACCCCGCGCCTGGCTCCGGAGCTCGACGACGCCGCGCTGGGCCGGGTCCGCAAACAACTGGAGGCCGCCTCCTCGCCCGGAGCGCTGAGCATCCGCGTCGACCAGGTGGAGCAGGTGCTGCGCGACGCGGGCACCGACTGGGACCGGCGCATGCACCGGCTCGTCGTCCTGGCCAGGGCCGCCGACCCAGCGGTCGCCCAGTCCTGGCGCCGTCGCCATCCGCAGCAGCCGGACCCCGTGATGTTCGGCGCGTGGGTGGACCTGGTGCGCGGGCGGTGGCAGGGCGCACTGGCCGATCCGCGGGCGCTGATCGACGACTGCTACCGGGCCGCCGACCTTGCGCCGGACGACCCGGGGCCGTGGGTGGCGCTGCTGGGGGCGCTGCGCACCATGGCGCGGCCGCTGAACGAGGTGTTGCCGATCTGGCGCGAGGCGACCGCCCGGGACCCGTGGAACCGTGAGGCGCACCTTCAGATGCTGGGGTACCTCTCTCCCGAGGAGTGCGGGTCCCACGTGCAGGTGCTGGACTTCGTGGACTCGGTGCGCTCGGCGGTGCCGCCGGACGCGCCGACCGCGGGCGTCGAGCTGATCGCGCTGGTGGAGCGGCACCTGCGGACGGTCTCCTCGGGCGGCCTGAACGCGTTGATGGCGACCCGGCAGTGGGCGCAGCCGCAGGTGGCGGCGGCGCTCGACCAGGCGCTGACCGACTGGCTCAAGCCGGGTTTCCTCACCCACGCCGCCGCGATCGCCGACCTCAACCTGCTGGCGTACGCGCTGGTCCAGGCCAACCGGGGACTGGACGCGGCGCAGGTTTTCCAGGCGATCGGCGGGCTGGTGACTCCGTGGCCGTGGGGGCTGGACGGCGACCCGGTACGGCAATTCACGTACTGGCAGGGCAGAACGCAGCGCTGAAATACCTCGGGCAGGGCCGGAACCTCAAATTGGACTCAAGTACCCCAAGCCGGGTTCAAGTGGAAGTCAAGTGAAGGTCAAGTGGATACCGTGTGCACCGAACCGTTCGGGTCCCCGTACGACCTGCGGAAACCGCTGGGTCGGGACTACCTGTCGGAAACCCGCGCGGCCAGCTGAGATCGATCTGAGAAACCACCGCCGGAAGGTAACTATTCAGACAACGACTCTTTGCAGAGCTGAGAATGCTCCCTAATCTGAGGCAACTTTCAGCAAGCCCTGTCCTCATTCGAGAGGCCCCTTATGGTTAGCGTTGACAAGCTGGCGCCCGACACCTCCCGCGGCTCCAGCACACTGCGCCGGGACGTCGGACTGATCGGCCTGATGTGGGCGTCGGTGGGCTCCATCATCGGCTCCGGCTGGCTCTACGGAGCGGAGAAGGCCGTCGTGGCAGCCGGACCGGCCGCCATCATCTCCTGGGCGATCGGCGCCGTCGCCGTCGTGCTGCTGGCTCTGGTCCACGCCGAGCTGGGCGGCATGTTCCCGGTCGCGGGTGGCACCGCCCGCTACCCGCACTACGCCTTCGGCGGCCTCGCGGGCATGTCCTTCGGCTGGTTCTCCTGGCTCCAGGCCGCGACCGTCGCCCCCATCGAGGTCGAGGCCATGATCGGCTACGCCGGTCACTGGCACTGGGCGCAGGGCTTCCAGCACGCCAACGGCACCCTGACCACGAGCGGCTTCATAGTCGCCGTGTTCCTGATGGCGGTCTTCGTGGCCGTCAACTTCCTCGGCGTCAAGGTGCTCGCGCACACCAACAGCGCGGCCACCTGGTGGAAGGTCGCGATCCCGCTCGCCACGATCTTCATCATCGCGGCCACCCACTTCCACGGGCACAACTTCACCTCGCAGGGCTTCGCGCCGTTCGGTGCCAAGGGTGTGCTGAGCGCGATCAGCACCAGCGGCATCATCTTCGCGCTGCTCGGCTTCGAGCAGGCGATCCAGCTGGCCGGTGAGAGCCGCAACCCCAAGCGCGACCTGCCGCGGGCCACCATCGGCTCCGTCCTGATCGGCGCGGTGATCTACACCCTCCTCCAGGTGGTGTACATCGGCGCGCTGCCGGGTGCCTCGATCCTGCACGGCTGGGCCAAGCTCAACTACACCGGCATCAGCGGCCCGTGGGCCGGCCTGGCCACCGTGGTGGGCCTGGGCTGGCTGGGCTGGGTGCTGTACGTCGACGCCATCGTCTCCCCCGGCGGGACCGGCCTGATCTACGTCACCTCCACCTCGCGCATCTCCTACGGCCTGAGCAAGAACGGTTACGCGCCGCGGCTGTTCGAGCGCACCGACGCCCGCAGCGTCCCGTGGTTCGGCCTGCTCATCTCGTTCGCGACCGGTGTCATCTGCTTCCTGCCCTTCCCGAGCTGGCAGCAGCTGGTCTCCTTCATCACCTCGGCGAGCGTGCTGATGTACGCCGGTGCCCCGCTGGCGTACGGCGTGTTCACCAACAAGCTGCCGAACCACGAGCGTCCGTACCGCCTCCCCGGCGGCAAGATCATCGCCCCGATCTCCTTCGTGATCGCCAGCCTCATCATCTACTGGTCGGGCTGGACCACCCTGGAGCGCCTGGGCTGGGCGATCATCATCGGCTACGTCCTGCTCGGCGCCTACGCCGCGTACGCCACCAAGAAGAACCTGCCGAACGCCCCGCGCCTGGACTGGAAGGCCGCGCAGTGGCTGCCGGTCTACCTCATCGGCATGGGCATCATCTCGTGGCAGGGCGGCTTCGGCGGCAAGGGCAACATCCCGCTGTGGTGGGACATCGTGATCATCGCGGTGTTCTCGCTCGGCATCTACTACTGGGCGCGCGCCACCTCGGTCCCGGCCGAGGAGATCGAGCGCAACATCGAGCAGGTCGCGGTGGTCGACGAGGGCGGTCACTGACCTCTCGCGTCACCTGAGTGACAACCTGTCAAACCCCTGAACGAACGAGCCCGACCGATTCACCCGGTCGGGCTCGTTCGTGCTTGACGGACACGCCAAGGGCCGCTATTTCCCGATAGAGGGAACCAATTCGGTCACCCTCTGAGCGAGGGAGGCAACGCGTGATCCATTCCCAGCCCTTGCCAGGAGACATCGGACTCACCCGGATCCCCGGCGCCGCCGGACTGTTCATCAGGTTCGGCCAGTGGATCAACGGCAACGGCTTCGCCGACTGGGAGCACGCCTTCCTGGTGCTGCCCGAGGGGCGGTTGCTGGAGGCGGAACCCGGCGGGGCCCGGGTGCGCGCGCTGTCGGAGTACGACGGTGCGCGCGTGCTGTACGTCTGCCCGGATGACCTCACCGACCAGCAGCGCACGGCGATCGTCCAGGACTGCGGCCGGTACACCGGCGTGCCCTACAGCTTCCTCGACTACCTGGCGATCGCCGCCCACCGCTTCCGGCTCCGGCTGCCGGGCCTGCGCCGCTACGTGGCAAGCACCCGGCACATGATCTGCTCCCAACTCGTCGACCAGTGCTACCAGGACGCCGGTGTCCACCTCTTCGATGACAACCGGTGGCCCGGCTACGTGACGCCGATGGCGTTGTACGACCTGCTGGCGCAGGGCGAACAGGCGGAGTCGGTCGTCGAGGTCGCCTAGTCAGCCGTCGAAGTCGCCCAGCTTGCGCTCGATGTGGCGGCCGATCTCGGCGAGCGGGCCGTTGCGGGTCATGTCCTTGTGCTCGCACGCCACGTTGTGGTTCTCGATGGTGCCGTCCACGTACGGCTTCCAGTCGCGGTGCGACAGCGTGGGATCGACCTGATTGGCGGTCGCGGTGAAGAACAGCACGTCGCCGTCGAACACCCGGTGGGTCAGGCCCTGCTGGAGCACCGTCGAGGAGACGAAGGTGTCCATCACGCCCTGGATCGCGGACGGTGACAGCTCCGACAGCACACCGCCGCGTTCTGCGATCACCGCCATCACCCGGTCCCGGGTCAGCGGGGTGCCGTCAAGCTGCGACAGGTCGTAGTGCGACATGTACAACAGCGAGCGCAGCGCCTGCTGTTCGTGGTCGTCGGCGAGCTTCTCCCACGGGTAGCGGGGATACGAGTCGAGCATGCCGAGCAGCCCGACCCGCTCCCCCGCGGCCCGCAGCCGGGTCGCCATGGTGTGGGCGACAACGCCGCCGAACGACCAGCCCACCAGGTGGTACGGGCCGTGCGGCCGCACGCGCCGGATGTGCTCGACGTACTCGGCGGCCATCTCCTCCAGCGTGCCGGGGACGGGCAGTTCACCGCCCAGGGCGCGGCTCTGGATGCCGTACAGCGGCCGGTCGGCGTCGATGTGCCGGCGCAGGCCGGCGAACGGCCAGCTCAGCCCGGACGCCGGATGCACGCAGAACAGCGGAGGCCTGGACCCTGACGTGCGCAGCGGCAGCAGTACCCCGAGCGCCTCGCGGGCACCGGGCGCCGCGGCGGAGGCGGGGGCGTGGCCGTCACGGCTTTCGAGGTACGCGGCGAGCGCGGCCACCGTGGGCCGGGTGAACAGGTCGAGCACCGGAACGTCCCAGCCCAGCCGTGCGCGCAGCGCGGTCTGCACCCGGGCCAGCAGCAGTGAATGGCCGCCCAGATCGAAGAAGTTGTCGTGCGCGCCGACGCCCTCGACGCCGAGCGCCTGCTCCCACGCGTCGGCGACCAGTCGCTGTGTTCCCTCGGCGGGCACGACGTGGCCGCGGCGGTCGCGGGGCGCGGGCTGCCGCTCGTCCCGCGTGGCGAGCGCCTTGCGGTCCACCTTGCCGGAGGTCATCAGGGGGAAGGACGGCACGATGTGGCAGCGTCCGGGCACCATATAGTCGGGCAGCCGTCCGCGTAGCCACTCCAGCAGCGCGTCGCCGTCCGCGTCGCCGTGCACGGGGTCGGGGACGCACCAGGCGACGAGGTGTTCACCGCCGGGCACGCCGCGGCGCACCAGCACGACGGCCTGGCGGACGCCGGGGTGGCCGGACAGGACCGATTCGATCTCTTCCAGCTCCACGCGGATGCCGCGCACCTTGACCTGGTTGTCGATCCGGCCGAGGAACTCGATGCGGCCGTCGGCCCGGTACCGGGCCAGGTCGCCGCTGCGGTACAGGCGGGCGCCCGGTTCACCGGAGAACGGGTCGGGCACGAAGGCGGCGGCGGTACGGGCCGGGTCGCCGAGGTAGCCACGGCCGAGCGGGACCCCGCCGAGGTACAGCTCGCCGGGGACGCCCACCGGCACCGGGTTCATGCCCGGGTCCAGCACGTGCACCCGGGCGTTGGGGTTGGGCCGGCCGATGGTGATGCCGCCGTCCGCGTCGCCCCGGTAGACCTGGCAGGTCACACCGATGGTGGCCTCGGCCGGTCCGTAGCCGTGGTACATCGTGGCGCCCGGCAACCGCGAGCGGAACCGCCGGAACAACTCGGGGGTGAGCACCTCGCCGCCGCACCACACGTGCCTGAGCGACCCGGCCGCCTCGGCGACGTCGTCGCGTTCCAGCATGATGTCGAGGATCGAGGACACCAGGTAGACGAACGCGATCCGTTCGCGGGCGACGAGGTCCAGCAGGTGGCCGACGTCGCCCTCGCGTCCGGCGTCCGCGACCACCAGGGGCGCGCCGGCGGCGAGCGGCAGGAAGATCTCGTTGACGGAGATGTCGAACGTCAGCGGGGCCTTGTGCAGCACGGGGTCGTCGGGGGTCAGGCCCAGCAGCCCGATCTGCCAGGGCAGCCGGTTGCTGACGGCCTGGTGCCGGATCATCGCGCCCTTGGGCGTGCCGGTCGATCCGGAGGTGTAGATGACGTAGCTCAGGCCCTCGGGGTCGATGGCCACCCCGGGATCGTGGTCCGGCTGGTCGCCGAACCAGTCGGCGCACAGGTCGAGTTCGACGGTGGTGACGTCCCCGGGCAGGGCGCCGGCTCCGCCGGGTGTGGTCAGCACGACGGTAGGCGCGGCGTCCGCCACGATGCCGGCGATGCGCGGGGCCGGCCAGGTCGGCTCCAGCGGGACGAAGGCACCCGCGGCCTTCTGGACGGCGAGCAGGCCCACGATCGTCTCGGCACCGCGTGGCAGGTGGACGCCCACGGTGCGCTCGGCGCCGACGCCCAGTTCGATCAGCCGGTGTGCCAGGCGGTTCGCCAGGCAGTTGAGTTGACGGTACGTCAGCCGATGGGGGCCCGCGATCAGCGCCTCGCGGTCGCCATGCGCGCGGACCCGGTCCTCGAACATCTCGGGGAAGGAGCGCGGGTCAACCGGAGCGGCGGTGTCGTTCCACTCCTCGACGACGCGCCGCCGCTCCGCCCGCGACAGCAGCTCCAGGCGGCTGATGGGTGCGTCCGGGTCGGCCACCGCCTGGCGCAGCAGCCGCACCAGCCGGTCGGCGAGCGCCCGCGCGCTGTCCGCGTCGAACAGCTCGACGGCGTACTCGAGGAAGCCCTCGATGCCGTCGCCGTCGGGCGCGTCGCCGAGCGAGAACGTCAGGTCGAACTTGGCCGAGCCGTTGTGCACCCGCACCGGGCGCGCCGCCAGGCCCGGCAGCCGGGGGGCCGGCCGCGCGGCGCCGTAGGAGAGCATCACCTGGAACAACGGGTGACGGGCGGGCGAGCGCACCGGCCGCAGGTGTTCCACCAGCCGCTCGAACGGCAGGTCGTGGTGGTCGAAGGCGGTCAGGTCGCTCTCGCGCACCCGCTCCAGCAGGGTGGCGAAGCCGGGGTCGCCCGAGGTGTCGGTGCGCAGCACGAGGGTGTTGGCGAAGAAGCCCACGAGGTCGTCGAGCGCCCGGTCGGCGCGCCCGGCCACCGGTGTGCCCAGGGGGATGTCGGTGCCCGCGCCCAGCCGGGTCAGCACCGCGGCCAGTCCGGCCTGGAGGGCCATGAAGACGGTGGCGCCGTGGCGGCGGGCCAGTGCGCGCAGCTCGCGGTGGAGCGCGGCGTCGACGCACACCGGCACGACCGCGCCGCGGTGGCCTGCGACGGCGGGCCTGCGGCGGTCGGTGGGCAGGTCCAGCTGCTCCGGCAGACCGGCCAGCCGCTCGGTCCAGAACGCGAGTTGACGCTGCGTCAATTCATTGTTCTTGCCGAGGAGTTCACGTTGCCACAGCGCGTAGTCCGGGTACTGGACGGGCAGCGGCGGCCGGGTGGGGGCGGAGCCCTCGAGGCGGGCGGCGTAGGCGTCGGCGAGGTCGTCGGCCAGCGGTGCCAGCGACCAGTCGTCACCCGCGGCGTGGTGCAGCAACAGCAGCAGGACGTGGTCGCGCGCCCCGGTCCGCAACAGGCGGGCGTGCAGCGGGAGATCGGCGGACAGGTCGAAGGCGTGGCGGGCGGCGGCGCCCAGCTCGGCGTCCAGGCGGTCGGCCGCCACGTCCACGACGTCCAGCTCGACGCTCGCCTCGTCGGCGGGCAGCACGTGCTGGTACGGCTCGTCGCCGCCCGGTGGGAAGAGGGTGCGCAGGCTCTCGTGCCGGGCGAGCAGGTCGTCCAGCGCGCCGCGCAGCGCGTCCACGTCCAGCGGGCCGGTCAGCCGCAGCGCCAGCGGGATGTTGTAGGTGGGGCTGGGGCCCTCCATGCGGTGCAGGAACCACAGCCTGCGCTGGGCGTACGACAGCGGGATCCGCTCCGGCCGCACGGCGCTCGTGAGGCGGGGCCGCAGTTCCGCGGAGGTGTCGAGGCGGGCGGCGAGTCCGGCGGGGGTGGGCGCCTCGAACAGGTCGCGCACCCCGATCCTGGCGTCGAGGGCGTCGCGGACCCGGCCGACCAGGCGGGTGGCCAGCAGCGAGTGGCCGCCCAGCTCGAAGAAGTCGTCGTGCGCGCCGACACGTTCCGCGCCCAGCAGGTCGGCGAAGATCCCGCGGAGCACTTCCTCGCGCGCACCGGTGGGCTCGCGCCCCTCCGGCGGGGTCGCGGCGCCGCGCGGGCCGGGGTCCGGCAGCGCGGCCCGGTCCAGCTTGCCGTTGACGGTCAGCGGCAGGGCGGCCAGCGGGACGACGTCCGCCGGGACCATGTGGGCGGGCAGCAGCGCGGCGGCGTGCCGGCGCAGTTCCCGGGGGTCGGCGTCGGCTCCCGCACGCGGCACCACGTAGGCGGCCAGCGCGCGGCCGGTGCCGTCGTCGTCGCGGGCCACGACGGCGGCCCGGTCGACGGCGGGATGGGTGAGCAGCGCGGCCTCGACCTCGCCGGGCTCGACGCGGAAGCCGCGGACCTTGACCTGCTCGTCGGCGCGCCCGAGGTGGTCCAGGCGTCCGTCCGCGTCCCGCCGTGCCAGGTCGCCGCTGCGGTACATGCGGGCGCCGGGCGGTCCGTACGGGTCGGGCAGGAAGCGCTCGGCGGTCAGACCCGGACGGCCGAGGTAGCCGCGGGCCAGGCCGGGTCCCGCGACGTACGTCTCGCCGGTGGCGCCGGGCGGCACCGGGCAGAGCGCCTCGTCCAGCAGCCGCACCCGCAGGTCCGGGATGGGCACGCCGATCAGCCCGGTGGCGTCCGGCAGCGCGTCGGTGGCGCCGAGGGCGCGGTGGGTGACGTGCACGGTGGTCTCGGTGATGCCGTACATGTTGACGACGCGCGGGGCGTCCTCGGGGTGCCGCCGGTACCAGTCGGCGAGGACGGCGGCCCGCAACGGTTCGCCACCCAGAATGAGGTGACGCAACATCAGTCGGGCGCTCGTCTCCGGATCGTCGCGGTCGGCGAGCACGAGTTGTCCGAACGCGGACGGGGTCTGGTTGAGCACGGTGACCCGCTCGTCCGCCAGCAGGCGCAGGAACGCGGCCGGTTCGCGGCTGACCTCGTAACTCACGACGACGAGGCGGCCGCCGCGCAGCAGTGCCCCGAACAGCTCCCACACGGAGAAGTCGAAGGCGTGGGAGTGGAAGAGCGTCCAGGTGTCGTGCGGGCCGAAGCCGAACCAGTCGTCGGTGGCGGTCAGCAGGCGCACGACGTTGCGGTGCGGGACCACCACGCCCTTGGGCTCGCCGGTGGAGCCGGAGGTGTGGATGACGTAGGCGGCGTCGCCGTCGCTCACGGGGCCGGTCGCGGGTGCGGTGGCGGGCCGCGCGTCGAGCGCCGGGTCGCCGGGGCCGAGCCGGGGCACGAGGCCGTCGTGCTCGGTGGTGTCGCCGATCAGCAGCACGGGGCGTGCGGCGCGCAGCACGGCGGCAGTGCGGGCGGCGGGCTGGTCGGGGTCGAGCGGCAGGTACCCGCCGCCCGCCTTGAGCACCGCGAGCACCGCGACGACCAGCTCCACCGAGCGCGGCAGCGCGAGCGCCACGAGGTCCTCACGGCCGACGCCGCGGGCGAGGAGTTCGTGCGCGAGGCGGTTGGAGCGTGTCTCCAGCTCGCGGTAGGTGACCCGCTCCTCCTCCGCGACCAGCGCGACGGCGTCGGGGCGGGCCCGTACCTGCTCGCGGAAGAGGTCGCAGATGGTCGGGACATCGGGGTGATCGCCCCTCACGTCCTTTACTCGGGACGCCAGTTCGGGCACCCGAGCGCGTTCGTCGTCAGCGATGACGGTGAGCATGCCTATCGGGTCGTCGTACGACCACGCGAAGGCGGTCAGAAAGGTCGCCAGGCGGCGGCGGTGGACAGCCGGGGCGTCCTCGTCGTAGAGGGCGGGGTTGGCGTCCACCTGGAGCGTCGTGCTGCCGTCGCGCGCGTCGTCGCGGAAGCTGACGGTCAGGTCGTCCACCGCTCCGGCCGACAGCGGGCGGACCGCGCCCGTGACCCCGTCGAGACGCAGGTCGGGGCTGGTCAGGCCGACGTTGACCAGCGGGCCGGTCAACCGCCGCCCGGTGGCGGGCAGCCGCAGATCGCGGCGGATGTCCTCGCCTCGGTAGCGGGCGTGCCGCCGCAAGACCCTCAGACGCTCGCTCACTTGACGTACGACCTGATCCGGCGTCATGTCAGGCCGGAGATCGAGCACGAGCGGCAGGACGTTGACGGTGTGGGCCGGGACCCGGGCGGCCGCGGAGCCGAGGCGGCCCGCGTAGGGCAGCCCGAGTACGACGTCCTGTCTGCCGGTGGCGCGGTGCAGGTAGGCGGCGACGGCGGCGAGCTGGAACTCCGGCGCGGTGGTGCCGAGCCGGCGGACTGCCTCCGCCATCGCGGTGCGGGCGGTGTCCGGCAGCGGGGCGGCCGACCGCAGGCAGTCCGCCGAGGGCGGCGCGCTGCCGGAGGCCGCGGCCGGGGTGACCGGTTCCGGCAGCCCCGACAGCAGGGCGAGCCAGTGCTCGCGGTCGCGGGAGCGTCGGCCGGACGCGCCGTACTCGGCTTCCTCCGCCCGCAGTTCGTCGAGCGAGCCGAAGCGCGGGGGTGCCGTCTCCCCGCGCGCCGCCGCGGTGTACAGCTCGGCCACGCGCTGCTGGACCAGCGTGAAGCCGTAGCCGTCCAGCGCGATGTGATGTGCCCGGAAATACCACAGGTGCCGTTCGCCGCCGAGGCTGAACAGGGCGTGCCCGAACAGCGTCCCGGCGGACAGGTCGACCGGCCGGCGCAGGTCCTCGCGCATCCACGCCACCGCGGAGGCGTACGGGTCCAGGTGCGCCGAGGTGTCCACCCGGTGCAGCGGCCAGTCGTCGGCGCCGGCCGGCACCATGACCGGTTCCGGCGCGTCGTCCGGCTCCACGCAGCGCAGCCGCAGCGCGGCCGTCTCGGCGACCGCCTGCCGCAGTGCCGTCTCGAAGCGGTCGGCGTCGAGGGGGCCTTCGAGTTCGACGTACTCGGCGCAGTTGTACGCCGGGCTGCCGGGGTCACGCTGCTGTGCGTACCAGATGCCGGCCTGGGGCCTGGTCAGGGGCCGGGCGTGGGCGCGGTCGGTCATGCGGGCCACTTCCGATTTCGTGGTGGGCTGCGCGGGTGCGGGGTCGGTCGGCGGGGTCACGCGGCAGGCCCTCCCCCGGTTCCGGTGGCGCGGACGACGCTGAGCGGACGCATGTCGGTCCACACCCGTTCGATGTGCGCCAGGCACTCCTCGCGCTCGCCGTGCACACCGGTGTCCCGCCATCCCGCGGGCAGCGGGCGCCAGACGGGCCATAGCGAGTACTGGCCCTCGTCGTTGACGACGGCGGCGTACGGCGGCTCGACCGCGGGGGCGGCTTCGGCGCAGAGGGCGTGCGCGGCACCCGCGCCGGGGGCTTGCTCGGGGCTGGTCATCGCGGGTCCTCGGAAGTCGTCGTGCCGTCCTGCGCCGTCGCCCGGTCGCGGGAGGCGTGGAAGGGGCAGGCGGGCAGGCTCCCGCCGTTGGTGTCGGGCAGGAAGTACTGCCGCCACTCGCGGTTGCCCGGCTCGCCGTGGTCGCCCAGCTCGGCGGCCGGTTCCATGCGGTCGAAGCGGCGGATGCGGTTGCG
Source organism: Streptomyces sp. ICBB 8177 (assembly GCF_003144095.1). GTDB lineage: Bacteria > Actinomycetota > Actinomycetes > Streptomycetales > Streptomycetaceae > Streptantibioticus_D. Next base: position 553,884 of record NZ_NSKH01000018.1, on the reverse strand, counting down.
GATCACCTGCCGGGCCTTGGCACCGCGCGGGGACCGGGGTTCCAGGCCCTCGAAGACCCAGCGCGGCTGAAAGGTGATCATGAAGCCCGGGCTGTTGCGGCTGTGCCGGGTGGTGTGCGCCGGGGTGTTGCACACCACGAAGATCTCGGTGCCGCCGAAGCTGAACTCCCACATGAGTTCGTTCGGATCGGTGGGCACGTGGGCGGGCCAGGGCTGGGGGTCCTTCTCGTGCAGGAACCGCAGCACCGACCAGAAGCGGGCGAAGTACTGCTCCAGCGTGAGGAGTTGCTCCTCGGGCGGGAAGAACACCACGAGGGAGGTGTCCCGGCCCAGCTGCTGGTAGCAGTCGAGGTAGCCGTCGAGGATGTCGACGAGCGGACCCCAGGCGCCGTCGTCGTGCGGACTGTCCACGAAGCCGAAGCGCAGCGCGTGCTTCTTCGCGGCGGCCACGGCGAAGGTGCACGGGAAGGGTCTGTCCCCGCTGAGCAGGGTGGTGATCAGGTCCCGGGCCACCGGCGGGCCCCAGGAGGGCAGCGCGCCGATGGTGCAGGAGGTCAGGGCCTCGTCGGACAGCGGGCTGCCGTCGGGCTCGGTGCGGTCTTGGGGGGTGGGCACTGCTGGAACTCCGTCCCGGAGAAGGCCGCGGGGCGATGGCGTGCGCCCCGCGGTCCTCAGTGACTCAACTGGTCTGCTGCACAGGGGTGATGACGTGACGTCATGTGACGAGCAGGTATCGGCCCGCCGTGGCGGTCTCACGGCTGACCGGCCGGGCGCCGCTCGCGCGGGGGCGGCCCGGCCGGTGCCGGGGCGGTGCTCAGAACCGCTGGTACATCTCCTCGGGGATGATCGGCTGGTGGTAGGTGCACTCGCCGGACAGCACCGTGGAGCCGTGCAGGCGGGAGACCGGGATCAGCACCTTGTCGCCCTCTTCGAGGTCGATCTTGTGGGTCACGTTGTTCCAGAAGTGCATCTGGCCGCGCTCGACCATCACCAGCCGGTGCTCGTTGTGCACGTGCGTGGTGGAGGTCTCCTCGTGACTCTCCACGAAGGTGTCCAGGTCCACGGTGACGCCGTTGTCCTGGATGTAGGTGTTGATGCGCTCGGCCTTGGCCTGGTGCGCCGGGATGTCGTCGGCCCAGGCGAGCTGCTGCGCGAGGTCGTCGTCCCACAGCGCCGCGAACCAGCGGGCGTCGGCGAAGCCGTTGTGGAAGCGCTCGACGACCTCGGCGCCGAAGGTGCGGTGCAGGGGCGCGATCAGCCGGTCGACGAGTGCGTCGAGATGGTCCTCGGAGTCGATGTGGAAGTGGCCGAACAGACCGCTGCGCAGGCCGAGTCCGTCCTCGAAGACCTCGGCGTAGCGCGCCGAGGTCGCGGCCTCGTCGATCTTGTGGTGCACCAGCGCGCCGAGGAACTCCGGGTACTTCTCGCGGTGGTGCGACAGCCAGTGCAGGTGGTTGCCGCGCGCCAGCGAGGTGCCGAGGTACAGCTGCCAGTAGGCGGCGGCGGTGGGCTTCAGGCCCGCGCCGTCCAGCAGCGAGCGGTAGCTGTCGTGCAGTCCGGCCCAGGTGCGGTACTCGTCCAGCAGGTAGGTGCGGCCCCCGGGGTGGGTGACGTCGTACTCGCCGAGTGCGGCGCGGCCCGCGGCGGCCTTCGCGGCCGGCAGGTAGGCGCTGAGCTGAAGCATGACGAAGGTGGCGGACGCCTTGCGGTCCTTGGTGGACAGCGCGGTGGTGAAGGCCTTGCCGGGCTCGGCCTGGCGCCGGCGGTGGTGTTCGCGCACCTCGCGCTTGAGCGCCTCGGGGTCGGCGCTGCCGAGCGGCTTGCGCTCGCCGTCGAGGAGAGTGAACAGGTGCTGTTCCAGGATCGGCTGGGCGAGCGCGCTCAGTATGCGGTTGCGGTCGTTGTAGAACGCGGCGCCGTCCGAGGCCGCGGCGTCGCCCGCGGTCGGCGGCAGGTAGAGCAGGCCGCTGTCGTAGACGTTGCGGAGCATCCGGTGTCCGAGCAGGGCACTGAGCTTGAGGGCCTTGGCGGACGGCATCGGCTTGCCGTAGTCGAGCCACGCGAGGTCGTCGGGGCGCACCGGGCGGCGGAACGGGTTCTCCTCGGTGGTGAGTTCCTCCCACTCGGCGGCCCGGAACGCGGTGTTGGCGGCGAACGCCTTGACGATGCTGTTGGCGTCCTCGTGGTCCAGCCCGGCGAGTGTCTCCGCGTGGTCGAGCGGCATGGCGTTCCTCCGAATCGGGTGCGGCCCGCGGGGCATGGACGGGTGGAACGCCCGCGGGTCCGTAGCAAAATCTTAGTTAGGTAAGCCTTCCCTTACTTAACAGCTTGAGTCAAGTGCGCTCGCAATGACGCGAAACCGGTCGCACGGCCTTCAACGGCGGTCCGTGCGGCGGCGATCGGGCATGCCGAAGGACCGCACGCCGTCACCACGGCATGGCGTGCGGTCCTTCGGGGGGCCCGGACGGAATCCCCTCGCGTCAGGAGGCGGGGCGGGCCGCGCGGGCTACTTCAGCGCCTGCGCCAGCGGCGGCAGGAGCTTGTCCATCTCCCACGGGACGCTCAGCACGCTCGGCGCGCCGGACGCCTGGGCGAGCGTGCGGTCCACCGCCACGTAGGCCTTCCTCCGCACCGCGGGCAGCTTCTTGAAGACCGCGTCGGACTCCAACCGCTTCTGGTCCTGCGGGGTGTTGTACCAGACCAGCAGCGCGTCGGAGGTCAGCTCGTCGAGGTGTTCCATGCTGAGTGAGTTGGCGAAGCTGTTCATCTTCGCGGCCTTGGCCACCACCGGGTCGATCGTGAGGCCGACCTTCTCCAGCACCTTCGTGCGGTCGTCGGTGTAGAGCACGACGCGGCCGTTGGCGGGCTGCGGGAAGGCGTAGACGAAGCTCTTGCCGTTCAGCGAGGGGTACTTGGCGGCGTCCCGCTTGAGCCCCTTCTCCACGTTCGCGACGGCCTGGTCGGCCTCCTTCCGGCGGCCGAGCACCTTGCCGATCAGGTCGGTCTGCTCCTGCCACGGGGTGCCGTACGGCTTACGCCCGGACAGGTAGGCCACGGTCGGGGCTATCTGCGAGAGCTTGGCGTAGTCGGATGCGGTGATGCCGGACTGCACGGCGAGGATGAGGTCCGGGTGGAGAGCGGCGATCTTCTCGACCGGGTAGCCGTCCGTGGTGTCCAGCACCTCCGGCCGGGAACCGCCGAGCGCGCTCTCGGCCCACGGCCCGACGCCGTTCTTGAAGCCCTCCTCGGTCTTGACGATCGCCACCGGCTTGACGCCGAGCGCGAGCGCCGCGTCCTGGTCGCTCCAGCCGAGGGCGACGACCCGCTTGGGGGCGGACGTGACGGTGGCCGAACCGAAGGCGGTCTTCACCGTCACCGGGAACGCGCCAGGGTCGGTCTTCATAGACGGCCCGCCACCGCGCGAAGCGTCCGACGACCTGTCCGATGCGCCGCCCCCGCAGGCGGTGAGCGTCAGGGCGGCGGCCAGCAGGCAGGCGCCCATGGCCGGCGCGTGACGGCGGCGTGGTCGCGAGGGTGCGTTCATGACGGTGGTGATCCTTTCGGGGGTACTGCGGGCAGCACGAAGAGCGCCGCGCTCATTGCCGGCGCGACCGCTCATTGCTGGCACGACAAAGGTTAGGCTAACCTCACTTCCCGTGCCCCAGTCCACCGCATCCGAGATACGTCGGTCCACCGCATCCGAGACCCGCCCCGTTGCGTCCCCCGGCGCACCGGCCGGCCCGGTGTGGCGCCGTTCCACCACCGGCCGGGCGCTCGGCCTGATCGCCTGCCTCGGGGTGCTCGCCGTGGTCCTGCTGCTGAGCCTGGCGATCGGTGCCAAGTCGATCCCGCCGCACAGCGCCTTCGACGCGCTCTTCCACTTCGACGGCAGCGACGAAGAGCTGGTGGTACGTCAGCAGCGCTTTCCCAGAACGGCGTTGGGACTGGAGGTCGGCGTGGCGCTGGGGCTGGCCGGCGCGCTGATGCAGGCGCTGACCCGCAACCCCCTGGCCGACCCCGGCATCCTCGGCGTCAACTCCGGCGCCTCGGCGGCGGTCGCGGTGGCCGTCGGCTTCCTCGGCCTGAACGGCACGCTGTCGTATGTCTGGTTCGCCTTCGCGGGGGCCGCGCTGGTCTCGGTCGTGGTCTACGCGCTCGGCTCGGCGGGGCGCACGGCCGCGACGCCGGTCCGGCTCGCGCTGGCCGGGACAGCGGTGACCGCCGCGCTGACCGCGTTCACCTCGGCGGTGCTGCTGCTGAAGCCGGACGCCTTCGACCAGTTCCGCTACTGGAACGTGGGCTCGGTGGTGGGCCGCGACGCCTCGGTGATCTGGCAGGTCATGCCGTTCGTCACGGTGGGTGCGGTGTTGGCGCTGGGGCTGGGCCGATCGCTCAACGCGCTGGCGCTGGGCGAGGATTCGGGCCGCGCGCTGGGCGTGCGCCCCGGTCGCACCCGGGCGCTGGGTGCGCTGGCGGTCACGCTGCTGTGCGGGGCGGCGACCGCCGCGGTCGGGCCGATCGGCTTCGTCGGTCTGGTCGTCCCGCACCTCGCGCGCTTCCTCACCGGCCCGGACCAGCGCTGGGTGCTGCCGTACTCGGCGGTGCTGGCCCCGGCGTTGCTGGTGGGCTCCGACGTGCTGGGGAGGGTGGTGGCCCGGCCGGGCGAGGTGGAGGTGGGCATCGTCACGGCCTTCCTCGGCGCCCCCGTCTTCATCGCGCTGGCCCGTGGCGGAAGGATCTCCCAGCTGTGAACTCCACCTCCACCGTGCGGGATCCGGCCCCTTCGCGTGCCGCGGGCGAAGGCGACGCGTCCGTCGCGCTCAGGCCGTTCCGGGTAGTGCGGATCGGCGACGCGGTCTCGGTCCGGGTCAGGGTGCGCAGCGCCGTCGTGTGCGCCGCGCTGCTGGCGGGCGTGGTCGCGGTCGGCCTGTACACCCTGGCCACCGGCGACTACTCGATTCCCGTTCCCGACGTGGTACGCGCCCTGCTGGGCGGCGGCGACCAGGCCACCCACTTCGTCGTGGACTCGCTGCGCGCCCCCCGTCTGGTGACCGGCGTCCTGGTGGGCGCCGCGCTGGGCGCCTCGGGCGCGGTCTTCCAGAGCGTCACCCGCAATCCGCTGGGCAGTCCCGACGTCATCGGCTTTGGCACCGGGTCGGCGTGCGGCGCGGTGGCCGTCATCGTGCTGGCGCACGGCGACGCGCCCGCGGTCTCCGCCGGCGCGCTGGCGGGCGGTCTCGCCACCGCCGCGGCGGTGTACCTGCTGGCACTGCGGGGCGGCGCGGTGCGGGGCTTCCGGCTGATCCTGGTCGGCATCGGCGTCACCGGCATGCTGACCGCGTTCGACCAGTGGATGCTGACCCGGGCCTCGATCAACGACGCGGTGACCGCGCAGATCTGGCTCACCGGAAGCCTGAACGGGCGCGGCTGGGCGCAGGCGGTGCCGCTCGCGATCGCGGTGGCCGTGCTGTTGCCGCTCACCGCGCTGCTCAGCCGGCAGGCGGACCTGCTGGAGATGGGGGATGACGCCGCGCGGGCCCTGGGTCTGCGGGTGGAGCGCGGCCGGCTGACGCTGGTGGTGTCGGCGGTGGCGCTGGTCGCGGTGGCGACCGCGGCGGCCGGGCCGGTGACCTTCGTGGCGCTGGCGGTGCCGCAGATCGCCCGGCGGCTGACGAAGACCCCTGGGGTGGGCGTGGGTCCGGCGGCGGCGACGGGCGCGCTGGTGGTCCCGGTGAGCGACCTGGCGGCGCAGCGGATGTTTCCCTCGGAACTCCCGGTGGGGGTGGCGACCGGCGCGGTCGGCGGTGTGTATCTGGCGTTCCTGCTGGCCCGGCAGTGGCGCGGTGGGAAGTGAAGGCCTCGGCGGACGCGCCGGCCACGGGCACAGCGGTGCCAGCCATGTGATGGAGCGTCAATCATCTGGCATGTCAAGGCCGTACGACCGACCGAATGTGATGACCAAGCGGCAAGGAGTGGGATGACAGCCGGCACGGCCGAGGCGGAACAGGAACCGGTGGGCATACCGGAGCGGCGGCGGGGCCTCGGGAGCGTTCCGCGCCGGGACGCCGGGCCCGGTCCCGAGCCCACCGAGGAAGGCGTCGTGCGCTGGGCGTACGCCCGGCAGCGGCGCTGGATCGTGGGCGCCGCGGTCTTCACCGCGATCCACCAGATGTGCGAAGCCGCCGTACCGGTGATGATCGGCGCCGTCGTCGATCACGCCGTGCGGCGCGGCGGGCCCGCCGACCTCGCGCTGTGGATCGGGCTGCTGGCGGCGCTCTTCCTGGTGCTGACGGTGGCGATGCGGCTGGGGGGGCGGTGCAACCGGCACGGCAGCCAGGGCGCCGCGCACGACCTGCGGATGGTCGCCCTCGCCCGCGTCCTCGACCCGCGCGGCTTCGCCGGTCCCACCGCGGACTCCGGTGCCCTGCTGAGCACGGCCACCGCCGACAGCCTGCGCATCGCCCTCGGCAACCGCTCCTGGGTGCTGGGCGCCGGCGCGGTCGCCGCGCTCGCCTTCGGTGCCGTGGCGCTGCTGCTGACGTCCGTGCCGTTGGGACTGCTGGTGCTGGCCGGCCTGGTGCCGCTGCTGTGGGCCACGAAGTCGCTGGCCAAGCCGTTGAGCGCGCGCGGCGCCGCCGAACAGGCGCAGGTGGCGCGGGCCACGGGCACGGCCGCCGATCTGATGCGCGGGCTGCGCGTGCTCAAGGGCCTCGGCGCGGAACCGGCCGGAACGCGCCGCTACCGCCGGGCCAGCCGAGCCGCGCTCGCCGCGACCGTGCGCGCCGCCCGCTGGGAGGCCGGGTACGAGGGCGTGACGCTCCTGCTCAACGGGCTCTTCCTGGCCGTCGTCACGCTGGTCGGCGCGCGCTTCGCGGTCGAGGGGACCCTCTCGGTGGGCGAGTTCGTGGCATCCGTCGGCCTCGCGCAGTTCCTGGTCGGGCCCAGCGGCCGCTTCGGCGGTGCGATGAGCTTGCGGGCGCGGGCGCGGGGTTCGGCCAAGCGGCTGGCGGACCTGCTCGCCGCGCCGTACGCGGTGACCGGCGGCGACCGCGCGCTCGCCGGCCCGGCCGCCGGTGAACTGACGCTGGTCGGGCTGTCCCACGGCCCGCTGAAGGCCCTGTCCTTGCACGTTCCGGCGGGCACCGTGCTGGGCGTCGCCGCCACCGAACCGGCCGAGGCCTCCGCGCTTCTGGACGTCCTGGCGCTGCGCGCCGGGCCGGATTCGGGCCGGGTCGAGTTGGACGGCGTGCCGCTGGCGAGGCTGCGACTGGACGACGCGCGCGCCGCGTTGGTGGTCGCCGACCACGAAGGCGACCTGTTCGACGGCACGGTGGAGGAGAACGTGGCGAGCGTCGCCGATACCGCACCCCCCGGGCGGGTGGCCGCCGCCCTGGCCGCGGCCGACGCCGACCAGGTGATCGAGGCGCTGCCGGACGGCGCGGACTCGGCGATCGGTGAACGCGGCCGTTCCCTGTCCGGCGGTCAGCGTCAACGGGTCGCGCTGGCACGGGCGTTGGCCGCCGATCCACCGGTGCTGGTGTTGCACGAGCCGACCACCGCGGTGGACGCGGCGACCGAGGCCAAGGTCGCCGAGGGCCTGCGCACGATGCGCGAGGGCCGCACCACCGTGCTGGTCACCACCAGCCCGATCCTGCTCCAGATCTGCGGCCGCGTCGTGCTCCTGCACGACGGCGAGGTGCGGGCCGAGGGCACCCACAGCGAACTGACCCGTGACAACTCCTCGTACCGCATGGCGGTGATGGCATGACCGCGCTCATGACCGAACGGGCCGACGGGACGGTGAGCGACCGGGTGTCGCTGCCCACGGCCACCTCCGCCGAGGTGCGGGCCGAACTGTGGGAGCGGGTACGCAGGCGCCCCGGGGTCCCGCTCGCCGCGCTGGCCCTGGTGGTCGCGGGCGTCCTCGCGGGCCTGGCGATCCCCCGCGCGCTGGGCCGGGTGGTCGACCTGGTGACGGCGGGCGGCCACGAGGTCTCCGCGGCGACCACGCCGGTGGCCGTCGTCGCCGTGGCCTGCCTCGCGCAGGCCGTCCTGGGCGGCTGGGGCGACGCCCTGGTGGCGCGCGGCGGCGAGGAGATGCTCGCGGACCTGCGGGAGACCGCGCTGTCGCGGGCGATGGCCACCCCGCTGCTCCTGGAGCGCTCGGGCACCGGGGACCTGGTCTCCCGGGTCGGCGCCGACGTCTCGGTCCTGGCAGAAGCGGTGCGCGCGATGGTGCCCCGACTGGCGGACGCCGCGTTGCAGATCGCCCTGACGTTCGTCGCGCTGCTACTGCTCGACTGGCGGTTCGCCGTGGCGTCGCTGCTGGTGGTGCCGCTCCAGTGGTACGCGGTCAGGTGGCTGCTGCGCCACTCGCGGCCGGTGCGGCGGGCCGAGCGGGTGGCCCAGGGCGCGCAGGCCCAGACCATCCTGGAGTCGGTGGACGGCGTCCGCACCGTGCGAGCCTTCCGGCTGACCGCGCGGCGGCTGGCGCTCGCCGGGGACCGCTCCCGCGAGGTGCGCGACCTGGCGTTGGCGTCCACCCGCATCGGCACCCGCTTCTTCGGCAAGCTCAACGGCGCGGAGTGGACCGGCCTGAGCGCGCTGCTGGTGGCCGGCTACGCGCTCACCCGGCACGATGGTGTGGGCATGGGCACGGCGAGCGCCGCCGCCCTGTACTTCGCGCGGCTCTTCGATCCCCTCAACGGGCTGCTGTCCTCCTTGGACGACGTGCAGTCGGCGGGCGCGGCGGCGGCACGGGTGGTGGGACTGGCCCGGATGCCGGAGGGCGGTGGGGCGCACGGCGGTGACGACGACGAGACTCTGCCCGACGCGCTCTCCATGGCGCCGTCCCAGCCGGCGGTGTCGCTGCGCGGCGTGACCCACGCCTACGTGACGGGCCATCAGGTGATGGGCCCGGTCGACCTCGACATCGCCGCCGGTGAGCGGGTCGCCGTGGTCGGCACCTCCGGCGCGGGCAAGAGCACCCTGGCCAAGCTGGTCGCGGGCGTCCACCGCCCTACCGGGGGGACGGTGCGACTGGGTGGCGTGCCGCAGGACGAGCTGCCCGCGCGGCGGATACGGCGGACGGTGGCGCTGGTCAACCAGGAGACACACGTCTTCGCCGGGTCGCTCGGTGACGACCTGCGGCTGGCCGGGCCGGACGCCACCGACGCCGAACTGCTGGACGCGCTCGCGACGGTGGACGCGCGGGCCTGGGCCGAGGAGCTGCCCGAGGGGCTCGGCACCCGGGTCGGGCAGGGCGGCATGCGCCTGTCCCCGGTGCGGGCGCAGCAACTCGCGCTCGCGCGGCTGGTGTTGGCCGATCCGCCGGTCGCGGTGCTGGACGAGGCGACCGCGGAGGCGGGCAGCGCGGGCTCCCGGGTTCTGGAGGCCGCGGCGGAAGGAGCCCTGCGGGGCCGCACCGCGCTGGTCGTCGCCCACCGGCTGACGCAGGCGGTACGGGCCGACCGGGTCCTGATGATGGAGGGCGGCCGGATCGTGGAACAGGGCACTCACGACGAACTGGTGGCCACGGGCGGACGCTACGCGGCGCTGTGGGAGGCGTGGTCGGGGGCGCGCGGCTGAGACGCGGAGACCGGCGGCCGCTCCCCGCGTTCGGGGGCGACCGCCGGTCGTCGACCTGCGGCCAAATCAGCAGCTGTGCAAGCAGCATGACGGCAAGTCAGGCATCGTCCTCCGTGAGTCCCGCCCGCCAGTACCCCTTGAAGCACACCGACCGCTTGTCCAGCCCGCGTTCGCCCACCAGGTGGCGGCGCAGCTCGCGGATGGCGGAGGCCTCTCCGGCGAGCCAGGCGTACGGCTGGGCGTCAAGCGGCAGCTCGGCGCCGCGGACCGCCTCCAGCAGGCCCGGCGAGCCGTGGTGGCGGTGCAGCCAGCGCACGTCGGCCGCGCGGGACAGCGGCTGTTCCTCCCGTGGCCCCGCGACCTCGACGAAGACCCGGACGGGCAGCGAGGCGGGCAGGGCATCCAGGATCGCGGCGACGGCGGGCAGCGCGGTCTCGTCGCCCGCGAGCAGCACCTGACCGGTTCCGGCGGGCGGCTGGAAGTCGACGCCGCCCGCACCCGGCCGCGCCGGGCCGCAGAGCAGGACGCGGTCACCGGGGGCGCACTCGGCGGCCCAGCGCGACGCGGGGCCGAGGGTGCCATGGAGCGCGAAGTCGATGTCCACTTCGGCCTGTTCGGCACGCTGCGCGCGAATGGTGTACGTCCGCATGACCGGGCGGTCCTCGGCCGGCATCCGCTTCCACGCCTCGTACCACCCGAGGGTGTCGGCGTCCGGCGGCGTCACCGGTTCCCGCTGCCCGGGCCTGGGCAGCAGCACCTTCCCGCGCTGGTCGTACCCGCCGTTGTGGAACCCGTCGAGGGACGGACCGGCGAAGGTGACGCGGACCATGTGCGGCGTGAGCCGCCGGGTCCGCTCCACCCGGACCGGGAAGAGGCGGAAGGCCGCTCGAAGCGGGGTGGCGGTGGCCGAGACGGCCATGGGCGTACCTCCAGGTCCGTGGGGTCGGGGCGGCGCGATGCACAGCAACACGACCCACCCCGTGCAAGTTAGGTTAGCCTACACTTCCTTGCCGGGCCCCCTTCCGGGCGGCCGACCGCAGCAGACGCACGGACGGACAAGGAACCCTCGTTATGGACACCGCGACCGGACTTCCGCCCACGACGACCGCCGAGGAGCCCTTCGCGGGCGAATCCCGGCTGTCCGCACGGGAGGTGACCCTGCGCTACGGCGACCGCGTCATCTCCGAGGCGCTGTCGGTGTCCATACCCGACCGGTCCTTCACCGTCATCGTGGGCCCCAACGCCTGTGGGAAGTCGACCCTGTTGCGGGCCTTCGCCCGGCTGCTGAAGCCCTCGCGGGGGGCCGTGCACCTGGACGGCGAGGTCATCACCTCGCTGCCGGCCCGGCTGGTCGCCCGCCGCCTCGGCCTGCTGCCGCAGAGCTCCACCGCGCCGGAGGGCATCACGGTCGCCGACCTGGTGGCCCGCGGCCGGTATCCGCACCAGCGGCTGCTGCGCCAGTGGTCGGAGCGGGACGAGCGGGTGGTGGCCGAGTCGATGGCGGCGACCGGCGTGGCCGGTCTCGCCGGCCGTTACGTGGACGAGCTGTCGGGCGGCCAGCGCCAGCGGGTGTGGCTGGCCACCGCGCTCGCGCAGGAGACACCGCTGCTGCTGCTCGACGAGCCGACGACGTTCCTGGACATCGCGCACCAGGTGGAGGTGCTCGACCTGTGCGCCCGGCTGCACCGGGAGCAGGAGCGCACCCTGGTCGCGGTGCTGCACGACCTCAACCAGGCGGCCCGGTACGCCACCCACCTCATCGCGATGCGAGCGGGCGAGGTGGTGGCCGAGGGCGCGCCCGGCGACGTGGTGACCGCGGAGCTGGTGGAGCGCGTCTTCGACCTGCCGTGCCGGGTCATCGAGGACCCGGAGACCGGCACCCCGCTGGTGGTCCCGGCCGCCCCGGCGGGCTCCCGGTGACGTCCACCGGGCCTGCGACGGCACGCTGAGGGCGGGCCTCAGTCCTGGTCGCGGGCGCGGCCCGTGACGTGCCGGGGCAGGATGGACGGCGCGTGGTGGGCCGGCTCCCGGCACACGGCGAGCACCGCCGCGTCGTCGCCGAGTCCGCCGCCCGCGTAGCGCGTCACGTCCCGCAGCAGACGGTCGAGGAGCGCGTCGGGGTCGGACTCGTCCATGCCCGCCAGCCGCGGGGCCAGCGGGTAGAAGCGCCCCTGTTCGTCGCGCGCCTCGGAGACCCCGTCGGTGTACAGCAACAGCATCCCGTCACCGTCCAGACGCAGCGGGCTGACCGGGTAGCGTCCGCCGACCATGCCGAGCAGGGCCAGCGGCGGGCAGTACGCGGGCGGGCGCACCTCGGTCACCCGTCCGCCGTGCCGGATCAGCGGCGGCGGGTGGCCGCAGTTGACGATCTCGGCGGGCCGCCGCTCGTCGGGGAAGGTGAGCAGCACTGCGGTGACGAACTCGGCGGTCGCCTGGTCACGGGTCTCCGGCCGCCGCGCGAGCGCCGCGTCGAGGCGTCCCGCGACGTCCGCGAGATCGGGTTCGCTCAGCGCCGCGTCGCGGAAGACGCCCAGCACGTCGGCCGCGGTGTTGACCGCCGCCAGGCCGTTGCCGCGTACGTCGCCCAGGAGGACCCGCACGCCGAACGGCGTCCGCACGACCTCGTACAGATCCCCGCCGATCTTCGCCTCGGCGGCTGCCGCCAGGTAACGCACCGCCACCCGCAGTCCGCCGACGCGCGGCGGCACCGGGCGCAGCAGCGCCTGCTGGGCGGCCTCGGCGACCGTCCGCACGGTGGCCAGCTCCCGTTCGCGGGCGGTCACCAGCACGACGGTGGCGGTGCTGGTGAAGGTCACCGCGAGCACGGTGACGGCGGAGGTCACGTGGACCACCGTCGGCACGTCGCCGTTGAGCGCCGCCAGCACCCCCACCACCACGACCGCGGCCACCCCGCTCAGCAGCGGTACCCACGCCCTGCGGGTGGAGGTCGCCGCCAGCACCGGCACCGCGGCCAGCAGGGGCGAGAAGGTCGAACGCGGGCCGGTGATCACGTCGGCGACGACCGCTGCCACGATCAGCAGGTAGGCGCAGGTCACGAGCCACCGCGAGCGGTTGGTGAGCAGCAGCGGTGGCAGCCTGCGCTGCACGGCGGCCCGTTCGGCCATGCGCGTCCTCCAGGCGTCGAGCGCCCCGGCCGGTCCGCGGCGGTGGTCAGTGTTTGGCACGGCTGGGCTGCACGCGCTTCGGCTCGCCCGCCATCTTCGGGTGGTCGGGCGGATAGGGCAGGTCGCCCAGCCCGTGTTCGCGTTCGTCGCGGGCGGCAAGTTCCAGCGCCGCCTCCAGGCCGAAGGCGTGCTCGTCCATGTCGGCGTGGACGTCGCCGAGGCGTGCGTACCGCTCCGGCATGGTGCGCAGGTCGAAGTCGCGGGGGCGGGCGTCCGGCACCTCCTCCCAGCGCAGCGGCGCGGAGACCGGGGCGTGCGGGCGGGGCCGGACGGAGTAGGCGGAGGCGATGGTGCGGTCCCGCGCGGTCTGGTTGTAGTCGACGAAGATCTTGGAGCCGCGGGTCTCCTTCCACCACGAGGTGGTCACCCGCTCCGGCATCCGGCGCTCCAGTTCGCGCGCGACCGCGATGGCCGCGCGCCGCACCTGGGTGAAGGTCCACTCCGGCCGGATCGGCACGAAGACGTGCAGCCCCCGGCCGCCGGAGGTCTTCGGCCAGCCGCGCAGCCCCAACTCGTCCAGCAGCCCGCGCAGTTCACCGGCGGCGCGCACGGCGTCGCCGTAGTCGGTGCCGGGCTGCGGGTCGAGGTCGATGCGCAGTTCGTCGGGGTGGTCGACGTCCCGGCGGCGCACCGGCCAGGGGTGGAAGGTCAGGCAGCCGAGGTTGGCCGCCCACACCACGGCGGCCGGCTCGGTGGGGCAGATCTCGTCGGCGAAGCGCCCGGAGGGGAAGGCGATGCGGCCGGTGGGGATCCACTCGGGCAGCCCCTTGGGGGCTCGCTTCTGGAAGAACGACTCGCCGCCGACGCCGTCCGGGTAGCGCTCCAGCGTCGTCGGCCGGTCGCGCAGCGCGCGCAGCACACCGTCGGCGACGGCGATGTAGTACCGGGCGACGTCGAGCTTGGTGAAGCCGGGCTCGGGGAAGTACACCTTGCCCGGGTTGGACAGGCGCACGACGCGTTCCCCGACCGTCAGCTCGATCGCCTCAGCCATGACCCAACGGTAGGACGGCCCCGTGCGCGGCGCCTCCCGGCGGGCGGGCACCGGCGGCCGGCCGCACAATCGGGGCATGGACCTTCCGGTCATGCCGCCGGTGCTGCCGATGCTGGCGAAGGCGGCGGCGCGCATCCCGCCGGGCATGCAGTACGAGGCCAAGTGGGACGGCTTCCGTGCCATCGTCTTCCGGGACGGCGACGAGGTGGAGATCGGCAGCCGCAACGGCAGACCGCTGACCCGCTACTTCCCCGAACTGGCCGAGGCGCTGCGGCGGGCGCTGCCGCGACGCTGCGTGGTGGACGGCGAGATCGTGATCGCGCTGGGCGGGCGGCTGGAGTTCGAGGCGCTGCTGGAGCGCATCCACCCGGCCGACTCGCGGGTGCGGACGCTGGCGGAGCGCACGCCCGCGTCCTTCGTCGCCTTCGACCTGCTGGCGCTCGGTGACGCCTCGCTGCTGGAGCGTCCGCTGCGCGAGCGCAGGGCGGCGCTGGTCGAGGCGCTGGCAGGAGCGCACGATCCGGTCTTCGTGGCGCCCGCGACGACCGACGTGGCCGTCGCCGAGGAGTGGTTCCGGCGGTACGAGGGGGCCGGGCTCGACGGCGTGGTGGCCAAGCCGCTGGACGGCGCGTACCGGCCGGACGAGCGGGTCATGGTCAAGGTCAAGCACGAACGCACCGCGGACTGCGTCGTCGCGGGCTACCGGCTGCACAAGAGCGGCCCGGTGGTGGGATCGCTGCTGCTGGGGCTGTACGACGAGGCCGGCCGGCTCCAGCACGTGGGCGTCAGCGCGTCCTTCCCCATGCGCAGGCGCGAGGAGCTGGTGACCGAGCTGGAGCCGTCGCGGATGGAGTCGGTGGCGGGGCACCCGTGGGAGGCGTGGGCGGACGAGGAGGCGCACGCGGGCGGGCGGATGCCGGGCGCGCCGAGCCGCTGGACCGGCCGCAAGGACCTGTCGTGGATCCCGTTGCGCCCGGAGCGGGTGTGCGAGGTGGCGTACGACCACATGCAGGGCACCCGGTTCCGGCACACGGCGCGCTTCCGCCGCTGGCGCCCGGACCGCGAGCCGTCCAGTTGCACCTTCGCCCAGCTGGAGGAGCCGGTGGGCTACGACCTGGCGGACGTGCTGACGAGTCCGTGACCGGCGCCCGCCGTCCCCGTGCGCGTCAGTGGCCCGGCGGGGGCGCGGTGCTCTCGCGGACGACCAGTTCGGGCGAGGGCACCCGGGCCACCCGGGCGGCTCCCCCGCCAAGCGGCGCGGCCGGCCCGGGCAGGCCCACGACGTGCGCGACGCGGCGGTGGCCGAGGGCGTGCAGATGCCCGGCGATAAACGCCATGCCTCCGGCGTCGTCGGCCCACACGGTGGACGTCACGGGGTACGCGGTCCGGCCGGAGGCGGCCATGGCGTCACCGCCGTCAGTGGCGTCCGTGGCATCCCACGCGCCCACGTCGGCCGTGCCGCCGGTGACGACGGTCGGCAGGCCGAGGGAGTCCAGCAGCCCGGGCCGCGGGTCGGTGGTGCGCGGATCGACGACCAGCACGCCGTCCACCCGGTGTTCGGCCCACCAGCGGCGTTAGGTGGCGCATTCGGCCTCCACGTCCTCCACCACCTGGAAGAGCAGGCCGAGTTGACGCTCCGCCAGCACCTGCTGGATGCCGGAGACCAGTTGCAGGAAGAACGACTCGGCGCCCAAGGTGCCCGCCGGGCGGGCCACCTTCAGCTGCGGGGAATCCGTTGACACCGCCCGAGCTGTGGGGGCAGGTTGTCGGTGCGACACCGGCGGTGCCGCACCGGCGGCGCCCGACGTTCGCCGCCGCAGACCGAGGTGACCGCATGCCCCCAGCGCGTGGCATCCGCAGGCAACTACTGCCCACCAGTCCCTGGCTGTTCATGGCTCCGGGAGTCCTGGTGGTGGCGGTCTTCATCCTGTTCCCGTTCGGTCGTCGTGATGGGCCTGATCTGGGTGTGGATGCCCGCCGGTACGAACCGAACAGGAGGCGTATGACATCCCCCCGCTTCGGCGTCAACTACACGCCCACGCGCGGCTGGTTCCACCACTGGCTCGACTTCGACATCGACGAGGTGCGCGCCGACCTCGACTCGATCGCCGCGTTGGGCCTGGATCACCTACGGGTCTTCCCCCTGTGGCCGGTCTTCCAGCCCAACCGCGCCCTGATCCGGCCGCGCGCGGTGGAAGACCTGCTGGCGCTGGTGGACGCGGCGGGCGAACGCGGTCTCGACGTCGCGGTGGACGGGCTCCAGGGCCACCTGTCCAGCTTCGACTTCCAGCCGTCGTGGACCCGCACCTGGCACCGCCGCAACATGTTCACCGACCCCGACGTGGTGGACGCGGAGGAGGAGTTGCTGCGCACCCTCGCCTCGGCGCTGGCGGCCAAGCGCAACTTCCTCGGTATGACGGTCGGCAACGAGGTCAACCAGTTCTCCTCGGGCCCGCACCCCGACCCCGACCGGATCGACACCGTCCAGGCCGAGCGCTGGCTGCGCCGCATGCTCCAGGCCTGCGAGGCCGGCGCGCCGGGCCGCTTCCACCTGCACGCGGAGTACGACGCCGCCTGGTACCAGGACGACCACCCCTTCACGCCGGCGCAGGCGGCACGGCTGGGCGCGGCCACCGCCGTGCACTCCTGGGTCTTCAACGGCACCGCGCAACGCCACGGCCCCGACGGCACCGCCACCCGTCACCACGCCGCCTACCTGATCGAGCTGTCCAAGGCGTGGGCGCTCGAACCGCACCGGCCGGTGTGGTTGCAGGAGGTCGGCGCGCCCGCGCCACACGTCCCCGCCGGCCGGGCGGCCGAGTTCACCACGGCGACCGTCCAGGCCGCGCTGGACTGCGCGGACGTGTGGGGGGTGACGTGGTGGTGCTCGCACGACGTGGACCGCTCGCTCGCCGACTTCCCCGAGCTGGAGTACGGCCTCGGCCTGCTCACCACCGACCGCGAGGTCAAGCCCGCCGGGCGGGCGCTGGCCGGGCTGGTCGAGCGGTGGCGGGGCCGCGAACACCGTCCGGCCCCGCGGACCACCGCGCTGGTGGTCGACGTCGGGCCCGACGCCACGAAGCGGTCGGTCTGCGCGCCGGGCGGCGAGGTCTTCGAGGCGTTCGCCCGGCTGACCGCGGCGGGCCTGCGGCCGACCACGGTGCTGGCCGAACTCGCGCAGGACGCACGGCACTTGGCTTCCCGTGGGATCACACGGGTGGTATGTCCTGCCGACGTCCCGTGAGCACCCTTCCGTGGATCAAGGAGCACCGCCCGGGGGCACCACGACCACGCTGCGGGCCTCGTTGCTGCGGGCGCCGCGCTTCCCCGATCCGCGCACCGACCAGGGCACGCACCGCTTCCGGCACGCCCTGGTCCCCGGGGCGCGGATCGTGGACGCCGTACGCGAGGGGTACCGCGTCAACCTGCCGGAGCGCGCAGTGCCGGGAGACGCGCGGGTCGCGCCGCTGGTCGCGGTGGACGACTCGGCGGTGGTGGTGCGGCGCCAGTGAAAGGCAACGGTGAAGTCCCCTTGCCGCTGCGGCCGTTCGAGCTGGTCACGCCTCGCCTGACGCGCCGTCGGGCCGTGGTGGGGCGACCGTCTCGCGTGCCCAGGCGGCCGTGATGCGGTCGGCCTGGGCACGCAGGGCGTCCAGCAGGTCGGCGGCGCTGCGCGACGTGGTCGACCGCAGCATGGCGACCGCGATCCGCCGGGCCAGCGGTGGTCCGTCGAGCGGGCGGACGGCTATGTCGTCACGCGGCGAGCCGAGGGCCAGCCGGGGCAGGAGCGCGACACCGACGCCTGCGGCGACGAAGCCCTGGATGACGCCGTAGTCGTCGGTGCGCAGCGCGTGCAGCGGCTCGTAACCGACCTGGCGGCAGGCCCAGGTCAGCAGCCGGTCGCAGGGGTCCCAGTCGGTGGTGCCGACGATCCAGGCCTCCTCGCGCAAGGCGGCCAGCGGCACGCGGTCCCGCGCCGCGCAGGGGTGGTCGGCGGGCAGCGCGAGCAGCAGGGGGTCGTCGAGGAGTGGGTGGACGTCCACGTCCTCCTCCAGGTCGAGCCGGTCGCCGGGTTGCGAGAAGACCAGGGAGAGATGGAGCTGACGGGACCTCAGCCCGTCCAGAAGCGCGGGGAGTTCGCCCTCGGTCAGCGACAGCTCAACGCCCTGGCCGCGCAGGGTCTTCACGGCGGGCGGGAGCAGCAGCGCGCCCGCCGTGGGAAAGGTGCCGACCCGCAGCGTGGGCGTGCCGTGCTCGACCAGGTCGCGTACCTCCTTCTCGGCCAGTTGCACCCGGCTCAGCACGGCGTCGGCGTGCGGCAGCAGCGCCTCCCCCACCTCGGTCAGCGTGGCACCGCGCGAGCCGCGCCGAACCAGCCGGGCCGAGAAGTGGGACTCCAGGGAGGCCAGGTGGTGGGTGACGGTGGGCTGGCTGTAGTGCAGGGCGCGGGCCGCCCCGGCCAGCGAGCCCTCCCGTGCGATCGCCCTCAGCACCTGGAGATGACGCAGATCCAACATGACAGCAGCCTATAGACCCACTATGCAGGGGGCGCCTGATCACCAGCCTCAGCCGGACCCCGGTGGGCTGTCGCAGCTGTCCGGCGAGGGCCCGCCTCCCATCATCCGCAGCATGCCGGCCCCTCCACTGCGCCAGAACCGCGTCAGCAGTGCGCCCGCCACCAGCAGGAACACGATGTTGAGCCACGTGGTGTAGTCCCACGAGACGCCCTGCGTGGGAACGCGCGCGCCGCTGTGGTCCGGCACCAGCCCCAGCGCCCCGAAGACCACTTCCACCGCGTATCCGGCCAGCACCGCGGCGGCGTAGAAGGTGCCCAGCAGGAACGCGGCCGTGCGGGCGCCGTAGTACCTGCGGTAGATCGACAGGATCGGCACGATCAGCAGGTCGGCGAAGATGAACGCGACCACCCCGCCGAAGCTGATCCCGCCCTTCCACAGCACCACCGCCAGCGGCACGTTGCCGACCGAGCAGACGAACGAGGCGACGGCGACCGCCGGCCCCACCAGCGGCCCCCACACCTTGGCGACCACGGGGTGCCCGGCGAGGAAGAACGTCCGCCAGAACGCGTCCGGCACCCACGCCGCCACCGCGCCCGCGATCAGCAGCCCCAGCAGCATGTCCCGCAGGATCGCCGCCCACTCCATCACGAACACCTGGCTGACGGAGGTGAAGCCCTCCCCGGACAGCAGCCGCCGGGCGAACGAGCCCTCCCGGCGCACCGACATGTCCATCGCGGCGTGCCCCTCCATCGCCCCGGCCACCCCCCGCTCCGCCTGCGCCCGCGCCGCCCGCAGCAGCGCCGGCCGCAGCAGCAGCCGGAAGCCGACCGCCAGAGCCACGATCATCACCGCGCCGCCGGCGAACTCGGCGAGGGTGAACTGCCACCCCATCAACAGGGCCAGGATCACGCCGAGTTCGACGACGAGGTTGGTCGAGGCCACCTCGAACGCCATGGCCGCGGTGAAGTCGGCGCCCTTCACGAACAGCGACCGGGCCAGCGCCACGGCCGCGTACGAGCAGGAGGAGGACGCGACCCCGAAGGCCGAGGCCAGCGCGAGGGTGCGGGGCCGGTCGTCGCCGAGCAGCGACACGACGGTGGACTTGCGCACGACCGCCTGGACGACGGCGGACAGCCCGAACCCGAGCACCAGGGCCCAGGTGATCTCCCATGTCATCGATCCGGCGATGGACAGCGCGTGGAGGATCGCGTGCCCGGCGCCGGCGGCGGCACCGTCCGCCGACCGCACCGCGACCCATGTCCTGTTGATCACCATTCGCCCCACCCTACCCGGCACGGCTCCCAACTCCCGTACGCCGCGGACCTTGTGAGGACCCCATGACTCCGCTACGTTCCCGTCAGACACCACTGAGCGGGGTGGCAAGCAGCCAAGCATTGTCATGCTCACGTCGCAAGGTGGTGGTCGCGCACGACGCGTTCCACTTCACCCACTCCCCCGGGACCACGCCGACCCGCCGCCCCACAACGGCACTCGCTTGGGTCCCCGACCCCCCACAGGGAGGGCTCACCTTGTCCACCTCGACTCCTGCCCGCAGACGCCGTATCCAGCGCGTCGCGGGCGCGGTGGTGTCCGCCGCGGCACTGGTCACCGCAGGCCTCGCCACCGCGGGCCCGGCGGGCGCCGCGACGGCCACCGCCGCCCCGGCCGGCCACGCGCACAAGGTCCACGTCAAGCGCCTGTGCGCCCAGCCCAAGCCCGGCATGATGGCCTGCAACGCGCTGGTGCGCACGGACGTCATGCAGAAGATGGCCCTCGGACGCGACGACGCCCCCTCCGGTTACGGGCCCTCCGACCTGCAGAGCGCCTACAACCTGCCGTCCGACGGCGGCGCGGGCCAGACGATCGCCATCGTCGACGCCCAGGACGACCCCAACGCCGAGCAGGACCTGGCCACCTACCGCCAGCAGTTCGGCCTGCCCGCCTGCACCTCGGACAACGGCTGCTTCCAGAAGGTCGACCAGGACGGCAGCACCAACTACCCGACCGCCGACTCCGGTTGGGCGGGCGAGATATCCCTCGACCTCGACATGGTCTCCGCCATCGCCCCCAACGCGCACATCCTGCTGGTCGAGGCGAACTCCGCCGGCATGGACGACCTGGGCACCGCGGTGAACCAGGCGGTCAGCATGGGCGCGAAGTTCGTCTCCAACAGCTACGGCGGTTCCGAGGACTCCTCGGACACCCAGGCCGACAGCCAGTACTTCGACCACCCCGGCGTCGTCATCACCGCGTCGGCGGGCGACTCCGGCTACGGCGTCGAGTACCCGGCGGCCTCGCCGGACGTCACGGCGGTCGGCGGCACCAGCCTCACCCAGGACGACAGCCAGCGCGGCTGGAGCGAGACGGTGTGGGGCAGCTCCGACGGCGGCGAGGGCACCGGCTCCGGCTGCTCGACGGTCGAGCCCAAGCCGTCCTGGCAGACCGACGCGGACTGCTCGGGCCGCACGGTGGCGGACGTCGCCGCGGTCGCCGACCCGGCCACCGGCGTCGCGACCTACGACAGCTACCAGTCCGGCGGCTGGCAGGTCGTCGGCGGCACCAGCGCCGCCTCCCCGATCATCGCCTCGGTCTACGCCGACGCGGGCACGCCGTCCGCGGACAGCAACCCCGCCTCGTTCCCCTACGCCAACACCTCGGCGCTCAACGACGTCACCTCCGGCTCCAACGGCAGCTGTGACGACTACCTGTGCAACGCGGGTGACGGCTACGACGGCCCGACCGGTCTCGGCACCCCGAACGGCCTGACGGCGTTCACCGGCTGACGAACCATCGGCGAACGGGCGGGCCCGGCACACGCGACGTGTGCCGGGCCCGCCCCGTCTCTCGCGTGCGCCTCACGCGCTCCAGCGCAGCACCGCGCCGATGCCACCCGCAGGCCGGGACGCCTCGCGCGGCACCGTCAGCACCTCGGCGTCCGTCGCGGCGGCGCACCGCAGCAGGGCGTCGTCGGCCCGGGCGGGCACCGGTTCGCGCACCCCCATGGCGCGCAGGTCGGAGCGCTCGACGCCGACCTGGTCGTTGCCCGGCCCGATCCACACCTGGCGCCCGCCGTCCGGTGCCTCCTCGCGCATCAGCAAGGTGGCGACCTGGTGGGTGCGAGCGGCGTCCACCACGGACGGCACGCCCTCGGCGGCGTCGCCCGGGGAGCTGTCGGGACCGAAGCGGCCGTGTTCACCGGGACGCCCGCGCCCGGAGCCGAACCGGTCGAGCACCTCGTCCAGATGGTGTTCCGCGTACTCCTCGCGGGCCCGTTCGATCTCGCGGTCGAGGGTTCCGTTCGACCGGGCGGTCCGGCTGCCACCGCCCGCCTCCACGGTGATGTCGCGCAGCGGCTCCGGCAGGCGCTCGCGCACCGCCGACAGTTCGCCCGGGTCGCCGGTGAGGACGAGCATCTCGGGACGGTGGCGTGCCCACTGGCGGGCCACCTCTCCGGCGATCAGTTCGGCGGTCTCGTGCCAGGCGTTCTCCACCCGGTTGCGGTAGTGCCACTCGTAGCGGTCGGCCGGCAGGCTGCGGTGACCGCGGCCCTGCCAGCGGCGGCCCCGGGCACGGCCGACGGGCCTGCGACCGCCTTCGTCCCGGCGCTCGATGTCGGCGCCGTCGTGATCGATGTAGGCGACCACGCAGGCGGGCTCGTCGCGGTGCAGCGAGAGCAGCGGGGCGACGTGCGGCAGCGCGCCCCAGCTCGCCTCGACGACCGGCGGGGCCTCGGTGAGCGGCACGTCCACCACCACGTCGCCGTCGGCGGCGAACAGCGCCCGGCCCGCGGGGGCGCCGGAGACCGGCTCGGCGGCGAGCCGGTCGACGATCGCGTCGCGGGTGCGGGCGTCGGCGCCCTGTTCGACGAGTTGCTCGGTCACCGCGCGCCGGCGCAGTTCCGCCTGCTTGGCGGCGTCCTGGACGGCCCGGGAGGTGTCCAGGTAGACCGAGGCCCAGGGGCCCGGGTGGGCCAGCGGCCTGAGGAATCCGAGTTCCATGATCTCCCCCTGAGGTTCGGGGACGGTTCCGGGGCGAACCGGCGCGGGTGCACCCTGGATGTGAAGCGAGGAGAAGGTGATCGCCATGCGAGCGCTCGAGTGGCACATCGACCTGGACTTCAGCGAGGACGGCGACAAGGACACGCGGACCGCCGCGTCGCTGCGCCTGCCGGACGACACGCGGATGCGGGCCGAGGGGCACGCCCGCCGCCATCCGCACGACCCGTTGCAGACCAAGGTGGGCGAGGAACTGGCGGCGGCCCGTGCCCTCAACGACCTGGCCAGGCAATTGCTGGCCAAGGCCGCCGACGACATCGAGTCCGCCACGCACCACCCCGCCCATCCGGCCATGTGATCCGCGGCGCCGGCGTCGTGCGATCGCGTCGCGCCGTGGGACCACGTGCGATGCGGCCACGTGTGATCGCGTCCCGTGTGAGCGGGTACGACGCTCCCCCGCGCTCCGGCGCGCCGCGCGAGGGTGGCCCCGTCGCGCGGCGTCCGGCGTCGTCGGCACCTGATGCGTGGCGCCTCAGTGGCCGAACAGGTGTCGCCGGTGGCGGGTGCCGCCGTGCCTGCCCGAACTGACCGGTTCCGCGCGGGAGGCTCCGCCGGTCCCGTCGTCCACGCCCTGGTAGGGGGCCGTGGCGTCCTGCCTCCTGCGGGCCGCCATCGCGTCGCGTTCCGCCGCGGCGCCCGCGGCCTCGTTGCGTGCCGCGCGCAGGTTGGAGCGGCGCCGCCGCATCAGGGCCCCGCCGGTGGAGAGCATCGCCAGGCCCAGGCAGAAGATCAGGGCCAGGGCGAGCCCGGCGAGGAAGGCGGCGAGCGTGTTCATCGTCGCGATGTGGTTCCCCAGAACCGACACGCTGTAGTTCGGTCCGCCGGAGATGTTGTCGGCGATCACCAGACCGGTGAAAGCGGCCGTCGCGGCCATCAGGAGAAGCCCCAGGAGGAGCATCGCAGTCACCTCGATTCATGTGCTTCCTGCGATTGCGGGTACCCGAAATGCCGGGGTTCAACATGGCCGAGCACGGGAGCGGAGAATGGACGGCACCTCAGGCACCTCAGGCACCAAGGGCCGCACGAACGCGCACGGGACGGTGGCGCAGCGGCTGATCGCCGACCATCTGCTGGACGGCCGCATGGTGCCGGGCGAGGAGATCGCGCTGCGGGTGGACCAGACGCTGACGCAGGACGCCACCGGCACGCTGGTGATGCAGGAGCTGGAGGCCCTCGGTCTCGACCGGGTGCGCACCGAGGTGAGCGTGCAGTACGTCGACCACAACATCCTCCAGGCCGACGAGCGCAACGCGCAGGACCACGTCTTCCTGCGCTCGGCCGCCCGGCGCTTCGGCCTGTGGTTCTCCAAGCCGGGCAACGGCGTCTCGCATCCGACGCACATGCAGCGCTTCGGCGTCCCCGGCCGCACCCTCATCGGCTCCGACTCCCACACCTGCGCCGCCGGGTCACTCGGCATGCTGGCGATCGGCACCGGCGGCCTCGAAGTGGCGCTCGCCATGGCTGGCCGCCCGCTGTACGTGACGATGCCGCGGATCTGGGGCGTACGGCTGACCGGACAGCTGCCGCCGTGGGTGAGCGCCAAGGACGTGGTGCTGGAGATGCTGCGGCGGCACGGGGTGAAGGGCGGCGTCCAGCGGATCATCGAGTACCACGGGCCGGGGCTGGCCGGGCTGACCGCGATGGACCGGCACGTCATCGCCAACATGGGCGCGGAGCTCGGCGCCACCGCCACCGTCTTCCCGTCCGACGACGCGGTGCACGCGTTCCTGGCGGCCGAGGGGCGGGCGCGGGACTTCACGCGGCTCGCCGCCGAGCCGGACGCCGCGTACGACCTGGACGAGGAGATCGACCTGTCGTCGCTGGAGCCGCTGATCGCCCGGCCGACCTCTCCGGGCAACGTGGTGCCGGTGCGGGAGGCCGCGGGCGAGCCGATCGGGCAGGCGGTGATCGGGTCGAGCGCCAACCCGGGACTGCGGGACTTCGCGGTGGCCGCGGCGATGGTCGAGGGGCGGCAGACGGCGGACTCCGTGAGCTTCGACGTCAACCCGACCTCCCGCGAGATCCTCCAGGACCTCACCCGGTCGGGCGCGACGTTCGCGCTGATCGCCGCGGGCGCCCGCATCCACCAGGCGGGGTGTCTCGGCTGCATCGGCATGGGCCAGGCGCCCGCTACGGGCCGCAACTCGCTGCGCACCTTCCCGCGCAACTTCCCCGGCCGCTCCGGCACCGAGGACGACGCGGTGTGGCTGTGCTCCCCGGAGACCGCCGCGGCCTCCGCCCTCACCGGCGTCATCACCGACCCGCGCCGGTGGGCCGACGCGCACGACGTGCCGTATCCGACGCTGCGGCTGCCGGACCGGGCGTCCGTCAACACCGCGATGCTCCAGGCGCCGCTGCCCGCCGGGGAGGCGGCACGGGTGGAGCTGGAGCGCGGGCCCAACATCTCCGCGCTGCCCGACCTCGACCCGCTGCCCGACACCGTGGAGGGGCCGGTGCTGCTCAAGGCGGACGACGACGTGTCCACCGACGAGATCTCCCCGGCCGGCGCGAAGGCGCTGCCGTACCGCTCCAACATCCCCAGGCTCGCGGAGTTCACGCTCACCCGGCTCGACCCGGACTACCCCCGGCGGGCGGCCGAAACGCGTGAGGACGGCGGTCACCTGATCGTGGCCGGGGAGAACTGGGGGCAGGGGTCGTCCCGCGAGCACGCTGCCATCACCCCGCGCTACCTGGGACTGCGGGCGGTGCTGGCCAAGTCGTTCGCCCGGATCCACTGGCAGAACCTCGCCAACTTCGGCGTGCTGGCCCTGGAGTTCGACGACCCGGCGGACCACGACCGCGTCGAGGTGGACGATCGCCTGCGGCTGACCGGGCTGCACGCCGCGATGGCGCCGGACGCGCCACCCCGGCTGCGGGTGCGCAACGTGACGCGCGACGAGGAGTACGCCGTGCACCACCGCCTGTCGCTCCGGCAGCGCCGCGCGGTCCTGGCGGGCGGGGTGATCGCGGCCCTGGCGCGGGAGGAGGACCCGGACTAGGCGGACCGCTCCGTGCGGCCCGCCGCGTAGCCGCCGGGGTCGGTGACGATCCGCCGGACGGTCACCATCGCGGCGCCCAGCACCGGCCCGCCGCGGCCCAGGCCGGACAGGGCCAGCGTCTGCGGCCGCCACGGACGCACCGCCACCCGCGCGGCCAGTTCGCGCCGCATTCCGGGCAGCAGCCACGCGCCGAGTTCCGCGTAGGCGCCGCCGAGGACGACCGCGGCGGGGTCGATGAGGTTGACCGCGCCCGCCAGCGCGATGCCGAGGGCGGCGCCCGCGTGGTCCAGGGCGTCCAGCACGGCGGCGTCCGACCGCTCGGCGCGCCGGGCGAGTTCGGCCACCGGGTCGCCGGTCGCGGCGTCGAGTCCCGCCGCGCGCAGCACCGCCGCCTCCCCCGCGTACTGCTCCAGGCAGCCGCGCGCACCGCACGCGCACGGCGGGCCGTCAGGGCGCACGGGGACGTGGCCCAGCTCGCCCGCGAAGCCCGAGGCGCCCCGGAAGATCGCGCCGCCGACGAGCAGCGCCGCGCCGATGCCCGCCTCGGCCGAGATGTGCACGGCGTCGGCGGCGCCCGCGCCGCACCACAGGTCGGCGAGTGCGCCGAGGTTGGCCTCGTTGTCGACCTCAAGCGGCAGCGCGGCCAGCGTGTCCGGGAGGCGTCGGCGCAGCAGGTCGGCGGCGGGCACGTGGCGCCAGCCCAGGTTGGGCGCGTGCGCGACCTGCCCTTCGGCCGTGCCCACCAGGCCGGGCACGGCGACCACGGCCCCCGCCGGACGCGGCACCGCCTCTTGCGTCACCTCGGCCGCGACGTCGGCGAGTTGGGCGAGGACGGCTTCGGGGGCGCGTCGGCGGTTGTCGGCCGGGACCCGTAGCGAGGCGCGGATCCGGCCGCCGAGGTCGGCCAGGCACGCGCCCAGGTGGCCCACCCCGACCTCAAGGCCGAGGCCGGCCGGCCCCTCCGCGTCCACCACCAGATCGCTGCCGGGACGGCCGACGCGTCCGCTGGGCGCGGGCCCGCGTTCCGCGACCAGCCCGGCGGCCCGCAACTCCTCCACCAGGCTGGAGACGGCGGCCCTGGTCAGGCCGGTGGCCTCGGCGACCCGGGCGCGCGAGACCGGGCCCGCCGCGGCGACCTCGCCCATCACCAGGGCGAGGTTCTGCCGTCGCATGCCCTGCTGGGAGGCCGGCCGCGCGGCCTCGGTCTGCGGCACCTGGTCCTCCTCGTCCTCGCGCCCGCCGGATGCCCGCCCGCCGGACGGTCCGGTCGGCCGGTGGCCCGTTCGGCCCGGTGGGCCATTCAGCCCGTGGGCCCGGTCAGTCCGTGGGTCCGGTCAGCAGTTCGCGGGCGCGGGACAGCGTACCGGCGATCCGTTCGAGGGCGGATTCGTCCCGTGCCACCGGCTCCAGCAGCGGCCCGTCGGCGGTGCGCCAGCGCCGGGCGACGCCGTAGGGCGACTCGCCGGTCAGCAGTCCGGCGGCCTGCGCCGCCGCGCCCAGGGCCACCAGTTCCCCGGCGCGCGGCACCCGCACCGGCCGCCCCGACAGCCGCAGCACGGTGCGCCGCCACGCCTCGCCGCGCGCGCCGCCGCCGATGAGCAGCAGTTCACCGGACGGGTCCGGCTCCTCGCCGCCCGCCCGCAACACGTCGTCCAGCGCGGTCAGCAGGGAGTGCGCGGCGCCGTCGTAGGCGGCCTGGAGGAGCTGGCCGGCGGTGGTGTCGTGCCGCAGGCCGTGCAACAGCCCGGAGGCGCGGGGCAGGTTGGGGGTGCGCTCGCCGTCCAGGAAGGGCAGCACGACGGCGCGGCCACCCGGCTCCACGGCCTCCCGGTCCAGGCCGAGCAGCGCGGCCAGCCGGTCCACCGCGAGCGTGCAGTTGAGGGTGCAGGCCAGGGGCAGCCAGTCGGTTCCGGCGTCGGCGAAGCCCGCGACGGTGCCGCTCGGGTCGGCCGGGCGCCCTCGGGTGACCGCGTAGACGGTGCCGGAGGTGCCGAGGCTCAGCACGGGGACGCCGGGTGACAGGCCGAGGCCGAGGGCGGCGGCCATGTTGTCGCCGGTGCCCGCGGCCACCGGGGTGCCGGGGCGCAGGGGCGTGCCGTCGCGCACCTCGCCTGCGGCCTCGCCCGCGGGCACCACGCGCGGCAACGCGGCCGGGTCCAGGCCGACGCCGCGCAGCAGGTCCTCGTCGTAGCCGTCCGGCGTCCACCAGCCGGTGCCGGAGGCGTCGCCCCGGTCGGTGACGGCCGCTCCGGTCAGCCGTTCGGTGAGGTAGTCGTGCGGCAGTCGCACGGCCGCGACGCGTTCTGCGACGTCGGGTTCGTTCTCGCGCAGCCACGCCCACTTGGCGACGGTGAACGCGGCGGTCGGCACGGACCCGGCGCGGCGGGCCCACGCGTGCGCGCCCAGCCGCCCGGTGAGTTCCTCGGCCTGCGGCGCGGAGCGCACGTCGTTCCACAGCAGGGCCGGGCGGACCGGGTCGCCCGCCGCGTCGAGGGCGACCAGGCCGTGCTGCTGGCCGCCGACGGAGACCGCGGCGGCCCGGTCGGCGTGCCCGGTGGCCTCGACGGCGGTGGCGAACGCCCGCCACCACTCGCCGGGGTCGCTCTCCCGGCCCTCGCCGCCGCTGACGGTGTGCGGGGCATGGCCCTGGCCCAGCACCTCACCGGTCTCCACCGCGACGGCGACCGCCTTGGTGGCCTGGGTCGAGCTGTCGACGCCGATGACCACGGGGCCGTGCGTCATGGGGGTCTCCTTCACGTTGACGGGTCGGCGGGCCGGGACGACCTGGGGGGTTCCCCGGGCGCGGTCCGCATACTAGTTTGTTTTTCGCGTTTACTAATAGGGTTCGCGCGGGTTCGCCGACGACACGGCGCCCGCGTCCTCGTCCCACCGATCTCCCGGAGCCGTCGATGACGCACCCCTTCACCCCCGCCCCCGAGGACAGGTTCACCTTCGGTCTGTGGACCGTGGGCTGGCAGGGCCGCGACCCGTTCGGGGACGCCACCCGCCGGCCGCTCGACCCGGCCGAGACCGTACGGCGCCTGGCGGAACTGGGCGCGTACGGCGTGACGTTCCACGACGACGACCTCATCCCCTTCGGCGCACCGGAGGCGGAACGGGAGGCTCGCGTCAAGGCGTTCCGCGCGGCGCTGGACGCCACCGGGCTCAAGGTGCCGATGGCGACCACCAACCTCTTCACGCACCCGGTCTTCAAGGACGGCGCGTTCACGGCCAACGACCGCGACGTGCGGCGCTTCGCGCTGCGCAAGACGCTGCGCAACATCGACCTGGCGGTCGAGCTGGGCGCCTCGGTCTACGTGGCCTGGGGCGGCCGGGAGGGCGCCGAGTCGGGCGCGGCCAAGGACGTGCGGGTGGCGCTGGACCGGATGAAGGAGGCGTTCGACGTCCTCACCGGCTACGTCGTGGAGCAGGGCTACGACCTGCGGTTCGCGGTCGAGCCCAAGCCCAACGAGCCGCGCGGCGACATCCTGCTGCCCACCGTCGGCCACGCGCTGGCGTTCATCGAGCGCCTGGAGCGTCCGGACCTGGTCGGGGTCAACCCGGAGGTGGGCCACGAGCAGATGGCGGGGCTCAACTTCCCGCACTCGGTGGCGCAGGCGCTGTGGGCGGGCAAGCTCTTCCACATCGACCTCAACGGCCAGTCGGGCCCGAGGTACGACCAGGACCTGCGGTTCGGCGCGGGCGACCTGCGCCAGGCGTTCTGGCTGGTGGACCTGCTGGAGCGGGGCGGGTACGCCGGGCCCCGGCACTTCGACTTCAAGCCGCCGCGCACCGAGGACCCCGAGGGCGTGTGGGACTCGGCGGCCGGCTGCATGCGCACGTACCTGATCCTGCGCGAGCGGGCCGCCGCCTTCCGTGCCGACCCCGAGGTGCGCGAGGCGCTGCGCGCCTCCCGGCTGGACGAGTTGGCGGTGCCCACGCTGGCCCCCGGCGAGACGGTGGCGGACCTGCGAGCGGGGGACGACGGCTTCGACGTCGAGGCGGCGGCCCGGCGCGGGATGGCCTTCGAGCGGCTGGACCAGCTGGCGATGGACCACCTGCTGGGCGCCCGCGGCTGAGGTCCCGCGCCCGCGCCGCCGCCGTCAGTCTTGCCCCCTCCCGGCGCGGGCGCGCGCCTCGGCTCCCCATCGGGGCAGGTCCACCGAGTCCAACTCCTCCTCCGACAGCGCCTGTTCGGGGTCGGCCCAGGAGTCGTCCGCCCCGGGGTAGGCGTACCAGCCCCGGCCGCTCAGCGAGGTCTCCAGCCACTGCGCGAGCCCGTGCGCGTCGAGGAACCACGCGTCCGCCCAGTCGCCGTCGACCGGGTTGGGCTCGAAGAGCAGCACGGTGCCCTCGGGACTGCGGCAGTCCACGCAGGCGAGCATCCCGCAGCCCCAGGTCATCACGGGCACCACGCCCTCGGGCCAGAACCACCCGGGGTCCTTGGCGTGGGGCTCGCGGCGTCGCCGGTAGGCGAGGGTCACCGGGCCGTGCGTCTCGCTGACGGGTTCGCTGCCGTCGAGCCGGAAGAAGCGGTACTCGGGGCCGAAGCCGCCGTCACCCACCTCCCGGTAGAGCCTGGCCAGCAACGGGTGCAGCGGGAAGCCGAGGGCGCGTTCGGCGTCGGCGAGGGCCCGCTCGGAGACCGGGGGCGGCATGTCGGGGCAGCGGCGGCGGGCGCGGTCGGCCACCCGGGCGAGGAGATCGTCGTGGGGAACGGGTGCGGTCATGCGCGGAATCATGCCGTCCCGTCCCGCGCGGCCTCGCGCCGGGGCACCGCTCGGCCTGACGCGCAGTCACGGGGGCGCGTCGTACGGGCGGCCGCGCCGCGCACCGGCGAAGGCACCGTACAGGCACGGCGCGGGTGCCGCACCCACGCCGGGCGCCGCGGCGTCCTTCGCCCCCGTGGCACGAAGTGGTACAGATGGGCCGCGCGGAGTCCGGCGTCCGAGGAGCGGGTTGCATGGGGTGGTTCACGGAGTCCGGCTACTGGCTGAGCCGGCTGGTCTTCCTGCGCGCCCTCGCCGCGATCTACGCGATCGCCTTCCTCGCCGCGGCCCTCCAGTTCCGGGCACTGATCGGGGAGCACGGGATGCTCCCGGTACCGCGCTTCGTGCGCCGCGTCCCGTTCCGCGGCTCCCCCAGCCTCTTCCACTGGGCTTACAGCGACCGGCTGTTCGCGGGCGTGGCCTGGGGCGGGGCCGTGCTGTCGGCGGCCGTGGTGGCGGGGGCGGCGGACGCGGTGCCGCTGTGGGCGTCGATGCTGATGTGGGCGGCGATGTGGGCGCTGTACCTGTCGATCGTCAACGTCGGCCAGACCTGGTACGGCTTCGGCTGGGAGTCGTTGCTGCTGGAGACCGGCACGCTGGCGGTCCTCCTGGGCAACGCGCACACCGCGCCGCCGGTGCCGGTGCTGTGGCTGCTGCGCTGGCTGCTGTTCCGGCTGGAGTTCGGCGCGGGGCTGATCAAGATGCGCGGGGACCGCTGCTGGCGCGATCTGACCTGCCTGTACTACCACCACGAGACCCAGCCGATGCCGGGACCGCTCAGCTGGTTCTTCCACCACCTGCCCCGGCCGCTGCACCGGGTGGAGACCGCGGCCAACCATGTCGCCCAACTCGTCCTTCCCGTACTGCTGTTCACCCCGCAGCCCATCGCCTCGTGGGCGGCCTGCTTCATGATCGTCACCCAGCTGTGGCTGGTGGCGTCCGGCAACTTCGCCTGGCTGAACTGGCTGACGATCGTCATCGCCGTCCCTGCGGTCGACGGCGCGCGGGCCGCGCGTGTCCTGGGGCTGCCTCGGCCGCCCGTCCTGGCGGCCGCTCCCGGCTGGTACGAGGGCCTGGTGCTGGCGGCCACCGCCGGGGTGCTGGTGCTCAGCTGGTGGCCCGCCCGCAACCTGTTCACGCGCGGCCAGATCATGAACTACTCCTTCAACCGCCTCCACCTGGTCAACGCCTACGGCGCGTTCGGATCGATCACCCGGGTACGGATGGAGGTGGCGGTGGAGGGCACCGCGGACACCGAGATCACTGCGGGGACGGTCTGGCGGGAGTACGGCTTCAAGGGCAAGCCGGGTCCGCCCGGCCGGCTGCCGCGCCAGTGGGCCCCGTACCACCTGCGGCTGGACTGGCTGATGTGGTTCGCCGCGCTCTCACCCGGTTACGCGGAGCCGTGGTTCCTGCCCTTCGTCGCCAGGCTGCTGGCCGGTGACCGCGCCACGCTGAAGCTGCTGCGGCACAACCCGTTCCCCGGCCGGCCGCCGGTCCGCGTCCGCGCCCGCCTCTACCGCTACCGCTTCACCTCCTGGCGGCAGTTGCGTACCACCGGGCAGTGGTGGGAGCGGACCTTGGTGCGCGAGTACCTGCCACCGGTGGGCCTGGACGGCGTGGCGCACCTCGTGCGGCCGTGACGGCCCTGTTCACCGGCGGGCGCGAGGTGCCAGACTCGCCGGCGGAACACGCCCACGACGAGCCGGGAGGACCATGACCGCGCCAGTGATCATCGGAAGCGAACGCAGCGAGATCGGGCTGCCGTTCGGGATGCGGGTGCTGCGCTCGGGCGGGTCCGCGCTGGACGCGGTGGAGGCCGCGATGCGCGCCTGCGAGGACAACCTGGCCGACCACTACGTCGGCACCGGAGGACTGCCGAACGCGCGCGGCGAGGTGGAGCTGGACGCCTCCGTCATGACCGGCTCCGACCGCAGGTTCGGCGCGGTCGCCGCGCTGCGCGGCTACCCCAACCCGATATCCGTGGCCCGCGCCGTGCTGGAGCGCCTGCCGCAGCACAGCCTGCTGGTCGGCGAGGGCGCGGCGCTGTTCGCCCGCGAATGCGGCTTCGCGGAGGGCGAGTTGCTGACCGCGGAGGCGCGGGCGATCTGGCGCAAGCAGCTCGCCGAGTCGGCCGAGGCGGTGGAGGGCGAGGACACCGCGGCCACCGACGGCGACCAGCGGTACCGGGCGAGCGCGCTGGAGCTGATCCGGCGCCTGGCACCGCACGACGGCCCGTGGGGCACGATCAACATCATGGCGCTCGACGCCTCCGGTGAGCTGTGCGTGGCCGTCTCGACGTCCGGTTACCCCTACAAGTACCCGGGGCGGGTGGGCGATTCCGCGGTGCCGGGCGCGGGCAACTGGTGCGACCTGCGGGCCGGTGGCGCCGCGTGCACCGGGCGCGGCGAGCTGAGCATGCGCGGCGGCACCGCCCGCACCGTGGTGGACCTGATGGCGGGCGGCGCGGCGCCCGCCGACGCGTGCGTGGCGGCGCTGCGGGACGCGGCCGGCCTGCCCGACGACTTCCGTGCCGAACTGCGCGCGCTCGCCCTCACCCCGGACGGACGGCACGGCGGCGCGGCGGGCCAGGCGGGCAGCACGTACGCGGTGATGACCGAGGCGTCCGACGCACCCGAGATCCACCCCAGGAGCACGCTGTGAAGGTCTTCGTCTCCTCCGACATGGAGGGCACCGCGGGCGTCGTCGCGTGGGAGCAGTGCCGTGCGCCGGACCCGGAGTACCAGTACTACCGGGAGCTGTTGCAGGAGGAGGTCAACGCCGCGATCCAGGGCGCCGAGGAGGCGGGCGCGACCGGGTTCCTGGTCAACGACTCGCACTCGACGATGGCGAACCTGCGCCCGGACGCGCTGGCCGGCCGGGCCCGCTACCTGTCGGGGCGGCACAAGCCGCTGTACATGATGCAGGGTCTGGACGCCTCGTTCGACGCGGTCTTCTTCGTCTCGTACCACGGCTCGATGTCGTCCGAGGGCTCCGCGCTGTCGCACACCTACAACCCGGCCGCGATCAGCGAGGTGCGGCTGAACGGGGTGGTGGCGGGCGAGAGCGGGATCAACGCGCTGGTGGCTCTGGGTCACGGGGTCCCGGTCGTGCTGGTCACCGGGGACGCCACGACGCTGGAGGAGGCGCTGCCGTTCTGCCCCGGCGTCGAGGGCGCGGTGGTGAAGTCGTCGGTCTCCCGCTTCGCCGCCGACAGCCTGCACCCGCTGGAGGCGCGGGAGGTGATCCGCCGGGCCGCCCGCGCCGCGATCGAGCGGCTGCCGGACGCGGAGCCGCCCAGGATCACGCTGCCCGCGACGCTGACCGTGCGCTTCCGCAACGCGGACCTCGCCGAGATGGCCACCTGGATCGAGGGTGCCGAACGGCACGACCGACTGGCGGTGCGCATGACGGACGACGATCCGGTGCGGTTGTACCGGCGGTTCGTCACCGTGGTGATGCTGACCCGGGGCATCGCCGAGTGAGCCCGCCGGGGCGCGCTGCCGCGTGAACGGCTGTGGCGGGGGCGGGGCGCCGTCGCCGACGCTCCGCCCCCGCCACCCCCGTGCGCCGCCCGCTCCCCCGTGGCGGGCGACGCGCGCTCAGTCGGCGGTCGGCCAGTCCCAGCCGAGTTGGAGGAACATCCCGAGCCGGTCGCTGACCGCGCGGATCTCGCTGATCCGGGCGCCGGTCACGGTGAAGACCCAGATCTGCTCGACCTCGAAGGAACGGCGGGTCGGCTCCGGCATCCGCGGATGGGTGCCGGTGTGCGTGCCGGTGGCGACGACGCGGGCCACCACCCGGTCTCCTTCCGCGATCAGCTCCTGCGCCGCCATCCGCGCGTCGCCGAACGCGACCATCTGCTGCCGGAATCCCTCGAAGGCGGCGCCGGGTTCGTCGGCCTCACCGTGGATGACCTTGTTGTGGTCGACCACGTCGTGCGCCATGTGGCGCGAGAGGTCCTCGACGCGGCGTTCGTTGATGGCGGCGAGGAAGTCGCTGACGACCTTCTTGTTCGCTTCCGTCGAAGCCGTCCCGACCGGCCTGCCCGTCGCGACGCTCATGTGGATCCCCCTGCCCCCGTCACTTCTTACGCCGTAAGAGTCCGACGCGCGACTACGATGCTCTTACGCCGTAAGAATGTCAAGCCGACCGGAGGCCCCATGACCGACCGCCGCAAGCGCGGACGCGGTGAACGCGCCGGGCTGACCAGGCAGTCCGTGCTCGACGCCGCCCTGGAGCTGGCCGACCGCAAGGGCCTGCGGGCCCTGTCCATGCGGGCCCTGGGCGCCGAGCTGGGCGTGGAGGCGATGACGCTCTACCACTACGTGCCCCACAAGGACGCCCTGCTGGACGGCATCGTGGAACGGGCGGTGGACGAGATCGCGCTGCCCGCCGCCGACGACGGCGCGGACTGGCGGGACGCGATGCGCGCGTACGCGGAATCGCTGCGGAACACGCTGCTGCGCCACCCCGGCGTGCTGCCGCTGGTGGCGACCCGGCCCGCGGCCACGCCGGGCACGCTGCGCGCGGTCGAACGCGGCCTGACCGTGCTGCGCGCGGCCGGACTGCCGCTCGGGCGGGCGGTGGACACGCTCAACACGCTCTCCCTCTTCGTCATCGCCCACACCGCAGCCGAGGTGGCCTCCGCGCCGGTCAACGAGGCGGGTGCGGCCGGTTCGCCGCAGGCGCTGGCCGAGCTGGATCCGCAGGACTTCCCGCTGATCGCCGCGGCGGCCCGGACCGGTTCCGGCACGGACGACGCGGAGCGCTTCAGGTTCGGCGTCCAGGCGCTGATCACCGGCTGCGCGGCGCTGCTGGGCGAGCCGGACCGCGGCTGACGCCGACGCGTTCGCGGTGCGCGTTCACCCCCACGCCGCCACCGCCC
This sequence comes from Streptomyces sp. ICBB 8177, assembly GCF_003144095.1. Taxonomy (GTDB): domain Bacteria; phylum Actinomycetota; class Actinomycetes; order Streptomycetales; family Streptomycetaceae; genus Streptantibioticus_D. The sequence goes on along the minus strand of NZ_NSKH01000018.1, from coordinate 518,892 downwards.
TGCCGGTGCGGCACACCCGGCATACGCTGGTTTCCCGCACGAAGGGACGAACCCATGCGAAGCATCTGGAAAGGGGCCATCTCCTTCGGCCTGGTCTCCATCCCGGTCACCCTCTACAAGGCGACCCAGGAGCACCGGCTGCCGCTCCACCAGGTGCACGCCGAGGACGGCGGCCGCATCCGGCAGAAGCGGGTCTGCGAGAAGTGCGGCAAGGAGGTCGCCTACGCGGACGTGGCCAAGGGCTTCGAGGACGACGAGGGCCGGGAGGCCGTGCTGACCGACGAGGACCTGGCCGACCTGCCGCTGCCCAGCAAGAAGGTCATCGACGTCCTGGCGTTCGTGGACGCCGGGGAGATCGACCCGCTGATGTTCTCCTCGTCCTACTACCTGGGCCCCGCCTCCCCGGCCGCCGACAAGCCGTACGCGCTGCTGCGCGACGCGCTGGCGGACGGCGGCAAGGCCGCGGTCACCAAGATCACCATCTCCACCCGGGAGTCGCTGGCCCTGCTGCGCGTCCACGACGAGACGCTCGCGCTGCACACGATGTTCTGGCCGGACGAGGTGCGCTCCGACGCGGAGGTGGGCCCCAGCGGCAAGGTCACCATCCGCTCCCAGGAGCGCAAGATGGCGGCCAGCCTGATGGAGACCCTCTCCGAGGGCTTCGACCTGGAAGAACTGCACGACGACTACCAGGAGGCGCTGCGTTCCCTGGTGGCGGCCCGGCTGGAGGGCAGACCCGCGCCGTCGCCGCAGACCCGCGAGGCGCCCGACAACGTCATCGACCTCACCTCGGCGCTCCAGGCCAGCCTGGAGGCGAGCGGCGCCCGCAAACCGGAGGAGAAGCCCGCGAAGAAGACGGCTTCCAAGCGCGCCGCGTCGAAGAAGTCCGCCTCCTCACGGGGGGGCGATGGCGGACGCGGGACGGCGGCGAAGAAGACCACGGGCAAGAAGGCGGCGGCGAAGAAGTCGTCCGCGAGCGGAAGCGGGTCGGCGAAGAAGAAGACCGCCAAGACCGCGGCGAAGAAGACGGCCTCCAGCAAGGCCTCCTGAGGCGGTCGCTGACCGCCCCGGTCACGCGGCGCGCTCCCGCACCACCTCTTCGGGACGCTTGTCGTCGCGCAGGCCCAGGAAGCGCGGGTGGCGCAGCTTGCCGTCGCGGGTCCACTCGGCGAACGCGACCTGCGCCACCAGTTGCGGTTCGATCCAGTGGGCACCGCTCTCGCGCACCGGCTCGCCGAACGGGGAACTCGCCCGCCGCAGCCCGTCGAGGCGGCGGCGCAGGCGGTTCAGGGTGGCGGTGTCGAAGCCGGTGCCGACCTTGCCCGCGTACCGCAGCGCCCCGTGCGCGTAGTAGCCGACCAGCAGCGCGCCGAATCCGGTGCGGCTGCCCGCGGGCTCGGTGAAACCGCCGACGACCATCTCCTGTCCGGCGGCGCACTTGAGCTTCAGCCAGTCGCCCGACCGCTTCTCGACGTATCGGGCGTCGGCTCGTTTGGCGATCAGGCCCTCCCAGCCCTTGCCGCACGCGTCGTCCAGCAACGCGGGATCCCAGGCGTTGCGGTGCGTGGTGAAGCGCAGCGGTTCGCGCCACTTCAGGGCCCGGCGCAGCAGGGCCTTGCGGGTGCGCAGCGGCAGCCCGGTCAGGTCGTACCCGTCGAGCCGCAGCAGGTCGAAGACGTAGAAGGTGACGGCGACGCCGGTGGCGCGGGCGCGGCGGGCGTCGGTCAGCTGCATGCGCCGCTGGAGAAGTTCGAAGCTGGTGCGGCCCTGCCGGTCGAGCGCGACGACCTCGCCGTCCACCACGAAGTCCCGGCAGTCCTGTGCGTCCAGCGCCTCGCGGATCTCCGGGTAGGTGGCCGACATCGGCTTGCCGCTGCGGGAGGTCAGCCGGCTGCTGTCGCCCTGGCGGTGGGCCAGCGCCCGCACGCCGTCCAGCTTGCGTTCGAAGAGCCAGTCCCCGTCGAAGGAGCGCCGGTCGCTCAGGACGGCGAGCATCGGCCGGATCTCGTACGCGGCACGGGCCGGGCGCAGTCTCTCGCGCTGCGCGGGCGGCAGCCCTTCGAGGAGCCCGCTCACCGCTCGGCGTCCTCGTCCGCGGCGATCTGGGCGAGGGTGCGGCGGGTGAGCGCCGAGCGCATGCGGTGCGGGTGCGGGGGCGAACCGGTCGAGGAGGCGTGCTTGTCGCGTTCCTTGACCAGCAGCCAGGCACCGTCCCGCAGCCGGGTGAGCGCGTAGCCGCCGCGGAGCTTGTCGCCGTCGAGCCAGAACGCGGCGTGGCCCCGGTCCAGCGCCTCGGCGAGCGGGACCTGCTCGCCGCGGTGTTTCGACAGGTTGCGGTAGTCGCCGGTGTCCCACACCATCACCGTCCCGGCGCCGTACTCCCCGTCGGCGATGACGCCTTCGAAGGCGCCGTACTCCAGCGGATGGTCCTCGGTGGGCACCGCGAGCCGCTTGTCGCCGGGGTCGCGGGAGACACCCTTGGGGACCGCCCAGGACTTGAGCACGCCGTCGGCCTCCAGGCGGAAGTCGAAGTGCGTGGTGCTCGCCTCGTGAAGCTGCACCACGAAGGCGCCGTCGCCCTTGCCCTCGCGCCGCGGGCCCGCGCTGTCGTTGCCCTTCGGCTCCCTGGTCCTGGCGAAGTCGCGCTTGCGGTGGTACTCCGCCAGATCTCGCTTCGTGGCCATGGCGGTCTCCGTCCGGTCTGCGCGTGGTCGGTACGGTGCGGCTTGCCGGGGACGCGCCGTTCAAACGCCCGGGGCCTGCCGCGCGGCGGCGGTCACAGGTTGAACAGCCGGGTGCGGGCGGCCTCCAGGCGGTGCGCGAGGATCTCGGCGACGACCCTGGTCAGCGCGTAGCCGAGGGCCGGGTCGGCGTCGCAGGCCGCCCGCACGTCGGCGCCGTCGAACTCGTAGGCGCGCACCGGGCTGAGCGCCTCCGCGCCGAAGTCCCACTGGTAGGGCGGGAACATCCACGACCAGCCCAGCAGGTCGCCCGGCCCCAGCGTCTCCACGGTCACCGGACGGCGGCCGGGGACCTTCAGGTCCAGGGTGACCGCGCCGGAGCGCAGCACCCAGAACCGGTCGGCGGTGCCGTTCTCCTCGAAGATCCGGGTGTCCTGGTCGAAGGCCACCTCGTGGGCCATCTCCATCATCCGGTCGCGGTACTCCGGCGGTACGCCCCGCAGCAGGCGTGTAGCAGCTGTCATGGCAACCCTCCTCCGCCCGGACGCCCGCCGTCTCGGCGCGACGCCGCCGGCCCTCGTACCCCTATTGGACGCGCGTTGCGCCCCGGCGGCATCCGGAGCGCGCGAGGGTGAGGCCGCGGGCTCCGGGAATCCGGAAAGCCCGCGGCCTCACCCTGGGTCAGTGTCCTTCCACCGGCACGACCTCGACGGATCCGATGTACTCCTGCGTCTCCTCGTCCGGCAGCCGGACGAAGAAGGCCCAGAAGTAGATCGCGAGACTGAACGCGGCGATGATCACGATGTCCCACCACAGCGGGATGTGGTTCTGCGCGCCGCAGGCGGCACTGGAGGCGGGGCCGGTGCTGCAGTAGCGACCCTGCCAGGACAGCACGCCCATGCCGAGCAGGTAGACCGGCAGCCACTGCGCCGACTTCCAGTCCATGTGGATGGTCTTGGGGTTGAGCTTCAGGCCCCACGACAGCCCCAGCAGCACGTAGCCGAGGAGGATCGCCAGGCCCAGCCGCCACAGGGTGTCCCAGCCGGCCCAGTAGATGATCAGGTTGGCCACGACGAACGCCACCGGCGACCAGAACATGCCGCCGGGCAGCCGGTACGGCCGCGGCCGGTCCGGGTCCTGCTTGCGCAGGCAGCCGAAGGCCAGCGGGGCCCCGGCGTACATCAGCACGCTCGCGGAGGTCACGAAGCCGACCAGCTTCTGCCAGGTGGGGAAGGGCAGGAAGACGATCAGCCCGATGATGAAGGCGAACAGCATGCCGAACCACGGGACGCCGCGCTTGGTGGTGCGCTCGAAGACGGCGGGCACGTAGCCGTTGCGGGACAGGCCGTAGGAGACCCGGGAGGTCGCCGTGGTGTAGATCAGGCCGGTGCCGGACGGCGAGACGATGGCGTCGATGTACAGCAGGGTGGCCAGCCAGCCCAGGCCGACCGTGGTGGCCAGACCGGCGAACGGACCCGCCTTGTTGCTGAACGCCAAGTTGGCCCAGCCGTGCGCGAAGGCGCTGTGCGGAAGGGCGGCGATGAAGACGACCTGGAGCGCCACGTAGATCAGCACGCCGATGAGGATGGAGCCGATGACCGCGCGGGGGATGTCGCGCGCGGGGTTGCGACTCTCACCGGCGAGCTGGTCGGCCTGCTCGAAGCCCAGCAGGGCGAAGATGATCCCGCTGGTGCTCACCGCCGACAGCACGCCCTCGGCGCCGAACGGGGCGAAGCCGCCGGTGCCGAAGTTGCTGCCGTGGAAGTTCGTCGAGGCGAACACGATGATCGTGAAGACCGGGATGGCGACCTTCCACCAGGTGGCCGCGCTGTTGGTGTTGGCCAGCCAGCGGATGCCGAAGAAGTTGATGACCACGAAGAACGCCATGAACGCCACGGCCAGTCCGTAGCCTCCGGCGGTCAGGTGGTCCTTGCCCGACTGCACCCAGGGCGCGTGCACGCTCAGGTAGTCCAGCGCCGCCATGACCTCGATCGGGGCCACGGTGACGGCCTGCAACCAGGAGAACCAGCCGAACGAGGCGCCCGCGGCGCTGCCGAAGGCGTAGTGCGGGAACCGGGCGGTGCCGCCCGCCACCGGGTACATCGCGCCCAGTTCGGCGTGGACGAACGCCAGGATGATGATCGCCACCGCGCCGATCGCCCAGGAGATGAGAGCCGCGGTGCCGGCGGCCTGCGCGGCGAACAGGGCGCCGAACAGCCAGCCGGATCCGATGATGGACCCCTCGGAGGTCCAGATGAGCCCGATGAGCCCGATGTCCCGCTTCAGGCCGGGATTCTTGGGGGTGAGTGGAGCTACTTCGGTCGGCGTCTGCATGGTCTGTGCACCCCTCGTTCCGAACCGGGTGAGGTGAGGAGCGATATCCGGCAGCCGGGCTTCACGCCGGAAACAACCCGCTGCGGGGAATCCGCTGTGTAGCGAGATGAGACGTTACGCCCATATTAAAGATTCTGTTAAGAATCGGGTAGTGGGCGATCCCGCGTTCTTGCGCCGCTTCTTCTCGGATCATGCGCGCGCAGGTCCCGCCCCGCAACACCGGGCGGCGCCGCGCACGCAGGGGTGACCCATCGGCCGCTGCCGCGTTTCCCCTGGTGTGACGGGGACAGGCCCCGTCCGCGGCGGAAGGGGACGACCGGTGAGCACGAGGACGACACCGAGGGCGACGCGACGGGGCGGGGCGCTGCCGGGCCCCGCGGCGGGCATGCCGCGCGCGCTCACGGGGGTGCTGGCGGGCCTGATGGCCGCCGGGGCGGTCTTGACCGCGGCGGCGGCCCCGGGCTGTGCGGCAGCCTGGGCGGACGACGGCCACTGCCCGATCCCGCTGACCCACGCGGGCGCGCTCGGCAAGCTCATCTCGCAGGACTCGCTCGGCGGGACGTGCGACGCGCTGCGGACGCAGGGCGGGTAGGCGGGCGTCAACGGGCGTGCCGCCGGGGCGGGTTGACGTGGCGTCAGCCGGTCAGATCCCGTCGAACGTGCCGTGCCGCCCCGCGCCCCGGCTGAAGCGGCGCGCACCGTCCATCGCCTCCGCCAGCACCGCCTGGCCGAGGCGGAGTTCGGCCGCCATCGCCTCGGCCTCCGGCAGGCCGCGCTGCTCCAGGACGGAGGCGCGGTCGCCGCGCAGGCACGCCTGGGGGAAGCGCGCGATGTCGGCCGCGAGGGCCTCGGCGGCGGCGCGGGCCTGCCCCGGCGGGACGATCCGGTTGGCCAGGCCCATCTCGTACGCCTCGGGCGCGGGCACCGGGCGGCCGGTCAGGATGAGGTCCATCGCCCGGCTCTCCCCGATCAGCCGGGGCAGCCGCACGGTGCCGCCGTCGATCAGCGGGACGCCCCAACGGCGGCAGAAGACGCCGAAGACCGCGTCCTGTTCGGCCACCCGCAGGTCGCACCAGAGGGCCAGTTCGAGGCCGCCCGCGACCGCGTGCCCGCTGACCGCGGCGACGACCGGCTTGGACAGCCGCATCCGGGTCGGCCCCATCGGCCCGTCCCCCTCCGGCGCCACCCGGTTGCCGCGCTCGGTGCCGACCGCCTTGAGGTCGGCACCCGCGCAGAACGTGCCACCCTCGCCCCACAGCACCGCGACGCGGGCCGTCTCGTCGGCCTCGAACCCCCGGAACGCGTCGGCCAGCGCGGCGGCGGTGGCGCCGTCCACCGCGTTGCGGCACTCCGGCCGGGCCAGGACGACGGTGGTGACGGGGCCTCGCCGTTCGACGCGGACGCTCATGGCTGCTCCTTGACGGCTCGCGCGGCGGCTCGGACGCACCGCCGGGACGACGCACGAACCTAGCACCGTGATCGTCGGCCGCCACGAGCGCCCGGCACCCGGCCGCCGACCGCCGCGGCGCCGGCCGGCTCACCCGGGTGGACCCAGTGCCGCGACGCGGCCGCACGCCCCTCGGATGGGTGATTCCCGGGCCCGGCGGGATCGGGCCGGTTTGTGTCCGCGGACCCCGGGCAGGCGGAGGTCGGGCGGGCGACTCCCTCGGCCCGCCCGGCTCCCGGGGCCCGGTCGATTCCCCCCTGTCGACCGGGCCCCACACACGCCGAGTCGCTCCCTCCCGAGTCGCCGATCCCGCCCGGTGCGCCGATTCTGGCTGCGGATCACATCGCGCCGGAACCACCGCTGACGGGAGGGATGCCCTGTGCGTGCGCGCCATGTGCGGACCGGACTGCTGTGCTCACTCGCCCTCGGCGTGGCTGCGACCGCGCTCGCCGTCGGCCCGACGTCCGGCGCGTTCCGTGCCGTGTCGGACCGGCGGCCGGGGCCCGCGGCGCAGGCGCCGACCGGGCTGACGCCCACCCAGGTGCCGATGGGACCGGGGAACCTGGTGTCGGCGGCGCAGCGGCTGTTCACTCCCCCGATGGCGCCCCGGGCCGGCGCCGCGCTGGGCGGGACGTACGGCTTCACGCTCGCGGGCATGCTCTCCCCCGCCGTGCAGGGGGACCCGCAGCTGGTCTACGTGCCCAACAGCGGCGAGCCCGGCATGCACGGCATGGCGCCCTCCCGCAATCCCGACCGCGACACCGTCACCGTCATCGATCCCAAAACCTTCAAGGTCGTCGGGCACTTCAAGGTCGGGAAGCTGCCGCAGCACGTCACGCCGTCGTGGGACATGAGGACGCTGTGGGTCGACGCCAGCGGCAGCGACCGGCTGGTCCCGATCGATCCGCGAACCGCCAAGCCCGGCAAGCCGGTCGAGGTGGACGCGCCGTACAACCTGTACTTCACACCGGACGGCGGCGCGGCGGTGGTGATGGCCGAACGGCACGACCGCATCGACCTCTACGACCCGCACACCATGGCCCTGCGCAAGGCGGTCAAGGTGCCGTGCCAGGGCGTCAACCACGCCGACTTCTCCGCGGACGGCTCGTACTTCCTCGCGACCTGCGAGTTCTCGGGCGACGTGCTGAAGTACGACACGAAGTCGATGCGGCTGCTCGACCGGCTGAGGCTGGGCCGCAACGTCATGCCGCAGGACATCAGGCTCGGCCCGGACGGGCGAACCTTCTACGTCGCGGCGCTCAACGACGCGGGGCTGGTCGCGGTCGACGGGGAGACGCTGCGGCGCGTCGGCTACATCCACACCGGTGCGGGCGCGCACGGCATCCACCCCAGCCGCGACGGGCAGTTGCTCTACGTCTCCAACCGCGACGCGGGATCGGTCTCGGTGGTCGACCCGAGGGCCGGCAAGTCGGTGGCGACGTGGACCATCCCGGGCGGCGGCTCCCCCGACATGGGCGGGGTCAGCGCGGACGGACGGCAGTTGTGGCTCTCCGGCCGGGACAACGACGAGGTGTACGTCTTCGACACCTCCAACGGCCGTCTGCTGGCCCGCATCCCCGTCGGCGCCAACCCGCACGGCCTGGCGTTCTTCCCGCAGCCCGGCCGCTACAGCCTCGGTCACACCGGCAACTACCGCTGAGCAACCGGGGGTTGACCCCCGATGACCCGCACTCGCCGCTGAGGGGGCGCCTCCCCGCCTTCCCCGGGCCAACGCGAGCACCGCCACCGTCACCACCGCAGGCGTGCGAACACCACCGCGGGCGCGGCCGGTTCACCGGCCGCGCCCGCGCGATCCCTTGACACGCCGGTGGCCGAAGGCCATCCTCCCGTGCAAGTCGTTAGGAAACTTTCCTAATTGACGTCTCCCCACGGAAGGTTGTCATGGGCAAGTCACTGAAGACGGCCGCGCTGCTGGCCTCCGGAGTCGTCCCCGCCTGTCTCGTCGCCGGTGCGCTCCCGGCGCAGGCCGCCCCCGCCGCGTCCCCCGCGTTCGCCGCCCACTACGCGGCCCCGTACCTCCAGATCAGCGGGGACGACGCCGGTGACATGGCCAAGGACATGAAGGCCAGCGGGGTGAAGGACTACACGCTCGCCTTCCTGACGCCCAAGTCGGGCTGTACGCCGCAGTGGGAGGACGGCGGCGACTCGCTGGGCGCGTTCACCTCGCAGGTCAAGTCCCTTAAGTCGGCGGGCGGCGACGTCATCATCTCGTTCGGCGGCGAGTCGGGCGGTGAGCTGGCGCAGACCTGCACGTCGGTCTCCGATCTGACCGCCGCCTACGCGAACGTCGTCAAGACGTACGGCGTGACCCGCCTCGACTTCGACATCGAGGGCGGGACGCTGAGCGACACCGCCGCCACCTCCCGCCGGGACCAGGCCCTGGCGGCCCTCCAGAAGCAGGACCCGTCGGTGCAGGTCGACTACACCCTGGCGGTCGACCCGGACGGGCTGGAGAGCTCGACCCTCAACCTGCTCAAGGACGCCAGGAGCAAGGGCGTCAAGGTCAACCTGGTCAACATCATGACCATGGACTTCGGCGACGGCGAGAACGCCCTCAAGGACGCCGAGTCGGCCGCGACCGCCACCGAAGGCCAGCTCGCCTCGCTCTACGGCGGTTCCGCCGCGAGCAACTGGGCGCGCCTCGGGCTCACCCCGATCGCCGGGAAGAACGACGACGACGAGGACTTCACCCAGGCCGACGCCAGGACGCTGGAGGCCTTCGCCGCGTCCAAGGGCGTCCAGGAGCTGGCCTTCTGGGAGGTCGACGGCTACGACAAGGGCACCGGTTACGCCTACTCCAAGATCTTCGGCAAGATCTCCGGCTGAACCGGGGTCACACCGCGGCCGGTCGGCGGCCGGCCGCGGCCAGCCCGTCCGGGGCCGAGGCCAGCGCCCGCTGGATCGCGTCCACCAGGTCGCGCGCGGCCTCCTCGGTCAGCTCCAGCGCCACCCGGGCGGAGGGACCTCGCCCGGGGTTGGTGAAGTCGATGTTGACGGTGTGCTCCTGCGGATGGTGCTGGGGGTGGTCGACGTAGACGGCGGCCTGGGTGACCGGGAACCAGCCCGGGGTGCCCTTGCCACTGCCTTCGAGGGCGATCTTCTCGGTCAGGTACGTGCACATGGCGGACTCCTGCGGAACACGGGTGGACGGCGGTGGGACCGGGCGGTCAGGCCGACAGGTGGCGGCCGAAGAAGCCGTAGATCTTCTCCCAGCCGTCCACCGCGGCCTCGGGCCGGTAGCTCGGCCGGTCGGTGGCGAAGAAGGCGTGCCCGGCCCCCTCGTAGGTGTGGAACTCGTGGTCCTTGCCCAACCGCTCCAGTTCGGCGGCGAGTTGGGCGACCTCGTCCGGCGCGGGGAAGGAGTCCTCGGCGCCGAACAGGCCCAGCAGCGGGGCGGACAGGTTCCCGGCGAGCCCCAGCACCGGCTTGACCTTGAGCGGGAAGCCCGCGTCCGGCTCCTTGGCGACGAACGCGCCGTAGCAGTCCACGGCCGCGTCCAGCGGCAGCGAGCAGGCCGCGAGGAACGCCTGACGGCCGCCGGAGCAGTGGCCGATGACGCCCACCTTGCCGTTGGCCCCGGGCAGCGACTTGAGGTGGCGCATCGCTCCCTCGACGTCGGCGATCAGCTGCTCGTCGGAGACGCCGCCGAGGGCGCGCACCGCCGCGGCGGCGTCGTCGGGGCTCGCGCCGGGCGCCTGACGGGAGTAGAGGTTCGGGCACAGCGCCGCCCAGCCGTCGGAGGCGAAGCGGCGGACGACCTCCTTGGACCACCGGTCGTAGCCGGGCATGTGGTGGATGACCACCACGCCGCCGCGGTGCGGAGCGTCGACCGGGTGGGCGAGGTACGCCTCGATCTCCTCGCCGTCGCCGCTGGTGATCGTGACCGTGCCCGCGGTCATGGTGTCGCTCATGTCGTCTCCTGGTCGCTGTGGCGGTTCACCGGATTGCGGAATGATCTGTTCGACCTACACGTACCACAGGGGGCTGTAAGCCATCGCGCCGGAGCCCCCTTGCCCGTGCCGGGAGTTGCGGCGGAGGGCTCACCAGGTCGCGGCGAACAGCGCGCCCAGCCCCGGGGCCAGCGCGACGAGCACCGGCACCAGGATGATGGCGAGTCCGGCGGCGGTGAGGTTGAGCCGTTGCAGCGGACGCAGCCGGGGCGGCCCGGTCAGCAGCCGGTCGACGCGCTCGGTGATCTGCTCGACGGGGGGCGGCGGCGGGGTGCCGGGGCTCCAGCCGGCCGGCAGCGGGGTCCTGGACAGGCCCGCGCGGCTGTCGTTGAGGTCGATCAGGGCGAGGGCGGTGGCCAGCTGCCCGTGCCGGTGGGCTGCGGCGTCGTCCGCGGCCAGCTCCACCAGCCGGGCCGAGCGGTCGGCGTAGGCGGCGAAGAGCGCGGAGGAGGGGAACGCGGTGGTGAGCGCCCCGGCGGACTGAAGGAGCAGGTGGTGGCGGGCCCGGGCGTGGGCGCGTTCGTGGGCGAGCACGGCGTCGAGTTGTTCGGCGCTCAGCCGCCGCATCGCGCCGGTGGAGACCACCAGTTGCAGCGGGTGGCGCGGTACCGGCAGGGACCAGGCCTGCGGACGCGGGTTCTCCATGACCAGCACGTGCTCCACGCGTCGCCCGAGCCTGCGCGGGGTGTCCGGACAGGCCTCGCGCGGCAGTGCGGGGGCGGCGGCGCGCAGTTCCCGGTAGCGCCTGCGGCGGCTGATGCGCGCGAGGTGCGCCTCCCGGGCCAGGTGCAGGACGAGATGGACGGCGCCGGTGAGCAGGACCGCGGCCAGCACCCCGCGCCAGGCGCCGCCGGTGGCCAGGCCGTACGCCTGCTGCACCCCGCGCGGCGCGAGCAGGAACAGGTCGGCGCGCAGCGGCGGGCACAACGCGGCGGCGGTGACGAGCAGGGACAGTCCGAAGCACAGCAGCACGGCGGCCACCACGCACTGCCAGATCCACAGGGCCACCACCGGTTCGCGGTCCTGCCAGCGGGCACGGCAGAGCATCCGCGGTGCCGCGACCGCGAACGCGAGGCCGAGCAGCGGCAGTGCGAAGGCCGTTCCCACAGTGTCCCTCCTCCGCCAGGATTCCACGGGGGGATTCCTTGTGCACCCCGCAGCATGCCCGGCGAACGGCCGGACCGCCACGTCGACGTGCCAACGGCCTCGGGATCACGTGGATTTGTGCGCGCCGCCGCCCCACGTCACCTGCGGGCGCGCCCGGCGAGGGCCCGGACGACGGGGCCCGGCAGGGTGCGTGCCGCCAGTCGTCCGGCCAGCGAACGGCCGCGGACGGGGCGGTCGGCCGAGGGTGCCGCGGCGGCCGGGCCGGGGACGGAGGCGGGGTGCGGGGCGGCGGCGTCGACGCGCAGGGCGGCGGGGTGCCGCGGCGGGGTGGCCTTCTTGCCGTCGATCCTGATCAGCCGTCCCCCGGCCACCGACTGGACTTCGTGCCACAGGTCGCGGCGGCTGTCCAGCATGCCCAGCAGTTCGTCCCGGACCGGCTCCGGATCGCCCCAGGTGCCGTAGAACTTGGTGCCGGTGACGCAGACCGGCCGCAGTCCGCCGCTGGTCACCGCCTCCCAGGTGGCGGCGGCGACGCCGGGGCAGTGCTCGGCGCGGAAGTCGTCGAGGGCCACGATGCCGTACGGAAGCAGCTTGGCGCGGGCCTGGAGTATGTCGCCGCGCACGTGGTCGTACAGGTGCGAGGCGTCGACGTGGACGAAGCGGCAGGAGGCGTCCGGGACCTCGGTGGCGACCAGGGAGGACAGGCCCTGCACGATCCGCGGCAGCCGCTCGTGGAAGGCGAGGTAGTTGGCCTCGAAGGCGCGCCGGGTCAAGGTGGCGTAGGACTTGGCCATCTCGGCGCTGTTGGGGCGGTCCTCGGCGGGCGAGTCGAACAGGTCACAGACGGTGAAGCGTTCCCACTCGGCCAGGTAGCAGCCGCTGAAGATGGCGCTCTTGCCGAGGTAGACGCCGATCTCCAGCAGGTCGCCGCGCTCGCCCCGGGCGTGCTGCCGGGTCAGGAACCAGTCGAAGAGCACCTGGTCGGCGGGGAAGAACCAGCCCGGCACGTCACGGAACCGGGCGGGTGCGGGTGCACTGGTCATGGGCGTTCCGTTCCGGGCGGCTCGGCGGCGACGCCCGCAGGCTCGCGCGGCGCGGTGGAGCCCGGGTGAGACCGACGCGTCCGGCGCGTGAACGCCGTGGGGACGTTTCCGCGGATGCTCCGGTGCTTCGGGGACGGTCGTCAGGGGGCCGACAGCGGGACGCCGCGGCTCGCGGTGAACGCCTGGGTCGGCGTCATCGGCACGCCGTTCACCGTCACCGTCCGGTACGGGCTGACCGCGGCGCAGCCGGTGGCCTGCGTGGCGGTCTCGGCGTGCGCGTCGTAGCCGGAGTCGTCGCTGCCGCCCGGCAGCGCGGACGTCGCGTACGCGGCGACCGAGACGTCGCCGGGCGGCGCGGTGGAGGCCCGCGCGGAGCGGTCCCGCAGGGCGATCCGGCCTTCCAGGTCGGCCATCGCCTCGGGCGTGGCGGCCTCCCGCTGCAGCGCGTTCGCCACGGCGGACTTGGCGCCGTTCGACGTGGTGAGCGCCCGGTCGGCGGCGATGGCGGAGAAGAGCGCCTGTGCGGCGGGCGCGACCACGACGCGGCCGGGGTCGGCCGGGTCGGGCTCGCTCTGCATGGTGGTGAACGTGACGCGGGAGGGCTGCACCTTGTTGAGGTCGGCGGCCAGTCCCAGCAGCTTGGGGACGCTGTCCAGGCCGGTGTCCACGGTGAGCGCCTTGGTGGCCGCGTCGGCGAGCCCGTAGAGCGTGGTCGGGTCGGTCAGGGTGCCGGTGGCCTTCATGCGCCGCACCAGCGAGCCGAGGTAGAGGTGCTGGGCGTAGGTGCGGCCGAGGTCGCTGCCGTCGCCGAAGGCGTGCCGCGAGCGCAGGAACTCCAGGGCGGCCAGCCCCTTGAGGGTGTGCCTGCCCTTGGCCAGCTTCAGGTGGGAGTAGGGGTCGTAGACGTCCTGGTCCACGCACACGTCCACTCCGCCGACCGCGTCGGACATCCGGACCACCCCGTCGAAGCCGATCATCATGAAGTGGTCGATGGGGATGCCGGTGAGTTCGTGCACGGCGGCGACCGTGCAGCCGGGGCCGTAGCGCAGCGTGGAGTTGATCTGGTCGCGGCGGGCCGCCACCACTCCGCCGCCGGCCGGGGCCTTGCAGGCGGGCAGGTCGGCCATGGTGTCGCGGGGCACGCTCATGACGGTGGCGTTGGACCGGTCGGCGGACAGGTGGACGACCATCTCCACGTCGGCGTTCTGTCCCGGGCCGCAGTCACCGCCGAGGGCGCAGTCGGCCGGGTCGGCGCGGCCGTCGGAGCCGATCACCAGCACGTTGACCGGTGTGCGGCCGAACGCGTCGGGCTTCTCGCGTCCTGCGTCTCCGGTGGCGCCGCCGAACAGCGGCAGTCCGTGCAGGTTGCCGTCGAGGTGGACGTACAGCCACACGCCCGCGCCGGTGGTGAGCAGCAGCAGGGCCGCGACCGCCACGGCGGCGGCGCGTACGGCGTGGTGGATGCGGACCCGGCGTCCACCCAGCAGCGGGGCGCTGCCGTGCGCGGCGCCGCGTTCGGCACCGTCTGTCGCGCTGTCCACCGGTTCGGTCATCCACCTGCCCTCGTCCGCTGGTCGTCGCCCCCGGCCGGTCCTCGGCTCCTCCTGTCACGGCGCGTCGGTGGTCGATGCGAAGATTGTCCGCCAGCCGGGCGCTCGGCGCGCGGGGCCAGGGCCGTTCGCGGGAGGCAGGGGGCGTGCGCCGAGCGCGCCGCGACGCCTTGCGGCAGGCTGCGTCATCCGGGTGACGGGGGCCCGGACGGAGCCCGTCCGGGCGCGCGGGGGCACGTGCCGAGGGCCCGCGGAGAGCGTTCCCCCGCGGGCCCTCGGTGGCGGTGCCGGTCGCGGTCGTCAGCTGAGCGAGAAGTCGTCCGCGTAGACGTCGCCCTGGCCGTACCAGCCGTGCACGTAGACCGTGACGGTGCCGGAGGAGCCGGTGGTGAAGGGCACGGTGAGCTTGGTCCAGCCGCTGGAGTTCGTCCAGGTGCTGGCGGTCGCCCCGCCGCTGACGCCGATGTACGCGTAGGAGCCCTGCACCCAGCCGGTTAGCGTGTAGCTGGTGTTCGGCTTGAGGGTGACGGACTGGTCGCACTCACCGGTGGTGCTGGAGGTGGGCGTGACCTGGAGGGCGTGGCTGCCGGAATGCACGGGGGTGGAGACCACCGTGCTGCCGCTCGCGCAGGTCCACGGGCTGCTGCCGCTCTCGAACCCGCCGTTGGTCAGCGAGCCCGATCCGGTGCCGGAGCCGGTGACCGTCAGGGTGTAGGTGGCGGAGTGGCTGCCGGAGGCGGCGGTGCCGGTCACGGTGATGGGGTAGCTGCCCGCGGCCACCGAGGAGCCGACGGTCGCGGTCAGCGTGGAGGAGCCGCCCGCGGTGACCGAGGTGGGGCTGAGGGAGACGGTCACGCCCGCCGGCGCGCCGGACGCGGTGAGAGCGACCGACTGCGCGGAGCCGGAGGTGACGGAGGTGCCGATGGTGGCGGTCGCCGTGCCGCCCGGGGCGACGGAGCCGGAGGAGGGCGACGCCGAGACCGAGAAGTCGTTGCCGACCGGCGGCGGGGTGACGCCGCCGCCACTGGTGAACGGCTCGAAGGTGTGGCTGAAGTACCACTGGTCCTGGCTGATGCCCGAGCAGGTGTCGGAGCCGCCGGTGCCCGGGCAGCCGCCGTTGTCTCGCTGGAGGGCCCAGAACGACAGGGTGCTGATGCCCTTGGAGACCGCCCAGTTCTCCACGGTCGCCGCGTCCGCGGTGGTGAACGTCTCGGCGGCGCCGTAGTCGTCGATGCCGGGCATCTCGGTGACGCCGACCATGGCCCACAGCTGCGCCTGGGTCTTCGCCGGGTACAGGCTCGCGAGCTGGCCGACCAGTCCGGCGGCTGCGGACTCGGTGTCGTTCGCCATCTCGTGGGTGGCGCCGTCGTAGTAGTCGAACGTCATGATGTTGACGACGTCGACGCGCGCCCCGTTGGAGACCGCGTTCTTCAGCACGGCCAGTCCGCTGCTCGCCAGACCGCTGGTGGTGGTGGGCAGGGTGTAGGAGAACTGCACGGTGCGGTTGTTGGCCGTCGCCCAGTCCTCCACCTCCTTGATGGCCTTGTTGCGGCGGTCGATGCCCGCGGTGTCGGTCAGCGAGTTGTCCTCGGTGTCGAGGTCGATGCGGCTGACGTTGTAGGTGGTGATGACCTTCTCGTACGCGGCGGCTATCTGGGAGACGTCGGTGCAGCTGTCGGCGATGTCGGTGCCGCCGTCGTCGGCCGCGTAGCCGCCGAAGGACGGGATGACGTCGCCGCCGCCCGCCTGGATGGTGGAGATGTCGCTGCCGTAGGTGGACGAGGCGATGGGGGTGCTGGTGTCGCCGTCCCAGTACGGGGTGCACGACCCCTTGGCGTTGGTCTGGATGAACGCCATCGTCAGGTACTTGTTGCCGGAGGCGGAGGCCAGCTGGGCGGGGCTGTCGCCGTTGTAGGCCTCGAAGTACGGGGCGAAGACGTGGGCGGGCAACGGGGTGGGCGCCGCCGCGTGCGCGGCGCCCCCGGAGGTCATGAGCAGTCCGGCGGAGGCCGCTGTGGTGACCAGCGCGGTCGCGGCGGCCCGGATCGATCTGAGTCGAATCATGTCTGCTCCCAGCAGGGTGGAAGAGCGCGTGGAGCGGCGCAATGCGGACCATGATTGGACTAGACCAACGGACTGTCAAGACTCCTTACAATTACGGCTGTTCGCCCCCCGCCCGCGTCGCGCGGCGCCGCCTGCGCCGCACTCTCCGGCCGGCGGGCGGCCACCGCGGTCGGCCGTACGGCCACGGGTGGGCGGCGGTCGGTGGAGACGGCGCATCGACCGATCGGTCGATGCGGGCCGCCGGGGGCGGACACACGAAGGGCGGGCCGCCAGCGGCGGCCCGCCCTGTGCCGCGGGGTCAGCGCCCCGCGCGGCTTCAGCCGTTGGCGCAGGTGTTGCCGAACGCCGGGTTCAGGACACCGATCACGTCGATGGTGTTACCGCAGACGTTGACCGGCACGTGCACCGGCACCTGGATGACGTTGCCCGAGACGACGCCCGGGGACTGCACCGCGGCGCCCTGGGCCCCGGCGTCGGCCATGGCGAACCCGGCGGAACCGGAAACGGCGGCTCCGGCAGCTGCGGTCACCACGAGGGCCTTGGCGATACGCGACATGCTCTCAAGTCCTTTCACACGCGAAAACAGTGGCTGTCCCCAACCGTGACCGGCGGGGACCCTGTCCAACGCGTGACCTCGTCCGGCGTCGCGCCAGACCGCTCGAACAGGTGAATGCGAAGCGCGCACGGCGCAACGCGCGGTCCTCGTCCCCCGTCTCCGCGGTCCGCCCACCGAGCCGCGCCGCCGCTACCCGGCCGCTCCGGCGGAACGTTCCGCCCCGCCGCTGACCCCGGCGCCCACCGCGGTGCCCGCGCCCGTGCCCGGAACCTCCTGCCGTCCACCGCGAGGACCGGCGACCGCCGTGTGCAGGTGGACCACGCCGCCGTCCAGCGCACGCCAGCGCACCCGCTGCCAGCCGGCGGCGGCGATACGTCCCGCGAGACGGTCCGGGGAGGGCCAGTCACGTATGGATTCGGCCAGATAGACGTACGCCTCCGGGTTGCTGCTCACCCGGCGCCCGGTCATCGGCACGATCCACCGCAGGTACGCGGTGAACAGGGCCCGGCGCACCGGCGTGACCGGCAGGCTGAACTCGCAGACGGTCAGCACCCCGCCGGGCCGGGTCACCCGCAGCATCTCGCCGAGCACCGACTCGGGGTCGGTGACGTTGCGCAGTCCGAAGGAGATGGTGACCGCGTCGAAGGAGCCGTCCGCGAAGGGCAGTCGGTGCCCGTCGCCGACGACGAAGTCCATGGCCGGGTGGCGCCGCCGGCCGATCGCGAGCATGCCCTCGGAGAAGTCGCAGGCCACCACGGAAGCACCTTCGGCGGTCAGTGCCATACCGGACGTCCCGGTGCCCGCGGCGACGTCGAGGATCCGGCGGCCGGGCCGCGCACCGGCCGCCCGCGCCATGCGGCGTCCCCAGCTGTTCATCCGGCCCAGCCACAGCCGGGCGCGGGTGCGGTCGTAGCCGAGCGCGACCTCGTCGAACATCGCGGCGACCTCGGCGGGGTTCTTCTCCAGATCTGCTCTGACCATGTCTGTCCGGGCTTCCTGTCCCTCGGGGTGGCGGTAATGGTGACGGCATGTCAAGCATTCCATGCCCATCGAACGGGTGATTCAGCCGCTCAGCAGGCGGCGGGCCGCCGTGACGCGACGCCGGTCGTCCGGTCGCGGGACCCCGGCCGGCCGTCGCCGCTAGGCCGTCTGTGGGGCGCCCGGGGGCGTTCACGCGGCGTTGGCGGTGTTGTCGAGGGCGCTGTGTACATGGTGAGTTGACAACGCGATTCCCGGAACGCCTCGGAGTGCTCGTACTCCGTGTCCCCCGCTCCCCCGGCCGTGCGCTCCGGGTCTCGCGCCGCGCCCGACGCCGTCGTCCGTCCGTGCCTGCCGGAAGGAAGTCCATGCGCCGCTCACGCTCCTCTCGTGCGTTGCCCGCCCTGTCCGCCCTGCTGCTGGGCCTGACGGCCTGTCTTGCCCAGGCTCCCGCCGCCGACGCCGCCGGACGCCCGCACGGCCGTGGCTCCGCCGCCGTCGCCGACGACGCCTACTGGACCGCGGGACGCATGCGCTCGGCCCGGCCCCAGGACGACGCCGTCCCCGGCCCGGTGTCCCGGGCGGGTACCGTCCCGGTGCCGCCGAGCCACCCGTTCCCCGGGCTGCCGCAGGTCGGCACGTTCTTCTGGACCGACGGCCAGAACCAGGACCGCTCCTGCGGGGCCACCGTGGTCCGCAGCCCGGTGCGCGACCTGGTGATCAGCGCGGGGCACTGCCTCACCCACGCAGGGGCGAAGAAGGACCTGGCGTTCGTGCCGATGTACCACGACGGTCTCAAGCCCTACGGCGTCTTCCCCGTGGAGGCGGTCTACATCGACCAGCGGTACTACACCCTGGGTTCCGGCGAGGGTGCCCGCTGGGACTACTCGCTCTCCCGGCTGGAGCCCCGCGCGGACGGCCGCCAGGTGCAGGACGTCGTAGGCGGCTTCGACCTGATGACGTATCCGGGCTACGCCCACCGCGCCGTCCGGCTGGTCGGCTACCCCGGCTACAGCGACACGACCGGGCCCGAGCCGCTGGACTGCTGGTCGTCCACCCGCCGTTACACCAGCACCGACCCGAACGCGCCCGGCGACTTCCTGGAGATCGGGTGCGCGGGCTACGTGAACGGCACGTCGGGCGGACCCTTCCTGGTGCGCGCGTCCCACGGCTTCGCGGTGATCGGGGTGATCGGCGGCTACCACACCGGCGGTGACACCCCGGACATCTCCTACAGCGCCTACTTCACCGCCGACCTGTCGCGGCTGTACGCGCACGCGGTCCACGGCGACCCGCCTGCCGGGCCGGCCTCCTGACCGGCTTCCCGGTGGCCCGGGGCGCCGCCCCGGGCCACCGCCATCGTGCCAACCCCTACCAGGCGACCGGAAGTTCGCGGACGCCGTACACCACCATGTCGTCGCGGTAGCGGATCTCCTCGAACGGAACGGCCAGCCGCAGCGTCGGCAGCCTCCGCAAGAGGGTCTCCAGCGCGATCTGCAACTCGACGCGGGCGAGCGGCTGTCCGAGGCACTGGTGGACCCCGAAGCCGAACGCCACGTGACGGCGCGCCTCGCGGGCGACGTCGAGCCGGCCGGCGTCCGCGAAGGCGGCCTCGTCGCGGTTGGCGGTGGCGAGCATGCACAGCACCCCCTCGCCGGCCCTGATGGTCCGCCCGCCGATGGTGATGTCCTCGGTGGCGACCCGGGGCAGGCCGGTCTGGATGATGCTGAGGTAGCGCAGCAGTTCCTCGACGGCGCCCTTGAGCAGTGCGGGCTGGGCCCGCAGCCTGGTCAGCTGCTCGGGCTCGCGCAGCAGCACCAGGGTGGACAGGGCGGTCATGTTGGCGGTGGTCTCGTGCCCCGCGACCAGCAGCAGCATGCCGGTGGAGGCAACCTCCCGCTCGGTCAGTTCGCCGCGCGCCACCAGTCGGCTGATGATCGAGTCGTCGGGGGAGCGGCGCTTGCGCTCCGCCAACTCGGCCAGGTAGTCGACCAGTTCGTCCCTGGCCCGCGCCACGTCATCGACGGCGGCCTCGTTGTTCAGCAGGGTCCGGCTGCGTTCCTGGAAGAACGTGTGGTCGGCGTAGTCGACGCCGAGCAGCAGGCAGATGACCAGCGACGGGATCGGCAGGGCGAAGTCGGTCACCAGGTCGGCGGGCGAACCGTGCGCGATCATGCGGTCGAGGAACTCGTCCACGATGCCCTGGATGCGCGGGCGGAGCGCCTCGGTCTTCTTGATCATGAAGTCGGCGGTGAGCATCCGCCGCAGCCGGGCGTGCTCGGGGTCGTCGAGCCGGATGAAGGTCTGCTGTCCGGAGACCAACGCTCGCCGTGAGGCGTTGATGAACGGGAATCCCGGGTGCCGGATGTCGGCGCTGAAACGCTGGTCGCGTAAGACGGCCTTGACGTCCGCGTGCCGGGTGATCATCCAGCAGCGGGTGCCGTCGAAGAGCGTGACCTGGCTGACCGGTTCCTCCTCGCGGGCCCGCTCGTAGGCGGGGGGCGGGGCGAACGGGCAACCGCCGCGTTCGGCTGGGAAGTTGAGCGGGGTGACGGGTCGCGCGGTCGTCATGGCTTGCGGCTCCTTCACGAACGGTGCGGTACGCGGGTGCGGCTGACGGGGCACAGACGTCGGCCCGGTGCGGGCGTCGCGTGGTCAGTCCTCGCCTCCCGCACCGCGGACGACCCGCTTCCGACCGGCCAACCGGTTACCTAACAAAGGCAAGTAATTGCGCGGTCACGCTAACTCCCGTTCACCGCACGGGGATAGACCCCGTGAGCACCGGACCGAGGTTGGCCGGTTCCGCATCCCGGCCGCGCCGCTCACCCGGGGACGCGTCACGACGGCCGGGCCCGCGCTCGCTACAGTCCTCGCATGTCCGATCCCGCCGACGACGCCGCGACGGCCGCACTCCAGCAGGTGCTGACGGCGATGTCCTACCTGCTCACCCGCCCCTCCGCGCACGACTGGCTCCAGGCCAAGGCCGGGGTGAGGATCGGCCGCGCCGACGTCCACCTGCTGCTGGCGCTGGCCGCGAACGGCGGGATCTGCCGGGTGGGAGACCTGGCGGAACGCCTGCTGGTCGAGCCGTCCCACGTCACCCGCCAGGTCGCCCAGCTCCACGAACAGGGCCTGGTGGAGCGGTCCCCCGACCCGGTGGACCGCAGAGCGCGCAACATCAGCATCACGCCCGAGGGCACCTCGGCCCTGCTCCGCCTGCGCGAGGCACATCAGGAGAAGCTGCGCCACGCCCTGCACGACGTCGAGGCCGCGGACATCGACGCCACCGTCCGGGTCCTGGGCCGCCTGGTCGAGCGCTACGCCCTGGCCGTCCGAGGCCGCGACCCGTACGCGGCCCTTCCCCGGCAGCCACTGGGTCAGTCGACTTAGCGACGTACCGACTTCACCCTGCCGCGAGAAGGCAGGCGCCGGCCGCCCCGCGGTCGCCGCCCGCGTCCGGTTCCCCGATGGCTTCCAGGAGACGGCCGTGCAACCAGGGCGCCGCGGCCAGGAAGCCGTCGGCGCCGGCTCGCCAGGGCCTCCCCGTGGTGTCGGTGACCCGCACCCCGGCTTCGCGGGCGAGCAGGGCGGCGCCGAGCAGGTTGCCGTCATCGACCCCGAACGACACGAAGCCGTCCAGGCGTCCTGCGGCGACGTCCGCGATCTGCCAGCTGGTCGCCCCGAGGTTGCGTACCGCGCCGACCACCGGCAGCACCGCGCTCAGCGCCCGGCCCGCCCTCGTGATGGCGGCGGGCTGCCCGGCGACGAACGGCGGGTGCGCGAAGGCCAGCAGGGCGCCGGCCGGATCGGTCTTGGCCGAGGGGGTCACGGGTACGCCGTCCCGGGTGGTGCCGTGGCCCAGCGCGGCGGCGTAGGTCTCGTCCAGGTACGGCGCGTACAGCACGGCGGCGACCGGGACTCGGTCGCGGACCAGCGCGAGGCTGACGCACCAGTGCGGCATCCCGTGCAGGTACTGCACCGCGCCGTCCAGCGCGTCGACCACCCATGCCTCACCGGTGACCGGCAGTTCGGTCCTCAACTCCTCGGCCCAGGCCGCCACCGGCCTCAACTCGCTCAGTTCCTCGCGCAGTTGGGCCGACACGGGCGCGTCCACCGCGGCGAACGCGGCCACCAGTTCGGCCGGCGTGCGACGCGGCTCCGGCAGCGGACGGCCGACCAGTCCCCGGCCCACTCGCCGGGCGAGCGCGGTCATCGGCGCGAGCAGTTCGTCATCGGTCATGGGAAACCTCCGGATCGGTAGCGGTACGGATGCCTCGGGACCGGGCCCGGTGCGGGCCCCTCCCGGTGCGACAAGCCTCCCTTGTGAGGCGAACCGCCCGGTCTTGCCGGACCTCTGAGTGAGCGAAAATGGCCTTCATGGACAGGGAAGCGGCGATCGGGATACTCGATGAGCGCGATCAGCGGCTGGTCGCGGCTCTCCAGTGCGACGGGCGGCTGGCCGTCGAACGCGCCGCCGACGTGCTGGGGATGGGAGCACGCACCGTGCGCCGCCGCTGGTCCGCGCTGCGGGCCGACGGGATCGTCAAAGTGGTCACGCTGCCGGCGCACCGGGATCCTTCCGGCGTGACGCTGCTGCGCGTCAAGGTGCTGCGCGGGCGGCTGGACGCGGTGACCGCGGCGCTCGCGGCGCGCGAGGACATCGCGTTCGTGGACGTCTCGGCGGCCGGTGACGAGATCAGCGCGGTCGCGCTGGCCGGGCCGGGGCCGCGCAACCGGCTGGTCTTCGAGCAGTTGCCCAGGGCCACCGCGGTGACCGACGTGACGGCGGCGGCCGTGCTGCACGTCTTCCGGGACGCCTTCGACTGGCGGCACGACGTCCTCACGCCCGCCGAGCGCGCCGCGCTGACCCCCGAGCGGCCCTCGGCGCCGGAGGGCGAAGTCGACGCGACCGACCGCCTCCTGCTGGACGCGCTCGCCGACGACGCCCGCGCCCCCGCCGCCGCCCTGGCCGCCGCGACCGGGCTGCCCGACTCGACGGTACGGCGCCGGGTGGCGGCACTGGCCGGGCGCGGTCGGCTGCGCACCCATGTCGTGGTCGACGCGCGCAGGCTGGGCCTCATGGTGGACGCGAACCTGTGGATGCGGGTGCCGCCCGACGAACTGGACCGCGCGGGCCGGGCGTTGGCCGCGCACCCCGCGGTCCACGGCGCGCTGGCCACCACCGGCCCCGCCAATCTGCACGCGGCCGTCTGGGCGCGGAACCTGGAGGAGCTCTACCGCTTCGTCAGCGCGGAGATCTCCGGCCTGGGCATCCAGTCGGTCGACACCGTGCTGGTCGGCGCGGCCGTCAAGCGTCCCGGTGCCACCGGGGCGGGCAACCGGAAGGCCCGGCCCCCGTCGGGGGCCGGGCCCTGGTGACGTGCGATTCGTGGTCGCGTGTCAGTGGCGCTTCCAGCTCTCCCACGCCAGGGCGGGCACGAAGCGGGCGGCGTCCACGGTGCCGACGCCGGTGGCCATGTCGTAGCCCTTCACCGCGGTGTAGCCGGTGACACCCTGGTAGCTGTTGTTGGTGCCGTCCTTCACGTCCACGATGCCGCTGTAGTACGGGGACTTCTTCTCCAGCGAGTACAGCGCGGTGTGGATGTCGCCCACCCGGTGGCCGGCCACCTGGTCGGCGAGGGCCACGATGCCGGAGAACAGTGGGCTGGCCTCGCTGGTGCCGCCGTAGACGTCCCAGCCGACCGCGGTCGGGTCGAAGCTGGAGTACACCCAGGCGCCGCCGTTGACGGCCGCCGACATCGAGATGTCCGGGGTGCCGCGGCGGGTGCCCACCACGTTCTTGACGCCGTTCTGGAACGACGGACGGCTGAAGACGTGGGACTGACCGCCACCGCCGGCGCCGTTGTCGTTGTAGACGCTGTCCGGCGCGGTGCGCTGCCCCTTGTCGTTCAGGTGCAGCTGGGTGCCGCCGACCGAGGTGACCAGCGGGTCCGAGGACGGCCAGGAGTTGACCTGGTACGGGTAGTACCCGTTGCCGTCGGCGGTCGAGTCGGTCGCGCCGCCGTCGCCGGAGGAGGCGAGCACGGTGACGTTGTGCCTGGCCGCGTCCTTGAAGGCGTAGCGCAGGTTGTCGATGCTGGAGAAGTCGCCCTCGGCGAAGCCCGGGAAGGTGTTCTCGGTGGCTCCGAAGCTCTGCGTGATGACGTCACCCACACCGTGGTCGATCATCGACTTCTCGGCGGACATCATCTCCGGCAGGCCGGTGACGCCCTCGGTCTCCGCGACCGCGGTCTCGACCAGCACGATCTTCGCGTCCGGCGCGATGGCGTGCGCCATCTCGACGTCGAGGGTGGTCTCTCCCGCCCAGCCGGTCATGTCCGAGTTCTTCGGGTCGAACGGCGGGACCTTGCCCCACTTGACGACGTCGACCTTCGTGCTCTTGATGCCGAACTGCTTGCTGTAGACGTCCAGGTCGTGCTGGACGGTCGGCGAACCGAAGGAGTCGACGATGACGATCGTGCGGCCCTTGCCGGTGACGCCCTCCCGGTACAGCGGGTTCAGGTCGTACGCCTGACGGTACTGCAGCGGCGTGTAGCAGTTGATCTTCCACTTGGCCTGGCACTGCTCGATGCTGAGCGGGCTGCCGACGTTGCGGGCCAGGCTGTGACCCGTGATGGCCGGAACCGCCTTGGTCTGCGGCACCTTCGCGGCCGGTGCGGCCACCGCGGACCCACCTGCCGTGGCGGACATCACGGCGGCGGCGGCAAGGGCGGTGGCCCCGGCCGCGGCGACCACGGCACGCTGCCGGGGACGAGCTCTTCGCATGGACTCTCCTTGTGTGGAGTGGGGTCGCCGAGGCGACGTCTGGATCCCACCGGTCAAGTCATGAGCAGAACAAGTGTGTTTGATTCTTACTATCAAATGCTTTACCTACATGCCGATTTCTTTACTGACGGGTGACCACATCATGGGTGCGATGAGCCGATGAAGCCGGACATACGTACCCGTTCGCCGATGCCGCGAGACCGTCCAAGCGTGTATTCACCACCGACCAGGACCGGCCACGCACGCCTCCCCACGCGGCCACACACCTCCCCGCGCGCCGGGCCTGACGAAGTGTCGGCTCGTTCGCCGGTCGCCGAAGGCCCCGACCACCGGGAAGGTGGTCGGGGCCCGTGTCGCTCGCGGTGCTACGGGATCACCAGCGCGGCTTGTGGTGGTGCCCCGGGGTGCGGTTCGAGCCGGTGGTGGAGCCACCGCCCCCGGTGGAGCCGCCGCCCGTCGAGCCCGAGGGCGCGGTGAACGCCTTCAGGCCGTTCGGGGTACCCAGGCCGGTCGGGCCGTCGTAGCCGCTGCCCGCGGTGCACAGGTACGTGCCGTTGCAGTCACCGTTGGAGCCCGAGGTGACGTCGTTGAGCGCCGAGGTGTTCGCGTACGGGTACGACGCCGGGTTGGCACCGGAGGCCGGGGCTCCCGCGTCGGCGTAGACCGCCGCGATGATGGGCGATGCCGCGCTGGTGCCGCCGAAGACCTGCCAGCCGCCGGACTGGTAGCTGTCGTAGACCGCGACACCGGTGGCGGGGTCGGCGACAGCCGAGACGTCGGCGACGGTGCGCTTGGCGCAGCCGGTGTCCTTCTGCCAGGACGGCTTGGTCTCGACCGTCGAGCAGCCGGAGCCGGTGCCCTCGCTGCTGCTGGTGTTCCACACCGACTCCGACCAGCCGCGCTGGCTGGAGTCCTTCTTCAGCGACGTGCCGCCGACCGCGGTGACGCCCGGAGAGGCGGCCGGGTACTCGACGCCGTAGCCGGAGTCGCCCGCGGAGGCCGTGATGGCGACGCCGGGGTGGTTGAAGTACTGGCTGTCGGCCTGGGTGTCCGAGGCGTCCTCGGGGCCGCCGTAGCTGTTGGAGACGAACTTCGCGCCCAGCTTGACGGCGGTGTTCACCGCGGTGCCCAGGTCGTCCATGCTGGCGGAGTTCGCCTCGACCAGCACGATGTGCGCGTCGGGCGCGACGGCCGAGACCATGTCGAGGTCGAGCGAGATCTCACCGGCCCAGCCCGCGTCGGCGGTCGGGTAGCTGCTGCCGCCGTTCTCGTCGGCCTTCTTGAAGCACCCGTTGGCGGTGGTGCAGTCCGGCAGGCCGAACTGCTTGCGGTAGGTGGCCAGGTCCTGCTCGGCGTT
The DNA here is from genome assembly GCF_003144095.1 of Streptomyces sp. ICBB 8177. Taxonomy (GTDB): domain Bacteria; phylum Actinomycetota; class Actinomycetes; order Streptomycetales; family Streptomycetaceae; genus Streptantibioticus_D. The sequence continues at coordinate 493,018 of NZ_NSKH01000018.1, read as the reverse complement.
GGGGTCGTCCTGCGCGTCCACGATGGCGACCGTCTGGCCGGCGCCGCCGCCCGTCGGCAGGTTGTACGCGCTCTCGAGGTCCGAGGGCCCGAAGCCGGACGGGGTTCCGTTCGAGCCCATCGCGGTGGCGGCCTTGGCCACGATGTCGGTGCGCTGGAGCGCGTTGCAGGCCATCATGCCCGGCCTGGGCTGCGAGCACAGTCTCCTGACGTGCGGCCCGACCGCGCCCTGCGCCACGGGGCTGGCGCCCGCGGGGGCGACGATGGCGTAGGTCCCGCCGATCACGGCGGCCGCCGAGACGGCGGCGACGAGGGTCTTGCGCATGCCACGCTTGCGGCGGTGCGACGGCGCCTCGGGGTTCGATATGTGCAACGAACGGCCCTCCCTGGGGGGGATGGGGACAGCACCCCCGCGCCCTCACGGCGCCGGGTCCACGCGCTGTCCCGGGATGCGTCCACTCGGACCGTGCGGTCCCGGTCGCGTATGGGGCGCTCCCGGGGTGGGGGTGGCACGGGGCGGCGGGAGTTCCGGCGCACGCGAGGCATAAACATGCCCATGACATGCGGAAACGTCCGCCACCCTGCCGAGCGGTGTGGCGTTAGGAAGCTAGCGGAATCGAACACTCCCCCACAAGCCCAATCCGGTCTGGTGGCAACGGGATCCGCACACGCGGCCCGTCGTGGCAGTCATACGGACGGCCGAGCCGATCGGTTCAACGGCCGCCGGATTTCCCACGAAACCCAGCATGACACGCCGACGATCACACGATCGGGTAGTCCGCGTGACGAGCCGTCACCTCCGCGCTCACCGCCCTGACGTGCGTCTCGTCACACCACGCGCCCGCCCGCGGCCCGCATGGCCCTCGGCAATCAGCGGCAGCCCTGCGGCGAACCCGTACCCGCAGGACCGACATTGGGGCCATGAGCACCGAAACGACGTCGATCGCCGAAGCCCCGCCCGCCCGGCAGGCGCACGAGGCCCCCACCCGGGTGCGCGGTCTCGACGGCCTGCGCGCGGTGGCCGTGGTGTCCGTGGTCACCTACCACGTGCACGCCTCCTGGCTGCCCGGCGGCTTCCTCGGCGTCGACCTGTTCTTCGTCATCAGCGGCTACCTCATCACCAGCCTGCTCACGGCGGAACGCGCCCGTACCGGACGCTTCCGGCTGGGCGCGTTCTGGATCCGCCGGGCCCGCAGGCTGCTGCCGGCGATGTGGGCGGTGCTCACGCTGGCCGCCTGCACGGCGACCCTGGCCGGCGGCGACACCTACGCGGGGCTGCGCGGCAACGTGGTGGCGGCGCTGACGTACAGCAGCAACTGGTGGCAGATCGCCCAGCACGACGCGTACTTCACCGGGGTGGGCGGCAAGCCGGTGCTCCAGCACCTGTGGTCGCTCGCCGTCGAGGAGCAGTTCTACGTACTGTGGCCGCTGCTGCTGTGGTGCCTGATGGCCGTCCTGCGCAGGCGGCGCGACCAGGCTGCGGTCACCCTCGCGCTGGCGGCGGCGTCGTTCACGGCGATGGCGCTGATGTACACCCCGGACACCGACACCTCCCGTGTCTACTACGGCACCGACACCCACGGCGGCGGTCTGCTGCTGGGCGCGGCGGCGGCCCTCGTGCTGCCGCTCGCGCGGGCCACCGCGCTGCGCGGGCGCACGCACCTGCGAGCCCTCGACGCGCTCGGCGGGGGCGGGCTGCTGGCGCTCGTGGTCGCCGCCTGGCTGCTGGACGGGACGGGCGCCGCGGTCTACCAGGGCGGCCTCGCGCTGTCCTGCGTGGCGGCGGTGGCGGTCACGGTGGCCGCGGCGGGGCCCGGCCGGTTCGCCCGGGTGCTGTCCGCACGGCCGCTGGTGTGGGTGGGCCGCAGGTCGTACGGCATCTACCTGTGGCACTGGCCGATCATCGCCTGCCTCACCGGGGTGGCCCCCGGGTTCGCCGCCTCCGCCGCCGGGCGCGTGACGATGCTGGGGCTGACCGCCGTCTTCGCCGTCACCTCCTACCGCGTGCTGGAGGAGCCGCTGATCCGGCTGGGGGTGCGCGGCTATCTGACACAGGCGCGGCGGTGGTTCGTCGCCCGGGCCGAGGCGCGGCCCCGGCAGGCGCTGGCGATGGCGGTCGCCGGGGCGGGCGTGGTCACGGTGGCCTGCATCGGCGTCAGCCACGCGCCCACCAGCACCGGCCTTGAAGCACAGATCGCGGCGGGCGAGCGGGCCGCCGCCGCGGCGGCCCCGCACACGTCCGCGGCCCCCGCGGCCGCGGACATGACGGGCGGCAGGCGCGCGGCCGTGGCGAAGACGGCCCCGGGCGCCCACGACGCCCCCGGTGTCCCGGGCGACGAGATCACCGCCATCGGGGACTCCGTCATGCTGGCGTCCACCGACGCCCTGGAGCAGGCCATGCCGGGCATCGATGTGGTGGCCAAGGTCGGCCGCCAGATGGACGCGGCGCCGGACGTACTGCGACAGTTGGCGGCCCAGGGCAAGCTGCGGCGCGTGGTGGTGATCGGCCTCGGCACGAACGGCGACTTCTCCGACGCGACCATCGCCGACGTCCTGCGCATCACCGGCCCGAGCCGCACGGTCGCGTTCATCAACACCTACGTGCCCCGGTCATGGGAGTCCACGGTCAACTCGGCGCTGCGGCGGGCGGTACGCACCCATCCGGGCACGGTGCTGGTGGACTGGCACGACGCCATCGCCAAGCAGCCGCAGCGGTTGTGGACGGACAACACCCACCCGCGCCCCTCCGGCACCGGTGTCTACGCGGACGCGATCCGTTCGGCGCTGGAATCCGCGGCGGGAAGCACGGCCCCGTGAGAACGGGACGCGAGGCCCGGTGACGGCGGTTCACAACAGCCCCGCGCGGGCGGCCTGGATGCCCGCCTGGAACCGGGTACGGGCACCGAGCGCGTCCATGACCTCGCGCACCCAGCGCTGCACCGTGCGCGGGGAGACGCCCAGTTGCCTGGCGATGCTGTCGTCGGTGAACCCGGCCGACAGGAGCGTCAGCAGCTCGGTCCTGCGGTCCGGCTCCGCGCGGTCGGCGCGCGCCTGCGGCACCCTGACCGCGCGCTGCCAGTACGCCTCGAACATGCCCGAAAGGGCGTCCAGCAACGAGGAGGCGCGCACCAGGACCGCCCCGTGCAGTTCCGCGCCCGAGGCCACCGGCAGCATCGCCCAGCGGTCGTCGACGACGGCCAGTTTGCAGGGCAGTTCGGGGAGCATCCTGGCCTCCTCGCCCGCCTCGACGACCTCCCTGATCTCGGCGAGGCGGCCCGGCGCGCTCACCGATCCCGCCTCGTAGACCGCGCGCACCCGCACCCCGCGGTCCAGCAGCGCGTGCTCCACGGCCGGATCGGAACGGACGATGTGCGGCGGCTTGTCGAACATCGCGAGGCTGCGCCGGGCGCCGTCCTGCAACTGCCGCCACCGCTCGGCGATCGCCGCCTGCCCGGTGACCACCTCCACCAGGTCGTCCGCGTGCGGGCGGTGGGCGCGCCGGTAGGCCCGCATCAGCTCCGCGACCCGGCCCCGGGTGCGCAGCAGTTCCTCCTCCCGGCGCAGCAGCAGTGCCTCGACCGCGACGTCGGGGGCGGCGGCCGACCAACGTGCGCCCTCGCCGTCGTGCCGGTTTACTAGTCCGTGTTCGGTGAGCGCGGCGAGCAGCCGCTCGGCGCGTTCGGCCGTGGTTCCCAGCTCGGCGGCGAGCTCGGCCGCGGTGCGGTGCGGTGCGGCCAGGACCCTTAAGTACGCGGTCTGTTCGTGTTCGGGGATGCCGAGGCCCTCGAGCCAGCCACCCTGGGCCCCGCGGCTTCCGCTTGGTACCACCATGACTGCCTTCCGGCCGTGCGTGTCACCCGTTCGCATCATGTCATGTTCTCGCCATGGCGGGTTCCGGATCCGCGGATCCCCTTGAGGCCGCTCCTGGCCCCGCCCACGATGAACCCCGGTCCGATCGGCCCCCACCCATCCCTCCTTCCCCCACAGGAGATTCGGCCCATGGCCACGCATTCAGCCAGACGGAACCTGTCCAGGACCCGCACGGCCGCAGCGGCGATGCTGCTCGCCGCCGCCCTGATACCGGTGGGCACCGGCACCTCCGTCGCCGCGACGCACACTTTCGCCCCGTTCGCGAAGAGCTTCCAGGACAGCAACTGGGGCGGGTACGTCGCGCAGGGTTCGTTCAGCAGCATCAGCGGCAGCTGGACGGAACCGCAGGTGACCTGCAACTCCTCCGACGACCTGTTCGCCCCGTGGGTCGGCCTGGACGGCTACGGCTCCCAGACGGTGGAGCAGACCGGCGTGCAGACCGACTGCTCCAGCGGGCAGCCCGTGCTGTCCGCGTGGTACGAGATGTACCCGGCCGCCCCGGTCTACTGGAACGACCCGGTCTCCGAGGGCGACAGCATGACCGCCAGCGTGGTGTCCGACGGAGGCGGCGACTACACGCTGACCCTGACCGACAACACCCAGGGCTGGACCGAGCACACCGACCAGAACCTCGGGGCGCAGAACGCCAGCGCCGAGGCGGTCATCGAATCGCCCTCGCAGAGCTACCCGTCCTTCGACGAGCTGGACTTCAGCGGCGTCACCGTGGACGGACAACCGTTCGACAACGCCAACCCGCAGCCCCTCGACAGCGGGGGCTACACCCCCGGGCCCCTGCAGAACGGCTCGTTCTCGATGACGCCGGGCGGCGACGTCGCCCGAACGCAGCAATCGCACCATCTGCGTCCCGGCAGCATCCGCTACTGACGCGGGCCCGGTGATCGCGCGGGCGGTCTCACTTGAGGATGTTGACCGCCCGCGCGATCACCAGCACCACGGTGACCAGCGAGATCACCGACTGCACCAGCATCAGCAGCTTGGCCCAGCGCGACATCGGCATCACGTCCGTCGGGCTGAACGCGGTGCCGTTGGTGAACGCCAGGTAGAGGTAGTCCACGAAGTTCGGCTCCCAGTGCGGGGGCGACAGCTCGCGTTCCTGCATCTGCGGGAAGAGGAAGTCCGGGTACGGCCTCGTCCCGGCCGCCCGGCTCGCCGGTCCGCCGCGGTCCCACTCCCAGTACCACAGGCCGAACGCGATCACATTGGTGATCCAGATCCCGCCGCCGGTCATCAGCAGCGGTCCGGCGTCAGCGCCCTCCGTCCCCAGCAGCAGGCCGCGCACCAGTGAGATCGCCGACCACCCGTTCGCCAGGCTGACCAGCGCGGTCAGCACCAGGCTCGCGGTGCGCAGCGACGCCGCGCCCATCCGCTCGCGGGCCGGGTCCACCGCGACCAGTCCGGCCATCAACACCAGTTCCAGCAGCGGCAGCAGCCAGTGCGGGTGGAAGGTCAGCCGTTCGGGCAGCGCCCACTGCACCGCCACCGCGACCAGCAGCGCGCAACTGACCGCCCAGCGCGGCTCGCGCACCGTGGCGCGTCGCCAGGCAGGCGGACCGGTGCGCGCGGTAGGCGCCTCGGCCGCCCCGGCGGCGCCCTCCGCGGTCGTCAGCAGCCGCTCCATCCGGTCGAGACCGGCGTGGAGCTGGCCGCTGAGCTGCCCGAGGGACGCCGCCGGGCCCTGGCCGGCGGACGGCTCGTTCGTTCCGTCGCTGTCACGCATGGACCCTGCGTATCACGCGGCGGCGCGGTCACCCGGCCGCGGGGGCGATCCGGCCGGTCACCTCGCCCAGATCCACCCGGCCGCCGTCCGGTCCCGGCGCCCAGGCGGAGATCGTCACCTCGTCGCCGTCCTCCAGGTAACCGCGGGTCGAGCCGTCGGGGAGGGTGAGCGGCTCGCGGCCGTTCCAGGTCGACTCCAGCAGGCAGCCGCGCTCGTCGTCGGCGGGGCCGCTGACCGTACCGGACGCGAACAGGTCGCCGGTGCGCAACACGGCGCCGTTGACGGTGAGATGGGCCAGCTGCTGGGCGACCGTCCAGTACATCGTGGAGAACGGCGGGCGGGCGACCACCTGGCCGTTGATCGCGACGTCCAGCCGCAGGTCGAGTCCCCATTCGGGCAGCTTCGCGTCGTCCAGGTACGGCAGCAGCGCGACGTCCCGCGCCGGGGGCGCCACCCGGGCCGCCGAGAAGGCCTGGAGGGGAACGATCCACGGCGAGACGGACGTGGCGAAGGACTTGCCCAGGAAGGGCCCGAGCGGCACGTACTCCCACGCCTGGATGTCGCGCGCCGACCAGTCGTTGACCAGGCAGACGCCGAAGACGTGGTCCTCGACCGCGTCCAGGCCGACCCGCTCGCCCGCTGTCGTCGGCGTGCCGACGACGAAGCCCACCTCGGCCTCGTAGTCCAGCCGCACGGAGGGGCCGTAGACCGGTGCCGGGTCGTCGGGTCCCTTGCGCTGGCCGCACGGCCGCACGACCTCGGTGCCGGAGACCACGATCGAACCCGCGCGGCCGTGGTAACCGATGGGCAGGTGCTTCCAGTTGGGGGTGAGCGCGGCGCCGTTCGGGCGGAAGATCTCGCCGACCCGGGTCGCGTGGTGCTCGCTCGCGTAGAAGTCGACGTAGTCGGCGACCTCGAAGGGCAGGTGCAAGGTGACGTCGGCCAGCGGGAGCCAGAACGGCTCGATCGCGTCGCGGTGGCGGTCGTCCGTCAGCCATTCGGTCAGCCGGGCGCGGACCCGGTCCCAGGCCGGACGTCCCGCCGCCAGCAGCGGGTTGAGCGTGGCGTGGCCGAGCAGGGCCGCCTCGGCGTCGGCGCCCAGCGCGCGGGCAGCCGCGCTGGCGTCGAGCACGCGGTCGTACAGCCGGACCCCGACCCGTCGCAGGTCAGGGGCGTCGGCGGTGCTGAAGACCCCGTAAGGGAGGGTCCGCGGCCCGAAGGGGCTGTCGTGGCCGGCCGGGTTCCGCTCGGCCGCGCCCTGCGGGGTGTCTGTTGGCATCGGTGGCGCCTCGCCTTCCACGTCGTGGGTGAACGCGGTGCAAGGCTACGGGCTCGCTCCTGTGCCGCGCCGCCCGGGTGAGCGGGTCACCAGCGCCTGAGCGCCATCAGCCGTCGCCGAACGTCGGTGCGCTGGGGCTGGCGGGGCACGAACGCGGCGGGCCGCTCGTCCCGCTCCTGTGCCGCGTCGTCCTCGTCCTCGGCGGAGAGGGCGGCGGTGTCGAGTCGCTGGTCGGGGTCGCTGGTGGCGTTCATGGCCGGGTGTCCTTCGCGGTCGGTACGGGCGGTACGCAGGGCCGGGGTGCCCCGCGACCGCCAACGGCCCGAAGACCGCCGGGGTCACGGGTTCTCCCCGGGGAGGACGTGATGTGCGCCTTCCCACCGCGTTGTCGCCCATTCCGGTCGCGTCGCGATCGCCTCCGCGTCGCTTTCCGGTCGTCTCGTGGTCGCGTTCCGCCCGGGGCGGGCGGGACGCGGAGCGTCAACTGGTGCTGACGGGAGCGTACTTGTAACCGACGCGCCGCACCGTCACGATGCCGGAACGGTGGACGGGTCCGAGCTTGCGGCGCAGCCGGGCGATGTGGACGTCGACCGTGCGGCCGTCGCCGACGTGCCCGTACCCCCACACCGTGGTCACCAACTGGTCGCGGGTGTGCACCCGGTGCGGATGCGCCACCAGGTGGGCCAGCAGTTCGAACTCCAGGTACGTCAGGTCCAGCGGACGGCCCTCGACGCCGGCGGTGCGCCGCTCGGGGTCGATCCGGATCGGGTCGTCGCGGACCGCGTCGACCGCCTCGACGATCCGCTCCGCGGCGGTGGCGGCGGGCGGCGCCTGGTCCGCGGGGACCAGGACGAGATAGCCGACCATCGGCGGCTGGCCGGCCCGCGCGGGCAGCGCGTGCCCGGGGGCGGGCATCCAGGTGGCGCCGGGCGGCAGGAAGTCGGGCACCGGCACGACGTCGTCGGGCCGCACGGCCCGCAGCCGCTGGCGGGAGGCGACCGGGGTGCGCAGGGACTGGGTGTTGGACAGGTTCGACAGGTTCGACATGGTCTCGGCTCTTTCGCGCGAAGGGGCGTCGGGTGGACGTCCGCGCGGTGCCGGTGCGCCGATGGGGCCGGCCGGTGCGGTACCGGTCAGCGCTGGGCGCGGGGCCGCGCGGGGAACGCGCGGCAACACTCCCGGTCGAAGTGGTGGGCCTGCCGGGACGGCCAGAACGGTTCGAGGTCGGTGCGACCCGTCGCGTTCTCGATCAAGCTGGCCATGTCCCCATTCAACCAGACGAGGGGCGGTCGCGGCCAAGCCGCGGGCCGAAAAGAGAAGCCGGGCGCCGCACGGGGGAAGCGGCGCCCGACACCTTGAGCATAACGGACGGCTGCGCGATACAACTAATCGTACCGAGCGGCCCGTTGCGAGGATTTCTGCCTTTCCGGGCCGCCCACTGGCGGGATTCCGTCGCCCCTCCGGAGGGGCGACGGCGGGCTTTTGCCGGGTCAGCGGATCGGCAGGCCGGACAGGGTGCGGGAGATCACCAGGCGCTGGATCTCGCTGGTGCCTTCGAAGATGGTGTAGATGGCGCTGTCCCGGTGCATCCGCTCGACCGGGTACTCGCGGGTGTAGCCGTTGCCGCCGAGGATCTGGATGGCCTGGCCGGTGACCTTCTTGGCCACCTCGCTCGCGTACAGCTTGGACATCGAGCCCTCAGCGGCGGTGAACGGCCGCCCGGCGGTGGCCATCCAGCTCGCCCGCCACACCAGCAGCCGCGCGGCGTCGATCTGGGTGCGCATGTCGGCCAGCTGGAAGGCGACCGCCTGGTTGTCGATGATCGGGCGGCCGAACTGTTCGCGGGTCTTCGCGTAGTCCAGCGCCACCTCGTACGCGGCCCGCGCGGTGCCCACCGCCATGGCGCCGACCGCCGGGCGGGAGGCCTCGAAGGTGGCCATGGCGGCGTTCTTCACCCGCTCGCCGTTGCCCGCCCTGGCCCGCTCACGGGCCCTGGCCAGCCGCTCGTCGAGCTTCTCCTTGCCCCCGAGCAGGCAGCTGCCGGGCACCCGCACGTCCTCCAGTACGACCTCCGCGGTGTGCGAGGCGCGGATGCCGTGCTTCTTGAACTTCTGGCCCTGGGACAGCCCGGGGGTGTCCGGCGGCACGATGAAGGAGGCGTGGCCCTTGGAGCCCAGGTGCGGGTCGACGACCGCGACCACCACGTGCACGTTCGCGATGCCGCCGTTGGTGGCCCAGGTCTTGGTGCCGTTCAGCACCCATTCGTCCTTGGCCTCGTCGTAGACCGCGCGGGTGCGCATGGAGGCGACGTCGGAGCCCGCGTCGGGTTCTGAGGAGCAGAAGGCGGCGACCTTGACGTCGTTCGCGTCGCCGTACATCTGCGGTATCCAGGTGCCGATCTGCTCCTCGGTGCCGTTGGCGAGGACGCCGACGGCGGCGAGTCCGGTGCCGACGATGGACAGCGCGATACCCGCGTCGCCCCAGAACAGCTCCTCCATCGTGAGCGGGATGCCGAGGCCCGTCGGGTCGAAGTACTGCTGCGCGTAGAAGTCGAGCGAGTACAGGCCGATCTTGGCGGCCTCCTGGATCACCGGCCAGGGGGTCTCCTCGCGCTCGTCCCACTCGGCGGCGGCCGGCCGGATCACGTCGGAGGCGAACCCGTGGATCCAGTCGCGTACGGCCTTCTGGTCGTCATTGAGTTCCAGCGCGAAGTCGCCCATGGTCCCCTCCACCCGCCCACGCGCGGTGATGCGGTGCCTCGTTCCAACGTTACTAACGGTAACGCCTATCGTGACCCGAGTGTGTTACCGGCCAGTACGCCCTGTCAACTCGGCGCACGGGCGACCGGCACCCGTACGGCGGAGTGTTACGTTTCGCTCAGCCGCCGAAATCGGCTCGGACGAAGGAACCAATCGGTGGGAGGGGATGCTCGGGTGCAGACCAGCCAGCGCACGGACCAGCAGCGGGCGGCGGAGCGCCGCCGCAAGGAGCTGCTGGAGGCCGCGGACCGCGTCGTGCTGCGCGACGGCCCGGAGGCGTCGATGAACGCCATCGCGGCCGAGGCGGGCATCACCAAGCCGATCCTCTACCGGCACTTCGGCGACAAGAACGGGCTCTACCGCGCCCTCGCCAAGCGGCACACCGACGCCCTGCTGGTCTCCCTGCGCACGGCGCTGGACTCGGCCGACGCCCGCCGCGACCGGGTGGAGGCGACCCTGGACGCCTACCTGACGGCGATCGAGGCCCGCCCGCAGGTCTACCGCTTCCTGATGCACCCCACCGAGCAGGAGTCGGGGGACACCGAGAAGGGCTTCGACGCCGGGCGCCAGTCGGCACCGCTGCTGCGCCGGCTCGGCGAGGAACTCGCGCGGATCATCGCCGAACGCCTCGACCTCGGCCCTGGCGGCGACGAGCTGGCCCGGGTGTGGGGGCACGGGATCGTCGGCATGATGCACGCCGCGGGCGACTGGTGGCTGGGCGAACGCCCCTGCTCCCGCGAGCAGTTGGTCCGTCACCTCGCCGACCTGCTGTGGGGCAGGCTGGCCGCGGCGGCCGACATGCCCGGCGGCCCCGGCCTCTGACCGTCCTGCTGCCCGCGTGACCGCACGGCTCTACGCGGGTCACGCGGGGACCCGGCCCTGGCCGCGCCCCTACCGCAGGGCCCGGCGGCCCGCCCACAGCGCCCGCCGCCTGCGCAGGCCCCGCAGCCGGTCGGTGAAGACGGTGCCCTCCAGGTGGTCGCACTCGTGCTGGAGGCAGCGCGCGAAGAAGCCGGTGCCCTCGACGCGTACCGGGGCGCCGCGCAGGTCCACGCCCTCGACCACGGCGCGGTCGAAGCGCGGGGTGGGCGCCTCGACGCCGGGCAGCGACAGGCAGCCCTCAGGCCCGGTGACCGGCTCGCCGTCGGCCGCGACCAGCCGGGGGTTGACCACGTGGCCCAGGTGCCTGCGGTCCTCGTCGTCGGGGCAGTCGTAGACGAACACCCTCTGCGCGACGCCGACTTGGGGCGCGGCGAGCCCCACCCCGTCCGCCGCGTACATGGTCGCGAACATGTCCTCGACCAGCGCGGCCAGCGCGTCGTCGAAGACCGCCACCTGTCCGGCCGCACGGTGCAGGACCGGTGCGCCGAAGTGGCTCATCGTCCGTACGCTGCCGGAACTGCCGGGGATGCTGCCGAGTCGCATGACGGCAAGCGTAGAGGGCCCGCGCGGGCCTTCCGGGGGCGCCGCGGCGGCGGTCGGCCGTGGCGCGGGTGCGGGGCCGGTCCGCGGAGTCGATAGGCTGATCCGTGACCGAAGCCTCCCGCCGGCGCTGCCGGGCACGACGCGCGGGGACCATCCCCGCACCGCGGCGCGGTGTCACGGCGGACATGTGGGCGCCACCCCTGCCAGGCGGTGGCGCCCGCACGCACGGAGGCGCGGTGCCGGACGCGAGGAGGATCGAAAGACGATGGCAGGCAACTCGGGGCCGCTGTCGCCGCGGGCGAAGCTGGCCGTGACGGCGGGCAAGGCGGCGGCGGCGGTGTCACGTGCGGCGGGCCGCGGCAGCGGATCGGTGATCGGCGGCAAGGTGGCCCTCAAGCTCGACCCCGACCTGCTGGCCCGGCTCGCCACCCACCTGGACGTGGTGCTGGTGTCGGCGACCAACGGCAAGACCACCACCACCAGGCTGATCGCCGAGGCGCTGCGGGCCTCGGGCCCGGTGGTCTCCAACGCGCTGGGCGCCAACATGCCCGCGGGCATCACCTCCGCGCTGGCCGGCGGTTCCGACGCGCGCTACGGCGTGATCGAGGTCGACGAGAAGTACCTGGCCGGCGTCGCCCGGGACGTCACGCCGAAGGCCATCGCGCTGCTCAACCTCTCGCGCGACCAGCTCGACCGCGCCGCGGAGACCCGGATGCTCGCCGAGCGCTGGCGCGAGGGCCTGTCCGGCACCGACGCGGTGGTGGTGGCCAACGCCGACGACCCGCTGGTCGCCTGGGCCGCCTCCTCCTGCCCGACCGTGGTGTGGGTCGCCGCGGGCCAGGAGTGGAAGGACGACGCGTGGTCCTGCCCGTCCTGCGGCGGTGTGCTCCAGCGGCCGGGCGACGACTGGTACTGCGGCGACTGCGGCTTCCGCCGCCCGCCGCCGACCTGGGCGCTGTCCGGTGACTACGTCGTCGCCCCGGACGGGGTCGCCTGGCCGATCCAGTTGCAGCTGCCCGGCCGCGCCAACAAGGCGAACGCGGCCACCTCGGCGGCGGTCGCCGCGGTCTTCGGCGTCGCCCCCAAGGTCGCGCTGGAGCGGATGTACGCGGTCCAGGCGGTCGCCGGACGCTACGACGTCGTCCCGTACCAGGGCCGCGACCTGCGGCTGCTGCTGGCGAAGAACCCGGCGGGCTGGCTGGAGACGTTCTCCCTGATCGACGGACCGCCCGCACCGGTGCTGCTGTCGGTCAACGCCCGCGGCGCGGACGGCACCGACACCTCCTGGCTGTGGGACGTCGACTACACCCGGCTGGCCGGGCACCCGATCTTCGTCATCGGCGACCGCAAGCTGGACCTCGCGGTGCGCCTGGAGGTCGCCGGTCTCGACTTCCGGGTCTGCGCGGACGTGGACGAGGCGGTGCGCTCGGCGCCGCCCGGCCGGATCGAAGTGATCGCCAACTACACCGCCTTCCAGGACCTGCGCCGCGTCGTGGGCAACTGATCCCGGCACCCCGAGCGCACCGACAGCAAGGATTGCGAGCATGAGCGAGACCAGCCTGCGCCTGGTGTGGGTCTACCCGGACCTGCTGAGCACCTACGGCGACCAGGGCAACGCCCTCGTGGTGGAGCGCCGCGCGCAGCAGCGGCACATCCCCGTCTCCCGGATCGACGTGCGGTCCGACCAGGCGGTGCCCACCTCCGGCGACATCTACCTGATCGGCGGCGGTGAGGACCGCCCGCAGCGGCTGGCCGCCGAACGGCTGCGCCGCGACGGCGGGCTGAACCGCGCGGTGGCCAACGGCGCCATCGTCTTCTCGGTCTGCGCGGGCTACCAGATCCTGGGCACCGAGTTCATCAACGACCTGGGCCGCCCGGAACCGGGCCTGGGCATCCTGGACGTGCGCAGCATCCGCAACGACGGACCGCGGCACGTCGGCGACATCCTGGCCGACGTCGACGAGCGGCTGGGCCTGCCGCCGCTGACCGGGTTCGAGAACCACCAGGGCAACACGGTCATCGGCCCGAGCGCCCGCCCGCTGGCCCGGCTGCGGTACGGCAACGGCAACGGCACGGGCGACGGCACCGAGGGCGCGTGGTGCGACACGGTGTTCGGCACGTACGCGCACGGCCCGGTGATGGCCCGCAACCCGCTGTTCGCGGACATGCTGCTGAAGCTGGCGCTGGACGTGCACGCCCTTCCGCCGGTCGACGAGCAGTGGTACGAGGCGCTGCGCGCCGAGCGGATCGCGGCGGCCACGCAGCAGCCCGCCTGAGCCCGCGGTTGGGGACGGCGGTGTCCGCCTGCCGTTAGGCTGGCGGGGTCCATCCGGACGACGGCGTCCGGTCGGCTGGTTACGTTGCAGTGCGGGAGTATCGAGAGCAATGCGTATTGGTGTGCTGACCAGCGGCGGGGACTGCCCCGGACTCAACGCCGTCATCCGGTCCGTGGTGCACCGCGCCGTGGCCGACCACGGCGACGAGGTGATCGGCTTCCACGACGGGTGGAAGGGTCTGCTGGAGTGCGACTACCGGAAGCTCGACCTCGACGCGGTGGGCGGCATCCTTGCCCGCGGCGGCACCATCCTGGGTTCCTCCCGGGTCCGTCCGGAGCACCTGCGCGGCGGCGTGGAGCGCGCCCGCGGCCACGTGGCGGACCTCGGGCTCGACGCCATCATCCCGATCGGCGGCGAGGGCACCTTGAAGGCGGCTCGGCTGCTGTCGGACGCCGGGCTGCCCATCGTGGGGGTGCCGAAGACCATCGACAACGACATCTCCTCGACCGACGTCACCTTCGGCTTCGACACCGCCGTGATGGTGGCCACCGAGGCGCTCGACCGGCTCAAGACCACCGCCGAGTCCCACCAGCGGGTGCTGATCGTCGAGGTGATGGGCCGTCACACCGGCTGGATCGCGCTGCACGCGGGCATGGCGGCCGGCGCGCACGCCATCGTGGTGCCGGAGCGGCCGTTCGACATCGACGAGCTGACCGAACTGGTCGGCAAGCGGTTCGAGGCGGGCAAGAAGTTCGCCATCGTCGTGGTCTCCGAGGGCGCCAAGCCGCGTGAGGGCTCGATGGAGTTCGACAGCGGCGGCACCGACATCTACGGCCACGAGCGGTTCGCCGGAGTGGCCCGGCAGCTGTCGGTGGAGCTGGAGCACCGCCTGCAGAAGGAGGCCCGGCCGGTCATCCTGGGCCACGTCCAGCGCGGCGGCACCCCGACCGCCTACGACCGGGTGCTGGCCACCCGCTTCGGCTGGCACGCGGTGGAGGCCGCGCACAACGGCGACTTCGGCATGATGACGGCGCTGCGCGGCACCGACATCGTGCTGGTGCCGCTGGCCGAGGCGGTCGACCACCTCAAGACGGTGCCCGCCGAGCGGTACGTCGAGGCCGAGTGCGTGCTGTGACGCCGCGCCGAGGCTGAAGGACCGCCCCCGCCCGAAGTCCCGGGCGGGGGCGGTTCTACTCTGGTGCGGGCGCACCGGTCGGAATCGGCACAATCCAGGGTGCGCCGGCTGCTGGCGCGACGGGAGAGTGCGGATGGATCACGGCGGGCACGGAATGTCCGGCATGGGGGGCATGCACATGCCCATGAACCTGCCGCCGTTCAGCTTCGGCCGCGGGCTGGAGTACAGCGACGATCCGTTCTTCCTGGTCGGCTGCCTGCTGGCGCTCGCGCTGTACGGCTGGGCGGTGGCCCGGCTGGTCCGGCGCGGCGACTCCTGGCCGGTGGGCCGCACGATCGTCTGGACGGTCGGCGTGCTCACCGTCGCGCTCACCATGTGCACCAAGCTGAACGACTACGGCATGGTGATGTTCAGCGTCCACATGGTGCAGCACATGATCATCAGCATGCTCTCCCCGATCCTGCTGCTGATGGGCGCCCCGGTCACCCTGACGCTGCGGGCGCTGCCGACCGCCGGGCGTGGGCGCAAGGGGCCGCGCGAGCTGCTGGTGATGCTGCTGCACAGCCGCTACCTGCGGGTGATCACCCATCCGGCGTTCACCATCCCGCTGTTCATCGCGAGTCTGTACGGGCTGTACTTCACCCCGCTGTTCGACGTCCTGATGCGCAGCCGGGCCGGGCACATCGCGATGATGGTGCACTTCCTCGCCGTGGGTCTGATCTTCTTCTGGCCGATCATGGGCGTGGACCCGGGCCCGCACCGGCCGGGCCACGTGATGCGCATCCTGGAGCTGTTCATGGGGATGCCGTTCCACGCGTTCTTCGGCATCGCGCTGATGATGGCCTCGCAGCCGATGGTGAAGACCTACGAGCACCCGCCGGCGTCGCTGGGCATCGACGCGCTGTCCGACCAGCACCTGGCGGGCGGCATCGCCTGGGCGTTCAGCGAGATCCCGTCGGTGCTGGTGCTGATCGCGCTGGTCTTCCAGTGGTACGTCTCCGAGCAGCGCAAGGCCAAGCGCGAGGACCGGGCGGCCGACCGGGACGGCGACCAGGAGCTGGTCGCGTACAACGCCTATCTGGCCTCGCTCCAGGCCCGGGGGCGCTGACCGCGGACTCCGTGCCCCGCCGGGTCTTCCCGGCCCGCCTCGCCGATCGTCGCCCCGTAGCGGATGGGACCGCTGCGGGGCGACGATGGTTTCCGCGGCTCCGGTACGGGGCCCGGGCGGGTCTTCCTCGTGCTGCGCGGAAGGGGGACGGCGGATGACGGGTGCGACGCGGGTGATGACGGCCGCGGCCCTGGCGATGCTGGTGCTGGTGACCGCGTACACGGTCGTGGTGGGCGACAGCGGCTGGCTCTGGCTGGGCTGGGCGACGCTGGCGGTGCTCGCCGGGGGCACGGCACTGGTCGGCAGCCGCTGACCGCGTTCGCGTGGGTCCGCGCCGGGCCTTACACCGGGGTGATGAGGGGAATACTGTGCGTGGCCGCCGCGCGGCGGCCCGCTTCCGGCCCGCCGCCGCCCGTCCGTTCGCCGCCGTACAGGGGAAGGCCCGACCGTGTTCTATTACGTCCTCAAATACGTGATCCTCGGTCCGCTGCTGAGGCTGCTGTTCCGGCCCCGGATCGAGGGGCTGGAGCACGTCCCCGAGGAGGGCGCGGCGATCGTCGCGGGCAACCACCTGTCGTTCTCCGACCACTTCCTGATGCCCGCGATCCTCCCGCGCCGCATCACTTTTCTGGCCAAGCAGGAGTACTTCACGGGCCCGGGCCTCAAGGGCGCGCTGATCGCGGCGTTCTTCCGCAGCGCGGGACAGATCCCGGTCGACCGCACCGGTGGCAGGGCGTCGCAGTCGGCCGTGGAGGAGGCGCTGAAGGTGCTGCGGCGCGGGGAGCTGATGGGCGTCTACCCGGAGGGGACCCGCTCGCACGACGGACGGCTGTACAAGGGCCGCACCGGGGTGGCGGTGATGGCACTGAAGTCCGGCGCGCCGGTGGTGCCCTGCGCGATGGTCGGCACGTTCGAGATCCAGCCGCCCGGCCGGGTGCTGCCGAGGATCCGCCGGGTGACGATCCGGTTCAGCGAGCCGATGGACTTCTCCCGCTTCGCCGGGATGGAGAACGAGCGCTTCGTGCTGCGGTCGGTGGTGGACGAGATCGTCTACGCCATCATGGAGTTGTCGGGGCAGGAGTACGTCGACCGGTACGCGACCGAGGTCAAGGCCGAACTGGCCGCCGCACGCGCCGCCCACCCGAAGCTCCGCCGCTCTGCCTGACGGCGCACCCTGACGACGGATCAGCGTACGGCGAACATCTCTGGCCCACTCCCCCGCCCCACGCGTAGCGTCGGCCCCATGACGACGGGGACGCCGGGGACGACCGGCACAGCGATGACGACAAGGACGCCGGGCACGGCCTTCGTGCTCGGGGCGACAGGGCAGATCGGACGGCCGGCGGTGGCCGCGCTGGCCCGCGACGGCTGGCGGGTGCGCGCGGCGTCGCGGCGCGGTCGGCGGGACGATGCCTGGCCGGACGGCGTGGAGGCCGTCGCGCTCGACCGGGACGAACCGGGCGCGCTGGAGTCGGCACTGGGCGACGGCTGCGACGTGCTGGTGGACTGCGTGGCGTACGGGACGGCGCACGCACGGCAGTTGGCGGCGCTGTCCGGTGCGGTCGGCTCGGCTGTGGTGGTCTCCAGCGCGGCGGTCTACGTGGACGAGCGGGGCCGTGGGTTCGACACACAGGACGAGCCGGACGGCCTGCCCCGCTACCCGGTGCCCATGTCCGAGGCGCAGCCGACGGTGGAACCGGGCGAGGCGACCTACGCGACGCGCAAGGTGGCGCTGGAGCGGGACCTGCTGGCCGCCGACCGGCTGCCGGTGACGCTGCTGCGGGCGGGCGCGGTGCACGGTCCGCACAGCCGCACCCCGCGCGAGCTGTATTTCGTCCAGCGCGCGCTGGACAAGCGCCGGGTGCGGGTGCTGGCCCACCGCGGTGAGAGCCGCTTCCACACCGTGAACACCGCCAACCTGGCGGAGTTGATCCGGCTGGCCGCGCTCAGGCCCGGCGCGCGGGTGCTCAACGCGGTCGATCCCCAGGCGCCCACCGTGGCGGAGATCGGCGCGGCGGTGGACGCGGCGCTGGGGTGGTCCTGCGAGACGGTGCTGGTGGACGGCAAGCCGCCGAGGGAGAACGTGGGCGACACCCCGTGGGCGCTGCCGTACCCCATGGTCCTCGACATGACCGCGGCGGAACGCGAGCTGGGCTACCGCGCGGTCACCGGCTACGCGGAGTCGATGCCCGCGACGGTGGAGTGGATGACCCGCGAGCTGGCCGACCGCGACTGGCGCGAGGCGTTCCCGGACATGGCGGCCTCGTACGGCGACGCGCTCTTCGACTACGCGGCGGAGGACGAGTGGCTGGCCGAGCGGCGCGGTTGACGGCACGCCGGGCGCGCGGCGCGGGCGGCGGAAGCGGGCATGCCGCCCCCGCACGCGCTCAACGCCACTCCCGCCACGGCCACTTGAAGCCGCCGCGCATCACGCGCACGTGACCGAAGAGGGAGCGGCCGGTGATCCGTACGACCGGGCCGTCGTCGCCCTCGGCCTCCCTGCCACCGGGCAACGAGCGCTTGCCGAACAGCGCGGTGCCGGTGTCGTGGACCCGGGCGTTGTCGGGCACCAGGATCTCGATCTTTCCGCAGAACGAGTGGGCGTGGATGACGACTTCGTGGCGCGTGAAGACGGCGTGCCGCAGGTCGATCACGGCGGCGCCGAAGGTCGAGCGCACCACGGTCTCCGGCGGCACCGGCCACTGACCGCCGCGCCGGATCTTGCTGAACACCGCGTGCACGGGCGCCGCGTCGAGGTGCCGGGCGAGCGCCGTCCGGCCTTCGGCGGGCTCCGGCAGGTCCTGGGTGAGGGGCGCGAGTTCGCCGCGGGTGCGGGCCGCGTAGACCGCTTCGAGCCGCTCGGCGTGCTCGTCGGGCGCGAGCCGCCCGGTGGCGAGCGCGTCGGCGAGGATTCCCGCGACCTGGTCGCGCTCCTCGTCGGAGGCGCGCAGGTCGGGCGCGGCGCCGGGCAGCTTGGCCAGGCGCGGACGCCGCGCACCGACGTCGGCCGGGGAGCCGGAGTCGGAACCCGGTGCCGGAACGGCGGTCGAGGACATGCGGCGCCTCCTCGGTCAGGGTGAGCGATGGACGCCGACTCGCTTGACCCGGCGCATAGTTAAGCTATATCGCGATACCACTCTCCCGCAACAAGGTCGCCCGCACCCGCGGATATTGGGCGGTTCCACCGGCTCCGGCGGCCTTGTTCCTCACGCCCGCTCCGGCGCACGCCCTCGGAAAAGGGGCGTGCGCCGGAGCGGGGCCGGGGTCAGCCGGCCGTCGGGAGGTCGGCGGCCTTGGCCTTCGGGGCGGTGCGGGCGGGGGGTCGCGGCGTGGCGTGCGGGGCGCAGGTCACGTCGTGGCCGTCCAGCCTGCCGTCGACGAAGTAGGCGGTGACCCGGTCGTTGACGCAGGGGTTGATTAGGCCGGTGACGCCGTGCGACCCGGCGCCGCGCTCGATGATCATCTCCGAGCCCCCGAGCCTGCGGTGCAGTTCGACCGCGCCCGGGTACGGGGTGGCCGCGTCACGGGTGCTCTGCACGATCAGCACACCGGGCAGGCCCGCGTGCGACCGGACGTCGAGCGGGGTGAGCTGCGGCTCGCGCCAGGTGGCGCACGGCAGGTTCATCGCCGCGTTGGGCCAGGTCATGAGCGGATAGCGGGCGTTCAGCCGGGTGTTGTCACGGTCCCAGACGGCCCAACTCCTCGGCCACGCGGCGTCGTTGCACTCCACCGCGGTGTAGACGGCGTTCTCGTTCTCCGCGGCGACCGCGCCCGGGGACCCGGCCGCGGCGGGGGTGGCGGCCGAGACCAGCGGTTTGGCGTCGCCCGCCACGTACTGGCTCCACGCGCCGGCCACGATCGTCCAGTACTGGTCGTAGTACGGCGCGTTCTGGAAGAACGCGATCAGCTCGGCCGGGCCCACGACACCGCCCAGCGGGTGCGCCGCGGCGGTGGCGCGCAGCTTGAGCCACTGCCGCTCGACGGTGGCGCGGGTGGTGCCGAGGTGGTAGCTCGCGTCGTGCCGGGCGACCCAGTCCTCCCAGTCGTTCCATCGCCCCTGGAACGCCACGTCCTGGTCGAGGTTGTCCCGGTACCAGATGTGGTCGGGGCTGGGTTCCACCACGCTGTCCACCAGCAGGCGGCGTACGTGGGTCGGGAAGAGCGTGGCGTAGACGGCGCCGAGGTAGGTCCCGTAGGAGACCCCCAGATAGTTGATCTTCTTGTCACCGAGTGCGGCACGGATGACGTCCATGTCGCGGGCGGTGTCGGGCGTGGTCAGGTACGGCAGCAGCCTGCCGCCGCGCGCGTGGCAGCCGTCGGCGTACCGCGCGGCCGTCCCGCGCATCGCCAGCTTGTCGGCGGCGTCGCGCGGGACCGGGTCGGGCTTGGGCGCCTTGGCGAAGGCCCCCGGGTCCTCGCACGAGACCGGCGCGGAGTGCCCGACGCCGCGGGGGTCGAATCCCACGAAGTCATAGGCCTTGGCGGTGGCGGCCCAGATCGCGTTCCGGGTGGTCGTCCGGCGCGGGAAGGACAGACCGGAGCCGCCCGGGCCGCCCGGGTTGTAGATCAGCGAGCCCTGGCGCTGCGCCTTGGTGCCGGTGCTGCGCGCGCGGTCGACGGCGAGCTTGATGGTGGGCCCGTTCGGCTTCGCGTAGTCGACCGGCACGGTCACCCAGCCGCACTGGATGGGCGCGGCGAGCTGCCAGTCCGCCGGGCAGGCGGTCCAGTGGATTCCGGCTTCGGCGGCGCGGGCCGCGGCGACGGCCGCCCCGCGGGCCTCGGCCACGCCGGGCGCGCCGCGGTCGGCCGCGTACCCGGCCGGGGCGGTGGCGACGGCTCCCGCGAGCAGGGTGGCGACGGCGCCCAGCACGGTGATGCGTTTCAAGGACTTTCCCCTCCTTGCCGGCGTGCCGCCGTGGTCATGGGCGGTCACGCGGTGTCGGGGCGATCCTTTCTCCATCGCACAGGATTCGCACAGCCCACACAGAGGTTTCTTCATCATTTCGTAAGCTTGGCCAGGCGTCCGCCCTATGACGAGCCGGGGGCGTCCGACCGGCTGACCGGTTGCGCCGAGCCGGGCACGGCGGCCGCCCGGCCCCGGTCCAGCAGCCGACGCAGCGTCAGGCCGTCGTGCGCCAGGGCCGTCACCAGCGCGGCGGGACCCGCCAGTGGGGTCAGCACCCCCTCGCCCCCGCCCGGATCCTCCGTCAGGAGCCGTACGTCCGGCGCGCGTTCGGCGAACTCCGGTGCCACAGTGAGCAGTTGACCGGCCGACCGATAGCCGCCGAGGACCGCGGGGCCCGACCACCCCGGCTCCCCCGGACCGAAGGAGAGTTCCTGGTCGAGCAGCGGGCGCCCGGCCCTGCGCACCGTCAGCCTGCTCACCAGCCGCCCGGTCCGCTCCCCCGCCCGGCCGAGCACCTGCTCCTCCCGGAACACCAGTCGCGCCCCGGCGGCGAGGGTGACGCGGGTGGTCACGGTCAGGTCGCTTCCGGCCGCGGCGATCAACGGCTCGGGCAGCCAGTGCAGTTCGGCGCCCTCGCCCACGCTCAGGTCGACGTCGTACGTCGCGGGGGCGCCGCCGCGACCGGGCAGGGAGACGGTGGCGGCGGCCGATCCGACCCGCAGCCTCGCGCCCGCGAGGACTTCGGCGGAAAGCGTCAGCCGGTCCCCGCCGAGCGGTGCGGTCATCGCCCCGACCACGGTGACGTGCGCCCAGGGTGCGCCGGATCGCGTACGGCGCAGGGCGAACGGGCCGCCGCCGTCCAGCACGGGCAGCGCGGTGCCGCCCCGGCCGTCTGGGGCGGCGACGACGCGGGCTCCGGCGTGGACGCCGCCGGGCGGGAGGGTGGGACGCGGCACCGCGTACGTTGCGGGGGCGGCGCCCGGGGTGGTGGTGAGCACGGGAGGGGTCACGCCGCCGCGGTCCAGGCGGCGAGCCGGGTCCTGACCCAGGTGGCCACCGGCGCGATCCCGTCGGCCCCGGTGAGCGAGGTGAAGACCACGGGCAGGTCACCGCGTTGTGCCTTGGCGTCGCGGGCCATCACCTCCAGGTCGGCGCCGACCAGCGGCGCGAGGTCGGTCTTGTTGACGACCAGCAGGTCGGCGGTGGAGACGCCGGGACCGCCCTTGCGCGGGATCTTGTCGCCGCCCGCCACGTCGATCACGAAGGCCTGCGCGTCCACCAGCCCCCTGGAGAACGTCGCGGTGAGGTTGTCGCCGCCGGACTCGACCAGCACCAGGTCGAGCGGTCCGACCGCCTCCTCCAGGTCCTCGATCGCCTCCAGGTTGGCGGAGATGTCGTCACGGATGGCGGTGTGCGGGCAGGCACCGGTCTCCACGGCCGTGATCCGCTCGGGTGGCAGGACGGCGTTGCGCAGCAGGAACTCGGCGTCCTCGCGGGTGTAGATGTCGTTGGTGACGACGCCGATCGACAACTCGTCGCGCAGCAGCCTGCACAGCGCGGCGACGGTCGCCGTCTTGCCGGACCCGACCGGACCGCCGAACCCGACGCGCAGCGCGCGGCGTCGCCCGCCGGGTCGCGCGTGCGGCGCGTGCAGGGCCGGAGCGTGGCGCTCGGGGTAGGTCTCGGGGTGGTCGAGGTGCACGGTGGCTCCGATCGGTGGTTTACGGATGGGGGCGCTCGGGGGTGGCGCCTGCCGCCTGGGGCTCATGACGCGAAGAGCCGTACGGGCCAGGCGGCGTGGTGTTCGGCGAGGACGTCGAGCAGGGGTGCCGAGGCCGCGGGGAGCGCGTCGGTCCCCTCCGTCGTGACGCGTTCCGCGAGGCGGACGGCGTGCGCGGTCACGGCGTCGACCTCGGGGGCCAGCCGCGCCAGTACCGCCGTCGCCTCGAACGGGTCCAGGCCGAGCAGCCGCACGGCGGCCGTGGCCGGTCCGCTCACCGACTCGTGGGCGGCGGCGCGGGCGGCGTCCGGTGGGCCGAGTCCCGCCGAGGCCGCGGCCACGCCGAGAACGACGGGCTGGTGGGCGCCGCGCGGGCGGGCCGCGGCCAGGTCGTCCAGGGCCGCCGAGGGCCACGCGGCCCGTGCCGCGCGCATCATCTGCCGTCCCAGCCTGCGGGCGGCGGCGCGCAGGGCCGGTGACGGCGTACGAGCGTCGGCCGCGTCGTCGAGCGCGAGCGGGTCGTATCCGCAGGCCGCGGCGCCGGCCAGTCCCGCGGCGACCAGTCCGCAGGTGTGCAGGCGGCCGCGGCAGAACCGTTCCAGCGCGGCGGCGTCATGGAGCCGTCCGGCACGCACCGCGGCCTCCACGCCACCGGAGTGGGCGTGGCCCCCGGCCGGGAAGCGGCCGTCGGCGAGCACGAGGAGCGCGGCGGACGCGCCCGGGGCGGTCGCCATCAGAAGAGGAAGTAGCGCTGTGCCATGGGCAGTTCGGTGGCCGGATCGGGTTCCACCGCGTCGCCGTCGATCCGCACGGTGAAGGTGTCGGGGTCGACCTCCACCCTGGGCATGGCGTCGTTCTCCCGCATGTCGGCCTTGGTGACCGGGCGGGTGTCGCGGATGGCCGCGAACCGCTTGCCCAGGCCCAGCCGCTCAGTGAGCCCGTCGTCCAGCGCGGTCGGGGTGACGAAGTTGAGCGAGTTGGCCGCGGGCGCGCGTCCCGTGGCGCCGAACATCGGCCGTGGGAGGACGGGCTGAGGCGTGGGAATGGAGGCGTTGGCATCGCCGACCTGCGCGTACGCCACCTGGCCGCCCTTGATCACGAGGTGCGGTTTGACGCCGAAGAACGCCGGTTCCCACAGCACGAGGTCGGCGAGCTTGCCGGCCTCCACCGATCCCACCTCGGCGTCCATGCCCTGGGCGATCGCCGGGTTGATGGTGTACTTCGCGACGTAGCGCCTGGCCCGCCGGTTGTCGGCCCGGCCGTCGCCGGGCAGCGCGCCGCGGCGGCGTTTCATCACGTGCGCGGTCTGCCAGGTGCGCAGCACCACCTCCCCGATCCGGCCCATCGCCTGGGAGTCGGAGGAGATGATCGAGATGGCGCCGAGGTCGTGCAGCACGTCCTCGGCCGCGATGGTCGAGGGCCGGATCCTGGACTCGGCGAAGGCGAGGTCCTCCGGCACGGCGGGGTTGAGGTGATGGCAGACCATCAGCATGTCGAGGTGTTCGTCGACGGTGTTGGCGGTGTGCGGTCGGGTCGGGTTGGTCGACGAGGGCAGCACGTTGGGCCGGGACACCACGGTGATGATGTCGGGCGCGTGCCCGCCGCCCGCGCCCTCGGTGTGGTAGGCGTGGATGCCGCGTCCGGCGATGGCCGCGAGGGTGTCCTCGACGAAGCCAGCCTCGTTCAGTGTGTCGGTGTGGATCGCCACCTGCGCGCCGGTCGCCGCGCACACCGTGAGGCACGCGTCGATGGCGGCGGGGGTGGCACCCCAGTCCTCATGGATCTTGAATCCGACGACTCCGGCGAGGAGTTGGTCGTACATCGAGTCGACGCTGACGGTGTTTCCCTTGCCGAGCAGCCCGACGTTGACCGGCGAGGACTCCAGGGCCTCGAAGGTGCGGGCCAGGTGCCAGGCGCCCGGGGTGATCGTGGTCGCCTTGCTGCCCTCGGCAGGTCCGGTCCCGCCGCCGACCAGCGTGGTGACCCCGGCCGCCAGGGCCTCGTCCACCAACTGCGGGCAGATGAAGTGCACATGGGCGTCGACCGCGCCCGCGGTGAGGATGAGACCGCCGCCCGCGATGATCTCGGTCTCAGGCCCGATCACCAGCCGGGGGTGCACGCCGTCCATCGTCTCGGGGTTGCCCGCCTTGCCGATGCCGGCGATCCGCCCGTCGCGGATGCCGACGTCCGCCTTGACCACGCCCCAGTGGTCAAGGACCACCGCGCCGGTGATCACGGTGTCGGGGGCGCCCTGGGCACGGGTCACCCGGGACTGGCCCATCGACTCGCGGATCACCTTGCCGCCGCCGAACACCGCCTCGTCGCCCGCCCGTCCGGGCCCGCCGCACAGGTCGCGTTCGATCTCGATCAGCAGGTCGGTGTCGGCCAGCCGGACGCGGTCGCCGGTGGTCGGCCCGAAGAGGTCCGTGTAGGCGGCACGGGTTAGTTGAGCCATCGTCAGTTCCCTTGTCCCGATGGGGTGTTCGGCATGGCGAACGCGATCGTTCGCCTCGTCGGCCGTAAGCCGCAGCGGCCCGGGCGGGCGAACGGGGCCGAGCCCGGTGGCGCCCGGGCTCAGCCGTCGAGGGGGCCGCCGGTCTCGCCGCGCAGTCCGGCCACCACGCGCTCGCCCGCGATCGGCACGAGTTCGATCTCCACCGGCAGGCCCGGTTCGAACCGCACGGCGGTGCCGGCGGCGACCGACAGCCGCAGACCGTGGGCGGCCTCGCGGTCGAACTCCAGGCCCGGGTTGGCCTCGGCGAAGTGGTAGTGCGAGCCGACCTGCACCGGCCGGTCCGCGGCGTTGAGCACGGTGAGCCTGACCACGGGGCGGCCCTCGTTGAGGACCACCGGCTCGTCGGCGTGGAGGATCTCTCCGGGAATCACCGCCGGTTCACCCGATCGGGTCGTGGACGGTGACCAGCTTGGTGCCGTCCGGGAAGGTCGCCTCCACCTGGACGTCGGACAGCATCTCCGGGATGCCCTCCATGACCTCGTCACGGGTGAGCACCTTGCGGCCGGAGGACATCAACTCCGCGACGGTGCGGCCGTCCCGGGCGCCTTCGAGGACGTGCGAGGTGATGAGGGCGACCGCCTCGGGGTGGTTGAGCCGCACACCGCGTTCCTGGCGTCTGCGGGCGACGTCCGCCGCCACGTGGATCAGTAGACGCTCCTGTTCATGCGGGGTCAGTCGCACGCGTACCACCTCACGTCGTTCTGCTCGGTCCTGCCCGGTCCCGCTCACGGGCCATGGGTCATCGGG
The DNA here is from genome assembly GCF_003144095.1 of Streptomyces sp. ICBB 8177. Classification (GTDB taxonomy): domain Bacteria; phylum Actinomycetota; class Actinomycetes; order Streptomycetales; family Streptomycetaceae; genus Streptantibioticus_D. The sequence continues at coordinate 467,541 of NZ_NSKH01000018.1, read as the reverse complement.
CACGGCCCGCCCGCAGCGAACGGGGGTCGGGAGCCGGCGCGTGAGGGGTGCGCACACCGGGTGTCCGGATGACTGCACCATGCACGGTACGCCTGGCCCAGCCCCGCTTGACCTGCTGGTTCCCAGGTTTTTGCAGGGTGATTACGCATCCGCGTCCGCCTGGTTTCACGAGCGTTAAGCCTCCGGCCGGCGTGGCGCGCGGAGTCCCCCCGGGGCGGGACGGCGGGAGTCAGGCCTCCGGGGACGGCGGCGCGTGGTGGGCGGCGATGCCGAAACGCGGACGTTCGCCGGGAGCGGACGCGGCCGATCCCACGGTGGAGACGGAACTGATCACCCGGCCGCCGTCGGCCTGTTCGTCGTCTTCGAGTCGCCGCAGGTCGGCGGCGGAGACCAGGGCGACAAGCGGCTTGCCGTGCCGGGTGACGACGACCCGCTCACCGCCGTAGACGACGCGGTTGATCAGCTCGGCCAGCTCGGCGCGGGCTTGTGTCACGGGGACTTCGTGGGCCATGCTCACCATCATAACGGACCGTACATCCTGTACATTTTTCACAGAGTCGCTTTCCGCGAAGGCCGCCGCACGGAAGCCGCTTTCGCGAGGGCTGCTTTCGCAAGGGACTTCATTCGCGGGGGCCGCGCGCTCGCCCACGCGGGACCGCGTCCCGACCGAGACCACGGAGGTGCCGCCCATGCCAGGACGTCCCGGAGACCCCGCACGACCGGAGCGCGACGAAGCACCGGGGCCACGGGCCGGTGTCGGCACGCTGCCGCCGCAGGGTGACGGTCCCTACGACCATCTGCTGGCGCGGCGGGTGGTCATGCTCGGAGCACCCGTCGACGACACCTCGGCGAACGTCCTGATCGCCCAGTTGCTCCGGCTCGACCACGACGCGCCGGACCGCGAGATCCAGTTGTGCGTCAACTCGCCCGGCGGCTCGTTCAGCGCCATGACCGCGGTCCACGACACGATGCGCCATCTGTCCTGCGGCATCCGCACGGTCTGTCTGGGGCAGGCGGGCCCCGCGGCGGCACTGCTCCTCGCCGCCGGCACGCCGGGAAGGCGCCTCGTCCTGCCCGGCGCCCGCATCACCCTTCAACAGCCCTCGTACGACGAGCCGTTGCACGGGCGGGCGTCCGACCTGGAAGCGCACGCCGCCGAACTGCTCCGCAGGCGCGACCGGTTCGAGACCCTGCTCGCCCGCTACACCGGACATCCGCGCGCCCGCGTTCACGCGGACCTGGAGCACACGACCGTGTTCGACGCCCAACAGGCCATCGCCTACGGGCTGGTGGACCGGGTCGCCGGGAACGGCGAGGCCTTCACGGCCTCCGAGGACCGGTGATCGCGGCATGCTCCCCGACCTGCCACCCATGCCCGCGCTGACCCGCGCCGAGGGCCAGTTCATCGACAGTTACCTCGCCCTCGCCGATCTGCTGGGCCGCGCCAACCCGGCCCGCGCCACGAACACGTACGCCGCACTGCGCGCCGCCCAGGCGCTGGTGGGCCAGGCCGCCTCACTCAGGGACGCGCTCACTCTGATGCACGAACGCGGCGAGACCGAGGTGCACCGGGAGACGCTGGTGCGGGCGCTGCGCGTCCTGGACGGCGAACGCCGGACGTCGCTCCCCTCGATCCCCCGGGAGACACCCGAGCGCGAGGGGGACGGCGGCTGAAACGCGAGGGGGACGGCGGCTGAGGGGCGGCGGTGCGAACGCGGGAGCCAGGCTCCGGGCTCCGGGGCCGTACGGGGTTGGGCGGCGGAGACCGGGCCCGTTGGCGGGTGGACCACGGGCCTGCGGAGCGACCGGCTCCGCGAGCGGGTCGGCGCACCGGCCGTACCGGAGGGACGCCCACCCTCCGTGAGGTCGCGGCGCCCGCCGTCGGTCCGGGCCCGCGAGCAGGGTACCGTCACGCACTGCCGATGCGTTGCGCCGTGATCGCGTTCGTGATCGTCCCGTCCCGCGCCCGCCTCGCCGGAACTCCCGCGCCCCCCGCGGGCGCGTGGCCCTCTCGATCGGACCGCGTGGGCCCGGCGGGGCACGCCCTCGTCACCCGGTCGGCGCAGCGGTTGTCCGAAGCCGCGATCAGGCGCTCACCACTACCAATGGCGCGTATTCGATCACAAAGAGACACGAACACGGCGTTTTGCGTTAGAGATTTTTCCGGTTTGTGCGTAATCATCCCTGGGACGACAAGCCCCCGCCGAAGGGGCGGGGCGCTCCGGGCGAACGCCGAGTCCTGCCGGCGCCCGGAGGCCAGGTCGACGCCACAGCCGGCAGGAGCGGAGGACCCGAGCAGTACGGGGTCCGTCCGAAGGACGTGAGGACCCCTTGGGGTGAAGCCGCCACGGCGGCCGGGCATTCTTCGCCTGCCCGAACCCGACAGGCACTCCTTCGCAGGCGGTCGACGAAGGAGTGCGCGATGAGTGCGCCGATATCTCCCACCGCATGCCTGGCCAGGGCACTTTCCCTTACCGGGACGACAGCGGTGCTGACCGCGGCCGCCCTGGCCGGAAGCCTGCTGGCGCCCGGGATGGCGCCACCCGCGAACGCGGCGGCCGTGGCCATGGAAGCCCTGCACGTCGCGGCGGCCAAGCGGGGGTCCCCGTACCAGTACGGCGCGACCGGGCCGTACCGCTTCGACTGCTCGGGGCTGACGCTCTACGCGTTCCGCCAGGCCGGACGCAGGCTGCCGCGGACCGCCGCCGAGCAGTACGACGGCACCCGGCACATTCCCGCCTCGTCACGGGCCCCCGGCGACCTGGTCTTCTTCCACTACGGCGACGACGTCTACCACGTAGGCGTCTACGCGGGTGACGACAAGATCTGGCACGCGCCGCACACCGGGGCACGGGTCCGGCTGGAACGCATCTGGACCCGCAGCGTCTGGTACGGGCGGGTCAGCTGACGGGGCGGGTCCGGGTCTGCGGCCGGGTGCTCGGGCTGGGACCGGGGCCGGGTGCTCGGACCGCGGCCCCGGCCCCGGCGCCCCGAGTCCGAACACCGGGGTTCGGCGCGGACCTCGGACCCGCTCGCGGACCTCGGACCCGCTCGGAAGAAACGTTCCGGTGCACGCTCGAAGCGGCCGGTGTCAGCGTGATCTGCCGAGCAGCCCGACGCCCCGTGCGGTGGCCGGTGCCGGCACCGACGAGGCCGCGCGACCGGCCGCCTCCCGGCAAGGGCGGTCCGGCGCCGCGCTCTCCACGGTCCACGGCAGCGTGACCCACACCGTCTTGCCGCCGTCCGCCGTGGGCGTCACCGACATCCGGCCGCCGCACTCCGCGGTCAGCGACCTGACGATGACCATGCCGCGGCCGTTGTCCTGCTGCACGGCCGCCGGGAGCCGCTGCGGCCAGCGTGGATGACTGTCCGTCACGCCGATGCGCAGCCGCTCGCCGCGCTCGAGCCTCAGGTCGACGGTGAACGTCGGCGAGCGGCCGAAGGTGTGCTGCACGGCGTTGGTGACGAGCTCGGAGACGATCAGCCGCACGCTGTCCGCGGCGGGGGCCCGCTCGGGAAGGCCCCACTGGCCGAGGACTCCCGCCACGTAGTCGCGGGCGACGCGCACCGAGGCGGGATCGCTCGGCAAGGTGACGGCTGCTACCTGATGGTCTGCCATGGCGAGGCTGTTCCTTTTCCGCCGGCTCCGGTCCTCCGGCGGTCGGCATCTCCTCGCGCGGCCCGGGGTCGCGGCGGATATGTCAGCGGCACAACCGTCGTCGGCTGCTCCCGCCGGAGTGGCATCCATGCTGCCGCCGAACGGTGAGGTCCGCCAAGCCATGGTCATATCTGTCCCTCGAAGCAGTGAACTCTGCGACGAAAGAGCGCATTACAGGGCACAGTGCCCGACCGGCGCGCGCCCCCGCGGGCGGCGGGGCGGCGCGGCCCTCTGGCAGTGTGCCGGCGCTCAGGGGCGGGCTCGCTCCGGGGCGCCGGACGTCCGAGTTCAGCGGCGGGCCCCCTCCGGCGCCGTGCGGACGATCACCTCCACCGCCCGGTCGATCTGTTCGTCCGTGAGGTCGGCGCGCGCGGTCAGGCGCAGCCGGGAGATGCCGTCCGGCACGGACGGCGGCCGGAAGCAGCCCACGGCCAGCCCCTCGTCGCGGCAGTCCGCCGCCCACCGCAGCGCCGCATCGGGCGCGGGCGCCGGCACGGACAGGACGCAGGCGTCCGGCGCGACCGCGTCCAGGCCCGCGCCGGTCAGCCTGTCGTACAAGTCCCGCGCCACACCGTGCGCCCGGCCCGCTCGCCCGGGCTCACGCCGCAGCACCCGCAGCGCGGCGAGCGCCCCGGCCGCGGCGGCGGGCGCGAGGCCGGTGTCGAAGATGAACGTGCGGGCGGCGTTGACCAGGTGCTCGACGACCCTCGCCGGTCCGAGCACCGCGCCGCCCTGGCTGCCGAGCGCCTTCGACAGGGTGACCGTGCAGACCACGTCCGGCGCGCCCGCCAGCCCCGCCGCGTAGGCCGCCCCCCGGCCGCCCTCGCCGAGCACCCCGAACCCGTGCGCGTCGTCGATCAGCAGGGCGGCGCCCGCCGCGCGGCAGACCGGGGCGAGGCGGGCGAGCGGCGCGGCGTCGCCGTCCACCGAGAAGACCGAGTCGGTGACGACGATCGCGGGGCCCTCGTGACCGCCCAGGGCCTTGCGTACGGTGTCGGGGTCGCGGTGCGCGACGACCTCGGTGGTCGCCCGGGACAGGCGGCAGCCGTCGATCAGCGACGCGTGGTTGCCCGCGTCGGAGACGATGAGGCCGCCGGGCGCGCTCAGCGCGGTGACCGCGGCGAGGTTGGCCGCGTAGCCGCTGGCGAAGACCAGGGCGGACTCGAAGCCGCAGAACGCGGCGAGCTCCGCCTCCAGTTCCGCGTGCAGGGCGGTGGTGCCGGTCACCAGGCGCGACCCGGTCGAGCCCGCGCCCCAGCGCAGGGCGGCGTCGGCGGCGGCCCGGACGACCTCGGGGTGCCGGGTCAGGCCGAGGTAGTCGTTGCCCGCCAGGTCCAGCGGCGCGGCGTCGGCCGCGCGCGGGCGCAGGGTGCGCACCAGGCCGTTGCGGCGGCGGGCCCGCGCGCGTTCGTCGATCCAGCCGAACGGGTCCCGGGCGGCCGGGGCGCAGGAGGGTGACCGTGGCGCCCGGGGCGTCGGTCGGTCGTCGGGGCGCGGGTCGAGGGTCATGTCCGGCAACCTAACCGCCCGCGCCCCGGCAACGGCATGTGGTGATACACACACCTTCGCGGCCGGGTGTTGTGCGGTCCGCCATTGGCCGGGACCGGTGCACTGCGCGAAGATCGGCGCCATGGACCTGCTGAAGACGCTGGTGGACAAGGGGCTGCGGCGCGAACTGCCGACCCGCGACGAGGCGCTGGCCGTGCTGGCCACCTCCGACGACGAACTGCTCGACGTGGTGGCCGCCGCCGGCCGGGTGCGCCGCCAGTGGTTCGGGCGGCGGGTGAAGCTCAACTACCTGGTCAACCTGAAGTCCGGGCTGTGCCCCGAGGACTGCTCGTACTGCTCGCAGCGGCTCGGCTCCAAGGCCGACATCCTCAAGTACACCTGGCTGAAGCCGGACGAGGCGGCTGCCGCGGCGGGCGCGGGCGTCGCGGGCGGCGCCAAGCGGGTCTGCCTGGTGGCGAGCGGCCGCGGCCCGACGGACCGGGACGTGGACCGGGTCTCGAAGACCATCGAGGCGATCAAGGAGCAGAACGAAGGCGTCGAGGTGTGCGCCTGCCTCGGTCTGCTCTCCGACGGCCAGGCCGACCGGCTGCGGGCGGCGGGCGCCGACGCGTACAACCACAACCTCAACACCTCCGAGGCGACCTACGGCGACATCTGTTCCACGCACGACTTCTCCGACCGCGTCGAGACCGTCAAGCAGGCGCAGGCGGCCGGGCTTTCGGCGTGTTCGGGGCTGATCGCGGGCATGGGCGAGTCGGACGCCGACCTGGTCGACGTGGTGTTCGCGCTGCGCGAGATGGACCCGGACTCGGTACCGGTCAACTTCCTGATCCCGTTCGAGGGAACGCCGCTGGCCGAGAAGTGGTCCCTCACCCCCCAGCGCTGCCTGCGGATCCTGGCGATGGTCCGGTTCGTCTGCCCGGACGTGGAGGTGCGGCTCGCGGGCGGGCGGGAGATCCACCTGCGGACCCTCCAGCCGCTGGCGCTGCACCTGGTCAACTCGATCTTCCTGGGCGACTACCTGACCAGTGAGGGCCAGGCGGGCAAGGCGGACCTGGACATGATCGCGGACGCCGGCTTCGAGGTGGAGGGCACGGGAACCACGACCCTGCCCGAGCACCGGGTGAACGGCACGGACGCGGCCTCCGGCTGCGGGGCGCACGCGGGCGGCGGTTGCGGTGCGCACGCCGAGGACGGTGGCGTCTGCGGATCGCACGCCGAGGACGGTGGTTCGCACGGTGGCGTCTGCGGCTCGCACGGCGGCGGTCGCGGGACGTGCGGCGACCAGGAGCGGGTCGCGGCTTCCGCCGGTGAGGGCACCGCGTCCGGAGCTGACGCCGCCGAGAAGGCTTCCGCGGGGCGGCCCGACCTCGTGGCGGTGCGCCGCCGGGGCGCGGGGACGGATCTCGCGCCCAATGCCTGAGTCGTACGACCCGGCCGATCTGCTCAAGCTCGACCGGGAGCACGTGTGGCACCCGTACGGGCCCATGCCCGGCCGGTCCGAACCGCTGCTGGTGGAGTCGGCCAGCGGCGTGCGGCTGCGCGTCGTGGACCCGGACGGGAGCCGGGCCGAGCTGGTCGACGGCATGTCGTCGTGGTGGTCGGCGATCCACGGCTACAACCACCCGGTGCTCAACGAGGCGGCCCACGGCCAGTTGGAGCGGATGAGCCACGTGATGTTCGGCGGGCTCACCCACGAGCCCGCCGTCCGGCTCGCCACCCGCCTGGTCGAGATCTCCCCTGAGCCGCTGCGCCACGTCTTCCTCTGCGACTCCGGATCGGTCTCGGTCGAGGTCGCGGTCAAGATGTGCCTGCAGTACTGGCGTTCCACCGGCAGCCCCGCCAAGCGGCGTCTGCTGACCTGGCGCGGCGGCTACCACGGTGACACCTGGCAGCCGATGTCGGTGTGCGACCCGGACGGCGGCATGCACCACCTGTGGTCCGGGGTCCTGCCCGAGCAGGTCTTCGCCGACGCCCCTCCCGGCGGGTACGAGGGCGCGCCCGACCCGTCGTACGAGGCACACCTGCGGGATCTGATCGCGCGGCACGCCGACGAGTTGGCCGCCGTGATCGTGGAGCCGGTGGTGCAGGGCGCGGGCGGGATGCGCTTCCACTCCCCCGGCTACCTGCGGGTGCTGCGCCAGGCGTGCGACGAGCACGGCGTCCTGCTGGTGTTCGACGAGATCGCGACCGGCTTCGGGCGCACCGGCGAGTTGTTCGCGGCCGAACACGCCGGGGTCGCGCCGGACGTGATGTGCGTCGGCAAGGCGCTGACCGGCGGCTACCTGACGATGGCGGCGACGTTGTGCACCTCACGGGTCGCCGAGGGGATCAGCGAGGGCGAGGTGCCGGTGCTCGCCCACGGCCCGACGTTCATGGCGAACCCGCTGGCCGCCTCGGTGGCCGCCGCCTCGCTCGACCTGCTGCTGGGCCAGGACTGGGCGGCCGAGGTACGGCGGATCGAGGCCGGACTGCGCGCGGGTCTGGCCCCTGCGACGGGGATCGCGGGGGTTCGGGACGTGCGCGTGCTGGGCGCGATCGGTGTCGTCCAGCTCGATCACGAGGTGGACATGGCGGCGGCGACCCGGGCGGCGGTCCAGGCGGGCGTGTGGCTGCGCCCGTTTCGCGACCTGATCTACACGATGCCGCCCTACGTCACCGGTGACGACGACGTGGCGCGAGTCTGCGCGGGCGTGCTGGCCGCGGCGCGGGTGGCGTGAGCGATGGACGGGACACTCGCCGCCTGGGCGGCACGGAGGCAGGGGGCCTGGCTCGCGCGCCAGGGCATCGGGAACCCTGAGCACTCTGAGAACACGGAGAACGAGGAGCGGGAGGCCGCCACATGCCGGTGATCGTCGTCACGGGGACCGGGACCGAGATCGGCAAGACCGTGGTCACCGCCGCGCTCGCGGCGACGGCCCTGGGCGCCGGCCGAAACGTCGCCGTGCTCAAGCCCGCGCAGACCGGGGTCGCCCTCGATGAGCCCGGTGACGTCGCCGAGGTGGCCCGGCTCGCCGGTGCGGTGACACCGGCGGAACTCGCCCGCTTCCCCGAGCCGTTGGCGCCCGGCACGGCCGCGCGGCGCGCCGGGCTCGCCCCGGTCCGGCCGGAGCGGATCGCGGAAGCCGCGGGCAAGCTCGCCGCGGAACACGACCTCGTGCTCGTCGAGGGCGCGGGCGGGCTGCTGGTCCGGCTCGACGACGAGGGCGCCACGCTCGCCGACGCCGCGGCGCTGATGGGCGCGCCGCTGCTCGTCGTGACGACGGCAGGTCTCGGCACGCTCAACGTCAGCGAACTGACCGCGCGAGAGCTGCGGCGCCGGGGGCTCGACTGCCTCGGCATGCTGATCGGCAGCTGGCCCGACCGCCCTGGCCTGGCCGAGCGCTGCAACGTGGCGGACCTGCCCGCGGTCACCGGCCTGCCATTGCTGGGCGCGGTGCCGCAGGGGGCGGGCGCGCTGCCCCCGGACGCCTTCCGCCGCGCGGCGGGCAACTGGCTGGCTCCCTCGCTGGAGGGGCGCTGGGACGCGAAGGCGTTCGCCCTGGAGGCGGAGGTCTCGGCGGAGGGGTAGCGCGGGACCGGTGGAGGGGCGGGGCGGGCGAAGGCCCGTCGGGGGCGGTTCTCGGCGGCGGGCGAAGACGCGTCGGGCGCGGTTCTCAGCGGCCGGAGGGGGCAGGCAGGGGCGGGGCGGCGGCACGCGAGCGGCGGGCGGCGACCTCGGCGGGCGCGGCGCTGGCTCCCGCTCCCGCCCGCGATGTGCGGCTACGGGAACGGGATTGGCACCCCGGGACGGTGGGATGGGCGCGGGAATGGGAGGCTCCTAAGCCTCCTGGCTCTGGCTGCCGCCCGTCCAGCCGCGCAGTTCGTCCGCGATGCGGTCGAGGTTCGCCGTGCCGCCCTTGACCAGCCGCGCCAGGTCGCGCACCTGCTCCGGCGAGGTGACCACCTTCATTCCGCTGGCGACCAGGTAGCCATAAGCGACCGCGCAGGCGAACATCGCGTTGGACCGCTCCAACGCCGGCACATGCACCAGAAGTTGGAGCAGCGACGCGGCCCGCAGGCGCGGGTCGGGGTAGATGGGCGTGTCGAAGATCTCGGCGTCGTGCCGTGCCACCGCGGCGACCAGCGCACCCCAGTCGGTGACCTGGGGATCTCCCGGGATGTTGTGCTCCGCGATCATCAGCAACCAGGCGAGGTCGATGCGCAACGTCACGCGGAGGTACCGCCCGAGGCCGTCCCACCGGCGCCGCGCGACCGCTTCGCCCCGTCCTGGCCACCCGGGGCGTCCGGGTCCGCCGCGTCGGGGAACGCGTTCGGGCGGCGCTCGGCGCGCTCCGTACGCTCGGTGCCGAACTCCTCGGCGAACACCGACTCGTACTGCTTCATGAAGTCGGCGGCAGCCTCGACGAACGTCCGGCCGCTCTCCGCCTGGTCCTCACGGACCAGTTCCTCGATGTAGCGGTTGACGCTGATCCCGCGCTCGCCGGCACGGGCCCGGGCCGCCTGCGCAGTCGTCTCGTCGACCCGCACGTTCAACTGTGTCTTGGCCATGCTCATCAAGCTAGCGCTCATCAGCTAGCATCGGCAAGGGCGGCGAGGTCCAACAGCAGCCGGGTGTGCGGATCGCGGGCACCACGAGCTGCCCGGGGACCGGCGATGATCACCGCGGTAGCCCGGCACCAGCCGCGTACTCGCGCCTCGTCGAGCCCTGGCACCAGGTCTGCGAGCCGCCGTATTCGGTCGTCCACGGCGGTCTCACTGGTCGCCCCGGCCAGCGCCCAGTCCACGACGTCGAAGTCGGGATCGCCGACGCACGGTCGCGGGTCGATGGCGACCAGCCCGGCACCACCGCCCGGGTCGAGCACGTTGCCGGGATGCAGGTCGCCGTGAACGAGGAACGCGGGCCCCGACCGGGCCAGCGCGAGCGCGGCGCGTCGGCAGCCCTCGACCAGTTCCGGCGTCACCGCCTGGCCGCCCCGGTCGGTGTCATGAGCCGCCTCCGTCGGCGCCATCCCCTGCGCGTCAGCGGTTGCTGCCGCCGCTGTCGCTGCCGCGGTCGCCCGCGCCGTGTCGATCCGGCGTGCGGTCAGCTCGAAGAGGAAGCCGATCCGCTCGGTGAGCGACGGCAGCCCTGTCCCCGCCCCCGGGGTCCGCCCACGCAACGACGCCAGCAGCGCGGCCACGTCCTTCATCCACTCGTCCGTCCGGTCTCCGGGCCCGCCGTCACCGTCCGCCTCCTCGCCCAGGATCCCCGCCAGCGTGCGTGCGGCGCGGCCGTCCGCGCTGTCGACCGCCGCCATCAGCAGGGCGCCCTCGGCCGGGGCGGCGTCGAGCAGGCGTGGCGTGCGGCCACCGCCATCCCACAGGCGCAGCGCCTCCGCCTCCTGCCGGGCGACGTCAGGATCGGGGGTCAGCTTGAGATACGCGCTCGTACCGTCCCCGAGGCGGCAGCGCACGACCCGGGACGTACCACCGCCCGACTGCTCGCCCAGGGCCAGCGACCAGCGCCCGGCCAGCAGGGCGACGCGCTCCGGCAACGCGTCGCACCACTCCCGCGCCGAGGGACCGAACCTCGCCGCCAACCAGACACGGGCGTCCTGAGGCACCGTCATGTCCATCGTCCTTCACCCCCGGCATACCTCGTTGTTCGCACACCCGCGTTCGCTCGGCAGGTGCCCCACGGCCAGGGCGCGGTCACGCGAGCGCGCGCCACTTCGACCGTTCTCGCGTGGTCGTGCACGCCCCAACTGGGTACCTGTCTATCGCACGCCACTGACAATTGCCCCTGGCGTGCGATCTCCTCCGCCGGACGCCACGGGGACGACCGGTGGACGGACCGGAAGTCGGGCGAACAACGAATGGCACCGGGAGGGACACACATGGCGCGGCGGTTCAGGTTCGGGGTCAACTTCCTCGAAGCGGCATCCGGGCAGGAGTGGGCGACGAAGTGCCAGTACGCCGAGTCCCTGGGATATGACGTGCTGCTGGTCCCGGACCATCTGGGCTGGCCCGCGCCGTTCCCCTCGCTCGTGGCCGCCGCACAGGCCACCACGCGCCCGAGGGTCGGCACGTTCGTCCTCAACGTCGGCTTCTGGAACCCGGCGCTGCTGGCCCGCGAGGTGGCGACCACGGACCGGCTCACCGCGGGCCGGCTGGAGCTGGGGCTCGGTACGGGCTACGTGCGCTCCGAATTCGACGACGCGGGGCTGCCGTTCGGCACCCGAGGCAGCCGGGTGGACCACCTGGAGCGCACGGTGAAGGAGGTGCACCGGCTGCTCGGCGACCCGGCGCACACCCCCCGTCCGGAACAGAAGCCGCACCCTCCGCTGCTGCTCGGCGGCAACGGGGACCGGGTGCTGCGGATGGCCGCACGGCACGCGGACATCGCCGCGTTCGCGGGCGCGGAGCACGTCGAGGGCGCACCGGACGGTGGCCTGCGCCTGCTGGACGCGGACCGCCTAGAGGAACGTGTCGGTGCCTGCCTCGACTTCGCCGGCGACCGCACGCAAATGCCCGAACTCAACATCCTCGTCCAACGGGTCGTGGTGACGGACGACCGCGCGGAAGCGATCGAGGGCCTGCGCCCGTACGCACCGCATCTGACGGAGGACCAGCTGCTGCGGGTCCCCACGCTCCTGCACGGAAGCGTGGAAGCGATCGTCGACCAACTGCGGTCCCACCGCGAGCGTTTCGGCTTCTCCTACTACACGGTGCTGGAGCCCTCGATGGAGGCGATGGCCCCGGTGATCGCCCGGCTGCGCGAGGAGGAAGCGGAGGAGGGGTAGGCCCGGCCGGAGGCTCCGCGCCCTACCTCGCAGCCCACTCCACAGACCGGCTCGCGGACCACCCCGCGTGCCGCTGCCACCTGGGAGGGAAAGGGGACGGGGCCCCACTCCTGCCCGGGCGGGAGCAGAACCCGCCCCAACGCGGGCCGAGCGGGCCCGGTTGTCTCCCCGGGCCGAGCGGACCGCTTCCTCTTCTCGGTCCGAGGGGTCCCGAGCCGAGCAGACCGCGCTCCCTTCCCAAGCCAATCAGGCCCGCTCTCTCTCCGAGCCGTGTAGCCAGCCTCCTCCGCCTGGGCCGGGTGGGCCGTCCTCTCCGGGTAGAGCAGACCCGGTCCTCCCCCCCCGGGCCGAGCGGACCGCCTCCGCCGCGCCACGCGGTCCCCCTCCGCCTTTCCCGGGCCAAGCGAGCCCCGCCCCCTCCCGGGCCGAGCGCAGCCCGTTTCCTCCTGGCCGAGCGGACCCCGCTCCCTCCCTGGGTGGAGAAGCCAGCGGCCCCGTCCCCGGCGGTCTCCACCCTCATCTCCACCCGTGGGTGGAACCGCTCCTCCCGGTCCAATGCCATGGTCGTGCCACGGGAACGCATCGGACGGCACCGACCAGCGGCGGTCGGCGCCCATGGATGGGAGGCGACGTCATGGCACACGCGCTGGGTGTGATGATCACGTGGACGCTCTGGGTCTGGGCCGCGGCCGAAATCGGTTTACAGGCCCGCCAGTTGGCCCGCAGCCGACGGACAGAGCGAATGGAATGGCCGAGTCTGCTGCTCTTCGTGGTGATGATAGGTGGCGGCAGCCGGCTGGCAGGCCCGGTCGCCCACGCGGTGCCCGGTCTGTCGTACCCGACCGGGTCGGCCGGGGTCCGGCTGGTCGTCCTGCTGGTGGCCTGGGCGGGCATAGTCCTGCGGTTGTGGGCCATCGTCGCCCTCGGCCGCTTCTTCCGGGGCACGGTGCACATCCAGGACGACCACCAGGTGGTCCGCTCCGGCCCCTACCGCTGGGTGCGCCACCCCGCGTACAGCGGCATGCTGCTGGGTGGTCTCACTCTTGCCCTGATGTCCGGCAATGTCGCCGCCTGGTTGCTGCTGGTCGCTTGCGCGCTGGTGGCGCTGGGCTACCGGATACGAGTGGAGGAACGCATGCTCACCGAGTCGCTGGGCGAGGCCTACACGTCGTACGCGGCGACCACGGCGCGCCTGATACCCCGGGTGTGGTGATCGGCCGCCACCGGCGTACACCGTGCGACCCCGCGAGCCGCACGCCATGCGGGCCCCGCGAGGAGCGGCCACGGTCACCCGGGCCCCGCTCGCCCCCGCCCTCGAACGCCCCCCGAAGCCGTGAACGCGCTGCGGTTAGGATCGGTCTGCCATGCCGATAGACACCTCACTCCCCGCCTTCACCAGCTTCGCCGCGGTGGGCGACTCGTTCACCGAGGGCATGTCCGACGAGCTGCCGGACGGCGCGTACCGCGGGTGGGCGGACCTGCTCGCCGCCCGCCTGGCCACCGCCACGCCCGGTTTCCGGTACGCGAACCTGGCGGTCCGGGGCAAGCTCATCCGGCAGATCGTCGACGAGCAGACCGAGACCGCGGCGGCGATGGGGGCGGACCTCGTCACGCTGGTCGGCGGGCTGAACGACGTCCTGCGGCCGAAGTGCGACGTCGAGGAGGTGTGCGCACGGCTGGAGGAGGCGGTGGTGCGGCTGGCGCCCAGTTGCCGGCAGCTGGTGCTGATGCGCAGCCCGGCCCGGCGGGGCCCGGTGGCCACGCGATTCCTGCCCAGGATGACGCGGCTGTACGAGCACATCGACGCGCTGGCCGAGCGGCACGGCGCGGTGGTGGTCGACCTGTTCGGCGCCCCCGTGCTGGGCGACCCCCGCATGTGGGCAGCGGACCGGCTGCACCTCAACGCCGAAGGCCACCTGCGGGTCGCCGAGGCGGTCGGGCAGGCGATCGGGCTGCCGGAGCAGGCGGACTGGCGGGCGCCGTTGCCGCCGTTCGTACCGCCGGGCTGGGTGGCACGGCGCGGCGCCGACCTGCGCTTCACGCGGGAGCATCTGCTGCCGTGGATCGGCAGGCGGCTGACCGGCCGTTCCTCCGGGGACGGCAGGCCGGCCAAGCGGCCCGAGCTGCTGCCGCTCGAGCCGTAGCCGCTCCGGCCGCCGGGGGCGGGGCGCTGGCCTGGGCGGACGCCCGGCGCGGGCCCAGTAGACTTCGCAGACGTGACCTCCAAGCCGCGCATCCCGAACGTCCTGGCCGGCCGCTACGCCTCGGCCGAACTCGCCACCATCTGGTCCCCCGAGCAGAAGGTGATCCTGGAACGCCGTCTGTGGCTCGCCGTGCTGCGGGCCCAGAAGGACCTGGGCATCGAGGTGCCGGAGCAGGCGCTGGCGGACTACGAGCGCGTGGTGGAGCAGGTCGACCTGGCGTCGATCGCCGAGCGCGAGAAGGTCACCCGCCACGATGTGAAGGCCCGCATCGAGGAGTTCAACGCCCTGGCGGGCCACGAGCAGGTCCACAAGGGCATGACCTCGCGCGACCTGACCGAGAACGTCGAGCAGCTGCAGATCCGGCTCTCCCTCGAGCTTGCCAGGGACCGCACGGTGGCGGTGCTGGCGCGGCTGGCGAAGCTGGCGGCCGAGCACGCCGAGCTGGTGATGGCGGGCCGTTCGCACAACGTGGCGGCGCAGGCCACCACGCTCGGCAAGCGCTTCGCGACCGCCGCGGACGAGCTGCTGGTGGCGTTCGAGCGGGTCGAGAACCTGCTGTCCCGCTACCCGCTGCGCGGCATCAAGGGCCCGGTCGGCACGGCGCAGGACATGCTGGACCTGCTCGGCGGGGACGCGGCGAAACTGGGTGAGCTGGAGCACCGGATCGCGGAGCACCTCGGCTTCGCGAGGGCGTTCACCTCGGTCGGTCAGGTCTATCCCCGCTCGCTCGACTACGACGTGGTGAGCACGCTGGTGCAGCTGGCCGCGGCGCCGTCGTCGCTGGCCAAGACGGTCCGGCTGATGGCGGGCCACGAACTGGTCACCGAGGGCTTCAAGCCGGGCCAGGTCGGCTCGTCCGCGATGCCGCACAAGATGAACACCCGCTCCTGCGAGCGGGTCAACGGCCTCGCCGTCATCCTGCGCGGTTACGCGTCGATGACCGGGGAGCTGGCCGGTGACCAGTGGAACGAGGGCGACGTGTCCTGCTCGGTGGTGCGCCGGGTCGCGTTGCCGGACGCGTTCTTCGCGTTCGACGGGCTGCTGGAGACGTTCCTGACGGTGCTCGACGAGTTCGGCGCGTTCCCCGCGGTGATCGCCCGGGAGCTGGACCGCTACCTGCCGTTCCTGGCGACGACGAAGGTGCTGATGGGCGCGGTGCGGGCCGGAGTGGGCCGTGAGGTGGCGCACGAGGCGATCAAGGAGCACGCGGTCGCGTCGGCGCTGGCGATGCGGGAGAAGGGCGTAGAGCGCAACGAGCTGCTGGACCGGCTGGCCGAGGACGAGCGGATCCCGCTGGACCGGGCCGCGCTGGACGGGCTGATGGCCGACCGGCTGTCGTTCACCGGGGCCGCATCCGAGCAGGTGGCGGCCGTCGTGCGCCGGGTCGAGGAGGTCACCGAGCGGTACCCGCGGGCGGCCGCCTACGCGCCGGGGGCGATCCTCTGACGCCCGAGGAGCTTCTGGCCGCCCGCGACCGCACCGTTCCGGATGTGATCGCGGGCGGGCTGCGTGTGCTGTTCTGCGGAATCAACCCGGGGTTGTTGTCAGCGGCGACCGGGCACCACTTCGCGCGTCCGGGCAACCGGTTCTGGCCCGCGCTGCACGCCTCCGGGTTCACGCCCACGCGGCTGGCGCCCGCGGAGCAGGAGCGGCTGCTGGAGTACGGGCTGGGCATCACCAACGTCGCCGCCCGGGCCACCGCGCGGGCCGACGAGCTGTCCGACGAGGAGTTGCGGGAGGGCGGGAGGCTGCTAACCGCCCGGGTGCTGCTGCACCGGCCGCGCTGGCTGGCGATCGCGGGCATCACCGCGTACCGCACGGCGTTCGGCGAGCGCGGCGCGCGCGTCGGTCCTCAGGAACGGCGGCTGGGCGACACCCGGATCTGGGTGCTGCCCAACCCCAGCGGCCTCAACGCGCACTGGACGCCCGCCACGCTCGCGGAGGAGTTCCGCAGGCTGCGTCTGGCGGCCGAGGACGGCTGACACCGGCCCCGGCCCGCGTCCCCCGACACGGATGGCTCGTGGCGCGAGGTGCGGCGACGCGGGTCGGGAGCGGACCGGCCGCCCTCGCAGCGGTGCGGGCGTGCGGGTACGATCCGGCCACACGCGCACCGGTCGGACCGGATCGTACGCGTCCGGAAAGTACGCGCTCAGTCAGGAGGCGTGACGTTGGTGCGGCTCACCGGCGGGGAACCCTCGTTGCTCCGCAGGATCAACTCGGCGGTCGTCCTGCACGTGTTGCGCGACGCGCAACCGCGGACCCTGACCGAACTGGTGCACGACACCGGCCTGTCGCGGCCCACCGTCGAAGGCGTCATCGAGGGGCTGGCGGAATCCGGGCTCGTGGTGGAGGCGCCCGGCTCACCGGCCGACACGCGCCGCCAGGGCCGCCCCGCGCGCCGCTTCCGCTTCCACGCGGAGGCGGGGCACCTGCTGGGCGTCGAGATCGGTGTGCACCGGGTGCGGGTGATCCTCGCCGACCTCGGCGGCCGGGTGCTGGGTTCGCACGGCCACCCGGTGGACGAGGCCCTGGACGCCGACGAGCGCCTGGAGCGGGCGCGTTCCGCCGTCGCCGAGCTGCTGCGCAAGGCCGGGGTGGCCCGTAGCACGCTGTGGGCGGTCGGGGTGGGCAGCCCCGGCATCGTGGAGGCGGACGGGACCGTGGCGCTGGGCACGGCGATGCCCGGGTGGACGGGGCTGCGGCTCGGCGAGCGGCTGCGGCGGTCGTTCCGCTGCCCGGTGCTGGTGGAGAACGACGCCAACGCCGCGGCGGTCGCCGAGCACTGGTCGGGGGCCGCGCGGGGCAGCGACGACGTGGTGTTCGTGATGGCGGGGCTGAGCCCCGGCGCCGGTTCGCTGATCGGCGGCCGGCTGCACCGGGGGTTCGGGGGCGCGGCGGGTGAGATCGGCGCGCTGCACCTGCTGGGTCGTGAGGCGACGCCGGAGCGGCTGCTGTCCACCACGGACACGCCGCTCGACCCGCTGGACGAGCCCGCGGTGACCCGGGTGTTCGCGCTGGCCGAGGACGGCGACGAGCGGGCGCGGGAGGCCGTGCGGCGCTTCATGCGGCGGCTGGTGCACGACGTGGCCGCGCTCGCCCTCGCCCTCGACCCCGAACTCGTCGTGCTGGGCGGCTGGGCGACCGGGATGGACGGCGTGGTGGAGCCGCTGCGGGAGGAGTTGGCACGTTACTGCCTGCGGCCGCCGCGGGTCGTGCTGTCCGCGCTGGGCGAGGAGGTCGTGGCGACCGGGGCGCTGCGGCTCGCCCTCGACCACGTGGAGGAACAGCTCTTCGCGGTCGACCCGGCCGCCGCGGCCCGGTCCTGACGTCTCGCCCCCGACGTTTTCCTGACGCCTCGTCAACTCACCTGCGCCATCCGGTGCTTCGTCAGGAGGCCTGCTGCCGCTCGTCGTTGTCGTGGTGCGTGATCTCCACCGCACCCGTGTCGCCGAAGGTGAGGCGGCAGGTGTCGGCACGGTAGGTGGCGACGGCGACCGCGCCGACCCGGCCACCGGTGACGTACCGCGTGGTGACGACGAGTACCGGGGCGCCGGGCAGCCGTTCCAGCTGCTTGGCGTCCTCGGCGCGCGCCGAGCCCAGCTCGACGGTGCGGTCCTCGCCCTGCAGCTCCAGCCGGTGCAACTCCCGCAGCACGGCCCGGGGGTGCGCCGCCGGCGGCAGCAACTCGGGCAGGCCGGGCACGCTGTCGCGCGGGACGTAGAGCAGTTCGGTGGCGACCGGCTGGCCGTGTGACATCCGCACCCGGCGGACGGTGTGCACCATGTCCGCCGGGGAGTGGGCGGGGCGCCCCTCCTTCAGCAGGCTCGCCACCGCGGCGGGGGCGGGGGCCTCGACGCACCCGATCGTGCGCCAGGCGTCGTTGGCCGCACCGGGCCAGCTGCCGTGCGTGGGGCCGACCGCCACGCCGATGCGCGGCGGCGCGACCGTGGTGCCGACGCCACGACGGCGCTGCAGGCGGCCTTCCAACTCCAGTTGCTCCAGCGCCTGGCGGAGCGTGGCGCGGGCGACGCCGAAGCGGGCCGCCAGGTCCCGCTCGTTGGGCAGTACTTCGCCCACCGTGAACTCCGAGTCCAGCGCGTCCGCCAGGACTGTCCTCAGGTGCCAGTACTTCGGTTCCTGCGCCGCCTCAAGCTGCGTGGTCCCCACCCTGTCCTCCACGGTCGGCGTGTACCGGGCCTTTATCCACCCTTATTTATTAAGGGTTGTTTCACTACTAGGGGACCATAGGACGGCCCCTCTCCTTGGTCAAGACCAATCATCGATTCCTTACGCCGCGCAGGCGAGCGACCACGTACAGCGTTCATGTGATGTTCGCGAAAGGGGAGGTACCGTCCATGTGGGTGTCGAACCGGACCCGGCCTGCCGCACGCCGCTGCGGACGCGGACGACGCACTGTTCCCGCCGCGGACGATCTGCCGGACACTGTCCGCACGCACGCGCCACCGAGCCCGCAGTGCTCGACGCACCCTGTCTGGAGCAGCGCATGACGAGTACGGCCGCAGCCTTTCTCGGCGACACCCCCACCTCCTACGCCGAGGTCACCCCGGCGGGACTTCCCGCGCTCACGGTGGCGTACGAACGGCACGGCGCCGGCAGTCCGCTCGTCCTGCTGCACGGCATCGGGCATCACCGCCAGGCCTGGCACCCGGTGATGGCCGAACTGGCCGCGCGGCACGAGGTGTTCGCGGTCGACCTGCCCGGCTTCGGCGCCTCCCCCGCGCAGCCCGATGCGGTGCCGTACACCATGGACGGCGCGGTCACGGTCCTCGGTGCGCTGTTCGACGCGCTGGGCGTCGAACAGCCCTTCGTTGCGGGCAACTCGCTCGGCGGGCTGATCGCGCTGCACCTCGCCCGCGCCGGACGGGCCAGGGGCATCGCGGCGCTCTCCCCCGGCGGCTTCTGGAACGACGCCGAGTGGTGGTACGCGTCCGCCGTGCTGTCGGCGATGCGGCGCGGCGCCCAGTTGGTGCCGCCCGCCGCCGTGGAGCGGCTCGCCCGCAGCGGCGCGGGCCGGGCGGCCCTGGTCGGCAGCGTCTACGCCCGCCCGGGCCGCAGGGCCCCGGAGGCGGTGGTGGCCGAGACCCGGGCGCTGCGCGAGGCGACCGGGTTCGAGGCGACGCTCGCCGCGGCCCGCGGGCAGCGGCCCTTCACCGGAGCCGTGCCGCCGCGGGTGCCGGTGACGGTGGCCTGGGGCACCCGGGACCGCCTGCTCCCGCGGCGGCAGGGCGTGCGCCTGAAGCGGATGGTCCCGCACGCCCGGCTGGTGCGGCTGCCGGGATGTGGCCACGTGCCGATGAACGACGACCCCCAGCTGGTCGCCCGCGTCATTCTGGACGCCGCCCGCTGACCGGTGGTCGTGGGCTCTCCCCGCCGCGGCGGCCACCGCGGAAGACGTAGGTCCGGCGGTACGGGACGACCATCGCACGGGCGGCCGACGCGACGACGTCCCCCTCGTCGCCGTCCGCTCCGGTGCGCGACTCCCGCCCCGCACCGGCGGGTTCGGCGGGCGCCCGGCAGAACCGGGGGAACGGTACGGAAAAGAGCAACCATCCCACAAGTGCCCCGCTTAACCCATCGGTCACGAAACCTTCGTGATCACGCAACACGTTTTGGGCAGGGTGGGCCCCATGACACGATTCCCGCACCCGACGGCCACCGGCCGCCGCCGCATCCGGCACGCCGCGCACCACTGGCGGCGCGAAGCGGTCGAACTTGCGGCGGTGTTCACCGCGGTCGCCGCCGCCGACCTCGCGGCGAACCTCATGGCCCACGGGCCGGGCGGCCCCGCGCTGCTCACCGTCTCCGCGGTCCTGCTGCTGTCCGTCGCCGGCTTCCACACATGGTGGGCACGCCGCCACGGCCATTCGCCGCCGCCCGCCGATCCGCCGGGCACGACCGCCACGGGCCTGCCCGGTGACACCGGCACCGACCTGCCCGTCGCCGCCGCTCACGAGGAGCCGGACGCCGTAAGCAGAGTGCTCGGTGGAACGACCCTGTGGCGGCTGCGCACCACCGTGCGCGACACGCCCGGCAGCCTCGCCAGGCTCTGCGACGCGCTGGCCCAACGGCACGTGGACATCCTCACCCTCCAGACCCACCCGCTCTCGGACGGCACCGTCGACGAGTTCCTGATCCGTGTGCCCGCCGCGGTGCCGGCCCAGGAGATCACCCGCGCGGTCGGCGCCGCGGGCGGCCGGGACACCTGGCTGGAGCGGGCCGACGCCCACGATCTGGTGGACACCCCCACCCGGGTCCTCACCCTCGCCACCCGCACCGCCCTCGACGCGGCGGAACTCCCGCTCGCACTGCGCCAGTTGCTGGGCCGCTGCACGATACGGTCGCTGCCCGCCGAGCCCGGGAAGGTGCCGCCCGCGGAGGGCGAGCTGACGCCGTTCTCGCTGCGGCTGCGCGACCCGTCCGGCGGCACCGTCGTGGTCGAGCGGCCCTACCTGCCCTTCACGCCGACCGAGTTCGCGCGGGCCCGGGCGCTGGTCGAGCTGGACGCACGGCTCGGCCCCAGGGTGCCGCGCCGCCGTGAGGTGCTGACGCTGCCGGAGGGCAACGAGATCACCGTGCGCCGAGCGGGTCCCGGCGATCTGGCCGCCGCCCGCGCCATGCACGACCGCTGCTCCTCCACCACGTTGACCCGCCGCTACCACGGCCCCGTGGGCGACGCGGAACGCTACCTCGCGCATCTGCTCAGTCCCCGTCACGGCCGCACCCTCGCCGTGGAGACCGCCTCCGGGCGGCTGGTCGCCCTCGGCCACCTGCTGTGGGACGGCGACGAGACGGAGGTGGCGCTACTGGTCGAGGACGAGTGGCAGGGCCGCGGCATCGGGGCCGAACTGCTGCGGCGGCTGGTCGCCCTGGCCCGCGAGGGCGGGGCCGGTGCCGTGTACGCGGTGACCAAGGCCGCCAACACCCCGATGGTCGCCGCGATGCGCGGGCTCGGACTGGCGCTGGACTTCCAGGTCGAGGACGGCACGCTGGTGATCACAGCGGCACTGCGCGACCGGGACGCGTCCGCACCGGCGCGTCCGGGCGACCGCGCGACCCGCGAACGCTGACCGCCGGGCCCGCGCCGCACGGGCCGCGACGGCCCTCAACACCGGACTGCGGAACTCCGCTTGGGGCAGCGGGCCTCTTCCCGCCCGCCGACCGGGTCATCGATGCCGCCTGATCAACGCCAAAGTGATCGACGGGAGGCCCACCGGCGTACCAGGATGGCTTTCATGTCCGACACACCTGATGCTCCTGACAGCGCCGAGAGCGCTCCTGGCGCGGCGCTTCCGAGGGCCATCGCCGACCGCTACGTCGACGCCCTGGCCGAGCTGGACCCGGTCACCGGTCTCTACCTGGGCCTGGGCACCGACGACCACCGCCTGCCCGACTACTCCCCCGAAGGCCTGGAAGCCGTCGCCGACCTCGCCCGGCGCACCCTGGCCGAGCTGGACGCCGCCGAGGCCGCGGGCCCCGGCGCACCGGCCGTGAGCGACGACGCCGAGCGACGCTGCGGCAGGCTGCTGCGTGAGCGCCTGACCGCCTCGCTCGCCGTGCACGAGGCGGGGGAGGGACTGCGCGCGGTCAGCAACCTGCACTCCCCCGCCCACGCGGTGCGCGAGTCGTTCACCTTGATGCCGACCGCCACCGACGCCGACTGGGCGGTGATCGCCGGGCGGCTGCGCAACGTCCCCGGAGCGATGGCCGGTTACCGCGCCTCGCTGGAGGCGGGTGTCGAACGCGGCCTGCTCGCGGGGCCGCGCCAGGTCGCCACCGTCGTCGAGCAGTTCGGCCAGTGGCTGGAGGGACGCGGCTGGTACGCCGACCTGGTGGCGGACGGCCCCGAGGCGCTGCGCACGGAGCTGGACGGGGCCGCCGCCGAGGCCAACGGGGCCATCCGCGACCTGCGGGACTGGCTGCGCGACAGCTACGCCCCCGCGGTCGCGGGTGCCCCGGACGCGGTGGGCCGCGAGCGGTACGCGCGCTGGGTGCGCGAGTGGACCGGCGCCGACCTCGACCTGGACGAGGCGTACGCGTGGGGCTGGCAGGAGTTCCACCGCATCGACGCGGAGATGCGCGCCGAGGCGGAGAAGGTGCTGCCCGGGTCCACGCCGCTGGAGGCGATGGCCTACCTGGAGGAGGCGGGCCCGGCCGTCGACGGCGTGGACGCCGTGCGCGACTGGCTCCAGGGGCTGATGGACGAGGCGATCACCAAGCTGGACGGCACCCACTTCGACCTGGCCGAGCAGGTGCGCCGAGTGGAGTCGCGGATCGCGCCCGCGGGCAGCGCCGCGGCGCCGTACTACACCGCGCCGTCGCTGGACTTCTCCCGCCCGGGCCGCACCTGGCTGCCGACGCTGGGCCGCGACCGCTTCCCCACCTACGACCTGGTCAGCACCTGGTACCACGAGGGCGTGCCGGGCCACCATCTGCAACTCGCGCAGTGGGTGTTCGTCGCCGACCGGCTCTCGCGCTACCAGGCGTCGCTGGGCGCGGTCAGCGCGAACCTCGAGGGCTGGGCCCTGTACGCGGAGCGGCTCATGGACGAGCTGGGCTTCCTGACCGATCCCGGGCAGCGACTGGGTTACCTGGACGCGCAGATGATGCGCGCGGTACGGGTCATCATCGACATCGGCATGCACCTGGAGCTGCCGATCCCCGAGGACTCGGGGTTCCGTTCCGGCGGTGAGCGGTGGACGCCGGAGCTGGCCCGCGAGTTCTTCGGCCTGCACAGCGGCCGTCCGGCGGACTTCCTGGACAGCGAGCTGGTCCGCTATTTGGGCATGCCGGGTCAGGCGATCGGCTACAAACTGGGCGAACGCGCCTGGCTCACCGGCCGGGAGGCGGCCCGCGCGGCACACGGCGCGGACTTCGACCTGAAGGCCTGGCACATGGCCGCCCTCTCGCAGGGCTCGCTGGGTCTCGACGACCTGGTCGACGAGTTGTCGCGGCTGTGACCGCGCGGCCGGGCCCGGCGGCGCGATCCGGTGGACCGCCGCCGTGCCCGGCCGGACAGGGCGGCGGGTGCGGGTCTGAACAGCGGTGGGGAAACGGGGGTGTTTCGTGGTGGATGCGTACGAGGCGGAGCGGACGGTGCTGCGCGAGGGGCGGGTCGTCCTGTGGGAGGTGCTGCCGCGGGACGCGGCCCGGATCGCGGACGGCGAGACCGCGGGCCTGCGCTGGATCGACGGCCTGCCTGGTGACGGGACGGTGGGCGCCGCCGGGATCGTGCTGAAGTCGGTGCTCGCGGGCACCTACGTTCCGGGGTGGGGCGTCTACTGCGTGCTGCGGGCCGAGGACGAGGTGGCGGTGGGCGGCATCGGCTTCCACGGCCCGCCGCTGGACGGTGAGGTGGAGATCGGCTACGACCTGTCGGTGTCGGCCCGTGGCGCGGGGTGGGCGACCGACGCCCTGCGGCTGCTGTCCGGCTGGGCGCTGGGCAGGCCCGGGGTGCGGCGTGCCGTGGCGACCACCGAGCCGTCCAACACGCCCTCCCAGGCGGTCCTCTCCCGCGCCGGATACACCCGTGTCGCCGACCGCGACGGGCTGTGGGCGTACGAACTGACCGCCATGCCGCAGTGACGAGCCCACCGAGGCGGGCCTTCGGGGTGAGCCGTGCGCCCGCCCGGGCGGTTCAGCAGCTGCCGGTGACGGCGTGACCCGCGCCCGTGCGGTGGCGCACCGAGGAGCCGTGGCGGTGCTTGATCACCTCCAGCTGGACGGGGATGCGGTGGCGCAGGTCGGAGACATGGCTGACGATGCCAACCGCCCGGTCGCGTTCGCGTAGCGAGTCCAGCACGTCGAGCACCTCGTCCAGCGTCTGGTCGTCGAGGCTGCCGAAGCCCTCGTCGATGAAGAGCGTGTCGAGCCGCACCGCTCCCGCCTCGTCGGTCACCACGTCCGCGAGGCCGAGGGCGAGGGCCAGGGAGGCGAAGAACGTCTCGCCGCCGGAGAGCGTCGCGGTGTCGCGCTCGGTGCCGGTCCAGGCGTCGACCACTCGCAGGCCCAGCCCCGACCTGACCCGGCGCGGCCCCCTGGCGTCGGTGTGCACCAGCGTGTAGCGGCCGGACGACATGCGCCGCAGCCGCACGCTCGCGGCTGCCGCGACCTGCTCCAGCCGGGCGGCGAGCACGTACGACTCCAGGCGCATCTTCAGCTCGTTCTCCTGGGAGGTCCCCGCCGCGAGCTGCGCCAGCCGCCGCAGCCTGGCGTGCTCCTCCCGCAGCGGCGCCGTCCCGGCCGCCCGGTGCGCCGCCTGCGCGGAGAGCCGGTCCAGCTCGGCCCGGCGCTGGGCCGCGGCGGCCTCGGCGGCGGACGCCCGGCGCAACCGCTCGATGGCGGCGTCCAGTTCGCCCCGGCGGGCCGCCGGGTCGGCGGGCGGCAGCTGAGCGGCGGCTCGCACGGCCGGATCGGCGACGACCTCCTGCGCAGCCGCCCGTCTCCTGTCGTACTCCTGGACGCGCGCGGTCAGCTCGCGGCGGCGCGTCTCGTCCAGCCTCGCCTCGGCCGCCTGACCCGGGTCGGCGAAGCCCGCCTCGCGCGCGGTTTCCGCCAGCCGCAGCTGCGCGTCGGCGAGCCTGTCGGCCGCCGACGCCTGTTCACGCGCGGCCTCCGCCGCCTCGCAGAGCGCGGACGCCAGCGACTCCAGCCGGGTCGTGCGCTCGGCGACGCTGCCGTGCTCGCCCCGGGCCGCGGCCACCTGGGCGTCGAGCGCGGCGAGTTCGCCGTCCAGCGCCTCGCGCCGCGAGAGCCGCGCCGCTGCCCTGGCCTGCGTCTCGCGCTGCTCGTCCAGCCGCCGGGCATGCTCGCGCTCGGCGCGGTCCATTTCCTCGCGGGCGGAGTGCGCGCCTGCCGCCACCCGGCGGGCCTCGGCGTGCTCGCGTTCCAAAGCGGCCAGGCGGGAGGCCAGTTCGTCGGCAGGGGCGTCGCCCGCCTCGCTCTCCGCGGCGGCCCGGCGCTCGCGTAGCGCCGCCAATTCGGCCTCCAGCCGAGCCCGTTCGGCCTCGGCGTGGTCGTGGGCGGCCTGCGCCCGTTCCTCCACGGCAGGATCCACGCGGTGGGCGCCGGGGACGGCGGGACGGGGATGGTCGGCGCCGCCGCAGACCGGGCAGGGCTCGCCGTCGACGAGGGCGGTGGCGAGTTCGGCCGCGATGCCTCGCAGCCGCGCCTCCCGCAGGTCCAGCCAGCGTTCGCGGGCGGCGGCCGCGGTCTCCCGGGCGGTGAGCAGCGGTCCTCGCGCGGCGCGTTCGGCGGCCGCCAGTTCGTCGCGGGCGGCGGCGGCCCGCAGACGGCGGCGGGCAGGCTCCAGGCGGCCGGCCAACTGCTCGGCACGGGTCGCCGCCTCCTGGGCGTCATCGAGCCTGCGGCGCAGCGCGGCCCTCAGCGCGTCCCAATCCGCCAGCCACTGGGCGGTGTCCTGGTCCAGCGCCTCGGCCCGGGACGTCTCGCGCTCCAGACCGGCGCGTTCGGCGGCGAGGCGCTCGGCGCGGGCCTCGGCGTCGCGGGCGGCTTCGAGGCGGCCGAGTTCACGCCGCACCTGGCGCTCCCGTTCGGCGAGGCCCGCTTCCTCGTACGGCGGCTCCCCCGCGTCAGGCGGCAGCGTGTCGGGCGGCAGCGCGGCGAGCACGTCCCGCAGCCGACGGGACGCCTGATGCTGCTCGCGCGCCGCACGATCGAGCGCTTCCAGAGCCGGGGTTACCTGGTCGGCGGCAGCGGCCCGTTCGAGGCGACTGCGCGCCTGCTCGTACGCGTCACGCTCGTCGTCCAGCCGGGCGAGGCGGTCCTCGGCCTCGGCCAGCGTCCGCTGCCGCTCCGCCGTCGCGCGATCCCGCTCCAGCGCGCGTTCCGCCTCGCGGTGCGCCCGCTCGGCGGCGTCGAGGGCGAGGGCGGCGATGTCGTGGCGTTCGCGCGCGGTGGTCCGGGTGATCGCGGCCCAGGTCAGGACGTCGTCCGCGAGGCCGGGGTCGCCGGGCGTCAGGCCGGGGAGGGGCCATGGCTCCGCGGAGCGGACCTCGGCAGCCCCATCGGCACGCCGTGTGCGGTCGGCGGTCGCGGCCCGGGCGGCCGGGACACCGGCGGTCACGGCGGCCATCGCGGCCGAGGAGGAGGACGCGGCGGCCTTCGGGGCGGGCGCGGTGGGCGGCGTCGAGAGGTCGCCGGCCGCCTGGCGCATGCGGTGGGCGAGCGCCACCAGGAGTTCGTCCTGCGCGCGGACCCCTTCCTCGGCCTCCTTGCGCCGTTCGTTCAGCCAGGACTCGACCGCCTCGAAGCGGCGCGTGTCGAAGAGCTTGCCGAGCAGCTCTGCGCGGTCCTTCGCGTCGGAACGCAGAAAGCGGGAGAACTCCCCCTGCGGCAGCAGCACCACCTGGCAGAACTGCTCGCGGCTCATGCCGAGCAGTTGGGTGATCTCCTCGCCGATCTCCTGGTGCGAGCGGCTCAGCGCCTTCCACTCGCCGGTGCCCGGCAGGTATTCGCGCAGCGCGCTGTGCGCCCTCTCCAGGGTGGTGCCGTTGCCGCGCTTCTTGGGGCGGTCCTGCTCGGGTCGGCGGGTGACCTCCAACCGCCGCCCGCCCGCGCTGAATTCGAGCACGACCTCGGTGACGACGTCCGGGTCGGCGTGGTCGCTGCGCGGGCGCAGGCCCTGCCGCGCTCCCGGCACCCCCGCGTAGAGCGCGTAGCAGACGGCGTCCAGCACCGAGGTCTTGCCCGCGCCGGTGGCACCGTGCAGCAGGAAGAGCCCGGCGGTGGACAGTTCGTCGAAGTCGATCGCGCAACCGCCCGGGTAGGGGCCGAACGCGGTCATCGTCATCCGGTGCAGCCTCATGGCGCCACCGCCTCGTCCGCGACGGCCCGCGTCCGCACGGCGTCGAACGCCTCGTTCAGCACGGCCCGTTCGCGTTCGTCGGGGACGGTGCCGCGCACGTGGGCGACGAAGTCCTCGGCGATCTGCTGGTCGGAGCGGCCGCGCAGGCGTTGCGCGTAGCTGGTCAGCGGATCGTCCTCGGCGCCCTGCGGGTCGAAGGAGAGGGCGAGCAGGTGTGGGAACCTGGCGGTGAGCCGGGCCATCGGCTCCTCGGGGCGGTACGGGTCGATGAGTGTCGCCTCCACCCACGCGTCCTCGTGGCGCTCCAGCGACGGGTCGGCGAGCAGTTCCTCCAGCGTGCCGCGGACGCGGGCCAGCGGGCGCGGCACGGGGCAGTCCACGCGCTCCGCCGCGATCTCGCCACGGGGGCCGAGGTCCACCAGCCACATGCTCTTGCGCTGCGCGGCCTCCGAGAAGGAGTAGGCGAGCGGCGAGCCGGAGTAGCGGACGCGCTCGGTGATCCTCTGGCAGCCGTGCAGATGGCCCAGCGCCACGTAGTCCAGCCCCGCGAACACCTCGGCGGGGACGGCCGCCACGCCGCCCACGGTGATGTCCCGCTCGCTGTCGCAGGGCACACCGCCGGTGACGAAGGCATGCGCGAGCGCGACGGAACGGGTGCCCGCGGAACGGGTGGCCAGGTCGGCGCGGACCAGGTCGGCCGCCGCCTCGAGCACGCTGGCGTGGTCGGCCCGGGTCGCGCCCAACTCGTCGCGCACCAGGGCCGGTTCGAGGTACGGGAGCCCGTAGACGGCGACGTCTCCGTGCCGGTCGGTGAGCACGACGGGGGTGGCGCTGCCGCCGGGCGTGGTCCGCAGGTGTACCCCGGCCCGTTCCATCAGCCGGGCGCCGACGCCGAGGCGTCGCGGAGAGTCGTGGTTGCCGGAGATCATCACCGTGGGCACCCCGAGCCCGGCGAGCCGGTGCAGGGCGTCGTCGAACAGCTCCACGGCGGCCAGCGGCGGCACCGCGCGGTCGTACACGTCCCCCGCCACCAGCACGGCGTCCACCCGCTCGGCGCGGACCGTCGCCACCAGGTGGTCCACGAACGCCTCCTGGGCGGGCAGGAGGTTCACCCGGTGGAAGGAGCGCCCCAGGTGCCAGTCGGAGGTGTGCAGCAACCGCATGATCCGCACACTATCGGCGGGGTCCGACAGCGGGGCCGGCAACGCCGCGAAGTGCGGGCCAGGTTCGGACATAGCGCCTGAAATACGGGCAGGAAGAGTGTCCTTGGACGTCCCGCGCGGTATGCGAGGCACCGGACACGCACACCGAACACGCCGCGCGCCGGACGCCGGGCCCTATGCGCCGCGCGCCGGGCCTCATGCGCCGCGCGCCGGCTCAGACCGTCCCGTACGCCTCCCCGCCGAGGTCGAACGTCGCCGTTCCGGCGCTCGCGTCGGCGAGCCAGGAACGGAAGGAGTCGACGTCCGCCTCCGGCAGGCCGATCTCGATGGCGACCGCCTCGCCGTAGCGGACCTCGCGCACCGCGCGGCCGGTGGAGCGCAGGTCGTTCTCCAGGCGGCCCGCCTGGGCGTGGCCGACCGTGACGGTGCCGAGCCGGTACCTGCGCCGGGTGACGGTGCCGAGAGCGTCCAGCGCCTCGCCGACCGCCCCGCCATAGGCACGGATCAGCCCGCCGGCGCCCAGTTTCACACCGCCGAAGTACCGGGTGACGACGGCGACCGCGTAGCGGATGTCGCGCCGCATCAGCATCTGGAGCATCGGCGCCCCGGCCGTGCCGCCGGGTTCGCCGTCGTCGCTCGCCTTCTGCACGGCGGCGTCGGCGCCGATGACATACGCGAAGCAGTTGTGGTTCGCGCCCGGGTGTTCGGCGCGGACCCGGCGGACGAAGTCCTGGGCCTCGGCCTCGGTCGCGGCGGGCGCGAGCGCGCAGAGGAAGCGGGACCGGTTGACCTCGGTCTCATGCACGCCCTCACGGGCGACCGTCTCGTACTGCTCCTGCATCGTCCCAGCGTAATTCGTCATTTCGGGTGACACGGCGACGGGAATGGCCGGGGCGCGCGGTCCGTTCTCCAGGCGTGAGGGGTCGACGGACGAGGTCGCGGGGCTGGAGGACGACATGAGCGGGGTAGAAGGACACCGGGAGGGACACGCGGGCGTTCCGGGGCAAGGCCACGGGGGCGGGCGCGGCCATGAGGGCAAGGGCCTTCACGGCAACGGAAACCGGCACGCGGACGACGAGACCGTGCGCCGGATCCTCACCTCGACCGGCGACACCTGGGCGGTGGTCGGGCTCTCGGGCAACGAGCGGCGCGCGGCGTACGGCGTGGCGCGGGCCCTCCAGCGGTACGGCAAGCGCATCGTGCCGGTCCACCCGAAGGCGGAGACGGTGCACGGGGAACGTGGCTACGCGTCACTCGCGGAGATGCCCTTCCCGGTCGACGTGGTGGACGTCTTCGTCAACTCCGGTCTGGCCGGCGGAGTCGCGGACGAGGCGGTCGCGATCGGTGCCAAGGCGGTCTGGTTCCAGCTGGGTGTGATCGACGAGGCGGCGTACGAACGCACCCGCCGCGCCGGCCTGGAGATGGTGATGAACCGCTGCCCGGCCATCGAGATACCCCGGCTGGGCTGAGGCGCGCCACCGGGCCGAGGCGAGCAGGCCGGGACGAACCGGCCGGGGTGACGAGGCTGAGGCGAGCGGACGCGGGTGAGCCGGCCGGGACGAACCCGCCGGGGTCACCGGGCTGAGGCGAGCGGACCGGGCGGGCAGGCGTGGGTGGGCCGGCCGGGGCGAGCGGAAGCGACGGCCCGTCCCGCCCCGGCGCGCGGGCAGCCGCGTCCCACGTGCCGGAATCCGGCTGACGGTGGACCGCCGGGCGGCTACCGTCCGGGCATGCACACGGTACGAAGCGCGGGACCGGCGGACGCGCCGGAACTCATGCGGCTGCGGCGGCTGATGTTCGAGGCGATGAACGGCCATGCGCGGCCCGGGCCTTGGGAGCGGACCGGAGCCGAGCTGGTCCGGTCGATGCTCGCCGCCGGGCCTGCGGAGTCGTCCGCCCCGCGCCTCGGCGCCTTCGTGGTTGACGCGCAGACCGGCACGGGACTGGCCGCCTGCGCGGTCGGGACGGTCGAGCAGCGCCTGCCCGCGCCCTCGCACCCGACCGGCCGGTTCGGCTTCGTCTTCAACGTCTGCACCGATCCGGCGTACCGCGGCCGGGGCTACGCGCGGGCGACGACCGAGGCGTTGCTGCGCTGGTTCGCCGATCAGGGCGTCACCCGGGTCGACCTGCACGCGACCACGGAGGCGGAGGGCATGTACCGGGCGATGGGGTTCGCCGAGCACTCGACGGCGTTGTCGCTGGACGTGCCGCGGTGGGCCGCTCAGCCGCCGAGCCCCTCCAGCACGACGGCGCCGGGCAGCGCGGCCAGCGCTTCGCCGGGCACCAGCAGCTTGCCGCGCCGCTTCCCGCTGCCCACCACCACATAGGGGGTGATGGCCACCGCCGCGTCGATCAGCAGCGGCCAGCGGTCCGGGAGCCCGATGGGGGAGATACCGCCGTACTCCATGCCCGTCTCGCCCACCGCGGTGTCCATCGCGGCGAACGAGGCCTTGCGGGCGCCGAGATGGCGGCGGACGAGGCCGTTGACGTCGGCGCGCGTGTGGGCGAGGACGACGCAGCCGGCGAGCGTGACGTCCTGGCCCCGCTTGCCCGCGACGACGACGCAGTTGGCGGACTGCTCGGGCGGCACCCCGTAGACCTCACCGAAGACCGCGGTGTCGGCGTTGGCCGGGTCGGTGTCCACGTACCGCACCCGCTCGACGGGGACCGGGCCGGGCCAGGCGCGCAGGGCGGCGGCGACCGGCGGCGCGAGGAGGTCGAGACGCTCGGTGGCGGGCGGGGCTTCGTCGAAGTCGCCGATGGGTGCGGGCATGCCCGCACGCTAACAGCCGCCGTGCGCGCCGGAGTCAGCGCGGCGCGGGCACGGAGATCGCCATGGTCATCTCGGCCGGTTCGGGGCCCGGATTGTGGTAGCCGTGGGGGCCGCTCGCCTCGAAGCTCGCGGTGGCGCCCGCGGGGACGAGGTGTTCCTCGCCGTTCACCACGAGGGTGAGGACGCCCGCGTCCACTCTGATCAGCTCGGTGGTACCGGCCGGGTGCGGGTCCGAGTCGTGTCCCTCCCCCGGCATGATCCGCCAGGACCACATCTCCAGCGGGCCCGGTGCCTCGGCTCCCGCCTGGAGGGTGCCGTGGCTGCCGGCCGGGGTCTCCCAGAGCCGCAGCGCCCGGTCCGCCGGGACCAGGCGCACGGTGGGGCTGTCCGCGTAGTCCAGCAGGCGGGCGATGCTCAGGCCGAGGGCGTCGGCGACACGGACGACCGTGCCGATGCTGGGGTTGGTGCGGGCCTGCTCGATCTGGATGATCATGCCGCGGCTCACCCCCGACCGGCCGGCGAGCGCGTCGAGCGAGTATCCGCGTTCCTGGCGCAGTCGCTTCAGGTTGCGTGCGAGCGCCTGCGCCACGACATCGAGATCCGGCACCTATCATCCCCAAGATCGCAGATCGAGCCATGTGCCCCTCCACCTCGGTGCAATATTCTGCATGGCGTAATGCAGGCCATTGCACTACGGTGGAGTGCACTCCATCGTTCATCACACTGTACTGCGAGGTTCTCCCGTGACCGCGGTCTTCGCCCTGGCCACCAGCCTGCTCTGGGGTTTCGCCGACTTCGGCGGCGGGCTGCTGACCCGACGCGTTCCGGCGCTCACCGTCGTCGTGGTCTCGCAGACCGCCGCGGTCGTGGTGCTGGGGGCGGTGGTGCTGGGCACGGGCGGCTGGAGCGAGGCGGGACCGCGCCTGTGGTTCGCGGTCGCGGCGGGCGTGGTCGGCCCGGCCGCCATGCTGTGCTTCTACCGGGCGCTGGCGCTCGGCCCGATGGGCGTGGTCTCACCGCTGGCCACCGTGGGCGTGGCGGTGCCGGTCGGGGTGGGTCTGGCGCTCGGGGAGCGGCCCGGGCTCATCCAGTACGCGGGCATCCTGGTCGCCGTGGTCGGCGTCGTCCTGGCCGGCGGTCCCCAGCTGCGCGGCGCGCCGGTGCAGCGCAAGACCGTCGCGCTGACGCTGACGGCGGCGGTGGGATTCGGCGCCGTGATGGCCCTGATCGCCGAGGCGTCGGTGAACGTGACCGGGCTGTTCCTCGCGCTGTTCGTGCAGCGCCTGTGCAACGTGGCGGTCGGCGGCACCGTGCTGGCGGTCTCGGTCCGGCGGGGCGCGCCCGCGCTGCCGGAGGGCGGACTGTCCGAGGTGGCGCGCGGGCTGCCCGCGCTGGCCTTCGTGGGCCTTGCCGACGTGGCCGCCAACGGGTGCTACGCGCTCGCGGCACGCAGCGGCCCGGTGACCGTCGCCGCGGTGCTGGCCTCCTTGTATCCCGTGGTGACGGCGCTGGCCGCGCGCGGGGTGCTCAAGGAACGGCTGCTCGTGCTCCAGGCCGCGGGGGCCGGGCTGGCGGTTGCGGGGTCGGTGCTGCTGGCGGCGGGCTGACGCGCCCGCCGCGCGCACGACGCTTCAGGGGCCCGCGGGTGCCGCGCTGTCCACGCCGGAGGCGCCCGCCTCCGCCTCGCGTTCCGCCGCGTCCTTCGCTCGCGCCTCCTCCAGCTCCGCGAGGGCCGTGAGTTGCGCCGCCGTGATGCCGTCGGGCAGCGGCACGGGGGCGGGGGTGCGCAGCGGGGGCTGCCAGCCGTCGGCCGGGTCCCACCGGCGCACGACCCTCGCCGGCGCGCCCGCGACCACCGAGTGGTCGGGGATCTCGCCGCGTACGACCGCCCCGGCGGCGACGGCCACGTTGCGGCCGATGCGGGCGCCGGGCAGGACGACCGCGCCCACGCCCAGCCAGCTGCCCGAGCCGATCTCCACCGGCGCGCTGCGCGGCCACTGATGGCCGATCGCCTGCTGCGGGTCGTCGTAGGAATGGTTGTCGCTGGTCACGTAGACGTACGGGCCGCAGAAGACGTTGTCGCCGAGGACCACGGACTCCGAGGCCACGACATGGCTGCCGCGCCCGAGCACCACGCCGTCGCCGAGCCGCAGCAGGGGTTCGGGGCCGAACTCCTGGCCCGGCATCATCCCGACGGTCAGCGTGACCTGCTCGGCGATGATGCAGCAGGCTCCGAGTTCGATCCATCGTTCGCCGAAGATCGTGCCCTGCGGATAGGCCAGCCGGGTCCCGGCACCGATGCGCGCGAACGCGTAGGGGCCGGGGGTCTCGGCGCTGATCGAGGCGGCCTCCCTCACCCAACGGTCGGCCCGGTGCACCAGTCGCGCGGCGGTCCGGCGGCGCCACGCGGTCACGGATGAGAACACGTTTCTGTTCTTCGGCACCCGCACACCGTACGCCAGCGCCCTCGCGCTACGGTGACCCGCATGACGGACAAGGCACTGGTAGCGGCCGTGGCGGGACGTGAGCCCGCGGTGGATCCGGAGGCGTTCACCGCGCCGACGTCGGTGGTGGTCGGCGAGGTGGCGATGGCGGCCGGGTCCAGCGTCTGGTACCACGCGGTGCTGCGCGGGGACTGCGAACGCGTCAGCGTCGGCGCCGGCAGCAACATCCAGGACAACTGCACGGTGCACGCCGATCCCGGCTTCCCCGCGGTCGTGGGCGAGCGGGTCTCGGTCGGCCACAACGCCGTACTGCACGGGTGCGTGGTGGAGGACGACGTGCTGATCGGTATGGGCGCCACGGTCCTCAACGGCGCCCGGATCGGCGCCGGTTCACTCGTGGCGGCCCAGGCGCTCGTGCCGCAGGGGACGCAGGTGCCGCCCGGTTCGCTGGTCGCGGGTGTGCCCGCCAAGGTCAGGCGCCAACTGACCGACGAGGAGCGGGAGATGGTGCGGATCAACGCGGAGCACTACGTGGGTCTGGCGCGTGCGCACCGCGAGGCGGTGGGGAACGCGCGGGAGACCCCGCGGGCCTGAGCGGGACACGAAAGCCCGGACCGCGAGAGGCCCGGGCCCACGACGGAGGCCGGCGCCTTCCGCGGGCCGACCGCCCGTATCACTCACCCACACCGACCGCCCGTGTCACTCCCTGCACCGACCGCCTGGGGTCACTCCCCCACGCCGACCGTCCGGGTCCGGCGCTCGTCGCTGTCGTCTCCGTCGTCCTCGCCGTGCTTACCGGCGGCCTTCGCCTTCGCCCTGCGCCAGGCGATCACCACGCCCGCCGCGATGGCCACGAGGGCGGCGGCCAGGCCCACGTAGGAGATGTCCTTGAGCCACTTCTCCGCGACCACGCCCACGTAGTAGACGGCCGCGGTGGTGCCGCCCGCCCAGGCGATGCCGCCCAGCAGGTTCGCCGTGAGGAACTTCCAGTACGGCATGCGCAGCACACCCGCCAGGGGTCCGGCGAAGATCCGCAGGAACGCGATGAACCGGCCGAAGAAGACCGCCCACATCCCCCAGCGCTGGAAGGACCGCTCGGCCTTGGCGATGTGGTCGGGGCCGAAGTGCCTGGGGAATCTCCGCCCCAGCCGTTCGAAGATCGCCTTACCGTACCGGTGGCCGATCGCGTAGCCGATGGAGTCGCCGATCACCGCGCCCACGACAGCCGAGGCGCCCACGGCGAGCGGGTCGACGGTGTGACCCACGGCCAGCAGCGAGGCGCTGACCAGCACGATCTCGCCCGGCAGCGGAATGCCGAGGCTCTCCACCCCGATGACCGCGGCCACCACCACATAGACCACGACCGGCGGAATGTGCTGGAGCCACTCCTGTACGTGCAAGGCCGCTTCCTCCCTGGTCACCCCCGGGCCTCGCGCACCCGGACCGCCGACGTCCCGCCGGCTCGATGCCGCGGCGCCCTCCCGGCGTACGGCCGGTCGTCCGGAAGCCTAAGCGAACGCCGGTACGTACCGGAAACGCACGGGCCGCCGCACGAGTGCCCCTCAGGCGCGGCTCGGCACCCGTTCGGGTGTGTCCCAGTCCTCGGCGAGACCGAAGGCGCGCACCAGCCCCTCGCGGCCGGCCTCGGTGACGCGCACCACCCGCCGCGCGTCTCCCCGCTTGATCCACTCCAGCGCGAACAGCCGCCCGGTCAGGGCCGCGCCCAGCGCGCCGGAGAGGTGGTGCCGCTGCTCGCTCCAGTCCACGCAGTAGCGGATCGCGGGCCTGCGGCGCGGGAGTTGGCCGGGATCGACTCCGAAGTCGGCGAGGAACCGGTGGCCCTCGGGCGTGACGCGGTAACGCGTGTCGTGGCCGGGCGCTGACGGCCGGTCGTGGTCGGCGCGCTCGGGCCGGTACACGCCGTCGCCGCCGGTGAGCACGCCGCGTTCCAGCAGGGCGTCCATCAGCGCCACCCCGAGCCGCCCGGCGAGGTGGTCGTAGCAGGTGCGGCAGCGCCGCAGCTGGGCGGCGCGCGTCCCATCCCGCAGCGAACGTACGGTCTTCGGCGGCGCAACCCGGGCCAGTGCCTCCAGTACGTCGGACACGTCGGGGCCGCCGAGCCGATAGTAGCGGTGGCGCCCGTGGCTGGCGACGGTGACGAGTCCCGCCTGAAGCAGCCTGTTCAGGTGCGCGCTCACGGTCGACGGCGACACCCCGGCTTCGGCGGCCAGGACGCTCGCGGGCAGTTGCCGCCCGTCGCCGAGGGCGAGCAGCACGCGCACCCG
Organism: Streptomyces sp. ICBB 8177; assembly: GCF_003144095.1. GTDB lineage: Bacteria > Actinomycetota > Actinomycetes > Streptomycetales > Streptomycetaceae > Streptantibioticus_D. The sequence goes on along the minus strand of NZ_NSKH01000018.1, from coordinate 431,876 downwards.
GGAGGCGTCTCCGAACACGGCGGCGACGGCGGCCACGTCGGCCTCGCGCTCCACCCGGTCGGCGGTGTTCGCGTTCATGTCTCCAGCGTAGGCAGCGCACGTTTCGACGGGGAGCGAAGCGTGCGGGGAGAACGGGCGACGCGACGTGCGCCCGGGGCGCGGCGCCCATGCTTCGGGCCGGGCCGAAACGTTCCGGCGCCATCGTGGTCCCATGACCACCGCACGAGAACGTGACCGCACTGCTCCGCGGACCACGCCCGCTCGGCCGGACGGCCGCGAGCCCGCCGCCTGGCTGCCGCTGCTGGCGGTCTCGCTGGGGTTCTTCATGGTGATCCTCGACGTCACCGTGGTCACCGTGGCCGTGCCGTCGATCGGCACCGCGCTGGACGCCGGATCCTCGTCGCTCCAGTGGATCGTGGACGGCTACACGCTGGTGTTCGCCTGTCTGATGCTGCCGTGCGGCGCCCTGGGCGACCGCTTCGGGCACCGCCGGGCGTTCGTCGGCGGGCTCCTGGTGTTCGGCGCCGCCTCGGCGGCCTGCGGGGCCTCCACGACGGCCGTCGCGCTGGTGGCCGCCCGGCTCGCGCAGGGGGTGGGCGCGGCGCTGATGGTGCCCGCCTCACTGGCCCTGCTGCGTGCCGCCTACGCGGAACCGGCCGCCAGGGCAAGGGCCTTCGGGGCCTGGGGCGCGTTGTCAGGCCTCGGCGCCGCCGCCGGTCCGCTGGTCGGGGGGCTGGCCGTGTGGGGGCTGAGCTGGCGTGCGGTGTTCCTGGTCAACCTCCCGTTCGCCCTGCTGGCGTTGGTGCTGACCCGGCGGTACGTGCCGTCTCCCGGGCCGGACCGCGGTGCGCGCGTCGCCGTGGCCCCGCAAGTGGCGTGCGTGGCGGGGCTGGCCGCGGTGACCGGCGGCCTCAACGAGGCCGGTGCGCGAGGCTGGCCGGACCCGCTGGTGCTGGGCTGCCTGACCGGCGGCGCGCTGAGCCTGGCGTGCGCCGTCCCGTTGGCGCGCGGTGGCCTGCGGAAGCGGCCGGAACGGGGGTCGCGGCGGGCCCTGGAGCGGAGGCCTGAGCGTGAGCCGGAGCCGCGACGGGGACGGACGCGGGAGGTACGGCCGCAACGAACGCGGCGGACCGGTCTGGCGGGTGGTTGCGCGGTCGGCCTCCTGCTCAACCTCGGCTTCTACGGGCTGCTGTTCCTCGCCACGCTCTACTTCCAACGGCAGCGCGGCTACGGGGCGTTGAGCGCCGGGCTCGCGCTGCTGCCGATGTTCGTGGTGATGGCCGGCTCGTCGTTCGTGTCGGGACGGCTCGCGGCGCGCACCGGCCCTCGGCTGCCGATGACGGCGGGGCTGCTGACGGGCGCCGCGGGCCTGGCCGGATGGCTGCTGGCCGGTCCGCACACGCCGTACGCGGTACTGGTGGCGCCGATGGCGTTGTCAGGACTCGGCACGTCCTTCGCCATGCCCGCGGCGACGACCGCGGTGATGGAGTCGGCTCCGGACGGCCGCAGCGGTGCGGCCGCGGCCGGTCTCAACGCCGCACGCCAGGTCGGCAGCGCGCTCGGCGTGGCGCTCTTCGGCAGTCTCGCGGCGGGCCGCCCGCCGGCCGGGCTGCACCTGGCGGCGCTCCTCGCTGCGGGAGCCTTCTGCCTCGCGGCCGTGATGTCCGCCGCCACGGCGCCGGGCCGTCCGGACCACGGGTGACTGCGCCGCCCGGGGCGCCGGACGGGACGCATGCGCAAAACCCCCCGGCAGTCCAACGGGAGGCGGCCATCGGGATGAAGAGCCCCGTGAACAGGCATATGCGCACCCCGCCGGGGTGACAGTCAGTGGCGTGCGTACCGCATCCCGTCGCAGCGAGGCGACGGGTCGCACACACTTCTTGGAGGCCACGTGTCCCGTACTCTGCCCCGTGCCGTCGCCGCCGTCGCCGCCGCCGCCATGATCACGCTGGGCGGCGCAGGTGTCGCCAGCGCGAACAGCCTGTGGCACCACCCCTGCCACAAGCCGAAGCCCGTTCACCACAACTGCGACCACGGCCACAGCCGTGGTGTCAAGGGCGGCGCCGGCTTCATCGCGGGCGACCACGTCGCCATCAACGACCCGGGTGACCACCTGGTCGCCGACGACCTTTACGGCGCCGCCTCCGGCTTCGACGCCTGGGACAACCAGGGCTGAGCGACCCGCAGCGGTCCGCATCGGTCACCCGGTGCTCCCCGCCGGGTGACCGGGGAACGAAAAGTGCAGGGCGAGGCCCGTGTTCGCCGATCGGCGAACACGGGCCTCGCCCGTGGGAGAACGTGTCACACCGGCCCGCGAAGACCTTGGGACGCTCTGGAGTTGACGCGCTCAGGAGTTGAGGCGCACAGAGTCGAGGCGCTCACGAGTTGGGCGATCGGGAGTTGGGCGCTCAGGAGTTGGGGCGCAGCGTCCACACGATGTGCATCTCGCCGCTGACGGCGCCGTCCTCGCGGGTGATGGCCACCTCGACGGGGAACTCGGGCCGCTCCCCCGCGTCGAGCTGCGCGACGACCTCGCCGATCGGGCGGCCCAGGGTGGCGGTCGCGGTGACCACGCCCTTGGCGACCTTCTTGAACGCGATCTCGGACCGCACGGCCAGCGGCACGGCACGGCTCAGCTGGTCACCGAACGCGGCCAGCACGATCGCGCCGCTCGCGGACTCGGCGAGGGTGAACATCGCGCCGGCGTGCGGGCCGCCGATGTGGTTGTGGTAGTCGGGCTGGTCGGGCAGCCGCAGGACGGCGCGCTCGGGGGTGGTCTCGACGTACTCCAGGTTGAGCGTACGGACCATCGGCACAGTGGCCGTCAGCAGCTCGCCGATCGACGGCAGGGTGTCAGACATGGCCGCATGTTACCAATCAGTAGCAAGCGGCGGCAGGGGCAGCCGTGACCGCAGCAGCCCGGGCCCCGTAAGGTCTGGCGCCATGTGGCCCGGAGAACAGCAGCCCGAGGGACAGCGGCGCCCGGAGGGGGACCCCCAGTCCAACCCCCAGTGGAACCCGCAGGGTCCCCCGCCCCCGCCGCCCGGCGGCGCCCAGCCCCCGTACGGCGGCCCCGTCCAGAGCCCGCCGCCCCAGGGACCGCCTGCGTACGGGCAGCCCCCGCAGGGTTTCGGCCCGCCGCAGCCCGGCTACGGACAGCCGACTCCGGGCCAACCACCGCAAGCACAGCCGGGGTTCGGGCCCACGTACGGCTATCCGCCGCAGCCGCAGCCGGGTTACGGCGGCGGCTACGGGCAGCAGCCGCAGTGGGGCGCGCCGTCCGGGCCGCCGACGACACCGCTGAAGCCGCCCGGCGGCAACCACGGCCGCACGACGGCCATCGCCATCACGGCCGCCGTCGCGGTGATCGCGGCGGGCGTGGGCGCGGTGCTCCTGCTCGGCGGGGGCCACAAGAAGGCGGAGGCGAAGGCACCGGCCTCGGCGTCGGCGTCCTCCCCCGCCGCCACGAACCCGGCGGACCCGCAGCCGAGCGACCCGGACGACGCGGGCCCGCGCGGCAGCGGCACGGACGTCAAGCCCGTGGTGCCCGGCTGGCAGGTGGTGGCGAACGGCGACCGCAAGGTGGCCTTCGACGTGCCGCCGGGCTGGCAGATCCCCAGCGAGGACACGGTCATCGGATTCGAGGACGAGAAGGGCGACCCCGCGGTCAGGGCCGACAGCCCCGCCCAGTACAAGAACGGGTGGTGCGGCGACCAGGACAACAGCCTGGCGGGCACCGGCACCAACGGGATCTCGGGCGCCAAGAGCGTCGCGGGCGCCGCCCAGGACATGGCCGCCCAGTGGGTGTACTACGCCTTCGCCGACCTCAAGGCGAAGGACAAGGGCAAGCTGGCCTACAGCGCGGCGAAGCCGTTCAGCGACTCCCACGGCATCAAGGGCTACGTGGCGACGGCGACCGAGACGTCGGTGCCCAAGTCCAACAAGTGCGCGACGGACGGCACCGCCTACGACATCACCTGGCTCGGCAGCGACGACCAGCTCAACGAATGGGTGCTGTGGACCTCGACTGGCGTGTCCGGCGCCGTCCCGCCTCAGACCGTGCAGACTATCGAGCAGAGCCTGCGCCCCATCCCGTGACGCGCTGATCCACTGGCCGGAACTCGCCGGTACCGATCGGGGCGGCCCGAACGCCGTGCGCCGTCCCGATCTTCTTCCGCCGACGCCGCCCGCGCCCCTTGACCTGCGAGCTCCGACACGAATGAATGTGCCTCCATACGTGCTTCATCCGTGCTGGATCCTCGTGCTAGGAGGCGGCGGTGGCGACATCCGAGCCACGGGTCACAGGTCTTGAGACCCGTTCCATCGACTACGTTCCACTGGCGGAGCGGCATGGCAAGCTGTGGCACCTGGGGCCGCTGTGGTTCATGTCGAACGCGCAGATCGCCACCCTCGCGGTCGGGCTGACCAGCATCACCACCGGCGGCAACCTCATCTGGTCGCTCATCGCGATCGTCGCCGGCACCCTGCTGGGCACCTTCTTCATGGCCTTCCACTCCGCGCAGGGGCCGCAGCTCGGCCTGCCCCAGATGATCCAGTCCCGCCCGCAGTTCGGCTACGTCGGCGCCCTGCTGGTGTGGCTCTTCGCGTACGTGCAGTACGCCGGGTTCAACGTGTTCAACACCATCCTGGCCGGCCAGGCGATGGGAAAGACGGCGCACGGCAACGTCAAGACATGGGTCGTCGTCATCACTCTGGTCGCCCTCGTCGTCGCCCTCGTCGGCTACGACATCATCCACCGCGCCGAGCAGTTCCTCACGTACGCCTTCCTGCTCATCTTCGGCGTGTTCACGGTCGGTGTGCTGTGCACCCTGCACTACCCGGCCGGCTCGTTCGACCTGAGCGGCTTCAAGTGGACGCCGTTCCTGGCCCAGTTCGGCGTGGTCGCGGGCTACCAGATCAGCTGGGCCATCTACGTCTCCGACTACTCGCGCTATCTGCCGCCCGGCGTGACGGTGCGCAAGACGTTCTACTGGACGTACTTCGGCTCCGCGCTCGGCGGCGCCTGGCTGATGATCCTCGGCACGCTGCTGGCCGCGTGGGCGGGCAAGGACTTCGACACCATCGCCTCCATCAACGCGGCGGGCGACAAGGTGTTCAACGGTTTCGGCGCGGTCGTGCTGATCTTCGCCGCCCTGGGACTCGTCTCGGTGACCGCGCTCAACATGTACGGCGGATCGCTCACGTTGATCAGCGCCTTCGACTCGCTGCGCAAAGTGCGGCCGACGCTGAGGGTGCGGGTGCTGACGCTCGCCGTCACCGCGGCGCTGTCGGTGGTGGGCGCGCTGGCGGCCACTTCGCACTTCCTGGCGGACTTCAACAACTTCCTGCTGCTGGTGCTCTACCTGTTCATCCCGTGGACCGCGGTGAACCTGATGGACTACTACGTGGTCAGGCGCGGCCACTACGTCATCGCCGAGATCTTCAACCCCCGGGGGATCTACGGGCGTTGGGGCTGGCGCGGCATCGTGAGCTATGCGGTCGGATTCGCGGCCATGACGCCGTTCTTCGCCGTCGGCACCCTCTACACCGGCCCGGCCGCGAAGGCGCTCGGCGGGGCGGACATCTCGCTGTTCATCGGTCTGCCGGTCTCAGGGTTGCTGTACTGGTGGCTGGCCCGCTCGATCGACGTGGAGACCGAGACCCGGATGGCCCGGGAGGAAGCGGAAGCGGGGATCGACCTGGAGCAGGCGTGACCTGCCTCATCCCACACGGAACGCGCCCCGCGGCGGTTCGGGGGACGCGACCGCCGCCTCGTCCGCGACCGGCCGGGCACCGGCCACGAGCCGCCCGAGCGCGGCGCCGTGCTCGACGCGGGCCGGGAAGACGTCGGCTGCCGCCCGCCTGGCCAACTCGGCGATCGGCAGCTCTTCGTGGCCCGCGACGAGGACGGCGTTGCCGAAGCGGCGTCCGCGCAGCACGGCGGGCTCCGCGATCAGGCAGACGTGGGCGAAGACCGCCGAGACGGTGGCAATCTGCGGACGCAGGAAGTCGAACGGCGCCGCGTCGGCGAGGTTCGCCAGGTACAGTCCGCCGGGCCGCACGACCCGGGCCGCGTGGCGCGCGTACTCCAGCGACGTCAGGCGGGCCGGCACCCGGGAGCCGCCGAAGACGTCGGCGACCACGACGTCGGCGCCGGCGTCCGGTGCCCGCTCGATCCAGTCGCGGGCGTCGGCGTGGTGCGTGGTGACGCCCGCCGCCGCGACCGGCGGAAGGTGCTCCGCCACCAGCCGCAGCAGGCCGCCGTCGGCCTCGACGGCGTGCTGGCGCGAACCGGGGCGGGTCGCGGCCACGTAGCGGGGCAGGCAGAGCGCCCCGCCGCCTAGGTGCGCCACGTCCAGCGGGCGGCCGGGCGCGGCGGCGGCGTCCAGTGCGAACGCCAGCCTGCGGACGTACTCGAACTCCAGATGCCCGGGGTCGTCGAGGTCGACGTAGGACTGCGGGGCTCCGTCCACCGTCAGCAGCCAGGCGCGCGGCCTGTCCACGTCGGGTAGCAGCCTGGCCGTGCCGAAGTCCACCTCCCGGATGACTGGGGTGCGGGTGTCCTCTGGGGTGCGGGGGTCGTCCGCGCCGGTGGCGTCCACACGGCCATTGTCCGATACCTGCGTGCGCCGCCCGCCCCCACCGCCGGTTCGCGCGGACGGTGGGGACGGGCGGTGCCGTCAGCCGACGGCGGTCACGGTGCCCGCGCCGACGGTGCGGCCGCCCTCGCGGACGGCGAAGCCGAGGCCCGGCTCCAACGGGATCGGCCGTCCCAGCGTCACCGTCATCTCGACGGTCTCGCCGGGCCGCGCGACGCCCGCGTCTGCGAGGTCCACGTCCCCGACGACGTCCGCGGTCCTGATGTAGAACTGCGGCCGGTAACCGCTGCCGATCGGCGTGCGGCGCCCGCCCTGCGCGGCGGGCAGCACGTACACCCTGGCCGTGAAGCGGTCACCGGGCTGGACGCTGCCGGGCGCGGCGACCACGTGACCGCGCCGCACCGTCTCGCGTTGCACACCGCGCAGCAGCAACGCCACGTTGTCGCCCGCCTCGGCGGACTCCATGGGCTTGCCGAAGGTCTCCAGGCCCGTGACGACACTCTCGATCCCCGCGCCGAGCACCTCGACCCGGTCGCCGACCCGCACCGTGCCGCGCTCCACGGCACCGGTGACGACCGTGCCGCGACCCGTGATGGTCAGCACGTTCTCCACCGGCATCAGGAAGGGCGCGTCGGTGTAGCGCGTCGGTACCGGCACGAACGTGTCCACCGCGTCGAGCAGCGCCTCGATCGCCGCCGTCCACACCGGGTCGCCCTCCAGCGCGCGCAGCCCCGAGACCCGCACGACCGGAGTGGTCTCGCCGGGATACCCCTGCGCGCTGAGCAGTTCGCGCACCTCCAGCTCGACCAGGTCGGTCAGCTCCGGGTCGCCCGCGTCGGCCTTGTTGAGCGCGACGACGACGTGCTCGACGCCGAGTTGGCGGGCGAGCAGCACGTGCTCCGCGGTCTGCGGCATGATCCCGTCCAGCGCCGAGACCACCAGCACCGCGCCGTCGAGCTGGGCGGCGCCGGTGATCATGTTCTTCACGAAGTCGGCGTGGCCCGGCATGTCGACGTGGGCGTAGTGGCGGGTCGCGGTCTCGTACTCGACGTGCGCGATGTTGATGGTGATGCCGCGCGCGGACTCCTCCGGGGCCTTGTCGATGCGGTCGAACGGCACGAAGCTGCCGGTGCCGCGGTCGCTGAGCACCTTGGTGATGGCAGCGGTCAGCGTGGTCTTGCCGTGGTCGACGTGGCCCATGGTGCCGATGTTCAGGTGCGGCTTGGTGCGCACGTATGCCTGCTTGGGCATGGTTCCTTCCCGGTATTCCGAAGTGTGGCGGCGAACCCCTGGAGCCCGTCCGACCCTCCCCCTGCGGGGTCCGCGGAATGTCCGGGAAGGGTCAGCTTCGGGCGCCGTCGGCTGCGTACGCGGCCACGTGGGCGGCGGGGTACGCGATGGCGGGTGCGGCGGCGGGGTCCAGGTCCGGGAGGGACACGACGGCAGCCCGCGGCGAGTCCGCGACTGCGGACGTGGCGGCGAAGGCGTACCGGGACATGGCGTCAATGATCGTGCGTCGGGCGGCGGTTGGCGAACGGTTTTCGGCGCGGGGGCTGACGCGGTCGCGTTGGGGGCGCCGTCGGGGTCGCCGCAGTCGCCTGGCGCCCGCCGCTAAGCTGCCGGGGTGCCCGTCGCCCTCGCCCTTCCGTCCTCCCGGGTCCGCGCCCTCGTGCGACTGGGCCTGCTGGTCGTCCTGCTCGCGGCGGCGTCGGTGGCGGTGCTCGTGTGGCATCCGCAGCGGCTGCTGAGCGCGGGCGGGCCGGTGCGCCTCGTGTGTTTCACGGTGGTGTACGCGGTGTGCACCGTGGCGTTCGCACCGCGCCCGCTGCTGAACCTGGCGGCGGGAGTGCTGCTGGGCGCGCAGGCGGGCACGGTGGCCGCGGTGGCCGGAACGGTGCTGGGCGCGGGGGCGGCGTTCTGCCTGGGGCGGCTGCTGGGCCGCGAGGCGCTGCGGCCGTTGCTGCGGGGGCGCCTGTTGCTGGGCGTGGACCGGCAGTTGAGCGAGCACGGCCTGCGCAGCACGCTGGCGATGCGGCTGCTGCCGGGGGTGCCGTTCGCGGCGGCGAACTACTGTGCCGCGTTCTCCCGGATGCGGTGCGTGCCGTTCCTGGTGGGAACGGCGGTGGGCAGCGTGCCCAACACGATGGCGTACGCCGTCGCGGGCAGCCGCGCCGCCTCACCCGGCTCCCCCGCCTTCCTGATCGCGCTGGCGGTCATCGCCGTGCCGGCCCTCCTCGCGCTCCTCGCGGCCCGCAGCGCCCGCGCCCGCGCGTGGCTGGCACGGGCACGGCGCTGAGGGACGGCCGCCGGTGGGCTGCTACTGGGCGCGGTGGCCGGGCCAGTCGGCGTAACGGATGCGGGAGATCTCCAGCACCTCGCCGAGGGTGCCCCACTCGTCCTTGCCCAGCCTGCTCAGCGGGCGCAGGCGGCGGATGTCGGGGTGTCCGTCGGTCATGACCGCCTCGGACACGGCGGCGTGCACGACGCGTCCGAAGACGACGGTGGAGTCGCCGAGCCGGACGGTGCTGTGCAGCACGCATTCCAGCGCCACGGGCGAGGCCGCCACCCGGGGCGGCTTGACCCGGCTGCTGGGCTCCCGGGCGATGCCCACCTCGTCGAACTCGCTGACGCCGTGTGGGAAATCGGTCCCGGTGGCGTTGACCTGCTCGAAGAGGTGCTCCGGTGCGAGGCTGACCACGAACTCCCCGGTCTCCTCGATGTTGCGCAGCGAGTCCTTACGCCCCACGGAGGAGAACTGCACGATGGGCGGACTGACGCACGCCACGTTGAAGAAGGAGTGCGGGGCGAGGTTCGCTGAAAAGGTGACTGGGTCGATCGTCGAAACCCAAGCGATCGGCCGGGGCACGACGACCGAGGTCAGCAGCTTGTAGAAGGAGGTCCTGTCCAAGGCCTCGGGATCAAAGTCAACGCGCATGCCGCCCAGTATCCACGCAGGTGGCCGCGCACCCCAACGGCGGATCCCATCAGCGCCAAACCCCTGGTCCGGCTGGAAGGTGACCGGTGTCGGAAGGCACAAGCACCGGAGGCGCCGCCGGCCGGCTCAAGGCGGTTCTCGCCGAGGCCGAGCGGTCGGGGCACCCGTTTCGCTCGCCGAGGTGAGCCGGGTAAGCCTGAGACCATCATGATCACGGAGGCAGCCGATATGACCGACCACGGATTCCAGCAGATCTTTCCGCTCGGCAAGACCAATGACGCCTACGCCGAGAACTTCACCGGGCAGAGCTACCTGGCCCCACTGACCGGCGGGAGCGTCCCGGTCAGCAACGTGTCCTTCGAGCCGGGCTGCCGCAACAACTGGCACATTCACCACGGCACCGGTGGCGGTGGTGATCAGATCCTGCTGTGCACGGCCGGCAGCGGCTGGTATCAGGCCGAAGGCCAGGACGCGGTCAGCATGACCCCGGGTACCGCGATCCGCGTCCCGGCGGGCACCAAGCACTGGCACGGTGCGAAGGCCGACTCGTGGTTCTCCCACGTCGCCTTCATCACGCCGGGAGAAGGCGTCAGCAACGAGTGGCTGGAGCCGGTCACCGACGAGATGTACGGCCGGCTGCCCAAGAGCGGACAGAACGCATGAGCGTCCTTGACGAGACCTACGCCCTCTCCAACGGCGTCCAGATACCCAAGCTCGGCCTAGGCACCTCGTTCACGCGCGCGGCGATCGAGGTCGGTTAGCGCAACATCGACACCGCCCAGGTGTATGGCAACGAGTGCGGGGTCGGGGAAGGAATCCGCGCCTCGCGCGTGGCGCGCGAGAGTCTCTTCGTGTCGACGAAGTCGGCCGCAAAGACCAAGGACTACGACGCGGCGGTCGCCGCGATCGACGAATCGCTGGCCAAGCTGCGCATCGGCTACATCGACCTGATGCTGATCCACGCCCCGCAGCCGTGGGACGACTTCCGTGGCGACGACTACGCCGAGGGCAACCGACAGGCGTGGCGCGCGCTGGAGGACTCCCACAAGGCGGGAAAGGTCCGGCGACCGAACAGCGCTGGCCTGACCATGCTCGGGGCAGCCGACCCCACCCACGGTGGCACCGGCAGAGTATCCGGCGCCGGGCCGCCGCCGGCCGACGCGCCCCGCGCCGGCCGAATGCCGCCCGGGTGGCGCCGCCGAACGCCCGTAAACGAGACACCGCTCGCATGCGGTCGCGTCGGTGCCGTCGGTCGCGTACGAGTGTCCCGGGGTTCCCGCGAATGCCCTGTCGCGCGGCAGCCGTTCGGCCACACCGCAGGAAGTCGCGGGACGCGTCGACGGGGTTCCCGCCACCCCGGTTCCTGATGGCGCGTCACACGGTCTCGTGGGAGCACGGACGGTGCGCCGCGTGCCTCCGCCCGCGCGTCGGCGGCGGGGTGCCGTCTCCGGACACGGGGTATCTCCTCCCCGACAGAGCCAGCCGGCACGTCGGGGAGTGTGAGGACATGACGGAGTTCACCAATCTGGAGCCGATCGCGTCGTTCTGCGGGAAGTGCAACTGCGGCTGCCCGCAGTTGTTCGTGGACGGCTCCGCGCCGGTGGAGCGCAGGGTGGTCCTCACCGACGACTTCGGCCAGCGCGTGCAGATGAGCGCCGACCAGTTCTCGTCGCTCGTCGAGGACGCCAAGGCCGGGCGGCTCGACGCGGTGATCCGCGCCTGAGCCGACCGGCGGGTGTCAGGTGGCGTCCTGTGGCCGGACCACCACCGCGGCGATCCGCTGCGGCGGACTGTCGCGGAAGTGCAGGACGAACGGGACGAGTTGGCCGAGGCTCAGGCCGTGCGGCGCGTCCACCATTGCGTCCAGGCCGAACGGCGACATGGTCAGCGTGCCGTGGGCCGGTACGGTCGCGGCGTCCACCATGGCCATCGACCCGGCCCCGTCCCGTACGACGGTGTGGGCGAGCCGGACCGGGCCCGTGCGGGGCGAGGTGACCGACACCAGGTCGTCGTCCGCGCCCCCGGTGTTGCGCAGTTGGAAGACGACCGCCGTCTGGCCGCCCGGGTCCGCGGGCATGATCAGCCGGGCGTCGGTGACGCCGACGGCCGCCGGGCTCCCCGCGCCGCCGAGCGTCGTCCAGGCCGTGAGCCCGCCGAGCGTCACCGCGCAGGCAGCCACGGCGGGCAGTGCGGAGCGCAGGCTCGTCGCCACCGCTGCCGCGCTCTTCGTCGGCATCGTCATCGCTCCCAGGACTCGGGTCGGGCGGCGCGGCTCGCGGCGAGAGGTCGCCAGGTGCGCAGCCGCAGGCTGTTGCCGACCACCAGCAGCGAGCTGACCGACATGGCGGCCGCCGCGAGCATGGGGTCGAGCAGGCCAAGCGCGGCCAACGGGAGGGTGATCAGGTTGTACCCGAACGCCCAGACCAGGTTGGCGCGGACCGTGCCGAGGGTGCGGCGGGCGAGCCGTACAGCGTCGGCGAGCGCCTGCACGTCGTCGCGCACGAGGGTGACGTCCGCCGCGCCGATCGCCGCGTCGGTGCCGCCGCCCATGGCGATGCCCAGGTCCGCCGCCGCCAGTGCCGCCGCGTCGTTGACGCCGTCGCCGATCACGGCGACCCGGTGCCCCCGGGCGCGCAACTCCCGTACGAGGTCCGCCTTGTCGCGAGGGCCGGCCTCAGCGTGGACCTCCGTGATCCGCAGGTGCGCGGCGACGGCTTGGGCGGTGACCTGCCGGTCCCCGGTGGCCAGCACCGGGCGGACGCCGAGCCTGCGCAGGTGCTCGACCGCGCGGTAGCAGCCGGAGCGCAGGCTGTCGCCCAGCGCGAACACCGCCTCGGGGCGGCCGTCCACGCGCAGCAGGACCGCGGTGCGGCCCGCCGCCTCGGCTTCCGCGACCGCCCCGGCCAGATCCTCCGGCAGCCCGTCCACGTCCTGCGGACGGCCGACCGACACCGCGCGGTCGCCCACGCGGCCGGTGACGCCGTGCCCCGCCTCGGCGCGGAAGTCCCGCACCGGCGGCGGCGTCTCGCCGCACACCCGGCGGGCGTGCGCGGCCAGAGCCCGGCCGAGGGGGTGTTCCGAGGCGGTCTCGACCGCTCCGGCCAGCCGCGCCGCCCCCATCGCGTCGAGCCCCTCCCCGCGCACGGTCACGGCCTCGACGCTCATCCGGCCGGTGGTCAGGGTGCCGGTCTTGTCCAGGACGACCGTGTCGATCCGGCGCAGCCGCTCCAGTGCCCTCGGACCACTGACGAGGATACCCAGTTGGGCGCCACGGCCGGTCGCCGCCAGCAGGGCGGTGGGCGTCGCCAGTCCCAGCGCGCACGGGCAGGCGACCACCAGCACCGCGACGGCCGCGGTCACCGCCGTCTGCGGATCGGCGCCGGCTCCCAGCCAGAAGCCCAGGACGGTCACCGCGATCGCCAGCACCACGGGCACGAAGACCGCCGCCACGGCGTCCGCCAGCCGTTGCGCCCGCGCCTTCCCGGCCTGGGCCTCCTCCACCAGCCGGGTGACACGGGCCAGTTGGGTGTCCGCGCCGACCGCGGTGGCCCGCACGACCAGCACACCTCCCGCGTTGACCGCACCACCGGTCACCGTGGTGCCCGGCACCACCTCGACCGGGGCGCTCTCACCGGTCACCAGCGACAGGTCCAGCGCGGAGCCGCCCTCGACCACCACGCCGTCAGTCGCCACCCGCTCGCCGGGACGCACCAGGAAGAGCGCGCCCGCCGTCAACTCGCCTATGGGAATACGCCGTTCGACGTCGCCTTCGCGTACCGACACCTCCTTGGCGGCCAGTTCGGCCAGCGCCCGCAGCGCGGAGCCGGTGCCGCGCCGCGCACGTGACTCCAGCAGGCGGCCGGTCAGCACGAACAGCGGTACGCCGACCGCGGCTTCCAGGTAGACGTGCGGCACGGTCTGAGCCGGGATCAGCGTGAACGGCATCCGCATGCCCGGGTCGCCGGCCGGGGTGAGGAAGAGCGCGTACACCGACCACAGGAAGGACGCCGCGGTGCCGAGGGAGACCAGGGTGTCCATGGTCGCCGCGCCGTGCCGCAGCCCCCGCAGGGCGCGCGCGTGGAACGGCCAGGCACCCCACGTCGCCACCGGGGCGGCCAGCACGAAGCACAGCCACTGCCAGTCGCGGAACTGCCAGGACGGCACCATCGACAACGCGATGACCGGGACCGCGAGCACGGCCGTCACCAGCAGGCGGACGCGGTCCGCCTCGGCGAGCCGCTCCGGCTCCGGCGCGGTGGTGGGCGCCACCGGTTCCGGGAGCGCGGCGGTGTACCCGGCCGCCTCCACCGCGGCCACCAGGTCCTGCGGGGTGAGGGAGCCGGGATGCTCGACCCGCGCCCGCCCGGTCGCCAGGTTCACGGTGGCGTCGACTCCGTCGAGGCGGCACAGCCGCTTCTCGACGCGGGCCACGCAGGCCGCGCAGGTCATCCCGCCGACGACCAGGTCGGTGGTGACGGAGGCCTGCGCCCGGCCGTCCGCCGGGTGTCGCGACCCCATCACATTCCCATCCCGCTCATGCCGCCGGTGCCGTCTCCGGAGCCGCCGGTCCCCGATCCCCCGGTGCCGCCCGGCGCGTGCATACCGGGGGCGACGGGTCCGGCCAGCGAGCCGATCGCGTAGGACAAGCCGAACAGCGCCGCGAGCAGGACGGCGAAGCCCACGACGGCCGGGGCGACGACCGGCGGGCGTGCCGAGCGGGAAGGGGTGGAGGAGAGAGACATTGCGCTGCTCCGCTGGAGTCGGTACCGGGCAGATGCTGGCCCGCCGCTGAGGACGGGACCAGGTGGTCGCGCCGAAGGAGCCCTCGGTTCCCGCCGCACCGGAATTCGTGAGCATCCGCTTCGGTGGCCGTCCTGCCCTCGCCGCATGTCCGGCCGCCGCATGCCCAGCCACCGCAAGGCCAGCCGCCGCGTGGCCGATCGCCGCACCCGGCGCCTCCCCACGTTCCGGTCCGTTGTGGCGCGAGTCACCGAAGCGCCGGGAACTCAGGCCGTCCACGCCACGACGAATCAACAGGCGCGGGGACGCACCCCGCCTACGCGCTCGTACGGCAGGAGGACGAAGATGGCGTTGGGTGACACCACCTTGGAGACGGAGCGGAGCGAGCCCGAGGGCTCCCCCGGCCCCGCGGGCGGTCCCACCGCGGCGGACCGGGAGCCGGGAGCACCACCCGGCGGGTGGGCGGCCGTGCGGCCGTTGCTGATGCGTCTGCACTTCTACGTCGGCATCCTCATAGGCCCGTTCCTGCTGGTCGCGGCGACCACGGGGCTGATCTACACCACCTCTCCGCAGCTCGAACAGGTCCTGTACCGGCACGAGTTGCACGTGACCGCGCCCGCCTCGGCGCACGCGGTGCCGCTGGCGGCCCAGGTCGCCGCGGGTGAGAAGGCGGTGCCCGGCGGTACGCTCCAGTCAGTCAGCCCGGCCACCGGTCCCACGGACACCACCCGTGTGTTGCTCGCCGCCAAGGGTGTGCCGCAGGGCTACAGCCGCACGGCGTTCGTGAACCCGTACACCGGCAGGGTGCTCGGCGTGCTGACCACCGACGGCCAGTGGCTGCCGGTGCGCGCCTGGCTCGATACCCTGCACCGCACACTGCACCTCGGCACGTTCGGCCGCAACTACAGTGAGCTTGCGGCGAGTTGGCTGTGGGTGGAGGTGCTGGGCGGGCTGGCGCTGTGGCTGGGCGCCCGCCGCCGTCGTGACCGCGTGCGCCGCACGCTGCTGCCCCGGCTGCGCGGCGCGGGACGCAGGAAGCTGCTGTCGTGGCACGCGGTGGTGGGCCTGTGGGTCTCGCTCGGCCTGCTCGGGCTGTCCGCCACCGGTCTGACCTGGTCCGACCACGCGGGCGCCAACATCGACGAGTTCCGCTCACAGCTGTCCGGGAGTACGCCGTCGGTCTCGACCACGCTGCCCGTGGTGCCGCACCCCGGGAGTGGTGCCGTCGGCATCGACGCCGTGGTCCGCTCCGCGCACGACGCCGGGCTGAGCGGGCTCCTGGTAGTCACCCCACCCGCCGCCCCCGGCACGGCGTGGGTCGTCAAGGAGAACACCCGCCACTGGCCCGAACGCCAGGACTCGGTGGCCGTCGACCCGGCCACCGGCAAGGTCACCGCGAAGCTGCGGTTCGCCGACTATCCGCTCCTGGCCAAGCTCACCCGCTGGGGCATCGACGCCCACATGGGCCTGCTGTTCGGCCTGGCCAACCAGATCGCCCTCGCGCTGCTCGCCCTCAGCCTCATCGCGATGATCCTCATGGGGTACCGCATGTGGTGGCTGCGCAGGCCGACCCGCTCGGGCACGGCGGCCTTCGGCCGGGCCCCGGCACGGGGCGCCTGGCGGCGCGTACCCGGGCGCGTGCTGGCCCCGGCGGTCCTGGTCGTGGCCGTGCTCGGCTACTACCTGCCGCTGCTCGGCATCCCCCTGCTGGCCTTCCTCGCCACCGACTTCCTCGTCGGCGCGGTGGTCCGGCGGCGCGCGGCGACGGAGCTGGCGCGGTGATCGCTGCGACGGGACTGCGCTGGACCCTCACACTGGCGTTCGCGCTGGTGACCACGTTCAGCGTGACGCGGGCGGTGCGACCGGGCGCCGGTCACGGTGGCTCGGCGAACTCGCAACGGGTGACGCACGCCCTGCACGCGCTGATGGGCCTTGCGATGATCGCGATGGCGTGGCCGTGGGGAAGGCGGCTTCCGGTGGCACCGCAGGTGGCCCTCTTCTCCCTGGCCGCCGTGTGGTTCGTTGCATCGGTGGCCCTGAACGACCGTCGGATGTGGGCGCACGACGGGGACGGCCATCCCCGTCTGCACGGTTTCCTGCACGCCGTGATGATGGGCGCGATGGCGTGGATGGTGGCCGTCATGCCGGACGCGATGAAGGGCGGACGTCCCTCCGCCGGGGGCGGGACGGGCTCGATGGCGGACATGCCGGGGATGGCCATGTCCGGCTCGGGCGGCGGGATGACGATGTCGTTGCGCGGTGCGGAACACACCGTCTGCGTCGCCCTGTTGGCCGTCTTCGTGGCGATGACCCTGTGGTGGCTCTCCCGTACCTTCGACACAGCCCGCGCGACCCCGCCGGACTCGCGCTCCCCCACCTCGGGTCCCCAGGCATCGCGCACCACCCTGGACTCGGCCTGGGACTCCGGATGCCACGCCACGATGGCGCTGGGGATGGCGGTGATGCTCCTCGCGATGGTGTGAGGAGTGGTACCCGGCACGGGACGGTCGCCCGTGTGATCCCGCACGCCGGCACGGCCACCGCCTACGGCGACCTCGCGGGAGGCCGGTGATCGCAGGCTCCTTCCCGAACCGGCGAAACCGACGACACACCCGAAGCCGACTTTTGCCCCGCACCCTATGTCTGATTCGGCACCTTATGCGACCGCCGCACTAGGCCAAGGTATGCACTCGCGCCCGGACCGAGGGAGTCGACGCATGGGGTACCGACCGCGGCCCGAGGTCCGCAAGGCTCTGCTGGTGGGTTCCGCTCTCGCCGTGCTGGGCGGTCTCAACGCTCCGGCGGCCATCGGCTTCGCCCGCCACGAATACCACCAGTACCGGATCAACCAGCCCGCGTACAAGGCGGCTTACGGCCACTGGGATCAGCTGGACATGCCCGCGAAGTACCGGGTCAACAGCATCCACGCCACGCTGCTGCCGACCGGCAAGGTGCTGCTCATCGCGGGATCCGGCAACACCATCCGGCACTTCGAGGGCGGCAGTTTCGACTCCACCCTGTGGGTCGACCCGGCCCAGTTGAACCTCCTCCGGGCCCGGATGGACGCCTACGCGCCTTTGCACTGAGCAAAGCTTTGTCCGTGGATCATTTCCGGCGCGGCACCCCCCGCAGGCGTCCGGGCTCGGCGTGCGAACGGGCGGAGCGTCAGGCACGCGGCGGATCCTGGGCCTCGTCGGGCTCGGCGGGCCGCCGCGCCATCCCCTGACCAGTGCGAACGCGGTGGCGGCCAGGCCCAGTACGCCCACCGCCAGGTGGTGGGAGTCCGGGCCGGACCGATGGAGCGGCGGCGGGGCTTCGGCGGAGGCTGTGTCGCTCCGCCGAAGCCCACCTTCTCAGGACGCCGACAGCTCCGTGCGGACCGTGCGGGCGGCGGTCACCAGGTTCTCCAGGGAGGACCTGGTCTCCCGCCAGCCACGGGTCTTGAGGCCGCAGTCCGGGTTGACCCACAGGCGTTCGGCCGGGATCGCCTCCAGGCCCGCGCGCAGCAGCGTCGCGGCCTCCTCGGCACTCGGCACGCGCGGCGAGTGGATGTCGTAGACCCCGGGGCCTGCCTCGCGCGGGTAGCCGTGGACGGCCAGTTCTCGCGCGACCTGCATGTGCGAGCGGGCCGCCTCCAGGCTGATGACGTCCGCGTCGAGGTCGTCGATGGCCTGCACGATGTCGCCGAACTCCGCGTAGCACATGTGCGTGTGGATCTGGGTCTCGGGCCGCACGCCGCTCGTGGTGAGCCGGAACGCCTCGGTGGCCCACGCCAGGTACGCCGGGCGGTCGGCCGCGCGCAACGGGAGCGTCTCGCGCAGCGCGGGCTCGTCGACCTGGATGACCGAAGTGCCCGCCGCCTCCAGGTCGTTCACCTCGTCGCGCAGGGCCAGCGCCACCTGCCGCGCGGTCTCGCCCAGCGGCTGGTCGTCGCGGACGAACGACCAGGCCAGCATGGTCACGGGACCGGTCAGCATGCCCTTGACCGGCCGGTCGGTGAGCGACTGGGCGTACGTCGTCCAGCGCACCGTCATCGGCTCCGGCCGCGAGATGTCGCCCGCCAGGATCGGCGGCCGCACGTAGCGGGTGCCGTACGACTGCACCCAGCCGTGCTGCGTGGCGAGGTAGCCGGTGAGCTGTTCGGCGAAGTACTGCACCATGTCGTTGCGTTCGGCCTCGCCGTGCACGAGGACGTCGAGACCGGTCTTCTCCTGGAAGCCGATCACCTCGCGGATCTCGGAGCGCACCCGCTCCTCGTACCCCGCGGTGTCGAGCCGTCCGGCCCGCAACCCGGCCCGGGCCGCGCGCAGTTCGGACGTCTGCGGGAACGAGCCGATCGTGGTGGTGGGCAGCAACGGCAGCCGCAGGTGGGCGCGTTGGGCGGCGGCGCGGTCCGGGTACGGCTGGGAGCGGCGGGCGTCCGCGTCGGTGACGGCGGCGGCCCGCTCGCGCACCGCCGGGTCGCGGGTGATCGCGGAACCGGCGCGCGAGGCCAGGTCGGCCCGGTTGGCGGCGAGTTCGGCCGCGATCGCGTCGGCACCCTGCGCCAGGCCCTTGGCGAGCGTGACGATCTCGGCGGACTTCTGCTTGGCGAACGCCAGCCAGCGCACGATCTGCGGGTCGATGTCGCGTTCGGCCGCCGCGTCCAGCGGGACGTGCAGCAGCGAGCAGGAGGCGGCCACGTCGACCCGGTCGGCCAGGCCCAGCAGGGTGCCGAGGGTGGACAGCGAGCGGGTCAGGTCGTTGATCCAGATGTTGCGGCCGTTGACCACGCCGGCGACCAGCCGCTTGCCGGGCAGTCCGCCAGCCGCCGCGAGCGCGTCGAGGTTGCCGGCCGCCGCGTCGGTGAAGTCCAGCGCGAGCCCCTCCACCGGCGCCTTCGCCAGCACCGGCAGCGCGTCGCCGAGGCGGTCGAAGTACGAGGCGACCAGCAGCTTCGGGCGGTCGGTGAGCGCGCCCAGCTCACGGTAGGCGCGGCCGAGCGCGTTCAGTTCGGCGGGGGTGCGGTCCTGCACCAGCGCGGGCTCGTCCAGCTGTACCCACTCGGCGCCCGCGGCCCGCAGGTCCGCCAGCACCTCCGCGTACACCGGCAGCAGCCGGTCCAGCAGCGTCAGCGGTGCGAAGTCCGGGTCGGCGTCCGGCGCGGGCTTGGACAGCAACAGGTAGGTGACCGGGCCGAGCAGCACCGGGCGGGCGGCCAGCCCCAGCGCGACCGCCTCGGACAGCTCGGCGACCTGCTTGGCGGAGTTCGCGGTGAAGACCGTGTCAGGGCCCAACTCCGGCACGAGATAGTGGTAGTTGGTGTCGAACCACTTGGTCATCTCCAGCGGCGCCACCTCCTGGGTGCCGCGGGCCATCGCGAAGTACCCGTCGAGGGCGTCCGCGGCGACCGCCGCGCGGTGGCGTTCCGGGACGGCGCCGACCATCACGCTGGTGTCCAGCACGTGGTCGTAGTACGAGAAGTCGCCGGTCGGCACCTCGTGGACACCAGCGTCGGCCAGGGCACGCCAGTTGGACCGGCGCAGTTCACGGGCGGTGGCAGCCAGGGCGTCGGCGGTGACCTTGCCCTTCCAGTAGCCCTCGACGGCCTTCTTCAGTTCCCGGTCGGGCCCCTGACGGGGGTAGCCGTACACGGTGGCCCGTGCTGCCGTGGCTGCGGGCTTCGCTGTCATGACTCTCCTTCGCGAGCGTGACTCGTGCGGTCACGGAAGGGTCCGCAGGCGCGAAGGGGGACGACAAGCCGACGGCACCGCGTCCGTCGCCTGGCGACGCGCGTGTGTCGTGCGGTGACGCTCCCGACCCGCCCTCGAAGGTCTTCCGGGACATCCGCGCGCGATCGGTCGCGCGCGGGCAACGGGCAGGTCTTCGGACTCACGGGCACGCCTGCCGGATGGACCCGGCGGACACCTACTGGCCGTCGCTTCCCGGATCCGCGGCCCGGATCCAGTGCGTATGACGGCGGTCGTTCCCGCTCACCGCTGCGGGGCAGTCCCGGATTCCCACCGGGTTCCCTCTTACGACGCCACCGTCTGGCGGACGGGGCGAACCAGCTGCACCGGCCAGCCTAGAGGGCGGACGAGGGGAGGGACAGGACCGCCCACATCGCGGACGGCGAGGTGAGACGGCGTGTCGGTCACGAGGACACCTTCTGGGAACGCGACGCGGGGCGTGCCGCGGACCGACCGTCCGCCGCACGCCCCGCCCGCGTGGGCCGGGTCCGCTTCAGCCCGGCCGGGCCCGGGGTCCCTCAACCCCGGGAGTAGGTGTGGAAGCCGCGTCCTGTCTTGCGGCCCAGCAGCCCCGCCTCGACCATCCGTGAAAGCAGCGGCGGCGGGGCGTAGGACGGCTCCTTGAACTCCGCGTACAGCGAGTCCGCGATCGACGCCACGGTGTCGAGGCCGATCAGGTCGGCCAGCTTCAGCGGGCCCATCGGGTGCGCGCAGCCCAGCTCCATGCCCGCGTCCACGTCCGATGCGGTGGCGAACCCCGACTCGGCCATCCGGATCGCCGCCAGGAGGTACGGGATGAGCAGCGCGTTGACGACGAAGCCCGCGCGGTCCTGGGAGCGGATCGCCGTCTTGCCCAGCACTCCGGTGGCGAACTCCTCGACCCGGGCGAGGGTGTCCGCGCCGGTGTGCAGCGAGGTGACGATCTCGACCAGCGGCAGCACCGGCACCGGGTTGAAGAAGTGCAGGCCCACCACATGGTCGGCGCGGCCGGTGGCCATGCCCAGGCGCATCACCGGGATCGCCGAGGTGTTGGTGGCGAGGATCGCGTCCGGATCCCGCACGATCTTGTCGAGCCTGCGGAAGACCTCGGTCTTGACCTGGGCGTCCTCCACGACCGCCTCGACCACCAGCTCCCGGTCGGCCAGGTCGTCCAGGTCGGCGGTGAAGGCCAGCCGGGCCAGTGCCGCGTCCCGTTCCCCGGCGTCCGCCTTGCCACGGGCCACCGCCTGGTCCAGGGAGCGGGTGATCCGCTCGCGGGCCGCCCGGGTCGCGGCGGCGCCCGCCTCGCACACCACCGTGTCCAGTCCGGCACGGGCGCAGACCTCCGCGATCCCCGCGCCCATCTGACCGCCGCCGACCACGCCGACCCGGCGCGGCACGGCGTTCACGGGCGCACCGCCGCACCGGAGGCGAGCCGGTCGGCGACGAGGTGTCGGGTGTAGGCGTCGGTGGTGAAGAAGGGCGGCAACTCCCGCCCCAGCGCCGTGCGTTCGAGGATGTCGCGGGCCTCGGTCACCAGGGCGTCCGGCCGCTCGCGTTCCAGTGCCGCGCACTCCGCGTCCAGCACGGCGGTCACCGTCGCGAGGTCCACGGCGCCGTGCCGCAGCCACTGCCACAGCTGGGTGCGGGCGATCTCCGCCGTCGCGGCGTCCTCCATCAGCCCGTACAGCGCGACGGCCCCGCTGCCGCGCAGCCAGGCGTCGAAGTACCGCAGCGCCACGGCGACGTCCGCGCGCACCCCCTCCGGCGTGGGCGGACCGGCCACCGTGCGCACCGCGAGCAGGTCGGCCGCGGTGACGTGGACGTCGTCGCGGAGCCTGGTGATCTGGTGCGGGGAGTCGCCCAGCACGCCGTCGAAGACCTCACCGCACAGCGGGACCAGGCCCGGGTGGGCGACCCAGGAGCCGTCGAAGCCCGCCTCGGCCTCGCGCTCCTTGTCCAGCCGCACCTTCGAGTACGCCGCCTCGTCGGCCAGCGGGTCGCGGCTGGGGACGTGCGCGGCCATACCGCCGATGGCGTGCGCGCCGCGCTGGTGGCAGGTGCGCACCAGCAGTTCGGTGTACGCGCGCAGGAACGGCGCGGTCATGGTGACCCGGGCCCGGTCGGGCAGCACGAAGTCGGGGCGGTGGGAGAAGTTCTTGATCAGGCTGAACAGGTAGTCCCAGCGGCCCGCGTTGAGGCCCGCGCTGTGCTCGCGCAGTTCGTGGAGGATCTCCTCCATCTCGAACGCGGCGGTGATCGTCTCGATCAGCACGGTGGCCCGGACGGTGCCGCGCGGGATGTCCAGGAGGTCCTGGGCGAGCACGAACACGTCGTTCCACAGCCGCGCCTCGTAGTGGTTCTCCAGCTTCGGCAGGTAGAAGTACGGGCCGCGGCCGGCGTCGATCTGCCGCTGGGCGCAGTGGAAGAAGTACAGGCCGAAGTCGACGAGCGACGCCGAGACCGGGCGGCCGTCGATCCTCAGGTGCTCCTCGGTCAGGTGCCAGCCGCGCGGCCTGACCACGATCGTCGCCGGGTCGTCGCACAGCCGGTAGGCCTTGCCGTCGGCCGTGGTGAAGTCGATGCGCCGCTCGATGGCGTCCCGCAGGTTCAGCTGGCCGGAGACGATGTTGTGCCAGGTCGGCGAGGTGGCGTCCTCGAAGTCCGCCATCCACACCCGGGCACCGGAGTTGAGGGCGTTGACGGTCATGCGCCGCTGAGGCGGACCGGTGATCTCCACCCGGCGGTCGGCCAGCCCGGGCGCGGGCGGCGCGACCCGCCAGTGCGGGTCCTCGCGCACGGCGCGGGTGGCGAGGGAGAAGTCGAGCGGTTCGCCGGAGCGCAGCCGCTGCGCGCGGCGGCGGCGTTCGGTGAGCAGGTAGCGGCGGCGGTCCTCGAAGGCCACGTCGAGACGGGCGATGAAGTCCAGGGCCGCGGGGGTGAGGATCTCCTCGAACCGGTCCCCGGACTCGCCGGCGACCTCCACCCGGATCGGTGTTGCGATCTGCGCCATGGCATGGCTCCTGTCGGTGTGCGGGAGGCGGGCCCGCAGGGGGTGTGGCGGTGCGGTGCCGCCGCGCGGGGACGAGGCGCGCGGCGGCACCGGGATCAGGCGCGGCTCAGTGGAACTGCTCTTCCTCGGTGGAGCCGCTGAGCGCGGTGGTGGAGGAGGCCGGGTTGACCGCGGTCGAGACCAGGTCGAAGTAGCCGGTGCCCACCTCGCGCTGGTGCTTGACGGCGGTGAAGCCCTCGGCCTGCGCGGCGAACTCCCGCTCCTGCAGGTCGACATAGGCGGTCATGCCGTGGTCGGCGTAGCCGCGCGCCAGGTCGAACATCGCGTGGTTGAGGGAGTGGAAACCGGCCAGCGTGATGAACTGGAAGCGGTATCCCATCGCGCCCAGCTCGCGCTGGAACTTGGCGATCTGGTCGTCGTCCAGCGCGGCCTTCCAGTTGAACGACGGCGAGCAGTTGTAGGCCAGCATCTGGTCGGGGTGCTCGGCGTGGATGGCCTCGGCGAACTCGCGGGCCTGGGCCAGGTCCGGGGTGCCGGTCTCCACCCACAGCAGGTCCGCGTAGGGCGCGTAGGCCAGGCCGCGGGCGATGACCGGCGCCATGCCGTTCTCCACCCGGTAGAAGCCCTCGGCGGTGCGGTCGCCGGTGCAGAAGCGGGCGTCGCGCTCGTCCACGTCGCTGGTGAGCAGGTTGGCGGCGAGCGCGTCGGTGCGGGCCACGATCAGGGTCGGCACGTCGGCGATGTCGGCGGCCAGGCGGGCCGCGTTCAGGGTGCGGATGTGCTGGCCGGTCGGGACCAGGACCTTGCCGCCGAGGTGGCCGCACTTCTTCTCGGAGGCGAGCTGGTCCTCGTAGTGGATGCCCGCGGCGCCGGCCGCGATCATCGCCTTGGTCAGCTCGAACGCGTTGAGCGGACCGCCGAAGCCGGCCTCCGCGTCGGCGACGATCGGCGCCAGCCACTCGGTGGTGTCGGTGGCGCCCTCGGCGGTGGCGATCTGGTCGGCTCGCAGCAGCGCGTTGTTGATCCGCCGGACCACCTGCGGCACCGAGTTGGCCGGGTACAGGCTCTGGTCGGGGTAGGTGTGGCCGGACAGGTTGGCGTCGGCGGCGACCTGCCAGCCGGACAGGTAGATGGCCTTGAGCCCGGCACGCACCTGCTGGACGGCCTGACCGCCGGTGAGCGCGCCGAGGGCGTGGACGTAGTCCTCGTCGTGCAGCAGGCGCCACAGCCGCTCGGCGCCACGCCGGGCGAGGGTGTGCTCCTCACGGACGCTGCCGGACAGCCGTACGACGTCGACGGCGGTGTAGGTGCGCTCGACGCCCTTCCAGCGCGGATCGGTCGCCCACCGCCGGGCCAGCTCGTCGGCCGTCGTCCTGCCTGCCTGGGTCATGACCACTCCTGAGTTCGCTTCGTGCCGGGATGCGTTCGTGCCAATGGTGTGAAAGGAACCGCTGGGCATCGGGTGCCTTTCGGGTGCGGCCCGCCGGGCCCGTTGCGGTGGTACGCGACGTGGATGCGGCGGGCCCGGCGGACGACCTGGACGATCCGGTGTCTGACGACGTCAGGGCATGAATCGCGCCCGGTGTCCGGTCGCTTCGCCGGGGTTCCGGCGGCCGCATTACGACTCTGACAGTGGCACTGAGTGCCATCAACCGTGGCCGCATGCCAACTTCTGCGAATCTTCCGGCCTTCGATTGCCAAGATTGCGAAGCCCTGCTCGGCCTTCGCGACGGCTAAGGTGACCGAGCACGGCACCCCGGCAGGGTGACCGAGCACGACCCCGGAAGGGAGGACGCGATGGCCAAGACCTATGCCGGCGCCCGGCTGCGCAGGCTGCGCGAGGAGCGGCGGCTCAGCCAGGCCGAGCTGGCCCGCGTCCTGGCGATCTCGCCCAGCTACCTCAACCAGATGGAACACGACTCCCGGCCGCTGACCGTTCCGGTACTGCTGCGGCTGACCGAGGCGTTCGGGGTGGACCCGGGCTTCTTCTCCGCACGCGACACCAACCGCGTCCTGGCCGACCTGCGCGAGGCGCTGGCCGACGAGGTGGCCGCCGACCGCGTCGCCCCCTCCGAACTGGCCGAACTCGCCTCCCGCCTGCCCACGGTCGCCGCCGTCCTGATCGACCTCAGCCGCCGCAAGCAGGCGCTGACCGAGCAGGTCGCCCGCACCTCCGACAACCGTGGCACCGGCGGCCCGGCCCTGCCGTGGTCACCGCACGAGGAGATCCGCGAGTTCTTCTACCGCAGACAGAACTACCTGCACGAAGCCGACCTCGCCGCCGAGGAACTGGCCGCCGCGATCGGCATCCGGCCCGGCGAGGTGCTGCGCGCCCTGAGCGCACGGCTCACCGAGCGGCACGGCGTGCGCCTGGCCGCCGCCGCCACCGACCGCCTGCACCACTACGACCGCCATGCCCGCGTGCTCCACCTGTCCAACCGCCTGCGCCCGGGCCAGCAGGCGTTCCGCATGGCCACCCAGCTCGCCCTGCTGGAGTACGACGCGCAACTGACCGCGCTGGCCTCCGAGGACTACGAACACGGCTGTGCCACCTGGTCGTTGGCGCGCATCGGGGTCGCGAACTACTTCGCCGCCGCGCTGGTGCTGCCCTACCGCGCCTTCCACACCGCCGCCGAGGAACTGCGCTACGACATCGAGCGCCTGACCGACCGCTTCGGGCTCGGCTACGAGACGGTGTGCCACCGGCTGAGCACGTTGCAACGGCCCCGGCTGCGCGGCGTGCCGTTCTCCTTCGTGCGGGTGGACCGGGCGGGCAACCTCTCCAAGCGCCAGTCGGCCACCGGGTTCCACTTCTCCCGGGCCGGCGGCACCTGCCCGCTGTGGAACGTGTACGAGGCGTTCGCCGCCCCGGGCCGCATCCACGTGCAGGTCGCGGCGATGCCGGACGGGCAGCGGTACCTGTGGACCGCGCGGACCGTCACCCGGCACCGCGGCGGCTGGGGCGAGCCGGGCAAGACCTTCGCCATCGGACTGGGCTGCGAGGTGCGGCACGCCTCCCGGCTGGTCTACTCCGACGGCCTGGACCTGGACAACGTCTCCGCCGCCACGCCGATCGGCATGGGCTGCCGCATCTGCGAACGCCTGGACTGCCCGCAGCGCGCGGTGCCGCCGCTGGGCCAGGCGCTGGCGATCGACGAGGACAGCACGACCTTCGTGCCCTACCCGGTGGCGGAGCGACCGGACCGACACCGCTGACCTGCGGGAACGAGGCGGTTGGAAGATGGTCCTGGACTTACTAGGACGTCCAACTATATGTTCGTGGGCAAGGCCCGCGGTGCAGGGAAGCCGGTGTGAATCCGGCACGGTCCCGCCACTGTGACCGGGGAGTGCGTTCTCGCCGTACGACACGCCACTGACGGAGAAGTCCGCCGTCGGGAAGGCAGGAGAACGGGCGCTGATCCGGGAGTCAGGATACCGGTCGCGGGGTGTTCCGTGTTGTCCACGAGGATGGAGCAGACACGCATGGCACCGGTACGTCTCCACGACCCTGGTGATCCGGCCCCGGTCCGGCCGGGAGGGCGCACGTCCCCCCGCCCCGGCCGTTCCCGAGCCATCGCGTCCTTCTGAACGGTCCGCCGAGCGGTCGCGCACACCCCGCGCGGATCGCCGACCGGTCCTGCCATCCCCGGATCGCACCTGAATCGCACTGACGAGAGCAGGTTTCCATGGTCCGTGAACTCAGCCACTTCATCGCCGGAAAGCGCACACCGGGAACATCGGGCGCGTACGGCGACGTGTACGACCCGAACACCGGCGAGGTCCAGGCCCGCGTCCCGCTGGCCAGCCGCGCCGAGACCGAGGCGGCGATCGCCGACGCCGCCGAGGCCCAGCGCGAGTGGGGCGAGTGGAATCCGCAGCGCCGCGCCCGCGTTCTGCTGCGTTTCCTCCAACTCGTCGACGGCGAGCGGGACTCACTGGCCCGGCTGCTCTCCAGCGAGCACGGCAAGACCGTCGAGGACGCCCACGGCGACATCCAGCGCGGTCTGGACGTCGTGGAGTTCGCGGCGGGCATCCCGCACCTGCTCAAGGGCGAGTTCACCGACGCCGCGGGTACCGGCATCGACGTGCACTCGCTGCGCCGCCCGATCGGGGTGGTCGCGGGCATCACCCCGTTCAACTTCCCCGCGATGATCCCGCTGTGGAAGGCCGCCCCCGCGCTGGCCTGCGGCAACGCCTTCATCCTCAAGCCGTCGGAACGCGACCCCTCGGTGCCGCTGCGGCTCGCCGAACTCTTCCTGGCGGCGGGCCTCCCGGCGGGCGTGCTCAACGTCGTCAACGGCGGCAAGGAGGCCGTCGACACCCTGCTGGAGGACCCGCGCGTCGAGGCCCTCGGTTTCGTCGGCTCCACCCCGATCGCCGCGCACATCTACGCCACCGCCGCCGCGCACGGCAAGCGGGCGCAGTGCTTCGGGGGCGCCAAGAACCACATGATCGTCATGCCGGACGCGGACCTCGACCAGGCCGTCGACGCGCTGGTCGGCGCCGGCTACGGCTCGGCCGGTGAGCGCTGCATGGCGATCTCGGTGGCCGTCCCCGTGGGCGAGGAGACCGCAGACGCGCTGGTGGCCCGCCTCAAGGAGCGCGTCGCCGCCCTGCGCATCGGCCGCTCCGACGACCCGGCCTCCGACTTCGGCCCGCTGGTCAGCCGTGACGCGCTGGACCGGGTGCGCTCCTACGTCGACCTCGGCGTCGAGGAGGGAGCCGAACTCGTCGTGGACGGACGCGACTTCACCCTGCCCGGGCACGAGGACGGCTTCTTCGCGGGCGCCTCGCTCTTCGACCGTGTGACCCCCGCGATGCGGATCTACCAGGAGGAGATCTTCGGTCCGGTGCTGAGCGTGGTGCGCGCCGCCGACTACGAGGAGGCGCTGCGGCTGCCCTCGGAGCACCCGTACGGCAACGGTGTCGCCCTCTTCACCCGCGACGGCGACACCGCCCGCGACTTCACCCGGCGCGTCGACACCGGCATGGTCGGCGTCAACGTGCCCATCCCGGTGCCGGTGGCGTACCACACCTTCGGCGGCTGGAAGCGCTCGGGATTCGGCGACCTGAACCAGCACGGCCCCGACTCCGTGCGCTTCTACACCCGCACCAAGACCGTCACCTCGCGCTGGCCCTCCGGGGTGAAGGAAGGCGCGAGCTTCACCATCCCCACGATGGGCTGAGCAGCGATGAGCACACTGACCAAGGACCAACTCGCCCTGGCGGAAGCCACGCTGGACTTCACCCAGGACCGCATCGCCCCGCACGCGGTCGCCTGGGACCAGGACAAGCACTTCCCCCTGGACGTCCTGCGCGAGGCGGCCGGGCTCGGGCTCGGCGGCGTGTACGTCCGCGAGGACGCGGGCGGCTCCGGACTCACCCGCACCGACGGCGTGGTGGTCTTCGAGGTGCTGGCCACCGGCGACCCGTCCATCGCCGGCTACCTGTCCATCCACAACATGGTCGGCTGGATGATCGACCGCTACGGCGACGACGCCCAGCGGGCCCGCTGGCTGCCGGGGTTGTGCGCGATGGACACCCTGGGCAGCTACTGCCTGACCGAACCCGGCGCGGGCTCCGACGCGGCGGCGCTCGCCACCCGCGCGGAGCGGGTCGGCGACTCCTACGTGCTCAGCGGCGTCAAGCAGTTCATCTCCGGCGCCGGGACCTCACAGCTGTACGTCGTCATGGCCCGCACCGGCGCCGAAGGGCCCGACGGCATCTCGGCGTTCGTGGTCGACCGCGACGACCGCGGGGTCGCGTTCGGCCCCAACGAGAAGAAGATGGGCTGGAACGCGCAGCCCACCCGCCAGGTCGTGCTGGACGGCGTCCGGCTGCCCGCCGACCGCCGCCTGGGCGCCGAGGGCGACGGCTTCCGCATCGCCATGAACGGCCTCAACGGCGGCCGTCTCGGCATCGCCGCCTGCTCCCTCGGCGGTGCCCGCGCCGCCCTGCACCGCAGCGTGGAGTACCTCACCGACCGGGAGGCGTTCGGCGCTCCGCTGGTGAAGTCGCAGGCACTCCAGTTCCGGCTGGCCGACATGGCCACCGAACTCGCCGCCGCCCGCGCCCTGGTACGGCAGGCGGCCGAGGCGCTGGACCTGGGCGACCCGGGGGCCCGCGAACTGTGCGCGATGGCCAAGCGGTTCGCCACCGACACCGGCCACCGGGTCGCCGACGAGGCGCTGCAACTGCACGGCGGCTACGGCTACCTGGCCGAGTACGGCATCGAGAAGATCGTCCGCGACCTGCGGGTCCACCGCATCCTGGAAGGGACCAACGAGATCATGCGCCTGATCGTGGCCCGCGACCTGATCGGAGCCGCGCGATGACGCCGGACGACGCGCCGGTCCTCACCCGCACCGAGGGCCGCGCCGCCTACCTCACGCTCAACCGGCCCAAGGCGCTCAACGCCCTCACCCACGAGATGGTCCACCGGATCGACGAGGCCCTGACGCGCTGGGAGGAGGACGACAGCGTCGAGACCGTGGTCATCACGGGCGCGGGTGAGCGCGGGCTGTGCGCGGGCGGCGACATCCGCGCCATCCACGCCGACGCGCGCTCCGGCGGCACCGCCTCGGCGGACTTCTGGCGCGACGAGTACCGGCTCAACGCCCGCGTCGCCCGCTATCCCAAGCCGTACGTGGCGGTCATGGACGGCATCGTGATGGGCGGCGGCGTGGGCGTCTCGGCCCATGGTTCGGTCCGCGTGGTGACCGAACGCTCCAGGATCGCCATGCCCGAGACCGGCATCGGCTTCGTGCCCGACGTCGGCGGCACCTACCTGCTGGCCCTGGCCCCGGGCGAGCTGGGCACCCACCTCGCCCTCACCGGCACGCCCGTCGGGGCTCGCGACGCCCAACTGTGCGGCCTGGCAGACCACTTCGTGCCGTCCGCCGCCCTGCCCGGCTTCCTCGGCGACCTCGCGCACGCCCCCGTACGGGAGGTGCTGGCGCGGCACGTAGGCGAGGCACCGGCCGGCGAACTCGACGCGCGGCGCCCGTGGATCGACCGCTGCTACGCCGCCGACACCGCCGAGGAGATCGTGGAACGGCTGCTGGCGGCCGGGGAGGTGCCGGCCAAGGAGGCGGCGCGCACGCTGCTCGCCAAGTCGCCCACCGCGGTCAAGGTCACGCTCGCCGCGCTGCGCCGGGCGCCCTCACTCGGCCCGCTGGAGGAGGTGCTGCGCCAGGAGTACCGCGTCTCCTGCGCCGCGCTCGCCTCGCCCGACCTGGTCGAGGGCATCCGCGCCCAGGTGATCGACAAGGACCGCGCCCCGCGCTGGTCGCCGCCCACCTTCGCGGAGGTCGGCGACGCGGACGTGGCCCGCTGGTTCACACCGCTCGACGACCGGGAGCTCGACCTGCCCGGCGACCGTACCGCACAGGAGGTGCCCTGGTGAGCAGCGTCAGCAGTGTGATCGGGTTCGTCGGCCTCGGCCACATGGGCGGTCCCATGGCCGCCAACCTCGTCAAGGCCGGTCATCGGGTGGCCGGTTACGACCTCGTGCCCGAGGCGCTGGCCGCCGCCCGGGACGCCGGGGTGGACCCGGTGGGATCGGCGGCCGAGGCGGTCGCCGGGGCGGACGTGGTGATCACCATGCTGCCCGCCGGACGCCACGTCCTCGGGCTCTACCGCGAGCAGGGTCTGCTGGCCGCCGCCCGGCCCGGCACGCTGTTCGTCGACTGCTCGACCATCGACGTCGCCGACGCCCGCGCCGCCCACGAGGCCGTCGTCCAGGCCGGTCACCGGGCGCTGGACGCGCCGGTCTCCGGTGGTGTCGTCGGCGCCGAAGCCGGCACCCTCACCTTCATGGTCGGCGGCGGACAGGCGGAGTTCGCCGAGGCGGAACGGCTGCTGGCGGTGATGGGGAAGAAGGCCGTGCACTGCGGCGGCGCCGGTGCCGGACAGGCGGCGAAGATCTGCAACAACATGATCCTCGGCGTCACGATGATCGCCGTCAGCGAGGCGTTCGTACTCGGCGAGAGCCTGGGCCTGTCCCACCAGGCCCTGTACGACGTGGCCTCCACCGCCTCCGGCCAGTGCTGGGCTCTGAGCGTCAACTGCCCGGTCCCCGGCCCGGTCCCGGCCAGTCCCGCCAACCGCGACTACCGGCCCGGTTTCGCCGCCCCGCTGATGGCCAAGGACCTCGGCCTGGCCGCCAACGCCGCCCGCGCGGGTGGCGTCGACGCCGAACTCGGCCTACGAGCTGCCGAGTTGTACGCCGCGTTCGCCGAAGGAGCGGGCGCCTGCGAGGACTTCAGCGGCATCGTGCGCGCCATCCGGCACCGCACCGCACCGGAACAGAACGGAACCACCGCATGACCGAGTCCACCACCACCTCCGAGAGCACCGGAGCGTCCGGTGCTTACGAGACGATCCTGGTCGAACGCCGGGGCCGGGTCGCGTTGCTGACGCTGAACCGTCCCGAGGCGCTCAACGCCCTCAACCTGCGGCTGATGACGGAGGTGATCGCCGCCGCCGAGGCCTGCGACCGCGACCCGGACGTGGGCTGCGTGGTGATCACCGGATCGCGCAAGGCGTTCGCCGCCGGGGCGGACATCAAGGAGATGCGCCCGCGCGGCTACCTCGACATGTACCTGGACGACTGGTTCGCCGCCTGGGACCGGCTCGCCCGCCTGCGCACCCCGACCGTCGCCGCGGTCAGCGGCTACGCGCTGGGCGGCGGCTGCGAACTGGCCATGCTGTGCGACGTCCTGCTGGCCGCCGACACCGCGGTCTTCGGCCAGCCGGAAATCACCCTCGGCGTCATCCCCGGCATCGGCGGCTCCCAGCGGCTGACCCGCGCGGTCGGCAAGGCCAAGGCCATGGAGATGTGCCTGACCGGCCGCACCATGGACGCCGCCGAGGCGGAACGCGCCGGGCTGGTCTCCCGCGTCGTGCCCGCCGACGACCTGCTCACCGAGGCGCTCGCGGTGGCGGAGAAGGTCGCGGGGATGTCGGCGCCGGTGGCGATGATGGCCAAGGAGGCGGTCAACCGCGCCTTCGAGACCACGCTCGCGGAGGGCATCCACTTCGAACGGCGGCTGTTCCACGCGGTGTTCGCCACCGAGGACCAGAAGGAGGGCATGACCGCGTTCACCGACAAGCGCCCGCCGCGCTTCACGCACCGCTGACCCTCACCCCACCGGCCCCCGCGGGTCCGCCTCCACCGGGTAGGGCACGTGGGTGCGCCGGTCGGGGTCGACGGCGAGCCGTCCGGCGGCCGGCGGGCGGGCTCGCTGGGCGCAGTCGCGGCGCTCGCAGATCCGGCAGCCGAGACCGATCGGGGTGGCCGCGCGCGGGTCGTCCAGCGCCACGCCCTCGGCGTACACCAGCCGCGGGGCGTGGCGCAGTTCGCAGCCGAGTGCCACCGCGAACTCCGCGCGCGGCGCGTGGTGCCCGAAGCCGCCCTTGGTGACCGTGCGCGCCACCCAGAAGTACCGCTTGCCGTCCGGCATCTCGGCCACCTGGGTCAGCACCCGCCCCGGCGCTGAGAAGGCCTCGTACACCGTCCACAGCGGGCAGGTGCCGCCCAGCCGGGAGAAGTGGAAGTCGGTGGCGGACTGCCGCTTGGAGATGTTGCCCGCCCGGTCCACCCGCAGGAACGAGAACGGAACGCCGCGCCGTCCGGTGCGCTGCAAGGTGCTCAGCCGGTGGCACACGGTCTCGAATCCCACACCGAAGCGGTTTTGCAACAGCTCGATGTCGTAGCGCAGTTCCTCGGCTGCGGCGTGGAACGCGGTGTACGGCATGAGCAGCGCGCCCGCGAAGTAGTTCGCCAGGCCGATCCGGGCCAGTCCCTCCGCCTGCCGCGAGGACAGCCGTGCCGCGTCGACCAGGGTGTCCAGCAGCGGCCCGTGCTCCAACAGGGCGAGCTGCGTGGCGAGTTGGAAGGCCCGCTGCGCGTCGTTCAGCCACGCCGACAGGAACAGCAGACCGTGCGCCGCGTCGAACCTGCGCGCGTCCGCCGACCGCCCGGCCGGTGCCCGTACCGTCTTCACACCGTGCCGGGCGGCCAGATGACCGGCGATCGTCTCCGCCGCCCGCCCGGCGGCACCGGGGCCCAGGTCCAGCCCGTCCGCCGCCCGCTCGGCCGCCTCGTCCAGCGCGGCGAAGTGGTTGTGGTGGGCGTAGAAGAAGTCGCGGACCTCGTCGTGCGGTTCCAGCGGCGGCAGTGCCGTGGTGTCGTCCGGCGCCGCCAGCGCGGCGGCCCGTTCGGCGGCGTCCCGGTAGCGGCGGTGCAGTGCCACCAGCGCGCGGGCCACCTCCGGGTGGTCGCGGGCGACGTCCGCCACGTCCTCGGCCGGCACGTCGGCGCCGCACGCCTCGTCCCCCAGGGCCGTGCGCAGATCGGTGGTGAGCCGCTCCTCCTCGGCCTCGGAGAAGAACTCGGGGTCGACCCCGAAGACCTCGGCGATGCGCAGCAGCACCGGCGCGGTCAGCGGGCGCTGGCTGTGCTCGATCTGGTTGAGGTAACTGGTGGAGATGGCGAGCGCGCGGGCCAGCTCCACCTGGTTCATGCCCCGCTCGCGGCGGAGCCTGCGCAGCTTGGCGTGGGCGTAGATCTTGCGCCCGGCAAGCCGTCCCATCGCCCGTCGCGCTCCTTCCGTGGCCGCCCCCGCGTCAGTGCTCCGCACACGATCCCGGTGGTGCGGACTCCTTGCGAACATAGCATCCGCTCATTTCGCAGGATTCGCTGTTTCGCAGGCCCGGGGTGGACGGATTACGCAGCGTGGAGTGCTCGCCCGGGTGCCGGGCCCGGGGCAAGCTGATGTGCGTAGGGCATCCGCACCAACCCCCCGAGGAGTCCCGTGATCGACCACCAGGTACGCGTGCGTCGCAGCGCCGACCGCCTGCCGCGCGAGGAGCAGCTCGCCTGGAAGCTGGCCGCCGTCGCCACCGGAACCCACGACGTCGACCCGCGGGCCGCCGCCATGGCTGTCAACCGGGTGATCGACAACGCGGCCGTGGCCACCGCCTCGCTGCTGCGCCGCCCGGTCGCCGTCGCCCGTGCCCAGGCCGCCGCCCACCCGGCCGCGCCCGGCACCCCCGGTGCCTCGGTCTTCGGCACCGCCGGGCGCGTCTCGCCCGAGTGGGCCGCCTGGGCGAACGGCACGGCCGTGCGCGAGCTGGACTTCCACGACACGTTCCTGGCCGCCGACTACTCCCACCCCGGCGACAACATCCCGCCGCTGCTCGCCGTCGCCCAGCACACCGGCCGCTCCGGCGCCGACCTGCTGCGCGGCATCGTCGCCGCGTACGAGGTGCACGTGGCGCTGGTCAAGGGCATCTGCCTGCACGCCCACCGCATCGACCACGTCGCCCACCTCGGCGCCGCCACCGTCTGCGGGCTCGGCGCGCTGCTGGAGCTGGACACCGCGACGGTCCACCAGGCCGTCCAGCAGGCGGTGCACACCACCACCGCCACCCGGCAGTCCCGCAAGGGCGAGATCTCCAGCTGGAAGGCGTTCGCCCCGGCCTTCGCGGGCAAGGCGGCGATCGAGGCGGTCGACCGGGCGATGCGCGGCGAGGGCTCGCCGTCGCCGATCTACGAGGGCGAGGACGGCTTCCTGGCCTGGATGCTGGACGGCCCCGACGCGGCGTACACCGTCAGCCTCCCGGAGCTGGGCGAGCCGCGCCGCGCGATCCTGGAGACCTACACCAAGGAGCACTCCGCCGAGTACCAGGCGCAGGCCGTCATCGACCTCGCGCGGCGGCTGCGGGAGAAGACCGGGCCGCTGACGGGCGTGCGCGACATCGTGCTGCACACCAGCCACCACACCCACCACGTCATCGGCTCCGGCGCGAACGATCCGCAGAAGTACGACCCCGAGGCCAGCCGCGAGACGCTCGACCACTCCGTGCCGTACATCTTCGCCGTCGCCCTGGAGGACGGCGCCTGGCACCACGAGCGCTCCTACGCCCCCGAGCGCGCCCGCAGGCCCGAGACCGTCGCGCTGTGGCGGAAGATCCGCACCGCCGAGGACCCGGAGTGGACGCGCCGCTACCACGACCCCGACCCGTCGCGGCGGGCGTTCGGCGGGCGCGCGGTGATCACCCTGGAGGACGGCACGGTCATCGAGGACGAACTCGCCGTCGCCGACGCCCACCCGGCCGGCGCCCGCCCCTTCGACCGGGCCGGCTACACCGCGAAGTTCCGCACCCTGGCCGAGCAGGCCTTGACCCCGGCCGCTCAGGACGCGTTCCTCGACGCGGTGGACCGGCTCGGCACGCTGGAGGGAACGGAACTCGACGCGCTCTTCCCGGCCGTGGACACCGGCGCCGTCGCCGCCTGCGACTCCCGGCTCCCGAAGGGCCTGTTGTGATGCTGCACACCCGTACCACCCCCGCCGAGCGCCGCCGCGACCTGCGCGACAAGCTCGCCTCCGGGCGCCTGCTGCGCGTGCCCGGCGCCGTCAACCCGTTGTCCGCGCGCCTGATCCAGGACACCGGCTTCGACGCGGTCTACCTCTCCGGCGCCGTGCTCGCCGCCGACCTCGGCCTGCCCGACATCGGGCTGACCACCTCCACCGAGATCGCCGCCCGCGCCCAGCAGACCACCCGGGTCACCGACCTGCCCGCGATCATCGACGCCGACACCGGCTTCGGCGAGCCGATGAACGCCGCCCGCACCGTGCAGCTCATGGAGGACGCGGGCCTCGCCGGGATGCACCTGGAGGACCAGGTCAACCCCAAGCGCTGCGGTCACCTCGACGGCAAACAGGTCGTCGGCCGTGAGGAGATGACCCGCAGGCTGCGCGCCGCCGTCGACGCCCGCCGAGACCCCGACTTCCTGCTGATGGCCCGAACCGACGCCCGCTCCGTCGAAGGTCTGCCCGCCGCGATCGACCGCGCCAAGGCCTACGTGGACGCCGGAGCCGACGCGATCTTCCCCGAAGCACTCGCCGACGA
This sequence comes from Streptomyces sp. ICBB 8177, assembly GCF_003144095.1. GTDB lineage: Bacteria > Actinomycetota > Actinomycetes > Streptomycetales > Streptomycetaceae > Streptantibioticus_D. Next base: position 395,963 of record NZ_NSKH01000018.1, on the reverse strand, counting down.
GGCCGAGTTCGAGGCGTTCCGCGCGGCGGTCGACGTGCCACTGCTGGCCAACCTCACCGAGTTCGGCAAGGGCCCGCTGCTGACCGCCGCCACCCTGGAGAACCTCGGCTACAACATCGCCCTCTACCCGGTCACCCTGCTGCGCCTGGCGATGGGCGCCGTGGAGGACGGCCTGCGCACGATCGCCGCCGAGGGCACCCAGGAGTCGCTGCTGCCGCGCATGCAGACCCGCTCCCGGCTCTACGAACTCCTCGACTACCAGGCGTACTCCGCCTTCGACTCCGACGTCTTCGACTTCCGCCTGCCGCCCGGCGACTGACCTTCGCACGGAGGATCCCATGACCACCGAAGCCCCCGAGATCCACCGCGGCCTGGCCGGTGTCGTCGTCGACACCACCGCCATCTCCACGGTCATCGAGGAGACCAACTCCCTGACCTACCGCGGCTACCCGGTCCAGGACCTGGCCGCCCACCGCTCCTTCGAGGAGGTCGCCTACCTGCTGTGGTACGGCGAACTGCCCGACCACGACCAGCTGGTGGACTTCACCGCCCGCGAACGCGCCCTTCGCCCGCTGGACCGCACCACCACCGACGTGCTGACCCGGCTGCCGGACACCTGCCACCCGATGGACGTGCTGCGCACCGCTGTCAGCTTCTTCGGCGCCGAGGACCCGGTCGAGGACGACGGCAGCCCGGCCGCCAACCGCGCCAAGTCGCTCGCCCTGCTGGCGAGACTGCCGGTCGTGGTCGCCGCCGACCACCGCCGCAGGCACGGCTTCGACCCCATCGCGCCGGACGACTCGCTCGGCCTCGCCGAGAACTTCTTCCACATGTGCTTCGGCTCGGTGCCCGGCCCCGAGGTCGTGCGCTGCTTCGAGATCTCGCTCATCCTCTACGCCGAACACAGCTTCAACGCCTCCACGTTCACCGCCCGCGTCGTCACCTCCACCCTCTCCGACCTCTACAGCGCGGTCACCGCGGCCATCGGCGCGCTCAAGGGTCCCCTGCACGGCGGCGCCAACGAGGCCGTGATGCACATGCTCGACGAGATCGGCGACCCGCGGGGCGTCGACGCCTGGCTCGACGAGGCGCTCGCCGCCAAGCGCAAGATCATGGGATTCGGTCACCGCGTCTACAAGCACGGAGACTCCCGTGTCCCGATCATGCAGGCGGCCACCGAGCGGCTGATCGCGCGGGCCGGAGACCCCGACGTCACCCGGCTCGCCACGCTGCACGCGGCGCTGCGGCACGCGATGATCAGCCGCAAGGGCATCCACCCCAACCTGGACTACCCGGCCGGACTCGCCTACCACCTGATGGGATTCGACATCCCCGCCTTCACCCCCGTCTTCGTGATGAGCCGCGTCACCGGCTGGACCGCGCACATCACCGAACAACTCGCCCACAACGCGCTGATCCGCCCCCTCGGCGCCTACAACGGCCCCGCCCAGCGCTCCGTCCCGGTCGGCTGAGAGTCCTCGCCGCCCACGGGCTCGAAGCGGACCGGGGCCTCGAAGTGGGCTCGGCGGGCGGCTCGGCGGAAGGAGCCGAGAACCGCGGGCCCCACGACGAGCACGCCCAGGAACGTCGTCACCGCCCTTCCCGTGTCCCACCCCAGCGACGTCGCCGCGTCGAACGCCAGATAGCGGTGCCACTGCTGGGTGAAGGGCAGGCCCGGCAGGTAGGCGATCGAGCTGTGCGGGTCCACGGAGAACGGCCAGAAGGAGAGGTTCAGCAGGAATCCGAACAGGTAACCGGAGAAGGCACCGTACAGGGCCAGCACCAGGATCTCCTTGCGCCCGCCGAGTCGCGGCAGCCAGCCCGCCAGCATGCCGACGAACGCGCAGCCGAACATCTGGTACGGCATCCACGGCCCGACCCCGCCGGTGATCAGCGCGGACGCGAACAGCGAGGTGCATCCCAGGGTGAAGCCGAAGCCAGCGCCGAAGACCCGGCCGGCCAGCACCAGGGTGAAGAACACGGTCTCGACCCCGGCCGTGCCCGCGCCCAGCGGGCGCAGCGCCGCGTTGACCGCGGACAGCACCCCGAGCATGGCCAGGGCTTTGGAGTCGATGCCGCCGTCCGCGATCTCGGCGAAGACGACGGCGAGCACCAGGACGAGGAGACTGCCGAAGATCAACGGTGGCGTCAGCGACGAGCCGAACCTGCCCGGTGCGACGACGAACGGCCAGAAGAACGCCACCACCCCGACGAACGCGGCGAGTCCGGCCGCCGTCGCGGCGCGGGGGTGGAGGCGCACGGCGACCGGAGTGCGGGGTCTCCTCGTCACCGCTCCTCCCCCGCCGACGCGGGCAACGCGGCCAGTGCGGCCGCGACTTGATGAGGCGTCAAGTAAGCGAGCGGGCTGAGGATCTTCGCCGTCTGGGGGGCGAACGCGGGGGACGACACCACGATGTCGGCCGTGGGCCCGTCGGCCACCACCTCGCCCTCGGCCATGACGACGACGCGGTCGGCGCAGGACGCCACGAACTCGACGTCGTGCGTCGAGACCACCACGGCTCGCCCCTCCGCCGCCAGCGACCGCACGATCGCGATCAGCGCGGTCTTCGCCTGGTAGTCCAGGCCCCGCGTCGGCTCGTCGAGCAGGACGACACGTGGTGTGGCGGCGAGCTGGATGGCGAGGACCAGGGAGAGCTTCTGGCCCTCCGACAGGTCGCGGGGGTGCACGGCGTCGCCGATGCCGGGCGCGATCCGGTCGAGCAACGCGCGGGCGGACGGCCGACCCGGGTCGGCGGGCTTCCCCCGGGTGGCCTCCTCGGCCGTGGTGGCCGATTCCCGGTCCGCCTGGGCGAGTTCGGCCCCCACCGAGTCCAGGTACAGCAGGTCGGTGGGGGTCTGCGGGACCAGGCCCACCAGGGTGCGCGCGGCGCCGGGGGCGAGCTTCCCGGGGTCGTGGTGCCCTTCGCCGTTTCGTGCGGGGAGCGTGCCGCTGACCTTGACCGTGCCGCCCTGCCTCGGCCCCGAGCCCTGCAAGGCCCACAGCAGCGAGGACTTGCCGGAACCGTTGCGGCCCATCAGCGCCACGACCTCGCCGCCGTGCAGCACGGTGTCGACACCCGCGACGGCGACCGTGGGCCCATAGCGCACGAGCACGCCGCGTGCGGTGAGAAGAGGGTCGCCGGTCTTCGGGCCGGACGGGGGCCGAGGTGCGGGTGCCGACTCCAGGCGGCGGCGCAGAGGGGCCGCCATACGGCGTGCGTCGCGTACCGACATCGGCAGGGGATCCCATCCGGCGAGCCGTCCGAGGTCGACCACGGGCGGGGCCACGGAGGCGGTGCGGAAGATCTGCCGCGCGGGCCCGTCCTCGACAGTGCCGTCCCCGGTGAGGTGCACGATGCGGTCGGCGTACTGCACGACGCGCTCCAGGCGGTGTTCGGCCAGCAGCACGGTGACGCCGAGGTCGTGGACGAGGCGGGTGACGGCGGCGAGGACGTCCTCCGCGGCGGTCGGGTCGAGCGCGGAGGTGGGCTCGTCCAGGATCAGGACGCGCGGGTGCGCCGTGAGCACGGAGCCGATCGCGACGCGCTGCTGCTGGCCGCCGGAGAGTTCGCGCAGGGCGCGGTGGCGCAGGTCGGCCAGGCCGAGCAGGTCGAGGGTCTCCTCCACCCGCTTGCGCATCACCTGCGGTGGGACCGCCAACTGCTCCATGACGTAGGCGAGTTCCTCCTCCACCGTGTCGGTGACGAATCCGGCCAGGGGGTCCTGGCCGACCACCCCGACCACGTCGGCGAGTTCGCGCGGCGGATGGTGGGCGGTGTCCCTGCCGTCGACGACGACCCGTCCGGCGAGGGTCCCGCCGGTGAAGTGCGGGACCAGGCCGTTGACCGTGCCCAGCAGAGTGGACTTGCCCACGCCGGTGCGGCCGACGACGAGGCACAGTTCGCCCTCCTCGACGCGCAGGTCCACGTCGCGCAGCACGGGTTCCGGCTCTCCGTCGTAGGTGACGGTGACGTGGTCGAAGCGGATCACGCGGCGGTCTCCGTCGGTGTGTCGGGCGAGGCGGGAAGGGCGGCCCCCGGTGCGGGCCCAGGAACGGCCGCGGGACGCGGCGCCGCGAGGCCCGCGACGGCGGCCAGCAGGATCGCGGCGGAGGGGACCAGCGGCAGGGGCGGCCAACTCAGCGGATAAAGGCTGGGGTTGAGCTGGGTGGCGCTGTAGCCGGTGGACGCGAAGAGCGTCACCGCCACCACGACACCGCATCCGGCGGTGATCCACTCCGGGGCGAGCCAGGGGTCGGGCCGGTATCCGGTGCGACGCACCCGGCGGCCTCCCGTCATCAGTCCCGCGCCGCACAGCACGGCTCCGGCCAGCAGGGCGGGCAGCCCGAGCAGGCGGGGTGTGGTGCCGTCGAGCAGCCCGTACACACCGGTGCACAGTCCCAGCATCCCCAGCAGCATCAACGCCCCGGTGAGGCGGCGGGAGGCGCGGGTCGCGGTGCCGGAGCGGCCGTAGCCGCGCGAGTCCATGGCGGCGGCCAGCGCGAGGGAGCGTTCCAGCGCGTCCTCCAGGACCGGGACGACGATGCCGCGTACTGCGCGCAGGCCCTTGGTGTTCCCGGCGCGCAGCCTGCGGGCCCGCCGCACCCGCTGGACGGACTCGATGAGCTGGGGCGCGACGCTCAGGGACACGGTGACGGCCACGCCCAGTTCGTAGAGCGCGCCGGGCAGCACGCGCAGGGCGCGCTTGGGGTTGGCCAGGGTGTTGGCGGCGCCGACGCAGCACATCAGGCAGGCCAGGCGCAGCCCGTCGAAGGCGGCGGACAGCGCGGCCTCCAGTGACACGGGGCCGCCGATCTGGATGCCCGCGTACCAGCGCGGCGTGGGGAGGTGCGGCAGGGTGAACATGATGTGGTCGGCCGGTGTGACACCGCTTTCGAAGACGACGCGGAAGACCACACGGATGGCGATCACGGTCAGCGCCAGCCACAGGTAGTACGGGAAGCCGCGGGCCCAGGGCGCGTCGGTGCGGCGGACGGTGACCACGTAGCCGAGGACCGCGAACACCAGCAGGAGCAGCAGGGGGTTGGTGGTGCGGCTGGCGGCGGTCGCCAGACCGGCGGCCCAGATCCACCAGGCCACCGGGTGCAGGTTGCGCGGCGGCCGGGCGCTGCTGCTCAGTGCGGCGACGGCGGGGTGGCGTACGGGCACCGGCTCAGCCCGCTCGTCGCCTGCGCCACGTCGTCACACCGGCCGCCGCGGCCAGGGACGCCCCGAGCGCGATGGCGACCACGGTCGCCACGCCGGAGCCGCTGGACCGCTTGGCGGGCGGTGCGGGCACGGCGTCCACGACCCGTGTCGTGGGAGGACGTGAGACGTCCGCGCCGCTCGCCGGTGCCGAGACCGAGGCGGACGCCGACGCGGAGCCCGACGGCTTGGCCCTCGCGCTCGGACTCGGCGACGTCGCACCGCCGCCGGCGGGCGCGTGCGGTGCGCTGCCCGTCCGGCCGCCGGTACTCCCGCCCGTGGATCCGGAGCCCTGCGTGGCGGGGGCGGTCGGACCGGTGGGCGCGGTGTTGTGGGCGCGCAGGAGGTCGGGCGAGTACGCGGGGCGGCCCTCGGTGCCCGCGATGTTGGTGCCGCCGAAGATCCACAGGTCGACGCTGCCGGGCTCGGGGTGATAGCTCATCGCGCCGAGCTGGCTGTAGGTCCAGGTGTTCTGGCCGGGGTCGGCATGCCAGTAGGACCAGTAGGCGGACGCCGGTGGCGTGACCACGCAGGGGTCCTGCGCCGGGGTCGGGTACTGCGCGCCGCCTTGGTAACCGCTGTAGCCGATGCGGCAGATGAACGCGGGACCGTCGTGCTGGTCGCCGGTGGTGCGCCAGCCTCCCTCGTTCAGCAGGTCGTACCCGGTGGTGGGTGTGGTACCGCAGGCGCGCAGGATCGGGCCTCCCCAGTGGCCGAAGTCCACGGCGAGCACGACACCGCTGGTGGTGGTGCAGAGGCTCATCGGCTCGGCGGCGGCCACGGCGGGTGTCGCGGTGACGCCGAGGCCGGTGAAGGCCGCGAGGCCGGTGAGCGCGCCGGCCCCGAGCAGGGCGGCCGGTCGGCGCATCAGCGGTGCCGTCCTTCCGCGATGGCGCCCTGTCCGGGCGTCCGGCGGAAGCGGTGGCGGCCGACGGCGACGGCCGCGGCGCCGACGAGCAGCAGGAGCGCCGCGAGTTCGGCCTCGCCGCGTGCGTCGGTGCCGGTGTGGGCGAGCACGCCGCCGAGTCCGCCGTCCGACGTGTCGTCCCCAACAGCGTTGGCGAGGACGTTGGTTGACGAAGCGCCGGTTCCCGCGCCGCCGATCGTGCTGATGCTCGGGGTGGGCCCGGCCGACAGGGTCGCGGTGGCGGTCGGGGCGGCGGACGCCGAGGAGGTGGGCGCGGGCTTGCCCGAGAGGTCGCGTTCCAGGGTGCCGAAGGATATCCCGGTCGCCCCGCTGACCACCTGGGTGGAGGCGCGCACGTCGGAGCCACGCTGTCCGGAGGAGGCGACGTTGAAGCCGCCGTCGCTGTTCTGCTGCGCGGCGAGGAACGCCAGCGCCCGCGCGATCTGCCCGGAGTAGGTGCTCTTGCGCAGGGTCATGCCCTGGACGGCGAGCGCGGCGGAGTTGGTCGAATCACCGGACGCGCCGGGGAAGCCGCCGTCCTTCTCCTGCTGCGCGGCGATCCACCGCACGCCGCGGTCCACGGCGGCGGAGGCCGCGTCGCCGTGCACGAGGGCGAGCGCCATTACGGCCATGGCGGTGCTGTCCACGTCGGAGTCGCCGGTGGCCGGGATCAGGCTCGGCCAGGAGCCGTCGCTGTGCTGGAGGCTCTCCAGGTACTTCACGGGCGCGGTCGCGGAGGCGCCGTCGCCCGCGCGGATCTGCGCCATGATGCCGAGAGCCTGGGAGAACACCGAGGTGGCGTACGTGTAGTTGCCGGGCGCCGCGCAGCTGGTGTCGGTCCCGGTGCTCGCCTTGGCGCACACCGCCTTGTCCAGGGCGGCGATCAGGTCGTGACCGCCGAAGGCGCGCGGGTCGGCGCCGACCACCTCGGCGAGGAGCGCTTCCTTGCCGAGGGAGCCGCCGCCCGCGTACGCGGTGCCGATGCCGGTCCAGTCGTTGACCGACCGGCTGGAGCCGTCCTTGCCCTGGCTCTGGAAGAAGGCGACGATCTTCTTCAGCGCCGCGTCGTCGCGGCCGGTCGCGGCGAGTGCGAAGGCGCCGTCGATCGTCATGCCGTAGTCGGCGAAGTCCACACCCGGGTAGGCGTCGTAGTAGTGGCCGCCGATGAGCCGGGAGGAGGCGACCAGGTAGTCGGTGCCCTTGGTGAGGTTCGGTGATTTCGCGGTGGCGGCGGAGCTCTGCGCGCTCGACGAAGGCCCGGTCACCGGCGGCACGGCGGCGGGTGCGGAGGCCGAGGAGGACGCGGAGGCCGAAGCGGACACGGAGGGAACTGCGGTCGTGGGGACGGCCGGGGCGGGCGAGGCCGTGCCGGACGGCTGGGCGGCGGCGAGCGCGGGCGGGACGAATCCACCTGTGGTGACGAGGAGCACGACCGCCGCGGCGCCGACCGTCGCGGCGCGTCTGCGCAGGCCGCCCGTGATGCCGTTCATCCAAGACCCCCTCTGCCGGCCGTGAGGGCAGGCAGAGGGGAACGGACCGGCGGGGCCGGGCCGTTCACTTCCGCGCCGCGGACCTCGACGGCGAACGGTGTTCAGTGGCTCCAGGGCAGGTGTTCCGGCTCGCCCACCCCGAGGTGGGCCTACGGTTGCGGGTCAGCGCCGGACTTCGACCGGCTTCCCCTGCGCTATGGACCTGAAGCGAAATCACATCATAGGAGCACGACGTCATTTCGGAAGTCAACGGACTACCCGACGTGACCGCCGTCACTGGACGCGGGCCGAAGCCCTGGCTAGCGTCAGCGCGTCGCCATGCGGGGGAACCTGGTGCGAGCCCAGGGCTGAGGCGCAACGGTGTGGCCGTGTCCCGGCCGAGCCCGGATGCCCGCCCGGCGACGCGGCACCAGCGGAAGCCTGACCACGCGATCGGGCGGCGACCGCCTCATCGGCGGGGTTCCGCGGACGGGGTGGCGGCGTCGCCCCCACCGGAGGACTCCCCATGTCAGCCAGAGCAACAGCCCGTTCGGCGGGCAGACCCGGCCGTCGTGCCCGTGTCGTCGCGGTACTGGCCGCGGCCGTCGCGACCCTCGCCGGCGCGACACCGGCCGTCGCGACCTCGCCCCCGGGATCGATAGCCGCCGCCCGTGCCCGCGCGGTCACCTACGTCTCCCAGCTCCAGGGCTCGGACGGGAGCTTCGCCAGTGGCGGCGGGCTGTCGAACGAGTGGGCGTTCAGCGCGCTGGCCGCCGCCGGGGTGGCGGCCGCCGACCTCGCCCCGGCGGGCGCGCCCGCGAAGAACGCCCGCGCCGTCTACCGCGCGCAACTGTCCCAGCCCGACTGGTTCGGCTCCGCTCCTGTGGTCACCGACTACGAACGGGCCGCGCTCAACGCCTACGCCGCGGGCATCGACCCCGCCCGGGTCAGCGCGGGCCGCAACCTGATAGCGGAGATCGCCGCCGCCTGGCAGCCGTCCGCCCCCGGGTACTTCGGTCCTCCGTCGAACTTCAACGGCACCGTCTTCGCCCTGCTGGCGCTCGGCGGAGCCCGCACGACGACCGGGGCGCCGCGGGTGCCGCAGTGGCTGCTCGGCGCCTCCGTCGACGCCGTCCGCGCCAACGAACACACCGATGGAGGCTGGGACTACAGCCAGGCCGCCGATGACCCCCAGGCCCTCGCCGCACCCAGCGACATCGACATGACCGGCGCCACGATGGCGGCGCTGTGCACCGTGGGCGTACCCAGGACGGACCCCGCGGTGAAGGCGGGCGAGAAGTTCCTCGCGGGAAAGCTCCTCGCCGCCTCCGGCGCCTTCGACTCCCCGTACGGCGCCAACACCGACTCCAACGCCTGGGCGGTCTCCGGCCTCAACGCCTGCGGCATCGCGGCGCAGGGTCATGACTTCACCAGTACGGCGGGCAGGACTCCGGTGGACTTCCTGCTCGCCCAGCAGTTCACCCCCGGCGGCGGCTTCCGTTACCAGCCCGGGGACACCTCGCCGACGCCGTACTCCTCCATCGACGCCCTGCGCGCCCTCGCAGGTGCGGGGTTCACCGCACCTGCGCCGCGTCCGGTCACCCCGGGGCAACCCCGGTGGGAAGGCGTGACGGGCTTCACGCCCGGGAGTCCCAGCGATCTGGCGGTCGCCGTCGACGGCCCGAGCGGTGCCCCCGGCCTGTGCTCCGTGACCGTGACGCCCACCGCCGCCACCGTCACGCTCGGCGCCGTGGTGTCGGCCGCCGCCGCGCACGCCACGCCCGCCGGGTGCGGCGGCTCGGGCCTGCCGGGACAGCTGCCCGCCGCCGACGGCCATGTCGTGAACGGCAGTTCGGGCTGGCAGGTCAGCGTCGACGGCTCGCCGTCCGTGCCGGCCACCGCCGGACAGCGCATACGCGCGGGCGACACCATCGCGCTGCGGTACGTCAACTAGCGCCACCGATCGGTTCGTTCGGTTCTGCGACCGAACTACCCTTCTCCGCCTGCGGGTTCCAGCCGCCGCGCCTCGTCCCGGGTGACGGGCAGCGGCGGCTGGACGCCGTGCAGGACGTACGCCAGGATCTCGGCGCCTCGCACCACGCGCGGACCCGGCCGGTTGAAGTGAGCCGGTCCGTCCACCACCCACACCTCGCCCGAGCGCACCGCGGGCAGGTCACCCCACCCGGGCAGCGCGCGCAGCAGCCCGTACTCCGCCTCCGTGCGCGCGGGCTCGAAGCCACAGGGCATCAACACCACGACGTCCGGCCGTGCGTCCCGCAACCGCTCCCAGGTCATGGGGCCGGTGTGTTCTCCGGGCGCGGCGAGCAGCGGTTCGCCGCCCGCCCAGCGCACCTGGTCCGGCACCCAGTGCCCGGCGGGCCACAACGGGTCGAGCCACTCCACCGCCGCCACCCGTGGACGACGCCGGCCCGCCACCGAGGCGCCGACCGCGGTGAGCCGCTCCCGCCACACCGCCTCCCGCCGCACCGCGGTCCGCGCGACCCCCAGCGCCTCGCCGACCTGCCGCAGGCAGCCCAGCACCTCGTCCAGGGTGCGCGGCTCCAGACTGATGACCCGCGTGTCCGCGTCCAGCACCCGCACCGCGCGCGAGACGCTCTCGTACGAGACCGCGCACACGTCGCACAGGTCCTGGGTGAGGACCACCGACGGCGCGGCCCGGGCCAGCGCCCCGGCGTCGAGTGAGTACAGCGAGGACCCGTGGTGGGTGGCGCCGCCCACCGCCTCGGAGATCTCCCGGCTGCTCATCCGCGCGGCGTCGATACCGGAGGCGGTCACCACGGGGACCGTGCGCAGCGCCTCGGCGGGCCAGTCGCACTCGTGTGTCCGGCCGGTCAGGTTCCCGGCGAGTCCGAGGTCGGCGACCAGGTCGGTCGCGGCCGGCAGGAGCGAGACGATACGCATACCGCCAGCCTAGGCGCAGCCCTCGGCCGAGGGCGCCCGGCTGGCGTGACGCCGCAGCAGGCTGCTCTGCCGCGGCGCCACGTCAGCCCTCGGGTCCCTCAGCTGGCCCGGACCGAGGCGGGGGTGAAGTCCGGCTGTCCGGTCGTGCCGTTGATGTCCGTGCTGCCGAAGGTCCACGCCTCGACCTCACCGGCCTTCGGCACGTCGCTCATGGCGCCGAGCGGGCTGTAGGTCCAGGTCGTCTGGCCCTTGGGCGCGATCCAGTACGACCAGTAGGCGGAAGCCGGCGGGGTGTTGACACAGGCGTCCTGCGCGGGCGTCGGGTACTGGGTGCCGCCGCTGAACGCGGAGTTGCCGATGCGGCAGATGAAGCCGGGGCCGTCGTGCTGTGTGCCGGTCGTGGTGAACCCACCGTTGTGCAGCAGGTTGTAGCCGGTGGTGGGGCTGGCGTCGCAGCCGCGCACCACGGGGCCACCCCAGTGGCCGAAGTCGACGGCGACGACCGCGCCCTTGGTGGCCGTGCAGCTGGAGATCGGTGACGCCGAGGCCGGTGCGGCCGTGCCCACCGCCGTCGCGCCGAGCGTGGCGAGCGCGGCCGCCGCGCCCGCGACGGTTCTGACCGACCGGTGTCTGCCGGCTCCCGTCCGCTTGCCCCTGGTCATGCTGTGCCCCTCCCTGTCGGCCTCCGCGGACGCGGGCGCGGCGACAGGCGGACACGCGGGTGTCTGCCAGGGCCACGCCGCAGTCCACGACGGCGTTCGGCTGTTCCACGGGTCCAGGCGGGGAAGGTGATCCGACTCGTCCACCCGAGGGAGGACACACGGTTGCGGGACAGCGCCGGAATCCCACCGGCTTCCCCTGCCGCCTGAAGCGATTGCGCCGACAACCTACCGGGCCCCTGATCCCGCGACCAGAGCTCTGGAGCCCGCTGTTCGCAGGCTCACACCGCGTCGGCGGCCGTGAACCCGGCCGCGACGAGCTGGAGTTGACCCTGCGGGGTCGGTGCGGGACCCCTGGCCCCCCAGGAAGGAGTACCCACCCCCAAGGCCGAACTTAGGTATACCTAAGTATTTGACGAAACACAACATCTGGGGTGGACGAAGCCATGCCGATCCAGATGTAGTGTTGGACGTGCTGGTGGTTCGCCGGATGCTCCCCGTGTCCGGCGAGGCAAGAGGGAACCCGGTGGGAATCCGGGACTGCCCCGCAGCGGTGAGCGGGAACGACCGCCGTCATCACGCACTGGGTCCGACGGGCCCGGGAAGCGACGGCCAGTAGGCGTCCGTAACGACGGACACGCCCGCGAGTCCGAAGACCTGCCACCGGTGCGTGCGCCGCGCGGCGGCGTACGCGCTCCGGGGCCCCGAGGGAGGGCCGCGTGGCCGTCGTACGGACTTGACGGTCCGGCGTGCCGTCGTGCCGCCGCACCGGTGCCTTCCGTACCCGCCGCCGCTCCCCCTCTCCCGACCCGGACACCGGAAGGGAACGAGGAGAGGAGGCGGACGTTGGGCGGCCTCGTGTACTTCTCCAGCGTCTCGGAGAACACCAAGCGCTTCGTCGAACGCCTCGGCATGCCCGCCACGCGCACCCCGGTGCACCCGCACCGCGATCCCCTGCCGCACGCCACCGGGCCGTACGTGCTGATCGTGCCCACCTACGGCGGCGGCGACCCCGCGAGCGCGGTGCCCCGGCAGGTCGCGCGTTTCCTCAACGACCCGGCCGACCGGGCCCTGCTGCGCGGTGTGATCGCCTCCGGCAACACCAACTTCGGCGCGGACTACTGCCTCGCGGGCCGTGTGATCGCGGCGAAGTGCGGCGTGCCGCTGCTGTACCGATTCGAGCTGCTGGGCACGGACCACGACGTCCGTGCCGTCAAGGAAGGACTCCACACGTTTTGGACACGACACTCACCCGCGAACCGGTCGGCGCGCGCAAGGACTACCACGCGCTCAACGCGATGCTGAACATGTACGACTGCGACGGCCGCATCCAGTTCGGCAAGGACCGTGAGGCCGCCCGCCAGTACTTCCTCCAGCACGTCAACCCCTCCACGGTGGTCTTCCCCACCCTGGAGGAGAAGATCGCGTACCTCGTCGACAACGACTACTACGAACAGGAGCCGATCCGCCGCTACCCCTGGCCCTTCGTCAAGGACCTGTACCGCCGCGCCCACGCGCACCGCCACCGCTTCCGCACCTTCCTCGGCGCGTTCAAGTTCCATACCTCCTACGCGCTCAAGACCTTCGACGGCTCCCGTTACCTGGAGTGCTTCGAAGACCGCGTCGTGTCAACCGCCCTGTACCTGGGAGCCGGTGACGAGGCGCTGGCCACCCGGCTGGTGGACGAGATGATGACCGGCCGCTTCCAGCCCGCCACCCCGACCTTCCTCAACGCCGGGAAGGCGCAGCGCGGCGAACTGGTCTCCTGTTTCCTGCTGCGCGTCGAGGACAACCTGGAGTCCATCGGGCGCGGGATCACCTCGGCCCTGCAACTGTCCAAGCGCGGCGGCGGCGTTGCGCTGCTGCTGACCAACCTGCGCGAGCAGGGCGCCCCGATCAAACGGATCGAGAACCAGTCCTCCGGCGTGGTCCCGGTGATGAAGCTGCTGGAGGACTCCTTCTCCTACGCCAACCAGCTCGGCGCCCGCCAGGGAGCCGGGGCGGTGTACCTGCACGCCCACCACCCGGACATCATGCGGTTCCTGGACACCAAGCGGGAGAACGCGGACGAGAAGATCCGCATCAAGACGCTGTCGCTGGGCGTCGTCGTCCCCGACGTCACCTTCGAACTCGCCAAGCGCGACGCGGACATGCACCTGTTCTCGCCGTACGACGTCGAGCGCGAGTACGGGAGACCGCTGGCGGACCTGTCGGTCACCGAGCACTACGACGACCTCGTGGCCAACCCGCGCATCCGCAAGACCACGCTGAGCGCCCGCGAGTTCTTCAAGACCATCGCCGAGTTGCAGTTCGAGTCCGGCTACCCGTACCTGCTCTTCGAGGACACGGTCAACCGCGCCAACCCGATCCCGGGCTGGATCAACATGTCCAACCTGTGCTCGGAGATCCTCCAGGTCAACTCCCCCAGCACGTACGACTCGTCGCTCGGCTACCGGACCGTCGGCCGGGACATCTCCTGCAACCTGGGCTCGCTCAACATCGCCGCGGCGATGGCCTCCCCCGACTTCGGTGCGACCGTGGAGACCGCGGTGCGCGCCCTGACCTCCGTCTCCGACCAGTCGTGCGTCGACGCGGTGCCCTCCGTCGCCCACGGCAACGAGATGTCCCACGCCGTCGGCCTCGGCCAGATGAACCTGCACGGCTACCTCGCGTCGCAGCGCATCCACTACGGCAGCGAGGAGGGCGTCGACTTCACGAACATGTACTTCTACGCCGTCGCCTACCACGCGCTGCGCGCCTCGAACCGGATCGCCGTCGAACGCGGCACGACCTTCGACGGCTTCGAGGATTCGGCGTACGCGGACGGCTTGTACTTCGACACGTACACCGAGCGGACGTGGGAACCGGCCACCGAACGCGTCCGCGCCCTGTTCGCCGAGGCGGGCGTGCGCATCCCCACGCGGGACGACTGGCGCGGGCTGAAGCGCTCGGTCCAGGAGCACGGGATCTACAACAAGTACCTCCAGGCCGTGCCGCCCACCGGCTCCATCAGCTACGTCAACGACGCCACCGCCTCCATCCACCCGGTCGCCGCCAGGGTGGAGATCCGCAAGGAGGGCAAGCTGGGCCGTGTCTACTACCCCGCGCCGCACATGGACGGCGACAACCTGGAGTTCTTCCAGGACGCGTACGAGATCGGCTACGAGAAGATCATCGAGACGTACGCGGCGGCCACCCAGCACGTCGACCAGGGCCTGAGCTGCACGCTCTTCTTCCGCGACACCGCCACTACCCGTGACCTGAACCGGGCGCAGATCCTCGCCTGGCGCAAGGGCATCAAGACCCTCTACTACATCCGGCTGCGCCAGGAGGCCCTGGCCGGCACCGAGATCGAGAACTGCCTGTCGTGCGCGCTGTGAGGAAGCCGCCGAGCACCACGTCGAGGAAGACATCGCCGATGACGAACGCGACCGCGCGCCTGACCGAGCTGTCGGTCACACCGCCCTCCTACCGCCACGATCCCACCGCCCGACTGCGCCCGGTCAACTGGAACCGCGTGACGGACGAGAAGGACCTGGAGGTGTGGAACCGGCTGACCGCCAACTTCTGGCTGCCCGAGAAGGTCCCGCTCTCCAACGACGTCAACGCCTGGCAGCAGCGACTGACCGCGGACGAACGCACCCTGACCATGCGGGTGTTCACCGGCCTGACCATGCTCGACACCGTTCAGGCGACCGTCGGTGAGATCGTTCAGATCCAGGACGCGCGCACCGAGCACGAGGAGGCGGTCTACACCAACATCGCCTTCATGCAGGCCGTGCACGCCCGCAGCTACTCCTCGGTGTTCTCCACCCTCGCCACCACCCCCGAGATCGACGACGCCTACCGTTGGGCGGTCGGCAACGACGTCCTCCAGCAGCGCTGCAAGACCGTCCTCGCGCACTACTACGGCGACGATCCGCTCAAGCGGAAGGTCGCCTCCACCCTGCTGTCCTCGCTGCTGCTGTACGCGGGCTTCTACCTGCCGCTGCACTTCTCCACGCACGCCCTGCTGACCAACACCGCCGACATGATCCGGCTGATCCTGCGCGACAAGGCGGTGCACGGCTACTACTCCGGCTACAAGTACCAGCGCGGCCTGGAGAAGCTGACGCCCGCGGGGCAGCGGGAGATGCGGGACTTCACGCACGCCCTGCTGGACGAGCTGTACGCCCTGGAACTGCGGTACTCGGGCGAGTTGTACGAACCGCTGGGGCTGATGGACGACGTGGCGGTCTTCGTCCGGTACAACGCCGACAAGGCGCTGATGAACCTGGGCTATCCGGCCCGCTTCGGCGCTGAGGAGACCGAGGTGAACCCGGAGATCCTGGCCGCGCTCTCACCCGGCGCGGACGAGAACCACGATTTCTTCTCCGGTTCCGGTTCCTCGTACGTGATGGGCCGGGCCGAGAACACCGCCGACGACGACTGGGACTTTTAAGAGGTCACCAGGTGACCTGGCCCGGAGCCGCCGGCCGTTCCCATGGGTGGACGCACGACGGCCCGGCCGCGGGCCCGGTGAGGGCGGTGCGGCCGGGCCGTACGGAGGTGCGGGGGTCAGGCGGTGGCCGCGGTCGCCTTGGTGAAGCGGTCGGCGACGTCGGTCCAGTTGACGAGGTCCCACAGCTTGGTGACGTAGTCGGGGCGCACGTTCTTGTACTGGAGGTAGTAGGCGTGTTCCCAGGCGTCGAAGACCAGCAGCGGGGTGGTGTTCTGGCCGACGTTGCCGTGGTGGTCGTAGACCTGCTCGACGATCAGGCGCTTGCCGAGCGGTTCCCAGGCGAGGACGCCCCAGCCGGAGCCCTGCAGGGAGGAGGTGGCCACGGTGAGCTGCTTCT
>NZ_NSKH01000018.1:155715-379954 GCF_003144095.1 Streptomyces sp. ICBB 8177 | reverse complement strand
CCCCGCCGTAAGCGTCAGAGCGTCAGGTCAGTGGTTGTGGGCGAGGCAGAGGACGAACGAGCTGCCGTTCTCCGTCTCGTAGAAGCCGGTGTCCGTCCCGGCCACACCCGCGCAAGCGATCTCGGGGTCGTCACTGCCGGCGACCTTCTTGAGGACCTTGTACGTCGCGTTGCTGTCGGAGCAGGCGAGCTTGTCCAGCTTCGGGTCGCTGTCGCTGCCCGCGTTCTTGGCGCAGTCGCCGGCCTTCAGCGTCTGCGAGTCGTCGTGGTTGAAGTAGGCGATGCCACCGCCGATGACCAGGAGGACCGCCACGATGATGAGCCGGATGCCGAGTCGGCCTATTCGCTTCTTGGGTGCCGGTGCCGACGGCGGGAAGCCGACCGTGGGTGCCGGGTAGCCGGGTCCGGGCTGCTGCGGGAAGCCGCCCTGCTGCGGGAACTGGCCCTGCGGCGGCGGGTACGACCCGGGCTGCGGAGGCGGCGGATAAGCGCCCTGCTGCGGCGGCTGGGCATATGGATTTGTTCCCTGCGGCGGCGGAGTGGTCACAGGGTTCCCCCTAGGTGTGGCATGAGTTGTGGTGTGGCTGATTCCAGCCCGTCCGTACGGTAATGCTTCTCGATCGGGCAGCCGTAACCGATTGACGGACTGTGGCCTTGATGTGACCGTCAACTGCCGCTGAACCAGGCCATTCCGGCCGCAGTTGCCCCGTAGATCACGGCGATGGTGATGATCAGTGCTGCTGAGCGGCCGTCATGAGGCAACACCCCGGCGGCCACCGCGGCCGAACCAACATACGCGACGTTGAACAGGACGTCGTAGAGCGAGAAGACCCGGCCACGGTAGGCGTCGTCGACGTGGGTCTGGACGACGGTGTCGGTGGCGATCTTCGCGCCTTGCGTGGTGACGCCCAGGACGAACGCGGCCAGCAGCATCGGCGCCGGGGAGAACGGCAGGCCGAGTGCGGGCTCCAGAACGGTGGACGCGGCCGCGCACACCACGATCCAGCCCGGGGTGCCGAAGCGGCCGGTCCCCCACGGTGTGACGACGGCGGCGACGAAGAACCCGGCCCCCGACAGCCCGACGGCCAGTCCCAGCAGCGCCAGCCCGCCGGAGGTGTCGCTCGGCGAGGCCCAGGAGTAACGGCAGAGCATGAGCAGTGTGACCGTCAGCGCCCCGTAGCAGAAGCGCAGCGCGGTCATCGCGGCGAGGGCGCGCACTGCGGGCCGCCGACCGGCCAGATGCCGCAGTCCGGCGCGAAGCCCGCGCACGGTACTCGCCACCGCCGCCCATATCCGCGGCTGGAGCACCCCCGGGTCGGGCCCGAGGCGGTCAGGGCCCATGGTCCGGGCGGACAGCCCCGCGCACAGGTAGAGCACGGCGCCGAGCGCGACCACCACGGCGTCGGAGCCGGTCCCCGGGGTCATTCCCAGGTGGACGATGAACGCCGCACCGCCGCCGACCGTGGCCGCGATCGTTCCGGCCGTGGGGGACAGGGAGTTGGCGACGACCAATCGTTCGCCGTCCACCACCCGGGGCAGCGCGGCCGACAGGCCGGACAGGACGAAGCGGTTGACAGCGGTGACGGACAGGGCGGAGAGGTAGAAGAGCCAGTCCGGCACCCGGGCCAGCACCAGCGCGGCGGTACCGGCAGCGAGCACCGCGCGCAGCAGGTTGCAGTAGAGCAGCACCTGCCTGCGCCGCCAGCGGTCGAGCAGGACGCCGGTGAACGGGCCGAGCAGGGAGTAGGGCAGCAGCAGCACCGCGAGTGCGGCCGCGATGGAGCCGGCGGAGGCCTGCTTCTCCGGGGTGAAGACGACGTACGTGGCGAGTGCCACCTGGTAGACGCCGTCGGACAGTTGCGACAGCAGCCGGACGACGAGCAGCCGCCGGAAGTCGCGGAACCGCAGCAGTACGCGGAGATCCCATACGACGGCCATGCGCACAGCCTCACACAAAAACGAGGTCCCCGGGCGGATTGCCCGGGGACCTCGGCGATCAAACCACCGACGCGGTCGTCAGCGCTCGACCTCGCCCTTGATGAACTTCTCGACGTTGTTGCGGGCCTCGTCGTCGAAGTACTGGACCGGCGGGGACTTCATGAAGTACGAGGACGCCGACAGGATCGGACCGCCGATGCCGCGGTCCTTGGCGATCTTCGCGGCGCGCAGCGCGTCGATGATGACGCCGGCGGAGTTCGGGGAGTCCCAGACCTCGAGCTTGTACTCCAGGTTCAGCGGGACGTCGCCGAAGGCGCGGCCCTCGAGGCGCACGTACGCCCACTTGCGGTCGTCCAGCCAGGCCACGTAGTCCGACGGGCCGATGTGGACGTTCTTGGCGCCCAGGTCGCGGTCGGGGATCTGGGAGGTGACGGCCTGCGTCTTGGAGATCTTCTTGGACTCCAGGCGCTCGCGCTCGAGCATGTTCTTGAAGTCCATGTTGCCGCCGACGTTCAGCTGCATGGTGCGCTCCAGGACCACACCGCGGTCCTCGAAGAGCTTCGCCAGCACGCGGTGCGTGATGGTGGCGCCGACCTGGGACTTGATGTCGTCACCGACGATCGGGACGCCGGCCTCGGTGAACTTGTCCGCCCACTCCTTGGTGCCGGCGATGAAGACCGGCAGCGCGTTGACGAACGCGACCTTGGCGTCGATGGCGCACTGCGCGTAGAACTTGGCGGCGTCCTCGGAGCCCACCGGCAGGTAGCAGACCAGGACGTCGACCTGCTGGTCCTTGAGGACCTTGACCACGTCGACCGGGGCCTCGGCGGACTCCTCGATGGTCTCGCGGTAGTACTTGCCCAGGCCGTCGAGGGTGTGGCCGCGCTGGACGGTGACACCGGTCTGCGGGACGTCGCAGATCTTGATGGTGTTGTTCTCGCTGGCGCCGATGGCGTCCGCGAGGTCCAGGCCGACCTTCTTCGCGTCGACGTCGAAGGCCGCCACGAACTCCACGTCACGCACGTGGTAGTCGCCGAACTGCACGTGCATCAGGCCCGGCACGCGGCTGTCCGGGTCGGCGTCCTTGTAGTACTCGACGCCCTGCACCAGCGACGTGGCGCAGTTGCCCACGCCGACAATGGCTACGCGAACCGAACCCATTCCGGTTGCTCCCTGTGTACTCGGTTGTTCGACGGGCCCTACGGGTGCGGGGCCCTCACTTGGTGGTGTCGGACGGATCCGTGTCGTCGCGACCTGTCTCGGCGGGGCGGCCCTTGGCACGGCCTCGGCCCGCCCGCTCCGTCTCGATCAGCTCGTTGAGCCAGCGGACCTCGCGCTCCACCGACTCCATGCCGTGCCGTTGCAGCTCGAGCGTGTAGTCGTCGAGCCGCTCGCGGGTACGTGCCAGCGAGGCGCGCATCCTCTCCAGCCGTTCCTCCAGGCGGCTGCGGCGGCCTTCGAGGACCCGCATCCGCACGTCGCGTTCGGTGTGGCCGAAGAAGGCGAAGCGCACGCCGAACTGCTCGTCCTCCCAGGCGTCCGGGCCGGTCTGGGCGAGGAGGTCCTCGAAGTGCTCCTTGCCCTCCGGGGTCAGCCGGTAGACGATCTTCGCCCGGCGCCCGCCCAGCGAGGCGGCCGCGAGCGGATCCTCGGGCGCGGCCTCCTCGGTCAGCCAGCCCTGGGCGACCAGCGTCTTCAGGCACGGGTAGAGGGTCCCGTAACTGAAGGCACGGAAGACGCCGAGTGAGGTGTTGAGCCGCTTGCGCAGCTCGTAGCCGTGCATCGGCGACTCACGCAGCAGGCCCAGGACCGCGAACTCGAGGACGCCGGAGCGCCTGCTCATGTCCGCCTCCTCGGCTCTCGTACGGGCCGCCCAAGGCCGGGCGGTTCGCTGTGCCGCGCTGTGCGCTCACCCGCGGGGAGTCCCCCGGGCCGATCTCTGTGCCGTTTCTTTATGTCGTTCTGATGTATCGAGTCGATACATCGTGACGATAGAACGACCGTGTGGATCTCGCAAGGCGCCCCACGGTGAACGCCGTCACATCCGTGGATGGCCGAGCGCCAACTGTCCGTTATGGGCTGATGGTTGAAGTAGTTCAGGTTTTGACGGTGCGTACTCTGTTCGCCATGCGAACCAGTGGGATTCCTGTGACGTCGCCATGTGCCGCGTCGTCGCCGGGCGCCGGTGTGTCACCCAGCGTGGTGACTTCGTCGCGTGCCGTTCTCCCGCGGTCCGCCATGCGGCCCGGCGGGGTCGCAGTCCGGAGGAACCGGAAGTCAACTGCCGCCTACAGGCGAGATCGCCTGTCCGAGGAGTAGCCGCAAGCATGAGCGAGCACCGCCGAAAGCCGCCGCCGAACGGTGGCGGACGCGCCGCCGCCCGGCGCGGAGCCCAGCAGCCGCCCGAGTCCTCCCCCGCCCGGCGCCCCGGGCCGCCGACCGGCCGGGGGTCGTACGGGACCGGTGACGCGTTCGGCACCCCGCCCGGAGTCTCGAACGGCGCCCAGCCGCCGGGACGGGGCGCGCCGGAGCGGCCCTACGGAGGCCGGGCGGAAGCCCGGCGGGCCGCTCAGCGCGGCGGCCGTAGGCGTGCGGCGCCGACGACGGGCGCGGTAGGGGCCGGTGCGGGTGGTCGCGCAGGGGCGGGCCGTACGGGCGAGGGCGGCCGCGGACAGGGCGGTCCCCGGCCACGGCGGTTCATCGACTACCCCCGCTGGGGCAGGAGCGGCTGGCGCCGTTGGATGCCGTCATGGCGTCAGACCCTCGGCATCTGCGTCGCGTTCTGCGGCACGCTGGTCGCTCTGGTCGGCATCGCCTACGCGATGGTGAGCGTCCCGAATCCGAACCTCGCCGCGCAGACCCAGAAGAACGTGTACTACTGGGCGGACGGCAGCCGGATGGTGGTCTCCGGCGGCGGCGACCTCAATCGTCAGATCGTCAAGCTGGACCAGATCCCCACGTCGATGCAGAACGCCGTGGTCTCGGCGGAGAACGCCTCGTTCTGGCACGACAAGGGCGTCGACCCGCAGGGCATCGCCCGTGCCGTGCTGAGGATGGCGCAGGGCGGGGAGACCCAGAGCGGATCCACCATCACCCAGCAGTACGTCAAGAACACCTACCTGGACCAGAGTCAGACGGTCACCCGCAAGCTCAAGGAGTTGCTGATCTCCATCAAGGTCGGCGCCAACGACTCCAAGCAGGACATCCTGGCGGGCTACCTCAACACCGGCTACTACGGGCGCGGCGCGTACGGCATCCAGGCGGCGGCGCAGGCTTACTACGGGGTCAACTGCGACCAACTCAGGCCCGACCAGTCGGCGTTCCTGGCCGCGCTGCTCAACGGCCCCAACCTCTACGACCCGGCCGGCGGTGTCGGCCCAGGGGCGACACCGGCCGAGAACCTCAAGCGGGCCACCGACCGCTGGAGCTGGATCCTCGACCGCGAGGTCGACACCAAGAGCATGACGCCCGCGAAACGGGGGCGGTACCGGACCTTCCCGGTGCCGAACAAGCCCAGGCCGTCCACCGACAAGGCGGGTCAGATCGGCTATCTCACCGACCTCGCGGACAACAACGTCCTGGCCGACACCAAGATCACCAAGCAGCAGCTGGACAAGGGCGGCTACCAGATTTACACGACCTTCGACAAGAAGGACGTGGCCGCGATGGAGAAGGCCGTCGACGACGTGCGCAGCGCGAACATCAAGCCGAAGCTGCGCCCGAGCACCGACACCTACGTGCAGTTCGGCGGTGCCTCGGTGGTGCCGGGTGACGGCGCGATCAAGGCGATCTACGGCGGCGAGGACTACCTCAAGCACTTCACCGACAACGCCGACTACACCGGCGCCCAGGTCGGCTCGACGTTCAAGCCGTTCGTGCTGGCGGCTGCCATGCGCGACGGGGTGCGCGACCCGCACGGACCGGCCGACCAGTCGGACTCCCAGCGCACCCCGGTCTCCCCGAGCAGCGTCTACCCCGGCGTCAACGACTGGAAGGTCCTCAACTACGACGGGTCCGTCTGGCAGGACAAGGACGGCCGGCAGTGGCTCCAGGAGAACGACGACCACGACTCGTTCAGGTCCATCACCCTGAAGAAGGCGATGGAGGAGTCGGTCAACTCCACCTACGTGCAGCTCGGCATGAACGTGGGCCTGGACAAGGTCAAGCAGGCCGCGCTGGATGCGGGTGTCACCAGTGACAGTCTGGCCAGCACCAACGGCCCGTCCTTCTCCATCGGCACCTCCTCGCCCAGCGCGATCCGGATGGCCGACGCGTACGCGACCTTCGCGGACGGCGGACTGCGCGCCGAACCGTACTCGGTGAGCAAGGTGATCAAGGAGGGCAGCACCGTCTACCAGCACCGCACGACGACGGTGAAGGCCTTCTCCCCGGCCGTCGCGGACAACGTCACCGGCGTGCTGCGCGGCGTCGTCGAGGAGGGCACCGGCACCGCCGCGAAGGCTCTCGGGCGCCCGGCCGCGGGCAAGACCGGCACCACGGACGACAACAAGTCCGCCTGGTTCACCGGCTACACCCCGCAACTGGCCACCTCCATCGGCATGTACCGGATGGACGACCAGGCCAAGGCGCAGAAGTTCCTGCCGATGTACGGCCTCGGCGGCAACGCCAAGATCTACGGTGCCTCCTTCCCGACGCAGATCTGGACCGCTTACATGAAGGCGGCCCTGGACGGGCAGCAGGTCGAGCAGTTCAGTCCGCCGGAGAAGATCGGCACGGTCGTCTACGGCGACGGCGCGGCTCCGTCCCCCTCACCTTCGGCGCCCGCCCCCTCGGCGACGCCCTCCACCACCCCGTCCGCCAGGCCCAGCCGGTCGCACCGCCCGTCCCCGTCGCCGTCCACCTCGTCCTGCGGCTTCTGGGGCTGCCAGGACGGCGGCACGGGCACTGGAGGCACCGGTGGTGACACCACCGGGGGCCCGGGCGGCGACGGCGGCACCACCGGCAACGGCGGGACGACCGCCGGGACCGACGGTGGTACGACGGGCGGCCCCGGCACCACGGACGGCGGCGCCAGAGGAACCGACGGCGGAGGTTTCATCGGAGGCAACTAGCGCGGCCCCATAAGGGGACACCGTCGGTGGTGGCCGGTCGTGCACCGGCGCCTCCGGCCGCCACCGCGTCGCTCGGCGCCGGGTCCGGACCTGACGGCCCCGGCGCCGAGCCGCGTGAGGCAGGATGTGCCCCATGACGACCGTGCGCGAGAACGACGAGAGCGGCGCCCCGCAGGCGCCCGCGACCGTGCCGCCGACCGCCGAGGATCCGGTGGCCGACGCGGGCAGCGAAGTGATCGGCGGCAGGCTCGGTCGGCGCGCCACCACCGAACGCGGCGGCTGGTGGAACCCGGTGCGGATCATCGTGCTGGTCGCCATCGGGATGTTCGCCCTCGGCATGGTCCAGAAGGTGCCGTGCTACGACAGCGGCTGGTTCTTCGGTGCCAACGCCCAGTACTCGCACGCCTGTTACTCCGACATCCCGCACCTGTTCTACGCCCGCGGCTTCTCCAGCGACCTGGTCCCGTACTTCGACCACATCCCGGACGCCGTCTCCGGCGGCATGGGGTACCTGGAGTACCCGGTGCTGACCGGGCTGTTCATGGAGGTCGCCTCCTGGGTCACCCCTCACGGCTCCGACCTGGTGCAGCGCGAACAGGTGTACTGGCTGGTCAACGCCGGGATGCTGCTGGTCTGCGCCGCCGTCACCGCGGTCGCCGTGGCGCGCACCCACCGCCGTCGCCCCTGGGACGCCCTCCTGGTGGCGCTCGCGCCGGCCGCCGCCCTGACCGCCACCATCAACTGGGACCTGCTGGCGGTCGCCCTGCTCGCGGTCGGCATGTTGATGTGGGCGCGCGAGCGGCCGGTCGCCGCCGGGGTGCTGATCGGGCTGGCGACGGCCGCCAAGTTCTACCCGGCCCTGGTGCTGGGTCCGCTGCTGCTGCTGTGCCTGCGGGCCGGACGGCTGCGGGAGTTCGGCAAGGCCCTGGCGGGCGCGGTGGTCGCCTGGCTGGTGGTCAACGTGCCGGTGATGGCCTTCGCCTGGAAGGGCTGGAAGCAGTTCTACGGCTACAGCCATACCCGCGGCATCGACTTCGGCTCGGTGTGGCTGATGATCTCCCAGCAGACCGGCAACCCGCTGAACGGTGCCAACACCTACGCGACGGCCCTGATGCTGCTGCTGTGCGTCGGGATCGCCGCCGTGATCCTCTACGCGCCGGTGCGACCCCGGTTCGTCCAGGTCGCCTTCCTGGCGATCGCCGCGTTCATCCTGACCAACAAGGTCTACTCACCGCAGTACGTGCTCTGGCTGGTGCCGCTCGCCGCGCTGGCCCGGCCGCGCTGGCGTGACTTCCTGATCTGGCAGGCGTGCGAGGTGGTCTACTTCCTCGGCATCTGGATGTACCTCGCGTACACCACCGGTGGCAACGAGAAGGGGCTGCCTGAGGGCGGCTACGACTTCGCCATCCTGGTCCACCTGCTCGGCACCGCCTACCTGTGCTCCATGGTGCTGCGCGACATGCTCAGGCCGGAGCACGACCCGGTACGGCTGGACGGCTCGGACGACCCGTCCGGCGGCGTGCTGGACGGTGCTGGGGACGTCTTCGTGCTGGGTCGTCGCGCGCGGGCGGCGCGTGAGGAGAAGACCTCGGCCGCCCTGCGGAGCTGAGCGTCCCGCACACGCAAGAGAGGGGTCTGTTTCACGTGAAACACGCTGTTTCACGTGAAACAGACCCCTCTCTTGCGTCGGCCTGTCGTTCCCCTCGACGCTCAGCGGTCGAGGACGCGGTCGAACTGCGTTGTGGTGTGCCGCAGGTGCGCCACCAACTCGTCGCCGACCGCCGGCGGCGCCACGTCGCCCGGCAGGAAGAGCAGCGAGACCTGCATGTGCGGCGGCTCGGCGAACCACCGCTGCTTGCCCGCCCACACGAACGGCGACAGATTGCGGTTGACCGTCGCCAGGCCCGCCCGCGCCACGCCCTTGGCCCGCGGCATCACGCCGTGCACCGCCTTGGGGGCCTCCAGGCCCACGCCGTGTGACGTGCCACCCGCCACGACCACCAGATGGCCGTCACCCGCGGCGCGCTGTTGGCGGTAGCCGTAGCGCTCGCCCTTGGCGATCCGGGTGACGTCCAGCACGGAGCCGCGGTACTCGGTCGCCTGGTGGTCGCCCAGCCACAGCCGGGTGCCGATCCGGGCGCGGAAGCGGGTCTGCGGGAACTGCTGACGCAGCTGTGCCAGTTCGTTCGGCTTCACGTGGCTGACCAGCATGGTGTGCAGCGGAAGCCCGGCCGCGCGCAGCCGTTCCATCCAGGCGAAGACCTCTTCCACCGCGTCGGAACCGTCGGTGCGGTCCAGCGGCAGGTGGATGGCGAAACCCTCGAGCCGCACGTTGTCGATCGCGCTGTGCAGCTTGACCAGGTCGTCCTCCGACACGCCGTGGCGGCGCATGGTGCTCATCACCTCGATGACGACCCGGGCGCCCACCAGACCCCGCACCCCCTCGACGGAGGAGACCGACCGCACCACCCGGTCCGGCAGCGGCACCGGCTCCTCGCCGACCCGGTACGGGGTCAGCACCAGCAGGTCGCCCCCGAACCAGTCCTTGATCCGGGCCGCCTCGTAGGTGGTGCCGACCGCCAGCATGTCGCTGCCCAGCCGCGTCGCCTCCTCCGCGAGCCGCTCGTGGCCGAAGCCGTAGCCGTTGCCCTTGCAGACCGGGATCAGGTCGGGGAACTGGTCCACCACGGTCTTCTGGTGCGCACGCCAGCGCGCGGTGTCGACGTACAGGGTGAGCGCCATGGCCGGGTCAGGACCTTTCTGTCTTCGGTCGAACAGGGGCAGGGGAGGGGGCCGTCAGCGCCGCGACATGTAGATGTCGAGCGCCTTGTGCAGCAGTTTGTTGAGCGGGAAGTCCCACTCGCCCAGGTACTCCGCGGCCTGGCCGCCTGTTCCCACCTTGAACTGGATCAGGCCGAAGAGGTGGTCGTTCTCGTCCAGCGAGTCGCTGATGCCGCGCAGGTCGTACACGGTCGCACCGAGCGCGTACGCGTCGCGCAGCATCCGCCACTGCATGGCGTTGCTGGGACGCACCTCGCGCTTGTGGTTGGCAGAGGCGCCGTAGGAGTACCAGACGTGGCCGCCGACGATGAGCATGGTGGCCGCCGCGACGGCTTCGCCCTCGTGCGTGGCGAAGTACAGCCGCATCCGGTTGGGGTCCTCGGAGTTGAGGGCGGTCCACATGCGCTGGAAGTACGACAGCGGCCGGGGACGGAAGTGGTCGCGCTCGGCGGTGATCTCGTACAGCTGCTGCCAGATGGGCAACTGCTCGTAGCCGCCCTGGACCACCTCGACGCCGGCCTTCTCGGCCTTCTTGATGTTGCGACGCCACAGCTGGTTGAAGCCCTTGTGGACGTCCTCCAGGCTGCGGCCCTCCAGCGGGACCTGGAAGACATAGCGCGGCTGGACGTCGCCGAAGCCCGCGCCGCCGTCCTCGCCCTGCTGCCAGCCCATGCGGCGCAGCCGGTCGGCGACCTCGAAGGCGCGCGGCTCGATGAACGTGGCCTCGACGTCACGCAGCCGCTTGACGTCGGGGTCGGAGATGCCGGTCTTGATGGCGTTGGCGTCCCAGCGGCGGATGACCACCGGCGGGCCCATCTTCACCGAGAACGCGCCTTGCTGCTTCAGGTGCGCCAGCATCGGCTGGAGCCATTCCTCCAGGTTGGGCGCGTACCAGTTGATGACCGGGCCCTCGGGGAGGTAGGCCAGGTACCGCTTGATCTTGGGCAGCTGGCGGTACAGCACGAGGCCGACGCCGACCAGCTCGCCGTTCTTGTCGAACCACCCGAGGCTCTCCGAACGCCACTCCGCCTTGACGTCCGCCCAGGCGGGAACCTGCATGTGGCTCGCCGCGGGCAGGCTCTGGATGTACGCCAGATGCTGCTCGCGGCTGATGGTCCTCAGGGTCAGGCTCATTCGGGGCGCTCCCCACGCTTGCGGGTTCTACCGGACTACCCGCCGAAGCCTATAGCGCGTGGGAAACGCCCCGTCTTCAAGCCCGCGGTCTCACAGCCCGCCCCACAGACCGCCGTGCGCGACGCCGATGAAGAATCCGATCGCCGAGGCGCCGAGGGCCAGGATGAGGACGAAGCGTTCGCTGGTGGTGGCCGAGATGAACTGGCCGTAGCCCGCGGTGATGATTCCGAACAGGCCGGTCCACGAGCTGAGCAGATGGAGGTTGTTGAAGATCGAGGAGATGATCGCGATCGCCCCGAGCACCACCGAGACGGCGATCAGGGAGTTCTCCTTCGGATGAGCCTTGCCGTCGGAGTTGAGGATCGCGATTACGTTCTGCGGCCGGAAGGTCGTGGCCATCGGGCACCTCCGTGACGGGAAGGCCGCCCGGCGTAGCGCCGAGCGAGCCCTTGTGTACAGATTGTCCCGGTTAACCTGCGGATTTCAAGCGGAAGGACGAGGCGGGTAGTCTGTACCGTCTGCAATGGTCTACGCGCGGCTATGAGCCGGTCTCCCAGCCGGCCGACGTGCACCGTCGATCCCCTGCCAGTTCCTGTCAGCGGCTCTCGTCGGGGCCCGCTCCGTCCACGCCTCGCCGCGTTGTCGGTGGCCCGCGTTACCGTTGCGACGCGATGCAAACCCTCCTGCCACGGAAACGCCGTGGCCGCTGAGTCCGAAGGAGGTGGGTTCCACCATGCGTCACTACGAGGTAATGGTCATCCTCGACCCCGATCTCGAGGAGCGTGCTGTCTCCCCGCTGATCGAGAGCTTCCTCGCCGTCGTCCGCAACGGCGGCGGCAAGGTTGAGAAGGTCGACACCTGGGGCCGTCGTCGTCTCTCCTACGAGATCAAGAAGAAGCCCGAGGGCATCTACTCGGTCATCGACCTCAACGCGACTCCTGAGGTCGTCAAGGAGCTCGACCGTCAGCTCAACCTGAACGAGTCGGTCCTCCGGACCAAGGTCCTCCGTCCGGAAATGCACTGAGCGCGCTGAGCGCCCAGAGCTGAGTACGGCTTCCGAGCAGCCAGCAGCAGAGCAAACCCGCCGAGAGGTCACCCACCATGGCAGGCGAGACCGTCATCACGGTCGTCGGCAACCTTGTCGACGATCCCGAGCTGCGCTTCACCCCCTCCGGTGCGGCGGTCGCGAAGTTCCGCGTCGCGTCCACCCCCCGCACCTTCGACCGGCAGACCAATGAGTGGAAGGACGGCGAGAGCCTGTTCCTGACCTGCTCGGTCTGGCGTCAGGCGGCGGAGAACGTGGCCGAGTCGCTCCAGCGCGGCATGCGTGTCATCGTCCAGGGCCGCTTGAAGCAGCGGTCCTACGAGGACCGCGAGGGCGTCAAGCGGACGGTCTACGAACTGGACGTCGACGAGGTCGGCGCCTCCCTGCGCAACGCGACGGCCAAGGTCACCAAGACCAGCGGCGGCGGTCGCGGCGGCCAGGGCGGCTACGGCGGTGGCGGTCAGGGCGGCGGCAACTGGGGCGGCGGTCCCGGTGGCCAGTCCGGCGGCGGCGCTCCGGCCGATGACCCGTGGGCCAGCAGTGCCCCGGCAGGCGGCCAGGGTGGCAGCGGTGGCGGTGGCAACTGGGGCGGGAGCTCCGGCGGCGGCTACTCGGACGAACCGCCCTTCTAAGGGCGGAGCAACACACTTCTTGATCACACTGGAGAGAGACAATGGCTAAGCCGCCTCCGCGCAAGCCGAAGAAGAAGGTCTGCGCTTTCTGCAAGGACAAGGTCACCTACGTCGACTACAAGGACACCAACCTGCTGCGGAAGTTCATTTCCGACCGCGGCAAGATCCGTGCCCGTCGCGTGACCGGCAACTGCACGCAGCACCAGCGCGACGTCGCCACGGCCGTCAAGAACAGCCGTGAGATGGCGCTGCTGCCCTACACCTCGACTGCTCGCTGAGAGAGGGTGACCTAAGCATGAAGATCATCCTCACCAACGAGGTCAGCGGCCTCGGTGCCGCCGGCGACGTCGTCGAGGTCAAGGACGGCTACGCCCGCAACTACCTGGTCCCGCGTGGCTTCGCCATCCGCTGGACCAAGGGTGGCGAGAAGGACGTTGAGCAGATCCGCCGTGCGCGCCGGATCCGCGAGATCGCCACGCTGGAGCAGGCCAACGAGGTCAAGGGCCAGCTGGAGAACGTCAAGATCAAGCTGTCGACCCGCGCCGGTGACACCGGTCGGCTCTTCGGCTCGGTCACCCCGGCCGACATCGCCTCGGCGATCAAGGCCGCCGGCGGTCCGCAGGTGGACAAGCGCCGTGTCGCGCTGGTCTCGCCGATCAAGACCGTCGGGTCGCACCAGGTGACCGTCAACCTCCACCCGGAGGTCACGGTCAGGCTCGACCTGGAGGTCGTGGCCGCCTGACGCGTTCCACGCGAGGTCTGAGAAGGGCCGACACCCTCGGGGTGTCGGCCCTTCGCCTTGCCTGGAAGCCGCTCGCTGGGCCGCCGAGAGTGCCCGGAGTGGACCTGTTTCATCCTGTTTCACGTGAAACATGCGCATGACGTTTCACGTGAAACGCGTGCCCACGGGCCTCGGGCGGGGCTCCAAGGTGGGGTCTGGGCCAGGGCGCGGGCGGTTTCCGCTGGACGAAAACCGGTCCGCTCTGCGGCGCTCAGGCGCGAACCGCCCCCGTGACCACCCAGCGGCCGGACCGGGCTCGGCTCCACAGGAACGCCAGACGGGTCAGCATGAAGAGCACCATCGCCCACCACAGAGCGGTCAGCGCCCCGCCCAGCGCCGGTACCGCGAACGCGGCGGGTGCGAAGACGGCGAGGGTGCCGAGCATGGCCCAGGCGAGGTAGGGGCCGTCACCGGCGCCCATGAGCACCCCATCCAGGACGAACACGGGCCCGCACACCGGCTGGCTGATCGCGACCACCAGCAGGGCGGGCAACAACTGGTCGCGTACGGCGGGGTCGCTGGTGAACAGGGGGATGAACAGCGGCCGGGAGACGGCCACCAGGATGCCGAGCAGCACACCGGCCGCGATGCCCCACTGGACCATGCGGCGGCACGCGGCCCGCGCACCGGGAGCGTCTTCCGCGCCCAGGTAGCGGCCGATGATCGCCTGTCCGGCGATGGCTATGGCGTCCAGCGCGAAGGCCAGCAGGCTCCAAAGGGTCACCAGGATCTGGTGTGCGGCGACTTGGGCGGTGCCAAGCCGGGCGGCCACCGCGGTCGCGATCACCAGGACGGCGCGCAGGCTCAAGGTGCGCACCAGTAGTGGGACGCCCGCGGTCGCGCAGGCCCTGATTCCGGCGAGGTCCGGGCGCAACGAGGCGGCGTGACGGCGGGCCCCGCGTACGACGACGGTGAGGTAGGCCGCCGCCATGCCGCACTGGGCGATCACGGTGCCCCAGGCGGAGCCCGCGATGCCCAGGCCCGCGCCGTAGACCAGGGTGGCGTTGAGTCCGGCGTTGACGGCGAAACCCACGATCGCGACAACCAGTGGGGTCCTGGTGTTCTGCAGGCCTCGCAGCACACCGGTGGCCGCCAGGACGACGAGCATGGCCGGAATGCCGAGAGCGCTGATGCGCAGATAGGTGACGGCGTACTCGGTGGCGCGGCCGGAGGCGCCGAAGACGTCGGCCAGCGCGGGAGCGCCCGGAATCACCGCTGCGACGAGCAGGGCGCCGAGCAGCAGGGCGAGCCAGACGCCGTCGATGCCCTGCCGGATGGCGGACGGGAGGTCGGCGGCGCCCACGCGCCGGGCCACGGCGGCCGTGGTGGCGTAGGCGAGGAAGACGAAGACGTTGACGGCGGTGGTGAGCAGCGTCGCGGCCACCCCCAGTCCGGCCAACTGCGGGGTGCCGAGGTGGCCGACGATGGCGCTGTCGGCCATGAGGAAGAGCGGCTCGGCGACCAGTGCTCCGAAGGCGGGCACGGCGAGCGCGATGATCTCGCGGTCGTGGCGCCGACGGACCTCCCGGGACAGCCGACCGGAAGCTCCCTCGGCGGCGTTGGCGGGTCTGACGGGCGCGGGAGTCACCGGCTTAGGATAATCTTCCACAGGTAATAGGTGCAAGCCGCGAATGATCATTACAAGCGGTGGCGCTCAGTGATCGCCTCCGCGCCGTTCGTCGTGATCTTGCGCCGTCCGGGAAACTTTTTCTCCTGCACAGCCAGTGGACGATGAAACCGCAGCTCAAGGCGTATGCGGCGAAGGCTCTAGCGGGTTGTCCACAGGACTGTCCCCCGCCCTGTACACAGGTTTCGCGGGCTTCTCCACAGGCTGCGGCCGTTCATCCACATGGCCTGTGGATAACCATCTTGGCTGACGGAGTCCGCAGGCCTACCGTAGTCCGGCACCCGCCCTCGCCTCCGGCCTCGGAACCGCCCCGCGCGGCTCCCGAATTCGACGCGCCGGAACCCGGGCCGGGTGCTCGTTGGTTGTCAGAGCCGTGCCGTAGAAAGAGGACACGGAACGGGGTCCGAAGGACCGGGAGGGAGGTGGCGGGGGTGAGCCGACCCGAGACCGCGGAAGACCACTGGGACGAGGCGCCGCCCGCCGAGCCGCCGTACCCCGAGGGCCCCGCCCTCGACGACCGGCGGCCGGTCACGCCCTTCCGCCGGGACGGTCGGGAGGGAGGCGGTCGCGGAGGGCGAAGCGGTGGCCGCGAGGGCCGGGACGGCGGTCGCGACGGCGACAGCCGTGGCGGCTGGGCCGAGGGCGGCTTCGAGCGCGTACCTCCGCAGGACCTGGACGCCGAGCAGTCCGTGCTCGGCGGCATGCTGCTGTCCAAGGACGCCATCGCGGACGTCGTCGAGGTACTCAAGGGCCAGGACTTCTACCGCCCCGCACACGAGACGATCTACACCGCGATCCTCGATCTGTACGCCCGGGGCGAGCCGGCCGACCCCATCACCGTCGCCGCCGAGCTGACCAAGCGCGGCGAGATCACCCGAGTCGGCGGGGCACCGTACCTGCACACCCTGGTCAACGCCGTTCCCACGGCCGCCAACGCCGAGTACTACGCGGAGATCGTCCACGAGCGTGCCGTCCTGCGCCGCCTGGTGGAAGCCGGTACCCGTATCACCCAGATGGGTTACGCGGCCGACGGCGACGTGGACGAGATCGTCAATTCCGCGCAGGCCGAGATCTACGCGGTCACCGAGCAGCGCACGTCAGAGGACTACCTGCCGCTCAGCGACATCATGGAGGGCGCGCTCGACGAGATCGAGGCGATCGGCTCGCGCAGCGGCCAGATGACCGGCGTGCCCACCGGCTTCACCGACCTCGACGCGCTGACCAACGGCCTGCACCCCGGCCAGATGATCGTCGTCGCCGCCCGTCCCGCGATGGGCAAGTCCACGCTCGCCCTGGACTTCGCCCGCTCGGCGTCCATCACCCACGGCCTGCCCAGCGTCTTCTTCTCCCTGGAAATGGGCCGCAACGAGATCGCGATGCGGCTGCTGTCGGCGGAGGCCCGGGTCGCGCTGCACCACATGCGTTCCGGCAACATGACCGACGACGACTGGACGCGGCTGGCCCGCCGCATGCCGGAGGTCTCAGCCGGTCCCCTCTACATCGACGACTCACCGAACCTGTCGATGATGGAGATCCGCGCCAAGTGCCGCCGCCTCAAGCAGCGCAACGACCTGCGCCTGGTCGTCATCGACTACCTCCAGCTGATGCAGACCGGCGGCTCGCGCCGTCCGGAGAGCCGCCAGCAGGAGGTTTCCGAGATGTCCCGGAACCTCAAGCTGCTCGCCAAGGAGCTGGAGCTGCCGGTCATCGCGCTCTCCCAGCTCAACCGTGGCCCCGAACAGCGCACCGACAAGAAGCCCATGGTCTCCGACCTGCGTGAGTCCGGTTCCATCGAGCAGGACGCCGACATGGTCATCCTGCTGCACCGCGAGGACGCCTACGAGAAGGAGTCGCCCCGTGCGGGCGAGGCCGACCTCATCGTCGCCAAGCACCGCAACGGCCCGACCGCCACGATCACCGTCGCCTTCCAGGGCCACTACTCGCGCTTCGTCGACATGGCGGCGAACGTCTGACGCAGGACGCGGAAGCGGGCACGACTCGGGCGGTGCGGCTGTGGGGCCTGAGGCCGCGGATGCCCGAGGCGTCGTCAGGCGTCAGGCCTCGGACCTGGTGACCGCGTTGGGCAGGATCTCCTGGGCCGGCAGGGCCGTGCTCGCGGCGGCGGTCGGTCCGATGGTGGCTAGGTGGGGGTCCACGATGCGCGGGCCGCCCGGGTGATCCGCGAAGTCTGGTAGACCCACCGTCGGCTGCCCCGTGCGGTGCGCTGTCGTGTCGCTCAGGACGCACGCGGTGAGGTTCCGCATCCCCGCCACGTCGGTGTTGGTGATGTCGGTGGTGACCCTCTCGCAGGCGCGGTCGAGCCCGCCCCCGGTCGGATTTCTCGACCACGGGCCCATGGGCTGCTCACCCGCCAGCTCGCGCACGAACGCCTCGGCCAGGCCCTCCGCGACCACGTGTTCGCCGACCCTGACTTTTCGCCGGGTTCCAGCGCACGTTGGCGTAGCGCACGTTGTGGTGCAGTTCGTGTGCGGCGGCGCGGCCGATGTGGCGCAGACTCGTGCCAGTGGGCAACACGACCAGCGGGACCCCGCCGGGGACGCCGCCCAGGCCGAAGTAGCCCGCGCTGCTCTCTACCAGGTCAAGGTCGCCGAGCACCAAGGCGACGTGCACGGTGCCGGTGCGGCGGATTCCCGGGGACGGCGTCGGCGATCCGCCTCCATGCGGCGAGGCAGGCCTCGAGGCTTCCCCCACGCCCGCCTCGCGCCTCCGGTCCAGCGCCGGCAGGTAGCGGGGGTCCTCGCGGTCGACGCGGAAGTCGCTGCCCGCCGCTGTGGGCGCCACCCAGTCGAGGCCGGGGTTCGCAGGCATCACGTCCTGCGCCGGCGCGAGCCACCGGCGCAGGACGTCGGGCCGTCGCGCGAGGGGCAGTGGTCCACCGCCGTCGGCGTGAGTCGGCACCGCGTCGTCGTCCAGAGGGAGCCGCGGCGGTGTGCGGGAAGCGGCGCGGGCGATAAGGATCGCTCGGTGGCCCTACCCGGGCCGTGGCCCAGACCCGCCGCGTGGTCATGCGGGCGGCATCGTGGCCCGCTACCGGCGTGCCACCGGACGATCCAAGTGATCGTTGAGGCACGAGGGTTGGGGGCCACTTGCGCATGTCCACAACGCGGAAGCGCCACCGGCCGAGCCGCGCCCCTCTCGGACGGCCCGTTACGCGGGCAGCGCCTCGGGCAGCACATCGGACAGGTCGCGCAGCAACCGGTGCCTGGATCGCGCGCCTATCAGCGACTTCACCGGCTCGCCCGCTCGGAAGACCATGAGCGTGGGCATCGACAGCACTCCGTACGCCGCCGTGGTCGCCGGATTGGAGTCCACGTCGAGGCGCACCACCTTCAACCGGTCCGCCATCTCCCCGGAGAGTGTGGCCAGCACCGGCACGATCATGCGGCAGGGCCCGCACCACGCTGCCGTGAAGTCCACCAGCACCGGCAGATCACTGGCGAGCACCTCTTCGGCGAACGTCTCGTCGGTGACCGTCACCACCCGGTCTGCGGAGTCCTCGCCGCCTGTGACCCCCGTGCCGTCCCTCTTCGACCGCGTCGTCGTTGTCATCGTCGTTCCTTCCCTGTGCAGGGCTCGTCATACGGGGTCAGTTCGCAGCGCGGAGGTGCGCCGGCGGACGCCGCCAGCTCGGCCCGGGCCAGCTGTTCCGCGACCTCGGCACGCGACTCGCGCAGCCGCGCTATACAGACGTCGAGCTCGGCGAGCTTGCGCCGGTAGACCTCCAGCGAGGCCGGGCACGCGTCGCCCGCCGGATGGCCTGCGCGCAGGCACTCGACGAACGGCCGGGTGTCCTCGAGCCCGAAGCCGACGTCCCGCAGCGCCTGTATCTGCCGCAGGAGACGCAAGTCCTCCTCTCCGTAGTGCCGGTAGCCGTTGCCGCCGCGCCGCGCGGGCAGCAGCCCCAGCGCCTCGTAGTGCCGCAGCGCGCGGGTGGTCGTGCCCGCGCGTTCGGCCAGTTCACCGATGCGCATGCTCATGTCCTCGACCGTAGACCTTGCCGCCGACGTCAAGGCCAGCCCTGTGGATAACCCGGACCAGAGGTGTGGATAAGGTGCGCCAGAAGCACGCCGAGAAGCACGCCGGACGTGGGGACGAGAGCCGCCCGGCCTTCGGGAGGGGCCGGGCGGACGCCGGAGGGGGCACGATGGGAAGACTTCATCTGTTCGACATGGACGGGACGCTGCTGCACGGTTCGTCCGCCAACGTCGAACTGGCCAGGAAACTGGGCCTGGTCGAGGAGTTCCGCGCCCTTGACGCGGCCTTCGCGGCCGGCAGGATCGATTCGCCGCACTACGCGCGACAGGCGTACGAACTGTGGCAGGACCTCACCGCCGAACTGGTCGCGGAGGCCTTCGCCGCCTCGCCCTGGCTGGTCGGCATCCACGAGGTGTGGGCCGACATCCGCGCGCGCGGCGAGTACTGCGCGGTCATCTCGCTGTCGCCGGAGTTCTTCGTACGGCACCTGCTGCCGTGGGGTGCGCACGCCGCGTTCGGCGGACGCTTTCCCGAACTGCCTTTCCGTGGAGCCCCGCTGGATGTGTCCGGCATTCTGCATCCGGAGTCGAAGGTGCGTATCGCGGACCAGTTGTGCGCCGATTACGGGGTGACGCGCGCGGACTGCGTGGCCTACGGCGATTCCATGTCGGACGCCGCGCTCTTCCAGGTGGTCGCCACCTCCGTCGCCGTCAATGGCGACCACAACGTCAGCGATATCGCCACGCTGTCGTACGAGGGGCGCGATCTGCGGGACGCGTACGAACTCGTGCTGGGGGCCTGAGGCGGCGGGGATTCGATCCGCGTGGGGCGACGGTGCGCGCGATCGCGGTGGAAGCCGTTCGGAGTGCGTGCGTTGGCCTCCGCGCCGCCCCGAGGCTGCCGCCGGCACACGGACGGCAGCGCCGGCAGCCCAAATCCCGACGAGCCGTCCGTTATTCCCGTGGAACGTCCGTTATAACCGGATTCCTGCTACTGAAGGTGGTTGAAGGCGACTGAGGCGGGAATCCCGGAATATTGCCTGAGCGAAGCGTACGAATCGGCAGGAGTGCCTGCTCCGAGCGGAGAGAAGGACTTGTGCATTCACGGCCGCCCGGTATGGTCGAGTGCGTTCGTCCGCGGCGCGTCCGTCGCGGAGCCGGAGGGGTCCGTCAGGTGGAGCGCATGCGTGTGGAGGGCCGCGGGGAGGGCCGAGCAGGTCCCTGAGCGAGCCACCCTAACGTGAACGGGCCTTCCCTCACCCACAGTTCCGGCATTTCGTCCTGGTGCGCGACGCGCTGTGCCACGCTCCTGTCCTGCGCCGAACGGGTTCCCCCACGGACCGCGGGCTTGAGGGCTCAAAGGGGGCCGGGACTGAGGGCCGGGATTCGGCGGACGGGGATTCCTGGGCCCGCTCGGGGGAAGACGGCTGCATCACCGGCCCGTTCCGATGGCGGACGTATGGAAACCGACCGGGAGACGTTCGAGGCGAGGCAGACGATGGACGCTGCGACCACCAGTCCGGCCGACCGGGAGACCGGATTCGGCGACGGGGGTTCGGGCAACTGGGCTTCTGGTAATCAGGCTTTCGACCAGGGGATTTCGGAGGCGGGAGCGATGGCGGCGGGAACGGCCGCCGGGCGTGGCGATGCGGGGGAGGACGCCTACGGCGCGGAAGGCGCCGCCCGGGGCGTCGACCGGCCGGGTGCCGGTGCCGGCACCTCCTCCGGCGCAGGCAACTCTTCCCGCGCAGGCAACTCTTCCGGCACGGGCGCCTCCCTCGGTGAGGGCGCCTCGTTCGGCGCCGGCCGCCACGGCGCGCCGTCACCGGGCACGGCCCATGCGGTCCCGGGGGGCCGCGTGGGCCAGGCGGGGCCGGGACACGCGACCGCCGCCGCGCAGGAGTGGGACTGGTTCAGCCCGTCAGCACCCGGCGAAAACGGTTCCGCGCCCGAACGCGCCGCGACGCCCGACGCCTCGCCTGCCCGGCCAGACCGCTTCGGGCCTGCCCCGTCGCACTCCGATTCGTCGAATTCCGCTCCGTCGGCCCCTGGTTGGTCGAGCTCCACGCCCTCGGACTCCGCGCCTTCCGACGCCGCGTCGGCTCCGGCCGGGCACGATGCCGCGCCGAATCCGACCGGGCCCGCCGCCGCTTCGACGTCCGGCGATACCGCCTCCTCCGGCTGCGCCCCCTCCACCGACGCGGTCCTGATCCGCCGGACGCTGGCGCTGGTGGAGCCGGTCGCCGACCGCACGACCTCGTACTTCTACGCCCTGCTCTTCCTGCGCCACCCGGAACTGCGCGACCTGTTCCCGGTGGCCATGAACGTGCAGCGCGACCGGCTCTTCCAGGCGCTGCTGGACGCCGCACAGGCAGTCGACGACCCCGCCCGGCTCACCGACTACCTCTCCCGCCTCGGCCGGGGGCACCGCAAGTACGGCACGCGGCCGGAGCACTACCCGGCGGTCGGCGAGTGCCTGATCGGCGCGCTGACCAAGTACGCCTCGGAGATCTGGAACGACGAGGTGGAAGCCGCCTGGGTACGCGCCTACACCGCCATCTCGCAGATCATGATCGACGCCGCAGCCGAGGACGAAATGACGTCGCCGGCCTGGTGGCAGGCCGAGATCGTCTCCCACGAGCGGCGTACGCCGGACGTCGCCGTCGTCACCGTGCGCCCCGACCAGCCGTACCCGTTCCTGGCCGGGCAGTACACCAGTATCGAGACGCCGTGGTGGCCGCGTGTCTGGCGGCACTACTCCTTCGCCTCCGCCCCGCGCCCGGACGGACTGCTCTCCTTCCACATCAAGGCCGTGCCGGCGGGCTGGGTGAGCACGGCCATGGTCAACAGGGCCGGCCCGGGGGACGTGATCCGGCTCGGTCCTCCGGCTGGTTCCATGATTGTGGACCACGGCACTGACAACGGGCTGCTCTGCCTGGGCGGTGGGACCGGCATCGCGCCGATCAAGGCCCTGGTCGAGGATGTCGCCGACCGTGGTCGCAGACGCCCGATGGAAGTCTTCTACGCGGCTCGCAACGATCACGACCTCTACGACCTCGACACCATGCTGCGGATGGAACGCGAGCACTCCTGGCTCTCGGTCCGGCCGGTCGTCGCCGAGGGACCCGCGGTGGCGCACGGCCTGTTCGCGGGCGCCCTGCCGGAGATCGTGCGGCGACACGGCCCGTGGGACGCCTACGACGCGTACCTGTCGGGTCCGCCCGGGATGATCCGCAGCAGCGTGGACGCTCTGATCGGCGCCGGCATGCCCACGCACCGGATACGCCACGACTCACTCGATGAACTCGCCTCGGCACGTGCCTGACCGTTCGGCACGCGGCCCCTTCCGTCATCCACGGCGTCGGGAGAAACGTTGAACCATCACGATCCGCGCACCTCGGACACCCACGGCGGCACCGCTCCCGCCGTCGCCCCGGCCGACCGGCCGTCCGCACCGGACCTGTCGCGGCCGGGCGCCGCCGCCGAGCGACGCGTCCAGCGCGAACTGGGCACCACGGCCCGGGCCGACCGCTTCTACCGCGACCAGATGAGCGACCGGCTCAACGACCGTATGCGGGAGTTCGTGGCGCGGCAGGAGATGTTCTTCCTGGCCACCGCGGACGGCGCCGGGGTCTGCGACAACTCGTTCCGCGCCGGCCCGCCCGGCTTCGTCCAGGTGCTGGACGACCGCACGATCGCGTACCCCGAGTACCGGGGAAACGGCGTGATGGCCTCACTCGGCAACATCCGCGAGAACCCGCACATCGCCCTGCTGATGATCGATTTCTCGCGCGACCGCATCGGTCTGCACGTCAACGGCCAGGCTCGGTTGGTCTCCGACGAGCTGATGCGCATCGTCCAGCCGGATCTGCCGACCGACGAGGTGCCGGGGCGGCGCCCGCAGACGTGGGTCGAGGTGACGGTGGAGGAGGCGTACATCCACTGCTCCAAGCACATTCCCCGGCTGGTCCCGCCGCCGAGCGCCGCGGGGACCCGTGACGGCGAGCAGGCGTGGGGGACCGACGACGTCAAGCGCAAGGGCGGCGACTACTTCGGCGTCGCGGCCGAACGCGCCGGGGCCGCGGCGCCCCCGGAACTCGACGCCACGCCGCCGGGTTTGGTCGGCCTGCCTGAGCGCGCCGACGCCGTTGCCCTCTCGGAACGTGCTGGTGTCGCCCTGTCCGGACCCTCCGCGCCCGCCGCACCGCCGGAAAGCTCCACGTCCGTCGTCCCGCCCGATCGGGAGCTGTGGCAGCTGGAGGCGGAACGGGCGCTGGCACGGGCACGCCGCAGCGCGGCGCGGGCGGCGGGGGGCGGGGTGGGCGGCTCGACCGGCGGCTTCCGCGGCTGGTTCGCGTAGCCATCCGTCCTGCGTGCCGGAAACCGGCTCGCGCGACGGAGGCGGCCGGGTCCGAGGAGGGCGTCCGCTCCGTACGTCGCCTCAGCCGAGGTCGGACGCCAGCAGCGCGGTGACGCCTTCGATGTTCGCATCCAGGTAGGCGCGCAGCGATGGCGGTACCACGCCCACCGACGCGACGCCCTCACGGGTGAACGGCACGCGCACGAACTCGTACGTCCCGCACGGCTCGTCCACCTCGGGGCCGTGGCGCCGGGAGAGGTCCATCGAGTCGAGGCGGCAGACGAAGAAGTGCTGCACCTTCACGCCGATCGCACCGTCCTCCCGGACGTGCTCGACGGTGTCGACGAACGCCGGGACCACGTCGCTGACCTTGGCACCGAGTTCCTCGTCCAGCTCGCGGTGGAGCGCGTCGACCACGGTGGCGTCCTCGGGTTCGACCCCGCCGCCGGGGGTGATCCAGTACGGCGGCTGGCCGGGCTTGGTGCGTTTGATCAGCAGCATCTGGTCCCCGTCCAGCAGGATCGCGCGGGCGGTGCGCTTGACCACCTGCCGGGGCGAGGTATCAGGAGGCTCCACTGGCATGCAGGGACCATGCCGCACCGGGGGCGTCGTGAAACGCCCCGGACGCGGCGAATCGGAAGCCCGGCGCCGCGCGGTGGGTGCTTCCGGCAGGCCGGAGCGGGGCGCTACCAGCTCTCGGCGGCGCTCAGCAGCCGGGCGTGTGCCCGCGCCAGGTACGGCAGCGCGAGGGTTCCGGCGCGCACCACGAGGTAGTAGGTGCGCAGCGGCGGCACGAGGGGATCGACCAGCGGGACGACCTCGCCGGAGGCCAGCGCCTCCGCGCACAGGTACCGGGGGAGCACGGCCATTCCGGCGCCTGAACGCACACATCCCAGCACCGCCCGCATGTCGGGCACGACGATGGAGGCGGAAGTCCGTGGCCCGCCGCCGAAGACCTCCGTCCAGAAGCCGTTGAGCAGCGTCAGATCCTCCTCGTAACCGACGATCGGCACGCCCGTCAGTGGCCCAGGGACCGGAGCCGGACCTGGTCCGGGTCCGGGATCGGTGGTGTCCCGTTCCGAGACGTCCGGCAGGGCCCCGATCCGCTCGGCCCAGCGGGGGGCGGCGACCAGCACCTGCTCCTCGTCGTACAGCGGTGTGGCGTGCAGCAGCCGCGTCCGCGGGCGGGTGGTGCCGATGACCAGGTCGTGGCGTCCGTCGGCGAGCCCGGCCAGCGCCTCGTCCGGTGCGCCCAGCGCCACCCGCAGCGCCATCGTGGCCCCGGCCAGCGGCGCGAGGGCGGGCAGGACGCGCAGCGCGGTGAACTCGGCGGGCCCGGCCAGGTGAAGTGTGCGGCCGCCCGACTCGTCGTCCAGTTCGCCCTCGGCGATCTCCCGCAGCGCGTCGAGGTGCGGGGCGACCTTCCAGGCCAGCTCGTCGCCCGCCGTGGTGGCGGCGACGCCGCGAGGCAGCCTGCGGAACAACGGCCGGCCGACCTGGCGTTCAAGGCTGCGAATCTGTCCCGTGACGGCGGGCTGAGAGAGGCCGAGGAGTTGGGCCGCCCTGGTGAACGAGCCGGCCCGGTGCACCGCGACGAACGTGCGCAACAAGGCCAGGTCCATGCGTGCTCCTCAGCCGTTCGCACCGGGCATGGGCCGCCTGGGTATGCGGCTGGCCCGCGCCCGGGGCATCGGCAACCATAAATATGTCGATACCTCCGCCCTCCAACTGTGATTGGACACTGACACAGAGTCAACTAGCCTTGTTCAGGCGCTTCTTGGCGTTCATCGTCGAGCGGAGCGCCGGACGGGCGGTCGGAGTCACGAGGGGGGAGACTCCGGCCGCCTGTTCGTCTCCCTTCTGGGAGCGGCCCCGGTTCACGCCCCGTTCTGGAGCGCGGTGTCCAACGCGGCCACGACGTCCGCCACGATGTCGTCCGGGTTCTCGATCCCCACCGAGAAGCGGATGAAGCCTTCCGGCACCGCGTCACCGCCCCAGCGGGCGCGCCGTTCGGCGGTGCTCAGCACGGACCCGAAGCTCGTCGCCTCGCCGGTCAGCCGCAGCGCGCCGAGGAAGCGCTCCGCGTGCGCCTTGTCAGGCAGCACGAAGGAGACGACGGAGCCGAACCGGCGCATCTGACGACGTGCGACCGGGTGCGAGGCGTCGGTCGGCAGCCCGGGATGCCGCAGCCCGGTGACCTCTTCACGCCGTGCCAACGCATCAGCCAGCGCGAGCGCGTTGGCCGCTTGGCGGTCGACGCGCAGCTCCAGGGTCGCCAGCGAGCGATGGGCCAGCCACGCTTCCATGGGCCCCGGGATCGCCCCGACCGTCTTGCGCCACAGTCGCACCGACTCGGCCAGTGCGGGATCGCGTGCCGTCACGTAGCCCAGCAACAGGTCACCGTGCCCGGTGAGCGCCTTGGTGCCGCTGGCCACGCTGAAGTCGGCCCCCAAGTCGAGCGGCCGCTGCCCGAGGGGGGTGGCGAGCGTGTTGTCCACCGCGACCAGGGCGCCCACCTCGTGCGCCGCGTCGGCCAGCCGCTGGATGTCGCACACGTCGAGTTCCGGATTGGACGGCGTCTCGATCCACAGCAACTTCGCCCCGTCGAGCGCGTCGAGTTGCCCGTCCCCACGGGTGGGCGCGAGGCGTACGTGGACGCCGTAGGACTCCAGACGCTGCTGGAGCGCTCGGGTGGTCTGGTAGCAGTCGGAGGGCAGCACCACGGTGTCCCCGCTGCGCGCCTGCGCCAGCACCACCGAGGAGATCGCACCCATGCCGGAGGAGAAGACGACGGTCTCGGCGGGCTCGGTAGGCGATTCCAGCAGGGTGATGGCCTCTTCCAGCCGTGTCCAGGTCGGGTTCTGGTCGCGGCCGTAGGTGTAGGGGCCGGTCACGTCGCCGGGGAGGTGGTAGTGCGAGACGAACACCGGGCCGGGCAGTGAGGGGGTGTGCGCGGTGGCCGGAGGCCGTCCCGCGTGCACACTCCGCGTGCCGTCTCCCAGACGTTCCGGCTGCTCGGGCATCGTGCCTCCTGTCGCTACTGATGGGATGCGGGATCGTGGGTTTCACGCGAACTCAGGGCCTCCGTTTCACGTGAAACCGCTGTTTCACGTGAAACGCCAACCCGCCGCACGGCTGTTTCACGTGAAACGGCGATCTCCCGGGTCAGTCAACCCGATCGTCACGCCATCCCGCCGACAGGTGCCGACCCAGCGGATGCTTGGATGCCCGTGTGCCTTCTACGGACAGAGGTTGGCGCTCCTGGTTACCGGCCGCATCTGTGGCACCCGTGTGGTACTACGAGGGGCTGTGGTGCAAGGTCTTCCCCGGCCGGGTCGACCAGCGCGCGATCATCGCGGACATCCCCTGTCTGCCGGGACGGGCGGTGACTCCGCTGATGGGCTCGATCGGCATCGTGGAGGCCGCGGTGGGGATCTGGGCCCTCAGCGGCAAGCGACCCTGCCTGGCGGCAGTGGTGCAGACATGGCTCATCGTCTCGTTCAACGCCGGAGGTCTGATCTTCGCTGCGGGAAGGTTCCATGAGCCGGGCAGGCTCATCATCACCGATCTCGCTCTCATCGCGCTGATCCGGCTGGTCGCCGAAAGGCGGGCGACGACACGGTGAACGAGGGCACCCCGTGGTCGCACGGCAGGATCCTTACCGGTCAATCCGGCTGTGCCCGCCTGCTGTTCGGCCGCACGTACCAGGACCTCGGGGTCGAGCCGGCGGCCTTCCGCGCGGCGCCCGAGGTCACCGCTGTC
Organism: Streptomyces sp. ICBB 8177; assembly: GCF_003144095.1. Classification (GTDB taxonomy): domain Bacteria; phylum Actinomycetota; class Actinomycetes; order Streptomycetales; family Streptomycetaceae; genus Streptantibioticus_D. Next base: position 352,828 of record NZ_NSKH01000018.1, on the reverse strand, counting down.
GATGTCGATCCCCGCCAACTCGACTACGCCCGCGCGCGGGTGGTGGACGGCATGCCCGCCTGCTCGGGCACCGCCGAACGCCTGACGGCTGTCGGCCGCCACACGGCCGCCACGTTGCTGCCCGGCTGGCAGCCGACCGCCGTGCGTGCCTTCCTGCGGCTCGACGATCCGGCGCGCCAACTGCGCTGGTGGCACGAACACCTCGACGGCGTCGGACCGCGGCTGCTCATGGCATCCGCGCTGCGCTCCGCCGGACCGCTGGCCGTCCTGCTGCGGCCGGGCTTCCGAGTGGTCCCGCCGCGATTCGACGCCGTACTTAGGGCCCGCGCCGCGCGAGTGGTCGCCTCGTACCCCAACGTCGCAGGCTGCGGCCGCGGTCGAACGCGCGGTGCGTCCGGGCGGCTTCGCGGTGCTGCGAAGCGTGCGGGAGGACCGCGTGAGCGCCCGGCCGGCCCCGAGGGCCGACGAGAACGCGCGTGCCGGGACGGCGACTCCCGCCGAGGCACGTCGGCCCCACCCCTGGAGCGCTGCCCGCTGTGGGGCACGGTCCGCGCCCTGAACACCGGAGGAAACCCCTGATGGCGGTTCGACCACGATCACTCCTGCCCATATCCTCGACGGCCTTGCTGCGGCGCCATCCCCTGGCGCTGCGCACCCACTTCGCGCACTCGCTCGTGCTCACCTACGCGTTTTCCGCCGAGACCCTGGAGCCGCTGCTGGATCCCGGGCTGGAGCTGGACACCTACAGCGCCGGCGACACCGAGTACGGATTCGTCGCCGTTGCCCTCGTCGACCAGCGAGGGCTGCGACCGCCTTGGCTGCCCGCGGTGCTCGGAACAGACCAGGTGATGACGGGCTACCGGGTCTTCACACGCTTCCGTACGCCCGGCGGCAAGACCATGCGGGGTCTGCGCATCCTGCGCAGCGACACCTCCAGCACCGTCCTCGCGCTGGGAGGGAACCTGCTGACCCGGTACCACTACCGCATGGCCCAGCTGGGCTGCCGCACCATGGGGGACCGCGTCGAGTTCGCGGTGCGCTCCCGCGACGGGCGGGCCGACGTACGGGTGAGCGCCGACCTCTCGCAGCCCGCACCGCTTCCGCAGGGCAGCCCCTTCGCCTCGTCCCGTGACGCGCGCCGCTACGCGGGTCCGCTGCCGTACACCTTCGAGTACGAGCCGCACGACGGCACGATGGTCGTTGTCAAGGCCTACCGCACCGAGTGGGAGCCCCGACCGGTCACGGTGGACGTGCGCAGCCTGACCTTCTTCGACCACTTCCGGGACGGCATACTGGCCCGGGAACCGCGGATCCTCGCCAACGCCTTCCACGTGGGCGACCTCGACTACGGATGGCACGCGGGTGTACGGCATCGGACCGACGGGAGCCTCGCGTGACGAAGAAGGAACGCGTTGGGCGGACCGCGCCGCACGAGGGGACGACGCCCGCGCCCTCCGGGGCCAGGCACGTCGTGGCCTACAACTGGCCGATGTACGTGGCGGGTTCTGCGGCGACCGTGGCGGGTGCGCTGCTCGGGCGGCGTCGGCCGGTGGCGTGGGCCGGCGCGGCCGCGGCGGGCTGGTGGCTCGGGGCGAGTCTGCTGGCCAGCCACCTTGTCTACGACCGGTCGCCGCTGCACGGCTGGGGATGGCTGGAAGCCGTGCTGCCTGAGGGCCCGGGGCGCCACCTCGTGGTGTCGGCGGGACTGGACGAGGCGAGCGCACCGCTGCGCACGCGCCACCCGAGCCGGCCGCAGACCGTCGCCGATCTCTACGACGCCCTGCCGGCGACCGAGTCGTCGCTACGCCGTGCGCGGCGCAGGGTGCCCGCCCGGCCGGGATCGATCCCGGCACGGGCCGACCGGCTGCCGGGCGGCGACGGTTCGTACGACACTGTCATCGCGCCGTTCGCCGTCCACGAGTTGCGCGCGGACGCCGATCGGGAGGCGCTGTTCACCGAATGCGCTCGTGTCCTGCGACCCGGCGGCGCCCTGGTGCTGGTCGAGCACTGCAGGAACGTGGCCAACGTGGTTTCCTACGGTCCCGGAGCCTGGCACTTCATGCCGCGCTCCGAGTGGCTGCGCCTGGCGGCGCTCAGCGGCTTGGACGTGGTGGAGGAACGACGGATCGCCGGGCTGGTGACGGTGTTCGTGCTCCGCGCGAGCGGCGGTGCCGGGTAAATGAACGCCCTTTTCACCCTGGTCGGGCAGTTGCGGCTGGTCGGCCTCGCCCTGGTCGTGATGGGTGGCGTGCACGTCATACTGCCCCGGCTGATCGACTGGCCGCGAGACCTGGCGGGAACCAGCCTGCTGACCCGCCAGGTCTCTTACGCGCACGTGTTCTTCATCGGCCTGACCTGCGTCCTGCTCGGTCTCCTGCCGCTTGCCCTGGCGCCGGACCTGCTGGCCGGTACCCGGCTGGGCACGGCGCTACTGCTGGGACAGACGCTCTTCTGGGGGCTGCGCTGGGCGTTCCAGTTCACGGTCTTCCCCGCCCGGCTGTGGCGCGGGGACCGGCTGCGCACCACCGCCCACATCGGGCTCGCCGTGCTGTGGACCTGGGTGGCCGCGGTCTTCGGCTACGCCTTGGCAGTCACGGTCTGACCCGGCCGCCACCCCTCGCCAGTGTGTTTCACGTGAAACAGCCGTTTCACGTGAAACACGGAGGTTCACTCGCCCTCGTCCGGAAGGACCAGGTGCATAGCCCAGGCCACGATCGAGACGATCAGGCCGCCGATCACGGCCGACCAGAAGCTCTGCACGTGGAAATCGACCTTGAGCCTGGAGGAGACGAACGACGTGAGCAGCAACATCAGCGCGTTCACGACCAGCGTGAACAGGCCCAGGGTCAGGATGTACAGCGGCAGGGAGAGTAGCTTCACCACCGGCTTGACCAGCCAGTTCACCACACCGAAGATCAGCGCGACGACGATCAGGGCGAGTGCCTTGCGCCCGGTGCTGCTTCCGGTGAGGGTGATGCCGCTCACCAGCCAGACCGCCACTCCCAGCGCCACCGCGTTGGCGAGTGTCTTGACTACGAATTTCTTCATGGTGGGATCGTCGCAGAGTTGATCCCCAGGACAAGGGAACAGATGTATGAAGGTGTTCCGGCTCGACGACCTGGACGCTGAGAGGGCCGCGCACGACGGCGCCTATCTCCAGTTCCTCCGCGAACGCAACATGTCAGCGGGATTGTACGCGCTTCCGGCGGGCGGCACCGATCCGCAGGGCCCGCACCGGCAGGACGAGATCTATCTCGTGGTCAGCGGGCGGGCGTCGGTCACGGTCGGCGAGGAAACCACGTACGTGGCGCGCGGCAGCGTCGTCTACGTCCCCGCGGGGACATCGCACCGGTTCCACCACATCACCGAGGACCTGCGCGTCCTCGTGGTCTTCTCCCCGCCCGAGTCATGAGCGGCCGGTAATGGCGGCTCCGGCCGCCGGCCGCCCCTGAGCCTCCGGGACGACCTGGGACATCAGGGTCGCCTAGGGGTTCGTTCAGGGCTGGATGGGGTGCCGGAACCCTCCGCCCGGGGGGCCGTCGCCCGTAAGCTCATGAGCACAAGGTCTCAACGAACGGGTGGACGGAGAAGCGAAATGAACGGGCTCCTGAACGGTGTGCCGTGGTGGGTCAAGTGGATCGCCGTGCCGGTGCTGGCGATCGTGGTCTTCGGCGGTCTGATCGCCAGCCTCATCGGCTTCGTGGTCGGTCTGCTGTTCAAGGTGGTTCTCTTCGCGGCACTGGTCGGCGGCCTGGTCTTCGTGGTGAAGAAGTTCACTTCGTCGTCCTCCTCGTCGCGCGACGACTGGTAAACCCCTCCCGCGTCGGCAGTGCCCGCTCGGGCGGGCCGCCGCGGTGCGGTTCGGCCGGGACGCGTGCCCCACTCCCCGCGTCCCCACGCCCCTCTGGCGTCCGGTGAGGACGACCCGCTAGCTTGGTGGCTACCTTTGCAATCGCGGGAGCTCGGGGCACCGGGCTGAGAGGGCGCTGATCTTCGTACGCAGGGACGTACGGGAACTGCCGCGTCGACCGCTGAACCTGTTACCGGGTAATGCCGGCGTAGGGAGAGTGGGTCTCATGACCATGCAGGATGCACGCACGCCCGGATCCGACGCGGTCGAGATCGGGTGGCACAAGGGCTACCTCGAGGGGTCCCGTCCGGACCTGCGGGTCCCGGTGCGCAGGGTGCACCTCACCAACGGCCGCGACGTGACGCTCTACGACACCTCCGGTCCGTACACCGACCCCACCATCGAGACCGACGTGCGACGTGGGCTCGCGACACTGCGCGAGAACTGGATCGTCGGCCGCGGCGACACCGAGGAGTACCCGGGCCGCGAGATGCGGCCCGAGGACGACGGCCTCAAGCACACCTCGCCGCGCGGTGGGCTGCGCAACCTCGACGCGGTCTTCCCCGGCCGCCCCCGGCTGCCGCGCCGGGGCCGCGACGGCCGGGCGGTCAGCCAGCTCGCCTACGCCAAGCGCGGCGAGGTCACCGCCGAGATGGAGTACGTGGCGGTGCGCGAGGGCGTCAGCCCCGAGGTGGTCCGCGAGGAGATCGCGGCGGGCCGGGCCGTGCTGCCCGCCAACGTCAACCACCCGGAGATCGAGCCGATGATCATCGGCAAGCGGTTCCTGGTGAAGGTCAACGCCAACATCGGCAACTCCGCGGTCACTTCCTCCATCGAGGAGGAGGTGGAGAAGATGACGTGGGCCACCCGGTGGGGCGCGGACACCGTGATGGACCTGTCCACCGGCCGCAACATCCACACCACGCGCGAGTGGGTGCTGCGCAACTCCCCCGTTCCGATCGGCACCGTGCCGCTCTACCAGGCGCTGGAGAAGGTCGACGGCAAGGCAGAGGAACTGACCTGGGAGATCTACAAGGACACCGTCATCGAGCAGGCCGAACAGGGCGTCGACTACATGACGGTCCACGCGGGCGTGCTGCTGCGGTACGTGCCGCTGACCGCCCGGCGCAAGACCGGCATCGTCTCGCGCGGCGGTTCGATCATGGCGGCGTGGTGCCTGGCGCACCACAAGGAGAGCTTCCTGTACGAGAACTTCGAGGAACTGTGCGACATCCTCAAGACGTACGACGTCACCTTCTCGTTGGGTGACGGGCTGCGGCCGGGATCGATCGCCGACGCCAACGACGAGGCGCAGTTCGCGGAGTTGCGCACGCTGGGCGAGCTGAACCGGATCGCCAAGGCGCACGACGTGCAGACGATGATCGAGGGCCCGGGTCACGTCCCGATGCACAAGATCAAGGAGAACGTCGACCTCCAGCAGGAGATCTGCGACGAGGCGCCGTTCTACACCCTCGGCCCGCTGACCACGGACGTCGCGCCCGCGTACGACCACATCACCTCCGGCATCGGCGCGGCGATGATCGCCTGGTGGGGTACCGCGATGCTCTGCTACGTCACCCCCAAGGAGCACCTGGGTCTGCCGGACCGTGACGACGTGAAGACCGGCGTCATCACGTACAAGATCGCGGCGCACGCCGCGGACCTGGCGAAGGGGCACCCGGGCGCCCAGGAATGGGACGACGCGCTGTCGGACGCGCGGTTCGAGTTCCGCTGGGAGGACCAGTTCAACCTGGCCCTCGACCCGGACACGGCCCGCTCGTTCCACGACGCCACCCTCCCGGCGGAGCCGGCGAAGACCGCCCACTTCTGCTCGATGTGCGGGCCGAAGTTCTGCTCGATGAAGATCTCCCAGGACATCCGCCGCGAACACGGCGGCACGGCCGAGGAGATCGAGGCGGGCATGGCCGCCAAGTCGAGGGAGTTCGCGGAGTCGGGCAACCGGGTGTATCTGCCGATGGCGGAGTAGCGACGACGCGGAGGGGCCGGGCCACGCGGGCCCGGCCCCTCCGGGGCAGCCAGTACCTGCGGCTGCCGGCCTCTTCGTAGCGGTCGGACCGTCCCCGCGGCGGCGGCGTGCTTCGCCTGTGCGGGCCGGGTTCGCACGCGAGCGGCGACGCGCCGTCAAGCCGCTTCCTGCTCGCGGCCCTTACGGACGCCCGTCGCCTCTCTGTGACATTTCATGGAAACTCCTGTCACAGATCTTCCCTAGATTTGTCCTACCGCGCCGACAGTCCGGCCCCACACGTGTACGAGGAGCGGTCGCCAACTTCGACCACGCTTTTCCAACGGGAGCCTTTGATGTCCACTTCTGTCGTGCGCAAGGGCCGTCGCGGCATGGTCCGCGCCACCTTGCTCGGTGCCGCAGTCGCCGCCTCCGTCCTCGGCCCGGCCGCCGGTGCCTTCGCCGCCGACGGCGCCGCCCCAAGCGCTACCGATCCGAGCGCCACCGCCCCCTCCACGCCGGCTGCCGGCGGCACGCCGAGCGCCGCGCCGTCCGCCAAGTCCGCGCCGTCCGCCTCGACGCCGGCCCCGGCCGGTCGAGCCACCGTGCCGGTCAGGGAGTTCACCCTCGTCGACGGTGAGCAGGCGAAGGTGGGCATGGTGGGGCCCCATGCGTACCGGGCCGAGATCGCGGGCAAGAAGGGACAGCCGCTGGCCGGTATCCTGGAGACGCACGGCAAGGACGACGCCATCGACCTGCACGGCATGCGCGTCGTGTTGTATGCGTCCGACGGTGACGTCGCGTCCTGGTGGCTGAGCAGCACCACGCCCGAGCCCAGCGCCTGCACCGCCACCGAGACGATCCCCTCCGACTTCCCTCCTTACGAGGTGCTGCTCAGCAACGGCCCCGCGGGCCCGCGGGCGGCGCTGGAGGGCTCCGGCCGGACCCTCGCCGTCGTCGACCGCACCCACCCGGTGAACCTGTCGATGGGCATGAAGATCCAGAACGTGGGCGGGGTACCGGAGTTCTTCCAGCGCACCCAGGGCGGCTCGACGCCGTGGGGCACATGCGTTCCCGTCGCTGCCGAAGAAGTGCGCGACCGGCACGACGACGGGTACCACCGGCTCCGGCACGGGCACCACTGACACCGCAGCACAGACGAAGGTCGTGCCGACCGGTGCTGTCGCCGCGGGGGTCGAGAACGCCTCGAACCACGACGACACGACCGCGCTGCTCGGCGGCGTGGTGGCCGCGATCGGTGCGGTCGGCCTGGGCCTCGGAGTGGCGCGTCGCCGCCGCGCCGCCCGCGTCGGCGGCTGACGAAGCCGTCCGTGCCGGACGCCGAGCGACCGGCGTCCGGCCGGGACGGCTCCCCGTGCGACCGTTCGGACGGGCGTCATTCCCGACCGTTCACCCTCTTGTCCGTCACCGAGTCCAGGAGCCGTGCCGTGCCCCGATCCGTCCGTTCCCGCAGGTTCCCGGTGGCGGTCGCGCTCTCTTCGGCGGCACTCGTGTTCGGCGCCTGGACACTGGTCCACGGGCTCACCGATGGCGGCACCGACGGCCGCTACCGGGCCACCGTCGCGCCCTCCTCGGCCGCCCCCACCAGGGCCGTGACGACGACTCCGCTCCACGCCCTCGGGGCCTCGAAGCCGGTGCGGGTGCGGATCCCGTCCGCCGGTGTGGACACCGGCCCGCTGCTCGGCCTGGGGCTGGCATCCGACGGCACCGTGCAGGTGCCCACCGTCGCCCAAGCCGCCGACATCGGCTGGTACACCGGTGGCGTCACGCCCGGCCAGACCGGGCCCGCCGTCCTCATCGGCCACTTCGACACCATCGACGGGCCCGCCGTGATGCGCGATGTCTCGCACATCCATGTGGGTGATCCGATCACCGTCACCCGTGCCGACGGCTCCGTCCTGACCTTCACCGTCCAGAGGCTTCAGGAGGTCAGCAAGTCCGACTTCCCCACTCAGGCGGTCTACGGCAACACCGACCGTCCCGAACTGCGTCTGATCACCTGCGGCGGCCCCATCGTCGGCGGCCACCACCCCGACAACATCATCATCTACGCGGATCTGACGGCCGAACGAATGTGACGAGAAGATGGTGCGGTCCTGACGAGGAGTCGGCACTCACGGCAAAGCCGCCTGACTGCGGCAACCGGGTGTTTCGGCGTCCACTGGGCCTTCCGTGGCGGGGCGTCGGCCGACCGGGTGGGAAGTCCGTGGTACTGAGCCGGTCGCACCGAGTCGTTCGCGCCGAACCACCCGGGCCAGGTCGAAGACGGCAAGGCCCCCGTGAGCCGGAGGGCTTGGGGGGCCTTGTCGTTGGGGCGATGCGAGCGCTACGTCAGCACCAGCGCGGCGCCGGGCCGATGTTGACGATGTAGCGGGCGGCGGACCAGCCGTAGGTGCCGTCGGTCAGCTTGTACCAACGGGGGTTGCCGTTGACGTTCTGGCCGTTGACCTTGCACTTGATACCGACGACGGCACCCTTGGCGTGCCAGCCGACGACGCGGCTGTTGGTGGTCGGGCGCTCACGCACGAACAGCCCACCGTTGGCGATGACGCGGCCCTTGTAGGGGCCCCAGGCGCTGTCGGCGGCGACGGCGGTGCCGGCGACGGTGCCCGCGATCATGGTGCCGGCGGCGGCGGCGAGAGCGACCTTGCTGAGCTTCGACTGCAGAACCATCTGCTCACTCCTGTGGAGGGAAGGCCCTGGAGGGGCCCGGTGTGGAGTGCGGTGCGTGCCGGGCTTCGTCGCCCGGTGGCAGCGCTCGTTACGGCCCGTTGTGACGACCCGTTACAGGTCGTCCCCCGGTTCGCATCACTGACGCTAAGAGCGCCACATAGCGTGCGCAACTTGTCGCTCTATGTGCTCGTCCGTTCGGGTAGCGGTCCTCTTCCGGACTGTTTCGGTCAGTTCGCGGCAGTGCCTCGGCACGCGGGTCGCGGGGAACGGCTCAGGCGTCGCGGCCCTGCTCGGAACCGCCGAAGTCCGGGCTGGAGAAGTCGGGACTGCTGAAGTCCGGGCTGGAGAAGCGCGGTCGCCCGGAGTCGTCGTGCTCGCCACCGGGACTGGAGAAGCCGGGCCGGGAGTAGCCGAGGGTGCTCGGCGGCCGTGGCCCGCCCCGGCGCCGCCCACCCGCCGCATCCCCGTCGTAGGAGAACGGCTCGACGGGCGCCGCACCGGACCCCGGCCCGGCAGCGGAACCCGGCGAGGAACCGGAATCCGTTCCCGCGCCGGACTCCATCGCCTCGCGCAGGAACGGCAGCACACCCCGCTCCCTGAGTGCCGTCAGCCACACCTCACGGGCGGCGGTGACCTCCGCGGGCTCGCCCTCGTGCTCGGCGTGGATCGCGGCGGAACCGTCGCGCAGCGCGGTCAGCACCAGGCCCACCATGCCGAACAGGATCCCCGCCCCCGCGATCGCCAGGAAGAGCCAGCCCGCCGTGCGCAGCGGCGCCGCGATCGCGGGCTGCGGGCTCATCGCGGCCAGCACGTAGCCGACGATCAGGAAGATGATCGCGGCGGTCCCGGCCAGGATCGGTGTCAGCACGGCCACCACGGCGAAGAGCCCGGCGCCCGACATGGCGTCCCCGAACCCACCGCCCGCCGTCGCGTCGTCCGGCCGATGAGCGCCGTCCGTCCGGCGAGTCGGGTCCGCCCGCCTGCCGCCACCGCGTCCCGCCCAGCCCGGCGACCTCGACGAACCGGCCAAGGCAGCCGGACCCTCCGACCCCCGCCCCCCGGCGTCCGTCCCGTCGCCGTACGACGCGTTTGCGGACGCGGCGGTTGACGACGGGACGCCCAGGCGTTCGCGGGCGTGCTGGTAGGCGTCGTACTCCGGGGCGGCGCAGGCGGATATCGCGGCGACCGCACTGAGCGCCATGGTGCGCAACTGCTCGGCGTTGAGCCTGCTTCCGCGGGCCGTCGACTCCTCGGCCGCGGCCCGCAGCGCCTGGTCGAGGACGCGCTCGAACTCCGGGCGGTCCTCGGTCAGCAGGTGCGGAGCGCTGTCCATGTACATCCCCCGATGCTCCGTTCCCTCCGACCAGCCCGAGTCCGTCCTGTTCCCGGGGCGGCCGGTCGGAAGCGGAGGCGAGCCTGTGACGGATAACCCGATGGTAGAGCGCGGGACTGACACGGTGACAGAGTGTTTCCGGAAATTGACCGTGCCGGGGGCGGGGTGAGCGCCCGGTTCCGTCCGGAACCGCACGCCCGACCCAGTAGCGAACTGCTATTCCCGCAGCGGGAGTTGCGCCACCAGCAGCTTGCCGTCCATCGTGACGCCGCCGTCCATCGCGACGGCCAGCTCGTCGGCGTACACGTGCGGACCCTCGACGACGTGCGCCAGCTCCTCGCCGTCGTCCTCCGCGCCCACCTCACCCAGCAGGTACGGGATCGGGCTGTGACCGTGCACGACCCGCCCGCCGCCGTACGCGTCGAGCAGGTCGCGCACCGCGGACGTCCCGGAGTCGCCGCGGAAGGCGAAGCGCTTGGTGAACTTGCGGAACAGCTCCCAGCACTCGTCGGCGTCACCCCGTTGCAGGATGCCGGTCACCGCGTCGTTGACGGCGTCGATGCTGGTGCCGTACTCCAGGTACGCGGTCGTGTCGGAGTGCAGCAGCAGGTGGCCGTCCTCCAGGGCGACCGCGTCCAGGCGGGACATCCAGGCCAGGTGGTGGTCCTGGAGGCGTTCCATGTCGCTGGGCTGACCGCCGTTGAGCCGCCAGGCGGCGAGGAAGGAGGCGGTTCCGGCCACCGAGTTGACGGGGGTGTCGCCGAACCGCTTCGCACCGATCAGCAGCAGTTCGTGATTGCCCATCAGCGCCTTGGTGTAGCCGCCGGCCGCCGCGGCCTCCGCGGAGAGCTGCATCACCAGGTCGATGACACCGATGCCGTCGGGCCCGCGGTCGGTGAAGTCGCCCAGGAACCACAGCCGGGCCGTGCCCGCGGACCAGTGGCCCTCGGCGTCGACCAGGCCCTCGGCGTGCAGGGCGGCGCGTAGTTCGTCGAGGTAGCCGTGGACGTCGCCGACCACGTAGAGCGGCCCGTGCGGGCCGTCCTCCGGATCGCCCATGGTGCCGAGGCGCACGGTGGGCTGGTCGACGGGACGCCGCAGTATCGGGAGGTCGTGCGCGGTCGGGGTGTACTCCACGGCGGGCGGAGCGGCCGGGGGCACGACGGGCGGTGCGGGCTGCGCGGGCGGCTGCGCCGGCGGTTGCCCGACCGGGGGCGCGGGCGGGGCCACGGCCCCCGCGTCCGCGGCCGGGCCGTCGGGGTGCGGGAGCGGGACGGCGGCCTGCGGAGTCTGCGGGACCTGGTGGACTCCGCCCGTGAAGGAGTGTTCGGGGGCGGCGTGCTCGGGCGGCGTGACCGTGTGAGGGCCGGGCGGCGTGACCGCGTGAGGCTCGGGCGGCGTGACCGCACGGTGGTCGACGAGAGTGTCGTCGTGGCCCGGCTGCTGGTCGGCAAGCGGCTGGTCGCGCAGGGAGCGCTCGGGGGGCCGCCAGCTCACGGACGCACCCGTCACCGGCGTTACGGGTCCCTGACCGGCCCCCTGAGTCATCGACCCCTCCACCATCGCGCCGCCGTCCACCGAGTCACGCCCGGCGCGGCCTGCGCCGACGCGTCCCGCGGTGTCATCCGCCCATCATAGGAATGACACTCCCGCCTTGCGACGCACCTGCCGCCTGCCAATTGGGGCGCGACAGACAAATCTCCGTCAATCTCCGCGAAATTGTCGCCGTTTCATGGTCGCCTCCCCACGATCCGTGCACCGGCGCGGCCTCCGCGGCCGCGTCCGGTGATGCCCCGGCGTTCGGGAGCCCCGCGGTCAGTCCTCCTCCGGCGTCCGTGGCGGGCTCACCGTCGTGCGGGGCGGGCGCCGTTGCGACGAGGCCCGCACGATCAGGTCGGTGGGCATCACCTGGGAGACCGGCTGGCCCGGTCCGACCCCCTCGATCGCGTCGATCAGCAGCTGCACGACGGCCGTGCCGATCCGTCCCGGCTTCAGCGACAGGGTGCTGATGGGCGGCTCGGTCGTGGCGTACGCCGCACGTTCGCTGCAGCAGACCAGCAGCAGGTCGTCCGGGACGCGCAGGCCGTAGCGCCGGGCGGCGGCGAGCAGGTCGGTGCCGTTGGGGTCGAACAGCCCGTAGACCGCGTCCGGGCGGTCCGGCCTGGCCAGCAGCCGGTCGGCGGCGACCGCGCCCGCGCACGGGTCGTGCGCCGGGTAGGCCTCGTACACCGGTTCCTGGCCGACGCGTTCGCACCACGTGAGGTAGGCGCTGGTGGACAGCCGGGTGTACGTGTCGGTGCTGGTGCCGGTGAGCAGGCCGATGCGGCGGGCGCCGGCCGCGGCGAGGTGGTCGAGGATGCCGATGACGGCCTGCTCGTGGTCGTTGTCGACCCAGGCGTGCACCGGCAGGTTGCCCGCCGGGCGGCCGTCGCTGACCACCGGGATGCCCTGCCGCACCAGGTCGGCGACGACCGGGTCGTGGTCGGAGGGGTCGATGACCACGGTGCCGTCCAGCGCCACGTTGCTCCATACGTCGTGGCGGGACGAGGCGGGCAGGATGACCAGCGCGTAGCCGCGGGCCAGCGCCGCGGAGGTGGCGGCCCTGGCCATCTCGGCGAAGTAGGCGAACTCCGTGAAGGTGAAAGGTTCTTCCCCGTACGTGGTCACCGTCAGGCCGATCAGCCCTGACCGGCCCGTGCGCAGAGTGCGGGCCGCCGCGGAGGGGCGGTAGCCCAGCCGGTTGGCGACCTCGCGGACATGGCGCCGGGTGGCGTCGGGGAGCCTCCCCTTGCCGTTGAGTGCGTCGGAGACAGTCGTGATCGAGACCCCGGCCGCGGCGGCCACGTCCCGGATCCCTGCCCGCTCCAGACGGCGTCCGGTGGACCGGCTCGCCTGGTGGTTACCTGCTGCTGTCATGGCAGGCCGATAGTAGGGCTCGGGTGGTCCGGTGACATGGGCCTTCGTATGGCGGTGAGCTGTGACGTTTCTGCATGCCGGAAGGCGGGTGTTCCCCTTGCAAACCCAGGCGAACAGCACCCTTATGCAGGCCTCGTGAGCCTCAGCATCCGGTCGAGTCGCCGTGTGGTCCAGATTGTGGACCTCGCGCACCTCACCTGTACGAGGGATGCGCGCCAGGGCGCACGCCACCGGCGCACACCGCGCGAAGTAACCCCTCCCGCTGGGCGTGCGCCCCCTCATAAGGTGTGACCAGGCGTACGCGTCCGAACGGTCGGGCGGCGTGTGCCCCGTCACGGCGCCCGCGCGGTGGTTCGCGGTATACGGGACGAGGTCGCCTCACGCGGAATCGCCTGCGTGATGCGTCGGCCCCGGTACGCCCCGCGAGGCGGCCGGGACGGGTGTCGCGAGCGTGCTCCGGCGGCGCGGACGGGGACTCCCGCCCACCGTGCGGGGTGTGCTCCACTGAAAGGGTCAAGGAGGACCTACGGTGACGGATTCGACGAAACGACCGGGCGCCCCCCGGCTGCGCGCCGTGCTGGACGGCGTACCGCTGTACAAGCCGGGCAGGCCCGCGGTCTCCGCCACCGGCGAGCCCGCGTACAAGCTGTCCTCCAACGAGAACCCCTATCCGCCGCTGCCCGGCGTGCTGGAGGCGGCGGTGACCGCGGCCGGCACCTTCCACCGCTACCCGGACCTGGCCTGCTCGGGCCTGACCGCCGAACTGGCCAAGCGCTTCGACGTGCCGGAGTCGCACGTGGCGACCGGTACCGGCTCGGTCGGCGTGGCGCAGCAGCTGCTCCAGGCGACCGCCGGCCCGGGCGACGAGGTGATCTACCCCTGGCGCTCCTTCGAGGCGTATCCGATCATCACGCAGATCTCCGGCGCGACGTCCGTACAGGTGCCGCTGGACGCCGACGAGACGCACGACCTGGACGCGATGGCCGCCGCGATCACCGACCGCACCCGGCTGATCTTCGTCTGCAACCCGAACAACCCGACCGGCACCGTGGTGCGCCGCGCGGAGCTGGAACGGTTCCTCGACCGCGTGCCGTCCGACGTGCTGGTCGTCCTGGACGAGGCGTACCGCGAGTTCATCCGGGACGCCGAGGTGCCGGACGGCATCGAGCTGTACCGGGACCGGCCGAACGTCTGCGTGCTGCGCACCTTCTCCAAGGCGTACGGCCTGGCGGGCCTGCGGGTCGGCTTCGCGGTCGCGCACGAACCGGTCGCCGCCGCGCTGCGCAAGACGGCGGTGCCGTTCGGCGTGAGCCAGCTGGCGCAAGACGCCGCCGTCGCCTCGCTGCGTTCGGAGGAGGCGCTGCTGGAGCGGGTGGACGCGCTGGTGGCGGAGCGCACGCGGGTGGTCGCGGGACTGACCTCGCAGGGCTGGAAGGTGCCGGAGACGCAGGCCAACTTCGTCTGGCTGAGGCTGGGCGACGAGACCACCGACTTCGCCGCTTTCTGCGAGAAGGCGGGGGTCGTGGTGCGGCCGTTCGCCGGTGAGGGCGTGCGGGTCACGATCGGGGAGACCGAGGCGAACGACATCTTCCTGACCGCGGCGGCCGCGTACCGCGAGAAGTCGTGACGACTGCGTACCGCGAGAAGTCGTGACGAAGGCGACCGCGTAACGCGGGACACCGCTCAGCGGACACGACTGCCGACCGCGCCGTCGGCCAGCGACGAAGTGTCGTATTCAGCACGTAGGGGCGCGCCAATCCGGCGCGCCCCTACGCCGTTCCCGCGCCCCTACGGTTACGGAAAGGGGCCCGGCGAACACATGTGAACGGGCTCACGTACCCCCGGCTGCACCCTGCGTCAAGCCCTGGGTAATAATGCTTGTGAATGTGAACGCTTTCACAAGCGCGCACAATGTCCTGTTGATCCGGCCGTGACATGCGGACGGATCGGCGCGAAACGGATCGACGGGACGCCCGCACCATCCGCGCCGAGGTAAGGAGACGCGACGTGGACCTCGCACTGGCACCGGAGACTCTGGCGCGCTGGCAGTTCGGCATCACGACGGTCTACCACTTCCTGTTCGTCCCCCTCACCATCAGCCTCTCGGCCGTCACCGCCGGCCTACAGACGGCCTGGGTGCGCACGGGCAAGGAGAAGTACTTCCACGCCACGAAGTTCTGGGGAAAGCTCTTCCTGATCAACATTGCGATGGGCGTGGTCACCGGCATCGTCCAGGAGTTCCAGTTCGGCATGAACTGGTCGGCCTACTCCCGCTTCGTCGGCGACGTCTTCGGCGCCCCCCTGGCGATGGAGGCGCTGCTGGCCTTCTTCTTCGAGTCCACCTTCATCGGGCTGTGGATCTTCGGCTGGGACCGGCTGCCGAAGAGGATCCACTGCGCCTGCATCTGGATCGTGGCGGTCGGCACCCTGCTGTCGGCGTACTTCATCCTGGCCGCCAACTCCTGGATGCAGCACCCCAACGGCTACACCATCGACCCGCACACCCACCGCGCCCGTCTGACCAGCATCTGGACCGTGCTGACCCAGAACACCACGCTGGTGCAGGCCTTCCACACCCTCACCGCCTCCTTCCTCACCGGCGCCGCCTTCGTCGTCGGCATCGCCTCGTACCACCTGTGGCGGGCCAAGCGGGCGCAGGCCGCCGGGCGCACCCCGGACACCCGGGAACGCAAGAAGACCGGCGCGATGCGCACCTCGCTGCGGACCGGCCTGGTCCTCGCCGTGATCGCCGGCCTGGGCACCGCGATCAGCGGCGACACCCTCGGCAAGGTGATGTTCGAGCAGCAGCCCATGAAGATGGCGTCCGCCGAGGCGCTGTGGGACACCCAGACCCCGGCGCCGTTCTCGGTGTTCGCCGTCGGCGACGTCGCCAAGGGCCACAACTCGGTGGAGTTGTCGGTCCCGGGCCTGCTGTCCTTCCTCGCGCACGACGACTTCTCGCAGTCCGTGCCCGGCATCAACAACGTCGCCAAGGCGGAGGCGGCCAAGTACGGCGGCCAACCCAAGGACTACATCCCCAACATCTTCGTCACCTTCTGGGGATTCCGGCTGATGATCGGCTTCGGCATGACGTCCTTCGCCGCCGGGGCGATCGGGCTGTGGACGACCCGCCGCAAGCGCTGGCTCGCGCCTGAGATGCGCACGGGCGAGGACGAGGTGCCGCGGCTGATGGTCACGCCCAACCGCGAGATGTCGACGTTCTTCACCAAGTGGTCGTGGCGCGTCGGCATCCTGACCATGGGCTTCCCGCTGCTGGCCAACTCCTTCGGCTGGATCTTCACCGAGATGGGCCGTCAGCCCTGGGTGGTCTACGGGCTGATGAAGACCCGCGACGCGGTCTCCCCCGGCGTCGGCCAGGCCGAGGTCATCACCTCCATCGCCGTCTTCACCGTGCTGTACGCGGTCCTGGCACTCGTCGAGGTGCGGCTGATGATCCGGTACGCCAAGGCCGGCCCGGTCGTCGACGAGGAACCGCCGACCCGCGACCCCCGGCTGCGCGGCCCCTCCGGCGGTGACGGCGACGACACCGGCGCCGAGGCGGACAAGCCGCTCGCCTTCGCCTACTGACGCGACGGACCGGGAGCTCGGCGAGCCAGGGCCCGCAAGACTCGGAAAACGAGGTAACACCATGCATCTCCACGACGTCTGGTTCGTGCTGATCGCCGTCCTGTGGACGGGCTACTTCTTCCTGGAGGGTTTCGACTTCGGGATCGGCGTGCTGACCAAGCTGCTGGCCCGGGACGAGACCGAACGCCGGGTGCTGATCAACACGATCGGCCCGGTCTGGGACGGCAACGAGGTCTGGCTGCTCACCGCGGGCGGCGCCACCTTCGCCGCGTTCCCCGACTGGTACGCCACCCTCTTCAGCGGCTTCTACCTGCCGCTGCTGGTCATCCTGGTCTGCCTGATCGTGCGCGGTGTGGCCTTCGAGTACCGGGCCAAGCGCGACGACGAGCGCTGGAAGCGCAACTGGGAGCACGCGATCTTCTACGCCTCCGTGCTGCCCGCCTTCCTGTGGGGCGTCGCCTTCGCCGACATCGTGCGGGGCGTGCCGATCGACGCCGCCAAGAACTTCACCGGCGGCGTGCTCGACCTGCTCAACCCCTACGCGCTGCTGGGCGGCGCGGTGACCTTCACCCTGTTCACCTTCCACGGCGCGGTGTTCGCCGCCCTCAAGACGCTCGGCGACATCCGCGAGCGGGCCCGCAGGACGGCCGGCCGGCTCGGGCTCCTCACGGCCGTGCTCGCCTCGGCCTTCCTGGCCTGGACGCAGGTGCACAGCGGCAACCCGCGCAGCCTCGTCGCCCTCGCGGTGGCGGTCGCCGCGCTGATCGTGGCGCTGCTGTGCAACCGCTCCGGGCGCGAGGGCTGGGCGTTCGCCCTGTCCGGGGTGACCATCGCGGCGGCCGTCGCGACGCTCTTCCTCGCGCTGTTCCCCGACGTGATGCCGTCCAGCACCAACCCGGCCTGGAGCCTGACGGTCTCCAACGCCTCCTCCAGCCCGTACACGCTGCGGATCATGACCTGGGTGGCCGGCATCGCCACTCCGATGGTCATCGCCTACCAGGCATGGACCTACTGGGTCTTCCGCAAGCGCATCGGAACCCACCACATCCCCGGCCCCGCGCACCACTGAGCGCGCGACCCCGCCCACGGACAGGGCTCAGCCCAAGGAGGTGACGGCAGCCGTGCGACCCGTCGACCCGCGACTGCTCCGGTACGCCAGGAGCACCCGCGTCTTCCTCGCCGCCACGGTGGCGCTCGGCCTGGCCGGGGCGGGACTGGTCGTCGCCCAGGCGACGCTGCTGGTCCACGTCGTCGTCGGCGCGTTCCAGCACCACCAGGGCCTGGGCGGGCTCCTCCCCGCGATCGGCCTGCTCGTGGCGGTCTCGGCCGGCCGGGCGACGGTCAGCTGGCTCACCGAACTCGCCGCTCACCGCACCAGCGCCACGGTCAAGTCGCAGCTGCGGCGCGGGCTGCTGGAGCGCGCGACCCGGCTCGCCCCCACCCGGCCCGGCTCACGGCGCACCGGCGAGCTGACCACCCTCGCTCTGCGTGGCACCGACGCGCTCGACGACTACTTCGCGCGCTATCTGCCGCAGCTCGGGCTGGCCGTCGTCGTCCCCGTGGTCGTGCTGGCCAGGATCGTCACCGCCGACTGGGAATCGGCGCTGATCATCGTGCTGACGCTGCCGCTGATCCCGGTGTTCATGGCACTGATCGGCTGGTACACCGACGCTCGCATGAAGCGCCAGTGGCGCCTCCTGTCCCGGCTGTCCGGCCACTTCCTCGACGTGGTGGCCGGGCTGCCGACGCTCAAGGTCTTCGGCCGGGCCAAGGCCCAGGCCGCCTCCATCCGCCGGATCACCGACGACTACCGCCGGGCCACCCTCAAGACCCTGCGGATCGCCTTCCTCTCCTCCTTCGCGCTGGAACTGCTGTCCACCATCTCGGTCGCCCTCGTCGCGGTCGGCATCGGCTTCCGGCTGGTGGACGGCAGCCTGGACCTGTCCACCGGGCTGCTGGTGCTGGTGCTCGCGCCCGAGGCGTACCTTCCGCTGCGCCAGGTCGGCGCGCAGTACCACGCGGCGGCGGAGGGACTTGCCGCGGCCGACGAGGTCTTCGCCGTCCTGGAGACCGAACCGCCCGCCGCGGGCTCCCTGCCCGCGCCCGACCCGCGCACCAGCCCGATCACCCTGGAGCGGGTGACGGTACGTCACGAGGGCCGTACGAGGGCGTCCCTGCCGGAGACCAGCCTCCAGGTCCGGCCCGGCGAGACCGTCGCGCTCGTCGGCCCCTCCGGCGCGGGGAAGACAACGCTGCTGGCCGCGCTGCTGGGCTTCGCCCGGCCCGCCTCCGGCCGTATTCGTATCGGCTCCACCGATCTCACCTCCCTCGACCCCGACAGCTGGCGGGCCCGGATCGCCTGGGTCCCCCAGCACCCCTACCTCTTCGCCGGGTCGGTCGCGGAGAACGTCCGCCTCGCCCGGCCCGACGCGAGCGACGACGAGGTGCGCCAGGCCCTGCGCGACGCGGACGCCCTCGCCTTCGTGAACAGCCTGCCACGGGGCACTGACACCCGGCTCGGCGAAGGCGGCGCGGGCCTGTCCGCGGGGCAGCGGCAACGCCTCGCGCTGGCCCGGGCGTTCCTGGCCGACCGGCCGTTGCTGCTGCTCGACGAGCCGACCGCGGGACTCGACGGGGAAACGGAGGCCTCGGTCGTCGAGGCGGTGCGGCGGCTGGCGCGCGGCCGCACGGTGATCCTCGTCGTACACCGGCCGGCGCTGCTGGCGGTGGCGGACCGGGTCGTGCGGATCGGGGAGGGGGGCTTCGCGGGCGCGGGTGCGGGCTGCGGGGGCTACGCGGACGCGGGCTTCGCGCGTGCGGGCTTCTCAGATGCGGGTTTCGCGGGTGCGGCGATCATGGATTCGGGGGAGGGCAGCGGCGCCGGCGCGGGCGGGGCGCATGGCGTTGTCGTGGGCGGGGCCGAGCAGGGCTTCCGGGGGCGGGAGGTCTCCGCTCGGGCCGCTTGCGGTCTCCATGAGCTGCCTGCGTCGGACGGTCATGAGAGCCTGCCCTCTTCGTGCGCTCACCCGGAGCGACCCGCCGCCCAGGATGTTCAACCCTGCGTCAATCGGGGCGCGTTGGGGCGCGTGCGGCGGATGGCGCGCCCCCTGCGCCCCTGGTTCGCGCTCGCGCTGCTGATGGGCGCGCTCGCGCTCGGCAGCGCCATCGGGCTGATGGCCACCTCGGGCTGGCTGATCTCCCGCGCGTCCCAGCAACCCCCGGTGCTCTACCTGCTGGTCGCCACGACGGCGACCCGCACCTTCGGCATCGGCCGGGCCGTCTTCCGTTACGCGGAACGCCTGATCTCCCACGACGCCGTCTTCCGGGCCCTGGCCGACCTGCGCGCGGCCGTCTACCGCAGGTTGGAGCGCCTGGCGCCCGCCGGACTGCGCGACACCCGCCGCGGCGACCTGCTCTCCCGGCTGGTCGCCGACGTCGACTCCCTCCAGGACTACTTCCTGCGCTGGCTGCTGCCCGCCGCGACCGCGGTGCTGGTGAGCGTGGGTGCGATCGGGTTCGACGCGTGGATGCTGCCGTCGGCGGGGGCCGTGCTGGCCGCCGGACTGCTGGCGGCGGGTGTCGTCGTGCCGCTGCTGTCCTCGTCGCTCTCGCGTCGTACGGAGGCCGGACTCGCCCCTTCACGCGGCGAGTTGTCCACCCAGGTGGTCGACGTGCTCTCCGGCACCGCGGAGTTGACAGTCGCCGGTGCGCTGCCGGAGCGGCTGGCGCGGGCGGCCAGGGCCGACGCGGTGCTGACCCGGCTGGCCGCCCGTTCGTCCGCCGCGACCGCGCTGGGCGCCGGACTGGTGAGCCTGGTCACCGGGATCACGGTCGTGGGCAGCGCCTGCGTGGGCGTGGCAGCCGTCGCGGCCGGACGGCTGCACGGGGTGGACCTCGCGGTGGTCGTCCTGCTGCCGCTCGCCGCTTTCGAGGCGGTCACCGGTATCCCGCTCGCGGTGCAGCACCGGCAGCGAGCCGGGCGTGCGGCGGGGCGGGTGCAGGACGTGCTGGACGCCCCCGTGCCCGTACGCGAGCCGGAGGCGCCGGCCGCGCCGCCCGCGTCCCCGTACCCGCTGGTCGTCCGCGACCTGACGGTGCGCCACCCGGGTGGGGCAGGCCCCGCGCTCGACGGGCTGTCGCTAACGCTGACCGCCGGCCGGCGTATCGCGGTGGTCGGGGCGTCCGGTGCCGGCAAGACGACTCTCGCGCAGACGCTGCTGCGCTTCGTGGACCGCGAATCCGGCACGTATACGTTGGGAGGAGTGGACGCCGCCATGCTGGACGGGGACGACGTACGGCGGCTGGTGGGGCTGTCCGCCCAGGACGCACACGTCTTCGACAGCTCGGTGCGCGAGAACCTGCGCCTGGCGCGTGCCGGCGCCACCGACGACGACCTGCGCGCCGTGCTCGCCTCCGCGCGCCTGCTCGACTGGGTGGACTCGCTCCCCGACGGCCTCGACACCCTCGTCGGTGAGCACGGTGCCCGGATGTCGGGCGGCCAGCGGCAACGGCTCGCGCTGGCCCGGGCCCTGCTCGCGGACTTCCCCGTCCTCGTCCTGGACGAGCCCGCGGAACACCTCGACCTGGCCACGGCGGACGCCCTCACCGCTGATCTGCTGCGGGCGACCGAGGGCCGGACGACGGTGCTGATCACGCACCGGCTGGCCGGGCTCGCGGCGCCGGGAGCGGTCGACGAGATCGTGGTGCTCGACGAAGGGCGCGCCGTACAGCGCGGCACGTACGACGAACTGGCCTGCGTCTCCGGCCCGTTCCGCCGACTGCTGGAACGCGAGCGGGCGGCGGAACCGTTGCCGGTGGGCTGAGCGTTACCCGTACGGACACCGCCGAACCGGCGTTCGGGGGAGCTACGGGGGCAGCGCGGGTGCGGGGCTGCGCTGGCTGCGGGACTCGTCCGGGCCTTGCCGACGCCGGACGACTACGCGCGGGCCGCGAGGACCGACTCGATGACGCGGGCCACGCCGTCGTCCTCGTTGGCCGCCGTGCGCAGGGTGGTGGCGGCCAGGACGTCGGGGTGCGCGTTGGCGACCGCGTAGGAGGTGCCCGCCCAGCCGAGCATCTCCAGGTCGTTCGGCATGTCACCGATGGCGACGACCTCGGCCGCGGTGATGCCGCGCTCCGCGCAGCAACGGGCCAGCGTCGTCGCCTTGCTCACGCCGACGCCGCTGATCTCCAGCAGTGCGGACGGACTGGAACGGGTGAACTCCGCGTGCTCACCGGCCGCCGCCCGTGCCGTCGCCAGGAACTCGTCCGGATCCGCCGAAGGGTGTTTGGCCAGCAGCTTCAGCAGGGGCTGCGCGGGGTCCGCCACGAGTAGTTCCTCGACCGGGGCGACCATCGAGTCCGGTTCGGCCCAGGGCGCCGAGTAACC
Organism: Streptomyces sp. ICBB 8177; assembly: GCF_003144095.1. Taxonomy (GTDB): domain Bacteria; phylum Actinomycetota; class Actinomycetes; order Streptomycetales; family Streptomycetaceae; genus Streptantibioticus_D. Next base: position 331,095 of record NZ_NSKH01000018.1, on the reverse strand, counting down.
CGGCTCGTAGTGGAATCCGTGCGTGCGCTCGACCGCGAAGGCCGTGCCGGGAACGGCTGCGCGCAGCGTACCGACGACGGTGAGCGCGTCGGCCTCGGCCAGCGGATAGGCGGCGAGCAGTACGTTGCGGCGCAGGTCGTAGACGCCCGCGCCGTTCGCGCAGATGGCGGTGGCGTGACCGGCGACGTGCTCGGCGACGACGCTCATCCAGCGGGCCGGCCGGCCGGTGACGAAGAACACCTCGACGCCCGCCTCCTCGGCCGCTACGAGCGCGGCGATGGTGCGGTCGGAGACCGTCTTGTCGTCGCGCAGCAGAGTGCCGTCCAGGTCGGTGGCGATCAGCCGGGGCGCGGGCCCCACGGCGTGCGGCTCGGGGGTGGCGGGGGTCCGATAGGTCGAGGTCACGGCTCCATAGTGGCGCACACCGGCGCGTGGATGTGGCGAAGGGGCGTGCGGAGGCGCGCCCGCACGCGGTTCGTGCCTCGCGCTCCCGCGGCACCCGACGCTCTGGAACGCCCCAATCCGCCACGTCGCCTGCCCTGAATGCCCACGGGATCCGCAGGTCGGGGCATCCATGTAAGCGTGGATGAACGGGATGCTGCGGTGGATGCCGGGAGAGGCCCGGTGCGCTTGGTGGGGCCGCCGGCCTGGCTGCGGGTACGAGGAGTCGGCAGGTGGCGGGTGGCGGGGCGGCGAGCCGGTCTGGAGGAGGACGGGGCCGGTCGCGCACGAAGCGTCGAAGCCCGTCGCATACGAAAGGCCGCGCCCATCGCCCACGCAAGGCCGAGGCTTGTCGCGCCGGCAACCGCGCCACCTACGGGATCGTCAGCCGTCTGCCTGCGTCTGCCTGCGTCTGCCTGCGCTCGCCTCAACCGCCTATGGGCGTACCGAAGGACGACGACCGCCTCAGCCCAGTTGGGCCGGGGCTTCCGTGGCGATGCGTTCGAAGACCGTACGGTCGCCCGCGAAGACGGAGTCCGGGATGGGGGCGTGGATGGCGATCTCGGTGATGCCGAGTTCGGCGTGCCGGCCCGCGAAGTCGACGAACGCGTCGAGGGAACGCATCGGGGCGTCCCCGTCCGGCGTGAACCCGGCGAGCATGATCTTGTCCATCTCCGCGACGTCCCGGCCGGCCGCTGCGCAAGCCTTCCCGAGGCGGTCGATCTGCCCGCGGATCGCCTTCAGGGACTCCTCGGACGTGCCGGTGGACGCGATCTTCGGGTCTCCCGTGGTCACCCACGCCTGCCCGTGGCGAGCGGCGATCGCCAGCCCGCGCGGACCCGTGGCGGCCACGGCGAACGGCAGCCGCGGACGCTGGACGCACCCGGGGATGCCGCGGGCCTCGTCGGCGGAGTAGTAGGTGCCCTCGTGGGTCACCGCGTCCTCGGTCAGCAGCCGGTCGAGCAGCGGCACGAACTCACCGAAGCGGTCGGCCCGTTCGCGCGGCGACCAGGGGTCCTGACCGAGCGCGGTGGCGTCGAAACCGGTGCCGCCGGCGCCGATCCCCAACGTCACCCGGCCACCCGAGACGTCGTCCAGCGAGATGAGTTCCTTGGCCAGCGTGACCGGGTGGCGGAAGTTGGGCGAGGTGACCAGCGTGCCCAGGCGCACGCGCTCCGTGGCCGCCGCGGCGGCGGTGAGCGTCGGGACCGCCCCGAACCACGTCTTGTCGCGGAAGCTGCGCCAGGACAGGTGGTCGTAGGTGTACGCGGCGTGGAACCCCAGGCTCTCGGCCGCCGTCCACTCGTCACGGCCGCCCTCGTGCCAGCGGCGGACGGGAAGGATCACGGTGCTCAGGCGCATGGGGCGACTCTACTGGGGACGGCGCGGTGGCCGCGCCGGGCCAGGGTGCGGGCGGTGGCCGCGCGGGGCTTGGGTCTGGGCGGTGGCCGCGCGGGGTAGGGGCGCGGGGAACTGCGCGGCCAGCCACGTGCCGGGCGGGTTCCGGGTGGTGGCCGCGCCGGGCTGAGTCCGCGGTGGCCGCGCAGGGCGTGGTTTCGGGCGGGCCGCTGCCGGGCCCGGGAGGACCGGACCCCGGCGACGGCCGGACTCCGGCGGGGGCCGGACCCCGGCGACGACCGCACCCCGGCGACGACCGCACCCCGGCGAGGACCGCACCCCGGCGAGGACCGGACTCCGGCGGGGGCCGGGTCCCCGGGAAGGGCCCCCGGGCTGGGCCCTGGGCTTGAATCCTGGGCCTCGACCCGGGCTCTGGCGCCGGGGCCTGAGACCGGCTTCCCGGGACGAGTTCGGGGCCGGGCCCATGCCCAGGCCCGGCCCTGCCGGGGGCCCCGGTCTGAGCCCGCTTCCGGGCTCGGGGCCCGGGCCGGACCCGCGTGGGGAGCGGAGAGGGTAGAGGGCCCGCGGGCGGGGCCGCCGTCGAGACCCATCCGGCGGGTGCCCCTGCCCCGTTCTCCACCCGGCGGGTGAACCCCCTCCCGCGATCTCCACCCGAGCCTCCACCCGTGGGTTGAGGTGCCGGGGAGGGGACCGTTCCTACCATCGCGGTATGAATCAGGTAACGGGAATCGACGTGAGGACGGCCGGGCGCTCCGACGTGCGGGAGACCGCGGCGGTGCTGGCCCGCGCCTTCGACGACGACCCGGTGATGGCGTGGATGTTCCCCGACGCCGAGGAACGCCCGCGCAGGCTGCCGGGTCTGTTCTCGGTGCTGCTGCGCCATCAGCACCTGCGCCACGGAGCCGTGCGGCTGGGCGTGGACGGCGCCGGGGCGCGGGCTTTCTCGGCACACAGCACCGCCGCGGACTCCCTCTCCGCCCGCCGCGACAAGGGGCCGGCCACACGCCGGAACAAGAGAAGCCGCCCGCCGATACAAGGTGCCGCCCTGTGGGACCCGCCCGGCCAGTGGAGGAACCCGGCCTGGCGCGAGCTGCTCGCGCTGCCCGGGTACGCGAGGCTCTTCGGGCGGAGGCTGGCCGTGGCGGGCGAGACGGTGGCCACGCTGGCCGCCGCCCACCCCGAGGAGCCGCACTGGTACCTGGCGGTGCTGGGCACCGAACCGGCCGCGCAGGGCCGGGGCGTCGGCGCGGTCCTGCTGCGCTCCCGGCTGGAGGTCTGCGACCGCGAGGGGACGCCCGCCTACCTGGAGTCCAGCAAGGACCGCAACGTCCCGTACTACGAACGCTTCGGGTTCCGCGTCACCGGTGAGATCACCATCCCGCACGGCGGTCCCACGACCTGGGCGATGTGGCGAATACCCCAGGGCTGACGGCGCCGCCCCCCTACGGGCTGTCAGACCTGAGGAGTAGGCACGGTGTCGACCACGGACTGACGACGGGTGCCGGTGACGGCACCTACCGTCGAAGCGTGACTGTGATCGTGACCGAGGGCCTGACCAAGCGGTATCCACGGGTTACCGCCCTGGACCGGCTGACCATGCGCATCGAGCCGGGCGTGACGGGGCTGGTGGGTGCCAACGGGGCCGGCAAGTCGACGTTGATCAAGATCCTGCTGGGGCTCGCACCCGCGACCGAGGGCACGGCGGCGGTGCTCGGCATGGACGTGGCCACCGACGGCCCGCGCATCCGGGCCAACGTCGGCTACATGCCGGAGCACGACTGCCTGCCGCCCGACGTCTCGGCGACCGAGTTCGTCGTGCACATGGCCCGCATGTCGGGGCTGGCGCCGACCGCGGCCCGGGAGCGGACCGCCGACACGCTGCGCCACGTCGGGCTGTACGAGGAGCGGTACCGCGCGATCGGCGGCTACTCGACCGGTATGAAGCAGCGGGTCAAGCTCGCCCAGGCGCTGGTCCACGACCCTCGGCTGGTGCTGCTGGACGAGCCGACCAACGGCCTCGACCCGGTGGGGCGGGACGAGATGCTCGGCCTGATCCGGCGCGTCCACGCCGACTTCGGGATCTCGGTCCTGGTCACCTCGCACCTGCTGGGTGAGCTGGAGCGCACGAGCGACCACATCGTGGTCATCGACGGCGGAAGCCTGCTGCGTTCCTCCTCGACCCGGGACTTCACGCAGGCCACCGCCTCACTCGCGGTGGAGGTCACCGACACCGACCGCCACCCGGACGGCACCGGCGCCGCGTTGAGCGCCTTCGCCGAGGCGGGGCTGACCACACGGGCGGACGGCCGGCTGCTCTTGGTGGACATCCGTGACGAGGACACCTACGACACGGTGCGGGACGCGGTGGCGGAGCTGGGCGTCGGCCTGGTGCGGATGGAGCAGCGCCGCCACCGCATAGCCGAGGTCTTCGACAACCGGCCGACCGGCCACGACGAGAAGTGAGAAAGGAGGCACACTTCATGCCCAGCGAATCCGCGCTGCGGGACGGTTCCCGCGACGACTCGCGCATCCACAACATCGGATACCGGCACTACGACGGCGAGCGCCTCGGCCGTGCCTCCATCCGCCGGGCCCTGTTCTCGCAGAGCCTGCGCGGCGCCTACGGCCTGGGGCGGTCGGGGCGGTCCAAGGTGCTGCCGATGATCCTGTTCGCGGTGATGTGCCTGCCCGCGGCGATCATCGACGCGGTGACGGTCTACGTGCACCTGACCAAGCTGCCGGTGGAGTACACGCGTTACGCGATCTACCTCCAAGCGGTCATCGGTCTGTACCTGGCCGCGCAGGCCCCGCAGTCCGTCTCGCGCGACCTGCGCTTCAAGACCGTCCCGCTCTACTTCTCCCGGCCGATGGAGCGTGTCGACTACGTCATAGCCAAGTTCGGGGCGATGGCGGCCGCGTTGTTCGTCCTCACGGCCGCGCCGCTGGTGCTGCTCTACGCGGGGGCGTTGCTGGCGAAGCTGCCGTTCGGCACGCAGACCGCGGGGTTCGGCAAGGGGCTGCTGGCGGCGGCGCTGCTGTCGCTGGTGCTGGCCGGTATCGGTCTGGTGCTGGCCGCGGCCACCCCGCGCCGCGGGTTCGGTGTCGCGGCGGTGATCGCTGTGCTGACCATCTCGTACGGGGCGGTCTCCAGCGTCGAGGCGATCGCGTACAGCAGGGGCAACACCGGGGCCATCGGGTGGCTCGGGCTGTTCTCGCCGATCACGCTGATCGACGGGGTGCAGACCTGGTGGCTCGGTGCGCACTCCGCGGCCGTCGGAGGATACGGACCGCCCGGGCTCGGCGCGGGCATCGTGTACCTGCTTGTCGCGCTCGGCCTGATCGGCGGCTCGTTCGCCCTGCTGATGCGCCGCTACCGGAAGGTGGGACTGGGATGACCACGCTCTCCATCGACGGCGTCTCGCGCTGGTTCGGCAACGTGGTGGCGGTCAACGACGTCACGATGACGATCGGGCCGGGCGTCACCGGCCTGCTCGGGCCGAACGGCGCGGGCAAGTCGACGCTGATCAACATGATGGCCGGGTTCCTCGCGCCCTCGACCGGCTCGGTCACCCTCGACGGTGAAGTGGTCTGGCGCAACGAGGAGGCCTACCGGAAGTTGGGGATCGTGCCGGAGCGGGAGGCGATGTACGACTTCCTCACGGGGGAGGAGTTCGTGCGGGCCAACGCCGAGTTGCACGGGCTGCCCGATCCCGGCGCGGCGACGCGGCGGGCGCTGGCCACGGTCGAGATGGACCACGCCGCCGGGCGGCGCGTCGAGACCTACAGCAAGGGCATGCGGCAGCGGGTCAAGATGGCCTCCGCGTTGGTGCACGACCCGTCGGTGCTGCTGCTGGACGAGCCGTTCAACGGCATGGATCCAAGGCAGCGGCTCCAGTTGATGGAGTTGCTGCGGCGGATGGGCGCCGAGGGACGCACGGTGCTGTTCTCCTCGCACATCCTGGAGGAGGTCGAGCAACTCGCCCGCCACATCGAGGTGATGGTGGCTGGGCGGCACGCGGCGTCGGGTGACTTCCGGAAGATCAGGCGGCTGATGACCGACCGGCCGCACCGTTACGTGGTGCGCTCCAGCGACGACCGGGCGCTGGCGGCCGCACTGATAGCCGACGACTCGACAAGCGGCCTCGAACTGGACGTCAAAGAGGGGGCGTTGCGCGTCGAGGCGGTGGACTTCGCGCGGTTCACCGAACTGCTGCCTCGCGTGGCGCGGGAGCGCGGTGTGCGGCTGTTCGAGGTCACGCCCTCCGACGAGTCGCTGGAAAGCGTCTTCTCCTATCTCGTAGCGGCCTGAAGGGAGCCCGTACATGTACAACGCGACGGTCGCCCGGCTCACCTACCGGGCGCTGCTGGGAAGGAAGCGGGCGGCGCTGCTGTTCGCGCTGCCGATGCTGCTGCTGGTCATCTCGGTGGCGGTGCGGCTGCTGGCCGGGGCGGACGACGGCACGACGGGGGACCTGCTGGGCGGGTTCGCGCTGGCCACGATGGTGCCGTTGATCGGCGTCATCGCGGGCACCGGCGCGATAGCCCCGGAGATCGACGACGGGTCGATCGTCTACCTGCTGTCCAAGCCGGTGCGCAGGCCGGTGGTGATCCTCACCAAGCTGCTGGTGGCGATGGGGGTCTCGGTCTTCTTCTCGGCGATACCGACGTTCTTCGCCGGGCTGGTACTCGACGGCAACAGCAGGCACCTCGCCGTCGCCTACGGGGTCGCCGCAGCGGTGGCGTCGCTCGCCTACAGCGCGATCTTCCTGCTGCTGGGCGTCGTCACCCGGCACGCGGTGGTCGCGGGGCTGGTGTACGCGCTGGTGTGGGAGTCGCTGATCGGCAGCCTCGTGCCCGGGGCGAAGACGCTCAGCGTCCAGCAGTGGGCGCTCGCGTCGGCGTCGTACATCGCGGACGGCGGCGCGATCAACGCCCAGGTCGGCCTGCCGGCGGCGGTCGTCCTGCTGGTCGTCGTCACGCTGGGAGCCACGTGGGGAGCGGCCGGCAAGCTGCGCAGGCTGACCCTCGCCGGAGAGGAGTGACCGGCCGGTGAGGTGTGAGCGCGCGGGCTCGCGCGCTCACACCCGTCCGCCTCAGGGTCGCGGACACCCGGTGCGGTCCGTCAGATCGTGCGGGTGCGGGCCGCCGCCCAGCCGACCAGCAGGGCGGCGGCGCAGACGCAGAGCATGGTCAGGATCGGGGCGGTCCAGCTGCCCGTCGACTGGTAGAGGGCGCCGGCCGCGAACGGGCCGACCGCGGCGAGCAGGTAGCCGACGGTCTGGGCCATGCCCGACAGCCTGGCCGCGGTGTGCGCGTCGCCGGAGCGCAGCACGATCAGGGTGAGCGCGAGACCGATGCCGCCGCCCTGGCCCACGCCGAGGATCGCCGCCCACAGCCACGCGCCGGAGGCGGGGTCGACGAGCAGACCCGCGTAGCCGATCGCGACCATGACGCTGACCAGGACGACCAGCGGGCGTTGCCCCCGCATCCGGCCGGCCAGCAGCGGTACGACGAACGCGCCGACGACCTGGACGAGGTTGTTGAACGCGAAGACCACGCCCGCGGTGGAGCGGCTCATGCCGTGGTCGGTGAGCATGGTCGGCATCCACGCGATCAGCACGTACGTCCACAGCGACTGCAGGCCCATGAACAGGGTGACCTGCCAGGCGAGGCCGCTGCGCCACACGCTGCGGGCGGGCGACGGGGCGGGCGCGGCCGTCTCGCGGCCGGTGCGGCCGCGGGCGATCAGCACCTGCGGCAGCCAGGCCACCGCCGCCACCGCGGCCAGCAGCGACCAGGCCGCCAGCGAACCCTGCCAGCTGCCGCCCAGCGCCTTCTCCAGCGGCACCGACGCCGCCGCGGCCACCGTCGCACCCGCGATCATCGCGCCGGTGTAGACCGACGTCATCGCCGCCGCGCGGTCCGGGAAGTCGCGCTTGATCAGGCCCGGCATCAGCACGTTGAGCAGCGCTATCGCGGTGCCGGCCAGGAGGCTTCCGCCGTACAGCGCGCCGACCGAGGGCAGCACCCGCACCAGGATGCCGACACCCAGCAGCAACAGTGCGCAGAAGAGGACCAGTTCGGCGCCGAAGCGGCGGGCGAGGCCCGGCGCGATCGCGGCGCCGAGGCCGAGGAAGAGCACGGGCACCGAGGTGACCAGGCTGCTCGCCGTCGAGGACAGCCCGAAGTGCGCGCTGACCTCGCTGACCAGCGGGGACATGCTGGCGAGGGCGGCGCGCATGTTGACCGAGGCCAGGACGACGCCGACCAGCAGGACGACGGGGTGCGCGAGCAGGGCCCGGCGGGCGGCCGTTCCGGCGCGGGTGGGCAGGCCGTCCTCGGCGTCGACGAGGACACGGGGGATGGTGGCGCGGTCGGACGGGGCATGGTCGGGCAGCGGGCGGGACAAGCGGTGCGCCTTTCTTCGTGAGCCGGTCGTACGTAGGCCGAGGACGGGGGCGGGGGTCATGGCTGCGGCAGCTGGGCCTCGACCGCGCGCAGCGGTGTGGTCAGCAGCTCCCGGGCGGCCGTCTCCGCCGCCTGCGGGTCGCCGGACTCGATGGCGTCGACGACTGCGGCGTGTGCGGCCAGGTCGATGGGCGGCATGCCCAGCCGTCCGAGGGAGGAGTGCAGGGCTTCGCGCACCGAGGAGCTGAAGTAGCCGTAGACCTCGGTCAGCGCGCCGTTGTGGGCGGCGGTCACCACCCGGGTGTGGAAGTCGATGTCGTCCTCCGCCTGCGCGGTCCGCGCCCCCTCCTCTCGCGGGTCCTCGCCGTGGGAGCGCAACGCGTCGAGGGCGGCCCGCAGCGCGCTCAGGTCCTCCGGTGTGCGGCGGACGGCGGCGAGCCGGGCCGCCTCGGTCTCCAGTGCGATCCGCAGTTCCAGGACGTCGCGCACGCCGGCCTGCTTCATGCCGCGCAGGACGGCGGACGGGTCGGCGGTGGACCGTACGAAGGTGCCCTGGCCCTGGCGCGACTCCAGCAGTCCGGCGTGCACCAGGACCCGGACCGCCTCGCGGACGGTGTTGCGGCCGACGCCGAGTTGCTCGGCGAGGACGTGTTCGGTCGGGATGCGGTCGCCGACCTTCCAGGCGCGTTCGGTGAGCTGGGCGCGCAGGGCGTCGACCACGGTGTCGACGAGGCTGCGCCGGTCGGCCGCCCGCAGTGCGGTCATCTCAGGGACGCCCTTTCGCTCCGGGACGGTCGGCAAGGTTGCCCGGTCATCCTACAATTTTCATGCAGGTTACAACAAAATCCGCCCGGCGCCCCCGCCCCCCAGCCCCGCCCGCGTCCGCGCCCCGGACCCCCCGCCCCCGGGCCCCCCACCTACCCCCGCCCGCCCAGGCGCCGCGCCACCGCCACCAGGTCCGCCGCCGGACCGATGAGGCGGTGGCCGGAGGGCCAGATCGCGCGGAGGCTGCGGCGCAGCTCCAGGCCCTCCACCTCGACCGCGCGCAGCCTGCCGTCGGCGATGTCGCCGCGTACCGCCAGATCGCTGAGCACCGCGGGGCCGGTGCCCGCGATGACCGCGCCGCGCACGGCGGCCGTCGAGCCCAGCTCCAGAAGCGGGCGTACCAGGTCGAGACCGGCCAGGCCCAGCGCCCGGTCGAGCGTCTGCCGGGTGCCGGAACCGCGTTCGCGCAGGACCAGCGGCGTGCCCGAGAGCTCCGCGGCGGTGACCGGGCGCCGCCGCCGGGCCCAGGGGTGGTCCGGCGCCACCACCGTCACCAGGCGGTCGGTCGCCACCTGGCGGGCGGACATCCCCTTCGGCACCTGCGGCGACTCGATGAAACCGAGGTCCGCCGACGAGGAGTCGACCAGCCCGGAGACGTGCTCGCTGTTGGTCACCTGGAGGCCCACGTACAACTCGGGCTGCTGCCTGCGCAGTTCACTGATCCAGTCGGGGATCAGGTATTCGGCCACCGTCAGGCTGGCGGCGACCCGCAGTTCCGCGTCGCGTTTGGTGCGCAGCGCCTCGGCGCCGGTGAGCAGGCCGTCGAGGTCTTCCAGCACGCGGTGCGCCCAGCCCGCGACGACCTGGCCGGAGGAGGTCAGGCGGGAGCCGCGCCGGGAGCGGTCGACCAGCACCAGGCCGAGGCCGCGTTCCAGGGTGGAGAGCCTGCGGCTGGCGGACGGCTGCGAGATGCCCAGCCGCGCGGCGGCCCGGCCGAGGCTGCCGAGGTCGGCGACGAGCACGAGCAGCCGCAGGGACTCCAGGTCGGGCGTGCGCGAGGGAACGCGGAGGTCGGAGCGGGGCGCGGGGCCGGTGGGCGGGAGGCTGGTCACAGCCTCAGCGTATGACCGGGTCATAGCGTTCCGCTATGAGCTGCTACGCGATCGGGGGCTACAGCGGCCCGGCCGCGACGCTCAGAGTTGAAGCATGAACGACGACAGTGGCTGTACGGCCCACAAGGCCCTGGCGGACCGCCCACCGGCGCACTCCGCCCCCACGGCACCCACGGTCCTCCCCCGCGACCCGGCGGCGGACCACGCTCAGGCGCCGCACACCCGGACGAACGGCGGTTCGGCGGACCCCGCCCCGCCGTCCCCCGACCGCGGCCGCACGGCCGCCCTCCCCTCCCTGGTCCCCGGGCTCGCCCTCGCCCTCGGCATCGCGGTCGTGGCGACCGTGCTGGGCGGGCTGGTGCCCGTGGTCGGCGGGCCGGTGACCGGGATCGTGCTGGGCGTGGTCGTGGCGCTGTTCGCACGGCCCGGCGAACGCCTGCGGCCGGGCGTCCGGTTCGCGAGCCGCGGCGTGCTCCAGCTGGCCGTCGTCGTGCTGGGCACGCAGTTGTCGCTGGGTCAGGTGCTGCGGGTCGGCGTGGGGTCGCTGCCCGTCATGGTGGTCACCCTGGGGGTCTGCCTGGCCGCCGCGTACTGGCTGGGCAGGCGGCTGGGCATCGTGCGCGACCTGCGCACCCTGATCGGCGTCGGCACCGGCATCTGCGGCGCCTCCGCGATCGCCGCCGTCACCCCGGTCATCGGCGCCGCCGAGGCCGAGGTCGCCTACGCGGTCTCCACGATCTTCGTCTTCAACATCGCCGCCGTCCTGACCTTCCCCGCGCTCGGCCATCTGCTCGGGATGAGCCAGCACACCTTCGGGCTCTTCGCCGGGACCGCCGTCAACGACATGTCCTCCGTGGTCGCCGCGGCCGGCACGTACGGCTCGGCCGCCGCCAACCACGCGGTCGTCGTGAAGCTCACCCGCACGCTGCTGATCATCCCCGTCTGCCTCGGTCTCGCCGCCCTCACCCGCCGCCGCGCCGCCGCGCCCGGCGGACAGGGCACCGCACGCAACGCCGAACGGGTGCGGGTCGGGCGGCTGGTGCCGTGGTTCCTCGTCGGGTTCGTCGTGCTGGCCGCCGCCAACACGGTCGGCCTGGTCCCGGCCGCCGCGCACCACCCGCTCAGCACCGCCTCCGTCTTCCTCATCACCGTGGCGCTGTCCGCGATCGGGCTCTCCACCGACCTGGCCGGGCTGCGCCGCACCGGTCCCGCGCCGCTGCTGCTCGGCGGCTGCCTGTGGGTGGTGGTCTCGGCGACCAGCCTGGGCACGCAGTTCCTCACCGCAAGCGGCTGACCGGAGAAAGCCGTCGCCGGGGACGGCGACCCGGGCGGGCACCGCGTACCGGTGGATAATGACGTGATCACCGTGAAGCACGCGGGAAAGGCCACCGGTTGACGTCCCCCGACCGTACGCGCGACCGGCCGCGCCCGTCGGTCGGCCGTGCGCGCCGTACGCTCGATCACGCCCGCCGGGCGGTCTCCGACTGGGTCGTGCGCTCGCCCGGCACGCACGTGTGGCTGCTGGTGCTGGCCGTCACCAGCGGCGTCATCGCGGTCGTCTCACCCGGGGTGCGCGCGTTCCTGCTGCACCACAACAGCACCAACCTCGTGCAACTGCGGGAGCATCCGGTCCGGGTGCTGGTGGTCAGCGCGCTGTGGATCGAGACCCCCTCGGGCTTCCTGGTCTACTTCGTGCTCTTCGAACTCGTCCACGCCACCGCGGAACGATGGCTGGGCACCTGGCGCTGGCTGACCGCGGTGGCCGTGGCGCACGTCGGGGCGACGCTGGTCAGCCAGCAGGCGGTACGGCTCGGCATCCGCTACGAGCGGCTGCCCCGGTCGATGGCGCACACCGTGGACATCGGGGTGAGCTACGGGCTCGCCGGGGCGGCCGGAGTGCTGACGTACCTGGTGCCCAGGCCGTGGCGCTGGGGGTACGCGGCCGGGGTGCTCGCGTTCTTCGGCTGGTCGGTGGTGACCGGCCGCACCTTCACCGACCTGGGCCACTTCACCGCGCTGCTGCTGGGGTTCGCCTGCTACGCGCTCACCCCGGCCGCCGGGCGCGGGCGCGGCGGGCGGCGGCCTCCGTCCGGGCGGGACGGCAGGGCACTGGTCACGCCGGACGGTAGCGGCTCAGCCGGAACGACGCCGTGACCCGCACCGGTTCCGCGGGCGACGCCCCCGTGCTCGCGCGCCGTTCGGCGTGGTGGGCGGACGGCCCCATCCCGACGGCGTCGGCGGCCTCGGCCGGAGTGAGCGTCATCGGATACTCCAGAGGCACCCGGTCGACCTGCCGGAAGTGGCCGGACAGCGCGCGGTCGAGCCGTTCGTCCTTGTCGGCGTCGACCTCCAGCATCCCGGCGCGCAGTTCGGCGAGGTGGTCGGGTCCCGGCGTGACGACCAGCAGCGTGCCCCCCGGCCGCAGTACGCGGTGGAACTCGGCGGCGTTGCGCGGCGCGAAGACGTTGAGCACGAGGTCCACCGCGCCGGTGCGCACCGGAAGCGGGCGCCACAAGTCCCACACCGCCGCCCGCGCCCTGGGGTGCGCCCGGGCCGCCCTGCGCAGGGCGAACTTCGAGACGTCGAGCCCGAGTCCGGTCGCGCCGGGCAGCGCGTCCAGGACCGCGGCCAGGTAGTGGCCGGTGCCGGTGCCCGCGTCCAGCACCGTGCCGGGGGCCTCCTCGGCGGCGGCGCGGGCGACAGCGCCGGTCAGCGGCGCGTAGTGGCCGGCGGCGAGGAACGCGGCGCGGGCGGCGACCATGTCCGGGGTGTCCGCGGTCCCGGAACGGGCGTTGCCGGTGAGCAGGTTGACGTAGCCCTGGCGGGCGAGGTCGAAGGAGTGGCCGGCCGGGCAGCCGAGTCCGCCGGCCCGCCGCGCGAGGCCGTCCCCGCACACGGGGCAGACCAGCAGGCCGAAGGCGTCGGGCGCGTCGGGGGACATGGTCCGCCAGCGTACCGGTGGCCTGCGCACTCTCGGCGCGCGGCGGTGCGCAGGGGTGGGGCGGGTCAGGTGCGCGGCGGACGCGGGTGCGGGCGCAGGCCCGTGAAGCGGCCCCTGCCGTGCGTCTGGAGGAGCCCGGCGTACAGGTCGTCGTCGAGTTCCCGGTAGTCCTCGATGGGGTCGCCCGCGTGGATGAGGTCGGTGGCGCACCCCTCGCACCACACGAGGTCCGTCTCCAGGTCGCGGACGACGGCGGGGTGCAGTGAGCAGAACGAGCAGGTGCGCCGGTGACGGCCCCGGCGGGGAGACGCGGGCATGGTGCCCTCCATCCTTCCCGGTGCCGGCCCTCGCGGGGCGGCGTCGTGCCTGCCGTCACCGGATCGACTGGACTGTCGAAGCCCCCTTCGTCAAGGCGGAATTGACGAAAAGCGTGTCACCGGCAACGGGGTGACAAGCGTTCGCCGAAGAGCGATCCTCGGGCCGCGCACGGCCCGACGGACAGCCCGAGGACGCACCGGGCCGCGCACGGCCCGACGGACAGCCCGAGGACGCACCGGCCCCGAAAACCCCGGGGGAAAGCCCGACGCCGCTCCAGACCCCGAAAGCCCGACGCCGCTCCGGAAGCCCGGAGCGGCGTCGGACGGTCGACGGACGGGACGGCTCAGCTGGACTCCACCGTCTCCGCGACCGGCTCGGCGAACTGCGCCGCGTACAGCTTCGCGTACGCGCCGTCCGCCGCCAGCAGTTCGTCGTGGGTGCCCTTCTCCACGATGCTGCCGGACTCCATCACCAGGATCACGTCCGCGTCGCGGATCGTGGACAGGCGGTGCGCGATGACGAAACTGGTCCGGCCGGACCGCAGTTGGGCCATCGCCTGCTGGATGAGCACCTCGGTACGGGTGTCCACCGAGCTGGTCGCCTCGTCCAGCACCAGGATCGCGGGCTCGGCGAGGAACGCGCGGGCGATGGTGATCAGCTGCTTCTCACCCGTGCTGACGTTGCCGCCCTCGTCGTCGATCACTGTGTCGTAGCCGTCCGGCAGGGTGCGCACGAAGCGGTCGACGTGGGTGGCCTTCGCCGCCTCGACGATCTTCTCCTGCGTCGCGCCCTCGCTCCCGTACGCGATGTTGTCCGCGATGGTGCCGCCGAACAGCCAGGTGTCCTGGAGGACCATGCCGATGTTGCCGCGCAGTTCCTCCCGCGACATCGCGGCGATGTCCACGCCGTCCAGGGTGATCCGGCCGCCGGTCACCTCGTAGAACCGCATGAGCAGGTTGACCAGGGTGGTCTTGCCCGCGCCGGTCGGGCCGACGATGGCGACCGTCTGGCCCGGGCGCACCGACAGCGACAGGTCCTCGATGAGCGGCTTGTCGGGGGAGTAGGAGAACGAGACGTCCTGGAACTCGACCTTGCCGGTCACCTTCTGCGGGCGGAGCGGGTTGGCCGGGTCCGCGTCCTGCTCGGGCGCGTCGAGGAGTTCGAAGACCCGCTCGGCCGAGGCGACACCGGACTGGATCAGGTTGGCCATGCTCGCCACCTGGGTGAGCGGCTGGCTGAACTGCCGCGAGTACTGCACGAACGCCTGCACGTCGCCGATGGACAGCGCGCCCGACGCCACCCGCAGGCCGCCGATGACGGCGACCAGCACGTAGTTGAGGTTGCCGACGAACATCATCGCGGGCTGCATCGTGCCGGAGATGAACTGCGCCTTGAAACCGGCCTCGTAGAGCTTGTCGTTGTGCTCGCGGAAGGTCTCGGCGGACTCCTTCTGGCGGCCGAAGACCTTCACCAGGGAGTGGCCGGTGTACATCTCCTCGATGTGCGCGTTGAGCTTGCCGGTCGAGGCCCACTGCGCGATGAACTGCGGCTGCGCCCGCTTGCCGACGCGCTGGGCGACCAGGACGGTCAGCGGCACGGTCAGCAGCGCGACCAGCGCGAGCAGCCAGGAGATCCAGAACATCATGACCAGCACGCCGACGATGGTCAGCAGCGACTGGGTGATCTGGCTGAGGGTCTGCTGGAGGGTCTGGGCGACGTTGTCGATGTCGTTGGTCGCGCGGGAGAGCACCTCGCCGCGCGGCTGGCCGTCGAAGTAGCTCAGCGGCAGCCGTCCGAGCTTCGCCTCGACCTGCTCGCGCATCCGGTAGACGGCCGACTGCACGACGCGGGTGGCGATGCGGGCCTGCACGAAGCCGCATATCGCGGCGCCGACGTAGATCAGCAGCACCCACAGCAGGACGGTGCCGACCGCTGGGAAGTCGATGCCGTGACCGGGCCGCACGCCGTGCATCGAGGCGACGATGTCGGCCACCTTGCCCTGGCCGTGCGCGCGCATCCCGGCGACCGCCTGGGCCTGGCTGACGCCCTTGGGCAGCTGGCGGCCGATGACGCCGGCGAAGATCAGGTCGGTGGCGTGGCCGAGGATCTTGGGGCCGATGACGCTCAGCGCGACGCTGCCGACCGCCATGGCGACGGCGACGGCGATGATGGCCCGCTCGGGCTTGAGCATGCTCAGCAGCCTGCGGCCGGAGCCCTTGAAGTCCATCGACCGCTCGGTGGGCTGGCCGCCCATGAACCGCGCGGGGCCGGCCGCCGGGGCGGGGCCCCTCCTCGGGGCGGGGGTGGTCACGCTGCCTCCTGCTCGGTGAGCTGGGAGAGAACGATCTCCCGGTACGTCTCGTTGTCCGCCATCAGTTCGTGGTGGGTGCCGATGCCGACGACCCGGCCCTCGTCCAGGACGACGATGCGGTCCGCGTCGCGGATGGTGCTGACCCGCTGGGCGACGATGACCACCGTGGCGTCCCGGGTCTCGCGGGCGAGCGCGGCGCGAAGGCGGGCGTCGGTCGCGTAGTCCAGGGCCGAGAAGGAGTCGTCGAACAGGTAGATCTCCGGGCGCCGCACGAGTGCGCGGGCGATGGCCAGGCGCTGGCGCTGACCGCCGGAGACGTTGCCGCCGCCCTGCGCGATCGGGGACTCCAGCCCCTCGGGCATCCGCTCCACGAAGTCCTTGGCCTGCGCGATCTCCAGCGCCTGCCACAGCTCCTCGTCGGTCGCCTCGGGCCTGCCGTAGCGCAGGTTGGAGGCCACGGTGCCGCTGAACAGGTACGGCTTCTGCGGCACGAGGCCGATCAGCTCGGCCAGCGTCTCGGGGGCCAGGTCGCGCACGTCGGCGCCGTCCACCAGCACGGCGCCGTCGGTGGCGTCGAACAGCCGCGGCACCAGGCCGATCAGGGTCGACTTGCCGCTGCCGGTGGAGCCGATGACGGCGGTCGTCTCGCCGGGGCGGGCGGTGAAGGAGATGTCCCGCAGCACGGGGGCCTCGGCACCGGGGTAGCGGAACTCCACGCCGCGCAGCTCCAGCTCACCGTGGCGGCTCAGCGAGGTGACCGGGGCGATGGGCGGCACGACGCTGCTGTCGGTGCCCAGCACCTCCTGGATCCGCTCGGCGCAGACCTCGGCGCGCGGGATCATCATGAACATGAACGTCGCCATCATGACGCTCATGAGGATCTGCATCAGGTAGCTGAGGAACGCGGTCAGCGCGCCGACCTGCATCCCGCCGGAGTCGATGCGGTGGCCGCCGAACCACAGCACGGCGACGCTGGAGACGTTCACGACCAGCATGACGACCGGGAACATCATCGACATCAGGCGGCCGGAGCGCACCGCCACGTCCATCAGGTCGGTGTTGGCCCTGCCGAAGCGCTGCCGCTCGTGGGTGTCGCGGACGAAGGCGCGGATGACCCGGATACCGGTGATCTGCTCGCGCAGGATCCGGTTCACGTTGTCGATGCGGGCCTGCATGCTGCGGAACAGCGGACGCATCCGGCGCACGATCAGCGAGACCACGATGCCCAGCACGGGCACGATGATCAGCAGCAGGGAGGAGAGCGGCACGTCCTGGTTGAGCGCCATCACGATGCCGCCGACGCACATGATCGGCGCCGACACCATCAGGGTGAACGTCATCAGGGTCAGCATCTGGACCTGCTGGACGTCGTTGGTGGTCCGGGTGATCAGCGAGGGGGCGCCGAACCGGCCGACCTCACGGGCCGAGAAGGACTGCACGCGGTCGAAGACGGCCGCCCGCACGTCCCGGCCGAGCGCCATCGAGGTGCGCGCGCCGAAGAACACCGCGCCGATGGCGCAGACGATCTGGACGAGGGTGACCGCGAGCATGAAGCCACCGGTGCCCACGATGTAACCGGTGTCCCCCTTCACGACCCCCTTGTCGATGATGTTGGCGTTGAGCGTGGGCAGGTAGAGCGTCGCCAGCGTGGAGACCAGCTGGAGAAGCACGATGAGCGCTATGGATGTGGTGTAGGGCCTGAGATACGCCCGCAAAAGTCGGACCAGCACACCGCGCAGAGTACGTCAGCCGGTGCCGCACGGCGCTCGCATTTCGCTTGAGCGGAGCCCGGACCGAACGCCGGGCGACCCGCCGGGCCCGTCGCGGCCCGGACCGCCCCGTCCGTACAGCCCGGGCCGCCCCGTCCGCAGCGGCGCGGATCGCCCCCTCCTCCGCGCTCCGGCCGGCTTTCCTGGATACTGCTGGAGAGCCCGCGGGATACGTACCAATAGGCAGGAGGCGCCGCGATGCTGCGCAACGGTCTCGAACCCTGGCACCTGATCATCGTCCTCGTCGCGGTGTTCCTGCTGTTCGGAGCCAAGCGCCTGCCGGAGGGGGCACGGGCGCTCGGCAAGTCGCTGCGCATCCTCAAGAGCGAGACCAGGGCGCTCAAGGAGGACTTCAAGGAAGGCGCCTCCGGTGCCGACGAGGCCGCCCCGGCGGACGCGCAGGCCCCGGCGCAGCGCACCATCAAGTCCGCCCCCGGCGACACGGCCGGCGCCCGGCAGGTCCCGGCGAGCGGCCCGGACATGACCAAGCACTGACCCATTCACTGACCGGGCACCGAGCGGGGCGCCGGCCACGTACCGACCGGCGCCCCGCCGGGCCATGCCGCCCGGCACCGGCGGCTCGTCGCCCGCTCCGGCGCGGCGCGACCCGGTGCCGGGCGGTTGTGTGACGCACCATGGGACGACCGACCGCGCGACGGCACCTCGCCGCACGCGGGCGACCGTACGCACCACTTCGAGACACCAGCTAGGAGACGCGCGGCCATGCGCCTCGGCTTCGTATCGCGGGCGGGCGGCAGGCCGGCCGGTCCGCTGCTCGCCGCCCTGTCCGGACTGTTCGCCCTGCTGCTCGCCCTCGGCGGGGCGCTGGCCCCGCAGGCGCGGGCCGCCTCCGGGATCGACGCGGTCGCCGACGCGCTGAAGAAGAACCCGGTCTACGTCGACCCGTCGATGAACGGTCAGGTCTCGCCGTCCGACGCGACCGCGCTGAGCGACAAGATCCGCTCCGACGACAAGCCGGTCTTCGTCGCCGTCCTGCCCGCGACCACGGCGTACCCCAAGCAGTTCCTGCTCCAGGACCTGCGGGCCAAGGTCGGCATCACCGGCGTCTACGCGGTGCGGCTGGGCAACGGGTTCAACGCGGGCGCGGACCCGCAGGTGATGCCGCACACGGCGGTGCGCAACCTGGTCGGCGAGGTCCAGCGTTCCTACGCGGGCGACGCGAGCAAGCAGCTCGACGCGTTCGTGGACCAGGCCGACGCGCAGGCCCACGGCCACGCCCCCGGCTCCTGGGGCGGGCAGGGCGGCAGCGGCGCGGGCGTGGCGGGCGCCGTCGCGGTGGGCGCGCTGGTGGTCGTGGCGGGCGGTGGCGGCTACCTGGTCTACCGGCGCAGCCGCAGGCGCCGTGCCGAGCGCGACCGCGAGCAGCTGGAGCGGCTGCGCCGGGTGGTCGACGAGGACATCACCGCGTTCGGCGAGGAACTGGACCGGCTCGACTTCACTCCGGGCGACCCCCACGCGGACGACGCGATGCGCGAGGACTACACCCACGCGCTGGACGCGTACGACCGGGCGAAGGCGCTGATGGACGCCGCGCGGCGGCCGGATGACGTGCGGGCGGTCACCGAGGCGCTCCAGGACGGCCGGTTCGCGCTGGCGACGCTGGCGGCGCGCCGGGCGGGCGAGCCGCTGCCGGAACGCAGGGTGCCGTGCTTCTTCGACCCGCGCCACGGCCCCTCGGTGACCGACGTCGACTGGGCGCCGCCCGCCGGGACGCACCGCACGGTGCCGGCCTGCGCGGCGGACGCGGCGCGGCTGGCGGACGGGCGCGAGCCGATGAGCCGCACGGTCGAGACCGCGCACGGCCCGCAGCCGTACTGGGACGCGGGCTCGGCGTACGCGCCGTGGGCGGGCGGCTACTTCGGCGGCGGGATGCTGCCCGGCCTGCTGGTGGGCACGCTGCTGGGCAGCGCGTTCAGCGGCCCGGGGTACGGCTACGGGGGCTACGACGCGGGGTACGACGCCGGTTACGACGCGGGAGTGGGCAACGGCGGCGGGGGCGACGACGGCTCGCAGGGCGGCGACTACTCGGGCTCGAACTTCGACGCCACCGACTTCGGCGGGGACTTCGGGGGCGGCTTCGGCGGCGGGGACGACTCGGGCGACGACGGCGGGGGCTTCGGCGGCGGGGACTGGTGAGAGCACCCGCGCAGGCGGTCGGAGTCCGGGTCCGGCCGCCCGAGGGGCCGGGGTGCCGGGACGGTCAGCGCTGGAGGGCGAGCACCGTCTCCACCGTGTCGGCGTCGTCCGCCCGCTTGTCCTCGCGGTAGCGCACGACCCGGGCGAACCGCAGCGTCACGCCCGCCGGGTAGCGCGTGGAGCGTTGCAGGCCGTCGAAGGCGATCTCGACGACCAGTTCGGGCCTGACCCGCACCACGAGCCCGTCGTCGTGGATGGCCAGCCCAAGCAGTTCCCGCGTCTGCCACTCCAGCATGGCGTCGGTCAGACCCTTGAACGTCTTTCCGAGCATCGCGAACGTCCCGTCCGGCCGCCGCGCGCCCAGGTGCAGGTTGGACAGCTTGCCGGTGCGCCGTCCGTGGCCCCACTCGGCGGCCATCACCACCAGGTCGAGGGTGTGCACCGGCTTCACCTTCAGCCAGGACGCGCCGCGCCGCCCGGCCACGTACGGCGCGTCCAGCGCCTTGGCCATCACGCCCTCGTGCCCCCGTTCCAGCACGTCGGCGGCGAACCGCCGGGCGGCCTCGCGCAGTCGGGGGTCGGCCGGGTCCTCGACGGTGACCCGGCGCACCCGGCGCGGCTCGGGGGTGATCGCGGCCAGCCGGGCGTTGCGCTCGCCGGTGGGGAGTTGGAGCAGGTCGTCGCCGTCGACCGCGAGCAGGTCGAAGAAGACCGGCGAGACGGGCAGCCGCGCCTGGCGCTCGCCGACCTCCAGGCGTGAACCGACGCGCGAGGAGGTCTCCTGGAACGGGCGCGGGCGGCCGTGTTCGTCCAGCGTGATGACCTCGCCGTCCAGGATCGCCCGGCCGACCTCCAACTCCCGTGCCGCGTCCACCACTTCGGGGAGGCGGTCGGTGATGTCCTCCAGGGTGCGGGTGAAGACCCGCACCGCGTCGCCGTCGCGGTGCACCTGGACGCGGATGCCGTCCAGCTTCTCCTCCAGGGCGCACGGGCCGAGGCGGTCGATCGCGTCGTCCACGTCCGGGGCGCTGCGGGCGAGCATCGGCAGCACCGGGCGGCCGACCTGGAGCCGGAAGTCCTCCAGCGCCTCGGCGCCGCGTGCCAGCAGGGCCTGGGCGACCGCGCCCAGCGAGCCGCCCAGCATGACCGCCCGCCGTACGTCGTCCGGCGCGGCGCCGACCGCGGCGGCCAGGCCCTCCACCGCGAGGGCGTCCAGCGCGCCCTGGCGCAGTTCCCCGGCGATCAGGGCGCGCAGGAATCGCTGCTCCTCCTCGGTCGCCGCGCGCATCAACTCGCCCAGCCGGCGCTTGCGTTCGCCCTGCGCGCCGGCCCCGGAGACGGAGGCGATCCGGTCGAGCGCCTCGTGCGTCTGGAGCACCGTCAGCGACGGCAGCCGAGCCGCAGGGTGCGGTTCGCTCAGCGTGCTCCAGCCGACGCCGATGCGGCGTTGCGGCAGGCGGCCGGCGAGGTAGGTGATGACCACCGGCGCCTCGCTGGGCCCGGCGGAGCCGAAGAGCCGGGCGAGGGCGGCCGTCTTGGCGGTGCGGGCCCGGGTGGCCGCCACCTCGCGGGACACCCGGGCTACGTCGGCCAGCAGCATGACCTCATCGTCGCGGCTGCGGGTGGTACGTGCACAGGGCCCACAGCACGAAGACGTCGATCGCGAGGACGATCAGCGACCAGAAGGGGTAGTACGGCAGGAACATGAAGTTGGCGAGCAGGCTGAGCGCGACGATGAAGATGCCCGTCGCGCGGGCCCAGGCCTGTCCCGCGATCACCCCGAGACCGACGATCAGCACGAGCGCGCTGACGACGATGTGCACCCAGCCCCACGAGTAGAGGGTGAACCTGAAGACGTAGTTCGGGGTGGACACGTAGACGTGCTGCTTGGCGACGGCGACGACGCCCTCGAAGAGGCCGAGGATGCCGTTGGCCACCATCATCACGCCGGCGAAGAGCACGAGCCCCGAGGCCCAGCCGCCGCCGGACGAGCCGCGCGCGGCGGGTGGGGGTGGGGCGTGCGAGGTGGCTCCCGTTGTCTGCGCCATGGCTGCCTCCCGTTGTCGCGTGATGCGCGCCGGGCACGTGGTGTGCCGCGCGGTGCGCATGAATCAGGCAAATGGCACATTTCACGTTAGCAACCGGCACGATCACCCGCACGGCGGAGCAGGGGCGGCCCTCGTGCGGGGAGGCGGGCGGGGACCGTGTGCCCCGCCCGCCTCCTCAGCGGCCGCGTCGTACCGCCTGGCCCGTCAGCGGGCGCCCGTGGTGCGGCGACGGCGGCCGACGATGACCGCGCCCGCGCCGACCAGCAGCAGCACCGCGCCGCCGCCCGCGAAGGCCGCGGTCTGGGTGCCGTTGCCACCGGTCTCGGCGAGGCCGCCGCCGGTCGGCGTGGTCGAGCTGGGCGGCACCGAGGGGGTCCCGCTGGGCGCCGCGGTGGCCGTCGCCGGGGCGGAGGCGGACGCCGAGGCGGACGGCGCGGAGCTCGGCGACCCGGCGCCGGAGGACGGGCTGCCGGAAGCCACCGGGGACGGCGTCCCGGAGCCCCCGGGCGCTGGAGCCGTGGAACCGCCGGGGGACGACGGCGACGGGCTCGCCGAGGAGCACGGCGCCGACCCGTTCCACGCCGTGATCAGATCGGTGGGCGTCGCCGAGTCCGGGTAGTGCGGCAGCGGATTGGCCACACCGTCGTACTTGTTCCCGTTGCCGTACAGGTCGATCTGGCCGAAGCAGGACGGCAGGTGCGTGCTGACGTCCAGCGTCGCCTGGAGGTGGCCTTGCTTGAGGACGGTGGTGTCCCAGCCGAGGAACGCCTGCTCACCGGAGGTCTGCCAGGTCGGCCCCTGCGCGCTGTACGAGGCGAGCGAGACCGGGTACTGGCAGCCCTGCGCGACGTCGTGCGTGAGCTTGACCTCGATCGTGCCGGGCGCCGAGCCGTTGATGCGCCCCGAGGTCGTCCAACTGGCGCCGCCGTCCAGCGAGTAGGCCACGCCGACCTGACCGCACTGCCCGTTGTTCGCGTGGTGGCGTTCCGCGGCCTGCGCGGAGGTGACGCCCGCGACCGATACCGCCACTGCCATCGCGCCGATGCCCAGGGCGCCGACGACTGCTGAGCCGATGGTCCGTTGCACTGCTGCTCCCTGCTGAACGTGCCGGGCCGGCGGACGGGCGGGGGCAGGGATGACGGGGTGCGGGGGCCACCTGTCAGGTGGGGCTGCCAGGGCACAGCTCGAACTCCGCCGCCTGCGAAGGGGGCCTCGTCGCCGAAGTCTGGTGTCGCGGCCGGAGGTGGCCGGGCGGCGAGTATGCCGCGCCCGCTTCCCCCCTGTACAGAGGCGTGGTCAGCCGGTTGGCGTCAATCGGGCTGCTATGGGCGGTTGGTGACGCCGTATTCACAGCGAACCTTATGCATCCGTGATGTGGAACGGCCCTGACCTGTGTGTTCGCTGTCAGCGGGAGGGAAGTGCGGCGACGCGGGGCGGCGCCGGGCGAGGGCGGCGCTGCTCCGTCCGGGTGCTGTTCATCGGAAGATCCGCGAATCGCATGCTCAGATCCCACGTTCTTCGGGGTGCGTCCACATCATGAGGAAGGTATGTAAAGCGGCTCTGCTGTACACAGACCGCCCATATCGCCTTGCCGTCCCTTGTCCGCCCCCTGATCGCCCAGTCCGCACCGCGCCTGACCGCCTGGATCGACCGAAAGTGAGGAGCCGTGGCCACCACCCGCGTCACGACCTTCTGGACCGCCTGCCTGACCGCCGTCGTCTCCGTCTTCGCCCGCCTGCTGACCGCCCTCGGCGTCAAGCGCGAAGGCGCCGCCGCCCCCCTCCCGGCCGTCGTCATCCCCACTCAGCAGACCGCCGCCCGCCGCCGGGCCGCCGTCGCCCCGGCGTTGTGCGTGCCGCCGCTGGAGATGGTGAGGAGGCCGCGCAAGCCCGGTTCGCTGCCGCCCACCATCAAGCAGCGCATCCACGCGGAGGCGCACGGCTCCTCCCCCGCGGTACGGCGTCTGGCCGCCGTCGACGACCCGATGGCGATGCCGATCACGGTCCCGGCGCAGCGCGAGGCGACCGCGGCGGTGGAAACCGCGTCGTCGGGAACGGGATCGCGGGCGCAGGCCGCCGTGGAGCCGGGAGCGCGGGCGCAGGCCTCCGCCGAGCCGAAGCCGAACGCGCGGCACGCCGCCCCCGTGCCGTTGCCGCTGAGCCGCTGAGCTCGGGCGTGCTCCGGCCGCCGCCTCAGACCACCGGACGCTCCTGCATCAGCAGTTCCGTGCCGTCGATCTCGATGACGCAGGTCGGCGTCGCGAACCCCATGCGCGACTCTCTCACGCGTACGTGGAACGGATGAGTGGGTTCGTCGGGCAGGACCCCGGTCAGCCGGTAGGTCCCGGAGCCGTGCAGACGCTCCCGGGAGACCTCCTTGCCGTCGATCAGCAGCTCCAGCTCGTGCGGCGCTGCCGAGCGCAGGTTGACGGTGATCGAGTGGCTGGCGTGGTCCATGTGGAAATGACGGCAACGACCCATGGCGCACCTCCGCGCTGACCCCCTCGCCCCACCAGCATAGGCTTCCTCGCACGCCCCGGAACCGTTCGTTCCGCGGGCGCGGTCGTGTGTGGGCGCGTGATCGCGCGGGCGGGCGTGAGCGTGGGGGCCGGCGGGGGTGACATTTGTCCTGCGGGGATGGTGACAGGCGGCTCTGCCGTGGCGCCGGTGCGGGCGGCAGGATGAGTGGTGTCATCAGGGCGGTGACACGAGCGGGGCCCGAGGGGGACGAGATGAACGGGATCATGACGCGGGGATCGCGGGAGCAGGCGCAGGGGCAGGCGCAGGCTCAGGCCGCCGGCAGCGACGTGGCGGGCGGGGCGAAGGGCGTGGACCTGTCGAAGGTCAAGCCGCTGCCGGTCTGGTTCTTCGGGTTCGAGGGCGTCATCGGTGCCGCGTACGACCTGATGCACGTGTGGAAGGGCGCCTGGGTGGTGCTGGTCGCGCTGGCCGCCGTGAACATCGTGGTGGGCCTGACCGTGATGGGCAGGCGGCGCAAGCTGGTCCGCGCGATGCTGAAGAACTCCAGGACGCGGATGATCGCCATCGGGCTGATCGCCGCGCGCCTCGGCGCCCACCTGCTGCTCGGCGCGGCCGGTACGCAGGTGACGTCGGCGGCCGGGCACCTGGTCTTCGCCGTCGCGATGGCGGGCGCCACGGTGACGCTGCTGTGGGTGGACCAGCGGATCACCTTCCGCGCCCTCGGCCTGGGGACGCCGAAGCTGGTGTGACGCGGACGAAGACGTACGACGCGTACGACGTGTGAGGGCCGTCCCGCCGGGGCGGCCCTCACGCGTCGGCGCTGGTTTGGCCGGTGGGTCCGGCGGGCGAGAACCAAGAACATGGCTGACGCGACACGTGCCGGTGGACCGGCGGACGACAGCGGCACCGCGCCCGGGCGGCCGGACGGCGACGAGGGACGGGCGGACGAGGGACGCGCTGACGAGGGGCGGGCGGACGTAGGTCTGGAACGCGCCGCACTCGGCCCGCTGAACGTGCTGGCCATCGCGGTCGCCGCGATCTCGCCGACCACCTCCGTCTTCCTCGTCTACGGCTCGGGCCTGGGCACCGCAGGCACCGGTGTGGTGTGGGCGTTCGTGATCGGCGCGGTCATCGCGCTGTGCATGGCGCTGTGTTACGCGGAGGCCGGCGGGCGCTTCCCGTCGGCCGGGGGCTGCTACGCGATCGTGCGCGGTGCGCTCGGACCGGTCGCCGGCGGCGTGACGGCGGTGCTCTTCCTGCTGCTGGGGCTGGTCTCGACCGCCTCGATCCTGGTCGCCTCTGCCACCTATCTGTCCTCGCTGGTACCCGGCGGGCTGCCGACGGGGTGGGTGGCGCTGGGGATGATGACGCTGGTGACCGCGTTGTCCATCGGCCGCGTGTCACCGGCGAGTTGGGTGGCCGCCGCGATGCTGGTGCTCGAACTCGCCGTCATCCTGGTCTTCACCGCGTTCGCCTTCGCCCACGCCGCGCCGGGCGCGCACCCGTTCGGGCATCCGAGGGCGGCGCAGGGGTCGGGCGCGCTGCCGCACGCGGTCGGCCTCGGCGCGCTGCTGACCGCCGTCGTGCCCGCGCTGTTCGCCTTCAACGGGTACGACTGGCCGCTGTACTTCGTGGAGGAGTCCAGGGGATCGCGCCGCGCGGGCCCGCGCGCCGTCGTGGTGGCCGCGGTCGTCGCCGTCGTCGTCGAACTGCTCGCGGTCGTCGCCGCGACCTCGGCCGTCGGGGACCTGGGCCGCACCTCCTCCGACGCCTCACCGCTGTCGCTCATCGCGCGCCAGGTGATGGGGGCGGACGGCGCCAGGGCGCTGATCGCGGGCGTCGTGGTGGCGATGTTCGACACCGGTCTCGCCGCCAACCTCGGCTACGCGCGCGTCTGTTACGCGACCGCGCGCGACGGGATGCTGCCCGGGCCGCTGAACGGCTTCTTCGCACGGACGTCGGCGCGCTCGCGGGTGCCGGTGCGGGCGTTCGCGTTCCTCTTCCTGGGCAACGGGCTGCTGTGCGTGTTCAGTTCGCTCGACGACCTGGTGACCTTCACCGGGGTCATGATCGTCGTGGTGTACCTGCTGGTGGCGGTCTCCGCGCTGGTCGGCCGGGTGCGCGGGCGGGGGCTGCGCGGGGTGTTCCGCATGCCGTGGTGGCCGCTGCCGCCGCTGGTGGCCGTGGTCGGGGCGGCGCTGGCCCTGTCCCGGCAGGACGGCCGCGACCTGGCGGTGGCGCTGGGCGTCGCCGCCCTCGCGCTGGCGGCGTACACGGTGGCGGCGGTCCAAGGCCGCCTGCCGGGCCGGACCACACCGGAGCCCGCCCCAGGGACCGATCCCGGCCCTGCGTCCGAGTCCGCGCCGGGGGGCGGCGAGGCCTGAACCCCGTGCCCGCTGCCGGAGGCGGTCCGGGACGCGGCGCCCTGCCCCGCGCCTCCGTGCCGGTGACATCCGGTGCCCGCCCCGGCCGGTCGCGCCGCGCCGCCCCCGCCGTCCCGCCTACCGTCGAGCCCATGCGCGCAGCCTTCGTCGAACGCCTGGGACCGCCCGAGGAGATCGTCTACGGCGAACTCCCCACCCCCCGCCCCGGACCCACCGACGTGCTGGTCGAGGTGATCGCGACCACCGTCAACCCGGTGGACGCCTTCGTGCGGTCCGGCCTGTTCGCCACGCCGGTGCCGTTCCCGTTCGTCGTCGGGCGGGACCTGGTCGGCCGGGTGCTCCAGGCCGGCCCCGGCGCGGCGGACTTCTCGCCCGGGGACATGGTGTGGTGCAACAGCCTCGGCCACGACGGCCGCCAGGGCGCCGCCGCCGAACGCGCCGTGGTCGCCGCCGACCGGCTCTACCACCTGCCGCCCGGCGTGGACCCGGCCACCGCGGTCGCCCTGCTCCACCCCGCCGCCACCGCCCACCTCGCGCTGTTCGCCCACGGCCGCGCCGCGCTCGGGCGGACCGTGCTGGTCGAGGGCGCGGCGGGCAACGTCGGCACGGTACTGGTGGCGCTCGCCGCCGAGGCGGGCGCGCGGGTCGTGGCCACCGCCGCCGCGCGCGACGCGGAGTACGTGCGGGCGCTGGGCGCCGCCGAGGTACTGGACTACCGCGCCGAGGACGTCGGGGAGCGGCTGCGCGCGGCCTGTCCTGACGGCGTCGACCTGCACCTGGACACCTCGGGCCGCAACGATCTGGGCACGTCGGTGGACCTGCTGGCGCGCGGTGGCCGCGTCGTGCTGTTCGCGGGCGCCAGGGCCCGCCCCGAACTCCCGGCCGGTCCGCTCTACATGAAGGGCTGCACGATCACCGGTTTCGTCATCTCCCATGCCACGGCAGCCCAGTTGGCCGAGGCGGCCGGGACCGTCAACCGGCTGCTGGCGGACGGCCGGGTGCGCACCCGCTCCGTCGAGACGCTGCCGCTGTCCGCCACCGCCGAGGCGCACCGCATGGTGGAGGGCGGTGCCACGCGCGGCAGGCGGCTGGTGTTGCTGCCCGGTCTCGACGCGGGGGGCGTGGTGGGATGACGGGGCGGCCGTGTCCGGGATGTGAAATCCCTTTCCGGCTTCTTGACCGCCCCGATTTCCGGCTGATTTGATCGACGGCATGAAGCGACCGGATCTCACGCGACGACGCCACGTCGATCTCGCGCGTGTCTCCAGTGCTTTCTGTCCGCCCTCCTTCCGGGCCTGACGGCCGAAGCGCCGCCCGCCCCATCGCGGTCCCTCACCACGCCGCGCGCCCCTGCTCCCGCCTGGCTCGACTGGCGTCGGCAGGGCGCGAATTCACCCCGCCCGCATTCCGCATTCCCGTAGCGCGGGTGAACCATGGCCATGACCATGAACCCGTGACCGGTGATCCGGAATTCGCCGTGCACCCTTCGCCCTTCGCCCTCTTTTCACCTGCCGGCTCGCTGTTCCGTTGGGCGTTCGCCCGGAATGGTCGGTCCGTCTCCTCAACCGTGCCGGAAAGGTCCCCGTCATGGCCGTCGTCCTGTCCGTCTCCGGAAGTCCCTCCGCCACCTCGCGCACCGCGGGGCTGCTGCGCCACCTCGACGCCAGGATCGCGGCGCAGGGCCACGAGGTCGTGCCGCTGGACGTGCGCACGCTGCCCGCGCAGGCGCTGCTCGGCGCCGACTTCGGGCACCCGGCGATCGTACGCGCGGCCGAGCTGTTCGCCCGGGCGGACGGCGTGGTGGTCGGCACCCCGGTCTACAAGGCCGCGTACTCGGGCCTGTTGAAGACGCTGCTCGACCTGCTGCCGCAGTACGCGCTGACCGGCAAGACCGTGCTGCCGCTGGCGACCGGAGGCAGCACCGCGCACGTGCTGGCGATCGACTACGCGCTGCGGCCGGTGCTCAGCTCGATGGGCGCGGCACACATCCTGCCCGGGTGGTTCACCCTCGACAAGGAGATCGCGCTCGCCGAGTGCGGCGCGGTCACCGTCGCGCCCGCGGCGGCGCGGACGCTGGGGGAACTCGTCGACCGCTTCTGCGCGGCGCTCGGCGGGCGCCCCGCGCTGCTGCCCGCCGCGTCATGACGGCGGCGGCCCGATGCGCAGGCCCGGCCTCCTGCGGTGGACGGTCAGGTACGACAGGCCGCCCGCGCCGGCGGTGAGGCCGCGCGCCGCGCCGTGCGGCAGCCACAACAGGGCTCCCTCGGCGAGGGGTTGGGCGCCCTCGGCGGTGGCGAGGGTTCCGTCGCCCGCCACGACCAGCAGCAGGACGTCCAGGTCGGGTTCGGTGTGCGGGTCCACGCGCTGCCGCGCGGGCAGGTGGACGACGTTGGCGTCGAGCTGACGCCCTGGTTCGGCCAGCCGCCACAGCGCCCCGGCGGACGCGTCCGCGACGGCGTCCGGCGCGGTGACCGCCCGCACGTCGCACAGCGTGCGCGGTACCGGTGGCATGGCCCCTTCTCGCTGGGACGGCTCGTGGGTCGGTGCCACACGCTCCCCTTCCTCGCCACGGCGGCCCTCGCTCGCGGAACGGGAACGGGCACCCCGGCGGTGTCGCGCCGATTATTACAGGTAGCATTCGTGAAAACGTCGGAAGGGCTCCGGCGTCACGGGCGCGCGGCAGCGCGGCACCTCCCGGAGCCCACGCGGGGGCGCACTCCGGAGCGTCGGCGGACCACCCGCGAGCGCCTCCGGGCGCGCCCGCGGGCAGCCTCCGGAGCGCCAGGAAGGGGCGGCAGCCGTGGAGCGGACACCGCAGGGCCCGCGCCGTCGTGCGGTGCTGGACGCGCTGCGCGCGGCGGACGGCCCGCTCGGTGTCGCCGAGATCGCCGGCCGGCTCGGCGTCCACCCCAACACCGCCCGCTTCCACCTGGACGCGCTGGTCGCCGAGGGCGCCGCGCACCGCACCGTGCAGGAGCCGTCGGGGCCCGGCCGCCCCCGTACCGTCTACGCCCCGCGCCCCGGCATGGACCGCGGCGGGGTGCGCGAGTACCGGCTGCTGTCGCGGATCCTGCTCGGGCGGCTGTCCGCCGCGGGCGAGACGGCACCGGAGGAGGCCCGGCGGGCGGGGCTGGCGTGGGGCGGATTCCTGATCGAGCGTCCGCCGCCGGGGCAGCGGCTGACGGCAGGCCAGGCGGCCGACCGGCTCACCGGCCTTCTGGCCGATCTGGGCTTCGAACCGGAACGGGCGGGGCCGGACGTGGTGCGGCTGCGCCACTGCCCGTTCCTCGAACTCGCCGAGGAGTACGGGCAGGTCGTCTGCTCGGTCCACCTCGGCATGATGCAGGGTGCGCTGGACGAGCTGGGGGACGAGGTGACGGCGACCGGACTGGAGCCGTTCGCCGAGCCGGACGCCTGCCTGGCCCGCCTCGCGGAGAGGTAGGCGACGCGGATGAACCACACCGCCGCATCCGTCACCGGCGCGGTGGCCTTCGTCTGGCTGGGCATGGTCGCGGCCATCTCCTTCCTGGAGGCGCCGCTGAAGTTCCGGGCGCCCGGGGTGACGGTGCGCGTCGGGCTGGGCATCGGGCGGCTGGTCTTCCGCGCCCTCAACGCGGTCGAGGCGCTGTTCGCCCTCGTGGTGATCGTGGCCGTGGCGACCGGTGGCCCGACCACGGCGGTCGCCGCGCTCACCGCCGCCGCGGGCGTCGTGCTCGCCGTCCAGCTCGCCGCGGTGCGGCCCGCGCTGAACCGGCGCTCGGACCGCGTGCTGGCCGGTGAGGAACTGCCGCGCTCGCGCGGGCACTTGGCGTACATCGCGCTGGAGACGGCCAAGGCCGTCGTCCTGCTCGCCCTGGGCGCCTGCGCGCTGGCGGCCTGAGAGGATGCGACCGTGGACGAGGAACGACGCGGGAACGACGAGCCGTGGCGGGAGGGCGGCGACCCGGCCTGCTGGCTGAACGCGGTCTGCCCGCAGTGCGGCCGGATGCGGGAGCGTCCGGACGACGGGGCCTGCGAGCACTGCGGCGCCCGCTGTGACGACACCGGGGAGCCGGAGCCCGACCGGGACCGTGACGCGGACGGGCGGGCGCGCAACGCCAGGCCGCGCGACGGGCTCGGCAGGCCGCTGCCGTACGGGACAGAGGGCGTCGCCCGCCAGCCCGAGGGGGTGCGGCGCACGCCCGACGAGACGCTCGCCGAGGCGCAGCGGTTGCTGGACGCCGGGATGCCGTTCCATGCCCACGAGGTCCTGGAGGACGCCTGGAAGACGGCGCCGCCCGGGGAGCGGGGGCTGTGGCGGGCGCTCGCGCAGTTCGCGGTGGGGCTGACGCACGCCGCGCGGGGCAACGCCAAGGGCGCGGCGGCCCTCCTGTCGCGTGCGGCGGACGGCCTCGCCCCCTACGCGGCGCCTCCCACGCCGTACGGGATCGACGTGCCGGGTCTGATCGCCTGGGCCCGCTCGACCGCGCCCGGGCCGGACCCGGTCCCGCCGGCGTTGCGCGGGCCCGCGCGGTGAGGGACGCCCGCGGTCACAGCAGGTCGTAGACGAGCAGCCCGTCGGCGCGCAGGCGGGCGCCCCGGGTGGGCGGGTGCTCGGTGAGGCGTCCGTCGTGCGCGAGGTGCACCACCCGCGCGCCCCTGGCCAGCACCGCGTAGTCGGCGATGATCCTGCGGTGGCAGCGCCACCAGACCGTCTCCCCGCACATCACGGCCGTGGTCGTGCCGGCCGCCTGGGCGAGCAGGTCGTCCATGGCGGCGAGGAAGTCGGGCTCGCGGGTGTGGCCCGCGTAGCCCCGGAACGAGTCGTTCTCCCAGAAGACGTCCGGCGAGTCGGCGGCGGGCTTGCGGAAGCCGCCGAGGCGGGGCTCCCAGCGGTACGCGACGCCCTCGCGCGGCAGCCACTCCTGCATGGCGGCGCGCAGGGTGTCCGGGTTGCGCCTGCTGCCCGGCGCGGTCCGCACGTCCACCACCGCCCCGACCCCGGCGCCGCGCAGCAGCTCCGTGATCGCCTCGGGCGGCAGCGTGCCGTGGCCGAAGGTCAGCAGCGCCGTACCGGGCTCCCGCACGCCGGGGGAGGGCGTACCCATGCCTTCGAGTCTTCACCGAATCCGACGCACGCGCACGGTGCGCGACTCCTTGACACCTCTCGGGCCCACTCTGAAAATCCTCGTTGTCAGATTTGGCCGGATGGCCGGATGGCCGGCTGAGCCGCACCGCAGCCCCGAGTACGCGCACCGAGCCGCACGCCCGCACCACCGCGCCCCCTGCGTTCCGCGCCCCCGCACTCCGCCCCACCCCGCACGCGCCCCGCCGCAGCCCGACGTGCCGCCCACCACGACCAGTTGAGGACCCCCACCATGGCTTCACGCATCACGACCCTGGCCGCGACCGCCGCCTGCTGCGCGCTCGTGCTCGCCGCCGCCGGACCCGCCACCGCGGCCACCGCTCCCGCCACCGCCACGGCCACGACCGCCCGGGCTTCGGACGTCCCGAGCGCCGGGGCCGTCGCGCCCGCGCAGGACCCCTTCTACAGCGCCCCCGCGGACATCGGCTCGTACGCCCCCGGCCAGATCGTCGCGACCCGGCCGGTGTCGGTGACGCTGCTCGGGCTGCCCACCGGAACGGACGCCTGGCAGATCTCGTACCGCACCAACGACTCGCACGGGCAACCGGAGTTGACGGTCACCACCCTGATGGTGCCCGGCGGCGCGGCCTCGGGGAGCGACCGGCCGGTGGTCTCGCTCCAGGCGCCGGAGGACAGCACCGGGTCGCAGTGCGCGCCCTCCTACACCCTCGCGTCAGGCACCGACGTGGCCGACCTGGCCGACGCGGCGACGCTGCTGCTGAAGGGCTGGGCGGTCGCGGTGCCCGACTTCGAGGGGCCCAGGTCGGTGTTCATGGCGGGCCCGCAGGCCGGGCACGCGGTGCTCGACGGCATCCGCGCGGTGAGGAACTTCCGGCCCGCCGAGGACACCGGCATCGGCGCGGGCAGCCCCTGGGCGCTGGACGGTTACTCGGGCGGCGCGGAGGCGACGGGCTGGGCGGCGCAGCTCCAGCCGTCCTACGCCCCCGACGTGCGGCTGGCCGGTGCCGCGATGGGCGGCGTGCCCGCCGACCCGACCGCGGTCGCGCGCTCCCTGGACGGCGGCGCGGCGGCCGGGTTCGAGATGGCGGCGGCGTGGAGCATCAGCACCGAGTTCCCCGAGGCGAAGATCCCGTCCCTGCTCAACGCCCAGGGGCGCCAGGACTTCGCCGACACCGGCGGCAAGTGCATGACCCAACTGCTCGCGGCCTACCCGTTCAAGAAGCTGGCGTCGGACACCACCGTGCCCGACCCGCTGAGCGTGCCGTCCGTCGCCGCCGTCCTGAACGAGAACAAGCTCGGCGCCCAGGCCCCCGCGACGCCGGTCTACGACTACCACGCGGACACCGACGAGATCGTGCCGGTGGGCCAGGACGACAGCCTCGTCAAGGACTGGTGCGCCAAGGGCGCGACCGTGGACGAGGTGCGCGACCCGGTCGGCGAGCACGTCGAGGAGGCGGTGGCCCGCAGGCTGTCCGTCCTGGACTTCCTCTCCGACCGCTTCGCGGGCAGGAGCGCGGACAGCGGCTGCTGACCGCGGGCCTGAGGCCGCTTCGGGTTCCGGCCGCCTCGAAGCGGAGCCTCAGCCCTCGAAGTACTCGTCCAGGACCGCGTCGAGCTGTGTCGCCCACCGCTTGGGCTGGGACCGGTTGGGCGCGTCCACGTAGGCCTCGTACGTGTGACGGCTCGTCGTGTGGACCGTGACGATCAGGATGCGGCCGAAGCGCGGGGTGCCGATCTCGACGGCGCCGATCTCGTCCCAGGTGAAGTCCGCCTCCTCGCCGTCCAGCGTGAAGCGCACGCCCCGGCGGTCGGCGGTGACACCGCCGCAGTGGTCGGACGCCTCGAACGAGGGCCCGCCCGCGGCGTCCACTTCGTCGGAGACTTCCTCTTCGTCCGCCTCCGCGGCGTCGGCGTTCTCCGGGGAGGCGTCCCGCGTCCCGGCCTCGTCGGCGTCGGCAGCATCGCCGGCGGCCGGGGCGGCCGGCGCGTCGTCAGCTGCCTGCGGCGTCGGGTCGTCGGGGGACGAGGGCGCGCGGTCCGCCCCCGCCTGAAGTGGCAGGGTCAGACCGGGGACGAACGCCGGGTCGAGCCCGGCGGCGTGCACGGGAGGGATCTTCGGGCCGTTGCGCTGCTCCACGGCGGGCAGTATCTCCGATCAGGCTGTGCGGTCAACAGTGCGGTGGGCGGGCGAACCGCCGTCCGGCCGGACCCGGCGCGCCGGAGGCCGCCGCGCGGTGCGGGCGGCCTCCGGTGCGCGGTGGGTCACTTCGCCGCGTGTCCCGCCTCCTGGGACGCCTGCTGCACGTAGGTGTCCGTGTAGGTCTTCGACAGGTCGATGGAGTGGCCCTTGACCACCGGGTCGATGGCGGAGAGCACGCGCAGGACGGTCTGCGGCGCGTCGGTGGGCATCTGACCGGTGGGGTCGTACATGCCCATCTCGTTGGCGAGCGCCTGGATGTAGTTCTGCTTGCCGGAGCCCGCGTAGAAGTCCGCCGGGACCTGGTCGGTGACCTGGGTCGCGGAGTGCGTCTCGATCCACTGCAACGACGCGTAGAGCGCGTTGACCATCTTCTGCACGACGTCCTTGTGGCTCGCGGCCCAGGAGGCCTGCACGGTCAGGCAGGTGCCGGGGTACGGGCCGCCGAGCGCGGCCTTGGTGCCCGCGAGCGTGCGCATGTCGGTGGTGATCTTCGCCAGGTGCTTCTGGAGCAGGGTGGAGATGGTCGGCTCGGTGGTCACGCCCGCGTCGACGCGGTGGTGCTGGAAAGCGGCGACGAACGTCGGGCCCGCGGCGACGGCCACCAGGTGGGTCTGGTCCAGCGGGACGCCGTCGTGCAGCGACAGGTAGTCGCCCAGGTAGGAGGTCGAGGAGCCGAGGGCCGTCACGCCGACGGTCTTGCCGCGCAGGTCGGCGGGGGAGCCGATGGACTCGTCGGTGCGGGCCATCTCCACCATGCCGGGGGCCTGGAGCAGCTGGATCACCGACTCGGTCCGCTTGCCCTTGGCCTGGAGGTCGAGGTTGTGGTCGAAGAAGCCGATCATCCCCTGGACCTGGCCCGCCAGCAGGGCGTCGGTGACCTGGCTGGTGGACTGGAGGTTGTCGATCTTGACGTCCAGGCCCTGCTTCTTGAAGAAGCCCAGGCGCTGGGCGAGGATCAGCGGCAGGTAGCTCTGGTTCTGCTGGTTGGACAGGGCGATGGTCGCCGTCGTCAGCCCGCTCGCGTCCTTGCCGTCCTGGCCGTCGCCGCCCGAGCCGGAACAGCCCGAGACCGTGGTGGTCAGGGCGAGGGCGGCGGCCGCGACGACGATCTTCTTGCGCCACATGGGATGCGTCTTCTCCTTCTTATGGGGGGTCGTGCGTATGGGGCTCGTCGGACTCGGGCCACGCGGGTGTGCGTACCGCGGGCCCGGGTTGTTCGGCTGTCGGCACCGCGAAATGCGGCTGAGCGCCTAGCGGTTGGAGCCGGTACGCGGTCTCCAGCGCAGCAACCGCCGTTCCAGCAGCGTGATCAGGCCCTCGGCGGTCAGTGCGAGCAGCGCGGTGATGACCAGGCCCGCGTAGACGCCGTCGGGGTCGAAGTTGGCCTGCGCCTGCGAGATCAGCAGGCCCAGTCCCTGCTGCGCGCCCAGCAGTTCGCCGACGATCGCGCCGGTGACGGCGAACCCGAAGGCGACGTGCAGGCTGGTGGTGATCCAGCTGAGCGCGGACGGCACGACCACCTGCCAGGTCACCTGCACCGGGCCGGCGCCCAGCACCCGGGCGTTGGCGATCAGGGCGCGGTCCACCTCGCGCGCGCCCTGGAAGGCGTTGAAGAAGACGCCGAAGAAGACCAGCACCACCGCGAGCGCGACCTTCGAGCCGATGCCGAGGCCGAACCAGATCGCGAAGACCGAGCCGAACACGATGCGCGGGACGGAGTTGGCGGTCTTGATGTACGGCGCGAGGATGTCGGCCGCCAGCCGCAGCCTGCCGAGCGCGATCCCGCAGGCCACGCCGAGCGTGGTGCCGATGCCGAAGCCGAGCAGGGTCTCCTGGAGGGTCACCCAGACCTGGGTGAGCAGCGGGCCCTGGGAGGTGCCGTGCCGCACCCAGGTCTCCAACCGGTCCCAGATGCCGGTGGGTTCACCGAAGTAGAAGGTGTCGATGGTGTGGGTGGCCGCGAGCAGCTGCCACGCGCCGAGGAAGACCACGAGCACCGCGACGCGCCCGGCGGCGACGACCAGGGGCCGCCCGCGTAACCGGGCCCGGCGGACGCCGGCGGCGCCGCCGGGAAGGCCCGCTCGGGCCCGCGCCCCCGCCACGCCCGGCACCGTCCTCGTACTCACGCCCTCAGCGCTCACGCCCCCGGCGCTCTCGGCGTCCACGCCTTCCGTGCTCACGCTCTCGCCGTTCACGCCGCCCCCAGGCCGCGTTCGTACGCCACCCGTACCTCGTCGCGCAGCGCCTTCCACACCAGCTCGTGCAGGCGGACGAAGTCGGGGTGGTGGCGGATCTCCCGGGCGTCGCGCGGCCGGGGCAGGTCGATGACGAACTCCTCCTTGACCGTGGCCGGGCCCGCGGTGAGCACGACGACCTTGTCGGCGAGCGTGATCGCCTCCTCCAGGTCGTGGGTGACGAACACGACCGAGGGGCGGGTCAGTTCCCACAGGGAGAGCAGTTCGTCCGACATGATCTGCCGGGTCTGCACGTCGAGGCCGGAGAACGGCTCGTCCATCAGCAGCACCCGCGGCCGGTTGACCAGCGTCTGGGCGAGTGCGACCCGCTTGCGCATGCCGCCGGAGAGCTGGTGCGGGTGGTAGCGCTCGAACCCGGCGAGCCCCACCCGGCGCACCCAGTCCGCCGCCAGCGCCTGGGCACGGGCACGCGGCACGCCCCGGAAGCGGGGGCCGGCCGCGACGTTCCCCAGCACCGTCTTCCAGGGGAAGACCGCGTCGGTCTGGAAGACGAAGCCGATGTCGTCCCCGATGCCGTCGACCGTCCGGCCGTCCACCGACACCGTTCCACTTTCGGGGCGTTCGGTGCCGCAGATCAGGGACAGCAGCGTCGACTTGCCGCAGCCGGTGGGCCCGATGACGGCCGTGAACGAGCCGGGCTCCACCCGGAACGACACGTCGCGCACGGCCTGACGGCGCTCACCGCGCGGGGAGGCGAAGCACTTGGTGACGCCGTCCAGCACGATCGGGACGGGTGTCACCGGCTGCCGGGCGGCGTCCGGTTCCGGGTCGGGGTCCTGCCGTAATTCAGTCCTCACCCGCGTGAGGCTGCCAGATCCCGGGCGTGCGCAACAGCCTCCCTGTTCCCAGGGCGAACAGGCGTCCGGCTGGGCGCCGTTCGCATCACGGGAGTGATTCCGCCCTGCGGCGCCAGGCTAGTTGAATGAAAAATCACATCGGCCGTCGTATGCCCGTGGCACGAACGGGTGTCCTGTGACTCACCCGTCCGATATCCGACGTCAGGGCCGCATCCCGGCCGCGCGGTCCGGAACCGGGGCGCGCCCGGCGGCGGCGGACGCGTCCGGATACGCCGGATCCCTTGCTGTGCGCACGCTTTACGGCGGCTGCGGGGTGTGTTGGAATGCGTCTCCGCGACGACACAGCGCACAGCACGTACCGACGTCGGCACCGACGGACGTACCGCCGTGGCACACCGACCGCGGGCGTCGCACCACAACCGAGGCACCGAACCGAGGCCATGGTGCCAGGGCGACGACGTAGCGAGGGTCAGTGGACGGACGACCGGCGACCTCCCCGGGCCGGGCACCCCTGGACGACCACCGGCCCCGCCCGGCACCGCACGGCCGATTAACGCGGCGGCGCGGCGGCGGATGGAAGCTGAGCGACTGGCGGCTGCGCAACCGCATGCTGCTGCTCGTCCTCGTCCCCCTGATCGCCATCATCCCGCTGGCCGGCGTCCGCGTCGTGACCGACCTGGGGACCCTGCGCGCCGTCGCCGATCTGCGCGACCAGGCGCTGCTGGCCCAGCGCATCTCCACCCTGGTCAACCAGGTCGGCGAGGAACGCGACCTGACCGAGGTCGCGCTCACCGGCACCGGCGTCCACGGCGACGCCTCGCTCGCCCGCGCCCGGCAGGCCACCGACACCGCCGCCGGTGCGCTGTCCACCGCGCTGGACCGCCACCACCGCGCCGTCGCCGACCTGCCGCCCGCCACCCGGCTGCTGGGCGACCGCGCCGAGGCCAGGCTCGGGGACCTGGCGCCCCTGCGGGCCTCGGTGATCCGGCTGGGAACGGTCGCCCCCACCTTCACCGCGTACACCACGATCATCGACGACCTGATGGACTTCGGCGATCAGCTGTCCGTCAACACCACCGACCACACCCTCGGCAACCTCGTCGCCACCCTCGCGCAGGTCGAGCAGGCCGAGGAGCAGACCTCCGTCGAACGCGGCTACCTGGTCGGCGTGCTGCGCAGCGGCGGCTTCACCCTGGAGCAGAAGCAGGAACTGGAGCAGGCCCAGGCGCAGTTCACCAGCGCCTACGACGCCATCGCCAACGACGCCCCGGCCGGGATCGCCAACCTCTACCAGTCCACGGTCAGCGGCAACGAGATCGGCGCGGCGGACGGCACCCTCCAGGCGGTCACCGACGCGGCGCAGGAAGGCACCCCGCTCAGCAGCCTCGGCACGAGCGAGCAGACCGCCTACCAGGCGATGACCGTCAAGCTGGAGGCGATCCAGAGCATTCAGGACCGCGTCATCGCCGCCATGACGCAGCGCGCCTCGCACCTGCTGGACGCGGGCCGCGAGGAACTGTACGAGAACGTCGCGATCATCGTCGCCGTGGTGCTCCTGTCGTTCCTCGGCGCCGCCGTCCTGGCCCGCTCGGTGGTCCGGCCACTGCGGGCGCTGCGCGGCTCGGCGCTGGAGATCGCGGACAAGCGGCTGCCGGACGTCGTGCGCAGGCTCGGCGACGCCAGGCTCTCCGACCCGGACGAGGCCGAGGACCTGATGCGGGTGCGGCCGATCGGGGTGCGCTCGCGCGACGAGGTCGGCCAGGTGGCGCGGGCCTTCGACCGGGTGCACTCCGAGGCGGTGCGGCTCGCCGCCGAGCAGGCGATGATGCGCGGCAACGTCAACGCCATGTTCACCAACCTCTCGCGTCGCAGCGAGAGCCTCGTGCAGCGCCAACTGCGCCTGATCGACGAGCTGGAGGGCGGCGAGCAGCACCCGGGGCGGCTTGAGAGCCTCTTCAAGCTCGACCACCTCGCCACCCGCATGCGCCGCAACAACGAGAACCTGCTCGTCCTCGCGGGCGAGGAGCAGGGCCGCCGCTGGAACCGCCCGGTGCTGCTGCTGGACGTGGTCCGCGCCGCCACCGCCGAGGTCGAGCAGTACGAACGCGTCACGGTCACCGAGCTGCCGGACATCGCGCTGGCCGGCCACGCCGCGACCGACGTGGTCCACCTGATCGCCGAACTCATCGAGAACGCGGCCGAGTTCTCCGCCCCCGACACCGAGGTGGTCGTGGGCGCGACGACGCTGGGATACGGCGCGGTCCTGCTGGAGATCACCGACGCGGGCCTGGGCATGCCGCCCGAGGAACTGGCGGAGGTCAACGCCCGCCTGGCCGAGCCGCCGGTGGTCGACGTGGCCATCTCGCGCCGGATGGGGCTGTTCGTCGTCGGACGGCTGGCGGCCAAGTACCGCGTGCGGGTGCGGCTGGAGCACGCGGCGACCGGTGGCGTCAGCGCGCTGGTGACGCTGCCCATGTCGCTGCTGAAGGCGGCGAGCGAGGTGGACAGCGACGCGGGCACGGCGTTCGACCTGGCGATGCGGCCGGGCACGTACGACGCGCCGACCGGCCTGGGCGGGATGCTCGGCGGCGAGGCCTTCCCCGAGCGGCCCTTCTCCGACGAGCCGGAGGACGACGCGGCGTTCGAGCGGCTGGTGCGCGAGCACCGCGGGGCGCCGGCGAACGAGGGCTTCGGCTGGTTCCACGAGGAGGATCCGGAGCAGGATTCGCAGGCGCCGTCGCCCCAGGACGCCTACCCGGGCGCCGACTTCACGTGGTTCGAGGAGCAGCCGCAGGGCACCGGGCCGGACGGCGTCCACGCCTTCACCGACCCGCCGCCACCGCCGTCCGGCGGGCAGCCCTCCCCCCGTCTGCCGATCTTCGAGGCGATCGAGTCGGAGTGGTACGGCCACGAGCAGCGCGACGGCGCCGGAACGCTGCCACGACGGCGGCCGGGGCACGGCTCGGCGCCCGAGCACAGCAGGCCCGCGCAGCCCCCGGCGGGACCGCCGCGGCCCTCCGACCCCGGGCGCCCGCAGCTGCCGCGCCGGGTCCGGGGGGTCCCGCCCGCCCAGCGGCAGCAGACGCCGCCCGCGGCGAGGGCACCACGGCCGCAGCCCCAACCGCAGCCCCTGCGTTCGCCGGAGGCCGCAGAACGGCTCAAGCAGCGCCTGTCGAACTTCCGGCAGGGCGTGCGGCACGGCCTCGACGAGGCGGGTGGCCGTGGCACGGGCGGACGCCCGGACGAATCGGACGCCCGGTGAGCCGTATCCAACGTGCGGTGAGCCGTATCAGACGAACGGCGAGCCGTATCCAACGTGCGGCGAGCCGTATCGGACGCGCGGCGAGCCGTATCCAACGTGCGGTGAGCCGTATCGGACGCGCGGCGAGCCGCGCGGGCCCGGCGCGCCGTGCCGTTGACCCGGGCCGTCCGCCCGCCGCACCGCCGGGCCGCCGGCCGGCGGCCCGCGCCCCCGCGTCGTCGGGCCCTCGGTGGCCCGGCACGTGCGAGACGCTGACCACGTCGATACCTAGGAGTCCCCATGGCCGAGCTGAGCGAGGCGGCGCAGAACCTGAACTGGCTGATCGCCAGGTTCGTGGACCGCGTCCCCGGAGTCGCGCACGCGGTGGTGGTCTCCTCGGACGGGGTCCAGCTCGCCGCGTCGCAGGCGCTGCCGAAGGAGCGCGGCGACCAGCTGGCGGCGGTGGCCTCCGGGCTCGCCGGGCTGACGACGGGGGCGGCGAACGTCTTCGACGCCGGGTCCGTGACCAGGACCGTGGTGGAGATGCAGCACGGCTACCTGTTCGTGGCGGCGATCAGCGACGGCTCGGTGCTGGCGGTCCTGTCCTCGCCCAACTGCGACCTGAAGCTGGTGGGTTACGAGATGACCCTGATGGTGGAGCGCACCGGCGAGGTGCTGACGCCGAAGGTGCGCGCCGAGTTGCAGGGCGCGCTGGCCGGATGAACGGGATGAACGTGGGAATGGCCGATCGCCCCGGCCACGTGGGGAAGGATGGGCACTCGTGAGTGGAGACCACAGGTCGTCACCGTTCGTGCGACCGTACGCCGTCACCGGCGGGCGGACGCAGGCGCGTTACCAGTTGGCGATCGAGGCTCTGGTCAGCACCAGCCCGCACGTGCCGTACGGCGGGGCGCGGCTCGCGCCGGAGAAGCGCGCGATCTGCCGGCTGTGCGTGGAACTGAAGTCGGTCGCGGAGATCGCCGCGCTGCTGAAGATGCCGCTGGGCGTGGCCCGGGTCCTGGTGGGCGACATGGCGGAGAGCGGCCTGGTCCACGTGATGCAGCCCGGTCACGCCGAGGGCGTCCCGGACATCACGCTGCTGGAACGGGTCCTGGTCGGATTACGCGGGCTGTAGGCCCCCGAGGGGAGCGCGATGAACGAGAGCACCGGCCTGGCCACGTCCTTCGGGGCGGCGGCCCGCGCCTACGACCGCTACCGGCCGGGCCCGCCGCCCGAGGCGGTCGACTGGCTGCTGCCGGACGGCTGCGGGGCGGTGCTGGACCTGGGCGCGGGCACCGGCCTGCTGACCCGGGTGCTGGTCGAGCGCGTGGCGGACGTGGTGGCGGTCGACCCGGACCCGCGG
Source organism: Streptomyces sp. ICBB 8177 (assembly GCF_003144095.1). Taxonomy (GTDB): domain Bacteria; phylum Actinomycetota; class Actinomycetes; order Streptomycetales; family Streptomycetaceae; genus Streptantibioticus_D. The sequence continues at coordinate 289,660 of NZ_NSKH01000018.1, read as the reverse complement.
ATGCGCGAGGTGCTGGCGCAGGCCTGTCCGCGGGCGGTCGCGCTGGAGGGCACGGCGGAGGCGGTGCCGCTGCCGGACGCGCGGGTGGACGCGGTGCTGGTCTCGGCGGCCTGGCACTGGATGGACCCCGCGCGCGCCCTGCCGGAGATCGCCCGCGTCCTGCGCCCCGGCGGCACGCTCGGCATCCTGTGGACCCGGCGCGACCGCGGCGTCGCGTGGGTCGCCGAACTCGACGCCTTCGTGGCCGAGTTCCTCGGCACCGGCGACCGGGTGGGCCGCGCGATCCAGCACATGACGGAGCACCTGTGGCTCCCTGAGGGCGCGCCGTTCACGGGCGTGGAGTCGCACACGGTGCGCTGGCGGACGCGGGTGACGGCCGACGAACTGGTCGGCATGTTCACCACGTACAGCGGCTACCTGACCCAACCGCCGGACCGCCGCGAGGAGTTCGCCGAGGCGATCCGCACCCGCTTCCGCACGCTCACCGACACCGGCACGCTCGCGTTGCCCATGAGCTGCCACTGCTGGCGCCTGCGCGCGGCCCGAAGCTGACGGCCGCCCGCCTCAGGCCCGCGCGCCGACCGGGCGGAAGGAGTGGCCGGGGGCCGGGAGGCGGGAGGCGAGGATTTCGGAGCGCACCCTGCCGGTCAGCACTCCGGCGAGGAACGCGGTGCAGGTCAGGTCGTGGTGTTCCCAGCGCGGGCCGCGCGACTCGTTGACCATCACGGTCCAGGCGTCCGGTGCCACGCCGGGCCGCACCAGCCAGTACAGCACCTCGCCGCTGTAGGTGGACCCCCAGGCGACGAGGCGGCTGCCCTCCTCCTCCAGTTGCTCCGGCTTGTCCTCGCCCATCTCCCAGAAGTCCTCGAAATCCTCCATCCGGCCCTCGTTGTCCGCGACGAGGTCGTGGGAGGCGTCGGGGCAGCCCGGCTCCAGCAGCCACACGTGCCCGTCGAACAGGCCCGCGCCGAACGCCTCGACCAGGTCCCGGTAGTCGGCCGGCAGCGCGGTGCCCAGCGCCTCCCGCGCCGCGGCCCAGTCGGGGGCCCGGCCGGGGGCGGCCGGCGCGTACAGGCGGATCAGCTCGGCGAGGGACGCGTCCACGGGGCGGCTCCTGGGGTCGTCGGTCGGCGTCGTCGGGGGCACGGCGGACGGCCCGCATCGTACCGTCCGCCGCCCGAGGCGGCCGCGGTCACCCGGAGCAGTCCTTCGGGATGTTCATGATGGTCACGGAGTTGGTGCCCTCACCCGCGCGCAGGGCCCGCCGGGTCTTGGGATCCCGGGAGTACCCTTGAACGTGAAGCCGTCCGAGCTGCGTGCCTCCAGGGTGAGGCCGACGGGGATGACGTCCTTGTCGCTGGCGTACACCGGCGTCACCTTGTAGTGCACGATGTGGCCGTTCTTGACCGCCTGCTGAATCTGCAGCTCGTAGTGGCGCATCACGGGGGAGTTGGCGAACTCGTGCATGGTGGCGAAGTTGCGGGGGTCCTCGTTGGACCCGCCCAGGAGCGAGCCGAGCAGGTGACCGCGGTTGTACTTCCTGTCGGGGTCCCAGCCCGCGCCGGTGTCGCCCCAGCCCGCCGGGTCCGGCTGGGCGTCGGTGTGTCCGCCGAGCATGTCCTTGTGGATGACGGCCTCGACACCGGTCGCCCGGTTGCCCCGGCGGCTGTCGAGCGCCCCGTAGGTGACCCGGCCGCCCCAGGTGATGTCGTCCGGCTCCCAGCCGGCCTTGAGGCCGAACGGGTCGGCGGACGCGAACGGGTTGTCCACGTAGGCCGAGGGGTTCGGCGCGGGGCCGAGGCCGAGCGGGTCCTGGCTCGTGTACTGGGCCGTCTGCGGGTCGTAGTGGCGGAAGTGGTTGTAGTTCCAGCCGGTCTCGTCGTCCGCGTACTGGCCGGGGAAGCGCAGCGGGCACTCGACGGCCTCCGAGTCCGGGCCGGTGACGGGGACACCCCACAGGGTGGTGCGCCGCTGCCAGGCGATCTCGCCGTCCGGGGCGACCAGTTCGGTCGGTGTGCCGACCAGGTCGGTGACGATGGCGTGGAAGCGCGCGTCGGTGCCCTCCTGGCCGGGGCGCCGGTCGAGCTGGGCGACGGGGCGGTGGGTGCCGGGCTTGTACTCCCAGGTCGTCGTCGCCCCGTCGCGGCTCGTGCGTTCCGCGAGCACACTGCCGGACCAGGCGAACTCGGTGCTCTCCAGCACCGTTCCGTCGGCGCCGACCCGCTGCTTGGCGGTGCGCCGCCCCCATGGGTCGTAGGCGTACCGCCATCGCTCGCCCCGCTCCGTCACGGTCTCGACCAGCTGGTCCAGGGCGTTCCAGGCGTAGGTGCGGGTCCGGGTGCGGCCGTCGAGCAGCCGTTTGGCGGCGCGCACCACCCGGCCACGGGCGTCGTAGGTGTAGCGGGTGCGCCCGAAGCGACGGGTGGTGGCGCCCTCCGGCGCGTCCGGCGCCTCGCCCGCCGGCTCCAGCGGGGTGGTGGCGCCGGTGAGGTTGCCGAGCGCGTCGTACGCGTACGACTCCCTCCAGCCGCGTGCGCGCACCGCCGTGACACGGCCTGCCCGGTCGAGGCCGAACTCGCGTGATGCGCCGACCAGTTCCCGAATCTCGGTCAGCAGGTCGTCCGCCCGGTAGGAGAACTCGCGCTGCTGCACGACGCGCCGGGCGCCGGCCCCGCCCGCGCTGAGCACCTGGCCGGTGAGGCGTCCGGTGCGGTCCCAGGTCTGCTCGACGGTGACCCCGGAGCCGAAGGAACGCGCCGTCTCCCGACCGAGTCCGTCCAGGGTGAAGGCGGTGGTGTTCCCGGCGAGGTCCATCCTGTTCGGGAACCCCACGGCGTCGTACGACCAGGTGGAGACCACACCGGAAGGGGTGCGGCGTTCCACGGGGCGGCCGAGCGCGTCGTAGGCGTAGCGCATGGTGCGGCCGTTGACGGTCTCGGCGGTGACGCGGCCCAACGCGTCGAACTCGCGCACCACTTCGGCGTGTGCGGTGGCCGAACGGCACAGGTTGCCCGCCGAGTCGTAGCCGTAGGTGGTCCACTCGTCCCCGTGCCGGTGCTCGACGAGCCGGCCGAGCGCGTCACGGGAGAAGCCGACTGTGGCGCCCGCGGAGTCGGTGCGCGAGACGAGGTTGCCGACCGCGTCGTAGGCGTACTGGAGGACCCGCCCGGAGAAGTCGGACTCGCGCACCAGCAGCCCGCGGGCGTCGTAGTCGTAGCGCCACACCTGACCTTCGGGGTTGGTGACGTCGGTCAGCCGCAGTTCGGTGTCGTGGCCGAAGGTGTACGTGGCCCCGTCCGGGCCGGTGGTCGCGGAGGGCACGTCGAAGTGCGAGGCGGCGTAGGTGGTGGTGTGGCCCGCGCTGTCGGTGTGGGCCACCACGTTGCCCTCGGCGTCGTGCTCCCAGGTCTCCCGGCGCCCGTCGGCCCGTTCGCACCACGTGACCTGCCCCTCGACCCTCCAGCCGAAGCGGACGACATGGCCGAGGGCGTCGGTCGCCTCGACCACCCGGCCGAAGGCGTCCCGGCGGGCGGTGGTGCGGCGGCCGAGGGCGTCGGTGAACGCCACCGGGAGCCCGGCGGCGTTGTTGACCACCTCGTAGCGCGCCCCCAGCGGGTCGGTGGCGGCGACCAGGCAGCCGTGCGCGTCGCGCTCGAACTCCGCCCGGGCGCCCGTGGGATCGACCGAGGCCGTCCGGTTGCCACGCTCGTCGTACTCGGTGCGCCACACCCCGCCGCCCGCGTCGGTGACCGCCACCGGCAGACGCAGTTCGTTGTACGCCACTTCGGCGCGGGAGCCGTCGGGGTGGACGACGGCGGTGAGGTTGCCCGCGGCGTCGTAGGTGAAGCGCGTGGTGTGGCCCAGGGCGTCGGTGATCGCGGTGGTCGCCCGGTTCTCCTCGTCCCACTCCCGCACGGTGGCGTTGCCGAGCGGGTCGGTCGTCCGCACCAGGCGGTGGGCGTCGTTGCACTCGTAGGTGGTGGTGGCGCCCAGCGAGTCGGTGAAGCGCGTGGTGCGGGCCTCGTACGCGAAGGTGCCCGACATGCGGCCCTCGCTGCCCTCGGTCCGCACGACCCGGCCCGCGTCGTCGTAGGCGTAGGTGTAGCGCGTGCCGTTGCGGTCGGTCCACCCGGTGACGCGGTGGCGTTCGTCGTAGGCCAGACGGGCCGGCAGGCCGGAGGAGTTGACGATCTCGGTGAGGTCGCCCGCGGCGTCGTAGCCGAAGCGGGCCAGCACGGTCTCGGTGCCGGGCCCCTCGGTGTCCAGCAGCCGGAAGCCGGTGACGCGCGGCAGCGTGGGGTGCCGGTCCACGGCGACCCGGTAGCCGCCGTGGTGGGATATCAGGGCCGGGGTGTCGTCCGGGGCCCAGGTGACGTCGATGCCGCGGTCGTTGCGGTCCTCGACGCCGGTGAGCCTGAGGACCACACCGCCGGGCACGCCGGGGGCCGGGCGGGGGTCGCCGAAGACCAGGGTGCGGCCGGTGCGCGGGTCGCCCACCCGCATCGGGTCGCCGGGCACCCCGCTCCAGGCCAGCGGCATCCGGGGCCCGCGCACCGGCAGGACCGGCCGGCCGGGGCCGGGCGGCGGGTACTCCAGGAGCATGCCGTCGGCGCAGGCGAACACCACCCCGTCGGCGTCGAGCTGGAGCCGCTGGTCGAGCGTGGAGGCCCAGGTGGGACCGAACCAGGTGCCGTGCCGGTAGGACGACAGATGGGTGCGTTCCAGCACCAGCTCCAGCGCGCCGGGCAGCCGGACGTCCACCGCGGGCATCAGCATCTCGCCGGTGACGACGTCGACCGGGTCGGTCTCGCAGTGCTTCTCGTCGCCGGGGATGGCTCGCCTGCCGTCCGCCCCCGAACGCAGCCCGCCGGGCTCGCCGGGGTGCTCGCCGTCCGCGGTGCGCCCCGCGTTCCTGGCGGCGTCCGACGCGGACCGCTCGCCGCTCGCGGCCCGGGAGGCGGCCGACGAGCCGACGCCCCCGACGTCCTCGGGGTCCCGATGGGTGCCGGGCGTGTGGTGGTCCAGCGACCCGGCCTCGCCGGCCAGGTCGTCCTCCGCCTTGTCGAAGTCGTCGGCGGCCTTGTGCACGTACTGGGAGATGCGGTGGTGGCCCTTGGCCAGCGCCTGCGGGACCTTGGTGGCGATGTGGTCGATGAACTCGACGGTGGGCTTGACCAGTTTGCTGACGAAGTCGCTCACGGCGGCGGTCAGCCTCCGGTGGTGAAGGACAGGGCGGACATCTTCGAGGCGAACGTCCGGCCGCCGCTGAGGTTGGCGTCCACCTGGTCGCCGATGGTCCCCGCGTGGACGCGCATCGCGCCGGTGTCGAGCTTCAGGCCCGGCGGCGGGCCGCCGACCGCGAGGTGGGCGACCTCCTCGAACAGCAGCTTCTCCACGGCCCGGTCGACCTGCTCCTTGAGCGGGCCGGTCATCTTGCCGACCAGCACGCCGACGACCTCCTGCTCGAAGCGTTGGAGTATTCCGTCGAGCAGCCGGTTCTGCAGCTCGATCTCGGCGGCGGCCGCCGCCTCGGACAGGCCCAGGGTGAAGACCGCGCCGATCTGGTCGCCGATCAGCTCGCCCGCGGCCACCCCGAGCTGGACCAGGCATTCGTCCTTCATGCCCTCGACGCCGAGCGCGGCCACGTCGAGTGCGTCGGCGAGCAGCCGGCACACCTCGATGAGGTCCTTCATGTGGTTCTGCGTCCTGCCGCCCCACAGCTCGGCCAGCGCGGTGTACGACTGGGCGGCGTAGACCTGCGGCAGGTCGCCGGTGACGACACCGTGCGTGACGTTGTGCGAGGACTCGCAGTCCTGCGCGTACGAGCGCAGGTTCTTCGCCGCCTCGCGCAGTTGGTCCTCGTCTATCTCCGGCCAGTTGAAGCCCAGGATGTTGACGACCTCGGCGAGCCAGTGCGGCAGGTTGATCGACATGCGTCCGTCCCCCGTTCCCCTACAGCGCGCATGACTTAGTGATTATCGCACTGCCGGGGGCGGGGGGAATGTCCTGGCGTCGCGTCAGTTTCGTTGCAAGACGGCACGGTTGGGGCCGGCACCACGGCTCACGAGGCGTCCTCGCCGCCCTCCAACTCGCCCTCCGTCTCCAGGAAGACCTGCCGCAGCGCCTCCAGCGTCGACGGGTCGGGCTTGGCCCACATGCCGCGGGACTCCGCCTCCAGGAGGCGTTCCGCCATGCCGTGCAGGGCCCAGGGGTTGGCGTCCTGGAGGAAGGCACGGTTGTCCTCGTCCAGGACGTAGGTCTGGGCGAGCTTGTCGTACATCCAGTCGGCGACCACGCCGGTCGTCGCGTCGTAGCCGAACAAGTAGTCCACGGTCGCGGCCAGTTCGAAGGCGCCCTTGTAGCCGTGGCGCTTCATCGCCTCGATCCAGCGGGGGTTGACCACCCGGGCCCGGAAGACCCGCGAGGTCTCCTCGACGAGCGTGCGGGTGCGCACCGTCTCCGGGCGGGTGCTGTCGCCGATGTACGCCTGCGGCGCGCGGCCGGACAGCGCGCGGACGGTGGCGACCATGCCGCCGTGGTACTGGAAGTAGTCGTCGGAGTCGGCGATGTCGTGCTCGCGGGTGTCGGTGTTCTTCGCGGCCACCGCGATCCGCCTGTACGCGCTCTCCATCTCCTCGCGGGCCGGGCGTCCGGCCAGGTCGCGGCCGTAGGCGTAGCCGCCCCACGCCGTGTAGACCTCCGCGAGGTCGGCGTCGGTGCGCCAGTCGCGGCTGTCGATGAGCTGGAGCAGGCCCGCCCCGTACGTGCCGGGCCGGGAGCCGAAGATGCGGGTGGTCGCGCGGCGTTCGTCGCCGTGGGCGGCGAGGTCCGCCCGGGCGTGCGCGCGCAGGAAGTTGGCGTCGTCCGGCTCCTCCAGCGCCGCGACCAGCCGCACCGCGTCGTCCAGCAGCGCGACGACGTGCGGGAAGGCGTCCCGGAAGAAGCCGGAGATGCGCAACGTGACGTCCACGCGCGGGCGGCCCAGCTCCTTCGCCGGGATGGCCTCCACGCCCGTCACACGCCGGGAGGCGTCGTCCCACACCGGCCGCACGCCCAGCAGCGCCAGCGCCTCGGCGACGTCGTCACCGGCGGTGCGCATCGCGCTCGTCCCCCACAGCGACAGGCCGACCGAGCGCGGCCAGTCGCCGTTGTCGGTGCGGTAGCGCTCCAGCAGGGAGTCGGCGAGCGCCTGCCCGGTGTCCCAGGCGAGGCGGCTGGGGATCGCCTTGGGGTCGACGGAGTAGAAGTTGCGGCCGGTCGGCAGCACGTTGACCAGACCGCGAAGCGGCGAGCCGGACGGACCGGCGGGCACGAAGCCGCCGTTGAGCGCGTGCACGGCCGCCTCGATCTCGTCGCCGGTGCGATCCAGGCGCGGGACGACCTGCCGGGCGGCGAAGTCCAGCACGCGGCCGGCCGCCTCCGGCTGCCCGGCGGCGACGCGTTCGACGGCGGCCGGGTCCCAGCCCGCCGCCTCCATCGCCTCGACCAGCTCGCGGGCGCGGGCCTCCGCGTCGTCGGCGTCGGTGCGCGTGGCGGCCGACTCGTCCAGGCCGAGCGCCTCGCGCAGGCCGGGCAGCGCCGCGCTGCCGCCCCAGATCTGGCGGGCGCGCAGGATGGCCAGCACGAGGTTGACCCGCTCCGGGCCGGTCGGCGCCTGGCCCAGCACGTGCAGGCCGTCGCGGATCTGGGCGTCCTTGATCTCGCACAGCCAGCCGTCGACGTGCAGCAGGAAGTCGTCGAACTCCGCGTCGTGCGGCCGGTCGTCCAGCCCGAGGTCGTGGTCGAGCTTGGCGGCCTGGATCAGCGTCCAGATCTGCGAGCGGATCGCGGGCAGCTTGGCCGGGTCCATCGCGGCGATCGAGGCGTGCTCGTCGAGGAGTTGCTCCAGGCGCGCGATGTCGCCGTAGGAGTCGGCGCGGGCCATCGGCGGCACCAGGTGGTCCACGAGCGTGGCGTGCGCGCGGCGCTTGGCCTGCGTGCCCTCGCCGGGATCGTTGACCAGGAACGGGTAGACCAGCGGCAGGTCGCCGAGGGCCGCGTCGGGACCGCAGGCGGCGGACAGGCCCGCGTTCTTGCCCGGCAGCCACTCCAGGTTGCCGTGCTTGCCCAGGTGCACCATCGCGTCGGCGCCGAAGCCGCCCTCCTCGCGCCGCGCGGCGATCCAGCGGTAGGCGGCCAGGTAGTGGTGGGACGGCGGCAGGTCGGGGTCGTGGTAGATGGCGATGGGATTCTCGCCGAAACCGCGCGGGGGCTGGATGAGCACGAGCAGGTTGCCGTACCGCAGCGCGGCCAGCACGATGTCGCCCTCGGGGTTGCGGCTGCGGTCCACGAACATCTCGCCGGGCGCGGGCCCCCAGTGTTCCTCCACCGACTCCCGCAACTCCCGGGGCAGTTGGGCGAACCAGCGGCGGTAGTCGGCGGCCGGGACGCGCACCGGGTTGCGGGCGAGCTGCTCCTCGGTCAGCCACTCCTGGTCGTGGCCGCCGGCCTCGATCAGCTCGCGGATCAGCTCGTCGCCGTCGCCCGAGACGAGCCCGGGGATGTCGTCGCCGCCGAAGTCCCAGCCGTCCGCCCGCAGCCTGCGCAGCAGCGCCACCGCGCTGGCAGGGGTGTCCAGACCGACCGCGTTGCCGATGCGCGAGTGCTTCGTGGGGTACGCGGACAGCACGAGGGCGAGGCGCCTGGCGGCCACCGGGATGTGGCGCAGGCGGGCGTGGCGCACCGCGATCCCGGCGACGCGGGCGGCGCGTTCGGGGTCGGCGACGTAGGAGGGCAGGCCGTCGGCGTCGATCTCCTTGAAGGAGAACGGCACGGTGATCAGCCGTCCGTCGAACTCCGGCACCGCGACCTGGGTCGCCGCGTCCAGCGGGGAGAGCCCCTCGTCGTTCTCCTCCCACGCGGTACGCGGCCCGGTCAGGCACAGCGCCTGGAGCACGGGCACGTCGAGGGAGGCCAGCGCGCCCGCGTCCCACGCTTCCTCGTCGCCGCCGGCCGAGGCGTCGGCGGGCCGTGTGCCGCCGGCCGCAAGCACGGTGGTCACGATCGCGTCGGCGGTGCCGAGCGCGGCCAGCAACTCCGGCTCGGGCGCGCGCAGCGAGGCGACGTACAGGGGCTTGGGCCGCCCGCCCGCGTCCTCGATCGCGCGGCACAGGGCGTCCACGAAGCCGGTGTTGCCGCTCATGTGATGGGCGCGGTAGTACAGGACGGCGACCTCGGGGCCTTCGGCGCCGCGCGCTTCGCGCTCCAGCGCGCCCCAACTCGGCGCGGGGCTCGGCGGTTCGAAGCCGTGGCCGGTCAGCAGCACGGTGTCGGACAGGAAGCGGGCGAGCTGCCCGAGGTTGCCCGGGCCGCCGTGTGCGAGGTAGGCGTGCGCCTCGGCGGCGATGCCCACCGGCACCGTGGACGCCGCCATCAGCTGGGCGTCGGGGGCCTGTTCGCCGGTGAGCACGACGACCGGGCGCGGCCCGGCCAGCAGCAGGTCGAGCCCCTCCTGCCAGGCCCGCACCCCGCCCAGCAGACGCACGACGACGAGGTCGGTGCCCTCCAGCAGTCCCGGTAGCGCGTCCAGGTCCAGCCGCGCCGGGTTGGCCCACCGGTAGGAAACCGGCCCCTCGGCGGCGCGCGCGCTCAGCAGGTCGGTGTCGGAGGTGGACAGCAGCAGGATCACGGCGGCGTGCCTTCCTCGGGGTCCGCGCCCCGGGTGGGAGAGGGACGGCGGGAGTTCCTGGCTCCCCCGGTCGAACGGGGTGACAGTGGCGGGACCGCACCGGACTCGCACCGGTTTCCTCCCCCAGAGCCGTCCTGGGCACGAGCATCTTAACGACGGGGCGGCGCGGGCACGGCGGGGCACCGGAGGCGGGCCTCCTCGCGGGGCCGCTCTCGTCGTGAGGCGACTCACCGGGCTCCCGCCGCGGACCCGGCCTACAGTGGCACCAGGCAACTACTTGCATTCCGGAACCACACCGTCCACGCCCCCACCTCACGGGAAACGGAGAAGCCGTGTCCGATCGCGGGAGTCACGTCACCTTTCAGAACGGGCAGGAGTTCCTGGCCGCGATCTCCGAGCGCTGGAACTACCAGATCCTGCGGGAGGTGTTCTTCGGCGTAGGGCGGTTCGGCGAGCTCAAGCGGGCCCTGGGCATCTCGGCGAACATCCTCACCGCGCGCCTGAACAGCCTGACCGAGCTGGGCCTGCTCACGAAGCACGCCTATCGGCCGGACAAGCCGTGGTACGAGTACCGGCTCACCGGCAGCGCCCGCGAACTCGTCGTCCCCGCGATCGTGACCATCACGCGGTGGGCCGAGACGCATGCGGCGGGCGGCGGCACCGCCCGTCACCAGTTGATGCACACCGCCTGCGGTGCGCCGACCGACCCCTACCTCGCGTGCAGCAACTGCCACCGCCCCATCGACGCCTCGGCACTGCGGCCGGTGCCGACCGGCGAGGGTGATGCTGAATCAGGTGAGTAGTAGTGAATTGAAACTAGTAGTGTTACGGTACCAGTGACCGCAAGGCATGCTCCCTCCCGAAGGGAATGACCATGAACGCGAACTGGCTCGAAGAGCTCACCGAAGCACTGATCCCCACCTCGCTCGGCCTCGTCAACGTACGCGTCGGCGGCCGTCCCGAGGGCCCGGCCATGGTGTGCTGGCCCAGCCTGATGATGGACGGCACCATGTGGCGGTACCAGTACGAGCACTTCGCCCCCACCCACCGCGTCGTCCTCGTCGACAGCCCCGGGCACGGCAAGTCCGACGCTCTGCGCAAGCTCATCGACCTCAAGGACTGCGCCGACGTGCTCGTGGAGATCCTCGACGCGCTCGGCATCGACAGGTGCGTCCTGGTGGGCAACAGCTGGGGCGGCATGCTCGCCGGGGTCTTCCCCGCCTACCACCCGGAACGCACCACCGCGGCGATCGGCATCAACTGCACCGCCTCGCTGCCCACGACGTTCGAGAGCGTCTGGGCCACCGCGCTGTCCGCCTATCTCTCGTTGCACGCGAAGATGCCGCCGCTGGCCGCAAAGGCCGCTCGCGCCGCGTTCGCCGGTCCCACGGCCGAGGCCGGCAACGCCGAGTTCACCGAGTTCATCGACTTCGTGCTGCGGGACGATCCGAAGTCGGTCGCCTGGGCGCTGCGCGGCATCCTGATCGGCCGCAAGGACGAGCACCGCCGCCTGGGCACCATCCGGAACGTGCCCGTCCTGATCATCGCGGGCGAGGAGGACAGCCAGTTCCCCGTGCACGTGGTGCGGAAGATGGCCGACGCCATCGAGGGCAGCACCTTCCGCGTACTGCGGCACACGGCGCACCTCGCCGCGCGGGAGAACCCCCAGGCCGTCAACGCCGAGATCGACGCCTTCCTCGCCGCCCTGCCCGCCGCGGCCTGACCAGGAGGCCCCCCATGACAGGCACCGCACATTCGAGAGCCGTACCCGACTGGGTCCTGAGGTTCATGGACGCCATCGACACCCTGGACTTCGGCGAGGGGTTCGCGCCCCTGACCGAGGACACCGATATGTACTTCGGCACCGCGCACGTACACGGTGCCGAGGCCATCAAGGCGTTCTTCGTGAAGATCGACGCGCCGCTGGACATCACCCATGAGGTCCTGGAGTACTGGACCGCCGACCACGGCGTCCGGTTGCTGCGCGGCGAGGCGACCATGGCGAGGAAGAGCGAGCCGGACCGGGTGGTGGTCGCACCGTTCACGCACATCTTCACTCTCGACCGGGAGGACCCGGTCCGCGTACGGACCCTCCGCGTCACCGCGGGCCCGCTCCGGACCGACGCGGTGATGTGACCACCCCCGGCGCGCGGCGCCGACCGCCGCGCAGGGTTCGCGCCGCGAGGTGGGCCTGTCGTGGTGGGGGGACCTGCCGGGTCCGCTGGGTCCTGGTGTCCGCCGCGGCCGTCGTCTCCGTGCTGTGCGTCGTCACCGGCAGGCATGCGGCGGGGCCGCCGGTGGGCCCGAGGAGCCGGCTGCTCACCGGCCTTCTGCATGCGGGCGACTCACGACACATCGCCTCCGCGTGTATATCAAGCGCGGCCCCTGGGCCCCAAGGCATTCGGGGGCTCATGAGGAAATCCCAGCAGCGCGCGGAAGCGGTTGTTGCTCGGTTCCGCGTCCTTTTCCCCTACGGTGGCCGACCACTGGCGGCAGGTCGCGTTCACGAACGCTTCCACCGCCTTCGGGTTCGCCCGCCTCCAATGGGGCAACGGCGCCAACCATTCGACCGCACTCGCGGGTTCATGGCCGCATTCCATCAACCGCACCGCCGTACAAGCCGCGTCCACCCAGGCGGGGCCGAGCGCGGGCATGGCCCAGTCGATGACGTACACCTCTCCGCCCGGCCTGGAGACAATGATGTTGTGCGGGTTCGTGTCGGTGTGCAGAAGGGTGTTTCCCCGTAAGTGTGCCGCCTCTTCAGCCGACAGGTATGCGGCCAGCCTTTCGGAGAGCTGGGGAATCCGGGCCCCCGAGCGGGCCAGCCACAAACTGTCTCCGCTCAGAGACCGCATCCGGTTGATGGTCGAGCGCACGGAATCCAGGTCCGGGGAACCAGGTCCGAGGTCCGCGTGGTTCCCCCGAATGTAGACGAATGCCAGGCAGTGCCAGCCGTCGACGTCGAATGTGTGGCGAATCATCGGGCCGATGCCGGCCACCGTCTGGTTGACGATCTCCTCGTTGTTCAGACCCTCAAGGCCCGTCGCGTCGGATTCGTGCACACCCTTGAGGAAGAGGGTCCCGTTTCGTTTGGTGACCAGAGTCAGCGCGACCGAACAATTCAGCCCCGTGCCGACCACCTCAGCCCGCGTCACCTTCCCCGTGCGCCGTTCGACGCATTCGCGCAGTCCTGGCGGCAACTCGTCCCAGGTGACTCGCGTGACCACTCCACCCTCCCCTTCGCCGGTGGGAGGAGCCGGACCGCTCCAGCCCCTCCCACCGCTCCCACCTGCTGACTACTGGGTCGCCCCGCACTTGCGACAGCGGACCTTCCCGCTCCACCCCACCCAGTCGTGGTCACACTCTCCCAGAACCCACGGCTTCATGGCTTTCCCTTCCTGGAGATCCGTCTTCTGAGTGCTCGCCCTGTCGCGGAACCGGTGTGGTTCCTGAGGCGGATTCCGATGCCCCGCCCCTCACCGGGTCCAACCCGTCAGGGGAGTCCGGGAAGCCCATCCGGTGAGGGGCGGGAGTCTTCTAGAGCCGGTGGAGGAACCACCCGGCCAGAAGGCCGGACGTGCCGAACGCGACCGCCAGAAACGTGGTCCCGAACAACCGGTCGCCCCAATCAGCCATCGATGCCACCGCCCTTCCCACTCCCCGCCTGCTGTCCCATACGGTCACCGATCTCCAGAAGCTTCACGGTGGGCGACTCCTTTCGGCTCCGCCTGTTCGCGACGGCGACGCGGGCGTTGAGGATCTCGCTTCTGCTCATCGGCTCGATACCGTCCGGACTCGTGGTCCATTCGCGGCCGCCACCGATGGGGCGTAGGAAGACCCGACCTTGCTCGAAGGCCTGGAACTCGCCCACGCGGTCATGAGCCGTGTCCTTCACCGGTTGCCCGACAGCGGGCATCCAGTCGTTCACCGTTCTACTTCCTTTGCGACCTGCCCAGCCTGAGTCCGATCAAGGCGGACCGGCGCCACCGGCCAATCCCGCTCGAGCCGTGCTGCCTCCCGAACGCCCGCGAGACGACCGTCTATGCGGAACGGCCGGCGGGGTGACGGCGCGATGGTTCCGGAAAGCGTGCTCACGTACGTACCTCGATCCGATGAGGATTAACGACTTCCCTTCAACGGTGACGGGTGTGTGCCTACGCTGAACAGAGCCTGATCCATAACTGCCGGGAAGTTATGAACGGAGGTCGCACACATGACAGTTGAGGCCAAAGCTACGGAAGCGGCGCCATCGCTGCTGGCGTTCTTCGGCACCGAGTTACAGCGCGTCCGCAACAAGGCGGGCTGGTCGCAGTCGAAGACGGCCAAGGCGGCGCACACCACGCAGGCGATGATCAGCTACATCGAGTCCGGGGAACGCGTCCCGTCGGCCGACCTGGCCAGGGACCTGGACCTCGCGTTCGACACGGACGGCCACTTCGGGAGGCTGCTCCCACTGGTGATCCGTTACGCCTACCCTGGCTGGTTCCTGCCGTACGTGGAGCTTGAGCGGGCAGCCACGTCCATCCGGTCCTTTGAGGGGCAGGTCATTCCGGGCCTTCTCCAGACCGAGGGGTACGCGCGAGCGGTGCTCAGCGTCGTACGACCGGACAACCTTGACGACCTCGTCGCGGCCCGGATGACCAGGCAGGACATCCTCACGCGTGAGGACCGGCCGCGCACGTGGTTCGTGATCGATGAATACGTCCTGGAACGCCACATCGGGGGCCCGGCCGTCATGCGGGCGCAACTAGAGAAGCTTCTGGAGGCGGGGCAGCACCCCCGCACGGTCATTCAGTTGATCGAGAGGAAGTGCGCCGCCCATCCGGGACTGAACGGGCCGTTCAGCATGATGAGCTTCGCGGAGGGGGCGGACGTCCTGTGGGTGGACGGCTTCTCCCAGGGCCGGGCGGCGCTGGACGCTCAGGAAGTCGTCGAAGGCGCTCGAACCTATGATCTGTTGAGGGCCGTCGCCAAATCGCCTGAGGCGTCTGCCGACCTGATCCGCGAGCACCTGGAAGGACTCAGCCATGAGCAGAGCAAGTGATTTGCCCGTGACGTGGCGCAAGAGCAGTTACAGCGGCCCGAATGGCGGTAACTGCGTCGAGATGGGGACGGGCCTGTCCGGTGTCGTGCCGGTCCGTGACAGCAAGGATCCGCACGGTCCCGCCCTGGCCTTCTCTCCGGCCGCGTGGGCGTCGTTCACGGACGCGGTGAAGCGCGGGGAGATAGGTGCCGCCTAGCGTCTGCTGAGCCGTACTGCGGCCCCGTCCGGCACGCCGGGCGGGGCCGTTTCAAAGTTCCCGCGCCGCACGGGCGGGCCTGCACCCGTTCGCCCGCTCGACCGCCGCGCACGGTGATCCCACGCGAGACCGGGGAACTGTGCCGACGCCCGCGAGGTCTTCACGCGGCTCGCCGTCCCCCGCTGGGCCGCCCGGCTCGCCCGCTCGTGCTCGCGAAAGCCTCTGCCCAGCGGGGCGTGCCGCTTGGGCCTCCTGGCGTTCCGGTGCGCCGCGTCAGGACCTCTCCGGCAGGTTCAGCGCGCGCCGCGCCGCGTTGATCACGTTGTGAGCATCGTTCCCGTAGACAGCGGACTCTTGCAGGGTCTTCCAGACGCGCAGGTAAGTAGCGATGCTGTCCGCGTCATCGATCCACAGCTCGGCGTGCCACGTCTCGACGGTGACCAGGCGCTCGTCATGAATCCAAAACCCACCGGTCGGGGGTAGTTTGAGTGAGGCGTCCGGCGGAATAATGCCCAACTGCACAGTGTCCGCCCCGATGAACCCGTCAAGTCGGTTCAGCTGGGCGGCCAGCACAGCGGGTGTGCAGATGAGCGCGCGCAGGGCGGCGTAACCGACAATGATGCGGAACCGCTTGTGCGACGTGTAGAGCATGTCCTGTCGCTGCATGCGGGCGCGCACGGCCTCTTCGGTGTCCTGCTTGGAGCGTTGAAGTTCGGCATAACGCCGGAAGATCGACCTGGCGTAGTCCGGGTTCTGCAGGATGCCGGGGATCGTGGCGCTCTCGAATCCGTGGATCACAGCAGAACGGGCGTACTCGGCAGCAATGGTCCGCTGTACCGGCTCGTGGCCGGCTGCGAGTTGGCGCCGCCACGATCGCACATGAGACTCGAACCCCCGCAATCTGGTGAGTAGTTCGTCATACGCCTCTGGCTGCCCGGTGGCTTCCGCCCATAGCTTCAGGTCTTCGGGCGTCGCCGTCTGCAGGCCGTTCTCCAACTTGCTGACCTTGGACTTGTGCCAGCCGCACTGGTGGGCGAGCTGCGTACCGGTGAGCCGTCCACCAGGTGCCCACAGCCGCAGCTCTCGGAGTCGAGCGCCGAGGTCTTGGCGTGCCTTCCGGTAGTCCGTGCTCACCGGTACTTCACCTGCTTACTCCTTCTTCACGGGCAGCAGGGCCGCGAAGCGCGTGTGCGGGATGGCGTGATGCAGTGCGGCGTCGCGCAGGACGGAGTACCGGACGACTTCGGCCGGCTCCGTGATGAGTTCGACGTCGATCAGGCTGTCGGTGTCGTCGAAGTTCAGCAGCGCGACGAGACGGGAGTCAAAGATCCAGAAGTCTTCGGCCCCGAGCGGTAGCTGCTCCGCGTCCTCGCGCCACAGGTTCCGTACGTCCTCGCCGAGTTCGGCGTTGCGCTGTGCGTTGGCCATGAGGTAAAGCTGACCGACTGTCGGGGGGTTGTCGACGATGCGCACGCGGCCGACGGACTTGCCGGCCGCGACCTGGGTGCGGATCGTGCGGCAGTACCAGGAGCCCGTGTCCCACGCAACGACACCCGATTCGACGAACTGGGCGTAGGTGTCCGTGGCCTCATCGGAGGCGTAGCGGCGCCGCGTTTCCAGTCGCCATGCCGAATGATTGAACGTCTCGAAGAGGCTGTTGAACGTGTCCAGGTCAACGACCTTTGCTTTGCGCGTCAGGTCCTTCGGCCCCCAGTCAACGAGAAGTTCCCGCGGCACCACGATCGGTACCTCACCAGGGCCCAGGTGCTGAAGCCGCGCGAGGTCGTCGGGGTCGGTGAGCGGCGGACCATGCACGATCACTTCATGCGTGTCGAGGTCTTCGTGTACCGCGGGGCATCCGGTATCGCCGCTGCCAGTACCGTTGAAGCGCAGTCGTCGTGGCATGACCAGTTCCTTCCATAGGGGACTGATCTGCCAAGTCTCCGCCGGGCCGAGGCTCCGTGGAGAGAGCTTCGCAGACCTCCTTGAGGAACATCCCGCAACTTCGCGCAGTACTCAAGCAACTTCGAGGAACTGTCGTGGCGGCCTACAGTTCCTCGCCCCTAGCGTCCAGGTCATGGGCACCAGGAACACAGACAGCTCCCGGGTACCGGCCATCGACCCCTACGTCGCGGTAGAGACATTGAGGGCGGCTCTCGATGATGCGGGGATCGTGCCGCCCTCGCTGAAGGCTGACAGCGCCTCGCCCGACCTCGCCCTGGTGGAGTCGGGACGCGCCCGCGCGGGCGTAGCCATGCGACTGGCCGCTGCACCGCGTGGAAGCCTTCTGGGGGGCGCCACATGCTGAATGTCCAGCAGCCCACACTGGCGTTCGTCTACGACCGTCACGCGACGATCGCGACGGGCATGCTGCGGGCCCGCATGGATGCCTGCACCGCGTACATGGGGGTGAAGGGCTGGGATGGGGGCGGGCGTTGGCTCGATGTCGGCGACGACGCCCTCAGCGACGACCGGCGCCCGGCGTTCGACGCGATGCTGCGCACCGTCCACGCCGCCGGGGGCGCGGTCCAACGCGTCGTCCTCGTCCACGACTGGGACCGCCTCTCCCGCGACGGCCACGCCTGCGGCCTGCTGACCCGCCGCGTCCTGCTGCTGGGCGCCTGGGTCGAGACGACGCTCGGCGAGCGGGTCCGCGCTGAGGTGCCGTGGACCGAGCGCGCCCGCCGCAACCACGCTCCCACCACGGCATGAGCGCCGCAGTGTGGCCGTAAGTGCCTGTGTCACATCCTCTTTCCGCAGGTCACGGTGCCCTGAATCTGAGTGGTGATCGGGTTTGCCGTTCGGATGAGCGTCGATGGACGCCGAGGCGAACGGCAGCGGAGGGGTCGTCAGGCGGCTGCGGCAAAGGGAGTTGGGATCGCGTCGGTCCGGCGGTTTCGTCGGGTGAGGCGGCGGGTCATGAGGGTGATGAAGGCCCACTGGATGTGGGCTTCGGCGTGGGACATGAGGCGTTCGTAGTCCCTGGCGTTGCGGCGGGCTCGCATCGTCCACGAATTCGACCGTTCAACCACCCAGCGCTTGGGCAACAAGACGAAGCCCTTGGCGTCCTTGGGCCGGGAGACGACCTTGATGGTGATGCCTAGGGCGGTCTGGGCCCAGGTGGCGAACTCGTCTCCGCCGTAGCCGTTGTCGGCCCAGACCAGGACGATCTCGGGGTGTTCGGCGTGGAGGCGGGTCAGCAGGATGCGGGCGGCGTCGCGGTCCTGGATGTCGGCCGGCGTGACGAGCAGGTCGACGAGCAGGCCGTCCTGGTCCACCAGGAGGTGCCGCTTCCTCCCATTTATGTGTTTGTTCGCGTCGTAGCCGCGCGTTGCCTTCGACACGGTCTCCGCGCCTTTGACGGACTGCGAGTCCACGATCACCCGGACCGGCCAGGGGCACCGCCGTCGCTGAAGCCGCACCGCACCGCCCGGCGCAGACGACACGAACCTCGGCTCTGCCCCACATCACTTGACACTCACCCGCTGACACCGGACCGGCACACGCAGCTTGCCTCGCGGGTGCCGCGCTGCTGGACGGACGGGGCGAGGCGGTGCAGGCGACCGGCTGGTCCCGCCCCTGCTCTGCTCATCCAGGTCCCCCATGCCTTTGAAGCAAGCCCGGTTTCATCTTGTCAGGGAGGAGGATGGCAGGCCGGGGGCTTCGGTGACTGAAGTGCCGGTTGCCTCGTTTGTTACACATGCGCATCTATAACATTGTGCGGTTCGCAGGCTTGGTTAGTGTGGTTGCCGGGACGGGGATGCTGTCCGCGGCACCAGCCAGCGCCGGCGGTATCGGGACCATCGGCAGCCCGGCATTCGACAACACGTGTGTCACCGTCGACCACACAAACAAGGCTGTCGCCGAAACCGTGCACGCTTCAGGACTCCTGAACAACACCGCTCAGCTCCCGATCAGCGATCCCCACCAGAGCTGCGGAGGTGCAGAAGACCCGGTGCTGAAACTTCTCGTGGCCCTCTGAGTACCTGAGGCACTCAGTGGCGGCACATCAGAGCTGGCTGTTTTCGCTGGTCGGGTGCTGAGGAGGGCGGAGTCTGCCGTGGGCACGGCGCCGGCTGCCCGTCCCGGACGTGCGGACCGGCGCCGCTGCGGGTGCTCGGCGATGACGTCGAGCGACGAAAGCGGCCGGTGCCCAATCCGCCGAAGCGGGTGGCAAGGGCACCGGCCAACCAAAGGCCCTCAAGGCCGCTGCCGGCTCGGGCGCCGGTCACCGGCCTGCCCGGTCACGGGGTCGGCCCCGCGCCGCAACCAACCGAAGGAGAGATCATGATGAGGAACGAACCGGTCGTGTACGGAGGCGACGACGACAAGCTGCCCGGCCAGCCGTGGCCGCTGCCGCCGACGCCGCCCTCTCCCGACGGGCCGACCCCCGACGGCGACGGGAAACACCGCAAGTGACCATCAGGCCACGCAAGGAGCGGGCCACCCGGACGGAGTTGGGCCGCTTGCTCCGCGACAAGGGCGCCCTGACCCCCGGCTGGGAAGCAGCGTTCGAGACCGTGGACCGTGCCGCCTTCCTGCCCACCGTGATGTGGCCGCACCGGATGGCCGACGGATCCAGCACCCGCGTCGACAAGGCGACCGATCCAGATGCCTGGTACGAGTACGCCGACAGCGACGAACCGATCACCACCCAGTGGGACGGCGGCCGCCCCGACGGCCAGCCGGGCACCGTGCCGACGTCATCGTGCTCCGCACCATCCGTGGTGTTCCGCATGCTCGATGACCTCGACCTCGCTGACGGCATGCGCGTGTTGGAGATAGGCACCGGCACCGGCTGGAACGCCGCCCTGCTCGCTCACCGGGCGGGCGCGGCCAACGTGGTCACCGTCGAGATCGACCCGCAGGTCGCCGAGACCGCCAGGGGTGCCCTCGACCGCAACGGGTTTCGCGTCGGTGTGAGGGAAGGCGACGGGTGCGTGGGCCGGCCGGGAGCCGCGCCCTTCGACCGGCTGATGGCCACGTTCGGAGTCCGCGACTTCCCACGTGCCTGGGTGCGGCAGGTACGGCCCGGCGGCGTGATCGTGGCCCCGTGGGGCACGCACTTCACCCACCGGGACGTCGTGGTCGAGCTCCGCGTGGACGGCGACGGTCGGGCGGCGTCGGGCCGGTTCTTGCGGCTGGTCGAGTTCATGAAGGACCGCGGGCGGCGGGCGACGCGGCCAGGGCATGAGGAGTATCTGCCGGACGGCTGGCCCGGAGGCGCTGACGCCTTGGAGACTCGGTTGCCCGCGGACGCGTTCGAGCCGTTCACGTCGTTCGAGTTCACCGCGGGGTTGCGTGTGCCGGGTTGCGAGCTGATGACGGCCGTCCGTGACGGCGCCCGGAACGTGTGGCTGTACAGCCTCACGGACAGGTCGTGGGCAGCCGCGCTGTACGAGCCCGGCCAGTCGGTCACGAAGGCGTACCAGGCTGGTGGGCGCCGTCTCTGGGACGAGGTTGAGACCGCCTACGCGTGGTGGCAGGCCCAGGGCTCCCCGGACGTCGACCGGTTCGGCCTCACCGTCACCGCGGGCGGTTTGCAGGCGTGGCTCGACGAGCCGGGTGCCCACTGGTCGCTGTGAGGGCCGTCAGTAGCCCCAGGGACGTGCCCCACCCGGGAGGTACCGGGCCTGGGGCTGTGGCGCGGCCGGCGTCGCGCAGCCGTGTTCCGGGGTGGCACCTCACACCGTCATGCTGGTCGATCCGGTATGACCGCCGAGCGGCGGGTGCGCCTGGCATGCTGATCGCATGTCCGACGCCGAACTCGACGGGCGTCCTGTCTCACTCGATGAGCTTCAGGCCCTCGCGCTCACCACCTACGGGTGCTTCACGACCCTGCGGGTGGAGGACGGGCGCGTGCGGGGGCTCGGGCTGCATCTGGAGCGGCTGCGGCGGGACTCGCTCGCGCTGTTCGGGGCGGGCGTGGACGCCTCGAGCGTACGGGAGTTGGTGCGGCGGGCGATGCCCGAGCGGGGGGCCGCCACGGTTCGGGTCACCGTCTTCGACCCCGCCACGGATCTCGGCGCGCCCGATCGCGCGAACGAACCGCGCATCCTGATCACCCGCCGTGCCGCCGCCGCGCTGCCCTCGCCGCCCATGTCCGCCAGGACCGTCGCGTACGAGCGGGACCTGCCGGAGGTCAAGGGCGTCGGGCTGTTCGGTGTGCTACGGCACCGCAGGGCCGCGCGGCTCGAGGGGTACGACGACGCGCTCTTCGTGGACGCGAGCGGCGCCGTCAGCGAGGGCGGCACCTGGAACATCGGCTTCTTCGACGGCCACGACGTGATCTGGCCGGACGCCCGCGTACTGCCGGGTGTGACCATGTTGCTGCTCCAGCGCGCGCACCCGCATCTCATCGCCCGCGTCACGCCGGAGGACCTGCGGGGCATGCGTGCCGCCTTCGCCACCAACGCCGCCGTCGGCGTCCGCGCCCTCAACCGCGTCGACGACGTGGAACTGGACGCCGGCCACCCGGTGCTCGACGCCCTGCGCGCGGCCTACACCGGGATC
Source organism: Streptomyces sp. ICBB 8177 (assembly GCF_003144095.1). Classification (GTDB taxonomy): domain Bacteria; phylum Actinomycetota; class Actinomycetes; order Streptomycetales; family Streptomycetaceae; genus Streptantibioticus_D. The sequence goes on along the minus strand of NZ_NSKH01000018.1, from coordinate 268,240 downwards.
GCGGCCGAGGCCGTCTGAGGGCACCGATGTGGTGGCAACCACAGAAGCTCCAGGTCACGGCGTCGTAGGGTTGCGCCGGGACACGGCCGTCGTCCAGGCTGGGACCGCGCCCCCACCCGATTCGTCCCCTCACGCCACCGGGAGCCACCGTGACCAGCGCCTGCGGCGTGCCCTCCGGCCGGGGGCGGCAACGGGACGACGCCTGCCCGGGGGCGCTGCGCCTGCACTCCGCCGACGACGGCGCGCTGGCCCGGGTACGGGTGCCCGGCGGGCTGCTCTCCGTCGGACAGGCCGACCAACTGGCCGCCATCGCGGACGAGTTGGGCGACGGGCACCTCGACCTGACCTCGCGCGGCAACGTCCAGTTGCGCGGCCTGCCACACGACGCCGGGGCCGTGCTCGCCGAACGGCTGGGCCGCGCCGGGCTGTTGCCGTCGGCCGCGCACGAACGCGTGCGCAACATCGTCGCCTCGCCGCTCGGCCCGGACACCGTGCGCGCCCTCACCCGCGCGCTCGACGCCGCTCTCTGCGCCGACGAGCGCGCCGCGCGGCTGTCGGGGCGGTTCCTGTTCGCGATCGACGACGGGAGCGGGGACGTCGCCGCCCTGCGCGCCGACGTCACGCTCGTCGTCTCGCGGCACGACGTCACCCTCTACGTCGCCGACACCCCCGTAGGCGCCGTGCCTGTCGCCGACGCGGCCGGCCGCGCCCTGCGCGCCGCCCACGCCTTCCTCGATCTGGCCGATGCCGCCGGTGAGGGCGTCCGCGCGTGGCGGGTGCGCGATCTCGACCCCGACGGGACGCTCCTCGGCGGCCGGCCGACGGGCCCGCCCCTGCCGCACGGCACGCCCCGCGCCTTCGGGCTCACCGGCGGCGCGCTCAGCGTCGGCTTCCCGCTGGGGCGGGCCACCACGGCGCAGTGGCGGGCGCTCGCGAGGAGCGCGGCCGGTGAGATCCGCCTCACGCCCTGGCGCGGCGCGGTGCTGCCCGGGGTCGCCGACGACCGCGTCCTCGGCGAACTCGCCGCCGCCGGATTCGTCACCTGCGACGACTCCCCCTGGCACGGCGCCACCGCCTGCGCGGGACGGCCCGGTTGCGCCAAGTCCCTTGCCGACGTGCGCGACGACGCCCGCGCCGCGCTCGCCGCCACGACCGGGCCGCAACCGCTGCCGGTGCACTGGTCGGGCTGCGAACGCCGCTGCGGGCACCCCGGCGGCCGCCGGGTCGAGGTGACCGCGGCACCGGACGGCTACCGGGTCACCGTGCACGGCACCGCAGGAGCGCCCCGTACGATCACGGGGCTCACGGGTGACCGCACGTCCGCCGTCGTCGCGGCGGCTCGCGCAACCACACAGACGGGACTGACGTGATCGAGTACGAGAAGGACGGACCGGCGATCTACCGCCAGTCGTTCGCCACCATACGGGCCGAGGCGGACCTCGACGGCCTGCCCGCGGACGTGGCCCAGGTGGCCGTGCGCATGATCCACGCGTGCGGGATGACCGACCTCGTCGCCGACCTCGCGTTCAGCCCCGCGGTCGTCCGCGACGCGCGCGCCGCGCTGCGCGCCGGGGCGCCCATCCTGTGCGACGTCCAGATGGTCGCCTCCGGCGTCACCCGCAAGCGGCTGCCCGCGGACAACGACGTGGTGTGCACGCTGTCCGACCCCTCCGTGCCCGCGCTCGCCGCCGAACTCGGCACCACGCGGTCGGCCGCCGCGATGGAGCTGTGGCGCGACCGGCTCGACGGCGCGGTGGTCGCCGTGGGCAACGCGCCGACCTCGCTGTTCCGGCTGCTGGAGATGGTCGAGGCGGGCGCGCCCCGCCCGGCCGCGGTCATCGGCGTGCCGGTGGGCTTCGTCGGCGCGGCCGAGTCCAAGGACGCGCTGGCCGCGCACCCGTCGGGGCTGGAGCACCTCGTGGTACGCGGGCGGCGCGGCGGCAGTGCGATCGCCGCCGCCGCGATCAACGCGATCGCCAGCGAGGAGGAGTGAGCACCCCGATGAACGCCTCCCCTGAGCCGACGAACGCCTCCCCCGAACCGGCGACCGCCTCCCCCGCACCGGCCGTTTCCACGCCCGGCAAGCTCTACGGCGTCGGACTCGGCCCCGGCGACCCGTCGTTGATGACCGTGCGCGCGGTCGAGGTCATCGCCGCCGCCGACGTCGTCGCGTACCACAGCGCCCGGCACGGCCGTTCCATCGCGCGTTCCATCGCAGAACGCCACCTGCGCGCCGACCACGTCGAGGAGCCGCTGGTCTACCCGGTCACCACCGAGACCACCGACCACCCGGGCGGCTACGCGGGCGCGATGGAGGAGTTCTACGAGCAGGCGGCGGCCCGGCTCGCCGCGCACCTGGAGGCCGGGCGCAGCGTCGCGGTGCTCGCCGAGGGCGATCCGCTCTTCTACGGCAGCTACATGCACATGCACAAGCGGCTGGCCGGACGGTACGAGGCCGAGGTGGTCCCCGGCGTGACCTCCGTGCAGGCCGCCTCCGCCCGCCTGGGCAGGCCGCTGGTGGAGGGCGAGGAGACGCTCACCGTGCTGCCCGGCACCCTGCCGGAGGACGAACTCGCCGCGCGGCTGGCCTGCGCGGACTCGGCGGCCGTGATGAAGCTGGGCCGCACCTTCCCGGCGGTGCGCTCGGCGCTGGAGACGGCGGGGCGGCTGGACGAGGCGCTGTACGTCGAGCGGGCCACGATGAGCGGCGAACGCGTCGGGCGGCTGGCGGACGTGGACCCGTCGACGGTGCCGTACTTCGCGGTCGCCGTCCTGCCGAGCCGTGCCCCGGGCAACGCGTCGGTGGGCGTCGCGGCGGCAACACCGGGCGTGGCGGCGGATTTTGGGGCGGTTCAGGACGCGGCCCCGGCGGACGTCGAGGGGGCACAGGACGCGGCCCCGGCGCGGGACGCCACCCCCGGTGAGGTCGTCGTCGTCGGGCTCGGGCCCGCCGGACCCCTGTGGCTGACGCCGCAGGCGCGTTCCGCGCTGGCCGCCGCCGACGAACTCGTCGGCTACACCACGTACATGGACCGCGTCCCGGTCCGGCCGGGCCAGCGCAGGCACGCCTCAGACAACCGCGTCGAGGCCGAACGGGCCGAGTTCGCGCTGGAGTTGGCCCGGCGCGGTCGGCGGGTCGCGGTGGTCTCCTCCGGCGACCCGGGCGTGTTCGCGATGGCGACCGCCGTACTGGAGGCCGCCTGCGCCGAGCCGTACAAGGACGTCGCGGTCCGCGTCGTGCCCGGCATCACCGCCGCCCAGTCCGCCGCCGCGCTCGCGGGCGCGCCGCTGGGCCACGACTTCGCCGTGGTCTCGCTCTCCGACCGCCTCAAGCCGTGGCGGATCATCGAGGCGCGGCTGCGGGCCACGTCCGAGGCCGACCTGGTGCTCGCCCTCTACAACCCGGCGTCCAACAGCCGCAGGACGCAGCTGGAGACCGCGCTGAAGGTGCTGCTTGAGCGGCGTTCGCCGGGCACCCCGGTCGTCGTCGCGCGCGACGTCGGCGGCCCGGAGCAGGCGGTGCGGATCACCACGCTGGCCGCGCTGGACCCGGCGACGGTGGACATGCGCTGCGTGCTGCTGATCGGCTCGTCGCAGACCCACGTGGCGGAACGCGGCGACGGCACGACGGTGGCGTGGACCTCGCGCCGCTATCCGGACTGATCCGCGCCGCGCGGCTACGTGAGGCGGCCGGCCCGGCGCTCCGCCAGCCAGGCGAGCGCCCCCGGCACGTCGGTGGCGACCGCGACGCCCTCCGGCACCGGCGGGCGGCGCACCACGACCACGGGGACGCCGGCCTCGCGGGCGGCCGTCAGTTTGGCGGCCGTGGCGTCGCCCCCGCTGTCCTTGGTGACCAGCACGTCGATCCGGTGCTCGCGCAGCAGCGCCCATTCCCCCTCCAGGGTGAACGGGCCCCGGTCCAGCACGACGGTCATCCGCTCCGGGTGCGGCGGCTGCGGCGCGTCGACTGAGCGTACGAGGAACGACAGGCCGCGCAGCTCGGGCCCGGCGAAGGCGGCCAGGCCCAGGCGGCCGGTGGTGAGGAAGACCCGGCGGCCCAGCCGGGGCAGCAGCGCCGCCGCCTCCTCCAGCGAGGCGGCGTCGTGCCAGCGGTCGCCCTGCGCGGCCACCCAGCCGGGACGGCGCAGGGCGAGCAGGGGAACATGGGTGGCGGCGGCGGCCCGCGCCGCGTTGAAACTGATCCGCCGGGCGAAGGGATGGGTGGCGTCGATGACCGCGTCCGCCTCGTGTTCACGCAGCCACCGCGCCAGCCCGTCCACCCCGCCGAAGCCGCCCACCCGCACCTCGCCCGGCGGCAGTGAGGGCCGCGCGACGCGTCCGGCGAGCGAGCTGGTGACGCGCAGCGCGGGGTCGCCGTGCAGCGCGGCGGCGAGGCGGCGGGCCTCGGTGGTGCCGCCGAGGATCAGCAGGTGCCGTACGGTCATCGGGCCCTCCCATGGCTGAGGCGTACGAGAAGTCGACCGCTCAGGCGTCGGGCGGCCGGGTCGCGCAGCTGAAGCACACCGGCCTGCGCCCCGGCTGGACGACCGGCGCCTGCGCGACCGCGGCCACCACCGCCGCGTACACCGCGCTGCTGACCGGCGGCTTCCCCGATCCGGTGACGATCACGCTGCCGCGCGGTCAGCGTCCCGCGTTCGCGCTCGCCGTCGAGCGACTTGCCGACGGACGGGCGACGGCGGGCGTGGTCAAGGACGCGGGCGACGACCCGGACGTCACCCACGGCGCGCTGGTCCGGGTGACCGTCACCCACGGCGCGCCCGGCCGCGGGGTCGTCTTCCGCGCCGGTCCCGGCGTGGGCACGGTCACCAAGCCGGGCCTGCCGCTGGACGTCGGCGAGCCCGCGATCAACCCGGTGCCCCGGCGGCTGATGCGCGAGCACGTCGCCGAGGTCGCCGCGGCGCACGGCGGCACCGGTGACGTGGTGGTCGAGGTCGCGGTGGACGGCGGCGAACAGATCGCGCGCTCCACCTGGAACCCGCGCCTGGGCATCCTGGGCGGCCTGTCCATCCTGGGCACCACCGGCGTCGTCGTGCCGTACTCGTGCTCGGCGTGGATCGACTCGATCCGGCGCGGGGTGGACGTGGCGCGCGCGGCCGGGCGCACCCATGTCGCGGGCTGCACCGGGTCCACCTCGGAACGCGTCGCGGTCGAGGTGCACGGGCTGCCGCAGGACGCGCTGCTGGACATGGGCGACTTCGCCGGCGCGGTGCTGAAGTACCTGCGCAGGCACCCGGTGCCCCGGCTGACCGTCTGCGGCGGCTTCGCCAAGCTGTCCAAGCTGGCCGCGGGCCATCTCGACCTCCACTCCTCGCGTTCGCAGGTGGACAAGGCGTTCCTGGCGGACCTGGCCCGCCTCGGCGGTGCGGACGAGGCGCTGGCGGCCGCCGTCGCCGGCGCCAACACGGCGCTGGAGGCGCTCCAGTCGTGCGCCGCGCGGGGCGTGCCGCTGGGCGACCTGGTGGCCCGGGCGGCCAGGACCGCCGCGCTGGACGTCCTGCGCGAGGCACCGGTCGCGGTGGACGTCATCTGCGTCGACCGCGCGGGAACGGTCGTCGGCCGCGCGGACCCGCTGGCGAACCGCTGACGCCGTCACCGATCCCTGCGAGCCGCCCCGGCACCCCCGCCCCGCCATCAGGCCTCCGGCTCCGGCGCCGCCGCCCCGCCGCTACGCCTCCGGCACCTGGCAGCGGTCGCGTCCCGCCGAGTACAGATAGCTGTCGCCGAACTGCTCGGCGCCCAGCGTCGCCCCGACCATGATGACCGCGGTCCGTGTGATGCCCGCGTCCTTCAGCTGCCGCGCGATGCCCTCCAGCGGCCCGCGCAGCACGACCTCGTCCGGCCTGCTGGCGAACGCCACGACCGCCGCCGGGCAGTCGGGCCCGTAGTGCGGCAGCAGTTCGGCGACTACACGGTCGGCGTGGCGGGCCGCGAGGTGGACGACGAGCAGCGCGCGGCTGCGGCCCAGCGTGGCCAGGTCCTCGCCGTCCGGCATGGCGGTGGCCCGCTCGGCGACCCGGGTCAGGATGACGGTCTGGCCGACCGTGGGCACGGTCAGCTCACGCTTCAGGGTGGCCGCGGCGGCGGCGAACGCGGGCACGCCGGGCACGACCTCGTACGGCACGCCCGCCGCGTCCAGCCGCCGCATCTGCTCGGCGACCGCGCTGTAGACCGAGGGGTCGCCGGAGTGCAGCCGCGCCACGTCGTGCCCCGCGCGGTGCGCGGCGACCAGTTCTTCGGTGATCTCCTCCAGCGTCATCCGCGCGGTGTCGACCAGGCGGGCGTCCGGCGGGCAGGCGTCGAGCAGTTCACGCGGGACCAGGCTGCCCGCGTACAGGCAGACCCGGCAGCTGCCCAGCAGCCGCTGCCCGCGCACGGTGATCAGGTCGGCGGCGCCCGGTCCCGCGCCGATGAAGTGGACCGTCAACTCAATGCCTCCCTGGGGTCGCCGGTCCGTGACTCTACTGGCCTGACGGTTGCCGCACGACGACGGCCCGGCCGTGGCCCCGGTGGGGCGGCTGCGGCCGGGCCGTGCCAGGGTGCCCGGAATCAGGCGGCGGCGGAGGCCGCGGTGGCCTTGGCGAAGCGGTCGGAGACGTCCGTCCAGTTGACGAGGTCCCACAGCTTGGTCACGTAGTCGGGGCGCACGTTCTTGTACTGGAGGTAGTACGCGTGCTCCCAGGCGTCGAAGACCAGCAGCGGGGTGGTGTTCTGGCCGACGTTGCCGTGGTGGTCGTAGACCTGCTCGACGATCAGCCGCTTGCCCAGCGGTTCCCAGGCGAGCACGCCCCAGCCGGAGCCCTGCACGGAGGAGGTGGCCACGGTGAGCTGCTTCCTGAACGCCTCGAAGCCGCCGAGGTGTTCGTCGATGGCGTCGGCCAGCGGGCCGTCGGGGCGGTCGCCGCCGTCGGGGGAGAGGTTCTGCCAGAAGATCGAGTGCAGCACGTGGCCGGAGAGGTTGAAGGCGTAGGTCTTCTCCAGGCCGACCAGCCCGGTGGGGGTGATCCGGTCCTTGTCGCGGACCTCGGCGATCTGCTCCAGCGTGTCGTTGGCGCCCTTGACGTAGGCGGCGTGGTGCTTGGCGTGGTGCAGCTCCAGGATCTGCCCGGTGATCGCCGGCTCCAGCGCGGCGTAGTCGTACGGCAGGTCGGGAAGCGAGTACGTGCCCATGCGGGACACAGCCCCTTTCAACGTTCAGCGTGCGATCGATGCGGTGGCGTTCGTACGCCCCCGCCACACTATTGCGCACTACTTGCAATTACTACTCCGCTGCTCCAGCATGTTGAGTGCGGGGTCCGGTCCGTCAACTTCTGCCGGGGAACGTCACCCTTGGTGAACCGCTGGTGAGCCAGCCGGTGAGGTGCCCTTCCAGTCGCTGATCGTCTTTGCAGCCGGCGCCCGCCGGTCCGACCGGCCCCGCACCCCCTCCGTGTCGACGGCCGCCACACGCCCGGTGTGTGGCGGCCGTCTCTTTTTCCTGTTCGGACCGCTTTCCGGCGACAAGAGGGCGTTAAGACCGGCTGCGGTTTCACGTGAAACGTCCGATTCGGGGGTTCGGGCTGCGTTAAGAAACCTCCAACGGACCTTGCTCAGCCGAAACGGAACCCTCATGGCAACCGCGACGCCGACCCAGTCGGCCGACACCGCCGCCCAGCGCCCCGAGGCGCTGTCCCCTGCCGTCGATCTCCCCGAGAGCCTCGGCTACCGGCTGAAGAAGACCTTCCTCGGTCCGCCGCTGGTCACCTCGGAGCTGCACAACGAGAAGCTGTCCAAGCCCATCGCCCTCGGCGTGCTGGCCCCCGACTGCATCAGCTCCAGCGCGTACGGCACCGAGCAGATGCTCACCCAGCTGCTGCCGTACGTCGGCGTCGCCGGGTTCGCCCTGGTCATGCCGGTCACCGGCGTCATCCTGGCGCTGCTGCTCCTGCTGACGCTGGCCTACCGGGACGTCGTGATGACGTACACCAAGGCCGGCGGCTCCTACATCGTGGCGCGGGAGAACTTCGGGCCCCGAATAGCCCAGATCGCCGCGGTCGCACTGCTCATCGACTACATCGTCACGGTCGCCGTGCAGACCGCGGCCGGCACCGACGCGGTCGCCTCGATGCTCCAGCTGCTGCTGCACGTCGACATCGACCACGACAAGCTGTGGATCACCGTCGGCGTGGTGTGCCTGCTGTGCTACGGCAACCTGCGTGGCATCCGCGAGGCGGGCCGGGCGTTCTCGGTGCCGACCTACCTGTTCGTGCTGGCCACCGGGCTGACCGTGGTGGTCGGCCTGGTCCGGCTGGCGCTCGGAGACCTGCCCCGGCTCACCGACGCCCAGTTGCACGCGCCCGGCACCATCGGACTGGGCCACCCCGGCGGCGGCCTGCTGATGGGCGCCTCGGTCTTCATCATGATGCGGGCCTTCGCCAACGGCGGCTCCTCGCTGACCGGCCTGGAGGCGATCTCCAACGGCGTCAGCGCGTTCAAGAGCCCGCAGGGTCCCAACGCCCGCCGCACGCTGGTCGTGATGAGCTGCATCCTCGGCGTGCTGGTGCTGGGCGTCTCCACGCTGGCCTGGCAGACCCACGCCATGCCGTACTCCTCGGGCAGCCCGACCGTGCTCGCCCAGGAGGCCCACCTGGTCTTCGGCCAGAGCGGGTTCGGCAACGTGATGTTCGCGTTCGTGCAGATCGCGACCGCGCTCATCCTCTACACCGGCGGCAACACCTCGTTCAACGGCTTCCCGTTCCTGGCCAGTTTCGTCGCCGAGGACTCCTTCCTGCCCCGGCAGCTGACCATCCGCGGCCACCGGCTGGCGTTCTCCAACGGCATCATCGTGCTGACCGTGGTGTCGCTGGCGCTGCTCATCGCGACCGGCGGCAACCTCACCAAGCTCGTCTCGCTCTACGCGATCGGCGTCTTCACCGGCTTCGTGATGGCCGCCTCCGGCCTGTTCCGCTATCACTGGAACCGCCGCGAGAGGCACCGCACCGCGCGGCTGGTCATCAACGGCGCCGCGGCGATCGCGTCGGGCGCGGTCGTGCTGATCTTCGCCATCACCAAGTTCACCGAGGGCGCCTGGCTGGTCGTCGTCATCTTCCCCATCGGCGTCGCCGCGCTGATCCGCACCAACAGCCGCTACCGGGCCGAGAGCGAGGTGCTGCGCGCCGCGCCCGCCGCCTCCTCGGTGCCCACCTGGACCCGCAGCGTCGTCTACGTGCTTGTCGACCGGCTCGACCTGGCCGTCATCAAGGCCCTGCGCTACGCCCACGCCCTGCGCCCGACCGAACTGCGCGCGGTGTACTTCATGGTCGACGACCACAACGCGGAGCGGCTGCGCGCCGAGTGGGAGGCCAGCCGGGCCGCCGACGTCTCCCTGGAGATCATCGAGTGCCCGGACCGCCGCATCCGCCGGGCCGCCGCCGAACTCGCCGCCCGCACGGTCGCCGAGGGCGACACCGAGGTGACGCTGCTGATCCCGCGCCGCACCTACGGCCCGGTCGTCGGCCGCCTGCTGCACAGCCGCTTCGGCGACTCGATCGCCCAGGCCGTGAGCGGACTGCCGCACGTGGCGGCCACCATCGTGCCGTTCGACGTGGCCACCGCCATCGAGGAGGCCGAGGAGGTCGCGGGCGTACGGCGCGGCCCGGAGCGCACGGGGGAGAACACGGCGCCCGCCGAGGGCAACCGGCACCCCGCCGTGCGCCGTGCCGCGTCCGCCCTGCTGACCCACGCCGAACCGCCCGCCGTGCCGCCGGCCGGCCGTGCGGACGGGACGACCGCGATCGGGGAACTGGCCTGGCGGCACCGGGCCGTCGTACGCGGCCGGGTGCGGTCGGTGCAGGTGACGCCGGTGTCCGGCTCGCCCCGGCTGGAGTGCGAGCTGTACGACGAGACCGGCGGCGTGGTCCTGGTCTTCTACGGGCGCCGCTCGGTCCCGGGCATCGAGGCGGGCACCGAACTGCGCGCCGACGGCATGGTCGGAGCGACGGACGGCTACCTGTCGATGGCCAACCCCACGTACGCGCTGCTGCCCGCCGGTTCCGAGGAGACCGCGGGCGCGGTGGACTGAGTCCGGGCCGCCCGCCCGCGCCGCGTTCGCCGCGGGGCCGGGCGCGGCGGCTCAGCGCAGGCCGCCCGCCTCCAGCAGTTCCCGCGCGATCCGGTCGTCGATCTCGCCGCCGAGCCACCGCAGCGCCTCACGGGTGCGCGGGTCGCCGTCGGTGAGCAGGCCCGCGGCGCGCGCCAGGCGGGCGCCGTGGTCGATTTCGTGCCACAGCAGCGGGTTGGCGACGAGCACCGCGGGGTCGAGGCGTGCCGAGCGGCCGTCCGCGTCGACCAGCGTCAGCGTCCGCTCGACCACGCCGTCGATCCTGACCCGCACCAGCCGGTCCAGCCGCACCCGCCGCCCGCGTCCCGGCCCGCGCACCGTGAGCACGCCGTGCGCGCAACTGGTGCGGGCGGGGCAGACCACCGCGAACAGCGCGACCGCGAGCGCCGTCCACAGCGCGGCGCGTGCCGGGGTGAGGGTGCCCGCGGCGGCGTCCAGCGCGAGCGCCGCCGCGAGCTCGCCCACCGCCACGGCCAGTGCGGTGCGCAGCGCGCCGGCCCACTGCCCGTCGTGGACGACGACGGTCCGGGCAGCGTGCCGGGGGAGGCCGCACGCGCATCGCATACCGCTGACGCTAGGCCCGGCGGCCCGGCGCGGACGGCCGCGTTGACGCGCTCCTGACGCGTACGGCCATCGTCTTGACGCGCCCCTCACCCCTCGTGCGGACCGCCCGTTCACCGGGGTCACCCGACGTCATCCGACATGGACGCGTGGCCGCCTGGCGCGGTCCGGTTCCGCCTCGCGCAGCACCTCCCGGGTCACCGGCGCGACCTCGCCGTATCCGAAGAGGAAGAAGCGCAGGAAGTTGCGGAACGGGCCGCCCTCGGTCCACTCGAAGTAGATGTGCGGCACCCGGCCGGTCTCGTCCCGTACGTGCAGCAGCAGCGCGGCCAGCGAGTTGGCGATCGACGCGCTCTCCAGCGACAGCACCCGGTAGCGCCCGTGCAGCACCTGCCCGCGCACCACGAGCGCCGCCTCGAACTCCGAGGGGTCGGTGACGGTCACCTCGACGAAGATCAGGTCGTCGGCTCCGGGCAGGTCGTTGTCGTCCCGGATCTGGCGCAGCTTGTCGCGGTACTCGGCGGCGTCCCGCGCGCCCGGCTCGTTGGCGATGAAGCGGATGTCGCGGCTGGCCGCGTCCCGCACGAAGCGCTGCGCCATGTCGTCCATGTCGACGCCCGTGACCCGCAGTTCGAAGGCGCGGGCCAGCCGGGACAGCAGCGAGACCAGGATGATCCCGGCGATGAAGCAGGCACCGATCTTCACACCGTCCGGGCGCTCGGCGACGTTGACGACCGTGGTGTAGAGGAAGACCAGCGCGATCACCGCGAAACCGGCCGTCCACCGCCGCTGCCCCGCCTTGCGGGCGGCGATGGTGACCGCGATCGCCGCCGAGCTCATCAGCACCAGCACACCGGTGGCGTACGCGCCGCCCTGCTTGTCCACGCTGGCGTCGAACAGCCAGGTGACCAGGAACGCGACGAGCGTGAAGACCAGCACCATCGGCCGCACCGCCCGCGCCCACTGCGGTGCCATGCCGTAACGCGGCAGGTAGCGCGGCATCAGGTTGAGCAGCCCGGCCATCGCCGAGGCGCCGGCGAACCACAGGATGGCGATGGTGGAGAAGTCGTAGACCGTGCCGAAGGGCGAGCCGAGGTTCTGGTGCGCGAGGTAGGCCAGCGCGCGGCCGTTGGCGGGGCCGCCCGGCTTGAACTCGGACTGCGGGATCAGCACGGTGGTGATGAAGCTGGTGACGATCAGGAAGGCGCTCATGATCGCCGCGGCCGTGGTCAGCAGCTTGCGGGTGTCGCGGATGCGGCCGGTCGGGCGTTCCTCGGTGTCGCTGGGATCGCCCTTGACGTGCGGCATCACCGCCACGCCGGTCTCGAAGCCGGACATGCCCAGCGCCAGCTTCGGGAAGATCACCAGGGAGACGCCGATCATCGCGGCGACGTTGCCGTGCGCGGCGGTCAGGCCGTGCGTCCAGTCGGTGACCAGGTGGGCCGCGGTGATGACGTGCCACAGGCCGTCCCCGACCACGACGACGTTGAGCGCGAGGTAGACGCCGACCAGGACGACGGCGACGCCGATGGCCTCCAGGAAGCCCTTGAGGAAGACCGCGCCGAGCAGCGCGATCAGCACGAGGGTGATGAGCATCTGCTCGCCGTGCAGGGCGTTGGTGAAGTGCGGGTTCTCCACCAGGTGGGTCGCGGCGTCGGCGGCCGACAGGGTGATGGTGATCAGGAAGTCGGTCGCGGCGAACCCCAGCAGCGCCAGCACGAACAGCTTCCCCTGCCAGAACGACAGCAGCCGCTCCAGCATCGCGATCGAGCCCTCGCCGTGCGGGCTCTCCACGGCCACCCGGCGGTAGACCGGCAGCGCGCCCGCCAGCGTCACGACGACCAGCACGATCGTCGCCACCGGAGACAGCAGCCCGGCCGCGAGCGCGGCGATGCCCGGCTGGTAGCCCAGGGTGGAGAAGTAGTCCACACCGGTCAGGCACATCACGCGCCACCACCGCTGGCCCTTGTGGGCGGGCTGCGGCACGGCGTGCGGGCCCTGCTGGTTCCTGGCCATGTCGGCCAGCCCTTCCAGCAGCCACGCCCGAAGGCGCCCGGCCCCGGCCCCGGGGGAGGTGGCCATCCCTGTCCCGCTCCCGTCGTCGCTCCAGCGGCCCCCTGGGCCCAGCGTAAGCGGCGGGCGTCCACCCTGCCCGCGGGCTCACCCGCGCGGGCGGACCGTCACCGTCACCCGGGTCCCGTCCCGCACCCCGCGCAGCGTGATCAGCGACTGGCCGCCGCCGGACCGCACTTCGGCGCGCGGCGCACCGCTCACCGTGATGCGCGGGGCCGTGGGCCAGGCGGTCGCGGGGGTGCTGAGGACGGTCGGGGCGCGGCGGCTGACAGCGTTCGCCGTCAGGGTCAGGGTGTACGTGCCGCTGCCCGGGTCGTACGACTCGGTGTCCGGCGTCCCCGCGACCGCCCGCGCGTACGGCGCGAAGGCCGGGGCCCTGCCCGGCGCGGGCGCGCCGTCCGGCGTGTAGGCGCAGTAGCCGCCGCCGTCCGGCGCCGCGCAGTCGTACCACATCGCCCATCCGGTGGCGAAGCCCGCCATGGAGGCCACCTGACGCCGCACCAGCTCGGCGTTGCCCGGCGTGACGGCCTGCGGCGGACCCCACTCGCCGACCAGCACCGGCATGCGGTGGGCGACCGGGTAGGCGCGGACGGCGTTCTCGTAGGCGGTGATGAAGCCGTCCTGCGGGTTCCAGTCGGCGCCGTCCTCGACGGAGGTGTCGTAGGAGTGCGGCGCGTAGCCGATCCTGGGCGCGCCGGAGCGTGGATCGCGGAAGCCGGGCAGCTGGGTGGGCACGCCCTGGCCGACGAGGACGGTGGGCTCGACGAACAGCCAGGCGTCCGGGTCGGCGGCGCGCACCGCGCCGATCAGCCGCCGGTACATCGCCGCGAGCCGCCCGCGTTCCAGCGCGGCGGAGGCGGCCGGCAGGTCGTCGGGGTCGGGGACCGGGCCGAACGGCTCGTTGAACAGGTCGTACCCCAGGAGCGAGCGGTGCCCGCGCAGGGTCCTTGCGACCCTCGTGTACGCGGCGGCCTGGGCGGCGCGCAGGTCGGCGTCGTCGTAGAGGTGGCGGAAGGCGGCCTGCACGGCGGGCTGGAAGTAGTCGTCGAACCAGTCGCCCGACGGGTCCGGGGCGAACGGCAGCCCGTCGGTCCTGGTCGCCCACGCGGGGGCGCCGTCGAAGCCGAACGCGGGCCCGAAGACGTCCTGGTGCCAGTCGACGAGGACGCGCAGCCCGTCGCGGTCGGCCCAGCCGAGGACGCGGTCGAGGTAGCGCAGGTAGCCGGTGTCGAACCGCCCCGGCGCGGACTCCACCTTCGACCACTGGACGTCCAGCCGTACGAGGTCGAACCCGGAGCGGGCGACCTGCGCGAGGCGGGCGGCGGTGACGGTGTCGTCCTTGCCGAGGTTGAGCCCGCGCAGCTGGAGAACGCGCCCGAGGGCGTCGGTGAGGCGAGGGGGCGAGACGGAGGCCTGCGCGGCGGAGGCCTGCGCGGCGGAGGCGGTCGGGAGCGGCGCCGCGGTCGTGGCGAGGAAGGCGGTGGCGAGGAGGAGGGCGGCGCGGGCGCGTGGCAGGCGCGTTCGCGGACGCGATGTGCGCAGTGGCAGGGGCATGGCAGCGGATGGTCCCGCCGGTCGCGTGAAGAGACAAGACCCGTGCGTCGATCACTCCGGATGATGGCAGCGGTTCGCGGATGGGCGTTGGCCGGTGCGAGGGAGGCGAGTTGACTGGAGGACGTCAGGGAGGGCGGACCTCCCGGGAACGACGGCAGCGGGAGCGGACATGACCACGAAGGCGGCATCGGCAGCGGCGGAAGCGGACCACGGCACCACCGGCGACGACCCGAAGCAGGTGGTCCTGCGCTACTTCGCCGCGCTGCGGGACGGCGACCAGGAGGCGGTCGTCAACTCCTGGGCCGAGGACGGGACGTGCTGGTACGGCGGTGACCTGCCCGTCTCCGGTTTGTGGGAGGGCCGCGACCAGGTGATCGACGGCTTCCTCGCCACGGCGTTCGCCCATCTCGACGAGACCCGGGAGATCGGCCTGCGGGTCACCAACGTCTTCGGCGAGGGCGAGCAGGTGCTCGTCGAGTGGGACTCGTGGGCGACGGGGAAGACCGGCAGGGCGTACAACGAGAAGAACACCGGTGTCTTCGTGGTGCGTGACGGCCGCATCACGGCGATGCGCGAGTACGCCGACACCCAGCACTGGGAGCGCGCCCTGCTGGACCGCTGAGGCGCGAAACGCGGACGCGCGTGTCCGACCCGGGTGCGATGCTGGGCGGATGGCGACGTGGAAGACGTTCGAGCAGGAGGCGCCCGACCTGGCCGCCGAGGTCAGGGCGAGGTTCGAGGCCCATGAGACGCATGTGCTCGCGACGATCCGCGAGGACGGCTCGCCCCGGGTCAGTGGCAGCGAAGTCGACTTCACCGGGGGCGGGTTGACGTTCGGCTCGATGCTGAACGCGATGAAGGCGCGCGACCTGCGCCGGGACGGCCGCTGCGCGATCCACGCGCATCCGTCGTCCGACGGCGACGCCAAGGTGGCGGGTGTGGCGGTTGAGGTCCTCGACCCCGCCGAGAAGCGCGCGACGGCCACAGGCAAGGAACCCCCCGGCGACTTCCACGCCTTCCGCCTGACGCTGACGGAAGCGGTTCTGACCACGGTCGACGAGGAGAACCAACTCCTCGTCATCCACCTGTGGAAACCGGGGCACCCGGTGAGGGTCTTCAAGCGCCGCTGAGCAGCGGGCAGTAGGGGCGAGCCCCGCGTAACGCAGGAGCGGGGGCGCCGGGGGAGCCGCTTCGTTCGCCCGCGTCGCGTTCCCGTAACCGCCCACGCCGAGCGGTCCGGGCGGGCTACGCTCCCACGCACAGGCGATCACCGGGGGGTACGTCGTGACAACTGCCGTGCGCAGGAAGTGGGTTGGGCGTCGCCGGCGTCGGGGTGAGTCGCCGATCGCCTTGGGCGTGCTCGTCGCCCTCGGCGGCGTCCTGCTCGTCATGTCGTGGCTCGCGGCGCATCCCGTGGTCCTCGTGCTGCTGCTCGCGGGCGGCGGCGCCGGGACCACGCTCTTCCTGCGCCGCCGCCAGCGCGAGCAACGCCGGGCCGCCGCCCTGCGGGACGTGCGGGCCCGGGAGATCGCCGCCTACCACGCCATGTCACCGCGGCAGTTCGAAGAGGCCATCGCCTACCTGTGCACCCGCGACGGATGCCGCGACGTGCGCGTGGTCGGCGGAGCCGGGGACCTCGGGGCCGACGTGATCGCGACCACGCCGGACGGCCGGCGGATCGTCGTCCAGTGCAAGCGCTACGGGCCCGCGAGCAGTGTCGGCAGCGGCGACGTCCAGAAGGTCAACGGCACATACCGCGACGCGCACGGCGCCCACCTCGCGGCCATCGTCACCACCAGCCGCTTCACCGGCCCGGCGAGGGACTTCGCGCTCCGCGTCGGCATCCGGCCCTTCGACGAGGCCGCCCTCGCCGCCTGGGCCTCCGGCACCGGGCCCGCCCCCTGGGCGTGAGAGGGGCCACGCGGCGGGGCGACCGCACGACGTCGCGTGGACGGCCGGCAAGGTGGCGGGCCGCCCGTAGGGCCGCCTGGGCGGGGCTGTCCGTGCGGCACGCGGCGCGCCGCCCTCCTGCCGCGGCGCGGACCGCCTCCCTGCCGCGGTGCCGACCGGCTTTCCCCATCACGGCGCTGACCGGCTCCTCCCTCCCCACGCGGACCGGCTCCTCCCTCCCCACGCGCTGACCGGTTCCCCTCACCACGGCGCTGACCAGCGCTCTTGCACAGTGCCGACCAGGCCGCACCCCGCATTGCTCCCATCGCGGGACACCAGGAACCGTGGTAAACCCTAGATAAAGGGTTGATCTGGACTGTCGAGGTCTGGAGGAGTGATGGCACAAGCGGCGGAAGTGAGCACTCCACGGCGTCGTGGTTATCGGGAGGGCCTCGGCGGCGAGCTGCTCGCGGAACTCCTGGGGACCTTCACCCTGATCGTCCTGGGTACCGGCTCCGTGGCCGTGGCGGTGGTCGGCCTTCCCGGCTCCGGGCGGCAGGTGACCGCGTTCGGACCGGCCAACTGGCTGATCATCGCCTTCGGTTGGGGCTTCGCGGTGGTGTTCGGTGTCTACGTGGCCGGTGGCGTCAGCGGTGCGCACCTCAATCCGGCGGTGACCCTGGCGTTCGCCGCCCGGCGCGGGTTCCCCTGGCGGAAGGTCGGCCCCTACTGGCTCGCACAGCTGGTCGGGGCGTTCCTGGGCGCGGCGGTGGTGTTCTCCGCGTACAGCTGGGCGATCAACGCGTTCAACCAGAAGGCGGGGCTGCCCAGAGACAAGTCACTCAGTACGTACTCCATCTTCGCCACGTTCCCGGCGCAGTACTTCGGGCACTCGTGGTGGGGTCCGTTCCTCGACCAGATCATCGGCACCGCTGTCCTGCTGATGCTGATCTGCGCGCTGATCGACACCCGCAACACGGCACCGGCCGGGAACCTCGGCCCGTTCCTCATCGGCATGGTCGTCGTGGCGATCGGCCTGAGCATCGGCACCAACGCCGGGTACGCGATCAACCCGGCGCGTGACTTCGGGCCGAGGCTGTGGACGTACATCATGGGCTGGGGAAGCATCGCGTTGCCCGGCCACTACCAGTGGTTCGACCACTACTTCTGGATCCCGATCGTCGGCCCGCTGGTCGGCGGCCTGGTCGGCGCGGTGGTGTACGACCTGTTCGTCGGCCACGTGCTCAACGCGCGCACGGTCACTCCGGAGCCGGGTCGCGCGGGCGCGGACGAGGAGGACCTGGAGGCCTGAGTCGCGGCGGCCTGAGCGGCACCCGTCCGCGACGGCAGGTCACCCCTCGCGTTCCCCGGAGTCGCCCTGAGGCTGCTTCGGGGAACGCGACGTGGCGTGCGCGTGCGCGGGGCCGCCGCGGGAGCACGACACGACGACGATCAGCGGCCAGAGCGTCTGCGCCTCCGTCAGCACGCGTTCCGCCACGCCCGTCGGGCCGTGGTCCATCAGCGTCAGCACGAACCACCCCGCCCCCGCGCACATCAGCGCGCTCACCAGCACCGCCGGTACGGGCCTGAGCCCCCACGGCACGCCCGCGCCGCGGCCCGCCGCCAGCACCGGCCACACGGCGAGCAGCGAGAACCCGATCACGACGACGGCACCGTGCCGCAGCGAGCCCCCGCTGACCGGCGCGGGCACCAGCGTGAGCGCGATCGCCGCCAACCCGCCCCCCGCGAGCGTCAGCCGCCCGGCGAGCGCGGCCGGACGCAGCCCGCGCGCCGTCAGCAGGTGGCAGACGCCGAGGGTGACGAGGGTCGAGGTCATCACCCAGTACCCGGGAGCCCCCACCGCCGCCAGCACGCTGATCGTCTGCGTCACGGGGTCGTACGCGGGCCCCTGGAGCGCCTCGGCGACCCACCACCCCGCGACCAGCGCCACGGGCGCGATCCCGGACGAGACGAGGGCCCACCAGGGAACGAACAGCACCGAACCACCGTAAACGCCCCCATCGCCGCCCCACTCGAAGCCACCCGAACGTTCACCCGACCGGAACGGTCGGAACGCGCCTGCCGGAAGCGCCCCCCGGCGTCGGCCGCGCGTGGTCCGCGACGCTCAGGACATCCCGGCCTGCCGTTCGAGATCCGCCCGCGCCCCGCGTTCCGCAGGCAGTTCACGCCCGCACGAGACGCCGATCAGATAGACAGCCAGGTAGCCGAGGAGAAGCGGCCCGGAGACCGGGAGGCACACCAGGACGAGCGTGTTGACCACGGCCGGGGCGGTCAGGAACGGGTGCCTGGCCCGGCGCTCGGCGTTGCGCGCCCGCCACTCCTGCGGCGTCAGCCGCAGCCTGTAGGCGGTGAGGACGTCCCGGGCGGCGGCCAGCATCCCCACGACGACGATCAGACCGGTCGCGACGTCCAGCGCACCCCGCCACCCGGCCGCCCACGAGGCCCCGACCAGCCACCGCCACCCCGCACCGGCCAGGAGGGCGATGCCCAGCACCATGATCAGGCGGACGAGGAGAAGCCAGCCCCGGCGGACCCAGTAGGCCGTGCCCCGCTCGACCCAGGTCGTCCCGAGACCCCGCACTCGCTGTGGTTCCACGCCGAGCACGCGGTTCCGGGCGAGCCGTTCAGAAGACACTCGCGATGCCACTGCCCAGTCCCTTCATGGCGCCCCACACGGTCTTGCACGATCCCGAGGCGACGTCGGCCGTGCCGTGGGCGATCCCGCCCGGGACGCCGTGGTCATGGATGTCCTCGCTCCAGTGCTCGTGGAACGCCTTGTCGACGCCCACGGTCACCAGCATCACGCCCCCGGCCACGGCGGCACCGGTCGCCACGGCGGCACCTCCCAACCACAGGGACCGGTCCGTCGGGGCCATCGAGCAGCTCGAAGACCACGTGGCCGGTGGCAACGCTCCCGTCGGCTGACCGCTGCGGGTGCGCGGGTACGAAGAGCAGGCCCTCACTTCCGGTTGCCGACCGTCCGGGCCTGGGGACGCCGGATTCCACTGGGGTCTCGTAGTCCCCGTACGCCCAGTAACTGAGTCCGCGCCTCGTCGATGGCATGCCTTCCGCCCCTTCCCCCTCCGACGGATTCGGTTCGCGATGCTACCGGGACGCGGCAGATGCCAATGGCCCCCGGTGACAAGTGGGATGAGCGGTCACACGGGGGCCGACTTCGGCGCGACGAGGCCTCAGCTCAGCGTCTTCAGCGACGCCACGTCGTACGGCGCCAGGTCCTCGAAGCGGCCCGCCAGGACCTTCGCGGCCCACTCGGGGTCCTGGAGGAGCGCGCGGCCCACCGCGACCAGGTCGAACTCGTCGCGCTCCAACCGGTCGAGGAGGTCGTCCAGGGCGCGGACGGAAGAGCCCTCGCCCTGGAAGGTGCGGATGAACTCCCCGTCCAGGCCGACCGATCCCACGGTGATGACCGGCTTGCCGGTGAGCTTCTTCGTCCAGCCCGCCAGGTTGAGGTCCGAGCCGTCGAAGGCCGGGTCCCAGTAGCGGCGGGTCGAGGCGTGGAAGGCGTCCACCCCGGCCTCGGACAGCGGGGCGAGGATGGCCTCCAGCTGCTCCGGGGTGTCCGCGAGGCGCGTGTCGTAGGCGTTCATCTTCCACTGCGAGTAGCGGAAGACCACCGGGAACGAGGGCGACACCGCCTCCCGCACGGCCGCCACCACCTCGGCCGCGAAGCGGGTGCGGGCGACCGGGTCGCCGCCGTACGCGTCGGTGCGGCGGTTGGTGCGCGACCACAGGAACTGGTCGATCAGGTAGCCGTGCGCGCCGTGCAGTTCGACTCCGTGGAAGCCGATGCGCTCCGCGTCGGCGGCAGCCCGGGCGAACGCGGCGATCACGTCGTCGAGGTCCTGGCGTGTCATCGCCCGCCCCTCGCCCTCGGTGCCGTCCACGCGCAGGCCCGACGGCCCGACCGGGGCGGCGTCCGCGAACGGCGGGCGGCCCGGCGCGCGGACCATCCCGATGTGCCACAGCTGCGGCATGATCGCGCCGCCCGCGGCCCGTACCGCCTCGGCGACCTTCGCCCAGCCCGCGAGCTGCTCCTCGCCGTGGAAGCGCGGCACGCGGTCGCTGTCGCCCGCCGAGGCGTGGTCCACGTAGGTGCCCTCGGTGACGATCAGGCCGACACCGGCCGCGGCCCGGCGCGCGTAGTACGAGACCACGTCCTCGCCGGGAACGCCGCCCGGGGAGAACTGCCGCGTCATCGGGGCCATCACGACGCGGTTGCCGACCTGGAGGCCGTTGATCGAGACCGGCCGGGACAGTACGTCTGCGGCACGGCCGGCGGAGGCGGTGAGGGTCACGGGTACTCCTCGCGAGAACGATCCGGTCCACGACGCACACCACGCGCGCCGCGCTGACACTCCCCAACCGGGCCGGGGGCCGCGTCATTCCACGGGGGTGGTGTGATCCGCGATACCCGGGCCCGGGGGGTGGGGGCAGAGCGACCTCGGCCCGCGGGCGCCGGCCGGGACGTAGGACGTACGCGTCCCGTGGGCCCTGCGTCCTGTCGGCCTCGTGGCCCGTCCGCTCAGGCAAGTGCCCTCCCTTTCTTGGGCGTTGAGCCGCCGCGCCTTCCCCGTGACACCCGGCTCGCCGACCGCGTGTCGGCCTATGATCGGCATCTGGCGTGAAGGGGGTGGACGTCGTGGTGGCGGGAGGGTCGGCGGCTCGGCGGGCGCAGGAAGCCCGTCGGCAGGAGCGATTACTTCGGGAGCAGTGGCGGGCCGCCACCCGGGAGGCCGAGCGGTGGGAGCGGGCCGACCAGGGTGAGCGCCGGATCGCCGCCCAGCTCTTGGTGCTGACCGAACGCGGCTGGCGTCTGCTGGTGGACCGCCGCTGGCCCGGCACGCGCGCCGCCAACGTCGACATGCTGCTCGTCGGCCCGGCCGGCGTCTTCGTCATCGACGTCAAGAACTGGCGCGCCGACCCGGAAGTCGTCGACGGAGTCCTGCGGTCCTCCGGGGAGTCCCGCGAGGAGCACGTCCGCAAACTCCTCGCGGTGACACGCGCCGCTGAGGACGCCCTCGCGGATCTGGGCATGTCACCGGTCGCCGTCCAGCCCTTGATGGTCTTCGCGGGCAAAACGCTCGACATCCCGCTGGGCCGCGTCCACCTTCTCGGCGAACGCGAGGTCGGCCCGCGTCTGCTCCGCGGCCGCGCCCGGATCACGGACGCCTCGATACGCGCCATGACCGCCCATCTCGCACGGGTCTTCCCTGAGTACGAGGGGACGTCCGTGGCACCGGAGCCGACGGACACGGACACGGACACGGGCACGGAGAGCGGGACGCGGAAGCGGGCACTTGGCAGGGCGAACGGACCCACCGCCTCCCGCGAAGTCCCCGCCGCCGTCTCCCCGGCTGCGCGACCGGTGGAGAACCTCGGCCTGTTCGACCTCGATGCCATGCGCGACGCCGCGCTCGACGACGCCATGCGCGCACCCATCGAGCAGTGGATGACCTTTCTCCACCCCGACCAGCTCTCCCTCGTGCGCCGCGACTGGGCCGGGCCCGCGCGGATCAGCGGTCCGGCCGGGACCGGCAAGACGGTCGTCGGCCTGCACCGGGCGGCGTACCTGGCGGAACGGACGGCGGGGCGCGTCCTGTACGCCACGTTCGCCAGCAACCTCCCTCGGGTCCAGGCGACGTTCCTGGCGTCGATGGCACCGCGGGTGGCGAGCCGGGTCGAGTTCCACAGTGTGCACGCCTGGGCCGCCGACTACCTGCGCAGGCAGGGCGTGCGGGTCAACCTCCACAAGGACAAGGCGGAGACCGCGTTCAGCCTGGCCTGGAAGCGGGCCGGCCGCGACACCGTGCTGCCGGAACTCGGCCCGGACTCCCACTACTGGCGGGAGGAGATCGCCCACGTCATCAAGGGCCGCGGCCTCACCTCGTTCGCGCAGTACGCCGTCGTCCCGCGCAGGCGCCGCCGCACCAACCTGCGCCGCGTCCACCGCGAAGCCGTCTGGACGCTCTACGAGACGTACGAGGCGATCCGCGAGGAACGCGGCGTGCACGACTTCGACGACCTGCTCTCCCTCGCGCTGGCGGAAGTCCGCCGAACCGGCGACCGGCCGTACGCCGCCGTCGTGGTCGACGAGGTCCAGGACCTCACCCTGGTCGGCGTCAAACTGCTGCACGCTCTCGTCGGCGAGGCCCCCAACGGCCTGCTGCTGATCGGCGACGGCCAGCAGGCCGTCTACCCGGGCGGCTTCCGCCTCTCCGACGCCGGTATCGACATCCGTGGTGACCGGGGACAGGTGCTGCGCACCAACTACCGCAATCGGAAGCCGATCCTGGACGCGGCGCTCGACGTCGTCGCCTCGGACTCCTTCGAGGAGATCGACGGCTTGCGGCTGTCCGGCAAGCGCGAGGTCGATCTCACCCACCACGACGGTGTGGTCGAGCACGTCGACCGAAGGACACCGCGGGAGCACGACCAAGCCCTGGTCGAGGCACTGCTCGCACTCGACGAGGAACAGCGGGCGTCCTCCGCGGTGCTGTGCCCTTCGCTGCGGGCGATAGGCCACTACCAGCGACTGCTGACGCGGGCCGGGGTGGGAGTGTGCCCGCTGGAGCGGTACGACGGCCATCCCACGCCGGACGTGAAGCTGGGCAGCTACCGGCGGGCGAAGGGGCTGGAGTTCAAGCGCGTTTACCTGCCCCGGTACGACACGGCCGTCCCGGATGCCGGGGACCAGCCGTCCGACGCGGCGCGCGAACGCCGGGAGCTCGAGCGCAGCCAGCTGTTCGTCGCGATGACCAGGGCGCGCGACGTGCTGTGGCTGGGCAGCGTGCGGGAGACCGGGGCGTAGCGGGACGCGCTCGCGAGAGGGGGGCGGCTCTCAGCCCTGTTCGCCGCTCAAGGTGCTCATCGCCGTCTCCACGCTGTCGTGCATGGGGAAGATCTGTGCGGCTCCGGTGATCTCCAGCAGGCGGGCCACTTGGCGGGGGGCCGCCGCCACGTGCACGGGGATGCCCCGGCGCTCGGCGTCGAGGCGCAGCCTCAGCAGGATGTTCAGGCCCGTGGAGTCGCAGAAGTCGAGGCGGGACAGGTCGAAGACGATCATGGACGCGTCGGTGGCCGAGGCCTCGTCGAGGATCGTGCCGCTCGCGAGGTCGAGCTCGCCGGCCAGGCGCAGCACGAGGACGGAACCGATGCGAGCGGTGGTGAGGGTGGCGCGCGAGGACGGGTCGATGTGGGAGGGGCTGATCTGCGTCATCGGTCGGTTCTCTCGCTCGTCGGGGCGGTCGTCGGGCGCCTCGGCAGGGGCCGGTACGGCGCGGCGGGCGCCGATCACTCCTTCTGAAGGCGTTGGCCCGATGGGTGGCGGGATGGCCGGCCGGGGGGCGACGGAGGCCGCGGGAGGCTCGGGCGTCGTGGGCTCGCCGGCCAGCAGGTCGGTGGCGCGTTCCAGGACCCTCCACAGCTCCTCCGCCTGCGCCCGGGAATGCGCCAGCCGCGGATGCGCCGGCTCCTCGGCGGACAGGTCGAGGTACGCCTCGATGCCGTGGATGGCGTGGGCGACGGTGTGCCGCAACGAGTAACCGTCCGTGGTGGACGGCACGACCCGTGGATCGCCGATCCGCGCCGTCAGGACGGCGGTCAGCTCGTCGAGGCCATCCTTGGTGAGGCGTTCCACGGGGTGCTCTCCAGTCGGGTTTCCGCCGCTTTCGGAGCGGCGCCGGGCCTGGGCAAGGCGGTCGCCCCCCGCTCGGGGGCAGTTTCATGATGGGCATAGGGAATCAACCTGTCAACAAATTCATGAAACACAGTTCGTGTATTGTGCTTCGTGAGTCTCGTACCATCTGATGTCATGGAAGACAGGCGAGACGCGCGAGGCACCTGGACGTTCCTGACGAACCACGCGCGGGTGCTGGCCCACATCGCCCGCAACCCCGGCGCGCGCATCCGCGACATCGCCGCGGGCTGCCTGCTCACCGAGCGTGCGGTGCAGAAAATCATCGTCGACCTGGAGAGCGGTGGCTACCTGACGCACACCAGACAGGGCCGCGCCAACCACTACCGCGTCATCCTCGGCGCGCCCCTGCGCCACCCCGCCGACCAGGGCACCGTCGACGACCTCCTGGTCCTCCTGGGCTCCGGCCTGGGCCGCGCGGAGGGCTGACCGCGGGCCCTGGAGCCGGGGCCCGCGTGTCGGGGGTGAGGCCGGGCCGACCGGCCCGGGACTTCGCCTCGGCGGCTAGTGGTCCGTGGGCGCGACCAGGCCATAGCGCCACGCCCAGGCGATCAGCGCGCCCCGGTCCTCCAGGGCCAGCTTGGCCAGGATGTGGTTGAGGTGCGTCTTCACGGTGGCCTGGCTGAGTACCAACTCCCGTGCGACCTGGCGGTTGTTGAGGCCGCCCGCCACGAGCCGTACGACGTCGATCTCCCGCCGCGTCAGACCCTCCGCCTCGGGCGGCGGCGCGGGGGTGGAAGCGGCGGTGGCATGGGCGGCGGGGCGCGGTTCCGGTTCGCTGACGACCAGTTGGACCAGGCGACGCTGGACCGCCGGGTCCAGGACCGTGCGGTCGGCGGCCACGTCGCGTACCGCGGCCAGCAGCGCCTCACCGGTGACGTCCTTGGTCAGGTAGCCCACCGCGCCCGCCCGCAGCGCCGGTATCACCGCGTCGTCGTCGGCGTACGTCGTCAGGATCAGCACCCGCACCCCGAGGTCCGCGCCGAGCACCTCCGCCGTCACCTGCGCGCCGTCGAGCCCGGGCATGCGCAGGTCGACCAGCGCGACGTCGGGCCGCTGCTCGACGGCGAGCCGCACGGCCTCGTGACCGTCTCCGGCCTGGCCGACCACCTCGATGTCGTCGGCGGAGGACAGCAGCAGCACGACGCCGTCCCGTACCACCGCCTGGTCGTCGGCGACCAGCACCCGAATCGTCACACGTCCGCCCTTCCGCAGATCCTGGGCGCCCCTCGGCGCGCCGATCCTCTCACGCCCTCGCCTCCCCGCCGCCGTTCTCCCGCGCGGTCGTGCTTCCGCCGGAAGGCGCGGTCGTGCTTTCGCCGGAAGGCGCCGTCGGGCGGCCCGCGGCGGCCCCACCCGCGGTGCCGTGGGCCTCCGGCGCCTCCGCCACCGGCAACTCCACCACGATCCGCCAGCCCGGGCCCGTGGGCGCGGGTCCCGCGTCCAGCGAGCCCCCGGCCGCCTCGAGCCGCTCGGCCATGCTGCGCAACCCGGTACCGCTGCCCTGCACGCCCGAGGGGCCCCGGCCTGCGGGCAGCCCGTGGTCCCGGACGGTGACCCGCGCCGTGCGGCCCTCCCACGCCACGTCGACCTCGATGGGACTGCCGGTCGCGTAGCGGGCCGCGTTCGTCATGGCCTCCTGCACCGCCCGGTACATCGCGTGGCCCGCCTCGGGCGAGAGCCGTCCCGCCCGGCCCGTGACCCGCAGCCGTGCCTCACCGGGGAAGCCGCCGACCAGGCTCCCGAGATCGTCCACCCCCCGTCGCGGCGCGGCCCGCAGCGCGCCCACCGCGGCCCGCGCCTCCTGCACACCGTCGCGGGCCAACTCGGCGGCCCGGTCGAGCGGTTCGGTCAGCGCCGGCGGGGCGCTCTCCCGGGCGGCGATCACCCGCACCGCCTGCAACTGCACCGACAGCCCGGCGAGGCTGTGCGCCAGCACGTCGTGCATCTCCCGGGCGATCCGGCCGCGTTCCTCGACGGCCGCCGCCTCCTGCAACGCCTGCCGGGACGCCTCGACCTCGGCCAGCAGCGCGACGGCGCGGTCGCGTTCGGCCTGCAGGGCGGCGTGCTCTATCGAGCGGTCGGAGATGAACCAGGCACCGACGCCCGCCAGCAGTCCGGCCGGGCTGCGGGAGATCACCGCGATCGTGACCCCGAAGGCGACCGCGGCCACGGCCACGCACGCGTTGCGCACCGGGCCGGGGGGAACGGCCATCGGCAGGACGGCGGCGCCGGCCAGCACCGGGACCTCGCCCAGGCCGTTCGGCGCCAGAAGGGTGATGGCGTAGCCGGCGCCGATGGTCAGCGCCACGCCGAGGACGGCCACGCGGGGCGGCAGGAAGCGGCGGTTCAGCAGCAGGCCGAGTTCGGCGGAGGCCCCCAGGACACCGACGACCACCTTGACGGCGACCCCGTGGGCGGCGACCACCGACACCGCCACGCAGATCACCATGGCCGTCGCCCCGACCAGGTCACGGCGGTCGAACGTACGCCGCCGCGCCGGGCCGGTCCCCAGCCATGTGCTCACCATGTCGTGCTCCGTTTCGCCTTCGGCGCCGGTGGAGGTCCCGGTGCCGTGCCGGTGTCGCCATTCTCGTCGGGTGCGAGGCGGGCGGGAGGCGCGCGTCTTCGGTCGGCGCTCGCCGTTGATGGCTGCCGCTGTCGTTCCCCCGCTGTCGTCGGCGCCCGGGTGGCTCCGTCGGCGGCGGTCAGGTCTGGCCGCTGGCCGCTGGCCGCGGGCCCGCCGCCCGCCGGCCGAACGGCACGAGGCCCGGCGCCCACGCGGGGACCGGACCTGCTGTGGGCGTGTCCGGTCCGTGGGGGACCGTCCTTGCGCCGCGCCGCGCCGGGCGTGCCGTTCGTCAGACGTAGGCGCCGGGGCGGGGCGCAGGGACGGGGGAGGCAGACTGCTTGCGGTTGGCCCGGGCGAGGAGCAGCTGGCCGCGTACGACGATCGTGCCGAGGCGGACGACGACCTCGCCGAAGGCCATGAGTATCAGGGCCACCACCCACGCCTGCGCGGTGGTGATGTCGTGCGTGGCGGAGAAGTGGGCGACGTGGGCACCGCCGGACGGGTGCGAGGACCACACGGCGAAGCCCAGCCGGAACCCCATGCTGATCACCCACAGGGCGGCGGCGCTGAGGGAGGCCTTGATCCGCACGTGGCCGCCGGCGTACCGCACGTGGGTGAGCAGCCCGCCGAAGAGCCCGAAGGCGACGCCGACGCCGGCGAACACGACGGCCAGCACGAGGTCGTTGCCCGCGGTCGGTATGTGGTGCAGGTAGGTGGTGGCAGCCCAGCCGATGATGCCGAGGGGCAGCAGGATCGTGCGGGCGGTGAGCCGCTCCTCGCGCATCTGCCGGAAGACGATGAGGAGGAGCGCGATGTCGATGATCCAGTCGGTGGTCGTCATGTGTAAGAGCATCCGCTCGCAGCGGCCTCAGCACTTCAACCCACGGGTGGAGCCAGGGTGGAACTCCGTCTCCACCCTGAGCGGGAGGACTTCTCCACCTGGGAGAGTCCCCTCCACCCTGGGGTGGGTTCATCCAGGGTGGGACTGCGCCAGGGCTTCGCCCCGCGCCGGGGATGAGCCGGTGCGCTCCTGACCGGTAGGAGAACGGCCCGACGCTCAGCGTCGCGAACGTGCCCGCATCCGCAGCGAGAAGGATGTCCGCTGGGGCGGGCGCACCCTCGCCGCCGCGGCCCGAAGAACCCGGCGAAATGCCTCCCGGACGGGCGAAGCTGCCGCAGGGGGCCATGGGTTGGTCTTGAAGCTCTGAAGGGCCCGGCCCGTCACCCGTTCAGCTGGGTTGGATCCTCCTCGGCGCGGATCCCGTGCCGGTGTGCGTACACGATGGCCTGTGGCCGGTCGCGGCTGCCGGTCTTGGCGAAGATCTGATGGATGTGGGTCTTCACCGTGGAGCGGCTCAGGTACAGCCTGGCGGCGATTTCCGCGTTGGACAGGCCCTGTGCGATCAGGCCGAGTACCTGGGCCTCGCGTTCGGTGAGGCCGTCGGGGAGGGCTGCGTTCTTCGCGGTGTGTTCCGGGTCGGTGCGGCGGCTTGCGTGGATCAGGCGGGCGGCGGCGAGCGGGTCGAGCATGGTATGGCCGCTGGCGGCGGCCTCGATGGCGCGGTGGATGTCCGCGGCGGAGGCGTTCTTTGTCAGGTAGCCGGTGGCGCCGGCTTCGAGTGCGGCGAGGATGGAGTCGTCGTCGGTATAGGTGGTGAGGACCACCACGGCCGTGGCCGGACGCTCGGTTTTCAGTCGGCGTGTGGCCTCGACGCCGTCGGTGCCGGGCATGTGAAGGTCCATCAGGACAACGTCGGCCTCGTGCCGGGCGGCGAGATCGACGGCCTGCGCGCCGTCCGCGGCCAATCCGGCGACGTGCACCCCGTCGACGGCGCCGAGGATGGTGGCCAAGCCCTCGCGGACGACCCGATGGTCATCCGCGATGATCACCGAGATCGGTGTGGGGCTCATCGGTCGCTCCCGTCGCTGCCGTTGCCCAGGGTGCCCCGTCGGTAGGGGATGCGTGCTGCGACCTGCCATCCACCGTCGGATGTGGGGCCGGCCTGGAGATCGCCGCCCGCCTGCTCGACGCGTTCCCTCATGCCCCGGAGCCCGAACCCGCCGCCGCTCGCGCGCAGTGCCGCGGGTGTCTCCGGGGCCGGGGCGGGTCTGGTGTTGCCGACCTGTACGGTCACGTCCTGCAAACCGAAGCCGACTCGGACGTTCACCTGCGTGCCGGGGGCGTGTTTGGCGGCGTTGGTCAGTGCTTCCTGGACGAGCCGGTAGAGCGCGAGCGTGGTGTCGGCCTCCAGCTCCTGCCGGCCACCGTCCAGTTCGAGTTCTGCCTGGTGGAGTTCGCAGAGCCGTTCGAGCTGCGTGGCCAGCGGCGCGGCCTCCCCGCGCAGCGCCCGGACGGCTTGGCGTGCCTCGTCCAGGCCCGTGCTGACCAGCTCGTGGCCGAGCTCGATCTGTGTGATGAGCTTCTCGCGCGGTGCGTCGGTGCGGGCGAGGGTGTCGATAGCGGTGAGCTGGATAGACAGGGCGCCGAGGGTGTGGGCGAGCACGTCGTGGAGCTCACGGCCGAGACGGTTGCGTTCACCGGCGAGTTCCGCCTCGGCCCGGGCGAGCTCGGTACGCCGGCGCTCCGTGGCGACCAGCGTGCTGTGCCGGGCACGCTGGTCGGTCTCGCGTCGGCTCGCACCGGCCACCAGTCCGGCGAGGGCCACGGCAGCGGTGCTCAGCAGGCGCCCCGGAAACGGCCCATGAGGGATCGCCGCGAGGCAGTAGGCGACGGGACCGGCGGTGGACAGCACGAGGGCGGCAAGCGGATCGAACGCGACGGCGGCCAGGCTCGCCGCCACGCCGGTGAAGATCAGCCCATTGGCGTCGGTGACCGCGAGCACCGCCCCGGCCGCGCACATCACCGCGGCGACCGCAGCCACGTGCACACCCCGGGTACCGGCGGTCAGCAGGGTGCCGGCGATCAGGACGAGCCAGGCCAGCGCGGCGACGGCCAGGGCGACGGGCACCACGACCCCCGGGTCGGCGGGGAGCGTGACGACGTTGATCCAGACCGACACGCCCAGCCCCACCAGCATGGCCGCGGCACGCGCCCGCGGGTCGGGGATCACGCCACTCAACCCGATCCCAGGATGGTCCGCCGCCGGGTTGAATCTACTGGTGATGCTCATCGGTCCGGATTATCCCAGGACGGTGCGCCTGAAGAGCGGCCCGCAGCGCACGGACAGCGCAGACGATCAGGGTGAGCAGCGGTAGGAGGATCACCGTGCGCCTCCCGTCGCAGGCGCAGCGCCCATGACCGGGCCGGCCTGGGACAGGCGCGCGCGGCCTCGCACCCACAGCCCCAGGCTGCGGAACAGACTCATGCTCACGGACAGGAAGATGAAGCCGTTCGTCAGACCGGTGGCGCTCAGGTGGTGGTTGGTCAGGAACACACCGAGCCCCACCGGAAAGACGTGCTGGGCGCCGTAGGCGAAGCCGAGCCGGGCGGCGGTCACGGCGATCCAGACCGCCGCGTAACCAGCTCCCGAACGGCTGACCGCGGCGGGGCTGCCTGGGGTGGGCGAGGTGCGCGGCCAACGGCGTCGCCAATCCGGGTGGTAGTCGACGGACACCAGCAGCGGGCAGACCGAGAACAGCCCGAGTGCCGCCCCGGCCAGCGCGCTGACGCCTTGCAGCAGCAGGTCGTTGCCGCCGGCGGGCAGCGACGTGAAGAAAAACGGAACGATGAGGGCGACGCCGATGAGCGGCCGTCCCACCCGGAGCCAGCCGATCTTGCGGCGGCCGAGATCGGATTCGAGTACCACGGCCAGGATCGCCAGCTGCATGATCACGATGTTCGCTGTCATGCACCCACCCTCGCCGCGCTGGCCGACCCTGCCATCGGCCTCCGGGCCGGTCACCGGGTGGAGATGCGGGGGCGGGGGGTGGAGACCACGGTCCACCCCCTTCTGCCGACGGCCGTCTCTGCCATCGATCCACCCGGTCATCGCGTTTGCGTCCAAACCTAGATCAGGTCCTCGGGCTCCACGTCCTGCCGTATGTCCCCTCCTGGCTAACGATCAGTGACAACCGCCCATGAAACAGGGCCATACCCCTCAAGATCCCCTTTCGTTCAAGCACCACCCAGACCGCCGCGCTCGCCACACCACTGAACCACCAACCCGGTGAACTTTCCTGGTCACAGCCCTAGCGAGCGGATGCGCCAAGTCGAAATGGCGGGTCGATGCGCCGAGTCGAGCTGCCGCGCCGGTCCTTGCCCGCAGAAGGCCGCGTGAACCGGCGCCTGAAGTCCCCTCATTCGCCGATCCGACCGTGCGGCAGGATGGGCGACATGCTGGAGATCAGCCCGGTGACCGAGTCCGACCGCTTCGGCTGGGAAGCGCTGGCCCGAGGGAAAGACACGTACTTCGGGGTCGAACGCAGCGCAGACGATTACGAACGGACCCGGCGACGCCTTCTCGCCGACGAGCGGCTACGCGGGATCGCCGCCCGGGTGGACGGTGAGGTGGTCGGCATCGCGCACTACCTCTTCCACGCCAGCATCTGGTATTCCGGGAAGTGCTATCTGGCCGACCTGTTCGTGGACCCGGGGTTCCGGCGACGGGGTGTCGCGACGGCGGTGATCGAGTGGGTGGCGCGAGACGCCAAGGCGCAAGGCTTTCCAGGCCTCTACTGGAACACGCTGGAAGACGCCCCGGCTCGTGCGCTGTACGACAAAGTGGGCACGCTCCACGAGGGGTTCATCCACTACAGCTACCGGCGGGACGTGCACCGGGGCACCGCACCGCGCTGAAGGGCGGCCAGGAGGGGCGGTCTCGACCGGGCCGAAGGTGCTGGGAAGCTGTGAGCCGAGGAGCCGAGGAGCCGAGGAGCCGAGGAGCCGAGGAGCCGACGAGCCGAGGAGCCGAGGAGCCGAGGAGCCGAAGAGCCGAAGAGCCGGAGAGCGAGGATCGGAGCGGGGGCGGCCTGCGCTCCGAGACGCTGATCCGCGGCGGACTTGAACGGGGTCGTCGACCGGCCGCTGCCCTGGGATTCCGCGTTGCACGCCCCTTGAGTGGCGTTGCACTCCCTGACCAGGCCAGGCCCGTCTGGCCCGCGCGAGTCCGTCAGCGGTCCAGCGGCCGCAGTCGGCACGCCCCCTACCGTCAGCCGTGGCTGGGTCGGCGGCGTGTGTCCGCGCGATCCCAGAAAAACCGTTGGGCTCACCATCGCCCTTCGGACATGATCGGCCGGTGGACACCTACCTGGAGACCGAGCGCCTGACCCTGCGCCGTTTCACCGCCGGTGACGCGGACCTGCTGATCGAGCTGGACAGCGACCCGGCGGTGATGCGCTACCTGACCGGCGGCGCTCCCACCGCTCCGGAGGTCGTTCGCGGCCGCTACCTGCCGAACATCCTCGCCAACTACGAGAAGTGGGGCGGCGACCTCGGGCTGTTCGCCGCGGAGGAGAAGGACGGCGGAGCGTTCATCGGCTGGTTCATCCTGCGCCCGGAGCCGGAGGGCCCGCTGGACGAGGTCGAACTCGGTTACCGGCTGCGGCAGGCGGCCTGGGGCAAGGGCTATGCCACTGAGGGCTCGAGGGCGCTGCTGGGCAAGGCGTTCACGGAGCTGGGGGTGCGCAGGGTGCGGGCAGAGACGATGACCGTGAACCGCGGTTCGCGCAATGTCATGGAGAAGCTCGCAATGACGTTCGCGGGGAACATCCCGACTCCCCCCGGCATGGAGGCCGTCGAGGGCTCCGAGCACGGGGGCGTTCGGTACGAGATCACCAAGGAGCAGTGGGAGCGGCGGTAGCGCCGCTTTTTCACCGTTGAGGCTGGGGCGGCGGGCACCCGCCCGGAGACGTGCGGTCCGGGGCCGGTCTTCGATGAGGAGGTCCGCGCTCGCATGCCCGCACCGGAGGCAGTCAGGATGCTGCCTCCGGCCTCCGGTGCGTCGGTGATCCATCCTGCGTGGCCCTTCGGCGCCCGACGTTCGACCCCGTCTGCCGTGCGGGGCGGCCGGGCCCCAGGTGCACTGATCCACCGGCGGCTGAAAGGTGGCAGCCAGCCTGCTGCGGGATGGCCACCCTGCCCAGACAACGCACAAGGCCCAGGTCTCCGACCTGGGCCTCAACTCTGGAGCGGGTGACGGGAATCGAACCCGCGCTCTGAGCTTGGGAAGCTCATGTTCTACCATTAAACTACACCCGCGTAAGACAGGCTTTCGCTGTCCCAGCGTCGCTCACTGTACCCCATCGTCCGCCCCCGGTGCATTCGTCACGGGGTGCTTGCGCGGTGCGGGGTGGTTGATCCCCTAATGTGGCCTTCGTCCGTGCCGGGGTCTCATGGGAAGAGGGACAGCGATGCAACGTACCGTCGTGCGGTGTGCCGAAGGCCATCTGTTCAGGACCAGCACCTTCCCCCTGCAGAACCTCGGCGCCGACCGTATCGGGCCCGGGCGGCTCATCCGGTGCCCGCAGTGCGGGCGGCTGCGTCACGCCGTGCCCGTCGAGGCGGTGCGGGAGGGCCGGGGGTAGGCCACGCCACGTATCCTCGTGGCGTGCTTCTCTCAGACAAGGACATCCGGGCCCAGATCGACGCCGGGCGGGTGCGCATCGACCCGTTCGACGAGTCGATGATCCAGCCGTCGAGCATCGACGTACGACTCGACCGGTTCTTCCGGGTGTTCGAGAACCACCGCTACCCGCACATCGACCCCGCGGTCGAGCAGCCCGACCTGACGCGGCTGGTCGAGCCCGAGGGGGACGACGCGTTCATCCTTCACCCGGGTGAATTCGTGCTCGCGTCGACGTACGAAGTGATCACGCTGCCCGACGACGTCGCCTCCCGCCTGGAGGGGAAGTCCTCGCTCGGGCGGCTCGGGCTGCTCACGCACTCGACGGCCGGCTTCATCGACCCCGGGTTCTCCGGGCATGTGACCCTTGAGCTGTCCAACGTCGCCACCCTGCCGATCAAGCTCTGGCCGGGGATGAAGATCGGGCAGCTGTGCCTGTTCCGGCTCACCTCCGCGGCCGAATTCCCGTACGGCAGCGGCAAGTACGGGTCGCGCTACCAGGGGCAGCGCGGACCGACGCCGTCGCGCTCCTTCCAGAACTTCCACCGGACCCGGGTCTGAAGGCCGGCGCCAGCCAGCCGACGACGGTCAATGGTCAATGGTCAACGGTCAGCGGCGGCCAACGGCAACGGCAACGGCAACGGCCGATGACCGATGACGATGACGGCTGACACGGACTGGGGGCGGGGACCTTCGGCCGCGTAGCGGCGTACGACCCTCGGCATCCCACCTCTTCTTCGTCCCCCTTCCTCCCTTTTCTTCACAGTCCTGCCCCTCAGGGCTCCTTCTTCACGCCCCGCCCTTCACCGCCAGCTTCGCTTCTTGCAGGAGGGGCGGGCCCCCGGCCCGCCCCTCCTTCGTCTCCCCCTCTTCCGCTCCCGCTCGACGCGATCACTAGCGCTGGCCGGAACGCTCGGTGGACCACGGCGACGGTGCGTCGTCACAGGCAGGCGTGAGGGGAGTCCGCATGCGGGTGTCCGTTGATCGGGAGCGGTGCTGCGGCGCCGGGCAGTGCGTGGTGCACGCGCCGGACGTCTTCGACCAGAGCGAGGACGACGGCATGGTCGTCCTGCTGAACGAGCGCCCCTCCGACGCGTCGGCCGCCGACGTGCGGCTGGCGGCACATCTGTGTCCGGCCGGAGCCATCACGGTCACCGAGGAGAGCGCCGCCGACACGGCGGACGCCTGACCCCCGCGCCGCCACAGGACGGCGCCGCCGCGCGCCGCGCCCCCACGGTCACCGGGGACGGCCCCGCCGAGGCCGGCACCGACGCCGTCGGCATTCGGCCGTCCCGCGACGCGCATCGGTCCCACGAGGGAGTCACGAGAAAGAGGGAGTGTCCGTCCGCATGAACACCGCGTACGTCGAAGAGTCCGCGCTCACGCTGCCCGCCCCCCGCGGCGCGTGCCCGTTCGCACCGCCGCCCGCGTACGAGGCGGAGCGGGAACACGCGCCGCTGTCGCGGGTGCGGTTGTGGGACGGGACCGCGGTGTGGCTGGTCACCGGCCACGCGCGCATGCGGGAGGTGCTGCTCGACAAGCGGTTCAGCGCGGACGCCCGGGTGCCCGGCTTCCCCTTCCTGTCGCCCGGCCGCAAGCAGTTGCTGACCAAGAGCACGCCGAGCTTCCTGAGGCTGGACGACCCCGAGCACGCCCGGCTGCGCCGCATGCTCACCGGTGACTTCATCGTCAAGCGCGCCGAGGCGCAGCGTCCGCAGCTCCAGCACATCGTCGACGAGGCGCTGGACCGGATGATCGCCTCCGGCTCACCGGCCGATCTGGTGCGGCAGTTCGCGCTGCCGGTGCCCTCGCGGGTGATCTGCCTGCTGCTCGGGGTGCCGTACGAGGACCACGAGTTCTTCGAGAGCCACACCACGCTCCTGGTGGACCTGGGCACCGCGCCCGAGCGGGTCAAGGAGTCGATGGGTGTGCTGAACGCGTACCTGACCCGGCTCGCCGAGGACAAGCGCCGGAAGCCGGACGACAGTCTGCTCAGCCGGCTGGTGGCGCGCGGCGAGCTGAACGAGGCCGAGTGCGCGGCGATGGGCATGGTGCTGCTGGTCGCGGGCCACGAGACGACCGCGAACATGATCTCGTTCGGCACCCTCGCCCTGCTGCGCCACCCCGAGCAGGCGGCCCGGCTGCGCGAGGACCCGTCCCGCATCAAGGGCGCCGTCGAGGAACTGCTGCGTTACCTGAGCGTCGTTCACTTCGGGCTGCCGCGTGCCGCGCTGGAGGACGTGGAGATCGACGGGACCGTGATCCGCGCGGGCGAGGGCGTGCTGTGCATGCTGTCCGCCGCCAACCGCGACGGCACCGTCTTCGAGGACCCGGCCCGGCTGGACATCGGCCGGGACGCCCGCCGCCACCTGGCCTTCGGCTTCGGCGTGCACCAGTGCATCGGGCAGCCGCTGGCCCGCGCGGAGATGCAGATCGCGCTCGGCACGCTGCTGCGCCGACTGCCCGAACTGCGCCTGGCGGTTCCTTACGAGGAGTTGTCCTACCGCACCGACAAGGCGGTCTACGGCGTCCGGGAGCTGCCGGTCGCCTGGTGATCTCCGCCCCGCGGCTCCGGAGGTCCCGGCGGGCCGGGCACGTGGGAGACATCCGCCGCCGGGGTCACCAAGAAGGAGTGCACCGTGGACCGTCGACCGCTCGGCACCGCCGGGCCCGCCGTGAGCCGCATCGCGTTCGGCAACTCGCTCACCGCGGGCAACCAGCTCGACGACGAGGCCGCGACCGCCTGCGTGCGGGCCGCTCTGGAGGCGGGGATCACCACCTTCGACACCGCCGACGTCTATGCCGACGGGCGCGCCGAGGAACTGCTCGGCGCCGCCCTCGCCAGCACGCCGCGCGACCAGGTGGTGATCTGCACCAAGGTCGGCAGGGGCGCGGGCGGGCAGTCCGGCGGCCCCGGTGGCCTGGCCCGGAACCGCATCCGGGAGCGGCTGGACGCCTCGCTGCGCCGCCTGGGCACCGATCACGTGGACCTGTACCAGGCCCATCTCCACGACGACGCGACGCCGTTGGAAGAGACCATGCGTGGTTTCGCCGACGCGGTCGAAGCGGGCAAGGTGCGCTACGTGGGCGTCTCGGAGTGGAGCGCGGGTGAGATCACCGAGGCCGCCCGGCTCGCCGGTGAGCTCGGTGTGCCGCTCGTCTCCAACCAGCCGCAGTACAACCTGCTGTGGCGGGTGCCGGAGCCGGAGGTCTTCCCGGCCTGCGCCGAGCTGGGCATCGGGCAGATGGTGTGGTCCCCGCTGGCCGGCGGTGTGCTCACCGGCAAGTACGCGCCGGGCGGGGCCCTGCCGGCGGGCTCGCGGGCGGTGGCGGCCGAGGGCGGCGGTGTGTCGCTGCGCCGCTGGGACTTTCTGCGCGACGAGGTGCTGGAGCGGGTCCGAGGGGTCGAAAGGCTGGCCGCGGCCGCCGGTCTGACACTGCCTCAGCTCGCGCTGGCCTGGGTGCTGCACGCCCCGCGCGTCACCTGCGCCGTCATCGGCGCCTCCCGCCCCGAGCAGATCGGCCGCAACCTCGCGGCGCTCGACGTCGCCTTGGAACCCGAGTTGCTCGCCCGTATCGACGACGTGCTCGGCGACGTCGTGGTACGTGACCCTGCGCTCACCCTCAGCGTGATGCTCCGGGCCCGCCGTGCGGCGGCCGCCGCGGCGTGAACGGGCCTGCCGCGTAAGCGTGCCGGCGGCGCCCTCGGGCAGCCGCGGGAACGAACGCTCCGGCGCGGGCGACCGCTTGACGGGTCGCCCGCGGCGGAGCGTTGTGCGTGTTCGTCCGCCGGGGCTCCGGCCCGCGGTCGCTGTGCACCGGTGTCCCGGTTCCCCGGTGCACAGCGCTACGGCGGTCTACCGGGCGGGAGTTCGCACGGCGGAGGCGTCGTCGGCGGAAGCGCCACCCGCGGCAGGGCTCCCGGGGGACGCGTCCGCCGCGTCGGCGCCGCTCGCGGGGGCGTGCGTGGCCGCCTCCTTCGGCGCGGGCTCGGCCCGAGCCGCCGGGGCCGGTGCCGGAATCAGCAGGGCGAGGCCGGCGGCGGCCAGTGCCAGGGCCGCACCGACGAGCAGGGCCACCGCGTAGCCGTGCACCGTGGCGGTCGCCGTGGCGGAGGCGGCGGCCGAGCCGATGGCCGCGCCCGCGACCGCGTTCAGCGCGGCCAGGCCCAGCCCGCCGCCCATCTGGCGTGCGGTGTTCATCAGCGCCGACGCCAGCCCCGCGTCCTGCGCCGGTGCCCCGGCGGTCGCGGCCAGCGTCATCGGCAGCACCACGGTGCCCAGGCCGAGGCCCAGCAGCACGCCGGGCCCGAGCACGTCCACGGCGAACGAGCCGTGCGCGGTGAACCGGGACTGCCACGCCAGCCCGCCCGCCGTCAGCAGCCACCCCACGACCAGCGGCACCCGCGGCCCGGCCGCCTGCACCGCGCGCCGCACCAGCAGCGAGGCGAGCGCGATGGCGAGCGTCAGCGGCAGCATCGCCAGCCCGGCCCGCAACGGCGAGTACCCCAGCACCCGCTGGACGTAGAGCGTCACGAAGTACATCACCGAGGTGGTGACGGCACCGATGACCAGGGCCGCGGCGTTGCCCAGCACCAGCGGACGGTCCCGCAGCAGCCGCAACGGAACCAGCGGGCGGCTGCCACGTGCCTCCACGGCGACGAAGGCGGCCAGCAGCACCACGGACACCGCGATGGCGCCCCCGGTCGCCGGGCGCAGCAGGGAGTGCCCCTCCAGCTCCGACAGCCCGTACGAGGCCACGGCGAGCGCGGCCGTCACCAGCACGGCGCCGGGCGCGTCCAGCGAACGGCCGCCGGTGCCGCGGAAGGCGGGCAGCCGCAGCGCCACCACGGCGAGCACGGCGCCCACCGGCACGTTGACGAACAGCACCCACCGCCAGCCGAGCTCGTCGGTGAGCACGCCGCCGAGCAGGATCCCGCACGAACCCGCCGCGGTCGCGGTCGCGCTCCACGCGGCCATCGCCTTGGTGCGGGTGCGCAGGTCGGGGTAGCCGGCGTTGATCAGAGCCAGTGGAGCCGGGGCGAGGAAGGCGGCGCCGAGTCCCTGCGCCGCGCGCGCCGCGATCAGCGTCCCGCCGTCCGGCGCCAGCCCGCCCGCCAGGCTGGCCAGGGTGAACAGCCCCAGCCCCGCGATGAGCACCCGGCGTCTGCCCAACAGGTCGGCGGTGCGCCCGCCGAGCATCAGGAACCCGGCGAACGTCAGCAGATAGGCGTTGATCACCCACTGCTGCGCCGCCGGGCCCAGCCCCAGGTCGGTGCGGAGTGACGGCAGCGCCACGTTCACGATGGTGGCGTCGAGGACGACCATGAACTGGGCGGCGCAGGCCACCACGGCGATCGTCCGGCCCGGTGTCGCGGCCGGGGTGGGGCTTTCGGTCTGCATACGGTTCTTCCTTCTCGTCGCGGCCTGGTCATGGCCGTCCCGGGTGCTCTCGCGTGCCGTTGCGTGACGTGCCGGCCCCACGGGCACGCGGCGCGCCCGTCCGCCCGGAGGTACCGGGCGGACGGGCAGGCGCGTGCGGGGGCCGTCGCGAGAGGGTGCTCAGAGGATCAGCTGGCCTCCGCTGACCGGCAGGAACGCGCCGGTCACGTAGGAGAGTTCGTCGCCGGCCAGCAGCGCGACCGCGCGGGCGACGTCCTCCGGCTCGCCGACCCGGCGCAGCGGGATCTCGTCGACCACGGAGGCCAGGGTGCGGCCCCACTCGTCCTTGGCGTGCCACTTCTTCATCAGGTTCTCGCTGCGGGTGGGGCCGGGGATGACGGTGTTGATCCGGATGTTCTTCGGGCCCAGCTCGATGGCCAGGTGCTTCATCGCCGCCTCCATCGGCGCCTTGGCGACGGCGTGCCCGATGGCTCCCGCGGACGCCTGCCTGGAGAAGCCGTCGGAGATGAGGATCACGGTCCCGCGTTCCCGCTCGGCCATCCCGGGCAGTACCGCGTAGGCCGGGCCGAGGGTGGCACGGGCCTGGGTGGCCATCTTGTCGACCAGTGCGTCGACCCGCAGGTTCAGCGCGGGACCGCGCAACACCTCACGGAAGCCACTGCTGTTGAGCACCAGGATGTCGATGGGGCCGAGCGTGCGCTCCACCTCGGCGACCATGGCGCGGGTCTCCTCGCCGTCGGAGATGTCGGCGCGGGCGGCGACGGCCCGGCCGCCGAGTTCCTCGATGCCCGCGATCACCTTCTGCGCGTCGTCCTCGGAGTTGAGGTAGTTGACGGCCACGGCGGCGCCGCGCCGGGCGAGTTCGGTGGCGATGGCGGCGCCGATGCCCCGGCTGGCTCCGGTGACGAGGGCCGTCCTGCCTTGGAGTGGGAGTTGAGTCATGACGCCGACGCTAGGGAAGCCGCTTCGACCTCCGCTTGAGGTGCGAAGGAGCCGGCCGCCGCGGTTTCCGTGGCCTCTCGCGCCTCCTGGACCGGCGGGTTCGGGCGCTCCGGCCGCGGTGCCCGGGCGTCGGGTGCGTCGGCGGCGGGGGAGTCCGCTTCGGAGGAGTCCGCTTCGGCGGGCCAGGCGAGCGTGCCGCGTTCGATCTCGGCGGCGGTGCGCTGCGCCCACTCCAGTTCGGCGCGGCACATCCAGCCCGCGTACTCGTTCTCGATCACATACAGCCGGGGGACGCCCTCCGAGCCCCGCTCGGCCGCCGCGATGCGCGCGGCCCGGGCCCGCAGCGCCGCCGCCCGCTCGCGCAGTCCGGCCAGCGCCGCCTCGGGCGCCAGCGCGCCGAGGTAGCCGACGGCCGTGTGGAACGGCGGCCGGTCGGTGTCGTCGGCGCCGAGCAGGTCGCGCACCGCGGTGGTGAAGGCTTCCCGGCCGCGCGCGGTCAACGCGTGGGCCGCACGGCCGCGTTCAGGGTGGCTCTCGGTCAGGGCGGCGTGCAGCAGGCGCGTCAGCGCCACGGCGAACTGCGCGCTGGTGGGCGTGAGGGCGCCGATCGGGCTGTCGGCGGCCCGCTCGGCGGCGGTCGCG
Organism: Streptomyces sp. ICBB 8177; assembly: GCF_003144095.1. Lineage (GTDB taxonomy): Bacteria > Actinomycetota > Actinomycetes > Streptomycetales > Streptomycetaceae > Streptantibioticus_D. The sequence goes on along the minus strand of NZ_NSKH01000018.1, from coordinate 228,231 downwards.
GCCAACTCGTCGGCATCCATGGGGCGTTCGAGCAGCAGCGCGAGTGTCAGCAGCACCAGCGGTCCACCGTCCGGCACCGCGGTGTGCGAGCCGGTGTCCCCAACCGCGCCCGTGCCCGCGTCCGTTCGCGTCGTCGTCGCCGTGACGTCCCTCGTCCCGGTCACCGCATCCATCGCTCCACCTGTCCGTCGAAGACCGCGTTCCGGCCGGGCCGTCGGGGTCGCGCCGTCGCCGGCCCGGTAAGTACGAGCGTGCCGCGCGCCGGTGGAGCGCCGCCGGAGCGGGCGCGTGCGGAGGGCGTGCCTCCGCTCGGGTTCGAGCAACGTCCCATTCCTGACCTTGAGGCTGGCTGCCGGTCCGCCGCACCGGTGCGGAGCCATCCGGCGAAGAGCCCGCGGCCGAGCCCGCGGAAGAACGGGGAGCCGATGAGCGAGGAGAACGTCGAGGTCCTGGTGGTAGGGGGAGGCGTCGTCGGCCTGTCGGCGGCGGTCTTCCTGCGCACTCAGGGGGTCCGGGTCCTGCTGGCGGAACGGCACCCCGGGCCCTCGATGCTGGCCAGAGCCCGGGTCCTCAGCCCGCGCACGATGGAGGTCTTCCGGGCGCACGGCCTGGAGGAGCCGGTGCGCGCGGCCCCTCCGTCGGTCTTCCTCACCGCCACGGACGTGGTGCGGGCCGCCACCCTGAGCAGCCCGGAGGACTACCGCGAGCAGCGCCCCCCGAGCGAGTCGGTGGCCCCGTTCAGCCCCTGTCCGCCCGCGCTGGTCGAACAGAGCGTCGTGGAGCCGCTGGTGCGCGCCAGGGCGGTGGAACTCGGCGCCGACGTGCGCTTCGACACCGAGGTGGGCGGTGTCCGGCAGGACGCCGACGGGGTCACCGCGACCCTCACCGACCGCCGTGACGGCACCCGCCGCACCGTGCGGGCCGGGTATCTGATCGCGGCCGACGGGCACCGCTCCCCGGTGCGCCGGGCGCTGGGCATCGGCACACGCGGCGAACGCCTCGCCCACGTCGTCAACATCGCCTTCGAGGCGAACCTCGACGGGGCGCTGCGTGAGCGTCCCGTCGGCCTGGCCTACCTGGGCCGCCCGGTGCCCGGAACCCTGCTGGCCCGGCTGGACGCCGATCACCGCTGGGTGCTGATGGTCCCGTACGAGCCGGATCGCGGCGAGAGCGCGGCGTCGTTCACCGCGGAGCGCAGTGTGAGGGCGGTGCGCGAGGCGGTCGGGGATCCCGGCCTGCCGGTCCGGCTGCTGCCCGCGGTGCCGGGCGGCGACCACACGGTGCACACCTGGGAGCTGGCCTCCTGGGTCGCCGACGGCTACCGGCGCGGCCGGGTGCTGCTCGCCGGGGACGCGGCGCACGTCGTGCCGCCGTCCGGCGGGCTCGGGGCCAACACCGGTGTCCAGGACGCGCACAACCTCGCCTGGAAGCTCGCCGCCGTGCTGGCGGGCCGCGCGGACGACGCGCTGCTCGACACCTACGAGGCCGAACGCCGCCCGGTCGCCGAGGTCACCTGCGCGTTGTCGACCCGGCTGCAGCAGGCCCGCAACGCCCCCGGTGGCGCGGGCGACGTGGGCGAGCGGGTCGCTCTGCTCGCGCTCGGCCAGGGTTTCCGGTACGCGTCGGACGCGGTGGCGGCCGACGACGACGCGGCGACGCAGGCGTGTGGCGCGCCCGGCACCCGTGCCCCGCACGTACCGCTGGAGCGCGACGGCGTGCCCTGCTCCAGCCTCGACCTGTACGGCCACGGCTTCACCCTGGTCCTCGGCCCCGGCGCCGACGCGACCAGGACGGGCGTGGCCGGCGGACTGGACGTCGTGCGGCTGGGCGTGGACGCGACCGATCCGGCGGACGGCTGGGCCCCGGCGCACGGCGTCGGCCGGGACGGCGCGGTGCTGGTCAGGCCGGACGGCTTCATCGGCTGGCGGACCCGCTCGTGGGAACCCGCGCGGGCCCGGACACTGCCGGACCTCCTGCGCCGCCTGCACGCCAGGGGTGCGCGGCCGGCGCTGGTGGACGCGGCGGACTGAGCGTGGCGGACGGCCCCGTGCCGCAGGCCCCGCCGCGAACTCCTCGCAGGCGCCCGGCTCGCGGGCTCCTGGTCCGGCGCCCGCGCGGACGGTACGGGAATCCTCCCGGGAATCCCCCTACCGCCCGCGCGGGCACCGCTGACGACACGTCAGGCGGCTGCCGGTGAGCCGTCCGGGGGCAGCGATGCGGCCAACTCCCGGTACGCCGGCTCCCATTCGCGTTCGTAACGCTCCCGCAGGGGCGCGGGCATCCCGCCCAGCATGAACTCCCTGGCCGACGCGGACGCCCGCTCCAGCAGCAGTGGCATGGTGGGTACGAAGTCGGCCGGGTCGTGGCCCTCGGCGAGCGCGCGCAGCATCCCCGCGTACTCCTGCGGCGGCACCCGGTCGCGCAGGACCGGCACCATGGTCTCCTCCTCCAGTCGCAGATGGTCGTCCATCATCCGGGAGAACGCGGCGATCCGGGCGAGCAGCCCCGACGGGTCCGACGCGTCGCCGAGGCCGGTGGCGGGCAGGCCGCGCAGGCCGCGTTCGATCTCCGCGAGCCGCTCGTCGAGGGTGGCGTGCTGCGCCTCCAGCGCGTCGGAGACCTCGCCCAGCGTCGGTTCGGTGGCCAGCACGACGGGCCACACGTGGCTGTCCTCGCTGGTGTGGTGGCCTCCCAGGATCGCGGTGAACATCTCCCACCAGCGCGTCAGCCGTGCCACCGCCGCGTCGTCCAGCGTCCCGGTGGCGGCGCCGGCCGCCAGGCGGCGGCCCAGTTCGGGGATGACCCGGCGGATCAGGTCGTGGGTGATGGTGAAGCCGGTGAGGTTGTTCGCGGCGGGGGTGGTCGAGGCCGGCGGAGTGCCTGGCAGGGTCGGCGCGGTCAACGCGCTCTCCTTTCGGGTCGCTGGAGCGGGACCGCCCGGCCGGCCGTCGCGCGGCCCGGCTCGCGCGGTCCCGCCCGTAGTGTTGGCGCCCCCGATGGACTGCCGCTCGACCCCGCGCGGGCCGTCCCGTTCAGGCCGCCGGCCCCGGGCAGTACGTGCCGAGCACCGGCTCCAGCGCGTCGAAGGCGGTCCGGGCGAGGCGTTCCGCGCGGTCGCGGACCTCCTCCTCACGCAGCCCGTCGCGGATCGTCTTCCGCACCCGGCGCACCAGGAAGCGGTGGACGGCGGCGAGTTGAGCCGCGTTCAAGCCGGGCACGGGATCGTCGGGAGACGACCCGGTGGCCTCGGTGAGCGCGGCGGCGAGGGCTTCCTCGCGCTGCTCGTCGATCTCGCGCTCCCGCGCCCGCAGCCGCGGGCTGTCGTGGACGAGGCGGGCGAACCCGGGGGTGCAGCGGCCGTTGAGCGGATGCGGCTCGTCGAGGGAGGTGAGGAACGCGTGGCGCAGTGCGTGCAGCACGGGCTCGCCGGGGCGCCTTTCGCGGACCACCCGCGCGAGGCTGTCCACGACGCCCTCGAAGGCGTCGAAGACCAGGTCCTCCTTGAGCGGGAAGTAGTTCGTCACGGTCATCTTCGACACGTCGGCGGCCTCGGCGATCTCCGCGATCGTGACGGCCTCGAAGCCGCGCTCGATGAACATCAGCGTCGCGACGTGCGCCAGCCGGTCGCGGGTCTCCTGCTTCTTGCGGTCCCGCAGTCCGACCTCGGCCCGCCCGGCGGGCCTGCCGGTGACGGCCGCTGCTCCCCGTTCCATCGGCTCCTCGCTCCTCTTGCGGCGTCGGCGTCCCCGTGGCCGCCTTCCTGGCCGCGCACACATTCTCGTCGTGCGCGTACCGGATTGTCGTCGCACGCGTACCGACGATGCCACCCGGTAGGTTTTGTCGGACCAATATTTTGGTTTGACATAAGTTAATCCTCGGCCTAATTTTCTATCAGGTGGAAACCCCGCCGCCGTCCGCCCAGGGAGGTCATGTGCAGCAGCCCCTCGTCGCGCCCGACGCCGCCCCGACCGAGGAGACACGGCTCGACCCCGCTCTGCTGCGCATCGGCGCGGTGCTGATCCTTGGCGCGGTGCTGGCCCAGCTGGACACCACGATCGTCGGCGTCGGCATGGGGCCGATGGCCCGGGACCTGCGGGTTCCGGTCACCACGGTGCAGTGGGTCAGCACCGGCTATCTGCTCACCGTCGCCTTCACCGCCCCGCTGTCCGGCTGGCTGCACCGCAGGTTCGGCGGCAAGCGGGTGTGGCTCTCGGCGGTCGCGCTGTTCGTCGTCGCCTCCGCCCTCAGTGCCGTCGCGTGGTCCGGCGGTTCGCTGATCGCGTTCCGGCTGCTCCAGGGCGTGGGCGGCGGTCTGATGCAGCCGGTCGGTCAAGCGCTGGTGGCCCGGCACGCGGGACCCCGCAGGATCGGCAGGCTGATCGGGGTCATCACCGTGCCGGTCTCGGTCGCCCCCGTCCTGGGGCCGGTCATCGGCGGGGCACTGCTGCAATGCGCCGACTGGCGCTGGCTGTTCCTGGTCAACGTCCCCGTCGGGGCGGTCGCGCTGCTGCTGGCCGCCCGCGTCGTGCCGGCCGACGGCGCGGAGCGGGACAGCGGTGCCCGGCCGGACCTGCTGGGCCTGGCCCTGCTGCCCACCGGCCTGGCCGCGGTGGTCTACGGACTCGGAGAGGCCGCCACCGGCGGTGCGGCCGGACCGCGGATACTGGTCCCTGCGGCGGGTGCGGCGCTGCTGACCGCGTATGTCGTCCACGCGCTGCGCACCCGGCGGCCCCCGCTGCTGGACGTGCGGCTGTTCGCGGGGCGCGGGTTCGCCCTCGCCGGGATCAACACCTTCCTGCTGGGCGCCGCGCTGTACTCCTCGATGATGCTGTTCCCGCTGTACTTCATGGACCTGGACCACGTCAGCGCGCTGGACGCCGGACTGCTGCTCGCCCCGCAGGCCCTGGGCAGCGCGCTGGCCACCCCCAAGGCGGGCGGCTGGACCGACCGCCACGGACCGCGCAAGGTGGTGCTGGCCGGCATCGCGCTGACCCTCTGCGGCACCCTGCCCTTCGCCATGGCCACCAGCGCCCGGCCGCCCGAACTGCTGCTGGCCGTCGCGCTGTTCGTCCGCGGGCTCGGCCTCGGCGCCGTCGTCCCGCCGAACGTCGCGGCCACCTACACCTCCGTCGACCGCTCCCAGGCGCCTGCGGCCACCAGCGCCCGTACGGTGCTCAACCGGATCGGCGGCTCCGTGGGCACCGCCGTGCTCGCGCTCATCCTCCAGAACTCCCTGCACCACGCCGGGACGCACGCCGCCCCGCGCGCCGCCTACGCCCACACCTTCTGGTGGGCCCTCGTCTTCAGCGCCCTGACCCTGGTCCCCGCCGCGCTCTACCCGCGTCGCTCCCCGGCGGCGCGCTGATCCCGTGCCCTGGCATCACCCGACCTGACCTGACCCCGACCCCGCCCCCCCGAGGAGGAAGACCGTATGACCAAGTCCACCGCCCGCCCCCGCGCCGGACTGCGGCTGATGGCCGTGCACGCGCACCCCGACGACGAGTCGAGCAAGGGCGCCGCCACCTTGACCCGTTACGCCGACGAGGGCGCCGACGTCCTGGTCTGCACCATGACCGGCGGCGAACGCGGTGACGTGCTCAACCCGGCCATGGACCGGCCCGAGGTGTGGGCCGACCTGCCCCGGCTGCGCAAGCTGGAGATGGAACGCGCCCGCCAGATCCTCGGCGTGCGGCAGAGCTTCATGGGGTTCACCGACTCCGGGCTGCCCAAGAACGGCGAGCCGCTGCCCGAGGGGTGCTTCGCGCTGGTGCCGCTGGAGACGGCGGCCCGGCCGCTGGTCGAGGCGATCAGGAGCTTCCGTCCGCACGTGGTGGTGACGTACGACGAGAACGGCGGCTACCCGCACCCCGACCACATCAGGACCCACCAGGTGGCCGTCGAGGCCTTCACCGCGGCCGCCGACCCGGAGCGCTACCCGGACGCCGGCGAGCCGTGGCGCCCGCTGAAGCTCTACTACACGCTGGCGTTCAGCAAGGCGTACTTCCGCGCGATCTACGAGGCGATGACCGCGGCGGGGCTGGAGTCGCCGCACGGTGAGGTGCTCAAGGAACTCGCGGACGTCGAGGAGAAGTGGGAGATCACCACCCAGGTCGAGTGCGCCGAGTGGTTCCCCCGTCGGCTGGCCGCGCTGCTGGCCCACGAGACCCAGGTCAACCCGGACGGCCCGGAGCGGTCCTGCCCGCTGGAGATCGAGCAGAGCGCCTGGCCCACCGAGGACTACCACCTCGCTCGCAGCGTGGTGGAGACCGAACTCCCGGAGGACGACCTGTTCGCCGGGATCACTCCCGACGCGCCCGCCGCCTGACCGGTAAGCCCTTACCCCCTCAGGCGTTCGACGGCCCATCAGGTGCTGCCCGAACTGCCACACGGGTTCCTGGGCAGCGGAAACCTCCTTCGCGGCCGGGCCGGGAGATCAATCCCGGCTCGGCGTGCGCTCTAGCTCCCGCCACCACAGTGGACGGACCCGCCACCGGCCCGCGCGGTCCCCGGCAGCTAGAGGAAGGCCCATCGATGCGCATCGTCCGCTACCACCAGTTCGGCACCCCGGAGGTGTTCCAGGTCGACGAGATCGACAAGCCGGAGCCCGGCCCGGGACAGGTCCGGGTCCGCGCCGAGGCGATCGGCGTCAATTTCGCCGGCATCCAGGAGCGCGCGGGGGAGTTCTACTACGAGGACGCCCGCCCGCTGCCCGGCTGCCCCGGCGGTGACGCGGTCGGTTTCATCGACGCCCTCGGCCCCGGGGTCACCGGCTTCGAGGTCGGCGAGCGGGTGGCGAGCATCATCTTCCAGGACGCCTTCGCCGAGTACTCGCTCGCCCGGGCCAAGGACCTGGTCCGGGTACCGGCCGAACTGGACGCCGCCGAGGCCACCATGCTCAGCTCGCCGGCGCAGGTCGGCCTCGAGGTCATCCAGGCGTCGTTCCTCAAGGAGGGCGAGACCGTCCTGGTGCACGCCGCCGCCGGGGCCATCGGCCACCTGGCCGTGCAGATGGCCAGGGCGCTGGGCGCCCGGCAGGTCGTCGCCACCGCCAAGGGCGAGCGCAAACTCGCCTTCGCGCGCGAACTGGGCGCCGACGTGGCCGTCGACTACAGCCTGGAGGGCTGGGAGGACGAGATCCGCGAGGCCACCGGGGGCGGCGTGGACGTCGTGCTCGACAGCGTCGGCGCGGACGTCACCCACAAGAGCCTCGCGCTGCTCAAGCCGTTCGGCCGGCTGGTCTTCTACGGCTCGGCGGGCGGTGGCCTCGACCTTCCGAAGGTCTCCCTCGAGGACCTGGCGGGCAAGTACCTCACGCACTTCTCGATGGGCGTCATGGACCGCACGGTCGACAACTACGACGGCATCGCCGCCCAGGTCTGCTCCCTGCTGCTCGGCGGCTCGGTGCGCCCCGTGGTGCACGCCAGGCTGCCGCTGGAGGAGGCCGCCGAGGCGCACCGCATCATGGAGGCCCGCGCCCAGCTCGGCCGCATCGTGCTGATCCCCTGACCGGACAACGGTTCCCCCGCGAAGGGCGGAAGTCCGCCCGACACGCCCCGCCGCGCGGCGGTGGCCGCCACCACCCACCCTGACGTCCAGGAAGCCAACCATGTCCACCACTGTGCGTGCGACGGCGGCGCCCCAGGCCGGCCGTCTCGAACCCGCCCTGCTCAAGCTCGGCATCGTCCTGGTACTCGGGGCGATCCTCGCCGTACTCGACTCAACGGTCGTCAACATCGGCGTGGACGCCATCCGTTCCGACTTCCACAGCTCGCTCGCGACCGTGCAGTGGATCAGCGTCGGCTATCTGCTGTCCTTCGCGCTGGTCGCCCCGCTGAGCGGCTACGCCACCGACCGGTTCGGCGCCCGCCGCACCTGGATGGGGTCCGTCGCCTGCTTCGTCCTCGCCTCCGCGCTGTGCGGACTGGCCTGGTCCGCGCCCTCCCTCATCGTCTTCCGGGTGCTCCAGGGCCTCGGCGGCGGCCTCATCCAGCCCATCGGGCAGTCGGTCCTCGCGCAGACCGCGGGCCCCAAGCGCATCGGCCGGGTGATGAGCCTGCTGATCATCCCGCTGACCTTCGCGCCTGCCCTCGGGCCGGTCATCGGCGGCGTGCTGATCGGCCTGCTCAACTGGCACTGGATCTTCTACATCAACGTCCCCCTCGGCGCCCTCACCCTGATCGCCGCCGCGCGCGTCATGCCCCGCGACGAACCGCGCGGCGCGGGACGGCTCGACGTCCTGAGCCTGTTGCTGATCTGTCCGGGCGTCGCCGCGGTCATCTACGGCTTCTCCGAGTCCGGTGACGGGCACGGCTTCGGCGACGCGGTGGTCTACGGACCGGTCGTGGCGGGCCTGGTACTGCTCGCCGGTTACGTGGCGCACGCGCTGCGGCCCGGCGTCACGCCGGTGCTGGACCTGCGGCTGCTGGCGGGCCGCGCGTTCCGCACCTCGATCCTCAGCTCGTTCCTGCTGGGCGCGGCGCTGTTCAGCTCGATGTTCCTGCTGCCGCTCTACTACCAGCAAGCGCGTGCCCAGGACGCCCTGCACGCGGGCCTGTTGCTGATCCCGCAGGACCTGGGCATCGCCGTGGCCATGTACTTCGCCGGACGGCTCACCGCCCGGTTCGGCCTGCGCGCGGTCATGACCTGCGGCATCCTGCTGTCGATGGCCGGCACGCTGGAGTTCACCCAGGTCGGCGCCGCGCCCTCCGAACTCCTGCTCACCGCCGCGCTGTTCGTCCGCGGGCTGGGGCTGGGCGCGGCGATGAACCCGATGGTGACCGCGGTCTTCCAGAGCGTCGAGCGGCACCAGATGCCGCAGGCCGCCGGCATCAACAACGTGGTCAACCGGGTCGGCGGCTCGCTCGGCACCGCGGCCCAGGTGATCGTGGTGCAGGAGGCGCTGACCCGGCACGGTGCGGCCTCCGCGTTCGGCACGGCCTTCTGGTGGGCCTTCGGCATCAGCGCGGTCACCCTGCTGCCGGCACTGGCCCTCCCGGGCCGCCCGCGTGACTGAGCGCCACTCCTGGCGCCCCGGGCGCACCGGCACACACCCCGCACCCCCCATCCACTCGAAGCAGGTGAGGACTGAATGCGCGTTCTCTTCGTAGCCCACGGGGCGAGTCACGTCCCGTGGGCCGTGCCCCTGGCCTGGGCCACGCAGCTCGCCGGGCACGAGGTACGGGTGGCGGCCCGGCCGCAGGCCGCCGACCGGGTCGCCTCGGCCGGTCTGATCGCGGTGCGGATCGGGTCCCGCGACGCCGGGGACGCGTTCGCCAAGGGCCGGCTGCCCGGCTCCGCCGCACGCCCGCGCCGCCTGCCCGCGGACTGGCCGATGGGGCCGCTGCCGTGGTCCGAGGAGCGCAGGCTCAACTGGGGCGCGCAGCTGATCGGGCTGGGCGACTCGCTCGCCGACGACCTGGTGGAGTTCGCCCGGGCCTGGCAGCCCGAGTTGGTGGTCTACGACATCGGCGCGGTCTGCGGCCTGGTCGCGGCGGCCGCGGTCGGCGTGCCCGCCGTCGGCTACGGCTGGTGCCAGCCGATCGGCGCGTACTTCCTGGACCGCGACGAGGTCCCGCCCGCCTACCTGCGGATGTTCGAACGCTTCGGCCTGGAGCCGCGGTTGGGCACCGACGTCTGGCTCGACCCCTGCCCACCCGCCCTGCGCCGTCCCTCCCGGGTGCCGCGCGTCCCCATGCGCCACATCCCGTACAACGGCCCGGGCACCGCACCCGAGTGGCTGTGGGGGCCGTCCGACCGGCCGCGGGTGTGCGTCACCGGCGGCATCACCACGACCAACTTCAACGACCGGCTGCCCCAGTTGATCGACGAGCTGTCCCAGGTCGACGCCTCCGTGCTGCTGGCCGTCAACGACGCCGAGGTCGACGGGCGCACCCTGCCGTCCAACATCCGGGTCACCGGGTGGGTTCCGCTGCGCGCGCTGCTGGACCGCGGCGACGCCCTGGTTCACCACGGTGGCGCCGGAAGCGGTCTCACCGGGCTCGCCCAGGGTCTGCCGCAGGTCGTCGTGCCGCAGGGCGACGACGACACCCAGTGGCTGTGGGGCCACCTGATCGAGACCGCGGGGGCCGGGATCAACCTGGCCCCCGATCGGCGCCGCGAGCCCGGAGCCCTGGCCGCCGCCGTCACGAGGGTCCTCGGCGAGCGCGAACACCGCGACCGCGCCCGGGAGATCCGCGCCGAGATCGACGCCATGCCGCCGGTCTCCGAAGCCGTCCGCTACCTGGAGCGCAGGGTCGAGGAAGCCCGCCCCGGCGACGTCCGCCCGCGCACACTGCGAGGAGCAGCATGACCACCACCGTCCACCCGGTCCACGCCGACGCCCTCCACGCCGCCGACGGCACGGCCGAACGCGCCGGGCGCACCGAGGCCGCCATCACCGTGGCGGCCCCCGCCGCCCTGGTCTACCGCACCCTCACCGACGTCGCGGGCTGGCCGCTGCTGTACCCGTGGATCACCCACACCGAGGTGCTGGAGCGACGCGGGGCCGAGGACCTCGCCCGCTTCTGGGCGGTACGCCCCGGCCCCGAAGGCGGTCTGCGCATCTGGCAGTCGGCCCGCCGCCTGCACGACGCCGACCTGCGGATGGAGTTCGAGCAGCAGGGCACGGTCGGCGCGATTCGGCGGCTCGGCGGCGAGTGGCGCTTCCTGCCCGACGGCCGCGACGGCTGCCGCGTCGAGTCGCACCACTGGTTCACCTCCGGCGAGGACCCGGCGCTCACCGCGGCCGAACTCGACCGGCACGGCGCCCTCCAGATGCGCACCCTCAAGGAGGCCGTGGAGCAGCGCGAGCACCAGGAGCGGCGTGTGCTGCGCGCCGAGCGCAGCGCGGTCCTGCCCGGCACCCCGCACGAGGTCCAGGCCCGGCTGACGCGGGCGCTCGGCCGCGCGGAGCCGGTGGCCACCGAGGCCGCCGAGTTCGTCGACACGCCCGTCGACCGGCCGGACGGCACGGTGGCCGAGGGGCGCGCGGTGCGCATCGTGCGGGCCCCGCACACCGTCGTCCTCAAGTACCTCGACCCCGGGGCGCCGTTCGCGTTGCACCGGCGGGTGTGGCGGCTGCGGTCGGCCGCCGGCGGCGTGCGGGTGACCGCGCAGCGGCTCGCCGTCCTGGACCCGCAGTCCGCGGCCGACGACTCCCGCCGGCCGGCACTGCTGGCCTGGCTGGACGACCGGGCCACCGCGGACCTGGGTCTCGCCGGCGAGCCGCACTCGTAGCCGTGTACCCGCGCGGCGTTCGCGGTCGTGCGTACGCGGCCCCCACGCACCCGTACGCACGCGGCGGCAGCCGTCATCGTTGTTGAGAGGAATCCCCATGACACCACCCACGCTCCGGCACCGGCTGGTGCGCGACATGGTCCGCGTCCGCTGCGTCGAGGAGACCCTGGCGGACGCGTACCGCGACCAGCGCATGCGCACCCCCGTGCACTTCTCCATCGGCCAGGAGGCCGCCTCGGTGGGGGTGTGTGCCGCCACCCGCCCCACCGACGTCGTCTACAGCGGCCACCGGTCGCACGCCCCCTACCTCGCCAAGGGCGGTGACCTGCGGGCGATGGTCGCGGAACTGCACGGCAAGCGCACCGGCTGCGCGGCCGGCCGCGGCGGCTCGGTCCACCTCGTCGACCACGCCGCCGGGTTCGGCGGCTCGGCGGCGATCCTGGCCGAGATGATCCCGGTGGCGGTCGGTGCCGCCTGGGCGTTCGCCCTGGACGGCGAGCCGCGGGTGGCGCTGACCTTCTTCGGCGACGGCGCCTCCGAGGAGGGCGCCTGCCACGAGGCGCTCAACTTCGCCCAGGTGCGCCGGCTTCCGGTGGTGTTCGTCTGCGAGAACAACGGCTACTCCATCGCCTCCCCGCTCTCGGCCCGGCAGCCGGCCGACAGCAGCATCCGCGAGCGGGCCCGCTCCTACGGCATGCCGGCCCGGCTGGTGGACGGCAACGACGTGTTCGCCGTGCACGACGCCGCGCGGGACGCCGTGGAGTGGTGCCGGACGGGCCGGGGCCCGTACTTCCTGGAACTGGCCACGTACCGCTGGCGCGAACACGTCGGGCCCGGATGGGACCACGACGGTGAGCCGCGCGGCTACCGGCCCAAGGCGGAAGTGGACGGCTGGCTGGAGCGCTGCCCGGTGCGCCGCGCGGCGGACGCGCTGCGCCCCGAGGACGCCGGGATCGACGGGCGGATCGCGGCGTGGACCGAGCGGTTCCGCGACGAGGCCCGGCAGGCCGTCGCGCAGGCGGAGGCCGATCCGTTCCCCGACGTGCGCACCCTCCTGGACGGTGCGTACGCCCCGGCCGCGAGCGCCGACGGGCCGGCCGGCGGCGGCTCGTGCCACGAACCGCAGATCGCGTACAGCGGGAGGAACCAGTGACCACACGCACGCTCACCTACTGGCAGGCGATCAGCGAGGCCACCGTCCAGTGCATGGAGGCCGATCCGTCCGTCTTCGTCGTCGGGGAGGGCGTCGACGACGTGAGCGGCATCCAGGGCACCACCCGCGCCGCATTCGAACGCTTCGGCCGCTCCCGGGTCATCGACGTGCCCAACTCCGAGAACGCCTGCGCGGGCATCGCCGTCGGCGCCGCCGCGATGGGCCGGCGGCCCCTGGTGGTGCACTCCCGCGCCGACTTCATGTTCCTGGCGATGGACGGGCTGATCAACCTCGCCGCCAAGTGGCGCTACATGTACGGCGGGCAGGGGGGTGTGCCGGTGGTCACCCGGGCTGTCGTCGGCCGGGGCTGGGGGCAGGGCGCGACGCACTCGCAGAGCCCGCACGCGGTCTTCGGCCACTTCCCCGGCCTGCACGTCGCGGCCCCCGCCTCACCCGCCGACGCCAAGGGCCTGCTGACCCAGGCGCTGCGCGGCGGTGACCCGGTGGTGCTGCTGGAGAACCGCAGCCTCTACCAGCTCACCGGCGAGGTGCCGGAGGAACCGGTGGCGGTGCCGTTCGGCAAGGGGCGGATCGCCCGCGCGGGCGGCGACGTCACGGTGGTCGCCGCCTCCTTGATGGTCCACGAGGCGGAACGCGCGGCGGAACTGCTGGCCGGGCAGGGGGTCAGTGTCGAGGTGGTGGACGTCCGCAGCATCCGCCCGCTGGACACCGGGATCATCTGCGAATCCGTCGGCAGGACCGGCCGGTTGGTGGTCGCGGACACCAGTTGGGAGCGGTACGGCTTCGCCGCCGAGGTCGCCGCCGTGGTCGCGGAGAACGTGCCCGAGGCGCTGCGCCGCCCGGTCCGCCGGGTCACCCCGCCGGACTGCCCGGCCCCGGTCTCGCACCCCCTGGACGAGGCGTTCCACCCCAACGCGGACACCATCGCCGCGGCCTGCCTCGACCTCCTCGACGACTCCCCCCGCACCCCGTTGCGGCAGCTGGAGAACGTGACGGCGGGCTTCGTCGGTCCGTACTGACGGAGGCCGTCCGCCGCGGGCCGGGGGCTCGCAGCGCCCGCGGCCCGCGGTTACAGCGTCGGCAGCTTGAACAGGACCAGCAGGGCGACCAGTTGGATGGACGCAGCGCCCAGCGCCTTCGGCCACGGCAGGTCGTGCGACTTGCTCACCATCGACGTCAGCAGCGCCGCGCACGCCAGCCAGGTCAGCCAGCCCAGCAGCTGCACGAAGCCGTTGGCGCCGCCCAGGAAGACGGCGAACAGCAGACGCGGGGCGTCGGTGAGCGACGTGATCAGCATCGACAGGCCGATCGTCGGTGCCCAGCCGCCGTCGCCGCCGAACTGACGGGCCAGGGTGTGCGTCACCGCGCCCGTCATCAGGCCGCTGAAGACCACCGCGACCGCCGTGCACAGCACCCACGGCACGCTCTGCGAGGTGCTGGAGCTGAGGACGTCCTGCCGGGCGGAGTCGAAGCCGAAGACCGCGACCAGGCCGTAGACGAACGTGACCAGCAGCGCGGGGCCCCACACCTGGTAGTCGCGCATCTGCCAGAACGTGCGGCCCGGACGCATCACGATGCCGCTCAGCAGGTCGCGCCAGTGCAGACGCGGGCCCGGGGGCGGGCCGCTCGGCGTGCCGGCGCGGTACGTCGCCGCGGCGCCGCCCTCGCCCGGACCGCCACCGTAGGGACCGTCCGCGTAAGGGGCGCCCGCGTAAGAGCCGTCGGCGTAACCGGTGTCGGCGTACGGCCCGTTGCCCGGGTACGGCTCGTTGCCGTGGGAGCCGTACGGGCCCGCGCCACTCGCACCGTAGGGCGCGTTGCCGTAACCGCCGTACGGGTCCTCGCCGCTGACCGCGAAGGACTGGGTGTGGCCCGGGGCGTCGTCGCGAGTGCGGCCGTACGACGTGGGCTCGCCGAAGTACTCCGGGCGGCCCGTCGGGGGCTGCGCGGGAGGCTGCTGCCACTGCGGAGCACCGCCCGGCTGGGGGCGGGGCGCCCGCTGCGGGGGCTGCTGGGCGGCTCGGCCGCGTCCGATCCTGAATCCTGCCACCCCACGAACGTACCCGTAACGGGCGGAGGGCGACGCCGGGGGCTGATCGGGAGGCGGGTTTGCTGCGAAGCTGTGACACGTGCCCGACGCCTTCGAAGCACCAGACGCCGCCGAAGTCCCGGCCGCCGCGCAAGCCCCCGAGGGCGACTGCGCCACCGCGTCACGGCATGTCCCGCAACCGGGTGACGCCGTCCCCCGGGAGGCGGTGGCCGCGCGGCGGTCGGTCTTCGCGGTCTTCCTGTGCTTCGGCGCGGTCTACGCGAACTGGGTGCCGCGCGTTCCGCAGATCAAGCACGCGCTCGGGCTGAGCGACGGCGGCCTGGGGGTGGCGCTGCTGGGGGCGCCGGTGGGGACCGTCTGCGCGGTGCGGCTGGCGTCCTGGGCGGTCGGCCGCTGGGGGAGCCGCCGGGTGACCCGGTGCGGCGCGGTCGTGCTGAGCGCGGTGCTGCCGCTGGTCGCGGTCGCGTGGAACGCCGTGACGCTGACCGCCGCACTGCTGCTCCTGGGCGCCGCGCTCGGACTCACGGACGTGGCCATGAACGCCCAGGGCGTCGCCGTCGAACGCGCCCTGCGCCGCCCCGTGATGTCGGGCCTGCACGGCGCGTACAGCCTGGGCGGTCTGCTCGGCGCGCTGCTGGGCTCGACGGCGGCGCACCTGAACGTCGCCCCGCTCACGCACTTCACCGTGATCGCGGTCGTGAGCGCCGCGACGGTGTGGTGCGGATCGCGGCACCTCCTGCCCGCCGACGAGCCGGACCCGGCCGCGCCAAGCTCTCCGGCGACCGCCGCCGCGGCGAGGCCCCGCCCCGCCCGCTGGCCCCTGGCCGTCCTCCTCCTCGGCCTGATCGGCCTGTGCTCCTTCACCGGCGAAGGCGCGGTCGAGGACTGGAGCGCGGTCTACCTGCGCGACGGGCTGCACGCCGCCGCGGGCACGGCGGGCCTGGGGTTCGCGGGGTGCTCGGCGGCGATGACCGTCGTACGGCTCGCCGGGGACCGCCTGGTCGCCCGCTTCGGCCCGGTCGCGGTGCTGCGCACGGGCGCGCTGGTCGCCGCGTTCGGCCTGGGCGCGGGGCTGGCGCTGCCGTCGCAGGCCGCGTCCACGGGCGTCGCCCAGCCCGCCGCGATCGCGGGGTTCACGCTGTTCGGCGCGGGTGTGGCGCTCGTGGCCCCGGTGACGTTCAGCGCCGCGGGCAACCTCCCCGGAACCCCGTCCGCCTCCGCCATCTCCCGCGTCACCGGCATCGGCTACCTGGGCTTCCTGGCCGGCCCCCCGGTGATCGGCTTCACCGCCCAGGCGGCGGGCCTGCGCGGCGCCCTGGCGATCCCGGCCGCCCTGGCCGCCGCGATAGCCCTCCTGGCGGCGGCAGTACGCCCCCGCCGCGAGCCGACCCCGAGGGCCTGAGCCCTCCGGGGCTGCCTACGGGAGCTTGTACGTGGGCAGTTCGCTCGTGTCGATCGTCCAGTCCCCGACCGCAGCCTTGTCGCCGAAGACGTAGTCGTGCCGGGCCCGGTAGCAGGCCCGCCCGTCGGCGTCCACGCCTCCGGGGTCGGAGAAGACGGTGACCGTTCCCTTGCGGGGGTCGACGAGGAGGTAGAGCGGGATGCCCATGGCGGGGTAGTCGTGGGTCTTCTGCTCGTAGTCGTTGACGTGGTTGGACGGCGAGACGATCTCGGCCACCATGGCCAGGTCACCGGGGCGGAAGGGCGCCATCGTCTCCTCGGCGAAGACGGATTCGGGGACGACGATCAGGTCGGGGCGGCGCAGCCTGCCGAGTGCCGGATCCTCGACCTCACCACCGGTGTGGGCCACCAGGCCTTCCGCCAGCTGTGCGTCCAGCTGTCTGCGCAGCCGCATGGCGATGAGTTCGTGCGGCCTGGACGGGGACATCATCATGACGATCCCGCTGCCGCCGATCTCGGCTCCTATGACGGGATCGGGCGCATGCCGCAGCAGTTCCTCGGCGATCGCACGCATCCGGGCATAGTCCATGGCGATGCTCTCCTGTCGTCATCGGCGAACGTTCTCATCGTCCCACCGACGTACGACACCTCCGCCTTCGCGCCGCCCCCCCACGCCGACGGCCGGCGCCCCCCGACCCGGGGCACCGGCCGTCTGCCGTGGTGGGCGTTCGTCCGCCGCTACTTCGCCGGTTCCGGTTCCGGCTCCGGCGCGCTGGACGGTTCCGGCTCGCCCGTGCCGTCGTTGGGGGTCTTCACCGAGTCCAGCAGGAGCTGGGCGACGTCCACGACCTGGATGGACTCCTTGGCCACGCCGTCGTTCTTCTTGCCGTTGACCGAGTCGGTCAGCATGACCAGGCAGAACGGGCAGGCGGTGGAGACGATGTCCGGGTTGAGGGACAGCGCCTCGTCGACGCGCTCGTTGTTGATGCGCTTGCCGATGCGCTCTTCCATCCACATCCGCGCGCCGCCCGCGCCGCAACAGAAGCCGCGCTCCTTGTGGCGGTGCATCTCCTCGTTGCGCAGGCCCGGCACCTTCGCGATGATCTCGCGCGGCGGCGTGTAGACCTTGTTGTGGCGGCCCAGGTAGCACGGGTCGTGGTAGGTGATGATGCCCTCGACCGGGGTCACCGGCACCAGCCTGCCCTCGTCCACCAGGTGCTGGAGCAGCTGGGTGTGGTGGATGACCTCGTAGTGTCCGCCGAGCTGCGGGTACTCGTTGGCGATCGTGTTGAAGCAGTGCGGGCAGGTCGCGACGATCTTCTTCTTCGACGCGGGCTTCTTCGTCGACTCGTCCTCGTCGTCCTCGCCGAACGCCATGTTCAGCGTGGCGACGTTCTCCGCGCCCAACTGCTGGAAGAGGAACTCGTTGCCCAGGCGGCGGGCCGAGTCACCGGTGCAGTTCTCCTCGCCGCCCATGATCGCGAACTTGACGCCCGCGATGTTCAGCAGCTCGGCGAAGGCCTTGGTGGTCTTCTTCGCCCGGTCCTCCAGCGCGCCGGCGCAGCCGACCCAGTACAGGTACTCGACCTCGGTCAGGTCCTCGACGTCCTCGCCGACGATCGGGACCTCGAAGTCGACCTCCTTGACCCACGCGAGGCGCTGCTTCTTCGGCAGGCCCCACGGGTTGCCCTTCTTCTCCAGGTTCTTGAGCATCGTCCCCGCCTCGGACGGGAACGCGGACTCGATCATCACCTGGTAGCGGCGCATGTCCACGATGTGGTCGACGTGCTCGATGTCCACCGGGCACTGCTCGACGCAGGCGCCGCAGGTGGTGCACGACCACAGCACGTCGGGGTCGATGACGCCGTTCTCCTCGGCGGTGCCGATCAGCGGGCGCTCGGCCTCGGCCAGCGCGGCCGCCGGGACACCGGCGAGCTGCTCCTCGGTGCCCTTCTCCTCGCCCTCGGCGTCCTTGCCGCCGCCGGCCAGCAGGTACGGGGCCTTGGCGTGCGCGTGGTCGCGCAGGGACATGATCAGCAGCTTCGGGGAGAGCGGCTTGCCGGTGTTCCAGGCCGGGCACTGCGACTGGCAGCGGCCGCACTCGGTGCAGGTGGAGAAGTCGAGGATGCCCTTCCAGGAGAAGTGCTCGATCTGGGAGACGCCGAACTGGTCGTCCTCGCCCGGGTCATCGAAGTCGATCGGCTTGCCGCCGGAGACCATCGGCTGCAGCGCGCCGAGCGCCACGTCGCCGTCCGCCTCGCGCTTGAACCAGATGTTGGGGAACGCCAGGAAGCGGTGCCAGGCGACGCCCATGTCGGTCTTGAGCGAGACCGTGATCATCCAGATGAACGAGGTGGCGATCTTGATCGTGGCGAAGAGGTAGACGAGGTTCTGCAGCGTCGCGGTGGACAGCCCGCGGAAGGCGGCGACCAGCGGGTACGACAGGAAGTACGTCGCCTGGTAGTGGGTCGCGCCGTGCAGCACGCCGTCGAGGCCGTGCAGCGAGTAGATGCAGACGCCGATGATCAGGATGACGTACTCGACGAAGTACGCCTGGCCGAAGTTGGAGCCCGCGAAGCGCGACTTGCGGCCGGGGCGGCGCGGGTGGCTCAGCTGGCGGACGACCATCAGGGTGAGGATGCCGAGGGTGGTCATCACGCCGACGAAGTCCACGAAGACGCCGTAGATCGTCCAGTCACCGATGACCGGCAGCAGCCAGTCGGCCTTGAACAGCTGGCCGAAGGCGTTGACCAGGGTGAGCACCAGGGTGAAGAAGCCGACCGCGACGAACCAGTGGGCCACGCCCACCACGCCCCAGCGGTTCATCCGCGTGTGGCCGAGGAACTCCTTGGCGACGGTGACGGTACGCGCGACCGGCTCGTCGGTGCGGGTGCCGGCGGGCACGTCCTGTCCCAGCCGGGTGAACCGGTAGATCTGGGCGATGGCTCGGCCGAACAACGCCACGCCGACCGCGGCGAGTACCAGCGACACGATGATCGCGGCGAGTTGCATGGAGGGGCTCCTCGTACCTGCGCGGACGTTGTGCCAGCGGTAGCGCTCGTGCTGCTCGCTACGGCGGGGAACGACGTTCTTACTAAGCGGTAACTTACGTGGTCTTCCGAGACTACCCGCTAAACACCGCCTCATACAGCCGCCCGGCCGGTGATCTGCATCGCTGAGGCGACCCTGCGTGATCACGCCTGGGTGCGAGTCGCGCACGCGCTTATGCGTTGCTTACCCGCACAAGAGTTGAGCCGCCTCGACTCATGTCTGTTGACAGCGGGCGAGCCGTCCGGCACTCTTGAGTCAGTTCCACTCAAGTCGCTGGAGGAATCCACCATGGCACGTGCGGTCGGCATCGACCTGGGCACGACGAACTCCGTCGTCAGTGTTCTCGAAGGCGGTGAGCCCACCGTCATCACCAACGCCGAGGGCGCCAGGACCACGCCGTCCGTCGTCGCCTTCGCGAAGAACGGCGAGGTGCTGGTCGGCGAGGTCGCCAAGCGCCAGGCCGTCACCAACGTCGAGCGGACCATCCGGTCGGTCAAGCGCCACATGGGCACCGACTGGAAGATCGCGATCGACGGCAAGGACTTCACGCCGCAGCAGATCTCGGCCTTCATCCTGCAGAAGCTCAAGCGGGACGCCGAGTCGTACCTGGGCGAGAAGGTCACCGACGCGGTGATCACCGTCCCGGCGTACTTCAACGACTCCGAGCGCCAGGCCACCAAGGAGGCCGGTGAGATCGCGGGTCTGAACGTTCTGCGCATTGTCAACGAGCCGACGGCCGCCGCGCTGGCGTACGGGCTCGACAAGGACGACCAGACCATTCTCGTCTTCGACCTCGGCGGCGGCACCTTCGACGTCTCGCTGCTGGAGATCGGCGACGGCGTGGTCGAGGTGAAGGCCACCAACGGTGACAACCACCTCGGCGGCGACGACTGGGACCAGCGGATCGTCGACTACCTGGTCAAGCAGTTCCAGTCCGGTCACGGCGTGGACCTGTCCAAGGACAAGATGGCGCTCCAGCGCCTGCGCGAGGCGGCGGAGAAGGCCAAGATCGAGCTGTCCTCGTCCACCGAGACCTCGATCAACCTGCCCTACATCACGGCGTCCGCCGAGGGCCCGCTGCACCTGGACGAGAAGCTGACCCGGGCGCAGTTCCAGCAGCTCACCTCCGACCTGCTGGAGCGCTGCAAGACCCCGTTCCACAACGTCATCAAGGACGCCGGCATCCAGCTGTCCGAGATCGACCACGTGGTCCTGGTCGGCGGTTCCACCCGTATGCCGGCCGTCGCCGAGCTGGTGCGCGAGCTGACCGGCGGCAAGGAGGCCAACAAGGGCGTCAACCCGGACGAGGTCGTCGCCATCGGCGCCTCGCTCCAGGCCGGTGTCCTCAAGGGCGAGGTCAAGGACGTCCTCCTGCTGGACGTCACCCCGCTGTCCCTCGGCATCGAGACCAAGGGCGGCATCATGACCAAGCTGATCGAGCGCAACACCACGATCCCGACGAAGCGCTCCGAGATCTTCACGACGGCCGAGGACAACCAGCCGTCCGTGCAGATCCAGGTCTACCAGGGCGAGCGCGAGATCGCGGCGTACAACAAGAAGCTCGGCATGTTCGAGCTGACCGGCCTGCCGCCGGCCCCGCGCGGCGTGCCGCAGGTCGAGGTCACCTTCGACATCGACGCCAACGGCATCATGCACGTGGCCGCCAAGGACCTGGGCACCGGCAAGGAACAGCGCATGACGGTCACCGGCGGCTCCGCGCTGCCGAAGGACGACATCGACCGCATGATGCGCGAGGCCGAGCAGTACGCGGAGGAGGACCACAAGCGCCGCGAGGCCGCCGAGACCCGCAACCAGGCCGAGCAGCTCGTCTACCAGACCGAGAAGTTCCTCAAGGACAACGAGGACAAGGTCCCGGCCGAGGTCAAGACCGAGGTCGAGGGCGCGGTCGGTGAGCTGAAGGAGAAGCTCAAGGGCGAGGACGTCGCGGCGATCCGCGAGGCCACCGAGAAGGTCGCGGCCACCTCGCAGAAGCTGGGCCAGGCGATGTACGCCAACGCCCAGGCCGAGGGTGCGACGGCCGGTGCCGGCGCCGAGGGCGGCGAGAACGTCAACATGTCCAAGGACGAGAGCGCCGAGGACGTCGTGGACGCCGAGATCGTGGACGACGACAAGCGCGAGGGTGGTGCCGCGTGACGGAGGAGTCGCAGGGCTTCCCGAAGGAGCCCGCCGACGCCCCCGTCGACGCGGACGCCACCGCCGAGAACGCGGCGCAGGGCGCCGGGTCCGCCGAACAGGCGGGCCCGGGCGCCCCGGCCGGGGACGGCCGGGGCCCGGCGTCTTCGGGAGCGGACAAGGAACTGGAGTCGGTACGCGGCCAGTTGGCCGAGCGCACCGCGGACCTGCAACGCCTCCAGGCGGAGTACCAGAACTACCGCCGCCGGGTGGAGCGGGACCGCATCGCGGTCCGCGAGGTCGCCATCGCCAACCTGCTGACCGAACTGCTGCCGGTGCTCGACGACATCGGGCGCGCCCGGGAGCACGGCGAGCTGGTCGGCGGCTTCAAGTCGGTCGGCGAGTCGGTGGAGACGGTCGTAGCGAAGATGGGCCTGCAGCAGTTCGGCAAGGAGGGCGAGCCCTTCGACCCGCTGGTCCACGAGGCGTTGATGCACAGTTACTCGCCGGACGTCTCGGAGACCACGTGCGTGCAGATTCTCCAGCCGGGGTATCGGATCGGCGAACGGACGATCCGCCCGGCCCGGGTGGCGGTCGCTGAACCGCAGCCCGGGGCGCAGGGCAAGGCCGAGGACACGGCGGACGCACATGACGAGGAGAGCGGTGGCCCGGACGAGGGCTGACGCGCGGTACGGGCAGGCCGGACCGGAAGCGGGGAAGGAGGGACGCCGGGGATGAGCACCAAGGACTTCGTCGAGAAGGACTACTACAAGGTCCTCGGCGTCCCCAAGGACGCGACCGAGGCGGAGATCAAGAAGGCGTACCGGAAGCTCGCCCGCGAGTTCCACCCGGACGCCAACAAGGGCGACGCCAAGGCCGAGGAGCGCTTCAAGGAGATCTCCGAGGCCAACGACGTGCTGTCCGACCCCAAGCGCCGCAAGGAGTACGACGAGGCGCGCACGCTGTTCGGCAGCGGGGGCTTCCGCGCGCCGGGCGGCGCGGGCGGGGCCGGTGGCTTCGGCTTCGACCTGGGCGACCTGTTCGGCGGCGGCCAGCCCGGCGGGACCGGCAACGCGGGCGGCTTCGGCGGCGGCCTGGGCGACGTGTTCGGCGGGCTGTTCAACCGCGGCGCGGGCACCCGTACCCAGCCGCGGCGCGGCCAGGACATCGAGTCCGAGGTCACGTTGAGCTTCACCGAGGCCGTCGACGGCGCCACCGTGCCGCTGCGCATGTCCTCGTCGGCGCCGTGCAAGGCGTGCGCCGGCACCGGGGACAAGAACGGCACCCCGCGGGTCTGCCCGACCTGCGTGGGCACCGGTCAGGTCTCCCGGGGCGCGGGCGGCGGCTTCTCGCTGACCGACCCCTGCATGGAGTGCAAGGGCCGCGGCATGATCGCCCAGGACCCGTGCGACGTCTGCAAGGGCAGCGGACGGGCCAAGAGCGCCCGCACCATGCAGGTGCGCATCCCGGCGGGCGTCAGCGACGGGCAGCGCATCCGGCTGCGCGGCAAGGGTGCCCCGGGCGAACGAGGCGGCCCCGCGGGAGACCTGTACGTGGTGGTCCACGTCGGCACCCACGCCGTCTTCGGGCGCAAGGGCGACAACCTCACCGTCACCGTGCCGGTCTCCTTCCCGGAGGCGGCGCTGGGCGGCGAGATCAAGGTGCCGACGCTGCACGGCCCCGCCGTGACGCTGCGGCTCCCGCCCGGCACGCCCAACGGCCGCACCCTGCGGGCGCGCGGCAAGGGTGCCGCCCGCAAGGACGGCACCCGCGGCGACCTGCTGGTGACCGTCGAGGTCGCGGTGCCCGCGACGGTTGACGGCGAGGCCTTGCAGGCGCTGGAGTCGTACCGCAAGGCGACCGCGGGTGAGGATCCGCGGGCGGAGCTGTTCAAGGCCGCGAAGGGAGCATGAGATGGACGGCCGGAGCGTACGGCGCAACCCCTACGAGCTGACGGACGAGTCACCGGTGTACGTGATCTCGGTGGCGGCCCAGCTCTCCGGGCTGCACCCGCAGACCCTGCGGCAGTACGACCGGCTGGGCCTGGTCTCCCCCGACCGCACCGCGGGCCGCGGCCGCCGCTACTCCGCGCGTGACATCGAACTGCTGCGTCAGGTGCAGCAGTTGAGCCAGGACGAGGGCATCAACCTCGCCGGGATCAAGCGCATCATCGAGCTGGAGAACCAGGTCGCCGCGCTCAAGGCCCGGGTCGCAGAACTCCAGTCGGGCCTGGAGAGCGCGGCGGCGGCGATGCGGCAGCGCGAGGCCGCGGTGCACGCCTCCTACCGGCGCGACCTCGTGCCCTACGAGGACGTGCGGCAGGCGAGCGCGCTGGTGGTGTGGCGGCCCAAGCGGACGCACGAGTAGGGGCGTTCGCGCAGGCGCTTCCCGGAAGGGGGCGGACCGTCGAGGAGGCGGTCCGCCCCCTTCGGCGTGTCCGGGCGGCCCGGGCGGTCGTGCCCGCACGTCCGCGCGAGCGGGAATCGAGAAGCCGGGTTGACAGTGACCGGGCTCACCCCCGCACGAGGAGACCCGAGCACGGGACACGCCGCATGAGGACACCAGGAGGAAGCCATGGCCGCCGTCGTCATCGCCGGAGCCAGCGTCGCCGGACTCGCCAGCGCGCTGGCGCTGTCCGGGCAGGGGCACGACATCGTGGTCCTGGAACGCGGGCCGCGCCCACCCGAGGGGCCGTACGGGGAGGTGGTCGGCGACTGGCACCGCCCGCTGGTGCCGCAGGCCGCGCACTCCCACACACTGGCCGCGCTCGGCGTGAAGGTCCTGCGGGAGCGGGCGCCGCGGGTGCTGGCCGCGTTGCGCGAGGCGGGCGCGGTCGAGCTGGACCTCACCGCCGCGCTGCCGCCGACCGTCGCGGACCGCGAACCACGCGCGGACGACGCGGAGTTGACCGCCCTGGGCTGCCGCCGCGGCACGCTGGACCTGGTGCTCGAACGCACGGTGCGGGCGCTGCCCGACGTGCGGATCGCGTACGGCGACGGGGTGCGGGCGCTGCGCCTTGATCCGGACGGCCGCCGGGTGGCCGCCGTCGTCACCGCGGGCGGTCCGCTCCGCGCCGACGTCGTGATCGACGCCACCGGCCGGCGCGCCGAGTCCCGGCGCTGGCTGACGGCCGCGGGCGTGCCGGTCGCCGACGACGAGACCGCGCCCTCGGGCCTGAGCGTCTTCTCCCGCTTCCACCGCCTGCGTCCCGGCGCCCGTCCGGGACCGCTGGGCCGGGGCAACGCGGCGGGGATCCTGGGACGCCACTACGCCGGGCTGCTGCATCCGGGGGAGCACGGCACGTTCGGCGTGCTGATCGGCGCGCTGCCCGGCGACCAGACGCTGGCGGCACTCGGCGACCCGGAGCGGTTCGCAGCGGTGGCCCGCCTGACGCCCGGCCTCGCGCCGTGGCTGGAGCAGGCCGACCCCGTCTCGCCGGTGCACACCATGACCGCGCCGCACAACGCGCTGCGCGGCCCGGCCACCACCCGGCAGCGGCCGGTCGCGGGGCTGTTCGCGGTGGGCGACGCGGTGTGCGTCACCGATCCGCTCTACGGTCGCGGGGTGTCGCTGGCGCTGGCGGGCGCGTTCCGGCTGGCGGACCTGCTGGCCTCGGCGCCCGCCGTGGACATCGCGCTCAGCCGCCGCGTCGCCCGGTCCAACGAGGCGCTGTACGGGCCGTGGTTCCGGCAGTCGGTGGACGACGACCGGATCCGGATCGCCCAGTGGCGGGCCGCGATCGCCGGACGCCCGGCGCCGTCGGTGCCCACCGCGCTCGGCGGCCGGCCGCTGCTGTCGGAGGCGTGCGCGGCGGCGGCGAGCGACGGGGAGGTCTGGCGGGGGCTGACCCGGATGCTGATGGGCCTGCGCACGCGCGAGCAGGTCTTCGACGACGCGCAGTTCCGCGCCCGGGTGCGGCGCGCCCCGGCCATCGGCACCTCCACGCACCTGCTGGCCCCCGGCCGCGCGGAACTGGCCAGGGCGCTCGCCTCGTACGACGCGCGCCGGCGCTTCGACCGCGCGGCCTGAGGCACGGGGCAGGCGGGGCGTGGCCGGGGCAGGGGCCCTTCAGCCCGGCCGGCGCTTCGGGCCCGCCGGCTTCAGGGCCGCTGTGCGGTGGTCGCCGCAGGGATGCGGCCCATGGCCCGGGTGAGGGCGATCTCGATGACGACGCGGTCCGGGTTCGGGTTGACCTTCCTGCCGTAACGCTCCTCGTAGCGGTGGACCGCCTCGGCGATCGCCTCCGGGGCCTCGCTGACCCGGGCCACGCCCTCCAGCGTGGCCCAGTGGCCCCCGTCGACCTGGCAGAGCGCGGCGCGCAGGCCGGGCGCGCCCGCCGCCAGGACGTTGCGCACCTTGACGCTGGTGCGGCGCGCGGTGACCCTCGCCAGCCGCGCCTCGGGGTCGTAGGTCGCGCCGACGGGGGCGACGTGCGGGGTGCCGTCGGGGCGCGGGGTGGTCAGCGCGCTGTAGAGCGGGGTGCGCCAGAAGGCCAGGAAGTCGGGCCCGGGACGGCCGAGGTCGATCGACATGGGCCAGACGCTACCGGCGGCCGATGCGCCCGGGCGGGCGGCGCGTGACGATGGCGGTATGACCACCTTCTTCAGCGAGGCCGAGCGCGCCTACCTGGCGGGGCAGCGCATCGGCCGCATGGCGACCGTCGACCGGCACGGCCAGCCGCAGGCCAACCCGGTCGGCTTCTTCCTCCAGGACGACGGCACGATCCTGATCGGCGGCCTGGCCATGGGGACCACCAAGAAGTGGCGCAACCTCACCCACAATCCGCGGATCGCGCTCGTCGTCGACGACGTGGTGAGCGTCGAGCCGTGGACCGTGCGCGGCGTGGACATCCGCGGCGAGGCGGAGCTGCTCACCGGCTCGCACGGCCTGGGCCCGCACTTCAGCCCCGAGGTGATACGCGTCCACCCCCGCTCGGTCCGCAGCTGGGGCCTGTGACCCCGGGCGGGGAGGGGGCCGGCGCACCGCGAGGCGGTCCGGCTCATCTCGTCCGCCAAAGTTGAGCACACTCGACTCAAGTTGCCTTACACTTGACATGGCAGGAACCACGGGACGCGCCGAGGAGGTCCACCCACACGTGAACGCAGAGCTGACCAACAAGAGCCAGGAGGCGCTCAGCGGCGCCAACAGCCGGGCGGTGTCCGCGGGCCACCCGGACCTGACCCCCGCCCACCTGCTCGTCGCGCTGCTGGAGCAGCCCGACAACGACAACGTCAAGGACCTGCTCGCCGCCGTCGGCGCCGACCCGAAGAGCCTGCTGACCGCCGCCGACGCCGCGCTCGCCGCCCAGCCCACCGTGCAGGGCGCCACCGTCGCCCCGCCACAGGCCACCCGTGACCTGCTCGCGGTGATCGCCGACGCCCAGCAGCGCGCCAAGGAGCTGGGCGACGCCTACGTCTCCACCGAACACCTGCTGATCGGCCTGGCCGCCAAGGGCGGTACGGTCGCCGAGTCGATGGACCGCCAGGGCGCCACGGCCGCCGCGCTGCTGGACGCCTTCGAGACCGCCCGCGGAGGCACGCGCGTGACCACGCCCGACCCCGAGGCCACCTACAAGGCCCTGGAGAAGTACGGCACCGACTTCACCGCCATCGCCCGCGAGGGCAAGCTCGACCCGGTCATCGGCCGGGACAACGAGATCCGCCGCGTCGTGCAGGTGCTCTCCCGGCGCACCAAGAACAACCCGGTGCTCATCGGCGAGCCCGGCGTCGGCAAGACCGCCGTCGTCGAGGGCCTGGCCCAGCGCATCGTCAAGGGCGACGTGCCCGGCTCGCTGAAGGACAAGCGGCTGGTCGCGCTCGACCTGGGCGCGATGGTCGCGGGCGCGAAGTACCGCGGCGAGTTCGAGGAGCGCCTGAAGGCGGTGCTGGCCGAGATCAAGGAGTCCGACGGCCGCATCATCACGTTCATCGACGAGCTGCACACCGTCGTCGGCGCGGGCGCCGGCGGCGACTCCTCGATGGACGCGGGCAACATGCTCAAGCCGATGCTGGCCCGCGGCGAGCTGCGCATGGTCGGCGCGACCACACTGGACGAGTACCGCGAGCACATCGAGAAGGACCCGGCGCTGGAGCGCCGCTTCCAGCGGGTGCTGGTCGCCGAGCCCTCGGTCGAGGACACGGTGGCGATCCTGCGCGGGCTCAAGCCGCGCTACGAGGCCCACCACGAGGTGCGCATCGCCGACTCCGCGCTGGTGGCCGCCGCCAACCTCTCCAACCGCTACATCACCTCCCGCTTCCTGCCCGACAAAGCGATCGACCTGGTCGACGAGGCGGCCTCCCGGCTGCACATGGAGGTCGACTCCTCCCCGGTCGAGATCGACGAACTCCAGCGCGCCGTGGACCGGCTGCGCATGGAGGAGGAGTCGCTGCTGGCCACCTCGGGCGTGAAGGAGAAGAAGCTCAAGAAGGCGGACGGCCGCGAGCAGGCCGAGGAGAGCCTCGCCCCGGACGCCCGCGAGCGCCTGGAGGCCCTGCGCAGGGACCGCGCGGAGAAGGAGGAGGAGCTGCGCGGGCTGACCGCGCGGTGGAACAAGGAGCGTGAGGTCCACAACCGCGTCGGTGAGCTGAAGAAGCGGCTGGACGAGCTGGAGAGCGAGTTCCAGCGCGCCGAGCTGCGCGCTCCCGAGACCGGCGACTGGGTCACCCCCGGCCGCATCCGCACCGAGCAGATCCCGGCCGCCGAGAAGGAGCTGGCCGAGGCGATCGAGGCGCAGCGCGAGCTGGAGGGCATGGTCGGGGAGGAGGTCACCCCGGACGACATCGCCCAGGTCGT
Source organism: Streptomyces sp. ICBB 8177 (assembly GCF_003144095.1). Classification (GTDB taxonomy): domain Bacteria; phylum Actinomycetota; class Actinomycetes; order Streptomycetales; family Streptomycetaceae; genus Streptantibioticus_D. Next base: position 200,395 of record NZ_NSKH01000018.1, on the reverse strand, counting down.
CGCCTCCTGGACCGGCATCCCGGCCGGGCGCCTGCTGGAGGCCGAGACCCGCAAGCTGCTGCGCATGGAGGAGGAGCTGGGCCACCGGCTGATCGGCCAGACCGAGGCGGTGCGGGCGGTCTCCGACGCGGTGCGGCGCTCCCGCAGCGGCGTCGCCGACCCGGACCGGCCCACCGGGTCGTTCCTCTTCCTCGGCCCGACCGGCGTCGGCAAGACCGAGCTGGCCAAGGCGCTCGCCGACTTCCTCTTCGACGACGAGCGGGCGATGGTCCGCATCGACATGAGCGAGTACGGCGAGAAGCACTCGGTGGCCCGGCTGGTCGGCGCCCCGCCCGGCTACGTCGGCTACGAGGAGGGCGGCCAGCTCACCGAGGCGGTGCGGCGGCGGCCGTACACCGTGGTGCTGCTGGACGAGGTGGAGAAGGCCCACCCGGAGGTCTTCGACGTGCTGCTCCAGGTGCTCGACGACGGCCGCCTGACCGACGGCCAGGGCCGCACGGTGGACTTCCGCAACACCATCCTGATCCTCACGTCCAACCTGGGCTCGCACTACCTGGTCAACACCGTGCTGACCGAGGAGCAGAAGCGCGAGAGCGTGATGCAGACGGTCCGCGAGGCCTTCAAGCCGGAGTTCCTCAACCGGCTGGACGACATCGTGGTGTTCTCCGCCCTGGACGAGGAGGAGCTGAAGCGGATCGCCGGGCTCCAGGTGGACCGGCTGCGCGACCGGCTCAAGGACCGGCGCCTGGAGCTGGACGTCAGCGACGAGGCGCTGGGCTGGCTGGCCCGCGAGGGCAACGACCCGGCCTACGGCGCCCGGCCGCTGCGCCGGCTGGTGCAGACCGCCATCGGCGACCGGCTGGCCAGGGAGATCCTGGGCGGTCAGGTCCGCGACGGCGACACGGTCAAGGTGACCGTGGCCTCCGGTGACGGAGAGGGACACTTGGAGGTAGCGCCCGTGCGGTGACCCCTCGCGGCGCCGCCCGGCCGGTGCCTCGGGGGCACCGGCGACCCGCTGCCGGTGGGGGTTGCCACGCCCCCGCCGGAGTGCGGGAGGATGGCGCAATCGGCGTACGAAGGGAAACCCGCGGTGAGCATTGACCCGTCCTCGATTCCGAACTTCGGCGGCCGGCCCGCCAACGAGCCGCCCGCCGGACCGCCCGGAGGCGGCGTGATCAGGCCGGACCAGGATCTGGTCAAGCAACTGCTGGACCAGATGGAGCTGAAGTACGTCGTGGACGACGAGGGCGACCTCGCCGCTCCCTGGGAGGACTTCCGGACGTACTTCATGTTCCGGGGCGAGGGCGAGCAGGAGGTCTTCGCGGTCCGCACGTTCTACGACCGCCCCTACAGCCTGGACGACAAGGGCAGGCTGCTGGAGGTCATCGACGGCTGGAACCGCCAGACGCTGTGGCCGAAGGTCTACACCCACACCCACGACGACGGCACGGTGCGGCTGATCGGCGAGGCGCAGCTGCTGCTGGGCCTCGGCGTCGGCCTGGAGCACTTCGTCTCCTCCACCGTCAGCTGGGTGCGCGCCTCGATCGACTTCGACAAGTGGGTCGTGGAGCAGCTCGGCCTGGAGCAGGACGCCGAGGAGGGCGACGAGCCGGGGGAGTGACCCCGGCCGTCCCCGCCCTCCGCCCGGTCCGGACCCGCCGCCGCTACAGCGCGAGCGGGGAGACCGTCAGCAGGTAGGTGCCGTAGCAGAACGAGAACCCGGCCAGCGAGACGACCGCCACCGCGGCCGTCCGCGGCCGGGCCTTCGCCAGCGCGATGGCCGCCGGGATCAGCACCGGGAAGGCGGGCATCAGGAAGCGCGGCTTGCACTGGAAGAAGCCGGCGCCGCCGATGCCGATCAGCAGCAGCACCGCGCTGTACACCAGCAGTGCGACCGGGATGCGGTCGGTCACGCACAGCACGAAGAGGATCACGAACCCGGCGACGATGAAGGCCGCCACGTAGTACGTGAAGTAGCTGGGGTGCGTCAGCAGGTGCTTGAAGTAGCGCAGCGCGCTCCACCCGAAGTCGTAGCGCGACCCCCAGCCCGCCTGCACGGTGAAGTACCCCTTGAGGTCATCGGTCTGCAGGCCCACCCACAGCACGTAGCCGAACCACCCCAGCGGCGCGATCAGCGCCCCCGCCCAGGCCCGCGGCTCGAACCAGGGTCTGCCGGCCTTCCGCTTGCGCCAGGCGTCGACCAGCACGCCCGCGCACACCGCCGCGGCCACCGCGCAGCCGTTGGGTCGCGCGCAGCCCGCCAGCGCCGCCAGGACGCCCGCGGCGATCCACCGCCGGGTCAGCACCGCGTACAGCGCCCAGGCCGAAAGGGCGGTCAGCACCGGCTCGGTGTACGCCATCGTCTGGATGATCGCGTGCGGCAGCAGCCCGTACAGCAGGACCAGCGCCATGCCGACGCGGTGGCCGTACAGCCGCTCGCCGATCAGGTAGACCGCCCAGGCGGTCAGTCCCGCCGCCGCCCAGGCGACCAGCAGCGCGACGTTGACCAGGCCGATCGGCAGCACGGTGTGCACCGCCCGCACGGTCATCGGGTAGAGCGGGAAGAACGCCAGGTCGTTGTAGATCACGGCGTGCTGGGTACCGGACGGGATGACCGTCCCGTAGCCGTACTGGGCGATCCGCAGGTACCAGCGGGCGTCCCAGGAGGTGCCCAGCAGGGTGCGCGGATGTGCGCCGGAGTACCAGGCGTAGGCCGTCAGGAACAGCAGCCCCGCGGCGCGCACCGCCGCGTAGACCGCGAGCGCGGGCGCCGACCTGCGCAGTGACGCCCTCACCCGGCCGGCCCGGGAGCGGACCGAGGGGCCCAGGCCGGGCGGGCCCCCGGGTGCGGGAGGAGCCTGCGTCGGGACCGGCTCGGCCGTATACACCTTGTTCTCGCTCCTCCCGGGGCGACCGCCTCGCGGCACCGTGCTGACGACAAGCCTCTGACAAAGCCTGACGGATATCGGGCCCGGACGCATCACCGACCGGCTGTCGTCGGCGCGCCGGGATCCGCGTATCCACCACCAAAGGTGAAGGACGGTGGAAAACGGGAACGGGTTGCGTCAGGTCTGCCGTCGCCCGGGCCTGTTCACAGCTTCCTGCAAGTCATCCCCCGGTTCGCGAACGCCGGGCGAACACAGGGTGAACCGCTGCTGCCTGTCCGTAGCCGGCGCGCGTCAGCACCCGCGCAGCCGTGCCACGGCCTCCCGCAGCACCTCCTCGCGCTTGCAGAACGCGAAGCGCACCTGGCTGCGGCCCGCGTCGGGGTCGTCGTAGAAGACCGCGTTGGGCACCGCGACCACGCCGCAGCGCTCGGGCAGCTGCCGGCAGAAGGCGATGCCGTCCTTCTCGCCCAGCGGGGCGATGTCGGCCGTGACGAAGTACGTGCCCTGCGGGCGGTGGACCTCGAGGCCAGCGTCGGCCAGCCCGGCGGTCAGCAGGTCGCGCTTGCCGCGCAGCTGCTCGCGGAAGGTGCCGAAGTAGCCGTCCGGCAGCCGCAGCGCCTCGGCGATCGCGTACTGGAAGGGCCCGGAGCTGACGAAGGTCAGGTACTGCTTGGCCGTCCGCACGGCGGCGACCAGCTCGGCGCTGCCGGTGACCCAGCCGACCTTCCAGCCGGTGAACGAGAAGGTCTTGCCGGACGACGAGATCGACACCGTGCGCTCGCGCATCCCCGGCAGCGAGATCAGCGGGACGTGCTCGCCGTCGTAGACCAGGTGCTCGTAGACCTCGTCGGTGACCACCAGCAGGTCCCGCTCGACGGCGAGTGCGGCGATGGCGGTCAGCTCGTCGCGGGTGAGCACCATGCCGGTGGGGTTGTGCGGGGAGTTGAGCAGCAGCAGCCGGGTGCGCGGGGTGACCGCGTCGCGCAGCGCGTCCAGGTCGGGCCGGAAGTCCGGCGCGCGCAGCGTCAGCGGCACCCGTACCGCGCCCGCCATCGCGATGCACGCGGCGTAGGAGTCGTAGAAGGGTTCGAACGCGATCACCTCGTCGCCCGGCTCCAGCAGCGCGAGCAGCGCGGCGGCGATCGCCTCGGTGGCGCCCGCGGTCACCAGCACCTCGCGGTCGGGGTCGAACTCCAGGCCGTAGAACCGGCGTTGGTGGTCGGCGACCGCGACCCGCAGTTCGGGGACGCCGGGCCCCGGCGGGTACTGGTTGCCGCGTCCCTCGCGCAGCGCTCGCACCGCCGCCTCCCGGACCTCCTCGGGGCCGTCGGTGTCCGGGAAGCCCTGGCCCAGGTTGATCGCGCCGGTCGCCACCGCCAGCGCCGACATCTCCGCGAAGATCGTGGTTCCGTGCCCGTCCAGCCTGCGATTCAACACCGGCCTGCCCGCCATGCCCGCTCCCTGGTCCCTGGGGTCCTCGTGGATCCGGCGCCATCCTCCGGCACCCGGCGGGCCCCGGACAACCACGGCACACCGCGCCCGGACCGCCCGCCGAACCTCTGGAACCGCTCAACTCCGCTTTACCCCGCGGCCGGTGGGGAATGTGGTCCGGCACACACCGCCCGCCCCTGCACCAGGGGGGCGCGGCGGGCGGCGATCGGAACGGGGGTGCCCCATGGGCTTCGGACTCGTCATCATCGGCTGCGTGGCGTGCGCGGTGATCCTGGCGGCGGTCTCGGCGCGGCGGCCGGACCAGCGGCGGTGCGGCGGACGCGGTTCGTCGGACCCGGGCCTCGACGACGGCGCCTGGCTGCCCGGCGCCGACGCCGGCACGCGGACCGGCACGCACCACCACGGCCACCACCACGGGGGCGGGATCTTCGGCGGCGGCCACCACGGCGGCGGCTTCTCCGGCGGCCACGGCGGCGGCGGAGGCGGCCACCACTGAGGGCCGAACGAGGGGGCGGCGGGGGTCGGCCCGAGGGCCGTCGGGGGCACAAACCGCTTGCGCGGCAACGCCGTTGAATCGCCTCGCGCATATGCGCGCGCCGGGGCACGGCCGATCGCGCCCGACGCGCGGGTGAACACGTGAACTGGTACGTGCCCGTGCGGATGTAAAACCGGGCGTGAATGGGTAAAGAAGCTGTGTGCACGGCCGGTTTCGTGATTCCGTGTTCTCCAGACCCCCGTGGACTTCACCCCCCGTGGACACCGAGCCGGCGGACGTTCCCTGGGTCCGTTCACACACCCCCTCGACAGCGAGGGAACAGGGGCGGGCCGGCCCACTCACCACTGCACTGCGTGCTTGCGGAGCCGACCCATGCTCACCACCCTCCAGACCGCCTACACCGATACCCGCGCCGGGGACCTGGCCTGGCGCCTGGGCAAGGAACCGCTGCCGGCGCTCGCCGTGGTCGACCTCGACCTCGACCTGGACCTCGGTGCCTCCCGCACCTCCCGGGTCCAGGTGCAGATGCGGCTGCTCGGCGCCTCCCACCAGGTGCTCGTCGAGGCCTCGGGCGGCGGCTGCTCCGAGACCGTCGCCTGCCTGCCGGGCAGCAGAACACCCCTGCCGCTCGGCGTGGCCGAACGCGTGGGCGACTGGGAGTACGAGTTCGCCGCCCGCGTCGAGACCCTGCCGCGCGGCGCGTTCGCCGGACGGGCCCAGGAACTGCTGGCGCTGGTCGCCGAACACCCCAACGGCCTGGCCGGACGCTTCCCCGGTGACCCCAACGCGTTCACCGCGATGCTCGTACAGCGCGGGCCCGAGGGCGGCGCCGAGGTGCAGTGGCGCACCTGGCACGCCTACCCGCAGGAAAGACGGCTGGTCGCCACCCGGACCCGGGTGTCGGGGCTGGCCTGAGCCGGACCGGCCGCCGCCGCGCCGGCCGGCGGTCGCAGAACGGGGCGGCGGCGCGGCACGCCGGAACGCGGGGCGCGGACGCTGCCTGAGCCGTGAACCAGTGGGTAGGCTCAGCCGGTATGGAGCATGAGGCGTTCGTTCCGTTCCCGGTGGAGGTCGTCCGGCAGGCGCTGACCGAGCCGGACCGGGTGGCGCGCTGCGTGTCCGCGTTGCAGCGCGACGGTGCCTCCTCGGCCGGCACGCTCGCGGGGCGGCTGCGGCTGCGGATAGGCGGTTCGACGATCACGTACCGCGGCTCGCTGCGCATCGCCGCCTGCGACGGGGGCTTCGAGATCGAGGGCGAGGGCACCGAGGCGCGCGGCACCGGCGCGATCAAGGTGGCCCTGGTCATCGAACTCGACCCGGCCGAAGGCGGCACCCGGATGGACTTCTCGGGAGCCGTGCAGGCCGACGGCCGGCTGACGGAGTACGACGAGGCGACGACGGAGGCCTCCGGGCGGCGCCTGCTGGACCGTTTCGTCAGCGACCTGACCACCGACCTCCAGGCCGAACCGGTCACCCTGCCCGAGCCCGCGGACCCGGCCGGGGCCGACGCCTCCGGCGAGGGCGAGGCGGAGGACGGGGCGGACGGCGAGGACGACGACGGGGTCGCCGTGCTCGGGGTCGAGGTACCGGAGACGGTCGCCGAGATCGAGGACGACCTGCGCACGACCGGCGGCGACGGCGACGAGCCGCCCGCCGAGGCCGCGCACGCCCGCCGCACCATGATCGGCCGCAGCGCGGAAGAGGTCGACCACGCGCCGCCGCGCGGGCGGTACGCCCCCGTGCCCGCGCCGGAGACCGGTTCGGCGACCGACACCCTGCGCTGGGCCGCCCCGGCCGCGGCGGCACTGCTCGCCTCGGCGGTCGTGGTGGGCCGGGTGCTGCGGCGGCGCCGGTAGATTCGCGGTATGACCGAGACTCCCGGGGCGTCCGGCGCGCCCTCCGTCCGCCTCACCGCGGGCGACGCCGAGGTGACCATCCTGCCCGCCGCGGGCTGCCGCATCGCGAGCCTGCGGGTCGGCGGCCTGGAACTGCTGCGCCAGGGCGACCACTACGGCTGCTTCCCCATGGTGCCGTGGTGCGGCCGCACCGCGCAGGGCCGCTTCCGCAACGGCGGCGTGACCCACCAGCTCCCCGTCAACGCCGCGCCCCACGCCATCCACGGCACCGGCCGGGACGTCGCGTGGGACCGGCTGCCGACCCTGGAGGACAACGAGGCCGCCTTCTCGTACGAACTCGCCGAGCCGTGGCCGTACCCCGGCCGCGTCGTGCAGTCCTTCGAGCTGACGCCCGACAGCCTGCGCCTGACGATGGGCGTCGAGACGGCCGACGACTCCTTCCCCGCGCAGGCGGGCTGGCACCCGTGGTTCCGCCGCAACCTCGGCGGGAAGGACGTCGCCCTGGACTTCTCCCCGGTCTGGCAGGAGGAGCGCGGCGCCGACCACCTGCCCACCGGTGACCGCATCGAGCCGCGACCCGGCCCCTGGGACGACTGCTTCGGCATGCCGGACGGCGTCGATGTCGCGCTGACCTGGCCCGAGCAGCTGCGCCTGCGGGTCACCAGCCCCACGCCGTGGGTCGTGGTCTACGACGAGCAACCCGAGGCGGTCTGCGTCGAGCCGCAGTCCGGCCCGCCCAACGGCCTCAACACCTGCCCCCGGCTGGTCACCAAGATCGACCCGCTGGAGATCACGGCGTCGTTCACCTGGGAGCGGCTGGGCTAGCGCGGCGACCGCGACACGGGAGCGGATAACCTCGTGACCATGACTGACGCCCGTGACGCCCTGCTGCGGCAGATCAAGGACAAGGCCGTGGTCCACGGCAAGGTGACGCTCTCCTCGGGGCTGGAATCCGACTACTACATCGACCTGCGCCGCATCACGCTCGACGGCGAGGCCGCCCCGCTGGTCGGGCAGGTCATGCTGGACGCGACCGCCCACCTGGAGTACGACGCGGTGGGCGGGCTCACCCTCGGCGCCGACCCGGTCGCGACCTCGATGCTGCACGCCGCCGCCGCCCGGGGCCGCGGACTGGACGCCTTCGTGGTCCGCAAGGCCCAGAAGACGCACGGCATGCAGCGCCGCATCGAGGGCCCGGACATCAAGGGCCGCCGCGTGCTGGTGGTGGAGGACACCTCGACCACCGGCGGCTCCCCGCTCACCGCCGTCGAGGCGGCGCGCGAGGCGGGCGCCGAGGTCGTCGCCGTCGCGGTCATCGTCGAGCGCGGCGCCGCCCCCGCGATCGAGAAGGCCGGTCTGCCGTACGTCACGGCGTACGACCTGGCCGACCTCGGCCTGGGCTGACCCGGTCTCCGCGGGTCACCGTCAACCGGCGCTGACCTGCGTCAACGAGGGTGCGGTCGTTGTTTCACGTGAAACGGCGGCCGCACCCTCGTTTGTGTGCTAGAGGCTGTGTGGACCATCGTGGGGAGTCTGGGAAGATGTGGGCGACGACGACGTCACGTCTGCACTACGTACCCGCACACCTCAAGGAGCGGACACATGCCCATCGCAACCCCCGAGGTCTACAACGAGATGCTCGACCGGGCGAAGACAGGCGGGTTCGCCTACCCGGCCATCAACGTGACGTCGTCCCAGACGCTGCACGCCGCCCTGCGCGGTTTCGCCGAGGCGGAGAGCGACGGCATCGTGCAGATCTCCACCGGTGGCGCGGAGTTCCTGGGCGGTCAGTACAAGAAGGACATGGTCACCGGCGCGGTCGCGCTGGCGGAGTTCGCGCACGTCGTCGCCGAGAAGTACCCGGTCAACATCGCGCTGCACACCGACCACTGCCCGAAGGACAAGCTGGACGGCTACGTGCGTCCGCTGATCGCGATCTCCCAGGAGCGGGTCGCCAAGGGCCGCAACCCGCTGTTCCAGTCGCACATGTGGGACGGCTCGGCGGAGAACCTCGCCGACAACCTCGCCATCGCCCAGGAGCTGCTGGCCGAGGCCGCCAAGGCGAAGATCGTCCTGGAGATGGAGATCACGCCGACCGGCGGCGAGGAGGACGGCGTCAGCCACGAGATCAACGACAAGCTGTACACCTCGGTCGACGACGCGTTCCGCACCGCCGAGGCGGTCGGCCTGGGCGAGAAGGGCCGTTACCTGCTGGCCGCCTCGTTCGGCAACGTCCACGGCGTCTACAAGCCGGGCAACGTCGTGCTGCGCCCCTCCATCCTCAAGGAGCTCCAGGAAGCGGTGGGCGAGAAGTACGGCAAGCAGCGCCCGTTCGACTTCGTCTTCCACGGCGGTTCCGGCTCCACGATCGAGGAGATCAACGAGGCGCTGGAGAACGGCGTCGTCAAGATGAACCTCGACACCGACACCCAGTACGCCTTCACCCGCCCGGTGGCGGCGCACATGTTCACCCACTACGACGGTGTGCTGAAGGTCGACGGCGAGGTCGGCGACAAGAAGACCTACGACCCGCGCACCTGGGGCAAGGCCGCGGAGGCCGGCATGGCCGCCCGCGTGGTCACCGCCACCGAGAACCTGCGCTCGGCCGGCAAGAAGATCGGCTGACGCCCGCGTTCGCCCCGCGGCGGTCCCGCTTCCGGCAAGGCCGGGGGCGGGACCGCCGCGCATGCGGCGGCCGGGCCGCCGCAGGTCCCCGCCGGGGTCCGGTCCATGTGGCCGGTGGGTGACACGCGACGGGCGGGACGCGGCAGACTGGAACACATGTCGATTCACGAGAACCTGCTCGGGGGCCCGCCCCCGACCCACCTGCCCGACGACCCCGAGCCGCGCGAGCTGCTGGCCTCGGGGGCCGCGCCCTCCGAGGTCGCCGCGAAGTACCCGGCGTCCTCGCTCGCCTGGGCGCAGCTGGCCGACGACGCCTTCGAGGCGGGCCGCGTCGTCGAGTCCTACGCGTACGCCAGGACCGGCTACCACCGCGGCCTCGACGCGCTGCGGCGCAACGGCTGGAAGGGCCACGGCCCGGTCCCGTTCGAGCACGAGCCGAACCGGGGCTTCCTGCGCGCCCTGCACGCGCTGGCCCGTGCCGCGCAGGCGATCGGGGAGGACGAGGAGTACGAGCGCTGCTCCGCCTTCCTGCGCGACTCCTCGCCGACCGCCGCGGACACGCTCACCTGAGCGTTCTTCGCCGACCTGTCCGGTGACCGGCTCACCGGACAGGTCTTGCCGTGGCGCGGAGATCGAACAATGATGCGGGTGGGCCCGGCGCAGCGTCCGGTACGCCGCTGTGGCCCGAGGGGACCGGGGCTCCGATGCCGACGACGGAAGGGGCGGACCGCTACCCGGTAGCACGATCGAGGAGACAGCGATGTCCCATCGTCCCTTGCCCGACGCCACCGGCCCGGAGGGCCCGCAGGGCGCAGCCGTGGACCCGAACCTGGACTTCCAGGGCACCACGCCGTACGAGGACTACGTGAAGGCCGACGTCCTCACCCATCTGCAGCACCCGCTCTCCGACGACCCCGGCGAGATGGTCTTCCTGGTGACCACGCAGGTCATGGAGTTGTGGTTCACCGTGCTCGTCCACGAGTGGGAGACCGCGTCGGCCGCGCTCGCCGCCGACGACCTGCCCACCGCCATGGCCGCACTGCGGCGCAGCGTGTACGAACTCCAGTCGCTCAACGCCTCCTGGCAGCCGCTGGCGCACCTGACCCCGGCCCAGTTCAACTCCTACCGCGCCGCGCTCGGCGAGGGCTCGGGCTTCCAGTCGGCGATGTACCGCAGGCTGGAGTTCCTGCTGGGCGAGAAGTCCGCGTCGATGCTGGTCCCGCACCGGGGCGCGCCGCGCGTGCACGCCGAACTGGAGAAGGCGCTGCACCAGCCGAGCCTGTACGACGAGGTGCTGCGCTTCCTCGCCCGCCGCGGTTACCGGATCTCCGTGCCCGCCGACCTCACCACCCGCCACGAGCACGACCCCGAGGTCGAGCGCGCCTGGCAGGAGATCTACACCGGCGACCAGGACAGCGACCTGGTGCGGCTCGGCGAGGTGCTGACCGAGGTCGCCGAGCTGGTCTGGCGCTGGCGCAACGACCACCTGGTGGCGACCCGGCGCGCGATGGGGGCCAAGACCGGCACCGGGGGCTCCGCGGGCGTGGCGTGGCTGGAGAAGCGCGCCTCGAAGAACGTCTTCCCCGAGCTGTGGACGGCGCGCAGCCATGTCTGAGCCCGCAGCCACTCCTGAGCCCGCGGCCACTCCTGAGCCGGCGGCGGCTCGCGGCGACCAAGCGGCCCTCACCGCCCGCGCCGCGGATCTCGACGCCCGCGACCCGCTGGCGAAGGTCCGCGAGCGCTTCACCCTGGACGAGGTCACCTACCTGGACGGCAACTCCCTGGGCGCGCTGCCGTCCGGCGTCGGCCCCCGGCTGCTGGACGTCATCGAGCGCGAGTGGGGCTCGCTGCGCATCCGCTCCTGGGACCAGAGCGGCTGGTGGCAGGCGCCAGAACGGATCGGCGACCGGGTCGGGGCGCTGATCGGCGCCGCGCCCGGCCAGGTCGTGGTCGGCGACTCCACCAGCGTCAACGTCTTCAAAGCCGTCGTCGCCGCCGCCCGCCTCGCGGGTCCCGAGCGCGACGAGATCCTGGTGGACGAGGCGACCTTCCCCACCGACGGCTACATCGCGACCGCCGCCGCCCGCCTCACCGGCCACACCGTGCGCCCCGTCGCGGCCCCCGCGATGGCGGACGCGGTCGGCCCGCGCACCGCGGTCGCGCTGGTCAACCACGTCGACTACCGCACCGGCAGGCTGCACGACCTGCCCGGCACCACCGCCGCCGCGCACGCGGCGGGCGCCGTCGCGGTGTGGGACCTGTGCCACAGCGCGGGCGCCCTGCCCGTCGGGCTGGACGCGCACGGCGTCGACCTCGCGGTGGGCTGCACCTACAAGTTCCTCAACGGCGGCCCGGGCTCGCCCGCGTACCTGTACGTGCGGCGCGACCTGCAACCGCGCTTCGACTCGCCGCTGCCCGGCTGGACCTCGCACGCCGACCCGTTCGGCATGGCCGCCGGCTACACGCCCGCCGACGGCGCGACACGCGGCCGGGTCGGCACCCCGGACATCCTGTCGATGATGGCGCTGGACGCCGCGCTCGACGTCTGGGACGGCGTGGCGGTCGAACAGGTGCGGGACAAGAGCCTGGCCCTGACCGACTTCTTCCTCGACTGCGTGGCCGCGCTGGTGCCCGCAGGGCAGGTCGAGCCGGTCACGCCCGCGGCGCACGCGGAGCGCGGCAGCCAGATATCGCTGCGGCACCCGCGGGCGGGCGCGGTGATGACCGAGCTGATCCGGCGCGGCGTGGTCGGCGACCACCGCCGCCCCGACATACTGCGCTTCGGCTTCACGCCGCTGTACACGCGGTACGCGGACGTGCTGCGGGCGGCACGGGTGCTGGGGGAGGTCGTGCGATGACCGAGAGCGCGCCGCCGTTCGCGACGGAACCGGTCGCGCCGCGGCGCTCGCTGCGCTACGGACCGCACCCCTCGCAGGTCATCGACTACTACGGCCCCGCGGGTGGCGCCGGGCGGCGGCTGACCGTGCTCCATGGCGGCTACTGGCGCGAGCGCTACGACCGCTCGTACCTGACGCCGGCCGCCACCGACCTGGCCGGGCGCGGGTACGCGGTCGCGCTGGCGGAGTACCGCAGGGTCGGCGGGGGCGGCGGTGTGCCCGGGACCTTCGACGACGTCGCGGAGGTCGTGCGGACCGCCTGGGACGGCGCGCCGCAGATCCTGCTGGGGCACTCGGCAGGCGGCCACCTCGCGCTGTGGGCGGCCCGGCGCGATCCGGCGCGGACCACCGGGGTCCTCGCGGTGGCCCCCCTCGCCGACCTCACGTACGCGCGGCAAACGCGGCTGAGCGACGGCGCCGTGGACGAGCTGATCGGCCCCGACGGCGATCCGGCCCCCTTCGACCCGGCGCTGCTGCCGCCGCCGCCCGCGCCGGTGGTGATCCTGCACGGCACCGAGGACACGGACGTGCCGGTGGAGGTCTCGCGCCGCTACGCCGCCGCGCGCGGTGGCGTGCTGCGGGAACTGCCGGGCGCGGAGCACTTCGGCCCGCTGACGCCGGGCTCGGCGTCGTACCCGCAACTGCTGGCGGCGCTGGCGGAGCTGACGCAAGGAGGGCACGCAGATGGCCACACGCGCTGACGAGGGCGTCGCGGACGCGGGCTTCGACCCGTGGTCACCGGCGTTCGTCGCCGACCCCTACCCGGTCTACGCCCGGCTGCGCGAACGCGGCCGGGCGCTGTACTACGAGCCCAGCCGCCAGTGGCTGGTCCCGCACCACGAGGACGTCGCCGCGCTGCTGCGGGACCGGAGGCTCGGCCGGACGTACCTGCACCGCTTCACCCACGAGGAGTTCGGCCGCGAGGCGCCGCCCGCCGCCCACGAGCCGTTCCACGTGCTCAACGGCAACGGGCTGCTGGACCTGGAGGCGCCCGACCACACCCGCATCCGGCGGCTGGTCTCCAAGGCGTTCACCCCGCGCACGGTGCGCGAGCTGGGTCCCGTGGTGGAGCGGCTGGCGCGTGAGTTGGTGGACGGACTCGTGGCGGACGGCGGCGGCGACCTGCTGGCCCGGGTCGCCGAGCCGCTGCCGGTCGCGGTGATCGCCGAGATGCTGGGCGTGCCCGAGCCCGACCGGCACCTGCTGCGGCCCTGGTCGGCGGCGATCTGCGGGATGTTCGAGCTGAACCCGGACGAGGCGACCGCGCGGGCCGCGGTCACCGCGAGCGCCGAGTTCTCCGCGTACCTGCGCGAGTTGATCGCCGCCCGCCGCCTTGACCCCGGTCAGGATCTGATCAGCGCGCTGATCGCCGCGTACGACGAAGGGGAGACACTGTCGGAGCAGGAGATGGTGTCCACCTGCGTGCTGCTGCTCAACGCCGGGCACGAGGCCACCGTCAACACCACGGCCAACGGCTGGTGGACCCTGCTGCGCCACCCGGAACAGCTGGCGGCGCTGCGCGCGGACCACGCGCTGCTGCCGACCGCGATAGAGGAACTGCTGCGGTACGACACCCCGTTGCAGATGTTCGAACGCTGGGTGCTGGACGACATCGAGATCGGCGGGACCCTCGTGCCGCGCGGCAGTGAGGTCGCGCTGCTCTTCGGCTCCGCCAACCGCGATCCGGCGCGGTTCGCCGACCCGGACACGCTGGACCTCACCCGGGCCGACAACCCGCACGTGACGTTCGGCGCGGGCATCCACTACTGCCTGGGCGCGCCGCTGGCCCGGGTGGAACTGGCGGCGTCCTTCGGCGAGTTGCTGCGCCGCGCGCCGGGCCTGAGGCTCGCGGGCGAGCCGGAGTGGAAGCCGGGGTACGTCATCAGGGGCCTGCGGGAGCTGCTGGTCGAGCTCTGAGGGGGTCGCGCGCGGGCCCGGCCCCACGAGGCCGCCGACCGTGGTGCCGGCCCGGAGGCCATCCGGCCCGGGGGGCTATCCGGCGGCGGTCGTCGGCAGGGTCAGGCGCCACGCGTTCTCCCGCACCGTCCAGGTCCGCCTGCGCACCGGGCCGCCCGCCGCCTCGTCGGCGCGGTAGCGGAAGTCGCGGCCGGAGACCGTGACCGCCTGCGCCCGCACCGGCAGCGGTCCCTCGTCGTCGAAGGCCGGGTCCGTGCCGCGCACCACGACCTCGGCCATCCCGCCCGCGGGCGAGCGCACCGACACCTCGCGCACCGGCCGGTCCAGGTCGGCCAGCACCACGCCGTCCGCCTCCACCCGCAGCCGGTGCCCGCCGCCCGACACCCCCGGCAGCGGCGCGGTCAGGGCCCGCACCAGCGTGCGGGCGCCGCGCTCCAGCCACCCGGAGTGCTCCGGCGGCGCGACGGCCGGCGCCCCGGACACGCCCGGGATGCGCAACGCTCCCACCACGATGCCGCCGCTGTCGTCCACCAGGGCGTCGAAGGTGCGCTCCGCGCCGTCCAGCGCCGCCCGGGCCGCCGCGACCGCGGACAGCGGCACGCCCAGTGACCTGGCCAGCGACAGCGCCGCCCGCTGGCCGACCGGGACCAGCGACAGCGCCGCCTCGGCCAGCGCGCCCTCCCGGTGCAGCAGCCGTACGGTGCGCAGCAGTGCGGTGTCGTCACCGATCACCACGGGCCTGCGGCGGCCCCGGTGCTCGATGATTTTCGCCAGTTCGCCGGTGGAGTCGGGGAAACAGAACTTCAGCGAAGGCGCCCCGGCGCGCAGGACGTCCTTCGCGATCCGTACCGATTCGCCGTCCATCGTGCGGGCCACCGGGTCGATGACCACGAGCAGGGGGCACCCGTGTGGCGCTGGCGGAGACTGCCCGGCCGAGGCTTGAGCCGACACCTTGGTCCTTCCTCAGGTAAAATCTCGGTGCAAGAGCCCCTTGCGCCTTTGCGCCAGGGGCTTCGTCTATTCCGGGGCACCGGTTCGACGGCTCTTACGCACGTTGGACATGCCCCGCCCGGAAGGGGTGTACGCCTGTGCCCGCACTTGTGCTGCTCGGTGCTCAGTGGGGTGACGAGGGCAAGGGGAAGGCCACCGACCTGCTCGGTGGTTCCGTCGACTACGTGGTGCGCTACCAGGGCGGCAACAACGCCGGCCACACGGTCGTGGTGGGCGACCAGAAGTACGCGCTCCACCTGCTCCCCTCCGGGATCCTCTCGCCGGGATGCACCCCGGTGATCGGCAACGGAGTCGTCGTCGACCCGGCGGTCCTGCTCTCCGAGCTGAGCGGGCTCCAGGCTCGTGGCGTGGACACCTCCAAGTTGCTGATCAGTGGTAACGCCCATCTGATCACGCCGTACCACCAGACCATCGACAAGGTGACGGAACGCTTCCTCGGCAAGCGCCGCATCGGCACCACGGGCCGCGGCATCGGCCCGGCCTACGCGGACAAGATCAACCGGGTGGGCGTGCGGGTCCAGGACCTGTTCGACGAGTCGATCCTGCGCCAGAAGATCGAGGCCGCGCTCGACGACAAGAACCAGATCCTGGTCAAGATCTTCAACCGCCGGGCGATCACCGCCGACCAGGTCGTCGAGGAGTACCTCGGCTACGCGGAGCAGATCAAGGACTTCGTCGCGGACACCACGCTGGTGCTCAACAGGGCGCTGGACGAGGAGAAGGTCGTCCTGCTGGAGGGCGGCCAGGGCACGCTGCTGGACGTGGACCACGGCACGTACCCGTTCGTGACCTCCTCCAACCCGACCGCGGGCGGCGCCTGCACCGGTTCCGGCATCGGCCCGACCCGGATCACCCGCACCATCGGCATCCTCAAGGCGTACACCACGCGCGTCGGCGCGGGCCCGTTCCCGACCGAGCTGTTCGACGACGACGGCGAGGCGCTGCGGCGGATCGGCGGCGAGCGCGGCGTGACCACCGGCCGCGACCGGCGCTGCGGCTGGTTCGACGCGGTCATCGCCCGTTACGCGACCCGCGTCAACGGCCTGACCGACTTCTTCCTCACCAAGCTGGACGTCCTGACCGGCTGGGAGAACATCCCGGTGTGCGTCGCGTACGAGATCGACGGCGAGCGCGTCGAGGAACTCCCGTACAGCCAGACCGACTTCCACCACGCCAAGCCGATCTACGAGACCCTCCCCAGCTGGACGGAGGACATCACGAAGGCCAAGTCCTTCGACGACCTCCCGAAGAACGCGAAGGCGTACGTGAAGGCGCTGGAGGAGATGTCCGGAGCCCCCATCTCGGCCATCGGCGTCGGCCCGGGCCGCGACGAGACGATCGAGATCAACTCGTTCCTGTAAGGAGCGGAAGGCCGGGGTCCGCCCGTGCGGGGACGATTCCTCCCGCGCGCTCTTGGCGAGCGCGCGGGAGGACGTTCCCGCCCGCGCGGGCGGCCGTTCCGGTCCGCCCCGGACCCTGGCCGCCGCCCCCGCCCGCGGGCAGCTCGGGGGCTCGCGGCGCTGACAACATGTCGGTGGAGGAGGCGCGGGCCATACAAGGTGACCGTTCCCCCGGCAGGGCCGGTGTCCTTACGCTGGTCGGCATGACCACCCCTCACGTAGATCCGGCCACCGGTGCGGCGGTCAAGGCCGCTGACCGCGCCCACGTCTTCCACTCCTGGTCGGCGCAGGAGCTGATCGATCCGCTCGCGGTCGCCGGTGCCGAAGGCTCGTACTTCTGGGACTACGAGGGCAACCGCTACCTGGACTTCTCCTCCCAGCTGGTCAACACCAACATCGGCCACCAGCACCCCAAGGTCGTCGCCGCGATCCAGGAGCAGGCCGGCCGGCTGGCCACCTTCGCGCCGGCCTTCGCCATCGACGTGCGCTCCGAGGCCGCCCGGCTGGTCGCCGAGCTGACCCCCGGCGACCTGGACAAGATCTTCTTCACCAACGGCGGCGCCGAGGCCGTGGAGAACGCGGTGCGCATGGCCCGGCTGCACACCGGCCGCCCCAAGGTGCTGTCCGCGTACCGCTCGTACCACGGCGCCACCTCCACCGCGATCAACCTCACCGGTGACCCGCGCCGCTGGCCCTCGGACACCGCGTCGGCGGGCGTCGTGCACTTCTGGGGCCCGTTCCTGTACCGGTCGCCGTTCCACGCGGACAGCGAGGAGCAGGAGTGCGAGCGCGCGCTGGCGCACCTGGAGGAACTGATCGCCTTCGAGGGACCGCAGTCCGTCGCCGCGATCATCCTGGAGACCGTCGTCGGTACCGCCGGCATCCTCGTCCCGCCGGCCGGCTACCTCGCGGGCGTGCGCGAACTGTGCGACCGCCACGGCATCGTCTTCATCCTCGACGAGGTCATGGCCGGGTTCGGGCGCACCGGCAAGTGGTTCGCCGCCGACCACTGGGGCGTCACCCCCGACCTGATGACCTTCGCCAAGGGCGTCAACTCCGGCTACGTGCCGCTGGGCGGCGTCGCCATCTCCGAGAAGATCGCGGCCACCTTCGCCAAGCGTCCCTACCCCGGCGGCCTCACCTACTCCGGCCACCCGCTGGCCTGCGCCTCCGCCGTCGCGACGATCAACGCCATGCGCGAGGAGCGCATCGTGGAGAACGCCGCCGCCATCGGCGAGAACGTCATCGGCCCCGCCCTGCGCGACCTGGCAGAACGCCACCCGAGCGTCGGCGAGGTGCGCGGCATGGGCGTCTTCTGGGCACTCGACCTGGTCAAGGACAAGGAGACCCGGGAGCCGCTGGTGCCCTACAACGCCTCCGGCGCCGACAACGCGCCGATGGCCCGCTTCGCGGCGGCCTGCAAGGAACGCGGGCTGTGGCCGTTCGTCAACATGAACCGCACCCACGTCGTGCCGCCGTGCACGGTGACGGAGGCGGAGGTCAAGGAGGGCCTGGCGGCGCTGGACGCGGCCCTGACCGTCGCCGACGAGGCGACGACCGCGTAGCCGGCGACCGCGGCGGTCACGACGGCCACGACGGCCACCGACCGGCCGCGTGACCGACGACCGCGACCGACCGCCCAGAACCGGTCCGAGGCCGGTGAGCGGGCGTGCGCCCCGGAGCGCGCGCCCGCTCACCGGCGGCCGGGTGCCGTATGTTGTCCGGCGGCGGGGAAACGCCCCCGCGACCGCCTATCCGAGGAGACGACGGCATGCCCGGCAGCGGGCCGCTGCGGCGCAGCAGCTTGCGGCAGCAGATCGCCGAAGCCCTGCGCGAGGAGGTGCTGACCGGACGCCTCGGCGCGGGACGCCACTTCACCGTCAAGGAGATCGCCGACCTGTACGGGGTCTCCGCGACGCCGGTGCGCGAGGCGCTGGTCGACCTCGCGGCGCAGGGTCTGCTGGACGTCGAGCACCACCGCGGCTTCCAGGTACGGCGGTTCACCCACGACGACTACCGCGACCTGGTGCGGGCCAGGACGCTGGTCACCGACGGCCTGCTGCGCACGATGGCCGAGGACCCGGACTCCTGGTGCCGCCGCGCCGAGGCGCTGGAGTCGGTGCGCAGACGGGCGCAGGCCGCCGCGGGCGCCGCCCGGGCCGGCACGCTGGACGTGCTGGTCGGCTGCGACCTCAGGTTCTGGCGGGAGCTGGGCATGCTCGCAGGGAACGTGCACGTCAGCGAGTTCCTCGACCGGCTGCGCGGGCAGTCCTGGGTCTTCGCCGTCCCCTACCTGCGCGGGGTGCCGGACCTGGCGGGCGTGTGCTGGACCGGTCACGAGGAACTGGCCGACGCGGTGCGCGACGGCGACCACGGCGCCGCGCGGCGCATCATGGCCGCCTACAACGAGCACTCGCTGACCGTCGTGGACGGCCTCGTGGAGCGCTCGGGTCCCGGCCCGGCAGCCCAGCGCCGTGACGCCTGATCTCCGCTGATCCCGGGTACGCGTCCCCCGTGATCCCTGGTGTCCGTTCCGCCTGACGCGGCGCGAACCGCGACGCTACGCTAGGCCGCCGGACCGACCGGATGGAGCGCTCGTGGCCTGTGACCTGTGGCTGGTTCCCCTGGTGGACGTGTTGTGCCACAGTCCTGACAACCCGTTCGCCGAGGAGATCGCGGCGTACGACAAGGCGCTCGGCGAGGCGGGGCTGCCCCCGGTTCCGGTGCACGGCTACATGCCCGGGCTCTCCGGCGACGTCGCGCCCGTCGCCGGCTTCGACTACGAGGCGCTGCACTTCCTGCGCCGCGCCCACATGCTCGGCCTGTGCGGCCTTGAGGTCACCCCGGTCGGTGAACTCGGCGGCGACTACGAGCAGTTGCTGGAGATGTTCGAGACCGCCGCCCAGCAGTCGCACCTGGTCTGGCACTACGACCACGCGGGCGCCTACGTGCCGCTGGACTTCGCCGCCCCGGTCGCCAACGACGAACTGCTCGCGGGCGGTGGGCCGCTGGGCTCCAGCCACGGGCTGCTGCGCGAACTGGAGGCGGTCGCCCCGTCGATCGGCATCGACCCGGCGAACCCCCCGGCGCCCCCGGTGCCGCCGGAGCGCCCCACCGGGCTGGACGAGCCCGCCGCCGTGCCGTTCGACGACGGGCCCTTCGCGCGGGAGCGGCACGTGTGGCTGGGCCTGCACGCGGCGGCCACCCGCAGCCTGGCGCAGAGCTCGATGATCGTCTTCAGCTGAGGCGCGCACCTGACTCGGCCGAGGCGGGGCCCTCTCGTTCGGGCCGAGGTGGGCACCCGCGGCGTGCACCGTTCACCGTGGAGCGTTCACCGTGGAGAGAGCCAGCTCACGGTCGTCCCGGGCCCTCCGGCGGCCGTTGGCGGGGCATGCTCGGGCGGCCGCCCGGCAGCGGCGGCAGACGGCTGGGGTGCCGGACGGCCTCGCGCTGCCCCCAGCCGGCCAGGGACTGCGTGTGCAAGGGAGCGGCTCCGGCGCGGAACTCCACCATCCAGTCCGCCGTCTCGCCCCGCACGAGTTCCGAGACGTCCTCGCAGAACCGCCGCAGCAACCCGAGGGAGCGCTCGGCCGCCTCGCTCGCGGTGCCCTCGGCGGGCCCCAGCACCTCCCGTACGCTCTCCGAGGCCCAGTCGAACCGCAGCGCCTCCAGCCGCCGTTGCACCGCCTGCGCGGTCGCCACGTCCCGCATCCAGCCCGAGGTCAGCCCGAACCAGCGGTCGAGCCCCGCGCTCACGGCCGCCGCCAGCAGCCCGAGGTAGCCCCAGGCGGTCACGTCGCGGGTTACACCGGCGAGCTGGAGCAGCGGCAGAACCACGGTGGCGCCGGCGCCCACGATCGTCGTCACCCGCGCCGCGCGCGCTCCGGCGCGCTTCCACACCCGGTCGGCGAGGTACCAGTCGACGGTGTGCAGGGCGCCGGTCTCCGCCCAGCGGTACAGCTCCTCCAGCCGGGCCGCCGGATCGCCCCAGTCGCCCACCGGGAACGGCGCGCCGCGCAGGTCCCCGGGACCGCGCGTCAGACCGCGTCCGAACAGGGCGCCCGGCCCCGCACCCGGCCACGCGCCGGACCCGGGTCCCGGCCCGGAGCCCGGCCTCACCGCGGGGCCCGCGCCCGCTTGCGTCCCGGGACCCGTTCCGCCGTCGGGCGCCGCGCCGTCGCCCGTCCCGTGGCCCGTGCCGTGGCCGAGGCCGGGGCCGCCGTCCGGGCCCGGTTCCCGGGGGGCTCCCTCGGGGTGCTTGTCCGGTTGGCTCACCCGCGAACTCCCTCTCGGCCTTCCCGCCGGCGCGGCCCCGTCACCGCCCGCACCACGGACACGAATCCCTCTTCTTACCGTCGATCTACCGCCGAACGGCTGACGCCCGGTCCTGCCGAGCGCCCCGCCCGCCCGCAACGTACGACGTCACGAGGCCCGCGACCGGCTCCCCGCATCACCCGAAGGAGCGACCACGCCGGGGCGGGAAAGCGGGACGCGGCGGCAAGGGGGAGGGGGACGCGGGGGCAGGGGGCGCGGGACGCGGGGGCGGACAGGAGGGCGGACAGAAGGGGGCGCGGCGGCAGGGGTGCGGCGCGCCGTGGGGCGGCGGCGCCGAGGGCGGTACGGACCGGCGCCCGCGCGCGGCCGGGCGGCGCGCTGCCCGTAGGCTGGCCCCCGTGAAGGTACTGGTAATCGGCAGCGGCGCCCGCGAACACGCCCTGTGCCGCGCTCTGTCCCTCGACCCCCACGTCACCGCGCTGCACTGCGCCCCCGGCAACGCAGGCACCGAGCCGATCGCGCAGTCCCACCCGGTGGACGCGCTCGACGGCGCCGCCGTCGCGGACCTCGCCGCCCGGCTCGAGGCCGACCTCGTCGTCGTCGGCCCCGAGGCCCCCCTCGTGGCGGGGGTCGCCGACGCGGTGCGCGAGCGGGGGATCGCCTGCTTCGGGCCGTCGAAGGAGGCCGCCCGGCTGGAGGGTTCCAAGGCCTTCGCCAAGGACGTGATGGCCGCCGCCGGCGTGCCGACCGCCCGCTCCTACGTCTGCGCGAGCCCGCAGGAGATCGACACCGCGCTGGCCGCCTTCGGCCCGCCGTACGTGGTCAAGGACGACGGCCTCGCCGCGGGCAAGGGCGTCCTGGTGACCGAGGACCTCGACGCCGCCCGCGAGCACGCGCTCGCCTGCGGCCGGGTCGTCATCGAGGAGTTCCTCGACGGCCCCGAGGTCTCGCTGTTCGCGATCACGGACGGCGACACGGTGCTGCCGCTCCAGCCCGCGCAGGACTTCAAGCGCGCCTACGACGCCGACGAGGGCCCCAACACCGGTGGCATGGGCGCCTACTCGCCGCTGCCGTGGGCCGATCCCAAGCTGGTCGACGAGGTTTTGGAGACCGTGCTCCAGCCCACCGTCGACGAACTGCGCCGTCGCGGCACGCCGTTCTCCGGCCTGCTGTACGCCGGTCTCGCGATCACCTCGCGCGGCGTGCGGGTGATCGAGTTCAACGCGCGCTTCGGCGACCCGGAGACCCAGGTGGTGCTGGCCCGCCTCAAGACGCCGCTGGCGGGGGTGCTGCACAACGCCGCCACCGGCCGCCTCGCCGACGAGCCCCCGCTGCGCTGGTCCCCCGACGCAGCCGTCACGGTGGTGATCGCCTCGCACAACTACCCCGGCACGCCCCGCACGGGTGACGTGATCGAGGGACTTGACGAGTTCGCCTCCGACGATTCGCGTACCTGGGTACTCCACGCGGGTACGAGGCGGGACGACGACGGGCGCGTAGTGAGCGCGGGCGGACGGGTACTCTCCGTCACCGCGACGGGATCGGATTTGGCCAAAGCTCGCGAGCGCGCCTACGCCGGAGTGGCCCGCCTCCGTCTCGATGGCTCGCACCACCGTACGGACATCGCACGCGCCGCCGCGGAGGGCTGAACCGGCGTCGTGCGCGGGCCCGGGCGCCGGTCGCGCGACGGGTCGGCCGGGCACCGTGGGTTCCCGGCGCGGGCGCCGCGAGGTTCCCGGCACGCGGACTTCGCGGCCGTGGCCCGAACGCACACGGTTGCCCTCCTCTCCCCAAAGCCATTCCATCGAGTGAGGTCTTGGCTTTCCGGCTGACGGCGGCACGGGGCCCAACTAGGGTGCCCGGCAAGCGGACCGGCCACCACCGCGACGCTTGCCCGGCCCTCACCGCGGGGCTTAAGGCAACTGGCCGCACCGGCATTGCGATGTCAGTGGGCGGTGCCACAGTGGGGGAATGAAGCAACGCCAGTCGGCGTCCGCTGACGACTCAGCTGTCTGCGCTTTGGGGGTGAACAGCTCGGTGTCCGGTGAAGACGCGGCGCGTGCCCGCGCCCTCGCGGTGCTCCGCATTCGGGGCGCCGCGCTGGCGGCCGCCCTGCTGCCCGCGGCGGTCGCGGTGGTGCTGCTGGTGGCGGCCGCCGGCGGGCGGGTCTCCGGCGCCGGATGGGCCGCGGTGAGCTGGGCGTTCGTCGTGCTGGCGGTGGTCGCGCTGGCCGCGGCGGCCGGTGTGGCGGCCGTGATCGCCCGGTCGGCCCCCGCCGTCAGTCCCACCGTCCCGGTGGCCGAGGAGTCCGCCCCCGAGCTGTACCGCATGGTGCGCGACCTGGCCGGACGGCTCGGCGTGCCCGTTCCCTCCTCGATAGCCCTGACGCCCGACTGCGACAGCTGGCTGGAGGACCGCAGCCATCGCTCGGCCCTCGCCGGACGCGGCCCTGCCGCGCCTGAGGAGCGAGGTCGTGCCCGGGACCGGCAGGAGGGCGATCGCGCCCGCGGCCGGCAGGAGGGTGAGGCCGCCCGGCGGTCGGCGCCCGCGCCGGTGCTGGTGATCGGCTCGCCGTTCATGTGGTGGATGCGGGTCGCCGAGCTGCGCGCCCTGCTCGCCCCCGTCGTGGCGGGCACCGGCCCGGCCGCCGACCCGGACATAGCCGCGGCTCGCCGGTTCGTGCGCGGCCTGGACGCGGCCGTGGCGGTCTGCGCCGCCGACCGCCCCCGGCGGCCGGGCCCGCTGGGACACGTGGCCGCGGCGCTGCGCGGTCCGGCCGCCGCCTTCGCGGGCTGGACCGCCCGGTTGCTGCTGCGGCGCTGCCGCGGGCACGTCGCCGAGATGGAGCGCGCGGTCGCCGCCTTCGCGTCGGAGACCGCGCAGGCCGTCGACTACGGCCTGCGGATCGTCGCCCAGGAGCAGGTCGGCCTCGCGTACGCGGGCTGGGACCGGCTGCTGACCAGGGTCGCGCTGCCCGCCTGGCGGATGGGCCGCTGGCCGTCCCGGCTGGACGCGGGTGTGGTCGCGGCGCTGACCGAGCTGTCCCGGCGGGACCGGCTGGCGGAGGGGTTCGAGACCAGGCTCGGCGAGCGCCCCGCCTGTGACCTGCTGGAAGAGCCCGGTTCCGTGGACGAGGCGGCCTCGCTGCTGGCCGCCCGGCTCTTCCACGGCGGCCCGGCCGCCACCGGCCACGACTGGTCGCCGGTGGGCTGGGAGGCCTACCCGGAAGAAGTGGTGGACCGCATATGGCGCACCGACGCAGCCCGGCTGCACCGCGTCCTGGACGAGCTGTCGCCGCCCGGTTCCGCGTCCGCCGACCCGGCCGGCCCCGGCGGGCTCCCCGGCCCGGCCGGCCTCGCGGCCTCGCTCGCGGTGGATCGGCCGGTGGGGGACGGGCCGGGCCCCGGCAAGGCGACGCTGGCCAGGGTGCTGGACCGGCTGGCGCAGGGCGGCAGCGACGAGCTGGCGGCCCGCATCAGCGCCCACCAGCAGCGCGAGGAGCGCATACGCGAGCTGGCGGACGCGGCGCACGTGCCGGACGGCGCGCCGCAGTGGGAGGCGGGCGCGGGCCCGGACGGCGAGCCGTTCACCCCGGTCTGGCGGCTGCTGCCGCCGCGCACCGGCCGCGAGCTGCTCACCGACCACGTCACCGCGATGATCTGCTGCGCCGCCGTGGACACCGCGGGCGCGCTGCCCGGGATGGACTGGCTGGACGGGCCGACGCTGATGGTGGCCGGTGCCCGCAGGTCCGATCTGTCACACCCGGTGCTGCGGCTGGTGGAGCACGGCGACGCGGGGCCGTTGCGGGCCTGGCTCGGCGAGGTCGGCGTCCGGCTGGAGAAGCCCGTCCGGCTGGCCTGACGCCGTACCGCGTCCTGCCGCACGACAGGCCCGCGCGGTCGTTTCATCCTGTTGTCAGACGATTCGCGTCGCCTCGGACGAGTGACCGGAAACCACCCTTCGATCGCCAATGTGTTCCGATAATTAGCCACGAAGGGTGACGGACACGGCGCGTTGTGTGATGTGCTGGGAGCGTACAGCCAGTTGTGTGGAGCTTCCGTGGAGGAGGGGACATTCGTGGAGACGGAGCAGATCCGGCGCTGGGATTCAGGGGCGCTGGCGCATGCCGTGACCGACCCCTTCGGGCAGGGCCCCCTTCCCTGGCTGCGCGGCCGGGAGCACTACCTCGACGACAGCGGGCAACTGCTGCCCTGGTACGTGGACCTGGCCGCCATCGACGACTCCCCGGTGCCCGCCGCAAGTGGTGTGCAGGGCGCATCGGGAGCACACGGCGCGCGAGGCGTGCCCGTCGTCCGCGACGCGCGCGGGCTGCCGGTCCAGCGCGCCGGGCGCCGCCACCACTCCGGGCCCCGCACCGCCGACGACGTGGGTCTGCAGATCAAGGGCTTCACCTCGTCCGGCTCGGTCGTCCCCGGCGATTCGGTCGACTTCCACGTCACCGTCAACCCGCCCCAGCAGTTCAGCGTCGACGTCTACCGCATCGGGCACTACGGCGGGGACGGCGCCGCCCACATCACCACCAGCCCCAGACTGTCCGGCATCGTCCAGCCGCCCCCGCTCGCCGCCGGGCGCACCGTCTCGTGCCACCACTGGTGGCTGTCGTGGCGGCTGCAGATCCCGTCGTACTGGAACAGCGGCGCCTACGTGGCCGTGCTGACCACCGCGGACGGCTACCGCAGCCACGTCCCGTTCACCGTGCGCAGCGCGCAACCCGCGGACCTGCTGCTCCTGCTGCCCGACGTCACCTGGCAGGCGTACAACCTCTACCCCGAGGACGGCCGCACCGGCGCGAGCCTCTACCACGCCTGGGACGAACGCGGGCGGCTGCTGGGGGAGGAGGAGGCCGCGGTCACCGTCTCCTTCGACCGCCCCTACGCGGGCGCGGGCCTGCCGCTGCACGTGGGGCACGCCTACGACTTCATCCGCTGGGCCGAGCGCTACGGCTACGACCTGGCCTACGCCGACACCCGCGACCTGCACGCCGGACGCGTCGACCCCGGCGCCTACCGGGGGCTGGTCTTCCCCGGACACGACGAGTACTGGTCGGTGCCGATGCGCCAGGCCGCGCAGCGCGCCCGGGACGGGGGGACCTCGCTGGTCTTCCTGTCCGCCAACACCATGTACTGGCAGGTCGAGCTGTCCGCCGCGCCGACCGGCGAGCCCGACCACCTGCTGACCTGCCGCAAGCGCCGCAGCGACGCCCGCGGCCGCACGGCCCTGTGGCGGGACGCCGGCGACCCCGAGCAGCTGCTGATGGGCGTGCAGTACGCGGGCCGGGTGCCCGAGCCGTCCCCGCTGGTGGTGCGCAACGCCGAGCACTGGCTGTGGCAGGCCGCGGGCACCGGCGAGGGCGACGAACTGCCCGGGCTGGTCGCCGGTGAGGCCGACCGCTACTTCCCGCGCACCCCGCTGCCCCGCTACACCGACCGCATCCTGCTCGCGCACTCCCCGTACGAGGACACCTCGGGACACCGGGTCCACCAGGAGACCTCGCTCTACCGCGCCCCCAGCGGTGCCTACGTCTTCGCCTCCGGCACCTTCGCCTGGTCCCCGGCGCTCGACCGCCCCGGCCACGTCGACCCCCGTGTCCAGCGCGCCACCGCGAACCTGCTGGACCGCATCTGCAAGCGCGACTGACCCGTATGCCACCCCGCCCGCCGCCGGTGCCCACCCGTTGACGGAGAATCGAGGCAGTTGGGAGCAACACACATGGAGGAAGCGTGTCCGGATTCGTCGAGAAGCCCGAGCCCGTACAGGTGCCGGGCCTGGTGCATCTGCACACCGGCAAGGTGCGCGACCTCTACCGGGACGCGCACGGCCGCCTGGTCATGGTCGCCAGCGACCGGATGTCGGCGTACGACTGGGTGCTGCCCACGGCGATCCCGGACAAGGGACGGGTGCTGACCCGGCTGTCGCTGTGGTGGTTCGAGCAGCTCGCCGACATCGTCCCGCACCACGTCATCTCCACCGAGGTCCCCGACGGCGCCCCCGCCGACTGGGAGGGCCGCACCACCGTCTGCCTCGACCTGGCGATGGTCCCCGTCGAGTGCGTCGCCCGCGGCTACCTGACCGGCTCAGGCCTCGCCGAGTACGACGCCCACCGCACGGTCTGCGGGCTCGCGCTGCCCGAGGGCCTGGTGGACGGCTCCGAGCTGCCCGCGCCGATCTTCACCCCGGCCACCAAGGCCGAGGTCGGCGAGCACGACGAGAACGTCAGCTACGAGGAGGTCGCCCGCCGGGTCGGCGCCGAGACCGCGGCCGAGCTGCGCCAGCAGACCCTCGCGGTGTACGGCAGGGCCCGCGACATCGCCCGCGAACGCGGCATCATCCTGGCCGACACCAAGTTCGAGTTCGGGCGCGACGCGGACGGCCGCCTGGTCCTCGGCGACGAGGTCCTCACCCCCGACTCCTCGCGCTTCTGGCCCGCCGACTCCTGGGAGCCGGGCCGCCCGCAGCTCTCGTTCGACAAGCAGTTCGTCCGCGACTGGCTCACCTCGGACGCCTCCGGCTGGGACCGCGAGGCGGACGTTCCCCCGCCGCCCCTGCCGGACGAGGTCGTCGAGCAGACCCGCGCCCGCTACGTCGAGGCGTACGAGCGGCTCACCGGCACGCCCTGGACGTGACGCCCCACGCGGCCGTGGGCGTCACCCCGTCGTGGTCTCCGGTGCCCGATCGCGGGTCGCCGCCGTGCCGAAGGCGATGCCCCGCGCCTCCTTGCCGATCGCGCTGAGCACGATGACCAGGGCGAGGGTGGGGAAGACGGTGAGCATCAGCGCGGTCGGGTAGCTGTAGTGCGTGGCCAGCGCCTCCTGGATCGGGAGGTTCAACGCGGCGATCAGGTTGCCGAGTTGGTAGGTCACGCCGGGGTAGAAGCCGCGGATGGCGTCCGGGCTCAGCTCGCTCAGGTGCGCCGGGATCACACCCCACGCGCCCTGCACGCACAGCTGCATCAGGAACGAGCTGAACGCCAGCCACCCGGCCGTCGTCGACAGCGCGAAGAGCGGCACGACCAGCACCCCGGCCGCCGCCGCGATCATCACGGTACGGCGGCGGCCCAGGCGCTCGGAGTACGCGCCGAGCAGCGGGCCGCCGATCATCGCGCCGACGTTGTAGACGATGGCGATCACGATCGAGGTGTCCGCGGACATGCCCAGGCCCTTCTTGACGAAGGTCGGGTAGATGTCCTGGGTGCCGTGCGACATCAGGTTGAACGCGGTCATCAGCAGCACCAGGTAGACGAACCGCCGCAGGATGACCGGGTCGCGGAAGACCTCGCCGGGCCGCGTCGTGGTCAGCCGGGCGCTGCGCTGCCACACCTCGGACTCGCCCACCTTGCTCCGCACCCACAGCGCGACCAGCGCCGGCACCAGGCTGAACGCGAACAGCCCCCGCCAGCCGAAGGACGGCTCGATGAACAGGAAGGCGACGGCGGCCAGCAAGTAGCCGAAGGAGTAACCGCCTTGCAGCATGCCGGACCAGAAGCCGCGCTTGGCGGGCGGGATCTTCTCCATCGCCAGCGCCGCGCCGAGCCCCCACTCGCCGCCCATGCCGATCCCGTACAGCAGCCGCAGCACCAGCAGGACCGCGTAGTCGGGCGCGAAGGCGCAGGCGAAGCCGACCACGGAGTAGAACACCACGTCGACCATGAGCGGCACGCGCCGCCCGCGCTTGTCCGCCCACAGGCCGAAGACGAACGCGCCGACCGGGCGCATCACGAGGGTCGCCGTCGTCAGGTACGCCATCGTTGTCAGCGACACGTGGAAGTCGTCGGCGATCTCGCTGTAGACGAGGACCACGAGGAAGTAGTCGAAGGCGTCCATCGTCCAGCCCAGATAGGCGGCGAGGAACGCGTTGCGCTGGTCCTTGGTCAGGCCGCGCGCTTGCTCCCGTACCGTACTCAGCATCTGCGGAACGTAGACCGGCGTCAGGCCCATGTCAACGGGTTGATCTTGTGCGCCGAGGCCGTCGGCGGGCGCGCGTACGACGAAGGCCCGGCGGCGGGAGCCGACCGGGCCTTGCGTTCCCAGAGCGGACGACGAGGCTCGAACTCGCGACCTCAACCTTGGCAAGGTTGCGCTCTACCAACTGAGCTACGTCCGCAGGCGGTGTTGCGGGACCATCATAGCCAACCTCTGCGGCGTGCGATGCGCGCGGCCGCGTGACGGTTGCCGGCGCCGAGCTTCGCGGCGGCCGACGACAGGTAGTTGCGGACCGTTCCGGGCGACAGCGCGGCCCGCTCGGCGATCTCCGCGACCGGCGCGCCGTCGGCGGCCAGCCGCAGCACCTGCGCCTCCCGCGCGGTCAGCGGCGACTCCCCGGCGCTGATCGCGTCGGCCGCCAACTCCGGGTCCACGTAACGGCCTCCGGCGTGCACGGTGCGGATGATCTCGGCGAGCCGCTGGGCGGAGACCGTCTTGGGGACGAACGCCCGCACCCCGGCGGCCAGCGCCCGCTTGAGGTGCCCGGGGCGCCCGTGACCGGTGACGATCATGACCCGGCAGCCGGGCAGTTCGGCCCGCAGGGAAGTGGCGATCGTCACACCGTCGCCGCCCGGCATCTCCAGGTCGAGCACGGCGACGTCCGGGCAGTGCGCCCGCGCCGCGCCCCGCCCCCTCAACCCGAACAGTTCCAGTGCCTCCCTGACGGCCGCGCCCGGCTCACGCACCCCGCCCACATCGCGGCGGTCTCGGCGACGGTCAACTCCGCCGGGAAGCCGCCCTCCTGGAGCATCACGCCGATCCGCGGCCGTACGGCGGCGCGTTCGCGGTACGGATCGTGGCCCAGCACCCGCACCCGCCCCGCGGTGGGAGGCGCGAGCCCCTCCAGCACTTCCGCGGTGGAGGTCTTGCCCGCCCCGTTGGTCCCCAGCAACGCGAACACCTCCCCGCGCCGAACGCCGAAGGAAACCCCCCGCACCGCCTCGTGCCCGCCGCCCCCGCCGGCCCCGTACCGCCGCCGCAGCCCCGAGACCTCGATCACGTCGTCCATGTGTCCAGCGTCCCGCCGGCTTGGGGCTGCGGGGGGTGCGGTGTGTCATCGATGCGGATGACATTTGTCATCGGGGGTGAAACCGGCCGGGCGGTGGACGCGGCGGCGGAGGGCCCGGCGCTGCGCGCCTCGCTGTGGTGGACGTGTGCTGGGCGGTCGGGGTGGTGTTGCGGAGTGTCGCGTCTGCGCCGCTGCGCGGCTTGAGGGTCAGGAGGGGAGGGCTCCTGCGCTGCGCGCTCCGCTTGACGGCCGTGCGCTGCGCGCCCGACTCGGGGCCGGGCCGGGTCGCGGGTGATGGGTCTGCGGATTAGTTGTCACCCCCTTGCCGGTGACAAGGGTTTCCGTCAACCAGGCGTGCCGAAAAACCTTGTCATCGGCAACGGGGTGACAAGCGATTCCGCGGAGGACGTGCCGGGGCGCAGCGCACGGCCTTCAGCACGGCGCACAGCGCCTGGCCCTCCCCTCCTGCCCCCAAGCCGCGCAGCGGCGCAGACGTGACACTCCGCCACCGCCCACCCGAACCCGTAACCCCCCAACAGGCCGCTTCGTAGGGGGAGTTGACCCCTCGGAGGTCGCGAACGACCGCAAGCAACCGCCGTCCTGCTTGCTGCGCTGCTCTCGCGCCCCGGTATACGCCCAGCCGCCCGCCCTTCACAGCCCCGACGAAGGCCAGCCAAACGTCATCCGATCAAGCGCCCGTCAGAACGTAAACGTCCCCGGATCGAATCGTCCGCCGGGCCAGAACGTCCGCCAGGCCAGAACGTCCGCCGGGCCGGAACGCCCGCCGGATCGAATCGTCCGCCGGGCCGGAACGTCCGCCGGGCCGGAACGCCTGCCGGGCCGGAACGCCCGCAGGACCAGAACGTCCCCGGACCGCATCAGCTGCCACCCGGCGGGTCGCCCGCCAGGGGCGGGCGGCCTCCTACGCAAACGGCCCCGGTCCGAAGGACCGGGGCCGTTCCCTTGAGCGGACGACGAGGCTCGAACTCGCGACCTCAACCTTGGCAAGGTTGCGCTCTACCAACTGAGCTACGTCCGCATTCGCCTCCGAGCGGCTCTCACCGCCCGGCGCGCTGCCCACTCTACCCGATGGTGAGAGGCAGTCGGAGCGGGTGACAGGAATTGCACACTGCGCCTCCCCTTTGGAAAAGGGGCGCTCTGCTACTGAGCTACACCCGCACTGTCGGTGGCTCGACCTTCCGGCCTCGCCCCCTGGCGTGCTCCAGACTCTAGCGGATCACCCGGGGCCGCTGTCCAATCGGCCCTCCCCAGCGCCCCGCCCGGGGCCCCGGCGGCCCAACTCGCCCCATCGCGGGGGCGGCTGGCCGCCGGGGCCGTCCGGTGCTTGCCGCGTTCGTGCCGCGTTCGTGCCGCGTTCGTGCCGCGTTCGTGGCGCGGCCTCAGCTCGCCTCGTCGAACGCCTCGTAGACCCGCTTGGGGATGCGCCCGCGCGGCGGGACCTCCATGCCGTTGGACCGGGCCCAGGCGCGGACCGCCGCGGGGTCGGGCGCGACGGAGGTGCGCTGGTAGGTCTTGCCGGAGCGACTGCGGCGGCGGCCGGCCTCCAGGTAAGGCGTCAGCGCATTGCGCAACTTGTCCGCATTGGCGGCGGAGAGGTCGATCTCGTACGCCTTACCGTCGAGGCCGAACGAAACCGTTTCCGCGGCCTCGCCGCCGTCGATGTCGTCGGAGAGGGTGACCACCACGCGCTGCGCCATGGATATCGGTCCTTTCGCTCGGCAAACGGCTTGCCGCCGGAGTCCTGTGACCCCAGCGGTACCCGCGTTGACGTGCGGGTATGTACCGCAGCCGACGGGTCGGCGTCAATACTTTTCATTTGGGCACGAAGAGATATCGCGTGCGGAAGCGGTGAAGAATTCTCCCGGCCTCTCGCCCCGCAATCGGGACCTTACGGTTTTCCCCTCGTTATGCCCCAGAGGTTACCCCGGCCGATGCGTAACCGTGATGGGCCCACGAGGATATCTATGCGCGTAGATTTTTCGGCCGGGTACGCTGAAGGCACTTCACGCAGCACCACACCACCGGGAGTGCCAGTGGCACGCGTCGTAGTCGACGTCATGCTCAAGCCGGAAATCCTCGACCCCCAGGGCCAGGCGGTGCAGCGCGCACTTCCGCGCCTGGGCTTCGAGGGGATCTTGGACGTCCGACAGGGCAAGCGCTTTGAACTTGAGGTGGAGGGGCCGGTCGACGACGACGCCCTCGCCCGCATTCACAAGATCGCCGAATCGTTCCTCGCCAATACGGTCATCGAGGACTTCGTCGTGAAGGTCGAATCGTGACCCGCACGTCACCCGCCTCGACCCCGGACGCGGCCCCCACGGGCGGCCTCGCCGGTGCGCGGATCGGCGTCATCACCTTCCCCGGCTCCCTGGACGACCGCGACGCCCTGCGCGCGGTCCGCCTCGCGGGCGCCGAGGCGGTGCCGCTGTGGCACCGCGACCCCGACCTCCAGCGGGTCGACGCGGTCGTGCTGCCGGGCGGCTTCTCCTACGGGGACTACCTGCGCGCCGGGGCCATCTCCCGGTTCTCGCCGATCATGGACATGGTCATCGAGGGTGCCAAGGAGGGCCTGCCGGTCCTCGGCATCTGCAACGGCTTCCAGGTCCTCACCGAGACCCACCTGCTGCCCGGCGCGATGCTGCGCAACAACCACCTGCACTTCATCTGCCGCGACCAGCGGCTGCGGGTGGAGAACGCGGACACCGCCTGGACCAACGCGTACACCGCGGGCCAGGAGATCAGCATCCCGCTCAAGAACATCGACGGCCGCTACACCGCCGACGAGCGCACGCTCGACGAACTGGAGGCCGAGGGCCGGGTCGTCTTCCGCTACGTGGACGGCAACCCCAACGGCTCGCTCCGCGACATCGCGGGCATCACCAACGCGGCCGGCAACGTGGTGGGCCTCATGCCGCATCCCGAGCACGCCGTCGAGCCGCTGGTCGGCACCGGTGGCACCGACGGGCTCGGGTTCTTCGCCTCGATCCTGAAGAAGCTGGTCAGCGCATGACTCTCGATACCGTCAAGCACGCCGCCGAGACCCCGGACACGCGGCTTCCGTGGGCCGAACTCGGCCTCAAGCCCGACGAGTACGAGCGCATCGTGGGCATCCTCGGCCGCCGTCCGACCGGCGCCGAGCTGGCCATGTACTCCGTGATGTGGTCGGAGCACTGCTCGTACAAGTCGAGCAAGGTGCACCTGCGCCAGTTCGGCGAGAAGGCCCCGCAGTCGGACGCCATGCTGGTCGGCATCGGCGAGAACGCGGGCGTCGTCGACGTCGGCCAGGGCTACGCGGTCACCTTCAAGGTCGAGTCGCACAACCACCCCTCGTACATCGAGCCCTACCAGGGCGCGGCCACCGGCGTCGGCGGCATCGTCCGCGACATCCTGGCGATGGGCGCCCGCCCGGTCGCCGTCATGGACCCGCTGCGCTTCGGCGCCGCCGACCACCCCGACACCAAGCGCGTCCTGCCGGGCGTCGTGGCGGGCATCGGCGGCTACGGCAACTGCCTGGGCCTGCCCAACATCGGCGGCGAGGTCGTCTTCGACCCCTGCTACCAGGGCAACCCGCTGGTCAACGCGTTGTGCGTGGGCGTGATGAAGCACGAGGACATCCACCTCGCCAAGGCGTCCGGCACCGGCAACAAGGTCATCCTCTACGGCGCCCGCACCGGCGGCGACGGCATCGGCGGTGTCTCCGTGCTTGCCTCGGAGACCTTCGACGCGACGGGGCCCGCCAAGCGCCCCGCCGTCCAGGTCGGCGACCCGTTCCAGGAGAAGCTGCTCATCGAGTGCACCCTGGAGATCTTCGCCGAGAAGCTGGTCACCGGCATCCAGGACCTCGGCGGCGCCGGGCTGTCCTGCGCCACCAGCGAGCTGGCCTCGGCGGGCTCCGGCGGCATGCGCGTCGACCTCGACAGCGTGCCGCTGCGCGACTCCTCGCTCTCCCCCGAGGAGATCCTGATGAGCGAGTCGCAGGAGCGGATGTGCGCGATCGTCGAGCCGCGCCACGTGGACCGCTTCCTGGAGATCTGCGAGAAGTGGGACGTCATCGCCACCGTCATCGGTGAGGTCACCGACGGCGACCGGCTGGAGATCTACTGGCACGGCGAGCAGATCGTGGACGTCCCGCCGCGCACCGTCGCTCACGAGGGCCCGGTCTACGAGCGGCCCTACGCCCGCCCCGAGTGGCAGGACGCGCTCCAGGCCGACGACGCGGGCAGGCTGCCGCGCCCGGCGTCCGGCGCCGAGCTGCGCGAGACGGTCCTGAAGCTGGTCTCCAGCCCCAACCAGGCGTCCAAGGAGTGGATCACCTCCCAGTACGACCGGTTCGTGCTGGGCAACACGGTCCTCGCCCAGCCCGAGGACTCCGGCATGGTCCGGATCGACGAGGAGACCGACCTCGGCGTCGCGGTGGCCACCGACGGCAACGGCCGCTACGCCAAGCTCGACCCGTACACCGGCGCGCAGCTGGCGCTGGCGGAGGCGTACCGCAACGTGGCGGCGACCGGCGCCAGGCCGCTCGCGGTCTCCGACTGCCTCAACTTCGGCTCGCCCGAGGACCCGGCGGTCATGTGGCAGTTCGCCGAGGCCACCCGCGGCCTCGCGGACGGCTGCCTGGCGCTGGGCACCCCGGTCACCGGTGGCAACGTCTCGCTGTACAACCAGACCGGCGAGACCGCGATCCACCCGACCCCGGTCGTCGCGGTGCTCGGCGTCATCGACGACGTCAACCGCCGCACCCCGATCGCGTTCGCGGAGGAAGGCCAGCTGCTGTACCTGCTGGGCGACACCCGCGAGGAGTTCGGCGGCTCGGCCTGGGCGCAGATCGCCCACGACCACCTCGGCGGCCTGCCGCCCGCGGTCGACCTGGACCGGGAGAAGCTGCTCGGCGAGATCCTGATCGCCGCCTCGCGCGACGGCATGATCGACGCGGCGCACGACCTGTCGGACGGCGGCCTGGCGCAGGCGCTCACCGAGTCCTGCCTGCGCGGTGGCAACGGCGCCCGTGTCGTGGTGCCGGACGGCCTGGACGCCTTCACCCTGCTGTTCTCCGAGTCGGCGGGCCGCGCGGTCGTCGCGGTGCCGCGCAGCGAGGAACTGCGGTTCACCGACATGTGCGGCGCGCGCGGCCTGCCCGCCACGCGCATCGGCGTGGTGGACGGCGACGCGCTGGACGTGCAGGGCGAGTTCACCCTGCCGCTGGCGGAGCTGCGCGAGGCCTACGAGGGAACGATCCCGGGGCTGCTGCGGTAGTCATGTGCCATGGAGGCGGCGGTCCCTTCGAGGGCCGCCGCCTCTCGCGTACCCTCACCGCATGCCACCGCGTTCCCGCCGCAGAGCCCGCGTCCACGATCCGGTGAAGACCGCCGCCGCGCTGCGGGCGCAGGCGGACGCGGTGCTGACGGCGGTACGGGGGCTGGACGCCGGGGCGTACGGCCTGCCGACGCGGCTGGGCGGATGGACCGTGCGCGACCTGGTCGTCCACTTCTGCCTGGAGACCGAGGCGTTGCCCAGGGTGCTGGGCGAGGAGCCGCCCGCCGGCCCGGCCGGGCTGACGCTCGTCGCGTGGGCGGGCGCGACCGGGCCGCTGGCGGCGCGGCTGGACGAGGAGACCCGGGCGGCGGCGTCGGCGACCGCCGATCCGCTCGCGCGGCTGGAGGACGCCGTACGCGCCCTGCACGCCGCCCTGGCGGACGGCACGGTGCCGGACCGCACGGTGCGCGTGATGCCGGGGGTGATGACCGCGCCGGACTTCGCGGTGACCCGGCTGGTGGAACTCGTGGCGCACGCCGACGACCTCGCGGCGGCCACCGGTGCCGACGTGCCGCTGGAACGGCGGGCGCTGGCGTCGGTGACCCGGCTGCTGGCGGACGCGCTCGCCGAGAAGGCGCCGGGCAACTCCGTCGAGCTGCGGGTGCCGCCGTTCGCCGCCGTGCAGTGCGTGGCCGGCCCCCGCCACACCCGCGGCACGCCGCCCAACGTGGTCGAGACCGATCCGGTGACGTGGCTGCGGCTGGCGACCGGACGCACCACGTGGGACGGCGCGCTGGACGCCGCCGAGGTCTCCGCGAGCGGTGAACGCGCCGACCTGTCGCAGTACCTGCCGGTGCTGGCCTGACCCCGCGCTCTGCTCACGTTCCACTCGGCTGACGTTCCGCCCGTACGCGTCCGGCCGCCGTGGCAAGCTGGTGGCCACGCACCGCGTGAGGGAGGGACGGGGCTCATGGGGGGACTGCTGATCACCGCCGACCGGGTCGTCACCGGCCGGAACGGCGCGTGCGTGACGGACGGCGCGGTCCTCGTACGGGACGGCCTGATCGCCGCCGTGGGACCGCGGGCCGAGGTCGAGCGGGCGGCGCCGGACGCGCCGGTGCGCCGGTTCCCCGGCGGCACCGTGCTGCCCGGCCTCATCGACGCCCACGTCCACCTCGCCTTCGACGCGAGCGCCGACCCGGTGGGCGCGCTGCGCGACGCGGACGACGAGACCGTCTTCAAGGGCATGGCCGAGCGCGCCGCCCGGGCGGTCGCCACGGGCGTCACCACCGTGCGCGACCTGGGCGACCGCAGCCACCTCGCGCTGCGGCTGCGCGCCGCGATCGACTCGGGGCGGCTGCCCGGGCCCCGCGTGGTGAGCGCGGGCACCCCGCTGACCTCGCCGGGCGGCCACTGCTGGTTCCTCGGCGGCGAGGCGGAAGGCCCCGACGCCCTGCGCGCCCTGGTACGGCGCAACGCGGACGCGGGCGCCGAGGTCATCAAGGTGATGGCCACCGGCGGCGGCCTCACCAAGGGCGGCCCCGCCATCTGGCAGGCCCAGTTCACCGCCGACGACCTGCGCGTGGTCGTCGAGGAGGCGGACCGCGCCGGGCTGCCGGTCGCCGTCCACGCGCACGGCACCGCCGGCATCGAGGCGGCCGTGGCGGCGGGGGTGGCCACCATCGAGCACTGCACCTGGATGGGTCCGGACGGCGGCTTCGACCGCCGCGAGGAGCTGCTGGAGCGGATCAAGGCCGCCGGCATCCATGTGTGCACCGCCGCCAGCCCCAACTGGCGGGCCTTCGCCGAACGCGTCGGGCCCGAGCGGGCCGCCGAGCTGTTCTCGTCGGTGCGCTGGATGGCGCACTCCGGCGTGCGGCTGATCGCGGGCACCGACGCGGGCGTGCCGCGCGCGGAGTTCGACCGGCTCGCCGACAGCCTCGCCTTCTACGCGCACCTCGGCGTCCCCGCGCCCCGGCTGGTGGACATGGCCACCGCCGACGCGGCCGACGCGCTGCGCGTGGCCGACGTCACCGGCCGTCTGGCCGCGGGCCACCGCGCCGACGTGCTGGCCGTCGACGGCGACCCGCTCACCGACGTCGCCGCGCTCGGCCGGGTCCGCCTGGTCCTGGCCCACGGCCGCGAGGTCTGAGGCGCCGAGGGGCGGTGGGACGGGGCCCGGTTGCGCTGGAGGACCCGGTGCCGACGGGACCGCGGGGGCGTCGCGGACGTGATCCTCGCCTCACCCCCCGCCCCGGCACCCCGCCCCGCCCACCCCGCAAAACCCCAGGTGGGGGCGGTAAGGCGACAGCGTGCCGCGAGCCGGTCGCAGCCGGTGGGTTCTGGGGAATCCGCGACCTGCCCTAGACTCGGTGACGTGCCACGTGGTGACGGACGACTCAACCACGATCTCCTTCCCGGCGAAAAGGGCCCCCAGGACGCATGCGGCGTCTTCGGTGTCTGGGCTCCGGGCGAAGAGGTCGCCAAGCTCACCTATTTCGGGCTGTACGCCCTGCAGCACCGCGGACAGGAATCCGCCGGTATCGCAGTGAGCAACGGCTCCCAGATCCTGGTCTTCAAGGACATGGGCCTGGTCTCCCAGGTCTTCGACGAGACCTCCCTCGGCTCCCTCAAGGGACACATCGCGGTCGGGCATGCCCGTTACTCGACCACCGGTGCCTCCGTGTGGGAGAACGCCCAGCCGACCTTCCGGGCCACCGCCCACGGCTCGATCGCCCTGGGCCACAACGGCAACCTGGTCAACACCGCCGAGCTGGCCGAACTGGTCGCCGCGCTCCCGCAGGGCGACGGCCGCGCCACCAAGGTGGCCGCCACCAACGACACCGACCTGGTGACCGCGCTGCTCGCCGGGCAGGCGGACGACGACGGCAGGCCGCTGTCCGTCGAGGACGCCGCCCACCGCGTGCTGCCGCAGGTCAAGGGCGCGTTCTGCCTGGTCTTCATGGACGAGCAGACGCTGTACGCGGCCCGTGACCCGCAGGGCATCCGCCCGCTGGTCCTCGGCCGTCTGGAGCGCGGCTGGGTCGTCGCCTCCGAGTCCGCCGCCCTGGACATCGTCGGCGCCTCCTTCGTGCGCGAGGTCGAGCCCGGCGAGATGGTCGCCATCGACGAGAACGGGCTGCGCTCCTCCCGCTTCGCCGAGGCGAGGCCGAAGGGCTGCGTCTTCGAGTACGTCTACCTGGCCCGCCCCGACACCGACATCGCAGGGCGCAACGTCTACCTCTCCCGCGTGGAGATGGGCCGCCGCCTCGCCAAGGAAGCGCCCGCCGAGGCCGACCTGGTGATACCGACGCCGGAGTCCGGCACCCCGGCCGCCGTGGGCTACGCCGAGGCGAGCGGCATCCCGTACGGCTCGGGCCTGGTGAAGAACTCCTACGTGGGCCGGACCTTCATCCAGCCCTCGCAGACCATCCGCCAGCTCGGCATCCGCCTCAAGCTCAACCCGCTCAAGGAAGTCATCCGGGGCAAGCGCCTGGTCGTCGTGGACGACTCGATCGTGCGCGGCAACACCCAGCGGGCCCTGGTGCGGATGCTGCGCGAGGCGGGCGCCGCCGAGGTCCACGTGCGCATATCGTCGCCCCCGGTGAAGTGGCCGTGCTTCTTCGGCATCGACTTCGCCACCCGCGCCGAGCTGATCGCCAACGGCATGTCGGTCGAGGAGATCGGCAAGTCGCTGGGCGCCGACTCGCTGGCGTACATCTCCATCGACGGCATGGTCGAGGCGACCACCATCGCCAAGCCCGACCTGTGCCGCGCCTGCTTCGACGGCGAGTACCCGATGGAGCTGCCCGACCCGGAGCTGCTGGGCAAGCAGCTGCTGGAGACCGAGCTGGCCGGCGGTCCGTCGGCGGCCGACGCGCTGCGCCGCCCGTAGCCGACCCGGACCGGTCGCGGCCGGGACCGGATCGCGACCGGCCGCGTACCGCGACTTCCTTCACGAAACGAAAGATCTCATTGGCCATGTCAGAGACCACGCAGGGTGCCAGCTACGCCGCGGCGGGCGTCGACATCGAGGCGGGCGACCACGCCGTCGAGCTGATGAAGGAATGGGTCAGGAAGGCCACCCGCCCGGAGGTCGTCGGCGGCCTCGGCGGCTTCGCCGGCCTCTTCGACGCCAGCGCCCTCAAGGGCTACGAGCGGCCGCTGCTGGCCTCGGCGACCGACGGCGTCGGCACCAAGGTCGACATCGCCCGCCGCATGGGCGTCTACGACACCATCGGGCACGACCTGGTCGGCATGGTCGTGGACGACCTCGTGGTGTGCGGCGCGGAACCGCTGTTCATGACGGACTACATCTGCGTCGGCAAGGTGCACCCCGAGCGGGTCGCCGCCATCGTCAAGGGCATCGCCGAAGGGTGTTCGCTCGCGGGCTGCGCGCTGGTCGGCGGCGAGACCGCGGAGCACCCGGGGCTGCTGGGCGCGGACGAGTTCGACGTGGCGGGCGCGGGCACCGGAGTGGTCGAAGCGGACCGGCTGCTGGGTGCCGAACGCATCCGAAAGGGTGACGTCGTCATCGCACTGGAGTCCTCCGGTCTTCACTCGAACGGGTACTCGCTCGTCCGCCATGTGCTCTTCGACCGGGCGGGCTGGGAGCTGGACCGCGAGGTGCCGGAACTCGGACGCGCGCTGGGCGAGGAGCTGCTGGAGCCGACCCGGATCTACTCGCTGGACTGCCTGGCGCTGACCCGGACCACTGAAGTGCACGCGTTCTCGCACATCACCGGCGGCGGCCTCGCCAACAACCTCGCCCGGGTGATCCCCGACCACCTGCACGCCGTGGTGGACCGTTCGACCTGGGCCCCGGGGCCGGTCTTCGACCTGGTCGGAAGGCTCGGCGAGGTGGCAAGGCCGGAGCTGGAGAAGACGCTGAACATGGGCGTCGGCATGATCGCGGTCGTACCGGCCGACTCCACCGACGCGGCGCTGGCCACGCTCGGTGACCGTGGAGTCGGCGCCTGGGTCGCCGGCGAGATCACCGAACGCGGCGACCACCGGGAGGCTGTCGGACTGACCGGCGACTACGCGGCGTAGCGCCCCGTGCCCCGCGCGGCAGGTGACGACGAAACCCGGTCCGGGGCAGGCCCCGGACCGGGTGAGCGAGACGTGGAGAGCGTCAAGCGCGACGGCGCTGCGACGAGTGCTCGGAGCTCTCGTCCTCGTCGTCCTCGTCGTTGTAGAGATCCGCGTACTGTGCGTACGGGTCGTCGTTTTCCAGCTCATCGTCCTGTACCG
This sequence comes from Streptomyces sp. ICBB 8177, assembly GCF_003144095.1. Classification (GTDB taxonomy): domain Bacteria; phylum Actinomycetota; class Actinomycetes; order Streptomycetales; family Streptomycetaceae; genus Streptantibioticus_D. The sequence goes on along the minus strand of NZ_NSKH01000018.1, from coordinate 160,039 downwards.
GCTCCGGCTTCGCCGGCCGGCTCGACGATGCGCCCAGCTCCTCGGCCAGACGTGAGAGATCCGTTCCGCCGCTGTTGTACTTCAGCTGGCGGGCGACCTTTGTCTGCTTGGCCTTGGCCCGGCCGCGCCCCATGGCTCGACCCCCTCAACGGCGGGGCTCGACGGCCCCGAGTCTTGACACGCGTATCTGATCTGGAACGGCCTTCTCGGCGAAGACCGGACCGTAGGGCTTCAACGGTACCTGCTTCCGCGCCCGCACGGTACGTCGCCCGCACGACGCGCGTCGAAGCAGGGGCCGTTACGGGCCCCGTCCTGGCTGGTCAGCTGCGATTTTACCTTCTTCCACCCGGAGATCGCGGGCGGGGCGTGGTACGGGTCACGCGCGTCCCTGCGTGACCCCTACCACGCGCACCCTTTCGCGACCCGCCGCGCGGGGTGTACGGCGGGTGACGCGGGAGGGACGCCCAGCACTCGTCGCGCGGCGCTCTACGGCGTTCTACGGCCGTCTACGCGGGTCTACGGAGGTCGTCCGTCCGGCCCGCGTCCGGCCGCCCTCAGGCCCTCCGTACGGCCGGTCTACGCGGGCGTTGAGCGCGTGGGCCGGCCGTGGACGGCCGCGGGCCGGACGGACGGCGTCAGGCGACCGTGGGACGCAGCCAGGTCTCGGCCGGGGCGCGGTCGGCGATCCGCTGCTCGGCCAGGCGGTCGGCCGCGGCGGCCGGCGGGATGCCGTCGGCGGCGGCCCGCTCGAAGATCGCCAGCGTGGTGTCGTAGATCTTCGTCGCCTTGGCCTTCGCCCGGTCGAAGTCGAAGCCGTGCAGCTCGTCGGCGACCTGGATGACGCCGCCGGCGTTCACCACGTAGTCCGGCGCGTACAGCACGCCGCGGTCGGCGAGGTCCTTCTCGACGCCGGGGTGGGCCAGCTGGTTGTTGGCGGCGCCGCAGACCACCGTCGCGGTCAGGGCCGCCACGCTCTCGTCGTTGAGGGCGCCGCCCAGCGCGCAGGGGGCGTAGACGTCGAGACCGGCGCGGATCAGCGAGGCGTTGTCGGCGGCGGCCTCGACCTCGGGGTGCCGCTCGCGCACCCGGGCCACCGCGTCGTCGCGCACGTCGGTGATCACGACCCGCGCACCGTCCTCCAGCAGGTGTTCCACCAGGTGGTGGCCGACCTTGCCGACGCCCGCCACGCCCACCGCGCGCCCGCGCAGCGTCGGCTCGCCCCACTTGGCCTTCGCGCAGGCCCGCATGCCCTGGAAGACGCCGAAGGCGGTCAGCACCGACGAGTCGCCCGCGCCGCCGTTCTCCGGGGAGCGGCCGGTCGTCCACGGGTTCTCGGTGGCGACGACGTCCATGTCGGCCACGTAGGTGCCGACATCGCAGGCGGTCACGTAGCGGCCGCCGAGCGAGGCGACGAACCTGCCGTAGGCGCGCAGCAGTTCGGGGGACTTGTCGACGGCCGGGTCACCGATGATCACGGCCTTGCCGCCGCCGTGGTCGAGCCCGGCGAGCGCGTTCTTGTAGCTCATGCCGCGGGCCAGGTTGAGGGCGTCCTCGACGGCGTCCTCGTCGCTCGCGTACGGGAAGAAGCGGGTGCCGCCGAGGGCCGGGCCGAGGGCGGTGGAGTGGAGGGCGATGACGGCCTTGAGGCCGCTCGCGCGGTCCTGGCAGAGCACGACCTGCTCGTGTCCCCCCTGCTCCGATCGGAACAGCTTGGAGACCACGGTCTGCGGTGGACGGACGTCGGTCACGGTGGTGACTCCCGAGGTCGGTGAGAGGGCTCTCCGGAGGGTAGGGGAGAGCCGGTTGACGCAAGGGTAGGCCCAGTTCCGCGCCCCGGAACCCGTGGTGTGATGGATCACCCCCATGGGGGGTACGGGCGTGACACGATGCGGGTGACCGCGACCTGAAGGGGAGCGTGAGAGGGCTTGTCGGCGTCGTCAGGGTTTTCCGGGGCTCCGGTCCCGTACGCGTCGTACCTGCGGGTCTACGAGCCGCTCGCGGCCTTCCCCGAGCCTGAACGCGGCCACTGGAAGCGCTACGCGGCGGGCGGTCGACACCCCAGCGCCCAGGACGAGTTGCGCCAGTCGCTGGCGGGCCTCGTGCCGGTGCCGCCGGTCGCCGTCCCGGTGCACGAGAGCCGGGAGGCGTTCGTGGCCGTGGTGGACGACGTGGTGGTCGTGTGCCCCTGGCGGACCCGGCTGCGCGGCTGGATGGCGCTGGAGGATCTGGCGGACCGGCTGCCCGGCCCCGCGCTGGACGCGATGCTGCCGGAGGTCGTGCGCCACCAGGCCGCCGCCGACTACCAGCGCTGGCGCGAGCGCAATCCGGACGCCCGCCCGTGGATCAGGACGGCGACCTGGCACGTGCCGGTGCGGTGGTTCGCCCTGTTCGACGACGCGGAACGGCACTACGACCCGGGCACGGAGCCGGACGCGGCGGCGGAGGGCCCGGAGGGGGCGGGTCCCCCGGCGGAGGGGGACCGGCCCGCGGGCGCCGCGGGGCAGAAGCAGCGCATCGCGCCGGTCATGCGGTACCGCACGCAGATGGTGCAGGCCAGGCGGCGAGTGGCGCGGGCCCTGCGGGTGCTGCGCGACAGCCTGGACGACAGCCCGCTGATCGACGCGCTGACCGACACCGGGCGCTGGCTGGAGGAGTTCCACCCCCGCTCGCTCGTCGAACTGGACTACGGCGGTCTGGTGCACGTCATCCCGCCCGAGCGGCTGGCCGCGGACCGCAGCGCGGCGCGGGTGGCGGAGGGCCTGGCGGCGCTGCGCGAGGGGGACGGCGCGCGGGCGGGCGAGGCGTACGGCCTCCTCACCGACTTCTGGCGGAGCGTCCGCGAGCTCCAGTTCGCGAGCTGAACCCGGGTTCGACCACCCAGGGCGGATGTGTACCCTTACCGAACGCTTATCCGGGGCGGTGCCCCGGGAGTCCTGCCGGACCGGGGTCCTTGATCCCGTTCCGGGTCAATGGGGCGAGCCCGGGACAAGCGGCCGGAAAGCGTGATGGAAAGCACGTTCCTGACTCTTGCTTCCATACCCAGCCCTCGTGCCAAAATAGGACAACTTGCGTTCTCTTGCGGGCTCTCGGGCTCCATGATCGCGCTGTGACTGATCGTCACGCACGTGTGACTGTCCGTTATGGCCCGGTCCATCGGCATCCGCCGAGCTTGAACACCTGAGAGGGCAATTCCATCGGTTTGGCCGACACGGCTGGACAGATGGTGTAGTTGTAGTGCCGAGGACAAGCCGTTCGTCCTATTACCGACTCGGCTCGCGTCTGCCATTTCGGGCAACGCGGGTCAAGGTGCAGAATTTAGAGGAAAGAACCGTGATGGTTCGGTTCTCCCGAGGAGGCCGCTCATGACCGCTCGCACCCCTGATGCCGAGCCGCTGCTGACCCCCGCTGAGGTCGCCACCATGTTCCGCGTGGACCCGAAGACGGTCACGCGCTGGGCCAAGGCCGGCAAGCTCACGTCGATCCGCACGCTCGGCGGCCACCGCCGCTACCGCGAGGCGGAGGTCAGGGCTCTGCTCGCGGGTATCCCGCAGCAGCGTACCGAGAGCTGAGACACCGTAGAACGCCCCGAAGTCGGGTGATCCGGGTCCCCCAGCCCGGTGCGCACCCATCGCACTTCCCGGCCCCTGTCCCCAACAGGGCGGCCGCTTGATCGCGTCGGACTCCGCCGGGTCCGACGCGATCTTTTTGTGCGCAAGAGTGCAATTTCACATATTAAATTGACGGGGGTTCGGAGGGGCGATCGGTACGCCCGGTTCCGGGCAGTTCACGTGACTCCCGTCACGTGAGGCGTACTTGCGCCCTGACGTACGGGTGCGGTAATGGCGTTCAGCGATCCCGCGTCCCGTCACGGGAGGCCTCCATCGCCAGCCGCAGCAGCCGGTGGCAGACCGGGCAGTGCCGCGTCAGATGCCCCTGCCCGGCAGCGGCGGCCAGATGCGCCCGCAGCAGCGCCCGCACGTCATGTGCGGGCGCGCGCGGGGGAGTTGGGGGAGTCCGCCCGGCCTCCCGTCGTCCCGCAGCAGCCGCCATACGGCCCCACAGCCTTCCGCCACGGCTTCCTGTCCCCAGGGAATCCCCGACCGGGGAGAGCGTCAAGACGGACGCGGGAGGCGGCTCCTACGGGCCCGCACGGGAGATCCCCGGAAAGAAGGCTGCGGGCGGGGGCCCGGAAACGGCACGGCCCGTCATTCCGGGTAGGGCGAGGGCCTTCAGCGGTCCGCCGAGGGCCTTCCGGCCTCGGCTGTAGGGCGTGGTCCTTGGAGGCGGGCGACGCCGGGGGTCCTGGCGGGGTTGCTGTGTCTAG
>NZ_NSKH01000018.1:42748-155705 GCF_003144095.1 Streptomyces sp. ICBB 8177 | reverse complement strand
GTGAGCACCAGATAGCCGCCCGAACCGTTCGGCACCTCACGGCCCTCGTCGTCCACGACGGTCGCCGCGATCCCGGGCAGCGGGGTCTGCGCCGAACCCGGCTTCGTCGCCGTCACCCCGGGCAGCGGGCTGATCATCATCGCGCCGGTCTCGGTCTGCCACCAGGTGTCCACGATCGGGCACCGGTCCCCGCCGATGTTCTTGCGGTACCACATCCACGCCTCGGGATTGATCGGCTCCCCGACGCTGCCCAGCACCCGCAGGCTGGACAGGTCGAACTTCGCGGGGATGTCGTCGCCCCACTTCATGAACGTACGGATCGCGGTCGGCGCGGTGTACAGGATGCTCACCCCGTACTTCTGCACGATCTCCCAGAACCGCCCCTGGTGCGGGGTGTCCGGCGTGCCCTCGTACAGCACCTGCGTGGCACCGTTGGCCAACGGCCCGTAGACGATGTACGAGTGCCCCGTCACCCAGCCGATGTCGGCCGTGCACCAGTACACGTCCGTCTCCGGCTTCAGGTCGAACACCGCGTGGTGGGTGAACGCGGCCTGCGTCAGGTACCCGCCGGACGTGTGCAGGATGCCCTTGGGCTTCCCGGTCGTGCCGGACGTGTAGAGGATGAACAACGGGTGCTCGGCGCTGAACGCCTGCGGCTCGTGCTCGGTCGACTGCCGCCCGGTGACCTCGTGCCACCACACGTCGTGGCTCTCGTCCCAGGCGACGTCCTGCCCGGTGCGGCGCACCACCAGGACGTGCTCCACCTGAGGGCAGGAAGCGACCGCCTGGTCGATGGCGGGCTTGAGCGCCGACGGCTTGCCGCGCCGCCAGCCGCCGTCCGCGGTGATGACGACCTTCGCGTCCGCGTCCTGGATCCGGGACGCCACCGCGTCCGCCGAGAACCCGCCGAACACCACCGAGTGCGGCGCGCCGATGCGGGCGCAGGCCAGCATGGCGATGACCGCTTCCGGGATCATCGGCAGGTACACCGCGACCCGGTCCCCGGCGCGCACCCCGAGTTCGGTGAGCGCGTTGGCGGCCCTGGAGACCTCGTCCTTCAACTCGGCGTAGGTCACCGTCCGGGTGTCGCCCGGCTCGCCCTCGAAGTGCAGCGCCACGCGGTCGCCGAGTCCCGCCTCCACGTGCCGGTCCACGCAGTTGTACGCGACGTTCAGCTCACCGTCGGCGAACCACTTCGCGAACGGCGCGTTCGACCAGTCCAGCGTCTGCTGCGGCTCGGTCGCCCACGACAGCCGGCGCGCCTGCTCCGCCCAGAACCCCAGCCGGTCGGCAGCGGCCTGGTCGTACGCCTGTGCCGTCACGTTCGCCGACGCGGCCAACGTCTCCGGCGGAGTGAAACGCCGCTCCTCCTTCAGCAGGTTGGCCAGGCTCTCGTTGCTGCTCACGCGCCATCTCCCCTTGTCGGCTCGGGTGTTCGTTCGGCCGCAGGGCATCCGAGGATCGCCCTATCTGTCCCGGGCCCTACCTCACCAGGCCAAAGACGTGCTGACAAGGGCTCTCAGACGATTGGTGTAGACCTGTGCTCCTTTCCGGATGATGGGTCGGCTCTCGCGGGAGACCCGATTCGGGCGATCGCACCAGCGGAGGCGGTCCGGGGCGGGGGTGGGGGTGGACGGCTTGTGGAGGTCCGGAGCGGACGGCTCGTGGGGGATGGGGAGCGGGGCCGGACTCAGGCCGGCGCCGCGGTCGCCGACTCCGTCAGGACGAACTCCGGGTCGACCTGCGCCGCGAGGTCCGCGCCCGTGCGCTCGTTGCCCCAACTCGCCGCGTTCTTCAGGTGGAAGTGGACCATCTGCCGGGTGTAGCGGGCCCAGTCGCGATGTTCGTAGCTCGCGTCGACCGCCTCCTGGAGTCGTCGCAGGGTCTCGCGGTTCGGCTCCTCCAGCAGGTCGAAGCGCGGCGGGCGCCCCTTCTCCATCGCCCGGACCCAGTCGGAGTGCCCGACCGTCGCGAACAGGTCCTCGCCCACCTCGTCACGCAGGAACGCCAGGTCGTCCGGCCCCTGCACCTTGTTCCCGACGACCCGCAGCGCCACGTCGAAGTCCCGCGCGTACTCCTTGTACTGGCGGTACACCGCGACCCCCTTGCGCGTCGGCTCGGCGACCAGGAACGTCATGTCGAACCGCGTGAACATGCCCGACGCGAACGAGTCGCTGCCCGCCGTCATGTCGACCACCACGTACTCGCCGCGCCCGTCGACCAGGTGGTTCAGGCACAGCTCGACCGCGCCCACCTTGGAGTGGTAGCAGGCCACACCGAGGTCGGACTCGTTGAACGGACCGGTGACCATCAGGCGCACCGGGCCGCCGTCGAGGTGCACGGTCGTGGCGCAGGCCGCGTAGACCGGGTTGTCCTCGGACACCCGCAGCAGGCGTGAGCCGCGCCCCGGCGGGGTGGTCTTGATCATGGTGTCCGCGGAGGCGATGCGCGGGTTGGCGCCGCGCAGGTACTCCTTGATCTCGGGCAGGTGGGCACCCATCGCGGGCAGCGCGGCGGCATCGTCCTCGTCGAGCCCGAGCGCCGGGCCGAGGTGCTGGTTGATGTCGGCGTCGACGGCGACGACGGGCAGCCCCGCCGCGGCGAGGTGCCGGATGAACAGGGAGGAGAGCGTGGTCTTGCCGCTCCCGCCCTTGCCAACGAAAGCGATCTTCATGTTCAGGAGCGTAGCGCCGCCGAAGCCGCGAGGTGCGCACTCCGGTGACGAAGACCACTCCATTGAGGGGTCCGGGTCACCTGTGCGTAGGGTCGACACCATGACTTCGTACTCCCGGGGGGCGACCCCCGGCCCCTCGGCCGATCCGCTCGCGGTGCTGGGCTCGCTCCCCGGCGTGCCGGAGTCCGTCGACACGGTGCGGCAGGCGGTCGACCGGGTCTACGGGCACCGGGTGATGCGGCGGCGCTCCAACGAGATCACCTCGGAGGCGGCGCTGCGCGGGGCGCGCGGCTCGGGCGCCCTGAGCGGGGCGGACTGGCCGCTGGAGGAGGTGCGCCGCCGCAGCGACTTCAGTGGCGACGCGGAGTCGCGCACGGTCGGCGCCGCGTTGCGGCTGACCGCCGAGGCGGGCCAACTCCTCAGCGTGTGGCGGCAGTCGCCGCTCCAGACGCTGGCCAGGCTGCACCTGGTGGCGGCGGGCGGCATCGCCCCGGACGAGACGGTGGGGCGTCCGCGACAGGCCGGCGAGGCGGTGGACGAGGAGTCGCTCGCCACGCTGCCGTTGCCGGACGCCGCCGAGGTGGGCGCCCGGCTGGAAGGCCTCGCCGAACTGCTGCTCGCGGGCAGCGAGGCCCCGGCGCTCGTGGTGGCCGCCGTGGTGCACGGCGAACTGCTCGCGCTCCGGCCGTTCGGCACCCACAACGGCCTGGTCGCCCGGGCAGCGCAGCGCATCGTGCTCGTCGGCTCCGGCCTGGACCCGAAGTCGATCTGCCCGGCGGAAGTGGGCCACGCCGAACTGGGCCGGGCGGAGTACCAGAAGGCGGTCGAGGCCTACGCGTCCGGCACCCCGGAGGGCATGGCGTTCTGGATCGCCCACTGCGCGCAGGCCGTCGGCCTCGGCGTACGGGAGAGCACTGCGGTGTGCGAGGCGTTGCAGCGAGGGGCGGCGTAGGGGCGGAGCGGGGCGGCGCGGATGCGTGCCGCTCCGTCGTTCCGCGTTCGCTGTGCGGCGGGCGTGGCGCAGGATGGGTGGCACGGCGCGGTGCGCCGTGCTGCCGACGGGGGAGCGGCGTCCTGGCCCGGAGCAGCGGGCCACGGCTCGGGTTCGCGGCATGCGGCTCGTACGGGCACGGTCGGCGTGAACGCTTCGCCGCCCCGAATCGGCTGCCCGCTCGCGCGATGCGGCTCGATGCGCCTGCGGCAGCCGGGGAGCGCCCGGGGCCCGAGGAGCCTCGACAGGGTTGCGGCGGTACCCGCGGGTACCGCCGCTGGCACGTACATCAAGTGACCATGCGTGCACTCACATGCCCATCAGGTCGGGGACTTCGCCCGGCGCCTGGTCGGCTACCCGGTCAGCGGGCTGGCTTCGCGTGGGTGCCCGATGTACGTGCTCGGTCCGTGGGGCCTGTATCGACGGGGGTCCTCTCGGATGTCCGTGGTCTCGCGGGCCGTTGAGTCCTTTCTACTCCGCTCCCTCTGGAAGCGGAACCCCTGCCTGCCGTTCTTTACTTTTCCCCTCAATCAATAACTAATGCCCCTATTGCTACTTACCCCGAAGTAGTGGAACAATTCGGGCCTCGCGCAAGGGGGATGAGGCCGCCCGCGCCTGTTCCGGACGCGCGCCGCTGGGAGCCGGCGAGGCCCGGGTCGCGAAGCTCGGCGGAACTCCGGGCGCCCGGGAGGCCTAGGAGAGCAGGGGCCTGCGGCGGCGCGAGACGTACCAGAGCAGGCCGGCGGTGAACGCGGCCCCCGCCATGGCGACCGTCAGGGCGAGGACCGGGCGGCTCTGCAACGACGGCACGCGCTGGCGCAGTCGCACCGGACGGCTGAACGTCAGCACCGGCCACTCCCGTGCCACGGCCTCGCGGCGCAGCGCCCGATCGGGGTTGACCGCGTAGGGATGACCGACCGACTCCAGCATCGGCACGTCCGTCGCCGAGTCGCTGTACGCGTACGACCGCGCGAGGTCGTAGCCCTCGGCCTCCGCCAGCTCGGCGACCGCCTTCGCCTTGTTCTCGCCGTAGGCGTAGTACTCGACCTCGCCGGTGTAGCGCCCGTCCTCCACGACCATCCGGGTCGCGACCACGTGGTCGGCCCCGAGGATGGCACCGATCGGCTCGACGACCTCGGCGCCCGAGGTGCTGACGATCACGACGTCGCGACCGGCGGCGTGGTGCTCCTCGATGAGGGAGGCGGCCTCGTCGTAGATGAGCGGATCGATGAGATCGTGCAACGTTTCGGCGACGATCTCGCGGACCTGTTGTACGTTCCACCCTCGGCAGAGCGCGGAAAGGTACTCGCGCATCCGCTCCATCTGATCGTGGTCCGCGCCACCGAGCAGATAGACGAACTGGGCGTAGGCGGTGCGGAGGACGGCCCGACGGTTGATCAGTCCCCCTTGATAGAAGGACTTGCTGAAGGCCAGCGTGCTCGACTTCGCGATGACCGTCTTGTCGAGATCAAAGAAGGCGGCGGTCCGCGGCAAGGAGTGGTTTTCCACGAGGACGAGCATAGGCACCCACCATTCGGCGTAAGCTCAGGCGCGTGGGTTTGCCTGAGAAGGCTCTCGGGTACACCATGGAAGTCACGGATCGTTCGCGACCGTGCTAACCCGGTCCGGCTCCTCCCCCCCCGAGTCGGCCGTGGGGACGACCCCCGCTCTCCCCCCCGGCGGGGGTCGTCGCATGTCCGGATCCAGGTCGTCGCACGTCGAAGCCCCAATGCGGGCGTCCGGTAGGCCGACGCGCTTCCTCTTCCATGGTCATTTCGACCTCTCCTCTCCGTTCCGCTCCCGGTCCGACGACTGGTACGACGTGTGACGGTCTGTAATCGTTGCCGGGTCGCCGAGAACTCACCCGTGTGGGTGGCGAAGTTCTCCACAAGGGCCGAGTTATCCCCTGTTTTCCACCAAGATCCCCACGATTCCCGGGCGCCCTTCACTGTGAAGAGCCGCGAGGTACGCGGCTCGAACGAGAGAAGTGAGGGGCCATGACCGAATCCAACTCGCCCGCGGAACGGGAACGCGTCGGCTGGAACGGGCGCGCGGGACGAGAAGCGAAGCGGGCGGCACGGGGAATCACGCCTTCCGCAAGCGGATGGCCGGTGAAGTCCGGACTCTTCGGAATGAGCGTGGTGGCCGGAAAGCGTGGACCGGATCAGACGCAAGCACGAGAGGGGCGGGAAGCGCGGGGGAGTTGTGGAGGCGGGGTGGAATGGGCCGATGGCGGAGCCGGACCGAGCGCCGGCGGGGGATCGGTTCCGGCCTCCGTGCTCGGGTCGGTGGTGAGAGCCCGAGGAGCCGTTGGCGACTGCGAGCAGGGCCCGGGCTGTGGTGGCGGCGGTGGCGGGGCCGGTGTCGGCGGGGCACGCGGCGCGACCGGTGTCGGCGGGGCACGTGGCGGTGGCGATGTCGGCGGGGCACTCGGCAGGGGGTCTTTCCCTTCGGCCGGGGGAGGCGTTGATCAGGGCGGAGGGGTGCCAGGGCCAGGGCCGTTCCTAGGGGGCGGTGCCGGTCCGGGCGCCGAGGTGCTGCGCGGCGGCAAGGAGGCGGTCGTCGGCGGTGGAGTCGAGTGGGCACAGCCGTGTGGGAGTGGGAGCGGAGAAGGGCGAGCGGGCCCGCCGTCCGGCCGTGGTCCCGATCAGCCGCCCGGTCATGAGGCCCCCGGTCGGGCTGCCGACGAGTGGGACGCCGCCCCCGGCGCCTCGGGCCGACCCGGCGCCCGCGCATGGCCGGACCCTGTCGGACCCACCGCCGACACACGGACCTGGACCTGGCCGGATGAGCGATGGCGAGCCTCGGGGGCCGGGACGGCGAACGGCCGTGCATGCGGTGCCCCGGTCCCCGCCGCGCCGGCCCTTCCGGCCGGTGAGGGGGATGCGGCGGTTGCGGTTCCGGTCCTTCCCGAGCGCGACGCGAATGCCACCGGCTGGCCGCTGGGAGCCCGCGCGATCGGGCGGAAGATGGCCGCCCGGTGGCAGGACTACCCGCACGACCCGACCGGACGCACTCGGCACCCGGGTGTGGCGCCCTCCTCGGTTGGCGCCTCCGGCGAGGCGGCTGCGCCGGACGCCGAGCGCGGCCACCACGAGCCGGGCGGGGAGCCGGCTCCGCAGGCCGCGGGCGGCCACCCTCCAGGGCCCGTCGCACCACGTGGCGCCGGGACCGCGGCACCCCACGGCTCGGAGGCGGCGATCCCGCGAGGCGCAAGGGGTGTGGCCCTGCGAGGCGTAGTGGCGGCGGCTCGGGGAGGCGCAGCCCCCGCGGCCGGGGGAGGCGGCGGAGCGGAGCGCGATCGGCCGGAGACGCGGCGGACCCCTCCGGGGCCCTCGGCCGGGCGCGGCAGCGACGATGAGCCGAACGGGCACAGCGTCCCGCACGGTCCGCCAGCGACCCGGCGAGGTGTGCCACGGCGCGAGCCCGCCTCGCCCGACACCGGCGAGCCCGAGCGCGGGGCCGAGAGGCGGCCGGGCGCGCCGCTGATCGTCACCGAGGACGAGGAACTTCTCGACGACCTGTTGCGGCTGTGTGCCGCCGCGGGCGCGGAAGCGGAGGTCTCCTTCGGACCGCCGCCGTATCCGGGCACGTGGCAGGCGGCTCCGCTGGTGCTTGTGGGGGACGACTGCTCGACGGCGTTGCGCCGGGCCCAGCGCCGCCCGGGGGTGCTGCTCATCGGGCGGGACCTCGATGACCAGGACGTCTGGCGCCGGGCGGTGGACATCGGCGCCGACCACGTGCTCTTCCTGCCGGACGCCGAACGATGGCTGGTCGACCGCATCGCGGACGCGGCGGAGGGCGTCGGAGAGACGGCGCTGACGGTCGGCGTGGTGGGCGGCCGGGGCGGTGCCGGGGCCAGCACGCTGGCCTGCGCCCTCGCGGTGACCGCGGCGCGCTCGGGCCGCCGCACGATGCTGGTGGACGGAGACCCGCTCGGCGGCGGCCTGGACGTCCTGCTCGGCGGTGAACGCGTCTCGGGCCTGCGGTGGCCGGACCTCGCCGAGGCGCAGGGCCGGGTCAGCGGCGGCGCCCTGGAGGAGTCGCTGCCCAGGTTGCACGACCTCAGCATCCTCAGCTGGGACCGCGGCGACTCGGTGATGATCGGCGCCGAGGCGATGCGTTCCGTCCTGGGCGCGGCTCGGCGGCGCGGTGGCGTGGTCGTGGTGGACCTGCCGCGACGGCTGGACGACGCCGTCGTCGAGGCGTTGTCGCAGATCGATGTCGGGTTGCTGGTCGTCCCGGCCGAGTTGCGCGCGGTGGCGGCGGCCGACCGGGTGGCGTCGCGCGTGGGCATGGTGCTGCGGGACCTGCGGGTCGTGACGCGTGGGCCGTTCCCCTCGGGGCTGGACACCGCCGAGATCGCGCGGCTGTTGCGGCTCCCGGTGGCCGGAGAACTGCCGCCGGAGAAGGGGCTGTTGGAGGCGGTGGAATCCGGGGCCCCGCCCGGGGCGGCCGGACGCGGCCCGCTCGCACGCTTCAGCGCCGCCTTCCTCGACGACGCGCTGCGCAGCCGAGGGGGTGTGGTGGCGTGAACACGACGGAAACGGGCAACGCCGAGCCCCTGGGCGGGCTCGGCTCGGAGGACGCGGGCGCGTTGCTCGACGCGGTGCGGCTCAGGCTCGCGGAGTCGGGCCAGGAGCCCACTCCCGCCAGGGTCGCCGCCGCCCTGCGGGCGCAGGGGCGGCTGCTGGGCGACACCGCGGTACTCGCCGTGGTGCGGGCGCTGCGCTCGGAGATGGTCGGTGCGGGACTGCTGGAACCGCTGCTCGCGGAGCCCGGAGTCACCGACGTGCTGGTCAACGGGCCGGACGAGGTCTGGGTCGACCGGGGTGCCGGACTGGAGCGGACCGGGGTGCGGTTTCGCGACGCGGCGGCGGTGCGACGGCTGGCGCAGCGGCTCGCGACGGCCGCCGGGCGCAGGCTGGACGACGCGAGGCCCTGGGTCGACGCGAGGCTGCCGGACGGGACGAGGCTGCACGCGGTGCTGCCGCCGGTGGCGGTCGGGGCACCGTGTCTGTCGCTACGGGTGGTTCGGGGGCGGGCCTTCACCCTGGAGGAGCTGGTGGCGGCGGGTTCGATGGACGCGGAGGCCGCCAGGTTGCTGCGGTCGGTCGTGGACGCCAGGCTGTCGTTCCTGATCAGCGGCGGCACCGGGTGCGGCAAGACCACCATGCTGTCGACGTTGCTCGGCCTGGTCGGCCAGGGCGAGCGGATCGTGCTGGCCGAGGACTCGGCGGAGCTGCGGCCCGATCACCCGCACGTGGTGCGTCTTGAGACGCGCCCGGCCAACCAGGAGGGCGTCGGCCTGGTGACCTTGCGCGATCTCGTGCGGCAGGCGCTGCGGATGCGGCCGGACCGACTGGTGGTCGGCGAGGTGCGCGGGCCGGAAGTCCTCGATCTGCTCACGGCGTTGAACACCGGCCACGAGGGAGGGTGCGGCACGGTGCACGCCAACGCCGCGAGCGACGTGCCGGCCCGGCTGGAGGCACTCGGTTCCACGGCGGGGCTGGAGCGGATGGCGTTGCACAGCCAGCTCGGTGCGGCGCTGTCGGTCGTGGTGCACCTGGCCCGCGACCGCTCGCGCTGCCGCAGGCTCGCGGAGGTCCATGTGCTGGAACGGGACGGCGCGGGACTGGTCTTCACGGTTCCGGCCGTGGTGCGGGGCCGGGACGGCCGCTACGTGCGGGAGCGCGGATGGCAGCGGTTCGCCGCGCTGTGCGATCGGGGGGCCGGGTGATGGGCGTCGAGTTGATCGCGGTGTGGTGCGGGGTGCTGTGCGCCGCGCCGGCGGTCTGGTGGCTGCACCGGCAGGACGAGGCGGTGCGCCGGGCACGGCTGATGTTCGCCCAGGTCGGCGGGCCCGCCGAGGTGCCGCAGGCCGGAGCGAGATGGCGTGCCTGCGGGGCTCGGGCGCTGGCGGTGCTGGAACGCGGTCGTGGCTGGGCGGAGAAGCGGCTCGGCACGCGCATCGGCCGTGAGGCGCTGTGCGTGCCGGTGGGAGTGGTGCTGTCGGTTCCCGCGCACTCGCCGGTTCCGGCGCTGGTGGGTCTGCCGGCGGCGGTCGGCCTGGGTCGTCAACTGCGAGCCAGAGAGCGAAGGTTGCTGGAGGAGCGCTGGCGGGACGCGGTCGCCGGCCTGTGCGGTGCGGTGGCGGGGGAACTGCGTGCCGGGCGTCCCGCGGAGGCGGTGCTGGCCGAGGCGGTGGAGCGGTTGCGGGGCCCCGGCGGCCCGGACGGTGCGCGCCGTGCGCTGACCCCGCTGCTGGCGGCGGCCCGGTTCGGTGGCGACGTTCCGGCGGCGCTGCGGCAGGCGGCCGGGGTGCCGGGGGCGGAGGGCCTGGCAGGAGCGGCGGCGTGCTGGGAAGTCGCGGTGGACGGCGGCAGCGGACTGGCCGAGGGACTCGACCGCGTGGCGGCGGCCCTGCGGGCCGAGCGAGACCAACGTGAGGACCTGCGAGCGCAGTTGGCCGGGTCGAAGGCCACTGCGGCGATGCTCGCGCTGCTTCCCGGCTTCGGGCTGCTGCTCGGATGTGCGATGGGCGCGGATCCCTTTCGGGTGCTGCTGCGGACCGCGGCCGGGCTGGGGTGCCTGCTGGTCGGGGGAGCGCTGGAGACCGCCGGGCTGGTGTGGACCGCCCGGATCGTGCGAGCGGCGGAGGAGGGGACATGAGCGAAGTTGTCCACAGCCTGGGGATGACGTTCCTGGGCGGAGCCGGACTCCTGTGGATGATGGTCGGGCTGGCGGACGCCCGCCGTGGACGGCTCGCGCGGCGGCGACGCGAACTGCTCCTGGGCATCGCCCGTGTCCGTCGGCCCCGGACGGCCGGACTGAGCGACCGCGCGCGGGCGACGGGACGCGAGTGGGCCGCGCCGGTCGGCGTCGGGTGCGCCGCGGCCGTGCTGATGGGCGGGGTGGCCGGTTGCCTGCTGGGCCTCGCGGGGGCGTACGGCACACGGCGATGGCAACGCACGGCGCGCGCCCGCACACCACCAGGGGACGACTCGGCGGCACGCCAACTCCCGCTCACCGCGGAACTGCTGGCCGCGTGCCTGGCGGCCGGGGCCGCGCCCGCCGCGGCGGCGGACGCCGTGGGACGCAGCGTGGACGGGCCGATGGGCGAGGCGTTGCGGCGGGTGGCGGCGGAGGTGCGGCTCGGCGGCGATCCCGCGCAGTGCTGGGAGCGCCTGGCGGCGGCGCCGCAGGCGGGGGATCTGGCGCGATGGATGGCGCGGGCCTCGGTGTCCGGGGTACCGCCGGTCGCGACGGTCTCCCGTCTGGCCAGTGGCTACCGCGCGGAGCGGACCCGCGCGGCCGGAGCGAGGGCGCGGCGCGCCGGAGTCCTGGCGACCGCACCACTGGGCCTGTGCTTCCTGCCCGCCTTCCTGGTCGTCGGCGTCGTGCCGGTCCTGATCGGACTGGCGGAGGGGATGGCGCACATGAAGTGAGACGAGCGATCGGACACGCGCCCGCACGGGACGTGGCTCGCTCAAGTGCGGCGACGCCGGACGGGACCCGGCTCACCGAGCGCGGCGACCGCCGGACGAGCCGAAGCGAACACACGCGACAAACCACACGCGACAAACCACACGCGACAAACCACACGCGACAAATCACACGCGACAAACCACACGCGACAAATCACACGCGACAAACCACACGCGACGAACCACAGACAGCGAACGCAGCGAACACAGCGAACACAGCGAACACAGCGAACACAGCGAACGAAAACAGCGAACGAACACGTGAACTCAGGAGGAAGAAATGACCAGTTGGATGCGGCGACGGTGGGACGCGATGCGCGGGGAAGCCGCGCAGGCGGGGATGTCGACCGCGGAGTACGCGGTGGGCACGTTGGCCGCCTGTGCCTTCGCGGCGGTGCTCTACAAGGTGGTGACCAGTGCAGCGGTCGCCTCGGCGCTCAGCGGGATGATCAAGAAGGCCCTCGATGTGGCGTTTTGAGGCCTGCCGTGGCAGGCCCGGCGACGCGGGATACGTGACGGCCGAGGCGGCGGTCGTGCTGCCGGTACTGGTGGTGTTCACCGGGATGCTGCTGTGGGGGCTGATGACGGCCGCCGCGCAGATCCGTTGTGTGGACGCGGCGCGGGCCGGGGCGCGGGCGGCGGCGCGTTCGGAACCGCCGGAGGCCGCGATGGCCGCCGCCGTGTCGGCCGGGCCTCCCGGCGCGAAGGTCGTGCTGCGGCGCGAGGGGGACCTGGTGCGGGTGCGGGTGGCGGCGCGGTCGTTGGGCCCGGGCAGGCTCGCCGGACTGCTGTCGGTGACCGTGGGCGCGGACGCGGTCGCCCTGGCGGAGGAGGCGGTCCGGTGAACGGGGACCCGACGCGCGAAGGCCGTCGTGGTATGTCCGGCGACCGGGGTTCGGCGACCGTCTGGGCGGTCGTGGTGAGCGGAGCGCTCTGTGCCGTCTTCGCGGCGTTGCTCGTCCTCGGCCAGACGGTCGCGGCACGCCATCGGGCGGGCGGGGCGGCCGACTTGGCGGCGTTGGCGGCGGCGGACCACGCGTTGGACGGTGAGCGGGCGGCGTGCGGTGACGCCGAACGCGTGGCGCGGGCGCAGGGTGTGGTGCTGGTGACCTGCGCCGTGCGGGGCGAAGTGGCCGATGTCGTGGCGGAGGCGCGAGGCGCACCGGAGGCGTTCACCGGCCCTGTCCGAGTTCGCTCCCGCGCCGGACCGCAGTGGGCCGTCGCGACGTCCGGGGCCAACGCGACGCCTGTGAAGGCCCGTTCGACGTCCCCGGGCGCGCGGACGGCCGCGCACCCGTCGGTGTCCCCGGCACGCGGACCCGCCGATCGAACCTCCGTCCGTCGCGCCTCACGGTCACCCGGTCGCAGGCCCGCCCTCGGCCCCGCCGCCGAAGCCTCTCGCGTCCCCCGAGGCCCCCGCGTCGTCCCCGCCGTCCGGGCCCTCCCGCTCGGGCCGCGCGGACAGCAGGCAGTCCAGCAGCCGGACGGCGGCCGCCTTGTCCAGCGGGTCGTTGCCGTTGCCGCACTTGGGCGACTGGATGCACGACGGGCAGCCGAAGTCGCACTCGCAGGCCGCGATCGCCTCGCGGGTGGCCAGCAGCCAGGCGCGCGCGGTGCGGAAGCCGCGTTCGGCGAAGCCCGCGCCGCCCGGGCGGCCGTCGTAGACGAAGACCGTGGGCAGGCCGGTGTCGGGGTGCAGGGGGAAGGAGACGCCGCCGATGTCCCAGCGGTCGCAGGTGGCGAAGAGCGGCAGCATGCCGATCGAGGCGTGCTCGGCGGCGTGCAGCGCGCCCGGCAGCTCCTCGGGGTGGACGCGCGCGGAGTCGAGCTGGTCGTCGGTGACGGACCACCACACGGCGCGGGTGCGCAGGGTGCGCGGCGGCAGGTCGAGCTTGGTCTCGCCGAGCACTTCGCCGGTGATCAGTTTGCGGCGCAGGTAGGAGACGACCTGGTGGGTTACCTCCACCGAGCCGAAGCACAGCCGCGCGTCGCCCCAGGGCTCCTCGGTGTCGGTGCCCAGGATGGTGATCGCGGTGGTCTCGCGGGCCATCGTGGAGTACGGCGGATCGGCCTGCTCGACGAGGGCCACGGCGTCGTCGAGGTCGAGGCGTTCGACGACGTAGGTGAGGCCCTGGTGGAGGTGGACGGCGCCGTCGTGCACGGAGGCGTGGGCGGCGGAGGCGTCCACCGTGCCCAGCAGCCGCCCGGTCGCCGATTCGACCACCTGGACCGGCCGGCCGCCCTCGCCGCGGATGTCGGTGAGATCGGCGGCACGCTCCCGGCGCGTCCAGTACCAGCCCCCGCTGCGTCTGCGCAGCAGTCCGCGCTTGACCAACTGCGGTACGAGACCGGGGGCTTCGGTGCCGAAGAGCGTCAGGTCGTCGTCGGTGAGCGGCAGTTCGGCGGCGGCGGCGCACAGGTGGGGCGCGAGGACGTAGGGGTTGTCCGGGTCCAGGACGGTGGATTCGACCGGTCTACGAAACAGCGCGTCCGGGTGGTGCACGAGATAGGTGTCCAGCGGGTCGTCGCGGGCCACCAGCACCGCGAGCGCGCCCTGACCGCCGCGTCCGGCGCGGCCCGCCTGCTGCCACAGCGAGGCCCGGGTGCCTGGGTAGCCGGCCAGCAGGACGGTGTCGAGGCCGGATACGTCCACGCCGAGTTCCAGCGCGGTGGTGGAGGCCAGGCCGAGCAGGCGGCCGCTGTGCAGGTCCCGCTCCAGCGCCCTGCGTTCCTCCGGCAGATAACCGCCGCGATAGGCCGCGACCCGCTCCGGCAGCGAGCGGTCCACCTCGGCCAGCCGGTCCTGGGCGAGTATCGCGATCAGCTCGGCGGCCCGCCGGGAGCGGACGAAGGCGACGGTGCGGCTGCCCTGGGCGACCAGGTCGGTCAGCAGGTCGGCGGTCTCGGCGGTGGCGGTGCGGCGGACCGGCGCGCCGCGTTCGCCGCTCAGCTCGGTCAGCGGCGGCTCCCACAGGGCGAAGACGAGTTCGCCGTGCGGGGAGGCGTCGTCGGTGACCTCGTGCACCGTGACGCCGGTGAGACGGCCCGCCGCCTCGGCCGGGTCCGCGGCCGTGGCCGACGCGAGCAGGAAGACCGGATCGGCCCCGTAGCGCGCGCAGACCCGGCGCAGCCGCCGCAGCACCTGGGCGACGTGCGAGCCGAAGACGCCGCGGTAGGTGTGGCACTCGTCGACCACGACGTAGCGCAGCTGGCGCAGGAAGGAGGCCCAGCGCTGGTGGGCCGGGAGGATGCCGCGGTGCAGCATGTCCGGGTTGGTCAGCGCGTACGTGGCGTACTGGCGGACCCACTCGCGCTCCTCGAACGGCGTGTCGCCGTCGTAGACCGCCGCGCGGACGGCGGTGCCGAGCGGGGCGGCCAGCGCCGAGACCGCGCGGCGCTGGTCGGCGGCGAGCGCCTTGGTCGGCGCGAGGTACAAAGCGGTGGCGCCCCGGCCGTTCGGAGCCTCGGCGCCCTCGACCAGGGCGCTGAGCACCGGGGCGAGATACGCGAGCGACTTGCCGGAGGCGGTGCCGGTGGCGATCACCACGGACTCGCCGCGCAGGGCGTGCTCCATGGCGCACGCCTGGTGCTCCCAGGGGCGCGCGATGCCCGCGGCACGTACCGCCGCCAGGACCTCGGGCCGGATCTGATCAGGCCAATCGGCATGTCTGGCGGTGGTCGGGGGCAAGTGCTCCGTATGAGTGATGCGCGCGGCGCGGCCCGCTCCAGCCGCCAGCCGGTGCAGGACTGTGGCTGGGGAAGGGCGGTCGTGCGCCGGGTGTGGTCGGGGATCGTGGGCCATCGGCACTCAGTGTGTCACCGGTGTGACGGACAATCGCCGCAAGGCGTCGTGCTCGCCCGCTGGTAAGTGATTGAATGCCATCGCGGCTGCCGATCCCTCCCCTACCTTCGGTGGGGAGGCCCCTGGGGGGCGACCGCTCGATGCAAGGTGCTGGAGGACTCGTGGACCTGTCCCTGTCGACCCGAACCGTTGGTGACCGTACGGTCGTCGAGGTCGGTGGCGAGATTGATGTTTACACCGCGCCCAAGCTGCGCGAGCAGTTGGTCGAGCTCGTCAACGACGGTAGTTACCACCTGGTCGTGGACATGGAAGGCGTGGACTTCCTCGACTCCACCGGCCTGGGCGTGCTCGTCGGCGGCCTGAAGCGAGTGCGGGCCCACGAGGGCTCGCTGCGCCTGGTGTGCAACCAGGAGCGCATTCTGAAGATCTTCCGTATCACCGGTCTGACCAAGGTGTTCCCGATTCACACCTCGGTCGACGAGGCTGTCTCG
The DNA here is from genome assembly GCF_003144095.1 of Streptomyces sp. ICBB 8177. Classification (GTDB taxonomy): domain Bacteria; phylum Actinomycetota; class Actinomycetes; order Streptomycetales; family Streptomycetaceae; genus Streptantibioticus_D. Next base: position 140,260 of record NZ_NSKH01000018.1, on the reverse strand, counting down.
GCGACTGACTGAGCCGCGCGCGGTGGCGTGGCGGGGCCTTGGCCGCCGCCACGTCACGTTCGCGATCGCCTGAGTAACGGGGGTACCGGGCCGAAGAGGAGCCCGGGCCCCTGTTGTGCACGCCTGAAAGACCGAGGGGGAGGCCATGGCCACCGTTGAGCTGCGTTTCAGCGCCCAGCCCGAGCACGTCCGCACCGCCCGCCTGGTGGCGGCCGCGGTGGCGCGCCGTGCCGGTGTGGACGAGGCAGTGCTGGACGAGGTCAGGCTCGCCGTGGGCGAGGCCTGCACCCGCGCGGTGGGGCTGCACCGGCTCAACGGGGTCGACCTGCCGGTGCGGGTGCTGCTGACCGAGGAGGAGAAGAAGTTCTCCATCGAGGTCGGCGACGAGGTGCCGGACGAGGCGCCCGGTACGGCCGCCGACCGCGCGGACGCCGACGACGCGGCGGGTCGCCCGCACCCGAGCACCCCTGGTTCCGGCGAGCCCGGCGCGGACGACGGGGACGACGACGGCCAAATGGGCCTCGCCGTGATCAGCGGGCTGGTGGACGACGTCGAGGTCATCGCGGGCCCGACCGGCGGCAGCATCCGCATGAGCTGGCCGACGACCGCGCCGACCACCCTCCCGTAGCGCTCCGGCCGGCGCCCCCGCGAGGCGCGCCCGCCGCCCTCGCGCCTTCCTTCCTCGGCCCGCCGCCTTCGCGCCTTCCTCCCCCGGCCCGCCGCCTTCGCGCCGTCCTTCCCCGGGCCGCCGCCCTGGCGCCTGACACGCCCCGCGCCTGCCACACCCCGTGCCTGCCGCCCCGGCGCCTGCCACACGCCGTGCCTGCCGCGCCCGGACCGCCCATGCCCGCCACCCGTCGGCCCCGGGGCCAGCTGCCCCCGGCGGCCGTCTTCGTTCTGCCCGCCGCTGCGCCCCGGGCCGCCCTCCTTGGCCGCCCGCCCTCTCGGAACGCCCCTCCCCGGCCTGCGCAACCCTCCGCCCTGCCCCCGTTGCGCGCCGCCGCGCCCTGGCGCTCCCGCGCCCCGGCTCAATTCCCCCCGCCCCGCCGCCACTTCAGACATCCCACGCCCCAAAAGCCCACCCGCGTAACGGAAGACGCCCCCGCCGCGTCGTAAATCCGCCGGGCGGAGATCAATTCCAGGGGTCTACTCCACGCCGCCGCGTTCACCGTAATCGGTGATTTCTTCACCCTGAGCGCGATTTTCCGCAGGAGGACGTGCCGGGTCACCGGCGAATTCTCGTTCCCGCGTACTGTTTTGATCGGTTCCCGCTCCCTACAATCCGTCCATCTTTGCTCAACTGACTCAGCGCTGACTCAGCTCGCCTGAGCGACGCGGCATGCGGTGGAACCGCGGGCCGCGCGCCCACGTGCCAAACGTCAAGGAGGACGAATGGCGGGGCCAGACACCCCTCTCGCGTACCACGCGCAGACGCTTCCCCACATTTCCCCACTGCTCCACCAGTTCCATCAGTCACAGCAATCCGTTCCGGACCAGGGAGCCCAGCTGCTCCACCCGGCTCACCTGCTCCACCCGGGCCTGATCCAGTCGGCCCAACTGCTCCACCCCGTCGGCCAGTTCCACCGGGCGTTCGCGCTCGCGCCGGTACTGACCGGTGGCAACCGCACCCTCGTCCTGGTCATCGCCGCCGTGGCGGTCATCGCGCTGCTCGTCGCCGTGGTCCTGGTCCGCCAGGTGCTCGCCGCGGACGAGGGCACCGAGAGCATGAAGCGGATCGCGGAAGCCGTGCAGGAAGGCGCCAACGCCTATCTGATGCGGCAGTTGAGGACCCTCGGCGTCTTCGCCGTGGTCGTCTTCTTCCTGCTGATGCTGCTGCCCGCCGACAACTGGACCCAGCGGGCCGGGCGGTCGATCTTCTTCCTGGTGGGCGCGGTCTTCTCGGCCGCCACCGGGTACATCGGCATGTGGCTCGCGGTCCGGGCGAACGTACGGGTCGCCGCGGCGGCCCGGGCGGCGACCCCTGGCCCCGGTGAACCGGCCGCCGACCTGACGACCGTGTCGCACCGCGGCATGAAGATCGCGTTCCGCACCGGCGGCGTGGTCGGCATGTGCACCGTGGGCCTCGGCCTGCTCGGCGCCTCGGTCGTCGTGCTCGTCTACAAGGCGGACGCACCGAAGGTGCTGGAGGGCTTCGGCTTCGGCGCCGCGCTGCTGGCGATGTTCATGCGCGTCGGCGGCGGCATCTTCACCAAGGCCGCCGACGTCGGCGCGGACCTGGTCGGCAAGGTCGAGCAGGGCATTCCCGAGGACGACCCGCGCAATGCCGCGACCATCGCCGACAACGTGGGCGACAACGTGGGCGACTGCGCCGGTATGGCGGCCGACCTCTTCGAGAGTTACGCGGTGACGCTGGTCGCCGCGTTGATCCTCGGCAAGGCCGCGTTCGGCAATTCGGGGCTGGCCTTTCCGCTGCTCGTCCCGGCAATCGGTGTGATCACTGCGATGATCGGAATCTTCGCCGTGGCGCCCCGCCGTTCTGACCGCAGTGGAATGTCCGCGATCAACCGCGGATTCTTCATCTCGGCCGTGATCTCCCTCGTGCTCGTGGTGGCGGCCGTCTTCGTCTATCTGCCCGCGCGATTCTCCGATCTGAAGGGCGTACCGGCCGCCATCACCGACCACAGCGGCAATCCGCGGATCTTCGCCCTGGTCGCGGTCGCCATCGGCATCGTGCTGGCCGCGCTCATCCAGCAGTTGACCGGGTACTTCACCGAGACCTCCCGCCGACCGGTACGCGACGTGGGCAAGTCGTCGCTGACCGGTCCCGCGACCGTGGTGCTCTCCGGCATCTCGCTGGGCCTGGAGTCGGCGGTCTACTCGGCGGTGCTGATCGGGCTCGCGGTCTACGGCGCGTTCCTGGTCGGCAGCGGCTCGCTGACGCTGGCGCTGTTCGCGGTCGCGCTCGCCGGGACCGGCCTGCTGACCACCGTCGGCGTGATCGTCGCCATGGACACCTTCGGGCCGGTGTCCGACAACGCCCAGGGCATCGCGGAGATGTCCGGCGACGTCGAGGGCGAGGGCGCGCAGGTGCTCACCAACCTCGACGCGGTCGGCAACACCACCAAGGCCATCACCAAGGGCATCGCGATCGCGACCGCGGTCCTGGCGGCGACCGCGCTGTTCGGCTCGTTCACCGACGCCATCAACACCCAGGTGGCCAAGGTCGGTTCGGCCGCGCACGGGCTGAGCCTGAGCCTCAACATCGCCCAGCCCAACGACCTGGTCGGCCTGCTGCTGGGCGCGGCCGTGGTCTTCCTCTTCTCCGGCTTGGCCATCAACGCGGTCTCCCGTTCGGCAGGCGCCGTGGTCTTCGAGGTGCGCCGGCAGTTCCGCGAGCACCCCGGGATCATGGACTACTCCGAGAAGCCGGAGTACGGCCGCGTGGTGGACATCTGCACCAAGGACGCGCTGCGGGAGCTGGCCACCCCCGGCCTGCTCGCGGTGCTGGCGCCGATCGCGGTCGGGTTCTCGCTGGGCGTGGGCGCGCTCGGCGCCTACCTGGCCGGCGCGATCGGGGCGGGCACGCTCATGGCGGTCTTCCTGGCCAACTCCGGCGGCGCCTGGGACAACGCCAAGAAGCTGGTCGAGGACGGCCACCACGGCGGCAAGGGCAGTGAGGCGCACGAGGCCACCGTCATCGGCGACACCGTGGGCGACCCGTTCAAGGACACCGCGGGCCCGGCCATCAACCCGTTGATCAAGGTGATGAACCTGGTCTCGCTGCTGATCGCCCCCGCGATCGTCACGTACTCGTACGGCGACAAGGCCAACATCGGGCTGCGCGTCGGTGTCGCGGTGGTCGCGTTGCTGGTGATCGTCGGCGCCGTCTACGTCTCCAAGCGGCGTTCGGTCGCCGTGGGTGACGAGGACAACAGCGAGCCCGCCGCGCGATCAGCCGACCCCGCGGTGGTGTCCAGCTCGTGATATCCGCCATACCGTCAACACAGCGACGGGCGGCGCGCAGGGGGCGCGCCGCCCGTCGCTGTGCGGGGCGCGCGCCCCGGTCCACCGGCGGCCTGCCGCGTGGTGCATATGGCTCCAATACGGGGCGTACCGCCTGATCGACTCGTGGTCGCCCCCACCTCGCCGCGTATATTCCGGGGCCGGAGAACCACGGAAGGGGTCCCCCCGGTGAACATCGGCCCGCTGAACAAGAGGCTCGCCGCCGCCCTGTGCTGCGCGGCGACCGCGACACTCGCGCTCGCGGGGTGCGGCAGCTCGGACAACAAGACGGACGACTACGCCAAGAGCGTCTGCGACCAGGTCCAGCCGCAGCGGCAGAAGATCCAGAACGCCGACAACGACATCGCGTCGGTCTCCAGCAGCGGCGCCTCGCCCTCGCAGGTCCAGAGCACCGACTCGACGGCCTTCGGCCAGATCTCGGACGCGTACAAGGCGCTGGCGAGCGGCATCCAGGACGCCGGCGCGCCGCCGGTCGGCAACGGCGCCACGCTGCAGAAGAACGCGGTCGACCAGCTCAACGCCATCTCCGGCGCGTACGCGAACCTCAAGAAGACGGTCGACGGTCTCGACGCCTCCGACCAGGCGAAGTTCGCGCAGGGCCTGGGGGCCATCCCCAACCAGGTGACCACGCTGAGCAAGAACGGCGACGACGCGCTCGCCAAGCTCCAGGCCGACGGCATCGGCCAGGCGATGGCCAAGCAGCCCGGCTGCCAGAAGGCCACGACCGCGCCGACGCTCGCGCCGTCGCCCGACGCGTCCGGCTCCGGCGGCCCGGCCGCGTCCACGGCTCCCTCGGGTCCCGCGAAGCCCTCGGGGTCCGCGAAGCCGTCCGGTTCCGCGAAGCCGTCGGGCTCCGCGAAGCCCTCGGCGTCGTCCTCCGCGTCGTCCCAGAGCTGACGGAAGCGTCCCAGGCCACGTCGGGAGCGGATGTCCCGGGCCGTCCGGAGCCGACGTCCCCGGGACGGCCAGAGCCGTCGTCCCGGGGCCGAAAAGACCACGCGCCGCGCCGGTTCGGGCTCGGACGCCATACGGGAGGTCGTACCGGTTCGGGCGCGGGGAAGGCTCTTCGGCGAGAATGGCCGCGTGATCCAGCAGAGCCTTCCCACGCCCGAGCCCGCCCGCACCGCCCGCCTGCGTGACGCGCTGCGGACCGCCGCCTTCACCGCCGACGGCTGCCTGGACCTGCTGGGCGCGACCGCCTACGCCGCGCTCTCGCGCGGTGAGACGGTGCCCGCGCTGCGCGCCACCCGGGGCGGCAGTCCGCTGGAGACGCTGACCAGGGTCTTCCTCCTCCAGCGTTCGGCCACCCGGGAGCAGGCCCGTGCCGCGCTGCCGCTGGACGACGCGCTGGACGACGGCTGGCTGCGCGAGGCCCCCGAGGACGGCGCCGGCATGGTGCGCGCCACCGTGGACGTGCGGCCGTACGCGGGCGACGCGGGCGAGGACTGGTGGATCGTCTCCGACCTGGGCTGCGCGGTCGGCGGCGCCGGCGGCATCGGCGGCGGGGCCGGCCCGTCGAATGCGGAGCTGTCGAAGGACAAGGCGCTCGACCGCTCGCAGCTCGTGCTGGGCGTCGGCGGCGCGTCCACCACGCTCGCCGGGATCACCGTACGGACACCCGTGCGCACCGCCCTCGACCTGGGCACCGGCTCCGGTGTGCAGGCGCTGCACGCCTCCACCCACGCCGCCCGGGTCACCGCGACCGACGTCAACCCGCGCGCCCTGGCCTTCGCCCGCCTCACCCTCGCGCTGTCCGGCGTGCCCGAGGCCGACCTGCGGCAGGGCAGCCTCTTCGAGCCGGTCGGGGACGAACGCTTCGACCTCGTCGTCTCCAACCCGCCCTTCGTGATCTCGCCCGGCGAGCGCTTCGCCTACCGCGACGGCGGCATGGCGGGCGACGACCTGTGCCGCGCCCTCGTCCAGCGGTCGGCCGACCACCTGACCGACGGCGGCTACTGCCAGCTGCTCGCCAACTGGCAGCACGTCGAGGGCGAGGACTGGCGCGAGCGCGTCACCTCCTGGCTGCCGCGGGGCTGCGACGCGTGGATCGTGCAGCGCGAGGTGCAGGACCCGGCGCAGTACGCCGAGCTGTGGCTGCGCGACGGCGGCGACCACCGTACGGATCCGGCCACCTACGCGGCGCGCTACGACGCGTGGCTGGGGGAGTTCGAACGCGCCAAGGTCAAGGGCGTCGGGTTCGGCTGGATCACGCTGCGCAACTCGGGCGCCGACGCCCCCTCCGTCACCGCCGAGGAGTGGCCGCACCCGGTGCGCCGGCCGCTGGGCGAGGAGATCCAGCGCTGGTTCGCCCGCCAGGACTTCCTGCGGGCCCACGACGACGCCTCGCTGCTGGCGGCGCGCTTCCGGCTGGCCGAGGAGGTCGTCCAGGAGCAGGTCGGCGCGCCCGGTGCCGAGGACCCCGAGCACGTCGTGCTGCGCGGCAACCAGGGCATGCGGCGGGCCACCAAGGTCGACACGGTCGGCGCGGGCTTCGCCGGGGTGTGTGACGGAACGCTCAGCGCGGGCCGCATCCTCGACGCGATCGCCCAGCTGCTCGGCGAGGACCCGGTGGTGCTGCGCGACCGCACCCCCGCCTCGATCCGGCTGCTGGTCGAGCAGGGCTTCCTGGAGGCGGTGGAGTGACCCCGGGGCTCGACTGAGCAGGCACTTCCAGGCCGCGCCGGGCCCGCTCCCGCCCCGTGCGGCCCTCCGGACAGGTCCGGCCCGGCCCGGCGCGCCGCATGCCGGAACCGCCCGTACCACCCGGTCCGTGCGGCGGAAAGCACGGTTGTCGGGTTACCGTTCGAGTGGCGCCCGCGGACTTTTCCCGTTTGACACGGGGGGCTGGGTTACGGTCACACTCCGCAGCGTCACCCTTCCGACCCCGAGAGAAGAGCCGAAGTTGTCCCCGACCACCGACACCGCGCAGGGCGGCCACCGCCTCGTCATCGTCGAGTCGCCCGCCAAGGCGAAGACGATCAAGGGCTACCTCGGCCCTGGCTACGTGGTCGAGGCGAGCGTCGGGCACATCCGCGACCTGCCGAACGGCGCCGCCGAGGTGCCGGACAAGTACACCGGCGAGGTGCGCCGCCTCGGTGTCGACGTCGAGCACGACTTCCAGCCGGTCTACGTCGTCAACAGCGACAAGAAGAGCCAGGTCAAGAAGCTCAAGGACCTTCTCGCGGACGCCGACGAACTCCTGCTCGCCACCGATGAGGACCGCGAGGGCGAGGCCATCGCCTGGCACCTCCAGGAGGTCCTCAAGCCCAAGGTGCCGGTGCGCCGGATGGTCTTCCACGAGATCACCAAGCAGGCCATCCAGGACGCGGTGCGCAACCCCCGCGAGCTGAACAAGCGCCTGGTCGACGCCCAGGAGACCCGCCGCATCCTCGACCGGCTCTACGGCTACGAGGTCTCCCCGGTGCTGTGGAAGAAGGTCATGCCCCGGCTGTCGGCGGGGCGCGTGCAGTCGGTCGCGACCCGGCTGGTCGTCGAGCGGGAGCGCGAGCGCATCGCGTTCCGCTCCGCCTCGTACTGGGACCTGACCGGCTCCTTCGCCACCGGCCGCGCCGGCGACGCCACCGACCCGGGCACCTTCTCCGCCCGCCTGACCTCCGTCGACGGCCACCGGGTCGCCCAGGGCCGCGACTTCGGGGCGGACGGGCGGCTGAAGGAAGGCAGCCAGGTCCTGCACCTGGACGAGGCGAACGCCCGCGCGCTGGCCGCCGCGCTCGCGGACAGCTCGTTCGGCGTCCGCTCGGTCGAGTCCAAGCCGTACCGCCGCTCGCCGTACGCCCCCTTCCGTACGACGACCCTCCAGCAGGAGGCGTCCCGCAAGCTCGGCATGAGCGCGAGCGTCACGATGTCGGTGGCCCAGAAGCTGTACGAGAACGGCTTCATCACCTATATGCGCACCGACTCCACCACGCTGTCGGAGACCGCGATCACCGCGGCCCGCGCCCAGGTCACCCAGCTCTACGGCGCCGACTACCTCCCGGACAAGCCGCGCGTCTACGCCGGCAAGGTCAAGAACGCCCAGGAGGCGCACGAGGCGATCCGCCCCTCCGGCGACCGCTTCCGCACCCCGGCCGAGACCAGGCTGACCGGCGACCAGTTCAAGCTGTACGAGCTGATCTGGATGCGCACGGTGGCCTCGCAGATGAAGGACGCCGTCGGCCAGTCCGTCACCGTCAGGGTCGGCGGCCGCGCGTCCGACGGCCGGGACGCCGAGTTCTCCGCGTCCGGCAAGATCATCACGTTCCACGGCTTCATGAAGGCCTACGTCGAGGGCGCCGACGACCCCAACGCCGAGCTGGACGACCGCGAGCGCAGGCTGCCGCAGGTCGCCGAGGGCGACGCGCTGACCGCGGAGGAGATCACCGCCGACGGCCACTCCACCAAGCCCCCGGCGCGCTACACCGAGGCGTCGCTGGTGAAGGAGCTGGAAGAGCGCGAGATCGGCCGCCCGTCGACGTACGCGACGATCCTGGGCACCATCCTCGACCGCGGCTACGTCTTCAAGAAGGGCACCGCGCTCGTCCCGTCCTTCCTCAGCTTCGCCGTCGTCGGCCTGCTGGAGAAGCACTTCGGGCGCCTGGTCGACTACGACTTCACCGCCAGGATGGAGGACGACCTCGACCGGATCGCCCGCGGCGAGGCGCAGTCCGTGCCGTGGCTGCGGCGCTTCTACTTCGGCGAGGAGTCCGGTGCCGCCCTCGGCGAGGCGGCCGCCGCGGGCAACGGCGACGGCGACCACCTCGGCGGCCTGAAGGAACTCGTGACCGACCTCGGCGCGATCGACGCCCGCGAGGTCTCCTCGTTCCCGGTCGGCGACGGCATCGTGCTGCGCGTCGGCCGCTACGGCCCGTACGTCGAGCGCATGACGCGCGACGAGAACGGCGAAGAGGTCAGCCGCCGCGCCGACGTGCCCGACGACCTGCCGCCGGACGAGCTGACCGTCGAGCACGCCCAGGAGCTGCTGGACAAGCCCAGCGGCGACTTCGAGCTGGGCACCGACCCGGCCACCGGCCGCGAGATCGTCGCCAAGGACGGCCGCTACGGCCCGTACGTCACCGAGGTGCTGCCCGAGGGCACCCCGAAGACCGGCAAGAACGCGGTCAAGCCGCGCACCGCCTCGCTCTTCAAGTCGATGTCGCTGGACACGGTGACGCTTCAGGACGCGCTGCGGCTGATGTCGCTGCCGCGCGTCGTCGGCACCGACCCCGAGGGCGTCGAGATCACCGCGCAGAACGGCCGCTACGGCCCGTACCTGAAGAAGGGCACGGACTCGCGGTCGCTCACCTCCGAGGACCAGATCTTCACCATCACCCTGGACGAGGCGCTGGCCATCTACGCCCAGCCCAAGCAGCGCGGCAGGGCCGCCGCCAAGCCGCCGCTGAAGGAACTGGGCACCGACCCGGTCAGCGAGAAGCCGGTGGTCGTCAAGGACGGCCGGTTCGGCCCCTACGTCACCGACGGCGAGACCAACGCGACGCTGCGCCGGGACGACGACGTGGAGACCATCACCCCGGAGCGCGGCTACGAGCTGCTCGCGGAGAAGCGCGCGAAGGCCCCGGCGAAGAAGACCGCCAAGAAGGCGGCGAAGAAGGCCCCGGCCAAGAAGGCCGCCGCCAAGAAGGCCCCCGCCAAGAAGACCGCGGCGGCGAAGCAGACGGCGGCCAAGAAGACCACCACGGCCAAGGCCGCCGCCAAGAAGACGACCACGGCGAAGACCGCCGCGGCCGGGAAGTCGGCGTCCTCCGCGGAATCCGCCGAGTGACCCGGTGCTGACGGTGTGATGACAGGCTGATCGGATCGACCGCCGGTCGATCCGATCGTCTGATCATCGCGTCACGGGGGTGTCACCGCACGGTGCGCGCGTTCGGGCGGGGCGGTTACGCCACCCGCGTGTTGGTTAGGCTGGCAGGATGACGCGTGCCGAGCAGCCAACGGGCGAGCCCGAAGACTTCACCAACGCACTCGCCGCCGACTCCCGCGAGCGCGCCGTGACCGCTCTGCTGCGGATCCCGGCCCTGCGCAGGCTGTGGACCGCACAGGCCACCAGCTCCGTCGGGGATCGCCTCGGGCTGCTGGCGCTGCTCGCCCTGACGGTCCAGGCGGCCGTGGCCCAGCAGGGGTTCGGCGGCGGCTACCGGGGTGTCAGCTTCGCGATCGCCGTGGTCTTCGCTCTGCGGCTGCTGGCCGGACTGCTGTTCGGCGCGGTCCTGCTCGGCCCGCTCTCCACGCTCACCGCGCCGCAGGGCGTGCTCGACCGGCGCTGGACGATGATCGGATCGGACGCGGTCCGGCTCGGGCTCTTCGTCGTCGCGCCCCTGTGGATCGACTGGCTCCCGGGCAGCGCGCTGACCTGGCTGCTCGTCACCGTCTTCGTCACCGGCGTCGCCGAACGCGTGTGGAACGTCGCCAAGGACGGCGCCGCCCCCGCGCTGCTGCCCGCGCCGCCCGCCGACGGCGTGCGCCCCGGACCCGACCACCTCGACGCGCTGCGCAGGCTGGACCTGCGCACCGGGTTCGTCGCGCTGCCGGTCGCCGCGGCCGGGCTGGTCGCCGCCGCGCTCGTCAACAACCTGCTGGGCGTGTGGTCGCAGTGGTTCGCCACCCACCACGTCGCCCTCGTCAGCTATGTCGCCGCAGGGCTGTTCGCCGCCTCGATCGCGGTGCTCCACCTGCTCGAACTCCCGGGCGGCGCGACCCCGCGGCCGCGGTCCCCGCTGGAGGGCCTGCGGTTGCCCAAGGGCCCGGCCGGTGCCGAGAAGGGCCGCACCGGGGCGCTGCCGACGCTGGTCCTGTCCTGCGCCGCCGTCGCCGGGGCCATCGCCTCTGCGGTCGCGGTCGCCGTCCTGCACGCCGTGGACCTCGGCTTCGGGCCGGTCGGCTTCGGCCTGCTGGTGCTCGCTTTGACCGGCGGCGTGGTCTGGGGCATCCGCACCGCCCCGCGCGTCCTGCCCACGCTCTCCCGGCGCCGCCTGCTGGGACTCGCGATCGGCGTCACGGGGATCGCGCTACTGCTCACCGGCCTGGTCCCGGATCCGGTGACCGTGCTGGCGCTGTCGCTGCTGGCCGGTTACGCCGCCGGGCTCGCCGCCAACACCGGGCACACCCTGATCGACCAGGAAGCCCAGGAGGCGCGCCGGACGCGGACCACGGAACACCTGCACGCGGTGGTCCGGGTCGCGGTGGCCGTCGCCGCGGTGGCCGCGCCCGCGGTCGCCGGGCTGATCGGTCCGCACCGGCTGGTCGACGGGTCGTTCACCTTCGACCACGGCGGCGCCGCGTTCACCCTGATGCTGGTCGGCGCGCTGCTGCTGCCGGTGGCCGCGCTGGTCGTCGGGACGCTGGACGACCGGCAGGGCGTGCCGCTGCGGCGCGACCTGCGCGAGGCGCTGCGCGGCGACGACCCGGCGCAGGCCCCGGCGGCCTCCGGGTTCTTCATCGCCGTCGAGGGCGGCGACGGGGCGGGCAAGTCCACGCAGGTCGAGGCGCTCGCCGAGTGGATCAGGGGCAAGGGCCACGAGGTCGTCGTCACCCGCGAGCCCGGTGCCACCGCGATCGGCAAGCGGCTGCGCTCGATCCTGCTGGACGTGGCGAGCGCCGGCATCTCGCACCGCGCCGAGGCACTGCTGTACGCGGCGGACCGCGCCGAGCACGTCGACTCGGTGGTCCGGCCTGCCCTGGAGCGCGGTGCGATCGTCATCTCGGACCGCTACATCGACTCCTCGGTGGCCTACCAGGGCGCGGGCCGCGACCTGGCGCCCACCGAGATCGCCCGTATCTCGCGCTGGGCCACCGGCGGGCTCGTACCGCATCTGACCGTGCTGCTCGACGTCTCGCCGCAGACCGCGCGGGAGCGCTTCACCGAGGCGCCGGACCGGCTGGAGTCCGAGCCCGCCGAGTTCCACGACCGGGTGCGCCGCGGCTTCCTGACGCTCGCCGCCGCCGACCCCTCGCGCTACCTCGTGGTGGACGCGGGCCAGGAGCCGCAGGCCGTGACCCGCGTCGTACGGCACCGGCTCGACCACCTGCTGCCGCTGTCCCAGCAGGAGATCGAGGCCCGCGCCGAGGCCGAGCGGAAGGCCGCCGAGGAGGCCCGCAGGCGCGCAGAGGAAGAGGCCGCCCGCAAGGCCGAGGAAGAGCGGCTGGAGCGCGAGCGGCAGGAGCAGCTGGCCAAGCTGCGCGCCGAGGAGGAGGAGCGCAAGCGCCAGGAGGAGGAACGGCGCAGGCGCGAGGAGGCCGAACGGCAGGCGGAGGCCGCGCGCAAGGCGGCCGAGGAGGCCTGCAAGCGCGCGGAGGAGGAACGCGCCTGCCGCGAGGCGGAGGAACGCGCCCGCGCCGAGGAGCAGGAACGGTTGCGCCGCCAGAAGGAGGAGCAGGACCGGCTGCGCGCCGAGGCCGAGGCCCGCCGTCTGGAGAAGCAGCGCAAGGCCGAGGAAGCGCTGCTGCGCGCCGAACAGGCCCGCGAGCAGGCCCGCTTGGCGGAGGAGGCGCGGCTGGCCGAGGAGGCGCGGCGGGCCCAGGAGTCCGCCGGCTCCGCCGCCGAGCCCGAAGGTGCTGGCCGTGCCGGTGCCGGTGCCGAGCCCGAGGGGCCGGACGCCGAGGCGACGCAGACGGTCCGGACCCCGGCCGTCGCGCCCGTCCCGCACGCCGACGACGTGACACAGACGGTCGAGACCCCGCACCTCGGGCGCGGCGACGAGACGCGCACCATCGAGGTCCCGACGGTGGACCCTGCGGCCCCGGATCCGGACGCCGAGGCGACCACGGTCATGCCGCCGGTCCGTCCCGCGGCGCCCGCCGACGACGAGACGGCCGTGCTCCCGCCGGTGCGGCCAGCGGCACCCGACGACGGCGACGAGACGGCCGTGCTGCCGCCGGTGCGGCCCGCGGACGGCGGTCGCGGCAATCCGGTGGACCGCGTTCCGCCCGGGCTGTTCCGCGACGAGCGCGCCGAGTCCTCGGTCGAGCGCACCCGCGAACTGCCGCAGGTGATCGACCCGAGCGCGCGGCGGCACGCGGGCTCGGGCCCGGGCTCGCGGCCGGGGCCGGACTCGCCTGCGGGCTCCGGGGAGAACGCCCCGTCGCGTCCCGCCAAGCGCCCCCGTCCGAGCTGGGCGGAGGAGACCCCGCTCGACGACCTGCCGACCCTGGCCGACGAACTCCTCGGCCCGCGCGACGAGGACGACGACCACGACGAGCGGCACGACGACCGCCACGACGACCGCCGGGGCCGCGGCAGGCGCTGACCGGCTCTCCGAAGCCGCCGCCCCCTCCGGCCGTCCGGGTCGTCGTCCGTGGTCCGGGTTGTCAGACCCACCCCTCACAATGAGAGACGACACAGGAGAGGGACGCAGGGAGAGGAGGGACCGCTCATGCCCGTGTGGGACGACTTGGTGGGCCAGGCCCCGGTGGTCGAGTCGCTGACCGCCGCCGCCCGGGACGCCGACGCCTTCGTGACCGCGGTCGCCTCCGGCCAGGCGGCCTCCCCTGCCGCGTCTGCCGCCTCGAAGATGACGCACGCGTGGCTGTTCACCGGTCCGCCCGGTTCCGGCCGTGCCACCGCCGCGCGCGCCTTCGCCGCCGCGCTCCAGTGCGTCAGCCCCGACCGCGCGCTGGGCGGTGTCCCAGGCTGCGGCTTCTGCGACGGCTGCCACACGACGCTGGTGGGCACGCACGCCGACGTCGAGGTGGTCGCCACCGATCAGCTGTCGATCGGCGTGAAGGACACCCGGGACCTGGTGCGCCGCTCGTCGCTGTCCCCGGCGGGCGGGCGCTGGCAGGTCATCGTGCTCCAGGACGCCGACCGCCTGACCGAGGGCGCGGGCAACGTCCTGCTCAAGGCGGTCGAGGAGCCCGCCCCCCGCACCGTCTGGCTGCTGTGCGCGCCCTCCGTCGAGGACGTCCTGCCCACGATCCGCTCCCGCTGCCGCCTGCTGACGCTGCGCACGCCGCCGGTGGACGCGGTGGCCGACGTGCTGGTGCGCCGGGACGGCATCGAGCCCGAGCTCGCCGCCGTCGTGGCCCGCGCCACGCAGGGCCACATCGACCGGGCCCGGCGGCTCGCCACCGACGAGCGGGCCCGCGCCCGTCGCGCGGCGGTGCTGCGCCTGCCGCTCCAACTCGGCGACATCGGCGGCTGCCTGAAGGCGGCGCAGACGCTGGTCGACTCCGCGACGGAGGACGCCAAGCAGGTCGCCGAGGAGGTCGACGCCAAGGAGACGGAGGAGCTGCGGGCCGCCCTGGGCGCCGCGTCCGGCTCCGGCGGCCGGATGCCGCGCGGCACGGCGGGCGTGATGAAGGACCTGGCCGACCGTCAGAAACGCCGCTCCACCCGCACCCAGCGCGACACCCTCGACCTCGCGCTGACCGACCTGGCCGGCTTCTACCGCGACGTGCTGGCGGTGCAGCTCGGCACCAGCGCGCCGGTCGCCAACGCCGAGGTGCGCGACGCGATCGACCGCATAGCCGCCTCCGGCCGCCCGGAGCAGACGCTGCGCCGCATCGAGGCGATCCTCGCCTGCCGCGAGGCGCTCGACGGCAACGTGGCCCCGCTGCTGGCGGTCGAGGCGATGACGATGGCGCTGCGCGCGGGCTGAGACGACCGGGCGGGTTGAGAAGCCCGGGCGGGGCTGAGGCGCACGCGAGCGGCCTGCGTCGCGCGTGCGGCTGACCGCACGCGGACGGGCTGACCGCACGCGCACCGCGGCCCTTGCGGCTGACGTCGCGTCAGTCCGGTGTCGTGGTGGTTGGTGCCTTCGGGTGATCATCGGACGCGGCGCGGTTCGCTGCGCGCCCGGCGGGGGCAAGCCTTGCACGCTGGCTGGGGCCGGCCGGGACCGTTCCCTCGGGGCGGTGCCGCAGCCGCGACGCCGTGCGACCCCACCCGGCGACCGCGGCCGGGCCGGCCCGCCCGGCTGTCCGCCGCTGTCCCCCAGGTGGTGCGTCCGTTGTCCCTGCCCGTGTCGCTGCCCGTCCCGTCCTCGGCTGCGTCGTCATCCGTCTCGTCGTCCTCGGTCTCGCCGCTGTGGCCGTGGCCGTCATCGTCGGCGTCCGCGCCGCGCCCGCCCCTGCCGACGGTGCTGCCCGGAGCGTCCGGCGGGCTTCCGCGACCGGCGTACGAGGCGGTGTTCACCTCCGGCGGGGCGATCACGCTGCTGTGCGCCGTGCTGTTGTGCGCCGCTGCCGTCGTGACGGTCCGGCTGGGGCGCGCCGCCGTCGCCCGCTGGACGCTGGAACGCGCGGGCCGCGCCTACGACCTCCCCGAGAACTACCGCCCCGCCGTCCTGCGCGCCGGCGCCGCCGTCGCCGTGCTGGCCTGCGGGATCGTGGCCGCCGTGAGTCTGCCGGACGGAGCGCCCGCCGCCCGTACGCCGGTGGCCGCCCCGGCCCTGCCCGCGCCGCCGGTCCGCAAGGCACCCGTGCCGCACGCCGCGCCGCAGAACGCCGTGGAGCCGGCGCCCGTCACCATCGCGCGCCCGGCGGGCGGCACCCTCCAGCGGTTCGCGGACGGCACGCGCGTCTGGCTGCCCCCGCAGTACCGGTACGGCGGCGGGTCGTCGCAGGCGTTCCCGATGGTGGTCGCCTACCTGCCGGCCACCGCGCCGGACCGCGAGCCGCTGTACCCCGCGTTCGTGCGGCACGTGCGGCAGGGGCTGGCCGATCCGTTCGTGATCGTGCTGCCGCGCGACTGCTCGGCCGATCCGGACAGGGCCCTCGCCACGGCGGCGCGGCATTACCGCACGGTCGGCGGGCGCGGGGCCCGAGCGGTGGTGGGGGTCGGCGCGCTGGCCGCGTGCGCGCTGCGGGCGGCGCTCGCGCACCCGGGACGGTTCGGCGCCGCGGTGGGTGTCTCCGGCACGTACGGCAAGGGGGCTGTCGGCATCCCGCGCACCCGGCCGCGTTCCGCGCCGCACGTCCTGCTCGCGTCGGCGACGGGGGAGGACGGGCCGCGGGCGTCGGCGCTGCGGCTGCGGGCGGCGCTGCGCCGGGTGGGCGTACGCGTGCGGATCATCGACGGCGTCGTGCCCGACCGTGGCACCGGCGGTGACGCCCGCCGCCACGAACTGGCCCTGGTCTCCGAATACCTCACCGAGGAACTGGCCGGCCCGGCGCGTTCCGCCTCGTGACGAGACCCCGGCGCACGACGCCCGGCGGCTGCGGCGTCACTCGTACGAGTTGCGCTGGACGCGCGCCACCGCCCGGGGTGCGGATACGCTCGCCAGACCCGACGGGAGGACCTGTGGCAGCCATGGACACCGCGCGCATGCTCCGCACTTCGGCAACCGTGCTCGCCGTCGCGGGCCTGACGCTCTCCGGCTGCTCGTCGGGCAACAGCCGGGGCGCGGCGGCGGCCACCACGGGCACCGGGGCCACGGCGGGCGCGGCGGCGGTCAACTCGTCGAACGGCCCGAGCCTCGCCCCGTTGCCCTCGGGAATCCCGGCCGGCCTCCAGCCGTACTACACGCAGAAGCTCAGCTGGCACTCCTGCGACGGCCCCGGCTTCCAGTGCGCCACGATGCGGGTGCCGCTCGACTACGACGACCCGGTGGCCTCCGACGACCTCAAGCTCGCCGTCTCCCGCCAGCGCGCGAGCGGCCCCGGCTCCCGCATCGGTTCGCTGCTGCTCAACCCCGGCGGCCCGGGCGGTTCGGCCATCGACTACCTGGACAACGTGGCATCCGGCTACCCGGCGCCGGTGCGGGCCCGCTACGACCTGGTCGCCGTCGACCCGCGCGGCGTCGCCCGCAGCGCACCGGTCAAGTGCCTGAGCGACACCCAGATGGACGCGTTCACCGAGGTCGACACGACGCCGCGCACCCAGCCCGAGATCGACGCGCTGTCCAAGGCGGACGAGGCGTTCGGCCAGGCCTGCGAACAGCACTCCGCCAAGCTGCTCGGCCATGTCAGCACCATCGACTCGGCCCGCGACATGGACGTCCTGCGCGCACTGCTGGGTGACGCCAAGCTCAACTACGTCGGCAAGTCGTACGGCACGTTCCTGGGCGCGACGTACGCGGGGCTCTTCCCGAGCCGGGTCGGCCACGTCGTGCTGGACGGCGCGATGGACCCGTCGCTGTCCTCGCTGAAGATGGCCGAGACGCAGGCGGGCGGGTTCGAGACCGCGTTCCAGGCCTTCGCCAAGGACTGCGTGACGCGGGCCGACTGCCCGATGGGCCGCAGCACGGCCGCCGCGAACACCTACATCGCGTCTTTCCTGAACCGGCTCGAGACCCACCCGCTGGCCACCGGACAGAGCCGCCGGCTCGGCCAGGCGCTCGGCGAGACCGCGCTGATGGAGGCGATGTACTCCAAGGAGCTGTGGCCCCTGCTGCGGCAGGCGCTCGGTGCGGCCAATAGCGGCGACGGCAGCCAGCTGCTCGCCCTGTCCGACCAGTACTACGAACGCAACGCGGACGGCACGTACTCCAACCTCATGGCCGCCAACGCCGCCGTGAACTGCCTGGACCTGCCCCCGGCGGCGACCACCCCGGCGCAGGTGAAGGCGGCGATGCCCGCGTTCATGAAGGAGTCGCCGCGCTTCGGCGACGACTTCGCGTGGATGAGCCTGAGCTGCGCGAACTGGCCGGTCAAGCCCACCGGCCGCGCCGAACGCATCCCCGCCAAGGGCGCCGCCCCGATCCTGGTCGTCGGCACCACCCGCGACCCGGCGACCCCGTACGCCTGGGCCCGCTCCCTGGCCGGCCAGCTGACGAGCGGCCGCCTGCTGACCTACGAGGGCGACGGCCACACGGCCTACGTCAACGGCGACGACTGCATCGACACGGCGGTCAACGGCTACCTCCTCCAGGACAAGCTCCCGCCCGAGGGCAAGCGCTGCGCGTGAAGGCGGCGGGGCGCGGGGCGCCGCACGCGGACCCGAGGCGGGGGGCGTCGGTGCCGCACGTGGACCTGAGCTGGCCGGGGCGCGGCCGCCGCACGTGAAACGCGGTACGAAGCACCCCCGCGGCGTGTGTAAACTTGCACCCGTTGCCCCCAGCGGGGGCAGCGCTGCCGCCTTAGCTCAGTCGGCCAGAGCGACGCACTCGTAATGCGTAGGTCAAGGGTTCGATTCCCTTAGGCGGCTCCGCAGAGGCCCAGGTCATCGACTTCGCGTCGGGGTCTGGGCCTTTTCCGTTGCGGCGGACCGGCGTGTCCGCGAGGCCATCCCGCCGAGGCCGGCATAGCGATGTGCACGGTGGTTCCGAAGTCCGAGAACGCGCCAACCCATGCCGTGTTGTCGCTCGTTCCGCAGTCCCCCGCCCCACGAGGGTGGGGAATTTCATTCTCGCCCCCTGGGCCCTGCGCGGGCCCGTAGAACGCTCTCGCACCGCGCGGAGACCCAGGGCGCTCGTTCGGTTCCGCGCCTCCGGGTCCTGTGCGTTCGACCCGCGCCCTGCGTCCCGTCTCCAACTACCATGCTCACATGGCGACTTGCCCGCGCAACCATCGCTCCGAGGCTGAGGACTACTGCGACGTGTGCGGCTTGCCGGTCGGCGGGAGCGCCTCGGCGGTCGGTCAGGGCGGGCCGCCGGGCGCGGGTGGGACTTGCGAGCGGTGCGGGGCCATGCGGGAGCCGGAGACGGGGCCGTACTGCCCGGAGTGTGGCTACGTCGACGCCCCGGCGGCCGGGGACTGGACTGCGAGTCACCCTCCTCTCGGCCGCGAAGTCGCATCGCTGCCCGCGGCCATGCCCGCCATCGAGTCCGCCTGCGCCGCGCTGGAGCGCGGCTCCGAACTCGACCTGATCAACGAACTCGTCACCGGCGGCGCCGTCGCCGCCAGCTTCACCGCCGCCGCTTCCGTGGCCAAGGCGCGGATCGAGGCCACCACCCAGCGCCGCAAGAACGAACTCGACGCCGAGGTCCAGCGCGAGCAGATCGCCTCCCAGGAACGCCAGGCCGCCGCACACGAGCGCGGCGAGACCGCCCGGGCCAGGCTGAGCGGCGGCGCGACGCCGCCCCCCGCCTCCACCGACGCCTGAGGCAGCGTCACCTCGCCGTCACCGCGACCTCCGACACCCCCGGTGCCCGCTCCCGGCGCGGCAGGAGCAGCGGGGTCGCCAGGAACAGGGTGCCCGCCAGGGCCAACGCGGTCCTGGGTGAGGTGGCCGACGCCAGGACGCCCCACAGCGCGGTCGTCGCCGCGATGGCCGCGCTGGTGCTGACCGACCACGCGGACAGCGTCCGGGCCACGCGGTCGGGCGCGGTGTGGGCGAGGCGGTACGTGGCCAGCACCGGGTTGAACACCCCGCAGCACGTCACCAGCCCCAGCTGGCAGACGATCACGACCGCCATCCCCGCCGCCCCGGGCCGCACGAACGCCAGGCCGACCAGCCACACCGCCCGCCCGGCCCCTGACCACAGCATCACCCTGTGCTGCCCGAACCGATTCACCAGCCGGTGCGCCATCCGCGACCCGATCAGCCCGCCCACGCACGGCGCCGCGAACGCGAGACCGTACTGCCAGGGGGCGAAGCCCAGCCGGCCCAGCAGGAGCACGGCGAGCAGCGGTTCCGTCGCCATGATCAGGCCGTTGGAGAGCATGGCGTTGAAGAACAGCGGACGCAGCGCCGCACTGGCCAGGACATAGCGCCAGCCTTCCAGCAGCTCGCCGAGCCGGGGCCGCCGGGTCCTTGCCGCCCGTCGCGGAACGGACGGCCTCTCCTCGCTCCCGCCGATCGCCCGGATCCCCACCGCCGACAGCAGATAGCTCACCGCGTCCGCGATCACCGTCGTCGCCGGGCCGAACAGCGCGATCGCCGCGCCGCCGAGCGGGGGGCCGACCACCGTGGAGGTCCAGGTCGTCGACTCGAAGCGGCCGTTCGCGATCAGCAGGTCCTCCGGCGGCACCAGCGCCTTCAGGTACGCGCCGCTCGCCGCCTTGAACGCGATGTTGGCCGCCGCGACGACGACCGACACGACGAGGAGCTGGACGAAGCCGAGGCACCCGAGCGCGTACGCGGCGGGGACGCTCGCCATCGCCGCGAACCGCGCCAGGTCCGTCGCGATCATCACCGGCCGCTTGCGGCGGAACTCCACCCACGGCCCCAGCGGCACCGCGAGCAGCGCCCCGACCGCCCGGCCCGCCGCCGACAGCGCCGCCACCTGGGCCGGTCCCGAGTGCAGCACCAGCACCGCGATCAGCGGGAACGCGCCGAACCCGAGCCCGGAGCCGTACGAGCTGACCGCGTACGCCGCCCACAGCCATCCGAACCGCCGCCCCAGCGACCGCCGCCGTCCGCCCGTCATACCCAACGCAGCCCTCGTCCCGCTCCCGACCCGCCACACCCCGACCCCGGCATCCAAGCGGGGGCGGGCCCCGGCGGGCAAACAACCGCCGGGCCGGGACGGCACAACCGATCGTTGTGCGGCTAGCGTGGGTGACGTGGACCTCGACGCCGTGCGCACCTTCGTGGCCGCCGCCCGGGCGGGGCGGTTCCAGGACGCCGCCGTCGAGCTGTCGGTCACCCAGCAGGCGGTCTCCAAGCGCGTCGCGGGACTGGAGAAGGCGCTCGGGGTGCGGTTGTTCACCCGCACCCCGCGGGGCGCCCGGCTCACGCTCGACGGGCAGGCGTTCCTGCCGCACGCCCGCGACCTGCTGCGGGCCGAGGCGCGGGCGCTCGCCTCGGTGCGGCCGGGCGGCCGGGCGCTGCGCGTGGACGTGATCGGGCGGCGGCTCGGCCCGGCCGGTGTCCTGCACGACTTCCACCGCGCCCACCCCGACGCCGAGCTGGACGTCGTGACGCTGCCGGACGCGGACGCGGCCGTCGAGGCCATCGCCTCCGGCGCGATCGACGCGTCGTTCCGCGCCGTCACGATGCCCGGCCGCAGGCTGCCCGACGAGGTCCGGGCCGTGCGGGCCTTCGACGAGCCCGTCGAGCTGGTGGTCGGCCCGGCGCACCCGCTGGCGGCGGCCCACGCGGTCACACCCGCACAGCTGGCCGGGCACCGGATCTGGATGCCGGGGCTGGCCCCCGGAACCGAGTCGACCGCCTACTACGCCGACCTGGCCGCCGCGTTCGGCCTGACCGTCGAGATCACCGGGCCCGGCTTCGGCACGCAGCCGCTGCTGGACACCCTCGCGGGCTCCGGGTCGCTGGCGACGTTCGTCGGTGAACGCACCCGCCTGGTCTGGCCCGCCGAGCACGGCCTGCGGCGGCTGCCGGTTCGCGACCCGGTGCCGGTCTACCCGCACTCCCTGCTGCGGCACCGCGACAACTCCCACCCGCTCCTCGCCGCGCTCGACGCCCACCTGAGGTCCACTCGCCCCGGCCGCGACGACGCCGCGACGTGGACGCCGGGGTGGGCCCTGGCGCCGGACTAGGTCCCTGCCGCGGATCCTGGCCCGCGAGGTACACCGCCCCGGTGTGCGCGAGCCGTTCGCGGGTGAAGACCGGGTCGGCCTCCGCCCTGGTCGTCATGCTCGCGCCGGTGCGTGCGGCGTCGAAGCCGCCGGATAACGCCACGATCGCCGCCCGCGCGCTCAGGCAGGACGACGAGCCTGCCGACCGCGCCGGCGCGCACGTGCGGCCGAGTTGTAGCCGCCCGGCGGAACGGGGCCGTGCTCGGCCGGGGTAGGCATCGCCGATGGCGGGACGACGACCGGCGGGGGCGACGACGGGACGACGGAGGCGCGCGTGAGCGGCGAGGGCGAGCGGTGCCTGGTCACCGGGGCCACCGGGTACATCGGCGGACGCCTCGTGCCCCAACTGCTCGCCACCGGGTACCGGGTCCGCTGCCTCGCGCGCTCGCCGGAGAAGCTGCGCGACCACCCCTGGGCCGGCCAGGCCGAGATCGCGCGCGGTGACGTCACCGACGCGGCGGACGTGGCCGAGGCGATGCGGGGCGTGGACGTCGCGTACTACCTGGTGCACGCGCTCGGCACCGGGAGCGACTTCGAGGAGACCGACCGCCGCGCCGCCCGGATCTTCGGAGAAAGGGCGCGCGAGGCCGGAGTCCGCCGGATCGTCTACCTCGGCGGGCTCACCCCGGCGGGCGTGCCGGAACGGGACCTGTCACCGCACCTGCGTTCACGTGCCGAGGTCGGCCGCATCCTGCTGGACAGCGGCGTGCCGACCGCGGTCCTGCGCGCGGCGGTCATCATCGGCTCCGGCTCCGCCTCCTTCGAGATGCTGCGCTATCTCACCGAGCGGCTGCCGGTCATGGTCACCCCCAGCTGGGTCGGCACCCGCATCCAGCCACTGGCCGTACGCGACGTGCTGCGGATCCTGGTGGGCTGCGCGCGGCTGCCCGGCGACGTCAACCGCACGTTCGACGTCGGCGGGCCCGAGGTGCTGACGTACCGGGAGATGATGTGCCGGTACGCGGCAGTGGCGGGGCTGCCGCGGCGGCTGATCCTGCCGGTTCGGGTACTGACCCCGGGGCTGTCCAGCCAGTGGGTGGGGCTGGTGACACCGGTGCCGGCCTCCATCGCCCGCCCGCTGGCCGAGTCGCTGCGGCACGAGGTCGTCTGCCACGAGCACGACATCGCCCGCTACGTGCCGGACCCTCCGGGGCACCCGCTCGGGTTCGACGAGTCGGTCCGCCTCGCGCTGCGGCGGGTGCGGGAGGCCCAGGTCGCCACCCGGTGGTCGTCGGCGGCGGTGCCGGGCGCGCCGAGCGATCCGCTGCCGACCGACCCCGACTGGGCGGGCGGCAGCCTCTACACCGACCGCCGCGAACTGACCGTCGACGCGCCGCCCGCCGCGCTGTGGGACGTCATCGAGGGCATCGGGGGCGACAACGGCTGGTACTCCTTCCCGCTCGCCTGGGCGGTGCGCGGCTGGCTGGACCGGCTGGCCGGCGGGGTGGGGCTGCGCCGGGGGAGGCGGGACGCGGCGCGGCTGCGGGTCGGGGACTCGCTGGACTTCTGGCGGGTGGAGGAGATCGAGCCCGGCCGCCTGCTGCGGCTGCGGGCCGAGATGCGGCTGCCGGGCCTGGCGTGGCTGGAGATGCGCTGCGACGCGGCCGACGGCGCTGCCTTGGGCGCGGGGCGCCGCTCGCGCTACCGGCAGCGTGCCGTCTTCCATCCGCGCGGGCTGCTCGGGCACGCCTACTGGTGGAGCGTCTCGCCGTTCCACGCCGTGGTGTTCGGCGGCATGGCCCGCAACATCGCCCGCGCTGCCCACGACCGGGCCTCCGCCGCGGGGAGCGGCCCGCGCCCGGGGCGGTGAGGCGGCACCGGCGACGGCCGGTCAGGGAGTGGGGGTGCCGCTGCCGGGCGGGCCCGTGTTCAGGACGGGGGTTGTCCGCGGCGGGTCGTATCGTCCGGGCATGACCGCTCGTCCCTCCCTCACCGACGCCCAGCGCAGCGTCCGGCTCGCCCGGCGGCACCTGCTCGCCCCGCCGCTGCGGGCGGACACCGTGGAGGCCGTCGCCGACGCCCTCGTCGCGCTGCACGCCTCCGACCCGGCCACCGTCTACCTGTCCGCCGGGGCCCGGCTCGCCCGCCCGGACGCGGCGGAGGTGGACCGGGCGCTGTACGAGGACGTGACGCTGGTGCGGCTGCTGGCGATGCGGCGCACCCTCTTCGCGGTCACCGAGGAGTTCGCGCCGTACGTCAGCGCGGGCGCCGCCCGGCCGGTGGCGGCGCGCGAACGGGCCACGCTGCTCAAGCGCTTGAGCGAACACGCACAGGGGTGGGACGAGGCGCGGCTCGCCCGGACCCAGGACCGGGTGCTCGCCGCCCTCGCCCGGCGCGGCGAGGCGACCACCGCCGAACTGACCCAGGACGTACCGGAGTTGCGCGAGACGATGCTGATGTCGCCGGGCAAGCCGTACGAGGCGCGGCAGAGCGTCGGCAGCAGACTGCTGCGGCTGCTGGCCTCCGACGGGCACGTGCGCCGCGCCCGGCCGCGCGGTTCGTGGACCAGCAACGTCCACCCGTGGGCGCCGGCGCCGCAGTGGCCCGAGGTGCCGGCGGCGCGGGCGCGGGCGGAGATCGTACGGCGGTGGCTCGCGTCGTACGGGCCGGGCACGGAGGCGGACGTGAAGTGGTGGACCGGCTGGACGCTGCGCGACACCCGGGCCGCGCTGGCCGACCTGGGCGCGGTGGAGACCGGCGCGGGTTACGTGCTGCCCGGCGACGAGGAGCCGGACGCGGAGGTGGCGCCGTGGGTGGCGCTGCTGCCCGGGCTCGACCCGACGGCGATGGGCTGGCGCGGCCGCGACTGGTATCTCGACCCGGCCCACGTCCCCGCGCTGTACGACCGCGCGGGCAACGTCGGCCCCACGGTGTGGTGCGACGGCCGCATCGTGGGCGGGTGGGCCCAGCGCCCGGACGGCACGATCGCCTGGCGCGTGCTGACCGACATCGGCCGCCAGGCGCAGCAGGCCGTCGAAACGGAAGCAGCCCGCCTGGTGGGCTGGCTGGCCGGCACGAGAGTCACCCCCCGCTTCCGCACGCCCCTGGAACGGGAGTTGGCGTCCTGAGCCGCGTCCCGCGCGAGCGCCCTCCCGGATCCGGGTTGCGCAGCCCTCAGGGCTCCAAGTCTGCCGGACCGTCGTCGAGCAGGTGCAGGTCCGGATTGGGCTCCAGGTAGAACGGGTTGCCCTCGGGGTCGCGCATGAGCAGACCGTGCTCGAACTCCCCGACCACTTCCGCGCCTTGGGTCACCAGGAACGAGGCCTCGTCCTCGACACTGCGGATCAGCGGCTGGACGACGATCCACATGGCAGGCACCTTGGCCAGCGATACCTGCATGGGCGTGTCGACGTGCAGCAGGGTCCAGAACCGGCTGATCCGCGACGGGTCGACCGCCTCGATCCGTAACATCCCTACCTCACAACGCCGGTGCGCAGTCGTACAGGCGGAAGCTGCCGTCGGACGTCCTGCCGTAGGCCTTCGCCGGGACGCGGGTGCAGTTGGACTTGACCCACTTCGTGGCCGGGGTGGGCGGGCGCTGGGTGGTCAGCAGGGCGAAGCGGACCTGGTGGGAGGAGACCAGCGAGGCCAGCTGCGGCGCCGTGGGGAACGGGGTCAGGCCCGTGAAGCCGCCCATCACCAGCATCGGCGCCGCCGTGTCGCGCAGCAGCGGCTCCGCGGAGTACGCGGCCTGCGTGGCCACCAGGTACTTCGCGCCCGAGCGGTTGGCCTGGAGGTAGGCGAGCAGCTGGCGGTCGCGCCTGTCGGGGGCGTTCAGCGCGGTCGTGTCGACCTTGGTCTGCCCGTCCTTCAACGCGAAGTACGCGGTGCCGACCGGCCCGGCCAGCGGTGAGGTCGGGGAGCCCGCGTACACCGGGTCGAGGCAGGACAGCGACCACGCGGCGGGCGCCAGCAGCGTCGCCGCCAGTCCCGCGCCCAGCGCGCCGAGCACGCCGCGGCGCGTGGTGCGCGGACCGCGGATCCACAGGCCCAGCGCGCCGCACACCCCCAGCATCAGCGCGATCGGCAGCGTCCAGCGGGGGAAGCCCGGATGGGGCTCCTCCAGCACCGCCGCCCACACCGCGCTCAGCGCGATCGCCGCGGGCAGCGCGGCCCGGCGCGGTCCGCCGGTCTGGTACTGCTCCCACATCATCGCGACCCCGCCGCCCGCGAGCGCGGCCAGCGCGGGCGCCAGCACGATGGTGTAGTAGCCGTGGTTGCCGTTGGAGAGGCTGAAGACCATCACGTGCAGCACCAGCCAGCCGCCCCACAGCACGAACCCGGCGCGCAGCGCGTCGGTGCGCGGCTCGCCCCGGCGCCACCGCACCCCCAGCACCACCGCCAGCACAGCGAGCGGCAGGAACCAGGCGATCTGCGGCCCGACCGTGTGGTTGACCAGCATCGTCCAGCCGGTGTTGCCGCTGGTGCGGCTCGCCGCGGTGCCCGCCACGGCGCCCAGGGCGTTGGGGTTGCCGCCGAAGCGGCTCAGGCCGTTGTAGCCGAAGACCAGGGTGAACGGGTTGTTGTTGGTGGTGCCGTCGAGGTACGGGCGGCTGCCCGCCGGGGTCGCCCACACCAACAGCAGCCACGAGCAGGACACCAGCAGCGCCAGCGCCCCGGCCGCCACCAGCCGCGTGATCCGGCGCACCACGCTTCCCGGCGCGGCGAGTTGGTGGGCCAGGGCGAACGCGGGCAGCACCAGCCAGGCCTGGAGCATCTTCGCCTGGAAGGCGAGGCCGATCCACACCGCGCAGGTCAGCAGCGGTGCCCAGCCCCCGGTGCGCACCGCCTTCTGCGCCGCGCCCGCCGCCAGCACGAGCAGCAGCGTCAGCAGCGTGTCGGGGATGTCGTGCCGGGTCAGCACGACCGCGACCGGGGTGAGGGTGAAGACCGCCGCGGCGAAGATCGCGCCGAGCGGGCCCGCCCAGGCGCGGACGATCCGGTGCAGGAGGAAGACGGTCGCCACGCCCTCGATCACCTGCGGCAGTGCCACGGCCCACAGGTGAGGCCCGAAGACCCGCACCGACAGCGCCTGCGGCCACAGGCCCCCGGGCAGTTTGTCGATGGTGATGGAACCGCTGACGTCCACGCCGCCGTAGACGAAGGCGTGCCAGCTCGCCGCCATCGACCGCACGGCCGCGGCGTAGTACGGGTGGACCGCGGCGTGGCCCATGCCCCAGGCGTACAGCACGGTGGCCAGCAGCAGCAGGCCCGCGAGTGCGGGACGCTCCCAGACCGGTGCGGGCTGCGGCGCGGGCCTGGCGGGCGTCGTGGCCCGTCCCCGCTCGCCGCCGGGGCGGGCGCGGCGGCGGCCCCGGTCGGCGGCGCGACGGTGGCCGGTCCTGGCGTCCGGGACGGCGGCGGTGCCGGTGTCCGCGGCAGGCGCCCCGGAGACGGGCGTGATCCGCGCGGTGGGGTCGTCGCCCGGTACCGGAGGGAGTTGGGCCGTGGCGAAGTCGTCCGGCGCCGGCGGGAGTTGGGTCGTGGCGAAGTCGCCTGGTATTGGCGGGAGTTGGGTCGTCGCGAAGTCCCCCTCGGATGGCGGAGGGCCGCCCGGGGCGGGGGAGGAGGAGCGGCGTCGGCGGGAGTTGGTCACAGGCGACGCGCCACCCTCAGTCCGGCGGCGTAGAAGCCGTCACCGTCGAGACGGGCCACGCCCGCCTTGTCGCCCATCGTCGGCCCGTTGGCCTGCGAGCGACTGGAATAGAAGCGGGGATGGCCCTCGTTGTCGATGCCCAGGTACATCCCGCAGTGGTCGACGGTGATCGGCTTGCCGATGTTGATGGCGAAGAAGACCAGGTCGCCGGGTTGCAGCATGCTGATGTCGGCCGGCCGGCTGTTGGTGTCGGGGATCAGCACCACGCCGGGGGCGTACTTGGCGATGGCGTAGGCCCGCCGGGGCAGCCCGACACCCGGATCGTTGGTGCCGTGCAGCGGGTAGCCCATGCGGTAGCCCCACAGCAGCCGCATGAAGCCGGAGCAGTCCACGTCGCCGTAGCGCTCCTTCTCGGGCGTGACGTGCATGCCGTCCGGGAAGGTCCACGGGATGCCGAGGTAGTCGTAGAAGTCGGACTTCTCGTCCCGGGAGTGGAAGGAGTCCTCCGTCTGACCGGGTACCCGGGGACCGAAGTTGGCGTCGCCCGCGTAGCGCAGCCCGTTCTTGTACTTCGGCGGCGCGCCGTCGCCGTACTCGAAGGCGGTCATCAGCACGTCGGGGCTGCGGTCGGCGAGGGTCTCGGGGAACCACGAGCGGAACCACGAGGTGTTCTCCCGGCCGCGCGACCACTCGGTGGACATCAGCCGCACCCAGGCGGTGCTGTGCACGACGGCGTCGGTGGTGCGCGGCTCGCTGAAGGTGCGCTGCGGGCCGCTGAGCAGCGCGGTGCGGGCGCCGTCGGTGAAGGTCGCCAGCAGGTTGCCGGAGGCGTCGCGCACGACGGTGCGGTCGGGCGACGTGACGCGTTCGAAGCGGTAGCCGCCGGTCGGTACGGCGCTGGGCGAGCCGCTCTCGTGCTGCGGCACGGCGTCGTCGGGCCCGCCGCCACTGGCCCGGTCGACCGCGTAGAGGCCGACCGCACCGGCCGCCACCGCGCCCGCCACGCCGCCCAGGACGGCGCGGCGGCTGGGACGGCGGCCCGGTGGGCCGTGCCGGGTCGGGACCTGTTGCATCTCGGGGACTCCTCGGTACTCGAAGTCGCTGGATCAGGAGGTGGGCAGGGCGCCGAGCAGCAGACCGGCGGCGAGCACCACGTACGCGCCGAGCGTCACCGCGGTGGTGGCGATGGCGGTGGCGGCCATGGGCTGGCGCACCAGCTGGTAGGCGATCAGGCCGGGCACGATGAAGCCGAGCGTCTGGGTGGTGTAGAGCAGCGGGAACTCGTGCTGGAGCGCGAGCATCACGGTCGCCTGGAGCAGCACCGCGGTCAGCACGACGGCGGCGAACAGCCGCTTGCCGTACAGGATCACGTTGCGCTGGAGCAGCTTGGTGGCGAAGAAGGTCAGCGCGGTCACGCCGATCATCAGCGCCGCCATGCCCGCGTCCGTCACCAGGGTCAGCGCCAGCCAGCCGGGGGTGATCATGCCGCCGGGGGAGAGGTTGGTGGTCAGGTAGCAGATGAGCGAGAAGACCAGGCCGAGGGAGATGCCCAGGGCGGCGACCTCGGGCGTGACGTTGGCGGGGATCACAGCGGCTTCCTCAGCGAGTCGTACGGGTGGTCGGGGTCTTCGGCGCGGCGCGCGCGCTGGCCGGGGACGTGCGGCGCGTCGTCGCGGTGCGGGCGGTCGTGCGGTGCCCGGTCGTGCGGCAGGTGCGGCAACGGTTCGTGGGGCAACGGTTCGTGCGGCCCACGGTCGTACGGCGACGGTGTGTGGCCGGGCGGGTCGTCGGGCACCGGCGGCAGGGCCGCGGTGGGCGCGCCTTGCGGCGACCCGTGACCGGCGCCGCCGTGGGAGCCGTAGCCGCCGTCGTAGCCCCAGCCGCCCTGCGCGGCGTCCTGGTCGAGCGTCTCGTAGCCGACGTGCGCCCACTGGCCGGGGTAGGTCTGGTGGGTCTGGTGGTCGTGACCGCCGTGCTGCGCGGGGCTGTCCAGCGGCGCGACCCAGCTGTACGGCTCCGGCTCGGGCGGGCGGGCCACGGCCATGGTGCCGGTGTCGGCCTCGGTGCCGTCCGGCGCCAGCAGCGGGGCGTCCTCGCTCTCGTCCAGGGGGAGTTCGGCGAGGCATTCCAGGAACAGTTCGCCCTGGCCGTGGATGTTGCCGACCGCGACCATCGAGGAGTCCGGCCCCAGCGCGGCCAGCATCTCCCGCGTCAACTCGTGCGGATCACGGCGGTCCCCGCCCAGGTCCACCACGTTCCCCCGCCAGGACGCCGGAATCCCGTCCCGCGCGGACTTCGTCGGATGGCCGATCAGGAACACCGTGTCCGGGTCCAGATCCGGCACGATCGCACCCATCTGCCCGTTGCGCTCCACCCGGTCCGGACGGCAGTTGATGACCACGCTCAACGGGCGCCGGATCGCGCCGAGTTGCTCCAGCTGCTGGACGTTCATCAACGTCGACTCCGGGTCGTTGGCCGCGAAGACGTTGGCGAACCGCAGCTTCTTGCCCTCACCCGTCACATACCGCTCCACCGACAGCACACCCGGATCCGGCGGCGCCTCCCACATCCCCTTCATCGCGGTCGCCCGGTCCACCCCCAGCAGATCCGCCACCGCCAACGCGATCGCCACGTTCTCCTTGAACGTGAACCACGAGAACCCCCGCAGCTCCTCGTCCGTGACCGCCTCCGGATCCACCGCCACCAAACGGCAGTCCCGCTTGTCGGCCTCCTCCTGGAGGATGTGCAGCCGGTCCTTCTCCGCGGTCACACAGATCCCGCCCACCGGCATCGACCGGCACAACGACCGCGCCACGTCGTCCAGCGTCGGACCCATCTCCGCCAGATGGTCCTCACGCACGTTGCACAGCACACCGATCGTGGACCTGATCAGCTTCTCCTGGTTGATCTCCTGCAACGCCGGCATCACCGCCATGCACTCGATCACCAGAGCGTCCGGACGGTACGTCGCCGCCCGGCGCACGATCCCGATCTGCTCCACCACGTTCGCCAGCCCGAACTTCCGGTACACCGGCTCCTCGGTCGCGTCCGGATGGATGAACCGCGCCGCAGTCCCCGTGGTCTTGCCCACCGTCACCAGACCACCACCCCGCAGCGCCCCCGCACACAACCGCGTGATCGACGACTTGCCACGAATACCGTTGACCAGCACCCGCACGGGTATCTGCTCCAACGACGCGTAATGACGCCGCTGCTCCAGCACGCCGGCCACCAACAGCACGGCGCAACTCAGCAGGAGCACGACATAGAGGAACAACACGTCGAATCGCTTCTTCTACGCTCGTGGCGCGCCGTGGCGCGGGCCGGTCGGGTGGGTGGAGTTGCCCGCCGTCGAGGACGGCGGAGCGGACGACGAGGAAGCCGCCGCTCCCGACGACGACGGCGCCGACGGGTCCGCCGGTTCCGGTGAGCCGGTGGGGACGGCGCCCCGGGCGGAGCGGCGGTCGCGGGCGACCAGGGCCTGGCGGACCAGTTCCAGGCCGCGGGTGACCGAGCCCGCCTCGTCATGGTTGACGGGGTAGAGCACGGTGCGCCGGTCGCCGGCCGCGAGCCGTTCGGCGAGCCCGGCCAGCGCCCGCAGCGGACGGACCACCACGATGTGCAGCCAGGCCAGGCAGGCGACGCCCACGCTGAGCCCGAGCAGCCCGGCCAGCATGGTGTTCCACTGCACCTGGAACGCGGTCAGCTTCAGCGCGGCGGCCGGCTTCGAGGAGACCACCCGCCAGCTCAGGCCCGCCGCCGGGCCGGTGGTGGCCAGCGGCGCGGCGGCGGCCACCGCGGAGTCCCCGGTGGGCGCCGGGCCCTTGTCGAGCACGGTGGAGGTCGCCGAGCCCGCGGTGCCGACCGCCGCCTGGGTGCCGGCGGCGAGCCGGTCGAGGCGGGAGTCGGGCAGCGCCTGGAAGGCGGTGAAGCCCACGTTGGCGGCGAGCACCTTGTAGCGCTGGTCGGTGAGCCAGACGCTGCCCAGGGCGGGCCGCGACAGGGTGCCGTCGAGCGCGTGCACGTCGAGCTCGCCGAAGAGCACCACCGGGGCGCGGTCGCCGCCGGGCGCGTTCTTCGCCGCCGGGATCTGCGCGTAGGCGGCGATGGACGGGATGCGGCCCGAGGTGTTCACCGTGGTGATGCCGCTGCCGGTCGGGGTGTGCACGATCGTGCGCAGCGGCGTCTGGCCGACCCGCTGGACGATCGCGCCCGCGCTGTCGATGACGTACAGCGAGCGGTACTGCCTGTGCTGGGACAGCGCGTGCCGCAGCACGGTCGCGTCCGCGTCGGCGTTGCGGCCGGACAGCTGGTGGGCCACCGAGGCCAGGTCGGTGTAGCGCTGGTCGAGGGAGTCGCGTACCCGGTCGGCGGCGGCCTCGGTGCGGGCCTGCTGGTCGGCGATCACGTCGGCCGGGATCGCGGTGCGCGGGTCGGCGCGGTTGACGAGGAACAGCAGCGGCAGCGACCAGGCTGCCACCAGCACCGCGCACAGCACGACGACCGCGCGGGTGCCGGGCCCGCGGCGGGCGGCCGCCGGACGCGGCTCGGCCTCGCCCAGCAACTGGCGGCGCAGCGACTCCAGCGCGGCGCCGATCCGGGCCGGCTCGCCGAACGCGGGAGTTGGCACCGGCCGCAGCAGTTCGTCACCGGTGGCCTCCGGGTCGTCCAGGACGCCCCGGCCGAGGCGGGCGGCGGACAGGTGCAGCCGCAGCAGCGGGCGCTGCACGGTGACCGACAGCACCGCGGTGACCAGCAGCGCGATCAGCACCAGCACCCCGGCGGCGATCAGCCCGGAGCCGGCGTGGTCGGCCCCGGCCGGGGTGAGCGGTACCGGGCGGGCGGTCAGCACGGTCAGGCCCAGTTGCGCGGTGTCGCCCTTGCCGCCGGCCGGGGCGACCGACGCCCAGCCCGCGACGGTGCGGGAGGAGCCCTGGGTGGCACCGAGCAGGCTGCCGAACGCCTCGGAGGCGCGCGGGGCGGCGTTGGCCGCGTCGGCGGCGGTCTCGGGCAGCGTGCGGTCGGCGGCCGACAGGTCAGTGCCGGTGGCGGCTCCCGGGGCGCCGGTGGTCTGCGCGGCGGTGGCGGTGCCCGCCAGTACCTGGCCGTCGCGGTCGACCAGCCGCACGGTGCGGCCGTCGCCGTGCACCGGGGGAGCGCTGACCGGGCCGGAGACCACCAGCAGCCAGTGGTGCGGGTTCTTCGCCGCGTTCTGCCCGCTGGTGTCCTGGCCCTGGTCCTGGTTGCCCGGGTCGTTGAGCGCGTCGGCGGGCAGCGTGACCCGGGCGAAGTACAGCAGGCGGGGCGTGGCGCCGCCGGAGACCAGCCGGGGCGCGATCGGGCCGCCCGCGCTCTGCTCGTCCTGCGCCACCACGTCGACGCCGGTCAGCGGCACCGCCTCGCCGACGGCCGCCAGCCGGGTGCCGTCGCGCGGGTCGAGCAGCGCGGCGCCGGGCTCCGACGTGCCGACGGTCACCAGGGACTTCAGGGCGGCGGCCGGGGTGGTGCGGGAGGTGACGGCGTAGGCGTCGGCCGTGTCCCGGACCTGCTGGGCCTGCGCGTCGACGGCGGAACGCACCGAGTCCGCGGCGTCGGCGGCGACCTGCGCCTCGGCGTCCCGGGACGCCTGCTGGACGGCTTGGCCATGGCCGAGGCCGAGAGTGAGGGCGGTGATGGCGGCGACGGCCAGCAGCAGGGCCAACAGGGCCGCGATGGGCGGCCGGACGCCGCCCAGCAGAGGCATGTCGGCGCGGCGGCGGGTGCGGTGGCGGCGGGCCGCGCGGTCAGCCGGTTGCAGGACGGGATCCTCTCGCTCAGGTGACGACGCGGCAGATGCGGTCAACGGCTACACACGATACGTCCGAGTCGATTACATAATGATCACATAATTATCCCGATGAGTGTTGGCCATAGAGCAAGCGGACAGTAAAGGTAGCTTGCGTGAGTGAACTTACCCCCGGTCACAAACGTCTTAGGGGGTCTCGAAAGGCGATTACGCGTCAGTCCCGTTAGCATCCAAAGGCGTACGGAAGCATCCGAAACGGACCTGTCGACAAACCCGGCCAAAGGGCTCGACCGGAAGGCCTACGGGAGGAGGACCGCCGTGCCCGGCACCGACCTCGCCGCCCTGGCCGCAGACGCCTACATCTACGGCTTTCCGCTGGTCTACGACCTGTCGACGGTCGAGCGTTTCACCACCGCCGGCATGGGACCGCTGCCGCCCGCGCCGTTCAACACCTTCGCCCACTCGGCCCGGTTCGCCGATCCTGACGCGAAGTTCGTCTCCGTGAGCAACGACACTCTCTACTCCGTCGCCCAGCTCGACCTGTCCGCCGGGCCCCTGCTGCTGCGCGTCCCGGACACCGGCGGGCGGTACTACGTCCTGCAGTTCGTCGACGCCTGGAGCAACAACTTCGCCTACGTCGGCCGCCGCGCCACCGGAACCGCCGCGGCCACCTGGCTCATCGAGCCGCCCGGCTGGAGCGGGCACACCTTCAGCGGCGTACCGGTGATCTCCTCACCCACCACCGTCGCCACCATCGTCGGCCGCTTCGCCTGCGCCGGACCCGACGACCCGCGGGACGTCACCCGGGTCGCCGAACTCCAGGAGCGGCTGACGCTGCGTCCGCTGGAGCCGGACGGCACCGCGCCCTCCGGCCTGCCGCGCCCCGACCCCGAGGTCCTCGGCCCTGTGCGGTTCTTCGAGCAACTGCGGGTCTGGATGGCCGCGTTCCCGCCCGCCGCGCCCGAGGTGGCCTACCAGGAGGCGTTCCTGCCGCTCGGGCTGCTGACCACCACCGGCCCGTCCCCGTACCGCGACCCGGAACCGGAACTGCTGCGCGCGCTGGAGAAGGGCGCCGCGGCCGGCAAGGAGCGCATCGAGGCGGCCAGCGGTCCCGGCCACGGCGTGCAGGCCCACGGCGACCCGGCCTACGACGAACTGGACTACGAGGGCGCCGACGACTACCCGGACCCGGGCACCCGGCCCACGTTCACGGTGCCGGGCGACGGGCCGGCAGCGGGCGGCGCGGGTGCCGTCGACGCGGGCGCCGCGGGGGCGGCAGGCGATCCGGAGGGCGTGGCCGCGGGGGTCGCGGCCGTGGTGGACGCGGCACGGGCCGCCGTGCGCGGCTGGGAGATGAACCTCCACCTGTCCGACTACAACCTGGACCACTTCGGCCCCGGCACGGTCGACTCCCCGCGGTGGCGCATCCCCGACCGGGCCGCGGCCCACCTCACCCGCGCGGTCGCCGCCCGCACCGCGCTGTGGGGCAACCACGCCTACGAGGCCGCCTACGCCCACACCTTCACCGACGCCACCGGCGCCCGGCTCACCGGCGAGCGCGCCTACGTCCTGCGCTTCGACAGCCCGCCGCCGGTCAAGGCGTTCTGGTCGGTGACGATGTACGACGCGGACGAGTACCTGCTGGTGCCCAACCCGATCGGCCGGTACGCGATCGGCGACCGCACGCCCGGACTGCGCTACGGCGACGACGGGTCGCTCACGATCTCGCTGCGGCACGACGAGCCGGCCGACCCCGCCGAGCGGGCGAACTGGCTGCCCACGCCCGCGGGGCCGTTCCGCCCGGTGCTGCGGCTGTACGAGCCGTGCGACGAGGTGCTGGACGACACCTACCGCCCGCCGCCCATCGTGCCGGTCACCTGACCGGCGTACGACGCGCTGCGGGCGGGAGCGGCGGCAGGGGCGCCGGCGCGGGCGGGGCGCCTGGCGTCAGGGCGTCGGCTGCTCGTTCTTGACCGGGCCGGGCTCCGTGCGGGCCCCTGCCTGGCCGGGGGCGGCGCCGGGGTGCTCCAGGGCGTCACGGCGCTCCGCGGTGCCCTCCCGCGCGGTGCGGTCGTCGGCGGAGGGCTGGGCGGGCTCCTTGCCCTCCTCGCGCAGCGCCTTCGTCTCGGACTTCAGGATGCGCAACGACTTGCCGAGGCCGCGGGCGGCGTCGGGCAGCTTCTTGTAGCCGAAGAGCAACACGAACACCACTACGACCAGGATGACGTGCCACGGTTCGAGCCCGTTCCTGAACATTGCGCAGCCTCGCTCTCACCAGAGGTGATCTTGCTCTTCCGATTGATGGCTCTGCCTCGGAGTATCACCCGTTCGGGGCTCGATCCGGAAGCGCTGGAGGGAAAACCCCCGGAAAACGTCGCCCGGCCGCCAGGAGAGGCACCCGACCGGGTGAACGACGTCACCCCCGGGGAACCCTTCTCCCTGGGCGGGGCGTTCCCCCCACACAACCGACGTTTCGGAGGCACGGCATGGCTGGTTTTCTGGATCGGGCGAAGGAAGCCGCTCAGCGGGGCCTGGATGTGGGCAAGGAGAAGGTGGAGGAGGTCCAGAACGCCAGGACCGGCCAGGAACTCCTGCGCAAGCTGGGCGCCGCCTACTACGCCGAGCAGCGCGGCTCCGGCAGCCACGAGGCGGTGGCAAGCGCTCTGACCGCCCTGGAGAGCCACATCAGCGCCCACGGCGACGCGTTCCTGCGCGGCGGCCCGCAGACCTGGGGAGGCGCCACGAGCGGCGGCACGGGAGCCTGACGCCCGCGCCCTTCGGGCCTCAGGCCGTCACGAGGGGCCTGGGGCCGTCACGAGCCGTTGGCCGGGGCGCGCCGGGCGCGGCGGATCTCCAGCGCCACGGGGATCAGCGAGACCACGACGACCAGCGCCACGATCGGCAGCAGGTAGTGGTCGATGTTGGGGATGGTCGACCCCAGCACGTGCCCGGCGACGGTCACGCCCAGGCTCCACAGCAGCCCGCCCAGCACCTGCCAGCCGGTGAAGGTCCGCACCGGCACGCCGAGCACCCCGGCCATCGGGTTGAGCACCGTGCGCACGAGCGGGATGAACCTGGCCAGCACGACCGCCTTGCCGTAGCCGTACCGCTCCAGCATCTCCGCGGAACGCTCGACCGCCTGGTGCAGCTTGGGGTTCTTGTACTTCGCCAGCAGCGCCGGGCCGCCGCGACGACCGATGACGTAGCCGGTCTGGGCGCCCAGCAGCGCCCCGCAGCCCGCCGCCACCAGCACCCACGCCAGCGACAGGTGGATCACCGCGGTCGCGCTGGTGGTGGTGAACAGACCCGCGGTGAACAGCAGCGAGTCGCCGGGCAGGAAGCAGCCCACCAGCAGCCCCGTCTCGGCGAAGAGCACCACGAAGATGCCGAAGGTGCCGAAGGAGGACAGCAGTGAGGTGGGGTCCAGCAGGTTGACGGCGAGCTGCGACCCGTGGGTCATGGCGTACATGTGCGTCCCTCTACGGATGGTGACGACGGCCGGGCCCCGGCGGGCGCGGACCCGGGATGTCTACGCGAGTGTAGACGTACGGGCCGTCCGGCTCGTCGCGCCGCGTTCCTCAGCCGGTCCCGGATTCCGGCTCCCGGTGGCCGCCGCCCGCGGGTCCTTCGATCGTCCCATGGCCCATGCGGTCCAGCAGGTCGCGCAGCAGCCGCTCGTCGTCGCTGGTGAGCCCGGACACGAAGTGGGCGAGCACGCCGTCGCGGTCCTCGCCCTTGGCCAGCTCCGAGTGCATCCGGCGGGCGGCGAGCGCGGCCTGGTCCTCCACCACGGGGGTGTACGCGTAGGCCCGACCGGCGCGGCTCCTGGCCACGGTGCCCTTTTCGTGCAGTCTGGCCAGGATCGTCGCGACCGTCGTACGGGCCAGCGCCCCGTCCAGCCTGCGCTGCACCTGCGGCGGAGTCAGCGGGGTGTGCGCGGCCCACAGTGCCGCGAGGACGGCGGACTCCAGTTCACCGGCCGGGCGGCGTCCGGTGTCCGTCACGTGAAGCGCCCCCTCCGGCGTCGTCTACAGTTGGCTGACAGTCTACGAGTCTGTAGACGGAGCGACACGCACGCGTAACCTTCGGCTGGGCGCGCGGCGAGCGTGTCCGCCCGTTCCGTACGCCGGTCCCGCGCCCGTCGCCGTCGATTACCGGAGGAAGTCCGCCCGTGCTCGCACCGCCCGTCGCCGCCGATGTGGTCCACAGCGCTCCCGGGGTCCGTGACCTCGCCTTCGACGGGGCCACGATCGACGGCGGCCTGCTGACGACCATCACCGGCTGGGCGCACAGCGCCCCGCCGTGGTTCGACGACCTCGTCAAGTACTGGTCGGCGTACGGGATCGTGATCTTCGCGGTCTACCTGGGGATCGCCTGGTGGTCGGCGCGGCAGCACACGCCGCTGATGATGGCGCGCGTGCTGGTGACGCCGGTGACGGTGGTGCTGGTCTATGTCGTCAACGACCTGATCAAGTCGGTGGTGCAGGAGGTGCGGCCGTGCCGCCAGCTTCCGCACCTGTACCACCTGGAGGCGTGCCAGGCGCCGACCGACTGGGCGTTCCCCAGCAACCACACCGTCGTCGCCTTCTCCGCGGCGACCGCGCTGATCATCATCGACCGCAGGCTGGGGTACGTGGCCGTGCTGACCGCGATCGCCATGGGCGCGTCCCGGATGTGGGTCGGAGCGCACTACCCGCACGACGTGGCCGCCGGTGTGGTGGTCGGCGTGGCGCTGGCGATCCCGCTCACCCTGGCGGGCGGCCGCTTCGGCGAGGCGGCGGTGGAACGCGCCCGCCTGGGCCGCCTGAAGCCGGTCCTGACCGGCCCCCAGGGCCGCCGCAGGGCCCGCGTGAACGCGTGAGCGCCCCGAAGGGGCGCGGGGAGGGTCCGGGCTCGACCGTGGGCCCCCTGGCGAGTGACCCTCTGCCGCCCCGTCGTGGCTGCTCGCGCAGTTCCCCGCGCCCCTGACGGGGCGTGGTGGTTGCTGCTCCCTGAGTCCGAAAGGGGCGCGGGGAACTGCGCGACCGCCCCCCGCCGGGCGGTGGGGCCGGGGACGGCCCCCGCCACCGCGGCGGGGCGGCCGTCCTTCGCCCCGTCAGGGGGCGCCTCACGTCTCCCGGGTGATCACGACTGCCGTGCCGTAGGCACAGACCTCCGTGCCGACGTCGGCCGCCTCCGTGACGTCGAACCGCATCATCAAAACCGCGTTGCCGCCGCGCGCCCGCGCCTGCTCGATGAGCCGTTCCATCGCCTGGTTGCGGGTCTGCACCAGCGTCTTGGTCAGGCCGCGCAGCTCACCGCCGATCATGGATTTCAGCCCCGCGCCGATCTGGCTGCCCAGGTGCCGGGAGCGGACCGTGAGGCCGAAGACCTCGCCGATCACCTTCTCCACCCGGTAGCCGGGGACGTCGTTCGTCGTCACGACCAGAATGTCGGCCTGCGGGCCGGGGCCGCCGCCGTAGTCATCGATGCTCATGAGTAGAGCGTGCCCGGTGGGGCAGGTGTGACGCATCCCGGGACGGCCGACCGGAACGGCGCGCCGATCACGTCCGTTCATACTTGTCAGGGGAGTCCCCTACCGACCGCAGCCCACGACCAGGAGCCCGCCACCGTGACGACCCTCGCCCTGGGCCCGGCGTGGCTCAGCCCCGACCAGCTCATCCAGACCTTCGGGCCGATCGGGATCATGGTCGTGGTCTTCGCCGAGTCGGGACTGCTGATCGGCTTCTTCCTGCCGGGTGACTCGCTGCTGTTCACCGCGGGCATGCTGGTCGCGGGCGACAAGTACCTGCACACCCCGCTGTGGCTGCTGTGCGCGCTCATCGCGGTCGCCGCCGTCCTGGGCGACCAGGCTGGGTACCTGTTCGGGCGCAAGGTCGGGCCCACGCTGTTCAGCAGACCCGACTCCCGGCTGTTCAAGCAGGAGAACGTGGAGAAGGCGCACGCCTTCTTCGAGCACCACGGCCCCAAGTCGATCCTGCTGGCCCGCTTCGTGCCGATCGTGCGCACCTTCACCCCGATCGTCGCGGGCGTCAGCCGGATGAACTACCGCACGTTCTTCGTCTTCAACCTGATCGGCGGCACCGCCTGGGGCGCGGGCGTCACCGTCCTCGGGTACTTCCTGGGACAGGTCGCCTTCGTACGCGACCACATCGAGGGCATCTTCGTGGTCATCGTCCTGGTGTCGGTGGTGCCGATCGGCATCGAGTACCTCAGGTCCCGCCGCCGCGCCCCCGCACCCGCCGCGACCGCCCCCGGCACGGCCACCGCGTCCGCCGCCACGACTCCCGGCGCACCGCCTGTCGGCGTGCCCGGGCCGCGCCGGGGGACCGCCGCACCGCAGCGCGGGCGTCACCGCGCCGTCAAGCGATGACCACCCCCGGCGGGCCCGCGGGCCCGGGCCACCCCGGCAACCCCGGCAACCCCGGCAACGAGGACGGCAAGCCGGACTCGGACGAGGCGCACTCCGCGTTCACCCCGCCGCTCGGCGTCCCGCTGCCGCCCGCGCCGGAACCGGAGGGCTCGGCCTTCTCCCCGCCCTCGGGCACGACCCACCCTGCCGCCCCCGGCCCCGGGACGCCCTCGGGCAGCACGACCGGCTCGCACCGCTTCCCCGCCTTCACCCCGCCCGAGGGCATCCCCATGGTCCGGCTGGCCAGCGACGCGCCCTGGCAGGACCGGATGCGGGCGATGCTGCGGATGCCGGTCGCCGAGCGGCCCTCGCCGGAGGCCGTGGCGAAGCCCGAGGCGGAGGGCCCCGCCGTGCCCCGCGTGCTCGACCTGACGCTGCGCATCGGCGAACTGCTGCTGGCCGGGGGCGAGGGCGCCGAGGACGTCGAGGCGGCGATGTTCGCCGTCGGCCACGCCTACGGGCTCGACCGCGTCGAACCCACGGTGACCTTCACGCTGCTGTCGGTCACCCACCAGCCGTCGCTGGTCGACGACCCCGTCACGGTCAGCCGCACGGTGCGCCGCCGGGGCACCGACTACACCCGCCTCGCCGCAGTCGTCCGCCTCATCGACGACATCAGCGCGCACGAGGTGACCCTGGAGGAGGCCTACCGCACCCTCGCCGAGATCCGCCGCAACCGGCACCCGTACCCCGGCTGGCTGCTGACCGCCGCCGCGGGCATCCTGGCGGGCGCCGCGAGCCAGCTGGTCGGCGGCGGGCCGACGGTCTTCGCCGCCGCCGCGATCGGCGCGATGCTCGGCGACCGGCTGGCCTGGCTGTGCGCGGGCCGCGGGCTGCCGGAGTTCTACCAGTTCGTGTCCGCCGCGATGCCCGCCGCGCTGATGGGCGTCCTGCTCAACCTCGGCGGCACCCACCTGCCCGGCGGCGGCCACCTCCAGGCCTCCGCCGTGATCACCGGTGGGCTGTACGCGCTGATCCCCGGCCGCGCGCTGGTCGCCGGCGTCCAGGACGGCCTGACCGGCTTCTACATCACCGCCTCCGCCCGCCTGCTGGAGGTCATGTACCTGATCGTCGGCATCGTCTTCGGCGTCACGATCGTGCTGTACGTCGGCGTGAAACTGCACGTCAGACTCAACCCGGAAGAGGCGCTGCGCACCTACGACAACCCGATCGTGCAGCTGGTCGCCGCGATGGTGCTGACACTGGCGTTCGCCGTGATGCTCCAGTGCGAACGCGCCGTGCTGCCGGTCGTCACCCTCAACGGCGGCATCGCCTGGGTCGTCTACGGCAGCCTCACCCATCAGGCCAGGCTCTCCCCGATCGCGGCCACCGCGGTCGCCGCCGGGATGGTCGGCGTCTTCGGCCAACTGCTCGCCCGCTACGAGCACGCCTCGGCCCTGCCCTACGTCACCGCCGCCATCGGCCCGTTGCTGCCGGGCAGCGCGACCTACTTCGGGCTGCTCGCCTTCACCCAGGGCCGCCAGGACCTCGGCGTCGCCTCGCTGGCCAAGGCGGTCGCCCTGGCGCTGGCCATCGCCATCGGCGTCAACCTCGGCGGCGAGCTGCTGCGGATGATGGTCAAGGTCCCGATCGGCGGCCAGGCCCGCCGCGCGGCCAAGCGCACCCGCGGCTTCTGACCCGTACGGCCGCGACGAAGCGCCCGAACGCGAGGACCCCGGACCGCATTGGTCCGGGGTCCTCGTCGTCACCTCGGGGCGTCACGCCACCGGGGCGCACGGCTCAGTGGCCGCCCGCCGCCTCGAGACGCTTTATGGACGCCTCCACCTCGGCCTCGGCCTCGGCACGGCCCACCCAGTCGGCACCCTCGACCGACTTGCCCGGCTCCAGGTCCTTGTAGACCTCGAAGAAGTGCTGGATCTCCAGGCGGTCGAACTCGCTGACGTGGTGGATGTCGCGCAGGTGCTCCATACGCGGGTCGGAGGCCGGGACGCACAGCAGCTTGTCGTCGCCGCCCGCCTCGTCGGTCATCCGGAACATGCCGATGGCACGGCACTTGATCAGGCAGCCCGGGAACGTCGGCTCGTCCAGCAGGACCAGCGCGTCCAGCGGGTCCCCGTCCTCACCCAGCGTGTTCTCCACGAAGCCGTAGTCGGCCGGGTAGCTGGTGGACGTGAAGAGCCTGCGGTCCAGGCGGATACGACCGGTCTCGTGGTCCACCTCGTACTTGTTGCGCGAACCCTTCGGGATCTCGATCGTGACGTCGAACTCCAAGACTCCTCCATCGACAGCGATGATCAGCACATACTTCGGGTGATTAAGTGTCCCTCACGCAGGTGTGTGCTGGCGAAAGGGGCTGGTCGGGGTGGAGAAGACCGAGGCCACGGCGGTCCGCAGGCTCGTGGTGACCGCGGCCGGGGCGGGTCTGGCGGTGGCGCTCGCGTCGGTCGCCGCCGCGGGCCCCTGGCAGTCGGGCCAGCGCACCGCCGAGCGCCGCGCCGCCGACCGCCGCGACGGCATACGCCGCCCCGGCCCGCCGCCGGGACTCGCCCTGCCCTCCGCCGCCGCCCCACCGGTGCTCACCGGCCTCGACGCCGGGACCACGTCGGCCGGACCGGCGCCCGCCGGCCCCGACGTCCCCGCGCCCACCACGCAGGGCCTGGCCGACGCGACAGGCCCGCTCTTCGACGACCCCGCCCTCGGCGGCACCCGCACCGGCGCCGTCCTCGACGCGGGCACCGGACGCCTGCTGTACGGGCACGACCAGGACACGGCGTCCGCCCCCGCCTCCACCACCAAGATCGCCACCGCCACCGCCGCCCTGGAGGCCCTCGGCCCCGGCCACCGCATCGCCACCCGCGTGCTGCCCGGCGCGGGACCCGGCGCGATCGTGCTGGTCGGCGGCGGCGACCCCACGCTGACCGCGAGCCCCACCCCGGCAGGCGCCGACCCCGACGCCACCCCGGCCTCCCTCGTCACCCTCGCCGCCGACACCGCCAAGGCGCTGCGGGCCCGCCGCACCACCGAGGTCACGCTCACCTACGACACCTCGCTCTACACCGGCCCGCTCCTGCACCCCATCGGTGTCAACGACAACATCGCCCCGGTCACCGCGCTGATGGCCGACGAGGGCAGGACCGACCCGGCCTCCACCGAGGACGCCCCCCGCCAGGCCGACCCCGCCGCCTCCGCCGCGCGGACCTTCGCGACGCTGCTGGGACGCGACGGGATCACCGTCCGCGGCCAGGTGAAGCCGGGCTCCGCACCCGCCGGGACGCACGCGCCGCTCGCGCAGGTGCTGTCGATGCCGCTGTCCGCGCTGGTCGAACGCATGCTGACCAACAGCGACAACGACATCGCCGAGGCGCTCGCCCGTCAGGCCGCCCTCGGCACCGGGACCCCCGTCAGCTTCACCGGGGGAGCGCAGGCGATCCGCGAGCAGCTGACCCGGCTGCGCATGCCGCTGGCCGGCACCGTGTTCGACGACGGCAGCGGCCTGGACCGCGACGACCGGCTCACCCCCGACCTCCTCGCCCACCTGCTGCTCGACTCCGCGAGCCCGGCCCACCCCGAACTGCGCTCCGTCCTGAGCGGTCTGCCGGTCGCCGGGTTCACCGGCACGCTGGCCGACCGCTTCCAGTCCGGCGAGGGCGACACCGCCGCGGCCGGCGGCCCGCCCTCCTCCGCGGCCGGCCTGGTGCGCGCCAAGACCGGCACCCTCACCGGCGTCAACACCCTCGCCGGCACCGTGGTGGACGGCGATGGACGGCTGCTGGTCTTCGCCTTCATGACCTCCGGCACCACCGACCCGGACGCCGCCCAGGGCGCGCTGGACCGGCTCGCCTCGGCGGTCGCCGGCTGCGGCTGCCGCTAGGGACGCCCCGGCCCGCGTCCGTACCCCGGGAAAACCCTGAAACCGGCGCCGGGCCGTCCAAACGCGCGCCACTGCACGTACGGTGAAGCCATGACGAGCATCGGTGGGTCCGCATCTCCTGGGATGGTCGACTGGAACCTCGCGGTGGCGACCGCCACCCGGCTCGCGCGGCCCGGCCCGGAGGTCAGCCGCGAGGAGGCCCGCGCGGTGGTGACCGAACTGCGCGCGCACGCCAAGTCCTCCGAGGAACACGTCCGCGCCTTCACCAGGATGTACGGCCCCGGCGAGCCGGCCGAGGACGGCGCGGCGGACAACGGGACGCCCGTGCTGGTGGTGGACCGGGCGGGCTGGATCAAGGCCAACATCGCCGGGTTCCGCGAGATCCTCAAGCCGCTGCTGGAGAAGATGGCCGCCCGCCGCTCCGTGCTGCCGGGCGGCGCCGTGCTCAGCACCGTCGGCGGCAAGGTCACCGGCGTCGAGGTGGGCGCCCTGCTGTCGTTCATGTCCTCCCGGGTGCTCGGGCAGTACGAGACGTTCGCCCCGGCCACCCGCGACCTGCCCGCGGGACCCGCCACCCCGGGACCCGGCGAGCGCCGCACCGGACGCCTGCTGCTGGTCGCGCCGAACATCGTGCACGTCGAACGCGAACTCGACGTCGACCCGCACGACTTCAGGCTGTGGGTGTGCCTGCACGAGGAGACCCACCGCACCCAGTTCACCGCCGTGCCGTGGCTGCGCGACCACATCGAGGCGGAGATCCAGGAGTTCCTGGCCCAGACCGACATCGACCCGGCCACCCTGCTCGAACGCGTACGGCAGGCCGCCCAGTCGGTGGTCGGCGGCTCCCGGCCCGAGGAGGACGGCGAGGGCGGCGAGGGCCGCGAGAACCTGAGCATGCTGGAGATCGTCCAGACCCCGGCCCAGCGCGAGATCCTCGCCCGGCTGACCGCCGTGATGTCGCTGCTGGAGGGCCACGCCGACTACGTGATGGACGGGGTCGGCCCCGCGGTCGTGCCCTCGGTCGCCGAGATCCGGGAGAAGTTCTCCAAGCGCCGGGCCTCCGGCGCGGGCCGCCTCGACCAGGCGCTGCGCAAGCTGCTCGGCCTCGACGCCAAGCTGCGCCAGTACCGCGACGGCGAGCGCTTCGT
The DNA here is from genome assembly GCF_003144095.1 of Streptomyces sp. ICBB 8177. GTDB lineage: Bacteria > Actinomycetota > Actinomycetes > Streptomycetales > Streptomycetaceae > Streptantibioticus_D. The sequence goes on along the minus strand of NZ_NSKH01000018.1, from coordinate 96,127 downwards.
GCGCGCGGTCGTCGACGAGGTCGGCATGGACGGCTTCAACCGCGTGTGGACCTCGCCCAACACCCTTCCGACCAAGGCGGAGATCGCCAAACCGGCGGACTGGATCGCGAGGGTGCACCGGCACGGGGACGCGTGAGCCCGGAGCGCCCCAGCTTTCACCCGTCCGAGGGACCATGGCCGATGGGTAGGCGTGCGATGCTCGGGTACAGGCTGACATCTGTCACCATCTAGCTACGCTCCGTCATTGCACCCTATCGCCTCCCCGCTCGTCCCCGTGGAGGAACTGGGTCTCCAGGAGGGATTTGGACATGGGTCCCCACCCCGCGGTCGCCGCGATACGCCTGGCGGTCCGCCGCGTACTGCACGACGTACTGCACGACGCGCTCACCGAAGACCTGGCCGCCGACACCGCCGCCACCGCGGCCGGCCGGCCCCGCACCACCCCCGACACCGTTCCCTGCGGCGGCCCCGTCCAGCCGGTCCGGGGCGCGGGACTGCCCGGCGGGCGCCGCGAGAGCGCCCTGCGCGCCGGTGCGTCCGCCGCTTCCGCCGTCCGCCAGGCCGCCGCCCTCGACCGCTCCGGCGTCCCCGACGCGCTGCGCCGCGATCCGCGGCCCGTCCCCCTCGTCCTCGCCGCATGCAGCGGAGGCGCCGACTCCATGGCGCTCGCCTCCGCCCTCGCCTTCGAGGCCCGCAAACTGGGCGTACGGGCCGGCGCCGTCACCATCGACCACGGCCTACAGGCGGGCTCCGCCGCCCGCGCGCTGGACGTCGCCGCCCGCCTGCGCGACCTGGGCCTCGACCCGGTCGAGGCGGTCGGCGTCACCGTCGGCCGCCAGGGCGGTCCCGAGGCCGCCGCCCGCGACGCCCGCTACGCGGCGCTGGAGCGCACCGCCCGCGACCTGGGCGCGACCGCGGTCCTGCTCGGCCACACCCGGGACGACCAGGCGGAAACCGTTCTCCTCGGCCTCGCCCGCGGCTCCGGAACCCGCTCACTGTCCGGCATGGCCGCCGTCTCCGGGCCCGGCGGACGCTACCGGCGCCCCTTCCTGCTGCTGGACCGCGACACCACCCGCAAGGCCTGCCTGGCGCAGGGCATCGACGTGTGGGAGGACCCGCACAACGCCGACCCCGCCTACACCCGGGCCCGGGTGCGGCACGAGGCGCTGCCGGTGCTGGAGAAGTCGCTCGGCCGCGGGGTGGTCGCCTCGCTGGCCCGCACCGCCCAGCTCTTCCGCGACGACGCCGACGCCCTCGACCAGTGGGCCGCCTGCGCCGGACGGGACGCGGCGGTCGACGGCGACCCGGACGGCGCGCTCGCCGTCGACCGGCTGGCCCTACTGCCCGCCGCGGTGCGCCGCCGGGTGCTGCGGTCGGCCGCGGTGGGCGCGGGCAGTCCCGCCGGATCGCTGTTCGCACGGCACGTGGAGGAAACCGACCGCCTGGTCACCGACTGGCGTGGTCAGGGCCCCATCAACCTGCCCGGGGGCGTCGAGGCCCGCCGGTCGGATGGCAGACTGGTCTTCCGGCGCGCAACCGCAGCCGAATGACTGATCGACGTTCCGAGCCGGCAGGCCTTGCAGGAAGTAGCGCGGGTGAACGAGAAGGACATGGGCACCGACCTGGAGAAGGTGCTCATCAGCAAGGAAGAGATCGATGCCAAGCTCGCCGAGCTGGCGGCTGAGATCGACCGGGACTACCAGGGCAAGGACCTGCTGATCGTCGGTGTCCTCAAGGGCGCCGTCATGGTGATGGCGGACCTGGCCCGGGCGCTGTCCACCCCGGTGACCATGGACTGGATGGCGGTCTCCTCGTACGGGGCGGGCACCAAGTCCTCCGGCGTGGTCCGCATCCTCAAGGACCTGGACACCGACATCGCGGGCCGCGACGTCCTGATCGTCGAGGACATCATCGACTCCGGCCTGACGCTGTCCTGGCTGCTGTCCAACCTCAGCTCCCGCGGCCCGGCCTCGCTCCAGGTCTGCACCCTGCTGCGCAAGCCGGAGGCGGCCAAGGTCGCCATCGACGTGAAGTACGTCGGCTACGACATCCCCAACGAGTTCGTCGTCGGCTACGGCCTGGACTACGCGGAGAAGTACCGCAACCTCCCGTTCGTCGGCACCCTCGCTCCGCACGTCTACGGCGGCTGACAAGCGGCTGACGCCGCAGGTCGAACGGCGGGCCGCCATTCGGATGCCCCTGATGGAACCGAACGCGGTTTCTCGCCGTTGGAGCAAGGGAAGAGGGGTTTGTTAACGGTCCTCGGCAGCTTGGAGTGACAATGCTGAGGTACCGTCCGAAGGTCGGGTCATACACCTAGCTAGCGCACGGCGGCCGGAAAGTGGCCGTGGTGCTCTCACTGTGGCAGGAGGGACGGGGCGTCGCCGCCCCGCATGGATGGACGTCAAACGCTACTTCCGTGGGCCGGTCATGTGGATCGTGCTGGCCGTCCTCGCCGTGGTCGTCTTGATGCAGGTCGTCGGTTCCTCGGGCGGCTACAAGACAGTGGACACCGGCCAGGTCGTCGCCGCGATCGACTCGGGCCAGGCCCAGTCGGCCAAGATCACCACCGGCGATTCGCAGACCATCCAGGTCCAGCTCAAGTCGGGCGCGAAGGTCGACGGCAAGGACCTGGGCAGCAAGATCCAGGCCAGCTACGCGACCTCGCAGCAGGCGACCGAGGTCATCAACAAGCTCCAGACGCAGATCAGCGACCACCAGCGCGGCGGCACCCAGCTGCCCGACGGCTACACCGTGTCGCCGTCGAAGCAGAACCCGTTCGTCGGCATCCTGCTGTCGCTGCTGCCGTTCGTGCTGATCGTCGTGGTCTTCCTGTTCCTGATGAACCAGATGCAGGGCGGCGGCTCCCGGGTGATGAACTTCGGGAAGTCCAAGGCCAAGCTGATCACCAAGGACACCCCGAAGACCACGTTCACCGACGTCGCCGGCGCGGACGAGGCGGTCGAGGAGCTCCAGGAGATCAAGGAGTTCCTCCAGGAGCCCGCCAAGTTCCAGGCCGTCGGCGCCAAGATCCCCAAGGGCGTCCTGCTCTACGGCCCGCCCGGCACCGGCAAGACGCTGCTGGCCCGCGCCGTCGCGGGTGAGGCGGGCGTGCCGTTCTACTCGATCTCCGGTTCCGACTTCGTCGAGATGTTCGTCGGCGTCGGCGCCTCCCGGGTCCGCGACCTGTTCGAGCAGGCCAAGGCGAACGCCCCGGCCATCGTCTTCGTCGACGAGATCGACGCCGTCGGCCGGCACCGCGGCGCGGGCCTCGGCGGCGGCCACGACGAGCGCGAGCAGACGCTCAACCAGCTGCTGGTCGAGATGGACGGCTTCGACGTCAAGGGCGGCGTGATCCTGATCGCCGCGACCAACCGGCCGGACATCCTCGACCCGGCGCTGCTGCGTCCGGGCCGCTTCGACCGCCAGATCGCGGTGGACCGCCCCGACCTCCAGGGCCGCCTGGAGATCCTCAAGGTCCACCAGAAGGGCAAGCCGGTCGCCCCGGACGTCGACCTGCAGGCCGTCGCCCGCCGCACCCCCGGCTTCACCGGCGCCGACCTGGCCAACGTGCTCAACGAGGCGGCCCTGCTGACCGCCCGCAGCAGCAAGAAGCTGATCGACAACGGCTTCCTGGACGAGGCGATCGACCGCGTGGTCGCGGGTCCGCAGAAGCGCACCCGGATCATGTCGGAGAAGGAGAAGAAGATCACCGCGTACCACGAGGGCGGTCATGCCCTGGTCGCGGCGGCCTCTCCGAACAGCGACCCGGTGCACAAGATCACCATCCTGTCGCGCGGCCGGGCGCTCGGCTACACCATGGTCCTGCCCGACGAGGACAAGTACTCCACGACGCGCAACGAGATGCTCGACCAGCTCGCGTACATGCTGGGCGGGCGCGCCGCCGAGGAACTGGTCTTCCACGACCCGACCACGGGCGCGGCCAACGACATCGAGAAGGCGACCGCGACGGCCCGCGCGATGGTCACGCAGTACGGCATGACCGAGCGACTGGGCGCGATCAAGTTCGGCCAGGACAACTCCGAGCCGTTCCTCGGCCGTGAGATGGCTCACCAGCGCGACTACTCGGAAGAGGTCGCCGGACTGGTCGACGAAGAGGTCAAGAAGCTCATCGAGACCGCGCACAACGAGGCGTGGGAGATCCTGGTCGAGAACCGCGACGTCCTCGACAACCTCGTTCTGGCCCTCCTGGAGAAGGAGACGCTGAACAAGGAGGAGATCGCCGAGATCTTCAAGCCGGTCGTCAAGCGCCCGCCGCGTCCGGCCTGGACCGGCTCCTCCCGGCGGACGCCCTCGACCCGTCCGGCGGTGCTCTCCCCGCGGGAGCTGGCCCTGACCAACGGTGCGACGACCGCCAACGGCGCCACCCCGCCGTCGGTCTCCACGGTCAAGAAGCCGGCCGACGCGGTCGAGCTGCCGGAGGACTCGGGCAACGGCGACAGCTGACGCCCGGGCGGCCTGGTCCGCCCCCGGAATGAACGCCGTGCCCCCCAGGGTTCTAGCCTGGGGGGCGCGGCTTTTCGCACGTGCGCGCGCACGCTGTAAAGGAACGAGGCTCATATGACCGACCCGGTGACGCTGGACGGCGTCGGCCCTGCCGGCGAGTTCGACGAGAAGCGGGCCGAGAACGCGGTCCGGGAACTGCTCATCGCGGTGGGCGAGGACCCCGACCGCGAGGGCCTGCGCGACACCCCCGCCCGGGTGGCCCGCGCCTACAAGGAGATCTTCGCGGGCCTGTGGCAGTCCCCCGAGGACGTGCTGACCACCACGTTCGACCTCGGGCACGACGAGATGGTGCTGGTGAAGGACATCGAGGTGTACTCCACCTGCGAGCACCACCTCGTGCCGTTCCACGGCGTGGCGCACATCGGCTACATCCCGGCGACCTCCGGCAAGATCACCGGCCTGTCCAAGCTGGCCCGGCTGGTGGACGTCTACGCCCGCCGCCCGCAGGTGCAGGAGCGGCTCACCACGCAGATCGCCGACTCCCTGATGGAGATCCTGGAGCCGCGCGGCGTGATCGTCGTGGTGGAGTGCGAGCACATGTGCATGTCGATGCGCGGCATCCGCAAGCCCGGTGCCAAGACCACCACCTCGGCGGTGCGCGGCCAGCTGCGGCACGCGGCCACCCGGGCCGAGGCGATGAGCCTGATACTGGCCCGCTGATCCCCAGGGCAGACCGGCCCCGGAAACCACCGCGGCCAGGAAGGCGTCGCCTTCCTGGCCGCTTTGTCTGCGAACGGATCGCCGCCCCGCTTCGGGGCCCGGGGTCACTGCGTGAGGTGCTGGCTCAGCTGGTCGAGGGCGGCCGGCAGCTCACGGTTCCACGTGGTGAAGTTGTGGCCGCCGCTCGGCAGGATGATCGACGCGACCTGCATCGGCTGCTTGACCGCCTTGATGAACGCCAGCGTCTGCTTGTAGTTGCCCTCGCCCTTGCGGCTGGTCGTCACCAGGGTCCAGATGTCGGGGGCCGGCTTGTGCTTCAGCCACCACATCATGTCGCTCTCGTTCTTCAGCTGGGCGCTGCCGCCGAACAGGTCGCCGGTGGTCGGGTCGTTGTGGGTGCTGTAGTAGCCGGACAGCGCGACCGACGCCGAGAACGCCTCGGGGTGCTGCATCGACATCTTCACCGCGCAGTACCCGCCGGTGGAGTCGCCCATGATGCCCCAGTTCTGGGCGCTCGGGCCGACCCGGTAGTTGGCCGAGATCGCCTGCCGCAGGTCCTTGGTGAAGAAGGTCTCGACCTGCGGGCCGTTCGGGACGTCCATGCACTCCGTGTCGCGCGGCGGCACCACCGAGGGCCGCAGCATGACCAGGATCATGGGCTGCATCTTGCCCTTCTGGATGTGCTCGGTCGCCGTCTGCGGGTACTTCATCCGGGTGATCAGCGACTCGGCGGTGCCCGGGTAGCCGGTCAGTATGACCGCGGCCGGGAAGTTCTCCTTGCTGAAGCCGGGCTGGAAGTACTGCGGGGGCAGGTAGACGTAGGCCGGGGTGACGATGCCGGTCTTCGCACCCTTTATCTCCACCTTGTCGATCCGCCCGGCCTTCGCCGCGTTGCCGCCGCCCGCCACGCCGACCGCCTCGTGGCCCAGGTGCTGCAGGCCGAGCTTGCCGGGGGTGCCGCCGGAGGAGTAGTCCACCACCTGGCCGGGGTCCTGGTCGGTGCCCAGCAGGTCGGAGAAGGAGGAGTAGAAGCCGAAGTACGAGTTGATCGCCAGACCCAGCGCCGCCAGGATCGTCAGCTGGCCACCGAAGAGCAGGCCGACCCGGCCCGCCACCGGCTTCACTCCGGTACGGGAGAGCCGAGGCCACAGCCAGATCGTGGCGCAGAACATGGCCACCGCGAGGACGACGACCAAGACCAGGAGCTTTTTGCTGGTGAGACCCATGAGGCGCTTTCCGTTCGGTGGTTCGGCCGTCCTGGCCCGGGAGTGGAACCCCGGGGCCCGTGTTCACGTCCTAGAGGGCGCCTGACGCAGCGCGTGGGCGTATCAGGGCCGCAAGATCCGCTTATCGGGGCTGGGAGACCGATGTCTGCACAGAAAGATGCCGATTGCCTCAAAGGGGTTCCGTCAGAGGGCGGCATCGATGACTGAGGCGTCCGCCACACGGAAGCGCCGGGTGGTTCTCGTACCCGGGACGAAGGCACCCGCTCTGGTGGGCACGGTGTGCGCCCTGATCGGGCTGCTGAACCTGGCCAACGGCATCATTCCGCGGTTCCGGCACAGCCGTATCCACACCTGGGCGGGGTATCTGCCGGGCACCGTGAGCAGCATCGCGGCCGCCGCGTCGATCATCGTTGGCCTCCTGCTGCTGATGCTCGCCCACGGCCTCAAGCGCCGCAAGCGACGTGCCTGGACGGCGGCGGTGGTCCTGCTTCCGGCGGGGGTGGCCGCGGAAGCGCTGCACCACCACGTGTCCCCGGTGGACGTCGTGCTCTCGATCGGACTGTTCGTCACTTTGCTGACCCATCGGGAGCAGTTCGCGGCGCTCTCCGATCCTCGTACCCGCTGGCGCGCGGTCTACAACTTCGTGGTGCTCAGCATCGTCTGTTTCGGCATCGGTTTGCTGATCGTCAGTTCCCACCCGAAGTCGGAAATGGGCGACCCGGGATTCCTCGACCGGTGCCAGACGGTCTTCTACGGGCTCTTCGGCCTCGGCGGCCCGGTGCACTACGCCTCGGACCGCACCGCCGACCTGGTCGGCTACTCGCTGGGCGGCCTCGGTTTCCTGATCCTCTTCACCACCGCGTACCTGGTGCTGCGGCCGGAGCACCCGACCGCGGTGCTGGGCGCGGAGGACGAGGAGCGGTTGCGGGGGCTGCTGGCCAAGCACGGACGGCGTGACTCGCTGGGCCACTTCGCGCTGCGCCGCGACAAGTCGGTCGTCTTCTCCGCCACCGGCAAGGCGGCCATCTCCTACCGCGTCATCTCCGGCGTCATGCTCGCCAGCGGCGACCCGATCGGCGACGTGGAGGCCTGGCCGGGCGCCATCGAGCGGTTCATGGACGAGGCCAGGGCGCACGCCTGGATCCCGGCGGTCGTCGGGTGCAGCGAGACCGGCGGCGAGGTGTGGACCCGCGAGACCGGTCTTGACGCCCTGGAGCTGGGCGACGAGGCGATCGTGGAGACCGGGTCCTTCTCGCTGTCCGGCCGGGCGATGCGCAACGTGCGGCAGATGGTCAAGCGCGTCGAGCGCAACGGCTACACCTGCCGCATGCGCCGGGTGAGCGAGCTGACCGAGGAGGAGCGGGCCCGGATCCGCTCGGCGGCGGCCGACTGGCGCGGCACCGACACCGAGCGCGGCTTCTCGATGGCGCTGGGCCGCTTCGGCGACCCGGAGGACGGCGACTGCGTGGTCGTCACCGCGCACAAGACCGAGGAGAACGACCCCTCGCCGCACGGCGACCTCAAGGCCGTGCTGCACTTCGTGCCGTGGGGCAAGGACGGCATCTCGCTGGAGCTGATGCGCCGCGACCGCTCGGCCGACGCGGGGATGAACGAGCTGCTGATCGTGCACGCGCTCAGCAACGCACCCGAGATGGGCATCACGCGGGTGTCGCTGAACTTCGCGATGTTCCGCTCGGCGCTGGCCCGCGGCGAGCGGATCGGCGCCGGCCCGGTGCTGCGTTTCTGGCGCGGCCTTCTGGTCTTCCTCTCCCGCTGGTTCCAGATCGAGTCGCTGTACAAGTTCAACGCGAAGTTCCAGCCCGTCTGGGAGCCGCGGTTCATGGTCTTCCCCAACAACCGCGACCTGCCCAGGATCGGCTTCGCGGTGATGCAGGCGGAGGCCTTCATCACCCTGGAGCTGCCCGCCCGGGTGCGCCGCTGGATTCCCGGTGTCAGCCGGGAGCCGCGCCAACAGGAGTGCGCGCATCCGCAGGACAAGCGAGTGACCCCGCTCGGCCGTAAGGCCGCCTGACCGGCCTCGGCCCGCCGCGCACCGCCTACGCTTTGGGTATGAGTACGTTGCGAGGCCGGGTGGCGGGTCTGCCCGATTGGGACCGCTGCGCGGTGATGGGCGTGGTGAACGTCACGCCCGACTCGTTCAGCGACGGCGGGCTGTGGTTCGACGCGGAGCGTGCCGTCAAGCACGGCCTGGACCTGATCGCCGCCGGCGCGGACCTGGTCGACGTCGGCGGCGAGTCCACCCGCCCCGGCGCCCGCAGGGTCGACGAGCCCGAGGAGCTGCGCCGGGTGATCCCGGTGGTGCGGGAGCTGGCCGCGGCCGGTGCGGTGGTCAGCGTGGACACCATGCGGGCGTCGGTGGCGGAGCGGGCCGTCGAGGCGGGCGCCCGGCTGGTCAATGACGTCAGCGGCGGCCTGGCCGACCCGGCGATGCTCTCCGTGGCGGCGCAGGCCCGCGTCCCGTTCGTGGTGATGCACTGGCGCGGCGCGAGCATCGACATGAACTCCCGCGCGGTCTACGGCGACGTGGTGGCCGAGGTCGTCGACGAGTTGCGGGCGCGGCTGGACGCGGTGGTCGCGGCGGGTGTCGACCCCGAGCGCGTGGTGATCGACCCGGGCCTGGGCTTCGCCAAGGACGCCGATCACGACCTGGCGCTCGTCGCGCACCTCGACCGGTTGCGTGCGCTGGGCCGTCCGCTGCTGGTCGCCGCCTCCCGCAAGCGGTTCCTCGGCCGGGTGCTGGCCGGTGGCGAGGGCGATCCGCCGCCCGCGCGGGAGCGGGACGCGGCGACCGCCGCGGTCTCCGCGATCGCGGCCCGCGAGGGGGCCTGGGCGGTGCGGGTGCACCAGGTGCGGCCGACCGCCGACGCGGTGCGGGTGGCCCGGGCGGTCGAGGCGGCGACGTGACGGCGGCCGGCGCGGGGGGTGCGGACGGCGGCGCGGCGCGGGCCGAGCGGGAGGCGGTCGAGCGCGCCAACCAGGCGTTCTACGACGCGGTGGAGGCCGGTGACCTGGAGGCCCTCGGGGAGCTGCTGCTCGACGGTGAGCAGGGCGAGTCGGTCAGCGTGGTGCACCCGGGCTGGCCGGTGCTGCGCGGGCGCGGTCACGTGCTGCGCTCGTACGCGCTGATCATGGCGAACACCGACTACATGCAGTTCTTCCTGACCGACGTGGAGATCGCGTCGGCGGACGGCACCGCGATCGTGACGTGCAGCGAGAACATCCTCAGCGGCGGTCCCGCACAGGAGGACGGGTCGGCCGGGGACCTGGTGGGCGGTCTGGTGGTGGCCACGAATGTGTTCCGCCGCACACCGGCGGGCTGGCGGCTGTGGTCCCACCATGGATCGCCTGTGCTGTCCGACGGCCCCGAGGAGGAGGACGGCGGGACCGGTACCGCCGGGGGGTACCCGCAGGGCCCGGACGAGTCCGCCTGAGCCGCCCGGCGGGTGACGGGCCGTCAGCCAGGTCAACGCCGTGCACACGATCGAGCCAACAATGCGGCCGCAGGGGAGTGCGAGCCCGGCACGCAGGGTAGGGGCGCGTCCACCGGGGACCCCCGTGGGAACGGGCTGTCGGTGCCCGAAGGTAGATTCGGCTCGTAGCTTTCGGCAGGGCGGCCCTCCAGACGGAGGCGGGACGGCGCCCGTACGTCTCGACCAGCAGGAGGATGTCTCGTGGATCGCGTCGCGCTGCGCGGCCTGAAGGCCCGTGGGCACCACGGGGTCTTTCCCCGGGAGCGGGAGGAGGGCCAGACCTTCCTGGTCGACCTCGTGCTCGGCCTCGACACCACCGAGGCCGCCGCCGGGGACGACCTGACCAGGACCGTCCACTACGGCATCGTGGCGGAGCAGGTGACCGCCGTCGTGGCGGGCGAGCCGGTCAACCTGATCGAGACGCTCGCCCAGCGCATCGCCGACCAGTGCTTCACGCACGAGGTGGTGCGGGAGGTCGAGGTGACCGTGCACAAGCCGGACGCCCCGATCACCGTCCCGTTCGACGACGTGTCCATCACCATCCTCAGGAGGCGCCCGTGAGTTCCGACCCGACCGTGCAGCCGGTCCCCGCCTCCGTCGAGGAGCGGGTCGACGCGGCCGACAGCACGCTGAGCAACCCCAAATGGGCCGTGGTCTCCATCGGCGGCAACCTCGGCAACCGGCTGGAGACCCTCCAGGGCGCGGTGGACGCGCTCGCGGACACCCCGGGTCTGCGGGTCAAGGCGGTCTCGCCGGTGTACGAGACCGAGCCGTGGGGCGTCGAGCCCGGCACCCAGCCGAACTACCTCAACGCGATCGTGCTGCTGAAGACGACGCTGCCGCCGTCGTCCCTGCTGGAGCGCGCCCACGCCATCGAGGAGGCGTTCTACCGGGTGCGCGACGAGCGCTGGGGCCCGCGCACCATCGACGTGGACATCGTCGCGTACCAGGACGTGGTCAGCGAGGACCCGGAGCTGACCCTGCCGCACCCGCGTGCGCACGAGCGCGCCTTCGTCCTCGTACCGTGGCACGACGTGGACCCGCAGGCTCAGCTGCCGGGCCGCGGTCCGGTCACCGAGCTGCTGGCGGGGCTGGACGCATCCGACGTACGGGAGCGCGAGGACGTGGAACTCCGGCTCCCGGAGTAGACGTTGCCGCTTCGGCGGCGACGTGTGGAGGAGACTTCGTGAAGCAGCTGCGGTTCCGGGTGCTCATCGGGCTGTTCGTGGTGGCCGGCGTGCTGGCCTGGGCGGCGGCCCGGCTGTGGAACGCGGTCGGCGTGCTGCCCGGCGTGCCGGTCGCCGCGCCCATCGTGCTGGCGCTGATCGCCGTCGTCATCCTCGGCACGGCGCTGAGCCTGCGCGCCCGGCTGCGGGCCCAGCGCGACCGCGAGCCGGACGCCAAGGGGGTCGATCCGCTGCTGGCCGCCCGCGCGGTCGTCTTCGGCCAGGCGAGCGCCCTGGTCGCGGCGCTGGTCGCCGGCGTCTACGGCGGCGTGTGCGTCTACCTGGTCGCCTCCCAGCTGTCCGTCCCCGCCCGCCGCGACCAGGCGGTCTACGCGGGCTTCGCGGTGGTCGCGGGCGCGGCGGTGGTCGTCGCGGCGGTCTTCATGGAACGCGTCTGCAAGCTCCCGGACGACGAGGACCAGGGCCCGGGCAACGCGACGAAGGCGTGAGACGCGACGAAGGCGTGAGGCGGGCCGGCGGCCCGGCTCGGCTCACGAGCCCGCGACCGACTCCAGCTCCTCGGCCCCGGAGACCGACCGCCGCAGCGCCTCGTGCAGCCCCGCGGGGGTCAGGACGCCGCGGAAGCGCTCGTCCTCGTCGAGGACGGCGACCCAGCCCGCGTCGTGCTGGAGCATCACGCTGAACGCCTGCTTGAGCGACGCGCCCAGCGGCAGCCACGCCTCCATCCGCCGGGCGTGGTCGCGCACCGCCGCGCCGTCCGCCAGCGCCTCGCGGGCCACCCAGCCGTGCAGCGCGCCGCCCTCGTCCAGCACGACCGCCCACCGCGCGTCCTGTGCCGCCAGCGTCACGGCCGCGGCGTCCACCGTGTCGTCCAGCCGCACCACCGGAGGCTGCTCCAGGTCGTCCTCGCCGATCGCGGTCACCGACAGCCGCTTGAGCCCGCGGTCGGAGCCGACGAAGTCGGCGACGTACGGCGACGCGGGGGCGCCCAGCACCGTGGCCGGGGTGTCGAACTGCTCGACGCGCCCGGCGCCGTAGACCGCCATGCGGTCGCCGAGCCGCACGGCCTCCTCGATGTCGTGGGTGACGAACAGCACCGTCTTGCGGACCTGCCGCTGAAGACGGAGGAACTCGCTTTGCAGGTGGTCGCGCACCACCGGGTCGACCGCGCCGAACGGCTCGTCCATCAGCAGCACCGGCGGGTCCGCGGCGAGCGCCCGGGCCACGCCGACGCGCTGGCGCTGGCCGCCGGAGAGCTGATCGGGGTAGCGGTCGCCGTGGACGGCCGGGTCGAGGCCGACCAGGTCCAGCAGCTCCGCCGCGCGCTCGCGGGCCTTGCGCCGCGACCAGCCCAGCAGGTGCGGCACGGTCGCGGTGTTCTCCAGCACGGTCTTGTGCGGGAACAGGCCCACCTGCTGGATGACGTAGCCGATGCGGCGGCGCAGCTTCACCGGGTCGACGCCGGCGATGTCCTCGCCGTCGACCAGGATGCGGCCCTCGCTCGGCTCGATCAGCCGGTTGACCATCTTCATCGTCGTCGTCTTGCCGCAGCCGGACGGGCCCACGAGGGTGACCAGCTCGCCCTCGGCGACCTCGAACGACAGGTCGTCCACGGCGGTGGTGCCGTCCGGGTAGCGCTTGGTGACGTGCTCGAAACGGATCATGCGCCCTCGTTGCTCGCGGTCTGCGGGTGCCCCGACCGTAGGTCTGCCGGTGCCCCGACCGTACCCTGCCGCCCGGATGTGAAGGCCGTGTTGCCGGGATGTGGCGGTCCGGCCCGGTTGTCGGTGCCCCGGGTTAGGCTCGCGGAGCACTCGGAGAAACGGACGGGACGGGGGAGGTGCGCGATGGCGGCGGACAACTGCCTGGTGGCCAACGACTGGATCTGCGGTGAGTACGTGCGCACCCGCGCGCACGACCTGACCGCGGCGACCCTCCAGCACCTGTGGATCACCGGGGTCTCGGTGGCGCTCGCGCTGGTGGTGGCCTTCCCGCTGGCGCTGGTCGCGCGGCGCTGGAAACCGGTCGCCGGGCCCGTGCTGGGCTTCACCACCGTGCTCTACACGATCCCCTCGCTCGCGATGTACTCGCTGCTGCTGCCGGTCTTCGGGATCTCCGCCTCGGTGGTGGTGACCGGCCTGGTGCTCTACTCGCTCACCATCTTGGTGCGCAACATCCTCGCGGGACTCCAGGCGGTGCCAGAGGACGCCCGGGAGGCGGCGCGCGGCATGGGCTACGGGCCGCTGCGCCTGCTGCTGCGGGTCGAACTGCCGCTCGCGCTGCCCACGGTGATGGCGGGACTGCGCATCGCCACCGTCTCCGCGGTCTCGCTCACCACGGTCGGCGCCATCGTCGGCTACGGCGGCCTGGGCAACCTCATCTACGACGGCATGAACACCCTGTTCAAGGCGGAGGTGCTGACCGCCTCGGCGATCTGCGTGGTGCTCGCGGTCGCCGCCGACCTGCTGCTGCTCGGTGTGCAGCGGCTGCTGACGCCCTGGACGCGCACGCGGCGCACGGCCCGCTCCGCCCGCGCCTCCCGAGCCCGTACCGGAGAGGCGGCGGCCTGATGGACGCGATCGGTCAGGCGTGGGACTGGCTCACCACCGGCGCCAGTTGGTCCGGCGGCGACGGCATCTGGCACCGGCTGGGCGAGCACGTCTACCTCACCGTCGTGTGCCTGGCGGTCAGTTGCGCGCTGGCGCTGCCGGTCGCCCTGGTCCTGGGCCACCTGCGGCGCGGCGGCACGCTGGCGATCAACCTGTCCAACGTCGGCCGCGCGGTGCCCACCTTCGCGGTGCTGGTGCTGCTGGTGCTCAGCCCGCTGGGGCGGTACGGGCAGTGGCCGACGGTGATCGCGCTGGTGCTGTTCGCCGTGCCGCCGCTGCTGACCAACGCCTACGTGGGGATGACCGAGGTCGACCGCGACGTCGTGGAGTCGGCGCGCGGGATGGGCATGACCGGCACCCGGATACTGCTGCGGGTCGAACTGCCGCTGGCCTTCCCGCTGATCATGACCGGGGTGCGCACCGCCGCCGTGCAGATCGTCGCCACCGCCACCCTCGCCGCGCTGCCGGGCGGCGGCGGTCTGGGCCGGCTGATCACCGCGGGCTTCGCCCAGCAGCACACCTACCAGGTGGTGGGCGGCGCGGTGCTGGTCGCGGCGCTGGCGCTGTTGGTCGAGGCGGTCTTCGCGGGGGTGGCGCGGTTCGGCGATCCGCTGCGCCACCAGCGCCGCTCACGTCGCGCAGGAGTCAATTCCCGTGGAATGTCGAAGAGATGGGTGACCGAATGAACAAGGGCCTGCGCGGCGTGCGTGCCGTGGGCGCGGTGTCGGTGGCGGCGGTCCTGGCCGCGTCGCTGTCCGCGTGCGGCGGCAAGTCGCTGGAGGACAAGGGCGGTTCCGCCTCGGCGTCCGGCGGCGGCAAGGGATCGCTGGTCATAGGATCCGCCGGATTCACCGAAAGCGAAGTGCTGGCGCAGTTGTACGCGAAGCTGCTGTCGAACGCCGGTTACGCCACCTCCGTCAAGACGGTGCAGAACCGCGAGCTTTATGAACCGGCTCTGGAGAAGGGCCAGATCGACGTCGTTCCGGAGTACGCGGCGACTCTCGCGGAATTCCTCAACCAGAAGGTGAACGGCGCCTCCGCGCGTCCCGTCGCCTCTCCCGACGTGGCCTCCACGGTGGCGGCACTGACGAAACTCGCCACCCCGCGCGGCCTGAAGGTGCTGCCCGCCGGCCAGGCGGTGGACCAGAACGCGTTCGCGGTCTCGAAGGCCTTCGCCACCCAGCACCACCTCAAGACCCTCTCCGACCTGGGCAAGTCGGGCCTGAAGGTGAAGCTGGCGGCCGGCGACGAGTGCCCGGACCGGCCGTACTGCGAGCCGGGGCTGAAGAAGAGCTACGGCATCGACGTCACCGGCATCGACCCCAAGGGCGTGGGCACCCCGCAGTCCAAGCAGGCGGTCAAGGACGGCACCGACCAGCTGGTGCTGACCACCACCACCGACGCGACGCTGGACCAGTTCGGCCTGGTGCTGCTCACCGACGACAAGCACCTGCAGAACGCCGACTACGTGCTGCCGGTGGTCAACGCCGCGCACGCCGGGTCCGCGGGCGTCGCCGACGCGCTGGACAAGCTGACGAAGGTCCTCACCACCGCCGACCTGACCCAGTTGGACAAGCAGGTCGACGCGGACCGCGAGAAGCCCTCCGACGTCGCCGACGCGTATCTGAAGTCGAAGGGCCTGCTCGGCAGCTGAGCGACCGGGAGAGCCGAGTGATCGAGAGCGGGGCCCGGCAAGATCGTTCTTGTTGGGCGGAATGTGTTTGCGTGAATGCCCTGCGTGTATATCGGGCCCCGCAATCCCGTATGTGACACAACAGGTTGTGCGAAATCGGGCCGTCGGCTCCCGCCGGCTCCTTTTCCACGCTAAGTTTCAAGCCATGCCACGTGGACGACACCGCCATTCACCGCCGCTGCACCGGCTTCTTCCCCCTTTGACGGTCGCCGGGTCCGCCTCGGTCGTCGCCGTCGGTGCCTGGTTCAGTCCCACCGGTGACGACGGCGTGGTGCTGCGCGTGCTGGTCGCGGCGGCGGCCGCCGCCGCGTGCGCCGGAGCGGTCCTGCTGCGCCAGTGGGACCGCGCCGCCGGCAAGCGGGTCTCCGATCTGGAGGCCGCCCGGGTGCGCGACGAGTGGCACACCGACGAGCGCATAGCCGAGCTGGAGAGCGACGTCGAGGAGTCCCGCGAGCTGCGGCACCGCCTGGAGCGCGAACTGCGCGCCAAGCGGGCCGAGATGGGCCGCCTGCGCGGGGAGCACGCCGCGCTGCTGCGCCGGTACGCGACCGCCGAGAGCGAGCGGGCCCGCGCGCTGGAGAGCCGCCGCCGCCTCGCCATCGAGGCCGCCGCCGCACCGAAGGCGATCGACATGCCGGCCACCGTGGCGGTCGGCCCCGACGCCTACCGCAGGGCCGCCGAGGCGCTGCGCGACTTCGGCCGCAACGCCGCCCGCCAGAAGGCCGACCGGCAGGAGGCGGAAGCCCCCTCCGGTCAGGCCCGCGACCGGGAACCCGCCGAGGAGCCCCGCGACCACCGGCTCGTCCCGGCGGCCGTCGCGACCGCCGCCGTCCTGCCGTACGCGCAGCCCAAGCGCCCGGCGGGCAGGCCGCAGGGGGGCTTCGACTTCTTCGGCGTCCACAAGACGCCCGCCGCCGACGACCTGGCGGACGTGGTCGGCGACGAGGCCGTCGCCCTCAGCAGGAGCGCCGAGCGGGAGTCCGACGCGGCGCGGGACGACAAGGACGCGGCGGTCATCGACCTGACCGCGCACGACGAGACCGAGCAGATCGACGTGGCGGTGCTGCGGGCCCACTCGTAGCCGTCGTACCGGCACGGCAGGAGGGGCGCAGGCCGCGGTGGCCGCGCCCCTCCTGCCGTGTCCCTTCCGCGGGCCGCTACTTGTCGATGTCGCCGACGACGAAGAACAGCGAGCCGAGGATCGCCACCATGTCGGCGACCAGGGTGCCCGGCAGCAGTTCGGTGAGCGCCTGGATGTTGTTGTACGACGCCGAGCGCAGCTTGAGCCGGTAGGGCGTCTTGTCGCCCTTGGAGACCAGGTAGTAGCCGTTGATCCCGAGCGGGTTCTCGGTCCAGGCGTACGTGGTGCCCTCGGGGGCCTTCAGCACCTTCGGCAGTCGCTGGTTGACCGGGCCCGGCGGCAACTGCTCCAGGCGGTCCAGGCAGGCGTCGGCCAGCTCCAGGGAGTTGTGCGTCTGCTCCAGCAGGCACTCGAACCGCGCGAGGCAGTCCCCGTCGGTCCGCGTGACCACCTTCAGCACGTCGCCCAGTTCGCCGTAGGCGAGGTACGGCTCGTCGCGGCGCAGGTCGAAGTCGACACCGCAGGCGCGGGCGATCGGCCCGGAGACCCCGTAGGCGTGCACGGTCGCGGGGGCCAGGACGCCGACGCCGCGGGTGCGGCCGCGGAAGATCTCGTTGCCGAGCACCAGCCGGTCGAAGACGTCCATCCGGGAGCGCACGTCGGCGACGGCCCGCCGGGCGCGGCCGAGCCAGCCGGCGGGCAGGTCCTCCTTGAGGCCGCCGACCCGGTTGAACATGTAGTGCATCCGGCCGCCGGAGATCTCCTCCATCACGGTCTGCAACTCCTCGCGCTCCCGGAACGCGTGGAAGACCGGGGTGATGCCGCCGAGTTCCAGCGGGTAGGAGCCAAGGAACATCAGGTGGTTGAGGACCCGGTTCAGCTCGGCGAGCAGGGTGCGGGTCCACACCGCGCGCTCGGGGACCTCCATGCCGAGCATCCGCTCGACGGCCAGCACCACGCCGAGTTCGTTGGAGAAGGCCGACAGCCAGTCGTGCCGGTTGGCCAGCATGATGATCTGCCGGTAGTCGCGGGCCTCGAAGAGCTTCTCCGCGCCCCGGTGCATGTAGCCGATGACCGGTTCGGCCTCGCGGATCCGCTCGCCGTCCAGGACCAGGCGCAGGCGCAGCACGCCGTGCGTGGAGGGGTGCTGCGGGCCGATGTTGAGCACCATGTCGGTGCCCTCGGCGGCCCCACCGATGCCGACCGTCGTCTCCGTCATGCCCACAGTCTCTCAGCCCGCGCCGCCCGCCCCTGGTCCCGGTGCCCCCGGGCCGGTCACGCGCAGCGCGGGCGGCAGCTCGGCGCGCACCGGCTGGGCGAGCCAGGTGAAGGCGCCGAGCCCGCCGGGGGCGGTCAGCTCGGCCGCCTCGCCCGCCGCGGCCAGCGCCCGCACGTAGCCCACCGGGTCGCGGGAGGCCAGCTCCAGCGGCGGCCTGGCCCCGCTCACCCCCAGCGCGCGCAGCGCGTCGCGCTGGGGGAGCAGGACCGCGCCCGGGCCCCGGCAGGCGTCCAGGGCGACGTGGCAGGTCAGGTCGCACGTGCCGTTAGGCACCGGCCGCACCTCCCGCCCGCCGCGGAAGCCGGTCAGCGTGCCCAGCGGTGGGCGGGCCCCGCGTTCGTGCGCGTAGTCCACCGCGACGGCCAGCCCCTCGGCCAGCTCCCCGGCCGCCGCCGCCCAGGCGAGGTCGCGGGGCCGCCCGATCTCGGCGCGCGCCCCGGGCTCACCGGCGATCGGCCACCAGCGCGCCAGCCATGCCGCGTCCGCGCCGTCCACCTCCGCGCCCGGCCGCTCGGTGCCGTCCTCGCACACCTCCACGTACCGCGGCACCCCGTCCTCCCCGGTCTCCGCGACGTCCACGGGCACGTTGTCCAGCCACTCGTTGGCGAACAGCAGCCCGCGCACGCCCCGCGGGACCCGGTCGCTCCAGCGCACCCGCTGCTCGACCCCGGCCGGGCGCGGCGCGCGCTCGACCGCGTACGGGACGAGCCGGGCGGCCAGCGCCTCCGGCACCCGGGCCAGTACCCCGGTCAGCAGTTCACCGCGTCCGGCGCCCACGTCGACCAGGGCCAGCCCGTCCGGGTGACCGAGGGCCGCGTCCACCTGCTCCAGCAGCCGGGCGACCGCGCCCGCGAAGAGCGGCGAGGCGTGCACCGAGGTGCGGAAGTGCCCGGCGGGACCGGGTCCGTCAGGGGTCACGAAGAAGCCGTCGGGCCCGTACAGTGCCCGCTCGGTGGCCTCCCGCCACCCGCACCACCGCGTCGTCACCGCTCCACCGTAGGCGCCGCGGACACGCGCCCGGCCCGCCGCCTTCGGCGAAGGCGGAGCCCTGCGCCCCGGCCCCCGGCGCCTGCGGTCCACCCGGCGTCCACCTTGGGGAGTACGCGCCCCGCGCAGGATCGCTCTACCGGCTGACCCCCGTACTCGCCACCCGTGCCTACGCTGGGTTACGTGCAGCGCCTCTACGACTTCCTCCGCAGACACCCGACCGGGGTCGACTCCTTCTGGGCCGTCATCCTGCTCGGCATGTCGGCGCTCCAGGTCCTGGAGGAGAGCGGGCACGGCGGCCTGAACCGGCTGGCCATGGCGGGGACATCGGGGCTGCTGTGCCTGGTGTGGGCGCTGCGCCGGCGCTACCCGGAGAAGATGCTGCTGCTGGCCATCGCGGCGGGCGTCGCCCAGCTGGTGCTGGACACCCAGGTGGTCGTCGCGGACTTCGCGATGCTGATGATCGTCTACACGGTGGCGTCCTGCGGAGCCCGCTGGGCCTCGCGGGTCGCCCTCCTCGGCGCCCTGAGCGCGGCCGCGCTGGCCGACTGGCGCTGGCCGTCCAACGTCGACAGCAGCGGCAACCGGATCGTCAGCGTGGTCTTCCTGACCGTCCCGTTCGCGCTGGCCTGGGTGATCGGCGACAGCGTGCGCACCCGCAGGGCGTACTACGCGCAGCTGGAGGAACGCGCCGAGCGGCTGCACCGCGAGAGGGAGGCGCAGGCCAAGGCCGCGGTCGCCGCCGAGCGCGCCCGGATAGCGCGTGAGCTGCACGACGTGGTCGCGCACAACGTGTCGGTGATGGTGGTGCAGGCGGACGGCGCGGCCTACGTGCTGGACTCCTCTCCGGACCAGGCCAAGCAGGCGCTCGGCACGATCTCGCAGACCGGCCGCCTGGCACTGGCCGAGATGCGCCGACTGCTCGGGCTGCTGCGCGCCTCCGACGACAGCGGCGGCGAGTACGTGCCGCAGCCCGGCGTCGACCAGCTCGGCGACCTGATCGAGCAGGTGCGCGGCGCGGGCCTGCCGGTGGAGTTCGCGGTGGCCGGCCGGCCGCGCCCGCTGTCCTCCGGCGTCGAGCTGACCGCGTACCGCATCGTGCAGGAGGCGCTGACCAACACCCGCAAGCACGGCGGCCCCGACGTGAGCGCCACCGTGCGGCTGACCTACGGCGACGCCGAACTGCGGATGCTCATCGAGGACGACGGCCGCGGCGCCCAGCGCGAGCACTACGAGAACGGCGCTGGCGGGGCGGACGGCCTCGGCCAGGGCCTGATCGGCATGCGGGAGCGGATCGCCATGGTCGGCGGCACGATCGACACCGGCCCGAGGCCCGGCGGCGGCTTCCGGATCGCCGCGGCGCTGCCCCTGAAGCCGGCCCGCTGACCCGTCCTGGCCGCGCCCGCGAGACCATCGGCACGGCCCCCTGCCCGCAACCCCGCCGTACGCCCCCGAGACCCGACGAATGATGAGGCCCCCATGGCGATCCGCGTGATGCTCGTCGACGACCAGGTGCTGCTGCGCACCGGCTTCCGCATGGTGCTCCAGGCGCAGCCCGACATGGAGGTCGTCGCCGAGGCCGGGGACGGCGGGGAGGCGATCGAGGTGCTGCGCACCGCCGAGGTCGACGTGGTGCTGATGGACGTGCGCATGCCGAAGATGGACGGCGTGGAGGCGACCCGGCGCATCTGCGGCGGCCCGGAGCACGAGCACGAGGGCGGCCCCCGGGTGCTCATCCTGACCACCTTCGACCTCGACGAGTACGCCTTCGCCGCGCTCAAGGCCGGGGCCAGCGGCTTCATGCTGAAGGACGTGCCGCCCGCCGAGCTGCTGACCGCGATCCGCGCGGTGCACAGCGGCGACGCGGTCGTCGCGCCGTCCACCACCCGGCGGCTGCTCGACCGCTTCGCGCCGCTGCTGCCGCACGCCACGGAGCCCACCAGCCCGCGACTGGGCCGGCTGACCGAGCGCGAGCGCGAGGTGCTGCTGCTGGTCGCCCAGGGACTGTCCAACGGCGAGATCGCCCAGCGCCTGGTGCTGTCCGAGGCCACCGTCAAGACCCACGTCGGCCGCATCCTGACCAAGCTGGAACTGCGCGACCGGGTGCAGGCGGTGGTGCTGGCGTACGAGACGGGCCTGGTCCGCGCGGGAGGCGCGGCGTAGCAGCCGTTCCCCCCCGCAGCCGCCCACCGACCGCCCCCGCTGTCCGCCGTGGGCCGCCGCGCCTCGGCCCCGCTGCCTCCCCGACCCTTCGCGTAGCATTGACGAGAATGCGTCCGGTACCCGTGTGAGGACTGGAACGGAAGGCGACCGAAGCGTGAACGCATCGCACACCCCCGGGCCCCGGCCCGGCGGGGTCGAGGACCGCCCGGCCCGGCTCACCGTCGGCGTGGTCGGCGCCGGACGGGTGGGGCCCGCCCTCGCCGCCTCGTTGCGGCTGGCCGGACACCGCCCGGTGGCCGTCTCCGGGGTCTCCGACGCCTCCCGGCGCCGTGCCGCCGCCCTGCTGCCGGACGTGCCGCTGGTCGAGCCCGCCGAGGTGCTGGCCCGCGCCGACCTGGTGCTGCTCACCGTGCCCGACGACGCGCTGCCCGCCCTCGTGGCGGGGCTCGCGGAGACCGGCGCGGTACGGCCCGGGCAACTGCTGGCGCACACCTCCGGGCGGTACGGGGTCGCCGTGCTCGACCCCGCGCGCCGGGCCGGTGCGCTGCCGCTGGCCCTGCACCCGGCGATGACCTTCACCGGTACCACCGTCGACGTCCAGCGCCTGGAGGGCTGCTCGTTCGGGGTGACCGCGCCGCAGGAGCTGCGGCTGGCCGCCGAGGCCCTGGTGGTCGAGATGGGCGGCGAGCCGGAGTGGATCGCCGAGGAGAACCGCCCGCTCTACCACGCGGCGCTCGCCATCGGCTCCAACCACCTGGTCACCCTCGTCGCCCAGGCCCGCGAACTGCTCCAGGCGGCGGGCGTCGCGCACCCCGGCCGGATGCTCGGCCCGCTGCTCGGCGCCGCGCTCGACAACGCGCTGCGCTCCGGCGACCAGGCACTCACCGGCCCGGTGGCGCGCGGCGACGCCGGCACCGTCGCGGCCCACCTCGACCAGCTGCGGGCGCACTCGCCGCAGACGGTGGCCAGTTACGTCGCGATGGCCCGGGCCACCGCCGACCGCGCCCTCGTCAACGGGATGCTCAAGCCGGAACTCGCCGAACCCCTGCTGGACGCGCTCGCCGACCGGCCGGACGACCAAGGAGCCCGATGACCGTGAAGCTGCTGCGTACCGCGGACGGGCTGCGCGCTGCGCACCCGGGCCGGCGTGCCGTGGTGATGACCATGGGCGCGCTGCACGAGGGCCACGCCACGCTGATCCGCACCGCCCGCGACCACGTCGGCCCGGACGGCCAGGTCGTGGTCACCGTCTTCGTCAACCCGTTGCAGTTCGGCCCCGGTGAGGACCTCGACCGCTACCCGCGCACCCTCGACGCCGACGTCGAGGTCGCCGCCGCGGCCGGCGCCGACATCGTGTTCGCGCCCTCCGTCGAGGAGGTCTACCCGGGCGGCGAGCCTCGGGTGCGGATCGCGGCCGGACCGATGGGCGAGCGCTACGAGGGCGCCGCCCGCCCCGGGCACTTCGACGGCATGCTCACCGTCGTCGCCAAGCTGCTCCACCTCACCGCCCCCGACGTCGCGTTCTACGGCCGCAAGGACGCCCAGCAGCTCGCCCTGATCCAGCGGATGGCGGCCGACCTGAACTTCGGCGTGGACATCGTCGGCGTGCCCACCGTGCGCGAGCCGGACGGCCTGGCCCTCTCCAGCCGCAACCGCTACCTGTCCGCCGAGGACCGCGAGACCGCGCTGACGCTCTCGCGCGCCCTGTTCGCGGGCCGCGACGCGCTGGACGCCGGGCCCGACGCCGTACGGGAGGCGGCCCGCGCGATCCTGGAGAAGACGGACGGGATCGCGGTGGACTACCTCGCGCTGGTGGACCCCGCCGACTTCACCGAGGCGGGCCCGGCGCACACTGGCCCGGCGGTCCTCGCGGTGGCCGCCCGGGTCGGCACCACCCGGCTGATCGACAACCTGCCCCTGGAGTTCGGGACCCCGCGCTCCCGGCCCGCGGAGTTTGGAGCGTCCCGATGAGCGACATACGTCTGCTCGCCCCCGCGCCCGGCTGGGCGATCGACGCGGACGTGGTCGTCGTCGGCTCCGGCGTCGCCGGGCTGACCACGGCGCTGCGCTGCGCGGCGGGCGGGGCCCGCGTCACCGTGGTCACCAAGGCCCGCCTCGACGACGGCTCGACCCGCTGGGCGCAGGGCGGCATCGCCGCGGCCCTCGGCGACGGCGACACCCCGGCGCAGCACCTGGACGACACGCTGGTGGCGGGCGCCGGGCTGTGCGACGAGGGCGCGGTACGGCTGCTGGTGACCGAGGGCCCGGACGCGGTGCGGCGGCTGATCGCCTCCGGTGCCCGCTTCGACACCTCCGAGACGACCGGCGAGATCCTGCTGACCCGCGAGGGCGGCCACCACCGTAGCCGCATCGCCCACGCGGGCGGCGACGCCACCGGCGCCGAGGTCTCCCGCGCGCTGGTCGAGGCGGTGCGCGGCGCGGGCATCGAGACGGTCGAGAACGCGCTCGTGCTGGACCTGCTCACCGACGCGTACGGCCGCACCGCGGGCGTCACGCTGCATGTGATGGGCGAGGGGCGGCGCGACGGCGTCGGCGCGGTGCGGGCCCCGGCGGTCGTGCTGGCCACCGGCGGCATGGGCCAGGTCTTCTCGGCCACCACCAACCCGGCCGTGTCCACCGGCGACGGCGTGGCGCTGGCGCTGCGGGCCGGCGCCGAGGTCAGCGACCTGGAGTTCGTCCAGTTCCACCCGACGGTGCTGTGGCTGGGCCCGCAGGCCGAGGGCCAGCAGCCGCTGGTCTCCGAGGCGGTACGCGGCGAGGGCGCCCACCTGGTCGACGCCGACGGCGTCCGCTTCATGCTGGGGCAGCACGAGCTGGCGGAGCTGGCCCCGCGCGACATCGTGGCCAAGGCGATCACCCGCCGGATGCTGGAGCAGGGCACCGAGCACATGTACCTGGACGCCCGGCACTTCGGCGCCGAGATGTGGGCCAGGCGCTTCCCGACCATCCTGGCCGCCTGCCGGGCGCACGGCATCGACCCGGTGACCGAGCCGGTCCCGGTCGCCCCGGCGGCCCACTACGCCTCCGGCGGCGTCCGCACCGACCTGCGCGGCCGCACCACCGTGCCCGGGCTGTACGCGTGCGGCGAGGTGGCCTGCACCGGCGTCCACGGCGCCAACCGGCTCGCGTCCAACTCCCTGCTGGAGGGCCTGGTCTTCGCCGAGCGCATCGCCGACGACGTCCTCGCCCGCGAGCGCCCCGCGCCGGGCCCCGCGGTCCTGCCCGGGCCGTCCGGGGCGCCGCTGCTGGAGCACGGCGCGCGCTACGACGTCCAGCGGATCATGACGGCGGGCGCGGGCGTGCTGCGCAGCGCGGAGAGCCTGGCGGGGGCCGCCGCCGCGCTGGAGGCCATCCACTCCCGGGCCGCCGAGGACCTGGCCCGCGACGAGAAGACCGCGGAGCCCTGTGTGGAGACCTGGGAGGCCACCAACCTCAGCCTGGTCGCCCGCGTCCTGGTCGCCGCGGCGTCCCGCCGCGAGGAGACCCGCGGCTGCCACTGGCGCGAGGACCACCCGGAGCGCGACGATGCGGCCTGGGCCCGGCACCTCGTCGTGACCCTCGCCCCGGACGGCACGCCCGCCGTCCGTTCCACCACCAGCACGGACTTCCCGCCCGTCGAGACCCCGGAGCACTCCGCATGAGCACCCCCGACCTGCCCCTGATCCAGATCGGCCGCCCCGGCGAGGGCGCGGGCGGCGGCTGCGGTGACGGCTGCGGCTGCGGGGGCGACGACGCGTACGCCCTCGACCCGCTGGAGTGCGGCCTCGACCCGGACCTCGCGCAGCTGCTCGCCGACGCCGGTCTCGACCCGGTGCAGGTCGAGGACATCGCGCACATGGCCATCGAGGAGGACCTCGACAACGGCGTCGACGTCACCACGGTGGCGACCATCCCCGAGGACGCCGTCGCGGTGGGCGACTTCACGGCCCGTCAGGCCGGCGTGGTGGCGGGCCTGCGGATCGCCGAGGCGGTGCTGTCGGTGGTGTGCACCGACGAGTTCGAGGTGGAACGGCACGTGGAGGACGGCGACCGGGTCGAGCCCGGCCAGGTGCTGCTGAGCGTGCGCACCCGCACCCGCGACCTGCTCACCGCGGAGCGCAGCGCGCTGAACCTGCTGTGCCGCCTGTCCGGCATCGCCACCGCCACCCGCGCCTGGGCCGACGTGCTGGAGGGCACCAGGACCCGGGTGCGCGACACCCGCAAGACGACGCCGGGCCTGCGCGCCCTGGAGAAGTACGCGGTGCGCTGCGGCGGCGGCGTCAACCACCGCATGTCGCTGTCGGACGCGGCGCTGGTCAAGGACAACCACGTGGTCGCGGCGGGCGGCGTGGCGCAGGCGTTCCGCGCGGTGCGCGAGGAGTTCCCCGACCTGGCGATCGAGGTCGAGGTGGACACGTTGCACCAGGTCCGCGAGGTGCTGGACGCGGGCGCCGACCTGATCCTGCTGGACAACTTCACCCCCGCGGAGACCGAGGAGGCGGTGGCGATCGTCGCCGGGCGGGCCGCGCTGGAGTCCTCCGGCCGCCTCACCCTGGACGTCGCCCGCGCCTACGCGGCCGCGGGCGTGGACTACCTGGCCGTCGGCGCACTCACCCACTCCTCGCCGGTCCTCGACATCGGGCTGGACCTGCGCGAGCAGGCCGCCGACGACACCGCGGACGCGGAGGACTGAGCGGCATGCTCCTGACCATCGACGTCGGCAACACCCACACCGTGCTCGGCCTGTTCGACGGCGACGAGATCGTCGAGCACTGGCGGATCTCCACCGACGCCCGGCGCACCGCCGACGAACTGGCGGTGCTGTTGCAGGGGTTGATGGGCCGGCACCCGCTGCTCGGCGACGACCTGGGCGAGGGCATCGACGGCATCTCCATCTGCTCGACGGTCCCGTCCGTCCTGCACGAGCTGCGCGAGGTGACCCGGCGCTACTACGGCGACGTGCCGTCGGTGCTGGTGGAGCCGGGCGTCAAGACCGGCGTGCCGATCCTGGCGGACAACCCCAAGGAGGTCGGCGCCGACCGCATCATCAACGCGCTCGCCGCCGTCCACCTGTACGGCGGCCCGTGCATCGTCGTCGACTTCGGCACCGCGACCACCTTCGACGCGGTCTCGGCGCGCGGCGAGTACCTCGGCGGCGCGATCGCCCCCGGCATCGAGATCTCGGTGGAGGCACTGGGGGTGCGCGGCGCGCAACTGCGCAAGATCGAGCTGGCCCGGCCGCGCAGCGTCATCGGCAAGAACACCGTGGAGGCCATGCAGTCCGGCATCCTCTACGGCTTCGCGGGCCAGGTGGACGGCATCGGGGAACGGATGGCCAGGGAACTGGCCGACGACCCCGACGACGTCACGGTCATCGCCACCGGCGGACTGGCCCCGCTGGTGCTGGGCGAGTCGTCGATCATCGACGAGCACGAGCCCTGGCTGACCCTGATCGGCCTGCGCCTGGTGTACGAGCGGAACGTCTCTACCAGCTGAGGCGCCTGAGGCTCCCCAGGAACTGAACGCCTCGGTCCGGAGGCGCGGACACGCCGGGCGGGCGGTCGCGCCGGCGCGTCGGGGGGCGCGCGGTGGCGGCGACCCGCCGGGCGGACACAATCCGCAACAATTGTCCGTTTAGTACGTAAAGTCGGCGCATGCCCACGCCACACGGGACCCGAGGCGGCATGGCGTTCAGCGCGGACGAACTGCGCGTCCTGCGGCGCGCCCTCGCCGACGCCCTCCGCACCGCAGCGACCACCACGACGGCCCAGCCGTTCCCGCCGTTCCCGCCGATCCCGGCGCCCGCCCGGGAGCCCGGGTCGGCCCGGGAGTACCGGCGGCTGTCCGAGGCGCTGGACGAGGCGGTCCACGAGGGGGCGCGCCTGCGGGCGTTCCTCCTCGCCGACCTCGCCCTCTACCGCGACGCGCTGCCCGGTACCGCCGCCGACTACCTGGAGCGGCTGTCCGAGGCACTGGACGCCGGCCACCTGCCCGGCCCGGAGGACCTGGACGCGTTGCGCTCGCTGGAGCGGCTCCCGTGCGGCGAGGCGGAGGCCTGGCGCAGGGACGGGCTGCGGCGCCGCTGCGAGGAGCTGGCGGGCCGTCCCCGGTGCGCGCCGCTCGGCGAGGACCACCCCGCCGACCGCGCCCGGTTGTCGGCCGTGCCGGGCGGACGCGTCGTCAGGCCGGCCGGGCCCGGCGCGCTCGACGTCCTGATCCCCGTACCGGCGTCCGGTGCGACGCCTCGCGGCGCCCGCGCGGCCGATCCCCAGCCGTCCGGCCCCGCCCCCGAGCCGGAACCCGATCCGGACCGGCGGGTGCCGACCCCCGCCGAGCTGTGGCCGCCGCGCCGCCGGAGCGTGCCGGACCACGGCGAGCGGGCCGCACGGCGCGCGATCGGCGGCTGATCCGCACCCGGCCGCACGGCAACGGCGCCGTATCGGCCACGTTCACACGGCGGAATTGCTCACAGAATTCACACAACATTCCTGGCCCGCGCCGCCTCCCGCCCCGTGCTCCGCCCGACGCGCCACCTGGGCGCGGGGCGGGAAACCGGCGTGGCTACTCTGGAAGTCGCGCGAAAGGCGCCTCCGGAGAACGCTCCGGGGAACCCCGGAGAAGGAGTGAGCGAACCGTGCAGTACGTCTCGGCGCTGGTACCGCCCCTGGTGATGGCGGTCGCCTTCACGGCCCTCGTCGTCACGATCATCAAGCACCAGGGCGGCGCCAACAAGGCCAGGGAAGACGCTGTCGTGGACAGCATGCTGGCGCGTGCCGAAGCCGCCAAGGAGACCGCCGAGCAGCAGTAGGGCGGTAGACGGGCGGAAGGGCGGAGCGGGGACCCGCGTTCGGCCGCCGGAGTGATCCTCGACCGGGTCCTTCAGCAGAGCCGTCCTTAACGCTCCGCGCCGAAAAAAGCCGCATCCGTGACATTTGCCTCTACAATTCAGGTGTGCCACGGCCATTGGGAGATCTCGAAGACGCGGTCATGACCAGGGTGTGGCAGTGGAACCGCCCGGTCACGGTCCGCGAAGTCCTCGAAGACCTACAGCAGGAACGGTCCATCGCCTACACGACGGTGATGACCGTAATGGACAACCTGCATCAGAAGGGCTGGCTGCGCCGCGAACACGAAGGGCGCGCCTATCGCTATGAGGCCGTTTCCACGCGTCCCGCCTACGCGGCCGCACTGATGCACGAAGCTTGGGCCGCGAGCGACAACCCCGCCGCGGCCCTTGTGCAGTTCTTCAGCATGATGTCCCCGGAACAACGCGAAGCCTTGCGGGACGCTTCGCGCATCGTGCAGCCCGAAGCGCCGCCCGACGGTACCGACGCGCCCGGCCAGGGCACCGGTTCCGGCGCCCCACCCGCCGGACCCGGGGAAGGCGGCGGGCGATAACGTCCGGCTATGTCGTCAGCCGCGCCGGGGTCTTCCCTCTCCAAAGTCTTCACCGTCCGCCGCGCCAGGACCAGTGACGTCCCCGCGGTCCGCGCCTTGCTGGACGGCTATGTGCGCGACCGCATCCTGCTCGGCAAGCCGACCGTCACCCTTTACGAGGACATCCAGGAGTTCTGGGTCGCCGAACGCGACGAGGACGCCGAGGTCGTCGGATGCGGAGCGCTGCACGTGATGTGGGAGGACCTCGCCGAGGTGCGCACCCTTGCCGTCCGTCCCGATCTGCACGGCAAAGGCGTGGGGCACCTCGTGCTGGGCAAGCTGTTGCAGACGGCGCGTTGGCTCGGCGTGCGGCGAATTTTCTGTCTCACCTTCGAAGTCGACTTCTTCGCCAAGCACGGCTTCGTCGAGATCGGCGAGACTCCGGTGGACACGGATGTCTACAGCGAGCTGCTGCGTTCCTATGACGAGGGTGTCGCCGAGTTCCTCGACCTCGAACGAGTGAAGCCGAACACCTTGGGCAACAGCCGCATGCTCTTGCATCTGTGATCGGTTATGTCCGAATCGCGCCATGCGCACGTCCTACTCACACAACCATGCCCGGACCGGTTCCGCCCAAGGGTTTGAGTTTTCCGGGGAAAAGCGGTTTGCTTTTACCCGTACTCCATTATCCCGGGGACTCCCCGGTCCATATCGATGAAAGGGAAGCCCGTGGCGCAGAAGGTCCAGGTTCTTCTCGTTGACGACATCACCGGCGGCGAGGCCGACGAGACCGTGACGTTCGCCCTCGACGGTGCGACGTACGAGATCGACCTCAGCACGGAGAACGCGGACAAGCTGCGCGGCCTGCTCGCCGATTACGTGGACGCCGGCCGCAAGACCGGCGGACGTGCCTCGCGCGGCCGGGCGCGTGCCTCGCGTGCCACCGGCGGCAGCGCCTCCGGCCCGGACACCGCCAAGATCCGCGCCTGGGCCAAGGAGAACGGCTACGAGGTCAACGACCGCGGCCGCGTCCCCGCCACCATCCGCGAGGCGTACGAGAAGGAGCACGCCTGACCGGTCCGGTGGCCCGCCCACCGCACCTGAGCAGCCGTCAGGATCCGGGCCCGGTGGCACTCGGTGGCCACCGCCCCGACCAGCGACGCGAGATCCACGGGACGGCCGTCGCCGTCCTCGCTGTCCCGCGCGCCGGTGCCGACGCCGACACCGGTGCCGACGCACAGGGACGGCAGCGTGGGCTCCACCGCGTGCCCCGGCACGGGAGGCCGTAGCCAGTACGCCTCCCGTGCCGCACGCGTGCCCGCGGCGCGTACCGCCCGCGGACCCCGCGGCGCCGGACCCCACGACGCGGGCCGCGGCGCCGGAATCCGGTCGCCCGCTCCCCGTACCGCCAGGTCCAGCGCGATGCCGCCCCACTCCAGCCAGTCGAGGAGCCCCGGCAGCTCCGCCCCTGAGCCCTCGGCCACCAGCAGCAGCGCCCGGCCGCCCGTCGCAGCCGCGGGACCGGTGCGCGCGAACCGCCGCAGCACCGCCAGCCCGGCCGCCAGCGGCACGTCCAGCGCGTCGAACCGCACCCCGGTGAGCAACTGCGGCGCGTCGTCCGTACCACCGGTCGGCCAGCCCAGCTCGCTCGCGTACCACTCGCGGATGCCCGGCCGCCCGCCGATGCGTGTGACGCCCATGCCCGGAGCAACTGCCGGACGCCGCAAGGGTTACGCACCGTCGCGGACGAATCGCCCCGGGTCACCGCGAACGGCGCGCGACCGGCGGTGATCCGGCGCAAGGTTGTTCGCTGGTAGCAGACAGCAAGGGTGCGCGCCGCATGGATTGCCAGGGTGAGCGGGTAAGAAGGTCCTAGTGGGATGGGGCGACCAGGAGGCCGGAGAGGTGGGCGTTCGCCACGGGCGTACGGGATAACGGTTCATCCGCCTGGCCTGCGGGAACATCGTCTCGCACCATCGGGTTGGAGCTGTTGTCGGCTGTGCGGGGCGGAACTGACCGCATGGGTGTCGACGGTTGAAGTGAGCTGTCCCGCTCGCCGGGACTAGCATGCGGAAGGACAGGGAGGGGACCGGCCCCGATCTGCCTGACCGCTCTGAGGAGCGATTAACGATGTTCGAGAGGTTCACCGACCGCGCGCGGCGGGTTGTCGTCCTGGCTCAGGAAGAAGCCCGGATGCTCAACCACAACTACATCGGCACCGAGCACATCCTCCTGGGTCTGATCCACGAGGGTGAGGGTGTCGCCGCTAAGGCCCTGGAGAGCCTCGGCATTTCGCTTGAGGCGGTCCGCCAGCAAGTGGAGGAGATCATCGGCCAGGGCCAGCAGGCCCCGTCCGGCCACATCCCCTTCACGCCCCGTGCGAAGAAGGTCCTGGAGCTGTCGCTCCGCGAGGCCCTCCAGCTCGGCCACAACTACATCGGTACGGAGCACATCCTGCTCGGCCTGATCCGCGAGGGCGAGGGCGTCGCCGCCCAGGTCCTGGTCAAGCTGGGCGCCGACCTGAACCGGGTGCGGCAGCAGGTCATCCAGCTGCTCTCCGGCTACCAGGGCGGCAAGGAGTCGGCCACGGCCGGCGGCCCCGCCGAGGGCACGCCGTCCACCTCGCTGGTCCTCGACCAGTTCGGCCGCAACCTCACCCAGGCCGCTCGTGAGTCCAAGCTCGACCCGGTCATCGGGCGCGAGAAGGAGATCGAGCGGGTCATGCAGGTGCTGTCCCGCCGTACCAAGAACAACCCCGTCCTCATCGGCGAGCCCGGCGTCGGCAAGACCGCCGTCGTCGAGGGCCTGGCCCAGGCCATCGTCAAGGGCGAGGTCCCCGAGACGCTGAAGGACAAGCAGCTCTACACGCTGGACCTCGGCGCCCTGGTCGCGGGCTCCCGCTACCGCGGTGACTTCGAGGAGCGCCTGAAGAAGGTGCTCAAGGAGATCCGCACCCGCGGCGACATCATCCTGTTCATCGACGAGCTGCACACCCTGGTGGGCGCGGGCGCCGCCGAGGGCGCGATCGACGCCGCCAGCATCCTCAAGCCGATGCTGGCCCGCGGCGAGCTGCAGACCATCGGTGCCACGACGCTCGACGAGTACCGCAAGTACCTGGAGAAGGACGCGGCCCTGGAGCGCCGCTTCCAGCCCATCCAGGTCGCCGAGCCGTCGCTGCCGCACACCATCGAGATCCTCAAGGGCCTGCGCGACCGCTACGAGGCGCACCACCGCGTCTCGATCACGGACGCCGCCCTGGTCGCGGCGGCCACCCTGGCCGACCGCTACATCTCCGACCGCTTCCTGCCGGACAAGGCGATCGACCTGATCGACGAGGCCGGCTCCCGGATGCGCATCCGCCGGATGACCGCTCCGCCGGACCTGCGCGAGTTCGACGAGAAGATCGCCGACGTGCGCCGGGAGAAGGAGTCGGCCATCGACTCCCAGGACTTCGAGAAGGCAGCCTCCCTGCGCGACAAGGAGAAGCAGCTGCTCTCGGCGAAGGCCAAGCGGGAGAAGGAGTGGAAGGCCGGCGACATGGACGTCGTCGCCGAGGTGGACGAGGAGCTGATCGCCGAGGTCCTGGCGACGGCCACCGGCATCCCGGTCTTCAAGCTCACCGAGGAGGAGTCCTCGCGGCTGCTGCGCATGGAGGACGAGCTCCACAAGCGCGTCATCGGCCAGAAGGACGCCATCAAGGCGCTCTCCCAGGCCATCCGCCGCACCCGCGCGGGCCTGAAGGACCCCAAGCGCCCCGGTGGCTCGTTCATCTTCGCCGGCCCGTCCGGTGTCGGTAAGACCGAGCTGTCCAAGACGCTGGCGGAGTTCCTCTTCGGCGACGAGGACGCGCTGATCCAGCTCGACATGTCGGAGTTCAGCGAGAAGCACACCGTCTCGCGGCTCTTCGGCTCGCCCCCCGGCTACGTCGGGTACGAGGAGGGCGGCCAGCTCACCGAGAAGGTGCGCCGCAAGCCGTTCTCGGTCGTGCTCTTCGACGAGGTCGAGAAGGCCCACCCGGACATCTTCAACTCGCTGTTGCAGATCCTGGAGGACGGTCGCCTGACCGACTCCCAGGGCCGGGTCGTGGACTTCAAGAACACGGTGATCATCATGACCACCAACCTCGGCACCCGGGACATCTCCAAGGGCTTCAACCTCGGCTTCGCCGCCGCGGGCGACGTCCAGGCGGGCTACGACCGGATGAAGGCGAAGGTCGGCGAGGAGCTCAAGCAGCACTTCCGGCCGGAGTTCCTCAACCGCGTCGACGACATCGTGGTCTTCCACCAGCTCAGCGAGGACGACATCATCCAGATCGTCGACCTGATGATCGCCAAAGTGGACGAGCGCCTCAAGGACCGCGACATGGGCATCGAGCTCAGCCAGGAGGCCAAGTCCCTGCTGGCGAAGAAGGGCTACGACCCGATCCTGGGCGCCCGGCCACTGCGCCGGACGATCCAGCGCGAGATCGAGGACGCGCTGTCGGAGAAGATCCTCTTCAGCGAGCTGCGCCCCGGTCACATCGTGGTCGTCGGCACGGAGGGCGAAGGCGAGAGCAAGACCTTCACCTTCCGCGGCGAGGAGAAGGTCACCGTCGCCGACGCGCCGCCCATCGAGGCGGCCGGCAGCGGCGGCACCGGCCCGAACCTGTCGAAGGACGCGTAAGCGGAAGGGCGAAACCGCACGCCGCACCGCTGAGGGGCTGCCCCCGGCCACCGTTCACACGGCCGCCGGGGGCAGCCCCTTGTCCATGCCCATGCCCATGCCCATGCCCGAAGGCCCTCCCGTCCAACTCGTCCCGGATTCAACGAGAGGAATTCCCGTACGGAATGCCCGAGCCTTATGGGTGGAAAGCGAATATTGCCTGATTTGCGGGCGGGATGGGGCCTTGCCCTCCGTGCGCGTGAATAGGCCGCCGCGGGGCCGGTGAAAATACCGCGACTACGCGGAACCGCGCCTCACGCGTTCGCGCCGCTTTCCAGGACGTCGTCCGCTTCCGGATCGTCCGCCTCCGGGAGCCGCAGCTGAGCGATGGCGCCGCCACCCTCCTCCTCGGACGCGTTGTCGAACGAGAGCGTCGCGCCCAGCACCCTGGCCTGCCCCGCCGCGATCGTCAGCCCCAGGCCGTGTCCGCTGCCGGCCCGGGAGCTGTTGCCGGTGCGGAAACGGCTCGGCCCCTCGCGCAACAGCACCTCGGGGAAGCCGGGCCCGTGGTCGCGCACCCGGATGACCGCGCCGTCCACCGTGACCTCGACCGGACCCCGGCCGTGCCGTTCGGCGTTGGCCAGCAGGTTGCCGAGGATGCGCTCCAGGCGCCGTACGTCGGTCTGCGCCCAGGCGTCCCGTACGACCTCCACGCGGGCCTCGGGCGCGATCCTGGCGACCCGGCGGCGCACGAACTCCGGCAGGGCGATCTCCTGGAGGTCGGCGCGTTCCTCCGCGCCGTCCAGCCGGGCCACCTCCAGCACGTCCTCGACCAGCGTGCGCAACGCCTGCGCCCGGTCCCGCACCAGCTCCGAGGGGCGCCCCGGCGGCAGCAGTTCGGCGGCGGTGACCAGGCCGGTGACGGGGGTGCGCAGTTCGTGGGCGATGTCGGCGGTGACCCGGCGCTCGGCCTCCAGCCGGTCCTGGAGCGCGTCGGCCATCGCGTCGACCGCCCGGGCCAGCTCGTCGGTCTCGTCGCGCACCCGACGCCCGATGGAGTCCCGTACGCGCACGTGGGTGTCGCCGTCCGCGACCCTGCGCGCGGCCAGCGCGGCCTTGCGCAGCCGCCGCGACAACTGCCCGCCGACCAGCACGCTCAGCGCGGAGCCGGCCAGCACCACCGCCACGCAGCCCGCGACCAGCACGCCGTCGACGCTCTCCAGGATCGCGGTGGGGTCGGTGAAGCGGCTGTTGATGCTGAGGATGTGGTTGCCGGGCAGCGGGGTGGAGGCCCAGATGATGGGCTCGCCCGCGGTCTCCTGCACGTCGGTGGCCCGCTGGCCCTTGGCGGCGGTCACGCGCAGCCCGGCCGGCAGCTTCGGGTCGTCGAGGCGGGCGTGGAAGGTCAGCTGGTGGTTGGACTCGTACATCTTCGCCGCGATCTGCAGGCGGGTGTCCTGAAGATCGCGGGCGTTGTTGAGCATGCTGACGCGGGCTGCGTTGTGCACCACGACCGCCATCGCCAGCGCGACGAGTGCCGAGACCACGGCGATCGCCGCCGTCAGCTTCCAGCGCAGGCCGGGCCAGCGCAGCCCGGGCCGGTTCAACTCGGACACCGCGGATCAGGCCCTGAGCTTGTATCCGAAACCGCGCACGGTCTCTATCCGGTCCTGCCCGATCTTGGTCCGCAGCCGCTGCACGTGGACGTCGACGACGCGGGTGTCGCCGCCCCACTCGTAGTCCCACACGCTGGTCAGCAGGCGGTCGCGGGAGAGCACCGAGCCCGGCGCGGTGGAGAACTCCAGCAGCAGCCGCATCTCGGTCGGGGTGAGCGCCACCGGTTCGCCGTCCCGTCGTACCTCCATGCCGTCGGTGTCGATCTCCAGGTCGCCGAAGCGCAGCGGACCGCTGTCACCGGAGTCGGCCGCCTCAGGACCGCCGCCACCCGCCGCGTGCCCGAAGCGGCGCAGCACCGCGCGGATCCTGGCGACCAGCACGGCGGAGTCGAACGGCTTGGTCACGTAGTCGTCGGCACCTGCCTCCAGGCCCAGCACCACGTCGATGGAGTCGGCCCGCGCGGACAGCATGATCACCGGCACCGTGGACTCGTCGCGGATGCGGCGGCACAGGCTCACCCCGTCGAGGCCGGGCACCATCACGTCGAGCAGCGCGATGTCGGGCTTGGCGGCCCGGAACGACTCCAGCCCGACGATCCCGTCCGGCACCGCGGTCACCTTGAAGCCGTCACGCTCCAGGGTGAGCTGGGTCGCCTCGCGGATGACGTCGTCGTCCTCCACGAACAGGACATGCGTCTCAGCCATTCGCCTTGTTTCCGTAGTCGCTGTGGGTGCGGGAGGTCTCGGTGAAGCGGTCCCCGGACCAGTGGTAGGTGATCACGTCCTCGCCGGACGGGCAGCACACCGAGTCGCCGGGGCTGTAGACCTGGCGGGTCAGCTCCAGGTCGCTCTTGTCGATGTCGAGGTAGACCGGCGGCTGCTCGTCGCCGAAGACGTCGGTGTACCGGCCATTCTCCATACGGTAGACGTAACTACCCAATCCGACCCCATCGCCGCAGCTGGAGACGTTTATCACCACATCGGGCACGGAGCCGCCGGTCAGGTTCCCGTAGCTGGTGTCGACGGGGTACTCGTCGCCGCCGCAGGGCTTGAGGTCGGACTTGATCTCGGCACCCACCTTGGGGTCCTCGCGCAGCAGCGCGACCGGGTCGATCTTGCGCACCCCGGTCGCCCTGGGCGGCGGTGGCGAGGTGTTCACCGCCGAGGTCGCCGCGGTCCCCTCGACGCGGACGCCGCCGCTCTCGGCGCAGCCGGTCACCAGGACCAGCGGCACGAGCGCGGCGGCGAAGAACGCGCACGTCGTGGGGCTTATGCGGCGCACGCGTCCTCCCTCAGCTCCTGCCGTTCCCCGTGGCCCGCGCCGTAGCCGCAGGCGTTCCGCTCCAGTTCCTCGCGCAGCCGGGCCAGGGCGCGGTGCAGGGTGCTCTTGACCGTACCCGTGGACATGCCGAGCGCCCGGGCGGTCTCCTCGGTGCTCATCTGCTCCCAGTGTCGCAGGACGACGACCTGGCGCTGCTTGGGCGCCAGGACGGCCAGCGCGGCCAGCAGCATCGCACGGTCGGCGTGCTGCTCGGTACCGTCGTCGACGCTCGCGTCCGGGAGGTTCTCGGTGGGCACCTCGTCCAGCTTGCGCGAGCGCCACCACTCGGTACGCGTGTTGATCATGACGCGGCGCATGTACGCGTCGGCCAGGCCCTTGTCGGCTATCCGGTCCCAGCGCGGGAACGTGCGGCACAGCGCGGTCTGCACGAGGTCCTGCGCGTCGACCGGGTCCGGCACCAGGCGGCGTGCGCTGCGCAGCAGGGAGTCCTGCCGGGACCGCACGTACTCCTCGAAGTCCAGCGTCCTGCCGTCCGTCGCAGTGCCAGTCGCCATGACCGCCTCCATCCGTCCCGTTCGTCACACAGCCGTGGTCGCCCCTGGCCGTGGTCGCTCCTGTGATCCGCCGACTGGTCAGGCCGACGCACAGGACGCTAGGGAGGGGCTGTTGCGGAATGACGCGCGCCGACCGCACAGGAGGCTCACAGCAACCCGTCGATTGTGTAACAGTGGGAACCCGGGGGCCCGGATGTCACTCCAGGGGAAGCCGGTAGACACCCTGCGCGACCGGCTCCACCAGGCCGTCCGCCACCAGGCCGTCCAACGCCCGTGCGCGTTGCACCGGTTCGTCCCAGACGGCGTCGATCTGCTCCTGGGTGACGGGGCCGGTGGCCTCGCGCAGCACCGCGAGCAGCATGCCCCGCACCTGGCGGTCGGTGCCCGCGTAGGTCTGGCCCCGGCGCGGCGGCCCGTCGTGCGCCGGGAAACCGGCCAGCCGCCAGGCGCAGTACGCCGCCACCGGGCAGCGCCCGCAGTCCGGCGTGCGGGCGGTGCACACCAGCGCGCCCAGCTCCATCGTGGCCGCCGCCCAGCGCGCCGCGGTCGCCTCGTCGCCCGGCAACAGCCGCTGCGCCAGGCGGCGTTCGGCGGCGGTCGTGGCGTTCGGCGGGTACTGGACACCGGTCACCACGCGGGCCAGGACCCGGCGCACGTTGGTGTCCAGCACCGCGTGCCGCCGCCCGTACGCGAACGACGCCACCGCAGCCGCGGTGTACTCGCCGACCCCCGGCAGCGCCAGCAACGCGTCGTGGTCGTCCGGGACTTCGCCGCCGTGCCGCTCGGTGATCGCGGTCGCGGCGGCGTGCAGACGCAGGGCGCGGCGCGGGTAGCCGAGCCGCCCCCAGGCGCGCACCGCCTCGCCCGGCGGCTCGGCGGCCAGGCCGGCGGGGCGGGGCCAGCGCGCCAGCCACTCCTCGTAGACCGGCAGCACCCGGCTGACCGGGGTCTGCTGGAGCAT
This sequence comes from Streptomyces sp. ICBB 8177, assembly GCF_003144095.1. GTDB lineage: Bacteria > Actinomycetota > Actinomycetes > Streptomycetales > Streptomycetaceae > Streptantibioticus_D. The sequence goes on along the minus strand of NZ_NSKH01000018.1, from coordinate 58,793 downwards.
GAACTCGCTGACCATCACCCCCCACGGCCCCGCTTCCGGCCGCCGCCACGGCAGATCGCGGGCGTGCGCGGCGAACCACGCGGTGACCGAGGTGTGCAGGGCGGCGGTGTCGGCGGCCGGGGCGCTGCGCGCGGCTTCGGCGGCGGGGGTGGTCGCAGTCATGGCACCGACGATCCTGACACGTCCGGCACGGCGGCGGCGAAACGGGGCACATCGGGGCGCCAACGGTCCCGCTCCTGGACCGCGTTGGACGGCCGGGCGAGCGCGGGCGGGGCGGCTTGGCGACCGTGGCCGAGGCGCCCGCGTGACCACGGGCGGGTGCGCGGGATGATGATCGTGAAAAGAGTGCGTTCGTGCGGCGGGTGGTGCACGGACGCGTCGCCGATCTCCCCTAGAGTTTGCGCGTGGGCAACGTGCGCAATCCGGTGGGCCCCCTGCCGTCCTCCATCTACTGGCGGCGGCGGGCGGTTGTGCTCTGCCTGTTCGCGGCCCTCGTCGCGCTCGTCGTGTGGGCGCTGACCTCGACCGGCGGTTCCTCCGGGAGCCACACCGGCGCCCAGGGCCCCGGCGGCCACGGCCGCACCCCGCTGCCCTCGATCACCCCGGGCCCGTCCACCAGCCAGACCGGGATCACCACGGAACCGGGCGGACGCAGCGGCGGCACGGGCTCAGGAGGCTCTGGTTCCGGCGGCGGGTCGGGCTCGGACGGCGGAGGCGACGGTACGGGTTCGGGGGGCGGTTCGGGCTCCGCGGGCGGTTCCGGATCGGGCGGCGCGAACGGCGCGGGTTCCGAGGGCGGCACCTCGGGCGGCGCGTTGGCGGCCGGGAGCTCGCTTCCGGACTGCGGGGGGTCGCAGGTGCGGATCGCGGTGCGCAGCGAGAAGCCGTCCTACGCGGCGGGTGAGCAGCCCCGCTTCGTGCTGACGGCGGTCAACTCGGGCGGCAGTGCCTGCAAGGTGAACTTCTCCGCCGTCTCCGCGGTGGTCACCGTCACCGACTCCTCCGGCCACCACGTCTGGGCGTCCGACGACTGCCCGGCGAGCCGGTCCGCGTACCTCGTGGCCGTCCCCGCGCACGGCACGGCCACCTACGACGTCGACTGGAACCGCGCCGAGACCGCCCCGCAGTGCGCGACGCCCGCCGCGCGGTCCGCCGGCTCCGGTTCGTACCGGGTCGAGGTCGCGGCGAGCGGACTGGGCACCGCCCGCGCGGACTTCACGCTCTCCTGAACGCCGGCCGCCCCCGCCCGGCGCGTCCTCAGACGTACCGCTCCAGGATCGACGACTCCGCCAGCCGGGAGAGCCCCTCGCGTACCGAACGGGCGCGCGCCTCGCCGACGCCCTCCACCATCTGCAGGTCGTCCACGCTCGCCGCGAGCAGCTTCTGCAGCCCGCCGAAGTGCTCGACCAGCCGCTCGATGACGGTGTTCGGCAGCCGCGGCACCTTCGCCAGCAGCCGGTAGCCGCGCGGGCTGACCGCGCCGTCCAGCGACTCGGGCGAACCGGTGTAGCCCAACGCCCGCGCCACCGTGGTCAGTTCGATCAGCTCGCTCTGCGGCAACGCGTCCAGCTCGGCCAGCGCGTCGGTCACCGAACGGGCGCGCTTGGCGGTCGGCTCGGGCACGTAGTCCCGTACCACCAGCTCCCGCTCCGGCTCCACGCCCGCGATCAGCTCGTCCAGCTGGAGCGACAGCAGCCGCCCGTCGGTGCCCAACTCGACCACGTACTCGGCGATCTCGGTGGCGATCCGGCGCACCATCTCCAGCCGCTGCGCGACCGCCGTCACGTCGCGGACCGTCACCAGGTCCTCGATCTCCAGCGCGGACAGCGTGCCCGCCACCTCGTCCAGCCGCAGCTTGTAGCGCTCCAGCGTGGCGAGCGCCTGGTTGGCGCGGGACAGGATGGCGGCGGAGTCCTCCAGCACGCGGCGCTGGCCGCCGACGTACAGCGCGATCAGCCGCATCGACTGACTGACCGACACCACGGGGAAGTTGACCTGCTTGCTGACCCGGTCGGCGGTGCGGTGCCGGGTGCCGGTCTCCTCGGTGGGGATCGTCGAGTCGGGCACCAACTGCACGCCGGCGCGCAGGATCTTGGTGATGTCCTTGTCGAGGATGAGCGCGCCGTCCAGCTTGCACAGCTCGCGCAGCCGGGTCGCGGTGAACTCCACGTCCAGCACGAAGCCGCCGGTGCACAGCGACTCGACGGTCTTGTCCATCCCGAGCACGATCAGCCCGCCGGTGTTGCCGCGCACCACGCGCTCCAGGCCGTCCCGCAGCTCCGTACCCGGCGCCACCGCGCTCAACGAGGACCGCATCAGGCCGTCGCCGCCGGAAGATCCTGCCCGGTCGTTGGCTGCCACTGCACTCCTCCGGTCGTACGGATTCCGGTCGCACGGATGCCCGGCGCACGGGCGAGACCGGGGCAAAGTCTACCGGGGGGCGCACGAGGGGCGCGGGCTTCACCCGCACCGGGCATGGCCCGCGGGAACGGGGGGAAGGGCGCGACGGTGTACTTACGCCTCCGGTGCCGCCGAGAGTCTCGGGGCCGGTGCGGCGGGTGACCGCACGGGTGGGCGGCGGGGCGGTCGCCTCAGCCGCGCCGAGGGAGAACCCGCAGCGCCTCGCCCACGTCCGCGACCTCCGTGACCTTCATGCCCGCGGGGACCTTCCCCGGGTCCTGCGGCACCAGCGCGTGCGTGAAGCCCAGCCGGGCCGCCTCCGCCAGGCGCCGTTGCACGCCCGTCACCCGGCGCACCTCGCCGGCCAGCCCGACCTCCCCGATCGCCACCAGGTTCTTCGGCAGCGGCGTGTCGCTCGCCGCGCTGGCCAGCGCCAGCGCCACCGCGAGGTCCGCGGCCGGTTCCGACAGCCGCACGCCGCCGACCGTCGCGCTGTAGATGTCGCACTTGCCGATCTGGTGGATGCGCCCGCGCTGCTCAAGCACCGCCAGCATCATCGACACCCGGGAGGTCTCCAGGCCCGAGGTGGTACGCCGCGGCGAGGGGATCTGCGACGCCACGGTGAGCGCCTGCACCTCGGCGACCAGCGGCCTGCGCCCCTCCAGGGTGACCGTCAGACAGGTGCCGGGCACCGGCTCGTCGCGCCGGGTCAGGAAGAGCCCGCTGGGGTCGGCCAGGCCCGTGATGCCCTCGTCGTGCAGTTCGAAGCAGCCGACCTCGTCGGTCGCCCCGTAGCGGTTCTTCACGCCGCGGATCAGCCGCAGGCGCGCGTGCCGGTCGCCCTCGAAGTGCAGGACGACGTCGACCAGGTGCTCCAGCAGCCTCGGGCCCGCGATCGCGCCGTCCTTGGTGACGTGACCGACCAGGATGGTCGACATCCCGCGCTCCTTCGACGCCCTGATCAGCGCCCCCGCCACCTCCCGCACCTGCGCCATCCCGCCCGGCGCCCCGTCGATCTCCGGCGACGCGACCGTCTGCACCGAGTCCAGCACCAGCAGCGCTGGCTTGACGTCGTCCAAGTGCCCCAGCACGGCGGACAGGTCGGTCTCCGCCGCCAGGTAGAGGTGGTCGTTGATCGCGCCGATGCGGTCGGCCCGCAGCCGCACCTGCCCGGCCGACTCCTCGCCCGTGACGTACAGCGTGCGCGCCGACTCGCCCGCCGCCTTGGCCGCCACGTCCAGCAGCAGCGTGGACTTGCCGACCCCCGGCTCACCGGCGAGCAGCACGACCGCGCCGGGCACCAGGCCGCCGCCGAGCACCCGGTCCAGCTCGGGCACGCCCGTGCCACGCGCGGTGGCCCGGCGGCCGTCGACCTGGCCGATGGGGCGCGCGGGCGCGGTCACCCGGCCCGGCGCGGTGGTGCGGACGGCGGGCGCGCCGCCGTACTCCTCGACGGTGCCCCACGCCTGGCACTCGCCGCACCGGCCCAGCCACTTGACGGTGGTCCAGCCGCACTCGGTGCAGCGGTAGGACGGTCGGTCCTTCGAAGCGGTACGCGTACGGGCAGCCATGGGTGTCACCGTAGCGGTGGGGTACGACAGCGCCCCGCGCTTCGGTGCGCCCCCGCTGCGCCCGGCTCCCCGCGTCACCCACACGAATCGCTCAACTGTCCCCTTTAGGGGGTGAAGTCCACCCGAAAGCGTTAAAGCTCTCCTCCAGGGGTAGGAGGGGGCGCGCCCTCCGCCTACCGTCGGCCAGTGATGAGCAGGTCTGAGCACTCCCCGTCGCACCACCCCATCACCGGCGCACACCGGGCGGTCCCGCGTGTGCCCCGGCGCACGACCGCGGGCGCGCTCCCCGACCATCCGCCCACGCAGGACGAGCCGTACCTCGACGGGCTGTTCACCTACTGCCTGTCCGTACTGTGCGAGCACGAGGCCGCCGTCGCCGCGCTCGGCGACACCCTGGCCCTCGCCGAACGCGCCCGCGGCCGCCTGCGCGACCCGCGCCTGCGCCGCGCCTGGCTGTACGCGCTCGCCCGCTGGGTCTGCCTGCGCCGCCTCGCCCGCCGCCGCCCCGCGCCCCGCCCCGGCCCGGCGGAGCCGGAACCGGACCCTTCCGCCGGGACGGCGTCCCGGTACCGCGCCGAACTGGCCGCGCTGGCCTGGCCGGAGGCCGCGGGCACCACCCCCGAGCAACGCGAGGCCATCGAACTCGCGGTACGCCACCAGCTCACCGAATCGGAGATCGCCGCCGTCCTGGGCACCGACCCGGACGGCGCCCGCTCCCTGGTCTCCCGCGCCGCCTGCGAGATCGAACGCACCCGCACGGCGCTGGCGGTGGCCGAACTCGGCCGCTGCCCCTCGGTCGCCCGGATCGCCGGCGACACCCGCGTCCTGCTGGGCAACGCCCTGCGCAGCGACCTGGTCCGCCACGTCGACGAGTGCCCGGTCTGCCGCAACACCGCGGAACGCGCCGACGCGGCGGGACCCTGGCCCGGCACCGCCACCCCGGCGGTCCTCGGCATCGTCGAGGCGCCACGCCAGGCCGCGTACACCGCGATGCTGCGCTCCCAGCGGGCGATCCGGGCAGGCGTGCGCGATCCACGGGGCGGCGCCCCCCTGGTACCGCACTTCGACCGCAGGGGCTTTCCGCTGGACGACAAGGAGCGGGCCGCCCGGCGCGCCCTGATCCGGCACCGCGCGGTCACCACGACCGTGGTCGCCGCCGTGGTGGCCGCGCCCGCGCTCACCCTGTGGGCCGCCTACCGCCACGCGCCGCACACCGGCGAGGGCCAGGAAGCCAACCCGGTCTCGGCCACCGAGTCCGACGGCAAGGACGACTTCGGCCGCGACCGCACCGGCGGCGCACCGGCCACCGCTCCCGGCCACTCCGCCGCGGCCCCGAGCGCGTCACCGTCCCGTTCCGCGAGCGGGACGCCCTCGCCCTCGCGGGCCTCCGCTTCGCCCTCGGCCCGGGCGGGCACGCCGACGCAGGCCGGCCCCGGCTGGATCACGGTGGCCGCGCAGCCGCAGGGCGACGACACCGTCATCACGGTCACCGACGAGGGCGGCTCGCCGGTGCGCTGGACGGCCACGACCCACGCCTCCTGGCTCCAGCTCAGCGAGACCGCGGGCGAACTGGGCCCGGGACAGAGCGTCACGATCACCGTCGCCGTCGACCACGACAGCGAACCGGCGGGCGCCTGGCGCGGCCGCATCGTCTTCGAGCCGTCCGGTTCCGCCGTGACCATCGAGGGCCAGGGAGCGACCCCGACGCCCACCGGCACGCCCACGCCGACCCCCACCCCGACGCCGACGGCCACCCCGGTGCCGTCGGCGTCGTGAGCGCCCCGCGTCACGCGGTGGGCGTCACCGGGTCCGCCGGGTGCGGCGCCATCGGCAGCTCCGCGGCGAGCCGGGCCTCGCACAGCTCCACCAGCCGCTCGTACGCGGGCGCCCCCATCAGCTCGATCAGCTCGGGCCGGTAGGAGACGTAGACCGGATCGCTCGCGCCGTGCGCGGACAGGGCGTTCGTGCACCACCAGTGCAGGTCGTGACCGCCCGGGCCCCAGCCGCGCCGGTCGTACTCACCGATGGAGACCACCAGCACCCGGGTGTCGTCCGGCCGGTCCACCCAGTCGAAGGTGCGCCGGATCGGCAGCTGCCAGCACACGTCCGGCTTGGTCTCCAGCGGCTCGCGGCCCTCCCGCAGCGCCAGGGTGTGCAGCGCGCAGCCCGAGCCGGCCGGGAAGCCGGGCCGGTTGAGGAAGACGCAGGCGCCGTCCACCCGCCGGGTCTGCCGGTCGCCGTCCTCGTTGACCTCCACCCAGCCGTCCGGTCCGGTCCCGGTCGCGTGGTACTGCCACAGCTGCGGGGTGAGCCGCGCCGCGTGCTTGGCCACCCGCTCCTCGTCCTCCTCGTCGGAGAAGTGCGCGCCGAGCGTGCAGCACCCGTCGGAGGCCCGGCCCGCCTCGATGCCCTGGCAGCCGCGGCCGAACACACAGTTCCAGCGCGAGGTCAGCCAGGTCAGATCGCAGCGGAAGACCTGTTCGTCGTCGGCCGGATCGGGAAACTCCACCCACGCCCGCGCGAAGTCGAGCCCGACCTCGTCGGCCACCGTCTCGCGGTGCTTCATCTTGGACTTCGCCTTTGCCGCTTTTGCCACGCAGCCCAGGGTAGGTCCTGGGTGCCGTCATCGCGGGGCACGGATCGCGCTAGCGTCTTGCCCATGCGACTCGGAGTGCTCGACGTGGGATCCAACACCGTTCACCTGCTGGTGGTGGACGCTCACCCGGGCGCGCGTCCGCTGCCCGCCTACTCGCACAAGGCGGAGCTGCGACTGGCGGAACTGCTCGACGCGGACGGCGCGATCCGCGAGGACGGCGTGGAGCGCCTGGTGGCCCACATCGCCGAGGCCCGCCAGGTCGCCGAGGACAAGGGCGTCGAGGAGGTCCTGCCGTTCGCGACCTCCGCGATACGCGAGGCGCCCAACGGCGAACGGGTGCTGGCCCGCGTCGCCGACGAGACCGGCACCGCGCTGACCGTGCTGTCGGGCGAGGACGAGGCCCGGCTGACCTTCCTGGCCGCCCGCCGCTGGTTCGGCTGGTCGGCGGGCCGGCTGCTGGTGCTGGACATCGGCGGCGGCTCGCTGGAGGTCGCCTACGGGATGGACGAGGACCCGGACGCGGCGATCTCGCTGCCGCTGGGCGCCGGCCGCCTCACCGCCTCCGCGCTGCCCGGCGACCCACCGGGCCCGGAGGACGTACGGGCGCTGCGCAAGCACGTACGGGCCGAAATCGCCCGCACCGTCGCGGAGTTCGCCCGCCTGGGCACGCCCGACCACGTCGTCGGCACGTCGAAGACCTTCAAGCAGCTGGCACGCATCGCGGGCGCGGCGCGCTCGGCGGAAGGCGTGTACGTACCGCGCCACCTGGGCCGGACGGCGCTGGAGGAGTGGGTGCCGCGGCTGTCGGGAATGACCACGAGGGAACGCGCGACGCTGCCCGGCGTCTCCCCGGGCCGCGCGGGCCAGCTGCTGGCGGGAGCGCTGGTGGCGGAGGCGGCGATGGACCTGTTCGGCGTGGACGAACTGGAGATCTGCCCGTGGGCCCTGCGCGAGGGGGTCATCCTGCGCAGGCTGGACCACATGGGGTGAGCGGCCTTGCCGCGGAGTGTTGCGTCTGCGCCGCTGCGCGGCTTGAGGGGCGGAGGCGGGGTGCCCACGGTGCTGCGCACCTGCCTTTGGTCCCCGGTCGCTGCGCGACCGGCGAGACTGAGGGGAACCGGTCCGCTTCGCGACCCGGGGGGACATAGGGGTTCCGGATCAGTTGCCTCACCGTTGTCTCCGACAAGTATCTAGCGGTGACAACTCCTTGCCGGAGACAAGGGGGAAGCAACTAATCCGCGAACCCTCCGCCCTCCCCGGCGCCAAACGCCTTCCGTGAGCCACCCCAGTCGCGCAGCGACCGGGCATCAAAGGCAGGCGCGCAGCACGGCCCCCGGGCCGAAATCGCGTGACGTCCCCGCCGTCCCCTCACGCCAGGGCCGTACGCTGTTGCCCGTGACCGACCCAGGAGACGACCCCCAGGCGTACGGCGTGCCCCGCGGGCGCGCCGTGTCCGTTCCGGAGGCCAAGGTCGCGCTGTCCACCGCCTCCGTCTACCCGGAGTCGACGGCGACCGCCTTCGAGATCGCCGCGCGTCTCGGCTACGACGGCGTCGAGGTCATGGTGTGGACCGACCCCGTCAGCCAGGACGTGGAGGCGCTGCGACGCCTGTCCGACTACCACGGCGTGCCCGTCCTCGCGGTGCACGCCCCCTGCCTGCTGATCACCCAGCGGGTGTGGTCCACCGACCCGTGGACCAAGCTGCAGCGCGCCCGCACCGCCGCCGAGCGGCTCGGCGCCTCGACCGTCGTGGTCCACCCGCCGTTCCGCTGGCAGCGCAGCTACGCGCGCGACTTCGTGCGCGGCGTGTGGCGGATGGCGGACGAGACCGACGTGCGGTTCGCGGTGGAGAACATGTACCCGTGGCGCTACCGCGACCGCGAGATGCTCGCGTACGCGCCCGACTGGGACCCCACCACCGAGGACTTCCGCCACTTCACCGTCGACCTGTCGCACACCGCCACCGCCCGCAACGACGCGCTGGAGATGGTCGGCCGCATGGGCGACCGCCTCGCCCACGTGCACCTCGCCGACGGCAACGGGTCGGCCAAGGACGAGCACCTGGTGCCGGGCCGCGGTACGCAGCCGTGCGCCGCGCTGCTGGAGCGGCTGGCCGCCTCCGGCTTCACCGGGCACGTGGTGGTCGAGGTCAACACCCGCCGTTCGCTGTCCGCCGCCGAACGCGAGGCCGACCTCGCAGAGGCGCTCGCCTTCACCCGCCTCCACCTCGCCTCCGCCGCCCAGGTCGGCCGCCGCTGACCGAGGACTGAACGCCGCGTCCGTCATTCGGACAGCGCGTCCAGATCTTGGGCGTCAGGCGTACCCTCGGAAGGATCTGGACCGCGCCGCGAGGCGTGGCGGGACGTCGAAGGAGTGGAGCAACCGTGCCCGAGCTGAGGTCACGTACGGTCACCCACGGCCGCAACATGGCGGGAGCGCGCGCCCTTCTGCGCGCCGCCGGAGTCGAGCGCGAGGACTTCGGCAAGCCGATCATCGCGGTCGCCAACAGCTTCACCGAGTTCGTACCCGGCCACACCCACCTCCAGCCCGTCGGCCGCATCGTCTCCGAGGCGATCAAGCGCGCCGGCGGCATCCCGCGCGAGTTCAACACCATCGCCGTCGACGACGGCATCGCCATGGGCCACGGCGGCATGCTCTACAGCCTGCCCTCCCGCGACCTGATCGCCGACTCCGTCGAGTACATGGTCGAGGCGCACTGCGCCGACGCGCTGATCTGCATCTCCAACTGCGACAAGATCACGCCCGGCATGCTGATGGCCGCGCTGCGCCTGAACATCCCCACCGTCTTCGTCTCCGGCGGCCCCATGGAGGCCGGCAAGGCGGTCCTGGTGGACGGCACCGTGCGCACCGGCCTCGACCTGATCTCCGCCATGTCCGACGCGGTCTCGGAGACCGTCAGCGACGAGGACCTCGCCCGCGTCGAGGAGGCCGCCTGCCCCACCTGCGGCTCCTGTTCCGGCATGTTCACCGCCAACTCGATGAACTGCCTGGTCGAGGCGCTTGGCCTGGCCCTGCCCGGCAACGGCTCGGTGCTCGCCACCCACACCGCCCGCAAGGACCTCTACGAGGACGCCGGCCGCACGGTCGTGGAGATCACCAAGCGCTACCACGACCAGGACGACGCCACCGTCCTGCCGCGCGCCACCGCCAACCGCGCCGCGTTCGAGAACGCCATGGCCATGGACATCGCCATGGGCGGCTCGACCAACACCATCCTCCACCTGCTGGCCGCCGCCCGTGAGGCCGCGCTCGACTTCACCATGGACGACATCGACCAGCTCTCGCGCGGCGTGCCGTGCCTGTGCAAGGTCGCGCCCAACGGCTCGTACCACATGGAGGACGTGCACCGCGCCGGCGGCATCCCCGCCATCCTCGGCGAACTGCACCGAGCCGGACTGCTCAACGAGGACGTGCACGCGGTGCACTCCGCCTCGCTCGCCGACTGGCTCAAGCAGTGGGACGTGCGCGGCGGCTCCCCGTCGCCCCGGGCCGTCGAGATGTTCCACGCCGCCCCCGGCTGCGTGCGCTCGTCCACCGCGTTCTCCCAGTCCGAGCGCTGGGAGTCGCTCGACACCGACGCCGAGCACGGCTGCGTCCGCGACCTGGCGCACGCCTACTCGGCCGACGGCGGCCTCGCGGTGCTCAAGGGCAACCTCGCCTTCGACGGCTGCGTGGTCAAGACCGCCGGTGTCGACGAGTCGATCCTGGTCTTCGAGGGCCCGGCCGTGGTCGTGGAGTCCCAGGAACAGGCGGTCGAGGCGATCCTCGGCAAGCGGGTCGCGGAGGGCGACGTGGTCGTCGTCCGCTACGAGGGCCCCAAGGGCGGCCCCGGCATGCAGGAGATGCTCTACCCGACCGCATTCCTCAAGGGCCGCGGCCTCGGCAAGGCCTGCGCGCTGATCACCGACGGCCGCTTCTCCGGCGGCACCTCGGGCCTGTCCATCGGCCACGTCTCCCCGGAGGCGGCGGCGGGCGGCACCATCGCGCTGGTCCAGGACGGCGACCGGATCCGCATCGACATCCCCGGCCGCACCATCGAGGTCCTGGTCCCGCAGAAGGAACTGGACGCCCGGCGCGCGGCCCTGGGCGGCGTCTACGCGCCGAAGGCCCGCGACCGCAAGGTCTCCGCCGCGCTGCGCGCCTACGCGGCGATGGCCACCAGCGCCGACAAGGGGGCCGTGCGCGACGTCGACGCGCTCGGGTGACAATCGCGGGGTGAGCGAGACACCAGCAGCACAGCACGACGAAGCCCCGGCCCCCGAACCCCTGCGGTTCTTCGGCACGACCTGGGTCGACCACGACGGCGGCTACGCGGCGCGGCGCGCCGGTCTCGGGACCGGCGCGCTGGTCGCCGCCGCGGCCGGCGCGTTCTTGATCCGCTTCGCGTACCAGGGCTTCGACGACGCGAACGTCGGCGGCTTCGTCGAGCTGCTGTTCGTCGTCGCCGTCGCCGTCTGCACCGCGCTGGCCTTCGGCCAGACCTGGAGCGGCTTCCAGCGCAGGTCGCAGTCGAGCCGGGCGGACAGCAGGGGCCTGCTGTTCATCGGCTTCATCGGCATCCTGGTCGCCTACGCCCTGCGCTGCCTGACCGAGGCCCCCGGGGAGGGCCTGCACCGCGCCGAGTACGAGGCCGCCCGCACCGCGTACGAGCGCAAGGCCAAGGCCCGGCGCGCGAACGGCAAACGCAAGCGCAAGTAGCGCGGGAAAGCGCGCCCGCGGCGGCCGGGCTCAGCTGCCGTTGAGGTACGCCAGCACCGCCAGCACCCGGCGGTTGTCGTCGTCCGAGGCGGCCAGGCCCAGCTTGGTGAAGATGCTCGTGGTGTGCTTGCCCACCGCCCCCTCGCTGATGAACAGCCGCTGCGCCACCGCCGCGTTGGAGCGCCCCTCCGCCATCAGCTCCAGCACCTCCCGCTCGCGCGGCGTCAGCGCCGCCAGCGGCTCGTCGCGCGAGTTGCTGGCCATCAGCTTGGCGATCACGTCAGGGTCCATCGCCGTACCGCCCGCCGCCACCCGCCGCACCGCGTCGGTGAACTGCTCCGCGTTGAACACCCGGTCCTTGAGCAGGTAGCCCACCCCGCCGCTGCCGTCCGCCAGCAACTCGCGCGCGTACAACTGCTCCACGTGCTGCGACAGCACCAGCACCGGCAGCCCCGGGACCTGCCGCCGCGCCGCCAGCGCCGCCTGCAACCCCTCGTCGGTGAAGGTCGGCGGCAGGCGGACGTCCACCACCGCGACGTCCGGCCGCGACTCCACCAGCGCCCGCTGCAACTCCGGCCCGCTCTCCACCGCCGCCGCGATCTCGAAGCCGTGGGCCTCCAGCAGCCGGATCAGGCCTTCCCTCAGCAGGTAGAGGTCCTCCGCGAGGACAACGCGCACGGCAACTCCAAGGTCACGATGGTCGGGCCGCCCCGCGGACTGCTCAGGGCGAGTACGCCGTCGAACGTACCGAGCCGCCGCTCGATCCCGCGCAGCCCGGTGCCCGGGCCGGACCGGTGGTCCGCGCCGCCCCGTCCGTCGTCGGTCACCTGGACCCGCAGCGCGTCACCGGTGTGGTGCAGGTCGATCCAGACCCGGCCGGCCCCCGAGTGCCGGGCCGCGTTGGTCAGCAGCTCGCTCACCGCGAAGTACACCGCCGACTCCACCGGCGGCTCGGCCCGCCCCGGCAGGTCCTCCGCCACCTCCACCGTCAGCGGGCTGTCCAGCGCCAGCGCCTTGATCGCGTCCGCCAGACCGCGTTCCGCCAGGACCGGCGGATGGATGCCGCGCACCAGACCGCGCAGCTCCCGCAACGCGTTCGCCGACGCCTCACGCGACTGCGCCAGCAGTTCCCTGGCCGCCGCCGGGTCGGTCTCCATCAACTGCTCGACCGTGCCCAGGTTCAGGCCCATCGCCACCAGCCGCGCCTGGACCCCGTCGTGCAGATCGCGTTCGATGCGCCGCAGCTCCGCCGCCTGGGTGTCCACCGCGTCCGCGCGGGTCTCGGTGAGCCGCTGCACCCGCTGCTCCAGCGCGGCGTTGCGCGGCGGCTCCAGCAGCGCCACCGACCAGCGCCGGTACGCGGCCACGCACCCCGGCGCGATCAGCCAGCCGGAGACGAACAGCGCCGCCAGCATCACGTGCCCCGGCCCGCTGATCACCCGCAGCTGGCCCAGCGCCCCGACCAGCAGGCACAGCGTCGGCACCAGCGCCACCAGCCCCAGCAGCGGCGCACACGCCAGCCACCTCAGATCGCGCCAGCTCGCCGGATCACCGAAAAGCCGCCAGAACTCCACCTCCCAGGGGGACCGCTCCTTGCGCTCGATCCGGTCCCCGTAGCGGAACTTCCCGCCCGGCAGGCGCTCCCCGGTCATGGCCGGGAGGTACGCCTCCGGCACCTCACGCCCGAAGACCTCAGCCAGCAACCGCCGCTGCCGCCGCGCGAACCACCGCGTCGTGCGCAGCGCCGGAGGCCCGACGAACGGCAGGCAGACCGTCAGCGCGATCCCCGCCACCGCGACGACCAGTCCGAAGACGGTGCTGAGCGACCGGCCGGACAACCGCAGGCCCAGGGCCACCGCCCTGCGGCGCTCGACGGCCCGCTCGTGCCGCTGGGCCCGCCGCAGCTCGTACCGCTCCCGGCGGTGCTCGGTGCGTTCCCGGTGGCGTTCGCGCCGCTCGCGCACCCGCTCCCGGTGGACCTCCTGGTGCCGGCGCCACTGCTCGCGCCTCTCGCGCACCATCTCGTCGTGCACGGCCATCTGCTCGCGGTGGTGCTCCTCGTGCCACTCCCGCAACTGCGAACGCCACCCGTCCCCGCCGGCTCCGCCCCGGCCATCGCGGTACGGCCCGTGACCCCGTCGTTCCCTCATGCCAGCAGTCTCGGTCAGCCGGGCCCTTCGGGGCACTGCCCGCAGCGCCCCGATCGGGGTGGGGGTAGGCCCACCCCCGGCGGGGGCCCTCGCCCGCCCGCGCCGTGAGACGCCCGTACGCCGCACCCCGCGCCGGTGCGAGGATGACCGCAGCACGGCAGATACGCGTAACCCCCGCAAGGCTGAGGTGAGCCGCTCCATGACCCAGAAAGTCGCCGTCCTTGGCACCGGCAAGATCGGTGAGGCGCTGCTGTCCGGCATGATCCGCGCGGGCTGGGCGCCCGGCGAACTCCTGGTCACCACCCGCCGCGCCGACCGCGCCGCCGCACTGCGCGAACGCTACGGCGTCGCCTGCGTCACCAACGCCGAGGCCGCCAAGACCGCCGACACCCTGATCCTCGCCGTCAAACCGCAGGACATGTCCGCCCTCCTGGACGAGCTGGCCCCGCACGTCCCGGCCGACCGCCTGGTGATCTCCGCCGCGGCGGGCGTGCCCACCGCGTTCTTCGAGGAACGCCTCGCCGAGGGCACCCCGGTGGTCCGCGTCATGCCCAACACCCCGGTCCTGGTCGACGAGGGCATGTCCGTCATCTCGGCCGGCAGCCACGCCACCGAGGAGCACCTGCGGCGCGCCGAGGAGATCTTCAACCCGGTCGGCAAGACGCTGCGCGTCCCGGAGAAGCACCAGGACGCGGCCACCGCGCTGTCCGGCTCCGGCCCGGCGTACTTCTACTACCTGGTCGAAGCCATGACGGACGCCGGCATCCTGCTCGGCCTGCCGCGTTCCCAGGCGCACGACCTGATCGTGCAGTCCGCCATAGGGGCCGCCGTGATGCTCCGCGACAGCGGTGAACACCCCGTCAAGCTGCGCGAGGCGGTCACCTCCCCGGCGGGCACCACGATCAGCGCCATCCGCGAACTGGAGAGCCACGGGGTACGGGCGGCCCTGCTCGCCGCCCTGGAAGCCGCCCGCGACCGCAGCCGCGAACTGGCCGAGGGCAAGAGCTGAGGCAGGCCGCGCGGGCGGGCGGGGACGCGTTCGCCGGAGGCGAGGGGGCGCGGGCTGGCGAGCGAGGCGGGCGCGGACGGGGGCGGAGGGGGCGCGCCCGCACGCCCCCTCCGCCCCGCTCTCCTCCCACTCCCGTCTCACTCCCGGCCCAGCAGCCCCACCGCCGCGTACGCCGCGTCCACCGTGGGCCGGGCCAGCGCCCGAGCGCGTTCCGCCCCCTCGCGCAGCACGTCCGCCACGACCTCCGGCTGGGCGCAAAGCTCGGCGTGCCGTTCGCGCACCGGCCGCAGCGCCTCCACGACCGCCTCGGCGGTGTCCTTCTTCAACGCGCCGTAGCTGTCGTAGTCCTGCGCGAGCCGCTCCGGGTCGCCGTCGGTGCAGGCGGCGAGGATGTCCAGCAGGTTGGAGACGCCGGGCCGCTCCTCGCGGTCGTAGCCCACCTCGTTGCCGCTGTCGGTCACCGCGCGCATGACCTTCCTGCGGATCGCCTCCGGCTCGTCCAGCAGGTAGATGATCCCGGCGGTCGCGGCGTGCGACTTGCCCATCTTCGACGTCGGGTCCTGAAGGTCCATCACCCGCGCCGCCACCGGCGGACGCGTCGCCCGCGGCACCGTGAAGGTGTGCCCGTACCGCTGGTTGAAGCGCACGGCCAGGTCCCGGGTCAGCTCGACGTGCTGCGTCTGGTCCTCGCCGACCGGGACCTCGTCCGCCTGGTACGCCAGGATGTCCGCCGCCATCAGCGCGGGATACGTCAGCAGCGACAGGCGCACACCGCGCCCGCGCGCCCGTTCCTGCGCCTCCTTCTCCTTGTACTGGATCATGCGCCGCATCTCGCCGTCGCTCGCGGTGCACTCCATGAGGTACGCGAGCCGGGTGTGCTCGTCGACGTGGCTCTGGACGAACAGCGTGCAGACCCGTGGGTCCAGCCCGGCCGCCAGCATGAGCGTCGCCGCCTGCCGGCTCAGCCGGCGTACCCGCCCAGGGTCGTGGTCGACGGTCAGGGCGTGCAGGTCGACCACGCTGAACAGGGCGTCAGCGGCGTGCTGGTCGACCTGGACCCACCGGCGCAGGGCGCCCAGGTAGTTGCCCAGGGTCAGGTGGCCGGTGGGCTTGATACCGCTGAAGATGCGCGTCATCTCGTCTGTCTCCCGACGGTTCGGGGCCGCTGCCCGCGGTGGCCGCCGTCTGGGTGGAGATACGCGAACGGCCGCCGAGGCGGCGGCCGTTGGATCGCATGCGCTGGAGGGCGGCCGCCGTCAGGCGGCCCACCACTGCTGCGTGAGCGCGTGCGAAGTCATGCCGGCAGCATAGCCCACACCCCGGCGTGGCGTGGTTTGAACGCGCCAGACCCGCTGGTGTAGAGTCGAACAGTTGCCACGCCCCGAGAGGGGCAAACGGCAGCCACTCCTGCCGCCCGGCGGCACACCACTACTGCACGGCCTCCCCAACGGGATGTATTTCGGCTTGCCCGGAATCGCATTCGACCGGCTCGATTATGAGTCGGCGGGGAAATCCGCTAAAGTAGTGGACACGCCGGAAGGCGCGAAACAAAATCCCGCCGGCGGGAATCGGGTCCGAAAAGATCTGATAAGCTGGAGAA
>NZ_NSKH01000018.1:0-42738 GCF_003144095.1 Streptomyces sp. ICBB 8177 | reverse complement strand
GCGGGCAGCGGAGCGGCCCGCCACCCTTCGCGGGTGCGGGCCTTCTCGCTTCGTAACCAGGCGGTCCTGACGGGATTTGCTGTGTCCGATGGGCGGCTCCGCCGCCGGGCGCGGCCTGCGGACAGCAGAACGGCCCGCCCCCGTCCACGGGTGCGGGCCTTCTTGCTTCGTAATCAGGCGGTCCTGACGGGATTTGAACCCGCGGCCTCCACCTTGACAGGGTGGCGAGCACTCCAAACTGCTCCACAGGACCTGGTGTGCGTAGGCGCGTCGTGCGCGCTTCGTTGCGTGGATGACTGTACAGCAGGTCAGGGCCCCTGGTCGAACTCGCGAACCCGGGGCCCTCCCGGTCTACGGCCAGGCCGCGTCGATCGCCTTCAGGACGCGCTTGTCGGAGACCGGGTACGCCGTGCCGAGCGCGTGCGCGAAGTAGCTGACCCGCAGTTCCTCCAGCATCCAGCGGATCTCCCGCACTTCCCGCGGCACCGGCCGGCCGCCCGGCAGGGCGGCCCGCAGCTCGTCGTACTCGCGCCGCAGTTCCTGGACCTTCTCCATCCGTCCGCGGTCCCGCTGCGCCCCCGTGGGCATCTGCTGGAGCCTGCGGTCGACCGCGACCAGGTAGCGCAGCAGGTCCGGCAGCCGCCGTACGCCCGCCGCCGTGACGAAGCCGGGGTGGATCAGCTCGGCCAGCTGCTCCTTGACGTCGGTGAGGTTGGGGACCAGCACCAGGCTGGTGGTCGACTTCAGCCGCCGCTCGCAGGAGTGCCAGGCGGCCAGCACCTGCTGCACCCGGGCCACCGTGTCCACCGTCGCGTCGGTGATGTCCGCGCGCACGGAGTCGAGGAGCTTGCGGTAGCCCTCCTCGTCCCAGGCCGGACCGCCGTGGTCGGCGATGAGCTTGTCCGCCGCCGCCGTCACGCAGTCGTCGAACAGCGCCTGCACGCTGCCGTGCGGGCTGCGCGAGAGGGCCAGCTTGGCCTGGTTGGACAGCTTGCCCTGGGCGAACCTGCCGGGATTCGACGGCAGGTTGAGCAGGATCAGGCGGCGGGTGCCGCGCCACATCGCCTCGGCCTGCTCGGCCTCCGTGTCGTACAGCCGTACCGCGACCGACTCGCCCTCGTCGACCAGCGCCGGGTACGCCTTGAGCGGCTGGCCGCCGCGGCGGGTGGCGAAGACGCGCGGCAGCGTGCCGACCGTCCAGTCCTTCAGGCCGCCGCGCTGCTCGATGCCGCTGCCGCCGGCCGCCTTGGAGATCGCCTCGCGGGTCTTCGGCTTGAACCGGAGCTTGAGCGCCTCCAGGTCCTTGTCCTCCGCCTCCCCCGCGACCTTGCGGCGGCGTTCGTCCACCACCCGGAACGTCATGCGCAGGTGGTCGGGGACCTTGGACCAGTCGAAGTCGTCCGGGTGCACCTCCACCCCGCCCATGCGGTGCAGCTCGCGCGCCAGGACCGCGGTCAGCGGCTCGGGGCCGGCCACCGCCGCCTCCAGGAACCGCTTGGCGAAGTTGGGCGCGGGCACGTAGTGGCGGCGCACCGGCTTGGGCAGCGAGCGGATCAGCTCGGTGACCACGTCCTCGCGCAGACCCGGGATCTGCCAGTCGAAGCCGTCCGGGGTGACCTGGTTGAGCACCTGGAGCGGGATGTGCACGGTGACGCCGTCCGCGTCGGAGCCCGGCTCGAACTGGTAGGTCACCTTGAACTTCAGCGCGCCCTGCCGCCAGGAGTCCGGGTAGTCGTGCTTGGTGACGGCTTCGGCGGACTCCCGGATCAGCATGGAGTGCTCGAAGTTGAGCAGGTCCGGGTCCTCGCGGCGCTTGTGCTTCCACCACGAGTCGAAGTGCGCGCCGGACACCACGTGTTCGGGCAGCCGCTCGTCGTAGAAGTCGAACAGTTCCTCGTCGTCCACCAGGATGTCGCGGCGCCGCGCGCGCTGCTCCAGTTCCTCGACCTCGCCGAGCAGTTTGCGGTTGTCGTGGAAGAACTGGTGGTGGGTGCGCCAGTCGCCCTCCACGAGCGCGTTGCGGATGAACAGCTCGCGGGAGACCTCGGGGTCGATACGGCCGTAGTTGACCTTGCGCTGCGCGACGATCGGCACGCCGTAGAGCGTGACCTTCTCGTACGCCATCACCGCGGCCTGCTTCTGCTCCCAGTGCGGTTCGCTGTAGGTGCGCTTGACCAGGTGCTGGGCGAGCGGTTCGACCCACTCGGGCTCGATGCGGGCGTTGACCCGGGCCCACAGCCGGGAGGTCTCCACCAGCTCGGCCGACATGATCCAGCGCGGGGGCTTCTTGAACAGCGCGGAGCCGGGGAAGACCGCGAACTTGGCGTTGCGCGCGCCCAGGTACTCGTTCTTCGCGTCGGTGTCCTTCAGGCCGATGTGCGACAGCAGCCCGACGAGCAGCGACACGTGTACGTGCTGCGGGTCGGCGTCGGCCTCGTTGACGTGGATGCCCATGGTCTTCGCGACCGTACGCAACTGGCTGTAGATGTCCTGCCATTCGCGTATCCGCAGATAGTTGAGGTACTCGCTGCGGCACATGCGGCGGAACGCGGAGGACGACAGCGACTTTTGCTGCTCGCGCACGTAGCGCCACAGGTTGAGGAAGGCGAGGAAGTCGCTGGTCTCGTCGCGGAAGCGGGCGTGCGACTGGTCGGCCTGCTGCTGCTTGTCGGCGGGGCGTTCGCGCGGGTCCTGGATGGACAGCGCGGCGGCGATCACCATGACCTCGCGTACGCAGTTGTTGCGATCGGCCTCCAGCACCATGCGGGCCAGCCGCGGGTCGACCGGAAGCTGCGCCAGCTTGCGGCCCACGTCGGTCAGCCGCTTGCGGGGGTCCTTCTGCTGCGGGTTCAGCGCGCCGAGTTCTTCCAGCAGTTGGACGCCGTCCTTGATGTTGCGGCTGTCCGGCGGATCGATGAACGGGAAACGCGCGATGTCGCCGAGGCCGGCCGCGGTCATCTGGAGGATGACGGAGGCGAGGTTGGTGCGCAGGATCTCGGCGTCGGTGAACTCCGGACGGGACAGGAAGTCGTCCTCGGAGTACAGCCGGACGCAGATGCCGTCGGAGGTGCGGCCGCAGCGGCCCTTGCGCTGGTTGGCGCTGGCCTGGCTGATCGGCTCGATGGGCAGTCGCTGGACCTTGGTGCGGTGGCTGTAGCGCGAGACGCGGGCGGTGCCGGGATCGATGACGTACTTGATGCCGGGGACGGTCAGCGAGGTCTCGGCCACGTTGGTGGCGAGCACGACGCGGCGGCCGGAGTGGCGCTGGAAGACGCGGTGCTGCTCGGCGTGGGACAGCCGCGCGTACAGCGGGAGGATCTCGGTGTGCCGCAGCTGCTTCTTGTTCAGCGCGTCGGCGGTGTCGCGGATCTCACGTTCGCCGGAGAGGAAGACCAGGATGTCGCCGGGGCCCTCGGCCTGGAGTTCGTCCACCGCGTCGCAGATGGCGGTGACCTGGTCGCGGTCCGGGTCGGCGGAACCCTCCTCCAGCAGCGGCCGGTAGCGCACCTCCACCGGGTACGTGCGCCCGCTCACCTCGATGATGGGGGCGTCCCCGAAGTGGCGGGAGAAGCGCTCCGGGTCGATCGTCGCGGAGGTGATGACGACCTTGAGGTCGGGGCGGCGGGGGAGGAGCTGGGCGAGGTAGCCGAGGATGAAGTCGATGTTGAGGCTGCGTTCGTGGGCCTCGTCGACGATGATCGTGTCGTACTGGCGCAGCTCGCGGTCGGTCTGGATCTCGGCGAGCAGGATGCCGTCGGTCATCAGCTTGACCAGGGTGTTCTCCCCGACCTGGTCGGTGAAGCGCACCTTCCAGCCGACCGCCTCGCCCAGCGGCGTGTTCAGCTCCTCCGCGACGCGCTCCGCGACCGTGCGGGCGGCGATGCGGCGTGGCTGGGTGTGCCCGATCAGGCCCTTGACGCCCCGGCCCAGCTCCAGGCAGATCTTGGGGATCTGGGTGGTCTTGCCGGAGCCGGTCTCGCCCGCGACGATCACCACCTGGTGGTCGCGGACGGCCGCGAGGATGTCGTCCTTCTTCTGGCTGACCGGGAGCTGCTCGGGGTAGCTGATCACGGGCACGGCGGCCCGTCGCAGCTCGACCCGGGCGGCGGCCTCGTCGATCTGGGCCGCGATCTCCCGGTGGACGGCCGCGCGGGCCTCGGGCTTGCGGATCTTCCGGGCACCGTCGAGCCGCCGCCCGATCCGCTGCTGGTCGCGCAGGGTGAGCTCGGGCAGCCGGTCCAGCAGGTCGGCGAGAAGGGGGGAAGGCGAAGTGGACATACGGCCCCCAGGATCTCACCCGGGGCCCGAGAACGGCGAACGGGTTTCCGGGGCGGCAGGAGGGGGGCGGTCCTACTCTCCGTCGGCCTTGCGGCCCACGAGGTTGGTGAGCAGGTCGACGAGGGTGGCGTTGACGGAGCGTTGTTCGGTGATGAAGGCGTCGATCTTGGCTCCTTGAGCGTCGAACTTGGCCTCGTGGGCGTCGAAGCGCTCTCGGACCTCCGTGCGGAAGCCGTCCAGGTCGCGTCGGAGCTACGCCAGCTCCACCTTGAGGGACAGCACGTCGTGCTTGATCGTCTCGACGTCGCTTCGGGTGTCCTCATAACGACGGGTCAACGCGGCGATCTCGTTCCCCGAGACGTGGTCGGCCATGCGGAGGGGCTTACGGGGCGCGACGTGGCGTGCGACAAGTCACATCACCCGGACGAATGATCGCGGAGCGCCTGCCAGAACGACGTAGGCCCCGTCCGGAGACGGGGCCTACGTCGTGCGGTGGCTGGGGCCGGGGTCGAACCGGCGACCTACCGCTTTTCAGGCGGTCGCTCGTACCAACTGAGCTACCCAGCCGCAGCGGTCCTGACGGGATTTGAACCCGCGGCCTCCACCTTGACAGGGTGGCGAGCACTCCAAACTGCTCCACAGGACCAAGCGTGTGCGGTACAAGTCTGACACATGTCGAGGACTGCTCCCGCACGAATCTTCGCGGCCCCAGCTCTCTCACCCCCCGCCGGGACCTCGGAAGGTCGTTTCGGGGCGTTTCGACGGGCTGACGTCGCTGGATCAGCGTAGCAGAATCCGGAGGGCACCCTGAACGCGCCGAGAAGGGACGCCGCCGGCCGCCTCGTCGCGCGTTCCGTCCCCCCGGGGTGCCCGCCGCGATGGCGTGAGGCCCGGAACGGATCACTTGCCCCGGGCATCGCGAGGCCGGCGATGACGGACCGGCCCCGGACGGGGCGGCGGCGCACGGTCCAGGCGGCGGCGAGGTGGTCGACCAGGAACAGTCCCCGGCCGCTCTCGCACTCCGGGCCGGGGCGCGCCGTGGAGGGGGTGTGGGCGTTGGCGCCCGGGTCGGAGACGGCGAGCCAGTAGTGCCCGTCGGCGGGCCACAGGACGAGTTCGACGCGGTCGCCGTCCGTGCCGCGGGTGCCGTGCCTGCATGTGCGGACAGGACGCCTACCGGGAAGCCCTCGTGGCGATGGCGAAAGCCAGGAGCGCGGCTGGTGGGAGCGGTGCCGTGGCCTCTTGCCACCTGGGCTGCTCGACATCGCGGAAACCGAGTGGCACGCCCGGCGCATCCTCACCGTCCAGACCGTGCACGTACCCGGCCTGCTGCACGGAGCCCTACGCGCGCAGCATCTTCGATGCCGTGCTCCCACCGCTGCCGCGTCTGGAGGTCGAGTTGCGGGTGAAGCATCGCATGGAGCGTCGGCGCATCCTCGATGAGGAGATCGCCCGGCCGTACGTCGGCTACATCCACGAGGCGGCGCTCCACATGCAGTTCGGCGGTCGCGGCGTCATGCGGGGCCCGGCTCGACTACTTGTGTGCCGCATCGGAACTCAGCCATGTGACCTTGCGGGTCATCCCGTTCGGCGCGGGAATCTTTCCGGCGGCGGGCCACGCCCTGCTCTACGCCGAAGGACCGGTGCGGCAACTCGATACCGCGCAGGTGGACACGGCTCATGGTCCCGAGTTCGTGCATGCGGAAGCCCAACTCGCCAAGCACCAGGCTCACTTGGCGTGGATGGATGAGCATTGCTTGAGCCCGTCGAAGTCCTGCGATCTCTTTCGTTCCATCGCGAAGCAACTCTGAGGAGAGACGCTCATGCCTGACATCACCTGGGAAGCCCCGTTCTGCGCGGAAGGCAACAACTGCTTCCGCATCGGCACGGACGCCGACGGGAACGCGTACATAGCCGTCAACGGCCAGGAGGAGCGCTACGTCGCCGACTCCGTCGAGGCCCTGCGCACCCTGATCACCGACATCAAGGCGGGCAAGGCCGACCACCTTCTGTGAGCCATCGCATCCTGAGGCCAAATCGATTGCGCGCCCTCCTCGTCCGTCCAACGATGGCCCCATGAGCGACGACGGCTACCGGGTCAGGCCCGTGCGCGTGGACGAGTGGGCCGCGGTGAAAGAGCTGCGGCTGACCGCGCTTCGGGACCCGCTGGCGTCCATCGCCTTCCTGGAGACGTACGACGACGCCGTCGCGCAGCCGGACGCGTTCTGGAAGGAGCGGACGGCGGACGCCGCGGAGGGCGGGCCCAACCGGCAGTTCGTCGCCGAGACGCAGGGCGGCGAGCTGGCGGGCATGGTGACCGTCCTGGTCGAGGAGCCCGGCACGGTGGACTTCGCCGGCGAACGCGTCGAGCAGCGCCAGGGCCACCTGGTCGGCGTCTTCGTGCGGCAGGAGCACCGCGGCACGGCCGTCGCGCCGGCCCTGTTCCGCGCGGCGCTCGACTGGGCGCGGGAACGCGGCGACCTGGCCCGCGTGCGCCTGATGGTCCACCGCGACAACGCCCGCGCCGAGGCCTTCTACCGCAAGGCGGGCTTCACCCGTACCCGCCCGCTGGGCGACGAGTACGAGATGGAGCACCGCACGACGCGCTAGGCGAGACGGCCGCGGTGCGACGTCCTGCCGCGGCGTCAGCACCGTGCGGCGCGCACGAACGGCACGCCGTACGAAAAACGCTCCACCCGGCGTTCGTGCCGGGTGGAGCGTGACGTTCTTGCGTGGTGCCCCCAACGGGATTCGAACCCGTGCTACCGCCTTGAAAGGGCGGCGTCCTGGGCCACTAGACGATGAGGGCTAACTGGCCGCCGTCAGCGCCGATCGGCGCACGTCGGGGACGTGGGAAGCATATGGGATGGGCCGGGGGATCGGCAAAACGGTTTCGTTCCGCGTGGTCGGCCGTCCCCGCGCGGCGTTCCGGCGGCACACAATGGCGGTGTGCTGGAGATGACTCCCGAGGAGTTCGAGGAGCTGGTGGGGCGGGCGCTGGACCGCATCCCGCCCGAGCTGGCGAGCCTGATGGACAACGTCGCCGTCTTCGTCGAGGACGAGCCCGACCCCGGGCGGCCCGAGGTGTTCGGGCTGTACGAGGGGACGCCGCTGACCGAACGCGGCGAGTGGTACGCGGGCGTGCTGCCCGACCGCATCACCGTCTACAGGGGCCCGATCCTGCGCCGTTGTGACAACGAGGACGAGGTCGCGGCGGAGGTCGAGGTCACCGTCGTCCACGAGGTCGCCCACTACTTCGGCATCGACGACGAACGGCTGGAGGCGCTGGGGTACGGGTGACCCCGCCGCACGCCCCTGAGCCCTGAGCCCTGCGCCGTCCGCCCCCCCCGCAGGCCCCCGCGCGCCACCGCCTCGCCCCCTCGGCCTGCCGTGCGGACCGCTGCCGCGTTCCTCCCGCGCGTGTCCTGGGTGGGGGCGGACGCGTTGGGCAGGGCGTGACAGCCTCCTCCGACCGGTCCGCCCGGACCGGACCCCTCCCGGCCGGGGCCGCCCGCCGGGCCCGCAGCGCGCTCGTCGCCGTGCCGCTCGTCGCCGTGCTCGCCGGGGGCGCCGCCGGGTGCATGCGGTTCTCCGCCGCCGCGCCCGGGCCGCACGGCGCGTCCGCCGCCCCCTCGCGCGGCTCAGGCGCCGTGCCCACCGCCGCCGTGGGCGACAGCGTGCCGGGCCGCCGTCCGCCCGCGGGGTCGGCCGCCGCCGCGTCCGCCTCGGCCCGCGCCTCCGCGTCCGCCCGCGCCTCCGCCGCCGCGCACGGCGCACCGCCCGCCTCCGCGCCGGGCCGCGCGCCCGCCGCCCCGGCGCAGCCCGCGCCGCCGCCGCAGTCCGCCGGGCCGAGCCAGCCCGCCCCGCCGCCGCCCGCCGCGAGCCCCACGCCCACGCCGACCCCCACCGACACCGCCCCCACCGGAGCGGCCTCCCCGTCCCCCGGCGCCGAGCCGCACGCCGCCGCCCGCTGGCACCGCTGACCGCTCACCTTCAAAACCCACGCCCGCACCGCGTCTGCCTGGGCATTTGGAGGTAGGGGGAGGGTGTGCGTATGCTGGTAGATCGTTTGATCCATTGCCCGGCGCCATCACCGAAGAGCGCCGCGTGGCGCGTTCCTTTTCTCCTGTGGCCGACCGCATCGAGGCGGTTGTACTGAACCCGCGGAGCCGGCGCGTGCCTTGTCTCCGAGAGGTTCAGCTTCAGCATGCCCATTGACACTGCCGACCGTTCCACCCTGCCCGCCGACGACGAGCGCGTGGACGCCACCGACACCGTGACGGACGAGACGGCCGCCGTCGGCGCCGACAGCTCTGACAGCGCCGACGACACCGCCGCCGGGGCCGACAGCGAGACCCCCGCCGAGCCGACCGTCACCTTCGGCGACCTCGGCCTGGCCGACCAGATCGTCCGCAAGCTCGCGCAGAACGGCGTCACCACCCCGTTCCCGATCCAGGCCGCGACCATCCCGGACGCGCTGGCGGGCAAGGACATCCTGGGCCGCGGCCGTACCGGCTCCGGCAAGACGCTCTCGTTCGGCCTGCCCCTGCTGACCTCGCTCGCGGGCGGCCAGACCGACAAGAAGCGCCCGCGCGGCGTCATCCTCACCCCGACCCGCGAGCTGGCCATGCAGGTCTCCGACGCGCTCCAGCCGTACGGCGACGTGCTCGGCCTGAAGCTCAAGGTGGTCTGCGGCGGCACCTCGATGTCCAACCAGATCTACGCCCTGGAGCGCGGCGTCGACATCCTCGTCGCCACCCCGGGCCGGCTGCGCGACCTGATCGACCGCGGCGCCTGCGCGCTGGACCAGGTGCGCGTCGCGGTGCTGGACGAGGCCGACCAGATGGCCGACATGGGCTTCCTGCCCGAGGTCACCGAGATCCTCGACCTGATCCCGGCCGGCGGCCAGCGGCTGCTGTTCTCCGCCACGCTGGAGAACGAGATCGACACGCTGGTCAAGCGCTACCTGGTCGACCCGGTCACCCACGAGGTGGACGCCGCCCAGGGCGCGGTCACCACGATGACCCACCACGTGCTCGTGGTGAAGCCGAAGGACAAGGCGCCGGTCACCGCGGCCATCGCCGCCCGCAAGGGCCGCACCATCATCTTCGTGCGCACCCAGATGGGCGCCGACCGCGTCGCCGAGCAGCTGCGTGACGCGGGCGTGCGGGCCGACGCGCTGCACGGCGGCATGACCCAGGGCGCCCGCACCCGCACGCTGGCCGACTTCAAGGACGGCTACGTCAACGTGCTGGTCGCCACCGACGTCGCCGCGCGCGGCATCCACGTCGACGGCATCGACCTGGTGCTCAACGTCGACCCGGCCGGCGACCACAAGGACTACCTGCACCGCTCGGGCCGCACCGCCCGCGCCGGCCGCTCCGGCACCGTCGTCTCCCTCGCCCTGCCGCACCAGCGCAAGCAGATCTTCCGGCTGATGGAGGACGCGGGCGTGGACGCCTCGCGTCACGTCGTCGGCGGCGCGGGCGCGTTCGACGAGGACGTCGCCCGGATCACCGGCGCCCGGTCGCTGACCGAGGTCCAGGCCGACGCGGCGGACAACGCCGCCCAGCAGGCCGAGCGCGACGTCGTGGAGCTGACGCGGGAGCTGGAGCGCGCCCAGCGGCGTGCGACCGAGCTGCGCGAGGAGGCGCAGCGGCTGACGGTCCGCGCGGCGCGCGAGCGCGGCGAGACCGTGCCGCAGCCCGCCGCGGCGCCGGAGGGCGCCGAGGCCCCGGCCACCGAGGCCGCCGAGCAGGCGCAGGCCGCCGTGCCGGCGCAGGCCGAGCGGACGGCGTCGGTCCCGGCGCAGGAGCGCGGCGAACGCGGCGAGCGTACCGAGCGCTGGGAGCGTCCGGAGCGGTCCGAGAGGCCCGAGCGGTCCGAGAGGTCCGAGCGTCCCGAACGCCGGGACGAGCGCGGCAACTTCGAGCGCCGCGGCTACGAGCGCCGTGACGACCGCGGGTACGAGCGTCGCGACGACCGCCGTTCCTTCAACCGGGACCGTGACGAGCGTCGTCCGTTCAACCGTGACGAGCGCGGTGGCGAGCGTCGTGACGACCGTGGCGGCTTCAACCGCGACCGCCGTGAGGACCGTCGTCCGTTCAACCGCGACGAGCGGCGCCCGTTCAACCGCGATGAGCGTCGTCCGTTCAACCGTGACGAGCGCGGTGGCGAGCGTCGTGACGACCGTGGCGGCTTCAACCGCGACCGCCGTGACGACCGCCGTCCGTTCAACCGCGACGAGCGGCGCCCGTTCAACCGCGATGAGCGTCGTCCGTTCAACCGTGACGAGCGCGGTGGCGAGCGTCGTGACGACCGCGGCGGCTTCAACCGCGACCGCCGTGAACACCGCGGCAGCGACCGCCCGTTCAACCGCGACCGCCGTGACGAGCGTCCCGCGTACGGCCGTGGCGACTCCGACCGGCGCCCCTACGGCCGCCGTGACGACCACCGCGGTACCGGCAACGGCACCGGCCACGGCGCCCGGTCCTTCGACCGCCGCGCGGACAAGCCGCGTTGGAAGCGCAACGGCTGACGCGGCCGGCGCCCGCGGCACAGTGCACAGCGCCTGACGCACGAGTCTGAAGCGGCCCGTCGCGACGTCCTGATGACGTCGCGACGGGCCGCTTCGGCGTTCGCTGAGCGCATGCTGTCAGTAACGGTCTGAATCGAGACCTTTAAAGTCGTCCAACGCCGCATGGAACGAGCGTGGCGGGGGAATCGCTCGGGGCATGACAGACACCAATGGTCTCCCGCCTGACGTTTCAGGCGATGCCGCCCCAATCGCCACCTCCGGCGACGCGTCCCCCGCCGAGGTGCCCTCCGCTGACGTGCCCTCCACCGACGAGGAACGCCTGCGTCAACTCGGCTACACGCAGGTGCTCGCGCGCCGGATGTCCGCGTTCTCCAACTTCGCGGTCTCGTTCACCATCATCTCGGTGCTGTCCGGCTGTCTGACGCTCTACGGCTTCGGCATGGGCACCGGCGGCCCGGCGATGCTGATCTGGGGCTGGGTCGCGGTCGGCCTGATGACGCTGGTCGTGGGGCTGGCGATGGCGGAGGTGTGTTCGGCGTACCCGACCTCCGCCGGGCTCTACTTCTGGGCGCACCGGATGGCGCCGAGGCGGTCGGCGGCCGCGTGGGCGTGGTTCACCGGCTGGTTCAACGTGCTGGGGCAGGTGGCGGTCACCGCGGGCGTGGACTTCGGCGCGGCGAGCTTCCTGGGCGCGTACCTGAACCTGCAGTTCGGCTTCCGTGTCACCCCGGGCCGCACGATCGCGCTGTTCGGGGCGATCCTGCTGGTGCACGCGGTGCTCAACACGTTCGGCGTGCGCATCGTGGCGTTCCTGAACGACGTGAGCGTGTGGTGGCACGTGCTGGGCGTGGCGGTGATCGTCGGCGCGCTGACCTTCGCGCCCGACCACCACCAGTCGGCGTCCTTCGTCTTCACGCACTTCGTCAACGACACCGGCTGGCACAGTTCGCTCTACGTGGGCCTGCTCAGCCTATTGGTCGCCCAGTACACCTTTACCGGGTAC
Organism: Streptomyces sp. ICBB 8177; assembly: GCF_003144095.1. Lineage (GTDB taxonomy): Bacteria > Actinomycetota > Actinomycetes > Streptomycetales > Streptomycetaceae > Streptantibioticus_D. Next base: position 30,919 of record NZ_NSKH01000018.1, on the reverse strand, counting down.
GACGCGTCGGCGCACATGACGGAGGAGACCCACGACGCCTCGACGGCCGGCCCGCGCGGCATCGTGCGGTCCATCTGGATCTCGTGGATCGCCGGCCTGGTGCTGCTGCTCGGCTTCACCTTCGCCATCCAGTCGTACGCCGGCACGCTGAACTCCGCGACGGGGGTGCCGCCCGCGCAGATCCTGCTGGACGCGGTCGGCGCGACCGGCGGCAAGCTGCTGCTGCTCGTGGTGATCGGCGCCCAGCTGTTCTGCGGGATGGCGTCGGTGACCGCCAACAGCCGGATGATCTACGCGTTCTCGCGCGACGGCGCGCTGCCGCTGTCCCGCGTCTGGCACCGCATCAACCCGCGCACCCGCACCCCCACCAACGCGGTCTGGCTGGCCGCCTGCGGCGCGCTCGTCCTGGGCCTGCCGTACCTCATCAACTCGACCGCGTACGCGGCGGTGACGTCCATCGCGACGATCGGGCTGTACATCGCGTACGTCATCCCCACGTTCCTGCGCCTGCGCCAGGGCGAACGGTTCGAACGCGGGCCCTGGCACCTGGGCCGCTGGTCCCGCCCGATCGGGCTGGTCGCGGTCGCATGGGTGATCGTCATCACCATCCTGTTCATGCTCCCGCAGACCAGCCCGGTCACCGCGAAGACCTTCAACTACGCCCCGATCGCGGTGCTGGCGGTGCTGGGCTTCGCCGCGACCTGGTGGCTGGTCTCGGCCCGCCGCTGGTTCCTCAGGCCCGACGCGGACAAGGCCGACGCCGCGGAGGCCGACCCGCAGCCCCTATGAGATCGAACCCGGAGCCCGCACCCGGCTATGCTGCGGGGTGCGGGCCATTAGCTCAATTGGCAGAGCAGCGGACTTTTAATCCGTTGGTTCAGGGTTCGAGCCCCTGATGGCCCACCGAGAAGCACCACGTCAGGCCCAGAGAGTCGGACAGGCCGCTAGGCGGGAAACGGACAGAACGGGCGCGTGCCGGCCCGCTGCTGGTCCGAATGTAGGTGATCATGGTCCTGGCCCGTAGCCGTAACAGTTTTGCGACTCCGCCAGATGGAGTCGCAACCTGGCCGACAGGGGCCCTCGCGGGACCTCTGTGAGGGGCAGGCCGTCCCTCCCTACGGGATCTCCATGGGGCAGAGCCCACGAAGGTTCGGCCCATCCCCGCCTGTGACTCCGTAGGGCCTTGAGACTGCCAAGGTGACAGTCTCAAGCCGGGGTGGCTGACCTGCACCGCTGATGAGGGTCTCCATTGTGTGGACTCCCTTGCCGGATCAGATGGTTACGCGATCGCGTAACCTCGCCGACCAGGCCTTTTCCTGGATCCAGGAAGCTACCGGACACGGCAACCGTGGGGATCGCCCTACGGTTGAGGGCCCGGTCCGCGACGACCAGGCCCTCCGTGTCCTCCGAGCAGCCAGCAAAGGGACTTGCCCACGGTAAGCCTGGGCACCGACAAGCCCGTGCCCGTGAAGAAGCCCGCGCCCATGCCACGCTCGGACGCACCCAGGAGACGAGGCTTGCGCTGGAGAGCGCCGAGCAAGCCCTGGCCCGTCTGGACCAGTCCGAGCACGGTGCTTCCGCGTTCGCCTACTCCGAGAGCCAGTTGAGGTTCCACAGCGGCAACGCCTGGACGCACCTGGGCCACACCGGGCGCGCCCGAGAGGAACACGACCGGGCCCTGGAACTGTATCCGGTCGAAGACTTCACGGACCGATCCTTGATCGTCCTCGACCAGGCGATGTGCCTCGCCATGGACGGCGATGTGCCCGCGGCAGCCGTGCACGCAACAGAGACGATCGTGAACCTGCCCGCCGAGCACCGCAGCGCACTGATCATCTACCGGGCCCGGGAGTTCGCGGCTAGGGTGCCCGAGGCTCGACGGGCCGTGAGGCCGGACGGGGGCTCTCTCTCAGGTTCAGCCGTTCGGGTCGCCGCGTTGGATGCGCACGACCATGCGTGCCGCCCTCACGACGAGGACACCGATGCCGTGGCGCGGCCCTTCTGCTGGCCCGCTTCTGGCCCGAGTCTCCCGGATCAGGCCGGAGTGATGCGGAGTGCAACGGAATTGATGTTGGCCTGAGCCACCGGTGGCGACGGCCGTGCTGCGGGCCGTCTGCGTGGAGCAGGACAGCGCCGCCACCACGTCGCCGGCGCGCGCAACCGCTGGGTGTCATGCCACGCGGGGACCGACTCGGCGAGCGTGACCACCTTGCTGGAGATGAACGCGAGGGCGTCGCCCGCGACAGGCTGACGATCGGCCCGCGACCCGTCCCGCGACGACGGGCGCGCCCGCTGCCGGCCGGTACGGTCCCGCGTCCGCAGGTCGGGCGTCCCTCTGCCCGGGTCTACCGGCCCGGTGTCCCTGCCGCGTCGTTCTCCGGGCCCGCGCCGGGGGCCGAGCCGGCGTGCTTCGTGGTCGTGGTCGTGGTCGGGCCGCCCGCCGCTCCGCCCACGTCCGCCGCGTGCAACGGTGGCGCGGCGGGCCGCTCGGAGCCGCCGGGCTTCGGCTTGCGCGGAAGCTGCGGGGCGGCGAGTTCCTTGCTCAGGAACGCGAACGCGGGCTCGTACTCCCTGCGCCACGTGCCGTAGTTGTGCCCGCCCGTCGACAGCAGCAGCGTCTTGACCCGCACCGGGGTGTTCGCCGCCGCGGCCGCGAAGCGTTCCATGTCGATCGCCGGGCTGAACCGGTCCTGCTCGGAGGTCGCCACGAAGATGCCGACGTCCTCCAGCGACGACCTGACCAGATCGGTCGGCGCGTTGGCCCTGCGCTCCTCGGTGTCCCGGATCACCGAGGGGTCGCCGGTCAGCGGGTCCGGGTCCAGCGCGGCCCCGGCGCCGAAGACGCGCGGGTACTGCAGGGGCAGCTTGGCCGCGCAGAAGCCGCCGGTCGAGAAGCCCATCACCCCCCAGCCCTTGGACCCCGCGATCGTGCGGAAGTTGTGCTGGATCAGGTCCGGCACGTCGTCGGCGAGCCAGGTGGCGACCTGGCGGTCCGGCAGGTTGCTGCAGTCGGTGTCCACGCCACCGGGGTTGACCACCGGCATGACCAGGATGAACGGATGCGTCGCCCGCCGCGCCATCAACTGCTGGAAGTCCGAGGGGATGCCGCCCTGCTCCAGCCACGACATCGGCGAGCCGGGGACGCCGTGCAGCATCATGACCACCGGGAAGCGGTAGTCGCGGTACTTCGCCTGGTTGTACTGCGGTGGCGTCCACACCACGACCTGGCCGGACAGCTTGGAGTGCGCGCCGTGGAAGTAGGTGTCGAGGACGCCGTCCTGCGTCGCCTTGTTGAACTTCGCTCTGGTCACCGGCGGGCCCGGCATGGCGATCGTGTTGTTGTTGGTGTTCGTGCCCAGCAGGTCGGACCAGGACGCGTACAGGCCGTAGCTGGAGTTGATCCACACGGCGACCACGCCGATCGCGGTCAGCTGGCACAGCACGATCATCAGCAGCCGGGCCAGCCAGCGCAGCGCCTGAGGGCCGCGGACGCGCGACCACAGGACGAGCGTGCCGACCACCATCAGCACCGTCGCGGCGATGAGCGCCGCGAAGAAGGGCGTTCCGGTCAGTGACACGCGGGGGTCTCCTGCTGGCTGGGCGGTCGGTCCGTTCGGCGGCGCCGACGACTTCGTGGGGGCCGGGAATCGAGGATTCAGTACGGATCGGCGTTCGGGCAACGAATCCCGTGAAACGTAACGATTTCGGGCGCTGCCGGTGCGCTTACCGCAATGTGCTGTTTCCTCGCTGTGAAGGACGCGATTCCGGCGAGCGGGGCTGCACCGACCTGCGCATATTTTCTTACGAGCGGCGGTGCGCGAGGTCGTCGGTGGGCTTCGGCCAGGTGGCGCAACCGCCGAGCGCCCGCGCCGTGACCCATGTCACGGTCGAACGTGTACCGCGACCCGCCGCCGCCCACCTCGGACCGTCACCACAGGCCCACGCTCCGCCGCGCGTCCGCCGATCCGGCGCGCCCGCTCCACCTGCGCGCCGCCCGCCCCGGCGGCGTTACCAGCCGTGTTCGCCGCCTCCTCCTGCTCGCCGTCCTCGTCCTGCCCGTCCTCCTCGCCGCCTGCGCCGCCCCACACCCCGGCGTCAGGGCGAACGCGGCGCGGCCCGGCGCTCGGGCGGACGCGGTGCGGCCCGGCGGCGTCCACCACTCGGCCCACCGCGCTTCCGCCCGCCGCGTCTCCGCGCGGGCCGCCGCGCCGCCCGCCACGGCGCCCGGGGCTCAGGCCGCCTCCGTGGACACCGCCGCGCCGACCGACCCCTCCGGCCCCTGCGCCCTGCCGCTCACCGGTGCCCGGATGTCCGAAGGCGTCACGCCCTGGGACGACACCTACGTACGACCGCTCGGCACCGTCCGCGCCGCCATGGTCTTCGTACGCTTCCCCGATCACAGGCCGACCGTCACCCCGGCCCGCCTGGCCCGGCAGTACCTCCCCGGCCTCACCCGCTTCTACGCCGACGCCTCCTACGGCCGCCTGCGGCTCGACGTCAGGCCGCAGGTCGCGTACGCCGAGGTGCCGCACTCCGCCGCGGACTACGGCGTGCGCCGTGGCGCGCCCTACGCCGCCACCGCGGCCTTCGTCCACGACGCGGTCGCGGCGGCACGGTCCGCGGATCCGGGCCTCGACCTCGACGGCGACCAGGCGCTCTACCTCGTCGCCGACCCCGACGCCCCGGGCGTCGACCACGACGCGACGGCCGCCACCACGCTCACCGACCGCGACGCGATCGACACCGGTGGCGGCACCCCCATCCGGCAGGTCGCCCTGGTCTGGGAGGGCGACACCCCCGACCCCGGCGTCCTCGACCACGAGACCGGCCACCTGTTCGGGCTGCCCGACCTCTACCTCGACCCCGCGCCGGCCGGTGCCTCCGGCGACCCGGACCCCACCGCACTGGTCGGCGACTGGGACGTGATGGCCGACCAGTCGGCGACCGCGCCGGAACCGCTCGCCTGGCACAAGTGGAAGCTCGGCTGGCTCGCCCCCGGTCAGGTGGACTGCGTGACCGGCGCCGGCGCCAGCCGGCACACCCTCACCCCGACCGAGGTGCCCGGCGGCACCAAGCTCGTGGTGGTCCGCCGCTCGGCCACCGAGGCGTACGCCGTCGAGGCGCGGGGGCGGTACGGGAACGACCGCGCGATGTGCTCACCGGGCGTGCTGCTCTACCACGTGCGCACCGACGTGGACGCTTTGCGCGGCCCGGTCGACGTGCGCGACGCCCATCCGGCGACACCCGGCTGCGCCCGCTCCCGCGAGCCCGCGATGGCGGACGCGACGTTGCGCCCCGGCGACACGTACAGCACCGGCGACGGCGCGTCCCGTATCGCGGTCACGGTCAACGGGCGGGACACGGACGGGAGTTATCAGGTGAGCGTGGCGGTGGGGCAGGGTGGTGCGTGATCGGCGCCGGCACGCGCCGTACGCGCAAGCCGCCGTACGCGCAAGCCTTGTTGAGGCCGGCACGGCGCCGTATGCGAAGGTCTCGTTGAGGCCGGGCCCCGGCATTGTCAGTGGCCGCTTGTCTAGTTGGCACATGACCGAAAAGACGAGTCACAGCGATGCCCACGGGGCCCCGGCTCTCACGCCCGGCAGTGAAATGGTGGAGCCGTCGCGGTTCACGATCCGCAACGTGCGGATCGGCGGGCACGGAAACGTGCTGAAAGTCCGGCAAGGCGGTTCGTACCAGCTAAGTTTCGACCTGCTGCACGACTGCTCGGAGTGCGGCGACGCCGTCAACCAGGTGATCGTCGGACTGGCGGGCCAGGAGCGGGCCCAGACGTCTGTGTGGAACGGCAAGCAGCGCAGCGGTGGCGGCTTGAGGGTGGTCAACGCCAGCACCCCCGTCGAGGCGCTGGCGGAGGACAATCCGGGTCCGGCGGAGTGGGTGAACGTCTCGTGCGACCTCGTGGTCCCCGACGAACCCGGCGTCTACTCGGTTCGAGCGCGTTACGCCCAGGCATATCAGGGGCGCCTGATGACCGACGAAGGACGTTCGGTCCCGCAGCCGGAGTACCAGGACGTACTGGGCTGGTGGAAGGTCGACCGTCCGCAGGGGCCCGGCCCGGAATCGGCCATAGGCACGGTCATCGTCGAGGCGTGAGTGGCCGGTTGGCCTCTTCTCGCGAGGGCTGCCGGGCCTCCGGGCCCTGCGATCTCCGAAGCCTGCGGGGTCTGCGGGCCTGGGTGCCCCGCCGCTCTCGGGTCCTGCGGGGTCTGCGGGGCCATGGTGGCGGAGGAGCAACCTCCGCTGCCCGCCCGGGATTCCCGCGTTCGACGGCTTGGAAACCTACCTTCGCGTATATTACCTTTCGATAACGCAATGCCGAGTCCCGTAGATCGCGGGAGCCGGGGACCCGTGCTTCTTGGGGTGAATCGGGCGTTCCGCCTTCGTGGTGCGCCGGTAGGAGACCTTCCCGCTCCGAACCCGTCAGCTAACCCGGTAGGCGTCAGGGAAGGAAAGGAGCAGGCCGGAAGTGGTGCTGAACGACCCCCACTTTGAGGTCGCGGAGGCTGCGGTGACCGCGGGGGCCGCGGAGACCGCGGAGGCCGCCGACTCCGAGGCGGCCAGGCATCGGCTCCCCAGGCAGCGTTCGGTCTCCCGTGGTTCGACGGTCCTGGGCGTGGCCGCGATGGCGGCGGCCGGGGCGAGCGGGGTGGCGGTGGCGCAGGGCAAGCCCCCGGCGCCGGTCTCGGTGCCCGACGCGGCCCCGGCGCCGGACGCGGCTCCGGCCTCCTCCGGCGCGGCCGTGGTCGCCGACTCCGTGCCCGGCGCCGCGTCAGCGTCCGCCGCCTCGGCGCCGTCGGCGGCCGCCGCGGATCCCGGCGCGTCGCTGGTCACCCGCATCCTGGCGCAGGCCAGGCAGCAGTCGTCGGCCGCCGACCAGGCCCGCGAGGCCGAGGAGGCGGCGGCGCGCGCCAAGGAGGCGGCGGCCCGGAAGGTGCGCGAGGACGCGGCACGCAAGAAGGCGGAGGAGACGGCCCGTCAGCAGGCCGCCGAACGGGAGGCGGCGCGTTCCGCCGCCGAGCGGCAGGCCGAACTGGCCCGCGGCTACGCCAAACCGCTCGCCTCGTACACGCCGGGAGAGGGGTACGGGCAGGCCGGTTCGCCCTGGGCGGCAGCGCACACCGGTCAGGACTTCGCGGCGCCGACCGGTACGCCGGCGATGGCGGTGCACTCCGGTGTGATCACGTCGGCGGGCTGGGCGGGCGCGTACGGCTACCGCGTGGTGCTGAGGCTCGATGACGGCACGGAGCTGTGGTACTGCCACCTGTCGTCGATGGTGAAGACGTCGGGCCCGGTGACGACCGGCGAGGTCATCGGCCGCGTGGGCGCGACCGGCAACGTCACGGCCCCGCACCTGCACCTGGAGGTCCGCCCCGGCGGCGGCGCCCCGGTGGACCCGCGGACGTGGCTGACCGAGCACGGGCTGTCCGTCTGAACGGTCCACTCGAACGGGGCGGACTGGCCGCATGGACCAGGCGGGCTGTCCGTCTGAACCAGGCGCCCCGCCGACCCGGACGCAGGCGGACGGTGCGCCGAGCGATCACGGAACGTGCTCAAACGATCAGGGCTTTCCGTTTAACGCTCAACTGATGTAGCCTTCAAACGCCCCTGAGCAGGGGCCTCAGAGCCGCCGACGGCCCCGGTGCCATCCCCCGACACCAGGGCCGTCGGCTTTCCATTTCCGGCGGGCGGTCACGCCTTGCGGTCGGCCGCCACCCAGGAGGTCACGGCGACCGCGCCGGCCACGGCGAACACCGCGGGCCAGGCGCCGACCTTCTTCGCCAGCGGGTGCGATCCCGCGAACGCGGCGGTGTAGAGGCCGGTCAACGCGGCGGCCGTGCCGGTGCCGGCGGCCCGCTTCCACTGCCGCGCCGCGACCGTCCCGGCCGCCGCCAGCGCGACACCCCCCAGCTGCCGCTTCCGCGTGAACCGCGCGACCGTGTACCCCCCGACAAGCCCGCCCGCGGCCACCACGGAACCCGGAACCCTCGCCATCTCGAACCTCCACCCGTGAAGCTTTCGTGTACGCCCCGAGGCTAACCCTCCCCGGAGGCTGGGCGGGGGCGGGGTGAGAGGTGGGCTGCCTCGGAAAGGGCGAAAGGCTGGTGGTTGGTCAGTTGGTGCGCCCCGTTCGGTGTCGTGGGCAGCGCTGTGCTTCGGGCGGCACCCGCTCACTGGCTCGGGTATGGGCCCTGGCCCGGACTGCCGTAGCCGGGGGACGGCTGCGGGGTGTAGTAGGAGGGCGGGCCATACGGCGAAGACGCGCCGTAGCCCGGTTGTTGGCCGTAGTACGGGGGCGGTGTGCCGTAAGGGGCCGGCCAGCCCAGCGGGATCGCGGGGCGCAAGGCGTGGGCGGACTGGATCAGGACGGGCTGGGCCAGGGCCTTGCGGTGCCACATGTGGTGGAGGAGTTCCTGCTCGCGCTGGGTGAAGTCGGGGTCGGGGCGGCCGTCGGCCGCCCTCGCGCGCAGGAACGCCAGAGCCGTCGCGAAGCCCTGGTACTCGCGGACCGCCTTCGCGTCGGCCGCGCCGCGGGCCCGGCGGGCCAGGGAGCGGGCCATCCTGCGGGCCCGCATCGAGGACAGCGCCAGCGGTTCCAGCGGGGAGAGCCAGCCGGCCATCGCGTAGACCGGCAGATGCGTGCGGATGGTGCGCAGTTCGTTGGAACGCGACCGCACCGCGAGCCACACCAGCAGCACGAGCAGCGGCAGCATGATCATCGCGTAGGCCGCCAGGAAGTCGAACGTGCCCAGCGAGGACGACCCGTTCCATATCCCGTGCAGCGTCATCGCCAGCAGCCAGCCGCCCAGCGGGGCCAGCCAGCGGCGGGCCTGGCCCTTGCGGCTCGCCGCGCAGATCCCGAAGCCCACGCCGGTCATGCCGGTGAACAGCGGGTGCGCGAACGGCGACATGATCACCCGCATGAAGAACGTCGCCAGCGTCGCGGACGGGAAGCCGTGCGCGTCCAGCAGCTGGTCGCGGCCGAACGCCGAGCCCAGATAGAGGATGTTCTCGGTGAACGCGAAGCCCGTCGCCGTCACGCCCGCGATCACCACACCGTCGACGATGCCCTGGAAGTGCCGTCTGCGGAACAGGAAGAGCAGCAGGACCGCCGTGCCCTTGCAGGTCTCCTCGATGAACGGCGCCGCGAACGTCGCGCCCCAGGAGTTGGCCTCCTTCGGGGTCGCGGTGAAGGTCGTCGCGAGCAGATGGGTGGCGAAACCGTTGGCGAGGATCGCGATCAGCGTGGCGGCGCAGGCACCCCACGCGAAGGCGAACACCAGGTTCTTCCACGGCTGCGGTTCCACGCGGTCGACCCACAGGAACGCGCCGAGCAGCAGCGGCACGGGCAGCACCGCCAGCGCCAGTCCGACCAGCAGCCCCTCGGTGCCGGTCTGTTGGCGCACGATCGCCATGATGATCAGCCCGCACAGCGCCAGCAACGTGATCAACGCGCCCGCGCGCAGCGCCTTGCTCTCCCAGAACGCGCGCCGCGGCTTGTAGTGCCACCGCGACGGCAGGGCGAACTCGGGCTGCCGCGCGTAGGAGGGGACGGCGGGGCCCGGGAGTTGGGCTGCGGCATGCCCGGTCGGTGGGCCGGTGAGCGGCTCGCTCTCCTCCAGGGCCCGCTGGTCGTACGCCTGCTGTCCGTTCTGCCGTGGTCCTTCGGGGCCGGAGGAGCCGGACGCGGACGCATGCGGGTACGAGTACACCCGACGAGAGTAAGGCCGAGGGGGACGGGTGCGCGACGGTGTGCCCGCGGTCGCCGTCCGTGAGGTGGGATCCCGGTCGCACCGGGCGAAATCACGGGAATCTCAGGCGTCTCACAGTGAGGTCTCAGCGTGCGCGGTGATTGTCTTGATTCGGGGTATCGAGCTTCCGGAAGCGTGTAGGACGGGAAGGTCTCGGAGCGGAGGCTCACGGACGAGGAGGGTGCCCATGCGGGGTCCGAAGCGGGACGGACGATCCCCCGCCACGAGTGCGGGCGGGCGTCTGCACGCGTCGCACCGGAGCCGCAGGGGCGGTGGACGGGGGCGTCGCCGGGTGGTCGGCCCGGCGCGGGGTCCCTGGTCGTGGGTGGTCGTGGCGCTGACCGGATGCGCGGTGCTGGCGTTCGGCGGGATGGCGGTCGCCGAACGGCAGCACCGTACGGACACCGCGGCCAAGGGCGCCGTCGCGGCCTCCGCTCCGGCGGGCGACGCCTCGCACTCGCCGGCCGCCGCGTCCGGCGCCTCCGCCTCCGCGAGACCGAAGGCCGCCGCGTCGGACTCCACTTCGAGCACCCCCTCGCCGTCCGCGTCCTCCGCACCCGCCTCCTCCTCGCCCTCGCCGTCCGCCCCGGTGACCGACGCCGGTGTGTCGCACACCGTCCCGGCCTCCCAACTGCCGCCTAAGATCGGGGCGGTGTTCGACAGCGACGGGCTGAGCGGCACGCACCACTGCACCGCGAGTGTGGTGGACAGCCCGGGCAAGGACCTGATCGTCACCGCCGCGCACTGTCTCGGCACCACGTCCGACCTGTTCGTGCCCGGCTACCACGACGGGCAGGCGCCGTACGGCATCTGGCACATCCAGCGGATCGTCACCGACGCGCAGTGGAACTCCGACTCCGACCCCGATCACGACGTGGCGTTCGCGGTCGTCGAGCCGCTGAACGGCCGGAGCATCGAGTCGGTCGTCGGTGCCTACACCCTCGGCGTCGGCCAGGGGACGTCCGACCCCGTGACGATCATCGGGTATCCGGAGGTCTCGGACGAGGCGATCGCCTGCACGGACTCGGTGACCGCGTACAGCAGCACCCAACTGCGGATCTACTGCACCGGCTACAGCGGCGGAACGAGCGGCAGCCCCTGGCTGGTCGGAGCCGGCTCGCAGGACGGCTCGGGCGGCACGGTCATGGGCGTCATCGGCGGCTACGAACAGGGCGGCGACAGCGACGACGTCTCCTACAGCGTCGCGTTCGGTTCTGCCGTGCAGTCGCTGTACGAGCAGGCCGTCTCGGACGCCGGCAACTGACCTGGGCGCGGCGGCCGTCGCCGCGATGTCGTGCGCGCGTGGGGACGGGCGTGTGACGGCGGGCGCGGGACGACGGGCGCGTGAGGACGTGCGTCGAGCCGCGGGTGAATCAGACCGGGTTGAATCAGACCGGGTTGAATCAGACCGGGTTGAATCAGACCGGGTGAATCAGACGCGGGTGAAGAGCAGGTCGTGGACGACGTGGCCCTTCGCCAGGCCCTGCCGCTCGAACTTGGTCATCGGCCGGAAGGCGGGGCGCGGCGCGTAGCCGTCGTGCTCGTTGCGCAGCGCGGGCTCGGCGCTCAGCACCTCCAGCATCTGCTCCGCGTACGGCTCCCAGTCGGTGGCGCAGTGCACGACCGCTCCGGGGGCGAGCCGGGAGACGGCCAGCCGCACGAACTCCGGCTGGATCAGGCGGCGCTTGTGGTGCCGCGCCTTGGGCCAGGGGTCGGGGAAGTAGACGCGCAGGCCCGCGAGCGAGGCGGGGGCGAGCATGTCGCGCAGCAGGACGACCGCGTCGCCGTTGCCCACCCGCACGTTCTCCAGCCCGGCGTCCTCGGCGAGGTGGAGCAGGTTGCCCTGGCCGGGGGTGTGGACGTCCACCGCGAGGATGCCGGTGGCGGGGTCGGCCGCGGCCATCGCGGCGGTCGCGTCGCCCATGCCGAAGCCGATCTCCAGCACGACGGGGGGCGGCGGCGTGCCGGGGGAGTCCTGCGCGGCGTCCCCGCCCCGGCCGGGGGCGAACAACGCGGCGAGGTCCAGCGGCGTGCCGTCGATGTCCAGGCCCCAGCGCCGCCAGAGCCGGTTGATCGCGTCCGCCTGGGCGTCGGTGACCCGGCCCCGGCGCGGGTGGAATGTGCGGATCCGGCGCTCGTGGTGCGCCCCGGGATGCGGCCGCGCGGCGGGCCCGTCCGGGAACATCGGGCGCCGCCCGGCGTCGTCCCGGACGTCGTCGGCAGGCGCGGGGCGGTCGGTCGCGGGGGAGGAGGCCATGGGATCCAAGTCTACGGTGACCCGTCCCCACGCCTTCCCGCCCACGCGAACCTGCGGCCCCGTGATCCCGCCCACGCGAGCCCGCCCGCCCACGGGGAGCCCGCCCCCGCCGGCCCGCTCACGCGAGCCCGCCCCCGCCGGCCCGCTCACGCGAGACCGCCCCCGCCGGCCCGCTCACAGGGAGGCCCCACTCACGCCGGCCCGTCCGCCCCCTACGCCTTCAGCCGCTCCAGCGCGCGGCGGGCGACCTCGCGGCCGATCGGCAGGGACGCCGTCGCCGCGGGGGACGGCGCGTTCAGCACGTGGACGCAGGCCCCTGACTCCGCGAGGAGGAAGTCGTCCGCGAGCGTGCCGTCGCGCAGGACCGCCTGGGCCCGCACCCCCGCGGGCGCCGGTATCAGGTCCTCGGCCCGCACCTCGGGCAGCAGCCTGCGCACCGCACGCGCGAACACCTCCCGCGACAGCGACCGCCGGATCTCGTCCACCTCGTAGCGCCAGTGGCGCCGGGCTATCCGCCAGGTGCCGGGGAACGCGGCGGTCTCCGCGAGGTCGCGCGCCCGGACCGTACGCCAGTCGTATCCCTCCCGGGCCAGCGCGGGCACCGCGTTCGGTCCGACGTGGACGCCCCCGTCGACCCCGCGCGTCAGATGGACGCCGAGGAACGGGAACGCCGGGTCGGGCACCGGGTAGACCAGCCCCCGCACCAGCCCCCTGCGCTCCGGGGCCAGCTCGTAGTACTCGCCCCTGAAGGGCACGATCCGCATGCCGGGCCGGTCGCCCGCCAGCCGCGCCACCCGGTCGCAGTGCAGCCCCGCGCAGTTCACCAGGACCTTCGCGCGGACCTCGGCCCCCGACGCGCTCACCGTCACGCCGTCCGCCCGTCGCGCGATCGAGACCACCTCGCACCCGTAGCGCACGACCGCGCCCGCGTCCGAGGCCAGCGCCGCGAGCCGCCGCGTGACCGCCGCGTAGTCGCAGATGCCCGTGGTGCCGACGTGGATGGCGGCGATGCCGCGCACCGCGGGCTCGTACTCCGCGATCTGGGCGGGGACCAGTTCGCGGACCGGGATGCCGTTCTCCCGGCCGCGCTGGACCAGGGCGTGCAGCCGGGGCAGCTCGGCGCGGTCGGTGGCGACGATCAGCTTGCCGGTGACCTCGTGCCGGATGCCGTGCTCGGCGCAGAACGCCACCGTCTCGGCCGCGCCGGTCACCGCGAACCGCGCCTTCAGGGAGCCGGGGCGGTAGTAGACGCCGCTGTGGATGACCCCGCTGTTGCGCCCGGTCTGGTGGCGGGCCGGGCCGCTCTCCTTCTCCAGCACCACGACCCGGGTGCCGGGCGCGGCGCGGGTGATCGCGTAGGCGGTGGACAGGCCGACGATGCCGCCGCCGACCACCACCACGTCGCAGACCTCGACGGCGGCGCCCACGCCCCCCGGACCCGGGCGCCCGCCCGTGACGGGAGCGGTGGGGGAGGCCACCGCGCCGGGCGGTCCCGGCCGGTCCGCGCGCACGGCGCCGTCCGCGTCCACGCCGCCGCTCGTCTCGTGTCCGGACATCGCGCACACCTCCCGGCCCTCGCCCGGCACCCGCCCGGCGCGGGTCGCCGACCAGTCCCTCCATCATGGACTGGCCCACTGACAACGCCCGCAAACCCCGAGGTGACGGGGCTCGCGCCGGTTGACCCGACGCGCGGCCAACCACCCGTCCCGGCCACGCGGGCCCGCCCGTTGAGCGGCGCCGTTCGCTACGCCGGGGCGGCCAGCAGCGGGCGGGCGCGCTCGCGCAGCTCGGCGACCCTGGGCTCGTCCCCGTACGGCTCCAGCCGGTGCAGCAGGTCGCGTACGTACTCCGTGGTGCGCGCCGAGGAGATGCGGCCCGCGACCTCGACGGCCCGGGTGCCGGCGGCGCACGCGGCGTCCAGGTTGCCGGACTCGAGCTCCGCGACCGCGGAGACCACCAGCCGCAGCCCGTGCGAGCGGACGAAGTCCTCGGTGGGGTGGGACAGCGCGGTCTCGGTGAACCGTTTGACCTGCCGGGGCACCCGCAGATCGCTGTAGCACTCGGCGGCGTCGGCGGCGAGCCGGTCGTAGGAGTAGAAGCCGAGCCAGGACGGGTCGGGGTCGCCGTCGCGGGAGCGCTCCAGCCACCCCTCGGCGGCCGACAGCGCGGCCCCGCAGGCGGGGCCGTCGCCCGCCTTGGCCTGCGCGCGGGCCTCGACGAGGTGGAAGAAGCTCATCGTGCGGGCGGTCGCCAGGCCACGGTTGCGTTCCAGCGCGGCCTGGGCGAGGTCGACGCCCTCGTCGGCGAAGCCCCGGTAGATCGCCTGGAGGCTCATCGACGCGAGCACGTAGCCGCCGAGCGGCACGTCGGCGGCGGCGCGGGCGAGGCGCAGCGCCTGGATGTAGTAGCGCTGGGCGGCCTCCTGCTGACCGGTGTCGAACGCCATCCACCCGGCCAGCCGCGTCAGTTCCGCGGTCGCGCCGAACAGGGACCGGCCCACGTCGTCGCTGTAGGAACCGAGCAGCAGCGGCGCCGCCTCGACCCGCAGGCACTCGGGCACCATGCCGGAACGCCAGTCCCCGCCGCCGTACTTGGAGTCCCAGCGGCGCGCGTCGTCGGCCGCCTCGCGCAGCTTCGTGACGTCCGCGTGGCCGACCTTGATCGCGGTCGGGTCGCCGGTGTCCGTCAACTCCCGGGCCACCGAGCCGTCCGCCGGGGTGATCAGCCAGCGGGACGCCGGGGTCGCGTACGCGGTCACCGCGAACGAGCCGGTCAGGAAGTCGCGGCGGCCGGCCAGGTCGAGGCGCCACAGGTCGGTCGCCGACTTGACCGCCTCGCCCACGTCGCGCGGGAAGGCGAGCCCGACCTCGGGGGCCGGGTCGGCGTCCGCGAGGCCGATCTCGTGCAGCGGCACCGGGCGGCCGAGCTTGCTGCCGATGGCCGCCGCGATCAGATGGGGCGCGGCGCCCTGCGGCACCATGCCCTTGGACACCCAGCGGGCGACGGACGTCTTGTCGTACCGCAACGTCAACCCTCGTTGCGCCCCGAGGTCGTTGACCCTGCGGGCGAGGCCCGCGTTGCTGATGCCGGCCAGGGCGAGCATGGTGCCGAGCTTCTCGTTCGGCCCGCGGTGTTCCCTCGTCATGCGCACTCCTCGTCGCGCTCGCCGCCCCGGCACCGCAGGCTTCCGCCCGCTCTCGGGTACACCCAGAGTAGTTCGCCCGATGCCGACCGTTAAGGGGTGTTGTCCCGGATGGCGGGATTGCTGTGCCGCACGGTTGTACGTACCCGGCGAAGCCGTGCCGCAAGGCTGTACGTGCTCCCGGCGCGTGTGGCCGTGCGCCCGGCCGTGCGCTCTGTGCCGGGTCCGGGCCGCGCTGTTGCATGGAGGCGTGGGTCGGCCCGCCGTCGCGACTGCGGCTTCGGACACGTCGATGGCTGGCCAGGGGACACCGCCGCCTCATTCCCCGCGGGTGGCGGAACCGGTCCGGGAGGCGTCGGCACGCCTCCCGGACCGACGCGTTGCGCCGGTACCGCCGTCCGGTGAACGCGGCGCGCGCCACCTCGGCGTGGCCGTGAAGTTGGCCGGAATTGGGCGGTTTGAAGTGTGACGCGCGCAGGAACGGGACGCCTTCACGGCGTCGCTTTCCGCCGCCGGGGAACCCCGGGCCGGTTGCCCGTCCCGGACCCGGGAGGGGGAGGCCCGGGGCGGGCAACCACGCGATGCGGTACGTGAGTTGATGCGGCACGCGGTCCGTGGCGCGGGCCGGCCGACGTGCGTACGGTCGGGGCACCGCGCGCCACCCGCTCCTCGGCGCCGGAGCGCCGCACCCGAACGCCAGGCCGCACGGAAACGCCCACCCTGCGTGCGACGCTCTTCACGACTCCCTACGTGGCATGGAACTGCGCGCACCCCACGTATCACGCTGCTCCGCGCACCCCACGTGCCCCGTCGCCGACGCCGCCCTACGTGGGACCTCGCCATGGGCGGCCCCCGCCCGCCAAACGGCATGTGACCCCCGGCATAGGTCAACCGGCATACGACCGGCCGTGATCGGCCCGGCATACCACGCAAATGCCTCGGTGCGGGCCGCCGTTCACCTCCGCGCGCCCCTCCCGTGACCGGACCCGGTGCTTCCCCACGCATCCGTACGCCCTCTCGCGCGCCGCTGACGTGGCAGCATGTTGCTTGGGCGCGGCGGTGGTCCCGGCGCCGCCCGGTCAGTTGTCCACAGCCGGTGGAGGCTGCGATGCGGTGGTTGGTGGGATGGAGCAGCGCCGTCGCGCGGTCCTCGGGCGCCCCCGGAGCGACGGGCCGTACCGTCCTGCCGGTCGGCGGGCAGCTGTTGTGGGACGACCCCGATCCGCTGTGGGCGGTCGGCGACTGGCGGGTGGACGAGGTGCGGGTCGTCGAGGCCGACCCGGCCCGCTCCGGCGGCCACGGCGCGCACGGCGCCGCCTACGGGGACCACGCCTACGCCGACCCCGACCACCGCACGAGTGCCGCCCGTTCCTCCGCCCGCGGTGTCGCCGCGCGGGCCCGGCTCGCGGTGCTGGGCCGTTGCCACGCCACCGACGAGGAACTGCGCATCGGCCTGTTCGCGGCGCGCGGCGGCGCGTTGCGCCACCTGAGCATGTGGCCGGGCAGCTACACCGCCGTGCTCCAGATAGGCCGCAGGATCACCGTGGTCGGCGACCTGGCGGGAGCGCGGCCGGTCTTCCACACCCGCTGGGCGGGCGGCACCGCGTACGCGACCGCCGCGCTGCCGCTGGCCGACCTGATCGAGGCCGGTCTCGACGTCACCTATCTCGCCGCCCGCCTGGCCTGCCCCGACTCGCCCGAGGCGCTGGGCGCCGGCACGCCGTACCAGGACGTGCGCAGGGTGCCGCCCGGCCACGCCCTCATCCTGCGCGACGGCGTCCCGGAGATCGCGGGCTACGAGCCGCGCGCCTCGCTGGCGGTCGGCGAGGCGCGTTCGCAGGCCGACGCCGAACAGGCCTTGTCCGGCGTGCGGGAGGCGCTGGTGGAGGCGGTACGGGCCCGGCTGACCCAGCCGCGATACGTGCCCGACGCCGACGAGGCGCCCGCGCCCGGCGTCGGCGCCGACCTGTCCGGCGGCAGCGCCTCGTCCACGCTGACCCTCCTGGCGGCGGGCCTGCCCGGCATGCCCGGCACCCCGCCGGGGCTCGGCGAGCGGGCGGGCCAGCGGCTGCGCGCGGTCACCTTCAACGACCTGGCCACCGCCGGCGAGTCGGGCCGCGACGCCGAACTCGACCGGGCCCGCGCGATGGCCGCCGACCCCCGGCTGCACCACGTGGTGGTCCCCGGCGGCCCCGAGGCGCTGCCGTACGCGGACCTGCTGGACAGCGGCCCGCTCACCGACGAGCCGGGCCCCGCGCTGGTCAGCGCGGAGCGGCACAGGAGAAGGCTGGCGGCGGGCGGCGCGGACCACCTGGTGGGGCTCGGCGCCCGCCACGTGCTGGACGCGCACCCCGCGCGCCTGGCCGACCTGCTGCTGGACCGCAACCGGCGTCATCTGCTGCGTCCGGCCGCCGCGTTGGCGAAGGCGGAGGGGCCCGCGTACCGGTCCGCGTTCGTGCCGCTCACCGTCTACCGGGCGGCGCGCCGGCTGGCCCGCACCCCGTACCAGCAGGGCGTCGAGCAGACGGCGGGGCAGTTGCTTGAACGGCGTTTCGACGACTTCAGGGCGACCGGCCTTGAAGCCTCGCTCGCCGCGCTGACCTGGTGCAGACCGGGTCCCGCGGCGGGCTGGCTGACGGGTGAGGCGTTGGCCGAAGTATCGATTCGCCTCCAGGACGCGGCGGCCCGGCCCGGTTCGGCCGGCCGCCCCGGGGAGCGGCGTGCGCGGGCGGCTCTGGCGAGGGCGGCGGCGGACGCGCGGGTCTTCGAGCAGGCGGTGGAGGTCCGCAGCCAGCGGTTGCACGCGCCGTTCCTCGACAACCAGGTCGTGCGCGCCTGCCAGGCGCTGCCCGAGACGCTGCGGGTGCGCCCGGGCGCCCGGGCCGCCGTGCTGCGCGGGGTGCTGGCCGCCTCCGGGGTCCGCGAGCTGCCGCCGGGATGGGGCGCGACGACGCAGAACGCGACGGTGCTCGCCCAGCGCGCGGGCCTGCGGTCCTTCGCGGACGAGTTGCTCGGCCTGTTCAGCGCGCCACTGCTGGCCGACGCGGGCCTGGTCGACGCGGGCGTGGTGCGCGGCGCCCTGCGCGCGGCGGCCCAGGGCGAGCCGCTCCCGCTGGACGGCCTGGCGGAACTGGTCGGCACGGAGGTGTGGTTGCGCCGCCTCCTGGCGCGGCGGGGCTCGTGCTGGACGGGCACGGAGGCCCCCCGCCAGCGGGCGGTGGCGACGGGCGTGCCGCCCCGGCTGCCGCTGCGGGGGTAGCGCGCGTCACCCACGAAGGCCGCCGGCCGCGTCCCCGTCCGGCGCCCCCGGGGCCGCGCCCCCCTCGGTCCTCGTCCGGCCCCCCGGGGCCGCGCCCCCGTCATACGGGGCCTGGCCCCATCCCCCCGGGGCCGTCGGGCGGCGACAATGGGCGGGTGCGTTACTTGATCCTCGGCACCACCGCCGTCCGGGACACGCCCCTGCCCGGCGCCCGGCTGCGGTCGCTGCTGGCGGCGCTCGCGCTGACGCCGGGGCGTGCGGTGCCGGTGGAGACGCTCATCGACGGCGTGTGGGCCTCCGACCCGCCCGCCGACGCGCCCGGCGCGCTCCAGGCGCTGGTCTCCCGCCTGCGCCGGGCGATCGGCCGCGACGCCATCGGCTCGGGCCCCGCCGGATACACCCTGCGCGCCCGCCCGGACGACGTCGACCTGCACGTCTTCGCCCGGCTCGTCGAGGAGGCCGGGACCTCGCTGGACGCCGGGGACGCCGCTGCCGCGCTGACCGCGCTCGACGAGGCGCTGGCGCTGTGGCGCGGCCCCGCGCTCGCCGACCTGGCCAACCGCACCGCCGCCGCCGCGCGCCCCGAGGCGCTGCGGCTGACCGCGTTGCGTCGCCGGATCGACGCCTGCCTCGCGCTCGGCCGGGCCGACCAGGCGCTGCCGCAGGCCGGGGAGCTGGTGGCCGCGCACCCGCTCAACGAGCCGTTCCGCGCCCAGTTGATCCGCGCGCTGCACGACCTGGGGCGCTCCGCCGACGCCCTCGCCGCGTACGAGGAGGGCCGCGGACTGCTCGCCGACCGGCTCGGCGCCGACCCAGGACCCGAACTGCGCGCGCTGCACGCCCGGTTGCTCGACGGCGGCGAGGCCACGCCGCCCGCCGCGCCGCGCCGGTCCGGCGCTCCCCGGGGCAACCTGCGTCCCCGCCTGACCAGTTTCGTCGGCCGTGAGGACGAGTTGCGGGCGATTCGCGCCGACGTCGCCCGCCACCGCCTGGTCACCCTGGCCGGTCCCGGCGGCGCGGGCAAGACCCGGCTGGCCGAGCGCGCGGGCGGCGAGCTGGCCGGGCAGTACCCGGACGGCGTCTGGGCCGCCGAACTCGCCCCCGTCGACCACGCATCGGGTGTGCCGCGCGCCGTGCTGAACGCGGTCGGCCGCAGCGACACCACCGTCTTCGGCTCGATCCCCGCCTCCAGCGACCCGACCGAGCGCCTCGTCGAGCACTGCGCGCACCGCCGCATGCTGCTCGTCCTGGACAACTGCGAACACGTGGTGGGCGCCGCCGCCGAACTGGCCGAGGCGCTGCTGTCGTACTGCCCGGGCGTGACCGTGCTGGCCACCAGCCGGGAACCGCTGGGGGTGCCCGGCGAGGTGGTGCGCCCGGTCGGGCCGCTGCCGCCGTCCACCGCCCGGCGGCTGTTCGCCGAACGCGCCGCCGCCGTCCGGCCCGGCCTGGACACCGAAGGTGACGCGGGAGCGATCGCGGAGATCTGCCGCCGCCTGGACGGTCTGCCGCTCGGCATCGAACTGGCCGCCGCCCGGCTGCGGTTGCTCACCCCGCGTCAGATCGCCGACCGCCTCGACGACCGCTTCCGCCTGCTGACCAGCGGCAGCCGCACCGTCATGCCCCGCCAGCAGACGCTGCGCGCGGTGGTCGACTGGAGCTGGGAACTGCTGACCGAGCCCGAACGGGCCGTGCTGCGCAGGCTGTCGGTCTTCTCCGGCGGCTGCGACCTGCTTGCCGCCGAGGCGGTCTGCGCCGACGGCCGCGACATCCGGCAGGACGAGGTGCTGGGCGTCCTCGGCTCACTCGTCGACAAGTCGCTGGTGGTCGCCGACCGCCACGCCGACCCGGACGGCGTGCGCTACCGCCTGCTGGAGACCATCCAGGAATACGCGGCCGAGCACGCCACCGACCACCCGGGCGAGTCGCGCGACACCGGCCTGCGCCACACCGCGTACTTCCGCGCACTGATCGAGGCCGCCGCCCCCGTCCTGCGCACGGCGGCCCAACTGCCGTGGTTGGGCCGGCTGGAGCGGGAGATGGACAACATCAGGGTGGCGCTCGGCCGCGCCCTGGACGCCCGCGACGAGGACGTGGCGCTCGCCATGGTGCTGGGCCTCGGCTGGTTCTGGTGGCTGCGCAACTACCGCGACGAGGGCCTGGGCTGGATCCGCCGCACCATCGCGCTCGGCGGGCTGCCCGACGACGAGGACGATCCCCGGTTCGGGCCCCGGATGGACCTGCGGCTGATGATGTTCTTCACCCTCTCCGACCAGGTCGCCGCGAGCGATCTGCACGGTGAGCAGGCCAAGGCGCTGGCCCGCCGGATGCTCGGCTTCTACGGCCGCCCCGGCCCGCACGCCGCCCGCTTCCCCGGACTGCTGTGGCCGTTCGCCGGCCAGGTGGCGGAGGGCCCCTCGCGGATGCGCTCGCTCATCGCGACCATGGTCGGCACCTGCCGCGCCCACGGCGACGACTGGGCGCTCGCCTGCGCCCTGATGTTCCGCACCCACGTCGCCATCGACTCGCCCGGCGGCCTGGACGTCGCGCTGGCGGACTGGCCCGAACTGTCCCGGCTGGCCGAACGCGTCGGCGACCGCTGGGTGACGGCACAGGTGCGCGGCGCCAGCGCGGAGATGGCGATGGCGCGCGGCCGTTACGACGAGGCGCGCGCCGAGTGGCAGGCGGCCGTCCGGCTGTGCGAGGAACTGGGCGCGCGCGGCGAGGTGCCGTTCCTGCTGGCCCGGATCGCCGAACTCGCCATCCGCCAGGGCGACGACGAGCAGGCCGCCAAGCTGCTGGTGCGCGCCGAGGAGGAGGCCGACCACTACGGCATCTGGGACGCGCGCACCTACGTACGCTGCCTCCAGGTGACGATCGCGCTGCGCGCCGGGGACCCCGCATACGCCCGCGAGTTGTGCGACACCGCCCGCTCCGAGGCCGAACTCGGCACGCCACCACCGATGTTCGCGGCCTTCCTGGCCGACCTGGAGGCGGCGGTGCGCGCGGCGGAGGGCGACACGCACGGCGCCCTGGACGCCGCCCGCGAGGCGCTGCGCGCGGGCGTCGCGAGCGAGTGCGCGGAGCAGATCATCGCCGCCTTCCTGGAACGGACCGCCCTGCTGCTCACCGGCGACCTGGCCCGGCACCGCACCGCCGCACTGCTGTTGGGCGCCGCCGACACCCTGCGCGGCGGTGACCGGCTGCCGCGTTCCGTACCCGAGGAGGAGACCGCCCGGCAGGCCTGCACCGCGGTACGCGCGGCGCTCGGGGACGCGGCGGCCGACGCCGCGCACGCCGAGGGGCGCCGACTGACCTGCGGCGACGCCCTGAAGCTGCTGGACGAACTGGCCGCCCGCGTCACCCGCGCCTGACGAGCCGACCGCCCTCAGTCCCTGTCACTCGCAACTGAAGCGCGAATCCGCCCAGTCCGCGACCGTCAGGAACCCCGGCCCCTCGGCCGGACGCACCACCAGGCGCACCGTCCTGTGCCCGGCCAGCCCCACGTGCACCGCGACGGGCCCGCTCGACGGCCGCACCACGCCGGAGCTGAACAGCAGCGTGTCGTCGCCGTAGACCAGGAAGCGGGCCGCGCCGGTGCCCAGCGTCATGTCGTCGATCCCGGCGACAGCGTCGTACGAGACGCACTCGCGGTTGAGGTCCACCGTCACGGCCGACGGGGAGCGCACCGTCACCCCGTCCTGGTACGTCGTGCCGTCCACGGACAGTCCGTGGCGGGGCCACAGCCAGCTGAACGCCGAGGGCCGCACCGTCGGTTCGTCGTCGTCGCCCAGCCCGCTCCAGGCGAGGGAGTCCAACTGGAAGACGGCCGGGGGAGGAGGAGGCGCGGGCGTCGGGGTCGGCGTGGGCGCCGGAGGCGTGGGCTTCGGCTTCGGTCTCGGCGCGGGCGCGGGCCTGGGCGGCGCGGGCCGGGGAGTCGGCGTGGGCGTCGGGGTCGGTTTCGGCGCGGCCACCGGGACCGGCGCGGGCGGCGGCGTGGGGGTCGGCGTCGGCGTGGGCGCGGGAACGACGGGAGCGGGCCGGGCGGGCGGCCTGGCGACCGGCTTCGGCGCCGGATGGCCGTTGCCCATCAGCGCGGCGGCCAGCGCCACCCCGGCGGCTGCGACCACCACACCGGTGGCGATCGCGACCTTCGCCGGGGCGCCCAGGCCCTCGGAGACCGCCGCCCCGCCCGCGCCTCCCGCGGCACCGCCGGAACCGGACCCGGCCGCCGCCGCGCCCGCGGCCGCACCCGCCCCGGCCGCACCGGCGGCGCCCACCGCGGCGACCCCCGCCGCCTTGGCGACGTAGGCCGCGGCGAACCACCCGATCGTGGCAACCGGCAGCAGACCCTTCAGGCACGCGTTGACGTCGGCGAGGTCCGCCGCGGCGGCCCGGCACCTGCCGCACTCGTCCAGGTGCTTGCGCAACTCCCGGTCCGCGCGCAGCCGCAACGCGCCCCGGGCGTGCGCCCCGAGCCGGTCGGCGTACCGCGCGCACTCGCCCTCTGACGTCAGCGCCGAGTTGACGTGGGCCTGGAGGTACGCCTGCCGCAGGCCCTCGCGCGCCCGGTGCGCCAGCACCGCCGTCGCGTTGGCGGTCAGACCCAGCAGCGGCGCGACCTCGCTGGGCGACTCCTCCTCGACGGCCGTGTGCCACAGCACCGCCTGCCACCGCTCGGGCAGAGTCTTGAACGCCCGTACCGCGAGCGACTGGTCGGCCTCGTGCATCGCGCGGACGTCGGCGCCCAGGTCGAGGGTGTCGTCGTTGGCGCCGCTCCCGGCCGAGGTGACCGCGAACGTCGCGAAGTCCTCGACGAGTTGCTCCCGCTTGGCGGTGTTGCCCCAGGACGCGGCGACCCGTCGCACCGTCGTCAGCAGGTACGCGCGCACCGCGACCTCGGGGCCGCTGCCGCCGCGTACCGCCTGGAGGGTGCGGGCGAAGACCTCGCCGGTCAGGTCCTCGGCGGTGTGCGCGTCCCGGCAGCAGGTGCGCGCGTAGCGCCGTACCGAGTCGGCGTGCCTGCGGTACAGCTCCTCGTACGCGCTGTCGTCCCCCGACCGCACCCGGGCCACCAGTTCGGCGTCGGACGCCACCTCGCCGCCGTCCGGGTGCTCGCGCTGCTGCGGAACGTGCTCGTGCGGCCCGTGCTGCGGTCGCGCCGGTGACGGCGGGGCGGTGGGCGCCGGCGCGGGACCGGGGCCGCCCCGGTCGATCACGCCCTGTTCGGGGACCCGGCCCTGGGCGGCCTGCGGGGGCACGGCGCCGGGCGCGTCGGCCGTCGGCGTCTCGCCCGACCCCGCGTCGCCCGCGCCCAGCGGTTCCGGTCCGGCGGTCCCGTCCACGCCGTCAACGCCCATCGCGGAAGCCCCCGTACACACCGATGCAGCCAGCCACCGGCCAAGCGTGGCACAACCGGCCCGCCCGCCGCCCTCCGCAGCCGCGGGAACCACCCGTCCGGGGCGATTCACGTCCGCGCCAACACCCTTACGTAGTAAGGGAGATCGTCACGCGGGACGGAACGCGCCGCTCACGGCGCCGCACGCCGCACGGGAGGCCGCACACGACGCCGGACTCAGGCCGAGCGGAACGCGGGCCGCGAGCGCAGGCCTTCGAGCAGGATCTCCAGCAACCGCGCCGACGCCGCCGCCTGCTGGGCCGGGTCCGGCAGCGCGGGCGCCGCCGTGGCGATCACCAGCAGCACGTCGGCGACCGAGACGTCCTGCCGCAACTCACCGGCCGCACGGGCCCGTTCCACCAACTGGCCCACCACGCCCAGCAGCGCGGCCACGCCCGCGTCGTCGGGTCCCGGCGGCGTCGCCGGACGCTGCCCGCCGCCCCGCGGCTCACCGCCGCGCTGCTCCTCGGGCGCCGACTCCCGCTGCTGCGGCACCCGCGCCTCGGCCGCCGCGACACCGTCGCCGTAAGTGCCGCTGCCGCCCGCGGCGTTGGCGGAGGCCTGGGTCTGGCGCACCCGCAGCACCTGCGGCGGCAGCAGCCGCCCCGCGCCGGACGCCACCGAGGTGCGCAGGAAGCGCGAGAGCGCCGCCCACGGCTCCTCCTCCTGCCCGAGGGCCGTGCGCGCCTGCTCGGTCAGCCGGGCCGTCTCCTCCTCGGCGATCCGCCGCACCAGCACGTCCTTGCTGGGGAAACGCCGGTAGACGGTGCCCACGCCCACCCGGGCGCGCCGGGCCACGTCCTCCATCGGCGCGCCGTAGCCCAGCTCGCCGAAGACCTCGCGGGCCGCGCGCAGCACGTGCTCCAGGTTGCGCTGGGCGTCCACCCGCAGCGGCGCGGACCGCCCCGTCGCGGACATCCCGAGCGCGGCGCCGTGCGCCTGCCCGGCCGGCTTCCCCTGCCCCGGGACCTGGGCCTGCCCTGGCACCTGCCCCTGCGCGGGTCTGGACCCAGACCCACCGCCGTCGGCCGTACCGATCGCCATCGCCCACTGAGGGTTGTGCATGTGCATATGTATCCCCCGGATGTGACGTCTCCCCCCGGAGACTCCCCGCCCCACATGACGACCGGACCGCTTCGGGTGCGCTCCGGCGACGCATAGCGGTAAGAACATAGTTGAGCCCCGGTCAAGAATGAAGGGGGTGGTTCCACCCAGACCACCCCGATCGGGGTACGCGCGACGCCGTCCGCCCGCGACCGGTGCGGCCCTGTGGACAAACCTCCGTCCGACGGTGCGTCATGGAAGGGTGAAGGAGCCCGCTCGGATTCTCGTGGTCGGCGGCGGCTACGTCGGCATGAACGCGGCCCTGCGCCTGCGCCGCCGGCTGGGCGACGACGCGCGGGTCACCGTCGTGTCCTGCGACCCGTACATGACCTATCAGCCCTTTCTCGCGGAGACGGCCGCCGGGTCGATCGCGCCCGCCCACGTCGTCGTTCCGCTGCGCCGCGTCCTGGCCGGCTGCACGGTGATCGTCGGCGACGTCCTGCGGATCGAGCACGCCCGCCGCACCGCGATCGCCGCCACCCCCGCCAGCCGGCAGGAGGGCGGCACCGGCGAGATCGAGCTGCCGTACGACGAACTGGTCATCGCCTGCGGCTCGGTCTCCCGCACGCTGCCGGTCCCGGGGCTGGCCGAGACCGGCATAGGGTTCAAGACCGTCGAGGAGGCCATCGGCCTGCGCAACCACGTGCTCACCCAGCTCGACATCGCCTCCTCCACCCGCGACGTGGAGATCCGCGACGCCGCGCTCACCTTCGTCGTGGTCGGCGGCGGCTTCGCGGGCGTCGGCGCGCTCGGCGAGCTGGAGGACATGTCCCGCTACGCCACCCGCCACTTCCACAACGTCACCGCCGCCGACCTGCGCTGGGTCCTGGTCGAGGCGGCCGACCGCATTCTGCCCGAGGTCGGCGCCGAGGTGGCCGACCGCACGTTGCGCGAACTGCGCCGCCGCAACGTCGACGTCCGGCTGTCGACCCGGCTGGAGTCCTGCGAGCACAGCATCGCCCGGCTCAGCGACGGCTCCCGCCTGCCCACCCGCACCGTGGTGTGGACGGCGGGCGTCAAACCGCACCCGCTGGTCGCCGCCTGCGACCTGCCGCGCACCGGCGACGGCGCGCTGCGCTGCGAGGCCACCCTGCGCCTGGAGGGCACCGCGCACGCCTGGGCGGCCGGGGACGCCGCCGCCGTGCCCGACCTGACGGCCGCCGAGCCCGGCACGTTGTGCGCGCCCAGCGCCCAGCACGCCGTGCGCCAGGCCCGCGTGCTCGCCGACAACGTCGTCGCGACGCTGCGAGGCGAGCCGCTCACCGAGTACCGGCACGCCCACGTCGGCTCCGTCGCCCCGCTCGGGCTGCACAAGGGCGTCGCCTCCCTGTACGGGCGCAGACTCACCGGCTACCCTGCCTGGCTCATGCACCGCGCCTTCCACCTCAGCCAGGTACCGACCCTCAACCGCAAGTCCCGAGTGGTCGCCGACTGGCTGCTCGCCGCGCTGGTCAAACGCGAGGTCGTCGCCCTCGGCTCGCTGGAGACCCCGCGCGCCGAATTCGAACTCGCCGCCGGATCCGACAGACGCCCCGACGTGTGACGCCCGCGCGGGCGGCGGGCGGTGGGCGCGGCCCGCGCCAACTACGCTCCAGCGCGGGGCGCGTGGCACAACACGCCTGACTGAAGGTTTATCCGAAGACCGGTCGACCGGCTTAGAGTCGATCGATCGACCGACGATCCACCGGACCGCCGGGCACGGGGCGGCGATCCGCCCGCCCCGCACCCGTACGACGGGCACCGGGCCATCCGGTACGACACGTACCGGCCGTCCCGGTACGACTGCACGAGGCAACCATTCTGTGAATCTGACGCGCTGGAGCGCCCGGCTCCCCGGAACACAGCGACGCGCCGCCGCCAAGCCGCGCTCCGCCACGACCGCGGGTCCCGGCGGCGGCTCGGTACCCCCGGCCCGGGCCGGCCTCCCCGGCGACCCGGACCCGTCCGCCCCCGACACGGCGAAGGCGTCGCCCGCGACACCATCCGGGGTGTCGCCCGGGACGTCGCCGTCGGTGCCCCCGGCGACGGACCCCGCGCGGCACCCGCTGGAAGCGCTGTCGGTACGCGAACTGCTCGGCCAGGTCCCGGCCCTGATCGCCGTCACCTACGGCCCCGACCACCGCACCGGGCACGTCAACGACGCGTACACCGAGGTGTTCGGCCCGCGCCGCACCGGCGCCCCGGCCCGCGAGACGCTGCCGGAGCTGGCGGAACTCGGCCTGCTGCCGCTGATGGACCAGGTGCTGCGCAGCGGCAAACCGCGCACCGTCAAGGCCCGCAAGGTCACCTGGGCCCGCCAGGACGGCGAGGGCGAGCCGCGCGACGGCTACTTCACCTTCACCTGCACCCCGCTGGCCGACTCCGCCGTCGGCGGCGTGCTCGTCTTCGGCGCGGACGTCACCGACCAGGTCCGCTCCGCCGAACGCCTGCGGGCCAGCGAACGCCTCCAGCGCGAGGCCGCCGTCACCCTGCAACGCAGCCTGCTCCCGCAGGAACTCGAACAGCCCGACGACCTGCGGGTCGCCGCCACCTACCAGCCCGGCGGCACCGAGGCCGCGGTCGGCGGCGACTGGTACGACGTCATCACCCTCGGCGCCGGCCGCACCGCCCTGGTCATCGGGGACGTGATGGGCCGGGGCCTGCGCGCCGCCGCCGTCATGGGCCAGCTGCGCACCGCGGTGCGCGCCTACGCCCGCCTCGACCTGCCGCCGCACGAGGTCATCCAGCTGCTGGACGGCCTGGCGGCCGAGATCGACGCCACCCAGATCGCCACCTGCGTCTACGCCGTCCACGACGCGGGCGAGGGCGTGCTCACCTACGCCTCCGCGGGCCACCTGCCCATCGTCGTGCGCGGCGCCGACGGGACCGTGCGCCGCGCCGAGGGCCCGACCGGGCCGCCGCTGGGCACCGGAAGCTACCCGCACGCCTCGGGCACTCTGCCGCTGGAGCCCGGCGCGACCGCCGTCCTCTACACCGACGGCCTGGTGGAACGCCGCACCGAGGACATCGACGAGGGCGTCGCCGCGCTGGAACGCGCGCTCGCCGGCGCCACCGGCACCCCGCAGGTCATCTGCGACCGGCTGCTGCGCGCGCTCGGCGTCACCTCCGACCACGACGACGACGTCGCCGTCCTCGTCCTGCAACACCCCAAGCGCACCGGCGCCCAGGCCGAACTGTTCCGCGACGCCTCGCTCGACCTGCTCGGCGGCGTCGAGGCGGCGCCCCGCGCCCGCGCCTTCGCCACCGGCGTGCTCGCCTCCTGGCGCTTCCCCGTCGAACTGCGCGACCTCGGCGTGCTGGCGGTCAGCGAACTGGTCGCCAACTCCCTCCAGCACGGCACCCCGCCGATGCGCCTGCGACTGCGGCGCACCGACCGCCGCCTGATCGTCGAGGTGACCGACGGCGACGACCGCCTGCCCAGGCGCCGCAGGGCCGAACCCGGCGACGAGGCGGGCCGCGGCATCTCGATCATCGCCACGATCGCCTCCATCTGGGGATCACGCAGGACGCCCGGCGGCGGCAAGACGGTCTGGTGCGAGTTCGCCCTGCCGAAGAAGTGAGCGTGGGCGCGTACGGATACGCGTGAGGGCGCACGCACCGCGTCGCCGCGATCCGTACGCCCTCGTGCTCATGCTCATGGCGAGCCGTCGTGCCCGAGGGGCTACGCCGCCGTGGACAGCTCCCGCGCCGCCGGGTGCCCGCGCCGCGCGGCGGCCGCCCGCGCCGGGTCGTCCTGCGCGGTGCTCAGCCCGCGCCCGAGCCGCAGCGCCAGCAGCGTGATGCCGACGGAGAAGCCGATGAGCATCACGATGTACGGGCCGTACAGTCCCGCGCCCGCCATCGCGCCGCCCGCCGCCGGGCCGATCGCCAGCGCGAGCTGCTTGACCAGCGCGAACGCCGAGTTGTACTGCCCGACCATGCGCTCCGGGGCCAGGTCCGCGACCAGCGGCGCGACGGTCGGCGACAGCAGCGCCTCCCCGAGGCCGAACAGCGCGTACGTGGAGATGATCGCGCCGGTCGCCCACGCCTGGCGGCCGTGGATCAGCCCGGAGACGCCCGCCACCACCCAGGCGACGGTCCAGATCAGGCCCACCGCGGCGATGACCCTGCTTCGCCTGCGCTTCTCGACCGGCTTGAGGACGAGGAACTGCGCGACGACGATCACCGCGGTGTTCGCCGCGAGCGCGATGCCCAAGGTGGCGGGCTCGACGTGGGTGACCTCGGTGGCGAAGGCGGCGAGTCCGGACTCGAACTGCCCGTAGCAGGCGAAGAACATGACCGCGCCCAGCACGCACAACTGCACCATCTGCCGGTGCGCCAGCAGCGCCCGCCAGCCGCCCGGGGCCCGCTCGTCCTCCGGCGCGTCCTCGATCCGCACGGTACGCGGCAGCCGCACGGTCGCCACGATCCCGGCCAGCACCAGGAACATCGCCGCCTCGATGGCGAACAGCCGGGTGAACGACGACGGGTGCGCGGTGTCCACCAGCAGGCCGCCGATCAGACCGCCGATGCCCAGGCCCAGGTTCTGCATGAAGAACTGGGTGGCGAACGCCCGCGACCGGGTGGCCGGGGTCGAGCACCACACGATCAGCGTGGCCAGCGCGGGCTGGATGACCGCCACCCCGGCGCCGAGCACCGCGGAGAAGACGATCGCCAGCGGAGCGGTGTCCGCCAGCCCGAACCCGATCGAGCCGATCGCGGCTACCACGGACGCGACGACCACGACGGGAAGCGGGCCGCGCCGGTCGATGCAGCGTCCGGTGAACGGCAGCACGGCGAGCGCGGCGACGGCGAACGCCGACAGCACCACGCCCGCGGTACTCGCACCCAGATCCCGTACCTGCGCCACGTAGACGAACAGGAACGGGACCGTGAAGCCGTTGCCGAACGCGCTCAGCACGTTGCCCAGCTGGATCCGGCGCAGCGCTGCGCCCATCGCCGTGGTCACACTCACCTCACTTGGTCAGGGAGTCCGAGCCCCAGGGCCCCCAGGACAGGGGAGGACCGCCGGACGGCGGCCAGTGGTTGGAGTCTCAAGACTTCAGAACTAAACTTCGAAACTAAAATATACACACTGGAAGAGTTAGACGCGAACGGCTTGCGTGCGATACTCGACACATGACCGCAGCCGACGAGCCGCCGCCACCCCCCGCGGAGCTTGACCTCGACGAACAGATCGCCATCTACCAGCGCGAGTTCCCCGAGGTGGACCCCCAGATCGAGAAGGTCGTCTCCGCGCTCCAGCGGCTCAACCGCCGCATGAACGTGGCGTACGGGCGCCAGGTCGCCGACCTCGGCATAAGCAACGCCGAGTGGGAGGTGCTCAAGGCGCTCGTCCTGGTCGGCAAGCCCTACCGGCTCGGCCCCGGCGAACTCGCCAAGCGGCTGGGCCTCACGCCCGCCGCGATGACCCACCGGATCGACCGCATGGTCGCCGAGGGCCTGGTCACCCGTGAACGCGACGAGAGCAACCGGGTGCGCGTCATCGTCGAGCTGACCGACGAGGGCCGCGGCAAGTGGCTGGACGCGATGCGCATGGCGGCTGGCTTCGAGGCGGACCTCCTCCAGGACCTGTCCAAGGAGGAGCTGGCCACGCTGGGCGGCATGCTGTCCCGGGTGCTGGTGAGGGTGGACCCGGACGCGGCTTGACACGGTCGGGGGCGATCCGTAATGTTCTCCGAGTTGCCCGGCGTGAGCGCCGACCGAGTCGGTCCGCGGGCAGCCATTCCGAAGTACACACGACAGCCGTCGAGGCTTTGTCGTGCGCGCATTCGAAATGAGGAGCCGAATTCGCTCGATTAGACCGAGCGGCCAAGGATCCGCTAAAGTCTCACTCGTCGGAACGGCCGCCAGGCCGGAAAGACAGAATCCCGCCGGCGGGAATCGGGTCCGAGAAGATCTGATAAGCTGGAGAAACCGAAGGGAAAGCCCGGAGGGGCCTGTGAAAGGGTCTTGAAGGTAGCTTCCGTTCCTTGAGAACTCAACAGCGTGC
>NZ_NSKH01000017.1 GCF_003144095.1 Streptomyces sp. ICBB 8177 | reverse complement strand
GAACGACGCCGTCTCCGAAGTGAACCGGTCACCCGTCAGCTGCATCCCATCACCGGAATCACCAGCGAACCGGATGATCACCCGATCCAACCGCCGGATCTCCTTGTCGGGTTTGCGCTGTTCACCGAGGAGTGCGTGGTCGGCAGGGCTGCTGCTACTGACCTGGCTGGTCACTGCTGTGAACCTCCTTCGAGGCGGCGGCTCGCGGGCAATCGCCCGCTGGTACCCCGGGCCATGGTACGTGCGAAAGGCCGCCCTTCCTGGGCATATCGCATCGTGGATGCCGTGCTGGGGACAACGCTGCCGCCCGCTCCTCTAGTCCTCGTCGCGCCCGCGTGGACCGGTCGGGCAGCGGTGGTGACGCGTTGTCAAGCGGCACCCGCGCCACCTTGGCCGCCGCGGTCGGAGGCGGTCAGGAGTTGAGGTAGGTCAGCACCGCAAGCACCCTGCGGTGGTCGCCCTCGCTCGGCGTCAGCCCCAGCTTCAGGAAGATGTTGCTGACGTGCTTCTCGACCGCGCCGTCGGATATGACGAGCTGCCTGGCGACCGCCGAGTTCGTCCGGCCCTCCGCCATCAGCCCCAGCACCTCGCGCTCCCGGGGCGTCAGCGCGGCCAGCACGTCCTGCTTGCGGCTGCGGCCCAGCAACTGGGCGACCACCTCGGGGTCCAGCGCCGTGCCGCCCTGGGCGACCCGGACCACCGCGTCCACGAACTCCCTGACCTCGGCCACCCGGTCCTTCAGCAGGTAGCCCACGCCCCGGGTGGAACCGGCCAGCAGCTCCGTCGCGTACTGCTCCTCCACGTACTGCGAGAGCACCAGGACGCCCAGGCCGGGGTACTCCTTGCGCAGCCGGACCGCCGCCCGCACGCCCTCGTCGGTGTGCGTCGGAGGCATCCGCACGTCCGCCACCACCACGTCCGGCGGAGCGTCCCCGTCCGCCAGCTCGCCGATGACCTTGATCAGGGCCTCCGCGTCCCCGACGCCCGCCACCACGTCGTGTCCCCGGTCGGTCAGCAGCCGGGTCAGGCCCTCCCGGAGCAGCACCGAGTCCTCGGCGATGACCACCCGCACCCTGTCGTCCACGATCCGTGTCCCCCATGTCCTGCCTCGGCGTCCCCACCTCGGCGTTCCTCCCGCGCCGGTCCGTCGCGAGTGATCCCAGCATCGCAGCAAACGCGGGACCGCGCCGGGCCTGTGGAAAACCTTCGCCGGGGCCTGTGGACAACCGAGGGGGACAAGGGGGATGGGGGACGCGGAGCACCCGGCTTTCGGGCCCGCCGCGCCCGCCGGAGGGTTCAGGCACGGACTCCGCCGCGTACCGGACGGCTCGGGCAGGGCCCCTGCCGCGGCCGCCGGACGGCTCAGGCACGGAACCCGCCGCGCCCGCCGGGGAGGGGCCGTGCCTACGACCGCCAGGGCAGTTCCGCCGTGATGCGGGTCGGGCCGCCCGCGGGGGAGTCGATGACGAGGATGCCGTCGACCGCGTCGAGCCGTTCGGCCAGGCCCGCCAGGCCCGAGCCCGCGTCGGCCGAGGCGCCGCCGCGCCCGTTGTCGCCGACCTGGAGCAGCATGCGGTCCTCGGCCCGCCAGACGTCCACCGTGGCGCGTCCGGCACCGCTGTGCTTGCTGACGTTGGCCAGCAGCTCGGAGACGGTGAAGTAGGCGATGCCCTCGATCGCGGGCACCGGCCGCGACGGGAGGTCCACGGTGACCGAGACCGGGACCGTGCATCGGGTCGCCACCGCCGACAGCGCCGGGCCCAGGCCGCGGTCGGTGAGGATCGCGGGGTGGATGCCGCGGGCCAGGTCGCGCAACTCCTGGAGGGCCGTCTTCACCTCGCCGTGCGCCTCGCCCACCATCCGGGCGGCCTCCTCGGGGTCCTCGGCCAGCTTCTCCTTGGCGAGGCCGAGGTCCATGGCGAGGGCGACGAGGCGGGCCTGGGCGCCGTCGTGCAGGTCGCGCTCGATGCGGCGCAGGTCGGCGGCGGCGGTGTCGACCACCGTGCCGCGGTCCGACTCCAGTTCGTGCACCCGGCTGGCCAGCCGGGACGGCCCGAGCAGTCCGAAGACCAGGAGCCGGTCCACGTACGCCAGACCGCGCACCAGCCAGGGCGCCAGCAGCGTCAGCAGCAGCCCGGTGCCCGCGGTCGCCGTGATCTCCAGCGGCGAGCTGAGGTACCACGTGGTGTTCCCGTCGGAGAACAGCTGCAGCCCGGGCTGGTGCACGTACCGGGGGAAGACCCACTGCCACAGCGGGTAGGTCAGCATCGCCCAGCCGTACGCCCAGAAGGTGATCGAGACGACGAAAGCGAAGATCGCCCACGGCATGTGCACCAGCGCGTAGAGGGCGTGCCGCCACGAGACGCCGGACCTGAGCATGGCGCCCACCCGGGCCATGAAGCCCGCGCCGGGCCGTCCGGCCGGCTCCGGGTCGTCCACCTCCAGCCGCAGCAGCGCGCGGGCCCGGTTCCGTTCCATCGCGCCCAGCGCACGGCATCCCGCCAGCGCGGCGGCCAGCACCGGCACGCCGAGGAAGGTCACCAGCAGCCCGGCACCGGCGGAGAGCATGGCCACGACGAACGCGAAACCGGCGACCGAGATCGGCAGGCTGAGCAGCAGGTAGAGGAACTCGCGCCAGGTACGGGCCTCCAGCGGGGCCCGCAGCACCGCGGGCACCCGCCGCCCGCGCTCATGGTCCGGATATGCGATCGCCATGGTCCGTCCGTCCTTACGTCTGTCCTGTCCGCGCCGCGGTGCCGTCACCGTCGTCGTGCTTCCAGCGTCGCGGAGGCGGGAGCGCGATCCCATGGTGTGCGTCGGCGTCTTCGAGCGGGGGATATCCCCACCCGGGCGGCCCGGTCGCTGCCCAGTTCCCCCGTGCGGCGTGCGTCTACGTGCGGGCGGTCGGGCGCACGCCTACGTGCCCGCGCCTGGCCGCCCGTATCCGCTCGCTTACGTCCATCGGCACCGCCTACCGACCCACGCCTACCTGCTGCCGGCCGGCCTCGCGGTCGCGCCACGGCAGCTCCGCGGTGACGACCGTGGGGCCGCCCGTGGGGGAGTCGACGACGAGGACGCCGTCGACCGCGTCGAGCCGTTCGGCCAGGCCCGCCAGGCCCGAGCCGGCGTCCGCCGAGGCGCCGCCCCGGCCGTCGTCGCGCACCTGGATCATCAGCCGTGCGTCGGCCCGCCACACGTCCACCGACGCCGTACGGGCGCCGCTGTGCTTGCTGACGTTGGTCAGCAGTTCGGACGCGGTGAAGTAGGCGATCCCCTCGATCGCGGGGGCCGGGCGGGCCGGCAGGTCGGTGACGACCCGCACCGGGACCGTGCAGCGCGCGGCCACCGACGACAGCGCCGCGTCCAGGCCGCGGTCGGTGAGCACCGCGGGGTGGATGCCGCGCGCGAGGTCCCGCAGCTCCTGGAGGGCGAGCTTGACCTCGCCGTGCGCCTCGTCCACCATCCGCGCCACCTCCTCGTCGGCGCGGCCCTCGGCCAGCTTCTCCTTGGCGAGGCCGAGGTCCATGGCGAGGGCGACGAGGCGGGCCTGGGCGCCGTCGTGCAGGTCGCGCTCGATGCGGCGCAGGTCGGCGGCGGCGGTGTCGACCACCGTGCCGCGGTCCGACTCCAGTTCCGCGATCCGCCGTTCCAGCTCGTCGGAGGGCGACAGCAGGGCGCGGGCCATCGCCCGGTCGGCGTTGGCCAGCCCCCGCGCGACCCATGGCAGCACCGGCCAGCCGACGATGACCAGGGTGAGGGTCAGGACGAACGTGAGGACGCCCCACGGCAGCCGGATCACGAAGTACAGCGCGTGCCGCCAGGCCACCGGGTCCTTGATCGACGACCACAGCCAGCCGAAGAACCCCAGCCGCCCGGCCCGCAGCGGCCTCGGCTCGTCGACGCGCAGGCCCAGCAGCCCGCGCACCCGGCCCCGTTCCAGCCGTCCCAGCCCCCGGCACCCGGCGAGCCCGCCCGCCAGCAGCGGCAGCCCGACGACCGTCACCGACAGCCCGGCGCCCAGCGACAGCAGCACCACCACGTAGATGAAGCCGAAAAGGTCCACGGGGAAATTCAGCAGTAGGTGCGCGACTTCCTTCCACGTCGCGGCGCTGAACGTCCGTGCGGGCGGCAACGCCGCGTCCTCGTCACCGGAGCGGCCGGACGGACCAAGGACGGACGAGCCGGTGCCGGACGGGCCTGCGGCATCGAAGGCGCCGGTCGCGCCGGACGCGCCGGAGCGGTCGGCGGAGCCGGCGGGGGTGGACGGGGTGTTCATGGGCCCAGCCTGCCCGGACGCGGGGCCCCGGCGCCATGGGGAGCGTGGGGTGAGACGGGTGGGGTTTTCCCTACCGGCGGCCGCCCGCGCTTCCCCTCGTCCTCGCTCCCGTAAGGCAGGCTCTAGACTCCCGTGCGTACAGATCGTCTAAAGATTCGCCCAGGTGGCTGGACGGAGACTGGGCGGACCCGACCGTGACCGGTGGGGTCCCGACCGTGACGGATGAGGGGTGGACGTGCCGGAGTCGACCGTGGCGGCCGCGCGCGCCGAGAGCTACTTCGCCGAGAGCTACTTCCACACCTACTCGGTGGTGGGTCTGGTGGCGGTGGTCGGCGTGCTCTTCGTCGCCGTCGCCTTCGCGGCCGGTCACCTGCTGCGGCCGGTGGCCCCCACCCGCGAGAAGATGCTCACGTACGAATGCGGCGTCGACCCGGTGGGTGAAGGCTGGGCGCAGACCCAGATCCGCTACTACGTCTACGCGTTCCTCTACGTGATCTTCGCGGTGGACGCGATCTACCTGTTCCCCTGGGCCACGGTCTTCGCCGCGCCGGGATTCGGCGGCACGACCCTCGTCGAGATGTTCGTCTTCATCGGCTTCCTCGCCGTCGGCCTGCTGTACGCATGGAAGAAGGGCGTCCTGGAATGGACGTGAACCAGGACCGCGCGTCCACCTCCGCACCCGCCCCGGGCGCTCCGGAGAGGGCCCCGGGCGCCGGGGCGACCCCGGTGTACCTGCCCGAGCCCAAACGCCTGGGCACGCTGGCCCGGCTCGCCCCGGAGCCGATGAAGGTGGTCCTCAACTGGGGCCGCCGCTACAGCCTGTGGGTCTTCAACTTCGGCCTCGCCTGCTGTGCGATCGAGTTCATCGCCGCGTCGATGGCCCGGCACGACTTCATCCGGCTCGGCGTGATCCCCTTCGCGCCCGGCCCCCGGCAGGCCGACCTGATGATCGTCTCGGGCACCGTCACCGACAAGATGGCCCCGGCCGTCAAGCGGCTGTACGAGCAGATGCCCGAGCCGAAGTACGTGATCTCGTTCGGCGCGTGCAGCAACTGCGGCGGTCCCTACTGGGACTCCTACGCGGTCACCAAGGGTGTCGACCAGATCATCCCGGTCGACGTCTACGTGCCCGGCTGCCCGCCCAGGCCCGAGGCGCTGCTCCAGGGCATCCTCAAGCTCCAGGAGAAGATCGCCCGGGAGTCGCTGGGCGAGCGGTACGGTGCCCCTCGCGCCGCGGACGCCGGGACCCGCCCGTCCGCCGCCGCGCTCGGCAGCGGCCTGGTCGCCGCGCCGCCCACGCCGGGGGAGGAGCAGCGGTGAACGGCTTCGACCGGCTTGCGGACGCCGCCCCCGAGGTCTTCGGCGAAGGCGCCACGGCCGAGGAGGCGTACGGCCTGCTCACCGTGGACGTGCCCGCCGCGTCCTGGATCACGGCCCTCCAGGCCGCGCGCGACGCGTTGGGCTGCACCTACTTCGACTGGCTGAGCGCGGTCGACGAACCCGGCACGGGCTTCCGCGTCTGCGCCCACCTGGCCGCCCTGCCGTCGGCGGGCACACCGCTGCGGCGCCTGGTGCTGCGCACCACCGTCCCGCACGACGCACCGGAACTGCCGACGGCAACCGGCGTCTACGCGGGCGCGGGCTGGCACGAGCGCGAGACGTACGAGATGTTCGGCGTCGCCTTCACCGGCCACCCGCACCTCGTCCCACTGCTGCTCCCGGAGGACTTCGAGGGCCATCCGCTGCGCAAGGACTTCGTGCTGGCCGCCCGGGTCGCCAAGGCGTGGCCCGGCGCCAAGGAGCCGGGGGAGTCCGACCACGGTGGCCCCAAGCGCCGCCAGATGCTGCCGCCGGGCGTCCCCGACCCCAACGAGTGGGGACCGCTCAAGGGACAGCTCCCGCCCGCGCCCGCCCGCCCGGCCCGCGGCGCCCGCGCGGCGGCACCCGGCGAGCGTCCGGCCCGCCGCACCCGCAGCGTCAGCCAGGGCTCCGCGAGCCAGCAGGCGGCAGCAGGCGGCGAGGCCACGCCCGAGGCGGAGTCCGCGCCGACCGCGCGCCCGGCCTCGCGCAAGCGCCCCTCCGACGCCCCCTGGGCCAAGCCCCGCGAAGGCGACGCCCCCGCCGGCCCGGAGCCCGCCGCCCCGGAACAGGAAGCGAAGCCGGAGCCGCCGTCGGGTGAGCAGCCGGCGCCCAGGACCGGGGAACCGTCGCCCGAGCAGCCGAAGGCACCCGGCGCCGGGGACACCGCGCCCGAGACCGCAGAGGGAGGCGAAGCCTGATGGACAGCACGCTCGACGTCGTCCTGCGGCTGGTCGCCGTCCTCGTCGTCTTCCTCGTCCTGCCGCTGGTCGTCGGCCAGACCGAGCACAAGGTGATGGCCCACATGCAGGGCCGCCTCGGTCCGATGTACGCGGGCGGCTTCCACGGCTGGGCGCAGCTCGTCGCGGACGGCGTGAAGTTCGCGCAGAAGGAGGACGTCGTCCCGGCCGACGCCGACCGCCGCGTCTTCCAGCTCGCCCCCGCCGTCGCCCTGCTCCCGTACCTGCTCGTGCTGATCGCGATTCCGGTGGGTCCGCACGGCTTCGTCGGCGAGGCGGTCGACGCCGGGCTGTTCTTCGTGCTCGCCGTGATGGGCGTCGGCGTACTCGGCTCGCTGATGGCGGGCTGGGCGTCGGCGAACAAGTTCTCGCTGCTCGGCGGTGTGCGCACGGCCGCGCAGCTGATGGCGTACGAACTGCCGATGCTGCTCACCGCAGCCTCGGTCGCGATGGCCGCGGGCACCGTCTCGCTGCCCGGCATCCTGGCCGCCTTCCACTGGTGGTGGATCCCCTGGCAGATCGTCGGCGGGCTGGTCTTCTTCACCGCGGGCCTCGCCGAGCTGCAACGGCCGCCGTTCGACATGCCGGTGGCCGACTCAGAGATCATCTTCGGCGCCTACACCGAGTACACCGGGCTGCGCTTCGCTCTGTTCCTGCTCGCCGAGTACGCGGGCATCGTCGTGCTGTGCGCGCTGACGGCCGTGCTCTTCCTGGGCGGCTGGCACGGACCGATGTCCGGCAGCCTCGGCTGGCTGTGGACGCTGGTGAAGACCGGCCTGCTGGCGTTCGTCGTGATCTGGCTGCGGGTCAGTTATCCGCGGTTGCGCGAGGACCAGTTGCAGAAACTCGCCTGGACGGTCCTGATCCCGCTCTCCCTCGCGCAGATCGCGCTCACCGGCGTCGTCAAGGTGGTGATCTCATGAGCCCGGTCCCCGGCCGTGGTCTGGCCAAGGGTCTCGCCGTCACCCTGCGCACGATGACCCGGCGCTCGGTCACCGCGCAGTACCCGGACGCGCAGCCCGAACTGCCACCGCGCACCCGTGGCGTGATCGGCCTGTTCGAGGAGAACTGCACGGTCTGCATGCTCTGCGCCCGCGAGTGCCCCGACTGGTGCATCTACATCGACTCCCACAAGGAGACGGTGCCGCCCGCCGCGCCCGGCGGACGCGAGCGCAGCCGCAACGTCCTCGACCGCTTCGCCATCGACTTCGCGCTGTGCATGTACTGCGGCATCTGCATCGAGGTGTGCCCCTTCGACGCGCTGTTCTGGTCGCCGGAGTTCGAGTACGCGGAGACCGACATCCACGAACTGACCCACGAGCGCGACAAGCTGCGCGAGTGGATGTGGACCGTCCCCGCGCCGCCCGCGCTGGACCCGGCGGCGGAGGAGCCCAAGGAGGTCGCCGCGGCCCGCAAGACCGCCGACAAGCTGGCCGCGGAACAGGCAGCGCAGGCCGAGCAGGCCCCGCAGGCCGAGCGCCCGCAGGCCGAACCCCCGCAGGAGGGCGACGCGTGAACCTCGCCGCCGCGCATCCCGGCTTCCTGTCCCCGACCGGGGTCGAGGTCGCCTTCGTCCTGGTCGGGCTCGCCACCCTCGGCGCAGCCCTGCTCACCGTGACGACCCGCCAACTGGTGCACGCCGCCCTGTGGCTGGTCGTCGCGCTCGGCGGACTCGCCGTGGAGTACCTCCTGCTCACCGCGGAGTTCATCGCGTGGGTGCAGGTGCTGATCTACGTCGGTTCCGTGGTCGTCCTCCTGTTGTTCGGGCTGATGCTCACCAAGGCGCCCATCGGCCGCTCCCCGGACGCCGACTCGGGCAACCGCTGGGTGGCCCTCGCGGTGGCCGTCGCCGCGGCCGGAACCCTGGTCTGGGTGGTCGTGGACGCGTTCCGCACCACCTGGATCGACCTGGGCGGTCCGGCCCAGGGCTCCACCGAGGTCACCGGCGCGATCCTCTTCCGGCACTGGGTGCTGCCGTTCGAAGCGCTGTCGGTGCTCCTGCTCGCCGCGCTGGTCGGCGCGATCGTCCTGTCCAAGCGCACCGGCCGGGAGCGCTGATGCACCTCGCCTATCCAGCCGTCCTCGCGGTCCTCCTGTTCTGCGTCGGCCTGTACGGCGTCCTCGCCAGGCGCAACGCGATCCTGGTGCTGATGTCCGTCGAGCTGATGCTCAACGCCGTCAACCTCAACCTCGTCGCGTTCGACGTCTGGCTCCGCGACACCCTGCACGCGGGCCAGGCGCTCACGCTCTTCACCATCACCATCGCCGCCGCCGAGATCGGCATCGGGCTGGCGATCGTGCTGCTCGTCCACCGCAACCGCGGGACCTCGGACGTGGACCAGCTCACCGACCTCGCCGACACCGGCACCGAACCCGGGCCCGTCCACTTCGGCGGCCCTGGCTCCGCCAGCATCGCACCGGCCACTGACAATCCCGACGAAACCGCCGCCGACCAGGCACTTCCCGCCAGGGGGCAGACCGCGTGACCCTGACGACCCTCGCCGTCCTCGTCCCCCTGCTGCCCTTCCTCGGCGCTGTCGCGGGCCTCCTGCTGGGCCGGATCGCGCCCGGCTTCGTCCGGCCGCTCGCCGTGCTGCCGACGCTCGTCGCGTTCGCCCTCGCGGTGACCGTCGCCGTCCGGCAGGGCACCGGCCCGGCCACCGACGCCGGCACCCGGCTGACCCCGACCGGCTCGGTCCCCGTCGACCTCGCCGTCCACCTCGACGGCTTCTCGGTGCTGATCGCCGTCCTGGTCGCGCTGGTCG
Organism: Streptomyces sp. ICBB 8177; assembly: GCF_003144095.1. Lineage (GTDB taxonomy): Bacteria > Actinomycetota > Actinomycetes > Streptomycetales > Streptomycetaceae > Streptantibioticus_D. Next base: position 10,409 of record NZ_NSKH01000017.1, on the reverse strand, counting down.
CCTCCTGCGTGCAGATCTACTCCACCGGCTACCTGCGCGACGACCCGCGCTATCCCTCCTACGCCGCCCTGGTCTCGCTGTTCACCGCCGCCATGCTGCTGGTCGTCTACTCCGGCGACCTGATGGTGCTGCTGGTCGGGTGGGAGGTCATGGGCATCTGCTCGTACTTCCTGGTCGGCCACTACTGGGAGACGCCGGAGGCGCGGGCCGCCTCGCTGAAGGCGTTCCTGGTGACCAAGCTCGGCGACGTGCCGTTCCTCATCGGCATCTTCGCGCTGGGCGCCGACGCCGGGACGTTCCGCATCAACGGCGTACTGACCGCCGCCGCCTCGGGCCAGCTGCACCACCCCACCCTCATCGCGCTGCTGCTGCTCGGCGGCGTCGCGGGCAAGTCGGCGCAGTTCCCGCTGCACACCTGGCTGCCCGACGCGATGGCGGGCCCCACCCCGGTCTCCGCGCTGATCCACGCGGCCACCATGGTCGCGGCCGGCATCTACTTCGTCGCCCGGCTGCTGCCGGTCTTGGAACTGTCGGCCGCCGCGCTGGCCGTGCTCGCCGCGATGGCCGCCGTGACGATGATCGGATCGGCCCTGGCGGCCCTCGCGCAGGACGACATCAAGCGGGTGCTCGCGTACTCCACGATCGGCCAGCTCGGCTACATGGCGGGCGCCCTCGCCGTCGGCAACCGCTCCGCTGCCGTCTTCCACCTGCTCACCCACGGCGCGTTCAAGGCGCTGCTGTTCCTCGCCGCGGGCGTGGTCATCCACGCGGCGGGCACCAACTCGCTGGCCACCATGTCCCGCATGCGGGACCTGCGCTCCCGGGTGCCGGACGCCATGTGGACGATGGCCATCGCGCTGGCCGCCCTCGCAGCGCTGCCGCCGTTCTCCGGCTTCTTCTCCAAGGAGTCGGTGCTGCGTGCCGCCGAGTACGCGGCCGAGGGCCACCAGGCGCACGTGCCGTCGGCGGTGGGCTGGACGGTGCTGGTCGCCGGACTGCTCACCGCGCTGCTGACCGCCGCCTACGCGACGCGGCTGTTCCTGCTCTGTTTCCGGGGCAGCGGTGGTGAGGCACCCGCCGCGCACCGCACGCCGGTGGTGATGAACGCCGTCCTGTGGGTGCTGGCGATCCCGGCGCTCGCGCTCGGCGTGACCGCGGGCAAGCTGCCGCAGTGGTTCGACGGCACCTCACTGGCGCCGACCCTCGCCACCTCCGTGCTCGGCGTCGGCCTCGCCCTGGTCGGCGTACTGATCACGTACGCCGCCTGGCGCCACACCGAGACGCGCGCCAACCGGGTGCCGATCGGCGCGGTCGTCGCCCCCGACAGCGTCGAGCCCGCCGCCACCGAGGCCGCCGCGATCGCCGCGCACCCCCAGGTCTACGGCGACATCGCCGGCGCGCCCGACCCCGCCGACCCCGGCCGCCTGCTGCTCGGGCCGCTGCACCGCCACGCCGTGCACGGCTTCGGCCTCGACGTGCTCTACAGCAGGGCGTTCGTCCGCCCGGTGCTGGCTGCCGCGAGCCTGGTGCGGTTCCTGGACCGCGAGGTCGTCGAGACCTACGTGCGCACCGCGGGCGGCATCCCCCGGCTGCTGGGCCTGCTGGTGCGCCGCGCCCAGACCGGCAACGTGCAGACCTACCTCAGCGTGCTGCTCGGCGGCTCGGTGGTCCTGGCCGTCCTCGCCGTCCTCGTCGCCAGCGGAGCGTGAGCCGTGAACCACACCGTCCTTCAGGTCCTGCTCCTGGCCGTCGTCGTCCTGCCGCTGCTCGGCGCCCTCGGCGCGCTGCTGCCCGCGCCCCCCGGACTCAAGGGGCGCGACCCGGGCCAGGCCGTGCTGCGCCACGGAGTCTCGGTGACCGGCGCCGTCCTCGCGCTGTCGATCGCGCTGGCCGTCGGGTTCGACCGCTCCCAGCCGTCCCGCATGCAGGGCACCACCGACGTCAGCTGGATCCCGGCCCTGCACATCCGCCTCCACCTCGGCGTGGACGGCGTGTCGCTGCCGCTGATCGTGCTGACCGCGCTGCTCACCTTCCTGTGCGCACTGCACGCGTACTCCAAGATGCCGGAAGGGCCGACGCCCAAGGCGTTCGTCGCGCTGATCCTGCTGCTCGAAGGCGGCACGCTCGCCTCGTTCGCCGTGCTGGACCTGATCCTGTTCTTCCTGGCGTTCGAGATGGTGCTCATCCCGATGTACTTCCTCATCGGACGCTGGGGCGGCGAGGGGAGGGAACGCGCCGCCTTCCGCTTCATCCTCTACACGCTGCTCGGCTCCGTCGTCATGCTGCTCGGCCTCCTGCTGATCGGGTTCAAGGCGGGCACCTTCGACATGGTGGCACTCGCCACCGACAAGGGCTCGGGCCTCAGCCACAGCACGCAGATCGTCGCCGCCCTCGCCATCGGCCTGGGCCTGGCGGTCAAGGCCCCGATGTGGCCGCTGCACAGCTGGCTGCCGGACGCCCACACCGCGGCGCCCACCACCGGATCGGTCCTGCTCGCCGGTGTCCTGCTGAAAATGGGCACCTACGGCTTCGTCCGCATCGTGCTGCCGATCACCCCCTACGGCGCGCACACCTTCGCGCCGTATCTGGCGGCTTTCGCGGTCGTCGGCATCCTCTACGGATCGCTCGCCTGCCTCGCACTCGCCCGCCAGGGCGCCGGGGGCGACCTCAAGCGGCTCATCGCGTACTCCTCGGTCGGCCACATGGGCTTCGTGCTGCTCGGGATCGCCACCCTCACCCCGACCGGCGTCAACGGCGCCCTGTTCGCCAACGTCGCCCACGGCCTCATCACCGGCCTGCTGTTCTTCCTGGTCGGCGCGGTCAAGGAGCGCTACGGCACGACCGACCTTGACCGGCTCTCCGGGACCACCGGCGCCGCGCTGTACGGAGCCGCACCGCGCCTGGGCGGACTGCTGGCGTTCGGCGCGGTCGCCTCGCTGGGACTGCCGGGGCTGGCCGGGTTCTGGGGCGAGATGCTGTCGATGTTCGGCGCCTTCCGGCCCGCCGCCGGGCTCGATCGCGGCGCGTATCTGACGTATATGACGCTCGCCGCCTTCGGCACGCTGCTGACCGCCGGGTATCTGCTCGTCGTCGTGCGACGCGTGTGCATGGGCGAACGGGACGCCGAGGCCAGGGTGCTCGCCGACGTGCGCGGTTACGAGTTCGCCGCCTGGACGCCGCTGGTCGCCCTCACCGTCCTGGCCGGGCTGTGGCCCGCCGCCCTGCTGGGGCTGACCAACCCGGCCGTACGCACCCTCCTCGGAGGCAGCTGATGACCGAACTCGCCTCCGGCGTGGTGCAGTCCGTCGACTGGCTCGCCGTCGCACCGCCCGCGATCACCGCGATCGTCGCGCTGGCCGTCCTGGTCGCCGACCTCTTCGTGCCCGCCGCGCGCAAGCCCGCGCTCGGCTGGGCGTCGGCCGGCGGCCTGGTGCTCGCCCTGCTGTCGCTGCTGCCGCTGACCAACGGCGACCGGTCCACGTTCTGCGTCGTGGGCCGCGCGGGCCAGTGCAGCTACGTGGCCGACCACTTCACGCTCACCGTGCAGCTGCTGGTGCTCGGCGGCGCCCTGCTGACCGCGTTGCTGTCGCTGCACAACGCGGACGACCTGCCGCCCGGCGAGTTCTGGTTCCTGCTGCTGTCGTCCGCCGCCGGCGCCGCGCTGCTGCCCGCCTCCCGGGACCTGGCCACCCTCGTCGTCGCTCTGGAGGTCACCTCCCTGCCGTCGTTCGCCCTGGTCGGGCTGCGGCGCGGCGACCGGATGTCCGGTGAGGCGGCGCTGAAGTTCTTCCTGTCCTCCGTGACGGCGACCGCGGTCACGCTGCTCGGCGTCAGCTTCGTGTACGCGGCTACCGGCTCGCTGCACCTGAACGCCGTCGCCGCGGGCCTCGCGCACGGCACCGGGCAGCTGACGGTGCTGGCGCGGACCGGTGTGGTCCTCACCCTGGTCGGCTTCGCCTTCAAGCTGGCCGTCGCGCCCTTCCACTTCTGGGTGCCGGACACCTACGCGGGCGCGCCGCTGCCGGTCGCCGCCTACCTGTCGGTGGTCGGCAAGGCCGCCGGGTTCTCCGGGCTCATCCTGGTGTCGGTGATCGCGTTCCGCCCGTACGCGGACGTGTGGGGGCCCGCGGTAGCCGTGCTCGCGGCGCTCACCATGACCGTCGGCAACGTCGCCGCCCTGCGCCAGCGCACCGGCCACCCGCGCAGCGCGGTGCGGCTGCTGGCCTGGTCGTCGATCGGGCAGGCGGGCTACCTGCTGGTGCCGCTGGCCGCCGCCGGATACGCGGCCGACCCCGCGCACGAGGTCGGCACCACGGTCGCGTACGCGCTGATGTACGCGGTGGTCAACCTCGGCGCGTTCGCCGTGGTCGCCCTGGTCGCCGGGGCGCGGCGGATCGAGGACTTCCGGGGGCTGTACGCGACGCGGCCCGCGGCGGCGCTCGCACTGGCGTTCTTCCTGCTGTGCCTGGCGGGTCTGCCGCCCGGCGTGATCGGGCTGTTCGCCAAGGTGGCGGTCTTCTCCACGGCGGTGGACGCGGGCCTGGGCTGGCTGGCGGTCGTCATGGCCGTCAACGTCGTGATCGCCCTGTACTACTACCTGCGCTGGACCGCGCTGCTGTTCGCGCGGCCCGCCACCCGGACGGCGGATTCCGGTGCGGCGGGCGTCGGGGGCGCGGCGGGCGTCGAGGGTGGCGCAGGTGTCCAGGGCGCAGCGGGCGGGACCGGCGGGCCCGGCGCTTCAGACGTGTCCGGTGCGTCCGGGGCCGTCGCCGTGCCGCAGGCGGCGGGCCGGGTGCCCGTCTCCCTGGCGGCCGCGATCGCGCTGGCCGCCCTCGTCGCCATCGCCCTGTCGGGCGCGCCGCAGCTCGTCCTGCGCTTCGCCTCCGGCAGCCTCTTCTGACCCCTCCGTCCGGCCGGGCCCCCTGCGCGTGAGACGGATCCCGGCCGCCGGTCCGGCGCGCCCGGCCCCCTCCCGCCCCGTGACCGGGCGGCCACGGGGCGGGAACCCCAGCCCTCCGCGTGGCGTTGACCAGTACAGGAGGGTCCACTGGAGGTGGAAGAGGATCCCGCGTACGTCTGGGAGGACGACCGTGCACCGCCGGCACAACGGGCTGAAGACCGCCGTACTGCTCGGAGCGCTGTCCGCGATCATCCTGATCGTCGGCAGCTTCTTCGGCCGTACCGGACTGCTCGTCGCCCTGGTGATCGCGCTCGGCACGAACGCGTACGCGTACTGGAACAGCGACAAGATGGCGCTGCGCGCGATGCGGGCGCGGCCGGTGAGCGAGTTCGAGGCACCGGCGCTCTACCGGATCGTGCGGGAGCTGTCGACCACCGCCCGACAGCCCATGCCCCGGCTCTACATATCGCCGACCGAGGCGCCCAACGCGTTCGCCACCGGCCGCAACCCGCGCAACGCCGCCGTCTGCTGCACCGAAGGCATCCTGCGGATGCTGGACGAACGCGAGCTGCGCGGCGTCCTGGGCCACGAGCTGAGTCACGTCTACAACCGCGACATCCTCATCTCGTCGGTCGCCGGCGCGCTCGCGTCCGTGGTGATGTTCCTCGTCAACTTCGCCTGGCTGATACCGGTCGGCCGCTCCGAGGACGACGAGGGGCCCGGCGTCATCGGGCTGCTGATGATGATGGTGCTCGGGCCGCTGGCCGCCGGGCTGATCCAGCTCGCGGTCAGCCGCTCCCGGGAGTACGAGGCCGACGCCTCCGGCGCCCGGCTGACCGGCGACCCGTTGGCGCTCGCCTCGGCGCTGCGGAAGCTCGACGCGGGCACCCAGCGGCTTCCGCTGCCCCCGGAGCCACGCCTGGAGACGACCAGTCACCTGATGATCGCGAACCCGTTCCGGGCGGCCGACGCCTCGAAGCTGTTCTCCACCCACCCGCCGATGGCGGACCGCATCTCGCGGCTGGAAGAAATGGCAGGTTGGCGACCATGAGGACGATTCTCAACGTCATCTGGCTGGTCCTGTGCGGCCTGTGGATGGCCATCGGGTACGCGGTCGCCGGGATCGTGATGTTCGTGCTGATCGTGACGATCCCGTTCGGCATCGCCGCGTTCCGCATCGCCGGCTACGCGCTGTGGCCGTTCGGCCGCACCACGGTCGAGCGACGCGACGCGGGCGTGGGCTCGCTCATCGGCAACGTGATCTGGGTGGTCCTCGCGGGCCTGTGGCTGGCCATCGGCCACGTCGTCACCGGCATCGCGCTGTGCTGCACGATCATCGGCATCCCGCTGGGCATCGCCAACTTCAAGCTGATCCCGCTGTCCTTGATGCCCCTGGGCCGCGAGATCGTGCCGGCGGACGCCCCGTTCGCGACCCGCTGAGCGGGCGGACGGGGGCGCGACGCGGGCGACGGCTCGGCCGGCGGGTGGCTGAGCGGCCTGCGGTGGCTGAGAGGCCCGTCGCGGCACCAGCGGCTGCCCGGACCAGCGGCGGCACGGGCGGGGCTTCGTGTGCCACCGACCGAGGCGCCGCGCGGCAGGCGGCCTGGCCGCGCGCGGCGGCGCCCGGCGGGGCCGACGCCGCCGGGCGCGCGTGCCGACCGGCGGCGACGGCCGCCTCGCGTCAGCGGTAGTTGACGAACTGGAGGGCGAAGTCGAGGTCCTTGCCCTTCAGCAGCGCCTGCACGGCCTGCAGGTCGTCGCGGCTCTTGGAGCTGACACGCAGTTCCTCGCCCTGGACCTGCGCCTTGACGCCCTTGGGGCCCTCGTCCCGGATGATCTTGGCGACCTTCTTGGCGTTCTCCTGGGAGATGCCCTCCTGGATGGAGGCGAAGATCTTGTACTCCTTGCCGGAGGCCTGTGGCTCGCCCGCGTCCAGGGCCTTCAGCGAGATGCCCCGCTTGACGAGCTTGGTCTCGAAGACGTCGAGGATCGCCTTGACCCGCTCCTCGGAGTTGGCCCGCATCTCGATCTTCTCGCCCGACCACTCGATCGAGGCGCCCACGTTCTTGAAGTCGTAGCGCTGCGCGATCTCCCGCCCCGCCTGGTTGAGGGCGTTGTCGACCTCTTGCCGCTCGACCTTCGAGACGATGTCGAAACTGGAGTCGGCCATGTTCAGTTGGCTCCTTGTGTCAGGTGCGTCGGATGCGTCGCGAATGCGTCGGCGGTGCGGCAGGGCCGCGCGCCCGCAGCCGCAAGCCTAGCCACCGAGGCCCGCCCCGGCGCAGATCAACCGGGTGGCGGACCACCCCCTGGCATCAGGTATCGTTTACGTCGTCGCCACGGAGCGCCGCACTCAGCGGTCCCGGGGTGATTTCCCGGCGGTGTGCCCGAGTGGCCAAAGGGAGCAGACTGTAAATCTGCCGGCTCAGCCTACCCAGGTTCGAACCCTGGCGCCGCCACACGGAAACGAAAGGGCCCGTGACCTGCTGCAACAGCAGGTCACGGGCCCTTCGTCATGCACTCCACTGAACGGCTGACTGTCTCACTCTGTCTCGCGTTCGAACGCTCCGTCTCGGACTGCGTGGACGGGGCGTGGACGGGATTTCGGGCACATCACCCGCCCTGGCCCAGCCGAGCGGAGATCTTGGCGTTCGCAGCCTCGTCCCCATCCTTCAGGAACTTCGCGTACACCCGGAAGAGCACCGCCACGCTGTGGCCGGCGCGCTCCGCCACGAGCTGAGGTTCCACGCCCGAGCTGAGCCACGTGGACACAGCCGCGTGACGCAGGTCATACGGCCGTTTGGCCAGGGTCGATACCTGCTCGGCCGGGCTGAGCGCCCGCGAACGGGCCTCGGCCCAGACCTCTCCGTACCCCGTGTCCTGGATCAGCCCGCCGCGCATCGTCTGGAACACGCGCCCATCGGGCGCTGTCCCGTACGCGGTGAGGTGCCAGCGCAGCAGGGCGACCAGTTCCGGCGGGATCGGCACGCGACGGACCGCCTTACGCGGTCGGTGCTTCAGCCCCTTCCGCTCGTGTGCCTCGCCGCTGTCCGTCCAGGCAGTACCCGAGCGCGGGCGCGTTTCGTGGAGCCTCAGCAGCCCCCAGCCCCGGCGCGGTAGGTCGCAGTCCCCGACGCGCAGTCCGATGACTTCGGCCGGCCGGGCCGCCGCGTAGTACATGCAGCCGAAGAATGCTGCGAGCCGACGCCCCCGCATGCTCTGGTCCCGGACCGCAGCCAGAAGCTTCGCCGCCTGGTCGGGATTCGGCACACAGGCCGGGTCCACCTCCTCTACGACCTGTTCGGGCGCTTTCCATTTGATCCGGTCCAGCGGGTTGTCGCTGAGTAGTTCAGCATCGACCGCGAATTCGAGAGAGTTGTACAGGATTGCTCGCTTGCGGCTGATCGTTCCGGGTGCAGCGGTCTTGCCATCCAATTTCTTGGACAGTGCACTCAGAGCGGATCGGATGACCAAGCGGTCGGAGAGTGCGGACATGGGCAGTGACTTCTTCTTGAACCAGTCCAGCACCTTCGCCGCGTCTGCGGGTGTCTCCTTCTCCCATCGGTTCTTGTTGAAGGCCCAGCTGTAGAGGGCTCGGCGGACGGTGTTCACATCCGGCATGCCCTTGGTGTCTTTCACGAAAGCGGGTGTCACTGTGGCCATTGCCTCGGCCAGGGTCCGCCGCGTGTTGCCAGGGGAGTCATCCCATTTCATTTCGATGTAGTTGCGGGCATGCTCGTACCAAGAGATGTCCTGTTTTTTGTCGACCATGGACTTTGGTAGTCCGCTGTCGATATCGAAGGGCTCACCCTTGCGGGCCGCCGTAATGAGCTGGGCTCGGCGGCTTTCCGCCAGGCCCAGGGTGAGAAATGATTCCGCGTGACCCCGAGTACCCACCTTCCATCGGAGCTGGTAGGGCTTTCGGTAGTCGCGCTTCCGAATAGCCCAGATCTTGACGGTGTAGCTCCAGTCGGTCACGCGGCTTCCAGTTCATCCTTGAAGGCGTCCAGAGTGCTCCGGCGCACGCAGATGCGGCCGGACGGTGTGCGGCGTGCCTCGGGCCCGTAGCCGCGATCGCGCCAGCGGTACCAGGTAGGGCGGCTGATACCGAGTTCTTCGAGAACGTCGCTCAGTGGCAACAGTTCGTCCTTCGGCGCGTGGCGCCGGTGGGTCGGGGTGCTCATGCGAGATCTCCTCAAGAGGGAGAGGGGACCGGTGCCCTCCGGGGCGGGGAGAGCTGGGCTGACATTGCTCTGAGTCGTGACTCATCGCGACTCGGAGCGGGTTGCGAGGGGTCTTGAGTCGCGATGAGTCACGACTCAGGCGAATGTGGTTCGCACGGGTTGAGGGTGATCCCGTTGTAGGTAGCGACCTGTCGGCCGTAGGGGTCGCGGGGCCGGGTGCGGTTGAGCTGGGGGACGACGGACAGCAGGTTGCGGCCGAAGACCTGCTTGGTGCCGATGGCGCGGACACCGTTGTCCTCGGCCCATTCGCGCCAGGCGGCCCACAGGGCATCCACGGGGACGCTGTGCACGGGCCCGGTAGTGCAGCGCTCGCGGACGAACGCGGACGTGGGTGAGGCAGTGTCCTGCATGGTGGTGACCGCTTCTCGGCTGGACGCGGGCTGGCTGATGCGGCCGGTGCACTCCAGGCGGGCGAGTCCTTCTAGGGCCCAGTTGAGGATGCCGGGCATCTCGGTGGTGAGCCGGTCGGTGAGGGTGGGGTCTTCCTTGCCGAGCCAGGAGACGGTCATGTTCAAGACGATGAACCGCTTGGCGATGACGCCGGAGGAATCGCCGAAGTAGGGCAGTTCGTTGGACAGCAGCATCAGCCGGGTGGGCAGCTTGCCGGTCCACGGTTCGCGGTACTTGCGGTCGATGTCGATGGTGTCCTCGCCCGAGATGGTCAGCAGCCGTTCCACGACCTGGCTGTTGTCGTTGCCGGACAGCCGGGCGTCGGAGATGACGGCGAGAGGTTTGCCGATCAGCGTGGACAGGCCGAAGTTGGTGCCGAGTCCGGCGAGGGTGGGGCCGGCGAGGTTGTCGCGGCCCACCAGTTCCTTCAGGACGCGGGCGATGGTGCCCTTGCCGGAGCGGGACGGGCCGACGATCAGCAGGATCTTCTGCTGGTCGGTGCGCCCGGACAGCACGTAGCCGAACCACTCCTGAAGCGCCCGGATGGCGTCCAGGTCGCCCGGCCAGATCTGCGCCAGGAACCCGTCCCAGGCGGGGGCGGTCGCGTCGGGGTCGTAGGCGAAGGGGACGGACACGAGGTTGAAGAACCCCGGCCCGTGCGGCAACAGCGCCCGGTCCCGGATGCGCAGCAGCCCGTTCTGGCAGGCCACGATCGGCCCGCAGTCCACCCCCGTCGTGGCGGGCTGGTCGGTGTCGGTGGTGGTGATCCAGGCGGGTGCGTCCACGTCGGTGGGCAGCAGCACGATGGCGCCGAGGGCGTCGAGCAGGTTGCTGATCTTCTGTTTGGTGGGGGCCCAGTCGCGGATCTCGGTGTT
>NZ_NSKH01000016.1:3304-9125 GCF_003144095.1 Streptomyces sp. ICBB 8177 | reverse complement strand
CGCTTGTACATGTGGGCGCGTACCTGCTGTTCGTCCACCTCGCGCCAGGCGGTGCCGGTCCAGCGCATCCACGAGCCGCGCCAGCGGCGGCAGATCAGGGCGCCGTCGTCGGCCTGCCAGTCGGGCAGCAGACGCCGCGCCACGGCCAGCGGGTTGGAGGGGGCGGGCAGTTCCTCGCCGGGGGTCACGCGGCACGCCCCAGACCGGTGTGGAAGCCGTTGGCGACGGCCCGCCGGGCGTAGGGCTCGGGCACGCCGACAGCGACGGCCGCGGCGACGATCTGACGACCGACGCTCTCCAGGTCGCAGGGTCCGGGGCAGCGCGCGTGCTGGGCCGCGAGGAACCGAGCCACCCCGAACGCCTGCGACCCCGCTCCGGACTCCTTGCACGCGGCCACCAGGTCCAGACCGCGCCGCAGACCGGTGTTCACGTACGCCTCGGTGTGGCGGCAGCCGTGCGCCACCCGACGGCTCCACGTGCCGCGCTCCGGAAGGGAAGAAGCCACCCCCGCGCGGCGCGGGGTGGCCTCTTCCCTCGCGACCAGGGCGCGCACGGTGTCGGGAAGGGTGGTCATGGCGCCGGTGCCGGGCCCGAGCCACCGGGCGTAGGCCATGCGGGACTTGATGTCGACGCCGGGCCGCACGCCGTTCGCGGACTGCATGACGCCCCGGTAGATCCAGTGCTGCCCGCGCGTGGTGGGCACGGTCCTGGTGGCGCGCAGTGTGGCCTGTGCCCAGGACACGGCGGCCGGGTTGTCCAGGTCCACGACGGTCAGGCCGCAGCCGCCCGGGTGGTAGCCGACACCCCCGGCGGACCGCCAGGCCGCCGCCCACGCGGCCGAGGCGATGACGGCCCGGTTGGTGGTGGCGGCGGCCCAGGCGTGGCAGGGGGCGGGGCACTGGCAGGGGCCGGGGGTCTTCATGTGGGGGCGGTCGCCGCAGGCGCTGCCGGAGCACGCGGGGCAGTTGGCGAACGGCCGCTTGTTCTTCCGCAGGGGCAGCACGGGCACGCCCGCGGCGGCCAAGGCCAGCGCAGTGCGCAGGGGCTCGCGACTCGTCAGGATGGCGTGGCCGGGGCGGGCCTCGCCGGGTACCGCGTAATGGGTCATGCTGGAGGTCTCCTGTTCTCTTCGGAGGGACACGGAGAACCGGGGCGGGCGCGGACTTGTGGTGAGGCGGCGCCCGCCCCGGGTGTGTCTAGAACGGCGGCTCGTCGGTGTAGGCGGTGCCCGACTTGCGGCAGGGCAGGAGCAGTAGCGTCCAGCGCAGGCGTTCGTTCCAGCAGCCGCACCACTCCCACTCGCTCCCGGCGTACTCACCGGTCTCGTCGCCGTACGGCCATTCGATGCCGCCATCGCCCAAGCACTGGGGGCAGTTGGGACGGGGGGTGTCGGTGAGGATGAGTGCCGGGCGCGGCAACACGGCTCGTTGGATACGCAGACGGATCACAGGGACTCCCTTGGTGGGTTAGGCGGCCCGGCGGCGGGCGGCGAGGTCGATGACCACGGCGCCCGGCCCGTCGGTCGTCGGGCGGTGCGGTGCAGGCGTGACCGGGGCGGCATGGGTGGTAGGGGCCGGCGGGTTGAGCGGCCGACCGGGGTTGGGCGGCGGGACGGGGGCCGCCTGCACGGTGTGGTGCTGGGTGAAGGCGGCGCGTTCTGCGGCGCGTTCGCGGTTGCTGCGGTGCCACAGGACGGCGATGGCGGGCAGGGCGGCGGCTCCGGGGCCGAACAGGACGGTTGCGGCGATGAGGCTTGCGTCCACGGGGGTTCCTCCGGGGGGTTAGTGGCCGATGGTGGACAGGGAGTGGGCGAGGGAGGCGCACAGGGTGCGGATGGGTCCAGCGGCTGAGGTGGAGGCGGTGAAGAAGCCGAACAGGTAGATGACCAGTGCGCCGCCGAACTTCGCGGAGCGGAACTTCAGGGCGACGGCGGCAGCGCCGCCGAACAGCAGGACGGCGGAGAGGGTGAGGGTCACGGGTGAGCCTCCGAGTCGGTCAGTGGTAGCGGCGTGTGGCGCTCCGTCAGCGCCATGGCGGGGTGTTCTTCCGGGCTGCGGGTGTGCGGGGTTCGGCGGTGGCGTCGTGCCAGGTGCGGCGGGCGGCGTTGAACAGGCGCCGGCCGATGCGGATGCGTTTGCCGTGGCCGTCGCAGCGGCGGCAGTGCTTGCCGCGTTTGGGGCGTCCTTTGCGATCGGCCTTCATCGCGAAGCCGAAGCCGCGGCACTTGCGGCAGTTGCCGAGCGGACTGCCCGCACACAGCAGTCCGTAACACACAGTCACGGCTGGTGGGATGGCTATAGCAGCCTCTAGGGGGGTCATGGTGCCCTTCCAGGCGGGTTTCCGGGTGTTTCCGCAGGTGGGCTGCTAGATGCTAGGTAGCAGATCAGCCCAGGGATGGGGTGCTAGCAGGGGTGCTAGACCTAGCAGCGGCGGCTGCTAGGTCTAGCACCGCGCCGGAGGGTGACCGCCTCTACTTTCCGTCACGCTCGGTGATGGCTTTGAGGAGGTCGGCGCGGACGGTGCCGCGGCGGGTGGTGCCCTTCCCGGCGTCGGTGGTGCCCCACACGTCCACGGCGGTGATGCCGTGCGGCTTGAGGTTCGCGGTGACCGTCTCGCCCTTCCAGGTGCCGTAGACCTCGGGGCGCAGGTCGGCCAGGCGGGCGGCGATCTTCTCGTTCCACACCTTCTTCTCGTCCGCCGGGACCACGGACAGCACGTCCGCCAAGAGGTCGAAGGTCGGGGTGGTGTCGGCGGCCGGGGTCTGGCCGATGGCGTGGCCGGTGATGTTGCCGTACTTCTCCCGCATCACCCGCGCCCGGGCAACCACCTGGCCTGCGGCGACGGCATCGACGAACGCGGAGGAGACGATGCGCGGGTCGTCGCCCTCACCGGCCATCCAGCAGATACCGCGGTCGGAGCGGGAGAACATGGTGGCCTGGTATCCGGCCTTGTTCATGCCGGAGCCCAGCACCATGTCGTTGGCCTGGTGGCCCATCACCTTCAGGCAGAACCGCAGCACGGCGTTGTTGCTGATCCCGGGCGGCAGGGACTTGGCGTCCGGGCGCTGGGTGCCGAACATCACGACCATGCCCAGCGCGGGGCCGCGCTTGGTCAGGTCGGTGCAGATGGCTTCGATCTCCTTGCCGTACTTCTCGTGCTCGAAGGGCACCTGGCACTCATCGAACCCGGCCACGATCGGGTGGAGCCGCAGCGTCTTGTCGTTGGCCAGTTCCGGGGTGACCTTCGACTCGGGGCAGCGCGAGGTGGGAAGGGACTTGATGACCTTCGCTCGCCGGCGCAGCTCTTCCTTCAGCTCCCGCAGCGTGGCCACCAGGTATTCGATGTCCTCGTCTTCCTCACCGGCGCGGTAGCGGTGGCAGACCGGCTCCAGGGCCTTGAAGTCGCCGGTGCCCTTGAAGTCGAACGCGTACAGTTCCGCGCGCGGATCGAGGGCGGCGATGAGCAGCAGCAGGCGCATCAGGAACGTCTTGCCCATGCGGGGGATGGAGCCGACGACGACGGCGGCGAACATCAGCGTCACGCTGACTTCGCCCATGCGCTGGTCGTTGCCGAACACGGCGGGTTTGAACAGGTCCACAATGCCGGACTTCAGCAGCGGCCAGGCCGGTTTCGTGGTCTCGTTCATCGGCCGGTCCCCCACCCACAAGATGAGCCGTCCTTCGTGCCCGTTCGGGTCGGCGGACGGCCACACGCACCCCACCTTGCGGCGCAGGCCGGAGGCGAGTTCCTTGCGCGCCTCCATGATGTCCTCAGGGGTGACGCCGTAGGGCAGGTCGAGGTCGGCGCGGTAGCCGGGCCCGTCGCGCACGATCTCCGAGACGAAGTGCATGCCGTTCATGTCGCCGCCCTTCTTGATGGCGGCGCAGATCTTCGGGTTCCCGATGTTGTCCAGCGCCCGCAGCACGATGGTGCCGGTCAGCTTCTCCACCTCGGTGCGCAGCACCGCCGGGCCAATGATGGGGTGGTCCTTCTCCTGCCCGTAGAAGCCCAGCGCGGCGACCGCCGCCAGCGCCAGCACCGTCAGCCAGCCCGGCGCCATCACGTACAAGGCCAGGGCCAGCACGGGTCCGGTGACGCAGGCGAGCAGCATCACCAGGGTTCGGCCGCGCACCCGGCGGTCACGCTGGCGGGAGAGGGTCAGGTACTGGCTCACGTCCTCGTCCCGTACGGCGGCGGCCCGAAGCGGTTCGGCTTCGGTGTCCCACACCCACCGCCGCGCCGCAGACGCGAAGCGGATGCCGCCGCGCGGCGCAGTCGCCGCCAGCCGCAGCCCGTACCACGGGGTGCGGATCGAGTGGTACGCGGCGGTGTAGGCGGTGCGGGCGCCGAAGTGCCGGGCGGTGAGGAGGAGTTCGGTCTTCGTGGCCAGCCACGGCGGCAGGATGGGACGCCGCTTCTCGTACACCACCCCGGACCGCGGCAGGTCCGGAGAGTCCACCGGCACCCGACGCGGCGCGTCGTCATCCGGCTCATCGTCCACCGGAGCGACAGCTACCCGGGTCGGCTCTGCCAGCCCGCCCGGGTCTGCCGACTCGGTGTGCGGGCGGTCGGGGGTGGAGTCGGCCGATCGGTCGGCGGTCGGGTCGGTGGCCGAGTCGGGCGACTTGGCGCGGGCCGATCGGGCCTTGCCGAGGTCGACCACTTCGGCGCCCGGGTCGGTGGTCATCTCGGCTTCGAGTCGGTTGAACAGTTCGTCGTCGTCGGGCTGGTTCACTGGGGGTCCTTCCGCTTTCGGGTGTGAGGGTGAGCGGGCCCGGCCGTCGCTGTAGGAGGTGGGCGGCCGGGCCCGCGAACAACGGGCTTGAGATCAGGCGGCGGTGGCTGCGGTGCGGGCCAGGGCGGCGGTGACGCGTTCGCCGATCCACTGGGCGACGTTGCAGGACACGGCGTTTCCGGCCTGCATGGTCTGTTCGCCCTTGTTGCCGTGGACGATGTAGTCGGCCGGGAAGCGCTGGGCGAGGAGTTGTTCGCGCGGCTGGATCATCCGGTAGTGGCACTCCTCGAGCACCGGGGCGGGCCCGAGGAGGGCGGCGGAGTCCTTCGTGCCGAGCGTGTGCAGCGGCTCGCCGGCCGACTTGGTGCCCGCGTTGCGGTAGGGGATGACCAGCCAGTGATGCCGCCCCTGCCCGGTCACGGTGTCGACCGGTGCCGTCACGGGGCGGGCGGTGGCGTTGCGGCGCAGGGTGACGATGAACGAGTCGTCGGCCTGCGGCGGGGTCAGCAGCGCCTCGAACCCCTTGGGGTTGGCCAGCCGGGTGCGCATCGGCTCGCCGGTGGTGGTCGGGGTGGTGTTCCAGGTGCCGCCGGTCGGCACGAGCACCGCGTCTCCGATCTTCACGGTGCGGGAGGCGAGCGGGGCGGTGTCGGCGGGCACGGCGCGCCCGTCGTGGCCGCCGTGGTTGACGGTCAGCACCATGCGCCGCTCGCCCAGCAGGGCCAGCCCGGCGCGGATGCGCTTGACCGTGTTGGCGGCCAGGGGGCGCAGTCCGTGTGCGGGCCGGTCGCCGATGCGGACCCCGAGGTTGGTCCAGTCGATGACGGACGCGGCCGGGCGCACGTAGGGCTCCACCACCTGGTGGCGGCAGGCGGTGTTGGGGCAGCGGTAGTCGTACTGCTGCTTGTACTTGCCCACCCTGCGCCCGTTGCGCCACGTCTGCACGGCTCGTACGTCCCGGTCGCAGTGTGTGCAGTAGGCGAGCGGGGAGGGCGTCAGATCTGGGGCGGGCACATCAACGCGGGTGAAGACGACGTAGATGCGGTCGCGCCACTGGGGTGCGGGGTCGTTGTCCACGCCGCCGAT
>NZ_NSKH01000016.1:0-3137 GCF_003144095.1 Streptomyces sp. ICBB 8177 | reverse complement strand
GCGGTGGACCTCGGTCGCGCGGATCACGTCGTAGGCGGTGGCCCGGGTGCGTTCCCATCCGGCGTTCTCCATCGGCCCGTACTCGCCCAGTTCCAGGGAGAGTTGACCGTGGGTGCGGCGCCTGCCGCCGGCGGGGGAGATCTCGGTGCAGATGGGGGAGGCCCACAGGATGTCGGTGTGGGGCAGGCGGCGCATGTCGTAGTTGTTGATGTCCGCGCACAGGTGGTCGGCGCTTCGGTGGTTGGCGGCGTGGGTCTCGACCGCGCGCTGCCAGTGGTTGGCGGCCAGCCGCAGTTCCAGACCGGCGGCGACCAGGCCGGTGGAGGAGCCGCCCGCGCCGCAGAACAGATCGGTGAACGTCAAGCCCATGGGCTTGACCTCCCTTCCAGGGATCAAAGATCGAACAAAGTCGGCGCGTCCCCGCCCGGCACCTCAGCGGCCCGAGCGCGGATGCGGGTGGTGGCGGTGTGGCACTCCGGGCACCACGCCCGCAACGCGTCCGGCGGCAGCGTCACCGCGACGGCGGCCGGGGTGGTGGGGTCGGCCGGGGCGGCGATGAGGCGGATGCGGTGGCCGTGCCTGCTGGTGTAGGCGTCGTGCTCACGCGGGCACCGCCCCTCACTCTTGGCGTGCTCGTTACCGCACTCACCCGCGCACTGGCACCGGAAGCCCGCGGCCCGCATCACCGGCACCCACGCGTCGAGGGCGGCCAGCGGCTCACTCATGCCGCCACCTTCGCCCCGTCAGGACTGTGCGTGCCTCGGCGGCCGGCGCGGCGCCCCGCCACAGTGGCGAACAGCCGACCCAGGCCCGCCCGGCGCATCCCGGCCCGGGCTCGCTTCGCCGCGTACATGGCCTCATCCGCCCGCCGCAGCAACCCCGACAAGTCGTCGGCGGGGAAGTCGCTGGCACGCACCCAACCCAGCGAGACCGTGGTGCGAACGTCAGGGGCTTGGCCGTCGACGGAGCGGGCGAGCAGGTTGTGCAGAACGGCCAGCAGGTCACCAGCGGCGCCGTCCTCATCGATCAGGACAGCCGCGAACTCGTCGCCCCCAAGCCGCCCTACGACCCCGCTTCGGCCGACGTAGTGCGCCAGCCTCGCCGCAGTCGCCTTCAGCAGCGCGTCACCTGCCGCATGCCCGAAGGTGTCGTTGATCTGCTTGAACCTGTCGACATCGGCCAGCACGACGACCGCACCCGGCTTGCCCAGCAAGGCGGTTGCTCGGCGGATGAAGCCCTCGCGGGTGTGCAGCCCAGTGAGCGGGTCGCGGCGGGCGCTGTTCAACGCCCCGCGTAAACGGCGCACATGGGCGACCCAACCGACCACCGCTGGCAGGACGCCCAGACCGGCGGCGGCCACGGTGTCAGGGATCATGCCGCCACCTCCTCACCGATCGGTGCGGACGCGACCGGGTACATCGACAGCGCCTCGGCGCGTTCGGCGAGCAGCACGTCACGCACCTGCCGCGCCGGGGCGGAACCGCAACGCAGCGCCTTGCGCAGCGCCTCGGCGTTGATCTCCGTGTCCGCCCAACCGGCGCTGAGCGCGCGAGCCTCGGCCAGCAGCTCATCAGCGGTCCGCTGAGCCGGTGCGGCCTTCCTCCCCTTGGACTGCCGCTTACGCGGCGCCTTGGACGCCATCGACTCGTGATCCGGCTGTGGTGCGGGCTTCGCTTCCGGCTCGGGCGGAGCCTCGGGGGCGGGGTCCTGGTCGGTGGTGGGCACGATGGGGGACAGTTCGCCCATGCGCAGCACCACGCGGGCCCGCCGTGGTGTCTTCCACCGCCAGGCCCAGCCGTACCGCTCGCGCAAGTCCGCCCGCGCCAGCAGCCGTTCCCGCTCGCACACCAGCGCAGCGCTGTAGGAGGTGACCTCCCACAGCGCCATCCTCCGCCACAACGCGAACGTCGAGACCGGGGCCAGCAGCCACCGCGACCAGCGCACCTTCTCCATCCGCCGACCTGTGACCGCTCCGATCCGCACGGCGTAGACGTGTGCGCCGATCTCGGAAAACACCACCCACAGCAGCGGCATCGTCCCGTGCGCGACCCGCGCCGCCACCGTGGAACCGGCCGCCACGTTCAGCCCGCACGTGACCAGCGTCAGCACCCAGGGCACGAACCGCACCCACGCCAACGCCATGTCCAGCCGGATCAGCAGCAGATTGGCGATAGTGAACACCGGAATGGCCACGTCCACGCCCACCGGCAGCATCCACGGCGCCGCGAACCCCCACCGCGCCCCGGCCGCTGACACCGCGTCGAACGACGACAACAGGCCCAGCACACCGACCCCGGCAGCAGCCAGCGCACCGAAACCGGCAAGGCCAACTTCCGGCTTCGTCAGCGGGGGCACCGCCGCACCTTCGGTCATGTAGGGAGCGGTCATCCCGCCACCTCCGCCGGACGCCGCACGGCACCGCCGCGCCGAACCGGCCGCGAGGGCGAGGCAACCCGGCGCCGCGCGACCGGTCGAACCAGGGGGACGACGTTGAACAGCTCCGTCCCATGCGCCTCGATCACCTGGGCGACGATGCGGGCCACCTCGTCCGGCAGGTCGGGGTTCTCGGCGAGGATGTCGCGGGCGGCGTCCAGCCGGGCCGTTCGTTCCTGCTCGCTCTCGCCCTCGACACCGAGCCACAGTTCCGGCGGGGTGCCCAGGGCCAGCTCGATGAAGTCGTGCACTGAAGCGGCCGGATGGCCGCTGACGAAGCTACGCATGAAGACTCCTGCGTCGGAGGGACAAAGAGACGGAGCGACGCGGACGTTTGGTGAGACGACGGCGCTCCGCAACAACCCCGAGCCAGTGCGACTCGGGCAGTGCCCCGGGCCGGATTCGATCCGGCGCCCCTCACGGCTGATCGCCGGGGCTGATTGCGGCTGCAAGGAAGGATCAGACGGGGCGGAACACGGGGGCGTGTCCGTCAGCGGCCACCCCGCACGGTCGCGTCGTTCTCGCTGCGGCGGTTGGCTTCCCGGACCTTCTCCGACAGTTCCTTGCGGTCCTGCTCGGTCATACTGAGCAACACAGGTCCTCCCGATCAGGTCCTGTACAGCAGCGCCCAGGGGGCCTAAGCCCTGGGCGCTGCACTTGTTCGGAACCACTCCGGCTCCCCGCGACCTCGCCCGCACCGGCAC
>NZ_NSKH01000015.1 GCF_003144095.1 Streptomyces sp. ICBB 8177 | reverse complement strand
TAGATCTCCACGAGTGCGGTGCCGGGGTGGGCGGCTGCGGCGCGCAGGACGGTGGTGAGGTGTTTGCGGTCGGAGTCGATGGTGCGGGCGACGAACCCGGCTTCGGCTCCGAGGGCGAGGGAGAGGGGGTTGAACGGGGCGTCGAGGGATCCCATGGGGGTGGATTTGGTGATTTTGCCGGTTTCTGAGGTGGGGGAGTACTGGCCTTTGGTGAGGCCGTAGATGCGGTTGTTGAACAGCAGGATTTTGAGGTTGACGTTGCGGCGCAGGGCGTGGATGAGGTG
>NZ_NSKH01000014.1 GCF_003144095.1 Streptomyces sp. ICBB 8177 | reverse complement strand
ACGCGCCAGATACCTGGTCGACGCCCACTCCCACACCCAGGTGACCGGCCTGCCCTTCAAAGCCGAACAACTGGCCACCGCCATCACCCACACCATCACCATCAGCAACCAGCAGCAGTTGCATGCCAGCGGCAACGGGCACGAGGGGGACAGCGCGCATGTCTGAGGCACCCGTCATCGACCACCAGCCCACCAACAGCACCGCCCCCGCCACCCCCGCCACCGCGGCCACCGCGGCCACCGCGGCCACCGCGGGCGGCCTGCCGGCGTTGTCGCTGGTGCCGAAGGCCGACGCACAGCAGTCCGCCCGCGACTT
>NZ_NSKH01000013.1 GCF_003144095.1 Streptomyces sp. ICBB 8177 | reverse complement strand
TGCTCGCGTCCACTATGCAGTTCTCAAACAACGACCCATCCCCCACACCCGGCATCTTCACGACACCATCGGCGAGACCGGTCACAAACGAAGGAACACGATCATTCCCTCAGGACCCAACAGCGTGCCCGACACCAGCCCAGCCATCTCCCGTTCCACGCCGAAGCAGTACTAGGAAAACAACCAACAACCAGTGCCGAATAGTCAACGTTCCACCCATGAGCAACCACCGTCAGACACTCGCTGACGTAATGGCCCTGGACCATCCCACAACGTGGGACAGCCTCGATGCTC
>NZ_NSKH01000012.1 GCF_003144095.1 Streptomyces sp. ICBB 8177 | reverse complement strand
AGGTCGGGTCGGGTGAGGTAGCCGCGGGCGAGTTGGGTGCCGCCGAGGTAGAGCTCGCCGGGTACGCCGATGGGTACGGGGCGCAGGTCGGCGTCGAGCACGTAGACCTCCACACCGGGCAACGGACGCCCGATGGGGACCCGCCCGTCCTCGGCGGCTCCGGAGGGCTCGGCCCCACCGGCGACGGGGGTGCGCGGGGCGCACTCCCACTCGGTCACCTCGATCGACGCCTCGGTGGGCCCGTAGAAGTTGTACAGCCGCACGTCCAGTCGCGACAGCGCGCGGTCTCGCAGCACCGCCGACAGCGCCTGACCGCTGCACACCACGCGCCGCAGCGAACGGCACCGCTCCAGGTCGTGCTCGCCGAGGAAGGCCTCCAGCATGGGCGGAACGAAGTGCGCCGTGGTGACGGCCTCGCGTTCGATCAGGTCGACGAGGTAGGCCGGATCGCGGTGCCCGCCCGGCTCCGCGACCACCAGCGTGGCGCCGGCGGTCAGCGGCGCCAGCAGTTCCCACACCGACACGTCGAAGGTGTACGGCGTCTTGTGCAGCACCCGGTCACAGGCGGCCAGACCCGGCGTGTGCCGCAGGTGGTGGACGCGGTTGGCCAGCCCCCGGTGCGGCACGCCCACGGCCTTGGGCCGCCCGGTGGACCCGGAGGTGTAGATCACGTAGGCGAGATCGTCCGGGTGGACCGGGGCAGGCGGCGGAGCGGCCCCGGTGTCGTCGCTGAGCCCGTCGACCTCGATCACCGGCACGCCCGCGTCGGCGAGGGCCGGAGCGATGTCACTCGTGGTGAGCACATGCGTGGCGCCGGCGTCACGCAGCAGCCGTACGAGCCGGCCCGGCGGGTCCTCCGGCGACAGCGGCAGATAGGCGGCGCCGGTGCGCAGGACCGCAAGGATCGAGGGCGGCAGCTCCACACCGCGCGCGAGGCAGAGCGCGATCACCGTCCCCGGCGCCGCCCCCTCGTCGGCCAGCCGCCGGGCGACGCGCTCGGTGCCACGGGCGAGCTGCCCGTAGCTGAGCCGGGTGTCGCGGAAGACGACGGCGGTGGCGTCCGGCGTGTGCTGCGCCTGCCGCGCGATCGTCTCGTGGACCGGGCCGTCCCAGGGGTACGCGTCACCGGTCCTGCTCCACTCGCGCAGCAGCGTGTGCGTCTGGGCCTCGTCCAGCAGGTCGAGCCGGGAGACGGGCGTGTCGGTCGAACGCAACGCGGAGTCCAGCAGGTTGTGGAACTGCCGGGCCAGCCGCCGCACCGCCGCCTCGTCGAACAGCTCGGTGCGGTAGCGGAAGGTGCACACCGCGCCCTCGCCGTCCGGCCGTACCTCCAGCCACAGGTCGGTGAAGGTGGTCGGCGGCCGGACCGGGAAGACCTCGGCGGCCAGCCCGTCGAGCTCCGGCAGCGTCAGCGGCTGCTGGAGGGCGAACATCGTCTGGAAGAGCGGGTCGTGACTGGTCGCCCGGTCCAGGCCAAGTTCCGTCACGACGCGTTCCAGCGGCACGTCCTGGTGACGGAACGCCTCCAGCGCGACACCGCGCACCCGCAGCAGCAGACCGGCGAACGACGGGTCCCCGCTCAGGTCGACACGCAACGGCAGGGTGTTGACGAACATGCCGATCAGCGGTGCCGTCGCGGGGTCGGCACGGCCCGCCGAAGGGCTGCCGATCACCACGTCGTCCGTGCCGGACAGCCGCGCGAGCAGCACCGCGTACACCGACAGCAGCGTCATGAACGGCGTCACGCGGTGCCGGCGCGAGGTGCCGAGCACGGCCTGCCACGTACGCGGCGACAGCGCCATGTCGTGTGTCGCCCCCTCGAAACCCTGGACGGCCGGACGGGTGTACGTGGTCGGCAGGTCCAGCAGCGCGGGCGCGCCGGTGAGCCGGTCCCGTACGGCGGCCAGCGCGTCGCCGAAGCCGTCGCTCGCGTCGCGTTCGCGCTCGCGCAGCGCGTGGTCGGCGAACCTCGTGGGCAGCGGCGGCAGTTCGGGCTCGGCGCCGGCCCGAAGGGCGGCGTAGCAGGTGGTCAGCTCCTCGTGGAAGCGGCCCATCGACCAGCCGTCGCAGACGGTGTGGTGGCAGACGACAGCCAGCACGTGGTCGTCCTTTGCCAGCCGCAGCAGCGTCGTACGGATCAACGGGCCCTCGGCGAGGTCGAACTCACGCAGCGTCTCCGCCTCCACGAGCGCGCAGGCGTGTGCGACGCGGCCCTCTTCCGGCAGGCCCGTCAAGTCTGTGACCGGCAGCGCGAGTTCCATGGCGGAGGCCACACACTGGTACGGCTCTCCCGCCTCGGCGCGGAACGTCGTGCGCAGCGCGTCGTGCCGGTCCACCACGCGCTGGAGCGACCCGTGCAGCGCCGCGAGGTCCAGCGGTCCGCGCAGCCTGAGCGCCGACACCAGGTTGTAGGCGTTGTTCCCGGACGCGAAGTGGTCGAGGAACCACAGCCGCCGCTGGGCGAAGGACGCCGGGGCCACCACGGGCCGTCGGGTCTCGTCGGGCCCGTTCACATCGTCCCCTTGTCGTCGGCGCCGGACGCGGTCGCCGTCGCGTCGAGCAGGGTGAGCGTCTCCATGACGACGGCGGCGAACTCCGGGACGGTCGGCGCGTCGAAGACCGCCTCCATCGGCGGGCACACCCCGAACGCGTCCTCGACCAGGCCGAGCAGCTGCACGGCGGTCAGCGAGTCGCCGCCCCGCTCGAAGAAGTCCAGGTCGTCGCCCTGGCCGCCCTCACCGCCGAGCACCTTGTCGAACAGCGTCCGCAGCCGTTCCTCGACCGCCTCGGGCGACCGGTCGGCCCCCGCGCCGGGCGCCGGGCCCGCCGACGCCGTCGCCGCCTCGCCGCTCGCCACACCTCGTTCACCGAGCGCGTCGTCGAAGGGCACGGGTCGCACGATGTGCGTCTCCCGCTCGAACGGGTAGGTGGGCAGCGGAATGCGGTGACGCGCGACGCCCTCGTGCAACCGCGTCCAGTCGACCGGCACCCCGGCCTGCCACAGGCGACCGAGCGAGTCGAGTGCGGCATCGGTCCCGTCGACGGGGGCGAGGCCGACCAGCAGGTGGCGGGAGTCCGTCGGGGCGGCCGGTGCCTCGTGCGCGGCACTCAACTGACGCAACCAGAATTCGGTGCCGGAGAACTGATCAGGCGTCAATTCCATGCCGTTGCCCGCCTGAAGCACGGGCATGCTGGGCATCCCGCCGACGGCGAAGCGCGGAAGGCCGGCGTCGCCCGTGGCTGCCCGCACGAGCAGGTCCAGCGCGTCCGGGAGGGCGAGGGCTCCGGCGAAGCACGCCGCCCCGAGCAGCCCGACACCGTTCCCCACGACCGCCGCGGGCGCGGCACCCCAGGTGGTGAGCAGCGTGGCGAAGCCGTACTCGATGGCGAGTCGCGTCGCCCGCGCCGTCTGCGGTCCGGCGAGCACGCGTGAGGTGCCGGCGGCGATCCGCGGTGCGGGGTCGAGCAGTTCGGCGAGCGTACGGTCGCAGTGCCCGGTGAACCACGGTCCGATCTCGTCGACGACCGCGCGGAACGCCGGGTGCGCCGCGTAGAGCGTGCGGCCCATCTCGACATGGCCGCTGACGTCGCCGGACCCGATGGTGTCACCCGTGAAGACGAACACAACCGAGGGCTCCGCGCCGGGTTCGGCGGCCCTCACCGCGACCGCCCCCGCCGTGAGAGCGGCAGCCGCCCCCGCGTGGTCGGAGCAGACCGCGTAGCGGCGGTACGGGAACGGATGCCGACCGCGCTGCAAGGTGTACGCGGCGTCGGACAGCGGCAACTCCGGGCGTTCCCTCAGGTGTTCGGCCAGCCGGATCGTCATCGCGTCCAGCGCCTCGGGGGAGCGCGCGGAGAGCACCAGCAAGGCCGGCTCGTCCGCCGCCCCTCGCACGCCCGCGTTCGGTGCCTCCTCCAGCACCACGTGGGCGTTGGTCCCGCCGATGCCGAACGACGAGACGCCCGCGCGGCGGGGCGCCGCTTCGTGGGCCTCCCAAGCGCGGCGCTCGGTGACGACGGCGAACGGGCCGCCCGCGAAGTCGATGCCCGGGTTGGGGGAGCCGTAGTGCAGCGTGGCCGGGATGGTCCGGTGCTCCAGGGCCAGTGCGGTCTTGATGAGCCCGGCGACACCGGCGGCGGTGTCCGTGTGACCGATGTTGGTCTTGACCGATCCCAGCGCCACCGACCCCCGCGGCAGCGACGTTCCGCCGAACGCCTGGGTCAGCGCGGACACCTCGATGGGGTCGCCGACGGGCGTCCCCGTGCCGTGTGCCTCCACGTACGAGACCGACGCGGGATCGACCTCGGCCGCCGCGTGCGCGACGCGGATGACCTCCGTCTGACCGCGCACGCCGGGAGCGGTGAAGCCGGCGCGCCGGCTCCCGTCGTTGTTCACCGCGGAGCCACGGATCACGGCGTGGACGTGGTCGCCGTCGTCCAGCGCGTCCTGGAGCCGCCGCAGCACCACCACACCGGCGCCGTCACCGGCCACGATGCCCTTCGCGTCGGCGGAGAACGTACGACAGCGGCCGTCCGGCGACATCGTGCCGCCCTCCCGGTACCAGTAGCCCGCCCGGGGCACCCGCAGCGTCACGCCACCGGCCAGCGCCATGTCGCACTCGCCGCCCAGCAGGGCCCGGGACGCCTCGTGCACGGCGACCAGCGAGGTCGAACAGGCCGTCATCACGGCCATGCTGGGACCCGTCAGCCCGAGCTTGTACGACACGCGCGACGCCAGGTGCTCGGGCTCGTTGGAGATGGCGAGCGCCAGGTCGTCCACCCCGGGGAACCGGTCGGGGCGCTCCTGGACGACCTGTGCGTAGCCGTTGCGGCCCGCCCCCGCGTACACCCCCACCGTGCCCGGCGCCGCCAGCGGGTCGTAGCCCGCGCGCTCCAGCGCTTCCCACGCGCACTCCAGGAACATCTGGTGCTGCGGGTTGAGCAGTGTCGCGTCGCGCTCGGAGAAGTGGAAGAAGCCCGCGTCGAACTCGCCCACGCCGTCCACCACACCGTGCAGCGGCACGTACCGGGGATCGGCCGACCGGGCCGGGTCCTGGCCCCACTCCCGCAGCTCGTCGGGTGTCAGCGGGCGCACCGAGTCGACACCGGTGACGAGGTTGTGCCAGTACTCCTCGGGCGTCGACGCACCGGGGAGGCGGCAGGCCATGCCGACGATGGCGATGTGCGTGTCGTTGTCTTCGACCGTCATGGAGTCAGTCCTTCGTGCCAAGGGGGTCGGCGAGGGGAGAGGCCGAGCCGGCCGGGTCGGCGGCCCTGCGCTGCTGTGCGCGCATCGCCCGCAACCGGGCGTTGCCGCGCTTGAGACGAGTCGCGGCGGGGTCGTCCGCCGGAGCGCCGTCGGTCGGGGGAGCGGCGTCGGTCGAGAGCGTGGGATGCCCGGCCCGTTCGGTCGGCCCACGCGTCACCGCGCCGGGACGGTCGCCATCCGTCGCGGCCAGGTGGCGGGCCAGGGACTCGATCGTGGGGTGCTCGAACAGGGCGAGGATCGCCGGCGGCCGCTCCAGCTCCCGCGCGAGGTGTTCGCGAACGGTCGCCAGCAGCATCGAATGGCCGCCGACGTCGAAGAAGTTGTCGCGTATGCCGAAGTCGTCGTGCCCCAGCGCCCGTGTCCACACAGCGGCCACCGTCCGCTCCATCGGACCGCGCGGGGCGCTCCCGGTCGTCGTTCCGGCGTTCAGCGGCACCGCGCCGTCCGCCAGCGCCGCCCGGTCCACCTTGCCGTTGGCGGTCAACGGAAAGGCGGGCAGCACGTAGTAGCGGTGCGGCCGCATGTAGCCGGGCAGGTGGCGGCCCACGTGCTGATTGAGCGTCTCGCGGTCCGGAGGCGCTGGCCCGTCGTCGAGCACCAGGTATACGGTGAGGGTGGGTTCTCCGTGGGGTGTGGTGGTTGTGGTGGTGATGGCGTCGTGGATGGTGGGGTGGTCGCGGAGGGTGTTTTCTATTTCTCCGGGTTCGATGCGGAAGCCGCGGATTTTGAGTTGGTGGTCGTTGCGTCCGAGGTAGTCGAGGGTGGTGTTGGTGTTCCAGCGGACGAGGTCGCCGGTGCGGTAGAGGC
>NZ_NSKH01000011.1 GCF_003144095.1 Streptomyces sp. ICBB 8177 | reverse complement strand
AGTGGGCGTTCGGGCATCTGCGGGCGAACCCGGAACACACCAGCTATGCCGAGGTGATCGAACGCCCCTGGGTGATGTGGCGAGGCGGCCCGGCGTGAGCGGGGGGTACCGCTGCGAAGTGGTGGC
The DNA here is from genome assembly GCF_003144095.1 of Streptomyces sp. ICBB 8177. Classification (GTDB taxonomy): domain Bacteria; phylum Actinomycetota; class Actinomycetes; order Streptomycetales; family Streptomycetaceae; genus Streptantibioticus_D. Next base: position 179 of record NZ_NSKH01000011.1, on the reverse strand, counting down.
CGACGGGCCGGTGTTCGCCACGGGGGAGCGCGTCACGTACGTGCCGGCCTCGTGGGAGACGATCTCGCCGAAGCTCGCCCTGCGGTGGCTGACGGCCCAGGCCGAACACCTCGCGCAGCGCCTGGACCCGGACCCCGCCCGGGCACCATGGACCCGCCCGGCACACACACCCCACGCAG
>NZ_NSKH01000010.1 GCF_003144095.1 Streptomyces sp. ICBB 8177 | reverse complement strand
GTGGTGGCGCGGTTGGAGGCTCGCGGTACGGGTGTGTTCCTGGAGGTGGGTCCTCGGGCGGTGCTGGCGGGGATGGTGCGTTCCAGTCTGTCGCCGCGGTCGACGGCCACCGTCACCGCCACCGCACGCCGCGACGAACCGGAAGAGCACGCCGTCCTGCGCGCCGCCGCCGAGGCCTTCACGGCGGGCGTGGACGTCGACTGGACGGCGGTGCGCCCCCACCAGGCCGGGAGAGCCGGCGGAGCCGTCGAGCCGCCCACGTACGCCTTCGATCGCCGCCGGTTCTGGCTCACCGACCGCGACGCCACGGCCGGGGAGCGCCCCTCGTTGCTCGAGCGTGCCGTCCCGGTGGCGCACGACGGCGGACAGCTGCTCACCGGCAGGCTCTCCCGCCGCAGCACCCCCTGGCTGGCTGACCACACCATCGGTGACGACGTCCTCGTACCCGGCACCGCGTTCGTGGAACTCGCCCTGCACGCGGCGGCGACGTGCGGAGCGACGGTGGTCGCTGAACTCGCCCTGCACGCACCGCTGTTGCTGCCGGCCTCCGGTGCCGTGGAGATCCAGGTGGCCGTCGGAGGCGAGGACGGGGACGGCCGGCGCGAGCTGACCGTCCACGCCCGGCCCGCCGACGACCCCACGGCCCCGTGGACCCGGCACGCCGCGGGCCGTCTCGAACCGGACCGGGCCGCCCTTGCGGCCGGACCGGGGGACTGGGCGGTGTCCTGGCCGCCGCAAGGCGCCGAGCGGATCAACCTCGACGGGGTCTACGAGCGTCTGGCGGAGGCCGGGTACGTCTACGGACCCGCCTTCCAGGGCCTGGTGGCCGCCTGGCGGTCGGGCGACGACCACTACGCGGAGGTCCGCCTGCCCGGGTCGTCGCGTGAGACCGCCGGCGGGTTCTTCGCGCATCCCGCACTGCTCGACTCCGTGCTGCACGTACTCGTGCTCGATGCCATCGACGACCCTGCCGGGGGCGGGCGGCCCATCCCCTTCGCGTTCACGGACGTCAGCGTGGAGCGGCCAGGGGCCGAGCGGTTGCGTGTCCGGCTCTCCCGGGCGGACGACGGCGGCGTGCGGCTCGACCTCCGCGACGAGGACGGCGAACGCATCGGCGTCGTACGGTCGGTGACGCTGCGTCAGTCGACGAGTGTGATCCCGACGGACGCCGGCGCGCTGTACGAGGTGGCATGGATGCCGGTGGAGTTCGCGGAGACGGCGGAAGAAGTGCGCGGCGCGCGACCACGCTGGGCCGTGCTCGGTCAGGAGCCGTCCGTGTCCACGACGGCCGCCGCGCTGGCCGCCGCCGGGATCGAGGCCTCCGTGCTCCGCGATCTGGAAGAGATCGCCACCCGGCTTGAAAAGGCCGACGTGGCGATCGTGTGCGCGACACCGGACGACGACGCGTCGGCGGACGCGCCCCGTGCCGCCCGCCGTGCCCTGCACGCCGCCCTCGACCTCGTGCGGGGCCGGGCCACCGACGAACGCCTGGCCGCGACACGCCTGGTCTTCCTCGCCGATCCCTTCTCGGCCGCCGGGGCGCCGGTGTGGGGGCTGGTGCGTTCCGCGCAGGCCGAACACCCGGGAGCCTTCACCCTGGCCGACCTCCGCGACGACTCCCCGGCCGCCTGGCGCCGCCTGGCCGAGGCCGTGGCGAACGGCGAGCCGCAGTTCACGGTGGACGGCGAGCGGACGCGCGTACCCCGGCTGGTACGGCGGCCTCCGACGGACGCTCCCCCGAGCAGTCCCGGCGGTCCGCAGCCGCACACCCCCGGCAACCGCCCGCTCGGCAGCGGCAACCACTCCTTCGGCACCGGCACCGTCCTGATCACCGGCGGCACCGGAGGACTCGGCGGCTGGCTCGCGGAGCACCTGGTCGACCGGCACGAGACACGCGACCTCCTGCTGGTCTCCCGCCGCGGTCCGGACGCCCAGGGCGCGGCGGACCTCAAGGCCCGCCTCGAAGCCCGCGGCGCCACGGTCCGCGTAGCCACCTGCGACGTGGCCGAACGCGCCGAGCTGGCGGCGCTGCTGGAAACCGTTCCCCGGCTCACGGCGGTCGTCCACACCGCGGGCGTCCTGGCGGACTGCGTGGTGGACGGACTCGGCCCCGACCGCATGGAGACCGTGCTGCGGCCCAAGGCGGACGGTGCCTGGCTGCTGCACGAACTCACGCGGGACCGGGCACTGAAGGCCTTCGTCCTGTTCTCCTCGGTGGCCGGTGTGCTGGGGCACGGCGGACAGGCCAACTACGCGGCGGCCAACGGCTTCCTCGACGCACTCGCCGCACACCGCAGGGCGCTCGGCCTGCCCGCGACCAGCATCGCGTGGGGCCTGTGGTCCTCGGCGGCCGGAATGGCGGCGGGGCTGACGCGGGCGGACGAAGCGCGGCTGTCACGCACCGGAGCACTTCCCCTCGAACGCGAGCAGGGACTCGCCCTGTTCGACGCGTCACTTGACGCAGCGTCAGGAATGTCGGCGGCAGTGCGTACCGCCTTCGACGGCGGTCCCGTGGTCGCCGCTCGCTGGGACCTCGCCGGGCTGCGCGCCACGGCCCGGTCGGGAGGTGTCGTACCGGCGGTGCTGCACGGGCTGGCCCGCGTGCCACGCCGTACGACCGCCACGGCGACAGACCGGCCCGCGGACCGGCGAACCGAGCACGCGGCGGGACAGGGCGCCGGTGGCCTGGCCGAGCGCCTGTCGGCCCTGGACGCGGCGGCCGCCCGGCGCACCGTCCTGGACCTGGTCCGCACGCAGGCCGCCACCGTCCTCGGACACGGAAGCCCCGACGCGATCGACGCCGACCGGCCGTTCACCGAACTCGGCCTGGACTCGCTGGCATCGGTGGAACTACGCGGCAACCTCGGCCGCGAGACCGGGCTCACGCTGCCCGCCACCCTGATCTTCGACCACCCCACGGTGGAAGCGGTCACCGACCACCTGCTGCGCGAACTCGCGCCGCGTACCCGTTCCGCGGCGGACGCGCTCGCCGACGCGCTCGACCAGGTGACCGCACTGCTCGGCCGGCTCGACGACGACCCCGGACAGCGCGACCGCGCCGGGGCGGCACTCCAGGCCGCCCTGCGCAGGGTGCGCCCGGACCACGAGGCACCCGCGCTCACGGAAGGGTTCGGCGCGGCCTCCGACGAAGAACTCTTCCAGTTCATCGACAACCAGATCTGAGCACTCGACCTGATCAGCCTGTCGATCCGATCAACCCGGTAAGCCCGGTCAACCTGATCAACCCGATCAACGTGATCCCAAGGGGGCACCCGCGATGGCGACCGAAGAACGGCTCCGCGAATACCTGAGACGAGCGACCGCCGACCTGGCCGACGCCCGGCACCGGCTGGCCGACGCCGAGGAGCGCGCACACGAACCGATCGCCGTCGTCGGCATGGGCTGCCGTTATCCCGGCGGGGTGACCGACCCGGACGGACTGTGGGACCTGGTGGACTCCGGCACGGACGCCACCAGCGCCTTCCCCGCCGAACGCGGCTGGGACGCCGAGGCGCTCTACGATCCCGACCCCGACACCCCGGGGCACACCTACTCGGCGCGCGGCGGGTTCCTGGACGACCCCGGAGCCTTCGACGCCCCGTTCTTCCGCATGAGCCCGCGCGGCGCCCAGGCCACCGACCCGCAGCACCGGCTGATGCTGGAGACCGCGTGGGAGGCGTTCGAACGCGCCGGCATCGACCCGGCCACGCTGCGCGGCAGCCGCACCGGGGTGTGGGCGGGCCTGATGTACGAGTTCTACTCCGCGCAGCACCTCGGCGCGATCCCCGAGGAGTTCGACGGCACCCTGCTGATCTCCAGCACGCCGAGCATGCTCTCCGGCCGCGTCTCCTACACCTTCGGGCTCGAAGGCCCCTCCGTCACGCTGGACACCGCGTGCTCGTCCTCACTGGTCGCCGTCCACCAGGCGGTGCGGTCGCTGCGGGACGGCGAGTGCGTGCTGGCCCTGGCGGGCGGGGTCACCGTGATGGCGGTGCCCGACATCTTCCTGGAGTTCTCCCGCCAGCGCGGACTGGCGCCTGACGGCCGCGTGAAGCCGTTCTCGGCCGACGCGGACGGCACCGTGTGGGCCGAGGGCTGCGGCGTGCTGCTGCTGGAGCGGCTGTCGGACGCGGTACGCGCCGGGCACCCGGTGCACGGCGTGATCCGCGGCACCGCCGTCAACCAGGACGGCGCGAGCAACGGCCAGACCGCGCCCAGCGGGCCGGCCCAGGAGAAGGTGATCGCCCAGGCCCTCGCCGACGCCCGCCTGGACGCCCGCGACATCGACGCGGTGGAGGCACACGGCACCGGCACTCCGCTGGGCGACCCGATCGAGGCCAACGCCATCCTCGCCACCTACGGCAAGAGCAGGCCGCAGGAGCGCCCGCTCCTGCTGGGGTCGCTGAAGTCCAACATCGGCCACGCGCAGGCGGCTTCGGGTGTCGGCGGCATGATCAAGATGATGCTGGCGATGCGCCACGGCAAGCTGCCGCGCACCATCAACATCAGCGCGCCGACCCCCCGGGTCGACTGGTCCTCCGGCGCGGTCGAACTGCTGGACCGCGAACGCGAGTGGCCACGCCGGGCGGACGGAACGCGGCGGGCCGCGGTCTCCTCGTTCGGCATCAGCGGCACCAACGCCCACGTGATCCTGGAGGAACCTCCCGCCCCGACCGCGCCGGAGCCCTCGGACGATCCGCGTACGACAGCCGCCGAGGGCACCCCGGACGCCCCCGTGAAGGCGCCCGCCGCCTGGGTGCTCAGCGCCCGCGGTGAGGCCGCACTGCGCGGCCAGGCCCGTCGGCTCGCCGACCGGGTGAGCGCCGACGAGGACCTGCGGCCGGCCGACGTCGCCTACTCGCTCGCGGCCACCCGCAGCCGCTTCGACCACCGCGCCGTCGTCGTGGGCCGGGACCGCGCCGAACTGCTCGACCGCCTGAGCGCCTTCGCCCAAGGCTCGGAGGGCACTCCGGTCATCACCGGGACCGCCGGCGGCACCGCACGTCCCGCGGTGGTGTTCTCGGGTCAGGGTGGTCAGCGGTTGGGGATGGGGCGGGGTTTGTATGAGGCGTTTCCGGTGTTCGCGGGGGCGTTCGATGAGGTGT
>NZ_NSKH01000009.1 GCF_003144095.1 Streptomyces sp. ICBB 8177 | reverse complement strand
GGCGGGGACGCTGCAATCCCGCTAAAGGCCAGGTGGAACAGGGCTTCGGCCCGTACTGGCGAGGTGGCCCGGCGACCGCGAGCAACGGCCGGAGAGTGGGGGTGAGGCCCCCTTGCAGTGCTTGATCCCGATCCCGACGAACGAAGGAGACCGCGTTGCACCGACGACATCGACGGGCGCCGCCGGACGGACCGGCCGGCGGCGCCGACCCCTTCCTGAGCCTGCGGGTAGATCCAGCGCCCGG
>NZ_NSKH01000008.1 GCF_003144095.1 Streptomyces sp. ICBB 8177 | reverse complement strand
CCTTCGCCCTCACCCGCCTCGCCGACCCCACCACCCTCCACCACACCCCCATCGGCATCCTCCGCGACACCACCCGCACCGTCTACGACACCGCCATGGCCGACCAACTCGACACCGCCGTCGAGCAGCAGGGCAAGGGCGACCTGAGCGCGCTGCTGGCGGGCAAGGACACCTGGACGGTCGCCCCGCCCCGTACCGAGGAGAACCCGTCATGACCTACGTCATCGCCCAGCCCTGCGTCGACATCAAGGACCGCGCCTGCGTCGAGGAGTGCCCCGTCGACTGCATCTACGAGGGCCCGCGGAAGCTCTACATCCACCCGGAGGAGTGCGTCGACTGCGGCGCCTGCGAGCCGGTCTGCCCGGTCGAGGCCGTCTTCTACGAGAACGACCTGCCCACCGAATGGCACGCGTACCTCAAGGCCGACGCCGAGACGGCCGAGACCATCGGTTCGCCGGGCGGCGCCGCCGGCCAGGAGCCGTTGACCGCAGACCATCCTGTCGTCGCTGCCGAACCGCTCCGCGAGAAGGCGAACTGACGGTACGTCAGCACTGAGGTAAGCAGCCGAGCAGTCCGTGACGGACACGCCATCCCCACCGAGCGAGCCGCGCAGACCCCGCCTCCGGGGCACGCCCCCGCAGCCCCGCGCCCGCACCCCCGAGCCGAAACGAGTCCCCCGGTGAACAAGCCTGTCGTACTGATAGCCGAAGAGCTTTCGCCCGCCACGGTGGATGCCCTGGGTCCGGATTTCGAGATCCGGCACTGCAACGGGGCGGATCGTGCCGATCTGCTGGGCGCGAT